>NZ_PYOC01000001.1 GCF_003026215.1 Photobacterium indicum
CCCCCTCTACAAGACTCTAGTCTGCCAGTTCAAAATGCGGTTCCGAGGTTGAGCCCCGGGCTTTCACATCTTGCTTAACAGACCGCCTGCATGCGCTTTACGCCCAGTAATTCCGATTAACGCTCGCACCCTCCGTATTACCGCGGCTGCTGGCACGGAGTTAGCCGGTGCTTCTTCTGTCGCTAACGTCAAGCACTGCAGCTATTAACTACAATGCCTTCCTCACGACTGAAAGTACTTTACAACCCGAAGGCCTTCTTCATACACGCGGCATGGCTGCATCAGGGTTTCCCCCATTGTGCAATATTCCCCACTGCTGCCTCCCGTAGGAGTCTGGACCGTGTCTCAGTTCCAGTGTGGCTGATCATCCTCTCAGACCAGCTAGGGATCGTTGCCTTGGTGAGCCTTTACCTCACCAACTAGCTAATCCCACCTGGGCTAATCTTAGCGCGAGAGGCCCGAAGGTCCCCCTCTTTGGTCCGAAGACGTTATGCGGTATTAGCTATCGTTTCCAATAGTTATCCCCCACACTAAGGCATATTCCCAGGCATTACTCACCCGTCCGCCGCTCGTCAGCAAATTAGCAAGCTAATTCCTGTTACCGCTCGACTTGCATGTGTTAGGCCTGCCGCCAGCGTTCAATCTGAGCCATGATCAAACTCTTCAATTAAAGTTTTGTTGATTCTTTCGAATCGGCTCAATGATTTTTACTGATATTCTTGTTTCTTTCTTCTTGCGAAGAAATGAAGCATAAATTGACTGTGTCATCTTGCGATGATCAAGGTCACTCAGTTCATTGATAAATCTTTCGACTTAAAATTTCACGAGTGCCCACACAGATTGCATGGTCAAATTGTTAAAGAACATACTGACTAGGTTGCTGGCTAAGCGCCGTACTCCGTGTCAGTGAGGTCGCATTATAGGGAGATATTCAGCCATGACAATAGTTTTTATTGATTTATTTACCAACCGTTCAATAAACAACCAACCTGTTTCCTTCAGCAGCAATTTAGAGCAAAAATGTAATTTTATCTGCAGCCAAAAGCAAAAAACCGACGTATTAACGTCGGCTATATATCATTATTCTGCAATATTTAAATTTTAAACATCTTCAACATACTTTACCTGTTGAGATTTTACATTTGAAACCTCTATTGGCAGTGTTTGGCGAACATAATTACCAGGAGCTGTCATTATAGAAGGATAATTAGCATTACCTGCTTCACGAGGTTCAACTTGTTCTTCTGGATTAAAGTCAGCTAGCCATGTGTCCCAATGATTCCACCAAGAGCCTCCTTCACGCTTTGCATTACTTAGCCATGCTTCTGGATCGTCAATTTTTTCATCATTGATCCAGTACCCATACTTATTTTTAGCTGGGTGATTAACAATGCCCGCAATATGACCTGATTCACCAAGAACAAATGTTGATTTACTATTTAAGTTCTGTGCACCACGGTATGTGCCTTGCCACAATGCAATATGGTCTTCTTGCGTAGAGATAAAGTATGTTGGTACTTTAATCTTCGACAAATCAATAAAGACCCCACCCACTTTATATCCCTTTGGATCGACCAGTTTATTCTCTAGATAGAACTGTCGTAATAAAGTGCTATGGCATGCAACGGCAACATTAGTACTATCGCCATTCCAATAAAGCAGATCAAAATCTATTGGGCTATTGCCTTTTAGATAATTATTTACATAATAATTCCAATAAAGGCTATTTTCACGTAACAAACTGAACGTGACACTCAGTGAGCGTCCATCCATATAACCATTAGCTTCATTCTGGGCTTCAATTGCAGAGACAATAGGATCGTTAACATACGCACCTATTTCACCTGGTTGAGAGAAGTCTAACAACGTAGTGAAAAACGAAGCAGACTTGATACGATTACGCATTCGTTTAGCGGAATAATAAGCTAAAGTCGTCGCCAATAACGTTCCACCAATGCAATAACCTGCAGCATTGATTTGCTTCTCACCAGTAATATTTTCGACAGCATCAACGGCTCTAACTACGCCGTCTAGCACATAGTCATCAAAATCAATATTTGCCATTGTGGCATCAGGATTACGCCAAGACATCATAAATACTGTATGGCCTTGCTCTACTAGCCAACGTACCATTGAGTTCTTCTCGCGAAGATCAAGGATATAGTATTTATTAATGAAAGGAGGCACGATAAGAAGCGGTGTTTGATTCACTTTTTCAGTCAATGGCTTGTACTGAATCAATTCAAATAAATCATTTTTAAAAACCACATCACCTGCAGTGTTGGCAATGTTCTCACCCAATTCAAATGCACTATCATTTGTCATTCGGATTTTAAGAACATCGGCACTTGCTTGTACGTCTTCTTGATACAACTCCATACCTTTTACTAAGTTTTCACCGTTAGTTTCAACAGTTAATTTAGCGAGTTCAGGATTCGTTGTTACGAAATTTGTAGGAGAAAGTGCATTAATAGCTTGTCGAGAGAAAAAGCCAAGACGTTCTTTCGCTTTGTCATCCAACCCTTCAATTGATTCAATACTTTCTTTCATTGTATTACTGAAGAGTAAATATGACTGCTTTATATAGCTATAATACGCCTCATTATCCCAAGCGGGATCACTAAAGCGCTTATCATCTTTTTCAGGTTTAATTTTATTATCACCATCACTATTTGGCATAGTGACGCTTTGCCAGATTTTCATCTGACTTTCCCACCAATCCATTTGTACTTTCGCAAGTACTCCTGGCTGAGCGCTGGCCTTATCGATCAACTCAACAGTATCTTTCAAGTTGATTTCATTCATCGCTTTATTGAGGGGAGTATTTAGAGCTGCTTTGCCGGAATCCAATTCCTTCCACCATAGCTGGTTCATATCTTGGAGCTTGGCAAAGTAGTCCGAGAAGAAGTTGTCGTTCATTACAATGACCTCTGTATTTGGACTAAAATGCCGCCCATGAATTGGGCGGCAGAATGGTCATGCAATTATGCTGGCGTTACTTCTTTTACATTTTCTGCAACTAGTTCATCAACTTCAGTTTTAAATGTTTGTGCAACTGATGAGAACTTCTTGCTGTCTTCCATTAACTGCTGAGAAAGCTTAGTTAGTGTTTCAAGCTGCTGGCCATTGAACTCAGCCAATGATTGAAGATCTTTAACTTCACCAACTGCTTTTAACTGAGAAAGACCCAATTCACTGTAAGTGCGAACAGCTGTAAGTTGAAGCTCAGTTAGCTCTTCAACATTTTTAGAAAATAGCTTGTTAAACTTAGCGTAAGGTGCAAGTGTTTTTTCAGTTTGCTCAGAGAAAGATTTAAACATTTCCGTATACATAGTCATGATTCCTTAATATAAAAGTATAATTGAAGTACCTAGCCATATTTTATCTAGGTACAATCTGTGAATATTCTGCGTTAATGTAAAACAGGTACTACTTAAACACTCTTCAGTACAATCGCTGTACCCATACCACCACCAACACATAGTGTTGCTAAGCCGTATTCAGTATTGCGACGACGCATTTCATGTAAAAGGCTAACAATAATACGGTTACCTGAAGCACCTAGCGGGTGGCCCAATGCAATGGCACCACCATTTACGTTTGAACGTTCAGCTAAATCTTCTACTGACGTATCTAACTCTTTAGCGACTTCATGCAGCACACCAAGAGCTTGACCAGCGAACGCTTCATTGAATTCAAATAAGCCAACAGACTCAATATTTAGATCTGCTTTAGTTAAAGCTTTAATAACAGCAGGAACAGGTCCTAGCCCCATAAGTTCAGGTGCAACACCCGCCTGTGCGTAGCTTTCAATTTCAGCTAATGGTGTTAGACCGTATTTTTCTACTGCAGCTTCAGAAGCCACGATAATGGCACTACCACCATCATTAATACCCGATGCGTTACCCGCAGTAACTGAGCCTTCTTTCTTAAATGCAGGACGTAGCTTTGCTAATCCTTCAAAAGAGGCATCTGACTTTGGATATTCGTCTGTATCAATTACTTTTGTTTCACGACGTGATTTCACTTCAACAGGTACAATCTCATCGACAAACTTACCTTGCTCGATAGCTGCTATCGCTTTTTGTTGACTTGCTAATGCAAAATTATCTTGTTGCTCACGATTTAGACCCACTTTTGCAACTACGTTTTCAGCAGTTACACCCATGTGGTAATCATTGAAGGCATCTGTTAAACCATCAGCAATAAGTAAATCAGTTAACTCTAAGTTACCCATTTTCTGACCATCACGAATCTTTGATGATGCAGAGAAAGGGATCTGTGACATACACTCAGCACCAGCTGCAACCACAAGTTCAGCATCACCCGCTTTGATGTGCGCAGCTGCATCCATGACTGCTTTCATGCCACTGCCGCAAACCATATTTAAGCTATAAGCCGGTACTTCATTTGGGATCCCTGCAAAAATTGCGGCTTGACGACCTGGTCCCATTCCTTGACCTGCGCCAATAACATTACCAACAACAACTTCATCAATAGCTTCTACAGGTATATTGCCTTGTGCCAAAGCCCCCTTAATTGCTACAGCTGCCAGTTGTGCTGCTGAAACTGTTTTTAATGCACCGTTGAAGCTGCCAATAGCTGTACGTTTAGCAGCAACAATAAATACTTTAGTCATGATCTTAACTTCCCTTTCCAATCAAATTTATCCAACCATTCTTTCTTGAAGGTTATGGATTAGTTCATGTACAAACCGCCATTTACCGACAGCGTTTCGCCTGTAATATATGCTGCTGCATCACTTGCTAAGAAAGTGACTGCACCGGCAATTTCTTGTGGCATAGCTAGACGTTTCATTGGAATATCAGCTTTAATTGAGTCTAATACTTCCGATTGAATCGCTTCAACCATTGGTGTACCAGTGTAACCAGGTGCAATTGCATTAACGGTTACACCCGAACGGGCACCTTCAGCAGCTAAGGCTTTGGTAAAGCCAATCATTCCAGCTTTTGCTGCTGAGTAGTTCGCCTGACCAAACTGACCTTTTAGACCGTTTACAGAAGTAATGTTAATAATTCGAGCATTTCCATGCTGGCACATAGAGTCAAACAAAGGGTGTGTAACATTGAACAAACTGTTGAGGTTTGTATTAATTACTTCATTCCATTGTGCCGCTGACATACGTTTAAATGTCGAGTCACGAGTAATGCCTGCATTATTAACCAATACGTCAATGTTACCTTCTTCTCGCAATAATGTTGCAATAGCCTCTTTACAAAAGCTTGTATCCGTAACATCCAAAGGGAATAAACGAACCTGTTCTTCTGAATAATTATTCTCTTCAAACCATTCTATTGCCTTAGCTTCTCCGTTTGGAAAATATGTGGCTATTACTCGATAACCAGCCTCAACTAATCCTTTTGTAATCGACGAACCAATACCACCTTTAGCGCCAGTAACTAATGCTTTCTTGTTCATTTAAAAGACTCCGCGCCCATCACAAAGATGAACTATCACCATGAAATAATTGAAAATTCTAAAAACAACATTACAAGAAGTAATATTGTAAAAGTTAATACTAACTACAAATAACAAATTGATTTGAATACATCTTAATTACAAAATGCGACACTATTATGAAAAACATGTTGCATAAACATTATAAGAACACACACGCATAGCAATATCAATACATGACATTAATGGTCAGACCAATATTCTTATGTAGCATTGAATATTAACCCAACACTAAGAAATCAGCACCGATAACATTTCACTTACATAACGCAGTGCTTGATTTAAGCAGAAACAAGTAAATTAATACGGAATAGACATACAGGACAACTTCGATATAAAAATAATATAAACAATCATTTCCTTGCATCTTATATGTGTACTGATGCAATTTAATTATTCATTCGAACGCATATTTGTATATTTAAATTGCCATGACGCGTAACGGCAATGTTAATGGATGGTTAACATTATCTGTGGGGAATATTAACAGCTCATTTTTTTGGCATATTCTAGGTAAAAAAAAGCCAGAGCATTTAGCTCTGGCTTTTCTATACAGCTGCCGCGTACTGGATCACCAGGGCTAACTTCTTCCCAGAAACGGATATCAACCGCGTTTAGTCATTCTTTTATCACCCTCAAAGCAGTGGTCGGTTTCGACCACTGCTTTTTCTTGTCAAAGATATTGGCTCTACGCGTCTTTGTAGAGGATGATCAAATACAGAAGGTTCTGTCGCAAACTGCTTTGATGAAGCACTCAGATAAAGCTCGGCTCCCCCCATTAGTACTGAGTTTAGTTACCATAACCAGCCTCTTTATACAGGTTGGCTATTTAACATATGCCTTATAAGGATCATTTCAATTAGCCTCAGCATATGTCCGTTATTCCAAAACTCAACGCTGATATTGTGCAATGCTAATGCTCTGAAGAATATCGTGGAGAAAGCCGAATGACTCTTTTTGCACCAAGAAAGTTCAGATTCATTTCTTGTGTCACCTTAATAGCGCCTGTTCATTGATTATCTATAAGTCTATGAATAAAAAATAATTAATGTTAATTCCTTTGTTTTCGCACTACCCTTAAATAAGAACACACATGACGATTCAAAGACTTAAACGATAAAATTCATGAACTTTATTGTCATTTTTAAGTCTTAAATTTCATCATTTCTGTTTGACTGTTTGTATTTCAAGGACATATATTTCGATGTTAGCTTCAACATTTCAACGCCTTAAAACTTATCTCGAAACTCAGGTCATCGGTCAGCCCGATCTTGTAAAACAGTTACTGATTGCCTTACTTGCAGATGGGCATATCTTGGTAGAAGGCCCCCCTGGTTTAGCGAAAACACGCGCAGTAAAAATCCTATCGGATTGCATTGAAGGTAGTTTTCATCGCGTGCAGTTTACCCCCGATCTATTACCCGCAGACTTAACAGGTACGGATATATTTCGTCCAGAGACCGCTGAATTTACCTTTCAGCCGGGTCCTATTTTCAATTCATTATTACTAGCCGATGAAATCAACCGCGCGCCAGCGAAAGTACAAGCCGCAATGTTAGAAGCAATGGCTGAAAAACAAATTACTACTGGACGAAAAACATACCCATTACCTGAGCTGTTCTTAGTAATGGCAACACAAAACCCAATCGAACAGGAAGGTACCTACCCGTTACCTGAAGCACAACTTGATCGCTTCTTGTTACAGTTGAATGTGAACTACCCCGATGAAGCCAGCGAGTTGGAAATTCTTCGTCTTAATCGCGGCGAAGCGCTGGGTATTGAGAAGGCAGACCCAGTACACATTACACAAGAATCTATTTTTGCTGCACGTAAAGCAGTACTGAGCATTCATATGGCAGAGGATGTTGAGCGTTATATAATTCGCTTAACCATGGCAACACGCCAGCCAGAGCGTTACAGCGATCAATTAGCCAACTGGTTACAAATGGGAGTTAGCCCACGAGCAACATTGGCTCTCGACCGCTGTGCACGCGCCCATGCATGGTTGAATGGGCGTGATTTTGTCACGCCAGAAGATGTGCAAAAAATGGCTTATCCGGCACTGCGCCACCGATTGTTATTGAGCTATGAAGCACAAGCAGAAGGCATTGCAGCTGATTCGATTATAAGCCACTTGATCGAGCGGGTTGCTTGCGCATGACAGAATCACAGATAGCACCAACTCTCCCTTCGCATAGCGATGGTGTGAATTTGTGTCTGGCTGAGTTACTGCAATACAAAAACCAAGCTGTGCGCTGGCTTCCACCAGCGCAAAGTGTTTGGTCTCAGTTAAACGGTCAACACGTGAGCCGTCAAAAAGGACGGGGAATGAACTTTTCAGAAGTTCGTCCATATCAAGCGGGTGATGATATTCGCGCCATTGATTGGCGTGTAACCGCACGGACAGGTAAAACCCATACCAAACTATTTACCGAAGAGCGCGAACAACCCGTTATGTTATTAATTGATATTAGTAACAGCATGAGGTTCGGTTCACAGTTATTATTGAAATCAGTACAGGCTGCACATTTTGCCAGTTTACTCAGCTGGTTAGCGGTACGAGAAAAAGATCGTATTGGTGCAATTATCTATGACGGTAAGCAATTGACCGAATGTAAACCGACCGCACGCCGACAGGGACCATTACGGGTTATTAATGCACTGATTGAAGTACACAAAGCACAGACGTCAGCAGCATCCGAGGATCAATATAAGCAATCTAACGAAAACAACTATTCACTGCCTTTTTCAGATGCATTGAAACACCTTCATCACCTGTGCCCGAAAGGCAGTGAGATTGTGGTCATTAGTGACTTTTACCAGCTAGCGTTAAGTGATAAACGCCGTTTAAGTCAACTACGCCACCATAACCGTATTCAATTTGTACAGATCCATGATCCTTTAGAGCAAGGGCAAACGAGTTTTACAGGGTATGAAAGCGTCACAGATAATAAGCAATCGTTGTGGCTCGACTTTTCTGCAAAAAAAACCAAAGAGAAACTGAGTGAACAATACCTAGCCCATCAACTCTTCATTAAAGACATGGCACAAACCTTAGCGATACCCTTGCATTCTTTATCTGCAGCTATACCTTTGCTTCAACAGTTAGGAGGTCAACGCATTCACCATGGCTGATCCAACAATACCAATGAATAAAGCCACCACTACGCTGCCACTTGCCGATGTACATCTTCAAGATATACCGGGTACTTGGCCACTCGCTTGGGGATGGTGGCTATGTATTATTATTGGCGTAACTGCGCTTTCTTATCTTTCTAGATTGTTATTCAGAAAGATCAAACAACATCGTGCATCCAAACAAGCTCAGCACGAAGCAAAACAACAGCTTAAAGCAATGGCACAAACACCCCAATTGGGTGATATTAATGAATTGCTGCGTAAAGCAGCCCTTAGCTATTTTCCTCGCCAACAAGTTGCAGGGTTAACAGGTCAACGCTGGCTATCTTTTCTTGATCAACAATTGCCACCGAAACAACAAGGTTTTTTAGCCTATTCTGATGTTTGGCAACAAGGTCTTTTCTCTCCCAATGGCCTTAGTGAAGACGAATTAATGCAATGTAAAAAGCTCGCATCAAACTGGATCACCTGCGCATTGCCGCCAAAGCCAAATAAACACGTAACAGATAATGCTTCTGTCGATAACACCTCGGCTTCTAAGCAGGAGCAACAAGATGTTTGAATTCATATGGATTTGGGCTTGGGCACTATTACCCCTCGCTTGGCTGGTTTATCGATTTAGTAAACCAGTAATGAAACCCGCAGCAATAACCTTACCTAAATTGCCTGAAGGCATAGGACAACAGCAGCCAAATAGTATTTGGCGCAAAGTGATGATGTCTTTACTCTGGGTATGCTTAATAGCTGCGTTAGCCCGTCCTGTTTGGTATGGCGATCCTATCGAAGTACAGCCGGATCATCGCGATATGCTACTGGCTGTCGATCTATCAGGATCGATGTCGATCGAAGATATGGTAACCAAAAGTGGTGAAAGCATTGATCGTCTAGCAGCAGTTAAATATGTACTGGCTGAATTTATTGAGCAACGTAAAGGTGACCGCTTAGGTTTAGTTTTATTTGCCCAGCATGCCTATTTGCAAACCCCACTCACTTTTGACCGTAATACCGTTAAACAACAGCTCGAACGTACAATATTAGGGCTAATAGGACAAAGCACCGCCATCGGTGAAGGCCTTGGCATTGCCACCAAAACCTTTATCAACAGCGAGGCTCCACAGCGGGTGATTATCTTGCTCAGTGATGGCGCAAATACCGCCGGTGTTATTGAGCCATTAGAAGCTGCAAAACTTGCCGCAGAAAGTAATGTCACTATTTATACCGTCGGGGTTGGCGCTGAAGAAATGATTCAAAAAAGCTTCTTTGGTAATCGTAAAGTGAACCCTTCACAAGACCTTGATGAAAGAATGCTGACCAAGATTGCAGATATGACTGGGGGGCAATACTTCCGAGCACGCAACCCACAAGAGCTTGAACACATCTATCAGCTTATCGACCAACTGGAACCGATAAACACTGCACAGCAAACATGGCGTCCACGTGACGAACTGTTCCGCTATCCATTAGCCATCGCATTGATGCTCTCCATTATCATTGCTTTTATGAGGAAACGTCGTGGCTAATTTTACATTTCTTCATCCGTATTGGTTCTTCGCTCTTATTCCTTTAGGGCTAATATTGCCTTGGTTAAAAGGTAAAGCACACCATTCAGGATTAATTGCACCGCACCTTGCCAAGCATTTAGGGCTTGAACGAGGCAAGGTGAAAAACACACCTTTCGTTATTTTAGCTTTGGGTTGGTTACTATCAGTACTCGCATTGGCGGGACCAAGTTGGGAAAAAAATACCCTACCCGCTTACAGTCTTTCTGGTGCACGAGTGTTGGTGATGGACATGTCGCGATCAATGTACGCAACAGATATTGCTCCAAACCGCTTAACACAGGCACGGTTTAAGGCATTAGATATGTTGCCAGGCTGGAAAGAAGGTAGCACTGGTTTAGTCGCTTACGCTGCTGATGGCTATGTGGTTAGCCCACTCACCGAAGACAGTAGCACCTTAAAGAATTTGATCCCAAATTTATCGCCAGAGATCATGCCAATTCAAGGCAGCAATGCGGCAGCGGGTGTGCAAGAAGCGATTTCACTATTAAAACAAGCGGGGCATCAAGCTGGCGACATCATTATTATTACCGATGGTATGACCCAGCAAGAATCCGATCAAACCATGGCCTTAGTCAAAGATCAGGATTACCGCTTATCAATATTAGCCATAGGTACACAGCAAGGCGCCCCCATCAAACAACCTGATGGCACATTGTTAAGTAACAGCAATGGTAACCCTGTTATTGCCCGTGTAGAGGTAGATACACTACTACCACTGGTAAAAAGCACAGGAGGAAATTTGCAGTTATCTCAAGCCAATAACCGTGATGTCGACACCATTGTGGCATTAACGGCTAAACCGCGAGAACAAGCCAATTTAGATAAAACCAAAGAATTAGAAGAGCGCGTAAACAACGGCTTTTGGCTATTACTTCCACTGGCTTTATTCGCATTGCTTGGATTTCGACGTGGTGTGGTGATTGCTGCAATGTTCGTATTAATGCCAATCGATAATGCCAATGCTTCCCCTTGGGTAAACAGTAACTTGCGCGGTTATCAACTTTATGAGCAAGGTAACTTTGCTGAAGCCGCAAAAAACTTTAATTCTCCCGCTTGGAAAGGGATTGCTGAATACAAGTCAGGCGACTACGAAAAAGCCATTGAAACCTTAAAGCCATTAACCGATCAAAGATCGCGTTATAACTTAGCGAATGCTTACGCACAAACAGGGAAACTTGAGGAATCAGAAGCTATCTATGAATCAATCTTAAAAGATGACCCTAATGACGCTGATGCAAAAAAGAACCTTAAGATAGTGAAAGAAGCGCAAGAAAAGCAACAGCAACAGCAACAGCAACAGCAACAAAAATCGGAGCAAAACAACTCAGATAAAAACAAGGCTGATAAAAATAAGTCGGATCAAAAGAATCAACAATCCGATTCAAAACAAGATAAATCTGATAACAGCAACAATCAGCAGTCACCATCAGATCAATCTGACTCTCAGCAAAGCAAAGATCAAAAGCAAGAAAGCTCAGATCAACAAAAAAACGGTCAACAAAATAAAGACCAGCAAAACGCTGATCAAGAGAAACAGCAAAAAGGGAAAGATCAACAATCGAGCGCTGATGGTGAAAAAAATGCCCCTCAGCAGAACCAACAACAAGATAGTCAGCAACAAAACGAAAAACAAAGTGATCAAGATGCGAGTGCTAATAACTCATCAAGCCAAAGTCAACAAGCCAATGAAGCCGATAGCAATGAACCAAGTGACAAAGATAAAATTTCTCAGCAACAAGGTTCCTCAAAAGACGACACGACAAATGATGCCGACAAAAAGATAAAAGCTGTGCCCGCAGAGAGTAGTGACATAAAAAACAGCCCAGAAAACAGCAATGCTAATCCCTTATCAGCCAGCAATCCTGTGCTAAAGAAACTCGAACAAGTACCAGACAATACGAGCGGCCTTATTCGTGCTCAGCTGCAACTGCAAGCAAGACAAAAACAAGCACCTAAAGCTACCGAAAATTCATGGTGATAAAAACAATGAACAAAATGATAAAACGTTATTTTCAGTTAAAGCGCCCGGCTATCCGTTTTTTAGGGGCGTTGCTATTCATTATCGGCTCACTACCAACAACTGCTTCAGCTGCACAAGCAGTGGCAACGGTGTCTAAAAATATTGTGGGTGTGAACGAAGTCTTTCAATTAGTCGTCTCTGTCGATGCCAATATAAATACTAACTCTCTGGATTTATCACCGCTTGCGACCTATTTTACCTATGGACGCCCTAGCGTTAGCAGCATAAATTCGTTCAATAATGGGGTGGTTTCACGTAATACAGAGTGGAAAGTGGCTATAGCAACCAAAGCAATTGGCGAATTTACGATACCGAGCTTTCGAATTGGCAGCTCCACCACAGAACCCATTACCATCACGTCCTTAAAAAGTAGTAACGCAAGCCCTGCCGCTAAATCAACAGAGCCCGACATTAAAGTCGATGCTGAAATAGATAAAAGTCAGCTATACGTAGGTGAGAGTTTACGCTATCGAGTTCAAATTCGAATCGGAGAGCAAATGGATCAAGCGGCTTTAGTTGCGCCACTTGGTGATGGCCTTGATATTGTGCAAGATGGTGATGATAGACAAACGGAAACGGTGCTTAACGGACGTCGATATATAGTGATTACTCGCTATTACCAAATTAGTGCCACCAAAGCAGGCACAATTACGTTAGAAGGTGCGAAATTTAAAGGGAGTGTTGTAAAAGGCAGTCGTGGTTTTGGCTCAACATTAAGTGTGCCTGTTGATAAAAAAACGAAAGACATCACACTGAATATCAAAGGTAAGCCAGATAATTATCAAGGCTTATGGTTACCAACCCCAGAGCTAAAAATTGAACAGCAATGGCAACCACAACAGGGATCATCGCAGTTAAATAACATTCATGTGGGTGAGCCAATCACACGCGTCATCACGTTACACATTAAAAATACCGCCCAAAGCAGTATGCCGAATCTAGCATTAACCTACCCTAGCTCAGTCAGAATGTATGACGAAAAACCGGTGTACAGCAGTAACAATGGCTTCACTAGCATGACGGTAAAACAAGTTATTATTCCACGAAAAGACGGTTCGCTCGTTCTTCCTGAGCTTTCAATCAACTGGTGGAATACAATTACAGGCACTCAAGAAACCAGCAAAGTTGACGGGCTTTCATTAACGGTATTGCCGGGTGATAACACGAATACAGTCAGTACGCCTATGGTGCCAGCTTTACCTGATAGCCAACCAACAACTGAAGCAAAACCAACAGAAATAACCGTGGTTACTGATTCTGGTTGGTGGCCTTGGCTAACGGCTACCTTTGCCTGCTTATGGGTAATAACCCTACTGCTTTGGTTACGTGCGAGAAAGAACGTAGCTCCTGCTACTAACGCCTCGGCTAAGAATACAGCCATATCATCAGATAATTACCATCGGTTAGTACAAGCGGTAACTGTGAATGACGCATTAAAAGTGCAAACCTACTATCAACAGTGGGCTAAACATTCTCTACCTAACGATTTAATTACCCAAATGGATCAAGAAGTCGCGAACATGATGGCTGCTATTTACAGCAAGCATAACCAAGAAGGAGATAGCAGTACGGTATGGAATAACACAATATTGCTGTCTTTATTGCAAAAAGCACGCAATCATTCTGCCCAATCATTACAATCTTCGGCGCTAGAAGACCTCATCCCAACAAAATCCTGAATATTCATTCAAACAAATGATAGGATTCGCCCTTCAGAAGCTCATGCTAAAACATGAGCTTTTTTAACAAAAGTCATTAAAATAACAACTCAAAAAATCCATCAGCCTTATTTAAAACCCATTGGTTACCTACATCACAACAAATAAGGTTAAAAGCTTGTAATGCAAAAGTTTCTAAAAAGATAGCTGGTAATCTATCGCAGATCCTGTTAAAAATTGGCCTGAGAGTGAAATAAAACGCTCCGATATATAAATATAAAATATGCAGGATATATTATGAGTCAAACACAACCATTTTTAGCCCGAGTCGCTAGCGGAAGTTTGGTTATCCAAATTATCGTTGGTATCGTCGCAGGTATTCTCCTTGCGTCTGTAGCACCAGAATCAGCAATCAGTGTTGGTTTCCTTGGTGGTTTATTTGTTAGTGCACTTAAAGCTGTAGCACCTATTCTGGTCTTCATTCTTGTCGCGTCTTCAATTGCAAACCAAAAGAAAGGTGCGCACACGAACATGAAGCCAATCATTATGCTGTACCTATTCGGTACACTAATGGCAGCATTAACCGCAGTAGTAATGAGCTTCCTTTTCCCAACCACTTTAACGCTTGTTGCTGGCAACGCGACAGCATCACCCCCTGAAGGTATTGCTGAAGTTCTTAACACGCTTTTATTCAAAATCGTTGATAACCCTGTAAATGCACTAATGTCAGGTAACTTCATTGGTATTCTTGCATGGGCTATCGCACTAGGTTTTGCACTGCACCAAGCAAGTGATGCAACAAAGCAAGTGTTTCACGACATGTCTAACGGCGTAACATTGATTGTTCGCTTTGTTATTCGCTTAGCACCAATCGGTATTTTCGGTCTGGTTGCTAACACATTTGCAGAAACAGGTTTTGCAGCACTAGCAGGTTACGCACACTTACTTGCTGTACTGCTTGGCTCTATGGCAGCTATTGCTTTAGTGGTTAACCCTGCAATTGTTTTCTTCAAAACAAAAGAAAACCCATACCCATTAGTTTTCCGTTGTATTCGTGAAAGTGGTATTACTGCATTCTTCACACGTAGCTCTGCAGCAAACATCCCTGTAAACATGCAGCTGTGTAAAGATTTAGACCTGCATGAAGATACATATTCTGTATCTATCCCACTAGGTGCAACAATCAACATGGCAGGCGCTGCAATTACGATTACAGTGCTAACGCTTGCTGCTGTTCATACTATGGGCGTGGAAGTTGATATCGCAACAGCTGTACTGTTAAGTGTTGTCGCTGCGGTTTCTGCTTGTGGTGCATCAGGTGTGGCAGGTGGTTCTCTACTACTTATCCCACTAGCATGTAGCTTGTTCGGTATTCCAAACGAAGTAGCAATGCAAGTTGTTGCTGTTGGCTTTATCATTGGTGTTATTCAGGATTCAGCTGAAACAGCACTAAACAGCTCAACAGATGTTCTTTTCACTGCTGCTGCTTGTAAAGCTGCTGAAGCGAAAGTAGCATCACCTCACGCTGCGTAATAAACACATTTAGCAACGTAATAGACATGAAAAGCGGCAGCCATTAGGTTGCCGCTTTTTTATTTATAAGTAAAAAATTAGACGTTATCTGTCATATTACTGAGTAGTGATAAATTGATTAGTTTTATATGATGGTCGAAAAGCTCTATGACCTTTCTCCTGAGAAAGCCGATGTGATTTCGGCTCCTTTTATTGTGATACCGACAGACAGATTAGCTTAGATGTGTCATCTAGCAACCAAGACACCCAACGCCTTCGCGAGTTTAATATAAACTGTTCAGTAGGCTCGATACCACTAATGATATAGCCATCAGCAGGCTGATTTTCTATTGCGGATCTAAACACCCAATCATCGCTGTTGATTCGTTGACCACTCATAAGCGAATCACTTAGCTCTCGGCTAGTAATAGCAATCATTAGCCCCTGTACCGAGTGAATTGCCAACTGAGTTTTAGAGAAACCGCCAATCGCTATTGGTACTTCAATCGAGCAGTGACGATTTTGCTCATCGACACGAGTATATACACCTTGTCCAACCCGACCTTTAAGCCAAAATAGTTGTCCTTCTGTCATACTCTTAACGGTTAATATCCCCATTGTTCCTTCTGGTAAGTTCTCTGTTTTAGTTGTCTGAGCGGTAGCAAATGCACTCATTAAGGCGAGCAAAGTGATAAATAATCTCACCATGAAATCCTCTCATTGCTACAAGCTGAGGTGCCATTTTTGCTTAACAAGTAGATCAGCCAGAAAGGGCCGATAACAGGAATAATAAATACCCAACTCCACCAACCGGAACGACCGATGTCGTGTAAGCGGCGAAGCATGATCGCCAGCATAGGAATCAAGCTAACTATGCTATAAGAAACATCCAACTAGCCTGAATTTTGCAGCCAGATGTCTACCGCTATAAATAACAACGTCACACATAAATGAGCCAACATAAACATCCAGAATTCTTGTCGAGACGAGCACCCAGAGAAATCAAAGTAGCGTCTCCAAGCATTCAGATAAAACGCCATTAAGTTAAATACCATTAGTCCACCTTTCCTATTGTCGATTAGTGAAATTAATTTGGTAATCAAGCGAAGACGGTTTGCCTGTTTTTAGCCTTGTGTGCATCCACGACAGCAATGGTAGGGCTAAGGTGGACGTTTAATATAGCTTCCTTTAGTTACGCTCAACCAATATTAGCGTCCCTTATTCCTGTCTTTGCTTGGTATGCTTTTACCAGCGCAAGCACTGGCTTAAAATCCATTGCTTATAAGCATCTTTTAGATCCTGTTTTGGTTATTGTGAGTGTCGTGACTCAGCCACTTTTGGGGTTACCTTTAGATATTTTTCTTACTTGTACTTATTTATTTTACGGCATGGCTTTGGTGCAGTATTCATCTAAAGATACGCTGCTAATCAACGTTACATTAAGCAATTGGGAAGGTGTAAAAAGAGCAGAGAATATCGCTGGCTGGATGTTATTGTTTTCGGCATTAATCGATACGTTTCTGTCATTAGACTTTGCTGTCAATCAAGGTCGATTTTCCGAATACATATTGACCGTCGGCCATTTGGTACTGCTGCCAGTATTATCGCTTTCGGTGGTGATTGTGGGGGTCAACACGCCTTCAGGTGAAGCAACATCAAAACAAAGCGCTCCAGAAGAGCAAAAAGTGTTCCCCCCTTTAGTCACAGAAGAACGATCTCAAGAAATTGTAGAGATGTTGGATAAAAAAATCCGAGATAAGGCCATCTATTTAGACCCAGATTTAACCCTTTCTAAGTTATCTCGGAAGCTGGGTATTCCCGCTAAACAGATTTCAATTGCGGTGAATTTAGTTCATCGAAAGAACATATCGAAACTGATTAATGAATATCGAATTGAGCATGCAAAACAGGATCTGACCCACACCGATAACACGATTACACAGGTGTTTATGAACTCAGGGTTTCAGACTAAATCAAATTTTAATCGAGAGTTTTCTCGGGTAACAAAGATGACACCAAGCGAGTATAGAAAAGCAGAAGCTTTACAGTTATAACCAGAGAGGTTTCTTATATTCGATGATAGATGAACAGTAGTACTTTTATTGATTGAGAATCACCTTATTACTTCTAATAAACACCACCAGAGGTAGATCAAGATACCTAAATCATTTCTGCCTCAAAGTGAGTTTGTACCGATGTAAGATCAAGCCAATAGGTAAGTGTTTTGTGATACCTGATCTAATGAATAGCAAAAAGGGAAGAACTGACGCCTTTAGTTTGAGCTACTCCAAAGATGCTGCCAATGCTTTGATGTAAGCTGTTGAAAATTATTAACACTACTCTAACTAATAGAGAATATACCTAATAGAGATGTCTATGCTTAAAGACACCGTAACTAATCCTATATTTTCGCATTTGACTGAAGATCAAGTCCTCGAATGCTATGAAATGTACCGTAACAATGAACTAAAGAACTCTGAAATAATAGAGTTATACGATCTTTATGATCTAACGCCAAATGCGCTTGTAAGCCAGTTCCCATTGCTTCGAACTGGTATTGCATGTCAGCTTTGCTCAAATGATGTTTTAGAAAGACCAACATCTAAGTCGGGTAGATTTCGAGAGTATGTATGTCCTAAATGTAATCATAAGGTCAGCGAAATAAGAGCAGATCCAATGTGCCGTTGTGATCATTGTGAATCTGAAAGGCAGGAAAAGAGGCGCAAAGAAAGAGAAGCGCTCGAACTCCGTTACCAAGAAAATTTAGACAAACTGAAAGAGATGTATCCAGTACCATCGGTGAAGCTATCTTATGGCGATTTATCTCTAGTTGATAAAATTTACCTCGCGAGTCTAATCCCGTTAGGGAGCCGTGATCTCTTGCCTTCGCAAATAGTAGCTAGTTCAAATTCAATACTTTCACCTGCAGGGGTACTTGATAAAGCCATCTACTCGCACTTGCTTGATAAAGGGGTAATTTTTCCTGTCTTAGAAAACTTGCCAACTGAAGTTGTTTTGAACCCTTCAGAGAGGATGCTTACTAGCAGGCAGGTTTACCAAGCTAATATATATTTAAACGTTACTGACACTTTAACTAATGAAGTTATTTACCGCCATATCCTTTCGGACTTTGAGCAGATTATGAATGGGAACATCGAAGTACAAAAAAAGGATATTGAACAGCTATGTAATCTAGTGGAGCATATTGAAGTAGCAGAAGCTGTGGTCTTCTTAAGCTATTTCTGCCAAGAGGCTGATTTGGCAGAGCCTCCCCAAAAAACATACGACGTAATACGCAAAATGTTAACGCAGATGTGTGTTGCTCAGTTAGCACCTCATATAAAAAAAAGCGTAAAAGACGCAGCGTATTTCTATATGACAGGAAAGTCTCAAGGGAAACCGCATGCAACGAATACGATCCCTTCTAAACTTGAATCATCAGTTGCTTACTACCAAAAACAAGGCTGGACAGCAAATAAATGGGATCGGCCATACAACACGGAAAAATCAAACTTGTCGAACGTTGTATACGATAAACTGTTGGTACACTTGAACTTAGGCTTTTACCAGTCAGTTGGCGATATTGTTCAGACAATAGAGCATTTTTTTGAACAGATACGTCAGCTCAACAAGCAGAATGTCAGCGTGATCTCAGATAAAACAGGAGCAAATGTAAAACGTTGCGCAAAGTGTGACAGTTCCAATCTAGAATTACTTGAATCCCGTAAAGGGATATTAGCACTCTGCCTAGACTGCAATGACTCTTTACTTCTTCAACCAGCTATTGAGAGTTAGTTCATTTTGTACCGAACGAAGTTAGGGCTAGCTATGCCTGTATTAATTCATAGATGACTTAATTAAGTAAATAGTCTAGATGGTTTCTGTCCAACATCGACTTAGGCGATTACTCTCTAAGTTTGTGATCACCAAGCGATTCTGTCGTATCTTAATTACCAAGCGATTTTGTCATTGCACTAACTACCGAGGGAATTTGACGGGACTAAATTAGCTTACCTTTTAAAGTAATTAATTGAGCTTTAGAAGGTGCTAAGGATGTTCTATATGGATTCTAAATCCCAATTCACTGTCGATATCATCAGTAAAGTTATCGACGGCAGGATCAGCATCAATAGTGCCACAACCTTGCTCAACAAGTCTCGGAGAACCGTTGAGCGTTACCTAAGCCGATACCGTAAAGAAGGTATTCGGTTCGTGGTTCATGGCAATAGAGGCCGCTTTCCAGTTAATAAAATCCCTGAGTCGCTCAAGAAAGAGGTGCAAAGCCTCATACAAACTAAGTACTTCGATTTTAATCTGCAACATCTCTCTGAGCTTCTAGAAAAGAATGAGGGGATCGCCATTAAGCGTGAAACCTTGCGATCTTGGGCGCACGATATCCATCATGTTAAACGCGCTAAGCGACGTAGAAGTCGAGTAAGAAAGTATCGAGAGCGTATGGAATCGCCAGGGTTAATGCTCCAGATGGATGGCAGTCCTCATCGCTGGTTTGGTAATGAAAAGTCTTGCTTGATTGCCATCATTGATGACGCTACCAGCGATATTCATGCTCAGTTTTTTCCCTCAGAAACGACCGAGGGCTGCATGAAAGTAATGCGGGCATATATCGAGAAACGTGGGGTTTTTAGGACGCTATATGTCGATAGAGCTGGTATTTTTGGTGGCCCCAAACGCTGTAACTTCTCTCAGATGCAGCGAGCCTGTGACGAGCTAGGTATTGAAATTATCTTTGCCAACTCACCTCAAGGTAAGGGACGTATTGAGCGTTCTTTCGATACCTTCCAAGACCGTCTAGTACCAGAGTTGCGATTACACAACGTTACGGATATGGAGAGTGCGAACCGCTATTTACACGAAGAGTTCATCCCCAACTACTGGGTGAAAAACATCATGGTTCAGGCTAAAAGTGCACGCTCTGCCTTTAAGAGCTTGCCACCTGATTTAGATCTCAACACCATCTGTGTGCAGAAAGAGTATCGCACGATAAGACGCGATCATACGTTTAGCTTTGATAGTAAAATGTACGTCATTGACTCGCCCATCCGCTATTCAATCGAAAATCAGAAAGTAGAGATCCGATGCCAGTTTGACGGCACATTCTCCGCCTATTTTGGTCACCGTCGGCTTGATATCACAGAGTTAGTAGAGCCCAGAAAATGTCATGAATATGGAAAAGAGGTTCAGCGGAAAATAGAAGCGTTAGAGCTTGTTGAGCAGCTCGGCAGCGTATCTAAAGCAGCCCGTATCCTCGGATGTTCCCGCCAAACGCTTTATACATACCAACAAATTATGGAAGAGCAAGGGCCAATAGGCCTGAAAAGGATCAATAAGCCTCTGAAACGCAGTAAAAGCCGTATATCGGAACACACTGAGGATAAGATTATCGATCTGACGTTGTTGAACCCTCATGGGACATCAATACAACTGATGAAGGTGCTCAAACAACAAAATATCACGGTGAGCATTAGTACTATCCAAAATATCTGGAAGAGAGAGCAACTCAATACCAGAGAGCTCAGAATCAAGCGATCTCAATCAATGAATATCAAAGTGTGAGGCGAGTAAGCAACATGAGAACTAGAATATAAGAGCATGACAGAATCGGTTGGTATTTATCCCGTCATGTTCCCTCAGTAATGACACGATTACTCTCTAAGTTTGTGATTACTCTAAGTCAGTTTTATCCCATTATTTCTTAAGTCAAAGGTCATATACGCTCTGTTCATTTGAAATTGTATGAGCAGCCTCAATGATTTACTACTTCTACATCGTTGCTAGTCACTAAAAAACAAAAGGTCGAGTCACTACTCAGTGACTCGACCTTTTTGCTTGAATCCAGCCCCAAGTTACAAACGAGGTTTTATATTAGTTCTGAAGGTCTTCGATCTTGTCAGAAATGGTACTAAAGTCATCCATTGCTTGATCTTTAACGTCTTCATAAACGTCTTTTACATCTTCAAATGACCGAGAATTAGTTAGATCAGAGAATTGGTCTTGATAAGTCACACCAATATAAATACCAAAGCCAATTAACGCCAATACAATATATTTTAACATTTGCTACTCACCATTTATTTTTCTATTTCTAGAGTCTATGTATCTTTCAACATAATATACTCAATCATCTTACCGTTAATTTTATATCGACAGCAGACTAATGGTGTTATTTTTTTGCTCTTTTTAAAGCAAATCACGTGTTAGTGATATCTCGAATCGCACGATTTGATCGATTAATCAAACTATCAACCGCCTTACGTTTGGTGTTTTTTACACTTCGTTCAGTGCGTTTTTCAACGTAAATGCCCTCTTTCGCCTCTTGTATTGAACGCTGGGTATTATCAAATTTATTCTGGCTGTTATTAATACTACTTTTAGTCTTCTGCACAGAGTGGTGTGCCTTTTGTAGACTGTTATCAACTTGATTTAATCGCTCAACCAAATTGTCTGCATGGGCAGAAGATACAGCAAGCAAACCGAGTAAGGGGGCATATTTTATAAAAAGCGACGCGTTTGTACGAGAAAACATTTAAGCTCCAATTCACATATTCATTAAATCGAACAGGGCGTAAATACTAACAACGGTGCCTTTAATCCCTTAATAAAACGAAATAATAAAAATTAAAGTGCTTTTTTGCTTTTATTTTATGTTCATATTCATCATTGAATAACCCTGAAAAACAGAAGTTCCCCAATGGTCGAGATACACTGAACCATACTGGCGTTTTATCATGCAGTTATTGAGTTTCTTTTCAGCGGAACAAAAACAGCCCTGAAGTCTACCTCATAAGGTAGATTTACAGGGCTTTATCGTTATTTTTAAAATTTCAAGCCTGTGACATTGTTTGAATCTATTTATATCTTATTTTTTATTAGAAATGGCGCTAATTCAGTAAACAGTGAATCAATTTCATCGTTCGTATTGTAATGCATTAAACCAATGCGAATAACGCCACCGTTATTCATTATACCTAACTGTTTACACAATCCTTGAGCATAAAAATGACCATTCCACACACACATATTCTGTTGCCCAAGATATGTCGCAACATCTGATGGCATTACATCATCAATTCGTATTGCAAAGGTTGGTGTGCGCTCACTTAGCTGGTGCGGACTATTAATCCCATACAAACTAACGTTATTAAACTCTGCAAGCTTGCTTAAAAAATGATGACTAAGGGCTTTTTCATGCTCTTGATATTGAGAAAAACTCGTTAATAAGCGTTGACGTAACGATGCATCAGGATCGCCCCACTGTGCAAGGTAATCAACTGCAGCAACAAACCCAGCTAATGCCTCAAAGCTTTGCGTACCCGTTTCAAACCGCCCAGGACCTTCATCTGTCGCTGGTTCAACTTTATAAGGTTGTAATGTCTGTAACCATTGGGGAGCAATGTAAGCAATACCGACATGCGGACCAAAAAACTTATAGGCTGAACATACTAAATAATCACAATCAAGATCTTGTACATCCACTAGGCCGTGTGGCGCATAGTGCACCGCATCAACATAAACTTGCGCGTCAACAGCATGTGCAGCATCAATTAATCGTTTTACATCCACTAAAGAGCCAGTGGTATTCGAGGCGTATGTCACTGCCACTAAACGGGTTTTATCACTAAGCAAAGATTCAAAATGATCATAATCTAACGTGCAATCTTCTTCATTCACTCGCACTTGGTGAACAATCACACCTTTATCTTCAGCGGCTTGTTGCCAGCTAGACACATTTGAATAGTGATCCAATGCAGTTACAATTACTTCATCACCTGCTTGCCAATCGCGGCTAATCGCACGACTTAATTGGAAAGTAAGTGAGGTCATGTTTGCGCCAAACACAATATTGCTGGGTGACGCTGCACCTAATAATGCTTGTGCCGATATTCTTGCTTCCTGCATCAAAGATACGGTTACTGAACTTGAGAAAAAAGAACCTCCCAAGTTAGAGTTGTAGTGTCCAAGATACCCTGTTATTGCATCTAAAACGGGCTGAGGTACTTGCGACCCACCAGGACCATCAAAAAAATATACAGGCTTATTATTGACAGTTTGATGTAAGGCTGGAAAGGCAGAGCGAACAGCACTAGGCGTGAAGAGCATGAGTAGCCTCCTTTGCAGTCAGTACAAATAAATCAAGATAGCCTTGCTCATCTTGCTTTACTGCTTTAATCGGACGCGCGTTATGCCATAGTTGGTTATCCGCTAAAATGGCAACTTCGCCCTTTTGTAACGCCATGCTTAAGAACGGGATATCTGTTTTATCTCGATAAACCATGAATTCGCCACCTTCAATGTTATGGCGATCAATACCAATCACGGCAATATGATTGAACCCATCTTGGTGCACTCCTTCTGGTGCAACTTGTGTTTCACCATTAATTGCAGCAATACGAATTTGATGAATTTCGATCTCTTGCTCATCAGACAGTAAGTTGGCATTTTTAAAGACTTCGCACATCTCAAACATACCTGCGCTACTAAGAATACGTTCATCTAATGCTTCAAAGCTTCGGCAAACATTTCCTTGAAAGGTATTAACCTCATCAGACTGCATAAAACTACGTGATGGCATAGCTTGCAGTGCGCCATTACTTACTCTTACAATTGAATAACGACGTAATCGATATTCACCATCAGCATGGTCCGTTTTAGGTAATTGGTCGAATGATGGAGAAAGTTCTTTTACAGCCTGTCCACTTAATTGAGTCAGTTGTAGAGTACGATCTAGCGTAGAATTCATATCATCTTGTCCTAATGCTTGCTTAAATCCCTAGCAAAAACCAACATTCTGTTTAACGCTTAAGAATGTTATTCGGCGCTGCCACTCCGTAACAATTCGATTACAATTAGAATTAAACAAAAAACTGCAAAAGCCAAGTAAAGACAATTTAAATTTTGATTAAAACAAATAATACGAAATTATAAACCACCATTTCACACTAAGTCAGATTAACACTTCAAATTAAGCATCTACACTAGCGTAAAACTAGATGGGTTCACCAATAAAACCGTAAACCACTAATAATTAACAACTAAAAATCATCACATAGAGAATGTAATGATGTATTCAGCAGCTAAAAAGCAGTGCAATATTCTGTTTGTGAGCAAGCGCCCATTTATAGCCTTTGTAGAACATACGATGGAAAATGATGAGATTGAAGGTGGAATAAATAAGAAGGAAGGGGAAAAAAATAGGCATCAAACGTACATGTCTAATGCCTACTTTATACATCTCTGAATATCATATTAACGACGTGGACTGTCTACATAATCATATCGGTCACCCGATTTCTTATAAAAAACGTTATCAACAATAGCGTAAGAGACACCAGCAATCACTGCAAAAGTTGCAATCTCAGGTAAACGAGAACGGTGATAATAGCGATTACGTGGCGGCTGAACGACCACAACAGTATTGTGATGATGATGATGTTTCTTCTTCTTATATTTCGGCTTTACGACTACAACAGTATTATGATGGTGGTGTTTTTTATGTCCTTTTCCGTGTCCTTTGCCATGCCCCTTATCTGCCCAAGCGTACGAAGGAACCGCGAATGACATCATCAAGAAAAAAGTAATTAGTAATTTCATACAATGCTCATAAATAATTTTTATTATGAACATGGTACATTTACACCTTCAACGAGTGTCATGCCAAAGTCAGTGCCGTGTTATGAGATCGACAGAACTGGACAAAAATATAGCAAAAAAGTTCCATTTCTTACTAATTAATCATAAAAAACGGCTAGTTATAAACACTATAAAAAGCTCTGACTCAGACAAGATTAAGAGCAATTAAATGTAACAAGGAGTTTCAATTAAACGACTCATCAATGAAGTCTCTGCACTCAACTTCTATATCATCAATTGACCATAGCGGTTAAAAGCATAACGGCTCACAAGTGCTAAACAGGTTGTTACCGATAATACACCAGCAATGAAAATCGCCACCATAATGACAAGCTGATATTTCACTGCAAGCAGTGGTTCTGTACCGCCAAGAATTTGCCCTGTCATCATGCCAGGCAAACTCACAATTCCCAATGTTGTCATCGATGCAAGTTGCGGCGCAAGCGCTGCTTTTACAGCCGTACGAATAAAAGGTTGAACCGGATTAGGAGATCCTAAAGTGAGATAAAATTGATACTCATTTTGTTTATCTCGTAAGCTACTATGCCAGCGTTCCAAGGCTAATACGTTGGCAGTTAAGCAATTACCTAATAACATTCCAGCCACTGGAATCATATACTGCGCTTGCCACCAAGGCTCAGCTTGTATCACTCCCGCTAACATAGCCGGTAAGACAACCAATAATGCGACACCCAGCCCTAGCAATACTGCAGGAAATATTTTTCGTAGATTAACTTCTGCTCTTCGACAAATACTATAACTGGCAACAAGCGCCATGACAGATAGCCAAATAATATTCAACGTTGGGTTTTGCCAAGTAAATAACGTTTGTAAATACATACCAACAATCGTGAGCTGTAACGTCATTCTTAATACAGCTTCAACAACAGTACGTGTTAAACCTAGCTGCCAACGATGAAATAAAAATAAAGGCAATAAAAGCAACAGGTAGAATGCCGCTAAGGCAACATTCTGAATATTGGCTACACTATCCATTTTTTGATTCCATATGATGCAGATGATCACTCGATGCCAACCATACTGGATCGTGTGATACAGATATTCTAGTAGGGGCAAGCGTGGTTAGTAGTTCAATGATAATGTCACGACTTGTGCCATCTAATGCTGATGTTGGCTCATCTAATAACCATAATGGTCGCTGCATTAATACAGCACGGGCAATCGCAATACGTTGCTTTTCACCACCTGAAAGCAGATTAACATCAGTGTCTAATGATTGTTTCAGCCCTACTTGTCGCAAAGCATGAATACAGGCTTGTTCACTTGGTTCAGTTGCAGCGTCTTGATTCAACAGTGGTGTTTCAGAAAAAGGAGAAGGCACGTTTCTTATTGCATTTAGTGTCCAAGGTAACCGCAGTACTTGGCTAATGGTTTCAGCTCCCATAACAGGTTGCTGTGGTAAATAGCAAAATTGTTGTCGCCACCAAGTGAGTCCATCAACTAAGACTGGTTGCCCTTGCCATGAAAAGCTTCCACTATTAGGTTCTTTCAACCCAGCTAAGACCATTAATAAGCTCGTTTTTCCACATCCTGATGATCCAGATATGGCAAGGTGTTCGCCAGACTTTACGGTTTGTGTCAGTAACATACCGTTTTTAGTTTCAAGCCCAGAACCTAACTGATTAATTAATAGCAAGATATCTGAATTGTTTGTCATATCCCCTCCGCAATACGATTACACCCAGCAGTCTCAAGGTTCAGAATTAAGGGTGATCTCAGCGCGTTTTGTTGGGTACAGTGTACGAAATAGAAGGCTATGACTCAAATTGATAGAAATCATTACAAACATGAAGGAAAGTGATGGGTGATGTTGTATAAAAGAAAAACTCAAATTTTAGATAAAAAAAATGCCGGCTAAGCCGACATTTTATACTGTTACATAGACTCTAAATTAAAGAGCAACTACGTTAGCAGCTTGAGGACCTTTCTGGCCTTGTTCAACGTCAAAAGAAACTTTTTGACCTTCAGCAAGAGTTTTGAAGCCTTCAGAAGCGATAGCACGGAAGTGAACGAATACGTCAGCGCCGCCGTTATCTTGAGTAATGAAACCGAAACCTTTCTCTTCGTTGAACCACTTAACGATACCAGTTGTGTTAGACATAATAGTCTCCAAAATTTTCAATAAAATAATTCGCAAAAATGCGTTTGTAGCCGAAAAAAGAATTATTTATGTGAACGAAACTTATGAGTGGAAATCTTCATGACAACTTACTGGGTAAATCGGTACAGCGAAGCTTTTCTAAAACATAATGTTGCATATAAATAAGGTCTGAATTACAGGCCGAGACACATACTATCACAGAATATACAGTTGGGTAGCTTTATTTACCGAACATCCCACAAATGTGATTAAGTGCATATTAGATTTTTTATCTAACTATTTTTTGGTCTATAAATCAATGAATTGAACGTATTTAGCAGCCATGGATAATTGGTGAAGAAACATACAGAAAGGGTTTGAAAGTGGGTATACAAATAGCAGATAAAAAAAATGCCAGCTAAGCTGACATTTTTATACTGTTACATAGACTCTAAATTAAAGAGCAACTACGTTAGCAGCTTGAGGACCTTTCTGGCCTTGTTCAACGTCAAAAGAAACTTTTTGACCTTCAGCAAGAGTTTTGAAGCCTTCAGAAGCGATAGCACGGAAGTGAACGAATACGTCAGCGCCGCCGTTATCTTGAGTAATGAAACCGAAACCTTTCTCTTCGTTGAACCACTTAACGATACCAGTTGTGTTAGACATGATAGTCTCCTAAATTTTCGAAATAATTCGCAATAATGCGGTTTTAGCCAGAATAGAATTATTTATGTGATGATAACTTATGAGTGAAATCTTCAAAAACAACATACTTGAAAAGCAGTGCAGCAAAGGTTTTCTAAAACATAATATTGCATATAAATAGGTCTGAATTACAGCCGGAAAGAATAATAGCATCCTAAAAGGATTTGGGTAGTCTTTTTTGTTTTTTATGTGGCAAAAAATCAAAAAAAGCACACATATTCTGATGCGCGCCCAAAGAAACGCATATATAACAAGCACTTAAAAAAGCACTATAAAGAACCTGAAAACATAAGGGACTTACTGTTCGTCTCTTTATTAAGCATTTTCACCTCTATTTATCTGATTAATAAAAGTGAAATAACGTAATAATCCCGTTCTGCACCATATAATCCACCTAGCACAGCAGAATCTGATGTCCATTAGCATTCTTTAATGCCTAAAACCACCACCGAAACGTCCACGCATCATTACTTGTGCGCTTCCCATACGAGACTTAAATTGAGAACAATAATTAGCATTTCATTGCCGCTGTGAGAGGCAAGCTAATAGAACAATTATTAATTTTGCTTATCGCTTCATTGTCATTATCCCTTTCGTTTATCTAGCTGCTTAAAATGCGACCTTCATCACCTTTATAGTCTCAGGATCGTTTCTAAACACACGAAACACGTTATACATAATGAGATCTACATTGCATTCACTTCCCGCAACGTTATCTCTTGTTCGAAGCGCATGATAGTAAAATCAATGAACGCTCGTAGCCGCTTGGGGATCAATTTTCTCTCGGGATAAACAAAACTAACCGGTATCTGAGCTGAATATACATCAGGTAAAACGTGTACGAGTTGCCCAGAGTCTATGTGTTCTTTACAAATAAACTCCGGCATGAAAGTGATACCAAAACCATCTAAGCAAGCTTCCAATGATGCATTAATCGTGTTCACTTTAAAACGGTAAGGCAAGCCTGCTAATACGTTTTTATCTGCTGTTCGTATTGAGCTGCTATTTTTAATTTGCTGATGCGGCGCTTTTAGATCTTCGAGTAATTGCGGTGTTCCGTATTCTGCTAAGTATTCGGGGCTAGCCACAAGAATACGTGTCGAATAGTGGAATGTTCGTGCAATTAACGACGACTCATCCAGCTCTCCTATTTGTACTTTTAAATCAACACCTTCAGAAATAAGATCAACTTT
This sequence comes from Photobacterium indicum, assembly GCF_003026215.1. Lineage (GTDB taxonomy): Bacteria > Pseudomonadota > Gammaproteobacteria > Enterobacterales > Vibrionaceae > Photobacterium > Photobacterium indicum. Next base: position 29,016 of record NZ_PYOC01000001.1, read on the forward strand.
TCGATTTGAAAGTTCTAGATGAATTGTTACATGGGGATGCAATTTCATGAACTCCTTCATGCACCGTCCTAATAACCCATTCCCTACTTCTACTGGCATAACGATGTTCAATGGTCCACGAACCAGATCATGGCTTGCCATAACTTCCAATTCAGCTTGCTCAATAAGATCTATGATATGGACACAAGATTGATAAAACGCTTCGCCTTCTTTCGTTAATACTAGGGTTCGTGTTGATCGCGTTAGTAAGCGTGTACCTAAGTGCTTTTCTAACTCCGCGACTTTTCGACTAATCGTTGATTTCGTTATTTCTAGTTCTGCCGCAGCTTTTGTGAAGCTATGGCATACCACAACTCGCGCAAACATCTCGAGCGTATTCAGATCGAAACCAATCTTATTGTTTTTTGTCTGCAACAGTCTTTCCCTTTATGGCGTATATATCAACAATCAGATCATATTTATACTCTACCCTATAAAACAGATTAGGACAGACGATGAACCGTTTTCATAAAAATGCATCCATTCCGATATTATTATCCTTATCGGTTCTCTCAGGATGTAGCATGATTCCCCCTGAAGAACCGCAACATCAATCGATGTTAACAAATGAACAAATTCAACTAAAAAGTCATGATATTCAAGTTATTCATCGTCAATGGTGGAATCAATTTGGTGATCAACAGCTCACACAGCTAATCCAATTAGGGCTTACAAATAATCTCACATTACAACAAGCCAAACAGCGTATTGATTTGGCCTCTCAACAAGTGGCTCTTGCTAAATCAGGTGATAAACCAAAACTAAACCTCAATGTAAGTGGCGGTGGTATTGGCGCTAATACGCAATCGCTCAATATGTCTAATGCTGATTACTCCGCGATGGGCATGCTCCTACCCTCTTTTTCATACCAGTTTGATTTCTGGGGCAAGAACGAAGCGACAATTACCGCAGCAAGTGATCAAAAGCTATCTTTAGAAGCACAAGAAGCACAAGCTCGATTAGTAATATCTGCATCTATCGCCAGCAGTTACTTTGCTTTACAGAATAATTATCGTTTAGAGCAAAACTTAACCACGTTATTAGACGAAATTAATCATCAAAATAAAGTGATTACCGCGCAAGTAAAACGAGGTTTAGCCAGCGAAGCGGAATCGTTTCAAAACCAAGGTGATATCGACACCTTATCAGCTCAGTTATCAGATGCAAAAACCCAGCAGCAATTAGCAAAAAACCAACTCGCTTTGTATCTTGCTAAAACTCCCGATCAATTGGGCCAATTAACCTTACCGAATGCCCAAGCAATCAACCAATTGGCTGCTGTCGATACTATACCTATGAATTTGCTCGGTCGTCGTCCTGACATTATTGCCAGCAAATGGATGGTGGAAGCGAACGAGCAAGGTATTAAACAAGCCAAAGCGTCATATTATCCAGACGTGAACTTGATGGTAATGGGCGTATTTCAAAAGCTCTCAAATATGAACCCTGCCAGCTTATTCTTAGGTGGTGCAACAGTCGCGGCGAGCTTACCGCTTTATGACGGTGGCGTGCGCGATGCCAATTACGCATCAGCCAATATTAAGTTTGACCAAGCGGTCACAAATTACAATCAAACGATACTTAACGCGGTTAAACAAACCTCCGATGCCATCGTCAGCTTACAAGAAGCACAAAAACAACAAATACTCGCACAATCTTCCGTTACCCATTACCAGCAAGCATACGACATTTTGAATAATCGTTACGAGCGTGGTTTATCAAGCTTTGCTGATATGAACAGTGCCCGTATGCAATGGCACCAACAGGTTGTAAAGGTCACCAATACTGAATCCGCTATTTTACAAAATCAATTGCAGTTAATCGTGGCACTTGGTGGTGATTACCAACAAGAACAATCCGTTTTGGCATCAACACCAAGCAACAACGAGTAAAGAGAATAACAATGACAACTCAAACACTATCTAACTCATCAAAGAAAAAACGCAATATTATTCTAACCAGCTTCACCCTTATTGTTGCGGTAGCAGCAGGTATTTGGTTCATGTTACTACCGACTACGCAACAGCAAACAGACGATGCCTATGTGGCTGGTCAGCAGGTAATGATTACCTCACAAGAACCCGGAACAATAGACACGATTAGCGTTGATGATACACAAGCGGTTAAGCAAGGCAGTGAACTACTCACTTTGAATCGTAATAAATTATCATTAGAGCAACAGTCAGCTGAAGCGAACCTAAAAGCTACCTTGCGTCAGGTTCAAAGCAATTACATCAAAATCGACCAACTAAAAGCGCAAGTTCAAGCTGAAAAAATCGCCTACAAACAAGCAAAACAAGATTACAACCGCCGAATTGGCGGCGACAAAGATGGCTCAGTATTACCAGAAGTGCTTGCTCATGCTAAAAACGCAGTCAACATCAGCTCACAAAATCTTGTTGCATTGAACAAACAACTTGAAGCTTCTGAGGTATTACTGCCTAAAGAGAAACTGCTTAATAACCCACAGGTTGAAGCCGCTATTTCACAGTTGCGAAAAGTCTATTTGGCACAGGTCAACAGCACAATTATTGCTCCTAAAAGCGGGATGATTGCCAAGCGTGCCGTACAAGTTGGTCAACAGATTCAACCAGGACAAGCACTTATGACGCTAGTGCCACTGAATAAAGTATGGATTGAAGCAAACTTTAAAGAAACTCAGCTAACCAATATGCAAGCAGGGCAACCTGTTACGTTAATCTCTGACTTATACGGTAGCAAACACACTTACACAGGCGTTGTTGCTGGTATAGGAGCAGGTACTGGCAGTGCGTTCTCTGCGATTCCAGCACAGAATGCGACAGGTAACTGGATCAAAGTGATTCAGCGTGTACCGGTACGTATTTACGTTGATCCAGCACAATTCAAAACCCACCCGCTTCGTATCGGCATGTCGATGAAAGTAACGGTTGATACTGAATCGGCTGCTAATCAACCCTTTGACCACTCTGTTTTTACCACTGATGAAAGCCTTGCCAATATTACTCAACAGCACCTACAAACTGTTGATCAACATATTGACACCTTTGTTCATCAAATCACCTTGTAATAAGGTGATAATATGAATGATTTAGCACCTGTCAAAGGGGTTCGCCTCTTATTGATCACTCTCGCCACATCAATGGCGACCTTTATGATGGTCTTGGATACGTCTATTGCCAATGTTGCCATACCTACTATTGCGGGTAACTTAGGCATATCTACCGACCAAGGTATATGGGTAATTACCGCGTTTGGTGCCGCCAACGCAATATCAATGCCAATGACTGGCTTTCTAAGCCGCCGATTTGGTGAAGTACGTTTATTCACATTTGCTGTTGTGGGTTTTATTGTTACGTCAATACTGTGTGGGATCTCTAGCAGTATCGAGATGCTGATCTTCTTCCGTGTACTGCAGGGGGCAGTTTCAGGCTCAATTGCTCCTTTGTCACAAAGTATATTATTGCGTAACTTTCCAAAAGAAAAACACGGAATGGCAATGGCTTTATGGTCGATGACCGTGGTTGTCGCCCCCATTATGGGCCCAATTCTGGGGGGCGTACTTACCGATAATTACTCTTGGTCGTGGATATTTTTCATCAATGTGCCCATCGGTATTATTGCCAGTATTCTGGTTTATGTTTTGCTTAAGGATCGCGATACCAAAACACAGCGTGAGAACATCGATTATATTGGTATTGGTCTGTTGGTTATCGCGGCGGGTAGCTTACAGATGATGCTCGATTTAGGTAAAGATAATGACTGGTTTCAGTCAAACCTCATTGTTGGCTTGACCTTCGTGGCCATTTTGTCATGGGGGATAATGATTATCTGGGAATGGTATCATGATAACCCAATCGTGAATTTCCGTTTTTTCAAACAACGTAACTTCCTTGTTGCGGTTGTTGTGATGTGCTTGGGTTTCATGATGTATTTTGGGTCAACCGTCTTACTTCCTCTATGGTTACAAGGTGTGATGGGCTACACCGCATCTTGGTCTGGCTATGCAGTAGCACCCATCGGTATATTGGCAATAATCAGCGCCCCTATTATTGGTAAGCTCGTACAAAAGGTCGATCTGCGGATCATACTCAGCTATGCCTTCGTTGTGTTTTCTATTGTTGGGTTTTGGCGAGCCAGTTATAGCCTTGATGCTCCATACAGTTACATTATGCTGCCGCAATTCGTACTGGGGGCTGCCACCTTAGCGTTTTTTGTACCACTACAAAACCTGGTTGTAACAAGCGTCAGCAGTGACCAAATCGCCAATGCCGTTGCATTATCGACCTTCTTTAGAACCTTGTTTGGTAGCTTTTCATCTTCTATCGTCACAACAATGTGGGATGAACGCATGGAGTTTCACCATGCCAGATTAGCGGAAGGTTTTACCAATGCGAATCAAAGCGCAATGGAACTCATCCATCAAATGGGCGATAACCTAACCGCAGTGAATGGCGAATTAACTCGCCAAGCCTATATGATGTCAACTACTGACATATTCTGGATGACGGGCATTTTATGCTTATGCTTAATTCCCATAGTATGGTTAGCTAAACCAATAAAGACCAGAAAGTTGCCAAGTCAGAAAAGCACAACTAATGTTGCTGTTAATGTAGACTAAACTTTAAACAAAGCTTCGTAATATGAAGCAACAAAGGTACAGGATATGTTCGAATGGGCTAAAGGTTTATTCACGCCAAAAGATGATGAAGCAGAAGCTGTTATCAATAAGCAAAAAGAGGAAGATCAACTCGAATTAGAAGAACGGAATAAAAAATACGCGCGCGGAGCTTCTTCTAATAACGATGATGGAGGCGGTGACTAATCTCACCCCAATAATTGAATAAAAGGAGAGCGATGCTCTCCTTTTTAGATGATCTATAGCAGAATTAGACTCAACCTTATTAATAGCTCAATGTAGGATCAACACTTGCGTAAATTTGCCCGATAGAAGTGTCATCATTCAGCAACCTTTCTGTTATCACAGCAACGTCACTTCGATTAATCAAACCATGCACTTCTTCATCCTGGTAAATTTCAGCGTTTCCTGTTGATTCACCATCTTTTAAACCTCCAGGCCTTACAATTGTGTAAGCCAATCGGCTGGTTTGTAGCCAAGATTCCGCCAAGCTTTTTTCACGTACCGCACCGCCAAATACCGCTTTTGCACGATCAGAAAGCATCGACCATGAATCACCACACCCTAGCGACGTCACCATTAAGAAGCGCTGTATTTCTTGTTCTTCAAGCGCATCAATCAAATAACGGTGACCGATATAGTCGACAGGTTGCTGAGCTTGAAAACTTCCCATCCCCGAAATCACAATGGCGTCTTTCGGTAAGCAACCCACAGCATATTGAACATCGGCTTGATTAACAGCATCACACTGAATGATTTTGACGTTCAATTCAGCCAGCTCGGTTGCCTTTTCAGGGTTCCGTACCATCGCAATCACTGAATAGTTTTGTTGAACATAATGCTTAACCATTGCTAAGCCTAAACCTCGATTAGCACCAAAAATAGCAATCGTCTTCATAAGTCACACACCTTTAAATTTTAGATAATGATTCTAATTCGTATTACCACAAAATGATACAAAACCTATGAAGAACGATTATTTGATTACTGAACAAGCTTCACCATTACATTCGTGACTCACAACACTTAATGCGACAGAGCTGCTTCTTTTTCGCCTTTTTCTTCTGCTTCAAGCTCTTCCCCACGTAAAATCAACTTTTGGATCACGCGTGACAAAGCGAAGGTCAAGACAGACATGAATGCAGCAATCTGGGCTAACATATAAAAATAACCCGTATAGACCGCTTCGACCACTTCAGGCGTAAATACAATGTCTTTAGGCAACGCGATTTTAGTTGCAATTACCGCAGCCAAAATACCACTGAGTGAAATCGCAACGGCGCGTAAACCAATAGAGAAAGCAGCTAAATAGCGAGGTACCATCTCAAAAATAAAGCCAGCACCTAATGCACCTACAATCAACTCAGCTCCAGATTGAAAGAAATGTACTAATAGAATCCAGTCTGCTGAAATTTTACCATCCGGCCCCATATTTTCTGAAGATAGGCCCAATAACGTAAACGCGATAGCACTGAGTACAAATGCGCCTGCGATCTTAGTTGGAATCGTCGGAGAATAGCCTTTACGATCTAACCAAGCATATATCTGGATCATTGGCCCACCCAGAACAAAACACCATAGTGGGTTGAATGCCATATTAGATTCAGGATAAATTGGAATGAAACCAAGTAGCTTGTCACCCATCAGGTTAATAGCGTACATATTCATTGATGTGAACATTTGGCCGTAAAAAAAATAGAACACGATTAGAATACAAACAGTGATCAGTACCGCGACCATTTTGAATTGATAAGCACGAGTTGCTTTAGTTATTTCATAAATAAAGTAGCCAATAGCACCAAAGCCTAGCGAGTAAAGAATGTATTTCCCCATATCGAGGTTTGAGAAAATCCAAAATACCAAGCCTAACGTCGCAATTGAACCTACAAAAAAGAGTGCCCATGTCATGAATGGCAGTGGCGTTTTATCTAAATCGTTACCCACACTCTCTAGCTCTTTACGGAACTTGAAAAATATGATCAAGATGCAAGCCATAAGTAACCCAGCAATAAAGAAAACCCCCTGATATGCAAGGTAAGCAATCAAGAAAGGAAATAGGTACTTAGCAGAAAAAGAGCCAAGATTGTTGATTGAATAGTTTACCGTCAAACCCTGTTGGAATGCCTCTCGATTGGTCTCTGAATAGGAGTTCCCCAAAAGCACCGTTGGACAAGTAGCAGATAAGCCGCGTGCATAACCAATTAATGCAATCGCAAAGATACTTAAAGGTACATTGAGACCGCTAGCACCAACTCCCAGCAATACAAATCCAGCTAAATACGCTGTGTAGCCAATATAGACAGCGCGGAAAGCACCAATATATTTGTCAGCAACAAACCCACCAACCGCCGAGAAGACAGGACCAACGGCACCGAAGGCACCCATCATCATAATGGTGTCTGCTTCACTGTAATTTAGGTCATTTAGAAAAAATTTAGTTAAAAGTACGTATGTACCGTAGAAGGCAGCCCCCCAAAGAAGTTGCCGTAAGATAAGAATCTTAGAAATCGTAGGGAACCTTGAATTATGGTCTTGCATGTTTCACTCCAAATATGTGGGCTTAATTGTGTCGATTGTGTGCCTTATTAGTTAGGCATTATCAATTTATTCATAATATTAATAAGGTAAGAACTGTAGAAATCTACGCTAAACTGTATGTTTGAATTATTGATAGAATTATCATAACCTTTTGTTATAGATAGGTATTTTCGTGGACTATATCATTCAGTAGGTTTAAAACTGCCACACACGTATCAAATTCGGGTAATATCTCAAGTAGGATCAATAAGTTATGATCTCCGTCACCACTCTCTACTCCCAGTACAATGGCCATCAAATTTTGGCTTCAATTTTCCAGCAGATATCATCCTTCAATGAGTCAGAACTATCTCTTTTTCAAATTGAGTTACCGTAAAATTGAAGTCGCCTATGCTGGATAAGAATCAATATTGATCACGACGTATTGAACCGCTGGATAATTAAATAGAGGCCATTACGTGAACATCAAGCTCTCGTTTTCAATTGGTTCTCTGGAAGGGCGGAGTGGCTGAATAACTTTTATCATTATATTCGTGATTGGGATCACTTAATTCAACAGAACTAGAACATTGTTTACATACATAATATGAGCAGTTTAAAACCCTGACTATTCATAGCTGTACTTAGAGAATAAATACAATGAAAGAAATTGCATTCCGTTGGATTGATAAATATTTAGTCAATGTGACTCTTAAAGAGAATTTTTTAATTCTCTTCTTCACGCCTGTTCTAGCAATAATGATTGTCAGCTTGACATTAATAAATGCATCAGAGAACCAGCAAGAACAATTGCTACAACAAAACATGAGAACTATTGCAAACTTAATCGCCCAATCAAATCTGACTGAAAATGACGTTAATCGTATTCTGACTGGCAGTAATATTCAGGTTGGTGGCTATGGCATCGATACCGTTTCAGTACCCAATACCTCTTACAGCCTCGCGATAAAAGAGCAGCCGAGCTTAATCTCATCATTGGCATTCAGCCACATAAGCATTATTTTAGCTTCATGCCTTTTCATTATTATGTGCCTTTACTACATCATGACTTTCATGGGTGGCGCTCTTTATAATATCTATAATGCTGTTCAACGTCTTGCTGATGGCGATTTAGTCTCACGTATTGCGTATTCTCCTGCACGAAACGATTTTAACCTTATTGCACAAACAATCGATCGCGTATCAGATCGAGAGCAACAGTTAGTGAAAGCAACACAAGAAGCCATTGCTTTAATTCAGCAAATTAGCTCTGAGCTACGCCAACGAAGCTCTGAAAATGAGCAATTAACACACGAGCAACAAGATAGAATTGATTCTCTCGCCAGTGCAACAGAACAAATGGCAGGTTCAATTCGCGAAGTTGCTAGTCACGCACAAGATACATCAAGCCAGACTAGCCAAGCGACAGAAACAACAACCAAGGGTTTAGCTCAAGTTAATCAAACACTTAACTCTATAAATCGATTAGGAGTAGAGATAAATTCTGCCGCAGAAGCCGTTGCCGAACTCGATAGTAACGCCGCCCAAATTGATGATGTTGTAACAACAATTAATGCTATTTCAGAACAAACAAACCTACTTGCATTGAATGCTGCCATCGAAGCGGCGCGTGCAGGCGAACAAGGCCGTGGATTTGCTGTTGTTGCTGATGAAGTACGTACCCTTGCAGGTAGAACTCAAACCGCAACGGTTGAAATTAAGTCAATGATCGAGGCGCTACAAACCAATAGCCAGAGCTTGATGAAAGTCATGCACCTTACCGTTAATAATGCAGAATCAAGCGAAAAAATGATGGGGTCAGTCAGTAAAGATATTAGTCATATCTCTGAGCAAAACCAATATATTGCAGATCGTAGTATTGAAATTGCAGCCGCAGCAGAAGAGCAAGGTGCAGTTGCAGATAATATCGCATCAGACGTTGAACAAGTACGTGAACAGTCGCAACGCGTGGCTGATATGGTTACTCAATCAACCAGCGAAATACAGCGTCTGAATCATCAAGCTGATGTTCTTGAAGGATTAATGAAAGGGCTTAAAGTTTAACGACGCAATTAATATCATTCGCCACAACGGCACTAAAAAATATTAAACAAAAGCAGCGGCTAGGCCGCTGCTTTTTTATTGGGGACAGAGGTTGGAAACAAAGGTGACCATTACTCTTTACCGTTATCCAGCGCGAAATAGATTTTAGATACAATAATTTCACTGATTAAGATGGTGAATACAACAGCAAAGAATGCCACAACACCATGCAGTGGCCCCGTAAATTGCACTTTATCACCAAACAAAATATTAATTGCTTCAAGCATGACGAACTTTGAGCCCACTAAGATGATATATGTGCTCATACCACGATAAAATTTTGCGGCAGCACCTGGTTTCTGTTTGAAATAATTTGCTAGCTTATGTTCAGCGGCAAGTGATAACTTGAGTAACAACTGCAATAATAACGCTGCTGCAAATGAAACCGTAAAAGACTCTATATTGACGAATTCCCAATACTCATCATAGAAATTAAGGACGGTCAGATCGACCAAAACAGCCAGTGTATAACCCACGAAGAGTCGCTGCGGAGTATTAAATCGATACACTTTCTCACTCATCACATATCCTTATGTTAATTCATATCGTTAGTTAAGCGTCGCAGCCATACCTGCAATGTTAATAATGATCAGGCTAGTCCTGAATTGTGCTTTTTACCAAAAAAATGAATAAACTGGCGCAACGTACAACAAACTCGACCACTGAAATTAATTGCAAGACGTTTCACCAATGGCGTCTCTAATAATTGTGACGACGCAAACGTCACATCACAAGAAATCAAACATAAAGTGGTCGGTTTAAATAACGAAATGGCAAAATTTACGGTGTAAATCGACTTAATATCGAATGTTCTAAAATAAAATCCAGCTCAATTCATACAATTCAGTAAGAGTGAGCTGGTTGTTACCTCAAGATTAGATTCACACATTACGCCAGTTTAAAGTGCTCAACAACCTCGACTAATTGCGCTTTCGTCTCTGCTAATTGAGCAGTACTCAAGCGTGTTGCTTTACCGCTTTCATCTAGTTCTGCAATCATGGTTTGAATCGCTTCCATATTACGAGAAATCTCGTTCGTCACGACACTTTGCTCTTCAGCGGCTGTGGCTATTTGGGTATTAAGCGAGTTGATATCAGCAATCGATACGGTCATGGCATCTAGCGACACTGTGCTTTGCGCTGTCGCGGCAGCTGATACTTGGCAACCTTGCTTCGTTTTCTCCATTGCCGATACAACAGAGCTCGTGCCTGACTGCAACTTCGTTAGCATCTCATTAATTTCTTTAGTGCTTTTTTGGGTTTGATCGGCTAACGCACGTACTTCATCGGCAACAACCGCAAAACCCCTGCCTTGCTCCCCCGCCCTCGCGGCTTCAATCGCAGCATTTAACGCCAGTAAATTAGTTTGTTCAGCGATGCTACCTATTACCCCTAACACACTGCTAATTTTACCAATATCTAGATTTAAGGTATGGATAGAGCCAGACATATGCTCCACTTCATTCACTAAAGCTTCGACACTCTGTACTGACTGCCCAACTAACGTTTTGCATTGTTCAGCCTGCTGCGTTGATTGTTCTGTTAACTGTGCTGCTGATAAAGCACTTTGAGCGACAGAATCGGCCGTTGCACTCATTTCTGTAATCGCCGCGACGGCTTGTTCGGTCTCAGCGACATGCGTCGCCATTAAAGATTGGTTATGTTCTGCATGCGCAGAAATTTGCCCTACGCCATCACCCAGTATTTTAGTGGAATCAGAAACACCCAGCATGAGTTTCTGTAAGCTTTCAGTAAATTGATTTATCGCTCCGGCAATCTGACCGAGTTCATCTTTGCTATACACATCTAATCGGTTGGTAAGATCCCCTTCTCCTCCCGCTAAATCAGTGACAACGTCACGAAGGCTACTAATCGGACGATAGGCAATATTCACTAGCACAATACTAATTATAATGATCGCCACGCCAGCGATGAACAATGCCAAAGTAATCGCATTGTTAAGCACACTCGTATCTTGTTCGATAAAGGCTTTATCAATATAACCCGTTAACAACCAAGTCTTATCACCCACCGCCACGGGGTATTCCGCTTTAATTAAATCACCTGACACTTTATTACTGAATAGTAATGTGCCCGCCTGATCAGTCAACTCAAGATAGCTACCTTTAGCCGTCGAGCTTTCTAGCAAGCTTTGAATATTACCCAGATCAATGAAGAAGATATCACCTCGCCCATTAGCTCCCGGCTTGGTCACTGTAATCACAGCCTTGCCTTGATCAGTAAAGATGTCACTAACGGTTACCTTATCACTCGCAGCCTTCACCATAGACACTAATGGTTCAGTAATCGTAGGATCAGTCACCGTACCGGTATCAGTAAAAACCATCCCTTGAATGATTTTATTGATGCGATAGAAACCAGACTGTTCCTGTAACTCTGCTAACCCTGATGAACTTGTATCTATATTTTCAGCGAGCAATACTTTATTTGTAATATCACCAGAAAGCTTATCTCGTACTAAATTAAGCTGATGGTTTATATTGTTAATACTGTTATCGTTAATATACTGACTAATATAATAATTCACGCTTAAATATGACGTTGATACTGCAAGAGCAATAATAAACCCAAATAATGCGTATATTTTACCTTTAAAAGACATACGTTGAATTCCTATTTCAATTAAACGAAAAAAGGCAAAGAGCAATTAGCTCTTTGCCTTTGTCGTTACTTATTATTATTTTTTGTTTGCATACTTCATTGAATCAAGTGCTACTGCGAAAATAATAATGCCGCCTTTAATAATGTACTGCCAGTAAGGGCTAACACCAATATACGTCATACCGTAGTTAATCACGGTAAAGATTAATACCCCAGTTACAACACCTGCAACACTACCTACGCCACCCGCAAATGACACACCACCCACAACACAGGCAGCAATGGCATCAAGTTCGTACATGAAGCCAAGGTTGTTAGTCGCACTACCAATTCGACCCGCTTCTAACATACCGCCAAATGCGTAGAACACACCCGATAAGGCATAGATTTTAAGCAGTGTGATTGGCACGTTAACACCCGATACTTTTGCCGCTTCTGGATTACCACCAATCGCAAAAATATTCTTACCAAAAACAGTTTTATTCCATAGAATCCAGACAAATATAATCGCAATAATGGCGTAAAACGTAAGGTACGATAATCTAAAATCACCAAAGCGAATAAAGCCTTGAGCAAAATCAGAAAAACGCTCATCAAAACCGGCAACCGGTGATGCCCCAACTGAATCAAAGTATAACGAATTAACACCGTATACCATTATCATTGAACCCAGTGTGGCTATAAACGGGGTTACATGTAAATACGCTACGATAATGCCATTTATCAAACCGATTAGCGCACCCACGGCACACACAACGATAATAACGCCAACAATTGGAATTTCACCAACATTGGGAAAAACCTTGTTAACGTTATCTGCCGCTTGAAGCAAGGTAGCCGATAATACCGCAGCCAAACCTACCTGACGACCTGCCGATAAATCAGTACCTTGAGTAACAATAAGCCCCGCAACACCCAATGCAATAATAATACGTACAGATGATTGGGTAAGAATATTACTCAGGTTTCTTAAGCTTAAAAAGCTTGGTTCTTGAATAACAATAATTGCCAATAAAATAAATAGCACCGCATAAATGCCCCCTTCTTTGAGGTAGCGCATCATGCTGAGTTTTTTTAAAGTTTCCATTAACCCTAATCCTTAAAGGTAACGAGAGGCCAAACCGAGAATTTCATTCTGTGTGGTATTTTTTGTTTCTACGATGCCAGCAGCACGACCATTACTCATCACGAGTATGCGATCAGTAATACCTAAAAGTTCAGGCATTTCAGAAGAGATAATAATTATCCCTTTATCTTTATTGGCCAACTCTAATATCAGTTGATAGATTTCAAATTTCGCACCAACATCAATACCCCGCGTTGGCTCATCTAACATTAATATTTCAGGACCGGTTAATAACCAACGCCCAATAATGATTTTTTGCTGATTCCCACCAGATAATGAACCGATCATTGTCTTATGCGACGGTGTTTTCACACTCATTGCATCGATTACCCACTGGGTATCGCTTTTCATTTTTCGGTTACTGAGCAGCCCTAAGCCTTCTTTATATTGTTCAACATTTGCTACCAAAGAATTAAATGTAATATCGAGGTTGCTATAAATGCCTGTAGAGCGTCGCTCTTCTGTCACTAACGCAAAACCATTATTAATAGCTTCGTGGGCATCTTTATTCTTTAGGTGTTTACCATGTAAAATAATATCGCCGCTGCTACGCTCACGAATACCAAATAGGGCTTCGACAATATCGGTTCGCTTCGCCCCCACTAATCCAGCAATGCCTAGAATTTCACCTTTACGGAGTTCAAAGCTAACATCTTTAACAGAAGGCTGATTCAACGCCGTTAAATTTTTCACATCTAAAATGGTTTCTTTCGGCGTATTTGTTTTTTCAGGAAATCGCTGCGTTAATTCACGTCCAACCATCATACCGATAATTTGATCCATGGTTAAACCTTCTAACGGGCGTGTATCAACCCAAACACCATCGCGTAAAATGGTAATTTCATCGCAGATTTCAAATATTTCTTCCATCTTATGAGAAATATAAACAATGCCGCAGCCTTTCTCTTTTAGCTTTTTAATGATCTTGAATAGGTGATTAACTTCTTTTTCAGTTAATGACGATGTTGGCTCATCCATAATCACAATTTTTGCGTCATAAGAAAATGCTTTTGCAATTTCTAACATCTGCATTTGAGATACAGATAAGGTCGCGACTTTTACATTAGGGTCGATATCAATATCGAGTTCTTCAAATACTTTTTTAGTTTCTTCATACATTTTCTTTTGATCAACAAAGAAACCTTTTGTCGGATAACGGCCAAGCCAAATATTATCCATAACGGTACGCTGCAGAACCTGATTTAGTTCTTGGTGTACCATAGAAACACCAGCTTCTAACGCTTCTTTTGATGATGAAAAGTTAATGCTTTTACCTAAGAAAACGATATCCCCTTCGTTTTTCTCATAGATCCCAAATAAGCATTTTAATAAGGTCGATTTCCCTGCTCCATTCTCACCCATTAATGCATGAATAGAATGAGGGCGTACCTTCAAGTTCACTTTATCGAGAGCTTTAACCCCAGGGAACTCTTTACTTATTCCTGTCATTTCTAACAGAAATTCATTTTTATTTATTGTAGTCATAGCGGCATTAACCAGAAGGTTATAAAAGCGGGAAAAGAACGTCTCCCGCTTCTAGTTGGCAGAAAATTAGTTTAGGTTACTTTTATCAACGCCAACGTACGGTACACGTACAACTTTATTCTCTATTTTCCAATTTGTTCCATCACCTGCAGGAAGACCATTTGCAAGGTTACGGGTTAATTCAAATGTTGCTTTTGCTTGGTTACTTGCATCATTCAATACTGTGCCAGCCATTTGGCCAGAACGTACCATCGCTAATGCTTCACTCAATGCATCAACACCGAATACAGGGAGATCGGTTTTACCTGCCGCTTTCAATGATTCTACAGCACCCATTGCCATACCATCGTTGTTAGCAATAACAACTTCAATCTTACTGCCGTTAGGTCCTGAAACCCATGCATCCATCTTATCTTTGGCCATTGCGGTATCCCACATGGCAGTATCAAGATGTAATTGTTCTGTTTTATATCCTTTTTCGTTCAATGTTTTGATTACATAACTCGAACGAGCTTCAGCATCTGGGTGTCCAGGTTCACCTTTAAGTAAAACATACTGAATAACACCATCGTTATTTAAATCCCAATCAGTATTTTCTGACCACTGCTTAGCAATCAGTTCGCCCTGAATAATACCTGACTCTTTTGAATCAGTTCCGACATAATATGCTTTGTCGTAACTTGCTAATGCAGCCGCTGATGGTTCTTTGTTATAAAAAACAATTGGCACATCATCCATTTTTGCTTTTTTAATAATAACGGGAGCCGCCGCAGGATCAACCAAGTTTATTGCAAGGGCTTTCACACCACGAGCAAGCATAATATCGATCTGATCATTTTGCATTGATTGGCTATTTTGCGAGTCATTCATTAACAAACGAACATCTTTGTCTTCATCTGCAACTTTCACGATAGCTTGACGAACAACGGCCATAAAGTTGTCATCATATTTGTAAACCGTAAAACCAAGCGTCGTTTCAGCAAGTGCGCTAGTACCGAAAGACATTCCAGCACATAGAGTAGCGAGTATAGTCAGTTTTTTCATCGAACTAATCCTGTCAATTATTATAGTTATACTGCTTTTGTAGGGAGAGGCTCGAGCAGTATCCTCTGCTCGATTAACCTTTCTAAGCGAAGTCTACATTGATTGGAATTAGGTTTAACGTGATCGATACGGTGTTAATGTAAACGTTTCCCCAATGTAACATTGGTTACAATCAGGTAATATTAGTTAGTTTTGCCAACTTTGTAACCGATTAACATTCATGCACCTATAAATTACCAATTGGAATAGAATTTGTGAATTTATTCCTAATAATCATAATGATAGATTTGCAATTCATATGAACAAAATGCATTCACACTATAAATAACACTACTGTCTTCTATAGAAAAACAGTGATGAGTTAACGAAAAATAAGCATTACAAACGATTTAATTGACCATGCTATCATAAAGAAACAATTAGCTTTAAAGCCCATGATTTTATTGAATATAAATTATTATTATTGTTCCTCTACTCATTAAAAATTCACATATAACAAAATGTAAAATTTGTGACACAACTAGCAATGACATCATATCGACTAGATACAACCCTTTGAAAACCCTTTATAACAGCACTGTAAACGTAACCATTTTAACCGCAGGATCATCACTTTACCCTTCAATCCCAGTAGAACCACACCTTGTTACATTCAAATTACATTCTAAGAGCAGTAAAGGCTGTTGTGGCTATTAATACCAGAAAATAGCCACTAAGCGCTTGATCTATCAGTTTTGTAAGGGTGTAATAGCAAAACAATTAATTAACACTACTGATACATCTGTTTTTTACATAAAATTAAATCGTATCTCTTTTGCTCTGAGGAATAGTTGTATGAAAGGTGGACAGCGCGATGTAACACTCCGTTTTTTAGCTGAACCGAGTGACGTTAACTTTGGTGGTAAAGTCCATGGCGGGGCAGTAATGAAATGGATCGATTTAGCGGCTTATGCCTGCTCTGCAGGATGGAGTGCTAAATACTGTATTACCGCTTACGCTGGCGGAATTCGTTTCGTCGCCCCCATTCAAGTCGGTAACCTTGTCGAAGTCAGTGCTAAAGTTATTTATACAGGCCGCTCTTCAATGCATATCGCGATAGATGTACAAGCAAGCGACCCTAAACTATTAGAACGCCGTCTGACTACACATTGTATTGTCATTATGGTTGCTGTTGATGAAGAAGGAAAACCAACGCCTATTCCAGAATGGATTCCGCAGACCTCTGAAGATATTGAATTGCGTGATTCAGCCATTAAATTAATGAATATGCGTAAAGAAATAGGGGAAGAAATGGAAGCCCATGTAAAGTATTTAAAATAAATTAAATAATGGCCTATGATTATCTTTCACGTATACCCAGATTCCCCTTGAAAGATAATCAACAAACCTCTATTCACTGGCTATAAAGAAACAAAAAAGGCCCGATGCTCGGACCTTTTATACGATTTAATCTATTTTTTATTTTGTAAAGAAAGCCCGCTTTAATGCCATTTCCAAACCTCGAACTTCAGCAAGACCTTTTAAGCGACCAATAGCAGAGTAGCCAGGATTGGTTTTTTTATTCAAATCATCTAACATCTGATGGCCATGATCTGGTCGCATTGGTATTAACCGTACTTCACCTGCTTCATCACGGCGTTGCTCTTCTTTCAGAATTTCCATCACGACATTATACATATCAACATCACCATCAAGGTGTGCAGCTTCATGGAAGCTAAGCTGGTTATCTTCGCGCTGCGTCGAACGTAAATGAGTGAAATAAATACGATCGCCGTGCTGCTTAATCATATTCACTAAATCATTATCACCACGTACACCATACGAACCTGTACACATTGTGATGCCATTCATTTGGCTTGGTACTTCAGCTGTTAGCCAGTCAATATCTTCAATTGTTGAAACAATGCGAGGTAGACCTAAAATTGGACGTGGTGGATCATCTGGGTGTACGGCCATTTTTAAACCATTAGCATCACAAATTGGCATTAATTCTTTTAGGAAGTACACCATGTGTTCACGAAGCTTATCTTTTGTTATACCGTCATAACGGTCTAATTGGGCTTGGAATTCTTGTAATGTATAGCCTTCTTCTGCGCCAGGTAGCCCCGCAATAATATTGCCAGTTAGTTTAGCAATGTCGGCATCAGACATATTATCAAAATAGATTTTAGCTTGTGCTTGTTCTTCGTCAGAATAAGCATCTTCTGCATTTGGGCGTTTTAAAATATGTAATTCAAAAGCGGCAAATGCAATTTGATCAAACCGCAGTGCTTTAGAACCATCAGCCATTTCAAATTCAAGATCAGTACGCGTCCAATCTAAAACAGGCATAAAGTTATAACATACCGTATCAATGCCACATTCCGCTAAGTTACGTAATGTTTGTTTATAGTTATCAATCCACAGCTGGTAATTACCCGTTTGAGTTTTGATCTCTTCGTGTACAGGAACACTTTCAACCACTGACCATGTAAGGCCTTTTTCTTCAATTAAAGCCTTACGAATAAGGATTTCTTCTTTCGTCCACACTTCTCCGTTGGGAATATGGTGTAACGCGTTCACAATACCCGTAGCTCCCGCCTGACGAATATCGTTTAAAGAAACTGGGTCATTAGGACCATACCAGCGCCAAGTTTGTTCCATGACAATCACCTTTTGCAGACACACTTAACCCGCTCGAAAAATATTGACGAGTAAAGTATTTAAAAATTTAATTAACTGTCACTTAGAAGTAGCAGTTCTAAATAAAGACCAACAAGGACGCTGGTCTTATTTATCGATGCCTTATATTAAGATTAAGGTCTCGACTTTATTTATCATCCCCAAGAAGGACAACAGGGTTTGAGCTAAATAAATACCCATCGAAATTAGGATCGTCGATATCAGATAACTCGAGTAATCGTTGTTTTACATTTTCAAGGTGTTGCCACATGGCATTTTTTGCCGCAATAGGATCTTTTCGCTGCATTGCTGAAAGAATCTTTGCGTGATCGTCTAGCCACTCTTCGCGATAAGCCTGATCATTTATACGAGAGTGAAGCTTTTTCCACATAGGGCTTTGCTCTCGACGCGCCCAAGAATGTTTAAGCATATCCACCAGCACAGAATTCTGAGTAGCTTCGGCAATACAAAGATGAAATTGTTCATCACCGTTACAATTTGCAGATTCACTTGCGATTTCATTACGCTCAAGCTCAAGTGCGACTCGCATTTTCACAATATCACCCGGTGTTACTTGAATCGCAGCAAACTCAGCAATATTACTTTCTAGTAACTGCCTTGCTTGCAACATTTCAAATGGACCGGCTTCATCGCTAATCACATTTTCGCGACTATTCGTTTCACTTGGAATATTAAGGACATATACCCCTGACCCTTTTTTAACTTCAACTAGATTTTCAAGTTCAAGCATAATGATAGCTTCGCGCACCACTGTACGACTCACATCTAACCTTTCGGCGATGTCACGTTCAGGTGGCAGGCGATCACCCACACTATACTGACCGCTCATTAATTCTTGTCTTAGTATCAACCCTAATTCTTGATAAGGTCTTTTTGCTTCAAAAGGCATCATATTTATATTGTCACTATATTCCATTGCACTCTACGCCATCATAAAGACCTGAACAAATTGGTCAACCTCTTTATGGTGAAGAGTAGCAACACCTTGTTATTTTTACGCTAATAACTAATCTATCGATTATTGAACCACTTTAATACGTTCAACAATTTCAGCTAGCTCTGGGTTTGTTTCATCTAAAGCGTCATACATCGGCTGTACTGCATCAACAAAAGCTGTTTTGTTCGGTGTCACAAATGTCACGCCTAGCTTCTCTGCATTAGCACGTTCAGTTTTTTCAGATTCCGCCCACAATTTTTTCATTAATTCTGCAGAATGCATCGCTGCTTTTTTAAGTATTGCACGGTTCTCTTCAGACAGGCCATCGTATGCTTTATTAGAGATAACCAGTACATCTGGAACCATAGTGTGCTCGTCTAGACTGAAGAATTTAGAGACTTCACCATGACGACTTAAACTGAATGAAGGAATGTTATTTTCTGCTGCATCAACCACCCCTTGCTGTAGGGCTGTATATAGTTCGCCATAAGCCAAAGGTGTCGCATTTCCCCCTAGTGACTGAACCATGCTGATAGCAGAAGGGCTTGGTTGTACACGGATTTTTAACCCTTTAAGGTCTTCTGGTGTATTAATCGGCTTAGACGTATAGAAGCTACGTGCACCTGCATCGTAATAAGTCAAACCAATGAAGCCACTCTCACGAGAAGACGCTAAAATCTCTTCACCAACCGCACCTTCTTTTACGTTGTAATAGTGTGCTTTATCACGGAATAAATACGGTAGATTAAATGCCGCATAAGCTGGGGCAAATGCTTCTAATTCAGCAGCATTTGTTTTAACCATATCAAGCGCGCCATTTTGCATTAGCTCCATTGATTCACGCTGCGTACCTAATTGTGCATCAGGGTAGATACGAATACGCACTTCACCATTCGTCAGCTCACGTACTTCTTTTGCCATTGAATCCATTGCTTGGTGAACGGCATGGTCACGTGGGTGGTTATGGCTCAGCTTAAATGTAGTTGCAGCGAAAGCAGAAGCTGAAGCACCAATTGTTAGCGCAGTACCGATTAGAGCTGTTAGTACACTTTTACGTGTCATCATTGTTATATCTCCGTGAGATTGGTTGTCCATTTCGTAAGGTATATTGGAATACGGGACTAATATTGGCGTCAAATACGTATCCCGTCAAAACAAAAACACCAATTGGTTGACCTAAATCACAATAATAACCCCAATATTGGTCAACCAATTCAATTGTGAAGTAGCTCACATGACATTTATCGACCATTATCTATAATCCCTGTCAGAAATGAGTGCGTGAAAAATATCGTTGATTAATATTTTCTTACATTGGTTAACCAACAGTTAATTTCGCCTACTCCCACACACTAAGGAATTAAAGATGAATAAATTGGTTGGTTATATCAATAGAGGGTTAGCCACATTTACCGTGTCTCTCTCTACCTTCCTGGTTTTCTGTGTTATTTGGCAGGTGATCTCACGGTATGTTATTGGCAAACCAAGCACTATCACGGATGAATTAGCACGCTATCTATTTATGTGGGTTGCACTTGTTGGTGCGGCTTACACAACAGGCCAAAAACGTCATCTTGCTATCGATTTGTTAACAATGAAACTAACTGGCAAACGTAAACTGATTAACGAAATTTTCATTCAAACCGCCATTGCTATTTTTGCCTTTATTGTACTGATCTACGGTGGTACTAACCTCGCGCTTAAAACGTTAGCAACAGGCCAGGTTACACCAGCACTGGGTTGGGAAATGGGTTACATCTATTTTTGCTTACCATTAAGCGGCGCATTAATAATTTTTTATTCTTTTGTTTTCGGCTTTGAAAAAGTGAAACAACTGATATCAGGTGAAACCCAAGTAGCCGCAGATCCTCAATAAAACTAATTAAAAAGGAATTTCTCTATGGAATGGCAAGTCATTCTTACTCTATTTGGTAGCTTTGCGGTTCTCTTAACGCTAGGGGTCCCGGTTTCATTTGCTATTGGTCTATCTTCTTTAGCAACCATTATGCTAAGCCTGCCACTTGAACCTGCAATTGCCGTAGTAGCACAGCGTATGGCGGCAGGCCTTGATAACTTTGCACTACTTGCGATCCCGTTCTTTATTTTGGCGGGTAATATTATGAACCAAGGCGGTATTGCGATTCGCCTTATTAATTTTGCAAAAGTATTAGGTGGGCGTTTACCTGGTTCTCTGGCGCATGTAAATATCATGGCAAATATGATGTTTGGTTCAATTTCAGGTTCAGCGGTTGCCTCTGCGGCGGCAGTTGGCGGCACGATGTCTCCTTTGCAAAAGAAAGATGGCTATGATGAGCACTTCTCTGCGGCGGTGAACATTACATCATGCCCTACTGGTTTATTGATTCCACCGAGTAATACCTTAATCGTGTTCTCGCTGGTTTCTGGTGGTACATCGATTGCGGCACTATTTCTAGCGGGTTACATCCCTGGTCTGATTATGGGCTTAAGCTTAATGTGTGTTGCTGGCTTTATTGCCAAGCGCCGTGGCTACCCTGTCGCACCAAAACCAAGCCTAGCAGTAGTGTGGGATACATTATTAAAAGCACTGCCATCTCTAATGCTTATTGTCATTATTATGGGCGGTATCATTGGCGGTATCTTCACCGCAACAGAAGCATCGGCTATCGCAGTGGTATATACCTTTATACTGGCCGTAGTCGTTTACCGTGAAGTTAAAATAAAACAGCTTCCAGCAATCATCTTAGAATCTGCAGTAACAACTTCAATTGTTCTACTATTGGTGGGTGCATCAATGGGTATGTCATGGGCAATGGCTAACGCCGATATCCCTTACATGATTGCCGACGCACTACTGGCTGTTTCTGAGAACCCACTCGTTGTCTTATTGATCATCAACCTTATTTTATTAATTGTTGGTATATTCATGGACATGACACCAGCAGTACTGATCTTCACGCCTATCTTCTTGCCTATCGTATTGGATTTAGGTATCGATCCTGTGCACTTCGGTATCATGATGACGTTTAACCTTGCTATTGGTATTTGTACTCCACCTGTAGGCAGCGCGTTATTTATTGGTTGTTCGGTTGCAAAGGTATCGATTGATAAAATCATCAAACCATTATTACCTTTCTATGCTGCACTGGTTCTTGCACTAATGGCAGTCACCTTTATTCCACAGCTAAGCCTATTCCTACCTGGTCTAGTACTAGGTTACTAAGCCACTATCAACACAATTACACGTCCCGATTAATACATTTCTCGCCGGTAATATACCGGTGAGAAAATAAAGGAAGCACAACATGTCAAATATTGCTAATACTGAAATCAATGCTCACGTCATCCGCCCTAATTACGATAGAACAGCCCTTAAGAGCCGTATCGTTCATTTAGGTTTTGGTGCTTTCCACCGGGCTCACCAAGCGTTATTTACCAGTGAAATGCTAGAAAAGACCGATAGTGACTGGGGCATTTGCGAGATTAACTTGTTCGGCGGTGAAGAGCTTATCAAACAACTGCGCGAACAAAACCACCTATACACTGTGGCAGAAAAAGGCGCCGATGCGACAACAGTGAAAATGGTCGGTTCTGTTACTGAGTCTCTGCACCCTGTGCTTGATGGTCAGCGTGCGGTACTAGAAAAGATGGCAGAAGAACAGGTTGCCATTGTATCGATGACGATTACAGAAAAAGGCTATTGTGCTGACCCAGCCACTGGCCGATTAGACAAAAATAATACTCTAGTTAAAGCTGATTTAGCTAACCCAAGCGAGCCAAATTCTGCCATTGGTTACATTGTTGAAGCTTTGCGCATCCGCCGCGAACTAAACATCAAACCCTTCACCGTGATGTCTTGCGACAACGTGCAAGAAAACGGTCATGTTGCCCGCGCGGCAGTACTCGATTTTGCAATGCTAGTAGATAAAGACCTTGCTGGTTGGATTGAAGCTAACGTGACTTTCCCATGCACCATGGTCGATCGCATAGTGCCAGCAGCAACCGCTGAAACACTAGCAGAAATCACAACCTTAGTCGGTGTTGAAGACCCATGTGGTATCGCTTGTGAACCATTCAGACAGTGGGTTATTGAAGATAACTTCGTTAATGGCCGCCCTGAATGGAACGTCGTGGGTGCTGAATTTGTTGCTGATGTTGTACCTTTCGAAGAAATGAAGCTGCGTATGCTCAATGGTAGCCACTCTTTCTTGGCATACCTTGGCTATTTGGGAGGCTACGCGCACATCTCTGACACCATGACTAATGAAAGCTACCGCAAAGCAGCTTTCGACATGATGATGAAAGCACAAGCCCCAACGCTCAACATGCCTGAAGGCACAGATTTAGAAGGTTACGCAAACCTACTTATCAACCGCTTTACCAACCCAAGCCTGAAGCACCAAACATGGCAGATCGCGATGGATGGTAGTCAAAAAATCCCTCAGCGTATGGGTGGTTCACTACGCTTCCATTTAGAAAAAGGCACTGACTACAAATGGCTGGCAATGGGTATTGCGGGTTGGATGATGTACATCAGCGGCTCTGACGAAAAAGCGAACCCTATTGATGTTCGCGATCCAATGATTAACCTGTTTAAAGAAATCTACCAACAGCATGGTATTAATGCTTCTGTAGTTAAAGCTCTTTTGGGCATTGAAGCAATCTTCGGTACCGATCTGATTAAGAACGAAGAATTTGTTACTGCTGTAACCAATGCTTATCAACGCATCCTTACTGACGGCGCGCGTGCTGCGGTTGCATCACTTTAATTAATTCCAATCCCTTCGAATGAACACCTTTCGAGGGGATACTTTTTGGAGCCATCTATGAAAGCTTTTCTATGTGAAGATTTTCTTCTAACTAATGAGGTTGCACGCCGTTTATATCACGACTTCGCGAAAGACATGCCTATCTATGATTACCATTGCCATTTAAATGCGCAAGAAGTCGCAGATAACCGTCGATTCGATAACCTTGGTCAAATGTGGCTAGAAGGCGATCACTACAAATGGCGCAGTATGCGAGCTGCGGGCATTAGCGAGTCGCTCATCACGGGTAAAGAAACGTCCGATTTTGAAAAATACATGGCATGGGCAAAAACAGTTCCTCAGACACTGGGCAACCCTCTCTACCATTGGACTCACCTAGAACTACGCCGCCCATTTGGTATCACAGGCAAACTATTCAGCCCCGAAACAGCTGAAGAAATCTGGCACGAATGTAACGACATGCTAGCAAGCCCAGAATTTTCTGCTCGCGGTATCATGAAGCAAATGAACGTGGTCATGGCGGGCACTACCGATGATCCAATTCACACGCTAGAGCACCACAAAGCCATTGCTGAAGATGAGACTTGTGATATCGAAGTGGCACCAAGCTGGCGCCCTGATCGTGCCTTCAAAATCGAGCTAGACGGCTTTACTGAATACATGCAACTTTTAGGTGAAGTCGCAGATGTGGAGATTATCCGTTTCGCAGATTTACTCACAGCATTAGATCGTCGCCTTGAGCATTTTGCAGCGCATGGCTGCCGTGCCGCTGACCACGGCATTGAGATCGTTCGCTACGGCAGAGTACCAGCAGAATCTGTATTGGATACCATGCTAGCACGACGTCTTAATAACGAAATGCTGACTGAACAAGAAGTCGACCAATTCAGCACAGCTGTTCAAGTGTGGCTAGGAACTCAATATGCGAAGCGTGGCTGGGTAATGCAGCTTCATATTGGCGCACAACGCAATAACAGCACCCGCATGTTCAAGCTCTTAGGCGCCGACAGCGGTTTTGACTCTGTAGGTGACCGTCCGTTTGCATTGGAATTGGCCTCGCTACTTAATGCCATGGACATCACAAATGAGCTACCAAAAACCATTCTTTATTGCCTGAACCCTCGCGATAACGAAATGATGGCGACAATGATTGGTAACTTCCAAGGTGGCGGCATTGCTGGCAAAGTACAATTTGGTTCGGGTTGGTGGTTCAACGATCAAAAAGACGGCATGCAACGCCAGATGGAACAGCTGTCTCAATTGGGTCTGTTAAGCCAGTTTGTGGGTATGCTAACGGATTCTCGTAGTTTCCTATCATATACCCGTCATGAATATTTCCGTCGTATTCTGTGCAACATGATTGGTCAGTGGGTACAAAATGGCGAAGCACCTCACGACATGGCAATGTTAGGCAAGCTTGTTCAAGATATCGCTTTCAACAACGCAAAAAATTACTTCAAATTACCTGGAGAGTTTGCATGAAACGCATCGCAATTATCGGCGAATGCATGATCGAGCTCAATGGCGCCCCTTTTGGCATCATGCAGCAAGCCTATGGCGGCGATTCGCTGAATACTGCGGTATATATGGCACGTACCGCAGGGCAATCTGTCGAAATTGATTACATCAGCGCACTAGGTATCGATGCTATCAGTGACGGTATGCTTTCTCGCTGGCAACAAGAAGGGATCAATACCGAACACGTGTTACGTGATAAAACACGTCAGCCGGGTTTATATTTGATCCAACTTGATGAGCAAGGTGAACGTACATTCCTGTATTGGCGTAACCAATCGGCGGCACGCTATCTTGTTCGTCACCCTGATTTTTCGCAAGTAGAAAACCATTTGCAAACCGTTGATATGGTCTACGTCAGCGGTATTAGCTTAGCGATTTTACCCGCGGAAGATCGTCAACAATTAGTCACATTGCTTGGACAACTGTCTAGCAATGGCGTTGAGATTGCTTTTGATTCCAACTATCGCCCAGCGTTGTGGGAAAATGCCGATGAAGCGCGTAAGTGCTACAAGCAAATATTGTCGTTTACCAACCTTGCGTTAGTGACTGACGACGACGAAGAAACCTTGTGGGGAGATACTTCATCGCAAGTAACATTGGATCGTTTACAGAGCGCTGGCGTGAAAAAAGTCGTGCTTAAAATGGGGTCTAAAGGCTGCTTATATACTGATTACACTACCGATAAACCAGAACTTATTAGTACAACACCAGTAGAAACTGTTATTGATACTACATCGGCTGGTGATTCATTTAATGCCGGTTTTTTATCGGGTTACCTTACCGATAAAACGCCACGAGAAGCGGCGCTTCAGGGTCATCAGTTAGCCGGTACGGTGATCCAGCACAAAGGGGCGATTATCCCATGCTATGCCACCGAAGCGATGGATTTTAATATCCACTCGACCGTATCAACCATAACAACAAAATTATAAAGGAAGTCAGACAATGAGCACCATTGCACAACAACTAGCCGAAATTAAAGTTATTCCAGTTATCGCTATCGACCGCGCTGAAGACATTATCCCTCTGGGCAAAGCATTGGCTGAAAATGGCCTACCTGCCGCTGAGATCACTTTCCGCTCAGATGCAGCAGTAGAGGCAATTCGTCTACTTCGCGAAGCCCAGCCAGATATGCTAATCGGTGCCGGTACGGTACTTAACCGCGAACAAGCACTGGCAGCGAAAGAAGCGGGCGCAACATTTGTTGTCTCTCCTGGCTTAAACCCAACAACCGTTAAAGCGTGTCAGGAAATTGGCATCGATATCGTTCCTGGTGTTAACAACCCAAGTGCAGTTGAAGCCGCGTTAGAACTTGGTCTAACCACATTAAAGTTCTTCCCTGCTGAAGCATCTGGTGGCATTAATATGCTGAAATCTCTACTTGCACCGTATACTCAAATTCAGCTAATGCCGACAGGTGGCATCAACATTAATAATGTAAAAGACTACCTCGCCATTGACCGAGTTTACGCATGTGGTGGTACTTGGATGGTCGATAAGACGATGATCAACGAAGGCCGTTGGGATGAAATTGGTCGTTTAGCGCGTGAAGCTGCCGACTTAGTGAAATAATTGATATAACAGTTTTATAATATTAAGGCTTCCATCTGGAGGCCTTTCTTTTACTGAAAATACGCGATACCAATAGATGACTTAAACTTAGTTATAAAGGGAACTTCACCAATGAATATCTGCTTTCTTTATACCCTAAAAGCCAATGAAGCGCTCTTTAAGCCATATATCGATAAATACCTTAAAGAACCTTCGGTTACGATTTCACATCATACTAATGAACGTTTATTACAAAACGCTATGGAAGAGGGCCTAACCGAACAAGTAACCAATGACGTACAACAAACCATCACAGAAATTGCAGAGAGTAATGTGGATATCATTATTTGTACCTGTTCTACTATTGGTGATTTAGCTGAAAAAACGCCTAATATTTCGGCAACGGTTATTCGTGTCGATCGCCCAATGGCAGAAGCCGCTATTCAACATGACAATATATTGGTACTTGCAGCACTTTCTAGCACATTGGCACCTACCGTTGAATTATTGCATTCCGTTAATACCGAAGGGGAAACAAGCAAACATCTAGATCAACCAACAGCTCAACGAAAAAAGCAGCCATTCATCCAAACGGAATTAGTACCTAAAGCCTGGCCCTATTATTTCGCTGGAAATACAGAAATGTATGCCAGAACAATCGCAGCACATATTAATGCAGTAAAGACCAAACCAACTATTATTGTATTAGCGCAAGCATCTATGGCACCTGCAACACAGTATTGTAATGAAAGCAGCTTTGAAATATTAACGAGCCCAGAGCTGTGCCTTCGTTACCTTGCAGAGGCTGTAAAGCCACATGCCTGAATTAGATTTTCCACAAACTATTGGTATAGTTGCATTTTTAATCGGCGCGACAGCATTTTTGCATCAAGATGGACATAAGTTTCGGCTTCATCTAACCGTATTTCAAATTGTTCTTTGCTCTCACTTCATTTTAATGGGTGCGGTTACTGCCGCCGTAGGCTGTGGAATCAGCGCGCTACGCAGTTATGCCTCCACCCGAACGCAATCCAGCCTCGTAATGTGGTTTTTTATTGGATTATTATGGGTAATGGGATTACTCAATGTTGAACATAGCTATGAAATTTTGACTATATTTGGGGCGTCAGTTGCTACTTGGGGCTTATTTAAAGTCCGAGGTATTCATATGCGCTTATTAATTCTATTTAATTCATTTTGTTGGTTAACAAATAATTTATTATTAGGTTCAATTGGCGGCACAATGATGGAAGCAACGTTTATTATCGTGAACGCAGTGACTATCTATAAAATGTATCGTAATTCCAAACAACTCACTGTCTAGTGAGTTATACCCAAGTTACCTAAAATAATTATCCCCATAATATAACACCATCATTGATGGGGATGTTTTTATTAAAAATAATATCACACTGACTATATAGCAACTAACAAACCATGTTCTTGTTTCATTTCTGGTATAAATGCCAATTTATCTGCCGACATTTTTAATCCACTCGGCATCTGAATATGATTAACAGTCCAAACAACGCAACCTTGCGGTAAGTTAAGTAAGCTTCTTACTTGAGAATACAGTTTTCCATCATTGAATTCATCCGATATTGGTGATGCTTTCCCCTGCCATGCTCCCATTACTTGCTGCTGATTAACAGGTAAGTCTAAATACAATATTTCAGGTTCAACATCTTTAATCACTTTTAAACATAAGCGAGTACCATCACTTTCGCACTCTTCAACCCATAGGCGATGAGGAATATTATTATCATTCCAAGTAAGTTCATTAATATACTGATTCATGTTGATACCCTAGTTAACTAACATTCTATCGATTTTAATAACGACTTTTTTAACAGGAGCAGGGACATTAACCGCAATCAATGGGCGGTGAGGCTGTTCTGCAGTGAAAACAATAAAATCACCAGACTGTAGCGTTACAAATTGTTCATTAATAATATCTTCACTAAAGGCAATATCTTTTTGTTCAAACAAGTCTTCATCTAGCGATAAGAATGGCTGTTCGCTATAACCAAAGGTTTCTTCACCTTCTAATACTATTTGCACATCAATATACTTTTGGTGACATTCAGAGCGCCTTTTTTCTAATAGTTCTGTATGGTCATTAACAATAAAGAAAAATGCTTTATCTTCCAGCAATGGATAAGTGCCCACCTCTGCATTGTGGTCTAAAATGTTTTTTACGCTATTGATACATTCCAATATTTTTTCAGGTAAACCTGAAACTGAATGTAACTGATTTAAATTACCTTTAAACAAAAGAACCTCTATCAATCTAAATGATTTAAAAATTAAAGTATTACCAAAAGTATGTTCACGAATGGAATATAAACATTATATACCACAACAATCAATTGGTTGACCAGTTAGTCGTGTTTTATTGATCTTGATCCGTATTCATATATAAAAAATGCCAGATAGTTATCTGGCATTTTATCTCGCTGAAATCACTAAACTCATTTATTTACTTGTAGTTTAATCCGTGACCGAATGGATATAGCTCATCACCTTCTTTGTAACCCGGAGCATCAGAATCTTGGTCAAGAATCGCTTGGGCACTGTTAGCCAATGCAAATGGTAGTTTACCGGTAGGTTTAAACTCACCGCTGATAACATCCATCACAGCACGATCATCCGAACCAAATGTTGCTAGTATCGCGCCAGCGCCCTTCAAACCGCTAGTATCATCCAGCACGTATGGCTGACGGAAGTACACAGAAAGGACGGTATTTTCAGCACCAACCTCCCCCATCACAGCTTGGATATCGTCTAGAGACGGAGTAATTACCCAAGACTCAGATTTAGCCATGCCAGTGAAATCAAGTACTGACAATTCGTCAAAATCAGAACCACCAAATACTAATGCACGGTTAGTGGGAGTATCACCCGTAATAACTGCCGGAATATTATCAACACGCACACGGATTAATGCATAATCACTTTCAGTCGCAGCTGCTACTTTATTACCTTCATCGTCATCACCGATGGTTACATCGAAACCGTACTCTTCTGCGATTTCGCCATCCATACCCATAGTAAAGAGGCTAGATGCAGTCGGTAATGGTAAAGTTGCATCTGTATTTTCAAGTAATACAACGGCCTTACGCTGTGCTAGCTGAGCTTTTTCTTGGAATTCAGCATTACCCACAATAGCGTTCGCTTTGTCGGCATCGACATAAGCATTTTCAAACAGCCCTAAGTCAAATTGTACTTCCAGAAGACGTTTAACTGACTCATCAATACGTGCTTCAGAAACTAATCCTTGCTCAACCACAGTACGGATTTCTGCATTATTCTTGAACCCAGAAAATACATCTGTACCTGCCTCAATGGCGATAACAAATTGCTCTGTCTTGTCTTTATCCTGTAGACCCCAAGCACGATTATTGTGCATCATCTCATAATCAGTATGCACTTCATTTTGATCATTGATGATACCCGTATCGGAATTAATAACCCCTTTAAAGCCCAGCTCTTTACGCAGAAGGCCATCTAAGATGCCTTTCGAAAAAGCGACACCAACATTACCTGCAGGCGTACCGACGCTAGTAGAGTAATCATTGTTCGGTACACGGACTGTATTTTTCACGCGGTCATGTAGAAGATCGCCTAGAGGTATACCACCAGCATCCAAGTCCGTGCTATCAGGGTTGTTGATTGACCACTCACCGCCCCCGACTATTCCGTAGTAAGGCATCATTGCAGCAACACCTGCATCAATCGCTGCAATGAAGGGTTTGACGTGGTAATCAAAATTACCCGCCGGATAGCTCTGATGTTGACCAGCAATATAATGTGGATCTGCCCCAAGGAACTGCGGGCCGCCACCAGGGAAGTGCTTCATGGTTAGTACGATACTGTCGGAGGAAACGTCTTTACCTTGTAGGTTGCCAACCAAAGATGTCATAATTTCTGAAGCCAGATCTGCATCTTCTGTAAAAGTTTCATGCACACGATACCAACGCGGTTCAGTAGCGAGATCAGCCATATAACCGTACATGCCACGCAAACCAATAGCATTCCACTCTGCACGCATAATATTACCGAATTCACCGATCAACGCCATATCACCCGTAGCTGCAAGCCCACCTTCTTTCGGCCATGACGAGAAAGCACCTGAATCAACATTGATACCCGCTTTAGCATTCGGGTCGATATGGTTACGCGCATTCGATTTAAATAATGCAGGGATACCCAAACGAGTACGTTCAGTCAACTCCTGCATGCTATTCATATACTGAGCAGCTTCCATCGGGCTGATTTTATAGTTAGCCCCCATAGGCCCGCCTGCACCACCATCTTGTCGCTCTTCATCAGTCAGTGCATTAATCTCGTCTTGAGTCAGAATCGTATTTCGGAAGATAAAACGATTCATCATCTGACGATTGACCAAATTTTGGTGTTCGCTACCAATATATCCATACGCTTCAGCATTCAAAGTATCGATCAGCATCATGCCGACTTTTTCTTCGAGAGTCATACGGCTGACTAGGTCAGCAGCACGTTCTGCCGACGTTAAACGCCAATCCTCATAGGGTGCGAGCTTGCCATCACCATTAGCATCACGGAATTGGTAACCATCAACGTTAAGAATGTCGTGTACTTTTGATTGAACAATTGGTTGGAGAAGATCATCCTTACCGTCATTTGAGTTTGATGAATTACAACCTGCGAGTACTAGCGCCACTGCTATAGGTGCTAAGGTAAAGAGTTTTCTGTTCATAGGAATCCTTATTATTATGTGCCACTGCTATCCAACAGTTCTAATAATATAGGCAGAAAAACAAACTGGTTAACCAAATAAGATAGAAGTGCCATTTAGATCAACCAATTTTAATTTACAGTCCTTATTGCTCCCAAAAATATACTTACACTTTATAACAATACTTTTTTTGTTAAATAGATCACAGAAGGTTTATCATTCACGTGGCATTGGTAAACCAATATTCGGAGTATTCAGGTAATTGTCTAGGTTGGCATAATACACAGTAAAAAAGAGCGCTCTATCAGCGCTCTTTTTTATTTTTCAACTGCTTCAGTCTAGCTACTTTATTGGCACCCGAAGGCTATCAATATATTCTGGCAAGAACAAAGAGATCTGAGGAATATAAGTAATCAACATTAAGAAGATTAATAATAAGCCAAGCCATGGCAATGCAGCGCGAATTGCCCATCCCATACTTTCCCCTGTAATTCCAGCCGTCACGAATAGATTAAGCCCAACAGGCGGGGTTAGCATGCCTATTTCCATATTGACCACCATAATGATACCGAGATGAATAGGATCAATACCAAGTTGAACTGCAATAGGAAATAAGATTGGTGCCATTATTAACAATATTGCTGATGGCTCCATGAAGTTACCTGCAATTAACAGCAAGATATTCACGACAATCAGGAATCCCCATGCAGGTAGACCCATACTCACAATAGTTTCTGCGATCATATGTGGAATACGTTCGGTTGTAAGCACATGTGCAAACAGCATTGCATTCGCAATAATGAACAACAACATAATACTGACTTTGGCCGCATCTTTCACAACGTGGCTGACTTCTTTATCGGTAAACGAGCGGATTAATGCCAATGGAAAACTGACGGTATTGCGCACGATTGCTTTTATAACGTGTTCATTTTCATATCGCCATGGTACACCTTTCAACGGACCAATATCGCGGTACCCCCAAACACTCACACACCATGCATATACCGCAGCAACAGATGCCGCTTCAGTTGGGCTTGCGATACCACCATAAATAGACCCCAGTACAATCACGATGAGCATTAAACCGCCAAGCGCTTTCAGCCCCGAAATAAACAATGAACTAAAACCTGGAAACGGTTGTGATGGCAGCCCTTTTATACGGGCAACGAT
The DNA here is from genome assembly GCF_003026215.1 of Photobacterium indicum. GTDB lineage: Bacteria > Pseudomonadota > Gammaproteobacteria > Enterobacterales > Vibrionaceae > Photobacterium > Photobacterium indicum. The sequence continues at coordinate 61,895 of NZ_PYOC01000001.1, forward strand.
GTAGATGGCGACCATCAAAATACCGCCCATCATTAAGCCAGGAATAAAACCCGCCATGAACATACGAGATGCCGATACTTCTGTTGCTGCCGCATAAACCAGCATCACAATAGAGGGAGGGATCAAAATGCCCAATGTACCCGCATTCGCAATGACACCTGCTGCAAAGCTTTTCGGGTAACCCGCCTTCACCATACCAACGATAACAATCGAGCCAATTGCCGCAACCGTCGCAGGGGAAGACCCCGACACTGCCGCAAACAACATACACGCCATCACCGATGCCATTGCAAGACCACCACGAATATGACCGACAGCATCAATGGCAAAATTTATTAATCGTTTGGCAACTCCCCCTGTTGATAGAAAAGCAGAAGATAAAATGAAAAATGGAATGGCTAATAATGTGTAATGTTCACTGGTTGCTTCAAATAACTTTAGGGCAATAGAAGCCAGTGAATCATTCGAGAATAGCAAGATAGTTGCGACACTGGATAACCCGAGCGCAATCGCGATGGGCATACCAATAAACATACAGAAAAACAGTAAGCCGAATAATGCAAAAATAGTCATAACTACTGCCCTTCTTTGTTGCTAGGGGGTAATTCCGTTTGATCATTACCTTCAGCGAGATGCATACTTTCTTTGGCTTCATCAGCAAAGCCAAAACCAAGCCGCTCACCTTTAATTACTTGAATCGCCAAAACAACAATACGTAATGTCAGTAATAAAAAGCCAAACAATAAGCAACTCATTGCTTTCCATTTTTCAATGGCAAAATCTTCCATTTCGATGCCAATCAAATGCATCTTACTCAGGTAAATCCAGCTGCCATAAAGAAACATACCGCAATACGCGAGACACATTGCCAATGCAATTAACGTAACGACTTTTTGACTTGACTTAGGCAGTTTTTTTACAAAAGCATCGACACCAATGTGTGCTCCTTCTCGAATACCCCAAGAGGCTCCCATTAATACCATCCACGCCGACATATAAAGGGTTAACTCTTGTGCCCACAACAACCCCGTATTAAAGACAAACCGTAAAACAACTTCGATAAATACCAACAATGTTGTCGCGACTAATAATAATCCAATTGCTGATTCTTCGAACTTATGAAGAAACTTAATCATTCCCTTGCTCCTAATGCAAAGGTGCCAAAGCAAGCTCTGGCACCTTTCACAACGGTATTACTGGTTTGAAGCAACGGCCGCTTGAATCAGTTCAGGACCAATCTCTTTCTCAAACTGCTTCCATACAGGTTTCATTGACTCTATCCATTGCTGGCGATCGTCATCAGACAATACAATGACTTTGCTTCGCCCTGAATCAATGATCGCCTGCTTATCAGCCATGGCTTTATCATTCGCGACTTTGTTACCGTAAACAATTGCCTCATCAAGTGTTGTTTTCACATCGGCACGTACATCATCAGGCAATCCCATCCAGAATTCTGCAGAAGTCACTACTAAGTAATCCAATACCCCATGATCTGACTGAGTAATATAAGGCTGAACTTCGAAGAATTTTTTCGAATAAATGTTAGACCATGTATTCTCTTGCCCATCAATGGCTCTGGTTTGCAGTAGCGTAAAGACTTCAGAAAATGGTTTTTTCAAAGGAACTGCATCAATCGCTTCAAACTGAGCTGCTAGTACATCTGAACTCATAATACGGAACTTCTTACCTTTCGCATCAGCGGGTACTTGTAACGGGCTACTTGCCGAAATTTGTTTCATGCCATTATGTAAATAACCTAAACCAACATAGCCTTTTTTCTTTAAGGAATTCAGTAGTTCTTGTCCTGAGTCACTTTGCTGGAAACGATCGACCGCATCCATATCTTTAAACAAGAAAGGCAAATCAAAAATCTGTAATTTCTTGGTGTATTTATTAAACTTTGATACCGATGGTGCAGCCATTTCAACGTCACCCAAAATCATAGCTTCTAGCACTTTGTTATCACCAAAAAGCTGTGAATTTGGATACACCTTAACTTCGACTTTATCTGGCATACGCTCGGCAATTAATTGCTGAAACTTAATCGCCATTTGTCCTTTGGGTGTGTTTTCTGCCACAACGTGCGAGAACTTGATTTCGATAGGTGCAGCATGTGCAAATCCCGCTACGCCAAACGCAAGTGTCAACGCTGTAAGGGTCGTCTTCAGATATTTCATTTCAATGTCCTCTATCCTTAATAAACCCACTACTTTTTATTGTTATGAAAGTGGGATGTCCTGAAAAATGCTTAAACAAACGATAAGTGGTATTACATTTACTTTGTCGAATTGGCTAATACACCATGAGATTAAAACGCAATGTTAAATCTACGTTAAATTATGGTCGCAATATTGATGAAATGAACAGGGCGAATTGACACAAAAAATAACAATTTTGCAATTAAAGAGGAAAGATGAGAGGTCTCGCAGATAAAAGGGGCGTAAATACACCCCTTTTGTAATTAAGCATGTTTTTTCATATGGATAAGCTAACAACATAAATTTGTGAGCTGACAGCTATTTTTCGGTTTCACGCAGGTCTACTGATAATACAACAGACCTTTGTATCCTATATCGATAACCCTAACTTTTTAATACCAATGCTACGCTTAATCCCATTAGCCCCACACCACATAATTGTTGAATTCGTTGCTTCCATTGATTCACATAACCTTCAAATGCGGGTGCAGATAAAGCATAAGCCACAAGACCGAACCATAGACAGTGAAGTAGTGCAAGATACCCACCATACAATACTGCCAACGCAGGGCTACTGCCTTCAGCAGTAATAATCTGGCTGAATAAGCTTATGAAGAACAACATCGTTTTTGGGTTAAACAAGTTACAGAAAAAACCTTGTCGCCAATACGCAGCACCAGGCAGATCCGTCGTATGCCCTTTCTCTAACATTACAGACGTGCGGGCAAACAATGCAGTAATTCCCAAATAAAACAGGTACCCCGCGCCTGCATATTTAACCAGTGAAAATAACACCGCATTCTGTGAAATTAAGTAACCGATCCCCAGCATTGAATAACCAACATGTATACCAATCGCAGTGCTAATGCCACACGCTGTTAATAAGCCAGCACGGCGACCATTGGCTAAACTGTTTTTTACCACTAAAACAAAATCAGCTCCTGGACTTATAACGATTAAGATACCCAACAACAGTAAACCCACAATTTCCATTGCTCACTCCTTCATAACAACATATAGCTATTGTAGGTAACTTCGCCACTCGCTAAAATCGAATAAAAGTCACCTTTATTGTGAGTTTAATTCACATGAGACATTTAAAAGCATTTCAAATTTTTCATACTGCCGCCACCTCAAGAAGCTTTACTGAGGCTGCAGCGAAGTTGTGCCTGACACACGGTGCAATCAGTAAACAAATTAAAGTATTGGAAGAGTATGTAGGTAAACCATTGTTTGTTCGTCATGGAAGGCATGTCAGCCTGACGCCAGATGGTGAAACCTTGGCACACTACACCCAAGATGCTTTTCGCACGCTACAGGCAGGTATAGATAAAGTCATGACGTCGTCACATACAGCCATTGATGTGTCTTGTGAACCAACACTGACCATGCGTTGGCTTATGCCCCGTTTAGTCGACTTTCAAGATCAACATCCCGACATTGATGTACGTCTATCAACCGCAGGCGGACCAGTGAATCTACAACGGGCTGGTTTTTCACTTGCGATTCGCCGTGACGATTTCGCTCTTGATCAAGATTATGACAAAGTACATTTAGTGGAAGAATGGGTCGGCCCCGTCTGTTCACCGGAATATTGGCAAACAGTTTGTCCTAGCGAAGCAAATGAAAATGCTTCCTTGAAAGCTTCATCCCTGCGGCTGCTACATACACATACTCGGGCAACTGCTTGGCAAACATGGGCAACAGACGCAAAACAAGCGGTACTGTTAGATGGGCAACATCGTCATTTTGATCATTTCTACTTCTGCTTACAAGCCGCTATCGACGGGTTAGGTATTGCCATCGGATCATATCCCTTGGTGAAAGATGATTTAGCGCGTGGGGCGCTTATTGCTCCTTTCGGTTTCATTCCTTCTCACCATAATTATGTGGTATACAAAGAACGCCATACCGATGATTCACAACACACTGCATTCATTAGCTGGCTTCAACAGCAATTGTCGCAAATGACCCCAACAGATAGCACTAACTAACACGATCAAAAAAGGCCATCATTTTTGATGGCCTCAAATAACATTACACTGTATTAAACAATACTAAAACAACATGTAAAACTGTTTATTGTGCGCGATTAAATGTAACCACTTCGTAGCTTAATGGCGTAACGGTTTGACGCTCTGCCGCAATGTAATCAATCATCGCTTGAGCATCGGTATTACACACGGTATTTGCCGCTTTACAATTAGGCGCTGCACCTTGGTAATTTACTTTGTATTTATTGCCTACTTTTGCGATATTTTTCACATCAAAACCCGTTAATTTACCATCAACGTAAGCTAAATCGACACGGCCTGAGCTGTTCTTCTGTGCTTCATACAGTGGTGTCCAACCATCGTTACCCGTTGCGTTGTAATTATTCAGCGCAATGTTGTACACCTTGCTGTTTTCAATCTTCGTCCATACTGGGTTTGCTTCTGTACCTGTCATTATTTCAACAGCATCAAGTTTACCCGCTTCTTGCGCTTTCGTTTCAGTAAAGCTGTAACGAATATGACCGCCATAAGGGAACTTACCCGCATGTGAACCTTCAGGTAAGGTCGCGGTTACTGTACTGTCGATTAATGCCTTAATCGCACTACCTTTAACGGGCAGTACCGACATAAAGTTAGAAAATGGCAGCATTTCTAACGACACATTACCTTCACGGTATTCGCCCGCTTCAATGTTTGTTCTAATGCCACCAGCACCAATCAGTGCAAAGTCCACCTTCATGCCAGTCACTTTTTGTACTGCTGCTGTATTCGCCCAATAGTACTGACCTTCCGCAATTAAAGGTGCTACATCTGAACCGTGTTTGTCAGTACCACGATCGCCTGGACGACGCTCATGAATCAACTCAACAGGTACTTGTGCGATTGTCTTTCCGTATGCTTTATCAACCGCAGGCTTGTATTTAAAATTGATTAAATTACGCATGTTTGCATCTTCATCCGTAATTTCGATGTTATCTTCTTGCTCAATAAACTTAACAACACGTTGTGTGGCTGCTGCGTCAAACTTTTCACTCGTTTGGCGTGCTGGCTGAGTATAAAATTCATCATTGCTTAATAATGTGTTCTTACCATTACAGTTAACGACATCACCTTGCAGATTAAAGCCGACTTGTAGACGACCAATCGCTTGCGCATATTGACCCGCCTGAACAACACACGTTTGACCGACACCATTTGGGTTTTTCACCAATTGTGCGTAAATACCGTCATTGTTCATGCCTAAATTGGTAAAATCACCCAGTAATGTATGCGAGTGGCCACCAACAATCAGATCGATACCATTCACTTTTGACGCGATATCGACATCAATTGAATTACCAATATGTGTCACTGCAACGATATTATTAATACCTTTGGCTTTTAACATATCAACGGTAGTCTGCGCCGATTCAACCATATTAAAGAACTGTACATCACCCGTATTAGGTGCAAGGTTTGGCATATCATCGAGTGCGATACCGAATACCGCTACCAGATCTTTATCGGTTGGTAAATTATCGAGATCATCAACAACGGTTTTCTGGTTGCCATCAAATGCGTAAACCATAAATGGCCGTAGGTTAGTTTGATCTTTTAGATCGGCATCTTCGCTTGTATCAATGTTTGCCGCTAAAACAGGAAAATTAATACTTCCAATGAATTCATTCAATTTCTTGTTGTTCAAATCAAATTCATGGTTACCCAATGCCATTGCATCAATGCCCATTTTACTTAGCAATTCAGCATTCATCGCGCCTTGGTTTAGCTTAAAGTAAGCGCTGCCCTGCCACGCATCACCACCATGTAAGAACAAAAAGCTGTCATTTTTTTGCTTCGCATCTTGCTGGTATTCATCAGCCATCGTGAGTAAGCGCGGGTATCCACCGAACTCGTTATAAACTTTATCGCCGTTCGCTTCAAAACTCGATTTAACAGGATCAAAGTTAGAGTGAGTATCGTTAATATGTGCCACTGTTAAATTAAATACAGCGTCAGGTTGAGAACTTTGTGAGCAGCCAGCAAGAATCAAGGCAACAGATAATGCTGTAAGTGGCTTGAAAAACGTCATTCACTTTCCTTTTTAATCGGTTTGAGAAGATTTATATACAAAAATGCCCCGCAGCAGCGAGGCGCAGGCACTATAGCCAATATTGTTTTACCGCGCAAACGCTTGCGGTTATTCCTTGTACGGAAAAAGAATATTCTTTTTTCGCTTCAATATACTGAGAACTCACCCAGAAAATTCACATTAAATTGGACTAATTCCTCTTAAATACCAATTTCTGTTGAAAAAGATGCTTTCATCGCAACAAGAAATATAAAACAACGTGCAATTATTTATTGAATATTGTTCTATTGATATTTATTATACCTCTACCTTTTAAATAAATAACAATAATGACAATGAAACGATTACTTTTAGCAGCAATAGCACTCACTAGCCTTACCGCCAATGCCACTCAGTCTTACTCTTTCCTTTCTGGTGGTTATCAATTTACTCGTGTAGCAGAAAATGGCATGGGACAATATTTTGCTGACAAATACAACAATAGTGAAGACAGCAAATACTTACATGGGCTGTACTTTCGCGGCAGCTGGAATTTTTATGATCACTTCTTTGCTGAATACCGCACTGGCGCTACTACCCGCTCTTCGTCAACACTTGTTCAAGACTACCTCGCTATGGGTTACTACATTCCACTAGCTACAGACACTAGCATATATGCATCGATGGGCTATTCAGGCTACAACGCGGAACGAGATATTGATGCTGGCTGTGGTCTTTTAGACAACGATAAAGAGTGCAAAAAACGTACATTCAGTGAGGATGGTAGCGGAATATCTGGAGAGATAGGGCTACGCTTTAAACCACTACGTTGGCTACAAATGGAACCCTCATACCGCTATACCGATTTTGGTAAAAAAGGACAACACGAGTTGCGCCTCACCAACTTAATCGAGTTCACACAACACTCTGCATTAGAATTGAATGCGGGTTACCGCCATTGGGATAACCTAGATGAAACCAATTACCAAGTCGGTTATCGCTACAGCTTTTAACGCACACTAAATAGCAAGTGGTAACAAATAGCTCCATATCCAATGTGATAGTTAAAATTTGTTACCGCTCTATTTACCACATGTTTTTCTACGTAGAACCACTAAGTCTATAAATGAGCGCCTTGCCTAGAACCAAATAAATTCTCGCTGAAACGAGCACCTCGACGTAATTTGGGTATAAGATAAAGCCAAAGGAATTTACCATTGTATACTCAAGAAAACGCCCTATAAGTGAGGCTTTTTTGGGTATATTGATGATCATGAGTGGTATATGAAGCCCAATTATCTAAACAACGTTGAACTAACACACACATCAAAAACGCCAAGAAAACCATACCTACGCATGCTTTCCGCCGCAATGGTGAGCAGCTGTATGTTCAGTCAATCAGCGCAAGCAGATATCGGGAGCACACCTGTCGTTGGTGCTTTCTATAATTCCACTCAGATCATTAAAGAAAAAATATATTCGGGTATCAATAAGACAGCAGTCACTACCCGTGATGCGACCTTATTTACGATTGGTGGTGTCACTTTAGACGCCTACATACTAACACTTCCACTTGATGCTAAAGTGAAAGCTCGAGTTATCAGCCGCTTAACGAACCCTTTGTATTCAATACAACTTGGGCACTTCTTGTATATGTTTTACGACCGCTATACCGGATTAGAAAACACCGATATTTTCAAAAACTATCTACAAACGGTATACACAGAACAAGCTCTAAAACAGTACGAGCACTCATTATTAAACTACGATGAACTCGATATAAATCCGACAGCAACATCTGATGATACGGCTAAAAATGCAGGGTTATCATTTAATAATCAGTTCATCGTATCCATGGTCACCATTTACGATACCCTGTTTAATAACGATGAATGGCTACTAGGTAACAATTTACCAGAACACTATACGTACCTAACAAAAAGCCCTGAAGATCTAAAACTGATTAATACGATCCAAGCGTTAGTCATTGAACTGATGACGCAATATAGCCAATCGATAGAAAACGGTGAAATTAAAGCGGCAATCATGGCTATTATTAATGACGCCAAGCCTGAAAACGCCCATAAGCCGAATAATAAAGCTCAAGCAATCACAATTACCTTGGTCGATTTCGTTCGCTTAAATGTTTTAAAAGGCTACCGACAATATTCATTAGAACAACACCGTATCGATGCATTCAGCCATTGGATGGAAAACACCTTCAACCAAAACCCGTTTGAACTGATTCAATTTCTACAGAGCCAAAATAATAAACGTTATGGTGTGCAAATAACGGTTGATGGTTTACAGCAAGGCATGATCAATGCGCTGGCAGGAAACAACTCGCCGACTCAACCGTATAATCCATTTATTGATCATGCCTACGCTACGCACCTTAACGCTATTAAATACCAACCTAAACACGAAGAGACAATCCAGCCTGAACATCAGCAACAGTTGGATTATTTAACATCGTTAGCAACAAATAGCCCATCACCAGTCAACGATGCGCATTACTTACCGTTCTTCAAATCCCTGTATAAAAACTATTCTCGCAGTATTGCTGAAGCCGGTATTTCATCGACACCCACGATCAGCGTGCGAAACCTTCCTATCATAATGACAGGAGCAAATGTCGCTGGCGATGGCGGAACAGGTATCCCTAACTTTCACTTTGTTGACCGTAAAATAGATCGTGCCTACTACTTCTTCGGCAACGATGCTTTGCAACTCGATCGTCTAATAGAAGATAACCATGTACAAACCATGTTTGATCGTCTTAATTACCTCAAAACCTTGAACTGTAATGCACAATACGATTGGAACGCACAGGTCAGTTATGACGGATTAATCAACCTCGGCGTCGGTGAAGCTATTCGTGATTTTGGCGAACAACGCTGTTTACGTGAACTCACTAACCGCGCAGAAGTTGAGAAAGAGTTAAAGGTAGCAAGATCTGCCTTGATCAAGCAGATCAATAATTACCAAAACATTAGCCTCTGGACACCACTCACCCGTATTACGAAGAAAAAATACATCCATGAACAGATTACACAGCTGGCACTGCGTGATGAACAAGGCATGCCAGATTATGTCTTAATCTATAACCCATGGCCGGATCATTTTGCCCACTTTACCGGCCCTTTCAGTGACGAAGTCATTGCTCCAACAGGAGAATTAAACCGTCTCGATTACTGGTTAACACAATTTACTCAAACCTATAAAGATGCAGGTATTTATGATCAAACATTGTGGGGAATGGCGGGCGATCATGGTTTAACGCCCGTTTTCTATGCGTTAAACCCTGAAAAACAAGTACTAGAGCAGCTCGAAAAAGACTATGGCATTACCTTAAAAATAGAAAAAATATCATCGGATGAAGGCGAAGGACCCAAGATAACCAATGCACTGAATTACCCTAGCAATAAGGGAATCGATGTTGTGGTTGCCTCGACAGCTGGAGGTAATTTCATGATGGATTTCTTTAACTCGGCACAGGGTTGGTCATTCCAACCTCATTACAAAGAATTAACCCAATGGCGACCACTCGAGAGTACCGTTAAAGGGAAATCCATTGATATGATCAGTGAGATCAGTCATCGCTTAAGTGAAACCCTAGATTACCTTGTTGTGCGTGAAAGTAACTGTAACCTCAATCGCTGCACAATCCGTCTTGTCGCTCACCGCAATGGCAAACGTATTGACGAAAGTATTCAGCGTAAGGGAGAGCATGCTTTTTATTCCTCATTCAACAATAACAACATACCGCAATTGCTCGACATTGAGTCTACCAATCCTTATAGCCGAGCATTAACCCCGCAAGAACGTTACGAAAAACAAAAACTCATTAAGATGTGTATCACAGACGCACAAGAAAATGATGTTGATACCTGGTGTAATCAAAAGCAATGGCGACAACTAACCAGCATGACACCACGTCCTGATTCGGTTAATCAGCTCGCCCATCTTTATGATGAAGATCGTGCTGGCACCGTTAATCTATTCCCCAAAGAAGGCATTGGTTATAACACCATAGTGCCTGGGCGACATGCTGGTGAACACTACCTTGAAAAAGATGCATTTATTGGTTTCTGGGGCGCGCCCGTCGGTAATGGCGAACAACTAAAATCGGTGGCTAATGGCTCGCTCGCTCCCACAATTTATCAATACATCACACGCGAAAACGTCGTTGTTGGTAAAAATGGCTGGGGATTCCCATCTGTACTGCCTAAACTGGCAATAAAACCGTAAGGCTGCGGTATTGAATAAAGTGATAAAATGCAAAAACAGCCCGACACGCGGGCTGTTTATTAATGGCGAATATCCCTTCATACTAAAGATATAAAACGACTGACTGCCTTGTGAACAAAACCTAATTTCTATAAATACCTCACTGATATTTATAGAAATATTATTCGTCGTTTCATTCTTGAAAATTGAGCTTTCACTCAAAAAACTATCTATTTTATCAATTCAGATTGATTATTACACCTCGAAAGTTCGTCCGCCTCTCTTTTTAGAGGCAATACTCAGCAAGGTGAGAAATGAAAAAATCAATCATGTATCCACTCGTCGCATTCGCTGCTGTCGCGTTAGGTACTCATGCTCTTAACCATAATTGGTTTTCCGATATAGAAGTCTCGTTCATGCTCTTACTGATTCCGGTAAGCACTATCATCGCTTCGGAACTGTTAAAAGCATAAACAACACCCCTGCTATACGTTCATAACCGCAACATGTAGAAATGTAGCCCTGCCAATAAAAGACAGCCCTACAAAGTATTGGAGACATGAAGCTATGTTAAATGAACTGCTTTTTGTATGAGATTACATTCACCATGTAATCTCACACAGCTCCCACAATGATAAATAACGTAGAACCACCCGATTAAACCAATCACTACCCCTGTAATTAACGACAACTTTCCTTTTTGTTCTATTCTATTTAGAGCAACGTAAACAACCCGCCAATAAAGCAAGCAGTAGCAATACCTAACTAAAACCGACACAACCCTACCGCTACCAGTGCTACCTATTCCGTTAGAGAGCTAGGTTGTACAAACAGTCGTTATTGATCTCGCGTAGATACACTTCTTAAAATAGTGCGGGTGTCATAAGAGACATATAAAAAAGCCAATCTAAACTAATAGATTGGCCATGAAGACTACATTAAATGATGAAGCAATAATGAGTATTAGTTGAGTGCTACAACGAGATCTTCCTCAACGGTACTTGAACAGGCTAATACATACCCTTGTGCAATTTCTTCTGCGGTAAGCGTTTCAGTACTGGTCGATTTTACTGAGCCTTTAGTGACTTTGCATTTACACGAGCCACAAACACCCGCACGACAAGCACCAATAATAGGTACACCATTATTTTCTAATACTTCTAATAATGATGAGCCTTGTGTTACCTCTTTCTCTACAGAAAAGTCAGGAACGTGCAGCATAACACTGGTTGTTGCAGCGCCTGATGAGATCAGATCTTGTTGCTCATTATTTGCAGCAGGAGTAAAGCTTTCTTGGAAGAAGTTAGCCATATCGAAATCACTTTCTTGGGCAATATTCTCTACCGCTTTCATAAAACCAACAGGACCGCACAGGAAGATAGTGCGTTCTTTGAGGTCGGGATATAGCTGTTGAATAACGTCTGAACTCACCATGCCAGTTTGATGTGACAAAGCACTGCTACCCGCCTTTTTATTAGCACTGTCATCGGCACTAAAACTGGCAAAGCCTTCACTATTTTCTAACAGCAACTGCACGTTAAAGTTGCGATATTGAGCAAGTAACGTCTTCATTTCATCATGGAAGATAACATTGTCTTTGTCTCGGGCACAATGTAAGAATTCAATATCAGTGTCGCTATCATGCGTTAACAATGTTTTGGCTATCGACATAACAGGGGTGATACCACAACCCGCACTGATGAGTAGTAGCTTAGGTTTGTGCTTGCAATCACTACTATTGAATTGACCAGCGATGTTTAATGCTGACAAGCTATCGCCGATGTTTAGATTGTCGGCAAGCCAGTTAGACACTAAACCATCTGGTACGCGTTTAATGGTTAAGCGTAATTGTTTTTGTTGCGGTACAGAACTAATTGAATAAGCACGATAATGTGTTTTGTTATCTATTTTGACGGCTAATGTCACGAACTGACCAGGCTTAAAATCAAACAATGTTTCATCGGCGGCAGCAAAGGTAAAGCTCATCGAGTCATGTGTTTCTTCTTCACGTTTGACTAAGATTAACGCTGTTGTTGAAGGTGACCATGGCGCTGGTTTTTTAATAACATTAGCGGTTGGTTCGCCAAGAGAGAGTGCTGCCAACTTTGGTTTAGTAAATTGAGGCTTTGCAAATGTTTTTGTGGTGTCTGATTTAGCGGTATTCTGTGAATCACCACCGAGTGAAAAGCTAAGCTTAGGTGTAGATAGCTTTGGTGATGACGGTTTTGTTGATTGACCAAGACCTGAACTATTTAGTTTAAGTGGCTTAAGAGCCGGTGCTGATAGTGTTGATGAAGGCGTTTTTGAAGAAGACATTATTTGCACCCATGGCTGTAATAATTAAAGGTTGAATGTGTGTAAGAAGGGGAATGAGCATTGATTAAAGTCGATCGATGTTTGATAGCTGTCGAACGCCTTTAACCAATGCAGCATATGATCGCTATTTATTAGCGAGTACTATTTACTAACGAGTACGATTTGTTAGCGAGCACTATTTATTAACAAGTATTATTTACCCGCTAACATAGTCGCTAAGTCAGTTTCAACATCACCAACACTGCGCATATCAAAGTTATCTTGTAATGCTTTGATTAAGTTGTCAGTTAAGAATGCAGGTGCTGTTGGGCCGGTATAAATACCTTTGATGCCTAAAGCGAATAGCGTTAATAATACAACAATCGCTTTTTGCTCAAACCAAGATAAAACGATGCTTAATGGTAGCTCGTTCACACCACAATCAAACTCTTCTGCCAGTGCTAACACTAACTGAATTGCAGAGTAAGTATCGTTACATTGACCGATGTCTAATAGACGTGGAATACCATTGATATCGCCAAATTCTTTCTTGTTAAAACGGTATTTGCCACAAGCCAGAGTAAGTACAACTGAATCTTCAGGTGTATTCACAGCAATGTCAGTGAAGTAGCTACGTTCTTCTTTATCACCGTCACAACCGCCGATTAGGAAGAAGTGCTTGATGTTACCCGCTTTAACTTCATTGATAACTGCAGGTGCAGCAGCCATTAATGCGTTACGACCAAAGCCAACAGTGATCATGTGTTCGATTTCAGTATGCGCAATACCTTCTTGCGCTAAAGCACAGTCAATAACTTGTGAGAAATCATCGCCTTCAACATGAACAACACCAGGCCAGCCAACAATGCTACGAGTAAATAGACGATCTGCGTATTGACCTACGTTTGGATTGATTAGACAGTTTGATGTCATCACAATTGCGCCAGGGAAGTTAGCAAATTCTTTTTGTTGATTCTGCCAAGCGCTACCGAAGTTACCAACTAAGTGTGGGTACTTGTTTAATTCTGGGTAACCGTGTGCTGGTAACATTTCACCATTGGTATAAACGTTGATACCTTTGCCTTCAGTCTGTTGTAGAATTTTTTCTAAATCATGTAAGTCATGACCAGAAACAAGAATACACTTACCAGCAACAGGCTTTACGTTTACTTGTGTTGGTTGTGGGTGACCAAAGGTATTTGTTTCGCCTCGGTCAAGTATTTCCATAATGCGGTAGTTAAGTAGACCAATTTGCATTGATGTTTCAAGCAGAGCATTTGCATCTGTTGGATCAGTACCTAAAAACGCCATGATTTGGTGGTATTCAGCGCAGATTGATTCTTCACTTTGACCAAGTACATTTGCATGTTCCATGTATGCTGCAGCACCTTTAAGGCCGTACAAACATAATAAACGTAAACCAATGATGTCTTCATGCAGTTCTTCGTGACCACGGTTTACAGCCGCTTCAGGTGCAAAGTTCATGATTTCTTCAGCGGTTGCTGGTAACACAAACTGCGCTGCTGGTGATAATTCAGGTAATGCTTCACCAGCTGCTGCTGCTGCTGCCATTACTTGGGTGCTTAATTGGATCTTATAACGCTCAGCAATCTCAGTGTATTCAGTAATACGCTCTGGCACAAAGTTCACGTTAGTTAATGTAGAGAAGAAAGCACGTGGTGCCCAAGCATCAATTTCAGCATCGATAATGTTGTATTTACGCGCTAGTTCTGCCCAGAAAGATACGCCTTGCAAGTTAAATACTAATACGTCTTGTAGATCAGACACATCAGCCGTTTTACCACACATACCTTGAGTATAAGAACAACCTTTAGCTGTAGGTGTTTGGACAGTTTGCTCACATTGAATACAGAACATTTAAGACTCCGTTATAATTATATTATTAATATCGAGTTAACGATGATTTCAGAACCTAAATGCATCTAACGTGCCAACTTTTATCCTGTTGATTTTTAATGATTTTCTTTTTTATTGATATAATCTTCGATGTGGTTATCACAACGCACTTGATGTGATAATCACATCAAGTGCGTTTATATTAATTTTATACTAGCTCTGCAGTACGTAACTCTTTGGGTTCAATACCGAGTTTTTTTCCCATTTTGTATAAATTACCGCGATCCATCTGTAAAAAATCCGCTGCTTGCGCCCACACAAAATTTGATTGCTGTAGGGCATGGGAAATAAGCTTGGTTTGATAAATTTCAACGGCACCGCGTAGTTCAAACGATGTCGTGGGCAAGTCATCGTTTTCTGAACCTGTCGAGTTAGAGTAAGTATGGCTCACTTCATCAGACAGGTGTTCCTGTAAGATCAAGCTTTGCTGTGCCTGAATAGTCCGTAAGCCTGCACGCATTAAGGTATGTTCTAATTCTCGAACATTACCAGGCCAACTATAACCAGTTAGTGCAGTTAAGGCTTTCGGGTGTAATTGTAATTTAGCCACATTGAATTGAGTACGTACTCGGTCAAGTATATGCCCAGATAATACCGCTATATCACCTTGTCGATGACGCAGCGGTGGCACATTTATCGGGAATACATTTAAACGGTGAAATAGGTCACTTCGAAAACGACCTGCCGCGACTTCTTCGGTTAATTCACGGTTAGTGGCTGCGATAATACGGACATTAACCATTAAGTTCTTATCTGCACCAACACGCTGCACTTCACCTTGCTGGATAACGCGTAGCAACTTTGCTTGCATTAATAAAGGTAACTCACCAATTTCATCTAAGAATATCGTACCGCCATCAGCCAATTCAAATTTACCTGCACGATGACTGTTTGCACCAGTAAAAGCACCTTTAACATGACCAAACAATTCACTTTCAGCCAGTGACTCTGGAAGTGCTGCACAGTTTACGTAAATCATCGGCTGTGTAGCACGTGATGAATTTGAATGTACAGCATGAGCGACGAGCTCTTTACCTGTACCTGTTTCACCACTGATGAGTACCGCATAATCAGAGTAGGCAACCATACTGATATTATCACGCAAATTTTGGATTTCAGGACTTACACCCACTAACTCGCCACCTTTTTTACGCGCTTCTTGGATCAAGACTTGATTCATGTTTTTCTGTTGGCGATGGCTTTTTCGCAGGGCTTCAACTTGATTTACATTTCTAATTGTCGCCGCGGCTAACGCTGCAAAGGTCGCAACAGTAATATCATCAATGCTGTTAAAAGCCCCGACCTGCATAGCATCAAGAGTGATAAGCCCGACTAAATGATCTTCGACATATAGACTACACCCCATACAGTCATGCACGTTTACCGATCGGTTTGGATCGTTTTTTAATAATCCATCAAATGGGTCGGGTAAGGTTGAAGTTGCAGGAAATCGTACCGGCTCACGACTGGTTAAAATAGCGTGAAGACGAGGGTGTTGCTGCGGATCGAACTTCTGACCGAGTACTTCATCTGATAAACCATTAACGGCAGCTGCAGACAATAAACCAGAATCATCCAGAATAAACAAAGCACTAGCATCACAAGGTAGTACTGATTGCAGTGACTGCATTAAACGTTGGTAATGGTGCCCTGAAGGCAAATTTAAATTGAGATCGAGTGCAATCTGTAACATCGCTTGGTCGAGAGTCGTTTGCATGCAGAAACCTTAACATCGAGAGTGATGTGATTTTCACATCATGGCGTAATGGCTGTAAATGGAAGTCTGTTGAAACGTCGCGATAACTGCACTTTTGTTGATCTGGGCTAATTTAGGAAACCTATTTATTTCCGCTACGTGTTTGTCCCGATCCTATAAACTCCTTACATAACCAAGAACGCAATGTAAGTACACTTTCTTGGGTTAATTTTTCAGGCGGGCATACAAAATAAAAATCTTGATGAGGATTGGGTACTGCTTCACCTACTTTGGTTAATACACCATGACGAATATCATCACGCACAAATAGCTCATGTGTAATCAATACCCCCAAACGTCGAGTAATGGCTTGCACCGCTTGTATAGAAGCAGTAAAGGTTAAATTCTTCTGCTTATTAGGCACAATAAAACCATTGGCTTCACACCATACCAACCAATCGTATTTTCGGCGCGGGTTCGTCACAAAGATAGCTGGGTATTTCTCTAACAGGGCTTCGGGGGATTTATCATCTAACCCTTCAAGTAAATGCGGGCTACAGACCATAATCAGCTCATCACTCCCTAACTTTTCACAGTAATATTCTTTCCATTCATCTGCTTTACCATGAATCAGGGCGACATCGATACCTTCTCGATTGAGATCAAACGTCTGCGTTAAGTTCGAAATACGAACATCTATGTGCGGAGCAATATCTTGAAATTCAGGTACACGAGGGATCCACCAATGCAAAGCAAGTGAATGCACCATGTTAACCATTAAGCGATTATGATTGATGTTATTGTGGTGCATTAACTCTTCGCTGGCATCTACAATTTGTTCTAATGCAGGAGCGATTTTTCGGTAATATTTTTGACCATTCTGATTTAATTCAACCCGACGACCAACCCTATGAAATAAAGGCAAACTTAGCTGAGTTTCTAGTGCCTTTATTGCCTGACTCACTGCCGAGTGACTCACACTGAGTACCGCTGCCGCTTCAGTCATACTGCCTGTTTCTGCTACAGCCACAAAAGCATAAATAGATTTAAGGGGGATTAACTTTCGCATCTGTAAGTTTTCCTAACAGTTTAAGTTAATATTATTCGCTTTTTTGATGAGTGCAACCGTTCTATACTTTTTAGTCTCTAAGGAGTGGTAAAATGATAACTGACTCACGCCCTGTAATCTTCATGCTGATATCAACGTTTAGCTTATCTCTCAATAGCTTACTGGCTAAGTTTTTGAGTGAAAGTTTAAGTATTGAAATGCTCAGTTTTCTACGTTTTTTATTTCCAGCCGTACTGTTGTTATGGTTGATGGCACTAACAAAGTGGGCGGTTCCCGATAGAAAAATGTGGAAAGCATTAGGTGTGCGCGCCTTTTGTATTGCAGCGAGCCAGTTGTGCTTTTTGTTTGCTATTAATCGCCTCAGCTTAGTTGAAACGGTTGTCTTATTTAGCACCGGTCCTCTTTTTATCCCCTTGTTAGAAAAACTATTATTTAAAATACAAATTAAAAACACTACCTTAATCAATTTAGCAATCACATTTACAGGTGTACTTTTGATGGCAGGTGGTACATCAGGAATAGAATTAAAACCTGAACTTCTCGTAGGTTTAGGGGCAGGGGTATTTAATGCAGGCTCTCAAGTAAGTTTATACCGAGTGAGTAAAGGCTCACTATCACCTATCGCCCTGAATGCTTGGGGATTCTTACTTGCTGCAGTCATCATACTTCCTGTCGCTATCTTTCAGACAGATGCCTTAGTGCTTCAACAAACAGTAAACAACATGACTGATATACAGACATTATTATTCCCCATGTTGATCTTACTGGCTGTATGCATTGTCAATACCCAAGTATTCCGAGTAAAAGCTTATCAACTATCAAGCTCTAGTTCACAACTCGCCCCTTTAATTTTCACTAATTTAATATTTTCATTTGTTTGGCAAATCATTTTTTTCAATCAGTCATTAGAATGGAATAAAGTAACAGGTATAAGCTTGATTATTATTGCCACTTTACTTAATACTTCCCTCCCTTTAATTGTAAGGAAAATAAGAGTTCAGCTCATAGAAAACTAGTCGAAGATAAAATATACACTCACAATAAAAAAGGTTATGTTGTAAATATAATTTGCACTTATAATCATACAGTTGAACAATCATTAGACATTCTCAATAATTAACACCTTTCTTAAAACAAACAGACTTATCGTTATTATGACTTAATTGTTAATTATACTTAAACCGTTCTCACTATTACCGACTTCATTCTTAATGTTAATATACCGTCAACAATCATTTGAATTAGCATTGTTATAATCACTACGCTGATTATCCTTATTAATAGCCGTAACAATTCAAATAAAAGGTAGCGATATAATAAAGCTATCAAAAAGAACATATCCGGTTAGTTATTTAATGACGTTAAATAGGGGCAGTTATGATATACGTTAAAAATAAAAAACAACTTCCGACAAGAACTTTGACTTCTTTACTTGTGTTATTTGCTATTTCGCAAGCCAACGCATCTGGTTTGGCAAGTGATTTAAATCAGAGCAGCCAAACGAATGAGCCTCAATTAGAGCACATAGAACAATCTGAACTTAACATACTCGTCAATAATGATCCTGCCGCAGCGTTTATTACCGCCTTTGAAGTCGGTGACGAATTATTTGAAGCTCCTGCTAATGAATTAGATGGCGCAGGGGCTAACGTTGGGGAAGGTCAACGGTTTGCGAAGTTTCCTCGAATGGATCTTAACGGTTACGGTGAATGGGCAACCCACACTCCAGCCCGAGTAACAGGTCCAAACTCTCAGGCTTGTATTGAGTGTCATTTCCAAGCGGTTAGTGATGGTTCGGGGCCTATTTCAGGCAATAATGTCCGCGACCCAATGCGCAGCGGACAGATAGGAGATTTCATTACTCGCCAGCCTCCGCATATTTTTGGTATTGGTGCAAAACAAAAACTAGCAGAAGAGATGACCGCAGAACTACTTGCGATAAAAGCCGCGGCTATCGCGCAAGCAACCAGTTATAACACAATGGTCACTAAAGATTTAATTGCAAAAAATATCTCTTTCGGGAAGATAAAAGCGAACCCAGACGGTAGTGTAAACACTTCGATGGTAGAAGGTGTCGATGAAGACTTGATCGTGAAACCCTTACAATGGAAAGGGGTTGAACTTAGTATTCGAAGCTTTGTTAGAGGAGCAGAAAATAACGAGATAGGGTTACAAGCAACAGAGCTTGTAGGTAATTATGATGGTGACTATGATGGTATAATCAATGAAATTTCTGTTGGCGACATTACCGCACTTGCTATTTACCAGGCAGGTCAACCACGTCCTGTCACTAAAACAGAGTTGGCCGATCTTGGTTTAATGGAATTAAGCTACCAAGAAAGAGCAGATATTCTAAAGGGTAAAGATCTCTTTAACCAAGTGCAGTGCGCTTCTTGTCACGTACCGACCCTTTACCTTGATGACTCAATATTTAGTGAGCCAAGCCAAAGTGCCACACACCGAGATGCCCTATTCCCTAACGGGGATTCACCTGCTAGCCACGGCTTAACGCCAGCGAATGCTATCACCTTCGATTTAGCCGCTGACATGCCTGATAATATTATTACCCTGCCAAATGGCAATGTTGTACACCTTGGTAACTTTAAGAAAGACAATTATGGGCGTACCAGTGTTGATATATATTCAGACCTAAAACGTCATGATCTTGGGTATGAAATTGCAGAATCAGTCGATGAAGAAGGTACAGGTGCATCTGTATTTATAACCCAACCACTATGGGGGGCAGGATCAACCGCACCTTACATGCATGATGGTCGCTCACCAACGATCACAGATGCCGTTATGAATCACGGTGGAGACGCTGCAACCTCGCGTTCACTATTCAAGCAACTTTCTCCAACTTACAAACAAGCACTCGTTGCCTATGTTGAAAATCATATTTTATTGTTAGCTGAGGAAGAAGAGGCAGCAGCTGAAGCTCCTATCTATTCTGAACCTGTCGCACCTACAGAACCTGAAGCACCTACTTATTCTGAACCTGTAGCACCTACTGCACCTGAAGAACCAGTCTACTTCCAAAGAACAAGACGATAACACTTCGAGTATTTGATACTAATAAGCCGAAAAGAGCGTATAAACTTTTTTCGGCTTATTTATTATTTAATAATAAAATTTTTATATCACTTGCTTGAGTTCTATTTTTTGGCCTATAAAAGGGGCTTTTTTCACTGCTTTAGCAGAGCGACATTGGCCACTCTCAGCGCATCCGATACAGGTTGAACCTTTACGCTTTTCACTGATTATTTTTAAAATGGCGAGCACAATAATTACAGTTATTACAAGAGATACAATTATATTTGTCATAACGAGTTCCCTATGCTGTATGCATATTTAACTTTTTTTGAGCCAAGCCTTCACCTTTATATATAAAGTAAAGCAAAGCCCCTACAAGTATCAAAGTAACCGCTAGGCCGTATATAAACCCTTGGCCTAATACTCCTGTTGTGATTAAAGTACCAGCCTGATAAGTGATAAATGCAACCACATACCCCATCCCAAATTGGAATGCGATACCTGCCCATAGCCATTTTTTATCTTCCATTTCTGCGTTCATTGCACCTAAAGCCGCAAAACATGGTGGCGTAAATAGATTGAACATCAAGTACGATAATGCGGCCACTGAAGATAAACCCATAATACTTGCAACATCTGAACCGCCAGAAATCAATGCGAGCTCTTCTGTATCAATAAAGTTAGTAATGCCATAAACAACCGCTAATGTACCAACCACATTCTCTTTTGCAATGAACCCTGTGATTGCAGCTGCCGCCAATTGCCATACACCAAATCCGAGTGGTATTAACACTAATGCAAATGGCGATGCAATGCTTGCCAAGATACTTGTTCCGGCGGCACCTTCAGCAACCACCTCAAACTGCCAGTTAAATGTTTGCATTACTTGTACAACGGCGTTACATAGCAGAATAATGGTACCCGCTTTAATAATAAATGCCTTCGCTCTTGAGAGAGTAGAAATAACGGCTCGTTTTACACTTGGGAATCGATATTCAGGTAATTCCATGATGAAGAATGAGCGCGCATTTTTTTCGCCCGTAATACGCACAACAACCAATGCACCAAAGGTGATGATAGCAATGCCTAGAAAGTACATAGATGTTCCAACCCATGCTGCATCATTGAAAAAGACACCTGCAAATAATGCAATGACTGGAAGTTTCGCACCGCAAGGCATGAATGGGGTTAACATCGCAGTCGTTCTTCTTTGTCTTTCGTTTTGTATTGTTCTTGTTGCCATGATGCCTGGAATTGCACATCCAGTACCAATAACCATTGGAATAATGGATTTACCAGATAAACCAAGATGTTTAAAAAAGCGATCCATAATGACGGCAACACGTGCCATATAGCCACAATCTTCAAGTAATGCGAGCAAGAAAAATAGCACCATGATCAATGGCAAGAACCCGACTACAGCGCCAACACCACCGATTATACCGTCTAACAGTAACGCGCCTAATACAGGTGAAACGTCGCTACCTAATAATCCTTCGACTAAGCCGTAAAATGCATCGATCCAACCCACCAGCAGATCCGCTAAAACAGGCCCTAAATGCGTTTGTGAAATAGAAAACACGCCCCACATGATCAGTGCAAAAACAGGAAGTCCTAGCCATTTATTAGCGACAACCCTATCGACAGTATCTTGTACTGTTTGTCTATTATTTTGGACTTCTCTTTGTTCTACTTTTTCTACGATGTTTTTTACAAATTCAAAGCGTTTAATATCTGAAGCTTCGACTAATTTAGCATTGCTTAAATCAACACCATCACTAACGAAAGGCGCAGTTTGGTGTTTGCCTGTAAGCTCAATGACTGTGGATACAGCATTATCTAACCCATTTTTAGCGCTTTTTGTAGAGATCGTTTCAACGACAGGGCAGCCAAGCATTTCACTTAGTGCTTGAATATCAATGACTGTTTTTTTGCTCTTAATTAAATCACTTTTATTAAGTGCCACCACAACCGGAATATTAAGTTCTAAAAGTTGAGTCGTGAAGAATAAACTGCGACTTAAATTTGTGGCATCGACAATATTAAGGATCACATCTGGCTTTTCATTCTTCACAAAATCTCGCGTAATCGCTTCTTCTGAAGAAAAAGGTGACATTGAATAAGCGCCAGGTAAATCAACAACAGTAATTTCAGCATTCGTTTCATTAAACGCTTTTTTTACTAGCCCTTCTTTTTTATCTACGGTAACTCCCGCCCAGTTGCCAACATGGGCAGTCTTCCCCGTTAATGCATTGAATAAAGTGGTTTTTCCACTATTGGGGTTACCTGCTAATGCTATTTTCAAAACAAATCTCCTTATAATGTATAGTAATAATAATAACAATGATGATGATAATCATTACTATAGGTAGGCATGACAATCCTTCGCTGGATTGATTGTCACCTTAATATTGCCAAGCGTTAATCGCTTGTATTGTTATATATGAACGTTAGACAAGCACAGCTTGCGCTAAGTCACTTCCGATACTGTATCTCGCATCTTTAATGCTAATGACGTAACTCTCTGACAATATCGAAATCAATGTTATGGTTTCACCTTTAAAACAACCCAGTGTAAATAGGAAATTTTCAATGTCGGCATCGCCTGCAACCACACCTTTAATAAGGTATTCTTGATTCACTTTTGCTTGAGATAAGTTTTGAGCTGTTTGGTGTGTAGTTTCTAAGTCTTCTGATGATAATGTCATTGCATCATTAAATATTGTACTGTTCATAGTTACTTATCCAGATATAGCACTTTTAGCCTTCGTGTATCTCTCTGTTCTGACTAACGTCATAAAAACACTGACCAAATGATAACTATTATTATTTTTATTCATCTTACTATGATCGCCTTTAAATCTATTGATATAGATCAATACCTCCTTAGTGGTAAATTATATTTTTACGAAGGTGATGCTAGAAGATGTTCAGCAAATGCATGCCGAGTCGCTAACCAAAGCGTGTATGGCGCAGGTTTTGTGGGGGTATCAAAGTGATGCGCCGTTAGGGGTGTCGCAGATTTTGAACTCAATAAGATTTACGTAGGGAGAGATCTACCTTTATGAATCGCCTCTCAATGTTGAGGTTGTTTACCCGTAATCATTGAGCTCATCACTGGGTAGATCTGCCTTATCTGATTATTTGCAGCAATGCCATTATTCAGCGCTGTTAATGTGCGCTTTCGTTATGTATCTCGTAATCTATAGAACTACCATAAATCACATTACATTGCCGCTTTAACAGCCCGTGAAAGCTTATGTGCAGCTTCTTTAGGGTCTGCATCTTTTTGATTGAAGAAAGTACTAACCACATCGAAAATGGCGCTTTGTACATAACTGGTCGTCGATAACCCTTGCGACATGCTTGGCACTAAATCACCACTTTGTGCCGTTGCTTTAAAGGCAGCCATCGAGTCAAGTGCACACTGATCAAACTTTGCCATGTTCATGTCGGTTCGAACTGGTATCGACCCTTTATTTAAATTAAATATTTGCTGAAAATCTTTGGTCATGATTGTTTTCGCGAGATCTTTCTGTGCTTGCTTATCTTCTTCTGCACCGCTGAGTTTGAAAAAAGCAAAGCTATCGATATTAAAGGTGAATTGATTTGTTGTACCTGGGGCAGGTGCACAAATATAATCTTTCCCCTGCACTTTTCCGGCTTCTGCAAATTCGCCTTTGGCCCAGTCACCCATGATTTGCATGGCCGCTTCGCCTTTAATAACCATTTCGGTTGCTGAGTTCCAACGACGACCACCCGATTTGGGATCGATATAGTTTTTCATTCTTTGAAACTGAGTAAACACATCCACCATTTTTTCGCCAGACAATACATCCATATCTAGCTCAACAAAGGCTTTATTGTAATCTTCAGAGCCCAGAACGGCTAAAGCAACGGTTTCAAATAATGTGGCGTCTTGCCAAGCTTGTCTTCCATGAGCCAGTGGAATAATGCCAGCCGCTTTGATTTTATCTGCGACGTCAAAAAACTCATCAAGTGTGGTGGGAACCGTCACCCCCACTTTCTTAAATACCTCGGGATTCGCCCATAACCAATTTACACGGTGAACATTAAAAGGTACGGCCACATAGGTGCCATCGTATTTCATGATATTCGCAACAACAGCAGGAATAATCTGATCCCATTGTTCAACTTGCGCTACATCATTAAGGCTAGTAAGAAAGCCTAACCGCCCCCACTCTTGAATGTCATGTCCTTTAATTTGCGCAGCAGAAGGCGGGTTGCCTGATACTGCACGCGTTTTCAGTACCGTCATGGCACTTTCACCACCACCACCCGCGACGGCAAAATCTTTCCAACTGTTACCTTGCTTTTCTATCTTTTGCTTGAGTACATCAACAGATTTCGCTTCACCGCCAGATGTCCACCAGTGAAGTACTTCCACCTCACCGGCATGGCTATTGGCTGTCATACCTGAAAGCGTGAGAGCAAATGTAATACTCAGCAATGTTCGGGATAATTTCATGTCTTGCTCTATATGCTATAACCACAATAAGACACTCTTACGTGATAATTTGGGTATATGTGTACTTAAAACACTTCTCTTTAAATAGAGACCCTAAACAGTTTTAACCAAACGCGGAATAAAGACTTTGACCTCTAAACCACCTTGCTCTGAATTATGGATAGTGAGATCCCCGCCGTGGGCATGCAAGATATTCCGAGCAATGCCCATGCCTAAGCCGTGCCCTTCGTCATCTTTTGCTACACGAAAATAAGGTTCAAACACATCTTCTAATAATGCTTCTGGAATACCATCGCCTTGGTCTTTAATGATTAGCACGACGTCTTCAGGTTCATCTGAAATGATTAACTCAACGTGCTTTCCGTATTTCACGCCATTATCAATAAGATTACTTAGACACCGCTTCAATGCGAGGGGCTTACCCATTAGAGGCGACACCTTGGTATCTGGAATCACTACATGTATTTGTTCCGTGTTATGACGTTCAGCAATACTGTGCAGCATTTCAGAAAGATCCACTTTAACGAGGTTCTCGTGTAAATCGGTATCTCGCACAGTTTGCAGCGCCCCTTTTACCATCATCTCTAATTCATCAAGATCGCGGTTAAACTTCTCAATTTTGGTGTCATCATCCATCAATTCCACCCGTAAACGCAGCCGCGTTATCGGTGTTTTTAAATCATGTGAAATCGATGAGAACAGGTGTTCACGGTCGTCTATATAACGCCGTAACCTCTGTTGCATCCGGTTGAATGCTTGAGTTGCCGTTACAAGTTCACTCGCCCCTTCTTCTTTTAGAGGTGGCTGATAAATATCTAAACTCAATGCATTGGCAGCATTCGCCAACCGCTTTAATGGCTTGGTTTGACGGCGGATCATTAGGTAAGTGAAAAAAAGCAATAATGCCGTAATGAAAACCAAGAAGATAACTTGCTGCTTAGTAATAATTTCATCTTCGAGTGTAACGTAAGGGGCTGGCAATAACGCTGCAATATATAACCACTCATTTTCAGCAAGCTCAATTTGCACCACTAAGATCGGCGGATTCAGTGGCTCTAAGCTCAATGTGTAGTGCGCCCAAGACGGTGGTAGATCACTCAGTAAAATATCATTTTTTAAGACATGTAATGTTTCAGGTCGTGAAAATTCCACTTTAATTTCATCAAGTCGCGGTAATTTTTCGCTCAATACATTTTCAAAGACTGTAACAGCCGTATTTTTCATCACAGAGTTAGGGATGGGTTCAATACGAATTTCTTCGGTATTAAAAGAGACGAAAAAACGTGTACCCCCCATATTCCGTAATTGGTCTAAAACAATGTGACGATATTCTAATGGCAAGGATTGAAAGAAATTAACCGTAGAGGCAAACATGTTAGCCATACTGGCCGAGGTAGATTCTAAGCCTTCAAGATCACGTTGTTTTGATTGACCATACCAAATCATGGTCGCAATCATTTGAGCAAGAAAGACAGCCAGAAGTGTAAACCACAACGTGCGAGCCAATAAAGACTTCGGCCAAAGAGATTTCAATGTCATTTGAATAGTCGCCTTTTGCAATAAACCACTCATACCTGAAATACCAAAAGTATCAAAACACGTCTGGATTGTTTATCAAAAAAAAGAAGATGGGAGCCAACCTAAGCATGATTGTTTTTCGGCTGGCATTATAGAAAAGTGAAGTCTAGCTTTCGTATTTCACTTCAGGGATGAAGATATAACCATTACCACGGCTTGTTTTGATAATACGCTGCGTTTTGCCTTTATCGCCTAAACGTTGACGTAAGCGGCTTAATTGCACATCAATACCACGCTCTGATGGTAAGGCTTCTCGACCACGCGTGGCACAAGAAATCGTATCGCGATCTAAAATTTCGTTAGGGCGCGACAGAAACAACATTAACAACGAAAAATCACTGCCAGTTAACTCGTAATCTTTGCCCTTTTCTAAGTCATATAAACGATGAGAAGCCGTCTCTAAACGCCAATGAGAGAACAAAATAGACTTGGGTGTTTCAGGCATTTTCTGCGTGACGGTTGGTTTAACACGACGCAATAATGCTTTAATACGTGCCATTAACTGCCTAGGACTAAAAGGTTTCGCAATATAATCATCTGCACCGAGCTCTAACCCAATGATCTGATCCATTTCATCCGACACAGCTGTCAGCATAATAATTGGCACATCTGACGTTTTACGAATGTATTGACACAAAGTGAACCCATCGTCACCCGGCATCATCACATCCATTAAAATTAAGTCAGGGTATCCACCCGCTAAACGGCGCTTCATTTCTTCACCTTCAGCAGCGGTGGTGACAGTAAAACCAGACTTGGTCAAATACTCGTCTAAGAGCTCGCGAATCTCCTGATCGTCATCAACGACGAGCACTTTTTTGTTCGCAATCATTATGGAATTCCTTCTAACCTAGCGACATTACACGGTTCATTAACACAGAGTTGATAGTGTTAATCAATGTTAAAGGGAAATCACTGCAAACTAATAGAAACTTTGACTTAGACAGTGTTTTTTTAAAGCAAATAATCGCTCAAACGAATTTTCGCGGCTTTTACAACCAAAATGACAATCACTGTACCAGCCAAATAAACAACCATGTGCATAGTGTGTCGTTAACGATCAAAGTCGAATAAGAATGCAATCATTAGCAGCAATAGCGACAAGAGTTAAATGATTCAAATCTTATAATAAAGACGCGAGCAAAAAGAATGCTCTTCGTTTTCATAAAAAACGAACCAATTATCAATATCACCTGTCTAACCAAGGTAATTCAGACAAAAGAGAGCATTATCGAATCTTTTGCCAATCAGTAAGTTAAATGTAAAGTGAACAGTCTGAATAAATTAATTATTCATACAATCAATATGTTAGATATGAAAGTGTAACCTTGATTGCCATGGTCAAATTAGCAGCAATCTCGATCAACTAGTCATTTTTGACAGCTTGTGTTCGTAAATAATATTCATTTTGCTATAACTTAATTACAGGCTAACAAGTAAAGAGAGAAATGACTTTATGAAAATAAACATTCAAAATCACCATGTATCACTCGGTGAAGAGACAAGAACAGACATTGAAACTAAATTCAGCAAGATCGTCTCTCATTTCCCAGATCTAGTAAGCTCTGACATTATAATTACGAAAGAACATAACCAACACCGCGTAGAAGTTTTTACTAATTATGAAGGTACACGAGTTTCAGCAAAAGCAACAGAAAGCATAATGTACCCAGCAATTGCTGCGGCATTAAAAAAGCTAGAAACAGGCTTACATAACCGAAAAGGTCAATTAAAAGCAGACCTACACGCAAAGCCAACTAGCACAAAACCTGAAATTGCTTCAGATATCATCCAAGAGATGAAACTAGTTTAATCACTCACAGATTGATTAATAAATGGTTGTAAGTTCGATCTCACACGAGATTGGACTTACATAAAGTAGAAAGATATACAGCTAACTCCCCCCCTTCCCTACACTCGCATCACTTCACCTCAAAAAATAATACTTTCACCTCACCTTTATAATGGTAATGGTGTTCCCGATTTAACCGATCTAATCGCTAAATTAGTATTAATGTCTTTTACCATACTCAACGTCTGTAGCTTGCGCATAAACGATTCGTAATGGGTCAAATCTTTACTCACCACTTCCAACAAATAGTCGTATGACCCCGAAATAACATGGCAGCTAATCACTTCTGACATGCAATTCACCGCATTTTCAAATTCACTAATGGCTTGGTCACGGTGGTTACTCAGACTCACATTGACAAAAAATGTCATCATCAAACCCAGTTTTTTCCGATCCAGTTTGACTTGGTAACCCGAAATAATACCGTCTGATTCCAACTTTTTAATTCGACGTGCACAAGGCGATGTCGATAGCCCAACACTCTCGGCAATATCAGCCGTTGTTTTACGAACATCACTCTGAAGTTCCGCTAATATTTGTTTATCTTTCTTATCCACCAGCTTATCCCTTTTCTAGTTTTGATAAAAATAGCTAACTTATCATTCCATATTAGAAAATATCACCAATATTGAGTAACAACCAACACTACTTTGCCAACATTACCCTGCCGTTGTTACCGATAATAAAGTACTGCACAAGCTGTGCTAGCAATTATCGATAACAGAATGGTGAGACATGGAAATCCTAAAAAGAAAAGAGTTCGGCTTTGGCCTAATGGCAATGGGAGTAACATTACTGATTTGGGCGAGTTTTTTTATCTCACTGCGCGCATCGAGCCAATCAGCACTCACTATTGGGGATATTGCATTATTACGCTTCTTACCTGCCGCACTCGTTTTTGGCTGGCTTGCCTTCCCCAAAGCAGCAAAGATTAAACACACCCCAAAACGCTATCTGTTTGCTATCGCTTTTGGTGCCGGCTTACCTTTTTTATTACTAGCCGCTAATGGATTACGTTATGCCCCCGTAGCTGATGGTGCATCTTTGATCCCTGGTATCTTGCCCTTGTTTGTAACGTCTATTGCGGCTATTTGCTATCGGGAACGTATTTCTTCAATGAGAAAAGCCGGCATTATGCTGATATTTCTTGGTATTTGCCTGTTTCTAGCAACCTCTCTATTAAGTGGAAGCGGTCAAATCGCCACGGGGCATGCATTGCTTTTAATGGCGAGCTTCAGTTGGGCGTGGTTTACTATTGCAATGCGAGTATCGGGCTTAACCCCTATTGAAGGCGGGGCGGTATTATCACTCTCGGCATGTATCTGCTTACCTGTTTTGTACTTATTGGATTTCGTTGATTTTAACTTACTGAATGCGCCTGGCAGTGAGATTGCTTTTCATTTTATTATCCAAGGTATTGCTGCCGGGCTTATTGCGAACTTCACTTTTGGCTATGCTATTTCACGTTTAGGCGCTGAAATGAGTGCCGCACTAGGATCTTTTACCCCTGTGTTAGCCGCTTTAATTGCCGTGCCTATGTTTGCTGAGTCACTGAATATGAATACCATTTTGGCAATGATGCTGATTGTTCTAGGGGCTATTTCAGCCAGTGAGATAATTACAACCAAGAAGGTCGCAATAAAAGTGGGTTAATTAACATTAACTCTTACCTAAAAAATCACGGACACACCATTTCAGCAAACTATATTTTCAAGCCCCACAACTTGTGGGGTTAAAGACACGCCCCATGTACAATCAAAACTAAACATCTCTTCTATCCAACCCACACTAAGGCTTTTCTCTGTGTACACCGAACAATTTATGATGCTGCTGGCGGTATTTGAACGCGCAGCACTGATGCTAATGGCATTATTTTTCTTAACGCGTACCAATCTATTCCAGCATATTGTTATCAAAACCCAACGGCATCCGATTGAAACTGCGCTTATCTCTGCACTCTTCATTCTATTTGCTGTTTTTAGTACCTACACGGGCGTCAATGTTGATGGTTCACTCATTAATGTTCGTATTATTGCAGTCTTATCTGGTGGGATCATTTTTGGGCCTTGGGTAGGAATTCCCGCAGGCATTATTTCAGGCTTACACCGCTATCTTATCGACATGAACGGACCAACATCGGTAGCTTGTTTAATTTCCAGTACGATTGCAGGGCTATTGGCAACATGGATTCATTTTAAATGCCACAAAAAATCGTACGCAAAGTGGGGCATTCTTGCTGGTATGTTCTGCGAAATCTTAACCATGATTTTAATTGTGAGCTTATCTGAGAATAAGCAGCTGGCTTACACCATTGTGGAACATATTAGCGTCCCCATGATCGCAGGGGCGGTGTGCATTGGGCTCATTATTAAATTGGTTCAAGATTTAGATGAAGAAAAAGATTTAATCGCTGCCAAACAAGCAAAACTTGCTCTCGATATCGCGAATAAAACTCTGCCCTATTTTCGAAATAATCATCGAGATTCACTGACGAAAGTATGTGGCATTATTCGCGAAGAAACCCATGCAGATGCCGTCGCCATTACTGATGTAAAAGACGTATTAGCTTACGTCGGCATAGGGCAAGAAAACTACTTGGATGCGTACCATAAGATCAGTGTGATGACCCAACAAGCCGTCAGTACTGGTGAGCAAATCATTAGTAATAATCTTAATGTGCACGGCTTTCATTCACTGTTAATTATTCCACTATGGGAAAACGGTGCCGTTAGCGGAACGTTAAAAATATTCTACCACCAGCCACACCGCATTCGACCGTCATTACGTGAAATGACGATCGGCTTATCGCAATTGATTTCCACTCAGATGGAAGTCTCACGTCTTGAACAGTTGAAAGCCATGACCAGCAAAGCTGAACTTTCTGCACTACAAAGTAAAATTAATCCGCATTTTTTATTCAATGCATTGAATGCCATTTCAACGTTAGTGCGTATTCACCCTGATAAAGCACGTCAATTGATTGCTAATTTAGCGGATTTTCTGCGATATAATCTCGAACGTAATAATGACTTGATCGATATCCAAGAAGAGTTACAACAAGTAAGAGATTATGTCGCCATTGAGCAAGCTCGCTTTGGTGACAAGCTAGAAGTAACGTTCGATGTTGATGATGTGCATCCAACGATTCCCTGTTTATTGATTCAGCCGTTGGTAGAAAATGCAATTCAGCATGGTATTCAGCCTTCTCGTCAGCCCGGTAAAGTGAATATTTCGGTAAAGCGGGATGCTGAACGATTCAAAATAACTATTCAAAACACAGGAATAGGGATTAGCCAAAATGCCATTGATAAGCTCTATAACGGCACAATGGAAAGCCACCATATTGGTTTAATGAATGTACATCAGCGGATTTCATTATTGTATGGCGAAGGTTTATACATCAAACGTCTTGAGCAAGGCACAGAAGTCGTATTTTACGTCAACGAATTGAAATGAAGGTCACACCATGTTGAAAGCCCTAATCGTAGAAGATGAATATTTAGCAAGGGAAGAGCTGACGTATTTAATTGAGCGCCATAGTAACATTCAGATTATCGCTACCTTTGAGGATGGTTTAGAAGCCTTTAAGTATCTCCAAACCCATAAGGTCGATATTGCTTTTTTAGACATTAATGTGCCGTCGATCGATGGCATGTTACTAGCACGTAACATTCATCAATTTTCTGAAAAACCGCATATTGTATTTACGACAGCCTATAAAGAATTTGCGGTCGATGCTTTTGAACTTGAAGCCTTTGATTACATACTAAAGCCACTGAACGAAAAACGTATCATCGGGTTATTAGCCAAACTAGAAGCAACCCATCAATGCCAAGTCGCCCCACCCGAAAAAGTCAGGGCTAAAACGATTAACTTGGTTAAAGACAACCGCATTTTTGTTACCGCCGTTGACGATATTTATTATGCTGTGGCTAATGAGAAAGTAACCAATGTATTTACCAAAGAAGGTGCTTTTATTGTCCCTTTCACTATGAGTGAATTAATCAATCGCTTACCTGAAAAAAGTTTTTTCCGCACCCATCGTTCTTACTGTGTGAACATAGAAAAAATTCAAGAAATCATTCCTTGGATAAACTGTACCTACCAACTTAAAGTACACGGTATCGGCAGTGAAATACCAGTGAGTCGTAGCAATATAAAAGCATTTCGTGAATTAATGAAATTGTAATTCATGCCGCTATATTGCACTTCATTCCGCACTTATTGCATTTCATTTTTTATTCATTTCTCCCTATTGTCATCTCCAACGTAGACCGTATTTTAGTAGCTTAACAAGGTGACAAACACTGTCGCCTTCATGCTTTTAAATTCGTTGGAGATTAACGTTATGGCGACTCAAATATCAAACCGAGATCGACTCTTTACGTTGTTTGGCACTATCATCACCCAATTTGCTTTAGGGTCGGTGTATACGTGGAGTCTATTTAACTCTCAGCTGGCAGACAAGCTATCAGAGCCCGTTAGCCGTGTAGCTTTTTCTTTTGGTATTTTAAGCTTAGCGTTAGCCGTTGCATCATCGTTGTCTGGCAAACTGCAAGAACGCTTTGGTGTACGTAAAGTCACTATTTGCTCTGGACTATTATTAGGTGCAAGCTTATTGCTGACAGCCCATGCATCTAACCTGATTTTACTGTATGTCTTCGCGGGCTTGTTAGTGGGCTTTGCCGACGGTACCGGTTACCTGATGACCTTATCTAACTGCGTGAAGCTCTTTCCCGAGCGTAAAGGTTTGATCTCTGCGTGTGCAATTGGCGCGTATGGTTTAGGTAGCCTTGGGTTTAAATACATCAACATGTACTTCCTAACAAACACTGGATTGGAAAACACGTTCAGCACTTGGGGAGTTATAGCCATGGTCATGGTTATCCTTGGCGGTCTAATGATGAAAGATGCCCCTAAACAAGAACAACAAAATACAGCAGAAACGCCAGTTCGTGATTACACCCTGGCAGAGGCAGTAAAATGCTCACAGTTTTGGATGCTAGCATTGGTCTTTCTAACTGTGTGCATGAGTGGTCTGTACGTTATTGGTGTCGCAAAAGATATTGGTGAAAGCTATGTGCACCTTCCTATGGCAATTGCAGCAACCTCAGTCGCTATCATTGCCGTAGCAAACCTAAGTGGTCGTTTAGTGCTTGGGGTGCTTTCAGATAGCATTAGCCGTATTAAAGTCATCGCTATTGCACTCTTCATTTGCTTAATCGGTGTGTGTGCGCTACTTTTTGCGCACCAAAGTACAGTTAGTTTCTATTTTGCTGTCGCATGTATTGCATTTAGTTTTGGCGGCACAATTACTGTATTCCCATCATTGATCAGTGATTTCTTCGGCTTAAACAACCTAACAAAAAACTACGGCTTAATTTACCTTGGCTTTGGTATCGGCAGTATTATTGGTTCTATTGTCGCATCGCTCTTCGGTGGGTTCGCCGCAACCTTCTACCTTATGTTAGGGCTATTGGTGGTCTCGCTCATCATTGCGCTCACTATCAAGCTTCCTGGTTCGCAGCAAGATAACCTTCCTGCCCAGCCAATCATGGCTTAGCCATTCACAGTAAGAAAACAAAAAGAGAGAGCCAATTGCTCTCTCTTTTTTTTCCACCCTATCTTCTCAATGACGAATAGACTACTTCATTAAACCTTAGGAATTTGTTGGGTAATACAGTGAATATTGCCGCCACCCAATAATATTTCACGCGCATTCACCCCCGTTACTTCATAGTTTGGATATAAATCAGCTAACAACAGCGCGACGTCTTTATCGTGTTTCTCATCCAGCAACGGATAAATAACATGATTATTTGAAATCAGGTAGTTGGCGTAAGATCCTGCTAAACGCTCGCCCGGTACTCGCTCCATCCCTTCTGATACATCGACACCATTCGCTTCATCTTCTGAAATATACAGTGGGCCCGGCATCGGCAGTTTATGGATTTTAATCTGGCGACCTTTGGCATCAGTCTCGGTTAATAATACGTCCATCGCTTTTCGTGAAATAAGATACTGAGGATCTGTTTCATCATCACACCATGTCAGTGCAATTTCACCTGGGCGTACAACGTGAATCAAGTTATCAACGTGTCCGTTAGTCTCATCGTTATACAAACCTTGAGGGATCCATATTACCTTTTCAATAGAGAGATTTTCTTTCAGTACATCTTCAATCTCTTCACGAGTTAGATCAGGATTACGGCTTGGGTGAAGCAAGCATTCTTCAGTGGTGTATAACGTTCCTTCACCATCCACATGAATAGAGCCACCTTCTAGTACGATAGGGGCACGATAGCTATCATCGCCTAACGTTTCACACACTTTTCGTGCGACAGCGTCGTCTTTATCCCATGGGAAATAGAGCCCATCAACCAATCCGCCCCACGCATTAAAGTGCCAATCAACACCGCGTCGTTCACCATGATCATTCACCACATACGAAGGGCCGATATCACGCATCCAAGAATCATCGGTACTCATTTCTAGTACCTGAATATAACTCGGTAATACTACGCGGGCATTTTCAAACTGCTCGGCACTCACCACCATAGTAACCGGTGTTGTTTTCGCTATGGCTTTGGCGACTTCTACAAATGTTGCTTGTGCTGGTTTTGCGCCATAACGCCAATTATCGGTACGCTCTGGCCATGCCATCCATATAGCAGATTGAGGTTCGTGCTCTGCTGGCATTCTAAATCCATCTTGCTTTGGGTTTGTGCTTAATTGTTTAGTCATGATATTCACCTTTATAATTTATATATACCATCGCTATGCAGTATGTTCTTGGTAATCTTGTGATTTATTGGCTTGTTTTTTCTTCGCTATAGCCAGCTTCAATAAATATTCACCAATCGCAATAGTCAGCAACACACCAATTAATACAGGCGCGCTATAGGTCCAATTAACGGAGAGCGAAATCAAATCAGGGAAAATAAACAATACAACAGCCTGCGCAATAGTAAGGAAGCACACAGTGCTTAATAACCACTGCATCCCCATACCACCAGGTACACGGAAAGGACGCTCAAATTGACTATCACTAATACGTAACTTCAAATACGACGGGAACATGAATAAATAAGGTAAAAGGAAAATACAGCTTGAGAATGCAAACACTGACCAGAATAATTCATCACTGCTTTGGGCAAAGATGGCATACGCTAAGATAACTGCAGTCGAGAGTGCACCAGTAATATTATTAGCACCGATAGGGGTATCATGCTTTTCAGACATCTTACCTACGACATCAGGCAGTTCGCCTTCACTTGCGGCTTCTGCTGCTGCACGGCTTGCGCCCATTGTCCATGTCACCATGTTACCAATGAAGGTCAGCAGTGCCATTGTGCCGATAATGTAGACCATCATCTGACCAAAATCACCGTCACCAAACAGTTTACGTAACGTATCGATAATACCAGCAACTAAACCAATATCTTGAACAGGTAATGCCATCAAAATACCAACAGTACCAAACACATAAAGAAAGGCTGTAATTATGGCCGCGAGGAAAATGGCTTTGGGCATATCGCGCACATCTTTCATTTCTTTGGTCATGGTTGCGACAAGCTCGAAGCCCATCAAATTAAACACCAACGCAGGCAGAAAGGCGACCCCAGTATCTAAGCTTGGCATCATGGCGGAAAAGCTAAATTCATTTGCAACACCATGTTTAGCGGCGTAGATAAAGCCACCGAAACCCAATACAGAAATAACCGCGATTTTCAGTATTGCACCAATATTTGTAACCCATACACCCACATCGACCGATACATTACAAATCCAGATCGTTAACCATGTTAGTACAATACAAATAACGACTTGCCAGAATAAAGATAAGCCAGGGAAAAATAATTCAGAAAACATACCCGCAAACATAATATAAACAGCAGGCATCCATAACCCGACATTTATCCAGTAAAACCATGTTGTTCTTACTGCCCATTTATAACCAAAGGCTTTTTTAACCCAATCATAAATTCCCCCTTCACCGGGGTAGGTTGTACTCAATTCAGAAGTAATTAATCCATAAGGAATAACAAAAACAACCAGTGTTAAAATCCACCAGCCAATAGAGCTCACCCCTATCGATGCTGAAGCCGTTAATGTATCGACAACAATAACGGCGCATAAACTAAAGAGAGCCAGACTTGTGACCCCCATCTTTCCTGTCGATGCTTGCGTGTCCATAATCCATCTCCATGGTTATTCAAACGTATAATATTTATTTTTATTACTAAGACTTCTCACGTGTTGGTTATTATCTAAACAGACCACGCAGCATTGTTTCGTTATTAGAATCACTTATCGACGAGTTCACCTTTAATGATGATAAAGGCGTGACCTGAAATTCAGATATAGCTACTCAATCCCTCTTATTCGATAAAATTGATTCTGATCAAGTGAATAAGATGCCATTAAGGGATACTTTTCATGCCAACCAGTATTGTTAGATAAATCATTAAACAGGGAGAGTGGCATGAAAAATAACAAACCAATCATTGTTGTTGCTGTAGGTGGAAATGCTTTATTGCAATAATATAAGAATAATAGTGGCTCAAATAATCTCGATATGTACACAAAAAATAAGAGGGCGAGATGAAAAAGGAATCAACAGATCAAAGGCTTAAAAGGATTCATAAAGCTGTCACTCATCTCGTCGCTCATCGTGACGTCAATTCAATCTCTATTTATGATGTCGCCAAAGAAGCCGCGATTGCAGCATCTACCGTTTACCATCATTACCCTAATATTGAAGCGTTAATATACGAATTGATGGAAGACATTTTCGTTGATTTCACAAACGTCTTACAAGACTCTATCATCGCTGAAAGAATCCATCATTGGAGTGACATCAACCGGATGATTGAACAAGGGTTTGTCACTTACTACAGTAACAACCCACTTGTTCAGCGCATTTTACTTGGGCAACACATATACGCTTCTATCCGCCATGCTGATGCACAAAATGACCTATTACTGGCCGAACATGTCGAAGCAATTTATCGTCAATACTTCGTATTGCCAGAGCTACCTACCAATGTGAATATTTTTGCCATAGCTTTGCAAGTTGCCGATAAAGTTTACTCAATGAACTACCGAGAAAATGGCAGTATTCCACCAGAAATGGCACGTGAAGCTATCACGTTAACAGAAGCTTACTTAGGCACTTACCTACCTAAGAATTTACCAAGAAAGCCAATAGAAGTAATCACACACTAAGCCATCTTTTAGCCTGACAAAAAAACGTTTATAACTACGGTTATAAACGTTTTTCTGCTGCTTAGCATTTATTATCCATAGCCATTAATAAAAATAGACCTTTTATAATTTAAGATATTTAGACAGCGCTATTTAAACATCAGAATCAATTATCGACTATTAATCGCCATGCAAATAATTATTTGTGATTTATACCATGAACATTTTTCGTTTATTTGAAAACAAATCGATTAGTGATTCTAGTTTAAGTATTAATCACCGAACCAGCACATAATAAAAACATAAAGAATAGATAGAACATCTTATTACATGTCGTAACTTATTACACGTTTCGACAACAACCGTTATTTAGAAGGGAAAAATCATGAAAACGCCATCTTCAAGCGCTACTAATTTGAATAAAGAAGGTTTACGTCATTTCCTGAAAACTCAAGATTATTCTAAAAAAGAGTTAAACGATATTCTTGAACTAATGGCAATGCTAAAACAAGCACGCCATGACAATGCATTACCCCAGCTATTCAAAGGTAAATCTGTTGCTATGATTTTCGAGCAACCTTCAACTCGTACACGTGTCTCTTTTGAAACAGCCGCAACTATGCTTGGTGGCCATGCTTTATTCTTGTCACCAAAAGATATTCACCTTGGTGGTAAAGAGTCACTTGAAGACACAGCGCGAGTATTGTCTCGTATGGTTGATGTCATTATGGCGCGTGTTGATGATCACAGCACGGTTGCAGGCTTAGCTGAACAAGCAACTGTTCCCGTTATCAATGGTTTATGTGACTGGTTACACCCGACTCAAATTATGGCAGATTTATTTACCATGCTTGAGCACCTACCTGAAGGTAAAACGCTTAGTGATTTAACGGTTGCCTTTGTGGGTGATGCCACCAACGTTGCCTCTTCGCTGATGTTTGCATGTACTAAGTTTGGCATGACCTTCAAACATATCTGCCCTGAACGTTTTAAAGCACCACAGAAGTGGGTCGATATTGCTTTAGACAACTGTGAAACATCTAACGGTAAGCTCGTTATTACCGATAATACCGACGAAGTTGCTGGCTGTGACATTATTGTAGCCGATAGCTTCTACTGGTTTGGTCAGGAAGATGAAAAAGATATCCGTCTTTCAACGTTTATCCCTGATTACGTTGTAACTGAAACCATGATGGAAAAAGCAGGGCCAGATGCAATGTTCATGCACTGCTTACCAGCCAATGATCAACGCGAATGTACTCGAGAAGTGATGGAGTCACCACGATCTGTTATTTTTGATGAAGCAGAAAACCGCCTAACAGCCCAAATGGCACTGCTAGTTTACTTCACTCACAATCATATTAAGCAACCAAGCCAAGAAACACTGGCCAAACACAAAATGAAAATTGAAAGTTTCTTAAAAACAATATAAACACCACCTAAAACATAAGTAAAAAAAGAGCATGGAATCGTTATGATTACATGCTCTTTAGGGTTACGTTACTTTCAAATATCTACATTTCGTATTTAAATTCTTACTTTTAATTACCAATGCTCAACTTCAACAATTTCAGCACTGATAAAGTAAACCGAATTTTTAGGCACAGAAAAAGTAATAGGGTTTCCTTTTTGCTGGGTTTTAGGTCTAAAATACGTGTCAGGAAGACGTTTTATTGATGACCAAATTTTAGCTTCTTCACTGCCTATTTGATTCCCATTTTCATCGTTCAAGGTAACCTTTACAATCACTGTAACGACCGATTGCAAACTCTGATTTGTCATCATTGTCGGAATAACAAGCACACCATCATCATACTCGGCAGCTGTAAGTAACACATCAATACCACTATTACTCAGTTGTTGAATGTTTTTACTTGCACCCAGCTCTATACGCGCGCCTTTAGGTGCCTGAGCAAGAGGAATCGCACTAACCACAGGAATAGCTGCAGCACTCTTCGTAATACTAGAGCTAGCAGGTGCTATTGGTACTGCGCTTGTTGTTTCGATTGGCGTCGATTTCACTTCTACAGGTAAAGCGGTGGTCTTTATTGCTTGGTATTCCCATGTGAAGTCATCATGTAATACAACTTGTCGACCATCTTCTAACATCACCACTTTATCTGCGGCCCAAGCACTATTTGTTGCTGTTAGGGCTATCAATACCCCACACAGCTGGCTCATTATTCTCATGTTATATCCCTTACCAAAGCTTTATTTCTTATTCTTATAAGAATAGTAACAGGTTTACTGTCCAAATAATGTTGTATACATCCATCATAAATATATACCCAAGTTACAACCTTATCGGTGATGCTGTTCTATCTATTTAAATACTCAATACTACGAGTGATTTCATTAGGGCAATCTGCACTGCCTGAATGAACTGCGAAACCCAAAGTACACTAACGTTACGACGGTTTACTGCTTTTGTAATATATAATTTTCAGCTAAATCGCCAGTGATTCGCTTCCCTTCACGGTCTAAACGAAACAAGCGCCTTTCTCCAACAAAGTACTGAATACTACTTCCATTATCGTTGAGCAACGTGACTGTATTACCAGCAGCATTCCATTCAAGTTGACCACTGCGCTCGACATCACCACCTTCTTTTCCTTGGTAGGTTTCAGTTAGCATATAAGAGCCGTCTTGCCTAAGCATTAGCTGTGTTTCTATACCCGAGCAATCAGCACACGGTAAAATGCCATTGTATGTACCATTCCAATCCAGTGCATTACGTGCGTTATGTGCATCTGCAATAACTTCTGCTTGATCTTGAATTGCAGCGACGATAGTAGATTCAGCCTGCTCAGGTTGCACTGCTTCTGTTGAAGCCTTTTGATCGCAGCCAACCAATAATAATCCCATAACTGTTACAACAAGTAGATTTCGTTTCATCAGTACACCTATATACAACTGCCTATCGATAACTTTCAATTATAGCGATACATCTGTCTGCTAACGGTCAGTAAAGTGTTAACTGTTAGTCAGAATAAATATGCGGTATTTAGTGAGTATAATTCCTTGATTAAAAAAATATTAATACTGGTTTAATTAAACTCGAATAGACGCTGTGAAGGGAAAAGAGAATAGTAATTGCAAAACAACACGGCGACTTAATCCTATGTACATTCCCATAGAAAATACATTAAGCGCTTATAACTACATCACAGAGATACGATAAGGTAATACTATGTCTTTTAATCTTCGCAACCGTAACTTTCTAAAATTACTTGATTTCACAGGTAAAGAAATCGAACACCTCATAGCATTGGCGCAAGACTTAAAACATGCCAAGTATGCGGGCACTGAACAACAGAAGCTGAAGGGTAAAAATATAGCTCTCATCTTTGAAAAAACCTCCACTCGTACCCGTTGTGCGTTTGAAGTAGCAGCCCATGATCAAGGAGCACATGTCACTTACATTGGCGGTGGCTCGCAAATGGGTCATAAGGAAAGTACTAAAGATACTGCCCGTGTTTTAGGTCGTTTCTATGATGGCATTGAATATCGTGGTTTTGGGCAGGATGTCGTTGAGATTCTAGGAGAGCATGCCGGCGTGCCGGTTTGGAATGGTTTAACCGATGAATGGCACCCAACTCAAATCATCGCAGATTGGATGACAATGCTAGAGCACGGTAACGGCAAGCGCCTAAATCAAATGAAACTCGCCTATATGGGCGATGCAAAAAATAATATGGGTAACTCACTAATGGTTGGCGCGGCAAAAGTGGGAATGGAAATCCGTCTTGTTGGCCCTAAAGCCTACTGGCCAGATCCGACTCTTGTTGAGAAGTGCAATGAGTTGTGCAAAATTTCA
The DNA here is from genome assembly GCF_003026215.1 of Photobacterium indicum. Taxonomy (GTDB): domain Bacteria; phylum Pseudomonadota; class Gammaproteobacteria; order Enterobacterales; family Vibrionaceae; genus Photobacterium; species Photobacterium indicum. The sequence goes on from NZ_PYOC01000001.1 coordinate 103,320, forward strand.
GGCGGTAAAATTGTCATTACCGATAATGTCCAAGAAGGTGTTGATAACGTAGACTTTATTTACGGTGATGTATGGGTTTCTATGGGTGAGCCGGAAGAACTGTGGGAAACACGCATAAACGACCTAGCACCCTACCAAGTGAATATGTCAGTTATCACAGCAACGCAGAACCCTGCGGTTAAATACATGCACTGTTTACCTGCATTTCATAATGACGAAACACGAGTGGGTAAAAAGATAGAAGAAAAATTCAATATGAAAGGTCTTGAAGTAACAGAAGATGTTTTTGAATCTTCTTACACTATTTGTTTCGATGAAGCAGAAAATAGAATGCACTCAATTAAAGCAATTATGGTTGCAACCTTAGGCGATTAATAGTCAATAATTCGCACCTAACTAAGAAATCCTATCTACCAAAGCCGTATTTTTACGGCTTTTTATCGATCTATGCTACCGATAGCCCTATGCATCATAGTGCGATCCCTGTCTTTTGATCAGATCGTGATATCGAAACGAAGTTCAAGAAATCCCCAGTTTTTAAGCTAGGGATTTCCGTATAAGAGACAGGCCAATTGGCGACCTTTTCCGTATCTGGACGTTACAGGATCACGCTCGTTCTATTCCAATTTAACGTAAGAGACATTTCTATCTGGAAATAAGGCAGGGCACTTTAAAGTGGGATAAACAGGATTTTTGAGGCTAGAGTCAAAAAAAACAAACAAAAATACACGTGCTGGTCTGACCAGTGCTATTATCTGTATTTACAGACGTGTAACTTTATATAGGCTCATTTCAATATTTTAATGAGCTTTTTTTTTGCTTATTACCTCGAGCGTTATGTTCAAAATCTTTACCAATATCCGCCCCTGTCTGATATGGCTCTGTCACAAATAGGGCTCCATTAGCATTCATTGATATGTGTAATGCGCCTTATGTTGTCTTTTTCAGAAATCATGCCTTCTTCAAACGGATGTTTTCACCGCTGATGCCTTCTTCACCGCATTGATAAAAATTGGTTCTATGATTAATAAGGCTGGTGATGAATACATTTGCTAAGGAGATGTCATGTTACATCAATTGGTACTATTGCTTATGGCTCCGGTATTGTTACCACAAGGGATTTTTATTCGTAAATCAACGCCTAGATTAAAAGAAGCCGCAGGCCCACGTTATGGAATTGAAGGGCAAGGTAAGCCTCTTCGTCTACTTCTCATTGGTGATTCTGCCGCTGCGGGGGTTGGAGTTGAACATCAATCACAGGCGTTATCAGGGCAGCTTATTAGCACGCTATGTGATCAATTTAGAATAGATTGGCAGTTAATAGCTAAAACAGGTGTTACTACAAAAGAAGTATGGCTAAAGCTTTCAGATCACCCCAAGCAAGACTATGACATCGTTATTGTCTCTTTAGGAGTAAACGATGTGACGACGCAGTTGAGTTCAAGCGAATGGATAAAACAGCAAAAGCGCCTTGTTGCTCAGTTACGAGATTGCTTTTCTTGCCAACAAATTATTCTCACCAAGATCCCCCCTATGGATAAGTTTCCTGCGCTTCCCAACCCGCTTCGTTGGTATTTAGGCAGTAAAGCCAAAGCCTTTAATCGAAAGCTTGAACGCTGGGTTTCCACTCAAAGTGATTGCGAAATCGTTACCATTGAGCCCCCATTAGATCCCGACCAAATGGCGAGTGATGGATTCCATCCTGGGCCTAAGATCTATCAATACTGGGGAAATGCCGCAGCTCAAGTCATCAAGGCGCGCTGGTTATAACGGAATACTCCCCCGATCTTACGTAAGAAATTACGGCGCCTGAGATATTACGACGTAGACCAGTCAGCCTAAAACGTTAAACATAAACAAGCATTCCTCATACGCGAATGCCATTGCCCGCTTAGCCTTAAATGAAGCATACTCTATGTCTTGTAGGTAATCGCTTATAGCTAACTCTGATTTAATATCATGTTAAAATAATACTTCACCTTTTTTGAAATGACTGAACATTATCAGATCACATAGATACATAGTCCACTGTCTTCAAATTTCGACCAAAGTCCCTTTACTATAACTATCACGCAGTAGATAAAGCTACCTATAATTAATAATTCAGTGCGGTATGTGAAATTACTATTTAAGTGTCACATTTTCACCGTAACTTGAAGTTCTTCTGATATGAAAATATCACTTAAACTAGTAAGCAACTAAAAAGAAGTAAGTTTAAAATGTTTTTTTTTAAATGATGACTAGTATAGATTAAGGAAAGGGACACGTTATAAAAAGAAGGAGGAATAAAAATGACTGACATAGTTATGGAAGTATTGAGAGCATTTCTAGTCGGGGGGGTGATTTTTTCTCTTCTTAAAGCACAGCACGCCAAAGAAATCAGTCAGATTAGCGGTTGGCGATACATAGTAGCTGGATTTTGCTTGATCTTCTTCGGTACATTAATCGACATCACCGATAATTTCGACGAACTAAACCGATTCGTGATAATTGGCGATACCGAAGTTCAGGCATTTTTAGAAAAGGTCGTTGGTTATCTTCTGGGTTTCCTTCTACTCGCTATAGGAATTCGGAAGTGGTTACCAAAAATAATCGAACATGCTGAACTGGTTCAAGATAAACATAATCTTAAAGTTCAAGAAGAACGAGTTAAAGTGTTACGGGCCACAATGAGAACAGTACAGGATATTGTTAACAACTTTTTGAACAATTTACAGCTGTTTCAATTGGAAGCTGAAGATAAAAATGCTCTGGAGCCTGAGTCATTGGTGCTGTTGGATTCCATAATCCAAGATACAGCGACTAAGCTGAAAAAGCTGGGAGATCTCAAATCAACACCTGAGAAACAGATAGCAGGCGGCGTCTTCATCGACTACGAGGCAGGCTCGCCCCAAGACAGTGACTTTGTTGCAAAACATTACCAGACTAAATAGGTTTGCATCAATATATGAACCCGTGAATCATTGTAGTGGAAGAGTGAATTTAAGCTTGAAGCGGCCCAATTAGTACTCGACCAAGATTACACCGTTATTGAGGCTGCTGAAGCGATGAATGTGGGTAAATCCACTATAGATAAATAGGTTCGCCAGCTAAACTAAAGATCGTTAAAGGACAGTGTTGGGTCTGGTTAGATTGCATTGCGCACAGATTCTGCTCGTGAAAGTACCGGATATGGACAAGAGCTAATTATTTAAGGGGAATATCGTGAGTTTATCGGGGAGGTTTTTGAATCTTCTTACACTATTTGTTTCGATGAAGCAGAAAATAGAATGCACTCAATTAAAGCAATCATGGTTGCGATCTTAGGCGATTAATTGCGCCTTTTGAATGTACTTATCTAAATTCCAGGTACAAAAAAGGCCGCCTAGGCGACCTTCTATCATTTCTTTTTATTAAAGAATTATAAAGCTACAACGTTTGCAGCTTGAAGACCTTTTTGGCCTTGCTCTACTTCAAAAGAAACTTTTTGACCTTCAGCAAGCGTTTTAAAGCCTTCTGAAGCGATTGCACGGAAATGTACGAATACGTCAGCGCCGCCGTTGTCTTGAGTGATGAAACCGAAACCTTTCTCTTCGTTAAACCACTTTACGATACCAGTTGTGTTAGACATGTTTGTCCCTTATTTAATATTCAAATGTCGCATATGCGACGTGATAATTTGCTGAATTATACACTATTACGCTAAATAAAAGGAAACATATAGGCACATAACGATAACGTTTTTGTAACTGTAAGTTTAACTTGTACTTGATGCTGCATGTAATAACTCTCTGAATTGCTGAGCGACATACTAACAGATATGTCGCTTTTGTACAGCTAAATTCCGTTTTTTTACTCTAAAAACTGTTATAAACAAAATAATCAGTGGCTTAACTGTTCCCCTTAATCATAAAATGCCAGGTTATACAGCGCCTTACACAATTAAATCATTGTCATTACAGAATTTCTTTTACTCGCCCAACATCACCACTTTCTAAACGAACTTTAATACCATGAGGGTGCGTTGCAGATTTAGTCAGTAAATCTTTCACAATACCTTTCGTTAAATTGCCTGTACGTTGATCTTCTTTTAAAACGATTTGTACTTCTAATCCAGCATGAATATCTGAGCGGCTTGTACCATTCATTGTTAATCACTACTTAGTTAAAAAAATTAATATAACAATTGTATACCCAGGTTACCTCAAGGTACTCGTTTCATCGAGAATTTATTGCAGGGATTACAGAGTATGTAGGTAACGATTAATTGATCATTGTAAAACGGTCAAAAAAGGAGACAGTTTCCATTAGCACTTGGTTGCGTAGTTCATCTTTCTCCATCAATAATTCATGCCTAGCTTGCTCTATCACTTTGATCCGACATTGCTCACTCACGCAACTGAAACGACGCTGCGCTTTATTATCGACTATTGTGTCGTTACCTGCCTGTAATAACAAAACAGGGGTCTTCAATTTTTCCGCATCACGAATACAATCATTTGCCGCTGTTAAAGCTTGCCACAACCAGCGAGCACTAGGGCCTCCAATACGCAGCTCAGGGTGCACTTGATATAAATGTTTCGCCCATACGTAGCGTAATAAGCTTTGGCATTGATCATTCTCTGCGAAAGGGGCTTCATGGTATGCCTTCTGTCCAAATAAATAAGAAGGTTGTTGTTGATATTTCGCTGCAACTTTAGTCAACATTTTTGCCATAAACGGCGCGACACAATGTAGAGCAGCAGGCATGCGAATGCCAAACATTGGGGCATTTAACACTGCAGCATCAAATATATAGGGATGTTGCTCTAAATATAGCGTCGTTATTGCCCCCCCCATTGAATGCGCCAAAATAAACGCATGTTTATAATCAGCTGGCTTTACAATGGTATCAACAAATTGATGTAGATCTTCAACGTAGTCATTAAAACTATCAACGTGACCGACTTCAGGATCTGTGGTTATACGCCCTGAAGCACCTTGCCCGCGGTGATCAAGCGCAAACACATCAAACCCACGACGACTAAACTCATAGAATACTTCTTGGTATTTCCAAACACTTTCATTGCGACCATTAACAATAACAACACACTGTGTATTCTTTTTATGGGTAATACTGATCCAACGAATCGGTATATTACTGACACCCATAAATGTATTTTGCTGCCGTTGTTGCCACATTTGATGAATTTCATGTGCCATTAGTGTGGTAAAGCTCGACTCCTTCGTGACGAACTCTGTGGTGCATAATTGAGTCATTTTAATTTCCTATGCACAAATTTTTTCTTTGTTACTCTCAGGCTTAGCATTTACACCAAAGTTACGTCCAACTGTCGCCATAAAATAACGACCAGAACGATGTCCTAGCTGATAATCATGCTCTAACGAATCGCTTGTACTGCCGATTAACTTGGAATGCAGTTCTTTTGTTGGATGAATCTCGTAGATGGTTGCATCTTCCGGTGGGTTATTCAGAAACTCTTGGGTCTGTCGGTAATTTTCTTCATGCTCTAGCAACAAGGCTATAACTTGAGCCGCCTTGGTTTTACCCAGTGCTTTTTTTATAATCGACATCCAACAATGATCAAAATGTGCAGTAATAGGTACAGTACGAATCACTACAATATGCCGGAATCCGCGCTCATAAGCTTCTTGAACAGGAATAGGTGCACCAACACCACCATCAACCCAATATTGCTGCTTATTCAATATAGGTTGACGACGTAATATCGGAATTGCACATGATGCCTTTAAAGCAACATGCCAATCGTCATTATCTAGATCAAAAAAAGTAGCTTGATGATTGTCAGCATTGCTAGCACTGGCAAGTACTGTACACGAGCGCATATTCTTATGGCCTTGCTGCCAATCTAGAGGTAAACGAGTTTGCGTTTGCTCTAATAACCAATCAAGATTTAAACCTTCTTTACCAACCAAAAAACGGTAAACATCAAAAAAATCGTGATCTGTCGTTGCCTCTGTAATAACACGATACGCATGCTTAGTTTGACCACATATGAACGATGCCAAATTTAATGACCCAGCAGAGGTGCCAACCATTAATGAAAACGGATTAAAATCAGCCTCTAAGAAGGCATCTAATACGCCAGCAGTAAAAATGCCCCGCTGCCCGCCACCTTCAGTAACCAAAGCAACTTTCGTGACATCAGGGCAGAGAAAAGACAATGATTCATAATTTTTAATGGCGCATGAGATATGCTTTCCTGACATTAGATTATCCCCTAAAGACTCATTAATGGTTAATGTGTCGTAAGGGTAATCTTATTGACTTTGTTTGAATATTTGATAGTTTCTATCACTTCGTTAAATAAAACTTAACGTGATAAGGCACTTTTAATGTTCTTCTGGTTAGTGTTTGTAATAAAAAAAGCAGCTACCAAAGTAACTGCTTTTCTATGTGCATATTGCACTTCGCTCAATTACAGCATAACCGCAAAATAGCCATATGGACTACTGAGCTTATTTTTCTACTGCAATCACAGAAATCTCAACAAGCAACACATCACGCGCCATACTTGCTTCAACACAAGCACGAGCAGGTGCATGACCTTCAGGAACCCAGTTATCCCACACGGCATTCATTTCAGCAAAATCTTTCATATCTTTTATGTATAACGTTGCTGAAAGCATATGTTCTTTATCACTACCGGCTTGCTCAAGTAATGCTTCAACTTTCTCTAACATTGTTTCTGTTTGTTCTTTAATACCTTGAGTTGCGTCTTTACACACCTGACCACATAGGTAAATTGTTCCGTTATGCTTAACAATACGGCTCATACGTGCGCCAGTTTCCAGACGTTCAATCATTATTAACTACCTTTTATTAAACAGACCCTAGTGATATACCAATCGAGAATGGTATTAAATGCTCGAATACAAAGCATTCAAGGAATATTGTAACGGGAAAAGTCTCTATTTTCGACCATATAAGAATGATTTAAAATAACAAGAAACGCTCACTTGATCTCTCCCAAGATTTTATAAGAGAATGACTGACATAATAATCATAAAATCATCAGTAGTAATAAAAAATGAAAAATATCAAAGCACTGAATTATATTGTTATTTGCACTTCCATTGCTTTATCTAGCACAGCATTTGCCTCAGGTAATGCGTCTGCGAGTATAACAGCAGATACTAATGCAGGAAAAATGAAAGCGTATACTTGTCAATTTTGTCATGGTAGCAATGGAATTGCAGCTAACCCTGCCTATCCAAATATTAATGGCCAAAATGAACAATATCTCTACCAATCAATGAAGGCTTATCAAAACGGTGAGCGTACGAATACAATGGGGAAGATGATGAAACAACAGTTATCAAGCTTACAAAATCAAGATCTCGCAGATATTGCAGCCTATTATTCAACGATGGATTAACCTACTTGAAATGTGGTAAATAACTCACTTATAACGTATCAAAAATAAATATGTTTAACAAACCATTATTCACAGGCTGTATGTTTGGGAGTGTGATATTATTATATAATATTGAACAGCGCTGAAAATGACTCTTTTAATTTAACTTTTTAGACAAAATACGTGATTGTGTTTCAAAACCAAGTGTATCGTAAAATTGTTGTGCACCGTTATTAAAAGCCATCACTTCAAGCCTCATTTCATCTACACATTCACCAATGGCCCATAATTCAACAGCTTCCAACAACTTCTTGCCAATGCCCTGACCTTGATATTCATCCAAAACAACGATTGTTCGTACTCGACATAGTTTTTTCTTTTGAAGAAACGTTACTGTTGTATTTTCAGTAATACTCGCAAGTACAAACCCTGTTATTTCATCATTTCTTTCAGCAATAATAAATACCGTGTTATCAGCACTAAAATTACTTCGCCAATAACTTCTATCTCGGTGAACCCCTTCAGGTTCAGCAAAAACATGGGGCGCGCCATTATAATGCTGAGTATTTATCTGTTGTGCGAGAAAGCAGATACACTCTAAATCCTTTTCTACCGCTATTCGTAAATTCATAATGAGTTATTATGCGTCCCTAGTACATTCACGTATTAAAATCTTGCCACCAGAGTAACGTAATAACATTGCTAGACATGGCATCGATAGAACGAGTCTTTAATTTGTTCTGATTATGTGTCTGATTAACTTTTCGTTCATACACAAATTATAATGTTGGATACAAGCATATCACTTAATAGGGGGAAACGTTATTCGCTCCCCTTCTGCGGTCAAAATAGAAATATCACAAGGCTTGCCTTCTGCATCTAAACGCAGCTCACCGATAGCACTGCGATTAATTAACCTATGACCACCAGCAACATCAGGATCACGCTTACTGATTTTTAAACGCTTACGTTTAGTAAACCAGTTCAATGGCGAATGCGGACTATATAAAGCACGATCCATTGCATCACAGAAGCGGAGTAATTGATTAGGAAATTCATTCTTAATCCCGCTACAGGTTATTTGGTAGATATTGGGGCTGCTGCGACGAAAGCGCATTTTTATATCGTAAGCAAACGAGTAATGCACATCACCTGATAAGATCACGAAATTGGTTGGCGTTTTAGTATGCGTAAAGATACTCAATAATGTATTGGCCGATCCCGGATGCGTCATCCAGTTCTCAGCATCAATCACTAGAGGCTGACCAATCCACGTCATTGCTCGCTGCAATGTTTCGATAAACTTCACGCCAAAGATGGGCGCTGCCGATACGATGATCACAGCAGGTTGATGCAATAATTCATGCTGCATTTCAATTAACGCTTCCCAGTCCATCAACCCTGATGGCTTATTCATTTTAGATTCTGACCGCCAACGACGAGTACGCGTATCTAGAACAACCATCTTAGGGGTCGTTTCAATGGTGTAATGCCATTGCTCGAACCGATACAAATGATCGATAAAAACGTCTTGATGGGTAGCTGTGGGTGTAGCGAAATATTGCCTCGCGAGCATTAAAAACGATTCATCAAAATTTTGAGGAGCATTGCCCCAGCCCTGACATAACCAATAACTTAATAAGCCATTACCGATGATTCGTCGTGAAAAAGCATTGTCGTTAGCGGCTTTTTCCCACCCTACGGTTAAATTCCAGTCATCGGTTACATCATGATCATCAAAAACCATATAGGTAGGAATATGCGCCATTAAGCGTTGAACTTGCGGTAAACCTGCAACAAAATCATCAATATTCTGTTTTTCATCTTGCCATAGCTGTTGCCATTTAGGCGTGAGTATCTGCTCACCACTGCGGAAATCATTTTTCTGTAATCGCGAGGAATCGACTAATGCCCACAACTGCGGCGACCAAACCAAGATATACATAGCGAAAAACTCACTAAAAGTAATTAGATGGTTTTCACTTTCACTTGAACTAAAAACGGGCGAACCACGATGAGGAACCCAACTGGTTGATAGTCCTTTCTTGCGCAAGAATGTACGAAATAGTGAGGCTTCATCATGGTAGTGCGGCAAGATTTTATCACGCCCATAGAAGTTACAATCATGCTGATACAAACTCGCACTATCTGCGACGGGGCTTTGTACAAACGTCTCATCAGGTAAACCAAGCAAACCAATCACTTGCTGAATCACATCCAACATAGGGCCTGCGACATGATCAGCATAAATCTGATCCCCACTCATCATTAGTAATGAAGGGCGCTCAAGCGTTTTTTGCCCAGCGACTTGGTTATCGGCAGCCACTAAACTGTCTTTGCTAGGGTAATGTGGATTTCGGCATGAGCCATGCAGTACGTAATCTGCTCGGGGATTAATGGTTAACGATAGGCGCTGTTCTTCATCATATAGAAGGCTGGGCACTAAATGTGTGATATCGCCATCTTGAGTATCTAATTGATATTCCAATACCGTATCGACTGGAAAATCACCCTGAAATTGCGCTAATACTACCCAAGCAGATTTGCCGATTTGGATCTGTGCTTGTTCATCTATCGTCGCATGGTAAAACGCACTCTCTTGACCTTCATGGAATAATGAAAAAGTGGCAATAAGCGGTTTCGATGTGACTAACCAAACGGTAATGTCGCTTGGTGTTACTTTTCGTAAAATCGGGCCAGCCAGCAATAGTGGTAAGGCAGTTGAAGAACCAATAAACGAAGACATAGCAGTAGACGAACAATCAGACATAAACAGAACACAACCCTAACTAGACACTTCACTAGAAACTATCTGGAATCATACCCTTTTTTTGAACGAAGTGAGTTACCTGAATGTAAAGTTATGAATAGATTAGAAAGGTCAGGCGTCTTCCGAGAACATTATTTCCATCTGTGAATACATCCAATTCATAACAGGACCATTACCTTTATCACGGCGTTTCACCACACCCATTTCAACCACTAATGAATCGGGGATATGTTTGGTTGATAACTCAACAAGATCATTGGCATACCACTCTGCACTTGCTACATGTTCAGGCACTAAAGCCCAACCAACACCACGAATTACCAGCGCTGTAATATAGTAATAACTGTCTATATGCCAATATTGAGAAGAAATAGATTTCGCCTGTGTATTTCCCATACGGTCACATATCACCAATTGACGGTATTGGTTAAGATCGGAAAATGTAGGCACAGCAATCTTTGCTAATGGATGATTTGAAGCGACAACCAATGATTGACGAAACTGCCCTGTAGGCACAAATTCAAGGCTATCGGGTAATTCTTTGAGATAAAACAGAATACCGAGATCTGCTTTTTCTTCATCTACCCATTTGGCTATATCATCTTGAGAGCCATTGATTATGGTTAATTTTAATAAAGGAAAACGTTGGGCAATTTTCTCAAAAAAACATTCAAATGCAACAATGGGTACCGCTTCATCCATCGCAACCGTTAACGACAATTCTTCACCAGAGCTCACAGTAAGTGCACGAGACTGTAATCGCTGGCATTGAGATAATACCGCTTGGGCTTCGATAAACATATCCTCACCTTGTAGCGTTAATACAGGTAACCGTGCCGTTCTATCAAAAAGCTCAAACCCTAAATCCGCTTCTAAATTAGCAATCGCGGTACTTATTCTCGATTGTGCTTTCCCCAGCTTTCGCGCTGCTGCAGAAAACGAACCTTGTTTAACTGAGGTAACAAACGCTTCAAGTTGATCCAATGTCCAGTTCATTTTCACTCCATAAGCATCCGATAATCGGATGGATACTAACTTCCATCAATCTGTATAACAAGCATAATGTGTTTCATCATATTTAGTGAAGACAATTCTATGCAAGACGCTCCAATTACTATTGATTCTAATGAATCCATTGCTCGTACCTTTTGGCGTTATGCTATCCCTTCTATCGCAGCGATGGTTGTTAATGGTTTATATCAGGTTATCGACGGTATTTTTGTTGGCCATTATGTGGGCTATGAAGGTCTTGCTGGTATTAACATCGCATGGCCGATTATTGGTATTATTGCAGGTTTAGGCATCATGATCGGCATGGGTGCTGGTAGCTTGCTATCAATTTATCGTGGTGAAGGCAACAATGCTAAAGCACAACAAACCTTGTCTAGCAGCCTTTGGTTAATTGCGCTATTTGGTGCGTTATCCATGCTAATGATTCATTTCTTTGGTGCGACATTGCTCACAGCACAAGGCGCTATTGGTGATACGCTCAACTTCAGCCTCGATTACATCAATGTATTTACTTGGGGAGCGGGGTTCACCATAGCCGCAGGCGCATTGCCGATGCTTATCCGTAATGATGACAGCCCTAACTTTGCAACCGGATTAATGATTCTTGGCGCAGTGATGAACATAATCCTAGATTATCTATTGATTGGTCTATTTGATCTCGGTTTAAAAGGTGCCGCAATCGCGACAGTTATTTCGCAACTCACCGTCTTTATTATTGGGGTGGGATATTTTTTCTCGGCACGTTCTCAGATAAAAATAAATAAACTAACCCTCAATTTTTCAATTGCTTCGAAAGCGGTAACACTCGGAGCATCGAGCTTATTTATGTTTTTGTACTTTAGCTTCATTGTCGCATTACACAATAAGCTTTTCATGGTGTATGGCTCTTCTATACATGTTGGCGCTTTTGCCATTATTGGTTATTTGGGCACCATGTATTATCTAATTGCAGAAGGTATTGCTGGTGGTATGCAGCCACCAGTAAGCTATTACTTTGGTTCTAAACAAATAGATAAGATTAAAGCAACAGTCATGCTGGCATTAAAAATCATTCTTATATCTGGTATTGCTTCAGTTGCGCTATTGAATATCTACCCTGAAACCGTAATCAGCTTGTTCAGTAAAAATGACCCATTACTGTTTGCCGAAACACAAAAAGGTTTACGTTTGCATTTATTTGCACTTTACCTTGATGGCTTTATTTTCTTGGCTTCTGTGTATTTTATGGCCGTAAACCAAGGTGGTAAAGCGCTCGCTATTTCAGTAGGCAATATGCTGATACAGTTACCATTTTTGTTTTTCTTACCACAATGGTTAGGCGTAAATGGTATTTGGCTTTCTGTACCGATCTCAAATATTGTACTTACCTTAATTGTTGCACCTATTTTATGGCGAGATATTCAACGCAGCAGCCACAGACATTCAGTGCAGCTTGCTAATATGGTTCGTTCACAGTAGTCCTTTCACCGGGGCTGTTGCAAATAATCAGATAAGGCAGATCTACCCGCGATGGGCTTAATGATTACTGGTAAACAGCCTCTACATTGAAGAGACGATTCATGAAGGCGGATCTCTCCCGCACAAGGTTTTTACGTTCATCATTGCGTAACCAGAAATCAAATTGCCCCTTGTTCAACATCCGTAATGATTCGAATCCCTGGATGGTTGACTAGGCTCGCTTTCGTACTTTGAAACCGCCGCTGGCTACAACGAGCTTCTTATTACGCGGCTTCTCTATTACGTTTGTGGGAAAAATAGAAATCCAGCGTCTCGCCTTGTTTATTGATGGTGACGTAACTTCTTGCGAAATGCCGGTGCATACTCAATGAACCAACGATAAATGGTCGAACGATTAACCGAAATCCCTCGCTCTGCCAGCATGTCGCTGAGGTTTGCGTGACTCATTGGGGTCGAACCATACCAGTGAAGGCACCAAAGAATGATTTCAGGGGCAAAGTGTTTCCATTTGAATTCGGGGTTGGCCATTGAGTCGCTGGATTAAATGAGGAAAGCAGCGAGAGCCTTTTCTCAGAAAGCCATTGGCTAACATGGCCAGTCAGAATACGGGATTATTAACGGCAGTTATGCCTTCAATACTTATATTTTTGATTGATACTGAGCATATTCGATACCAATAGATGGTAAAATATAATTTACAATCAACTCTAATGGATAATCTTCATCCTGATCAATATATGCTCCTGATGTAATAACAAACGTTAACTCTAAATCTGGAATAATGAACATTTCCTGTCCGCCAGCTCCTCTCATTCCAGCGATTTTTAACTGTTCTCCATCTTTAGTAATAAATGGAAACCACCAATTATGACCATATTCAATTGTCTTTTCAGGCCAAAATTTACCTTTTGGTTTTAAGCTCTCTTCAGCCCATTGCTCTGAAAAAATACGCTCTCCATTCCAAAGGCCCTTATTTAAGTATAACTGGCCCAATTTAGCAAAATCACGAGATCTTAAATATAATCCAGACGAACCTAAATAATCGCCAGTTACCTCATGAGCAAACCAATCATAATTTGATATTTCAAGCGGATTGAATAATGCCGTTTCTGCATATTGTCTAAGATTCATCCCCGTAACATTTTCGATAACGCCGCCTAACAGTACGCTCATAGCACCTTGGTAAACAAATTTTTCACCCGGCTGATAAGCAATACCTTTCCCAAAAATATAGGAATATGGGTCATCAGATAGCCACATATTCATAGCATCACTATTTCTTTCCTCCCATTCTTTCCAATCAAGGCCACTATTAAAGTCCAAGGCATGTTTTAATTTAATATTCTTTTTCTTATCTAAATCTAGAATGTTTTCATTTGCATAATAATCAAATAGTGGTGTATCGATATCTGATATTTCTTTCTTATATAGTAAATTACCGATCAGAGTTGATGTTATCGTCTTTGTTACAGATCTCATTTGGTGATAAGTATCAGGTGCTGATGGATAGGGATCTGGCATGGGAGTGCCATCTATTGAGCTTCTAACTGGGTAATATTGTTCAAAAACTAACTGATCATTACGAGTAATAAGTAACGATTGTATTCTTTTTGATTTACGTAAAGTTACATGATTATGTAAATCAATCAGTGTGTTCTGGTCAAAACCTTCTTGTTCAGGCAAGCTTACTTTCCAGTCATTTTGACTGGCTTTTTGAGTCCAGCTAAAAGTACTTACATCGACTTTGGGTGGATAAAATACAATCCAACATATTAAAATCACGGGTACTAATATGACAGATATTTTTAATCCTAATTTTATGTAATCATTTTCCTTGATCATTACTACTCCAGCTTATTGCACACAAAAAAAAAACAAAAAAACATTTGTATGACTCAATAGTCACGCCGTTTTTAACGAAGCGCACAGTTGATCAAGCAACAAGGCTCTTTGTCGGAAGTCCACAAAGAAGTTATTAATGAGTAACACAACGCCACTCCCTGTTTCCGGATCAATCATGACTCGTGACAAAATGCCTGGCCCACCACCATCATGCCCCCAGAATGTGCCGTGTCGGGTCGTTCTAAATTGGAACCACCCCAGCCCAAGCACGCTGCCCGTTCGTGGATCACTGCGCTGAACCTGCCACATACTGTCGATGGTTTCTCTTTTAAGTAATGGCGTCTCGGTATTGTACTGCGGCAAAAATGACTGCATAAAGGTGGTTAATGCCGTTGTGGAAGAGCCTAATAATCCAGCTGCATTAAAAGGAGAAAAATAACTGCAATCATCAAAGGCGAAATATGTTTTATTTCCATCAAATGGTATCGCTGTCTGACTTAAGTAACCTCGCTCTTTCATACTTTGGGTAAATACAGCCATGACTGGAGCACGAGGGCTATTTTTCGCTTCATACGGTGTAATTATTTTTTGTTGATCCAAATCGTTCTTCTGCCAACCAATATCTTTTATTCCTAATATAGAAAAAATATATTTATGCGTGTATTCCTCGAAAGAGAGGTTTGTCACTTGTTCAATCAGATAGGCTGCTAATAAAGCATTCAGGTTTGAATAACCAGCGATCACACCAATGGGATCCGGTGTCACATTCGCAAAGTCTCCCGGCCGATATAGGTCAAAAGCCAGATCTGGATTGTAATTAATGTCGTTAGGGGCGAGGTAAGATGTAATCCAGCCTTTCAGATCAACGGAATAATCTTTACAGAAAAAATCTGCCATGCTGTCTGGTGCTGATGTCATTCTTCGCGAAGACAAAGATGAAGTGTGGGTTAACAATTGATAGGGAGTGATTGGGGTGTCAGGAAAGTGTGGATTACGTAAGTCAAATCCTAAATAGTCACTAACATCCCCATCCAGTTTAATCTGACCTTTTTCCACCAGTTGCATCACGGCAGTCCAAGTGATTAACTTGGAGACTGAGCCTATGGTTGGCCATATACTTTCAAGAGTTGCAGGCTTTTTATTCTCCAAATTCTGATAACCAACACTTTTCCCCCAGGCCAGCTCACCATTTTTGATTAGCGCTGCACTGATACTGGCCGCCGGTAGAGCAGTTAATGCATTTTCTAGCAAGTCATCAAGTGCCTCCTCTGGTGTCTGCTGCTCGGTAAGAAGCCAGGCTCCAGTTCCACCAGCCAATCCTGTTAGCCCGACACCTTTTAATAGCGTTCTTCTCGAAATACTATTCATTTGTCACTCATCCCTAAATATAACGCAATCTTCATTTTCCTCTTTTAACGGGATTGCGAAAACGAAAGTATTTACCCAGGCTGCATCAATGCGGTGATACACACTAAATTCATGAAAAATAGTAGCTCTTGCTTAACTAAAAGATCGTCTTGGCCCAGTTCTGTTATTCCTGTAATACCTATTATTTCCCAAACAAAAAATTATTCTTATTACAATATTCCAGTTTATATCTCAGTACGGAGGAAACCACTTGCTTTAAATATGTGGGATGAAACTAATCACAGTAAGTTCGGTCAAGCTTAAAAAGCCACTAAACCTTAACCACTACAAAACATTTAATGCAACAAGTTACGATATTGCGCTATTTTTTGATAGCATACTCAGCCTTATACAAGGAAGTGATAAACGCATTGGAAGCTAGCCGTAGAAATTTTAGTAAGAACAGTCGTAGGGTAAGTGCGCTTATCGTATTGTCGATCGTGCTAAACGGCTTTCTATCGTCTATTGTTGTGCTTAACCCAACCGCATTTTCTGGCAATAGTAATTGGTTAACAGCACCGCTCACTGAAAAAGTATTAATTTGTACAGCAGAAGGTCTGCAATGGATAGACCCAAGTACGTTACTGCAAAAGAATGCTCAACAATCAGCAATAGCCAGTGACAAATCATCGCTGAATCACAACCAATACCAACATTACCAATTTCACTGCCCGCTCTTAAAGCACCACCAACCCGCAGAACTATTGGCGTATTTGGGTATATTCATCCTCTTTGCAATATTAATTGTGGTGATGCTTAAGAGGCTCTCGCTTTGCCCCTTTTTCTGCTATGAAAAAATGTACCTTATTTATGCACCTAAACAATCTCCGCCCTCTTCATTATCGCTATGAAAAAATAACTAAAAAAATCAGCTAACAATTAGAAGAAAATATCCACCCATGCACAATGCTGCTTGAAAACAAGTAAACGAGGTGGAACATGGAGAAAGTCATGAAAAAAAGTACATTCATCACCCTGCTATTCAGTAGCGCACTATTTCTATCAAACTTTGCAAATGCGCACAATTATAAAGCAGACGACTTGCAAATTGACCACCCTTGGTCAAAAGCAGTACCACCCAATTCATCGGTTGCTGCAGCTTTTTTCAATGTAACGAATCATGGCAACGAAAATGATGTATTGATCAGTGCTGAATCCCCAATTGCTGGCAAAGTGGAATTGCATGCTCATATTCATGAAGACGGCATGATGAAGATGCGTGAAGTCAAATATATTGAGTTCCCAGCAAATGATAGTACGGCACTAAAACCGGGTGCCAACCACATCATGTTTTTTAACCTTACTAAGGTGCCAAAACTAGGCGATCGCTTTCCACTGACACTGCACTTTAAAAACGCGGGGGAAATTACTATTGAGGTTGCCGTTGAGAAAGCAACATATCAGATGGAAATGAAACCTGAAAAAACACAAGAGCAGCACCATTAACGACTAAATAACCACCGTTCACTAACATCAAGCCGTTTCTTTTGTTCTCGCAAAGAAGCGGCTTTTTGATAGATAAGATAATTACTCGAAACCAGCCCCTCCACTTCCTTGCATGAAATCTATTTGTACCACAAAATGAAGTGATTGAAATTTATGCATTCAGCACCCACTACGCTGGATGTTTATCGCTATCAGGCAAGATGAGTCATATCACAAGGAGTTAACGTGTTAGAAAAAGTTATTGGCATACTCTTTCCGGTGTTTGCAATTGTACTTGTGGGTTATGCCATAGCGAAGTTACTCAAACCCGATTTCAAACCGATTAACCGGATTAATATGGATGTGTTTTGTCCTGCATTGATCTTTTCATCTTTAGTGATGATGAAACCCGATACCACCCAGTTATGGCTATTGGTCGCGGCTGCATGTGCAGTATTATTGCCGGGGCTATTAATGATCCCACTTACCCGCATGAATAAATTATCTTTCAAGGCGTGGGCACCACCGCAAATGTTTCGGAACAGCGGTAACCTTGCCATTCCATTGTTTGGCTATACCTTTGGTGAATCGGCAATGGGGGCGGCGGTATTACTTTTTGTAGTTGCAACCACTCTACACATCACTCTAGGCATGGCGTTACTGAGTAATAAAGAATCACTCTCGCTCAAACAACTTTTTAAAACGCCACTCTTACTGGCGACGCTGGCAGCATTAGCTTTTAATTTATTGAATATACCGATATGGCAGCCCTTATACGAAGCCACGCATTTACTCGGTCAAGCATCGATACCTGTCATGCTGCTGTCGTTGGGAACACAAATGGTCAACCTACATAAGTCAGGTATACGGGTAGGCTTAATGACTACCCTATTTAGCTTAACCACTGGTGCCATTAGTTTTGCTGTTATTTATTTCTTTTTACCCTTACCACATCAACAACTGCAAATGATGGTGTTATTCACTATGCTACCGCCTGCGGTAATGAACTTTTTGTTTGCTGAACGCTTTAATATCGAACCTGAAAATGTGGCATCAATGGTGTTATTTGGCAATTTTTTCGCCATCATTACATTGCCTTTATTACTTTGGATCGCACTGGCAATCTAGCCCGATAGTGACACCGCGAATAATGGAATGCCGTATTTAGCAATGAGGAAATGATTACAATGCATTTCGCATGCGTCCTTTTCTTGGTTTACTCCCAAATATCTGCGACAATCCTCACGAAATAAAAATTATTAACTTATAACTACACGGCGCACCCATGAAACTATTAATTCGCAACCTTGATCGCATCACAACTGAAGCTGAACTTCAGGCAATGTTTGAGACTCACGGTAAAGTGCAATCTTGCTCATTGGTCATGGATAAAGAGACTGGCGCTTCAAAGGGTTTTGCATTTGTTGAAATGCCAAAAATTGGCGAAGCAAAAGCTGCAATGCAAGCGCTTAACGGTCTAAAAGTTGCTGGTAATAAAATTCGCGTTAAAAAAACTGACGTGGCTCCAGGTGCAAGCAACAGCACAGAAGACAGCGCAAGCGACGATACTAACGAATAATCAGTTCGATTCATGTTCTGATATTTGATAAAAGGGGGGTATATATTGCCCCCATTTTTATGCCTAATTTTCTTCTCACCTTATATTTCGATAACAATTACATTGCCGCTCTTCCTTTCTCAAGCCCTATACTCTATTTTCTACCCTAGAAATAAAAACCACAAAAAGACTCACTTTTATGTGTTTTCAAAGTTAACATGACACTTAGTGTTAATTTTATTCATAAGTAAAGCACTAAGATGATTCCACTATCTAGCTGAACTAAGGAATCATCTAATGAAATATATTTACTTATTATCTGTGTTGACGACTGCCGTTTCATTCAATAGCCAGGCACTTGAAATAACAAGTCAGGATATTCATGAAGGGCAGCTAATGGCAAAAACATTTGAATACTCAGGCATGGGATGTGATGGTGGAAATCAATCACCACAATTGTCTTGGTCTGATGCGCCGAAAGGAACAAAAAGCTTTGCGATTACTGCTTTTGACCCAGACGCACCGACAGGCAGCGGATGGTGGCACTGGACAGTATTAAATATTCCAGCAACAACACACAACCTGCCACAAGGTGCATCAGGTAAATTAACGCAAGGCTTAGAAACACGAACAGATTATGGTAAACCTGGCTTTGGTGGTGTGTGTCCACCTGTGGGTAATGGTATGCACCGCTACCAATTTACAGTGTGGGCATTACCACAAGAGAAAATCGATTTGCCTGCAGATATTTCACCTGCCGTTGTAGGGTTTACACTCAATAGTATGGCAATAGATAAAGCAATATTAACCGCAACGTATGTTCGTTAATTAAATCACTTGGGGTGTCAGTTGAAAGCACTAATTTGGGTCAATACCTACCATGCAACAAAACCACAACCATTACGGAATGTGCCAATCTACACCCCAAGTATTATTGCTGTTCAGTCTGGTCGAAAAGTGCTGAAATGGCATGATGATGCGTTAACATTCAATAAAACAAACTGGCTAGTTATCCCTGCTAGCCAACAACTCACGTTTATTAACGAGCCACATCAAGCACACTTTAATTCCACTCAGATCTCGTTTTTGAGTCCCCCTTCTGAAACAATAATGAGCGCGCTCGATAATCATAACGATAAGAAGATCCATTCCCCACCACATATCGGAAAGCCCTTAATTGCTACAGATGCAGCCCTCGATTTTGTCTTCTCGCAATTAGTTGCCATCGTGAAACAGAAGCTAAGTATTGAGGTGCAACGGCACTATTTAAATGCCTTCTATCAACAGCTGTTGGAGATAGGCGTATTGCATTTACTTTTTCCTGCATCTACTTTGTCGATGCGCGAAAAAGTCAGCCGATATTTATCCGCTAACCCTGCGGATCACCACTCTATCGAAGCAACCTGCAGGCACTTTTCGACCAGCAAAGCGACGTTAACTCGCCACTTGGCCAAGGAAGATACGCTATTTCGCGATGTGTTGGCTGAAGTGCGCATGTTGCACGGGCTCAGCTTGATGCAGCAATTTTCGTATACACAGCTTGAGCTTGCACTGCGTTGCGGCTATCAATCTGAAGCACGCTTCAGCCAACGCTTTCAGCAACAATTTGGAATTACCCCGAAGCAATATATGAAAACAGTTATGAAGACCGCCACGAAAAATACAGCATAAGATATCGCCTACCTTAACGTGAAAAATCGCTATTCATAAACCGAAATTTAAGCCGAATTAATATTGAGGATTAAACACTTTCACGGCGCTAATAATGGTGAATAGTAATGACCTACCAGACATAAAAATATAAATAAAACCACCTAAAGCAATGAATAGACGCAATTAACAAGCATCATATTCACCAAGCAAATGATTTATTTTCAATACAAGATCACAGTTTATAAATTATTCCCGGAAAGAGTATTTTCATTAACTACCATCAATTACTCATCGGAGGTCAGATAAGGAAAGATAAATGAAACAATTAATTGTACTACTCACTCTTTGCTTAGCAGCAGTCACATGCCAAGCATCAACCAGTGCGGACAATGCTACACAAAAAGGCTACACAGAAACCCAATACCCCATCGTTTTAGTGCACGGGTTATTTGGTTTTGATTCACTTGCAGGGTTTGATTACTTTTACGGTATCCCTCAAGAACTCAGTAAAAGTGGTGCTAAAGTTTATGTTGCCCAAATATCAGCTACTAATAGTTCAGAGCTACGTGGCGAACAACTGCTTTTACAAGTTGAAGAAGTACTTGCTGTAACTGGCGCTGAAAAAGTAAATCTTATTGGGCATAGCCATGGCGGACCAACAGCACGTTATGTCGCATCCGTCGCCCCTCAATATGTCGCTTCAGTAACCAGTATTGGCGGTGTCAACAAAGGTTCAACTGTTGCCGATATCATGCGAGGAACCATTCCTGAAGGCTCATTACCAGAAGGGATTGCGGTTAAATTGGCTGGAGGGTTAACTACACTCATTGGGCTACTTTCTGGTGGCAGTGATCTACCCCAAGATCCACTGGCATCACTTGAAGCCTTAACTACTGCAGGTTCTTTGGCGTTTAATCAGAAATACCCTGAAGGAATCCCAACATCAGACTGTGGCGACGGTGATTGGGTTGCCGATAACGGGGTGTATTATTACTCATGGACGGGCACTTCAAACTACACCAACGTACTCGACCCTATTGATCCTGCGATGTTGATTTTAGGCTTCGCATTCGATGAACCGAATGATGGACTAGTGGGTCAGTGTAGCTCACACCTTGGGAAGGTTATTCGCGATGATTATAAAATGAATCACCTCGATGAAATTAACGGTTTACTAGGTATTCATCATTTATTTGAAACGGATCCTAAAACCCTTTATCGCCAGCATGCTAACCGCCTACAGCTACAAGGATTGTAATCATGAAAAAGACCGCACTTAAAATATCTATCGAGCTTGGTGCCTGTATTGCTGGTATCTGTATTTTTGCTGCGGTCATACTCAACTTGCACCTGTTTAATACTGATAAGGCAGTACCTTTGTTAACAACATCGATGCCAGCACCGTCAGCAATCAAAGCCACTTCGCAAAACGATACCAATATTGATGTTGATTCTAATCGAGATACCTTCGAATATTTTCTCTCTGGTTTAGGTGAAAAAGACATTGATACTCTAAAAAAGAATTTTGCCGAATTTAATGAACAACAAAACCCCACAGTTAAAATCGATGAAGCTCTGTTTCAACAATATATCGACTATAAAGCAGCATTATTTGCCTTAGAACGTACGACGAGTAACGGTGCAACCTCAGTAAATTCTCAGCTTTTCGCAATACATCAGCAGTTATTAGAAATACAGCGACAATTCTTTACCCCCGAGCAGCAACAGGCATTATTTGGGGAAGAAAACCAATTACGCGAACTCGCTTTAAAGCAACAAGAGCTCAAACACCAAGCGCAATCGCCTGCTGACTACCAACAACTTTGGCAAGATGAATTAAACCAGTTCCCCCCCAACTTACAAGAAAGCTATCGCAACGCTAGCCTGCTCAACCGATTAAAATTAACCAAAGATATGGATGCACAAAGCCAGTTCTTAATACGGGAAGAGCTCGTGGGCAGTGAAGCAGCCATGCGGCTCACAAATTTAGATCAGCAGCGAGAAAGCTTCAAGCAACAAGTTGATAAATACTTAATAGAACGAGAACAGATATTACTCAATACAAACAGTAACCAAGATGAGAAATTACTAGCCATACAAACACTGCGTGAACTCACATTTGAATCCGACCAATACCGCCGGATTCAAGCATTAGAAAATATTCATGATCAACAAGCCACGGTATATTAAATAAGTCGATAAAGCATAATCTAAGCGCGGTGAAATACGCGTTTAGATAGTATCAATGCCTCTAAAGTACATAACAATAAGCCAAGCCAGATAAAGCTGAAACTCACCAGCTTCACCTGATCCAAGACTTCATGAAACACAAAAATTGCGAGTAAAAACTGTAAACTAGGCTCGATATATTGGGTTAAACCAATCATAGTCAGTGTTGTTTTCTTAACAGCAACGGCAAATAATACCAGAGGTATCAAAGTAATTGGTGCTGCACCTGCATATAAAACAGCCGTCGAGAAGTCACTAGAAAATACAGTCGACGTCTGGCTTAAAAAGCTCAATAGCATATAACCCAATGCGAATGGCATTAACAACGTTACCTCAATCGACATTGATGTTAACGAATCAAATTGGATAAACTTTTTTGTTAGGCCATATAACGCAAATGAACAGCCCATAACCAATGAAACCCATGGTAGCTCACCATATGCATACACTTGATATCCTATACCGAAGGCTGCCAGAATAACTGCTATTTGTTGAGCCCAAGATAGCTTATCTTTAAAAAAAACTATACCTAGTGCAACAGAGAATAGTGGATTAATAAAATATCCTAAACTTGCTGCTAATACCTGATCATGAGTTATTGCCCATGTAAAAGTATAAAGCGATACACAATTAAATAACCCTGCGAGAAAGCAAAGGCATAATGCTTTTTTATACTTCATCGCCATCGAAATAGTTAAGTTGGATATTTTAAAGCATTTCAAGATTAGCAACATTAATGGTACCGAGAAGATAATTCTCATCGCAAGTAACTCATTAGTATCAGCCAGAGGAAGAAACTGGAAATATAGAGGCAATAATCCCCAGAGCACAAATGCAACAATTGCAATGAAGTTCCCATGAATACGAGAAAACATACTATTCATCCTGAACAATCTAATTAATGTTGCACTACCTTTTCAACCAAAATATTCCGTTAGGTATAAAAAAGTACAACTAATCATAATAAAAGAGGGAATTGACTTAACACAGATAGCTATCTTTGAAAAAGAATAACGATGATTAAGGCAGCCAACATGTAGCCGCCTTAATACTGATAATTAGACAATAAACTTATTCAATAACGCCTCTTGTTGCTGAACTTTCGAAACTTGACCGCTCATTTGTAATGATGACTCATCGGCACGGTCTGAAACTTGCTGAGAGAGATCTTTTATTTTGATCGTATTATTATTGATTTCTTCCGCGACCAAACTCTGCTCTTCTGCTGCAGAGGCTATTTGAAGGTTCATATCGGAAATTTGAAGGATTGCCCCTCTAATTTGATTAAGCGCTCCTCCAGCTTCAATTGCCTTTGCGACAGCTTCGTCAGTTAGCATCTTACTCTTCGCCATCACGCTGGTTGCAGAACGTGCGCCTGACTGAAGCTGGGCTATCATGCTGTGAATCTCAGTCGTCGATTGCTGGGTTCGCTGCGCCAATGTACGGACTTCATCAGCAACGACTGCAAACCCTCTACCCGACTCACCAGCTCGAGCTGCCTCAATAGCAGCATTCAGAGCCAACAAATTGGTTTGATCCGCAATCGCATTGATCACAGAGAGAATTGACTCAATATTACCCGTCGAACTTTCCAAGTCTTGAACGACAATTACCGTTTCATCGATCTGGTTGGCCAGAATATGAATCGCGTCAGTTGTATGAGAGACAATACTAACGCCATCTTGCGCGGCAATATCTGCTTCTTGCGCCGCAGCTGCTGCCCCTTGCGCGTTACCAGCAACATCAGCAGATGTTGACGCCATTTCATTCATTGCTGTTGCAAGCTGTTCAACTTCAGCCAACTGGTGAGTGATATCTGTTGCCGTTAGCTTAGAGCCTCGTGTCGTCACTTCAGCGTCGGCACCAATCTCTACCCCTAACAACTTGGTTTCTTTGATAAGCGACTGTAACTTCTCTACAAATGCATTAAAATTCGAGGCCAGCTCAGAGAATTCAATATCAGTGTTAGTCTCTAACCGTCGAGTCAAATCACCTTGACCAGAGGCTACATCTTTCATCGCCTCATTTAATACACCTAACGGACGCATTAGGTATCTTAGTACTAGCACCAGCGCAAGCACTGAAATCAACACAAAAGTAATTGTCATTATCATCGATGACGAACGAAGCTGAACAATCGAAGAATAGGCTTTTTCATAATCTAGAATTACCCCTACATACCAATCTTGGCTATCGATCGGAGTAAATCCAATATAGGTTGGCTTACCTTTGTAATCTATTAACTTGAAACTCTGATTAAGATCTTGTGATCCAATAAACTCGGTTATTTTTTTACCGCTAAATGAAGGATCAGGATGAGAAACAATCGTGCCATCCTTATTCACCATGAATATATATCCGGCATCAAACAATGAAATTTGATTAATGGTATCTGAAAGCATGTCTAATTTGAGATCATAGAAAAGAGCCGCATTAAATTTACCATCATCATAAACTGGCGTAGCAATTGACACTAATACACTGCCTGTATCTCCAAGATAAGGTGCTGTAATAATTGTTTTTCCTTCACTTTTTGCGCGTAGATACCATGGCCGCTTTCTCGGATCATAGGCACTTCCCGGTTGCCAATTTGGATCGTTGCTCTGAATTCGGCCATCAGCCTCAAACCCCATACCAATCAACGAGTACGCATTTTTAGCAACAGGTTTATTTATCACACTGGAAATATGAACCGTAGAAAGATCATCTTCAATCACTTGTGCAATATAAGTGGCCAATTGCGATTTCGATTCAATTTCACTATCGACAGTGGCTTTGACCCCATTCACAATTTCAGAAATACTCTGATGGATTAATGGCTCAACTTGTGATTTAACTTGACGATACTGCTGTATTGATAATACAGACAAAGCAATAAAAACAATGACTGATGATATTAATACCACCTTATATTGAAATTTCATCTTCATAATTTTGACACTTTATTTTTAATCATTCAATTCAAAAGGTAATATGTTAATTTAAATAGACAATATTATTACTTCGTAAATCAGACCAGATTAATACTTTCCGATAATACTGTTTAAATAACACCAAAGATAGACTAAATAACATGAATACTACGGTAATAATGTTGCTGCTTTCTTTTACATCTGATGATGAAACACTAAGTAAAAGACCGATTCCTATACCTAGAGAACACAGTAGTTGCAACATTGGATAAGAGAGGTAAAAAAAAGACTTTAAGCTGAATAAAATAGAAAACAATCCTTTTTTTAGCACATTCATAACAGACTCCTTTTTCTTAAGGCTATAAGTATCGATAAGCTATCGGCATTAGCTTGCTATATTTTTACTATTAGTCGTTAGGGATAAATATAAATCAATGCAAGTTATATCCACAGATGGGAATACTCTAAACACAATAAAGGCTAACAGAAGCCTGAACATTACAAGCCTCTGTTATCAGAATACGGAGCAATTATTATATAGTGTGTGTTCTAGCCTTTATTAAGCTGACCTTCTACAAGCGCCTGCCAATAATTCACACCTTTCATTAAAATATTGTCATTAAAATCATACAGTGGATTATGCAGTGCCGTACCACCACATTCCCCCTGCCCATTACCAACCAAAATATAACAACCTTTCACTTCACGAAGCATGAAAGAGAAGTCTTCACTGATAGTGAAGGGTTCACAACTACCATTCACGTTTTCAGCACCGACTACCTTCTCTGCGGCTTTAATAGCGTGTGCTGTCTCTTCTGGGGTATTAATGGTAGAAAGGAAGCTATTATTGAAATGGTACTTATAATCCACACCTGCCGACATACATTGACCAGCAACAATACGCTCAATCGCTTTTTCAATCTTGCCTAATGCTTCATCAGTAAAACTACGAGTATCACCCGTAATCTTCACCTGAGATGGAATAACGTTCACAGTGCCGTTAGTGGCAAACTCAGTCACTGAAAGAACTGCAGTTTCATTAATCGCGCTCAGATTACGCGATACAATCGTCTGCATTGCGGTAACAATCTGCGCACCGACAACTATCGGATCGGTACCCATATGTGGCATAGCCGCATGACCACCCGTTGCAATAACATCAATTTCAAAGCTGCTTTCGCTGGCCATTAACGAACTAGGTCGCGTTAAAAATTGCCCTTCTGGAATACCAGGCAAGTTATGCATGGCATAAATTGCATCCATATTCCAACGCGTGAATAGGCCATCCTTGATCATTGCTTTTGCACCAGTACCACGCTCTTCATCCGGCTGAAAAATAAAGTAGACTGTGCCATCAAAGTTTCTATTTTTTGATAACTCGTGTGCGGCCCCAAGAAGCATCGCGGTATGACCGTCATGGCCGCAGGCATGCATTGCGCCATCATGAATAGATGCATGAGAGAATGTATTAGCCTCGCAAATGCGCAATGCATCCATATCAGCGCGTAGACCAATAGAGCGATTGCTATTGCCACACCTTAGAATCCCTACAACACCAGTACCACCAATACCGCGATGAACGTCAAGCCCAAACTCTTCTAGTTTGTTGGCAACAAATTCTGATGTTTTATACTCTTCAGTACCAAATTCAGGATGCTTATGTAAGTGACGACGCCAGTCGATAACTTTCTGTTCAATGGTCATTTATATTCTCCAACAAAATCTGCGCAGTGGTACATTACCACTGCGCATCTATCAATTAAGCTTCTTGAGGTTTTAAGGCTTTTTCGTCAGTTTCTTTTGTTTCAAACTTAGTAAATACGTACAGTGCAACAACAATCAGTGAGACAACAATTGTTTTACCCAATGCCATTTCCTCGCCGAGTGTCATAACAGCAACTAAATACCCAACTAACGGCATTAGGTTTAGTGCCATTGTGGCTTTCTCTACACCAATGCGTTTGAATGAGTAGAGCTGGATAAGGTAACTACCACCAGAAATACCCGTACCAAGGAAAATAAGTAAACCAATTAGTAATGGACTAGATAAAATAATATTAATTTGTGATAAATCTAAATCCATCGCAAAGACGACAATAATACCCAGCGCTGCAACTGATATATATTGGTATAACATTGACACAACAGAACCATATTTATCCGCAAGGCTTGCACGTAAGTGAGCCGTCCATGCAAGTGCTAACATTGAGCAAGTCACATAGACATAGCCAAGTAGTGGTGTACCACCTTCGATGTTATTAGTTGGTCCAACGCTCATTGCATAGATACAAACAGCTGACGCAATAAATGCTCCCCACTGAACCTTGTTCATTCTAAAATTCATGAACATCATGCCAAAAAAGACTGTGGCAAATGGCTGCATACCTTGAATCACACCATTCTCCGTTGCACCAATATGGGATAAAGAGAGGAAATTAAAGAGTGAAAATACCCCTTGGCCAACAATTCCACATAATGCAATTTTTAGGTAATCTTTCTTTTCGATTTTTAGAGACTTACCAAGGTCTTTACTGAGACTTTCGCTGCGAGACGTAAAGCTATAAATAATCGTTAAACCAATTACAGCGGTTACGTAACGAAAGAAAACAAGGGTCATAGGATCAACAGCCATAGACAGCGGCTTCGAAACAACACCCGTCACTCCCCAAATAATGGCAACAGCAATGGCTGCAGTCCATCCTAAGAACGTTTCTTTTTTAGTTATATTCATAATTCTTGCCAGTCGGGTACGTTATTCAACTCAAAATGAAGAGGCAGCCCTAAATAAGCTGCCTTGAACTGTATTGTAATTATTCAGTTACAGCTTCTAACTTCGGTTCTTTCTTAGTTTCTTTTTGAGCAAACTTCATAAATAACATCATAGAAACG
This sequence comes from Photobacterium indicum, assembly GCF_003026215.1. GTDB lineage: Bacteria > Pseudomonadota > Gammaproteobacteria > Enterobacterales > Vibrionaceae > Photobacterium > Photobacterium indicum. The sequence goes on from NZ_PYOC01000001.1 coordinate 131,832, forward strand.
ACAACCACAGCCATAGCAAGTAAACGCATTGGTGTGACAGCTTCGCCAAGTGCGAAGACAGCTAAAATGAACGATGATAGTGGCATTAGGTTTAGTGCCATACCTGTACCATCAACACCCACTTTTTCCATTGCATAAATATATACAAGGTAACTGGTTCCAGAAATACCAACACCCAGAATAACGATACATAGAATACGAAGTGGTGAGCTGAAGATACCCAACGCTGACGAGAAGTCTGCGCCAGAAAACATTAGGTAAACGCCAAAACCAATTGATGCAAAAATAAACTGATGGAACATTGTCGCTACGGAGCCATATTTCTCAGCTAATTTTGCTCGAGCGTATGCTGTGCAAGAAAAACTTGCAGCACTACCTAGACAGATCAGGTGACCAATGTTGAAGCCATTAGTTTCAGAGCTTGGATCCATAACCAAGATTGCGACACCAATAAACGCACCAACAGCAGCAAGCATTTGTAATACTGTAAATCGGGCGTTATGACGGAAAAATCCAACCGTTAGGATCAAAATAGGGATCAGACCTTGAATCACACCATTTTCAGAAGCGGTAATGTAGTCTAATGACAAGAATGACAGATAACTAAACGCCCCCTGACCGATGATGCCACAGGCTGCGGTCCAAAACACATCACTGCGATTATCCCAATTAAACTTAAAATCCTTCTTTTTCTTCATCTTTCCAGATGCTAAACCAACATTAAACACGATACCCAAAGTAAGAAATGCCACGGTATATCGAGCCCATACCAAAACTTGTGCATCCATCACTTCAAGAATAGGTGTACCTACAATCCACGGAATACCCCAAAGTAAGCCAATGAATATCGCCGCAGCCCAACCTTTAACTGTATTGCTCATGATCTAATCCTTTTCTGTCATCAATTATTGATTCAATAAACGTCCGTAACCTGGACACTGTGCAGCTTTTCCGGTGAGATGCATCGCATGCCAGAACATGGCTGAATTACTGCAAACAACAGGAATATCGAACTTCGCTTCAATTTCCTGAATATGATCAAGTACACGTAAGTTGGTACAAGACATGAAAACTAAATCAGCACCAGATTCCGGTAAAATTTTATCTAGAGCCAGAAGCATCGATTCTTTCGAAACGGTTGTAATATCGGTATCTTTTTCGATACCCAACGAACCAAGCACTACCACCTCAAAACCAGCATTGGTCAACTGTTGATGTAAAGGGAAATTCACTTCTGTCGGATAAGGTGAGAAAACCGCAATTTTCTTTGCACTCAAATGTTTGAATGCAGCTTGAGCAGCAGTCCAAGGGTTAGTCGCAGGAATATCCCCACGGTTTTTAGTCAGCAAATTCGCGATTTTTTCTTCGCCAATGATGATAGAAGCAGAAGTACAACCAAATGCCATCACATCCATCGGTAAGCCTGTAGCAATTAAATCAGAAGCTTCGCTAATACCTGTTGCAATTTTATCCAAAGCTTCAGGTGTCATTTCACTGCTGTAATAAACACGAGAACTGAATACACCAGCCTGAGTACCGAGTAATTTTGCCCAGTCCATTTCTAGTGAATGATCAGTACTTAGCTGAACTAATCCAATGTGGGTACGGTTAATACGTGGAGCTTGTATATGGGCAAGGGGGATTTCAATTTTTTTGAACTCTTCAATTGTTTGCATAATTATTATCTTTCTTATAGTTATTTGTTGCCATGTCGAATTTCCTCAACATGGCACAGGGTATTGGGCAAAAGTTTTTGTTACTTAATTACGATTAACTCTGGCTCAGCACGCTCACTTAGCCATTCCGCTCCGTTCTCAGTGATCACGATATTCTCTTCGTGAACCATGGATTTACCTGGTGCATACACCATGCCCGGCTCTAGAGTCATCACCATACCTGGCTTCAATACTGTGTTATCGGTAGCCGTATTTGATGGGCGCTCTGTTAACTCCATACCTAGACCATGACCTAGTCGACCAACGTCATTGCCAAGTGCGCCGTTCGCCTCTAATACTCCCCACATCGCGTTATAGATGTCGGTAGTTGTGGCACCTGGACGTGCAGCTTCAAAGCCTTTCGTGGTGGCCTCATAAGTCGCACGGTATGCAGCTTTAGTTTGCTCACTTGCATGACCAAATGCCCAGTTACGGTCAAAATCAGAGAAATATCCGTCACGTACTGCACCGGTATCAATGATCAGCACATCACCCTCTTCAATAATGCGATCTGTCGGTCCCATAATGATGCTGTCGTAACCATCAGGGCCAGAACCCGCAATGATATACGGACATTCATCAGCACCGTCTAACAGCATGTCGATACGGAACTGCTTACAAATTTCACGTTCTGTCATACCTGAACGGGCGTAGTCAGGAACCTTGTTAAAACCAAGATTAGTAATTCGACAAATTTCACGCGTCTTCTCAATTTCTGCTTGAGATTTAATTTGACGTAACTCATGCATTACCAGTGATACATCAACAAACTCTTTTTTAACCATGGTGGTTAACTTCAAGTAATTGTTAACAGGCATACGTAAGTGGGATTCAATACCCAATGTTGCACCCACTCGACCATGGCGACACGACAGTGAATTCAATGCGCTCGCCACTAAGCTGATGCCATCATCTTCAGGACGAGGCGATGGCCAAGTAATGATGTTTTCAATCCACGTTCCCGCCATACCACTTGCACCGATTTCAGGGATAACTGCGATTGGCTTACCTTCTGCTGGCACAATAACAAACCATGGACGAGTCGGGCTGTGCCAGAACTGAGTATGAAAACCAGTGAAATAACGCACATTAGGTTCAGTAGTGAAAATCATCGCGTCCAAATTCATTTCGTGCATCACTTTCTGTGCACGTGCTGTTCTATGTTCAAATTCAGACTGTTCAAAACCACGTTGTAAATAGTTAGTCATTGCGACCTCTCCTTTATTGTAATGGTCGTATAGCAACTAGTTGCAGTGCACAAAAGTGAACGATTAACCGCTACACAGTTCAATATTGTTTACGTTAGGGTGCTGCATGTTACTGACTATTCAGTTAAATAATGTGACCCACGTCGCGCAGTTAACTTTAGTGACCTTAAGTGTGCCTCATTTGAATAAATTTGTGATTAAAGTCAATTTTAGTTATATTTAGTGAACTTTAGAGTTGTCTAACATCGCAATTTATAGTTTTATAGTTACACAAATTTGATTTTGAACTTGTCTTTTGGGTTTATGACGACCACAATAGTTAACAGAATTAGTTAACAATAGTGGTCCATAATGAAACCAGTGGCATATGCGGCGTTTAATGCAGAGTTTACCGATAAAGACCGAGAATTCCTGGTAACTTATTTTCGGCTTGCCGACACGATTGCTGACTTCATTGGTCCTCATTGTGAAGTGGTAATCCACTCATTCGAAAGTCTTGAGAAGTCAGTCGTCAAGATCGTTAATGGGCACCATACTGGTCGTAAAGTTGGCTCACCGATCACGGATTTGGGATTAAAAATGCTCAGCCTGATCGAGAAAACAGGTGAAGTAACACCAAAGAGCTACTTCACCAACAGTAAAGATGGCTCTTTACTTAAATCAACAACTTGCGTGTTGGCTGGTGAAAATGGCAAACCGATAGGCTTGTTCTGTATCAACATGAACTTGTCCCATCCTTTTCCTGAAATAATTAAAACACTCATGCCTGATATGGCGCATTCACATGTCGGCGTTAGCGAAAATTTCAGTTCATCGGCAACAGATGTAATAGAACAAGCGCTTAACCATGCAGTGCTCGAAATTGACAGTGATGCATCGATAAACCAGAAGGGCCGAAACAAAGCAATTACTAAGTTATTGCTTGAAAACGGTATCTTTGAACTAAAAGAGGCAACAGCGCTGGTTTCCGAGCACCTTGGAATCACTCGTCATGCCATTTATAAATATATTCGCGAATTTAAAGCGTAATAATCGACTGAAAGATAAAGAGAAAATAATGAAAACAAAAATCCATACAGATCTTGCACCTGCAGCAATTGGCCCTTATTCACAAGGTTTAGCTTTTAAAGATATGGTATTTACATCTGGTCAGTTACCGCTAGATCCAACCACCATGGCATTTGTTGAAGGTGGTATTAAAGAGCAAGCACGTCAATCTCTTGCAAACTTAAAAGCCGTACTTGAAGAAAGTGGTGCTGGTTTAGATACAGTACTGAAAACAACATGTTTCCTTTCTGATATGGAAAACTTTGTTGCTTTCAATGAAGTGTACACAGAAGTATTCGGAACAGACGTTGCGCCAGCACGTTCATGTGTTGAAGCGGCGCGTTTACCTAAAGATGCCTTGGTAGAAGTAGAAGCAATTGCTTTTATTAAATAATTAGCCATGAGGCTGCTTATGTAACCTTATTTTCTCGACCTTTCTTTCTGAGTAAACATCATGCTTAACGTATCTAAAAACAGTTTTTATACTGGCCAAACATCGCCAACCTTTAATAAAGACATTGCTAAACAAGCTCGTGCGTTTCATGGCCAAATAGAAGGCTATAAACCTACACCTTTGGTTTCATTACCACTATTAGCTGAAAAGCTAGGTGTAAAATCAATCTTAGTGAAAGATGAATCTCACCGCTTTGGGCTAAATGCTTTTAAGGTACTTGGTGGCTCATACGCGCTAGGCCGTTTGTTAGCTGAATACCTTAATATTGATATTGCTGAAATTGATTTAAAAACAGTCTCTTCAAAATTAGACAAGCCGCTAGTTTTTACAACAGCAACCGCTGGTAATCACGGTACAGGTGTTGCTTGGGCTGCTCGAGAGATGGGTCAGAAAGCGGTTGTTTATATGCCAAAAGGGTCTTCACTAGTCAGTGCAGAGCGTATACGTGGGCTAGGTGCTGAATGCATCATCACCGATGTAAACTACGATGACACAGTACGATTGGCCAATAAAACAGCCCAAGAAAATAGCTGGATGCTAGTGCAAGATACCGCTTGGGAAGGTTACGATAAAATTCCAACGTGGATCTCACAGGGTTACATGACAATGGCAGATGAAGCCATTGATCAAGCAGCTGAAATGCCTGAAGGTCAACCAACACATGTGCTTCTTCAAGCTGGTGTAGGTGCAATGGCTGGCGGTATTCTGGGCTATTTAGCTGACAGACTAGGTGCTGATAATTTCAAAACTATCATTGCTGAACCTGCTGTAGCTGATTGTATTTTCCGTTCTGGCACCAGTGAAGATGGCAACATGGTTAATGTATCAGGCGATCTAAATTCAATCATGGCTGGTCTAGCATGTGGTGAACCAAATCCAGTTACCTGGCCAATTCTGCGTGATTGTAGTGATCTCTTTGTTTCTGTTGACGACAACGTTGCAGCAACAGGCATGCGTATTTTAGGCAACCCTTTAAAGGGTGATCAAGCTATCACCAGTGGTGAATCTGGTGCTATTACTATGGGTTTACTGTACTTGTTGGCTAACCATCCTGAAGGACAAAAAATTGCGCAGAGCATCGGGCTTGATCAAGATGCTGTTGTGATGATTTTCAGTACTGAAGGCGATACCAACGCTGATCGTTACCGTCAAATTGCTTGGGAAGGCATGTTGTCACTTTAATCATTAAAGCGCCAGTCTCTCATTTTATAAAGCAGTGCTCTCTTTAATACGATGCCAGTCAATTAAACGTTGGCTGGCATTTTTTTAAATATATCTATACGACTTTTTCCATCATCATAAATATGAATGTAGATAGCTCGATCACTCATTTTCAGTGATCAATTCTGCTTCCTTGGCATAACGATTGGCCAGTATTGCGCAATAAAATATTTGAATCTGGTGATAAAACATAATCGGTAGCAAGATCATACCCAACATTGGGTTTGCACCGAATATCACTTTCGCCATTGGCACCCCAGCTGCCAGTGTTTTCTTGGTGCCACAAAAAACAGCGGTTATCTCATCTTCACGACTAAAACCAGCACGGCGAGCAGCCCATGTAATACTGTGAACCATCAGCAATAAAACCAACGTGGCAGCGATTAACGCAACGCCCAATGTTTGCCATTCAAAATCATGCCAAATACCATCTGCAACAGAATCACTGAAGGCATTATAGACAATCAGTAAAATAACCCATTTATCAATTTTATTAATAATTGTTTTTCTTTTTTCCAGCACTTTTAATGCAATAGGTCGGCATAGCTGCCCTACAACCATAGGTAATAACAGCAACTTTGAAATAGATAATACGGTATCAAGAATATCGAGCTTAACCCCTTCCATTCCCATGAATAGTTGAATTAGGAATGGCGTTATTAACACGCCTAGCAAGCTCGATAACGATGCATTGAATATCGCGGCAGGCACGTTTCCTTTGGCAACACTGGTCATTGCGACAGATGAAGAAATTGTACTCGGTAATACAAATAAATAGCAAAAACCAAAAGCCAATGCCGAGGGCATAACAGATTGAAAAGCAGGACCGAATAACAACCATAATAAGGGGTACACAATAAACGTCGCGCTTTGCACAAAGATATGCAAACGCCAATTGCTAATACCTTGTTTGATCGCTTGTGGCGATAAGCCAACACCGTGTAAAAAGAAGATTAAAGCGATACCTAAACCTGTAATGGTATCGAGATGCAATAAACCGCCCGATTGCCCTAATGCCGGTAAGATAGCAGCCAATGCAATTGCGGCTAACATTCCCATTAAGAACCATTCTTTTTTTATGTATTGAATACAGGCAGATCCCATATTATATCCTTTCGATAGTGATGACTTTCTATAAGTAGGATACTAATATCATTATTTCTCGCTATCGATAAGTTGCTAGTAAATGTCGAATAAAAGACAACATCGCTCTATTCCCGCATTAACACAGTTACCACGCCCTGTGTATGCTCGCAGTGAAAACTGGGATCACTCAGGAACGCAAACACTGTGGCATTCGCATGCATGGGGGCAATGGTCTTACGCAATAAAAGGCGTGCTTGTTGTACATACTCACGCGGGTCGTTTTGTTGCACCACCGCAATACGCCATTTGGGTGCCAGAAGGGGTTGAGCACCAAGTTATTTCAAGCGGTGCTGCTCAAATGCGCAGTTTATATATACGAACGGGTAGTTTAATAAATTTATGTTGGCACAACGCATGTGTTTGTGAAGTCAGTTCTTTGGCGAAAGAACTCGTACTACGCTTTGGCTGTTTTGATAGTGAGTACAAACTTAATGGAAAAGAAAATCGTCTCGCAAATGTACTATTAGATACACTTGATGATTTACCCCAAGCACAAACACAATTACCGATGCCAAGTGATAAGCGTTTATTGGCTATTTTTGATTACCTACAAGTTCACACTGGTGAACAGATTAATATTGATCAGATTGGTCATAACGTGGGGTTATCTGGGCGTAGCGTCAGCCGGTTATTCAAACAAGAAACAGGTTTAACCTTTCAACAATGGCGACAACGCTTACGGCTACTTTCTGCATTAAATTTATTAGAACAAGCGATGCCCGTTACCCAAGTCGCCATGGAGTGCGGATATGAATCTTTATCTGCTTTTGTTGCTGCGTTTGGAAAACAGTTTGGCGAAACACCGGGGAAATATTTTTAGCTGTTTATCAAAAAATGATTATTAATAGGCCACGCACTCAATGAATACCTTATTCTATTTTCGATCGCATGAACTGGCTTGGCGTGTCACCTAAGTGTTGTTTAAAAAAGCTGATAAAAGCACTGTCACTCGAAAAATCCAACACAAAAGCCACATCAGACACACTCTTACCTTCCGCTAATTGCTCTATTGCACCATGTAGACGCCATTGCTGTCGCCACGCTTGATAAGACATACCTGTTTGCTTGGTAAAAATACGGGTAATTGTTTTCTCGCTAGCACCTATCTCGTGTGCCATTTGGTTCAACTGTTGAGGGTTTTTACTACCCGATTGCAATGAATCTAACCACAGGATCAATCGCCCATCTGTCGGCAATACTAATTGTAATGATTGCTCTGGCGCTGCCGCTAACTCTTCAATAAATAAAGCAGAAATATTATTTTGCAGCTGAGCTGGCATATCCCACTCCCACATAGCCATTCTTTCGATAAGCGCCTGTAGCAATGTATTAACCCCAATAATTTTCATTTTACTTGGCAATGCTGGAAAGGTCGCGACATCAAAATACACTGAACGATACGCGACAACATTACGCATTTGAGCACAATGAACAGTACCCGCAGGAATCCAAGCGGCTCTCGTTGGCGGTAATACACACTGCTTATTATCTAACGTAATTGTCATACAGCCCGCTGGAGCATACAAAAGTTGTGCTTTTTGATGTTGGTGCATGCCTGAATCGTGACGACCAACATCGGCAGCAATGCCAATAATCGGCGTATCTATATCATCGACATTAAATCTAGAATCATGGTCAATAATCATTATTCAAGTCCAATTTTTGATATTTTATACATTTATTATAATAACCGAACAAGCTTACTCTATGTTTGTTAAGTAATCACCTTACTGACAGTCTACCGATAGCCCCAAAGAGCGATAAATAATCTACCAGTGAAATCATGACAATTCCCTGACTATCAATCTGTACAGTACAAGGTTGAAATTGAACGTTCATTTTATAAATTATTTGAACGATGATTTATTATTAAATATATTCACATCTAATCAGTGAGGATGTTTGCCTTGCTGTATATAAATTATGGGAAATTCTCTCGCATGCAAAAACGATTAGCCTTGGTTTTATCATTCTGTGTTCTAACTGCGGTTGGATGTTCACAACAATCGACGCAAGCAACGATAGCAAAAGAGAAAAGTATCAACCCACTTTGTAATACCAAAGCGGGTATGGCAGGTGGGTGGCATGATTCAGCTGTAACACCAGAAGCAGCAGCTGCGGTAGACAGTGTGTTAGCCATGATGAATACATCAGCACAATTATCCAAAATTTTGTATGTAAAAGCGCAAGTTGTAAACGGCATAAACTATGCGATTGATTTTGAGTTAGATAATGGTGAAGTGTGGAATACACGTGTATACCGAAACCTAAAGGGTAAATACACTATGACACAACCAGCAGCGCTTGGCAGCATGACGCAAGATTGCCAATAATGTTCATCTAAGCTGGCGTTGAAGTTAATACCGATAAGGTCGCCCTTGTGGCAACCTTATCGTTTTAAATACTGCCTATATGTAATATAGAATACATAGCTAACAGCTAAAGTGACAAAGTACCTGAAAGAATCAAATACAAAGCAGTAAGAGCCCCTCCGATAACCATCGCAGCTAAAACCTTTTCAATTGGACTAATAAGAAAACTTAGCCCGCGCTCTTTTCTTGAACGGAAGAAGAATGGTAATCCACACGAATAAAGTAATAGCGACAATAATAGGTAGTCTAACCCGCCAGCATAGATCAGCCATAAACCGTAGACAGAACCAATTGATGTCATCAGCAGTAAAGAGACCGCATGTTGTTTATTCTTAAGCGCGAGCTTCAATCCAAAACCAGCACACAACAAGTATGGTATTAGCGCCATCGATGAGGCCAGTTGAATCAAGATATTATAACCAGCATCATTAACATAATTAATAACTAAAAATAGCGAGATAAGGCTATTAGTCAGCCACATTGCATTGGCAGGCACTTGTTTACTGTTCAGTTTTCCAAAAATAGATGGTGCAGTATTTTTAGATCCTCTAGCTGCAAGAAAGAGCATTTCACTAGATATCATTGTCCATGCCAGCAATGCCCCACCAACTGAGACAATCAACCCAATATTAATCAGTACACCTCCCCAAGGACCAACTGCAAACTCAAGAACTTGCGCCATTGATGGATTTTTCATTCCTGCAAGTTCAGCTTGTGGCACTACGCCTAGAGAAAGCAAAGAAACACAGATAAGAAGAGTGATTGTAATCAGAAACCCTAAGATCGTTGCCTGGCTTACAACCTGCATATTTTGAGCGCGGGACGCATAAACCGTGGCACACTCAATGCCTAAAAATACCCACACAGTGTAAAGCATGGTGTTTTTAACCTGACTGGTCACAGATCCGAGCTCAGGAGATCCCCAAAAATCAATTTGGAACGTTTCAATTTTAAATGCTAATGCAACGAGTAAGATAAATAACAGAATTGGGATTATTTTTGCGATAGTCACGATAATATTCAGTGTCGTTGCGGATTGAACACCGCGTAACACGAAAAAGTGCAGTACCCACAACGTAATGATGCCGCAAACCATAGCGGGAAAAGTACTGCCGTCACCAAAGAAGTCAAAAACTTGAAATGAACCGAGTGCGCTGTAAATTACGACAAGGTAACCAACGTTACCAACCCAAACCGAAATCCAATACCCCCATGCGGCATTGAAACCAAGGTAGTCACCGAATCCCTCTCGAACGTAACCATAAACACCATCATCAATATCTGAGCGGTTGATCGACAACCATTGAAATATTTTTGCCAAGGTTATCATGCCAAAGAAAGTAATAATCCAAGCAATAATGATCGCGCCAGCTCCCGCTCCTTCAGCCATATTTTGCGGCAGACTGAAGATCCCACTACCAACAATCGCCCCAGTTACAAGAGCCGTCATTGCCAATAACCCTAGTTTACTCTCACTCTGCCGAGCCATCTTCTTTCTCCTTAAAGAGAGGGCATCCTGCCCTCCTTATAACGTCCTAAAACCTTAATGACATACAGCTAACGCCACCATCGACTTTTCGGTACTCTGAAGTATCAACCGTTACCACGTTATACCCCAGGTCACGGATCTTACTCTCAGAGATCGGATAGCCACTTGGCATAATGACGTTGCCGTTTACCCAAATACAGTTAGCGGCATAGCTTTCGCTCTCGGGGATTTCGATAATATTAAGATGTGAGAATTCAGGCTTATCAACAAATTCACCGGCAGCCAGTAAATTGCCATCTTCAAGGTAGGCCAACCCTGTTTTCAGGTGTAAAACCTTCTCCATTGTGACTAAGCGACCGGTTAGACCGTGCTTTTCAAGTATGACTACCAATTGGTTAGCACCTTCAGCATTAGTACGTGCCGACAGACCAATGTAAAAGGTGTCTCCAACCATCATGACATCACCGGCATCAAGCGTACCAGGGGCTTCAATTCGCTCGACGTTATCACCATAGAAACGATGAAGTGCAGGTTCAATTGAATCAATCTCCCCACGACGACTGTCCGCCCCCGGACGAGTCACGATACCGCAGTGCTTAGTACACAACGCAGGATCTTCAACAAAAACAGAATCTGGATAATTTTCGAGGGGAGGAAGTAACAATATTTCAACACCGCACATTCTGAGCGCATCTAAGTATGCTAGATGCTGTTTCATCGCCAGCTCGTAGTTTGGTTTACCATCATCTGCAGATGAAATACCATCGATAAGAGCTTTACAAGGGGTACGCGCAATAATGTAATTAAACATAATCATTCCTTTTATTATCCGTTTTTAACGCTAAGTAATTACTTATAAGCGAGAACTGTGCCATAATAAAATCAAATAATTTAACGCGTTAAAAATCAATAAGATGCACCCAAATAACACATAAAAACAACAACTTATGCCATGCCGAAATATCGTCAGTGGTGAAATTTCAGCACCTATGAAAATGTTATTGATTAATAAGACATTACTGTGAATCACTTCGCGATATTGGCTATAAAATAATGATTTAATATGACGATATATCGTCAGCTTGGAACATGGTAATGATAGAGAAAGTCTCAACACCTTTACTACCTTTTCTTTCCCAAATAATGGCGGTATTCGATCGCATGTCCAGCTCGTACATTATTATCGACGCGACAGAAACGATTATTGCCTACAACGAAATGAGTGCGAGACTTGATGGTGTAGAGGTAGAAAATATACTCCATAGAAAATTGCTAGATGCTTTTCCAAGCCTAACAAGAAGCTCAAGTTCAATGATCATGGTACTAAATAGCAATGTGCCTATCTGGAACAAAGCACAGAACTACCAGACACCTGCAGGTAAGGTGATGACCCTAACCTCATCAACATTTCCCATTGTAAACCCTGATAATACGATAATGTTTGTCATCGAAGTCGTTCATGACATCAGTAACTTGAGAGAGTTAACCGATCATGTAATCCATTTGACTGAGACCTTAAAAGAAACGCGTTCCCTGCCTAATCAAGATCTACAGATTGTCACGCAAAATAAGCTATTCAAGCGGTTACTCAAAGATGCGAAGTGTTTCGCTCAGACACCGCTCCCTGTCTTGATCGCGGGTGAAACAGGTACAGGGAAAGAATTAGTTGCTCGGTATATTCACCAGAACAGCGCGGCAAAAAATAGTACGATGGTAACGATCAACTGTGGTGCAATCCCGCCAACCTTAATTGAAAGTACCCTATTTGGAACAGTAAAAGGGGCATTTACCGGGGCTGAAAATAAAAAAGGGCTATTAGAATTAGCGAATGGCAGTACGTTGTTTTTAGATGAAATCAACTCAATGCCGATTGAAGTACAAAGCAAACTGCTGCGAGTTGTTCAAGATGGTTACTTTCGACCTTTGGGGGGGAACGATGAAAAAAAAGTCACCATTCGCTATATCGTCGCGATGAATGAACAACCAGAGGTAGCGATCCAACAAAAACAATTACGCTCAGACCTATTCTATCGTCTCGGTGTTTGTATGGTTGTTCTCCCCTCGCTGCAAAATAGGCTAGATGATATTCCACACTTGGTTGAGTTTTTTATCCGTAAACATAATCCATTGTTAAACACCCACATTAATGGCTATACACCAGACTTCATCCGATCTCTTGAGTCACGGTCATGGCCTGGAAATGTAAGGATGCTAGAAAATGTAGTACTCCGTAGCATGTTAATGTGTTCACAAACCAATGATGATGCACTGAATCAATATCACCTCGACACATTAACACAGCCTTTCACAGCAATAGAGTCCATTACGCATTATCAAGAAAAGTTACCAATAAAAAACAGTGAAATCCCAGAATCACTCACCGAGCACCTTGCGAGCTATGAAAAACAATTATTATCGAATGCAATGGCACGATATAAAAACAACCATAGCGAAGTGGCAAGACAACTTAAAATACCCAGAACAACGCTACAAAGTAAACTACGGAAATATGGAATAACAGCATGATTTTATTGCTCCGTTAACCAGACTGCTTCAAAATGATTTTTTATCTGTCATCACTTTAAGTGAATATCATGCGTATTGATGATCTAAAACTGTTCACAACTGTGGTTCAACTAGGTAGTTTTACTGCTGCTGCAAATGTTATGGATTTACCACGTGCCAATGTGAGCCGCCGAATTGGTGAGCTTGAAAAATCACTCAATGCTCAACTTTTTTTCCGTACTACACGAAAATTGCGCTTAAGTCAGCATGGTGAAGCTTATTACAAAGAAGTATTAACTGTTTTAGAGGCTTACCAAAAAGCCAATGATACTTTGCTCAAACTTGATGTTCGCCCAGCCGGTAAAGTGAAACTGGGGTTATTACCTGAAAGTGACGAAGCCATTCAGCATATTCTCTACCAATTCCAAGATATGTATCCTGAAATTGATCTAGACATTCGCTCGACCAACAGCTGCTATACCGATATGTATGAGCAAGGGTTAGATCTTGCTATTCATGCAGGTAAACTTCATGACTCTAGCTTTGTTGCCCGTCATATTGCTCAACTCGGCCGAATGCTCTTAGCTAGCCCAAGTTATATCGAACAATATGGCATGCCAAATACATTGGCTGAACTCGCCACTCATCAATGCATTTGTTATCGCTGGCCAGATGGCACATTAGAAGATAATTGGGACTTGATTGATGAAGAAGTAAAAGTTAAATCTCGCCTCGCCAGTAATAATATCGGCTTTATACGCCGAGCCATGCTAGATGGACGGGGGATTGGTATTTTACCTCCACTGCTTGCACTTGCCTCTATGGAAAGTGGAGCTTTGGTTCGCGTTTTACCTCAATATCAATCTCGTGCAGATGACGTGTGGTTATTGTATCCAGATCGTCACGGCATCAGCCACGCCACTCGTTTATTGATTGATTTACTATTACAAGAGTTACCAAAGAAACTTTAATTGTCATGATTATCGAGACAGTTATTCATGCAATGGCATGATTATCTATTGCAATGAACCGATTAGACTGGCCCCCATAATGACAGTGGGAGTCAATAATGAAAAACTTATCGCTTATAAAACAAGAAAGTAGATTTAAAAAGAAACTCGCCTTATGCCTCGTCGCGCCAATTACAGCGGCTATCTTATCAGGTTGTACTGATGCACCTGCCATGACGGCAGATAAATCCCCTCGCCCTATTCAAGTAATGCAATTAAATGCGCTCGATAGCACCAGTGTTAAACGTTTTTCAGGTGTGCTTGAATCTGCTGATTCTGCCAATCTGGCTTTTCGTGTTCCGGGTACCATTACCGAGATATTATTTAATGCGGGTGACACTATTTTGCAAGGTCAGGTTATTGCCCGCCTCGATCCGAATGATTACCAAGTTACCGTATTAGAATTAGACGCCCGTTTAGCTGAAGCAAAAGCAGCCCATAAACTCGCAGCATTAGAACTAAAACGCGTGAAACAAGCAACGGGAGATAACGCCATTGCTGAAGTCAATTTAGATCGTGCAATCAGTGGCTACGAACGCAGCAAAGCCATGGTACAAGTCGTACAGCAAAATCTGAGGAAAGCCCAAGATGCATTGTCTTATACTGAGCTAAAAGCCCCGTTTGATGGTGTGATTGGCCATCGTTTCTTTGACCAATTTGAACAAGCGGCCCCTGGCATTCCAGCTTTTACCTTGCATCAGCCTAACCAATTACAAGCGGTGATTGATGTACCAGAGAATCTAGCTAATCAATTTATTTCGATAAAAAGAGCGCAAATTCAGCAGCGCCAAAGCCAAGGTAATAGCGACCTTCAACAAACAGAACACACTAACCAGCAACAAATAAACGTAAGCTGGTACGGCAGCCAACAATCTATTCCTGCAACCTTAAAAGAAATCAGTACCATTCCTGATCCGATCAAACAAACCTTCACTGTCACCTTTTTGTTAAGCCAGACTGACGATAGCTTATTGGCCGGTAAGGCCATTCAGCTTGATGTGCCTTTTCAGCAAATGAACAACCAATATTGCGTGCCATATTCCTCGCTGATATCAAGCAACAATCAGCAGTCTGTTTTTCTCGTTAAAGACAATATTGCAGTACAAACGCCAGTATCAGTTAATGCCCTCAATGCAAATAAAGCCTGTATTACAGGCAAACTACAAGCAGGCGACAAAGTAGTGACTGCGGGGGTGCATTTTTTAAAAACCGGTATTCAGGTTGGCAAAACTGAAACAATCAAGATCACCCAATAAGGAACAGAACGATGAATTTAGCGGAATTTGCTATTAAGCAACGCACTTTCGTGGTTTTTTTCTGCGTATTGTGTGTGATTACAGGTATTGGTTCATATTTTAAACTCGGAAAATTAGAAGACCCTTCTTTTACCGTAAAAAGCGCCGTGGTAGTAACACTCTACCCAGGGGCATCAGCGCAAGAAGTAGAACAACAAGTCACCGATAAAATTGAAACTCGATTACAAGAAATGGGCTCAGTATGGAAACTGCGTTCACTGTCTCGTCCGGGTAGTTCGATGATTTTCATTGATCTGCAAGAAGCAACCAATTCTAAAGATCTGCCACAACAATGGGATTTACTGCGCCGTAAAGTGAATGACGTAAAACTTACCCTGCCAGCCACGGCACAAATCAGTATTGTGCAAGATGAGTTTTCTGAAGTGTATGGCATGTTGTTTTCTGTTTATGGTGACGGTATCGAACCATCAGAACTGCGTTTGTACGCCAAAGAGCTTCAACGTCGTTTAAAAACCGTTGAAGGCATAAAGAAAATTGAGCTTCATGGTGTACGCAATCAAGTGGTTAATATTGATTTACCCGACGAGCGTTTAGCTGAATACGGGATTTCAGCCGCGCAAGTCGTCAACCAACTGACCAGCCAAAACATGACATTCGATGCGGGCAGTTACGCAGCAGGCGTTGAGCGTATTCGCATAGATCAAAGTAGCGCATTTAAATCACTCGATGATATTCGTAATTTAATGATTAAAGGCGGTGTGAGTAAATTCAGTACAGGCTTGATCCGCCTTGGTGATATTGCCAATGTTTCTATGGGCTACCAAACCCCAGCATTATCAGAAAGTCGCTTTAATGGTTACGATGCCATCACTCTTGCTGTTAGCCCAGTAAGTGGTATTAACGTTGTGTCTTTGGGCGATTCAATCACCAATATCATTAACGAATATCAACAAACATTACCTTTTGGGGTCGAGATCGGCACCATTGCTTTCCAACCTGATGAAGTCAGTAAATCAATCAATAACTTTGTGACTAACCTAATCGAAAGTGTCGCGATTGTTGTTATTGTTCTACTGATTTTTATGGGCTTTAAAAGCGCAGTCATTGTCGGCTCAAGCTTATTACTAACCATACTCCTCACCTTAATTTACATGTATGTTGCGGGTATCGACTTGCAACGGGTTTCGCTTGGCACATTCATCTTAGCGCTCGGTATGTTGGTTGATAATGCCATCGTCATCGCCGATATGTTTATTGTTAAACTCAATAAAGGTATTGATCGCACTAAAGCAGCAATTGGGTCGGTGAAAGAGGCAGGGGTACCTTTACTAGGTGCTACCGTTATTGCGATTATGGGCTCGAGCCCCGTTCTATTTTCAAAAACAGATTCTGCTGAATTTGCCAGTTCCGTATTTCTAATTGTCTGCTCATCGCTACTGTTTTCTTGGCTCATTGCCATGACAGTAACGCCGCTTATGTGTTGGTTATGGATTAAACCAAAAAAAGCCAAAGAAGGAGCAGTATCAGATCCGAAAGCCTCAACTTACTCTCGCGCAGTATCTTGGACAGTCACGAATCCGCTAAAAACATTAGCATTGTTGATCCCATTATTGGTTACTACTGGTATTGCTGTGCCCAACGTTGCAATTAACTTTATTCCTAGCTCTGATCGCCCAATGGTATTTCTTGATTACTGGCTACCTAATGGCGCCAAAATAGAGCAAACCTCGACAGATATGAAGCGTATAGAACAATGGCTAATCAAGCAGCCAGAAGTCACTACTATTTCAGCTTATGTCGGTGCTAGTGCACCTCGTTTCTCGGTCACCGTTGAACCAGAACCTTATGATCCAAGCTATGGGCAAATTGTTATTAACACGACAGACTATGAAGCTATAACGGCATTAACTCTTCGAGGTGATGCATGGCTTAAAGCTGAGTTCCCGTATGCAGAACCACGTTTTCGTCCTTTAAAGCTCGCAACCAAAGATAAATACAGTATTGAGGCGCGCTTTATTGGCCCAGACCCAGAGGTATTGCAGCAATTATCAACGCAGGCCCAAGCCATTATGGCGGCTAACCCTCATACGAAATATATCCGCGATGATTGGCGTCAACCTAGCAAAGTTATTGTACCGATCATCAATCAAGAACAAGCCCGTCGTGCAGGTATAAACCGTACCGATATTGCGCTTGCTATGAAACGTGCAACCGATGGCGTCACATTAAGTCAGCTTCATCAAGGGGATGAGCTTATTCCTATCAAGCTGCGAAGTGCCGAAGCCAATATAGGCTCGATGGAAACACTGCCCGTTCGTTCGCTTCTCGGCATGCACAGCGTACCTTTAGGGCAAGTGGTTGATGGCTTTGATCTTAAGACAGAGCAGAGCATGATTTGGCGACGTAATCGCTTACCAGCAATCACGGTACAAGCGGATGTCAGCGGTGCCACTGCATCTGATGTGCGTAAGCAACTGGCTCAATCGGTTGAATCTATTACATTACCTGCTGGCTATCAGTTTGAATGGGGAGGTGAATACTACGATGAGCACCGCTCGATCACTGACACCTTAAAGCAAATGCCTAAAGCGATGCTTATTATGGTCATCATTATGGTTGCCTTATTTAATGGCTTTAAACAGCCCGTTATTATCTTAATCACGCTTCCTCTTGCTGCTACTGGCGCAACATGGACCTTATTATTGTTAGATAAACCCTTTGGATTTATGGCACTCATTGGCGCTATCACACTATCGGGCATGATTATCAAAAATGGCATCATGTTAATGGATCAAATCGAATTAGAGCGTGCTAATGGCCGTGAACTTGATGAGGCCATAAAAGAAGCAACACTCAACCGAACCATGGCTATTTCAATGGGCGCACTCACCACAGCTCTGGGTATGATTCCATTATTATCTGATCGCTTGTTCGACCAAATGGCCGCCACGATTATCGGAGGCTTAGCTGCAGCAACGGTACTGTCACTGTTTGTAATGCCCGCGTTGTATCGTTTGTTCTATCGCCCGAAAACAGAAGCTCAAGCAGAGGAGAGTCAATATGAAAACGCTTAAGTGGTCTCCGATTGCACTTGTACTTGCATTGACGCTAACGGGGTGTGCCGTAGGGCCTGATTATCAAAAGCCAGAGCATACAATTGATACTGAGTATTTATACCAAGATACAAACGGTACCGTACAAGATGATCAGCAAAATGCTCAATCTCAACTCGATACTCACCAGAATATTACGCCATGGTGGTATCAGTTTGATGATACTGTTTTGAATCAGTTGGTTGCAGATGCTCAACAACAGAATATTCCCTTAAAAATGGCAGCGGAACGCATTAAAGCGGCACAGGCTTACCAACAAGCCATAGAGTCATTTAAAGTGCCAACCGTTAGTCTAGGTGCTGGCTACAGTACGGCGCAGTTCAGTGATAATGACCCGTTATTAGGTCCGGTGGTTTCGGCTAATAACCCACTGGGAGTGCCATTAATGGATGCTAAGCAAAGTGGGTTTTTCGCAGGGGCAACCATTGCTTGGGAAGTGGATTTATTTGGCCGTATCGATAGCCAAGCTCAAGCCGCTTCGATACGAAAAGAACAGGCAATCATTTTCCGTGAAGGCTTAAATACTGCTATCACTGCCGATGTGATTCATAACTACCTGCAAATGCGGGGGGCTCAAGAACGAAAAACAATCGCAATGCAAACAGTGAAAGATCAAAAAAGCACGCTGGTATTAGTGCAAAAAGTACTCGCGAGTGGGTACGGTTCTGAGTTAGATCTGGCACGCGCGAAAGCCATGTTTGCCGCATCGAAAGCCGTAGTGCCACAACTGGCAACAGCTGAAAATGTGCACCGCCAACGCTTAGCAATTTTGCTCGGTGACACACCGTCACAAATGCACCAGAGGCTCAAAAAAAACTCGGCAAACAAAATGCCTGAAATGTCTGGTTTAATCCCAGTAGGATTACCATCAGACTTACTACAACGCCGCCCTGATTTACGTATTGCAGAGCGTGAAATGGCAGCGATAAATGAGGAATTAGGCGCAGCGATTGCGGCTAAATATCCGAAGTTTTTCTTAACTGGCGCACCGGGTCTTGTGGCAAGTGATTTCGATGACGTATTTCGCAGTGGTTCAACCGCATGGATTGCCAGTATAGGGGTAAGTTGGAATATTTTTGATGGTGGACGAAGCGATGCCATGGTCGATATTCAAGAAGCCCGTTTTAAAAACAGTGCTCTTACCTATCAATACGCAGTCAACAATGCGATTGGCGAAGTAGAAACCTTACTTCAAGGCTACGGTAATAGTCAGGAGTATCAATCGCTAGTATTAGAATCTAAGCAGCAAACAGATCGTGCAGTATCAAAAGCGGAATCACTTTATGAAGCCGGTTTAGTAGATTATTTGTCAGTGTTAGATGCACAGCGTCAGCAGCACTTATTACAAGATAGGGTTGTTACCGCACGCTTACAGACTGCTCAGGTCGCGGTGGGGTTGCACAAAGCCCTCGGTGGTAACTGGCAGCTCAATTCCAATATGACACTGTAGATATGAATATGTAGTACGGGCTTTTTAAATGAAGTGTTGTTTGACTCCCACTCTAACAACATTGAATGACCGAAAGTTCGTACTACCCTTTTAACAACGGCTAAGCCGTGCTTGCACGCGTTGAAACCAATATTGTCCTTCATTGATTCCACGCACTAAACCATTTATTGAACGACGCGCCCAGCGAAAATGCTGAATTTCAATAGGGTGAGTTGATGGTTGCCGACCGATACCAAGAAAGGCTAATTGCTCTGGCGAACATGAGTGTAAATAGCTTGACTCAATTAATAACTGACGAAAACGCCCCCAGCGGATAAAGTTTTGTGACAATACAATATCGCTGGAAAAAAAATGAAAAAAGACGGCATTACGTTTTTTTAAATTTGGAAAACTTTGCTGATGTAATCCTTCAGGATCAAACAAGAACATCGTGCCTGCTTTTCCCGTGATCAGTGTTGATAGCTCGTCGACAGTGCCATGATCCCCACCCACATTCCTGTGTGAACCTGGAATATAAGCAAAAGCCCCCGTATCAACGTCATCAAGGTACAAGCCGAGCTTCAATGACATCGGCTTTTTCTGCTCATAATAATGATTGCGGCAATACCATTCATCTCGGTGAAGGGGATGAAAATTATCCTTAAAAGGTAAACTTTGCCACCCTTTTGCCTCTTGTAAACAAGCCGATTCACCTAAGTAACGTTTAACTAAAACCTGCAATAAAGAAAGTAAGGCTACATCCACAAAACCTTGTTCAACAGTCAATAATTGATCAAGCATCAATCGGCGCCGATCTGTTTGATGATAACCTTGCCACGCATTAAAACTCGGTTGTTGCAGCTGACATTCAAATGCATTTCTCATTGCACTTAATTGTTCACTTTTTATCAAATCAGGCAGTACAACAACACCTTGATCTTTCAATTGTGAGAACAGATTTTCATGTAATAACGTCATTAAATTACCTATAGCCATTCAATATTCGGGACTAAAAAGCGAAAAAAAGAAGAGTTAATACATGTTGCTAGGTATTTAAATAGCGAATCACCTTGCCAGGATTACCGCCAAATAATACATTTTCTGGTACATCTTTCGTCACAATACACCCAGCAGCAATAACAGAGCCTTTACCAATATGAACCGGCCGAACAATATGACAATTGGTACATAACCACACATTGTCTTCTATAACTAAATCAGCCATTTTAGGGTTATCACGTTCATCAATACTCACACCATGACCACTATGGCCACTTATCATTGTTCTACCTGCAATCATCACGTTATTACCAATAATGACCTTGGTACCAACGGTAATACCCGTTTGCCAGCCAATATAACAATCATCCCCAATCACTAGCTGACATTGTTCATTATCAGGGTGTCCATGAATACTCATCGCACCATTAAGGCAAGCATTATTACCGATAGAAATTGAAACTGGCCCTGCAATTAATGGCATTCCATTTTCAAGCTGCAACCCCTTTGCGTATTGAGTTAATTGCGATTGCAGCATAGGAAGATAGATGAATAAATTCATGCAACGGTGAAAAGCGATACCCATCAATTTGTAACATAAATAAACAAACTTATAGAGTATTGTTAATGGCGGTAGCTGCCCGTATTTTGCAAATTTCACTATACGATAAAGAAGCTGACTCACTACTGAGTCTTGTTTTTTTATATTCCGTCTGAGTGTATTAATCATATGTCGCTCCTTTATCAAAGATACCCCCTACTCATTACGTTAATTAAGCAATTCAGAATAGAGTGCATGAGTTTGATTTATTTGACGTGTTAAAGAATAGTGTTCATGAACCCATCTGCGCGCTTTAATTCCTGTTATTCTTATTAATTCAGGCTGAGACAATAATGTTTTAAGTAATTTTTCAACGGCACCTTTATCATTAAAATCAACATACCAGCTATGATTACTATGTGAATACAACTCACCTAATCCACCTGTAGGCTGGGCGAGAACAGGACGTCCCATCGCCATACTTTCAACAGCTACATAGCCAAATGCTTCTTGCCATTGGGATGGAACAAGCAAAAGGTGTGCACCTGTTAAGTCTTGTTCAACATACTCTGATGGACCAAGGTAGGTAATGGATGAAAATTTCTTTGCCGCCTGTTTGACCTCTTCTTGCATTGGGCCATCACCAATAATACTGATATTGGCCACCTTTGATATTTCAGAATCAGAGAATAAGTACAGTAATTTGCAAACACCTTTTTCTTCAGATAAGTGACCAACAAAAAAACAATTTAACGTAGTAGAAACAGGCGGTAGATCAACATAAGAAAAACGTTGCAAATTAATTCCATTTTCAATTTTAACTACAGAACGACTCGGAATATCATTTATAAGCCAACGATTAATAAACGATGAAACCGCCACTGTACGCCTTAAGAAAAGAATTAATACTCTACGTTTAACCCTCACCAAAGCACATTGTATTCTTGAACGAAATTTCACGTTAAGAGGCTGCTTTTCTTTGGGTAACGATTGATGCGCAGTCAAAATTATATTCGAACAAAGTAGTCTTGAACACAATAAGTACGAATGCCCTATACCGTAAAAATGAAAATGAATCATATTTGCAGGACTTGCTCGCAGCAGAAGCATCAACTGAACTACATTCGACACGCGTTCGTATTTATATCCTTTGTTTTCCAATGCATTCCTAGCATCTCTTGTAATATCTGGTGTAACGAGCACAAAGCGATACTCTGTCGTTTCTAACTGATACAAATAATCAAAAAAACTTGTTCCCTTATGCAAAGTAATATCACAAACAAGGTATATCGTTTTCATTTCATACCTCTCACGAACACTCACTAAATTCAAACCTTCCGTTTCGAATAACGCTTTAATTTCAAATAGCGTCCACTGTAAATACACATACATAAAACATGCCACGTATATAAGGGATCTTTGCTATAAGGAAACGTTCTTACGATGAACGAGGCTGTGAGAATATGAAGAAAAACATTCGATACTAATGAGAAAATCATAAAGCAGGTAGAAAAACATATAAAAAAAGAGGGCTAAAAAGCCCTCTTCTTCATGATTTACTTATACAGTGATGGCTCACCCTCTGGGCGTGTTTTAAAGCGACGATGTAACCACAAGTACTGCTCTGGGGCTTCCATGATGGAGCGCTCAACAGCCTTATTAACATAAGCGGCAGCAGCATCAAGATCTTTATGCGGAAAGGCATCTAATGGTGGAAAAATCTTTAATGTGTATTTTCCTGAATCGCTATTTCTAATCATGGCAAATGGCACAGCCGCACAACCAGATGCATCAACCAATAGGCTTGTTCCTGTTGTGGTACAAGCATTTTCAACTGCAAATAGCGGTGCAAATGTCGAACGACGGCGACCATAATCATGATCAGGCGCGTACCAGACTAGCTCGCCCTTACGTAAAGCGCGTAGCATGCCTTTTACATCCTTACGATCAATCATGTCTTTGTTCGAGCGCGAGCGACCTTTATATTGAAAATAATCAAAACAAGGATTGTTATTCGGACGATAAACACCAACTCCAGGGGTGCTTAAACCAAACGCACGGGCACCTAACTCCAAATTCATCGAGTGAATAGCTATCAGTAAAACACCCTTACCTTCAGCCTGCAGTTTTTTGATATGCTCTATACCTTCAACTTCAACATGCCGTTGAACACGAAGGTCTGGCCAAAACCACGCCATTCCGGTTTCGAATAACGCTAAACCTGTATTTTCCTGATTCTTATGAATCAAGGCATCACGCTCTGGTTCAGACATATCAGGAAAACACAGCTCTAGATTGCGCTTAACTGTTTCTCTACGACGGGATGCAAGGCGAAAAGCTAACCAACCTACACCTTGCCCCATGCGGAATTGAATAAAATAAGGGAGCCAACTAATCAGATATAAAATAGATATCATCATTAACGTCGGCCAATAGCGTGGGTGTAAAAAAGCTTTCTTAAACGTAGGGGGGGTAAACTTACTCATAATTTGAAAATAATTCCTTATTCATTGCACATAAAGAACGCTTGGCACTTACAATAAAAAACAGTGTATCATAATTAGACTTAATACATTAAGTCTAAGGTTTATCAAATTGGTAACTACAAAAGAAATATTTAGATCAAGAAATACTGAAGTATAGCCATAAATTTACAGACTGTACGTTCTTGAATAACACTGTATTGTTTGAAAAATATACCCAGCGAGCCATTGCACGACCACCGTATAATATACCGCTTTATAATATCATTACATTTCTGAATAAATGCTGAAAAATGACTATTCAGTCAGTCGCTTTGCGTGATCGTTTTTGGAATATTAGATTGATACATCCAACGTTAATTATCTTTTCTTGGTATTACCAAAAACTGCCCGAAATATTGAGATAAAACTGCTCTTTCCCAAGTTCGTCATCAAATCCATGCGCATAACCCAAGGTAACTGGTAACGTTAAGCCATACCCTAACTTAGCTTCAATCGATATTTGTATACCTGCCCCCGTTAACTGCTCAATATTATGACTCTCATTCCACGCAGCACCTGAGTCAATAAACACTGAGCCTGAGATATCACCAATACCAACGGGATACAGCCTCCAGTTTCGCTCTAATCGACCCAACCATGTTTCGACCTCTAACCGTTGCGTTGCATAGCGATGACCTCGCTGTACCGATTCATCGTAGCCACGTAGTGCTTGCGTATCTCGTCCAAATAAACGCGATTCTTCAAGAAGATCAGTTCCACCTAATCGGAATGACTTCGCGCTATCATCGGCATAACCAAAACTTAATCGCCCAGTTAACGTGGTTCTGCCGGGGAAATCCCATGTTCCTAGCCACTGCCCTTGATATTTTTCACCGCTATAATCACCATTAAATAATGCGTTTGTTTCCACAATAAAATCCGCATAGTGTCCCCAGCCAATACCGAGCACATTTAAATATGTTTCGCGGTTATCGAACGTAAACGCAAAGCCGAACAATGATTCATCAGCGGGTCGATATGGCGGAAGGTTAGACAAGCTAGGTTCTGATACCAGTGATTCTTTTTCCCAAGTAACACCAGCATGTAACGCTAGATCATCTTCCCATGACGTGAAAATGTTATTACGTTGCAATAATATATTATCATCTTGAGTAATACGCTTGCCTGTAATCTCATTACCTGACGAGGTGTTTTGTATAAACGTTTCAAAATTATGGCTACGTTCATAAGTAAATAACCAACGATTGTCATAACGATAAGCTGCATTAAAATTGGCTATATCATTGTCAAAATCCCAAGAACTTGAAATCCAATAATTGTGCCGACTTAATGCATCAGAGCCCGAGGTAAGAAACCCAACTTCCGTTGAGTTATCATCAATAAAAAGTAATGGCAGCCATGTTCGTGGACGTAAACTTGACCATGGGCTATAAGATTCAACGGCTGACTTTTCACGGGTATTAACCACAACTGGCGGGTAATCATAACGACCTTGCTGGCTGTTCACCGTAAATGTTGTTAATGGCTTAGGCTGCTCAATCACTTTCAAGTGATACCCATCAATATCGTACGCTTGATAGGCTAATCCTAAATAAGGCTGCCACTGTGGCTGAAATGCCCCTCCGATTTCACGCGTCCATTGCATTACTTCACCAGAGTTGGGGGCGATAACAAAAATATTATATATCCCCTCATAATCAGCACTGTATGCAATGCGCCCATCGGGTAAATAGACTGGACTATTTTCAGTTGCCTTTGTATCGGTAAGGGGCAGCCAATCTATATCTAAAAGAGTATTTGATGGCGTGTTTAGACTAAGAGCTTGATTATTCTTGAGGCTCTGATGGCCAGTTTGAAGAGAAGTAATAGGCAGGCGCTCTAAATTCCACCCTTGATGCGGTCGCTTCATTGACGCAACAACAAAATCTCCTGTCGGTGAAACATCAAAACCACCTAACACATCACCTTGCTCACCGCGCCACACTAAGGATGTATGTGAATTTCCCGCATCAATTAACCACAGTTCGCTTAATCCATTAATTTTTCGACTGGCTAATAACTGCCTACCATTTAACATCCAGCGTACTTTGCGAAAGCGTTGTCTTTCTGTCAGCCTTATCCAGCGATTATCTTGATAGATAAATAAATCATTAATTTGTCGACCATCAGTATAATTAACAATCCGTGATACAACTAACCCACTAATAGGGTGCAGATCTAACGCTGTAACACCTTTGGTATTAATGATATTTTGCCATTTATCTTCAGACTGAACGCTATTATTGAGCCGAGAAATAACCGCACGATCTTCACCATTTTTACGGGTAACTAATAATCCATGATTACCCGGTGTAGTTACTTGTAAATACGGGTTAATAGCAATATCACGCCCAGTTACTGCCTGCTGAGCAAGTTCTCTTATTTGTGTGTCATAACGTATTTCAAAATCCTGCTGAAAATCATCCCACAATTGGAAAAAATCTTTACCAAATACTGTTTCAGCAGAACCATTCAATAAAAAATACGGGAGTAATTTTCGGCTATAATCCTCTAAAAAAAGCGCTAGTTTTTCTTCACCATACATTGTCGCAAGGTATTCAATAAAATATGCACCATACAAATATTGCGACCCTAGCGGCCATTCACGCGACGCGACTACAACCTGTTCAAGATCATTAAACTTACCGCTAGCCACTTCCATCCGCATTTGCATGTCATACACACTGCCTTGCAATCGACCATAGCCCAGTGTTTTATTTGTTTCTAAGTAAACAGCTACCCCTTCAATAAGCATCGAAGGCGTTAAGGCATGGGGAAATAGCAAGCCATTACGACCAAGTACCTTTCGGACTCCTTTTACAGCCCCTGCACCTAACTCCATGTGCATGATGTGCGCGTATTCATGACGAATAAGCATGTGTAACCATTCATCATTCGCCTCAAGACCATTAACATCTTCTGGGGGGCTCATGAATAAACGGATTTGTGCAAAAGGAAGCGGCGTTGCCCAGCCATTAGAAAAATCAAAATCATCGACTAATACAATTTCGGTACGGTTTTCTGGATCATGAATAAAAAATGGCAGCAGCTCGCTGTGAACACGTTCTGCAATGTCTAATGATTTAGCAGCTTGTGATTGATGCCCGTCACGAAAGTGAATGGTAAAATGTTCAGATTGCTGGCTTAACCATGTTTGATTTTGGCGATCCCAAGAAACGGATTGTGCTGCCATAGCACGAGGAAGAATTAAGCCGACACAAAGCAATATGCCGACTAATAGACAAATATGTATACCAATATAACCGTTTTTTTTGAGAGTACTTCCCTTTACACTCATCAAGGTTCCTTATTCGATTAATCCGATGCAGAATCATCAGTACATTGAATAATACTATAGAATGGCATACTTGAGATGGAGGTGCCACCAGAGCTCTTTATGCGCTGTCATTGTTTAAGTGGCGGCTAGCAACCTATACTTAATACCTCTGCTTCTATGAGGTATTAGCGATGACTTTTTTAATCACATGGCAGATCCATCAGGGGAAACTTCACCCGATATTGGCTCACTTCTCTCAACTTTCCGACGAGCAGGATAAAGCGATGATGGGGGATGAGATTAAAATGATTGGGCGATGGCATGATTTGGTCAGTGGCACAGGAGTCGCAATCTGTGAATCTGATAGCGCTGCAGCTATATCAGCGTATGCGCTGAAATGGAATAATGATATGGATATCTCAGTGCAAGTAGTCGTGGATGATGCAGCGACGAAAAAACTAGGAGAAAGCTTATTGTTATAAGGCTCAGTTCAATAGTCTTTATCTAAGCGCCACAAAGTATGTAATACCATTATGGATAAGTACTGACTAATGCCTTTCGTTATTGATGAGCACTCTACAGTTCAAGTACGAAAGGCACAATTCATAATATACCCAAGCTACCATTGATTGATCACGGCTATTTCACACCCATTAGCACCTTATATTTACTAACGGCACGCTCAAATAAATCACGGTCATCATCGTCTGAAATATTGTTGCTCAACTCTGCAAATGCTTCATAACCCGCTTTGGCATTCTTCACTTTCCACACGGTATAAGCTGCCTGCTTATCTAACTCGATGCGATTTCTCTCTGTTTGGGATAGAAGCGATAGGTTTTGCATAATTGATCTCTACAGCATTACGATTAATAGCCGATCTTATAAGATTTTGGCTGTAATACCAATCGAATCATTTCACCCCATCCCCCTAAGATATTTACCTACACTAAAAACCAAGTACAATTTTAAGAATAACAAAGAAAGCCACAACCACAGCCATTATCAACATTACGCTCACAACGGGGCTAATGGTTGATGCGCATGGGTTGGTAATAACATCGGCAAGCTTTGGCTCATCGTCGGTGCGATCTATCGGTGCTGTAATTAAATCAGTAATATGATGGTGGGCAGTCTCGATCGCGTCTTCACTTGAATCGATTACCTGCGCGCTGAACCAGTGTTCGGTATCGACCAGTTGTTCACTCACAACAGGCAACGACTTCATCAATGTGCCGCATCGGCGGTCAATAACCGATACCATGATCTGGTTATCTTTTTCACCCAGCACCCAACATGGAAAATAATCCCCATCTAATTTCACTTTACTTGGATACGGGTAATCAACCTGACTAACCGCCTGTAGTAATGCTTCTTGTTCTGAAAATATTGACTGTAACCCTTGCAAGCCGCGCTCTAACCAATGGCTCATATTATTGCGATAAACAGACTGGCGTAATGGTGTAACCCGCGCAAATCCACGTGCAATATATTCAATAAAGGCATCAGCAATCGGTTCTTTATCTGTCCACATATTCGGGGTATTGATTGGCGTCAGATCAAGGCTGTGATAAACCGTTCCATTGTTCGCAACCAACTTAATTTGATTACTGCGGGCTTCTGAACACTCAACACACCATGTACTTGCAAGCTCTGCCAATACGACAGGGTACACACGCTCAACGGTCGCCAAATAGTGCTGATAATTTGTCATAGTCCCCTCTCTAAATACGCTGAAAAATAAAGTGATAATAAAAAGCTAATCGAATTTAGTTCTTCTTCATCATAATAATCTTCTTGATAATGAACTTTGACGTACCTCGTAGCTTGATAATTTTTTATACCATTTTACTTTTCATCATCCATTGCACGACTATTAAGAGTCAGAAAAAATCACTAACGTTAAAAACTAATCTCATTAAGTTTAGTTCGGACACCTACAAGCACATATCCATCAAACAAAAAAAATGCCAGTCATCAGACTGGCATTTTATTTTTAATTAAAATTGATTAGGCATTAATCAAACTCTACAAGATTCTTCTCGTATTGGTCGAATTGCTTTTGGATTTTATCTGATGGCTCACCTGTCGTCAGGCTCACAATCACGACTGATAATGTCGCTAAAATAAAGCCAGGTACGATTTCATAGATATCGAAGATACCACCTGTAATCTGCTTCCAGATAACAACCGTTAATGCACCCACAATAATACCGACTAACGCACCATTACGGTTCATACGCTTCCAGTAAAGACTAAGTAACAGTACAGGTCCAAATGCCGCACCAAAACCAGCCCACGCATAAGAGACCAAACCAAGTACCGTACTATCAGGGTTCATTGCCAACACCAGTGCAACAATAGAAAGTCCGATAACAGCAACACGGCCGACCATGACAATTTCTTCTGTTGGAGCATCTGGACGAAATACTTGCTTATAGAAATCTTCCGCCAATGCAGAAGACGACACTAATAGCTGTGAATCAGCAGTACTCATGATAGCCGCAAGAATCGCTGCTAATAGAATACCCGCAACCACTGGGTGGAAGATTGAGTTCACAAGTAACATGAAGATTTTCTCACCATCAGCTAGCTCGCCTGCCAATTGGTTATCAACATAAAGAATACCAACCAAACCTACAAGTACCGCACCAATCATTGATAATGCAGTCCAGATAACCGCAATACGGCGTGCTGTTGTAATATCAGCATTACTACGCGTTGCTTTAAAACGCGCAAGGATGTGTGGCTGACCAAAGTAACCTAAACCCCACGCTGCAAGAGAAATAATAGCAATGGCAGATAACGGTTGGCCTTTCACATCATTGAACAACGTCATTAGCTCTGGGTTTTTCAGCTCCAATGCTGCCGTAA
Source organism: Photobacterium indicum (assembly GCF_003026215.1). Lineage (GTDB taxonomy): Bacteria > Pseudomonadota > Gammaproteobacteria > Enterobacterales > Vibrionaceae > Photobacterium > Photobacterium indicum. Next base: position 162,013 of record NZ_PYOC01000001.1, read on the forward strand.
GATCACCTACGCCACCACTCATGGCAGCAATAGGCACAATAAGCAATGCCGCAGACATCAATAAACCTTGTACAAGGTCTGTCCATGATACGGCTAAGAAGCCACCAAATAAGGTGTAAGACACAACACAAACGGTACCGACAATGACCGCAATGCTGTAATCAAGACCGAATACGGTTTCAAATAATTTACCGCCTGCAACTAAACCTGAACTGGTATAGAAAAGGAAAAACAGCAAAATGAAGAATGCTGAAATAGTTTGGATCAGTTTAGATTTATCATCAAAACGGCGTGCTAGAAACTCAGGAAGTGTTAGTGAGTTATCAGCAGTAATACTGTAAGTACGAAGACGCTTCGCACAAATCAGCCAGTTTAGCCATGTGCCCAATAACAAGCCACCAGCTAACCAAAGTGATTCAATACCAGCCGCATAAGCATAACCCGGTAGACCCAGTAGTAACCAACCACTCATATCAGAAGCACCTGCCGATAACGCTGCTGGCCATGGCCCTAACGAACGGCCACCTAAGAAATAGTCGGCTGAATTAGATGTACGCTTATAGGCGATATAACCAATTGCCATCATAGCTATCAGATAAACGATAAACGTACCTGTAATAGCAAAGCTGTTTTCAATCATTGTCGAGTTCCCTCACTTATTTAAATACCCATTCATTGCGGGTATTTTATTTATTTACTGAATATTCTATTCAGCATGTTTACTTGGTTAACCGACCTATCACTATTTCCTTCAGTCACACGACATAATTGAGGGAAATAACCATAAACCGGCTAACCACTAAAAATTAATGTTCACCACTGCCCAGTTCAAGCAGTGTTGCATTACCTCCTACAGCGGTAATATTAATGGTGCGTGTTCTTTCCGTCACAAAACGCAAGATGTATGTGGGGCTACCAATAACAGGTAACAACTCACAATCTGTTTCTGTTACTAGCTGGGCTAATAAACCATCACGTGCAGCTAACTGACGAGCCATAGCTTGTGACGTTGATAACTCACCCGCATAAGCCACACCCGCGATTGCAGTATGGCTGACCAAATCAGCGAGTTGATCACAATCTACCGCGACGATAACACCGTGCGGACAACCTGCTTTTTCAAGCTGTGATACCAACGCTTTGCCTGATAACGCACTGTCAGCTGGCAAGCATATAAACAGAGTATTGCCTGTCACTAATACTGCTGTAATTTGCCCGACAATTGCCGTAACAGTTGCATCAGCATCAGCCGTTACCACAAATGCACCACGACCAGCACTGTACAGTTCGTTGGTTTCACCTGTTGGCCCTGGCATTAATAGTGTTTCTCCCACATGCTCTAACGCATTGCGGCATTGAAACTCCACCATCAATTTCGCATTGGCTTCTAGCTGGCTAGCCCACTGCGTTAAAATGGCAGTACGCTCGCTGTAACCTAAGCCATTCCAGCTTTCCCATGTTGATAGGCTGCTATCCACCATGGTTTGAATATTTGTAGTCATAAGTTCTTCCTTCTCAATTCAGACACAGCTGCTATTACGCACTCAGTACATCTTTAGTGAAGCGATACAGATAATGTGGGCCACCCGCTTTTGGACCAGTACCCGATAGGCCTTGTCCGCCAAACGGCTGAACACCCACCACAGCACCGACTTGATCACGATTGATGTAGCAGTTACCCACGCGCGCGCGTTGCTCGATACGACAATAAGTTCGCTCGTTACGGCTGTGAACACCCAGCGTTAGACCAAACCCTGTCTGATTAATCTGATCGACAACCTGATCGATTTCATTCGCTTTAAAACGAACAATGTGAAGAATTGGGCCGAAGTTTTCATTTTTCAAAATATCAATACTGCTAATTTCAAATGCTGTTGGTGCAACAAAGTCACCCAACTTACATTCATCATTCAGCTGAGCTTGAGCCACTAGTTTCGATTGATTCTTTAACGACTCAATATGCTTTAGCAGTTTTTCTTTTGCCGCGATATCAATAACAGGACCAACATCGGTACTGTGTAACTCAGGGCGTCCGACAGATAGCTCAGCCATCGCACCTTTGATAAGAGTAATTATGCGATCGGCAATATCGGCTTGAACAAATAACACCCGTAACGCAGAACAACGCTGCCCAGCAGACGCAAATGCAGATCGCACCACATCACGCACCACTTGCTCTGGCAACGCGGTACTATCAACAATCATCGCATTCTGCCCGCCAGTTTCAGCAATAAACGGAACCGCTTCACAATCGCGTGCGACTAAAGAACGGTTAATACGTTGTGCTGTTTCTGTTGAACCAGTAAACGCCACACCAGCAATACGCACATCCGTTGTGAGTGTTGCACCCACTTCAGCCCCCGTACCTGGTAATAATTGAATTGCACCAGCAGGAACACCCGCTTCTAGCATTAGTTCAATCGCACGGTAAGCAATCAACGAGGTTTGTTCAGCAGGCTTGGCAACAACAGTATTACCTGCAGCCAATGCAGCAGACACTTGCCCTAAGAAAATCGCTAGAGGGAAATTCCATGGGCTAATGCACGCAAATACACCACGGCCTTGATAGCTCAGCTGTTTGGTTGAACCATCAAAACTTTTAATTGATTTTGCACTGGCTAGTTCAGATGATGCCTGTTCACCATAAAAGCGACAAAAATCCACGGCCTCACGAATTTCATCAATGCTGTCTTGAATTGTTTTACCCGCTTCTCGATGACAAAGGGCAACCAGCTCACCGGTATGAAGTTCAAGCAAATCAGCTAAACGCTGTAAGCACTCACCACGTTCAGAAGCAGCAACTTGTGACCATTCTGGATATGCTTCACTTGCTACATCAATTGCTTGAGCAACTTGGCTTGCACTGGAAAATGCGACCTGTCCTACACTTTCAGAACGATTATAAGGGGCGGTAATTGCGTGTTGTTCACCATCAAGCGTTACGCCATTAACGATAGGGCCAGCCTGCCATTGATGCTGACTAAATGCCTGAATAGCTGCATTGAACGGTGTCCACTCAGATTCAATATCAATATTAATGCTGGCAGAGTTTTTGCGACTCTCACCAAAGATCTGTGGTGGCAGTGGAATAAGGCTGTTATTTAGCGAAGGACGAGAGCGTAAGGTATCTACCGGATGCTCTGTTAATGATTCAATCGGGCAATCGGCATCAACCAAGCGGTGAACAAACGAGCTGTTAGCACCATTCTCAAGTAAGCGGCGCACAAGGTACGGCAGCAAATCTTTATGGCTACCAACAGGCGCATAAATACGTACATTCGCTTGATACATGTCCATTGCATGATTATAAAGCGCATCGCCCATGCCATGCAGACGTTGGAATTCAAAATCACGGTGATCAGTCATCGCCACAATAGCAGAGATTGTATGGGCGTTATGGCTAGCAAACTGCGGGTAAATCACTCCACGTAAATGCTCAGATAATAAGAAACGAGCACACGCAAGATATGCGCTATCTGTTGACTCTTTACGAGTAAAGACTGGGTAGTCACTAAAACCACTTTGCTGAGAAAGCTTTAATTCACTGTCCCAATAGGCGCCTTTCACCAAGCGTAAAGGAATAACATCGCCTTGCTCTTTGCTTAATGCCGCTAACCATGCCAGTACAGGTAGTGCACGCTTAGAGTAAGACTGGACAACGATACCAAATCGACCCCAGCCTTTAACTGCATCTGAACGGTATAGCTTTGCAAATAACTTTAATGACAACTCAAGACGATCGGCTTCTTCAGCATCAATCGTAATACCCACATTCAATTCACGCGCACGTGAAAGTAATGTAAGCACTGATTCATACATTTCATCTAATACACGGGCTTCATTCGCTACATCGTAACGAGGGTGCAAAGCAGATAGCTTTATAGACACCGTTGGATCAGGCGATTGTTGATTACTGCCTTTTTGGTTGGCATACCCATCACGACCAACAGATTCAACCGCCATGATGTAATCTTTAAAATACTTTTGAGCATCTTGTGCCGTTAATGCCGCTTCACCCAGCATATCAAATGAATAAGTGAAACCTTTATCACGGTTACTCTTACCATTTTTCATTGCTTCTGAAATCGTACGCCCCAGTACAAACTGGTGACCCATGATCTTCATCGCCTGATTCATCGCTTGACGAATCACAGGCTCAGACATTTTATTAACTAAGCGATTAATCACATGAGATGGTTTACCGTCTTCTTTGGCATCCATTGTGACCACTTTCCCCGTCAGCATCAGACCCCAAGTAGAGGCATTCACAAACAGAGAATCAGAATTTTTAAGGTGAGACTTCCAATCAGCAACACTGAGTTTGTCGCGAATAAGGGCATCAGCCGTTGCGGCATCAGGAATACGCATCAAGGCTTCTGCTAAACACATCAGCAAAATACCTTCTTTAGTATCTAGGCTGTATTCCAATAACAATGCATCAATCATTTGAACTGCATTTTCATCGGCACGCACGCGCTGAATAAGCTCAGCGGCTTTATCTGTTGTGTGTTTACGTTCTACATCTGACGGCTCAGCCAAAGGTAATAGCTGTTCTAGCCATAACGACTCATCAACAGAATAGAGCGGCGAAATCAGAGTCCAGATTTCGTTTAACGGACGCTCAATAAAGGATGGCTGAAGTACATCTGCCGCATTGAACATAATCATTCCCTCAATAATGAATCCTGAAGTTTATCTATATCGTCAGGATAAATGTTACACCAGTGTTACTATTGAGGGGATTCTATTTTCCACAGCTCGTCTAGTCTTGCTATATTCTCCGTTAATTTTTAGAAAAAGTCCGTTTTTTAACAAAATTAGACACAAAACATCATCAAAAAAACTTGTTTCATACCGATTAACGTAAAGTTAGCTGCAAAAAATGAACATGAAAAGTTACGCAAAAACAGTAAATGTTCCTACGTAAGTATGAATATGATAACGAGAGAGGCTAGAAAAGAAGAGAAACAAAGAAGAGTCAAAAAAATGCTGAATATAAGCAACAAAAAAATGATATTTTCAATTAAGCCGTTGAATTAAATGAAATATAAAAACGACCATTCAACTAAGACAATAAATGAAGCTATAAGTTATCTTTTTTAAAACGCGCAGGTGGCATGCCGTATAAACGTGAAAACGCTTGTGTAAAGCTACTCTGACCCGAGAATCCACAGCTTTGTGCCACCTGGGCCAAACTCAACTGCGACTCTTCCATTAATTGTTTCGCCATTTCGAGGCGCTTCTTTAAAACATACTGATGTGGTGTTACACCTGTTTGATTCTTGAACAATAAATGAAATTGGCTTTCACCTAAAAAAACCAGCCCCGCCAATTGTGTTACAGAAATTTTACGCGTTAGATGCTGAATAATATATTGATCGACAATATCCATATTCAGACGGGCAATGTGGCGATCAGATGCTAACGGCTTAAAATGTCGCTGCAATACGCACATCAGTGTATCGGTACATGCTTTACTTAATAACAGATCATCAGGGTGCGCTGTCATTTCAACAGTGAGTGCATTAATAAGGTTTTGAGCTTGGCTATCAAGATGAAAATAGCTCGACTGATCAAATAAGCGTTCGACACGTTCCACCGCATAAGAAGGTTGTAAATGGCCGTAGGTTTCTTCAAACGAATTTGGGGAGACTGGTATATTCAGAACCAATATTTCATTTCGACCTAAACCAGAAAAGGCATGTTCAGAATCAGCGGTCACTAAACACCCCTGACCAGGGCAAACAAGATTACCATAGCCTTCTATATCAAATTCTGTCTGTCCAGATAAGCCAATCACAACTTGGTTATAGCCATGATTATGGTGTTCCATCTGTTCTGGCAGTATGACAATTTCTGAATGTTTAAACTTAGTATTCATCTATAACAAATAAACCAATAATGAATAAAGCATTGTCTCAGTAACCGTGCCTAGACTCTAGTTTCTTTTCTCTTAATGAACAATCTCTCTTCTAAATATATACCCAAGCGACCTCAAGATGCAGGATTCAGAGTGATATCAGCGTATTTGACACAGAAGTAGATACGCTGAATCACTCCCGAAGGGCGAGTTTTGTTGGGATCTATGCGGTGTTACTTATTTCCAACGTAAAACCCTAGCTCTATAAATAAGTGCCTTACCTAGAGCCCAACAAATTCTCGCTGAAACGAGCATCTTGAGGTAGCTTGGGTATAGTGTTTTCGCCACGTAAACACACCGGAAAAGTGATCAAGATAGCATTCTTTACGGACAGTGTGATTTCAATTTCAACGATCGCGCTTATTCCCTTATGCTACAAGGGCTCAGCGATACTCACGCCTTAATCGAAAGCATATTGGAAACATGTGTCAAAATACATAATGCAAAATATATTTCATAATAATCAATGAATTATAGATTTTACATGCTTGATCATTGTTCCAGTTTTTTAACGAAAGAAGAAAAGAGCCCCCCAAAGTTGAGATGAAAACAAGATCACTCCTTGATCATCGTTCCAAAAGGTTAACGATCCAAACATAGGATCCTTCTTGATCATCGTTCCAATTGAAATGACACCCCCCGTTAATTCACGCTGCTTGATCATAGTTCCGAAAACAAACAAAGTACTCAGCAATACTCTAACTGCCAATATAAACCTTAAAAAACATCAATTTAAATAAAAAACCAATAAGTTATAGATAGGAACGTCCATTCATCGCTCTTTTTGTGTTACAAATAGTTCGATTAATAAGGATATTGAAATGAACGAATTCTGGATCCAACTGCAATACTCATTTTCTGTTACTGGACCTATATTTATCATGCTCGGCCTCGGTATTGCCCTTAAACGCTGGGGGATAATTGAAGAAAAGTTCATTGAAACGGGGTCGAAGCTCGTCTTTACCGTCACGCTGCCTGCGCTATTATTTTTAAGCGTGGTAAAAGCGGACTTAGCGCAAGTAGGGAACATCAACCTATTGCTGTTTGCTTTAGCTGCGAATACCGCTACCTTTGTTATTTTTGAGTGTTTAGCGCATTGGTTAGTAAAAGATAAAGCAGAAAGGGGCGTGGTTGTGCAGGGGGCGTTTCGGGCGAATACCGGAATAATAGGTCTGGCATATGTATCCAATGCCTATGGCGAGAATGGCTTAGTGGTTGGTTCATTATATGTTGCAGTAATTACAGTACTTTACAATATTCTTGCCGTAATAACGCTAACGCGATCGTCCCCTAGTAACCAATCACTGAATACCCGTTATTTATTACGTTCTATTGTAAAAAATCCTTTAATTATCGGTATTTGTGCTGCGATTCCCTTTTCCTATTTAAATATCAGCATTCCAGAGGTATTACTTAAATCAGGGAGCTATTTTGCAGATATGACACTACCCTTGGCGCTACTGTGCACTGGGGCAAGCTTGGATCTGAAACAACTGCGTCAAGATTCTACTCATGCAAAATATTCAACCTACGGGCGCTTGATCATCGCTCCGGTATTAATTTCACTTGCTGGCTATATGCTGGGCTTTAGAGGGTTAGAACTAGGAGTTATTTTCTTGATGAGTGCCGCACCTACAGCAGCAGCAAGTTATGTAATGGCACGTTCAATGGGAGCAAACTCTAAGCTGGCGGCCAATATTATTGCCCTTACAACGGTAGGATCACTGCTTTCGTGCAGCTTAGGAATAACGATCCTCAACAGTTTTAATCTATAAAATCAGTGCAATTATTAACGATGAGTCGACACCGATTCACGGCTTATTAATTGTTACCATCGCCTGACGGACAGGGATGATTCATTAAGCCCTTATTTTTCAAATCTTTTACTACGCGCAATTTTAATTAACTGGCTGATAGCCTGATCTTCAGTCATGGTGTCATCATTGAAATAGGGGTCTGTTGCAAAAAATTTAACCAAGGCTCAGAATCCCTTATTTTCCCTCTCTAATCTAGCGACTCAATGACCAATCCAGAATTCAAATGGAAACACTTTGCTCCTGAAATCATCCTTTGGTGCCTTCGTTGGTATGGTTCGACACCAATGAGCTACGCGAACCTCTGCGACATGCTGGCAGAGCGAGGGATTTCGGTTAATCGCTCGACCATTTATCGTTGGTTCATTGAATATGCCCCGACATTACGCAAGAAGTTACGTCGCCATCAATTCATCCGGACAGACTCATCGTGGCAGCTCGATGAAACCTACGTCAAAGTGAAGGGGAAGTGGCACTACCTTTACCGTGCCATCAATAAGCAAGGCGAGACGCTGGATTTCTATTTCTCCCGCAAACGTAATAAAGAAGCCGCGTATCAGTTCCTTAGGCGTTGCCTGAGATATTACGACATAGATAATCAGCCTAAAACGTTAAACACAGACAAACATTCCTCATACGCCAATGCGATTGCCCGCTTAAAGAAGGAGGGACGACTGCGAGCGGATGTCGAGCAGCGGCAAGTTAAGTGCCTCAATAATGGCATAGAGTCCGATCACGCCCCCATCAAGAAGCTTGTTGTAGCCACCGGCGGTTTCAAAATACGAAAGCGAGCCTGGTTAACCATCCAGGGATTCGAATCATTACGGATGTTGAACAAAGGCCAGTTTGATTTTTGGCTTCGTCATGATGAACGTAAAACCCTTGTGCGGGAGAGATCCGCCTTCATGAATCGTTTATTCAATGTTGAAGTGATTTACTCGTAATTTTAAGTCAATGACTGGCTAGATCTGCCTCATCAGATTATTTGCAACAGCCCCGTATCGACAGAAATTGACATGATTACTTTTACCGTAAAAATAAAACTTTCATCTTTTGGCTCTGTCGCAAAGTTCTGTAGAAGTACAAGTGTACTGATTTTCAGATACAGTTAGGCTGCTAGCGCGTAAAACTGCTCCCAAAAAATCAAACATAAGACGATAACACCGAGTAAAAAAGCGTGTTGGTATGTTTTGTTTTTGTTCTTCTTCACTGTTGAGCGGCATTTAAGCCTAGTTGCGTGACGTTCAGCATTTAAGGTATAACGGGGATAATATATAGGGGTCATAGTTACCAGCTCCTTATTCTTTATATGTTTATTATCTAAATATTTACCGGAATAAAGAACGATATGATGTCTAATCAAGGTTCCCCTTTTATCTCATTGGTTCACTTACAGCGTTTGAAGCAACTGTATAGTGCTTTTGGCCAGACGCCATCTTATGTCGATATGAATCAACTGACAGGCATCTTTTTCTGCTCAGACAGAAATGCCAGTAAGTTAATGAACATATTAAAAAATAAAGGCTTTATTGAGTGGGTGCCAGGGCGGGGGCGCGGTAATAAATCGGCCCTATCACTACCAATGTCTTTTGAAGAAATACTACTGAAACAGCTTGAGTATCAAGTTTGTTCAGGGAAAATCAATGAGGCGTTCGTATACGCTGAGCACTTTGAAAAGCGCACTCTTTTGCAAAAGAAGCTTCCCCTTTGGTTGAATGAAACAAAAGTTGAGTTATCAAAAGCAAATACCTTACTGTATATCGTGTCTTATTCATTCCCAGAATGTCGACCTATGTATGCACGGTCTTCCAGTTCTATCTTGTTATTAGAAGCAGTCTTCGACACACTCGTTCGTTATGACGAAGACACAGGCAAAATTCGTCCTCATCTCGCACATCATTATTATTTTAAGGATAATCAGTACCACTTCCGATTACGTCCTGATATCTATTTTCATAATGGTGAACGATTAAGGCCACAGCATATAAAAAGTTGTTTTGATTATCGTTGTATAACAGAACATCCCTATCTGATTTTATATCGTCATGTCGAAAAAATAGAAATAAAAGATGATTGGGTCATCTTTCATTTGAAACAAAAAGATCCCACCTTTTTACACCTATTGACTGATATCCATAGTGCAGTCTTTTATATGGATCCGACTCAAACCAAGGTCTCTGAAGATAAATTTAACCAAGCTATTGGAACAGGGGCATATAGCCTCTTTCACCAAGAAAAAGATCATTGGATATTGAGTAAATTTGACCGTTATTTTGGTATTGGAGGATTAATTGAACGTGCGGAATTTTGGTCTACACAACATCAAGAAGCAATTCAATCAGGGCATGTTTATGAAAAATGTCCCGTTCAACCGGAAGACCATGAAAACGCCCATTCTGTTGAGCAGCATGCTTGCGTTACTTTAGAGTTTGCCAACCATAAGAATCCATTAAGTATTGATGAACGGGCTTGGTTAATACACAAGATTCGACAGTTTGCTGTAGCTCACAACACACCAATCAACTCACTTGCCAATAGTATTATGCCTTACCATCAAAAAAGAGCCTTTCATCTTTTTCATCATACGATGAAAAAGCCAGAGAGAACTATTTCGGTTCAATACCGAAAAGGGGATGAATGGGAGTTAAAACCACTCTTTGACTACCTTGATTTATACGGTATTTCAGTTTCACATCATGTCGTCGAAAGAAGTAATTATCCATGGAATGGTAGTGACGGTGTTGATTTGTATTATAGCTGTTATGTCTTTGGTAATAATCTGTCTTTTCAATACTACGAATGGTTACTCACAGGTAATATTTTTCAAACCTGTTTAAATGTAAAAGAGCGACGTAGCCTGTTACTTTTTGTTGATACCATAATGCAAGAAAGTAGTGATAATACTGATTTTATGGAAAAGCTTTACCGTGGAGAAGATTGGTTAATTCAAAATTGCCATTACATTCCGTTATGGCGTGATCACGCCTTCTACAACATCTCAGACAAACTACATGGTAAGAAAATGGACAACATGGGTGTGATGTCGTTAGCTCAACTTTGGTTAGAGTAAGCTAACAAATAAGAATCGCTATGTTCATGATTAGGTGCCTCAACCCGAACAAAATTCAGGGTTGTTCGACGAAACTTATTGTCGCTAGCAATGGATTTAAACAACGAAAACGCGTCTAGCTGATCATTACCCTCAGTGATAACACTTTTGATAATGTATTACATTTTATCGTTACTTAAACACACTGATTAAATTGGACTTCACGATAAGGCGAGTGTTGTACTTCACTGAGAGGGCTCTGTTGCAAATAATTGGGTCTGTTGCAAAAAATTCAGCCAAGGCTCAGAATTCCGTCTTTCCCATCTAACCTAGCGACTCAATGACCAACCACGAATTTAAATGGAAACACTTTGCCCCTGAGATCATCCTTTGGAGTCTTCGTTGGTATGGTTCGACCCCAATGAGCTACGCGAACCTCAGCGACATGCTGGCAGAGCGAGGGATTTCGGTGAATCGTTCGACCATTTATCGTTGGTTCATTGAATATTCCCCTAAATTACGTAAGAAGTTACGTCGCCATCAATTCATCCGGACTGACTCATCGTGGCAGCTTGATGAAACCTACGTCAAAGTGAAGGGGAAATGGCACTACCTTTACCGTGCCATCAATAAGCAAGGCGAAACGCTGGATTTCTATTTTTCCCACAAACGCAATAAAGAGGCTGTTTATCAGTTCCTTAAACGGTGCCTGAGATATTACGACGTAGATAATCAGCCTAAAACGTTAAACACCGACAAGCATTCCTCATACGCCAATGCGATTGCCCGTTTGAAGAAGGAAGGACGACTGCGAGCGGATGTCGAGCAGCGGCAAGTTAAGTGCCTCAATAATGGTATTGAGTCCGATCACGCCCCCATCAAGAAGCTCGTTGTAGCCACCGGCGGTTTCAAAATACGAAAGCGAGCCTGGTCAACCATCCAGGGATTCGAATCATTACGGATGTTGAACAAAGGCCAGTTTGATTTTTGGCTTCGTCATGATGAACGTAAAACTCTTGTGCGGGAGAGATCCGCCTTCATGAATCGTCTCTTCAATGTTGAGGTTGTTTACCAGTAATCATTGAGCCCATCACTGGGGTCGCTCTGCCTTACCTGATTAGTTGCAACAGACCCATCGATTTAATGTTAACTAAAAACAGGATGAAGACGCTGCAGCTCTAGAGACATTGAATTAACAGATTTGGTTTTCTGGCATAATCGATGGATTTATTAAGGGGGCTGAATCTAATATTGAGTTATGGCAGATGAAGTAGAACAAGGAAAGTTAATACAAAGATCAAACAACATACGAAATCTATTGATAATGGTTATCATTTGCATTTAAATATACCGATACTCTTCTTTTTCGCGATTGAACATTTCGGAGCTATTTATTTATGGCATCACAGATCAAGCAACCAAGCCAGCTACAAGAGCATACAATATGGCGCTTAACGAATAAACGCCTCATCCTTCCTATTGTCTTGCTTGCTCTACTCGTGGTGACGAATACCAGAGAGATCACTATTTCTGTTTTATCTGATGCTTTTTGGCAAGTCGCAACTTATGTTGCAGCAACCCTTGCTATCTACCATGCGATTTCATCACGATTAAGTAATACCAATAAGCTTACTGGGCTACTCAATAGAAGTGCTTATTTCCAGGTTTTATTTTCTGCCTCTATGGGGGCTTTACCAGGGTGCGGGGGGGCGATTGTTGTTATTACGCAATATGTAAAAGGTCGGCTCAGTTTTGGTTCCGTTGTTGCCGTACTCACCGCAACCATGGGAGATGCAGCCTTTTTATTGCTTGCAGCCCAACCTAAAACTGGCTTATTGGTTATCAGCATAGGATTTGTTGTAGGTTTGCTCTCTGGTTGGATTGTCGATGCTATTCACGGTGAGCATTTCATGCGACCTGCCATTAAAGACACACCTATCCCATCTTGTGCTAATAAAAAGGAAGCACATCAACCCCCACTAAAGTTACAAGGTCACTTTTGGAAATGGATGTTATTACCAGCCTCGGTTATTGCCATTATGGGGTCATTGCAAATTAACATTGATCACTTTTTTCATCTTGAAAACGGTACGATCAACGTTATTGGTGCAGCTGCGGCCATTGTTTCTATTATTTTGTGGGCGATAAGCCGAGACATTACAGATTATGAATCTGCGGTATCAGAAGATCCCAAAGAGCAAACCAATACACTTTTTCAACGAGTCGCTCAAGATACCAATTTTGTAACAAGCTGGGTAATTTGTGCTTTCTTATTATTTGAATTAACGATGTATTGGACCGGAATCAATTTAGCATCAGCATTTACAGAATGGTCTGCTTACATTCCCCTTATGGGGGTTGTTATTGGTTTACTGCCAGGCTGTGGTCCTCAAATATTAGTCACCAGCCTCTATATCAGTGGTGCAGTGCCACTGTCTGCACAGTTGGGCAATTCAATCAGCAATGACGGCGATGCTTTGTTTCCAGCAATTGTACTTGCACCTAAAGCAGCCCTGATGGCAACGATATATTCGTCGATCCCAGCAGTGATTGTTGCTTACGGCTATTACTACCTTTTCGAATAAGAAATCACTAAATATGAATTTTTCACGTATTTTGCATGGTAAGTTAATCAATTATCCGTCAATAAATACGTATATTCAGGCAATAAAATAGCAAAAATTAAAGATATAAACACGACAAACAAATATTAGCCGAGGTGTCAATAGGTGATTTCCCCCCTTCTTTGTTGGTCCTCTCTCGGTTATAGTTTCTTTCGTAGACAGGGAGCATACTTCACTGCTATCTGCCTGCAGTATCCAACTTTGGATACATGCCAATAGAGTTTACTTTTATATATACCCTCATATTTTAGATATGAACTTTATTGGATACCTCTTCTACACGTCGTACAGGATTGTGCTCTTCGGAGTCAAGCTCTTGTCTTTGCCGGTCTTATGACCGGCTTTTTTTTACCTTTATTTACGATTTTGTTTAATAAACACTCCGCTTCTGGTTGTAACATTTCTGCTATCTATTAGACTAACTCTCATTCTCAATTTAATCCTGATACTGCTAGGCTAAACGAGTGAAAGACAACATTGATCCATCCTTGCTCCATATTTTTAATCAACTTCCTGGTTGCTGGGGGTGTAAAGATGAAGATTCTGTCTTTGTTTACGCTAATTCAGAATACGGGAAAATAATAGGTGTTGATCATCATTTAGATTGTATTGGTCGCACTGATTTTGATATGCCAAGCCCAACCATTGAATGTGCTCCCTCATTCCAAGAGCAGGATGTGCAAGTAATGACTTCAGGCCAGCGCATGCGAGTGCTTGATATACACCCTTATTCAGACGGAAGTTGGCGTGCACACTTATTCACAAAAACACCGTGGAAGAATGAAGAGAATAAAACGGTTGGTACTATTTTTTCAGGTGTAGAACTAACAGATACCGCGATTCTAGAAGTCGGACATTGGATTTGCCGAGCCGCAGGTATTAGTAAAAATGATCAGGCTTCATTTAGCTTAGATTTACATAATCAAAAGGTAGCCATTAATACTCGTGAATCTGAAGTGCTTTTTTTATTACTTTACGGAAAAAAGCCTCAGTACATTGCAAAGGTACTTAATGTCTCAGTAAAAACAGTAGAAAACTATGTGTTGCGGTTACGTGAAAAATTTAACGCCAACTCCAAAGCAGAATTAATCGATTTAGCATTAGATTTAGGTTTTGGATCGCATATTCCAGAAAGCATGTTAAAACGCCAACTATCTGTAATACTTAAAGAATAATTAAAAAACACAGTTCTTTCATATAATCCATGAATCTAAGTTTACGGTAATGAGGCTATTCCTTTAAATAATCAATTTTCAGATCAAATTTGACTCAGCTTAATAAAGCTAAAATACGTCCCATGAACCGCCATACAAGATGGCAATAAAAGCTGAAACGATACAATAAGTGCATCAGACTATTGATTATCATTGGGAATAATATGAAACCGTTTACAATTACTTACGTTATACATCCGCATTTTAATATACCGTTTAAATTTAACATTTTAGCGAACTCTGAAATTGATTCGATCAAAAATGCGGAAGAAGCCTTAAATACACGTCACCCTGAAGGGGTTAGTATCGTGACCTCAAATGAGCAATATTGATTAATAATACTTTTGATAAATAGAAAGCTCAGTATATTCAGATCAAACAAATAGAAGCGTAGCTATTTCACTACACTTCTATTTGATAACATTTAGTTACATTTAAGGTGCTAGACGATCAATATTCCAATGTGATGATTCATGTGAATATATAAAACGATCGTGCAAACGGTTTTCTCCACCTTGCCAAAACTCAATCGAGTTAATTTTCACACGATACCCCCCCCAAAAAGTAGGTACAGGCACTTCACCTTGGGCAAATTTTTGTTTCAGTTCTAAATATTTGCCTTCTAACGCTTGTCGTGCAGAAATTCGATTACTTTGCTTACTTGCCCAAGCCGCTATTTGGCTTTCTTTAGGGCGAGAGGTGAAATATTTCATAACCTCTAACGAAGACAGTTTTTCGACCTCGCCTGTAATATGAACTTGGCGTTCAATAGCATGCCATGGAAAATGCAGACTTATCTTTGGATTATGGCTTAAATGAAGTGCTTTACGACTACCCAAGTTGGTATAAAAAATAAAGCCATCACGATCAAAATGTTTCAGTAAAACGATACGTTGAAAAGGTTGACCTGATTCATCGACAGTAGCAACAGTCATCGCCGTTGGATCAGCAATTTTGGCATCTATCGCCTGCTGCAACCACTTCTTAAATAAAGGTAGTGGTTCATCTGGTAAATCATTACGACGTAGTCCACCTCGCGTATACTCACGACGAATATCAGACAAATCCATTGTTATCTCCGTTTATTGGCTCAAGCCTATATGCAATGATAGAAATTGTGCGCTTTGCTAATACGAAAAACAAGTACCAGCCTAACCTTAGCTTCTTTTCTTCAATAATTTATCCCTGATATATACTATGATGTTAGATCTCTGCAAGCGACTTCTTGTTTTCCAGACCTAAAATTTGTTAGCGTTTCATTCTAAATAAAAGCTAGGTGCTAACGTGCAAAAGAAAAAATACCTCACTTTACTCATCATTATTGGGCTGCTGCTAAGTGGACTAATAGCCAATGTGACTTATCAGCAAGCAAAAACACACCTTTCCGATAAAATTATCAATGATGTAAACCAACTTGGCGAAAAGTTAGATGCCCAGCTATCGCGTTATAGTCAATTACCCGAGGTGCTATCTAACGACCCACGACTATTAGCGCCACTCATTACAGACAAAACATCGACGACTCCTATTGCACAGCAATATCAAACAACCAGCCTTCTATTAGAAACATGGGCTGAAAATATTAACGCCGATACCATTTATCTCATAAACCAAGCTGGCAATACAATTGCGGCAAGTAACTGGCAAAGTGACAAAAGCTTTGTTGCTCAGAACTACAGCTACCGGCCTTATTTCAAAGAGGCGATAGCTGGAAATCTTGGTCAATATTTTGCTCTAGGCATCAGCTCGCAAAAACGCGGTTATTATTTTTCAGCCCCCGTTTATGAGCAAGATAACATTATTGGCGTATTGGTGATCAAAGTCGATTTGTCTTTAATAGAAGATATTTGGCAATACGATCAGATTGAGTATGCTATTACCGATAAGCAAGGCGTCATATTTTATAGCTCTGAAGATAACTGGTTATATCGTTCACTGACTATTTTAGATGATCAACAACGAGAACAAGTTGTTGCTTCACGCCAGTATGGTAAAACAGAGCTCAGTGCACTCAGTGAATACCAAGATTTAGCAACCTTTGAGCGCCAAGAAATCAGCAGTATAAAAACACCAGATAATGGAAAAAAGAACGCCTATCTTATCGCGCACCACAGCATGGATAAAGCAGGTTGGAATATTTATGGATTTAGCCCAATCAGTACTGCCTATCTATATGTTATGCAAGCTATTGTCATATTTACTGCTTTTTACATGTTGCTATGTTTTGCCCTTATGTCTTGGTTACAAACCATACTGACTAAAAAAGAGTTAGCACAACTCAATGATAAATTAGAACAGTTAGTCGTAGAACGAACACATAACTTATTAGAAACCAACCAACAGCTACGCGATACCATTGAGCAATACGAGCGTAGCCAAGCAGAATTAAGACAAACTCAAAATGAATTAGTACAAGCCGCAAAATTAGCAATGCTCGGCGAGCTTTCTGCCAGTATAAACCACGAAATCAATCAGCCATTAGCAGCAATGCGCACCTATGCGGAAAATAGCCGCAAGCTTTTGGTAAAAGAGCGCTATGATTCTGTCGCTAACAACATCGATGAGATAATTAAGCTCAATATAATGGTGTCTGAAATCATTGCGCGATTTAAAATTTTTGCTCGTAAAACATCAATAGAAACCAATAGCTGTACTGTTGCTGCTGACTCTATACGCTCATCTGTCAGCTTATTACGAAATAAACTAATCAAAAGTGGGGTGATTTTACGCTTAGGCGAACTACCTGATCACTTACGCGTTAGCGCAGATGCCGTTCAATTAGAACAGGTGCTTATCAACCTATTGCATAATGCCATTCAGGCACTAGAACATACCTACTCACCTCAAATCGGCGTACAGTTAACTGACAAAGGTGACAATGTCGAAATTCGTGTATGGGATAACGGCCCGGGTCTCGATGAATCTCAGAAACAACGTATTTTTACCCCTTTCTTTACCACAAAAAAAGATGGATTAGGCTTGGGACTCACTATTTCGAAAAGGATCATCGATTCTTTTTCTGGCAGCCTGATCATTCAAGATCATAGTGAAGGTGGTGCAGAATTTATCATCAACCTGCCTTGCATTACTAAGGATGTACAATGAACAAACATGTTATTTTCATTGATGATGAGAAGCCAATTCGTGATGCACTAGGGCAAACATTAGAACTTGAAGATTACGACGTAAGCTTATTTTCAAGTGCAAAACCAGCATTAGATATTATCGATAATCATTATACAGGCGTGATCATATCAGATATCAATATGCCTGGTATCGATGGGTTAACCTTCTTAAAGCGCGCCTTAGCCATAGATCCGGAACTATCTATCATTCTTTTAACCGGCCATGGCGATATAACCATGGCCGTAGATGCCATGCGGATCGGTGCATATGATTTTCTAGAAAAACCTTTTTCAACGGAAACATTACTCGACGTAGTGAAACGAGCGGGCGATAAGCGCGAGCTTATTTTAGAAAATAGAGAACTGCGCCGTGAATTAGAGGCGCAAAGTGGTCCTGGCCCCCGGATCCTAGGCAGTAACCCACAAATAAAGCAGCTTCGCCGAATTCTAAGTCATATAAAAGATACCGCTGCCGATGTAATCATTCAAGGTGAAAATGGAACTGGAAAAGAGCTTGTAGCCCGCTTCCTACATGATCATAGTGCCCGACAAAATAAACCTTTTATCACAATAAACTGTAACGCTATACCGCAAACGATGATCGAAAGTGAATTATTTGGTTTTGAATCCAGCACATTTTCGAGTGGACAAAAAAAACGTTCAGGAAAGCTTGCGCATGCAAACGGAGGAACACTTTTCTTAAATGAAATTGAATCGATGCCTGCGCCTCTTCAAGAAAAACTGTTACGCGTTTTGGAAAATAGAAATGTTGAACCTTCAGCCATCAATCAAATGATGGATCTTGATATTCGCTTTGTTAGTGCAACTAAGAAAGACTTAAAAGTGATGAGTGAACGAGGTGAATTCAATCAAGACCTTTATTATCTCCTAAATGTTGTGAGTGTGAACCTTCCCCCTTTACGCGACAGAAAAGATGACCTATTGATCTTATTTCAAAATTTCACACGTACGGCATCAACACGCTATGGTATTGAGCACCCAGTCATTAGCCCAGAACAACAAACTAAACTGCTCGAATATGACTGGCCGGGAAATGTGCGTGAATTACGGAACCTTGCTGAACGCCTAGTTTTAATGGGAGACACGGTAAGCCTGAGTAATGAGGGGGAGATAAGTGATGAGCAATTTAATTTAACCCTGAGCGATCGCGTGAACCGGTTTGAATTCACATTACTTTGCGATGCGTTAAGACGCCATAATGGGTGTTTGAAAGAGGCGCAAGAAGAACTCGGCCTAGCAAGAAAAACGCTATACGACAAAATGAAGAAACACGGTATTGATAAATACGATTTTAAAGTAACGCATTAAATTATACTGCCGTTAGCCGTTACTTCACTCGCAATGGGTAATACTGTTCGCTCGGTAGTATTACCAATATCCTTAATGGCTCATTAAAGCCCTGTACCCAAGTTACCTCAAGAACCCTAAAATACCCCCATAAATTGCATGTAACTGCCTCTTCTTACATTTTGTATTCGACTCATATATCGAAAATGACGTCATTAGAAAAAACTGTGTGAATGATTGGAAGTAGATTTGCTAAATTATATTTATCTCGTACTTCCTTCAATTCAATCAGTTACTCTCAATTTTAGCATGAGAAAAACGATTCAAAACTAGGTCCGCTAAAAATAGTCTTAATCACGATGGTTGAAATAGCATGACTTTATACAAACAACTTACTTTAGGTGCAATCGCTTGTAGCTTTACGGTTTGCTTAGTTTTATTTATGGTTCTGTGTTTCTCAAATACTACAGTATTAAAGAACCAACAAGAAAACTATATAGAACAAATACTATCGTCAAATATCACAGTATTAACATCAATAATAAACCGTGATATTCCCCAAAAAGAAAAAACACAACTCGTTGAATCAGTCTTAAATAGCCTCCTAGATCAACCTATGATCAGTAGCGCGAGTTTCCAAGTAAATACAAATTCTTTTGATAAAAATTTAACGAATAGCAAACAATACAACACTAGTGCTAGCATGCCAGCGTGGTTCAAATTCACCTTTCCTATTAACTCATTAACGGTATCTAAGCAGCGAATAGACCCTTTCGTAACACTAACGATTGCCACCAACTCGGCATATTCTTACCAGCAACTGTGGTCAAAGACATTACACAGTGGATTCATAGCATTCGTGCTTTTTTTCATTAGCCTTTTCTTGACCATACCTTTACTTACTTATCGTTTACGCGCCTTAAAAAAAATTACGGCATATTCTGTTCGACTACAAAGCGGAAAACCTTACCAATCAATCTCATTACCACCGCAGCAAGATTTACGAACAATTGTCAAAATGATGAATCAGATGCACGCCCATCTAGAAGTTAACTTCAAAGAGCAAGCTCACGAAGCCGTCAAATTACGAGAGCGCGCGTACCGTGACGAAGTTTCAGGGCTTGGCAATCGTACTTTTTTTATTAACGAATTAAATTCTTGGCTTAAAAAATCACATAACGGTGGGTTGGCAATAATAAAGACGACCCTTATTGATGATAATTATCACAGCTTTGGTTATGAATCTGGCGACAACCTAGTTAAACAACTCGCATCTAAACTTAATGAATCCATTATTTATTCTGACTTAATTCTTGCTCGTTTATCCACGGATGAATTTGCTATTTTAGTACCTAATATTACCGTCGAAAAATTAAAATTAATGGGTGAAACAATATTAAGTGTTGTCGAAAAGGTACAATTTGATTCATCTATTCAAGACGAGCAATCAACCCGTGTTGGATTGCTACTAAACGATATACCCACCACAGCAGGAACTTTGCTCACTCAGCTCGACAATGCATTATCAAAAGCAGCACAGGATCCTCAGCAGCCAGCGGTGTTAGTTAAAGGGTCTCAAACTGAAACAGCACTGGGGAAACAGCAATGGAAATCTCTCTTGTTAGAATCCATTGCCAATAATTACTTTGTATTTCATTTTCAGCCCGTCATATTTAAAGAAGCAGATATTTACCATTTTGAAGTGTTAACATCGATAAAAAAGGGAAAAGAAGAATTCAGCGCTGGACAGTTTTTGGGGGCACTTGAAGATCTTGGGATTGGAAGCTTATTTGATCGACACGTTATACAAGACATTATTAAAAAATTAAATCACAACAGAAAGCTAGGTCCCCTTGCTGTAAACCTGACTTATAGCAGTATAAGTGATCCAACCTTCATCAGATGGCTAGGCAGCCTACTTCAAAATAACAAAGCACTTGCTGGGCGATTATATTTCGAAATACCAGAATCCAGTTTTATCAGACAACCCGATGCGACCGGTTTATTATGCTCAGCTATGCAGTTTAACGAGGTTGGGTTTGGCGTCGATAACTACGGACGTCATTTCAAATCACTAGATTACCTTAATGAATTCCGCCCTAATTACGTCAAAATAGATTTTGCTTATACGCATCAATTAAATGATCAAACGAAGTCGGATTTGTTAGCTTCTATTTCACGCACAGCTCACCGATTAAATATAAAAACAATTGCCACAAGAGTTGAGACAGAAACACAGCTAGAAAGGCTTTCCGAATTATTTGTTAATGGATTTCAAGGCTATATTATCGAAAAAAGAAATGAAGGATTGGTTAAAAAAGATATGATTGGTAGTTTATCAGCCCCTAATAGTATTAAGATGCTATAAGTAGACTTCAATTTACAGTGTAAAGCAAAAGAATCAAAAGCGAATTTACAGTGTAAACTAGACAACTAAAGTGGGATGATTTCTAGTTTATTAGCGGAGTACATAATACGACAGGGGCCGTGTTCTTCGTTAACATTCATTGTTAATCTTTCTAAACGGCAACTTACACCAGAAAATAAGTGATTAAGCGCAGCAATAGACACAGCACCACGCACCTCTTCATATTCACTTTGAAGGCTTCGGTAATGTTCTTTTAACAAGGACATTTTTTTTACGTGCTTATCCTTCGTCTCCATCACCTTCATTACAAGCTCAATTGGCCTTTTGGTACTCGGTATTTGCAGCAGTTTAAATTCAACCTCACGGATTTTATTCATTTGAATTTGTTCGTCTTCAAGCAACCTAAAAGTATCATTTAACTGATTACGCAAATCATAGTATTTACTAAAGGCTGAGATTTCTGTCGGTGTACCAGCCAAGGCACCAATATTAAGTGCTTTAACACTGTAAGCCGCCTCGGTAATCCCACCACTCAATGTTCCATGCCGTTTGAACTGATCGAGTACAATAACTTCACCTTGAGAACGGATATGGCAATGTAGTGCATGGAGTGATAACTCCACATTGCTTCCAGCATCAATATCAACATATTGGGCAAATTTGCTGGTTACCTTACCCTTTGCTTTAATATAACAGGCTAGATGCCCATCACTACTATGCTGCGGCTTCCCAATAACACCATTAATAACGACGACATCACCGCCAGCATTTAATTCAGCAAGTTCAACAAAGCCACTCACTGAAATATTACCCGTCGCTGTCACTTTCATTCCGGACGTAACATCGCCCTGTACAACAACACTACCATCAAAATTAATGTGTCCAGTTGTGGCATTCACACCTTTAACAATTAATGCATCATCAACTTGCATCCCGTTCTTTGTAATTAAAGGGATACCTGATTTCGTTGCAACTAGTAAATTTTCGTTGTTTTCACTAATAGCGGTACCATCACCGACCGTAAATTCCACTTCTTGCCCTGCAACACAATCGATATCGTTACCAATAACATTGAAACCCACGATACCGGCTGTTGCGGGAATACGGCGCATTATTGCTTGGCTTGTTGTTACACTCACCATCTCACCAAGATTTAGCATATCAACGGTACCATCAGCCTTATGCTGCGGCCGTAATACACGCTGACTAATATCCTCAACTAAAGGCTTAAATTGGCTATCAGTCCCATTTTCTGCAGGTTTACCAAAGGCCACGATCAAAGTCAGCTTCTCTCCAGAGACAAGTGACTGCCCTTTTGTTAGTAACTCTTGCAGCTGTACTTTGCGAATACCTTTAATAATATGATTATCTTTCAGTGCCGAAAGTAGCTCTTTCGCAGTCACCCGATTGCCACCGTAAGCACCAACTATGGTCATTGAAGCTGTCATTAGGTCTGGCGATGTTTTTACAATTAGCGTCGCAGAGCGTTTTTCTGCAATAATAATGGTTTTAGGTTCGACTGAAATATTCGATGCAGAGTCACTGTTGAGAACTTCAAGTGCAGAATCAATAGCATTTTCAAAGATAAAAAATTGATTCGCATTAATATTTGAAAGTGCAGCGTATACATCCCCTCTCGACACCTCCATTTCAGCATCATTCAACGGCTCTACACGTAAAGAGACAGTATGACCTTGCTGAGACAGCTGGAGAGGCTGTTGTGACATAGCGGGATCCTTCACTCTAAATTATATCCATTCATTTAAAAGCCATAAATCGTGATGTTCAGTCAAACTTCAACTATTACATATTAACCTAACCATCAGTATAACAGGAGTAGACGAGTCACAATTCGGGATGAGAGACAATGGAGAATATCATAGAAGGCTCTCTATCGTCGTAACTCAAGCCACTGTTCTGTAGGGAAGCTAAGAATATAAAATATAAACATTAATAATTGCAATATTAAGTAGAGGGGGCATCTGAAATAACTATATATAGGCGTATTAGATACAAATAAAAGGGTTTAAAATACCACTAAATAAATTGGCAAATGCATGTAAAGCAGAGATAAAAAGGGATGTGATGCGTATTAACAATGTTTATCACCCTGAGTATTCAGGGCGTCTTAGCAAACATTATAGCCGCATAATTAAATTAGAGCAGATCAGCAATCAGCAAACTCAGTTCTTGATCTGTTAATCTATCATTTTGATGGAATTCGTACGTATAAGAATCAGCACTATCACTAGCCATTTCTTGCATTGTAATATAGCCGTTCATTTGATGAATGCCTTGCAAACTCAGTTCGTAAGATCCCAATACATCTAACTCACGGTCAGTGATTATTATCATACTATTTCGGCATAGACGAACAATCGATACTTTAAGCCCCACATCATATGCATGTGAATTTGTGAACATCACATGTTTATATAAACGCGCAGCCACACCACCATTGCTTAATGTATAAGAAACGTTTGCTCTGGTTATCGAATGAATAGGGTCCGATAGTTGCTTAAGTACTTTACTTTGAATTTTGACTAAACTCATGACACTCTCCTAAATACAATGATTCCTTTTGTATCTCGAAATCCCTTGTAAGCATGAAGCATGATTTAAAAAAGGTTCTGTTTCTCGCAAAAAATAACGCGAGTCAAAACAACCCTCAAGATCTTAACTGTAGACGATAAATTGACGATAAAGTATTTTTTTGTAGTTAATACATTTGGTTGTATTAAAAATAAGAGAGGTTGATTTACAGTGTAAATAGATTCTCAAGGTGAAAAACAAAATTTACACTGTAAATAGAAACACGCTAGAGGTGAGCTAACTCTGAAATCGTACTTTTACCTCTCTCCTCAAGGAAGTTCAGAAAAGATCGAGGATGACGAGTTATAATACTCTCGGTTGGAAAGTTAACTTTTTTCAATAACGGTTCAACACTTTCAAAGTTACCCACATCAGCAGCGAAGTGAGCATCAGATCCAGTTGTAATTCGACCACCAATTTCTTTTATATACATTGCTATGTCTTCACAACGGATTTCGCTACCAACACGTGAACCACTTAATGATGAGTTATTTATTTCCATCACAACGTTGTGCTTAGCTGCTTCCTTAAAAACAGATTCAAAGTCAAAATCGTAATTGGGATTCCCAGGATGCCCAATCGCATCAACGCGGCCAGAACGAATAACATTTAGCAAAGCTTGGGTATGATCTGCTTTATTGGTGTATCTAAACACAGGCTCATGAAAACTCGCCATAACCCAATCTAATTGATTGATAATGCGTTCTTCTA
Organism: Photobacterium indicum; assembly: GCF_003026215.1. Classification (GTDB taxonomy): domain Bacteria; phylum Pseudomonadota; class Gammaproteobacteria; order Enterobacterales; family Vibrionaceae; genus Photobacterium; species Photobacterium indicum. The sequence goes on from NZ_PYOC01000001.1 coordinate 186,738, forward strand.
AATCAATCTCTCCCTCAATATTTAAAATATTCGCTTCAACGCCACGTATAACAGCAACCCCATGAAGAATACGTGGAATAACTCGTTGGTTTGCGAAATGCCAAAAATGCGGAGCACCAGGCATCGTCGGGGCATGATCTGTCACACAGAACATTTCCAACCCTCTTTGCGAGGCAGCCGCGGCATTTTCCAATACAGTGCTATAAGCATGGCCGCTAGAAATTGTGTGCGTATGTGTATCAACAAGAAACTGCATAATGTCCTTTTCCTACAATGAAGATTGATAATGCTGGGTAATGTAAGAACGTAAAGCATGTTCTGCATGTTTTCGACTTGGTAATGAAAACTGCGCAACAACCGTATCCCAACTCTGTTTCTGAAGCACTTTAACCACCGCCAAAGCCGCAGTAGGATCATGGATAAAATCGTCTGAACTGACCCATTCAGATAACCAAGATTCAATACTCGCGATAGCTAAATCATACCCTAACCCTCCTTGACAATAACAACTTAATTGAAGGTCACGAAACGATAATGGCAGCGGCATGTACGTCGCAATATCTAACTGCGCAGAAGAATATTGAAAAAGGGAAATGAATAACTCATTCTCAAGCTCATTAAATTGTTCAACTCGTTGGCTTAAGAAGTTTGCTGAAAATAGCGAAACAGCACATTGCTGCCAAGATTGTGCCGCGTCAGATATTGGTTGAACTGTTAATAAAGAATGGGTACCACTAGAAGCATCTTTGGTTACGCCTAAACGAATAGGTAAGAAACCTGCTTTGCGCCAAAAAGACACCAACTCAGGGGCAGCGGCAAAACTGGTTCCGATATAATCTAACTGTTGTTGACCAGCCCACTCTTGAGTAAAATCCAATAATGATGAACCAATGCCTTGTTGTTGTAAAAAGGGATGCACAGCGATACGAAGTATACGTGCACAATGCTGAGTTGCCCCTTGTGGGATTCCGATATGAGCCGCTACAGATTGCGCTAATAAATGTCCCTTTACTCTCCGCTTGCCTAACATAATTTGCTGCGCTAAATCGGTGTCGAAACCACCTTCAAGAGAGACTAAACAACAACCAACAATGCTACTATCACCCTCGTCACTCTTCAACTCTGCCACTAATAACTGCATATTAGCGTCATCAAGCAGTTGGCTAATATCATTAGGCGAAGTTTGATAATGCGCGTTAATTAAAAGCCCAAACAACGAAGATAACAAAGCTTCATCAACAATAAGTTCTTTTGTTGGCACCGTGCGATACGTAATTTCTAAGCTCGCTCTTGTTGATAAGCGATGACTTGGGATAACATCAGTATCGAGTAATAAAGCGCGAAATACCCAATTCTCTAAGGGGTCGTTAATCGCCCAGCGAATAGGTTGAGTAATCGATAACTGACGCCATTGTGGTGTTTGCAGCTCAAGTTGTTGACGAAACTTGATAGCAAAACCTCGCCCAGTCCCTTCATAACCATGAATCGTACTGGCGAAAGCCACGCGGTTATACTGGCTCAACATCTGCGAAAGTAAAGGTGCTGGAATGGCAGCTGCTTCATCAACAATCAGGAAATCTATGTCGGGCAGTGTTGTCAGTAATGTATCTGGGGCGAAAAAAACCATGTCACTCGATTCGAACGATAGACTTTTTTGTTGATTATAATCGATACCTAATGCGTTTGCGGCTCTTGTAAATAAAGTATTCACATTCGCAAAACTTGGCGATGTCACCGCAATACGAATTCTACGTTCCGTCATTAAACTTGCTGCAGCGATACCTAACGCAGACGATTTCCCTCGGCCTCGATCAGCAGTTAAAACAAGAGGACGTTTTCTATGTCCAGTCACCACTTTTTTAATCGCTTCAACAGCTAACGTTTGCTCTTGAGTTAAACAATTGAAGCGTAAATCTTGGTAATCATTTCTAGCGAAATCAGAAGGAGGAAGATCTGGAAGGCAAGTCTCTGACTGCTGAATCAGCAAAACATCAGGTTGAGATAACAATCGAACTAAGCGCTGAATAAAAGGCAATTGTGTTTGCGTATCATCAAACCAGCCACTCGGAACTAATAGCAGTAATAAGCCCCCACCAATAACAGTGCCAGAAAGTGCGCCAAATGCATCAGCGTCAAAGCCGTTATGCGCATTAAATACTAAACAATGCGTTTCTTGTCCTAAGAGCTTTTTTGCTTTTTTAATCGATAATGAGTCGGCGTTTTCAGGCGCATTCTCCCCAGCCCAAAAATAGCTTGGATAACCAGAAGTAAAGGAATTAGCAAATTCAGTTCCCCACGCTAGGTCACCCGCTAATACCACTAAATGACGGCAATTAGCGTTCTTTGCTTGAGCTATTAATTGGGATGAAAAAGGTAATAAATCAGACATAGTGATACTCATAAAACAACAACCTACTGATCATAGCACCCGATGATATACCCAAGCTAGACCGCTATCTGATCTAGTTAAATACCAGATATAAAAAAGCCACGTCGACTGACGTGGCCTTTAAATAAAAAATCAAAAAAACTTATTTTAAATAATCGTTTAAATAAGCCAAAATATCTTCGACTTGGCGATCACTCATTTTTTTTAGTTTAAGCTGAAGCTTGTCACCATCTCGAGTAAAAGTCACTTTTCCTTTAACCAATTCTTGCGCTTTGGCCTTTTCAACTAAAAGCTTGGGCTGCAGTGAGTCCCCCATTTGCTCAAGTTGAATCGTGACTTCTCGCGTAATTCTAGTAATGCCCTGCGCATCAATTCGCTTCCACATCGCACTGTCAGCTGACGTTAATTGTTCAATTAACTGCTGCTGCTGTTGCCCTGCAAGGCCAAAGTAAATACGATGTAATTTAACAATTGTTGGTCGACCTAATTCACCAACACTTGGATATGCCATTAGCAATTCCATTGGTAAACTTGCCGCTTTCAATGCACCACTGACTAATGCTTCACTGCACTGACAATATTTGGCGAGCTCTTTTTGATCCGTAACTTTGCCACTATCAAGCAGGGCTTGCATCTCTTTGCCACGTTCAAATAATGACAAGGGTTTATGTGCATTTGCGACATCAGATAGAAATTTAGCATGTTCTGTATTAATGCCTTTTGCGACATAAATCAGAAAGTCTTTATCAGCTAAAATACATGACATACGACGACGGCTACCGTCGAGTACTTCAATTTTGCCATCTTCTAGCCAACGACCAACAGCAGGATACTGCTGACCACGATCTTTTAATGTGGTAAGAATGTCGGCTAGAGCATGCTCAGTTAAAAACGCTTGTTCACGTGCATTTTGTGAAAAAACCTGGGTTTTCGTTTTTACTTCTGCGGCATTAATTTTAATCAGCTCAAAAGCAACCGTTTCTTCACCTGCAATTGCAAGTTCAATAACAGCGGCTTTATCTTTTGCTGCTGTTTGTGCTTCTGTCACATTGGTTGCACGGCGTTTATCCGCTTTACCAAACAGACGAGCATTAAGATCTTTGGTTTTAATCGCCATCTGTTATGTTACTCCTGGTTTAAATTTGCCCAGTGACTATGCATCACTCGCTCTAATTCCAGACCAACACGCTGAATTGCATCTTGTGCTGTTGAAAGAGTTTTCTTACCCCCTTCAAACTCAGCAGCTGTTAGATCAAAAACAGTACTATACGTATCAGCACATGTTTCAAAAGCACGGCTACGAGGAACTGTCGCCATCATTACTTGCTCTTGTAGCAGGTAATTCATCTCGGTTAATACCGATACTTGCTTTTTATTATCATCTTCAAACATTGTTGGCATAAGTCGAATAAACTCAAGGCCATGCCATTCTTCCGGAAACATTTCATATACAGTCGGTAAATGCTGGAAAAAGTTAACGGTTGAAGCCCAATCAAGACGTTTAGCCGCACACGGAATAATCAGCGCATTTGATGCATACATCGCATTCCAAACAAGTGGATCAATGTGTGGGCCAGTATCAATCATGATGATATCGAATTCGTCAGCAATAGGATCGAGCATGCGCTCTTTTAACAAACGAACGATATCTAAGTCTTGATTTACCGCCAGATCTTGCCATGCATCCGCATTAAACATCGCATCTTCTGGGAAGGCTGCAATCGTCTTTAAGTTAGGATATTGAGTAGGCAAAACCACGTTATCCATCAAGAAATCTCTATCCATTTCTTGACCTTCTGGCACATTTCCAAGCATTACATCGACGGCAGAATAAATGGTATCTTGCTTGCCAACACTGATTAATGGGTTCAGAAATAGACGTAATGATCCCTGTGGATCGAGGTCAATTAAACAAATACGGTAACGCTTATCAAGGTCAAGTGCCAAACAAGCCGCAATATGAACGGCAGTCATTGATTTACCAGTACCGCCTTTTTGGTTTTGGACGTTAACAACCCAAGGCTTTCTTCCCGCACCTTCACGTTCATGAAAAGCAGGTTTTTTAGCTGCCTTCATTAACTTATGCGCTTCATCTAGCGTAATTGAATAATGATTAGCATTATTTTTTGTAAATTGATGCCCCGTCGCTTCCATACGAGAAATTGCATCATCAAGCTTTCTGCGCGTTAATCCAGAACGTGTTTCCATCAATGCTTTTGACATTGGAGGGAAGTGTTCATCACGGCGTTCTTCTAATACGATCTCAATTCGATCAGCTTGAACCTGTTTTGTTTGCTCAGCAATATTGAGCAAATTCTGTATCGTTTTTTCCCTATTCATTTTTATTATTCGCCATTACTGTTGACTGCAATCCATTGTACAGCAAAGCAAAACTAGAACAATAAAAAGCTGAACATATGGATGTGATGTTAATCTCAAGTAAAAAACTCCGTTAATGCAATAAAGCTAAATTTTAAGATAAATAATTGCTTGATGTTTACTGATAATCACACAGTAAACATCAAATATTAAAACTGTTACAGCGTCACCTTTTTACATTGTAAATCATTCTTGAAGAAGAAAAAGAGAATATAAAACTTGCTACCGGAAGCGTGATAAATTACGCCTAAACTACGGCTAGTGTAATTTCAATAATTTCAGCCTCATTTTAAATATGAAATCAGATAAAAACATACAACTTAGCTAATCTTGGTTCTAAACCGACGAAATACAGAAGGTAGGGGACTAAGTCAGTATTGCAGTACTTTAAGAAGACATACGATTGAATTGGCAATGACTTGATCATCGTTCTGGTTAAAAGCGCGCTATATCGAAACAATGATCAAGAGCGAGAAGATGAAATATACAATGTAAATTCAATAACTATGATACGAATAAGATCGGAAGTATGATCAAGGGCGATAAACAATAGCTATCAAACTTAGGGATCCCGCCGGAAGCATGTATCTCAGGTGATAATTTACGGTGAACGTAGGTTATAAAAGGGGTTTGTTGTTAACACAGACGCTAACAAAGCAAAAAAATTACGCTAAAATGGCAATAAATCGAAATTCAAACGCAAACAATAGCACTTGATCATTAATCCATAGTCGGACACATATAAAATCAGTAACATCTTACGGTTGGTGTAATTTCAATTTAAGCATAATAGAGCGCTAAAACCATTGAAAAGACACTACGAGTGATAAAAGTAGGTTGAAAAGCGTTTCCATGATCATCTTTCTGTGCCAAAAAATGGGGCTTTTCATCAAAAAAGTTTAAATTAGCCGAAAGCCTGTGGATAACCTTGGGGGTAAGCTGTAAATATATCTTGATCATCGTTACGAATCGCTAGTGATCATGGTTTCATGATTATAATGATCATACTTCCAGAACTTTAATGATCATGCTTTCAATGCTTTGTTGATCACTGTTCCATAAGATCCATGATCATACTTCCAAAGTGTTAACTTTTTAATTTGCTTATAATCAATGTGTTACGTGTAAATTTTCAACCTGATCATTAGATCAGTTAATCATATAGATCACTTTAAACATAAAGATCAGTATTTAAATCTTTAAATAAAAAGAACTTTCTTTCTGGATCTTTTTAGATTATTCTTTCGGAAAGATGATGCTTCTACGGCTAATGACAAATGAAACCGGCTCCAAATAACGATAAAAAAGTAATTGAGAAAATCCTGATCCTCGATCCGCGATCTCACAAAGATGGACATTTATTTTCAATTCCGCCGGCTTTGGTTGATTGGTTACCGCAGTATCAACATTTCAAGGGTGTGACCAAAAGCATCATTGAATTATTAAACTTGATCTCATTACGAGGCCTATCGACGAAAGACGGATTGGTTTCAACCACTGAACTTGTAGAAGCAACAGAAGGTCAATTAACGCGTGCAGCCATTCAACAAAGGCTCAGAGCTGCTGTAAATGTTGGTTTATTTAATCAAGAACCTGTTCGATTTGAACAAGGCCTTGCTGGTAAAACCATGCTTCATCATTTCATTAATCCAGCTTTACTGATATCTCAGCTTGGCACTGGCAGCTTGTTATCAGAACAAAGTAAAGAAAAAGATAAGCAAAAGCGCTCAAAAGCATTAGCGCAAAATCATGTTAATCGACGTTTGTTAAATGAATATGGGTTAGGTACTCCACCATCAATGCCTGATGAAGCGGATCAAATCGTTGTTTCACCCACCAGCTGGGCTGGGATCATTGATCAAGCGTTAGCCCCACCTCGTACTAAAAAAAGCTATCAAAAGTCAATGGTTGCGATCAGTGGTACCAAAGCAATCATTGAAACACGATCTTCAAAGTCGATCATGACTGTTGATGATCTGATGACGTTATTCGCGTTATTTACGCTAACGGTTCAATATCATGATCATCACTTATCTGATTATGAGATCCAATCTCGCACCTTGGGCAATAAAACGCCAGTCTATATTACCGATATTCTTGCCCTTCGTGGTAAAAAAGACAGTGGTCCAGCCCGTGATTCGATTCGTGAAAGTATTGATCGCATAGAATTTACAGACTTTCAACTGCATGAACTCACAGGCCGTTGGTTAAGTGACAACATGCCAGAAGGCTTTAAAAGTGATCGCTTCCGTTTTATTGCGCGAACAATCACAGCATCAGAAGAAGCACCACAAGAAGGCGATGATGGCGAGATCCGTATTAAGCCAAATCTTTATATTTTGGTGTGGGAACCGTCATTTTTCGATGAGTTGTTAACGCGTGATTATTTCTTCTTGTTTCCACCTGAAATCTTACGTCAGCATACTTTAGTCTTTCAGCTATACACCTTCTTCCGTAGTCGTATGTCACGTCGTGCCAATGATTCAATGATGCTCAGTGAGTTAAATCAGAAACTGGCACGTAATATTGAATGGCGCCGTTTCTCGTCTGATTTAATTCGTGAATTACGCAAACTTGCTGAAGGTACGGTGACTGCTGATGTCTTTGCGGTTAATTTGTTTGGTTATCACTTAACCATCAAACCTGAAGATGTGACTAAACGTTATTGTGATTATCAAATCGATATTAAGTGTGATGCTGATGAAGTGATCCGTTATTCTCGAGCTAAAACCACCAATGAAGGGAAGCGGAACATGGCACCAACAATGCCAAACCCGCTTCGTAACGAGATCATGCCTAAAAAGCAGCTTGATCAGTTATCCGAGATCATTGATGGTGAATTTGAACCTATTCAACGAAAAGAAGGCAGACCGAAGGGGCGTTTAGGGCGCCGCGTGAAGCTAAGAAAACACTTAGTTGAAATTAATGCTGATGAATTAACAATAGTTTTATCCAAATATACGTCATCAGAGGCGCTACAACGCAGTATAACGGCATTATCTGCAATGACTGGTCATTCAGCGACAACTGTCACAGAAGAGTGTCAGGCGTTCTTACAGAAGCTTGAGTGGTTATATGTGGGTACTGAAGTCGTTAGCTATGAAACACTGAGTAAGACGGTTGAGTTATACAATAATCAAGAAGGTGAACGACACTTATCCATTGAGCGTCTTATTTCTGGTCTTGCAGTACGCCGTAAGGTTTGTAAGCTTGTTCATGAAGGTCATGTCAATGAACAAGTATTGGCAGCATTAGATGATGTGGCTCGTGGCGTCTAAATGATAATAAAGTAATTATCATTAAGCTATTTACACTGTAAATATTTTGAACAATTTGCTTTAAAGCTACTCAGGAAAAATGTGTAAATATACCAATGGGAGACATCACTAAGATGTCTCCCATTTTTATTGGTTAGCCTTTCTCTTTTAATCATACAATCGCTAAACACATATTTTTTAACGTTTACTTTTAGCTGAATCCCCGTAAATTAGTAGTTGAATAGTAATACCAATCTAGACAAGTATTTGAGCATTCTTGCTAGTTAAAATTACTTATAGCATCGTTAGAAATTTCATCATTAGAGCCACTCGTTATTTCAATTTCTGCCTTGTTATTATCAATTTTTCCTGCGCAATTATTTGACCATTTACTTATCTAGAATGATATTGCACTTTTTACTGATGTATAAGGACGTATTTTGTTTAAGCAATATCGAATGCTAGGAAGTATTTTTTGCCTTATGGCGTTTAATCAAATGGCATTTGCCCAAGTGACCACTGATGTTGAGCCTAACCATGATAGGAAAAAAATAGGGTTAGTGCTCAGTGGTGGTGGCGCGAAAGGTGCTGCGCATATTGGGGTGATTGAAGTACTTGAGGCTAATCGAATTCCGGTCGATATTGTGACTGGTACTAGCATGGGCGCGTATGTTGGCGGCATGTATGCCATGGGATTAGATGCAACAGAAGTTAAAAACCGTACCTTTGGAGCCGATTGGGAGGGGGGATATAAAGAGCGAGTAGGGCGCAATGATTTAGTACTGCGCCGTAAACAACAAAATGATGATTACCAACTGCATACTGATCTCGGTATTTCCCTTGAGGGCGAGTTTAAATCCAAGCCGGGGGCATTTCAAGGGCAGGGTATGGCGGTGTTACTACGCTCATTAACCCACAATCTACCGACATTAAAAAGCTTTGATGATCTGGCTATTCCTTATCGTAGTGTTGCGACAGATATTGCTAAAGTTCAACCTGTTGTACTTGATTCTGGGCATCTTGCGACGACCATGCAAGCGTCTATGACAGTACCTGGTGCGTTAAAGCCTGTTATTTGGAATAACAAACAATTAGTTGATGGCGGGGTAGTGAATAACATGCCCGTGGATGTGGCTAAAAGCCTTGGCGCTGATGTTATTATTGCAGTTGATTTACGCGACCCTCTATTACCTGAAAGTGATCTTAATAGTGCGCTAAATATTATTTCTCAGCTAACCACTTTCATGACAAATTCAAATACAGATCATCAAATCAGCTTAATGAAAGAAGGTGATGTGTATTTACAGCCAGATGTGGCGTTTATGACCGCACCTGATTTCGATAAGATGGAATTAGCTTATCAAGCGGGTAAAAATGTTGCGCGAGCCTCTTTACCACAATTGCTGCCATATCAGTTATCTGAAGAAGATTACATTGCTTATATCAAAGCAAAACAAGATCGTCGTAGCCGTTTATCAAGTCGACCTGCATATTATATTGATAACATTGTGTTGGATAATCATACTTTGTTGTCGGATCAGGCATTGTTGGCCTTATTGGATCTTCCTGTTGATCGGGTTATTTCGACCGAAGAACTTGAGAAAGCGGTAGAGCGTTTGCATGCGCAAGATAACTTTTCTCGAATCACGTATTTTATTGATCAAAAAGGTGACGAGAACGTTCTGAATCTTGATGTGACAGAAAAGTCGTGGGGACCTGGCTACCTTAATTTTAAATTTTCATTTGAAGATGACTTTACCAATCGTTCCGATTTTTCGTTTGGCGCCCAGTACATTTATACCGATTTAACCGATCGTGGTGGTGAATGGAAACTGGAATGGGAAATAGGAAGCTGGAAAAAAGTAAATACTGAGTTTTACTTTCCTATTGATTACAAACAAGAGTATTTCACTGCTTTTGGTCTGGGATGGAATAACGAAATACGTAAATTTACCGCAGGGAACGACTCATTTTCAACGCTGGAACCAGGGCTGTTCAATTTCGAGACTCAATATGAGGATGTGAATACATTTGCTGAGATTGGCTGGAATATACGCCCGTGGAGCGCACTCAAGGTGGGTTATCAAGGGCAACGTGGTGATGTCACATTAATAGACAGTGATGGCACAAAAGAAAAATACACGGCTTACGGTCCTTATATTGCCGCGACTCACGATACGCTTGATAGTTATTACTTCCCATCAGCTGGTTTACTGGTTGATGCTCGATTCGGACATAGTCAAACCAGCAGTCAAGTCGGTAGTAACGAAGCAGATGATAAGACATTTTATTACGATATTAATCTGATGAAACCTTTCTCGTACGATAGGCATACAGTATCGGCTCTAGTGAAAACGGGTGGTTCAGATTCGAATGAATTACTGCCGATATATGTTCAAGACCTTGGTGGATTGTTCAATCTATCAGGATATCATCGCTACGAATTAAATGGCCGTTACCGTGCTTTTGGTGCGCTTATTTATCGTTACCGTTGGATCGATAATGACTTTGGCATCTTCTCTACCCCGATTTATCTTGGCGGATCATTAGAGCAAGGTGGTGTGTGGAATGATAAGTCAGACATTAGTTGGAATAGTGCGATTACTGCGGGCAGTGTTTACATCGGGATTGATTCTCCGATAGGGCCTGTTTATTTAGGCTATGGTCTAGCGGATGGCAAAGAGAGTTCGGTCTATTTCTCTTTGGGGGGCTCCTTCAAATAATGAAAGCGATTGATTAACAACGTGAATATTTTGACATTAGGCTGACATTTTACCGAAGAGAAAGGGCAAACTGGTTAGCGATATAACCTTTGTCCCTTTCAATAAGAGCTGCGGGATGTTGAATAGTCTGTCATGGATGGTAGATATTGAATGTTCTTCTCTGTTGAAATGTAAATTATGAGTTTTTGCGAGCCATGTATATGGCTCGCTTTTTTTTGCCAGGGTGTTATCGAATCAAAATAGTACCAAAGATACTTTTTAGATTTTTGCTATTTTAGCTGGAAGAGCCTGCCTTGCTGCTGCACCGACTACCCAATCAAGTAATACCCCTTTCCCCTCTCGTGTTGGATCGGTTAAGCCTATATCGTTAATATTTACGCCATCAGCGTTATATTTATTAATTGGCTGAACCTTATCACCAATGGTGTGCGATCTTGCTCCTAGCTCTTTGTGGCCAAAGCCATGCTCTATGCCGAGAGTGCCTTGTTGTACCCCTTCGACAATCATCGCAATGGCTACTGTCGAATTACTTGGGGTGGTAATCGTGAATTGATCCCCTGTATTTAACTCCCACTTCAGTGCATCTTGCGGGTGTATATACACTGGGTTTACCCCCTTAATCGAATTTAAACGCGGTGATAAATTTGAAACTGCACTGTGAATATTGGATTTGAAGTTCGTTAAAGTAAATGGCCATTCTTGTCCGGGATATTGTTCACGAAGGGGCGTGCCATCAGCCAGTTTTTGTGGATACCATGTTGGGCAACCAGAATAAAACTGGCCCGATAGCGTATTTCGTGACGTACCCAATTTTTCATTCCAAATTGCTAACGGCTTTTTCCACTGATACTTCATGAATTTACCGTTATAACTTTCAGAGGCATCTTCAAATCGCCCACCACGAGAAAGAATAAAGGCGACTTTACCCAGTTCTTCTTCTGTCAGAATCCGTTGCATGTCGGGCAATAAACGTTCTAATCCTGATAGGTATATATCTTCCGCACTGGCGGCGGGCACGCCTTTCGCTACATACGCTAAATTAGCCGCCGATCGTAGGTAAAAATCTTCCGCATTATGAATAGCGTGCCAATTACCTTGTGCATCTTTAATTGCATTGTCACCAAAGCCTCCTAAAGATAAACGCTTGGCAATATCGATGAAAAAGTTTTCTAAGTTAATGGCGCGCCCATCGGCCGTTTTTTCTGTAAGAGGCTTCACGATTGGCCAACGTGCTGTTACAGCTTTGGTCGGAACACCATGCCATGGGCTGGTCATTCCCCAGCTTTCATAGGTGACTGTATCTGGCACGATATAATCAGAAAGGGCGGTTGTTTCATTAATGAATGAATCGACAGAGATAATTAATGGCAGCTCTTTCGGATCTTTGAGCTTTTCACCAATAAGATCTTGTAAGCCTGGTACACCATATAAAGGGTTAGCCATATGATTGATCCACGCTTTTAAACGGTAAGGATAACCATCGATTGCGGCTGATAAATGTTCCGTTAATAACGGGGCAGAGATTGGATACCAAGGCGCACGAGTAGGGTAAGGCGATGTGCCTGCCGCGATTTTTCGTTTGTATTCGCTGGTTTTTTCGTAAGGGAATTTACTACGTGATAAAAACACGCCTTTAGGCCCGACTTTACCCGGGAAGGTGGTGAAATCATAACGCGCCCCGTTGGCGGATGTTGGGTAGCCACCAGCCTTGGCCATTACACCGCCTTTTAGATTGATATTACCGATCATCGCGTTCAGCATCAGAATGGTATAGGCGTTGTAGAAACCGTTGCTGTGCATATTGCCGCCATGGGTATCGACAACGGCTTTAGTGCCGTGTGATGTAAAGCGCTGAGCAATGCTTACTATCTGGTCTTCTGAGATCCCACATTGTTCGCTGTAGTATGCGATGTCGTATTTAAAGGCTTGTTCTTTTAAATGCTGAAAGGATGATTTTACCCGTACCCTGCCTTGTGTCGTTTCCATTTCTGTATCAACAAATAATTGAGCAGGTTTTTCTTGGGTATTGATACTCAGGGTATTGGTTTTTGCATCCATTATTAAATAAGCATCTGTTTCTGAACGCACTTCACCCTCATAAGGCATACCCATGTCGGAAGCACGCAAGAAAGAACCAAAGCGGGGATGACTTTCATCACTGATCACCAAGTGTGTCGCGTTACACCAGTGCGCCGTACCAGCTGCATGCATGGCTTGAGCGCTTGGTTGTGATAAAAAAGTGCGGTTGTAACGCTCGTTGGCAATGATCCACTGAATCATTCCCATCACAAGGGCGGAGTCGGTACCGGGTTTGATCGGTAGCCAGTTATTGTTTAACCCTGCGGCTAAACTTGATGATGCAGGCAGGGCGGGGGCAACCACGACATATTCAAAACTGCCATTGGTGCGGGCATTGGCGAGCTGCCTTGCTTGGCGTTTAAAGGGGTTGCCTGCTTGTGCTGGCGACATCCCAATAAACAATGCAAATTTAGTATTATCCAGATCGGGCTTTACGTGTGAGAACTTATCTAAGTCATTCATCAATGCGCCAGAACCGGCACGGAAGGCATAACCACAGTACGAACCGTGATGACCAAAATTACGCGTACCAAAGCTGTTAAAGGCAAAGCGTTTTAGAATATCATCCCGACCTTCATTGCCCGCATTGGTCACTAATAATTGATTGGCTTTAGGGCCGTATTCAGGGTTATTGGGGTCGACTGGGGTGGTTAAGTCGCGAATGGCTTTTAATCCATCAACATGGCCTTCATTAAAGAGATCGCCCCCTTCAGTCACTTCTGTGAGTAATTGCTCATAGCTAATCGGAACCCATTTCCCTTCACCACGCTTGCCAACGCGCTTTAATGGTTGGGTAATACGATATGGGCTGTTACGTATTTCCAACATGCCATTGCCACGCGCGCAGGCAGTCGAACGCCCGGCTAAACCGGCTTCACCTGTTAGTGATAGATACGCCTGTTTGACTGGGGTGTTAAAGGGAATTTGTTGATCATTTGATAACGGGTGATAGGGATTACCTGAGATCCGTAAAATTTCATCCGTTTTATTATCAACACGAACTCTTACACCACATAGCGTCCAACAACCAAAACACATCGAAGGAGCAACACGCTGATTAGGGTTTGAAATTAAATTACCGTTCTCATTAACTTTGTATTCAGGCTCCAGTGAATTACCAAAGTGAGCATCTTTAGTCGGTACACCTGATGTACCTGTTACCAAGCCTTCAGCCATATGCTGGGCTGTTGAAGAATACCCTGCAGCAAATGCAGATACACCACCGACAGCCAGACCAGATTTGATGAATTGACGACGTTTCTTATCCATAATATTGCCCTCTACAGTACGTGGTGCGCAGACGGCGCAACAGATGAAGATAAAAGAGTTCGGGAAGTTTTAGCTTGATGCACGACTTCGCTTAATACCGCGGCGAGTGCAATCCACAAACCTGCCATGGCGACAATGCCCAATAGCCCTGCTGGTCCCATTGGCAACTCATAAGGATAAGTGCCAGCATCGTAACGGGGGATGGTTTGTACATCCATAATGGTGACCCAGCGAAGATACCAACAACTGATTAACGTGATGGTACTGGTAATGACTAAGCCTATTTTTCTGGTGGAAAAACACTGTGCCGTAAAACGAATGGCAAGGGCAATACAGCAAATAAATAAAATAGTGAGCACGGTTAAACGAGTAACCCATTGCGGATCGTTAAGTAACGCTAAGCTATTACTGTTCACTACCCATAGAGGCAATAAAATCAAGGCTAAAACGGCACTTAATAATATGGTGCGCTTAAGCAGAATACTATCACCGTTAGTGAGGGCTGGTTTTGCTGTGAGGCTCGGCTCGGTTGTGAGCAGCAACATAATGCTGGTTAAGCTAATCGCTCCTAGAAAAGCGGTGACAAACCACAGTAATGGTGAAGCTAACTGATGCCATAACGGACGGCTTTGAACTACCGCAATTTCAGCGCCGGTATACAGCGCAATGGTTAAACCAGATAGTGCGGTCAATACGGTTAATGCGATAAAAGCGTTTGATGGTACCGTCCAATTTCCAAGGGTTAACTTACTGGCGAGTTTAACGATGCGGTAGGGGCTGTTTTCGAGTTGTTGAATATCAGGACGCAAATACAGCCATGCCACTATTACCGCTAAAGCAGAAAAAATCGGTAAGAATAATGATCCGTTCGACATCCACGACCATGAGGTTAAATGGGTAAAGAAGTGCCAAGCCCGTCCCGGTTGATGAAGATCGGCAGTTAACGCTAACGGACCGACAACCGCTGAAATAGCTAACACAAGTGCGAGGGCGGCACGTAATGCATGGCTCGTGTGGCGTTTAAATACACATGCGATACAAAATAAAATGGCGGCGGCGTAAGCTGATCCAATATAGAAAAAGTACTGTACTGCCCAGGGCAACCAAGCGATGTCCTGTGGAGGAACAAGAATTTCAGTGATGTTCATTACTTCTCTCCTTGGGGATCATAAATCGCCGCTTTACCGTCAATGTACGAGCTAAATTCAGTGTTCAAGCCGATATAGAACACATGCGGTTTAGTGTTCTCTTCTGGTTTCAATACTTTTATTTCGTCTTTATGTTCAACGAGCAGTCGGTTTATTTCGCTACTTGGGTTATTTAAATCCCCAATGATCCGCGCACCACCTACACACGTTTCCACACAAGCGGGCAGTAAACCTTGCTCTAAACGATGGGCGCAAAAGGTACATTTATCGGCTGTAAGGGTTTCTTCATTGATGAAGCGAGCATCGTAAGGACAAGCCTGTACACAATAGGCACAGGCGACACAGCGCTTGTTATCAACCATGACAATGCCGTCTTCACGTTGGTAAGTGGCCTGTACTGGGCAGACTTTGACGCAGGGTGGGTTATCACAATGGTTACACAGACGAGGCAGCATAAAAGACTTCACCTGTTTCGTGCCTGTACTACCATCATCAAGGGTAACTTCATATTGCTTTACGGTGGTGCGGAATTGGCCAATAGGCGCTTGGTTTTCAATACTACAGCCGACTGTACAAGCTTGGCAGCCGACACACCTACGCAAATCGACCACCATGGCATAGCGTTTTCCTTTCATGCCTTTGCGGTCAGGTTGATCGTTGTTTTTAAATTTATTGCCCACCACAATGTGGCCTGTTGAGGCGTTGCTTGCTTGTACGACAGGAATTAATGCGGCACCCGCGGTTATTGCGCCAATGCCTGATAACAATCGTCTTTTACTTGGATCCATACTGCATACCTTGCTCATTAGTAGAGAGACAAGGTGATTGTCGTAAATCGACGGTTCTTCGCCTATTGTGGTTTTCCACATACCCTATTTAGGATTGATCTAAGACAAGATAAAACAGTGTTATTCCTCACGCTTCGCATCATCCTTGGTGAGGTTAGTGTCATAATGAATCAAGAAAGAGCCCGTATCGGCAATTATGATCAAGTGGATAAATGAACAAAATGAAGTGTTGGATAGTGCCTAGCCTTAAAAGAGACTCACAAAAAAAGAAGCCCCAAAAGAAGCCCCAAAAGAAGCAAAGATCATGCGTTGCTGGTGGATATTGGCTTAACGTGATCGGCTATTCTGTGGTGACTCTTGCTGCTATCGCTTTTCCTCACACTATTTTCGCGAAAGATCTCCAGTCTGCCGATAGTGCCATTAATCAAAAAGTTGATGTCGGTATTTTAGCTACTAGAGGTAATTTAGAAGCTTTAAACCGTTGGCAGCCAACCATGGATTGGTTAGAACGTAAAATTCCCCGTACTGAATTTGTATTACACCCCTATACGCTTGAACAAATGACAGATGCGGTAAAAACTCAGACGGTCGATTTTGTGATCACCAACCCTGGGCAGTCTGTTCGATTAGGGCGTCAATATCCCCTTTCTTGGTTGGCAACGTTAAGAAGTCAGCAACAAGGTGGCACGACATTGGCAATAGGTTCTGCTTTGGTAGTGCGTAACGACTCCCCATATTTCACGCTTACTGATTTAGATAACCAGCCAGTGGCTGCGGTATCTGATAGTGCATTTGGCGGCTATTTAACCTTACGCCGAAATATGCAGCAACTGAGCTTAGATCCGAATCGTTTTTTCTCGACAGTTGATTTTATTGGTTTTCCACTCGATGCCATTTTGTACAAATTACGTGATAAACACGTAGAAGCGGCGGTACTACCTGTTTGCCAACTAGAAACAATGGGAAAGGAAGGGTTAATCGATTTTAGTCAGTACCGAGTTTTAGATAACCAAGCGCCAGTGGGTTTTGGCTGCCAAGTATCAACTGCGTTATACCCTAATTGGTCTTTTGCCAAAACAGGTAAAGCATCTGAAACCTTAGCCAAGAAAATTGCACGCGCATTGTTGGATCTTCCAGAGCGAGATCCTGCGGCAATCGCTGCGAATTCATTAGGTTGGTCGGCACCGATCAGTCAATTAAAAATTGATAAGTTGTATCAAGATCTTGATCTTCACCCGTTACAAAAGCCATGGTGGCAAGAAGCATTAACTTGGCTGAAGAGTAATCAGCAATGGGGTTGGACGTTTCTACTCTTTGTTGTTGTTCTCAATTTGTATCACTTTTTACTGGAGTACCGTTTTAGCCGCAATCAACGGCTATTAATTGCGACTCAAAATCGATTAAAAGAAAAGAATGCCATGCTAGAACATGCCCAAAGAGTGGCAATTGTCGGCGAGTTAGGCGGCAGTATTGCCCATGAAATCAACCAGCCGTTATCTGCTATTCGTAACTATAGCCAAGGTGGTTTAGTGCGAATAAACAAAGGATCATCAGCTGATGATCTTAAAGTGGTATTAGAAAAAATCCAACAACAAGTTATTAGGGCGGATGATATTGTTCAGCGGTTACGATCCTTGATAAAAAAACGGCCAATCAACAAGCAATACAGCAATGTGCAGGCATTGATCACCGATGCCGTCATGTTGCTAGATCATGACTTAATTAAGCATCAAATTACGTTATCGATGACAGAAAGCGGACAAGCTGTGCCTGTCTATCTTGACCCTATTGGCTTCCAGCAATTACTGTTGAACCTAGTCAAAAATGCGATGGATGCTTGTGTGCTGAATGATCAAAAGCAGAGCCTTCAGAAGCAGCATACTCAAGAAAAGTATCAAATAGTGATTGATACAGAATACCTACCAGTAGAAAAACAAATGAAGCTGGTGGTTACGGATAATGGTATTGGATTGGAAGCAGATGCTGCGTTATTGCAGAGTGCTTTCTTTACCACAAAAGAAGAGGGGTTAGGTTTGGGTTTAGCTATTTGCCGTGATGTGGTTGAAGATCATCACGGTACATTGGCGATGACCGCTAATAATCCTCATGGCTGTCGTATTGAAGTGCGTTTGCCTTATATCGCTAATACCGAAAATTAAAGAAGGAAACTACACGTGCCATTACCAGTCTTTGTTGTTGATGATGATGAATCAGTACGTGATTCATTAGCCTTCATGCTTGAGGGGTATGATTTTAGCGTTGAAAGTTACGCTGATGGTGTAACGTTTCTTGATCAAGCGAATATTGAACAAGCCGGTTGCGTGGTGTTAGACATTCGAATGCCAATCATGATGGGACAGCAAGTTCATCGGCTATTAAAAGATAAAAACAGCCCCCTCGTGGTTATTTTTTTGACTGGTCATGGTGATGTGCCTATGGCTGTTGAAGCACTTAAACATGGTGCGATTGATTTCTTCCAAAAGCCGGTTGATGGTGAAAAACTAGTGGCTGCGATTCATCATGCTGAAAAAAAATCCTTACACAATCAAAGCCAACTGTTATTACACAAAGCGTTTGAAACATTAACGACTCGCGAGCAAGACCTTTTACGTTTATTAGTCAAAGGTTATAAAAACCAACAAATATCCGATGAATTATGTATTGCTGTACGTACGGTTGAAGTGCACCGTTCTAGTTTGATGAAGAAACTCCATGCAAAAACTATCGCAGAATTAGTGATGTTCTATTCGCAAATTAAAACGTAATTTTAGCCAGTGTTTGTTGTGTTGCGTGGTGATACAAGTGTTAATTAAATCGAGGGGAAATTTGCGCTGAGTATATTAATACTGAAGACCATTTCTTTGGGTGATTCATCACTCCTACCAAGTGTGATCATGGCTGAAAAACTGATTTTACCTTTTATCTCGTGAATGACTTTTTATTAGTTACTCCATACAATTTCGCATAATATCGACTATAAAGATTGCTTAATGGAATGGTAATGACAGAAAAAGAAAAGATGTTATCTGGTTTAATATATCAAGCGTGGGATGAAGAGCTAACCGCCGAACGCCATAGCGCCAAAGGGTTATGTTTTAAGATCAATCAAACCTGTCCGACTCAGAAAGATGTTCGACAGGGTTTGATTAATGAGCTACTTGGCTATAACAGTGACGCATGGATTGAATCCCCCTTTAACTGTGATTATGGTTACAACATTAAAGTCGGTAGCGGTTTTTATATCAATCATGGTTGTACCATTCTTGATGCTGCACCTATTACGATTGGTGATAACTGTTTACTAGCCCCTGGCGTGGTTATTTCAACGGCAGGTCATCCGCTTGATCCTGTTGAAAGGGCGAGGGGGGATGAGTTTGCTCAAGCGATTACGATTGGTAATGATGTATGGTTTGGTGCCAATGTTACCGTGTGCCCCGGCGTGAGCATTGGCGATAATGTTGTTGTGGGGGCTGGTAGTGTCGTGGTGAAAGATCTGCCTTCAAACAGTGTCTGTGTCGGATCTCCCGCGAAGCCTATTCGTTACCTTCAAGAAGACGAAAGTAACCCTAGAGGTGAATGTAAATAACCCCAAGGAAACAGCCAACCTGATAAAGAGGTTGGCTATGATAGCTGACGTTATGGAAATGGAATTATTGAGCATTATCAGAGTGCTTCAATAAAGCCATGTTTAGGCTGCATCAACAGTCCAATACTGGCGTGATACTTCTTGACCATCTTTGAATGTAACTTCAAGGGGCCTTCTTACCGTTTTCGTACCAGCCAGTCATAACACCGTCACTGTTCTTACCATTGGTGAAGTTTGCCACTTCACGTTTCTGGCCGTTCACGTACCATTCAGTGGATACGCCATTTTCTTTGCCTTTTTTAAACGTCGCTTCTTCAGACTTCTGACCATTACGGTACCATTCTGTTGTTACGCCGTTTTTCATATCATTTTTGTAGGTCGTCTCAAACGATTTCTGACCATTCTCATACCACTTAGTCATCAAACCGTTTGTTTTGCCGTCAAGATAATGCGCTTCACCACGCTTTTCACCACTGGCATACCACTCAGTAGCCACACCGTTTTCTTTCCCATCTTTGAAGGTTACGTCAATGGCTTTTTGACCGTTTTCGTATTTTTGTACATATGTGCCAGAGAAAGGTTTCTCCTGATTTACTTGATAGGCAACACCGTTACGTGACTGAAGGTAATCAACGGTAGCAGCTTGTGATAGTCCCGCAAATGAAAGTAAAAACAGCGCTAGAGGAATCGTTTTTTTCATGTCATCACCAAAAGAAATAAATTCTATTTATAGAGAGTCAACGTTGCTTCAAATTACTCACAAGCAAGATGAAGTACCGTTTGTAAGACATAGCGATTTCAAGCAAGTTCACATCACAAAAACGAAGAGTATGATTACTATCAATAATAGAGCGTAATCTAACTGTTCCGCACAATCATGTTAAGACTAAAATTCCACCATATATATTGATTTGTTTGACTTTTATCCGATTGGTCGAATTCTATTTCCTGCATTTTTGAAAACTTATATTTCACCTAAAACTACATTGTTGAAGTATTTTTTGTACACGATGCTCTGCCAATATCTTTTTAATTTTACTCTTGATCATGCTTCCGTTAATGCCCTATTCGTTCAGCAAGAATAGAGTATCGGACAACGGTTACCTGCGAATCAATGTAACAGGGGATTATGCCTGATTAATGCCTAATCGCTGGCGATATTGTTCTGGCGTACAGTTGGCGTGTTTCTTAAATAGAGTAATAAAGGGTGACGCTTGGTGATAGCCGAGTGTTAAGGCTATTTCTTTTATGGATAACCCTTTACGCAGTAAATGTAATGAATAAACATACTTACGGCGTTGTCGCCATTCTGTAAAACTCATCCCGAGTTTATCTTGGCAGTGTCTTGCCAAGGTGCGTTCTGTTGTGTGAATGGTTTCTGCCCATTCTGCGAGCGTTTTATTATTGGTTGGATTTTTCTCTAGTTCTATCAGAATAGGTTTGAGTAACCTGTCGTCACTGGTTGGTAGGAATTGCTGATGTTCTTTAGCATTGATTACTTGATCCAATAATACGCGAACTAAACGATGGTCTTCGGGGGTTTTAGGAACAGCGACACGGCGCTCACGCAGGCTATTAATTATCGCACTGACGATTGGATCTACTTCTAATAGGCAGGCGTAGTTAGGTAATCGAATCGCAAGTGGCTGTATAATATTCATCGAGCAATAGTTCATGCTACGACGCATATGGCTTTCGTGTTCAATACCAGCTGGTACCCAAACCGCATACTCTGAAGGCGATAAAAAATGTTTACCTTCAGCGTGTAGCTCTAATATTCCGCCATTAATTAGTTGCAACTGCCCCCAAGAGTGCCTGTGTTTTTGCGTTGTCGTATTAGGCAGAAAAACTTCATGACCAAAAAAAATATCGCCAGGTGGATTATCATCATCAAACAATGGTCGATAAATTTTAGACATCAAACATCGCCTTATTAATAAAAGAGGTATATGGATTTCAACTAACATAATCCTCTTAAGCATTCATAGCAACTTAAAGGGGAATGAATAGATGATGGAAAATTTTTACTTGGGTTGGCTGCTGAAGTGAAGGTTAAAGAACATGATCTAATTAGTGTTGTGAAACATAACTACGGTTTATATATCAACCATTGATAGCCTTATGTATTCCGCTGCCACCCAGTGTTTTAATACAAACAACAAAGACGCCCACCACCTACCGTACTGAAAAATCGTAGTGAGCTACTCACTCTTCAGTGCCTGTTTAACACTAACGGGTTACAAGTAGGCACACTTAGGATATTTGTATGAAAACTATATTTAATTTGTATGCATTAACACTCGCGGTATTTGCTATTTCTTGTGTTGTCTTGATGACAGAACCTGGCCAAGTTATTGGTGTGCCAAGAGACTGGTTATTGGGCTACTTCCGCTATATGCCTTTATTTTGGGCCGGACAAATTGTTGCATTAATTATTCTTTGGATTGCGAACATTCGTGGAAAGTTCTGGAATTCACTATGGATGTGTTTAGCATCTATTGGTATCGGCGTGACTTTTTGGGCACAGTCTTATGCTATGCCTACCGCATTCCCGACAGAGCAATTAAACGCTAAATACTATTCTGTGGAGGATGCGAACATGTTCATCCCCGAGGAAGATTCGCGAGTATATGTAACCGAGATTAATGGTGAAATTCGTATCTTTCCTCGTTACCACCTTCAAGTGCCTCACGTAGCAGGTTGGGAATCGGAAGGAACAGGCTATGCAATTACTTACTGTGGTCTTTCTAATCTCCCCATGGTCGTTGAAACTGACTATGGTCTCGGTACTTCTGATTTGCAGGTATTAGGCCAAGCGCATAACAACCTTATTTTTAAAGATGTAAATAACGGTACGGCTATCCAACAGATTACCATGCAGTCTGAGTTTACCGATCACACGACCACGGTTCATCCCAATACTCAAATGGATTGGGAAAAAGCAAAAACAATGTACCCTGATGCGAAGGTATACATCTATGGTATGGAGCGTTTGATTGATAGCATTTTGTTAGGTCTATTCGAGAAACCGTTACAGGAGCAGCGTGACATTGATAATCCCAATTTCATGTTCGACACATTGAACCTTGCAGATTCACGTCTTAACCCTAAATTAGAGGTTATAGGATACGATAATGGTACCCAACAAATTGCTATCGCCCCTGACTTTGCACGTGCGAATGACGGCTTTGTCTTCGAACTAAATGATGATGTTCTGCAAATTTCTACCGATGGTGATGTCATAAGACTGGTCAACATAATGGGCGAACAAGTCGCGACTCATAACGGTGTACATTTTGGTATTTGGACCCAGTTCTTCCCTAATACAGAGGTACTCAAATGAAGTATTTAGCGATCGCTTTATTGTGCACATTAGTCGTGTCTATGACTGATATTCACCAACCTTACGAACGTTTAATGATTAGAACGGACCAGATGCAAGTAGATACCTTAGCACCTAGCAGTGGTGATTTATCATTATTTGTAAAACAGGAACATGATTCGTAAGTCATCTTGAGCAAGGACTAAACCTCAATGACTGATAGGTCTTCCTCTACTTATCAGTCATCACTTTTTTAAACGGGCTTTGAGTGGTTTGTCAGGAGGCATAGACAGGAATATACCTGTCTATGCCTATGATGGTAAAACTAGCAGACCGTTAGTTGCTGCTGTTAACCCCATTACTTATCGAGATTGGTAATGGGTAGTTAGTTCTTTTGTACTGATGATTGTTTAAATACATTAACGTATGAAGAGTACAGGTCAATACTAATACCACTGCTCTGGTCTGCAACAAGTTCCAGCTCACCAGTTACTTTATTGTGTCCTAAGTATTCCTTAGTAAACAAATTGTTAAGTTGATTAGTTCCTTCTTTCCATTGCCAACGTTGAGATAGATTTAAACCACAAGCTTGAAGTTGATTCAGGTTTTCACCGTCTAAACATAGCTTAGTATTTTGTGCGCTAACAAACTGTCCTAATTTGTTATAAATGAAAGCTTGCTGGAAATTATCTTCATCACACGTTTTGGTTACTAGGTTTTGTTGGTAATCACCCGCTATACATTTGTTATTAAAGCTTGCCAGCTGTAAGTTGACCGGACGACCACCAGTAAATACAGGATGATCCCAATCAACCACAAAGCTCACTTTCTTGCTGATACGTTTAACTTGGTTATCACTGTCTTTAGAGTAATAAGTGCGGACACCAAAGAAACCAGTCACACTTGAACGATATCTAAAGCCAGTAATATCAACAGCAGAATCTACGGATAAGGTTGTTGTCCCTGTTTCCGTTGGTGATGCTTTGTAGATCACTTCCATTTTAGGTGTAAAACTTGCGTAACCAATTGGATTAATACGACTTAGGTCTGCTGGTATCCTCAAACGAGCTGAAATACCGTGAGTTTTCACGTTTCTGATAGACTCAGCAGTTGGGTGTTGTTGCCTTGCCCATTTAAATGCAACATGTTTTGCACCTTTAGAACTTCGTTCAACCCGATAATCGCGTGTATCGAATGACAACCATTTAGATTCACTCCAACTCGCATTGGCATCTAACTTAGCTTTAGGGCCATCTTTGTTAACCTCAACACCACCGCTAATACCAAAATTAAATGTTGATACTTCTTTTTGGCTGTAATTTGCATTGAGGTTTGAGGTCGGTACTGTTCTTAATATATTCGCTTTATTATTAGAGGCGTCGAAATTAAACTCATAATTTCTTGCTATAGCTGTCGTAACAAATTCCGCTTCATTCCCACCTTCTGGCCATGGAATACCGCGAGTTACTAAATATCGAGGTGCAAGCTTATCGTTTAGCTGAATACCTGTCCCTTGAGTTGAATCATCGATACCAATTCGAACAATTTTGGCATCTGGCGTTGCAGAACCTTGAGTCCCGAATCGCAGAGATCGTTGAAGGTTTACTTTATAAATTAGAGATATATTGGCATTTCTACAACTACGATAACTTTGCTTCGGGCCATCAAATGTATTCCATGTCAGGTTGCACTCTTGGTCAGAGATTTGACGTCTGGCATTGAGGTAAAAAGCCACATTTGGAATAGTGTTATCTTGATTTGAAAGTAAAGGCGCACTGCGTTTTGTTCGTGATGATCGCTTGGGCTTAGCTTCTAACAGAGTGATATTTGGATCATCTACTCCGTCAAGCTGAGAAAACATCAACTCGCCTTTATATGGGCTAATGATGATCATATCACCAGATAAAAAGACCCCGATACTTTGACGTATTTTATCTTTTACACTATTTTTATCTTCTTCATTATCAATATGACTAAAGTCTATAAAATAGCGTTTTTCCTCATTCAAAACTTGCGTCTTTATCTCGGTTAATGAAGGTGGAATAGCATCATTCTCGAGCAAGTATTCAGCGTTAATGTAATTTACTGCGCTGACATCTTGCAGGCTACTTAGCATATTAATGGCAGAGCCTGCGGGCTCATTGATTTCTACTGCACTAGCCGTTGTAGTTGTCATTAACGCTAGTATAGCAAGCGTTATAATATTGGTTTTTCTTATCATAATTGTTTTCCTAGCTATATCGTTTAATGGAATGCTTAAATGCATTTCAGTTATTTTGAGATACAAAGCTTCATTCAAAATTCTATTAACAATAGAAACTAGAGTGTTAATAGAAGAATCTTGGTCAAAATCAAACATTCAATTCACCTAGCCGATGAATTGGAAAATTAATCTACCCCAAATATTTAAATTAAAGATATGAACAATGATTTCAGCCAGATAGACAAGCAAGTAGCCTGTTTGATTTAGCTAATATGTATGCCCTTGAGGAATATCTATAGTATGCAGTGTCTGCATAGCTATACAAATAATGCCTAAAAAAGAATATTTAGCAATATTTTGCATGTATCGGTGCAAAACTGCTTCCAATTAATACTAGAAATTAAAAACCTAAATCAGCTCTATTGAAAATAATGAGATTGAACACTCAAGAAATTATTTTACTTTATAAATTAGAGTTTATTTTAGATATCGCGGGCTTGTCGGTAAGGAATTTGAATATTTATTACTAGAACATAGGCTGGTGGAACAAATCTAATCGTTGAATCAAATAAGGACTAAACTAGTCAAAGTCACAAAAAATTTAATGCCAACTGTAATTAAATAAAATCAGATTGAAGTAATGACAGTTAGCCACGCAGAGATGTAGGTGAACATGGATCTAAATTTACTAACAACATTTTTGGCTGTCTATAAGCACATTTCAATTACTATTGCAGCAGAAGAGTTAGATGTATCACAGCCAGCGGTGAGTGCTGCGCTAAAAAGATTAGAAAGTGTAATAGGTAAACCTCTATTTGTTAGAGAGGGGCGAGGTATCTCACCGACTGGTGCTGCTGTAGCGTTGGCAAACAAAATTGAATCTCCGATAACGGTATTAGAAACGATTGGTCAACAACAAGAGTATCTTAATGTCTATTGTAGCGAAGTGGTATTGCATCTAGTTTGTCATGTAGAAAATATAAAGCTAAGTGAAACACCCTTGGAAGAAAAAGCTATCTTTGATGATCTCTTCACTCAAAAAGTCGATTTAGTTATCGATGTAATGTCTAGCAAGCAGCATTCACTTATTGTGGAAGAGTTTCATCAAGAAGAACCTACATGTTTAACAAGGTTAGATCACCCTAGAATTCAATCTCAAATTACGCTAGAAGAATATTTTGCAGAAGAGCATATAGCAGTAAAAATCACTCGAAACAATACAAATACCATTAATAATCTATCTGAAAAGCCCGTTGAGCCGCGTAAAGTGAAAATTGAAACTGGCTCATTATCCAGTATGTTAATCTTATCTTCCGAAAGCGATTATATAGCTTCTTCTCCTCGTTCAATTGCAGAAAAATTAGCTCCTAAGCTAAACCTTCGAATTCATAAATATCCTTTTGCGATAAAACCAGTGAAGTTATATATGATCTATCATAGGCGCTATGCAAATGATCCTTTTCACAAAACAAGGCGGGAAGCATTGAGAGCCGCTATTACTTACTCTAGTCGTTCTTTGGGCTGACTGTTTTTTTCTATTCACTCGCTTTGGCGAACAGCGCTCTAAATGGTATCCTTCCTGCCCAGTTTTAGCGTTGTGCTCGGAAAAGTAATGAATTTTAATCGAATTGTCTGTTTTGACCTCGAAATGTGTTGTTGGAATGATGGCCGGGATCCAAAAACCGGTGAAATCATTGAAATTGGGTTAGCGGAATTGGATTTAGATACTGGTGAGATCGTGCGACGAACTCAACATTATGTAAAACCTGAGCATGATGAAATCTCTGAGTTTTGTACCGAGTTAACTGGTATTAAACCGCAGGTTATTCATAAAAATGGTAAGCCTTTAGCTGAAATCTTACGCTCTATCGAGTCTAAATTTGGTGGTAAACATAAAATTTATGGGGCATGGGGACACGACGATCGTATTTTACATGCTGAGTGTGCAGCGAAAGGTTTAAAAGTCCCTTTTACTGAGTACATAAATTTAGCAATGATTTTTCGGTTACAGCGTCACGTGAAAAAGAAGCGTTGCGGTCAACGTGCTGCTATGGAAATCGCAGGTCTTGAGTGGGAAGGTCGACAGCATTCAGGTTATGTTGATGCGTATAACCTAGCTCGTTTAACAAGAACGCTTTTTTGCGATAGCGAAACTCAAGAAAAACATAAGTGATCATGCTTTGGTATGGGTTGTGTTGGTAATAACCCATACCAAATTTACCCCTTAAAGGAAGAAGATGATCAGGTAATTATGTAAAGCGTACGTTCATCGTAATTTCTGCTGAAAACACGATATTACCTTCAGTATCAGTCACACTTACAGGTACTAATTTATCCCCATCAGTATCCCAATCAATATTTCCCCCGTCAGCCACAGCAACTAAATCTGTTTTTGCTTTTTTAAGGTATTGAACAGACATGCCTGTTGGCAACCAGCGGCTCTTAACTGGCACAGAAACATCGGTCATCATTCCTGCCGCGAGCTCTGCCATATTACACATAGCAATAGCATGTACTGTTTTAATGTGATTTTGCACTCTTCTACGCTTCTTAATACTTACGCTTGAATAGCCAGGTTTTAGATCGGTGACTAAGGGTTTTATGGAAGAAAAATAAGGCGCCATACGGCAAACAATGAAAGTAAATAAATGTTGTCCGAATGGTAGCTTGGTTATTCGACGATAAGTTTTAAGATTTTTACGCATTGAAAATTCCTTTTCCAAATGGCACTCTGGTCTGACCACGCTACATTGTGTGTGGTCAGAAATCAACCATATGTCATGGTCATGCCTCACAGTTTTTACACTGTTTCTTATTAGGAAAGACTCAGTTATTAAATGAAATATTTATTTTTTGTATTTAAAATCAAAGCCTTATTTTGTTTATGTTCATTGTAATTCAATGGGATAAATCATTTTATGCCGCTGAAATAGTCAATGTCTGACAATAGAGTCTATATGTCTGATTGCAGATATTTATATCTTTAGTGACGTGTCAGAATGCACCTAAGAAAAAGATGTTATCCCGATAAAAAACGAACTTATACATAAAGGCAATCAATGTTCTACCTACTTCCCTTATTAACCGTTTCTATCTGGGCAGGGAATGCCATAGTAAACAAACTTTCTTTTAGCGTGATTGATCCAGGAGCGATCGCATTCTATCGATGGTTTTTTGCCATGCTGGTGCTGACTCCATTTTTAGCAAAATCTATTTGGCAGCATCGCAAAACGATTAAACCGTACTTACCAAAATTAGCATTTTTGTCGTTGTTAGGCATGGTGTTAAACCAGTCTTTGGGCTATTTTGCCGCCGCGACAACAACAGCGACAAATATGGCATTAATCATATCGCTAGTGCCGTTGATCAGTATGTTTTTAAGTGTGCCATTACTTAGTCAACGCTTATCGCCGCTTGCCATTGTTGGGGCAATATTGTCACTGGGTGGGCTGGTGTTGATGCTAAGCCACGGTAATCTTAATCAATTAGCTGCGCAAGGAATCACCCAAGGTGATGGTTTGTTATTGCTCGCCGCTTTTGTTTATGCACTTTATTGTGTTTTATTGAAACGCTGGCAGATGCCACTCACAAATTGGCAATCAGTGTATGTACAAGGTGTTCTCGCTGTCATCATGCTGTTTCCAATGTTTTTAAACAGTGAGCGCATGGCGATTACTGCAGAAGCATTTCCATTAGTGATGTATGCAGCAATGCTGGGTTCATTAATTGCCCCTTGGTGCTGGTTGTTAGGTATTCAGCGTTTAGGTGCAGATCGTACTGCAATGTTCATGAACTTGATGCCAGTAATTACTGCGCTTATCGCAAGCGTAGTATTGAATGAGCAGTTAGAGTCTTACCATTATATTGGTGGGGTGATGGTATTAAGTGGTGTCGCGTTAGCCCAAAAGAAAGTCAAAGCACGTCAACAAAAAATGGCGACGGCATAGCTGTAAAGTGAACTAAAAACGCGACAGTGAAAATAAAGCGGTAATAACGTGTTTTATCTAAATACCGTTATTACCGTTTTTTGCTAATAAAAGTTGACCTGAACGTGTGCTCAGATATTTTCCCTGAGCGACTTTTTGCTGACCGTTTACCCATAAATTGTGCAGACCGGTTGCATACCTCTCTGGTTGCTCTATCGTTGCATGATCACAGAAATCAGCGCCAAACATAGCAATATCGGCATAATAGCCTGGTGCTAATTTTCCCCGCTTGTGAAGTGAAAATGTCTCTGCACTTAACGCCGTCATTTTATGAATCGCCTGCTCAAGTGACAGTAATTTGCGTTGAGTGACAAATTGGTTAATGATCCGTGGGAACGTGCCACTGACTCTCGGGTGAAGCCTGCCTCCGAGTAGGGTGTCTGAGCCAACCATCCCCTGTGGGTGCTGAAGGATCTGCTCAACAAGTGCCTCATCCATAAAATAATCAATCATCCGGACATTACCCTGCTCACGGATGAGAAGATCTAACGCAAAATCGACGGGATGCTGATCAGTTTGTTGTGCACATTCAGCAATAGAGCTCCCTATCCATTTCTGAGCTTCTTGGCTTTCAACTTCGCAAATAAGAATATTTTCCCAACCGACTAACGCGGGTAGGTTATCCCAAGGTTCGCTTGCCTGAGATAAAATACGTTCAGAAAGCCAGTCATGGACTTGTCGTCTGACGGCGGAGGTATGTAACTTATTCATCAATTCATCCGGTGCGTAGGCGCGTATCAGGGCCGGAGGCAATATAGAAAATAGCGTTGTACTTCCGTAATGGTAAGGATATTGGTCGAAGGAGATCTGATAACGTTCGATCAATGATAGTAAGGATGGTAATTTTTTCGCATTACGCCGGCCAATTAGCTTCAGGTGGGAAACATGCAACTGGCAACCAGCTTGTTCAGATAATGCGATCATCTCTTGTAGTGCTTCAAGAATCTGATCACTTTCACTGCGCATGTGTACAACAATTGGTTTCTGATGTTTCGCTGCAACCTGAGCGACGGTTAATAGTTCATCGCGATCACTAAATAGAGCAGGATGATAGATCAGCCCCAGACTGACTCCTCTGGCTCCAGCGCCTAGGGCTTCATCTGTTAATTGAGCCAATTTTAGTCGCTGATTTTTGTTCATCGGTATGCTGCTGTTACCACAGATCTGATAACGCAGTAAGCCATGCGGTAAGAAGGCGGATACGTTAACTTCTAATCCCTGCTGCTCAAGGGCAGATGTATAACTGGGAAAATCGTCCCAGCCCCAATCGATCGTTGGATTACCTATGATTAGACGTTTTCTGTGTTCAGCTTGCAGTTCCTTTGGCAACGGTGATACACCAAGACCACAGAGGCCAACAAGTTCGGTGGTGATGCCTTGCATTGTTTTTGGCTTAAACCCTTGTGGTAAAAACGTTGCTAGATCGGTGTGGCTATGAACGTCAATAAATCCCGGAGTCACAAAAGCACCATCAGCATCGATGACGTGATCAACCGCTGTTGTGATGAAAGGGGAAATATCAGTAATGACTTGATTATTAATTAATATATCGCTTTTAAAAGCATTACTACCACGCCCATCAATTACCGTCGCATTTTTGATTAACTGACGCATTATTGTTACTCCATCATCAATAACATGCCAGTACGGCACTCGAGTAAACCCTAATTTTATTCGTTATTATGATAGATCGTTTTGTGTGACAAATGTATGGGCTGGCTTTGCTTTTATGGGTTTAATGAAATGATGATCATTAACTTACTGGGTATTGATCTTGCCAAGAATATGTTTCAACTGCATGGAGTCTTGTGGAGGTGCCAACTATTGGGCCCGCGTCTTCCTATGGTCAGGGCATGCAGTGAAACTCATTAGTCCTCAGTTCGTAAAGCCATTTGTTAAAACAAACAAAAATGATGCGAATGATGCCGAAGCCATCACCGAAGCAGCCAGTAGACCGTCAATGCATTTTGTTCCTATCAAGCAAGTTAAACAACAAGATATACAGTCTCTGCATCGGATTAGAAGCCGATTAGTTAAAAATAGAACAGCACTGATTAATGAGATTAGAGGACTCAATTTGGAGTATGGGATCGCGATTCCAACGGGAGCATCAAAGGTCAGAGCAGATCTGTCGTCAGAATGAAGCCTGCCAGCGCATGATGAAAATCCCCAGAGTGGGGGAATTAACAGCAACCGCAATGATTTCCGCTGTTCCAAATCCCCATGTTTTTAAGAATGCTCGGCACATGTTCGCATGGCTAGGTTTGGTACCCTGACAGCATTCTAGCGGAGGCAAGCAAACGTTGTTGGGTATCAGCAAGCGAGGTGATATCTATCTTCGAACATTGCTCATTCATGATGAACGTAAAATCCTTGTGCGGGAGAGATCCGCCTTTATGAATCGTTTATTCAATGTTGAAGTGATTTACTCGTAATTTTAAGTCAATGACTGACTAGATCCGCCTCATCAGATTATTTGCAACAGCCCCATACAAGTTGCTGAATTTAGCTATACTTTGAACATACTTGTAATAACAGTCAGCCACAGCTGTAAGGATACGTGCTATGCCGGTCGACTCCGAAAGTCCGCTAGGTCGTGAGCCAGAGCAAACAGCGCAATCAGTACTGAATGTTATTAAAGAACTAGTTAAAGAACTGCGGCAAGGGCAGGAACCCCCTGAGCCGATTCAGCTCGATTGTGATTTTGACCGTGATCTGGGGTTTGACAGCCTTGCCCGTGCCGAGTTGATCCAACGTATAGAACTGCATTTTAAGGTAAACCTGCCCGATCAAACGCTGGCAGTGATAGAAACACCACGGGATTTGTTACGGGAACTGCTAAACGCAGAGAGCCAGGGCACGGCTTTAGTCTCAGAACAAATAATCCGACAGATTAAGCTTGGGGTCGTTGAATCTGTCCCTGAGCATATGGAAACTCTTCAACAAGTTCTTGACTGGCATGTCAAGGCGCATCCGGACCGTCCGCATCTTTATGTTTATCAGAATGCTGATCAGCTAACCGAGATCAGCTATCGGGCATTGCGGGATGAAGCACTGCGGATTGCATCTGGGCTGGTGAAACAAGATGTTGAACCCGGTCAGTGTGTGGCCATTATGCTGCCAACCAGTAATGACTATTTCTACAGTTTTTTCGGGATACTGCTTGCCAGAGCCATTCCGGTTCCTATCTACCCACCTGCACGGCCTTCACAGATAGAAGATCACTTAATGCGTCATGCTCGTATTTTGCAAAATTCTCAAGTGCGTATACTGATCACTGTCCCGGAAGCCAAACCGCTTTCGCAATTGCTTCGGCTTCAGGTACCTTCTATTCAAGCGGTAGTCACGGTTGATGAGTTAAGGCAACTCCCCGGGCCACTCTCAACAGGGGAGGCTCAGAGCACGGATATCGCTTTTTTACAATATACCTCGGGTAGTACCGGAAATCCCAAAGGGGTAGCTCTGACGCATGCCAACCTGCTTGCTAATGTTCGGGCGATGGGCAAAGTGGTGGGTGCCGATTCGAGCGATGTTTTTGTCAGCTGGTTGCCGGTATACCACGACATGGGGTTGATCGGTACCTGGTTCGGCAGCCTTTATCATGCCATGCCCTTGGTGATCATGTCGCCCTTGCAGTTTTTGTCAAAACCTCAGCGTTGGTTGTGGGCGATACATCACCATCGCGGTACCTTGTCACCGGCTCCCAATTTTGCATATGAGTTATGTATCAACAAAATCGACGATGCCGAGCTTGAGGGATTAGATCTCAGCAGCTGGCGGCTGTCATGGAATGGGGCTGAACCGGTCAGCCCCAGTACGATACGTCGCTTTGCTGAGCGATTTGAAAAATATGGCTTTCGCCCTGAAACCATGTCACCGGTTTATGGATTAGCAGAATGCTCGGTTGGTTTGACTTTCCCGACCAGCGTGCGTCTTCCCCTGATTGATCGTATCAGACGAGAACCTATGGAGCGTTTGGGCCGGGCGATTCCGGCAGCAGCCGACGAAACGGATGTTATGCAGGTAGTGGGCTTAGGTCAGCCGCTGCCGGGGCACCAGATCCGTATTGTTGACGAATTTGGCCGAGAGCTACCGGAACGGGAAGAAGGAGGGCTGGAATTTAAAGGGCCTTCTGCTACCCAGGGGTATTATCGGGAACCGGAAAAGACGCAACAGCTGTTTCATGGGGAATGGCTGGATACCGGTGACCGCGCGTATCTGGTCGGTGGCGAGCTGTTTATCACCGGACGGAGAAAAGATATTATTATCCGCGCGGGTCGAAACATATATCCCCATGAGCTGGAAGAAGCCGTGTGCAATATTCCGGGGATCCGAAAAGGCTGCGTGGCGGTATTTGCCAGCCATGATAGCAAGTCCGGCACTGAACGGTTGATTGTACTGGCGGAAACACGTGAAACCGACAAAGCGGAACAACAGCGGCTTCAGCAGGAGGTGAACAATCTTTCTCTGGATCTGCTGGGTAGTCCCCCGGATGAAGTGGTGATCGCACCACCTCATGCCGTCCCTAAAACATCCAGTGGGAAAGTTCGCCACGCAGCATGTAAAGATCTCTATGAGCAAGACAAACTGGATGCCCGCCAACGTGCCGTGTGGTGGCAGACGCTTCGCTTGATGACGGCAGGAATAAAGCCTCAGTTGAGACGCTACTGGCGAATAGTTTCAGATTTTAGTTACGCCGCTTACATGTGGTTGGTTATGGCCGTCATTGCGTCATGTGTATGGTGCCTGGTTGCGGCTATCCCCAATAAACGCTGGTGCTGGTCGGTTACCCGACTTGGTGTTCGTTTACTGATCGGGTTTACCGGAACTAAGATAATGTTTAAAGGACAGGAGAACCTACCTGCCGATACCACCCCCTGCATCTTAGTTGCTAACCATTCCAGCTACCTTGATGGGATGATAATGGCGCTGGTAGCCCCGTCAAAATGTCATTTTGTTGCCAAGGCGGAGCTATTGAAAAATCCTTTCGCCCGCATTTTTCTATCCAAGTTGGATACGGAATTTGTTGAGCGTTTTGATATGCAAAAAGGAGTGATTGATGCCCGGCGGATAGCGGCTAATGCCAGGGGCAACCGCTCCCTGTTCTTTTTTCCCGAAGGAACGTTATATCGAATGCCCGGCCTTCACGAATTTCATATGGGAGCGTTTATTGCTGCGGTCGATGGTGGTCTGCCTGTTGTGCCAATCACCCTTTGTGGTACACGTTCAAAGCTGCGTGGTAATTCTTTGTTTCCCAGGCGGGGAGATATCAGCGTGACGATTGGTAAACCGCTGACTTCGCAAGGGACCGATTG
Source organism: Photobacterium indicum (assembly GCF_003026215.1). Taxonomy (GTDB): domain Bacteria; phylum Pseudomonadota; class Gammaproteobacteria; order Enterobacterales; family Vibrionaceae; genus Photobacterium; species Photobacterium indicum. The sequence continues at coordinate 221,182 of NZ_PYOC01000001.1, forward strand.
GAATGCAGCCCTCGCTCTGAGGGATCAGGCCAGAACGGAAATTCTGAAACATTGTGGTGAACCGGATTTGGCACACATAGAAAAGTAAGATTAAAACCACGCTGAACAAAGTATTTAACGTAATGAGTGTAATGAGATATTTTTGAGGTTTTGTCGCAAGCTTACTCAATGCTTTATGATTGCAGAACTTTTTCCTACGTAGCGATCGCATGACCATCAAATTCACAGGCCGTCATTTTCCTTCCGAGATCATACTGCAGTCCGTTCGTTACTATCTTTCCTATAAACTGAGCTACCGTGAACTTGAAGAGGTATTGGCAGAGCGTGGCATCAATGTTGAGCTTTGGCATAACGGGCACATGCTAAGTTTAATTGAAATCCTTTCAATCAAGTATCTGAACAATATCGTCGAGCAAAGGCCACATTAGCTGGTATAGAACTGTGGTCGATGATTAAAAATGGGCAACTCGACAACCCTGAAGGCTTATCTATTTGGGAGCAGTTTTATGCTCTAGCAGCCTAATTGTATCTGAAAATCAGTGCGCGTGTAGTTAGACTAAACTTTGCGACAACCCCCCTAAAAGCCACTGAATTCTCGCTGAACATTGCATCTTGAAGTAGTTTGGGTATAGCGTACCAGGCCCTGATAACGACCATTTGGTATGCAATAAACAGAAGGTTCGGAGTTCACCAGAAATCGCCCTAAAACTGTCACAATCTCTCAATTCAGCGTGTAGGAATAGGAATAATTTGCCAAAGGTATATTATGTGTCAGCATAATAATAAACATACGCCGTACGGCACGCGAAAGGCAATTCATTCTGGGAAGATAATCCAGCGACAAAGCATGGCAGCATACTGAGAACCGATGACTTACAAAATTTTGATTGTAGAAGACGACCCTATTATTAGGATGAAGATTAAGGGGCACTTCGCCCAGGCTGGTCACACTGTTTTCGAGGCTGATAACGGTGTTGGGATGAAAGAGATCCTTAACCGCGAGAAAATTGATTTGATCCTGCTGGATATTAACTTACCAGGAGAAGACGGCATACAGCTCACCCGTGACGTGAGGAATACATCTGACATTGCTATCATCATGGTTACAGGCCGAACTGACCCCATCGACCGGATTTTAGGCCTTGAAATGGGCGCAGATGACTATGTAACCAAGCCTGTAGAACCACGAGAGCTGCTGGTACGTGCAAAAAACTTGCTATGGCGTATCCAACTTACCCGTGACGCTTTGGAACAGGCAGAGGTTGCCTGGTCGCAACTGGAAAAGGATGATAGTACATTCCGGTTCCTGGACTTTGAATTTGATGTTGCTCAGCGTCAGCTGTCAAAGGGTCACGATATGGTAAAGCTAACCAAAGCTGAATATGAGTTGCTGGTCGCTTTCATCACGCACCCCAACCGGGTTTTAGGTCGAGACAGGCTTCTAAACCTGATCTCTCATCGAGTTGATACACCGAGCGATCGTACCGTTGACGTTTTGATCCGCCGGCTGAGAAACAAGATGGAAGAAAGCATCAAAAACCCCAAGATTTTTATCACCATACACGGTGAAGGTTACCTCTTTGCGCCTGAGGTCGCTTAGCCCCGTGAATATAACAATAAGAGCCAAGCTTTCATTCATTATGTGCGCCTCATTGCTGACAATGAGTGGTTTTTTTATCACAAGCCTTATGAATACGGAAAAATCTGTTCTTGAGGCGGAACAAAGTAATGTGAGTGTTAAGGTTGCTAAGTTATTGAATGATAATTTAAAGGGCCAGGTTGATACCGTTACCCGCTCCCTTTCCTATTATTATGAGAATTCGAAGCTAGAAAATATCAAGGCAGAATTAGCGACTGATATCACTACGTTTAGAGATGCCATAGACAATATTTATAACAACAGTGACTCTGCGGCCGATGCCGAAACCAGCATTCACGCTTTTATCAATGAATACCGCTGGGACAATGGCCGGTATATCTTTGCCTATGATGCCGCCTCAATAGTGAACAAGGCTAACGGAGCCAACACCAGCATTATCGGCACCAGCGCTTATGACAAAAAAGACACCAATGGCAACTATTACGCACAAAATATTGTCAGTGCAACCAAAGCCAATGCGATTGGCTTTACCAGTTATCACTTCTTAAATCCGGTAACCCAAAAAGTCGAAGAAAAACTGACGGCATCGTTTTACTTCGAACCGCTAAACCTGATTGTTGCAACGGGTGAATACATCAGTACATTAAAGCGAGATGAACTAGAGGCAGCTCTTCATACCATCAGTTCATCTAAATACGGCCAAAATGGCTACTTTTGGGTACAGGACAAGAACGGTAAGATCCTGGCTCATCCCAAGGCCGACATTATCGGTACTGTCATTCCGTCAACAACATCAAGAATTGCCGACAGAATAAAAGGCCAATCCGAAGCCTTTGTTAAAATTGCTTACGAAAATCCGACCACCAAACAAACAGAGAACAAAATTGCCTATGCCAGGAATATTTTTCCTGAATGGGGCTGGACGATTGCTACTGGCACTTATGAGAGCGACATCACTAGCATTCAAGATGGGCTGACTCGCGCTACGGCAGAAATTTTTAATGACAAAGTGTACATGAACATTGCTACTGCCGCTGTACTGCTGATTATTGCTTTGCTGGTCGCAACCTGGTCGATCAATAAGATTGTTAGAGGCTTAGTGATCCTCAAAGAGCGCATTGATACTTTATCGACCGGCGAAGCCGATTTAACATCACGGATTGATATCACGTCACATGATGAGTTGGGCGATATTGGCAAGTCGGTAAACAACTTCATTATTTATCTGCAATCCATGACTCTGGAAATTTCGCAAGCCTCTGCTCATATTACTGACGGTATCAAGCACGCCTCCGAGACGACCGCAAATACCCACAAAGCCAATGACCAAGCACTGCTGTTAAATAATGATGTGCCTGAGGCTCCTGGCAGTATGACAGCGGTAATAAGAAAACTGGCGGCCGGTGATCTTTCTGTCGATATTCCGCGGGGGGAGAGTGACGAGATAGGTCATCTCGCGGATGCAATATCGGTATTTAAGAAAAATGCTTTAGCCTTGCGAGAACACCAGAATGAACTACAAAAACTGGTAGATGAACGTACGACGCAGCTTACAGAGGCCAATAACGCACTAAACAGTGAAGTCGCCAAGCATGCAAAAGCACGAGAACAAGCGGAACAGGCCAACAAAGCCAAATCGTCTTTCCTTGCCCACATGAGCCACGAGATCCGCACCCCCATGAACGGGATAATGGGGACGCTACACCTCCTTGATGATACAACCTTAGACAACGCACAAAAACACTACACTAAAACCATCATTTCATCAGGCGAAATTCTGATGGGGGTACTCAATAATGTCCTGGATTATTCTAAAATCGAAGCCGGGTGTTTCGATATTAATGAAACCAATTTCCGCACCGATTCGATTGTGGGCAATGTTGTCAATATGCTTAAAGCCAGAGCCAAAGAAAAGAACATCACACTAACCTATGCAGTTGCAAGCGATGTCCCAATTTTTTTGCATGGTGACGCCAACAAGATCATCCAAATTCTCACCAATTTAGTGGGTAACGCCATTAAATTTACCAACCTCGGAAGCGTTACAATCCGTGTGCAGCTCAAGGAGCAACTGCCGGAAGACCGTTTTTTGCTCAAGTTTGAAGTTTTAGATACTGGCAAAGGTATCCCTGAAAGAAAGCAGGCTGTTATCTTTGAGCCTTTTGAACAGGTAACTCAATCAGAAGGCGGTACCGGGTTAGGCTTGCCTATCAGCAAGGGGTTCGCCGAGATGCTTGGCGGGGACTTAATGGTGTACAGTGAGCCGGATATCGGTAGCCGGTTTATTCTTACTCTGCCGTTGAATGCCGGCGAGGAAGGCGAACTCATTTCCACAGATGTAACGGTTTCCCTCACTGTCCCGCCATTAAATATTTTGCTGGTAGAAGATAATGAAACGAATGTCCTAGTCGCTAAAGGATTCTTAGACAAGCTTGGTCACAAGGTTGTTGTAGCCATGTCTGGAGAAATGGCACAACGTGCGATGGAGGATCATGATGTCGACATCATCTTAATGGATATTAATCTACCGGATACTGACGGTGTTACGCTGACAGGTAAATTGAGAGAGAAAGCGAATCGCCATATACCCACTATTGCCTTCTCTGCCCATGTTTTCCGGCAAGAAATTGAATCATATCTTGAGGCCGGCCTCGATGGTTTCTTAGGTAAACCAGTACAGTTTAAGCGGATGCAGACTGTTATCGCTAATGTCTATAATGGCCAATCCAGCAAGTTCGATGCAGTTAGGAACATAGATCGGGACGTGGGTAAGGAACCTGCCGTCACTCTTTTTGACCCCTCGGTGCTGGAGAACGATCGGCAGATCCTCGGAGATGGACTAGTGCAGGATATGGTGGCTATGTTTTACGAACGTTCGGCGACTCTGACCCATGAAATAAAAATCCAGAGCTCAGCAAAAGCTCTTGAGTTGCCAGTTCACAGCCTTAAAAGCTCCGCTGGAGCCATTGGCTTAACCGCCCTGAGTAAAGCTTGTGAGGAGCTGGAAATAGCTTGTAAGCAAGGTGCTGATGAGCTGGCGTTAACGAAATTGTCAGCGGCCTTACTTGCTATCTATGCCCCTTCTATCGATAGACTGAAAGAAGAATTTTAAGGAAAAAACAAGGGTGAATGCTGTTTAATGGCATGCCCTTGTTTTATTGCCTCTTTTTTGCAAACTGCACTTACCGTTAACTTGTCCTAATTTTTCCGTATGATTAAGACACCTCTCATAATCAAACATCTCTTACGCCTCGACAAAACGAACTGATTCATAACTAAGTCATTGATATTTAGGCAGCAAAGCCGGCGCGCAATAGCGGGGAAAGGCAATCTGTTCATATTTTTACGCATTTCTTTAATACTTGTTCTCAAAAAAAATGCATGATTTGAATATCAACTGATTGCACGTAAGTTGTTGCATAAGCTGAAAGGAACTTCTGAGACAAGAAGTACTTCTGTTGTATTTTTCGAAGGATAGAAGATATGTCACTACCAAATGTAATTCTAACTGTGCTGAGCAATCGCGACGCAACCGGTTACGATATCACCAAAGAATTCTCGCGCAGCATCGGTTATTTCTGGAAAGCGAGCCACCAACAGGTGTATCGCGAATTGAATAAAATGGCCGACAACAACTTGGCGACCTCCCGACTTGAACCGCAAAATGGCAAACCGGATCGTAAGGTCTACTCCATTACCGAGCTCGGACGACAGGCTCTGTTTGAATGGTTCCAGGAACCTGCTCGCAATCCAAAGATCCGCGATGAGTTCTTGGCCAAATTACTGGTTTGTGGTGTTCATAATTCAGAACCATTGCAAGAACAGCTTGAGGCACTCATTCAAGAGTCTCATTCGCTAATGAACAACTATGATGAACTGGAAAAAATCCACTTCGCGAATTACAAAGAGATGGATCGCCAGTTTCGTCTTGACCGCCTGACCCTGCGCCGCGGCATGCATAACCGCCAGGCGTGGATTAACTGGGCAGAAGAAGTCCTCATTGAACTTAAAGCAATCGAAAGTTCGAAAAGCAGCTGCGCGGGAGAAGTCCGTCTTTGTGGATAGATTTGGTTGCTTCTTATAGCACGAGTGTTTAAAAGGTTGTTGATAATATGTTGAATAATAAAAATGTAGTTCGACAACCGTCATGAATATATTCTCTTTAGCGACGTAATATAAATCTAAAAATAATATTTTTTCAAATGTTGTGTGTAGAACAAAAGGTTCAGCCCTATGAATATAACAATAAAAGCCAAGCTGGCCGCATTGCTATGCGTTCCATTGCTTACCATGAGTGTTTTTTTTATCACAAGTCTTATTAATACTGAAAATTCGGTTCTTGAGGCGGAAAGTAGCAATGTCAGCGTGAAAGTAGCTAAGTTGTTGAATGATAACTTAAAGGGGCAGGTCGATACCGTTACCCGCTCCCTTTCTTATTATTATGAGAATTCGAAGCAAGAAAATATCAAGGCAGAGTTGGCGACTGATATCGCGACGTTTAGAGACACAATTGAAAGTATTTATAACAAAAGTGCTTCTGCGGCCGATGCAGAAACCAGTATTAACGCTTTTATTAACCAATATCGGTGGGACAATGGCCGTTATATCTTTGCGTATGATGCCGCAACGGTTATTAACAAGGCTAATGGCGCCAACGCCAGTATTATCGGCACCAGTGCTTATGATAAAAAAGACACCAATGGCAAATATTATGCTCAGGATATTGTCAGTTCCGCCAAAGCCAATAAAGTTGGTTTCACCAGTTATTATTTCTTGAATCCAAGAACCAAAGATACCGAAGAAAAATTGACGGCATCGGTTTACTTCGAACCGTTGAATCTGGTTATTGCAACGGGTGAGTACATCAGTACCCTAAGGCAAGATGAACTTGAGGCGGCCCTTAAGACCATCAGTTCATCTAAATACGGCCAAAATGGCTACTTTTGGGTGCAAGATAAGAACGGCAAGATCCTGGCTCACCCAAAGGCAGAAGTTATCGGTACTGTCATTCCGGCAACAACATTAAAAATTGCCAACAGCATCAAAGGCCAAACAGAAGCTTTTGTTAAAATCGCTTTCGAAAACCCGGCCACCCAACAGACAGAAAACAAATTTGTCTATGCCCGAAATATTTTCCCGGAGTGGGGCTGGACCATTGCCACGGGCACTTATGAGAGCGACGTCACTAACATTCAAGATGAGCTGACTAACGCGACGGCAGAAATTTTTGGTGACAAAGTGTCTATGAGCATTGCTATTGCCGCTGCACTGCTGGTGATTGCTCTGCTGGTCGCGGCCTGGTCGATCAATAAGATTGTTAAAGGCTTAGTAATGCTCAAAGAGCGCATTGATACTTTATCGACCGGCGAAGCTGATTTAACATCGCGGATTGATATTACGTCACATGATGAGTTGGGCGATATTGGCAAGTCGGTAAACAACTTCATTATTTACCTGCAATCCATGATCCTGGAAATTTCACAAGCCTCTGCTCATATTACTGACGGTATCAAGCAGCTTGATGTGCAGTCAGAGCAAAATAATCAGGCGTTAATTAAGCACGCGTCAGAGACGGATCAAGTCGTCGCGGCCATTACTGAAATGAGCGCAACGGCTGAAACCGTCGCACAGAATGCTACCGAGACAGCCGCTAACACCCAAAAAGCCAATGATGATGCGTTGTTGGCAAAAGACGATGTGCTTGAGGCGTCTGGCAGTATGATTGTTCTGGTGGATGAAGTGGATACGGCATCATCGAGCATTAATACCATGAACGAGAATACTCAGCAGATTGTCAGTGTGCTAGGTGTGATTGGTGAAATTGCCGATCAGACTAACTTGCTGGCGCTCAATGCCGCCATCGAAGCAGCACGCGCCGGAGAGCAAGGACGAGGCTTCGCGGTGGTTGCCGATGAAGTACGATCGCTTGCGGCGCGTACCCAGTCTAGCACCGCAGAAATCAATGAGATCTTAACGACATTGCGTCAGGATGCCTCTAGTGCTGTAGCTGCAATGGAAGTGACGAAAACAAGCTGCGAACGTACAGCTGAAAATGCTGAGCGGGTATCAAACAGCCTGGATGCGGTAACCGGATCCATTGTCGAAATCAATGATCTCAGCACCCAAATTGCAACCGCTTCTGAGGAGCAAAGTTCGGTAACCGAAGAAGTAAGCCGTAATATGAATAACATCCGCGAGATGGTTCAGGAGTTGACCCAAAACGGACAAGCTACGGTAGACAGTACTCAAAGCTTGGCAGCTGCCAACACCCAACTGAACACTCTGGTCAGTAAGTTTAAATTGCAATAGGCTTTTCAAACACAGTAATAAAGACAATTTAGCTTAAACAATCCGCTTATAAAGGCTTCTAAATCTAGAAGCCTTTTTTTATGCCGCTATTTTAAATTATTGTTATCAAGCGGAAGTAATTAACAATATACCAATTACGAGAGCATACACTGCAGGGTGATTCACGCCATCACTAACAGGTATTTCACCTAATTCATACGGGTTAATACTCTCTAAACACCTCACATTGATATCGAATTTCACTGCACCACAATGGCATTGTCCTGTATGAATAGGTTTGAGAACCATTTCTTTGTATCCCCTTATCTGTGTCTGTGTTGACTACAAAATAATGTGTGGCAAGTCGCGCGACATATCTCGAGTCACTTTTGATTTGTCTTCCCTGATCGAAATTCTCCCCGGTTTATCGTTAATTAACCAACTGCCAATGAGGGTATAATAATCACCAAATTTAGGTAAAGGATGGTATGCCTGATAAATCACCCCCAACACGCGAGGTTTGTTTATGCGATGAGAAAAGTAATAAAATAAATGGGTTATAAAGTTCAACGGAAAATAAAGATTATTGTGAATCTAATGTTGCATTTATGATTTTTATAACCTGTTATGTTTAAACAACGAGATCATAACAAGTGAGTACATTATGAAAGTTGTTGTTGAATTCCAAAAAAATGGTATTTATCGAGATCACTACTGGGAAGGATACTTTCACTCTGTCAAAGGTCAGCTGCGTGAAGTTACACCGTCTTATGCGGCACAGTTAATTAAAGAGTCGAAAGCAACGTTGTATGTGAAAGGCTGATAGAACTTATATCAATCTAGATAAGTACCTGATCATTATTACTGGATAAAATTGCTTATATACCCAAGCTACCTCAGTTCTCGCTGAAACGAGCATCTTGAGGTAACTTGAGTATGATCACTGTCACTATCTTTAATTGCACGTTTAGCTACTGTGAAATTGAAGGTACATTGGCAAACTGTGGCAACCATTGACGCTGTGCAGTAAACATTTCAGTAAACATCGCATCAATTTGCTCAAGGGTGCACACTGTCGCCGTTACCGGATCCAAAGCCAGAGCATACCGTGCAGCATCAAGATTACAAGTCAGCGCCGCTTCAACAATTAACTCTTGTACCGCGGTATTGGTTTTGATCAAACTAGCACATTGCATAGGTAACCGGCCCATTTTCTGCGGATGAATCCCTTGGCTATCAACCCAAATCGGAACCTCAACAACACAGTTTTCAGGTAGGTTATCGATCAACAAACCTGCAGACTGGCGATTCGGCACATTACCATTGATTCGTGTCCGTTCACCGCTGACCATCGCGTTAATCAGCTTCGGTGCATTCAGCATATTTGGCTCAATCGTAAACTTTTGTATCCCTGCTAACTGGGCGTCAATTTCAGCTTCACCAGCAGAATGGACTTTTTCTTCCAACGCCAATAAATCCCAGCGCTGAGGAAGGAAATGATTAATCATCTCTTCATTTTTACGGAAATAGGGTAGGTAATCGCTACAGTGCCAGTGGTTTTCGGTACACCAAAAACCAAAAAAATTCAGTACTTCACAGCGCACACCATCAGCAGCGTAGACCTTCGGATTATTAACCAATTCACGGATTTTAGGCTGCATATCCTTGCCATTCGCCATCATTTTGGTTATCCACGTCATGTGATTAATACCCGCGAATTCATAGTCAATATGCGAAGGTACATCGTGGTACATCAGTCGTTGCCAGCGTTCGGGGGTTGAAGGGTGCTCTACCCAGTCGCCTTCGCCTAAGTACCCGACAAGCTGAGCTGCGGTATAGCGCACGCCATAACACAAACCGATAGATTTAATCGGGCTGGAATCTTTTGCTGCCCAAGTTAATGGCGCGAGTGGGTTGGCATAATTGATAAACAACGCCTCGGGGCATACCTCTTCCATGTCTCGCAATATGGTCAACATGGGGGGGATATGGCGTAGAGCGCGGAAGATGCCACCTGGCCCCATGGTATCGCCAACTTCTTGTATTACACCGTACTTGGTCGGAATCTGCATATCCAGTCGCCACGGCTCTAAGCCTCCAACCTGAATGGCATTAATCACAAAGTCAGCACCAGTCAACGCCTGACGCCTATCTGTGGTCATACTGATCCGAGCACGAGTATTAGCCTGCTCAGCCATTTTACTAATCAGCTGGTGGCTTCTTTTAAGTACCTCGGGATCGATATCCATCAACACCAAGTCAATATCGTTCAATGCCGGATAAGAGAGTAAGGCTGAAGTAATCTGACGGGTGAACATCACACTACCCGCACCGATAATGGTTATTTGAGTCATATCTATACCTTATTAAAAAGTAACCGTCGCCATGATCCTATGTGCTGTTTTAACAGCATGCTATGGACCATTAACGAAACAAGAATGGTGACGCCGTAGATTAGGCGAGTCCAAAAACCCGCCAATCCGGCACTGATGATCCCGGCTTCTAAAATACCGATAATGCAGGCACCAAACAGTGTGCCCATCAAGGTGCCGCGCCCGCCGAGAACAGAGGTGCCACCAATGAATACCGAGGCAAAAACCAATAGCATGTAACCCTGCCCCTGATTAGGCCACCAGCTACTCATCTCAAGGCTGACAAATACTCCGACGAAGGCCGACATCGCGCCCATCAGCATAAATAACAACAAGCGAGTCTGTTCAACCGGCACTCCCATTACTTGTGCTGCTGTCGGGTTATCACCAATAAAATTGACGTTATCACCAAAAACATGGTGTGAAAGGAGCAGCCAGAGCAAGAAAATTACCAGCAAGGCCCATAACATCTGAGCAGGAATCACTTCGGCAATACGGCCAACCATCAGAGTGTGAATCCAACTGTCACGAATTTGCGGAATACTCAGGGCGAGACCGTCAGCCAAAACGGTTGTCAGGCCACCCAGAAAAAACTGGGTGCCGATGGTTGCAATGATCGAAGGAATACGAAAATAGACCACCAGTATTCCGTTCAAGATGCCACAAGCTAAACCTGCAGCAATCGCACATCCGAGGGCCAACAGAGTGGAGTTTGTCGCCTGAAAGATGGCAGAGAAAACGAAGCCTCCCAGCGCGACAACCGCGGGGAAACTCATGTCGATTTCACGCGCGACAATGAGCAACGTCAAAGCAAAAGCCAGCATAGCCGTGAAAGGAATTGTCGACATGAATGCGGTGTAAATACGGCCATGTAGGAAGGTTTCTGGGCTACACACCGTAAAGAGTGCCCATAAGGCAACAAGGATTAGTGCAGTCAATGATGGAACACGGTGACGAGTAATAATAAATGAATTCATCATGCTCCCTGTCTTACAGCATCTAACAGTGCCAACTGTAACGAAGACTGGGTCATTTCTGATTTTCGGTATTCAGCGACCATACTGCCGCGATCCATTACTACAAATCGGTCAGCAACCCGATAGGCGTCATTCATGTTATGGGTGATTAACAGGCATGCTCTGCCTTGCGATTTCAATGTTTCAATAAAGCACAACACTTTTTCGACCTCGCCCAACGATAACGCCGTGGTCGGCTCGTCTAATATCACCACCCGAGCATCAAATAACATGGCACGACCGATGGCCAATCCCTGACGCTCACCGCCTGATAGTAAACTCACGGGGGCATCGATATTGGCTCCGACCCCACGAAAGTCTAATTTCTTGAGGAGCAGAGCGGCCTGACGACGCTCTTCTTTGTGATCAATAAACCCCAGCCTGTTACGAAGATGCCGGCCAAGAAACAGATTACGCCAAACGCTCTGCTGTTCGCCGAGAGAACCAGACTGATAGACAGTTTCAATGCCTAATTGACGGGCATGTCGTACCGTATAGTGATGAGTCGGCACCTTCTCACCACTAATCATTAACTGACCACTTTCAATTTGCTCGGCACCAGCAATCAACTTGATGAGGGTTGATTTTCCGGCTCCGTTATCACCGAGCAAAGCACATACCTCACCACGATGAAGTGAAAAGTTAATATCTTTTAACGCGTGGACTTGGCCAAACCATTTGTTCAGCCCTGTCAACTCAAGCACTCGATCCGCCATTAACGAATGCCTTTTGCTGCCAAGGGCGCAATAAAATCGATATTATTCTGGCTGACAAATCCAGCGCCAGTATTGATATCTAGACCAGAAAAACCATAACGTTTGCTCAATACAACCTGTACCACAGACAGGTAACCCATCAGATATGGCTGACTATCGGCAACAAGCTGGACGTAATCTGTTTTAATTGCATCTGCAGTTGCTGGCGAAAGGCTAAAGCCTGCAACATACAGCTCTTGTGGGCGAATACCTGCATTACGCAAGAAGTTCCCCATTTGTGAGGTAAGCGCTCCATGATCCACCATAATCAGCTTTACATTCGGATTGCGTGCTAGGTAAGCCGTGATTACATTGGTTCCCAGAGAAGGGTCTTTATCTGTTTCTGGTGAGATTTGAAGAAAATCGACGGCTAAACCTGCTTCTTCAAGAGTGCTGATCAGCCCACGTGTTGAATCACTACGCTCGGCAATATCTTTGATCCCCCAGACCATAGCTTGGTCACCTGCCTTGAACTGACCGCGACGTAATGCTTCTTTGGCCAAGTGAATACCGCGTGCAGCGTTACTCACTCCGACATAGCCAAATCCTTTACTCTGTTCATTTGCCATCGTGGCTGGAAGGGCAGTATCAACTGACGTAACTTGAATGCCTTTGCTAAATGCTTCATTAACCAAATTTTCGTAGGCACTGTCACCAGGGTGGCCCATTACAACAATACCCGTCGGTTTGGCAGCCAATGCCAGCTTGAAATTTTCAATCATTTTTTGCGGTTGCCAATCTGAGTACATTACGCGTAGATCGACCCCTAAATCATCCGCCGCCTGTGTCGCTCCATTTTGAACAACTGTTGCGTATGGTCCTCCTACTGGTCCACCGACATCAAACCAAATTGACATGTCCTTTCCTGACGGAGAAGCCATTGCTGTTGAAGCGGATAACGAGAAAATAGCTGAAAATAGAACAGCCAATATAGCTTTTTTTGATTTGCCAGATAAAATTCCACAAATACTCATAATAACAATACTCCTGATTGGTATATGTACAGGTTGCACATGATACGCCTTGAGTATTAATGTTTGTTTAAAAGAATATTCTTTTTATGATTTCCGTCTCATTTAGTAGAAGTTATTGATAATATAGAATAAATATAAACATGGTAGGCTTACATAGCGGCAACATTTTGCGGTGAAACTACTTTGCAAGAGAGCTCTGAAGTTTTATTCGCGTAGCTAAATCATGCCGCATTAATTGTGTATAGAGCTTATGGCTTTGTATGATATTTACACTGTAAAGCAAATGAAAATTTAACCACGTCTCAGTATCTCTTCTTTCCCTAAAGCTAATCTAGCGATTCATGAACATCCCTCAATTACAATAGAAACATTTCATTCCTGAGCTCATTTTTTGGTGCCTTTGTTGGTATTGAGCCTGATCACGTCTTATCACTCTGGTTTGCAACAAAACACGTATTTATTCGATAAGTTACTAGAGGGGGATTAAATTAAAAAACACAATGTACTTCACAGTATATTTTATACTAAATAGTATTATTCTTATTGTGTTAATCAATCAGATGTGTGAAAAAGATGCTTATAGACCACTTTAATCATAGCCATGCCCCTTTCATTTTAGATGACAAAGCAGTGAGTGAGTTATTACCCAAACTAGATGTTCAATCGCTCATGAAAGAGTTGTTTATCGCGATCGAAAATCAAAAGGCGGTTCAGCCAAATCAAACACTCACCCCTTTTCCTGATGATAAAGGGGACTACATTACTTACTTGGGTACGTTAGCCGATGAAGGTGTATTTGGCGCTAAACTTTCGCCATATATAGTGACAGAAACTACGCCGATTATTACTGCATGGACGAATTTGATGTCGATGAAGACCGGGCAACCACTAATGTGGTGTGATTCTGGACAACTGACGGTAGAAAGAACGGCAGGAACAACAGCCCTCGCGATTGACTGCCTTGCACCTCAACAAAGCCAACAATTGGCTATGGTCGGGGCTGGTAATGTTGCATTAGCTCATCTTCGTCATGTGTTAGATCTGCGTAATTGGAAAACCATTCATGTTTTCGCGCCAGAATTAAGTGACGATTTAGAACGCCAAGCGAGCGTTTGTGCTATGGACTCAAGAATTGAAATATCAACTTCTGTTATGGATGCGACAAACCAAGCGGATGTCATCATGCTTTGCACCTCTTCAGCGACACCAGTGATTACCAAAGCGCATGTAAAGGCATCGGCACTGATCACTTCTATAAGTACCAATGCAGTGAACGCCCATGAAATTCCACCGGAAATGCTTAATGATATCGACGTTTATTGTGATTACAAAGAAACGACACCGGGCAGTGCGGGAGAAATGTGTTTAGCGGTCAAATTACACGATTGGGATACCAATAACATAGTCGGAGACCTTGCAGATCTTGTTTCTGGAAAGTGTGATATGCCTGATTATAAAAGACCTGTTTTCTTCCGTTCAATTGGGTTGGGGCTGGAGGATGTTGCGATCGCTTATGGCATTTGGCAACAAGCTCTTAAAGGTGAGTAACCTAAAATACCAGTTACTTTTAGACCATCATTAATAAAGGATATGCTATGAAAATCAAAGAGTTTGGTGTCGAAATCTGGATGAACGAATATGAAAATAGCTGTGTCTATAATTTAGCAGAAACGTGTGTGGAGTCATTGAAGGTCGAGCAGCTACTCGATATGTCGGGTAAGAAAGATTGTATCATCGACGAACTGTTACCCATGAAGCTGACATATGGTGCGATTGAAGGCTCTGATCGACTTCGTGATAATGTGACCACGCTTTATCATAACCAGAAGCGCAGCAATATATTGATCACCCATGGTGCAATTGGAGCGAATGCGCTGATTCATGAAACCTTAATTGAACCGGGTGATCGCGTCGTATCTGTACTTCCTACCTATCAGCAGCATTACTCGATCCCAGAAAGCTATGGCGCAGACGTGCAGGTGCTAAAGCTGAAAGAAGAAAACCAATTTTTACCCGATTTAGAACAGCTACAAAAACTCACGACGCAAAATACTCGCCTAATTACTATCAATAACCCTAATAACCCAACAGGGGCATTAATGGATGAAAGTTTATTAAAGCGAATTGTAGACATTGCTCGAGCTTGTGACGCATATATCTTGTGTGATGAGGTGTATCGAGGCACCGATGCTGAAGGTAATGGTTTTACGGCTTCGATAGCCGATCTATACGAGAAGGGGATCAGCACGGCAAGCATGTCGAAGTCGTTTTCCTTGGCTGGATTAAGACTTGGTTGGATTGCAGCCCCTGAAGAGCTGATTGAAAAAGTCTGCATTCACCGTGATTACAATACGATAAGCGTTGGCATGTTGAATGATCACTTTGCTTGTATTGCGTTAGAGTGTCGTGACGCTATCTTGCAAAGAAGTCGCGATATTTGTCAAACCAACCGAGCAGTGTTGGATGCTTGGGTCAAGAATGAACCACTTATTAGCTATGTAAAGCCAACATCGGGAACGATAGCGTTACTAAAATATGATTTGGACATGTCATCGCGCGACTTTTGCGTGAAGTTACTTGAATCAAAAGGGGTGATGTTTACGCCCGGAAGTGTATTAGAAATGGAAGGGTATGTACGGATAGGTTATGCCAACAACCCGCAAGTGCTAAAAGAAGGGTTGAAGAAGGTTTCTGAGTTTCTTGCTGAAATATCACACTAAGATATTGAAATTCATGCCCTTAGCTTCTAGAGGGCATGATTGTTATTTTTGACGTGCTTTTTTGATCTCACGTAAATAATTGAAGACTGTCGCACGTCCCATACTTAATACATTAGCAATATAATCCGCTGAACTTTTTCCTTTGAAAGCCCCTTCATCAAACAGTGCCTCAACTAACAACCGCTTCTCTTGTTGTGACAATGAATAGATAGTTTGATGTTTACTTGCGAGCCAAGCATGAATAAAGCTATTTACTTTATCTTGCCAGTCATCATGAAATAATTTTTCAGGTTGTGGGATGAGGTTTTTGATCGGCAACAATAGAGCTAATGCTTCTTGCGCGGCTTCTACTGGTGCTGTATTCATATTGATACATAACATGCCGATTGGAGTATTTTTTGCGTCTCTCAGCACCACACTCGTTGAGCATATCTTTTTGCCATCCCAATTTAGTTTTTCATAGGGACCAATTACCGTTTCCGCTTGATCGAAATTAACGTCTTCTAACGAGGACGGGTCACCTATTTTTCGTTTAGAGATATTATTGGCAATATAGACCACGCTCTGACTGTCCAGATCGTGAATAATGACTTCAACATAATCTGAAAACAGTAGGGTAATACCATCGGCAACGGCTGCATATTGTTGCAACAATATGTCTGCATTTTTAACGCTTTTACTTTGTTCCATCGTGATAACACTATTCAATATTTACTGACAGAATACTACCTAGCTAACGTTGTTTTGTATAGCTTCACTCCTCTATTTCCAGAGAGGCTTAACTCAGTATTAATTGGGGCCTAATTAGTTTATAAACATAATCAAACTCATCTGATAGCTGATACATTTCATTAATGATACCGCCTGCCATATGAGCATGCCCGCCACCAAAGCCAACCCCTGAATTATTGAGTGCACTTCGAACGATATTTGCTACGTTATTTTTAGAGCATTCAGAGCGTAAAGATAGAAACGTTTTCTCTCGACTTCTGGCACTCAAAACGACTAAGTCGATTTCATCTACACCTAATAAGAAATCACCTAATACTCCGAGCATATTCTTAGGGCACCCATCAGGTAATACCGCAAATGCACAGTTTTTTTCTCTTTTCATCGTGGCTAATAAAGCATCGAATAGCTTGAGTTCATGAAATTCAAGTTGATTCCTACATATTCGATTTACTAATTGCATATCAGCTTTAGATTGAAGCTGAAGTAATGCTCGTATATCTGCAGTGCTAACAGCTCTAGTAAAACTTGCTGTATCAAATGTCAATCCTACTAATAAAGCCGTTGCAATTTTCTTCGGGATATCAATAGAAAAGTGATTGAAGTACTCAACCATAATCGTTGCGGTTGAGCCATAGTCTGGCCTGATATCTGAATACCAAACAAACTCCGGAGCTTTTACTTGGTGGTGATCGATTACACCTACTTCTAAACCCGGTAAATCGGCAACGTTTTTTTCTCCAGTACAACCATCGACAACAATGATCTTATCGTTGGGTTTGAGTGACAGTTGGTGAGGTTTAACGGTGGGAATATCTAGCCAACCAATAAGATTACGCAAAGAAACTCTATCAATGTAGCCTTGGTAGGAGATAAAAGGAGAAAAGCCTTTTTTTCTTAAAAGGTAAGCGAGAGCATATGCCGAGGCAATTGCATCATGATCAGGAAAGTCATGAGCCTGAACGATAATACGCTCACACCCGCGTAAACGTTCTAGAAACGTTTCAAAGTTGGATAAAATAATAAATGCCTCTTACGTGTCATTTGGTTTTATTCGCTGGACTTAGCGAACCTTTCAACTCTTCCATTGTCTTGAATTAATATTCACGCCCAACTTAGATATTTTCAAATTTATCAATTCTCGAAAATTGGTCTCTCAGTATATAAATAGCTAATTCAGATAGGAATTAAACACAATGACATGAATTATTACAATGCTGCTCCACAGTTAACAATGATTATGTTGACAAGTATCTCATTATGAAAAATACATCTTGTGTGGGTCTAGCTGAATATATATGTTACACAATGCGTGTAACATCAATACCATATGGAATTTCAATCGAATGAATCGAAATCGCATCACTTCTTATTTTCTTTTATCTTTGGCCTCTGCCTTTAGTTATGCTAATCCAGCGACACAGTTTGAGTTCTCTAATACGAATCATGGAACTGTTTGTTCTTCTAATGCTGACGTATGGTTGCTTGGTGGTGAATTAAAAGTCGATGCGCCTATTTCATTAAATGGGAAGGCGATTACGAGAGAAAGTAAAAATATATCCTCTAATACTGTGGCAAGCCTTAATGGTACGCCGGAAATTAATGCTCAATATTTAATGACCAATTCTATCGGGTGTATGAAAACAGATGATCCGATCGCTTTAGTTGGTGCTATTGCTTCGCTCTATGAAAAGCAGCACACAATGTTAAGTAGTACAGATATCCCTACGTCAATCTTGGAACCAGAGTTACCAGTAGCACCAGCCATAATAAAAGATCAGTTTGAAACTAAAACTCAATTTGAAGCGCGTGTAGAAACGTTGCGTGAAGAACGCCAAAAACAAATAGCGAATATCCAACAGAAATATCGCCAAGATGTAGAGGCCAGAAATAATAAGATACGAGCTTTACAGGCTGATGCGAATTTAAGAAAAGACAATTTAGAGAATCAGAAATTACAGTTGGTCGCACGCGCGTTTCGAGATGTGATGGGCAAACCTATCGTTACAGCGACAAGCTACGATGCAGAAAACAATCAAATGCACCTTTTGTTTAAAGCATCAAACCAAGATTACCAACGAAATATTGTACTCAATGTACCATTAGAGCAAGCAAGAGAAGTCTATGCCAATATAGAACAACTCGACCTTTCTTTGATTTATACTTATAACAATGATCAGTTAGAACTCGTTAATATCACAGGTAAATACAATAAAAATCAATTTTCAGGTGATGTGGCTCAAAGCCAATATCAACCTGAAGCTTTAACCGTAAAGTTGAATGATAAAATAAGCGAAAGCGCACAACCTCAAATAGAAATGCAAAACCCAAACCTTATTGATGCATTTGAAGTTGACTCGCGACTATCGGTTACTGATAAAAGTGCAGCCGATGAACTTGAAGTACTATTAAGTAAAACAGTACCCGCTGAAGTAAATAAATCGTCTTGGTTTTTTAACCTTTCGATTGAAAATTATGCGAACTCAGACCAAATCGCCTATGCTCGCCAAAGTGGCGAAGTGATGTCTAAAGTTGCGACCCAGGTTCTTGGCGTGCCAGAACGCCACGTTTATGAACTTATAGACAGAGACGCGACCAGCGGAGCAATTAAAGATAAATTACGCCTTATGCTAGACAATGTAGCTGAAGGCGATACCGTTTACTTCTACTACAATGGCCATGGCATTCCTGCCATTCCAGACAATGACCCTTATATCCTTCCTCAAGATAAAATTCCTGATTACATTACCGATGATCCATTCTTCAAACTGGATAACGTGTATCGCACACTATCTAACAGTAAAGCAGGAAAGGTTGTGGTGATGGTCGATAGTTGCTTTAGCGGCGCTACCGATGGTGTTTCTGTCATTAAAGGCGTTGCAGCTTCACGCCTTGCACCGAAAAAAGTCAGTATTGATCCAGAACGTATGGTGGTATTAACCGCTGGGCGTGATAAAGAATATTCTAATATGTACCAAGAAAAAGGTCATCGTTTATTCAGCTACTTCCTCATGAAATCCATTATCGAAGGGAACCGAGATATTCATGCGCTTTATCAAAATGTTTATGACGAGGTAAAGTCAGCATCATTTGAAATGGGTGATCTTAAACGTCAGCATCCAACGATCAGTGGTAATCAAACTATCTCACTTTAGTATTTATTCGATTGATTTTATAACCAGATTTTATTTATAACCAAGCACCGATTAATAGGCTTATTACATGTTTAAAAAATCTATCATCGCAACCACTATGTTGCTGGCATCATCCACTGTATTTGCGGCTGATATTGACAATACAAATCTAGATATTTCATTTCAAGGCGCACACTTTCAAGGTGCCGGTAATCAAATATCCATGCTACGCGTACCCGTCACCAATAAAGAAACGGGTAAAACTCAGTTTTTCGATATGAGCGCTCAGTTTGCAGCAGATAAGAACGGTAATTTAATATTCAAGAAAATGAGTTCAGTAAAATCTGTTGCTTTTGCGAGTGCGAATCAGTTAGTTGCAGGGCATTATATCGATACCAGTGGTAGGAGTTGGTATGTGGACGGTCCTTCTGCTGGTGCCGATGGTAGATTAGTGTGGGTTATTCAAATGCCATATGTTAGTGGGACATCTTACAATGCTCAAGTTATGAGTGGTTCTTTTTCTGAAAATGAGCTTACTAAAGGTTTAAGCGGTAGTGATAAGTTAGCAAAAAAAGCTTCAGCACTTAATTATGGTGTTATAGGTGGTGATGACATTGCAAGTGCAGCTCAATCTGGAAAAATGATATCTCTAGTTCGTTATTCAAGTAAAGGTGTCCCTGACCGCAATTGGACATTACGTATGACCCCTGAGCCAGAAAAAGAAGACTAATGAGAAAGTTAGTTTTATTAAGCGTACTTATAAGCTCTTGGGCTATCGCCTCCCCATCTTGGTATGGAGAGGTACCTTCTAACACGACACTAAATTACGGTTTCGGTGAAGGTAGCTCATACCAGCAAGCTAAAGAAATGGCCTATCACGATTTAGCTAAATCGATAGAGAGTCGTGTTGTAGGAAAAGTCTCGTCAGGTAAAGAATATAAAGATGGAAAGCTAAGTAAAACTGCAAGCTCACAAAAAACATCGGTATCTGACATTGTGTTTCGCAACAACGTTACCGTGAATAAAAGTGAGCAAGTCGAGGGTGTGTTCTATTTGCAAGTTCAATACGATCCAGAGTCATTCGCGCAAAAGCTCGATAAATGGCTTAAGCAAGCAGAATGCAAACCATCACTTCACCCTTACTGGCAGCAAACCAACTTACTTCAAAACTGGGTATCACAATACAACTGCCTACCGAATGTAGAGATCGAACGGTTTGCGGGCGGCTGGCAACTCACCCATAACGCAGGGCACTTAGTATTGCCAGAGGCACAATATAGCCATCTGTTTTTTAATCAGTCAGCAGATTCTCTGTCTATCAAATCAACCCAAACTCGTCTTAAGCAAGGAGAGTATTATTTCATTAATCTAGAGACTGATTCATCAGGTTACTTGTCTCTGTTTCAGGTTTATGAAGATGGCAGTACTGGCGTGCTAATAGAAAATAAAAAGGTTGAATCAAATAGTAATATAGAGTTCCCAAACAGAAATGAATACGACGGTATTGAAGCTTTGCTAAGTGAGAACCAAGAAACGTATGACACAAATATAGCGCTTTTATGCCACCAAAAAATTGATACTTCTCGTTTTGAAAAACTAGATGAAACCCGCCTATCTACTGATACTCCCGGCTTTGGTCTCATTCTTAAATACCTACCTAATTGTACTTACACAATGGAACGCTTATCCATTAAGAAGTAACAGGGACGAAATAAACATTAGGGAAAAGTTATGAAAATAGGTCTTTGGCAACTTACGCCAATAGCATTGCTTTTATCATCAGCTCTAAGCTATGCAGAAACGTTAGAACAAGTTTGCGAACTACAAGTAGATTCGAACCAATGCCCAAGCGTCGAATACTTTTTAAATAAACCTTTTGATGCTAAAGATGAGTTCGATAAATACAAGCTTTGCAGCGAAGCAACATTTGATTTATACAAGGTTCAAAAAAGCTGCGAGTTCGACAAGTATCTTGCTCAAGCACAAATACAATTTGATCAGTATAAAAGTGAAGTTTCCAAAGTTTGGGATTCACCTACATTCAGTAGTAAACACAGCTGGGTCAGTTACACCCCTTCTTTAGAAATGAAACGTGAAGTTAACTTTGAAAAAAATGTTATCAAAGTAACGACCATTGAAGGTGAGACAACATCAATTGAAGAGTTGAAAGAAGCGATCATTCAAACTTCAACATTAACAATTGGTGATGCACAAAAAAATGACGTGTTTACCGCCGAATTATTAAAATCAACTGATGTAAAAGAGCTAAGTGGTGAACCGTTATTACCTTTATCTAATGATAAAAAAGAACAAGAAATAGAAATTAAGCAGGCAATTGCTCAAGTTACTATTACAGAATCAACCGATTCGAAAGGAAATAAGGTTATCGAAGCTGAGATTCCATTCCTACCGTCTTGGTTAAACCGTAAAGAAAAACGATTCTTCGAGTCTGTAACGACCTATGCCAATAAGTACGACTTAGAACCTGAATTTGTACTTTCAATCATCAAAACTGAAAGTGCATTTGACCCTCGAGCAACATCTCATATTCCTGCCTTTGGTTTAATGCAAATTGTACCTAGCTCGGCGGGGTTAGATGCCACCAGCTTTTTATATGGTGAGCAACAAATGCTTAATCGTGATTACTTATTCGATCCGGCAAAAAATATAGAAGTAGGTACTGCTTATATACACCTACTTAGGTCTCGTTACTTCAGAGGTATAGAGAACTCGGAAAACCTAAAATATTGTGTTACCGCTGCATACAATGGCGGTATGGCGCCTATCTATCGAATATTTGGTAACGGTAGTCGTAAGAAAGCAATAGCGAAGTTAAACCAGTTAAGCCCACAACAAGTTTACGACACTATTCAACGAAAGCATTCTGCTGCAGAAACTCGTAACTACCTCAAAAAAGTTCACAACACTGAGCTTAAATACGAACAGAACATGATCTAGGAAATGACAATGAAAAAGACAATTTTACTATCAGCAATGACCATGATTATCGCATTCAATGTAAGTGCTAATGAGTTTCCTGAGTGGCGAATGAACCCACAAGCTGAATTAGAAGACGGGCTTATCGCTGGCGTATCATGCGTGGAAAGCATGGGCGATATGACATTAGATATGGATGTGGCAGCTATGGAAGCCCGTGCGTCACTTGCGGCATCTCTGGAAGCTATGGTTCAAAAGGACTTAGAAACCAATCGTACCTCTGAGAAGAAAAAAATCGTTACCGCTGATCGTAAAGACAATGTTGTAACAACCACAATAACGGCAAAGTCGACGACCAAACAATTAACCAACCAGTTAATGAAATACACTTGGGTTTCAGAATCGGTATCAGTAGAAAAAGACCTCGATGAATACCTTTGCACTCGAGTTGTCGCGAAGCTGCCTGAATTTGTCGTGGAATAAGGAATAAACATGCAGAAAGAATTTATTCAAAAGCCGCAAGAAGGCGCGGCTGACGATCAGGATATTTTAGGGACTCTGAAACAAAAAGCACCAAATTCCCTTGTATCAATTGTTGTACTTATTATCGCGGTAAGCCAGTTTAACGATGCTATCGATATGGGCAGTAAAGGGTGGGACCTATTTATATCTAATTTCTCTGACCGCCCATCAAATGACCGACTTTCTAAAGTGTATGTAAGAGCATCGAGTGGAGTGCTCGACGAGACATTTGGATCACCTGTATATAAGAAGCAATCTGAAGGTGAAACCGAAATAAAGTACTACAAAGATGGTAAGTTTATTCTTTCTGCAATCACTTCCAATGGAACCGTAGATGCTTTTTTAGTATTTCCTCAACCAGGGTTTGAAGCCAATACCAAAGAGCATGCGGGTGGCGAAAGTTATTTAGATAATAATTTTTCAGGCACAACAAACCCAATGACTGCGATGTCTAATATTGCTCGTTCTGGTAACTATTACCTTGAAGAAGCTGAAGGTGGACGTTACGAGATGCTTTATAGCTCTGTTGGTGGGTACAGTGAATATCTTTCACCTCTTTCAAATATCCAATTACAGAAGCTCGCTAAGTTTAACGACCAGTTAATGATGGAAGAAGACACCACTCAATCTATTACTGCATTACGGGCACAAATAAAGCCTAATTTTTATGGGTATAGTACTGTCGATATTGCAGAGTTAGAGCCTGCTATTTTGACCCGATTAGAATATGAATTACTAACAAAATAAGCTTGTTCATTCTAGGCTTTTGAGTTTGTTCAAGGAAAGGGCATGAAATTTATTACACTCTCGGTAATACCTTTAGTTGTATTGTCTGCATCAACCTATGCCAGTGATAGTGCTGTATGCCAGTTCTTACCACCATCACCCATGCCGAGCTGGGTTAACAATGATACCCATGATGATGACTACTATTATGCAGTTGGAGGAGCCAGCGGCAAATCGGGGGAAAAATTTGTACCAATCAATGTATTTATCTCTAACGCTCGAGAAGACGCGATAGCGAATCTTTCAAGCTCAATTCGAAGCTCAATTAAGGTTTCGACTAAGCGTACGATTGAAAGTAAAAAAAGCACTAAAACTAAAGCTGAAATTCGTAAAGAAGTGAAATATAAATCTGAGTTGGTTAGCCAAACGGCACTGTCAGCCGTTATGGATGATGTCCGTTGGTTGGATAACAAAAATTGTCTGCTTTGGTATCGAGTAAAAGTTAGCAAAGCCGGCGCTGAATTTGCTGTTACATCTTATGTTAATGACGTTGAGCAACGCCTAACCAAACGTATTGATGAGCTTACTAAACGAGAAATTGAGCAAATTCTCTCCGACAATGGTTTTGCGCCAACGTCAGTTGATGCTACTCGAGCATTACTGAATAACCGTTTTGCAGTCTACCGCGGGCAACAATATAATATTGCAGAGCTATATCATCAAAGTGGTTTTGATTGGTTAGATGAAGAGCAAAGTGAGACATTTTCTATTAAGTGGGCCAATGTTCTTTTTTATGGCGGTACACCGAGTTTAAATGTACCGATGAGCGTCGTTGTTTCAGGTTCATCCCCCGAAAATATAACGCGTGCACTGAAACAATTAAAATCATTCGGAATAGACCTCAATAACGCTAAGGTTTCGATAGGAAAACAATCAGATAAATTGGTGCCATTTACGAACAAAGGCCAATACAGCGACGACTATTATACCCTGCTACCTGTCATGAATACCCAGACTCAAAATAAAAGTATTTCAACATTTGTGTCATTAAAGAAAAAATTAAAACGCCCATTCGTATATAACTTCAATACAGTGGAAGGTTTTGAATATTTTGGTTTAATGCATACCGTAGCAATGGAGCACAGAATCGACTTAATCAAGCCTTTAAGCGAACTTGGCATTTCTTTAAACCAATCTTCAGCGCATGGTTATACGCCGCTTGCTGTATCACTAGAACTAAGAGACATTGATTTTGCTTCTCAGTTGATTCAACTAGGGGCTAACATTAAGGCGAATGACTATATAGCATACAAAGTGGCCTATTTGAATTGGCATTTAAATAATTATGTGACTCCTGCGAGCACAGCGCAGTTACCCATTCCTCTACCGGAACTAAAACAAATTACTAATGCGCTTAAACCGAATAAAAAAATAAAATTCAGCATCGAGCAATTCATTCACAATATTGCACCGATTGAAGTCATTCAAACAACCCATTATTTAGATACCAATAAATACGAAAAGATCACTTTTGTTAATGGTGAGGTGGTAAAATGATAGTCAATTTCACAACAAAATTGACCTCAAAAGTCATTCCGATTCTGTTGATTTTGGCGACTCCTACTTCTGTAATTGCCGCCAATTGCCCCTTTGATGAAACCAAACCTCAACCGAACTGGGTGCTTAATATAGGTAACACCGATGATCATGTGGTCGGCATTGGCATCGAACAATATCAGCCTGATTTGCACGCTTCTATCTTTGATTTAAGAAAGTTATCAGAACAGAAAGCCAGAGAGGTGATGGCGACCCAACTAGAATCAGCTGTTTATAATGAATTGCTTGTCAATAAAGAATTAAAAAACAACAAGTTGGTGACCAAGGCGCGTTCTACCGTAGAGCAAGTGACGGAGCTTACGTTACCTGAGGTGTTGGCTTCAGGTCGTTGGTTAGATAAACAAACATGCATGTATTGGACTCGAGTGGAAGTCGGTAAAAATACCGTTGAAGAATACGTCGATGAGATTGGCTCAATGGAAGTGAACGTTGTTGCCGAACTTGACAATTCTCTTACCCAGTCCAACTTAGAGGTTCTCAATAGTAAGCAGTTCTACTTAAATTACGCAGGTTTTGCTAAAGCGGTGAATCAGCAAGCCACTCTTGATATTTCAGGTGAGCACAAAAATGTTCTCAGTTGGATGTTGAACGAGGGATTGAATATGCTGGAGCCAGCATTGGGTGAAGTTGGCTTCTATAGCAAGGGGTTATTCTTAACTCACAATCTCAGTCCGCTAGTTCAATATTTGTTAACAGAATCTCCGTCTATAGATAAAGTTGGCTACATACTCGATTCTATCGATCAGTCTGGTTTGGATCTCAATAGATTGGTAACAGGCGTACAAATGAATGCTTACGGAATGAATCAAATCAACTATGCTAACTCAGGCAGTTATTTTGGCTATTTTGGCCAAGGGGGTAGCATGTTTGGATACGGTACCCTCTCGTATGCACTAGGGAATTCAATTGCCTCAACTCAAGATAAAGGTAGATTGAATACGGTTAAAAAATACCAATCTAAAACTAATTTTGAAATAGGTCAGTGGACACTTCTTCATGTGGCAACACTGGCGCGCCGTTCTGATTGGGTTGAATTATTGCTTAATCGTGGTATGGATCCTAATACTCCAGATGTTACAGGTATGACACCTGCGCAATATGCCATTGCTATTGAAGATGAAAACGTGATTAAGATTTACCTTGAAAGCGGTAAGCGGTTAGATGGGATATATAGAACTGCAGTACAAACCGCTGTAGTAAAGAGCATTTATGATGCGACAACTCATAGAACAAGCATGTATCTTACGCTTAACTTAGATGAGTCAGACGTGTCTAAGTTGAAAGCTAAAATAATCAAAGTAAACAATGGTTCTATTACATCTGATAAAGTGTTTCTAAAACAAAACCTAGCATCTTTAAAGGTTTACTATTCAATGCTGGATGACAATGAAATAAGTGAAGAACGTAAGGAAAATAACTTACAGAGATTGGAAAGCTTATTGTAGCTGTAGCACTTTGCTCAACTGATGTTAATTCAGTTGGGTATTGGCTGCTTAAAAAGCAAAGGATCAGGGAACTAGCTAGTATGGTTAATATCATTACCTTGTACTCATCCACTGGCGTCCATGCCTGTGGATAGTAGAAGGTGCCGAGTGGGCTATTAAGGAATGACCAAGGTTGGTTTGGCTTCGAGAGAGAGGGCAAAGGTGATTTCCCAGTTCATGCCATCCATGTTTAAACGACCATTTGGCACGCCAAGAAGGCCAGGGCTACCAGTATCAGCTACCTCCCATTGTTGTTTTCTCGGATCACTGACATTACTGAAGTTATCGCCCTGATCGGCATCATCTAAGGTGTATATGTAACGGCGGCCATCAAACTCAGAGGCACCGTATACCCGTACACTATGCCCTCCCTGCCATTCGCCTTGGAAGTCATACCAACTGTAAATAATGGTGACGGCCCGCCCTAGTTGTAATTGCTCGAACATCCATTCCCATGTCGGTTCGATACCATCACGTACAGAAACCATACCGCCTAATAACATGGTTTCAGTATCGCAATCTGCACCATTATCGCCTAACTCTAGAGAGCCACTGCCTTGATGACGCACTGTTGTGATAGCTTGATCACCAGATTGTGTGAGGTAGCCCAATACTCCGCGGATCAACCCACACAGACTGGTATAACTTCCACTGTCTAGATCATGCACACCATTGCGTCGACCAAACGTATCGACATTGGCAACCAAACTATTTTCAGGTATGGGCTCCCAAAAAAGAACATCACCTGCTGCACCTATACGGCCAATACCGCGAATATGAAATTCAGGCAAGCGCCACACGAGTGGTAAGTTATCGTAGCGATCTTCGAGGTACTGTAAGGCGTTGGCATTTGCCATTGGTACACATTGGTTCCTTGCTGCATCTAGATTTTGATCACTGGCTTGAATGACTTGAATCGGAAATAAGAGATCATCAGGCAGTGTTGAGCTGGGTTCAATGGCCTGTGGAGGGAAACCTAAAGCCAATGAGCGGGGGGCTGATGAGCGGCGAGGGGTTGTTCGCATTCGACCGTCGACTTCGCCAGCACCTTCAGCATTGATGTGCGTTGGCAATACGCTAAAGCGGGATGAGGGAAAGCGTTGCGCCAACAGTGCTATATCAATAATAGTCGGTAACGGTTGAGGTGAAAATAAGACCGTTGCATTCACTCGTTTTTTTATTCCTCGACCTGTTTGCCCTGGTCTTAAATCAAAGTAAGACGCGACCACAGCAGATGAGGGATTTGATGGTGATCCAGTGTACCGATTATGCTGCCTATGCCGTTTGTGTTGTTCTGGTGCGGGCGGAATAAAAAGGTTATTGATAACCCAGCTGCCACCTTGTCGCCGATCATTAAGAAAAACATTGATGTAGCCTGTACCTAAGGGGTTTCCATATCGGTCGTAGAGTTGATCGGGTCTGACTTTAAATTGCCCCCAGTCGCTATTTTTAATCGTACCGACTTCGAGGTGAAAGGTGACCTGTTCAAATGTGATTGCGGGTGATGACGGTGTCAATAAGGTTAAGGGAAGTCGCTCGCGAGGGGGAGCGTGTTGGTATGAAGCATATGCGAATGATGTAAAAAAGAGTGAAATCAAGAAAGCCATGATTGCACCTTGAATGCATTTCATGATCGTCGCCTTTTATCAGACAATGTTACGCGCAGTGCTTTGTCGCTATAGTCTGCGTCTATTTAACATCTGGATTAGTATCGTATTTCAAATCAAATTGAAATTCTTTCGATGAATTGAAATATCAGCATGTGCAATACAGTCAGGACGCCTGATTTATTGCTTATTGGAAGTATAGTTAGCTGTGAAAATTTCAAATTACACTAATTAAGAAAGGGACGTATTTGGCTAGAAGCCAACAAACTCTCGCTGGAATGTGTATCTTGAGGTACCTTGGGTATATGGTTAATTTCACGGTGTTGTGATTTGTTAAAAGAGGTATATTTCTGTGATCCTGAATTACATTGAACCTGTGTTTCGTCCGCCATCTGAATGGAAGTCGTTGATCTTGCAAGTGACCAACGGATGCAGCCATAACCAGTGTAGCTTTTGTGATATGTATACTCAGTCGCAAAAGAAATTTCGCCCAAAGAAGCCTGACGACATAGAGCGTGAGTTACAGCAAGTAGCAGCATCTGGGGATCGCGTATATCGTGTCTTTTTGGCTGATGGAGATGCGATGACCTTGCCATTCGCACGTTTACAGCATATTTGTACCTTGATTAATCAATATTTACCCGATGTTCAGCGTATTTCGAGCTACTGCTTACCCCGTAACCTCACTAATAAAACCGCAGAGCAATTGGCGGAATTGCGCCAGCTAGGCTTGAGTTTATTGTATGTGGGGTGTGAAAGCGGTGATGATGAGGTACTGGCTAGGGTTCAAAAAGGCGAAACATTCGAGTCGTCATTAATTGCACTGAATAAAATCAAAGCGGCAGGCATGAAAAGCTCGGTTATGATCCTTAATGGGTTGGGTGGGCCACTTTTGAGCGAGCAGCATGCGATTGCTTCTGCTAGATTGATGAATGCTGCGCAGCCGGAATATTTATCGACCTTGGTGGTGTCTTTTCCATTAGGGGAAGCGCGCTTTGCCGCTGGTTTCAATGGGCAATTTCGTCAATTGACACAAGCGGAGTTGTTTCATGAAATGAAAGTATTATTGGAACACCTTGAGCTGGATAAAACCGTATTTCGTTCTGATCATGCTTCGAACTATTTAGTGTTGAAAGGCATACTTGGGCGCGATAAAGCCAAGCTATTAGATAAAGTAAATATGGCTATTTCTAACCCTGATGTGATGCCTCTTCGCGCTGAGTGGCAACGTGGATTGTAAATGGTAATGTGGGTATGGTTATACGATAGGTGGTGAGCATTTATCGTCTTCGGGTTTTTGGTTCGCCTTGATCATTGATCCACTTGTAAGCATGCACACCGAAGCTATCCATTTCGCGATAACTCGCGGGCGTACCTAAGTTAGAATAAAGCAGAGCTAGCATGTGTGCGCGCTTGGGTTATGGCTTCAATGAATGGGTATTTTATATTGGAATGAAAAAACCCCAAGCAGGCTTGGGGATTGATTGTATCTTCTGTGGATGATGCTTAGTTGTGGTGGGGCTTTAGCATAATGCAGAAACGGTATGCGTTATCCGTTAGTTGGAATTCCTTGTGTACGCTTGGGCTCCAAGAATCATCACCCCCAACTCCCATATGCTGGTGATCGATACGTAGATAAATCTTATCTTCTAGCGTCAATTCGTTGGTGTGCTTCGCTTCTGTCAGTTGTTGCTGGCTAAAGCGGCTCACACTGAACAAGAAGTCACCGGTAAATTCCACATTACCTACATTGAGCCATTGAGTTCCACAGCGTAGACCGCTGTCTGTCGGGAATATGTAGGGAGTATGCATCGCTTCGACACTTTGAGTATGTTGCCCAAATCTTGCTGCTGCTAAACGATCCGGATAGTTCTCAAAGGGCCCCAAACCTTGCCAAGTCACTGTCGCATTATCGCTTGGTAGCGGTAATGCCAGCTCTAGACCTATACGTGGCATTGGCGGTAAGTGATCCGCCAATTTTACATCCACGTCGATATGCATTTCACCTTGGTTATCCAGTGTGTAGGTCCAAACGGTAATCGCTTGAACGCCTCCTTTGTGGTGGTAAGCAAAAGTTGAGGTTACCTTTACGGCTTGGCTCAATGATTCACTTGTACAGCTAACGCATTCACGTTCCCAGCGACCAATACCAGCCGTATCCCAACGATATACCCACGCGTTGGGGTCGATATTATCGATTTCACTTACGCCAATATCGTTGTCGAGCGGTGCGCGGAAGAAGTTATCTTCTGGTGAGTGAAGTAGTTGAGGTTGGTCGTTAACCGTCCAACTTGTTAGTAAGCCACTTTCTCTGCTCCATTGCCATTGGTGTTTATTATCGACGCTAGATACCTGAATGTCGCAGCCTTGCCCACTTAATTGAGGCACGGGCAGAGTACTGATTTGTGGCAAGGTCAGGCTGCTTGTATTACTTAGTGTAAATTGTTCAGTGGCTGATACATGCCCTGCTTGTGCCCAAGGTGTTGCGCTGATCAAGCAAATATCTGTGTTGAGGTGATATTGAACGTCTGCTTTTGGTTGGAAAGACAAAGTAATATCGAGTGTTTGTTGGCTACCAGCATCAATTGCTAAAGTACACTGGCCGGATAAAATTTTAATACCGTTTTCTAGCAAGCTCCAATTGAGTTGCTCGTTGTCTGTGCTGCGGAATAAGTATTCATTGGTTACAGTTAAGCTGCATTGCTGTTTGTCTTGTTGCGTTAGCGCAACCGTGATCATGCGCTGGCAGAATTTAACTTCTTCTAGCGTTGGGTGCGGCGTTCGATCTGGGAAGATTAACCCGTTGATACAGAACTGACGATCGTTGATGGTGTCACCGAAGTCACCGAAGTCACCGCCGTATGCCCAGAAGTGTTTGCCGTCGTTATCCCATTGGCTTAACCCTTGATCTACCCAGTCCCAAATAAAACCACCTTGTAGGCGAGGGAATTCGCGGAACGCATCCCAGTATTCGTTAAAGCTACCAAGGCTGTTACCCATCGCGTGGGCGTATTCACACAGAATCAGAGGGCGTTGTTCATTCGGTAAAGAGATCCATTTCTTGATTGGCCACTTAGGCACGGCTTCATCTTCAATGGTTGTATTCACGCGCGCGTACATTGGGCAAATAATATCTGTTGCGGTTGTATTTGCGCCGCCACCTTCGTACTGAACAGGGCGTGATGGGTCGAATTGCTTTGACCAAGCGTACATTGCGTTGTGGCTGCTACCGTGACCAGATTCATTACCCAAAGACCAAATGATGATCGATGGGTGGTTTTTGTCGCGCATTACCATTTGTGCATAACGGCTTATGTATGCGTGTGCCCACTGCGGGTCGGCAGACAGGCGGTTCATCGGTATCATGCCATGGGTTTCGATATTCGCTTCGTCACAAACATACAAACCGTATTGGTCACACAGCTCGTACCAACGAGGATGGTTAGGGTAGTGCGCGGTACGTACTGCGTTGAAGTTGTACTGCTTCATCAAGCAAATATCGCGGATCATATCTTCTTCGGTCATTACATGACCCAGCTCTGGGTGATGCTCGTGGCGGTTTACACCGCGAATAAGCAGCGGCTTACCGTTGAGTTGTAGCTGACCATCTTTGACTTCCACTTTACGAAAACCAACTTGATACGCTTCACTCTCTAAATGGTTACCCTCTGCATCGAGCAGCGATACCACTACACGATAAAGGTTGGGTGTTTCTGCCGTCCATTGCTGTGGTTCATGAACATGAATAGTTTGGAATACGACATCATCGTAACTGCCGCGTTCATCGATACGACGGTTGTGTGGGCGAGCAATAGAAGGTTCTGTAACTGCTTGCTCACCGTCGAAAATTTGCACATGAACTTGGCTAGTTTCTGGCGCAGAAATGTGGGTAACGATCGATAGGCTACCGTCACGGTAACAGGCGTCAAGACCGGGCGTTATAAATACATCTTCAATGCACTGTTTTGGCTTTGACAGCAAAGTTACATCGCGAAAAATACCGCTTAGCCACCACATGTCTTGGTCTTCTAGATAGCTACCGTCGCTCCAACGGATCACCATCACGGCCAACGTGTTTTCACCAGCAGTTAAGTCTTTGGATAGGTCAAACTCTGCTGGCAAGCGGCTGTCTTGGCTATAACCTATCCAGTTACCGTTACACCATAGATGGAAAGCCGAATTCACACCGTCAAAAATAATGCGTTGAGTATTTTCTAGATCGACTTCTGTCAGAGTTAGACAAGTACGGTAACAACCCGTTGGGTTATCTGCAGGTACATAAGGAGGGTTAACTTCAAACGGATATTTAACATTGGCATAAATCGGCTTATCGTAGCCTTGAAGTTGCCAGTTGGAAGGAACCGTAATATTCCCCCACGTAGAATCATTGAATTGCACGTCAATGAACTCGTCTTCCACTTGTTCTGGCGCGTCAAAAAGTTTGAATTTCCATTGACCGTTCAGTGACTGACGCTGAGCGTGAATACTATCACGGGCATGGTTAATATCACGGTAACTTGCAAGCGGACTGTGAGCCTTAAGGCTGTGAATATTCACAGATTGAGGGTTTTCCCAGTCGCGTCGTTGGATAATGTCTGAAACTGCCATTATGGTTTTCCTACTTTTTATTTATGTTTTTTATCATTGAGCCCTAACTCTGTACTGAGTGTAAATAACCACTGGAAACGTTTCCATGGTGAGGTCTGCGTTTTTATCCGAACAAGAGTTTCATTGCTATTTTATGTGAAATAGATCTCTTTAAACTCGAGTTTTGTGTGGGAAATAACAAATTTGGATAAGGATGTTGTTGGCAGCGTTTACTTTTTAGCAGAGTTTGTTACACAATAAATGACATGCGCACGGATGTTTGTTTTGAATGTTATACCAACCTGCATAACATGTCGCGACTATTGCTGCAGATAGGTGAATAACATGCTTATCATGTAGATTAGATTTGAAATCTATGTCAGTGTCTGCATTCATGCAGTAAAGATAACGAGGAGATAACTATTAAATAGGTTTATTTTTTATAATCGTTATTATGAATATTCAATTAATAATTATGCCAATTATCTACTGGTATTAGAAGGAAATAGAAAAGTTACCAATAATTTGATTATTGCTATTAGTGATACTTCCTTCACATGTTTCTTCACAATATGAAAGTTTAAGATTAATATCATCTACATTGCCTTTCATTAAAATGTGGCGCAATAAAATATCACCATTTAATTGGTGGATTAATGCTTTCCAAGAGATTCCACCGTTTAAAATATTAAAGTTTACTATCATTTATTCACCTTTATTTTTGTTGTGCTATTTTCTTCACGAGATTGTTGATACCAAAATCTTTTGCGACCGATTGAACGAGACATAAGCATCCTTAGCTTTATTATCTGCATGGCAAATCACAATAAGTACAAATTTAAATGTGATCTTAAGCCATTGATATTTAATGTTAATGGTATTAATTATAATATAACGAAATGAATAAGAAACGTAACGACATATACCAAAAGCAGATGTTTGAAATGTTAATCTTTTCTAAACTACGATATAAGTTATTGATTAATAATGTTTAAAATTGACGTAAATGATGATTAAACCATTTACGTCGACTTTCGAAATTAAAGCGCTACTACGTTAGCTGCTTGAGGGCCTTTTTGGCCCTGTTCTACTTCTAAAGATACTTTTTGGCCTTCAGCTAGTGTTTTAAAACCTTCTGAAGCGATTGCACGGAAGTGAACAAATACGTCAGCGCCGCCGTTGTCTTGAGCAATGAAACCAAAACCTTTATCTTCGTTAAACCATTTTACTAGACCAGTTGTTGTATTAGACATGTAGTGTCCCTTAATATTTAAATTCATAAATTATCACGATAGTGTGATGTGCTGAGAGCTTGAATTATTGAATGTTACGATGAAGCTAAGGGAAACGCTGAGGATAACAACACTAACGAAGAAATACTGAGGTTTTACTTTTACTTGAGGTCTCATTAATAACTCTGAACAACAGAGCGAGATGGATAATATCTTAATGTCGAATATTGTAAAGGTTTATTTTAGAATATTAAAATTGAAACTAACATTCTTACATTAACCAAGCTTACCTCAAGGTGCCCACTTCAACAAAGTCGTAGAGAACACTTTGCCCCTGAAATCATTTTTTAGTTTTTTTGTTGGTATGGTTCATCTCACATCCAATGAGTTGCGTTGTTATCACGTATCCGAACAGAAGCTCGATGAAACATTGGATTTCTATTTCTTACACAAAGATTCTTGTGTGATGTTACCGAGTTTATTAACCGCCGATTAACACTGTTGGCATACCCATAATTATAGTGCCGCCATGCGCAGTTAAATCGCCCATACGAGCGGCTGGTTTGTTGTTAACAAGAACCGTAGCGCTTCCTTTTACGACGCTATCAGGTGGACCAACGCAGATGCATATTTGCCCCACGGTAGCTGCCGGTAAATTACCAATCAGCACTGTTGTTGGTAGAGGTAAAAGAGGGCCACCAACGTGTGGAATCGGCACGATGGCAGGGGTTTGCATTGGACACATATGCATATCAGTTGCTCTTGCTGCTGGTAACATTTAAGCCTCCAAAACCTTACCATTACCACCTTTAGCAATGTCTATACCAATATCGATAAATGTTTTATAACGCTCTTTTGCTTCTTCGCCATCAGGGAGAACCGCCGTCAGGTTAATGCAGCCCGCGACAGCTTGTGCGTATAAATACTCAGGAGGCGGAACAATAGGATCGCTAGGGCTAGTCATACTTCCACCACTCCAAAATGCGGCTTGCGCAGCCCAGCCAGCACCCGAATCTAACCCTGATATTTCAGCCATCTTCTCTGCGAATCGACGATTGGTTTCATCGGGAGTATGTACCCATGATTTGGCTGATTGGATGGCATTTTCTTCCGCCTCATTCCAATCGTGACGACTTAAAGCGCAACAGCTTGCCCACCAAATAGATTCACGAACAGGCAGCGCATGAGCAAGGTAGGTTACCGCTTCAGAAAATAATTCATCGTCAAGAGCCGCATATATGAGGTCGTAAGGTAAATGATGTTCTTCAGCGAGTGGTAATAGGGGCGCACTTGCCTCAAAAAGCACTAAAATTTGCTTTGCATCAGTATAAGGTATTTTTAATAGTTTCATCAGTTAACTTTGGCTATTGCCCCTTGTATTTGTACCATTGCACCAGCTTTTACTTGTGTCATGGCACTGCCATTCAAAGTAACGAGAGTGCCCTTAACATCTGTTTTGCCTTTACCCTCAATGCTGACCATTGCTGCTTTTATTTCAGTTTTTCCTTTACCATTTATTGAAATTTGAGGGGCATCTAATTTGATCCCGCTTGCGGATATTTCAATTTTACTCGCACCAACTTTTAGCTCGATTTTACTTTTTCCGGTAATGGAAATTTTACTGCCATCGACAATGACGGATGATTTTGCTTTCAGCTCAGAATTAGCACCAGATTCAAGTTGAAGATCTTTGTCACTTTTAGCGGACAAATTCTCTTTGCTGTTCATAAGCAACTGCTTTTCTGTCGTGATGCTAATGTTTTCTTTTGCGATGAGTTCGGCAGATTTTTCGATAGTTGATGTAACTTTGCCTTTCACGGTTGTCGTTAAGTCATTGTTTGTATCAATCAATAGATCTTTTTCCGCATGAAGGTAAATATGTTCTTTGTCTTTTTGATCTTCAAACCGTAGCTCGTTACCTTGCTTGCTGTTGCCTTTTGGCGTTGTTCGAGTTTTGATACCACTTTGAGATGCCGATGAATAGGCGGGAGTATTGGTTTTATTATAAATTGAACCCATAATTACCGGACGGTTTGGATTTCCATCTATATATTGGATGAGAACTTCGTCGCCAACACGAGGTAGAAAATGGACTCCAAACCCTTTACTTGCAACGCCTTGAGAAACCGGTATCCAGCATGAGGTGTTCTCATCATTTTTGCCGACTAAATCCCAATGGAATTGCACCTTAATACGGCCAAGTTTATCTCTATAAATTTCTTCGTTTTTTGGTCCTGTAACGGTTGCGGTATGTATTTGTTGTGCAATTGGGTAATGGATATACGCTGGTCTGTAGGGTGTTTTGACATCACAGCATTGAAAATGATTTTCGTAACAAACATTTCGCCCAGATTCGTCAGTGGTAATATAGTGGGTAATCTGAGTGATCAGGTATTCTTGGTTTAGGCTAGGCACTGGGTGCTTATCTAGTTTGAATTTTGCACCACAAGATAAATCACTAATGGTCGATGTGGCGGAAGCAACAACCTTACGCCCGTCTATCGCTTCCATTTGGCGTTTTACAGCATTGCGAATGTCACTTTTGTCTTCAAAGCCTTGTCCATAATGATAGCTAGAAAGAGCAGCAGGAGATTCGTTGCGTGCACTTTTGCGTATTCCAGTATCAAATACTTCAGCTAATTCTTGATTGTGATCGGCTAAAGTCAGTTTTGCGGTGCCGACTTTGGTTTTTACTTTCCAGTTAGAAAGTTGATAGTTTGATGATTGACTGCCATCTCGAAAATATAACTTCTCGTTGTCTATAGATTTAAACGTTTGATTTGAATCACCTATGACAATCGTCGGCTTATTACCTGAACTATCGAGGTGATAATGCCACCCTTCTTCCGCAAGTAATCGTTGGACAAAACACAAATCACTTTCATCCAACTGAATACAATAATCATGTTTTTTACCTGCACCAGAAACTGAAAACTTAAAGAAACTACTAAAGCTTGAATCACCAAATAGTGAGTTTAAGATTTGTTTGGTTGTCATATTTTGGAACACTTGCCGATTCATACGAAAGTGCAATAGGCTGAGAGGATCTTGGGCTTCTATTTCATAAAAATATAACGATTTCTCAATATTGTAGCCAGAGAGTTCGATGCTGGTGGCTAAACCTACGAATACACGGGTGCTACTCTCTTGCTTATAAGAAATAGTGATGTTTTTTCCCAATATACTTGAGTCGATTTCATCATTCGCCGCTACAGATAATGTCATTTGAGAGCCTTGCGAAAGGCTATTTTTAGATTCAAATTTTGAAACGACATAAATTTGACTATTTGACAGTTTAACCTGAAGCGGACGAGCGTTATAAGACAATTCATCATTGATCATAATTGTCATTAATCCTTATAAATCCCAAGTGAAATTAAACACTATTTAATTGCTATGATTTGGCTGTGTATCCAGAGGTTTTGTTGCTAGTAAATCATCAAGTAATTTCAACCACAATGCAATATAACCTCTATTTAATTTGAATGATATTTATATTAACATTCTCTAATTAACACGTGTGGTATGAAGGGGTTTTAATTAACCACAAAAGCTGAGTAATCGCTCTAAAATAACATTCATGATACAACGCAACTTATTTTTATGAGACTATGTTTATAAAAATTATACAATAATATTTACTTACAAACTGGTTGGATGAGAACTTCTTTAAAAGTCTGTTTTTATTTATTTCAATGTAAAACAATGGCTTACTGTATTTATTGTAAGGTTGTATTGTGATTTCTCTTCAATCTTCTAAGTTTCTAGTTAGAAAGTGTATAAATAATCGGGCATTATGTATGCTGTTTGGTTATAATCCACATCAATGATTTTGAGTTGAAGTTTATTTATAGAATAAAAATATTTTCATGTGATTTATAAAATCTAATGTCGTTAGATTTATTATGCAATCAATTTTATCGCGATTGAATGGGCACTTCAATATTTAAGTGTCAACTTTCTGGTGCGTTTTTTATATGAAAGTGAACTTATAAAACTAAAAAATTAAATCAAATTTGGATTGAAATGCTGCTTTCTTTAAAAAATGTTTCACTGCTAATCGAGCCTATATCTGAAAACTTGCCGTGTGGGGAATATTTAAAAAATAATAAAAATTCCTTCCGTCCATTACGTAACGAATTTAATGTTGCGCAAACGTCGCTACGTAAATTAAGCCAAAACCCGAGTCTCGAAGATCTTGATGGACTGACAGAAGAAAATCACCAAAATTGGCTTATGTTGTCAGAGTCTTTGTTTGGATGTTTTTCGAATGTTAGTCGAGATATTGAACTCATAGGTTGGTTTTTCACATCACAAATATTACTCGACTCATCATTAAATGGTGCTGCAAATACGCTGAATTGGCTTGCTGATTTGGTTGAGCATCAATGGACATCGCTAAATCCGGTTGTTGCGACAGAAAAATTAAAAAGTGATACCGAAGCAGGGCAAGTTGCAGAGCAAACACAAGCGAAAGTTAAAGCATTTTTTCAAATGGTTGGTGACAGCGAACAAAGTAGTCTGGTTTATGCCCCATTACTTTTACAGCCTTTGGTTGGTGGCGTTACATTTTTTGAATATCAGAGTTCAGAGCAAAAAGGTCTAATTAGCCAATTAAAACAGCAAGTATCATCTAATGTTGCGCATGAGCGTGCTGCTGTACTTCAAAAGCTTGAAAATATTCATCGATGCTTAACTGAATTAGAACGTTTAAGAAAAACGACCTTATCCCATACTCAATCCTCTGGCGTAAGTGCTCCCAATTTTGGTTTTCTGAAAAGTTTATTCACTAAATATGATTGCGCTTTGCAGCAATTGACCAATATGAAATATGAGCCGAAAAAGAGCGCGATAGCTCAAGAGAACCAAGATACCAATGTAAATAATGAGGTTACTCAGCTAGAGGCGCAACCTTCGGTGCATGCGAGTGATCAGGAGGGGCTAATGAATTCTGAGCAAAACGCATTAATTTTAAGTTCAAGTAATCTTGCTGAAACAGCTTCAAACAACCGCATGAATCGTGATTTAGCGTTTCATTTACTGCGCGAAGTCTCGGACTATTTTCGTCAAAGCGAACCTCATAGCCCTGTCTCCTTTTTACTCGAAAAGGCGATCCGTTGGGGATACTTACCGCTACCTGAATTGCTGCAAGAAATGATGGAAGAGCAAGATGGGACCAGTTTGAATAAAATTTTTAATGCCGCAGGGTTGAACCATCTTGATCAGGTTTTGCTGCCGGATGTAGAGGTACCCAATGTCGACATTAAAAAACCTTCAGCTTTTACAGCCTCTT
Source organism: Photobacterium indicum (assembly GCF_003026215.1). Taxonomy (GTDB): domain Bacteria; phylum Pseudomonadota; class Gammaproteobacteria; order Enterobacterales; family Vibrionaceae; genus Photobacterium; species Photobacterium indicum. The sequence continues at coordinate 260,775 of NZ_PYOC01000001.1, forward strand.
CACCAAACGTGACTCCTGTAAAAATGGAACCTGTAAAAACTGAAAACTTCGTATCAGAGGCTTCCACTGCTGATACTCAATTACCAAGAAAGAATGAAGTCCGAGCACAATCTAATACAACAGCACTAGATTGGTAAAGGGCTCTCACTAATAAGGAAGAATGATCATGGCAAGTATATACATGCGCGTTGAAGGCCTAGATGTAAAAGGTGGCGCGACAATTACTGATGTTAAAGCTTTAGAAGGGAAAGATGAGGGTTGGTTTGCAATCTCTTCATATTCTTGGGGAGCGGTACGTAATGTAGCTATGGATATCGGTAATAGTAACAACGCCGATTCAGGCATGGTTGCGATGAGTGAAGTTAACGTTTCTAAGCAAGTTGACGGTGCATCAGAAGATCTACTTTCTTACCTATTTAACCCTGGTAAAGAAGGGAAAACAGTCGAAATTGCATTTACCAAGCCTCAGCATGATGGTCAAGGTGCAGAAGTATATTTCCAAATTAAACTAACGAAAGCGCGCTTAGTCTCTTACAACGTAAGTGGCTCTGATGGTTCTCAACCGTACGAAAGTTTAGCTCTTTCTTACATCGAAATTTCTCAAAAACATAATTATGAGAAAGACGGCGGTGACATGGTTTCTGGTGGGATTGTGACTTACAACCTACCTATTGGCAAAATGACGTCTGGCGCGAAGTAATAATTATTACTAGGTGTCTTACCTTAGGTAGGGCACTTAATTACGATCATAAAATGATCTATTAGGACCTATCTATGGCATTAAATTCACAGCACAAACGTGTGAGCAAAAACCGTGTCAGCATCACTTATGATGTTGAAACAAATGGCGCAGTAGAAACCAAAGAGTTGCCTTTTGTCGTCGGTGTTATTGGTGACTTTTCAGGGCATAAGCCTGAAGCGGACAAAGTGGAATTGGAAGAACGTGAATTTACTGGCGTTGATAAAGATAACTTCGATACGGTAATGGAACAGATTCATCCAACGCTTTCTTATAAAGTCGATAACAAGCTAGCGAATGATGACAGTCAATTTGAAGTCAGCATGAGCTTCCGCTCAATGAAAGACTTCCATCCTGAGAAATTGGTTGAGCAAATTGATCCACTAAAACAGTTGGTTGAAACACGTAATCAGTTGAAAGTGCTTTTAAGCAAAGCTGACCGTTCTCGTGATTTAGAAAAACTATTGAAAGAAGTGCTGCAAAGTACGGACGCAATTCAAGGTTTAGCTGAAGAGTTAGGGCTCAACAACGAGGGAGCAGAATAATGTCTACTGAACAACAAACTCTCGAACAAGCGAATGTTGAGACTGAAACAGCGAGCTTTTTGGATCGAGCCATAACAGCAACAGCACAAACACCTGTAGATACAACCAAAGAATTGCTGGGTATTTTAACCTCTCAAGCTCTTGAAGGTACGGTAACGTGGGATAACAATCTAACGTTAACGATTGAAAAGGCCATCAGCGCTATTGATAGCAAGATCTCGCAACAGCTGTCGATCGTAATGAAAAATAGCGACTTCCAAAAATTGGAAGGAACATGGCTTGGTCTACAAAAATTAGTAAAAAATAGCGAACTTGGTCCTGATTTAAAGATCAAATTGGCTGATTACACAAAAGATGAACTGCTTGAGCAATTCGAAGATGCACCAGCAATCGATCGTAGCCGTTTCTTTACCATGGTTTACCAAGAAGAATTTGGTACTGCTGGTGGTCAACCGTACGGTGCTTTAATTGGTGACTACGAATTTGGTTACGGTGATGAAGACGTTGCATTGATGCGTTATATGGGCGAAGTGGCTTCGGCTTCACATTCACCATTTATTGCGGCTGCAAACGCAAGCATGTTTGATTTCAGCTCATTTGCAAGATTTGCAGATGGCAAGCCTGTCGCAGCTGGTTTTGATTCTCCAGCTTATGCGAGTTGGAACGCTTTCCGTGAAAGTGACGATTCTCGCTACGTGGCATTAACACTGCCAAAGACAATGGCTCGCCAACCCTATGGTGCGGCCACAGTACCCGTTAAGTCATTCGAATTCGAAGAGCTAAATACGCGCGATAATGGTCAACAAATTGTAGAGGATGATTCAGATTTTGTATGGAGCAATGCTGCTTATGAATTCGGTCTTCTAATGACTCAAGCGTACACACAGTACGGTTGGTGTACTGCAATTCGTGGAACAGAGAATGGCGGTAAAGTTCAGAACTTACCTAATTTTACTCATTACTCAAATGCTGGTGATTTAATTCAGCAGTGTCCTACTGAAGTGAACCTAACGGATGAACGTGAAAAAGAGCTAAGTGACCTTGGTTTCCTTCCTCTAGTTCATTATAAAAATACCAATTTCGCGGTATTTATGGGCGCACAGACGACACATAAACCGAAGACATATGTTGATCCTGATGCGACTGCTAATGCGGCAATTTCAGCACGTCTTCCTTACACGATGGCGAGTAGCCGTATTGCTCAATACCTAAAAGTAATGGGCCGTGATCGTATTGGTTCAAACCTAGATCCAAGCGATGTAGAGAAAGATCTCAACACATGGATTCATCAATACGTGAACCCAAATGCAATCGGTAATGATGCGAAAGCACATCACCCGCTTGTAGAAGCAAAAGTGACAGTTGAAGAGCAAGCAGGGCGACCTGGTGCATATTCAGCGGTTGCATACCTTCGTCCTTGGTTACAAATGGAAGAGTTATCGACCTCGCTACGCATGGTTGCAAACATTCCGGGTTAACCCGATTCGGAGATGAAAATCTCCGGATAGCTTTGAATTGGACAGTCGATGAAAACTCATAATAAAACAACAGTGTCCCCCCTTCTATCTGCTGATTTACCGTGGCAGAAGCTATTAAAGCTTGCTCAAGGCGAGGCGACTGTTCAATTCAAAGCTTTATTAATTCAAGTAATAGCAAGCTTAGATGACTTAATTAGCCAACAACTCAATGAGGTGATGATTCATCCACATTTTAAGCAACTGGAATCAAGTTGGTTAGGGTTGCAGACGTTGACACATCTGCCTGTATCGAATCGCCGCATAAAGATCCGCCTTCTCGATTTTAGCTGGAAAATGGTCTCTAACGATCTCAATTACTCCTTCGATATAAAACAGACGGCACTGTTTAAGAAGTTGTATTCCAATGAGTTTGATACCGCAGGCGGAACGCCATATGGAATGGTGGTAGTCGATCACCGCGTTACATCTGATTATGGCGACGACGGTGAGTATGATGATCTTTACACATTACAGCTGTTAGCTGAGTTGGCCGAACGCTCGTTATGCCCGGTGGTATTAGGTGTTGATGAAGATTTTTTTGGTGATGATATCAATCGCCAATTACACGATAGCTCACGTGCTAAGCGTATTTTAGACAGCCGTGATTTTATTTCATGGCAACTATTACGTGATAACCCAGCATCACGTTTTTTGCATCTTGCTCTGCCTGAATATTTGCAACGCGAACCTTATCATCATTGTGTGGCTGGTTTTATTTATAACCAGCCAAACACTAGGCAGCATTCGTTGTGGGGCAATAGTGCGTACTTGTTAGCGATGAATGTTATTCGTGAATTTGATCGAATTAGTTGGTTTGGTTTTTTACGTTCATATAACGAAACGGGTTTATATGGTGCGATTGCTCAAATGGATCAGCCCTTGTGCGGCAAGGTTGATATCTATGCCGAAGACGATGGTTTTTGGGCTGAACAAGGTTTTGTCCCTTTGTCGAGCTTGTATCTCACCGAACAAAAAGGATTCTTTAGCAATCAGTCTGTTTGGAAAGCTAAAAATGATACGGAGCGAATGCTTGGTATGTTGCAAACCAATTTAATGGCATGCCGATTCGGTCACTATATAAAAGCTCAAATTCGTGATCAGGTTGGGCGTTACGACAGTGCAGAAGATTGTAAGCGAAGTTTAGAGCGTTGGTTGCAGAATTACATCAGCGAAGTTGACTATGGTGAAGACTCTATTATGGCGCGATTTCCGCTAAAAGCCTGTGAAGTTCGTATTGAGCAAGATCCACGAGACAACACAAGGTACCAATGTCAGATCATGCTTCAGCCTCAATACCAGTATGAAATGATGGACGCGCAAGTCGTACTTAAAGCGTCAGTATCGAGCCAAGAAGTTGGAGAGTCGGCATGAGCCTGATGGCAAAACTTGATGGTAGCTGGCAGGACGATATTGATGGGCTGCGAGATGCCATTATAGAAAATGTATGTGCACTGATTTCTAGTCGAGCTCCGATTTGGTCTTCTGTTGAAGGCGAAGCAAATCTAGTAGAAGGTTCGATCGTGCATATAGGTCTAAGCAATACCACTCGTTCACAAAGCAAATCAAATAGTGATGTGTTGGTTGCTGATATCGCTGAACTGATCCGTTTATATGAACCACGGTTGGCTCAGGTCGATATTGAACTTAATGAACAATCAGTAGGAAGTAATCAACTGCAATTTCGAATTTCCGCGATTATGCACTCACAGCAAGGTGATGAAGCCATTGTTCTGGACTCTTTGCTAGATTTTAGTCGAAATAAACTTGATGTAAGGAAGTCGAACCTTGTCTGATTCATTGCTGCAATACTTTGAACAAGAGTTGAGTTTTATTCGTGGCGAAGCAACTCAGTTTGCAGATCGTCACCCTAGTTCTGCTCGCGCTTTAGGTATTACAAAGGATGGTGTTGACGATCCACAAATAACGCGCTTAATCGAAAGTGTGGCTCTGTTAAATGGTCGTTTACAAAAGCGATTAGATGAGTCGTTCCCTGAATTAACAGATAGTTTAATTCGCTTGCTCTTTCCACACTATTTACGCCCAGTTCCATCATACAGTGTGCTCAATTTTGATGTGACTAGCGACGCCAGCGCAACACATAGTATTCCGGCAGGCACAGAATTCGAAATTGGTGATACTAGTAATAAAGCACTGTTTCGTACCACCAAAGATGTTGATTTATTTCCAGTCGAAATTGAAACCGTAAAGGTCGCATTCGCACCATTTGAAACGGTAAAGCCAGCAGGGGCCGAACAAGCAAAGGCTTTGATTGAAATCACTATTTCAGCAGTCGATGAAGGCATTGATATTTCTTTACTGGCGATGGAAAGCCTTAACTTGAATCTAAAAGGTGAAAGCAGTTTTGCTCTAAAACTGTATGACTTATTGGTTCATGGTACTTCTCAAGTTTGTATTCGAACCCAAAAGAGTACTCATATTCTGGGTAAGCAATCAATCCAACCTATTGGCTTTGATGTGGATGACACGATATTGCCTTATCAGGCTGCCAGCTTCGGTGGTTTTAAATTATTGACTGAATTTTTTGTATTTTCAGACCGGTTCAATGGTTTTACCGTGCAGCTTAATCAGGCATTAAAGGAGTGTGTGAGTAACCGTTTTACCCTGCAAATTTACGTTGATGAATTAAGTGTCGATGTTGCACGAAGCCTATCTACGGAGCACTTTTCTCTGTTTTCAACCCCGATCGTTAACTTGCATCACATGGTAGCAGATCCTGTTGAAATAGATTTTTTACAAAAAGACTATCCGATAGTTCTTGATGCGACACAAGTTCAAGACTTAGAGCTTTTTTCAATAGATGAAGTTATCGACGTTACAACGTCTGATCTCGTCACTATCCCGCAAATATACGGCGAAAAATACAGTGGTTCACAAAGCGGTTTACGCTGGCAGTTAGTGCAAAAGTTACATGAAAGCGGCGAGCTAGAAAGTGCATTGAAGGTTGCCGATCTTGAACATAGCAGCCTAAAAAATGAAAAACAGACTTGGCTAGTTAATGCGACAGTGACCAACGGCAGCAGAGTGGGCTCTTTGCCGATAAATAGTTCAGTCGAGTGTATGGAATCGATCACGATCCCAGCTGAGATGAGCTTGCTTCGTCGCCCTTCGTTGCCCATTCGCAGTAAGGATAGCAGTACTAATGTGTGGTCATTATTGTGCCATCTTCACTTTAATTATCACGCCATTCTGGGCAGTGACGATCCAAAATCGACCTTAAAAAATGTATTTGAACTGTATAACCACAACCACAGTTCACAAAACCAGCTCTATATCGAATCTTTAGTTGCAATAGATCAAGAGCAAGTGGTGGCGCCGATCCGAGTTTCAGGTCGAACGTGTTTTGCTTATGGAACAAAAATTACAGTGACACTCGATCCGACCAATGTTAACGGCGGAATTACCATGTTTAGCCATCTACTTGATCACTTTTTTGCTTTCTTTGCGGGCTTTAACAGCTTTACTCAAGTGGATATCAAATTTGAAGGCCAAGATGCGCTGTATATCGCCTTCCCGAGGAGAACCGGATGCAAGAGTCTCCTCTAGTGCGTTTTGATGCGATGCAAAATCGTTCGGATCTTGAGCGGGTATGGCAATGGTTCAAGCACAAGGCGGATCATTTAGGTGTTCGTCCTAATGTTAGGTTCAGTGTTGAGCAGCTACCAGCTCATTATCATAGCCAAGTTACGCAAGTATATGCGGATCGCGCTAATCATTATGTGGTGAAGACTTCTCTACCTGGTCTTTCTGGTAGCCAAGCCAGCATGCCTCGTTCTATGTATCAACAGGCGCTAGTAACCAAATTTGATTTAGGTAATGAAGCGGCGGTTGAGTTTTTTGACACATTCAATAATCGCTATTTTCGCCTCTATTGCCAAGCGCAGTTGAAGCACGACTTAACCAGTCAAATGGAAGAAGAAACGTTTGCTTGGAATCGTCATCAACACTCGCTGACGTCCATGTTGGCGAGCTTATGTGGTGTGGCTGAGAATAGTGAGTTTTTACCGCAACAGCATCTTGTTCAGTACACCGGATTGCTTGGGTTGAAGCTCACTTGTCCTATCTCGATGAAGGCACTGCTAGAAGACTATTTTGAAGCGGAGTTTCAAATTGATCATAGCGAACTTGAGTATCAGCCGTTGACACCATGTTCGTTAAGTAAGTTAGGGAAGTCTGGTCAGAATACACGACTGGGGATGGGAGCGTTGTTGGGGAAAACGACGCCAATGTTAGGTCAAAAACTGAGTATAAAAATTCGCCCGAAAGATTATCGCCACTATTTGGCTATCCGCCAAGATAGGAAAATGATCAAAGCTATTGATCATTTAGTGCGCAGTTACATGGGTATCAACATCAAATACAACTTATACATGAGCGTAAATAGCCAGTATTTACCCCGAGTAAAGCTTACGAGCATTGCGGAGAAAGGGGTAAGGATAGGGCAGTCGGCTTGGATGAATAGCCGAGAAAACAAAAAGCGATATGTAGATATGCCACTCACGATCAGTTAGGACAAATAATGATAAATATTGAATTACAAAGTCTGGTAAAGCGACTTGCACCAAACGTGAAGGCATCGTTAGAGTCTGCTGCTGGCGATTGTGTAAAACAAGGGCATTATGCAATTGAATTAGAACATTGGTTCATTCAATTGTTACAACAGCCATCTCAAGGTTGGTCTGCTGCAGTAGATAAAGCTGCGATAGCGAAAGAGCGCCTAATTGAGCAGTTACAAGACAGCTTATCTACATTAGGTCGTGGTAATGATGCATCACCCGCTCTATCGCCACAGTTAGTCGAAATGATTAAAGACGCGTGGATGATCGCCTCGCTCAATCACGCTCAATTAATGGTAAATGAATATCACCTACTGTTGGTTCTCAAGCAACGCATTGGACAAGGTGCTTATAGTGGGCCATTAAGCCAATGGCTAAAAGTACTATCGTCTGAGTGGCTAAAAACTCAAGCGAAGGTCGCTACAACCCCCAGTAACCTTGAGTCGACGTCGGCCCAAAGCATGGAGCCATCACTTAACGCCGCAGGCACGCCAGCGCTGGATAAGTACTCGCAAAATTTAACCGAGGCAGCTCGAAATGGTCAGCTAGATCCTATTTCTGGCCGTGGTGACGAAATTCGCAAGTCTATCGATATCTTGTGTCGTCGTCGTCAAAATAGCCCGATTTTAGTTGGCGATCCAGGGGTTGGAAAAACGGCTATCGTGGAAGGGCTAGCGCAACAAATTGTCGACGGCAACGTGCCGCCTGCGTTGCAAAATGTAGAGCTAAGAAGCCTTGATCTGTCACTTTTACAAGCCGGCGCAAGCATAAAGGGTGAGTTTGAAAACCGCTTGAAAGACGTTATCAATGAAATTAAGCAATCAACAACGCCAATCATCATGTTTATTGATGAAGCTCATACCCTCATTGGAGCTGGTGGCGCAGCCGGACAAAATGATGCTGCGAACATTCTAAAACCAGCTCTTGCGCGTGGTGAATTTCGTTCACTTGCTGCTACAACTTGGGCTGAATATAAGCAATATTTTGAATCTGATGCTGCGTTGACTCGCCGTTTTCAAGTCGTTGCCATTAATGAACCTAGCGAAAATAACGCAGTACATATGTTACGTGGCGTTAAAAAGAGCTTAGAAAAACATCACAATGTGAAGGTGATGCAAGAAGCCATTGATGCCGCGGTATCTCTCTCTGTTCGTTATCTGCCGGAAAGAAAGCTCCCTGATAAAGCCATTAGTCTGTTAGACACTGCGTGTTCACGGATTGGTTTAAGCCAAAGTGCAACCCCAAGCCTACTGGATGCGATTGAAGAGCAAATTCAATACACCAGAAATGAGATCGAGACCTTACTTCATGAAGCGGCTTTATGGTCGATTGAAGATGGTCGCATTGATATTGCGCAGACCCATTTAGTAGAACTAGAGCAGCGTCGAGAAGGGTTAGCTGGTCGCTGGGATCAAGAGAAGCAGTTAGTTGAGCATATCATTGAGCTGCAAAATGAACTTGATGGGCTGTACGTTGAAGGAAACGACATCGCTTTGCACCCGAGTAAAGCCCTTTTAGCCGAAAAAATGGCGGAACTACGTAACATTCAAGGCGAGCAGCCATTGGTGTTACCACAAGTATCGCAACAAACAATTGCTGAAGTGATTGCACTTTGGACCGGTGTTCCTGTTGGTAACATGCTGGCTGAAGAAGTGGATTGCCTCATGCACCTTGAAAGCCACATTGGTGAACGTGTGATTGGTCAAGTCACGCCTATTGCCGAAATATCTCAAGCGATTCGTATGTCTCGTGCTGGCTTAACCGATCCTCGTAAACCTGTTGGCGTATTCCTGATGTGCGGGCCGAGTGGAGTGGGTAAAACTGAAACCGCTTTGGCGTTAACCGACATTCTATATGGTGGTGAACGCAATATTACCACCATCAACATGACTGAATTTAAAGAAGAACACAAAGTTTCGATGCTGCTAGGTTCTCCTGCAGGTTACGTTGGCTATGGCAAAGGCGGCGTATTAACAGAAGCCGTGCGTAAAAATCCTTACTCAGTTCTGCTGCTTGATGAAATGGAAAAAGCACATCCAGGTGTTCACGATATTTTCTATCAAATTTTCGATAAGGGTTCTATCTCTGATAGCGAAGGTCGAAATGTTGATTTTCGTAACACCATTATCATCATGACATCGAACGCAGCAGACAGTGCAGTCGTTAACGCTTGTGTAAATGAAAGACCTGCAGTTCCTGAACTCACGCAAGCAATCTTCCCTGAATTACAGCGTTTCTTTAAACCGGCGTTCTTAGGTCGCGCGACGATTGTTCCTTATTTTCCTCTTGATGATGAAGAGATGGCGAAAATCGCGCAATTATCACTTCGACGAATAGAGAAGCGTGTGACTGCTCATTACAACGCGACGTTTACTTACGAACCACAAGTCATTGATTTATTAATCTCGATGAATCAATCACCGGAAACTGGTGCTCGTGCGATTGAACAGTTGATCAATCGACAGCTTATGCCTGAACTCGCAAATCAGTGCATTGTAAAAATGAGCCAAGGTGAACTTATCAATTCAGTCAATATCAGTATCGAGAATCATCAGTTCCAAATAGATATTGAGTAAATACAGTCACTCTAGCAATGAGTGATACGAGATGGATGGGGCCGTAAGTGGTCTGCCATTTATAACGATTATAAAGATAACTTTTTTTGCTATTCGACTATTCACTTGCTTTAGCAATTTTGGTCTTTGAATGGCGCTTGTTGTAGGTAAATAAAATGCAAAACGAAGTATTTTCACTCACTCAGTTAGAGTGGATCCGCAATAACCTTAAGATTGCAGTGATTCACGGTGGTGATAAGTCGCAAACACAAAGCTATATTTTTGAGAATTTGAGCCCTCGTTCGACGAAGACTTATGCACCTGTAGCCCATGATATCGCCAATGCGTTACGTGAATCTGGCTTTGATTCAGTCGAAGTATTAGCGGAAGACATTCACTTAGCTAAGCTACTAGAAAGTAAAAAAATCGATTTAGTGATCACTAATAGTGGTGGACTGCAAGGTTTTGATGCTATGTGCCACTTACCGTCAACATTAGAAATGTTAGGTGTACCTTATGTCGGTCATTCGCCAATGACTGCCGGCATTCTAGATAATAAACACCTGTTTAAACATGAAATTAAAGCGGCAGGCCTGCCAACAGCACCATTTATTACTATCGGCATTGATGAAGATTTTGACAGCGAAAGTAACCAGCAAGCACTTGATGATATTGCGAGTAGTTTCCCGCGTGGATTTGTGGTTAAACCCGTTTCTGGCCGTGCTTCAATACACGTTTATCCTGTATTCGATCGCGCAGATCTTAAAGCAGTCGTAAGCAAGGTGCAAAACGCGACTAATAACATCGTGATGATCGAACCATTCCTGCCTGGTAGAGAGTTTGTGGTTGCTGTTGCTGGGGAATATATCTTTAAAAATGGCGAATTAACTCAATCGACAACCCCATTAGCCTTCTCAATTACAGAGCGCATATTAGAAGCTGACGAACCTATTTTTACTTCTATGGATGTAAAACCCATTACTCAAGATCGCTTAGTGGCGGTCAATGAGCCCGTTTTACGCGCACAGTTAGCGGAAATTGGACAAAAAATTTATCGTCAATTGGGATTACAAACATTAGTACGCGTCGATTTACGTATGGACGAAGTCGGCAATTTGTATGTTCTAGAAACCAACCCTAAACCTGATCTTAAACGACCTGAAGGCAGTAAGGTTAGCTTAGTCTGTCATGATTTGGCGCGCGAAGGGATGAATTACTCTGATCTTATTCAATCATTGGTTTTCAATCGTTTGTCATTTTTAAAGTCGAAACGTCCAATGGCGCTCAAACACTGTTTTAACCTACAGTTTGATCAAATGGCTGGCGTTTAAACGTGAGTTTGCAGACTGTAAGACAACATAGCCGATTGATTTTAGGGGCTTTATTGGTTCTCGTTTCGTTATCGCTTATTTTTGTGGTTGGTTATGCGCAAGCATTGAAAGGTTACCAACAACAAAGCCGCGACGCCGTATTGGCACAAACAGAAGCAGCGCGAATTGGTTTAGAACAAATCTTAAGTTCTGGCGTCCCCCTACAAGATATTGCTGGGTTAGAGAAAGTACTGTCGCCGATTGTCGATGCGGATCGTTCCGTGGTAGATATTCGCGTTATCTCTGGTCAGCAAGAGCTCTATCGTTATACCACCGATGATTTTGAGGCCAGTCGAATATCGATACCACTGCGTAATAAGTTTACTCAGGTGGGCTCGCTAGAGGTTTTACTCAGTGACGTGGAAGTGACAAAAGCCATCAACGAAAGTTTTGCTCCGATGGCATGGTTAATTGCTATTTCAGTCGCATTATTTGTCTTTATGGTTCTGCAAAGCCAACAAGCAAAAATCTATTTTACAGCGTTTGGTGTCGTTTTCATCGCGATGTCGTTCAGCGTCATTTTGATGGTAGGGGCTTTATATAAATCAGGCTTAGAAAATAAAGCCAATTCAATGGCTAGTATTGTTACTCATCGTTTATCCCCTGTGCTTAATCTCGGTATCGATCCTGAACGAGTGAGCGGCATGGACGAGATGTTGGCAAGTTTCCGCCAGGCGAATGATGAAGTCTCCAGTATTACTGTCGAGCACCAATCTCTGGTTATTGCTCGTAGCGCCACTGAAGGTGAAATGATGGGAGCTGAGAGCGTAGCTCAATTCCCTATTTCAGATTCGATGGGTAATCAAGTAACGATCTCATTTCATCCTAAGGTGTTGTTGTCTCAGCTGATTAATATTCTGAAGAACTTTGCGATTCTTTTTGCTGGGTGTGCGTTTATCTGTTTTGCTTTTATCCGACTACTCAGCCGTTCAGATAATGACAGTCAGGCGGAAGTGGTATTGGCACAAGTGAAGCCATTACTGTTAGTGACGGTATTAATGGAGTCGTTAATGGCTCCAGTATTACCTCAATATCTGGCGGATGTAGCGCTAGCAAATGGCTTAGATGCGGGTTGGACTTCTTATTTCTTTACTCTGTACTTTGTGGGCTTTGCTTGCTCTCTACTACCAGTGTCGAGATTGGTGGAGCAATTTGATATTCGCCGCGTATTAGCGAGTGGCATCGTGCTATCTAGCTTTGGCTGCTTGTTGTTAATGTACGAGGAGTACTTAGCGCTTATTTTGCTTGCTCGCTTTATTTCAGGCGTCGGTCAGGCAACGATTTTTGTGGCGATTCAAGCGTATATTTTACGATTTAGCGATAAAACCAATAAAACTCAAGCCGCCGGAATCATTGTGTTTTGTTTTAATGCGGGCTTTATTTCTGGAGCAGGTATTGGCGCTTTGTTAGCGGATGCGCTTGGTATCAACGGAATCTTCTTATTGTCGGCATTGGTCGGTGGTTTGATGTTTGTGTTTAGCATGGTGTTACCTTCGATGGTTCCTAATAAGCAGGTGAGTGGAAGTCTACGTGACTCTCTTCAGTCGATGTTAAGTGGGTGTGCTGCTTTACTTCGTGTCCCTTCGTTTATACGCACCATGGTGTTGGTCGGTATTCCAACCAAGATGATGCTGACTGGCGTAGTGTTTTTTGCTGTGCCTATTTTACTTAGCGAAAAAGGCGTGACGAAAGAGAGCATTGGCCAAGTATTAATGGCTTATGCTTTCGCTGTTTTGTTTGTTAGTGGCAAAGTTGCCCCGATGATTGACCGCATTGGTTCAACTAAATGGGCGTTGTGTCTTGGTAATCTTATTGCGTCTATCTCTCTGGCTATGCTTAGCACCGTCTTCTTAGTACAAGATAGTGCTTACGCAGTGCTAATCGCGACAGGATCAATGCTGGTTATGGGGTTAGCTCACGGTTTTGTAAACGCCCCCGTCGTCACCCATGTTGTGAATACCACCAGTGATAATGATGCCAACATGGTTGCGACCACGTATCGATTTTTAGAAAGACTCGGTCATGTATTAGGCGCAATAGTGGTCGGGCAACTTTTGATGCTTGTCGGTAACAGTGCAACATTTTGGGTGCTAAGTGTTTTTTTCTTAGTGGCGAGTGGTTCGCTTTGGTTATTTGACCGACCAAGCAAGCAAGGAGCCAGCGCATGAGAATTCGCCTTCTAATGTCGATGTTAAGTGTGCTTGTGTTGCCGTTGATATCTTTCCCTGTATCGGCTGATATTCCCGACTGGTTAGGTGCTGATTTAGAGGTGTCGACCCAACTCGCGTGGGAAGCGACAACTAACGAGCAATATGTCGATTTTATTCCGCGTAATAAATATCCGAAAGTGTGGGTATTGGTTTCACGTAAAGCCAATTCGTATGACACGGCATTAGCCACCATGCTCAATGTCTTTAGACGAGAGCTTGGTAATGCGACCTTTCGAGTATTCCTGCTTCCTGCAACAGATGATGCCATTATTCGATGGACAAAATTGGCGGAAAGTAAGGCCGATTTGATTTATACCGTTGGTTCTAAAGCAACCGTACAACTGCATGACTTGTACGCGGGTCAGCGACTACCGGTGGTATCAGTCAATGCAAAAGATCCGGTTTTACTTGGGTTAACAAATAATTACCTTAGCAGTAATAACAACTTTGCGTTTACGTCATTGAACCTTCCTGCGGACATTACACTGAATTTTCTATTTAAATTTAAGCCTGAATTAAGCCAAATTGGTGTGTTGTACGCGAAGAAAAATACCAGTGCTTATCTCACGCAATATTTACCGTTAAAGAAAGAAGCACAAAAACGAGGAATTGAAGTCGTCGCCTTCGAAGTCGATGAAAGCCAAGCGGATTCTTCATTAAAAATGGTAATGCAATCCCAAGTGAAGCAGATGCAGCTCTTAGATCCAAACCAATCAATCCTGTGGCTAACAGGCAGCTCAAGCCTTTTGGACCGAATTGACGAAATAAATCAATTGGCCGAAGGCATACCGCTTCTGACTGTCGTACCTGATGCGGTGAACAACACAGAGCAAAGTGCATTGATGTCTGTTGGCGTCAGCTTTGAGAATAACGCGCATCAAGCGGCTCTCTATGGGGTAAGAATTTTACGCGATGGCGTCTTGCCGCGAGATCTGCCTGTGGGCGTATTATCGCCCCCTGATATCTCGATTAACTTTAAGCAAGCTGAAGCAATTAAAGCGCAGATCCCATTCGTGTTAATCGAAATGGCAAGCGATCTTTATGCCCCAGATGGCAATGCTATTCGCGCTGCGGGTATGACAATGCGGGGAGAAACTCAATGATTGGTTTGCATACTCTAGTTCGATGTTCACTACCTGTTTATTTAGCCAAATGGCTGAACCGTAACATTGTCATCATTTTTGCCTTGTTAGGATTGTTCAGTTATTCACAACAGGCTTTCGCTTATGGAAAACCAGAACGTTTACTGCTCGCTACGCAGGAATGGTTCCCTTATCAATATCAAGAAAATGGTGTGATGAAAGGACCAGGAATAGACAAAATTAAGTGCGTAATGCGTGCGATGAAACAGCCTTATCAAATAACAATGACAAGTTGGGATAGAGCTCAGCTATTGACAGAGGTGGGTGCTCAACATGGGTTCTTCTTAGCGTCTCATAATGTTAAGCGAGACGAATATGCCATTTACTCAGACCAAATTGAACAACAAAATTGGAGCTGGTTTTCTTTATCTGATGCTACCGATGTTGATAGTGCGATGTTTAAAAGCCAAGTTGAAGTCGTTGCTCTATTTGGGTCAAACAAATGGTTTTGGCTGCAGAAAAATGGTTATCGCGCATCGATGAAACCACGCAGTGCCAAAGCGATGATTGAGCTGATGTTAAAAGGGGAAGTTGGCGCTATTTTAGGCAATGACGCAGTGATAGAAGAGACCATTAAACAGATGGGAATTAGCTATCGAGCGATCTCAAAAACACGGGTGAAATCGCAACCGTTAGGCGCATATTTTTCAAAGTCATTTGTAAAAGAATATCCACAATTTGTTGATGAATTTAACCGTGCTACACAACAGTGTAAGGGGAACTAACATGCCATTATCAATAAGAATTATCAGCTCTCCAGACGGTGAAAGTATTGCAGAATGGAACAAAGCATTTCCTGAAGAAGGCGGCGATATTGGCCGCGCTTACGGAGTAACAATGCAGCTTGGTGATGCAAGGCGTGAAGTATCAAGCAAACACGCAGTGATCAACAAAACACATCGAGGCTATCAGGTAGCAGACAAGAGCACCAACGGCTTGTTTATCAATGGATCAAGTAACGCGCTCGGCAAGGGTAACCAATCTGTGCTTAACGATGGTGATGTACTTGATGTTGGGCGTTACCGATTATTAGTGTCGTGCTTTATTCCCGATCAAGCTCGCGCCCAAGAATTTAATGAGCTTACTCAGGGTAATGGTGCCTTTGGTGATGACCCATTTAGTAGTGGTAATGATCTCGATATGGGTCAACGTTTCGAGCCTCATGCATCCCAAGCGACTGCATATATTTCGACAACACGCGAAAAGCCAGTTGAAGTGGAAATGCGACATTCTGATGTGGTTGAAGATGACCCGTTTCAAGTTGCTACTACACATAAAAAAACACAACGAAATGATTTTAATATGAATTTCAGTGCGTTGGATGATGATCCATTAGCCGAGTCTGACTTTCAGTCGACTTTTCTTGTCAGTTCAAAAAATGATATTTCACCGCCGATTTCATCTTCTTCACAAGATCGTTCTGTGACTCAATTCCGTTCGAGTGAAGATCGAATGCAGCAACAGATGGATAAAGCATTAGAGATGGCTCTTAATCGTCTGTTGACGGATATTTCACCACAAGGGCTTGAGTCTATGTTTGATGACTTAATGGCGCCGCGCTTTTGGCAAAGTAAACCTAAGTATTGGGATATGTATAAGCGCTATTTTAGTCGTCAGATGGACAATCGTGATTGGCAAATCAAGTTTCATGCGTACTTTCAAGATGCGATGCGCTTGCAAAGAAACCTGGAAGGAGAAAATCAATGAACCGACTGATTATTGTCGTGATGATTACATTGCTCTCAGGTTGTAGTTTTTGGGGACAAGAAGATATTACCCCTCAGCTGTTTTTGAAGATTAAAGCGGCATCCAATATCAATCCGAATGTTGAAGGTAAACCCTCACCGATAGAAATTCGAGTCTATCAATTGAGTGACAGCCAAGCGTTTGAACAAGCTGAATTTATTCAATTATATAACGATGCGCAAGGCGTACTTAAAGCAGAAGTTCTGTTAACTCGTGAACTGGCAAGCCTTCTGCCTAGTGAAGAGCGAAATGAGACTTTGCCCTTAGCTTCTGAGACTAAATACATCGGCTTTATTGCTGGGTTTGCCGACTATCGTGAAGCAAAAAACAAAGCCATTTATCAACCCATGGTATTGGGTTCATCTGCAATCAATATCGTGCTAGATGGCATCAACCTGTCTATATCGGGTGAAGAGGAATAATTATGGATAAGAACAAAGTGGTTTGGAGTGAAGGCATGTTTCTTTCACCACAGCATTTTCAGCAGCAAGAACGATACATCGAGAACTTTACTCGTGAATATGCGGGTCAAATGACGGCGCAATGTTTTGGTCTTACTCAGTTAGAGCTGGATCGTTCAATATTGAACATTGGTAAAGTGTCTGTTCGTAAAGCGAAGGGCATTTTTCCTGATGGCACACCATTCGAAATTAAACGTGGGCTGGTTTTAGATGTGCCGAAAAACACCGCTCATAAAAAAGTCTATCTGGCTCTTCCTCTTTCCATGCCTGGTGTTGTTGATGTTGGTGAAGGACAGCGTTTAAGAAACGCGCCTCTTGAGCATCGCGTATTTGATAGTAGTCGAGAACATAGTGAACCGGTACAACTAGAGTTAGCCGAACTTAATATTGAACTCAAATTGGAAGGGCAAGAGCTGCAAGATTATACCCTGATCGCAGTGGCAGATATTAGTGAGCATAAGTCTGAAGGTGCGGTGATATTGAATCAAGCATTTGTGCCTCAGTGCTTGCATTTTGGGCAGTCTAATTACTTAAAAGATTGCGTAGCAGATGTATTTTCTCAGGTGCAATACCGCGCACGTACAATTTCAACAAGGTTACAGAAAGAACATAGCAGTAAGAGCTACCAAGCTCTAATGCGTGATTACCTATGGTTACAAGCATTGGGTGCTTGGATGCCCAAATTGCAGCAATGGAATGAAGATCCAACGTTGCTGACTAAGTATTTGTATTTGGAATGCACCTCAATGGCAGGCCAGCTGCAAGGGCTTGAAGGTAAGATGCCAAAAACGTTTATGCCTTGGGATCAAAATGACCTGTATGGCGTATTTTCAGCGGTCTTTTCTGAGTTGTTCGTGCTGTTGCGTGAAGTTCAAATCGATAACGTAACCACCCTCAAATGGGACACTCAGCTATTTACGAGCCGTCGGCTACTGCGCACGATTGTTCAAGATCGAAGCCTATACAACGAGGGGCGCTTTATTCTGGTGGCAACGTCAATTATTGGCGCTTCTCGTTTGAGTGAAGAGTTTCCTCAGGCAACGAAGCTTGCGGGCAATAGCGATATTGCAGGCTTGGTACGTAATGCACTTTCTGGCGTCTCTTTACGTAATTTGCCTTACGCTCCAGCGGAACTGAAATCGAAGAACGATGCCGCCTATTTTGAGCTCGATACTAAGTCTGAACTTTGGCAATCGCTAGTGAAAAAAGATGAACCGATCGCCTTGCATATCGACGAAAGAATTGACGATATTCAAGTCGAGTTTCATGTGATTAGGTAGGCATTCGATGACTGGATTATTTAACGAAGAACCAACGATAGTTGTGCAGCGTAAAGCGGCTGAAACTGTCCATAATACAAGTGAACTCAGTACGCTGACGGCTGAACTATCCGGTACCGAGCGATTAATTGAGAACTTTGCCGTATACGAAAGCTCATTACTCAATGCTGCGACAGAGCTGTTAGGTATGTTGGTTACTTTGCCTCGTCAAACGAGCCCAAGAGATGTCGAACGCTTTAGGCAACGTGTGCTTGATGCCATCGTGGCTTTTCGTCAGCGTGGTCTTTATCTTGACTATCACCCGAGCATTATCGAGAAAAGCTGCTTTGTATTATGCGCAGCTTTTGATGAAGCCATTCTTTATACCTCTTGGGGTGAACAAGCGCGTTGGGAAAACCACTCTTTATTGAGTAAAGTTTTTTCGCAACGTAATGGTGGAGAAGCATTTTTTGTGTTGCTTGATAAAGCGAGCCAACAACCCGCCAAACTAGTGGGTTTTCTTGAGCTGCAATATGTGCTTTTGATGCTTAATTTTAAGGGCCGCTATCGTCATGAAGATGAAAATCAGCTGCACGAAATCAAGTCGAACGTGTATGGCATCATTCGTCATTACCGCGCTGAAAACACATTACTGATCCCTAAAACACCAGAATTGATCCTTGGCAAACAGCCATGGCGAATGCTCAGTTTCGGCAAGATGATGGGTTTAGTTTTTCTTTGTTTAGGTATGTGTTATGGCGCATCTGAGTATTGGTATTCAAACCGAAGTCAGCCTATTTTGCATCAATTTAGCGCTATCGATATGTCTGGTGTCAGCCTGAAAAGTGAAAATCATGATCTCGTTTACATCAGTACCGATGCCGATATCGATCAAGTTGAACTGAATCCGATCAGTAATGAAACACCGAAACCCAAAGTGGCAGTTATCCAATGGGAAGTGGTCTTAGCCGTTTTCACTCGTTCATCCGATGCCGTGCGAATGTCGGCTGAATTGCAGCAAGCGGGTTATGAAGCGTTTACCCGCGAAACTGAGCACGGCATCGAGCTATTTTTACGCGCTGGTGACAACTTGACGGTGATCCGTAAATTGAAAAATGAGCTTAATGTTCGTTTTGGTTTGAACGCCACGATTAGAAGAGCGCAGAAGTAATATGATTAAGACATTCCTCACCACATTATTGGTGATTACCCTTTTAGCTGGGATCACATGTGTATGGCTGTTATTACCAACAGCACAGTGGTTGTGGCTACAGGTTAGCATCACTGTGGTTAGCGTGATTGTGTTGTCCGTTCTAGCGGTATATCTGTATAAATGGAGACAAAAACAACGCGATAATCAAGATGTGCATGAACAACATATTTTGCTTAAGCAAGATACTAAAGTTATTCAGCAGCTGTTTAAATTAGCGACAAAAAAAATCCGTGGTCATGGAACGAATAAGCTCGACAGCCTTTATAGCTTGCCTTGGTATATCGTTTTAGGTGGTGAAAAAGAAGCCAAAAGCGCGCTATTGCAACAAAACGGATTAGAACCTGTTCTAGATAAACACCTTCAAGATAGTGATAGTGAACAGTATTTAAAATTTTGGAGCAACGATCATGCGGTCGTTATCGAAATTGGTCATCGTATTTTTGATAGTGAAGGCGTTGATGAAACGTTGTGGAACATTGTCGCGCAGCAACTATTAAAATATCGCCCTAGACAAGGTTTGAATGGTATTGCCGCGGTGATCGGTTGTGATCGTTTATTACAAGGTGATCGTAAAGAGCGTCAAAAAATTAGTTCAAACTATCAAGAAGCGACGCTCTCTATGAGCGGTTTATTGGGCCTCACATTACCAGTGTATTGCCTGTTCTCTAAAGCCGATACCATCGCTGATTTTGTCGAATTTTTTGAAAGCTTTTCTGGGTGTGATGTTGAGAATCCATTCGGGGTGACATTCCCTTGCGATACATCAAAACGCTTCGATAAGTACAAATTTGAAGAACTACGTAAAGGGTTATTGAAATCTTTGGCGACTCAACAGTTCGAGCTTTTGAGAAATATAAGCAGTGAAAAGTCGGGTTCTGTTATTGCTTTACCATATCAGTTACGCATCTTTTTTGATCGTGTTGAAGAATTATTAACTGATATTGGTCGAGAAAACCGAGTGCGTGAAGCGGTATGGATCCGAGGCTCTTACTTACTCTCGTCTGGTCAAAAGGGAAATGAATTCGATTTATTGACTCAAACCGTTGCAGAACGTGCTGAGTTCAATTCCTTGCTAACCCGAGAGCAAACTCCAGGACGCCGCAGTTACTTTACATCACGTTTATTTAGCCATGTCATTTTGCCTGAAAAGGGCATTGTAGGGGTGAATGAATGGCGTCATGCTGGCTATCTTGTAGCGCGCAGCGCCACACTGTTATTAGTGCTTTCTGCGGTTTCTATGGTCGGCTTAGTCCTGAAAGACAATTGGAATCAAGACGAGCAGTGGCGTGCAGATGCAATGACGCAATTACGCTTGTATGTAAGTGATATTCAACGGCTTGAAAGTAACTATTCTTGGTCGGACATGATTGCCATTCTTAATGAATTACGCGTAGTGGCTGATGCAGGGATCACGCCTAAAGCTTGGTACCAGCAAGTCAGTATTAAGCAAGGCGATACTGCCGAACGTATTTATACAACTTATCAAGAGCAGCTTAATCTTATCTTGTTACCCAAACTTGAAGAGCTAATTAGTAGTGAGCTATATGTCTACGTTAGCTTGGGTAACCCGAGTAAAATCTTTGAAATACTTCGTTATTACCAAATGCTTTTTGATAAGCAATATCTCGATGTGGATGAGATACAAACATATTTGCTCGATAATCTAAAAGATCAAGGTGACGTTTCATCAACTGACATCAATACACTATCAGTGCTTATTGAAGACTTATTTAATAGCAACTACAGCGGAAGTATTGCGCCTAACAAAGAGCTGATTGCGGTTGCGACGAATAATCTTGATGGCTTATCTCCTGAACGATTGATTTATGCACGCATTAAAAGCCTGCCTGAATACCGCAAACAAGTGGATATTCGCCGCCAGTTAGGTGAAAAATTTGACTCAATGTTTGAATTTTCTGATGGCTTTCATGGTTATTTAGTGCCAGAAATTTTCACAAAGCAAGGTTATAGCCAAATTGATCTTACCGCCAAATCGGAATTACTTCGTAGACAACTGAGTGACTTTAAAGCGATTCAAGGCGATTCGTCGGGAACGTCAATTACCGAAATAACAGATTTAAGTAAACAGATACAAAGGCTGTATTTTTCTGATTATGTCTATCACTGGAAAGATCTCCTGAATAACATCCATATTAAGAAATTAGGCTCAAGTTCTGATTTCGCGTATGCATTAAAAAATGCGCGTGAGCCAGCAACCAGCCCTATTTTAGACGTACTTGGTGCCTTGGTTGTGAATACGACCTTGGCGGTAGAAGAGCAGCCCGATACTAAAGGTAATAAACGTATTGCTTCTCAGCTTGGCTTAAAGAAAGTCGCTAAAGGGCTGAAAAAGGCTGACAGAATCAACCGAGCGGTAGGTGACAAGCTACTAAGGTTACAACCTTCATATGCCGTCAATGAAGCTTTTATCAACTATGCAAATTACGTTAATGGTACAGGAAAGAAAGGGGGCCCAATCCCTATTGATGCACTGATTAAAGAGTTTGATGCACTCAATCTTTATTTTGATAGTGCACTCAGTAGTTCCAATCCTGGAAAAGTTTTTCATGCTTATTCTCTTGCGCATGCAGAAGGGAGCCAAGACGCAATCGAATTGTTTAAACGTCAGGGAAGTCAATCTCCTAGCCAGGTAGCTAAGTGGACTAAAAGCATTGCAGAACAATCTTGGAAGCAGGTTGTTTCTGGGAGTATCGGCTACTTGAATAAGCAGTGGAATGAGCAAGTTTATCAATTTTACGCTGCGGCAGTTGAAGGACGTTTTCCGTTTTCAGTTCAAGGTCGAGGAGAAGTCGATCTCAATGATTTTGTGCAGTTCTTTAAACCTCAAGGTCGAATTGATCAGTATGTCGATACATTACTCAAACCTTTTGTGTATTGGGATAACGGAACTCTAAAACTCAATGAAGTGGATGGGGTAACGCTGCCAATTAGTGCAATAACAAGAAAGCAATTACGCCAGGCCCGCCAACTGCGTAAAACTTTTTTTGGCCCAACAGGTCAGGAGTTAGCACTTAAATTTGCCTTCCGCCCAAGCTCTATGAGTACTTCAGTAACGGCGTATCAAATTCGCGAGTCAGAGAGCGTATTTAGTTATCGCCATGGACCAAGAGTGTGGACTGATCTTACTTGGCCTTCTACTGCGGTGGATGGATATCTAACAACCAATTTCTATCAAGGCGAGAACCGAGTAGCAACGCGATCTTATACCGGCCAATGGGCGCTTTTTAGAGCCTTATTTGATGGTAATTCGAGTAAAACTGCGACTCGCCTTATACGTAAATGGAATTACAAGTTGAACGATAACAGCATCGTGATTGATTACACCTTACGTGACTCAAATGAAACATTGGATAAGTCTTTGTTTACTTCGTTTTCTTTACCTTCAAAACTGTAAAAGGTGAAAGGAATGGTGTCATCAACTAGCAAAAATGCGAGTACTCATTTTGTTGTTAATGAGTTGGTTAATTGGGATGAAGTTGGGAAATCTTATGCCATAGAAAAAGACTTTCAACGTGAGCAATCAGCTCTTATGGATTGTAAGGGTCCTTATATTCAGGAGTTAGTGCGTGTAGATAACGGTAACAAATATTTGTTTTGCACATATTACAGAAATGCCATTCCTTTGAATAAATTTGGAATAGAGCAAGTCAGCCAATTTTTGGATGTGTTGCCTGCAATTATTAGAGCAATTGACCATTGCCATCGCAGTGGCTGGGTTCATGGCGATATAAAGCCATCAAACATTTTGTTTATACCTGAAACCGGCTCTATTCGACTAATTGATTTTGGTGCGAGCTTTCCTTTAGGAACAAATAGGCAAGGATTAGATTGCTGGCAGGTGTCAAAGGGGTATTCACCTGAAAATAAACTAAAAGGGTTAGGTGAAGTTACTGTTAGTGATGATTGGTACGCTTTATCAAAAATGATCGAGCAGACCATAAGTTTTATTTCGGACAAAAAAATACGGAGTCGAGCCATTTCCATTAAGTGCTCACTAACACATTGGTTCAATAAAACATTAATTCAATAATAAATAGTTGAATGAACCGAATACTACATAATGATAATAAATAGGAGGCACTATGCCTGTTTCGATTGCTGATATTAACGAGAGATGGGATACATCTCAGATGGACATACAACAGCGAGAGCTTTTTTATTCTCGAGTCAATATTATTAATTATTTAGCTGAATTAGAAGTGTCACCTGCAAGTGGTGTAAGCACGGGAGTTGTTGGCAACCTCTTGTCCGATACGACAGCTCTAGAAGATATAACAATGCTAGCAAAAAAGGGCTGTACGACTATTCTAAACCATGCTGACGATAAGTTTACTTTAACTAAAACGGCGTCAAGTGTTGCGGCAGTCATTAAAAACAGTAAGGTTGGTAAAGCCGCCAGTGCTGTTTCACATGCTTTTTCGGAAGTAAAAGAGAAACTGAAAGCTCTTATTTCAAAGGGTATTGGGAAAATTATTGCACTACTGAAAAAGGTTTACGCACATTCTTCTTGGGTATTATCTTTTCTTTCTGATTTGTCTGGTTGGCTTGTTGAATCAATTACCGAATCAGTATCCAAAGAATTAAAAAAACTTATTCCAGGTGTTGGTTATATCCAAGGTGCAGCTGATTTGTATGCCGGTGTAAAAAAGGCAATTGATGGTGTGGTTGATTCGGTATCCATTCATCGCTCAGGTAAAGGTGTTGCATTACTTGATGGCCACCCAAATGAGATTGCTTATTGGCTTGAAAATCATATGGTATCAAAGGCGTTATCGGGCACTATTGATTCTCTTATTGCGGTAACAAAGCTTACCGTTGAAGCTGCCGGAGATGCAGCTGGCGGGTTTGGTAGTATTTTTGGTTATGTAAGTGGTGCCATTACTCGCTTAATTAAATTTATCGAATATTTTATTCAACGAGTAAACCTGTATCGAGTGTTGAAAAAAGCGAAAGATGAGCAGTCAAAATTACTTTCTCAGAATTCGATTACAGGAGACAAAGTCCGATTTAATCGTTGGTTTAGTTCGACGTTAAAGCGGAGTCCTGTGGTTGGAGCGTTGGTATTGCATTCCGGTTCTGCGGCGTCTTCATATAACTTTTTGAAGTTGATGGATCATAAAGGTCAGTTAATCTCGGATGTAAGTTGTATTAAAGGTATGAAACATATCGAAAATATGAAGAAGTTATCTGGTAAGTATATTCGTAGTTACAGTGGTGAATACAGCCTGACCTTTTCGTCTGGTTGTGGGTGGCAAAACGAATTGCTTAAACAGCAGCTAGAAGCGCCAGATGCCTATCAGATTACTACCGATGTAGAAGCACCAAAGTGGCATGCATTGCAGCGTAGCAATGCAATACGTAGACATAAGTCGCCGTTAAAACGCCAAGCTGCTTTTCGACGTAAAGCGTCGATTTAACTTAGTTGTTATTAAAAGGGTCATCGCAATGTTGCGTTGGCCCTAATTTTATTTGAATACGATGCTTATTCATCACGTCTCAGAGGCTCACAATAACGGAATTTCAACCTATTTAGTCAGCCAAAATTTAGTGTGCGAGTATAAATACAAACTAACGTAATATAAAAATTATAGCGTGAGAGAAGTAAATGAAAATTAGCCTAAACGTAGCAAAATTAAAATCAATCGTTGCTGGGGCTGCATCAGCCACTACTTTTGCAAAAATAGCCCAAGAATTGATTAGTTTAGCTGAGAGTCGAGATTTTAAAATCAGTTATTGTGAGGCTCCAAACCCGAATGCAATGCCGCTGTATGATGCTGTATCTAAAAAGTTAATCGGAGCGCATGTAACATATCGAAAAAATGATATGCCAAACTTCATTCACGAAATGACTCACGCGAGTGTATTGAAATCATATCAATGTGATTTGATTAATTACTATTGTGGTACAACAAATACGGTACCGTTGGAATACGGCTCAACGAAAATTGATGGTTCTTATGACAACACGGTTTCAGCGCTAGGAGTCAGCTTAATCAGCCGCCGTAAGGCTTGGTATAGAAGTGATTGCGAAAGAACATTACAAGGGAACTTGCAAGGTTTGATGAGAGTGGCGGAAAGCGGTAATTATGTTCAGTCGCCAGAACCTTATATGTCGGTAGATGAGAAAAAACGACTAAAAGAGCTCAAAGGAAATGGCGATATTCGATTGTTGGACTTTTTAGAAGATATGAACGAACGTGGTTTAGTCGTAAAGTCTAATAAGTTTTTAAAAGCATCAGAAATCAACAAAACACAAATAGATATGGAATTAACAAGGCGAAAAAACTGGATAAAAGATCGTATCAATTACGGTTTAAACGGGATGAGTGGCTTGGGTGATGTTCATTTTGAATACGATACTGTTGTGAACCAAATGCTGACTCAAATGCATTTGTGGGGTTATGATTCTCGCTATGAACTGTTCAGGGCAATAGACCAAGTGGCTTTAGAGGCTTATGAGCGTCGTTTAAGTGCTCTTGAAATCCAGAAGCTAGGAGGAATCACACGCCCAGTGATTGCTATACCTCGCAATATTACTTTTTAAGCACGGCTATAACGTAATGTATTAATTCGTTAGTTCTAAAAAAAGAGGCCCAAAGGCCTCCTGAAATTTGATAAAAGTTACATGTTCAGCGTAATTAATGGAAGTAGTTCACCTGTTGTTTCAAGTCGCCCGACAAACCTTGCAATGTGGCTGCGCTGTTTGATGTTTTAGCGACAACATCACGACTCTGCTGATTGAGATTACTTATCTCCGTCGCGTTTGCTGCAATTTCTTGTGACACATGCGCTTGTTCTTCAGAGGTCGCAGCAATCACTTCTGATTGCGCCGCAATGGCCGTCACTTGCATTGTGATACTTTCCAGCGCTAATCCCGCTTGAGTGGCTTGCTCTGTCACTCGTTGACCTTTCGTTTGACTCTCTGACATCATGGTCACAGCACTGTTGGTACACAAACGTAACTGATCAATGATGGCAACAACCTCTTTCACTGATTCTTGCGTACGGTGCGCCAACGTACGCACTTCATCAGCAACCACCGCGAACCCACGTCCTTGTTCACCAGCACGCGCAGCTTCAATAGCTGCATTCAATGCCAACAAGTTCGTTTGTCCTGCTATCTCATCAATCATACGTGTCACGGCCTGAATGTTGTCACTTTCAAGGCTAACTTTATCGATCGCTTCTGCTGACTGACGCAACTGTTCATTGAGGTTCGCAATTTCGACGCTGACCTGCCCCACCAACTCAGAACCCGAGACACTATCTTCATTGGCTGATCGTACACTGGATGCTATTTCTTCTACTTGCTGCGCCACAGATTGCGCCGACGATGCCATTTCTTCGATGGCAGTGACCACTTGTTCCACTTGATCCTGTTGCTTTTCAGACTGCGACAAACAGGCACTGGCATCACTTGATACGCTATCAGCTTGCGTTTGAACTGCATCACTGGTGGTGCGAATTTGACTAACAAGCTCATTAAGATTGTGTGCCATATGACGCACACCATAAGTTAGGCGCTCAATTTCATTGTGAGACTGCGCTTCTCCGCCCGACATAGACAGACTAACTTCGCCTTCCCCCAGACGATCCATATAACCAGAAAGCTCCGTCAGTGGGCGGGTCATTTTATTGAGTAAAATACTCAAACAAACAAATGTTACTGTGCCGACCACCACAGAAATCATGATGATCAAATTCAACAGATCTTGGCTAGCTTTGGTTACTTCACTGACAAATGTGCCACCCAGCAGCTTCCAGTTCCAGCCTGGTACTTCGGTATACACCACATATTTTTCGCCAATCACACCTTGATATTCAAAGGGGTAAAATAACACCCCACTTGTCTGTTCAAAGATCTGACCAAACGGTTTATCACCATTGTAATCGCTAATAGCTATAATCGACTTATTACCCACTGGCTGAGTAGGGTGGTAAAGGTATACCCCAAGTCGGTTAGGATCATTATCTGTTACAAATGTATACCCAGTGTCACCCCAAGAGATATTGCCTAGATTTGCAAAAATAGCTTTCGTTGCGGCTTCAATCGGTAATCCAATGAAAGAGATACCTTGAACCTGACCATGAGTATCTTTGATCGGGGAATAATATGTTAAGTAAGCATGCCCAAACAGCGTAACTTTTGCGTAGTACGGTTTACCACTTCTCAAAGCGGCATAGCCAGGGTGGTTTTTCCCTAATAAAGTGCCTACCGCACGCTCTCCACTTTGAGTTTTTAGTGAGGTGGCTACTCGTAAGAAGTCACCTTGTGAGGCAAGGAATAAAGTTGCTACAGCACCGGTGTCTTGAGTGAAGCGATCAATCGTTGTTATGTTCCCCACCAAAGATTGATCATTGATAAAGGCATTAACGACCTGTTGGCCTTGATACTGGGTTAGTTCACCATTAAACGTAATCCCATGCAAATAACCATTACGAAAAGCACTTTCTAACTGCTTGGCATTGTCTAAATATATATCAAATTGACTCGCAATCGTGTCAGCCAGCGCATTAAGTTTTGACTGATGCTCTTCCATGGTTTCTTTTAACAACACATCAGAAGCGTTTTGATACACCATGGTTGCGATTGAAGAAAATGAAATAATCAAAAAGAGGCTAATCACCAACCGTAACTGGACGCTAATACTGCTATTTTTTATCTTTTTCCACATGTACATTCAGAGTAAGTCATAGTGACTTCTCCTCCACCGATAAATTTGAAAAAGAATGATGCATAGAATTTTTTGATGTGTAAATTACCAGACATGCATAAATCAAATAGAAATACAGTTACCTTGATCTAAGTTAGCTTAATGTGTGCCAATTTGGGTGATTTACGTGCGAGATGTAAAAAAATCCCCCATTCAATCATAACTAATTACCTTATATATAAGCCACTTAGCGCATATTGATTGTTTGATTAATAGGGGGGCTCTTTAGGAGAAGAATGTTTCACTGCAGGGTTTTATGGGCACTTTCGCCAATTGACGCAAGCAAAGCTGTTTCATGAAACCATGAATCGAATTGTTTACTCTATTTGCTCTGTGATTGACGATCTGCTGGGTGATTCACACCATCACTAACTGGCACTTCACCTAATTCATACGGGTTAATGCCGTCTAAACACCCTACATTGATCCCGAATTCCGTCGGATCTGAGCGGCGTTGGTGATGAGTGTAAATACCACAGTTAGAACAAAAGTAGTGTTTTGCCGTATGGGTATTGAACTGGTACAAACGTAGTACGTCTTCGCCAGCCGTGATAGTCAGGTTGGATAAGGTTACGGATGCCACGATAGCCCCTTTGCGTCGGCACATGGAACAGTCGCAGCGGCGTAATTTTTCTAGCCCATTAGGTAACTTCACGGTAAATTTCACGGCACCGCAATGGCATTGCCCGGTATGAATAGGTTTGAGATCCATTTCTTTTGTATTCCCTTGTTTGTGCTAACTACAAAATAATGTGTGGCAAATAACGAGACATATCTTGAGTGACTTTTGATTTGTCTTCTCTTATCGAGATCCCTCCCGGTTTGTCGTTAACCAGCCAACTGCCAATTAGGGTGTAATAATCACCAAATTTAGGCAAAGGGTGGTATGCCTGATAGATCACCCCTTCATCACCGTAAGGACCGTCAACTCGCAAGGTTTGCTTGCCATTTTGGACGATGGAAATGTTGGCACCTTCACGTGCAAATAACGGCTTGATAACGTAGTCCCGCAAGCTACTAAGCCCTTTGTCATCCGGGAAGTAGGCGGGCAATAGATTGGGGTGATTATGAAATTTTTGCCATAAAAGGGGCAATAGTGCTTTGTTGCTAATCACCGACTTCCACATGGGTTCCAACCAGTTAACCTTGGCATCGGTTAGGTTTTCTGCATAGTTTTCACGGAACATAAATTCCCAAGGGTACAGTTTGAACATCCAACGAATAGGGCGGCTTGCCATATCGGTGAATTCCCCTCTATTGTTCAAGCCAATATCTTCGATGTGAACAAAGGCAGTCGATAGTCCGGCTTCTTTTGCACAATCTTCCATGTATTGAACAGTGCCACGATCTTCTTCTGTATCATGACAACAAGAAAAGTGCAGTGTTTGGCCTGGCTGAGAATGCGCTAACTCTTTAAAGCGATTGATCAGCAGCTCTTGCAGTAAGTTAAATTGGTCTGCATCACGGCGAATAGCTCCGCTTTTAACTTGATCTTCAAGCCATAGCCATTGCCAGAACCCTGTTTCGAAAAGAGAGGTTGGCGTATCCGCATTGTTTTCATATAGCTTCGCATGCCCTGTACCGTCATAGGCAAAATCTAAGCGAGAATAAAGTGAGGGTTCTTTACGTTGCCATGAATCTAATACGTTTTGCCACATGGCTTCTGGTATTTGGAATTTACGTAACCAATATTCATCTCGTACGACAGTATCTACCACATCAAGACACATCTGGTGTATCTCTTCGGTTGGATCCTCGATATCACGTTCAATTTGCTCTAACGTGAATTGATAATAAGCGGTCTCATCCCAATAAGGGTCTTCATACATCGAGTGAAAGCCAAAGCCATATTCGGCGGCTAATTCACGCCAATGTTTACGTTCCTTACTGTCAATTCTGAGCATTCGTGATTGTCCTTACTGCATACAAAGGGTGTTATACACAAGTTACCTTGAGGTGGCTTGGGTATAAAGCGTTACGCTACTGAGAATATGACACTTTTCAGCGTGATAGCCAAACTTGAGTTGTAATATTTAAAGACGAATACCGAGGAGGAGCGAGTTAAACGAAGGGATCATTAAAAAGCCAAAGTAAAAGGATTTCCAATGGCTTTATGTACAGTGGTATTTCATACACCTAAATTGATTTAGAAAAGAGATACGGTGTTATGGAATATAAGAGAAGTCGGTTACATGATTTTTTGGTGCTTACTACTTACTACTGCACCATCTAGTATATTAAATTTATATACGGAGTTTTTATCTGTGCATTCAAGTGCCTTCTCCAAGAGGGTGCATGTTCCACCTGCACGGGTGAACATACTTTGAACGACCTTAACCTCGGTGCCTTTATCGATGGCATGTAATTCTTCTGTAGTCACTGGGGCAATACGACCAGATTTCACTAATTTAGGTATATCAAACATACTTGTTGTCTGGCAACCTGCCAATATAAATGGCGACAATGTTATTAGCGCAAGTAGTTTTGAGCATTTCATTTTTATTCCCTTTAAGTGTTGAACGGTGTTTTATATTTTCGTGGGAATTTACCGTCAATAGATTGGCGTGTAAACCTTTTTATATACCTATTGGGAATTTTAATCAGAAAGGTATTCAACGATTGAATGCTTACTTGCCTAAAGCTGGGATGAGGGAAAGGTATTTATTGAAATGTATTGCGGATGCGGCACTCACCAGAAGATGAGTACCGATTTTGAACTGATTTGAAATACTATTCTTTTAAATAGGTACATAAGAATTGTGTAACCGATGTTTCAATCGCTATTTGTTGTTCTTCTGCATTTGCTGGTGGAAGGTGGACTAATATTTGAGGCCAAAAGATAATCGCTTTGATTGAGGCAAAAAATTGTTCAGAAGCGACTTTTGGATAAGCGACATCAAGCTTATTGGCTGCAATCCCTGCTTCTATCCATTGAGTTAATCCAATACAACCTTCTAAATCTTGAATCTTTTCTTGCATGATGGTCGCAGATTTACTTGATCGCATACATTCAGATAAAACCATGCGTGCAAGCGAAAGAAATTCATCGCTGCAAAGCAATTTGACTTCTGTTTCTGCTATCGCGGTAAGCTGAGATTTTACCGATGTTGTGGTATTAAATTGAACGTCAGCAATGGTATGTATGTTTGAGAATAGACGCTCAATAATCATGCTAAATAGACTGTCTTTCGTTGGATAATATTTATAAAGCGTTCGCTTAGAGACTTCTGCTTTTTTGGATATTGCTTCCATGCTGGTTTGTTCTAGCCCTTTCTCAGTGAAAAGGGCTATAGCAGCCAGAATAATATTTTCTTGTTTTATTTCAGCAACTTTAACCATATATCACTCAATATTATAAATAAAAGTAAACGTATGTGTTTACTTTGTGGCGGTTCACGTTATCATTAAAAGTATACATCATCGTTTACTTTTGAGGCTAGCATAAATATGAATACCAAGTTGAAAACATCGTTGATTCCTTTAATGAGTGTACTTGGATTGGCTGCCTGTAATGATAATCCTATTACGGGGGAACATGTTCTGAGTGCTGATTTACGTCAAACGCGTATTGAACAATCAGCTCAATTCTTTGATGGCAAAGTTATTTCTCGTATTCCACAGGTTGAAAACCAAGAGGGTATTGTAAAAATGCTATGGAAATTTTTTGCCCAACGTAGCCAATATAAGCCTTCACAAGCATTACCGTATCAAGATGTTGATATTACACGATTACAAAACCCTAGTGAGCAATTACGTGTGACTTGGCTCGGGCATTCGTCATTATTTATAGAAGCCGACAAAACACGTATTTTAATTGATCCTGTATTTGAATATGCAGCCCCTGCTTTTTTTGCCCGAATGTTTCAGCGTAATGTTGCGGCCCCTGTAAGCCGTGAAGATTTACCATTACCTGATGTGATTGTGATTTCGCATGATCATTATGACCATTTAGAAGAAAATACAGCCCGATTTTATGCCAACAAAGATGTGATGTTTTTTGTGCCGCTAGGGGTTGGACGTCACCTTGAAAAATGGGGTGTTCCACCAACAAATATTAAAGAATTTGATTGGTGGGAAAGTCAGAAAATAAATTCAGTAACCATTACTGCGGCACCAGCCAACCACAATTCAGGTAGAGGGCTGTTTGATTCAAACAAAACGCTATGGGCTTCTTGGGCAATTCAGGCTGATACTGGTAGTGTATTTTTTAGTGGCGATACTGCTTATGGTGAGCATTTTAAGCAAATAGGCGAACGTTTAGGTCCGTTCGATTTGGCTTTTATTGAAGTTGCAGCCAACTTAAAAGAAGACAGTGGTTATCCTGTTGAAGGCTGGGGGCATATGCAAGCATCTCATACCATGCTGGCACATTTAGATGTTCAAGCTGATAAATTGTTTCCTGTCCATTGGTCAACGTATGAACTTTTTATTCATCAGTGGGATGAGCCTGTAAATGATTTGATTGCAGAAGCGGCTAAATATGATGTTGAGTTAGTGACACCGATGGTAGGTGCTTCTATTGATCTGCCTTTAGCAGAGAAAACGGCGTATTGGTGGCAAGATGTTTATGACAAAGGTGCAGCAATTCCATTGGTGTTTAACTCACAATAATAAGTAACGCTGAAATTGAGATAACAGATTCATTAAAACGTCAGAAACTGTAATTATGATAGTTGGTCTTATTGCTCTTATGAAGTTGACTGGAGGGAATCATGGAAGTACATATTGCTAAAACCCAACAAGAATTAGAAAGGGCTGCCACTGTTCTTGTGCAATTACGCCCTGCATTTAATATTGCTTCATTGTGTGAACAAATTATTCAACAGCAAAAGCAGGGATATCAAGTCGCTTACGTCGAACTCGATGGGCGAGTTGTTTGTGTGGCTGGCTTTACAGTTAACCTAAAATTGGCGTGGGGTAAATCAATATACGTTGATGATTTGGTTACCGATTCAGACACACGATCTGTTGGGGCGGGAAAGCACATGATTGAATGGCTAAAGATGTACGCTAAAAACGAAGGATGTAGAGAAATACATTTAGATTCAGGTGTACAGCGTTATGGTGCTCATCGCTTTTATCTTCGTGAAGGCTTTAATATAACATCTCATCATTTTATGCTGAACAACGTCAGTGACTGATTGTTAAGTGCTGGTTTGGTTGAAACGGTAAGATAGCATCCAATCATTCCGATGAGGAGAAGCTTGTTGACCGTTCTTCTTTATTTCATTATTGGCGCTAAAGCCCTTCGACGTTAATCCAATTCCAGCGCCTTTGCACTTCTTGTACTTTCTGGTTGAGAACAATATTCCTAATATCCTCAACAAATTCTTCAATCAAGCTGCCAAATTCCCCCTTTCGGCTGATGACGGCTAACTGTCGGGTGATGCCAGGAGCAGGTAATGGCTGGCATTCCAGTTTATCCAGTAGCTCAAGCTGTCGAGCCAAAAACGTGGGTGAGGAAAGCGACCACCCCAATCCTTCTGCCACCATACCCAGCACGTTATCGGCGCGATCAAGAGAGAATTGACTCTGTGGCTTGTAGTTACGCCAGCGTAGCCAATTGTTGGTTTGGGTTCCTGTTGGTGTCCAGTTTTCATAGGCGATATAAGGCTTGTTTCTTGCCAGCCATTGGATGTCTTTCGTTTCCCAGTTTGCAGGGGTAACAACGACGTATTGCTCTCCCAATAGTGGGAACATGGCGAGATCCTGTGGGATATCCTGATTAGCCATACTGATGATGATATCGGTTTTGCCTGACTGAAGTGAGGTTAGCAATTCTGGGGCGGTGCCAGTTATCTGGTTGATATGGGCAACTTTGGGTTGGAGATATTTGAGCAACTCTATACCCGCAATTTGGGTAACCGAATCGACCATGCCAATACGCAATCGGGGTAGCTTGCCTTTTTCTATCGAGTGCATCCAGTCTTGTAGTTTGCGCGATTCAGCCAGTAGTTTGCTGCCCTGTTCATACAGTTCACGTCCAGCCAGTGTCAGTTTGATTGGACGCTTACTTCTGTCTAGCAGTTTGCTGTCAAGTATCTGCTCTAGGCTCTGAACCAGCTGTGAAACCGCAGATTGGGTTTGATTAAGCTGTTGGGCCGCTTTGCTAAATGAGCCGGTCTCGACCACGGTAATGAAGGTTCTGAGTTGGCGAAGATCAAAGGCAATATTGTCCATATGTGGCTGCATTATAAGTTGAACTAATACTCTCTATTATATTCTCCACTGCTAGCTAAGTTCGGAGTTACGTCAAAAAATCAAACAAAGCCATGGCATAGAATCCTAGTTATTCCGAAAGTACTTAAAAAGTATTTCCAAAATATCTAAAAAATGCAGGGCTTAGCGATGAGAAAAGAAACGGATGTATTAGGCGAGATGATGTTACCCGATGAGGTTTACTACGGTATTCAGACTGTTCGTGCCCGTGATAACTTTGCTGTATCTGGTCGTACGGCGGTAGATGTACCGCATTATTTGTGGGCCGTAGCGGCTATCAAGCAAGCTGCAGCTAAAGCTAACTGCAAAATTGGTGCGCTAGACGCCACTGTGGCCAAAGCGATTGTACAGGCTTCACAGGAAATGATGGATCACCGTTTCGATGATCAGTTCCCGATTGACATTTTTCAAGGTGGCGGCGGAACCTCGACCAATATGAACGCCAACGAGGTGATAGCAAATCGCGCTAACGAAATTCTTACCGGAAAGAAAGGCTATGATGTTGTACATCCCAATACTCACGTCAATATGGGGCAGTCGACTAACGATGTGATCCCTGCAGCGATGAAGATGACTTGCCGTATTAACTTACATGCGCTGATCGCAGAGGTCGCAGCACTTGAAGTCATGCTGGAAGAGAAAACCCAAGCATTTGATCACGTGGTGAAGCTGGCGAGAACCTGCCTGCAAGATGCGGTGCCTATTACTCTTGGCCAGCAATTCAGCGGCTATTTACATCAAGTTCACCGTCTGCATCAATCGTTGAAAACAGCAAGCGAACAAACACTTGATTTACCGTTAGGTGCTACGGCGGTTGGTACGGGCTTGTCTACACATGAGGGCTACCTAGAGCAGGTATATATCGAGCTTCGGGAAATATCGGGTGAACAGTTTATTGCTGAAGATAACTTCTTCGACGGTTTGCAAAATGGCGATACCTACCTTGAAGTTGCAGCCCAACTGAAAAAGTTGGCTGCATTTTTATCTAAGATGGCAACTGATTTTCGTCTTCAGGGGAGTGGTCCGCGTGCTGGTTTCAACGAATTATTCTTACCCGCTGTTCAGCCCGGCTCTTCAATTATGCCGGGCAAAATTAACCCTGTGATGCCAGAACTGATCAATCAAATTGCCTATCAGGTAATTGGTAATGATGTGACTATCACGATGGCGGTTGAAGGTGGCGAGCTGGACCTCAATGTCTGGGAGCCGGTTATTATCAAGGCACTATTTGAGTCGTGTAACTTACTAACTAATGCTATTCCATTGTTTGTTGAAAAGTGCCTGAAAGACTTGTTACCCAACGAGCCTGTTTGCCGTGAATATGCGGAGAAAAGCACCGCATTAGCCACGGTGATAGCGACTCTGTTTGGCTACAAAGTAGGATGCCGTATTGCTGCGAAAGCCTTCGAACAAAACCTACGTGTGCGAGATGTAGTATTAGACGAGCAGTTGCTAACGCCAGAGCAGGCTGACTATTTGTTGGATCCGATGGTTATGACTGATCCCAAAGCCAGTGCGGCGGCAGTCACTCGTTATCAACAGGAAATAGCGACTCCTCAGAAAAACTTGAACTCTGAGGTTAATACTAAGGAGCCGGCATAATGGCTGACTCCTTAATACTGCAAATCGCACGTTGGTGCGTGGGTCTTCGGTTTGAAGATATTCCTGATGAAGTTATCGATATAGCCAAAACAGCATTGACCGATTATGTTGCCGTCACTATTGCCGGTAGCGATATGCCAGTTGCCAAAAATCTTCAACAGTTTGCCATTCAGCGTGCGCCACAGGGTAATTGTAGTGTGTTTGGCACTGAACAAAAAAGCAATATGGCTTATGCCAGTTATGCGAATGGGGCTGCATCTCACGCCCTTGATTTTGATGATGTGAGCTGGGCGACGATTGGTCACCCAACTGTGACTGTCGCTCCCGTGGCCTTTACTGTAGCCGAAGAGCGGAAGCTGGATGGTGCGAGCATTTTACGAGCTTATATCGCAGGCGTTGAAGCTCAACATCAGATAGCAAGATGGGTGATGCCGCAGTTGTCTGAGCAGGGATGGCATACCACCCCGACGATTGGTGTTTTTGGATCAACTGTTGCTGCTGGGATCCTGCTTGATCTTGATGAAGATACCTTAGCTCATGCGCTGGCGATTGCCGCGTCGTCGGCATCCGGCGTTCGAGGGAACTTCGGTAGTCAAACCAAAGCGATGCATGCAGGGTTGGCAGCGTTTAACGGTATCAATGCCGTTGAGTTGGCAATGATTGGTGTAACAGGGAAGCCCAATGTGATTGAGTCTGCTGATGGTTTCGCTCAGTGTTTCACCGGTATTACTACCCTCGAAGGGGCAGAGGTAACATTGGGTAAATACTGGGACCTGAAAGAAAACGGTCTGGTTTTTAAGCAATATCCGTGTTGTAGCGGCAGCCATCCTGCCATTGATTGTTGGGATGCTTTTTTGCAAGAAAGGTCACTAGGTGCTGATGACATTGAGTATTTACAGGTTGGCGTGAGCTTACTGGGGCCAAGAGAGCTGGTGTGTAATTGCCCCCAAAATG
Source organism: Photobacterium indicum (assembly GCF_003026215.1). Classification (GTDB taxonomy): domain Bacteria; phylum Pseudomonadota; class Gammaproteobacteria; order Enterobacterales; family Vibrionaceae; genus Photobacterium; species Photobacterium indicum. The sequence goes on from NZ_PYOC01000001.1 coordinate 297,616, forward strand.
CCATTGAGGCTAAGTTTTCAATGCAATATGCCCTTGCTGCTCGATTGATTCATGGTGGGGTGGGTTTGACTGAATTTACCGATGAAGCGGTATTGGATCAGCGTATTCAGGCGCTGATGCTGAAGATTCAGATGCGTATTGATCCCGAACTCGAAGAACTGGGATTTATCGGTACGGCTCCTGTCAAAATCAGGGTTTATCTAAAAAATGGCGAGATGATCAGCCTCGATAACGATCTCGCGAAAGGTAACCCAGAAAAGCCCTTTTTACAGGAAGAAATAGACCGGAAGTTTATGGCCTGTGTTGTAGCCAAATATGGCGAAAATCGATGCCTGTACTGGCTAACAGTATTAGCGCATTTAGAAACTGCAACGTATGAAGAACTTAACCAACTCCTGAATTAATAACGGGAGTGGAAGGAGGTATCCAATGATTATATTTCAAATAGTATTGTTATTAAGCGCGATTATTCTTGCTGCTCGTTTAGGTGGTATCGGGGTAGGGTTGGCGGGGGGTTTAGGAATGGCGATTGCTGTTTTTGGGCTTGGCTTACCACCGGGAGATATTCCGGTCTCGGTGATTTTGATCATTATGTCCGTGATCTTGGCGCTATCGGTGATGCAGCAAGCGGGCGGTATGAACTACATGGTAAATTGCGCTGAAAAAATGCTGCGTAATAACCCTAAGTACATCAATATTCTGGCTCCAGCCACTACTTTTGTGCTAACGACACTTGCGGGCACGGGTTATACGGCAATGTCGGTATTGAATGTTATCCAGCAAGTCGCCAAGGAAAACGGGGTTCGTCCTAGCCAGCCGCTAAGCTCGGCAGTTGTTGCCTCTCAAATCGCGATTACCGCTTCGCCGATTTCGGCAGCGACCGCTGCGATGTACGTCGTGGTTGAAACGATGGGGGTAAGTTTTGGCACTGCGCTAAGCGTGATCATGCCTGCTGCCTTGTTTGGTACTGTTGTTGCCTCATTCGTAGCAAGTCGGCAGGGGTGTGAGCTGAAAGATGATCCAATCTTCAAAGAACGTGTCGAGAAAGGGTTGGTAAACTTTACGCCGGAAGAGCAGAAACAGATTGAACCGACGATTGAAGCCAAGCGTTCGGTGTGGTTGTTCCTTGGCGGTGTGTTATTTATTGTCGCCTTGTTGTTGTTTAAACCGCTGCTAGGTCATGCCTTGGGTTCTCGTGACATCATCGTTATTGTGATGCTGCTAACCAGCTTTATTATGGCAATGGTGTGTAAGGTTCAGCTTACTTCAATCAAGAAAGCGCCGATTTTTGCTGATGGTGCAGAAAGCTTAGTCGTGATCCTCGGTATTGTTTGGTTGAGCTCAACCATTATTGGGGTGCATATCCCTGAGATAAAAATACTGGCGGGTGATGTACTAAATGAGTATCCGGCGCTGCTGGCGGTCGTCTTCTTTGGTACATCGGCTTTGCTGTTTAGCCAAGGAGCAACCAGTGCTTTGTTAGTGCCAATTGCAGCGTCGCTAAATGTTGACCCAGCTACAATCTTGGCCAGTTTTGTTGCGGTGAGTGCGCTGTATATGACCAATATTTATCCAACAACGGCTTTCGCCATTGCAACGGATGACACTGGCTCTTTCCTCAGCAGTCGGTGGAATGGCTCCTTCATTGTTAACCATCCGTTCTTCCTGCCGGGCATGTTGGGTATCGTGGCTGCTGTACCGTTCGGTTTTATACTGGCGAATATTTTTGTCTAGCAGGCTCAAAAGATGGTGTTTGGCATTATTGCCTTTGTAAGGCTGGTTATGATAGTTAAACCCAGCCTTATATTAGTGGTAATGAAATGTTGAACGTTATTTGAGCGCTTCAAAAAAGCCCTAAATGCAAGTTTAGCTAACGACTTTTTTCTTATGTATTAGTCTTATCATACTCGAATTATTTTTAGGCTGAGAGTAAGTACATGCTGAGATGTAGAGTATGACTGGCGAACAAATAGGGTATTTTAGCGCTAAATATTTGTTAATCATTATCTTATTTTGTTCTCATGTTGGACATGCAGAAGATCGTGACCTTCGTGCTTTTCAGCATGGCTTAGATATTCTGCCGTTACCGAATGGCCACTATGTGTCAATTTGGTCTTCTGTTGTATCAGAGAAATTACAATTATCAAATAATGATAAGGAATGGAGCCATGACGTATATATGGCTTCATTTTCCAATCTCTCTACGCGACTCTCTCCTGAATTATTAATTTCTGCACCTGATCATACTGCTCAAGAGCCTGCAAGCTCAGCAATAAGCCGTGATGGTCATATCATGGTGACGATGGAAGATGCTTATCAGGCTAAGCATGAATTAATGCAATCTTATGCCGTGTTTGATACTCAATTTAAATCGATAGCCCCTTACCAACAAGTTGCTTTTGATGGCGGGCATTCGGGGCATGTTGCTGCTGTTGATAATCTCTTTGTTATATTCTTTTCTGAAGGGTGGGTAGACGGAGGCGGGGTTGATGATCTTGGCTCGGGTGATGATGTATTGCTTAAAACTTATAATTCAATAGGAAAAGAGCTAGGGCAGCTTTCTGTATCTGTTGGTGACAATCATCGTGATTGGTGGCCAATATTAGCGGGTTCTCAGCATGTTGCACTATTGCTATGGCAGAGATTTGTTGATGATAAAACAGATGCTCAATTAATGTATTCGATTTATGATCCAATAAAAAACACCTTGCTTAAGCAACCAGTGGCACTTCGTGACGATGTTCAGTACTACACGTATGATGTGCAATTTTTGCCTACCGTGAATCGATTCTTAATTACTGGCACGAAGGAAAATAATACAGGTTTCGCATACTTAATTGATGAGCAAGGGTCCGTTGTAAATGCACTCAGCATGTTACCTCCTTTTGTGCGTGAAGCTCAGCCTGCGATTATTGATTACCAAAATGAAGTGGAGCCACATAAGGTAGTGGAAAGAGTTGTCTATCCCATTGCCCCGTCGGGTTTGGTTGTACTTGATGTGAATAAAACCAGTATTAGTATCAAGCAGCGATTATACGATCCTTATTTATGGCAATACATCGGTACTGATGGGGTGTTTTTAGATGAGCAAACCGTTTATTTTCACACATTGTCGCAATATGGATTAAAAGAGCTACGTTGGCATATTCAAAAATAAAGCTTTGTTGATGAAGTATTGATTCTTCGATCTTTTTATCATTCTATTTTTATGCTGCGTAGATATATTACGCATCAATTACGACAACAGATACTAGCAACATATTGATACTGCTTTAACTATCTCATTAATCAGAATTAAGACCTGCCATTTAAATATACCCTGAATTATAGGGTAGCTACGGTAATAAATATCAGCGTTTTTGACTGTCTTTACAGTTAGAGGAAATATGCGACTTACCTTTGTTGAGGTAGTTACCTGTATAAATTAATAATAATGAGTTTGCTAGGTTTTGGTATCTTATGACTACTTCCAATGTATTGGTTATGGTCGTTATTTTGACTACTGTTGTTGCCTGCAATGATAGTTCTGATGACACATTGAATAACGACGAGCTAAACAATGAAACTCCCACTGTCGTTTCCGATAGTACTGTAAATGCAGAAGAAAGCACTGAAAATTCTGAGGAAAATAATACCTCACCGCCTGATGATACTATTGATCTATCACCAGCAGACCCTCCACCAGAAGATCCGACAGTACAGCTATTCGATAAGGATGGTTTACCACTGCCAGATTTGAGTATTCTCCACGACTACGAAGCTTATTTAAATGCGAGACCAAGCTATTACATGGACGCAGGTGCGCGTTTTGGTAATGTGGTCGATCAAGATAATACGCCTGCAGATAACAATGTTTCGAATGCGGGGGCAATGCTTGGTCGAGTGCTTTTCTACGATATTCGCTTGTCGGCTAACAATACTGTGGCTTGTGCGTCTTGCCATATTCAGCTACATGGGTTCTCTGATCCTGAAGTGCTGAGCAATGGCTTTGATGGCGGTAAAACAGGTCGTCATTCTATGGGGTTAACCAATGCCACTTATTATTCTAGAGGCCGTTTCTTCTGGGATGAGCGAGCGGGTACGCTAGAAGAGCAGGTGCTAATGCCCATTCAAGATAGTGTTGAAATGGGAATGAACTTACTCGATCTTGAAGTTAAGTTAGGACTAACCAGTTTTTATGCTCCTCTATTTTTAGCTGCATTCGGTGATGATGCAATTACCAGCGATCGTATATCAAGAGCACTAGCACAGTTTATTCGCTCTATGGTGAGTTATGGTTCTAAATATGACCAAGCCTTTACGGTAGGTGGCTCTGATACTCCGGATTTTAGCGCCGTTTTTTCTGAGCAAGAACTACGAGGCTTAGAGCTTTTTTCTGGTGTGCCAGATGATAATTCAGATTCACTTGGCTGTGATACTTGTCACCAGACATCAGCGCATGCGGCCGACAATAAACACGTAAATGGTTTAGATGCCAATACAAGTGCTGATCAAGGTGTGGGAGGTGGTTTCTTTAAAGTGCCCTCACTGCGTAATGTCGCGGTAAGAGCCCCCTATATGCATGATGGTCGTTTTAGTAACTTAGACGAAGTGATTGAATTTTATAATAGCGGTGTTCAGGCGCACCCTAATTTAGCCCCTGCGCTAAGGCGAAGGAATTCTTCTAATGGTCGTCCGGTACGTTTTGATCTTAACGAAGAAGAGAAAGAGGCGTTGGTCATGTTTCTTGAAGCATTAACTGACGAAGCGTTTTTAGTGAATCCCATTTTCAGTAACCCTTTTCCTGAGGTTATAAATGAAGAAAGCGAGCCTGAATCATAAATAATGACTCGACTCGCTAGTGTGCTATTAATGCTTCATTAATGACGTTTGGATTGCGGGGGAGGGTTTATCCACCCCATCCTTTACTACCGGATGATGATTTGCTGCTGTTCCAGCTCGACTTCGCTGAAACCGTTGAGCCAAACCCACCACGAGAGATCGTACGGTTGACTGTTGCCTTGGGTTTCATCTGATCTTTCGATACTCGGACTTTGGTTTTTTTATAGCTACTACGGCCGTAATCATTACCATCTGCCGTCGTCCAGCGATCATAAAAAATACTTCCTGGGTATGATGAGCGGAACATTGGCTGTGAATAATAGCCACGGTTGTTGTTGTTAATCATTCGGCTGAACATGAAGCCTGCCATTGCTGGCATAAACCAATTATTCTGTTGCGACTGTACACAAGCATTGTTACCAAACTCTGCTGCACAGTCGTATTGGGTTTGATATTTTGGTGCTGTGCGCTCTGCTTCTGCTAGCGCATTCTGATAGGCAGCTTGGCACTCACTGGTGTAGCTAGGGTTGTCATCGACACAGTCGTTTAACCCTTGATAAATGGATGCTTCACTGCTGTTATCAGTACATCCAGATAACACACCTGCAAAAGCGACAGTAACTGGCGCAACAGAATATGTGCGCCAATTTTTTCGCATACTGGCTAGTACAACCTGATTACTTCGTTTCATTTTGGCTGCTCCTAGTAAGTCATACAAGCGGCATTCAGTAGACCAACAGATACAGAGGTTGCCGCCATAAGAATACCTGCCGGTATTTCGCCAGCTTCAATACGTTCAACAATTTTTGGCATAAAACCAAAGCGAACGATAACGAAAGCAATAAGCTGAGCAAGAAGCGCCACAATGCCCCAAACGGCAAAGTCGACTAAGTTTACCGAGTTACTTGCAGCCCCAGCAATGGCAATGCTGTAACCAATAATTGAACCCGCCAACGCGATTGCAGCCGCGATATTTTTATCTTCTTTAACCAGTTTCCATTCGTCGTGTGGCGTAATGCGAACATAGACAAATTTAAACAACATCAAGAAAGCCAATGACATTGAGAAATAGAGAAGAAAAGAGCCAAGGCCTGCCAGCGAATTTGCTAAAACATCCATGTGGATTCCTAAATAAGTAAGTTATTACAAACTAGCCAATGAGCTTAAAGTCTGTAGGGGATAGATTTATACCAGTGCTCGTGGCTAAGCAGCGTTCGGCACGGTTATGGATTATCTTTTCTTCACCTGATACTAAAACAGATTCAAAAATGTCATTGCCCACTTCACGTTCATAGATCATAACAAATTGATCGGTCTCGCTAATTGAACCATTTTCGAGCCAGGTTTTTTCTGTCATCGCGACGGGTTTACTGTTGTCCCATACTTTATCAAACGTATGGCCTTCGAGTTCCCACGTTGGCTGTACAATTTGGTTATGGAGCAAATGCTTCCATTCCGATTCCGTATCAATCGGTTTGGTATCGTAGAAGTAATACAGTTTCACTTCACTGACATCGGCTTCTGTTTCACCTTGGGTTAGCACTTGAATAAAGCCTTCGTCATCCGTGTAGTAGCGGATTAAACGCGTTTGCTCATCAAGCTGAACGACGCCAACGGCTTTGATAAGCTGAGTACGTGATGCACCCTCGATAACAAGATCCGGTTCAATAAGGCGAAGTTTAAGATCATCTAGTTCAAACGCTCCACCAAGCCTTAATCCTAAGATTTCAGGGCTTTTAGGTACGCTAACTTCAGGCGTTGTTTTCTTTTTAAACCAATTAAACATGTTGCTTCCTAAACGGTTTCAGAAGAATATCAAATAGAGATTTATTATTTCCAATTGAACTTGTTAATACGTTCATCAGAGATATAAAAAAGTTTAGCCTCTGGTGGTACTTCACGCTGTAGCGAAGGGTTTAGCTCTACGCCATCCCCCGTATCAATCGCAATGAGAGTCGCCTCGTGTTCTTGCTTAAAGAGCGTGAATAAAATATCGATAGTCGTAATGGCTGAACCACTTGGGTAAGTAACAGAGTATTGAGTCATGCCCTGATCCGTACTCAGCAATTCGTGGTGTAACTCGCTTGAACCAGGGTCAACCGCTGCTTTTGCTAACATCTCTACCGCGACAGAGGGAATGCATTCAGCATTCGGACAATGCTGCTTAAGCAACTGGCTTAAGGATTCGTCATTGAAATAGGCAAGTAGGTGTGCGGTAGGGTTTTTATTGGCACAGTATAAAGCTGCCGATAGCGTTACGTCGTCTTCGGGATTATCAATCACAATACAGCTTGCTTGTTCAATGCTTGCTCGTGCCATCCCTTCATTATCGGTAAAGCTCGCCACACGGACAAACTCCACTTCACCCGGTAATGGATTTTCTATTTCAGGGCGAACGCATAATACGATAGGGCGGTTGCCTCTTTCTTCATGTTGCAGCATTTTTATCAGATGCAAGGTGCGCTGTGCATTCCAGCCAAGCACTAAAATATGATTGTCCACTTTAAGACTCCGTCTTCCCAACAGGCCACTTTTCCAATAAGTAATGAAAAATCCTGCAATACGCCCAACACCGAGTGCAAATAACCCAAGTCCACCGGGAATAATGAATAAAGAAACGACCCACTTACCCATCACAGTGGTTGGTGACATGTCACCATAGCCAACTGTTGATGCTGTTACGAATAGATAATAAACAAAATCGGTAAGTGAGTGCGTAAGTGCACGCTCACCGGCCATCATAAGTAATAGCCAGCTTATTGCACTATAACCAAGCAAGGTAAGTAAAAGGTTTCGTCCATTCAACTGCCCTAAGTTTTTTACGGCCCAACGTTGAAAGAGAATCCATATCGACATTAATTACCTCCTTGTCGCTATCCTTCAATATTATAACGAAGGATAGTCTAATTACTTACCTAAAATACGCGCAAGTTCATCTTCTGCCGATGATTTTCCGCCAGCGGTGATACCCGCTTCAGCCAGTTTTTTATCAAGGCTACTACCAGATTGCTCTTCAGCCATTTCTGCTGCAGCTTCAAGCTGTGCTGATTTCTCTGTTTGGCGTTGTTTAATACGCTCTAGTGATTCAACAGCTGTATGCATTTTAGCATTGGCACCCACGTTAGTCGCTGATACTGCTGATTGTGCTTTTTGTACTGCTTCGTTCGCTTTCACAACATCAACCTGTTGTTCTAGCTGGCGTAGTTTGTCTTTTGCTTGTGCAATATTAGTGCGCATGCTTTGCTCTGATTTTACAAACTGATCAAGGTATGTTTGCTCAGCTTGCTGTTCGTTACGCAGTGCAGCCACTTTTTGTGCGCATTCAAGAGCCAGTTCTTGCTGACCTTTTTCCATTGCGCCACGTGCATGGCCTTCATATTCTGTAATGCCGTTGTTGAATGCTTCTACTTTCTGCTGTGACATTTTACGTTTTGCAACAATGCTAACAAGTGCTTCATCTGAACGACGAAGTTCCTGTTTTGCTTCACGGATTTCTTGATCAAGAATACGCAGTGCTTGACCATCAGCTACAGATTCAGCTGCGTCGTTTGCTCCGCCTTTAATTGCGGTAAATAATTTTTTCCAAACGCTCATTATACTGTCTCCACTAGGTGTTCTTGGTAAAGCTCGATAAATGCTTCTACATTTCGGAATAAAGTTGCTACTTCAATAACAACACTCTGTGCATTGGATTGAGAAGATAAAGAACCAAATGCAATGTAATAGCTGTGACCATCAATAGTATTAATACCAATGGTAGATAATGGGAACATCATGTGTGTACGTAATATTTCATCATTCAGCGCGTTTACGTCTTTAACTTGATCGTGAGGAAATAATAATACTTCAACAAGAATCTGCTCACCTGCAACGGCAAGGTACGCTTCGATGTTATCTTCATTACGTAGAACAAGTGTTTGCTCATTGGCTTCAACCTGCCAACCTTCATGCTCATTTAGAATTGGAAGAAGATCTAATAATTGCCACGCCATAGTCGATACCTTATATGTGAGTAGTAATACTTACTTTACGTCTTTTTGCCTGTACATAGGCATAATAACCAGTTGTTTTATTAGGTTCGTTAAATACGTAAATGTTCAATCTGATATTCAATATACCTGAAAGATGTAGAGCATATCCTACAGTATGAATTTATAGCGTTAAAAAATCAGAGTATTTTTGCAATTTTGATGATTTTTTGTGACCAAATGTGAAGTTTGAGTTGGATGGAAACATAATACGGTGCGTTATTCCGTTACTGATGGATGTATCATCAATTGTGTTGGTTTTTTGAATGATATTTCTTGGGTGAATGTATTTGATGAGCATAGCCGGAGAAGAACTGAGTGTGGACAGTATAACGAGAGTAAAAAAAGCTATGTCTGAGCAAACTGTTGTAGGTCGATCATACTTAATTTATGTGTGAGAAACTGCAATGATTTACCTCGATACCGGTGTACCTCTTGCCTTAAGACATGTATTAGGGGAATTATTTAGGCTGGCGTCGAATGCTAGAGCGTTATCAAACAGGAATAACCCCAGAAGATTGCTTATTAGAAGCTGCTGGACGCATGCCGCAACAGCTTATTCAGACATAGCCTTTTTAGTTCCCTAAAATTTTTATCCCGGGTTCAGGCTATTTTAAGTAATAACGAGGGTTTGCTTGCCCCCACATGGTATATAACTCAGGGAAAATCAATTTTGAGTAATCTTCCATTTCAGCCACACTAATCTGTGCGTTTTTTTGTTTGCCAAATAGTGTAACTTCTTGACCTTGCTTCACTCCTTTTATGTCTGTGATATCAACAATGGAGGTATTCATTGATGTGACACCGACGACTTTCGCACGTTGTCCATTGATAATGACGTCGGCCTGATTTCCCATTCTACGAGGGTAACCATCTGAGTAGCCAACGGGAAGGTTTGCAAGTACGCTATCTCGCTTGGTTATATACGTACTGTCATAGCCCACGGTCTGGTTGGCAGGGAGTTGGTGTATAGAAGCAATTCGAGTTTTGAAAGAAACAATCGATGGGTATTCTGGATTGGTCGGCAGATCGCCATACAATACACCGCCAGGACGTACCATATCTAATTGCGCTTCCGGTACATTTAGTGAAACATAAGAATTAGCCACGTGAAGAGTTAATTCGTCACGTTTTAAATCAGCTTGTTTGATGAGCCAAGATGAATCTGTTTGAAAGTTCTTTAATTTTGCTCGTACTTCATCAGCATTGTAGTTTGGAAAGTGCGTCATTATGCCGACAATGTTTAAGTTAGCTTGCGTTGCAATATCAAGAGCTTCTGCTTTTCCTTGCTCAGTGGACATGTCAATACCATTTCGACCCATTCCACCGTCATTTAATGCTAAATGGACGTTGATTTTTTGATTGCGCTCTACTCCTAACTCAGCAATGAATTTTGCTTGTTGGTGGCTACCAATCAACTCTTCGATGTTGAGATCTAAACTCTGTTTGATCTCTCCTAAACTTGCAGAGCGAACACGGAGCAACTGCCCTTTAAAGCCGCTTTCTCGTACTGCTCGAGCTTCTGCATTACTCGCAATCGCCACGCAAGGAATCTGTTGTTCAAGAATGGTTGGCATTAAGCCAAATATGCCATTCCCATAAGCATCGGCCTTCATCACAGCACAAATTTTAGTGTCAGCTTTAATGTGTGATTTGAACTGTTCTATATTGGATTTAAACTGACCCAAGCTTACTTCTAGCCAAGAATTTGATTGTTGAATTGATTGCTCACTTGGTAGGTTTTGATCAATGACTAGTGGCGCACTGTAAATAGAAAACGATGGAAAAGTAATCGCCAACGATAATAGCGTCATTTTAAAATTCATGGTGTCTCCATAAGGTAAATTAATGAGATTAATTGAGTTTGAAACGATTCATTGCTTCATGTAATGAGGAAGATAATTGACTAAGTTCATTGCACGCTAACGCCGTTTGTTTTGACCCTTCGGCGACTTCTTGAGAGGCAACATGGATTGTTTCTATATGGCGACTTAAATCTTCCGCCACAGAATCTTGTTGACTACAAGCACTTGCGATCTGTGTGCCCATATCAGAGATGTTGGATACGGAATGCTCAATCGAATTCATTAACTGAAGAGAACGGTGGCCTTGTTCTGAATAGGTTTCAATACATTCACAGGATTTCACTGTTGCTACTTTAGCGTGTTTGGCAAGTACTTGTAGTTTTTCAATAACCGCTGTTATTTCTCCAGTTGAGTCCTGAGTGCGCCCTGCAAGAGTACGAACTTCATCAGCCACAACAGCAAAACCTCGGCCAGATTCGCCAGCTCGTGCTGCTTCAATGGCTGCGTTTAATGCAAGAAGGTTGGTTTGATCGGCAATGCCACGGATCACATCAACGATAATGTTAATTTGGTGAGACTGCTCTTCTAACGCTGATACCGTATTGCCTGCATCATCAATAACTCCGGCGATTTCTTTAATAGAATCTACCATCGCTTTGTTGTCTTTCGCTCCATCTTTCGCTTGTTGATTAGCTTCACTAGCCTGACTTGCGGAGTGCTCTGTGTTGTAGGCAACATCGGCAACTGACGCTTTCATTTCTGTCATAGCTGCTGCGATTTGAGCAATTTGATGCTGTTGGCCGTGCATTCCTTTTGTGGATGTATCTGAAATGTGAGTCATTTCTTCTACTGCACTGCTTAGTTGTGTTACAGCCGAAATAATTTCATCGATCAATTGACGCAAGTTATTTTGCATTTGTGATGAGGCGTCTGCTAACGACCCAAGTTCATCATTCCCAATTGCTTCACGATCTAACTGGGTTGATAAGTCGCCTTTTGCAATCGCATTAGCTTGTTTTACAATTAGAGATAGTGGCCCACAAATTAATTTAGAAAGTAATAAGGTAATAACAATCATGAAAATAAAAATGGCTAGGTTGCTGTAAGTTGACATTTGAGACAAGCGACTAATCGAGTCAAGAATTTGTGCGCGGTTGCTATTCATTGCTTGTTTTAGGATGTCAGTTAAGACACTAACTTCAGCTTCGATGATTTTAAATGAAGGATAAGAGTCGGTCAGAAGAATTGAGCGAGCCACTTTCTTATTATTAAGTAACATAGCGCTGTTGAAATTATCTATATAATTAATGTAACGCTGCCAACCACTCATAAGACGTTTGTACGATTCTTCCTCTTCTCCAGGCCAAACGGTTTGCCCATAAGCACGGAGTTCTACTTCAATGTTTTTACGAATTTCTTTATTTTGATTGATCTTTTGGGCAATAGTTTCTTTGGATCCTTCCATGATGAATACCAAAAATTGGCTACGTCGTAAGTTCGCAATTTGATCATGTATACTGTCAACTTTTTCAGATGCAGGCAGGGTATCATCAGTATAATTTAGGAGATTACTGTTGATATTTGTTAGCTCATTATGTAAGAAAAAGGAAAAAAGAAGAATCATCATCGCAATGATTGAGAATGCACCCGCAATTTTTTTACCAATTGTTAAGTGTTTTAGGAACATGAATGTATTACCTATGATCTAATGTGTTTGTTGATGAAAAAACAATTTTTATTCATTTTATTTGACCATCAAAGGCCAGTGGAAATGTTATCGAGTGGTTGATAAATACAGCGATAATATTTGAAAAGGTAATGATGGATAAGAGTGGTATTAATGCGCTAGTGCTAACACTATATTAATCCCCAGCTCTGATTAACAGGGGAAGTGTTCAGCCTTGTTGCATATGAAAATTAGTACATTGTTACTTATTACAAAATTGAATTATTTTTATTTTATTCAAGTATTATGTTTATGTAAGGCTTTGTTGTTGGTTAGATTATCTAGTGCACATGATGTAGTAGTATCAAATGCATTGGGTGGTATATCATCGGCACTGTCACAGTATTGATTGAATTCGTCAAACCCTATGAATTTACTGCCTTTTTTAATGGTAATTTTATTGTCATGAACATTTGATTTTATTGGTTCACTGTATTCGTCTTTCATCAAAAAAACACCTTTTTGCATCAGTAATTATGGGAATATTTAGTCGTTATTTTTACGATACTACTCACTGCCTCATAATATATAATTGCCATCCAGTTTTTGTTTTCTATCAGAGAGCGGGACATTACGTTACCATCTTGTTGAACAAATAAATCCACTTCATCATCAAAATAAAAACTTTTAGAATAAAAGCTCGTTAATAATGAACATAGCCTTTCGTCTAAGAGAACAAAGGTAATTATCAATAGGTAAAATACCCAGTGATGATATCGATACTGATATAGTCGATAATTTAGACCGCAAGAAATTTATGAACAAATTCCATCGGAGTTTAAATATATACAATGCCTTTGAGATTTTTAAATTGTGATGTTTATCTGTCGATTTATATCCTTTTAACTTTGACGGCGGGAAGGTTACTTATTTTTAGTGTTAATATCAATAATTAGTATGATAAAACATATGCTTATGTATTTTAAAGTAGACATTCAAGCTTGGGCGTGTGAAAGTTTTTGTTTCTAATTGTATGATTTAAAAGTATTAATTTTTCATTAATAAAATCAATATAATTTATAGATAAACTGGTACGAACAGTGATTTTAATTTTAGTCGTCGCATAGAATTATGGTAAACGTTATAAATATGACGGGGTGCCATTTATTTGTCGCCTATTTTCAAGGCGTTTTATATCAATAAATCGTCTGATTTTCACCATAAGTCTACTCACATTTAATAATGGTTTATATTTATATTGTTCACCTAGTCGTGTGAACTTGGTTACCACCGAACCTTAGCTAGTTTAAGAGGGACTGTTACAACTAATTACATAAGGTTGTACTAGCCAGCGGTAGGGGAAGTTTTTACGTATAAATAACCTCAACGCTGAAGAGGTGGTTCATGACGGCGGATTTCTCGCATAAGAGTTTGAGGCTCTTATCTATATAGGAAAGGCGCTTTAATTAATAAAGCACCTTTAATTTATGCCCTCAATTTCTAGAGTTTAATCGACTAACTTTTCACCATAACTTTAGCAATCGATGAAGACGTTTTACCCTCGTTATCGGTTACTGTTAGCTTAAACGTCAGTGTGTTTTCTGCACTTGGTGTAAAGGTGTATGCATATTTGCTATCTGGATAGGCAATCTCAGTTTTTGGTCCACTAACCTGACTCCAATGGTAGCTGACTATTTTACCGTCAGGATCTGATGATTGAGTACCATCTAACGCGGTCCATTGACTGGTTCCACTTATCGCATCTTTAACAACGGCAATAGGCGCTTTGTTGCTATCTTCTACACCTTTTACTGTTATCGTCTGGATTGCTGAGTCAGAAGCTCCTGTTTGGTCGGTAATGGTCAGCTTAAATTTCAGCACAGAACTGTAATTAGGCGTGATCGCATAAGCAAAACGACTATCAGCATAATCGACACGGACTTTTGGCCCCGCAACTTGTTGCCACAAATAAGTTACTTGGCTTCCTTTCGGCACAACAGACTGAGTGCCATCCAACGCTACCCATTGATAAGCTTGCGCGGTGATATTTTCGACTACTCGTACCTGTGGCGCATCGCCCTCAACTTGTATTTGACCTTGATACGCTTTGGCATTGTGCTCGGTAACCGTTAGGCTCATATTTCCTTCAACAGGTACATCAAATTGCGCCACACCATTTTGATCGGTTGTTACAACATGGGCTTCACCAGATGCAGAAACCAACGCAACCCGAGCTTTCGCTAAGCGTCGCTCCCCCTCACGAACAACAACATCAAACTTGGCTTGTGAGCCTTTGGCTAACTGTGATGGATAAGTCACGGTTAATTCGTTTGGTCTTTCAGTTCTTAGCTCAAGTTCCGGATCACCAAACCAGCTAAAGAAACGCGCGGTTAAAATCGCGTGGCTATCTTCAGCGCCATAATGGCCAAACAAACGATCTTTGGCGCGGTTCAACGCCATTGCTGGACGCCAAGAGACAGGATAAACAGCACTAGACCACGCACCGTCATAGTCATCCCAAAGACTGTCTAAAATAGCGGCATGCATCAGATCGTTATAACCGGAGTAGCTTACTCTTACTGCGCCTGTAAACCCAACGGCACCACCATTGGCATTGCGCATCCAAGACTCAGCAAATGAATCTTTTCCGTCAAACCAACCTGTAGCGCAGTTCAAGCTAAATACAAACGGGGCCATATTGCCATTGGTTAACGCATTCACTTCTGTTGCGGTGTAATGCGGATCAGCCCAACCTGAACCATTGCCATAACCATGGTCACGGTGCATGACAAAGCCTACACCTTGGTTAATCGCATCAGCAATCTGAACTCGATCGCCATTACCTTGATCTTTCCACACTTGTGGTACTGAACTTGGAGGATTCACACGGGCACTGCCGTAGTTCCAGCCACCATATTTAAGCTCTTTGGTTAAGTCAGCATCCCATTGCAACGCAGTATGGACGCTATAACCTTTATTGAACCTGTCACCTAGACCAGAGAAAAAGTCGTAATCAGGACCTAAGAAATCGGCAGCGCGGTGCAAATCTTCCATAAACATGCGATCGGCAACCCGATTGGCGTCGCGATCTTGATACTGCCCGGCAAGAAGGACATGTTTGTAACGATCTGAATCCGTCGGATTTTGTTCGTAATTTAAGCTGCGGTTAACCATAGTGGTAATTTGAGCTTCAGTATCCCCCGGCAAACGTCCTATCACTACATCGGAGTATTTATCATCACCGTCAACAAGTGTGTACTCGTAATCGGTATGCCAGCGGTGATCTTTACCGTGGTAAGGGTGACCGACAATTTCATAACCTGGGATATCTTCATGATCACCTACCAAAAGTACATATGAGGTCATAGTACCGTTGCTATAGGCATCTTTAATATAAGCCTTTATTTGTGCTTGAGTGCTACCGACCTCTGTTATTGTCGCGACGTGCACTTGATAACCCTTCTTACGCTTCCACGCCGCAAGTGGTTCTACCGTTTGTTGAAATCGGTCTGCAGTAATGATCAAGTAATCAGCTTTTTGAGCAGGTGTCAGATCAGCCTTATTTCCTTGCGATGGTACGTTGTCCATTTTTTGCTTTGGTTCAATTTGTTCATCACGTAAGTCAATTACCGCTTTTTTTTTCGCATCAAATTCAAGCTTATCTTCACGCTTTGGCTCTGATGCATCAGACAAAATATAATTAACTTTAAAACGTACTTTCTGTGCGAAACGTACCGTTCCTTCTATTGAATTAAAATCTATGGGACGATATGAAATCACGGCGTAACTTTTACCACGAACGCGCACTGTTTCAACGACAGAAATCAGTGGCACCTCACTCTCTGTTAAAGCGTTATAGGCTGCATTATCTTTTACAAATGGCATATGCTGATCGGGACGGTTGCCATCTTCTTCAACTACGTCGGGAAATGGTAGCTGCACGGGATCAACCACCATATCGGTATAGGTTTTTGACCACTCGACACTTTCAACCACTAACTCCAGCTCTGCGCCATCTGGAATACGAACCAGTTGTCGATAGCCCGTTAAATTCGGCTTCCCCGGCTCGTTGGGAGCTGCGCCATCAGGCAACATGATTCGATTATAAATATTGCCATCGGCCATTTTGACCTTTGCCAAAGTTAGTTCGGTTAACTTCGCTTCAAACACGGCGCTGTGGCCTTGTTTCTCAAGCATTGAAATGTAGTTGCTCGTTGCTCCATTGTTTTTGCCCGAGCGAGTATCCACTGGTGGGGCGAATTGAATAACTTGCTTATCAAATACCGATGCATCGGTATGCTCTAGCGTATGAGTAGCAGCCAAAACCGAGGGTGAAAGGATCGCAAGGGTTAATAGAAGCCTAGCCTGATTTAACTTCATAATATCTCCATATTATTACAAAAAATTATTATTATTCTTAATTGGAATGTGTTGTGAAACTATTACCCTTATTAAGGGCGTGTTGATGGCCTTATTATTTTAATAAGAACTTATTGATAAAATCCTTATTTATGGTGTTCATATAAAACAATGAAAAACTAATTTATCTATCTACTAAAGCATCAATAAATAATAAAAAGACAGAACTCATCGCTCTTACTATTAATTTAGAGAAGGATAAAGCCGAATAAAATATAAGTGCCAATGGAAAGTAGAGTATAAGCAGAAATGTGTAAAGGTGAATGTGATGCATAACGACTGGTAATGTGTTTTTTTGTGTCATTCATTCAGGGAATGTTACTTTCAACAGTATTACGTTTGGGCGACAGCTGAACTGGAATGCCTATTTAATAGAAATAGATATGGGTCGTGCCTCAAACGGCTTTGGTTATTTTCATTATAATTCTGTTTTAACCTTTGTAGCCCCTGTTGGAATAGTAATTCTATACTCCTAATCGTCTAGGTTCAGTTATTGACGATCATTAATTTGCGTTGATTTGTATGATGAATGATGCAGATCAATAAAATATTCACTCCCTTCGCATAGTATGCACGCAGTTTCGGAATGAGATGAGGTCTGGTGGCCTTCTCGGTCTTCAAAACCGATGTGAGCTGAATAGGCTCTGGCAGGTTCAATTCCTGCCTCTTCCGCCATTTCAAGCGCTTAAAATGGCTCCTTCAGTACAAACTATGTTTGAAATAAAAGCATAGTCATTGTTATGTCTGGATCAGTTCAAGGAATGCGCCAATGGCTGTCAACACTGCAATTAATTATCGTCTCCCTCAAGTCGAACAACTTCTGCAACATCCTTCTCTACAGACATACATTTTGGCCTTGAGCCGACCCGTTGTGACTGAAATTCTTCGCTCTCAGTTTGCTCTTATTCGCCAGTCTGAGCGATTTCAAGTACAAGGTGTTGAAGGCGTTGATGTGCTCGCAGTGGTGATAAAATCCTGTGAGGTTCAGCAGGGTAAGCGCCAAGTGAGAGTGATTAATGCCACCGGCATTGCAGTACATACCAACTTAGGTCGATCGCCAATTGCAACGGAACTCTGGGATAGCGCACGTGATGTGAATACTGGCTACAGTAATCTCGAGCTAGAACTTGCTACGGGTAAACGTGGTGGCCGTAATGGTTTGTTACCCTCGTTAGTGAATGCATGGCTGGGTGCTGAAGATTGTGTCATCGTTAACAATAACGCGGCGTCTCTTTATTTGATTTTGCATGCACTGGCCGCAGGCAAAGAAGTGATTGTCTCTCGTGGTGAGCAAATACAGATTGGTGGTGGTTTTCGTATTCCCGATATTCTGGCGTTGTCTGGTTGTAAACTGGTTGAGGTGGGCACCACCAATATCACCACCAGCGATGATTATATCAATGCGCTCACCGATAATACCGCGATGGTATTAATGGTGCACCAGTCGAACTTTTCGATTCAAGGATTTACCGAGTCACCGGATATTCAGGATGTGGCCAAGCGCTTGCCTGAGCATGTTCAGTTGGTGGTTGATCAAGGGTCGGGCTTGTCATCAGAACAATACGCCAATAGCGAAACGTCACTTTCCCGATATTTGCATATGGGGGCTGATCTGGTGTGCTTCTCTGGTGATAAGATCCTCGGTGGTCCACAAGCTGGAATAATTGCCGGGCGTCAGGATTTAACCCAAGTGCTGTTGAAAAATCCGATGATGCGGGCATTCCGAGCTGGGCGTATTGTTTTGGCGTTGCTGGAAGAGTTGCTGGTCAAAAAGCTCAATCAAGAACCTTCAGGTGAAGGCGTTGCACAACATACCCTTCTTCGTTGCCGACATACCCGTACTTTGGCTGATCGCTTGACAGTAAAATGGTCACCGTATGCCGAGGTCGTTTCGATGGAAATGCAGGTAGGCGGGGGATCTATTCCATCCGAAACCTATGCTTGTTTCGGTCTTGCCTTGTCGCTTCCGGGTAAGGCACAGCAACATCTTGATGCCCTTCGGGTGATGCCGACGCCGATTATTGCTTATTTGCATGCTGATAGGCTGATGTTGAATTTGGCGACGCTGCTTGATGATGATCTTCCTCGCTTTGAAGCGCAAATAGAACACTACCTGCAACGTTTTCTGTCAATAGGTTGAGTACACGATGATACATGCAAAGAATGTGGTGCCTGCCTATCAGGCTGTCATTGGGTTAGCAGGCCATGTTGATCATGGAAAGACTGCGTTGATTGAAGCGCTGACAGGCATTGTTACTGCCCGGCCTCATGAACAAGCGTTGGGGATGACCCAAGATTTGGGTTTCGCTCATTTTCAAGATGATCATGGCAATACGATTGGTGTTATCGATGTTCCGGGGCACGAGCGATATTTGCGTAATATGGTTGCTGGGGTATGGCATCTCAATGCGTTAATTCTGGTGGTAGCGGCCGATGAAGGCTGGATGCCGATGACGACCTCCCATGTTCAGGTTGCCCACGCAATGGGAATTGAAGAGATCATCTTGTGCATAAACAAGCGAGACAAGGTTTCGCCTGAGCGGTTGAGTGAGGTAGAAGAACAAGCGCTGGAAAATGTCATGGAGATGACGGATCTGGTGCCGGAATTGATTTCAGTATCGGCGTTGCAGCAAGATAATATATCTGCGTTACGGCAGGTAGTGATCGAGACTGTTGCACGAACATGCAAGCTAGCAGAGTCTAGCGAACCAGAATCTGAATCGTCTGCCGATATGAATCTACCGTTACTATATGTTGACCGGACCTTTGTTGTTAATGGGATCGGCACGGTTGTGACCGGTACCTTGGCACAAGGCTGCTTGCGTAATGGCGATAAGGTGCGCTGTTATCCTCAAGGAAAAGTAGGGACTGTCCGCTCGATTCAGGCTTATCACCAACAGTTGGATTCGGTATCGGGAACCTGCCGGGTTGCAGTCAATGTCAAAGGTCTGACTCGTAAGGACGTCGGGCGTGGTCATCTTCTAACCGGCTGCGAGTCGGTGATCCCATTGACCGAACACTGCGTGGTGCGTATCAGTCAAACCAAGACGAAGTTACCCGTTAGGCGTCAACGTGAGGTCGAGGTGGCCATCGGCACTTGGCATGGTGTTGCCAAGCTTTGTTATATCCCCGATACGCAATTGGCACGGCTAGTTTTTAAGCAGCCGTTACCCCTTCAGTTTGCCCGACGTGTTGCGATTATTCTTCAAGGGGGGAGCCGCCTACTGCATGGCGGCGAGATAGTATGGTGTGATTTTATTCCATCTGGACGCAAACGACGGATCTATGATGAATTAGGCCAGTTGCCTGCGGTTTTGACTCCGGCGCTCAAATTCCAAATCCTGCTTAATCTTCAGGGGTATTTTGATACCAGTAAGGTCGGTATGAGCAAGGAATATCAAGGCCGTTATCTTGCTCCATTCATGTTTCAGCCGGAATGGTTGGCAGATATTGAGCATACTCTGCTTACCATGCTAGCCGAAGAAGGCGCTATGGGGATCGGCGAAATTGGCAGCCGACTACGGTTGGATGATGCGGTGCTATCGGTGATTGTGCAGGCGATAAAGCAACAAGATAAAGTGCACTTGAGCCAAGGTAAGTGGTGTCTCGGGCAGGGTGACAATGAGGATGATCTACCTGCAGAAGTGTTAGCACTGCTAGAGCAAATTCGAGAATTAGGTAAGGCAGGTCTAGAGCTGAGTAAGGTGTCGTTGGCAGGCGGGAAAAAATGGCTGCGTCAGCTGGCACACTACAAGTACATTACTGCGCTGGATGAATCGATTTACTATGATATGGCCCTGTACCAAGGTATCGTTCAAGCGGTGATTGCGGATCATCAAGCACTGGAGCGTATCACGATGAGTGATATTAAAACGCGTGCCGGACTAAGCCGAAAATACGCGATTCCACTCGCCAATCGAATGGAAAAAGATGGTTGGGTGAGGCGTGACGGCGACGAGCGGATTATTCTTCGCGCTTGGCAATCTGTACCTGCATAAGCGGAAGTAAGACCGATAAAAAATATCGGTAAAATGATTGAGAAAAGGTCAGGAAGAGAATGTTGAGAAAGGCGGTAGGCACATCGGTGTCTGCCGCCTTTTTTGTTGCGTGGAATATTATGCTCAACAGAGAATTAGTTGGAGAGCCGCTGTAATTCGACACTATTGTCGACATCGACTGTCGATGACAGTTGGTTGTTAAAATGAAGCCAATTATATAAATGGACTCTCTGGTTAAATTATTGATTATTAATGATTAATTGGTTATTTTTATAGGTGGCATAGTACTTGCTATTTAAAGGCTTTAGCAATTGACTAGGAATGTCATGAAAAGCTTTGTAATTGCAGATCCTATGAAGTGTATTGGTTGTGGCACCTGTATGGCAGCGTGCTCAACGGTACATAAAAAAGAAGGTCTGCAAAGCCATCCCCGACTGACGGTGATCAAGCATGAAGATGCAACAGCACCTGTGATGTGTCGTCATTGTGAAGATGCCCCCTGCGCTAAGGTGTGTCCTGTTCAGGCTATCACCAAAGAAGGCGATCGGGTTTTACTGAACGAAACCCTGTGTATCGGCTGTACGCTGTGTGCCGTGGCCTGCCCGTTTGGTGCGATTGCCTTTGATGGTAGCCGTCCTGTGGCGATGGCAAATAGTTACGATACGTTTATCCCTTCTACTCCTCGATCCAGTAACCCATCTACCTCGGTGCCCAGTACGTTCGGTCAAGACATTCTGGCTTGGGAACCAGGGGTGAAAAGCATTGCCGTGAAATGTGATTTGTGTGGTTTTCGTGACGATGGCCCAGCCTGTGTGGAGGTCTGCCCGACTCAAGCGTTGGTCGTCGTTGATGAAACGAGTATGACCAAAGCACGTCGAGTAAAACGCCAGTGTGCTGCAGAAAGTTCTGCATTAGTTACATGTGGAGTAGTAACACCATGAATCCATTAGTTTTAGTTCTATTCGCCTTAATTTGCTATGGCATTGCCGCGTTAGTTTCGTTGGTGGGGCGCAAGCAGGAACAAGAAAGTTTGCGTATTGCTGGGGTGATCAGTGCCTTTGGCGGGGTATTTGGTGTACTTGCTGGTTTAACCACCATTGTTTGTGGTGATGACCTAGCCAGTGAGGTTGGTCGTATTGTCAATATGGACATGTTGTCTGCCTTGATGGTGCTGGTGATATCCGTTGTGACCATGGCAGCTTCTGTCTATTCCATCAATTACCTCAAAGAGTATTTAGGTAAAGGTGGCTGGAAAATTAATATTCTGTTTAATGTTTTTGCTGCCGCGATGACAGCCTTAGTAGTGTCAGCCAATGTAATGATTTTTATCGTGTTCATGGAGATCATTTCACTGGCTTCTTGGCTGATTGTTATCAGTGACGGTAGCGTGGCAAGCAAGAAAGCGGGCTTACAATATTTTATTGCTGACCATGTCGCCAGCGTATTGATTATGGCGGCGTTTTTGATTTTATCGTTGCATGCTAATAGCTATAACTTCAGTGCGTTTACCCATAACCCTGTTACTGGCACCACCGCATCACTGGTGTTTTTATTAGCTTTAGCCGGTTTTGGTATTAAAGCGGCTGGTATTGGTTTTCATGGTTGGCTGGCAAAAGCATACCCGATTGCCCCTTCGTATTGTTCAACTTTGATCTCTTGCGTCATGGTGAAAATTGGTATTTACGGCATTCTAAAAGTTGGTGTGTTATTTCTGGGGGCAACCCAGTTATGGTGGGGCTTTCTGGTACTAATTTTTGGTGCTTTATCGTCTGTTCTTGGGGTTATGTATGCCCTCGCAGAGCATGATATTAAGCGTTTATTGGCTTATCACACGATTGAGAATATCGGCATCATTTTAATTGGTGTTGGGGTGAGCATGATTGGTATTGCCTCTCATCATCCGACGTTGGCATTGCTGGGTTTACTGGGCGCTTTGTACCATCTACTGAACCATGCTGTATTTAAAGGCTTATTGTGTCTTGGTTCCGGTTCTATTGTCTATCGGATGCACACTAAAGATATGGATAAGATGGGTGGTTTGGGTAAAACCATGCCAAAAACCGCTATTACATTCTTAATTGGCACCTTGGCAATTTGTGCGCTGCCTCCACTTAACGGATTTGTCTCTGAATGGTTTATTTACCAGTCGTTATTTAGCCTCGGAAAAACCGGTAGTGTAGTGAATATGCTGGCAGGGCCTTTTGGTATGGTGATGCTGGCATTAACCGGTGCATTGGCTTGTATGTGTTTCGTCAAGGTGTACGGTATCTGTTTTGCCGGTGCGCCTAAAACGGATCAAGCCGCGAAAACCCGTGAAGTGGGGCCAGCCATGATCACCGCGACATCGGTTCTGGCTGTTTTGTGTGTTGTGTTGGGAATTGGTTCGCCATGGATTGCGCCTTATTTCTCTGCGATAGCCTCTTCAATCTTGCATATCGCGCCAGTCTCTATCGCCAATGGTATGGCGGTTTATCCTGTCGTTGCCGATCAGGCGATTCTGTCTACCCCCGTTATTGCCATAGCATTGGCCTTGCTGACCTTGGTGCCTGCAACCTTGCTATATGCCTTCCGCCAACGCCGCTTGGCCAGTCGTCAGCAAGGCGACCCTTGGGCCTGTGGTTATCAATACGAACACCGCATGACCGTTTCTGCAGAAGGTGTCACGCGTCCGATGCGCCATATGTTCGGCTTTATTTATAACAACCGTCCTCAGCATTCGTTGATTGAACGCTACGTTTTACCGCGTCTTTGCCTTGCCACTGATGGCAACCAAAGCGCAGAAGATAATGGCCTTGATAGCCGTAAGGTGTATCTCTTGTGTAGCACTGTCGCGTTATTTGTCGTGTTGTTCTTTCCCTTCATGTCAGGAGTGAGTTGATCATGTCTCCACTTGAAATGCCAACTTCCGGCTGGATTGTGTTAGCCGTCGTACAAGCAATGCTCATGTTAGTGCTCGCGCCATTAGCGACTGGATTTTCTCGGGTCATTCGCGCCAAAATTCATTCACGCAAAGGGCCCGGAGTTTTGCAGGATTACCGTGATATTGCCAAGTTACTCCGTCGACAGTCTGTGGCTCCCTCCAATGCCGGATTTATATTCTGGATCATGCCGTGGGTGTTAATTGTCACCATGCTGCTGATTGGCATGGCACTGCCAACCATGACTCAGGTATCTCCGTTTCCTATTTCAGGCGACATTATTACCGATATCTATTTATTGGCAATTTTCCGTTTCTTCTTCGCGCTAGCGGGTATTGATTCCAACAGCATGTTTGGTGGATTGGGCAGCAGCCGGGAGCTCACCCTCGGTATTTTGGTTGAACCTATTTTGATCCTGTCAATTGTAGTCGTGGCGCTGGCTGTCGGTACAACTGACTTGGGGTATATCAGTCATGCGATGGCAACGACGCCATGGCACCAACCGCTAACGATGACGTTGGCTGGCGCTGTCTGTGCGTTTGCGCTGTTTATAGAAATGGGCAAATTGCCGTTTGATAGTGCAGAAGCTGAGCAGGAGCTGCAAGAAGGACCAGTGACTGAATATTCAGGTGCCAGTCTGGCGATGGTAAAGCTGGGCCTTGGTCTTAAACAGCTTGTGGTTGCTCAGCTATTTCTAGCTATTTTTATTCCTTGGGGAAAAGCAGCCAGCTTGAGTACTGAAGGGCTGTTTGCTGCCTTCGTCATTTTGTTCATTAAATTGCTGGTGGTGTTCTTGATTGCCGGTATTGCCGAAAACACCATGGCGCGTTTTCGCTTTATGAAAATTCATCGTGCAATTTTTCCTGCTTTTCTAGTGGCCGTATTGGCGCTGGTATTTTTAATTTTTGGTTGGTAAGTAATGATAATGACAAACAATACAGTTGAGCAATATAGCACCAAACCACAACAAGGTCGGATTGGTAAACAGTATGTCGATGGGGTTAATCATTTCTTTCCGTCAGCCATTATTGATGAAGAGTGGCAGACCGAAAATCAAGTGACGATTACGGTAAAAATGACGGCACTGGTCGAGGTGATGAAATGGCTTTATTACGAGCAGGGCGGCTGGCTAGCGGTGACGTTCGGCAACGATGAGCGCAGCCTTAATGGACACTTCGCGGTTTATCATTCGCTTTCTATGGAAGGTGAGGTGAAAAGTTGGGTCACAGTCAAAATATTGGTTGATGCAGACAGTCAGGAATTTATTTCAGTGACACCGACGATCCCTGCTGCCGTGTGGGGCGAGCGTGAAGTGCGTGATATGTACGGTTTACGTCCGGTTGGGCTGCCAGATGAGCGTCGTTTGGTATTGCCTGATGATTGGCCTGAGGATCTTCATCCACTTCGTAAGGATGCAATGGATTATCGTCAGCGTCCGCAACCAACGTCAGAAACTGAGACTTATCAGTTTGACAACCAGCTAGGTAATGACAGTAACCGTATTGTACCGGTAGGCCCACTGCATATTACGTCTGATGAACCGGGACATTTTCGTTTATTTGTTGATGGCGAAGATATTGTCGATGCCGATTACCGAATGTTTTATGTGCACCGCGGAATGGAAAAACTGGCAGAGACTCGGATGGGTTACCAAGAAGTGGCCCAACTCACCGATCGGGTCTGTGGTATTTGTGGCTTCACACACAGTGTTGGTTACAGTAATACGATTGAGAATGCCTTGTCGGTGGATGTCCCGTTTCGCGCCAAGATGATCCGAACGGTATTGCTTGAAGTGGAACGCCTACATAGCCACTTGCTCAACATTGGTCTGTCGAGCCACTTTGTCGGTTTTGACTCGGGCTTTATGCAGTTTTTCCGTATCCGTGAAAAAACCATGGAGCTGGCCGAATTGCTGACTGGTGCCCGCAAGACTTACGGAATGAACCTCATTGGTGGTGTTCGTCGTGATTTCTTAAAAGAACAGCGCCTAAAAGGCATCGCGTTGGTACGTGAAGTACGTAAAACCTTCTCTGAATTAGTCGATGTATTACTTGCCACCCCCAATATTGAAAGCCGTATTGCCGGGGTTGGTATTCTTGCCAAAGATATTGCCCGTGATTTCAGTCCTGTCGGTCCGCTTATTCGCGCCAGTGGTTTTAAGCGTGATGCGCGCATTGTTCACAGTCAGTCGCTGGAATCTTACGGTGATGTTCCTTTTGAACTGCAGAGCATGGAAAACGGTGATGTTCAGTCTCGTGTGATGGTGCGGATCGGTGAAGTGTTTGATTCATTAAATATTGTTGAATATGGCCTTGATCACCTGCCCGCGGGAGCGATATTGACCGAAGGATTTGATTACGTACCGAACAAGTTTGCGCTCGGTTTTACCGAAGCACCACGTGGCGAGAACGTCCACTGGAGTATGACGGGGGATAACCAAAAGCTCTTCCGCTGGCGTTGCCGTGCTGCAACCTATGCCAACTGGCCGACGTTACGCTATATGCTACGTGGCAATACTGTGGCCGATGCACCGTTGATCATCGGTAGTCTTGATCCGTGCTACTCGTGTACCGACCGCGTCACCATTGTTGATACCAAGAAAAAGCGTAGCAAAACCATTCCGTATAAAGCGATTGAGCAATACAGCATTAACCGCAAGCACTCACCATTCAAGCTTTAGCAGGAGGCCATGTGTTTAAGCTATTAAAAACGGTAATTAAAACCGGTGAGGCAACAACGAAGTATCCGTTTGCCCCGCTTGAAATCAGTGACGATTTTCGCGGCAAGCCAGAGTTGGATGCCAATCAATGCTTGTCTTGTGGGGCCTGTACCCGTGCCTGTCCTGCCAATGCCTTGATCATGGAAACCGATGTGAAAGCAGGCACCCGCCGGTGGGAACTGTCAATGGCGCGGTGTATTTACTGTGGTCGTTGTGAAGAGGTTTGTCCAACGAAGGCGATTACCTTGTCGCAGAATTTTGAGCTGGCGGTAACGCGCAAAGAAGATCTGTACGAAGAGGCCGTGTTTAGCCTTGCCGACTGCGGTCAGTGCGGGCGCCCGTTTGTCGCCCAAAAACTACTTGAGTATGTGCTAGATACTTTGGCACAAAGTGGGGTAACGGGCGAGCAGTTAAAGTTGCGTCGTCAGCAGTTAGAAACGTGCCCGGAATGCCGTCGCCGCAACAATATGCTCGACAGCGAAAATATCAGCCACCTACGGTATCTTGAGGAGGAATTGTGAAAGGTATAAAACAGCTCGTCGGGACAGCTCATACCCAAACTGTGCCTGTTGCTCTAGCACCAAACAGCCAGCAACTGAAAGATGCTCTTATCAAGCAAATCCGCCGTTCGGCCTACGTCTACCGTGTCGATTGTGGTGGCTGTAATGGTTGTGAGATTGAAATTTTTGCGGCAACAACACCAGTTTTTGATACTGAGCGCTTCGGTATCAAGGTTGTCGCTTCCCCGCGCCATGCCGATATCCTCCTGTTCACGGGAGCCGTTACCCGCGCGATGCGTGCGCCAGCTCTTCGTGCCTATGAGGCAGCACCGGATCCGAAAATTGTGGTGTCTTACGGGGCATGCGGCTGTGACGGCGGTATCTTCCACGATTTGTATTGTGTGTGGGGCGGGACTGACAAAATTGTCCCGGTTGATGTCTATATTCCGGGCTGCCCACCAACCCCCGCGGCAACCATTTACGGTTTTGCTGTGGCACTTGGCCTGCTGGATCAAAAACTTCACAGCAAAACCCACCAGCCAGAAGTACAGAAAGCGAGCCTGAAACATACCGACATTCCGCTGGATATTAAGGTGATGATTGAGCGCCAAGCCCGTCTTTTGGCGGGCTACGTGCAAGGTCAGCGTATTGCTGATGACGTCATGGATGTGCTGGCAACCTGCAGTGCAGACAATGTCGATAGCAAGATAGCGGCTTATTTAACTGAAAAAGACGATCCGCGTTTAACTGAGATCGTCAATATCCTACTGAGTCAAACCATGGAGGCATTGACTGGGCAGGCTGGTTGCTCGAAAAGCACAGAGGCTAAAGCATGCGAGGTAATGGCATGAGTGAGGTAATGGCTGAGCTGGCACAGTCACGGCATATTAAGGGGCATGTTTACTTCTATAGCCTGAGCCGTAAGTTTGTCGATGAAAACTATGATGTGCCGGAAGA
Organism: Photobacterium indicum; assembly: GCF_003026215.1. Classification (GTDB taxonomy): domain Bacteria; phylum Pseudomonadota; class Gammaproteobacteria; order Enterobacterales; family Vibrionaceae; genus Photobacterium; species Photobacterium indicum. The sequence goes on from NZ_PYOC01000001.1 coordinate 325,447, forward strand.
AGCCAAACAGATCATGTATTACAGCTTGGCTATTGGCCACCACCTTGGGGTGGTGGACTGTTTAAATGCTGTGCTGGAATGCAGTGGCGAAGAATATCTGTCATGGATAAAGGGGTTGCCTGAAGACAGCGAAGCGTTCCGAAAAATGCAGGGGTTCTTAGGGTTTGGTGAAATTACTATTTATCCGGAGCACCTTAATATGCTGGCCTGTGCTTTTGATGCTATTTCATCAGACGAACAGACAGCAACGTCAATACGTCTGACGAAGGGGTTTATCCGTGCTCTGACGGCGATTTATCATGAGCCGAGTATGTATATGATGATTCGGGGTGGACAGTGAATAAAGCAATAATAAGTAAAGAAGCGATGAGCAAGCAGATCGTATTGACCGTGGGTAACAGCATGATGGGGGATGATGGTGCAGGACCGCTGTTGGCCGAGAAACTAAAAGAGAAGCCAGTATCTGGTTGGACGGTGATGGAAGGTGGGGCAATGCCCGAAGATTGTTTGCACCTGATACGCGCGGCAATGCCAGAGCGAGTGGTGGTGGTTGATGCTGCGGATATCGGCGAAACAGCAGGGACGGTACGGATTATCGATCCGGATACCATTGCCGATATGTTTATGGTATCGACCCACAGCCTGCCGTTGAGTTTTTTGATCGACGAACTAAAAACCTTTGTTCCCGAGGTGGTGTTTGTTGGTATTCAGCCTGCCATTGTTGCCTTTTCGTTTCCACTGACAGAGATGGTTGAAGAGGCGGTGACGGCTATTTATACCAAGTTGTCGGACTGGCAGGGAGCCGATAGTTTCGAACATTGCTGACGAAGTGTGTCGATAGCCTTCGACACTTTTGACGAAAGCTGTCGACATTGTGTGTCGACAATGATGTAAAGCCCGGCATAGGCTGGGCTTTTTTTATTTATCTCTTTGTTTTCAGTTTCTTATGGTTTTTATTTGAGTTTTTGAATTATTGGCACACTCCCTGCTACGGTAAGGGGGAGGTCACAGTTTTTGGCTTCAATGTATCGATTTCAATAAGGGATACACCATGAACCGATTTGTATTTGCAGATCCAAATTTGTGTATTGGTTGTCGAACCTGTGAAGTGGCGTGTGTGATTTCTCATCAAGCAGATAACTCGCTTGCCGCTTTGGATCCATCTGAATTTTCACCGCGATTGACGTTAGTGAAGAATGCACAAGTGACGACACCGATAATGTGTCGCCAGTGTGATGATGCTCCGTGTGCTCAGGTTTGCCCCAATAATGCGATTGTCCTTGAGGATGGTTACGTAAAAGTGGTGCAGTCTCGCTGTATCGGTTGTAAAACCTGCGTCATTGCTTGCCCGTACGGGGCGATGAATGTCGTGACGAAAATGGTTGAAGATACCAAAGGGTCTGCGTTATTTAAGCGTCAGGTGCCTGAATCTCAGGCATTGAAATGCGATTTGTGTAGCCACCGTGAAGAAGGGCCAGCCTGCGTGCAAGTTTGTCCGACGGGGGCAATACAGATAATTGAGCCCAGCACCCTGAATAAAACCAGCAAACAGAAACGTGAAGCAGCTGCTTTAAGTGCTGTTGTGGTTCCTTCTCTTTGATAAATAGATGATTTAATAGGCTGATATGAAAAAATCAATTGTTGTTTGTCCCTACTGTGGAACAGGGTGCAAACTGAAGTTGGTGGTCGAAAATGACAAAGTGGTTGGTGCCGAGCCTGCTGATGGCCGTACCAACGAAGGTCAACTTTGCTTGAAAGGCTACTATGGTTGGGATTTTCTTAATGATACCAACTTACTAACACCGCGACTCAAGCAACCCATGATTCGCCGTACTCGAGGAGCTGATCTTGAAGCGGTATCGTGGGATGAAGCTCTGGATTTTGCCAGTGAGAAGCTCCTCGCTATCAAGGATAAATTTGGCCCCGATGCGATCATGACAACAGGCTCAGCCCGTGGTCCGGGTAATGAAGCTAACTATGTTATGCAAAAATTGGCAAGGGCGGTCATCGGAACCAACAATGTCGATCACTGCGCTAGGGTATGACATGCACCATCAGTCTCCGGTCTGGAGACAACAGTAGGTAATGGTGCAATGAGCAACGCCATTCCCGAAATTCAAGATACAAAATGTTTGCTTATTTTCGGTTATAACGCGGCTGATTCTCATCCGGTTGTAGCAAGACACATTCTTAAAGCTCGTGCCAAAGGTGCGAAAATTATTGTGTGCGACCCGCGTAAAACTGAATCAGCCCGCGTGGCAGATCAATGGTTGCAGCAGAAAAATGGTTCGAATATGGCACTGGTTAATGCCTTAGCCAATGTCATGATTACAGAGAACCTATACGATAAATCCTATGTTCAAAAGCATACTGAAGGCTTTGATGACTTCCGTAAGCTGGTTGCGAACTATACACCAGAATCGGTTGAAACGATCACAGGCTTGAGTGCTGCAGAAGTTCGTCAGGCTGCACGTACCTACGCCGCCGCACCAGAAGCCATGATTCTATGGGGTATGGGTGTGACGCAATACGGTCAGGCTGTTGATGTGGTTCGTGGTTTGGCTTCGTTGGCCTTGATGACTGGTAACTTCGGTCGTCGTGGTGTGGGCTGTGGCCCAGTCCGAGGTCAAAATAATGTGCAGGGTACTTGTGACATGGGCATGCTGCCACATCAGTTTCCAGGTTACCAAGACGTTACGGATGATAGCCTTCGAGAGAAGTTTGAAAATGCTTGGGGCGTCAGCCTATCTGGCAAGCCGGGCTACCGCTTGACTGAGCTTGGCCACAAAGTTGATGAAGGGATTTGTAAGGCATTTTATGTCTTTGGTGAAGATCCTGCTCAAACTGAAGCTGATTTGTCTGCATTGCGAAAAACGATGAACAAGATGGAACTGGTCATTGTTCAGGACATCTTTATGACGCAGACCGCTGAAATGGCAGACGTCATCTTCCCTGCAACCAGCTGGGGCGAACACGAAGGGGTTTATAGCAGTGCTGACCGTGGCTTTCAGCGTTTCTACAAAGCTGTGACGCCGCCGCCGAACGTTAAACCTGATTGGGAAATCTTCAGTTTATTGGCCACCCGAATGGGCTACCCGATGTCCTATAGCAACACTGAGGAGATCTGGGATGAGATGCGCGTTCTATGTCCGCTGTATGCCGGAGCTACTTACGAAAAAATGGCAGGGCTGAAGTCGGTGCAATGGCCTTGTCCGACAGAAGATCACCCTGGTACGTCATTCTTGTTTGAAGGGAATAAGTTCACCATGCCATCGGGCAAGGGCAGGCTAATTGCTGCTGAATGGCGTTCACCGCATGAGCAACCTGATCATAAATATCCATTGGTATTATCTACTGTTCGTGAAGTGGGTCACTACTCGTGTCGTTCAATGACGGGTAACTGTGCTGCATTGCAGACATTGGCCGATGAACCGGGCTACGTGCAAATGCACCCAGATGATGCACGGGCTTTGGGTATCGACGATCAGCAATTAGTTTGGGTGTCATCCCGTCGCGGTAAGGTCATTTCCCGCGCTAATTGTAATGAACGTATTAACCTTGGCGTGGTGTATATGACCTACCAGTGGTGGATAGGGGCATGTAATGAGCTCACTATTGAGCATGTTGACCCTATCTCTGGCACGCCTGAGTTTAAATATTGCGCGGTGAAGGTCGAGCATATTGACGATCAGGCATGGGCTGAAAATTATGTACAGACTGAGTACAGTAATTTGAAAGCTCGTTTGAAAAATCATGTCGTGAATGCGTAATGATTAGTGGGTTTCCTTGGTATTGATATATCGAGGAAACCACTTTTCTAGAGTGGATCTTATAAAGATACTTAAATATCAGATAGTTGTGCTTTGTTCTTGTTGATACAGATCAATGCCTATCTTGATGGATAGCTCAGAATTGTATGATGAATAAAGCTGGTTAGTATTTAACAGCGATTTAAATGAACAAGGCGAGATGACGAGACCATGGAACATTTTGAAAATGATTTGATGAATTTATCGAAAGCCCTGCTATCGAGTAATGATATTTCAGGCTTGATGACGTTTCTAAATAATGATGATTTATCATTTATTCAGGTAGAGCGTGTCAATATTATTTTGAAAAGTGATCTTGATGCATTGCCTTGTTTATATTTTTTCGATCAAGAAAATGAGCTTCAGTGTTATCAATATAACCAGAACAGCCCTTTATTACATAGTATTGTTAATGATGATTGCACCCATCGAATACAAGGAGAAGCACTATATTTTAGTTACCCCCAATTAATTGATCACCCTGCTTATAGTAATATTAATAATTACTGCAAAGTACCGTTGGTTTCTGTCTGCAAACAGTTAGGTTCGATAGAGTTTATTAATGTTGAGCTTAAAAATGATGACTATTCAGAGAAGCAGCTGAAATTGTTCACTAATATGATTACCGCGATGGTTGAACATATTATTGAACACGAATTGGCTTCTAATATTGCTCGGCAGATAAGTGATGAACGTAATAGTTTCCAAATGTTGGTTGATGTTACTAATGCTGTAATAAGCCGTAGTACAAAAAAAGAATTAATTACATCCTTGTTGAAGTTTTTATATCAGCACTTTTCCATGAGTGACTTATCGATTATTCAGACCCATGATGGTCATTACGGGCAGAACTCTTGTAGTTATAGTCATGGAAAAATTGATTATTGCTGTCACTTTTTTTCCAATGATGATGTGATTAAAGATGCGGTGGAAAAGAATAAACCCGTTGTCTTGAGTGCTAAGACAATACAGCAGCTGAGCCTTGATAATAATGTGCCTTTTTTTCCTCTAGCGGTAAAGAGTGCATGCGTTGTACCGATGGTTTTTCGTAACAGCACAATAGGTTATATCTGCTATATGCAGCGTGAAGATAAACCTTACCTACCTCAGGACGTCGAGTTGTTCTTGCAGATAGCGGCTCGGGTTGCTTTGGCGATGCATAGTTTGAAGGTTCATGAGGCGATTTCAAAAAAAATTCCGGCAACAACCTATATCAACATTGAAGAAAGCTACATGGATCATGCGATTTTCGATGACATCATCAGCCAGAGTGAGGTGATGAACAAGGTGTTAGATCAAGTCGCAATGGTTGCTGACTGTGATAGTACGGTATTGATTTTAGGAGAGTCAGGAACAGGTAAGGAGCTTATTGCACAGGCTATTCATAAATTAAGCCGACGTAGCAATACCCGAATGGTCAAAATGAACTGTGCAGCAGTACCTGCTGGTTTATTTGAAAGTGAACTGTTTGGTCATGAACGTGGAGCCTTTACCGGAGCGATAAACCAGCGGGTTGGGCGATTCGAGCAAGCTCATAAAGGGACGCTGTTTCTTGATGAAATTGGTGATATGCCGCTTGAGTTGCAACCTAAGCTATTACGGGCACTACAAGAAAGTGAGATTGAGCGCGTTGGCAAGAACCAGCTGATCTCGGTTGATGTACGAATAGTGGTTGCGACCAATGCTAATCTTTTGTCGATGGTCGAATCCAAAGATTTCAGAGGTGATCTGTATTACCGATTGAATGTTTTTCCGATAAAGATCCCGCCTTTACGTGATCGTCCTGAAGATATTCCGTTGTTGGTTAAACACTTCACGCGGGTTATCTCAAAAAAAATGGGTAAAGATATTACCGCGATTGCTGCTGAAACACTGGATACGTTGTCTAATTTTCCATGGCCGGGAAATGTACGTGAACTTCGTAACTTTATTGAGCGTTCGGTGATTCTAACGCGAGGTCATGTATTAAATGTACCTACAGATGAATTAATTACAGCCAGTTCGGTAAGTAGTCAAAAAAATATAATTCAGTCTAAATCTGTATTGGCAGTGACCGATAACATCTTTGACCGTGATGCGGTTATTTCGGCGTTACGTGAGAGTAACGGAGTAATTGCTGGACCTAGAGGGGCAGCAGTTAAATTAAATGTAAAACGAACGACTTTATTATCGAGAATGCAAAAGATGGGAATTAAAAGTCATGACTATTTGGATAAAATAAACCAAAACTGTTCTGAATGATTATTGCTTCTGGTTAGTACTGTTATTTATTTTAAAAACCAATCTTGGTTGTAAATAATATTAATTGAGTTTAAGTATGAGCGAATTACTTTCATTTTCGGCGTTCAGTAACGCCAGTGAATTGCCTATTGTCCGTTTTCGAAAAGGAAAACAGAGTTGGCATGACATGGATTATATAATTGAAGAAATGCCAGTAGCGATAACATTTAATGGTGTTGCATACACTGTAATGATGTGTACCCCCAATGATTTGGAGGACTTCGCCATTGGCTTTTCGTTGTCAGAAGGCATTATTCAACATCATCGTGATATCCATAATATTAATATTACCTCGGGCGAGAGCGGTATTACCGTAGATGTCAGTGTTGCTAACCGTTGCTTGTTTAATTTGAAACAAAAACGCCGTTCGTTGGCTGGAATGACTGGTTGCGGTATTTGTGGTGAAGAAAAATTGGAATCAGTGTGTCGCTCTCTGACACCGCTGACCACCAATACCCAGTTTGATATTTGTCACCTTGACGGAGCATTGAATCAACTGTTGCTGAAACAGAAGCTGAACCAGCTGACGGGATCGGCACATGCGGCGGTCTATCTCGATAATAACGGACAGATTCTGGCGATTTTTGAAGATGTAGGCCGTCATATCGCGCTAGATAAATTAGTGGGGTATATCCACCGTCATCATCTCGAGGGTGGTGCTGTATTGGTAACCAGCCGAGCCAGTTTCGAAATGGTGCAAAAAGTGGGTGTGGCAGGAGTTGAAATCCTCTTTGCTATCTCGTCTGCAACCAAGATGGCTGTCGAGTTGGCTGAAAAACTCAACGTGACTTTACTGGGCTATTGCCGCCCTGGCCGCGCTGATGTCTATGCCCATCCCGAACGTATTTTCGGCAAGATTTAACGTTATTTTCTCAATTGATTAAGGAAGACATTCGACATGAAAAAGACATATTTATTATCTGGTTTGCTTACGTTGTTCTCACCATTGGCACTGGCTCATCCCGGCCATATTGGTACACATGGTTTTGAAAGTGGTTTTATTCATCCGCTAACTGGTATAGATCACCTGAGCGTCATGCTAGGTGTGGGTATGCTGGCTGCACTTTTGGGTGGTAAGGGGCGATACCGTCTGCCGTTAGCTTTTGTTGCCATCATGATTGTTGGCGGTGTTATGGGGATCTCTGGACTTGTGATGCCGGGTGTTGAAATTGGTATTGCATTGTCTGTGGTAGCTATGGGGATATTGCTATGCTCCGGTGCCCGCGTATCAGAAAAAGCCACGTTGGCCTTGGTAATGGGTTTTGCCTTATTTCATGGAATGGCTCATGGGATGGAAATGCCGCTCGATAGTCAGGCGCTGTATTACTTCTCAGGTTTTGTACTGGCGACAACAATGCTGCACATGTTTGGGATCTTTTTAGTACAGGTTGCTGTCAGTTGCATGAAGAACCGAGTGATTCTAAATGCGGTTGGATTTGGTATCGGAATGAGTATGACGGCATTTGGTGGCGCATTACTTTTTTCTTAACTGGGATCTCATGTGAATCTATCAACGGTTGGTCAGTAAGCGAGTGGCAAGTATGAGGCTGCGTAGGTTTATCCATATTACAGGCATTGTACAGGGAGTCGGATTTAGACCGTTTGTCTATCAATTGGCAATCCGCCATCAGTTGGCTGGATCTGTGATTAATGATTCCGAAGGCGTCAAAATAGATGTGCAAGGGAAACTTGAACAGCTAGATGTATTCATTTCTGATTTAACGTTGCAAGCTCCGCCACTCAGTCGAATTGATCAGGTGGCTGTCTGGCCACGCCCGTTGCACCAAGTGACCTCGTTTTGCATCAAGCAAAGTAAAGGGCGGGCATTGACCAGTGTGTGTCTTTCGCCAGATCAGGGAGTATGTAAGGAGTGTCGTGCAGATATTGCCGATTCAGCCTCGCGTTATTACCGTTATCCGTTTACCAACTGCACCCATTGCGGGCCCCGATACACCATTGTTGAAGCACTTCCCTATGATCGGGCGGTTACCGGAATGCGATCATTTTCGCTGTGTCAGCCTTGCCAGCAAGCTTATCAAAACCCGCTGGATAGACGCTACCATGCTCAGCCAATCAGTTGTGAGCACTGCGGCCCATCGGTTCGCTATGTGTCGGGTTCCGGCGAGGTACTGGCACACCAAGCGTTAGCTATTGATAGGACAGCGAAAACCCTGCAACGAGGTGGAATTGTTGCCATTAAAGGTCTTGGTGGTTTTCATCTGGCTTGTGATGCCAGTAATCGTGATGCCGTTGTGCGCTTGCGCCAAATCAAACGTCGCCAGCGCAAGCCGTTTGCGGTCATGGTGGCTGATGGTGATGTTGCCAGGCAACTGGTACAGGGAGAAGCAAAAGAATGGGATATGTTGCATTCTCAAGCTAGCCCGATTGTTTTAATGAAGAAAAAGGCCGTACCTCAATCCTACTTGGCTGCCAATGTTGCACCCAGCGTACCGTATTTGGGGGTAATACTCCCTTATACACCGTTGCATGTTTTGCTATTAGAACATCTTGATCAAGCCATCGTGCTTACCAGTGCTAACGGTTCAAGCATGCCGATAGCGACGGAATATGACGAGGTCTACGATCAGTTTGACGGTTTGATTGACGGCGTATTGGATCACAACCGTCCGATCGTTCAGGCCTGTGATGACAGCGTGGTTCATTTTGCTGGTGGAAAACGCCGAGTACTGCGAATGGCTAGGGGATATGCGCCCTATAGTCAGGCTGGTAACGGTTCAGAATGGCCCATATTAGCAATGGGAGCCCAGCAGAAAGCCGCAATTGGTCTGTCTTTGGCTCAGCAATGGATCCTCTCGCCCTTTATTGGCGATATCGATGATCTTGATACCCAGCATCGCTATTTGGATGTGATCCGTCACTTTGAGTCTTTGTATCAGGTTGAGCCAGCGCAAATCATTTGCGACAGGCATCCGGGATATGTTTCAACGCAGTATGCTATTGAGCGTCAGCAGCTGGCCTCGCAAGCCATAACTCTGCATCAGGTTCAGCATCATCATGCTCATGTCTTGGCCGTTATGGCTGAGCATAAAATTAATCAGACTGTGTTGGGTTTTGCCTTTGACGGAACGGGTTGGGGCGATGACGGGACTGTGTGGGGCGGTGAGGTATTGTTGAGTTCTTCTCAGCATTTTGAGCGGGTTTTTCATTTGCGTCCATTTCGTTTGTTGGGTGGTGATCGTGCCATTAAATCTCCCGCCCGTATTGTGTTCGCGATGCTGCTTGAATGTTACTCCCTGAATGACATTAAGCGTATGGATCTCGCGGTATTTAAGAGGTGGTCCGAGAGCAAGATGGATAACCTATTTTTGCTCTGGCAGTCAGGTAATAGCTCGCCTTATACCTCTTCTATGGGGCGATTAATTGATGCTTGGGCAAGCCTGTTGGGGTTGGTTGATTCTGTTGATTATGAAGGTGAATGCGGCTTATTACTTGAACAGGCTGCTTTGGCAGCGACGGGCTCCGTCGCGATGGCGTTTCAGCTTACCAAAACCAATATGATCGATTGGCAACCTCTGCTCGATAACGCCTTGTCACTGATTGCGGCATCCCCGTCTGACTTATCGTCAGGTACGCAGCCAGATACATGGTCGCTGCTGGTGACCTTTCTCAGTCGAGGTCTATTTGAGGCTATCGCGCATAACATTAAAACCGTGGCAGCCACTTTCCCTACCTATCCCGTCGTACTTTCTGGTGGGGTATTTCAAAATCGAGTTTTGCTCGATCTGGTTTATCAACAACTGTCTACATTAACGAATTCTATTTATTGCGGTGAAACCGTCCCGGTAAATGACGGGGGGATTGCCGCAGGGCAACTTTGGTATGCCACCCATGAGCCTGAAAGGGCGTGAGCGGTTATTCCGCACTGCACATATAACGAGGCAACAATGTGTTTATGTATTCCTTCTAATGTTTTGGAAGTTTATCCGGATGAATCTTCGGCGCTGGTCGACACCTTGGGTGTTCAGCGACAAGTTAGCACCCATCTGATTTCGTCCCCTTTAGCTATCGGTGATCATGTATTGATCCATGTTGGTTTTGCCATCAGCAAAATCGACCAACAGGAGGCACAAGAAAGCCTCGCAACCTATCGCCAGCTTTTGGCTGAAATGGATGAAGATGACATAAAGGTGCTGTTGCAATGATGCCATTGAAAGAGCTGTATCAGGGGTTTCGCCAGCCGGATGTTGTTAAGGCTCTCGCTGAAAAAATTGCTCGAAGGGCCACTGAACTTCAACAGCCACTTTATATCATGGAGGTGTGTGGCGGGCATACCCACACTATTATGAAGTATGGTTTAAAGCAGCTGTTGCCAGATAATCTCCAGTTTGTGCATGGTCCCGGATGCCCGGTGTGCATTATGCCTAAAGAGCGGATAGATCAGGCGATTGCATTGGCTCGGTTGTCAAATGTTGTGCTGGTTACTCTTGGCGATATGATTCGAGTGCCTGGTTCGAAAAGTACTCTGGCCCAGTGCCGTGCCGAGGGCGGTAATATTGAAGCCATTTATGACCCGATGGATGTGCTGAAAATCGCCCGTAACAATCCTGATAAGCAGGTGGTCTATTTTGCGATTGGGTTTGAAACAACGGCCCCGATGACAGCAGTGCTGGTGGAATGTGCTGAACAGCAGCAGTTAGAGAACCTATTTTTCCACATTAACCATGTATTGGTGATGCCGGCGATGGAAGCTGTGTTGGCTGGCGGCGAGTCTCCGATCAATGCCTTTATTGGCCCGTCCCACGTTAGCGTAATAAGCGGCGCTAAAATTTATCAGCCCATAATTGATAATTACCATGTGCCGTTGGTTGTGGGTGGTTTTGAACCCGTTGATGTCTTGGAATCGGTTCTGATGCTGGTAGAGCAGGCGGTATCTCACCAAGTGGTCTTGCAGGTGCAATACAGTCGTGCAGCGACCTATGCGGGTAATGAAACGGCCCAGCGTCAGGTTGATCGTGTTTTCGATGTTCGCGATCAATTCAACTGGCGAGGGCTGGGTAATATTCCTCGATCGGCTTTACAGCTTAAACCGTCCTTCCAGCATCGCGATGCTGAAGTGAAGTTCGCTGGACATTTCACCCATATTGACACACCAGATCATAAGCAATGTCGCTGTGGCGATATTCTCAAAGGTCTAGCCACACCACAAGAATGCAAAGCGTTTGGTAAAGCCTGTAAACCCAACCGCCCGATGGGCAGCTGTATGGTGAGTTCTGAAGGTGCTTGCAATGCTTATTACCGCTATGCCGACCGATGCTAAAGGACAGAAAAATGAAACGAGTACAGCTTAGTCATGGTGGCGGTGGTCAAGAGATGAACCAACTGATCACCAGCCTGTTTTTTCGTCATTTGGGCAATGACATTCTTCTACGCAATGAGGATGCTGCGGTACTGAATTGTCAGGGTGAGATAGCTATGACGACAGACTGCTTTACCGTATCGCCGTTATTTTTTGCTGGGGGCAATATCGGCAAACTGGCTGTTGCCGGTACCGTTAATGACCTAGCGATGATGGGAGCTGAACCACAATATCTCAGTTGTGGCTTTATTATTGAAGAAGGTTTGTTGCTTGATGAGCTGGAAGCCATTGTCATAAGTATGGCTGAGGAGTTGAAAGTCTCTGGTGCCAAGATTGTGTGCGGTGATACCAAGGTTGTACCGAAAGGATGTGCAGACGGACTGTTTATTAATACCACCGGCATCGGGCATATTCGCCAGTCGGGGATCTCGGCACACAATGTTCAACCGGGTGATGCGATTCTGGTTTCTCGAGATATTGGCTGTCATGGTGCTTGTGTGCTGTCGGCGCGTGAATCCTTGAAACTGGTGAATCCGATTGAAAGTGACTGCGCTACATTATGGCCAGTTATCAATACTTGTTTTGAACAGAAAATCCCGATCCATAGCTTGCGAGATGCCACTCGAGGTGGCATTTCAGCGGTGCTCAATGAGTGGTGTGAGACCTCACATGTTCAACTGGTACTCGAGGATAAGGCTATTGCGGTGAGCGATGACGTGATGGGTGTGTGCGAGTTATTTGGCTTTGAACCTTACGATTTAGCCAACGAGGGAACCTTTATCATGGCTGTGTCAGCTGATGCTGCCGAAGATGCATTAGCTATTTTGACACAATTTTCAGAGCATGCCGCGATTGTCGGTTATGCCACTCAAGACTCACCTCATAAAACCATTCTAAATAGCCCATGGGGAAGCCGTCGTTATTTGGATTTCCCCAATGGTGAGCTGTTACCACGAATCTGCTAATTAGCGTGATGCAAGAGAAATCGGTGGAATAAGAGAGTATGTAATGCATGAATTATCTATCAGCTTGAATACCGTTGATACGGTCGTCGAGCATGCGACACGGCAAGGGTTCAAACGGGTAACAGCTGTCACTCTCGGAATAGGCACTTTGTCCTGTATTGAACCACAAGCGCTGCAAACGGGATTTGAGTTTGCCTGTCGCGGAACGATGGCTGATGGGTCAACGTTAGTGATCGATATGATTTCGGCCCGAGCATGGTGCCAGAGTTGTAAGCAGTCAGTCATATTAGCAGCTCGTGGAATATGTTGCCCGAACTGCCAAGGTTACCAACTGGTCATCGAGACCGGCGAAGAATTAATGATTAAACATATAGAGGTCGAATAAAATGTGTAATGTCTGCGGCTGCGGAGATAGCCAGATTGAAGGTCATCAACATGATCATGCCCACCACCACGAACATACACATCCTGCGCATAATCAGGGTGAACACCATATTGCTAAGGAAGTCACCTCGCAATCAGTAGTGATCCATCACCATTATCATCACCAAGGGGATGTTTATCATCATGTTCATTACGGTGTACAACCGGACGAACATCAACAGCATTCTGCGGTAGACCATCAACCGCAGATGTCACAACAGGGTGACTTACACTACGGCAAGGGAGAGGCAGAGGTGCATGTTTCCGGCGTGTCGCAGCGACAGCTACTGACATTAGAGCAGGATATTCTTGGTAAGAACAATCATCTGGCTGCGCATAATCGCGAGCATTTCAATGCAAATCAGCAGTTGGTACTGAATCTAGTTTCTAGCCCCGGCTCAGGTAAAACAACGCTGTTGACGGAAACACTTAACCAGCTGAAACATCAACATGCCTGTGCGGTTATTGAAGGCGATCAGCAGACCAGCAACGATGCTGATCGGATACGTGCGACCGAGGTGCCTGCGATTCAGGTTAATACAGGTAAAGGCTGTCATTTGGATGCCAAGATGATCCATGATGCCTATCATCAGTTAGCGATGAATGAGCCCGGTGTGTTGTTCATCGAGAATGTCGGCAATCTAGTGTGCCCTGCTAGTTTTGACCTTGGTGAAACCAGTAAAGTGGTTATTTTGTCGGTGACGGAAGGGGAAGATAAGCCGCTTAAATACCCCAATATGTTTGCAGCAGCAGAGCTAATGCTGATCAATAAAGTGGATTTATTACCGTATGTCGATGTGAAAATCGAAGACTGCATTGAAAATGCCCGCAAGGTGAATCCGTCAATTAAGGTGATTAAAGTCTCGGCCAAAACCGGAGAAGGGATGGAAGCTTGGCTAAGCTGGCTCAATGAGCAGCTTGCTAATCAACAGTAATTACTCTGAAATCGATGGATAGGAAACTAACGTTTCTTATCCATTAAATTTAATTTACTCAGATAGACTCTCCTCTGTAATCATTACAGCACCACGGGTAGAACGGTGTTATCTAATTATTTGCAACAAGCCCGTCTACATGTTTCGCTAGACGTTTTGCTAAACAGATTAATGTATACGTTGGCGGTAGTCCCCAAGCTTCTGGAATGACAGAGGCATCACAGACGTATAATCCTTGAATCTCAGACTGTAAGTTTGCATCGACGACTTCACCAATTTTAGCGCTGCCGCCTTGATGGGCAGCAAAATGATGAGTGCGATACAGGCTGGTAGCACCTGCTTGGTGTAAGATGTTTTCGGCAATCTCAGCACCCGTATTTAGCCTTTTTTTGTCATCACTACTTAATGTTTTATTAACCCATTTAGCCCCGATATTACCGCTTAATTCATCTTTAGCCTTCACCATAATAGATAGGGTATTGTTAGGGGATAATAAGTGCTGAAACTTACCGACTTGTGCGGTAAATAAGTGGAAAAAAGGTTTAGGTAAGCTTAAGTCAGAAAGCATCAAACCTTCTTGAGGAAGATGTAACCCCGCCGCCATTGGGATCTCTCCACCGGGGTAGGATTCTGGTACTTTTCCCATCACCGCAATAACGGGATCCATAAAGAAATGCTGTCCCGCATTGTGCACTCCGCTTGCTTGTAATATCTGGGCGGAACCTATTCCTCCCGCCGCTAAAATGATGTTGTTAGCAAAGGCAGATTCAATCTTGCCGTGGTGTTTGAATTGTACACCTATTGCTCGATGTTCTTTGGTCATAACCTTCAGTACTTTTGCATGTGTTAGCAGCGTACTACCTTGTTTTACTGCGGCATCGAGGAACATGCGTGCATTCCATTTTGCATCATAGGGGCAACCGTATGAACACAGATGACAAGCTGAACGACATTTGTTTATATCAATGAATTTATCGAGCTTTTTCCAATCGAGATCAAGCTGTTGAGCGGCTGAAGCAATTCTATGTGCCATCGGCCCGATAAGTTCATCAGGTAATCTTGATAGGGGAAGGGTACTTTCAACGTCAGCTATTTCTGCCGTTAAATCGATGCCATAACGCTGAAACATCTCGACGGGTGGTTTCATGGCGGTGGCATAATTTATTGCTGAACTACCACCTGCAGTAATCCCCCTAATGAGCAAAGATAAATCTGAGTTAACAAAAGCCCCTTTGCCAGGAATAGCCGCCATTTTCGCCATTTGGATGAAAGAGCCGTTGAGTGGTTCATTGTCTCCCCACTCAAGAATAAGAACACGCAGCCCTTTTAGTGCTAACTCGTTGGCGACGGTTGCACCACCAGGGCCAGTACCTACAACAATGGCGTCATAAGTGTTGCGTGTGTGTTTATACATGGCTCTGGTACCTAGAATGATGAGGTGACTGGGGTATAAAATCAGCGCCACTATACGGTAGGTGTACTTTTAAATATACGGATATCAGCCAGTTGAAGAACATAACAACCTAAACGGCCAGCTTTATTGTTATGAAATGATAAAAAATAACGCCATGCTAAGTACGGCTGTGAGCAATACATTTTTAGTTCGCCATGCCAGTAATATGGCGAACAAGGCCGCGATTAAATAAGGGTTTTTGTGCGATAACATCAATTCACCCTCAGGTAAAAAAACAATCGGGGCCCAAATAGCCGTTAATACCGCGGGACTGGAATAGCTCAATAGTTTTTGAGTTTGTGCCGTTAGCCTTAAAGGCAACTTTGGCTCTAAGAATACATAGCGACTGGCGAATACAAGCAATGCCATCGCGGCAATTGTTAACCAAATCATGCGTCACTCCTTTTGATCGTATCAATTGAATAACCACAGAACATGGCGATTAAGCTGGCAATCATTAATCCGCCATCAATGTCGAAATATTGCAGTACTACTGAAAGAGTCATCGCGACGAATACGGTGATTAATACCGATAATTTCTTGACTGTAGGTATAACGATGGCAATAAATGTGGCCGCGACAGCGAAATCTAACCCGATCGTATCAAGGTTGGGTATGAACTTTCCGGCAACAATGCCTGCGAAGGTGGCAATATTCCAGCAAATGTAAAACCACAGACCAGTGCCAAGGGCATACCAACGATTGAATGATTTTTTTGATTGGTGTCCACACAATGCAAACAACTCATCGGTTAACAGAAAGCCGAGACCTAACCGCCAACGCAGGGGTAAAGGGCTTATTTTGTCACGCATTGTCACGCTATATAATAAATGACGAGAAGTAATGAATAGCGTTGTGAGTAAAATCGTCCCTAATCCCGCCCCAACTTTGAGCAAACCGGTGGCGACGAGTTGGGCAGAACCGGCAAAAACAATGGCTGATAATGCTTGGCTTGCAAAAGGGTCGAGACCAATATCGATAGCAAATGAACCAGCTAATAACCCCCACGGGATCACTGCAATGCACAAAGGAGTAACGGCGATGGCACCTTGTCGGAATAATGTCCTCTTTTCTTGATCCGTTAGCTCACAATCTGTTGTGTCTGTCTGTTTATGAGACGTGTCCATATTCCCTTTTATCCTTCACTACGTATTTCTATACGCTTCACTTTATGTTTATCAAATTGAATTAACTTGTACATTATTGCGCTTATTATTTTTCAATTGAATACGCTGACAGATTCTGAATTTATATGGCGTCCTTTTTCCAGTAACTTGCCGGTAAATATGGAGAGGCTGTCAGGAGAATATGCTTTCGGCTGCCTGATATTGCTCAACTGCGGAAAAAGCCAGTTTTGCTGCTTCAGTGATCATCAAACTGAATGGGTATCAATGTAGGATACGGTAAATTGCAGTGGTTTGGGCACCCAATCTGCGTCAATAGTGACCAAGGTTCCACGATGAAGTGCATGACTGATGACGGCTTTTGACAGTGTTGCAATACTCACAGCGCTTTCGGCTAAACGGATACTTGCCGACAGAGAGCTGACCACAAATAACGGCAGAAAAGATGTTGTTCTTAACGCGAATAGGGCGGTTAATAAGCGTTGACCCGCCAACAATTGCAGGGAGATACAGTATAAACGCTAGTTTAAAGTTAATGTGTTGTCGCATTTTAAGACATACAGGAATAGTGATTAACCAGCCAAACACGGTGGCAATCGGGATCGCCACCTTTACGTCTAAAAATAGTGAAAGGATTGGAACTGAGACCATACCAAGTCCAAACCCGACCATACCTTGTACAAAACTACCAATGAATAATGTCCCTGCTGCTAGAGCAATGATAAGTGGCGTCATCTTAGCCTCCGATATTAATTATCATTTGTTGTTATGGTAATTAGTCAGGCAGAATAAATAGTTGATCAAACAAGCTAGAGTTGAGCAGATAGGTGATGGGTTGATTGATGTCTCTGTTTTAAGAAGCGCGGCTGAGTATTGTGTGATGGACTTCACTAAATAACGGCATTATTCACCCCTAATGAGGGGGCGTTTGGTTGCGGATAATCTGCATATGCACAAAATATCCCTAGAGAAAGCAGGAGATGAGCAAATAGGCGAGCTCATTGTGAGTTAAAGAGTAAATCATGCCGGAATATTGCTACTTACTTTTTAACTGTAAGTGTTTAGCGAATTGCCCAGGGGTAATACCAATCGCTTTTTTGAAATGGCGGTGTAGGTGGCTTTGATCATGAAAACCTGCTTCTTGTGCGGCATCAGAGATTTTATGTCCTTGGCGAATGAGTTTTTTAGCCAATCGTAACCGAGACTGAATTTGATAAGCATGCGGCGGCAAACCAAAGGCTTTTTGAAACGACCGCACTAAGTGAAAAGGGCTTATTGAGGCTAATTGCGCCAATTCCAGTAAGGTAATATCAGCACTGGGGAAGTCATCTAAAAACTCTTTAACAAGCGCAAGTTGACGCTGACTTTTCGGTGGCTCACTCAGCGTTGTTCGACCTTTACCGTGCTTACACATTAACTTTGTGAGTACGCTATACAATAAGGTTTCACGCAATAAACGGTTAGACGATTTTTCTAAGGTATCGAAAACTAAACGTAATTGATTAGCGAGTTCGAGATCGTAAACGACAGGATCAGAGAAGTAGGGTGCACTTGAGCATGGTGCGTTCAATTCTTTTCGTATTTGCTCAAACTGTGCAGGCAAAGGGTACATAGCCTTGTATGACCAACCTCCTTCAGCAGCTGAATGACCACTGTGAACATCATCGGCGTTAACCAATATAATACTGCCTTGGGGAGCGACATGGTTCCCACCTGTTCGATAGAATTTTTGCGCACCTTTTTCAATCACTCCAACGGTATAGCCTTCATGGCTATGACGGGAAAAATTTTGATGATGGTACTGCGCATCCAATACTTCTAAGCCGCCGAGTTCATCCGCGAAGCGGTAGGTGGCTTGTTCCTTGATGGTTGGTGATTTTTTGATACGGGTTTGTTGGCTTGTACTTTTTGATTCAGACATCATCCACCGCCCAGTAAAATGGAAAAAGAAACACAGCGATAATTTGCTACGCCTTTCATCATAACCTACTCGGAAAACCTTTTTTTGTACAAAATTGCTCAAAAAAATGCAGTGCTATTTCCTCTTTGCTTGGACATAGTCTCATCGAGCTACCACGAAGAATCTGCCTAGATGAATTGATAACGACGTAACTTCTTGCGTAATGCCAAGGCATATTCAATAAGCCAACGATAAATGGTCGAACCATACCAACGCAGACACCAAAGAATGATTTCAGAGGCAAAGTGTTTCTATTTGAATTCGGGGTTGATCATTGAGTCGCTAGATTAGATGGGAAAGGTGGAATTCTGAGTATTGGCTGATCTTTTTCAACAGAGCCGATTCGAGTGTTTTTGATTACCGCCACTTTATATGCAGGCTAATGAGTATTTATTCTTTGAAATAAAATCACAGATATTAAATTTGCACCGGTATGTACAGTAATCCATACATATAAGGTGACCCAGATCACTTCGTGAAAGCAAAAAATTGCTGTACATTGGGCTCAGTAAATACGGCAAATATAATTCTTCATCATTTGCAATACACAAACGAAATGCCTTAAATCATTAAAATACTCAACAATATGCTTAAAGTAGTGGTGTGAAAGACAAAGGTGTGAGTAACGAGTTCAATAATAGTATTTGTTATTCTGGCCACTCTGGGGTTGAACGTGCTGCCCAGGTAGGTAGGCAGAGAACGAGCCCGGTTGTATTAACGGAAAACAGCTAAAGATATACGTATGTCTAATAACCTCAAGGAGAATTAATAATAATTAAAATCGATAACCATAAAATCAAAGATTATGACCTATTGCTGGTCTCGGCCAAAACTCCTAATTATCAACGGTAATTAAACTCGAAGTTTAGGGAATTATATAAATGAAAAAACTTAGCATGTTAGCTCTAAGCATCATGGGAGCATTTGCATACCCCAATATTGCAAGTGCGCAAATAACTATTTACGATTTAGATATACAAGGTCAAACCTGTAATTCAGAATATCGCCCCGTTACTCGCAGTGAAGCTCGTTTTTTAGGAACTGCTTTAACAAATAAAATGGGTGAATGGCAAATTACTAATCTTGCTGATGGATATGTAATTATGGGTTCTGGTTATGGATACGAAATTAAACAAGATGGATTATGGCATACGACTTTCTGTGTTCCGACTAAAATAGAAACACCTCAAATTTATGATATGTCTCCGATTAACATTCCTGAAAATGATGTTCTTACTGTTGAATGGGATTTAATAAACCAAGTTGAATTCTATCAGCCATGGGCTCGACTGGCTAACGCGCTGGGATTCGCTTGGGCTGGAGGCACTCGTAGTAAATACGCAGGTGAAGACATGATAGTTACGCGACAAAGCGATCATGACTTCCTTGTTACAGGATACAATAATGGTAGTTGTAACGGCTACCGTTGCGATGAACGGTTAAAGATGGAGTTCACTAATTTTAACTACGAAGTCGAACCTTCAACTCTTTGGGTTGGTAAAAAAGTTGAATCAGATAAAGAATCCTATGGCTATATCGTTGGTTACGCCAAGAATGCTTCTAGTACAATGCAGCAGCGACGACTAACATATAGTTACTCTGAATCCACTAACTGGTCGAAGACGGATACTTATAAATATTCTGAAAAAGTAACCTCGAAAAGTAAATTTAAATTCCCTCTTATCGGTGAAACAGAATTATCGCTTGAGCTAGGTGCAGAACAATCATTTGCGACTACTGATGGTAAAAGTTCGCAAAAAACAATTTCTGATGTAGCTGTTGTTAACGTTCCCCCACACACGCAAATTCCTGTTTTCCTGAAAATTGAAAAGGCGACCGTTGATTACCCTTATAAATTCAATGCACAAGTTAGCTATGACGTAACTCTGACATCATTTATGCGGTGGGGCGGAAATGCATTGTTAAGTCATGATGAAAATCGACCAACTAAATCAATTACCTACACTGTTGGCCGAGGTTCTTCACCCGCCAAAAATTTACTTTACCAATATCAGCATCCACATACGCCACTGGGTACGGATTTTTGGGATTGGTCGTGGCTTGTTGACAAGCATGGTAAAGACGCTCTGAAATGGGCTGTAAGTGATGCTCTTCGCCCGATTAAGACTAAAGTTTCAGGTGATTTCCATGCCGACTCTTCATACGTTGCTGATGTAACGTACTTAGCAGATGAACCATTCTATGGTAATGATGAACGCGCTGGACGAGTACGAAGAAGTGTAGACTCAGCTCCTATTGCAACAAAAGAAGAGCTAGAACAACTAGGCATTAAGGACTTTCAGCTAAATATAGAACCAGTTGAGGACATTATTAACCAAACGACACCTATGTAATTAACCCCAGACCGGTTTAAGCAAGAGCAGCAAACTCTGTTAACAATAGCTGCTCTTCTTTCTCCAAGCGAGCAATGGGATTTGCGTATGAGGAATGCTTGTCTGTGTTTAATGGTTTAGGTTGGCAGTCTATATCGTAATATCTTAGGCTGCGCCGAAGAAACGGATAAGCGGCTTCATTACGTTTGTGGGAGAAATAGAAATCTAGTGTTTCACCCTGTTTATTGATACTACGGTAAAGATAGTGCCATTTCCCTTTCAGGTAGGTTTCATCGAGCTGCCACGATGAGTCAGTCCGGATGAATTGATGGCGACGATGGCAAAAGAGCACAAAGTAGAACCGCTGAGGATTAGTTTTATCAATGCTCTTTATCTAATACAAGATGAATTTATCTGGTGTGATGGGCGAAGTCCGGGGACGATTCCGAAAAAGCTGAAAGCCCTGAGAGAGAATGGTAGACGGTTAATCTTACCAAAGAAAAGAAAGCGGCCTTCATACCTACGAGCAGTATTACAAAGACCGAGAAAATAGCCGAATAGAAAAGCCACTCGCTCTTAAGCGAGTGGCATTAAGTGTAAACTCGGGTTTTATAGATAATTAGTTTTTATCGAGAAAGAGACAAATAGTTCTTTCTACCGTTGTTTATTCAACAATTAAGCAAGAAGCTCTTTTGCTGTATCAACAACGTTTTCAACTGTAAAGCCAAACATCTTGAATAGCTCGCCTGCTGGTGCAGACTCACCAAATGTTGTCATACCGATGATGCGACCGTCGAAGCCTACATACTTGTACCAGAAATCAGCAATACCCGCTTCAACTGCGATACGTGCAGTCACATCAGACGGTAATACAGATTCACGGTAAGCAGCATCTTGCTTATCGAATGTATCTGTTGCTGGCATAGATACAACGCGAACTTTACGGCCATCAGCAGTTAGCTGGGCGTAAGCTTCTGTTACTAACTCAACTTCAGAACCTGTTGCGATAAGGATAAGCTCTGGCTTGCCTTCACAATCTTTCAGGATGTAACCACCCTTCGCGATATCAGCAACTTGTGCATCTGTACGTGGTTGTTGTGCTAGGTTCTGACGCGAGAAGATTAGCGCTGTAGGGCCATCTTTACGCTCGATTGCCAGTTTCCAAGCAACAGCAGATTCAACCTGATCACATGGACGCCATGTGCTCATGTTTGGTGTTAGACGCAGTGAAGCAATTTGCTCTACTGGCTGGTGCGTAGGACCATCTTCACCCAGACCAATTGAGTCGTGCGTGTACACCTGAATGTTCTGAATTTTCATCAGTGCAGCCATACGCATTGCGTTACGTGCGTATTCCATGAACATCAGGAATGTTGCACCGTAAGGTACGAAACCACCGTGTAGCGCCATGCCGTTGATGATAGCGGTCATTGCGAATTCACGTACACCATAGTGGATGTAGTTACCGCTAAAGTCGCCAGCTTCTAGTGCTTTTGAACCCGACCACATCGTCAAGTTAGACGGTGCAAGGTCAGCAGAGCCGCCCATGAATTCAGGAACAAGCTTACCGAATGCTTCCAGTGCGTTTTGAGACGCTTTACGTGAAGCAATGTTTGCTGGGTTCGCTTGAAGATCTGCGATGATTTTACTTGTTTCAGCTTCCCAGTTAGCAGGAAGATCACCAACAGAACGACGCTTAAATTCAGCGGCTAGTTCAGGGTGAGCCGCTGCGTATGCTGCAAACTTCTCGTCCCATGCTGATTCTTTTGCAGAGCCTGCTTCTTTCGCGTCCCATTCTGCTGCAATGTCAGTAGGGATTTCGAAAGGACCGTGGTTCCAACCAAGGAATTCACGTGCCGCTGCGATTTCTTCAGCGCCTAGAGGAGCACCGTGACAATCGTGTGTGCCCGCTTTGTTTGGAGAACCAAAACCGATAATAGTCTTAGCACAAATAAGCGTTGGCTTACCTGTTTCAGCTTTTGCTGCTTCGATTGCCGCGTTGATTGCGTCAGCATCGTGACCATCAACCGCAGGAATAACATGCCAGCCGTACGCTTCAAAACGCTTAGGTGTATCGTCAGTGAACCAACCTTCGACTTCACCATCGATAGAGATACCGTTGTCATCCCAGAAAGCAACCAGCTTGCCAAGACCCAATGTACCCGCTAAAGAACATGCTTCATGAGAGATACCTTCCATCATGCAGCCATCACCTAAGAAGGTGTAAGTATGGTGATCAACAACCTTGTGACCGTCACGGTTGAATTGGTCTGCCATTGCTTTTTCAGCAATCGCCATACCTACCGCGTTAGTAATACCTTGGCCTAGTGGACCTGTTGTTGTTTCAATACCAGGTGCGTAACCGTATTCAGGGTGGCCCGGTGTTTTAGAGTGAAGTTGACGGAAGTTTTTCAGGTCGCTAATCGACAGGTCGTAACCCGTTAGGTGCAATAGTGAGTAAATCAACATTGAACCGTGACCATTAGAAAGTACGAAGCGATCGCGATCAGCCCATAGTGGGTTTTGTGGGTTGTGGTTCATGTGGCTGCGCCACAGTACTTCAGCAATATCTGCCATACCCATTGGCGCACCAGGGTGACCAGAGTTAGCTTGTTGAACACCGTCCATGCTTAGGGCACGGATTGCATTTGCCAGCACTTTGCGAGAAAGACCGTTATGTTCCATATTTATTTCACCAAAAAATTTAAACAATTCAAAAGTAAGAAAGCGGCTGGAAGGCCGCTTTCTGAAATACAATAAAGTCTTATAGACGCTCTGCGATCATAACTTCAAGCTTACCTTGGTCAACCGCAAAGTTACGGATACCGTCAGCCAGTTTTTCAACAGCCATTGGGTCTTGGTTATGTTCCCATAGGAATTCAGCGTGTGTCATTGCTGCTGGGCGTTCTTTAGTGCCATTGGTGTCAATCAGCTTTTCAACAACTTCACCCGTTGCTTCTTCAAGTTCTTGAAGTAGGTTAGGGCTGATAGTTAGACGATCACAACCAGCAAGCTCAAGAATTTCGCCGATGTTACGGAAGCTCGCGCCCATAACAACTGTTTTGTAGCCATACGCTTTGTAGTAGTCGTAAATGCTTGTAACAGAAACTACGCCAGGATCTTCAGATGGTTCAAAGTCACGACCTTCTTTCGCTTTATACCAGTCCATGATGCGACCAACGAAAGGAGAAATTAAGAATACACCAGCTTCAGCACAAGCACGTGCCTGAGCGAAAGAGAATAGAAGTGTTAGGTTACAGTTAATGCCTTCTTTTTCTAGGATTTCAGCGGCGCGAATGCCTTCCCAAGTCGACGCTAACTTAATAAGGATACGATCGTTAGTGATGCCAGCATCGTTATACATTTTAATAAGCTGACGTGCTTTAATTACACTGCCTTCTGTATCATAAGAAAGGCGTGCATCAACTTCTGTTGAAATACGACCAGGTACAACTTTTAGGATTTCTTTACCGATGTTAACGGCAAGCATGTCGCAGGTGTCTGCAACTTGCTGAGTTTTGTCATTGCTTTGTGCTTTAGCGTAAGCAATAGAAGCGTCGATAAGAGGAGCATATTCAGCAATCTGAGCTGCTTTAAGAATCAACGATGGATTTGTCGTTGCATCTTCAGGCTGATATTTACTGATTGCTTCGATGTCGCCAGTGTCAGCAACAACAGTGGTTAGTGCGCGCAATTGTTCCAGTTTAGTGCTCATATATCTCGACCTTCAACGTATTTGGGCTTGTCTCAATGCTAGCTTAAATTGGAGCTAGCAAAAGTATATTCACGAGTTCTTAACGTAATTCCTGCAAACCAAAAACATACCTGGTGAGCAAATGGGTTAGCTAAGAGCAATTGATGTTTCGATAATTGTCTTTTTGCAGGAATTTGTCAATTATCAACTGCATCAAAGCGTGCTTGGGTCTCATTTTTTATCAGCTAGGTCCTGTTTTTTGCTTAATTTGCTGTTTGAATGGACGGTTTCACTGTTTGTTCAGCGTAGCAAATGAATGAGCAAGTGATCTGTGTTGTGAGCGGATGCTCATTAATGGTGAGCAATTACTGTTGATTATGAGATGTCATAGGAGTGATGGTAGATAAGTTATCAAGCGTATGGACCAAATGATAAGTCGATCCATACGCTATTATGATGGCTTTAATTACAGGTTTATATTGCTGTAACTGTTATTTGTTGGTGAATTTCTTTTATTACGCACTGCAGTTCCTTCGCGAGTAATGCGATTTCGTTTTCTGGCGGCAATGCTTTTATTTTGACTTTCTTTTCGACGGTTTGAGCGGCTTGACTAACCTTAAATGCACCTATGCTGCCTGATGCTCCTTTTAATGAGTGGCTAATTAATATTGCCGCATCAAAGTCAGACTGTTTCAGTGCTTGTTCAAATTTACTGACATCATTAGCGTGCTCTTGTGCAAACATCATTAAAAATTGAACAACAATGTTATGGTCGTCGTCCATCATGTCTAGCAAAGTGCTCAACTCGATGTGCTTAAATTGCGTTGGGTCGAGGGGGATATCGAATGATTCAAATGAATGATCGGCGTTGCTTTGTTCACTGACTGGCTCAATATCGTGTTCGGTTGTAACGATCTCTGCCTCTTCAATATTGTTATTCATCAATAGCGAACTAGATGCTTTCGCGGGCATTGTCGGCGTAATGTCTTCTGGCTCAGCTCTTAGTGAGGCCATTGCCGTAATCTTGCTTTTGAATCGTTGTAATGCATCTTGCAATTTACGTTCATCAAGTGGTTTGGTGATAACGCAATCTGCCCCTGCATTGAGCATGTTTTTTTGGGTTTCTTCAAATACATCGGCAGTACATGCAAAGATGGGTATTTGGCAAATAGCGGAATTAAGAGCACGAATACGTTTAGTGGCTTCAATGCCATCCATTACTGGCATGTGATTATCCATTAAGATCACATCAAAATATTCGTGTTCGAGTATTTTGAGTGCTTCCGCACCATTTTCTACCGCGTGTGTATTAAAGCCATATTGTTTAAGGAATGACTCGATGATGAGCACATTCAAATTATTATCTTCAACAATAAGTACTTTTAAACCAATAAAAGCACAGCGATCAAATTCAATGTTTTGTTGTTTTTCTTGTTTATAGTAGCCTTGTTCGACCACTAAGGTAATGGTAAACGTTGAGCCTTTACCATATGTACTTTCTAACTGAATATCACCATTCATTAGGTTTACCAGCTGCTTAACAATACTTAAACCTAACCCTGTGCCACCAAACCGA
Organism: Photobacterium indicum; assembly: GCF_003026215.1. Taxonomy (GTDB): domain Bacteria; phylum Pseudomonadota; class Gammaproteobacteria; order Enterobacterales; family Vibrionaceae; genus Photobacterium; species Photobacterium indicum. The sequence continues at coordinate 351,316 of NZ_PYOC01000001.1, forward strand.
CGACTGGTTGATATTTCTGCTTGCGAAAATGGGTCAAAAATTTGCTGCATACGATCTTCAGCAATACCAATCCCTGTATCTTGAGCGGTAATAATGAGTTTTCTTTCTCTAGGGTTGTCGCATTGTTCTTGGTTTAACGACACCCTTACTTCACCTTTATCAGTAAACTTAATAGCATTGTTAATCACATTAAACAGTATTTGGCGAATACGAGATTTATCAGCAAAAAACCAACTGTTAGAGTCAAAGTGACATTGAATGGAGAAATCGAGACCTTTCTCTTTTGCTAGCGAATAGTAAGTGCTTTCAATTGTGCCGACTAAATCTGTAATACAGAAATTGGCTTTATTGAGTTTGAACTGTCCTTGTTCAATTTTAGAGAAATCCAAAATGTCGTTGAGTATCGACATCATGTGCTTACCTGAATCGAGCAATGTCAGAAGGTGATGTCTTTGTTCTTGCGTTAGGTCTGTTTTTAACAGTAACTGCGATAGCCCTAGCATCCCATTCATTGGGGTACGAATTTCATGCGAGAGGTTGGCCAAGAAGGTGGATTTCGCGCGATCAGCGGCTTCTGCTTTTTCTAATGCTTGGTTCAACCGCTGTGTATCATACGCAATTTTTGTCGCGCCTTGATTCAGTGCTTCTTGCAGTACTTGAAATTCATGTGGACCTTTAAGGGTATGCTGACTGGTGTAGTTACCAAGCTTAAAATGTGCTGCAAAACGTGTGAGTTTTGCTAGCGGTACGGTGATTCGCTTTGTAAGTACAATCGACAAAACCATGACAATACAAGCGGTAAACAATAGCGCCAGCATGAAATACCGGTAAAGGTAATCGATAGCTTGGGTTGCGACATGTTGCGGTGTAATAGTAACCAACGACCACTGTGATTTATTGTTATTGTTGAGGGTATTAAGGGGAGAAACTGTCGTAAGTAATTCATCGCCATAACGATTGGTGTAATGAGAAACACCATATTGCATATTGTTCTCACTAAATGCACCCGCACTATAATTCTGTTTAAAGTCGTTGAATACTTGTAGTGACCGTCCTTGATTTCTACCAGAAAGAATCGTATTACCATCATTGTTGATGATTAAAACATATTCAGCACTGGCGATGTTGTCGGAAAAGTAGGTTAGACTTTCATTAATCTCATTTAAAAGGTATTCAACGACGAGGTAACGGTCATCGCTCGCGGCTGTATCTGAATCATTGTTCACTTTCGTAATGAGTAGCAAGCAAGGTACAGAAATGAGATCTTGTGGCACCGAAATGAAAACATTATCGCCTGTCGCTGCCATTTGTTTAATGGCAGACTCAATGTTTATTAGGCCGAATTTGCGTAGTTCATTATGAAGAGTAACGGTTTCTAAAGAACGGGAGGAACGGCTAATAAAAAAGTCATCTCCTTTTTTCTCAACAAGGTGAATGGCATTAAAAGCTTGATCAACCTCAGTGAGCTTGGTCAGGTAGTGACTGATAAACCCTTGGCTGTCTGATGCAGGATATGACGCTATAGGTGCATCTTGCTCGAATATTGGTGAACTGGACAATACCTTTAAGCTTAATAATCGATTAGCGATAATATCATCGATGTTTTTGGCTGCAATGTTGGTGGGGCTACTGATCCCTTTTGCTATTTGCCCCAATGCCACAGTCGACAGTTTCTCACTGCTGATCCAGCTGTATAAGAAGGCTGGAATAATACCAACAGCTAACATGCTGGCTAATAAAATAGGTTTAATTTTGTTTGGAATTAACCGCATAACATCTCTTTTTATGAAATCCATTTCAATATCGAACGAAGGCACGTAGTGAGTACACGCTAACCATTACAGCATGAATAACGACTGAATGCCGATATTAACAATATTTATACATTTAGTATTGACTCTCTTACTAACAACTTTATCTATATCTGAATAATATGTGAAGATACCGATGCTTATCTGTTGATTATTGTATGCTAAGACGGGAAAGAAAAGCGGATTGCAAGGCAGGTTTTAGGTATATGCCCGCCTTGCTGGCAGAGGTTGTAAGGTAACGCATTGTAAAAGAGTTAATTAAGCAACTGTTCCAGTGTTAATGGGGCTGGCGTGAGTCCAACTTGTTGAGCTGGCGTTAGGCCTGATCGATCTTGATGGCAAAGGTTATGCCATGCTCGATAAATATCCAGTAAAGGTAGCAAACCTGCAGGGCGAAGCTTACGACGCGGTTCATTCACTAATTGCGAAAACTGATCATGGAATCGTTTTTGATATTCGCTAATACTGCGGTGTGATGCCAGCTCTAACCATTTAGCTTCGTTACCTTTGTCACCGCCTAAATGACTTATCCCTTTGTTTATTTCACCATGACGAGTAAATGCCCAGCGATCACGCCACCATCCCATTAATACGATATCAACACGCCCAGCTACTTGACCGCGTTGCCAGCCTGTATCTTCTACGACGTAAAGTGGGTTAATGGTTTTATTCTTAATCCGATCAATAAAAACAGAGACACATGCAGAGCGCAATAAGGTTTCTTGAGGCATAAATATTGCCAAAGATTCATTATATTCAAGCATTTGTGATAAGTGCAGATAATGCGCATAGACTGTATATTGTGGGCGGATTAAGCACCCTTTTGAAGGGTAATTAAACCGTGCAATATTACTGAGTGGATCTTCCATATTGGTACGATCTAATACTTCACGATACATCGCATCAACGCGCGCTAAAATACCTTGAGGGTGTGATGATGGTACTTCTACCAATTTAGGCGCAGGAGCTGCCATAAAGCGGGTATCATTTTTATATGGGTCGTGACTTTCGCTCGGATTTTGGACATCACTTTGGTGATAATTAACATGCTGCCCGACGATGTAGCCTGATGTGGCTTCACCGGTTGCAATCCATAACACACCATTATCACTATTAGGCTGTAATGGCTTCATGTCTGTCGCTAAGCTGAGTGTTTGTGCATGTTTAAACAAGCGAGCATCAAACATCGAGAGTTGACGACGGCAACGGCTGGCAATGTGTGAAAGCTGATCGTAGAACGATTTTGGGTTCATGCTCAAACGGCGGCAAATATCGCGGACAGAATAGCCAGTGAAAAGCATTGCGAGTAACTTCTGTTGCACAAGGTGTTTGCCATTAAAGCCAGACCAGCGATCCACGAAGGTTGTTTGACAGCATTTACAGCGGTAACGCTGTCGATCACCACTGTAACCAAAAGCATGGTAAAGGTGACGATGTGTCAGAACGGGTAAACCAAGGTTATCGCAGTCGGGATTGCAGCAGGCGGGTAAACCACTACTTTGCGCGACTTTTAGGCGAGTGACTTCAGCGACTACATCATGATTATTTAATACTGGTGGAAAAGCACCACACTCACGACATATTAATGTAGGACGATTAGGGTTAGTACGTTGCATAACATAGTGTTGTTCATCTTTGGAACCAAAGTTTTTGCAACTGACAGTTTTGCAATGATTTAGCTGTAAAGATTCATATGCTGGAGGTAGCAAGGTATTGTCTATGTTTGAGTGAAGTGTTTTCATCATAACAGCCTAACCCTATCCTTGTGCTGGAGCAATAAGATTGGGGGAGAAGGGCACTGGACAAAAGGCAGTAAACCTTCTGTCCAGTACGGCATTAGCGTTGTGCAAGTTAGTTGTTATTTTGTATTAATCGCTGAGAAAGAATCGACATGATTGTTTTCCCAATTCAAATTGTGTAAGACGCCACATTTTACAAAAAGTTGAGCTGCGATAATGCTCAATAACAACCTCCTTGTGACACTAACTTTTCCCTTTTTCGTATTTCTGTTTTTTTTGTTAATAGCGATGACATTGCGATTTTAATCAATGTCATTGATATTAATTCTGCGTTGGCAGAAGGGCGGCCAGAGAATCGGGGAAAACCCTAACCGCAATATCTTATTTTTACGCCTGAAGTTACGTAGCCTAGATGTTTACTGCTGTTTCTAGTGCCACATTCATCATTTCACCAAACGACTTTTGGCGATCTTCAGAGCTTAGTTTCTCACCACGTTTAATGTGATCAGATACGGTTAGAATAGTCAGTGCTTTAGCACCTAGTTCAGCGGCAACACCATAAATACCAGCCGCTTCCATATCGATACCTAGCATGCCTAGCTTTTCCATCTTATCGAAAAGGCCTTCTTCTGGGCTGTAGAATAAATCGGCAGAGAAAATGTTACCTACACGTACATTCACGTTCTGTAGGCGTGCTTGCTGTACAGATGTTTCTAGTAAGTGGAAATCAGCGATTGCAGCGAAATCGTGGTCATTAAAACGAATACGGTTCACTTTAGAGTCAGTTGATGCACCCATACCAATGATAACGTCCATTAATTTAACGTCGTCGTGTACGGCGCCACAGCTACCAACACGAATGATGTTTTTCACACCAAAATCTTTGATAAGTTCATGAACGTAAATAGAACATGAAGGGATACCCATACCGTGACCCATTACTGAAACGCGCTTACCTTTGTAAGTGCCAGTAAAACCTAGCATGCTACGTACGTCACACACTTGTTTTACATCTTCCAAGAAATTCTCAGCGATGAATTTTGCGCGAAGCGGATCACCTGGCATTAAGACTGTTTCTGCAAAATCACCAAGTTCAGCATTAATATGTGGAGTAGCCATAATTAGGTCCTAGAAATTTGATTAGAATAGATGAGTCTGTAAGTTAATACTTACGAGAAAAAGCGTTCAATAACTGTTTGGTAGGCAACACCACCAAGGTAAACACCTACGATTCCCATAATGCCAGACAATACGGGTGGTGCCGGTAACGGCAGTTTAACCGCAGTAAAGAATGCGCCGACAATAAAGCCAGCAAAAATAGCAAGCATGATCTCGCTCATGTGTTTACCCTCTGTGTGTTACATATCTACATAAAAAAGTAACGGTAAATAGGCTGCTCTATTGGTCCGATTTTTATCGGAAGGCGCCTTTAATCAATGCCAATTTAAATTGGTAAAGCTTACCGTTTGTTGTGTGGCTAGTTTATGGAACTGCTCTTTCTTGTCTCGAGATCATGATCACATTTTCATTTCTTCACTAACAAAAATAGCACCTTGATAACCAAATCTGTTGAAAGCGAGAGGGGAATCGTTTGCTAAAGCTCGATTTGTTGGTGCTGAATAAATTATTAATGATGTAAATATCAGTTGTTACCTATTGAATTGAAATGATTTTTGTTTTGATGTTCTGTGTGGTGAACAATATGAATACAAAATATGAATAATGTGATCTTGTAATGGTTTTCATTGGGTATTTACTGCTAATCCTGATTCGGGGTAAATTGTTTTACCCGCCTTGATTGTTTCGACAACCTGAATGGTATCTATCTCGCCAGCAGCGACAGTGAGTGGATTTTTATCGAGTATGACAAGGTCTGCGACTTTGCCTGCTTCTAATGATCCTTTTTCTGATTCCTCAAAAAACTGGTAAGCCGCATTGATGGTGATCGCTTTCAAAGCTTGAACCGGTGATATTCGTTCATCGGTACCAATAATAGTGCCCCCCCGAGACAGTCGGTTGACTGCCGTCCATACCATAAATAAAGGGTTTAAAGGGGTCACCGAGAAATCGGTATGGTTAGTGAACCGTAATTCTTGCTTTAAAGCTGACTGCATAGGATTGGACGTAAAAGCCCGTTCTTTACCTAAACTATTTACCTGTGCATCACCCCAGAAAAAAGCATTGTTGCTAAAAAAACTAGGGATAAGCCCAAGCTTTTTAAACTGATTAAAGTGAGAAGGGCGCATGAATTGTGAATTGACCACAACATGACGTTGGTTTTGTTTGTGATTGATTTTGAGTTCATAGTTAACTTGAATGACTGTGTCGATTGCAGCGTCACCATTCGCAGAGGTGTATACGGGTAAACCCTGTTCAACACTATATTGATAATATTGTTTGAATTTACTGTAAGGCATGATTGGCTCACTACGCCAAGCGGAATTCGTGTTATCCAGATTATCTGGGTCAGCATTTCCGGTTAAATACGGTTGGGTAAACCAGGCCCCTTTGCTTTGTGGCGAGCCATCCATGATAAGTTTCATTCCCCCGAGTTTTAAATGATCGGAGTATTGCGCGGGTTCAACGGTATTTTTGTCTAGAATGCTTTTTATATCGGTGAATAAAGGCAGTGAAATAACATCGAGGAAGAGTTGTTTATTCACCGCTGCTTGTTGTAGTAATTCAAACTCTTTCTGTAACGTTGAGCTATCAACAATCGTAGTGTAGCCATATTTTGCGTATTCCATTTGGGCTCGAAATAGAGAACCCAATAAAGCTTGTTCATCAGGTTTAGACAGTGTTCGATAAATAGGGAGAAAAGCAGCCTCCATTACTAAACCAGCGGGTTCGTTTGTGCCTTTAATCCGGCTAATAATACCGCCATAAGGAGTAGGTGTTTGTTCATTAATGTTGAAAGCTTCAAGCGCGAGTGAGTTCAGCACTGCACCATGGTTTGATACATGCATGATCATGACTGGATTCTCGGGAAAAACAGGATCAAGTTCATTGATCGTTATGTCGTATAACTCTTCTAATGCGGTGGGATCGTAACCATAAGCGATGATCCATTCTCCTTTTTTGATCGCGTGTTGTTCTTTGTGTTTAAGCAATGCTGCAAGCAAATCTATAAAGTTTTCGATTATGCCAACAGGGGGAGCTGAAATATTCGCCCAATTATTAATTTTAAGGACGGTTGTGAAGTGGCTGTGAGCATCAATAAAGCCTGGTAGCAGGGTTTTCCCCTTTAAATCGATGACGGTAGTGTTAGCATTACGGTAAAAATTGATTGTCTCTACATTACCTACAGCAATGATTCTTCCATCTGTAATTGCGAGTGCTTCTGCTGTTTCAGGGATTGCCATGGTTAAAATATTACCATTCAAATAGATAGTATCGGCTGAGGAAATATTGTCGGCATGCTGGTGTTTATCATCACAACTTACAGTAATCAGAATTATGGCGAGAATAGAAAAAACAATAAATAATCTGTTTAGCCTCAGACGTACATTTAATGCGTTATACATCTACATCACCTTCGCAATATTTTATTAGATCTTAGACGATAAATTCTTACTGCTGATATTGGCAAAATAATAAAAGGTTGAGCACGAAACACAGGATGTAAGTTGGCTTAGTTAATCAATATGGGCTAAAAGTTATAGATAGGAAAAAGCCCCTTTTATTTCATATTGATAGCTAAACGAAGGAACGTTGTAATGAAGAAATTATTGCTTGCTGCTACGCTCGTATTGACTTGCCTACCTGCTAGTGCCGATATACTAGGGATTTCTGTTGGTGCAAGTGCGGGTGCATCACGCGTTGACTATAAAGGTAACACTGATACTGGGTATGAATATGGTATTGATGGCACTTACCATATTAATGATATTTTTAGTGTGAATGTCGGTATCGTTCAGGGTAGTGCAGATGTGGATGATGATATTTCATCATTTAAAAATGACATTGATTATACCGCTGTACCAATCACGCTTCGTGGTGATTTACCGTTATTGATTGGTAGCCTTTACGCTAAAGCTGGTACGAGTTATTACGATGTTGATATTTCAAATGCGAGTTTTAAAGATGATGGCTGGGGATTTACTGGCGGAGCAGGCTTTGTTTTAACATTAATCCCACTAATCGATTTAACCCTTGGTTATGAGTATCGAGATATGGGTGAAGTTGAAAATAACGCCGTTGTTCTAGGTGTTGGCTTTAGACTTTAAATCAGCATAAAAGAAAGCCCATTAACTTATAACAACGAGTTGATGGGCTTTTTAATTTGCTGTTGAACATCAATGACGGATTAATGATCAAGGTAAAGGTAATTCTGCCAACTCTTCATCCGAATAAGGACTTTACGCATAATAGAGACATGCTCAAAGCTATCGGAATAAACCGCAATTTCAACACTCGTACCACGTGGTAGATTATATTGTGAAATATCATCGGTAATACGCAATGTTACCAATGGACGCCCTTGACGACGTAGAGCGTCAGTACCGATTAGCGTACCTTGTGCTTGAATTTGGCTTTCCCCTATTGCAGGAAGAACACCGACGACTTCACCTTGGAATGTTTTACCAGGTAATGCCTTGAAAATGAAATCAGCTTTAAATCCCTTTTCTAAGCGTAGCAGTGAGTTTTGTCGAAAAGCACCGACAAAAAAATCTTCTTCTTGGTGAAGAAAGGTCATTACAGGGCGTAATGGTACTGGCACTGCCATCATACCGGGGCGTAAGGTAAGCTGTGTAACGTAACCATCTGTTGGCGCTGTTACAACGGTTTCCTGAAGGTTGAATTGTGCTTTGGTTAATAGTGCACGAATTTGGGCAACCTTGGTGTTATCTCCCATTATTTCTGATTCAAAAGCCAGTTTTGCGCGGCGCTCTTCAGCTTTTGCTGCTTCCAATGACGCTTCTGCACTTAAGTAGAATTGGCGACGGTTATCAACATCTGATTGAGTAAATGCGCCTTTTTTATAGCCTTTTTCATAACGTTTGAATTGCTGTAACGTACGATCGCGTTCGGCTTTGGCTTTAAATGTTGTTGCTTGAGCAGCTTTATATGAAGCCTCTAGCCCTAACACCAATTGTTTTGCTTCGGCTAGCGAGGCTTGTTGTAAATTCACTTCTGCTTGAAAAGGCGTTGGGTCTAGTTTGAATAATACCTCCCCTTTTTTCAGTAGCACATTAGCTGTTACAGGTACTTCAATAACTTCACCTCGAACACCTGGAACAATAGGCGTTGTAACATAATATTGACCGCCAAGTGCCGTATGAGGGTGGTTATAGTTCATTAATAGAATCAGTGTGCCAACTAATGCAATGCCACCTAATACCGCTGTCGGTACAGTCCACTTGTTTAATGGGATTTTAAATATTTTAAATACAGCAATACATAATGCGGTATAGGTAAGAATAAGTAGTAAATCCATTAGATATCCTCCCCTTGTTGTGCTGCTTGAGCTGGTGGTCTTTTCGCTTGTGCTACTTCAAGCTGAGCCACTTTTTCAGTCAATTTTTCGACTTGTTCGGTTAATTGCCCTATTTCATGGTGAAGTTCACTTTGCTCGTTTTGAATTTTAGTAAAACCCCAGCCACGATCTTCTCTCCATAATGTGGACCAAATCCATAAGAAAGGCCATATAGCGTGTAATGTGAACAAGCTTACCCATCCTGCATAGTGGATAGCATCTTGGTGAGGGTGATTACGTTTTTTAGAAATTTCATAAGGGATATCGTGTATTGCAATGACGCCATAAAAAATGACGATAGCAACAAAGAAAAGTAACCCTAATGCGAAATAGTCGAGAAACATCCGTGCTCCTTAAAGTCTCTATTTGCAATGTAACGCTGGTAAGCCATAAGTTGTAACGTTGTTTAGCCTTGATTATTAACGTAATTTGTTAATAAGTTAACATTAACATCACAGTTGCATATATTGTAGTTCTAAATGATCTTTTATTCTGAAAAAAACAGATAAGTCATTGTCTTATAAGATTTCACATCAACATGACGCTTATTGTTATAAGCGAAATGAAAGATTATTCGGTAGGTTTTTTAACTCTTTTCTTCTTACAGAAGAATCACGCATTAAATTCAGTATTTTGTGCTTCAGAATTAGGAAACCATGCCGCTATAAGAGGTGAGTTACTTTTTTGTTTGAGGATGTATGCCAGATTTTATTATGTGGTTAGGATTACTTGTAGTGCCACTGATTTGGGGAGTGGTCAGGTATTCCTTTGTGGTGAAAAAGAAAGAAGAGCAAGCGAAGCAACAAGCATTGAAAGATGAAAGATACCGATTAGTTTTAGAAAAAGCGAAGATCGCAGAGCGAGAAGAAAAAATGTTTAAAGCCCAGACGGGCCATATACTCAGTCAGCTTTCGCTCGGTAAAGAATATGAATTGACCAATATTCGTGAAGCGCTTAATTGGTATAACAAAGCCGCTGTTTTAGATAATGATATTGGCCAAAATGCAATGGCACGATTGAGCCGTGCTGATATTGATGATCCGGATGGTGAAGCTAAATCTTTGTACTGGGAGGCGGTGGTAAAAGCAAAACGTAAAGATGAAGAGGCTTTGTTTACGTTGGGAAAAATTCTCATTCAAGGAAGTGGTGTTGAGCCTGATATTGGATCGGGTATTGAAAAGATCATTGCATCTGCCGAGATGGAATATGTTCCCGCGCAGCTATTTTTAGGGGATTGGTACGTTGCTGAGTCTAATTCGCTAAAAGAACCGCACAGTGCATTTATTTGGCGTTTACGAGCTGCAAAAAACAATGATATTAAAGGATTTATTAAAACGGCTTACTGTTACCAAAGTGGCATTGGGATCGAAAAAAATCGGATCTATGCTATTTATTGGTTAGAGCGAGCAGCTGAACAAGGCAATAGTGAAGCGCAATATCTAGCTGCTCAAATGCATTTAGGGTCAAACGCGAATGATGCTGCGGTAGCCTATATATGGTTTTCGATTGCTTATGCGTCGGGTTATAAAGATGCAAAACAAAGCCGCGATGAAGTGGTGCAACATATTGGTATCGAGTCGATTTTGAATATCCAGAACGTTGCTAAGTCAATATATAAAGCTTTACGCGAACAACCTGTTGCGTCACATTCTTTGATTCACCTTCTTGATCAGGTTTACGGGCGAGATGGTTATCAACCAACAGATGAAGAGCTGAATCAAATAATATCGGGCTGTACTGTGTCAGGTAATGTGTTACCGGAGACTGAACCAACGAAAGAGATTGTTACTGATATTCCGATTATTCCCATGTTTGCAGCTGAATCAGTAAAATCTAATGCTAATGTAACAACTAGTGCTGTGGTAACAAAGAGTGTTGCAGTAACAACGAGTGGGCAAGTAGCGGAAAAAAATGAGACAGCGACGAGCCAATACCAGCAGCAAAATTGGGCATCATCTTGGGATTCGTTAGCGAATAAAACTGAAGAGAAAGCAGCTTCTAAGTAGCAAGGTACGGTTATAAAGCGTGTGCTATTTGAATAACGTTCATATGATCAAGAGGCTCATTCTTCGAGCCTTTTGGTTTAGTCATTCAGCTTTCCCCTGATGGACGCTACGCTTAAATGTATTCTAATAACTGTGGCATTGCGTTGAGCTGTGTAACATTGGGATGTTCAATTTGTTCTGATTCTGGGGTTGCGAGAAAATGGAAAGTGCGAATATCTGCGTTAATGCCAGCCATTACGCCAGTTATCGTATCGTCAACGAAAATACATTGATGGAGTGGGATACCCATATTCATTGCCGCAAGATGAAGTAAATCAGGTTCAGGTTTCCAACTGTTTGCTTCGAAGGCACTATATAGCTTCCCATCAAAATATGGAAGTAAGCCTGTTAAACCCAATATGTGCTCAATTTTATGAACAGGAGCATTCGACGCGATACACATTTCATAATTATTGTTCGTCAGAGTGGCTAATAACTCAGGTACACCTTGTATGGGTTGTAAGCCCTTTTCAAATAGCTGATTACATTCTTGACGATATATCGGTTCAAGTACATCGAGAGAAATCGTTAATCCAGCACGTTTGCAGGTTTCAGTTAGAATATCAGCCATCTTTCCACCTTGGAAATGACGCATACAATCGTCAAGGTCGAGTGTTACACCAAACTTGGCAAAAATATTGACTAATGCTTGATTACATAGCTTTTCACTATCAACTAATGTGCCATCGCAATCAAAAATAACACACTGAATAGGCCTTTCCTTTTTCATGCTACATGCTCCTAATTTCATCTCCTATATACTGTTAATACAGCAAAAAAGTTTCTACAAGATGTATATAAGTATTTTGTTATCTTTAACCATTTTAATCGGAAAGTTTGCGATATTGAGCAATTAAAATATTCGTTTCAATATAAAGAATTATCGACGATTTATATCAATGTGAGATATTGTCGTTGCGAGTAACATACTATACTTTTTAACAAAAGCAGATAAAGGCAGTGTTGTCGTTTTATTGTGTTATGAACATAGAGTTGTTCTTATCAGAAAGTGCCAATAAAAAAGTGCATAGATAAGGTTCTAGTCAAAATGCAATAAGGGGGCCGCGAACAATTAGGGTGTTTCTATGTCTTCAAAATCATCTTCTACCATCTTTTCCACATGGATTGGTGGCTACGAAATAAACAAGCATGTTACCAATCCCAATATCGAAGTGGGTGACTTCACGTATTATTCTGGTTACTACCACGATAAGCACTTTGAAGATCAATGTGTACGTTACTTACTCGGAGATAGCTCTAGCCAGACTGTATGGGAATCAGGGGTGTTCGGTGATGTCGATAAACTGATCATCGGTAAATATTGTTCTATTGCATCTGGTGCAACGTTTATGCTGGCTGGTAATCAAGGGCATCGGCACGAGTGGGTATCGTCTTTTCCTTTTGATTACGAGGTTTTTGGCGATAAAGTAAAATCTGGCTTCGAGCTTGCTGGTGATACCATTATTGGCAACGATGTCTGGATAGGCAGTGAATGTGTCATTATGCCTGGCGTAACAATTGGTGATGGTGCCGTTATTGGCGCACGGGCTGTGGTGACGAAAGATGTTGAACCATACACCATTGTTGTTGGTAATCCCGGTAATGCAGTGAAATCCCGTTTTACTGAATCCCAAATTGAAATGCTGCTTGAAATGAAGTGGTGGGATTGGCCGATTGAAGTGCTGCAAGCCAATATGGATTTGATGTGCAGTTCTGATATTGATGGTTTATATCGGCGGTTCCTTCAGTTTCAGGATATGTTAAAAAGCACTGATGAATAGATGTGGGAATAATATACTAAGCTACCTCAAGGTTCTTACTGAAACGAGCATCTTGAAGTCACTTGGGTATAGGGCATGGTACGGTTGATTGGAACAATACCATGGCCCTATTTTTAATTTCCTGCTGTTTATTTCACGCATTGCAATCAGCGCATATTAACTGTGCTTCACCTGCTCGCTGTCGAGTACTTTTATTTTGTGATGCGCCAGCTCTTTCTTGGGTAATGTTGTTTGCGTTTTGTTGTGTACATTCACATGTATCCCATCGTGTGTCATCAGTTGATCGGGCGGTAAATTTGACGGATCCGCATCTAAATTAATGGTCGGCTTCACCAGAGCATAGTCCATAATATTACGCGCAATTGGTGCCGCATATTTACCCCAGCCAGCATTTTCTAGCACAATAGCCACTAATACCTTCGGGTGGTTCAATGGCGCAAAACCTGTAAACAGAGCATGGTCACGAAGGTGTTCTGCCACCTCTTTCGAGTTGTATTTCTGGCCTTTTGCTAAACCAAATACCTGGCTGGTACCAGTTTTACCACCCGCTTCATATGCCAAGTTTTTAAACAGCTTACGTGCAGTTCCCGAAACTATTACGCGGTGCATGCCTTCTTTCGCTAAATCCCAATTCTGCTTTTTCGCTTCACTGATACGTGGGTAATCTTTGAACAGCACAGGTTCAAATTGCCCACCTTCCATTACAGCTTTTAACAAATGTGGGCGATGTACCACGCCTTCATCTGCGACCACAGCAGTCGCTTTCGCAATCTGCATCGGTGACGCTGTCCAATAGCCTTGTCCGATACCAACCGGAATGGTATCGCCTTGATACCAGGCTTGGTGGTAATGAGCATGCTTCCATTCTCGGGTTGGCATATTGGCGGTACTTTCTTCGTTGATATCAATGCCTGACGGTTCACCATAACCGAATTTGTTCATCCATATCGATAAACGGTCGATCCCCATGTCATACGCTACTTGGTAGAAGAAGGTATCGACAGATTGTTCGATCGCTTTTACGACATTCACTTCACCGTGCCCCCAACGTACATCATCGCGGAATTTACGGCTTTTCGAATGAGGAATACGCCACCAACCAGGAAAATTGCGTGTGGTGTTTGGCGAAATTACCCCTTCACTTAACGCAGCTACGGCAATCTGTGGCTTTACTGTCGATCCCGGTGGGTACACGCCCAATGTCGTTCGGTTCAATAATGGGTGATCAGGGTCATTCAGCAATGCATTGTAGCGCTTCGATGATATGCCATGCACAAACAAATTCGGGTCGTAACTTGGGCTAGACACCATCGCCAATACCGAATTATCACGTGGGTCTAACACTACGATTGAGCCTCGGCGGTGATAATCTTCCATCTTGTGCGTGATCGGGTTTTCTTTTTTGATGGTTAGTTGTTTGTTTGCGTATAACTGCAAGCCTATATCTATATTCAATTTGATATCTTGACCCGAAATAGGCGCGACATAATCGAGTGTTCGTACTACGCGGCCGCGACTATCAATTTCGACTTTCTCGTAACCCGATTGACCGTGTAACGTGTCTTCGTAATAGCGTTCAATTCCTAACTTACCGATGGTGCGTGTTGCTTTGTAATTGGTGTACTTCTCTTCTTCTTTTAGACGGCGAATATCACGGTCATTAATTTTACCGACGTATCCCAATACATGTGTTAGGTTCGCACTGTACGGGTAATAGCGTTCAAGGTAAGCATCGACATCGACTCCATCATAGTGAAATTGATTCACCGAAAACTCGGCAACTTGTACTTCACTCATCTGTTCAATTAAAGTAACCGGGCGGGTGCGCAACGTTCGGTGCATGGCTTTTTGGAATTGAGCAATGTCGCTCTCGTTCAAGCCTAATAAGCTTTTTAACGACGCTAAGGTCGCGTCTATATCGTGCACTTTCTCGGGCACTAATTCGAGGGAATAGACTGGCGTATTCTGCGCCAATAACACCCCGTTACGATCGTAGATACGACCACGGTTTGGCTCAACAGGAATGACTTTGATACGGTTATTATTGGAACGCGCTTGATATTGGCTGTGGTTTTTAACTTGTAAATGGTAGAGGTTGGTAAGCAATACTCCTACACCGACAAGCATAAATAGGAAAGCAGTAATGGCGCGGCGAGTAAACAGCGCCATTTCGGATTGGTGATCTCTGATTTTTACTTTTACTTTTTCTTTCGACATAACAACGCTTTATGATTGAGAGGCGACCACAACTTTGCCTTCTATACATGAGACGTTTATTAGCAGGATCTGACGGAGTGAATATGGCGTTTATCTATTCGTTTAAGCTTATACCTACGAGAACATCAGGTTTAGCTCGAACTCTATTGATTACGCGCGTTACAACCCAACATTGTAGACAGCGAACCTGATGTAAGTCACTCTAACCCACACGTTAAAACTGCAAACTAAGATGCTGAAATCATAGCGCTTGGCGTCATTGCGTCTGTAGGGATTCAGCTTCTTCTTTACGCTTATAATGGCGGCTAGTGCCGTTGTTCCCAACATTTTTGAAGTGCTAATTCCAATGGAGTGTGTGTTATTTCACTATTATTGATTTGCGGGAAGGTGTTATGAGGACACATCCCTCCTTGTTGCCATAATGTCCGTGCCTTTAAAAAACCCCTAAATAAGGGGGAAAATAAGGCGATAAATTCCATTATTGTCCAATGTAAAGGAGTAACGATTACTGGCTTTCCACTGCTTAACGCTAGGCAGCGTGCGATATCATTAATGCTCGCGGTATGCCCTGAATAATAGAGCGTATCGAAAGTGTTAAACTCATGCTGTTGATGGGTAACGATGTGGACCAAATTTTTAGCGAGGTCGGGCAAATAGGTCCAATGATGTTTCATGGCTTTTTCGCTAGGTGATTGCAAAAGAAGTTGATGCTCAGTTTCTTTTACTAGCATGCCTAGGTAACACTTTCTACGCGTAAAACCGAGTGTATGTCCACAGCCCATAACTAACACCCTTACACCAGATTGGCTTGCATGGTATAGCCTGTTGTGCAGTTTATGTGGTAGTGCAATTTTAATAGGCTTTTTTTGATGCCAAAAAGCAAACGAGGGAAGTTGATTTTGTTTAATGTGGTATTTGTTTGTTGTGATGATTAATTGGAGGTTAAAAAACTCCGCTAATTGAATGATTTGTTCTAACGGAAAGATAAGGTTGTCGCGTTGATTAGTATTGGTCTCTGGTTGATGAATAAAAATAGCATCAACATCTTCGACTAGATCATAAAGAAAGTCTAAATCAGTATGAGTGAGTTCGACCAATGTTAAATTACCAAGAACTGGCGCATTAGTTTCGTTTTCCTTGATTACCCCCATAACCTCCCAATGTTGTTCTATTAATGCTTGGCAAAGGTGCTTACCCATTTCCTCACAGACACCAAAGACTAATGCATTTTTCATTCAATATCCTCATCTATGCGAGTTACCTCATCTATTTAATTAAGCAGTCTGTCGTGGATTAACGATATAGTAAACCTACAATAAAGTATGGTGGATATACGAATATGAATAGCATGGAATGAGGCAGTATTCGGATATTTCTAGCAGTGGCTGAACATGGAAGTATGTCTGCTGCTGCGCAAGTTGTGGGAATGTTTCAACCGACGATAAGCCGTCAAACTCTGCTTGTAGAGAAGGAATAAAAGACGAATTGCAGTAGGATCTTGGAATCAAGCGATAGAGGTTATTCTAACTTTAATTTCTAAGCGTGAAATATATCGTAAATCAATTAAAAATAGAGTTATTACTCTTTCTTATCTTGTTGTTTTTCATTGTGGTTTATAGTTCATAAAAAATGATTAAAAACTAAAGTGTTTATCTGTTTTAATTGATGAAGAATAAATGGCAAGCATATAAACAGACATAATTTTTTGCTCTGGGAATCTCCCAAGGCTTTTTGACGGTAGAGTAAAATGAAAAATATTATTTCAAAAGTAGAAGTTCTTAAGAACATTGGTATTAAATTTGATGAGGAAAATGTTAAATCTTGCCTTGTTCATTACGAATTAAAAGGCAAAATCAGAGAAGTACTTAGCCTTGCTGAAGAGTTAGGTTTGGATATTACGAAAGATAAAACCAAATCTAGTGTGTCTGTTGTTGTCAGTAATTTTTCAGATATAGATGGTTGTCGAAAAAAGGTGTTAAACCAGGTGTATCAAGAGCAAACACCGTTGATTATTGCAACTTTGAAAACAACAAACATTTTTAAAGAAATACTGTTCACATTAGGTGAAGCAGTTGACCGAACAAAATATTACAAGTAATGACTATGCCTCTTATTATGAATAAAGAACGATTAACAAAACTAATTTCATCAGCAAAATTTTATGAACTCAATTTACATGATGACAATATTAAAGCGTGTTTGATTGCAGTGTATATGTATGAAGATTTTAATGATGAACACCTAGATTTTACCTTAATGGAAGCTTACCGATCTCAGCCGACAGTGTTTATTGGAGCACTTCGCAAAACAAAGGAATTTCGTTGTTGCCTTGAAGTCCTCAATCGCGAAATTGAATAAGTCATAGAATTATGTCGTGACTAGGCATGAATATGATCGTGTTGTTATTAGCTCTAGATTTGGTGGCGCTTGGGGGCATTAAGATCGGTTGAGAAAGGAAACGTTGGTGTCATTATCAGCAGTGAAATTCAAGCAGATGATGAAACCCGTGTATAAATAGTTTGTTATGGTGAACATCATGATACTGCTTGGTTAATGACAGCCAGTGTCTCTTTGACGAACAAGCAGAAAGAGCAATGTTACGTTTTTCTTTTAAATATAAGTAATAGTAGTCAGTGAAATTAATATGAAAGTTGTGTTCGATAAAATAGAAGAGTATCAAGAAATCACAGGGCAAGAAGGTGACCATATTGATGAATTAAAATTATATGTGAAATGCTATTTTATAAAAGGTAAATTCTTTAACGACCAAGATAAGGCGATGTTATCTCAAGGCATTCTAAAAATGTTGCAGTGTGAATTTAAATTTTGTGAATTAACATTTAATTATGATGGTCTTGATATAATTACGGATATAAATAATATCATTGTGCGTAATGTTCTTGTTGCATAGTGTAAACTTTAAGCTAGACATCATCTTGTCATTATATGGTGTCTTTTTTTATGAGAAAGAAAAGTGGTTGTATTTACATTTGATTCAGTGGATTTAATTTGTTCGATGTTATTAACTGTTAACAACATCGAAAAAGCAGCAATATTTTATAATGATGGTAAGAAACTTTGCAAAGTCGTTGGTTTTGATGTTGTTAATGATGATTTTGAAGTTAATGGTATGAGTGTGGAGTATGAGCGTCAATATGTTCTTTCACTGTTGGATGGCAGTACTCTAAGGGTAAGATTAATAGGAGATACGATGGTGGTTGAGTCTTAAAATATAACTTTATCACCAAATTTCAGATACTGACCGCTAATGCGGTTCACTTCACAGATGCTCCGGAATGACCGCAAGACAAACCTTGAGTTTTGCGGTTATCTTTTTCTATCTGAATCACAGTAAACGTACTCACGGCTAGCATTAAGCAGGTTAACCTCACGATAAAGACCGATTTTTCATTTCAGACTCAAGCTGGCGGCGAAATCCCCCCCAACCTTGATAAAAAATAGATTCGTTAGCCCTGATTTAGCCGCTACGGTCTTGCCATATATTTAGCTTCTTTATTTTATATTTCAGTGTGGTGGTGTTGCTAACAGATAATATGACACTTAAAAAAAACTTTTTTATCAAATAACATGATGTCGACATTATTACTATCAAAGTTGTTACTTATCGTTTTTGTTAACCAAATAAGGCTGAAAGAAAGAGATAAAACTAAAATGAGAAATAGGGTCATGGTGATAATTTTCTGTTTCATTCTTAGTAAGACCTTAAATGATAATGTTGAGATATAAATTTCATTTGATGACGTTGTGTCAGTCGCTGTTCAAGCATACTTAGATTTGAGTACTTTTTTGATATCGAAAACAGTGGTAGCAAGAGATGTAATTACTCATTTGAGATCTTGGTTTTAGTGAAGGCAGTGATGCTACCATCTAGGGATGGCAGCATTCTTTTCGCTATTACAGCACGCTTAATGCTGCGTCGTAATTGGGTGCATCAGTGATCTCACTGACAAGTTCGGTGTATAGCACTTGCCCTATTTCATTGAGAACAATCACGGCACGTGCGGTTAAACCAGACAACGGCCCTTCACCAATACATACGCCATAATCTTTCGCAAATTCGTTTGAGCGAAAGCAGCTTGCCATCATTACGTGTTCAATATTATTCTGCTCATTGAATCGACTGGTTGCGAATGGTAAGTCTGCAGAAATGCCTAGAATTACAATATCGGTATGCTCTGTTGCTAATTCATTAAATTTAATGACACTGTTTGCACAAACTGGCGTATCAATACTTGGGAATATATTTAAAATAACTTTTTTCCCAAAAAATTGGTTGAGTGTTATATCTGTTAAGTCGTTACCACACAGAGAGAATGATGGTGCATTCTCTTTGATTTCTGGTAATTGACCTGTGAGCGGTACGGAATTTCCTGTGAAAGTGACTGTAGTCATTTTATGATCTCTTTTTTATAATAATGGGTGGTTAGATGTATTGTTTTGCAATTGTAATCGCTTTTGTTAAATCAGGTGTTGTAGTCAACTCAGGTACACGTTGGATATGACGGATGATGTTATTCTTATCTACAACAATGATGGTGCGGGTCAATAAGCCGATACCAGCAATTTGTGTACCTGTTTTTTGACCGAAGCTATGCGATACGGCATCTGATAAGAAAGTAATTTGCTTGTTGATCTCGGCAGCTTTGGCAAAGCGAGATTGTGCAAATGGTGTGTCAGCACTGACAGCTAAGAAATCAATACCTGAAGTATTGTTAGCATTCAGGTAGTCGCTTAGTTCGTGCAGTTGCTCATCACATACAGGGGTATCGACAGAAGCAATGATGTTGTAGATGCGTATGTTCTTTGATGGTGCTGTTGTATCGAAATCACTAAGGTCATTTTGTTTAAGCATAATGCTCGGCATCATATCGCCAAGTTTAACCGCGTGACCAGTCAGTTGTAATGGGGCTGTTTCAAGTGTGACGGTATTACCGATGCCTAATGGTGCAGAATCGGTGACAGTACTGAATTGATTGGCTGCAAGCGTTGCTGTTGATAAAAAGCAAGCTATTAAAGCAGATAAGGTTGTTTTTTTCATTGATTATAACTCTTATTGTTGTTAGCAGAATAAAAAATCCTACTTTCGAATTTAATTAACGTATTACTTTATTAATGATTTGAACGCAGCACTATAATCAGGCTCATCAAATAGGTGACTAATAAGTTCATGATGTTGAATCTTACTTTTTTCATTAATACAAATAACAGCACGTGCTGAAAAACCAGCGAAAATAGAGTCGGAAATTAAGGTGTTGTAATCATGCATAAAGATTGGTGAATGGTAGCATGATGCAAATTTAATATAATCTAACCCTTCGGATTCAATAAATCTAATAAGTGCAAAAGGAGTATCGATTGATACACACAGTACGGTAATGTCTGTTATATATTTAAACCTCATTGCCCATAAGTTGAACTCTCGAATAGTGTTGGCACAAAGAGTTGAGTCCACGCTAGGAAATGTATAAATAATCAGCTTATTTCCTTCAAAGTGCTCAAGTGTAACCGGTGAAAAGTGAACGCTTGTTAATGAAAACTGTCGAGCCTGTTCGCCAATATTAACCGGCACACCTGTTATTGCTATTGATGCGTTTTTATAAGAAATATAATTCATTTAAATACTTAGTGTTACGCTAGTAATAAACCAACATGTGTTATTTGCTTTGGAGCTAATATATTGAAATATCATCGCTTTTAATAATTAACTTTTCATAATTTTAAAATGCCAATAGAATCATTAATATAGAGAGGAGTTATAACTCTAAAGTGTTTTTTTTGTGACTGGTATCATAAAAAAGCGCTTTTTTTCATTCCATGAATTAAATGTTCATATGATAAATGTCATTATTTATAGACATAAATGCTCAAGCTTGCCTGTTAAAACAGCAGTCAATAGGTGCCCTGGTGCATATTAATTGTGATTATTTATTATTGATTAGTGTTTTATTGTTGGTTTGTGTATGATTCTTTCAAATAGTTACATATAATGAAAAGCCATAACATATAGAGAAAATTATGTGGATATTTCATCCTCATCAACGTGAACAGCTCCATAACTCAAAGCTTAATGTTTATAAACGTATTAAATCGACAGATTGTCAAATTTTAAAACTATTGGTTAAGCATCAAGGTCAATTAGTCAGTAAAGACGTACTAAATAATAATGCTTGGGAAGATAGGATCGTTTCAGATGCAAGTTTAACGCAAGCAATAGCACAACTACGATTAACACTCGGGGATAGTGGGAAAGAGCAAAAAATAATAAAAACACTACCTCGGAAGGGCTACATGCTAATTGAGGGGCATGTTGTTTTTTCTGACGATTATGACAAAACAGCAAAGTCGACAACGAGCACTTCATTAAGTCAGAATGAGGTGAAAGTTCACGTTAAAACAGAAGATGATAATAAGACTGAGGCAAAAATAATTCAAAACATTCATTTTTTATACCAATTAAATTGGTGGCGCAGAATGAATGTTTTTTTTATCTTAATTATTTTACTGTTTGCTTCTTTTTTCTATTACCGTTTAGGGAATGTTATGATTCAGCGATGGTCACTAGAGCCAAATACGTGGAATATAACAGACGTCGGTGGTACAACGTATCATTACGATAACCATGGTGGTAGTGAAATATTGTATAAACAGGTTGTTAGCAAGTTAAACCAGCATATTACCGATCTATTTATTTCAAAGAACCCTGGCCAGTTCTATGTATCGTGTATTTATCGTTGCGTAAAACTCAACGAACAATCCGTTAAAAACCTCTCTTTTTCTATGGATTATTCTTTCCTTGATATGCGGAACATCATTAATGAACAATGTCGCTAAATACACACTGGTATTGTACTGCTTAGGAGCATTGTGTGGAGCGGTGTACTTGTTAGGTTCAAATGAGTTATTTGTGAGTAAAGTAATTAATAACCGTACGAACCCGATAGTTTTTAGTGAAGGAGTTGCCTATGGTAAAAATAGTGTCAACCGTTATCGTGAAGTGCACTCTATCCTTCGTTTATTCTGGGGAATGCACAGCATGAAATCGACTGTTTTATCTTCAAACTCTGATGATAAGGCATATAACCAATCGTATTCGATCCATTTTTTAAGCAGTAACTTGTTTTCAGTATCGATGAGCGCAGGCAATCAAAAGAAACGGTCTAGTTTGGGGGCAGATCTCTCAGAAGCCCATTTAAATGTATACCCACGAGACGAGGTTTTTCAGATCGTAAAGAAAACGTCGGCACTTATATGTTACTCAAGCTTGAGTACATCAGCTGTAGATTGTGTACAATTTGTAAGATGATTCCTGAAATTTATGGTGAAAATATTATCACCGTACTATTGTTCGACATGTGACTGTATGTAAATTCAAACTTGTTGTACAAATGAAATTTTCGTCTTCATAGGCAATTTTGATAAATTCATAACGTGGAAAAGATCGTTGATTAACCTTAAAAATATCCTTCTCTATCATCGAATCGTAATTATTATTAGTGAGAGTCAGAGAGGAGATTACGTCACTACCTAAAAATTTAATCGAATATGTATTGTTGTAAAGCTTCACTTCTCCCTTAGTGCTAATTGAGGCTTGTACTGTGGAAAATCCCCACAAATCCGTAATGATTGAATTAAGCTCTTTGTATGCATTACTATCACCATTAAGAAAGAGCTCCTTTTCTGAATAAAAAGCGGGAGAACCATACTGTTTTATTACTTCAGGACGGTTTGAAAAATTTACTATCACTAGAGTTAGAAAACAGAACAGAGAAAGAAAAATATAAATATATAGGATTATTTTAATTACATGCTTCACGTATTTTTCCTAGTATTAATTCAAACGGATAATTATCAGCAAACGAGATATTATATGCCTTATCTTGATTGTAAGTCTTGTTATAATAAATACACGAAAGATAAAACCTATCAGGATTTTTAAATATAAATATATGACTAATCGTGTCGGGGATATCATCTTTCAAATAAAGGTATAGTTTTTCACTTGCATTTCCTCTATCTAAATGAAAGTGGGTGTTATATTCCTTTTTTATTATCATTGATAAATTAACTAGCCCTTTCTTCTGATGAAAAATGTTGTATATGTTATAAAAATTAACCGTGGCAATAAATAAAAAAACAATGAGAAATGAATTCTTGATTTTATTGTTTACATATTTTCTGTAGAAAAATTTAATGCTTTCAATGCTCTCATTAAGTAAGAGCATGTTGGTGTTTTTTTCTATGTTAATAATGGTGTGGACGTTTTTTTCTTCAATATCAAATATTGAGGTAATTGATTGAATTAAAATAACATTACCAGGTAGTAGCATGTACCCTTCACGAGGTTTGGTTTTTATTATTTTTTGCTCTTTTCCACTATCTCCCAATAAAAATCGAAGTTGGGAGATTGATTGAGTAATGTTATTTTCCGATACGGGCCGCCCCCCCCATACCTCATGCATGATTAATTTTTTTGTGACATAGTGACCCTCATTACTTATCAGTAAATACAGAGTGTCTGACTCTGTAGATTTTATACGTTTTACTTTTCCTGTTACCACATGGATTAACTGATGGTAAGCTGTGGGGTTAAAATGCCACAAAATTTATACTCACTAATTTTTATACATTTATTTTAAGTAATTAATGTCACATGGAAAATGAAATTAAAAATGCAAACAATTATTTCACAATGTGAATAAAAAGTCGATTATTAACATATCTAGTGCCCTTACACCAGCTTGGCTTGAATGATTGTTCTAACGGAAAGAGAAGGTTGTCGCGTTGATTAGTATCGGTCTCTGGTTGATGAATAAAAATAGCATCACCATCTTCGACGAGATCATAAAGAAAGTCTAAATCAGTATGAGTGAGTTCGACCAATGTTAAATTACCAGGAACTGGCGCAGTAATTTCACTGTCCTTGATTACTCCCCATTTCCTCACAGACTAATGCATTTTTCATTCAATATCCTCATCTATGCGAGTTACCTCATCTATTTAATTAAGCAGGCTGTCGTGGATTAACGATATAGTAAACCTACAATAAAGTATGGTGGATATACGAATATGAATAGCATGGAATGGGACAGTATTCGGATATTTCTAGCAGTGGCTGAACATGGAAGTATGTCTGCTGCTGCGCAAGTTGTGGGAATGTCTCAACCGACGGTAAGTCGTCAAATTCTGGCGCTTGAAGAGCGAACTGGATTACATTTATTTGAACGTTCAACAAGTGGTTTAAAGCTGACACCAGTCGGTCGACAATTGCTAGAGTCAGCTAAAGATACAGCGCTAGGAGCAGAGCGTTTTTCTCGTCAGGTTAACGGTAGCTCAATTGAAGAATCGGGCAATGTACGTTTAGCAGTGAGTGAGTTATTTGGTTTTCATTTTTTACCTGATGCTTTAGCTGCATTTCACCGAATGCACCCTTTAATTAATGTTGAGTTGATTGTGTCGAATGAAAAAGTGAATTTAAATAAACGCGATGCAGATATTTCGATATGCCAGCAAAAGCCGGAACAGCCCGATCTTGTCGTCACGTATTTAATGAGCAGATCATTGGGTTTTTTTGCTCATGAATCCTATATCGATGATGTTGGTTATCCTAAAACACCAGATGACATTTATCGTGCACCGCATAGCGTTATAGGATTTGATAACAGCAATATGTATATTAACGAGGCTGAAAAATCGGGGCGTAATCTAACCAAAAATCAATTTACCTTTCGTACTGATAGTTACCAAATGCAACTTAATTTGATTCAAGCACAAGCTGGTGTTGCTGTTACGATTGCAGAAGTTGCTAAGAAAACGGCTGGCTTGATTGAAATGTTCGAAGATATCCCATTGCCTAATATTGCATGGTGGCTAGTTTGTCATCGAGATGTGCAGGTGAACCCTCGAATTCATCACTTAATGGTTTTTTTAAGAGAGTGGTTTCAAAAACAAGATGAAAAATTATAGAGAAATATACCTATTATATTACTTGCCTAAAGTGGTGGTTGCCATGTCACCTTTTCGTCCTACCTCCTTTTATATACCACGTTCAAATAAGACTTAGAGTACCTTCATTTTTGAACAACCAGAGTGTGCAATGCGTGAAATCACCCTTTTCTTGCATTAAAGGTGAATATTTATCGCATTCAATCTTAAAAATAATTGAAGCAAGGAAGATCCTTCGCTTCTTTTACTCAACTAAAGTTGAATGTTTGCTGGCATTTTGTTCGGATAATCGTCATTTACCCGATAAAAATTGATCTAAACCAGTATCGCTTAAATTTTTAGCCTCGAATCAAAACAAAAGTTGAGACTTTCAAAAAAAATTGAGTATGATGTGATTATATAAATAAAACGAAGATAATGCTGAACGGCACATTTTTCGTTGCAAAGTTTGATTGACGTGTGTTTGGACAGCATTTTGTCCTGTTTACCTTTTTTCTGATGAGATAACCATGAGCAATTCTTTAGTTCTTGTAATCAATTCTGGTAGTTCTTCACTTAAATTTGCATTAATCGATACGGTTAGTGGCGAAGCAACCTTAAATGGTCTTGGTGAGTGTTTTGGTCTTGCTGACGCAAACGTTAGCTGGAAAATCGACGGTAAGAAACATGAGTTTCAACTAAGCGATAATGGCAACCACCATAAGCAAGCAATTGACCGTATTGTTGCTTTACTTGAAGAGCAAGGTATTAAACAAGATATCGTTGCTGTCGGTCACCGTGTTGTACACGGTGGTGAGAAGTTTACTCAAACTGTCAAAATTGATGAAACTGTCTTACAGGAAATTGAGAATCTTAGCGATCTAGCACCGCTGCATAACCCTGCGCACGTTGTAGGTATGCGAGCTGCTATTGCTGCTTTTCCTGCATTATCTCAATATGCAGTGTTTGATACTGCATTCCACCAAACAATGCCTGCAAAAGCATATACTGGTGCAATTTCAAGCAAACTATATGATGACTACGGCATTCGTCGTTACGGTTTCCACGGCACAAGCCACTACTTTGTGAGCCGCGAAGCCGCGAAAGTTATTAATAAGCCGATTGAAAAAAGCAGCTTTATTTCAGTACACCTTGGCAATGGCGCATCAGTTTGTGCAATTAAAGACGGTCAAAGTGTTGATACAAGCATGGGCTTTACACCGTTATCTGGCTTAATGATGGGCACACGTTGTGGTGATTTGGATCCAGGCATTATTGAATTCTTGCTGAAAAAAGGTTGGTCTCCAGAGCAAGTATTTAAAGAGCTAAATTCTAACTCTGGCTTCTTAGGTGTATCTGGCTTAACAAGTGACTGTCGTGGTGTTATCGAAGCGATGGAAGAAGGTCATGTTGGTGCAACACTAGCATTTGAAATCTTCACTTACCGTGTAGCAAAATACATTGCCTCTTACATGGTGGCATTAGATGAATTAGATGGCATCATCTTTACGGGTGGAATTGGTGAGAATTCATTACCTATCCGTAGCCAAATTCTTAAGTCTCTTAAGATCTTTGGTTACCGTGAAGATGAAGCAGCAAATGCTGATGCACGTTTTGGGAAAGACGGTGTTATCACGCAGGCAAATACACCTCTCGCAATGGTTATTCCAACCAATGAAGAGTGGGTAATTGCTAAAGAATCTATGGCGCTTTTACACGCTTAATAGATTTTTCCAACCTTTTAAAGGTTGGTATTGCCAAGTTGCCTATGAACTTGGCAAAGCCCTGTTTGGAACGCAGGGATTACGGAACGGGAAAACGGCTCTGAGTGTATGCTCAGAGCCGTTTTTTTATCAACGGTAGTACAGCAATCCATCAAGAGAGATACATTTTATGATGTGGCTTCGAAGCTGGTTTTATGGAGGCTGTTAGCAAACTTTTTCACTACTACTTCACCGTTAGGCGCTGCTTGATACTGCCCTGCGTGAGCGGCGCTTCTATTCGCAGTTTTCACCGATTTTCAATCATGGTGATAGTGTAATTCTAGTGGGGGACAAAAAAGCGTGTGAACTCTTTGAAACGAGCCTCATATCGCTAATATGCTTTCACTCCCATTAATGAGTTAGCTGCTAAACTTACGACTCAGCCCCCTATTTCACTTTAAAAGACTCTTTGTATCGTTTGCTTTGGCGGCTTTTAGTTCATAGCTTTGAATCCGTGTGTTGAATGCTGTGAGAGGAATAGGCAAAAAAATCATGAAAGTGGGCTGGCTACCTACAATAGATGTCATAGGGCAAATAGCATACATCTCAAAGTAAGGTGAGTTATGGGAAATAATAATGAAAGTAAATTATCCCGCCGAGATTTTTTAAAAAATGCAGGGTTAGCTGCTCTGTCTACAGGTGTTGGAGGAAGTTTGGTTGGCTCCCAGCCTGTAAATGCTCAAACTGAACAAGCTGAAAGCAAGGGGATCTCCAAGCGGCCTAGTGGTGGTTCTTATAATATCCTGATGATTGTCACGGATCAGGAACGTCATATGGCATCCGACGAACTACCAGTAGGATATCAATTGCCGGGGCACCAACGTTTAGCCAAGCGCGGCGTTGTATTTGACAACCACCAAGTTGGATCGTGCGTATGCACCCCGTCACGCTCAGTGATATATACAGGGCAACATATCCAGAATAATGGCATGTTCGACAATACCAATTTTCCCTGGTCTGGCAGTATGTCGACAGATATCGATACTATTGGCGATTTGTTACGCAAGGAGGGGTATTACACCGCCTATAAGGGGAAATGGCACCTCACCGAAGAATTTGAAACTGCCAATGAACTACATTTCCCCCAAAAGATCCTCGTTGAAGAAATGGAGCAGTATGGTTTCTCCGATTATTTTGGGATCGGAGACATTATTGCGCATACTGAGGGTGGCTATTTGCATGACGAAGTCATCTCCGCGATGAGCCGAAGCTGGCTACGTGGCAAGGCAGAGCAGCTTCGTCAGGAAAATAAGCCATGGTTTCTGGCAGTCAACCTAATCAACCCCCACGATGTAATGTATTACAATACTGATCTTCCCGGTCAGGCACAGCACTCGGGAGGGGCGATGATGCGGATGAATCGAGAGCCGAATAACCCCCTCTACCAGAAAGAGTGGAACGTCAGTCTGCCTGAATCTCGCAGCCAACTTATTCAAGAAAAAGGGAGGCCCACCGCACATCTGGACTATATGCTATCCCGCGGTGCGATGGTTGGGGTCGTTCCCAATGTTGACGAGCGTTGGCAGCGCCTGAATAACTATTACCTTAACTGTATTAAGGATGTGGATAACAGGATAGTCGAAATATTGGATGAGCTGGATAACCTCGGTATTGCTGACAACACAATTGTTATTTTTACCGCAGATCATGGAGAGCTGGCTGGAGCCCACGGGTTATCAGGAAAGGGGGCTACGGCTTACCGTGAACAAAACAATGTGCCTTTTATAATTGCACACCCTGCCTTTGAAGGAAATAAGCGCTGTAAAGCTGTGACCTCACATGTGGATATAGCAACGACCTTGCTGAGTATCGCTCGGGGAAAAACGGCCTCAGTTAAAGATCTCCCAGGCAAAGATATAACGACCCTTCTCGGTAATCCAGAGGCGGCGGCAACCGATGCCCTTCGCGTCGGGGCATTGTATAACTACAATATGTTGGCTTATTTGGACGCAGCATTCTTTACCAGCATTAATAAATTCTTTGCTGAAGGAGGGAAGCCAGAGGAGATCGCCAACCAAGGCTTTCGACCAAATTTAAAAAAACGCGGTGCTATTCGCAGCATCTGCGATGGGCAATACAAGTTTAACCGTTATTTTTCTCCTCTTGAGCATCATATACCACGCTCTATTGAGCAATTGTTCGCATATAACGATATTGAGCTGTTCGATCTGAAAAACGATCCGCTAGAAAAGAAAAATCTCTCTCTTGATTATCAGAAATACGGTGATCTCATCCTAACGATGAACAATAAACTTAATTTACTCATAGAGCAGGAAGTGGGAGAAGATATAGGGCAGATGTTGCCGGGGGACGATGACGTTGGCTGGAGGCTCTCCCCTGACATAAAACATCTGAGACTGTAACAGTGTGCCAAAAATTTGTCAGTGCAATCATATTGATCACCCAGCCAATGAAGAGTGGGTAATACCAAATCCATTAATTATCTGATCAGTTCAGCGAGAGTTAAAATGTTTTTAGGCAAGGAGATAAATTGAGGATCTAGTTGCTCTAAGTTGAAATTTATTAACGCAGTATAAAAGTATTTTAAACTCGCCCAAAGGGAACACCACTGAAAGCCAACTTCTGTGTCTAGCGATTTCAAAAGAGAACCACTCTTCTATCAAACACTATCCTTGAACTTGACTCCCAGTGGTATTCTGAATGGGCAGATAATTAATGGAATTGGTATAATTGCTAAAAAATCTATGGCGCTTTTACACGCTTAATAGATTCAAACTAGCCAGTATAAGGATGGTTTTGCCAAGTTGCCTATGAACTTGGCAATACCCTGTTTGGAACGCAGGGATTACGGAACGGGAAAACGGCTCTGAGTGGCCCATGATTCTTGAGACAGTGATGGAGACCGTTAGATAGCATGGCATCAGCGCTGTTTATTTTTGTGTGAGATGCAGTGGTTTACTGATCAGGCGAGCAATCATTTTATTAATCGCTACCATCTGCGGCGCATCTTTACTGTAGTAATTATACGGTGGAAGATTGTTGGTACTATAACCCCAGAAATCCCAACATCCTTTGGGATTCATAGGGTTTAGCGTTGATTTTTTAACTTGAGGGAAGAGCACAATCGTGCTGTTGGTATCTGCGGCTTCTAAATAACCCGTTTCTTTTACATATGTTGTCCCTATTACGGAAACGCCTTGTTCACAGCCATGTACGGAGACATGAACGTTACATTGCTCTGTACGGCAATTTTCGGGTATATACACAAACGCGGTTTCGTTCATGCTCGTGAGTGGGCTGTCAAAAAAGGCACTCTGATTAAACTCAATGAGTTCGCCGCTTAATTCCTTGGCCGCAGGGTTCTGGGCTCCGTATATGTGTTCGAGAATACGCTGGGCCTGCGGAATATCGCAATCATTGATATACGGTTCTTGAGTTTTGTCGCACTGGGTGTCGTTTTGATCTGTGGTGATAAAGGCATGGCCTGCGTCAATTCGGTTGTTGTACAGTAGGTGATCGTCACTCACTCCTAGTTTCTGGTAAAACTCGGCGGTGGTGTCTACAACGCCTGTCACGACGGTTTCATCACTTGCTCCAGAGAAGATATATACCTTGTCATTCTTCAGATTGTCTACGGCATCAATTTTGCCGGAATCGGCTGTTTGTTTCGCAAGATCGACCAAAAAACCACTGTTTGGGTACATCATTGACGGGCAGCCGACAATGCTGCCTTTACAGGGATTCATACAGGTCGTTGTTGCGCTCAGAATTGGCGTAATAAACGGGTTGCTGAATGGGTTGTTGCCAGCACAGTTCCATGGGCCTCCTGCTACTATACCTGCACCAACCAGATCTTTAGAGTAGGCAACATGGAATTGAGCAGCCATAAAAGCACCGGAGGATAACCCTGATATGGAGGTTTCGTTGGGAAGAGCATTCAGTGCAGGAAGTTCTGTTTGTGTCGCAAGGACTGTGGTGCTAAGAGAAATAAACAATAGAGCAATTGTGATTCTAAGTTCCTTTATCATGTTTGCCTCCTGGCAATTTATAATATTAACAATAGGTATCGGTTTTGTGTCCTTACAACATGGTGTTGAAACTATGTGGCGTTAACACAAAGATTGCGTGACTTGAAAATGTTGTACACGCTCGGGTTGCCTGTGGGCAATATTCCAGGATGAGAATATGCACATGTGAAATAGGTTGCATCTTTGTTTGTGATTTACGAAAGAAGAATGCGGTTGAGGTATGATTTTCTGGCGTTTGAGTTGTGGGCTTTGCAAGGAACATTAATGCAGGTCAAATAAATCGGTAACGGCCCTGAACCATTCAGGGCCGTTTCATTGTTTGCCCAGCAAAGCTGGCAAACCCGTTCACTTGAAAGATAGTGCAGCCACCCCGATTAACGGGAAGACAATCTGAATGGCAAGGGCGTCACTGGCTAACGGTGGGGGCTGAAGGAAGCCATAGGAAGTTGGTTGGTATTGCCAAGTTGCCTATGAATTTGGCAATACCCTGTTTGGAACGCAGGGATTACGGAACGGGAAAACGGCTCTGAGTGTATGCTCAGGGCCGTTTTTTTATGCGCACGAAGTTATCATTTTAAATAGGCACTATTTTTTCTAAATCGGTATACGCCCTGAATACAAAAAAGGTCAGGGAAACACCCACCTGACCTTTTCTCATACCACAGCAGGGGTAGTGATTAAATAAAGATACTTGAAAGGAAGAAGCCAACAGGTACAGCGCTTACAATTCCCAACGAACCCGGTAGGAAGAATGGGTGGTTGATGATCAGCGAGCCATTCCACCTCTTACTTAAGAATGACCCAGTGTCATCAGTCGCAATAGCGAAAGCCGTGGTTGGGTAGATGTTAGTCATATACAACGCACTAACAGCAACAAAGCTAGCCAAGATAGTACCGGCATCTACACCTAAGGTAGCCGCAATTGGCACTAATAATGCGCTGGTAGCCCCCTGACTAAACAGCAGGGCACTGGTAGCGAAAAAGACGACTGCAAGTAATGCCGGATACTCGTTTAATACACTGCCCGCAAGATCTTTAATTTCACCAATATGGGCACCAATGATGGTAGAACTTAGCCACACAATACCGAGAATAACAATCAAAGATTCAGCACCATCCCTGAAGATTGGGGCATGCTTGATTTCTGATAATTGCACCTTACATGTCATCGCCATCAAGAATGAAATAAATAGCATTGTAATGACAATAATATCTTTAGATCCTAATGTGTGGCCAATCACTGATTTAAACATCAGCATGCAGACAATGAAGATAACACCAGCTAGGAATAACATCACCGAACGTTTGGCTTCTGGGGTCGGCTCTGCATCTTTTTCTTCATCGGAACTAAAGTTAACTAGGCCTTTTTTCACGCGCTCTTGATAGATAGGGTCTTCAGCCAGCTCCACACCCTGCTTGCTGGCAACAAAGGCCGCAACCGCAGAGCCAACTAGTGCCGCAGGAAAGATCACACAGAGGGCATCAAAAAAGTTTACGCCCATCTGCTCTACCACAACATACATAGCAGCTGTTGCACCAGATATAGGCGAGGCAGTAATCGCGATTTGTGACGCGACAACAGCCGAGCTTAACGGTTGGCTTGGGCGAACCCCATTCTCTTTGGCAACCTGTTGAATGACGTTTAAAACAGACATGGCGGTATAGCCAGTGCCTGCAAGGGTTGTTAATATAAAGGTCGTAGCAGGCGCGAGGATATTGATATATTTAGGGTTATTGCGCAACATTTTCTCTGCGCATTTAACCATGTACCCCATACCGCCAGCTTGCTGCATTACGGATAAAGCAAGAATGACCGACATGATGATCAAAATAACAGAAACAGGTATTGTTCCGGGAGATAGGCCCATTATATAGACAGCAATTACCATCCCTACACCACCAGCCAATCCGACACCTATACCACCCAAACGGGCGGCAAGTATGATACAGCCCAACAATAAAATAATTTCCAGTAACAGCATAATAAATCCCTCAATTTTTTTTATATTTATATTACGACATCAGTGTTGAACTGAATTGCAAATTAATTACGGGTAGACAGGCCTCAGATAACAAACCACGTCCGCTAGTTTGTTAACACTGATAAAAATTGTTCGGTTCAGCCTTTTTTAGAAAGCATTTCTTTGTGAAAACTCATCGAGCAGTTGAATTACTGACCTCCGCATCTTGTTCACAAATAAGAAAACACTCTAACAAGTTGAATGTTTATTAAATTCTAAGCAGTCAAAACCCACAAACAATTCTAGTCTTTCTTGTTTTCCTTATGGCGGAGTTTTAATATCTAATTGTTATTAATGGATATTTATATGGTCCCCATACCATATGATTTAGATAGGTTAATAAGTTAAACCATCATAAGAAAACCAACTTTATTATTTACAACAATCATTCGACCTGTGAATTTATAAAGACTCTACTTAGCTTTCGATTGTGTTTGAAATGCCTAAATCAATTCTGTTATGCGGAAACAGCATCATCATAATCTATATTTGATCACAGAATATTTTTCACGATCATGGCTGATAACTAAACACACACTATTGGCTCACTATTTATTAACCAAAGTATGAATAACCCAACAAAAGCAAACTCAAAAACCAACAGAAAGAGGCAGTCTTTCATAAAGTGAAAAATAACAATTTGGCTATTAATTAGATTAAGCGATGATTTGTAATACATGAAACACCTACATTAATCACAAAATAGAATCTGATTACCATAGCTTTAATGTAATGAACCATTTCACTCCATAACATACCGCGAGGCTATGAGGTTTTGTCGCAAACTGGAGTGCTGAGTTATGATCTCCTCTGCTCTCATTTCTTACACCTTAAACAAAAAACGACTGATACTGCTTGGGTGTAATGGCTGTACGCTTTTTAAAATGACGTTGAAAGTGTGCTTGGTCGGCAAAACCTAGTTGTCCTGATGCATCTGTTAAGGTGTTGCCTGCTTTGAGCAGTACCTTTGATTTCTTTATTCGCTCATCCAATTGCAACGCATGGGGTGGCATGCCATAAATCGTATTAAACTGTCGAATGAGATGGTAACGGCTTAGACCTGCTTCTTTTGCTAAATCACTTAACGTGTGATTACTCTCTAGTTGGTCAAGTAATTTCTCATGAACTCGCTTTATATCGGGTGAGGCCTGTTTTTCAGTCTTTGGGAAAGCGATCTTATTTTGCCCAAAATATCGGGTTAAATACTGAATGAAGATACTTTCTGATAGTAGAGGGTTCGGTTCATTCATTAAAGTATCGAACAGGACATTAAATTCGCGGTATAGGTTAGGATCTATTTCATAGCGGTTTGAAAAGGGGAGGTAATCGATATTATAATTATTGAGCATTTCAGATTGAAGAGTCCCGATCCAATGTGTATCAATAAATAACATTCGATAAGACCAATCATCAGCGTCGGGATTACAGCAATGAATATCACCTGGGTTTATGGTGACTGTGTTTGTCGCCTCGATACGGTTTCTTTTATTTAAGTTCTTATAATTGGCAGAGCCGCGGTCGATGACACCAAGCGAAAATTCATCATGAGAATGCGCTTGGTAACAAGCGGCTGACTTTGATGCTTTGCGGATCTCCACAAAAGGCAAGGTTTCGCATTGTATTAGAAAAACGGTGTCGTCTGGCTTCATTGCTACTTCCTTAATATCCCCAAAACATGTGCACCACTGTCCCACCTAAAAGTAACCCCATCACAATATTAAAAGTGACTTGTCGTTTTGTGGTGGATAAATAACGCCCAATGTAATTCCCTGCTGCTGCCCATGCAGAAACACCTAAAAAGCATACCACAAAGGAGATGGCGCAAAAGATGACTAAGTACAGCATAGTGGGTGAGTGTTTCAATACAAATAAGCTTACGCCAGACATCGCGACAAGCCATGCTTTTGGGTTTAGCCCTTGAGATAAGACCCCTTCAAAAAAAGTAGGATGAACTGTATTTTTCAAGTCTTCAGTGTTTTCAGTGCCAACAGTAGTCGCAATTTTAAGCGCCATATAGAGTAAAAATAACCCGCCAAATAATGTAAGCCACCCTGTCATTTCAGGTAGGATTATCAATGCTTGTTCTAGCCCAAGCCCACAAAGTAATACGATAAAGGTATAAGCGAATGTAGCGCCAAGAACATGAAAGACGGCTTTTTGATACCCAAATTGTGCCCCAGCACTGGCGGCGATGATATTGACGGGACCCGGTGATACAGCACCAACAAAAGCAAAGACTGACATCGAGAGTAAAATTGACTGCATAATGGCTCCAATCTAATCTGGTAGCTATCAGCCTAAAGGGGACGATGATGTAAGTATTGAACGAAATTGCTCTGTCCAGCAGTTACTTCAAGCAAACTGGGTATAAATTGGCTTAATGGAGTACGATAATCAATATTACGCAAGTCATCGTTATGTCTATGTATTTATTGACAACCAAAAGGATTTTTACGTGGTTAACCTTCGAGAAATGCGTGTGGATGAGTATCCCGCTTACTGCGGCTATTTCATTGCTTACCATAACCAACGAGCATTCGCGCTGTATCAAGCCGTTGGGTTTACAATCTCGGGCTACAATATGTCAAAAAATATAAGCATGTAATTACGTGTTCTCTTAACCCAATATTATATCGCCCAAGATGACCCGTTGTCTGATTTTGAAAAAACGGCTCTGAGGGTATGTTCAGAGCCTTTCTTTCTCTTGGTATTAGAAGTTAGAGGCTGCTTACTTTAGATCCATCTTTGCTGTCTTTTGCGTTTTCCTCAAGAAAGTCCATTACTTGCTTTCTCTCTGCGGGGTTTAATCCTGCCCGAGGGAACATACTTTTGGTAATGCCTTGCCATTGTACTTTGGTGTATTGACGGGGATCTTTTGCTGAATGACACATGGTGCAACGTTGATAAAAAAGCTTCTCCCCAGCACTTTGCTTAACATCATTTAGCTTTATTTGATCGACAGCTAGGGTGATATTCAGCTTGGCAATATTAGTGCCGTTGTCTATGGCTAATATTTGTGGTGGTTCAAACGCCAAGTTTGATGATTCTGAGTCTCGACAGCGTTGAATATATGCTAAACAGGTATTTGCACTGTTGGCTTGGCTCAACTCACTGGAAGCATTGCTAGAGGTTAAAACATTAATCGCCCCGCTGTTACAACGTCCCTGACTGTCAAATTGTAACCACGCGCCTTCTTCGAGGCTGATCACCCCTGGCATGATCTTTTTAGACACTTTTGCGCCTGCAATAAGTCGTCCCCGATCATTAAAGATCTCTACTAGCTGACCAGAACGGATCCCATGTTTTTCTGCATCTTGATCATTGATCAGTACGTACTGTCTTCCTTGTACATCTTCGCGTTTACGTACATCTGCATTTGCCATTTGCGAGTGTAAACGCATATACGGATGAGGGCTAACAACATGCACGGCATTGGTTTTTGCATTACCAAGGTATTCAAACGGTTCAATGAAGGTTGGCATGGGTGGGCAATCTTTCACTTCAAAATCAGCAATGTCTTGGCAGAAAAGCTCAATTTTTCCTGATGTGGTATGAAGTGGAAATTGTTCAGGATCTTGATAGAAATCCCCATGCCTTACCCAGTCATTGGCAGATTCAGCGATAGGGAGGTGCGCGACACCTTGTTGCCAAAAGTCTTCAAATGGCAAGGTTGCTGATGAGGCTTTATAAGCACGTTTTAAAATATCATTGAAGGCTAAACCATCGGTAAATTGCTCTTCAACACCAAATATTTTTGAGAGTTGACGGAAGATCTCAAAGTCATCCAAGCTTTCGCCATAAGGTTGGATTACTTGGCGCATCGCATAGATTTTATCGTTACTGTATGTGCCGCCAGAGGAGAGGTCATCACGTTCTAGTGAACTCGTTGCAGGCAGTACGATGTCAGCATAGCGGGAAGAAGCACACCACCAGGGATCTTGGCAAATAAAGGTATCGACCTTTTGGTTTAATGCCGCAATCAACTCATTGGTATTTTGTTGATGTGATAAGAGATTATTGCCTGCGTTATAGATGACTTTAATGTCAGGGTAGGTATATTCGATGCCGTCACGGGTAAAGCGTTTACCTGGGTTATTTAACATTTCAGAGATACGCGATGCAGGGCAAACTTTATCTACCGGATTTTTGCCCTGTGATAAACCAACAGGCAATGCTTTACCTGATTGAGGCATACCGCCGTTGCCATAGTGCCAGCTAAAACCAACCCCTTCTCCGGGCTTGCCTATTTTACCCAACATAGCTGCAAAATTAATGATCGCCCAGTGAACCATTTCACCATGATCAGCCCGTTGAAGTGACCAACCTGCGGCAAACTGTGTTTTTTTGTTTGCGAATAGCTCTGCCATTTCTTTGATCTTTTCAGCAGAAATACCAGTGATTTTCTCTGCCCATTGTGGTGACTTCACAATCCCATCATTTTCGCCCATCAGATGGTCAATATATTTATCGGCACCCACGGTATAGCGCGCTAAATACGTTGGGTCATACAGTTCTCTTTCATAGGCATATTGCGCCATGGCAAGAAATAGGGCGGTATCGGTATTAGGTACTATTTTTACCCAGTCAGCATCTAGTTCATCATCGGTACGGGTACGCTGTGGGTTGATCGAAATAAATTTAATGCCTTTCTCTGCAAACTGTTTCCAGCGAGGGTACATTTGATGATCTGCGACGCGAAATTCAATGCGGTTATTTTTCCAAGGGTCACAACCGATGAGTACAAAGACTTCGGTATGCTTTTCAATAACAGGCCATGCTGTTTGTGGTGAGTAGACTTCCATATCACCAATAACATGAGGCAAGATAACTTGAGATGCGCCACCAGAGTAATCACCCGTTGTTGTACTCTGCCCACCGATTAAATTAAAGAAACGCCCCTGCAATACTTGAGGTCGCATTAAACCTGCATGAGACCAACCCCCATAAGAGCTACTAAAAATAGCCTCATTTCCAAACTCTTTGGCTGTGGTTTGAATGCTATCGGCCACAAGAGATAAAGCCGTTTCCCAGCTGACTCGTACAAAAGGTTCTTTCCCGCGTAAATGGGGCTTATTGTCACCTTTCGGATCTGCAAGGTAAGATTGTCTTACCATGGGATATTTCACCCGAGTTTTATCATAGACACGGCTCAGAAGGCCTTCGGTCAACATTTCAGTTGGCATCGCATCCAGTTCTTTACGGGGCTGAACACCAATTAAAATACCGTCTTTAACTATCGCGTTAAAAGGCCCCCAGTGACTTGCGTGCGGAATCACATCAACATCATCGTCAGCAAAAATTTTCGATGCAGGAAAGATCGCTAAACCACCCGCTGCGGCAACAGCTGTGGCAATAGAGGTTTTTAATAAGGTACGACGAGAAATAGCCATCATCATTTTCATTTTTGTTAGTTGTGACTACGATACTAACCCCATAAAGAGGTATTTTAAATATACATTTAATCAATTTTATATTTAAGAAAGGTTATCTATATACATGAAAATGATTCATCGACGTGTATCGATAGCCGTTACTGAGTGGATAAGCTACTTGCTGTTTTTTTTTTCGGCCAGTAATAAAAAATATAATGCCATCCTACCCACAAGACTAACCCTGTCGCAACGGTAATTTCAAATATGCCTAATCGTTCTAACCAAGCCCAGTGTGGATGATCCAGTACTAGCCAGTCGGTTAAACGGTCGATCGATACCGCACTAATTACCGAAGGAAAAGTAACAGCTGCTAATGATGGTTGAAACCGATGTTTTAAAAGATCGAAATAACACAAATACACCAGAATAGTCATGGTGATACCGATGCCTGCTAATGCGCCCACTAATACAGGGTCGGGTTCAGCGACATTCAGTAAATAAGCTGTTAAAGAAAGGTTGACGGGAGCTGCCATAATGGCCAATGTCGGCCTTGCTGGACGAGGCATTCTACCTGCAAAGCACAAGCGATATAGCACAACAGGTAGCATGATAAAATATACAGCGATACAGAAGTGCGTCATGGTAACGGCTAAATCGGAGTGTCCTAGTTGAGCGCCTGCTAACGTGCCACTGATAGCACCGACAGGGTATAAAAACCAACTAGGGTAGAGATTGATTAAGCGGAATTTACGAAGCTGAAAACTAAAAAAAAGTATCATCATAGTAAAATGAAGCAGTAAGGCAGGGTACCAAAGTAAGCGGGCACTCACTACATGCATAGAAGACCAATAATCTGATAAAACTAGCATAGTCATCGACATCGGTGCCATTAAACTGCCATAAAGCGGGTGTTTTAGATCGACAATAAATAATTGCGGATTGAAGATATATTTGAGTACTACAGGTATTAATAGACAGGCACCAATAAGAGCACATATTCCGCGAATAATATCGCCACTAGTGGGTAAAAAGAGTGACCATGCTAATCCTAGCCCTGTAAAAGCCAATGCTAATGCGGCTTGGGCTGTAGGAACTTGTTGTAAAGCAACGCCTATTACTGACATCTATATCACAATCCTTCTGATTTCGATTCATTTTCGTGGGGCTAAGAATGCTCTCAAACCTGGCGCTAGAGAATCCGTTACAAATGTTACACTAAAACAACATTGTATTGTTTAATCGATGCTTAAAAGTGGCATTTTAAGTCAACATTTTATCGTCGTTTTAGTGGTGAAAGTCAGTGTAAATCTTTGGATAAATGAAATTTTGCAGTTGTCTCTATAGATATAAAAAAATAATTTGCTTAATTCGCAATCCTTGACCATATTTAAGTTGTGACCTGTATTGAGTGTTTAAATGGTTTAGCTTCTCGGAGGATATGAGCGGTACTCGTCTTACTCAGAATGCAGGTTTCAGGGGGTGTTTGATGATTACATCAGGTACCTTGTGATACAAAGCAACAAAGCAACAAAGCAACAAAGCAACAAAGCAACAAAAGTAATAAGTAAAAGAAGCAAAGTAACAAGTAAAAAAGTAAGTAAATGTGTAATGCGAAAAGCACTAAGTCGACAACTTCAGTGTTAACAATTTGGTAGATACACCGAAAATTTGTTTTACTTCGCCAATATAGACTAGTTCGATAAAGCTACTTATAGCATCGAATACGGCATACTCATCGTAATGAGTGGCGAAGACAGAAAGACGATATACAGTAAAAAACCTTGCGTGTGCTGAGTAGGTAGACGAAGGTAAGTAAATCGAACAAAGCCGCACTGCAATGGTGCGGCTTATCTTTTGGTTTCGATAAACTGTCCATTATTAGCCTTCTGCGTTGAAGCCATTGCCGTGATGGTGACTGACGTATCTGAATTTCCTAGAGCGTACCCATGAAGGCAAGCGTGAGTTAGCCTTTGATGATGACACTTACCGCACCTTGCCTCCCGCGATATTGGTCATTTTCCGCGGCGGCAGAGAATTAATTTAATTTATCAGTCAGAATTGTGACGATTTGGGCGCATGAAATGGGCTATCAGGTCTACTATAAAGTGGGTAAGCTTTCTATTTCGCCGCAGGTGAAAGCACTACCATCATTAACGAAGCGGTTACTACTGCGAGTTAACCAAAAAGGACAGATGATGACCCATTTAAACCAAGCTCAAGCCCTGTTTAAAGAGCATTTAACCATTGAATCACTGCGCCATCTCGACAAGTTGGAGAAGCTGACCAGTGGCGAAGAGGCCGATCAGATCGGTGAACTCTGGGAAGTGGTGATGGCAGATGCAGATGAGGCCGTACTAGAGCAAGCCCGAGAAGAAGGGCTGATTTAATGGCAGGTGCTAACTATTCAATCACCTTAGAAGGCAATGTTCATGCACTGTTTTTATGGGTATCCGTAAATCATTGCCATCATTGGTCAAGATAAACAACTAATAAGTCGGTCTCAACGGCATTTGCCAATTTGGGTACAGATGAGAATAGACGACTCAAAAATGTATGATGGTGGCCGCAAACAACTAAATCGATATCCATTTCTTTAACTATTCCTGATAGTTTTATATGAAGATCGCCTATGACGACTAAGGTATCTGTAATCGGATAATCACTCTGATCCGCCAGTGTTTGTAACTCTTTCTGTAATGTCAGTTTTTCTTTTTGTGCCAAAACCACCTTATCAACATCCACAAAAACAAATGAAAGTTTGCAATTAGCGCCTTTAGCTAATGAGATCGCTTTATCAATCACTATCTGGCTGGATTGAGATAAATCAACAGCCACTAATATGTGCTTATAGCTCATTACTTTTCTTCCAGTTAGTTATTATATGCTTACCTTAAGTCTAGCACCGGAGAGGTTCACTCTAATTCAGAAAACCAAGAAAAACCAAAAATAATCGGCTTAAATTTCAATCAAAAGTGACTGTTGTTTGTCGGATATCATCGTTAAACCGTGAACCGTACAGATGTTAAACTCTTGGCTGACTCATCTGTGCCCCGAAATGTGTTGTACGTTTTAAGACAGTTCATGAGTAGCATAAAGCAAAGCAGGTAGATCTTGATATTATTGAATATACTTATGTACTGTTGCTAATAACGTATTATTTTTACACTACCTTTAGATTGTGATTGTAACGGAAGGAGTAAAGTCATATGCCACTTTTTGCCTGTCCAACTTGCGAAAAACTAATTTCGAAACGAGCCAATAGCTGCCCACAGTGCGGTGAGCCAGACCCATTTAACTACTATAGCCGCAAGAGTTGGATTGAACGTTTAGTGTGGACAGTTGTGATAGTGGTAATCGTAGTCTTTAGCTGGCAGGTGTTGTTCCCAATGTTAATGGAAGCTGTGCGCTAACTATCTAGCGGTTTCATTTGCCAAACCTCGCGGGCGGCTACAGTTTTTCATTATTTCAATTTAATTTTGATAAATATTATAGTTATTATCATTGAAATAGTTATCTATATGTTTTTAAAGGCTTAAAAGCTCTTATCCACAAAAACAGTGGGTAACTATGGC
Source organism: Photobacterium indicum (assembly GCF_003026215.1). Lineage (GTDB taxonomy): Bacteria > Pseudomonadota > Gammaproteobacteria > Enterobacterales > Vibrionaceae > Photobacterium > Photobacterium indicum. The sequence goes on from NZ_PYOC01000001.1 coordinate 393,044, forward strand.
TTGGGTATATAACCATTGCCTCTAACAGGCAGTTTATCTTAATCAGATTATCGTTAGAGGCGGTTAATAATCTCGGGCCGGTTTCTATATGCCACATTCCCAGTATGAGTTTTTATTCATAAGCGTTTAATTATCCTTCTGTAAATACCACTTAGGGAGTGTTTAATTATGGTGCTAACTGTAATATTAAGACTGAATAGTGACGTTAAAAGTCAAGAAATTGACCCTTATTGCGCTGGGTCACGATTGCTTTAAATACCTGTGGGGCATTGTATTTTTATGCGGCATCATTTGATAAATTATGCAGTTGTAATAGACATTATCACTAAGGTTAATCATGCCTAACCCATTTCGCTCGATTACAATTCGAACGACAATATTATTAGTTTTTATCATCCCAACTTCTTTTTTATTATTCTTTATTGGAATGCAAATTGATGCTGCAAATAAGCAACTTGTTAATGCAGAGGTATCAAGTGAAACTATTGAGCTGTTTAATCTTTACGATGAAGTTGCTCATCAATTTGCGGTTGAGCGTGGTTTAACTGCGGGGGTTATCGCTGCGAAAGGGCAAGGTACGCAGCGTGATAAATTGAATAATCAGCGTAACGTTGCTGATCAGGCTTACCGTAATTTAGTTGAATTTAAACCAGAAAGCCTTGATATGGTTTTAGTGCGTGATTTGTTGCGTGCTGTACAGAATGAATTAGATAATCGTCAAAGTATTCGTACGCAAGTGGATCGTTTAGCCATTGTTGATTCACCTTTTGCTTATTATTCAAATGTGAATACTTTATCGCTCGATAACCTATCTATGTTGCTAACACAAATTAGCAACCGTGATTTAAAACAAGAACTGCAAGGGTTGCTGTCTTTGCTTGTCGTTAAAGAGCAAGCAGGTAAAGCTAGGGGGGCATTAAACGGTGCTTTTGCAGGTAAGCGTTCTTCGTTAGACCAATATGCCCAAGTCAGTAGCTATATTGATGCCGAGCGTTACGCTTTACGTCAAGCTAACATGTTATTGGAAGGTGATGCTAAACGTCGTATTAGTGAAACAGCGCAAGCCAATACTTGGCAGCAAGTGATGACAATTCAACAACAGTATTTATCTCAGAAAAATACGTTGTCATCCATTCAAGGCCCGACAGCTTCTGTATGGTTTGATTTAGCCACTCAACGCATTGGTTTAGTTAAAGGGTTACGCGATAGTTTGACTGCTGATATTTTATTAAAAGCTCAAGCTAATCGAGACAATGCGAGCTTTGTTCGATTACTGTATATCAGCTTAAGTGTTTTGGTGATCTTGCCTTTGATCTTACTAACTATGCAGTCAGTTATAAAGCTGCGTCGTCGTGTATCTGGCTTTACGCAAAAGCTAGATATTATGGCTAGAAATAAAGATCTCACCGTACGTTTATCTGATGACCAATCTGATGAAATAGGGGAAATAGCTCGTCATTTTGATGGTCTTGCTATTAGTTTGAGTGACACTTTAGCAAAGTCACTTCGTGTTGCGAGTCAGACTCAACAAGAAATGGTGGCTATGGTCGCGTTAGTTGATACCGCTCGTACGGTGAGTGAGCAGACCCACCAACGCTGTGACAGTATTGCCGCTGCGATGACTGAAATGGCGCAAACGAGTGATCAAGTTGCAGGCATTACAGGTGAAGCACAAACGAGCACTGATTTGGTGAAAACCAACGCGATGGCTTGTTATGATCAGGGGGAACAATCTTTTGTTACCACAACACGCTTGCTTGATAGTGTTAATCAAACTTATGAGTGCATTGAAGGGCTAGAAAAGCAGATGGTTAATGTATCTCAGATCCTTGATACGATTAATGCAATCTCTGAGCAGACGAACTTACTTGCTTTGAATGCTGCAATTGAAGCTGCCCGTGCAGGTGAGCAAGGTCGTGGTTTTGCTGTAGTCGCTGATGAAGTACGAACTTTGGCACAGCGTAGTAAGCAATCAACAGAAGATATTCGACATTTACTTGATGGTATCGGTGAGAATGCCAAAGTGTCATTTGTGAACATGCAGCAAAGTCGTGAAGCGAGTTATGAAACTCAAAGTGTTGTGTCAGAAACGAAAACACTAATGGAAGCGTTGATTGGTACTGTAAATGATATTGCAGAATTCAACACCAGTATCGCTACCGCGTCAGAGCAACAATCGCAAACAACAAACACTGTTGATTCCGATGTTGATAATTTATTAGAAATGGCGCAAAGCACTAATCAAACGATTGTTAGTATTCATGCTGAAATGGATATTGTTCAACAACGTATGGCTGAATTAGTGCATGAAGTGACGGCATTTAAACTGGATGTTGTTTCTAATTAATTTTTAATTGGTTCTTATTGATGAAAGGATTCACGCATGTGGATCCTTACCATCACGTTAAATCCTATTGTCCCCTTCACCGCGAATATAACCCAATGCGTCACAACGTTCATCGATGTTATCAAAGTTCCATGTTGGGAACATTTTTACATCTCGATGAGTTTTGTGGGAGTAAATTTCAAGTAGAGCAAAAAAAAGCCCTAATCTGACAAGCAGAATAGGGAAAATATTTCTATAAAAGAATTTATAGAAAATAACGTGTAGAAGATAACTTGTATGGTTTCATATTCCGTCAGTGGGAATTGTGATGTTCGTCCAATATTTGACGGTAAATAGAGTTTTAACTCTAAAATTTACCGTTGAAATATGATTATCAAAGTAACCAGAATTGCCAGCCTGAATGTTTTGATGCAGAGGTTTGGATCCACAGTGAGGGAATGCGACTTAGAAAGTGAGGGCAGGTTTGCTCAAGATTGAACTCTGCTATTAGTTGAAGAGCGTGCCCTAAGACCCGCTCTTCAATTTCTAGCACTACGTTCTCTTTTTTAATTCTATTCTTGCCAGCGTTTGAAAATCAATGATGTATTGATACCGCCAAACGCAAAGTTATTGCTCATAATATATTGGCAATTAATATTGCGCCCTTCACCGCGAATATAATCTAATGCACCACAACGTTCATCGACGTTATCAAGGTTCAATGTTGGGCTAAACCAGCCCGTGTGCATCATTTCTAAACTCAGCCATGCTTCAATGGCACCACAGGCACCAAGAGTATGACCAAAATAGCTTTTTAGTGAGCTAATCGGTGCTTTATCGCCGAAGATGTTGGCTGTTGCATTACTTTCTGCAATATCACCCTTTTCTGTCGCCGTGCCATGTGCAGAAACGTAGTCGATAGATTCTGGTGACAAATTCGCATTTTTTAACGCCATTTCCATACAAAGTTGCATGGTTTCTTGTTGTGGCTGAGTAACATGAGCCGCATCGCAGTTACTGGCGAAGCCAACCAGTTCTGCATAAATTTTGGCACCACGTGCAATAGCGTGTTCGTATTCTTCTAGTACCAAGGTACCTGCACCTTCACCAATCACTAAACCATCGCGATCGGTATCATAGGGGCGAGGGGTCGTTTTAGGTGCATCATTCTTGAGGCTAGTCGCGAACAAAGTATCAAAAACCGCCGACTCTGTTGGGCATAACTCTTCAGCGCCGCCTGCAATCATGACTGTTTGGTAGCCGTGCTTAATCGCTTCATAGGCATAACCGATAGCTTGGCTGCCAGACGTACATGCGCTACTGGTTGGAATAACACGACCACGAAAACCAAAGAATAAACCGACGTTAACCGCGGTTGTATGGGGCATCATTTGCACATAGGTTGTAGCGGTGATGGCTCTGGTGCTCTTTTCATTTAGCATTACACCAAAGGCACCAATAGCGGGGGTACTACCAGTCGATGAGCCGTAAGCAATGCCGGTTTCACCGTTAGTCAGTACGTCGTTATCGAGTAACCCGCTTTGTATTAGTGCATTCTCTGTCGCTAAGGTTGAGAGTTTGGATACCCGACCCATAGAGCGAATTTTTTTACGGGTATAATGCTTAGGCAGTGAAAAGTCATTAATAGGCGCGGCAAGTTTTGTATTTAAGCCATCATATTGTTCATAATCGACCATATACTGGGTCGCATTCTCACAAGCACGCAATTTAGGCTCGATGGCCTTCCAGTCATTTCCTAAAGCAGTTACGCCAGACATGCCTGTTACAACAACACGACGGATCATATTAGTCCTCCATTTACCGAAATTACTTGGCGGGTTACATACGCCGCGATATCAGACATCAAGTAGCTAACAAGACCCGCGACTTCTTCAGGTTCGCCCATGCGACGTAATGGTACTTGTGGCAAGGCATGTTCTTTAACATGTTCATCAACCATACCTGTATCGATTAAGCCGGGTGCGACGCAGTTAACCGTAATTTTTCGTTTAGCAAGCTCGAGTGCTAACGATTTGGTTGCACCAATGACGCCTGCTTTTGCTGCGCTGTAGTTGGTTTGGCCACGGTTACCTATAATGCCAGAAACAGACGCTAATGTAATAATACGGCCACCTTTGCGTTTCTGTACCATTGGCATAACGCAAGGGTGAAGTACGTTATAAAAGCTGTCGAGATTGGTATGAATAACACCGTCCCACTCTTCTTCTGTCATCGCTGGGAATGCGGTATCGCGGGTAATACCTGCGTTACTGACTACACCATAGTAGGCACCATACTCAGCAATGTCGGCTTCAAGTTGTTCACGGCATTGAGCACGATCACTGATATCAAATTGAATGATACGACCCGAACCGCCAGCGTGCTGAATATCACTTAATGTTGCTTCTGCGCCAGACTTGTCGCTCATGTAATGTACTGCGATAGTAAAGCCGTCTTTAGCAAGCTGTGTAGCAACAGCACGCCCAATACCTTTGCTCGCGCCTGTTACTAATACCTGTCGGGTCATGAAAGATTCCTATTTTCTTGAGAGTGACCAATCATTTGATCTAATTGTTCTGGTGATGGTACAAATGCATTTAATTGGCTCGTGGCTAATAATGCCCCTTGGTGTTCAATGCGGCAGATGAAAACGGCCATTCCATTATTTTCCATTAGGCGTTCAGCATAAATATCGAGTAAATCGCCTTCATTAAAGGCACTGCATTCTGCTTGGTAGCGGCGACAACCGAGTAAAAAACCAATGGGTGAAGGTTTGCCTTGTTTCCAAGCATGGTACCCCGCCCAACCTGCCACAGATTGAGCCATGAACTCAATGCCGACATGCCCAGAAATGCTGCGGGTTTCAGGATCGAAAAAAATGCAGCTTTCGTTGATATTCACCTGGCAATGAACATGTTCTTCACCTACGTCGATGAGCTCATCAACCAACACCATAGGTGTGTCATGAGGAATAAGTTGATGCAGATGTGGAATATTAGTCATGTGTGTACCCAAATATCAGGCTAATGTTATTGCCACCAAAGGCAAATGAATTACTTAAAATCGCGGGCTGAACAAGCTTCGTATTCGGTTCAACTAACGAAATGGGGGCAAGGCTGTCTGCTATTTCACCATCATTGATTTGTACTGGAAGATCAATGCTGTAATGCAATATGTGCCAACAAATAGCGGCTTCAACAGCACTGGCTGCCCCTAAAGTATGGCCAGTAAACGGTTTTGTTGAGCTTACTGGTGTTTTTGTACCAAAGACACGATGAATCGCCTTCGCTTCCATTTCGTCATTTAACGGGGTTGCTGTACCGTGGGCATTGATGTAGCCAATGTTTTCTGGGTCTAGCCCTGCATCATCCAGTGCTTTGCGCATTGCTTCTTCTGCACCATTGCCTTCTGGGTGTGGCGCCGAGATGTGGTGGGCGTCAGAGCTATCACCAACACCTAACAAAGCGATCTGCTGTTTGGCTTGTTTTTCGTCAGACTCTGGCGTTAAGGCTAACAACATGAATGCGGCCGCTTCACCAATATTAATGCCATCACGGTTTTTGCTAAAAGGGTTACATAAGGTGTTTGAAAGTGCGTCTAAACCGTGGAAACCATTTAAGGTTAGCTGACAAAGAGAATCGACCCCACCGACGATAACAGCATCAACAATGCCCATTTTTAATAATCGTTTGGCTGAAAGAAAAACCCTACCGCTTGAAGAACAAGCCGTTGAAATGGTATAGGTTGGCCCTTCTAGCCCTAAATAATCAGCAACAAATTCAGCGGGATTACCAATTTCTTGTTGGTAGTAATGATAATCAGCAGGAAAAGTGCCGTTATCCATCTGCTGGCTTAAGGCTTTCTCGCCATCTGAAATACCCGAGGTGCTGGTGCCGATGATTACAGCGAGACGATCTTTGCCATATTGATTAATCGCATGCTCAATCGGTGCAGTAATTTGCTGCAAGGCTGATAGTGCAAGGCGATTATTGAAAGTATCTTGCTGCTGGTAGCGTGCTGGCACAGCGGGTAGGGATTCGCGTATTTTACCTACAACCGTGTCAGAACCATCATTCAACCAGCCTTTTACTGGCAGCATATCGGGTGAAGTCCCTTGCTGCAGGCGTGAATGTATTTCTTCTGCATTTTTGCCTAGCGCAGAATGGAACCCACAGCCATGAATATATACAGGCGTTATTTTTCTTTCTCTTTTTGTGGTGTTCAGCATATTAATTGTCATCGCCTTTCTTATTATTATTGGTTGTAATCTAACGTTTTAATGGTAATTGTGTAGCCAAATTGATGGTTGATAAAGGTAATATCACCATCAAGGTGCTGTGGTGACTGATAGCTAATATCAGCGACAACAATACCGTTATCATCAATGAGCTGGCGGTGTTGTGCCGTTTCTATTAGCTGCCATCCCACATCTTCTAGTGGCTTATGCCATGCATCTAACGGCCATAGAGTCAGCATTAAGTTAAACAATACTTGCTCAGGCTTGGGCAGCGTATCCCCTAATCCTGGTAAGACACTGGCTTCAATCGTCTGGTTTTCATAGGTTAAGCTCAGAATACGAGATCCCCACGATGAAAAGCCAGCCAGTGCCAACTTCTGACTATCGACTTGCAGTTGCACGGGTAGCTGGTGGGTTTGTTCTGCCCACTGAGCGGTGATCAATTGGCTTGCGGTTAATGAATGCCCTAATTGGGCCGCTGTCGGTAATGTGACCAAGGTATCGGGTGCAATACTAACTTGATTGGCTTGTTGTTCAGGCTTCATCGCACAACCGCTGAAGGTGAATACCAACATGGCTAATGCGAATGGCTTGAATGGCATTTTCTGCACGATTGAACGTTGGGTTATGGGGAACATTATTCATTCACCTCATTGTGTCGAGTATTATTAGTCTGTTTATCGTGAACCGACATGGATTGAACTGACATAGACAAAGGGGCGAGTAACCACGCCACGATAATGCCGGTAAGCACGGTAATGCCAAAACTGTGTATCGCTTGGGTCGCACTCAAGGCCAATAAGCCAAATGATAATAGTGTCGTTGCTGCTGATAGGCTGATTGCCAGAAATGTACTTTGGGTCGAAACTGATTCCGAGTTGCCTTCAGCGTTATCATCAATAGCATGATCCTGCTCAGCAAAGAATAGGGTGTAATCTATCCCAATCCCCAAAATTAATATTAGCGCGAGCAAGTTAAATAAGTTTAACGGTACACCAGTAATTGTTGTGACGGCTATGCCTACACAGCCAGCAATAACTGGCGGTAAAATAAGTAAAACGCCCTTCTTCATGCCATAGCGCCAAGCAAGCAATGCCCAAATTACCAATGTTGCACCAATCAGTAATTCTGTCACTCGTACTCGGTATTCACCAAATAGTAGGGAGATCTCATCCGCTTTATCAAGGTAGCTTATATTAGGCTGCTGACTTGCGAACTGTTGAATAATCTTGGGTTGGTGTACATCGCTCAACATAATGATGGCAGATTGTATGCCTTGTAACTTACCCAGCCACATAAAGCGCAATGGGTCAGCAACGGGGGACGCCAGAAAATCATCAATGGTTAGAGGAGTAAATGTTTGTTCAAATGCTACAGGTGCATTGAGTTTTAACTGCTGTGTTAATGCATCGCCTTGCTGCTGATAAAGCTGTTTTACTAAGGCGAAATTATCGCGTTGAGTATTTTCAGACGGCAGGTACTGGCTAATGCTTTGGTATCCACCCAATGCACCTTGCTGTTGGTACGTATCAAGCTGCTGTGCCACTTGCTGTAATTGGTTTAGCAGATCTTGTTCGTCGGCTGCTTTTACTAACAACATTTGCTGGCTACTACTTACGCCGGTGATGGCTTTAATCGTTGCTTCTTGTTGTTTCAAATCAGACGGTAGTGCCTGTAGTTGGCGAATATCATCGTTGTAATCGGCATGATAAACACCAGCCAAGGCTGCGAGGAATATGATCGAAGGGAAAGCAACACGAATAACCGGTTTTTGCCATAAATCTAACCATGCTGTCATTGTGAGCATGAAGGGCAAAGTACCGCGCTGTTGGCTAGGTTTACGCGCTAAAATCGGATACCAGCATACGACTGTTGCGTAAGCCGCGGTTAAGCCAATGGCAGAGAATAAAGATAATTGCTGCAAGCCAGGGAAAGGTGCGATAAGCATACCAAGGTAGCCAATTAAACTGGTAATAAGCCCCAAAGTGATAGCTGCAAAAATATGATGTAAACCTTGTTGTGCATTCCATTTATTGCCTGCCGCTAAACGGTCTGTAAGGAAATGGAATGCGTAATCGATAGATACGCCAATTAAGCTGGCACCGAATACCAAGCTGAACAGATGGACTTTACCGAAAATAGCGACGGTTAATACAAATGCTGACAGTAACCCACAGCTAATAGACAGTAAGGCAAGAGCGATAGGTAAAGCGCTGCGATATACCGCCAATAGTAAGACGATAACGCCAAGCAGCGAGCCTAGCCCTATGGTACTTATTTCACTCTTAGCGCTTTCAGTGCCGTGTGCTGCATAGAAGATCACCCCTGTGTGCAGTACGTCGACATTATATTGCTGACGAATATTATTTTCTAACGTGGTGAGTGCAGGCAACTGGCGTTGAAGACTTAAGCTATAGGCTGAATCTGATAAATCGGCAGTAATTAATATGTAATCTTTGCCTTGATAATCCGTTGTTAAAAAGCCATCGGTTAATTGAAAGTTGCCTGATTGCTTCGTTAGCTGAGAAAGAAAATCACGAAAGAGCAGAAACGGATCACTGCGCAGTTCATTGCCAGTTACCCCTGAAAATGGGTTATAAAGCGCTTGAAGAACCTGCTGGTTTTGCAGCTCAGGGGTATGTTGCAAGCGTGTTTGTTGTTCTGACGTCAGTAGTTGAAAGCGTTTAGGGAAATATAACTCACCCCAAGCTTGTTGTACGTTCTGATTGATTCTACCTGTGACTTTGCTGAATAGCCCCACCGTTGCTAGTTCTGTTGATAATTGCTCAGAAGCCGCTAATAACACTTGTTTATCTTGGCCTCCGATCAGAAAGATAACTTTATCGCTCATGCTATTCGCGACCTGATCAAAGGCCTCTTGTGCGATAGGATCTTGCCGATTTTCCGGTAGCAATGCCAGAATATTGGTTTCTATTGGTGACTGGCTACGCACGGTCAATTGATACCCTAAGGCACCAATAAAAACTAGAGTGATGAATAACCAAGCAAAGGCAAGTTTAGAATTGGAAGGCACGTTGTTCTTCTACAGTCAGTTCAGCAGGGGCTGTACGTTGGTTGGAAAATGTAATGTCAGTCACATCGCCACGAATTTCGGTTAACGTTAAATGGTTAATGAACGTAGCGCCATTGATCGTGATTGTCTTAAAGACAGCATTTAAAGGAGCTGCTTTAGGCGTAAGCACTAACTGCCACTCTTCTTCTTTATTAGGCTGTTGGCTTAAGGCAAGCTTAAACTGTTCAGTTAATTGGCTAGTATCGCCTTTAAATAATGACAGGAATACGTGGCTAAAATAGAACACCATCGGGTTCTCACTTGCAGAAACCACCTGTGCGTCTTGATTGCCAAATTGCTGGCTTAACTTGTCTTTGGTTAGCACTAAGGCAACGGGAAAAGGGGTAGTTTGCTGCCACAGCAACCCTTGCTTTTCTGCTAATAGAAATTGCCCTTGCGAGGTTAATGGTGCATTGAACATTTCCATTTTTCGAGTTTGTTCAAAGTCGCCACGAACAATCGGCTGATTCGATAATTTCTCTTGCAGATCAGGTAATGTAATTGCGTTTGATGAAAAACTGATAAGCCCTGCACATAGACTTAACCCAAGAGTGACGTTGTGTAATAAACGCTTAGCTGTTGTTCGTGGGGTGCGAATGTCGCCACTCGCGATATTACTCTGTGCCGGCATGCCATGTCTCCACTTTATCGGTGAATGCTTTAGGTGAAACAAAACACATCTCACCATCTTCAATACCAACTGCAACTTGCATGGTATGTGCTTTGGTCATACGTACCCCTGATTCTGCATCGTAAATAACGTAATCAACCCGCAGGCGGTTTTCCCATTCGGTCAACGTTGCAGTAATACGGATTTGATGATTAAACGGGATAGGCTTAACGTACTTAACCCGCGTATCAATGATCGGCCACATGTAACCAGAAGCCATCATGTCATGGTAGCTGTAGGCAATTTTTTCCATCAAAATACGGCGAGCTTCTTCAAAATATCGGAAGTAGTTACCGTGATAAACCACACCCATGGGATCGGCATCTTGGAAAGATGTCACCATAATGATGTCGGCATCTAGAATACGGTGTTGTTCTGTCATTTAAAAAAGCTCCGTGTTTGATCATGCATCGCTGATGGTGAGGATCAGTAAAGATCCCAATGCTGCTGTTGAATCATCTCGATGAAATGACGTAGATCCCCTTCTAGTGGGCGATCTTCAATAACAAATTCGAAATCATTAAGCACAGCTTCCGTCATGGATTTCAGCGCAGGGCTAAAGTGGTTCTCGTCGAGCTCATTATGGCGCTTGCGGATCTCTAGCGCTTGCGTTGCCGCTAATAGTGAAGCCGCTGTCACTTGCTCGGTTAATTGCAAAACACGTAAACAGTCACGAGAGGAAATGGTGCCCATGCTGACTTTGTCTTGGTTATGACATTCAGTAGAACGTGAGAACACACTGGCTGGCATGGTGTTTTTTAATGCTTCGGCTGTCCATGCGGAAATACCAATTTGTACTGCTTTAAAGCCGTGATTAATTGGTTTACGTTCGCCTTCTGCACCAGTTAGGTTAAACGGTAGTCCATTATTGAACTTGTAATCCATCAACTGCGCCATTTGACGATCCAGAAGATCGGCAATATTAGCAACGGCGGTTTTTAAAGTGTCCATTGCCATCGCGATATGACCGCCATAGAAGTGACCACCGTGTAGAACTCGCTCGTTTTCGCCATCGATAATTGGATTATCGTTGGCGCTATTAAGTTCATTTTCGATCATCTGGCGTAGCCACGGTAGGGTATCTTGCAATACACCGATCACGTGTGGAGCACAGCGTAGAGAATAACGATCTTGTAGGCGATCACTGTTGCGTGGTGGTGTATCCGCTTGAAGATCTGAACGCAACCAGCTTGCAATTTCCTGCTGGCCAGGGTGCGGTTTTACAGCAAATAATGCTTCATCAAAATGGAAGTCATTACCATGCATGCCTAAAGACACCATCGCTGTAATACGGGTTGCTAACTGAGCAAGGTATTCGGCACGTTTGTAAGCGATACAAGCTAATGCTGTCATCACTGAGGTACCGTTCATCAAGGCTAGGCCTTCTTTAGGCTTTAGCTTGATCGGTGTAATACCTAATTCGGCAAATACGTCTGCTGTTGGTCGAATCTCACCTTTGTAGATAACCTCTCGCTCGCCAATTAATACCGCAGCAACATACGATAGCGGGGTTAAATCGCCACTTGCGCCGACAGAACCTTCCTGAGGAATACGAGGTGAAATATCGTGGTTAATTAACGTTACAAGCTGATTGAGCAAATCGTGGCTCACGCCAGAAAAGCCTTGAGACAAAGAACACAAACGCGTCGCTAATACTGCACGGGCTTGCTGGTGGTCAAGATTTTCACCTAAGCCACAGCCGTGAAAACGGGTTAAGTGAAGTGGTAACTCATCAACAAGGTTGGGTGGAATCGCGACAGTGCATGAATCACCATAGCCTGTTGTTACACCATAAATAACCCCTTCTTCTTTCAAAAGGCGCTCTAGAAATGCAACGCTACGATCGATCTTCGCGGTGTATTCAGGGGTACTGTTCATGGCGGCTGGTGCGCCATTGGCGATAGACATAACATCTTCGATGGTGAGACGTTCTGCGCCAAATGTAATAGGTTGCTGAGTATTATTTGTCATTATCTTTTCCACTTAACTGCCAGAAATTAAAGAAGTTGTACCATTGTAGTGGTGCTTTCATCGTGTAGTGTTCTAAACGATTTGCATATTGATTGACCACCTGAGTAAGGGCTTCTTCACGTTGACCTCTGGGTAGTTTGATTTGTTCGTTAAAAGGTTCAAAGTAGACATCAAAGTGCGGTGTCTTTTGATTATCATCCCTAAGTCCAAATAAGAGGTAAACCGGTGCTTTTAGCACGGCAGCCAACATGAATGGACCTTGAGGAAATGGTGCTGGTTGGCCAAGAAAATCAGCCCAGACAACACGTTGTTCTTTGGTGACAGAGGTACGATCGCCAACAATGACAATCCATTCCCCTTGTTCAATTTTTTGTTGTAGTAAAATAGCAGTATCCGGTCCAAGCGTGCTGACTTGAATAAGATTGAGATCAGAATTTGGGTTAACAGCCTTCATAACGGCATTAAAACGTTCAGCATGTTCGGTAAAAACTAACGCGTTAATTTTTATATGTTTATGGCGACGGCTTAGTGCTCGGCAAAGTTCTAAATTACCCAAATGGGAGCCGACAATTACCACGCCACGCTGTTGCTCGACAATGCCGTCAAAATGTTCTTGACCATGTATGGTCAGGTTTTTCTCAGAAAAGTCGCCGCGCCATGCGGATAGTTTATCAAGCATGGTATGGCCAAAAGACAATAAATGGTTATAGCTGCTGAGCTTTGCGGGTAATGCTATATTTTGCTGTTGGGCGTGTTTTTTAAGCTGATCAAGGTATTCTTCTGATGCCTTACGTGCAGCTTTGCCCGTCAGGTAGTAATACGCCATAACTGCTTTTAATAAAAGATTAAATGCACTACGCCCCAATAACGCATATACCGCTAACAACGCTTTTATGCCAATGATCGTGCCGCGTTCAGTATGCGATGACCAGTGTTGTTGCTGGCTGGGTTTGCGTTTTAATAGCTTAGGAATTCGCGGTAACATGCCAAAGAATAAACGAGTGTGCATGGCACTGATTTTTACGTTATCCCACAATGCATCGAAGTGAGAGATCCCGCCTTCAGGATAGATCACCTTGGTATCGATAAAGCGGATATCACAATCGTCCCAATACATGCGTACCATTATTTCGGTATCGAAATCCATGCGCTTACCAATATTATTACGTTCTAATATTTTGATAGTACGACCAATAGGGTAAGAGCGAAAACCGCACATACTGTCTTTGATGGTGAAAGAAAGTGTCTCAATCCATACCCAAATATGAGTAGCGTAACGACCATATAAGCGTGATTTAGGCACCGATTCGTCATATACCGGCTGACCAGAAATAAGCGCTGTAAGATGTGCTTTTGATTCTGTAACGAGTTTGGGTAAAGCGTCTAAATTGTGCTGCCCGTCTGCGTCTATTTGAATTGCATGGCTAAAACACTGCTTATACGCTTGATAGACCCCTGCGGTAACAGCACTACCTTTTCCTTGATTCTCTGAAAGCGTGATAACAGTGACGTTGTCACGCTTTGATTGCTCACACAAGATGGTTTTGGTGCTTTCTTCGCTACCATCGTCAACTACGATAATAGGGAAGCCATAAGGTTCAAGCGAGTCAATAACAGCAGGTACTGTTTCACCATGGTTATAACAAGGTATCAGAAAACAAGGATGGAAGGTTGTCATTACTTGGCATCCAATTTAATACGACCAGAAGAGTGGGTGCCTTTATCTGATGTATAAACGAAATGTAATTTCTGTTTTTCATCTGACCATGTTAACGATAATTCGACGGTACTATCGGGTAAAATAGGCTCTTGAAACTTCACCACTTCCATCCCAGCAAAAAGAGGGTTGGCATGAAGTAATGTTTGACCATAATGCATAGCCCAGTCGATTTGCGTAACACCTGGTAGTAAAGGGTGAGATGAAAAGTGACCTTGAAAGTCCAATATATCAGCATCAGCTTTTAGCGTGAGCACGGCGCTATTGTCTGAAATGCGTTGAGCAATAATTGTAGGCTTACGTTTTATCATGATGATCTTATCTATCGTGTTGATTTTAATCGATGAACAATTGTTCTAAGTCTCGTACTAAACGCTTACCTTGGCTATTTAGCGGGATTTCATCAACAGTTCGGTAGCGGCGGGGCACGCCAACAGGTTCTACTGACTGCCGTAAGGCTTGGCGTAATGTTAGCCAAAACTTTCCTTTGCCTAATTCATCAATGGTTTTCTTACCATTTTCAGACAATGTAATAACGGCAGCCAGAATTAAGCGGTTGGTTTCTTCCAGTGGCAATACAGCCGCTTCTTCAATCCAATCTAGCTCGCATAAACGACGCTCTACTTCGGTTAAAGAAATACGTTTTTCTTCTATTTTTACAATACGATCGGCTCGCCCTTTTAGCATAAAGGTACGCTCACTTAAGCATGCGCACTGATCGCTGGTTTGATACCAATTGTTAGGGTCGATAAAAGGCGATAATAAACGTAAGCAGCCTTCAGCATTTAACATCATATTAATTGCTGGAAATAGTAACCAAGGGGTAGTGGCATCTTGTTGTTGTCGGTAACCAATTCCACCAGTTTCAGTGCTGCCAAAGACTTCAAAAGGGCGTTGTTCAAACAGATTATGGCTGTGTTGTGCAGCATCCAATGACAGTGGGCCACCGGAAGAAAAAATTGCACGATACGGCTTAGACATATGTTCTTCAGTGAGCCGTTTTAACAACGCAGGGCTGCTAATTAGAGTGGTGTCTTGGTTTGCGTGTGCAATGACTTGTTCTGGGTAAATAACATTTAAGCGTTCAAATGCACGACCAGAACATAATGGCCATAAAACACGAAATAATAAGCCATAGATATGCTGATGCGATACGGTACTGGTAATGGTTGAGTTTGAAAGCTTTTCACCCCAAACCGCATCAAGTTGTTCAATTTCAGCATCGAGTAACGCAAGCGTTTTGTCTATTGCCTTAGGGGTGCCGTTTGACCCTGAAGTAAATAGCGTTAAACAAATAGTATTAAGAAGTAATGATGTAAATGGGGGGCTATTTGTTGTTTGAGAGTCACTCATCGCAATGAGCGATGCTGCATCTACGGTGAATAGTTCGATGTCTGTGGTACTAAGATCGGCCACGCCATCGTGTAAAACGGCATCAAAGTGTGGTGCTAGTTCAGCTAAAGCTGCTGGCTGGTAGTTTCCTGGTAAAATGATGTGGCGATTAGCGTGTGCGGCAGCCATAAAGGCGACCGCAAAAAAATAGCTATCGTCAAAGCAAATAGCCCAACGTTGGTGTTTACTGGCGGTAAGTTGCTGGGTTAATACATTTACATCTGAGCGGAATTGTGACCATAATACGTTACCGAGGGCTGTACGGTTAGATGCCGTGTTTTCAGAATCAGTGCAATTTAATGGAGCGATAACTACTGGTTGCGTATCGGGCCAAGGTTGAACCATCAAGTTAGTCAGTGATTTTAAGGTCATAACGACTTCTGTTTCTTTCATGGTGCTTTATTGTTCCTGCTTTCTTTTAACCCATTGACGAACAAACCATTCACCAATAAATAAGCTACCGGCAAATAAGTAGCTGATGAGTCCGTTGTACAGGGTCCAGACTTCTAACGTCATAAAGCATGTTGTTAATGCAATTGAACCGTTGATGATAAAAAAAACACACCAAACTTTGGTTACAGTACGGGTATAACGAATACCACTAGCTGGTAATTCAGGTTCTTGTAAGCGCGCAAAGCGTTCAATCAGTGTTTGCTTTTGCCATAAACTGGCACTGAACAAACCTAGCATTAAGGTATTAACGATAACGGGATAGAAGGTAAACCATCCTTCCTGCTTAAACAGGCTGCCAAGTAAAGCCAGCACGATACCAGCGCCACCACTAAGCCAAGCAATGTATTTTAGTTCGGGTAAGCGAGTTTGATTACCAGCAATGATCCGCAGCAAAAATAGCACCACTAGCAATCCAGCAACGGCACCGAGCCCCCAACGACTAAGCCCGTAGTATACGGCTAATGGATAAGCTAACAGTGCAATTGCTGACAGTATTGTCAGCCAGCGCATTATTCAGCCTTTAGTAGTTCAACGACAGCATCTACAATGTCATCAACGGTGCGAACTGCTTTAAATTCGTCAGGTTTAATTTTCTTACCCGTTAAATTTTGTAGGTGAACAACAAGATCAACGGCATCAATGCTGTCTAAATCAAGCTCTTGATAAAGTTGTGCTTCAGGTTTGATGTCATCAACATCAATCTCAAATAGTTCAACCAATGCATCACGTACTTGGTTGAAAACTTCGTTACGGTTTACTTCTGTCATAATGTATACGCTTTTTCTGTGCCCACAAATGTTGGCATTACTTATGGCTAGATATAATGTTTAGTTAGGCTTTGTTCTTTGAAATATAACCCGCAAGGTTAGCAACAGATGCAAAGTGCTCGCGTGTATTGGTATCGTCTGCATCGATAATAATGTTGTATTTTTTCTTGATGGCTAAGCCAAGTTCTAATGCATCAATTGAATCGAGCCCTAAACCGTCACCAAAAAGAGGTGCATCCGTTTCAATATCATCAATCGTGATATCTTCAAGGTTAAGCGCTTCAATGATGAGTTCTTTTAATTCGATCTGTAATTGTTCCACTTGTGGCCTACTTATTCTATTTGAGTGCTTATTGTTATTCTGAAGGTGGAAAAAGCACCGTAGCAAGATGATGGTTAACATGTCTTGCTGCCGATGTTGCTGAATCAGCCTCACAGATAAAAGGTGTAACGGGTATCTTACCTTTCACTTCCACGTGAAAAAAGGGTTTAGTATCCGGTACCTGGTACCATTTCTTCTCTTTTGTCAAAAAACTGGGCGTAACTGTAATATGGATGACGCGTAAGTCTGCTTTTGTTCTGACTGCAATTTGTGCAGCCCCACGTTGAAGTTTAGATGTTTTGTTTGGTGTCGTACGTGTACCTTCAGGAAATACGAGTAATACGTTTCCACTTTTTAAGCGTTGATTACAGTCTTCAATTAAGCTTTCTGGATCTCGATTTGGTATATATCCTGCTGCCTTTACAATGCCTTTTATAAACGGATTGTGCCAAATGCTGGCTTTAACTAAACAATCGCACTGTGGTAGGCACGAGGCAATAAGAACGTAATCAATCAGACTTGGGTGATTGGCAACAATTAAGCAATTACGATCTTGTTGTAGTGTTTCTACGCCAGTAAGTTTGTAATCTATAGCGCCGAACAAACGCATTGTTCGGCAAAAAAAAGCAAAGGACTGCTGAATAATCGACTGTACACGCATTTCGCGTTGATGCTGATTGTTAGTCGATATTGCTATGATCGGAAAAACGATAAAGGTAAGACAAAGCGCCCCTAAACCAAAAATAGAAAAACACAAACCAGTAGCAAATACTCGCCACAACTTGTTGATGTTCTGTTTGACTGTAAGAGGCTGATATTCCATCGTTCTAACGCTTCCAATGCCAGAGTGTGCGGGGTGCTGCAATCGTCCACTCTTGTTTACCGCTAAGTAAGTTAGCGATTACATTCAGTGTTTGTGGGTATTGCTGTTTTGACTCTTGTACGTTTTTATTTTTGAGCCCAGCTTCCCAAGCTAACTGATAGCCATCTCCACTCGAAAGAATCATACCCAAGGCATAACCATGGTATGCAGGCGTATTTAGCTCTGCGGAATCAAATTCTTGATAAGGATCAGGAAGAGGCTCATCGAAATCAACCACCAACACTTTATGTTCAGGGTTATCACTTAGATAAGCAGCACTTTCAATTAAAGCAGCGTGAAGCGTATTCTCGCAAGCACCTATTGAGGTAACCGGAATCGCCTGCTTTGTTGCTATCGTGTATAAACCTGCAGCCGTATTGTGTACAGACTGAGAGAATGCAATCGGTGAGGCATCTTCACCCACTAAGATATCTTGCATCAACTTGACTGTTCTTGTGAGTTCGCCGTGGCGGCTGGCAAAAACAATATAGTCAATTTTATGGTTTTCCGTTAATGCGAGTGCTGTTTGCATGGCAAGTTTACTTAAAGAGCTCATTCGACGACGCATCATCGGCGGTATCAAATGATGAGGTACAGGCGTTAGTGGTTCTGGCCACTGCTTTTGATTGCTAGCCCATTCTTGCCACGCATTAAGATCCGACAACCCCGGAGATAGCGCGATAAAATTAATTACATTGAAATGTACACTGTTCATTTTTGGTATTGTATACTCGTTGACTTGTTAGTTCCATCAGAAATATTTATGATTTCATCATTAATGGTTCTTTGTGTGAATTCATTATTGTGATTATTTACTTATTTACAATACAAAAACACTCATAAGTGCCCATTTATTAAGAAAAAGGAGAAACAATGAAACTATTAAAAGGTCTGACCATTGCTGTAATGTTATTGGCGGTTTCAGGTTGTGGACGAGTACAGCCAATCCATAATGTAGAGAATACCCCAGTTGCTTATAATCTTCAAATTTCGCAGGTAAAACAAGCAATTATGGAGTCTGGCATGAACCGTGGCTGGATAATGACTGAAACTAAACCCGGAACTATTCGTGGTGAATATTCTACGCGTTCTCATGTTGCAGTCATTGATGTGGAATACAGCAATAAAACCTACTCAATTAACTATGTTAGTTCAGAGAACCTTAATTATAACGACGGTGAAATACACCGTAACTATAACCGCTGGGTAAATAACTTAGATGTAGATATTAAGAAAAAACTGGCTATGCTAGCGCTTTAATTATTAAAATCATTTAAGGGCTTATATCGTAATAGCTACGTCACATTATATTCATTTGGTTGATTATAATATGACATGTTGGTTGTGGAATTCAGAAATGCGCCATATTTTTGTCTCTGAACAACATGGCATTATGATAAGTTATTAAAACTTATACCCAAGCTACCTCAAGGTGCTGGATTCATCTTGAGGTAACTTGGGTATACATACTTTACTTTTCGCTTTCATATTGGATTTGTCTGTGACTTTATATCAAAACGACCCATTTAATGCACTAGATGCAAAAACAGAAGCTCAAAAATTGGCTTTTGCTCCTATCGTTTTTCATACCGCAAGAACACTACGTGATTTAGGTATTCTTGCTGCATTAGATCAAGCGGGTAAGCAAGGGCTCAATGCGGTTGATATCGCAGCAAAAACCAATGTGAGTGAATATGGTGTAAAGGTCTTACTTGATATGGCATTGAGTGCGCATATTGTTACGTGGGATAAACCTAATTATGTTTTGGCGAATCTAGGCTATTTCTTAGCGAATGATGGGATGACTCGTGCCAATATGGATTTCACTGCGGATGTTTGTTACGCCGCAATGATGCATTTGACCGAAGCGATAGAAGAGGGGACGCCTGCTGGTTTGAAAGAGCTGGGTGATTGGACAACCATCTACGAAGGTTTGTCTCAGTTGCCAGAAAAAGCGAAAGAGAGTTGGTTTAATTTCGATCACTTTTATTCAGATCGTTCTTTCCCTGTTTTACTCGAACGTGTGTTTGAGGGTAAACCCAAACGATTATTTGATATTGGCGGCAATACGGGTAAGTGGGCATTGCAATGCTGTAATCATAACCCTGATGTTGAAGTGACCATTATTGATTTGCCTCAGCAGATTGAAATGGCATTAAAGAATGCGGATGAAAATGGTTTTTCAGAACGTATAAAAGGTTATCCAACTAACATGTTGGATGCTTCTAATTCACTACCTACGGGTGCTGATGTGTGGTGGATGAGCCAGTTCTTAGACTGTTTTTCACCAATGGAAATACTCAGTATTCTACGTCGTGTACGTGCTGCTATGTCTGATAATGCGACTGTCTATATTCTTGAGTTATTCTGGGATTCGCAACGCTATGATGCCGCTGCATACAGCTTAAATGCCACTTCGTTGTATTTTACATGTCTTGCGAATGGCAACAGCCGTTTTTATCGAAGTGATGATTTTTTAGAAATTGTAAAAGAGGCGGGCTTTGTGGTTGCGACACGTACTGACGATATTGGTCTTGGTCATACTTTATTAGAACTAAAAGCGGGCTAATTCTAGAGGCTGTGAAACGTTCATGTCATTACTATCGGCAGAGCTTTTTCAGCCTTTTTATTCACTTAACGTTGGCAAGTTGGTATTCGTAACTTGTAATGAGACAGTGTTTGAATCAGTGGCTTCAAATAATGGAGTCGCTTGTTCTAACCAATTTACAATACGCTTTTGATTATCAGGGAATGCGTTTGTCATAGCTCGAGCATGATTACAAGAATCTAATCGCCAGAAATCTTTGTTACCAGGTAGCTGTTGATAAATTTCTTCACCTGACGCGATGGGTACAATACGATCTGACTTGCAATGAATAACTAAGGACTGTATTTCAGGCAAGGTCGCTATAATCTCTTTGGCCGCGTACTTATCTCGTATTATGAGATGTGCAATCCATGAATATAATTCGCTAAACATGCCTTTATCTAAGACAAACTTGGCCTCATCAACATAACTTGTAAACGATGAATCAATTATGATGCCATTAAGGTTTATTGGATTATCTGCTAGTGCCCGCAAAAATATATTACCGCCAGTAGATGTAGCAATAATGAAGGTGGGTTGCTGCGTATTTATTTGTGATTTTTCTACATGCTTCAAGATACTTATCGAGTCTAAATAAGCAGATTTGTCGCCAACACTGCCTGTTGAATGACCAAAGCCGGAATAGTCAAATACCATCACATCGTATCCATGTTTCGCGAGCCAATCGACTTTTTCTTGTGTTTGTTCCATATGCCCGCTATTGCCATGGAAGTGCACAATAAAACCTCGATGCTGAATATCCTCTTCTGCTGGTATCCATAAATGGGCAATACGATTACCAGACACTGACTCTATCCAGCGAATATCTGGATTAAGGTATTGTGCTTTAGATGGTGTGAAAAAGGCAGTGTTTGCACATCCTTGAGTAAAAAATAAGATAACTATCAAGCCAATAATATTTTTCATTACCACCTCCCCGATTTTATTATTTGTACGGAAGAAAGTAGAAAATGGATCATACCAATCTCATCTCATTATTTTTATGATCTTGAGTGATGATTCAAAAGAACTTGCATTCATTAAATGTTAGTACCCTAGGGGATTCATCACGAAGAGAATGCAAATAGTTTGGTATAATTCTCATAATAGAAATTACAATGATTTATGAGCAAAAGAAAAGATGGGTTGTTATATACCTAGTCACCTCAAGATGCTGAAACGATCAGCTTGAGGTAACTTGGGTATAACGTAATGGTCTTTATTTAAAGCTCACTGCCTTTTTTGAGGATTTACCGTTTGAGTTCAAAACAGCGTACGCAAGTTGCCATTATTGGTGCAGGCCCTTCTGGCTCGGTTGCCGCAGCATTACTTCACCAAAAAGGGATTGATGTGGTGGTACTTGAAAAAAGTCTTTTCCCTCGTTTTTCAATTGGTGAAAGCCTGCTACCAGCCTGTATGGAAGTGATAGAAAAAGCGAATATGCTATCAGCGGTAAAGCGTGCCAATTTTCAATTTAAGGATGGTGCGGCTTTTCATCGTAATGGCAAATATACCTGTTTTAATTTTACGGACAAATTTACCGAAGGTGCAGGCACTACGTTTCAAGTACAGCGGGCAAACTTTGATAAAGTGCTTGCCGACGAAGCGGTTGAGCAAGGTGTTGAAATTCGTTATCAACATACATTAATGAATATTGATCTTGCGGGTAAGCACTCAGTACTAACTGTAAATGATAAACACGATAAGAGTTATGAATTAGAGGCTGATTTCGTATTGGATGCGAGTGGTTTTGGGCGGGTGCTTCCACGTTTATTAGCATTAGAAGAACCATCATGTTTACCGACACGAAGGGCGGTATTCACGCATGTAGTCGACAATATCGATACATCAGCACCAGAAAACCTCGATTACGATCGCAATAAAATTTTAATATCGGTTCATCCCGATAATCCAGATGTGTGGTATTGGTTAATTCCATTCAGTAATGGAACGTGTTCGTTTGGCATCGTTGCTGAGCCGGCATTTTTTGCTGGTTACCCAGAAAATAACATCGCAGCAATTAAGCAGCTTGCGAGCGAAGAACTAGGGTTATGTCAATTATTAGCCAAGGCAGAGTTCCCCAACCCTGCGGGTGAAATTGGTGGTTATTCTGCGAATGTAAAAACCTTATGCAGCGAGAAATTTGCGCTGTTAGGCAATGCGGGTGAATTTTTAGATCCAGTGTTTTCTTCTGGTGTCACCATTGCGATGAAATCATCCGAAATTGTGACAGATTTATTGATTCGGCAATTTAATGGCGACTCGATTGATTGGCAGAAAGACTATGCCGAGGCATTAATGATAGGGGTTAATACTTTTAGAGCTTATGTTGAAGGTTGGTATTCTGGTGAGCTGCAAGATGTGATTTTTCATGAAAACCCCGATCATAAAATTAAACAAATGATTTGTTCTATTTTGGCTGGGTACGCATGGGATACGACGAATCCATTTGTTGCTCAACCTGAACGGCGGTTGCGTATGATTGCTGAAATTTGTAGAGATACGAAAAGTTAACAACTCTATCTGAAACGAGCATCTTGAACTAACTTGAATATATCATTAATGCGGCTGTTTTTATAAAACAGTCGTATTTTTTTTGCGGTTAAGCAAATGAGTTAATTCATATTTTCATTCTTGTATGGAACTACAAGGTTATTGCATTTCCATGATTCACTACGTATGTTAGTGAGGTATATTGGGTATCGACAAGTAGCAGATCATCTTCGCGAGTTTTAATCACCTAACAACGTTAGACATTTTGTAAACTGATCCTAGTTACTTCAATTATTGTTTTGTTATTCACTATTTTTCCTGCACAAATATTTGACCATCTACTTGTTAAGTATGGCATTACTCATTTAAGCAAAAAGGCTATTCATGCATATTACGAATAAAACATTTACTGAACACGATTTTAGTGAGCAAGATCTTCAAGATGCTCGTTTTGAAAATTGTCAGTTTTATCGTTGTAATTTTAACCGTGCAAATTTATCTGATGCCGCGTTTATCGAATGCCAATTCATTGAGCGCGGCGACGTGGATGGTTGTCAGTTTGAATATACAAAATTAAAAGATGCTAGTTTCAAGCATTGTGATTTGAGCATGGCGCAGTTTCGAGGTGCTCAGTGCTTTGGTATTGAATTAAGAGATAGCCAGTTAAAAGGGGCTGATTTTGTGTTGGCCAGCTTTGCGAATTACATAACTCACAATACCTTTTTTTGCTCTGCTTATATTTCTCGTTGTAATTTATCGTATGCTAATTTTGAAAATCAACGCTTAGAAAAGTGTGAGTTATTCGAAAATAAATGGAATGGTGCCAACCTATTAGGTGCTACATTCAAAGGGTCTGATTTAAGCCGTGGTGAGTTTTCGCCAGAAGCATGGGGACAATTCGATATGACGGAATGTAACTTGTGCCATGTTGATCTTACTGGGCTTGATATTCGTCGAGTGAGTGTTGCAAAGGTGACTATTTGTGATTGGCAGCAAGAGCAATTACTTGAACCTTTAGGGGTTGTTGTACTACCTGGTTAATCATCGTTTGTTAGAAGGTGTTGCTATAAAAAAGCGATGAAAAAACGAAGAATAAGGTGTGAATACTATCTATCCAAAGAGGGCTATTGGATAGAATACTTGTACTTTAGGGCATGTCGAGGTTTTATATTCTGGCCGAACCTGAAACCTCAACACGCCCTAGTTACGAACGATATTTATTTTTTCGTGCGTACGTACAGTTCTTCAACTTTTGTTCTTGCCCATTCCGTTTTACGTAAAAACTTTAGGCTAGATTTGATGCTTGGATCTTGGTTAAAGCAGCGAATATTGATGCGATAGCCTAGTTCTTCCCAACCATAATGCTCGACAAGTTCAGTTAATAGCTTTTCGAGAGTGATGCCGTGAAGAGGATTGTTTGTTTGAGTCATGTTTATTGCCAATGAAAGAATCTAACGCAAGTATATCAGTTTATATACCCAAGTCACCTTAAGGTGCAGGATTCAAAGTAGCCTCAGTGTGTTTAATTCAAGGGAAATATGTGTAGGAATGGCATTCCCATCCAACCATTCTTTTATCCTCTTTTTTGTTATTTAGGTATGTTATGACACAACACAGACGCGCAGATTTATTGATAGTTTGTGCAACATTACTGGCTTCGGCGGGTTGGATTTTCTCTAAGCAAACCATTCAAGGGCTCCCGCCTTTTGGATTTATTGGTTTACGGTTTGTACTGGCCTCATTGCTTATACTTCCTTTTTGTTACCGTTTATTTAAGCAAGTGAGCCTGAAAGACATCGCGCAATCGTCACTGGTCGGTATGTTGTTGGGGGCGGCATTACTGACTTGGATCTATGCGATTTCAGTCAGCGATACCCTTGGCGAAGGGGCGTTTATTATGAGCCTTTCTATGCTATTGGTTCCGTTAGTAGCATGGCCGTTATTTAAACAAAAACCAAATCGTCCTTTTTGGATTTCGTTACCCTTTGCCATTGTTGGTCTGGTTTTACTATCGCTATCAGGCGGTGGTTGGCATCAATCAGTAAGCCAAGTGTGGTTTTTATTAGCAGCTGCATTATTGGCATTACAGTTTAATTTTAATAGTCGATACGCGCAGCGCATTCCCACGTTATTACTGACGTGTGTTCAATTATTTGTAACAGGTGTGATGGGGCTGATTGCATCATTAATGTTTGAGCAATGGCCACAAACGGTTGATTTAGAAATTTGGGGCTGGTTCGCCTCTAGCGTATTGATTGCAACAAGTATCCGTTATGTATTACAAACAGCAGGGCAGAAACACACGAGTGTGGCTAATGCTGCCATTATTATGGTTTTAGAACCGGTCTGGACGGTGTTTTTGAGCATTCTATGGTATGGCGAGAAGATGCCAGCAGAGAAGATAATAGGGTGCTCATTAATCCTTTTTGCGTTACTGCTTTATCGAGGCTGGTATACCATTACTGGTAAGCTATTTAAATAATCAGCTTTCACGCAGAAGTCACTCTAAGTTTAGTGTCTTGAATTAGCTTGGTATACAAGTGCTAAACAAAAACAGCCCCCTATTTTCACTAAAATGGAAATAGGGGGCTGTTTTTGTTCATGGTAATTGATTTTAACACATCAAATATTGTTGTTTTACTGGCTCTTTTTTAGGTGATATTTGCTGGTTTTTCTTACTTAATGCAGCACATCGAGGGCAGCCATTACCCGCAAGATGATTCGATGGAAGCTGCTCAAATTCACCATGTAGTGAACAAATAATTGTGCCCTTTGTCCGTACGTTTACATAGCCAAATAAGCTGTAATCATAGCGTTCGCCGTGAATACATTGAGCCTGTTGCGTAAACTGTTCATTGGTTTTTTTTTTGCCTTTTTTGGCGCAAAGCGGGCAACCTACACCACGTAAATGGGCATCGGGGCGTTGCTCAAAATCCCCATGTTCGGGGCAGGTAATAATGGCTTTAGAAAGCGCACCGGTATAAATAAATTTCGAATAATCGTATTTACCCGCATGTACCTTTATCGCTTCATTTACGATCACTTCGCGGTTTTTTGGGTACGATTTCGAACATTTAGGACACCCTTTACCTGAAAGGTGAGCATTCGGGCGCTGTTCAAAATCACCATGCACAGGGCATGATATTAGCCCTTTAGTCAGTGCGCCTAAGTATTCAAACTGGCTATAATTATATTTTTTACCATGCAACTTTTGGGCTGATAAAACAAATTGTTCCTTTGTTTTCTTTTCTTTGCCTGCACATTTAGGACAACCTCTGCCAGCAAGGTGTGCATCAGGGCGTTGTTCGAAATCACCATGTAGCGTGCAAGTTATGAGGCTTTTTGTTTTAGCATTCAGGTAAATGAAATTTTCATAGCGGTATAGTTGGCTATGAACATGATGCGCTTCTTGAATAAATATTTCGGTTGTTTTTTTCATTTAATTGAACCGCCAATGATTATCACTTTAACGAATACTGTTTCATTACATGGTAGATATGCGATGAAGTAGCAATTATTTACTCGTAAATGCATGTGTAAATATATTTATTAATAAGTATTATTATGAATAGGAGTAAGTTCTTAATAACCGTATGCTCTTGTTTTATATGTTTCTCTTTTATTGAAAAACAAGCAACACTCAAAAATGAAAATCATTGTTGCATTTTTTATGATAGCGGTCACAGTTTGTATGATGTAAATTTCAACCATCAAGTTTCTAATGAAGATCACGTCGATATTAATGATTCCAAAACTTTTTTATAAGTGTAGGTGACACACATTGCAGCTTTTGTAATTAAATAAAACGTTGGATGTTTATTTAAATAGGGATTCCTTTTGATTTAAATATGCCATTAGTATTTTAAGTGATTACATGTATTGTAATGGTGGTAAAGGATGGACGTTATTTTCTTGATTGGGTAAGTATTTTTTTAAGGAGTGGTGAAATATAAATACTGTTTAATGTAAGAGGGATAATCTATGGAAGTTCCTTCCAGTCGTAGTGATATATTATTAGCTGCAAAACAGATCTTAATAAGTCAAATTATATGTGGTGCAATTTATTTGCCCTATGTCGTAATGTCTTCTGATCTATTGGGTATCGAATCTGCGTTGATAGGTATGGCTATTGCTGTTATTCCATCGATGATGGGAATGATAACAGCAACGTTTAAAGTAAAACTAAAGAAAGATAGCAGTATCAGTGAGTTAATAAGAGTTACTAGAACGGTCAAGCTTGTGTACACCGTTGTTATGTTCATTTTAGCCTTCCGGTTCATGGCATTGAGTAATGTAATAATGTTATCTGCTTATGGCATGACATTTTTAGGATGCTTTTTAACCCCGATACTTAATAAACCTCAATTTAGGATGACGTAAGGTGGATAATGTCAGTTCCGCTCACGAATATATTGAGCACCATCTAACCTTCCTCACATTAGGAAAAGGTTTTTGGAGTATTAATATTGACTCCATGATCATGGTTTGGATGGTAGGTTTACTTTTCATTGGTGTATTTAGATATGTTGCAACCCGAGGGACTAAAGGTGTTCCTGGTCGCCTGCAATGTTTTATTGAAATAACTTTTGATTTTGTAAATAACCTAGTTAAAGAAATATTTAAAACTGAAGATAAGCTCATTGGTCCATTAGCTCTTACTATTTTTGTCTGGGTCTTTTTGATGAACAGTATCGATTTATTACCTATCGATTTTGTTCCTGCATTAACCCGATTATTTGGTGTCGAGCATTTCAGAGATTTACCATCAGCTGATGTGAATGTTCCTGTATCAATGGCGTTAGGTGTCTTTATATTAATTATTGGTTATACCTTGAAAAACAAAGGTATTGTCGGGTTTATTAAAGAGCTAACAACACAGCCATTTGAACATCCATTGTTATACCCAGTGAACTTCATTTTGGAATTAATTACATTAATTTCAAAGCCAATTTCACTCGGCTTACGACTATTCGGCAACATGTACGCAGGTGAAATGATATTCATCTTGATTGCATTAATGCCTTGGTGGATGCAGTGGGCATTGAGTGTACCTTGGGCCTTGTTCCACATACTGATTGTGTTCTTACAAGCTTTCATTTTCATGGTACTAACCATTGTTTACTTAGCTATGGCAACAGAAGAGCACTAGTTATTTAGCGTCTTAGCTATTAACAACCTCTAGCCACTATTTATCTTATTTATCGTTAATTTAATTTATAAAAAATTTGGAGTCATTCATGGATATCGTAAGTGCAGTTCTTTACGTTGCTGGCGCACTATTAATTGGTTTAGGTGCGGCAGGTGCTGCAAGTGGTATTGGTAACTTGGCGGGTAAATACCTTGAAGGTGTAGCGCGTCAACCGGATCTTACTCCAATGCTTCGAACTCAGTTCTTCATCATGATGGGCCTTGTCGATGCGGTTCCAATGATCGGTGTTGGTATTGGTCTATATATCATTTTCGCTGTTGCTTAATAAATGACTACTGCGGTGATACAGCGCGAAGTACTTGATGTTTAGCGCTGTTGCTACCAAGCATTAATTAAAGAGTGAGGATGTATGAATTTAAATGCAACCATGCTTGGCCAAGCAATATCCTTCGTGATTTTTGTATGGTTATGTATGAAATACGTATGGCCACCATTGACCGCATTGATTGATGAACGTCAGCGTGAAATAGCCGAAGGGCTTAGCCAGATGGATCTAGCGGCAAAAGAACTTGAATTAGCAAAAGCCAACGGTGATCAACTGATGGTTGAAGCGAAACAAAGTGCAAGTGATTTGGTTGAACAAGGCAATAAACGCCGTAGCCAAATTATTGAAGATGCCAAGCTAGAAGGTGATACCGAGAAAGCTCGAATCATTGCTCAAGGTCAATCAGAGCTTGAAAGTGAGCGTAATCGCCTAAGGCAAGAACTTCGTCAAGAAATGTCAGATCTGGTTATCGAAAGCGCGGAAAAATTGATTAAACGCAACCTTGATAATGCTGCAAACCGTGAATTTGTTAATAAGCTAATTACGGAAATGTAATCGGGGAGATCACCATGTCAGATCTAAAAACGATAGCTCAACCTTATGCCAAAGCCGCGTTTGATTTTGCTTTAGCCAATAAGTCGCTCGACCAGTGGGCACACATGTTAATGATAGCTGCAGATGTTGCTCATCAGCCCGTGATTCTTCAGGAAATCAAAGAGATTGATTTCAAAGGCGCGAAAAACGCCGAGGCTTTTACGCTGATGTTTTTAGATATCTGTGAAGGCTTACTTGATGAACATGGTCAGAACTTTGTTCGAGTGATGGCAGAAAATGGCCGATTAATTGTTCTTCCTGACGTTCTAAATCTTTTCATGGAAATGAAAGCGGACTTTGAACGCACTATAGAAGCGACAGTGTTATCTGTTGAACCACTAACGGAAGAACAAAAAGTTAATTTGGTTAAAGCATTGGAAAAGCGTCTTTCTCGCAGTGTTGAGTTGGATTGTCAGATAGATGAATCGCTTGTTGGCGGCATGCTTATCAAAGCTGGAGAGCTGGTTATTGATGGCACTCTCAAGAGCTCGATGAACCGACTAGCAAGTAGTCTACAAGCGTAACGGGTAATAGATATGCAATTAAATTCAAATGAAATCAGCGATCTAATTAGACAACGTATCGCAACCTTTAATGTGACGAGCCAAGCTCGCAACGAAGGTACTATCGTCTCAGTAAGTGACGGTATTATTAGTATTAATGGTCTTGCTGATGTTATGCAAGGCGAGATGATTGAACTACCAGGTAATCGCTACGCATTGGCGCTAAACCTAGAGCGTCATTCCGTAGGTGCTGTGGTAATGGGGCCGTACTCGGATCTTGCTGAAGGTCTTAAAGTAAAAGGGACTGGACGTATTCTTGAAGTACCAGTTGGTCGAGGTTTACTGGGTCGTGTTGTTAATACGCTAGGTCAAGCTATTGATGGTAAAGGCGCAATTGAAAACGATGGTTATTCACCTGTCGAAATTATTGCCCCTGGTGTTATTGAACGTCAATCAGTCGATCAGCCTATTCAAACGGGTTATAAAGCGGTTGATTCCATGGTGCCAATTGGTCGTGGACAACGTGAACTGATTATCGGTGACCGTCAAACGGGTAAAACGGCTATGGCGATCGACGCCATTATTAACCAGAAAGATTCTGGTATTAAATGTGTTTACGTCGCGATTGGTCAGAAAGCATCAACCATTGCTAACGTAGTACGTAAACTGGAAGAACACGACGCATTAAAAAATACCATTGTGGTGGTTGCGACTGCATCTGAAGCTGCTGCACTACAGTATCTAGCACCTTATTCTGGTTGCACCATGGGTGAATATTTCCGTGACCGTGGTGAAGATGCACTGATTGTTTATGATGATCTGTCTAAACAAGCGGTTGCTTACCGTCAAATTTCACTTTTGCTTAAGCGTCCACCGGGTCGTGAAGCTTTCCCTGGTGATGTGTTCTACCTCCACTCTCGTCTGTTAGAACGCGCATCTCGTGTAAACGTTTCTTATGTTGAGCGCTTTACTAAAGGTGAAGTAAAAGGCAAAACAGGGTCGTTAACTGCACTACCAATTATCGAAACCCAAGCG
Source organism: Photobacterium indicum (assembly GCF_003026215.1). Lineage (GTDB taxonomy): Bacteria > Pseudomonadota > Gammaproteobacteria > Enterobacterales > Vibrionaceae > Photobacterium > Photobacterium indicum. Next base: position 423,520 of record NZ_PYOC01000001.1, read on the forward strand.
GGTGATGTATCAGCTTTTGTTCCGACAAACGTGATCTCGATTACTGATGGGCAGATCTTCCTACAAACGCATTTATTTAACTCGGGTTTACGTCCAGCGGTTGACCCAGGTATTTCGGTATCTCGTGTTGGTGGTGCTGCGCAAACAAAAATTGTGAAGAAACTGTCGGGTGGTATTCGTACTGCACTTGCACAGTATCGTGAACTTGCGGCTTTTGCTCAGTTCTCATCAGATCTTGATGATGCAACACGTAAGCAACTTGATCACGGTGAAAAAGTGACAGAGTTGATGAAGCAGAAGCAGTACGCTCCAATGTCTGTTGCAGAGCAAGCGATCGCTATTTTCTCTGCTGAAAAAGGCTATTTAGGTGATGTGCCGCTAGCCAGTATTGGTGATTTTGAATCCGCATTAATGGCGTACGCGAAAAGCGAACACTCGGCGTTGCTAGATACTATCAATGAAACGGGTCAATACAACGACGATATTGAACAAAGCCTGCACAAGTTACTGAAAACATTCACCGCGACGCAGTCGTGGTAAATCGAAACAGGGTAAATACAGCGTGGTGAATCTCGCTGACATCAACCCATCGTGAATGTTGATAGGAGCTAAAAATGGCAAACGCAAAAGAAATTCGCACCAAGATAGCGAGCGTACAAAATACGCAAAAGATCACCAGTGCAATGGAAATGGTTGCCGCAAGTAAGATGCGGAAGGTGCAAGATAACATGGCGGCAACCCGTCCTTACGCTGAGAATATGCGTAAGGTAATCAGCCATGTTGCATCGGGCTCATTAGAGTATAAGCACCCCTATCTTGAAGAGCGTGAAGCAAAACGTGTGGCGTACATCATCATATCCTCAGATCGAGGCTTATGTGGTGGCTTAAATACCAATCTGTTTAAGCAAGCCTTAAAAGATATGCGCCAATGGCAAGAGAAAAATGTTGAAGTAGATTTGACGTTAATCGGTTCAAAAGCTATTTCGTTTTTCCACCGTTTTGGCAATGTCATTGCACAAACATCAGGCCTAGGTGATAAGCCTAAATTGGAAGATCTGTTAGGTGCTGTTACAGCCATGCTTGAGCACTTTGATGACGGCAAAATTGATCGCTTGTATTTGGTATACAACGAGTTCGTTAACACTATGGTACAGAACCCACGTGTAACGCAATTATTGCCTCATCCAGATAAAGATGATTCGCAAGACAGTAAACCCAATGATGAAAATAGTCGCTGGGATTACATCTACGAACCTGATCCAAAAGACATACTCAACGCTTTAATGCTGCGTTACATCGAATCTCAGGTGTATCAAGGCACCGTTGAAAGTATCGCTTGTGAACAAGCCGCACGAATGGTCGCGATGAAATCGGCGACAGATAATGCAGGCGACATTATTAACGATTTGCAGCTGGTTTATAACAAAGCCCGCCAAAGCGCTATTACCCAAGAGCTAAGTGAAATCGTAGCCGGTGCACAAGCCGTTTAAACAGAATTCAGAGGATATCAAATGAGTACTGGTAAAATTGTCAAAGTCATCGGCGCTGTCGTTGATGTGGAATTTGACCAAGATAGTGTGCCACGTGTTTATGATGCTTTGAACATCATTGATGGCGATAACAGCTCTCTTGTACTTGAAGTACAGCAACAAATTGGTAGCGGAGTCGTTCGTTGTATCGCAATGGGTTCGTCAGATGGTATGCGCCGTGGTTTAACCGCAGTGAATACGGGTGAACCGATTACTGTGCCAGTGGGTGAAGAAACCCTTGGTCGTATCATGAACGTATTAGGCCACCCAATTGATGAGTGTGGTGAAATTGGTCAGAAAACCTCTTACCCAATTCACCGCGAGCCACCATCATATGAAGAACAAGCGAACAGCACTGAACTATTAGAAACTGGTGTAAAAGTTATCGACTTGATTTGTCCGTTTGCTAAAGGCGGTAAAATCGGTCTGTTCGGTGGTGCGGGTGTGGGTAAAACCGTCAACATGATGGAGTTAATCAATAACATCGCCAAAGCCCACTCAGGTCTGTCTGTATTTACAGGTGTGGGTGAACGAACACGTGAAGGTAACGACTTCTACTACGAAATGAAAGAAGCCGGTGTACTTGATAAAGTTGCCATGGTTTATGGCCAGATGAACGAGCCCCCAGGTAACCGTTTACGTGTTGCACTTACAGGCTTAACCATTGCAGAGCGCTTCCGTGATGAAGGCCGTGATGTACTGTTGTTCATTGATAATATCTACCGTTATACCCTTGCGGGAACAGAAGTATCAGCCCTGCTTGGTCGTATGCCCTCTGCGGTAGGTTACCAGCCAACATTGGCTGAAGAGATGGGTGTGCTGCAAGAACGTATCACATCTACGCACAAGGGATCGATCACCTCGATTCAAGCCGTTTATGTACCTGCGGATGACTTGACGGATCCATCACCAGCTACAACGTTTGCTCACCTTGATGCAACGGTTGTACTGTCGCGAAATATTGCTGCATTAGGTCTTTACCCTGCGATTGACCCATTAGATTCAACCTCACGCCAGCTTGATCCATTGGTTGTTGGTGTTGAGCACTATGAAGTTGCTCGTGGCGTACAAACAGTACTGCAACGTTATAAAGAACTGAAAGATATTATTGCTATCTTGGGTATGGATGAATTGTCTGAAGAAGACAAATTGACCGTAGCCCGAGCACGTAAAGTCGAACGTTTCCTGACTCAACCTTACCATGTTGCTGAAGTATTCACGGGTCAACCGGGTATTTTTGTATCACTGAAAGAGACATTGAATGGCTTTAAAGGCTTATTGAATGGCGATTACGATGACGTTCCAGAACAAGCATTCTTGTACTGTGGCTCTATCGAAGACGTTATCGAAAAAGCGAAAACTATGTAAGTTTGAGGAGGATTTATGGCTATCGGCGTTACTCAGAATACATTCCAACTCAACATTGTGAGTGCAGAAGGTCCGTTATTTAGTGGTAAAGCACATGCTTTGGCTATTTCGGGTCTTGATGGTGAACTTGGTATTCGCCCTGGTCACTCTCCTTTGCTGAGTCGTATTAAACCTGGCGTTGCTTATTTTCAAACTGATTTGAAAGGGGATGACGAAATTCTCTACATTTCAGGCGGTATTGTTGAGGTTCAACCTTCATTAGTGACGGTATTGGCTGATACAGCTATGCACGGTAAAGATATTGATGAAGCTCGTGCAAATGAAGCACGACGTGCAGCAGAAGAGAATATTAATAAGCAGGGCCACGATATCAACTTTGCGCAAGCGCAGATGGATTTGGCGAAAGCAATGGCTCAGTTACGTGCCGTTGAATTGACCCAAAAACAGAGGCGTCGCTAAATAACTCCAGTACATCACTATCGATCGAATGCTCTGATATGTACCGATATCAGAGCATTTTTTTTTCTGTAATTTGAGGCAACTTGAATTAATCTAATCGCGATGGAGTGATTATATATTGGTTCCATTAGATGGATAGAACTGTAATAAAAAGTAACATTGGTTTATTTGTTTAGAGCTAACGTATAAACTGACGGCTCAATTATTTTACAAATAAGTAAAAACGGAGAACAAAGTAATGCGCTTTTTAGCTAGTCCAATGTTCTCAAGCCTATATCGTATTTACCTATCCTCTCAAGCAGTCGCCGTTTACCTCCCCAGTAATTAATCTTCCTATTCGTTCACTCAATGTATCTAAAACGTTGAGATAGATAGTAATGGAATTAAGCATTGCCAGTGAGCTTGGTCGCTTTCAACACTGAGCCTCTCGTTAGTGTTTTCTGCTCATTACTTCATGCTATCTCACATCGTTAATATAGAGCACATCTGCAAGTGAATTTCACATCTTACTCCCAGATTATCTATATCTCCTCAATGGAGGACATGTGTCATTTTTTATTGCTTCTCAAATCTTAGCTGGATTGGCTTCGCTATTCGATATCGCCTCATTCCAGTTTAAAAATCGAAATAAACTTTTAACGACTTTATTTATTTCCGCATTACTAATTGCTGCTCATTTTGCCTTGTTAAAAGAGTGGACAGCTGCATGCTTGCTTGTCATTGGGGCATGTCGATACTTAGCCGGAATCTTCATATCCGATCCTAGAATGAAATGGCTATTTTATTTGGTCACACTACTGGGCACGGCGCTAACCTTCAGTGGTATCGCGAGTGTATTGAGCTGTATCGGGTCGCTATTTCATACTAAGGCTTCATTTAGTCATAACGATAAGCTTATGCGTTGGCTTATGGTTATAGGTACTGTGGTTTGGCTTATTCACGACATCATTGTTGGATCTCCAGTCGCGGTATTATTGGATGTTCTATTTATTATCAGCAGTGCTATTGGCTACTATCGAATACATATAAAGAAACTATTACTCCTAACCTAAGCTATTCAATTGAATTCAGCCTTTGACAACTCGCCGCGCGTCAAAGGCTGATTCTAAGTGGAGCTGCAATAGCAATATAACTTTATATAGATGGTGATTTTGATTACAATTCATATGGTTACAAAATCTGCTAGAACATTAGGAGGCTTTAAATAAACAATAATGGTGCGGCTGGATGGTATTCACTTCCAGTGAATTTAGCTGTTCCCAGCTTACTGTGTAGACTTTGTCTTGGAACACCTTGGATAGATGCATTTATTCATATAAAAACGCCTGCGTATTTGCAGGCGCTATTATTCTTATAAATAAGTATTATTACCAAGTGTATTTAATACCAACACGATAACGAAGCTGACGCTCATCTGTTGTGCGGTTTAATTTCACTTGCCCTAGTTCAATAAATGGACGCCACTTTTCACCATCTTTCATATTGAAAGCATACATTAAGCGAACATTATGCAAATAATCGGTTGAGCCGTTATCAAATAAAGCTTTGCCGTTGCCTTCCATTTCCTTCCAGAACTGAAATTCGTACTGGAAATCCCAATCTCCTGTTTTGTAACCTAGCCAGGTATCAAACTGCTGAATTTTAGAGTGATAGCTATTGCCATCAGTGCCTTCTTGACTGTAATCCCATAGTTTCCACTTATATCGACCTTGGATGCGGAAGCCATTATCAAAAGAATAATTTAAACGTGCGTAAGGTACATAGACCAAGCCATCAGGATTAAAATCTAATGAGGAACCAAATACACCTGTTAAGTTAGGCTTAAGCTTTGTGTAATAGAAGATTGATAATTCAGATCCATTCATCGTCATGGAATCATACATTTTGTCTTCTTCGTCGTTGTTATAACGAGCATCTAATTCGAAGCCGATATTCTTTCCTGTATCGATGAAGGCTTTTACGCGATCAGAATGTTTGTTATTTCCGTCTTTATATTCGTGTCGATACTCTACGGTCGTTTTATAGTCATTTGCCACTGCATGTGAGGTTGTTGCCAATAGCATAGAAGCGGCAACAAATTTAAGTGTCGTTTTCATAATAACCTTTCTAATTGTGTTTAGGATTGTGTCAATAAATTAGGTGTATGCATTTGCTGCTGATGCTGGCACTTCTGTTGGGCGCCAAGGATCACCGGTATGCTCTAACCAAGGGAGTAGTTCTTCTTCGATCAACGAAGCCACGATGCTTTCATTCTGTTGTGCGATGTTTTGCATCTGGTATAGGTCGTTTTGGTTGTCGTGTAAAACGAAAGTAAGAGGCTTACCTATTTTGCGGTCAACCATTAAGGTGTAGCGATCGGTTCGCACACCACGACGACCGTAGGATTGACCACCGTAAGGCATAAACGTATACATTTGAGATGTCGGTCTGTTGTCGCCTTCTAGTCCATGGACACTGTTGGCATAGTTAAAGCCTTCCACTGTGTCTGGGATTAGTTCTGGCATTCCCATTAAACCGAAAATGGTTGGGTAGATGTCAGGTGCAGAGAAGAGCAGATCATCTTGGCGTGGTGCAATTTTACCGGGCCAGCGGAACATCATTGGAATCCGCATTGCCTCTTCATAGTGGACATTCTTGGTGGGCTTACCGTTAGAGCCCATACAGCAGCCATGATCTGAGAAAAATACCACCAAGGTGTCTTCTTCCAGACCAAGTCGGTCAAGTTCATCAATAATCCGACCAAATTGCGCATCTACACCGTGTACCATTGCCATGTACTCTTTGAAGTACGCAGGCCCATACCCTTCTTGATAGTCTTTATCCCATTGAACATTTGGTCGGGTATTAAGGCTTTCAGAAGTGTCATTCTGATAACGGTCGAGATATTTTTTCGGCACTTCATCATAAGGAGAATGCGGAGGATTCATAGAAACAACCAGCGTAAACGGTTTGTTACTATCACGGTATTTTCCGTCTTCATTTCGCAGGTATTTTATGGCTATATCGGCTTCATGCTCAGGGCTCCACTGATTCACTTTGATTGGCTGATCACGCGGTGTCTCATTGGTCCAATACATGGGTGTTAAATGTTTATCGTAAGTACCGTAGGCATACCAAAAATCAAAACCATGACGACGATCCGGAGCTGTCCAATCATTCCAGTAACGGCCTTCCATCGGATTGTTATAACTCGGAATGAAAGGAGCCTCTGGCGTATCAAGGTGCCATTTCCCTATATACCCCATGCTGTAGCCTTGGTCTTTTAGTACATCAGACCAAGTGCGAGTATTTTTCTTTAGCTCAATACCAAAGTCTTTGCCGCCAAACTTACCGGGCATGGCTGTGTGGCTATTACCCTGAATACCATTACGGTATGGATATTGACCTGTCATCAGCATGCCTCTAAATGGAGTACATAGTGGGAAGTTGGAAACGGCTTGGTGAAGAACAGCACTCTGGTTGGCAAAACGGTTGATATGCGGTGTATCTGAAGGATCTTGATTCATAAAGCCCAAAGACTGGGCACGCATTTCGTCTGGGAAAACAATCAATAAGTTAGGCTTCTTTATCTTAGTATTCGATAAAGAGGAGTCCGTAGGGTTTTGCTGGGCTGAAGTACAGCCAGAGCTCATCGTTGTAGCGGCAACGGCACTGGTTGCAGCCATTCCTTTTAGCAAACTTCGGCGGGTGATAGACATGTTCAACTCCTGAACGTGAGATGTATTGGATAAAAACAAGTGAAAGCAAAATGCTTTCATTTATTGTTTTAATTATTAAATTTCGCATTTGCACTTCCGATTTATTGCGGATCGTAAGTTATCGAAAGCTTATTGACTGTGTATTCGATCACAGAAAAGAAATCGAAAGTAAAATAGTGCTTTTTACGAAAGGGAGATGAAAGGATGTACGCTTAAAAAGTGAAAGGCATGCCGCATTAACGGTGTTTACGTTTGGCAATGGGTCTTTCGAAGGTTATGATGTCATCAAATGCGTAAATGTACGCAAGTGTAAGTGTAAGAATGCGAAAGAATGTGAAAGAGATCAAAAGTTTTCATTTTACGCATTGTTGCTTTCGTTTTTAGGTGTAAGCTGTATTCGAAATCAAGCGAAAGAGATTTTGCTGGTTTCGTAAGGAGACAAAGTAAAGTGAAAAGTGCTGTCGAAAGACGTATGGAAATCGTTAGCCTGGTTAACCGTGATGGTAAAGCTCGTGTTGAGGATCTTGCTGCACAATTTAATGTCTCTAGTGTCACCATTCGCAGTGACCTTAGTTTTCTGGAAAAAAATGGCTATGTGGTTCGTTCACACGGTGCGGCAATTCCGAATTCTGGGGTAATAGCAGAGCTGACTGTTCATGAGAAACGCCGTCAAAATGCCGGTATTAAGTCTCTTATTGGTCAGGCGGCAGCGAAACTGATTGAAAGTGGTGACACGGTTATTCTGGATTCGGGTACTACAACGCGAGAAATCGCGTCTAGTTTGAAAGCACTAGATGATGTAGTGGTAATGACCAACGGTCTAGATGTAGCAATGGAGTTGGCATCAGCACCTGGAATTGAGGTTTTGATGTCTGGCGGTGTACTTCGTAAAGGTGCACTTTCTTTTTCTGGCTCGCAAGCAGAAAGCAGCTTAAAAAATTACCGATTTGATAAGGTATTTTTAGGTGTAGACGGTTTTGATTTGCGAGCAGGTATCACCACACACAGCGAACAAGAGGCAAGCCTCAATCGCTTGATGTGTGAAATTTCTGAACAGGTTATTGCAGTTGTCGATTCTACCAAGTTTGGTAAACGTAGCTGTCACATGATTCGAGAGTTTGGAAATATTGATATCTTGGTAACAGATTCTGATATTCCTGAAGACTATTTACAGGGTCTTCGTGAAATGAAAGTTGACGTTATTATTGTTGAAAAAGGAAATTAATCGCTAGCTCCATTGCCACATCTTAGATGTTGACTATGGAGTTAGTAAATGAACACCCTTCTAAATCTCGTTCAGCGCCATAAAGCAGGCGATAAAAATGGCATTTATTCTGTCTGCTCTGCTCATCCGCTAGTTATTGAAGCGGCGCTTACTCAGGCGTTGAGCGATGATTCTTTATTATTAATTGAAGCTACCTCCAACCAAGTAGATCAATTTGGTGGTTATACAGGTATGACACCTGTTGATTTTCGTAATTTTGTTTTAGAACAAGCGGAAGCGCTTCACTTTCCAACAGAAAACCTCATTCTTGGTGGCGATCACCTTGGTCCTAACCGTTGGCAGCATCTTGTTGCTGAAGAAGCAATGAACAATGCAGATGTTTTGATTACTGCATACGTTGCGGCAGGTTTTAAGAAAATTCACCTCGATTGCAGTATGTCTTGTTTAGGGGATCCAATCCCATTATCCGATGCGATTGTCGCAGAGCGTGCTGCCCGTTTAGCTAATATTGCTGAAAATACGGCGATTAATGTCTTTGGTGCCAGCGATCTGGTTTACGTTATTGGTACCGAAGTGCCTGTACCTGGTGGTGCCGCGGAAGAATTGGCTGAGCTTGAAGTAACGTCAGCCGAGGCTGCAAACGAAACAATTCGTAGCCACAAAGAAGCATTTGAAAAAGTCGGTGTTTCCAGTTGCTGGTCTCGGGTTATAGGCCTTGTCGTACAACCTGGAGTTGAATTTGATCACACAGGTGTTATCGATTATTGCTCAGAAAAAGCCCAAGCATTAAGTAACGTGGTTAATCATCACGATCACCTTATTTTTGAAGCACACTCAACCGACTATCAAACCGATAAAGCGTATAAAGCGCTGGTTGATGATCATTTTGCCATTTTGAAAGTCGGCCCTGCACTTACCTTTGCTATGCGTGAAGCACTCTTCAATCTGTGTGATATCGAAGCTGAAATAGTGCCTAAAGCACACTGCTCAAACCTGAAAGAACAGATAGAGAAGCAAATGTGTGACGCTCCTGAATATTGGAATAAATATTATCAGGGCAATGAATCACAGCAGCGTTTTGCTCGCTGTTATAGCTTTAGTGACCGTATTCGCTACTACTGGCCAGATCAAAATATCCATGCAGCACAAGGTAAGTTGTTCGACAACCTTACGCGTACCGGTATTCCCCTTCCATTATTGAGCCAATATCTTCCCGAGCAATTTCATGCTGTGCGTGAAGGACAAATAAGCGCAGATCCAAAAACATTGGTTCTTGAAAAAATTCGTCAGGTACTTCGCAGTTACGCGAAGGCATGCAAACTAAATAAAGATTAAGAGGTAGTACATGAACCAATATCTTGGTTATTCCGAGCTTGAACTTGAACGGCTTAATGCATTCTGGACGGCAAAAGAGATTGAGCAGCAGCCATCTTGCTGGCGTAAAACACATGCCATTATTCAAGAGTGCCTACCTGCAATTAATGCATTCATGAGCAACGCACTAGCGCAGCCTAATTTACGTATTGTATTGACTGGCGCGGGCACATCGGCTTTTGCGGGTAGTGCATTAGCACCAGCGTTATCAAAGAAAACAGGTTTACGAGTCGAAGCCATTGCTTCTACTGATTTAGTCTCAAATCCAGCCCAGTTTTTTGCGGAAGATCTACCAACGTTATTAGTGTCATTTGCTCGTTCAGGCAATAGCCCTGAAAGTGTAGCAGCAGTAGAACTGGCTAATCAGTGCCTTACAAATTGTTTTCACCTTGTACTGACGTGTAATGGAGAAGGGCAATTATATAAAAACGCTGTCAATGATAATAAATCGTTTGCATTGTTAATGCCTGAAGAAACAAATGACAAATCCTTTGCGATGACGTCAAGTTTTTCGTCAATGATGTTAGCCGCTTTTTCAGTTGTTACATCTGGTAACGATTACACGAAAGAAATCGAAAGATTTTGTAAGTGTTCTGAGGGGCTAGTCAAAGAAATTAATAATAATATCAGTAGTATTGCAGGAGATACTATTCAGCGCGTCATTTACTTAGGAAGTGGAGGTTTGCAGGGCTTGGCTCAGGAATCAGCATTAAAATTGCTTGAGTTAACTGCTGGTAAAGTTGTGGCATGTTTTGATTCTCCGCTAGGCTTCCGTCACGGACCTAAATCTATTGTTGATAATGAAACAATGATTGTCGTGTACATCTCTAATAACCCTTATACCCGCCAATATGACCTCGATCTTCTTAGTGAACTTCGACGTGATAATACCGCTAAAAAAGTGATTGCTATTACGGCTCAGCAGGATGAGTTAGTGACCAATGGTGATTACTATCTGGTACCAGATATGGATTCAGCAACGGATGTTGAATTGTTATTTCCCTATATGATTTTCGCCCAAACGTATGCGTTTCATCGCGCCATCGCGTTAGGCAATACACCTGATAACCCTTGTCCAACTGGTGAAGTAAACCGCGTTGTTCAAGGTGTGACTATTCATAAACTTAATAATTAGAAAATGATGAAAAGGTAGAACTCTTATGACAGCACCTAATATTGTTTGGACTCGTATTGATGAGCGTCTTTTACACGGTCAAATTCGTATTACTTGGGGTAAACACACCGAAGCAAACCTTATTTTAGTGGCTAATGATGATGCCGCAGAAGGGCCAAATGCCGCCTTTATGCAGGCAGGAATGAAAGCATCAGCCGGTGGTGAATATGCCGTACGCTTTTTTTCTATTCAGAAAACAATTGATGTGATCCATAAAGCATCGCCAAAACAGAATATTTTTGTTTTGTGCAACAACCCAACGGATGTTGCACGTCTTGTTGAAGGTGGGGTGCCAATTACCCACTGTAATGTCGGCAACATGCACTTCCACGAAGGTAAACGTCAGATAGCGAAAACGGTATCTGTTGATAGTAAAGATTTGGATGCATTTGAACGTATGGTTGAGCGCGGCGTGACGTGTACTGTACAGAACACACCGGATCAAAACCCGATTAATGTGCTTGATCTTGCAATGGATAACGCATAAAGCCAATCAGTAAATCATAGGTAAAGGAATAAATTATGTTTTTTGAAGCGATGCTTGTCGCGGTATGGGCGTTCTTCTGTGGTATCGATAAATACGATGTCGCATTGAACATCCACCGTCCGTTAATTACCGGACCAGTTGTTGGTCTGATCATGGGTGATATGCAAATCGGTTTGATTGCCGGTGCAACACTCGAACTTGCTTGGTTAGGCTTAGTGCCGAACGCTGGTGCTCAGCCACCTGATGTAACCTTGGGTACGATTGCTGCGGTTGCTTTTGCTGTGATGACAGGGCAAACAGCTGAAGTTGCAATGGGTGTTGGTATGCCTATCGCAGTACTGATGCAAATGCTTGTAATTGGCTTTTTCGCTGTTACGTCATTCACGATGGGCAAGGCAGATAAATACGCAGAGCAAGGTGATTCTGATGGTATTGACCGACTCCTGCTTTCAACACTTGGCTTACGAGCGCTTCTCTATTCTGTTGTGGCATTTATCACAGTGTACTTTGGCGAACACGCGGCAACGTGGATTGATGAAAATGCACCGAAAGTATTACTTGAGGGGCTAGGCATTGGCGCGAAGATGGTGCCAGCAATTGGTTTTGCAATGCTACTTAAAATCATGTGGTCGAAAGAAGTGGCGGGTGTGTTCTTCATTGGTTTCGTAATGACAACATACCTACAGTTGCCAATTATGGCAGTTGCAATTTTAGGTGCATCAGCGGCGGCATTGTACTTCTTCTTTAGCGGTAACGGTAATTCAAATAATCAAGATAAGGAATTCGAAGATGGCATCTGATATTACAGCTGGCACGCTAGCCGATAAAAACACCAAAACGTATGAAAATTTAGTTGATGATGTTGATGCATATGAAGATACAACAAAGCGCAAAGTAATCTCGAAGAAAGACCTGTGGATGTGTGCATTACGCGGTCTGTTTATGGAAGGTAACTTTAACTTTGAACGTATGCAGGCTGGTGGTTTTGCTTATTCCATTATTCCAGCACTGAAGAAAATTCACGGTGATAATAAGCGTGATTTTGCCAAGTCATTAAAAAACCATCTGCAGTTCTTTAATGCCAGCCCTAAATTGTTCACTTTCTTACTGGGTACAGCAGTAGCAATGGAAGAGAACAAAGAAAAACCTTCAACAGTGAATGTTATGAAGGTTGCAGGTATGGGACCAACAGGCGGGATCGGTGATGCCCTTGATCACATGACGCTAATGCCACTGACCTTAGCACTGGGTGCATCAATTGCACTTGAAGGGTCTATTGCGGGTCCGTTTGTTTTCTTCTTTCTGTATCAAGCAGCTCACTTCTTAGCCTACTTTGGCTTGATGTTCATGGGGTATAAAGCGGGTACCGCTGCCATGGTGAGCATGAGTGATACCACCGAGAAGCTGGCGAAAGCCGCCAATATCATGGGTATCTTTGTTATCGGAGCTTTGTCCGCCACCTTTATACGGGTTCAGACGACCGCATCGTTAGAGATGGGAGGGGCGACGGTTGAATTACAAACCGCCTTATTCGATAAGATCATGCCTAACATACTGCCCTTAGCCTTAGTGTTCTTTATGCTCAAAATGGTTAAAGGTACAGGGTTCTGGGCTAAGCCACCGGTTCTAATTTTCGCAACCTTGGCTGCAGGTGTTGTGGGCCACTTCTTGGGTATTCTTTAAGTAATCACATTTCGATATATCAGGGGGGAGTTATTCCCCCCATATCAAGGATTTTTAGATGATTGGTATTGTTGTTTCAGGTCATATTCATTTCGCATCTGGTATGCAGTCAGCCGTTAAGGCGATTGCGGGCGAACAAAAGCAAATGGAATTCATTGATTTTGTGGAATCTATGTCGACGGATGAATTGGAAGCCAAACTTCGCCAGGCTGCATTGTTGGCTGATTCTGGTGACGGTGTACTGTTTTTGACTGATATTCCAGGGGGATCGCCGTGTAATCGCGCACTGGCGATCATGATGGATATGCCAAATATCGAACTAATTGCAGGGGCAAACTTACCAATGATTGCCAATGCAGCATTCGAACGCGAAGACGTTAGCTTACAAGAGTTAGTTGAGACACTGTTGGAAATTGGTGCTTCTTGTATGCAAGACATGCGTAAAGAATTAGAAGCGGTGATGGAATCAGAACCAGTTGCTGAATGTGAAGACGGACTATAAATATGCGTTATGCCTTACTTGCAGATCGAGTATTTACACCTGAAGGAATCGTGACGGATACGGCAGTTGTAATTGCTAACGGCAAGATCGAAGCAGTTACTGCCGCTATACCGACAGACTGTGATGTGATCCGTCTTGAAGGTCAATCATTGTTACCGGGCTTTATCGATATCCATATTCATGGTCGCCAAGGGGCTGATGTGATGGATGCGACTGATGAAGCATTGCAAAACATTGCCAATGCCTTACCGCAAACGGGTGTTGTCGGTTGGGTTGGTACTACGGTAACAGCGCCTTGGAACGATATCTTAAACGCGTTAACAGGTGTACGTACTTTTATCGAGAAGAAACAAACCCATGGCGCAGAGCTGTTGGGAAGCTTTTTAGAGGGACCGTATTTTACAGAACCACATCGAGGTTCTCATCCCCCTGCTTTTTTGAAGTCACCAACGATTGAAGAGTTAGAACAATTAAAAGAAGCAGCATCAGATTCATTGATTCGTGCTGCAGTAGCCCCCGAGACTAAAGGTGCGATGGAAGCCATTAGCTGGCTCACTGAACATCAAATTAAAGTATCGGTTGCTCATACAGATGCAACATTCGATCAAGTAACGGAAGCCCACCGTCGTGGTGCTGATTGCGGTGTGCACTTGTTTAATGGTATGCGCGGGCTTCACCACCGAGAGCCCGGTTGTTGTGGTGCTGTTTTATACCACGACATGCTAGCGGAACTCATTGCCGATGGTATTCATGTGAATCCCGTCATGATGCAGCTTGCTTACCGAATGAAAGGGTATCAGGGGATTGCATTGATTACTGATTGCATGCGAGCAGGTGGATTAAGCGATGGTGAATATCAGCTTGGTGCACAAACAATCACAGTGGCTAATGGTGAAGCTCGTAGCCCATGCGGTTCGTTAGCAGGAAGTACCTGCAGCTTGGATCAGGCATTGCGTAACATGGTGTTTGAAAGCCACGTACCTGAATGGGAAGCGGTGCAAATGGCATCGTTTGTTCCTGCTAATTATCTGGGACTTGCTCATCGCCTTGGCAGTATCGCTAAAGGAATGGAAGCCAGTCTTACTGTTATGAATGAAGCATTACAAGTGCAAGGCACATTGATTAACGGTGAATGGGCATACCACACCGAGTAATAAAATAATCGTTGTCTTGTCTTGAAAATTAAATTGATAGAGGTTTTAAAATGGAAATTCGTCAACCAATTCATAGTGAGCATGCGAAGCAACTTGATACAGCTGGTTTGCGTGAACAGTTTCTGATTGGAGATATGTTTCAGGCAGGTCAAATCAACCTGACTTACAGCCACATCGATCGGATTATTGTTGGTGGTGCAGTGCCTACAACCGAAGCGCTGATGCTTGAAGGTGGTAAGGAGATTGGTGTTGATTACTTCCTTGAGCGCCGTGAACTAGGTGCAATTAATATCGGTGAACCAGGTTTAGTTACCGTTGATGGCGAAACGTTTGAGATTGGTACCCGTGAAGCGATTTACGTTGGTAAGGGAACGAAAGAAGTTAAGTTTGAAAGCGTTTCAGCAGAAAAGCCAGCACGTTTCTATGTAAATAGTGCTCCTGCTCATATGACTTACCCAACACGTAAAATCACACGTGAAGATGCATCTCCAGAAACACTTGGCAGCCAAGAAAATTGTAACGTACGTACTATTAATAAGTACTTACACCCAGCCGTGTTGCCAACCTGCCAGTTACTAATGGGTCTGACCGAGCTAGCACCAGGTAGCCTATGGAATACCATGCCTTGTCATACTCATGAGCGCCGTATGGAAGTGTATCTCTACTTCAATATGAAAGATGACAATATCGTTTTTCATTATATGGGTGAACCGCAGGAAACCCGTCATATCGTTATGCGAAATGAGCAAGCAGTGATCAGCCCAAGTTGGTCAATTCATTCTGGTGTTGGTACTGCCGCATATACCTTTATCTGGAGTATGGTCGGTGAAAACCAGACGTTCCATGATATGGACCATGTTGCGATGAGTGACCTTAAATAATCCCCACCTTATTTATTACTAGCGGTATGGCTACGTTGCCTATTCATCTTGCATTACTGAACGTGTCGTGCCGCATTAAAAAGTTATCAGGAATTTTAAAATGAATATATTTGATCTATCAGGAAAAGTTGCCATCGTAACTGGCTGTAATACAGGGCTTGGCCAGGGTATGGCGTTAGGGTTGGCAAAAGCAGGCGCAAATATTGTGGGTATTGGGCACCAACCAGCACCGGAAACTCAGGCACAGATTGAAGCGATGGGTCGTAAATTTCACTACATTACTGCCAACCTAATGGCACAAGATAAACTAGAAGCGATTATTGCTGAGGCGGTAGAAGTAATGGGCCAAGTCGATATTCTGATCAACAACGCAGGTATTATCCGCCGTGAAGATATCCTTGAATTCTCTGAAGAAAACTGGGATGACGTTATTAACATCAACCAGAAAACATTATTTTTCTTGTCTCAATCGGTTGCTAAGCAGTTTGTAAAACAAGGCAACGGCGGCAAGATTATTAATATCGCGTCAATGCTATCTTTCCAAGGTGGTATCCGTGTTCCTTCTTACACAGCAAGTAAATCTGCAGTTATGGGGCTGACCCGAGCACTTGCCACGGAATTGGCAGAGCATAATATTAACGTTAATGCGATTGCACCGGGCTATATGGCAACCGACAACACAGAAGCGCTGCGTGCCGATGAAGCGCGTAATGCTGCAATTCTTGAGCGTATACCTGCTAACCGTTGGGGTTTACCTTCAGATCTTGAAGGTCCAGCAGTATTTTTAGCTTCATCGGCAAGTGATTACATTAATGGTTATACGATTGCCGTTGATGGTGGTTGGTTAGCACGCTAAGGAGAACACAATGGCATTAGGTACGAAGCAAGACATTCTCGATACCATGAAGCGAGTGTATCGTTATCAAGCGGCTAACCAAACTCGCAGTGTGATCCGTCGAAGCGGCAAAACCCGTTTCATTAAAGATACCGACTGGGAGCGAGGTGTATTTTGGTCTTGTGCGTCTGCGGCATGGTTGGCAACCGATGATAGTGAATATCTTGAAGGTGTAATGAACTATGCCTTGCATACAGGTTTCCGAGCGGGACCCAATGCTCGCTTTGCAGATGATCATATCTGCTGTCAGGCATACCTTGATGTATATCCTGTAGTGGATCAGCCAGAGGCACTAGAGCCAACGATTAAAGCGCTGGATATTATGATCGATAGCCCCGAATTAGGGCGTAAAGATTGGTGGTGGTGTGATTCACTATTTATGGCACCGCCTGCATTTGCCGCACTGTCAAAGCAAACTGGTGATGCGAAATATCTAGAGTATATGAATACCGCGTACTGGGATTCAGTCGATCACTTGCTTGATCCTGAAACCGGTTTGTTTTACCGCGATTACCGTTATATCCCAGACTGTTCAGGTAGTGAACTTCGTGAAACTAACGGCAACAAAGTATTTTGGAGCCGTGGTATTGGTTGGGTACTAGCATCGGTTCCGCGCTTGATGGCACGTATGCCCGAGGATTATTCCGAGCGTAGCCGTTACCTTGAACTGTTTAATAATCTGGCTAGTGAAGTGATTCAGTATCAGCAAGAAGATGGTTTTTGGCGTACCAGCTTACTTGATCCTGAAAGTTTCCCTGCCTCAGAAAGCAGCGCAACTTCGTTATTCTGTTATGGCTTAGCATGGGGAATTAATAACGGTCAGCTTGATCGTGACATTTATTTACCTGTTGTTGAAAAAGCTTGGCAAGCATTACAAGGCTGTATTCACGACAACGGCATGATTGGCTGGGTACAGTTACCCGCCTTTAATCCTCGCGATGTAAAGTTTGAACATAATATCGATTATGGCGCAGGGGCATTTATGCTGGCCGCAACTGAAGTCGCTCATTTAGTAAAATAAGGTGGCTAGTACATAACGTGAAAAAATTAAAAGCTGATTTTATTTCGATAAGGTCAGCTTTTTTATTCTAAAGAGTACGGTATCCATGTCAGAACAACACATTTATCTGATTGCGCAACTATTTGGTTTTTTTAGTTTTGCGATTGGCTTGTTTGCCTTTTATCAGAAGCAAGATACCAAGCTGAAATTATGGATGGCGGGGTTGTGCCTAGTAAATACGCTTCACTTCTTATTGCTGAATTCTTTTTCTTCTGCTTTTTGTGCCATGGTGTCAATAATTCGTAACTTGATCACTATTAAAGTCCGCTCCAGACGGGTGATGATGGTTTTTATGTTATTTAGCATTACAGGATTTTTCTCGATACAACGCTCGAGTGAAGCTCTTGGCGTTATGGGAATGTGTGTAGGTACCTACTCACTGTTTATGCTCGACGGAATAAAACTTCGATTGGGTTTGTTGACAGGCTCATTGCTATGGCTCGGAAATAATATCGCTTTGGGTTCGATAGGCGGTTCGTTGCTTGAAGCCTGTAGTGCGAGCATGAATGCTGTGACGCTATATCGACTATATAGTGATAAAAAAGCACTCGTGGTCGATACGGATTTGGTTAAGTAGTTTTGATTAACAATGTTAGTTTGGGAAGAAAAAGCCACCTAGACAGGTGGCTTGATAATAATAAATGCACAGCGAAAGCTTGGGGAAAACGTTAATTATCTTATGTTGTTAGTCGGCTTGCTGTGGTGAATTGGTAGATGCAGGCTGCTTTTGAGCAAATTTATTTACCCATAGTGAGATAGCACCGTCACCTGTGATGTTACATGCAGTACCAAAGCTGTCTTGTGCCATATATAGGGCAATCATCAGGGCCAACTCAGCTTCCCCAAAGCCAAGCATAGAAGCCATTAGCCCTAGTGCCGCCATCACGCCGCCGCCCGGAGCTCCTGGTGCTGCAATCATGGTTATGCCTAGCATCATGATAAAAGGCAGCATCTCAACCAAGGATGGCAGGGCAATATGCTGACTTAGCGCTATCACTGCCGTGGAGCAGGTAACCAGTGTAATTGTGGACCCTGACAGATGAATAGTGGCGCACAGCGGGATGGTGAAATTGGCAATAGACTCATCAACGCCATTGTTTCTAGTTTGACGCAAGGTAACAGGAATAGTGGCAGCTGAAGACATGGTGCCAATGGCTGTAAAATACGCCGGCAGCATGTTTTTGATTAGTTTTATCGGTGATAAGCCCAACGCTAAGCCTGTTATTGTATATTGAATTGTGATCCAAACCCAATGCATAAAGACGGCCAGCGCAAGGACGACACCAAAGGTTTTTAAAGTCGTAAATACAGTGCCTTCTGCTGCCATTTCGGCAAAGATGCCGGAGATATAGAACGGGAGCAGCGGAATAATAACTTTTGATAACAGCAGGTCAATGATACTGCGGCCGTCATCGGCAATCTCTTTGAGCCGGATACTGTTAGTAATACTGATCCCCACCCCAAATAAGAAGGCGGTTGCTAGTGCGGTCATTACCCCAAACATTGGCGGGATTTCCAAACTAATAAAGCTGGTCAGTTTAGCGCCTGCATCGGTTGTAGTTTGATCTGGTGCTGGTAAGCCTGTTATCACTGAGCTGGCGACTATAAACGCCAGACTGCCAGCAATGACGGTTGAGCCATAAGAAAGCGCAACAGTTTTACCTAATAGGCTACCTGAGTTTTTCGGCAAACTGGCAATGCCACTGGTGATGTAGAAAAGAATAATTAAGGGGATGGTAAAGCCAATCAATTGGCCACCGAGCGATTTTACTGTCAGCAGTATGCGGATAACTGCATCGGGGGCAAAAAAACCGAGTAAAATACCTGCCATGATACCGGCAATTAATTTCAATATTAATTTCATTAAGTTATTTCCTGATGTGTGTTTGATAACGGTTAAGCCAGTAAATTATAATTTCTCATTGATATGCACTTATTGGCATTTTATTCTTAGAGTATGGGTTTTCTGGAGTATTATTTTAACCGTTGGTACTATTTAGCATTTTTATGCATTATTGTCATTTTTTTTGAAAGTTTACTAAAAGATTTTATCTTGCAGACATTCATGAAAAGCATGGAGAAGTAAAGTATTACCTTGATGTAAGTAGAAGCTTGGCTTTGTACGATAAGGGAAGTATATAACTCTCGGTAAATAAAAAGAGCCGCACTTCTGATTGGCTCCTTGATGATTTATATATGTTTAGTTACGAATTAGATCACACCTTAATTAGGTTAAACCTCTGCGGTATGGCATCTATAGTTATGACTGTCACCAAGGTATTGCCATTTTCAATCTTGGTTGTCACTTGTGAATTATTACTTTCCAACTTCCACTCGCCTTTAATCGTAAATTGATTATTCATCGGCTGTGATAGGTCAAAACGCCATGGTCGGCTGTAGATACTGACTTCCACTTGTTCGCCATTAGCGTCGTTCTGTTCCGGATCTTGGCCTTCATAGAGTGCCAGATCGGGGTTAACTACACTGAATGATAGTTGATCTGCGCTTTCATTGATTTTTAGCATGACTTGCGACGGGGTATCCGAGGCAATGACCCAGTTTGTATCCGATAGCGTTGCTGGCTCAAAGAAGGCATAGGCCTCTACACCCTTTTCGCTACGAACTGCATGCACTTTGTTGTCTTGCTGAAGAACGGTGTAACTCGGCTTGATCGTATCTTGCGCTTCGATACTGATAGCATATTCATAGTGACCATCGACAGGGGCTTTACCATGGTCAATAACAGCTGAAGCAAATTGACCAGTTGTTGGTTGGCCATCATCCTCGTCATTGGAGTTTTGTGCCTGATAGCTAAATCGTACCTGTTCGTCGGCAATGTTTTTGACAAAGTAACGGTTACCCGCTGGGTCGAGGAATGTTGAATCTGTTGTAAGGGTCATATCGGTGCCGAGGGTGCTAATCGGATTACCGTTAACTTCTACCGGCTCAAGGTTGGGGATACTGTATTGAAACAGAGTGGTTTCGGTTTCATGCTGGCTATCATCATTTTTGATCCCTGAACCTAGGGCAACAACGGTATTATCAAACATGAAATATGACTTTCTAGCGCGCAGGCTTTGCTGCCCATATTTTTTGTGGCCGTGTAATTTCATCGCAAACATAGCGCTGTCATTATTTAGGGTATTCGCACCCGAATAAGTTTCAGTGGACAGCAACATTTCTTCTATACCAGCTCCGGGAAGCTGGTTAAGTACTGTTTTCAATTCGTTATTTGGTAAGTGTATAGTCGTTGTTCCTGGATATCGGTTCCAGTCCCAGCCATCGTGGCTAAAGGCTTGTTTCGATAAGTCTGAGGGTGTTATTTCAAGTTGACCATATTGAAGGTAGCGGCCATACAGATTATTAGCTTGGTAGGTCTCATTGCCGACTAAGTAGCGACTGAATCCTCGGGCTGTGGCTAACCAAGATTGGGTTGGTTTTGTTGGACTTTGTCCTCTCGCTATTGCCATTGATGCATAGTTCATTGCCCATACACCAGTTGGTTCCGCTTCCGCTGCAATCCCTTCAAAGGTGGGCTTTTTAACTAAATTTGCATAAGCAGCAGCCAAGTCGGGATCTGTAGCTTGCGTACTATCAGGTGATCCAGAAAGTGCTAACCACTTGAACGGTGTTGCAGAGATTTTTTGTTTGCCATCAGGATGACGGCCACTCAACACTATGGGGGTATGGGTTTCTTTTGTGTATACCCTCATTTTAAGCAAAACATCTTTTATCCGTTCATGAGCAGCCTGTGATAGTTGGTATGTGCTGCCGCTTAGGCCGAAGACGGCTCCAGATAATCCATTAAAAGCATCTTTTCCGTAGGCTGGGTAGTGCTGTGAATGGTGGAATACGCTGCCATCTGGTTTGAATCCACCACTTAATCCATCGGAAGCGAGTAACGTTTTGCTGAGCCAAGATTGTAGCTGCTTAAGCATCATGTCACGTTCTGATTGATCCGGTAATAGCAGGAAGCTTTTGACCATCCATTGTAGTTGGGTATTAAGAATGTCGACGTTGGATGAATTAATTTGATCGTCGGCTTCATAAACTCGGCCAGTGGCATTGAACCACATCATAGATTGTTGAACAGGCTCGAGTAGTTGGTTGTCTGCCAGCAGTTGGCGTGCAATGAACATCGCATCGAAGTATTCACGGGTTTGGTAACCAACGTGTGTGATGATCTGAAAACCCGAGCCGCCTTCCCAACCTTGGTTGAGGGCGTATCGAGTTGCATCAACGAATACCTGCTCTAGCGAATCACGGTTTGCCGCAGAAAGAGAGTGAGTACGAAGAAACTTGGCCGTTTCCAGCATTGTTTTGCCTAGCGTCCGGATAGCCATGGTATCTGTCAACATGGCGAGGGTTGCATCTCCGACAATGCCAGCTTTTAAGAAGTTATGGCGCTTGGGATGATCAAGGGGTTCCCCTGTTACTGAGTTATCAGCGTTATATCGAATATTGAATGGGGTGTATTTTGCCAGATTGGCATCGATTTTTTCTTGGCTGATGGTTTGCTGTTCATTAACAGTAAGGTGTTGATCAAATTGACGGTAAAGAGGTGCGGCGTCTCCCTGAGTATCACTAAATTCTGCACTGAAGTTAAAGTGGGGATTTTCAGCTTTAAGCATTTGATCGTACATCAGTAATGCTGTCCAATTCTTGCTTGCCATGTCGACGACGGCTGGGTTGACAAAAGGCTGTTGGTAATCCGGTGTTGGCCAGCGATTATCAACAGGGACTGCCAGCATTACTTGGTCAAAAAGCAGCGCTCCAGAAGAGTCAGGGGCAGAGATCGTTAAGAGGTTCATACCTGCACTTGGTGTACCTTCCATGTCTCTATAGGGAACTGAAATCCCACGCCAGCCTTTGAAGTTAAGAGAATAGCTAAACTGAGCTTGAGATTTTTCTTTTGTACCAAATTGAAACGTAAGCTTTTTATCAGAAGCTTGCTCATTATAGACCCATGCCATGAAGGTGTAGGGGGTGGTGTCACTGTCGTTATTGGTGAAATCAATGCGCTGGTGAAAAGTGAGTTGGCTGTTTGGGCTATATGCCCATTTCAGAGCATGTGAGCCATCTTTGTAGTGCTCATTACTGATTGAAAGAGGTTTGGTTGACGAAGACGTAATCGCTTGTGGCAATCCCTCCTCGAAGAAGTACATATAACCACCAGGTTCAAGTTGTGCGCCCTTTCCATCAATGTTTTCATTTTCTGTGGGGGTTTGGATACTTTCACTTCCACAGCCAGCAAGGGCAATAATAATACTCAGGGCAAGATATCTTGGCTTATTCCACGCGTTCACTTGTCTATCCTTCTATGTTGTATTGTTTTATCGAAAGGCTAGCGAAAGTGTTGTGGTTGTTTTTTGATCTGAATCACAAGTGTAAATACATATTAACTTACGAATGCTTTTGTTTTTGATTTGTTGAATGTGAATCACAACAAATAAGTTGCTCACGCTTTCGATTTTTTGGTTTTTAGCTTTCGTTGTTGATGGTTACAACATAAAAGTGGAATGGCACCTTTCATTGCCTTTTGGTTTTTCTGTTAGTGTGACTTTTGTCGCTTTAGTTTTTCGTTTTCTTTCGTATTATCTTCGAAGTTCTTCGATGTAAACGGTAGGTATTGCGATGAGACAGTCACAACGTGCACGCTTTCACATGATGGCGAAACCAGCGAGCTATCGCTGTAATTTGAAATGTGATTATTGTTTCTATCTTGAAAAAGAAGAAATGATGCAAAATTCAGAGCAGAAAGATAATCGTCGTGTTGCTGGCACTGCAACTGCAGCAGTTTCGAAAGCGTCAGAAAACATGTCTGATGCAATGCTCAAACGTTATGTACGTGACTATATTCGCTCGCAAGATACAGATGAAATAGATTTTGCTTGGCAAGGCGGTGAACCAACTCTCGCTGGCCTTAATTTTTATAGAAATGCAGTGAAATACCAGCAGCAGTATGCTGATGGTAAGACGATTACGAATAGTTTTCAGACCAATGCTGTAGCGATTAACCGCCAATGGGCACAATTTTTTGCAGATAATAACTTTCTGATTGGGGTGTCTGTCGACGGGGCGCCTGAAGTCCATGATAAATACCGTATTTCAGTTAATGGCAAACCGACATTTGAGCGCGTAAAGCATGCTATATCATTGTTGAAAGAATTTAATGTTCAGTTCAACACTCTAACCGTTATCAATGATCAGAATTGGGATAAAGGCAAAGAGACTTATCAGGTATTAAAAGCTCTGGGTTCTGAACACTTTCAGTTTATTCCGATTGTCGAAGTTGAGCAGCATTGCCAGCAAAGTAATCGTGGTCATTACTCACCAACCACTGATGCAACCCTGACCCACTTTTCCGTTCCTGCTCATGGTTATGGTCAATTTATGACTGAAGTTTTTAACGAGTGGGTTAAGCAGGATGTTGGGCGTATTTTTGTCCGTATGTTCGATAGCATGCTGGCGACATGGATGGGGTATCCGGCTTCAGTATGTGTACAGGCGAAAGAGTGTGGTCAAGCCATGGTGATTGAAGCAAATGGTGATCTTTATTCGTGTGATCACTACGTTTATCCGGCCAATCGGCTTGGCAATATCACTCAGACCAATATTGCGAAGCTGGCAACTAGCAAGCAACAGCAGCGTTTTGGTAGCGTCAAATCCTCGAAGTTAACTCAGCGATGCCAGCAGTGTGATTTTCAGGCGCTTTGCTTTGGCGGTTGCCCTAAGCACCGCATCACCACCATCGAAGGTGAAAAGCATAAACAAAACTATTTATGTCAATCCTACCAACAAATTTTTAGCCACAGTGCACCTGCGATGCACTTGATGGTGCAAGAAATCCAACGAGGCGGTCTTGCCGCCAACGTCATGCCTATTTTAGCTAACTTACAGGCTAATAAATAACCCTATAAAAATAAAGGAGTACATCATGAAACTGTCCTCGTCAAAGAAGACGGTACTGGCTGGTTTTGTCGCTGCTGCGTGTGCGGTAACACCTATTACCTCTATGGCTACAGAAAAAGTTGAACAACCAAACGTTTTATTGATTGTGATGGATGATTTGGGTACTGCTCAGTTAGATTTTGCGATGGATAAGATTGATAAGGCAAAGTTGTCTGAACGTCCGGTGCCAGTGCGCTACGATGGTGACTTCGATAAGTTATACGATGCCGCTAAGCGTTCAATGCCCAATATTACAGAGTTGGCGAATGAAGGTGTACGCATGACCAATGCGTATGTGGCGACGCCAGTGTGCGGACCATCACGTGCAGGCATGATGACCGGACGTTTTCCGCATAGCTTTGGTACCTATAGTAACGATGATGCCAAGTTGGGTATTCCGCTGGATATTAAACTGCTCCCTGCACTGCTGAATGAAAATGGCTATGCCACGGCGAACATTGGTAAATATCATAATGCCAAAGTACGTAAGGAATTTAAGCCGTTAGATGAGCAAAGCCGAGATTATCACGATAACCAAATCTCGATTGCAGAGCCTGGATACGGACCGGAAGAGCGCGGTTTTGATTACTCCTATAGCTATTATGTTTCTGGAGCGGCACTGTATAACTCTCCGACAGTTTTTAAGAATGGTCAGAATACTCCAGCTCCGGGTTATTTAACTTATAACCTGACTAACGAAACCATTAATTTTATCGAAAAAGCTAACGATAAAGATCAGCCGTTTTTTATCAATTTAGCCTATAGCGTGCCTCACATTCCGCTTGAACAGCCAGCACCGGCTAAATTCATGGAACGCTTCAACACTGGTAATGTAGAAGTTGATAAATATTATGCCCACGTCAATGCGTCAGATGAAGGGATTGGCAAGATTATCGATAAGCTGAAGGATATGGGAGAGTATGAAAATACCCTGATTTTCTTCCTGTCAGACAATGGTGCCGTGCATGAATCACCGATGCCGATGAACGGTATGAACCGTGCATTCAAAGGTCAGCGTTATCGTGGTGGTGTTCATGTCCCATTTATTGCGCATTGGAAAGGTGTACTTCCAGAAGGCAATGTTGATGACACCATGATTTCAGCAATGGACATTCTTCCAACAGCCTTGGCTGCCGCAGGTATTGATATTCCATCTGAAATGAAAGTTGACGGTAAAAATATCATGCCACTTTTGAGTGGTGAAAAACAAAAACCACACCCGTATCTATACTGGGCTGGTCCGCGTGCACTTCATTATGACTCAAGTAATGCCGATTTCTGGAGCAACTACTGGAAGTGGATCACTTTTGAAACCAATGAGTTTATCCCGAGTAAGTACACTGAAAAGCGCTCTAAAGGGGAGTGGGCAATCAAGGATCAAAATTGGTCATTGCACTATTACGATGATGGAAAAGGTGAGTATGAGTTATATAACTATGCACAAGATCCGGCTGAGTCGATTAACCTTGCGAAAAAACATCCAGAGAAACTGAAAGAGCTGAAAGCTGCTTTTTATGACTGGATAAAGAACAAACCAGCCCCTATTGCCTGGGGACAGGATCGATATGAAATTTTAACAGAGTCAGCTAAATAACCATGATTAGGGCCTCGTTAGAGGCCCCTTTTTTGTGTTAGTGAATGAGTGAAATAATCATGCAAAAAGAAATAAGTACCAAACTGCGCCCGACTATACCTTATGAACATCCTGATGCTGCGATGTACCTCAAGCTGTGCAAAGAGAACCTAATTCGACTACATAATAAGAAGCCTGCCTATAGTATGCATGATGAAACTATTCGTCAGGTGTTCGACTCTGATACAGGGCATACTTCATATAGCTTACAAGAGCAATGTGAGCAGTTGGTACGCTATATTGCCGAAGCTTTTGAACACTATGCAGTATGGGACTATACCCATGCCTATTACCCTGGCCGCCCAAGTCAGCAAACCGCAAGAACGGATGCTATGGAAGGGGTTAGTCGAGTAATACCGACTTTGGCTGCATGGTTACATGCCAATGGCCAGGCAACGACTGTGATCAACGGGTTGAATAATAAAGCGATTGATGTTGCAGGGTTACTGCGAACCGCATTTCTTGCTGGTACCGACCCTGAGCACAAAGGTTATTGGGGCCAGTTGCATGATTATGATCAGCGAATTTGTGAAAGTGCTGATCTGGCGCTTGCGTTATGGCTGAGCAAAGAATGGGTTTGGGAGAGCTTCAGCTTAGCTGAACGAAAGCAGGTGGCAACATGGTTTAAGCAAGTGAATACTTGCCAGACCGTTGATAATAACTGGCACCTTTTCCCACTTACCGTCCAGTTGGTGATCAAAGATCTAACTGGGGAAGATACTATTGCTCATGATAAATATGCTCGAGTAAAAGAATTTTATGTTGGCGACGGTTGGTTCCGTGATGGAGCCCGTGGTAACTATGATTACTACAATGCTTGGGGCTTTTTCTATTCTTTATATTGGTTAGATCAGATCAATCCGGATTTTGACCCTGAATTTATCCGTCATAGTTTAACCACCTTCGTTGATAAATTTCGTTATTTCTTTACCCCTGAAGGGCTACCATTTTTTGGTCGCAGTGTGTGTTACCGATTGGCGGCTTCCGCGCCATTACTTGCAGCTATTGATGTAAAGGCTTCGAGCCTTTCGGTAGGAGAAGCGAAGCGTGCTTTTCGTACCAGCCTTGAATATTTCATTAGTCAGGGCGCTTTAGAGCATGGAGCACCAACACAAGGTGTTTTTTCTGATGATGCCCGATTAGTTGACAATTACAGTGGACCAGCCAGCAGTTTCTGGTCATTGCGGGCTCTGAATATAGCGTTATTTAGTGGGCAGCGCTCAGGGTTGTGGCAGACCGAAGAATCGTTACTTGAGGTTGAAAAAGGCGATTTTTCATTTGAAATTCCTGCTATTGAAGCCAGCGTGATTGGAACTT
The DNA here is from genome assembly GCF_003026215.1 of Photobacterium indicum. Taxonomy (GTDB): domain Bacteria; phylum Pseudomonadota; class Gammaproteobacteria; order Enterobacterales; family Vibrionaceae; genus Photobacterium; species Photobacterium indicum. The sequence continues at coordinate 450,910 of NZ_PYOC01000001.1, forward strand.
TCAAAACGAAAGAGGTCGTTGTGATCTTTCATAGTGACTATATCTTGCAGCAATCACCGCTAACCCGCCGCTTAGAACCGCAATCATGGTCTGATAGGGTACTTGAAAGGCTAGTAGGGCGAGCAGAAAGACCCAAAAACAACCTTCTTCGCAAGGGGGTTACGTGTTACACATCGAAAATGTTTCATTTCTTTTGATTTCAAAATCTTTCGCTTCGAAAGCGTTTGTGTGATCTGGATCTTTTTATTTGTTTTCACTTTCAAATATAATCAAACCGAAAGCTAACGAAGGTGATGAGGTTTTATATGTTTTTGGTTTCTTCCCGAGAAATGCTCCATAAAGCGCAGATTGGTGGCTATGCTGTTCCTGCGTTCAATGTTCACAATCTAGAAACTGTTCAGGTTGTGGTTGAAACGGCTGCTGAAATGGCATCGCCAGTTATCCTTGCTGGTACACCTGGTACTTTTTCGTACGCAGGTACTGATTACTTGGTTGGTATTTGTAAAGAGGCGGCGAAACGTTATGAAATGCCGATTGCTTTGCATCTAGATCATCATGAATCTTTTTCTGATATTTGCGGAAAGGTAGAGGCTGGGATCAAGTCTGCAATGATTGATGGTTCACATCTTAATTTTGAAGGCAATATTGAGCTTGTTAAGCAGGTTGTTTCCTTCTGCCATCGCTGGGACTGTTCTGTTGAAGCAGAGCTGGGTCGTCTTGGTGGACAAGAAGATGATCTGATTGTTGACGCAAAAGATGCACTGTATACCGACCCTGATGCTGCGTTAGAGTTTGTTAACCGCACAGGCATTGACTCACTAGCTATTGCTATTGGTACGGCACATGGCATGTACAAAAAAGAACCTCGTTTAGACTTTGACCGTTTGGGTATTATTCGTAGCAAAACGGACGTGCCATTGGTACTTCATGGCGCATCAGGTGTACCTGATGCAGATGTTCGTCGCTGTATCGAATTGGGTATCACGAAGGTAAATGTTGCGACAGAACTGAAAATCGCTTTCTCTGATGCTGTGAAGCAGTATTTTATCGAAAACCCAAATGCTAATGATCCTCGTCATTATATCGTTCCGGGCAAAAAAGCGATGAAGAAAGTTGTGCAGGATAAAATTCGCGTTTGCGGTAGTGAAGGCAAGCTTTAATCGTTAGCGAAAAAGAAAATAAGGCACCTCCCCCTGTGCCTGTTGCTCCTGACTATAGATGCTAATTATTCTCTTATTGTTAGCAGATATAGTCATTTTCTTTTCTTCGGTATGAACTGGTTACAGACAACAACTACGGATAGTAATTCGATGGCAAACCCTTCTACGGTAAAGCAAAATAAGATCGCCATTATTGGTGAATGTATGATTGAACTAAGTGGCAAGCCTTTTGCCTCTCAAACTCAGAATTTCGGTGGTGATACCTTAAATACTGCAGTTTATCTGTCGCGACTACTTCCATCTTTGATACCTAGTTATGTAACTGCTGTTGGTGCTGATACTTACAGCAAAATGATGTTATCCGCATGGGAAAGTGAAGGCGTTGATGCATCACTGACATTGGTTAACCCAGATAAACTACCGGGCATGTATGCTATTGAAATAGACGATGATGGTGAGCGTAGTTTTCATTATTGGCGCAATGATTCAGCTGCACGTTACTTGTGTGAGCATGAAGACTTCAATGATGTTGTCAGTAGTTTGAAATCAGTCGACTTGGTTTATCTTTCTGGTATTTCTTTGGCAATTTTACCCGATCACGGAAAAGTAAAATTATTGAATACGCTTGCACAGCTTAAATCTTCCGGGGTGAAAATTGCGGTTGATTCTAACTATCGCCCGCGTTTATGGCGTAATGCAACCGATGCTTGTGAATGGTTAGGTAAACTTTATCAACTAAGTGATATCGCTTTAGTAACAGCCGATGATGAAGAGTTACTGCTAGGTCGCAAGTTGTCTGAGCCTCAGGTGATAGCGCGCCGTCTGCACTCTCTTGGTATCAAACAAGTGGTTGTTAAGCTGGGCAGTGACGGTGCTATGTGGTCTCAAGCTGGTAACCAAGGTGTCGTGAGCGGCAACAAAGTGACGCAAGTCATTGATACGACAGCCGCGGGAGATTCATTTAATGCTGCTTATTTAGCTGCATGGTGCTCAGGTATGGAGATGGCAGAGTGCTGTTATTGGGGGAATAAGCTTGCTGCACAGGTTATTCAACATAAAGGGGCAATTATCCCTGTTGAACAGACTCGATATATAACGGAACTAATGAGTGACTAAGATAATGAATGAACAGTGGATTGAAACATTAAGAGCATTACGAGTAATGCCAGTTATCCAGATTGAAGATGCTAAAGATGCAGTAAAGCTGGCGCAGGTACTCAGTGACAATGGCCTACCAGCTGCAGAAATTACCTTTCGCAGTGCAGCGGCTGCCGAATCTATTCGCCTGATCCGCGAGGCACTCCCTGATCTTATTTTATGTGCAGGTACAGTGCTGACTCCTGCGCAGGTTGATTTAGCGATGAAAGCGGGGGCTGACTTTATTGTTAGCCCTGGGTTTAACCCAACAACTGTGAAATATTGCCTAGAAAAGGGTGTGAAAATTATTCCCGGTGTTAATAGTCCTAGTCAGGTTGAGCAGGCGTTGGAATTAGGTGTTACCGCACTAAAGTTTTTCCCTGCAGAAGCGTCTGGCGGGATCAATATGTTGAAGTCACTAACAGGTCCATACGGCAATATTCAGTTGATGCCAACAGGTGGCGTGAAACCAACAAACTTGATGGAGTATCTTGCGATTCCTCAGGTTATTGCCTGCGGTGGTACTTGGATTGCGCCAACGGCAGCTATTCGTGATAACGATTGGGAAACCATTGCAAACAATGTTCGTGAAACGTGTAAGTTAGTGAATGCCTAGGAGTTTAAAGATGACAGAGAAGCATGTTGCTGTTTTATTAGCTGATGGATTCGAAGAAGGTGAAGCTGTCGTATTTATCGATATTATGCGTCGATTAGATATTAAAGTAACGGTGTTGTCATGCATGGAAACGACAGCGTTGAATACCTATTTTGAAACACGTATTACAGCTGATGATATTCTTAAAAACTGTTACGACACGATGTATGACGCTGTAATGATGCCAGGGGGACCGAAAGGTACTGATAATCTGTCAGCCAATCCTATGGTGATTGATTTCCTCAAACGTCATATTAATGAAGATAAATATATCTGTGCCTTATGTTCATCCGGAGCCAAGGTATTAGCAGCTCATCAACTGTTGGGGCGGCACTATTATACAACAGGGGCAGGTTTAGATAAGAAATTCGATGATGGTCAGTTTCTCGATCAAAAAGTGGTGGTCGATGGTCAGTTTATTAGCGGTAAAGGGTTAGGTGTCAGTTTTGAATTTGCCTTTACAGTTGCAAAATATCTACTCGTTGATAACCAAGAAAAAGTCGATTGGCAGGCAAACCATATCTATTTTGACCACTGGCCACTTTTATCTACACCTGATAAATAGATTAAAAAGTCTAAAGATATTGTGTTCAAAACTTCGGATATGTGTCGGCTTCGCGACACATATCCTTATCTGTTCTACACCAACACTTGTCGTGTGTTCCTGATGTAATGATGGATCTGACGCTCGGTTTTCAAGTCAATCATCACTTCTGGCCGACAACCATTTGGGCAGGGCATACGCGGTGTTGTGCCAAACAATCGGCAGATCAATGGTCGTTCCCCGTACACAGTGCAACCCTTAGGACCTAGGTGTACACAATCAAACTCATTTAATGCAGCTTCATGTTCTGCGTCCGTTTTCACTGGCAGGCGCGACATTTCTTCCGAAGACGTCGTTACTGGTCCGCAACAATCGTGGCACCCTGGCACGCATTCGAACGACGGAATACGCTCGCGTAGAAGCGCGATTATCTCTCGGTTATTGTTCATTCATACCTAACTTTTGTGCAGTTCACGACTATATAATTCTACACCAAATTCACTCGAGTTTTGACAATGCCTTTAAATTTACCGCTGAGCATAAGTTGCACCACTACGAATTCTCCAGGCACACCACATACCATAACTGCGGAGTTAAACGCGTCAACGTGATGTTTTTTGTGTACGCCCGACTTGATACCTGAGAACTTCTCGATTCTCTTTTTCTGAGTAGAATTGATTGAGGTATATTGCACCACAACTCTCTATTACTTTACGTGATATTACATTAGTAGAATCACACGTGATAATTGCATTTTCAGTTAATACATTGTCTTGAACCCAAGACAACATGAACTTTGCGATACCTTTGCCTCTGGCTGAAGGTTTCGTTTCATAGCCAATATGCCCGATTACATTCTCGATATATGGATTAATACCATGCCGAACTCGTATTGCACCAAGAATCTCAATACCTCGAACACAAAAAAATGTTGAGGTTGGGGGCCAACCGTCAGGTAATTCGTTACCTTCTGAATAAGCTATCCTTTTCTTGAGATAAATCTGATAATTATCAAGGGCTGATTCATAACCATCGATTCCATCATCGACGCATTCATCAACATAGCTTTCGAATGCTTTTAAATATCTGATATCTGCTAGGACTATTTCCATATTTACCTTAGTACATAACACATGCTAACAGTGCACATTCAAAAACTATTATACTTTAACCCCAAAATGCCGAATGTTATAAGCATAGTGTTAACACATTTGTGTATGCTCAGCATGGCCATGAACTAATGAGGTGAAAGCCCTCTGTAGGAAAATTACCACTTAATATTCAACTGTTTGATATTAAATGTTAACTACTAGCGAATGGCAAGGGCTTTTAAGTGAGGGATGATCTAAAGGAAGTCGCTAGCAAAACTGCGAACTGATGAACAAGAGCATCATATGAGGCGTAGGTCAGAGGCAAGTTGGCACAAGACAACGAAGCCAAGTGATTTAATGATCACCGTAAATGATGCCGTTGTGTAGGGGCTGAGGGTTAGATACCCTCAGGCTACCAGATTAGGCCAATCACGGTTAATTAAGCAATGAAGATATTTTTTTGTTTATACGATCACAACCAGAGCTTATCGCATTCTCTAGCTCAAGGACTCCGCCTTTGATACCTAACTCATTTTTTAGAACAGCTATAACCTTTGGTATCTGCCTCATATGCTCTGAGTGCTTTTCGATTGCGAACAGAAAAACTTCAATCTGGTCGCTGTCAGGGTTTTGCTTTTTTAAACCAAGTTCAAAAAACGTTTCCGCTAAATCAGATAAGTAAGCCAAAACTGCCTTTGATGTATCTGAATCTGCTGCTGTATACATTTGACCAAAAATATACTCATTTTCTGACAGAATTTTGTTTATTTCCGATTGTTCCGTATTGGAATCTGCCATTTTGATTATTAATTGAGTCTGCCTATTAAGAGCACCAGAGATACTAAGAAGAGTATCCTTTTTTAAGTCTTTCTTATGGTTTTTGTAATTCCAAATATTTGTTCCAATAAATGTTATTAGAGCAACAACAATTGCAGTTATCGAAATTATTTCAGATATGCTCATAACTCTCCCTTGGCTTAACATTGAATTCAACGATCTGAGATCACCTCACTATGCTACCAGACTCTTACGGGGAGAGGTTGCTGATGCAGTTTTAAATCAGCAGGGAATCCCAAATGCTTCGTTTACTGCACACTTGGCTGCTTTGCGTTTTAAGCCACATTTCTTTCAACCAATGGCATCTATACTACTGGGTAATCCGGCTGAAGAGTTATTAGTGGCAATCCTAACTCATGAGGAAATGCAATATGAGAGCACTCTCTTTACCTCAGGCGAGAAAGCTTGTGTTGCTTTCACAATGTATTTCAACAAAGTCGCTAAAAGGTAGCGCGTATTCAGAAACCTTAAACGTTTTTGAGCGCTTAGGTTATGTGCAGATAGATACCATATCAGTCGTTCAACGCGCACATCACCATACACTTTGGAGTCGAAACCCCAGATATCAGGTTGCTCACCTTGATCAGCTCGTTGCAGACAAAAAAGTATTTGAGTATTGGTCGCATGCTGCCTCTTACCTGCCAATGAAGGATTATCGATTTAGCCTACCTCGTAAGACGGCGTTCAAATTGGGTCAACAAAGCCATTGGTATAAGAAAGATCACAAACTGATGGCAGATGTTCTTAAGCGAATAGAGAGTGAAGGCCCATTAATGGCGAAAGACTTTGTCTCTAAAAGTCATAAAACGAGTGGGTGGGGCAGTAAACCAACTAAACAAGCCTTAGAAACTTTATTCATGCAGGGGGATCTCATGATCGCTGAGCGTAAAAATTTTCATAAGGTCTATGACTTAACGCAGCGAGTATTACCAAATGATGTAGATACCTCAATACCTACAGAGCAAGAGTATGGGCAATTTTTAGTATTGAGTTACTTAAGAGCTCATGGCTTCGGAAACCTAGCTGAAATTACCTACCTACTTAAAAATATTAAAACGCTGGCTAGCCAAGCGTTGAATATGTTACTTGAAAGTGGCGATATCAAAAAAGTAATCATTAATGAGTCTGTTTATTTTGCTTGCTGTGATGCCTTATTTTTACTCGACAAGCGACTAAATAAAAAACAAGTTCACATTCTGTCTCCATTCGACAACTTGCTTATTCAGCGAAAGCGAACACAATCTATTTTTAACTTTAAATATTTTCTTGAATGTTATGTCCCTGCCGCCAAACGTCAGTTTGGTTATTTTTGTTTACCGGTTTTGTGGAATGGGAAGTTAGTTGCGAGGGCGGATTGTAAGGTTGATAAACAAACCAACATACTCAATGTGATTCACTTATTCATTGAACCGTCAGTGAATGAAAAAGAAACTTTTATGACTGCTTTAGAGGAAAAGCTTCAAGCGTTTGCTCAGTTTAACCAATGTCATCATTATGCGATTCAGAAAGTATCTACCCATACTGTCTAAAGTCATTTACCCATACTTGCTCCAATACATCCTTTAAGAGTCCACATTAAGCGCCGATGTTATTTTCTTTAAATCATTCAAGAAGAGTTGATGTACAAGATTACAATGGTCTATTTTTTGCTCAAGGCGCAGTTTTATATCCGATGCATCTTGATATATCTTTTTACTTAATTCATCACCTTTCATATGCGCTATACGAGATGTTGCTGTTATCAAGGTCGCGTATGACATAAAGGGGAGAACAAGTGTACCCTTGCCGTGTTCTATTTTTATCCACCCTTCAGCTTCTAGCATTTTAAGGGCATTTCTTAAAGTACAAAGACTAACCCCAATAATTCCAGACAGCTCTTTCTGATTTGGTAAAAAAAGTCCGTCAGCATAAACCCTATTAATAATACATTCGATTATATAATTTTTGGCTGTTACTACAGGTAGTTCAAGCATATACGTCACATAAGAAGTGTTTAAACACTGTTGAATCATACTCTAAACGCATCGTAAATTCACCCTGTTATCATGCGAGTGAATGTCCGAGAGGTCTGTTTGTTTCTGTTCACCTCAACATTCGGTACGTAAAATACCGATTACGTCAAATAGGCTAACTGACCTATTGTTTTGCATTTTCCTACACCACAGAGGTTCGTAGTAGAGATATTAGCGCTTCATTATGACTGATAGCCACTGAAAGTTTGTGACGGTTTTATCAAATATTTTAGCGAGGCTGTCGTATTCGTTTTGTTGCAAGAGATTGCATTGTTATCAATTTATCCGAAAAGGTTCATCGTGGTTGCTGACGAAGCCTACGCTTTTATTCATTAAATCAGTGACCATATTATGGCTAACATTAAACATCCCATAATTGATAATATCGGTATTAGTAGACACTGCCATGATTGCCATTTCTTGTTATATATCGCTTTGTTTGTATCAGCAAGTAGCTTTAATACTTTCTGCCTTTCTCTATCTTCTTTTAACGTTTTTTGCTTTGCATCCATCATCATGTACCTGCCCTTTATGATAGCTCTAGACTAACAACTCTTAGGTTTAATGTGTTTCGGATAGTGCCGAAGTCACCACGCGTAATATCAAATGATATTCTTCCATTGGTGTCTTTTATTGCGAATGCTTTGGCGCGAGTTTCTATATCAATGACCTCAGAAAGATAGACGTTAGCTTGATTCGATGTAAACGATACACGCTCTGATTCAGCCATAAAGAAACCGTCATTGGTATAACTAATTTTTAATCCGTACTTAAGTTCGTCAATTTCTTTAATCGTGTGGGGGTGAGTTTGCTTTGCTTGACCTAACATCATTTTTGTTCTCAACTTATTTAGGTTGGTATTACCGATGAAATTAAAGAAGCCGCCCTTATGGACGGCTACTGTTTGCTGCAAAAGTGTTCAGAGATTGCAACTAACTCGGTGGTGAGTCACTGCCCCCGATAGTAGGACTGCCGATTAAAAGACAGGAAGAGGCAGCAACTCGTGAATTAAAGTTTTAGTAGTAACAAGTCACAAGGCATTGCTCGTACTAATGGTTCAGATGGAGATAAAAACATTTGGGTCAGCATGTTTGATTTGTGATGACCCATTACTAATAGGTCAACGTTATTTTCAATCACACCACGATAAACCTCATCTTCTATGGTGCCAGAGTAAAGCAGGTGCTTATGAATTGGAGTACTTAAGCCATCAAGTAGCTTCCTCATCATGGCAACTGAATTATGATGGACTGCATCTTCATGCTCACTTAAGTCAACACTTAGAATACCGTCATAAAAGCTGGCAATATCCATGTCTACATGAATTATGCTTAACTTCGCACCATTCGATACTGCTATTTCTTCTGCTTTGTATACTAAAGAGCTAGCGTCCATATCCAAACCAACGGCTAACATTACGTGTTTATAGTGCATGTTTTTTTACTCCAAATTAGTTAAAGATACTTTGAACGCCAACGGTAATACCGTAGCCACCAAAGATAAGCCAAGCAAACAAGATAGCCGCGAGTAGGATTGGTTTAATACCTACGCCACGAATCTTTGCGATATTGGTATCGATGCCTAAAGCACCCATAGCCATAGTAAGGAAGAACACAGAGGCTTTGGTTAGTACAGACACTACTTCTTGTGGTATTAGGTCAAAAGAGTTAATACCTGCAATCACGACAAAGAACACAGCAAACCAAGGGATTGTAATCTTAGCCTTTTCCTCGCCAGAGTTTTTATCTGACTTGGATAGATATACGCTTAGGCCAATTAAGAATGGCGCAAGCAACATAACGCGAGTTAGCTTAACGATTACAGATGTCACCCCAACATCTTGACCCATAGTGTTACCAGCAGCGACAACTTGAGCAACTTCGTGAATCGTTGCGCCAGTGAATATACCCATCGTCTGAGCATCGATGCCAAAGCTTGTGTAAATCACAGGGAACAGGAACATAGCAATCGTTCCGAAAATTACTACTGTTGCTACTGCTACTGCTGTTTGGTGTGGCTTAGACTTCACAATGGGTTCAGCAGCGAGTATTGCTGCTGCGCCACATATTGCAGAGCCAGCCGAAGTTAACATACTTGTTTCTTTATCTAGACCAAGAACTTTCATGCCTAGCCACGAACCGCCAATGAAGGTTGTGGCAATAATGATTACATCAACAATCAAGCCTGTCATACCGACAGCAATAATCTGCTGAAAAGTAATGAAGAAGCCATAAAGGATAATACCAAGACGTAGAAGCTTCTGTTGACTGAATTTGATGCCAATCTGGCTGCCCTGCGGGATTGATTTTTGGAAGACATTACCGATGATCATCCCAAGAACGATACAGATAACGAGAGGGCTTAATTGGTAGTCTTTGCAGAATTGAAGATCTGCAAGTTGGAACGATACGATACCCATAACAAACGTTATAAGTAATCCGCTTAAATACTTCATGGATATATCCTTAGTTTCTGAACGGAGTGGATACTAAGGTACTTTGGTGTTTAAGAAAAACTTATAATATTTAAATGGTGGTTAAATATTATTTAACGCCATGGTTATTTGTTAACTTTATGATGTCTATTGATAAGTGGTTATTGAACTAAATAGGGACAGATATGTTTTACAAAATGAGTGATGACTTGTTTGATTGCGAGAAGGAAATTTGTGATAGGTATTAATGTCGCCATATGTAAGATACCGAATCGTTCGAATGCTCTGATATACAGTGATATCAGAGCATTTTTATTAGAACTCTGGTCTATTAAGCACTGGTGACCAGCTTACGGGTTGCTTTAAATTTCCTTAACGGTACTTTAGTCAGTAAGATTCCGCTTAGTAAAGGCAATAACATTAAGAGCGATTGTTCTGAAATAACAGTGTCAGATGTCGCAGCAGAAAGTGCTAAAGCAACCAACGGGAAAATGAGGAAACAGATTGATGCCGTAAAGGGTGTCGAAATCTGCCCAAGTTTAAAGTACGCCACAATACCGCCCACACTGGCGAAGATACCTAAATAGCCTACTGCCATTAGTGATGATGAAGAGAAAGCCTGTACGTCTATATTTTCAAATGCTGATGAGGTGATAAATAACAAGATAGCAGCCACGAAGCTGGGTAATGCGTTGTAGGTAATGACTTGAATATCTTTACAGTGCTTCTGCACCATCACATACATTACAGCGTGAATAGCAACTGCGAGTCCCAATGCCCCAGAGCCAATCAGTAAATTATCACCTCCGATCCCTAACTCGTTCGATAGAATAATGAAGAGGCTGATCACCGCAATAAAAAGTCCAATAAATTGATGAATGGCAAGACGCAAACCCAAAAATAGGGTTGATGTGATCATCACTGCAATGGGCATGTTAGCGAAAATAATCGAGGCTAATCCTGATGAAATGTACATTTCACCCGCAATCATTAAGGTGAAAGGAATCGCGAAATAGAACACAGCCACAATGGCGATCCATTTATTTTTACCTTTCGGAAAAAGCAGTGGTTGATTAAAGATCTTCGACAGCAAAACTAAAATGGGTGACGCAATCAGAAAGCGTAAACCCGTTGCAAAAATGGGTGGAATAGTATCGACAGCGATCTCCATAGCTAACCACGTGGTTCCCCAAATAAAGCATACAGAGCAAAATAATAGCAGTGGAAGGTGTTTCTTATTCATAGTTAATATCCGTTTTAATTCTCAGCTACGCTGACGTATAGCCTTGTTTTTATAGTGGTTTAATATTGTGGCTTGCAGTAAACATGTGGGTAATATACGTGCTTCACTGGGGAATAACTTACTAAGATGCAGGCTTATAAGAATGTATTTAGAAAAATATTCCACCTTTAAGTAAAATATAGAAATATTTTCTATATTTATGATAAATAGATAATATTATGCGTACGTGGCGTATTTTTAAAGTGAGTTTATTTCCTTCTGGTCATACAGATAGTTCTTTATTTGGCGCTGTTTTCTTGCAATCTCGTTATGGTTCGGCATGAGGTATATAGTTATTACTGATAGCAAAAAGGCTTCTGCATAACAGTGAGGTTAAATATGGCTGACAACAACAACATTAATAGCAGATTCGTTAAGAACCAGTTCAATCATAATAAGTTCATTATTCGAACCATGACAGCAGATGACGTCGAGCTTGCGGTTAATTGGGCAGGAAAAGAAGGGTGGAATCCAGGGATAAATGATGCTTCGACCTTTTATCATGCTGATCCCAATGGTTTTTTTGTTGGTGAGCTTGATGATCAAATCATCGCGGTAGGCAGTGCGGTTATTTATGATGATCAATTTGCTTTCTGTGGGTTATATATTGTCTCCCCAGAGTATCGCGGCAAGGGTTATGGATTAGCGTTAACAAAACATCGCCTAGCATATTGTGGTGACCGCAATATCGGTATAGATGGTGTATTAGAAAACGTGAAGATTTATCAGCGCATAGGTTATGTTCCCTTTTATGAAAATCGCCGTTATCAATTTACGGCATCGGCAAAATTATTTAATCCTATCTATACCAAACCTATTACGAATGATGATTTACAGCAGGTTTTCGTTTATGACCGTCAGTGCTTTCCTGCACCAAGAAACAACTTTTTAACGCATTGGATTACACAACCTCAGGCAAAATCATTGTTCTACACTGCAGATGGTAAAATTAAGGGATATGTTGTCAGGCGTTGTTGCCTTGAAGGGTACAAAATTGGTCCTTTATTTGCTGATAATGCCGAGATAGCCCAACAGTTATTAAACGCGGTTCAGGTCGATATCGAAGGGGAAACAGTATTACTCGATGTACCTGAAATTAATCAAGAAGCGGTCAAAATAGCTGAGCAAGAAAAGATGAGTGTTGTATTCGCCACCATGAGAATGTATCAAAAAGGGTTACCCAATATTGATAATAATAAAATCTTTGGTATTACGACGTTTGAGTTGGGGTAGCAATCTATACCGTTTTGTTTAGACATTGAGATATGTGTTGTTATATGAATTTAATACACGCGATAGTCATGTAGCGGATGTGCTTATCCGCTCGTTTTTTGTGTTTTATTTATTGTTATTTGCCCACTGGAAAACCAAAGCAATAGGAAAAGGGGAAATTAGTACTAAGCCTAAACCAATCAAACTACTGATCACGACCATACCTGTTACATTCTGCCCAATATCTGTCATGAAAAGACTTATCGTGCCAGCAATAAATAGAACTAATCCAATGATGTGCAGTATTTTGAAAACTTTGATTATTGGGTGTTGTGCTTGAGTCATGGGTTTTAGCCTTTTAAAATATCAGCGTGAAATATGCAATCAGTAAAAAATAAAGTGCAAGCTATTATGACTTCATTCTACAATGGAAGGAGTGAAAATGCCTCAAATAGACAAATTATCCATCATACATTCCCGCGTAATTTCTTCACATTTCCCACTGTTTTTATTCAATATTCATGATTGTCTCTTTAAACATTATTGAATTTTTCTTGTTGGTTTACTCGCGTAATCTACTTCTATAGATAGTAACAATAGTAAGGCTCAGCATGTCGTTTAAAGTGACGTATATTATTTGGTTTTCAATGGCAACGGTATTATGGATTGGTTTTCCATTTCTGATTTTAGCGTAAGCTTTAGTATTGATGACATAGTTTATGTTTGCGCGTTGATAGCAACTAGCTATCAACTGTGCTTACTGAAGTAAATGTTAATTATGTAAAGCTAGATATTACTGGCACTATCAATACAAATCATCACGGCATCGTGCCGCCAATGCTCGCATTCACAATCAATAATCTTCCAATCTATATCTGTACCTAAGCTACCCATAATGTATCTGTGAATATGAGTCCCCGTCATCTAAACGTCATATTTTCTTTTCATAACTGTCATCAGTGTGAATCAGCACTGTCATAAATGCCCTCTAATATCCACCTCAACAAAACTGACCTAGTCCAGAGGATGGAAACCAATGAAACAACTTATTGCTGGCCTTACTTTTGCTGCTCTTACAGTAAGCACGGCTGCACAAGCTCAACCCAATGTTGAACAATTAATTAAAGCGGCTCAAAAAGAAGGGCAAGTTTATAGTGTCGGTATGCCTGATGGCTGGGCAAACTGGAAAGATACTTGGGCTGATATGGCATCAACCTATGGTTTGAAACACCAAGATACAGACATGAGCTCGGCACAAGAAATTGCGAAGTTCGCTGCTGAGAGAAAAAATGCGACCGCAGATATTGGCGATGTGGGCTTTGCCTTCGGTCGAGTAGCTGTGAAGAAAGGGGTAACTCAACCTTATAAACCGACTACTTGGGCAGACATTCCAGATTGGGCGAAAGATAAAGATGGCCATTGGATGCTTGCATATACAGGCACAATCGCTTTCATTATCAATAATAACCTCGTTAAAGATGCCCCTAAAAGCTGGGATGATTTAGTGAAAGGGCAATATCGCGTCACCGTGGGTGACGTAGGTGTTGCAGCGCAAGCAAACAATGCAGTATTAGCGGCAGCCTTTGCGAAAGGTGGTAATGAGCAAGACATTAAACCCGCACTACAGCTATTTGGTGAGCTGGCAAAGCAAGGCCGTTTATCACTGAATGACCCAAGTATCGCTAACCTTGAAAAAGGTGAAGTTGAAGTGGGTATAATGTGGGATTTCAATGCCTTGAACTACCGTGACCAAATCGACCGTTCTCGCTTTACGGTTGTTATTCCTTCTGATGGCTCCGTTATCTCGGGCTACACCACGATCATCAATAAGTTTGCGAAAAACCCTAATGCTGCCAAGTTGGCACGTGAATATATTCTGAGTGATGAAGGACAGATTAACTTAGCACGTGGCTATGCGCGTCCTATCCGTTCATCAATCACTTTGCCTGATGATGTGAAAGCCAAGTTATTGCCTAACGAACAATATGCTAATGCAAAGCCAATTTCAGACTTTGAGCGTTGGGAAAAAACAGCCCGCAAATTGCCGCGCCAATGGCAAGAAAACGTTCTAATTCACATGCAGTAAGAGGTTGATATGCGCAATAAGGTGATTCTTGTTGTGCTTGATGGACTGAACTATCAGGTAGCTCATGATTGCATGGGCTACCTAAACGGTTTAATCGAAACCCATCAAGCCACGTTGTATAAAGTACAGGCACAGCTACCATCTATGTCACGCCCGTTATATGAGTGTATTTTAACGGGTAAGCGTCCTGTTGAAAGCGGTATTGTGAATAACGAAGTCGTGCGTTTATCTCATCATAGTAGTGTATTTAGCTTAGCGAAAGACGCTGGATTAATTACAGCGGCAGCGGCTTATCACTGGATGAGTGAACTGTATAACCGAGCACCGTATGATGCTATTCGTGACCGCGTAACAAATGATGAAACGTTTAATATTCAGCATGGCTGTTTTTACCATTCAGATCATTACCCCGACGAGCATTTGTTTTTGGACGCCGAGTATTTGCGCCGTCAGTACAATCCTAATTTTCTCTTGATTCATCCGATGAACATTGATGATACCGGGCATAAGTTTGGTTTGGATTCATCGCAATATCGTAATTCAGCGCGTTATGCAGACATTTATTTGTCGCGTTTTGTTCCGCAATGGATAGATCAAGGTTATCAAATTATTGTAACCAGCGATCATGGTATGAATAACGACCGTAGCCATGGTGGTGTATTAGCAGAAGAGCGTGAAGTACCGATGTTTGTAATAGGAAGCCAGTTTGCACACCGTAATGTTGTCGAAAATATTGAGCCTCCGAAACAGACTGAAATTTGTGGTTTAGTGTGTGATTTATTGGGTATAGAACATCACGATAAAGCCAGCTGTAAGATGTTATTAGCAGGGTCAAAATGAGTGAATTAATCTCAACGGCTTCTTCTGCCAAGAAGCCAAGCAATGGTGCAACCGTTAGTACTGTTCAGGTGGCATCACGCTTTAAGCCACTGTTTAAACCGCGGTATAAATCGCACTATAAGCACTGGCGTCCGGCGTTATTATTGCTGCCATTCAGTGTGGTATTTTTCTTCTTCCAACTTGCGCCAATGATATGGGTATTCGTTAACAGTTTTATTTACGATGAATCGTGGTCGGTTGAACACTACCATGAAATTTTTGAGTCTGATTTTTTATTGCAGTCTTTTGGTAACAGCATGTCGATTGCGATGTGGTCGAGCGTGGTGGGCCTAGCCATTGCGACGATTGGTGTTGCATCGTTACGACGGGTGGATTGTAAAATACGAGATTGGGTAGTGGCCTTTACGAATATGGCGAGCAACTTCAGCGGGGTGCCGCTGGCATTTGCTTTCGTGATTATTCTTGGTTTTAACGGCGCCATTACCTTGCTGTTAAAGCAATGGGGTTGGATTGACGATTTCAATTTGTACTCTAAAACGGGCTTAACGTTTATTTATATTTATTTCCAAATTCCTCTAGCCATGCTGTTGCTGTACCCCGCCTTTGATGCCCTGCGTAATGATTGGGAAGAAGCGGCGGCGTTATTGGGCGCGAATAAATGGCGCTATTGGTTACACATCGCTTTACCTGTGTTATCGCCAGCATTACTGGGTACGTTGATTATTCTAATTGCTAACGCGATGGGGGCGTATGCCAGCGCTTATGCGTTAACAACGGGTAATTACAACTTAGTGACAATTCGTATCGCGAGTTTAGTATCGGGTGATTTGTTCCTTGAACCTAACTTAGCCGCGGCATTATCGGTGTTACTGATGATCATTCTGGGCTTCGTAACAGCGATAAATCAATGGTTGCTGAAAAGGAGCTACCATGCAAAACGTTAATTTAAAAATGAGTGCGACGACCTATCATAAAACAGTGGTATATGGCTTAGTTTCGCTACTTGCCATTCCTGTTATTGCGACGTTAGTGTATTCACTAGCCCAACGATGGGGTGCAACCATTACTCCTGATGGCTTTACGTTTGATTGGTATCTACAACTGTGGCAAGACCCTCGATTTCTAGCAGCGTTTGGTCGCTCATTATTGCTCTGCTTTATTTCGTTAGCGGTGAGTTGCGCATTAATTATTCCGACTATTTTTGTGGTGTTTTATTATTTCCCACGATTAGATAGTTGGATGAATTTACTGATATTACTGCCATTTGCCGTACCACCGGTTGTATCTTCGGTGGGGTTATTACAGCTCTATGCTGATGGTCCAATTCCGATCGTGGGTACACCATGGGTGTTAATTGGTACGTATTTCACCATTGCATTACCGTTTATGTATCGCGCCCTAGCAAACAGCCTGCAAGGGATCAATTTGCGTGATTTGATGGATGCAGCTCATTTACTGGGGGCAAGCACACCCCGTGCCTTTGTCTCGATTGTATTGCCCAATATTCGTAAAGGGTTGTTAGCGTCGTTGTTTTTATCGTTCTCTTTTCTACTTGGGGAATTTGTTTTCGCCAATATATTGGTCGGAACGCGCTTTGAAACCTTACAGGTTTATCTCTACAACATGCGCCAAACCAGTGGTCACTTTACCTCTGCGTTGGTGATGTCTTATTTCTTTTTCACGTTATTTCTAACGTGGTTAGCAACGCGCTTTAGCCGTTAGAACACAGGGAAAATTGAACCATGAATTACGTTGAAGTTTCAAATTTAAGTAAACGCTTTGGTCAAAATACTGTGTTTGAAGGTATTAACTTGACGATTAAACAGGGTGAGTTTGTTACTTTGCTTGGCCCGAGTGGTTGCGGTAAATCGACACTATTACGTTGTATTGCTGGCCTGAATGATGTTGATAACGGTAATATCATTGTTAAAGGTGAAGATATTACCCATGCAGCGCCGCAAACGCGTGGCATTGGTATGGTGTTTCAGAGCTATGCGTTATTTCCCAATATGACCGTATGGGACAATATTGCATTTGGCTTGAAAATGCAGAAAGTGTCAGCGGCTGATTTAAAACAGCAAGTAGACAAAGTGATTGAGTTGGTTGAGCTAAATGGGCGTGAGCAATATTATCCTCATCAATTGTCTGGTGGGCAACGCCAGCGTGTTGCTTTAGCGCGCGCATTGGTGGTTAAACCCAGAATTCTACTATTGGATGAGCCTTTATCAGCATTGGATGCACGTATTCGTAAGCACTTACGTGAGCAAATCCGAACCATTCAAAAAGAGATGAACCTAACCACTATTTTTGTTACCCACGATCAAGAAGAAGCCTTAACGATGTCAGATCGTATCTTCTTGATGAATAAAGGTGAGATTGTACAAAGCGGCACAGCGGAAGAAATATATACCCAGCCCGCGAGTGAATTTGTAGCCAGTTTTATGGGAAATTACAATTTACTGGGTGCAAAACAAGTGCACGATATTTTCGGTATGTCGATTAATGGAAAACTCGCAATTAGACCAGAATCTATCTATGTACGTGAAGCGGGTCGTCAGTATGGTGAGCATATTTCAGCCCCGGTATTAGCGAATGTGGTTAGCCATCAATTATTAGGCAATGTGATTCGTTATCAGGTTGTGCTTTCTCAAGATGAAACACAACAACCAAACGTTGCACCAACGCCAAGCATTATTGTTGATATGCTGAACCGTTCATCAGAGCGTTTATTCGAACAAGGCACCAAACTTGAGTTGATGTTTAATAAAAACGAGATGCAAGAAGTGGCGTAATTAGCGTGGGTGCCTCTGCTTTAATCATGCTGTCTTAATGTGAGATTTTACAGTTCTGTTTAGTATTGAAAACGCCAACGTAATTGTTGGCGTTTTCACATCATCTGTTTGAAAAATAGAGATAATTAGTGGGGTTGGCATTCTTCTTTACTGATCAAGCTGGTTTTTGTCTCCCAGCTTCGAGAAACAAAATAAAGAGGATCGTTATAATCGGCATGTGACCGACAAGCTCTTCTAATCCCGAAAGTAAAAAGGTTGTCATAAATATAGCCAGCAACAGACCGTATATGATCCGGTTGGCAAGGTTGACTATAAGTATTAGTCCAAGAATGACTTCGCTGATACCGACAAAAACAACAAAATGCAGATTACTAATTTGTGGGAGGCTAAGCAGCGGGAAGAAATTGTAATAGTCGTTTTGGTTGATGAAAGCCAATGCCATACCTGGAAGCATTAACTTATTGTGGATACCTAATTCTAGTAATTGGAGCCCTAGCCCTATACGGACTAGATGGACTGCGATTCTGCGCCATTGTTCTTTGTCTTGATTCCAATACTTGCATAGGCGGTAGTCATTATTGTTTAAGCTGGGGCCAATGAAGATAAGCGACAGACCAACAAATAAGAATTCAAAGAGGTAATCAAACGCGATAAAAAAAGGAAAGAAAATGAATAGAGCGAGTGATGTTAGTGCAATCGCGACGCCTGTTAGGCTGACCGATACAGCCATTAGCACGATTGCCGACGCCTGAATGATAACGCCATACAACGCAAGTTGAGGTGATAAGTAGAGGTTTGGAGCAAGAAACTCCCCCAGTAACAGGTTAACTGCAAGATAACAATTAATGACGAGTACCAAGAAGTACCATATCCAAGGGTGTGGTGTGACAATAGGTTGAGTTAGCCCTGCTTTTAGTTTGTTAGGCAGTATGGGAGCGTATGTGATCATCGTTGCAAACAAAAAAAGGCTGAGTGTTGTGATAACAATAGCAAAAGAGATGGTATCGAAAGGGAGGCTTGTCTCTGGATTGGTGCCATCTGCAATAAACCACCTTACGTGAGCATGGCTAAATTGACTAAAACAAAGCGCAGGAAAA
The DNA here is from genome assembly GCF_003026215.1 of Photobacterium indicum. GTDB lineage: Bacteria > Pseudomonadota > Gammaproteobacteria > Enterobacterales > Vibrionaceae > Photobacterium > Photobacterium indicum. Next base: position 470,089 of record NZ_PYOC01000001.1, read on the forward strand.
GAAGCTACGATGCAGAGCCATTGTTTAGCGCGTATTCGTTGTATTCTGTTCATTATCTGTTCTTCCAAAGGGCTAACCTGTGATTATCTTGTTGGCTCGTCGATGTTTTCTTCTGACAACGTTAAAAGAAATACTTCGAGCTGGTTGAGTTGGTAAGGTAATAATTTCAACGGTGCTAAATCTGAATGTGTCCCGAATGGCGTGGCTGCCCGATTGTAATAGTGGAGTACTTCTGTGAGTGTGCTGAATTGTCCTGCATGCATATAAGGGGCGGTATCGGCAATGTTCCTCAAACTCGGTACTTTTATAGCGCCCTTTAGTTCGTCACTGGCTCTTTTGATAAAAATCAGCTCTTTACATTGTGCTGATTCGCTATCGCTATAGTAACCAAGGCAATTAAATGGGTCTTTGAGAGCATGCTCGACTCCCGTAAATCGTCCTTTCTGGGCGGAAAGGTGAGGCGTCGGAACCGTTGTCGCGTGAAAGTCACCATTCGAGAAGAGTGCGCCGTTATGGCAACGAATACATTGCCCTTGTTCGCTGATAAACAGTTTAAGCCCTGCAATTTCGTTTTCGCTTAATAACGGCTTTCCGCCGATATCGGGCGATCTGGATGGTTCGGTGACTTGATCGATATAGCGATCGAACCGAGTATCTCTTGGCCATAGGGTTGCTTGATAAGCGGCTAATGATTTCCCTATATTTGCGTAAACACGGTTGATTTCCGTTTGTATTTGAATGCCTAGCCACTGCCAGTTCTTTTGTTCTTCTACGTATTGGCTGGTCGGAGAGGCCTGCTCTGGTAAAATGGTATTCATAAGCAGGGCAGGGAGGCTACCGAAAACAGTCTGGTAAAGTTGTGGATATCGATTTAACACGTATTGCACATATTGCGTACGAGTGCCGCCATGTTCAATATGATTTTCTAGTGGTTTTAATGCTTGTGCCCATAGGCTATCAGCACTGCCATCCAGCATAAACCAGTTGAAGCTAGCAATACCCAGCAATGTTGGTACTTGTTTATCTAACGAGATATCGCTATTGGCCGCTAGGGTGAAATAGTGCTCTGGCTGGTGGCAGCTCGCACAGGCGATTTGTTGATAGCGGCTCAGTTGAGTATCAGAAAAGAGTAACTTACCAAGTAATGCAGCCTGCGGATTGAGTAAATAGTTATTAGACGGATCATTTATTTCCCATTTACTTGGAAGGCGCAAGCTGCGAAGTATGGCTAATTCCTCATCAGTCCAAATTGTTATTACAGGCGCTGGGTTATAGGTTATTAAATAAATTAATAACACTGTTATAGCTGAGCCTACAATCACCATTGCTTTATTTAGCATTAGTATGATCCAGATCAAATTCTATTTTTTGATGGAATTTTGAATTGGGGTTTAAATCAATTAATTCGATTATCCACGCCCCATACATATTAAACTTTATGCCATCAACAATGTATTCTCCGGGCTTCGGTTCATTAATTAGCAGAGGTTGCGTCGGTAAGCCATGCTGATGGGCGGGCATCCCTCCCTTTATTTGAAACTCTAACCCTTGAACAGGTTGCCCTGTTGTGTCATCGATATGAATAATCCAAGAGTGAATTTTATTTAAAACAATAGGAAATTCAGTGGGTTCTGCGGTGATGCTGTATTTAGGTGTTTGTACAATAACGGGCAGCGTTGATGAGGCCATCGATGGGCTGTTCATCAATACGAGTAATGTAATAATTATATATTTATACAACACAGCAACCTAGCTTATTAATTATTATATTTATTGTTTGAAGTATTGTATTGATAGCGTTATTGATCAAGCTCAGCATTAAGATTAATTATAACAATCTAGCCTTATATAAATATCAAGGTTGAAGTTTGGTATTAATAACTAGTTATATTCCTATTTACAAAGTGGTATTTTTTTTACCTCTTTATTGGTAATTATTTGCGGGTGTTTGTCGGTGTTTAAATTATAGTTAATCGTGTTGTGGTATATGTACTTTATAGGTCATGACGCCAACGTAGAAGCTCTGGTTTTATCGCGTGAACTACACTAAAACGACTTGTCGCCCATAAGTGAAAGGATAATGAGATGAAGAAGCTGCTAGTAACATTATTGTTTTTATCAACATTGTTTGTATCAACGTCTGTGCTTGCTTCACAAGGAGAATCCGTAAGCTATCAAGTCAATGGCGAAGAATATGAAGGCTTTTATATGGCCCCAAGAAAAGGTGCGCCTTTAATCTTAATGGTTCATGACTGGGATGGACTTACCGCCTATGAAAAAAAGCGCGTAGGTATGCTAACTGATGAAGGCTATGCGGTGTTTGCAGCTGATCTCTTTGGTAAAGATGTACGCCCCACAGAAACAGAAGAAAAGAAAAAGCTAACAGGCGCTTTATATCAAGATAAAGAAAAAATGTTGGGCTTGCTTGATGGTGCATTAGAGAAAGCCGCATCATTGGGTGCAAAAGCCGATAATACCGTTGCAATGGGCTATTGTTTTGGCGGGGCAGCAGTACTTGAAATGGCTCGCAGTGGTGCAGGTATGAAAGCATATGTCACCTTCCATGGCGGATTAAAAACACCAGAAGGGGCTGACTACGCGAAAACAAAAGGAAAGGTACTTGTGTTTCATGGTGGTGGTGATACCTCTGTAACCATGGCTGATTTTGCAGATCTTTCTACAGCCCTTGAAGCCAGTAATGTCGACAGCGAAATGATTGTATACAGTGGTGCACCACACGGCTTTACTGTTGAAGGTTCCGATCGTTATCAAGCAGCAGCCGATCAAAAATCTTGGGCACGTTTTGTTGAATTTTTAGCAGAAATTAAATAACTGTCTCTGCTAGTCAAATTTAATAGCCATTTTCTGATGTCGAGCCAAAAGGGTTGCGTTAAACGTAATCCTTTTAATATAAGGGAAAATCATAGTGTAATTATTGATTCGATTGTGAGTAAACAATTTTGCGAGCATACTGGTTTATGCTATGGCAATGCCCCTAAGAATGATGAAAGAGTGAGGAGCCCATTTGAATATCATAGAAACAGAACGATTAACGATTCGCTGGTTAACAGAAGATGATGCTGAGTTTATTTATAGGCTTTATAACACCGATTCATTCTTACAGTTTGTGGGTGATAAGAATTTACAAACAATAGACGATGCTCGTAAATACTTACTGACGGGTGCATTAAATATGTATGAGCGCATTGGTATGGGCTTGTATATGGTTGAACTAAAATCGGACAAGACGGCATTAGGTATTAGTGGCTTAATAAAGCGTGACTCTCTTAATGACATCGATATTGGCTACGGTTTTTTACCTGAATTTGAAGGTAAAGGGTATGCGTATGAAGCGGGTGTCGCGCTAAAATCCTATGCTAAAAATATCCTGAAGATTGAACGGTTAGTTGCGATTACTACCGCTGATAATAAGCGCTCTATAGCGCTGTTAGAAAAGTTGGGGCTCGACTTTGAAAGTACAGTTGAAGAACCAGATAATCAGCCAGCTTTATGCTTGTATGCAATGCCCCTGTAAACATTCGAATAACAAAAAAGGAAATCATTATGTTATGTGTTACAACGTCAGACATTATTGGACGAGAAATTACAGAAACATTGGGTGTTGTTACGGGTAATGTTGTGCAATCTAAGCACGTAGGTCGAGACATTATGGCAGGTTTTAAAACTATCTTTGGTGGTGAAATTCGCGGCTATACTGAAATGCTCACAGAAGCTCGTGAAGAAGCCTTAAACCGTGCAATTGCCGATGCACAATCGCAAGGCGCTGATGCAATCGTAAATCTTAGGTTTACAACAAGTGCAATCATGCAAGGTGCTTCAGAAATTCTTGCCTACGGTACAGCGGTTAAACTACGTTAATTCATTAGGCTTATTTTGATGTTTGCTAAATAACTTAGCATAAATTGCAAAGAATTTAGCAAATTTGCAGTACGTAAATACCGTTGGAATAATTTTATATATATACGAACGCCGGCACATGATTTTTGTGCAGGCGTTTTTCTTATGACTAAATGTTTAATCAGCGTTTATATATGGACGTAACTCTTTTGGGCTGTATTACATCTTATCTGTAAAAGTGCGAGTTATAACGTCTTGCTGCTGTTCTTTGGTTAACGAGTTAAAACGAACTGCATAACCAGATACTCGAATAGTCAGTTGAGGATATTTCTCTGGATGCTCAACCGCATCAAGCAACATCTCACGATTCATCACGTTTACGTTCAGGTGTTGACCACCTTCCACATCAACTCCATTTTTACCGCCTTCGTGGTGGAAATAACCATCCATTAAGGCTGCCAGATTTTGTTTTTGGGTATCCATATCTTTACCCAGTGCATTTGGCACGATGGAGAAAGTGTACGAGATCCCGTCTTTCGCGAAAGCAAACGGTAGTTTCGAAACCGATGTTAATGACGCGACAGCCCCGTTTTGGTCACGACCATGAACTGGATTTGCTCCTGGGCCGAAAGGCATACCGGCACGACGACCATCTGGCGTATTACCCGTTTTCTTACCATAAACAACGTTAGAAGTGATAGTCAGGATCGATTGGGTTGGAACCGCTTCGCGATACATGCTCATCTTCTGAATCTTCTTCATGAAGCGTTCAACAAGATCGCAGGCAATGTCATCCACACGTTCGTCGTTGTTACCGAATTTCGGATAGTCACCTTCAATGTTGAAATCGATAGCAATACCATCTTCGTCACGAATTGGAGTGACTTTAGCAAACTTGATAGCTGCCAATGAATCGGCCACAACAGAAAGCCCCGCGATTCCACACGCCATGGTACGACGGACGTCACGATCCATCAGCGCCATTAGCGACGCTTCATAGCTATAACGGTCGTGAGAGTAGTGAATGATGTTCAGAGCGGTCACATATTGTGTTGCTAACCAATCAAGCATTTCATCAAATCGTGGTATTAGACTATCGAAATTAAGTACGTCATCTGAAATTGCAGGTATTTGAGGGCCAACCTGTACTTTTGATTTTTCATCAATACCACCGTTGATGGTATAAAGCAGCGCTTTTGCCAAGTTTGCACGCGCCCCGAAGAACTGCATGTCTTTGCCGACGATCTGTGGGCTGACACAACACGCAATCGCATAGTCATCGTTATTGAAATCAGCACGCATCAAATCATCATTTTCGTACTGGACTGACGATGTCTCAATAGAGATTTTTGCTGCATATTTCTTAAAGGTGATAGGCAGTTGCTCAGACCAAAGAATGGTCATGTTAGGCTCTGGTGCTGGGCCCATGGTATGTAACGTATGCAAGTAACGGTACGTGGTTTTACTTACCAATGTGCGGCCGTCAACCCCCATTCCTGCCATCGCTTCTGTTGCCCAGATTGGGTCGCCAGAGAACAGCGAGTCGTAATCAGGCGTGCGAAGGAAGCGCACCATACGTAGCTTCATGATGAAGTGGTCGATCATCTCTTGCGCTTGCTGCTCGGTGATCAAACCGTTATTTAGGTCACGCTCAATGTATACATCAAGGAACGTTGAGGTACGCCCCAGAGACATTGCTGCACCGTTTTGTGACTTCACCGCCGCAAGGTAACCAAAGTACGTATATTGAATTGCTTCTTGAGCTGATCGAGCAGGGGCTGACATATCAATGTCGTATTTAAGGCCCATCGTACGAATGTCTTCTAATGCTAGCATTTGGTCGGCCAGCTCTTCACGCAGGCGCAATATTTTTTCTAGATCTTGACCGTGCTCTAGGAACGTCTGAGTTGATTTGTACTGTTCTTGTTTGTCTACTTTTAGAAAGTCGATACCGTAAAGTGCAATACGACGATAGTCGCCGATAATACGTCCACGGCCATAAGCGTCGGGTAAACCAGTAATAATGCCTGAACTACGGCAGGCTATGATGTCTTTGGTATATAAATCAAAACACGCTTTGTTATGCGTTTTGCGATAATCCGTAAACGTTTTTTCAACGGCTGGATCCAACTCACGACCATATACTTCACATGAGTTTTTAACCATTCGAATACCGCCGTTGGCGATGATAGCGCGTTTTAATGGTTTGTCAGTTTGTAGGCCTACGATGGTCTCAAGCTCTTTGCTGATATAGCCAGCATCATGGGAAGTAATGGTTGAAGGCAAATCAGTATCAAAGTCAACTGGAGCATGTGTACGGCTCTCTTCTTTGATACCGTTTAATATGCTATTCCAAAGGGTGTTGGTTGCTTCAGTAGCATCGGCAAGAAAAGTTTCATCACCTTCATAAGGTGTATAGTTGCTCTGAATGAAGTCACGAGTATTTACCTCGGTTTGCCAATCACCGACAGTGAAGCCTCTCCATGCTTGAAGCATTTCAGAAGTTGGAATTGTCATATTTATACCTCGTAATAAGAGTTATATAGATTTTGTGTATTGAATAAGTAGAAATCAGATAACATAAAATTTTCCACCACTGTGATGTGATGATTTCTAGCCGTATTCTGAGCGAGAAAATTGATACGGTGTGTTATGTTATTGATTGATTAATATCGCTACTTTTCGTTGACGGCATACTATGCCCAGCACGGCTATGAGTAAAATGAATGCTTATCATATTTTGAATGCGCTGTGTGCATAGATTGATTTGATGTGAGGTTCTATTTCTATATAACTGCTTTATACTCAATGGATAAGTATGACGTTTGTGGTGGTAGCAAGTTACCTTCGGTATACGTATTTTGCTAGCCATAATTGTTTAGAACACAAGAGGTATTGTCTATGATCTATGGTATCTGTTTATCACATTTTCTATGGTCATTATTCCAAACATAATTTTCCTGACAAATGACTCGGAAGTGCCAACGAAGTAGAAGTGAGGATGCCTAGACCAAATCTTCTGCAGTTTTTCATCTAATTGAACTGCTTGTTCAGAAGACTCGTTTCTTACCGGATTGTTACTGCTGATATCATGTCCGGTGGCTGCTGCAGATTCAAAAAAAATTACGGCATCATAGCGAGCGATTTCATGGTCAAAGGTTGAATTTACATCTTTAAAAAAGTCGCTTTCCGTACCAGGCCAGTAAGCTAGGCCGTCAAGTGACCCGCGATCGCAAACCAGCAACCTATCCGGAAATTGTTTTTTATGGATTTCCTCCAGATTTTTCTGCAGCTGAAAAATAGTTTTCTGAATCATTCTGAGTGTTTGATCATTATCTGAGCGCGTTATTCCTCCGGAAAAGAGCAAGGTTGCAGCCTCGGGTACAACGGCAATTTTATGACCTAGCTCTCTACGGAATAGATCCAGTGCTGTGGTTTTGCCTCCACCGGGACCACCCGTTACGACAACTTGCAACTGCTTTTTCATTACGGCCTCTAACTAGCGAGTTGTTATCTAAGAAGCTTAGTCAAAAGTTGAAAATAATTAGCTATTTCTAAAGTTGTTATTGACCTGTCTATAACTTCATAGTTTAAAGTGCTCTTATTCAAACAATGGAATCGAATTAAATGGTGTATCGAATTTCTGAACTCGCTGTTGAAGTGGGGCTGTCACGCGCCGCTCTACTTTACTATGAAAAACAAAGCCTTATAAAAGGTCGGAGATTAAGTAACGGCTATCGAGTATACAGCGAGAGTGATCTTCAGCGCATCCGTTTAATTCGGCAACTTCAGGCTGGAGGATTAACCCTCAAAGAGTGTAAAGCGTGCTTAGAGGCAAAAGTAGATCGTAAACTTTTACAAAGTCGATTACATAAATTGGATGATGAAATTGCCCAAAAACAACAGTCGCGACAGCTTCTCGCGGCGATGCTTGGTGAGGGAAACCTCAAAGAGTGGCATGAAAATACAAATAAATTAGCGCCTGATGCGCATTTAGATTGGTTAATGAAGCAGGGATTCAGTGAAAAAGAAGCTCTGCGATTAAAATGGTTATCAAAAGACATGAACGAACACGAACAGTATATGGCCGAATTTATGACGGTCTTTGAAGCACTTGACCGATGGGCGCCAGGAAGTGAAAGTGAAACACTCAAAGCGTTGTCGCTTTTACCTGAGCAACCGAAAGTCATTCTTGAAATTGGCTGCGGTAAAGGGCTGGCCACGACGGTACTGGCAAAGAATACGACCGCATCTATTACAGCAGTGGATAACGAGCAATCGGCATTAACAAGACTTAGTGACCGTTTTGAAGCGGATGGTTTAGCATCTCGACTCACAACAGTTTGTGCCAGTATGACGACGCTGCCTTTTAGTGAGGCGAGTTTCGATCTTTTATGGGCAGAAGGAAGCGCTTACATTATGGGTGTGACCAAGGCTTTATCTCAATGGAAGCCTCTGCTTGATGACGGCGGTATTTTAATGCTAAGCGACTTAGTCTGGTTGACTGATACGCCGAATGAGGAAGCTATCGAATTCTGGAAGCATGAATATCCTGATATTCAAACGGTTACTACACGTATCAAACAGATGGAAATTGCTGGTTATGACGTTATTAATAGCTTTACGCTCAGTCGCCAAGCATGGCAGAACTACTATGAACCATTGAAGTTGCGCATTGAAGAAGTACAATCAGAAATGCAAGGCTCTCAGGTACTGAAAGAAATTAGTAAAGAAGTCGACATTTACAGCAACTATCTTGGTCAGTTCGGCTATCAGATGTTTATCCTAAGAAAGTGCCGTTAAAGTAGCGGTTATCTCTTTTTTTTTAAGTATGTTTTAAAGAGGCACTATCGTGAAAACCACCTCCAATGGAGGTGGTTTTTGTTGAAACACTAGACGCAGTATTGTGGGCGGGTTATTTGCCCACAGTTTTGAGTCGTAAACAGATCTGAAGGTTCTTGGGTCGCATGGTAATGGCATACTCTTCCACTACTGGCGGGCTCTTCGGCTGAGATATGTCAAATTGCTGGCATAGCATGGCGATGACCATTTTTGTTTCCATAAAAGCCAGAGTTTCACCGGGGCAGTGACGTGCACCACCGCCAAAGGGAAAGTGGCTGGTTGCTTTGTGCGGACAAGCTTCTGCTGCCACGGCTTCTTCCTGCCAGCGCTCAGGCCTGAATTGCTCTGCGTCCTTAAAGTGCTCTGGGTTAAGTCCGCCTAGCCGCGTCATCAAAAAGAGACCGGTACCAGCTGGTAACTCTGTGCCATCCAGTAGTGTCACCTGATCAACGGTTTCAGCTGATATCATGGGAGCTGTGGACTTTAGGCGTAAGGTTTCACGGGCGACGGCCTCCAGATAAGTCAGCTCATCCAGCCCCTGCACGTTGATCTGACCCTTATGCTTCAATCGGATCTGTTCCGCCTCTTCATTTATTTTGCACTGAATATCCGGCCTCTGGCTGATAAAATACAGCATCCAGGCGATCAGGTTAGAGGTTGTGTCTTCACCTGCCAGCAGTAATGTCAGGATATTGGCAAACAGTTCTTCGTTGGTCAGGCGGTTATTATCATCAGAAGCCGCGACCATCGCCTGTAGTATGGTTTCGGGAGCATCTGCCAGCTGCGGGTTGAATTGCAGTTCATCCCGAGTTTGTTCTACTATCTTTAGCGCATATTTCTCAACTTCAATCAGTGCCTGATCTAATTTGCGATCCTTTTTAAATTTGATGTATTTCCAGTAGGGAAAAGGCATCCTGGTGCGGCTGTTTAACTGCGGGAAGATCACTTCTAGATGTTTCTGCAGACCATCTCCGTCATGTTCCAGTAATCTGGTGTCATGTCCGAACACCAGAGAGGTGGTGATATCAACGGTAAAACGGCGAAGATCATCATGGATAGAGAGAGTATCTTGCCCTTTTTTCTTAACGAGACGAAGGCGAAGTCGTTCAGTGGTTTGTTCCAGCAGAGGAAAAAATGAAGCTAGGCTCTTTTTACTGAATGCGGGCATGATTAGCCTGCGCTGTCGCTTCCAGCTTTCGCCATTGGATGAAAGTACACCGTGGATCCCGAGTTCTTTGAATACCCGCTCGAGACTAGCGGTACGATTGAAAGACTTTGGGCGCCGCCGCAGGATATCTTTGACCACCACAGGGTCTGCTATCACCACAAACAACAGGCCAGCAATATCGATTTTATATGTATTACCATATTCCAAACACCATTGCTCCAGCACCTGATGCAGTTTTTTAGACTGTAGCTGCAGGAAATTGCCCAACAATGGCCAGCCTTTAGGTTGGGGTAGGTCATCCAATGTTCGTTTTATCAGTTGATTTTCCCGTACCACTGACTCCGTCATGCTTGTATCCTCCTTTTATGATAACCAACTACTGTGGGGTGACAGAAATGGGTTATAAACACACCAACAGATCGTACCAGTTGATAAGTATAGTGGCTTTGTTGATATTTTCCGCTGATTAGTAAAGATGATTATTAGGAAGGGCCTGGGCTCTGTTCAGTAACTTCGTTGGGAGCCCTCATTTTTGGTCTCACTTCCCTAAGTCTAGATTGGCAAAAGAGGGAGTGGATTCTATATATCAAGTTATGGTTACAGAATATCTAGGCGCCCCCCGAATCAAAAAATTTCACCATCTAACGTTCTTGTTCATACCTGCAACTACTCAGAACACGGCAAGTTGGCGTAATTGGTATAAACATTGGCTGCAATTGCACTGTGTCTAATTCTGTTCTTCTTTAATCTAACCCTACAAACGACAGCGAGGAGATAGGCTGGACCTAATTTAATTGGTTTTGATACATGGATAGTGACTTACCTAGATTGAGGATAGAAGCTATGACGATCAATAAACTCAAAAGAAGAGACTTCTTCAAGGTTGTGGGGAAAGGGGCAGTATCAGCAGTTGCCATATCACAACCTGCTTTAGCTAATGCAACGACACCTTCGAACGTAAACCTTCCATCAGATTATAAAACGGTTGACTCTCCCCTTGATGCAACTGAAATGGCGAACCTTGTCAGGAATAAAAAAGTCACACCTAAAGAGCTTGTTCAAGAGGCCATATATAAAATCCGACAAACGAACGGCGAGGTTAATGCTGTCGTCTCCGAGTGCTTTGATATTGCTCTAGAGCGCGCAAATTCATTTAATCCTAATTCTCCATTTGCGGGTGTCCCATTTCTAGCCAAAGACTGTGTTGATGTCGTTGGTCTCGAGTGCTCGATGGGTTCTAAGTTAAATAAGGGACGAAGACCGAAATCAACATCTTGGTTTATTCGCGCGGCGCAAAACGCAGGGTTAAACACCATCGGTATAACAAATATCCCAGAGATGATGACGCTAGGTTGTACACAAAACCCCCTTCATGGTGCAACGCGAAACCCATGGGACCTGCGTAAAGGTGTACATTCATCCACTGGAGGTGGTGCTGCTGCAGTTGGTGCCGGATATGTGCCACTTGTCCACGCAACTGATGGTGGTGGCTCTTCACGTATGCCCGCATCAGCGACGGGGATCTTTGGTTACAAGCCAAGTCGAGAGTCCCTTATTACGGGGCTAGCCAATGGCTCAACCAATGAAGACTTTACTCATCAGTCATTTATGTCGAGAACAGTCCGTGACACAGCATTAGCCTTGTCTGTTACTGAAGATCATACAAAAAACCGTTTTGAGCATGCTTTTCCACGTACAGCAATCGGTATGGTAAATACCCCACTTAATCGTCAAATAAAAATCGGTGTAACCATGAAGGATATACATGGGAGACTACCTGATGAAGATACAACTGCTGCCATTCGTTCTACTGTTGAATTATTGGAAGGGTTAGGGCATATCGTTGTGGAGGTTGCTCAACCTGTAAAAGATGGTGAAGCGTTTATGTATAACTATATGGGAGTCTTTGGAAACAAGATGGCTAGCTTAGCCGAACAGTTCGATAGTAAAGGGATCCCCCTAGAGTCCATGTCGGATCAAGTGAGCAAAAATGTCACTTATTTAGCGCGCACAATGCAAGCTCGTTTGAAGTCTCATCCAAATCTTTACATCGATTCGAAAGCAAATTGTCACCATTTTGCTGTTGCACATAATTTGGATTTTTTTAACACAATCGATGTATGGCTGACTCCTTGCTCAAATCATATCCCACAGGAGATTGGTTATTTTGATCAACAAGCACATTCAGGTGAAGAAATTTGGACGCGTTCTGAAAAGTTAATGTCTTACACCCCTATAGAAAATGTGGCAGGGAATCCTGCAATGTCAGTGCCTCTGTATTGGAACAAGGACAGCCTACCAGTGGGCAGTCATTTCTCTGCAGCAAGAGGTAATGACCGTCTCTTGCTTGAGTTGGCTTATCAATTAGAAAACGCCAATCCGTGGGCTGGTAGAAAAGCCCCGATAGCCCTTTAAGTCCATCCGTTCAAATAAGAAGCAGTAGATGAAAACAATAATTTATTTGGTTATGTCGAGCATGATGTTCGCCCCTTTCGCATACGCAGCGTTAGCACCTAATGAGGGAATCAGTGGAAATGTCACATTCTTAATCGGTATGACGGCAAACTCGAGCAACTTGGATGTGGGGCAAAGCGCCGAGCAAACTCAAACAGACTTGTTTTCTTCAGGTACAACTGAAGCGAGTGGCATGGCTGCCGTGTTAGGTTCGCTACAGTACACATTTGGAGAGTTGAAAGACAAACAGTTTTTCTTGGGGACATCTAGAGACGATATCATTACAGGTACACTGGCATTTGAAATCGGCTACAGACAGCAACTTAAAAGTGGAATGATTGTTGATTTTTCCATCTTACCCACTTTAATCTCTGGAGAAGTATGGGATGACCCATATGCTCTAGATGCGAAAAGAAAAGAGACAGATCTAACTGGCAACGTTATTCGAATGCAGCTTTCCAGAATTATGGGGTCAAATTTTCATCTAGATATGGCAGTGGGTGAATCAGATGTAAAACATGAAAAAACGGGGCTTAAAGGACTTAATCTGACTGACGAAGAACGTGCTTTAATGACTCGTGAGCGAAATTATTTCTATCTTAAAACAGGTTATCAATATTTATTGAAGAATCGGGCTGGGCTCTTAACTCCATCGGCAAATGTCTTTTCATCGAACTCTGAGGGCGATGCATTGTCTTTTATCAGTTTTGGTGCCGAGATTAGTTTAGCCAACAAGATTGAGAATCACGGTTTTGCTTTAACCGTCAGCACAGCCAAAAGAGATTACGATGAGAAAAACCCAATATTCAACGAAGTGCGTGAGGACAAAGACTACGGAGTATTTGTAGCCTACGAGTATACGGATATTTTGGGCTATCAGAATTGGTCCTTGGTTTCCTTACTAGGGGCGAAAACGGTCAAGTCAAACATTGACTATTATGACTCTTCTCAATATCTCATTTCACTAGGTTTGAACTACAAATTCTAGAGATATGGTTGAGCTGAACGCTTCTTGTAACTTGTAATAAAATCCTTTAGTTTGGAGCTAAATATAGGGATGAGTTAACTACCAGGGAATAAGAACAACAGGGAGTTATGTTGGAAAATTATAGTACTCAGTTACCAATCTTCTGGTTTAAGACTTTAGATTCTGCTATTCAAGTACGAGTTGGAGACAGCAGTGATATTTGGGGGGGGCCTGATACTTATAAAGCCCTTTTATCAGCTGATTCCATCTCTGCTTATCAACTTCAAACAGGGATCTCCAATATTTATCAACAGTTTAACTATGAACTCATCGATATATTTAATGAATCTGCAAAATATTTTGATGAATTGGAGTTAGGGGCTCCCGCTCTAGCTATTCTGACTGCCCCAACCTTGACAAGCTTTTGTGAACTTCTTAGCCGATATTCCATTCATATCCATCCATTACTAAAGATATTTAGTCGTGAGACAGAGTGTGGTGAGTTAGAGCTTTGGACTGTTACACCTGAATATATTGATGAGTCAACTTTGATGACACATATCAGTTTAGGGCTCTATTTGAGTATTGTCCTTAAGTTAGTCAGGCGCTATCTCAATACTCCGAATCAACATTTAGCCATACATATCAACAAAAATACGATAGGCCATGAGTTCTCCCCTATTTTTGAGCGAGTCTTCAATGTTGAAATGAAGCATGGTTATCCAGCTCGTTATCTTCTTTTTACTCAAGATATTGTTAAGTCTAAGAGTCGTCAGTTCTTACCAGACTTTCACGCAGCCTTAATAAGGCTTGCTGACCAGCAGATGGAAAAAAAACTGGAGACAAGCCTGCTGCTTAAAGTCAATGAGGCGTTTAAGACGGTATCAGTAAAAGATATAAACCAAGACAGTATTGCTAGTACTCTTCATATGAGCTCAAGAACGTTGAATCGTAAACTACAGCAAGAGGGCATTAGTTTTCGTCGGTTGTTCGATAAGTATCGCCTTGAGTTGAGTCTGACAATGCTCAATAGAACGGATTTTAGTATCACCTATGTTGCCCATGAGCTAGGGTTTTCTGATTCTAGTGCTTTTAGCCGAGCGTTTAAAAAGTGGACAGGGCACCCACCAACGAAGCTTAAAATTTAATTGTAAATGTTTTATGTCTATAAGTGCGTTTGTGTATCGACAGACGTCATTGTGAACATCAACCGATTTTGTCAGTTTGCCAATTACCAAGGGAAATTGACGGTTCTATTTGAACAGCGATTTTCTGAATACTTCAATTGGGCTATTCAGAGGTTGCGAAGGATGACTGTGATGGATTCGAAAGATCAACTCACCGTTGATGTGGTCGCTAAGATCACTTAAGGGAAAATGAGTATTAGTAATGCCACCCCCCTGCAAGCTAATACACGATTAAATCGATTAGCTCTACAGAGAGGTGTTTATGATTACAAATCAATCTTCAAATGGTTTCCATTCAAAAATTAGATTTTTGTTAGGCTTGTCTTTTATTCTGGTTAAAAATTTCTCAACCAGACATCTTCATTCACTGATGCTTTATTTTTGCGTTTTTTCTTACCGCTGCCTTCAGGTTTTGCCATCGGCTTATTTGCAGTTAAAAACGCTTCATTAACCTCATCAGCTTCAAAGCCTGCTACTTGCTCACGTTCAAGTCGAACCTTGTTCTTCTTTTCGATGATTTTGAAATGATGATAATCGTCATGATCGATAAGCGATAACGCTAAGCCCACTTCACCAGCACGGCCACTTCGGCCAATACGGTGCATGTAGTCTGATGGGCTTCTTGGTAAGTCAAAATTGATCACAACCGGCAGTTTTTCAATGTCTAGACCACGGGCGGCAATATCAGTAGCAATTAATACCTCAATCTCACCGGCTTTAAACGCTTCAAGTACACGAGTACGAGCGCCTTGGCCTTTATCGCCATGAAACACTTCTGCGGTAATACCACGTTTAGAGAGTTTGTCAGCTAAGTGCTCACAGCTGTTTTTAGCATTAACGAAAATAAGCGCTTGTCGCCATTCATATTGCTTGATCAAATGTGCTAATAAGGCTGTTTTTTCGCCCTTATTAACGGTAAAAACGCGCTGTACTAAGGTGCTAGCATCTGCACTTTGCAATTGAATTTCAACAGGATCGTTAAGTAATTCTTGGGTTAACGTCTGTACTTGTTCAGGAAAGGTCGCTGAAAATAATAACGTTTGCTTATTTTTTGGCAATAAATCCAACAATGCAGATAGCTCGTCAGTAAAGCCTAGACTTAACATTCGATCGGCTTCATCAAGCACTAAGGTTTTAACCCTATCGAGCTTAATGGCATTACTTGAAATTAAATCGAGTAATCGACCAGGTGTTGCAACCAAAATATCAGTGCCGCCACGTAATGCGAGCATTTGAGTATTCGCAGATACACCACCAAAAACAGCAACCGTTTTAATCGCTCCGTTAAAATGCACCGCATGAGATTTAATGCTGTCAGCAACTTGCTTGGCCAGCTCACGGGTAGGAACCAAAATCAATCCAGTAACATAGTTACCTTTACTGTTTTTGCTACTCAAGTGCTGTTGCAGAAAAAGGTGCTGCAATATAGGCAGTGCAAAAGCGGCAGTTTTACCAGAACCAGTATTTGCCCCTGCAATTAAGTCACGTCCTGCTAATACACTTGGGATCACTTGCGCTTGAATAGGCGTTGGCTGTTGATATTCCAGCTCAGTTAATCTAGCTAATAGAGGTGAAATAAGGCCAAGTTCTGTAAAGTTGGCTGGCGTTGTGGCAGTAGTCATTAATATAAAGGGCTCAGAGCTAAGATAATAGCGCGCTATTTTAGCGTATTTATGCCCCGTTAAGTTAGTGATATCGATCAAACCCTGCCGTAATGTCATTCCCCCCTCCAATAGACCGAGTTTTATACGAAACTAAGTTCCAAGCGTTAAGTAGAGCAATGATAGGAATAATATAAGAAGCACAACCGTTCTTTTTGTTGTCCCAGATGTGGGTTAACTATAACTTGTATTATATATGCATGTTATATAGGATGTTGCGCAATAGGGAAGCGGCTAACATCTCAATACTTACTGATAATCAAGGACAAGCATACAAGCTTAGCAATAGATAAAAGTCAGTAGAGATGCCGAATTACCCAGCAAAAACATCAATTACAATGGGACAGTATATGCGTTCACTTTTTATTCGAATGAGGTTCATTCACTGGTTAGGTGCGATTGCACTTTTGGTTAATGCTACATTTTTTACTGATGTGTTATTTTCACAAATCATTCAATATGTTGTTGTTGTTTCTTTGATTATCCATGACATAGATGAAAAATTTTGGGGCGTCGATTCTCTGGAAAATGTCACAAATTATATGAAGAATTTTGAGAGAAAAGATCTTTCTGTACCTTGCGAAATAAACAGTAAGTACAACAAAGAAATGGGTAATGTGCTCAATGTCATTAATACCTTCAGAGAAAATGTGAAATGTGCGCTGGTAGATATACAACAACAGGCCAATACCTCTGATGAAATTTCCGATTTACTTAAGCTTAAAACTCAAAACATTTCAGTAAGGATTCAGGAACAAGACAATCGAGTCCACTTTATAACAAATCAAGTTGAGACTTTGGATCAGACATCGATAACTCTTCAATCCAAAGCAGAAGAAACGCGCTCAAAAGTCGAACAGACCCGAGATGATTTACTTACCTCAAACAGTACAATGGGAGTGATGGTAAAAGAGATAGGTACTTACATCCAAAACAATGACTCACTTCAGAACAAATTTCACCAACTATCTAAGCAAACACAATCTATTGAAAAAGTAGTATCGGTCATCAATAATCTGGCTGATCAAACGAACCTTTTGGCTTTAAACGCCGCGATAGAAGCTGCCAGAGCGGGAGAATATGGAAGAGGTTTTGCTGTAGTGGCGGATGAAGTGAGAAACTTAGCGAAATCTACTCAGGAAAGTTTAGATGATATCAACCAGATAATAACGGGGATATCTGAAGCGGTTCTTGACGCTGGTGAACAGATGAAAACTCAGTCTGTAGCGATAACATCATTATCTCACTACACGACAACCAGCCAATCAGGGCTCGAAGCGGCCTGCGAAAATATTAATGAAATCCTCCCCCTTATTGGTCAAGACAGTGAAAGTGGTAGTGTTGATATTCTTTATGTTCACAAGCTGGTTAGAGATATCAGTAAAGAGATTGAAGCATTGAAAACGCTTTCTAGCTCAAATGCTAATGATTGCGCTGAACTTGAACAACAAGGGTACTACCTTAGTGAAGTTACAGACAACATCGTAGGACAACTGGGGTTATTTAAAACAAGTTAAAATTCTTAGACGCGATAATCGTGTGTATTTCTAAGCAAAGAATTCATAGTACAATATAACACTCTCCCCAAATACTCAAAGAGGGGGGAGTGGAGTGAGTTTCAATAATCAAGTCAAAAAAAATCCTACTTTTGCGGGTAAATAATTATGTTCAGGGTAGATGGCATATAGTTTTTTACATGGCATTTTATAGCTCTGAAATAAAGCTATTAGCTTACCTTTTTGAATCGCCAGCATAAAATCAATGAAACCCAGAATTGAAGATATTATATTTCAGGCTTCAGATAAGTCTGGCACGACCTAGGTCAGCTGTTATGGCACTGTGGATTATGTACGGCTAGATGGCAGTGCTCACTCTGCCGTCTTCTCTACAAGTTAATTCACTAAAACATCGGACAGTATTATCCACGATTTATATTGGCCGAGACGTTGCAAAAGACGGTAGGTATACCATAACGATATATGTTTACGTTTACGTGTTAGCTCATTTATCAGAGCTAACAGTTAGCATCGAGGATCTACTATCTTAGATAGAGTGAAACTATTCATGCAGTTTAGACAAAATTTCTTCAAACAGAACCTGCATAAGTTTCTGGCCGTGTTCACTACTCCAGTCCTGAGCGAGTTCCGCTATCAACTGATTGGTAGTGGTGAGCGTGACACCATGGGATTCCATGCGGCGCAGTGCTGTTTCATCCGCTATTTGGCTTGGTGAACCAGAGCCGTCAACAACGACTTGTACATTATACCCTTCCAACACTGACGTGATGGCTGGATAAACAACACAGACGTCAGTTGTAATACCAGCAATGATCAGATTTTTACGTCCAGTCTCTTTAACTGCGGCCGCAAAATCAGGATCTTTCATCGCATCGACAACACCCGCACGCTGCACGCGTTTTTCAAATGCTTCTGGTACTGCTTGCTGAAGTTCCTCGAACAACGGACCTTGGGCTTGATCCTCCATACTCGAAGTGAGAATCAAGGGCATGCCCGTTTCATTCGCTGCACGTGCTAACGCAATCGTATGTCTCTTAATCTCTTCCAAGTCAGCAGACTTAACCCAACCCATGGTACCAACTTGATGATCAATCAATAACATCGCTGAATTTTCTGGCGTAAACATAGTGTGATTCATTTTATATCTCTCTTTTGGTTGAGCCATTACTGGCAGTTAATGAGTTAATTGCTTTTGTAGTTTGTTAATTTGACGCGAACCGAATATTGCATTGTCTCGACTCGAATGTACCGATGGTCCTGTACTGATAATCGGCTGTGCTAATGGTTTTCCCGTGACCAACAAGAACTCAGCGGCATTATTCGTGGTGCTAACCTGGATCTCGTCGTCACTGGCGTTAAATATTCCCATTTCACCTGCGGACAAATGAGTTGTACCAATTGCCAACTGGCCAGAACGCAGGTAAACAAATGCTGTTATCTGCCCTTTGGCAACCTGATGTTGCCACTTAGATCCCGATTTCAGGTTCACATGGAGATAGGTCATGGACACAGAATGTTGTACAGGGCTGCTCACCCCTTGATGCTCACCGACAAGTACTTTAGTTCGACTTTTGAGGTTTCTCACCTCAGGTAAAGCATCACTCTGAGCGGTAGAATAGGTGACGGGGCCCATTTCATTTTCAGCCGCTGGTAATAAGGTCCACAGTTGAAATGCCTCCGCTTTACCTGCATCGGGATAAACAGTTTCTTTATGTAAGACGCCACCACCTGCTGACATTACCTGTATGCCTCCTGCAAGTAGATGGCCGGTATGCCCTCCCGTGTCTTCATGTTTTATACTCGAAATCAGTGGGTAGCTGATGGTCGCCACGCCTGAATGACCATGAAAGCCAAAGCCTGCAGTGTTATCTGCGTCGGAAATAGCGAAGTGATCCCACAGTACAAAGGGATTCAACACAGTTAGATTGCTTCTAGAGACAAAACTGGTGACGGGTTCATGATTTGAACCAGTACGAATTTCTTGAATAAATCGGCTCATTATCTGCTCTCTGATTCGTTGGAATAAGTATATTCTAGATAACTATCCATTCATTGAGTAGGTAGTATAATTGGGTTTATCTATCCCATTGTTAGAGGTAATAAATGGTAGATTTCAATGAAATCAATATATTCATTAAGGTTGTTGAAGCCGGTAGTTTTGTTGGAGGCGGAAAGCTGCTCGGCGTACCGTCCACCACGGTCAGTCGCAAAGTTCAGCAGCTAGAAGATAGTTTAGGGGTGAGGTTATTGCATAGAAGCACAAGAAAGCTGTCCCTGACTGATCAAGGATTGCTCTATTTCCAACAATGCCAGCAGCATCTTATGGGAATTGAAGAGGCCAACCTTGTTGTAACCCAGTCACAAAAGCAACCGAAAGGGACCCTGCGGATTACTTCTCCATTAGATTTCGCCACTTTATACGCTCAACCTTGGATCAACG
Source organism: Photobacterium indicum (assembly GCF_003026215.1). GTDB lineage: Bacteria > Pseudomonadota > Gammaproteobacteria > Enterobacterales > Vibrionaceae > Photobacterium > Photobacterium indicum. The sequence goes on from NZ_PYOC01000001.1 coordinate 490,183, forward strand.
AATTTCTTGCTAAGTATCCAGAGGTGAAAATTGAGCTGAAAGTAACAGATCATCAGGTCGATCTGATAGAAGAGAGAATTGATATCGCTTTTCGATCTGGTGTGCTGAAGGATTCCAACTTGGTTGCTCGTCGGCTTGGACCCAAGCAAAGTGTTTGCTGTGCTAGTCCCGACTATCTTGCTCAGTATGGTGAACCAATACACCCCAGAGAATTGACTCAATATCTTTGTATTTTATGGGGGAATACTCTTCAAAATCAGAATTGGCAATTTAAAGATATCGACCAGGTATTAGATATTCCTGTAAATGGTCGGTATGCCACTGATGCTAATAATCTATTAATCAAGGCAGCGGTGGCCGGATTGGGCATTGCCAGAGTTCCTTTGCCTTTGGTTAAGCCTTATCTGGAAAGTAAATCGCTTAACTTGATACTGACAGACTACGAAATTCCTGCTGGTAATATGTACATTATCTATCAGTCTCATAAATATTTAACTCAGAATATTCGCTTATTTGTGGATCATGTGATCGACCAAATTACATGATCCACAATGTCAGCAAATTGGTAGTCTAAAGAGCAGGTAACATCATCTGTCAACTAGGCTGTATCATTTCTGTCAAGGCCTGTTGCAGGCCTTTAAGTTGGGGCAGTTCAGCCCTAATCGTTGGGATATCCGCCTGGAAGCCTTCTTTCTTGAACCAGAAAAACATGGTCGACATCTCCTTGCTCATTGGTGCAAATAGCCAGCTTGGCAGTGTTAGGTAGCGCGGCTTTTTTCCCATCACCTGGGTGTAAATAGCTTTGATTTCGGCAAAGCTTTTTTCATCACCAGCCAGTTCCACAGCTTGAGCCAGGTAGCGTTTCGGCTGGGAAAACACCAAGGCGGCAAATGCTCCAATATCATCAACGGCGGCCATTTGTAGCTTTCGATTTTTTTTCAATGCCCAAGACAACAGGCTCCAGTTAACAAAAGCAAAACTGCCAGTTGCTAAAAAATTTTCGATAAAATAAGCAGGGCGGATAAAAGTATAAGGCAATCCGATCTTAATAATATGGCGCTCAATTTCCCCTTTGCTGTCAAAGTGGGGAATCCCCGTTTGACGCTCGGCTCCGCCCACAGAAGAATAAACAAAGTGCTGCACCTTAGCCGCTTTGGCTGCATCCGCCAGGGCTTTACCCTGAGCAATTTCGACCTTTATGCTACTGGTCCAGTTATTTTGCACCGAATAGACGCCATAGGCACCCTTCAATATCGGTGTAAGCGTTTCCGGCTTGTCCAGATCGCCATAGATCACTTCAACACCTTGTTGGCGTAACCTATCCGCCGCTTTGCTTTGCAGGTTGCGGGTTACCGCTTTAATAGTAAAGCCACTGTTCATCAGGTGTTTTACTACCGCGCCACCTTGATTGCCTGTTGCTCCTGTCACGACTAAAACTTTATTCTCGACCATGATCTTATCCAACTTAATGTTTGCTTAACGACGGGGTAAATCCTAACAAGGGTTAGATTGGTCAACTAGATGGCAAAAATAAATTACACTATCCCAAATATGGGGTAATTGAGTTGGTCATGTTCGACTTAAGTGAGGACTGGTTAAGGATATTGGCAATTCCAGCAGCGCTATTATTGGTAGTGCATACTGTGCCATCAGGTCTGGGAGCATTTATTTCTTCATGGCAGAGTTGAAAATTAAACATTCATTCAATTTGTGCATAGCACAGGGATTAAATTTGCCGCCTCATCTAAGCACAATACAGGTTCGCCAAAGGGAAAACACACAATATCGAAATAAATGTTCTACCGCTCCTAAGCGACTCATTTTGCCCATAAGTGACTTAGGATGATCACTTAAATCAGATTTGTCCTATAGTTGATTAGAGCTAATACTCATAGCCAATTAGTACACTTTATTTTTGAAGTGTTTCTTATTCAAAAAGTATAATGTGACCTTATATAAGGTCGCATTATATGGGCTAGAGTTGCATTAAATTTAAGGGATATTTTACAGGAAGTAGCATCATCATGAATAACCTCACACTCTCAAGCGTTGCAGCAAGTCATCTACTGACTAATATCAAAGATAATGTGCTTACCATTACCATGAATCGCCCCAAGAAACTAAATGGGTGGACGATGGAAATGATGGACGCTCTAGCCGAAGTGTTTTCAATAGCAAATACCACCGATGCAGTTAAAGCGATCATTTTATCGGGTACCGGTAGATACTACTCTGCGGGTGTCAATTTAGGTGGCTCACTTAAAGTTATGCCTCCAAAAAAATTGCATAATTTGATCGTAAAAAATAACCTGAGACTATTCGATATTTTTCTTAACTGTAACAAGCCTTTACTTATTGCCGTTAATGGCCCTGCAATAGGTGCTAGTGTTACATCTGCCACTTTAGCAAATAGCATTATTGCATCTGATAATGCGACTTTTTCAACTCCCTTTTCGGCTCTAGGTATAACCCCTGAGGGGTGCTCTAGTTTTCATTTTCCTCGATTATTGGGTGAAAAGAATGCACAGCGTATGTTAGGCAGTGAAGGTTGGAAGCCCAACGCCAAAGAAGCATTAGGCGTTGGGTTAGTTCAAAAAGTTGTCCCTCAGCATCAGCTTATGGAAGAAGCAGAGCGCATTGCTCAAGATTGGGTTGCAAATAATGAACCGCGTCAATTTTTAGCAGGAAGCCCTTTAGAAGAGCTCAAAGTGACTAATTCACGTGAATCTGAACAGCTTGCAGATTCATTTTTAGGCGCTGATTTTTTAAAAGAACAGTCGCGTTTTTTTTGGCGCAAAAAGAAATATGCTCCGTCTGCTCTGTTCTTTACGTTATGGTCATTAAGACCACTATGGGCACGTTTACTTTAAATAGCCCCTCGATACAGGAGCGGCAGAGGTCGCTCGTTTATCGGGTTGGTTACTAATACCAAATATGAATAGTGGGCTCTGCCTTCTCACTATTTTCTATAATGGGTCTGAATGGGGATCGCTGTGTATGTTCTAGCCAGTAATAAAGAGATGATTAAAGCCACTGCAGATTGAAGGTAAATTGAAACAATTTTACGCGCTATTAGCCTAATTATATTTGAAAATCAGTACGTTTATACTTCTTCATAACTTTGCGATTAAACCTTTGCGAGAGATATCACGGTATTTTTCATGTCTCCAATGACCATTAAACCAGTCGAACATCACAAAACACAAAAATATAAGAAATTCATCAACACAAACAGCATGTAACTTTGTATGCAAGAAGATCGTTTATGTTTTCACAAGCTATCTGTTTTTAGCTTACTTCAGCAAATAATTATTGTGACTAATTTATTGTATAAATAGATAAAAATAGCCATGTGCCGTCATACTGTCAAAAATATCATTTTTTCACAATATTCTACTGCCATTTCAACCTGATAGAGTATGGGTAATCTCCGCTATCTACAGTGTATCGATTTAAGACTAAAATCGTCATCCGTCCAATAAATCATACATTTATTATGGTAGTAACTAAGAAGGCAGATATGGAATATCTCTCATTTCGACGTGTTGGTTTTAAGCAACGCATTATATTTACTGTTGCTCTACTGGTATCTGCGGCACTGTTGGTTACCAACTGGCTGTCTTATAATAATTTTAAAAACGACAAAATTGCATCGATTGAAAAACAATCGCAATTAATTGTAAAAAGTGCAAAACGTGAAGTCGAATTATCGATGCAGACAAAAGTTGACGCACTCAGCTCAAGCAAAGCTTTTTTCCGAACCAATCACTCAAACAGCGAATATGTTGAGGTTGCAAAGTTGGTTACCGAAGCGGGTGGATATTCCAGCTTTACCGTTGGCTACAGTGATGGCCGTGCTTTCGGTGATTCCGGTGGCAACAATGGCGTCTTTGATGTTCGTGATTATGATCCGCGTACCCGTGATTGGTACCAGCAAGCATTGGGAAAAAATAAAACCATACTGACAGATATCTATACCGATGATACGACCGGAGATTTGATGGTGAGCATCGCGACCCCAGTTAACAGCGAGGGGGTCGTGGTCGGTGATATATCATTGAAAAGTCTTAATGACGTTATTAACAATGTTGACTTCCCCGGTGCGGTGATTTTAATCCTAAGTGAACAATTTTCTCAGCTGGCATCTTCAGATCCTAGTGATGAACTGGGGAGCTATTTTGGTATTCCAAAATTGGAACAGCAGATGGCAGCCCAAGGCTCTGGTGCGGCTGATTATCAGTGGACTGGAGCTGATAAGCGTGCTTATTTTTCCGAAATTCCATTGGTTGATGGTAGTCGATGGTATCTCTACGTTGGCGTTGATAAATCGGTGGTTTATGCCGATGTTGAAGCCGCATTAATCAAAGCATTATCAACATCTGCTGTTATTCTGATCATTGCACTCCTAATTGTCATTGTTGTGTTAAATCAGCTATACCGTCCAATACTCACTCTTAAAGATGTGGTACTTGATCTATCAAAAGGAAACGGTGATCTCACTCGACGATTGCCGGTTACTAGTCGTGATGATCTGGGCCAAATTTCAGAAGGGGTTAATACATTTATCGAGAATCTGCAATCTTTGATGCTAGAAGTCTCGCAGTCTTCTGACCACATTTCTCGAAGCGTTGACCAGCTTAAAAACCAAGCAGATGCTAACAACAACGTATTGACTGCTCATGCAACCGAGACGGATCAAATCGTTACTGCTATTGAGGAGATGAGCGCCACTGCTAATGATGTCGCGAGTAATGCAGCTGAAGCCTCTCAATTCACTCATAGAACCAATTCGCAAGTTACAGAGTCTAAAAATGTTGTAATTAGTGCTACAACCACGGTGTCTCAACTTGTGCAGAACGTCGAAGATACATCTATCAGTATTGCCGAAATTGAAAAAGATACCTTGGAGATCACCAATGTGCTGAATGTGATAGGTGAAATAGCAGATCAAACAAACTTGCTTGCGTTAAATGCTGCCATAGAAGCAGCCCGAGCCGGAGAGCAAGGCAGAGGATTTGCCGTTGTCGCTGATGAAGTAAGGGCATTGGCAGCTAGAACGCAGACGAGTACAGCTGAAATTGAACAAAAGTTAAATAAATTACGTAACGGTTCAAGCTCTGCAATTTCTGCAATGAAAGCGACTAAATCAACATGCGAGAAAACAGCAGAAAGTACATCTTTGGTAGAAAATGACCTTGATACTATCGCTAACTCAGTTACCCACATCAATGATCTCAATACCCACATTGCTACCGCAGCCGAAGAGCAAAGCTCTGTTGCGGGTGAAATCACTCGTAACATGGCAGCTATTCGTGAAATCGTAGGGGAGTTATCTTCTAATGGAGAAATGACAACTAATGAGACCATCAATCTGGCTGCTGCAAACAGTCAGTTAAAATCTGTTGTTGATAAATTCAAATTACAGTAAACCGCTTTTCGACAAACAAGTGATCAGCGAGTTAATTGTTGATCATGCAGGGAGCTCGCTGTAGCTCCCATGTTTGATCTGAATTTTTTGCAACAATCCTATCTATAGAGTAAAAAAATATGTACAGCGACGCTGTGAGTTTACAGATATCCCAGTTTTAATGTGGATAAAACATTGACTACGAAACAATAAGATATCAAGATTCTCTTCTAATCATTGTCTGTTATTTAAACTATGCCCAAACCTTGTATACCCAAAGCGTTATTTGTTTACTCAAAATTTTGGGTATCTTCTCTGTTACTTGTCTTGTCATTGAATGTGCAGGCCGAAGAACTGCCACTTATTCCCCCTTTTATTGCCAATAAGTTAACGACGCAAGATAGTTCTTTATTTTCAATCTATCAATTAGCGGAGAGTGAGCCTGAAGTCGCGCGTAAGAAACTGTCTACATTTTCATTAGAGCATCTCGAAAAAACAGATGATCTTCGACAGGCTCTTTATTATTTGACTATCTTTCGTTTAGAAGGAGCGCTTGGCTCAACTGAAATATGGGCGAATCATAAATATGCAGAGGACTACATCGCAAAATTAACGTCTTTAGGTGAACGTTTAGATCAAAATTGGATGATGGGCGAAGCGGTATTAGAGCAAGCAATTGAATTTGTTGAGGTTGGTGATCATGAACTGGCTTTTCAGCATATTGCATTAGTTATTGAAATCGCCAAGCAAGAAAAGTATCAGCATCTATTGGCTCGGGCGATGAAATGGCGCGCCAATATTTATGTGGATGCATCTGATTATCCAAAAGCTATGGATGATTATCGCTTTGCATTAGAAACCTTTACCAAACAAAAAGATCAGATTCAACAAGCAAGAGTATTATCTAATATCTCAACAGTCTACTTTCGTTTAGAAGAATGGCAGAAGGCCGATAAATATAGCCGTCGTGCATTCAAGTTAATTGATAAAGTTAATTTTGATAATCCGGGCGTAAAAGCAATGCTGCACATTAATGCGGGAATCATTGCTAAAAATTTGAATAAACCTGAATTAGAATCAGAACACCTTCGCGCCGCAGTCAAATTATCGACTGAAAAAGGCTCTCGTTATGCTCAGATATATGCGCTTTCCAATCTTGTTACCTTATTGCTTCAAGAAGGTGAAATAGAGAGCGCGATAGCAAGCTCTCAACGCTGCTTGGCACTTGCAACTGAAATATCAGACAAGGCCGGCATGGTGTACTGCAATGAAGCTGTTGCTGAAACTTATTTGAAACAGCTGCGATACGATGAAGCATTAGCATTGGCTGAAAAGGTCTTAGCGCAATTTGAAGTCATGAATAATAGGAAAAAAGCCATTTTATTGAAAGAGCTTATTTCAACGATTCATGAAGAAAGTGGAGACTATAAACAGGCTCTCGCTTTTTATAAGCAATATGCAGATGAAGGGAAAGATTACTTATTTGATGAACGTCGTAAGCAGTTATTTGCCCTTCAAGAAAGCTATGAGGCTAAAAATAAAGAGACTGAAATTGAATTACTGAAATATGAAAATGATTTGAAGACAGCCCGTTTATCAGAGCAGCGAACCTTAGATCAATTATGGATGCTGGCTGCCCTTATATTTTGTTTAGTTATTTATCTTCTTTATCGTCGCTATACGTCTGTTGCTAAAACTAACTTTAGCCTTCGTCGCTCAAATGCCACGTTAGCGTCACAATCTTTAGAAGACCCTTTAACTGGGCTTCACAACCGACGGTATTTAGAACAGTGGTTAGAGACCGCAGAACACAACCGCCAATTAGATGCCTACGATTTGGTTGTACTTGTTGTCGATGTGGATCATTTTAAAAAAGTGAATGATAACTATGGTCATGATATTGGCGACAATGTGCTCACTGAGATTGCGCACCGTTTAAAAGATAACGCACGTAGCCATAATGATTTAGTTATTCGCTGGGGAGGGGAAGAGTTTGTACTCGTTTTAGCACTAGCCCCCGACTCGAATATAGAATTAGTACTAAATCGCTTACGTGAATCTATCTCGTCGACTCCGATAATGAGTGCCAACCATGAATTGACTGTTACTGTCTCGATTGGTGCCATTGGTGGAATTAAGAGCGATGTGATTTATGAACAATGGAATACGCTGTTAACGCAGGCAGATAAAGCGTTATATAAAGCCAAATCGTCAGGGCGAGATTGCGTTAAGTTAGTGGGTACATACTAGCGGGATACTGTGTATTGGTGCGGCTGTTTTACTTTTGTGGTGTATTCAATATGCGGTTTAAATCACGGTAAATGAAGGTTCATTTACCGTGTTGGTATTATGATTCGACCTTTTATTTGATAGAGCTATTCGTTAGGCTGATTTAAATCGTGACGTGCTAACCACCATTTCTCAGCCAATGCTAATGCTGCTTCTTGTGTCTCGCATAGGCCCATTAATTTTAGTGTAATGGCTAATGTAGAGATAACCGCATGGCTACCGTAGTTATTATCCTCTTCACCTAGCCACACTTTCTGCAGGTACTCACCGCTTATTTCTCCGTGTTTACCAGAGGCACCTTCAAGGAATGTTGGCCATTCTTCGTCAAAACGCTCACCGTTAATGACGCCCGCTAACCGGCATGCAATGCGTGGGCTACGTTCGCTTTCACCCCCTTCACCTTTAAAAGCCACCATATTGTCATCACCGACCAGTGCGGCAGCATCGGCATGCAGTTTTTCATAACCTTGGTGGAATATACCGTGAATAGAAAAAGGGGCGGCTGTTGGGTTTAGTGCCCGTGCGACAGTATTTAGTGGTGTACGTAACCCTACTTGACTGCGCAGTGCTAATAAATCCACTAATGGATCGCAATAGGATGAAAGCGGCACATAACAGATATTATCAAGCGCTAAAATGGCTTCAGCTTCTTCGACTGTGTTTGCTTGGCGAATATTTAAAGCCGGGCAGGCTGTCTCTATTTGGTATTTCACCATATCAATGGCGGCATGACCGTGAAGGAAAACGCGCTTGCCATTTTGGGCCAATATCTTTGCGGCTAATAATAGCCATGGCGGTTGGCGTCGTTTACCAGCGAAGCATGGCCAATCAAGATCGATATCAATGGATTGCCATTGCGGCGAAATACGAGAGCGTAACGCTTCTATATATCCAGCAGCCTCCTCATCCGTTTCACAACGAACACGTTGCAGCATAAGCAATACAGCAAGCTGAAGCAGCTCTGCTTTACCATCGAGGTACATATTTAACGCTTCGCGCGCTTCTTCTTGTGTCAGTGAGCGACGGCCTTTTTCACCGCGCCCCACATGTTTAATAAATTCTGAAAAGGCTGTCATGCTTTATTCCTGCAATGAACGTATACCCTATTTGTGCAGTTTTATGACTGAAAATCAATGTTTAATACCAAATCCATTAATTATATGCTCAGTTCAGCGAGAGTTAAAATGCTTTTAGGCAAGGAGATAAATTGAGGATCTAGTTGCTCTAAATTGAAATTTATTAACGCAGTATAAAAGTATTTTAAACTCGCCCAAAGGGAACATCACTGGAAGCCAACTTCTGTGTCTAGCGATTTCAAAAGAGAACCACTCTTCTATCAAACACTATCCTTGAACTCGACTCCCAGTGGTATTCTGAATGGTCAGATAATTAATGAAATTGGTATAACTAGAAGCCACCTATAAATTTGTACACTGAGCTCGACGCATTTTAGCAAAGTCGAGGATCATATATGTACAACATTAATATCAACAATTCCCATTTTGAAAAAAAATTTAAACGCGATATCAAAAAGCTACGTACAAGTTACCCTACAGAACAAGATAAACACCTATTCTTAGATCTAGTTAATACATACATGCTCACAAGTAACCATTTTAACTTGTTTGAAAAAATCATTTCATATCGCTTCGATGAAATCACCGCGATGCTCCCTATAACAACAAGGAAAGGAAATTTATACACGACATTTACATGTATAGCAGCACAGTCTATTAACGGTACAACGCCTCTTCCAACGCTTCCTTCATTGTTTTTTCTTATAGAAAAAACCGCAATTCTTCTCTTTGATGACATTCTCTGTTGCTGGGCGGAATTTAGAGTTTATCAACTTACTGATAAGGCAGAACGTGATTTTCTTGCCCACGATACTGGACACTCCGATACATATGAATATAGTGAAGAAAGCGATGACTACGGATATGAGGTAGTTGATAATATCAAAGATGATCACCGTTTATTCAGTACCTGCTATTCGAATATACCAATGAGACTTCCATTGGCAAATGTGCTGATAAATCTTGAAACGTTTGTAAAACAACAGCATTGGTACGAGATGCTTTATTATCTTGATGTGTCCGCTAACGGTGAGCACTTCATCATGTATCAAAAACAAGGCGACTATTCCCCCCTTTTACTTTCGTCTGCACTTATCCAGCGTTGGGGCCAACATAACAACTGGCTCACGTTTGAACACTTTTTTCAAACAGAAAATTGGACACTGACGTTATCAAATGAGAAAATCCAAACAATTGAAAAATCTGGTGTTTTCTCCAACGTTCTGACATCAAAAATAAATACGACATCAATTGAGAGATTTGATTACTCCCTGTTAAAAACAATAAAACAGAAAAATGCAGTTTGCGAAATTATTAGAATGGCAATCAGTGGGCCCCAGATAAAACTGAACTATATTCTTTACTTAACGCTTAAATATCTGACAGTTAAGCTTGCAGACATAGGTTTAGAGGTGGCATATACCATTGTTGAACAGCCTTCCATTTTGAATTTTTACTGCTCGGTTAATGATGACAGTATAAAAACACTACCATATGTATCTTTATGCGAACAAAAAGTTGAAGGGACAGATCTTACAACGTACCAAGGACTCGTTTTTACTAGGCCAATGAGTCAAATCTTCAAGCTATGCAGCTTTAGAGATTACAACAAGAGAATCATTAGGATGCGAAAACAAAAGAAAACATCTACCCGTGCATGATTTTATACAAGCAACATTAGCAAATATGGTCGCGATCTTTCTGGTCGCGATTGCTCTTGTTGTTGTAATTTGGGCAACGTACTTTGCTCGAATACTGGCAAAACACCTGCCGGGGAGTTCCCGGCAGGTGTATTTTCCTTACACGCTTTACAGTGTGTTTATTTCTGCATGGATATTATCTAACGCTTATTTCCAGTCTGATTTGTTAGTTTATTTTGGTGCTGATACCGCTATCATAATGGCTCTTCTGGCCAATATTTTTTCAGGGTTAGCTTTTGCGTATGCATTTCTATTTTCATGTCGATTGGTATCTGAACGTACATATTTTCAGTTAAAAACATGGCAATGGATACTGTTTAGTCTCACTTGCATCATTATCTTAGTCACAAACTGTGTACCCGGCCTGAATGTTAAGTCAGTTGATATCGAAGGTATCGGGAGCTTTGTCATCCATTTTGGTCCCACCGTGGGTGTTTTTTTTGGTAATCTCTTATTGCTTCTTATACTGACTCTTGGCAATTTTATTCTATCCAGCAGAAGTCAATTAAAGCTCAAACAGATCAAAGCTAATTACATGATCTTCGGCATGATGGCTTTTATCATCTCAACATTTTTTGCGCACTTTTTGATACCGATTTTTTTAAATGACTTCTCAAAAGCATGGTTACCGCCTGCGCTATCGATTATTGAAGTTATAATTGTCGGTTACGCCCTTTTACATCATAGGTTCTATAGCATCCGTTATATCGGACTTATTACCCTCAGCTTCGTTATTAATGCTGCAATTTATATCATTCCTATTGCTAGCGTTGGCTTTGTGGGTACACAAGATAGTACTTTATTGTTAGTTATATGGACGCTGATAACGGGTATTTGTTGGTATAAGTCACTTGCCATTATTCGTCGTTCAGTTAACAGACTCCTTTACAAGGAAAAAGGGGATCCGGTAGAGAATATCTGTAACTTGATTGGTGAATTTAGCTACTCAACCGATCAGGCTATTATAAAACTAAATCAGGTTCTGAATGCTAAATCAGGCCGAATTCAGAAAGTTAGCGGCAATACAGAAAACAATATTTTTGTCTCCTATTTTCATGGTAATCGTTCCGTGCTTATCAAAGAAGAGATCGAATATCAGCTCAAGCACGAAAAACTAGAAAGCACCAAGGAACTGAGCAACGTCACTCGGGAAATGGTCAATATGGGGGTGTCTTTAGTTTTACCAATAACCAATGAGAAAAACGAAGTTACCCAGTTATACATGGTGTCCAAAGAGAAGGAGAATGTGCTTTTTTCTAGCGAAGAGATAATGGGGCTGCAGCTGTTATTTGACAAAGCAAACTGCTTTATTGTCACTGAAGATAAAATACGCAAGTCACAAGTGCTTGTCGGGACCATTGCTCACGAAATTAGAAATCCGTTAACAAAAATAAAATACCATTTTGAACGTATTGATGCTGATATGTTCGGAATAGAAAATACGTCTTTAAGCCCATTTGCTTCAAAAGAAATGAAAAAAATCTATCAGGAACTTTCTGAGGGTCAAAAAGCAGTACAATTAGGATCGCGATTTATCGATGCTATTCTTGATGAACTCCGTGGCGAGAGTATTGGCACCACTCTGTTTGATAACTACTCCGTTGCAAAACTGACACATCAGGCCCTGAACGACTTCTGCTTCAATAGTGAAGAGCATAAGCTCCGCATTAATATCGACACTCAAAGCGATTTCTTCTTCCATGGCAGCGATACGCTTTATAGTTTCGTTCTGTTCAACCTTATTAAGAATGCCGTTTATTACTTCGATACCTACCCAAATAGTCAGATACGAATCTATTTTCAGAAAGAACTCAATTATAATAAGGTACATGTTGTCGATACTGGTCCCGGAATTTCCCCTGACCACCAGAAGCACATACTAGAAGAGTTCTATACCAATGGAAAAGTACAAGGAAATGGTTTAGGCCTCTCATACTGTAAAAGGGTGATTGAATCATTTGGTGGAACCATCACCTGCCAGTCCGAACTTGGAGAGTACACTGAGTTTATACTCTCATTTCCTTCAATTGATGAGAAGATTCACAGTGAAATGTCCAAAGAGAAAATAAAGAGCTACTTGACTGGAATGTCCGGCCTTGTACTTGGTAGCGTAGAAGCTGGCAACTGGCTTTCTTCTGAATTTAAATCACTTGGCGTCGAGCTCTGCACGGCACCAGATGTAAAAACAGGACTCCATCATTTAAGCCAACAAGCCGTTGATTTTATCATAATGGATCACATGTTGCTGAACCGTGAAATGGGATCAATTAAAATGCTACGTGCTGGCACTCATGGCCACCAAGCTCAAACCACTCCGATGTTTCTTTATGGATATACTGAGAATAGCGAACATTCGAACAGCATAGAGTTTTCCCCCTTTTTTCAAGGACAGATTGACGGTATCTATGATCACCAAGCATTCCAGCATTCTCTAGAATCTTTGATTGATAATGACCTTTTCGCAAAACGCGGAAGTTTAATTGGAAAAACCGTTTTGGTTGTTGATGATATGCAGGTCAATCGGATGTTAGTTCAAGCATATCTCGCCAGCGAAGGCATTACCGTTGTTCAAGCTTCATCAGGAGATGAAGCCATCGAGAAGGTAAAAAAAGAACCTTTCAATCTGGTCTTAATGGATATCCAAATGCCAGGGATGAGTGGTATTGAAGCGACCCATCAAATAAGACACTTGTTTGACGCCATTCCCATTGTGGCACTTTCCGGTGAATACAATGAAGAAATAACACACGCTATCAGTGAAACAATGAATGACCACCTTGTTAAACCTATCAATAAACAGCAATTACTCCAAACACTCACGAAATGGATGACATAAGATATTGCACACGATAGAGCATAACCGCCCGATCAACCCCGTATTAACTACATTTTATGATGCTTACGGAGAGGGGAGTAATTAGGGTATGTACTGCGATGTACTGTCACTTCCGAATCTGGCTAGCTTAATTTGGTATAGTCTTTAGACTTAGTTTTAAGGAATGAATAATTATATTGAGTTGGTTGTATGAACACGGAATTGGTAGCAGATAGCATCCCATTAATTAAGCTAGCCTTGTCTGATGAGCAATGCCGTGAAGCGCGGTTATCCCGTGATGTTCGTTATGATGGGCTGTTCTTTATTGCGGTAAAAACGACGGGTATTTACTGCCGTTCTATTTGCCCAGCACGCGCGCCATTAGAAAAGAATGTTGAATACTTTCAGTCGGCAGTGATTGCAGCGAATGCAGGATATCGCCCTTGTTTGCGTTGTCGACCTGATAGCGCGCCAGGTTCACCAGCGTGGCAAGGTAAGAATACGACGTTGCACCGCGCCATACATTTGATTGATGATGGCGCATTACAGCAACAATCATTAGCTGAGTTGGCTGAACGATTAGGTATTAGCGATCGTTATTTACGGATGTTGTTTCAACAAGAACTTGGTTTGTCACCGACTGCTTATTCCCATTATCAACAGTGTTTATTTGCTAAAAAATTATTGCATGATACGCAATTGAATATCACCAGTATTGCGCTTGCCAGTGGTTTTAATAGTGTTCGTCGATTTAACGATTGTTTTAAAAAACTGTTTTCACTTACGCCTACTCAAGTACGAAAGAATGCCATAGAAAATAAACACGCTCAGGCTGAAGACATCGTCATAACATTATCGTACCGACCGCCCTATAATTGGCGGTATCTCCAGCAGTTTTATGCAGCACGTATTATAGAAGGGCTAGAGTGGTGTGATGAAAATAGCTACGGGCGTACTTTTAGCTATGACTCTGTAGATGGCTTTCATTCGGCACAAGGTACAGGGGAAAGGATTAGCCATAGTGAAACTCCCTTCGATTGTATTGGTGAATTTACCGCGTTTCATATACCTGAAGAATCGGTATTCTCGGTACGAATCCAACTGTCTGATTTACGCTATCTTAATCGTGTTATTCGCAATATTCGACGATGTTTAGATTTAGATGCAGATATAGAACATATTGAATCGCGGCTAAAGCGGGCATTAAATACCGAGGTTCTGGCGATTTCTGGTTTGCGTTTACCGGGTGTGTGGAGCCCTTTTGAAGCAGGAATTAGAGCGATACTGGGTCAGCAAGTTTCTGTACAAGCAGCAAGAAATTTAGTTACTAAAGTGGTGGGCAATAACCCTATTAATACTAATGAACGGTGTTATTTTCCTTTGCCGCAACAGCTTATCGGCGATGAATTCTCTTATTTGAAAATGCCAGGAAAACGCAAAGAAACAATCCGATTATTTGCGGATTACGCATGTGATAAACCATTAGATGATAGCAAAGCGTTATTAGCCATTGCTGGTATTGGACCGTGGACGGTGCATTATTTACGAATGAGAGGGTTAAGCGATCCAAATATTTTTTTGATTGGTGATCTAGGCATTAAGAAAGCGTTGGTCAAGATGAATGAGGCGTTTTCACCCGATGCAGCAGCGCCATGGCGCAGTTATTTAACCCTTTATTTGTGGAGTGCTGATCTTGATTCAGCCACAGTGCCGATTGTGAATAACAGCGTTATAACGGAGAACGGTCATGTTTAATCAGTTAATACATACCCCAATAGGCTGGCTTAATATTAAAGCGAGCGACAAAGGTGTGGTTGCCATTGAATTTAATGCCGACCAAGCAGCATCGCAAAAAATGAATACTGTGACTCAACAATGTTTTGAGCAATTGAGTGAGTATTTTACCAGTGTTCGTAAAGTCTTTTCAGTATCACTCGATATGCAAGGAACGGATTTTCAGCAGCAAGTGTGGCGGGCGCTAGAACAGGTCGAGTTTGGGCAAACTTGTTCATATACCGACATTGCGGTTGGTGTGGGCAGCCCGAAAGCAGTGCGCGCGGTTGGTGCGGCAAATGGTCGCAACCCTGTGCCTATCATAGTGCCTTGCCACCGTGTGATTGGACGAAGTGGAAAGCTAACGGGTTACGCTGGTGGAATCGATACCAAAGCATGGTTACTTACACATGAAGGTGCTAATTTTCTCTCAAAATAAATCTTTCATCTGCCGCTAGAGGTCAGTGTTAGCCATCAGTTAGAGGTATTAGAACAAGCTGGAGTGGTAATTATATACAGCCTGTCTAGGCTTAATGGTACTGCAGAAGAGGTAATATCATCAAGTTTAGAAGGCTATTTAACTCTTCTTACCTACAAACATGTTGACCAAGAGGAATGCAAAATGAAGAAACTATTATTGTTACTGAGTTTGGTGGTAATTATTGGTCTTGGTGGGCTTTTATTTAATTCTGTTGAAACGCAGTCAAAGATCGACATCTGTTTGGATAATGGCGGTAGCTTTAATTATCAAGCGTGTGAGTGTGACTATGAAAATAGCCATCCGTATGAAAGTGACAATCAGTGTGATGGGTAGCGATAGTCATGATGGTCAAATTCACCGTACCGTTGTAAGTAGAGAGTTTAAATGTTTGCTAAAAAAGCCTATTTTCGACAGAGCCTAACCGTTTTTAGGAAAACTGAGTATGAACGTACAGCACTTCTTTCATCGTGCAACAGGGACACTGACGTATCTCGTATCGGACAGGGGAGAGGCCGTGATCATCGACCCAGTCCTTGATTATAATAAAGGCAAGGTAGCTACGACGTCACTGCAACAAGTAATTAACGCTGTCAAAGAGCAGGGGTTAGCCCTTAAATATATTCTTGAGACACACATTCATGCAGACCATTTATCAGCTGCACTGGCAGTCAAGAATGCACTTAGTGGTAAAACAGCCATTAGCCGAAAGATCACGGATGTGTATGATACTTGGTCGTCTAAATTAAATTGCCAGCCGTTAGCACAATTTGATCTGCTACTGGATGAAGGCGATGAGCTCAGTTTAGGTGGGGAAACGGTGTCAGTTTTGTCAACGCCGGGTCATACCCCAGCGGATCTGACTTATCATATCGGCGATAGTATCTTTGTTGGCGATACGTTATTTGCTCCCAAACGCGGGACTGCAAGGGCGGATTTTCCCGGTGGAAGCGCTGAAGACTTGTATCGGTCTATTTCACGCCTCTTTGAGCTGCCTGAAGACACGCATGTGTATTTGTGTCATGACTACCCCTCTGAAAATGAAGAGCCTGAACTTTGTTCATCGCTCTCGACACAGAAGAGTGACAACGTAATGATTAATACGTCGGTGACAGAAAAGCAGTATATCGAAATACGATCAAACAGGGATAGTAATCTGGCAACACCAAAACTGTTGGATGTGGCTATTCCGTTTAATCTCACGTATCAGTTGCCAAGTATTACCTAGCCTAATTGTGCTGATACGTGAATTCTCCTTGCGTCAGATATGATTGCTATAGGCAAGGTTCAACGTCGAGGCGATAAGATGATTCCGCCGATGTCGGACTACGGTATATTAGATAACAGTTGTTATTAATTAATATTGGTGGTTTTGTTGAATAATCAAGGTTCTTTACTGAGGTGATTGTGATATCGCCATTATTATCTTGGCGAGTAATACCCCAATCTTCAGTTGTCTCGTAATGCTTGTTGATGCCGTCTACCAAGGTGGTCATGGTGTAAAAATCTGATTCTGGGTAGCCAAAGCGAAAAGAACATGAATCGTGATTATTCGCTTCACAGCCTGAAATGGGAATAGCGCCGATCTTATCGGCATAATCACTGTCTGTTGTATGGCTAATTATGTGCGGTACGCTTTCCACCCCAGCAATCGCCATTTTCCCGTAACCAATCCCCAAACCTGATTCTATCGAGCCTTTTAAGCCTTCTAGTGCAGCATTTCGTGCATCGCTTTGCAGGTTTAAAAAACGGGGAGCGGCAGTCACGGCCAAGATACCCAGAAGCACAATAACGACAACTAACTCTATAAGGGTAAAGCCATTTCTTCTCATTATTGTTCTCATTTTTGAGTTGTTACTCTATTTGCGTGTCAATTTAATGGCGTTTATGCCTATAGTCAATAACTTATACCCTGTATTGTACTGAACTGTGATTAATATTTATTGTTAGAGTGAATAGTTGTGGTTCATTTGCTTTGATTTTTGTATGTAATTTGTAAGCAGCTAATGTATTTTTACAGGCGTATCTTTCTATATACAGTTTGAAGAGTTTTTTATCGTCATTATTCGCCGCGATAAACTGGGCGTTTATGTGCTTACCTGCGACATGAATAAAAAAGGCTTTTCACTTCACTTATCGTACTGATTTTACATGTTAATAATGAGCATGGTGATTGGGGCTGAGGTGTGAGAGCAGAGCCGCTTTCATGTTAAGATATTGTGCTTGTCATGTTCTAGAGATAGTTAGCTAGCAGTAAAAGCATCACATAGATTGTTTAGGTT
This sequence comes from Photobacterium indicum, assembly GCF_003026215.1. GTDB lineage: Bacteria > Pseudomonadota > Gammaproteobacteria > Enterobacterales > Vibrionaceae > Photobacterium > Photobacterium indicum. Next base: position 508,003 of record NZ_PYOC01000001.1, read on the forward strand.
GGCATAAACTGGTAGTGTCGCTGCCCTTGTACCATTCCATCGCATTAAATAAACTTTGCTGCCTGTCGGTTACGATAGTCATTCAGCATTATAAATAGGATTATCACCTTGAGCCAAACAGCTTTTTCTACCCTAAACTTGCACGCGGATTTGCTAAAAAATCTGACTTCTCTTGGTTACGAGTCAATGACTCCTATTCAAGCGCAGAGCTTACCGCATATCTTGGCGGGCGAAGATGTTATCGCTCAAGGTAAAACGGGCTCAGGCAAAACAGCAGCCTTTGGTCTTGGTCTATTAGAGAAACTGAACGTGAAGCGTTTTCGTGTTCAGTCTTTAGTACTTTGTCCTACGCGTGAACTTGCTGATCAAGTCGCAAAAGAAATCCGTAAACTTGCACGTACTATTCATAACATCAAAGTATTGACGTTATGTGGTGGTATGCCGTTTGGTCCACAAATTGGTTCGCTAGAGCATGGCGCACACATTATTGTGGGTACACCGGGTCGTATTGAAGAGCACGTACGTAAAGGCACGTTGAACCTTGATGATCTAGAAATACTTATTCTAGATGAAGCTGACCGTATGTTAGAGATGGGTTTCCAAGATTCATTAGATGAAATCATTGATGCAGCCCCTCAGCGTCGTCAAACATTACTATTCAGTGCGACATACCCGCCTCAGATTAAATCTATTGCTGACCGCATTATGTTTAAGCCTGTGATGGCGAAAGTTGAATCAACGCACGACGATAGCAGCATTCAGCAGCACTTCTACAAAGTCGATGGTAACGAGCAGCGTCTAACGGCATTACGCTTATTGCTGTTAAAGCACCGTCCAGAATCGACTGTTGTATTCTGTAACACTAAACGTGAAGCGCAAGAAGTATCAGACGATTTAGTGGATTATGGTTTCAGCTCAATTGCCCTACACGGCGATTTGGAGCAACGTGAACGTGACCAAGCATTGGTTCGTTTTGCTAACAAAAGTACATCAGTATTAGTTGCAACAGATGTTGCGGCTCGTGGTCTAGACATTGATTCACTTGATGCCGTGATTAACTACCACCTTGCACGTGATACAGAAGTACACGTTCACCGTATTGGTCGTACAGGCCGTGCGGGTAGTAAAGGTATTGCATGTTCTTTAATTAGTGATAAAGAACACTACAAAGTAGCCATGCTTGAAGATTACCTTGATAAGCCAATCAGTGGCGAGCCATTACCTTCAATGGACCTGCTTGATCAGCCAACATTCCGCCCTGCAATGACAACACTGCAAATTGATGGCGGTAAGCGTCAGAAGATTCGCCCTGGTGATATTCTTGGTGCTCTAACAGGTGAAAGCGGTATTGCTGGTGCCCAAGTTGGTAAAATTCAAATTTTTGATAACTTTGCATATGTTGCTGTGAAAAGTGAATCAGTACGTGCGGCAATGAAGAAATTAGAAGACGGTAAGCTGAAAGGTCGTTCTTTCCGCGTTCGTCAAATTCGCGGTTAATCACGGCATAATGAATAGATAGAATGGAGATTATTGTAAACCTCTGACTATTTGTTTATGTGCGGTGATGAATACAAAATTATAAAAGCCGATTCAGCTTTAGGCTGAATCGGCTTTTTTATTCGTTGTTGAATCATAAAAGCCCCTTAGTTCTGTAATCAGTATGTTTATTCGAGATACATATCGTTAGATGAGAACATTTGGCTTATACCATTTCCGTATGGCGATAAGCCGCCCTAGGTTCATTAGCTCTTTTTGTTCAGTGCCTCGATACGTAATTGCGTGGCATAACGGGTAGACACTTTTTCATCGTGATCAATGACGGTATAAGACACTACATCACGCGTTACGGGTGTGAGTGCCTTTTTACGTAACGATTCAGCGTATAAGGTGCCAGTGTTTTCATCACGGTCGGCATAAGCAATAGAAGGCGCAGATCTTGGCGAAGCATCTAATGCGCTGATTCGTAGCTGTTCAGCATGCATGCTTGATAGGCTTTCATCGTGATCATTCTGAGCCGCAGTGGCAGATAATGCTGGAAGTAGTAGGGCTAAGCTGAGTAGGGCAGTTGAAGTTTTCATGTTGATTTCCTTTAGAAATAAATTGTTAGGTTTTAATGCGTATTTTTAATACATCTAGTTCGATTAGCTTTTCTTATTCAGCGCATCGATACGTAATTGCGTGGCGTAACGAGTAGACACTTTTTCATCGTGATCAATCACGGTATAAGAGACTACATTGCGCGTTACGGGTGTGAGTGCTTTTTGACGTAACGATTCAGCGTATAAGGTGCCAGTGTTTTCATCACGGTCGGCATAAGCAATAGAAGGTGCAGAACTTGGCGAAGCATCTAATGCGCTAATTCGCAGTTGTTCAGCATGTATGCTTGATAGGCTTTCATCGTGATCATTCTGAGCTGCAGTGGCAGATAATGCTGGGAGCAGTAGGGCTAAGCTAAGTAGGGCCGTTGATGTTTTCATAATGTTCTTCCTTTTGTTCTGATATTTAGTTACCTGAGTTTTTTAAACTGAACTGTTTAGTTCATTTTTAGAATAGACCTGAGTTCACAGGTCTGTCAATCTTTTTTGAACTAAACAGTTTAGTTTGTTAAGATCATTGTATTGAACCGTGGTGAGGAATAGCGAATGAGTCGATGTGAAGAGAAAAAACAAAACGCTATAAATAAGACTGTCGAGTTGTGCTCTCAGTATGGCTTCCATGGTACGAGTATGGATAAAATCACTGCTGCAACTGGCTTGTCAAAAGCAACGATTTATAAATATTTTCAGTCTAAAGAAAACCTTATTGCTCAGGCTCTTGATGCTTACAGGAAGAGTGCGATTGAGCACTTAACCAAGGTGATGAATGATGATTCATTGTCTTTAGAAGAAAAGCTAAGTGAACGCTTTGAAACCTTGCGTCAATCTCTAGCTATTAACGCTTTTAATGGTTGTTATTTCCAGCTTGCCCATAGTGAATTTTGTAATGCAGAAGAAAACATTACTGATATATGTACAATCTATAAACAACAACGTGTCAGTATGGTTTGTAATCTTCTTGAAACGCATAACGTAGAAAATGCACATGAAAAAGCGGTGAGAGCAGAGCTTATTTTTAATGGTTTAATTGCAACATTGCAGATTTCAAAAGATCCTACTCTTATCGATATTGCACGTGATATGTATATGGATGTGATAAACAGCTAACGTTGTTAAGAGTGATCTATCAGCTTTGCTCGTTAATAAAATACCGAGAGTCATTGATGATTCATTCACTCATTACGCTCTCGGTGTTTAATTATGTCGTTATCTTTATACAGTAAACGACATAATTGACGTTTACTGCTTGGTTTATGTGCATGGGTGATAAACGAATGCAGCTTAGTTACGGCCCACCATCACTCCGCCATCAGTATCCCAAATAGCTCCCGTTACCCAGCTTGTTTCGTCCGATAATAAGAAGGTGATGGTATTGGCGATATCTTGGGCTGTACCAACTCGTCCAATAGGGTGGAAAGCATTGAATCCATCTAATGCTTCATCAACCTCTTTGGGGTCAATAAATGATTCATAAATGGGCGTTTTCACTACTGCTGGTGACACGGCGTTTACTCTAATTCCGCTGTCTGCAAGTTCCATTGCCATATGTTGGGTTAATGCATGTAATCCCGCTTTTGCCATTGAATAAGCGGATGATGGCGTAGCTTTAATCGCTTGTTTTCCCCACATTGAACCGATGTTCACAATGTTCCCGCCACCGTTTTTAATCATATTGGTAGCAACCGCTTGCGAGAGAGTAAAGGTCGCTTTGTTTAAATCCATATAGATGTCGTAATCACTGGCAGTATGCTCCACAAAGGCTTTCGGGTTAAAATAACCAGCAGCATTGACCAAATAGCTGATTTGGTTTGAAGGTTGATGAATAAAATCGACGATTTTCTGAATATCATCAGGCTTGTAAAGGTTAGCTTGCAAGCCAGATACTTGAGCAGAACCAGATGCTACCGCTTGTACCTCACTAACTGCACGGTTTAACTTTTCTGCATTGTTTCCGACGATAACTACATCAAGGTTATTCATTGCTAATTGCTTTGCTGTCGCTAAGCCCATGCCGCTAGAGCCACCTACGATCAATGCTATACCAGTGTGTTTGAAGTTCATTTTTATACTCTCTTGTGTATTGGCGATGTGCTAATGTTAGTGCCATTACTAACCATCTGAATAGTAAGTACAAATCGGTAAGGTAAGTACTTATTGGTACATCTTTATGAAAAATCAGGAAAAAATGTTTTCGAGAAAATCAGCGCCAGAACGGTCTGCACGTATGGTCGAAACCATTTATGGCTGTAAATGGTCACTTACTGTTTATCAATTGCTTGCGCATGATATAAATCGACCGGGTGAAATGGTGCGAAATGTAGAAGGGCTTTCAACGAAAGTGTTGAACGAATGTTTACGTAAAAATGTGCAGTTTGGTATTTTAAATCGAGTCACATTTAATGAAATACCACCAAGAGTTGAATATGAAGTGACGCCTTTTGGCGATAAATTTATTCGTATTCTTGATCAGCTCGAAGTACTGCAAAATGAAATTTCAGAGGCAGATGAATAAGTAATTGTATAAATGCCTAAAAGCTTATCTTTAAATTGTAAGGTATAACATCTGTACTGACGCTTATTTTATTCACTTCTACCTTGAATAAATTAGATAAAACATGATAACTAGCTGTCGCAAAAGGGGTTATAGTGGCATTCATTGACGGTAGGCATTCCATAGCGGCTTGTTGAATTCCGCTATGGAACATTACGTTTAATGCATCAGAAAAATGTTTGATGTATTAAAATTGTTTCAGTCTTATTAATTGTTAACGGCTTTAACCAGAGCCGCGAGTCCTTTCCAATCAGCGTTATTGATCAAGTTATTTGGTACCATCCAAGTACCGCCACATGCTACAACCGATTCTAGTGCAAGGTAGTCGGCCACGTTGGCTGGGCTTACACCGCCTGTTGGCATGAATGAAACGGGGTATACCGCTGATAATGCTTTAAGCATCGGAATACCGCCTGATGGCTCCGCAGGAAAGAACTTTAATGTTTTAAGTCCCATCGCCATTGCTTGCTCGACCAAGCTTGGGTTGTTTACACCAGGAATGATCGCAATGTTTTTTTCTTGGCAGTATTGCACAGTGGTCGGGTTTAAACCTGGGCTCACAATAAAATCAACACCTGCTGCAATCGCTTCATCTACCTGTTGATTATTCAGTATTGTACCTGCGCCGATAAGCATATCTGGGTACGCTTCGCGCATTAGCCGAATAGATTCTGCAGCTGCTGGTGTCCTGAATGTTACCTCTGCGCAAGGTAGTCCATTCTCAACCAAAACTTTTGCTAATGAAGCCGCTTTATTTTCGTCATTGATAGCAATCACAGGGACGACTTTGATTTCTTTTAAACGCTGTTCGATGCTAAGCATAATTTTTAAAACCTTAAATAATAAAACTACCAATCGCGACAATAATGAAAGCGATGGTGCCAAGAAGTGTTTCCATAACAGTCCATGTTTTGAGCGTTGTTTTTTCGTCCATTTCCATTAAACGCCCGACAAGCCAGAAGCCTGAATCGTTAAAGTGAGAAAGCACTGTTGCACCACTGGCAATTGCAATAACAATGAAGCATAAGTCGAGTTCTGTTAAACCCGCTGTAGCTGCCACTGTTGGGGCAATCAACGCAGCAGTTGTTGTTAAGGCAACGGTGGCTGAACCTTGTGCAACACGCAGGCAGGTTGCAATTACAAAGGCTGCAACAATTACTGGCATCCCCGTATCAGATAAGACACCTGCTAGTGCTTCACCAATGCCACTTGCTCGTAATACGCCACCAAACATACCACCTGCGCCTGTAACCAGAATAACAGCACAGATAGGAGCCAGTGAATCACCACAAAGCTTTTCAAGGTGTTTCAAACCGTAATCTTTGGCAAAGACAGATAAACATACGAGTAAAGTAATAAGTAGGGCTATCGGTGTTTTACCTAGCATTCGTAGGAATTCAACTGTTGGGGAAGACCCTTCGATTACACCTGCCACAGACAAGGTATTGAGACCTGTGTCCATAAAAATAAGGAAAACGGGCAATAACAAAATAGCCATAACGGTTGAGAACTTTGGTGACTTAGTGTCGTCTATGATGTTATCGGCATTAAAAAATGCTTTTGATAGTGGAATATCAAATTTCTTACCAGCATATTGACCGAATAAATATGCGCCCAAATACCATGTTGGAAGCGCAACAATCATACCGACAAAAAGCAACAGCCCAATATTGGCTCCGAGTAATTCTGCGGCAGCAACAGGACCTGGGTGTGGTGGAACAAATGCATGCATTACGGCAAACGCACCTGCAGATGGTAATGCGTATTTCAGTGGTGAGCCACCAAAGCGTTTGGCTACACTAAAGATGATAGGCATCATTACGATCAGACCTGCATCAAAGAAAATCGGGAAGCCGAAAAGTAAAGAGGCGATGCCTAACGCGAGCGGGGCTTTTTCTTCACCAAAACGGCCCACCAGTGTATCTGCCAGTACTTTTGCACCGCCAGTGACTTCTAAAATTTTACCAATCATTGCCCCTAAACCAACAAGTAGTGCAACAGAAGCCAATGTGCCTCCGAATCCACCCATCATGGTTGGGACAACTTGCTCACTGCTAATACCTGTCGCAATAGCAGTACCTAAGCTCACTAACGTCAAAGACGCAAAGGCATGAACTTTCAGTTTAATAATTAAAATGAGTAGAGCCGTAATTGCTAATGCGGCAATCATTAGCAGATATGCAGGGCCTGCAGCTTGGGTAATCTGTTCCATAGTACCTATCCTAGTATCACGATTAATAGTGTTTGTGTTTTAGTTCACAAATCTCTAAGTTACGGGTAACATGTTACCCGTAATATCTCTAAGATAAACCCATATTTTCAAGTGATATTAAAAAATGAGATCTAGCTCAGAATAATAAGTAGGGAGCTTATATGACAGGTAAAAGCATTGTTGTCATGGGTGTCTGTGCGTGCGGTAAGAGTACCGTAGGTCAGCAATTGGCAAGTGCAATTGGTGCAAAGTTCATTGATGGCGATGACTTGCACCCAAAAGCAAATATTCTGAAAATGTCTCGTGGTGAACCGTTGAACGATAAAGATCGTGAACCGTGGTTAGAACGTATTCGTGATGCAGCATTCAGTCTTGAAAGTAAAAATGAAACGGGTGTCTTGGTGTGTTCTGCGTTGAAGAAAAGCTACCGAGATCAGATCCGAGATGGTAACAGTAATGTGACATTCTTGTTTTTAGATGGGAGTTTCGAACTGATTCTAAAACGTATGCGTTCACGCACAGGCCACTTTATGAAAGAGAATATGGTGAAAAGCCAGTTTGATACGTTGGAACGGCCAACGGATGAATCACAAGTGGTGACTGTAGATATTGATGCGCCGATGGATGAAGTGTTAGTCAGATCTATCGAAGGTTTAGAATTTTTAGCGCAACAACAAGCATCGCCAGTTAATAATACTCAAGAGGTTTAATCATGACGCATTCTGTTCTTCTCGACGTTACCCAACGCATTATTGAACGAAGCCAAGTAACACGCACGGCTTTTCTTGCCAAAATTGATGAGCAAGCCGCTGAAGGTAAAGGGCGAGCGCAGTTATCATGCGGTAACTTAGCCCACGCAGTGGCGGCTTCATGTAACAGTGAAAAAACAGCAATTCTGAATTTTACTCATGCCAATGTCGGTATTGTAACTGCGTACAACGATATGTTGAGTGCGCATCAAACCTATAAAGATTACCCAGATCAAATCAAAGCGGTCTTAAATGTTCAAGGCCATACTGCGCAAGTTGCGGGTGGTGTACCTGCGATGTGCGATGGTGTTACGCAAGGGCAAGCTGGCATGGATATGTCACTGTTCTCTCGTGATCTTATTGCCCAATCGACAGCTTTTTCTCTTAGTCATAATGTGTTTGATGCCACGTTGTTACTCGGTATTTGTGACAAAATTGCACCGGGGCAGTTAATGGGTGCGCTTACTTATGCACATTTACCAACAGCCTTTATTCCTGCAGGGCCGATGTCTACGGGTATTACGAATGAAGAGAAAGTGGATGTTCGCCAAAAATTTGTAGCAGGCAAAGTCGGTAAAGATGCACTGCAAAAAATGGAGTGTAATGCCTATCACTCATCTGGTACGTGTACCTTCTATGGCACCGCAAATACGAATCAGTTGGTGTTTGAAGCTATGGGGCTAATGCTCCCTGGTTCTGCTTTTGTACATCCATTATCACCATTGCGTACTGCATTAACGGATTATGCCGCAACACGTATTGCAGCGATGACGGCAGATACACCCTCTTACCGTCCACTACGCGATGTGTTCACTGAGAAAAGTTTAGTCAACGGGCTGGTGGCATTATTAGCATCAGGTGGCAGTACTAATCACAGTATTCATATGATCGCCATTGCACGTGCTGCAGGTATTATTCTGACGTGGGAAGATCTCAGTGACTTGTCTGATGTGGTGCCATTATTGGTGAAGGTATACCCGAACGGGCCTGCCGACATTAATGCATTTGAAGCTGCTGGTGGTGTGCCTGCATTGATGAAGCGTTTGCATGAGAGTGGTTTGTTACATACTGATGTCACCCCAGCCTTTGGATCGTTTGAGCTGCAATTGATGTCTCCAAGCCTCGAGGGTGAAGACGTTATCTGGCAAGCGCGCGGTGAAACGACAAACCCTGAAGTTGTTGCTGTTAGTGGCGAAGTCTTCCAAAATACGGGCGGCACGAAAGTTTTAAACGGTAATTTAGGGCGTGCAGTGATCAAGGTGTCAGCGGTTGCAGAAGAATACCGTGTGGTTGAAGCGCCAGCAAAAGTGTTTACTTCGCAACATGATGTAGAAACGGCGTATAAATCTGGTGAGCTGAATCAAGATGGTATTATTGTTGTGACGCATAATGGCCCTGCGGCGAACGGAATGCCGGAATTGCACAAATTGATGCCAATCCTTGGCAATATTCAAAAAGCTGGCTTCAAAGTGGCATTAGTGACTGATGGTCGACTATCCGGTGCTTCGGGCAAAATTCCAGCAGCGATCCATGTCTCACCAGAAGCACTGCGTGGTGGTGTCATTGGATTGATTCAAGACGGCGATATAGTGCGACTAGATTGCGTAACGGGTCAATTGGATGTTTTAGCTGATATGCAGCATCGAACTGTAGATAACATCGATACTGAATCTCGCCAAATGACGTGGGGACGTGACATCTTCAAAATAATGCGTGAAAACGTATCGAGCGCTGAACAAGGTGCATCATTTCTTTATTAAGTGGTTGTTTAACAATCGTAGTTAATTCCAGGCGATCTACTTCTCGATAATGGTCGTGTTGTTATGAAGAGGCTTTTTAATAAAAGCCTTTTCTAAAATTCAATTTTCCAATCTGGGTATTATTTTTTTTTGATCTAACACGCTAAGATAACCGCTGAATTGAATAAGTAATTATGTTTCTTATGCCACCTCGCCAAGCATTGACCAAAGAGATTTGGAACGCTTTTGTATCCCAGTCGTCTGCAGAAGCCGAACTTCCTAATATTGACCCGCATTTACAGCAAGTCTGGGCCAGATGTCGTCGACAGCAGCGTCACGATCATTGGTCGATGCCTCATCGGGCTAAAGGGGTAACCTATGCCTCGATACAGAAAAGTAAAGCTCCGTTTTTAAATATTGCCATACCAGCTATTGAAGATACTTATGAATATCTAGAAAGCGAAAGCTGTGCTTTTGTTATTAGCGATGAAGTTGGTTGTACTCTGTATTTATGCGCAGACAGTGAGATGAAAGTAAAACTTGATACGCTTGGGATTCAAGAGGGGGTTTACTGGCGAGAAGGCATTATGGGTAATAATGCAATTTCAAGTGCTATGCATTTAGCGAAAGCGACCCAAACTGCTGGTTTTGAGCATTTCAAGGAAGCACTACATGGTTTCGCGGTATATGCCGCACCAGTATTTGGTGATACAGGAACCGCGCTAGGCTGCGTTGCGTTGGTTCTGCCTGTCGAAAAAGCCAGTGTTTCTGCATTGGGCTTAATTCATTCTGCTTCCCGTGATATAGCTAGCCAGATGCAGGCTGAGAGTATGCTTACCGAATCCAATCAGCATCTATCTGAGGTACATGTTTTACTTGAAGGTGTTGAGGAAGGTGTACTTGCATGGTATCCCAATGGAAAGATTCATTACTTGAATCAAAAAGGTTGCGATCTTTTGGGCCTTACGGTCAGTGAATTAGGAAGAGAAATCAGTTCGATACTTACTATGCCTCAGCGTGTTCACCAAGCAATCAAACAGGGTGTTGGGCTAGATATGGTCGATACGACCATTGAAAGCAAAGGCCGGCTTATTTCTTTAGTTATGTCGCTAAAAATTGTGAAAAATGCTCAAAATAGTACCCATTGCTATATTGCTCTGCTTTACCCTATTAAGCATATTCGCGACTTAGTGCATCAGCATGTTGGCAATCGGGCGAGATTGACCTTTGACGATATTGTCGGGGGATCGGATGCTATGCTGCGCGTGGTTCGGCAAGCGCGCCACGCAGCAAAAGGACGAGGCCCTGTTTTGCTTCATGGTGAAGATGGGATTGGGAAAAGTCATCTTGCCCAAGCTATTCATAATGGCAGTGATCGACAGGGGCAGCCGTTCATTGCCATAAACTGTCAAGCTATTCCCAAAGAGCTTATGGCAAGTGAATTTTTAGGTTCAGCGCTAGAGAGTGAGCACTCTTCTGTGTCAAAGTTTGAACTGGCTAATGGCGGTACTTTATTTCTCGATCAAGTGGAATGTTTGTCTTCTGAGGTACAGGCTGCCTTGCTTCACTTACTCAAAACAGGGCTAATCAATCGTATGAACGGTAATATTGTCTCTGTGGATGTGCGTATTGTAGCCACATCGAACGTCGATTTAGATCAGTATGTCGTGGAAAAACATTTTCGTAGGCAGCTTCTTTTGGAGTTACAGACGTTTGATATTCACGTATCCCCGCTTCGCGACCGAATTGAGGATGTGCCTATTCTCGCTGAACGAAAGTTGACTCATTTGGAAGCTGAAAAGAAAACATCGTTGGCCCTTAGTCAAGAAGCGTTGTCATTTTTAATGCGATACCGCTGGCCTGGAAACCATCGAGAATTGCGTAATGTGATCGAGCGTTCAGCCAATTTTTCGGATGGCAGTGTAATTAGAGTTAAAGACTTACCTGACAATATTATTACCGCGACAGATCATGGCCAGACAGGTAATAAGCCTTTTCATTCAAACAATTTAGCAGATTCAGAAAAGGTGACGATTATTCGTTCAGCCTTGGATTGCCGAGGGAAAATCGGCTCTATGTGTGAAGATTTAAAGGTGGGTCGTACGACTTTGTGGCGCAAGCTCAAAAATTACAATATTGACGTGAATGATTATAAATAGTCAGAAATAAAACCGCACATTATGTGCGGTGTGTTAGTTGATAGTGGCCACTTAGATCATGGACACTTAGAGTATGGCCAGTATTTGCTGTGAGGTATCGGCATTCAGGATCTCTTTCGCTTTTCGTTCTGCTTGTTGGTGATGAGTTGCACGTACCGCCTGTTTAACCGCAGCAATACGGATTGGGCTCATACTCAGCTTATCAATCCCCATCCCTATCAGCGTCTCGGTGAGTTTTGGATCACCAGCCATTTCACCGCATATCCCAATAGGGATGCCTGCATCATGGGCGGCTTTAACTGCTAGCTCAATCATACGCAGCACAGCAGGCTGAGTGGAAGAGACTAAATACGAAACCGCATTATTGCCTCTGTCTGCAGCCATCACATACTGAGTGAGATCGTTTGTTCCTACACTGAAAAAACTGACTTCTTTAGCTAACTGCTTGGCATTGACTACCGCAGCTGGTACTTCAATCATAATACCGAACTCGGGAATGGCACTTGATATACCGTCACGCTGTAATGCGTTATGGCAGTCACTGAGTAGAGATTTCGCTTGGTATAATTCCTCTGGCGTGGCAACCATTGGAAACATCACATGCAAATTCGGATGTTTAGCTCTTGCTCGAAGCAAGGCATTGAGCTGTACTTTGAAGAGTTCTTCATTTTGCAAACATAATCGCAGACCTCGGCAACCAAGGAATGGGTTATCTTCATGCCCTTGTTGCAAATAGGCTAAAGGCTTATCGCCACCAATATCGAGTGTACGTATGATCACCTGCTTTTTACCAAATGCATTAGCTATTTGGGAATAGAATTCATATTGATATTGTTCAGACGGTGCTTGTTCGCGTTCCATAAAAAGAAATTCGCTACGGACTAACCCAACACCTTCGGCACCGCCGTTCAGTGCTTGTTCCACATCTTCTAAAGTGGCTAGATTAGCAAAAATATCTACTGAAATTCCATCTTGTGTATATGCCTTTTCTATCATCGTTGCTTGGGCTTGCTCTTTCTGGAACTGCTGTTTTTCAAGCTCTTTTTGTGCACTTTCAAGTTGCAGCGACGTAGGTGATAACCACACATCTCCGCTACACCCATTAATGACTGCGAGGTTGCCTTCTTGGCTACGAGACATCAATTTATTGAGCCCTGTAATCGCCGGAATACCTAATGCCCTAGCAAGAATCGCTGAGTGTGATGTACTTCCTCCTTGCTCAAGGATAATCCCTTTGATCATCGCGGGATCAAGTTGTGCGGTATCTGATGGTGATAAGTCAACGGCAGCTAAAATTACTGGCTCAGTCAGTACGATTTTTTGTTCGGCTTCCCCGATGAGTAATCTCATTACGCGACGACCAATATCGTAAATATCCTTGGCACGTGCTTGCATATATTCGCTAGAAGCGTCTTTGTAAGCTTGTGCTGTCTGTTCAATAATTGATGACCAAGCTTTTTCTACATTGATTTGATTGCTGAGCTGTCGTGCAATTTGATTGCTGAGATCAGGATCTGCCAACATAGCGCAATGAGCTGTAAAAATATCACTTTCTGATTTTGAGCCCGCCAGGGCAGTTCGGTCTGCCAATTGGGAGAGTTCTTGTTGAGCGGTATCACTGGCTTGAGTGTATAACGTCCATTCCTGCTCATAACCTAGATACCTACGCTCTCGTGCTTTAGGCATTGTTGCGCGGTAGTGCCAGATTGGAGCGATAGCGATTCCTTCAGATATACCTATGGCTCTTAAGCATCCATGTTCATCTTCAATGATATCGGTGACTTGATGAATTGTATTAACGCTATTTTGCTTATTCATGACATCGATTTGTTTATCGATCGATTCATTGAAATGGTTATGAGCGAGCAATTTAAATGCTTGTAATGCCTGTTGTGCTTCTTTACCACTGGCAATACACACTAAGGTGTCACCTTGTTTTACATCTAATAGCGCAATACTGTTAATGCTCTTGGCGCTGACTCGTCTGTCATGGCACTGTAGCCATATTTGCGCATCAAATGCGCTGATAGCACCGACAATCGCAGAAGCTGGTCTGGCGTGAATGCCATGGGGATTTTGCACCAGCCATTCAACCTCTGTTTCGTATTCACTATCAGCGGGAGTAGATAGAACATCTGTTGGTATACCATTCGGCAGCTTCGCACTTTGGTTCAACAGCTGATATTTTGCGAGTAATGCATTGTGTGCTTCGTTAGTGACTTCTTCGAGAGACATGCCAGCAGCGGCGGCAACACTTGCCGACATCGCTCCTTCAATAAGCGGTGCAGCGCAGATGTGCACATTCGTAGTCTGTTCACTGCCCATAAGCTCTAAGGCCATGTCAGTACTTAATATTGCGCTACCCATATCCACGAGAACCAACACACCTTCGGGTGAATATACCTCTTCAATCGCCATCATGATGGCTATCGCATCGGTACCAATTGGATTTTCAGGATCATCGACGCCAGCTGCGACAGCAATTTTGACTTTCCCTTGTGTCATCTGTTCAGCCAGCGCATGAACGCCTTTGGCTAAATCTGGGCTGTGGGAAACAATTACAATACTGACCATAATTAAACCTTAAAGTGAGGTGGTGTAATACCACCTCGAACAGAAAAAAGGGGGAGAATATTATTGCGCTAAAGCGTTACGTAGCGCCGTAAAAAGTAGGTACGTGGATGTCGCCCCTGGGTCTTGATGACCAATAGAACGCTCCCCTAAATAGCTTGCCCGTCCTTTTCTTGCTTGCATTGGAATTGTGCTTTTCATTGCGACTTCAGCATTGGCAACAGCTGTATTTAGTGCATCATAAACACTGATGTTTTGGTCTTGCTTTAGGCTTGTCATAATACCGTTCCAGGTATCAATCATGGTTTTATCACCCACCTCTGCTTTTCCGCGTTGAACAATCCCATCCATACCGTCTTGAAGCATTTTGGTGAGTTCAACAAGGTTGAGCTCTTCTTTAGACATTACACTGGTTGCTGCGCGTATAAAGAAAGTGCCATATAGTGGACCACTGGCTCCACCTATGCTTGATAGCAGTGTCATTCCTGTGGTTTTCAAAATAGTGCCAATGTCTTTATCGGCAACACTCGGTAATTTCTCTTTTACTTTTTGAAAACCACGGTTCATGTTGAGCCCATGATCGGCATCACCAATTTCTCGGTCTAACTCAGTTAAGAAATCTTGCTCGTTTTGGAATACGTCAGCTGAATCTTCAAGCCACTGAACGATTTGTTGTTTGGTAATTGTCATCAGTTGTTCCTTAACGTTTAGCAGCCCCAGCGCATTGCTGGTGTGTTAACGGGCATATCGTACAGAGATAACATTTCATCATCGACTTTTAGCACTGAGATAGAAATCCCTTGCATATCTAATGACGTGCAATAGCTACCAATAAGGTTTCGCTCAATTTGTATCTCATGGTTTTCCAGTATTTCAGCAACTTTCCGATATACCATATAGAGCTCAGATTGTGGTGTTGCCCCTAGGTTGTTCACGAGCACAATAACCTTATCGCCAGAATTGAGAGGTTCTGTGATCCAAGATTCGTCTTGCCATTCACCTAGATTATTATCCCAGCGGCGAACAATACGTTCATAGGGAGTGTTATCTAATATTTCACTCATCATATCGGTAGTGATAGTGTCGCCATCAGTAAAGGCGCGACGTTCGATACCGGGTTCTCCATGGATACCGATACCAAATTCAATTTCATTATCAGCTAAATCAAAACTTGGTTTACCAGCGGCAGGAACAGTACAAGCAGAAAGTGCAACACCAAATGAGCGTCCACGGTTAGCAATATGTTTAGCTAGAGCACTTATTTTATCGAGGTTGTAGCCCTCTTCGGCAGCTGCCCCTAGGATTTTCTCTGCCAGCACTGTAGTCGCAACACCCCGTCGCCCTGCGGTATACAGGCTATCTTTCACTGCTACATCATCATCAATCAGTGTCGCTTGTACTTTTAATCCCTCACCGTGAAGAAGCTCTACTGCTGTTTCAAAGTTCAGTACATCCCCGGTATAGTTTTTAATAAGAAAGAGAATACCTTCACCGGTATCTACCTTCTGTGCACATTCGTACATTTGATCGGGGGTAGGCGATGTAAACATTTCACCAGGACAAGCCCCATCAAGCATGCCTTTTCCTACATAACCACCGTGCATCGGTTCATGACCGCTTCCCCCCCCAGAAATAAGTGCAACCTTGGTTTTTTCCCGCTCTTTTCGCACGATATACATAGGGTCTAAGTGTACGTCGAGTTCAGAATGAGCCTTCGCAATACCTTGAAGTTGCTCTTTAACCACTTGATCAATCTGATTAATCATCTTTTTCATCGTTCTATCCTTATTATTCTGCGTTGGAGCAGTTTATTTATGGGGTAAAAGGAAGTCGTAGCAAATCGCTGTTGAGCTGCGCAGTAGGCACAATCCAGCGGTTGTGTTTCGCCGATGTTTATAAATTTACCTGTAATGTCAAAGCTGATGGTATGCCAATAAGAGAATAGGCGTTACTCCGGTTATTGTGTTTCAAAATGGAACTGTTTGGAGGTGCTTATGTTCCGTAATGAAACGCAGATTGAGTTCAGGGGGCAGATTCTTGAGCTAAAGCATATTTTAGGCTTGTTATCTGGAATAGAGAGTGATGATAGTTAGTCGGCACTAAGCTTGTTGGGGGGAATAGATGTGTAACTTTGCTGCTCGGATCACAAATAACGAGGTGACAGGAAGCAGTAAAGAGTCAGATTTAGCCAAAAATATAAGCACTCTTAAGCATATGAGCTACATTTGATATATATAAAATAAATCTAATGTGAAGATAGTGATTATTTGTGATGACATGTTGCAGCTGAAAATGGAAGGCTGCTTAAATCGTCAGCTTAAGGAAGAGGTAAACAATGAAAAGCAATCAGTATACTGTCGATAGAGAACTCCCTTTAGAGCATAATGCCCAACTCGTGACAACCACAGATTTACAAGGCGTGATCTCTTACGCGAATGATGACTTTATTAAAATAAGTGGTTACACCAGCGAAGAATTGGTGGGTCAGCATCATAATATTATTCGTCATCCGGACATGCCTGCTCAAGCTTTTGGCGATTTATGGAAACATTTGAAAGAAAATAAGCCTTGGCGAGGAATAGTGAAAAATCGTTGTAAAGATGGCAGCTTCTATTGGGTCGACGCATATGTTACACCGATATATAAAAATGACCGGGTCTGTGGTTACCAATCAGTTCGACGCAAGCCGACACCCGCAATGATCACTTCAGCGACTCATATTTATGAGCAACTTAATCTAAAGAAAAACCCATATTCATTTCAGCTTTCAATACTTCAAAAATTTTTATTAGTCACAGCCATCACACTGATTACCATTAGTAGCGCTCATTTCTCATTACATGAGTTTGCTGAATTCAGTGCTTTAATCCCACTAGTGCTGTTTATTCTTTTTTACCGCAATGAGTTGTTTAAACAACCACAGTATTTTAAAAAGCTCAAAGATGATTATGATAGCTTAACTCGCATTATTTACAGTGGTGATTCAGTTGAATCCATTGCTGATTTTCATTTACAGCTTTGTGATGCACGGATTAAAACGGTTCTCGGGCGTGTTGATGATGCCTCTTCGACATTAAAAACGGTAAGTGGAGATTTACAGCAAGCGGTTGTGACAACCAAGCAGTCAATTACAGTACAAGATCAAGATACTCAGCACATTGCTACTTCGATCACTCAGATGTCTGCAGTTGCCAGTGAAATTGCACAAAACACACAACTAACATCCGATAAAGCCTTACTCGCACAAGATCAGTGTGCCAAAACAACAATGATCCTCAACACCACCCAAGATAATATCAATGAACTTGCGATTGAAACGGAAAATACGGCTGAAACAGCACAGTCTTTAGCCAGAGTGTCTGATCAAATAGAAGCCATGATGGTCGAAATTCAGGGTATTGCGCAGCAAACAAATTTACTTGCACTTAATGCGGCAATCGAAGCGGCGAGGGCGGGTGAACAGGGTCGAGGATTTGCCGTTGTTGCTGATGAAGTTCGCGCATTGTCTCAACGAACACATGGGGCAACCGAGAAAATTCAATCCAGTATTGATGAGATCAATAAATCTCTGGGCGACTGGCAGTCACGAACCACTCATAGCATCCGAAAAACTCAGCAATGTGTTGAGAATACAAGCCTGACAGCACAGAACATTAAAGATGTCGTTGCGATGGTGGACGAAATTGCAGAAATTTCAACACAGATTGCAACAGCGGCTGAAGAGCAAGGCACGGTCGCTGCTGAAATTAGCCATAATGTCCATCAAATATCCGATTCTTCCGCAAAAAATATAGAACAAATTGAAGCGATGAAAATCTCATCAGATCGAGTACGAGACAACGTAGCCTCACTGGATGCTTTAGGCAAATCGTTTGGTTAGCCGCTGATTTATGAGGAGTAGCCTACTCCTCATAAATATATTGGATTAAAGACTCTCACCTTCCGTTACCGTAAAACCCATATCAAAAACCTTTTGTTCGATCACATCACCAGCTAGCGCTGAAAGTAAGAGCTGTGCACTTTTTTCTCCAATTTCAAAGCGCGGTGTATCGATACTTGTCAGTTTAGGTGACATCGCTTGACCAATATCTAATGCGTTATAGCCGACAACACTGATTTGATTCGGCACTGAAATACCACGTGCTTGGCAAGCCATGATCGTACCGATAGCGATATCATCGTTGGTACAAAAGACCCCGTTAAGGTTTGGTTGTTCGGTTAAGGCACGCTCAAGTAAATGTCGACCTAAAGTAAAACTAGAGTGTTCTTCAGTTAAAATATGCACAGGCTCAAGGTTGGCTTCTTGCATTGCACGATCGTAGCCGTTCATTCGCAATTGTGTTCGTGTATCAAGACGAGCACCAAAGTACACCGTGTTGTATTTATCTGCTTCAATCATTTCTTTTACAACGGTATACGCTGCAAGCTCGTGATTTAACCCTACCGCCATATCTATCGGGTTGTCAGGTAATTCCATTGCTTCAATAATCGGAATACCCGCTGTTTTAATCATTTGAAGAGTGCGAGTAGTGTGATTTGTGCTCGTTAAAATTAATCCATCAACTTGGTATGACAACAGGGCAGCAATTTTGCTCTCTTCTTCCTCTTCGCTATAGCTGAAGTGGGCGATCAAGGTTTCATAACCATTGGCTTTGGTTACGGTTTCAATGCCTTGTGCAAAATTAGCAAATACTTGGTTAGATAAAGAGGGCAACAGAACACCAATCGCTTTGCTGGATGATTTTGAAAGCATTGCAGGTGCACGATTTTGGATATACCCCAATTCTTCTACGATTTTCGCGATTTTTTCGCGAGTGGCAACGGCTACCGATTCAGGGTTTCTCATATAACGGCTAACCGTCATTTTGGTGATACCAATACGATCGGCAATATCTTGTAGAGTAGGGCGAGATTTACGGTTTTCTGTGCTCATGCTAATGTTCTCATCAAATGTTACTGTAACATTATCATCTAAGCGACTGTGGTTACAATAAAAAAACAGTACTTACTCATTCGGTTATTGTCCGAAATAGTAAGCACTGCTTAAAATCAATGATGGTTAATCGTCAGAGGTAATGCTTAAGATTAACGACAACTATTTTTATTTGTTATTAATCGTGCGTAAGTACAACTTTACCTACGGCTTTCCCTGCTTCTAGATGGGCATGCGCTTCAGCAACTTGCCAGATAGTGAATGCTGACTCATCAATTAATGGGGTGATTTTCCCTTGATCTACTAACTCTGCTACTGCGGCTAAAATCTTGCCATGGCGAGCACGATTGATGTTTTCAATCATAGGAATCAGCATTAATACACTGTGGAAGCTGAGGCCTTTCAATGCGATCTGAAGTGGTTCAGCAATAGGTAATGTTGTTGCTACACGACCATTGAACTTAACAGCTTCAAAACTGCGTTGGATATTCTCGCCTGCAATCGTATCGAAGATGGCGTCGAATCCATGGCCATCAGTGTATTGGGCTACATACTCAGCAACAGTGTGCTCTTCTACATTAACTACGTTGTCGGCGTTAAGTGTTTTGGCTACGGCTTCATTTTTAGATCGTGTTGTTGTCGTAACCGTCGCACCAAGATGCTTACCAAGTTGTACCGCGATATGACCAACACCGCCTGTTGCACCATGAACAAGTAGGTTGTCACCCGCTTTAACATCCATTTTTTCGCACAGTGCTTCCCATGCAGTGATAGAGACAAGCGGTAGTGCTGCTGCTTGCTTCATAGTCAGCGAGGTAGGTTTGTGTGCCATTAGGTTGGCATCAACCAACATGTAATCTGCTAGCGCACCATCAATACCTGCAATACCGCCAGCACAGCCATATACCTCATCACCGACTTTGAAATTACTGATGGAGTCACAAACCTCAGTGACTATACCTGCTACGTCACCATGCAGAATACTAGGTAGGTTTTCAGACCATGGCGTTTCTGCAGAGCGAAGCATGGTATCTAACGGATTAACACTCGTGGCTTTCACTTCAACAATCATATGACCTAATTGCAGTTCAGGCATTGGTTGCTCTGTAAGGTTAAATGCGTCGTAGCCGCCGATGTTGCTAATTGTCATTGCTTTCATTTTTTACGCTCCGGTTTGGATTATGCGGCCATTTTAGTTATTGCTAGATAAACAACAATACATTGAAAAACAAGATAGCTTTGCTTTTAAGACAAAAGCGACTGCGTTATAGTGAGAAAAGAGAGAGGCATGTACGAGGTGACAAAAGATATGGCCACATTTAATAAATTGCATTACTTCAATTGCGTTGTAGAAACGGGCAGCATTTCAAAAGCCAGTAAAATTTTTGATGTCCAGCCATCATCGATATCACGTCAACTAGCGTCATTAGAGAGTGAACTCGGTATTCGCCTGTTAGAGCGAACGACGCGAAATATAGGTTTAACGGAAGCAGGAAAAACGTATTATGATTATTCAAAACGTATTATCTCTGAACTCGAAGAAGCCAAACGTGCGGTGGGAGATCTGCAGCTTAGTCCAATAGGTAACCTCAAAATCAGCACTACAGTGGGATTTGGTGAAAGTCGCATTCTGCCTCTATTACCTAAATTTCGGCAGGCTTATCCTGATATTCGCATCGAAGTTGAGCTGACCGAACGAATTGTGGATCTAATCGAAGAGAATGTTGATATCGCGATTCGCAGTGGTCGTTTACCCGACTCTAGTTTGATCGCGAGAAAGCTGGTCGATAATCATTTTATTCTATGCTCAAGCCCTGAATACATGAACGAAAGCGGGCTTCCTGAGTCACCTGAGCAGTTGATCAATCATGATTGTGTGGTATATGGCTATCATGGTTGGAAAGATTGGTACTTGGTCAAAGGCAATTATCAAAAATTAGCCATTAAACACTATATGACCGTAGATTCTGTTAATGGACAAAAACAACTTATTCTTCATGGTGGTGGTATTGCACTTATCCCTTATTGGGCAGTTAAAGATGAGCTGGACTCTGGCCGGTTAATTCAGGTGTTACCAGAACATCAATTTAGCCCGTGTCTCCACTTAAGTTCAACCTATGCGATTTATCAAAATAGAAACCTAGTGTCATCTAAGATGAGGGTGTTTTTGGATTTTTTGCGAGAAAATATGTAACCATGTAATACCGTACCAATAAAAGCCATTACAGCTGTTAATGGCAAAAAAATACTTCCTCGGTACTCGTACCGTTGAATGTGATTCACTCTATTTATCAATAAATATAGTTGGAATATTAAGATTCAATTATGAGTAATAGTTGTGATTGGTAGGTTTATACAATAGCGGTATTATATGCCGAAAATACAAAAGCAAAGGTAATACATCATTAATAGTCCGCCTTAGAAATAAATCTCTTATCAATTTATGGCTCATTAATTAATAAAGAGGTTTTTCATGTTAGGTTTTTATAAAGAAAGTTGGTTTAATAATATTAAGGGTGATTTATTATCAGGAATAGTTTTAGCATTAGCGTTAATACCGGAAGCTATTGCATTTTCAATAATTGCCGGACTTGATCCAAAGGTCGGTTTATATGCTTCATTTTCAATCTGTGTTGTTATAGCTTTCACCGGTTCACGTTCTGCAATGATTTCAGCATCAACCGGCGCAATGGCTTTGTTAATGACGACGTTAGTTAAAGACCATGGTTTACAATATCTTTTAGCTGCTTCATTTCTTACCGGTGTTATTCAATACGTAATAGGGCTTTTAAAACTTGGTAACTTAATGAGGTTTGTTTCGCGCTCAATTGTTACCGGGTTTGTTAACGCGCTAGCGATATTGATTTTCATGGCTCAATTACCAGAATTAACCAATGTAACGTGGCAGGTTTATGCGTTAACTGCTGCCGGTTTAGGGATTATCTATCTATTTCCTTATATTCCTAAAGTTGGAAAAGTATTACCATCACCATTAGTTTGTATTATTGCTATCACTGTATTCAGCGTGATGTATAACATCGATATTCGTACTGTTGGCGATATGGGATCATTACCTGATTCGTTACCTGTATTTATGTTCCCTGATATTCCATTCTCCTTAGAAACATTAAATATAATCTTCCCTTACTCGTTAGCACTTGCCGTTGTTGGTGTTCTTGAGTCGCTTATGACTGCAAAAATCATTGATGATATTACTGATACAGATAGTGACACTAACAGTGAATGTAAAGGTCAGGGTTTAGCAAATATGGTTTCATCATTGTTCGGTGGCATGGCTGGCTGTGCCATGATTGGACAATCAATGATTAATATTAAATCGGGTGGTAGAACTAGATTATCCACACTATCATCAGGCGTTTTTCTTTTGATAATGGTTGTTTTCCTTGGTGACTATTTAAAGATAATCCCAATGGCTGCACTTGTTGCCGTGATGATTATGGTTTCTATAAGCACGTTTTCATGGAAATCGATACCAGCGATGAGGCACATGCCGTTAAACTCTAACGTGATCATGATTGCAACGGTTGTTTCTGTTGTCTTAACCGATAACTTAGCAATTGGTGTTGTTGTTGGTGTTGTTATTGCTTCTGTGTTCTACACGAATCAGAGCAGGTTAATCATGAAAGTCACTGATGATATTGTCATTAGTTATGACCACACAATCCATAAGGTACATGGCCAGATATTCTTTGCATCTGCTTATACTTTCATTGATATGTTTAATTTTAACAGTCCTTCAAAGTACGTGACCATTGATTTAACCAGTTGTCATTTTTGGGATATAACCGCTGTGGGTGCGCTTGATAAAGTGATTATGAAATTCATGAATGCGGGATGTGATGTTAAAGTCACTGGAATGAATGACAACACAATGAAAATAATAGAAAAACATGCAATTTATAATAAGCCTGAGAAACTCGCATTAATGACGCACGGTCACTAGATATACCACTGAAAAAGCATCCTTTATTGGATGCTTTTAATGTTTTATTTAATAATGTTAAACATATAACTAGGGGTTCTATGCGACCACTGATAACACATGAACCATCAATTGTTGCTACAGCACATTTTTACTACCCTTCTAAAATAGCAAGAAATAAAGAACCACATTCTTGGGTGATCGATAGAAGAACGTTAATTGCAAAGAAATATAACGTTCATGGTATTAATAAAGAGTATTCGTTAAAGGTAAGTCCAAATCGTTATGTTTATGAAGCAGATTTGATTAGATACTTCGAGATAAGTAAAAAATCTAATCAGTTCTTTTCAAATAAGAACAAGATATATTTTAGTTAACCGTATTTATCATCAGTAGTATAAAAGATAAATGTAATGTTATTTGTTCGAGTTTTGATGTTTGCACGTTACTTTACTATGTGATTGCACAAGTCATTGTCGACGGTGGGATGCAGCAAATAGGAAAGGGCATTAAGAGATTAGAAAATATGTGGCCAGATTAGATATCTGGCTGAATTTAAAGGTGAGAGCTTTCATTATGTAGAACGATCTAAAAAGCGATTTCGATAATCCTTCGGAGGGAATCCGGTTAATTTTTTAAAAGCTCGCGAGAAATGAGCGATATCAGCATAACCTAACCTGGCTGAAATATCGGTAAGGGAGTAACGAGCATCTTCCATTAATCGACAAGATGTCGCGAGCATGATGTTCTCTCGTATTATCTTGAACGTGGTATTTTCTTTAGCCAAGCGGCGTTGCAATGTACGCGCTGAGGTATTCAATACCTTAGCTGCTTCACTGACATTCATTGATGGCTGGCCAAGATAGGGTGTTAATGCGAGATAGACGGTTTCTATATATGTTCGTTTTTTTGGGGCGCTAGAGGCTTTTTTTTCTCTAAAGCTTGCAGGCAGTATAACGGGAGTATTAAGAATAGAATCTGATAGCTCAATGGCTGTTACGTTGCGATCTGAAACAAACTGAATAGATTGCCCTTTAAAGATTTTAAGCATAGGTTCGATGTTTGAAGACTGAACGGCAACCGAGGTGGGTAACCAGTGAGTCTTTGTCATAACGTTGATAAATTCGATGGTAAATAATATAGCAAACACTTCAGCCCAAAAAAATCCCTTGGTATCTTCTTTCGTTTTATAGCGGCAAAACCAAGGTGTTCCTTTAAAATGCTCGATAGAGATTTTTGCTGACGGTGAATCGTGAATAATGGCCGTCGCAAGAGAATTAAAAGCCTCTTCAAGATTTTTTGGAGCATGGATATGGTGCAATAATTTTGGGATGAAATACTCCCGAATGACTATGCGTAATAAATTGCCATAATGTTCTGGATCCGCTTTTTCTGCCATTAGCGCCAGTAAGTGTTTAATGGGCTCTTCTGGCATAAATTCACTTTTCGAACGCAATATATCCTCAGGTAATCCCGCAGTCTTGAGTAATGGGTAAATATCTTTTTCGAAATGCGTCAGCAATTCAACCAATGTGGCGGCATGCACGGTTTTGATTAGAGGTGTGAGCTGGTTGGCTGCCATAATAGAGAAGTATCCTTATTACCGTCATTGGTATGAGTTCCATTATACAGGTTTTGTTAATAATAAAATGATGGGATTATCTTCAGAAAAAAGGGAAAGGTAACGGCTGCTTCCATGCAGCAGGAATAATGTTGCTTGGTTATGATTGTACATGCTCTATGTCAGCTTTCTTTATAAGAGGTGTTGCCTCTGATTTTTGGGATGGTTTAAAAATATTAATAATCGCTTTTATGGTGAAGTAAGCGCATATCACTGTAAATATTGCAGCACTAAAATATTCACCAGATTGAATCGATGCCCCTACGATGTTGAATGCTTCTCCACCAAATTCTTTCACATAGGTTAGCGCCCATTTATAGACAAGGTAGAGCTTGGTGAGCGTAATTAGCACGAGATATGCCTTACCGTAAGGTGTTAGAAGAAACTGCTTTACTTTATTCCACATACTTTTCATTAATATTTCTCGCTCTGACTATTATGGTTTGTGCTTGTTGAACGAGATTAAGTTTACGAATTGAGGGGGGTATTTTTGATCATTTAGCGCCAAGGCTTGCTGTTGTTCCTAAATGTCTTCGGTGGCGTTAAATGGTAACAAATGAAGAGAGATGACGATTAGTATTAGAATGATTTCAATCATTAGTTCGATTTATTACGTTGCATACGCAGATCAAAATTCTGTTTTGTTTACTACGAGAATAATCGAAGAGGATAGACATGAACCAAAATAAACAATCGTCTCATTCTGAAAAGCCACAAGCCCCACAGTTAACTGAGCAGCCTTTAGCATCTAGTTCTCTGCCCTCTAAAAAACAACTTAGTATTCAAACTATTACGCAGAGTGTTTTATGCCTGTGTATTGGGCTATTTGTTTTCTATTTAGTCGCCGATCGCTTTATTCCTAATACTGATATGGCGCGAGTACGCAGCCATGTGATTCCTGTTACGCCATTAGTCTCTGGTTCAATTATTGATGTATTAGTTAAGCCCAATGATGTTGTAGAAGCTGGCGATGCACTTATTCGTATTGATCCGAGTAATTATGAAATTGCGCTAAAAGAAGCAGAACAAGGCTTAAAGCGAGCTGGAAAACAGATTGGTGTGCAAACGGCTTCAGTTGCGGTTGCTCAAGCTAAATTATCAGATGCACTTGCCCATCAAGAAAATGTGAGGAGCCAAGCATCGCGGGTTTTGGCTATGGTTGATAAAGGCATTGTTACTAAAGCGGATGCGGATAAAACCCGAGCTAGTCTGGCGAGTGCTAAAGCGCAAGTTGCATCGGCTTCAGCGAATTTAGAGCAAGCCAAAGAGCAGTTAGGACAAACTGGTAGCGATAATATCGATATACAGTCGGCATTATTAGCATTACAAAAAGCGCAGTTAAATGTAGAGCGTACAGTCGTTCGTGCACCTGCATTTGGTGGTGTGTCTAATTTTCGCTTAGATGAAGGGTATTATGCGCGAGAAGGGCAACCATTATTAACATTTGTGTCTGGTGAAGATATTTGGTTAGAAGCGTATTTTCGTGAAAACAGTTTAGGTAATGTGCAAGCCGGTAATAACGTTGAGGTTGCCTTAGACTATGCACCTGGTGATGTGTTTAAAGGACAAGTTATTAGCATCGATTATGGAGTTAATTGGGGAGAAAGCAGTCAGGCCGGTCAGCTTGCCTCTGTTGGGGCTCAAACGGGTTGGTTGCGTCAAACTCAGCGTTTTCCAGTGATGATCCGTTTTGATAATGAGTCTGCTAAGGGGTTATTACGTGTAGGCGGACAAGCTGATGTGATGGTGTATACCAAAGAACAATCCATTATGAACATATTTGGCCGTGTGTGGATTCGACTATTAAGTTGGATGTCGTATGTCCGATAATTCGATGTCTTTAGTGAGTGTTAATGCAATACAACCTTCGGTTGATCGCCGTATTACCCGTTTTGTGTTGGGAGTCACCGTTGCCGCAGCACTTGCTTATGGCATAAATTGGGGATTGTCTTTTGTCATGCCCGTATTCTTGGCAAAATTTTTAGTTGATAAGCCTGTATTAACTCGCCAGATCTTTGATGAATTGTTTTTGGCTATGGTCGCAACAGTATTAATTGGTTTAAGCATTAGTAATGGCGTGACCCATTACCCATTAGTGCTGTTGTTACTCGTTGGGCTATTAATGTTTAGCGCATATTATTTATTCATGGATCCTGAATGGAATTTATTTGCCACTATTCTTATTATTTCAGCCTTACTCATTCCTTATATGGGCATAATTAACCCTGCTGCGTCTTTATTTCTAGGGAAAGCGTTGATGATTTCGGGTGTTGGGGCCGTCATCATGTTTGTTTTGATGCACTGTTTATTTCCCGATAAAGCGCCACAATCAGTAAAAGCTAAACTTAAGCCCGTATTACCCTTATCTTCCCAACGTACGAAAGAGGCATTGCGTGCGTTGATGATCAGTTTTCCTGTTATTGCTTTCTTTTATTATTTTCAGATAAACGGTGCACTGCTCACACTCGCCTTTATTGGTATATTGTCTTTGCAAATAACAGGACAAAAAAGTGTGAAACTCAGTGCTTTCTTGTTACTGACTAACAGTATTGGTGGCATATTAGCGGTTATTGCCTATGAGCTTTTAGTAACAGTACCTTGGTTCCCATTTTTGGTGGCACTAATTGCGTTATTTACGTGTATATTTGCGAACAAAATCTATAGTAACCCATTAAAAGCGCCTATCTGGAGTGGTGCTTTAACAGCATTGTTAGTGGTGTTGGGAACGGCACTGTCGAGTGAATCCAAAGAAATTGATGTTGGTTTTTATACTCGAATTACTCAGATATTTTTAGCGGGAATATACATGATATTCATTTCTTTTTTATTGGAAAGTCGTAATAAATCCAAACACGATAGCTAATGTTTGATTGTTTATTAATTCAATGTTTGCACAATCCCTGAACTAACATCACAATATTTGGCACATCTCTCTGATTAATAATTCTGAGTTAATTAATAGGTTTATTAAACAATAATTGAGGTGAAGGTCATTCCTTCATAAATAAGAAAAGTTATTCATTTAAAAGCGAATGCTTCCAGTTGTAACGATGGATTTCGTTTACTAGTATCGTTATTAATGGATTTTATAATAACGTTTTTTACAGGGATGAAAGTAAATGAGTAACACGGACAAACAGCTCAAAAACGTGGATCGTCGTCAATTTATAAAAGGAACTGCAAGTGTTGCTGTTGCAGGGCTCAGCACTTCAATGTTTGCAAATACGGCAAATGCATCCACTTTGCAGACAGATTGGCAGGCGGTTAGTCGGAGTAAAAACGACAAGAAGTTTTGGCAGAAAGTACAAAAACAGTTTGTTTTAGATAAAAGAACAATATACATGAACGTTGGCACAACAGGTTCTATGCCAAAGCATGTGCTCGCTGAATTTAATGATAATAATAAAACGGTTGCGAAATACCCATGGGATATGGACGGAAAGTTTGGTTCTTGGCCATATGTATCAGACATGGTGAATGATATTGCTTTGGGCTTTGGGGCCGATTCCCATGAGATAATACTTAGCCGTAATACCACTGATGGTATGTGCTCTATAATTAACGGTCTTCATTTTGAAGAAGGCGACGTTATTCTTACTACTCATCATGAGCATGTTGCAGCAACATCCCCAATGAATGTTGTTAAACAACGTTTTGGCGTCAACATTGTTGAAGTGCAACTTCCTGTCTATACCGGCTCAGAAACAGTGTCTGAAGATGATTATGTTGAGGCGTTTGCAGCTGCTCTTAACGAAAACAGCAATGTTCGCCTGATCGTCTTTTCTCATATCACATACAAAACCGGTACAACATTACCTGCAAAGCGTATTTGTGCATTAGCAAATCAATATGCTGTACCCACTCTTGTGGATGGTGCACATACTGTGGGTATGTTTGATTTGGATTTTCACGATATTGATTGTGATTTCTATGCTGGTTCAGGTCATAAATGGCAATGTGGACCTGGTGCGACGGGCATTTTATATGTTCGTGATAATGCAACACGCTTAGATGAATATTGGCGTGACTGTATTAACCCACTTTGGCTTATTAACTCCTCGTTGTCTCATGCTGGCTATCTTGGTACTCAATTGCAAATGCAGTATATCGGTAATGATAATTACCCTGCTAAACAAGCATTGGCAGATAGCTGCAAGATGTGGGATGAGATAGGTAGGCATCGAATTGAAGAGCGCGTATTACATTTAGGCGCGTTGTGTAAATTATTATTAGCAGAAGCTTTACCAAACGCGAAATTCTTCTCACCGAATGTGAAAGGGTTAACGAGTGGCCTTACTACATTTAATCCTTTTGGATTTGAAAGTGGTGACTTGCTTACAGAGTTTAGAGATCGGCTACGTAATGACTATGGTTATATTATTCGTACGACTGATTTTAGATTATACAAAGATGATACCGTCGAAACACATGCACTAAGAATTTCTACACACCTTTTTCATGATGAAGAGGATGTGAAAGGGTTAGTCAATGCAATCCAGGAATTGTATGAATATATGAGTTGATGTTTGAGCGCTCTATAACAGCGCTTTCTTGATGACAGAGAATATGTATCGAGTGTGTTGATGACTGTAAATAAACTAAGAAAAACGATAAGCCATATTGTGTTTGTTGGTGCTGCGATCATTTTCAGCCCAAATACCTTGGCAACTGATCTAGCCGAAATTAAAGAGAAAGGTGTCTTACGCCATATTGGTGTACCTTACGCAAACTTTATCTCTTATATTAATAGAGATAATTTTCAATTACTAAGCGGCTTGGATGTCGATATTGTAAAAGGTTTTTCTGAGTCAATAGGGGTTGAGTATCAATATGTTCCGGCAGAGTGGAATAACGTTATAGGTAAATTAATCGGTCAAAATGCTCAATTTAAAAATGACCAAATTGTATTAGGCAAAAAAAGCCTAATTGAAGGCGATATTATCGCCAATGGTGTAACAATTTTGGATTGGCGAGCTGAACTTGCTGATTTTTCTGACGATTATTTTCCTTCCGCGGTATGGCTGGTCGCGCGTGCCGACTCTGATCTGGAACCTATTCAACCAACTGACTCGATTGACAAAGATATAGAGAAAGTAAAAAAACTTATTAAGGGAAGAGATGTGCTGACGATGGAGCAATCTTGTTTAGACCCTAACTTATACAACCTCTATGAAACAGGGGCAAATATCATAGAGCCAGAGCGTAGCCGCAAATTAAATGAGATGGTACCTGCAATCCTCAACAAGGATGCTGAAAGTACGTTGCTTGATGTTGCTGACACCTTAATTGCACTTGAAAAATGGCCTGGAGAAATAAAAGTGATAGGTCCTATTTCACAAGATCAAAGAATGGCAGTGGCATTTAGAAAGAGTTCTCCAGAACTTCGTAAGGCATTTAATCAATATTTGGCTACGATTAAAGAAGATGGGACTTACCAAAAGTTGGTTGAAAAATATTATCCGTCGGTATTTTATTTCTATGGTGATTACTTTAAGGAAAGTAATCAGTAGAATTGATAAAGATAGTAATAAAAGGATTTATGAAAAAACGGAAGCAGAAACTATCAAGTAGTCGTTTAATCATTATTGCAGCGGTATTGCTTGCAGCATACTTGGTGTTGATTTTGGCTGTCACTAATCTTGGTCAGACACGGCTAAAAGAGTCTCAGCACCGAGAGCTTAATCTCAAGGTTCAAAGCTACGCCAGCATGCTGGAGTATTTTTTCTATGTCACTAATGATGAGATAGAAAACCTCGCCAGTGATAAAGAAATGCAGACATTTTTCGCTAATTTGTCATCAGGTATGTCAATGAAATACGGTCTCGGTGCGAGCTTGATCAATCTTGATAGAGATCTTATAGCACTAAAACAGTCGACTACAATAAATCAAAAAACAGTTTATCGACGCTTCATGCTTGTAGGTTATGATGGAGCAATCATTTCAAACACCAGCCCATATCAAGATATTTCTTTTGATATAACTCAATACAAAAATATGGAAAGTCCAGACATGATGATCCGTACGGTTAAAAAGTCTGGTGATATCAGTATTCAATTGATCAAACCCGTTAAATATGGGGGGAAGGCGGTTGCTTTATTGGTTGCTGATATTAATAAGCAAGTTATCATCGACCAGC
The DNA here is from genome assembly GCF_003026215.1 of Photobacterium indicum. Classification (GTDB taxonomy): domain Bacteria; phylum Pseudomonadota; class Gammaproteobacteria; order Enterobacterales; family Vibrionaceae; genus Photobacterium; species Photobacterium indicum. The sequence continues at coordinate 538,714 of NZ_PYOC01000001.1, forward strand.
TTACCGTGCAGGAGTATGCCGAAAGTCGAAGTAGGATGGATTTAGTCGCAGATAGTGGAAATATTTTTATTTGGGATTCGTTAACAGCGAGCCAAGAAGCAGAAGGGACAAGCACGTTAGTCAATAGCCTTTATTTTGAAATGCAGATTAAAAATACACCGTTTAAGTTAAGGAGTTGGTTTGAACCGGTAAATGAAAAAGATATTTTTACTTCAGGGTGGTTTATCGCAGGTCTTTCATTTCTTTCCTTTCCTGTTATTTTTGGACTGTTATATATCTTTAAAATTAATAGCGCTAATATTATTTTGAGGACTAAATTTGAAGAAAGTAATAAACAACATAGGGCTTTATCAGAGAAAAATGTACGTTTAACGGAAGAGATTGATAAACGAAAAATATCTGAAGAAAAATTGGCTTACCAAGCATCGCATGATGCATTAACAGGTTTACCTAATCGGAAGTATGGTAATGAGCGATTAGAACAAGAGTTATTCAGAGCGAAACGAAATAATACTAATGTATTAGTCATGTATATTGATCTTGATAATTTCAAACAAATTAATGACACCTTGGGGCATTTAGCGGGCGATCAATTCTTGAAATTAAGCACTTCAAGGTTGCTAGGCTCTGTGCGTCACTCAGATACTCTGGCGCGCTTAGGTGGCGATGAGTTCTTGTTAGTTATTCCTGATCTGAAAGATTTGAAGTCAGCCAAACTATTAGCGACAACGATTGTCTCGTTATTTAATAAACCGTTTTTTTGGCAAAAACAGGAGTTTTTTGTATCTACTAGTATTGGCTTATCGGTATTTCCGCAAGATGGCGATAATGCTCAGCAGTTACTCGCGAGTGCCGATACTGCGATGTATCGAGTAAAGCAAGATGGCCGAAATGCATTTAGCTTCTATAACACAGACATGAATAGGGATGTGCAACGTACATTAGAATTAGATGGACGATTGCGACAGGCGATTACTAATGACAGTCTGGAGCTCTACTATCAGCCTATTATTGAATTAGAATCCAACCAGATTGTTGGGGCTGAGGCGCTTATGCGTTGGAATGACGCAAAGTTTGGTTTTGTTTCGCCTGAAGAGTTTATTCCTCTTGCCGAGAAAAATGGATTAATACACCAGCTTGGTGAATTAGCCATTAATAAAGCCTGTATGCAGGCCGCAGAGTGGCAAAAAATCTCACCACTACAAATATCAATTAACTTTTCGAGCGTTCAGTTTAGGTACTGCGATAAGCTCTTTAAGCAAATATGTAAAGGATTAAGCCAGTCAGGTTTACCTGCTGATAAATTAGATATTGAAATAACAGAAAGTTTGTTGATTGATCACAGTGACGAGGTCGTCACATTATTGAATAAACTGCAATCCATGGGGGCACAACTCACCATTGATGATTTTGGTACCGGCTATTCATCGCTGAGCTACCTACATAAATTCCCGTTTAATAAATTGAAAATAGATCGAGCATTTTTGCGAAACATGCATGCTAATGATGCTGACCGTGAACTTGTAAATGCGATTATTGCGATGGCGAAAGCGCTTAATTTAAAAGTGGTGGCTGAAGGAATAGAAGAACAATGGAATGCGGATTATCTTAGATTCATTAACTGTGAGTATGGACAAGGTTATCTATATAGCAAACCTGTACCTGCGAAAGAGTTTGAACATTTGCTGTCGCATAAATTGAAACCGATACTGTGTAGCCAATAGCATGGTTGACTGTTTTTCGAGCTTGTTGCGACTTTCAGCGAAAAATAAATGTCCATTTATGATTACTTTAACATCAAGTGATTACTGCTCTCTGTTACATAACTTACACTAAAGTTAATTATGTTTTAGTTAAAATTTTAATCATTAAGGTAAACACTTTTCTTTGCTGGTAAATTAGACTTCTATTCAAATAGCGAAAAAACAATAGAGACATTAATGCCATTTTTGATTCTTATCCGTTACAAAAAAAGCGGTTGTAAATAGTGGTTTAACGTTGATGTGTCTTGAGGTGTATATTATTCATACTGTTAAGTTGTGACATTCTGTCATGTATTATTACTGTGGATAGTTGGCTATTCCTTTTAGGGATATTACTGTTACATAAGATAAAAGATGCTTGAAAAGGTAAAAAATGATTTGTGATTTAGATCTATTTTACTTAAATATTTACTAACTATGATCCTCCCGATTTTTACTTTTAGTGCCAAACACTTATAGAGCTATAAAAAATACAGCATGTAGGTATAGATAAATAATCGGGGGAATAATGATGGTTTTTCGTAAGACACTTTTAGCAGTCCTTATTGGTTCAGTCGCCGCACTGGCGGGTTGTAATAGCAGCAGTAACGATGTCGATGATAAAACGACGACACTACCAACGAGCGATTACACCAATATTATTGATCGGGCAGGTAACCCCGATGCATTGCGTGATTATGACGAATACGACAATCTAAAATACAATGCTTTTGTTGATAATGGCGCGTGGCATGGCCACCTTCTACCTGCTGATGCGAATGGTTATGGTGCTTTTGGTGGCATCATGCAAGTTACTCAAGAGTATGCGAATTTCATGTCTGGGCAAACGTTCGATAAATTGCATCTGCTTGATAAAACATCGGGTAATGTGATTGACCTTGCCAACGCTACTGCCAATATTTACAGCACTCCCGGTGCGTTGGTTCAAATTCTAAAGACAGAGCAAGTTGAAGTGCAGATGTTCTTGCGCTTTGTGACTGACCGTACATCTTTGGTTGAAACCAAAATCACTAACCTGACTTCGAATGATTTAGATTTGGAACTAAGTTGGGATGGTGAATTACTGCAAAATGCTTACGAAAAGCCTAATGATAATGGTGGAGTAACGACGAAAACCGTCGATGAAATGTACCCAGAGTATAAGCGCACGATCAGTGCGACAGATAATGGAATCAAAATTAACTTCAGTGACATGAAAGACAACTGGGCTATCCGAAATGATAGCGACGCTGAATTCCGTATTGCTCGTTCTATACCGACAATAACAGCAGCAAGCGGTTTAACATTTAAATCGGTAACTGCTGCTGAAATTGACGAACATGAAAGCATGACTTTCTACAGCGCGTATTCCAACCTGCATAATGCAAAAGAAGTGCAATCTGAAACGCAAAAAGTCCAAGCTATTTTAGCCAACCCTGCAAGCTACATGAATAAATCTCAGGCTCGGTGGGATGAGTATTTAGCTAAAGGTTTAACAAACGCACAAGCCACGCCAGAGCAAGCTCGTGTAGGTGTAAAAGCCATGATGACCTTGAACGGTAACTGGCGCTCTGCTGCTGGTGATATTGCGCAGTCTACAGTGACCCCTTCTGTTACAGCACGCTGGTTTTCGGGCAACCTGACTTGGCCGTGGGATACGTGGAAGCAAGCGTATGCAATGGCACACTTTAATCCAGATGTGGCGATGGATAACATTCGCACAGTGTTCCAATTCCAAGTACAGGCTGATGATGAGATTCGCCCGCAAGATGAAGGCTACTTGCTTGATGTCGTGACTTACACCAAGCCGGAAAGCCGTGGCGGTGCAGGTTCAGAGAACTGGAACGAGCGTAATACCAAACCGTCATTGGCTTCTTGGGCTGTGATGGAAGTGTATAACGCACTGATTACAGAGTTTGACCGCAAAGACGATGCGCAAGCGTTTATCGATGAAATGTACCCTAAGTTGGTGGCTTACCATAACTGGTGGTTAACCAACCGTGACCATAATGGCAATTCAATTCCAGAGTACGGTGCGGCTGTTGATCCAGCACACAACACCAGCAAAGCCGAAGGTAATGAAATCTTTGTCAAAGTATGGTCAGCTGATGACTTAAGAGAGTCAAAGTGGGACTTTGATACCGCAAAAGTCGAACAGCTTGAAGATAAGCCAAATACTGCAGGTCAAAAGCGCTATAAAATTATCTCGATGGATAATTATAATAAGCTTTTAGATAATGCTACTGGCTTTGATGTTGGGGCTGTGAGCAACGGAGCGAAGACTGCGACATCGTGGGAATCTGGTATGGATCATGCCGCTCGCTTTGGTGAAATTTACGACCTTTCTCGTGTTAATAGCTCGGGTGATCCCGAAATGGATCAGCTGGGTCGCTACGCCAATGAGCACTATGGTTTCGATAATAGATTGACGAAAAATGGTGAGGTATACGCTTACACTAACAGCAACAGCGATAATTTAGCGAAATTGCTTGATGCTCGTCTTGATTGGGAAGTTCGTTTTGCTGAAAATCGTACTAACGATAATGCATCGTCAGGTACTTTGTTAGGCTTCTCTATGCTGCAAGAATCGGTTGATCAGGCATCGTACATGTATTCGGATAATACTTATCTTGTACAAATGGCGAAGTTGGTATCACCAGGTATTGCTGTGGAAGGTGATGTAAAACGCTTCACAGATCATGCGACGTTCATTAAGGACTACATCAATACCTGTATGTTCGATGAAAATACGAATTTCTACTACGACATCCGTATGGTGGACAAACACGGTCAAGATTCTGCTTATGAAAAGAACGGCATTATGTGTGCGGGTCTGCCATTGGTTGAGCGTGGCCAAGCGCCAGACGGTTGGAGCCCATTATTCAACGGTGCTGCAACGCAAGAGTACGCCGACCGCGTTATGGACGTGATGTTAGATGCTGATAAGTTTGATGCTTCTACCAAATACCAGGCCAAAGGAATTAGCTTCCCAACGGCATCAATGGATAACCCTGCCTATGAAGCCAATATTTACTGGCGTGGTCGTGTATGGCTAGACCAATTCTATTTTGGTGTTTCGTCGCTAGATAAATATGGCCGTGCAGATGACGCAGTTCGTATTGCCAATGACTTGTTCAATAACGCAGAAGGCATGACCGGTGACGAAGCGATTCGTGAGAATTACAATCCAGAAACTGGAGCGGTACAGGGTGCAAGTAACTTCTCGTGGAGTTCGGCACACACGTACATGCTTTACCGCGGCTTCTTCAAATAAGCCAGAGGTAACGTCCCCCTTCATTACGCTGCTGTTGTTATGAAGACATTCCGATAAGCGTAGTGATTACCCAAGCCGACCCTTGAATTTATTCTACAAGGATCGGCTTTTTTATTATCAATATTAAGTGCTTTCAACAGAAACAAAAGTAACGGCTATCATGATTGAGCTTATCGTTAGCGGTGAATAGCAAGCTGTAGCAAAATTGATGAGCCAGAATTGGCCTGCAGTTGCAGTGTTAGTTGTGGACCATTACGTGAAGCGAGTCTGCTTGGTGTGGTTTTTGAAATACTTCACAAAATTACTGGCATCTTCAAATCCAAAATCATAAGCCATTTGTTGTGATATCACTATTAGAGGGCCAGAATGAGACAGGCTGATTTCAGTGATCATTTCTTCGATGAGCGTATGAGTACGTTGCTGGCTCTGGGTATCCAGCTGTAACAATGGCTTATGCAGTTGATTAAGGTGTGTAGTTGGATAAGCGCATATTAGCATGTAATTGATCGAGAAATGCTTGCGTAAACAGCAGTACTTTACCTACAGGCTTTGATGAGAAATCAAAGGCATGCACTTGTTCTCGTTGTAAGAAAATAATCGAACCAGCAGAAAAAGCATGATGAGCAAAGTCAACCATGTGTACACCTTGACCTTGCTCTATATAAATGAGCGTAAGAAGGGCACACGGTGAGGCGACTGTGGATGGTAGCCATTACTATCAAGTAATTAACTCATTGAGCCCACACCTTCTAGGCACATTAGTCCCTCAATTCGAAATATTAATAATTGCGCCTGATTGCTGGAGGATATTGAGGACTGGTCGAATAATGGTAGTTATCGAACTGAATGGGTTCTCACTAGCGTAAAAATGGCCTGTTCATACATGATCAGGCCAAAGTGAATACACACACTGTTAAGATTATTTATCAAAGATAAAATCAGCATCAGCCAACGCTTGCTGTGGTGTCATTGTGACTTGGTAATCGGGATATAGTTTGGTTGCTCGCAGGGTTTCATCCGTAAATGCGGCCAATTTACCTACGACATAATTAACATAATTAATACCCCAGCGTTCACGATCGGTTTCTGCTCCTTTTTTCGCGCTGACCACATCGCCAGCAGTATTACGGGCATCAGTAATGAACTCAGAAGAATAATGCTCATATTCGAATTCATGGTCAGGGAAGTTTGTCTTTATTTGGGCAACCATTTCATTTTGTGTTAATACATTGAAATCAAGCTGTACACAATGGTTTAAGGTCCGATCGTCTGTTATAGCTAAGGCAGCTAACGCCCCAATGTCATTGATATGATGAGTATGAATCGGCAGCTCACAGTTACCAAAGGTTACGATACTTCTGAAAAAGCGTAAGTTAGGCAAGAAGTAATCAAAAATCCCACCAGTATAGATCAGCGTCCACCCAATACCAGAATCGAAGATTTTTTGATGAAGTTCTTTTTTATGGTCAAAAACAACACCATCACCCCAATTAATCGCACGGGTATGTGATCCAAACTCAGTGGGAACAAACCGTTTAACCCCGGCCTTAACCGCTGCATCTAGCCATATTGGCTCAGCTTCAGTGACAATTTTTTTTGAGCCAGGAACTGCACAAAGTAGTACATCAACGCCTTCAAGTTTTTGGGCCATAAGATCAGCATTCATCATATTTTTGACTTCAACCACGTTGGCACCTTGTTCTTCAAAAGTAGCGATTTTTTCATTCTTTGAATCTCGCGTGAAGACACGTACTTCGTGACCTAAAGCTAATAAATTATTCGTTAGCGGTGTTCCTACTTGGCCTGTTGCACCAATTACTGCGACAACTTGCTTTCTGAAGGTATACATAAATGCTCTCTCAATTCATTCCTAATGACCAAATCAGTCTAGAGCGAAGAGACCATACACACACGGTGTAGGTAGGCCAAAAAATGGTGAATATCGAACTTATCGTATTGTCGTAATGTAAGAAGACAGATTAGCTTGATGATCATTCAAGCCAGCCTCTGAGCGTATTCTACAAAGGGGGCGTTTTTTTATTGTCTACAGTTTTGTTTAGCTATCCATTTTTCCTGTTATTCATCTCCGTTTTAGGCACATAAAAGATCAAACTGTCGACAATCTAGACTAAGGTCTAATACATATTGTTAACAATTGGCTTGTAATTATACAATTTTAACGCTAAATTTTGATTATTAACTGACCAATTGTTGACAATGTAAATGAAAAAGCAAGATGCAATGCTAGAAGCTGTCGACACTATCTCGGTGCTTTCAGCAGATATACAGCTAACGTCTATCACGGCAGAGTGTGAAGCTGGCGTAAAAGAGCTGACCAAATCTGAAAACCTTACCGAGCAGTTGATTGAGCTTATTGTCAGCGGTGAATACCAAGCTGGTAGCAAAATTTCGGAACCTGAATTAGCCCGCAGTTTCAGTGTCAGTCGCGGACCACTACGTGAAGCCATTATGCGTGTTGAAGCCCTGGGTTTAGTGGAGCGCGTACCGCATGTTGGTGCGCGGGTTGTTGAATTAAGCCAAGAAAAGCTCATCGAAATTTATGCGGTACGTGAAGCCTTAGAAGGTATGGCTGCAAGGCTTGCCTGTATTAATATTACCGATAAAGAAATTGATGCCCTGCAAGATCTATTAGAACAACACCAACGCCATATTGAACAAGTCGACGGTGCCTCTTATTTTCACCAGCAAGGGGACTTTGACTTTCATTACCGAATTATAAAAGCCAGCCGAAACACCAAGTTAATCAGTTTATTGTGTGACGAGCTTTATCATCTGTTACGCATGTACCGTTTTCAATCACCACGCAAGCATTCAAGGCCTACTACTGCATTGAGTGAACATATTCACATTCTGGCAGCCATTAGAGAGCGAGATGGTGAGCTCGCAGAACTATTAATGCGCCGCCATATTATGCGCAGCCGCCAACTGATTGAAAATCAGCTTACAGAAGATATAAAGAAGTGAGATTTTTTAGTGTGGGATGAAACACAATATAACGTATGAAGAAACGAATTCAGGAAGAAGAGATATCGAATAGGAATAAAATCACAAGGAGATAGCACCATGAGCCCAGGAAAACGCTTCCGCCAAGCGGTGGCCCAAAATAATCCATTGCAAATTGTTGGCACCATTAACCCTTATTGCGCAATGATGGCTGAACAAGTCGGCCATCAAGCTATTTATTTATCGGGTGGGGGGATTGCCAATGCATCGTATGGCTTACCTGATTTAGGGATCACAACATTAAATGATGTACTGGAAGATGTTCGGCGAATAACGGCTGCCACTCAATTACCCTTACTGGTCGATATTGATACTGGCTTTGGGGGCGCATTCAATATTGCGCGTACAGTAAAAGAGATGGAGCGCGCAGGTGCTGCAGCTATTCACATGGAAGATCAAGTGGCACAAAAGCGCTGCGGGCATCGTCCCAATAAAGCGATTGTTAGCCAAAACGAAATGGTTGATCGAATTAAAGCTGCCGCAGATGCACGTATAGACAGTGATTTCGTTATCATGGCGAGGACAGATGCATTAGCTGTCGAAGGGATGGATTCAGCCATTGAACGCGCAATTGCCTGTGTCAAAGCGGGGGCTGATATGATTTTCCCTGAAGCGATTAATTCCCTCGAGCAATACCAGCAATTTTCAGATGCTGTGAATGTCCCAATTTTAGCCAACATTACAGAGTTCGGACAAACGCCCTTATTTTCAGGCGAAGAGTTAGCGGAATGCGGTGTCGATATGGTGCTTTATCCACTGTCTGCTTTTCGCGCCATGAACCAAGCGGCTTTGAATGTTTATCAGCATCTTAAATCAGATGGTCATCAGCGTAATGTGGTTGATCAAATGCAAACGCGTGAGCAGCTATACCATTATTTGGGATATCACGATTACGAACAAAAATTAGATCACCTGTTTAAAAAAGAATAAACAGTAATAACTGAACAAATAAAATAATAATTAAATAAAACCAATAACGAATTAAGTAGTGATTTATTACGACACTCTTTTTGTGCTTTGGCATCTCTATATTGCCATCGAATAAAAAGTAACCAATAAACATTACAACCTAATCCAATAATGTGAAATATAAAGGAGTCCGTTATGTCTGCAATAGCCGTAACTGATAGTCAAAAGGATAAGAAAGCCCTGAACGGTGCTGGGTTACGTGGCCAGAGTGCAGGTACAACCTCGTTGTGTACTGTCGGCCAATCGGGCACAGGTTTAACTTATCGGGGTTATGACATCACCGATCTTGCTCATCATGCTGAATTTGAAGAAGTGGCTTATCTGCTGTTAAAAGGTCAGCTACCCACTCAAAGTGAACTGGATAATTATAAACAAGCATTACAAAGTGCTCGCGGTTTACCCCCAGCATTATGCTTAGTATTAGAAGCGATTCCTGCCAGTGCACACCCTATGGATGTGATGCGAACAGGCTGTTCAATGCTCGGTAATCTTGATCAAGAACTCGACTTTTCAGAGCAAGGTGAAAAAACGGACACCTTATTAGCATTATTGCCCGCCATTATTTGTTATTGGTATCGCTACAGTCACCATGGCGTACGAATTAATACTGCAAATAGCACGCAAGACAGCATTGGCGGCTACTTCTTAGAAATGCTGACCGGTGAAGCGCCATCGGAATTACATAAAAAGGTGATGCATTGCTCGTTGGTTTTATATGCCGAGCACGAATTTAATGCTTCGACGTTTACAGCGCGTGTGTGTGCGTCCACTTTGTCTGATTTGCATTCTTGTATTACGGCGGCAATCGGTAGTTTGCGAGGGCCGTTGCATGGCGGAGCCAACGAAGCGGCGATGGCAATGATCGAACAATGGCAAAGCGCAGAACAAGCGGAAGCTGGCACAATGGAAATGCTCGCGAATAAAGACAAAATTATGGGTTTTGGCCATGCCATTTACCGTGAATCCGATCCCCGAAATGCCTTGATTAAAGAGTGGTCGCGCAAGTTATCTAAAGACGTTAATGATACTCACTTATTTGAGGTGTCAGAAAAGGTCGAGCAAATTATGAAACGTGAAAAAGGGCTATTCCCTAACGCTGATTTCTTCCATGCGTCTGCTTATCACTTCATGGGCATTCCTACCAAACTGTTTACACCGATTTTCGTAATGAGCCGTGTAACAGGATGGGCGGCACATGTTTTCGAGCAGCGTGAAAATAACCGGATTATTCGCCCAAGTGCCGATTATCAAGGCCCTGAACATCAAGATTGGTTACCGATAGAACAACGTATTTAGATTGGATATACCAACGGATTAATAAATATTAAAGGACAAAACCCATGAGTACGAATGTAGAATTGAATGAACGCCCAGCACCAGACGAGCTATTGGTACAGATTGCCGATTATGTTGCCAATACACAGATTGAATCAGCAGAAGCTTATAACACTGCTCGTAACTGCTTAATCGATACCTTAGGGTGTGGGTTATTAGCACTGCGCTTTCCAGAGTGTACCAAGCACCTTGGCCCTATTGTGCCGGGTACTACAGTACAGCATGGTGCGCGTGTACCGGGCACTTCACACGAGTTAGATCCGGTTATGGCCGCATTTAATATTGGTTGTATTATTCGTTGGCTCGATTTTAATGATACCTGGCTAGCTGCTGAGTGGGGGCATCCTTCCGATAACCTTGGCGGTATTTTAGCAACCGCTGATTACTTAAGCCGTGTTGCAGTATCTCAAGGTAAGCCAGCACTCACCATGCGTGATGTGTTGACGGCAATGATCAAAGCACACGAGATCCAAGGAGTGTTAGCGCTTGAGAATAGTTATAACCGCGTTGGGCTCGATCATGTGTTATTGGTGCGGGTCGCATCGACGGCTGTTGTCACTAAAATGCTGGGTGGCAATCGCGATCAAATCATAGATGCGATATCACAAGCGTGGGTAGACGGTTGTTCATTACGCACATACCGTCATGCACCTAATGCCGGATCGCGTAAATCATGGGCTGCGGGCGATGCAACATCGCGTGCTGTACGCCTAGCTATGATCACCATGAAAGGTGAGATGGGTTTACCATCGGTTCTGACTGCTCCGCAGTGGGGATATTACGATGTACTGTTTAATGGGGAGCAATTTAAAGTCAATCAGCCATTTGATAGCTATGTAATGGAAAACGTACTGTTTAAAATCTCTTTCCCTGCTGAATTCCATGCACAAACCGCGGTTGAATGCGCAGTAACGTTGCATGATCAGGTGAAAGATCGAATTGATGATATTGAACGCATTGTTGTTACTACGCATGAATCTGCCATTCGTATTATTTCAAAGTCGGGGAATCTTGCTAACCCTGCCGATCGTGATCATTGCTTACAATATATGATTGCCGTGCCGCTTTTACATGGTGATTTAGTTGCCGAGCATTATGAAGATGATTTCCATAAAGGTGATGCACGTATAGATGTGTTACGCGACAAAATGGTGATCAAAGAAGATCCTCGATATAGCGCCGAATACTTAGAAGCCGACAAGCGTTCTATTGCGAATGCGATTCAAGTGTTCTTTAGTGATGGGTCGTCAACGGACAGTATTGTTGTGGAATACCCTATTGGTCACCGTCGTCGCCGTGAAGAAGGTATTCCCGTATTAGAAAATAAATTTCTGCGTAATCTGCAAACCCGTTTCCCTGTCGGAACTAGCCAAAAGATATTTGATCTATGTAGCGATCAAAATAAATTGGAATCAACCCCAGTCAATGAATTCATGGAATTGTTCGTGATTAATTAACGCGTTTTAATTCTGCTGGTAGGTATGTAGATATTATTTACCAGCTCACTTGAATAGGCGAAAGGAGACCACTATGTCAGCCTATCAGGATGCATTTGATTTTGCCGCCAGCGAGCCAGAACTCTTTTGGAAACAACAAGCACAGTCTATTTCTTGGTTTCGATTTCCTGAAACAATATTAAGTAATGATGAACACGGTATAGAGCGATGGTTTGCCGACGGTGAGCTCAATACCGCGTACTTAGCACTCGATTATCATGTCGATAATGGTCGAGGTGATCAAACTGCCCTTATTTATGACTCTCCCGTTACGGGAAAAAAGGCGCGCTATAGTTATCGTGTATTACGTGATCAAGTCGCGAAAACCGCCGGTATGCTGGCAAGTTTAGGGGTTGAAAAAGGCGATCGAGTTGTGATCTATATGCCGATGATCCCTGAAGCGGCCATGGCAATGTTAGCGTGTGCTCGATTAGGGGCGATTCACTCTGTTGTATTTGGTGGGTTTGCACCCAGTGAACTCGCCGTTCGTATAGAAGATGCTGAGCCGAAAATTGTGTTAACAGCATCATGCGGAGTTGAAGTCAGTAAAGTTATTCCTTATAAACCGCTGGTGGATCAGGCTGTAATGGATAGCCGTTGGAAACCAGATAGTGTCGTGGTTTTCCAACGAAAAGAATGCCTTGCAGATTTAAATCAAGCCAGAGATATCGATTGGGTAACATTATTCAACCGTTCTACACCTCATGATTGTGTGCCAGTAAAAGCGACAGATCCTCTGTATATTTTATATACATCAGGCACAACCGGAAAACCCAAGGGGGTGGTGCGTGATAACGGCGGACATGCTGTTGCAATGAAATACAGCATGGAATCAATTTACAATGTAAAACCGGGTGAAGTGTATTGGGCGGCATCTGATATAGGGTGGGTTGTTGGGCACTCTTACATTGTTTATGCGCCGCTTATTCATGGTTGTACCACGATCATGTATGAAGGGAAGCCAGTAAAAACACCGGATCCTGCTGCATTCTGGCGAGTATGTGAAGAATATGGTGTGAGTATCTTATTTTCTGCCCCAACGGCATTTCGTGCGATCAAGAAAGAAGATCCAGACGGTGCATTGCTGGCTGCATTTCCGATGAAAAAACTGCGCACTATTTTTATGGCTGGCGAGCGGTTAGATCCGCCAACCCTTGAATGGGTAGAAACCAAAACCCAACGCCCTGTTGTTGATCATTGGTGGCAAACTGAAACGGGGTGGGCTATTGCTGGCAATCCTTTGGGGCTAGAAATATTTGACTTAAAACCGGGCTCAGCGACCAAACCGATACCGGGCTATCAAGTTGAAGTGCTTAATGAATTGGGCGAACGACAATCCATGAATGAGCAAGGTTATATCGCGATAAAACGACCACTACCACCAAGCTGCTTGCCGACCGTATGGCGTAATCATGATCGCTTTGAATCTGGGTATTTAAGCCAGTTTCCTGGTTATTATGTATCGGGTGACGGTGGCTATATTGATGAAGACGGCTATCTGTTTGTGATGGGGCGTATTGACGATGTGATTAATGTCGCTGGTCACCGCTTATCGACTGGAGAAATGGAAGAAGTAGTAGGTGCCCATGAAGCTGTTGCCGAGTGTGCCGTTATTGGTATACACGATGATCTAAAAGGGCAGCTACCATTAGGCTTGGTGGTATTAAAAGACGGTTATGTCTCTGAAAATGGGGTTATTGAGGCGGAATTATTACAACAAGTTCGTGCAAAAATAGGTGCGGTGGCGTGCTTTAAACGTGCGTTAATTGTCGATCGCTTACCGAAAACCCGTTCGGGTAAAATACTGCGCCGTGTTATTCGCCAAATAGCAGATGGAGAACAATATGTTGTGCCATCGACTATCGATGATCCATCAAGCTTGAATGAAATAGAAAGGGCACTTTACTAATTTAACCTCAGTTCGGGATAATTTAAATACACACTATCTACAATGATGACAGTATATAGTGTGTATTTTTAGCTGGTTATGGTGCTTTATCGCAGTATTAAGTGGAATGGTTATCTTTGTATAATGTTTTGAGCTAATGAAATTTAGACCACGCCTATCTGTTGTAGCATGCCCATTTGATCCCATTGCTCCCAACGTTCAACAACTTGATCTTCCACCAAACGATCTAAGATTAACCCTTCGAATTTTGCTTTATTTCCTGATGGCGGTGAATCCCCTAAAGAGCCTGTATGAGTGCCTATCGCCGTCCACCGTGTTGCGACTTTGTCGCCAGATACAATCTGATCATTCACTGCTATGTGTAAATCTGGAAAAGCCGTTAATAAGCCACTGACCAACTCTTTGAATTCTGAGACTGAAAGGTTTGGATCTGGTGCGCCTGCCATGTGGATAATACAGTTTGCTGCGAACGCTTCATCTGCCCCAGATACATCACCCCGATTCAGACCATCGACCCATATTTGTTCATATTTAGTTATTGTTAAACTCATCGCTCTTTTCTCTACAGAGGAATTCATATGAAAATATAGACTATCTAGAAAATAGGGCGCAGGTGTTTGGGTTTATTTTCCAATTTATAAGTGTGATCTAACCGCAAAAATCCTACTTAACGTCTTTTTTGGAGAAATATATTCTCTATTTTCTTTATTTAGTAGTAATTAAAGCGAAACTTTTCCCTGAAAGAAGGCTTATTCTAATCCCATATTAAGCGAGTGGTTAACTGCTGGTTAGTTATCTTGGTATCGTGCGCATTAAGGTGAATAGAATGAAAACGAATTTATGGAATGGTTTTATTGATGTCGTTAAACGTGAAGTCGTACCGGCTTTAGGTTGTACCGAGCCAGTATCTGTCGCTTTAGCTGCTGCAATTGCTGTTGAAAAACTTAATGGTACGGTAGAAAAGATTACTGCATTGGTTTCACCTAATTTGATGAAAAATGGCATGGGCGTAGGCGTTCCGGGTACTGGAATGGTTGGCCTGCCAATTGCTGCCGCTGTCGGTGCCATAGCTGGAGAGGCTAAAGCCCAACTTGAAGTGCTAAAGAATATTACTCCAGAAGATGTTGCTCATGCCAAAACATTGATCGATGCAGGCAATGTTCATGTTGGTGTGGCGGATGTAAATAACATTTTATACGCTAAAGTGACTGTTACCAGTGGGGATGAGTTTATAGCCGTGACTATTGCAGATAGCCATACCCATGTAATGGCTATTGAAGAAAATGGCATCACAACCTATATTGCTGAACCCGCGAATACGGCTACTTCCGTGAAGAAAGCCAATCCGTTTGAAGGTGCGTTACTAGAAGATATTTATGATTTTGCCTTGAATGCGCCTCTTGAAGACATTCGCTTTATTGAACATGCTTCAGAACTTAATGATGCATTATCTGAAGAAGGATTAACGGGAAAATACGGCTTGCAGATTGGCGCAACCTTTCAACGCAATGTTGACCGTGGTTTGCTTTCTGGTGGTTTGCTAACAGACGTATTACGTCGAACTGCAGCTGCATCTGATGCTCGTATGGATGGTGCAATGAAACCCGCTATGAGTAATTCTGGATCAGGTAACCAAGGAATTGCCGCTACGATGCCTGTGGTTGTTGTGGCTGATTTCTTAAAAGTAGATAAAGAAAAAACCATTCGTGCGCTAATGCTGTCCCATTTAACGGCTATTTATATCAAGAGCCATCAAAATAAGTTATCGGCTTTATGTGGTGCGACAACCGCATCGATGGGTGCCGTTGCAGGAATGACTTGGTTACTGGGTGGCGATCTTAACAAAATCAATAATGCTATTTGCAGCATGATTGGCGATATCGCAGGCATCATATGTGATGGTGCTAAAACCAGTTGTGCAATGAAAGTATCGTCTTCAGCGGGTTCAGCTGTTAAATCTGCATTAATGGCACTTGATGGCATTCATGTTACGGGAAATGAAGGTATTGTTGCTGATAATGCCGATGCATCTATTCGTAACCTTTCTGCGTTAGCAAATGGCTCAATGACTCAGACTGACGTACAGATTTTAGATATCATGGTAAACAAATAAAATAGCAACGCATATGTAAGATAGCGATTCTAACGTTATGTATTCTCGTTTAAATGGTATAGAAGGTAAGTAGGACATCATGGTAGAAACAATTAATACAAATAACGCACCAGCAGCTGTTGGTCCTTATGTTCAAGCAAAGAAATTCGGTAATATGCTATACACATCAGGTCAATTACCGTTAAACCCTGAAACGGGTAGAATGCCTGAAGATGTAGCAGAACAAACAAAGCAATCATTGGCAAATGTTGAAGCAATTGTGAATGAAGCGGGTTTAACAAAAGCAGATATCGTGAAAGCAACGGTATTTGTAAAAGACTTAAATGATTTTGGTACAGTGAATGAAGTGTATGCCGCATTCTTTGGCGAAAATTGCCCTGCGCGTAGTTGTGTAGAAGTTGCACGATTACCGCTTGATGCAAAAGTAGAAATTGAAGTGATTGCTGTCTCTCAATAGAGTGTTATTTAAGCAACAGTCAGGTAACTGCCGAATAAGCCCGCATTTTGCGGGTTTTTTTATATCTTAGATAAAAAAGTCATTTAATAACTAGAATTCTCCCACCTTATAATCTTGCGAAATAATATTGTTCCTTAAGTTATAGCTAAATATTAAATTTTATTTTCAGGTTTACAAATGGTTTTTGTTGGTTATATGCAATTTTAATCCACACTCTTATTTAAATGATAAATATGTGAGCCTTATCTTGATGTTAATATTATGTGTGTAGGTTTAATGACGAATATAAAGTTGATAAATTAGAGTTGGGTCATGTATTTAGTAGTTACTCAGTAATACTGGTTTGATTCGAATCAAAAGGAGAAACTCTTTTTGTGTATCACCGTAAATGTAAGTAATAATTTCTATTTTTGGTTGGTAGATTGAAATAAATGAAATGTTTTTCTCTAAAGCGAAGCGTATGCTTTATTCAGAAAGAAGATAAATAGTAAAATTATCAATAATAAAAATAACCTCATCAACTCTACAAATAGACTGGGAATATATAATGGCTGATATAAGCAGTGCTGAGCATTCAGCAACAATAACAAAACAATCTGCTTTACACGAAAAAGCAAACATGACAGAAAGTGAATGGAAGAAAGCAATTAAATTCGACAGTGTTGATGTCGGTTGGATTGTGATGAGTATAGGAATGGCAATAGGTGCTGGTATTGTTTTTTTACCCGTACAAGTTGGCGTTATGGGGTTGTGGGTATTCTTATTGTCTTCTGTGATTGGCTACCCAGCAATGTACTTATTTCAGAAGCTCTTTATTAATACACTGGCAGAGTCTAAAGAATGTACTGACTATCCTGGTGTTATTACGGGTTACTTGGGTAAAAACTGGGGGATAGCACTAGGTGCTCTTTATTTCATCATGTTGGTCATTTGGGTACTGGTTTATTCTTTAGCAGTAACTAATGATAGTGCTTCATATCTTCACTCTTTTGGCGTTACACATGGTCATTTAAACGATAATATTTTTTACGGACTAGCATTAATTTGTATCTTGGCATTTATCGGTTCGAAAGGTGAAAAGTTACTGTTTAAGTTATCCGGTTTTATGGCGGTAACAGTACTTTCGTTAGTTGCGGTAATGGGCGTGCTTTTGATTGCTCGCTGGGATATGGCGAATATTCCACAAATGGGCACTTGGGGCACCATGCTTAAAGATGCGATTATTACCTTACCATTTACGTTAACCTCTATCCTTTTTATCCAATCTTTAAGCCCAATGGTTATTTCGTACCGTTCTCATGAAAAATCCATTGAGGTGGCACGTTATAAAGCGTCACGAGCAATGAAAATTGCCTTTAGTATTTTGTTTGTCATTGTGTTTTTCTTTGCCGTGTCATTTACCTTGGCAATTAGCCAAGAACAAGCAGCAGAAGCAATGAACAAAAATATTTCAGCTTTAGCCATTATTGCGCATTACTTTCCTGGTAGTTGGGCAACTATTGCGGGTATTGTCATTAATATCTTTGCGGTTGTTACGTCATTTTTTGGTGTGTTTTTAGCTTTTCAAGAAGCATGTCGTGGTTTGGCGATGAATGTATTATTGCGTAAATATAAAGAGTCTCAGGTAAATAAAGAATTAGTGAATAAGCTGGTAACAGTATTCATTATCTTATTGGCATGGGGAGCTATCGCGATAAATGCACCTATTTTGTCTTTTACTTCGATCTGTAGCCCCGTGTTTGGTTTGGTTGGCTGTTTAATTCCAGCTTATTTAGTCTATAAAGTACCGCATTTGGAAAAGTATAAAGGTGCGGCAACAAATATGATTATCATTACGGGTATCTTACTATGCATTTCGCCATTGCTTGCTTTTATCTAACGTATTAGATTGAGATTTGAATAATAAAAAAGCCTGTTATACAGGCTTTTTTTGTATCTTTTGTTTAATTTGTTATTCGATGGTTCGCTTATACCAATCTAGAAAAGTATCTGGTTATTTCCTTATCTAGATTGGCGTATAACGTTATTGGAAAGAAAATATATCGAGTGTGCCTTTCAATATTTGTTCTGCGATGACTTTATGGGTTTGCGTAGTCGGGTGGGTGACTCCCCAGAACACATAGCTGTCAGAGCCATAGCTCGCACAATCGTTAGTGAGCACATGGTTCATTAAATAGTCTTTAGATGAACTTCGGTTGATGTTTAAACACGCATCAGATGCATTACGGAATCCGTATTGCTCTGGATTACTGGTCATCGCATCAAACAAGGCAAACGTGTCATATAGTGCAATATTGACACCTTGTTGCTTGTACATAGCGACTTGTGCAGCCACAAATTGATTAAACGCTTCAATCTTCTGTTTAATGATCACGGCTTCTTGTGGATCGCTGTACTTAAACTGTGGTGCTTTGGTGGCATCAGGTAAATTCAATACCAAGATATTCTCAGCGCCGTTACTGGTGAGTGTTTCCATCGCGCGACGAAAATCTTCGCTGACGTCTGCAACAGAACGATCGTAATTAACAAAATCATTTAGACCGAACTCAATAGTAAATAAGCTGCTTTTTGGCTGATAGTTTTGGGTGTATTTCATATACGTGAGATAAGAGTTTACTTGGTCATGAATACCGGATAACACCACATATTGGGTGTCACCAGCAGCACCACCTACAGCCCAGGTATATAAGGGGAGTTGTTTGGCTTTGGCGAGGTACTCAGTCCATACAAAACCGTTGCTGAAGTGCCCAAGAAACCACGAATTACTGTTAGGGAAGATCCATTGTGAGCCATTAAATAAGTTACCAGTATCGGAAATACTGTCTCCAAAACTGATGATCTTATTGATAGCTGTTGATGGTGAGATTGTATCTTGCGTCCAGATTGAGTGGTTATACGAGAATCGGGTGTCTGACGCGAAATAGGTAATATCTGCCGTATCATGCGTTACCCCTAGGGTATCCTGACAGCGTTCTGCAATATCTGTTTGTGGGGTGGTCGTGAAGAACATGTTTTTCAGAGAAATAGAAGAATACCAATACCCTTGAACAGTAAAGTAATCCCCATTCGGCTGCTTTGCCCATTCCCAATCCGTAGACGGATCGTCATGGGTATAATCGGGACGATACCAGCAACGCACGTAAGTATAAGTTGGTGAGCCTTGCTTTGCCGTCATGGCGGCAGGAGTGAGCATATTGGGTGATAGATTCTCTATTACAGGAGCGTCGAGCGGTTGATTATCGGCGCTCATGGCTAACGTAGAGAAAAAGAAGGTGAATAACAAGAGTGTTTTTTTCATAGAGTTGTCCGCTTCTGTTGAACGTAATGATAAAAGACGACCATTCCCGCTGAATTCAAGAATGGTCGAGGTGGTTTATGGTGGAAATAAATCGAATCGTTATGGGTTTACTTGGCTGAAATCTGAAAATTGACTGGTATAAATCGTACTGTTTGGCATGTTGCTGTTGTCATTGACTGTCAGGATACTCGGAGGAGTCGTCGAGGCGTCGATAGCATTGATAGTGCGATCATTGTTGATGGTAAATAGCACATCATTGGCAAAATTATTAGGTTCTTGCCACGACCATATCTGAGTGTTTTTCGCATAGTACGCTGAACAGTCGTTGCTAAGTGTAAGCACACCGTTTGTTGTATCTAAACATTGCTCAGTGTTGGCGACGCTGCGATAACGGTGTGCAGCATCAAATACAAAAGATTGAGATTTTGCCCCCTTTATACAGTCAGAAAATGCGAGATTATCGGTTTGTTCTTCAACGTTATTCACTACGGTAAGGCATTTCGGAGACTCTTGGCTTAAATACGTCGATTGAATCGTGACAGAATCGGCACCGAGGAACCATGGGCTGTTCCAATCAACGGTGATTGGGAAGCTATCTCGGTACGTTAGCTGCTCGTAATCACGGTCTTCTTTCCAATTAGAGTTTGCAGAAGTATTGGATGTATAGAGCTGACTGCCGGATTTGTAACGACGACCAATAAAAAAGCGGTTATGACCAAATAAAGCCAAGCTTTTTACTGTGGTGGTTAGATCGATGGTTGAGATACCTGATGTTGATGGTTTAGCCGCTATTTTGGCAACAAAGTCAGGGCGAAGACCACTCAAGGCTAAGGAGTTATTGTTTTTTAGCTTATCGAAATTCCACGGATTGCCGCGGCGTTCGTCATAATCCCAACACCATCCGTCTGCTGTACCAAGATTACAAAAGCCATTTTCCGGATCGAGTTGTGACCCATATTTATTGTTTTCGTAGCGGATGTTGTAACCGTCTGGGCGGGTTTGAGTCACTAAACCAAATTGCTTTTTATTGGTGATACTGTATTTGTCGGTGAAACTGTATTCAATATCTTTAATCGGAAACTTTGGCGATATTGCACCCAGACCAATTTTGATGCTAGTGCTGGTCTCTTTATCAATTTTGGATTCTACTTGATCCTGCATTCTAGGGTACAAGTCGTTTAAATAAATTTGTCCCGATTGTAACTTAGCTTTGTCGTTGATCTGAATATCGACATCGATGGTATCCAAGTACTCGTTATATACATAGCTGGTGTTGCTATTGGTGTTCCAACGACGGTAGATATCAGACCAACTGTCAGCCATTCCCATATCAACGCCCGATCCTTCAGCCAATACGATCTCGACATATTTGTCTTTATCACCGGATGTTGCATAAAAAGGAGAGTGACTGTAATAACGGACTTTGTATTTTAGCGTCACGTTACCTTTACCTTGGCGTTCCACATTGAAACGACGGTGGATCACAAATTCCATGATTTTTGGTGCATTGCCTGCTGTAGCGGAACGACGTACACGCGTATTTTTGCTGAGGTCATTCATCACTCGGGATTCAATATAATCCAGCTCACTGTCGGCCAATTCATTATTATTCAGTGGAGCATCAAGTAAATAAATTTCACGTTTATTAAGAACGTGTGGTCGAGTAATTAAGAGATAGGGGCTTTCTACTCCCATACCCAACAATGTCAACGTGTACGTACTTCTTGCCGCAGGATCAAGATGAGTCAGATTTAAAAGGGTGTATTGGCAATCGGTTGGAATGACACTGTTAGTGTCAGTTAAGTGGCACTGAGCTTGGAAGTACGGGGTAGATGATTGCAGGCGATCCGCAATACTGTCGGTTTGTGATGAGGAAAGAGGCATGGCATTGCTGGCTGCGCAACAAGTCATGATCCCCAAACTGATCAATGAGCGTGGGAAGCATTTCATGGGTATTCCTAATTGTAGGAGTGGAAAGGTAAGTAACAGCAGGAGTGTAAAAGTGAAATGTATGCATATCCATACTGAATGTATAGATATGTGTTATTGAGCCGAGAAATAGTGCCAATTTCAACAGCATGGTATTAGATTACTGGTTCTTCATTGAGCTTAGAAAAAATAAACTTATAAATCAACATACTATATCCGTAGGTTTACTCGCTTTGATGCATATTTTTTTTGTGTTTATGCATACTGCTATTACATTAGTAAACTAAGATTGTTTTTATGTATTGTGATTTCTGATATTTATCGATTCCCATTCCACTGCACACTGTTCATAATCCGGACTGTAAAGTATTCATAAAGGTTATGAGTTGTGTTTCGTATGTGATGATTAACTGATTTAGGTAGCTTGGGTATAGAACCGTCAAATTGGAATAAATATGAAATTACGCGTTAACAGTATTATCTATACATTGATTATTGCGGTGTTTTTTACGCTATTACAGAACCTAGCGTTATGGGTACATCTTAAAGATTTATTTGCCATTACACCTGCAGCGAGAACTGGATTTGTTATTTCAATTCCTATCGTTGTTTTAGCAATAATGAATGCTATTTTTACCCTGCTAGTTTGGCCTTATGTGCATCGTGTGATTATTGCTTTAGTCATTATATTATCGACCTTTGCGACTTACGCAATGTATAACTACGGGGCATATTTTAACTATGGAATGATAGTGAATGTGTTTGAAACTAATTCTGGCGAGGCAGGCAGTTACTTCTCTGTCACATTGCTGCTTTGGATAATCACACTAGCCGTCATACCTATATTTTTGCTGAGTCGTTTTAGAGTTGCGTTTCAATCATCAGTTTTTAAAGAAGTGGCTGTAAAGGTTGTGAGTATTTTAGTGTCTTTGATTGTCATCGTTTTTATTGCGATGATTTACTACAAAGACTATGCCTCTTTAGTCAGGAATCACAATGAAATAAAAGCCCTAATCAATCCAACTAATTATCTAACATCTGGCTTTCGGTATGGTAAATATCAACTCGTAGAAGCTGATATGCCCTTTACTGAAATTGGCAATGATGCTACTGATGAGCACAACAAGAACGATAAAAAGAATGTCTTAGTATTAGTTGTTGGCGAAGCATCGCGTTCAATGAACTATTCGCTGAATGGTTATAGCCGCCAAACGAACCCTCAATTAGCGCAACAAGATGTGATTAGTTTTAAAAATGTCAGTTCTTGCGGTACTGCGACGGCAGTTTCACTGCCATGCATGTTTTCTGATATGACTAAGGCCACTTACAATGCCACCACTGCCCGTCATCAAGAAGGGTTATTGGACGTATTACAGCATTCAGGCATCAATGTATTGTGGAAAGATAATGATGGTGGGTGTAAAGGCGCTTGTGATCGTGTAAAGCATATCGAGATGTCAGCCGAAATTGACTCTAGTTTATGTCATTCAGGTTCGTGTTATGACGGCATTTTACTTGAGCAACTCAAAGAATATATCGGATCTTTAGAACAAGATTCAGTCGTTGTATTGCATTTAATTGGTAGTCATGGACCGACCTATAATGATCGTTATCCTGATGAATTTAAAGTCTTCAAACCTACATGTAATACGAGCGAAATACAAGGTTGCTCAAAAGAAGAATTATTAAATACTTATGATAATTCGATCCTCTACACCGACCATATTTTAAATAGCGTTATTACTATTTTAAAAAATGACGAAAGTAGCCATAATACCGCCATGTTCTATCTCGCTGATCATGGTGAATCTCTTGGTGAAGAGGGGGTGTATTTGCATGGTCTTCCCTATAATATCGCCCCTAAAGAACAAACCACAGTGCCTATGATTATGTGGTTATCGCCACAGTTCCAACAAGACCGACATATCGACAGCGAATGTCTTAGTAAAGAAGCTGAAGTGGGAGGATATTCACAAGATAATTTATTCCATTCTGTTCTTGGTATGATGGATGTGAAGACTGCAGAATATAAATCTGAACTCGATATATTTTCAACATGCGAACAGTCGGCGAAGTAACTTGGGTATATATTTACGCGGTTCGATGATTATATATCGAACCGTATTTGATAGTTAACAAAAAATGCTCGTTGGTTTTAATGAGCATTTATACCATTATAGATTGGTATTATTCATAATAGAGAGTGTAATAATGAAACCTGGCGCTACAGGGATAAAACGCGTTATTGATGCTGCTGGTTATTCTGTTCAAGGATTGAAAGCAGCATGGATAAATGAAGCAGCATTTCGTCAAGAGTTAGTGCTGTTAGTTGTGTTAACAGTAGTCACTTTCTTTCTTCCAGTGACAAAATTTGAGCAGCTGGCAATGGTTGCAAGTATGTTTCTTGTGGTAATCGTAGAGCTAATTAACTCTGCTATAGAAGCTGCTGTCGATCGTATTGGTTCTGAGCATCATGAATTGAGCGGGCGAGCAAAAGATATCGGATCTGCTGCGGTATTTGTATCAATGTGTTTCGTCGCGATTACATGGTTGGTTATTTTACTCTAGCGAATGTTTAACTGTGTTTTAATGCAGTTAAATAGTAGCCTTATTGTTCCTTACACATAATCGAATGGTTTTAATCATCATAGGTCAAATATGACTTGATTACGGCCATTTCTTTTTGCTTGGTACAATGCCCGATCTGCTTTGAAGTAACTTGACTTAAAGGTGATATTTTCCATTACTTTAGTTAACCCAATGGAGACGGTACATGAAATTTCAGAAGGGATATTATGTGTTGATAAAACGGATACTTTTTGATTTTGAATCGTATCTCTTAGTGTTTCAAGACGAGAAACTAATTTAACATGAGAGCTTTCTTTTAGTAATAGTACGAACTCTTCTCCTCCTAATCGTGCAATATGCTCATCTTCATTCATAGACTCTGAAACAGTATTTGCGATGTGGATAAGCATTTTATCACCCGCTAAATGACCGTAACTGTCGTTAACATTTTTGAATAAATCAATATCAACAATAGCCATTAAATACTCATGAATACTCCCAGACTTGATAAGAGTATTGTATGTTTCTATGAAGTAGCGACGGTTAAATAATCCGGTTAATTCATCACGAGCGGCGAGGTTAATGAGCTGTTTTTCTCGCTGGATACGATCTGTGACGACACTAATAAATGTGCAGAGTGCCTTTTGACCTTCCCAGTCAATCACGTTATCTGTAATTTCTGCGATCATTGGGTTGCCGTTCATATCGGTGTGATTAATGGTTTGACGCGGACTAGGGAGACCCAATTTAATAACGTTGTGGTAACGCTGATCAGCTTCAGCCCAATGGGATTTTTCAAATAAGACTTTAATCGTTTCTAAATTCAATACGTCTTCGGCCGTTTCAAGACCACTAAAAACAGCGAATGCATCATTGGCATATTTTGGGACAAAATTGATATGAACGACACAAGGGTTTGGATGTGCATCCAATATTTGACGAAACGTTCCCATGTGTTTTTTACCTGAATGGATATATTTTTAGTAATGATACCATTTGCTTATTGTATAAAAACACAAATGCAACAAAACTTTGGAATGGTGATCATACTCGGTATGCAAATCTTATCTTACGTTATTCCATAAGGGTATATATCCGAGCTGTTGCACTTGCTGTAGTTATATTCCACATGATTGATTTGTACATTTTGTTGTTAACGCAAGTGTAAAATGTCACATTAGTATCCAAAGTAAAAATGTCAAAGCTCATTTCCGTGAATCACTGGCTGATTCAACAAGTCGACCTTCATCTCATTATTTAAGGACAAAACCACTATGCTTTTAGGAATTAGCCTTGGTACCAACGACCTCTCCCGTGCGGGGGCGTTTTACGATCGTTTGCTGAGCACTGTGGGAATGGTGCGCACTATGGAAGATGACGACGAGATCGGTTACGGGTCTCCTGGTGGCCCGAGCTGCTTTTGGATATTGAAACCCTTTGATCAACAGCCAGCGACTCGCGGCAATGGTACTCAGGTTACCTTCAAGGCCGCGAACAACGATGGCGTAGAGGAGTTTTACCGGACAGCTTTGGTGCTGGGCGGAGTGGACGAAGGTACCCCTGGCTACCGATATCGCCCACGATACTTCGGTGCTTATTGCCGCGACTTGGATGGCAACAAGCTGCATATTATGTACGAACCTGATTGAAAGAAGAACGATTTCGAGCGGATGTCAAACAGTGGCAAGTGAAATATCTCAATAATGGTATCGAATCTGACTGTCACTACTAGTGGATTCAAAATACGAAAATGCGTCTGGTCAACGCTTCAGGGATTAGAGTCATTACGGATGATAAATAAAGGTTAGCTTGATTTATGGTTGCGCAATGATGAACAAAAAAGCTTTACGTATTGCAACAAAATGGATCCGATACATAATAAATGTAACATAGCTCAAGTGAATAAAATGTATTTATTTCAATACTAAAGCGTATGTATAACCATGCATTATATTGCTTTTTGTTACTATGGGTTACAAAAAGTTACATAGGGAGGGTGGGAGATCAGACCAGAAAACAATGAAAACGTGATAGATTTCACAAATAAATTCATTGACTTAACAAAAGGTTTCACTGTGATTGTATTCAATATTGATTCTGCACATTACATTTGCGATATACTAAAAAATAAATCAGAACAACTAAATATCTCCCTCTTCTTTAACGATGGATTACAGTTACAACAAGTTACAGGGTTTAAAAAAATTGAAGATTACTTTGATGTTAGTGGTATGACTCAGACTATTGTAACTGGATATAAAATTCAGCTTAAAGATGGTAATGAGTTAACGTTAAAATCAGCGGGAAGTGAAAATATAACAATGCCATTTAGTAGTAAATTAGACCATGGTATTAGCAATAAAGTCTCTAATTATTTATTTTAAGTTAAAAGTTCCTTCTTTTGTATGATTATGAAATTAATTCTTCTTGCAAATGATCGCGTTAATTATAAATTTATTTAATAAATTAAAGTTAGCTGCTCAGTTTGTTATGTTATTTAACAAGATGTTTTATGAGTATAAGACGCAGTAACTATTTATTGTGATTTTGTGTATGGACATAAAATGGAATTTTTAAAAAGGCAATATCGATTAAGAAAACTTATCAGAATATGTGGTGATCTGGCGTTTGATATATATGATGATAATGTAAAAGCATGCATTATTGCCGTGTTAATGTGTGAAGATGTTGACGATAACAATCTTGAAGTTAGATTAATGGCAACATACAAGCATCAACAAACTATTTTCATTCTCGCACTTGAAAATACGAGGGAGTTTCAATATATATTGAACCTCCTTAACTTTGAGGTTAATAATCCACATTATAATAATCAAATATAATTTTTTGGTGATATGTAATGAAGAATAAAGCACCATTGTTTTTGCTTTTTATAACAACAGGTTATGTTGCATGCTCCTTTTTTAGAGGTTATACAGATTACAATCTATCAAGTGTATTAACGCCATTAATATTATTACCGTTTGCCCTCATTCATGGTGGTATTTACTGTGGAACAAAGAAAATAATTTATTTCTTTATCCTTGTTTTTGTTGTCAGTGTATTTTATGAAGGTGTCAGTGTTTCAACTGGATTTCCTTTTGGTAATTATTACTATTCTGAAAGGTTAGGAGTTAAACTATTTGATGTTCCATTAGCTATTATGCCTACCTATTTTTCTTTAGGGTATGTTTCATGGTTTATATCTAATGTGCTGTCACAGCAGGTGTTTAAAGAAATAGAAAGTAAGTTCAAGGTTTTTATTATTTCAATTGTTGCGTCATTTATCATGACTTCATGGGTTCTAATTATGGATCCTGTTAATTCTTTGGTGAAATCACTGTGGTTTTGGACAGATGATGGAGTGTATTTCGGGGTGCCATTGACTAACTTTTTGGGCTGGATTTTATGTGTGTTTACCTTTTATCTCCCATTCACATTCTGGTGCTATAAAGATAAAGTGCATTTGAAAACAAAGCCAGCTTATGGGTATTTATACTTACCTTCAATAATCTACATTACCATTATGGCTAAGTATATTCTGTGTTTCTTTTTCAAAGAAGACGTCATTGTCACATTACAAAGTGGAAGAATGTTTAGTACTAATGAGATTTATGGAACTGTTGTTTTAATTGGTTTTTTTACTATGCTCCCGATTGGTGTTCACTCCTTATACAAAATCTACACTTATTCATGCCCTAACGAATTGATGACAAAGAAGACGTGAATATGCATGTGAAATTATACCAAATATTACTTTAGTATCTAAGGGAGCAGTAGTGTTTCTGGTTAACTTAAATCCAACATTGTTAATGGTAAGTGCTAACATGAAAGTATAAAACACTGCCTTATGTTTGTTTATGAGAAATATATAATGACCCATGAGACTTTATTGCAGCTTGGTGATGATGCTCTCATAACCTTGTACATAAAATAAAGTCGAAGTCATTATCGTCTTTTTCGTTCCTCCTCCGTCTTATATAGGAAACGCATTCACTATATCTACAGCAAGGTTCAATAGTGCTAGTTGCATGATATTGCTCTTAATTTCTAACCGTGTACGTATACGCCAAATCTCTTCGAGTCGAAATGGCTTTTTGATACCACTTGGCTGATTAGGACTTTGCAATACCATAGAACCTCCTAGGAAATGGTTAATGCAAAGTCATTTTAGGTAAGAACGTTAAACAGATGTGAGTGGCCAAGGGAAAGGATGTTTTGGACATTAGCAAGTTACAGCGAAGGACTTGTCTTTACCCTTCAGATAACCTTTAGTAGTTCAAAACGAAACCTCAGTGCGAGATGTCAACTATGAAAGCTTTTGGATAATATCGTTCATCTTACACAGGTATTCACGACATCTTGATGCGTATCCTCTTTAGTCAATAAGAACAGCATAGACATAGCTATAACGTTTTAGCGGCGTCATAGAAATTGTTTTAAATCAAAGAAGAAAGAACTTATGAAGTTTAATCATTCCACTGGTTTGACGAGTAGAGCTCTAAAGTCTAAATCTTAACTGCATGTATCACAACTAGATGGATATGGTTATGAAAAAAATGATGTTTTTGAGCTTGCTATTGGTTAGTGCCTCTTTCCAAGCTCATTCTAGTAACGATGGAACGAGTTACGCTGCACTGTCGATGGATAAGTTGAATGGCTTTTACTATGGCTGGTCACATGACTATCCGACTCGATCTGACGCCGCTGATAAGGCAAAGTCTGAGTGTAAAAAAGCAGGCGGTAAAAATTGCAGTGTGGTGCTCGAATTCTCGGGCAATGGATACGGTTATTACTATACGGTATCAGGGAAAGATGGCTCGGCATATGGATGGGCTGCATATCAGAAAAAAGAAGATGCTCAGCAAAGAGCATTAAATGAGTGCACTCAGAGGGCGAATGGTAAGCCGTGCGATAATTTTGTATGGGCTAGTAACTCCGGTACTAAAGAGCAATTCGAGTTGATATCAAACTCTTCAAAGGGCCTTTGCTATGGCATTGTTGTGCAAAACTGCGGAACCGAGAAATCGAAATCTTTCCGTACAAGTAACAACCTGCCATATGGAGTAAGGGCATGGACAAGACCCTTCACGTTTAAAGTGCCTATTTGCTACAACACTAAGATGTACGTGAAAAATGGCAAGCTTGAAGAAGATGGTTCTCGCTCACTTAAGAAAGAGCCTGAGATTGTTTCCGCTGTAATTGCATTAGAAAAAGAGCTAACCAAAATCATTAAGAGAGATGCGCCTAGAATATGCAATAAAAGAGAACTTACGATGATGAAAACATGGGTCTCTGAAGAAGGAATGCGTGAGTCTATGGGGTATGAAAATAGCAAACCAGCGCCAGGTAACCGTGGGGGAAGATTGTATAAAGAAGTTTCTGTACCTATTGCGGTTGATTATATTGATTTGAAGCTGAACGATGGCCTCCAGTGGGATTAGTTTTATAAGCTACTTTTACTATCCTAACTTTAAAGTTAGAAAAGCACTAATGTTGAAGAAACAGTGCAGGAATAGTTGAAATGATTCCGACATCGAGAAGATAAAAACAACTTGCTCAGTATGAATCGTTTTTTGACAGTTGAAATTAGTACAAGTTACTTAGGATGTTGTACACAATACAACGACAACGCCAGTGAGAATTTTTCCTTTCACTGGCGTTTGTTATTGAACGCTCGAATCGAACAATCAGATTACTTTTTGTAGAGTCAACTTGCATAAACAGATGTGTATGAATGAATGTACTAACAAGAAAGGGGCAGAACCGAGTTAGAGATGGCTCCGTCAGGGATTCAGATGTAAGTGTTAGGTCTAAGGCCGCGTTTTCCGTAGAAGTACCGAATACACTGATGTTATTGTGCAAAAATAGTGGCAAATGAATAATGTCTGTAAATTCCAACGGTCAAGAAATAGCCAAGTAAGGATGAAGCAACCAAAGAACTTCACCAAGACGTAATAGCGCTTAGCCTTCAAAACTAGTTGCCATGAACTAGTTCATTCTGAGGGCTAGCTTATACCATCCTACATAAGTATTTGATCATTCTTGCTGGTTAAAACTACTTCTAACGTCGTTATGAATTTTGTAATTAGAGCCACTAGTTATCTGCAATTCATGCCTAGTTATAAGCGATTTTTCCTGCGCAATATTATGATCAACTACTTACCTAGAATGGTATTACAGATAATACATTTCATCTGTCGCCATTTTATCGCCATTGTCTTGGTGAAGTATTTCTATGCTGTTGTTTTTAAGTTTGGAGTCTCATCACCAATAAAACCACCAGTTTGATGTGCCCATAATTGTGCATAAATACCTTTTTGAGCAATCAGTTCTTGGTGTGACCCTTGCTCTGCAATTTCACCTTTATCGAGCACAATTAGGCGATCCATTGCTGCAATGGTTGATAAACGGTGGGCAATGGCAATCACGGTTTTACCTTGCATCAGTTCATACAGACTTTCTTGAATGGCAGCTTCAACTTCTGAATCTAATGCTGAGGTTGCTTCATCTAGCAGTAGGATAGGGGCGTTCTTCAATAGTACTCGAGAGATAGCAATACGCTGGCGTTGACCGCCTGAAAGCTTCACACCACGTTCACCGACTTGAGCATCATACCCAGTATTACCGTATGGGTCTGATAGCAAGCCAATAAACTCATGCGCATGGGCTTGTTTGGTTGCCGCAAGTAACTGTTCTTCTGTTGCATTAGGGTTACCATACATAATGTTTTCACGAATAGAGCGGTGCAACAATGAGGTATCTTGCGTGACCATGCCAATTTGTGCGCGGAGTGAATCTTGCGTCACGTGTGCAATGTTTTGACCATCAATACTGATAGAGCCAGATTCGACATCGTGAAAGCGCATTAATAGGTTAACCATTGTGGATTTACCTGCGCCAGAGCGCCCGACCAATCCTACTTTCTCACCCGGCTTAATATTGAGGTTCAGCTTTTCAATCACCCCTGATTTTTCACCGTAATGGAAATTAACATCGTCAAAGTGAATCGCCCCATTGTTTACAGCAAGTATTGGCGCGTCTTTTTTATCGGTAATATCAACAGGTTTAGATAGTGTACGCATACCGTCAATGACGGTGCCAATATTTTCAAATAGCCCACCAATCTCCCACATAATCCATTTAGACATGCCATTGATACGTAATGCCAAACTTACTGCAACAGCGATTGCCCCAATAGTGACGGCAGAGATGGTCCACAGCCAAATAGCAAGACCAGCAATAGAGAACACAAGCAGGTAGTTAATGATCTCTACACTGATATTTAACCCTGTAACGAGGCGCATTTGGCGGTGTACAGTGTCAAGAAAGCCTTTCATTCCTTGCTCTGCGTATTCGGTTTCACGATCAGTGTGGGAAAATAATTTAACGGTTTGAATATTGGTATAGCTGTCGACTATACGTCCTGTCATGGTAGAACGTGCATCAGCTTGTTCGGTTGATACTGTCTTTAGCTTAGGTACGAAATACAGCTGAATACCCACATAAGCAGCAAGCCACAACAGCATTGGTATCATTAAACGATAATCAGATTGGGCAATCAGCACCACCATCGCGGTGAAATACACCGAAATATAGACCAGTACATCTAGTAATTTCATTACCGTTTCTCGTACCGATAATGACGTTTGCATGACTTTAGTGGCAATTCGACCAGCAAAATCATTTTGATAAAATGACACGCTTTGTTTTAACAGGTAACGGTGTGCCAGCCAACGAATAGCCATTGGGTAGTTACCCAATAAGGTTTGATGCAGTAACAATGAATGTAGAAAAACCAGTGAAGGCACAACAACCAGCACAATCAGACTCATTACAATGAGCTTTCCGCCTTCTTCGGCAATAAATGTGTCGGGATTATGCTGCGTTAGCCAGTCGACCAGTTGTCCCATAAAACCAAATAGAGACACCTCTACCACTGCGATAACAGCACTGAGTAATGACATCGCAATGAGTGGGAGTTCAAACCCTTTGGTGTAGTGGCGGCAAAAAGCAAACAGACTTGCTGGTGGCTGATCAGGATCCTGTTTAGGAAAAGCTGAGGTCAGTTTTTCAAAGCGTTTGTACATAAAATGGAGTGTCCAATAAAAGCGTGTGATTGTCTGACCATTTGCTTATTCAGAATGGCATGAAAAGCGAGATAGCATCGCCTTTTGTTACTTAGCCTTAGTGACGGCTACTGGTCTTTTTCCATCACATGCGCCTTTTTCTAACTGGTGAATGGGGCTGCTGCCTTGCAGTGCCCATCGGTGATCGTCACGACTCAGCTTTCTATATTGCGTGGGTGTTATACCTAGATAGCTTTGGAATGTCTGGTAAAAGCGGCTGCTAGAGTTAAACCCAACTGTCAATGAAATATCAAGAATGGTGCGTTCTGTATCGCTTAGCAAGGCGCGCGCATGGTTCATTCGCATGGCTGTTATGTACTGTTTGATCGTGAGCTGCATCATGCGCTGAAAAATCCCCATTGCATAATTGGTATGCAGCCCGACGTGATCAGCAATCTGTTTTACCGTCAGTGGAGTGTCGTGGTGGGTGGCAATGTATTCCAGCATCTGGCTAACATAAAACTGTGAATGTTTAGAAAGCCCATTCTGAATTGTTTTATCTGTGCGGCTGGTTAGCATTTGAGACCAACCATCGAGGCAAACTCGTTTCAGCATCAGACCTATTTCATCGGAAGCCAGTTGTTGGCGGCTTTCTGCAACGTGTGTCAATTCCGCTTCCCAGCGAGCAATTTCAAATTCACACACCAAAGATGGTGCTGTCGATTGTAATACTGCCCCGTGAGTGATCTGATTAACCAGCTCTCTGTTTAATGGCCATGATAAAAAATGATGGATAGGGATATTGATAATACCCATATTGTGGCTATCACCAGGATGTGTGAGTCGGTGCGGAACAGAAGCCCAAAATAGCCCAATGTGGCCATCTTTTAATACAACTGGGCTGCCATTAATGATGTATTCCACATCACCACCAAACGGGATATTGACTTCAATCTGCCCGTGCCAGTGGTAGCCGGGCATGTCGTGGGGTGGTCTTAATTCGACATCAATTTTTTCGTGTGAAGAATAGAGCGACAAAGGGCTGACAGACACACTGTCTTGTGAATAGTTTTCTTGGGGGGTCACCAACAACGCATCTTTGTCATGTTGTTTCATGTCAGCTCCTTAGGAAATACACCATTGTCCCAAAACCTTCGAAATGAAACCCAGATCCTTGTCATACCTCAGTTATTACTCATTGATAAATAACTAAATACGGAACAGAGGTTACAAAATAAAAGGATTATGCTGGCGAAGTATTTAAGAATCTCACTTAATTACCTATTTTTGTCCTGTTTTCTCATATTGTACCAATACGGAGTAAAAATATTAGGAAACAGGACAGTGATAGCACTTACCGAGACGATTAAGGTGATAGAAGGCGTGTAATGTTTCACCATCACATTACGTTAGTTTTATTGAGATTAAGGATATAAATCGCATGAAGACTCCACAAATCACCTTCATCGGTGCGGGTTCGACTATTTTCGTTAAGAACATTCTTGGCGACGTTTTCCATAAACCAGCACTGAAACATGCTCATATCGCATTGATGGATATCGACCAAACTCGTTTAGAAGAATCTCAGATTGTCGTTAGAAAGCTCATGGAATCTGCAGGTGCAACAGGCAACATAACCTGTCACTTGAACCAAAAAGATGCTCTGCAAGATGCCGATTTTGTCGTTGTTGCATTTCAGATTGGTGGTTATGAGCCGTGTACTGTTACTGATTTTGAGGTCTGTAAGCGTCACGGCCTAGAGCAAACTATTGCTGATACCTTAGGCCCTGGTGGCATTATGCGTTCATTACGTACTATTCCTCATTTATGGCAGATCTGTGAAGATATGACCGAGGTTTGTCCAGATGCAACCATGCTTAATTATGTGAACCCTATGGCGATGAATACTTGGGCGATGTATGCAAAATACCCAAACATTAAACAGGTTGGTTTGTGTCATTCCGTGCAAGGTACCGCTGAAGAATTGGCGCACGACTTAGAGCTGGATTATAACGATTTACGTTATACCTGTGCTGGTATTAACCATATGGCTTATTACCTCACATTAGAGAAGAAAAACGCGCAAGGTGAGTATGTAGATATTTACCCAGATTTACTTACGGCCTTTGAAAATGGTCAAGCACCTAAACCTGGCCAACATCATAACGGTCGTTGCGTAAACCTCATTCGCTATGAAATGTTCAAAAAGTTGGGCTACTTTGTGACTGAATCGTCAGAGCATTTTTCTGAATATACACCGTACTTCATTAAACCAAATCGTCCAGATTTGATTGAACGTTATAAAGTGCCACTAGATGAGTATCCGAAACGTTGTGTTGAGCAAATAGCTGATTGGAAACAAGATTTGGAAGCGTTTAAAAACGCAGATAGTATCGATGTAAAAGAATCGCATGAGTACGCAAGTATCATCATGAATGCAATCTGGACGGGTACGCCGAGTGTGATTTACGGCAACGTAAGAAATGACGGTCTGATTGAAAACCTGCCGCAGGAATGCTGTGTAGAAGTTGCCTGTCTGGTTGATGCTAACGGTATTCAACCGACGAAAGTAGGTCGCTTACCAAGCCATTTGGCGGCATTAATGCAAACCAATATTAATGTTCAAACCCTACTGACTGAAGCTATTTTAACTGAAAATCGAGATCGCATTTATCACGCTGCCATGCTGGACCCGCATACAGCGGCAGTATTAGGGCTAGAAGAGATTTATGCGCTAGTTGATGATCTTATTGAGGCACATGAAGGTTGGTTGCCTGCATGGGTTCACAAACATTAATAGCGAATAAAACAACAAAGAATAATCAATATAAAGAAAGAATATAACTAACCAATAACGTGAAACTAAATGGAATGATGCCCTCTCGAATGAGGGGGCTAAAGGAGCCACAATGAGTGTTTCAATGAACACCAAGCTGAGTTATGGATTTGGCGCGTTTGGTAAAGATTTTGCGATTACCATCGTTTATATGTATCTAATGTTTTACTACACCGATGTTGTGGGTATTTCTGCTGGCGTCGTCGGAACGCTTTTCTTAGTGGCTCGAATATGGGATGCAGTGAATGATCCGATTATGGGGTGGTTGGTTAATAACACTCGTACTCGCTGGGGAAAATTTAAACCCTGGATTCTTATCGGCACCATCACCAACTCTGTCGTGTTGTTTATGCTGTTTAGTGCCCACTACATTGAAGGTCCGTGGCTTATTGCTTATGTCACAGTAACTTACATTTTATGGGGTATGACCTACACCTTAATGGATATTCCTTTTTGGTCTTTGGTTCCGACTTTGACGCTAGATAAGCGCGAACGTGAAGAGTTAGTACCTTACCCGCGTTTCTTCGCCAGCCTAGCGTGGATTGTGACAGCAGCGATAGCGATGCCATTTATCAACTATGTGGGTGGCGATGACAAAGGCTTCGGCTTCCAAGTCTTTACCTTATTGTTGATTGTTTGTTTTGCGGTATCGACGTTCATAACCCTTCGTAATGTAAAAGAACGTTACTCGACCGATCAACTAGACAGCACAGCAGTCGAAGAGAAAGTATCGCTGAAAAAAATGCTCGCGCTTATTTATAAAAATAGCCAGCTTACAAGTTTGTTGTGTATGGCGTTATCGTACAACCTCGCGACCAATATTATTATGGCGTTCGCGGTGTACTATTTCACCTACGTGGTTGGTAATGAAGATCTGTTCCCGTACTACATGGCCTATGCGGGTATCGCGAACCTTATTACTCTAGTGCTGTTCCCTAAACTGGCGAAGCTTTTTTCTCGCCGTGTGCTTTGGGCGTGTGCATCAAGCTTTCCGATTTTTGGCAGTATCGTGTTGATTTACATCGGTATGTACGATCAACAAAGTATACTCTTAATCTCTACTGCGGGTGTACTACTTCAAATTGGTACGGCGTTATTCTGGGTACTGAACGTGATCATGGTCGCTGACACCGTTGATTATGGTGAATATAAACTTGGGATCCGTTGTGAAAGTATTGCTTACTCTGTTCAGACGCTAGTGGTAAAAGCTGGCTCTGCGTTTGCGGCATTCTTTATCGGTATTGCCCTTACCGTTGTAAATTATGTACCAAATGTTGAGCAAAGTGCCGATACCATCTTTGGTATGCAGTGCGTCATGATCGGGCTACCAAGTTTCTTCTTTGCTATTGCACTGTTCATCTATTTCCGCTTCTACAAACTGAATGGTGCATACCATCAGAAAATTCAAAATCATCTGACAGAAAAATACGATCACATCAGTACTGAATCAGATGAAAATGGTAAGCAACCTGAGACAGGAAAACCCATTCAAGCTGTTTAATCTTACCCTAAGGCCATTATTTAATGGCCTATTTAAAAAATAATAATAGCCACTATAAAACAGCTTATTTAATTATAAATTTATCTGATAACGACATATTCAAATGGAAGAGAAGTAATGAACCTAAAACTACTCGTGCCAGTTATTGCCGGTACACTTGTATTATCGAGTAGCGCTTTTGCGTTACAGGCTAGCGACAGCATGAACGCGGCTGAAATGGCATATAAAAAGCCGACGATTGAAAACTTATTGACGAACCCTGCATTTGAAAACAAAGGGTTGGGTTGGAGCTACTGGTTTGCAAATTTTAAAGATGATAACGCATATGTAGGCCGTTATCGGGGAAGAATCGCCACTGGTTCTAGCCATAGTATTAGCCAAATGGTGGTTATTCCAGAAACGGGTTATTACGATTTATCTGCTTATATCATTAGCCCAAGCAACGATGCGATTCTATCTTTGACTAATATGGCGAATGAGGTTTTGGTTCGCACCGAAATTAAAAAAAGCAAAAAGTACAAACGTACAGAACTTAAACATATTCCACTTGAACAAGGTGAGCAGTTAAACGTTTTCTTTACTGGTTCAGATAAAGGCAGTGTGAGTGTCGATAATGTCACGTTGAGTAAAAGTCCTAAGAATAAAGCCCCAGCGTTTAACCAAGTGATTGGTTTCAATGTGACTAAACAATCTGGTTTAACTGCTATCAATAAAAACAGCAAAACCATTGAGTTTCATTTGCCATTTGGCAGTGATTTAGAAAATGTGCAGATAGGGGATATTACGGTTTCATCTGGTACTTCAGCATCGCTTCGCACTGGTGATGTCGTCGATTTTAGCCACCCCGTCACCATTACGTTGACTGATGAAAAAGGCGGTATAGAGCAGTGGGTAGCAACTGCTGTTGAGAAAGAAAAAGAAGTGGTTGTAACATCTTCAAACCAAAAGCTTGAAACATCATTCGAGTGGGCGATTGATAAAACTCGCCAGTTCGTGATGACAGGTAAGCACGATTTGGTCAATCGAGATGAAAACAATAATGATGGCAGCGGAACCGCCGATTATATCCCTTCTTACTGGGCTGGTTATTTTGATCGTACTGCATTTTACTCGCGCGATTTTCTTCATCAGGCTGCGGGCGCTAAGCTTGCAGGGCTGGATAATGAAAACTTTTCAATGTTCAAAACCTTTGCTCGCCATTCAACGGAATCAAGAAAATGGTACACCTTGTGGGCCGTTAACTTTGATGGTTCACCGCATACCATTGACTATAAAGACGACGACTGGTTTGTGCGTGAAGTACCCGCTCAGTTCGAGTTTTTAGAAAAAGCCTACGAGCAGTATCAGTGGACGGGCGATAAACGTTATATCGAAGATGAAGATCTTTGGCGTTTTTATACCAAGGTGTTAACTGATTATATTACCTTGCATGATTTGCAGGATCCTAACGGTATTGCCGAGGGTTACGGTGGTATTTTCGAAGGCTCAGCGACTTATAATGAACGCGGGGAGTTTCCGATTGAAGCGGGTGATGGTATCGGTTCACAATATCAAGCGACAGTTGCCTATGCGGCAATGCTTGAAGCGCGTGGTGACGACAGTGATGCTGAATTGTGGCAGGAAAAAGCTCAGAAACTCAAAGATTTTTTCAATCAAGATTGGAGCATTGCCGATCCAGAGAAACCATTGGCTAACTACGTCAATATCGTTCAAAAAGACGGTTTACGTTTGAACGATTTTGGTAAGGAAAATAGCTGGTTTATGCCAATGAAGCTGATTACCGAACCGGGCGAGCGCAATAACAATTATTTGGATTTTATCTCACAAAACCTAGGTGATGGTATTGGTACCACTCCAGAAGCCCCTAACAATATTGAAGCTTATACCTATATTCCAGAAACATACTTCCCGTATAACCGCAATGAGGAAGCGTGGAAGTGGATGCAATACATCATGGATAAGAAAGATTTGCCCCATGAACGTCCGACCCAAGGTACTAATGGTGATTATCCGGAAATTTCTTTTACCTTCATATCAAATACAGTTGAAGGGTTAATGGGTATTAAACCGGATGCGGCAAACAATGCGGTTGTTACGGCTTCTCATCTAACAACGGATATTGATTGGCTGTCGGTCGATTACCTGCCAATGGGAGAGCATGAACTCACCATACGTCATGATGGATTAACCAAAACTACACTCACTAATACATCAGAAAAAGCACTGAATTGGCAAGCATGGTTTTACGGTAACTATGAGATGCTAAATGTCGATGGTGTATCGATGGCTGCTGAGCATAAATTCGTAAATGGTCAAACCGTGAGTTATGTAGAAGTCCCTGTTGGAAGCAATGTAACACGGGTTGTTGAACGTTAGAAGAAACGCTTAGAGCACCCCCTTTAGATCTTTTGGAGAGGAGTCTGCTCTTTTTATACTGATTTCCCCCGATTATTGACACGTCATTGTCGGGGGCTTTTTTAGCTTAATAAGAGGGAGGGAGCAAGAGACGTGCACGTAGCCCTGGATTATTATCGCTAAAAGCAAGTTTGCCGCCATGACAGGCAATGACCGCTTCTACTAACGATAACCCCAGCCCAAAACCTTGATGTGTTCGGCTACGATCAACACGAAACATCGGTTCGCGAATACGTTCTTTATCCTTATCTGAAACCCCATAACCGTTGTCTGTTACAACTAATCCAAAGTTATCGACAATAACGATGATCTCTCCGCATTCGGGGGTATATTTGATCGCATTTTCAACTAAATTATAAATAGCGCGAAATAGTAAACTAGGCTCTCCTTGTAAGTGATAGGGAGCATCTTGGCGCAGGTATAAATTTTGTTTTTTCTCATCTGAAATGGGCAGTAAAAACTCAATAACATCTTGGCTGATTTTACTTAGATCAACGTACTCTTTTTCTATATTTTGCTTACCACTATTCAAATTGGCGATTTCCAACATGCCGTTGAACATACCAAGTAAGATTTCAAGATCGTCGTGACAGGCTTCTAATTCATTTTGATGAGGGGAGTTATTGGTAACAAGCAAGCTTTCTAAACGTAGCTTCATACGTGCAATAGGGGTACGCAAATCATGCGCCATACCGACTGATAATGATTTTAGTGAGTTCTCTTTTTTCTCAACTTGCTCGATGAGGAAATTTAAGTGGATGGCTAAAATATCAAATTCATCATCATTACGGCTAACGGGAAGCTTTACCCCTTTTTCACCATAAATAACCCGATTCATCCCTTGGTTTACTCGGCTGAGTTTATTGAGTATTGAAACTGCAAATAATGTTGCCCCTGCTAGCATTAAAATAACCGGTATAGCGATACCTGTAAGCAACATAGGGGTGACGGTATCGCGGTATTCTTGTAATAACTCGGGATTAATACCAATCACCAATTGTTCTTTATTGGGTAATAGAATAATACTTTCGGGTTGAGTAACATTTTGTACGCTGACGGTATTGCCTGCTAGTGCAGCAGGGTACGAGCTATTTGTCGCTTGATACGAGGCACTGCTAATACGATAGGTAAATGCGTTATTTTGTTTACTTCTGTTTGCGACAGATTGGCGGATGTTTTCAATATTGCCAGTGTCGGCCAGCATTGAGAAAGTACTCGTTTCACTATTAAGTTCACGTTTTAGCTGTTTATGGTAAAACGTTTCAGAACTCACGAAGACTTGGTGAACAAATAACATAAAAATCATTGCCACACAGGCAATGAAGTATAACAATACTTTGAATATTGAAGAGCGTGAAAGGTTATCAGGACCTGCGAAGGACATAGCCTGCACCTCGGATTGTATGGATTAAACCTAACTCACCATTTTCTTCTAATTTTTTACGCAGGTTTGCAATATGTACATCAATCACATTGGTTTTAGGGTCAAAGTGATAACTCCACACTGATTCAAATAAGCTCATTCTAGAGACAACATTTTCAGCGTGTTCCATTAAGTATTGCAGTAATAAAAACTCTTTCTGTTGTAGATTAAGTAAACGTTCACCTCGCCATACTCGGTGTGATTTCATGTCTAATCGTAGATCATCGTAGATATATTCAGTTACGACTTTTGTTGAAGAGTAGTGGCGTTTTACTAATATTTGAGCACGAGCAATTAACTCTGCTAAGGCAAAAGGTTTAGTTAAGTAGTCATCGCTACCCGCTGTTAAACCAGTTACGCGATCTTCCACGCTATCCATTGCACTGAGGATCAATATAGGTGTTTGATTTTCAGTTGCTCTTATAGCAGCCAAGACCTTTATACCATCTAAAATAGGCAGCATTCGGTCTAAAATGATCAGTTGATATTCGCAACTGGTCGCCATCATTAAGCCTTTATGACCGTCGTCTGCCTCGTCAACGACAAAGCCATGCTCACGTAATCCTTTCGCGATAAATTCACGTGTGGTCAGATCATCTTCGATAACCAGTATTTTCATTTGATACCTAATTTTAATGCTAAATGCTTGGTGATGGTATGTCGCATCGTTTTGTCGCCATTATAGATGCATATACCCAAGACACCTAAAAATGCAGGGCTCTCGATGAACGAGCATCTTGAAGTGGCTTGGGTATATAAAAAACGGCCTACCAAGGGCAGGCCGTTAAGCAACTCTAGGGGGTAAAGTTACTATTTCTTTAATATGTTGCTTATAGTGATTTCATTTGTGTCGCTATCGACTCAGCCTGTGGGCCTAAGATAACTTGTAGGTTAGCAGACCCAACATTAACCACACCTTTCGCACCTAAGGTTTTTAGCTTGTCATCATCAATAATGCTGCGGTCAACAATGCCTAAGCGTAAGCGAGTGATACATGAAGAAATGTCGGTCAGATTATCTTTACCACCTAGTGCTGCTAGGTATTCTTTTGCAAGGTCACCCGCATCAACTTCTTTGTTGTCTGTTTTAGGTGCATCTTCACGACCCGGCGTTTTTAAGTTGAATGCACGAATAACAGTGACAAAAGTAACGAAGTAAACAACACCTAAGCCAAGGCCTAATGGAATAACCATCCAAGCATTTTTAGCTGCTGGGGCATTAAAGTTGATTAAGTAATCAATTAAACCAGAAGAGAAACTAAAGGCTAAGTGAATATCTAACATCGATGCTAATACTAAGCTCACGCCCATTAAGATTGCGTGAACTAAATACAGTGCAGGTGCTAGGAACATGAACATGAATTCGATAGGTTCAGTAATACCGGTTAAGAATGCTGTAAACGCAACACTTAATAGCATACCGCCAACACGCGCTTTATTTTCTTTCTTGGCTGTTACATAGAAAGCTGCAGCCGCTGCAGGTAGGCCGAACATGATTACAGGGAAGAAACCACCAAGAATTAATCCTGCGTTTGGATCGCCAGCCATAAAGCGAGCAATTTCACCTGTCGCACCGTTGTATTCACCAAAGACGAACCACACCATGGTGTTCAAAATGTGATGAAGTCCAATAGGAATTAGTAAGCGGTTAGCAACACCATAAGCAAACTCACCTGGTGTACCACTGCTTAAAATCCAATGACCAAGGTCGTTGATCACAGATTGGATTGGTGGCCAAATAACAGAAAAACCATACGCTAAAATTAATGCCGCAAGACCCGTAATAATAGGTACGAATCGCTTACCAGCGAAGAAACCAAGGAACTCTGGTAATTTGATAGCGTGGAAACGGTTATACAGGTGACCTGCAGTCAAACCGATAACGATACCGCCAGCAACCCCAGGGTCGACATTAGGGTTTAGCGAGCCGATAGCGGCGGTCATAATGAAGTAACCCACACAGGCTGCAATTGCAGCAGCTGCCGAATTATCTTTTGAAAAGCCACCTGCAACCCCCATTGCAAATAACAGTGCTAAGTTGGTAAATATCGCTTGTCCGCCAGCAGCTATAAAAGGAATGTCTAATAAGTCTGGTTGACCAAAGCGTAACAACATACCAGCAACCGGTAGTACTGCAATT
This sequence comes from Photobacterium indicum, assembly GCF_003026215.1. Classification (GTDB taxonomy): domain Bacteria; phylum Pseudomonadota; class Gammaproteobacteria; order Enterobacterales; family Vibrionaceae; genus Photobacterium; species Photobacterium indicum. The sequence continues at coordinate 581,211 of NZ_PYOC01000001.1, forward strand.
GGGAACATCAATGCATTACCAAGCTTCTGGAAATAACCAAGTATGTTCATTTCCCTCTCCATATCGTCTAATTAAAAAATGACGACAACAATTGTGTTGTCGAAAAACATAACTTGGGTATAACGATACAGGTAAGCATCTAAAGTAAGATTTATCGGAACATTAAGGATCCTTAATGTTTCGGCGTAAATGGCATTTTCAGTGTGATTTCAATCACACAAATGGAAAGATAATAATTTGCGCGAATTATTTGCTATTTTTCGTGGTTTATCGAATCGCGTATTCGTTCGCTTTATCACGTCATGATTCTACAAGATTTGTTCATTTTCTATTCTGTTAAAATCATACGCTACAAAGCGTGCTATTCAGCACGGTTTGTAGTGCCATGGTTGATCTACTCTGCTGCCAGATTTCTTAATTGTGAATAAGATAGAAATATTATGCAGCCAGTGATTTTTCCATGTGGTATTCAAGCCTTGCCAGTGTCTGCTGAGGTGAGTTGTTCATTTGTCGGTAATGAATTATTCCCTCAGTTTATTGCAACAGACAATTCGGTATCGTTCTGTGATGAACAATATGCGATGTTGGAATTTTTATTACCCATAAACCCTGACACGCAAGTGATGGGTGATGGCTTTCAAATGTTGGCACAAACAGCGGGCACGTTGAATCATCCTATTGATGTTGGACGCTGCCCTGATAATAACGAAAGCTATCGGATTTATTCATCGAATGCCTCAAAGCGCTATTACAACTACTTAGTGATTGAGTCCCCTTATTCGGAATTTACGCTATTTGGCTTTACATCGTGTCATCGTTTTTCTGGTTATTTTGAATATAACAATGGGGTGATTAAAGCTTATATTGATGGCGAAAGTGTGGCGATTCTTACGCAATCTTATCGAGAGAAAAGCACGCTAGAATCGATCACTGTGCTGCAGGGCAATGATATTAATGTTTTATACCAGCAATTTTCGGCATTAATTGAAGCAAACCATCCTGCACGTTTAGGGGTTAGCCAAAAAGCACCTGTTGGGTGGTGTTCGTGGTACGCCTATTATGCAGGCGTGTCTGAGCAGAACATTCATCAAAATGTTGATCAAATGCATGGTGAGCTTGAAGCGCTTGAGTGGGTTTTACTTGATGACGGCTATCAAGAATTTATGGGGGATTGGTTAACACCGTCAGATCGTTTTGCTGGTGGTGTTAAACATTTAATCCAGCAAATCAAAGCCAAAGGAAAGAAGCCAGCCATTTGGATGGCACCTTTTATCGCTCAACCGGAATCTAAAGTGTTCAATGATCACCCTGATTGGTTTGTTAGAAATGAACAGGGTGAGTTGCTAAAAGCGGAAGACATTACTTACGGTGGCTGGCGTTGTACACCTTGGTATATTTTGGATACTAGCCACCCTGACGTACAGCAACATTTAATCCATGTTGTGCGTACTATGCGTGAAGAGTGGGGTGTTGAACTTTTTAAGTTGGATGCTAACTATTGGGGTACATTGAAAGGATCACGTTATAAGCAGGGTGTAACGGGGGTTCAGGCTTACCGAATGGGAATGGAAGCGATTGCCAAAGGTGCTGGCGATGCTTGGCTATTAGGGTGTAATGCTCCTATGTGGCCGTCGCTCGGATTAGTTGATGCAATGCGAGTGTCTGATGATGTAGAGCGTCAGCCACACCGTTTTGAACAAATTGCAAAAGAAACCTTTAGCCGCGCTTGGCAGCATCAACGCTTATGGCAAATTGACCCTGATTGCGCAACGTTGATCTCGATAGAAGGGCAGGCAACATCAAGTGAAAACTACCATTTTCATCGTGATGTGTTATTGGCTTGTGGTGGCTTATTGTTATCGGGCGATCCGCTTTATCATCTTGATGATTTTGCTCGAAATACGCTATCAGCATTGATTGAAAGACAGAATGTTACGCAATCATCGGCTGTTTTTGATGATCTATTAATGCAGCATGCAGAACTTGAGTATGGTGAAAGCGATAAATTACACGTGCTGTTTAATTTTAGTGGTGATGAAAAGCGCACAGTCATTTTAGAAAGCCAGATTGAAGGCGAATGGTGTGACTACTGGACGGGTGAACAAGTCTCTTTAGCAATGAATACTCAATGTAGGGTTGAGCTCAGTGCAGGGTTAATAAGTCACGCTGTTTTATTCAAAGCAAAGCGCTAAACGTATTTTCTATTCGAGCTATTCGTAAAAGCTTGTGATGGACAAGCGTGTAAAATGGATTCTTATGTACTCGTTATTAAAAGAGATAAAAATAGAATCCATTTTTTTGAGCGTAATTTATTCAGTGACGATTAAATTACGTCCATTTTCTTTCGCTTTATATAAACACTTGTCTGCGCGGCCAATAAGATCATGCACGTTACTGTCAGCGTTGACGACCCCTGCACTAATTGTATAGCTAATTTTATTATTTAGGATACTGAGCTGGCTATCTGCAATGTCATTTTTTAACGCTTCAAGGCGTTGGTTGAACACTACAGGTGAATTGCCATAAAGTATGCAGAATTCTTCGCCACCAAATCGTGCGACAAGGGCGTCTGAAAAGTAATTTTTTAAAGTGTTAGCAAATTCAATCAATACCATATCGCCAATGTGGTGGCCATGGGTATCGTTGATTGTTTTAAAACTATCGATATCAAGTAATGCTAAACATCGAGGGCCCAAATGGCTTTTTGACAATGGTTGGTCAAAGAAATAACGACGGTTCCACGTTTGAGTTAGGTAGTCTTTATTCGCCAGGTGAAAAAGGTGACGCTCAGAATCTAGAGCGTTTAATGTGCTGTGTAAACGACAATAGAATTCTTCTTGATTAAAGGGCTTGGTTAAAAAGTCATTTGCACCGGCTTTAAGAAACTTCGCGGTTAATGCTGCCTCATCACTGGCTGATAACCCTATTATTGCTACTTGTCCGGGGCGGTGATGTTTTCGTATTTCTTTAATCAGACTAACACCGTCACGTTCTGGCATTGAATAGTCGGTAATAATTAAACTAATGTCTTTGTGTTGTTGGAATACTTCTAATGCGTGCTCACCATTTTTAGCTTCAATCACTGTAAGATATTGGCGTTCAAGTAAACTGCGAATATAACGGCGAGCCGTCGTTGAATCATCAACAACAAGTATTTTATGATCGCTGTTACTTTCTAGTCGCTTTAATATGGGAATGATCGACGCTATACAAGCTGGGCTATCTTTAGGAATATAATCAATAACCGTTTTTGCCAGTACTTTTTCGCGTGTCATTTCATCCATTAAAGCCGTTAGAACGATAACTTTAATATCGACAGATAAACAAACATCAATAATCTCGCCATCTTGTCCATCAGGTAGACAATAATCAAGAATTGCGCATAGGAAGTCAGTTGTTTCATCAAGTATTCTTTCTGCTTCGGCGATAGTTTCGGCGAAGATTGGGAAAAAACCTGACTTTCGAAGTTCTATTTCAATCGCTCTTCGAAAAGGGCGGCTATCTTCTACAACTAATATTTTTTGTTCCATTGTTACGGCAACCTTGAGGAGATTATCTAATAGTTGAGTGATGTATCATTATGTATTTTTAGGCGAAAGATTATGCGCTATTTTACAATGTGATACAAATAAAGATGTCAAAAAAAAGTTTATAAATGAAGGTGATAACGGAAAAGTGACTATTTATTGACGGTTTTGGTTATATGGTATGGCATTCATGCTTTGGTAAACAATATCTTAAGCTTTAATGTTAATTGTTTGTTCTCAATCTGGTCTATTTGTATGTCAGTTACTCGCCAGTGTTCATTGTTACTGATGGCAGGTATTGATAAAAAGCATATTAGCTATCATTCTGTTGTTATGTTTACTGCGAGTCTTTAAGTAAAATTAAGCAGAAGTGATACGTAAAAATATAAAGCAACAAAAATTAAACACTGATGAATAGTTATCTTATATACCCAAGCTACCTTTGGCATAAACCTGCCCCCTTTGATGTTCCCAAAATGAAGATTCAAAGGGGGAGGGTGTTGTACTTAGTTCATGAATTCGGCAGTCATAATTTTATGACTTATGAACCTTGCCAAATTCTTTCACACGTTTGACTACCATCTCGTTCGAGTGGTTTTTCGATTAACCAGCGAATAGGCGACACAACGGGACTTGTTGTAAAGCGAACCGAGGTTTCGAAAATAGCAGACCAAGGTACATCAAGGTTAAAGTCTTCAAACTTGCCATGTACCTCAACTGGGGTTTGCAAGCTGAATATTTGTGCCTTCTTCGACTTAGGGCTTAGATATAAGTCAAATGCACGGTCTGCATAGCTCGCATTGAACAGGCCATTGACTTGAATGCGAGTGGTATCAAGCAGCAAGTCACGTTGAGTCATTGTTCCCTGTTTAATATCCATGCCCGCTGCAACACAATTTAATACCGATGGGTCATCATTGGTAAAGTTGGGTAAAATGGCATCGGTTAAGCTGACAGCCCACAGATCAATTAAGTTGGCTTCAAATGTTTTAGGCCAAGCAGCAAAACCAATGAATCCGTTCGCATTATTCATCAGTGTATCTGGGGTGTTAGCGATGCTTGTTAGGCTGAATTGCGTACTGATTTTACCGTGCATGTCTGTGTTCGGATCGAGTCGACGCGCAAGAATGCCATAATCAAAATTGGTTACTTTACCTTGCAGGTTAATATCAAACATTTCTTGTTTGGCTTTCACTTCACCATGGATATTGATATCGCCACCGGGTAATTTCACATGCAATGGTTGCAGAGTGAATTGCCCTTGCTCTAGTTGCCAATATAGCTTGCCCGCGCCCAGCCAGTCAGCTCCTGACCGTACTTCATCGACATTGAGCTTGAAGTTAGCGTTCACTATATCTAAACCTTCAGGGCTAATAACGGGTACTGCATCACTGTCTTTGCTATTGATAGTAGTACTTTCAATAGATTGTTCTTCAGCTAACCATGCTTGCCAGCCTGTAGCCTTAAAGTCATTAATTTGGATAAATGGTGCATGCAAAGCGATATTAACAGAAGGACGATCTTGTCCTTTTATTGGCGGAATAATGTCACCTTTGCCCATTAATTTACTGTCACCCACTTGTACCATCATATCGCGCAGGTGGTAGCCGATATCATCCATCGACATTTGAGCTGCAAGCTTTATCGGGCCATAAGGGGGCAGTTCAACACCAGTAAAGAGGTTAAAGCGATCTAAGTTCGGTGTGTAAGCATCAAAAGCGAGATTTAAACGTTTAATGTCCATTGGCAGGGTAACGCTAGATCGCGCATTGAATGCCATATCACCCACATTAACCGCTAAATTAACGGGCATTGATTTTCGTCCGTCATTGGCTTGTTTCAGTGACAGTGAATCCAATTTTATAGAAACTGCGCGTTCAGATGCTTGCCCTGCGATTTTGAGCTGTGTTGCATCATTAGGCCCCGTAATAAAGCGCCCATTATTAAGTGAAACATTAATGGCTTTTCCGGTGTAGACATCAGCGATTTTTAGTTCGCCTCCCGACATTTTAGCTTCGATTTTGGCTTGTTCCATTAACTCGATAATCGTGCGACCCGATAGGTCAATGGCAAGCTGGGCTGATTTAAGCTTCATGCCCAAATCATCGGTTACATCAAATTGCGATAAAATACGACCAATATCGGGATTATTAACGCCAAGATTGAGCTGCGTACTGATGTTTGCATTATTTAAGTTAAACGCAATATCTCCGCTATAGCGACTACCGGCATAACTAGCCCCAAAAGGGGAAGCTGGCATTTTTCCGTTTCGCACTTTTCCTGTGAAGTTCACGTTATCGACATGTTGATCTGCCCATGTCATTGTTTTTACGCTAAGTGATAAATCAGCATCTGCAATAACAAGATCATTGCCTAATAATGGCACATCTAGATTCACGCCTTGTGTCGGTACTGCTTGTTCTACTTGGGGTAATTCATCATCGTTAATAAACTGACCAAATTGCGTGAAATCCAATTGGTCAAATTGCATGTTAAGCACTAAAAATGGGTTACCGTCTTCTGGTCGCCATTTTGCTTCAAATTGCCCTTTGGTGTTCATTAAAGATAAAGTGGGTACATCAAGGTTGATCCACTTACCTTGGTAAGTCAGCTTACCGTTTAATGCAATTTCACCATTTACGTTAGTTTGCGTGCCCAACCAAGGGCTTAGCTTGCTAGCATTATCGCCTTGAACGGTTAAGTTGAACCAACTACCTTCTTGCCATTGAGTTCCGACTAATAAGCCTTGTGCTTTTACATCTAATACTGAGCTATCGACATGTAATTGTGTTGGCCAATCGCGACCGTTAATAATGTCACTTAGCGTGCCAGCCTTGGCAGTTACATGGGTCGGAATACCCATGAGCTCGCCTTGAATATCAGAGCTGAAAGGGCGATTCATTCCTGCTGCTAATTGGGCGGTATCAATTGCAAATGTTGCTTGGCTGCCCCAGCCGACGTTGGCATCATCAATTGAAAGTGCAATTTGGCTGTTATCTAACCATTCTTGCAGTTTGGTGCCTTGCGTGGTGATTGTTAACTCAGACGATGTAAGGTGACCAGAGGCGTAAGGAATACCGGTTAACCAGCCAGCGATTTCCCCTAGAGAAGAATCTTTTGCCCCCAGGGTAATATCGACATTCGATGTCCATTCAGTTGCATCGATCCTTGCATTACCACGAAATGGAACATTGGCAATGTCTGCGGTCATTGGCGCTTGTAGTTTTCCGTCGACCCCTTCGATATTTAGCGATAAATTGGCGACGTTTGTACCTAGTCCTTTAACTTCGCCAATATGTACGCCGACTTTAGTGGTGGTTTTCATTAGCCATTGGTCGAGTGCCCGCTGTAATGGTGACTGTTGTGGTGCTGCACCATAAGCCGACATCATCATTGGTTGGGGCTCTTCTGGTTGTAACCATGGGCGTAAATCAATCAATGGAATATCGAGTTGCCCTTCAATGAAGTTATGACCGTCGGTGTATGGCACATCCAGCTTAACGTCGAGGTAGCCTTTGGCTTGGGTTATCGGGCTTGTTAGGGTAAGGTCGGTAATCGCGAAATGATTCATAGAAGCAGTGACATCAGCGTTTATGCTAAGTGGTGCGATAGGTTTTACATCAAGCCCTAATAAATCTTCAATGGGGCGAGTATCTTGCCAATCAAGCTGCACTGTAGCGTGTGATTCTCCTTGTTGCAGCGGTACGACATTCGCGTCGATGTTTAGTTGCGCACCTGCAAACTCTCCCTTCGCTTTCAGTAAACCCTGCTGATCATTAATTAGGTTTTCTAGATCACCGTTAAGAGTTAAATCATAATCTTGCCCCATGGTGTGCCCTTTAATATCAAGCTGCCATGTATCAGGTTTGGTCAGATTAAGGTTTTCTAAAAAAAAGCCAATATATTGATTTTGAATCTGATCTTCATAAGCGAATGTAATATTTTTCGCTGAAATACTGTCACTTAAACGTAACGAGAAAGGCAATCCGGAATTCGATGGAGCTTGGCTTTCAGCATTAACATTTAGGTTTGATGCGCTTGCAGATGAGGGCTGCTCATTAAATTCCCAATTCGTTAGGCCATCCGCTGTTTTGGCTAAATTAAGCGCGATATCCTCAAACTCAAGGTGATCAATTTCCAAGGTATTATTTAAAAGAGGTAACACTGATATCTTTGCTTCTAAGTAACCTGATGTCAGCATTGGTTGCCATGGAATATCCTCAATATTGCCTATCATTACTCCTTCAAGTCGAATCGCAGGGCTGAATGAGATCTCGAGTTCGATATCGCCTGTTATTTCAGCATCGCGATGAAGGTTATCGGTTAGCCATTGATTAATGTAAGCACGGTGTGGCGCGAGATCTAAATTAACGCCGTAACTTAATACGCCTGTTATAAGGATCATTGGACTTAAGAGGCCAATCGAGGCCCATTTGGCAATTTTTTTTAATCGGCGCGGCTTAATAGAAGGCGAAGCGTCTGTTTGCGAATGCGGTTGAGTCATAAATTAAGCGCTTTAAATTTCCAGAAAGATAATAAATTGGATGATGTTTTATTGCTTAAGATACCATGAATGGGGGCTTTACAGATATGAGTTAACCATAAAATGACAGTACAAATCACCTGTGTTTGTAATCTGTTTTGCTAAAGGTAAGGTAGTATGTCGATGAAGCATTTCCTTTGGGTTAACCTGTAAAACAGCCATGTGTGGGTATTGATATAGGATATGCGTGTTGTTGATAAATATAAAATTCCCTATTATCTAACGCTACATACCGATATTGAGCCAATGCCATGAAAATTGATTTAACCAATCTGATCACCGAAAGCCGTAATACAGCCAGCCAGCACATCGATACCTTATCAACCATCGATATGTTGAAAGTGATCAATGATGAAGATAAAAAAGTGGCGTTAGCGGTTGAACAAACATTACCAGAAATTAGCCAAGTGGTAGATGTCATCACTGAGGCATTTAAGAAGGGCGGGCGTTTAATATATACCGGTGCTGGTACATCTGGTCGGCTTGGTATTTTAGACGCGAGTGAGTGCCCACCGACTTATGGTTCTAAACCTGAACAAGTGGTTGGCCTTATTGCTGGTGGGCATACCGCTATTTTACGTGCAGTAGAAAATGCAGAAGATAACCGTGAGCTGGGTGAAGGTGATTTAAAAGACCTTAATTTTAATGGAAAAGATGTGCTCGTCGGAATAGCTGCAAGTGGACGTACTCCTTATGTTTTAGGGGCGATGGCGTATGCCAAATCGGTGAATGCTACCGTTGCTTGCATTAGTTGTAACCCTAATAGCCTCATGACAAAAGCGGCTGATATTAGTATTACTCCTATTGTAGGGGCAGAAGTGGTAACGGGTTCATCTCGCATGAAAGCAGGCACTGCGCAGAAGTTGGTGCTGAATATGCTGACGACGGGAGCAATGATTCGTTCGGGTAAAGTGTTCGGCAACTTGATGGTCGATGTTGAAGCCACCAATGCTAAGTTGGTTGAACGTCAGAAAAAGATTGTTATTGAAGCAACAGACTGCAGTCGAGAAGAAGCAGAAAGCGCATTAGCGGCATGTAACGGACATTGCAAAACAGCAATCGTAATGGTGTTGGCACAGTTAAATGCAGAAGAGGCCAAGCAATTATTGGATAATAACAAAGGCTTTATTCGTGCTGCGATTGCGGCAGGAAAATAATGATGATTTTTCGGAGAGTCATTTTCCGTTAGACACTATATCCAAGCAACCTCAAGATGCTGGGTTCATAGGACTCAGAGGGTTCAATGTTGATTACTCAACATTGAACCGCTATGTAATTGAATATACGCGATTGCTAGAAAATTAGACTCGCAAAAAAGTGTCTTTATTTTCACCTATACCAACATGACGTTGATACCCGCGTCTTTCAATTGAGTAATAACTTCTGGGTTGGCATCTTTACCAGTGATTAAAGTGTGAATCTTCGTCGCGTGGCAGAACAACATACCTGCGCGCTGACCAACTTTACTGCTATCTGTGAGTACGACCAATTTACCTACGTGATCTAACATTTTTTGTTCTGCCATCGCTGTGAGCATGTCCATTTTGTACAACCCATCAGCAGTTAAGCCTTTCCCGCTGGTGAACATCCAATGCCCAGCATATAACGATGATACTTCGTCTTGTGGTGCTAAGGTGATGGATTGGGTTTTGTTGTATTGACCACCAATGATTACGACTCCATCGTGTTCTTCTTCAATCAGGTAGTTTGCCAACGGGAAAAAGTTGGTGATTACTTGCACATCTTGTCCACAAAGCTCTTGCCCTAATAGGAAGGCTGTTGAACCACAATTGATAACCGCACTTTCACCCGGTGCAATCAGAGAGGCGGCTGCTTGGGCAATGCGCACTTTTTCATCATGGTTTGAGACATGATTAATATTAAATGGAGACCAAACAGCTTTTTCTTGAGTGATGGCTTCTGCGCCATTACGGACTTTTCTTAACTTCTTCGAATCATTGAGCTTATTGATATCACGACGTGCTGTTGCCGGTGAAATATCATAGGCCTCGATAAGGCTATTTACGGTGATATATCGTTTCTGCTGCAAGAGTTCTAGGATGGCACTATGCCGTTGTGCTTCTGTCATAGCATGCCTTTATTATGATTATTACTGACTGCTTATGATTGTATACCGCGAGTTATGAGATTAAAAGACGTCATCTGCTCGCATTAGCCGAGAAATGACACGTATCAAGTGTATGTATAGATTCTGTAAGCTCAGACGCATATCGTGTCGATTTTCAGCGCCTGAGTTAACAACTTTTCTTCGTGATGACGTCGATTTATGAGGTTGATGTAGGGAAGCTCAGGTATTACGTGAGCGCAAACCCTGCTGCTTGTCCCATTTCAGTGAGACGAGTTTTTGCTAATTGAATGTTGTTGGCCCATTCATCATCTTGAGCCCACATTTCAATTACCATAGGGGCAGCGTAGTCCATGTTAGCTAAGGTTTTGAAAATTGATGGGAAATCGACATCGCCTTCACCTATTACTAAGTCGCGGAATTGGCCTTTACAGGTACTACTGACTTTTAATGTGTCTTTTAAGTGAATTTGGATGATGTGATCGCTGCTGAGTTGTAGCTCGGTACAGATATCATAATTCCATCCGGTGATGTTGCCGACATCGGGGTAGGACATGAAGTACGGTGAAGGAATGGCTTTTTTCAGTACTTCAAATTTGCTGAGTGAGTTGAGGTAAGGGGTATCCATAATTTCGACACCTAGCATGATACCGGCGCGTTCTGCCATTTTGGTGGCGGCTTTCATGCCTTCGATGAAGCGTTGGTGGCTTGCTGCGGTTTGTGGTTCGTAATACACGTCGTAACCGGCCAGCTGGATGCAGCGGATACCGAGTTTATAGGCCAAGTTGATGGCCTTCTCCATAATGACATAGGCTTCATGACGAATCGCTTCATTTTCAGAACCGAAGGGGAACTTACGGTGTGCACTCAAACACATCGACTGTAATGGCAAGCCGTGTTGTTCGCATAAATGGCGTAGGTTGTAAATTTCTTCATCGCTCCAGTCTAAGCGTGCTCGACGTTCATCTGATTCATCGACCGAAATTTCAATAAAATCAAAACCAAGATCTTTTGCGGCTACGATTTTTTGTTCCCATGACAAGTCTGCTGGCATAGCTTTTTCATACAAACCAAGGCGGAATTTCTTATTAAAATTATGCATATATCACCTAAATTAAGTGGAGGGCTTAGAAGCAATCTGCGATGATTTCACTGATGCCTTGGTCGTTATTTGTGGTGGTTGTGATACGGTCTGCGATCTGCTTGACTGCCTCATCGGCATTGGCCATGGCGACGCCGAGCCCAGCAAGGGTGATCATGGAAATGTCATTGTGGTTATCACCTATCGCTACAACCTTGCTTGGGTCAATGCGTTGGTCTGCTAAGTATTCAGCCAAGCGAAAGCCTTTAGTATTGCCTTTGTTGGAAAAATCGATACGGTTCGACCACGACTTCTCACCAGTAAAAGTGCTACGAATAAACGGTAATTCTGCGAAATTTGTGATGTTTTCAATGTTACCTTCAACCACGAATTTCCAGATGTAGGTATTGTTGTCGATTTCATCCAAGAAAGAATCAATGCGTTCAATCTCGGGTTTAATGTCAGCAGGAAACTGTTGCGACCAGGTTTCCATTGCTTCCATATAGTGGATGGGTGTTTTAGCCGAGAACGTCATTTTGTCGGTGACGTACATCACCATGTTCAGTTTGTTTTGCTGTGCCAACGTGACAAATTGACGGGCATTGTCGTGAGAAATGGCCTGCTCAGTGATCACGCTGTTGGTTGAATAGTCATATACATAGGTGCCATTGCAGCAAATGATCGGGGTATCGAGTTCGAGATCATGGTGGTATGGACGGGCGGCGGTATGGTGACGGCCTGTGACCAACAACACAGTAGTGGTGTCTTTAATATGTGCAATCGCGTCTTTTATTTCGGGTAAGATTTGATGGTCAGTGGTTAATGTCGTGCCATCTAAATCTAAGGCCAGCACGGAGTAAGTCATGTTTATTCCCTTTGAATGAATCGCGTAAACCATATAAGTAAACGGGAAATGGTGAGTTCTGTCCTTTCATTACCCGGTGAGAAATGAAAGGGCTACCTTCCAACACAAACGATGCGAACTGAAAACAGGAAGATAGCCACAGGTTTTTTTGTAGGGTTAAGAGTTTTAATGTTTACAAGAATGACTTGAACGGTAATTCTGGTTCGTCTGTAAAGATGTCATCAAAACCACGAGGGTGCTGGTAGTACATCTTCGCTTGGTCTGTTGGGAAGGTGTATTTACCGCCCACTTGCCAGAAGAAAGGACTAAAGCCATAACCCAGACGATCTTTTTTCATCTTCCATAACACTTCAATTTCACGAGGATCGTTTTGGAAGTTGGCCCAAATATCATGATGGAAAGGCATAACGACTTGTGCGTCTAATGATTCTCCGGCACGCAAGATGTCGGAAGCTGTCATTTTGTCGGTTACGCCACGTGGGTTTTCGCCGTAAGACAACAGAGCGACATCAATTTGATTGTCGTTGCCGTGTTTTGCGTAGTAATTTGAGTAGTGTGAATCCCCAGAATGGTAAACATTACCCCCCGTAGTTTTCACCAAATAGTTCACTGCGCGGTCGTCCATACCATCTAAAATCGACTTGTCGTATGAAGAGGTGCCTTCTGGTAGCGTTACTAATGCAGTACGGTCGAAAGCGTCCAATACTTTGATAGTTATATCGCCCACCGGAATCTCATCACCAACTTTGGCTATAATGCATCGATCTTCTGGCACGCCCCAGCCTGTCCATAGATCCACACAAGCTTTTGGTCCGATGAATTTCACGTGATCACCACAGTTATGCAGTACTGCAGAGGCAACGTTAATATCGATGTGATCGGCATGATCATGGGTAGCCAATACCGCATCAATATTTTTAATTCCGAATGGATCAAGTACAAACGGTGAAGTTCGTAGGTTCGGCTGTAAGTTGCGTACACCACCCATACGCATCATCTGATGCTGGTTTTTCATGTGTGGGTTGCCGCGTGTTCTCTTGCCTGTACCACACCAAAAATCGATAGAAATGTTGGTGTTACCTTCAGATTTTAGCCAAATTCCCGTACAACCGAGCCACCACATTGCAAAGGTACTAGGCTGCACATCTTCGTGATCAATCTCTTCGTTTAGCCATGTGCCCCACTCAGGGAACGTATTGAGAATCCATGATTCGCGGGTAATTTCGTCAACTTTGCTCATCTGATAGACCTTTCGTTAAATGAATTTAAAAAATCGTCCGAAACGTGCCGGTATGGTGCGTTTCGCTATAAAAACAAATGCGTACTTTTTTCTTTTTCTGGGTATTGGCTTATACCAACACCACTTCAATTCCTTGTGCTTCCAGCGCGGTCACTACATTGTGAGGGGCATCTCGCCCAGTGATCACTATGTCAATTTGAGCCGTGGAGGCAAATAACATCCCCACGCGTTGTCCGACTTTTGAACTGTCGACTAACACCACGAGTTTGGTTGCTTGTCTCATCATTTTTTGCTCTGACATAGCCGCGAGCATATCCATTTTGTATAGCCCATCAGCTGTTAAGCCTTTGCCACTAGTGAACATGTAATGCGCGGCGTAACCATGTCCCACTTCTTGATGGGGAGCCAGCATCAGGCCTCGTGTCCGGTGGTATTCCCCGCCAATGATCACCACTTCATCATGCTCTTTCGTGATCAAATAACGGATCAGTGGGAAGTAATTAGTAATCACTAAGATATCGCTGCCGCAGATCTCTTGGCCTAATAAAAAGGCTGTTGAACCGCAGTTGATCAACACGCTGTCGCCACTGTGACAAAGCAGTGCGGCATAGTGCGCAATGCGTGTCTTTTCATCATGATTGGAAGTTTGATGAATGTTTATAGGTGACCAAAACATTCGTGTTTGTGGCTTTGCCTCTGCACCATTACGTACTTTGGTTAACTTGCCTTGCTCTTCCAATTTATTGATGTCGCGTCTAGCTGTTGCTGGTGAGATACCAAAAGTATTGATGACTTTCTCAACCGTAATCGCTCGACGATGACTCAGAATATTAAGTAAAGCATTGTGGCGTTGTGATTCAGTCATGTGTCTTACCTCTACTGCTTTCACAATGACACTTTGTGATTTGAAATGACTATAACAATCACAATTATGATTATCAATGATTACTTATGGTGTTTTGTGACTGAGTTAAAACTTTATTTCCATCGATTTAACGAAGAGGTTACAACTTGTTGAAATTAAAGTGAGAAGTGTCAAAAAGGATTTTTTTGCGAGTTAGTTAGCATTTTCAACCGTTTTGATACGTATTATCACCCACCTGATAGCCAAAATTGATCTGTATCAATAGGAAGAGATAATCAACGAGAGCTCTCTCACATAAAATCAAACTATGACTTTTTATGATTATTTGTGATTGCTATGGTGATTACGCGAACAGAAAGCAGGTTGATAAAAATAGAGAATAAGAAACGGCGAAAAGCCAATCACCCCGTGATAGAAAGCGATGAGGTGTACGCACCTACGTTGCGATGGAGCATCATTATGGACACCATATACGACATTTTTTACATCTTCTACAGCCAAGTCATGACAAAGGCCCCGTTATTACTTGGCTTAGTAACATGTATTGGTTACATCTTGTTAAGACGTGATACGACCACTGTTATAAAAGGCACGATCAAAACCATTGTTGGCTTTATGTTGGTACAAGTTGGTGCTGGCACTTTGGTTGCTGGTTTTAAACCAGTGATTGAAAAACTCTCTGAATACCATGGCTTAACGGGGTCGGTTATTGACCCTTACACCACCATGATGTCCACAATGGAAACTATGGGTGATAACTACTCATGGGTTGGTTATGCCGTATTAATGGCCTTAGGTCTCAATATCCTCCTGGTGGTTTTTCGCCGATATACTGGTATTCGAACCATTATGCTGACGGGACACATCATGTTCCAACAAGCAGGTTTGATAGCGGTGTTCTACTTTATTCTTGGCGCTGGCATGTGGGAAACCATCATTTATTCGGCGATCTTGATGGCTCTGTATTGGGGTATTTCCTCCAACATTATGTTCAAACCGACCGAAGAAGTAACGGGTGGCGCAGGTTTCTCTATTGGTCACCAACAACAGGTTGCGTCATGGATTGCGACTAAAGTTGCTCCAAAATTGGGTAATAAAGAAGACAGTGTTGACCACCTTAAACTGCCTAAATGGCTACACATTTTTCACGACAGCATTGCTGCTACAGCAATTGTGATGACAGTGTTCTTCGGTATTATTTTGTTGTCATTCGGCCTTGATAACTTGCAAGCAATGGCAGGTAAAACGAACTGGTTCATTTATATTCTTGAAACTGGGTTGAAGTTTGCTGTTGCGATTCAAGTGATTGTTGCCGGTGTACGCATGTTCGTGGCGGAATTGTCAGAAGCCTTTAAAGGGGTGTCAGAACGTGTGATTCCGAATGCGGTTTTGGCGATTGACTGTGCGGCGATTTATGCTTACTCACCGAATGCGATGGTATTTGGTTTTATGTGGGGTGCGATTGGTCAGTTTACGGCTGTGTTAGCGATGCTTGCTTTTGATGCTCCTATCATGATTATTCCTGGCTTTATTCCAATGTTTTTCTCGAATGCGACCATCGGTGTGTTTGCTAACCACTTTGGTGGCTGGAAAGCTGTGATGAAGATCTGTTTCGTCATGGGCATCATTGAGGTATTAGGCTCTGCATGGGCGATTCATTTGTTTGCGCAACAAGGCACAGAATTTAATGGCTGGATGGGCATGGCTGATTGGGCGTTAGTATTCCCACCAATCATGCAAGGTCTGTCTATGTCGAGCTGGTTCTTCTTTGTTTTGCTAGCGGCTGCTGGTGTGTACATGTTCTTTGCTTCAAAAACATTGCGTGCTGAAGAAGATGCAGAAGCGGTGTTGGCTGTTACACAACCGACAGAAGAAGTTGTGGCGGACGTTGCAGAGCGAGCGATTGAAAGTTCAGCAGGGCGCGCTATTCGTATTCTGGCTGTGTGCGGGAACGGACAAGGTTCATCTATGATGATGAAAATGAAGATCGGTAAATACCTAGAGAAGAAAGGGATACCGCATGTCATGGATTCGTGTGCTGTTTCAGATTACAAATCCAAACTCGTGAATACCGACATTATTGTGTCTTCTAAACACCTTTCCGGTGAGATGCAACCGGGTGAGGGCAAGTATGTACTGGGCGTACAAAACATGCTGAATCCTAATTCTTTCGGTGATGAATTGCTGAGCTTAATCAATAAAAATTTAGCAAATTAATCACAATGCCTCGGTGGGTTGTTGGCAGAGTACAATCCACCGAACACATGGAGTACATCATGAATTTTAAACAATCATTGAACGACAACAATTCCATTAATCTTCAAGCACAAGCTGCAGATTGGAAAGCGGCGATTAAATTGGGTACCGATATGCTGATTGCTTCGGGAGCGGTGCAACCTAGTTATCACGACGCCATCATTAGTAGTGTGGAAAAGTTGGGACCTTACATTGTGATTGCTCCGAATTTTGCGATGCCACATGCTCGTCCTGAAGATGGCGTGAATCGCACCGCTTTTGCTTTAGTAACATTGCAACAGCCTGTGTATTTTGAGGGGGAAGAAGAGCCTGTTGATGTTCTGGTGACGTTGGCTGGCAGTTCATCAGATGAGCATATGGAAGGTCTGATGGAAGTGACGCAGGTATTGGAAGATGACGACAGTGAAACGGGGGTTGATCTCGATAAGCTTCGCCATTGTCGCAGTAAAGATGATGTGTACCGTGTGATTGAAGAAGCGTTAGCGCTTGCTGTGTAAGCGACATATGCACGGCTGACTATCTATGGGCAGTGTGTTGGCATGCTGCCCAATATAGGAGATGAACAATGTTTAATGCATTGAAAGAGAAAGTCTTGGAAGCGAACCTGCTGTTGCCGAAATACGATTTGGTGACCTTTACGTGGGGTAATGTATCTGAAATTGATCGCGTAAGAGGCGTGGTCGCCATTAAGCCCTCAGGGGTAGATTATGATGTCATGACGGTGAATGACATTGTGGTGGTCGATTTAACTGGCAAGGTGATAGAAGGGACGATGAATCCGTCCAGTGATACCGCGACTCACCTTGAGTTGTACAAGGCATTTCCTGCATTAGGAGGAATTGTACATACCCATTCTCGCCATGGCACGATATGGGCACAGGCGGGGTTAGATATCCCAGCGTTAGGCACTACCCATGCTGATTATTTTTACGGTGATATTCCGTGCACGCGTTCATTAACGCCGCGTGAGATCGACAATGATTATGAGAAGAATACGGGCTTAGTGATCGTTGAAGAATTCACTCGCCGTGACATTGACCCGAGTGCAGTACCTAGCGCAATCATTGCTGGCCATGCCCCTTTTTCGTGGGGTAAAGATGCGTTTGACGCCGTACATAATGCTGTAGTGCTAGAAGAAGTGGCTGCAATGGCATTATCGACACGCAGCTTAAACAGTGGCATTAGAATTCAACAAGAATTATCGGATAAACACTATTTCAGAAAGCACGGTGCCAACGCGTATTACGGACAAAAATAGGCGTGAATGTTATTGCTTGAATTATCGAGCCAGCTACTAAGTGCTTCATCAACATGTATTCCTGACACATTGACGACAGTACACCGTAATTGTATGACCAAAGATAAGTGATTGAAGACTTATCGGGTTTCGTGCGCCTGCATGTTGGCGGCAATACAAAACAATGGGCTATTTATTATCGATGTAAATGACTTAACCATTTCGAAAAGGATTAAAAACCATGACTAAACCACTATTACAAATTGCATTGGATTCAACTGACTTAGCTACCGCTGTAACCGTTGCGAATAACGTGGAAAGTTTTGTTGATGTGATCGAAATAGGCACTATTCTCGCGTTTGCGGAAGGTATGTCTGCTGTAAGTACACTGCGTAAACGCCACCCTGAACATATTATTGTGTGTGATATGAAAACCACCGATGGCGGGGCGATTTTAGCCAAGATGGCATTTGAAGCTGGAGCTGACTGGATCACCGTCTCGGCTGCTGCACATATTGCGACCATCGAAGCGTGTAAGAAAGTGGCGGATAATTTTAATGGCGAAATCCAAATTGAATTGTACGGAAATTGGACTTTGAAGGACGCCCAAGATTGGGTAGATTTAGGTATAAAACAGGCGATTTACCACCGTTCACGTGATGCGGAATTAGCCGGTGTGAGTTGGACTCCTGAAGATATCAGCCGTATGCGAGTGTTGTCTGAAATGGGTATCGAAGTGTCAATTACTGGCGGTATTGTGCCGGAAGACATTCACTTGTTTGAGGGAATTAAAGCAAAAACCTTTATTGCGGGCCGTGCTCTTGCCAATGATACGGGTAAGGTGACTGCTGAAGCGCTGCGTACTGAAATTAACAAATATTGGTAAGGACCGAGCTATTATGGAATATTTTGACTTCAACATTACCAATGAAAATGGCTTGCATACTCGGCCAGGAGCGTTGCTGGTGAAAGCTTGTAAGGGTTTTTCTTCTTCAGTTACGGTGACTAAAGGTGAGCGAACAGTGAATGCCAAAAGTTTGATGAAGTTAATGGGCTTGGGTATTTGTAAGAATGACCAAATTTTAGTGTCTGTCGAGGGCGACGATGAAGCTGAAGCGATTGCTTACCTTCACGGTTTCTTGGCTGAATTAAAAGGGTAGTTAAAGAAACCGCCTAAATTAACTAACAAAACCGTGGTGTTGAAAAGGCAGTAATTTTCTATTACTGCCTTTTTGTTAATAGGAACTGTAATTACCTATAATAGAAGCGAGCCTAACTACACAGCGTAGCATCAGACTGGGTGTGCGCTTCCTGAACTTTCTCCAGTTCCATATGATAGATTTCAATGATTTTTTCTGCAGAAGCGTCAATATCTTGTGCTGTAGTATGGCAGCTCAAAACAGAGAACAGCATAGTTTTTAGCCCTTTGTAGCCAGACGTCGAGGGGTAACAAAAACCATCTTGTTGCAGTTGGTGAACAATACGGGCGGTCAACTGATCACGAAATGCGTCATCTCCCTTACCAAACTGAGCAGAGAAACGGTTTGATACCACATCATTGAGAATGGTGATGCCATCAACATTACGAAGTTTATCAGCCATTCGTTTTGCTAATGTGCAGCAGTTATCTAAATGGGCTTGAATACCTTCTTTACCCAGCGATTTGATCGTGGCGTATACTGGTACTCCTCGAGCTCGACGAGAGGCTGATATACCGAAGTTAATAGCATTTCTGTCTGGTTTTGCAATGGCGTCAGTGAGGTAATCTCCCATGTTACTCCCCCCCATAGCCTTCGCTAATAAACCTGCATCTTTTACTATCACCATGCCGCTGTCATAAGGCATGTTGAACCATTTATGACCGTCGGTATCCCATGAGTCCGCTTTCTCAATCCCTTTTAATAAATGTTTTTGCGTATCACTTGCGGCCGACCACAAGCCAATAGCACCATCAACATGAAGCCAAGCATTCGGGTGGGCTTCAACACTCGATGCAATTTCATCAAACGGGTCAAAAGCACCTGAATCGATACACCCAGCCTGAGCACAAACTAAGGTTGGCCCATCACATTCGGCTAGGATAGCTGGTAATGTATCTGGAATAATTCGGAGGTTCTGATCGGTGGGAATCGTCTTGATGTCTTTAAGCCCAATGCCAATCATTGATAAAGCACGCTTAATAGTCGAATGAATTTGATCACTCATAACTACATGAATACGGGGCGCGCCATATAAGCCATTCGCAGCAACATCCCAGCCCGCTTTTTCCAACAAGCTGTTACGTGCAGTGATCAGTGCAGTGTAAATAGCCTCTTGAGCGCCAGAGGTAAAACCCACACCTGCGGTTTTCGGTAGGTTGAGCAGATCCAGCATCCACTCTGCAGCCGTTTCTTCAACAATGGATGTTGCGGGGCTTGATACGTAATAAGGTACATTCTGATCCCATGCGCTCACGAGCCAATCAGCCGCTAACGCAACAGGGAACGAGCCACCAATTGCATAGCCAAAATAGCGAGGTCCACCTGAGCCGATCAATCCTTCTTCAACATCCGTGACCAATTTCTGAATCACTTGATCTGGGGCTGTTCCTGTAATAGGCAGTGTTCCCCCTATTGCTTCTCGGAGACTCCCTGAACTTGACTGTTTATCAATTGGTCTTTCAGGCAAAGATTCTAGGTAATCGACTGCATGGTCTAATGAACTATTTAGTAATTGACGATATTGATTAAACTTATGGGACATAATAAACCTCATTAAAATAACTGAACGACCCCTATAAATTACCCTTATCACAGATAACTTCTTACCAATTCACGCCACTTGGGGATGTCAGTACAGATTGTGTCGCATCTTGGAATAGAAAGGCATTGGCAGAACGTAGCGTTATTCTTGATCACTCTACATTGAACTGATGGGCACAAAAATATGGGCCACAACTGAAACCTCGAACTCTCGAGAAAAGTGCCTGTAATAAAAAAGATGTCACGATACTTCCCTGTGGTGTTGTTGGCGCAAAATGATAAATACCGCCTTAAATAAACCGATAAATTGACTTCGTAAGCAAGACATTATGAATGTGAATATTATTAAGGGCACAATTATGATTTTAATTAAAAATGCGAATCTATTTAACGGTACAGATGAAAAGCTAATTCAAAATGTGAATGTAGTTATTGAAAATAATATTGTCATAAAAATCACCAAGGATGCTGTTGACGAGAGCACTATCGAGAAAGTGATTGATGCGAATGGCCATACGGTAATGCCCGGTCTGATTGATGCTCACGTTCACATTACGTTATCTGAAGCGCCACATATTCTAGATACCATGACGACGGAAGAGATTGCAATACGTTCGGCAAAAGTGGCAGAAGGGATGTTGATGCGTGGCTTTACGTCTGTTCGTGATGTTGCGGGTAATACGACAGGTCTTAAAGTGTCTATCGATAATGGTTATGCGACAGGCCCTCGAATTTTCCCATCTCAAGCTGCAATTTCTCAAACATCAGGACACTCAGATTACCGTCAGAACCGTGGACAGAAGCGTTTTAATAACCATGAAGATTCTCCGTTGATGAAGACGGGGGCATTTACGATTGCAGATGGTCGTGCCGAGGTGCTAAAGGCCGTGCGTGAGCAGCTGTTTATGGGAGCATCCCAAATTAAAATTATGGCGGGTGGTGGTGCCTCATCAATTTTTGATCCACTCGATACGCTTCAATATACCTTAGATGAATTGAAAGCGGCGGTTGAAGCTGCATCAGACTACGGTACTTACGTGGCGGCACACATCCATACAACAGAAGCGATGAAAAGAGCGGCAGAAGCGGGCATTATGTCATTTGAGCATGCCACAATTATGGATGAAGATGTTGCTCAAACGATTAAAGAGAAAGGTATTTTTGTTATCCCGTCATACTTTACCTCATCACTCATTGCTGAGCGTAAAATTCCTTTAGGTTCAGAAGTGTTGTATCAGAAAACAGAGCGTGTTGGAAAAGCCATGTTACGTTCTGCAGAACTGATAAAAAAGTATGAGATAGAGAATATTTGTTACGGTACAGACTGTGTTGGTACATTGAATGTTCATGCAACCCAATCAAGTGAGCTAGAGGCCATTGAGAAAGTGTTTGATTCTTTAACGGCGCTGAAAATGGCAACGTCGAACTGTGGGCGCTTGTTTGAACTATCGACATACCAACATCCTTATCAAGAAGGCAAAATTGGTCAATTGGTAGAAGGTGCCTACGCCGATCTGTTGATTATCGATGGTAATCCGTTAGAAGGCGTTGCATGTGTAGTGAACCCTGAAACGCAGAAAGTTATCATGAAAGATGGCGTAATGTATAAAAACGCCTTTTAACAAGCGCAACAATCCTGAATATTTATCTGTTTAGGTTCAGCTTTACTCGCTAGCAAACACACTTCCCCAGTAACTAATATCTATCAGGGAAGTGTGTTGCTATTAACGAGTAGCTAATAACAATTAGCTGTAAAGGCTAGCGCCAATGGAAAGGATAATGCAGTTAAGAACAACAAAGAAAGCCACCAGTGGGGCAATAAATTTCAGCCAAGTTACATAAGGAATACGGGCAATGGCGAGTCCGCCCATTAGTACACCGTAGGTTGGGGTAACAAATAGAATCGTACCAATTCCGCTCATAAACGCAGTAACCACTAACTCACGACCCGTATTGGCAAAGTCACTCAATGGCGCCAAGATTGGCATGCTCATTACTGCTAAGCCAGAAGTCGATGGAACGATAAAAGAGAGCAGCATTTCAATACCGTAGACGGTGTTGATAAACAGCACTGAGCTTTTTCCTGCAACAAGCCCTTCTGCGTAATTAAGAATAGTATCGGTGATATTACCCGCTTCCATAACCACCACAATGCCACGCGCGACGCCAACAATTAATGCCACGCCAATCAGATCGGCAGCTCCAGCAACGAAAGAGTTGATTAGATCATCTTCGCTAAGGCGGCCGACAATCCCGCACAAAATACCCATGAATATGAACAGCGTTGCCATTTCAGCCATCCACCAGCCAAGGCAGGAAACACCGTAGATCATGATGCTGAATGTAAGGATAAAGAGTGCCAAAACCCCTTTTTGTGGACCAGTAAGAAGGGGAAGGTTGTCGGTTGAATCTTTACCTCCCAGAAAGTGTTTTTCATTATCGTCGCGTAGATGTGCCAATAAAGATGAATCAGGGTTATTTTGAATCTTTTTGGCGTAACGCATGACGTAGCCAATGCCGACGACAAGTGCAATAGCGAGTATTGCAAAGCGAAGCTCGACACCACTTAGAAAATCTACGCTAGCCGCGTTTGAGGCGATAACGGTTCCAAATGGGTTGATGGTTGAGCCTAAGGTGCCAATACCGGTTCCAACGAAGATAACGGCGACAGCAACCAAGGGGTCAAAGCGTGCGGTCATAAAAATGGGAATAAGTAGACCATAGAAAGCAAGGGACTCTTCAGCCATACCATATGATGTACCACCTAAAGCGAATAGGGTCATTAGGATAGGGATCATGTAGATCTCCTTGCCCTTTAATCGCACCATGATCCTAGCAATACCAGTATCAATCGCCCCTGTTTGGGTCACAATACCCAAAAAACCACCCACCATAAGAACAAACAAGCTGACATCAATAGCACCAATAACGCCGCTTATCGGATCATAAAAGCCGGAGATCGGCGCCATTAAGGTTTCAAAAAAGCCTTGTGGCGATGATTCTATGACATGGTAAGAGCCGGGCAATGGAACTTCTCGACCCAGTTGTTCATTCATTTCGCGGGTGTATTTACCTGCGGGTAATAGGTAGGTCAATGATGCAAAAAATGCAATTAAAAGGAATAAGATCGTAAACGTATTAGGAAACTTCTTAATTTTTAGCATAGTAATTCCTTAACGGATGTAGATGAGATAAAACGCTTTGTGATGTATTCAGAGGTCATGCACTGTAAAACCCCTCCGTAAGAAAGTTCGAATTCAATAAGACTTCCGATACCGTAGTCGATTTCACTGTCGTCAATGTCGAGAATAAGGTGATCACTGCTACCACCAATAACGATGATGTTGTTGTCTTTTGGGGTAATTTGGTCGATATCGACATCTTGCTTTCCAATGGCACAAATAGCGCGTCTTCGTAGCCCTCGGTCAATAAATTCGGGCTTGTTACCGAAGGCATCTAGCGCCGTTGAATTTACAGGAACCGACGGTTTAACTTTTATTTCGATGATTTCTGCTGTGAGGTCAAATGTATCCTGACTAGTATTGGGGACTCGTTCATCATTGAGGCCAATGCCCATTAAAACGGATGCGCCTAGTCTTAACTGGTTAATCCCTTGTGGAAGATTACCATTAAGCATGATCTGCAGACCGGCAGAACTTGCCCCTGATAAGTATTGCAACTTGATTTGGTGCTCTGTTTCTATCTTCTTGGCGATGGTTATAAGCTGATTTTGATTTTCAGCGGTAGGTTCTACTCCGCCATAACAGGCGAGGTTTGTTCCAAGACCCACTAAATCAATGCCAGGAAGTGCGATTGCCTTACGTGACAGTGCAAATGTTTCTTCTTCGTAGAATGCGCCTTCACGAAGATCCCCCAAATCATGCATGATGATAACTTGGTGTATTTTGCCCTGTTTGATCGCTTCGTCTGAAAGGGTTTCTAAAGTGGCAATTTCAGAGTTTAAGGATATATCTGCATAACGAACAACCTCATCAGCTTCACTGATAGCGGGTATTCGTAACAGCATTTTTTTTGCATCGAGATGATGGAGTTTTATTAAATTCGCAATACGTGAATCTGCGAGTAAATAAATACCACCATCAAGGATAGCTTGACCGACTTCCGGATAGGCACAGGCGAGTTTTGTTACGCCAGCTGGTGTAATACCGTGACTTTGGCATGTCGTTACCAGATTTTTCGTGTTTTGGGTGATCGTATCTAAGTGGATATTAATACATGGATAAGCACTCATATATTTACCTTTAGGTAATATTGTTATTGATAAACATTGAGCGCTTTTTATAATTAAAGATAAATAGTGGCTTTAAGATGAATACATTGTGGGAAATCGATGTAATAAAAAAGATGAAATAATATTCACGGGATAAAACTAATTATCCCGCATTAATCTTCATTTAATTATATTGATACAGTCATTGATGTGCTGTTATTTATGTGAACATTGGAGATTGCATGCATTAATTCAGTGGCTGCAAGCGATAAATCTTTTGAGTCAAGTGTCGTTAAATGAAATGCAGCAAGGTATTCGAGAGAAGTCGCATTAACTTTTACCATTTCGCCTCTTTGTTCCCAAATAGAGGCATAATGATCGGGAAGGTAACCAACAAAGGTTCCAGACAAGATGAGGTGAGCTGTCGCCTCCATGTTGGTACTGCTTGCAAGGTGCATTAAATTTTTGGTATCGCTGAATGGTGTGATTTTATGCGATAACCCCCGATCAACTATTGGGAATTTGAGAAGATCTTTTGTGGTAATTTCGCCTGATACCGCTAATATTGGGTGCTCTGGGGCACAGTATAGACACTGCTTCTCTTCAAATAAATAGCGGTAGTTCAGGCCATCTTTTTGTACTTCAGATGAGGTGATCCCCAGTTCTACCTTTCCTTCTAGTAACATCATTTCAATTTGATAGGAATCCCAGATATCCGTATCGATAGTGACCTTGGGGTAACTATTACAAAAATGCCTAATACCTTGCTGAATTTTGCATTGCGGGTTGGTCGCAAGATTGTCGGTGAGTGCTAACATGATGTGACCATGAGAGACATCTCTGATGTTATCGAGTTGATTTTCAAAATGACTAATATCATCAAACAATGTTTGGCTGAGTTGGTAAACTTTATTGCCGTCACTGGTTAAACGAAACCCCCGTCGTCCACGGTAACATAATGTCATTCCCAGCCGAGTTTCAAGGTCATTCATTTTTGTACTAATTGTTGATTGGTGCATATTTAGTTTAAATTGTGCTGCTGAAAAACCGCCAGAATCAACAATGGTTATAAATAAATGCAGTAATTTCAAATCAACGTCGTTTATTTTTCGCATCTCTTTTTCTCTATATTTTTTTATAGATAATATTGCATTGATGATTTAAATAATGAGATGCATCGCAGTTTTGTCGTAAAGTTATACATAGTAAAAATACACTGATTACATAACGATGAACGTAGAGTGATTGTGCAAAGGGGAGGGATCCGCCTTATTTGCAAAAATCTGGTATCTTCCACCAGATATTGATCAATGCCAAACCGCTCATCGTTACAATTGATGCCACCTCTATTGTTCCTGCACTGACAATCATATAAACAAAGAACGTCGAGTATTTCGCCAGCCACCAACTGGCAATGTCTAGCCACAATGAAATCCAACTGGTTGAAATTAAAGTTATTTTAATGTAAGGGTTGTAAGTGCTGCATGAGAAGGTTAGGCTGGTCGCTATTAATAACAGTGAGATGCCAAAAAGATGGATATGAGCGGTTTTTGCCATCGATTGCCAAGAATAACCCGCTTGAGTGAACTTGCTTACATCATCATAACGACTAAAGGGTATAGAGTTGATAGCCTTAGATTTTGTTGATGTTCGACTATGGCAGCTTTGGCAATCTTGTTTAAGAATTGTCATTACATCTTGTTGAAATTGCTCGTCATCCATAGCCCCTTTTTTTATCCAATCTTCAACGATTAAAATATCGTCATCATCAGCAACATATTCATACATTGACGTTTTCATTGACCCTACAAGTTGTGCCTCACTGTACTTGGCACTCATTTTTTCGATGCTTGGCAGATTAAATCCTGTCTCGTTCGACGAATAGACAAGACCAATTAATGTTGCTGCTGATAAACAACCAAATAGCATGGTGATCAGAAAACCAGATAACGCAAGTTTGGATGAAAAGTGTAGGTTATGTAATCGCATGCGTTTTCCTCTAATCAACATCAAGGATTGAACACTCTAGATATAAAGTGCTAATAAATCGGGTAAATTAGCGGTGCTTCTTTAAAAGAAGCACCGATATAGGATCAATTGAGTATACGTGTTATTTGAAGTTGAGCTTTAACGCGCCTTCATGATAAATGTGATTGATTTGAGAATTATCAAATACAGAAACACCGAAGTAATACGTTTTACTCAGGTCTGAAAATTGCACATCTTCTATTGCGGCATTTTCACCAGTGGTGACTAATTTACGCTGGAATTCAAGCGTCCATCTACCATTAGCCCAAACGGCTTTAGATGAGATATCGCCTCTGGATCCGGTAAACGGGGAAACGATGATGCCAGGCAGTTTATCTCCGGGCTTATAGGTATCGATAAAGGGCGCTTTATTGATGTCTTGAATGGCATAATTATCATCAAGATTCATTACTGAGCCACCGTATGCTGGCTCGGTCTTATCTTCATTCGTATTATTTTGGTATCCGCCGCCAGTTTTTGAGTCGCCTTTTCGCCCCCAGTTTCTATTTGCTGCGGGATCTTTAGTCGCATCGACAAACTGGTCATCAAATTGATCTGTGAGCCCAGTACGCACAGCTTTCCAGTGCCACATATCAATGGTCTCACCGTCTTTTCTGGTATATTTCCGCCCCGCAGATTTCTGTTCAATGCCTGCAATTTTTCCCTCTTCATCTGCTAAATGACAGGCAATGTCACAGCCTTTTTTTGAAAAGCCTTTGGCATTAATGGCCCAGAAGATACTTGCTTTATCTTCGTAATAGGTATTTTCATGACCCGTTTGATCGAGATTCTTATGTTGCTTCCATGAATCATCATCTTGCTTAACCCACGGGAAACGATCAACGCTTTTTGTTGGGTCATCCCATTGTACAAAAAAGTAAATATTCTGATCGTCATGAAGGGATTTGATGGAATATTGTGTTTTAAGCATTCCTTCATACTGATCGGGCTTATAAGGCATATAGTCTAAAAGCATGGTTAAAGGCTTTGCTTTTTCCCATTCTTTTTCGGGCTGGCCATCTAACGTAATAGTTTGTGTTGTTTTGTAACTGATCAGCGTGTCATTTTCTGATGCTAAGCTCGATTGTATGAATCCAAGGTATAAAGTAGAACTTGCTATACAAACACTAACTGCACGGCTAACTGAAACATTCACAGCAAACACCTCGATTTTTTATTGAATGCGAGAACGAACACCTGCGTACTTAGTTACTCAATACTTAGAGTTACTAAGCGTTAAGGTGGGCGTGTTGTCATTAAATATAGTTGCCTTCAACATAAACCCGTAGGTCAAACCCAAAATACACATAAAATAATAAAGGTTAATAAGAAAAAGGGTCTCCGTTTGGAGACCCTTTGCGCTTTATTGACTCGCAATAAAGGATTGCTATGTGAACATTGGCTTATGTTGCTTAACCAATTGAAACACCTAACCCTTCAGCCAATGCTTTACCTAGTGATTTATCAGCTTGATAGAAGTGATAAATTTGATTGCGTTTAATCTGCTCACAATCTACCTCACTTAACGAGGCTATCAAGTTTTGGATAAAGCGTTGTTGTTGCTCTGCGTTCATGATGCGATATAGATTCCCCGGTTGGGTGTAGTAATCTTCATCGTATTCACGGAAATCATAATGCAATGCGGCTTTTTCAAGTGTTAACGCAGGCTCCTGTTCGTGCGTTGGTACATAAGTATTGTAATGGTTTGGTGCGTAGTTAGGCTCTTTACCCCCATTAT
Organism: Photobacterium indicum; assembly: GCF_003026215.1. GTDB lineage: Bacteria > Pseudomonadota > Gammaproteobacteria > Enterobacterales > Vibrionaceae > Photobacterium > Photobacterium indicum. The sequence continues at coordinate 609,649 of NZ_PYOC01000001.1, forward strand.
CATCGCCACGCATTGAACCGTCGCGGTGTGTTGTGTGTACTGGGCATTTAGGTTTATTAACAGGTAGCTGACCGTGGTTAATACCTAAACGATAGCGCTGCGTATCACCGTAAGAGAATAAGCGCCCCTGTAACATGCGATCTGGCGAGAAACCAATACCAGAAACAATATTTGCTGGGCTGAATGCCGCCTGTTCTACTTCTGCAAAATAGTTCTCTGGGTTACGGTTTAGCTCTAATACCCCTACATCGATAAGTGGGAATTCACCATGAGGCCATACTTTAGTTAAGTCGAACGGATGGAAAGAGACTTCTTGTGCTTGTTGCTCTGTCATTATCTGCACTTTTACATCCCAATGTGGGAAGTTGCCCTCTTCAATATTCATAAAGAGGTCAACTTGTGAAGATTCACGACTTTTACCAACAACATTCACAGCCTCTTCATCGGTATAATGCTTATGACCTTGTTGTGTTTTGAAATGGAACTTGACCCAAGAACGCTCATTATCACTGTTGATGAAGCTGTATGTATGGCTGCCGTAACCGTTTATGTGGCGGTAATCAGTAGGGATGCCACGATCACTGAATAGAATAGTAACCTGATGCAGTGATTCAGGGTGGCGTGACCAGAAATCCCATGCCGCTGTTGCACTACGTAAGTTGGTTTCAGGGTGGCGTTTTTGAGTGTGAATGAAATCAGGGAATTTCAATGGGTCACGAATAAAGAATACAGGGGTATTATTGCCGACTAAATCCCAATTCCCCTCATCAGTGTAGAATTTTAGTGCAAAGCCACGAACGTCACGTTCAGCATCCGCTGCGCCTTTTTCACCAGCTACTGTAGAGAAACGCAGCAGTACATCTGTTTCTTTGCCAACTTCAGAAAATAGATTGGCTTTAGTTAGCGCTGATATATCGTGGGTAACTGTAAATGTACCGAATGCCGCAGAACCTTTTGCGTGTACAACACGCTCTGGAATACGCTCACGGTCGAAGTGCGCCAGCTTTTCAACTAACCATGTGTCTTGAAGTAAAATAGGACCGCTAGGACCTGCCGTTAAGCTATTATCGTTATCAACAACAGGTGTACCATTTGCTTGTGTTAAGGTTGATTTAGTCATGTCACTTACTCCACAATTTTACTGTGAAATAATAATAGGGTTGTTACAGTGATAAGTAAAAACGATAGATTTTATTGTTGTAATAGGTATATCCTATCGTTAATGATGTCGGTACATTTCGTTTAATCGATTGTTTTTTAATGTTACGTATCTCTCTGTTACAAATGCTTACAAACATTACATTGCGTGAATTAAGGTGTGGTGGCTAACTACAGCCTCATTCTTACAAGAGGCACCAAAGACATATGGACGACCCCTCGAGTCGCTCAACCCCTACTTACTCCTTCACTCAGGAGTATGCAACATGCTAGAACTTTTCCTTCAACCTGAAGCATTAATTATCTTTGCAACCCTGTTTGCCCTTGAAGTGGTATTGGGTGTTGATAACGTTGTTTTCATTTCTGTATTGTGTGAACGTTTACCCGAGCATCAACGTAAAATGGCGCGAAACCTTGGTATCGCATTGGCTGTTATTGCGCGTATTGGTCTTGTTTTCTCGATCAGTTGGGTGATGTCATTAACAGAACCACTAGTGACTTTGATGGGCTATGCCTTTACTGGTCGTGATTTAATCATGATTGCGGGTGGTGGATTCTTATTAGCGAAAAGCTTAAAAGAATTATGGATGTGGTTAACACATGATGAGCACCATAACGCAAGTACGGTAAGAGCCGGCATTGCACTTGTGTTGCTGCAAATTGTTGCTGTTGATGCTGTATTCTCGATGGACTCAGTGATCACAGCCGTAGGTATGACAGATGAAGTACCGTTGATGGTTGCCGCTATTCTTGCTTCTGCATGTGTAATGGTGATGTGTGCAGAAAAAATCAACGATTGCGTAATGCGTTATCCTGGATTTAAAACGCTAGCATTATTGTTCTTAGTGCTATTGGGTGGCTTGTTGATGGCGGAAGGTTTCGCGATACATGTGAATAAAGGGTATGTCTATTTTGCGATGGCATTTGGTTTGGTAATGGAAGGTTGCCACATCTTGCTAAAGAGAAAAAACAAACCGTTAATTAAACGTGTTTATCCAAAAAGTGTTGGTTGGGCAATTAAAGCCGTAAACTAACCGACTCTTTTGGTGTTGTATCGTTAATAAGGCAGAGCATTGGCTCTGCTTTTTTTATAGGTTTTATTCTTATATATAATTGATATCATGCTCGTTAGCCGTTTAAAAATATTAGCATTAAGGATCGCCACGTGAGTAAGCCAATACTGTTAACGTCTCCAATTCTTTCGCAAATTAATGTCTTTCCCGTTAAATCGATTGCGGGTCTTAGCCAATCGCAAGTATGGGTTGAGAAACAAGGGATCTGTTTTGATCGCCGTTTCATGGTGGCTAAAAAAGACGGCACTATGATCACGGCAAGAAAACACCCTGAGATGGTAAAAGTGATGGCGACAATACAATCTCACGGTATAACACTGAGCTACCCGGGTCGTATGCCGTTGGTATTGAAATATGCTGATTTCTTAATGGAAGATACCAATGCTGAAGTGTGGGGCGACGAATTTAGTGCGTATACCACAACAATTAAAGCTGATACTTGGTTCTCTTTACTGCTAGGTCAAGAAGTACAGTTATTGTATACGGGCGAGCAATCAAATCGTCTTCGCCCGAAGATTAATCAGAATGTTAGCTTTGCCGATGGCTTCCCTTTACTAGTGATTAGTGAAGCGTCATTGGATGCGTTGAATGCCCGCAGTAGTCAGCAAAGTACAATGGCTCAGTTTCGCACCAATCTTGTTGTTTCAGGCACAGAAGCATTTGCAGAAGATAGCTGGAAACGCATTCGTATTGGTGAGGTTGAGTTCTTATCCGTTAAGCCGTGCTCGCGTTGTATTTTGACCACAGTAAACCCTAAAACAGCTGAATTTAATACATTGAAAGAACCGCTAGCCACCATGTCTAAGTTTCGTGCTGATGCATCTGGTGATGTGTATTTCGGCCAGAATCTGGTCGCACTTAATGAAGGTGAAATCAAAGCGGGTGACATTATCGAAGTGCTCGAGACTAAGCCGAAAGAAGTGTATGCCGACAACAGTGAGTTGAATTTAACGTTAACCTGCGTTGAACGTGAAGATATTGCGCAAGACTTCTGCACGTTTTGGTTAGAGCCAGCAAAAGGACAAACATTACCGACTTATCAACCTGGTCAGCATTTACCGTTGCAACTAGAAATAAATGGTGAGTACATTTCACGCCGCTATACATTGTCATCTAGCCCTTCTCGTCCTGGTCGTTATGCTATTTCAGTAAAACGTGTAGATGATGGGCGCGTATCGAATTGGCTACATGACCATTTAGCTGTGGGAGATACATTGGTGGCAGAAAAACCAGATGGTACATTCCACCTAGGTGCACACACCGATAAATTACTCCTGCTTTCTGCGGGCAGTGGCATTACACCAATGTTATCGATGTTGCGTTATTTAGCTGATCACAATCAAGTGCATGATGTCGTGTTCTATCATCAGTGCAGTACTCAAAATGATATCCCGTGTTTAGATGAGCTTGAATTACTTCAAGAAGCACATCCTCATTTAACCGTTCATGTTGTATTAAGTCGTAAAGATAAAGCTTGGAAAGGGTTATCGGGGCGTTTATCTGCTGAGTTATTGAGTCATATTCCTACACTGGCTGAACGACAAGTGTTCGTGTGTGGTCCTGATGCGTTTATGAAAGAAGCTAAATCATTGCTCCTTGCACAAGCACTGCCCGAGTCACAGTATCACCAAGAAGCATTTGGACCGATTCAAATCGAAACTGGCGCAGAGAAAAGCGTCACGATCAGTATCGATGGCAATATATTTGAAGGTAATAACCAAAAAACGGTACTCGAGCAAGCAGAAAATGCAGGTTTGAAGATGGCGAACAGTTGTCGTGCGGGATTATGCGGCGCTTGTAAAGTAACATTAGCAAGCGGTGAGGTTGAACAACCGGATGTACCTGCATTGTTTTCTGGCGAAAAGGAAGAGGGGAAAGTACTTGCTTGTTGTTGCATCCCTAAAACTGATATTGAACTAATAAGTTAATGCTGGTTTCTCTGCTATAAAAGACGAAAAAGAAAGACCGATGTTATTTAGATATCGGTCTTTTTAATTGTGCGTTAAATTAATTCACTATTTGGGCTGATCGCTTCGATGCATCGTCAGGTAAGTCACGATGGGGCGATGATCAGAACCTGCCATATTTATGAGTGCTTCCCGTTCACATATTTCTAGTGGGTAATGCGCCCAGAGATGATCAATCGCGATTGTTAAATATTGCCGTAAACCGGACCAATTCGGCCAGCTTGAGACAGGGTTACTTTTAAAACCGCCAAATAGGGCTTGATAGCGTTCGCTAGTCGAAGATAAATTAAAATCCCCAACAATAAGTTGAGCTGGTGAGGCATTATCGGTATCAAGGTAATCTTCCACTAAATTGTTCAATGTCTCCAGTAGCGCGTTACGTTCGGCCCATAACTGTGCATTACGTGGTGAAGGCGGGTGTGCGGTATACAGCTCAATAGGCTTGTATTTGGGAGGATGCCAAACACCATGGATGATTTGGTGACCAGCTTGAGTCGCAATGGTTTTCATATTAAACAGAGGGTACTGGCTCAGCACAAGCTGTCCGCTTGGATATCCGATTCTTGGTTGCCCGCCAAATTGGTAGGGGTACTGCGCTTTTAGTGCTTCTTTTAGCATGCTGCCATGTTCAGGTGTTGTTTCTTGGAACACTAATAAATGGTGGGGGTATTGTTGTAAGTAATAAAAAAGAGGATCAAGGTTTGGGTTTTCATAACGTAAGTTGTACTGAAAGACTTTTAATGTCTGAGGGCACAAAGGAAGGGAGCTCGAATTATCTAAAGGATGTACATAACCCCAGAGTAATAAAAAAGGTAGGCAAAATATAAATTGCAAAGTGTTACGCAAAAAGAGCGTTAAAATAAGTGCCAGACAATAAAATAAAAACGGTATAGCGGTAACGGATAATATATTTTCCTGCCACCAAATGTTAGAAAACAGCAACCCTACAACCCAGAACAGTGTTGGAATAGTTAATATTATAATCGATCGCAACGACAGTTTTCCCATTCTGAAATAGCCTAATTCACCATAGATTATCAAAGAACAAAGCAGGAATTACGCCACATTTGCATAACGAATAATGGAGTGATTGAATAAAAGGCTTTGCGTAATTATCAAAAGATGAAAACTTTCATTATTTGCAATAAAAGTAATCATGTCAATTTCTGTCGATACACCTTTTATTTATTCAATTTTAGGTTTCAATAATCAATTCAACTAATAGGGAGTGATGGGATTAAATTCCGTAGGTGGTGAGTTTTTTTGTATTTTACATCTGTTTTCTTCGTTTAGGTGAAATGATATACATTTTTAAGTGTAAAAAAATGATTATACTTAAAAAGTTATAATTGTGTTTCTGTGAATTGTGAATGGTCTTCGATATAGTGCATACAAAATAAAACGGTGTTTCTTAGGTGAGGGTTAAATGAAATTCAAAGTATTATCAGCGTTGGTATTAGTGATGTTGTCTGGGTGTGATGCGGATGATGTGGCAGTTGCTGTTGCAGGGAAAAAGTTTCATTCTGACGCTGAGCGCATTCAATTTGCAGGGTATGTAGAAAGCAGTACAGCGGCCTTCACACAGAAAGTATTAAAGGATTGTAATAAGACAGCGACGTGTGATTTTAGAGTGTCTATTGATCCGACAGGGAAGTTCTCATTTCATGGCAGGGTTGATGTAAAGAAAAAAGGTGATGAGCTTTTTGTCAAAACGAATAATAGCGATGTTATCGTTTATACCAATTTGAATTTTGATAAAGATCTTAAGGTTGCCTTTAGTGATGATAACTCTGATAAAGAACTAGTGATTAATACAAAAACGCACAAAGTGAGATTTAATGGTACTTACACGTATGACGACGATGTGTTTGTGTCTAAATCGACAAAAGACTTTACTTACAGCCCCGTAAAAATGGTTATTACTTACGGCGACGCGGATTTACGTGGCAGAAAAGAAACCTTTAAGTGGACGACGAATAATAATGGTGACGTTTCTTTAAAGAAGTAACGTTGATATTGAAAAAAGGGTGGTGTGTATTTATGAGCATTTACACTACCATCCCTTTTTATAACATTATAATTTTTTAGTAGGAGCTTCTAGTCCGTTAAAAAAAGCCCAATGGGTTAATATCGTAGCTGACTAAGAGGTTTTTAGTATTCTGATAGTGATCAAGCATCATCTTATGGGTTTCACGTCCGATACCGGATTTCTTGTAACCCCCAAATGCAGCGTGGGCAGGGTAGGCGTGATAACAGTTCACCCAAATACGACCCGCTTCAATATTACGACCCATACGGTAAGCAAGGTTTGCATCTCGCGTCCAGACGCCTGCTCCTAATCCATACTCAGTATCATTCGCAATCTCTAATGCTTCTGCTTCGTCTTTGAATGTTGTGATAGCGATTACGGGACCAAATATTTCCTCTTGGAATACGCGCATCTTGTTATGGCCTTTTAGCATCGTTGGTTGAATGTAGAAACCATTATCGAGTTCGTCATTTAACGTTGCCGCTTGCCCACCTATAAGTACTTGTGCACCTTCAGCACGGCCAATGTCTAAGTAGCTAAGAATCTTATCGAATTGCTCTTGCGAGGCTTGTGCGCCAACTTGGGTGTCAGTATCTAATGGGTTGCCTTGTTGGATCACTGCCGCACGTTCTATCACTTTAGCAATGAATTTGTCATAAACTGATTCATGAATTAACACTCGTGATGGGCAAGTACAGACTTCCCCTTGATTAAAGAAGGCTAGTAACATCCCTTCGATACATTTATCGAGGTAAGCATCTTCATGATCAAAGATATCAGCAAAAAAGATATTGGGTGACTTTCCCCCTAGCTCGACGGTTGAAGGAATTAAACTTTCGGCGGCACATTTAAGAATATGGTGACCCACATCGGTTGACCCCGTGAAAGCCAGTTTGGCAACTTTGTTGCTGGTGGCTAACGCTTGGCCTGCTTCACTACCGTAGCCATTCACCACGTTAAGTACACCCGGTGGAAGAAGATCGCCCACTAATTCCATTAATACTAGAATTGAGGTCGGTGTTTGTTCTGCTGGTTTTAGAACAATACAGCAGCCTGCAGCCAGTGCTGGGGCTAATTTCCATGCCGCCATTAGCATTGGGAAATTCCAAGGAATTATCTGACCAACAACGCCGACGGGTTCAGGGAAATGATAGCTCGCGGTATTTTGGTCTAACTCTGCTGCAGAACCTTCTTGTGCTCGAATACAACCCGCAAAGTAGCGGAAGTGATCAACAATTAAAGGTAGATCGGCGGCCAATGTTTCACGTACGGGCTTGCCGTTTTCCCATGTTTCAGCAACGGCTAAGTATTCGAGGTTTTGTTCAATACGATCGGCAATCTTTAATAATATATTTGAGCGTTCTGTGACACTTGTTGCTGCCCATGTTGCGCGAATATTATGCGCAGCGTCTAAGGCTAAATTGATATCCGCTTCAGTTGAACGCGCAACCTGACAATACATTTGACCATTTACAGGTGAGATATTATCGAAATATTCCCCGCTGACAGGTTTTACCCACTCGCCACCAATATAGTTATCGTAATGTGATTTGAACGTGATAACGGCGTTGTCTGTTCCTGGTTGAGCATAAATCATTGGTCGTTCCTTCTTATGCGTTTATACAAAAAATCATTATTGATACTTGTACTTATTTGTTTTTCTTCAAGTTATATAACGCAAACAGTAAGCCAACTTTGAACTCTTGTTGTTAATGAAATGTAACGCTATGATTAACAAAAATTTATCATTTAAAAATAACAGGCAGGGTGACAGGAAAGCACAGAGACAAAGTGTTCAACTGTCTCTAAATGGCACACCCGCACTGTTACAAACTGGAACAGTTACCCTATGGATTCGTTACTTCACACTCAGCAAGAAGATTGGTTATCGCAATCTTGGCACCGAAGTCAGCAAGCTGGTTTAGATGAGCAGCATCAGCCGGAGCATGTGCGCCTAGATAAAACCCAACTAGAGCAGCGACAACATATTGCTAATGTGCTGATCAAAACGGTTGAACAGTTGGCTGTGCCATTGTTTAACCAAATGTTCGCAGGTACAAACAGTCGCTTGCTACTAACAGATACTGAAGGGGTGATTATTGGCTCGTGGGGACAATCGCGATTTGAACATCAGCTAACAGGCATCGCGTTAGAATCGGGCGTGTGTTGGCAAGAGAGCCTAAAAGGGACGAATGCGATAGGCACTGCATTGGCAGAAAAGCGCTTTGTTGCTGTGATTGGCGATCAACATTTTATTCGTAAACACCGTTTTATCAGTTGCTCTGCTAGTCCAATTTGTACACCAGACGGCGAGTTACAAGGTGTACTCGATATAACAAGTGAGCAACAAATTCACTCGCAACAAACGCAATTATTGATTCAAAATATGGTGCAAGCTATTGAAAACAGCTTACTTTGCCAAGTGCCGGAAGGTAAGTACCGTGTCGATTTGGCGTTTGATCAACATTTACTCAATAGTGGGTGGCAAGGTATCGTGATTGCGAATCAAAGTGGTCACATTGTTGCGCATAATGCAGTGGCTGCACGACTATTATCTGAATCTTTATTAGAATCGACCATTCTAGGCTGTAACATTGATCATATTATTCAGGCTGCCCAATCTTCTTTTATTTCGGCACAAGCAACGAATAGTAAAAGTAACGACTTGGTCTTTCGTTGTCAGTCGATCCAACCAGTAAAGAATCTCCGCTCTGTTATATATTCTCCGTCTTGCCCGTTACACATGGGAGATGACGTAATTGAACAAGCTTGGCAGCAAGCCTGTAAGTTAATTAATAAGGATGTGACGCTGCTGATATTGGGTGAAACAGGGGTCGGCAAAGGCGAGTTCATTAAACAGCTTCACCAATACAGTTTACGTAACCAACATCCTTTAGTTGCGGTAAATTGCGGTGCGTTACCACAAGATTTGATTGAATCTGAACTCTTTGGTTATGCGCCAGGGGCGTTTACTGGTGCCAGTAAAGAGGGTTATCAGGGTAAAGTGCGTCAGGCACATAAGGGGATTTTATTCCTAGATGAAATCGCAGATATGCCATTGTCTGCCCAGTGCCGTTTGTTGCATGTATTGCAAGAAAAAGAAGTGGTGCCAGTAGGCTCGAATGAAGCATATAAAGTCGATATTCAAATTGTTGCGGCAACCCATAAAAGCCTTGCACAGCTTGTTGAATTAGGTGAATTTCGTCAGGATTTATATTATCGATTGAATGGTCTAATTGTTACATTGCCACCGCTACGTGAAAGACAAGACAAAGCGGAATTAATTGTAAATATTCACGCAAAACACGCTGAAAATAATCAAAGTTTATGTTCACACTTAATACGATTGTTAACGGAATATTCATGGCCGGGTAATATTCGAGAGCTCGATAATACGCTGCGTGTGGCATCTCTATTATCAGATGATGCTGAGCAACTGACTATCGAGCATTTCCCCAATAATATTGTTACGCAGTTAGTATCAAATACGCATCAAAATTTATCTAACACGGCTGTAACGAAAGATTTGAAAAGCACTGTCGAGGATGTATTGCTTGAAACCTACCATGCTAACCAAGGTAATATCAGTAAGACATCACGAATGCTCAGTATTAGCCGTAATACCTTGTATCGAAAATTAAAAAAACTGGGAATAATGTGATCTTCTATTGTTAATGAACAGCACCTGCTGTTCATTAGTTAATTAATATATGCCACCGTAAAATTACAGCCTTTTTTCTATGAACCTTTCATGACCCTCTTATCTAGACAAGTGAACATTAACTCTGACTATTGCTCTTGTTTATTTTCTTATATCAACCGTTTAATCAGTATCAACAACTGCCCCGTACAATCTCTTCGTCACCTGCCTGACATATTTCATCAATAAAACATTCATCTTTTCCCTGCACTGTAGGTCTCGAATCAGACTTGAGGTCAGGGACATGGACAACATCATTACAATTCGACATGTAAATAAAACGTTCGGCGGGAAGAAAGCGCTAGACGGGATCAATCTGGATATTAATAACTGTGAAATGACTGCGTTATTAGGGCCATCAGGCTCGGGGAAATCAACGTTATTACGTCATCTTAGTGGATTAGTCGTGAGTGATAACAACCCTCAATCCAGTATCAGTGTATTGGGTAAGGTTGTGCAGTCAAAAGGCAAGCCAAGTAAAGAGGTACGCACTTGTCGGGCTCAGGCTGGTTATATCTTTCAACAATTTAACTTAGTGAATCGATTGAGTGTGCTGACTAACGTGTTGGTTGGCGCGCTGAGCTCTACGGCTAAGTGGCGCACGTTAACTGGTACGTTCACTGCAGAGCAGCGTTCACGTGCACTGAAAGCGCTAGAGCGTGTTGGCATGGAACAGTATGCAATGCAGCGTGTATCTACGTTATCGGGTGGTCAGCAGCAACGGGTTGCCATTGCGCGCGCGTTGATGCAGGAAGCCAAAATTATCTTTGCAGATGAACCGATTGCATCGCTGGACCCGGAGTCATCTCGTATCGTAATGGAACTGCTTGAAGATATAAATAAGCAAGAAGGTATTCCCGTGATTGTCACATTGCATCAGGTCGATCATGCCTTGAAATACTGTAGCCAAATCGTGGCATTACGTGATGGTAAGGTCTTTTATCAAGGCGCTAGTGAGGGACTGTGTGAACGGAAATTGGCAGAACTGTACGGTGCAAAACCGCAACCCGCACCAGTTATAGCGATTCAACCTGAGTTAGCCCCATCTTTTTAGTCCAAGACCTTAAAGATGATTAGACATTATTTAACGCGATTTAATACCAACTTAGCTTGGTATAACAACTATGCAGGGAAGGGAAACATGCTTCGTTCAATCCAGAAAGCGTTAGCCATACTGACTGTTTGTTCTGCGGCGATTAGTTCGTCGACAGTGTTCAGCCAACAAGCTATAGCGAGTGAGATGAAAACCATTAACTTCGGCATCATCACCACCGATGCACAGCAGAATTTACGCCAGCGTTGGCAGCCCATGCTGGATGATTTAAGTGAGGCTTTGGGCGTACCGGTGAAAGCGTATTTTGCCCCTGATTATGCTGGCATTATTCAAGCGATGCGGTTCAAAAAAGTTGATATGGCGTATTACGGTAACAAGTCAGCAATAGAAGCGGTTGATCGTGCTAATGCCGAAGTGTTTGCACGTTATGTCGGAGATGACGGGCTAGAAGGGTATTACAGCGTATTACTGGCCAACAGCGCGAATGACAAAATCAACAACTTGCAAGATGTGATCGATCAACGAGCATCACTCAATTTCGGTAATGGTGAACCCAATTCTACGTCGGGTTTTCTAGTTCCAAACTATTACGCTTTGGCACAAAACCACATTTCAGCCCACGACTTTAAACGCACGGTTGTTGCTGGCCATGCCGCCAACGTAATGGCTGTGGCGAATAATCAAGTGGATGTGGCGACCAACCACACTATGAACTTGGTTCGTATCAAGAAGAGCAACCCTGAGCTGTACAAAAAACTGAAGGTGATTTGGCAGTCACAACTGATCCCGTCCGATGTAATGACATGGCGTAAGGATATTCCTGAAGAAACTAAAACGAAAACCCGCGATTTCTTCCTGAGTTATGGCAAAGATGGTAACCCGCAAGCACTGAAGAACCTTAAGGGGCTGTCGTGGTCGGGTTTTGCTGCAACGGATAACAATCAACTGTTACCTATCCGCCAAATGGAAGCATATAAAAACTTGATTGAAACACAAGATAACCCGCGCTTAGATAATGATGAAAAGCAGAAGCGTATCACTAAAATTCAGCAGGAACTGGATACCTTATCCCGTCAGATTAATGCTGTGAAAGGGTAATTATCACTGTTCGGGTTATTCGCCGAATAACCCGTTTGTTTGACCGTAATAGGATTGAGCCATGTATACGGAAACGCAAAAGCAAAAATTCGTACCAGAATCTAAATTATCGCTTAAAAAAGCCGTTTTGGTGGTGGTGGTTTTGTCAGTATTGATGTGGTCATGGCGTGGCGCAGAAATGGCACCAATGCTATTTCTTGAACACCCTGAAAACATGGTGCAACTACTGAACGATTTCTTTCCACCAGATTTCATTGATTTAGAACTGTATATCAGTGAAATGATCGTCACAATTCAAGTCGGAATTTGGGGCACGGTGCTAGCGATTATTCTAGCGGTACCATTCGGCATTTTGAGTGCAGAAAACCTGATGCCGACGTGGGTAACATTTCCAATGCGTCGCCTAATGGATGGGCTTCGCGCTATTAACGAAATGGTATTCGCGATGCTGTTTGTCGTCGTGGTTGGATTAGGTCCTTTTGCTGGGGTAATGGCATTGTTTATTCACACCACTGGTGTGCTGGCGAAGCTATTTGCAGAAGCCATAGAAGCCATTGAACCAGGTCCGATTGAAGGCATTAAAGCCACAGGGGCAAACCCGCTAGAAGTGATTTTATATGGGGTAATTCCACAGGTAATGCCGTTGTGGATATCTTATGCACTATACCGCCTTGAATCCAATATTCGTTCAGCCACAGTGGTAGGTATGGTTGGGGCTGGTGGTATTGGGGTATTACTTTGGCAGTCTATTTCAGGTTTTCAAATGCAACAGACCGCCGCCATTATGTGCATTGTGATTGTGACGGTCAGTATTATTGATTTTATATCGCAAATCATTCGAAAAAAATTCATTTAAATTTCATTTAATTGTTCTACAAAAATAAAAAAATTACGTTTACATGTCTAGATAAGTTAAATCGTTAAAGGAATAACATGCCTGTTTATTTAGATATTGCCACGCAATTAGATAATGACGTTCGTAATAAATACCAAGCTGGTGACTATTTACCGTCTGAATCACAATTAGCACTGCGTTTTAATGTGAACCGACATACGGTACGTCGCGCTATTGATGAATTGGTGGCGACAGGTATGGTGCAGCGCCATCAAGGGAAAGGCAATATGGTGCTTCGTCAGCCTCATGATTACTATTTACATGCAGGGGCACACTTTACAGGAAACCTGTTAGAACAAGGCTCGCTGCCTAGAAGTGAGGTGTTACAAGCTCGGGTTATTATTGCCAATAGCAAGATTGCTGAACGCTTGAATAAGCCAGCAGAAAGTAAAGTTATTCATATTCGCACGTTTAGAAAAATAGACGGTATTCCGCGTACTGTGATTGATCATTATTTATCAGATACGACGTGGTGGGTGGTATTAAAATATTTTAATACCGGATCATTACATCAGTTTATTAATAAAGAATTGAATATTGAATTACAGCGTAAAAATACACGTTTGCGTGCACAAATGCCGACGAATGAAGATTGCCGGTTATTACAGATTAATTCCAATATTCCTATTTTAAAAATTAAAACCACCAATGTCATTAAAGGAACAAATATTGTGGCGGAATATTCCAGCTCGAATACACGTTCCGATGTCATTGAATTAGTCATGGAGCATTAAATGGACGCTTCTCAGCAGAGAAAAACATGGATGTCGGTATTAGCCCGAGCGGCTTTTTCTGACCTTCAAACACAGTGGGCAACATTGGATTTACCGTTGCCTATATTTCAAGTGATTCGCCCAGCCGAAATTGGTTTAGCTCAAGTCAGAGCACGCATGGGAGGAGGCGGGCGGCAGTTCAATATGGGGGATGTCACCCTAACACGTGCTGTTGTGAAATTAGATAGCGGTGAAATGGGGTACAGCTATTTGCAAGGTCGCAATAAACAGCATGCTGAATTAGCTGCAGTCATTGACGGCTTAATGCAAACCTCTGAATACCAAGCGCGCTTAACACGTGAATTGATCACGCCATTAGCGGCATTAAAAGCGGAGCAAGAGCAGTTACGTCAACAACAAGTGGCGAGCAGCAAAGTTGATTTCTTTACGCTGGTTCGTGGTGAAGATTAAGCCTGAATTTCAGTGCATTTAAAGAAAGGGACAATACCCATGAGTATGATTTCACCAGCATTTAGTGATGCGGTGCACGATAGTCAAATTTGTTTTCGTCGTTTATTAAAAGCCATGTCAGAGCCTGGCGAATGCGTAGAGCTTGATCGAAGCCATGATTACAATAAGGACCCCGAAAATGGCAATGGTTTTGGCATCATGATGAGTGCCTGCAGCCAAACCTTATTGACGCTAGCAGATAACAGCACACCGTTGTGGCTATCACCGAGTTTTATTCAAGACAAAGCAGTAATAGATAATCTGACGTTTCATATTGGCGCTCCGATTACGCAGACTGCAGACAGTGCAGCGTTTGCAGCAGTGTCGTACCAAGATAGCGCAACAACGCCGTGGCTAACCTTGCCGCTGTGTATCGGTAATGAAGAATACCCTGATCGCAGCACGACCGTGATTGTCGAAACCGACAGTTTGTCCTGTGGGGTTACGTTGACATTGACTGGTCCGGGTATTGAGCAAGCTAGAGATATTCATTTAGGTCAGCTTCCTGATGACTTGTTGAACTTGTTATTACAACGCCAACACTTGCCGAGTTTTCCATTGGGATTGGATTTTATTTTTGTGAGCGGTCAACACGTTATTGCCATCCCTCGTTCAACGTTGCTGGAGATCAGCCCATGTATGTAGCAGTGAAAGGTGGTGAGAAAGCGATCAGTGCCGCTCACCAATTACAAGCCGATAAACGCCGTGGTGATAAAGCATTACCTGCATTGTCTGTGGCACAAATCAGTCAACAGTTAGCAGGATCTGTCGATCGCGTAATGACTGAAGGAGGGATCTACGATAAAGAATTGGCCGCTCTTGCGATTAAACAAGCCGCTGGCGATTTGGTTGAAGCGATCTTTTTACTTCGAGCTTACCGAACAACCTTGCCACGCTTGGCAACAACGCAACCGGTGAATACCTCGGCAATGCGTATTGAACGTCGTATTTCCGCGACCTATAAAGATTTACCTGGTGGTCAGGTATTAGGTCCAACGTACGATTACACCCACCGATTGCTGGACTTTTCGTTACTTGCAGAAGGCAATGAGGCTACTGCGAGTCGTTCTGAAACAGCAACGCAGGCTGTTCATGCTCGTATTACAGAGCAGGTTGCGAGCGGTGCAGCGTTAGTAAAGGAAGCTGAACCAGAAGTATGCCCACAAGTGCTGGGGATCTTAGAAAAACTCGACATGATGCTGGTGGAAGAAGATAACCTGCAAGTACCTGAAGATATTACGCTCGAACCTGTTAATTATCCGTGTGATCGATCTGCTCGTTTGCAGCAATTAGTGCGTGGTGATGAAGGTTTCTTGTTGGCGTTGGGATATTCCACTCAACGTGGTTATGGACGTAACCACCCCTTTGCTGGCGAGATTCGCTCAGGGCAGGTTACGCTGTCACTTCTTCCTGAAGAACTAGGCTTTGAAATAGAGATTGGTGACATTGAACTGACGGAATGCCAGATGATTAATGGCTTTGTCGGTGATAAAGCGGTGAAACCTAAATTAACCCGAGGTTACGGTCTTACGTTTGGTTTCAATGAGCGCAAGTCTATGTCGATGGCACTGTTAGATCGTGCTTTACAAGCACCAGAATTTAACGAAGCGGTTGATAGCCCAGCACAAGATGAAGAGTTCGTATTAGCACATGCCGATAACGTCGAAGCGGCTGGCTTTGTTTCTCACTTGAAGCTACCACATTACGTCGATTTCCAAGCTGAATTAGAGTTACTGCGCAAGATGCACAAAGAGCATGACGACATGACTCAAGACAGTGAGGGCAAATAAATGAGCCAAGTAATTAATGCATCATCAACATGTCAAAGTGATGATTCAAATACCGATTCCTGCACTGATTACAATACAGGTTACAACTACGGTTATTTGGATGAGCAAACCAAGCGGATGATTCGCCGTTCATTATTAAAAGCGGTCGCGATTCCAGGATACCAAGTACCGTTCGGTGGCCGTGAAATGC
Source organism: Photobacterium indicum (assembly GCF_003026215.1). GTDB lineage: Bacteria > Pseudomonadota > Gammaproteobacteria > Enterobacterales > Vibrionaceae > Photobacterium > Photobacterium indicum. The sequence goes on from NZ_PYOC01000001.1 coordinate 625,826, forward strand.
CAATGCCGTACGGTTGGGGAACGGGTGGGGTCCAACTAACCGCTGCCATTCTGGGTCAAGCAGATACCCTAAAAGTGATCGACCAAGGCGCGGATGACACGACTAATGCTGTCTCGATCCGCGAGTTTTTCAAAACGGTAGCGGATGCCCGTACTACTGAACGCACGGTAGATGCGACAGTGATTCAAACCCGTCACCGTATTCCAGAGGTATTACTGAAAAAAGATCAGATCCTCGTCTATCAAGTACCGATCCCAGAGCCATTGCGCTTTATCGAGCCACGTGAAACAGAAACTCGGAAAATGCACGCCCTACAAGAGTACGGCATTATGCATGTGAAATTGTATGAAGACATTGCGCGCTTTGGTCATATCGCAACTGCATATGCTTACCCCGTACGTGTGAATGATCGTTACATTATGGATCCTTCTCCTATTCCAAAATTTGATAACCCTAAAATGGACAACATGCCTGCGCTGCAATTGTTTGGTGCTGGGCGTGAGAAACGTATTTATGCCATTCCGCCGTTCACCAAGGTACGTAGTTTAGATTTTGAGGATCACCCTTTTGAAATCCAGCAGTGGGATGAACCCTGTAGCATTTGTGGGGCGACCAATACCTTCCTAGATGAAGTGGTCACCGATGATGAAGGTAATCGCATGTTCGTGTGTTCAGACACGGACTACTGTGGCTCGCAAGGGGAAAGCGCATGAATACGTCAACGCAACAAGCACTAATTGCCACGACTTCAGATGATGAACAGCCACTATTGTCGGTGAAAAACCTCACTAAATTGTATGCGCCGGGTAAAGGTTTTTCGCAAGTGTCATTTGATTTATACCCAGGTGAAGTATTGGGCATTGTTGGGGAATCGGGATCAGGTAAGAGTACCTTACTACAGGCTATTTCAGGGCGCTTACAGCCTGATGGCGGTGAAGTGTTGTACCTACGAGGGGATACCGACACCCAATGCCAACAGGTTGAAGAATTGTATGCGATGGCGGAAAGTCAGCGCCGTCATTTACTACGCACAGAATGGGGGGTGGTACACCAACACCCAATGGACGGCTTGCGTGGTCGCGTTTCTGCTGGGGGCAATATTGGTGAGCGTTTAATGGCGGTTGGCCAACGTAATTACAGTGAAATCCGCGAGCAATCTGCAACATGGCTAGCCGATGTTGAAATTCCGGTCGAGCGGATTGATGACATGCCGACGACATTTTCTGGCGGTATGCAGCAGCGATTGCAGATCGCCCGTAATTTAGTCACGCACCCGAAGCTAATCTTTATGGATGAACCGACGGGGGGCTTGGATGTTTCAGTGCAGGCAAAGCTGCTGGATCGATTACGTCAGTTAGTAACTGAGCTGGATTTGGCAGTGATTATCGTGACTCACGATCTGGCTGTTGCGCGTTTGTTGGCGCACCGTTTAATGGTGATGAAACACAGTGAAGTGGTCGAAACTGGGCTGACCGATCAAGTGTTGGATGATCCACAACATCCGTATACCCAGCTACTTGTATCGTCAGTGTTGCAGAACTAATAAGGATATCTCATGACTTCAATGGTTAACGTTTCAAATGTCAGTAAAACCTTTGTTTTGCATAATCAAAATGGCATGTCACTCCCTGTATTAACTCAGGCCAATTTATCCGTATCGCAAGGTGAATGTGTGGTGTTACATGGTCACTCCGGCTCGGGTAAATCGACCTTGTTACGCGCCTTATACAGTAACTATCTGGTTGATCAAGGCAGTATCGAAATATTGCACCATGGTCATTGGGTCGATTTAGCACAAGCTACACCGCGTGAGGTGTTGAATGTGCGCCGTGACACCATTGGTTGGGTGAGTCAGTTCCTACGTGTGATCCCCCGCATTAGTGCATTAGAAGTGGTGATGCAGCCAATGATTGAACGAGGCGGATGCCGCAAGGCTGCGGAAGTGAAAGCAACTTCATTGCTGGCGCGTTTGAATGTACCAGAACACCTTTGGCACCTTGCACCTGCAACATTTTCGGGTGGTGAGCAGCAACGTGTCAATATTGCCCGAGGCTTTATTGTGGATTATCCCGTGTTATTGCTTGATGAACCCACAGCGTCGTTAGACACCGAAAACAGTGCGGTAGTGGTCAGTTTGATCAATGAAGCCAAACAACGTGGTGCTGCAATCGTTGGTATTTTTCATGATGAAGATGTACGGGAGCAAGTGGCAGATCGTTTATATGCCATGCAACCAGTGAATACGGCAACGGAACTGCAATCTCAGTGCGCTTAATTTAATTGTCTAGAACTGAAGCTTAATCTTGAAGCTTAATAAAGACAGGCAAAGCGTTATCAATAAGCCAACGGTGTGAAATAAAGGATGACAGAATGATCATTACCAACGTGAACTTGGTACTTGAAGACCAAACAGTAAAAGGCTCGATTGAAATTGAAGGCGGTATTATCCGCACCCTATCAGATACTGTTAGCCAGTTACCCCAAGCGATAGACGGGGAAGATGGTTGGTTAATGCCAGGGTTGATTGAGCTACATACCGATAATTTAGAAAAGTATTTTACACCACGACCAAAGGTAGATTGGCCACCGTTTTCTGCGATGAGAGCACACGACGCGCAATTAGTCTCATCTGGTATTACCACGGTATTGGATGCCGTCGCGTTGGGTGATTACCGTGAAGGCGGTAAACGGCACGATAATCTCGATAAGCTGATAGAGACAGTGATAGAAAGCCAGCGTCGAGGCGTTAATCGTGCAGACCACTTTTTGCATTTACGTTGCGAAGTGCCGCACGAAACGACGGTCGATATGTTTAAGCGTTACGCACATTTACCTGATGTGCATTTAGTCTCTTTGATGGATCATGCGCCGGGTCAGCGTCAATTTGTGAATGTGCAAAAATATCGCGACTATTATCAAGGTAAGTACAAGTTTAACGACCAACAAATGGCAGCGTTTGAAGTTGAACAGCGTGAACGATCACAAGTATGGTCGGCACCTAACCGTGAAGCTATTTGCCAATACTGTCGCGAGCATAATATTCCGATGGCTAGCCATGATGATGCCACCGTTGCACACGTTGAAGAATCGAAAGCGCTAAAAATGGTGATTGCGGAATTCCCAACTACGGTAGCAGCGGCACAAGCGTCACATGCTTTAGGGCTGAAAGTGATGATGGGAGCGCCTAACGTGGTACGAGGTGGGTCTCATTCCGGCAATGTTGCTGCCCATGAACTGGCACAGCTAGGAGTGTTAGATATTCTTTCATCTGATTATTATCCTAGTAGTTTATTAGATGCCATCTTCCGTATTGCACATGATGATCGTAACGGGTATTCCCTCGCAACTGCGACCCAATTAGCGACGATTAACCCGGCACAAGCACTGCAACTTGATGATCGCGGTGTCATTGCGGAAGGAAAACGTGCCGATTTATTGTTGGCTCATCAGCGTCACGACCATACGTATGCAACGCGTGTTTGGCGTGAAGGGAAAGCTGTATTCTAATTAAATGAAGGATCAATCTATGGCTCGAATTTTTTATGTTATTGGTGCCTCAGGTGCAGGAAAAGACAGTGTGATTGATGCGGTGCGTCAGGCTTGGCCTTCCAATATCTTGGTTGCTCATCGTTACATCACCCGCGCAGCATGTGCGGGTGGTGAAAACCATATTGCGCTAACCGAAGCAGAATTTGTTTATCGTCAGCACCATGCTTTATTCGCGATGCATTGGCAAGCTAATGGGTTGCATTATGGGGTGGGGTTAGAAGTCGACTTATGGTTAGCCAACGGCTGTGATGTGATGGTGAATGGATCTCGCGAGTTCTTACCCCAAGCGCTTGCACAGTATGGAAACTTATTAGTACCGGTTGTTGTCGATGTTGCTTTGAGTGTGCTTGAGCAACGGTTACGCATTCGTGGTCGTGAAACAGAAGCTGAAATTCAGCAACGACTTATCCGTGCGCGAGACTTTCAATACTCTGTATTACCAAATGCTCATGCGACTCCGGACGAAAGTTGCGAACTGTGGCGGTTGGATAACAGCGGAACTATTGCAAAAACGTTAGCGCAATTTAACCGTTACTACTGCGCTGAACTTGAACTTGAACCTGAATCGGTAGGGCATCGATGAAACTGACCTTACTGGGAACGGGCAATGCCAGTATGTTGCCCGTTTACGGTTGTACCTGCCAAGCCTGCAATCGTGCCCAGCATACTTCGTCGTATCGACGTAAGAAAACGTCAGCGGTGATCGAACATCAAGGTAAGCAATTATTGTTGGATGCTAACGCAGATGATCTTCTCTCTCGTTTTCCTGCGGGCAGTATCGATAGAATATTACTGACCCATTATCACATTGATCATGTACATAGTTTATTTGATCTACGCTGGGGGGTAGGTACACCGATTCATGTTGATGGGCCTGATGATCCTCAAGGTTGTGATGATCTGTTTAAGCATTCTGGATTGTTGGACTTTCAGCCACCACGAACAGCCTTTAAAGCGTTTAGTTGGCAAGGTATTACCATTACGCCCTTGCCGATGAATCATTCTAAAGTGTGCTTTGGTTATTGCTTTGAATGGCAAGGACGACGTATCGCGTACTTAACCGATACATTGGGATTACGAGAAGATGTAACTGTGTGGTTAGCCGCAAATTCCATTGAAGTGATGCTGATTGATTGTAGTTTTCCGCCATCGTCATTTCGAGAAGGTCGCCCGCCAGTGAATCATAATGACACCGATACGGTGCGTATTATTCAACAGGCATGCCAACCAACAAAAATGGGGCTTATTCATATCGGCCATGATTTGGAATCGTGGGCGATGGACAACCCTAATTACTTTACTGATTGCCGCTTTCTGGCCTTTGATGAACAGGAATTCGAACTATGAGCCAACCTGCGACATAAATACTGGATGCCCCCTTCTGTTGTACCTATCGCTTTCTTGCCCATGCAGAGGCGGTGATGAAATAATGATTACGCTTTCTACGTTTACGATATTGAATAATGCTTATTCATGATGCGCATGCTTTATGTGGGTTGTATTCACCAGGGTAGTGGTAAGTGAACGATATAATGATTTAAACAGTTGTTTAGTTTGCATTAAAGTAAAATATTGCTGCAAAACCAGAGAATGTATTGTGATCTTCTGTGGGATTAAGTGCATATGAGTCTGCTTTTTTAGGCATTTAATGTAGAGTGGTTACGAGTGATGAATATCACATTCAAACCAGATAACCACATTGTTGGCAAACTACCCTAAAGGGTAGGACGCAAAGCTTCCGGTCTGTCGACGTCAGTCTATGATAGCGGGGTTACCGTCTTTTAAAGACGTAAAATTTGCATCAAACATGCCGATTCTATGGTTGTTTTTTCTATAAAACAACGGAATCAGTGATAATGATTATTACAAAAAAAACACTTCTACCTGTTACCTTAGCGCTGTTTAGTTCAGGGGTAATGGCACACGGTTATGTTAGCTCGGTCGAAGGCGGTGTTGCGGAAAGTCGTGCAGCACTTTGTAAATTTCCAGCGAATGGAACAGGTGAAAAAAATACAAATTGTGGTTCAGTACAGTGGGAACCTCAGAGTGTTGAAGGTCCTGATGGTTTCCCTGAAACAGGCCCTCCTGATGGCAAAATTGCGAGTGCAGGCTTGTCTCAATTTTCTCCACTTGATGAGCAAACGGTTGATCGCTGGGTTAAACGCCCAATGCAAGCGGGTATGCAAAATTTTGAGTGGACTTTTACCGCTAACCATACAACTCGTAATTGGCGTTATTACATCACCAAGCAAGATTGGAATCCTAATAAAGCACTAACACGTAGTGCATTTGATCTGACTCCTTTTTGCCAGATTAGTGGTGATATGGCAAAGCCACCAATGCGTGTACATCACAGTTGTAATGTACCTGAGCGCAAAGATTATCAGGTGATTTTAGCGGTATGGGAAGTTGGTGATACAGCAGCAAGCTTTTACAATGTTATTGATGTTATGTTCGATGGCGATTTACCTACTGTGCCTGATTGGGCTGTTGGTGGACAGATTTATCCAAGCATGGATCTTAAATCGGGTGACAGTGTTTATACCCGAGTATTTGATGCGTCTGGAGAGAATAATGCGCTTTCGACTGAGTTAACGATTGAAACTGAGCAACAAGGACAAGCGAATAATTGGTCATACAGCTTGGCTCAGCAAATCAATGATGTTTACGATGATATCCGCGCAGGAAAGGCTGATGGCGAAGGCAATTTTGCACCAATCTATGGAGCAAACCCTATTTACCTAAAAGAAGGTAGTGGGCTAAAACGTGTCGAGATTGGTTACAACATTATCACGCCAGAACCAGATTATGGTCTTGATATCAATGGATTAGAGAATGAATACCTGATTGGTGATGAGCCTGTTAGTCTTGAGCTAAACCTTACTGCTCAAGGCGATCAGTTTGTTGAACTAACCGTTTATAATCACAATAAAGAAGCACTGGCGAATAAGCAGGTTACGTTGAATGATGGTGACTCTAAAGCTGTGTCAATGGAGCTGTCGAAATCTGAACTTGGCCATCACATGCTGGTAACTCGAATCAAAGATAGCAGTGAAGGTAACTTGATTGATCAGATTACTAACGATTTCCATTTAACCGAGGGTGGCGATCCTCCTGAAGGGGATTACGACTACATCTTCCCTGAAGGGTTAAAAAGCTATACTGCGGGGAGTAAAGTATTAGCAACAGATGGACGTATCTACGAATGTAAGCCTTTCCCATATTCAGGATACTGTATTCAGTGGTCGCCTAGTGCGACTCAGTTTGAACCTGGTGTAGGTTCAGATTGGAGTACAGCTTGGATTAAGCTGAATTAAACCCTTTCACCAGCCTCGTCATGGGGCTGGTTTCCTTGCTTGTCTACGTCCTAATTATGTTAAACGTCTAAACTCAAGGCTAATAGTATTATGAGAACCCATTATGATATTTTGACCCGAGTACTTCACTGGATTATGGCTACAGTCATTATATATGCAATGTGTGCTGGCTATATCATGCACCTCGTCATCGATTCCTCCCCTCATATCTTTAACTTTTTGTCGGTGTTGAATATGTCACTGGCAACAGTGGGATCAGCTCTTTTTATTATTCGTTTTATTTGGAGCTTCTTACGTCCGACAATTAGCGGTATTCAACCTAGCGGTTCACTGCAGACTAAAATTGCTCATGTAGCTCATTCTTTACTGTATATACTGATGTTTATTGTGTTTGTAAGCGGCTTTCTGATGCTAAAGACTGGGTATGATCTGTTCTGGTTAATACCTATCGATAATTTGATTAGCGATCCAGAGGTTAATGCCTTTTTCTTTATAATGCATAGAGTTAGCTGTGCAATGTTGGCACTATTAGTCGCTGTTCATGCATCAGCTGCTTTACATCATCATTATAAAAAAAAGAACAATGTACTTCATAGTATGGTCGGACCCGCACTAAAGGCGAGATAGCGGGGTGTGAGGCTTGCATCATGAGGTGAATACGATGGTGTAAGTTTCTTATATTAAATTATTACCACCAGGTAAAAGTAATTTGTAATTTACTGTAATTATCATTTGTGAGGAAATAAATATACTGTGCTCTCTTCTTCAACATCAGCAAGACAACGAGGCAAAGCATGGGTTGGGTATTTTTATTATTGGGCGTACTTGCAGAAGCGACATCGCATGTAGCATTAAAAGCAACAAACGGTTTTACTAACCCGTTACCTAGCGCCATTGTAATTCTTGGTCACCTGACCGCATTTTTATTTTTAGGCCAAGCAATGAAGAATTTACCTGTTGGTGTTGTTCATGCGTCTTGGGCTGGGCTCGCAATAGTGTTAGTCACGCTGATGTCGAATATTATTTATAAACAGCATCTAGATGCCAAAGTATGGCTGGGGATGGTCGTGATTGGCATTGGTATTGCCATTATTAACCTCTCTTCAGTTCCTCATACGCATTAAGTTGTTATCTTAGGGGGAATAATGAATCAACAACGGGCAGAAAATCTCTACTTTTATCTCAGGCAGCAGCACGCACCGCAAAAAGACATTAATGCGGTGCTTAAATTGCTAAAGCAAAACTACAGTATTGATTTGGCGCAATTAGAAAAACGCTACCGTAAAACGTTGGGCTATTCACCCAACCGGTTTGATATTAATACTTATGGTACTGCCGGTTCACGTACGATGAATCAAACACGGCAGATGCAAAAAAATGAAATGCACTAAAGACAATGCGGCTTAGCTACCTTTAGCGATATTTATTAACGTTTCAATAAAGGTTTTTACGGCTTTAGTGTGTTCGAATTCGAATGCAAGGCCATAGTGAACTTCAGTTCGACCTGTGTTAATTCGTGTTGGAAAACGTGTCATGTCTGCATTGTGATAATACGAATATTTAGCAGATACCCCATCTAAACCTGATAATTCATTAGCGAAAACTTCAAATGCAGGACGAATAATAAGTTGTGGGTTGTGATTATCGGTACAAAGATAAAATGGCTCTTTTAAACTAGGTAACATGTATTCTGTTATCTTTTTAACCTTGAAGTTTGTGCGGCACTCCAACGTTTTTAACGCCTCTTCCATGTCGCTATGTGCGATAGCCATATTGTGTTCCTCGTGCTGAAATAGCGTTTAAATTACGTATTTGGTATAAGGCTCTAGATTGCACGAATATTGGCTTGGAAACTATAGTGTTACCTTGAATAAATCCTTTAATTTCTCTTAAGCTCTTAACTTAACCAAGATGCAGGAGTAATCGAATCCAATTCTGGTCATGTTTCAACATTTCAGTGTATGGTTAGGTATCTTCAAATAAAATGAAAATGGACGAATGACAATTCTTAATTGCGTGGAAGTAGAACCACAAGTAACAGCGACCGCTGCTGTTATCTGGCTTCATGGCTTAGGATCAAATGGTCATGATTTTGAATCAATTTTACCTGAATTAAAACTTCCACAAGATGCACCTGTGCGGTTTATTTTCCCGCACTCGCCGTCTATTGCCGTTACGATCAACGGTGGCATGGTGATGCCTGCTTGGTATGATATTTTAGAAATGGGCGCTGGGCGCAAGCTAAACGTTCAACAGTTGTTAGATTCGGCTAATCAAGTGGTCGAGTTAATTGAGCGCGAACGTGCTCGTGGTATTGCCAGCGATCGTATTATTATTGCAGGTTTCTCTCAAGGTGGTGCAGTTGCTTATCAAGCAGCATTGAGTTATCCAGATAAGTTGGCAGGCTTATTAGCATTATCAACGTATTTCCCAACCTCAGACTCCATCGAATTTAGTGATGCTAATCGTGAGTTACCGATTGAAGTTATGCACGGTAGCCATGATCCTGTGGTGCTACCATCAATGGGCAAAGAGGCTTTAGCTGCATTGAATTCGGCGAATTTTAATCCCAGCTGGCGCACTTATCCAATGGAGCACAATGTATGCCTAGAGCAGATACAAGATATAGCGGCATGGTTTAAGCACACGTTGAATTTAGGCTGAGGTATTTTTAAGGCATGAAGGTAATACATGAAGGTTGATTAGAAAAAGAAGGAGCATAACGCTCCTTCTTTTTGTTTACGCTTACTTTTGTTTATTCACAAGGCGGAGCAAGGTGGATAACAGCTAGCCCACCCAGTGAAGTTTCACGGTATTTTCTGTTCATGTCTTTACCAGTTTGATACATAGTATCGATCACTTTATCTAGAGAAATACGTGATTTACTGTTTCGTTTTAGTGCCATACGTGAAGCATTAATAGCCTTCATCGCGCCCATTGCATTACGTTCGATACAGGGGATTTGTACAAGTCCACCAATGGGATCGCACGTCATACCTAAAGAGTGTTCCATGGCAATTTCAGCGGCCATGCAAATTTGTTCATTACTTCCCCCCCGTATTGCCGTTAGACCCGCTGCGGCCATTGACGACGACACGCCAATTTCACCTTGGCAGCCCACTTCAGCACCTGAAATGGAGGCATTCATTTTATATAACATGCCAATAGCCGCTGATACGGCTAAGAAATCTTTTATTTGTTCGGTCTCTAAGGGGTTAATGAATTTGTTGTAGTACATCAATACGGCAGGAATAACACCTGCAGCGCCGTTTGTTGGCGAAGTAACAACTTGCCCGCCTGCGGCATTTTCTTCACTTACTGAAAAGGCGAATAAGTTCACCCAATCTAATATAGTCATAGGATCATTATCAATATGCTGATTAGATTCTAATTGCTTTAAAAGGGCGGGCGCCCGGCGAGTAACATGCAATCCGCCCTCTAGAATACCTTCTTTGTGGAAGCCTCTTTCCATACAGTCGGACATAATGTGCCAAATTTTCTTGGCTCTTTCATCAAATTCGTCTTGGCTTCTAAAGGTTATTTCGTTGTCTTGAACCAAGCGACCAATACTTAATCCGTCACGTTCAGCCATAAGTAGAATATCGTCAGCAGATTTGAAAGGGTAGGCAACGGTAGTTTCGACAGCCGCCCCTTTATTTTGCATTTCTGCAGCGGTGGCTATGAACCCACCACCTATTGAGTAATAGGTTTCGCTATCTAACTCATTTCCTTCTTTATCGACTGCAGTAATCATCATGCCATTTTCGTGTAAAGGAAGGTTGGTGGTATGAAATACAATATCTTCCTCAACAGTAAATGGGACTGTTTTCTGGCTTGCTAAAGGTAACGTATTATTTTTATGCGCGTTAAGCATTGTTAGGTTGGCAACTTCAATATCGATAGTATCGGGTTTATTACCCATTAGACCAAGAAACACGGCGCGATCGGTATGGTGCCCTTTTCCTGTTAACGATAAAGAACCGTATAAATCAACCCGTACTGTATGAACGTTTTCTAGCTTAGGCAGAATTTTTTGGCAGAACTCAAATCCCGCGATCATAGGACCATTAGTGTGGGAGCTGGATGGACCAACACCAATTTTATAAATATCAAAAACAGACAACATAATGGTTTTTCCCTATTTTTTATGTCGATATAGAGCTGGTACACAGCTATATTCATGTACCAATAATACTAAGTATGTGCGTAATATTTTTATTATGCTTATTATCATAACGAAGCAAACAGAGAGGGGTAAGGACAGAGTTATGTTAATGTGATGTTGCGGTATGTTATTTTTAGTATTCCCTAGCAAACATTAGATTATCACGTTGATGTGTGAGTATTTTAGATAATTATTGGGGTTTCCTGTCACTCTAAGGTGCAACAGTAATGTGCATTATATTGCGTACCATTTCTATTTTCTGCTTATGAGAAATCCCGTGTCTTATGGTTTATTTTGAGACAATTCTCATTTTTGAGTTAAGGTTTTCTGTAAACTGCCGCTAAGTTTAAGTATTAAAGTTAACCGCACAAGGTATGAAAGGCATTTAAATGGACAGATATTACGCCCGATTTTCATCTAACCACCCTTGGATGCACCTGTCATTTTTAGCGATAGTCGCGGCTATTTTTTGCATCAGTTGTTATCAGTTATTGGTTAATGAAGAATTAATATTTGCCGTCGGTTTAGCTATACCTGTCGTGACAATTCCGTTTTTTGCAATGGCTGCAAATTATAAACGAAAATATATGCACGATTGAATGGAAGGTTTACCACTATAACTATGCGGTCTTTTGATACGATTAGGTGTTTACTTTAGCTTATTAGATGACGTCATCTAATAAGCCTCCGGCTTTGCCGGAGGTCATTTAACTAAAGGATCTAGATTTTGGTTACTGTATAGGAGTTGCTATTGTCAAACAACGTAATGCGATATGTACCTTCCCCCTCTCGGATATCTATGTCAGCCCCGTTAAGTTCAAAACTACCGTCTGAGCCGTTATCTCCAAAGTTTTTTCTCCAGTCTCCGAAAACATCGAACTTGAACTGTTCGTTACTGCTAGCACCAAAGCTAACTTCAACTTGCCAAGTATAGTCTGCGATTAGAGTCATCTTTGTACTAGCCCAGTTATTATTGGTACCACGGACAGCAAGGCTGGGTTGGTTCGATGCAAAACCGCAGTTGTGTTGACACTGCGCAGTTGTGATCTCGATGGTCTTGATATTTTCCACTGATTCGACTCCTGTTCGTATCGAAATGACGCTCCCTTCTTTAATCCAGCCTTTTGCTCCATCGGCTTCCAATGCAATACGATTCGCCAAGCTAGTGAGTGGTGAGCCATTTAGGGTGACAGTGGCGCTGTCGTCAGAATTGATCAGATAACGTACTTCGTTGTTACGACTACTGAGTGCTCCGGCAAAGTTGCCATGCGCGGCGTCGATGGTAATTTGGACCCCGTTGCTGATCGGCGTTTGGTTGATCAAGGTTTCGCGTACCAGGTAATGCGGTACGCTGTTGGTGTCGTAAGAGTCAACTGTAGTACCGTCATCTTCATATAAGGTGAAGTTACTGGCTTTGTCTGACGGGAAGACTTTAACGATCAACTCATCATGACGGGAACCGTCTTTGCGGTGACCAAATACATCCTTGGTTTGTGCGTCGACATACATCATTGGAATTATGGCTCCAGCACGAACATAAGTCGGTACGCGATTGCGGTTTTCTGAAGGGATCCACAGGTTCACATTTGGCAAGGTTATACCATTTACGGTATCGTATTTCTCTAGGGTGTGGTAGTTGTACCAAGACCCAGTAGGCAGATAGACGTCGCGGGTTGCTTTAAACTGGGTGGTCAGGCTAGCGACTAGGATATCTTTCCCTATCATCTTTTGATCTGCTTTACCGCTCAGCGTTTGATCATCCTGATAATAAAAAGGCATTGGCGCGATTACGGGCTCTCCATATTTATAGGCTCGATGGGCCAGAGAATAGTAGTAAGGGATCAGCTCGTAACGCTGTCGTAAATTGCTCAGGTTACCCACGATGTTACCTATCAGCGCCGGAGATGTTTCAGTTATAATGCAGTCGTTCCCTGTAGCTCCGGGCATTCCGCAGTTATTACCGTGAGGTCGCAACGGAATATCTAGCCAAGCCGCATTGGCAAACCAGAGACTGTACATTTCATTTTCGCTGTAGCCAGTTCCTGGCTCAATAGCTGTGTCTTTATTTCCTTTATCGTCGAATTTACGCCAAAACCCACCAATATCCGAACTGTAGTAGTCAATGCCAGCGAAGGACATTTGCATAGCTGCATTATAGTGCATGTTCATGTGATCGAGACGACCACCGATATCACCAGACCATAAACCAACGCCATAGCGTTGAGAGCCCACCGTACCTGCACGAGCAATGGAGTAAGGTCGCTGTGGGTTTTCGGTATGGTTACGCACGTAGCCGTCATAGATCGACTTGCTCCACAGCAGGTTGTGGATATTATTGTAGTCGGCGTGGTTACCGTTGGCATAACAGGAGCTTGGGCGAAAATCTTCTGGTTCACCTAAGTCGGTCCAGTGGCCAAAAATACCCAAATCGATGATGTTAGGTTTGCGCACATTGTCGTGCCACCAAGCAGCTGCCGCATTGTTCGACCAGTCGATCATGCCGCTGATGCCAAACCAATTATTAAATTCGGTAGCATCGCTAGTGCCGCAGTTTTTGGCAAAACCGTCGTGAGCGGCCATACCATCGTAGTTGGTGCCACCATAGTTACCTTGTTTGGATACGTATGATTCTTCGATGGTGATTAGCCCGATGTCGTCTTTTTTCAAACTGGCTACTTTACTAGCAGGATCGGGAAAAGCTTGTTCATCAAAAGACAAGTCACCCATAGGATTAGCATCACTGTTATTTTGCCAGGCGTGTTTGAAACCAAACCAAGCTACATCCAAAAGGGCTCCGTCGAGAGGGAAATTTTTTTGACGTAAGGTTTTGATGGTATCGTCCAGCTCAGCCCAATTATCGTAAGAAAATTCGGATACCCACATCCCCAATGCCTTTTTTGGCAATACGGGTGGACGGCCTACCAGTTCCATGAAATCGCTGCGCAAATCGGGAAGATCCGCTCCGCTCATATAGTAGAGGTTAGTTTCGGCTGCATTTTTGTTGCGGATTTCCCACCATTCACGGGAAAGGTTGAAATCATTTTTGAATTTGGAATCAAGAAACAATGCATAGCTGATGTTGGTGCCAACGGCATACAGCACAGGGAACTGCAAGCGTGGCGTTGTGGCACCAGCATAGGCTCCGTCGCTGTACGTCACGCTACTAAAGGTGTTGCCTCGGTCATCCGGTGTACTGAACCCTCCGGCTTCTAACCATTCACCGTTGACCTGACCGCCGTTATTCAGATCAATAGAGGCAAAGGTTTGACCCAAACCGTATACTGAATGCATACCGAGATTGTGAACGGAAGCGCCATTCCAAGTGTTATCATAGATTGCGGGACAAATAGTGGCACTCTGCTTATTGTTTTGATTTAGTTCGTTAATGGAGATGCAACCGTTGTTGCTGTCTACACTAACGCTCAGCTCTTTCGTGTTGAAGCCATTATCGTTGGGGTTATAGACCTTTGGTCCTGAGTAATCTTTCTTAAATACCATGGCAGTATTTTTTATTGTCGATTCACCGATAGTGTTGCTGTGATGACGAAAAGAGATGTGTATCAGGTCGTCGTCAAGTATTTCAATAACAGTACTGGCTAAACCATAATTAACAACATACGGTTCAGGAATCGAAGCAAAAGATAAACTAGGTGTTAGCATGCAACAAACTGCTAATAATTTATTTTTCATATTAAATTAATCCATAGAGTTAACTAATGTGCACGTGTATGTGCATATGTATTTTCTATGTATTAGCGCTGATAAAGCTCCTCCTTGACTCTACGCCCCCTTGGAATATTTTAATATTTGTGAAACGCGCTCCCTTTTGTAGGGCTTTGTTGCCAACTAAAGCTTTGTGGTCATTTTATACGGCTAGGCAATCCGATAGCTATTGGGCATTACTAGGGATATTTGTTCTTTAATGATTACTAAACCTGTTTTGAGTTGGCTACGACTCGAAGGACCCGTTAGCGATATACGTATTGCCGCTGGTACAGGGTAGCGACCCACTGCAAACATTTCTGCTTCGCGAACATGAATCCCTTTATTACGTAGTTGCTTGCTAAAGCCATAACCCGTTAATGGCTCTGGTAAGGGTATCCAACAGTTAAACCCGGGAATAACCGCATTATTCTGTGATGGGAAGTACTGATTGAATAGCCGATGTCGTGCGCTGAGCTCAAGTGCGATTTCTTTATCAACGGCTTCCATTGCTCCATTGGTTAGCCAGCGACAAACGAGATCGATCATTAATGGGCTAATGTGCATGCAATTGGCGCGTAATGTTCGCTGCAAGGTATCTTTTAGTGTTAGCGGCATGATGAGATAGCCGACCCGTAACCCTCCGGCAAAATATTTCGAGAAACTACCGACATAAATAGTGATATCGGGAGCTATTGCAACCAACGGTGTTTTTCGGTGACTAGGTGGGCAATACAGCACATCATCTTCAATAATTAAAACGTTATACCGACGGCAAATCTCAATGATTTTTAGGCGACGACTATCGTTAATTTGTGTGCCTGTTGGGTTTTGAATTGCTGGGGTTAAATAGAGGAGTCGTGGTTTGTGACGTTTGCAGTGTAGATCTAAATCTTCTGGAACAATACCTGCCTCATCCAACTGTACAGGCACTAATTTACGTTCTGCCTGCTGGCAAGCATTGATAAATTCTGCATAGCATAAGCCTTCAACCAGAATGGTGTCTTTGGGGCGAGAAAGCGACTGTAAAATAATGGCTAGGCTATGCTGACCGCCATAAGTCCAAATCAAGCGGCGATTATCAATATCAACGTTTAGCCGATCGTTTAGCCAATGCTGCAAGGTTCTGTTATGCCCATGCAACCCTTCTGCACTGTAATAATCGAGCACGGCTTTTTGTGCGGTGGGCTCGTGAGATAAGTCTTGCAGAATAGTTGAAAGATGCTGTTGTTGGCTTAGTAACAGTGGGCGGCAAATAGCGAGATCAATACCTTCCTGTGAGGTTACAGGGTGATAAAAGGTTTGTTGCTCAGATTGCCTATCTTTTACGTATGTACCACTACCTACCTTTGGCTCAATCAGCCCCCTTCGTTCTAATTCCTGATAGGCGCGGGTTACCGTACCGACTGTTACTCCAAGGCGATATGACAATATACGCTGTGGCGGCAATTTAGTGTTTATTGCTAATTCGTTGCTTTCGATAGCTTCAGTTAACGCATCAGCCAGTGCAATAAATTTAGGACCAGTACGGTTAGAGATATCAGGAATGAACATTGTTACCTTCGATAGGGGTACATTTAAATACTGAATATAGGATAGATAAGGCTTAATAAGAAAGAAATAGAAGAATTGTTATGGTGACGCATGAACAATAGGTGAATCGCACAGTCTTTCGTTACGCTCGTTATATTAAACGGCTAAGCATGAAGGAATGAAGATGAGTACGGTATGGGATTTATTGCCTGCGATGAGTGTGTTTGCTTTTGTAACGGCGATGACACCGGGGCCCAATAACTTTCTATTGGCAAGCTCTGGTGCTCAATTTGGTATACGTCAGTCGCTACGTCATTTGGTTGGAATCCGTATTGGTGTTATTGGTCTGGTGCTGTTATGCGCCGGTGGGGTCGCATTAGCCCTTAAACAGCACCCAGAGCTTTACCGTGTTTTACAGTTTCTAGGGCTGGGTTATATGCTCTGGCTGGTGGTGAAATTGATGTGCTTTAATGCGATAGGTAAAAGTAGAAGTGCGGGAAAGCCGTTATCAATGAAACAGGCAATGCTATTCCAGTTGGGTAATGTAAAAGCATGGATGGGCTCATTAGCACTAGTAACCAGTTACAGTTTGCCAAGCCATTATTGGTTATCTGTATTCAATATCGTGGTGGTGTTCACTGTCTTTGGGCTGTTTGCAAATACCTGCTGGGCGGGAGTCGGGCGTTGGATCAATCAATACTTAAATACCTCTTTGAAGCAGCGTGCTTTTAATGTCAGCTTAGGCTGCATGACTCTGCTGTCATTACTGCCCGCAATCACGGAAATGATCAAGTTGTAATTAAATTGTCAGATTTATTTACAGTGTATACGTACTTTCATCACCGCTTGATAACAGTTAAATAATAACAGCAAAATTAACCACTTATAAAAGATGGTCTCTTTTGTTTTGTGTGATGAATAGCTGATAATTACGTTTATGAAATCAATATCATGTGCCACTTGAATTTATTTTAAACGTAGTCATCAGGGAGATTGATGTGTTTGTTGTTGAATTTTTAATTGTACTGGTTTGTATCTTAATTGGTGCACGGATTGGTGGTATCGGGTTAGGTGTCATGGGCGGTGTGGGTTTGGCCATACTGAGTTTTGTGTTTGGTATGCAACCAACCAGCCCACCAATCGATGTAATGTTGATGATCATGGCAGTTGTGGCTGCTGCGGCTTCAATGCAAGCGGCGGGCGGTTTGGATTTTTTAATCAAAATTGCTTCTAATATTCTGCGTAAAAACCCTCGTCACATCACTTTTATTGCGCCGATTGTCACTTACTTTTTCACGATGATGGCGGGTACTGGTCACGTAGCTTATTCAGTATTGCCTGTTATCGCGGAAGTGAGTCGCCGTAGTGGTATTCGCCCTGAGCGCCCTATGGGTATGGCGGTTATCGCTTCACAATTTGCTATTGTTGCTAGCCCGATTGCGGCTGCTGTGGTAGCACTTGTGGCATTCTTGGAGCCGCAAGGTATTACACTGGCTGACGTATTATTGGTGACGATTCCATCAACGATGCTGGGCTTGGCTGCAGCGTGTGTGATCGTGAATAAGCTAGGTAAAGAGCTGAAAGACGATCCAGAATATCAGCGTCGCTTGCAAGATCCTGCATTCCGTGAAGAAATGGAAAAAGAGGTAAAGGTTGAAGATTTAGTCATTCAACCAGAAGCAAAAAAAGCCGTATCTTTGTTCTTATTCGGCTCATTGATTGTGGTGGTGATGGGGGCCTTCCCGTTCTTGCGTCCAAGCTTCGATGGTCACCCTATGGGAATGGCGCACACCATTGAAATTGTGATGTTGTCGGTTGCGGCGTTGATTATCTTAATCTGTAAGCCTGATGGCTATGCGATCACGCAAGGTTCGGTGTTCCATGCTGGTATGCGTGCGATTGTCGCGATTTTTGGTATCGCATGGCTGGGCGACACCTTCATTGCAGGACACGGTGAGATGGTAAAAGAAGCCGTATCAGGCTTAGTGGAAGTGGCACCGTGGACATTCGCGTTTGCGTTGTTTGGCTTATCTGTAATGGTTAACAGCCAAGGCGCAACAACAGCTGTATTAGTACCTGTGGCAATTACCTTGGGTCTACCACCGACAGTAATCATTGCAACTTTCGTGGCTGTGAACGGTTATTTCTTCATTCCAAACTATGGTCCTATTATCGCGTCGATTGATTTCGACCGTACTGGCACTACCAAAATCGGTAAGTATATTTTCAACCATAGCTTTATGATGCCGGGCTTACTAAGCATGGTATTTAGTATCATCTTCGGACTGATTTTTGCTGGTATTGTATTGTAATTGATTAGCTTGTTATCGAAGCGAATCATTTAGATGATTTGTTAACGATGTGTAGAAAAGCCAGTGCAGTAATGCGCTGGCTTTTTTGTATCTGATTGTTCGATAGTGTCTTTGGTGGTTCTATTCGCTTAATGGTGTTCTTTAGTCATCATATATTTAAACAGCTTATAAGTGGACTGATTATAAAGATATAGCGCGACTTAAACCGCACTACTCAATATGAAGCGACGACTTGCACGAGTGGGGGAAAGTACAGTTTGCCGCCTTTAAGTACCCGCGTAGTGTTGAAATTCGTCAGCAGTTGCCGATGAGTGCCACAGGTAAAATCTTGAAGAAAGATTTGAAAGCCGAAATGACACCGGTTACTGCGTAATATCGAATTGTCCTTATTTTGATATTTATTGTCTTTATGTTTGTAATGGGTAGGCGCTTAACTCGGTAAAGTACCTCTCATTGAAACACTGATGAGAAATTGAACATGAACAGAAAACCGAGTACGTGGTTAGTGGTGGCGTTAATGATGTTTCCGCAAATAGTGGAAACCATTTACAGCCCTGTGTTGCCACACATTGCAGAGGCATTTAATGTCTCTTTTCAGACGGCTGCACAAACCTTATCGGTCTATTTTATTGCGTTTGCCTTTGGTGTGGTCTTCTGGGGACGCATGTCAGATGTAATCGGCCGACGACGAGCGATGTTAGCGGGTTTATTGACCTATGGGGTTGGCGCCGGATTGGCGGTTGTAGCGACCTCGTTTGATGTTGTATTGATTGCACGCATTGTCTCTGCGTTTGGTGCCGCTGTAGGGTCGGTGGTCACACAGACCATGCTGCGTGATAGCTATCAAGGTTCTGAACTGGGCAAAGTGTTCTCACTAATGGGCATGGGTATTGCCATTAGTCCTGTGGTCGGCTTAATGAGTGGTAGTGTGCTGGCAAGCACTTGGGGTTATGTCGGCGTATTTGTTGCGGTAATGGCGTTGGCATTTGTGTTATGGAGTATCTCTACGGTTTGCTTACCCGAAACTCGTCCTGAGGTTGTGCAGTCAGTTTCGGTGGGGGTAATTGCCCGTAAGATGATTCGTGACGGTGCGTTATGGCGCAGTGCGGGTTTGGTGGCGTTATTCAACCTGATGTTGTTTGGTTATTACGGATTAGCCCCGTTTTTGTTTTCACATCTTAGTTTGTCGTCTGAAGCTTTTGGCTACAGCGGTATTGCGTTGGCACTGGGATCGTTACTGGGCAGTATGCTGAATAAGCGGTTATTGGCACGAGGTTTGTCGGCGTATTCTTTGGTGAAGCTGGCAAGTGGCACAGCCTTAATCGGCAGTGTTGGTGTTTTTGTAACGCAATCTCAGCTGTGGTTAGGCTACCCGATATTCTTATTGCCAATGATGCTGGTGGTCATGGGTTTTGGCGTCGCAATTCCGAATATTTTGGCGCATGCATTAGCCGATTACAAAACGGTTGCTGGTACGGCGGGGGCATTATTTGGTTTAGGTTATTACTTGATGCTGGGTGGTCTGTTAGCAGTGGCTGGTATGGTACAAAACTTAGGAGTTGTACTTGTGATAGGGGCATCGTTGGCAGTGGTATTGTCATTACTCCGTACAAGTGCATCGAATGCGATTATGGTCAGATAATTAATGGATTTGGTATAAGCTAAGGTCGCAGTAAAAGAAAAGGGAAGTCAGTGCGACTTCCCTTTTATGTTTCAAATAATATTATTACATACCAACCGTCATGTGCAGACCGTAGAACATGCCACGGCTCACTAATTCTGACGAGAATACCAAGATGAAGCTAAGTAGCATCACAGGTACACCTGGACGGCTTACCATCAAGCGAGGTACAAACCAGACGCCAAGGGCTGCTAGTAAAAGTCCCACACGTAAGATTTGTAACTGCATCATGTCAGGGATCAAATCAGACGCTGATACGATGGCAGTATTAATGTCACCCAGTGAAATCATTTGGCTAACAGTTGCAATCACACTGACGGCAACCGCGATCGCACCAAATAACGGTAGTGCATTATCTAAGGCTGCCATCTTATGATCAGAAGCAGTCAGTAGCATGTGACCGAAAATCAGACCAGAAATAATGGTTGTTAAGATAAATGCCATTGGCGTGTAGACGGTGTCCCATGTTGGCACTGTGTCGATAAGGTACACTTTGATCATCGAGTACATGAAGCTCACACCAATGATCATAGCAATCACCAATAAAGCTTTACGTAACGACTCTGCGCCTTTGTCGAGTACTTCCAGTAGCCAATAGAAACCACCCGCAGCAAAGAACAAGCTGCCCGTGAAGATCTCATTAGACAGCCATGAACTGCCCACTTGGTTCAAAGCATTCATCGCGCGTAATGGGCTGCCAAGGTGCACGGTAGATGCCATGAAACCTAGGCCCATTAAGACCCAAATGAAAAACATGTTTTTATGTAAGCGGTCACTTTCACCGATACACAGTTTGCCTGCCAAGATAATGCAGCCAAGCAGTAAGAATGCACCCACTGCGGTTTGTGCTAATACCGTGAATAGAATCAACGGCCATTCATGCCAAGCCATGTTATACCTCCTTCGGATTTGCCAAGTGACCGGTTTGATCATCCGTCGGACGCGCATTTCGGTTCAGCTTAATGACAATGTTTGGTTTTGTTGTTAGTGATGACGGTAAAGGAGCAACATCTGCATTTGTACCGTATTTTTCACGCAATTCCGCTATCGGACCAAACTCCAGTGCCCGCAGTGGACAAGACCCAACACAGATTGGCTCTAGCCCTTGACCAACACGTTCGTAACAGCCGTCACACTTGGTCATGTGACCTTTTTCTTCATTGTACTGAGGTGCGCCGTATGGGCAGGCCATTTCACAGTATTTACAGCCGATGCAAACATCTTCATCGACAATCACGAAGCCGTCTTCACGTTTGTGCATAGCGCCACTTGGGCATACTTTGGTACAAGCAGGTTCGTCACAATGGTTACAAGCGATTGAAAGGTAGTATGAGTACACATCCTGACGGAAGGTATCACCATCTTTAATCCAGTTGCCGCCTGCGTATTCATAGATGCGGCGGTAGTTCACGCCGATGTCTAAGTCTTTGTTATCTTTGCAAGATAGCTGACATGTTTTACAGCCAGTGCATTTGCTTGAATCGATATAAAAGCCGTATTGTTTCATTATTTAACCCTTATGCCTTCTTCACAAGTTGCACGTCGACTAAGTTTGTATGCTGTGGGTTGCCTTTTGCTAATGGGCTAGGGCGCTGAGTGGTCAGTACGTTAATACAGCCACTGTGATCGATACGTTGTCCATCAGGGGCGTACCAAGCACCTTCACCTAACGCGACAACACCAGGCATCATTCGTGGTGTGACTTTTGCGTTGATGTGCACTTCACCACGGTCGTTGAAGATACGAATCAGATCACCATTTTTTATCCCACGCGTTTGGGCATCAAGAGGGTTCAACCACATCTCTTGCTTGGCGGCATCTTTTAATATATCAACGTTACCGTACGTCGAGTGAGTACGTGACTTATAATGGAAACCTGTTAATTGAAGCGGGTAGTTACCTTGTTTAGAGGCTTCCCATCCTTCGAAATTAGGTGTGTAAACCGGTAATGGATGGATTGTTTCATCTGCATCCAATTCCCATGTTTGACCTATGCTAGCCAAGCGTTCTGAGTAAATTTCAATTTTACCTGAGGGTGTTCTTAGCGGATTCGCTTTAGGGTTTTCACGGAAATCTTTATAAGCGACAAAATGCTCTTTCACAAATCGCTTATAAATACCTTGCTCACGCATGGCTTCGAACGTTGGTAGCGATGGATCTTGTTCGCGAGTTAGTTGGTATAAGTGACGTAACCAACCTTCTTGATCGCGACCTTCAGTAAAGGTTTCTTCAACCCCTAATTTCTGTGCCAAACCAGTACAGATATCGTAAATACTCTTTGCTTCAAATTGTGGTTTAATCGCTTGTGATGCAAAGATGAAATACGGCATGTTGCCTGCTGATGCATCCATACAGAAATCGGATTGCTCAGAGGTGGTTAAATCAGGTAGTACGATATCGGCATATTTAGCAGATGACGTCATGTGGTTATCTATTACCACAATCATTTCACAGGCTTTTTCATCTTGAAGAATGTCATGAGTACGGTTGATATCAGCATGCTGATTAATCAAACAGTTACCAGCATAATTCCAGATGAACTTAATAGGCACATCAAGTTTTTCTTTGCCGCGAATACCATCGGCCGTTGCTGTCATTTCAGGACCTCGGAAAATAGCATCAGTCCACAAGAACATTGGGATAGATACTTCAATTGGGTTCTGTAATGTAGGGAAGCGAACAAAAGGAATACTAGAGCTGCTTTCGCGTGCTCCTGTACCACCACCGTTAAGGCCAACATTACCGGTTAATAAGGCCAGCATTGCAATCGCACGAGATGCAATTTCGCCATTAGCGGTACGTTGTAGTCCCCAGCCTTGAATAATGGCACAAGGCTTAGTTGAGCCTATTTCGCGAGCTGCTTTGATAATAATGTCTGCAGGAATTCCCGTAATTGATGAAGCCCACTCAGGGGTTTTCTCTACTTCATCATTGCCTAACCCTAAAATATAAGACTTATAATCGCTGTTTGCAGGGGCTGAAGCTGGTAATGTTTTTCCATCATAACCGACACAGTATTTATCAAGGAAAGCTTGATCAACCAAGTCTTCTTTGATCATTACATGTGCCATTGCCGCAATAAACGCAGTATCTGTACCAGGACGAATAGGGATCCACTGATCTTCACGTCCACCGGCGGTATCGGTATAGCGAGGATCGATTACGATCATGCGAGCATTAGATTTTTCTTTGCCTTCCATGAAGTGGTGAATAACACCACCACCAGACATACGCGTTTCTGCTGGGTTATTACCAAACTGTACGATTAGCTTGGTATTTTCTAAATCAGAAGGGGAGTTATTTGCCGCAAAACCACCGTAAGTGTAGTTCAGACCTACGGCAATTTGTGCCGTTGAGTAATCACCATAATGGTTTAAGTAGCCACCGTTTAGGTTCATCAAGCGAGCAATTAAACTACCGCCAGGAGGCCATGATTTGGTTACTGTACCGCCTAGAGTACCAGTACCGTAATTCAAGTAAATTGCTTCATTGCCGTAGTCTTTACGAATAGTGGTAATAGAAGCTGCGATCTCACTGAAAGCTTCATCCCAACTAATGCGTTTGAATTTACCTTCACCACGCTTGCCTACGCGTTTCATTGGATATTTCAAGCGATCAGGGTTATATACGCGGCGACGCATTGAACGACCACGTAAGCAAGCACGTACTTGGTGATGACCGTATTCGTCATTACCTGTGTTATCGGTTTCAACCCACTTTATTTCGCCATCAGATACATGCATACGTAATGGGCAGCGGCTGCCACAGTTTACGGTACAAGCACTCCATACAACTTTGTCTTCCGTTGGTGCGGTTGGCGTTGCAGCGAAAGCGGAATTTGATTTGAATGGAAGGGTAACACTGCTGGCTACGGCGGCTAAACTGCCTAAGACGGAACCTGTTTTCACAAAGTTACGACGAGATAATTTAGGTGCTAGTAGCTCTTTCAGTTTTATTTTCATAGCACGACATTCTCTGTGTTATTGCTGACACAATTGTTTTTTATATGATTAATAAATAACGGTTATGATTTAAGTTCTACTCTTTAAGTGGTAGAGCTATATTAGCCATACTTTCTGTTTTGTTGCCTCTTTACTATGTCTTGCATCAATAAAAACGAGGGAGAGAAACGGGCTGTATTTATATTTGTATAATCTCTGATTAAGATCACGGTTATTAAGAGAAGTTGATGCTTTACAAGCATTTACGTATTGCTAATCATTCTTATTCAGTTATTAATAATATTCAAAATTGCGTTAAAACAATTTTCTTATAATGTTCTTGGGGTAGACTCAAAATGTATCTAGTCCAAATAATGAGGAATTATGGAAAACATCGCAATTGTTGCAAAGTTATTAGGCAGCTTCTTTTATTTCCCATTGGCGCATGAAAATAATATTCAATATTTAGACGCGATTAAAAATAGTGATGACGTAAATGAAACCGCTTTTTCTGCATTTATTTCTGCAGTAGAAAGTACAAATGAAGAAGCGCTACGAGCTGATTTTCAATTATTGTTTGAAGGTTGTGAAATAATGCCTGCGCCACCATGGGGATCGGTTTATTTAGATCGTGAACAAGTGATCTTTGGTGATTCTACGTTACGTTTGCGACACTTTTTAGCTAGTCACAATATGCTGTTAGATACAGGTATGCGAGAACCGGAAGATCAATTTGGATTAACCCTATTAGCCTTAGCCAATATTATTGATCAATGTGACGATGTAACGATCGTGACTGCTTTGTTGGCCGAACACCTTTTGCCGTGGGCATATCATTACCTTGCATTGGTACAGAAACACGGTCAGACAGATGTGTATAAAGTACTGGCTGAGATAACTGAAGAGTGGTTAAGCGCGGTTCAGGTTGAATTGAAGGTAACACCTCAAACGTATAAATTATATTTCTGATGGCCGAGCGTAACGAAAAATATTATCGGGCGTGTCTAGAGCATTACTCCGTAAGCCGACGAGGCTTATTAAGAGGATTATTCTCTGGTGCGAATAAAGCGGTTCAGGTGCCAGATGAAATATCGGTAAAACGTTCTGTTCCTCGTCCACCAGGTGCTGTAGAAGAAGGTGTGTTTTTACAGTTATGCCAATCATGCAATTACTGTGAAACGGCATGTGCGCAGCAAGTGATTGAAATGGTTGATGGGCGGCCTCAGCTTAATCTAGATTACAATCACTGCACACAATGCGGTGCATGCCAAAAAGCCTGTTCGACTGGTGCATTATCATCAATAAACAATGATATTGGTTTACGTCCATCATTCTCGAAAGGATGTAATAATCGCTTGTCTGGCGAATGCCTAATCTGTGCTGATGCTTGCCCACAGTTGGCGATCTCTGTTTCTTCTCGGCAGTTACCCGTTATAAATGAAGAACTGTGTTTTGGGTGCGGTCAGTGTCGTTCGGCATGTTTTACTGGTGCTGTTCAGCTGGAATGGCAAACAGCTCGCCATTAAGCGAGCTGTAAAATTTCATCTATATCTTTTTATGCAACAAAGATTGGCTTCCTTAGCACTATTTATTCCTCTAAATCAATATTGTAGAAATGACGAACTACACTTTATTGATGAACTTAGCGGTAATACTTTTGTTTTTTAGGAGGTAAGATGAGCGCTCTACACGGATTAACCATTGAAATTGATCGTGATCGTAATAACTTCTTTATGGAAATAAAAGCAATCGGTACGTTAACGCATGCTGATTACGAAAAAATTACCCCGATCATTGATGAAGCGTTGGAAGGTGTAACAGTGCCTATTGTGAATGTTTATATCGATGGAACTGAATTCGATGGTTGGCAGTTACAAGCCGCGTGGGATGATCTAAAAATTGGATTAAAGCATGGCAAGAAATTCGATAAAGTGGCTTTATACGGTAACCAGCATTGGCAAGAAGTGATGTCAAAAATTGGCAGTTGGTTTGTATCGGGTGAAGTTAGATATTTTGACGATCCACTCGAAGCATTAGCATGGTTAAGAGATTAGGTTCACTGGAAAGAATGGATGAACAGTGATTGGGGTTATTAAAATTTGCCAAAAATGTGCAATTATTATTGTTTTCATACATTTTAATTAAATTTAATCACTGTATGAATGATTTTTTTACGATAAAATTAAACGACGTTCGATATGTAACTGCTTGAATCTATATAATACAGGCTTAAAGAATGAAAATAACTACGATCGCATCCGTCATCACTACCGCTTTAATTCCCGTCATGTTTTCTTCAACGTGTATGGCATATACATCGAATGATGTTGAATCGGTAAATAGTGTTGACGTTGCAAGTACAACGGAAGTACAGAGTGATACAACAACGAAAGCTGCAACAATGCCTCGGTTTGATGATTCGCCACGTTATTTTGTCGGCATTAACGCCGGTAAAAGTAAGTTAAATGGAACCGATATTGCGACATTAGGCAGCGATTCTCAAGAAGCTTCAAGCCCTGATGCAAGTGGCTTTGGTGGTTTGTCTATAGGCCGATACAGCGCTAGTGGTGGCAGCCGTATATATTACAGCTATGAGCAGCATTCGGCAGACACACAATTTAGCTCTGCCTTATCTTACTCGACGAAAACGAGCTTGCATTTACTGAATGCTGATCGTGTTTTTCGTACAGATAAAAGCGTAAACCCTTTCATCGGATTACATTTTGGTTATGGTAAAACGAAATCTGATTCCGAACTTTCTAGTGGTTATAAAGACTCTGGGCTTGTCTTTGGTTTACAAGCAGGTGTTGCTTGGCGTGCCAGTGAACAATTTACCATTGAGCTAGGGCTTCGCCATACGGTTTTGCCTGATGACTCTAAAGAATGGTCTGCGACAAGCGGTGGTAACACCTATAAGTTTCAGTCAACGCAAAGTACATTGTCTTCAGCGTATTTGGGGGCTAATTACCGCTTCTAATAGTATATTGGGTATATCCACTTTGTTTAAGTAACACGCATTTAGCCTTAATAAGTGCGTGTTCATAACACCACGGTTTACTCAGCCTTTCAGCCGCGTATAATGCCCTCCTCATAAACGACAATCATTATCAATAAGGACTTCATTTTGAAGCTATTTGTCAGAGATCTTACGGTTATTGACGCCTCATACTTGTGTGACGAGCGTGGAATGGTCGGTGAAAGTTGGATTCTTGATGTGGTGATGTCGGGCGAACTGAATGAAATGAGTATGCTGCTTGATTTCAGTCGTGTGAAAAAGCAAATTAAGTTCTTGGTTGATGAGCATGTCGATCATCGTTTGATTGTGCCAAGCAACAATACTGCAATTCGGACATCGACCACTAAATCAGGTTATGCGACGGTAGATTTACTGCGTGGTGATAAATGTATTCACTTACATAGCCCTGAAGAAGCATACTGCTTTATTGATGCAGAAAAAGTAACGATTGAATCTGTGACGGCTTACCTGCATAACGTACTTAAAGGTAACTTGCCTGATAACGTTGAAGGGTTAGAGCTTACTTTACGTCATGAAAAGATTGATGGTCCTTTTTATCATTACAGTCATGGTTTAAAAAAGCATGACGGCAACTGCCAGCGTATTGCTCATGGCCATCGCTCTCCCGTTGAACTGTTTGTTGATGGCGCTCGCCGTACTGAACTTGAACAGCAATGGGCAAATCGTTGGGAAGATATTTATTTAGGCACGAAAGAAGACATGATTTCTGTGGCTGAATTAAACCTTAGCGAACACGCTACATCTATTACCGACGATGGTTATTTTGGGTTTCGTTATACTGCGCCGCAAGGTGAATTCGAACTCGCAATAGCGAAATCAGAAACTGAAATTATTGATACCGATACCACTGTCGAGTTATTGGCATCGTATATTGCTAATGAAGTGAAGCAATCATTGAGTGATGAATCGCTTGAGGTCGTTGCTTACGAAGGTGTCGGTAAAGGCGCAATGGCTTCAGCTTAATCGACTTCTGCTTAATTAGCCTCTGCCGAATAAAAGCCCATTATCATCTGCTTTCACTGCGATGATAATGGTTTTTTTTATCTTATAGAGTATTAGTAATACCAATCTAGACAAATACCTGATCATTCTTGCTGGTTAAAACTGCTAATAACAAGGCAGAAATTTTATAATTAGAATAACTAGTTACTTCAATTTCTGCCTTGTTATTATCAATTTTTCCTGCGCAATTATCTGACCATTTACTTATCTAGAATGGTATAAAACGAAAGTCAGTGGCAAATTCGGAAAATGAAGGATTGCTGGAATACATCGTGTTTTTTCTGCGTGAGTAATTGGCTATTGTGTAGCATTAGAATCGATTGAATGATTCTTGTGCCTAAGCCTAATGATCCCGAAGGGGCATTGTGATCAATACGATTACTGATATTGACCTCAATCTGATTATACCGATCGTTTTTGCTGGGTTGGAAAACAGTTAATTCGATGGCGGAGTGACTGGGGGCATGGCGAATCGCATTTTCTAATAAATTAGAAAAGAGTCGTGACAGTAGCTGCTTATCACCGGTTATTGGTGCAATGTTAGCAATATTTAAATTAAGTGATAGATGCTTCTTTTGTGCATCGATAGCAACGCTTTCTGCTGTTTCGTAGATAATATCTGCCAGTTTGACCGATTCAAAATGCGGGGCGGGCTCAGGCTTTTTATCTCTTGCAAGTTGTAATTGGTGGTGCAATTGTTCTGCCAGTTTTTGAGCATTACGGTGGGCTGTATCAATCAAAGGGTTTGGCTTTTCAGCCTGTAGTTGCCATGTTTCTAAATAACCTAATACGCTTGATAACGGGGTTTTTAAATCATGGCTAAGTTGCATTAGCATTTCATGGCGGAATGTTTCTTGTTGCTGTAATTGAAGAAATTGCTGCTGAATATATTGTGCCATTTGATAAAACTGTATCGTAATAGGCTGTAATTCAGGTACTTGCTGTAAAAAATCAGGCTGTAAACGGAAGTTATCTTTGGCTTGTAAACGTAAACGACGGGTAACTGTTTCCATTGGGGTTAGCAGTGTACGTTTGACCATGAAGTAAGTGACCACGCTAAACCCTACGAGTAAAACCAGCGAGGCTATAAGCACCATTACCATTGGGCCGTAACTTTCTTGTGCTGTTAGCAAGCTGTGTTTCTCACTACCAATGACTACATATAAATAACCAATTATTGAACCAAATTGGCTAATAGGTGCGACTGAAAAGACTTTCTGTTGTTCGGGTAAGCGAGGATCGTCGCCTAGAATGGGAAATGGCGTTTCAGCCAAAAATTGCTTGATAGGAAGAAGGCTAACTTTCCCCATCTGTACTTTACCTTCAGGGGCGGCATGGCTGCGGATATTACCTTGTTGATCAAGAAAGTAAATTTCAAAATCAGGACCTAGTAACATCAAGGTATGAAAAATGGATTTGAGTGCTTCTGGATTGTAGTTTGTGCCTTCCATTAACGGATTATCATCTCGCATATGAGCGGCTAATTCATGATGTAAACGTTGCAGGGTTCGCTGCTCTGTTGTTGCTTGTTGTTGATAAAACAATGAGCCAATCAGTAAGGCAGAAAGAGAAAACCACACACACGTTAGCAGCAATAAACGTAGTTTGAAATTCATGGTGATCCTTCCTTTGTTATGCCGATAGTGCAATTGTTAGATAGCACAATTAAACCGCCTGAAACTTATAGCCAACCCCCCAAATAGTATGAATATACTTATGCCCAGCGTGGCTGGTTTCTAGCTTCGTTCTTAGCCGGTTTACTGTGCTACAAACTGTATGGTGATAGCCAGAAAAGTCGGTATGCCAAACCTGTGCAAGCAGTTCATCTTTGCTATAAACCCGGCCTGGTCTTTTTGCTAAAAAGCACAGCAAGGTGAATTCCGTTGCTGTTAGATTAATCGGCTGCTGGTTCACTTCAACTTGGTGAGACTGTGGCTTAATGGCTAACCCATCAAAATGTAAAACAGGCTCTTGGTTATCTAGCGTATTCTCTGATTCAGTCTGTTGTATTCGTTGGCTTGAACTTGATGATTCGTTGTGGCTCTCTCTACGTAAAATAGCTCTTACTCTTGCTTGAAACTCAAGAACGCTAAAAGGTTTCGTTAAATAGTCATCTGCCCCAGATTCTAAGCCTTCGACTTTGTCTTTTTCACTATCTCTAGCTGTTAGCATCAGTACTGGTGTCCAATTTTCATGCTGGCGCAGTGCGTGGCAAAGTGTTAAACCGTCACCATCGTCGAGCCCTCTATCTAGAATCACTAATGAAAAGTGGTTATCTTTAATTAATTTATCGGCTTTAGATATGGTGGTTGCACGAACAACCTGATGATTTTGCAGTGTTAAGTGCATGCCTATCAGCTCGGCAAGATCGTTATCATCTTCAACAATTAAGATATTAGATGGTGCAATTATTTGGGTTGTTGTAGTTATCTTTGCTGCTGTTGTATTTAACATGATCTTTCCCCGACTATTCGCACGACATGATGTTCTCGTCGTGTTTTAGAATGGCAGTTACACCGTTTTTATCTTCTGGTGTAACTGACCGGATAGGGAAAGAATTCTTTCATTGAATAGCAAAAATTATTCGATTCAAAAGTGCTTTATTCAACAAGTGCTTTATGTCACAACTATTCTGTCCGAGTAATACTTAATCGTGCGCCTGGGTTTAAGAATCGATGGGTTGCGTTTAATACAGAGGTTGCTAGCCCATCATCAAGGCTAATAACACCAGCATGGAATGAAACGCGGTTATTGTCGTCACGTGCACTGTTGAAACCTTCACCACCGGCAGCTGGCCCCGGTATGCTTGCCGCAGATTCATCATTGTTTTCTGTGCCTGAATCCCAAACCGCCATGTTCATATTCAAACTTGCCCCAACAGCTAGCGATGTAAGATCTAATTGGGTTTCTCCCACAAAACCATCATTGGTGTTTACCAGCATGCTGGCGACAGAGATTAAGCTAGCTTGGGTTGGATCAATTGTAAAAGTAATGGTGTCGCTGTTACCTGGTAATACAACCCCTGTACCAGAGAAGCTATAACCGACATTGGTGTTTGTTTCTTTTTCAGCAAGTACCGATGAGTTGTCACCACTTTCAGCTAATATTTCTAGGCCATCACTTGCTGCCTCACCCACTGAAAATAGACGATATTGGTCGTTATGCGCTAATACTGCCAGCGGAGAAAGCGGTTGATTGGGTGTAAGGTTTTTAACGGTAACTGTATAGCTACGGGTTGTTTGCGTAGTGTCTCCATTATTGTCGTTGTCGGGACAACCTACTAGCAGGCTTACACTGGCTGCAATTGCTATCAGACGGAATTTCATATCAGCCTCCTTATTTAACTGTTACAGTCATTATCGCGACTGGATTTAACCAACGGTATGCGCTGCTATTAATGTCGCTTACCCCCCCTGTTGGATTGGTATCACCAAGGTTGCCGGGGTGAATATGTACTTTGTCATTGGTGACTGTGGTTTCGACACCAGTACCGCCTGTACCAAACGTGATAAATGGGGGATTAGGCATGCTTGCTGCTAATTCGTCGTTCGCTTCTGTTCCTGCATCGTAGCTATTTAAGTAAATCTTGTAGGTGCCTGGTGTCGATGGAATAACCCAGCTATCAAGCCCGACAAAACCATCATTAGTGGGCAATAACATGGCAGTGACCGAGAGCCGATCTAGGTTGCCAGTACTTATGGATGTTGTCGCCGCAACACCGGGATTAAGTATGCCACTTGCGGGGTTCTCTATAACGACAGCTCCTGCATTACTGGCTAAAGAGGATAAACCTGAAATATCACCGCCTTCCGCCATTGCTTTCAGTTCTGCCGATGCGTTAGTGCCTGATTCAAATAAATGGACATCAGCACTGTGTGCAGCAATAAGCAGTGGCGTAAAGTAAATCCCTTTTGTTGCGTTGGTTACTGAAATATCAAGCTCTGCCGCCTGTAAGCCCGCAGAACATAAAATAGAGGTACTGATCAAAGAGGCTTTTATTACAGAGGGTAAGTGCATTGTTGTTTTCATCATCGTGTCCATCATGTTATTGGTGATGTTTAAAGCATGACGGATAAATCTGACAAGCATCTCGCGAAATTCTCACAAATTCATCACAATTTTTTTTGCTATTATTGTTACTTCACAGCACTGGGTAGAAGAATGAAAACGATTAAAGCTCACTGTATGGTAATACTTGCGACTATCTTGATTGCGGGCTCTTTTCTTGCCTCGAGTAATCTAACCGGAACGGTTAATCCGATATCGTTGACGTTACTCCGATTCGTCATTGCGACCTTGTGTTTAGCGCCTGTTGTATTATTTACACCAAGATTTCGTAAGCAAATAATGCGTGTATTGCCACGTTGCATGGTGATCAGTTTCTTTTATTCTGGTTACTTCATTTGTTTGTTCGAGGCATTAAAAACGACCACGGTATTAAATACAGGCACGCTTTATACATTAACGCCTTTTATAACCGCCGTGCTGTGTATTTTCTTGTTCAAGATGAAAGTCGGCTTGGTACAGTTTTTTGCTTATATTTTAGGGGCAATTGGTACGCTATGGGTGGTATTTAATGGCAGCCTTAATTCGTTGTTATCGTTATCTTTAAACCAAGGTGATTTGATATTCATGCTGGGTGTCTGCTCAATGTGTGGTTATACCATTGTAATGAAACTGCTTTATCGAAAAGATAACGTCATTGTTCTTACATTTTGTACGCTTTTAGGCGGTACGCTGTGGATGACGATAGCCACAGTGGCGTTGGGCATTCCATTACAGTGGGATTTGCTACAAGGTAACGGTTTGTTAAGTATTATTTATTTGGCAATTGGCGCTACATTACTCACCTCCTATTTATATCAAAAAGCATCTATAGCATTAAACCCAAGCAGTGTTACTGCGTATATCTATATGAGCCCTGCTTGTGTCGCCCTTCTAACATTTCTGATATACGGCGAATCTATTTCAACAGTCATTCTATTTGGTATTGCTTTATCAGCCATTGCTACTCTTTTTTTGCAGATAATGAATGTAAGAAATAGCCACAAATCGGCGCATTAAACGTGACTAACGCTGCGGTTACTCGCGTTATAAACAGCATATGATCACAACGATTAATGTTAGGATGTTATTGAGCACTCACAGAGAGTGCCGATCTATTTGATAAAATAAGAATGTAAAAGAGGTTTTCATGTCAAAGCTCCGTAATATTCGTATCGATATCGTCTCTGATGTTGTATGTCCATGGTGTATTATTGGCTATAGACGCCTTGAAGAAGCACTTGGTGCATTTGAAGGAAAGATAAATGTAGAGCTGTATTGGCAACCTTTCCAAATTAACCCTGACATGCAAAGTGATGGGGAGAATTTAGGCGAACACCTAGCCAAGAAATACGGGTTAACTTCAGAGCAAAGCCAAGCTAACCGTGAAAACCTGATTCAGATCGGGGAGTCTTTAGGCTTTACGTTCAACTTCACCCCAGAATTTAAAATCTATAACACATTTAAAGCGCATCAGTTATTACATTGGGCTGCAAAGCAGGGTAGGCAGCATGCATTAAAGTTAGCTTTGTTTAATGCCTATTTTACTGAGCAGAAAGATCCGAGTGATATTGAATTACTGGTGACGACTGCAATGCAAGTAGGACTTGATGGCGAAGAAGCACGCGCGGTATTAACCGATGAACGTTTTACTGATGATGTGAAAATGAATCAACAAACTTGGACAAATAGTGGTATTCAGTCTGTCCCTTCGATTGTATTGGATCAGAAATATCTAATTTCTGGGGCGCAAGATCCTGAAACATTCATTCAGTCGATTCAGCAAGTGCTTGATGACGCTAGCTAAGCTATTTATTGAAAGCTGCAATTGATGATACTGAAATGATAAAGCCGTAAAATTCATGTCAGCTTATGGTGCAGGCTATATGTGTGTTTGCACCATATTTCCGTTTGAAAAATAGCTTAATCTAATGATGGTTTAACCGAATTATGGCTCTGAAAGGAATAAGATAATAGTACAATCAAACTAGATAACTACAGTCGAATATTTGAATAACATAAAGTTTTTAGAGAAACGAGAAGTGATGAAGTCTAATGTTTGGTTCAAAGCAGGTATAGTTGTCATATATGGTTCATCTATAGATGCTTCCCCTCATCGTCACCATACGATTCAACTGGCGTGGCCTAGAAATGGCTATGGCTGCAAACTAGATAATAATGAAATATCGACACCAGTAATTATCGATTCTAACGTCGAGCACCAGCTACAAATTGATGAGGGTTGGATCTTGTTGGTCGAGCCCACTAGCGAATTAGGGGGGGAGCTATCTAAGAAATTGGCAGGGCAACCTTCAAAAGTATTTAAAGTACCTTTACCCACTATTAAACATACAGAATACATTGATGATTTAACTGTACTACTTTCCCCTTTATTTGACAGTTTAGCGCTTTCAAATCAATTTCCTCTCATAAATGAAAGTCAGATTGCAGATCATCGCATTAAAAAGTTATTACATGAACTCAACCAATGCTTAGATGGGAAATGCCTTAAACCTAGCAATTGGCGGGCGTCTGATGTTGCTCAAAAACTTGCTCTATCGGAGAGCCGCTTTCTTCACTTATTTAGCCAAGAGCTGGGCATTCCTTGGCGACCATATTTGCTATGGTGCCGAATGATGTGTGCTGTAAGAGCAATATTAAACGGAGAGTCTGCGACAGATGCTGCTCACCTGGCAGGCTTTTCTGATAGTGCGCATTTAAGCCGTACTTTTCGAAAAACATTTGGAATGACCATTCGGCAAGCAAACGCTATTTTTAAAAAAAGTTAGCCAGTTTATTCAATTTTTAGCTCGGCTCATTGGTTACTCTTTTCACATATTCGATGAAAGGAGTTACCCATGAGTGAATTATCAAAAGATTGTCGACAAGAAACGTCAATGCTGGATTTCATGCACCCGTATATTCAAAACTTGGTTGAGAGAAGAGAGTGGAAAAAACTGTCGGAATTCGCTGCTATTGGTGCAATTTATAACTATGTAAGAGATGAGGTTCGTTTCGGTTATAACAAAGATGACCGTTTGGCAGCTAGCCAAGTATTAAAAGATGGTTACGGGCAATGTAATACTAAAGGAACGTTATTAATGGCGCTGCTCCGTGCTGTAGGTATTGCTACTCGTTTTCACGGTTTTACTATTTATAATGAGTTACAGCGAGGGGCAATCCCGAACTACCTTTTTAAGGTCGCTCCAGCTCGCATCATTCATAGCTGGGTGGAAGTTTATCACGATGGGCGTTGGATTAACTTGGAAGGGTATATCTTAGATAAAGATTACTTAAAGCAAGTTCAAAAGCAATTTGCCGAACAAAGTGATTCGTTTTCAGGCTACGCAATTGCAACCAAATGCTTGTCTAATCCTGAGGTTGATTGGAAAGGGAAAGATACCTATATACAGAGTGAAGGGATTGCTGATGACTTTGGCGTATTCACTCAGCCAGAAGACTTCTATTCAGTACATGGTAGTAATTTGTCGGGTATAAAAAAAGTGATATTTCGATGTGTACTCCGCCACTTAATGAATTTAAATGTAAATAAGATTCGTACAAACGGAATTTCAAATAAAAAGGTAACTTAAATAGACTCAAAAAATAATTCAAACATGATTGTTGGTCACAAACTGCGTAAACATAGATAGTTAGTATTTTAAAAGCAATACTTTACCTGTGTGGAAGCTAAAATGGCGGCTATTAAAAATGTCTTTATTGTAGGAGCAGTTTGCTTAACTATTGCTAATAGCGCATTAGCAAATAACGTTGGACAGAGCGTCCAGATACCAATGAAAGATGAAGGTTTATTATGGAATAGCAACATTAACTTGGAAGCTACCTTGTATAAGCCTGAGGGGGAAGGCCCTTTTCCAACAGTCATTTTTAATCACGGGTCAACTGGCCCTAATGTTATCCCAGAGGATCATACAATTAATCCTTGGGGGTTTGGAGAATACCTAGTCAACAAGAATATTGCTCTGTTAATTCCAATGCGAAGAGGTAGAGGCCAATCAGAAGGAAGTTACAAAGAACGTTACACCTGTGATCCTAAAGGGATTGAAGAAGGCTTAGACTATGCAATGCAATCGTTAGATGCATCATATGATTATCTATTGAATCAGCCGTGGGTAGATAAAGAAAAGGTATTGTTAACGGGAAACTCTAGAGGAGGTATTCTTTCTTTAGCTTATGCCTCAGAACATCCCGACGCCTTTTCAGGTGTTATAAATTTTTCGGGGGGATGGGTCGACGATAGCTGTAATAACAACAATACCTCCATGAATATTCCGATATTTGAAAATGCAGGAAGTACGTTTAAAGCACCAGCCTTGTTTATTTATGGCCGCAGTGACTCTTATTATTCTGACACAACAATTGAGTCGTTCGCTAGATCGTATGAAAAGTCAGGAGGTAACGTAGACTTTAAATTCTATCAACTAGGTAAGAACGTATCAGGACATGATGTGTTCTACAAGTATGGGCACTTATGGTCATATGTAGTTGATCAATATCTTACTGATATTCAGTTCGATGTTCGCCCGTAGGGATGTGCATTAACAAAGTGATTATAAGTCAGCCAATTAAGGCTGACTCATTTTTACTTATTGATGAACCACATGGAATTGTTCTAAAACAAGTACCATATTTTCATTTGGCTCAATATCTAACTCAATGCACTCTTTAGCGAAGAAATCCCAATGGGCTTTGCGCCACCATTCAAGTGAACGGTCACCTTCTGCATAAGCAAATTCTGCCGTTACTTCACTGTATTTACACTTTTCAACTGAGTCGATTTCGACAATACAAATTGGCTTTCCATTCCAATCAACGACAACCAGTAAATGACCAACAGTTGGCATTGGTTCTTGATCTGATTCATACCAAGAATTAAGGCTGCAAGTTGCTGTCTTTTGACCGATTCGAATTAATTCAGCGCATAAATTGGCATTATGCTCATCAGCACAGAAATAATCCGAACTGAATGATTGATACTTTTTACGCTCAGATTCACTTAGAGAGCTAAGGTATGTGTCTAGGTAGATTTGAGACTGTTCTTCCATGAAATCCTCTTACTAATTTTTTCAATATAACGCCGTCATAACACGTTTATTACCATGACGATAAAAACAAACTTACCACCTAATTTACTGAAACAAAAGTAAACTAAGTCTGCTTTTTAACGATATACAGCCTTGGACGACGGCTGGGTGAAGTATGCATAATCATTCAGTAGTTGCGGTTTGAATCACGCAATGATTTAAGCAGAAAGATTGACTTGATCCTATAATGGTTGTGTAGATTGTAACCACATGAAAAATCAGTATAAATCATGTGCTACAGTTTGATGTATAGGTACATGTTATGTTTCACGTTAGTGCTTCCATGATACTTAATTGATCAGCTGGCTGAGTAAAATCAGATCGCTTCTCAATTATGTATTGCTGGAGATAGGCACATGGAAATACTTGAAAAAGCTAAAGCGTTATTTACCCAACCGTTAAGCTTGGATGGGTTGCGTAAGCTTGATCGGTTAGAACGCCAAGCAACAGGGAAGGAGAGAATGTATATCGGTTTACTATGGGATGCAGCATATGCAGCGGTTGACCCAATTGTTTTGCAACAGGCACGTGTAGAAGGTTTGCTGTAAAAAGAAAATGGCTATTAGGCTGATAAAACTAACCGTTATCGAATGTTGGTAACGGTTAGAATCCCACCATAATCATACCCTCATGTTAAATAATGAAGTGCGCTGATTTATTAGATTAGAGTCAATCAAAGTAAGATCGCGTGCAGCTTCAGGTACGCACAGTTAAAAGTATGAACCGCAGTATAGTATTTTCTATTGTTTTCAATAGCTGAAAATTTGGCTTTGACGTATTACAACGATAGGGAATCCGTAGTGAACAAAACACTTTTTGAAATGGCCACTGAAAAAGGCAATGTACTAGGTGTTGCTTCTACTGCGCGTCTAATTCATGTTATGTAGCAGGGAGAATACATGAGACAGCAATACCATTTTAGAAACCCATCAGAAGGTTTGATGTCATGGGATGTCTTCCGTCTTATTGAGTTATCGAAAGGGCTGCAAGTAATAAATGTTCCGCTAACTGATATTCAAGAGCTTGATGAAGAATTTTGGTATGACTTGGGTGGAGCGAGGCCGATATGCCGAAATGTGTTAGAACATGCTGACTTAATTAATAAGGCAGACTTAAGCTATCCAATCATCATGTGCAGAGAAGGTAGAATAATGGACGGAATGCACAGAGTCTGTAAAGCCTTGCTCACTGGTGCATCTACAATCAAAGCTGTTCGGTTTTCCGAGTATATCCAACCTGATTTTATTGGCATCGAACCGGATAAACTACCGTACTAAACACAACTACTATAAAAACATCAAGTTGACGCGTTTTACTCCGCAGTTTTGGTATGGAGTTGAGTGTGTTTGGTTTATATCGACAGTTTCGAGAAAGTGATTACCGATAGACGTTTTCCTATCAGTAGTACTCAAGATCTTTCTGAGCGGGGACTTGAGGTTGTAACGGTATAAAAAAAGCCGCATCATGCGGCTTTTTTATTGTAGAAAATAAAGCTTATAAGCCTTTGATATTCTCAGCTTCTAGCTCTTTAAAGTACTTCACTGTTTTCACTTTAAGCTCTTGTTGTGCTGCTTCGTCTGCCACCATAACCGCTTTAGTGTGAAGTTGAAGCGCAGATACCGTCCACATGTGGTTTACGCTACCTTCAATTGCTGCTTGAAGAGCAAGTGATTTATTATGACCCTGAATTAGAATCATCACTTCTTCAGCATCTAATAGTGTTGCAACACCAATAGTCAGCGCGTACTTAGGCACTTGTGTCATGTCGCCACCGAAGAAGCGAGAGTTTGCAATACGAGTATCTTCAGTCAGTGTTTTAATACGTGTACGAGAAGATAGAGATGATGCAGGTTCATTAAATGCGATGTGACCATCGTTGCCTACGCCACCCATGAATAAGTTGATTTTACCGTAAGACTTAATCTTATCTTCGTATTCTTTACAGTGACCATCGATGTCATCAGTTTGGCCATCTAATAGGTTGATGTTTTCTTCTTTAATATCAACGTGATTGAAGAAATTAGTGTGCATGAATGTGCGGTACGATTCTGGGTGGTTTGGGTCAATGCCTACGTATTCGTCCATGTTGAATGTTACAACATTTTCAAAGCTGACTTCGCCTGCTTTGTGCAGTTCGATTAATGCTTTATAAGTCGATAGAGGTGTGCTGCCTGTAGGTAAACCCAGCACAAAAGGGCGATCTGCTGTTGGATTAAAATCATTGATACGCTTAACGATATGACGAGCAGCCCATGCGCCAACTTGAGCAGCATTGCTTAATGGAATTAATCTCACTTTGATACCTCTATAAACAGAATTATTAAATTTCAAATCATTATTTGCATTGTAAAATAAGTTTCGAATCAGTGCCAATGATTTAAAACAAAAAAGCGATCTTATTGTGAGGTTTTCACATTTTAGACTCACAAACGGTAACGGTTTACGCTTAATTATATGCGCTTAAGGCTTTAGCGGTAGGGGGCAAGGGTATGAAAGAGGGTGCTATTCGGAAAAACCATCCATGGAGTTCAGAATCAAAATGGACTATCACGACCAAGTTCATTACAGATGCCAGCAATTGCAAGAGCAAGCGCCGACTTGATGATCTGCTCTTGACGAGCTAACTGCATTTGATAAAAAATAAGGTCGACATCGTCACCTGGCGAGGCGATTTCAAGTTGTACCACTCCCATATTTTGTACCGCATGCATTTTTTTGATGGGTTGTAATATTTTGGGGTCAGTAAAACAGTAATCGCTACCATCGCTGTTAAGAAAATCACGCAGTTTAAGAAAAGCATCGATATCTTGGTAAATGTTGTGTGAAACAACACCTAAACCCAGCAATAGCTTAAGGCGAACCGTTATTTCACCTAAGGGGCCAGAGTTATCCAGTAAAGGACCGACCACAGACTTAACTGCGAAATCGTCTTTACGAAATATACGCTGGATTAAGCTATCGACAGCTTCTTCAAATACTTCGACAGAAGTGATAATGAAACCGCGCACATTAGATGTATCACTTAATCGTTCAAGGATGTCTGACTCTTGGTCACTTTGTGCCATAACCTGTGTATTCTCTTTCGTAACAGGGAAGGGCAGTTATTGCCCTTCCAAGTCTTTCCACATTTGGATTTTGAGTGAATTTATTCACTTAATCACGATGAGTAATCAGCTCAATTGTAGAAAAATAGTTTCAATAGTCTTCGCTTCCTTGCTGTCAGCGTCGATACCTGTGTAATGCGCCAATGTTGGGCGAAGGCCTTTCTCTTTTAACGAAGTTTGTAGCTCGACGGCCTGTGGATCTGATTCATTGGTGTACATAAATGCAGCAGCAATACCTTTAAGTAAGGTTTTGTTTTCTGTTCCGTATTCAATTGTACCTAGTAATGGTTTGATTAATCTATCATTTTTTCCTAGTTTACGAATTGGCTGACGACCAACACGGTCAATTTCGTCTCGTAAATAAGGATTTGCGAAGCGACCTAGAATTTTTTCAATGTAGGCATTGTGCACTTCACGGTCAAAACCATAACGTTTAATTAATACTTCACCACTTTCTTGCATCGCGGCTTTAACTTGCTCGCGAATCTCATTATCTTCAATGGCATCACGTACGGTTTCATGACCTTTTAGTGCGCCTAGGTAAGCTGTCATAATATGGCCAGTGTTAAGAGTAAATAATTTACGCTCAACGAATGCCATCAAATTGTCAGTCATTTCCATCCCTTCAATTACAGGGATATCACCTTTGAATTGCTGCTTATCAACGATCCACTCGCTGAAGCTTTCAACGGTAACCTCTAGTGGGTCATTCGCTGCTTCTGAAGGTGGAACGATACGGTCTACTGCAGAATCAACGAAGCCAACTAACGCGTCTGCACGAGCGTGATATTGCTCATCAAGGTGTGTATATACTTCATTTTTTAGGTGTGTTGTACCACGTACCATGTTCTCACAAGCAATGATGTTTAATGATTTCTCATTGTTTGCCTCAAAGCGCTGTGTAAGACCTGTTGCGATTGTTTTCGCAATGATATCAAGTACGTTAGGTCCAACAGCCGTAGTCACTAAATCTGTGTACACAATACGGTCGATAACGTCTTGGCTTGCTGAGTTAACAGCTGTTACGTGGGTGACTGTGTCGACTTGGCATTGGCTGCCAACTACTTTTACTTTATAAGATTGATCATGACTTAATTGATCAACAAGTGGTTTATCAACGTCTGCAAATGTAACTGCTACATTTGCATCTGAAAGTAATTTACCAATAAAACCACGACCGATATTACCTGCGCCAAAATGAACTGCTTTCATAATCTATACCTACCAATAACTAATTTTAAAAAGTAATTTAAGAATGGGGTGAGGCTAGACTGGGCATCTAACCTCGGGTTCACTCAGCGTATTAAGCGGCTTTTTGGCCAGCAAGAATACTTAGCACTTCGTTGACATCTGTAGTGCTAGTTAGACGCTCGATAGCATCTGGATCGTCGAGTGCATTGGTGATGGTAGTTATGACTTGAATGTGTTCATCGTTCTTCGCTGCAATACCAATTACCAGCTTTGCTAGGTCGTCTTCATCATCGCTGAATAGAACACCTGCAGGGTACTGACAAATTACGATACCGGTTTTGATTACACGGTCTTTTGCTTCAACAGTACCGTGTGGAACCGCGATAGATTCACCTAGGTATGTTGATACGAGTTTTTCACGGTCGAACATTGCGTCT
Organism: Photobacterium indicum; assembly: GCF_003026215.1. GTDB lineage: Bacteria > Pseudomonadota > Gammaproteobacteria > Enterobacterales > Vibrionaceae > Photobacterium > Photobacterium indicum. The sequence continues at coordinate 667,946 of NZ_PYOC01000001.1, forward strand.
ACGTAGTCTGGTTCTGCATAACCCATTTTAACCAGTTGCTCGCCAGCATATTTTATCGCTTGTTCTTTTGTGGTTGCAGTACATCCAAGGTGAATATTCTCAGCTTGAATTTGGAATACTTGCTTCTCTTGTGGCTCAAAACTATCTTCGTTTGCCGCAACAGGTGATACTTTTACTATTGCTGAGTCGTTTGCTGCGTCAGGGCTGTTTGCTGCCACAATGCTCGTTACTAAATCGTTGTAGATTTGGCTGTCTAGGAAGTTTGTTAGCGAAATGTGTTTTGCATTCGCTGCATGTTTACGAGCACGGTCTGTTAAATCTTTATGAGTAATCACGATATCTACCTCTTGCGGCAAGCTATTAATGGCACTGTTCGTTACGCTAATGTTGAGTCCAGCATCTTGAACCTTCTTACGCAGCAGGCTTGCACCCATTGCACTCGATCCCATGCCGGCATCGCAAGCAACAATGATGTTGCGTACGTTAGCCATATTAATATTGCTTTTATCTTCAGCTGTTACTTCTGCCGAATTGCCTTTAGAGCCTGCTTTCATACCCTTCATTTTCGAAGTTGCAGAAGCAAGAGTTGTATCGTCGTCTTCATCTGTTGTGTTTTGAGTTTTCATTAGCAGTGCAGCAACAGAGAATGAAACCGCTGTTGAAGCGATTACTGAAAGAATCACACCCACAAATGATGCTTTAGGTGTCATCAATAAGATGGCAAATATTGAACCAGGAGAGGCTGGTGAAACAATGCCCGCGTTGAATAATGTAAGTGTGAATACACCCGTCATACCGCCAGCAATTACCGCTAGAATCAAACGTGGATTCATCAGGATGTACGGGAAGTAAATCTCGTGAATACCACCGAAGAAGTGGATGATAGATGCGCCACCAGCAGTTTGTTTCGCCGTACCGCGACCGAAAACTGTGTAAGCAAGCAGAACACCAAGACCTGGCCCCGGGTTCGCTTCAATCAAGAAGAAGATTGATTGGCCAGTTTCACTAGCTTGTTGAATACCTAACGGCGAGAAGATACCGTGGTTAATCGCGTTGTTTAGGAATAGGATTTTTGCTGGTTCAACAAAGATTGACGTTAAAGGTAATAAACCTGCTTCTACAAGGAAGTTAACACCGCCAGCCAAGCCACCTGATAGTACCTTTACAAATGGACCAATCATGTAGAACGCGATAATTGCGCAGATCATGCCCACAATACCGGCAGAGAAGTTGTTTACTAACATCTCGAAACCGCTTTTTACTTTACCGTCGACCCAGTTATCGAACTTCTTGATTGCCCAGCCGCCCATAGGGCCGACCATCATAGCACCCATAAACATTGGGATATCAGTACCGACGATAACACCAATTGTAGTAATGGCACCGACAACCGCACCACGGTCACCGCCCACTAATTTACCACCGGTATAACCGATTAGAAGCGGTAACAAATACGTAATCATAGGGCCAACAAGTTTCGCTAATTCTTCGTTTGGAAACCAGCCTGTTGGAATGAATAAAGCAGTGATAAAGCCCCATGCGATGAACGCACCGATATTAGGCATTACCATATTCGATAAGAAGCGACCAAAATTTTGTACCTTGATCTTTGCATCTGGTGATATCATTAGGATTCCCCGTTTGATGTTCTATTTTTATATTCTGTTGTAAGTAACGGTTCGCCAAAACCGTCGATTGCTTAGTACCCAATTAATTTACCATAGATATTGAAATTAGAACTGATAACGGGTTTTTTGTGACTTGGGTCTAATTAATATTGTGGTCTACCAATTTATAGTGTGATAGCTATCACAACCACCCTTTGTAAGTGAGTTACATTGCTTTTGTTTTTAAAATGTCAATTAAATACTTAGGCTTTAGGTCTCATTTGCAAGTATTTTCATTTCTAACTCTTAGTGATACCGATCACACTTGTGTTATTTTCCTTTTAAATAGTAGATGTGTTTAGTGATGCAGATCGCTTTCCATATTTAATTCACATCATGAAATTATTGGAGAAATTTTAGCTGTTATATTTTGTTGCAAAATTACATATGCAATCACATGTGAACTATCGTTGATTTACTCGGTTTTCTGATCCGTTTTAGTATAAAGCTCCCCTCTTTGATTTCTGCTTTTCCTCCATTCTGTTTAATGGATATGACTTTTATTGCTAAGTGTATTGTTTATTAAGTAAGCGATAAGCATGAAATCACATATATTCAAGTAATTAAACGTTAGTTAAGTCACTAAAATATAATAATTTCCTGACTACACTAGAGTGATAACTGTCATATAAGAGGGACGCATATGCCAATTAAACCCCTAAGCAGTGACAAGCTGTATCGAGTATCTGAATTAAATGGGTTGGATGCGGATTGCAAATCGACGAAGCATTTAACACCATTAGATGAAATTGTGGGCCAAGAAAGGGCGCAGCAGGCGGTTGAGTTTGCTATGTCGATTAAAGAGAAAGGCTATAACATCTATGCGATAGGTCGAAATGGCCTAGGTAAACGTACGATGGTGATGCGTTATCTAAATCGTCATGAGCCGAATGATAAAGAAAGTAGCCTATATGATTGGTGTTATGTGGTTAACTTTGAGGAAACCCGTAGCCCGAAGGTTCTGAGGTTACCTGCAGGTACTGGAACTCAATTTAAAAAAGACATTGAAAAACTCATGCAACGTTTAGTCAAAGGCATGCCACTCGCTTTTGATAATGAAATGTATTATTCCCGAGCTGAAACGCTTAAAAATCAGCTGGCTGAAAAGCAAGAGGGTGCTCTCGCTAATTTAACGAAGCAGGCTAAAGAAAAGAGTATCAGCCTATCGCTAACCACGCAGGGTGATTATCAATTAGTTGCTATGAATGGTGAAGAGTTACACACCGAAGAAACGTTTGATCAATTAACTGAAGAAGAAAGAAACCAGTTTGACGAGAATATCAATCAGTTTGAAGCGAAATTGCGTGGCATTGTTCGTCAGCTAACAGAGTGGGAAGAAAACTATACCGATAAGCAGCAGAAGCTGAACGAAGAAATAGCTTCTGAAGTTATCGTGCATTCGATCAAAGAATTAAAAGACAAGTACCAACGTCACTCAGAGGTTAAGCACCATTTAGTGGCATTGGAAAAAGATATTCTTGAGAATTTGGATATCTTTTTAGAGGAAAACGAAGAGCAAGTCGCATTAGCCTACGCTGCATTAGACAAGAAAATGCCACGCCGCTATCAAGTGAATGTGCTCGTCAGTCAAGATGACAATAAATTTCCGATCGTGGTTGAAGAAAATCCAAATTATCACGCTATTTTTGGTTATGTTGAAAATGCGACTTTTAAAGGTACCGTGTTTACTGATTTCTCATTGATCCGCTCCGGTAGTTTGCATCGTGCAAATGGTGGCGTGTTAATGATGGATGCGGTGAAAGTGCTTGAGCGTCCGTATGTATGGGATGGCTTGAAGCGTGCACTTCGTTCTCGTAAATTGAATTTAAGTTCACTAGAACGTGAAGTAACACTTTCTGGCACAATTTCTCTGGATCCCGAACCGATACCGTTAGACGTAAAAATCATCTTGTTTGGTGATTACCAGACATATCAGTTGCTACAGCATTATGATCCAGAATTTAGTGAACTGTTTCGTGTGACGGCTGATTTTGAAGATGAGATGGTGCGTACCGATGAATCGGAAGAGCACTATGCGCGCTTTATTTCTAGCATTGTTCACGATAACAATATGTTGCATTGCGACCGCAAAGCGATTGCACGTGTGATTGAATACAGTTCTCGCCGGGCTGATGATCAGAATAAATTATCTCTGCATTCCGCCGATATTGCGAACTTACTCCGTGAAACCAATTATTGTGCGCGATCGTCGAATGCCACGATGATCCGAACGCATCACGTTGAACAAGCACTACAGAATCAAGAAAAGCGCGTGAGTCGTTTAAAAGATCACGTCATGCACAGTTTCGTTACGGGTACTACGTTGCTTGATACTGAAGGTGCGTCTGTTGGGCAAGTTAATGCATTGGCCGTTATAGCGACGTCAGACTATCAGTTTGGGTCACCTAATCGAATTACGGCGACCACTGCATTTGGCGAAGGCGATGTTTTCGACATTGAACGTAAAGTTGAATTAGGGGGAAGTATTCACTCAAAAGGGGTGATGATCCTATCTGCTTACTTATCATCAGTGTTTGGTAGAACATCTAAAATCCCATTAACTACGCATTTAACGTTTGAGCAGTCGTACGGTGGCGTTGATGGCGATAGTGCTTCAATGGCTGAATTGTGTGCCATTGTTTCTGCGTTTTCTCAACAACCGATTCGTCAAGATGTGGCGATTACCGGTTCAATGAACCAGTTTGGTGATGCGCAGCCAATTGGAGGCGTTAATGAGAAAATCGAAGGCTTCTTTGATGTGTGTGCAATTAAAGGGCGCAAACCAACTCAAGGGGTAATTATCCCAGCATCGAACGCGCATAATTTGATGTTACGTAAGGATATTGTTGAGGCAGTAGAAAAAGGTAGTTTCCAGATATGGGCAATTAGCCATGTTAAAGAAGCAATCGAAATTCTTATGGGAATGAAAACCGGCATGCTAACAGAGCATGGTAATTATGATCTTGACTCTATCTTTGGCATTGCACAGATAAAGCTGAATGGGTTACGAAAGTAGTTGATATATACCGTTAAAGACGTGAGTGGCTGCATGGTATTTATATACCATGCAGCTTTTTTTGTTTAATTGTCCTCAAGAAAATCGCCCTTCTGGTGAGACTTTGAGGTTGCTTGGGTTTATACAGTAGGCTTTGCTTCCGAATAATGATCTCACCGTCTTTCCACAATATTTGATTTCGATCAAATAGCCCCCAGAATTGAAAGCAATGCAATTGGTTGCTCCTATACTTATTGCATAATACCGAATGGTAACTTGAGTGGGTGAATGATGATTGCACGTAGCCATGGATCGGAACACGCAGCAGAGGTCCGTAAATATTCTATTTTTTCTTTAACGATTAAAGGTAAGTTCACATTCTTCTTTCTGACGTTGGTTATTCTCGTTAGCTCATTGGCTGTACTTTCTATATTCAATTTAAGATTGATTAACCAAAATTGGAATAGCTACCAGGTTGAGATAGTATCCCGACAAACTCATTTACAAGCAATGAAAGCACATTTTGGCTATGGTGGAATGATCCATAATTTTAAGAATTATGTACTACGAGGGGATGATAAGTACTTACCCCGAGTAGAGAATAATTATCAGCAGCTATCAACTCAAACTACTGCTTACCGTAATTTGTCTCAACTCAGTGCGGAGGAGCAAAAAGCGCTAGAGCTCATATTCTCAGTTGCTACCGCCTACCGTGATGCTGCTCAACAGGCTGCCAATATGTACAGTAATGGCTACAATACACACGACATTGATGCAGCTGTGAAAATTAATGATGCTCCGGCGCTGAAGGCTCTTGATGTCTTAAATCAGGCTTACTTGAATTTAACAAAAAGTATGAGTAAACAACTTAATGAACAGCTCTCGCTATCAAGGTATGCGCTATTAGTTGGGGCGGCACTTATTCTATTATTCGTGAGTGGCAGTTTGTTGTTGCTATACACCAATGTGGTGGGACGTATTCAGTTGTTGGCATCTGTAAGTAAAGAGCTGGTTAACGGGGATGGGGACTTAACTCGCCGAGTTGATATGAAAGGTAACGATGAGCTTAGTGATGTTGCCAGTAGCGTGAATCAATTTTTACAACAAGTACACCATGTGGTGAGTGAAGTCGTAGTAACGTCTAAAGAATTACAGCATGATGCTAATGTGTTGTCAGAGGCGAATCAGAGAGCAGCGGAGAGTGTTTCTCAGCAGCAGGCTGAAATTGAACAGGTTGCGACAGCAATTAATCAGTTTGCGGCCACTGTACAAGAGGTCGCCACTAGTGCCGAAGCAGCATCGATATCGGCACAGGAAGCAACTAAACTAACAATGGATGGTCAGCATGCGGTTACGACGAGTGCTGAGGGAATTCATAGTTTAGTTTCGCATCTGAATCAGGCGCAAGAGACAATTAATAGTGTTGAGTCAGGCGGTGAGGAGATTGGTACGGTACTTGATGTAATTCGTGGTATAGCGGAGCAGACGAATTTATTAGCTTTGAATGCGGCGATAGAAGCGGCAAGAGCGGGTGAGCAAGGTCGGGGTTTTTCAGTTGTGGCTGACGAGGTCCGAAATTTAGCGACACGGACTCAAACGTCAACTGCTGAAATCGATACGATGATCAGTGAGCTACAACTCAGTAGCCGCAGCGCTGTCACTGTTATGCATACCGGACATAATGAAGCGCTACAAAATGTGCAGTTATCAGATCAAGCTACTAACGCCTTGAACCAGATAGCAACGGCTGTTATACAAATATCTGCAGCCAACGAGCAAATCGCAGCGGCGGCGGAACAACAGCATGTCGTGTCTGAAGAAATAAATAGAAACATTCATAATATTAGTCAGTTAGCTGATGGCTCATCAGATTTGGCGCAACAAAATACGTGCGCCAGCCAGCAGTTGCAACAATTAAGCGGAAAATTAGGGCAACTCGTTGCTCAGTTTAAAGTTGCGAATTGACGGACTATCCCCAAGTTGTCTCAAGATGCTCGTTTCAGCAAAACTCGCTGAGATCACTCTGAATCCTGCATCTTGAGTTTATAGGCTGCTATCTTTTATCTTTACTGAACCACCAACACAGAAGTGAAGAGATCGTTACCATTGCCACACCTTGCCAAAAACGCGTTGTTAATGAAATATCTAGAATCCATGCGGATAAGAACGTCGAAAATATTGGCGTAAAGTATGATAGCGTAGCTAATAGCATCATGTTTCCCCCAATGATGCCGATATTCCACAAGGCGTAACCACTGCCCATTACAATGCCTGCCAATAATAAATCAATCACAGATTGTGTTGTAAATACCAATGCCCCTTCATCACTGAAGAAGTACTTGATCCATAACGCGATAGCCGTCGAGATAAAGAACCACGCAATGGCATTTTTCCCATTCGAAAGGTGCTTGGTAACATTGCAATATATTGCCCATAAGAATGCACCAATTAACGCCATTGAATAACTTGCAGGGTTACTTGCTACATTGCCAACCAAGCGTTCAAGGGAAAGGCCCTGATCACCGCTCATTGTCCATGCTACGCCAAAGAATGACAGTAAAATGGATGGGTAGATAACAACATTGACTTTCTTTTTGCTGGCAAGAACGGCTAACAGCACCGTTAAAGAGGGCCATAAATAGTTAACAATACTGACTTCAATAGCTTGAAGACGATTATTGGCCATCCCCAAAGCTAAAGATAAGCAGATCTCATAACTTACAAATAAACCACCGCCAATCAATAGATAACGAGTAGAGAATGAAGGCAAGCGTGGCGCCCCTAATGTCACAATCAAAAACAGCGAACTCACGCTATAAATCATCGCTGCGCCACCAATCGGGCCAAGTTGTTCTGCTACATTTCGGAGCAAGCCCACCGTTAAGCTCCACAGCACAATGGCTGCACATCCGGCGAGGGTGAATTTGTAGGAATTGGTCAAATATAACCTCTAGTAATACAGCAAGATAGAGGATGATTAGATCATGATGTAGAAGGTAGGGCAAGGGGATAAATATTGTATTTTAGCTAAATACAATAAAGCACCAATCATCCTTGTTTTTATTAGAGTAACAAGGAGGTAAGGTGCTTTATATCTTAAGGCGATTATATGGTGCGTAAATCCTGCTTAGTTAAGCTTTTCATCATTCACTACTTTTCCATCTTTAATGCTAAGAATACGCTTAGTACGTCGTGCTAAGGCGTTATCGTGAGTCACAATAATTAAGGTACAGCCATCTTGGTGTAGTTCATTAAAGAGCATTTCAATCTCGGCGCCTGATTTTGAATCCAAAGCTCCTGTTGGTTCATCTGCTAGTATAATTTGCGGATCATTTACGAGGGCACGAGCGATAGCAACCCGTTGTTTTTGTCCACCAGAAAGCTGGTTAGGCTTGTGGTTCATACGGTCGCCTAATCCTACGCGTTTTAATAGTTCTGCGGCTTTGGCTCGGCGTGTTTTAGTATTTACGCCAGCATATACCAGGGGTAGCGCCACATTTTCTAATGCAGTGGCGTATTCCAGTAAATTAAAACTTTGGAATACGAAACCAATCTTACTGTTACGAATAGCGGAAAGCTGCGTGCTGCTTAGGGCCGATACATCGTTGTTGTCTAATTGATAATTACCCGAAGTCGGTTTATCTAAACATCCGAGTACATTCATCAGGGTCGACTTCCCCGATCCTGATGGGCCGAGAATTGATAAGAATTCACCTTTATTAATGGTTAGGTCTACACCATCGAGTGCGTAAACCTTTTCATCCCCATTTTTATACTGCTTGCTAATGCTACTCAGCTGAACGAGAGGCTTGGTGTGTGTCGAAATAGGGTTCATGAATGCTTACTCACTTTGCAATGCTTCTAATGGTGTAATGCTGGCTGCGTGACGAGTGGGAAACCATGCTGCTGCGATACCCACAATACTTAATGCCAAGATAACAAGGCTAACGATAGTGAATGATAATTCAGGGGTTGGCTGCCCGAGGTAATCATAGAGTCCATTACCTTGAATGGGGATATTTTGCAGTAGGTTGACCAAGCCGTATGTCAGTCCTAGCCCAATCAGACCACCGACAGCGATCGTGATAAAGGCTTGAGCCAAATAATGTAGCTTGATGTCGTTAGGTGTTGCCCCAACCGCCATTCTTACCCCGATATCACGGGTTGCTCGTTTTACGGTGGCGTACATCACGTTGGCTATGCCAATACCAGCAACCGCTAATGTAACGAGCCCAATAATGCCCAAAAAGCTTTGCAAGCCGATTAAGAATTGGCGCATGGTTTTTTGCCTTAATAACATGTCTTGTGTCTGAACAAGCTGTTCATCATCCATGCTAGCGCCATATTTTCGGGCAATAACTTGTTTTGCCATGGTGGCGACTTTTTCACGATCTACGCCTTGAACTGGTTTAATATTGATTGCACCAATGGGTGAATTAGCATTAAAGCGCGACCATGTTGTAAAAGGGACGAAAATAGCAAAATCAATCGGTGTACCATTTTCTATATTGGAAGTGTTAGGTTTTAGCACCCCAATCACCATGAAGTTTTCTTCGCCGACCTTCACCTGTTTTCCGACAGGGGAGGCTGATAAATCGGGGATGTTATCCCAATCGAAGTCATCATCTTCATTGAATAGACTGACTGCTGCATTGTGACCGATAACAATGACTTTACGTTGCTCTTTCATGTCCAAAGGGTTGAACCAACGACCGCCAGAGGCGATTTCTAAACCCGTCAATGCTTGGTATTGAGGATAAACGGCTAAGGGTTGCTGCCATGTACCGTTATCGTTATACCTAACATCTTCTGTCCATGTGGCACTTGGCTCTGCGTATTCAATCGAAGGTAGTGCGCGTAATACATCTATATCATCCGGTTTAAGCTTGAGCTGTTTCCCTTTTGAAAATTGACCATAATCTTTCGTCGCAAAACCACCCGTTAACATGATCAGATTACCGTTACCATTGCTGGTGGTGCGAATAAGCCCTTGGCGCAAACCTTCACCAATGGCGAGCATAGATGCGATAGAAACTGTTGCCCACACAATGGCTAGAATCGTTAGCCCTAGGCGCATTTTCTCTGCGGTCATTTCATGTATTATTTGTCGTAATGGCAACATACTATGCCCTCGCACTTAACGCGATAACAGGCGTAAGGTTCGATGCACGGCGTGCCGGAAAGAAAGAGGCTAATAGCGCTAAAATAGCGGTAACAAACAATGCCATCATGATAGCATCTAGGGTCATTGTCGGGCTGCCAAGCCATTCTGGTAATCCTATCTGATTCATGAGTGCAACTACCCCATAAGAGATGCTAACGCCGAGTACGGTGCCCATTGCCACTAAGATGCCGCCTTCAAGTAGAAATTGCACCAGAATATTATTGGGTGTAGCACCAATAGCCAGCCTTACGCCGATTTCACGTGTACGCTCGGTAACAGATAAAAACATGATATTCGCGACGCCTAAGGCACCAACCGCTAAGGTCATTGCCCCACTTGCCCCAAGAAACATTTGAATACCACGTAGCAAAGCGGTAAAAAACTTCGCGTCTTGGCTAAAGTCGGGTAACCAAACCGCTCGTTTATCTGTTGGGTCAAAATGTTTTTGGTTAGCAAAGAATGACAATAGGTTTTGGCGAAGAATAACGCCTGAAATACCTTCCGCTGGCGTTACCATAATTTGACTGGGTTTATCGTTCCATAGATCAGAGAAAGTAGTATTGGGAATGATCACTTGATTATCTTCACGCCCCATTGAAATACCTCCTTCACTTTGTTGAGTAATGCCAGAGACTAAGAAAGGGATGCCACTAACCCTTAACTTGTCACCCAGGGCTAGATTACCTTGTTTTGCCAACTGCCAACCGATGATGGCAATGCGGTTATGGTTGTTAAGGTCACTCTGGTTGATGTTACGCGACCCTAGTACGAGTTTGACTTTACGCATATCAACATAGTGATTATCAACACCACGCACATAACCGGGTAAAGTATGCCCAGTGATGTCTGTGACGCTGGCATCCCATTTCCGGTATAACACCGATACTGTTTTGATCGCAGATTGTTTTTCTAATAATCGGAATTCAGGTTCTGTGAGTGTGATCTCGCGCCGTGCAGGTAACCCTTGCCAAGGCTTGCTGGTCATTTCTGGCACGGCTAGCTGTGTGTCACTCATTAATAATGAAAATGACTTAGCGTTTACCTGATAAAAGCCTTCACCTAATGCCATTAGTACTAAGACAGAAACGATTCCCCATACAATCGCAATAATGGCAAGTAGACTGCGAAGCCGGTGGGCAAATAGCATCTGCACAATTTGCTGTAACATTGGCATCATGCTGCAAGCGCTCTTGATATTTGTTTGATTGTTTCATCATCCAGTTTCCCTACCGATTTCAATAACGACACGCGGTGCTGCCAGTATTGATAAAGCAATGATTGTAGGCTGTTTTTACTGATGAATAGATTATTATGCGCAGTTATAATATCGCTTGCATCTACTAAGCCTGCGTCATAAACGGTTTGCTTACTCTTTAAGGCTCTTTCACGTGATGCGACTTGCTGTTGGGCTATTTCGACGCGTTGCCAATCGAGCTGGATCTGATTAAATCGGCTCTGAATAGTTTGTTTTATATTGATTTCTACAATGCGTATATCTTGCTTGGCTTGGTTAAGCGTTAAACTTGAACGATCGACACTTGCACGTGTTGAGCCATTTAAATCGATAGGAATATTTAATTTAATGTTAGCACTTAAATCGTCACGGTTACGGCGGTCGTTATCGCTGTAATTAATAGAACCTGCAACGGTTGGGTAGTATCCGGATTTTGCTTGGTCATATTGGAATTGGTTAGCTTTCAATGTTTGTTGAGCAGCCAGTAATTCGGGACTGTTATTGCGAGCAAGTGCTAACCATTCTTTCTCGCTATTCACTTGCATTACAGGTTGTTTCAGCGATGTTGTACTTATTTCATTGATCGAGTTGGGTACTTGATTAATTAAAGCGGTTAACGCGGCTTGTAATGTATCGATATCAGATTGGTTTTGCAGTATTAACGCTTGTTCATCAACATGATTCGCTCGCATATCTTGTACTTCGGTAATCATGATACTGCCGGCAGCATAGCGTTGCTCAGTGATAGTGAGCATTTTTTGCCCTTCATCAAGTTTCTGCTGTGCTAAGCGTAAATCCCCATTCGCTTTCGCTAAATTGAGGTAAGCGGTGATCAACTTTTCGGCAAGGTCGTTGTGAGCTTGGCGCTCTTGTAGTTGTGAAGACACATAAAAAGCTTCTGAGGCATTTAAGCCCGACCACTTAGCACTGTCCCAAATGGTTTGGCTTAACCCCACTGAATAACCATTGGTGTTTTTGCCATCATCATTCCAACTTGAGGTTGCACTCGCGTTCAGGCCGGGCAGCAAATCGCTTCGGCTTGAACGAATATTCGTTTCACTAATTTGAGTATCAATTTGTGCTTTTTGGTAACTAGGGTCGAAGGCTTTAGAGGCTTCCCATGCTTGTTCAATTGTAATGGCATACGTGGGAGTTGCCATGCCAATGAGAAATACACCGCCTACAATTCGGTAAGACTTTTGTAAGAGTATCGCTACACGCTGTAACTGTTTATTTCTCGGTGTCGTACCAACAGTTGCTTGTATCAACTTAAGCATTGGGTGCTGCTCCCATCATGCTGAAATCAACAATTTCCTCGCCCTGTTTTAAACCAGAAAGTACTTCAACATTGATACCATCAGACAAGCCTAACTTCACTGGTGCGGTATGGAAGCCCTGTTCTGATTCATCAGGGATCAATACTTCAGGGTTATTATCTGTAAATTGTAAAGCGCGTTCTGGAATTGTCGTGATTTTGTCAGCTTTTTTGAGAGTAATTTGTGCGGTTGCAGAAAAACCAGAACGAATAGTTACGCCTTCTGGAAACTGAATTTTATTTACTTCAACTTGGAAGCCATTATCAAAACTGCGCTGTGCTGTTGTGGTTTCTTGCGCTGAATTTAGTTTTTCAGATTGCACTGCTACTTTGCTTAACACACCAGTAATTTCTATTTCTGGGTAAGGGGCTAATGTCATGGTAACGGGCATACCAACGTGTAATTGCGCTGCGTCATGTTCGCTTACACTACCTTTAAATATCATGTCGTCCATGTTGGCTAGCGACATCATCTGTGTGGCAGATTGATTTGATTCTGTTGAAATAATGGGTTCGCCAACTTCAACATTTAGACTCAATACCGTGCCAGTAATCGGTGCAACAATGGTCGAGGTCAGGATTGATTCACCCACCGATGATTCGCCACTGCGGATCAGGTCTAAGTTCTGCTGTTTTTGCTGTAGGTTGGCATTGTTTTGGCGTACATCGGCTTTTGCCTGAATATAGTCACCATAATTTTTGGGTATAACTTGATTTTTGACTAGGCGTTCAAGGTTTGCGAGCTTTTGTTTAGACGATTCCAATTGTGCCTGGCTCGACATCAGCTCTGTAATGGCTTGCGTTAGGCGCTGCGGTGTAGGGTTCGGACGTATTTTAATCAGCGGTGTTCCTGCTTCAACTTCTTCGCCAACATGATGAAAAATCTCGCCTACAATCCCTTCAATTTGGGATTTGATTTGAACGGAATGTGCAGGAACAATCTGCCCAACTGCGATTGCTTGTTTTTCGATTGTACCTATTTCAGCTGTGATCAGAGGCAGTGATAGTGTATCGCTATCTTTGGTGCTGAAGTAATATCCAGCACCTACCGTGATCGCTGTTGTAATAGCAGCCGCAATCCAGCGTTTTTTCATATAATTATCCGTTTAAAGGTGAGTATTTGTTTGGTTATTGGGATATCAGACTTTAGTGCCTGATTAAAGTTCACATCAATAATACATCGTACAATAATAACTGTCATGTATGAATGTAAAAAAATGATGTAATAGCATTATTGCTAAGTAAATGGTCAGAAACTTTAACCATCAAGGATGAGCAGATATTTGTCTCGATTGGTATTGAGGTAGCTTGTCTATAAGATGAATTACGCCCCAGATAGGGGCGCAGAATAATGTTGCCTTTTATCGTGTTAAAGAAAGCTTACGCATTAAAAGGCAATAAGAAGATTCCTGTAGGGTTAATCGTTAAATAAGCATGGTCAGATAAATTGGCATCAAATTGTGACGAGTTTAGTTGCAGCAATAATTCTTGATCATGCCATGTTACGGCAACTTCGTACATTGAGCCCATGTACACCACATTATTAACGATGCATTGTTGGCTGGCTTCGCCCTCGCTGGTTAATAAGATAGCTTCTGGCCTTATTCCTATTTGATAATCACCCTCAGATTTGCCTTGAACAACGTCTGGATCGGCTGGGATGCAATAGCCGTTGATGTTTAATTGTTCACCGTCAAAATGGCCCGTAAAAATATTCGCATCACCCATGAAGTTCGCCATGAACATTGATGAAGGTGTTTTATATAAATCATCCGGAGAGCCTTGCTGCATGATCTCGCCGTCTTTCATCACGATAACGGTATCAGATACAGCGAAAGCTTCTGTTTGATCATGCGTTACGTATAAAGAGGTAATATTGAAACGTTGCTGAAGATCGCGGATTGTCTCGCGCATACTACGGCGTAAATTTGCGTCAAGGTTACTTAACGGTTCATCAAATAACAGTACCTTAGGTTTTAGAACCAAAGCTCGCGCCAGCGCAATACGCTGTTGTTGACCACCAGAAATTTGGTCGACAAATCGATCACCCATACCTGATAAATCGACCAGTTTTAACGCATCATCAACGCGTTGTTTAATTTCTGCTGCGGGTAATTTCAGCATTTTTAAGCCGTAGCCCACATTGTCATATAATGATAAATGAGGAAATAAAGCATAAGACTGGAATACCATACAAATATCACGTTGCTGAATTGAGGTATTTGTTACGTCTTCACCATCAATGAATATTTGCCCGCTGGTGGGTTTCTCTAACCCTGCAACTAAGCGTAAAACCGTCGTTTTGCCACAACCAGATGGACCAAGTAGTGTGACTAAGCTGCCTTTTTTAATCTCAAGATCAAGGTTGCCAATAACAGTATTGTCACCAAAGCGTTTGCAGACATTTTTTAGAACTACAAAGTTGTCGTTTTCCATAATTATTATCTCCAATCGTTAGTCTTGGTTGTTGGCTTTTGAACGGGATACGCGGGCTTCACCCACAAGGGAATCAAAGATCAATATAATGGCTAGCATGACGAAAATCAGTACTGAACCATAAGCGATGGCAATGCCGTATTCGCCATCTTCAACGCGGTTTAAGATATACGATGTTGCTACGCGGGTTTCTGGTGTAACCAAGAAGATGATGGCGCTTACCGTGGTCATTGCGCGCACAAAGCTGTAGATCAATGTTGATAAAATAGCCGGACGCAATAGTGGAATTAAAATATGGGTAATCGTTTTAAATGAATTAGCACGTAAGCTTAGTGATGCTTCGTCAAGTGATTTATCTAATTGCCCTAAGCCTGCAATACCGGCACGAATTCCTACCGGAATATTGCGCATCACCATCGAAATTACGACGATGACAGCGGTCCCTGTTAAATAAATTGGCGCATCGTTAAACGCTAGAATGTAAGAAACACCAGCTACCGTACCCGGTACCGCGAAACAAAGCATGGTGGCGAACTCAATCACTTTTTTGCCATGAAATTGCTGGCGCACTACGATGTAGGCAATTAATAAGCCGAATAGGGCAGTCAATGGAGCTGCAACACCTGCATAGGTCATGGTGGTAAGCAATGATGGCCATGCTCCTTCGCTAAAGCCCATACCAAATAGGTTGATGTAGTTGTCTAGCGTTAAGCTGTAATCAACTCCCCAGTTAACGGTAAAACTGCCGAAGACAATGCTGCCGTACAGTAAGATATTGAATGCCATCCAAAAGTACAGTAAACCAGAAACGCCATATTTAAGCCCCGTTGGCAAGGGTTGTACATCACCACGGTAAGATTTTCCGGAAATGGTTACGTAAGAACGTTTACCAATCCAAATATACTGGATAACGAAAATAGCGAGAGAGAATATTAATAGTACCGCACCCAAAGTACTGGCAGATGCATAATCAAGCTGCGCACCAGCAATGTAAAAATATATCTGAGTGGCTAATACGTCGAAGCTTCCTCCTAGTACAAGCGGGTTACTGAAATCAGCTAGCGATTGCACAAAAATAATTAGAAATGAGTTAGCCAGTGCAGGTTTAAGTAATGGCATTACAATTTGAAAGAATGTTTGATAACGGTTTGCACGAAGAGTGTATGAAGCCTCTTCTAAGGATGGAGAAAGCGATTTCATTGCACCATCAAGGATCATGAAAGACATTGGTGAAAAGGCTAAAACTTGTGCCATCCAAATCCCAGTGAAGCCATATAACCAGTTAGTGTGTTGTAAGCCAAACCAATCAACCATGAGCTCAGTAATATACCCAGAGCGTCCTAGCATTAACGTAACACCAAGGCCGACAACAAAAGGTGGGGTAACAATGGGTAATATTGAGAAAACACGTGCGATAAAGGCAGAACGCTTAGCAATTCTGGTGGTATAAATGGCGAATACAAGACCAAAAATAGTCGCGACAACGCCTACTGAGGTACCCAGCATGATGGAATTTAAAATGATCTGAATAATTTGCGAGCGACCTAAAATCTCAACAAATTGCCACATCACTAAGTTACCCATGTCATCTTGAAACATAGGTACAAAGATGGCGATACTTGGATATATAATAAAGATACTGATTAGTGAAACAATGCTAACCAATGCACCTATAACAAAAATATCACCGCCGAGATATTCTAGTCGAGCTAAAGCCAGTGTTATTACACAACCTAGGCTGATGAATAAGACGATAGTGGCATAGCCTAAGCCTTGTTCGGTGTACCAAGATGACAACAATGTAAATAACACACAGAAACCAGCATAGCTGATATCAAATTGGTGACGTTTTTTTGCGTATTTGTCTTGTGCCTGAAAAGGGCGGACCAACAGTACTAAAGGCATGGCAAACCATAGCCATGAAATGTTCATTCCACTCCAACCCATCGCCTCTTTAAATTCTTGAGACGTCGATTCGAATACACCGTAATCGAGGGAAAAAGAGGGCAATAACACAAAGGCTCCGATCAAAGCGATGATCCAATAAAAAATGGGATCGCGTTGATCTGAACTTTGAAGCTGCCTTAAGTCTGATTCAGCTGCTAAGTTATTCATTGTTAATTACCAAAATCGAGTTGTTTAATTAATGTGTTCATTAACATTGAGGTGTAAAAATCCCCAAGAAAAATCTCGTTATATTGAATCTTGGAAAAGTGAGCAGCACTCAGTACTGCTCAAATATTACGGGGGAATTATTCGCCCATTTTAACGATGTTTACCCACTTGTTGATCAGGCGTTTACGTTCGGTAGACGAACCGTAGGTTTCCATGTCGTAGTCAATAAGAGACAAAGCTTTTAGATCGAGCGCATTGGGTGATTGAGTTGCTTGAGTATTGGTCAAAATTTGGAATGACTTGCCTTTTTGCCATGCTAGTTGTTGGCCATCTTTAGACAGTGCCCAGTCAACAAATAACTTAGCGTTATCAATATTGCGAGCACCTTTTAGTATGCTGATCCCGCCGATTTCGTAACCAGTGCCTTCACAAGGAGAGATAAGTTCTAATGGTGCACCTTTTGATTGCTCTAATGAGTAATCGTGTAAGAATCCGATACCAATTGCGATTTCACCTCGCGCAGCGTTGCGAGATGGAGTAACGCCAGATTTGGTGTACTGGGAGATATTGTTATCAAGATCTTTAAAGTATTTAAATGCTTTATCTTCATCCCATAATTGAATGAAGGTTGCCAGTGCTGTGTAGGCAGTACCTGAGCTTTGTGGATCGGCAATTTGGATTTCATCTCTGTATTCTGGCTTGGTTAAATCACTCCAGCAAAGTGGCACATCTAAGCCTTTTTCTTCTAAGCGTTTAGTGTTTACGCCAAAGCCTAAAATACCCATGTAAACGGCAGATGAGTAATTGCCTTTACGCTTGGCCGGATCTTTAAAGTTATCCATGATGAATTCAAGTTGTGGTGATTTATAGGCCTGCAGTAAGTCCATTTCACCCGCTTGAGACTGTGGATCTAATGTGCCGCCGTACCATACATCGGCACGAGGGTTTTTCTTTTCTGCTTCAATTTTCGCTAATGTACTGCCTGAACCATTGCGAATAAAAGATGTTTTCACGTCATATTTTTCAGAAAACGCCTTGGTTTCAGCTTCACACATGGCATTAGTAGCGCTGCAATATACAACTAACCGGCCTTCTGCCATTGCCGTTGGTACGGCAAATGCTGAGCCAATGATACAGGCCGCTAACAGACTATATTGGGTTCTAGCTTTCATTATTATGTCCTCTGTTTTTATTATGAATGCAGTGTCATAGAGCGATGGTAGGTGACACTGTGTTCTTATCGCATCCCGCGATAAATCTTTATACCCAAGCTACCTCAAGATGCAGGGTTCAGAGTGATCTCAGCGTGTTTAATTCAAGGAAAATGTGTGTAGGAATGGCATTCCCTTTCAAACACATTTGACACAGAAGTAGATACGCTGAATCACTCCCGAAGGGCGAGTTTTGTTGGGCTCTATGCGGTGTTACTTATTTTCAACGTAGAACGACTAGGTCTATAAATAAGTGCCTTGCCTAGAGTCCAACAAATTCTCGCTGAAACGAGCATCTTGAGGTAACTTGGGTATATCATCCAACAGCCTATAGGCTATTGGGTAACTTTATTCAGAAGCTAGATAACGCCAGTTTAGTTTGCACACATAAGGCGGTTGATCATACTAAGTAGCAGTAATTGAAGGCTGCTGTGCTTTAACAAAGGGCAATATCAGCAGGCCAATAGAGGCGGCAGAAAATGTAATTATGCTGAAGAAACCATCCCAACTAAATTGCTCGATAACCAATGATATTGGGTAGCTTGCTAGCGCGGCCCCTAGATATCCAAACAAGCCGACAAATCCAGTTGCTGTTCCAGCAACACCTTTATGTGAGCATTCGGCAGCAGCCATTCCGATCATCATTTGTGGGCCAAAAATAAAGAATCCAATGGAGAAAAAACAACAAGCCAAGACTGAAAAGTTATTCATAGGTGTAAGCCATAATGCGGCCACAGAAATGAAAATACCCAATGCGAAAATTAAGTTCATAGGGGCACGATTCCCATGAAAGAATCGATCTGAACCCCAGCCACCAAACAATGAACCTAAAAACCCTCCGATTTCGAACATTGAAACGGCGGCATTGGCTGAAAATAAATCAAAATCATGACGTTCAATTAAGTAGAGATTTCCCCAATCGTTAATTGCAATGCGTACCACATATACTAAAAAATACGAGCTACACAATAACCAGATATATTTGTTGCCAATGACATAGGTTTTCAATATTTGGCGAAAAGATAGCCCACGGCCTTCTTGTTCTTGTAATAACTCTAATTCATCGTTTCGCCATTGCCCTACGGTTGGTAACCCCATGGTTGTAGGCTTATCTCGCATGCGAAAACACAGTACAATACCCACTAAAATTGCCAGAATTCCGGGGATAATAAAGCCATATCGCCAACCCCAAGTCATGGCGGTAAAACCAATACCCAACGGGACTAAAGCTCCCCCTAAATTGTGACAAGTATTCCAAATTGACCACCAAAAACCACGTTCTGTACGGGAATACCATGTAGTGAGCAATTTGGCACAGGGGGGCCAACCCCAGCCTTGAAAAAAAGCATTCAATGTCCACAAAATGGCAAACATTGCCAGAGATGAACTTAAACCAAATGCAATATTGATGATTCCGGTGGCGATTAAGCCTAATCCCATGAAATAACTTGGTTTAGACTGGTCGCTGACCATGCCAGAAACAAATTTTGATACGCCATACGTGATATAAAATAGGGTGCCGAGAAAGCCGATGTCTGAATGCTCTAAGCCAAGATCAGCTAACATAGCTGGCATGGCAAAGTTGAGACTTTTTCGGGTGAAATAAAACATGCCATAACCGATATACATTGAAAACATTAAATGCAATCGCCAGTATTTATAGGTGGCGTCGATTTGTTGTTTATCGGTTATTATTCTTGTAGGTTGCTCTGATGTTAGGAAACCTATCATGGCGGCGCTATCTCCCTATTGCCTGAATGAATAGTACGGAAAGAATTACGATAAAGAATGAGACAGGTTTGTAAATGACTAGGAAAAATTCCTAGATTATTTAACTTGAGGTGATTTTTGTGGGCAAGTTAACAATAATTCGAGTGCCTTTATTGGTGTCGAATGTATTGTTAGCTTGATCTGTGTGGCTTTTATTTTGCCCTATGTAGAGGTCACCGCCTAGAGCACTAACTCGTTCTTCTATTCCTTTTAAACCTAGCCCCTTGCTACGCCAATTCGTTGGTAAGCCGCAGCCATTATCTCGTAATTCAAGACTAAAAATATCGCCGGGTACTAAGCTCAGCTGTACCTCTGTGGCGTGTGAGTGCTTGGTGACGTTATTTAATAGCTCTTGCACAATGCGATACAGCGTGACTGTCGTAATGTCATCGAGCTTGTTGGTGGCAATACCAATATTGATTTTAAAATCGATCTGACGCTCAGCAAATTTCATTTCGTGCGCAAGCTGGCGTAATGCGCTTTCCAGGCCTAGCTCATCAAGAATATGGGGGCGTAATTGGGTTAATAGTTGTTTGGTTGTGCTGTGTATGCGCATGGCTAACGTATTGATTGTTTGTGCGTTATTTTTTGTATTCAGTTCTTGGGTTGTTCGGTCGACAAGCATGGCTTGGATTTGAATGGCCGTAATATTCTGGCCAATTTCGTCGTGTAGTTCCCGTGCCACTGATTTTCTAATGTTTTCTTCAACTTGTACTAATTGGCAAGCGAGATATTGTTTGCTTGCAAGTTCATCAGCCAGATCTTTGTTCGCTTGTTGTAATTTTTGGGCTAGCAGGTATTGGCGGCTTATCGCGATCCCTAATCCGAGCCCGACTAAAGCTTGCGTTGTGATAAAAATTTGTAATTCTTGGTCTGTAGTAAATGAGCCTGAAATTTGACGAGCAGTTGTGAGCAAGATGCTGTTCATTACCGTAGCAAGAACGCCACCCTGCCAGCCATAGTGATAAGCCATAAAAATATTAGGTAGCAGAATGATCAATAACCCGAGAGGTTTCATTTGATCTAATAGTGTGAGTTCAGCAACTAGCCCAATACAGAAAAAAGCAATACTCCAGAGTAACGCCGAAGGGCGAAGGGTGATTTCTTTATGCACTAATGTTGGGCTTAATGGTACCCAGATTTTATGATGGAGATAATCATAAAGTAGATACAAGAAAGGAGTCAGCAATACACCGCCAGTAATGGAGGCAATCGTACACGAGAAGGCATATTGAAGTGATAAATCTAATGGCTTTATTAGTAATAGAATCATGACGCCCATGATTACGCCATGTGCTAAGACCAATAACACTAAGGCGAGTAATTTCTGCCAATAGGTTGTTAGTTTTCGCCAATTATGAGTAAAAGGAATCGCGAGGAAATAGCTGAAGAATGGACACAATAATAATAATATGTCTTGAGGTTGGTGGTTGATGATAGACAGTAGCCATGCTGAAATAAGGCATTCACTAATGACAAATAATCGCCAATAGCGGCGAGCGGTTAAAACAAATACCGCAAGTCTTAATCCGCTGGGAAGAAATAACCCTGCAAGTAGTAAATCAGCGGAGAGGTAGCTGCTGATACTCCACAAGCAAAACCAACTGATGCTATAGATAATAAAGCTAAAGGAATACGAAAAATAACGATTACTGAGGTGCTCTGCTTGGTTCATAATTTATTCGGCGAGTAATTTATGTTGAAGCGCAAAACGAATAAGGTCGACGTTATTAGACAGCCCCAGTTTGCTGAGAATATTAGCGCGATGAACATGAATGGTTTTATAGCTAATGGAAAGTATGATGCCAGTCTCTTTAACATCTTTACCCTGAATAAGATGAGTAAAGACCTCGTATTCACGCTTGGTTAATGCGTCTAAGGCCTTGGGCGCGACAGGTGCATTACTGAGGTTAAACAAGGCATCGGCGCAGAGGTAACGATCACCATTGGCGACGGTACGTATGGCCGTCACTAATTCTACGGGACCACATCGTTTAGATAAGTACCCGCATGCGCCAGCTTCAATTGCTTTACTTACAAAAGACGCTGAATCATAAATACTAAGAATAATGGCTCTAAAGTTAGGATGTTTTGCGCGCAGTTTTTCTAATAGTACTAGGCCACTTTCATCGGGCATTGAGATATCAATAACCGCAACATCGATATCAGACACTGACAATGCTGTATAGGCTTCACTTGCACGACCATATTCACCCCTTACTTCAATATCAGATTCGACATTAAGCAACTGAGCAAAACCGGAACGTACCATAAGGTGATCGTCGACTAAGGCTACTGTAATCATTATGGCATCCTAATTATATAAATTACATCGTCGCAAAAGTGAAACAGGCATACAAATTAGAGTAGGTTTAGATGTGATGGTAGTCGCGAAATAGTGCTATAGCGTACAATAAATAAAACCACACGTTGTGTGTGGCTCATTGAATGATTTTTATATTTTCAACTTATATTATTTTGGGCTATTGTTCTTGGCTTTTTAATCGTCGCTAACAGACCCGATTTTGTGGATAGCTAAATCAGCACCGTTGTATTCGTCTTCGTCAGTTAAGCGTAAGCCGACGGTTTTTTTGATGATACCGTAAACAATGAAAGCGCCGATAACCGCAATAGCAATACCAGCCAGTGTACCTATGACTTGGCTTGCTAAACTCACACCACCTAAACCACCGAATGCTTCACTACCAAAAATACCCGCGGCAATACCACCCCAAGCACCACATACGCCATGAAGTGGCCATACACCTAGTACATCATCAAGATGAAGACGGTTTTGAATATAGGTAAATAGCCATACGAAAAGCGCACCGGCAATAGCACCAGTCACTAAGGCGCCAATGGGGTGCATAAGATCAGAACCTGCACATGCAGCAACCAGACCCGCTAAAGGACCGTTGTGAATGAAACCTGGGTCATTTTTTCCAACAAAAAGGGACGTAAGAATACCGCCAACCATCGCCATCAACGTATTTACTGCAACAAGGCCACTAATACTGCCCATTGTTTGTGCCGACATAACATTAAAGCCGAACCAACCAATAGTTAAAATCCAAGCCCCCAAGGCGAGAAACGGAATATTAGATGGGGCAAAGGCAATTAAACGTCCACCACGGTAGCGACCATTTCGAATACCCAACATGGCAACGGCAATCAGGGCTATCCAACCACCAACAGCGTGCACAACGACTGAGCCCGCAAAATCATGGAACCCAAAACCAAATGTTTCGGTTAACCAATTTTGGAAGCCGTAATTACCATTCCACATGATGCCTTCGAAAAACGGGTAGATAAAAGCGACGATAAAAAAGGATGCAACGAGCATGGGGTAGAAGCGAGCCCGTTCTGCGATACCACCAGAAATAATGGCGGGAATGGCTGCTGCAAACGTCATTAAGAAGAAAAACTTCACTAATTCGTAGCCATTAATCGCACTTAACTGCTCTGCACTTGAGAAGAAAGTGACGTCGTACGCGACCCAGTAACCAATAAAGAAGTAAGCAATCGCAGAAAATCCAAAATCAGCAATAATTTTGACTAAAGCGTTCACTTGGTTTTTTTGTCTAACGGTACCGACTTCTAGAAAGGCAAACCCTGCGTGCATGGCAAGTACCATGATCGCACCTAATAGAATAAACAAAGTGTCAGAACTTTGAACCAGTGTTTCTACAGCATGACTAATATTGTCCACAAACGTCACCACATCCTTGTACATTAATATTGTGTTTGGGTATTTCTATTTGTTATATGCATGAAATATGCTAATTGTGTATCAAGCATATTTTATGCCAGTATGAACCATAATGGGGTGTCATATTGGTGCATATACATATTGATAGTGGTAACTGTTTGTTTTTGAAAAGGCTGTGATTGTTTATAGCGCACGTAATTCGTGCATTAGAAATAAAGAGAAGAGTGTTTTTAAAATATACCGCTTAATATGCAACACTGATTTTCGGTCCATATTGGTGCGGTGAATAATGAGTTCGCACTTAATTGGTGCGTGTGAGCATATACCCAAGCGACCTCAAATTTTCGCTGAAACGAGTATCTTGAGGTAACTTTGATATAGATATTGGCAGCAAAACCCCAATGGAAATTGCGAATACTACTATGGTTGATATTATTTTGCATAAAAATGAATTCTACATATTAGGTTAATAAATAATATCCACGCTCTATTAATAAATGTTATGTTTAATCGGTAATGTTAAAATCTTATTGCTTTAATTTTGTTAAATAAATATTTATATATTTGAAAATTATTTGAGATATTCATCAGCAAGCGAAGAAAATTTTTTTGGTGATTTTTTAATGTGAGCTAATTTCTAATATAGATAACACGCTTTCGCACCCAAAACTCCCCATTGAATCAATACCTATTACTGCAATTTTGTCATAGAAGATATTTTTCTTCTGGCACGATAAATATGTATTTCGGATGTATATAATTTTCGCTTTTCATTGAAAACACTCCCATGCGTGAGAAGCATCACTTTTTTTATAAACTTTAGTTCTTATAATCAATTGTATGGATGGGTTTATATGCTTTGATTCTAACTAATTATGTTGCGCTTTGTGGCTGATACTAGCTTCGCTAGTCAATCACGGCATTTTCCACAACGAAAAAAGTGAGTTCATTTTTAGTATGTCGCTGAGGTTCTCGTCGTTTATTGATATTTACCATATAAATACTTAATAAAAATAATCAAATGAAAAGTCTTGGCTGAGGCTGGATTATTTACAATAACACCGTTAATTATGAATATAAGCTCATAACTGTAGCGCGATGAAAAAAACATTAATAATTATAACAGAACGTATTTGAAGAGTATGAGGATTACGTGAATATATTATCTAGTTTTAAGGGCCGTATTATCGCGGTTGTCGTTTTATTATTAACTGCTTCTTTAGCAATTTCGACCTCTCTTTCCTATCGCCAACTTTCAACCTCAATCCTGAGCAATATTGATGAATACTCAATGCTTAAAATTGACAGCTCGTCCGATAAGATTACTGACTGGTTTCAGACCATAAAAGAAGGTGTTGTTGCAACAGCACCAGACTTCGCGACTGATCGCGGTGATATGCAACTTGCTCTAATGGTAAAGCAAATCGCGAACGCAACCCAATCATCAGATATAGTGGTGGGCTTTGAGGACGGCCGCTCTTATGGCGCTCAAAGTGGTATGCGCAGCGTATTTATCTACGATCCGCGTACACGAGGTTGGTATAAATCGGCCAAGCAGAAGCGCAGCACAGTAATTACCGGAATCTATACAGGGGCGTCATCGGGCAACCTGATGGTCAGCATTGCAGAACCTTTTTTCGATGGAGACAAGTTTCGTGGTGTTTTACTTGCTGATATCGAGTTGAGCCTTCTTACCGATGTTGTTAATCAGTCTCCCTTCCCCGGAGCAATGACTGGTTTATATGACA
This sequence comes from Photobacterium indicum, assembly GCF_003026215.1. Classification (GTDB taxonomy): domain Bacteria; phylum Pseudomonadota; class Gammaproteobacteria; order Enterobacterales; family Vibrionaceae; genus Photobacterium; species Photobacterium indicum. The sequence goes on from NZ_PYOC01000001.1 coordinate 693,310, forward strand.
GCCAGGGTACAACTATCGCTTCAACTGGCGAAGTCGATGTTCCCGGTAAAACGAAACTGTCTGACTTCCCCGAATTAGCAGAACTAGAGCGTAAAGTTCTTACTAGCGCTAGTGGAATTTTTAACTACAGCTTAGGTGGTATTGAAAAAATAGCTTACTTTCAAACTATTGAGCTTGATAAAGAGACCCACTGGCACCTGTTAGTAGGTATTGATAAATCAATGGTTTACGCAGAGGTCGATGAGGCGTTGGAAACATCTTTATTCACTGCTGGGTTATTAATTCTCTTTGCTTCCGCGATTATTTTGTTTGTGCTGAATCGGCTGTATCGACCAATTCTTGCGTTAAAAAGTACAATAGTCGAGTTATCACAAGGCAATGGTGATCTTACCCGACGCCTTGATGTGTATACCAAGGATGATCTGGGCCAAATCGCAGAAGCTGTAAATGCCTTCATCGGCAACTTACAAGCGATGATGCTGGAAGTATCCCAATCTAGCGAACATATTTCAGAAGGTATCGAGCAACTCAAGACCCAGACCGAGCTTAATGATACCGTCTTAGCCTCTCACTCTGTAGAAACTGATCAGGTGGTAACCGCAGTAAATGAAATGAGTTCGACGGCAGACAGTGTATCGCAAAGCGCTTCTCAGTCTGCGGCATTTACGAAAAATACCAGTGATGAAGCTGAGCAATCTAAACGTGTGGTTGACGGTGCCGTAAGCAGTGTAGCCGCCTTGGTTGATGAAGTTGATGCCATGGCACTCAATATTCAAACCATGAGTGATGATGCTCAAAAAATTGGTTCTGTGCTTAGTGTTATTGGTGAGATTGCCGATCAAACTAACTTATTAGCTTTGAATGCAGCTATCGAGGCAGCCCGTGCCGGAGAGCAAGGGCGTGGGTTTGCGGTCGTAGCTGACGAAGTACGAGCTTTAGCTGCAAGAACCCAACAGAGTACATCTGAAATTAACGAAATGTTGAGTAAGTTGCACCAAGGAACAAGCTCAGTCGTTACGGCTATGGACGACACTAAACGTCGCTGTCAGGAAACTGCTGACACAACTTCCAACGTAAACGATAGCCTAGATTCAATGGCGACATCAGTGGTTCAAATTAATGATCTTGGGATCCAGATTGCCGCAGCTGCAGAGCAGCAAAGTGTGGTAAGTGAAGAGATCAATCGCAATATGACGGCAATTCAGGACATGGTTGGCCAGCTTACCGACAATGGTGCACAAACCATGGATAGTACGCGTAACCTTGCAAGCAGCAACGAACAACTGGCGGCGATCGTAAATCAATTTAAGTTAAAGTAACTTGGGTATAAGACGTTTATTCGCTACGGTTATTCTGGTTTAGTAATGAGCTATTTCTATATGAAATAGCTCATTTTACATTTAGTTTATAAGCAGAAATTACTTAACGGGTTTTAATTTAGCGGTAAAGTGGCGTAGTACAGGTGGTTCATACTCAAAGGTGAGACCTCGAATTTCACTTGCTCGTTTTTTGACTGCGATTAATGCATCGGCAACGTAATCCATATGATCATTGGTATATACACGACGCGGAATAGTGAGGCGCATTAATTCTAATTGCGATTCTTTTTGTTTACCTGTTTCAGGATCTCTGCCTAGTAATAACGAACCAATTTCTACGGCTCGCACACCAGATTCTAAATAGAGCTCATTACATAATGCGTGAGCAGGGAATTGTTCATTGGGGATATGAGGCAAAATTTTGGTTGCGTCGACAAAGACAGCATGGCCGCCCGTTGGGTATTGAATGGGTACCCCAGCTTCTCGTAAACGTTCACCTAAGTATTCTACTTGGCTAATACGATAGTGAAGGAAGTCTTCATCTGCACCTTCATATAAACCACGGGCGAGGGCTTCCATGTCACGCCCAGCCATTCCGCCATAAGTGACAAACCCTTCCATTGGTACACAACGAGTTCGTACTGCTTGGAAAAGATCTTCATGATCACGAATACAGCATAAGCCTCCAATATTGACCATTGGATCTTTTTTAGCAGACATCGTTAGCATGTCACCATAGCGATACATTTCGCGAATAATCTCAAGAATGGATGTATCGGCGTATTCAGGTTCGCGTTGCTTTATAAAGTAGGCATTTTCGCAATAGCGTGCTGAATCGATCACAACTGGAATATCATTCTTTTTCGCAATCTCGTATACCGCACGCATGTTAGCCATTGAAACGGGTTGCCCGCCTGAACTATTACATGTCACCGTGGTGATAATGGCGGCAATATTGTGCGAGCCATAGATTTCAATGGTTGATTGCAGTTTATCGAGGTCGAAATTTCCTTTCCAGTCGTCATACGTTTCTGTATCAAACGCTTTTTCAGTCAGTACATTAATGGCTTTGCCGCCATTAAGCTCGATATGGCCTGCGGTTGTATCGAAGTGGTAATTCGATATAAAGACGGGTTTATCACCACCACGTACTGTTTTCATTCGCTCTATTAAGCACGGAAATAATATTTGCTCTGCACCGCGCCCTTGGTGCGCTGGAACCGTCAGTTTGTAATCAAAGAAATGTTTTACAGCATCGCATAAATTAAAGTAGTTGCGGCTTCCGGCATAAGATTCGTCTCCCATCATTAAGCCTGCCCATTGCACATCACTCATTGCGCCTGTGCCTGAATCTGTCAGTAGGTCGATATAAACATCTTCGCTTCTTAACATGAAAGGGTTATAACCCGCTTCAATTAAAGCTTCACGTCGATCTTCTTCGTTTGTCATACGGATAGATTCAACCATTTTAATGCGGAACGGTTCTGGTATACGTTTCATTGATATAGCCTCAATAACAGCCGTTATGCCGATTGTGCTTTTTCTACGTTGTTAATAATAAAAATGGCAATAACGGATTCAATAAATGATCAACAGTAATGCTTATCTAAAGCATAGCGCTGTTGGTACTTTTGAATTGGCTTGTTGGTGTACAAGCGCTAGATAACAAGAAGGCTTATGCGGAAGGGAAGTCGTGGCTCAGGCGAAAATCTTGGTTGTACCAGCAAGACAGCATTAATCTGTTGTCTGGCAGAGTAGGTGGAATTCGGTGCATGTCGTCATCCTTCCTTTGACTGCGGGAAATATCTATTTGGCTTAAACAGAAGTAATAACTGATGTAAAAGGCAAATGGAACATGCTTAATAGTATAGAAGTGATGAATTAATGTTGTGAAGTTATTCATATTTATGGCGTACAACAGTCGCGATTAAAGTCCTTTTGTCGCGACAATTTAGGGTGTTAAGTGCTGTATTTTAGTATGCATATATCCATATTATTATGAGCGGTTAGATGAAATAAAACGCTGAGTTGAAACTGTAGTGCCATCTTCATCAGAAACTTCGAATGTCATTGAACGAGCCGCCTCAAACGAGCTATATACAAATACTCGACCAGATTCAGATGTGGTGTAGTGCTGTTTTTGACCGCCTTTAACAGTAACGTCTAAACCTGCTTGAGGTGCGCCATCTTTTTCTACTGTTACCCAAGCCCCGCCTTTTTGTGGCGTAACAATCAGGTTTAGACCTTGATTGACACTTGCAAGTGCTGAGCCTGAAAAAAGAGTTGTTGCAACGATGAGGCTTGCGATTGTTTTGTTCATGATTTTCCCTTTTATGAGTTGTTTTAATTTGTTTAACGCAGCTTGTCTGCGTGTTGATATTCATAATAGGTGTGATTTAGATCTCTTTCTATGGTGTTTTTTAGTTCAAGTTGTTCGAAATAATTGAGTAATAATTTGAGTGTTAATCCGGTCATGGTGTTGAGAGAAGCGTGCATAAACGAGAAATAGACATTTTATTACAAAGATAGGGAAGGGTGCTTAGGAGAGGGGGTTGTAATTTAAATCTTTAAAATCAATGAATTATCGTTAAATTGATATTTAGTGTGATTTTTATCACGTTTTATTGCAATAAAAATATTTACAGACAGATAAATTACGTTTAATGTTTATCTCGTCTGCAACTCAGACCTAATCAATGATTTTTTCAAAGAACACTTCGCACTTCCTGCTTCTCGCCAAAGCCTGCTGTAAAGAAGAAAATTAAAGAAGATCAAATGAATGATTTCTTTCCACTGCTATCGTTAATGTTGCGAACGATAATGCGGTGATGAGCTATTGAGTAGGGTGAACTCTTAGCTGTAAAGGAATAAAGGTCAATGAGTTAAAAGATATTTTCCGCCACAAAGATGTGAGCGGAACTAACTATCTACTCAATTTGATATGCCTCAAACATAACGCTCTAAAGCATTGTTTGGGTAAAAAGGAAATAATTATGACTTCACAAACTGGTATTATCCGTAGCTTTAACTCTGCTGACAACAATGGCCTAATTACATGTGATCTTGGTGGTGATATCCGCTTTGATGCCTCAAGTGTAAATGGCGGTTTACCTGTATCAGGCAGCCTTGTTGAGTTCATCATGGATGACTCTTCAAACAAGCTTCAGGCGATTAAAATTCGTTTAATCTAAGCGAATAGTTAACTCACTTAAGAGTTTATTCATACGGTATAACCGTATTCAAGTAACCAGTAATGAAAAGTACCATTCACTAAGTATTTACTGGTTTCCTTAATCCTCTTTGCTATTCCTTTCTTTCTATTAAACGAATTATTTTCCCTTGTTCTCTCGTGCACTTGTTTGCACTGATTTGTACATTTTACTTAGGTTTTTATTTTTACTGCGCATTTCTGCAATTGAACTTCCGTTACGCTCTTGCTCTCTTAGCAATTTAAAGTAATTATTTAATCGACGCTCATCTAGCTGTCCAATAGAAATTGCCTTCTGTACGGCGCATTTGGGTTCTGCTTGATGCTGGCAATCAGCAAAGCGGCATTGCTGAGATAACTTAGCAATATCACTAAATGTTTCTTCAACGCCTTGTTCGCAGTCTGAAATTTGCAACTCTCGAATACCAGGAGTATCAAGAAGTAATGCCCCTGTTGGCATAATGTGCATCGACCGACTCGTGGTTGTATGACGGCCTTTACTGTCATCTTCTCTTACGCCGCCTGTTTCTTGATCTTGACTCTGTATTAAGGTGTTAACCAATGTGGATTTCCCCACACCAGATGAACCAACAAATGCGACTGTTTTACCCTGCTTACACCATGGTTTTAGTGTTTCGACACTGTCTGTATCAAGGCTGTTAACAGCCTCGACCATTAAGAATGGATCAAGCGCTTGCACTTGTTGCTTAAACGACTCTGGCGTATCACAACAGTCTGCTTTTGTTAAAATAATCACGGGTTCACATCCGCTGTCGTGTGCAATAGCAAGATAGCGTTCGATACGACTTAAATTAAAATCTTGGTTGAGTGAGTTGACGATAAAAAGTGTGTCGACATTGGCTGCAATTAACTGTTCCGAGACTTTACTGCCCGCGGCTTTACGCGAGAGTAAGGTTAGACGGTCGAGTAATCTTATTAGTTGTTGTTCACTATCAAGTAATATCCAATCCCCAACAGTTAACGTAGGCATACTCGGTCTGATCTCAAGAGAAAAACTCCCCGCTTTAGTTTGAATAACATAGAGACTACGATGGTGCGCAAGCACTCGACCAATCTGGCAATTTTCGAGTTCTTCTAATGACAACTGCTGCTGAAAATAAGCATGCCAACCAAGTTGTGGCAATGACAATGTTGAATTCATGATGATCCGTGCAATTTTTGCTTTTTAAACATAACATAATATTGTAATTGAGTTCAGTTTTGTTTAATTGAATAAAAACGACAGAATGTGAAATATCCTTGTCTCACAATTGCGTAAGCAGATTAGATTGCAGTTTTTTGGGTCGCGAATTTAAATGAACCCCACTAAGATTATACCCAAGTCACCTCAAGATGCAGGATTCAGAGTGATCTCAGCGTATTTAATTCAAGGAAAATGTGTGCAGGAATGGCATTCCCTTTCAAACACATTTGACACAGAAGTAGATACACTGAATCACTCCCGAAGGGCGAGTTTTATTGGGCTCTATGCGGTGTTGCTAATTTTAAATGTAGAACCACTACGTCTATAAATTAGCACCTTGCCCAGAGCCCAACAAATTCTCGCTGAAACGAGCATTTTGAAGTGACTTGGGTATAGTGACAAGATCATTGCCGAAATATGTGATGACTTCTTTTTAAGGGGTATTTTTTATTCATAAAATCAGGGATATGATCAAGAATAATTAGAGTGTTTTCTATGGTTATTGCCATTGCATTAATCGTTATTGTAATTGCATCTGTTGCTTTTCATTTTCTTAGCCCATGGTGGCTAACCTCTGCTGCGTCAAATTGGTCACAAATCGACAATCAGTTAACACTAACCCTTATTATTACGGGGGCTTTTTTTATAGTAATCAACCTATTGATTGCTTTTTGTGTCATAAAATTCCGCTATAAGCCGGGTAGGAAATCTGCCTATCAACCTGAAAATAAAAAACTGGAAGCGTGGCTAATTGGCTTAACCACTGTCGGAATTGTGGGATTACTCGCTCCCGGTTTAGCGGTATATGGTGAGTATGTTAGCGTGCCAGATGACGCAAAACTGGTAGAGGTTGTTGGTGAGCAGTGGAAGTGGAGTTTTCGTTTTCCCGGTGAAGATGAACAGTTAGGGAAAAGTAGCATTCAATGGGTAAGCAGTAAAAACCCTTTGGGTATTGATCCTAATGATCCCGCCTCTCAAGACGACAAAGTTATACTTAGCCCCGAATTACATCTTCCACTTTTTTCGCCTTATAAAGTATTACTGCGTTCTAAAGATGTTTTGCACGATTTTAATGTACCTCAGTTCCGAGCCAAAATGGATTTAGTACCCGGTACGGTTTCATATATTTGGTTCACTCCAACGAAGCGAGGTAGCTATGAGATTCTCTGTGCTGAGCTGTGTGGTGTAGGGCATTTTAATATGCGAGGAAGAGTGATTGTCGAAGATGATGCGCAATTCGGAAGCTGGCTCGCGACTCAACCTACTTTTGCTCAAACTCAAGATCCTACTCGTAAAACACAGGCTGACCCAGTTGAATTAGGCAAAACACTTTCGGAAGTGAATGGCTGTATTGGTTGCCATAGTTTAAATGGTAACCCTGGTGTCGGACCTACGTGGTTAGGTTTATATGGAAAAACGGAAATTATGTCTGATGATGCAAGAGTGGTGGTCGACGAGGCATATCTGCGTACATCGATACTTAACGCTAAAGCTGAAATAGTAAAAGGTTATCCCGCCATCATGCCTGTTTATCAATTTGATGATCAGGAAGTTGACGCCATTATTGCTTATATCAAATCTGTATCTAAGTAATTTATATCACGATTTTTTTGAATGAGACAAGCTTGTTATGACTGAACATCATTCTTCGAATTCAGCAGATTCAGACGCTTATGCTCACAGCTTTTGGCGCAAATATGTGTGGAGCCAAGACCATAAAGTTATTGCCATTCAGTATACGCTAACGGCGATTGCGATGGGGCTGATTGCACTCGTTTTATCATGGATAATGCGTTTACAGCTTGGCTTTCCAGGGCAATTTGATTTCATCGATGTAAATACTTACTACCAGTCTATGACATTGCACGGCATGATTATGGTTGTGTATTTACTGACAGCACTTTTCTTGGGGGGCTTTGGTAATTACTTAATTCCATTAATGGTTGGCGCACGGGATATGGTGTTTCCGCTATTAAATATGTTGAGTTATTGGTTCTATCTTCTGGCTTCTCTGATCTTAATTGCGAGCTTCTTTGTGACAGGTGGACCAACAGGTGCTGGTTGGACGTTATACCCCCCTCAAGCGATTATGCCTGGCACGCCGGGTGTTGAGTGGGGCATTGTACTGATGTTGATCTCACTTGCAGTGTTCATAGTAGCAGCGACGTTAGGTGGGCTAAATTACGTTACCACAGTATTACAAGCTCGCACGGAAGGCATGACATTACTGCGCATGCCCCTAACAGTATGGGGGATCTTTACAGCTTCAATTATGGCGTTATTGGCTTTTCCTGCGTTATTTGTTAGTGCCGTTATGATGTTGTTTGATAAGTTATTGGGGTCCAGTTTCTTCATGCCTGCCATTGTTTCTATGGGGCAATTAACGGAATACGACGGCGGCAGCCCTATTTTATTTCAGCACCTTTTTTGGTTTTTTGGTCATCCCGAAGTGTATATCGTTGCTTTGCCAGCCTTTGGGATAGTGTCTGATCTTATTAGTATTCACGCACGTAAAAATATCTTTGGTTATAAAATGATGGTTTGGGCTATTTTAGCCATCGGTGTTCTTAGCTTTGTGGTATGGGCCCACCATATGTATGTTAGCGGTATGAATCCGTATTTCGGATTCTTTTTTGCCACTACCACCCTCGTTATTGCCGTTCCTACTGCGATAAAAGTGTATAACTGGTTGCTCACATTATGGCGAGGTAATATTCATTTAACCTTGCCGATGCTGTTTTCTATTGCCTTCATGAGTACCTTTTTAATTGGTGGTTTAACGGGGTTATTTCTTGGCAATGTTATTGTTGATATTCCGTTATCAGATACATATTTTGTTGTCGCTCACTTTCACATGGTGATGGGGGTTTCCCCAGTATTAGTCATATTCGGTGGTATTTATCACTGGTACCCGAAAGTGACAGGGCGGATGCTTAATACGGCAATGGGGCATTTTCATTTCTGGATAACCTTCTTGGGCACTTATGCTATTTATTTTCCAATGCATTACTTGGGAATATTGGGTGTTCCCCGTCGTTATTATGCGTACGAAAACTACGATTTCATTCCTGAATCGGCACAAAGTTTAAATGCTTTTATCACTGTAATGGCGTTGATTGTAGGCGCGGCACAGCTAGTGTTTCTGTTCAATTTATTTTGGTGTGTATTTAAAGGGAAAAAAGCTGCAGCGAACCCTTGGTCTGCAACATCTTTAGAATGGCAAACACCAGACACGCCTCCTAAACACGGCAATTGGGGCTTACATTGTCCGATCGTTTATCGCTGGGCGTATGATTACAGTGTCCCCAATGTTAAAGAGGATTTTATTCCACAAAACATACCGCCAGAGCAGGTGCTAATGGAACATGTAGATAGTTCAATACCTGAAGAGGGGGTTAAGATACCCATAGACAAAGGGGATGGTGATGAATAAGCAACATCATTCAAACAAGAAATTGGAGCCTGAATCTAAAAGCACATTAACGCCAGATGCCACCGAGAATTACTTACCTGCCGATACCTCGTCACCTGCCATTATAGGGTTATGGGTTTTTATGGCAGTTATCACTATGCTGTTTTTCTTGTTTACAGTAGCGTACAAAATACGTATGTCGTTAAACGATTGGCAGTCATTAAGTGAACCTTGGCAGCTCAGCTTAAGCACTGCTATGCTTTTGATGAGCTGTGTTGCGATGGCTAATTGCCGTCGTAAAGCCGCATTGTTACCATCGGTAGTGGCTTGTCGTTCTATATTAATCGTGGCGGTGTTGTTCACCTTAGGGTTTGTTTTTACTCAGCTTTGGGCGTGGCAATATTTAATAGACCAAAATATTACAGTCGACAATAATCCAGCCAACAGCTTCTTTTATCTTTTAACTGGCCTGCATGGATTGCACGTACTGGGTGGGCTTGTAGCTCTGTTTTTAGTGTTATATAACGCTAAAAAAGGGCATGCAAATTCACTGTATCAGTCATTACATTTATGTACTCGGTACTGGCATTTTTTATTACTTATTTGGTTGTTTTTATTAGGGCTATTGCGATTTACATAGTGAGGTAAACGCATATGGCACACTTGCCATCAACACCACAAGCATCAAGCGCAAATATACCAGAATCCTCTCTTCAATCTGACTGTAGTTCTAGTGGGTGGCTGTCAGTCGTTGACGATTTTTCAGCAGATCGAGCCGTCTTCAAAATATCGCCAAATAAAACCATGATGTGGTTTTTTTTACTCAGTGATATTTTTATTTTTGGCAGCTTTTTAGTTGCCTACATGTCAGTCAGAATGACCACTACCGAACCTTGGCCACTTACCAGCGACGTTTTTGCTTTAAACCTTGGCGGTCAAGATATTCCATTAGTTTTAATCGCAATCATGACCTTTATTCTGATTACCAGCAGCGGCACTATGGCTATGGCTGTTAATTTTGGATATCAAGGTCGACGTCAATTAACCGCTGCATTAATATTTATTACGGCATTATTTGGTATCGCTTTTGTCGGTATGCAAGCATTCGAATGGACCAAATTGATCGTGGAAGAAGGCATTCGCCCATGGGGGAATGATCTAGGTGCTGCACAGTTTGGTGCCAGTTTCTTTATGATCACAGGATTTCATGGATTGCATGTCAGTATTGGCGTTATCTACCTGCTGACAATAGCGTGGCGAGTGTGGCGTGGGCGATATGAAAAAACGCAATCAAATGAATCAAATAATCGTTATGAAATAGTCGAAATAGCTGGGCTTTATTGGCACTTTGTCGATTTAGTGTGGGTATTCATCTTTGCCTTTTTCTATTTATGGTAAGGAGGTCGTCATGCATGCAACACAAGCTCATCAACAGCACCCTATAAGCCTTTATTTGAAGGTGTGGGGATTATTGTTTTTACTTAGTACCTTGTCATATATGGTTGATTACCTCCATGTACAAGGCATATTGCGCTGGTCGCTGATTATCATTTTCATGTTATTGAAAGCGGGATTAATCGCGAGTATTTTTATGCATATGTTATGGGAGAAATTGGCGTTAGTTTGCTCTATTTTTTTACCGCCTTTGGCCTTGCTTGTATTGCTTACATTAATGGCGACAGAAGCAGAATATATATTTAGCCTTAGAACGCTATTTTTTACATCGACATAGTGCTGGTTCGCCATAAAAATAAAAAGCCAATCATTATAAGTAATTGGCTTTTTACTCAGTGGAATTCTATCAAGCAAGATTACGGCATCTTATGCATCATGGTATGCCACTGGTTGTGGGCACTAATTAGCCATTTAGGGGGTGATTTTCCGATACCTGCGGGTTCTAAGTGATCATGTGCAATAATGATATTTGCTAACATGATTTCTTGTGAAGGCTCTATATCGACCATTAAAACATGCTTACCTGATTTTAATACGCGCTTAAACCGACGGAATTGATAATGCAATTCCTGAAAACCAAACAGACCGCCTTCCCAAGTAATAAAACCGAGTATCACGATGGCAAGCATAATAAAGGGTATCCAGCCTGTTGTTTCGGTTACGCCGGAGATATAAGCAGCCAAGATCACAAGAACAGCTGCGCATACACCAATGACCGCGCCAATTTCAGTTGAATGAATCACATCATTACGCATTACCGATCTTACTGGGTGAAGGTGGTGAGAAGAGACCTCTGCATCATTATCACTAAGTACATGAATTTGTGGTGTGCTAATACCACTTAATTCAAGTTCATATTCTACTAATTCAAGATCATCTAAATCGTCACTAATATAAAAGACCCTTTTCATATGGCCTCCGGTAGGGATTTATATCAATCTAAACAAGTACCTGACCATTAACCTACTTCGAATGGTATTATTACTAACAATAAATCACGTTAGTTCAGTACGTTAAGTCTATTTTTAGCTCATTAAATAGTGAAAATATCTATTATAGAGTATAGCCTTTCTTATCTATACAGCATGTACTTTAAGCCAAGTGAATGGATGCTTATGAAAGAACTACAAGTATTATTATGTGATTAATGCTAAACAAATTGACGTCTTTTTCCATTTAATGCCTATTTTATCGTACTTTTTAGTAGTGAAATCAAAGTTTTTATTAGCGTATATTTTAATATACTTACGCTCTCGTTATCTTAAAATCTAGGATTTTCGCTGAAACGAGTCTCTTGAGATAACGTGCGTATATAACCGCTTACTGTATGGAAGGCAAATTAGATGACTTGGTTATGCTAGGGAAATGTATTTAGAACATCTACTTAATGTAATGTTTGAAGTCTAAATAATCATTAATATAGTAAATATTGGTATTGTAGCTAAACATGAACAACGTAATTAATAGTGTCGGTTATTCAAATGAAATTTTTATCGATGGTGAATATCAATACCATGTTGAACAAACTAAATTGTTCACCCAGTTACTACTTGATGTATTAATGAATGATTATACGGAAATTAATACATCATTTATAGCAAGCATGAATACTGCCGCAATCATGCATGATCTGGGGAAAAGCTTTATTCCTGAATCGATTATTTTTAAAAAAGGCACTTTGACTGTGTCTGAGTATGACGTCGTAAAAACACATACAACACTTGGTTATGAGCATTTTTGCACATTAAGTATGAATGTAGATACACCTCTAAACCAGATTATAAAAGATGTGATTTTATATCATCATGAGCATTGGGATGGTACTGGTTACCCGCATCAAAAAGCAGGGCTAGATATTCCGCTTTCTGCGCGTATTATTGCACTTGCCGATGTGTTCGAAGCCTTGATCAGTGTACGTTCGTATAAAGAACCATTTTCTTTTGAAAAAGCGAAAAAGATCATATATGAAAGTAGTGGATATCACTTTGATCCGGCTATTGTCGCCGCTTTTCTTAAGCAAGAAACCAAGTTTGAACAACTGACAAAAACGCTACAAAGTCAGTCGCTATCTAGGCATCGACAAATTGCTTAAAGAGCAAAAACTAACTGACTAATTCAAAGTCTTTGATTTGGCTTTCTTGACCATTAATAATGATAGAAAGCTGATGAATACCAGTATGAAATTTCCGTGTTGTTATAAGTTTAAAGCTTTGCTTTCTATTAATCTTATATACTTTATTCGGTTCTATTTCACGTTCACTTATTTTAAAAACTTTACGAGAAAGGTCACCATTATTTTTTTTATAATACAGACCATATTCTAGCCTTAGCGTTTTACATGTTTTATTTTCGTTGGTGATCGAGAATGAAAATTCTAAGGCATCGCCGATTTTTACATTTGGCGTCAGGATATCAAAGTTTGATAACATGATATTTTTACTATCAAAACCAAATAATTGAAGTGTTTTCGATTCGCCTTGCTTCAGCAGTGTTCTACTTGCGTGTTTGATCAGTGCATCAGTTTCTTTTGTGTATCCCAGCCATTTTTGTGCCGTCTCTATAACAAAATTAGGGTTATCTTTTGATATATCATTTAAGTTATTCGCAACACTGCGTCTTACTACTTCACAACTGTCATTCTTCAAGGTGTCTAAAATAGGGAAGATAGGCATAGGGTTCTTCTTTAAGCTTGGTAAAGCCATTGCCCAGGGCAGCCGTGGTCTTGATCCCTCACTTGCTAAACGGCGAACCTTATTATTGGGGTGTTTTGACCACAGCACCATTTGAGTTAACATTTTTTCTTCATACTTCAATATGTAAGGTCTTACTGCAAATTCACAGCTGGTGAACTGTGTTATAAATTCAAAGGCCGAAATAGACTCTTCATACTTATCAATACCATACATAGAGATATACTCAGGAAAAAACATAAATTCAATGCTTTTTTCCTTGATGCCAGCAAGACGTAAATTATCAATCAGTTGCTTTATTGTTTCTGCGGCTTCGCCAAAATCATCAGACAGGAAGTGATGAAGCACTTTTGCAGTATGCGTCATTCTCTCCTTTAGTTCGTAATGAATAAAATAGTCATTGAAAATTAATTGAGTAAAGGTTTCTTTATTAAATGAAGGAATGGTTACGAGCATTATTTCCGACAGTTGGTTGTAGAACTCTTGTGAGTATATGTCTTTAAATAAATTGCTCATGATATCTGAAATCCATTTTCAATATTCGCGGTAATTATTGCATAGTATAATGGTATACATGACAGTTTATCCGTGATTTAACGAAAAATACGTTCAATAAAAGTACGGTTCTATGCGAATTTCACTTCGACGAGAAGGCGTTGATGTATCAATTATCGATGGGGTAATCGTAGGTGGAATGCCGATAATTTTAGTTGAAGGATCAACCCGTAAAACGCTCAGATTAGGATTATTACTGATGTTTAGCGTGTCGATTTGATTTTTTTCTGCTTGTAAATATTCCAGCTGAGTATTCTTTGATATGTCTAGTTCAGTGAGCGCATTGGCATACACAAGAAGATCAACCAGTACTGTATTGGCTGTGATATTTAAGTCGTGTAATTGGTTCCCTACAAGAATAAGCTCTTTTATTAGCGGTGAGTGTGTAAGGTCAATTTCACTGAGTTGATTGTTATAGGCATACAGAAACTCTAATAAAGGGTTGGCAGATACATCGAGATTTTTCAGATTGTTGTTAGGTAAATATAAAGTTTTAAGCAAGGTATTGTTGGTAACGTCTAACGTCGTCAGCTGATTATTTGACAAGTCTAATGATTCTATCGCAGGAAAAAAGCGTATTTCATTGGCAGATGTAATGTGGCTGTTCGAACATTCTAATTCATTGAATTTATTGAGTTGCTGTTCATCATATGAAAGCACACATTCCTTAAAGTGATCATCTTTGAAAGGAATATCGTTTACAACATTGTATTGCTTTGTGCTGCAACCAGAAAGTAACAGTGACACCAAAAAGAACAAAGACAGTAACGTACTTTGTATGCTGATTCTAGACAATACAGTGGTGCGTTGAGTTAACAAATTCGTGACTCGCTTGTGAATAGGTAAACTTAATTTTATACCTAAACCTTTTATTTACTAAAAATACTTACAAACAGAGAAGAATAGGCTGTCACAAGTACCTGATACTAATGTTCGTGAAGCAGCTTGATTTTTCATCAAATTCAATAAGTTCCATTCGTAATGTAAAATTCTTGTCAAAACTGCCTAGGTTTAGATGTGCTTGCTACATAGGAAGGTAAAAGCACGTTATGCTCAATATTGTCAGTAAAGGGAAGATGTTGTAATGAAAAAGAAAGCAATCATAGGCTTATTAACACTGTTCAGTACAGTGTGTAGTGCAACAGAGACATATGATGATAGAACGATGCAGATAACTGCGTATGCGACGCTGAATGGTACTGTTCATGATATGGCGTGCGAAGGGAATATTAATGATGCCGCTGTTTATCTTTACGGTACAGAAACGCCGGAATACGGCGATTTAGGATCAGATTATGCGCCTTATACTTTTACTGCAATAGATGTTGATACATCGATCAATGAAGGGACATTTGAAGTCAATTATTTACCGTTAGGTACATATGACCTGGTACTTGTGTGTAATGCGCATGAGGATGATTTCACGCGTGGGGGCGATATATTAATGCTTGATGAAAACGTGGTTAAAACTGTATTATTAACACCAACCTGCCGAACAATTTCTTTCTAATTTTGTTCATTTTTATTCGTTTATCTTTGTAATAAGAAAATTGCTACAGACTCTTTTACTTCACATTTTTAATGGAAAAAAGCGCGTAGAGTATTTTAATATATTCTGTAATGCACATGCTTCGGAATATATTTATACCCAAGCTACTTGAGGTAACTTGGGCATATCAGCCCTCTTATCAAAAAAACATGGCGTTTTGATGGATGACATTTGAGGACTGATATTCATTTGTTCATTAAGTGGAGGGATATCATGACCGTAGGAAAATACCTAAGGTGGAAAGATGAGCGTGGTAATGATTTCAGACCTGTAGCATTAACAGGCACAGAGTTACTAAACGATCGTAATTTAAATAAAAGTACAGCATTTAGCTACGAAGAGCGTGAAGCATTCGACTTGGTTGGCTTATTACCCCCTAAAGTACAAACGTTCGATGATCAGCTTAATCGGGTATATGACGGTTTCCGCAATGCCTCGACGGATATTGAAAAATACCTTTTTTTACGCGCCTTACAAGATCGAAATGAAACGTTATTCTACGCATTGTTATCACGCCATGTAGAAGAAATGACGCCGATTATTTATACCCCGACAGTAGGCAAGGCATGCCAGGAGTTTAGTCACCGCTACCAAAAAGCCCGTGGTTTATATATCACAGAAGACAGTGTTGATCAGATGGGAGACATGGCCCGTCATTTCACAGGAAAAGACATTAAAATAATCGTGGTCACAGATAGCCAAGGTATTCTTGGGTTAGGTGATCAGGGGGTTGGCGGCATGGGTATTCCTATTGGCAAGCTGTCACTATATACCTTGGGTGCGGGCATTCATCCGGCGCACTGTTTACCTATTGCGTTAGATGTCGGTACCGACAATCAAGATTTGCTCGATGATCCTATGTACTTGGGTATGCCCCGTAAACGTATGCGTGGTGAAGAATACAAAACGTTTATTCGTAAATTCGTGAAGCAAATACAGCAGCACTTTCCAAAAGCCGTTCTTCAATGGGAAGATTTTAGTAAATCAAATGCGTTTGATAATCTGAGCGATTATGAAGATGATTTACCTTCATTTAATGATGATATTCAAGGTACGGGTTCTGTTGTTCTTGCCGGTATTCTTGGTGCGGTCAAAATTAAAGAAGAAACACTCGCCGATCAAACTTACGTTGTTTATGGCGCAGGTGCTGGCGGTGTAGGAGTCGCTGACCAGATATATGCAGGCTTATTAAAAGAAGGTTGCTCGCATAGCACAGCAAGAGAAAAAATATTCGTACTTGATTCTCAAGGTTTAGTTTTTGATGATCGTGAAGGGTTAGATGAATATAAAAAGCGTTATGCGAAACCAAGAGAATTAGCCAATAATTGGCAGACGAAAGAGCTCGGTAAAGTTAGCCTTACTGAACTAATCAATAACCACCCTGTAACGGTTTTGCTGGGCACGAGTGGTATTGGTGGGGCATTTAAAGCTGAACATGTTCAAAAAATGATGGAATATACCAAGCGCCCAATGGTGTTCCCACTTTCTAACCCAACTGCAAACTGTGAAGCTTTACCGGAAGATGTTTACCAATGGAGTGATGGGCAAGCGATTGTGGCAACAGGGAGCCCATTTGGTGATGTGAATTATAATGGAAGAGAATACCGAATCGGGCAGGGTAATAATGTGTTTATTTTCCCTGGTGTTGGTTTAGCTTCCATTGTATCGGGCACGCCAAAAATTACATTAGATATGTTTACAATGGCATCTTACGCGCTAGCCGATTGTATATCGGATGATGATCTTGCGGCAGGATGCGTATTCCCTCGTATCAGTAAACTTAAAGAAGTATCGATGGTGGTTGCTACGCGTATTCTTGAAAATATGCAGACAACAGAACCGAATAGCCCACTTCGTGGCAAAAATATTCAACAAGAACTGGCAATACATATGTGGGAACCTACGTACTTACCTTATCGTAGAGTGTAGCTATATCAATCTAGAATGATATTGCACCCATAAAGATGTGCACTTTAGCTGAGCTCAAAATCCACTTTTCACGAATGCTAGAAATAGATAGAAAAGTGGATTTTTATTGGATACGCAGTTATTGCTGTTTTGTTTGAGCCTTCCCTTGTATAAAGGAAAAAGTCTTGATAGCTTATTAAGCATGAAAACAAATTCTCTCCGTACTTTCATTTCAAATTCTTGGTGGCGTTCTTTTTAGAGCGGCGCTGAATTCTTATGTTCAAAAGCCGCCGGAAGGTAGCTTAAGAACACACTCAAGTTATATTTCCGGCGCACTATTTCAGAGATATAACGATGCAAAAAAATACACATTTAAAGAAAGAAAAAATCCTCACTGGTGATAGAGCAACAGGGCCTTTACATTTAGGGCACTTAGTGGGTTCGCTACAGCAGCGTATACTACTGCAAGAGCAGTATGATCAAACTGTGCTGGTGGCAGACCTGCAAGGCCTAACAGATAACGGGCATAACCCGAAGAAAGTGTCTTCCAATATTTTAAATGTGGTTGCCGATTACTTAGCCGTCGGTATTAACCCTTCTAAAACAACCATTTGTTTGCAATCCGCTATTCCTGCGTTATCTGAACTTACTATGTATTATTCAAACCTAGTGTCTATCTCTCGACTAGAGCGAAACCCTACAGTTAAAAATGAAATTAAAAGTAAAGAGTTCGGACGCTCAATTCCAGCAGGTTTTCTTACTTACCCTATAAGCCAAGCGGCTGACATTACCGCTTTCAAAGCAACATTAATTCCGGTTGGTGAAGATCAATTACCGATGCTAGAGCAAACTAATGAAATAGTAAGAAGGCTTAACCACATAGCACAAAGAGAAGTGCTGGTGGAATGCAAAGCCTTACTGAGTAAAGTGTCACGCTTACCAAGTGCTGACGGCAAAAGTAAGATGTCTAAATCAATGGGTAATACCATCATGCTCGGTTCATCGGAAAAGGATATCTCTCGAGCCGTTAAATCCATGTATACCGATCCGAATCATTTATCTGTGAACGATTCTGGTCAGGTTGAAGGTAATGTTGTATTTACCTATCTAGATGCATTTCACCCTGATGCCGAGTATATACAATCACTAAAAGAACATTATCAACGAGGTGGTTTAGGCGATGGAACCACTAAGAAAATTTTGGAGGAGTGCTTACAAGAAATGCTAAGGCCAATACGTGAACGCAGAGATCATTATTTGTCTGATAAAACAGAATTAATTGCTATTTTGAAGCAAGGTACAGATAAAGCCCGCGACGAATCAGAAGCCGTATTAGATGATGTTAAAAGGGCGTTTGGGTTAAACTTTTTCTAAATAAGCGTAAAAAGCCGAAGTACTTACTGATTAGAAGTGCGAACTGACTAATCGTAATCTTCGGCTTTTAAAAATATAGAAGAATGCTTTATTACTTAAACATCGTCGCCAAAGTCACCGAAGTCATCACCACCGCCGAATGAATTATTGGCAAGCGAATCGTCACTAAACCCAGAGTCACCGAAGCCTGAATCGCCAAAACCAGCGTCACCAAATCCACTGGTTGTGTCGCTAAAGCCTGAATCACCGAAACCACCAGATGAATCTGAATAGTCAGAAGCAAAGCTGTTTGATGAATCGTCTAAGAAACCACCTGAACTCTCATCAGTAGATGCCAGTTCTTCTGTGCCTGCATCTGCTGTCGGGTCGGTAGTTGCATCTGTTGCAGTGTCTGCTGCTGTAGTATCTGCGGGCTGTTCATCATTATTGAACAACATATTACTGATCATGTTACCTGCAACCATACCGACAGCAACACTTGCAGCTGTTTGCATGAAGCTACCAAATGCACTTGGTTGATTCATTGGCTGTGGTGGTTGCGGAGCAGGACGGTTGCCTCCCATCATTTTGCTAAACGCACCGCGATTAGACTCTGATTTATGGTGCTCAACGCTTTTCTCTAGATAATCATTTTTTTGCTTCATTTCTTTTAATGCCATTTCTTGAACCAAAACAGCTTGGGTCAATTTGTAAACAGCATCTTGTTGTGAGCCTATTTCATTACCGATCAGTTGGTCTGCATCTGCGTCTTTTGCTTTCGAAGGGCTTTGTTTTAGCTTATTAGCAACGTTCTGAATCAGTTCTTTTTCTTGTGGAGTCATTACATTTACCTTCTTAATTACCTCTGGTATTTCGATGTTGAGCCCGAGGTAATATTATCGATCATTATTATGACTCACATCCTATCTTATGGTTCATATTTCTACTTACTGACTTATGTAACATTATGTTGCTGAGGACTAATTGGTGACCATCAAGGGCAAATAAGGAACAGTGGTTAAGGTCGATAAGATAAGAAGTATAAAAAATCCGACATGGCGTCGGATTTTGTGGGGGTTAAATAATCTTCATATATCTTTTTGTTAATGCGTTTTACTGGCGAACGCCTTCAACATGCAGCTCTAAATCGGCATAGCTTGACTCACCCATAACAGGTACGCCAAAGTCTTCAAGCTCTATGCGGGTTGTGCCTGCAAAGCCAGCACGGTAACCACCCCATGGGTCTTCACCTTCACCAATGAACTGTGCATCGATAGTGATTGGCTTCGTTTCACCGTGTAAGGTTAAATCGCCTGTAATTGCTAGCTCACCATTACCCTTGTCTGTCACTTTTGTGCTAGTAAAAGAGGCTGTCGCGTATTTTTTAACATCTAAAAAGTCACCGCTACGAACGTGCTTGTCGCGTTCTGCATGGTTAGTATCAAAACTGGTTGTATCAACATTGACTGATACTTTTGATGCCGCGATATCTTTAGGATCATAGCTAAAAGTACCGTCAAACGTATTAAAACGACCTTTAATATAGCTATAACCAAGGTGTTTAATCTTTATGTTAATTGATGCGTGTGCACCCTGAGTATCGATCACGTAGTCTGCTGCTGACGCAATACTTGGCATTGTCATTGCGGTAAATAAGCCTAAGGCTAATAGCTGTTTTTTCATTTTTCTTTAACTCCCAACATTTTGGTTAATGTATTGTCTTTATTAATAAAGTGATGCTTTAACGCTGCAATAGCGTGAATGACAACGAGTGCAATTAAGCTGAGGGAGAGGTAGTAATGTACTTCCCCTGCAATATCAGCTTGGTTTTCAAAGAGCTCTCCTAGTGCAGGTACAGAGAACCAATTAAATACGTCAATTGATCGACCGTCGGCGGTCGAAATTAGGTAACCCGATATAAACAAGCTAAACATAAGAAGGTATAGCGCACTGTGTGCAAGCTTGGCTGACGTAATTTCCCATCCCGCCCCTTTTATCTCTGGGTGCCCTTTAAATGAGCGCCATAACAATCTGAAAATAGTGGCAAAAGCGAGCAGTAAACCAACCGATTTATGCCAATGTGGAACGGGCTTGTACCATTGTGAGTAATAGTTCAAGTCAACCATCCATAACCCAGCGGCAAACAAGCCGATAACGGCAATTGCAGTGACCCAATGTAAAGTAATTGATACCCAATCATATTGGTTTGGATGATTTTTCATGTAAACGTGTCTTATTAACCTTCAATAACATTCATTCTAGTTTGTTATTGAAAAGTTATAACCGTTCTCAGCCGAACAAGTTATTCGATTTTTTTGAAGGAACTATCTAATCTATCGTAAGGAGTGCTGCTTATCTCTACCTGTTTGTTTCTAAACGATAAAAGCGATAGTTATTTGTTAAAAGAAATATGAATCAGATTTGAGTTTCGTCGGGAGTAAAGGGGTAAGGTATGGGGATATTGTGGATAGAAGCCCTTTTTGTTCAATAGCCTAGTAACTTTGGGGTAACGTAAAAGGGCTTGTTGCGTTGGTGTATAATCAGAACAGCGTGGTAATACCGATAAAGACTAGCGTAATATATTGTTATCGTGACGCCAATCCATGATGGTCCAATCATTTACTTGAGCATGTAGAGACAATGCTGGATCTGGGTTTACAGCAAATGGACGATCGACGGCATCAAGCATTGGTAGATCATTGATAGAATCGCTGTAACCGTAGCTGCCTTTGAATTCAATGTTTTGATTATCTAACCATGCTTTCATTCGTATCACCTTTCCTTGTTGATAACTTAATGTGCCTTTGGTATTGCCTGTAAAAATACCATTGATTGTTTCTAGTTCAATCGCGATGACATCTTCAACGTTGAGCATTGTGGCTATGGGCTTAACAAGGTGCTCACTTGTTGCCGAGATAATAAGCACATGATCACCGCGCTTTTTGTGCCACTCAATACGGGCTAGCGCATCAGGATAGAGTGCAGGTTTAATTTTCTCTTCCAAAAACTCTTCGACCAGTGCTGAAATTTTTGTAATATCGCACCCTTTGATTGGTTGAAGTGTGGCTTCCATATAGGTATTCATGTCTAACGTGCCTTCTGCATACGCCTGCATCAGGCGTTGCTCTTCTTCAAGAAGCGTTTGCGGTGCGAGACCTTTTTGAACAAGAAAGGCATTCCACAAGCTAGCAGAATCAGCGGCGATCAAGGTCTCGTCTAAATCGAAAATAGCCAAGTATGGTTTAATGGTCTTCTTGTGATTATCAAATAACAAACTGCGTATCCTTCACGAAATTAAATATATTCTGTCTTTTAGTTGCCGCTAGATTAAGTTGTTAATGTGACAGTTTCTTTTCAAATATGTGTAATTTTAGAGTCATGGATACTGGGTTCGAAACTGAGTTCGCATGTGCAGACCAATCTTAATGTGCAACGCCACCTTGTGTCAGTTTTTCTGGGTTCAGCAGTTTTTCTAATTCTTCGCGACTAATATTAGTTTCTTCTTCTGCTACCTCAATAATCGCTCTTTGTTCTTTGTAGGCTTTTTTTGCTATTTCTGCTGCTTTTAAATATCCAATTACAGGGTTAAGAGCGGTAACCAATATAGGGTTTTTAGCGAGTGCGACTTGCAGGTTTTCTTCCCTAACAATGAATGTACTAATGGCTTTGTCTGCAAGCAGGGTAGAGACATTCGCCATTAATTCGATACTTTGAATCAGATTATGTGCAATAACAGGCAACATAACGTTTAGCTGAAAATTACCAGATTGTCCACCGACGGTTATGGTCGCGTCATTACCGATGACTTGTGCTGCAACCATTGCAGCAGCTTCTGGAATAACCGGGTTAACTTTACCGGGCATAATTGAAGATCCGGGTTGAAGGGCTTCAAGTTCAATTTCACCTAATCCAGCTAGTGGGCCTGAATTCATCCAACGTAGATCATTCGATATTTTTAAAATTGCAACCGCTAAGGTTTTAAGTTGTCCAGATAGCGCAACAATTGCATCTTGGCTACTTAGGTTATAAAAGAAGTTATCGCTTGATGTAAAAGGAATTTCAGTTGAGATTGAAATATTATTTGCAAAGATTGCAGCAAAGTCTGGTTCAGCATTAATTCCGGTGCCTACCGCTGTTCCGCCTTGTGCAAGTGCGGAAGTATTATCTAGTGCATGTTGAATACCTAGTTGTGCACGTTCGAGTTGAACTTTCCATCCTTGCAACTCTTGACCAAGGGTTACAGGCATAGCATCCATTAGGTGAGTACGCCCTGTTTTTACAATATGACCAATTTCTGCTGTTTTTTTATCTAATGCCTGAGTTAAGTATTCTAATGCAGGGAATAATTGAAAATGGCAGGTAACTGCAGCGCTTACTTGAATGGCGGTGGGAATAACATCATTACTGCTCTGGCCCATATTTACGTGGTCGTTAGGGCTTACGTTTTGTTCTACTTTTTGTGATGCAAGTGTCGCGATAACTTCATTGGCATTCATATTAGAGCTAGTGCCTGAACCTGTTTGGAATACATCAATGGGAAATTGTTCAAAGTGTTCGCCATTAATAATTTCTTGGCAGCTATCAATGATGGCATGAGCAACCTTGTCATCAAGTAGCTTCAATTCAAGGTTACTTCGGGCTGCTGCCTGCTTTATGTATGCCAGTGCTTTAATAAATTCGTGGGGCATTTGAATCCCGCTGATCGGAAAATTATTAACGGCTCGTTGTGTTTGGGCTTGATAAAGTGCTTTTGCAGGAACGTGCACGTCACCCATGCTGTCTGTTTCAATTCGATAGTGTGAAGACATAATATTATTCCTTACAGACCTGAAGTTAGATGTGTTTGTTGTAAGTGCTGCTGTAGAGATAGAAGCTTCTGACGGCCAGTTTCTGAATTGCCGTAAAACTTTTTCAACGCTAAAAGTGGGCAATGGATATGATCTAAGCAAATGCGACGAAAAATACGGGAGTTATTCGGCTGATTGATTGCTTCTACTAGATGAAAAAAAACGCGTCGTAGAAACAGTTCTCGCAGAATCGGGTTAAAAGTGGGGGTATTAAGGCAGTATAGAGATGCTAAATTAAGGCCGGATTGAACAAAATCGATGATGACATCAGGCTCATAACCGGGCGTAATCCGACGGTTTAAAAACCGATCTTCTGCTTTAAAGTAATGATGATACAGGGTTGAAGTACAGTCCATAGGGATCCTATAAAGCAATCAATAAATCGTAGTGATAATTATTATCATTTAATGCATTGATGTTCAAGGAAGACATCCATTAAAGTTTATACCATAGACCCCAATTCGTTATGTATTTCCGCATACCGTACATACTCAATCTATTAAATAACTAGCGACCTAACTAGCGGTGTAGGTCGCTAGTTAGGATCGAATGATTTATACCCTGCCGCGTTTAGTTGTGTGATTGCGCGATGAGCTGAAGAAATAATCGAGATGATTGCTCGATCAGTGCATCGGGAAAATCATAGTCAGGGTTGTGCAATTCTGGGTGATCAGTACCGCTACCGATGCAAAATAAAGATCCTGGCCATTGTTGCAGAAATTCTCCCATATCTTCAGACCAACGCATTGGTTCTGTAGGTATAACAACATCATAGTTAAGCGACTGTGCCGCAGTAATAACGTTCTTAGTCGTTTCGGGGTTATTCATGGTTGCGTTAAAAGGCTCAATCCATTCAATTTGCATCTCAAGTTGATAAGAATCGGCTTGTTTTTGGGCAAAATCCAGCAAGTTTCGTTTCATGTAATTGAGAATGTAATTATCACTGCTACGAATAGTTGCCATTACTTCGGCGCGCCCTGGGGATGTACCAAATCCTTTATTGCCCACATTCACATGAACAAGCGTGACTAAACTAAATGCTTCTTTGAAGGCTTCTGGCATGTGATGCAGGTAGTCCATTAAACGTGCAACAGCAGGGGCAGGGCTATGACCGTTCTCTGGTTTTGCAGCGTGAGATGTTTTCCCTATCAGTGTGATCATTACACCAGTTGATGCGCAGGCAAACACACCGTCTTTCACCACCACAGTACCTAATGGATAACCCGGCAAATTATGATAAGCATAAACCGCATTGGGTTGAATGCCTTTCAGGCGTGGATCTTGCAGCATTTTTTTTGCACCGACGCCGATCTCTTCAGCGGGCTGGAATAGTAAAAAAACGGTGCCAGATTGAGGAGGCGTTTGACTCAGCTGATTAGCAACAGCTAAAAGGCTAGCAACGTGTCCATCGTGACCGCACGCATGCATACAACCGTGATTGCGTGAAACATGATCATGCTGTGATTTTTCAGTGATTGGTAATGCGTCAAAATCAGCGCGGAGCAGAGTTATTGGGCCTGGATTCCCACTTTTGATTTCAACAAGAATACCATAACCACCTATATTAGTTTTAGGCTCAAAACCAAATGTTAGTAGCTGGTCGGTAATTTCTGATGCTGTTTTATGCTCATGGAGCGAGAGCTCTGGGTAGCGATGAAGATGATGCCTAAAGCGTACAGGGTTGAAGTTGATATCATTATTAACGGTCATATCATTCTTTAATTGTCACAAGATGCCTCACTGTACTTGGCGATTAGAGATTATTATGTGATCGGTTTCACGGTGATACTTAATCTAAGCTGCCAGAACAATATATTGCTCTGGTATGATGTTAGATAATCTTGATAGGGTTAGGAAGTACTATGAAAATGTTAATAGCGAGTAAATCACTGTTGTTGACGATGGGTTTGATAGTTGCCATGCCTGTGTTGGCGGATCCTAATGGCTCTAGTGAATCACCAGCCCTTAGCGTGCCCAAAGTGATGAGATTATTGCAGGCTCAGGGTTATCATGATTTCCGTAAAATTAAGATTGAACATGATGAGAGTGAGATCGAAGTAGAAGCGCGAAATCAAGGTGGCCAACAGGTTGAACTTGAAGTCGATCTGTATACAGGAAGGATTCTTGATGTAGAGCGCGATTGATTATCGCGCTCTTCTCATTGAAAGGTTATGACACCAGCATTGCACATGACTGAGCCGGAAGTTGTAATATAGCCCCAGTTTCACTGCCGAGTGAAGGTGGTAATAATTGCACTCCCTCCATATTTATAATCTCGTTAATCTCAGCATGGTTTTGTTGACTGTATTTTATTGGTAGTTCATAACTGACGGCTTTTTTACCTTTGTTAATGGCGACTATCCCGTGCTCTCCACGAGAAAAAACCAATAAATCTTGAGTCTGTTCAATAATCGCCATTGGTTGGCAATGCATAGTGTTGTGAAAATGAATCATATTAGCCAGAATTGGATCATTCCAAGCGTCATACCAACGAGGTTTGCTACGACTATTTTTAATGCCACTAGTATCTAAATCGGTATAAACGAGTGGAACACCCCCATCTCTGCCTAAAATATAACAATAGGCTAATCGTTCATTTTCTTCTGACATTACCTGATTTAAAAAAACGTCGTTATTGGGAATATCATGAGTAATCGCAAATGTGATTGCACGTTGGTTTTCTAATGCCGAACCAAGAGAGTAAGGGTTGATTAGACTCGCCATAGAAGCATTTTCATTAAAAACATCAAGTACCGTGTGAAAAAGTGGAAAGTCGTAAGCGCCTAAAGTCGTTTTTTCAAGGTAAGGCTGAAGGAATAGTTCGTATTCTTCTTTGGTCGCACCACCATCAGTAATTATTTCGCCAAAAATATGCATGTCTTCAGTGATATCTTCATCACACAACTCTTGAATATGATTAAGTGTCATATGTTTGGCTGCATCTATTCGAAACCCCTTCACACCGATTTTTTTTAGTGCTTTTAGGTAAAGTTTTTGTTTTTTTACTACATTTTTGTTGTTTTTTAAGGTCGGTAAGCCCGGATCAGAGCCACCACTACTAATTCTACCGTGCTGAACTTGCCAAGGATCTTTCCAATCTTTTATTGGAAATGCCGATAAAAAATCATCTTTGGTAAATAACGGTTGAGATAAATCACCAAATAATTTGATTGAATCGAAATATTCTCTCTTGTCCTTATATTGGCTAATGATATTGCTATTAGGGTAATTTAAGTCATTCCTTTCATGTGACTCATTAGCCATATGATTGAACACAATATCTGCATAAATATCTATATCATGAAGATTTAATGTTTCTACCATCTTTCTGAAATCATTCGTGTTACCGAGTTGGTTGTCGATGACTCGATAATCTTGAGGTTGATAACGTTGCCACCATTGAGTGCCATCTTTTGAATGAAAAGATTTCAGTGGTGGAGAAACAAGAATAGCTTTATATCCATTGTCAGCAATGGCTTTGGCGTTTTCAGTCACTTTACTGTATGGCCAGTCGAAGGCGTGCAATATTACATTAGTTGCAACAGATGGTGCTGACAAAGTTGATGCATATTCAGTATTAAATAGAGAAGTCATAATTTAATAGCCACGTTTTTAGACAAATTTTTAAACTGAATAAATACTATGAGTAATTATTCTCTTTGTAATCATCATCTACGCACTTTTAGTGGTATGAGAATAGGGGGAGTAGCTTTGCTTAGCTGATTATTTCTCACCATATTGGGAATATGAACCATTTATAAAGTTTTGATAAATGGAATTTATACGCCACTGGTGGAATATGCCTCATAGGTCACGCTGTAGTGAAATATGAAATGAAATTACATTTACCTACAGTTTGTAATAAATTTTTTTTTTTGTAATTATACATCACGTTTCAGTGCGTACTAATTCTCATGTAGCATATCGTGTGGTATATATACATTAGATTGCTTAATTTCAACAAGGAGGTACACCATGGGTGGCGTTTTAGGTATGATTTTAGCAGGCGGAGAAGGCTCTCGTTTGCGTCCATTAACAGATTCACGTACAAAGCCCGCAGTTCCATTTGGTGGTAGCTACCGCTTAATTGATTTTGCATTAAATAATTTTGTAAATGCTGATTTTTTAAAGATTTATGTTCTAACCCAATTCAAATCTCAGTCTTTATATGTGCATATGAAAAAGGGTTGGAATATTACGGGCATTACGGATCGTTTTATTGATCCAATTCCAGCACAAATGCGAATGGGCAAGCGTTGGTACGATGGTACTGCTGATGCGATTTACCAAAATTTAAGCTTTATTGAACTTGCTGAACCTGAGCATGTTTGTATTTTTGGTAGTGATCATATTTACAAGATGGACATTAAGCAGATGCTTAATTTTCATAAAGAAAAAGAAGCTGAACTAACGGTTTCTGCATTGCGTATGCCTTTGTCAGAAGCGAGTGCTTTTGGTGTTATCGAGGTTGATGAAAACGGCTGCATGATTGGTTTTGAAGAAAAGCCAACTAACCCTAAGTCTATTCCTGGCGACCCAGAAAATGCGCTTGTTTCTATGGGTAACTATATCTTCAATAAAGAGACGTTATGCACTGAACTTGAAGAAGATGCAGTAAAGGAAGATTCAAGCCACGATTTTGGTAAAGACATCATTCCTAAGCTATTTCCACTAGGCCAAGTGTATGTTTATGATTTTACGACCAATATTATTCCAGGTGAGAAGAATACTGGTTACTGGCGCGATGTAGGTACGATTGAAGCGTACTGGCAAGCACACATGGATTTACTTTCTGAAGATGCGCCGTTCTCTTTGTATAACCGTCAATGGCAGCTACACACTCATTACCCACCGCTTCCTCCTGCAACAATTTTAGACAGCGAAAACAGTAAAGTTGATATTAACAACTGTATGATTTCAGCTGGTAGCTATATTCGCGGCGCACAAATACATAAATCAATTTTAGGCTTCCGTACCAATGTTGACCATGACACAATGATTTCAGAATCTGTGATTTTGGGCGATGTGAAAATCGGTGCGAATTGCTCAATACGCAAAGCGATCATTGATAAAAATGTACACATTGCACCAGGAACGGTAATCGGTGAAAATCCTGAAGAGGATAAGAAAAACTACCACGTTTCTGATGAAGGCATTGTCGTAATCCCGAAAGGAGCGAAAATTGGCTACTAAGAAAACGTCGTTAACAAAGCATCCATTGAAAATTCTATTTGTTTCATCTGAAGTAGAAGGGTTTGCAAAAACAGGAGGATTAGCCGATGTTGCTAAGTCTCTGCCTGCCGCCTTGAAGAAGATGGGGCACGATGTTCGAATTGTAATGCCTTTCTATCAGACAATTAACGGTAAAGATAACGCTGTTGCTATTTTGTCTACCGAGCTGTTTGTTGAGCCACAACCATTTGCTGTGAGCTATCAAGTGATGCAACTCGATGAAAGTAATGTGCCTGTCTATGCGTTAGATGCACCACAATATTATGATCGACCAGAATTGTATGCGGAAAACAACCAAGCATATGCTGATAATGGGGAGCGTTTTTCATTTTTAAGCGCCGCATCGTTAGATTTGTGTGAAAAACTGGGTTTTCAACCTGATGTGATTCACTGTAACGATTGGCATACTGGGTTAATTCCATTCTTATTAAAAACGCGTTATGCACAGAGTGATTTCTTTGCTAAATCGAAAAGTGTTATAACGATTCATAATGCTGTTTTTAAGGGGGTATTTAACTACGATCAATACAGCCTAATTCCTGAATTGATTCAACGTCGTTATATTAATGCTGAAATGGATCCATCGCATATCAGCATGCTTAAAGCGGGTGTTGCGTATGCAGATAAAGTGAACGCGGTTAGCCCTAATTATGCATCAGAGCTTTTAACACATTTAGGTTCGCATGGTATGGAAGCTGATTTCCAAAATCGTGCTAAAGATTTGTATGGCATCATTAATGGGTGCGATTACGATGATTGGAATCCTGAAACTGATGCGTACATAAAGCAAAAGTTTAAAGCCAATAAAGTGAGCTTAGCTCGCGGGAAAAAAGCGTGTCGACGTGATTTGCAAAAACAAGTTAACTTACCTGAATTAGATGTACCTGTTTATGGAATGGTTTGTCGCTTGACCGAGCAAAAAGGACTTCACTATTTAATTCCTGTGCTTGAAGATTTTTTATTGAATGACGTACAAGTGGTGATTGTCGGAACGGGTGATCCAACGTTAGCCAGTGCTCTGCGTGACATTAGCGAACAGCATAGTGATAAATTTGCTTTTGTTGAAACATACAGCAACCCACTAGCACACTGTGTAGAAGCGGGTGTTGATTTCTTTATGATGCCTTCTGAATTTGAACCATGTGGTCTGAATCAGATGTACAGTTTAGCGTATGGCACATTACCAATCGTTCGCGGCGTCGGTGGTCTAAAAGATACTGTTATCGATTACGATCAAACACCGCTGGTCGCCACAGGCTTTATTTATGATGCGCCAACACCTGAGGCGTTATTAATAAAATTACAACGAAGCTTGTTACTTTATTGCCAACGCCCTCAAGAATTTAAACGCCTACAGCAAAATGCGATGGCGTGTAAATTTAATTGGGCTGAATCGGCTGAACAATATCTAGATATGTATCTAGGTGGTGAGCAAAGTTTGGTAAATGAAATCTGCAATGACAAGGTAGACGCTTAGTTTACTTAGAATGTTTTCATTCTACAAAATCGTTAAGCCCTCATTGATGAGGGCTTTTTTGTGAGCGTTATTTTACATTTACACCATTTTCACAATACTCCACTTAGGATTATTCCTTTTTAAGCGGTGGAACATTGATTCTATTCCTATATAGCGCTTTTATTTCACTCAAAAATTAACTAATTGTTCATAATAAACGCGTGAAATGTGATAATACGCACGTTTTAAATTTTGTTTGCTATCGCAAATTTTTAGGCAATTGACTGCCTTTTTATAAATCATTAGGTTATACATGTTCAATATGACACTCAGGCAAAAGCTGGCACTTTCTGCAAGTATTGCAATTATTATCGGCGGTTTACTGGTAACTGCTTTTTCTTTTTTATCATCACTAGGTCGCTTAGATAGAGATATCAACAAGCAACTTAATGGTACTGCCTCTTCGTACAATAATTATGTGTCTAATTGGTTAGACTCGAAAGGAACAGTACTTTCGGCTATGCCAGTGAATATTTCACAAAACAATCTTGAGCAACATCTTCAGCAGGTTCGCGATTCAGCAGGCTTTGATAATGTCTTTTTAGCATTTTCTGATGGTACACAAGCGAATGCTAATAACGTTATTTTACCACCAGGTAACAATGATCCTCGCCAGTGGCATTGGTATCAAAATGCGATTAGCCTTAATGGTAAAGTGACGGTAGAAAATCCGACAGTTGCAGCTGCCACAGGGGCAAGCGTTGTTTCTATGGGTAAAGCCGTCTCTATTTTTGGGCAGCAGGCGGTGTTAGGTGCTGATGTCGAAATGTCAGATATTATCAAGCAGCTTGATGATGTGGTATTGCCTGGTGAAGGCTACATGTTCATTGCGAATGATAAAGGTAATATTTTTGCGCACGCAGATACGTCTTTATTGAATAAATCTGTTAATGCAAAAGACCGTGATTTAACCGATTCAATGCTAAAACGTCTAGCGAGAGAAGGGAATGTTGAAAAAGAAAACATCACTGGCAATGAGAGCTATGTGTTCGTTAAGCCAATTCAAGGCACGAATCTAAGTACGGTTATCGTTATTGATTACAATTCTGTTGCAGCACCACTTTACAGCTCTTTATATGAACAGATTTTCATGACGCTATTGGTTGTGGTTATTTGTGCGTTCCTGTTTAACCTATTCTGTGTGTATTTATTTAAACCGTTACAGCAAGTATCTAAGGCGCTGGCTGTAATTGCACAAGGCGGTGGTGATTTAACTCAACGTATTAATATCGATTCTAACGATGAGGTGGGTGACTTAGCCCGTAACTTTAACCAGTTTACAGCAAGCTTACAGGTACTTATTGGTCATATTCGTAGCCAGGGCGTTGAGCTGAGCCAAGCTTCGGCAGAAAGTGAATTCCGAGCGAACAAGTCGGCTGATGAGTTAAATCGTCAGCAAGATGAAATTAGCATGGTTGCCACAGCAGTAACGGAAATGGCTTCTGCTACGCAAGAAATCGCGTCTCATGCTGAGCAAACAGCGCGTGCAGCGCAAGATTCGACAGAGCATACCAATAGTGGTCGCGAGTTAGTTGTGCAAAGCCGAGTGTCTATTAACAATCTTGCTGAAGAAGTGAATCAGGCAACTTCAGTGATCAGTGAGTTGAATGAACATGCGCAGAACATCAACAGTATCTTATCTACTATTCAAGGTATTGCTGAGCAGACAAATTTATTGGCATTGAATGCTGCGATTGAAGCTGCACGAGCGGGTGAACAAGGGCGAGGTTTTGCCGTTGTGGCTGATGAAGTACGTGTGTTATCTCAACGTACTCATACATCGACTGAAGAAATTCAGAGTATGATTGCAACATTACAACAGACAACATCTAAAGCGGTTGGCTTGATGGAAACAAGCTCTCAGCTTGCACAGTGTTCGGTAGACGATGCTGACCAAGCGACAGTAGCATTAGAGCAGATTAACGATTCAGTGGCTCTAATTAGTGATATGGCAACACAAATAGCCACTGCAGCCGAAGAACAAACGCATGTAACAAGTGAAATAACATTAAACACAACAACAATTAAAGACGTAACCGATCAGCTTGTAGAAGATGCCGTTGCTGCACGTCATCAAGCAGAAGCGCTAAGTAATCAAGCAACAAAGTTAAATGACAAGGTGTCTACTTTTGTTGTTTAAATAAAGTAGTGATTGTCTTTACTATATAAGAAAGCCCTCTATGAGGGCTTTTTCGTTCATGGTTGATGCTATTTTCTACATGAGGTGTCATGTAAACTCTATTGTTTTCCTGGCTTCATAAACGGATATTCAAATAATATAGTGATGGTGTCATCAACAACCGTGAACGTAGCAAGCTTATTTTCCTCACTTTCTGGATTTCCCTTCTCACCGATGTTGCGCCATTGTTTTATATTACGGTAACCCTTTTGATAAGCACGCGAGAAGGTAGTCTTATCCATCATTAAATACTTACGCTGTGCATTATAGCTGGCGCTATTGGCAAGCATAAACATCTGATCATCTAGAGTTTGGCGATCTAAGGTTTGCAATCCAGCCAAGACATCTAAATGTTGTCCATTTACCTCCAGATAGCTAAAAACATAACCATCACGACGCAAACTAGCAAGAAGTGAATTGTAGTTAATTAAGGTGAGTGGAGCTTTCAATTCAACATTTTTTATTGTGGATAATGGCTTGGTTCTCCCGATTTCGATAGCAGTAGAAGTCAATTGGCTATAAACCACTAATGTAAGATCGTCTATTCCATAATAAGACGGTTTATCTAAGCAATACGCTTCGGCATTGTATAAATCGGAGCACTCATACGCATTCGGACGTGATGCAATTTGCTCTATATCGTCGGTAAAACCAATGTCATTAAACAGCGGTAAATACGATGCTGCATTTACAGTTGTGCTGAATATGCCAACGGCTATGAATACGAATTGTTTCAGCACAGTTCAACCTTATTGATAAACAAAAACAAATACCTGCTTATTTTACATCATTCTATAACAACTATATCTCTGGTTATAAAATAAAAAACAAAGACTTATACCCAAGTTACCTCAAGATGCTCGTTTGAGTTCATGCTGATAGTGGCCATTCAAAATCAGCTGCTGCTTGATATCCGCAACATGGTCGACCAATAACTCATTTAAATGGTAGATCCCAACCGTACCTTTTTGTCCTTCTTTTTTTAATGGAAGCGGGACAATATTTACCTGCGCGAAGTAGTCAGTCATACTCATTGGATACGGCATGATTGCGGTTGTCGAGGCTAGCATATCGATACTGGCAGTCAGTGAGTTGATCTCGTAAACGATGCGTTCTGATACCTTTTGTCTATCTCTTTCTAGCTGTTTGGGCTGTGGGTTTTCTATTAGATGCAGGTAAGCTTCTGAATCTGGTGTTACCTGCAATAGAGGATAAAGTGCCATATCTTCTTCTCGATGGTTCACCAGTAGTGGATGGTTTTGGTGTACGAACATTGCTTCTTTATCTTGTAGAAGGGGGATGAATGTGACGTTACACCGATGAGACAAACCAACAATTTCATGACCAACAAAAAGGTCGATTTGACCATGGATGAGCATATCCATCAGCTTAAGGTGGTTACCAAATTCCAGCTGAATAGAGATTGAAGGGTTGCTGGCACTATATTGCTGCAATGCTTGTTTTACAAAAATTTCCCACCATGCATCACCAGTACCCATTTTGATTTTTTCAGTTTTTCTCTCAATAAGATCAGCCATCTTATGCAGTAATGAGTCATGTCGTCGCTGTAGTTCAAGCGCTTGTTCTTGAAGGAGCACACCATATTCAGTGAGTTCAACCCCTTTCGATTTTCGGATAAAAAGAGGTACGCCAAAGCTTGCCTCCAGCTTCTTCATGTTATTCGTTAGGGTTGGTTGGCTAAGGCCGAGATGATTAGCTGCAAGGCTAATATTACCTAGCTCAGCGACGACCAGAAATTGTTTGTAGTTTTTATCCATAAGGCGAGGAATACGGTCAATAAAGAGTTTGACGACAAGTCTCACATTTATTGAATTTACTTGGCATCCTTATTGGTTTGAAATTGCGATCTCGATCTCCTTAATTATTGGTGATATAGGAAAAACCTATATCACGAGCTGGGTAGGGTATTTTAAAACAGTCAAACAAACGATTATGATATCAATATTAAAGATACCAGTATTCAAGGTATCACTGTTTAACTGAAGCTTGTTTAAGGGAGCCTTTGTCCATGAAAATGACCCCAAAATGGTGGCATGATGCTGTTGTTTATCAGGTTTATCCACGCAGTTTTTGCGATTCAAATAACGATGGTATGGGTGATCTGCAAGGCATCATCAGCAAGCTTGATTACATCAAAAAATTAGGTGTTAATGTTGTTTGGTTGTCACCTGTTTATCGTTCACCAATGGATGATAATGGTTACGATATTTCTGACTATCAAGATATCGCCGCAGAGTTCGGTTCGATGGAAGATATGCAGCAACTACTTGCAGAGGCCAAACAGCGCGATATTCGCATCATTATGGATTTAGTTGTTAACCATACATCTGATGAGCATCCATGGTTTATCGAATCACGTAAATCGAAAGATAACCCATATCGTGATTACTATATTTGGCGTCAGCCTAATGAAGATGGTTCAGTGCCTGATGATCAAGGATCTGTCTTTGGCGGTGGTGCTTGGGAATTTGATGACACCACGGGTGAATATTATTACCATATCTTCTCTAAGAGACAACCAGACTTGAACTGGGAGAACCCCAAAGTTCAAGAAGAAGTACATAAGATGATGAACTGGTGGATCGATCAGGGGATTGGTGGTTTCCGTCTTGACGTTATTGATCTTATTGGTAAAGAAATTGATAAGAAAATCACGGGTAATGGGCCTCGTCTTCACCCGTTGCTGCAGGAAATGAACAAAGCAACGTTTGGTGATAAAGATCTGCTTACCGTAGGGGAAACGTGGGACGCGACCCCTGAAACGGCCAAGTTGTACAGTAATCCTGCTCGTAATGAGTTTTCAATGGTTTTCCAGTTTGAACATATTTCTCTGACTTGGAAGTATGGTGACAAATGGAATCCGATTGCGCTGGATCTACCTAAATTCAAGCATGCGTTAACTAAGTGGCAGATTGAGCTGGCTGATGAGGGGTGGAACTCACTGTTTTGGAACAATCATGACCTTCCTCGTGCAGTGTCAAAGTTTGGCGATGACGGCCAGTATCGTGTCGAATCCGCTAAAATGCTCGCTACAACATTGCATATGATGAAAGGTACGCCGTATGTCTATCAAGGTGAAGAGATCGGTATGACGAATGTTGCGTTTGACAGCATTGATGACTACCGTGATATCGAAACCTTGAATTTCTACAAAGAACGTACAGAAAATGGTGTCGCGCCTGAAACCATGTTGGCAGCGGTACATGAAAACAGCCGTGATAATGGCCGTACACCAATGCAGTGGAACAATAATAAAAATGCGGGTTTCTCAGAGCAGCAACCGTGGTTGCAGGTTAATCCTAACTATCCTGAAATTAACGTAGATGCTGCGCTAGAAGATCAGAACTCGATCTTCTACCACTATCAAAAATTGATTCAACTGCGTAAGTCATTACCAGTGATTGTACATGGTGCTTTTGAACCAGTATTTGAAGATCATGAACAGGTATTCGGTTACCTTCGTTCTGACTCCCAACATCGTTTGTTTGTGCTTAATAACTTTACAGGCGAAGAAGTTACTGTTGAGATGCCAGAGTCGCTTCAAACTGAATATGCCGAATGCATTATTTGCAACTATGAATCACATCAGCAGTTAAGCTCAACCTTAACCTTGAAGCCTTTCGAATCTTTTGCTGTATTGATTTAATCGTAATTAGTGAGTTGCTTTACTTGATTATGGGTAACAGTTAACTGTCTTCATTGCCTTGGTTCTGTTCAATTACTTTTGAACAGAACCTTTTTTATTTGGGGTAAGTCAATATGATGCATTATATGTATGAAGGTGCTGATGTGGTTTTTGATATTCCTCAGAAGGGAAAACACATCTACTTGGTTGGTAGTTTTACGAACTGGCAAAAAAAAGAGGGATACAAATTCCTTGAAATAGATAATAAACTATCACTGAAAATAAGTCGTCAGGCAGTGAATAAAATCGGAAATTCTGGATATATCGAATATTATTTCTGGGATGACGAAAAAAAACAACCTTTGCCATATAATAATAATCACCCGGCCGGATACTGTTTTAATAACCAATTCAATGGTAGCTATAATTATTTATTACTGCCTGAAAATATCACGACTGATGATTTGAAGACAATTATCAATGATTGTGAGCAGTCATTTCGAATTAAAACGATGGCATGTGAATTTAAGTCTGATTGGGTGTTAGCCAATTTTAGAGAAGTAAACGGCGGGTATTTGGCTAAACAGACACTCTTTCGTTCTTACCATCCAGTCATTCCTTCAAGAGTTGGGCATCCAAAACTAAGAGAGATCGAAGCCCAACGTCAACAAGTAGCCATGCGTTTACTTGAAACGAACAATATACGCACTGTTATCAATCTGTCAGAAACATCGCAAGAACTTGATGAATACCTTCAGGTAGCCGAACCGAGTTACTACAAAACACTGTGGCTCGGTAAGAGTGTGATAAGTGTGCCTGTTGCTTATGAAACGGTATATTTTATGTCTGATCGGGATGAGAGTTTTAATCCAGATGAATTGGGATTCCAGACTGGAATCCAAGCAGTGATTCAGCAGATTGCTGATCACCAGCCTCCTTATCATGTTCACTGCCGATTAGGCTCTGACCGAACAGGCGTTGTTATTGCTTTTTTACAGTTATTCATGGGTGCAGACAAGGCAAAGGTAGCGGATAGTTATTTGAAAACCAATCAGATGGCAATCGGGGAATATCGTAGTATTCGTTTATTGGAACATGCGCTAGAGCAAGCCTTGGGGCACGAGTGTTTTGATGATGGTCACTCGATAACGCGTGATTATCTATTGTCTTTAGGGTTAGCGAGTAATGTTATTGAGTTAGCGTATAAAAACTTGGCAGGATAAAGAATGTCCGTTAGATAAAAGATAAACCCAGTACCGCAAGTGATGCTTTCTTAGAAAGCGTTTTATTGCTCTACTGGGTTTATTCAATGAAATGTACCAATACGTTGCTACTCTCGAGAGAGTATTGTGATCGATTGGGTACTTTGCATGTAGGTGGTTTGCGTTTGACGGTTACCAAGAACAGACTCTGAGGTATCACATATAATACGCCATTTACCGCCCGCTGGTAAACGGTATCGTGTTGGAATAGTTGAGCTATTTATTAGGAATAACAACTCTTTACCATTTTTATATAGGCCAAGATAGAGAGCAAAGGCTTCAAGGTTTTGCCAATCATCAGTGTTCATTAGTTTACCATTCGAATGGTTCCAGCGAATGCGGTGGTGTCCACGTTCACGACCACTGAATGCCCGAATAAACGGACTCATCACTTCTTTTCTGGCTTTTACCATTCCTGCTAGCCAGTTTTTGAAGCTGATATTATCAGGTGATAATATCCAGTTGGCCCAGCTTATCTCATTATCTTGGCAGTAAGCATTGTTATTGCCACCTTGAGTATGAGATAGATTATCTACTGCAAGTAAATGAGGAATCCCAAAGCTAAATAGTAGCGTTGTCATAAGGTTGCGTTTTTGACGTTCGCGCTTATACAGAACCGACAGGTTATCTGTTTTCCCTTCAACCCCGTGGTTAAATGAACGATTATCGCCATGTCCATCAAGGTTTCTTTCACCATTTGCTTCATTGTGCTTGTGGTTGTAAGACACAAGATCTTGCAGCGTAAAACCATCATGATAGGAGATGAAATTGACGGGTAATTTGTCTGGCCAACCTCCCGCACTGAAGAAATCGCGAGATCCCATTAGTCGAGTTGCGAATTCTTTGACATTGTTCTTATCGCCTAGCCAATGACTCTTGACGGTATCGCGAAATTTATCATTGCACTCGTTCCAGCCTCGCGGAAAATTACCAAGCTGATAGCCGTCAGGACCTACATCCCAAGGTTCAGCAATCAATTTTACCTTTTGTAAAATTGGATCTTGTTCAATGGCTTTAAAGAAGGCACTTTGGGAGTCAAAACGATGTCCGTTACGTCCTAGTGTTGCAGCCAAATCAAATCGGAAACCATCTATTTGGTAATGGGTTACCCAGTGTCGAAGAGTATCGATTACAAGAGTTAGGCTCGGCTGATAAGTAAGATCAACGGTATTACCACAGCCTGTGTAGTTGTGATGATTTTTATGACTATCAAGAAGGTAATAATGTTTATCCAAGCTCTTTAAATGGAATGTTGGCCCACCTTCACCGCCTTCGGCTGTGTGGTTGAACACGATATCCATGATGACTTCAATACCTTCTTTGTGTAACTCCCTTACCATGGTCTTCATTTCTGTGACGGCATCACTCATCGCATAGCGCGGCTCTGGTGCCATAAAGCATAGGCTGTTATAGCCCCAGAA
Organism: Photobacterium indicum; assembly: GCF_003026215.1. Taxonomy (GTDB): domain Bacteria; phylum Pseudomonadota; class Gammaproteobacteria; order Enterobacterales; family Vibrionaceae; genus Photobacterium; species Photobacterium indicum. The sequence goes on from NZ_PYOC01000001.1 coordinate 732,066, forward strand.
ATTCACTTTATCCATCTTAAGCAAATGGGGCTCAGACATGCATGAAGTGACAGGGAGCAATTGTAGGCTGGTAATGCCTTGTTCTTTATAGAACTCGATTGCAGCAGGCTGGCAGAGGCCAAGGTAAGTGCCTCTGTATTGCTCTTCAATATGCTCTTGAAGCTGAGTAAACCCTTTAACGTGCGTTTCACACAGGATGGTTTCTTCGTACGGTACCTGTGGAAAGGCGGTGTTTTGCCAATCAAATTGATGGTCGATAACAACAGATTTAGTGAATTTCCAGCTTTCTTCTGCCGTGAATGGTTCTACATAAAAAGGTGTTTGATTTAGGGCCTGCGCATATGGGTCGAGAATTAATCTTTCATCGTGCTTGTCTTTAATTTGAAAGCCATAAACTTGTCCTGCTTTAATATTAGGAACGAAGGTATAGTGGATATCTAAGTGTGTATGGTCAAAGTCAATAATTGTTTTTTTATTTTCAATGTCGAATAGAACTAATTTAATTTCTTGGTTATCAGCACTGTGAATTGAAAAATTACAACCTTGGTCACATAATGTAGCCCCTAAAGGATAAGCTTGAGCTAATTTCGCAAACATTGAGTCGTTCTCTTTTCTTATTTACATATTTATACATGCTATTAAATAGTGAAAATCATCTCAGTCAAGAAATGTTTTTGAGAAAAATTAATTAAGTTACTGGTTATTCCATCCTTATTAAATACAAGCTACGAATGATTTATTTTTATTTGATGTTTTTCTTACAAACACTAAGCTGATCTCTTTACTTATTTTTTTAGTGCTATTGAGTAATTTTTGCTCAATAAGTTGATCGGTTTTTTTGAATTAAATTGAAAATTAATTAAGTAACTTAACATTCGTTTTTTATTATAAATAAGTGACTGATGTCTTACTTTTCTTTTGCATTCCGTATTTTTATTACGGGTATACGCCTAACCTTCGTGAGGCACGTCACGAAACACACTAACCTCCTAATTACTACGCCCCTCTACTCCTCCCTCTCATCCTGTTATTAGGATGATGTGTATAGCTGAACGAAAGCTGAATATTAGTCCCGAAAGGTTGCTAGATAGCAACCGACATAAAAATTAAAAGGGACATTCCTATGAAACACAAGTTAGTACCCGTAGCAGCGGCGATCTTTGCAGCATTAACTTCTTATAACGTAGCAGCTGAATCTGGAACTGATGTTCTGACTGACGGTTGGGAAGTACACGGTTACGGTTCTATGAACTTCCGTATGACTGAAGGCGAATCTATTGATACTGAATACGGCAAGCCTGACTACAAAACTGCTGGTACACATGGTAAAAGTACTAACCAAGTTGAGTTCGTAATTAAGAAACACACTGAACATCAAAATGGCGTATGGTCTGACTTCGTTGTTCGTTCAGAATACGGTAACGGTAACTCATATGCTTACTCTTCTTCAGGTAGCCAAAAAGATAACACGACTGCTCAGTTTGAAGTTAAAGAGTCATTTGTCGAGATTGGTGGTATTTCATTCCTTGGTGAAGATACATCGATCTGGGGTGGTCAACGCTTCCTGAACCGTTCTGCGGGTATTCTTTCTGGTGAGTTCTGGAAACAGTCTTCAGGCGTTGGTGCTGGTATTCAAACAAAATTAGCTGGTAACACCGCTGGTTTTGCTGTTGTAACTGCGGATCCAGATGCAGGTGCTGCTGATTCTTACAGCATTACAGAATGTAAGAAAGAAGACGGTTCGGCTTCTACTGATCCAACTGATTGCAAAATCAAGAAAGATGATGCAGGTGATCGCTCTACTCTGACATCTGTTGATTTCTACTACTATGGTGTTCAAGCACTAGGTGGTAGCTTTGATTTCGATTTGAAACTAATGTCTCAGGCGAACAAAGATTCAGGCTCTGACAGTGGCTTCGGTGCTTCTATCACTTATAACCGCGATTACTACGGTCTAGACGGTTGGACGCAAACTGCGATTGCATACGGTGAAGGTGTTGCACAAAACCGTGGTGTAAACTTTGGTGGCTGGTCTGGCGGTAATGACGATGCACAATCTATTTTCTTGACATCTTATGGTGTACTAAACATTACTGATAAATTACAGATGGGTTCTGAGCTGACTTACCTTGGTGCATTGGATGAACTATTTGGTGCGGAAGACCTGAAGCGTTACCTGATTGCTGTTCGTCCTTCATATAAAGTGAATGATAACCTACGTCTTGAAATGACTGCGTCTTACGGTCATGAAGAAGGTGCTGACGGTTACTGGGGGCGTTCAGGTGATGCAGTTGAAAGTGATATCTACAACGTAGAACTAGCATCTGCATTCACTGTTAATGCTGACTACTTTGGTCGTCCACAAATTAAACCTTACGTGAGCTACATCAAAGCTGATGATCGCGAAAGTGCAAAACAGATTGGTATAAAGAACGGCGATGACGAAGTTGTTGTTGGTGTTCACACTGAAATCTGGTTCTAAACCGATTAGTGTCAAAGGCAGCCTTCGGGCTGCTTTTTTGAGTATATATCTATTAGATTCTGCTGTAGATTTAATGAGATACGAATAGCTATATACCCATAATAATCTAATAAGGGTACGGGAGTTCAAAGATGAAAGTGATTAAAACAACATTAGCTGCACTGCTTGCAGCAAGCCTGATGGGCTGCGCGGCTTCCCCGACAACAGAGATGGTCAAAGACGTTTCAATAACTGCGGCGACTTGTTGTAATTCATACAGTGAATTTTCCTGGATTCCGATGACGGACGATAGTGTCGACTTTGCTATTGATGAATATTCTCAGGTAGGTGATTTTCCTGAAGGTAAAAGTTACTTTGTAGGCTTCGTCATCCCCCAGAATGTGGAACGTATGAGTGTTGACCTGAAGAGTTGGATGAAGACAGCTGGAGTGTTTGCACCAAAAGTTCTTCTGTTGGATCCGCAGTTTCAGCCAGTGAAGATGATTACATTGGATGAATTTGAGGTTAAGCCATCAAATATATTTAGCCTATCCAGTTATCAGCATCGTTTTGTAATGGAGCAGAGTAAGACGCCGTACATGGTGGTTTATTCACCGAAGGAATACCGTGAAGGGAGCATTCAGATCCCACACCCTGAACGTCTTCGAGCTGAAGAGCTCGGCCTTGCAAGACCAATGGTTACCGATCCTGTTATTCAGCATCAGAAGTTTGGCTCGTTAGAGATTGATCTAAAGCCAATTAACTTGCGTTCATATCGTGCGAGTGAAGTGACGGCTGCTACGGCTATTGTTGCGTCTGCACCCGTTGCTGCTGCGGTATCAACAGCGACTCCTGCTGTCAAAACCAGCAACATAACCATGTTGCCAGAAACAGAGGCATTCTATAATGGCCAAATTAAAGCGGCTGTTGAGAAAAATGAGATGCACAAAGCCCTTCAATTAGTTGAAGAGGCCAAACGAGCGGGATCAAGCTCAGCTGAAACTACGTTTGTTGAACTAATCAAAAAGTAAACCTAAACCTAAACATCCACACTCATCAAGGTGCAGAAATGCCGAATCCTGCACCTTGATGTAGTTTGGAATACGAGCTGGTATTCATCAGCCCGTTCCATCTGCCTTCTCTTTCCGTTTTAATCCTTTTGAGTTCTAATTCATGACAGATAAAATTAAACCGAATGTACCTGCAAAGCATGTTGTTTATCAGGTTTTTACTCGCTTGTTTGGTAATACGAATACAACGAATAAGCCGTGGGGCACTCTTGAAGAAAATGGCATCGGAAAATTTAATGATTTTACTGATAAAGCATTAAGCGAAATAAAGCAGCTAGGTGTTAGCCATATTTGGTATACCGGTGTGCCGCATCATGCCGTTGTACGAGACTACAGTGAATACGGGATTAATTCAGATCACCCCAGTGTTGTGAAGGGGCGAGCAGGATCCCCTTATGCTGTTAAAGATTACTATAACGTCAACCCTGATTTGGCCGTTGATCCGGCTAACCGCCTCGAAGAATTCAAAGCGTTGATTGAGCGCAGCCATCGTCATGGTTTGAAGGTGATCATCGATATTGTACCTAACCATGTTGCGCGCCGTTATCAAGGGATAACGAATCCTGCTGGGGTGGAAAATTTTGGTGCATCAGATGATACGACGTTGGTCTATCACCGAGATAATAATTTCTACTATATTCCTGATGAAGCGTTCACTGTCCCTGACGCTGAAAATGGTTATCTGCCATTGGGTGGTGAAGCGCATCCTGATTTCGATACGCCGTATGAAGAATTTCCGGCCAAATGGACGGGGAACGGTTCTCGCCTAGCAAAGCCACAATTTGATGATTGGTATGAAACTGTCAAAGTGAACTATGGCGTTAAGCCCGATGGTAGTAAAGACTTTGATGAACTGCCACAAGGCTTTAATAAGAAAGATCACACTGAGCACTTTGAGTTTTGGCAAGGTAAATCGGTGCCTGATTCTTGGGTGAAGTTCCGTGATATTGCCTTGTACTGGTTGGCATTGGGTGTTGATGGGTTCCGCTATGATATGGCAGAAATGGTGCCGGTTGAGTTTTGGAGCTATATGAACTCCTCAATTAAACAGGTGAATCCAGAGACGTTTTTGATGGCTGAGGTATACCAGCCAGACTTGTATCGTGATTATATTCATTTAGGTAAAATGGATTACCTCTACGATAAAGTTGATTTGTATGATGCACTGAAGCTTGTCATGCAAGGCCGTGGGTCAACCGATGCTATTGTTGAGGTGCAACAGCAGTTGATGGATATTGAGCATCATATGCTGCACTTCCTTGATAACCATGATGAACAGCGGGTAGCGAGTCCAGAGTTTGCTGGTGATGCCAATAAGGGTAAGCCTGCAATGTTAGTATCAACAACGCTCAGTACTTCACCGACCATGATTTACAGTGGTCAGGAAGTTGGTGAAGAGGGCGTTGAAGATGCTGGATTTGGCTTGCATTCACGAACAACTATCTTTGATTATTTTGGTGTGCCGAGCCATCAGCGTTGGATGAACAATGGCGCGTTTGATGGTGGTCTACTGACGGATGAAGAACATGAACTGCGTGATTTCTATCAACGTTTATTGAACTTCTCACTTACCAGTACCGCTATGCTAGGCGAATATCAGGAAATTCACCGACATAACAGAGAGTACAGTGATACTTACAATGAACAGCTATTCTGTTTTAGCCGTTATGATCAACAACAGAAGCTGTTAGTGGTCGCGAACTTTGCTGAACATGATCAGGGAATGGTTATGATAAAGTTACCGTCATCACTGATCGATGCTTGGCAACTTGATAATGGAGAATACACGCTCACCGAACAACTAGATGGTAATCACACTGTAGTGTTGTCTGTTGCTAATGGGATTGGTGAACTGCAGCTCTCTATCTCTTCGCTGTCTTCAATGATTTTGCAATTGAATTAATTTAGCTTGCGTTGCACCCCCGTGACGAAGATATGTAGAGCCGCTGAATATCAGCGGCTTTTCTATTTTCATAAGGCTATTTTTTTGTAGGAGTGGCATCGCTAGTTGGAAAATAGGGTGTGCACCAGCCACGGTCTTCTATATACCAAGTGCAGTGTCCAGACGCCATCGCTACGTTAGCAAAGAATAAGCTAATGGCAATGAGTAAAGCTTTTAACTTCATAATTACTTTCCTTATGGAAGTGGTCATTGCATACATATAGAACAGATTCTTTTGTGATTTATTGCACAAAAGTTTTTTCATAGGATTTAATTCTAGTCATAAAAATATTTTCTGACGCTGATTTGGATAATTTATTTATTTGAAAAGTGAGTGTCACGACTGATATTGAAAGGATTTCACTGCGTAATAATGAGTCTCTATCCAACATAATGTGTTCAGTTTCACAGAGTTGGGCAAAACTAACGGGGGCGTAGGGAGGGGGATGATGCTCATTATACTGAGGGGAGGCAGAATGCATCTATCAATAAGAATAACAACGGAAATCAATTATGAAACGTGTTCTTAAAACTCTGACTCTTTGTTCTATAACAGCTGCACTGGCTTTTCCTATGGCCGCTTCGGCGATGCAGGAAGGTGAAATTCTTATTTGGATTAATGGCGATAAAGGCTATGACGGTCTAGCTGAGGTTGGTCGCCAGTTTGAAGAAGATACCGGTATTAAAGTAAACGTTCAGTACCCTGAGTCGCTAGAATCAAAATTCCAGCAGGTTGCTGCGACGGGTGGCGGTCCGGATATTATTTTCTGGGCACATGACCGCTTTGGTGGTTATGCAAAATCAGGTCTACTTGCAGAAGTTAAACCGTCTGCAGAATTTAAGGACAAGTTAGTTGATTTCAGCTGGGATGCTGTGACTTATGACGGCAAGTTAGTGGGTTACCCTGTTGCTGTTGAATCGCCATCGCTTATCTATAACAAAGATCTATTGGCTGAGGCTCCTGCGACTTGGGAAGAGTTGATTGCCATCGAAAAAGAAATGAAGGCGAAAGGCAAGAAAGCCATCATGTGGGATGTGAAGAATGCTTATTTCACATGGCCAATGATTTCGGCAAATGGCGGTTACGCTTTCAAGAAAACTGAAAATGGTTTTGATGGCAAACAAGTAGGTGTTAACAGCGAAGCAGGTATTGCTGGTTTAAGCTTCTTGGTTGACTTAGCGAAGAAAGGTGTCGTCTCTCCTGATATGGATTACGCCGTTGCAGAATCTGAATTTAACAAAGGCAACGTGGCGATGACCATCAATGGTCCATGGTCGTGGGGTAACCTTGAAAAATCTAAAATCAACTACGGTGTCGCTGTTCTACCAACGTTGAATGGTGGTAAATCAAACCCATTCGTTGGTGTATTAAGTGCAGGTATTAATGCTGCTAGCCCGAACCAAGATTTGTCGGTTGAATTCCTTGAGAATTATCTACTGACTGATGAAGGCCTTAAGACTGTCAATGACGACAAGCCATTAGGTGCTGTTACGTTGAAGTCATACCAACACATTTTGTCTAAAGACAGCCGAATTGCCGCTACGATGACCAATGCTGAAAACGGTGAAATCATGCCTAATATTCCTGAAATGACGGCATATTGGTTTGCTGAAGGCGCCGCGATTGAAAACGCACTGCTAGGTCGTCAAACAGTAAAAGAAGCGCTTGATACAGCGGCTTCTCAAATCAAAAAATAAGTCGATTCTTAGCCTATAGCAGGTTGTAATCATCAATTCAATGCGCAGGCCTAGTCTGCGCATTTTGCTTTCTGAATAGCCTATTTCGACAATGAATATAAAGAAGATCGCGGTATCTATTACTGATAAGGAATACAAGTGAACAGGTTAGCACAAGCACCATATAACGAGCAGCTGTACGTTAAAGGCACATTTAATGGTTGGGGTGATGACACTCCGATGTCTTACCTTGGTGAAGGCTGCTATCAGGCTGTAATTTGCCTTTCGGCGGATCAGCATAGTTTCAAAATTACCGATCAGCAGGGCAGTGAGTTGCTGACTTTTTCTGCTGATAAATACAAAGCAGTGGCATGTTCTGTCGATCAGGTTCAGCCTTTAATGGCTGCGAAGGGGATTGGCAATGACCTGACGTTTCTAGCACCTAGTACTGGATTGTATACGGTTACTTTGACAGTGATAGGTACGCAGCCATCCTTACTGATTTCATTCGGTGGTGAGAATAACGATGCGGAACCTGATCGCGAACTTATTCAAGCTGAGTTTGTTATCCAATCAAAAACTGGCACGTTACTCGCTAAAGCAAAGCCAGTTCTAAAGCCCCAAGAATTATTTGAGCAGCTGGCTATTGAGGTGAGTGAAAGTGCGCCGTTTGTGTTTGGCGACAATATCGATGGTTATTATGAAGGTGCAACCCATGGTTTTGTTGCAGCCGGTAAATACCGTCATAAGCAGGGTTGGTATCTAGGTACGTTTGCATCGTTTGTTGATGGTGTTGTTAATAATAAAAATGATGCCCAGAACGCAGAAATTCTACCTTACGGCGTGACACATTATTATCAAAACCAAGCGTTAGATACGATGATGCTATTTTCGCAGCAACGCGCATCAGCACTAACCGTTTCTTCGGAAAATGCAGCGACCTTGGCTATTGCTCCACAGCTTAATCTTGCGATTAATACTTCGTCGGTAAAAGTTTTCGGTAACGGAATGGTGTATGAACTTGATTCATCTTTGCGTCAGGAAAATACACCATCCTTTATAGCTATTTGTGCAAATAAGTCTTTCCGATTTAGGGAAGCAACGTTCACCGAGATGCCTGCGTTGAAAGAGGTGATGCACCTAAGTGGCAGTCATGTTAAACCTGTGATTGAAACCAGCCAAAAAGAAACCAGCTTTACCGTTTATCTGGCTTTTGCTGAGACAGAAGAGCAGGCCATTAAGCAGGCTAATGCGCTGCTGGAGCAAGATGGCTACACATTGCATCAGCAACAAACCTATGACATGTTGACACAGTCTTACCTATGGACCTCAGATCTTGAATACAACCGCGCATTAATGTGGGCAAAGGCATCGGGTAAAGTTTTTGTCTCTAATGAATTTGGTAAAGGGATTTGGGCGGGCTTACCTTGGTTCAAAGATTGCTGGGGACGTGACTCTTTCATCGCTTTGCCGGGTATTACATTGGTTAATGGTGACTTCGATGATGCTAAGACCATCATTGATAACTTCGCCTCTATGCAGTTAACCGATGATCAAAGCTTAAATTATGGTCGGATCCCGAACCGTGTTACCAGCTTGACCAACATTATCTATAACACGACGGATGGTACACCGTGGATGGTACGGGAAGTATGGGATTACTTGCGCTATAGCGGTGATCTTGATTATGCGAAAACGATCTACCCGATCGTGCAGACATACATTGATGGAATCGAGAAAAATTATCTGGATCAACACGGCTTGATGACTCACCGTGATCCTGATACTTGGATGGATGCCAAGTTAGAAGGCAAAGTACCTTGGTCGGCAAGGGGCAACCGCGCCAATGATATTCAGGCGTTGTGGTATACCAGCCTGAAGGTGGCGATTGAACTGGCTCGGTTGAATCAGGATCAGGCATCTGCTTTGCGCTATCGTGCAATGGCAGATAAGGTGCAATTCAGTTTCCAAAAGATGTTCTGGGATGAGCAGACTGAAATGCTGGCCGATCGCCTGAAGGAAGATGACGGCCGTGATTTGCAGGTACGCCCGAACCAGCTAATGACCTTAACGGTACCTTTTGACGGTGGCTTGGTTGATCAGTTGATTGGTGCGAAGGTGGTGAAAAATGCAGTAAGTGAATTATTGTACCCTTGGGGAATCACGTCGCTATCGCAGTATGATCCTGATTTCCACCCGTTCCATGCCAATCGAGATGAATACCATAAAGATGCTGCTTACCATAACGGAACGATTTGGGGCTGGAACGCAGGCTTTACTGTTTCAAGCTTGGTGAAGTATGGCTATGCTGATTTTGCTTATGAACTAACAAAAAACCTATCTCAGCAGATTCTATCTATTGGTCATCGTGGGGCAATGAGCGAAAACCTAGATGCTTTCCTGAGCACCGAAGGAGGATTGACGACGACGGGAACCTATGCACAAGCATGGTCTGTGTCAGAATTTACTCGTAATGGCTATCAGGATTATATGGGCTTTTCGCCGAACCTCTTGACCGATAAGGTAACATTGGCTCCTTGTCTACCTTCATCGTGGCAGTCTGCACAGGCGGTATTGCGCTTTGGTAACGATAATGCCTTGAATGTCAGTTTTGAACGCTCTGAAAACGGCGCAGAAAACTATCAGCTGAGTTACCGACATGTATCTGGGGAGCAGCTTGAGTTAGTATTGTTTGCGGATGATAAAGCTAAATATCAACTCAATCTTGAACTTGGAGAGCAGGTCGTGACGGTTAGCTTCGATCCAATGAAAGCAGTTGCTGAAGTGAACGGTAAACGTGTGGGTCTTATTTGTGTTCAACCGGGTTATCAGGCTCAAATTGGTGAGTTGCAATTTGCACAACCGGATTTGGAGCTTGATTTCAGAGTGCTAAAAAACCAACATGTTTTACAGCAACAGGTCGAATCGAGCGGTTTTGCTAAGGCAACAGATTAAGTGAATTAACGCGATGCTTTTATAAAGATAGAATTTTATAAATATAGAAACGCTGCCCAATGGGCAGCGTTTCTGTATTTATGACCATATCACCCTGTTGTTACTCATGGATAAAGTGTTACTCATCGATAAAGATTTTCCCTTCTATCGAGTAGGGTTCATTTTCATCATAAAGGTTGTCTTTGCCTCTAAGCTGCTTCATTTGGGTTTCAAGCGATTTTGCTTCCTGATAGTTACCTTCTTGATAAGCCATATAGATTAGCTGTTCGATATCTTCGATTGTGTTGTGGCTGCTCATGTCATGATCCTCTATCAAAGAGACTGCTGATTATCTCTATCTGTTTAGTTACACCATTGGTGGTGTCACTAATCCCTTACCAGTATAAGTTTAGGTGTGTGGCCGTTTAACGGCAATAAAGTTGTTCAATCATGGCCGGGAAGCGTCTTGCCCATGAACTTTCACTATGAACAGCATCTTCTTCAATAAGCAGTTTGCAGCTTATTTTCTTATCTTTTTCTTGCAGCTGGTGGTGAAAGCGTTTTGCACCATTAAGGTAAAGATTTGGGAAACCGCGCAATGTGTGATCGCTGGTCTCGTTCGTTCCTATATCCATATAGACATTGATAGGTGCTGTAATTGGGGTTGCTTGGATACAGTCGCTCATGTCCGCTTCAGCAAACCAAAATGCAGGTGAAAATACTCCAGCGCAACCGAATACGGATTGGTATCGCAATGCGATGTATAAACTGATCAGCCCCCCCATTGAACTACCTGCTATCGTATTGTATTCGCGTTGATGGAGAGTACGATAGTGCTGGTCGATATAGGGTTTTAGTGTTTCGACGATAAAAGCACTATAAGCTTCACCTTCGCCACCTAGAGTCTGTCTGGTATTACCCCACCAAAAGGCCAAGGAGAGTATTCATCCGAACGCCCCAAGCCATTTTTCAGTGGGCTGTTATCAATAGCAACGAGAATAATGCCATCAGTTTTACCTTGCTGTTGCATGTGATCGAGGTGTTCGCCAGCTTGCCAACTCATACCAGCAATACAGAGATTTGGTTCAAAGACATTTTGCCCATCATGCATATAGATAACCGGATAGCGCTTTGTACTGCTGTAATAATCCGCTGGAAGATAAACTCGAATACAGCGCTGACGTTTTAGCTGGGGCATATCAAAGGTTGGTAATAGAACCATTCTATCTGGATCATAGGTTTTAACTCGAGCGTCAAAGATCATGTAAAGCTCCGTGTTAGTGCTGTAAAATTCAGACACAAAAAAGCGCTGTCGTATGAATGAGCAGCGCTTTTTGTTATAGAGAAAAACAGAAGGGCTTATATGCCGGTTTCTTGGTATAGACGACGGCAGGCACGACCATCGCTATGGAATAAATGACAACGGTGTGCAGGTATGCCTACTTTAAAGCTATCGCCAGCTTCTACTTGTAGTGTATCCGGACGACGATAGATGAAATCTGCATCCACGTGATCTAGGTGGATATAGGCTTGAGTTTCGTAGCCTAGCTTCTCGACAACTTGTACTGTACCTTCGATGCTTGTATCACCTTCTTCAGCTGATACAAGGTGTTCAGGGCGAATACCCAGTGACATACGGTCGCCTTTCGTGACTGTTGTGCCATCAACAGGGATCCAGAATGCTTTTCCATCAGCCGTTTGTACCATAACGCGCTCATCTTCAACTTGTTCGATAAACACACTCATGAAGTTCATCTTTGGTGAGCCGATGAAGCCAGCAACAAAGCGATTCTGTGGATAATGGTATAACTCTAGTGGTTTACCGACCTGAGAAACATAACCACCATCAAGAACCACGATTTTTTCAGCCATGGTCATTGCTTCAATTTGATCATGCGTTACGTAGATCATGGTACAGCCGAGCTGTTTGTGCAGCTTAGCAATTTCGATGCGCATTTGAACACGAAGCGCGGCATCTAGATTCGATAGTGGTTCATCAAGTAGGAATACATTGGGCTGAGACACAATGGTACGACCAATCGCAACACGTTGACGTTGACCACCAGAAAGTGCTTTAGGTTGGCGTTCAAGTAAGTGTCCAAGCTGAAGAATATCAGCTGCGTTATTAACGCGTTTTTTGATCTCGCCTTTATCTGCTTTGGCTAATTTCATACCGAAAGACATGTTGTCGAAGAGATTTAAGTGCGGATAAAGAGCATATGATTGGAATACCATCCCAACCCCACGATCAGAAGGCGGAACGTCATTCATGCGTTCTTTGCCGAAGTATAAATCGCCCGACGTGATATCTTCCAAACCAGCGATGCAACGAAGAAGAGTTGATTTACCACAGCCTGATGGACCAACAAATACTACAAATTCCCCTTCAGCGATCTCGAGATCAACATTTTTGGAAATCAGGTTATCTCCATATGCTTTACATACATTTCGTAAAGTGACACTCGTCATCGAGCCTTTTCCTCTAAGTTGTGTTGCCTGCAAGACCTTATTAATAAGACATAGTATTCATGCCGAGTCTTGCGGGTAAAGAATTTTTTGGTGTAGTGAAGAAAAAAATGGGTAGCGTAAGTATCATCCAGGCAGTGGAAGAATGGCTACCCTGACCAAATTCCTACTACTTACTTCCCCAAGAAGTAATAGGATGCTGTCGTTTTCAATAAAGTGTTATTAAAAAATAAAATCTGCATAAAGTAGAGCAGTTAAAGCTTCTTCATCTACCCCATAGGGTATGTTTCTCATCTTACGCAACTATCACGATGAAACATCATCCTTGAAAAGAATTTAAAAGGGGGATAAAGGGGGGAGGAGTGTTTGGATCACACTTTGATATACCGGTTACTGATGTGCCCTTTTAATCCAAGTACTATGTGCGTTGTATCACAATCAGGCCACGTTTTTAGATCTGCGTCACTAATTGAAATGACGGAGATCACGCTTTTAAATCTTAGGGATGGGGGCGTAGGGCTCAGGATGATGCCGAGGGTTCATTACTGGTGGATGATACAGACTGCAAATTGTGCTGCAGAGGATTTTCTGGAGTACAACATATAACAATCATGAAGGATGTTAGCAATGAAGAAAGTCCTCAGTACTGTCGCATTTTGTACCCTTGCAGCTTTAGGTTCTGTCTCTGCACATGCAGCGATTGAAGAAGGCCAATTGACCATTTGGATTAATGGTGACAAAGGTTACAACGGCTTGGCAGAAGTAGGTAAACAGTTTGAAGAAGACACAGGCATAAAAGTGACAGTTGCTTTTCCTGATGGTCTATCTGAGAAATTTCCTCAGGTAGCGGCTGCTGGTGATGGTCCAGATATCGTATTTTGGGCGCACGATCGCTTTGGTGGTTACGCCAAATCTGGTTTGTTAGCTGAAGTTAAACCATCTAAAGAACTAAAAGATAAAATCATCGATTTTACTTGGGATGCTGTGCAGTACGAAGGTAAGTACATCGGCTACCCAGTTGCAGTTGAAGCACTTTCTTTAATTTATAACAAGGATCTTGTTCCAAACCCACCTAAGAACTGGGAAGACGTTGAAGCACTAGACAAGAAACTTCAGAAAGATGGTAAGAAAGCCATCATGTGGAACCTAAAAGAACCGTACTTCACATGGCCACTACTGTCTGCTGACGGTGGCTACGCGTTCAAGTTTACTGCTGAAGGCTACGATGTAAAAGATGTAGGTGTTAACAATGCTGGCGCGAAGCGTGGCATGACGTTTATTAAGAGCCTTATTGACAAAAAAGTGATCTCTGCCGATATGGACTACAGCATCTCAGATGCTGAGTTTAACAAAGGTAATGTAGCAATGACTATTAACGGCCCATGGGCATGGGGTAACGCTGATAAGTCAGGCATTAACTACGGTGTTGCTGTGCTTCCTAAGCTAAATGGTAGCCCATCTAAGCCATTCGTAGGTATTTTGACTGCGGGGATTAGCTCTGCGTCACCAAACCAAGATTTAGCTGTTGAGTTCATCGAAAACTACCTACTGACTGATGAAGGTCTAGGTAAGGTTAACGATGACAAGCCACTAGGTGCTGTTGCGCTGAAATCATTCCAGAAGAAGCTAAACAAGGATACCCGTATTGCTGCCACTATGGATAACGCAATGAACGGTGAAATCATGCCTAACGTTCCGCAGATGGCTGCATTCTGGTATGCCCAGGGTAATGCAATCAAAAACATTGTTGATGGTCGTCAGGACATTAATGGTGCGCTAGATGAAGCCGCAGGTCACATGCTTAAGTAATTCTTTTTACGGGGAGGGGTAACCTTCCCCATTTTATTGTCATTTTTTGCTAGCAAGGAGCTGAGATGCAGTCGGTTCAAGGTGCAGGGCTTTTGGATTCAAAACAAGAACGCCCTAAATTAAATTATCGTAAGTGGCTTAAATGGTCGCTTCTAGGCATGATCGGTGTTGTTAATGGTTATGCTACCGTATTGATGTATGCTCAAGGTGAAATACCTTTTGCTCTTCTTACCGTTGTTCTAACCGCACTTGCTCTTTATATTTTTGGAAGCAACAAAACATACGCTCATCGCTACATTTTCCCTGGTGTTGCAGGGATGCTTGTTTTTATTATTTTCCCATTGGTTTATACCATAGGGCTGGCGTTTACCAACTACAGTGCATCAAACCAGTTAACATTGGAAAGAACGCAGTCGGTCTTGGAACAGCGTAGTTTCCAGTCGGGTGAAAGTTACGGTTTTGATCTCTACAAAGTAGAGAATGGTCATCAGCTGATTATTAAAGCAGATGGTGAGCTATTGGCTTCTGATGTCTTCGAACTCGCCAATACAACCTCTGAAGCGATGACTCTTCGTCAAGTTGATAGTGTTCAGGGTGAAAAAGAGAAGATCAAATCAATCGTTAAAAACCGCGCTAACTTAACAAAACTTGAGTTAGTGATGCCTGATGGTCATGAGATTCGCATGAGTGGCCTACGTAAGTTTGCTGCCGATACAGATCTCTTTACGCTTCAGGAAGATGGTCTTAGCATGCTGAATAACCAAACTCAGCAAATGTATCAGCCAAATATGGAAATTGGTTTTTATCAGCCTATTGACGCAGACGGTAAATTTGTAGATAAGCCGATCTCTCCTGGATTTGTTGTAACAGTGGGTGGTGCTAATTTCGAACGAGTGATGACGGATGATGGCATTAAAGAACCTTTTATTGATATCTTTATCTGGACAGTAGTTTTTGCTTTTTTAGCGGTCGCATTAACACTGGCTTTAGGTATGGTACTAGCGTGTCTCGTTCAGTGGGAGCCATTAAAAGGTAGCAGTATTTATCGCGTACTTCTTATTCTCCCTTATGCGGTACCAGCGTTTATTTCTATCTTGATATTCAAGGGTTTATTTAACCAGAGTTTTGGTGAGATAAATTTATTTCTTGAAGCCATATTAGGGATTAAACCATCTTGGTTCTCTGATCCAATTATGGCTCGAGTGATGGTTGTGTTAGTGAACACTTGGCTTGGCTTCCCGTATATGATGATTTTATGTATGGGTCTGTTGAAGTCGATTCCTGATGACCTATATGAAGCGTCTGCTATTGATGGTGCGGGTCCTATTCAGAACTTTTTCACAATCACACTTCCGATGATGATTAAGCCTTTGACACCACTGCTTATTGCTAGCTTTGCATTTAACTTCAATAACTTTGTAATGATTCAGCTATTGACTGCTGGTGGCCCTAATATGGTGGGTACTTCAGAACCGGCTGGTTACACTGATTTGCTAGTAAGTTATACCTACCGTATTGCCTTTGAAGGTGGTGGTGGTCAAGACTTTGGTCTTGCTGGTGCAATCGCAACAATTATTTTCTTATTGGTGGGTGGTATGGCGCTACTTAATCTTCGATTCACTAAGCTTTCACAAGACTAAGGAGAGACGTTATGGCTATGGTTCCATCGAGGTCATTGAAATATAGAGTTTGGGCAACACATATAGGCTTGTGTATTTTCTTATCAATGATTATCTTTCCGTTGTTGATGATAATTGCAATTTCATTCCGTGAGGGTAACTTTGCAGGTGGTGAGATAATCCCGACTAACCCAACATTGGATCACTGGCGCTTAGCTCTCGGATTTGCTGTAACTAACAATGATGGCAGTATAACGCCACCACCATTCCCTGTTTTACTATGGTTATGGAATACAGTAAAAGTTGCAGGTATTACATCAGTTATCATTGTTGCACTATCGACAACAAGTGCTTATGCATTTGCTCGTATGCGTTTTAAAGGGAAGAACACAATCCTTAAAGGGATGATGATTTTCCAAATGTTCCCTGCAGTACTTGCATTGGTTGCTCTATATGCATTGTTTGACCGTTTAGGCCAGTATATTCCATTCATGGGATTGAATACGCATGGTGGTTTGATCTTTGCCTACTTAGGAGGAATAGCACTTCACGTATGGACTATTAAAGGTTACTTTGAAACGATTGATGTTTCACTGGAAGAAGCTGCAGCACTTGATGGTGCTACGCCGTGGCAAGCATTCCGCTATGTTCTGCTCCCATTATCAGTGCCAATTCTAGCGGTTGTTTTCATCCTGTCGTTCATCGGCTTGGTTGGAGAAGTACCTGTGGCATCATTGCTATTAACTGATGTGAATAATTACACGTTAGCAGTTGGTATGCAGCAATATCTATACCCTCAGAACTACCTATGGGGTGATTTCGCAGCGGCTGCTGTACTATCGGCAATACCTATTACTATTGTGTTTTTGCTTGCTCAAAAATTCCTAGTCGGCGGTTTAACTGCAGGTGGTGTAAAGGGTTAATAATAACCAGCAAAAAATAGAAAGCTTGCCTAAATGGCAGGCTTTTTTTGCTTATATTTGGCGCTGAAAATGGTCCAGAAATACACGTGATTGAATGATCTTTAAACGGTATCGTACTATGCCCAAGTTACCTCAAGATGCTCGTTTCAGCGAGAATTTGTTGGGCACTAGGCAAGGCACTTATTTATAGACCTAGTCGTTCTACGTTGAAAATAAGTAACACGGCATAGAGCCCAACAAAACTCGCCCTTCGGGAGTGATTCAGCGTATTTACTTCTGTGTCAAATGTGTTTGAAAGGGAATGCCATTCCTACACACATTTTCCTTGAATTAAATACGCTGAAAACACTCTGAATCCTGCATCTTGAGGTAGCTTGGGTATAGGTATTAAAGGAAATGAAATATTCATCTTAAGGATGAACGTTAGGGTTTTAAAGCGACGCTATGACTGCTAATATCATACTCGTAGGGAATTATCTCTTGAGTGAAGACTTAATGGTCAAATTTGTTTTTCTTCAGTCAGATATAACAAGAAGCCTACATTAAAAGAGCTTCTTGGTTAAAGGATAACAATAACAATAAGGCTCATTCCTTTTCACTTAGGAATGAGTCACTCCTAAGTGTAGAGCTTAACTAATGGTTTGGTCGCCGATCTGTTAAGAATTCTATGCTTAACTTAATATTGGCGTTGCTGCATAGCTGGACTTAGCTTTTGTTAGATAAGTTTTATTAGTAACCAGAACCCGGTGCTTTCACCGGGTTTTTTGTATCTGGTGTTTTTGAAACGAATTAAACATACTGAGATCACTCTGAATCCTGAGGTGACTTGGGTGTATAGAGTAGTCATGCGCTTAGGCGGGGTTAATGGGAAAGACGGTTACGGCCAGATTCTTTGGCTCTATATAATGCGTCATCAGCCGCTTTTAATACTATGCCTGGATTAGAGGTTAGTTTGCTATCTGCAATCCCAATACTTACTGTTACATGAATATAGCGATGTATAACGTTATTTTTTCGCGTCATACTGCCTTGCTTATCATTGTCTGGACGTTCAGCATAATTTCGAAGTACTAAATTATATTCTGCAATAGCGATACGTAATTTTTCTAAATGTACTTCACATTGCTCACTTTTCTTACCTTTAAATAAAATGGTAAATTCTTCGCCACCATATCGGAACATTTGTGCACCTCCTCCTACCTTCGTTATTAGCTGAGCCACTAACGTTAAAACGTTGTCACCCGTTTTATGACCATATAAATCATTGAATTTTTTGAAATGATCTATATCTAGCATGGCTAAAGTGTAGGTTTTTCCGAGATTCTTTAATTCTGTTTCTAGTGCTCGTCGTCCTGGAATATTGGTGAGTTGATCGATAAAGGCTTGTTCGTGGCTACAAATAATAAGATTAAACATATGCAGTAGGGCAGCTAACGTGAAGGCTGAGCAAGAGACTAAGCCATACTGAAAAAAAATGAATGTTAAGCTGGAGAATAGTACCCCTATAAATACTGCTTGGTCAGAGCCATAATTACGAAATAAAATCATAAACGTGCTAGTACCAGCGACCACGACTCCCCAGATAATGAATAAAAGAGGAAGAGGAGAGAAGTGTAATTGTGTTAGCAACCCTGAATCCCACAACGATGAAAGATCCGCTTTTTCAATATATTGAATGAAGATAGTTGACCAAATGATTTGTATTGCAATAAATAAACAAAAGTAGCCTCCAAATAAAGACCATAACCGTTTATCTGGTAGTTTATGCACGAGTAATAAATTGAGCGGTAATAGAGTCGCCAGTAAATAATAAATGAGTTTTGTTGTATTATTGGTCAGTGGGGCTTGTAAGTGATTTTGTACAATGTAGTACGCAATTATCATCAATAATGCGACAAGGCTCGTACGTCCTTGATTAAATGGTTGGCTAAGAATAATGATAAGAGCAAAAAGGATATAAGGCAGTATTAGCAGCAAATTCTGATAAGC
Source organism: Photobacterium indicum (assembly GCF_003026215.1). GTDB lineage: Bacteria > Pseudomonadota > Gammaproteobacteria > Enterobacterales > Vibrionaceae > Photobacterium > Photobacterium indicum. Next base: position 750,956 of record NZ_PYOC01000001.1, read on the forward strand.
AAGCAACGTTTCACGACTTTCTTTTAATGAGATAACCATTAAGAAAGAGAGTAATGATGGTATTCCAAAGCGAAATCCAGGATTTCTGAAAATGGAAAATGATAGTAGCTGCACTTAAAGCAATTCCTTTGTCGTTAAGTCTATACCCAAGTTACTCGTTTCAGCGTATTTACTTCTGTGTCAAATGTGCTTGAAAGGGAATGCCATTCCTACACACATTTTCCTTGAATTAAACACGCTGATATTACTCTGAATCCTGCATCTTGAGGTGACTTGGGTATGTATGAAGTTCAAGTCACATACATATACAATAGCCGACGTTGAGATGTTTGCTCAGTTGTCTTAATGCATTGCATTTTATTCTACAAATATTTGAGGGTTTTATTGGCATGATAATGCAGAAGGAGCCTTAAGGCCCCTAGCTGGTAACGCTGTAGGTATTTACTTAATAAGGTAAGGAAATAGCTTTCTTTTTTGTGCGTCTGTTAGATTCTCTACACATTCAACATTGCGCTCAGGAATACCATCAGGATCAGGGTAGTGTTTTAGCACTTTTTCCATGCTTTCTTCTCTAATCAGGTGAAAGATAGGGTAAGGCGAACGATTAGTGAGGTTTTCTGCATCTTCTGGCTCGGCACCATAAAAACAGTAATCAGGGTGGAAGCTGGCAATTTGATAGATGCCACTTTTGTTCATTTGAATGACAAGCCCTTCAACCAAATCAAGAAACTGATTATAGTCATCGAATTCTTTAAATAAGTTGGGTGCAACCACCAAGGTTGTTTCTAATTCTTCTACTGGCGTTTGATCCAATGTTTGCAATTCTTGATAGATAGTTTCCAATAAAACATCTTCTGAAGCGTCTTCGCAAACTTGTATTTTTATTTGTTTATTACGATTAGGTTTTGCGGCAAAAGGACATAAATTCAGGCCAATAACGACATCTTCTAACCATTGCTGAACATCTTTTTCTACTTGTGACATAGCTGACTCTGCATTTGTTGTAATTATGAAATGAATTGTATCAATCGAGAGATATAATTTTTGTTTTATTTGTTCAATTCATCTAGCGATTATACCCAAGTTACCTCAAGGTGCTCGTTTCAGCGAGAATTTGTTGGGCTCTAGGCAAGGCACTTATTTATAGACCTAGTCGTTCTACGTTGAAAATAAGTAACACCGCATAGAGCCCAACAAAACTCGCCCTTCGGGAGTGATTCAGCGTATCTACTTCTGTGTCAAATGTGTTTGAAAGGGAATGCCATTCCTACACACATATTCCTTGAATTAAATACGCTGATATCACTCTGAATCCTGCATCTTGAGGTAGCTTGGGTATATAAATAAAAAGGCCAGCTTCTTATGGCTGACCTTTCATTTTAAAAAGAGAAAATGATTATGCTTTCTCTTCTTCTTTTTCTGTTGCATCTGAATCAACTTCAGGCGCAGGAAACTGCTGTACAGGTTTAGCAACAAGTTGGCGTGTTGCTGTTCGAATTTCCGCTAGCTTCACTTCAAATGTATCACCTAGTTGATATTCTTGTACTGTATCAATAGAAACTGTACCTAAATCACCGCTACAAACAATACGTTGCTTATTATCAACAATTAACGACCCCGGAATAAATGCCGAAGCACCAATCTCAAGTAAACGAACTCGAATACCAGCACGATTAATGTCGAAGATTTCAGCAGTAAAGACAGCTTCATCCTTCACTGCATTTTTTAGCAAGCGAATGTAAAGCCAATCAGCAACTCCACGCTCTGCCATACGGTGTGTACGACGGTGTAATGCAATCTCTTCACCGACAGTATCGTCAGGTTTCTGAGATGGCTCGTTGCCTGTAATAACAGCTTTAAGAAGACGATGGTTAATCATATCGCCATACTTTCGAATAGGAGATGTCCATGTCGCGTAAGCATCTAATCCCATAGCGTAATGCGGAGCTGGTTGATTACCAACCTCACTGTAAGCTTGGAATTTACGTAGGCGGTTATCTAAATACGTTGAATCAAGCGTATTTAACCAACGGCGAAGCGCACTGAAACCTTCTAGGGTTTTCAGTTCTTCTTTTTCAAATGGCGCTTCAACTTTTTGCAAGAATTCCATCGCGGTATCAAGTTTTTCAGGATGGAAACCATTATGAATATTGAAAACACCTGTACCGAATTTATCTCTTAATACTCGACCCGCACAAATGTTCGCTGTAATCATTGCTTCTTCGATCATGCGATTTGAAGTACGGCGAGGATCAGTATGAATTGCGACAACATCGTTGTCTTCACTGAGCTCGAAACGGTAATCTGGACGATCAGGGAATACTACTGCGTTATTTGAACGCCATTTGCTACGTACATTAGCAAATTGATGAAGCGCATCGATTTGTTCTGCAATAACGTCGTTAGCCATTAACTTTTCTGACTGACCTTTTTCAATCAGATCTGATACATCGTCATACGCTAAACGAGCCTGAGATTTAATCCATGCAGCAAAGAACGTGATGTCGTCTTGAATATCACCTTCGCTATCAACCGTTACACGGCAACAAATAACAGGACGTTTCTCGTTTTCAATCAATGAACATAGTTCATCGCTTAATTCACGAGGAAGCATTGGGATATTACGACCAGGTAGATAAACGGTGAATCCGCGCTTACGTGCTTCATCATCCATTTTATCGCCAACAGAGATGTAAGATGTTGGATCGGCAATCGCAATCGTGATTTCGAAGTTACCATCATCTTTCTTAACCGTATGAATCGCATCATCCATATCTTTGGTTGACTCACCATCGATAGTAATGAACGGAATATCGGTTAAATCTTGGCGCTCTAAACCTTCGTCTAGCATATTCCAGCTATCTTGCGGTGCAGGCTCTGCGTTAGGCAGTTCATAGCGGGCAAGTGTTACCCACCACGGTGCAATTTTATCGTTACTGTCTGTGATTTTTTCATTAATCACACAAGTAAACGGTTTGTTTGAATTTGTTAGCGGGTGGCTATTTAGATTTGCTACAACCCAGTCGCCTTCTTTCAGCTCTTCTGGATTCAACCCTTTTATAGCGCGTGCTTTTATTGCGTCTTTTAGCTGTGGGTGATCAGGCACAACGTTTAATCGGTTGTGGATCATCTTCACGCGGCCAATAAAGCGTGTCAGGTTCTGCTCTACCAGCTCCTGAGGTTCAGCAACTTCACGCTCTTTTTCTGTACGAAGCACAGCAATCACGCGGTCACCGTGCATTACGTTTTTCATATAATTAGGCGGAATAAAAAAGCTTTCTTTATTATCAGTTTCTAGAAAGCCAAAGCCACGGTCAGTCGCTTTTACGTTACCTTCTTTTTTAGGAAGGGTTTCTTGAATTTGTTTTTTAAGCTGGGCTAGCAGCGGATTATCTTGAAACATTATGCTCGGTCTCAGAATATTAACCCAGACACTATACGTATTTGGGGCGCTAAAACCAAGATTGTGGAATGTATATTTTGTGAAGATTTGTGCCATTGTCGAAAAACGGTGGCTTTCTATCTATATATAGGGCCAAGGGCAGATAATAAATATAGGGTCAAGAGCAGTTAATAAATGGCACGCAAAATGAAATGATTTCAGCAATACAGTGCAATAACGCTATCCTTATACAATTACCAAAATGGTGATAGCTCTCTTCTATGTACGGTGTTTTTCGAGTCGTTGTACTTTTCTCTGGCAATAACATTAGAAATAAAATGCCTTTCCCACATTTATAGTCTGTATTTCTAGAAGAGTAAGTAAGGTGAAGAAGTGCTTTTATGCTGCGGGATAGTGCCAATAAGAAGTAATGCTCATAAGGATAATGACCAAGACACATACTTTTTGTCTAAATAGTAAGTGTTTGGAAGTTATTTTGTGACAGCCTTCAATTTTTTCTGGCCTTTTATCGCGTAATGGAGCAGAATATGCGCCTCATATCGTCGAGGCCCATGCTTGTGGTTGCTATTGCAGAACTTGTAAAGCAGAAGGGGCCCCGTTTACGTTAGATTATTTATTGGGATCCCAATGCCAGAATCTGTTACAGAATTTCGCCAATTAGAATTGGCTGACACACTTTTATCCGCTCTTGACTCAATGGGCTTCGTTTCACCAACGCCTATTCAGGCAGCATCTATTCCTCTACTTCTTACTGGTGTTGATGCACTTGGTAAGGCACAGACTGGTACTGGTAAAACGGCTGCGTTTTCACTACCTGTTCTAAATAAAGTAGACCTTTCTCAGCATAAGCCTCAGGCTATCGTAATGGCTCCTACACGTGAGCTTGCGATTCAGGTTGCTGCAGAAATCAAAGTCCTTGGTCAGAACATTAAAGGTCTTAAAGTTTTAGAGATTTACGGTGGTGCTTCTATCGTTGATCAAATGCGAGCACTTAAAAATGGTGCTCACATTGTTGTTGGTACTCCAGGTCGTGTTAAAGACCTTATTTCACGTGATCGTCTGCACCTTGATGAAGTTAGTACGTTTGTACTAGATGAAGCTGACGAAATGTTGAAAATGGGTTTTGTTGATGACGTTACTTGGATCATGGAACAAGCTCCAGCATCTGCACAACGCGTATTGTTCTCGGCTACTATGCCTCCAATCGTTAAGCAAATTGTTGACCGTTTCCTACGTAGCCCAGAGCGCATTGACGTAGCTGGCGAAAACCGTACTGTATCTCAAGTTTCACAGCAGTTCTGGATCGTTAAAGGCGTAGAAAAAGACGAAGCAATGATTCGTATGCTTGAGACTGAAGAGAACATCGATGCGTCAATCGTATTCGTTCGTACTCGTCAAGATACTGAGCGTCTAGCTGATTGGTTATCTTCGCGTGGTTGTAAAGCAGCAGCTCTACACGGTGATATTCCTCAGTCTTTACGTGAGCGTACTGTTGACCATATTAAACGTGGTGTTATCGACGTTCTTGTTGCAACTGATGTTGTTGCTCGTGGTCTTGATGTTCAGCGTATCACACACGTATTTAACTACGACATTCCGTTCGATGTAGAATCTTACATCCACCGTATCGGTCGTACTGGTCGTGCTGGCCGTTCTGGTAAAGCGATCCTATTGGTTCGTACAAACCAAATTCGTATGCTACGCACTATCGAGCGTGTTACTAAATCTCGTATGGAAGAAATTCAACTTCCTAACCGTGATGCAGTTGCCGCTGCTCGCTTGACTCGTTTAGGTCAAGAACTAGAATCACAGAAAGAACAAGCAACGCTTGAAGCTTTTGTTGAACTAGTAGGTAAATTACAAGAAACAATCAATGTTGATGCACCAACGCTTGCTGCGATGCTTCTTCAACGTCAACAAGGTAACCGTCCTTTATTCTATAAAGGTCCAGACCCAATGATTGCAGCGATTGAGCGTGAACAGCAGCGTCGTGAGCGTCGTGGTAACGATGATCGTGGTTCTCGCAACGAACGTGGCGGTGAGCGTCGTTCAAACAACAGCGCTGATTGGGATACTTACCAATTACAAGTTGGCCGTGAGCAAGGTATTCAGGTTAAAGATATCGTTGGCGCAATTGCAAACGAGCTTGGCCTAAGCAAAGAGTTCATTGGTGCTATTAAACTAGCTCCTTCACATACTTTTGTTCAGCTTCCTAAGAAGATGTCTGCAGAAGTTTCAGCACAACTTAAGAAGCTACGCATTCGTCAAAACGATGTAAAAGCTGTTGTTGTTGAAGGTGAAGTTCTTCGCGAACACCGTCCACGTAACAGTGGTAGCCGTGATGGCGGCCGTGGTGGATACCGTGGTAACCGTGATAGCAACGGTGGCAATGGTGGCGAGCGTCGTTTCGATCGCAACCGTGGTAGCGATAACCGTGGTGGAAACCGTGGTAGCTCGAACAGTGATCGTCCACGCCGTCACAGCGGTGAGCGTAACAACAACGCTTAATCTGCTATAAGTCACGTACTAAAATACGTTGATTGAAAAAGCCGCTACTTGATAGCGGCTTTTTTGTATCTGATTTTTGTCCCGCCCTGAGATAAGTTGACACATTGGAGACTTATCTATGAATACTTCTAGAACAACAATCATAAAGCGCTCTCAGCGTGATTATACAATGGGCTTTATTAACCAACTAGGGAAAGGTGAAATGACCTACAAGCAAGCACAAGACCACTATGGTATAGGTAGTTTATTAGATAACTGTGTAGGAAAAATCGCTTTTAATTAGCCATGGATTGCAGATGATTAGTGATTATAAGCATGCAGGGAAGGCTCTAACCCTGCATTTTGAGATAGTTTGGGGGTAGGGGACATGGAAGCTACACGATATGTCTAGCTTCCACAGTATGAGGGGAGGGAATTAAACAGCTATGGTCTCAGGCTGTAAATATTGCTGCCATGCATTTTGGTATAGGTTTAAAGACTCAGTTCTAAGTTTTTCTATCTGTGCTAATTCAAACTCAGAGATGTTACGTTCTTCTGTCATACTTGTGCGTTCGATACGTTGGATTTCTTCGTATATCTTGTGTTCAGCACCATTTTTTACCGTAGATATGGCTTCTAAGTGAAGTTGAACTTCTGCAATCACTTGGCTTTTTGGTAAGCGTACTAATAATTTAAAATCACGGTAGCCAGAAGCTGTCGGGCTTTTAAAGCGATTTTTAACCGCAACAACAGAGACTTCTTTATTCAGCAATTCTAGTGATTGCATCAAACTCGGTATATCATTTGCTACTAATGAGCATCGTGCCAAATCGGTAATACGATGAGTTTCACCTTGTAACTCTGTCTTGATTTTTTCTTTAGCGCGTTCTTCTGATTTAACTGCTGGCACTAAAGCTTGAGTGTTTGAATGCAATGCTATCTCACGAGCCAGAAGATCTAATTCTTGCTGGGCATGTGTTGCTGCATGATACAGTTGGTTAAAATTACTGTAAGGCTGGGTAATATTCTGTTCTGTCCAGCTATTGACGTTATAAAGGCCACTTAGGCTACGCTGAAAAGACTTTTTACCTTCTTGTGTTTGGTAAGGGGAAACTTCATAGTCAGAATCTGAATATTGAGGTAGTGGTGCAGCGATCGAAGTACGACCGAAGACGATAAGGAGAACGAAGAAAGTACGAAGTACAGATTTCATGTGCATAAAACAACTCCTGTGAAACCCCTAGTAGGGCTTTCCATCAAAAACATACATATAAACGGTGACGTAAAAAGTGTGTATGTGTTCTGTGGTTTGTTCTAATAATATTCCTCATATCTTTTGAATGAATGCATATAATAGCGGGTATACCTGAACATAAGATGAATTTAGGTCTACGATAAAAAATACGATGTTTTTTTGTGATAAAGGCCACATATTAGTAGCCTTAATGATAGTGAATATAAAATGTAGGAATTAACTTACGGCCAATTTAGGCTGTAAATATTCTTGCCATACAGAGTGGTAAAGATGAAGTGACTGATTACGCAATTGTCTTATTTTTGCTGACTCTATATCATTTAACTGACGATTATTTGCTTTAGCAGTACGTTCAATTGTTTGAATCTGTTCATATAATTGGTGTTCTTTACCATTTTTAATATCAGATATACCCTCTAAATGAAGCTGTATTTCTGCAATATGTTGGCTGTTTGGAAGACGAACTAACATTTTTAAATCTCGATATCCTGATTTTGCGGGTTGTTTGAAACGGTTTTTCACTTCAACAATCGTCACTTCTTTACTCATAAGTTCAAAGGCCTGCACTAAACTACCTATGTCATCGGCAACTAAAGAGCCTCGTGCTAGGTCTGTTAATTTATGTACACTTCCATTTAATTCCGTTGCTATTTTATATTCGGCTCTGTCTCGTGATTTAATGCCCGGTGATGAAGCTCTTGTACCAGTCATCATCGACGTTTGTTGAATGAGTTGCTCTAATTCATGTTGAGCAATATAGGCTTGTTGATATAGAGAATCGAGATCATTCTGATCTTGCACAATGTGCAGCTGCCTCCACGTTGGGATCGCATAGAGACCACTTAGCGATCCTTGGAAAGATTTTTTTGACTTCTGCGCTGATGAGGGAAGTTCGGATTCTGAATCGGTGTAATTAGGCAAACTGGCTGTAGCGATAGGGCTACGACCTAATACAAATAAAAGAACAAAGCAGGTGCGAAGTATAGATTTGGTACCCATTAAAGCTCCTGTATGCACATAACTTAGAAATTAAAACTGCCAAAGTGTGCTGGTTCGGATGAACAACATATCCGTGTACATAAGATATCTGTCTTCATTATCTTGTTTCAATGGGTGAATTGATAAAATGAGAGGTGGTAATATTAAGGTTGTGACGTGCTTCCCATTGTGTATATTTTGAATGATTCATATCAGCTGAAACTCCTATTAAGGTGTTACGAAATATGTAGTTCTTACTGATGCTCTTAACTTAGCTGTTACCATTGCTTAGTGGTAAACTAGCTTTGTTTCTTATTTCAATAAATGGGTGAATTGTGCAGCAGAATCTAGCGATTGTATTTGTAGTTATTTGGTTGGGATTAACCGTTGGCAGTGTAATGCTGTTTCAACGTGGTTCAGATGTAAAGCGTAAGCGTAAACTATGGCCAATTTATACCATTTTCACTAACACTGTGATTGGTGGGTTTATTATTTATATGCAGCCGCCGATTGTACTCATGTTTAGTTTGTTGGTTTTGCTTATTCCAGTGACTTTCTTAACTATTCGTTCTACTAAATTTTGTGAAGCATGCGGTCAAGTTACACGGACGCCATTTTTCTTAAAGCCAGCAACGAAGTGCAGCCATTGTCAAAAGCCTCTGTAACATTAGTTAACGGTAACATTAGCTAACAACGTGAATGTGTTGGTTTCGAAAGTAAACTTGGTTTAGGTTTGTAGCTGAAACCAAGTTTATCGTTGTTTTTGAATTGCTAGCCCAATTATGCACTTTTTGTAATAAGTGGATCGACACTAAAATTGATACCCACCCAACCATATTTCATAAAATTGCGAATATTCATGTGATCGACGTTGTCAGGGTTTTGTAATACATCAATACGATAATAGTTACCAAAACACGCTAGGGTTTCTGCTTCAGACAATTCATGTTTTTTAGCAAAAGAGAAGATACGGCAAGAACCTTCATTAGTGCCTATTGCATTGGTGAGTGTTTCATTACCTAAACCATTTGTAAAAGATGCAGGCGAAAAATCATAATGCTTATTAATGGTTTCAATGACTGTTTCAAATGCGATCGATTCAGGGTGAGTTTTTAATCTATGAATAAGCGCTTCCATGGCTTTATTTCTCCAAAATTGATAGTGCTTGGTTTTAACCATACCGATTAGTTTATTAAAGAATAAAAAAGGGCTATAAAGCCCTTTAAACATATTTGTTATGATACTACTTAGCGTTGCTAAGAGGCCTATTTACTTTTTTTAGCTTGTTGCTTTAGCTCAAAATCAAGCTCATCTGGGAATATGACTAAGCCATCTTCATTTTCATTAGGGAAAACAACGATAGCAAGACCATCATCTTCTAGTCCATGCGTCCAGCGGCTGTGCCATTTGTTTATTGAGATAGCTTCTGCTTTGCATGTATCCCATTCGCCTGTCGCCCAAGCTTCTGCGAATTCTTTGTTTGGCCATACTGGAACACAATCTTCGTCATCTGTATTTAGCATAACGCAACCATGTTCATCGATCAGGATCCAAATTTCACGATTAGTGACAACTTCTTTAACTAGGTATTTGAAACGTTTTTCTGCATCATAACCTTTTATCGTTTCGACCATCGTTGGCTCTAAAGGTGTAGACATGATTTTGTTCCTGTTGCATCTGAGTATAAGGCTAATATGATAAATCAAAATTGCACTTTAGTCTTATATTGCACCTGGAAACTTTATGACAAGTTTATAACCGAGGTCCTTAAGGTGCTTGCAAAGCTCACTTTGAACATAAAAAACCGCTATGTAAGCGGTTTTTTAGGGCTTGAACCCGGACCATATAAAGATCGTGACTATTTTAGGGTGTAAGGAATACGAACAGTAAGTTGGAAGTCAGGGGCATCTGCTGTTAATCCTGCTGATGCACCAACATTGATAGTGGTATCACGGCTAACAGCATAGTTAGCACCTACAGAAAGGGAGTCTAGCTGTAAAACTTTTGCATTAAAGTTTTCAACACCACTGACCTTTGATTTAAAGATTGTCTTGTGACTCAAGCCAAGGCTGAATGAGAACTTAGGGTTAACAGCAAAGCCCATACCGGCACCAAACGAAATGGTATCGCCAAGGTCAATGGATGCTTTTGTTCCTGCTAAATCAACATCATCTTCAATATTCCAGATATAGCTCGTATTCATGTAAATCACAGCAGGATCGACTGGCATTATCATCGTTAAGCCAGGCTCTATGCTTGGAAAGCCTGAACCTGTTGGCAAATCATCAGGTGAACCTTCATAAGGTGAGTCGCCTGTTGTGCTTTTGAAGCGTAAACTACCTATCCAATAAGGGGCGGTATTCATATTGAATTGGTATTTAAACCCCGCCTCAATGTCACCTAAACCATTTCCATCTAAATCAATTAATATATCTTCGTCTTGTCCTATACCAGCAGAACGCTCTGAAATAGAGTCGCTTCTATATACCCAAGGGATTCGCACCTCTACTTCAAATCGGTTTGTTATGCCGTAACGACCAGATAGACCAAATGTTATTGTTGTTCTATCAATATCACTCGCTTGTATTAACCCTACAATTAAAGAGGGTAATACCGAATAACCAACAACAGAGATCGTATTTGATGAATTTTGCGTATAAGACAGTGAGGAATCAATAACAAATGACCCCCTTGGTGTTAAGACACCTGGCTGTTCAAAAATGTCAGCAACAGTTTGAACTCGTTTAGGTTTTTCTTCTTCAGCATTTTTACTAGGTTCTGTTTCCTCTGCTGCAATAACGGCTGCGTTAGAACATAAAGCAAGAAGCGCAATCAGGCTTTTATATTTGAATTCTTTCACGATTTCCTCACTTCGGTACAAAGGTAGTCCATAAAAAAGTGTAAGTTGGTAACAAAATAATACCAAGCAATATAAAAAGAGTAGTAGATGATAAGTTAAGCTGTTAATTATTTGTCTCAGAATAATGTCTTATATATGAGATGAGCATGAATCAGTCTTATAAGTAATAAATGTAATGTTTATGAGTTGCTGTTTTTTTAATTGGAAGAGTTAATATATAAATTGCTGGAATTAATATTAAGTTTTTATATTTAAAAACATTTGAAGTTATCAAAAATAATACAAGGTTATAATTTTACAACACTACTATTAAGTTATCTCGCAGCACATTGCGGGTAACAATAAAAAAACAACAAACATATTTGGAGTAACACTATGCGTAAAACTAATCTCGCACTTCTTGTGGCAGTTGTTGTTAGTTCACCAATAGCTTTAGCTAATTACTATCCACCGGCACCTGTTAATTCAGGGAATGACAATACAGACATTTATAAAAACGATGTTGGTAATAAAGACATTGACATTGATAAAGAAGATAGTCATGACCTTTATGTTGATGTTGATGATTCATTTAATCATGAATCGAACTACGACACTACAACAGATACTGAGACAAATTATACCAAAAATATTAGCCGTGATTATGATAATGACACATTGACAATGAAGAATGTCAATAATGATGAGAGTTACTATAACCAAGACAATAGCGATAATAGTACAGTTTGGAAAGATACTCTTAATGTAACTGAAGATATTAGCTGGGATGTTAATTTAGAAGAGAACCATTATGTATCTACTTCTTATTTAAGTGGTTATGTTACTGACAACGAAGTGACATATGGTGGTGCATGTTGTGATGGTGATGGTGGCGGCTATGGTCATCGTGGTGGTTATAATGATGATGATGGTGGTATGGGTGGAGACTTCTTTGTTGACCAGTCTAACTCTATGATGGATTCATTTAACGGTTCTTCTGGTATCAGCATGGCTGGTCAAAATGCGGGTAATAACTCAATGCTTCAGCAAAGTGCTAGCACAAATGCTGTTCTTGTTGGCTATTAAGATAATTACTGAGGATTACTTGGTGTAATTCTCAGGAGGATGTTATGAAATATTTAACACTGATAGTTGCAGTATTAATTACTTGTAGTGCTGCTGCAGATGAGTTGGATATTCTAGCAAGTTCTGAAATGCTAAGCGATACATCAATGAATCAATCTCGTGGCGGTCAATATGAGTTGAACATAGATGTAATGCATGCTGAATCAGACATGTACGGTGATGTTCAAGGAAATGGTGCCTACAATAATACGACAGGTGCCAATATGATAACTGAGGGTGCATTTGGTGAGTCATCTGGTATTTTTAATGTAGTTCAAAATACTGGTAATAATGTTCTTATCCAAAATGCAACAGTAGTGAACTTGACGTTGAAGTAAGCTGTTAGCGTATCTAAGCTGACATATAAAGAATATGTCAGCGACGACTCTACAGACCACTAATTAGGGGTTGTTTTATAGGGACTAACATCATCACTTAATACATGATTGCTTGTTTATAATTAGCATTGTGTCGAAAAGATATAAATAATAAACCCTATGTTTAAGTTATTACAATAATAAATAACATATTCGGAGTAATATCATGCGTAAATCAAATATCGCACTATTAGTAGCAGTTGTATTCGCATCACCACTAGCATTAGCTGTTACACAAGACAGTAATAATACCATTAAAGTAATAGAAGATTCTTATAATACGGATGTTGATGTTGATAAGGTAGATAGCCATGACAAAGACATCTATGTGACTAATGTTGGCAACACTGAATACAATGATACGGTAGATTATACAGACGAAACTAATACTGAAATCGATAAATCAAGTACTTATGATAACGATACATTAACCTTGAAAAATATTGGTAATGATAGAAGCGTTTGGAAACAAGATAATAGTGATAACTCGATGAATTCGACTTATGACACTACGATGGACTACTCTGAAGCTTGGGATGTTAACATCGAGATCGATACGTATATGTCGGCTGCTGAGTTAGATGGTGCAGTTATGGGCTCAAATGTGACATATGGTGGTGCATGCTGCGATAGTGGAAAGAGTGGTTCGGGGGGAGATTTCACTGTTAATCAAACCAACTCTATGTCTAACTCTTTTGGCGATGCCTCTGGTATCAGTATTGCGGGTCAGAACGTAGGTAATAACGCGTTGGTACAGCAAACTACAAGTACAAATGCGGCTTTGGTTTCTCCTTAGTCAATATAGCTATTTGTTAAGGGCCTTAGGGCCCTTATTAATTTCCCAAAATTGTTACAAATGAGACAAAAATATTAATCAATTAGTTAATACTTGAAATATAAATACATTAAATAAATTGTATGTTAAACACTACGATTTGTTTGAGCATATAACATAATGGTATGTTTATGAAAACGTCTCTGTTTATTATTGCTGGCTTTTTTCTTAGTTCATCAGTTTTTGCTCTCGATTATTTTCCGAGTAGAGGTGCATATAATGTCAAAGTTAAAAGTTACCAAGAGAAAGTTTTTGGCGATGTGCAAAGGCAACAATATGACTTTAGTTGCGGTTCTGCGGCTGTTGCATCTTTATTAACTTATCATTATGGTTTAGAAACATCCGAAAATACTGTATTTGAATATATGTTCAAATACGGAGATAAAGAAAAAATAGAGCAACAGGGTTTTTCCATGCTAGATATGAAAAAATATCTGGAAGCTCAAGGGCTAACGGCAAATGGATATAAGTTACCGTTAATGAAATTAAAGAAATTAGGCGTTCCAGGTATTACAATTGTAAACTTTGATGGCTATATGCATTTTGTTGTAATAAAAGGTATGAATAGCAGTCAAGTTATACTCGGAGACCCCTCTCGGGGTACACTAACAATGGATATCGATGATTTCGAAGCTGGTTACAAAGGATTAGTATTATTAGTTAAGAATAACGTTAAAGTTGGCAAAGAAAGTTTCATAAAACAAGAAAATTATAGTGTTTACACGCCCTCTCCTGTTTCAGAGGCTGTAACTAGAGAATCACTTGCAACCTTTAGTATTACTCTACCTGGGGCAAATGATTATTAGAGGCTAGTATGAAAAAAACATCAAAATGGTTTTTTGCATCTGTAATAGGAGGTGCGGCCTTTTGGGCTAGCGCATCAATAAATCACGAAACTATAGATGATTTTGGTTTACTTACAATGAGTGAAACTGAAATGTCATCGATAAGAGGTGGTTTCGTATCCATTAATGATACATTAATTAATATTGGATTATCTATCTCGACAGCGCTAAATGGCGAAAAGGTATTTACCTCCTATATTGCAGATCTAACGATAGATAATGGGGTGCTAACATCCTCTTCATCATCAGCTAAACCTGTAAGTGTAGTCCAAAATGGTGAAGGTAACACAGCACCAGAAACGATAAGTATTGATACTGGTAGTATCGCGAGTATTATTCAAAATACAAGTGACAATACAACGATACGAGTAGAAACTCAGTTAGATATACAGGCTGATGTGAATAGCTATCTTGAAAGACAAGTTATTAACAATAGAATAGAGAATTCTATATTGTATTCTTCTTATTGATTGAAATTATTATGGTTCGTACAATTGAAATAAGGCATGGTGATTTAATTACTGTGCCTTTTTTGTTGTTTTCATTATGCCGATAGTGTTGCTGATTAAAATATTCATAATTTATTATAAATTAGAGGAACTTTTAAAGTTGAATAAGTCTCTGATTTAGTAGGTCTATTTTTAATGTTGATTTATATGTCACATAAATAGGCGGTTTAAGAGTCATTTTCTTACTTCTGATACCCTACATACGTGTCATTTATTGCCTATATTCTTAATACATTAAAAATAATATGTACATTGATAGCGTGGTGATTTCGATGGTGACTCAATCTAAAAATAAATCAATAAATGGTCGTCTTGTTGCAATTGGTTGTAATTATGAACCTTGGATTGCGCTTCTTGAACAATCAGGATGGAAAACACATTGTTGTTATGATCTTAGGACAGCAGATTCAATACTAGAAGAGTACAGCCCATGCATATGCATTGTTGATTTAAGCAATAACGATTTTAGCTTAAATAGTATTTCTTTGAGGGCAAATAAAACTAAGCAAGTACGTTGGATTGCGTTAATTAAAAATGAGCAGCTAGAAACGGATGCTATCTGTCAGTTTATTAATAATTATTGTGTCGATTACTTTTCAATGCCGATACCTAGCACCTTACTCTTAGACACTGTCGGACATCAACTTGGTATGCTTGAGATAGAAGCAAAAACTTGGGTTGAGGTAACGTCACAGCACGATATGGGACTGTATGGTGACTCTAAATCGGTAAAGCAACTTCGTGATATGGTTAGACGTGTAGCATCAACAGAAGTGAATGTTTTTCTTACTGGTGAAAATGGTACAGGAAAAGAACTTATCGCGAAATCAATTCATAATTTGTCTAAGCGTAAAAATGCACCTTTTATTAATGTTAATTGCGGCTCACTAACATCAGATGAAGAGAAAATTGCATTTTTAAATTCGGCAACAAAACTTCATGATGATGAAAAGCCCAAATTTAATGGTACTATTTTACTCGATAATGTTGAAGAATTGTCAAAAGAACTACAAGATGAATTGTTAAGATATTTACAGGCACCTGCAGGGGAGTCTATAAATGAAGACGTAAATTGCGATATACGTATAGTCGTTTCATCAAGTGCAGATCTTGAAACTGCAGTAGCTAACGGTGAATTTAGTAAAGAGCTCTACTATCGCTTGAATGTGTTCCATATTAAAGTGCCGACTCTTAGAGAGCGTGGTTCTGATATTTATCTTTTAGCAGAAAAGTTTTTAGGTCAATTTTCTAATGAATATAATACTTTAGCATCGAGTTTCTCTGAAGACTCTAAGCAGTTACTCTTACGCTATAGTTGGCCTGGTAATGTAAGAGAGTTAATGAATCAAGTAAAGCGTGCAGCATTGCTTGCTGAGGGTAGCGAAGTAAAAGCTGAGCATTTTGATTTGCCAAGTAAATCTAACCTTAAGCAAAGCTTGCGTAATATTAAAGATGAAGCGGAAAAAGATGTATTAGTCGCTGTACTTGAAACACACCGTGGTCAAGTTGCTTCAGCGGCCAAAGATCTGGGTGTATCTCGCGCTACTATGTATCGTCTATTAAATAAACACAATATAGTTCCTGATGTTCGATATTATAATAATGGGCAAATGGGTGAATAGTTTTATTCCGAATCAAAGATAAAAAAGCTCGATTAATCGAGCTTTTTTTTTGAATATTCAATGGCAACTAATTTAATATAATAATATCGTCATCATGTTCGTTGTATTCATCTTGCATCAGGTATAAATCATTCGGCTGAATAACTAAGAGTTCATCTTCAGTTGGCACTACCAAAGTATTTTTGTTTAAAGCATCCATAATCTTCTCCCTTGTTATTTATGTTTCTTCCATTAATTATAAGATGTCGTCATTGAGTCATATGAAATGTTGATTAAGCATCTATAAGCTCAATTGTAGTGGTTGAAAATGACAGTAATGTGAAAGGTTGATCGTGATCTCACAATCGGTTTGGTTTTGATTGTTTTATGAACACATTATGACTGTTATTCTATTTTTAATGTCTTTTTTTATATTGATACTATGAGGCTGTAAGTGGCGTCGAAGGGCGTTTATAGAAGCTAGTGGCTGGGTATAAATAAGTAGTTCTTATGTCTTAACGCAGCTTGTTGACTTGTCGCATTTTGTAGAGAAAATATTTGTTTGTAAACAGTATAATAGCGGTTAATGTTACCCACGTAAGTAATGGGCTCAAGTCCGACATGTTTACGTGTTATTACTTCAACATTGTTAAACCATTTTGTACTGTCATAGCCTTGCTCTTCTGCAAGTCTACGCATTCTATTGATACGTCCTGGTCCTGCGTTATAGCTTGCTAAAGCAAAAAACATTTTATTCATGTCGTCAATGTCATCTGTGTCATAATATCTGTTCAATATGAAATCCATGTATTTTACACCAGCATGAATGTTGTTATCAATGTTATAGATATTTGAAATATTAATATAAGGTTCTTTTGCTGTTTGAGGTAGAACTTGCATGATACCTACAGCGCCAGCATGTGAGCGTTTAGTCTGGTCAAATTGAGACTCTTGAAAAGCTTGTGCTGCAATTAATAACCAATTCATGTCATACATATTGCTGTAACGAACAAATCGTTTTTCAAGCTTTTTGAATTTAGCTATATTGGTAGCACTTACCACTTTTTGAAACCATGCTTTGCTGTTTAAATAACGATTGAAGATAATATTACCATTTAGAGTTCCGTATCGATTCTTTTCAATAAAGTTGTTAA
The DNA here is from genome assembly GCF_003026215.1 of Photobacterium indicum. Taxonomy (GTDB): domain Bacteria; phylum Pseudomonadota; class Gammaproteobacteria; order Enterobacterales; family Vibrionaceae; genus Photobacterium; species Photobacterium indicum. The sequence goes on from NZ_PYOC01000001.1 coordinate 768,364, forward strand.
CTAATTCTGCTAATTCTGGACTGTCTTTTCTAAAAGCCCAACCAATTGCTCCCCCTTTTCTGATGGGAAACTCAGTATGCATTTTTAAATCGTCAGTCACTAAATCCCAAAACTCTGCTTTATGATTATCCAGCACTGTCATTGGGATAATTTTCTGCTGGATCATTTGTAATAATTCATAGTCTTGAAGCGTTTCTTCAATGAAGTGTACGTACATTGTTTCAAGGCCTTGTTTCGCGAGTTTTTTGTTAATGCGGTTTACACTTCGGTAGTAACTAGAACTTGCCCTGATCCAGACATTTTTTTTAGATAAATTTTTTAATTGAGTGATAGGACTTTTATCTGTATGGGTAATAAAAATTTCATTGATATTACTAAGAATAGGAGAGCTGAAATCAACGGTTTTTTTTCGTTGACGTGTAATGGTCAAATTTGCTGCAACGATGTCACCGACTCCGGCCTGAAGTGCAGGAAGTAATTGATCTCGGTTGATGGGAATAACTTGTAAATGCAACTTTTGTTTCGTGCTGTTCAGTACATGTTGTTCAAATAACAGCAGCATTTCAGAGGTTATACCTTTTGGATGGCCTTTATCTAGGTAGTAAAAACCAAGGTCGGCAGATACAAGTATTCTGATTACACCATGCTCGCTTATTTGAGTCAGATCACCAGTAAATTTAGTGTTGTTAATGGGAGAGACTTCGAGTGCGAACGATGTTGAAATGAAAGCATTAAAGCATAGTAATGCAATGACAAATCTTTTTAGCATGAACGATAACTCAATAAGGTAATGTTATTGAGTATAGTCAATTCACCTTTTTAAGTGATTAGGGTCATGAAATGTGTGTCTATGCTGCTTTGTATTGATCGCGTCCTGCTTCTTTCGCTTTGTAGAGTTGGTCGTCAGCTTCTTGCACTAGTTGCTCTGGTCCCTTTTGAGTTTTCCATGTCGTTATGCCTTGGCTAAGTGTAACGAAATCATTCACGCTAGAAGATGGATGGGGTATTGCTTCTTGTTGTAGGGTGCGATGAATACGTTCGGCGACTTTTTTGGCACCTTCTAAATGGGTATTGGGTAGAATAATAATAAACTCCTCACCACCATAGCGAGAAACAGAGTCTGATGTACGTAATAGGCTTTTTTGTAAGGTGCGGGCAACACGTTTTAAGCATAAGTCACCAGCAGGGTGACCAAGGTTATCGTTGTAATGTTTAAAATGGTCGATATCAATTAAGATAACAGACAGCGGTAAATGATTACGTTTTGCTAAATGGCAATGCTTATCTATTTCATATTCGAAAAATCGTCTGTTATAAAGGTTAGTTAACTGATCTTTGGTTGCTAGGTCAGAAAGCTTTTTTACCAATCTTTGATTTTCATGATCTTTTTCAACACTGTTATAAAACCAACGGTATAGCGTTCTACGGCCTGTTTCTACAATAATACAGATAGCCAGCACTTTTTCTATCGGCAATAACAACAGATGTCCAGCCTCAATGTAGTTTGCCCAAGTACTTACCAATAAGACGGGAAATATTGCAGCGTAAACGGCCTGACGAAGTGCATAGAACCCTAATAAAGAAGTCATCATGATTAAATCTGCCGCTATTTCAGCACTGGGCCACATTTGCCCAATGAAAGCGATGTGGTAAATAGCTAATGCCCAGCTAATGCCAAACAGTAAGGCGTAGAGTGTGGCTGTTTTGCGCCACTGTTGAGGGGGGGATTGCGAGTGGTAGAGAGCAATTCCTATCAAATAGACAATTGCTTGAAATGAGTATTGAGTCCAAGAACGATCTAAATACAGAGCGTTTTCTTTAATACCATTAAGCCAAATAGGGCCAACTATCATTAGTAAAATAATAAGAGAGATTGTTGCCGCCCATCGAAAACCAATCCGTATGTTTCTATAAGTTACGTCGTCTAACTGTTTAGCTAATGTTTGCTCATCCATGGCACATTCTTCTATCAATTCATTATCAAGTTGAGTGTACTTTATAAAGGAAAAGGCAAGGAATTTATTTTCATAAATGGGAGGAGATTACACAATAAAATTGTTGACAAAAATGATTGTAAAAAACGTTACATGCAAAAATTTGGCACTGTTCAAATTCATTGCTTGTTCACTGTACTACGATCAAAATAAACTGATTTAGATCAATGTTTGTTTCTCTGAAATCTCGCCTAATACACCACATATTGTATTTGCCCTCTCACTAAAGCCTATATTTTGTGTTTTAAGTGACAGTGTCATGTTAGTAGGAGCTTTGTGTGAAACCTGTAGTGATTAAGCGTGATGGATGCCGTGTACCGTTCAATACTCAACGTATTAAAGAGGCGATATTAGGTGCAGCCCAGTCAGTTGATGAAGTAGACGTAGAAGCAATGAATGAAGCCTACGCAGCTTCTGTAGCTGATGGTGTATTGTCTCAATTTTTGTCAGTTGAAGAAGTTGAAATTCACGCTATTCAAGATGCAGTTGAAAACCATTTGATGGTTGGCCCACACAAAGCGGTTGCGCGTGCTTATATTGAATATCGACACGATCGTGATATTGCGCGTGATAAGAAAAGCCTACTCAATAATGAAATTCGAGGGTTGATCGAACAGAGCAATGCATCGTTATTAAATGAGAACGCAAACAAAGACAGTAAAGTGATTCCTACTCAGCGTGATTTGCTAGCGGGTATTGTGGCAAAGCATTACGCTAAGCAACATTTGTTGCCTCGTGACATTGTAATGGCACACGAGCAGGGCGATATTCACTATCATGATCTAGATTATTCACCGTTTTTCCCTATGTTCAACTGTATGTTGATCGATCTTGATGGCATGTTGACGCATGGTTTTAAAATGGGTAACGCTGAAATTGATACTCCTAAATCAATTTCAACGGCTACAGCGGTTACCGCACAAATTATTGCTCAAGTTGCTAGCCATATTTATGGCGGTACAACTATAAACCGTATTGATGAAGTACTAGCACCTTATGTAACCGTGAGCTACGAGAAGCATTTGAGTGTTGCGACAGAGTGGGGCATTGCTGATCCAGAAGCGTTTGCTCGCTCTCGTACCGACAAAGAATGTTATGACGCATTCCAATCTCTAGAATATGAAGTCAATACGTTACATACCGCTAATGGACAAACGCCGTTTGTGACATTTGGCTTTGGTTTGGGCACTTCTTGGGAATCACGTTTAATCCAACAATCTATCTTAAGTAATCGTATTGCAGGATTGGGTAAGAATCGTAAAACAGCGGTATTCCCTAAGCTTGTATTTGCCATTAAAGATGGTTTAAACCATAAGCAAGATGATCCAAACTACGATATTAAAACGCTTGCACTAGAGTGTGCATCGAAGCGTATGTACCCTGACATTCTTAATTACGACAAAGTAGTTGAGATCACGGGCTCATTTAAAACCCCAATGGGTTGTCGTAGTTTCTTAGGTACTTATGAAGAAAATGGAAAGTTGATTCATGAAGGTCGTAATAACATTGGTGTTGTTAGCCTTAACTTACCGCGTATTGCCTTACAAGCTGAAGGTAGTGAAGCGCGTTTCTATGCATTATTAGACGACCGCCTAGTTCTAGCTCGTCGTGCCCTTGAAACACGTATTGCACGCCTAGATGGTGTTAAAGCACGTGTTGCACCTATTCTTTATATGGAAGGGGCGTGTGGTGTTCGTTTGAATGCTGATGATGATGTGTCAGAAATCTTCAAAAATGGTCGAGCGTCTATTTCGCTTGGCTATATTGGTATTCACGAAACAATCAATGCTATTTTTGGCACTGAAGCACATGTCTACGATGACGAGACACTACGTCAAAAAGCCGTTGATATTGTTAAGTACTTAAAAGCTGCGACAGATAAGTGGCAAGCAGAAACAGGTTACGGTTTCAGTTTATACAGTACGCCAAGTGAAAATCTATGTAGCCGCTTTTGTGCGATTGACGCGAAAGAGTTTGGTGTAGTAGAAGGTGTAACTGACAAAGGTTATTACACGAACAGTTTTCACCTAGATGTAGAAAAACAAGTAAACCCATACGATAAAATTGATTTTGAAATGCCATATCCAGAAGTGACGAGTGGTGGTTTCATTTGTTATGGCGAATATCCAAATATTCAACATAACGTCGAAGCTTTAGAGAACGTATGGGATTACAGTTACACGCGTGTACCATATTACGGAACAAATACGCCGATTGATGAATGCTATGAATGTGGCTTCATGGGTGAATTTGATTGTACGAGTAAAGGTTTTACATGCCCTAAATGTGGTAACCATGAACCGTCGAAAGTGTCTGTAACGCGTCGTGTGTGTGGTTATTTAGGCAGCCCAGATGCCCGTCCGTTTAACTTTGGCAAGCAAGAAGAAGTGAAACGTCGCGTTAAGCACATGTAATGTAAATATTTATGTAGATTCATTAAAAAGAACGTTTAAGAAGTGCCTGTTTGGCACTTCTTGCGTTTTGTTTATTCGTTTCAAGGTTGAGGAAACAAAACATGCACTACAACAATTACTATCCAGTTGATGTGGTTAATGGTCCTGGTACACGTTGTACGCTCTTTGTATCGGGATGTGAGCATCAATGCCGTGGGTGTTATAACAAAAGCACTTGGCGACTAGATAATGGGCATGCGTTTACTCAAGAAATGGAAGACAACATCATTAATGATTTAAATGATACGCGTATCAAGCGTCGTGGGTTGTCACTATCTGGTGGTGATCCCCTTCATCCTGCTAATCTCGCTTCTGTATTAAAACTTGTCATGAGAGTTAAAACGGAATGTGTAGGAAAAGATATTTGGTTGTGGTCTGGTTATGTTTTGGCTGAATTGACTGAGCACCAACAGCAAATAGTAGACTTAATTGATGTGCTGGTCGATGGTAAGTTTGAGCAAGGTAAGCGAGACCCATCCCTTGTGTGGAAGGGTAGCGAGAACCAAGTTATCCACTATTTTAATGAGATTGAATAAATTAAGCTCATAATGAACGTTATTGAGTAAAGTGTTTATTTGTAAAGCATTGCGTTGTGTGAAAATCACTCCAACGTTAATTTTTTGTGAATATTTCATACTGGTATACTGAGTTATCCACTGTTTCTGTGTATAACTGTGGGAGAAGAAGGTGTATGAAATTGGCTTGCACCTTTTTGGTGGGAATATTGCACAATATTGAAGCGCTTTTATTATGCTCAAAACAGCGATGGAAGCGCTTTTTGTGGGTATTCATACTACTTTTCTTTCATCTTTTGCTCATCTAAGGTACATTCCCATCTTTCCTGATCCGTAGGAGCCCGTCATGGCACGTACAATCCTTTATACTTATAAAGATGAAGAAAAAGAGCTTACTTTTTCATACGAAGAATACCATTCAATTCAAGAAGCCGTTGCCGCTGCTGAAGGAATTGATATTACTGCGTACTTAAAAATGGAACAGCAAATTGAAGCTGTGACTCGCGACAAAAAAGCAGTAAGAGACTACCGTGATAACCATTTCAGAAAGCTAGGTTTTGGTCGTATTACCCTAGCTCAAAAAGAAAACCGTGGTGTCGGTAAGAAATAACTAACGGATTGTAATGTTTTTACAACGCGTAAAATGGGTACTCACTGAGTATCCTTTTTTTTGACTGCTACTTTCTTTTCCTGTGTGTTGCTATCATCTTTCTTTCGCTCCCTGAATCCTATATAAATAAAGTAAGCCCCCAATGCTGCAATAACGTGTTTGACAGAGTGTCCACTTATTCCCCCCAACAATGCATATATTTCGTCGTCGTTAGATTCTGCCCATTTTGATAATACATAGGCAATGAGCGCGTATAGATAATACTGCCTGTGAGTAAATCGAGAGCAAAAGAAATAAAGAATAATGGGGAAGTGTATAATTGGGATGACTTGAATTAACACATAAGCAGACATATCTCCACGACCGTTTTGTAGCGTTGTTATATACCAATACACAATAGATAAAAAGCCATACACAATCATGGGGAAAAATAACCAACGACCGGCATCTCGTGATACAAACTCCGTTAAAATAATGCAATAGAGTGCGATAAAAGCGAGGGTGATCGGTATTCTGTCGAACATTAAGGTGAAATCGTTAGGGGTTAAGTGGTAATAACTTGATGCAAAGAAAGTGAGCATGATAGCGAAGAAAAAGAAGGGGTATTGCAGTACAATATTTGGTTCAATGGCCACCGAACGTTGCCTGAATAATTGTAACCCTTTAAGCCCAACATATAAAAAGGGGAGGTTAGAGATTACATTCCAAAAATTCGGAATCGAAAAAAACATGCGTTGATCAGCGTAGTCATAAAAGTTACCGCTTTGTTTTATAGGGGAGAAGATAATAGCGGCAAGAGTAAGAACAGCAGCAATAACAATAAGCCCTGTGACTTTCTTGTGATAAGAAGATAGCTTCACCATTATTCACCTCATAATTTACACTCAGCTTTCATAATAGTAATACCTTCGTTGAAACATTGTCGCCATGCTTGTTCTACTGACTGATTATAAGCAGGGTCGCATTCTTTAATTGTATCGATTAAGCATTCAAACCAAAGGTCAATATCTAAAGGTTTTATTCCTAATCCATCGGGTCCATGGCGTTTACCAAACTTTTTTACTGTTGCTCTCGCTTGTTCTGATGTTGCAGCGAGCATAATGATTAGCAATGATGCTTTAATCATTTTCATCTGATTTTTCATATCAACATGTGTGAACATCGCACGAAATTTTTCATTTTTTTCAAAAAAATGCTCATAAAAAAGAGGCATGAAATGAGGGTTTCGGTTACATCTGGCATAACTGTCGTTAAAAACTTCATAAATATCCATATTCATCCTTCATTTACTTATTCATACATTATTGACTTTCTTTCTCATTGTTGTTTGAAAGCTATGAGGTTAATAAGTATATCAGGCATATTTATTAATCGTTGATCAATAGCTGAGATATTGATTTAACCCATATAATAAACACGATATTTCATTTTTTGATTGATTTATAGTCGCCATATTGATTTATCTTCCCTCTATATGGTTGCTTTCTTTGCTTTGTGTTTGAATGGTGAGCGCTTGATTCTAAAAGGGTTTACAGCCATGCTTTAGAACCGTATTATTCACCGCGTTGGAGAGATGGCTGAGTGGTCGAAAGCACCGGTCTTGAAAACCGGCAAGGGTTTATAGCCCTTCTAGGGTTCAAATCCCTATCTCTCCGCCACATTTAGAAAAGGGCGCTGTTTTATCAGCGCCCTTTTTGCATTTCTTCAAGCTGCTACTTAACCATCTGATACAAACGGCGAGGTCTACCGCCCGTATTGTAGTTTAACACTAAGTTAATTGAGCCTTCTGACTCTAGAAACTCTAGATAACGCCTTGCTGTAACACGGCTGACGTTCATGCGTTCACCAATTTCATCGGCAGAGAAATCATGTAACTTCTCTTTATTCAAAATTGCCTTCAATGAGGCGAGGGTAGTGGCATCAATGCCTTTCGGTGTTTGGCGCAATTGTTTTGCAGGCGCTTTACGTAAGATCTGATCGATGTCGCCTTGGTCAACAGTGGCTCTACGAGAAAACTGCTGTTTGTATAGCTGATAATCGTTTAACGCTTGGTTAACGCGAGACATGCGAATTGGTTTTACTAAATAATCAATCACACCCAGCTGAACAGCTTTTTCGACCGTGGTTGTTTCACGCTCAGCGGTCGTCATAATGAAATCACAATCTGCTTTTTGTTCACGTAGGTGGCGAATAACATCAATGCCATTACCATCAGGCAGCGTTATATCGACAAAGATTAATGTTGGTTTATATGCCTCGAATTGAGTAAAGGCTTCTGAGCAGCTTTCACTAACAGCAACAACAGTAAAATCAGGATGTTGATTGATAGTGGATTCGAGTGTGTAGCTTGCGCGAATATCATCTTCAAGAAGCATTACAGTCGTTTTAGTCATAATTGGCGATTTCATTTTTATCTAAGTAAATGCTGAACAGCGTAGTATGTTGCTCTGTACGTTCCCAATCAATACTTCCGTGAAAGTAATTGACCAGTTGTTTGACCAAGTACAAGCCTATACCACTTTGTTCATCGCTATATTTCGAGCTTACACCGAATTCCAAAATGTTTTCTGATATGTTTTCGGGTACCCCTGCGCCGCTGTCTTGAATCTCTAAAATGATGTGATTACTGCGATCGCTCAGGTACACATTTATTTCAGGTTCTGCGTTGTTCCTATTTTGCCATGCCGCGAGCAGGGCATTATCTATAAGGTTGCCTATCATAGTGACGAGTTTTTCTGATATGTTTTTCTCATAACTTGATAGATTTGTATCCACATCGATCGTGTATTTCACTCCAATTTTTGATGCTTTATTGAATTTTGCGAGCAATAAGCCTGCTACAGAGCTATCTGTCACAGACAATACAATTTTATGAATAATTGATTGGTAGTTATCCGTTTCTTGTTGGATGAAATCAACGGCTTCATCGTATTTTCCGATTTGTAACATGCCTGAAAGCACATTGAGCTTATTGGAGTACTCGTGTGTTTTACTGCGAAGTAACTCAGTGTAATTTTTTAGGTAGTTGACTTCGTGTTCAAGCTCGCTTTGGTCAAGGTTTGCGAAGAATACAATTGCGTGACCAAGCAAACCTTTTTGGGTGTTTATTGGGTAGACATTGGCTCGGTATTTCAATTTACCAATATTGAAATCCCCTTGATGGAATACCCCATGATTAGCGAGAACCAGATGACTTAACGGCATGGAATAGCGTGACAAAGGCTGATTAACATAGTCGTATCGACCCAGTATCCCCATGGAAAGCATCTTAATTGCGCTGTTATTAATCGTCGATATATTCATGTCGCTATCTACTGCAATAATAGCGTCACGAATACTATCAAGCACCATTTCATGTTCGTTGAATTTATTCACGATAAATTCCGGCTCATAGTCTAGAAAGGTACGTTTCATTTTAAAGACAAAAGCAATTATTGTGCTAATACCAAGTAGGTAGACGACGCTGATAAGCACACCAATATGACCATATTGCTGTAGCAAAAGATCCGTTGTTTTCTCTGATAAATACCCTATGCAGATTGCACCGATGACTTTTCCATCTAAATAAATAGGAGAAAAATTACGGATAGCTTTGCCCAGTGAGCCTGATGCCGTACTACTGTATTCGGAACCTTGTTCCAGTACAGGATAAATGTCATTACCAATGAAGTGCTTGCCGACTTTACCTGGATCTGGGTGGTTTAATCGAATCGCATTTTTGTCGACGACCACGATAAAGGAAGCATCTGTACGTGTCTTGATATCTTCCATATAGCTTTGAAGATTGTAATTTTGCTGCTTATTTTGAGTATCAACGGCATTAATGACCTTTGGGTCATGGGCGATCACACGAGCAAGTTCTAACCCCCTCGCTTCAATACCTTCCTGATGTAAATTTTGCAGTAAAAAAAAGATTGCAGTGGTTACGACGATAACAATAGAAGAGGTGGTAGCAACTGTAGTTAAGGCCAAATAGCTCTTAAGTTTCATATAGGTCTTAGAATAGCAACGTTCATGACGAGACAGTATAACGGGCTATCTGCGGGTATTAATAGATGCTGAGTCAGAATTAATGATGTTTAGGCTGCTATTTTACAACATCTTCCCATCACAGCAGCGTGTACAAAAGTTACAAAAGGTAAAGATAGTTACATTAATGGGGCACTCAATATTCCAGCTTGTAAGTGTTGTTAGACTACAGAAGAAATAATAATAACCATACACGAACAGGTGAGACATGTTTACCAATGACGTAATTACAATAAAAGATAAGCGTACGATTAACATTATTTTTGCGCTATCTGCAGCTGTTATATTATTTGCTACCATTCAAAATAAAATGCCACCGGGGATTATTGGTGCCATCGGTGTGATGACCGTTGTCGGCTATATATTAAATGTGCTCGGCAACAAGACGCCTATTGTTAGTCAATTTTTTGGAGGGGGTGCCATTGTTATCATTTTCGGTTCCTCATACATTTTCCACAGTGGCATCATTCCTCATGAAACTGCTAATACGATCACCACGTTTGTAAAAGATGGTGGTTTCTTGTCTTTCTTTATCGCGAGTTTGGTGACAGGTTCGATTCTGGGTATGGATACTAATGTGCTGAAGAAAGCAGCATTGAAGTACATTCCGGTTATCCTTGGCGGTGTAATATGTGCATTTTTGTTTACCGGTCTTGTCGGTAGCGTCTTGGGAGAGGGTTTCTTTGAATCTGTCATGTTAATTGCTCTACCTATCATGGGCGGTGGCATGGGGGCTGGTGCAGTACCTTTAGTTGAAATTATGTCGGGTAACTCTAGTATGTCGGCTGAAATGTTGATGTCGAAAATGGTACCTGCGTTGGCTATCGGTAATGCCATTGCCATTGTAATGGCTGGTTTATTAGACAAGCTTGGTAAGTTCTACCCCTCTCTTACGGGTAACGGTCAGCTTATGCGTAGTACTGGTGAAGCGCAGAGTGAGGATGAACAAAAACAAGAACAACCAATATCAATCAATATACTGGGTATTGGTGCGCTGCTTGCTATAACAATGTATTTCGTCGGCACGATGCTAAGCAGCGTTATTAACATGCACACCTATGCACTAATGATCATCTTTGTTGCGTTAGTGAAAGTCATGGGTTTTATTCCCCGCGAGTTAGAAAAAGCTGCGCATGGTTGGTACCAGTTTGTTGTTGATAACTTAACTCCTGCACTGCTCGTTGGTATTGGTGTTGCTTATACCGATTTGAACCAAATCATAGCTTCTTTAAACCTTGTGTATTTCCTGATGGTATTTGCGACCGTACTTGGTGCAATTGTTGGTACTGCAATCGTTGGGCGTTTGATGGGTTTCCACCCCATTGAAGCAGCGCTTACTGCTGGTTTATGCATGGCCAATATGGGTGGTACCGGTGATGTTGCAGTACTTGCTGCAAGTAAGCGTATGGAACTTATGCCTTTTGCTCAAATATCATCACGAATCGGCGGTGCTTTCATGTTGATCCTGGCCACACTTATTCTTGAAATGCTGAAATAAGTGTTTTGGTTGGCGTTATACCATTCTGGATAAGTAAATAATCAGATGCTTGTCTAGATTGGTATTATGGGTGTGGCTAACGTAAATATGTTCTATAAAAAAACAAAAAAGATTAAGTTGTAAACATCTAACATATTTTTTCATAACTATACTTTAGGATTAGTTCTACATGTGTTTGATATTTACTCAAACACCTCGAATTACTCCTAAATTATTAGCTGTACCACGACTAATCCCCTATACTGCTCGGCCTTCATTGAGGGTTTCATTAGTTTTAATAAGGTTATTATAGAGATAGCCAGCAGACATTGTTGCTTAATGCCAGCATGGATACACTTGATATGACCACGGAACTGTCAATCACAAACATCACATACACAGTTGTTTGTCGAATTCACCATTATCACTCTCTACATCGTATCGTTTCGCAATCATCTTTTTTTGCTGCGTCACGTATGTAGTTCGCTTGTTGCGCGTTCTCTCTCATCGGTTTTACCGGTACATGGAAGATATGACACTCAGACCCTTTGAAGGCTATAACACTATACCTATAAAGGAGATGTCCACTATGGACTCTGTTAAAAATAATACAGCGAATACTTCGGCAAGCAGCGTAAAAAAACTGGGGTGGAGTAAAAGTGACACCGTATGGGTGCTTGGTTTATACGGTACAGCCGTAGGTGCTGGTACACTATTTCTTCCAATTAATGCTGGTGTGGGTGGTTTACTCCCTCTGATCATGATGGCAGTGCTTGCACTTCCTATGACTTTCTTTGCTCACCGCGCCATGACTCGTTTCGTTTTATCAAGTGTAAACCCAGGTGCAGATATAACTGAGGTAGTTGAAGAGCACTTTGGTGTGGGTATGGGTAAAGTCATTACTTTGCTGTATTTCTTTGCTATCTATCCAATTTTATTGGTATACAGTGTTGCTTTGACTAACACCGTTGAAAGCTTCATGGTAAACCAGTTAGGGATTATGCCTCCAGCACGTGCTTTACTTGCTTTAGGTTTGATCATTGCTTTAATGGCTATTGTACGTTTAGGCGAACAGTTGATTATCAAAGCCATGAGTATATTGGTGTTCCCGTTTGTTGCTGTGCTTTTAATGCTAGCGATGTATTTGGTTCCTTACTGGAACGGCTCAATTTTCGAGAACGTTATGCCGACTGACGGTGGTTACAGCACCATTATGATGGCGGTATGGTTGATTTTACCCGTGATGGTTTTCTCTTTTAACCACTCACCAGTGATTTCATCATTCGCAGTGGCAAAACAGAAAGAATACGGTGCCGATGCAGAAATACAATGTTCGCGCATTTTAGCGCGTAGCCACATTATGATGGTTGCCACTGTGATGTTCTTCGTGTTCAGCTGTGTACTTAGCTTATCTCCAGCAAACTTGGCTGAAGCAAAAGCACAGAATGTTTCTATTCTAACGTATTTGGCAAATCACTTTGACACGCCAGTCATTGCTTATGCAGCACCAGTAGTAGCAATTATTGCGATCACTAAATCTTTCTTAGGTCACTATTTAGGTGCTAGCGAAGGCTTGAATGGTTTGGTGGTAAAAGTTGCACGAGGCCGTGGTAAAACTATCGCGCCAAAAGCACTGAATACTTTCACAGCGTTATTCATGTTGTTGACCACTTGGGCTGTAGCAACGATTAACCCAAGCATTTTAGGAATGATTGAAAGCCTTGGTGGCCCGATTATTGCGATGCTGCTGTTCATCATGCCTATGTATGCTATCAAGAAAGTGCCTGCGATGCGTAAGTACTCTGGTGCATTGAGTAATGTCTTTGTTACAGTGATTGGTTTATGTTCAATATCTGCGATTTTCTATTCTCTCGCACAGTAATGACAGACCGTAAGTAACAGAAAAAGATCATGATAACGATTAATGTCGTTCACCTAAGGTGAACGGCATTTTTATTGCCTGTTATTTATCGCTTGTGTTGAATATCTAAGCTTCTTTTTGAAGTCGCTCGAATAGCGTACTTATCGCACGCGCGTGAAATGACTTTGCACTAGCTGGTTAATAAGGGTTTCACTACCCGTTAGCTCAAACGATCGTGGGGTAACTAATTCGCCGAACAATGGCGATCCACCGCCTAACAATACAGGAATGGTTGTGATAATCATTTCATCAATCAGATCTTCTTTTAGGAAGTGCTGAATCGTGATACCACCATCAATGTATAGGTTGTTGTAACCTTGTTCATTGAGCGATGCTACTACAGTGGTGAGTGGGCCTTTCACGAGAAATATTTTGTCTTCATACCCTTCAGGTACACGTGTCATCGTGTTACTTAATACGAACACTGGTCGAGTATAAGGCCAGTCGCAATCAAAACTTAGCACCATATCTAGTGTGTTACGCCCCATCACTAACGCATCAATACGCTCAATGAAATCGTTATAGCCGAGATCAGAGCCGTCAGGGTTAGGAGTGGCATGTAACCAATCGACAGATCCATTTTTATCCGCAATATAGCCATCAAGACTGGTTGCAATATACACAATGTTTGGCATGGTTAGCTCCCGTAAAATAGTACTAATGCTAATCAACACTTACTGTGTATGGCTTGCATTTGAATTATGTTGCTCTACAATATTCTACGCTGTAGAAATTAAGATAAGTCTATCGGGGAGAGTGAATGTCTGTCAAGGAAAAGAAACGAGGTCGTCCAAGTGGACCATCGGGGCAATTGAGCGCAGATAAAATCATTATTGCAGCTAAATTTTTGATGGTAGATAACGGGAAAATACCCAGTATCCGTCAATTAGCGGGTAGCTTAGATGTCGATGCAATGGCGATTTATCACTACTTTGCGAATAAAAATGCGTTGTTAGAAGCGGTAACGGTCTCGCTCATTGAAGCCATTTATGAACCGAAAGGCACTGAAGCTTGGCAAACAGAATTGACGACATTGTGTAATAGTTATTTGTTGTTGTTACAAGGGCATCCTGGTTTGCTACAAACCTTCTTAGGGATGACGTCGACAGGACCTGCCAATGTTTTTGTGGCTCGCGTTTATATAGCTATCGCGCCATTGAATCTTACGCCTGAACAAGTGAAAGATGCATTGGATCTGCTAGTGGATTACTTACATGGCTTTGCTTTGTCTCTAGAGTGTGGTGGGGCAGCGAGTGGTTTGACAATAGTACACGCTGAAGGCCCATTACGTTTTTATATTCGAGCGCTCGAAAAACAAAGCGTATGACGAAACGTAGATGATAATAAAAGTGATCTGCCATAAAAATAATAAGGCGATCATCGCTGATCGCCTTCGAGTGATTTTCTGAATTGATGTGCTTTGTGCTTAAACGTGTTTCACTTTGTGCTTAAGCATTTGTTGTGACCGTTATTAGTACCTTTTTGTCAGCGTGTTTATCCAATGCGCCGCTTAGACGGGTTAGCAATAAAGCGATAATCACAATGATAGCTCCGACCCAAGTGGTATTCATCAAATCAGATTTTGCGACAATCATACCACCTCCCCATGATCCCAGTGCAATTCCGACATTAAATGCTGCAATGTTTAAACCAGATGCAACATCAACAGCATCTGGGGTATATTTTTCTGCCAATTTCACTACGTAAACTTGCAGTCCCGGTACGTTACCAAAGGCGAATGCACCCCAAATTAAGATAGTGATAACGGCGGTAATTGGGTTGGATGCAGTAAAAGTAAAAGTGAATAACACCGCAGCTAGGCCTGAAAATATAATGGTCAGCGCTTTTATTGGCCCCATTTTATCGGCCATTTTGCCGCCCCAGATATTACCGACAGCAACTGATGCGCCATACACCAACATAATTAGACTTATCATGCTGGAATCAAAGCCCGAGACATCTTCTAAGATAGAAGCCAAGTAAGTGAAAGCAGTGAATGAGCCGCCGTAACCAACTGCTGTAATCGCGTACACCAATAACAAACGTGGTTGAGTTAAGACTTTTAACTGCGCAGACAGGTTGGCTGCTGGTGGTTGTTTTAGGTTATTCGGAACTAACACCATACTGCCGACAAGGGCGATTAGACCAAGAATAGCAACGACTAAGAACGTAGCTTGCCAGCCGTAAGTTTGACCAATGTAAGTGCCAAGAGGTACGCCAGTGACCAAAGCGACGGTTAATCCGGTAAACATGATGGCAATTGCGCTAGCCGCTTTTTCTTTCGAGACCAAGCCTGTTGCTATCGTCGAACCAATAGAGAAAAAGACACCGTGCGCTAAACCAGTCAAAATACGCGCCGTGATTAATGTGTTATAACCAGGGGCTTGCCATGCAAGTACATTACCTGCAACAAACAAACTCATGACTGCCAGTAAGACATGCTTACGGTTCCACTTGCCAGTTAATGCCGTGAGCACTGGAGCACCAACGGCAACACCTAAGGCGTATAAACTGACGAGTAATCCTGCAGAGGGAAGGGAAACGTGTAAATCATTTGCCATGGTTGGAATCAATCCGACGATAACAAATTCTGTAGTGCCGATGGCAAAGGCGCTAAGCGTCAATGCAAGAAGTGCTAATGGCATAATATAATCTCGACGTTGAATAAAGAAAGCAACGTACTTTCCGTTAATGAACTAAATGATGCGTGCATTATTCGCGATTACAACTTTGTGAAAAACAGTGCTACTTACAAATTACTTTTGTTATTATTGCAATAGTTCTGGGTATTGTAATGATATGAAGGGATAAACTGTGCTCACACGTTCGGACGATTTAACCATTTTGCTAATGGTTGTTGACTGCGGCGGGTTCTCTGCTGCCGCCGATTTGTTGGATATTCAAGTTGCACGTGTATCGCGTGCGGTCAGTAAAGTGGAGAAACAACTGGGTGTTACGATATTGAATCGCACAACCCGACGCATTGAATTAACCGATGAAGGGCGGCAATTTGTCGAGTCGGTGCGAGAGGGTTTAAAACTGATTCAACGGGCAGAAGAGGATCTTGTATCTCGTGGTGAGTTACCCAAAGGACGTTTACGTGTAGATGCTGCTAGTCCATTTGTTTTCCACCAATTAGTACCTTTGATTCAAGCGTTTAAAGTTGAGTATCCCGATATTGAGTTGGTGCTGACGTCTAACGAAGGTTTTGTTGATTTGTTAGAGAAGAAAACAGATGTAGCAATTCGTATTGGCATGCTTACAGATTCAACCTTGCATGCTCGTTCATTGGGAAAGAGCCCGTTGTATATTGTTGCGTCACCAGAATACCTTGCGCGACGAGGAATGCCACAAAAGCCAGATGAGCTGAACAGGCATGATCTTATTGGCTTTACTGGGGCAAAAGTGTTGAATCATTGGCCGTTGAAAGGTTTCCAATATATTGAACCGACAATTATGTCGAGTAACGGTGAAACGGTGCGACAGTTGGCAATTGCTGGGAATGGCATAGCGTGCTTATCTGGCTTCATGGTCAAAGATGATCTTGAGACTGGACGACTGGTCGCGATATTAGAGTCTGACAAACTCCTCAATACAGGCCGAGAGCAAGTCAATGCGGTGTACTATCAATCATCTTCTGTGGCACGACGTATTTCAGCGTTTATTGATTTTATTAAGCCTAAGCTAAGTTTATAGCACGTTAATTAGCAGTTATAAGTTCCGTCATAGTTGTCGAAAACGTTCACTTATCAATTTACATTGTTTGAGAACGGCGGTTTAACTTGGTGGCTTAAGTTGAATGTATTCGGACGAGTTTGCTACTGTGAAATTTCAGACTAGAAAGGACTCACATTATGTCGGCAATAAAACCTACCTTGTATTATATCTATGATCCCATGTGTTCGTGGTGCTGGGGATACAAACCTGTTTGGCTACAGATTAAAGATGTGGTCTCTAATGACGTCGAGATTGTGTATGTATTGGGTGGATTAGCACCAGATTCAGGTGTGCCGATGTCAGAAGCGATGCAGCAACAAATTGCGTCGTATTGGAAGAAGATAGAAAACTACCTCGGTACCCAGTTTAATTATGACTTCTGGCACCAAAACATGCCGCGCCGATCTACTTATCCAGCCTGTCGTGCCATTCTTGCTGCCCGCGAGCAAAGGGCAGAACAAGGCATGTTAGATGCTATTCAACATGCGTATTATCTTGATGCGAAGAATCCGAGTGACAATGACATTTTGATTGGTTTAGCTAAAAGCATCGGCTTAGATTGTGAGAAATTTGAAGCGGACTTTTTATCGCCAACGACACATGATGCCCTGTTGCGTGAGATTGCTTTTGCGCGCTCGATAGGAGGTAACAGTTTCCCGTCTCTATTTGTGCAAACAGAAAAAGGTGTAGGGGAATTGGTGATCAATTATGAAGATGCAGAAACGACGATTGCGCAGATAAGAAGTTTGATTTAATGGCCTGTTACTATCAGTTAATGGAAGTGGCGCCATTTCTGGCGTCACTTTAAATAAGAGAATGTTGTGTGGGTTGATTATTGCGATTGAGCTGCTAACCAGTTGGCGGTAACAGTATCAATCGGTTGGTTTTCACGTGATACTTTATAGTCTAATTCAGCAATGATTTCATTCGAGAAACGCAATGTATCTAACGTTTCTAGCTGTTCTTTGGTGAACAATTCTTTTTTACTTTCTCTGAGTAACAACACCGCACGATCGACAATGCCCAGCAACCCTTTTGGTTCTTTGATTTCACGAATATTATAACGGTAGTGCAAGAATTGCGGCTTCCAAAGCGGCACAATGAACCATTCTTTGTTTTCAACAGCTTGTTCGAAAGTACTAAAACAGGCTTCTTCAGTACCAGTATGGAATGCATACCCCGCATCATTAAGACCATATTCTTCCATCATCTTAATCGAAAAACGGGTAATACCTGCACCAGGGTTAATACCTTGGATATCATTTTTCATTTTCTTCACGACATCAGGTTTTACTAGGTCACCCACTTCTGCGACATCCTCAGACGGCACATAATCAGGCACGCCCCACAATGCATATGGTTCGTAATGTAAGCCAAGTTCAATTAGTGGTTCAATTTCTTCCACCTCTGATTTATACATACCATGACTTGAAGGTAACCATGCAGATGTCAGTAGATCAATATCACCGTCTTTCAGTTTTTTGAAGTTCTCTTGATGGGGTGAGTACACACACTCTACTTCAAAACCCATGTTATGTAATACATGCGAAATTAATGACGCTGTAATGCGATGGAAAGAGAGGTCGGTTACGCCTAATGTTAATTTCTGTGACATGATTTTCACCTTCTTGGGTTGAATTCGTTGTTTGGATACGAGAAAAGCATAACCTCAGAATGGTGAGTTAAAAACAGGGTAACATTTGAAGCATTCTCTAATATTTTTTGATAATTAAAGACACTCATCACCACCGTAGGAACTATTTGTTTGTATCGAGAGAAAATACTCTCTTGGTAATGTCCTCGAATTGATTGATAGGACGTATTTCGATTTGATTTCTATGTAATACCAATCTAGACAAGTATCTGATCATTTACTTATCCAGAATGGTATAAACGCCGACTTATCAGTAATACTGACCGAGCTGGCGTTGTAGTATTTATCGATACCTTGAAGGCAATAAGCGTTATTGATCGCTTATTTTTAATTTGAAAGTGCTTAGTATTGAAGAATGATTAAGCGATCTTGGTCATTTCATTTAACACGAAGCTGTCTACTGCGCCGTCAGTGGCTGCCATGTAGTCTTTTAAGTGTTGGTTTCCCATGTGCGTTTGCCATAGTTCACGTGATATCCAGTTCTCGTAAAACATGAAATGTGCTGGGTTTTCGTTGTCTTGGTGAAGGTTGTAATTGATGCAACCTTCCTCTGCGCGTGTCACGTCGATCAGTTTAAGTAGCTCAGTTTTTACCAATTCCACTTTATCGGCTTTAGCTATGATGTTTGCAACAATTGTTAGGTTAGCCATGCTCTTGTCCTCAATATTGGTTTTGTGACTCTCTTGTTTACGAGGTAAATCATAGCCCTTGTTAATTATGTTATAAACAGCATAATTACGGAATCATTTTCAAAAAACATTAGATAATATGTTGTTTGTAGACTTGCCCGTTGTACTATACCCAAGTTACCTCAAGATGCTTGTTTCAGCGAAAATTGGTTGGGCTCTAGGCAAGGCACTTAATAAAAGTCGATGGCTGTATTAGCGACCGACTTTTTGTGTTTATTCATTACGGTACAGCGTAATAGATTCGCTTAATTGCTGGCAATTAAACGTAGATGCAATGCGTCTTTCAATTCAGCTCTATTGTGTTTTAGTTGGAGCATTGATCCATCACCGATGGGGGAGTCTTGTAATTCCAGTTCACGGATTTCTTTATCAAGCGCATTGTAATGTTTCGTGTCTTTTGCAAATGCGTCGTCTACGTTAATCAGTTTTGCGATTGTATCTTTATACTCGGGAAATTCTTTAAGAAGAGAATGATCTTCACCTAACATAAATGCCTCGCGTTGGTCTGTGGTTAACAAATGGATGGATGAGTTTTTGGTAACAACTTATCTTCTATCTAATCATAGGTTAGCAATAAGTTAAAGCCTTGTTGAAATATCAAGATAGATTACAAAAAGCCCAATAAACCGTGTTGTGATTTATTGGGCATAATTAGATTCGGCGTCTGTATAGCGTTTAGCTAGAAATCACCGCGATGGTCTTTTTTTGCTAACCGTATTTTTATTTAGCTTACGCGATGAACAGCGCAAACTTTATTACCTGACGGGTCACGTAAATACGCTAGGTATAGCTGACCGATAGCACCTTCTCGTATTGCTGGTGGCTCTTCACATGTAGTACCGCCATTGGCTACTCCTGCTGCATGCCAAGCATCTGCTATTTCAGTACTTTCTGCTGAAAAACCGATAGTGCTACCATTACCATGGCATGCTGGTTCGCCATCAATTGGCTTACTTAATGCGAAAATACCACTTGTTGTGAAGTAAAAACAACGTCCTTTTTCGTCAAGAACACCTGGCTCATAGCCCATAGCACCTAAGATTGCATCGTAAAATGTTTTTGATTGTTGAATATCGTTTGCGCCAACCATGATATGACTAAACATTAATACTTTCCTTGTTTGAATTTTTAATAAAATATGATGTTGCTTGTGCTATCTATATCTACGTTACCTCAAGATACTCGTTTCAGCAAAACTCTGAATCCTGCATATTGAGGTGACTTGGGTATAAAGTCCCCAATAGCTATTTAATTATGATAACTTGGGCTTATAGCAAAAACGAGCATTGTCTTTTAAAAGGATCTTTGGGTTTATCATGGAAAAAAAAGCATTAGATACAAAAATTATAACAGCGGGTCGCTCGAAAAAGTGGACCCAGCATCTAGTTAATCCACCTGTAAGCCGTGCATCAACAATTGTATTTGATACCGTTGCTGAAATGAAACATGCGACTGCCAACCGTGCTAATAGAGAGCTCTTTTATGGACGCCGTGGTACGAATACGCATTTTGCTTTTCAAGACGCAATGGTTGAACTGGAAGGTGGTGTTGGTTGTGCATTATATCCTTGTGGTACGGCTGCTATTTCAAATGCCATTTTATCGTTTGTGAAAACAGGCGATCATATCTTAATGGTTGATGGCACTTACGAGCCAACGCGAGACTTCTGTGACAAAATTTTAGATAAGATGGGCGTTGAAACAACCTATTATGACCCGATGATCGGCGAAGGTATTCGCGATCTTATTCGCCCGAATACAACGGTTCTATTCTTAGAGTCTCCATGCTCTATCACGATGGAAGTACAAGATGTGCCGTTACTCGCAAGCATTGCACATGAGCATGATATTGTCGTGATGTTGGATAATACGTGGGCATCACCGATCAATTTCCAACCATTTGATCATGGCGTTGATATTTCGATTCAAGCGGCAACAAAATATATTGTGGGTCATTCTGATGTAATGTTAGGTACAGCAACAGCGAATGAACGCTGCTGGGATCAATTACGTGAAGGTAGCTATTTGATGGGGCAGTGCACCTCGCCAGATGATGTTTATCTTGCTATGCGCGGGCTACGTACATTAGGTGTTCGTTTAAGGCAGCACGAAAAAAACAGCATTAAAGTTGCTCAATGGTTATCTGAGCGCGAAGAAGTGGATCATGTTCGCCATCCTGCTTTTGAAAGCTGTGAAGGTCATGAAATTTACAAGCGTGATTTCAAGGGGTGTAACGGTTTATTCTCTTTGGTACTGAAGCGCGGTAATACTGCAGCGTTAACGGCGTTATTAGACGGCATGGAACACTTCAGCATGGGCTATTCATGGGGCGGTTTTGAAAGCCTAATATTAGCGAATGAAAATGTTAACTCTATACGTACAGCGAAAAAGAAAGAATTTGTTGGGCCAATGCTGCGTCTACACGTGGGCTTAGAAGATGTTGATGATTTGATTCGAGATCTTGAAAAAGGTTTTGAACGTTTTAATGCTGTGCTTGAGCAATAACAGCTGTTTATACTAGTAAGTAAGCCGAAACTCAATAGTGAAGGCATAGTAACGAATGTCACTATGTCTTCACTTGCATGTATATACGCAATGACTTCACCTATATTCTTAGTCATAACTCATTAAGACGATCTTTCTTCATACTCTGGGTTCTTCTTTTCTACGATGTGACTGTGAACATTATGGGTAAGACCATACGTTTTTTCTTCGTCTTCTCGAGATAAAATAGAAACAGGCTTTGGGCTTTTAACTTTTTCTAAATTAATGCTTATACTCCGCATATATTTTTTAGCAATGATAGATTTAGCATTTATGCTGAGTTGTTTATTGTGTTCCCATAATTTTTCCCATTGCCAAATAAGTACATGATATCTAACCCAAAGGTGATACGTGATCATAATGGCACAAAAAAGAGTCACAAATATAATTGCACAATTTTCTAAACTTATTGAGTGGATAAAATCTAAACCATTAGCGGAGTCATAGTTCGTTTTTATAAAGGGCTGAAATATTAAGAAGAACCATCCTCCCCAAGTGACGATAGCGATAGCGGCATCTCTTAGGTGATGTTGCCATGTTTTTTTACAGGCTTTGCAGATAATAAGCCCTCTAATATCATCATGATTTTTCTGCTGATGTGAATGAATGTATCTTGATTTTATCTTCGTTTTTGGGTTAATCATCATCTCTGAATACCTCTCCGCGATCAGGGCTTTCCCATACAGCTTTTTCCCCTTTTTTACGTATTAGAGCCTTGGGAACAGCGATAGTGACGGTGATAACATTCAGAAACCAATAGAACATAGGGTACCAAATACACCATAAAAAATTTCGACGTAACATAACGTCATAGTGACGGTCTATCATCAGACTTACTGTAAATTGCATTAAACAAATTAATACCAGTACAAAGCCCGACCATTCAAATGTGACCAGTTGATAAGTTGTAGGTTGTCCGCTGAGCGTAAAAAACTGAATAAAGTAAGAAATCATGAGGTATGCAAGGCTATAACACCAAAAAACACTCATTAAGTATTCGAATATTAATGGCCAAAGTTTCGTTTTTCCCTTTACGATAACGTTCATGCCCTGCTTAAAGAAAACCTCTGCGCCACCTTGTGCCCAGCGTAGCCGTTGCATGTATAAGCCACGTAATGTTTCAGGCATTAACACCCAACAACGCGCTTGTGGTTCATAGCGAATTTGCCAGTCGTTTATTTGCAGTTTCCAGCTGACATCAATATCTTCAGTGATCATGTCTGTGCTCCAGCCACCAATATCCATAATGGCTGATTTTCGGAACGCACAAACCACACCTGAAACGGTATATATTGTGCCGTAAATACGTTGTGCTCGTTTTATGAGACCGATAATTGATGAAAACTCACCCGTTTGGATTTTTCCAATAATGGTTGTTCGTGTACGTACCCTTGGATTACCCGTTACAGCACCCACTTTAGGGCAATCTTGGAAGTGCTTCACCATCCATCGTAATGCATTCAAATCGAGTAGGGCATCACCATCGATACACACCAAAATGTCACTGGTCGAATACTGAGTACCATTGTTTAATGCTGCGGCTTTTCCTTGGTTCTTTTGATGAACAACAATGAGGCGAGGCTCATGTTCCGCGATGTTATTTAATCGTGTTGCAGTATCATCTTTACTGCCATCGTTAATGGCGATGATTTCAAAATTAGGGTAATTCTGTTTCAGTAAGTAATTGATCGTTTCATTGACGTTAGCGCCTTCGTTATAACAAGGAACCATAATAGAAACTTTCGGATATTCATCGAGTTGTAAGGGACCCTGTCGTGCAATTTTTAGCTGCGCCCGCTCCCAATGGAAATAGTAATAAATACCACCACCGATCCATACCAGTGCCATTATCGCTGGGTAAATGAAAATGAATATATAGAATGTCTCTAGCCAATTCACTCGCTTTCTCCAATGGTATTACTGTTTGAAAATACAGGGCGCAAGGTCTTTTGATCTGGCACACCACGAATAAAATCATCAGGGTAATAGCCGTAATTCTGAATACCTGCTTTGCTAATTATCTCCATTTGTCGTGAGAGCTCAGAGGCTGGAATATCTTTACCATTCTTCCAATTTTTAGCTTGCAGCTCGAAAATCAATTTACTGCTGGGTACTGTTTTAAGCGCAATATTCGCAATATTTTCGAGCCATTTATCAGGTGATTTTGCCGATTCCATATAAGGCATCGCCATCACTGCGGTATAGTCATAACTGTTTGAAAAAGCAATCAAGTTTTGCGAAAACCATTCTTCACTTTTCGGGTTTATAACGGGTTGTGCATAGATGTTTCTGGCCAGCTTTAACTCAATGCCATCACCCGATAAATATTGGCGTGTACTGTTTGCCAACTCTAGGGTGAAATCAATTAAATATTGGGTTTTATATTTAGACCATGAGGTCATTTTTTGAGGATTATTACGAATATTAGAGACAGATTTCCCTAGTCCCCATTTCTGATATTGTTTTAGTGCCGCTGGTGTTGCATCTTCAAAATCCGTTAATAGTGCGTCGTCGTGGAATAAAAGCCCAGAGAACTTTCCGTACGCACCCAAATCGGTATAGATCTCATTTATTGCTTTCCGATTTTTTGTCGAAAACGGAGAAAGACGAAGGTATCGCTTAGGGGCTGGGGCGTTAAACCGACTATCTGTTACATAGTCATATTTATTTCCTAAATTAAAGCCAAGTACTGGCATCCACGCATACACAGTTACCCCTGCACGGGTGCTAAGTTGCCACGAAACACGATTGAAAATATCGGCTCGTACGGGTAAATGTCGGTTTTGGAAATACAGAGCATCTGCTATGCCATTACCATCGGGATCGGCAAAAGCTTGAAGGTAAACAGTGTCTATACCAAAGTTATAAATACGAGAAATTAACGTGTCCATATTACGGTTCATAACGGCCGGATTAGCGTCATAAACATAATCAAGATCGACATGCACAACCCGTTTAGGCCCTTCATATTCTGGCTCCCCACGTAAGATTTCATCGAGCCTTTCAAGTGTCATCTCTTGCTCAATTAAATAACGTTTTACGTTACGTCCCGAGTCACTCACATAGTTAACGCCTTCATCGAGTGAAAAGGTGTACGGCATACCCACCTTTGCAGCAGTATTAATCGAGTCTTGGCTATATGCACCGTATGGCCATACTAGAATGCGCGGGGCTTTAATTAAGTTAGATACAAATTGGTCACGGCTTTGCGTTAAGTCTGAGTAAATACGTTTATTATATTGTTTTAATGATTCGTATTGTTTCTTGATAGGATTATACGCAGGGGTTGTTGCTGCGGGCTGCTCATTACCATACGGATTCGCATTAATACCATAGTGTGAGTCAAAAGAATGAGAGGCAAACTCTACAATACCTGAACGCTCCATTTCTCGAATCTGTTCCCACGATAAGAATCGTTTCCGAGATATCATCGCTTTACCGTATTCGATTTTTTTATTGGCATCTGGCACTAACCATTTTCCTACCAAGGCAAAAATAGCAGGGTAGTTATAAAGCTTTAATAATGGATAAACCGTACTGTAGAAGCTTTCGTAGCCATCGTCGAAGGTGAGTAAGATTGCATTAGAGGGCAATGAGCTACGACCTGCTTTTGCATCAATAATTTGCTGATAGCTTACGGGGTTATAGCCTTCTTGTTTGAACCAATTGAAATGTTCAATTAAACGATCACGTGTAAGTGTATCGGGAAATATACGCAAGTTTGGGGTTAACCCCACATCAATAAAATCGTGATAACACAGTACGACATAGGTGTTGTTTGCACGTTCAGTCTTGGTTGATGTTGCCGCCGACAATGGGAAGTAAATGAATAATGTTAGGGTTAGCCAAAATAATATCTTCATTGTGGGAACCTCACATTAAAGTTGGCGAAGAGGTAAGTACTATATTCTCCTTCTCCGTCATAAACCCCTTTGCTTCGACCAATACCATAGCTAAAATCGACTTGTTTTTGCCATATCCATTTTTGGGCGTAACTCACGTCCCAGTTGTAGTCAGATCCAAAGTCCTCTTGCCAGTAACTGCCAATGCCTGTTTTCAGGTTTTGGTCAAAGCCCCAGCTATCGTTAATACGGTAATGATAATCTTGCGTGAGAATGAGTGAGCCAGAGTGGTCTGATTTGGGATTGAAGTAACTCGCTGTTTCAATTTCTTCATTAAATGAAGCACCGTAAGAGGCAGATCCGCGAACAGTATAGCTATTTGTTCTATATAGCAGACCTTCGATCCAAGTTAGATAGGTAAAGCGTTCATTACCATCAGTAAAGTCAGAGTACTTGCCTGATAATCCTAGATTGATCTCAGACTTAACGCGATAGATGAGGTAGGTGTCAAAATCATCCATATTTGCACCATCAAACAAGGCGCGAAGTGGGGTATTATCAGAATTATACTTATAGCTGCCTGAAATAAACCATTGATCATTAATTAGATAATCAGCAGTGGTCCAGAAATAGGCTTTATCATTTAAATGTCCACCGATGCCTGTTTCAACGAATAAAGTCACGGGTGATAAAGGAATTTCTGCTCCTATACCACTATAACGGGCGTACAGATTGTTTTCTTCAAACTCACCAAAACTCATCTGGTCGCGGAAAAAGAAATTATACCCATCCAAAACTCGCCCAGTATATAGGTGTGTATCGTAAGTCCAATCTTTTGATGCTTGGACTAAAACGTTGCCATTACTGTCTGTTTCTCCTCGGCGGTATTCGCCTGTCCATGTTGGCGCTGCTGCCTTTTTAACGTCATTGTTGATGATGTATTGATCGCTAGCGGGGTACAGGTTGTTTAAATTATCGAGATTTTTTTGAAGCCCTCGCCAATCTTTACGTTCAAGTTTTGCCATCAACTTGCCTCTGTCCGTTATACCTCTATCTTGAGGTGAAAGCAGTTGGCTAGCTTGTTCAAAATAACGTTCAGAAGCAAAGGTATTGCCTTTCCAGCGTTCAATGTCCCCTTTAATGGCCAACAGATAAGGATTCCCCGGTGCATTGCTAAGCAATTTATCAATTGTTTCAGTTGCTTGGGGGAAATCTCCCCGCCATGCGTAATGCAACGCTTCTAATTGCATAAGGGTTTGATATTCATCGTTTACTTTCTGTGTACTTCCGGTAAAGTCCCAGCGGTTTTTAGGAATATTAGGCTTTTCAGAGTCAATCAGCGCTTTGGCTTTGTCATACTGCTCAGTGTCCATATACGCGTAATATAACTTGATGGTGACTGGTAAGTTTTTAGGTTCTTCTTGGTGAATAGCACTAAAAATGGATTCCGCTTTACTGGGTTGCATCGTTCCTAAATAATAATCGCCAAGTGCTTCTTGAGCATAGCGCGGTAATGGCTGCTCTTTTTCTAGTTGTTCTGCGAGAGGGCTAGCCGTTTTATAGTCTTTTAATGTCACGAGGGCATAAAAGTAGTCTAATGACGCGCTTTTATAAAGAGGATGGTCTTTAGGTGCTTTATCAATAACTTGTTGCAATAAAACAGAGCTTCGTGTGATAGTCGGTGCACTTTTGGCTTTGATACCATCACGCAGTAAGGTGCTTGCCTCATAATAGTCGAACCATAAGTTATCAGCCGATGTAAACCATTCAGGATGCTGGGTTAATAATTCTTTTACCGCAGGCGATGCGCCCAGTTGAACGGCACTGGTATATAGCCCAACACCTGCCGTTTTATTATTGGGTTCGGCGGTTAGCCAACTTTGCCAAGCAAACATTTCACCAACGTGATCGTCTAGCGCCTGTGATACATAGATCCAATTTTGATAAAAGTGTGCATCTAATGGAAATCGTTGACGATATTCTCGTAATCCTTCTTTAGCACTCGCTAAATCGTTCGCTTCGGCACTTGATAAAGCTAATCCTAACCAAGCATCACGATTGTTAGGTGATCGTTGTGTTAGGTAGCGATAATATTTTGCTGAAGTTTGGTAATATCCTTCATTTCTGAACGCCTTTGCGACAATTTCAACCGACTCAGGGCTGAGCCCACGCGGTTGGCATGACTGGCAAGCGTCAACAATCGCTTTCGAATTTTCTTGCCAAGATAAAATGGCAATCAGATCGTTAAGAACAAGAGGATCTTTTGTCTGATCATAAAGTGTTGTTAACCCTCGTGCTGCAGACGATATATTTCCATTTTTTGCTTGCACAACGAAACCTTCTCTTTTCTCATCAATACTGCTTTTAGCACTTACAGCAGATGATAAGAGTAGGGCTAATGTGTATACCACAAAGGCTGCCGTCTTCATTGTTTAAACCTTAATTATTTTTATATTAGGTTTTTATATTGTTTTTATGCAATGTTGATTTCTATATTTTAGTTTAAAGTGATGTGGTTCGAATCTTATTAGCGGCTCTTAAATGAGAATTTGAAGGTAATAAATGCTTTTCTTTGTTTTTATGATGAGGTTTGGATTTAACTTTTTGTTATTTAATGTTTTTGTTATTTAATGTTTTTGTTTAAGGCGTTGTTATTTGTTTTTAATGATGTCTTATATTATTAAGGTTGTCTTATTTTTTATTTTTATTCTTATTGTTGATAGTGTGTCTTTATATTAAATACGCACCTTTTAAGAGGTTAAGGTAATAAGGTTTTATTAGTGTAAGCTATACATCCATAAAGTCACCCAATATCTCGACAATTATACCATTTTCATACTTCTTACTATTTATTCAATAAAAACTCTTTAAAATGAATGGCGACGGCAGAAGCGGTGGCGGGTGGCTGATAGTAGAGGTTGAGGCTCCATACGCTGGTATCGAAATCATCCAATAGTGAAATAAGCTGGCCGCTTTCTATCTCTGGTTCAACGAGAAATGCGGGTAAATAAGCGATGCCAGCGCCTTTTGTTACACCTTGAAGCAGTAGATCACTGTCGTTAACTTCTAAAGACTTAGGTACTTTTATTATCTGGCTTTCACCATTTTTGGTGAAAATCCAATCATTACTGCCCGTTAACGTCGTGGCAAATAAGCATTGATGCTGGGTTAAATCAGAGGGTTTTTGTGGCGTGGGTTGACGGTCAAGATAGTGTTGTGAGGCAACAACGCGAAATGGGCTTTGCATTATTTCACGGCGCACAAGGTGTAAATCATGTTCACGATAGCCTTGATAAGAGGCATTGGCGCTAATTGTTAAGTCGCTTTCTGCCGCATGGTCTAATGCCCAAGGAGTAATATTGAGGTTAAAAGTGACATCTGGGTTAGTTATAAGGTATTCACTGATCATGTCCATTAAATAATGATTGGCATAAACAGGTGTACAAACAATATCAATATGCCCTTTGTCGTGTAGCTGAAACTCCTGCATTTGACGGCATAAATGTTCGGAATTATCGACCATAGGTGAAAAATCATCGAATAGCTTTTGACCAGCAGGGGTAGGGGTTAATAAGCGGTTGCTACGACGGTGTAGCGGCATGCCAAATTTTTGTTCTAGATCTTGTAGCCAGCGGCTGCCTGCCGAGACTGAAATATTGAATTTACGTGCAGCAGCAGAAATAGAACCTGTTCTTACTACATATACAAAGAAAGCCATTTTATCCAGCATGATGTATTCCCTTTTAGCTAACGTTCATTGAATATGAAAATAGGCTCTCATATGAAAAGCCTATTTCTTGAAAGTTAATCAGTAATAAATATTGTACGTATTTATTTGATTAAGCGCTTGCTTCTGCAACTTCACGTTTTTTATTCTTACCCAGCTTTTCAGCCATGACTTTTTCCATGTCTTCCAAACTAACGCCTTTCGTTTCAGGTACGTACTTAACAACAACATACATACATATGATAGAAAGAACCGCGAAAACCCAGAAGCTGAATGCACCATTAAAGTGCTCTTTTAGGTAGGCATTTTCATTTAACATAGGGAAAGACTGAGTAACAATGAAGCCAGTGAACCATTGTGCGCCAACAGCAATTGCCATCGCACGAGAACGGATGCTATTCGGGAAGATCTCTGAAATCATAGTCCAACATGCACAACCCCAAGATGTTGCATATGCAACAACATACAGGCAGAGTGCAAATAAAGCTGCATAGCCTTCAGTACCGGTATAAAGCACATAACCGACAATCGTCATACCTAGCGCACAACCGAAAGTACCGTATTTCATTAGTGGTAAACGACCGACTTTATCAATTAGATACATACCTAAAGCATTACCAAAAATAAAGACAACGCCCACGAAGGTGGTTTGGAATAATGCGTTTTCAGTACCACCAGCAATCGGTTTTAGTATTTCTGGTGTGTAGTACATGATGACATTAATACCAGTTAACTGCTGTGCTGCCGCAACAAAAGTACCAATAACCAGAATAGAAAATAGTAATGGAGAACGTAAGCTGACTTTATTATTTTTTGATGCATTAGCAGGGACTAAAGATTTTTGTATTTCAAGAATAACGCGGTCGGCATGTTCAGGGTTAGAAATGCGAGAAAGGGTTTCTTTTGCTTGAGCAAGGTGACCTTTTAATACTAACCAGCGTGGTGATTCAGGGATAATCAATAAGAGACAGCCAAATAATAAGGCTGGCAGAACTTCTGACGCCAGCATCCAGCGCCAGCCAATATCAACCAGCCATGCTTCAGACATACCCTTTGCAATCAGGTAGTTAACGTAGAACACACCCGTTTGACCAATAACGGCAGATTGTTGGAACATACTAACAGCACGTCCCCTGAAATCTTTTGGGGCGACTTCAGACATATACATAGGCGAGACAACACACGCTAAACCAACTGCAATGCCACCTACAATTCTAAATAACACATAGATGGTAAAGGTAGAGGCAAGGGCAGAGCCTATAGCGGAAATAATAAATAGAAGAGCCGCTAAGAATAATGCTTTTCTACGTCCATATTTAAGGGCACACCAGCCAGCGCTGACTGCACCAATAATACTGCCTAATACAACACTGGAAACAGCCCATCCCGTCTGTGCTGGTGTTAAGTTGAAATACTCTCTTATCGGTCCGATAGCACCAGAAATAACGGCGGTGTCATATCCTAATAAAATCCCTCCAAGAGCCGCGATACAACAAATTCTAATGATGTAACTAAGGTTATGTTTTCGTGATGATGTCTCGATACTTGATGACATTATTTACTCCATTAAATTTTCCATCAGCATGTATAACCATCTATATACATGTTTCAGGGTTTAATCCCGCCTTCTAACTGTAGGGAAAGGGCTAAGGATTACTTAATACGCCTTTAATTGTTTCTAATAGTTATATTTTGAAAATATGCATTGATAAATATTTTTCATTGTGGCGTTTTTAATCATCATATGTATTCCATTGCATTCTTGCTATAGCTTGAAATGATTTTTCTCTTAAAATGATACCTGTGTCATACAATAGTAAATATTTATCACTTAATGTCGTCAATGTAAGTCATTGTTTTTTATTGGTTAAATGTTTTTGTGATCTTGATCTTATATCGCCGCTAGCCCTGTGTTTACGGGGTTTTTTCATAAAATACAAAGTTGTGGGGAAAGTGTTTTTTTGTTTGAAAAATATTTTTCATTTGTGTTTTTTTTTATTATATTGATTGCCAGTGAAACGAAACAAGTGTCGATTGGAAAATAATTAATCACACTACCTTAATCCTATAAATTAAATGCTGGAGAACGAACATGAGCAAAGTTCAATACGGAATCAGCCCTTTGACTTGGACTAATGACGACATGCCAGAACTTGGCGGTGAGATTGCTTTAGAAACGTGTTTGAGTGAAATGTCAGAAGCTGGCTTCACTGGTACTGAATTAGGTACGAAATACCCTCGTGAACCTGAAGTGCTTATTCCTCTACTAGAACAATACAATCTTGTTCTGGCTTCAGGCTGGTTTAGCGGTAATTTGATGACACTTACAGCAGAAGAAGAAATTGCAGCAATGCAAGTGCACATCAAACTACTGAAAGCTGCTGGCTGTAAGGCAATGGTATATGGCGAAGTGAGCAACTCTGTTCATGGCGACATTAATACACCACTTTCACACCGCGTCATTTTGACAATGGATGAGTGGAAAGTATACGCAGAGAAGCTGACTGTTGTTGCTGATTACTTATTAAATGAACATGGTATCAAACTGTCTTTCCACCACCATGTGGGCACAATTTGTGAGACAGAAGACGACATTAACCTTCTAATGGAACTGACTGGCGATTCTGTTCACCTAACGCTTGATACCGGCCATATCACATACGGTGGCGGTAACCCTGTAACAATGATTAAGCGCTGGGGCCATCGCATTGGTCACATGCATTTTAAAGACCTTCGATTAGGTGTTATGAAGACGGCGCGTGATGCAGACAAATCATTCCTTAATGCAGTTCTTGATGGTGTATTTACCGTTCCTGGTACTGGCGACGTTGACTATGACGATGTTTTCGCTGCACTGAAAGAGCGTAATTACGAAGGTTGGTTATTAGTTGAAGCAGAGCAAGATCCTGCAAAAGCGAATCCACTTGAGTTTGCTAAAACGGCTTATACAAACATTACTGGCTACGCAACTAAGTACGGTTTGTAATAACGACGTTTGTCGCTTTGTAATATTCAAAGCCGCCATCGGGGAATGGATGTTCCCCGATTAAAGAACTGACTACACAAATAATGGATAACACCGTGTAGGCAGGGCAGGGATGCCAATTTTTAGTGTGATGATGTTCGAGGAAGAAGATGAAAACTGTACGCCTAACTGTTGCTGAAGCATTTGCTAATTACTTAGCGGCACAAAAAATTGAAATTGATGGCAAAGTTGAGCAGCTATTTGGTGCTGCGTTTGCCATCTTTGGCCATGGCAATGTAACGTGCTTTGGTCAGCAATTAAAAAATATTGAAGATAAAATTCCGACGTGGCGTGGCCAAAACGAACAGTCAATGGCAACCGCTGCTATTGCTTATGCTAAAGCTAACCAACGTCGCCGTATTGGTATTGCAACTAGCTCTATCGGTCCTGGTGCAACGAATATGATAACGGCTGCGGGTATTGCCCATACAAACCGTTTACCTTTATTGTTAATTTCAGGTGATGCGTACATTAGTCGCCTACCTGATCCTGTATTACAGCAGCCAGAGAATTTCCATAATCCTTCTATTACGTGTAATGATGCCTTCAAGCCGTTAACACGTTACTGGGACCGCATTGTCTCTCCGGCTCAGATCATCCAGTCTTTGCCGCATGCACTAAACACCATGTTAGACCCTGAAACATGCGGTCCAGTATTTATTGGCTTACCGCAAGATGTTCAAGGCATGGCTTACGATTTTCCAGAAGCTTTCTTTGCCGACAAAGTACATCGCATTCGTCGTCCAGAGCCTGAAATGTTGGTGATTGAAGAAGCGAAAGAAATCCTATTAAACGCAGAGCGTCCGCTAATTATATCTGGTGGCGGTGTGCACTATTCACTCGCAACCGATGAATTAGCCGACTTTGCCGCAAAGCATAATATCCCAGTTGTCGAGACAATTGCTGGCCGTGCAACAATGTTGCAAGACAACCCTCTAAATGCTGGCCCAATTGGTGTTACAGGTTCAAATTCAGCCAATTACATGGCAGAACATGCCGATGTTGTTTTGGCTATTGGTACTCGCCTGCAAGATTTTACAACCGGTTCATGGTCGGTATTCCGCAATCCAGACATGAAACTTATCAGTATTAACGTAGCTAAATTCGACGCCATTAAGCATATGTCATACCCAGTGTTGGGTGATGCAAAAGCGTGCATGACAAAACTTTCAGGTGTGTTGGGTGATTGGCGTTCAGCGCAAGCGTGGGCAGATACGGCAAAAGAACAAGCAGATGAATGGAAGGCGGAAGTTTACCGTCGTACTCACCCTAAGAAAGGTGAGCTTTTACCGGGCACTTCTTCTTACGCTGAAGTCATTGGCAAGTTAAATACACAAATGGAAAAAGGTGACACCGTACTGACAGCTGCGGGTGGTTTACCTGCTGAATTATCAATGAACTGGCAGAACTACCAAATTGGTAAGTTCGATATCGACTTTGGCTTCTCTTGCATGGGTTACGAGATTGCAGGTGGCTGGGGTGCCAAGATAGCTAACCCTGATAATGATGTTGTTGTTCTGGTGGGTGATGGTTCTTATCTAATTCAGAATTCTGATATCTATTCATCAGTATTAACGGGTCAGAAAATGATTCTGGTTGTGTGTGATAACGGCGGTTTCGCGGTTATCAATAAACTTCAGAACAATACCGGTAATGAGTCGTTTAATAACCTTTTAGAAGATTGTCGTCGTCCTGATGGTGAGCTAGCACGGGTTGATTTTGCAAAGCACGCAGAATCACAAGGTGCAATCAGTGAAAAGCTCACATCGATCGACCAGTTTGATGCCGCATTTGTACGCGCTAAAGAAGCAGATCGTACTTACGTTATCGTTGTTGATATCGACCCTGTTTCACCAGCGGCTTGGTCTAAATGCGATTGTTGGTGGGAAGTTGGTTTACCAGAAGTTACTCGCAATGAAGGCACAGAGCAAAAAGTGGCTGATTGGCAAGAAGGTAAAAACCTACAGCGTCGGGGTGTTTAATTTACCTGCCGTTTAACTGAATTTTTCAACGCAATTTTATGACATTTTTGGTACTGCCTTTACACAAACTGTCGGCAGTACCGCCATGGAGATTATGATTATGTTTAATGAAGAACGCCGTTTTGAACAACCAATCCGCTGGGGCATGGTCGGTGGTGGACGTGGCAGCCAGATTGGCTACGCACACCGCAGTGCAGCACACCGTGATGGTCTATTTAAATTAGTTGCTGGTGCATTTGATTTAGATGCAGAACGCTGTCGTGAATTTGGTGTCAACCTTGGTTTAGATGCCGATCGTTGTTACAGCAATTATAAAGAGTTTTTTGCAGCTGAATCTAAGCGTTCTGATGGCATTCAAGCCGTATCGGTTGCCACTCCTAACTCAACACACTATGAAATTTGTAAAGCAGCGTTAGATGCGGGCTTACATGTTGTGTGTGAAAAACCCATCACATTCACCAGTGAAGAAGCTGAAGAATTAAAAGCGATTGCAGCCGAAAAGAACTGTGTGATCGGCGTAATGTACGGTTATAGCGGTTTCCCAATGGTACATCAAGCACGTGAAATGGTTGAGCGTGGTGATTTGGGCGACATTCGAGTCGTGAACATGCAATTTGCCCACGGTTTCCACAACGAAGAATATGAATTAAATGATCCAGGTCTTAAGTGGCGTGTAAGCCCTGCGGCATCGGGTCCGACTTATGTATTGGGTGATATCGGCACGCACGCTTATTACTTATGTGAAGTAATGACAGGGCTAGAAATTGATCGTCTAGCGTGTATGCGCCAAAGCTTTATTGCGTCACGTCAGCCACTAGAAGATAACGCACACGTCATGATGGAATTCAAAGGCGGTGCAGTGGGTACGTTATGGGCTTCTGCTGTTAACGCGGGTTCAATGCATGAACAACGCATTCGTATTGTCGGTTCAAAAGCATCCATCGAATGGTGGGACGAGCATCCAAACCAGCTTCGTTATGAAGTACAAGGTGAAGCTCCACGCGTTCTTGACCGTGGTATGGGGTATTTATACCAAGATGTGGAAGGTGTTGCTGCTAACCGTATCGGTGGCGGTCACGCAGAAGGCTTCTTTGAATCATGGGCAAACTTGTATCACCGCTTTGCACTAGCATTTGATGCTGCAGATCGTGATGATCAAGCAACATTAGAGAGCATTTGGTTCCCAGGTGTTGACGCTGGTATTGAAGGCGTTCGCCTTTGTGAGAAATGTGTTGAATCTGCTGACCAAGGTGCCGCTTGGGTCGCTTATAACGACTAGGGAATGATAACGATGACAAAGATTGCACTTCAGCAAGATCGCCTGCTGGATGCCATCGTACTAGGTCGCGCGGGAGTAGATTTATACGCCCGCGAAGCCAACACCGATATGGCAGACATTTCAGGGTTTAATAAATTTGTAGGCGGCTCTGCTGCCAATATCGCCGTCGCGATCAGCAAGTTAGGCGGCAAAACAGGTTTCATTGGTTGTGTGGCAGATGATGCGTTTGGTGGTTATGTACGTGGTTACATGACAGAGCAAGGTATTAATCTTGACGGCATGATGACCGACAATTCAGGTTCACGTACCTCTGTTGCGTTTACTGAAATGAAGCCAAACGATTGTACGGTACTTATTTACCGTAACAAGGCATCAGATTTAACACTAAAGCCAGAACAAGTTGATCCGGCATACATTGCACAAAGCAAAATGTTGGTTGTAACAGGTACGGCGTTATCTGAAAGCCCAAGCCGCGAAGCAACGCTAATCGCTATGGAACATGCCCGTCGCAGCAATACCGTTGTAGTGCTCGATGTTGATTACCGTCCGTACTCGTGGCGCACCGATGTTGACGCATCTATTTACTACGGTATTGCAGCTGGCTTGTCTGACATCGTGATTGGTAATCGCGAAGAGTTCGACATGATGGAAACCGTATTAGCACCAGGTAATACAGATGATGATGCCACGGCAGACCGATTCTTACGTGCAAATACACAGGTTGTGATTGTAAAGGCGGGCGAGCTAGGTTCGAAAGTGTACTGCAAAGATGGTCACAAATTCCAACAGGGTATTTTCCGTGTTGAAGTTAAGAAGCCTTTTGGTTCAGGTGATTCATTCGCAGGCGGCTTGATTTGGACATTAGTGAACGGCGGCGAGTTGGAAGACGGTGTGAAACACGGTTCAGCGGCAGCAGCAATTAATGTGAGTGGTAATAGCTGCACCGAAGCCATGCCAACGAAAGAAGTACTATTCGATTTTATTGAGACCCGAGAACAAGACCTTTAATTATTTGATAATGGTAAATAAAGGTTAATTAGGTCAGCCGGATCAGCAGACTGTATCTTGAATAAAGATCGTTAATGCATACCATCATGATTCGGCTCTTTTATATAAAACTTACCCAAAAGAAACGATAAAACTAAAAATGGGTAATGGAGGAGAAAGTAATATGGGTAAGCATATCCCACCGTTTGATAATAAAAATCAGCCAATAATTGACATTAATGATGATGTTTCACCGCTGTGTTATTTCAACCCTGTACGTTTAAAGCAAGGCGAAACACATACCCACACTGTAGATGGTTATGAATCTGTTATCGTGCTTGCTGGTGGTACTTGCTGCATTACAGTGTCTAATAGCAGCGCTGAAGAAATGGTGTTTGACAACATTGGGCAACGTGCATCGGTATGGGAAGGAAACCCAGAATCTGTGTATGTTCCTGTGGGCTCTACCGCTGTTATCGAATGTGTAAGTGAACAAGCAGATATCATGATAGCTGGTGGTCGCTATGAAGAAACGTTAGAACCTTTTGCCGTATTACAAGATAACGTTGATATGGTGCAGTACGGCTCTGATGACACTAAAACACACCGAAAAATTAAGCACGTACTGGGTCAGAGCAATGCAGATAAGCGTGGCCGTTTATTAGTGAGTGAACTGTTTACTGTTGGCGCTGGTGGCTGGTCTGGTTTTCCTCCCCATAAACATGATGAAGATCGTACTAAGCCAGATGGAAGCAAAGAAACATTGTACGAAGAAGTGTACCAGTTTCGTTTTAACCCTGATTTTGGTTTTGGTGCTCAATTCTTGTATGAGCATGAAGATGATTTTGGTCCGGTCTATCACGTTCGAACTGGCAGTGTGATTGCGATTGATAAAGGTTACCACCCAAGTGTCGCGGCACCAGGTTACGAGATGTATTACTTCACCATCATTGTAGGAAAAACGTCTAAATCGCTTGTTCAGCACTTTGATCCTCACCATGAGTATCAAGTGAATACGATTCCAGGCATCAAGGACATGATCGCCAAATTCAAATAACAAGGAAACGTTATGCTAGTTAACTTAAATGACTTATTACCTCAGGCTGCAGCATCCGATTATTCTGTGCCTTGTTTCAATGTTTTTGGTTATGAAGATGCTCGTGCTGTTGTAGATGCAGCAGAAGAAATGAACAAAGCTGTTATTTTGGCTTGTAACAAAGATGTCGTCGACTTCTATGGTGTTGAAATTGCGGCTGCAATGTTTTTACAGCTAGCGCACGATAGTTCAGTACCTGTTTGCTTGCATTTGGATCATACTTACGATGAAGAAATTATTTATCGTGCTTTAAAAGCAGGGTTTAGTTCAGTCATGTTTGATGGCTCTCAGTTATCGCTTGAAGATAATATTGCACGTACTAAAAAGGTGGCTGAGGTTGCCCATGCTTGCGGGGCATCCATCGAAGGCGAGATTGGCTCTGTACCTTATGAAGAAGGCCGTGATCACATTAAAACAATTGATACGTCCCCTGATGATGCTGCGCGCTTTGCAGAAGAAAGTAACGTAGATTGTGTCGCCATTTCGGTGGGAAATGTTCACCGCTTAACGACACCCACAAGCACAATTGATTTTGGTCTACTCGATCAGATTGCGAGTAAGGTGAGTAAGCCATTAGTTATTCACGGTGCAAGTGGTATTCGAAATGAAGACATGGCAAAACTGAAAATAAGCCGTGTGTCTAAATTCAATATCGGAACGTGCTTACGACAGGCTTTAGGTCATAATTTGCGCGATTTTATGAACAATGAGCCTGACAAATTTGACCGTATTTACTTCATGAAAAAGGCGATGCCTTATGTAAAAGAAGAAGCGATTCGCAACTTTAAACTATTGTCTTAAAATACATACCCTAAGAAATAGCATCTTAGGGTATTATTGTTATTAATTAGATACTTTCGACCGAGGAGAAGCGTTAGGTATGGAAGCTGAAAATACTTTATTAGAAGTGCCAAACGACCTCGACACTCTACGTGATTTGATTGTTAAGCGTTATGATAAGTTGAGTCAACGACTCCAGCAAGTTGCTGACTATGTAATGGCTCAACCGATGCTTGTTGCGGTTGAAACGATGGCGACGATAGCAGAACAGGCCAATGTTCCGTTATCTACACTGAGTCGTTTTGCTAATACGATGGGGTTCTCTGGCTTTAGTCAGATGCAAGCGTTATTTCGTGACCAATATTTGAATCGCCCTCGTGATTACAAAGAACGAGTACGTCAAGCACGCGAGCAAGATTGCTTTGAACCTGAATCACCAACAACTATTTTTCAGGATTATGGTGTCGCTAACATTGAAGCAATGGAACAGCTTCAAGTATCCGTTTCGCCTCAGAAACTTGAGCGAGCAGTATCGTTAATGGACAAAGCAGATACTATATATATTCAAGGGATGAGAAGGGCGTATCCCGTTGCATTTTACCTTTGGTATGCGTTAATGAAGTCTGATAACAATGTTGTATTGCTTGATGACCATGGTGGTATGTTAACCCCTATGACGCGCCGTATTAGCGAAAATGATGTATTAGTAACCGTGACTTTTACACCTTATGCGCCGGAAACTAGCGAACTGATTAAGCAAGCATTTGAAAAAAAGGTTCCTATTATTGCGATAACCGATAATCAAATGAATTCTCAGGGCAGTAAAATGGATGTTTGCTTCGAAGTACAAGAGGGGGAAGTAATGGGCTTCCGTTCTTTAAGTAGTTCAATGTATTTAGCGCAAACATTAGCGGTGAGCTTAATGTGCCGAGAAACTAAATAGTTAATAGTTAATAGTTAATAGTTAATAGTTAATAAGAAAGCTGACAGAAGTCAGCTTTTTTTGTATCTAAATAATAGGGCTTATCGAGAGGAATATTGAGGTTCAACTAACGTTTTCATACCGTGTAGCATCGCTTCTGCAATATCGTAATGGTCAGATTCCCATAGCTGATCGTTTAGAAATTCACCCGAATAAAACCCGTCGTAACCTGTACTTTTTATTGCCTCTACCCATTCTTGCAGTGGGATATCCCCTTCACCAAGAATGTAGCCGCGCAGTTCTTTCTCATCGACCCAAGGTTGACCACTAGCAGGACGTTTTCCATCAGAAAGGTGAACGTTATAGATTAAACACTTATCAATTTTTGCCATATCTTCAGGTGAAGCACCACGGCTTGCCCAAAAGTGCCATGTGTCGAGAACAAAGCCAAAATTATCACGGCCTACAGCATCATAAAGCCGGAAATAATCGCTGAGTTTCGCAATCGGTGTCCATGCGGCACCTTCATACTGAAAGCGGATCCCATATTCTTTTCCGATATCTGTAATATGCTGAATATTTTGAGCGGTGATATTAATGTTGTCTTCAACCGATAAGCCGTTTAGCGCTTCAAAAGCGTTTAGCTGAATCGTCGGGGCACCAATGTCTTGTGCGAATGCACACAGTATTTCGACGTCTTTAAATACTTTCTGCTGAGTTGCTTTATCTGATGCCTCAACTGAGCCAATAATATCAATGGCTGTTGGGGTGATATCAGCCAGCTCGAGTCGAGACTTAAGATCTTGGCTGGTAAACCCTGCGTGAATATATCGCCATAACTTATCGGTATGTATCTCTAATCCCTGATAGCCCGTTTCTTTTGCTAAACGAATGTCACTTACAATATTGTTATGAAGTGAACACATACCATGCAATGCATAACGCATATTAGCTCCTTGAAAAGATATTTAACTTGGCGGAAGGTTATTTATGAACGTTCTATTATTTGAACTTTTTCTATAATTACATTAATGAAAAATTTTTACTGTTAACTTTGTCTTTAAATGAATGTTTTTATATGCGCTATTCCTTTTCCTCTTGGTGTTGTTAGTTTTACTGGTGTGTTGATCTGTTTTGGGTTGATAAAAATTTATCGCTTGTCTCTTTTTGATGCTGGTTAGACAGCATGGTTTTATTTTTCTTCTTTCATAGTGTTTATTATTCACTAGGTAAATGCATTTTTTGAAATATATAAATATGCCAATTTTAAGAAAAAAGGCTGTTAAATTATCGACACGTTACCTTGTCCACAAAACGTTCACATCAAATTAAAAATAAATTGAAATGTTTGTTTCATTGCAATATCTTAGTTGAATGATTAATTTCATTTTTGATCTTGTTTGAATAATTGCTTTAAGGGATGAATTTTCGTTATGTC
Organism: Photobacterium indicum; assembly: GCF_003026215.1. GTDB lineage: Bacteria > Pseudomonadota > Gammaproteobacteria > Enterobacterales > Vibrionaceae > Photobacterium > Photobacterium indicum. The sequence continues at coordinate 809,044 of NZ_PYOC01000001.1, forward strand.
TAGATTGTTATCTAAATATGCAAAGGCGGATCGACAAGGTAGAACGCAGTCGATAACACCTGAAAATGCAGGGTGGGGGTATGTTGGTTTTGAAGTGTATGAGTTAGAAAAAGGTCAGCATTTAGAATTACCAGCAAGCGCTAATGAAGTGTGTTTAGTACTTGTTGCTGGGCATGCCTCTGTAACAACACCAAGCGCATGTTTTGAGAACATCGGCGATAGAATGAGTCCTTTTGAGCGTAAAAAACCTTACGCTGTCTATGTAACGGCAGGCGAATTGATTAAGGTTGTCGCCAATACCGCACTTGAGTTGGCACTGTGCCAAGCACCAGGAAGTGGTCGCTTACCAACAAGGCTGATTACCCCGAACGATATTGATGCAGAGCACCGTGGTAATGGTAACAATCAGCGTTATGTGCACAATATTTTGCCTGATTATAAAGAGGCAGACAGTTTACTGGTGGTAGAAGTCTACACCGATGAAGGGTGCACAAGTTCATACCCAAGCCATAAGCACGATCAAGATGCAGCACCCTCAGAAACCTACCTTGAAGAAACCTATTATCATCGCCTTAATCCTGAACAAGGATTTTGTATGCAGCGTGTTTATACCGATGATCGTGAATTAGATGAGTGCATGGCGGTATATAACAAAGATGTTGTTCAAGTGCCTAAAGGCTATCACCCCGTTGCGACAATCGCAGGTTATGACAGTTATTACCTCAATGTAATGGCAGGGCCAACACGTAAATGGCTGTTTACCTGGGAGCCCGATCACGATTGGATCAACTCAAACGATTACGCAAAAAAGCACGTTACTCGTTAATGTCGCTTTTGGCTTGAATGATTAATAACAGAGAACAAATAACGATTTTCTATAACGTAATACCAATGTAAACGAAGACTTATTTAGGTTGGTATAAATACTTAATGTTGCTAAGGAGTTAGGCATGTTTAATATCGCTTTGTTTGGTGCCGGTAGAATTGGACAGGTTCATGCTGTCAATATTAATAATCACCCAGAAACGAACTTGTACTCAGTGATTGACCCTTATTTGGAAGGGGCACAAAAGTTAGTTGATAGCTATCAGGCAAAAATTCAGTCTGTTGAAGAAGCAATGGCTGATCCAAACGTACATGGTGTTTGCATTGGTTCAGCAACAGATACACATGCTAACTTAATCGAACTTGCTGCCATCAACGGCAAGGCAATCTTCTGTGAAAAGCCGATTGATCTGGAGTTGAGCCGAGTAAGAGATTGCTTAGCAGTTGTTGAAAAACACAATGTACCAATGTTGGTTGGGTTTAACCGCCGTTATGATCCACAATTTCGTCAGCTAAAAGAACAGCTAGGTGCAGGCACGATTGGTAAGGCTGAATCGCTTTTAATTACCTCTCGCGATCCCTCACCACCGCCAGCAGAGTACAGCCAAGTTTCGGGTGGAATGTTCCGTGATATGACGGTGCATGATCTGGATATGGCACGTTTCATTATTGGTGAAGATCCGGTGTCGATCACGGCGCACGGCAGCTGCATGGTTGATCCTGCGATTGGCGAAGCCGGCGATATTGATACTGCAGTATTAGTATTACAGTTCCCATCAGGGGTGATGGCGACCATCGTAAACAGCCGTCGGTCAGGTTACGGTTATGATCAACGTCTAGAGCTTCACGGTGAAAAAGGCTTACTACAAGCAGGCAACATGAAAGAAAACTTGGTACAGCATTGGGGTGATGTTGGTTGTACCAGCGCTAAACCGCAACCTTTCTTTTTAGAGCGCTATCAAGATGCATATATCGCTGAATGGCAACATTTTGCAGATGTTTTAGCGGGTCGTTGCAAGCCTGAATGTAGTGGTGTTGATGGTGAGTTTGCTTTGGTGCTGGCTGAAGCGGCTTTAGAGTCAATGAAATCAGGGAAAACGGTGATCCTTTAACGATCTAATACCTTATTTTTAGCCAGACTAATAAATTATTAAGGGTCTCTTTCCATGAGATCCTTTTTTGTGGTCAATAAAATCAATGCATTAAGTAACTTCTTACGCTAGTTTATATTAAGAAAAGCATCGCTAATTTTATCCCGAACCCACTTATGCACCTGATCGTTTTGGTGCCTTTCATGCCACATTCCACGAATAGTAAGAGTCGGTAAACTAAATGGGCACGCCTTTAATTCTAATCCGTATAACTTACTTCCTTGCTCTGCGATAGATTCTGGCAAGAAGGCAATCAATTTAGAATTAGGTAATAGTGCTAACTGTAAATTGAGGGATTCAGCATAGAGTCCAACTTTTCGTTCTGACAGTCCCATATTTTTACCGTATTGGCTTACTGGATCATCGTGATCATCGAGCAAGCTGGATTTGATATGAGGGTAGCGAAAAATGGCTTCTGTACTCCAGTTATTCAGAGCGGGGTTATGCTTATCTAGCAAGCACACTAAGGATTCATCGATAAGGCGTTTTTGCATAAAACGCGGATTAGCCTTCAGTCCCGCTCCAATGATCATATCTAGCTTTCCGCTATCGAGTTTTTCATAAGCGTTATTGTCCAGTATCTGCACATCAAAGATGATGTTAGGTGCTTCATCATTGATAGTGTGAAATGCCTTTGATAGGTAAGAAGCAACAATAAAGTCATGAGTCTGAAGACGAAAGTGGGCATGAACTTGCGAGAGTTCTAAAGCTTTTGGTGTCAGTAAGGTGTCGATTTCACCGAGAATAAAACTGAGTTTATCGGATAATTCTAATGCCCGTGCTGTAGGCTCTAATCCTTTGGCATTTCGTATAAAAAGAGGATCATCGAAAACAATTCTCAGCCTAGAGAGTGTGTGACTCATTGCTGATTGGGTGACATTCATTTTCTGCGCTGCACGCCCCACATGCCGCTCTTCAAGCAATGCTCGTAAAGATTTAAGCAGATTTAGATCGACTTTAGCTATATGACTTTCATTCATAATGTTTATTAATTGTAATCAGTTCAATTAATAATGATGCAGATCTAAACTCTAAGCAACTCGAAAAATGGAAAGAATAATATGAATATTTTAATTACTGGCATTATTGCTTTGCTTTCAGCTTTCTTCTTATTTGCTGGCTCAATAAAATTGCTGGGCTGGCAAAAAATGATTTTTGAAAAACAAATAGAGTTCTTTCATTCTTACGGACTTAATCGTCAGGTAATGGCGCTGGTAGGTGTCGTTGAGTTGTTTGGGGCAATTACCATTTGGTTCCAGAGCAGCATACTAGGATTGCTAGGAGCCATGGCTCTGCTTGGCACTTCTTTAGGGGCTATCTATTTTCATTTACGTTTTGATACTTGGAAAGATGGCATTCCGGCGGTGATGACGCTGATCCTTTCAGGAGTGGTTGTTTTCCTTGGCTATGTCATTTTCTAGGCAGAAACTTAATTGCATGATTATTGAGGTTATCAAGGATCTGACTAATTCAGATCCTTAATACCGTACTTTGCCTCACATGTTGTGGGGCGTTTTTTATTGATCGTTTCCGGTTTTAAACGCCAGCGATACCGCTAATGTTTGTGCAAGACAGAACGATGCTGATTGTGATCGGAATGCATCCACTTTTGCCTCTTTCACCACGAAACAGACGTCGCTAAAGGCTGCTAGCGGGCTTAATTGGCTGTCTGTAATCACCACTTGCTTTGCCCCTGCCTTGCTGACTATCTCGCTTAATTTTACGGTTTCCTCAGCGTAGGGAGAGAAGCTGATAGAGATAACAATATCTTTGGGTCCCACCATACTGAGCTGTTCTTGAAACATCCCACCTAATCCATCAATTAGAAAAGCGCGGCGCTCTAAATGGCGTAATGCATAGGTTAAATACGATGCGATGCTAAATGAACGACGTAGGCCAATCAGATAAATATTATCGGCGTTAGCAATTAACTCGACCGCTTGATTCAGTTTATCGGCCGATGTTTGAGTGGCTAACTGCTCCATGGCTTGGCTGTTTGCTCGGGCAAAATCTTGCAATATATCAATAGGGTTTTCAGGCGGTGGTGACGCATCATCTAACTCTTTAAATAAGCGTGCGCGATCAGTGTAGCTGGTGGTTTCTTCAACAAGGTTTTGACGAAACAGTTGTTTCATTTCATTAAAGCCTTTGAAGTCAAAAGCATTTGCGAAGCGGATCAGCGTTGAAGGGGGTACTTGCGCTTGCTCAGCAATAACTGCAACCGTGTCAAAAGCGATACTGTTGTGGCTCTCTAATACATACGCGGCGACTTGTTGCAGCCGTTTGCTTAATTCGTTATATCGATTACGAATTTGCTCTTCTAATTCAGATAGCGTGGTAGCTGCAGACATTTTTAACTTCCTGTCGTTAACGCTTTATAAGTCTGGCAATTATATGATAGTGAAATGAAAATTTCAAAATGTGCGATTAAATTATGTCTGGTTGGAATATATGTTTCAGTTTATCAGCAGTAGAGGGGGGGACCGAGGTGCTTCAAACTCAAAAAGGCCACGGATTAAAGAATCCGTGGCAAAGTTTCCTACAGTTACAACTTTGTTAAAGAGTAAATGTTTACGGGGGTTATTTACTCTTTTTCTGTCGTTTCATATCGAAAATGACAGCAACAACAATGACTAAGCCTTTTACGACTTGCTGCCAATAGGCCGAGACATTCAATAAATCAAGCCCATTTTGCAGTACACCCATGATCATGACGCCGACAATCGTGCCCTGAATTGTACCGATACCGCCAGCGTGAGATACCCCACCAACGGTTGCAGATGCGATAGCATCAAGCTCATACATCACACCAAGGCCTGGTTGACCAGAGTTAATACGTGCAGTCAGAATCAGTGCGGCAATACCTGCTAGTAAACCGGCATATACATAGACAAGAATCTTGTATTTGGTCACGTTAATGCCAGATACATATGCGGCCGTTTCATTACCACCAATGGCGTAGGCGTATTTACCAAATCGAGTGTAATTAAGCAGCACATAGGTAATGAAAGCCATTACCAAAAATATCACCACAGGCACGGGCACATTGGCAATGGTTCCTTGACCAATCCACTGGTATGACTCGATTAGGCTACTGACTGGGCGACCATCTGAATACAGTAGTGCTGCACCACGAGCGATAATCATCATACCCAGTGTTGCAATGAAAGGAGGGATACCCGTATAAGCAATAAGAGCACCGTTTATCAAACCACATAATGCACCGACGGCAAGTGCCACTAAAATTGGCACGATAACAGGTAGCTCTGGCAGGTTAGGGTACATTCTCATGCCCCAATCAAGTGATTGGGCGGTACTTGCTGATACAACGGCTGCAACAGCGAGAACAGAGCCGGAAGAAAGATCGATACCTCGTGTAATGATGATAATGGTAACGCCAAGCGCCAGCAGACCAATACTTGCCATTTGTGTCATTACGTTAAGTAGGTTGGCCACTGTTAAGAAAACAGGAGACAAAATACTCATCACAATACACATTGCGACAAAGACAAAATAGATAGCGTATTTGGATATGAAGCGTTTTGTATTTGCGCCCTTCGGTTGATCTGAAGTCGCTTGAAGAAGTTTAGCTAGCATAACTACATTCCTTGATTCGTTTTGGTTTAGCTAATGTGGTGGCGTTAGTTAAAAGCCATTGACATTACTTGTTGCTGAGAGGCTTCTTTGCCGTCAAGTTCACCCTTCAGCTTGCCTCCATGCATGACCAGTATTCGGTCGCTCATTCCTATCACTTCAGGCAGTTCAGACGAGATCATGACTAAGCTTTTGCCCATACCTGTGAGTAATCGCATTAGTTTATAAATTTCAGACTTCGCGCCGATGTCAATACCGCGTGTCGGTTCGTCTAAAAAGAGGATGTCTGGTTTGGTTAGCATCCAACGTGCAAGTAGTACTTTCTGTTGATTACCACCGCTGAGGTTATCAATTTTTTCTTCCATACCCGGTGTTTTGACTTTTAATTTGGTGCACTGGCTAGCGCAATCTTTTTGCATCGAACGTACATCAAGCACGTTCACAACTTTATTACGGTAAGCATCAAGATGAGCAATAGAGGTATTAGCGAAGATATCAAGCATCAAGTAAAGACCCGAATGGCGTCGATCTTCGGTTAAAAAGGCCATTTTATGACTGATTGCATCTTGAGGCGTTTTGATTTCGACGTTTTCGCCGTTAATCCAAATTTCGCCTACATCGTGTTTTCTTACCCCAAATAAGGTTTCGATAAGCTCGGTGCGTCCAGCGCCAACAAGCCCTGCAATACCTAAAATTTCACCTTCATGTAGTTTGAAGCTAATGTTGTCAAATACACCGTCAACGCTCAGATTTTTTACTTCTAGACGTACTTTTCCAGGTTTCGCTGTAGGAGGTGGGAATACATCGCCTAAATCACGACCAACCATCATCTGAACAAGTTCTTCATGATTAGTGCTTTGTGCTTCACGTTCGCCGATGTAACACCCATCACGGAATACTGTTATATCGTCACAAATACGGAAGATTTCATCCATTTTATGGCTGATGTAAACAATGGATACGCCTTGCTTCTTTAACTTTTCGATGATTTCAAATAGATGGTCAACTTCTTTGCCAGTTAAAGCAGAGGTGGGTTCATCCATAATAATAATTTTTGAATTGTAGGAAATTGCTTTAGATATCTCGATCATTTGCATTGTCGCAACGGTAAGTTCGCTCATTGGCGTACGTGGGTCGAGGTGCAAATCTAATTTTTTTAAGAGTTCAGTCGTATCATGGTACATTTTTGCATGGTCGATAAGACGTAATGGACCTTTAAGCGGCTCACGCCCTAACCAAATATTTTCAGCAATACTACGGTGAAGAATAGGAGATAGTTCTTGGTGGATCATTGAAATCCCAGCTTCTAGTGCTTCTTTGGTTCCATTATAATTAACTTGTTCTCCTTGATAACGAATCGTGCCGCAGTCGCGCTGATAAATACCAAACAGCACCTTCATTAGGGTGGATTTACCCGCACCATTTTCTCCCATTAAAGCCATTACGCGACCTTTTTTTAACGTTAATTGCACATTATCGAGTGCTTTTACGCCGGGAAATGTTTTGGTAATACCACGCATTTCTAATAAGACTTGGTTCATGCTTTCTGCTCCAATTAGGTTGTTCTATGTGCCAATGTTCAGGCACACAGAACATGTCAGTACGAGGGATAATTAACCTTGTTTAGCTTCAAATTCAGCTAGGTTATCCTTAGTAACGAGTTCAGCAGGAATCCACGTTATTTTGTCGCGAGGGGTTTTGTTAATACCGCTAAGTGCTGCATCAATTGCGCCACGAGCTTGGCTACGACCATCTTGGAATACGGTTGCGTCTAGTGCGCCTTTTTTGATAGCCATTAAACCATCAGGGGTTGCATCAACACCAATGACGATAGTATCGTCAAGTTTACCTGCAGCACGTAATGCCTGAATTGCCCCTAATGCCATATCATCATTGTTCGAAATAATGATGTCTAGCTTGTCACCAGAGTTGATCCAGTTCTCCATAACAACCATTCCTTGAGAACGCTGCCATAAAGCGGTTTGCTTACGAATAATGTTGTATTCAGGTTTTTCTTTGAAGAAATCTTCCACACCTTGAGTACGTAAAATGGCTGCTTCAACCGTCATCATACCCATGATAATACCGATGTTACCGCCATCTGAGTGTGATGCTGCGTATTTCGCTTGCTCTTCACCAAATCGAAGTTCTTCAGAACCCACGTACGCGACACCATCAGGAAGGTAGGTAGGGCGGCGATTTAAGTAAACAAGTTCAATGCCAGCTTTTAAAATGTCATCGGTCATAGGTTGTGTTGCATCGGTGTTTACTGGTACAAGAATGATGCCGTCAACTTGTTGAATAATGAAATTTTGAATTTGGCCAAGCTGCTTTACAGTATCTTCTTTAGCATCAACAAAAATGAGTTCGAGGTTGTCTTGCTTTTCTGCATAAGCACTCATCGAATCTTTCATATTTACCAAGAATGTGTCATCAAAGTTCGGTATAGCAACACCAATTCGAGTCACATTACTGTCAGCTTTCTCTCCGCCACAGGCTACAAGTGCCATTAACCCCGTAATAAAAAGCACCCCTTGAACTGCTTTTTTAGGCTTATTCATTAATTGCTTTATATATTTAGTGCTTTGTTGAAATAGCGTAGTCAATCCACTTGTCGTAATTGGCATGTCTGCCTCCTTGTTATTAGATGCTTCTTCAGCAAATTTAAAATGCGATTTCATGCATTAAGTTAAATCTCCATTTAGAGCTTCTACTTAATTACCGACTAGAATCACATCTCATATTTTAATCGTGAGTTTTTTTATTCATATTGGTATGAAAAATATTTTCTAAACTCAGTGAGGATTACTATAGGTTGTCGTTTCTTTTATAACCACCACTGATGTTAATTAAATGTATAAAATGCTACTTCGATCTCATATAAAATTTAAATGCAAATCTATTTTCCTTTGTAAGTTATTGATTTTAATTGCTATGTGTTATTTTTTTGAACTTGGTCACGAAAGGAGAGATTGAGTTGTAATGCGCTTATGGCATATTTGTTAGCAAATATGTTAATGAAAAAATATTTTCAAAATTTATGCTTCGATTATAAATTGACCGAAGTTATGATGGGTGTAGTGTACGGAACACACAGGACTATTAATCATGATGTATCAATCTGATAAGGCTGCTGGTAAGACAACTTACGCTGTAATAGTGATTTTTAAAGGCCTTAGATGCTTACCGCAGGATTAACTTCAATGGTTTTATTTCCTGAAAATATTAACCGACATGTGGATTTACTTATTTTAATAAAACAATAAAACAATAAAACGTCAATTAATTGTGTGATTATTTGAGGCTACTTTTTATGAATTAGATCAAAACGCTTTTTATATTGATCCCGAAGAGTAAATTGACTTACCCAAAGAATCAGTACAGAACAAACAGACTTAAGATCACAAAAAAAAATATTCATTTCGTTTTTTGTTGATAATGAAACATTCATTTCGTATAACTGAGTCATTGAAATAATCCAACCACGATGACGCGTTGATTGTCGTTTTATAACGTGCTTTGAGAAAGGAATCGAAAATGAAACATGACAGCAAAACATTAGATCTTATTTGTATGGGACGGGTGGCTGTTGACTTGTATGGTCAACAAATTGGTGCGCGTTTGGAAGACATGGGCTCCTTTTCTAAATACCTTGGCGGGTCGTCGGGCAATGTTGCTTACGGTACTGCCCGCCAAGGTTTGAAATCATCGATGTTGGCACGAGTAGGCGATGAACACATGGGACGATTTCTTCGCGAAGAGCTCAATAGTGTCGGTGTTGATACGAGTTATTTGATTACCGATGAAGAGCGTTTAACGGCACTTGTTATTCTTGGTATTAAAGATGAAGAAACTTTCCCACTTATTTTTTACCGTGATAATTGCGCTGATATGGCGATCACAGCCGATGATGTGTCAGAAGAATACATTGCTTCTGCACGTTGTTTAGCCATTACAGGTACACATCTATCTAACCCTCAAACGCGTGATGCAGTACTTACCGCTTTAAAATATGCCCGTCGTAATGGTGTAAAAACAGCGCTAGACATTGATTACCGCCCCGTTCTATGGGGATTAACGTCGTTGGGTGATGGCGAAAATCGTTTTATTGAATCAGGAAAAGTAACAGACCAACTACAAGAAGTATTAGGGCTGTTTGATTTGATCGTTGGTACAGAAGAAGAGTTTCACATTGCGGGCGGCTCAACTAACAGTATCGATGCCCTTCGTGCAGTGCGTCAGGTAAGCCAAGCTGAACTCGTGTGTAAAAGAGGGGCGTTAGGCTGTTCTGTATTCAGTAACGACATTCCTAATGATCTGGATGATGGTATTACCATTCAAGGTGTCAGAGTCGATGTATTAAATGTGCTAGGCGCAGGCGATGCCTTTATGTCGGGTCTATTACGTGGCTATTTAAGTGGCGAAGGCTGGGAAAAAGCGTGTGCTTACGCCAATGCCTGTGGGGCATTAGTGGTTTCTCGTCATGGTTGTGCACCATCTATGCCTACGAAAGTAGAGCTCGATGATTACTTAAGCCGTGCTAACGACGTACAACGCCCTGATATAGACGCACGTTTAAACCATCTACACCGTGTTACCACCCGTAAACCTAATTGGGAAGAATTATGCGTTCTCGCGTTTGACCACCGTGTTCAATTTGTTGATATGGTGCGAGAAGCTGGAGCCGATTTCGACAGCATAAAGCCGCTAAAAAAACTCATTTTACAAGCGAGCCAAGAAGTTGCCAAAGAAGCGGGATTACAAGGTAAAGCGGGCATTTTGTGTGATGGTACGTTCGGGCAAGATGTATTAAATGAAGTCACTGGCTCTGGCTGGTGGATAGGGCGACCAATCGAACTTCCTGGTTCTCGTCCGCTGTGTTTAGAGCATGGCAATATTGGCTCTCAGTTAGTTAACTGGCCGCTTGAGCATGTGGTTAAATGTTTAGCCTTTTTCCACCCCGATGATCAGCATCCACTGCGCTTAGAGCAAGAAAGCATGATCAAAGAAGTGTATGCCGCTTGCTGCCAATCAGGTCATGAATTGTTGTTAGAAGTAATTTTGCCTGCAGATATGCCATCGTCAGATGATTTGTATCTGCGTGCTGTGCAGCGTTTCTATAACTTAGGGGTGAAACCTGATTGGTGGAAGTTGCCGCCACAGTCCGTAGAAGGTTGGAACAACATTAGTGCCGTGATTACAGAACGAGATACATACTGCCGAGGCGTGGTGATCTTAGGGTTAGATGCCCCAGAAGCAGAATTGAAAGCTGGCTTTACCGCAGCTGCCAACCAACCATTAGTGAAAGGCTTTGCTGTTGGACGCACTATATTTGGCCAACCTTCTCGTGACTGGTTAGCGGGTAATATCGATGATCGCGCTTTAATAGAGAAGATTAAAGCGAACTACCACAACTTAATTACCTTGTGGCGTCAGCGCGGATAGGAGCCTTTATTATGTCAGCTAAAAATACGATTCGACTTACTATGGCACAAGCATTAGTGAAATATCTAATGGCGCAAAAAGTGGATATTAATGGTGAAACACTACCACTCTTTGAAGGTGTATTTGCTATTTTTGGTCACGGTAATGTCGCGGGGCTGGGGGAAGCTTTATACCATGTTCAAGACCAACTACCGACATTTCGCGCCCATAATGAACAAGGCATGGCACATGCGGCTATTGCATTTGCCAAAGCGAATAATCGCCGCCGCATGATGGCAGCAACAACCTCTGTAGGCCCTGGTGCATTGAATATGGTCACGGCAGCGGCTTTAGCGCATGTTAATCGCTTGCCTGTCTTATTATTACCGGGCGATACGTTTGCTACCCGTGAACCGGATCCTGTCTTGCAACAAATTGAAAATTGGAATGATCCAACGATCACCCCGAATGATTGTTTTAAACCAGTAAGCCGTTTCTTTGATCGCATTACGCGCCCTGAACAACTGCTAAACAGTTTGCCGCAAGCGATGCGTATCTTAACGGATGCGATTGAATGTGGACCAGTGACGTTGTCGTTACCGCAAGACGTTCAAACAATGGCATACGATTACCCAGAAAGCTTTTTCGCCGAGCGTACTCATCGCATGCGCCGTTTAGGTGCCGATGTGGTTGAAATTGAGCAAGCGATCGAGTTACTGAAAACGGCTAAAAATCCGGTGGTTATCGCGGGTGGTGGCCTGCATTACTCTGAAGCATTGCCCGAGTTTCATCAATTGGTTGAAAAGTACCAGTTACCTGTTGGTGAAACACAAGCAGGGAAAGGGGCTTTGCCTTGGGATCACGCCTTAAATTTAGGATCTGTAGGCGTCACAGGATCGGCGGCGATCAATGAACTCGCCCGTGAAGCCGACGTGGTATTCGCTGTAGGTACACGCTTGCAAGATTTCACGTCTGGATCGCGATCTTTATTTAGCCGTGATGCCCGCATTGTGTCGATCAACATCAACGGCTTTGATGCGATTAAACATAATGGTGTACCCGTTGTTGGTGATGCGAAACGCACACTTCCGCAATTTACAGATTTACTTGAAGGTTGGCAGCCGAGTGCCGCTTGGTGTGATAGAGCAGAATCTTTACGCCAGCAGTGGAATGAAACCGTCTCTATTGCCATGACAGATCGTGGAACTGATTTGCCCACAGATGCAGAAGTTATTGGTGCAGTCAATCGCGCCGCAGATGAGAAAGACATTGTGGTTTGTGCCGCTGGTGGCTTACCGGGTGAATTACATAAGCTGTGGCGAACCAAATACGATAAAGGTTATCACCTCGAATATGGATTTTCGTGCATGGGGTACGAGATAGCTGGTGGGCTAGGGGTGAAAATGGCGAAGCCTGATTCCGATGTCATCGTGATGATTGGCGATGGCTCATACCTCATGCTTAATTCCGAAATCGCCACATCCGTGATGTTAGATCAAAAGCTGATATTAGTGGTGTTAGATAACAGAGGCTACGGATGTATTAGCCGTTTACAACATGTTTGCGGCGGTGCTGGCTTCAATAACCTACTTAAAGACTGCAAGACTATTGATGGTGGCGCGCCGAAAACAGACTTTGCCGCTCATGCTAAAGCGTTAGGCGCAAATTCTGAAAAAGTAGGCTGTATTACTGAATTAGAACAAGCCCTAATACGCGCAAAACAATCAGACAAAACCTATGTCATCACACTTGATACCGATCCGCTCAGTACTACCGAATCTGGTGGTTCTTGGTGGGAAGTCGCAGTACCTGAAGTGTCGGAACGTGAGCAAGTCAGACTTGCAAGAAAGCAATATGAACTTGCCAAACAACAACAAGTTATCTGATCTGCAGTCCAAATATTAATGGAGTATAACAATGACAGTACAATTAGGAATTAATCCACTCACATGGACCAACGACGACCTTCCTTCACTTGGTGCAGAAACATCACTTGAAACCTGTTTAACAGAAGGGCGACAAGCAGGATTTACGGGTTTTGAACTCGGCAATAAGTTCCCGCGTGATGCCAGTGTATTAGGGCCGATTTTAGCCAAGCATAACGTTAAATTGGTATCTGGCTGGTATTCAGGTGAATTATTAACGCGTTCTGTAGAAGAAGAAATCGAAGCCGTACAACCACATTTAACTTTATTAAGAGAGTTAGGTGCAAAAGTAATGGTTTTCGCTGAAGTTACCAGCTGTATTCATGGCGATCAAGATAAGTCTGTTTACCTTCGTCCTAAATTTCCGGCTGAACAATGGCGTGAATATGGCGAGAAGCTAACAAAATTTGCGCGTTATACCCAAAGCCAAGGGGTACAAATTGCTTATCACCACCATATGGGCACGGTAATCGAAACTGAAGCCGATATTGATAACTTAATGAAGCACACTGGGCCAGATGTTGGCTTGTTATTAGATACTGGGCACTTAACTTTTGCAGGTGCCGATCCAATTGTTGTTGCTGAACGTTGGGCGCATCGTATTAATCATGTTCATTGTAAAGATATTCGCCGTGATGTATTAGCCGATGTTAAAAATCGAAAAACAAGCTTTCTAGATGCGGTATTAAACGGTGTATTTACCGTACCGGGTGATGGTTGTATTGATTACTCAACACTGTTTACCTTGTTAAAGAATAATGAATATCAAGGTTGGTTAGTGGTGGAAGCAGAGCAAGATCCTGCCGTTGCCAACCCGCTTACATATGCCACCTTGGGTTACGACAATTTATCTCAATTAGCGAAAGATGCTGGCTTATTTAATTAGGAGCAATTTACATGGAAACGGTTCAAAATTTTATTAACGGACAAATTACTGAAAGTCGTAGCGAGCGTTTTGCCCCTATTTATAATCCAGCAACTGGTGAACAAACGCGTCAGGTAGTGCTAAGTTCAGCCGCAGAAGTCGAGCAAGTTGTTGCCGTGGCAGATGCTGCTTTTCCCGCATGGGCAAAAACATCACCCCTAAAACGTGCCCGTGTGATGTTCAAATTTAAATCCTTGCTTGAACAGAATATGGATAAGCTAGCGCGTATTATTTCTAACGAACATGGCAAAGTCTATTCAGATGCCGTTGGTGAAGTAACGCGCGGGCTAGAAGTTGTCGAATTTGCTTGTGGCATTCCTCACCTACAAAAAGGTGAGCATTCTGCCAATGTAGGTACAGGTGTTGATAGCCACTCTTTAATGCAGCCATTGGGTGTGTGCGTGGGTGTTACTCCGTTTAACTTCCCTGCCATGGTGCCAATGTGGATGTTTCCAATTTCACTGGCAACGGGCAATACCTTCATATTAAAACCATCAGAGAAAGATCCTTCTCTAGCGTTAGAACTGGCGAAGTTGTTGAAAGAAGCCGGTTTACCTGATGGTGTTTTCAACGTAGTCAACGGTGATAAAGAGGCCGTTGATGTGCTACTAACCGAACCACGCGTGCAAGCGGTCAGTTTTGTTGGTTCGACACCGATTGCAGAATACATTTATTCAACCGCATCGGCACATGGCAAGCGTTGTCAGGCTTTGGGCGGCGCGAAAAACCATTGCATCTTGATGCCAGATGCTGATTTAGATATGGCAGCAAATGCCATTATGGGTGCCGCATTCGGTGCCGCTGGCGAGCGATGCATGGCACTATCTGTTGCCGTTGTGGTTGGTGATGAAACAGGTGATAAATTAATTACTAACTTAAGCGATCAAATTGCAAAAATGCACATAGGCCCAGGTATTGTTGATGGTACAGAAAATGACATGGGTCCGGTTATTTCTGCGGTACATAAAGCGAAAATTTGTGACTACATAACAACAGGGGTTGAACAGGGCGCTTCTTTGTTAATTGATGGCCGTGATTTAGTCGTTGAAGGTCATGAAGAAGGGTATTTTGTTGGTCCTACGTTGTTCGATAACGTATTACCAGAAATGACAATTTATAAAGAAGAGATCTTTGGCCCAGTACTGGCGATAGTACGTGTACCCGATTATAAAACTGGTCTTGATCTTATCAATCGTCATGAATACGGTAACGGTACGGCTATCTTTACGCGTGATGGCGAAACAGCACGTCAGTTTAGTGAAGATGTATTAGCGGGAATGGTTGGCATTAATGTCCCCATCCCTGTTCCAATGGCGTTCCATAGCTTTGGGGGCTGGAAGCGTTCTGTGTTTGGCCCATTAAATGTGCATGGTAATGATGGTGTACGTTTCTACACTCGAATGAAAACAGTGACTAGCCGTTGGCCTGCTAGTGTTCGTTTAGAGCAACACGCAAGTGCGTTCACGATGCCGACGATGTAATGTTACAAAAAATGTAATCTTGCAAAGTGGTTAGAAGAACCGTTAAACGATAGCCCCTCATCAAAGACTGACTGTTCGTTGATGAGGGGTTTCTTATTTAGTATTCAATACCGACATGTAATTCGGTACGACGCTTTTTAATGATAAATGCGCGAATATTATCGTAGGCATAATTAAAGACTAACGCGTAAATAGTAATGAAAATGGTCACGCCAATGTCTAGCCAGAATGCGTCGATAAGAGAAACATTTAAGATATATGCCATTACCGGTATGGTAAAAAAGAGTAAACCCGCTTCAAATAAAATCACGAAGAATACCCTAAGCTTCATGGTGCGTTCTTCACGATTACCAGGGAAAAAACGGTCAAAGATATAGTTAAAAATGAAATTCCATACCATGGCAATACTTGCAACAACTATCATAGTTCCTGAAAGGGTTTGAGGGTTGTGCTCGGTAAAAATAATTAAGCCAAGAATGGATAAACTTACCGCTAATACTTCAAATAAAACCGCATGGAATATGCGTTCAAACGTCGACATAATAAACCTTGTTCTACATTGTGCTTTGTATGGGAGCGGGATTATTACGGTTAAAAATGAAGAGGGAAAGTTAGCAGCCATCACGATGTGTGATGGCCTGATGTTGTGCGTTGCAGATTCTTGGATAGTAACCTCTGATGTAGCCTTGAACTAAAGGCAGCAAAGGCTAATCAGTGTTATGCCTTTATTTTTCTTCAGAGGTTGCAATCTTGATTAGGCGATCGCGTTCATTAGTCCCACGATTTCTCACTTCATGCATAACGAATGTTTTTGCATCGCGAGTCCATCCTTGACCAGATTGTTCATCATAATCATGAGGTAGCTGAATGCCTTCCGGCGCGTAAGCGTCGATACCAAAACTTTTAGATGTATTGATTGTACGAAGGCTATGCTCGTAGAAACCGACAACAACGGTTTTCCCCAGATCTCCACCAGATTGCTTCACAGCTTCTTCAGCTACGCCGTTCGTGCTTAGGTACGTTAGCGTACCATCAGGCGCAATCTTTGGGTCGATTGAGAACAGGTGCTTTGCAGGAATACGCTCACCAATAGACTGTGCTATTTCCCATTGTGCATAAACAGGCTTACCTGTTTGCTTATAAATTTCTACAACCGTATCAGCTAATGCTTCATTCATCGGCCCCGGTATTTGGTTGCCGTTCGACATAACACGATTACCAAATGCGTAAGCCAAAATACTATCAGCTTCATTCAGTGGTAATTCTTCACCTTTCCAGGTAAGAATTTCATTCATTAGAAATTCTGCGGTGTATGCTGCTACATCAGCGCTTTCAAGCTGTACTGTTAGCTTGGCTTCAATTGCACTTTGTAATTCAGCATCTGTCAGAGTATTAGCAATTGATGGGGCAGAAATAGCTAAACTACTGATAAAGCTTAAACCAATAATATTTTTAATGAGTTTTTTTGATAATTGCATTTTCATTCCATTTACGGTGACTGTTTATTCATACTAGCAACATATAAATGGTTATAAGTAGCGTGTGCGTCATGGCGTTACACTTTGTTGCTCTTCTTACGTAGCTTCATATTCACTTACACCTGTATAGATGCTGAATGAAAATTTATTTTGATTGAGGGTTGTCTTGATGAGGTTGGAACACCAACCTTTTATTTGATGATGGAGCGAGCTGGGTTTCCTGCAACACGGTCATAGCTTGCAACCTCTTTTGTCACGACAGAGCCAGCACCAATAACAGCACCTTCACCAATGGTTACACCGGGTAATATTATCGCGCCACCGCCAATCCAAGCTTTATCATTAATTGTCACTGGTTTTGCTACTTCATCACCCGCAATACGTCTATCGGCATCAAGAGCATGAGAAGCCGTATATATTTGTACTCTAGGCCCTATCATTACGTGAGAGCCAATGTTCACAAGGCCATTGTCCAATATAAGCGCACCGCTGTTTATATAGCTTTGATTACCAATAGATAAATGATTGCCATAACTCATCTCGAGAGGGGGAATAATGCAGCTATCAAGAGGAACCTTAATACCAAGGTTAACTAATATTTCATGCCTAAGATCTGAATTCGGCTCGTTATTGAAATGGCGAAGCAAGATAGAAGCTTCTTCCCGTAACTTTTCTAACGCCTTACACTGGCAATTATAGACACTACCATTAAGCATTTTTTCTAATTCAGACATATACATAATAACTTTAATAACGAAAAAACATATTCTACGTTCTATTTATCGATGCGCACATTTGTCTGCTTAATTTGTTACCTGATGCACATAACAGGTGCTAACGTCGATTGATTTAAACCAACGTTCAGCAAACTCTGCGTCATATCAAGATCTCAAATACACAATGCCAACGGTTATTCGCATCGTGTTACTGTGTCGATGTCATTGTAATTTTGACGTAAAAACGTTCACGTTCTCACCCTAAGCTTGCGATCACATTTTTAAAATTTAACACATATTTACAATGACATAGGAACAATGTGGCTCTATTCTAGCCGAAGTTTATATTACTGTGTCTAAATTATGTCTGTATTAGAAAATCCCTCAGCTCTAACTATCTCTTACAATCCTAAAAATGTTGAATCACTACGCCAAGGTTTGCAGTATTATCGGAAGCTTATTCAGCAAGAAGATGCGTTCTGTGACTTTCATTGCCACGTCACTTTCGCCCTAGAAGAGAATAGTGATGACAGCATTACTGACTTGCTTGAAGACTCTGTCGCTAAAACCATTTTTACCTTCTGTGGTAGAGATGTTGAAAAGCTCTCTTCTGAACAAAAGCTCAATGATCGCTGCGTGGATCCTGAAACTGCATTCTTCATGCGTGCTTTATTGCACCCAGAGTTAGAAGCTGAACTCGAACAGACAGCAATCACGCTGAATACCGTTTCTCGCCGCGTCAATAATTCATCAGAGATGTGGATTTCTGATACCGAAGTATTGGGCTTAAATCTAATGTTTATGTTGGCGTTAAAATACCCTCAATACACGTATCTTTTAGCTAGCTACATTGTGCCTTACTGGGATACGGAACATGCACCATTCGGTGAAGAGGTTCTTGCTATCGTAGTCAGCCATCACGGCTACAGCCACGACATGCTTAAAGCATTCTGCTACTGCGACAACCATATGGCGCGCGCCAAGATGTTCACGTTAGCAGCCACCTCATACGGTGAACAAAACGGTGCGATGGGGCAGAACCAATCACAGTCTTTACTTGAGATTTTCCGTAACCAACCAGAAGAATTTTCCACATTCAAGCAAATGCTCAAGGAGCGCTTTGCTGCGGTAGATTATCTGCAATATACCGATGATTCGCGTCACTATAACGAAGATCCTATACGCAGCATCGTTCTATCTCTTGTCGAAACCGATAGCGGTACAGAATGCTACGACTTAGATGACAAGGGTGAGGCCATGAGCAAAGCGATTTTCATTGATGGCCTAGCCGATGACGCAGCCGCTGACCTGAAAATCGAAATTGAAGGCTATTTAGGTCGTCAGATTGTTGAAAATAAAGAGGAAGAAGAGGACGAATACAGCGATATTTATTACATCTATGGCACTGGCATTGAACAGTGGAAAGCATTTGTATGTGAAGAGTTCGACAACGGCCGACAAGTTTGGGATTACGTCATCACCGGTGAGAACCCAGATATTCTCGACCAAATTGAGCCATGTGATACTTCCGCTCTGATGAAAGCAGGCAATTACAAACTGGCGGAAAAAATCGACTATTTCGTTGGTCACTATGAATCCTTCCACAGTGAACTTGAACGTATTATTTATGACTTAATCGCTGACTGGACATTTAATGGCGACGATGATGAAGAGCCAAACGAAGCGGAAGAGCGCTTCAAGCTGTTCCGCATGTTGGATGTCATCTACTGCTGGAACGACAAACAAGGTTTTGATCCAAACTTCATAGACAAAATGGTTAACGAATACGAATTCTTTAGCGATAAAGAGTTCATGACGCGCTATAACGGCGACTGGAAAGCGCTGTTCTTCCACTGCGTAGAATCATTCTCGGGTTACAGCAGCAATGTCGAGCAAAACGAAGCGACAACGTTATACCAAATATCACTTGAACATCGTGATGAAGTAAAAACAATCATTGAAAATGGCGACTTCCCTCAAGAGCACCCAGAATTCCCGCAAGAGCAACCGCGAGAAACCATTCTCGGCCTGTGTGCCTCCATTGCGCACTTTGACCAGCTAAACGGCACTAAAGACACACTCAATCAATACGTATTGAGCGTTCTAAATGAACACCTAGTAGCCGCGATTTATGACGCAATCGCCCAAACCAGTGAATTTGTCTGCGCGTCAAAAGTACCAGAGTGGCAATACGAAGAACCAGAGGCAACAGTTCTTAATCAAATCAAACAAGATTGGCTGGTGGTCGAGCAATACTTCAACGGTGAACATGACGATACTGAAGCTGCACTGGTGAAATTTGAGAAGCATCATCGACGTAGTGATAAAGACACAGAGCTATTTCGCGTTCAACCACGCTACTGCTACTTACGCGATTACGATAACAAAGCGCAAAAGCTGCTACTCGCGGCACAGGTATTATCAAAACATGCTGAGTCGCCAATCCAGAAATTTGCTGAACGATTTGTCGAGCTTTGGCTACGTCTTGCACCGACCAAAACATGTCGAATGCTGGCTTACTTCTACAACATCTCTCGCTTTGGCAATGTAGACGCAGACAAACTTCACCAACAAAACCAAATGCTAGTCAATCAGATGGCTGGCATTACCGATGTTGGTGCTACTGCCTATGTGGTTGAAAACCTAATTAGCGAAGTTCCAAGCGGTGCTGACTATCAAGTGGTATTTGCCCTCTTGTTTAAGCAGTACCAAGACGAAATGGCCTTGCCAGAAAAACAGCGTGTATTGCATCAAGCATTGAAAGTGATCTTGCAACGTTACACCCAGATCTTCATGGCGCAGCTGCATAAGTTCAACCCAGAACTTGTGCCAGAATACTTTGAAAACACACTGATCAACATTATTCCTCTTCGCGTGAGGCAGCGTATCGAAGATACCATTCATGATGATCGTGAGTTGAGTGATGAAGAGAAGCACGATATTGAGGTTGCTCGTCAGTATGTGCTGCTCAAAACAACGGCCACCAAAGAGCAAGTTGACCAATTAGTCAAAATCATGGAAAGCCGATACATCGAAGATTTCTGCACACCATGGGGTGAAGCAGAAGTCGGCTTCCTATTCTGGTTCGCATCTGATGTTCTAAAAGACAACCTGTTACAAATCTACATTCATCACTCTGAGATGGATATTTCGGATCTTCATGATGATCGTGACACCACACAGCAACGTTGGCTCTGTGAACGCGCTTATGCCCTAGGAATGAGCAAGATTAAACTGTTTGAGTTTATCGTTGAAGAAGATTGGACAGACTGCTTAGACATATTTCCAGACCAACTTGAGCTTGCACCTCTTACTAAAGAATTAAGCACTGAAGACCTCCATACCTTACTGGTTGAACTAGCGAAATTAGGCAATTATGAGCCACTCATTGCGACTTTCACCAACCATAGTTCTCGCCGTATTCGCGACCTTATCGTAGAGATTAATACAGGGCGTTACAGCAAAAAAGACTCGGATTCAATCGAGGTTGTTGAGTTTGGTATTTTTGCTGAAGGTGGTACGCCAGAGCAGATAGAAGCAGCCGAACAAGAGCAAACTGAAGAGGGTTTCGTACCTATTCACTCGCTTGAACATCGCAAAGAAACGTTATTGGTTGAAGCGGAAGTGGGTCGTACGTTTGGGATGAGAATCGGTTACTTCAGCGATGACCGTTCAGAGGACGAATTCCCAGAGACTATGGATCTAAAAGTTCGTATTCATCATCCATACATTCATTCTCATGACGGTTATCTATCAGAGTGGGATATTGAGCTAAGCCTTGATTGTAGAAGCTATGTAGGTTGGACGTTTTCGCACAAGAGCTTGTGTGTACCAGGTATCTACCGCATTGATATCGTCGACGGTGAAAGCAATATCATTGAAAGTAAGACCTTCCACGTGGTTGAGAAGCGGCCTATTCTGACCGATGATTTGGTTGAGCGTTACCAAAATGATTCGCTCACTCAGCAACATATGGGTAGCATTAACATTCACGATAATGCATTAAACATTATTGATGTTAAAGACCCTTGCGGAACGCTAAACCTAGGCCATCGACTATCGAACAATTTGGTCAATATTTATAGCTACAGCGAAAACAATCAATTGGCATTCTGCGAGCTACGGCTGAGCGAAAAAACACCTAAACATTGGTACGTTGCGCCAAACCAGTTAAGACCGTTCATTGAAAAGCGCGTTAAGGGTAAACAGCTATTACTCGGTTCATCAAGTGCTATCAGTAGTGCATTAGCAAACCTAAGCCTGTGGCAAAGTGAATTGGGGGCTAAGTCGCCAATCAAATTATTCCAGCCAGACCAAGCTCAAGCGGATAGTGTATTAGCCATACACTTACAGCGATTAGGCTTTCGCCTATTATTTGGTTACAGCAATGAGGGTGAACTTTGCCGTATCTTAGTAGCCTCGCAAAAAGTCGGATTATTACGCCGTCTGCTACTACGCATGATGGCTAAAGTTGCACGCAATACTATTGAAGATAAAGGTGTATCTAAGACACTTTAAGCACTGCTTGCACAGAGTCTATGAGTGATTTGAGTAGATCAGAAGGTAAAAGAGATCACAATTGTGGTCCCTTTCTATTTATTGTGCCTAAAAAGTTTTTTTGCTTGTTATATATACCTCGCAAATTTTACAGATTCGTTTATTATGCGCCACCGAAAATATTTCTGCTGAAACGATTAGGCTAATATGTCCGCCAACGCCCTATATACCGACCTTTCTGGTTATTACGATTTAATGTGTGTCGATATCGATTACCATGCTCAAAGCCACTGTATTCGCAGGCTACACCAGATTTTCGGTAACGACGGAAATACGCATCTTGATCTAGCTTGCGGAACAGGCCCGCACGTACGTCATTTTATTGATTTTGGCTATCAAAGTAGCGGGCTCGATATTAATCAACCGATGCTAGATATAGCAACTATTCGCTGCCCAGAAGCACAGTTCTCTTTGCAAAACATGAGTGAATTCAAAATGGCAGAGCCATTAGATTTAATCACTTGTTTCTTGTACTCCATCCATTACAGCGATGGCATCGAAAAATTGAAAGACTGCCTCAAAAGCGTACATAGTGCGTTAAAAAGTGATGGTATTTTCTGCTTTAACGTGGTCGATAAAAACAAAATCAACAACGCTTTATTTGTAAAACATACAGCAAAACAAGAGGGTAACGTATTTTCTTTCCAGTCTGGCTGGCATTACAGTGGTGAAGGCGAAAAACAGGCGCTAAAACTCAGCATTGAAAGAACAACCGCAGAAGAAACCCAAATCTGGAACGATGAACACCCTATGGTTGCCTTCAGCTTTAATGAATTGAAAGAAATCTTGAAACCTTACTTTGAAGTCCATGTTTTTGAGCATGACTATGAGAAGATCATCCCTTGGGATCAGAATTCTGGAAACGCCATTTTTGTTTGTGTGAAAATCTAAATTCTGGGTTGTATCATTTAATCACCATATAATTTGAATGATACAACCATCGAACTGCACCCAAACACCTGCCGTACATTTTCCCTTGCTGAATACCGACCAAAACAACGAACATTTGTTAAACGGTTCTGTTTCATTCTTTATCAAAGCTATCTACCACGATTGCCCCCATAGAAGCTGGCATCGTGATTACAATCATTCGTTTAATAGCCGTTACCGGATCGGTAAGTAATGGAAATTTATCTAAACACAAAAGCACTAAGCAAACGACGAATGCCGTCATAATGTAAGCAATAACAATACGGAAAATGAACACAAAAAGACGACTCTTAATGTTTTTCTGAAATACACTTTGATAGGTAAATATTCCAAGAAAAAGCACTGACAATGTAAAAAGCATCAGCAAATTAGAGTAGGGTAATGTGTCGCCTAGCCGCCAAGCTTCTTCTGAAAAAGAGATAGGAACTGCAAGCGCAAAAGCGCCAACAAACACCTGGCTAGCATCTTCCATATTGAAGCTAAATTTCATGAAGTTCCCTCTTCATATTGGTGGCGCGGTGTTAAACGATTAAACCCAAATGCTATTTGTTTTGGCATAACGTACATTAACGGTTAGTTCTGTTTTGCCTATTTCTGAACAAAGACACTAAGAAAGAAACCAGAGCGAGTAATATAAACAGCCAGAATAATGGAATAAACCCGAAAGGCTCAACAAGTAGCCCATCTTTACCGACATACGAGCCAATTAGATTAAAACTGAGTAAACATGCCATGCTCAAAGCCAGAAATAGAGCGGATAACCAAAATCTTTTTAGTACTTTCATTAATTGCTCTCAATCATTAAATCGGATTATTTCCTGTTTCTGACAGTCAGAATAGTGAAGAAGTTCATACCAAAGCTTTCTCCGTGTTACTCGCGAGCTAGTGTTGCACTTTAATCTACGCTAAAACCGCTGAGTGTAATGCATCACCTTTCATTGTTTATTATTCGGTGGTGTCCATAACCGCTATTTGGGGTTTAAACCAAGCTCTCTTAGCTTTGTTTTTGTCAGCCCTAACGACACAATTCGGTGAGACTCCTTAAGGTAATACATCAATGCTTCATCTGTCTCTTTTGAACTCTCGTATTGTTGTATCCACTTCATCCCTCGAGTTGCGAAGTAGGGGGCGGGTCTATAGCCAGCATGTTCACTTAAAAAAACGAAGTTAAGATCTGATGTTTTAAAGGTGAAAGCGGGATCGTCAATTGTCCCTAAACCACCAATAGCGAACACTTTTCCGCCCACTTTCCATACATGAGAGTTGTTCCACTGAACCACGTATGTCGTTGCCGGTAACGAGCGACAGAACGCGTTATATTCATCATAAGTCATGCAAATGTTCCTCTTACCTTCTAACGGCTAGCATACCGAATTTTACACTATACCCGCCAAATGTAATGCATCACTTTGAGCAGAGCCTGTCGATGGCATACGGTCTTTATTGATGATTAGACGAGTTTACTTTTTTTGTCGCTTCGTCAGCGGTTATTTGGCCAAAAAGGGTATCCATCATGTAATGAATACGTGTTGCACCATCACCAAATTTATTAGGGTTTGCTGTGTATGGAACTTTAAATTGAACCTTTCCAACTCTCTGACCATGTTGAAATGCATTAATCTCAGCATTTTTTAAATAGAGCGCAAGATCCCATCCCCAATGTCCCTCATATTCAAGAGTTAATTTATTTAAATCATGTTTGGAACCATCAGGTGAAACCGTATATTGATAGTTGTTTGACTGTAGCCATGTTTCCATTGTTTCTTGGAAACCGTCACGAGTTTCCTTGTCGTCAACAATTACGATCTCAACGTTATTTATATTTGTTTCAATTGGCGTCGCAGTATAACGAGGTGATCCACAACCAGATAAAACAGCGATAGAAATGGATGCAAGTATAAAATTTTTCATTAAATTTCCAATGCTAGTTATTTTCAATTTGATCTATATAGCGTAAGAAGTGCACAAAATCGTATTTATGCACTTCTTATGACGTTTAGGTAGTTAGAGGTAATTTACGCTTCGTTCAAGCAAACCAATGGGACCGAGAATTTTTTGCTAGCTTCAGCAATTTTAGCTGGTGAAATGGGCTTGGATTTTTTAGTTACTTTATAGTCAATATTTAGCTCATTTAAGAAAATAGTAAACATTGAAGATTTAATCGAGTCTTTATTAACGTTAGAGACAATACCAATCACGTCGCCATTTTCAGCAATTACAGGACCACCAACATTACCTTCATTTACTTCATTTG
This sequence comes from Photobacterium indicum, assembly GCF_003026215.1. Lineage (GTDB taxonomy): Bacteria > Pseudomonadota > Gammaproteobacteria > Enterobacterales > Vibrionaceae > Photobacterium > Photobacterium indicum. The sequence continues at coordinate 834,304 of NZ_PYOC01000001.1, forward strand.
TCGTTCTCATAAATCTAACATCATTGTACTGACCAGATGCAGAGCTGATGATGCCATCTGTAATTTTACCCTGATACGTTGGTGTTTTTGCATTTACCATATCTGATTGGTCGTATCCATAGGTATAAGTTCGTTCACCTTGAGTTGTTTGTTTCTGCGAGCTTATATGTGCATAAGATTTATTGGGAGTAAGAGCTTTAAGAACTGCAATATTATTTGCTCTATCGACACGAACGACAGTTGTTTCAAATAAACGACCAGAGCGTTCATAGTTAATTTTAGAACAAGCATCAACCACCTTACTAGTGGTTAATATATACTCACTGTTTACAAAGAAACCTGACGACTGTACAAGAAGATTTGGTTTATAACTCACACCTTGTGAAGTAATATTATAATTATTAACAGTCGAATTATTTGATTGATTTGATATGGCCCGACCATTTATTTCCGTAACACTACAATTAAAACCGCCAGAATCTACACAGGTTTTCTGTGCTAACTTCATCGCCTCTGATTTACTAGCAGCGCCCCAAGCAGCGCCAGCAACACCATTAGTACCAATAGAAAATGCTTTATTATTGGTTTTACCTCGATATTGATTATAAAGCTTATCAGCACTATTTCCTGTTGTTTGACAGCCTGAAACCATTACGATTGACACAAAAATGCCAATTTTAGTGAAATTCACTTTCATCTTATTATTTCCAAATAAATTAACCCCTACGAAGGGTGTCTTAACGGTTCTAGCATATTCGTCATGTTAAATGGCTAAGTTCAAATTATAAAAATGATGTTTATAGCCAGATATCATACGGGATAGGTTATCTTAGCGCTTTATGCCTATAAAATGATACAGGGTGTGTGTGAAACTTTACCTGCTTTATCACAGCACATGATGCTGATCATGTTATTAATTCAAAGGACTTATAATTGAAGGTTAGCGACTGAGTACACTCACTGTATACAAGAGTTGATTCATTGATGCTTGCGATAACCTATATTTTAAATGATGTATTTAACTATTGAGTAATCTATTGATTTAAAGCATGTCGTTATTAATTAAACCATACGATTTATATAATGTTTGTGAATGCTTGCGTATACTGCTGGCTGTTAGTGTGTGCACTTGTTCTGGTTTCGTCATAATGAATCTAAAACTATGGTGCAGGAGAGATCCACCTCTTCGATGTTGAAGAGATTTTCTCGTAATTTTAAGTTGATTACTGGCTAGCTCTGATTATTTACAATAACACCTAGAAAAGTCACATTTTTTTAACGGTTCATTGTGATATTTTGCAGCCTGGCAGCGTAAGTGCTACTCCATGAGTGAGAAAAATGTTTAATCTAAAACATCCTTATCGTTTAACGTTAACCTTGTATTTTTTGGCTTTTGGTGTAATTGTCGCATTGGTAACATCATTTATAAATTATAAAATTAGCTTTGTTGATCTTGATGAAGCGCTTCATGACATTTCTAAATCTGAAGTTTCTTTTAAACGAGATTACTTATCTGGTTACATTAAAAATAGTGAAATACTACTGTCGTCGATAGTTAAAAGTGATCTGACAAAAGAATTTGTTCTATCGAATGATAAAATAAATGCAACGAACCTTTTCTATGCTTTGGCTCTTTCTGATAAAGATGTAATGCAGCTGCGTTATATCGATAGAACAGGAAAGGAAGTGATAAGAATAGAAAGGGATAGTTCCACTGATGAGTTGGATATTATTTCAGATGATAACCTACAAGATAAAAAAGAAAGATATTACTTTAAAGAGACTGCAACTTTAAAAGAAAATCAATATTGGTATTCGAATGTTGATCTAAATGTTGAACATGGAAAAATAGAACGACCATTAAAGCCGACGTTTAGAGTTGCAACACCGTTGATTATTAATGATCAATTCCATGGCGTTGTTGTCGTTAATTTATTGTTTGGCGAAACAATAAATTTCTTGTCTTTCTCTGAAAATTTCAATATTTACTTAGCTAATGGTGATGGCGATATTGTTCATCATCCAGATAATAGTCAGTCGTGGAGTGAATATTTCCCATCCTTGAAAGACTTGAATGGTATTTTCCCTAATTCAGCATCAAACATACTTACATCTAAAACTTTTTATGGCCCGGGAGTTTATTCATACTCCTTGGGTGATTTGTTTGGAAATAAAGATAATCTAAAAATTATATTTACACCAAAATCAGGTGTAATACAGACAATGCAGAATAAAAATGTTCTCTCGGCGTTACTTATTGCACTAACCGTACTTGCGGTATCTTTTCCTCTTTCTTGGTTCGCAAGTATTATGCCTTCACGTTTACAGTTAAAACTGTCTGAAGCTTACGATAAAATCAAAAAGAACGCTGCGGTTATTGATAAACACGTAATGATACTAAACACAGACAGAGACGGGGTTATCAAGCAAGTAAACATGTGTTTTACCGAAACGACTGGGTATGCAACTGATGAAGTGATTGGCAAAAAACAACGTGATTTACGACACCATGACACCTCTTTAGAAGCTTATGATGAGATACAAGCACTTATTCTGACCGGAAAAGTATGGGAAGGTGAGCTCAAAGAAACAGACAAAGAGGGGAATGACTTATGGGTACATAAGTTCATTACACCAGATATTAATGCAAATGGTATGATTGATGGCTTCACAACGATAGTTCAAAATATTACAGATAAGAAAAATATAGAGTTACTGTCAATTACTGATAGTTTAACCGGGTTATATAATCGCTATAAATTAGAATCTGTATTATCGTCTGAATCTTCTCGCTGTGAACGATATCAAAGTGACTTTTCAGTCATCATTTTTGATATTGATTTTTTCAAAAAAATTAATGATACCTACGGTCACTTAGTGGGTGATGATGTGCTCATTCACTTGGCACAATTGTTAAAAGAAAACACCAGAATAACCGATGTGGCTAGCCGCTGGGGAGGGGAAGAATTCCTCATTGTTGCTTGTAATACCAATCTGGATGAAGCATTCGTTTTTGCAGAAAAGTTGAGAGTATTAATAGAAAACTATAATTTCCCCTCTATTGATAAAATGACGATCAGTTGTGGTGTTGCTCAGTATATAAATAAAGAAACAATATCAGAGTTAGTATCAAGAGCTGACTTTGCTTTATATCAGGCAAAAAGAATGGGACGTAATAAAGTAGTCAAAGCATAGTTAAAACGTAAGCGTCTAATTAAGCAGTGAGGTCTTATTCGGCCTCATCTATTTTCAAGTTCAGAAACTCGATCATATAAGCATAGTTAAGGTAGCTGAGCTTTATCGGTAAGCAAGTAGTTATTGAACACGTAAATATAGATGTCTATTTAAGTTCTTCTATATCCGTTAACTCTTTTTATCTATTCATAATCTGCAACAACTCTGCCATTCGCCTTTGATGATTCACTTTCCCCCTTGATCATTTTTTATATTTTTCAACAAGTTCTAGCTCTCGATAACAGAATAAGAGCGTATTTTCGCTACTTGCATCAAGGTTCATGCGCTGCTGGTAAGGTATTATAAGCACTTTGTTACTTATCGTTACTTGAATCCCACTTGTGGTTACCCAATCAGCCCCAAGGACAGAAAGACAAGTCTGGCTTATAAACAACATGGATCTGCCCAATAATACTTAGAATTGGGGTAGAGAGCTGAGGCGCTATTGATGTAAGCAGGAAGTTTCAGATTCAACTGCAAGTCACATACAGCCTAGTTTAAGGAATTCAAACCAAACAGATCAGATTAGATCTTTGGCTGTTTATTCGGCGACTCAAGAATCGGACAATACAAAAGGAAGCGATCAATTTATGAAAACGAGAGGCTATTTCCATCTTTTTGTTACCTCTTTTGTACTGATGTGCGCTGCAGCACTCACGACCAAAGGGTTTTTCTTAGCGGAACACACCAGATTGCTACTTAGCGATACTGGTATCGTCCCTGTTATGTATGCCGAACCAATCGCTTTTGTCATACCACTAGTGCTTGGCATTAGCGCACTCACCGCCTACTTTGGCATTACAACCTTATTTCCTGTTGTTGCTGCCTTCTGCATGCACATTGCCCTGTTGGGACTTGCCCTTTATCAAGGATTACATTTTGATTGCGGCTGCTACCTGCCGGGTTCGCTTCAGTCAACTGTCTACAGCACACTTAAGCCACAATTTTTCATTATGCTGCTAGTACTTATTGTTTCAGCAGCACTTTATTATTTCAATAACTTGGCAAACCACCGCGCTATGACACCAACAGTGTGATGTGGTGGAACAAGCCTATTTTCATAAGGATACAATCATGAGACAAAACAAGGCATCTTTGCACTCGCTTTCATTCTTGCGTACCGGACGCAGTTTTTCACTCAACATTCTTATTCTTGCCAGTGCATTGTTAACCTTACCGTTTAGTGCCAATGCAGGCCTGTTTGGCGGTAAATTCAAAGCCGAAGTAGAGACAGAGCAAGTGGCCATCAAACTTCATAATGAAACCCTTGCCGGCGACTACCTGCTTATCGACACTAACAGACTCAAAGCACTCATCGAACAAGATACCGATGTGATGATTGTCGATGCAATGCCGTTCAAAGACAGCTACAAGAAAGAGCATATCCCAAGCGCTAAGCAGTTCGAGTTTCCGATCCCTAATATGCCGGAATGGGACTCTGCATTAACCGACCAGCAATCAGTCGAGGATTTCACCCAGCTTCTCGGTGAAAACAAGAGTAAGACCTTGGTCTTTTACTGTGGGTTCGTGAAATGCAGCCGTAGCCATAACGCCGCTGCTTGGGCGGTGAAACTCGGTTACACCAATGTCTATCGTTACCCTGGCGGTATTTTTGCGTGGAAAGGTGCTGGCTTTAAAACCTCTTCGCTATAACTATTTTTTATCAATCTCCTCAAATATCAAAAAGGCTGGATCATTAAAAATGATGACCCAGCCTTTTCCTTTAATACTGTAATGACACTAGTGCTAATACCTATCGGATTTATTTTATAATCTACCGTGCATCATTCACTATTCGTTGGTTACTTGAATCAATTCGAAAACTAACCGATTTCACCAGCCCCCCGGTTGACAGCTCAAATGTGATCCAACGCACTGGATCTACTTTTTCTACTTGAGTGATCCTTTCATAAGCGTCTAATTAAGCAGTGAGGCCTCATCTATTTCCAGACTCACGGCATGAGATCGGTCAGGTCGTCTTGAGGGGATCGCGTCGGTAGCACTTTGAACAAGTGCGCGAAGTAGTAATATGGGTTGATGTTATTTGCGTGTTTACGTCAAAACAGGTACAACTCTTTACTTCGTATCATTTTCAATGAATCCCATGCCTTCTTTAATGCGATTTAAGTTAGTCGCTGATGTGAGCTTTTCTACAACAGCGAAAGCAACATCCATTGCGGCTGAAGGGCTTCTAGAGGTGATTATGTTTTTATCGATAACGATAGGCTGTTGGATGATATTTACCCCCATCTCTTTCATTTGAGCCTGACGCTTTTCACTTAAATGGTAAGTTGTGCCGTTACGACCATTAAGCACACCACTTTTAGCAATGGGTAACGCACCAACACAAACAGAAGCGATTAGCTTGCCTTGCGAATCAAAATTACGGATTAATGACAGTAATCTTTCATCGTATGCATCTTCATAAAACCCAGCACGACTCATGCCACCAGGAATTGCCAGAGCATCGAAATCATTAATGTCTATTTCACTTAACTGACATTCAGGTTCAATCGTAAAATTCCATGCGCATTTTACTTTTGAACGTAAACCAACAGTCACCAATTTAATAGGTTCTAAACCATATGTTGTCGTCCAGCCAAGCGCATCAGTAAATACACTTGCTTCGTATTCTTCTACACCCTGACATAGAAAGAGAATAACCTGTTTCACTAAAGCTTCCTTAAATATGTTTAGCGTTCTATTAGAAAATTAGTATATTGTATCATCTACTTTTCTTTCTGGAATATTGCCTAGAATGTAGTGCTCTGCCATACACATGTTTATTGCCGTAATTTTTTTATCACATTTAGGCATTGTGATGTAGTGGGTTATACAACTACACAGATTGCATCGATGAAACTCAACTTCTTTATTTCCTCAGATATAGAAAGCTGACTTTACTTTTGTAAATAGAACTTCTATGTCTTTAGGAACATAATAAGCCCACGATGCAGAGTATCGACGACAAATAGAACCGTTACAACTTGCCACTTCACTTGGCGTGTATAGAAGCAGTAATTTGAATGTTTCCACAATGACAAGTAACTTTCATTTTCCTTGCTCTATTATTCCCAAGCAAAGGTGTACGCCGACGAAGCTAGCAAATAGCGATGAACTACATACTAAAGCTGCCTACTGTGGCGTATCACCTTGATTTAATAGCTATAACTTACTTTCTATAATTTAGTGATGAGTTCAATGTTCGATTTGTCTATTTTTAACATTGAAAGTTTATCAAGAAAATTAGTTATATTGGTTTTTGCAGAACCTTCATTCGCCATTCTTAAACGCTCGACACCACTAAATGCATCACCAAATGTCGCAGTATAAGGAGCTTTTATTACTTCATCTAATATAATTTTATTACTGCTCTTCTCAACCAAAACGTATCTAATTGATGAAGTAACTTCCATATCTAACCCAAATGTAGGTTGTTCAACTTCCATTAGTGATGCTGATAGTTCGTAAGTTGGTAGGCTATTATCCGACAGCAAGTAGAGTGATTTTAGTGAACTTTTTAAAGCAGCTTCGAATTCTTTATTGCCTATTTCTGATGTCCACATTGGATTCGTGTCTTCTCCGCCCCCAACTTTATTAACTTCAATTGAACTGGTTAAGCCTTCATCAAAAGACATATTGACAGACTCGTCAACCTTCATGTTTTCTACTTTTGCCGGAGATGCACAACCAAACAGAAGTGATCCGGCAAGAATGATTGTTGATATTTTTAATAGATTCATTATTAAGCCACTGATTAAAAATCAAAAAGAGCATTTACTCTACACATGTTAATTCACGCGTTTAGTGAGATGAATAACATATTTTAATGTTGTGGGCGGTATTGATTACCAAGGCTTATGGGTTTGTGTGGTAACTGACGTAGGTGGCAACTATCTGCAGGATCATGCTCTGACATTTTTTCGACATGATATACTGTATAAAGTGTTTAAAAAATGGCTTATATGGTGTCAAATATGAAAAAAATTACGTGGTGTACAGTTGTCTTGATCATCGTTGGAATAACTGGTTTTCTTGGAGTAAAATACTTTACTGATAATCAGTTTGGTACGCCAGATTTAACGAATGGGAAATCAAAATTTATTACTAATTGCGCTGTTTGCCACGGCTTAAAAGGGCGAGGGGATGGTATTGCTGCCAATACACTGACTATTAGCCCAGATGACATCTACGATGAATTAACTAATCCTTTGGGCTTCAAAAGTGAGTTAATCAGCTCTGTCCTGAATGGTGATAATGGGCAAGGTGGTGTAATGCCAGCTTTTAAAAATACCCTATCTGAAAGTGATGTTAATGATATCTTTATGTATATAAAAGTTATTAACTAAGCAAAAGTTTACATCTGTAACTAAAAGTAGTCGATAGTACGTATGGGCACTAGCTAGGCATATAATTGCCTAGCAATCTAATAATACCAACTCCGGACGAAGCTCTGATCACATGCTCTGTTCGCATTATGTTTTAAAGTTCATTGAACTCATCTAGCCAGTCGGTGAAAGAATCAGAGACTTTTTTAACGGTGCAAAGGCCATGGTCAAAAAACCATACGGGTACATCTATTTGCTTACTTGCACAATCGGCAAGTTTGAAACAAAACATGTTTCCCTTACAATCAGATGCAAACAAAATATGCCCTTTTGGCATACCGCTCATTTCATATAACTTTGATAGTGAAAATACATCTTCTAGGCTTAAAAAATCTTGTACTTCAGAAATATCGGAGCCTAAATCACAAATCTTAGTTAACACATTTGGAGTGTGAACCAAGCCATATGTAGATATTAAATATTTGTATGAGTCAGGTAACAAAACATTTAATTTTGATTCCAGCTCTTCAATGTCATGATTATTTATTGGAATCATGGAGTTTTTACTACCCCAGTTTTTTACAAATAGATCAATACTATTCATTTATGAATACCCAATGACTTCTAACGCTTGTAATAAGTAGCACTATTATATACCCAAGTCACCTCAGATGTAGGATTCAGAGTGACTTCAGTGAGTTTTATTGGACTCTATACGGCGTTGCTTATTTTCAACACACTTAACCTGATAACCGTAATAATTACCTAAACGGCTAAGTAATAGTGTCCAGTTTATTGTCTGTTATGGCAAGTAGCGCTCAACTTGTACACGCTACTTGTTATTGAATAGCTGTTAATAATTTGAAACTGCAAGCTTTGATTCATTTACGCCATCTTGTCCCGTGGCTTCATCAACTTGTTGTAATTTACTACGAGCTGACATAATCCCCATTTTTACTTCTTGCCATATGTAATATATACGGCCATTAGCAACCTCAACCTCGAGTGTCGAAGTGTTTTCAGCTTCTGATTTAATTACATGCTTGCCTTCAGGTAATTCTGTATAAAGATATGTATTCGCTGCGGTGCTACCTAATGGCTTATCGTTAACGTCAACATCCATTGTAATAGCAGCACCAAGTGTTTCATTTCGATAAATGTAAACTCCAGCGACATCAGATGGAGCCTCAAATCCTTTTAATTCAGCGTCTTTTGATGAATCAGCCATTGGTACACTTGCACAGCCAGTCATAAAAAGGGCCAGCCCACCCGCCATTAGTAATTGCTTAAACATATGAAATCCTTATCATCAAATATTAAATTTAACCAACACTGCACATCATTTAGATACCAGTGTTTGGCTATAATACCTTAAGATTATCTCATATTTTTCATCGGCTTACAGTTTTGCGAGCCATAGTTGATAACACCCATAACAAGAATAACTGCGTAAAATTATGTGGGTTCCGCGAGCGCTTAAAATTAATGGTTAACGAAACACAAAGCCACGTAGTTAAAACACTTGGAATTCAGTAAGCATTATCGAATGCTTACCTGAAATATCAGGGTCTATTTGAACCACCCATTGCAGGCCCGCATGATGGGTGGTGTAGGGGGAGGGTTAAAGACCCTCGGCTACCCGATCACAAAAAAACCAAGCACGTGAATACTTGGTTTAATATGTTTCTCAAAAAGATTAAATCAGAAATGTGCGCTTTTATGTTTGCATCGGTAAATATCAGCATATACCGATGTAGGATCTCCATCTTGTATCGATATTATCTTCGTTATTTGATAACGATTACCTGACATCATATAGGTCTCGTTTGCCAAGTTAGTCATAACAGCCTCAGGAGACGTTTCTTTAACAAAATGTGAACCAATAAGTTTGCATGTGGAATTTTCAATTTCTGCAAATGATATGGCCTTAACCATATGAGCACCCGGCAATAGCTGCGTCATTTCCGATGAGACTTTAGCCTCGTCTGAACTCTTACCACATTGGTAAATTGCAGCGACAACACTTGAAGGGCGTTTTTTCTTCGTATCTAAAACTTCAATTATACTAAAGTGATTTCCGCCACTTTTATAAGTCACATTTTTTAATTCAGGTTCAATATTATTGGGATGCGCACCTTGTATTGTATGTGTTTTCAGCAATTCACATCTAAGAAAATTAACCGAATGCTCTGATATTTTAGATATGTTTTTTGCAGCTGGATTAACAGGAATTTTCTTCGTAACACAACCAGTAAGAGACAGGAGTATAAACGATAAAGTAATTAACTCTTTCATAATAAAAACTTATAACAAATCAAGTGTTTAATAGTATCATCAATATGAGAGAAGTTGAATAAAAGCAACTTATCGCATGCAGAACACTTTTGTTTGAACAAAAAACAAACTATAAAGCTAAATATCAATGAGTTAATTCAATTATGAACTATTTATGTAACCCTTACGAATCCCCATAAAATACCTTTGTAGTTCATGAAGTAGACACGTACCTTACCTTCTGATCTAATGAATTCATCAAAAACACAAAAGATTGAAAATAAGATGCGTGATATTCAAATACCATCTGCATTGCTCAATAAATACTCGATGTTGTCAATGTGTAGTGCCATACCAGTGGTTGATGAAAAACTCAGCGATTTTATTATTTAAAGCCAGCATGACCTTTAACTGGTTACTTCAAATCGTATGAAGAACATTAAAAGATCAATATCAATACCTTTAGACAGTGTGTAATTTTGTCCTACTATATTCGAGACTGAGGATTTCCAAAAATGTAATGCGCGAGAATTTTCTATTAGCACCCGAATTTGCCAATTACCCGATATTAATTGTGTTATCAACTTAAACGCTTTTTTACCAACACCTTTTCCATTGAATTTCCGTAGCACAAAAAATTGTTCGATATCATTAATCGATGGATCTGAAGGATACTTTCGGATCAAGACAAAACCAGCTAATTCCTGATCAACATAAATAAAATAGGGGAGGTGACATTCACTTTCCCACTAAATATCGAACTGCGATTTATTATAGCCAAAGTGACCATCTTCATCGATTGTAACTAATGAAACGTCCATATTTCCTCTGCAGTTAACGCCTGCAACTTACGAGTTACCACAAAATAACATAATTCCAAAGCACGTTGCTTGATGTTCAAATTTTACACTAACCAAGCACACAGAACGCCATGCCAAAACTGCGGAGTAAAACGTGTTACTTAATGTTTTTAAATGGCTTTTCTAGCGATCACCAAGCCATGATTACTTGAACCTAAAAGAGATGGTTCATCACACGTTTTTAGATGGTAGCTCAACCACGTTTTATATTGTTCTGGAGTGAATTTATTTACGCCTGACGAGATGTAACGTCCAAAGCCATCAGTGGCTACATGGCGCAATTTAGTAAAACCATGTTCACTTACAAGGCGTTCCATTTCAGATGGAGAAGCAAAGTAACCCACGTTAAAAAAGCTATCGGCTAACTTATTTGGAACCAAACCAGATTCAAAGAGTGTGGATAAAACCTCAGGAGTAACAAGTTGCGGGAATTGCTGAGCAAACATACCTGCCACAAAATAACGCGAGATATAGGCAACAGCTAAAACACCACCTGGTTTTAGAATTCGATGGGCTTCTGAAATAGCTTGGTCTCGCTCTTCTTGTGTTTGCAGGTGGTACAATGGGCCAAGAATAACGCAAAGGTCATGTGAATCACTTTCAACAAAAGGAACTGAACAAGCATTACCTTCGTAAATTGAAAGTGTTAAACCTTGTTCTGTTGCTTTGCGTTTTAAGATATTAACTTGATCAGGTACGAGCTCGATCGCAGTTGTATCACAACCCATTTTTGCAAAATTGAGAGAGTACCGTCCCGTCGCAGCACCTTGCTCTATTACCTTTATTTCAGGTGTAAGATACTCCTTCAATGCATGCATTGTCGTATCAAATTCCATCTGAGTAATGAACTGCCTAGTAAGACGCCCATCTTCGTCTACACCTGTATATTGATCTATTAATTCTTGCAATGATGACTCCTCTTTTCGAAACCGAGCGCCATACACTTGATATTTTCATGCTCGTGCTTAATATTGGTAGTGGTTTATAATGAGTAGATACAACTCAGTCTATTGATTAGTATTCCAATACATAAATTCAAAGGTTTTTGTTAATATGATATTAAACCCAATTGGTAAAACAAAAAACATCAACAGTGCTAAGACATGACTTTTTTCAGAGATTGTTTCGGCGATTATTACCATAACCATCATTGAAAAAATTGTCGTTAATACTATTACTAAATTGTCTGTAACCTTACGTATATTTATCATGAACTCTCCCCGAGTCTATTTAAAATAGAAAACTCGTAACAGGAACCACCCAAGAACCGCGGAGCAGTTAAACAGTAGTTCTCACTTTAACAGTAAGCAGGTGCTGGTTGTTAGTGTATGCATCGATAAGTGTAGTCATCGCCCTGATTACTTGTAATATGGTTACTAAATTCCGCCAAATAACCCTGCAACTAAGCTGAAGACGGCATACTCTTTCATTCGATCACCCGAACTATTTTTATGTTTATCAATCGCACTATCAATTGTATCGGCTCTAATTCTGTCACCACTCACCACGAAATCTTGCATTAACAGTTGTTTTTTCTCTTCTTCAAATGTTGGTGAACTTACATCAATATAAGTGAACGCTTTATCATTTGTAAAAAATTGCAGTTCTTTCATTTTTTCATCTCATTTTAAAGGTTGAAATTAATGCTCATTAGTAAAAAATAAATGACCTTAAAATTAATTTTTGCTTACTGATGCGAACTGTCTAAGAGTATGTCTGTATATGTTATACAAAAAAGCTGAGTATAACGTATCATCTTGTTTACATTTACTATAAGCGTACTCTAAGTATTTAGATTTCTAGCTAGTCATTTTTATTTCTCAAACCAGCTTCTAGTGCTACTCCTTTCGTCTTAGCTGCTTCTTGGTACGCTTCAAACACATTTCCATCCTTACGGCCTGACAAGTGGAGCAAACCATGAACCACTAGCATGAAGAATGAGATTACGATGACAAAAATCGGAACTAATCCCAATACGTCAAGTTTGAACAATACAAACCCAAGTACTAAAAAGATTGCTGAAATAATTACTATGGACTTGCTACGTGAATGTTTTTTCATAGGAAAGCTATATAAGTAGAAATTTTGTACAGGCTACAAGTAATTAATCGCACATACTTTGAAATGGCCGACAAAAAGAGAAGCTTATAACGTCTAACATAAGTTGCGCCACGCTTACCCTACAAAGTAAACTGAACTCCATACCAAAACCGCCGAATGTAATGTGTCTGTTTGAGGGGCCTGTTAGTTTCTTTGGCTTAGTTCACCTTCAGTTAGCAACTTGTACGCTAACGAAAGTGACGTTACTGTGATAATAGTAACCAAATAGCTCAGGATACTAGTCACCACTTGTGGTATTCCAAGCGTTTGTAATGGCACTAGGGCTAAAGCCAAAGTAATTGGAAATATTGCAACTACATTAAACATATATAGTGCTTTCCCAGAACTTAGGTGCCATGCATATGGAAAAGAAACACCTTTACCTATAGCAATTGCTGGAAATACAAGAGATAGGCGACACGCGATTACACCAAAAGCCACTATAATTAAAATTACTGCTAAATCTAAAAAACGAGTCATAAACGTTATCGCTATAAATGCAGCCGTCAAGCAAACGTAGTGGCCAATAAACCAGAGTTCAACTTTACCAAACTTAAACCTTCCCCATTTAGGTACAGAATCGACACCATGCAGAACGATTTTATGAACATTAATAGCAACAATTGCATTTAAAACGGTGAGAAAAACGTTATTCAAATAATGAAGAGGCTGGCTGTTAATGTAACTAAAGGCAAACTCTAAAACTAATGAAAGAGTTATTGGCAAAATAGTTGCCCGAAATAATGCTTCTTTGTAAGACTTCACATACAAAAACGAACCAACAACGGTTTTTCTAAACATATCGGTGAACTCTCTTAAAAACACTAACATTATATTCAACGATCTAAGATCGTATATTTCACAGTAATAGCACAGCCACTTAAAGCCGACATAGCGTGATACTTGGAATAGTACGTATGCTTACTGTTGAGCATTCTAGCTCATAATATATTGTAATTAATACAAAATAGGCTTGTAAGCTACCGCTAACATTAATGCAAATGATATCGATCATGTTATTGATACTAATTTGTTATGGTTTGAAGGTTAATCGTAAAAATCATTTTTATATACTGAGTCATGCCCGCAATACCAATAACGCAGTGCTCAGGGTAACTGCCTTAAATCCCTTATTTAGATAAATTTTTTAATTAAAACGAAATTTTTTACTTGGCGCGTAGGTCTTGTAGGTAAGGCCGTTGGAATTGCGGATGAAAAGTGAATAAGCAGGAGCAGTAAGATGACAGAACAGAAGATCGTGAATTGGGTTTATCAAATTGGGGCAGGGGATGCACCGTTTACCTTATTTTTCGCCATTATTCTGATGTCGTACTTACTGGAAGATATCGCGATTGTTGCGGCTGCCGTGCTCGCGGCTAATGATTCTTTATCGTTGCCGCTTGCGGTATTAGCTGTTTTTGCAGGGATTGCGACGGGCGATTTAGCCTTGTATTACCTTGGGGCGTGGTCGTCATATTGGCGAGGCTTTCGTTACGCGATACTAACCAACCAAAGTATGCGCAGCGTGCGACGTCGGTTACAACGTAACACTAAGGCCAATATTTTCATTATTCGCTTTATTCCTGGGTTGCGTACGTTGGGTTATGCCTTGTGCGGTATTTTTAGAGTGCATCCGTTACGATTTTTGACCGCGGTACTTGCTGCAACCGCAGTATGGACAAGCGTGGTATTTACGCTTGTTTATCTGTTGGGTAGCCAAGCATGGGTGCAAGCCAGCGCATACAAATGGTGGCTGATTCCGATTGCGGGTTTGATATTGCTTATCTCGAATCACACGGTTAAACGTCGGCTACAGCGGTCATTGAAGCGCTCGTCATTTTTGTAGTCGTTACTTGGCTACGCAAGAAACAGTTATCGTAATAACACTTATAACGATAAGAATATTTAATTTTAGGGAAGAGAGGCTAAAAGCCATGACAGTTAAGTCAGTATTGCAGCAGTCACCGATTTCGCCTGAGCCTAGTTCGTCGGGGCCTGTGGCTCTTTCATCAGAGCCTCTTACTTCTGAGCATATTACAGAACGAGCGCCTTCGCATCCTCCGCATTTGTCGATCATTGAGCCGGTCAATCCGGTGAATATTGGTATGCCAGAAATGGAACCAGACTCGGGGGTGAGTGTGTCGCGTTATGAGTTCTGGCCTGCATGGTTCTTCTATACACCTGTGGTAGTACAAAGCCTGTGGCATGGGGTGAAATACCGCAATTTCGCGTTGCCGTTAATTGCCAACCCTAGCATTGCCTTAAGTGGCATGGTCGGTGAATCGAAGAATGATATTTTGGCGTTGGCAGGTTCAGAGGCGAAAAAATGGATATCGCCTTTTGTTACATTAACGCGTACCGATATGCCTGAATCAATGCAGTTGAACGATGCGTTGTTGGCGATGCAAGAAGAAGGTATCGAATTTCCTATCGTCGCGAAACCGGATATGGGGTGCCGCGGTGTGGGTGTGCAATTGCTTGATAGCGAAGAAGGGGTGCTGGAATACATTCACACTTTCCCGCGGGGTGCCCGTTATTTATTGCAAGAAAAAGTGCCTTACGATGCCGAAGCAGGGGTGTTTTACATTCGTTACCCCGGCGAGAAAAAAGGCCGTGTAACCTCTATTACGTTGAAATACACCCCATTTGTGGTTGGCGATGGTACGAGTACCTTGGCGCAATTGATTGAAAATGATCCCCGAGCTGGGCAGCTTAGCCACCTGTATTTTCCGCGCCATCAAGACAAATTGGATTGGGTGTTAACCGAAGGGTGCCAGTTTCGTTTGGCGTTTGCGGGCAGTCACAGCCGAGGGTGTATTTTCCGCAATGGTAATCAATACATCACAGAACAGCTAGCCGAACGTCTTGATCATATTTTTGATGATTTACCGGGTTTTCATTTTGGTCGGTTAGATGTGAAATTTCATGACATTAAAAGTCTGATGAAGGGTGAAAAACTGACTATTCTTGAGATAAACGGAGCCAGCAGTGAAGCCGCCCATATTTGGGATCGGAATACGCCATTGAAAGAGATTTTTAGCACTTTGCTGGTTCAGTATCGCACCTTGTATGAAATAGGTGATTTGCAACGAAAAGCGGGTCATAAAACACCCTCGCTATGGGCATTGTATAAAACGTGGCGTGCCGAGAAAGCCTTGGTTGAACATTATCCCGCGACAGATTAAATCTCGTTGTAATTTAATGAATAAGAAGAGGTAATTATGACAATACCAGCTAGCTCAGCAACGCACGGTAACCCCAGTATTTCGCCTTTGGCATCGGATGTACATGTATTAGATTCTTGTGTAACAGGCAATGTGGATGTGATTGAACAAGGCATTACGTTATTAGACACCTTGAGTGACGACGATTATCAACATGTGGCCACTCCGTATGTAAACAGCAGTATTGGTGAGCATTTTCGCCATAGTCTTGATTTGTATTGCTCGCTAATGAATGAACAAAAAACAGGGATTATTGATTATGACTTTCGCCGCCGTGGGGCACCTGTTGAAGAATGCCGCACAACAGCTTTACGTGAATTAAAGCACATTAAGCAGTGGTTATTGGATCTGCGCAGTGGCGATATTTACCGCCATGTTGAAGTGAAAACCGAGGTGTCGTTGCATCAACAATATTCTGAGCAGTTAACGTCGAGCATGGCACGTGAATTGATATTTGTGGCAGCGCATGCGATTCATCATTATGCGTTAATTCGCGTGTCGGCATTATATTGCAATGCCGAGGTTAGCGCTGATTTTGGTATAGCACCCGCCACAGCGAGTTACTTACGAGGGCAAGCCTGATGTGTACAGCAACTTGGATGCTAACGCCCTCGGGCTATCAAATATACTTTAACCGTGACGAGCAAAAAGGGCGACCAGAAGCTTTGCCGCCAACCCGTTTTGATAACACGGGCACTGAATTTGTGATGCCGGTAGATCCGTTGGGGGGAGGCAGCTGGATTGCGATGAACGAGCACGGCTTATCGTTGTGTTTGTTGAATTTCTATCAAGGAAAAATGCCGCAACACCCGTTAATCAGTCGCGGGTTATTGATCAAACAGCTCGCCAATTGCCGCACTGCACATGAAGCATTAGCTACGCTGGATACCGTGCCTTTACTGCATTATGCGCCTTTCAGTTTAATGCTGTTTGATCCGGCGTTAACACAGTCACACGGCGAAGTGCTGGGTGTGTGTTGGAACGGTATTTCGCTTTCGACGATCACACCGCAAGCACCGATGGTGTCATCGGGGGTAGATTTGCACAATGTGACAGCGCACCGCCAAGGTGAATACCTGCGCTATATTGAACACGGGCTGACGGCTGAATCGCTGCGTGCGTTTCATGCCAGCCATGTGCAAAGAGATGAATCGTTAGCATTTAAGCGCAATGCATACCATAGCCACCTTTCTGCCTGTATGCACCGCGACGATGCGCATACCGTCAGTTTCACCCACATTGAAGTGACCCCGCAATTATTAACCATGAATTATCATGCCGGATCACTTTGTGCAGATGAAAGTTGTGAAAAAAGGAAAATAAATGGAAATAAAAACCCGACTTCCTCGTTCTTATTAGTCAGGAAGATGATTACTGCACCAGCAGAACTCATTATTTAATATATTACGTAATAAGCATTAAACGTTAAGCTTATGCCTTTGTGAGGAAAGGGAATATATGAAAGCATTAATGGGATTACTTTTATTATTCGTGAGTGGAACTGTATTAGCTGGTGATGCTATTTATACCGGATTCTTTAGTAATAAAGCATTAGATGGTTACGACACTGTGGCTTATTTCACCGAGGGTAAACCTGTAAAAGGGGACAGCGCCTACATTACTGAATATAAAGGCGCAGATTGGTATTTTTCATCTAAACAAAATCGTGAGCTGTTTGTGAAGAACCCAGATAAATATACCCCGCAATACGGTGGGTTCTGCGCTTGGGCTGTAGCGGCGAAGAACGACCGTGCTCCGGGTGATCCACTGCAGTGGACTATTGTAAAAGATTCTGACAACACGCCTAAATTGTACCTCAATTATGACAAGAAGATTAAGCAACGTTGGGAGCAAGATATTTCAGGGTTTATTACAATGGGCGATAAAAACTGGCCAGCGTTATTAGTTAATTAGTACCTATGAATAAAGCTTATTAATAAAAAATTTATTCATAAAAACTAAGAAATAGCACGCTAACTAACACACATTTATTGTTATTGATCGCCATATCGACATGGGCGAGGGGTATACATATGCCCAAAAAAGAGAAGGACTACTTATGAATATAACAACACCGACAGCGACTTCACGCCCTGCATTATTATCGTTGGCGGGGTGGTCTGGCTTTACGTGGTTTGGTGCGTATGGCGGTTATTTGATTGGTACAGCAGAGTTGATTGCGGCTGTACTGTTGTTTACTCGCTTTCATGGTGTTGGTGCTGTGATGGCGATAGGAATTATGACTGGCGCGATATTTTTCCACCTGTTTACACCGCTGGGTATTGTGATGCCAGAATTTAACGCAGCAGGGCAGATGATAGGCACAGACGGCGGTTTACTGTTTGGCATGGCGTGTTTGATTTGGCTATCAGCCGTTGTACTTGTTGTGCGTGATAGTCGTCAGCCACAAGGTTTTGTACATTATTTTCTGCATCGCTTTCTAAATCGTTTGCCACAAAAACTACAGGGGCATTCTGGTGGCACTGATACCGAAAATGGAGGTGCCGTATGAATCCGCAAAGCAGTCCGTTTCGTTTACCGCGCGTAACCCCCTTTGGTTTAGGGGAATCTGTTGCAGAATGGGCGACAGGTTTAAGCCAACTTGATGCGCTATATCAGCAGCGACCAGCAGGGTTAAGTGCTCATGCTTTCATGCGTTATACCCTCGATGTGCTGGGTATTGAGTATCAAGTTACTAAAGGCAGTTTAGAGAATGTTCCGCAAAATGGCGCAACGGTTGTGGTGGCGAATCATCCTCTGGGCGCGATAGAAGGCGTGATGCTGGCAGAACTACTGGGGCATGTACGTAATGACATTAAAGTGCTGGCAAATCATTATTTAAAGCGTTTACCTGAAATCAGTGAGTTGTTTATTGCAGTAGACGTGTTTGAAGGCAAAGAGGCCATTAAAGCCAATATAAAAGCAATGCGAGAAGCTCATCAGCATTTGGCCGAAGGGGGATTACTACTGATTTTTCCAGCAGGCGAAGTGTCGACCTATCAAGCTGCGTTAGATTCTGCCGAAGACGTGCAGGCTATGCCACACCGCTTGATCGACAAAGCATGGAGTCGCTCGGTGGCTAAATTGGTTAAACGTAGCCAAGCGACCACAGTGCCGATTTTTATTGACGGTCACAATAGTAAAACCTTTTACAGGGCTGGAACTATTCACCCTATGCTGCGTACCTTGTTGCTGGGGCGTGAGTTGCTGAATAAGCACAATCAAACCATGTCGATCGCCATTGGTGATGCAATTCCTTTTTCTGAATTGAAAGTGTTAGATCGCGACCAGAAAGTCGTGAACTACCTGCGACTCAATACCTATTTATTGAGTGCGAATAATCCGTTACAAAGCAGTGACAATACTCAGCCATTAATCAATAACCCAACACCTCACGAATCCACTACCCATGAATCTACAGCCCACGAATCTATTGCCTACGAATCTAAGGCTCATGGATCCGTCGCTTGTGAGTCAGAGACTGAAATCGCTGGTGAACCCGTGATTGCGGCTATTCCCCCTGCTGTGTTGCAAGCTGAAATGGATTTGCTTGAGCCGAGTTGTCACCTGTTAACACAAGGGGATTTCGATGTGTACTGCGTGCGATCTGCTGTGATTCCAATGATGATGCAAGAAATAGGACGAGTACGTGAAATCAGCTTTCGTGCGGTGGGTGAGGGCACTGGGTTTGCGTGCGATGTGGATGACTATGATCCGCATTATCACCAACTTATTGTATGGTATAACACCCGTCACGAGTTGGTGGGTGCTTATCGTATGGGGCTGGTGGATGAGTTGGTCGAGAAACAAGGTATCGACGGTTTATATTCGCGTAGCTTGTTTAATTATGATGAAGCGTTTATCAATCAGTTAGGTACATCGATAGAGTTGGGGCGTTCTGTGGTCGCCGCGCCGTATCAGCGTAGTTTAAGTGCTTTACTACTGTTATGGAAAGGCATCGCGACGTTTGTTTCTCGTCACCCGCAGTACACCCATTTGTTTGGCCCTGTCAGCATTAGTAATGACTACAGTTTGGTAGCGCGTCATCTTATGGCATCTACCTTAACCGTTCATCATTATGACAACGACAAAGCGGCGTTAGTGAATGCCACTACACCATTGAAAGGCGATGGACAGGCCTTCTGGCATACCGATATGCTGTCTGCGTTGGGTGATGTGCAGCTGTTATCAAAAGTGTTAAGCCGGTTAGAACAAGGTCGGGGTTTGCCAGTATTACTGCGTCAGTATCTTGGTTTGAAAGGTAAGTTGGTGTGCTTCAATGTCGATCCTGCATTTAATGATGCTTTAGATGGTTTGATTGTGGTGAATTTGGCGCAAGTACCCGAAAAAACCTTGGGTAAATACATGGGGCGTGATCAAGCTAAAGCGTATTTGGCTACGCATAACATTGCCAACCAACCTCCTTCGTAAGGGCTACATCACCCTGAAGAATCCACAATAGGGCTGGCTGGTGTCAGCCTTCCTTGGCATTCGGTATTGATTAATTATTACTTATGTCTTTAATGTGTTTCAACAGGTCATCACTATCAAGCGGTGGTAGATCTAGATTGAGATCGGGTGGGGTGACCATGGGCACTTCATCGGGAAACAAGCCTTGAGGCAGCTGGTGTGCGATGCCTCGATGGCAATCTATACAAGTACGTGCCGTACCGTACAAGAACTCGTGCTTCATTTTTTGTTGTACGTCAGGGTTCATATGCTGTAATTGGTGGCAATTCCGGCATTCACGAGAATCGGTTTTCTGCATAGCCTTCCATACACGACGTGCCATAGTAAGACGGTGTTCTTCAAATTTCTCCATATTATCGATTGTGCCTACCATCTTGTGATAAAGCTCCATAGAGGCTTGCATCTTGCGTATCATTTTATCCACCCATGGTTCTGGCACGTGGCAATCAGGACAACCAGCCTGTACACCACTTCGATTTGTATAATGCACACTTCTTTGCCATTCAGGAACAACAGCTTGCCGCATTTCATGGCAACTAGTGGCACAAAAGGCTGTTGTATTGGTCATTTCCATTGCGGTATTAAAACCACCCCAGAAAATAATACCGACGAAAAAGGTAATTATTCCACCAATGGGAATTCCAAATAACCACCATTTTTTTGGTAGTGACCAAAGCTTTGCGGGTAATAACTTGAATTTCATTTGAGCCCCGACAACATAAATTAATTTTCAATGGATAATCGAAAATAAGTAATATTCAGGCGATATTTTGATTCTAGTATAGTATTAAATGAAGTTGTCATTTGTCATCGAAAGTATTCGGGAGCGACTATGTTTCAGCTTATCGATAGGGCTATGCGTTGCTTTTTATTTATTCTAATTCTCTCTTTACCTTATGTTCATGCAAGTAATACTGGTCAATTAACTGGCTGTTTAAGCTGCCATGAAGGGATAGCTGATTTTTCTGAAGGACCGATGACTCTGGCTATTACTGCAATGTCAAAAACCTTTGATAAGCAAGGGTGTACAGTCTGTCATGGGGGAGACCCAACAGCTAAAGATAAAGAAAAAGCGCACGCTGGCTCCCCTGAATTACTGGTTGAATTAGGGGGCGCTCAGCATTTTTACCCTGATCCCGGCAGTATTTGGATAGCCGATAAAACGTGTGGTCTATGCCATGCTGGATATGTAGATCGAGTAAAAAAATCGCTCATGGGTACTGAAGCCGGTAAATTACAAGGTAACCTTTGGAGCTGGGGAATAGTTAATGATCATAATTCTAACTTGGGAAATTATGATATTAAAGATGAAGATGGTCCTGTTCCCAATATAGGTACTCCAGCATATAAAAAATATAT
Organism: Photobacterium indicum; assembly: GCF_003026215.1. Taxonomy (GTDB): domain Bacteria; phylum Pseudomonadota; class Gammaproteobacteria; order Enterobacterales; family Vibrionaceae; genus Photobacterium; species Photobacterium indicum. The sequence continues at coordinate 856,153 of NZ_PYOC01000001.1, forward strand.
GACTCGTCTTGCTGAACAGCACCCTGATCAATTCCCCATTGAATTATCACAAGTTCAAGATGTAAATGTTGATGATATTCCCGACCACCCCAACCTTGCTGGTATAACATATTCTAGACAGCAATGTCAGCGTTGCCATGTTGGCGTTAGTGGTTCACAACGACGCGGTGATTTCCGTGGTACAGGCTGTTCATCATGTCATGTTCCTTATGGCGTTGAAGGTTTATATGAGGGAGAAGATCCCACAATAGATAAAACGGTGCCAGGGAAATTACTTGTTCATAAAATGCAGGCAACGCGTAAATCAAAGATCACTCATAATGGGCTCACATGGTCGGGAATACCGTCTGAAACATGCCGTAGTTGTCATAATCGCGGAAAGCGGGTTGGCCCAAGCTTTAATGGGATAATGGAGTTTCCTTATGGAAGTCCGTATACCCCAACGGGTGGTAAGCAAGAAAGCCTGCATGGAAAATATTACACTGAAATTGAAGCTGATGTGCATCACCAGATCCCAAGCCGAGAAGGTAATCCTTCTGGTGGGCTTCTATGTCAGGATTGTCATACCTCTATTGATATGCACGGTGATGGAAATATTCCAGGTACAACTCTGGCGCAGGTTGAAATTGAGTGCTCAGATTGTCACGGCACACCAAGTCAATTTCCTTGGGAATTACCGTTAGGTTATGGCGAAGAGTTCGGCGGTAAACTCGATGATAAAGCACGAGGTTTAGCCCATAAACTACCGAAGTTCATGAAGGTGGCGACAGTTTATGAAAAACGTGATGGTTACTTGCTGTCAGCAAGGGGGAATCCACTCGGTAATGTCGTTAAAGATGGCGATAAGGTGGTGGTGCACTCTGCTACTGGTTTAGATTTCAATGTGCCGGTATTAAAACAAATTGCAGACACCGATACTTGGAAAGACCCTTCAGCCAAAGTAGCAAAAATGGCCATTGATAAGCATATGGAAGGTATGGAGTGTTACGCCTGCCATGCCAATTGGGCACCTCAATGTTATGGCTGCCATATAACCGTTGATTACTCTGAAGGAAAACAAGATGCAGACTGGATTGCGAATGTGAATTCGGTGGGCAAAGATGGCCTAACACCAGATGCAGTATTAGGTTCGAAAGGATTAAAATCGGCTGGTAAGGTTTCTGAAACGCGTTCGTATTTACGTTGGGAAACACCAATTTTGGGTATTAATGGCGAGGGTAGGGTAACCCCATTAATGCCAGGGTGTCAGGTGATAACGACCGTTATCGATAAGGATGGAAATACCGTTGTTCACAACAAACTTTGGGGTACACCTGAAGGCAACGGGTTAGATCACTCTCCTGTGCAGCCCCATACCATTGGGCGGAAATCAAGAGATTGTGAATCTTGCCATAGCGATCCTAAAACATTGGGTTACGGTATTAGTGATGGTGAGTATATGAGTAATATTAATAAGCCATACTATGCTGATCTCAAAGATGCTCAAGGTAAGGTTATTCCTAAAGAAGCCAAAGTTCAGATTCAACCCATCCCTGAACTTGAGCATGATCTTTCGAAGATCGTCGATCGTGAAGAAGGTCAGATCGTTAGTGTCGGTTCTCACTGGCCATTGGCTGGTCCGCTGCCCAAAGAGATGCGTGACAAAATGGAACGTTCCGGTACTTGCCTAGGCTGCCATAGCAAACAGCAAGATGAAGAGTTTTGGAACAAAGTTTCTCAGCCCGGGTTCTTGAACAATGAGCAACACCAGAAGGCTGTACAAGAAGCAATTGAGGCGAAGGTCAAGTAATACGGGTGCAATAACGTATAGCAAAGGGTGATTGTTTGCTAACTGAGTAGGAATTATGAAAGTTAAAGTATTTTTTTCGTGGTTTCAAGCATTGAGTCTGACTATTTTGTTGTCGCTGAGTTCTGGGCTAAATGCAGAGTCTATTCATAAAAATGGTCATTTGAACTTTCAAGAGTTTGCTGAAATTTGTCTTGAAGGTGAGGCTGATGCCAGAGATGGTGCAGAATATGAGGTCTGGTGTGAGTTGTATCTTGCAGGATATGCTCAGGCTCTTGTTGCAAGTAAAACGGATGATATTTGTATATCACAAGAGCTCAATTGGCTAGACAAACTTAGATGGGATTTCGTCTATTGGTATTATCAGAATAAAGCGAAGCACCAGAACTCTTTAGCGAGTGGCATGTTGGCATTTTTCCAAGAAAAATATGGATGTGGAACCAACCGGTCTGAATAGACAAAGTTGATTTTTTCACCATAAGATCTGATGTGTAAATCATAGAAAGGCTGCTAGTAGGTAGCCTTTTTTCACGTTATAAGAGCGTGATTTTTATTTTATCTTTTACCCTTGACCTTCCAGTAACGGTAAGGATTAAGCTCTTTCCATACCATCGAGACATTAGATTAAAACGCCTAAGAAGGTAATGTTATGAACCAGACAATTACAATGTTCCTTTTTGGAGTCTCGGTATTAGTAGGTTTAGCTTTTGCAAATTTTCTCATCATCGACGTTATGCCGCAGAAAGGTGGTGTATGGGGTGTTGTAGAGGTAAATGACATACCACAAACGGCTATGGATGTTGTTGTTACACAGGAATTGGCTGGTAAAGGTATGCACTCTAAGGTAATGACAACCATTAAAAGCTCAGGCGTGAAAATGATGGACTGCTAGCGTGGGCAACTAACAACGTATAGCAGAAAAATTGAACATAAAAGTACAACTAAGTTAATAAATCAATAATATAAAGGTTAGTATCACCATGAAAATGAACACTAAAAAGCTATGTAAAATACTTTGTGCCCTGTGTTTAGGAATAGTGGTAGCGTACTTTCTTTTTCTTGGTAACTTTACGCTTGCCGCTTTCAGTGGAATAGCCATCCAGTTGATTTTCTGCGGTGCAATGATGTTCATGATGATGAAAATGATGGGCTGTAACGATAAGAAAGACAAAGTACAAGACGATGGCGACCTGATTAAAGATACCGAGCGAGAATAGAACAATAAGTTAATAAAGAAAGTTATCAGCGAAGACTAACTTTCTTATCAGTAGAGTTAGGTGTGTTTTAGACATCCGCTATTTTAGCTATTGCTTGGGGAAGGCGATGACTTTTAAATCATCAGCAATGATTAATGTTGCTTCAGTCGCTTGTTGAACCTCTTCTACCGTATATTCTGGGGCTATTTCTGTTAATAGCATCCCTTCTGGTGTTATTTCAATAACACCCATTTCAGTGATGATCATATCAACTTGATGGGTTGCTGTTAGCGGCAATGTACAATGGTTCAATAGTTTATGTTTGCCTTTCGCTGTGTGCTCCATTGATACAATCACTTTCTTTGCACCCACCACAAGATCCATCGCGCCACCCATGCCGGGAACCATCTTGCCCGGTATAATCCAGTTGGCTAGATTACCTTGTTCATCGACCTGCAATGCACCCAAAACGGTGACATCAACATGACCACCACGAATAATCGCAAATGAGTCGGCACTGTTGAAGTAGCTCGCGCCTGCTGCTGCGGTAATGGGCTGTCCGCCTGCATTAACCAAATCAGGGTCGGTATTGGTAATATCAGCTAAGCCTGCAATGCCGAGTAGCCCGTTTTCAGATTGTAAAATCAGTTCGATATCACAATCAATTTCGTTGGCAACAAGAGACGGCATTCCGATGCCTAAATTAACCACATCACCATCGTTCAGCTCTTGTGCCACACGCCATGCGATATTGCGACGAATTTGATGCTTATCTAGCGCCATATTATTTTCCTCCCTGATAAATATAATCAACGAACAAACCCGGAGTATGAATGCACTCTGGTTCTATCTGACCTACATCGACGAGCGCTTCAGCTTCGACTATGACTAAGTCAGCAGCGGTTGCCATTAACGGGTTGAAATTCTGAGTGGTCTTTTTGTAAAATACATTGCCTTTGGTATCGACAATAGAACCCCGAATAAAGGCTAAATCAGCATGAAGGGGCTTCTCTAATAAGAAACCTTCACCATCTACTGTGATAACTTGTTTGTTTTCCGCAACGAGTGTGCCTAAGCCTGTTGGTGTTAGAATGCCACCGAGACCTGCGCCTCCCGCCCGAATTCTTTCGGCTAATGTACCTTGTGGTACTAACTCAACATCGAGTTCACTGGCATTCATTTGGTTGCCAGTTTCTGGGTTGGTTCCAACATGCGATGCGAACAGCTTCTTGATTCGGCGTTCTGAAATAAGCCGACCTGAACCTGTAGTTGGGGTGCCAGTATCGGTGGTGATCAAGGTGATATCTTTGATGTTATGTGCAAGTAAAATATTAATTAAGCCTTCAGGGGCGCCATTTGCCATGAACCCCCCGATCATGATTGTCATGCCGTCATGGAGTTTGCTGGCGATAGCTTCTGCTGAAATCATTTTTTTCATGTTGTGTTCCTTCTTACATTTTAGGCTTATTTCGAGCAACGACGAACGATAACGGCTGTTCCCATACCACCGCCTATACATAGCGATGCTAATCCATACTCTTTGCTTTGACGTTCTAACTCATAGATAAGGCTAACGAGAATACGGTTGCCTGATGCACCTAACGGATGCCCAAGTGCGATAGCTCCACCGTTATGATTGGTGCGATCCAATATCCATTGTGGGTCGACATCGTGTTGTTCGGCTAATTGTTTAACCACACCAAGTGCTTGCGCCGCAAATGCTTCATTTAATTCAAAGTACTCAATGTTACTCAGCGATAATTGGGTTTTATTGAGAACATTCGCAATAGCGGGTACAGGGCCGAGCCCCATCACGTCAGGTGAAACACCGGCTTGGCCGTAACCCACAATTTCAGCAATAGGTGTTAATTGGTAACGTTCAACCGCTGATTTAGACGCCAGAATAATCGCCGCGGCACCATCATTGATACCTGATGCATTACCTGCTGTAACTGTTCCGTCTTTCTTGAAAGCTGGACGTAAGTTAGCGAGTGATTCTGCTGTGGTGTTCGTTTTTGGGTATTCATCGGTTTCAATGCAATTTGTCAGGCAACGGTGAGTCACATTTACGGGCTCTATTTCAGTTTTAAAGCCATGACTTTCTAGTGCTATTGCTGCGTTTTTTTGGCTAGAGAGGGCAAAAGCATCTTGTTCTTCTCGCGATATATTGAGTTTTTCAGCGATATTTTCAGCAGTAATACCCATGTGATATTGATTAAATACATCGGTTAGCCCGTCTTTAATAATACTGTCTTCAATGGTTTGGTTACCCATTCGAACACCAGCACGCATTTGATAAGGCTGTAAAAAAGGGGCTTGAGACATGTTTTCCATTCCACAAGCCACAATAATTTCAGCATCACCTGAACGAATATGGCTAGCAGCATCCATGACTGTTTTCATGCCGCTACCGCAAATCATGTTAAGGGTATAAGCGGGCACCGTGTCGGGAATACCCGCAGCGATTGCAGCTTGTCTACCTGGCCCCATGCCGATGCCTGCACTTAATACGTTACCCACAATCACTTCGTCGATAAGCGTGGGATCAAGATGACATTGATTCAATGCGCCGCGAATGGCAATAGCACCCAGTTCAGGTGCAGAAACAGGGGCGAGAGAGCCGTTAAAACTGCCAATAGGAGTACGCTTTGCCGCTACGATGTAAATGGGTTCCATAACTTCATCCTGTTTTCATGGATTATCGAATACAGATTCAGTGTAAAAGGATGTTTGATTTGGGTGTTATAGCCATAAGCTCAAACCCGGTTTGCGAAAATGCAAACCGCTATGTGAGAAAAAGTCCGTATAGTAGAAAGAGTTAAAAATTCCTGTATATAAAAGGAGTAGAACATGAGTTATATGATTGCGTGTGCACCTTGCTGCTGGGGCGTAGAATCGGCTGATAACCCTCATAATCCAGATTGGCTGCATGTATTACATGAAACCAATGAAGCAGGCTTTGCGGGATTAGAGCTTGGCCCATATGGCTTTATGCCGCCGGATGCCGATTCACTGAATACGGCTTTATTTTTGAAAGAGCTTGAGATTTGCGCGGGAACGATTTTCGAACCGTTATCTGATATCGATAGCCAAACTGACATACTCAATAAAACAAAAACGCTGTGTGCTTTATTACAAAAAATCGGTGCTGATAAGTTGGTTGTTATCGATTGTGTTAATGATGTACGTAGCCAGTTTGCAGGGTTAAGCGACTTAGCGCCTCGACTAGTTAATGGTAAGTGGTCGGTAATGATGGATACCATTCGCCAGATCAGTGCGATTGCTAAAGCATTTGATATTCGCGCCGTTGTTCACCCCCATGCTGGTGGCTATATCGAATATGAAGATGAAGTCGATCGTATGTTGGCAGAACTGACGCATGATGAAGTGGGACTGTGCCTTGATACGGGTCACTTATATTATGCAGGAATGGATCCCGCTAAAAGCTTGAAGCAGTATGCGAACCGTTTAGATTACGTGCACTTTAAAGACGTAAATGATGCCGTATTGCGCAGTGTTATTGAGTCTCAGGTTGGTTTTTGGCAAGCATGTGCCGATGGGGTGATGTGCCCAATTGGCGAAGGTGCTGTCGATTATGATGCTGTTCAACAAGTGTTGACTGAAATTGGTTACACAGGGTGGATAACTATAGAGCAAGAACGTGATCCCCGTAATTCCTCCACAACGCTACCTGATATAAAGCGCAGTCGTAAGTATTTAGCGAAAAGAGGTTTTGGCTAGGTTGACTGTAGTTCAGTTAAGAAGCAGCTCTTTTATATTTATGATTGTCGGTGGGTAAATTATATGATCGTTTCCGATCCTTGGTTTTATGTCACTGCAATTCCTGCAGTATTAATCTATGGGATCGGTAAAGGTGGTTTGGGCGGCGCATTAGGTATTATTGCCGTGCCATTAATGGCATTAACGATTGCCCCCACTCAAGCTGCCGCGATTCTTTTACCCATCTTATGCTTAATGGATGTCTTTGCGATAAAAGAACATTATCGACATGCAGATTATACTCAGATCAAATTAATGCTACCCGGTTCGGTGGTGGGAATAATACTTGCTGGTCTATTTTTAAGTATTACACCGGAAGCAGGTTTGAAATTATTAATCGGTGGTTTGTCGCTCTCATTTTGTTTGCAATACATTGCCTTTAGCCACAAAGCCAAGAAAAAAACGGGTGTGATATCGGATGTAATAACGGCTTGGTTTTGGAGTGTGCTCAGCGGCTTTTCGAGCACTGCTATTCATGCAGGTGGCGGACCTGCGAGTATTTACTTATTACCGCTAAAGCTTGATAAAGTCGTGCTTGTTGCGACTATGGCAGTGTTGTTTGGCATAATCAATTTATTTAAATTAGTGCCTTACACATTACTTGGTGAGTTTGATCAAACCAATTTATTAACCGCGTTCGTATTAATGCCGCTAGCCCCAGTTGGCGTAAAATTAGGTATTAAAATATTGCACCGTGTTAGCCAAGACTTGATATATAAATTGTGTTATTTCTTCTTGTTCTTATCTGGTAGTAAATTATTTTGGGATGGGCTTGTGTTTTAACGTGTAACTATGCCACGTAAAATGATGGCATTGTGTTTGTAAGCCTGCAATGGGTTCTTTTTCTAGATTCTTTCTAGTAAAGAATATGAACTCAACTGCAAGCTTCATTTATTTTCTCTTGGTTTCAGCGCTCAGCTTTACTGTTTTTTCAGTTGTAGAAAACTGAGTATTGAAAGCAAAGCGAAGAAAGCAGGATCACTCCACCCAAAACCAACGAATATCCCTTTAACACCGGCATAGAAGGTAATAATTACACCAAGAACATTGGTGATGACTAAAGCGATTAATAGCTTCTTCGCGACCACCTTTTGATCGATGTCTCTTAACATCAGACTAATAGCGGCAATACCGCCCAGAAAGATGCTGGTATGTTGTGATAGGAAATATGCGTATTGATCATTTAATTCTACGCCATACATAGGCCATATCAGGTCAGGTATAAAGAACAGTGCCAGTGCGAAGAGCAGGTATATACCACCATGTAGGGTTAAAAAGGATTTGTTATTCATGGTCTTTATCTCTGGTTGATAGGGCCGTTATTGATAGCTGTTAGCGATTGATTGATGTCAAAGATGTGTCCGCGAACTTCACCTACACCCATTTGCTGTAAACGTTCGGTGTGCATTAGCAGGTATGCTTGTGCACTGGCTTCGTCTTCAAATAGATAGATGCCGCCACCCAACTTGTCTTTTGCGCTTTCAGTCCAAATTTTCCAGATCATGCCTGGTTCGCGGTTAATTGATTCGGCAAGTTCTACTAAGGCTTTTGCCATATCTTCACCAAATGGACCGTTAAACTCAAAATCAACCTGTAGTAATTTTGTCATTGTTGTCTCTCCGTATTTGAGTAATACCAGTCTAGACAAGTATCTGACCAGTTACTTACCGAATGGTATGAGCCATTTTGTTGGCTGTGTTTTCTGTTGTTGGGTCTATTATTACCTGTAAAAAATAAACAGAAAAGTTCATAATATCGCCATTAACTGTGGAAAATTTAGACCGATGAGATTAAAGACAACGCTTGACCAGTGGCTGACACTGTATGAAATAGATCGTGCTGGCAGTATTCAGGCTGCTGCAACAGTATTGAACAAAAGCCATACCACGCTAATATATGCCGTCAAAAAGCTTGAAGGGCAACTGGGAATATCACTGATAGAAGTACAAGGACGCAGAGCAGTGCTGACGGAAGACGGCAAGTCACTATTGCGTCGGGCAAATACATTGCTAGATCAAGCGCATGAACTAGAAGTGATCAGTGAGCAGCTATCGAAAGGGATTGAATCTGAGATCACTATTGCGGTAGATCACCTTTGCGATCAGGAATGGTTGTATCAGCCTATGGCGGAATATTTAGTGCAAAACAGCACTACGTCGATTCAGGTAGTGGAAACGTCACTATCGAAAACCACAGAAATGGTTACCAGTGAACAAGCGGATATCGCTATTATTAATCTGCCTATTACAAATTACCCTGCAGAAGCTTTTGGTATTACGACTATGGTTCCAGTGGTTGCGGCACATCATCCGTTAGCGCAAAAGGCCTCTCTTAGCCTTACTGATATGTCTGCAACCAGTCAAATTGTGATCAGGGATTTAGGCAGCGAAACAGACAGAAGCAGCAAGCAAGATGTCGGCTGGCTCAAATCTCGCCAACGTATTACTGTAGATAATTTCGATCATGCTTTTCGTGCCATTGAGCAGGGTGTAGGATTTTGTCGCTTACCAGAGCACATAGTGAAAAGTCGTGCGAACGATAAAATAGTGGTACTTAAGATTGAAAATGCTGAGCGCTACCAAGTACCTCTGCACTTAACCTTACCCAAGGGTGTGAAAACTGGGCTAGCAGCAAAATGTTTTTATAATATGCTGCAAAATGCCGCCAGTAAGAGAATGTAAAATCAGTAATAACTCAAATAGACGGTGAAGAAATGTATAGCTTTGAACAACTTAAAATATTTGTAGCCGTGTGTGAGTGTGGTTCTTTTTCGGCAGCTGCCAGGCAGTTAAAACGCGCACAATCGGGAGTAAGTCAGTCTGTATCTAATCTTGAAATTGCACTTAACCAACAGTTGTTTGACCGTAGCCGTAATGTTCCAGTGCTTACTGCACAAGGCACTGCATTATTGCCAATTGCGAAATCTATTTTGCATCAACAACTTCACTTTGATCAAAAGGTAGCATCGCTCGATCAGCAACATGAGCACGAATTAGTACTCGCCATTGAAGAAAGCTTGGTGGATGCAAAATTGTTAGAAAAGCTAAGTGAACTTGCTGAGCAATTTCCTATCACCAATATTGAGATAGTTTCTGCTTCTACTTTTGATGTTGAAAAAATGGTGAGTGAGGGTTCTGCGCAAGTCGGTATTATTTACGCCGATGGAAAGATGCAAAACGAAATGGACTTTTTCACATTGGGTTATAACCGCTTTATTACGGTTGTGTCACCAGCTCATCCACTATCACGCTTAGAAAGCGTGAAAGATTCTGACTTAAGGAATTATCGTCAGATTGTGCAACGTTCTTCGCAAGGTAAAGAGCTCTGGTTCAGCTATGGAATAAGCATTAAAGCTTGGTATGCGAGTAACCATTTGATGCTACTTCATCTTGCTCAGCAAGGTATTGGATGGGCGGTAATTCCTGAAAGCTTGGCTACTTCAGCTATACGAGAAGGAAAGTTGGTATCGCTAAACCTAGAATATGAACCGAATGGTTGGATCAACACAATAGATTGCATAACCTCGAGAAGGCACCAATCTGGCCCTGTACTTCAAGCGGTGTGCTCAATGCTTAAAACGTACATGAAAGGCGAAATATTTATGTGATTGTTGGCATGATTATGATTGTGACTGTTTTTTTTAATTATTTTTCTGTTCGTTTTTTATTACCATTTTTCTTATAGGTTTAGAGTGATGGATATAACCATCACTTTGATTGTTAACGTTTTACTTCATGAGTCATTCTTCTATTTAATCCTACTCTCAATCCCATACTGTTTTTTTCATGGTTACTACAGGTGATTCTAATATTCCACTATTGTTGCATCTGCAACAAAAAGGAGTACACTTTCCATATCGAAATATTGTTGTATGGGTAACAAAAATGAAAAAAGATAAAATTTATCAATACGCCATCTATGTAGTTCTAAGTATCACCATTGGGTTTTCTGCTTTTCTTATCACTTCTGACAATGTTGCCCCTTTTACGACTCAAGCAAGTATGCAGAAAACGGTTGCAAATATTGCCCCAGAAGTAACTGGCGTTGTCACGCAGGTAAATGTTGAAAATGGTGAAACAGTAAAAACTGGGGATGTATTGTTTTCAATTGATAGTCGCAGTTATGAATTAGCAGTGCGCCAAGCACAGGCTGAGTTGCACCAAGTACAAGAATCGAATTCGGCAAAGTGGCAAGAACTACAAGCGGCTAACCAAACATTAGCACAGCGAAAAATTGAATGGCAGAACGCCAAAACAAAATTGACACGTTACCAATCGCTTTTATCTAAAGGGTTGATTACCCAACAAGAATTTGATGACGTGCAGATGAATGACAGTGTTGCAGAAAGGGTGGTTCAATCTGCGCACGCTGATAGCTTACGTATTCAGGCTGAACTTGCAACAGAAGATAATAATGCTGCAGTTGAATTGGCAAAAGCCAAATTAGCACAAGCTCAGCTGGATTTATCACATGCGGTTGTTGTAGCAAAAATTGATGGCACTGTAAGCAACTTACAGCTTCAAGCGGGTACTTACATGAATAAAGGCACCGTTGCCATGTTTTTGGTTAATGAAGCGAGTAGTTGGTTAAAAGCCGACTTTAATGAAAAAGGCATTTCACACCTAATGGTTGGTACCCCTGTGCTAGTTGCTTTTGATGCGATGCCCGGCCAATTGTTTGAAGGTCAGGTTATCAACCGTGATAGTGCTATATATGACGCATCTAGTCAGAACAGTATGTTATCAGACGTTACCAATGACAGCCGTTGGATTCGAGAGCAGCAAAAAATTCGGACTCGTATTCAGGTTGATGGCGTCGACTCTGCGTTAATTTCAGGTTCTAAGGCAAGCGTTATTGTTAAAAATGGTAATGGCTTGATTGATGCGGTTGGTCATAGCTGGATTCAACTCGTCGCTTATTTTCGCTATATCTATTAATTGTAAAGCGTACGTTTAAGGAGGTGCTATGTCGAAAATAATGACCAGTTTGAGTACTGGTGGTGGCTTTAGTGCTAGCACGAATGAAGCGCTTAGAATCGCCTTTACCATTACTATTTGTATGTTGGCGGGTAAATTGTTGGATTTAGACTCAGCCGTATACTTAGCATTATATCCATCAATAGTAATGACAAAAGCAAAAGACTATTCGCTTAAAGGGCTAGTGAAAATGTTCACGCCCACTTTTCTTGCGGCATCAACAGCGTTACTTGTTGTCGAAGTGTTTCAGGATCATCCTTTTATCGTGTGGACAATAAGCCTCATTTTTATTGACCAATTACGACGTAGAGCAAATACGCCTGCAAAGTTAGGTGGAATGTTAATGCCGACATTTAACTGGATTTTGGTTGTTGTATTTGCACAAACAACGACCATGGATATGCCAGATCGTATCCGAGAAATACTCTTATCCATGATCATTACGATTATCGTGACAAAAGTGATGGTATGGATATTTCCCATGAAAAAAGGCAACAAGCCACCAGTATTTACACCACAATACGTTACGTATCAAAACCGCTTGGTATCAATGGGGTTAATTGGCTGTGGCTTAGGCTTTTTAATGATTGTGGATTTGATCTCTGCCACCTTCTGCATGGTGCCTGTTATTGCCGCTGCCACGCAGTTTTCACGCAGTAAATTCATTGATGTTGTTGAACGTCGTTTCATCACTCAGGTTGGCGGTTGTGCTGTCGCGGTTATTTTCACGCTATTAATGGCTGGGCATCAAAACATCATTGGGTATTACGCATTAGGGTTAGGGTTAACCGTTTTTATTATCGCGAGATTAATGACAACCTCTGAAGGCGTATCAAGAGATATTCATGGTGATGCATTATTGGCCACTATGCTGCCTATTCAGCTGTATATCGGAAATAATACCCTAGGTTTGGAAAGTACCTTCTTACGAGCATGGGAACTTACCGTAACTTTAGGTATATTATTTGTTGTTTATCAGCTTACCAAATCGCGCGTGAATCAAAATGCTTCGTTAGCATAACGTCGCAATATTTATGAAGTATGAGATTACCATGACCAAGCCAATTACAATGATTCCTGAGTTAGAGAACAACACATCTTTTATGCTGGGTTTAGCCTATAAACAGTTTAGAACCATTGCTAACCAAACATTGGCGGTAGAGTGTGATATCACATTGGAAATGTTGGGTGCATTGCGCGTACTGGCGCATTTGGGTGAAGTACCTCAGCAAGCATTAGCAGAAGCATTACGCCGTGAACGCTCGGTAACTAAGCGTTTAGTGGATAATTGCATTAAACGTGGTTTGGTTGAGGTGCATAAGAGTGAGCTGAATAAGAAAGCCCGTTACCTTGTATTAACCCCTAAAGGGGTTGAAGTGAAAGACAAAGCGCACCAGCAACTGAGTGCGCTTGTCGACGATTTTTACTCACCGCTAACAAAGGAAGAACGAGGGTTGATTCTGTCTTTATGTAAGAAGCTTATTCGCGATGATATCTTTTTGACGGGGGAATGACGTTTCCATCGCTTTGGTATAAATTAACCATGAGTTAAAGAAAAGGGGCAATATCCATCTGCCCAATGTGCTTTGTATGAATTAAATCATTAGTATTGCAAAAGCACTAAACATAAATAGAACTCCCAGCATTAAAAGAGCACTATCTACAAAAGAACGTTATTTATAAAGAACGCTATCTATTAAAAGCGTTGGGCTAATTAAAGCGTAATATGCAGGGTACGCCGTATTGATTGGCAACGCTTTTTATCTAAAGGATCATTGAGGTAAATACCTTTATCTTCGGCACTTTTGCGATAAATAAGGGCTTTAGCTCGGTCGCCACTGTCTAAACGGTCATATTCTTTTAATGTGCGAATTTTAAGCAGGTTGTATTTAGAAGAATCGCTAGAGTCGATATTTTTACAATATTCCATTGCACCAGCATTGGCACCTAGTTTTGCAGCATCACTGAATAGGGCTGCTTGAGATGAAAACGAACTTAATAAAAGCGCACTAAGACCAAGAATAGGAATATATTTTTTCATTTGATTCTCCGAAACATTAATTATCAGACAGGTGCAGTTTGCCCAATTCGGTGAACCTTTATTTACCTTTATACGCCATCTTACGAAAGAATAGATCAGTGATTTTGTACTTATCCAGAATAATATTACTCAGCAGGGTATTTTAATTTTAGTGCTCGGCTTACTTTCATTTTTACCGATCGCCAGTGAGTTTTGGGTACTTTGGGGGCGCAATTCAATAAGTGTTGGAATTCTTGTTCTGAAGGTTGTACTTCACCACCATGAGCGAGAATAATGGAATCTGGCTTTAAGGCGATAATTTTATGTAATGAATTACGGTAGCGATTAGGGTAAAAAACGGGGAAGGGTGGAATATAGTTCCCTTTAACTTTTACCATTAAATCAGCAACATAAACACGGTTGCTTGGTACGTGATGTAACGATATATCCCTGTCAGTATGGCCTTGAGTAGCAAGAGCAACCCAGTCAGGAAAGTTTGGTAAGGCATCACCATCATTAAGCTTATAGTCTGTTTTTAGCTTGCTCGAATACCAGATATTGCGTCGCGGTTTCTTCATGCGCTTTGCCACCCATTTGGCAAGTAGCATATCGGTTAAATGCATGAGTACCCCTTCAAACCCCTTATACCATTGACCTGGTACATTCGCTGCTGCAATTTTACAGCCTGTTAAAGTGCGTAATTTATGCGCCGCCCCTGCATGATCAGGGTGCATGTGGGTAACAATGATCAGGTTAAGATCGCTCATTGGCCTTTGTAGTGTTCTGATAATAAAGTGTTTTAAAACAGGTATATCCGCTCGGCTACAGCCATCGAGTAATAGAAGTTTATCCTGGTATTCAACTAAATAAATGGATTGAATATAACCGTCTAATTTATGTAGTTTCATCGTAAAAGGGGCACACTTCAGCTTAATGATTAGTTGAACATTTATAATAGCCCTAAGAATGCATATTGCCCAACTGATCTGACCATTAAGGTTTTAAATAGTATCTGACTGTACTAAAAGACTAAAGACTAAAGACTAAAGACTAAAGAGATAAAGGAAAGAAGGAAGGAGAATAACGCCAACCAGATGGTCAGCGTATTTTGAATATCTTGAGTGCTTAGCGCAATAAGGAAAATCTATCGACGTCGAGGTCCACGTGATCTTTCTTTATGGGCAGAAGCCGCTTTTGCTTGAGAAAGCTCAATCGATTCTACAGTCAACACCATTGGCTCTCGTGGCAAGATGCCTACTGCAAAAGTACGCTTACGAGGCGGTAATGAAAACTCTGCTTCGCTTGCTCTTGGCATACGCTTAAAGCGAGATAAATAAAAGTTTTCTAACTTCTCTCTAGCCCATTCTGTTTTACGAAAGAATTTAACGCAACCTTCTAGGGTTGGGTTGGTGTTAAAGCAGTGAAAACGCATAGCAGTTCCAAGGATCTCCCAGCCATAAAAGTCGATAAGTTCTGTTAGTAAAACCTCTAACTTAAGGCCATGTAACGGGTTGTTTTGTTGTTCTTCTATCATTGCGATTCCTAAAACGGGTATTTATAGCGTGATCTCCGCCTATTATACTGTGTACTTGGGTTGAATGAATACAATTTAATCCACTATTCATCAGCAATCGCTATCCGTACGTTTCACCGCATAAATGCCCGCTACTCGTGCTGCGCTATTACTGACTTATTCAAATCACTAGCTTGCTCAAAAGATAAAATATTCGTATCAAACTCTCGACCCTCTATTTCTTCGTTGGCTGATGGTTATTCTCATAATTCGAGATTTAATGAGGTTAATAACATTTAAATTCTCACTGGGTGGGAATTGTATTTGTGTTTTACTTTAAAGAAGATTAAAAATGTCTGAGAAGACAACATCGAGTAGATATCTCTTGAGCCCAAATCAACGGTTATTACAAATTTTACTGACGATCTCCTCATCTCCTGCGCCACTATCAGCACAGATGATCAGTGAACAGACAGATACGCCGGTTAGCTCGGTATATCGATATATTGCGACGCTGCGTGAATGGAACTTTATTGAAGAACAACCGAGTGGTAAGCGTTATACGGTTGGTCCTGCTGCACTGCAACTCATGCGTAACTTTCACACGTTTTCGCCCTTGTCGGAAGGTGTTAGACCTGTACTAAAGCGCTTACAAGATCAAACTGGCGAGATGTCGGCCTATATGGTGCCGGTTGGCTTTAATGCTTTATGTGTCGAAATGGTAGATAGCCCTTATGCGTTAAGGTGTAGTTACCAGCAAGGCCAAAGCCAGCCGCTTATTTTAGGCGCTTCATCAAAAGTGATATTAGCGCAATTTAATGAGAAGCGATTGCTTAGTACGTTAACGCATTTCGGCATTGCGGATGAGCATGAAAAAGCAAAGTGGTTTAATGAATTGAGGTGTATTAAAAAAGAAGGTTACGCGTTAAGTACGTCTGAATTTGATCTGGGTGTATCCAGTGTGAGTGCCCCAGTGTTTTTGAATAAAAAAGTGGTGGGTGCGATTAGTGTAATGGCACCTACAGAACGCATTAATAATAAAAAAAACAGCATCGTATTTGCTGTATTACAAGCTGCTCGAATGCTGCCTCCTGAATGGTAATGCAATAGTCCGGCTATATTAGGAGGCACAATGTTTTTTAAACAGTTAAATCAGTGGTTTGTTCGAGTTATTCCTAATAGCTACCATAGCTCAACATCTTTCCGTTCTTACACTGAACAGTCTCAGGTTGGGGCGGTGTTATTTGGTGTCGCTTCAGATTTGAGCCTTGGTCGTTTTCGTGGCCGTCTAAGTGACAGTGATGGACCTGAAAGCATCTGCCGGGCGCTAAAGAAAGAGTATAAAGGTTCACCTTCTTTTCCATTGTATGATGCGGGTATAATTGATGAACTAG
The DNA here is from genome assembly GCF_003026215.1 of Photobacterium indicum. Lineage (GTDB taxonomy): Bacteria > Pseudomonadota > Gammaproteobacteria > Enterobacterales > Vibrionaceae > Photobacterium > Photobacterium indicum. Next base: position 872,818 of record NZ_PYOC01000001.1, read on the forward strand.
ATGGGCTTGAATTCAATGAATTACAAACTTTGCAATATCAAAAAATAGTCGGTTTTTTCGAGAAAGGGCATTTCCCTGTCGTATTAGGTGGTGGGCATGAAATATCTATTTCTAGTTATCAAGCACTGTCTGATTACGTTAATCAACCAAAACATATTGCACATCAGGTTCATGATAATAATGAAGAGAAAGGGCGTCAGGCTCGAGTAGGTGTTATTAATTTCGATGCACATTTCGAATTACGACCAACATTATCACCAAAAGTCGGATCAGTATTCCATTCTATTGCGAGTTACTGTACAGAACATCATCGTCCTTTTCATTATTTAGGCTTAGGTATATGCAATCGAACTAATTCACAATCATCATTTGAATATGCTGAGCAATTAGGTTGTCATTGGCTATTAGATAAAGAAATGACGATGCGGAATAAAAAGATTGTGCAGAACAAAATTGATCGTTTCTTGAGCGAGGTTGATTATATACATATTAGTTTTGATCTGTCGGTTTTTTCTGCAACTGTCGCTTCAGGTGTTAATTTGTCGCGGGTTCAAGGGGTTGAGTGGTCGATTATTGAGTATGCGCTTAAGCGAATTATCAGCAGCGGAAAAGTGAAAATATTAGACGTTGTTGAATTAAATCCAGAGTTTGATTACGAGGATCAAACAGCACGCATAGCGGCAAAAGTAGTGAGTACAGTTATAAGCAAACAAGCCATGTTGTGATAAATGAAAACTTATGACTTATCTGATTATTAAAAGGTGTAGACGTAGTTTGAGAGTATATTCACCGATACAGCACAATAACACTTCATCGGCATCGGCTGATGAAGTGTATTTGAAAATCGCGATTGCTAGCACACGAGCGGTGAAGGCAAGATCAATCAGCTAATTAGTGCAATTTCATAATTGATAACTTGATTGCCAATATGTACATCGACGTCGTCGTGTAATTCTCGCCCAATTAACGCTTCCCCTAATGGAGACGTAGGGGTAACAACAATAATATCTTTTTCATCAAAGCGAACTTTTAAACCGCCAGCAGATGGAGCAAAAAAGACGTATTTGTTGTTATCATCTTCATCGATAAGTTGTATTAAACACCCTAAAGTGACAACTTTCTTTTCTGTATCATCTGCTATATTAAGCTTCTTGAAGGCAAGAATATCGGCTTCACATTCTGCTACTCGTTGAGCTTGACCATGCGCTAAATACGATGCTTCTAACGCTAATGTGTCATATTGATTTTCAGCCACATTTTCATCATTCGTTGCCGTATTGTAAGCACGCAATGCCGCTTCAACAGCACCTTGATGCGTTTCCTCTAAAGCGGAAATCATCTGTTCGAGTAACAAGGTTTTATCCATACCTACACGTTTAACCATTTTGGATATAAGTAAAGGCTATATCCTAGATAGTCAAACGTGACGAGTAAAGAATAAGCGTATAAATATTACGATGCGGCAACCATTGGAATGAATCGTGAGCGGATAGTGTCATAACACCAATTATACACAATGGCATAAACAAGAAAAAAGATGACCACGCCAGCATCCATTATTAATACCGTCCAAAAATCGAGCTGCAGTACCCACATCATCAGCGGAAAACTAACAAAGACTAAGCCCAATTCGAAACCAAGACCATGACCAATTCGCATCTTTAATCCGCGAGATGCACGGTTTTCACCGAACACACGGTCAAAAATAAGGTTGTAGATATAGTTCCAAGTCATTGCGATCATAGAAAGCCCGATGGCTAAACCAGCAACAGATTTGGTGTCTGCTGTCGTTACAAAAGATGCGGCTACCATGAAACAAAGTAGTGCAATTATTTCGAATAATACACTATGGAAAATACGTTCTTTAAATGACATTTGAAACCTTCTATACATTATGGGTAAATCATGTGGTATATAATCATCAATAAATAAGATGATTGATAGTTAGTTATTATCAGGAAAAGTGATATGTGTAATTTAGAACAGCTAAGAATGTTTGTGGTTACAGCACAGTTGGGTTCATTTTCTGCTTGCGCGCGTAAACTTGGGAAGGTGCAATCAGCAGTTAGCCAAGGAATAGCAACACTAGAAATTGATTTAGATACGCAGCTCTTTGACCGTAGTACCCGCAAGCCATCACTGACGCCTGAGGGGCAACGTTTATTATCATTCGCACAGGCTATTTTGCAGCAAACGAATGAGTTAGAAAATGCGGCAAATGCGTTGAATAAAAACAATGAAACCCAATTAAAATTAGCGGTAGATGATGCATTATTATTGCCTGCGCTATGGAAAATTTTGTCTGACTTTTCGGAGTTATTTCCTGCCACTATCTTAGATTTTTATACTGTTTCTACGCCTGATGTATATGCATTGGTTCATTCGGGTAGGGCAGATATAGGGTTAATGTTCGCAAACAGTGGTTTCCCTCAAGATGTTGATCTTTGTTACGTGGGTAGCTTGCCTTTTCATGGTGTTGTTAGCCCTTCGCACCCTTTAGCTTTGTTAGAAACTGTAAAAGCGGCTGATTTAATCCCTTACCGTCAGTTGTTGATCAAAGGTATTGAGGGGCAAGAATTGTCTCACTTTCCTATGATTTCGGCGCATTTATGGTGGGGGAATACATTTAATGGGGTAAATCAGTTAGTTAAAAATGGTATCGGCTGGGGGTATATTCCAAGCCATATGTCTGATGAGGGAGTTGCAGAGGGGAAGATGGCTCGGTTGAATTTAAGCTTTGATCATAAACCTTGGCGCGTTCCCATTGATCGTGTGATGTCTAAGAAAAAAGCCAAAGGTCCTGCTTTAACGTGGCTAGCCGATGCTCTAACCTGTTTACTTGAAGACTAGAAAAGGCTGACCACCTATTCAATGATCAGCTTTAGCTATCTAGCTTGTTTATAACGCTTTATTGCTGACTGTATGCAATTAAGCTTTCACGATACAGCTTTAAAAGTGCTTGATCGTCAACGGCAATGCCCACGCGTTGATTGGGCATTGATGACCATTCATCATTCATATATTTACGGTTATCAAATTTTTGAATTGTCATGCCTTCAGCAGGTCCATCTGTTACAACTCGTACAGCGCCTTTACGTAATGTAAATAATTCGGGGTTGATGACATACGCGATAGCAGAAGGATCATGAACATGGCAACCATTCAGCCCAACTTTTTGAGAGTAGAAACGCAAATAATAACTGCTTACATCCCAGATAAATTGACCTACTTCGCCGGCATCATCACGTAGTTCATCGAGATATTGACCAGTGAAAAAGCTTTGTTCAGTAACATCTAAACCAATAATAACGACTGGCCATGAGGCGCAAAATACAATATCGGCCGCATGTGGATCATCATGGATATTGGCTTCAGCATACGGAGTAACATTGCCACGGTGATCATTCATTCCAAATGCACCACCCATCACGACAACCTCTTTGACTAAGCCAGCGATCTCGGGTGCAGCTTCAAGTGCTAGGGCAATGTTGGTTAATGGACCCACGGTGACTAATGTAATTTCGCCGGGGTTAGCTTTAACTGTGTCGATTATGTATTGGTAAGCAGGGCGTGGGTCTGCTTGCTCTGTAATGTCATCAGGTGCGGTGAGGTCGCCAAATCCAGTTTCACCGTGTACAACAACGGTTGCGCCAACAGGTGGGCGATGAAGCGGCTTACTTGCCCCTTTTGCGACATCTGCGGTGAAATTGAATTTCTGTTTTAAATAAAGCGCATTACGGGTGGCATTGTCGATAGTTGCATTACCATAAACTGTTGTAATTGCAACTAAATCTAATGCTGGGTGTGCTTCGGCAAATAAGATCGCCATTGCATCATCAATTCCAGGATCGGTATCTAAAATAATTTTTGTTGTCATGTACTTGTTACCTAGCTTTTTACAGAATAACTATTAAAACAAACCTTTTGTTATCAATGGAGATATAACAAAAGTGTCAATAAATGATGTGCCTTATAGTAACGATATTGTGGTGTGTTCCTGTGATTGTTATCACAATCAGTGCAACTCAAATTTTTACGAATACCATCGAGTCTTAGCTAGTTTAGAAGCCCCAATGTCATCGGTGATGTTTGAATACTAGATATTAGGATCTGTGTCTGTCTATTCCTGAGTAAAATAAAGCAGAAAGCCTACCAATGGCAGGCCTTCATTCATGGTGTATCGAATAGCAGTTACGCTAAATCGATTTATGCATTAAGTGCCTGTTCTAAATCAGCAAGAATATCATCGATGTGTTCTATACCTACAGATAGACGGATCATTTCAGGGGATACGCCCGCTTGCTTTTGTTCTTGCTCACTGAGTTGTCTGTGTGTCGTAGATGCAGGGTGACAGGCTAAAGATTTTGCGTCCCCGATGTTGACCAATCGTTTGAAGATATTCAGTGCATCATAAAAACGAACGCCAGCCTCATACCCATCTTTTAATCCAAAGGAGAGGATCGCAGATGGCTGACCTTTCATGTACTTTTTAGCTAAAGAATAATGTTTTGAATCAGGAAGACCCGCATAATTAACCCATTCCACTTTATCGTGCTGATTGAGATATTCAGCGACTCTAAGGGCATTTTCAGTATGTCTTTCCATTCGAAGCGATAAGGTTTCTAAGCCTTGCATTAGCATAAATGCATTCATAGGAGATAGAGCTGATCCGGTATTACGCAATGGTACCGTGCGTGCTCGCCCTATGAAGGCCGCTTCACCAAATGCTTCAGTGTATACCACACCGTGATAAGACGGTTCGGGTTGGTTAAATACAGGGAACCGATCTTTGTGCTCAGCCCAAGGGAATTTGCCTGAGTCGATAATCATGCCGCCGAGTGTTGTTCCGTGGCCCCCGACGTACTTTGTTAAAGAGTGCACAACGATATCAGCACCAAATTCGATAGGCTTACATAGTACGGGGGTTGCGACGGTGTTATCTACAATAACAGGTACACCTTGCGCATGAGCAAGCTCTGCTACTCGCTCTAAATCAATAATGTTACCCGCGGGGTTACCAATACTTTCGCAGAATATCGCTTTTGTTTTTTCATCGATAAGTTCTGCTAAGCTTTCTGGTTTATCGTCTTTCGCGAAGCGTACTTCAATACCTTGATTTGGCAACATATGAGCAAACAAGGTGTAAGAACCACCGTAGAGCTGTGGTGTCGCAACGATATTATCGCCAATTTGTGCCAACGTTAGAATGGCATAATTGATGGCTGCACTACCTGCACTTACCGCTAATCCTGCAATGCCTCCTTCTAGTGCTGCCATGCGCTTTTCCAGCACATCGTTGGTTGGGTTCATAATACGAGTATAAATGTTCCCCGGCACTGCTAGGTTAAAAAGATCAGCACCGTGTTGAGCGTTATCAAACTCATAAGCGACAGTTTGGTAAATTGGCGTTGCGACAGATTTAGTTGTTGGGTCGGTTTCATAACCAAAGTGGATCGAGAGTGTTTCGTCTTTCATTGTTCTTCCTTGAATATATTGAATGGACAATTTTTTATTATGCCAAGTTTTTTAGATAAAAACTGATAGAAAGGGAGTTTTTGCTACTTTAACGAAGAGCAAATTGATTTTCTTAAATAAGCGCCTTGCTAATTACCTCTGTAGATAATACTGCGTGAGATATGCTTACTTGGTTGCTTTGTGTTTTAAGCCACATTTCTTTCAACAAATTACTTCTATACTAATGGATAATCCGACTGAAAAGGGAATGCCGATGCTAAATGAAAGCCATGCCTTTATCTTAGATTTTCCTGAACTTACATCAGATATTGTTCAGCTCAACCACGATGATCCAACATTCAAAGCCGATCTTCAGCAGTATCATCAACTGGATTATGATATCCGCCAGCTGGAGATATCGGGTAGTCCGATTGATGATGACAACATGAACGATCTAAAGCTTAAGCGTGTTGAGTTAAAAGACATGTTATATAAGCAACTAACCAAGCATCATGAGCAAGCAAGTAATTAACCCATTTGAACATACAAACTGTTTGTGTCGTTAAGGCTTGTCTTGATGGCACAATCTTAATCCAGATTAAGGATTTTGCTCTAGAAAAGTGAGATATTGTCGATAATATTTACTATTGCTCATTGCACATAAAAAATGCACAGAAAAGAACAGCCATGCTTATTGTATGGCTGTTCTTTTTTATTTCTTTATAACGCAGATGAATAAGACGAAAAAACGATTTTTAAGAGGATTAGACTTGAGCACTTTGTTTACAGAAACCCGCATTGGCAGCATGGCATTAAAAAACCGTTTTATTAGAAGCGCTACGTGGGAAAATATGGCAACAGAAGATGGCCATATGACGGATAAGCTATACGCTATCTACGAAGAGCTAGCTAAAGGGGAAGTCGGCCTAATTGTGACGGGTTATGCGAATATTGTAGAAGAAGAGAAGCCAAATGCAGGCATGATGGGAATGTACAATGATTCCTTTATCGATGAATACAAAAAACTGACCGAGTTAGTCCACATTAATGATTCTAAAATAGTGATGCAGCTTGCTTATGGTGGCACAAAAACCACGCATAATGTTGGTGAAAGGGTGATCTATGCGCCGAGTGAAGTGTGCGAAAAAGGCACACAAACATTAGGCAAAGCGATGACTAAGGATGAAATAGATTACATTATTCAGGCATTTGCTCAAGCAAGCCGAAGAGCCCAAGAATCAGGTTTTGATGGGGTCGAAATACACGCAGCACATACCTATTTAATTAATCAGTTTTTAAGTCCTTATTACAATCGAAGAGAAGATCAATATGGTGGCAGCCTAGACAATCGAATGAGATTGTTATTAGAGATTTATGCTGAAATAAGAAAGGTTGTCGGTGATGAGTATCCAATATTAGTTAAATTGACGGCATCTGAGTTTTTTGAGGGTGGCTTAACGTTTGATGAAACACGTATTGTTTGTCAAAAATTAGAAGCGATTGGCGTTGATGCAATCATCATCTCAGGTAATATCCATGGTAAAGCTAATACCATGATTGGCGAGGCTTTTGATGGATATACTCTTCAACAAGAAGGCTATTTCCATGAATATGGGCATATTATTAGCGAAGAGGTGAATGTACCCGTTATTACCGTTGGCGGATTAACGGATATTGATGCGATAGAAGAGATTGCGAATAATACCAATATTCAATACTTTGCTCTCTCTCGACCTTTGCTGTCTGAACCGCATTTAATTAAGCGTTGGAAAGAAGGTAACAGAGCGCCAGTTGAGTGTGAAAGGTGTTCAAAATGCCGCACAAAACGTGGCAATTTCTGTGTTGTTAATAAGAAAAGAAAATCGCAATTAGCTCGCTTATAAATAAGCAGTGACACATTTCTGTTTAGAACCGAGTCAGTAATACCAATATTGATAAGTAAATGGTCATAAATTTGTTCAGGAAAAATGGGTAAGAACAAGGCAGAAATTGAAGTAACTAGTGGTTCTAATTATAAAATTTCTAACGACGTTATTAGCTATTTTAACCAACAAGAATGAACAGATACTTATTTAGCTTGGTATAAATCATTGCTGACTCATTCCCGCAAGGTTGAGGTCACGATTTCAACGCTCATTTATCGCTTAAGCTTGTAAAGGTTACCATTATCTGTGCTGAAGAAGATCTCTCCTTCTGGAGATACTTCAATGTCTCTGATACGTTCGCCGAGTTCAGAAAGGATCCGATCTTCAGCAATAGCTTCACCCTCGTTATTAAGGGTGACTATATTAATGTGGGTTAACTTTAGCGCCCCCGATAATAATTTCCCTTTTAACTCGGGAAATTTTTCGCCTCGATACAACACCAAACTGCCAGGAGCGATTGAGGGTATATAAACCTTAATTGGTGATTCGATGTCTTCTTTTTCTGTGGCTTCGCCTACACTGACTGGTCCCCAATATTCTTTACCGTGAGAAGTAATAGGCCAGCCATAATTAGATCCTTTTTTGATTAAGTTAATTTCATCACCTCCACGCGGCCCGTGTTCAATTGACCAAAGTCTCTGGGTTTTAGGGTCAAAGAATAAGCCCTGAGGATTTCGATGCCCGTAGCTCCATATCTCATCCAGAATGGCTTTGTTGTTTACATAGGGGTTGTCTATAGGTGTGCTGCCGTCTGGATTCAAGCGTAAGATTGAGCCTGCATGATTCATGGTGTTCTGACCATTTTCTCGCTCGCCACGGTCACCTATCGAGAAGTAGAGGCTGTTATTATCAAACGTAATTCGACTGCCGAAATGCCTGCTAGTACCGGTTTGGGAGATTGAAACAAAGACATCTTCCCAATCTGAGAGTGTCTCATTACGGTACTTCGCCGATGCAAGCGTTGTGACGCCTTTACCATTGATATTTTTACTATAAGTAACGTATATGTTGTTTTTATCGAAAGGGGAGAGCGCAACGTCAAGAAGCCCACCTTGTCCCTTAGCCCAAACATTTGGAATCTCAGCCAAAGTCTGCTGTTTACCTGTTACTAGATTGATGTGTTTAATTGCTCCATTTCTCTCTGTGATGAGCATAGTGCTGTCGTCAATGTAGGCTAATCCCCATGGTATGTTTAACCCACTGGTCACTTTTTCTGCTTCATATGCATGAGCGGTATTTACAGCCAAAAGGGTAAGTATTAACACACTTATTCGTTGGGGTATTTTCATCGACTTAGCAGCCTTCTTGTATTGGTTTTCTTGAAGCTTAGTGTTTTGATAGCGATGCCGTAGAGAATATTTTCTAAACTGTAATTTAATCGACCACCGAGTCAAAATTGCACAAAAAAACCTTTAAAAAATGCTAAGTAGTTAAATGGAACCGATAAGGTACTGCTTATTTAATCAGGACCAAGATTTTGTTCAGCAATAATTTCCTCTACTTCATGGTAGTTAAGTTTATAAGCAAGGTAATAACGAACAGACCATAGCGTCATTTCTGAAGGAAAGTGCCAGCCTAAAAAGTGTGTGGGGGTGTAGTGGCATAATGATTAAAGTAATGAGTGCTGATGAAGATCATTACACAGCACTCCGTTTGCAGCAAAACCGAGGAGCTTTGCCGATGGTCATTTAACTTCTGTAAATAAGCATGACTTCTTGGTTATTCATGAGCGTCTGTTAAGCATCTTCTTCTTTGCCATTAACGTATTCGAGAATATCTCCGGGTTGGCAATGTAAGTGCTTACAAATAGCATCCAACGTTGTAAGACGGAGTGCTTTAGCACGGCCGTTCTTAAGTACTGACAGGTTCTGCTCGGTGATGCCAATCTTTGCTGCAAGCTCGTTCGAGCGCATTTTTCGCTTTGCTAGCATCACATCTAAATTAATGATAATTGGCATAAAATCGCCTTAGATTGTTAATTCATGATCTTCTTTCATGTCTTTCGCGAGTACCATAACATGTGAAGTTACACGCACCATGAGACCAATGACAAAAATTGTCAACTCAGAATCTGAAAAATAGAGGCCAGTATTCAACTCTTCTTCACCAATGGATAAAACTGCACCTAATAACAGATCGGAAATTGCACTGATAAAGGGTAAAGCAATCATAAAATTGGCGGTTTTCTTTAGACAGGAAACATTATTTAGAGTGAATACACTTCCGGCTCGATAAAGACGGAATAGTTGTATAAGTTGCCAGATCATCGCCATATAAATAACGGTAGGTAAAATGGCGAAAGGATAGCCCATTAACATTTTTGTTGGTGTTAACGGTAAGTTCACTGGGTAGGCGAATGATACGTTGATAACATCGCCTGATTCAACCATCGTGCCGTAAATCCACATAAAGGAATCGTAAAGAGGGGCTGTGATTAATATGGCCCAAAGTAAAATTAGCAGTTTTTTGCTTAGCTTCTGGATGGCGTGTTGGTGATGCATGATTCATTCCCCAAATAAGTTGTGGGCAATAGATTGACATGGCTGATTGTATTTGGCAATAATAAGTTACCTTAAAACGATAATTTATTATTAATAAACAATGAGAAATTTATGTGGAAACGCGCCCTATGTATGGTTACGTTGGCTCAAATGATTGGCTGCTCAAGTATGTCTGTCGAGGAGTGTAAAGCGGCGGATTGGCATGCTGTCGGGGTGATGGATGGTCAAAATGGTGTTCCGGCTACGCGAATAAATGACTATTCGAAAGATTGTAAAGAAGCAGGAATAAGAGTTGATCATGCTGCTTGGTATGCCAGTTATGACTTAGGGTTATCATATTACTGTATGCCTGATAATGGTTATCGTATTGGTCGCTCTGGGGGGAGATACTTTGGTGTTTGCGATAGTTCTTTGTTTGTTGAGCAATACAATCAGGGGCAAAAAGAGTACAGGGTTGAACAACATATAAGGAAAATTGATAACGAGCTGAACTCGATAAAGCGCGAATTAAAACTTTTGGAAAAGCACGATAAATATAATAGTGATGAAGGTAAACGTCTTCGTAGACGTGAAGTCATGCTTCACTCAGAAAGACGTTCATTGATGGTGCCTACCATACAGTACCACTTCACATTTTGAGGTCGTTTTATTACTGTCCTTTCGTTACTACTGGACATCGTGTACGAAGAAACCTGTGGCTTATTCGTGGCGAATGGACGAAACGTATATCAACGGAAAAGACCATAGGTCTGCATGGTCTAACAGAAAAAGTGGTTATTGACGGTAGCCATTCCAAAGCGTTTAAAGGTGCTTTAGTGTAGACACATACTCGTGTGGTATCAGCAGATTATCGCATAATTGGTAGAGATGTTGATTAGTTGACATGTGCCCATATTTGGGAATTTAAGCAGTGCTATAGTTAAAATCCAATCACTAGGGAGGTGTTTATGACTTTCATTCAGTCATTTGGTGCCGCGGAGACGGTTACTGGTTCCTGCCATTTTTTACAACTCAAAAACGGGCCTAATATACTGGTCGATTGCGGCTATTTTCAAGGTGAAAATGAAGAGCAGACCTATGCGCCTTTTGATTTCGATCCTAAAGATGTCGATATTGTTTTACTTACCCATGCTCATTTGGATCATGTAGGACGCGTTCCGAAACTCGTTAAAGAAGGATTTGATGGTAAAGTTGTCGCCTTGCGCGCGACAATGGATTTGGCTGAGGTTATCTTAATGGATAGCGCCAAAATTGCAGAAGAGGATTATAAAACTGCATTGAAAAAAGCCAAAAGAACAGGTAATGAAAAACAGGTTCCTCCACCTATCTATACCAGTGACGATGCGAAAGCGGTGTTTGATTTAATCATTCAATACGCCGACTACAATAAAGCCATTCAGCTTGTGCCTAGCGTTAAGGTTACCTTTAGAAACGCGGGACATATTCTTGGCTCTGCAACTATTCAAATAGAAGTAAGCGAAGAGGGGAACACAAAGTCGCTAGTGTTCAGTGGTGATCTTGGCAGCCGTCGCGATATTATTATGACACCTCCCTCTTTTGTTAAAAAAGCCGATGCACTTTATATTGAATCGACTTATGGCGATCGTGAACATCGTCCTTTAAAAGAGACTATCGATGAGTGTAAAGAGATTATTATCAATACCTTAAGAAATAAAGGTAATGTACTTATCCCTTCCTTTGCGATTGAACGGACGCAGGAGATCCTGCTACTTATTAAGCAGATGTATTACGATAAAGAGCTGCCCATATGTAAAGTGTTTTTAGACTCGCCCATGGCAATACGTGCAACACAGATCTATAACAATTACCACGCAGAATTAAATGCTTCCGCCGACAAACTATTGTTACGCGACGGCACTGTTTTTGACTTTCCTTATCTGCAATATTCATTAAAAGCTAAAGATTCTAAGCTCATTAATAAGGAGGAAAGTGGCTGTATTATTATTGCTGGTAGCGGAATGTGTACTGGTGGGCGTATTTTGCATCACTTTAAACACCGTTTATGGGATGACCGTAACAGTGTTATCTTTGTTGGTTATCAGGTGAAAGGTACGCTGGGGCGGCAAATGATCGACGGAGCCGAGTCCATTCAGCTTTATCATGAAAAAATTAATGTGAATGCCAAAATACACATGCTCAGTGGATTTTCAGCACATGCAGACCAAAGCGATCTGCTAGCTTGGATGAGTGAATTTGAACAGCTAGAGAAAATTTATTTAATACACGGCGAGTCTGACAAGCAGGCTGTGTTTAAAGACGTGATTAAAGAACAGCTGCATAAATCTGTCCATATTGTTAAATATGGCGAGAAAATTTACGTTTAGAACATACAAAATAACCCCATTTTATCATTATAATTTGGGGTTATATTCTATCCCGTAATCTATCGGTAATTTATCCTTTTGCTGAAGTGATGGTTGCTATTTGTTACTGATACCCCAATGATAAGCCTATTAATTGTACCTTTGCTTGCTAATGATTGAGCCAAAGATCCAATTCCAATATTCGTCCCAATTGAAGCGGGCAAAACGAAAGGCGTATCTATGCAAACTCAACCTACGTCAAATGAAACAGTTCAAAGTTCAAGTTCTCAGACAAATGCTAAAGGTAAAAATCTAAGTATTTTATTTGAATTAGTGATGTTTATTCGACCCTATAAAGGGAAAGTCTTGGCTGCACTCGTCGCACTTATTTTTACAGCTTCTTTGACTTTATCTGTAGGGCATGGAGTGCGAATCTTGATTGATGAAGGGTTCATCCAACAGTCGATACACGATCTTGAACGTGCTATTCAATTTATTCTTACAATAACGGTGCTTATTTCAATCGGGACATTCTTTCGGTTCTATTTAGTCTCTTCAGTGGGTGAGCGAGTCAGTGCTGATATAAGGCTCGCGGTGTTCAATCACGTCATTACCTTGCATCCAAGCTATTTTGAAATCAATGGTAGTGGCGACATCATGTCGCGCATCACCACTGATACTACCTTGCTACAGAGCATTATTGGTTCTTCATTTTCGATGGCGATGCGCAGTGCATTAATGTGTGTAGGTGCAATCATCATGTTATTTGCAACCAACATAAAACTAACATTAATTGTATTAACATCGGTGCCATTTATTCTTGTTCCGATACTGGTATACGGACGCCGTGTGAGAGCTTTGTCACGCAAGAGTCAAGATTCGATGGCCGATGTTGGGAGTTATGCGGGTGAAGCGATTGAGCACATTAAGACCGTTCAAAGTTACAGTCACGAAGCGCAAGAAAGAGAGTCGTTCTCTAATGAAGTAGAAAAGGCATTCGAAATTGGACGCCAGCGCGTTAAGCAGCGTGCCATTTTGATCTCAGGCGTGATTGTGATTGTTTTCAGTGCCATCGCAGGCATGCTTTGGGTGGGTGGTAGCGATGTAATCAACGGTACTATGTCGTCTGGTGATTTAGGTGCTTTTGTCTTTTATGCGATCATAGTCGCTTCTTCATTGGCGACTATTTCAGAAGTTTTAGGTGAATTACAACGAGCTGCAGGCGCAACAGAAAGGTTAATTGAAATACTCCAAGTAGAAAGTCATATTGTGGCTCCTAGCCAAAACATCACTTCTCCTCAAGCGCTGTCTGCTGAGGTCGCGTTTGACGATGTCACTTTTCATTATCCTTCAAGGCCAGACCAAGCTTCCGCTGAGCATCTAACTTTGACAGCCAAAGAAGGCAAAGTTCTTGCGCTTGTCGGCCCTTCAGGTGCAGGCAAAACGACACTCTTTGAACTATTGCAACGCTTTTACGATCCTCAATTAGGCAAGGTCACACTAGGTGGTGTCGATATTCGTCAATTTGATCCGCATGAACTACGTAAACAAATGGCACTTGTACCACAACAGCCTGCGCTATTTAGTCATGATGTCTTCCATAATATTCGTTATGGCAACTCACAAGCGACAGATGAACAAGTTATTGAGGCGGCTAAAAAGGCGCATGCACATGAGTTCATCATGAATTTACCTGAAGGGTACAATAGTTTCCTTGGTGAGCGAGGGGTAAGGCTTTCTGGTGGTCAACGTCAGCGTATTGCCATCGCAAGAGCCATTTTAAAAGATCCGAATATATTATTACTTGATGAGGCCACCAGCGCATTAGACAGCGAAAGTGAACATCATGTTCAGCAAGCTTTGAAAGAGTTGATGCGTGGCAGAACAACGTTAATTATTGCTCACCGTCTTTCAACTATTCAACATGCCGACCAAATTGCAGTATTGGATCAAGGGCGTTTGGTTGATGTTGGTGATCATCGAACACTACTGAAAAGCTGTGATTTATACCAGCGCTTGGTAGAACTACAATTCAAACGTATGACTGGTTAACACCGTTACGCATTAATGCGCTGGTGGGGTGCTCTTATTGCGTAAAAGTTTATGGCGTACGCTATAAATAAGGTGTATAAGTAGCATATGCCAATTATGGAGGCTTCATGCCAAGACCGAAAATCCCGAGAAATATTTGTGGTCATCCCGCTGACAGTTGCTTTAAACCCAACAGGATACCAATGAGTCAGCTTGAAAAAGTTCAACTTGCCGATGATGAGTTTGAGGCGTTGCGACTGGTTGATCTATTGAAAATGCAGCAACAAGAAGCAGCTATCGAGATGGGTGTCTCTCGGCAGACTCTGGCCAATATTCTGAAATCAGCCCGTTTTAAAGTAATGGACTGTCTTACTCAGGGCAAGGCTCTCATCATGCACCACGAAGAAGAAAAAGAAGAGTAAAACATGAACAATACGGAAATAAGCATTTTACAGAATGAGATAGATAAATTCGACTTATTCAAGTCAACGTCTCTCTTGGAAAAAGTGAATAAACGAAATAGTCATCAACACTGCATGTTATGTGGCACACAATCAACCTTTGGTTTGAAACTTGATTTTTATAATGATCAAGAGGGTGTTGTTTGGGCAAAGGCTAAAGGGAGTATTCATCAACAAGGTTATCAAGGTATTTTACATGGTGGTTTTATTGCTGCGTTACTCGATGCTGGTATGTGTCACGCGATTTTTAATCAAGGTGTTGAAGCTGTAACCGGTGATATCAATATCCGCTACCTTGCAGAGATTCCACTCACAGCAGATATTATTATTCGAGGGAAAATAAACTCTTCCTATTTAACACTTTATAAAGTTGAAGCTGATATTTATGTTGAGCAACAACTTATGGCAAAAAGTACAGCACGTTTTATGAAACGCTAAATTTGACTGAATATATTGCCAAACACCACGATGGCCGACGATTTATCGCCAACTAAACGAATATCTGTATTTAGTATTCTATTGCTCTATAAAGCTTACCTATAACAGCGTAGGATCAAGCAACTTTAGATAAGACCAGGTTTGCACTCAGGTGCACGAATATAAAAATCATGAAACTAACAGAAAAAGCATCACTTACTAATGCTTTACTTATTTCTATTTGCACACCGCAGTTTAAAGGCGATGAGGCAAAAGACTCACTTGCAGAACTTGCTCGCTTGGTGACTACTCTAGGGTTTAAAGTCGTTGGCACGCAGTCGCAAAAGCAAAGCTCGACCCAAAGAGTGAATGTTTTGGGAGCTGGCAAACTGGCTGAAATTGCACACCTCACTGGTAATCAAGGCTCGGTTGATGACGCAGATACTGAAGATTTCTTTGATGAGACAGAATTTGAGGATATTCCTTCAGAAAACCTGCCATTTGCATGTGCTGATGTGGTGGTATTTGATTGCGATTTAAGCCCATCACAGCTGCGTAATGTGGAGAACCAACTAGGCGTACAAGTGTATGATCGTACGGGGATTATCATTGAAATCTTTAGCCGTCATGCTCGTACCCGAACTGCACGATTACAAGTTGAGATGGCTCGCCTTAATTATGTCGCACCACGACTTAGAGAGTCTACCGTTGGTGATAATGAACGCCAAATGGGTAAAGGCGCAGGTGAAACAAACCTAGAGCTAGACCGCCGTAAAGTACGTGATCAATTAGCTGAATTAAAGCGCGAGCTGGCTAGTGTTCAAGATGAAATGAAAGGTCGACGTACACAACGTTCTGAACTTTTTTGTGTCGCTTTAGTTGGTTATACCAATGCGGGCAAGTCATCAATGATGCGCGCAATTACGGGCAGTGAAGTATTAGTAGAAGACAAGCTTTTTGCAACACTTGATACCACCGTACGTGCGTTGTACCCAATCACTCAGCCTCGAATCTTAGTGTCAGATACCGTCGGTTTCATCAAAAAATTACCTCACGATTTAGTAGCCTCATTTCATTCAACCTTAGCAGAAGCCCATGATGCTTCATTGTTGCTGTATGTGGTTGATGCTTCAGATTCTTCTTTTCGTTCACAACTTGATGTTGTACATGAGGTATTGGAAGAAGTGGGCGTTGAAGGGGCTAAAAAACTGCTTGTACTAAATAAATCAGATCAATTGAGTACTGAGCAACAGCAGGCACTGATGGAAGAATTTCCTGATGCCATGATGACCTCAACCCGTAACCCTCTAGATATCGCTAAACTGCATAAATATATCGTTGGCGTTTCTGAGCACGGAATGATTGAAGATGAAATCATTGTTCCTTATACCGCGAAAGGTATTATCGGTGAAATTCGTTCTAGCATGAGTGTGACTAAGGAAGAGTATGAGTATAGTCATATTAAACTCACCGTACGCTCAAACGAGATTGATTTAGCAAGATTAAAAAAGTTGATGCTGAATTCATAAAGAGAAAAGTGTGAACTGCTACCGCCTTAATATAAAACCTCCCACTTTAGGTCGTTATTTAGCCTTAATTGAGAGGTTCTGATTTATCATTTTGATCCTTTATTCAAATCTTCTTTCATTTGAATAAAGGGATTGATGCTGCTTAATCCAACTATTTTTGTGTCGTTAGCAATATGAACGGTCCATGTTGCACCGTTGCATTCCCAAGTAACGCCACCAGCTTGATCTGCTGTGATCTTTACATAACCTGATTTAAGAAAGCGGAATAAATACAGCGGCATGTTGACCAAATTCGTTGGCCTATTAAAAATCAATGGAACAAGATAACTTTCACGATCGCCAGCACGTAACGCTTTTAATTTTATAAGCTCGACGCCGTGCCCGTCATATAATTTTATAAATAGTAATACGAGAATTACATAACAAGTGAACGTAGCTATAGCATTGAATATACCTAATAATTCTTGCATTTTTCCTCGCTTAGAACCTAACGGTTTGGTGAACTGTCATACCCCTTACTCTCGTATTCTCTACTATCACAAAATTAAAAAAACGCGCAGGTGTCTCATAATATAAAGAAAGTTGCTACCGACGTGCATCTACATCGATGTTGGCAATGTCAGCCTTTCCCACTATGCAAGGTGGCGCTTAAAGATTGCACAACTAGTACGAGTTGACTTATAACTCATCAATAAATGCCTAATAAATTAGACTTTCATCAAGTTGCAGATCAAATCAATTGGTATTATACGGCCTATATTTTGCTACTACGCATGCTGGGCGTACCCGAAGGCGGTAGCGTACCTATACGTTCTATATTATTGACGTTGTTGCGTGCGGTTTAGGTGATTTTTGAAATGGTATATACGATTACAGATCGTAAATCTTGTGCGTATATCTACGGATTTAGTGGGGATATACGAAATCATTTCGTAGAATAAAATGTTAGGCGAATAAAGTGGAGATAAAATAGATGGTAGTGGAATATGTTTCGGGTATCAAAGCTGCTTGGGAAGTAGCTAAAAGTGTAAAAACTGCAACTGATGCAATTGATGATGCTCATTTAAAATTGCAAATGGCAGAACTTATTAGTGCTTTAGCTGATGCAAAAATGGAGGCAGCAGAGAACGCAGAAATTATTGCTGAACTCAAAAGACAAATTAATACTAGGACTTCACTCAAATACATTGATGGAGTATATTTTAAGCCAATAGATGGTGCTGATGATGACGGCCCATTTTGTCCTACTTGCTTTGATTCAAATTCAAAAGATATAAGGCTTAAAGATATCGAGGGGGCTATCGGTGGTGATTGGAAGTGCCTTGTCTGTAGTAACTATTTCCAGTGATACCAATTCGCCTAACAATTGCATCAACACGATTTGCTACACTCGGCATTCTAGGTTTCTTTTGGTTTACCGTGTTAAGTGGTAAATTTGAGCTTAATCTCCATGGTAGCAAACGTGTTATGCAGGCGTTATGCGCTAAGTCTGTAATATTAAATGCGGAGGAGGTTCTATGAATCAAAAGCAGTTTAATCGTTGGGCTAAGATTAAGGAAAAAGGTCAGCTTAGATATGTTGTTGTTCAAAGTTTAATTATGTCGTTAGCAATATTTATTGGACGATTAATTGGGTTTTTCATTATGGATGACAATGTTTGGCCGGGTTCATTTTTCTATGACAATATGAGTAATTTCATTTTTATTATTTTATTTTCACCGTTTATTGTATTAGTTTTCTGGTACATACAGGAATCAAGTTTTAAAAAAGAATTGAAAATTAGAGAGCGCACATCAAAAACATGAAGTTGATGCGTTACACTCCGCGGTTTTGGTGTGAAGTTCGGTGTGCTTGGTAAAGTTGTCGTGGCACACCTTCTGGCTGGCGCTGGGGAATCCCCACAAAATCATGAATGATTACCACCAATTAGGTTTGTTATATCTGTTGATTTACTTGGCTCATGGTATTGATTGTCCGAAGGTTAGTGTAATGTTTGAACATCAAACAACTTGCTTGTGAATTTTTGTATTTGGAGCGAATTCATTAGATTTGTAGACAAGCTTTGTGTCTACTTATTGAACTACAACGGTATTTTGTGGGGATTCGTAAGTACCAAGCGTTAGCCCTAAAAGGTAGTTTTGAGTATGAATGGTAAAATCATTGAGTGGAACGATCAAAAAGGGTATGGATTTATTGCTCCGAATTTTGGCAATGAGCGCTTTTTCTTCCATATAAAATCATTAAAAAACCGTAATGTTCGTCCTAAACTAAATGATGTGGTCAGTTTTGAGGTAACTCAAGATAAGCAAAAACGAATAAATGCAAGTAATGTAGTTCTGACCGACGCAAAGTTGAATGGATTACCATTATCCATCATGTTCTGTTGTTCTTACTTAGTTTTTGTCGCTGGTTCTATTTTTGTTCTAGGTACATCAGTCTTGTTACTGACAGTATATGTTCTGTTGAGTATTTTTACATTCGCTATATATGCTTGGGATAAGAGTGCAGCCAAAAAAGGTGAGTGGAGAACATCAGAAAATACTCTACATTTTTTTGCCTTGATTGGCGGTTGGCCCGGAGCATTAATTGCTCAAAATCAGTTACGTCATAAATCTCAGAAGCAACCGTTTAAGGCAATACTATGGATGACAATTGTTTTAAATTGCTCTGCATTTATTTGGCTGTTAACGCCGGAAGGTGCAGTTTATATAAAAATATTGCTCAATGAAGTAATGAGCATAGTGCATTAATGGGCAAACAAAACATCAAGGTGACGCGTTTTACTCCGCAGTTTTGGCTTGGAGTTGTGTGTGCTTTGTAGGTTAATCGTGGCGTAATTTATAGCAAGCGTTATATTTTCGATGAATTTTAGTGATAGTTTTGGAAGATGTAATGAGTGAATTTAATAAGATGATTTCGGGTGAAATTTACGACCCGAGTGATGATATGTTGTCACAAATGCGTACAAGTGCGAGAGAGATTACTGCTAAATATAATGTAACAAGCAGAGGTCAGAAATCTGAAAGGTATGAATTACTCAAAGGTTTGTTGGGTCGCACGGGTAATAACATTAAAATTGAACCCAATTTCAATTGTGATTATGGGCAAAACATAATTGTCGGTGAAAACTTTTATGTGAATTTTGGTTGCGTAATCTTGGATTGTGCAAAGGTTACAATTGGTAGTAATTGTATGATTGGCCCTCAAGTTGGTATCTATACGGCTTGTCACCCGATTGATCCAATTGAGCGAATAAGTGGAATTGAGTTCGCGAAGCCAATAACTATTGGTGACAACTGTTGGATTGGCGGTCATGCAATTATAAATCCCGGTGTGAAGCTAGGTGATAATGTTGTGGTTGCTTCTGGTTCCGTGGTGACTAAAAATTTTCCAGATAATGTTGTTATCGGTGGGAATCCAGCCCGAGTAATAAAAGAAATATAACAGATAAGGATATGTGTCGCGAAGCCGACACCTATCCGAAGTGTTGAACAAGCCCGAGCTACCTTATATAGGGAAATATTACGAAGAAGTGGAAGGGGGATTATTGATAAGCGGTTATATTGACGCGAACACCTGCCTTGGCTTAAAGCCCATAAACATAATTGACTGATTTAAATGTTTAATTATGGTTATCTCCTCAAATTAAAGCTGAACCATTATCCTTATATAACCCAATCTTATGTCGGTTGAAAGGGGGGCGAAACTTATGGCAAGCGTTATAGCTCTCGAAATCTTATTTTTCATATGCAAGGTGAGTGTATGGGTCATACATCACACTTGGCGTAAATATGATGTGATTAACTTGATTTTTATTAAACCTAATACGATTAATCATGAATAAGAAAGAATTTATAGAGATTTATTTGCGCCAAAAAGGCGCGAGTAGAACAGTAGTGAGGCCTTATCCTTTTTTATGGTACAAGCTATTTAGTTCGAACGCGAAGCCTTGTTTATTTGAATCGCCATGGAAGCTCTTTGTTTGGCAATTAGTTCTGGGAACGGTGACTTGGGGGGGAGGTATGTGGCTAATGGTATGGCGGTTGCAAGAACCAAATATTAGGAATCTATATATATCGCTACTTTTTGGTTTCACTACAGGTTTATGGTTGAGCTTGGAAGTTTTGTACTACTCAAAGAAGCTTAAAATCACATCATGGTCAAAGTGGTTAAGCGATCATTCTTTAGCTGAATAGCCTAAAACATTAAGTTGACACGTTTTTCTCCGTAGTTTTGGTATGGCGTCAGTGCGCTTGGTGAATTAACCGTAGGGCAACTTATGCATGGCGTTATATATTTAGGAGAATTCAACGGCATTTGCCAATTTGGGCACAGATGAGAATAGACGACTAAAAAAATTATGGTGGTGGCCGCAAACAACTAAATCGATATCCATTTCGATTTAACACTCGCTTACGTGTCGATTTACCATGAGTTGTAAGCCTGTATACCGATAAATGATTACAGACTGTGCTTAATTAATAACTAATATAATCCATCATTTGTATGAGCTGAATTCGAATTTCATTACTGGTTTGACTGTGCCAAAAACCACTAGCAAAAGCCAATAATGGTATCCCAAACATAATAATAAATATTACCGTCATTAGCTGCTTACTTGAAAGGTGCCAGCCGTTACGAGTTTTAAAGCCTAATGCTTCTTTTTTAGGGCAAGCCGAAACACAACGCATACAAGCTTGGCATTCATCGGTACGAATTTGTGTTGCAGTATGAATTATGATATTAGAGGGGCAGGCACGAGTACATTTATCACAATTCATATCACCACGTTCATTTAAGCAGTGACTCTTTTCACGACGAATTTTAAAAAGACTGACAAAGCTCGCCAAACCTAAAAGTGCACCATAAGGACAAAAATAGCGACAGAACGCTCGTTTACGCCAAGCAGCCATGAATAACATAATACCTAGCACCACTAACGTGATAGTGCCCGGTGCAACAAATAGCCATGCAGTTTTTACATCTGCAATTTTGTGGTAGTTACCGTTAAGGTAATACGGAATATTAGTAGGGTGCATACCAAGTGAAATGAAGGTGAAAAAGGCTAATAACAGATACTTAATCATTCGCAAAGGCCAATCTAACCATATTGGTGCTAGGTAGGCTTTTTTAATAAATTTTAGCCGCCAGTTATAGATGTATTCACCCACTAAGCCTAAAGGACATATCCAACCACAAAATGCTCGTTTACAAATAATCCCAGTAACTAAGACTGTAAATAACATTACCGCACCAGCTGGATGCGTTTGATCCCAAAAGCCAAGGCTAACAATTGCCTTTATTTCAATGGCGGCGGCGATAGGTAAGAAAGCATCGGTCACATCAGGGCGTAGAAAGCTCGGTGAAATTTGTGCGGTTAATAGTGCCGTATGGATTACATATTGAATGGTGACAAAAAAGAAAGATAACGCCATAGCATGCTGACAAACTACACGAAGAATATTTGGTCTTTGGTTTGCTTGTGCAGTTTCAGGACGAATTTTGTGGAAGCCGGTGATAATAATCACAGCTAAGACTAATGCTAATAATAAGGGCCAATATAATGAGGCTAAAGTTGCGCAGATTACAATGATTGTGACAGCAGCTGCACCCAGCTTTTTGCCACTGGTATAAAGCAGGCTTACGCTATAGATTAAGGCAAGCATTAAAGTCATTGATTCAATAAAAGTCAAAACGGCACCATTCGAAGTTTTAGCCGCATTATATAAAGTTCTTAGCAGCAAATCTGATGGTAAAATCAACTTCTACACTTTCTTTGATACGCATTAAATTTAACGCAAAATAGAGTACTACTTTAGAGCTAAAAAGAACAAATAAAGATTAAGTAGGCTTTGTTTCCTAAACTAGAAATACCGCTAATACATTTTTCACTATTGTGTATATGTGCCACTAATCCGCGGTTAACTAAGGCTTGCCACTCCCAAAGGGCGAGTTTTGTTGGGATCAATGCCGTGTTACAAATGTTCGACTGGAAACACGACCACTACAGCTATTATCGCATTATACCTATTGTCGCTTAGGTTAATGCCTGTAGCGATTCAGTAGAACTATTCACGGCTTTATCTGAAAAATAATTGGCTAAATGGATTCAGTAACGTCGCGAGCCCTGATGTAAAATCCATAATATAATTAAGGGCTATTTAACAAAACTGCAAGATAATATCCCAATAAACGATATTTAAACTGATAATTATTATCATTAGTATTGGCGTCAAATATCTTTATTGTTGTTAAATAACATGAAAAACGCGTTTAAATTACTTTGTCTCTCTTCTGTGCTGTTATCATTCTCATCAATGGCTTCGCAATTTCCCGTCACTGTTACTGATGTTTCTGGTCGTCAGGTTACGATTGAATCACAGCCCGAAAATATCGCTTTATCGACAGGTCGTGTTTTTCCATTACTAGAAATTATTTATCAGCAAGAGGCTGCTGACCATCTTGTTGCTTGGCGTGATGATATGCGCCTTTCTGCCCCGAGCATGTACGCCAATTACATCAAAGATTTCCCACAGCTGAAAGATGTTCCACATATTGGAAAAATTAAATCAGGTGAATTTGATACCGAACGCTTTATTAATATGAAGAACCGACCGGATCTTTTTGTTGTCGATATTTCCAATATAAAACTAGCAGAAGAAAAGGGGCTTATTGCTAAATTAGACAAGTTAGGCATTAAGGTTATTGCCATTGATTTCCGTGAAGACCCTGTAAAAAATACTGTGAAATCTGTGACAACGTTAGCGAAAGCACTGGGTAAAGAAGAGCAGGGCAAAGCATTTGCAGAGTATTATCAACAGCATGTGAAAAGCTTAACGAATATAGTTGCAACGCTACCTGCGTCAGAACGTAATAAGCGTGTATTCATCGAGCGTGCGGCAGGTTATGACGGTTCTTGTTGCCAAACATTCGCGACCGGTAATATGGGCGCATATATCCCTTATTTAAAAGCAACGAACATTGCAGATAAGCCGCTTAAAGGCGCGATTACAGGGCAGATGTCACCAGAAAGTGTGATCAGTGCTCAACCCGATGTATACATCATGCAAACAACGGGTTGGATTGATAAAAAAGGGAATGTAACGAGCGGTGTTCCATTTGGTTATGCTCCTTTAAATCAGGCTGCAATTAGCAAAGCCACAAGTAAATTGATGGACCGTTCATGGTTAAAGGCCATAAATGCGTACCAGAATAAGAACGTGTATTCTATTTATATGCCTTTCTATAACTCACCGTACAATTTAGTGGCAATGGAATATTTTGCTAAATGGGTTCACCCAGAACAGTTTAAAGATCTGAACCCAGAAAAAACATTTGAAGAAATGAACCTGAAGTTTGCGAACCGTAAAGCGACAGGTGTATTTGGTCAAAATAACTTCGAGGCAATGAAGAAGTGAGTTCTATTGCACTTGAGTTAACCGCTCATCGTGCTCGTAACCAGAAAAAGAAGATTGCCTTGGCAGTCTTCTTTGTTATGAGCATTATTTGCTTAGTTGCAGATATTCTTATTGGATCGCAAGGTTTGACCCTTGACCAAGTATTGAATGGTATTTTTCATCCATCGTCGAGTGATATTGCTAGCCGTATCATCATTTGGGATATTCGTATGCCAATGTCATTGATGGCACCTTTAGTGGGTGGGGCTTTAGCATTAGCAGGGGCGCAAATGCAAACCACGTTGAATAATCCACTCGCCGATCCTTATACGTTCGGCGTGTCGGCTGCTGCTGGTTTTGGTGCGTCTTTAGTTATTACTAATGTGATTGCTATTCCATTTATTCCGGTCGAATACCAAGTTGCATTCATGGCGTTCATTATGTGCTTGTTAACGACATTCATGATTGCTGGCGTGTCTTCTATAAAACGCGTGTCGATAGAAGGTGTAATGCTATTTGGTGTGGCAATCATGTTTGCCTACGACAGCATGCTAACTATGATGCAATACATCGCGACAGAGACACAGTTGCAGACATTAGTGTTTTGGCAAATGGGATCATTAGATCGTGGTAGCTGGGAAAAGATTACGGTTCTAGCGATTCTATTACCTATCGTACTTGCCATTATGATGAAAGATTCATGGAAGTTGTCGACACTTAAAATTGGTCAAGAACGTGCAGAATCAATGGGGATCAATGTTAATCGACTACGCGTTAAAACCTTATTATTAGTCTCTGTTATTACATCTCTTTCGGTTTCTTTTGTTGGTGCTGTTGGTTTTGTTGGGCTTGTTGCACCGCATATTGCCCGCATGATATTAGGTGAAGATCAGCGTTATTTCTTACCTGCCTCTTTCTTGCTGGGCGCGGTCTTATTAGAGCTGGCTTCTATTGCCAGTAAATCAATTATGCCGGGTATTATTCTGCCATTAACCGTTGTGATGTCGATGGTGGGTATACCATTCTTTATTTTCTTAATTGTGAAAAAGGGCGGTAAGTTCTAATGGCACTTAAAATTAGTAATCTCTCTGTGTCGTTTGGTGGTAATCGTGTGTTGAATGACCTGACAATTCCAGAAATTCATGCTGGTGAAATGGTCTCGTTAATTGGTAAGAATGGGGCAGGGAAGTCGACGGTGCTTAAACAGATGACCAAGCTGATCCGGTTTAATCCTCACTTGATCACCTTAGCTGGCAAACCGTTGGTTCTTGATGAAATTGGCTATCTGCCGCAAGACCACCGTATTACCGCAAGTATCAGTGTTGTCGAATTACTTATTACGACCATGCATGTTGGATCAAATTCATTATTTACTAAAGCCGATAGTGCAGAAAAAGCATTAGCTTTATTACATAGTATTGGCATTATTCATTTAGCGAATAAAATTTGTACTGAGTTATCAGGAGGTGAAAGCCAAATGGTAGGCTTAGCGCAAGCGGTTATCAATAAACCCAAAGTGTTAATACTGGATGAACCGACGTCAGCACTGGATATGAGTAATCAGCTTAAACTGCTTGAGTATGTAAAATTGTATACGCGCCAGTATTCAGCGTGCGCTTTAATGGTGGTACATGATTTGAATCTCGCTATTCAGTATTCTGATAAAGTGGCAGCATTACACGACGGACGACTTTTTGCGTATGGTGAACCGACGCATATTATTGATGAACAGCTGATCAAAGACTTGTTTAACGTGAAGTCCCAAATCATTCAGCTGGATGACTATCCCGTGGTTGTCGTGCGTTCGTAGTTTTTTGCGATAACACTTAATCAAAAAGAAAAGCCCACATAACTCCATGTTTTAATCGGTTATGTGGGCTTTAGTATTTTTAGCTTTCAAGATTACCGCTAGCGTTGTTGTTCGTTGCTATTGGCTTCGAATTCTAGAATATCACCAGGCTGACATTCTAATACCTCACATAATTTAGCGAGTGTCGAGAAACGGACGGCTTTCGCTTTTCCGTTTTTTAATACAGATAAGTTGGCTTCGGTAATTTCTACCAGCTGGGCTAAGGTCTTTAAGCGCATTTTCCGTTTTGCCATCATCACATCTAAGTTAATACGAATAGTCATTATGACTCCTTAAATCGTGTGGCTGTTTTCATCGGCAAGTGTGTATCCTTCCTTCATCACCCATGAAATGATCAGAACAATAAATCCGAATACTATAGTCAAAAAATCCATACCAACAAAGCTAATTGCTAGCATGCGCTCACCAGGAGGGTTATTAAACGATAAAACTACCGACATTAACGTGCCATATACTACAGAAGCGCCAACCCAATAGAACACGCTGTAACCTAACTTTTGATAGTAGTTGGCATTTTCAAGGGTGAATATTTCGTTTTGTTCGTAGTTGCGAAATAAACGAATTAGTACTTTTAAGGCATACATAATGATACAGCATAGTAATAAGCTAGTGACCATCGCCAAAATTCGCGTTGTGAGTGTGAACGGCAGCTGCGTGTAACTGTCGAAGTCATAACTGAGTTGAATAATACCGCGCGAGGTTAAAAAGTCGTACGGTGTTTCAACGGTTAGCCAGTAGTAACACACCGCAATAGGTGTAAGTGCAAAAAAGAACTGAAATAACAAACGGGCACGGCGACTTTGTTTTTGAATCTTAGACATAACGAACTTCCTGTTAAGTGGATGTGCAAATACTAAGATCATTCCAATCGAAGATCAATGTATAATTATCGTTTATCGATATGAAATTATTGTTTTGGTGTGTTGGAATATTCTGCTTATGACTTTACTCTGTAAGATATCCTCTACTTATTAGTACTGTGTGCTGAGTGAAGTAGTTGATTTATATAAATAATCAATTTGCGTTGAAAAAAGCATTTCAATATGCAAATCATGACATAAAGTTACGACATAGCAGCTGTTAAAACTTGGTACAGAAAATGCTTTATAGTATGCCTTATCTACTAAGGGAATGTTGTATATGAGTTTTATCATCGATAGACAGTTAACTAATAAATTAAAGAACAGTTATGCAAAGCTCATTCAATTCAGGGAAAAGCATCCAGAACTCGAAGAGGTAAATGCTGCTAAAATATTATTAGTTAAAGAAGAACATTTGCTTAAAGCGTTTCTTCAGGCTTATAACGGCGAAATACAAACAAGTAATGATATTAAGCCATTACCAGAAGTTAATATGGGTACAAAAATTCATGAATGCAGAAGCGATCTTTAATTAATTGATTTGTTGATTGCGCCATCGTATGAAGTATGGAAAAATTCAGTAGTAACTTTACCAAAATGATTAAGCTGTTTAGTGCTTGTAATAATTGGTAAAGTTACTTCGTATAACCCCACTTATAGGGTGTGGGGGTCTCTACCAGAATCCGTAAAATTCTGATTACGAAGAGTTGAGTGATTGATCGCTTTTCTCTTTGTATGTCTAAAAACTGCTGAGTAGAAAGGCTGTTAATCTAAACCCCATTAGATTAAGAGTATGATATGAAAGACTTTATTAACGGATTGCCAAAAGTTGAGCTTCACCTTCATATAGAAGGTTCGCTAGAGCCTGAACTTATGTTTGAGTTAGCTAAACGTAATCAGGTACAGATTCCCTTCCAGTCACCACAAGAAGTTCACGACGCGTACCAATTTCATAATCTTCAATCGTTTCTTGATATCTATTATCAGGGGGCAAACGTACTGATTCATGAGCAAGATTTCTTTGATCTTACCTGGGCATATTTACTTCGCTGTAAAGAAGATAACGTCGTACACACCGAAATTTTCTTTGATCCTCAAACTCATACCGATCGTGGTATCGCTTTTGATACAGTAGTAAGCGGAATACACCGTGCCCTTGAAGAGGCTAACAAAGTGCTGGGTATTTCGAGCCAGCTAATTATGTGTTTCCTGCGCCATCTAGATGAAACGGCTGCGTTGGCAACGCTTGAACAAGCTATACCGCACAAAGATAAAATCATCGGTGTGGGTTTGGATTCTTCAGAGCAAGGTCACCCCCCAGAGAAATTCGCGAAGGTGTTCCAAAAGGCATTGAATGAAGGGTTTTTAACAGTGGCTCATGCCGGTGAAGAAGGGCCAGCTCAGAATATTCACGATGCACTTAGTATGTTGGGTATTACGCGTATTGATCACGGCGTTCGCTGTGTCGAAGATCACGCATTAGTTGCAAAGCTGATTGAAGATCGTACGCCATTAACGGTATGCCCATTATCGAACATTAAGTTAAAAGTATTCGATAAAATGGAACAGCACAATATTGTCGATTTATTGCGTAAAGGCATGTGTGTAACAATTAACTCTGATGACCCCGCGTATTTTGGTGGCTATATGAATGCGAATTTTCATGCGGTGGCGGATGCACATTCAATGACAAAGAATGAGATTGCACAGTTTACAAGGAACGGTATCGAAGCAAGTTTCATTTCGGACGATGAAAAAGCCCGTTTAGTTGTGCTGGTAGATACATATATGATGAAAGGGTAAGAAAGAGTGCGCCGTTATTATCTGAAATCGAGGGGATCTATAGGCGCATCCAAATTTGCATATTAATTAATCAACAGCCTATGCTTTTAATTATAAAAACAGATAACACCCGCATTCAAGTTGATATAGAGGTGATTTTTTGTAAAGACAAAGATACTATCATTCACTATATCAATAATCTCGTGCGTCACCATTTGATTTGGGGTGGGTGATACGAGGAATGTAACATTATTTTGAAATACATAATTTAAAGACAAGGGATTATCATGAAAAAGGCAGTTGTGCTATTGGCGCTATTAGCGCTTGTTGGTTGTGATGAAGACGATGTTAAAGACATTCTGAATGGTCAAACAAAAGTGTTTGCTGTTTCTGGTGTACAAGTGGAAAATTCATCAACGGGTTTACCTAATGGTTATTATAAATTAAGTGATCTTAATGATGGCACGAAAGCTTCGCTACCTGATAGTTTACCTGATGGTATTAAAGCCGATCTGACTAACGCAGGCATCACAGTACATGCACAATCATGCGGTCAAATTGTGGTTAGTGATGAAGGTTTGTGTTTTGAAAGTGGAAATAAAGCCTGTGTACCAGATGAAATAAAAAAAGTGGGTTTAGACGTCTACAAAATTGATTTAGATGACATTAAAACAGCGAAAAATTTAGACTTTTACCCGACGTTAGCAGCTGAGTTGGGTGGTTTGTTTGTTCAAATCGATTATGATGATGTTAACTGCGCGACGTTGAAATAACGATAACGAACTAGTATCGTCGAACTTTATAGCCATATCATAATGATGTGGCTTTTTTGTTTTTATGACGTTAAATGAGAGCGACTTATCTTTCTTATTTGTCGATGTAATACCTTTAATGTAAAAGGATGAAGTCAATCGCACTCCAATCTTTCAACTCTCTTTGTATTTTCCTGTTTGTGCTTATATTGCCAAAGTTGTTTATAAACAAGGAAAGTGCGATATGGGCAAGGGAGACTCGGCATTTATCAGAAAGGCGATCAGTGGAAGTCTATTGAGTATGTGTTGCTTGGTAGGCGCTTTCAGTATTCATGCAAGCGAGATCACACCATACGTCGTCGGGGGAACTGATGTACCTGTAGGCGAGCAAAATTGGATGGCGACAATACGGGTAAGCGAACTGAATGACATGCCGATTTGTGGTGCAACGGTCATTAATGAAAATTGGATTTTGACTGCTGCGCATTGTGTTGTGATGAGTTCAGGCTCTTCTATTGATGCTGGAAGTTATTTCGTATTAAAACCGAGTCGAATCAGTATTTCTGCTGGTATTAATGATTTAACCCTGACGGATATAGAACATTTTTATTCGGTTTCACATGTTGTTGTGCATCCTGACTACACCCCCTTCGCGTTTCATGACACTAGCTATGAGTCAGACGGTACTAAAGTGACTGAATTGGTGCATACCGCATTGGATAGTGACTTAGCCTTGCTAAGAGTTAACCGTGTATTTAGTGATATAACACCAGTAGAACTTGCTAATGCGCCGAGTGCTGACGAAATTGACGCAAGATTAAGTGCACAATGGCAAGAGCATTCTCGTCCTAACAATATCAAAGTTTCTGGTTGGGGAGCCACAAACTCAGAAGGGACAGAGCAGTCCAACGTACTTAAAGAAACAACATTATCTTTTTTACCCATGTACGAATGTTATGAACGTTTAGAAAATGGTAACGATACGCCTTTTATTATTGACACCCCTTTTAATAAAACGAAAGTATGTACTTTGCCGTCCGAATTATTAGAGGTTGGTGGCTCTGTTGGTAATGACTCATGTAAAGGTGACAGTGGTGGACCACTAAGGGCGTTAAACAGTAATAATGCGTGGGTTCAGCATGGTATTGTGAGTGGTTCACCTGTTGGTTCGCCGGTGTGTGGCTCGATCAATCGTCCTACCTTTTACACCCGAGTGGGTACTTATTTTGATTGGATTCAATCTTATATGGGCACTGTACCAAACGATTCTATTCAAGAGCCTAATTTTATTAAAGACAGTCGAAAGCAATGCCTTAATGGGGTCGATTCTATTTCGCCAAATAATTGTAATTTGATTGAACATGAAGATAACGGTGGAACGTCATCATGGTTAAGTTTACTGTTGTTAGCGTTAATTACAGCCTTTAGACGTAACGCCAATAGGGTTAAATGCTAAATTAAGCAGAAGTCACATTAAATAAAAAGCCACCATAACTGTTCGGTAGGAAAACCCAATACAATCGGTGGCTTTTATATTCTTTAGTAGTAAAAACTAGCGACGGAAAGTCACACTTTCAGTTTCTTCTAGATTAATACTTGTTACTGCTGGTTGTGTTTCTGCCAGTATTTTGCCATGTCGAATTGAGTAACGAACAGGTACTTGGCGACGAACAGCATCAAAACCATTCTCTGCAGGTAGAATAAGTAAGCTAGCAGCTTTACCTTCATCGAGTCCGTAGGTATCAAGAATGTTTAATGTACGCGCTGATTTAGTACTAATCAGATCGAGTGAATTATTTATTTGATCGTAGCCCATTACTTGGCACACATGCAGACCCATATGTAAAACTTGCAGCATGTTAGCAGTGCCTAAAGGATACCAAGGGTCAAAGACATCATCGTGACCAAAACAAACATTAATATCAGCGGCTAGCATTTCTTTAACGCGTGTAATACCACGGCGTTTTGGGTAATCATCAAAACGGCCTTGAAGATGAATATTCACCAATGGGTTAGCCACAAAGTTAATACCAGACATCTTCAATAGGCGAAACAAGCGAGAAGCATAAGCACCATTGTATGAGTGCATCGCCGTTGTATGACTTGCCGTTACTTTATCGCCCATATCAAACTTATGCGCCAATGCAGCAACAGTTTCGACAAAGCGTGATTGTTCGTCATCAATTTCGTCACAATGCACGTCGATCAAACGGTCATATTTACGGGCAAGCTCAAACACATAATGCAGAGATTCAATACCGTATTCACGGGTAAATTCGAAGTGGGGAATTGCACCAATAACATCGGCACCTAGCTTTACTGCTTCTTCCAGTAACTCTTTACCGTTAGGGTAAGAAAGAATACCTTCTTGCGGGAAAGCAACAATTTGAATATCAACCCATTGTTTCATCTCTTCTTTTACTTCAAGCATGGCTTTTAGTGCAATAAGAGTCGGATCTGAAACATCAATATGCGTACGAACATGTTGTACACCATTGGCGATTTGCCATTTTAGCGTTTGCTTGGCGCGCGTTTTAACATCTTCAATAGAAAGCAGTGATTTACGCTCAGACCAGCGCTCGATACCTTCAAATAAAGTACCTGAGATATTCCAGCTGGGCTCGCCTGCTGTTTGTGTTGTATCTAAATGGATATGAGGTTCACAGAAAGGCGGCACGGCAAGGCCACCTTCACCATCAACAATGGCACTGTCGGCATTAACGGTTAGTTCGTTATCCATTGATGTGATTGTCTTAAAACGTCCATTTTCAATCAGAATTTGATGCAGGCCTTCCGTGCCTTGTAATGTGATGTTTTTAATTAGCATATTCGAAGATTGCATCTTGTTATCCTTATGCGTTTCTCTGACGTTTATAAATACTTCTGATAATCTATTTAAGCTTGTTCTGGTGCTGTTTCAGCAACACGGTTTAAAAGCGGATTCAGAATCAGGTAGCTGATAGCACCACCTAAAACCGCATTTATAGGTACGATTCCTGGTAAGTAGTGACCTGCTGCAATACCAATTGCCACACCCGCAATAGCAGCCCAGTTTACTGTTTTAAATTCAGCATTCGCAAAATCTTTGTAACGATGACGGTTTTTCAAGAAATCTGCAATAATAATGCCGCCAATCGGTGGAATTGCCGCTGATAGGAATGTTAACCAACCAACAAAGTTATTGTATAACCAAAGTGCACATAGTGTACCGACTACACCATTAATCATCGATAAGTACTTACTTGGCAGCCCTGTAATGTTAGAAAAACCTAAACCTGATGCGTAAAGTGCATTGTCATTGGTTGTCCAGATATTCAACCCAAGAACAATGATGGCAGGAATAAGAAGACCTTGTGCAATCATAACTTCTGAAATATCAGACTGGCCCGTTGCAGCAGCGCCAGCAGCACCGAATAAAAACATTAATGAGTTGCCCACAAAGAAAGCAGCCATAGTGACGAAAACTGCGCTTCTTGGTTTCTTGCCAAATCGAACAAAGTCAGCTGTTAATGTACCGGCTGAAATGAATGAGCCCACCACTAAAACTAATGCTGTTGAAAACTCCATCGGTTCTGCTGGTGTAACGGCTCTTAATCCATCGATGCCGCCCACACTATTGACCGCTTCATTGACAGAGTAACCGCCTAGAATAGCGATAGCAGGAACAGCAATTGCTGAAAGAATCATTAGGGCAGAGATGCCGAAGTAAACAGTGGCGGTCATTAGAAGACCAGAAACGAGGATGAGGATGTTGGTGTCAATGCCAGTGGCTTTATGAACGGGGATAGAAAACATTGCGACGCCAACACCAAACCAACCAACTTGTGTGCCGCCGAGAATGAGTGAAGGAAGCCAAGAGCCTTTAGAACCAAAGGAGAATCGAGCGAGAAGGTGAGTAGATAAACCGGATGAAGCGCCAATATAACCGAGACAGGAAGTGTATATACCGAGAATTAAATTACCAATAAGAACAGCGAGGAGGAAATCATCAAAGGAGAGACCAGTACCGAGTGTCCCACCTGTCCACATACTGGCAGAAAAGAACGTTAATCCCAGCATCACCATGGTAAGCGACGCAACGCCTTTTCTTGCTGAGTTAGGAACCGGACCCAGACTATAGTTATTATCGCTAGCCATTTTATACCTCTGCTAAGTAGTTTTCGTAAATATACCCAATTACGAAAATAAAAAGTCAATATTATAGGTGTTGCATACATTGTGAAAATTAAGCGATCACAATATGCATTGTTATTCTTGCTACCTTAATATAGGCAAACGGCGCGTATTGTAGTGGCTAAAATAATGCTGTCAATCTAAGTTTTGTACTTTAGGTGGGGTTTAAGCTTTGTTGTGAATATTAAGTCAATATAAACAATGTATTATGATTTTTATTTTTATTATTTATTTCCCATGAAAACGATTGCTTGTGAGAGTTTAGGGGCCGTAAGTTGATTATTTTATGTCAATATGAGCATTTAGTGGAATAGTTGTGATTTTCCCGTTTTTTGCTTAATCATTGCTGAATAAACACTGTTCAAATAGCATAAGTAAAAAAAACTGTGCATAAGTTTTTAAATGTTCTAAGAAACAAACAGGCTTACACGTTTTGTTTAATAATTATGTTTTTAATACAAAAATAATAAGAAAATGACAAAATAAATAAAGAGAATAACAATAGTTGTAATGGTGTGGGTAACTCTGAGTTATTACGTTATCCACAGAAGTTGTGTATAACTCTGTGGGAAATCCTGCAAGGCTAGAAATGATGCTGGCTCTGACAATGTCAATACATTAAAAGTGAAATAGATATGAAATAATAGTAATTTTGATTTAGTTCAATTCTTGGTAACTATGAGTAAAGTTACGTCATTTATTTAGACCTATAGCCATTTTTTTTCAAGCCAATTTCCAAATTCTAATAGCGTTTTGTGACTGTCACTAAAATGAATCATTAGTGTTCCTATTACGGATGTGATTGATTTTGTTTGATAAGGGTATCCGATAATCACTTTAGAGAAGTGCGCTAGAAGAGGCTCAAATAGAGAGGGGGCCTTAAAGCGAACATACTGGATTGTTCCTTTAATCACAGTGATATCTAGTTCAACTTTCCCCCATGAGAAGTGCCCAATTAATTGGCGGTTAAATTCAGGTGATTGACCATAATTCCAATCCCAGCTTGATATCACATGAAGTTTTTTACCCAGACCAGGCAAATTAGGCAATGGGTTAATATTAAGTCTTTGACCTTTAGTTGAGACATTAAGGTGCTTACAGCATGCATTCATTAATGCTTGCTCTATGGTTTCATGATTAATAAACGGTTTTGAGTCTGATAAATTGCCATATTTTTGTAGCAGTCTATACGGATCTGATTCTTCATATTGTCGATTAGTAAAAAACTCAACCACAGAGATATCTGTGTTTACCCGAATAGTGCAATGTTGAAGGAATTTGTTATCAACAATTGTATCAACACTATTTGATATCTTCTTTTCTGAAATAATGATTTCGTTCTTATTGTTGACCCGACCGATTAGTTTTAATTGCTCAAGAAATAATGTGAGTATTGTATTTACCGTGGTTGAGTTAATCGCTAATTGATTACCCATGATGGAAAAATTTGAGTGGTCTGGATCTTGGTATACGGCACCACCATAAGTTTGTCGCCGAACAATACTTAAGTTGCTCTTATGTACGTTTTGAGTATTACAAACGAGCCATGGATTTTGGTCTTTACCTATATTGATTGATGGGCGGTCTCGCCATATCAGTAAAATAGCTTGATTTTTCTTGAGAGAATTAAACAACACATCTTCAACCGCTTGGTTAAACCAAGGATTGGTCGATAATGATAGGTAAGTCTGCAATTCCATTATCAGTGTCCAGTAATCAATACAGTGAGCGGATTGTACGCATAGGTGTGTATGTTTGAAACATATTTTTATACATAAATTAAATGGTTATGCTTGATGCTGTTTTTAGACTATGTCGTAAGTGTCTGAGAATGAAGACGGTGAAATAGCACAGACCCGAATGAACTTTGTCAAAATCATATTTTCCGCGCAATTATGGGGTTTTATTTAGCTCTTGCGCAAACAGCTGTTACACAGCATTTAGCAACATTTAAAGAGTGGCCACCTGTAACCCCAGCAGAACAAATTGATGGTGTAGGTAATTAGACTGATTCAATATGGCTGGTGACAGCCGTGACCGTGATGTTTTCGATTATCTTGTTCCTGAGCTAGAGAAACGTGATTTAGCTTTTTTACATATTGGCATTTTCGATGATGCTATGGAGTTTGACTATTTAGGTGGTCGAGCTTCAAGTTATGTTCGCAGCATTTATAGCAAGACGTTAGTGGGGGTCGGCAGTTTTACCGCTGAAACAGGTAGTAAAGCAATTTCGGATGATAAATTTGATCTGCTTGCGATTGGTCGACCATTTATTGCCAACCCTGATTATGTAGAGCGTGTTTGTGATGGGAAAGAGTTAGTTGAATATTCAGATGAGATGTTGACGAGTCTGATATAATCCTGAGTATTAGTTTGTTGTTGATAGCGATAAAGAAAAATAGGGTTTTGATAAGGTCAGATACAAAAAAGCCGCTCAATGAGCGGCTTCGTTGTTGTTTGGAGCGTGCAGCGGGAATCGAACCCGCTGCAGAGGTATTTTTACTTTTTATAGATCAAGGTTTTATCCAATAGCATCAATGTGATACAAATTTCATGGTCGCCTTATATCGTCTAGAGTAGCCTCTAAAAAGACCCCATTTTTACCGTATTTTTACCGACATTAAAATTGTCATCCAGTTAGATACGAGCGGATATTGACGAAATAACTAATAGTACAGGCATCAGCAAACTGTTGAACCCTGAAATTTTGGGTATAAAGGTATCTATTCACCAACCACCTCCGTCTTTATATGTATGCTAAGCAAGTTCTTTTCCATATTTTTATAAGAATATCTTTAGTTATTTTTTACAAAACAATCAAAGAAGTTATTCAGTGTTTTCTTACTTTCAGCGTTCAATTTGTGATAATCAATAATAAAGGAAGCTAAGTTTTCATCATTACAATAGAAATAGCATAAAGGTACATCAAATGTTGATGCAATTTTACTCATCACCGCTATAGGCGGCTCATGGGTTGATGTTTCGTATTGAGATATATTTACTCCAGGTGTATTTGCTCCTGGGTGAATATGTGTCCCTAGTTCATTTTGCGTCAGATTGTTTTTTTCTCTAAGATTTTTTATCCTTCTTGCGTACACTTCCATATCACTTCCTTTTAATACATCCACTATTAAGTATTACTTAATAACTATCATTAGATAATTATAGTAAATTTAATAAATTACAACAAAAAAGAATAGTGGTTAATTTTGTTAATTATTCTGGTAGGCAGGATAAAATAAACTGCAATTTTGTTTTAGAGTAAAAAGTTATATTAAAAAAACTTATAAATTATCATGAGGGGGTTTTTATGTATTTCTGTTTTTTTGAAAAATAAGAAAGCTATAAAGGATGGTGCTTAACCATATTTAATTATATAACAATTAAATATATTATTTTTGGTTATAAGTAAATCATTACTAAGTTAACATTTGAACTTCGTGAAAACCATCCCTACATTTAAATCACACGAGATTTGTTGAGGAAATATAAATGAGATGGGTTAGAGCATGTATTGTTTTTAAAGAAATAGGCATTACTAAATATTCATTAGATAAGTGGAGGTATAAAGCAGTTTTTATTGAAGGCGTACATTGGGTAAAAGCCCCTGATAGAAAAATTTATTACAATATGAAGGAGATTCAAACCTGGATTGAATCCTAATATGTGAAAAATTAATAAGTATAAACCCCAATACTTATAATTGTGAGAGGTGTCCTGTGTCTAAAAAATATACTGGGATTGTTCCCAATGAAAATTCAATATCAATGAACTTTACGTACCATTCAAAGTTGACGAAGCGTACATTAAAGATGCGACCAACGGCTGCAAATCTTCTACGCGCATTTTTAATACGATGTGAAATCGTTGCAAGCATAGAGAAG
The DNA here is from genome assembly GCF_003026215.1 of Photobacterium indicum. Lineage (GTDB taxonomy): Bacteria > Pseudomonadota > Gammaproteobacteria > Enterobacterales > Vibrionaceae > Photobacterium > Photobacterium indicum. Next base: position 910,178 of record NZ_PYOC01000001.1, read on the forward strand.
GGAGAGTTTGATTTAGAAGAGTTTGATAGATCTAGGGATACAAATAAGATCCGAAAGGAAACAAAGAAAATTGAAACTGTTAAGTTTTATTTAAAACAGTTTATTTTCTTGGAGTCTCATAAGTTATCTCTAGCTGCAATTAGAGATTATACTTCGCGTGCTAACGGTTTATCAAAAGAGATTGGTGAATTACCTATTCGTAAATTAACCCCATCAAAGGTCAAGGAGTTGTTTTCCGGTAACTATAGTAAATTTAGTAATAAGTATAAAAATCATCATGTAACAGTTATCAGAGGGGCGATTAGAACTGCAAGGGAGTCTGGTGTAGATTTAAAATTTACAGAAGATGATTTCCCTTGTTATAAATTTACGGTTCCTGAACCTAATCCGATGGAATATAAAGATCTTGATAGCTTAATGGAGTTGACGGCTGAAGATGACTATATTATGCATTCGTTTATTTTTGCTAATCTTACCGGTGTTAGGCCTAGTGAGCTTGCTGGACTTGATAGGGGGAGCGTTGATATCGAAAATGGTACTGTAACAATAGATAAAGCAATTACTTTAAAACGTAAATTTAAAGTGCCTAAAAGTAAAAGCTCTGAACGGACTATTTCTTTAAGTGAAACGGCACTGTTTCATGCAAAAATGATATTTGAGTACAGCCCAGAAGTTAAACCTTATGATATTGTTGTAATACAGAGAGATAACAACGAAGAAAAAACAGTGTCTTTTAATCCATTGATTGTTAACTCAAATACGAATAAACATTTTCATGACTTAAGGAAACTTAATATGAAAATTAAGGATAAAATGACCAAGCTGGGTTTTCGATATATCCCTTTGTGTTTTGCTCGACATTCGTTTGCATCTAATGCTCTTTCTCTTGGAGCACCAGCATTTTCTGTTGCAAATGACATGGGGCATAGTAACCCTGCATTGCTTGAAAAACACTATGCAAAATTCATTTCTACCAAGCCATCTGCAGGTGTTATTGATGATTATTTCAGTAAGAAACGTAGAGGTAAAAAATAGTACTTTCTAATGGTTATTTTTAAAGCTGAAGATTTCGTATGATATCTTCAGCTTTTTTTGTATCTTACTGCTCTTGGCTCTTTCATGCTGTTTACGGATAAATCTGTTATTAAAGGAAGTTAGTCTCAGTCACACCACTATACATGGTGATTAAGTTTTTAGTTTAGTTGAACCCTATCACAAAGCCAGCTCTTTCGTGATGTACAGTGACTTTTTTTTACGGGTCACTGCTTTGCAGCACGCTATCAAAATGAATTAACTTAAGCTTCGTTTTATCAAACCCCAAAGTTATTGATGTAAATTAGGAAATAAAGCTATTGACGAAAAGTAATAGATTATAGTAAGTTATATTTACGCGCTGGCGGCGTAGGATCTCCCTCAGATCAAAGTCACTTCAATCTAAATTTTCTATATGATTTGTTTCATTGTAAAGAGATGCATTAATAGTTAAGAGGGCAGTTGGTGCTGGAGATTTTACAATGCTAAACTTATATATGGATAATTTTCATCTTATCGATACAGATCAATTCAAACAGATTATCGTCAACGTCAGAAAAGATCTTATAGATCTTGGAGAGTTGGACAAGCAAGTATCGTTAACAAACTTCAAAGATACCATAGCCATTAAACTTGGAAAAGCAATCGGTGTTGAGTTCAAAAATTATGCACATTTTATTAAACAAATAAATTTGTGCAAAAAATACTCAGAGTATGAAGTATTCAGGACAACAAAGGTTACTAATCCTAGCAATGGTGGTTACCTTATTGCTGTCGTACATCTTTTGATTTGCCGTCAGTTTAAGCTAACACCCAGAATAACCAAAGCTGTTATTGATCGTCACATTGGCAGAACTCAGCGCAAGAATATTTTTGTTGTTTATCAGGGTAATCCTTATTCAGAAGAGAATATAGAGCAATTTCAAAATTCCTATGACTGTACTCAACAAGATATTGCTGTCATATGCCTTGCTCACGATAAAAATGATGCTGTCAGTATTTATAATACTGAACTGGTGAATGGTACCGCTTCTGCAGGCGCTATGAACTTTATTGATACAACTGAAGCTGGGGATGTTTTTGCTTTTGTTCCAGGCCATTTGCTACCAGTGAATGGACTGCAAGTAGATCATGAATTAGATGATAACAAGCAGTTACTATTCCCTAATGAAGCAATTTTCTATCAATTAGAACGCTCGACTCACAAAAATGCAGACAGAATACGTCAGATCTTCATGCAAGCATATACTGATCGTAACTTTAGAATGCGAGTGTACTTGGATGAAATGGCGATGGATCTATTACTTGACGAGAACTTCCCGATAAAGGTTAGATCAAATCATTGCTTTGAACTTTTACTTGAAAATGGTGTAGCGTACGGTGCTGGGAATAGTATCTACAATTATTTTACAAAAGAGGAATGCTCGGAAGCACTTTATGTTGAAGATCTGATTAAGGAGAGTAATCAGCTATCTTCCTATTTGTCAGGTGAAGGGAAAATATTTCAGGTTAATGTCATCGCTCATAATAAGAGCTTTCTTGCTCATGTATTCAGACATAACTTCTACTCTTTGCAGGAAGTTGTATGTATGACCACTGAAGATATAAATCTAGAGAAAATTGAGGATATTTTTGGTATACCAAACATGCGAAAATACCTATCAAAAGAGTTCCAGATAAAATATTCAAAAGACAAAAAACTAAAGTTTATGAAGAAAGAAATAGTTGATTAAACTTATAACTCGAGTGGCCTGAAAGGCCACTCATCATTGTATAATAGTTCACTTCTAATGTGCAGCGCCAGTTCGACAGGCGTGGAATTGCTTAAGATTTTACCAAGTGTCATATAAATCAGTTAATTACCTAGATAGAATTTTACCTCAGCTGTATGCTACCCCTAGCATTTCGACATATTGCATATTTTATTGAGGTAACAAATGGAACCTATCGGTAGTCGTTGGTTTAAAGTCGATTTTCATTGCCATTCTCCAGGCTCTGATGACTATCCAAAACCAGACTCTCAAGATGCTCTGAATGGCTGCTCTCCAGAAGATTGGCTACTTGCTCAAATGGCGCAAGAAATAGATTGTGTTGTGTTGAGTGACCATAACACTGGTCGATGGCTAGAAACAGCCCAAGTGACGTTGCAGCAATTGAAAGATCGACATAATGCAGGTGATCTAGTTGGCTATCGAGATTTACATATAATTCCTGCCGTTGAATTAACAGCAGCAGGTAATTGCCATGTGCTTGGTCTATTTGATGAAACAGCTACTGGAGAAACAATCAGCCACGTTGTTGGAAGCTGTGGTTCAAGGCCAGACCCAGAAAGAGGTAATCACCAAACAATCCTAGGTTCAGGTGTTCCTGAGGTTATATCTAAAATTCACGACGCACATGGTATTGCAATACTCGCTCACGTTGATAAAGCTAAAGGTATTTTTCAAAATACAAACCAAGAAGAAGTTCGGGCTGCGTTTAATGTAGCTCCCGATGCTATCGAACTAATCGGTAGCTATGATGGCCTTGGCGGCTTTGAAAAGGCTCTTGTCAAAGAGCTAGCACAAGTAAAAGGCTCTGACGCCCACTGTCGTGAGCGTATGGGTCACTCATACACTTGGGTGAAAATGGCTACTCCTTCATTCGAAGGAATAAAAGTCGCCTTAGCAGACCCTCAACACTGTATTATCAGAGATGCTGAACCTCCTCGCTCTCCTAACAACAAAATTTCCAAGCTCACGTTAAAAACTCGCATGTGCAAGGATGAGGCTGGCAATGCAATAACTATTAATCTAAGCCCTTGGTACACAGCTATTGTAGGAAGTCGAGGTTCAGGAAAGTCGACTTTAGTTGAAGCAATTCGTCTTGCTTTAAGTCGTGATACACGTGTAAATGAGCCAAAGCTTCCTGCTGATATTGAAAGGCGTCTTGTTGATTTTAAGAATACGGTAGACGGAGCCGTGACTTCAGATTCAAGCATAGATTTAGAATATAACAAGGATGGTTATCAATATAAGCTCAGTTGGACTCCTAATTCATTTGGACTATCAAAGGTTGACTCGGATTCTGGTGAGTGGATTGAGGATCCCACATTCGATATAAGTCGATTTCCAATTTCAATTTATTCTCAAAAAATGCTATTTGACATAGCAACAAAACCAAATGCATTTTTGAAAGTTATTGATGATAGTGAGGTTGTTCAAATATCCGAATGGACAAAGCAAAATGAGCGACTAAAAAGTGATTACAAAGCATTTGGTCAACAAACTAGAGAACTAGATAGGCAACTAAATGAGATTCCTAAACTTCAAGGAAATCTAACAGATGTCGAAAATAAGTTGAAAACATTAGAAACATGCGGTCTATCTGAAAAGCAACAACAGCTTACTTCCTATCAGAAGAAAATGACACAAGCCAGCACCGCGATTAATACACTAAATTCCAACATTACTGATATTAAAAATTTAGTGAATGGATACGATGCAATCTCAGTAACAGAAGAGGATGGCAATCTCAAAGAATGGCAACTATCTGTACATGAGGCTCAAAAAGTATTTGTTACAAACATTTCTGAGCAAGTAAAACAATCCGAGGATGTATTAAGCACTATAATCCAGCAAAAGTTCTTCGTTGAGCTTAGTGCTAATATTACTACCTTAACGGAAGAAATGAAAACAACTCTAGAAGCTTTAGAAGGTGCTGAAATAAGCCCAGATGAACTCGACCAATTACTCATTTCAAAAGAAGAGCTTACCCAAGAAATAGCTAAAGAAGAAGCTCTCCGAAATAGAAGAAATGATATTGCTGAGAAGCGAGATACCGCACTATCAGACCTAATAGCACATCGCTCAGAATTAACAATACAAAGAAAAGCTTTCATTGATAGCCTAGAACTAACAGACCTCCATATTAAAGTACTTCCGTTAGCCTGTAGTGCAGATGACCTAGTTTCTAGCTACCAGAACGCAACAGGCATTGATCGATTTTCCAGCCATATTCTAGACAAAGACCGTCAAGTTGGGCTTTTGCACTTACTTGATGAATTTGAACGTTTCAACCCTCGAATGGAAGAGCGGAGATCTAATGAACTGGAGAAACTAAAGCAATTCCACAGAAAGTGTAAAGGAAATCCAAACTGTGCTGACTACGATATCCACGGTGCATTAAAAACTCGCATAAGCCAACTTTCTGATGAGCAATTAGACAATTTTGATTGTTGGTTCCCTGACGATGGAATTGATATTAAGTTTTCAGATGAAAGTGGAAACAAGCGTCCATTAGATAAAGCATCTCCAGGCCAGAAATCAGCCTCAATGCTGACTTTCTTGATGTCTTATGGAAGTGATCCCTTGGTCTTAGATCAACCAGAGGACGATTTAGACTGTGCAATGTTGGCCCAAACAGTTATTCCTGCAATCTCTCAAAACAAACAGAGAAGACAACTCATAGTCGTGACACATTCGGCACCAATTGTTGTGAACGGTGATGCAGAATATATCGTAGGTATGAAACAAAACCAAATGCGTCTCATATCTCATATTGACGGTGGGATCCAACAACAAGAAGTTAAAGACTTTATCTGTTCCCAAATGGAGGGGGGAGAAAAGGCATTTCGAAGTCGTTTCAAACGAATAGTCGGATAGTCTGCCTGAAAGCTAGGTAGTTAATTTTTGGTGTTTCACATTACCTTCTGAATGAAAGTGTGATGATTTACACAAATTAGACTTATCCCAAACGAACGACTTAGAGTGACTATCTAAGTCGTTCTTGCCCCATTCCTTCTTTCAGGCGATTAACCACTCACTTCACCAAAGCGTCATTTTACTTACTTTTTATAATGCCATTAACCTGTCTATGGAATTGGGGTAACATCAGTTTAGTGGATGTGATATAGCTATTGAAGACTCTGTTACTTCTTTTGTTTCTGTTGGTAGATAGAGAATATGGTCTGATATGAATAATTATAATGGTAAGAAGTTTTCGTGTGAGTTTGTAATTGGTGATTGTAAAGCCTTTGGTGAAATTATCTTTAATGGTATGAATACAAAGGCTGAGATATGGTCTAGTGAGCCAATTATAATTAATAATGTAAGTGACAATATTTATGGTCTTATATATGACGGGATGAAACATATTACACTTATGGACTCCATTTTCCTATCCCAACATGGTACATCGAGTGTCAGACAGGGTGATAAGTATGTCAGTCGGTATAGTTGTGTCATACATCCAAGATTTGTTGTTATCGGTACAGAATGGCTTGAAAACACCGCTAGTATAGAAAAAGTATGGTTCTCTACTGATAAACTTGAGAAGGTCTTTCATGACCATCACGCATTTAGGTCGGTGATTCATGTCGATGAGAGTTTAGTTAATGATTTGATTAAGCAAGACCTAGAGCGTTCAGAGTGTAAATTCGGCTATCAAGCCAATATTAATGATCATACTGTTAAAAAATATCACGATATGGGTACTCCTCCTTCTCTCTATATATACACTGGAAGTAAAGAAATACTCTCGTTCAAAACCAGCTTTGGTGACTTTTCTTTATACCATATTGAAGGTCAAAGCTCGTATGGTGGTAGTGGGATAAAATCTGACATATCAACGCAATTTTATATATCTTTGAATGAATCGGTTAGTGTAGAGAAAATAGTTTATGAGTGTTGGAAGGTTCTTACCTTTATTAATATCCTTAGTGGTAAAGAAGACTATCTATCAAAAATAGACATCAAAACAAAGGGAGATGACAAAGGTGGCTATTTTGAAATCTATGTATCAACCGATTATGTAGAACAATCAGATGAGCACTTTGATTCATTACTTAATACAACAATGGAAAAGGATTATTTAAGCGAAATCTTTCAAGCATGGTTTGATAGGTACGAGGATTGGAATGACTCGAGAAATCAGTTGTGCCTTACATATTCCTCCAATAAATATAATATAGATAGAGTAGTTAGATGCGCTAATGTGTTTGATTTAATTCCAGATAAGTCCAAGGTGGACTTGCCTGAAGATATTAATGAAGCAAAGGCTCAAGCTCGTAAAGTTTTTAGAGCGTTACCTGATAGTTTAGAAAGGAAATCAATCCTGCAAGCTCTCGGTAGATTAGGTACAAAAACACTTAAGCATAAAATTAACGATCGTATAGACATTATTTGCTTAAATAGTGATTTTGCATTCGATGATTTAAGGTTTGTTGCTCATCAAGCTGTAGACTGTAGGAATTATTTTGTTCATGGTGGTAATAAGAAATTTGATTATGAGTTGCATTTTGGCGTGGTCAACTTCTTTATTGACACTTTAGAATTTATATTTGTAGTTTCAGATTTAATAGAATGTGGTTGGAAGTTTGACGATTGGCGTAATCCATATATCCCAAGCCATAAGGTAGGGCTATACTTGACCTCGTATCCTCATTACCTAGCTCAATTACGCTCGATAACATCGAAGTAACTAGATAGTCTTGTATTATGATTTTGGTCTATCTGGCAGGAAGGGTTCAGAGCGGGGGGAGTTACATACAGTTATCCAAGTGCTCGCCCCCTTGACGGGGACTGCGCTAGCCTTAAACCTTATGATTATCCGAATTTCAGTACGAATTGTTAACCGAAGAAGTCGAGTTAACGAACGGTCATCAGTCTCATGATACTCATCCCATTGACTAAGTAATATAGATCAATCTAACCGCCTGAAATTTACCTTAAGCCCCTGATACTTTGTTGCATATTGATACGAAAGACTGCATGATCCATATATGAAAGACGGCTTGCGTTAGGCTTTCCTAATCATGGATACATATAGAGGTAACGATGAACATATTTATTGGTGGTAACCCTCTGACTAAAAAAGAAGATGATACGGTCATCTATACTCAACCGAAGTTCATGCCACCTTTGTCCCAATTAAAGTCATTTCCCAAGCTCAAAAAGTCAGAAGTGCCCAGTTTTGTCGAAAATATTTACTTTTTGACTATGGAGCGAAACGGTTTTTCTTATTTCTATCCAAATACTGAAACGGGTGTGAATTTATGTCGTTTTGAGTGGCACCATGAATACCAAGAAAATCCATATGAACTCCGAATTGGCCTTTCCTTCAAAGTTTTCAAAGGCTCGTTGCAAGACGTTGGTTTTTACATTGTGCCTCATGCACATTATGAGAATCTTGAAGAAAGGGTTAGCTATGAAATTGATAGTGAGGAGTATAGTCGAATAATTGAGTCTATTGACGATATAGTCTTAGAAGCTTTGTCTCGTTCAAAAAGTCAGGAGACTACAACGTTTAATGTATTATATTATGTCGAACTCAGTAGTATTTTTACTGAGGTAATAAAGTTAAATAACAATATCAGTGTGTTACCCTCTAGACTTGTTGAGGGGAAAATCGTATCCGCAATTGTTATTGAAGAAAACGGTCATTCTTATTTGTCTGCGAAACGTTTTTCGGATGAAAAGGTTAACTTCTTATGCGCAATTATGTCACTAGCCTTACATAAAGCAAAAATTACTCATATAGAAAGATTTCCCTCTCATATCACACCAGTTGATAAACCTTTTAGTCTATCGGTGGACAATATCGAAAAGTTTTACCCAGAAACATCCTCTAGTGTTTCAGGGACTAGTAATAAGATAACAAGCGAAGAAGTTGAGTTTATCTCCAGTGTGCTTCTATCAGTCAACTCGCTCTCTTGTGCTAAAAGCAATAGAAAATTAAAAAATATACTGTTCTCGTTTTACTCAGCTAAAGAGACTGAGGGGGTTAACCAAACTGTTGGGTTAGTGAGCTATGTCGCTTGTCTCGATGCAATTGCAAAAGAGATTTCCTCAACTACCAGAGACGAGCATGGTTCAAGAAAAGCTTTGGTTCAAACGATAGTTCAGCTCTTAACAAAGTCACATGAAGAATGTAATGTTGATAAGTGGTCAAAAAGAATCTATAACGACCACCGCTCAAGTTACGTACATGGTGCTAACATAAAATTCGAAGCTTTCTCCCAAAACATGGACGGAAAAAATTTTGCTGGCTTGCCTAACGCTTTGCCTACAGAGTCCAAACCTGTTTCTAAGCAGTATGAATATAACGCAGACTACATAATCTTAAAAAGAGCAACATTAGCGGTATTAATAAAGTACATCGAAACAGTTACAGATAGTTCATTTCCTGATGTATTTTCAATTGATGAAATAGCCTTTAAAATTGAATCAACCCCTGAAGCCCATGTAAGTACGCCAAATAATGGGTGGGTGCGCCTAACTTAAATACAAGCCTAACTAATAAGGGTAAAAGTTGCGTAGCCAACACTTTATCGGGGTCATCTACATCGCTAAGACTGGACGCTCAATTAAGCGACTTTTGCCATACTTCAGTTAATTCATGATTTACTAAATTAGTAAAATCGCAAACTCATTTTTGTCCAACATTGAACTAGCTATTTGTGTCTAGATCGGATCTGACTCATCCTGAGTTGCGATCGTAATAGATCACACTTTATCAAGTTACTGATGGCTTAGGCTTTGCCATACCAGTAAAGTATCTGTTAGTTTCTGGCCTTGGCACTCAATTTGAACATCTTATATTTGGACTAATTTTTCATATTTGACATAGTGTTAGGTAACTGTCTAGCTTGGGGCTGGAAATGCAATTAGACGAAGAAAAAATTGACTCCTAGTGAGGAACTTATGAATAAGCATTCAATGTTATTTGATGCTGCAAAAGCTTATGGAAGAATACTCGCTTCAGAGGTCTGTGTAACTCAAAAAGACAACGTTAATAATCTTATAAAAAGTAAGATTAATCGAAGCCCTAGTTTTTTTTTCGGAGTAATAAAAACTAGACGTGAGTATGACCAAGTAAAAATAAGCGAATTAGTTGAGCATAAAAATTATTTTACAGAATACGAAAAAAAAATAATGTGGGATGGGATTTTTGAATCTATCCAATATAGTACAACAGCAGGTGAAAACATTAATCCTTTTGCAGCCGAAGAAGAAGTACAAAGGTTAGATCCAAAGCCTCTAGTTAGAGATACTTTGGGTAGTCAATATCCATCTCATTTAGGAAGAGGAGGTTTTGGTGTGGTAGAGCGAGTGCAGTTGCAAGATGGAAATTTTGTCGCTCGCAAAACCCTTCAATTAAAAGGTGATCAAAACGAACAAAAGGAATTAAAAAGGCGTTTCAAAAGAGAGGTTAAGTATCAAAGTAGCTTTAAGCACCCAAATATAGTGCAAATTTTAGATTCAGACTTAGACGGAGATCCACCTTCATTTACGATGCCACTTGCAACATGTCACCTAGGGAATGAAAGTAACGCAGGACTAACTTTTGACTTTGATACAAAAGTAAAAGCTTTTTTAAATTCGCTTGATGGCCTAGAGGTATTGCATAACGAAGGCCATGTACACCGCGATATTAAGCCTGGGAATATTTTACGATTTGATGATCCGAATGGATCCTACAAATATGCAGTATCTGATTTTGGGTTAATTTCACCATCTGACAGAAGCAGTACTACTAATATTACGTCTACATATGGTGCTTGGGGATCAGAACCCTATATGCCAAGAGAATGCTATTTGCATGGTTTTAGAGTGGCTAACGCTCAATCTGACATCTACTCATTAGGCGTGCTGCTTCTGTTCTTATTTAGAGAAGACGATGAGTCTCTCGGAGTTCCCTATGATGAAAGGAACTCTGCAGGTGCATTTGGAGACATTATATTTAAATGCACAAAAAAAGAGCCTAAAAATAGATATGACTCAATTGCACAACTTAGGACTGCGTTTAATAAAGTAGTGAGAGGACTGTAAATGGAGCATTATCTTGAATTAGTTGAGGCAGTCGCATTTTCGCACCCTAAGAACTGTATGGAGGAAAATGAAGATGCCGTTTTACCCGCAGTAATAACAAAAAACGCAATATTTATTGCTCTTGCCGATGGAGTTGGTGGTTCTGATGGCGGTAGTACAGCTTCTAATGTAGCAATATCCACTGTAAGAAGAGAAATACTAGACAATCCTGACTGCAACTTAAAAGAATTTTTTCATAAAGTATCCAGTAATATAAATATTGAAGCTGAAAAGCAAACAAATATGAAAAATATGGCGACGACACTAGTTATTTGTAAAATTACTTCCGGTAAGGTGGAAATTGCAAATGTTGGTGACTCAAGAGCTTATGTCATTGAGGGGAAATCAGCAAAAAAACTGACCACTGATCATACTAAAAAGCAAGAGTTAATTGATTCTGGTATTTTCAAAAGTTCTGAATTAAAGGGACATCACTCGGGAAGTTTACTAACTAACTCATTGAGAGCAAACAAAAAATTCAAAATTGATGTTGATACTTACGAATCTAACAGTTGTTCAATTGTGCTTGTGTCAGATGGTGTTTACCAATCTTTTGATGGTACTAGGATAGTTGGAAATAGTGGTGCAGACAACTTACTACAACTTTGTAGCAACCTTAAAAAAAGGGTACTAAACAACGGACCTCACGATGACTTCTCATTGGTCGCTGTACGCTTTAAAAGCGGCTAGCAAGGCAATCAAATCGGATTCGTAACAGTTAGTTTGCTCCGCTTCATTTTAGCCAACTGTTACTCACCGTTTATATCGGCGCTAGCTAAAAGTTCAACCTCGTTTATGTCCAGAGGCGTTCCAGCATGGTGGCTGCTAGCTCGTTTTTGTCCAAATGCCAGCTAGTAGTTCAGTAGCTAGCGCATATAGCGTTAGCTTAATCCCCCTCTTTCATGCATGTGTAATATAGCCATTTCCATCCAGTGCGCTTCAATCTTTCGCTTGATTCGGATTACTTGTAAGCGCCCCATAAACCGCGTATTCAAAAAGAATGATGAGCCTTTTATGACCTTAATTCCGACACATGATCATGGTCAATCTACTCAATCAATTATTGCTAACAAAGTACGATCCCGTCCTGTGACACTGGTGTAGATAAGCTTGTGATTAATCCTTGCCCTAAGAGTTGAGCGTTTTTCAGCCAAACTGATAAAAGATATTGCTCTGGAAAATATCACTTTTCTTTTTATATCCATTTCATTATTATTTACTGGCTTCAGGAATAAGTACCTTACTGTTAAGTAACAAAGTTTCTCAGAGACATTCCATTAGTTACTAGCCATTACATGGCTAATATTTAAACTATTTTTAGTATGGAAGTGTTATGGAACTTTATAAAGACATTAAATTTAATGAAGCTAAAGTAAAACAAATCGTTAAGGCTCTGAAAAAAGAGTTGAAGAATGAATATCCCGAGGCCACCTCTGCTTTTTTACATGAAAGGATGGCAGAATCAAGGGGCTTTGATGAGTGGCGTGATTTTAGACGCTTTATTAAAAAATCAGGGGTTATTCCACGTGAGAAAGTTGAAGCTTTAATCGCTGAAGTTATTAAGTTAAGTGGTATTGAGAAATACTCACTTGATGATCACGAGTTTCGCGAATCTCATCAAATTCTCTTTTTAATTCAGATCTACTTTAATACTCTTTATATAAATAAAGTGTTAGCTCGTGATAACTTTTACGAAGACGGTAGAGAAATAGAGTTAACGATTATTGGAACTGAAGGAATGGCTTGCATTGGTGAGCTGTTTCTAACTGGTTCAGAAGGTTTTGGTGTCAATTACCGTAATGCCTTCTACTTGTTTGAACAAGCAGCCGGTATGGGTGATATAGACTCACATACATACCTTGCCGATATGTACAAAGACGGATTGGGTGTTGAAAAAAACTTAAACACTGCTATAGATCTTTATACTAAAGCTCTTGAACACTCTGATAGTCTCACTCGCTTGAATCATGCAAAATTCCAGGTAGCAAAGCTATCATTAGATTTGCAAGTAGACACTCAAATTGAAGCTTCAATCGCGACTCTTAATAAGCTATCGGCATGTCATGGTGATGCTGCTTTTGAGTTGGCCTCTCATTATTTAACCGGGATTTTTGTCAACCAAAATCCTGAAAAATATGTCGAACTATTAACAAAAGCCGTAAAGTTAGGCTCTCTCGATGCTGAATATGATTTTGCTAAAATATATAGACGTCAGAAAGATTTCTCAATGTCATTATCAATTTTAACGAATCTAGCCGGAAAAGGCTATGTTCAAGCAGCGAGTGATCTGGGTGTGATGTATTTCGATGGCGTTCCTGGCGTTAAACAAAACGTTCATCTGGCAAGAGAGTACTGTAACCAGGCAGCCCTAAAAGGTGATGCTGATGTTCAAAATTTGATGGGCATTTTTTATGAGACAGGTTTAGTTGAAAGGATCGACCATCACCTAGCTTTGTTCTGGTATGAGTTAGCTGCCCAAGGGAATGATAAATATCAGAAGAGTGTTGTTCGACTTACAGATTTGATTCTGAACAAGAACAGACCTTTGACCAAATATGAGCAGGTTCAAGCAAATCAAGACTTAACTCATTGGGACGATTTCTAATAAAAGTGCCTCCTTAATATAAGGGGCTATTTCCCCAACAAGAGAAATAGCCCTATTAATTTCAAATTATGTATCCTTCCCTATATCACAGCAATTACGCGAATAGAACAAGTTGTGAAAGAGCATCACATGATCATATCCATTTGGGCGACTTCTTCTTCGTAATCAGGTGACTTAATCACTGTATGCGCCCGAACCCACGGGGCATTTTAATGGGAGAAGTGCCACGGAAGAAGTGATTCGATATTAGGCGCTGACTTAGCGAGTTCTTTCATGCAGTTAACCAGGTAGTCATACACGATAAGGTCGTTAGCTTTTGCTGTTTCGATGATGCTGTAAAGCATCGCGCTAGCACCCGCACCTTTAGGAGTGTCAGAAAATAACCAGTTTTTCCGCCCAATAACCAGTGGTTTGATCGCACGTTCTGCCCGATTGTTATCGATAGATAAATGCCCATCTTCAGCATAACGTATCAGTTTAGGCCATTGACCCACGGTGTATTTTATTGCCTTACCTAGCTGACTCGACGAGATGACTTTTTGTTTACTGAGCCATTGGGACAACTCATTCAGCAGTGGGATTGCATGTTCTTGTCGCTCAACTAATCGCTCGGCAGCAGTGAAGCCTTTTATTCTCGACTCCAGTGCGTAAAGTTTCTGAATTTTAGCCAGCACAACATCCGCTTTACCTGTTTTTCCTTTCCCTTGAAGCTTCTTGGCATCCATAAATTTACGACGAGCGTGTGCCATGCATCCTAGATTTTCAACATAAGCGAGACCGTCATACGCTTTATAACCATCTGTTTGCAGATAGCCGTTATACTTCTCGAGGAAAGCCTCGGGGCAAGCCCGTGCCCGACTGTTTTGGTAGTCGAACAATACGATATTTTTCACCCCCTCAAGCGAAGCCTTGGGGGAGTCAGCACCCGAGCAGTAAACCCACATATAACATTGCTTATTTTCTTTGAGCACATTGAGTGGTGTTTCGTCGGCCTGAACGACGGTTTGATTCAGTAACGTCTCTTTTAACCGTTGATACAGCGGTGTAAAGCACTCGCTGACCTGCATCACCCAACGCGCCATTGTGGTTCTAGGTAGATCGATACCCGCCTGTGAAAACAGCGTTTCCTGACGATAAAGCGGTAAGGCATATTGGTATTTACCCAGGATAATATTGGCGAGCAAGCTTTCTGTGGCATAGCTTTTCGGGATAAGTGCTGTCGGAGCTGGTTGTTGTTTTATCGCAACGCTTTGTGCATGTTGCTCACATTGCCGACAGCCATATTTAGGGCGAACGTACTCCAGTACTTTCAATACCGCGGGGATGAACTCAAGCTTTTCACTGACATCTTCACCGATTTTGTGTAACTCGCCTTGGCAGCATGCGCAGACTTTCTCTTCCTCGGTGAGATCAAGAACGATGCGTTCGCGAGGGAGATCTTTCGGCAGAGGTTTACGCTTACCACGCACCTTCTTACCTGAAGTGGTTACCACTTCTGTCTGCTCAGGCGCCGTTGCTTCTTGCTCGACTTCATTGAACAAGTCGCCTTGTGCTTCATCATAAGGCTTAAGGGATTCTGCACGTTTAGCGAACTGGCGATCTAAGGCCAGTTTGAACTGCTCAGCAAGAGAACTCTTTTCTGTTTCTAACTGCTTACATTTATCCATGAGAGACTGCACCATCGCTTGAAGCGCAGTGACATCTTGGCTTTGAGGATTAACATCAAGCATCGTTTTTATGGTGTTTATTATACTAAAATCGGCATAAAAACACTCGGCACACCTGTCTTTTATAACGATTAACTCATTGTAAAATCGTGTATTTCAATGGGTTTATGGCCGATAATCGTGAAGCCTGCAAGTAACTGTTCAAGCTCCATTTTGCTTAAGGTAAAGACCTGATTATCCTCTTTGGAAGGCCACTTGAATTTGTTCTTTTCAAGTCGTTTGTACCAAAGCGCGAAGCCTGTTTTATCCCAGTAAAGTATTTTAATTTTGTCGCGTTGTTTGTTGGTAAACAGGAACAAAGCCCCCGTATCAAGCGGCAAATCAGTATCACTTTCAACCAGTGCAGCCAAGCCGTTAATCGATTTACGAAAATCCACAAATGCGCGGTATAGATATATCGCCGGCGGGTTGATAAGCCCATTCATGATCGCAACGCCTCAATAAGTTCAGCTAGGTAAATGGCTGGAGTTCCTTGAGGGATACTCAATTCTATATCACCAATACTCAGTGCCATATTGGCAACAGGAGGTTGTGGCACCTGATATTGCATTGTGCGCTCAGTAATTTGCGCATGAACAAAACCATTGTCTCGACGTTCATCTACGACGTTTAATTGCTGTCGTTTAGTGTAAAAAGCTGAGGTGGCCAGATGATTTTGACGACAGAACTCTTTAATGGTGAGAGAGCTTTCCTCACACTGCTGAAGTAAAGTTTTCCATTCCTGATTGCTACGCCGTGGTGCCATGATCTTGTCTCCGTTTATTGTTGAAGACAAAATTTTAAAGTGTACTGTCAGTTAATTGAAGGCGGGGTTTATGGCTCGCTTACGCTATTTTCGTACACCAATACAGGTGCGAACGCGAGTGCGATTTTATATAGTTTGGTTGAAACAGCAAAAGCGAATAATCTTCTTGTTCATGATTATATCGCAACCTGCTTGCAGCAGATTGCTGAAAAACCGAATAATATTGACGCGTTGCTGCCATGGAATATTAAGCATAGCTAGGTGTCGTTGCCCAGACGCTTACTTTGTAGCCATCCGTTTATAAATAGCCATCCGTTTATAAATAGCCGTCGTAATTACCAAGGAAGCTTTCAAGGCATGCCCTTGAACGGCCATTTTGATAATCGAACAACACGATATTTTCCACGCCTTTTAATGTCGTTTCTGGTGAGTCGGCCCCTGAGCAATATAGCCACATGTAACATTTTAAGCACATTAAGTGGCGTTTCATCGGCCTGAACCACCACTTGCTCTAACAACAGGTGCTTTTGTAGATAAATGAATTACTGATACAACCCTTTTAGCTGTGGTAATGACCAAAAATATGACTCTCTTGATTTTGAATCCTTACCTGCTGCGTTTTGTCGATACTCCGCTCTGACAAGAACACAATACTCTTCAGCCCTTGTAATTCCCACATAATGCAAATTTGTATCTTGAGGTAGGTTGGGATAATGAAGGTCATCCCAAGAGTCACCTTTTTCCATATATGGAAATGACCACTCTTCGAGGTCTAGATGAAAGACATATTTAAACTCTAATCCTTTTGACTTGTGCAGTGTCATGATTTGAACTTCATTATCAGCCTTTGCCATAAACTGCTTAAGAAACGCTTGCTCATGAATTTTTAATTTCAAGGAAGCATCGGTATTTTGTGTTTCCATGATCCCGATAAGGCTTGCTAACTCCCCAAACTTGTATATCAGATCATCTACTGATTGATCGTCTCGTAATCGTTTAATCAAAGACCTTAATTTAGCTATCGTTATCTTCTTAGGTTCAAGCAAGTCAAAGTGTTTATCTATCAAGTCTTGTATTGTAGTGATTGCACCATATCGAAATGAAAGTAAATCAGAGTACAAATCCGTACAATCAGATAAGCTGGATTTCTCCAAAGGATTATCATTGTACAACCGATAATCAATATTCATTCCTAGCGCACAGAGGGCTAAAGACTTCTCTTTTTTTGCAAGTATTGCTACATCTGATGCATTGCCTAGATCACCATCTACTATCAACTTTTTAATGTAAGTTGACAAAACACTGCCGATATCTTTTAGGTTACCTTTCAAATGGAGTCTATGAACTCTGATGTCATTAGCGTCATGTGTTAGGAGAGTAGCACTAGGATCCATTAATCTTGTTGCGTAATTTACAATAGACGGGTGACAACGATGATTTATATCGACAACAAAGTGTTCAAAACCTGGGTTTGTAGCTAATTCATTTAATAACCTGGAGTTTCCGCCTCGAAATTCGTAAATTGACTGCCAGACATCACCGACTGCTGTTGCAATCAAGTCTTGCTCAAACAGATGAAAAAAAAGTTGATGTTGAGCTAATGATGAATCCTGATATTCATCAATAAACACATGTGAATATCTAGCTTTAATGTAGCGTTGAGCTGCTTTTGAGTTTTGTAGAATGTAGAGGGCTAACGCTGCAAAGGAATTCATCCAAAGCATGCCTTCTTCATATAGTTTTTTAAAGCCTTCATCATTATTGATATCTTCGGAAGTAGGGGAAATGTACTTATCTTTTAAGTAATGAACGTAAGGCTCTTGTAACTGTTTGATCGGATTCAATTCTGTTTTTGGTGTACCCCAGATCTTCCCTATGAAAGGGATAATGATCTCTTTTAAACAAAAACTGTCGATTGTTCCGAAAAAACTCTGTTTTGTGTCATGGGCGTTATATGTACACTTTTTTTTGAGTTCACTGCTAGCTTTCTTTGTAAAGGTTATAGCTATTACACCTTTATGAGAAGGTAAGTTAGCTGTTGTTTGTCTAACTTTTTCCTTCATCACAGTTGTCTTTCCACTTCCAGGGCATGCCGTGATAATCATGCTGCCATCATAATCTATGGCAGCTTGTTGTTGAGTTGTTGGTTTAAATATAGTCACGGGTTAACCTTGCTTTTTCAACTAGCTTGTATAGAGGCTTTGCTAAATCACCAGATTCCAGTGACCCTAGTTCATCTTTAATTTTCTTCAATAAAGAGCGCATGCGAAGAGCCTTTTTACCCTGTAAGTATTTGATTGCACTAGCTTCCGTTTTTTTTCCTAGTGCAGTTAGAATTGGTGAAGATAGTTCACTAACAAAGTCAGTTTCTAAGTCAATTTTAGATAAGTAGATACCTTTACAATTAACTGCGTCTGAAATGATTTTCCATGTGCCGTTGTCAAAAGCATCTTTAGGAAGTAACTTTTTATCACTATGATATAAAGTCTTTAAACTCGCAGCTCGAAGACAGCGGTTAGCCCCAGCGTATTGCCACAGTTCTTTATCTTTGATTTTTGAAATATCATTATCTGTGCGCATTACCCAAGGAATCTCTAGGGCATCTAGAATATTTACGTATACTGCAAACGAAATACCATCAACTGACAAAATCGAAAGATTTTCAAAGTCTAGGTCTATGTCTACTCGCTTCGCTAACTCTTGATAGAAAAGCATTTCTGACGGCCCCTCAACTAAAAAGACACCATTAGAGAAAAAGGTTTCCGCAGGTAGAATACTCATACGGTAACTCATGTTTTCCCAGCCTTCTACAATACACTGGGAGCAGCCGTTACCCGCAGCTACAGTCGATTTATTTTTTGATAGTAAACGAATGATAGAATCAGGCGAAAAATTGGAAGCTATTTGAGGGGAGTGGGACGAAATTATTGTCTGACCTGGTAACTCGTCCACTAGATAACTAGCGAGTTTACGTTGTTGATGTGGATGAAGGTGAGCTTCAGGCTCTTCAATTACATAAAAAATCACTTCGTGCTCAGTATCCTGTTCGATGACACTTTTAGCTTTCCATAGAGCTAGCAAGATCTGATTGTTACGCCCATCACCACCAAGCATTACACTTGACCCGTTAGTCATGGCACCAAGCTGGAGCTTGTCTATAAAGTCGTTAACTTCAATAGCTCCCGTATCTAACTGTACTGAGTAATCTGCATTGTGGTGAGCTAATTTTTTTAACTCAGTGTTAATGTCATGAGTAGCTGAGCTAACGTACTTTAATTGTGAGATCTTACTATTTAATTGTGATAAATCCTGCCCAATTTCGGTGAGCAAAGCTTCATCTTCTACGGCATCATCTTCGCTTAAAAGTTGCTGTGCAATACGAAGTAGCTGTTTTTTCTCTCTTCCTATAAAACGTTCAAGATCACGTTGTGACTGGATATACTTTAGATTAAGGTACTTTAGGTAAAAACGGCTAGAAACCTCTTGTAATTCATCTAGTGCGTGTCCAATCCAAATCTTGTAACTAAGATCTGATTTGCTCGCTGTGTATCTGATGATCGTTTCACCGTGATCACTCACATTACCTTTTAATATTGAGAGAACTGCATCTTCCTTTATATCCTTAAAGAAAATAGTTACCTCTGCCTGATCAGCAACTCCTTCTTGACCGATATGAAAATCTAACTCAGAAGGCTCTATATCCGCATCTGAAAGCGTTTTATCAAGTAATATACGAAGAGCATGAAGCATGTTGCTCTTACCAATATCGTTTGCTCCGATAACTAGAGTGCTTGTGTTAAAGTTGATCAAAGCATCTTCAAAATTGCGATAGCCTTTTAGATGAAGAGAAGATATTTCCAATGGACTTTCCTTTGTTAACTAGCAGTTAAGAAATTATTGGTGTTCGTGTGGGGCTCCACAGAACCTGTATTTGGGAATCTAGCTGCAATACGGCTTACAGTTCTAGCAAGAATGCCAAGAGAGTAATAGCATTTTACACGATAATAAAACTTCATCAATTCAATTTGTTAGAGGGTTAATATGCTTAATATGGAATATTCTTGTCAGGGTGTATTCTCGGGTGAGGGGGAAGTCTTGCTTTGTAGATTCTAGTGACACTCCTTCTATTTCACCGTGGTGCTAATACCAAAAAAGGTGAAATGCTTCCCCCACAAAATCGGTTCTTCTCCGTTTAGTTGAGCTTGATATTTGGGTAAAAAGTAGAGTGAGTACCAGGAACAGATGTTTGCCTAATCTTAAGTTGAAGTATTCCGTATCTCTCACTCCACGAGCACTTCGTCTAAGTAAATAAAGAGAGACATTTCCTGCTTCAACTCGAGCGTTGGTTAACTTGTATTTGGCGTAGTTACAGACACCAACTTTTCTGTCTAGCAGCGCGTCGGCGAAACATCGAGTCTTGTGTTTAAACGTTTTCACTTCATCGACATAGCTACGTCATAGATAGTAGCGTGACTAGTGAGGCAAATGATAACGGAAACCCTAGGACAATATACCCGCTGATACTTGCTCTCTCGGCTCTTCCTGAAGCCAACGCCCCTACGATTAACATTGCATGCAACAATGTTGTTGCAAATACAACCGCTGATATAAATATTCCCCAATTAATCATTCTTATTACCGTTCGATCTTTGCCTGCAAACTTTGTGCCTGAAGTACAGCTCTGCTTTAAATATGTCTCGACGCCACTTAGCTAGTTTTTGCGTGTCTAGAATGGCTTGGATATGCTCAGTAGGCAGCTCTCTCAATGCGCTGATTTTGCGCCTACCTTCACCTCTACTAATCCAGAAGAAGCCCTCCCTGACATCCTCATGAGGCGCATCATCATAAAGCGAAAGATGAGCATCGTTCGTATGTGAGCGATATAGAGCTTCTGTGCCGCCACCAACTGCGTAAATAAACCCATCAGCTTGAGTATGTCTCACGTGCTCGTGTGAATAGCGACTCGTTAGTATGTTGTTGTCAGGCGTGCGTATCCTGTTGAGAATAATGTGCTGGTTTTCATCATCTTCCATGTTAGGTTCTTATTTTAACTGGCTAACACTGCTGAGAATTGTACTTGGTATTGAGTACGATTTCGTAGAAACGTAACCTCAACTGAATACATTGTTGCTCGGATGTACGCGTTATCAATGATGAGTAATGCATAGTTTTAGTGTGTTGCACGATACATCTCTAAAAAGGTGAATCGAATGTTGCGATAACCCTTTCCCTGAACAGACCAAGAAGCTCAAGCGAATGGTTTACCGTACTCTCTAAAGATACTATGCTGTCATCTATATTATTCTGTTCAATCATTGTGATGTCTGGTTGCGGTTCATCATCAGTAGGTTCAATTAATCTAGAGGTTGTTTTTCTTGGTTTATGCTTTTCTGGCTGGTTTGGGGCTTCTTCAAAGCATTCGCTCTCTTTAATAATTACGGGAATATCAGGTAAATCTTCGCTTATTCTGTTTGCAAACTCTGTTAATTGACATTCAGCGAAAGTAAACAACCAAGCATCTTGATTTGGCGCATCACTGAATCGCAGAATACGACCTAAGACTTGCCGAAAGTATAGCTCGGTTTTGATTCGACTAAGATGACAACAGACTTGAAGTCTGGGGATGTCAGTTCCTTCACTGACCATTCCAACACTTACGATCCACTCTGTTTCACTATGGCGAAATTCATTAATAACCATATTGGGTGAATTTTCTTGGTAAGTAGCTATCACGGCAGACTGGTGAAATTCATTACAAAGAATATGACGAATTTCTAAAGCATGCTTTACTGATGAGGCAACAACTAACCCTCCAGAAGTTGGATTCTGTCGACGAATATCAGCGAGCTTTCTACATCCTAGTGACAAGATGTGACGAATCGCTTTATCATTGGTAATTAGTGATTGGTAAGTAATCATTGATTCTTTTAGGAGTTCAGAAATACTTCCGAAGGTATCGGTTTGATTGCCTTCATCTGTTACCGAAATTTTTTCATTATCAACGAGAACTATCTTGGGTTTACGACAGACATTGTCCGAAATTGCTTTTTTCAAGCCATAGATATAGTTACATCTAATTTTGTTATTCGGTTCAAGATACTCGGACAGAACAATAGGGGCCTTATCTGAGCGCCAAGGTGTACCAGTTAGCGCTAACGTATAAGTTGCCAATGATTTTATGTTAACAAGAATCTCTTCACCCCATGCATTCGCATTTTCTAATGTTGTGCCAGCACAGTGATGAATCTCATCAAAAATGACAAACACTCGATAATTTTTCAGAAGTTGCCAAAAATCATCTTTAAAATAGAGCATGTTCTGGTAAGTATATGAGCTTCCTGCTGCACCAATAACGCCATCAAATCGTTGATTAAACCTGCGAGAGAAGGTGCTCTGGATGCTCTCAGAGATAGAAATTGATGGTGAAAAGCACAATATGAAATCAATTTTATCGTCCGTATACAGACTAGCTGCCACTTCAGCTGCCATTATTGTTTTACCGGCACCTGGTGTCGCAAGACACAAAAAGTTTTTATTGATATCACGATAGTGATTAAGCACTAACTCGACACACTCAACTTGCCAACTTCTTAACTTCATCTAATTACGACTTCTTATAATGGGACTGAATTGTTTTAATTGCTTTAATTTGCCCAAGTAGCTTTGAGCTACGTTCACGAGCTTGATGGTATTGCATTTCTAAATGACTTTTCATTTCAGGTAAGGTTTCATACAAGCGCATATATTCTTCTGATTCTCCGATGCTGGCGAGTAAATCGACCTGGTATTGTTTAAGCTTTTTTTCAAGTTCATGAATAATGCTTTGAGTCTCGATCACCGGTTCTGGCTCTATAGAGTTAGGTATTGCTTTTACTTGTTCAGGTTCTGTTCTTTTTATTCGTGGCTGCAGTTCAGCTTTGTAAAACAATACTGTCTTTGTGTAAGTTGGTTTCTTTAAATTCTCAGTTTCATTTTTGTCCAATAAACCCAAGTTCCATAATCGTAAAACCTGCCTGTAAACAACCTTACGAGCCTCTACTATGTTGTTTGTTGTCTCTTGGCAAGAAAGGTAAGTATCCCTTAGCTGTAAAACTGTAAAGTTATCAAACTGCTCATCCATTAGGATGTTACAGATATGCTCATTGATTACGACAGACACATTTGACATCACGTTTACCAAAGTAAGATCCGCTTAAAAAAGGGTCGGCATTAACGAAATAGTATGCCAACCCCAAGAAAAGAGGATTATAATCCGTTGTTTTGTGCCGCGCAACTACGGATAGTTCTCGTCTTAAGGAGAGAGACGAGAAATGAAAGACTTAGCGATCAAATTAGGTATAAAAATTAAAGAAAGACGGAAAATATTGAAGATCTCGCAAGATAAACTTGCTCTATTGACAGATATTGATAGAAGTTACGTTGGGCGTATAGAGCGTGGAGAGGTCAATGTGACCTTAGAAAAGGTCTATCAGATAGCTGAGATTTTGGAGTGTAATGCCAAGGATTTATTGCCCTAGACTTATTTTTAGTCGTTACATTGAAGTACTATCGCTAAACTAGAAATATCTTCTTGGGCCATCTATAAAAGTGGGTGAAGCCTGTTGCTTATTTATCTGACTTTAAGAAAGGCTTATGTGTTTCGGCATTTTAGAATTCTATGTTAGAAGAACAGAGTGATTATATTGATATAAATAAACCCCAAAAGAGGATTATAGTCCTCTTTTGGGGTTTGGTAAAGCTAAAGCAGATTATGTTCTGTTCGTGATTTATTAACTGTTTGATTTATAAGATTCTTATAATCGAGTTCGATTTTCTGGCTGGAGGGGAAAGGTTAATGCAACACTTGAGGGACTGTACCAACTAGCCAATGTGATCCGATTACTGTCTCGTAGTTGCTCAATGTTATGTGTTGGTAGGCTATTTTGCTTTTTTGTAATTACTTACTATAGTTAGGGGTTGTAGTAATTTTCTTGAGAAGATCAGGCATTTCTAAATTTACCGTATTTTTACTGCATACAGAAAAGCCCACACCTAAGTGTGGGCTTTTCTTGAAGAATTATTGGAGCGTGCAGCGGGAATCGAACCCGCATCATCAGCTTGGAAGGCTGAGGTAATAGCCATTATACGATGCACGCAATTTGTGACTTAAAAGCGTATCGCTTACAAAGTAACAAAGTTGTAGATGGTGGAGGGGGAAGGATTCGAACCTTCGAAGGCAGAGCCGTCAGATTTACAATCTGATCCCTTTGGCCACTCGGGAACCCCTCCAGGGGTTTTACTAATAAATGGTGCCGACTACCGGAGTCGAACTGGTGACCTACTGATTACAAGTCAGTTGCTCTACCTACTGAGCTAAGTCGGCACACTTTATTCTGTTTGTATTCACGCTTACGCCTAAATACCAATATGGCGGAGAGATAGGGATTTGAACCCTAGAAGGGCTATAAACCCTTGCCGGTTTTCAAGACCGGTGCTTTCGACCACTCAGCCATCTCTCCTGATGCGAAGAATAATAGTGAATACCGATTGTGTTGTAAACCCCTTACATTTCTAACCGGCTAATATGTAAACCATTTGGAGGTATTCGCAATTAAATCGCTCTGATTTGGTCAATTTATTTTAGTTAAGATTAAATAAGTATTCGTAAAGGATAAATTTCAAGCGATAGATTGGGTGGTTTAAGCCTTTATACCAAGCATCTTGAGGTATATATGAGTGGGTTTGTCATTTTATTAAAGCAATTGCCTAAAACGACAAGGATGTTTATGCTCTTTAGCTGTTGTAAAAACGATTATAAAAAGGAAAAACAATGACTGGCTTAGTATATTCGATTGGTACTCCTGGGAAAAAATGGGAAGCAGAAGAAAAAGCGGCTTGGTTAGCAAACCAGACGATAGAGCGCTCTTACCTTGAGGAAGTGGTTACTAAACTTGAGCCCCTTAAAAAAAGCTTAGAACTGGTTCAATACGGTGCGCTTTCTTACGACGTCGAAAAATACCCACTCTTTGCTGTTAAATCATTAGAGTGGGATCTGACTAAGCCGACAATTTTAGTCACAGGTGGCGTGCATGGCTATGAGACAAGCGGCGTACACGGTGCAATTAAATTCCTAGAAACTGAAGTTCAGAACTACAGCGACACATTTAATATTGTTGTTGCACCGTGTGTTAGCCCTTGGGGTTACGAAATTATTAATCGATGGAATCCAAACACTGTCGATCCTAACCGTTCGTTTTATAAAGATAGCCCTTCAGAAGAATCGGCTGCTTTAATGCAATTTGTAGCCTCACTTGATGTAAGTATTATGGCGCATATTGATTTACATGAAACGACCGATTCTGATGAGTCTGAATTTAGGCCTGCACTGGCTGCTCGCAATGGTATTGAGTACGACGCAGACATTATTCCTGATGGTTTTTATTTAGTGGGT
The DNA here is from genome assembly GCF_003026215.1 of Photobacterium indicum. Taxonomy (GTDB): domain Bacteria; phylum Pseudomonadota; class Gammaproteobacteria; order Enterobacterales; family Vibrionaceae; genus Photobacterium; species Photobacterium indicum. Next base: position 935,565 of record NZ_PYOC01000001.1, read on the forward strand.
GATGCTGAAAACCCAATGGATGCATTTCAAAAAGCCATTATTGAATCAGTAAGAAAAGTGACTCATATTGCTCCTGCAGATGCTGATGGCAACATCATTGGCGAGCCTATAACGCAAGAGGGTGTTATTAACTACGCAACCAAAGCGTTAGGGCTGTGTAGTGGTTTTACTGATTGTACGTACGCGACAACGACTGAAGTTTACCCTGATAGCCCACTGGTTAATGATGAGGAGTGTAACAACGCACAAGTTGCAGCAATAACGGGTGCGCTTAATTATATTAAAAGTGTAATGTAGCTACGTTATCGTTATCTCGTTCATTCTGAATCTACAAAGGTCGCTAATAGCGGCTTTTTTTATAAGTGAAAGAAATGTATGTTATTTTCAAAAGTAAAGTACTAACTCGTTTATAAACAAAGTATTGGATTCACACGATATAACCAGTATTTGTTTCATTTAAATGTAATAAAAAGCGCATATATTCCATCTACAAAATTTAATGATAGTAATGGAATGAGTCATGAAAATGAACAAACTGCTCGTGCTAATGGTACTGGCAAGTTCTAGTGCGACAGCATTTGAATTGTCAGCCCCTTCACAAAATAACACTGATAATTTGGTATGGACGGGACACCTAAGTCCAGATACAGATACGATGACCTCAGCAATACTTGCTGCTCATATTTATGGTGGTACGGCTGTTGTACCAGAAGCTATTAATCCTGAAAGCCAATTTGTCTTGGAATATTGCCAAGCAGTAGCACCAATACAGCTGAATGATTTTAGCCAGAAAGCCGTAGGCTTAGTCGATTTTAATCAAAAAACGCAATTGCATAAAAGCATAAATGAAAGCAGTATTGTTGCCATTATCGATCACCATGCGATTGGTGGAAAACCCGTTAATATGTCTCAAGTTGCTGCAATTGATATTCGAGCATGGGGTTCTGCTGCGACCATTTTGGCTGATCGCGCTGAAAGTTTAAATCTTCAATTACCAAAGTCCGTCGCTTGTACAACTCTAGCGGGTATTCTATCTGATACTGTTGTTTTCCAATCGTCTACGACCACTCATTATGATCATACTTACGCTGAAAAAATGGCATTGCAAGCTGGTATCAAAGATATAGAAGCGTTTGGTCAAAAAATGCTGGAAGCTAAATCTGACCTAAGCCATGTTAGCGCTGAAGATATCCTGACAATGGATTATAAAAACTTTGAATTTGGTGGTAAGAAAGTGGGTATTGGTGTCGCTGAAACATTAACCGCCCAGCAATTGCTTGATCGACGTGATGAGTTTGTTACTGCCATGAAATCATACAAAGAGGCTAATCAACTTGATCACCTCTTTTTCTCTGTAACCGACACAAAGAATAAGCGTGCTAACCTTTTGTGGATTGATGCCGCTGATTTGTCGGTAGCAACATTAGCGTTCGACAGTGATGTTAAAGAAGGGTGGTTATCTCTTGATGGTGTTACGTCACGTAAGCGTCAGATTGGCCCTGCAATTCAACAAGCAATCGAAGCCGAGTAAGGCTTATACCCATTAGTATCTTGGTATTAAAGAGGCCGCTGTTTAAAATAGCAGCCTCTTTTTATTGGTTACAGCCCGAAATCAACTATCAAGTGCATTCAGGTTTTGTGTGTAAATTCTCTGCCCCTAGCATTAAGAGGCTCTTATAGCGCAGTACGCTTGTATTTTAAGTATTCCGGCTTCCAGAAATAACTTTCTATTTTTTCAAGTAATTGCTCTTCTGTACGTTGGGGCGCTTTATTTTGCTCAACAGCTTTTTTGGCCACGGCCAGAGCAATACAGTGAGAAACCTGATGGATATCTTTTAAAGGGGGCAGCAAAGCACCATTGCCACTTTGGGCAAGCGGTGAACATTCGGCTAAAACACGGCTACTCTCCATCAACATTTCATCCGTGACACGGGTCGCGCCGGATGCCAGAACACCAAGACCAATGCCAGGAAAAATATAACTGTTGTTGCACTGGGCGATAGGATAGGTTTTGTCATTAAAAATAACAGGATCAAATGGGCTGCCTGTTGCGATCAGTGCATCACCTTCTGTCCAGCGAATAATGTCTGAAGGTGTTGCTTCAACGCGGCTGGTAGGGTTTGATAGCGGAAGCACAATCGGGCGCTTACAGTGGGCATGCATTTCCATGATCACCTCTTGGCTGAACAGGCCGGGAACACCGGAAACCCCGATCAGGACTGTTGGCTTGCCATTGCTTACTACATCTAGCAGCGAAATGTTACCAGTCTCATTCCACTGACTGACGCTGGCACTTTTCTGGGCTAACTTTTGCTGGAAGTCTAGTAGGTTTTGCATGTTGTCGGTTAGTAGTCCCCAGCGGTCAACCATAAAGATACGCGCGCGCGCAGCACTGTCACTTAGCCCTTCGGCGATCATCTGTGCCACAATGGCCTCAGCAATCCCGCAACCAGCTGAACCAGCACCAACAAAGGTAATACGTTGTTCGGAAAGTTCGGAACCGGCGGCCTTGCAGGCGGCAAGTAAGCTGCCTACGGTAACAGCGGCTGTTCCTTGAATATCATCATTGAAGCAGCACACTTTATCTTTATAACGGTTGAGTAGAGGCATGGCATTTTTCTGAGCAAAATCTTCGAACTGAATTAATGCATTTGGCCAGCGGCTCTTTACTGCCTGAATAAATTCTTCTACAAAGTCATCATACTCCTGCCCGGTAATGCGTGGATGGCGCCATCCCATATACATAGGGTCTGATAAAAGTTGAGTATTATTGGTGCCAACATCCAATACGATTGGCAAGGTGTTGGCAGGATTGATACCACCACAAGCGGTATATAGGGCCAGTTTGCCGATAGGAATACCCATGCCGCCAATGCCTTGGTCGCCCAGACCAAGAATACGTTCGCCATCGGTAATAACGATAATCTTCACATCCTGACGAGCGGCGTTGTTTAAGATGTCAACGATGTTGCCTTTATCGGGGTAGCCAAGGAACAGACCACGGCCACGACGATAAATATTGGAAAATTTTTCGCAAGCAGCACCTACCGTCGGGGTATAAATGATCGGCATCATTTCTTCGATATGATTATCAATCAAACGATAGTAGAGAGTCTCGTTGGTGTCTTGAATATTGCGTAGGTAGATATGCTTATCCATATCATCATTGAAAGTTTGATATTGGCTGTATGCCCTTTCTTCCTGTTCGGTAATGGACTCGATTGCTGCTGGTAGCAGTCCCATCAGGCTGAAGTTTTGTCTCTCTTCCGGCGAAAATGCACTGCCTTTGTTGAGTAGGGCATTTTCTAGCAGAGTAGGGCCTGCATAAGGGAGGTATAACGTTTTATTATTTTCGTACATTTAACCGCGATCCTGTTTATTTTTAAAATAAGAGTTGCCTGAAACAACTCTTATTGTGATATTCAATGAATAAATTAAAGCCTGATTAGATTGTTTCTTCTACCAGCTCCAATCCTTCTTCTGCTTCGCCAGACATCTTGTCAATCAACAGGGCAATCACGCCATCACCGGTCACATTACAGGCGGTACCAAAACTGTCTTGTGCTAAGTGAAGAACAATTTGCAGTGCAATCATTTCTTCGGTAAAGCCAAGCATTGAGCCAAGCAAGCCGACAGAAGCCATAACTGCACCACCTGGCGCACCCGGTGCTGCAACCATAGTGATACCTAACATCGCGATAAACGGTAGGGCTTCGAGCAGACTTGGTACAGCACCTGCACCTGTCATAAGAATGACTGCTACAGCTACACTTGCGATACTGATCACCGAGCCTGACATATGGATGTTGGCACACAATGGCACGACAAAATTGGCAATTGAATTTGATACGCCATTGCGTTTAGTTTGTTGCAAAGTGACCGGAACGGTCGCGGCAGAAGACATGGTACCAACAGCGGTAAAGTAGGCTGGCATCATGGTACGAAGGATCTTTAATGGGGATTGCTGTATAGCAATACCTGTAGTGATGAACTGGAAGGTCAACCAAACCCAGTGCATGGCGACGACAGCAAGTAACACTAGGCTAAAGGTTTGCAAAGTGGCAAATACGGTGCCTTTTACTGTCATATCGGCAAATACACCAGCGATATAAAAAGGTAGTGCCGGAATTAATACTTTATTTAAAAACAGTTCAATGATATCACGGCCCTGATCACTGACTTTTTTCAGCTGATCAGCTCCGGTTGTGGATATACCCAGACCAAACATGAAGGCAATAGTCAACGCCGTCATTATGTTCATTAGTGGCGGAATTTGAATTGCTAAAAATGGAGCGAGAGCGGTTTGAGCCTCGGGCAGTTGGCCTGCCCCCTCAAGTAAAATAGGGAAGAGGTTCTTGGCTACCATGAACGCAAAAATACCAGCACCTAACGTTGACATATAAGCAAGGCCAACTGTCTTACTCAATAGTTTTCCAGAGTTTTTTGGCAGGCTTGCTATACCGCTGGTGACATAGAAGAGTATTAATAAGGGGATGGTAAATTTAATTAACTGGCTAACTAAATACTTTACAGTAACAAGACTTTGAATAAGTACATCTGGTGCAAACATACCCATCAGTATGCCTACTAATATTCCACACAGTAATTTAATGATTAAGTTCATTTTATTGACCTTTAATTTATTAGGATACGAGTTTCTTATAATAATATGTTGACTTGTTTCTAATTTGGATCGAGAGGTTAATATTGAATCTGTTTTTATCACTCATTGCATTTGTTAATACAATGGTTGTGTTTTTCTTATAATGTTACAACTGGATATTATTATTATCTGTCATTCTTGGGAAATGCTGAAAAGAAAGACTTGGTTATTAATAAGCATCAGACTAAATTTAAAGTATGCGATCAACTTAATAGACAAATGCTCATAACTAATTGATCCTTACTGCCACCGGCTAATGGCCTATAATTCTATATAAGCACTTATTTTCATAAAGGGTGATTTTGGATTATGACGGCAGTAGAATTTATAGTATTGAGGAAGATTAATGAAAAATATAGAAACAAAATGGCTACAAGATTTTCTTATTCTTGCTGAACTACAAAATTTTTCCCATGCAGCTACTGTCCGCAATGTTACTCAACCTGCATTTAGCCGACGAATAAAATCGCTTGAAGCAGAATTAGGTTTAATCTTGATTGATCGCAGTAAATCACCTATCGAACTGACGTTATGCGGGAAGCAGTTTAAAACCACAGCGCAATCTATTATTCATCAAATAGATGAAGAAGTTAGTCGTTTAGCAGGAAGCTCTTTTCATGGTAGGCATACTGTGCGGTTGAGCTCTGCACACTCCGTTGCTATCAGCTTGCTGCCTAAATTACATTCTTGTCTGTTTAACCCAAAATTGAATACAAGTTTATCTGTTGATGCCAATGAAGTTGATGATGCCGTTGAATTACTCATAGACGGAAAGTGCGACTTTTTATTCTCATTTTATGAAGATAGGCTGCAAGTTGCCCCGTATCGATCAATATATCTTGGCCGTAGTTTTTTGTATTGCGTTTCAGCTGTGGATGAAAGTGGAAATACGCTCTATGACCTGGAAAATAATGATGATGTCCCATGTTTGAATTATACTCCTGAGAGCTATATGGGAAGAGCGCTTCATCGAGCCAATGCCAAACTTACCCCTAATACGGTATGTTCATCTTCAATGACTGATTTTATTAAGGCTTTAGTTTTGCAAGGTAAAGGAATTAGTTGGCTTCCTGATTATGCAATAAAAGAAGAGTTAGCATCTGGCCAATTGAAAATATTAACAGAGAGAGAGCCAGTTCCATTAGATCTGTATGTTTATCGCTATTATTCTAAGCTGCACTCATCATGTGAAGTTATGTGGAACGAGTTAAGTAAAGTGAGCCCGATAAAAGAGTTGAATGGCTAATTAACAGGTGAAGTTTAAACTTCCATCAAGCATGAAAGCGTTTATTTGGAATATATAGGCTCAATGCAAGCTAAGGGAAAGAATTAATTAAAAGGGCTAGTATCTAGCCCTTTTATTGTTGGTGTTATTTCTAATCTATATTAGTTATATAGTTTTGCTTTGTATTCAGGGTGCATCAAGTTTTGCACGGAGAATATTTCGTCCAAGTGTTCTTCTGTTAGTAGCTTGCGTTCCAATATCACTTCTTTAACACTTTTACCTGAATCAGCACAGATTTTACCGACAATATCACCTTCGTGGTGGCCAATAAACGGGTTCAGGTAGGTAACGATACCGATAGAGTTAAAGACGAAGCTTTCGCACACTTCTTTGTTTACTGTGATCCCTTTGATGCATTTGTCGGCAAGGTTAATACAAGCATTGTTCAGCAATTCAATGGATTCAAAAATAGCCTGACCGATCACCGGTTCCATCACATTGAGCTGTAGTTGACCGGCTTCAGCGGCAAATGTGACCGTCGTATCGTTGCCGATAACTTTAAAGCAAACCTGATTTACCACTTCAGGAATAACCGGGTTAACCTTGGCTGGCATAATCGAAGAGCCGGCCTGCATTTCAGGCAGGTTTAGTTCGTTAAGACCGGTTCGTGGGCCGGAAGAAAGCAGGCGCAGGTCATTACAGACCTTAGACAGTTTGACTGCCAGACGTTTTAGCGCAGCGTGAACGGTGATATAGGCACCACAGTCAGAAGTGGCTTCAATCAGATCTTCAGACGGTACACAGTCGAGTCCGGTTGCTTCGGCAAGGTATTTTACAGCCAGCTCCTGGTAACCCGCAGGTGCATTAAGACCAGTACCAATAGCAGTAGCACCAAGGTTCACTTCCAGAAGCAGAGAGGCTGCATACTTTAGGTTTTTGATTTCTTCTTTTAGCAAGATGCTGAAAGCATGAAACTCCTGACCCACAGTCATTGGTACGGCGTCTTGCAGTTGGGTTCGGCCCATTTTCAGGATGCCTTGGAACTCCTCGCTTTTTGCATCGAAGGCTGCTTGAAGATATTCGATTGAACCGATCATCTTGATGATGCTGTTATATACAGCAACACGGAATCCTGTTGGATAGGCGCAGTTGGTCGACTGGCTCTTGTTCACATGATCGTTCGGGTTGATGATGTGGTACTTGCCCTTTTCGTGACCTTTCAGTTCCAGTGCCACATTGGCGATCACTTCATTGGCATTCATGTTGACGGAAGTACCGGCACCGCCTTGGTATACATCCGAGATAAACTGATCCATGCATTTTCCGGTATCGATGATCAAGTCGCAGGCTTCAATAATGTACTTGCCAACATCGCTAGGGATAGTGCCTAGTTCCATGTTTGCTCTGGCGGCTGCTTTTTTAGTAAAAACCATACCGCGAACAAACTCAGGTACATCTGAAATTGTCATCGATGAGATAGAAAAGTTCTCATAGGCGCGCAGAGAGTGGATCCCGTAATAAGCTGATGACGGAATTTCCAGTTCACCTAGTAGATCTTCTTCAATACGTACCTTATTAGAGTTGTTGGTCATAGCCGTTACCTTTGATGATGAAAAGACACCGACACAATGGTCTTTTCACAATCCAAAGTGAAATGCTTAAATGTATGTTACGATACTTTTATTGCATAAGGATGGTATTTATTTAAATAGATCTGAAATCGTAAATTATCCACTAGCTTATTAACTTCTTGGCCAGAGCTAATTATCACATAGTTATTTTTGTCACGTTGATTATCATCGAATTGGTTTGCTAATATTTCGATTATATATGCTGCTTATTTTTTTTCTCCAGGATTTTTATAATATTTTCGGTGTTATAATTAGCCATCCATTTTATGGATGGCCCCAACAGCTGTTTCTTATACACAAATCCCCAGTTTAGAAACTGTTTTTCTTAGCTTCATTTCAATATCACGAACTGCTCCTTTGTTACTAAACCAAGTTGAGTCATTACCCAATGAAGCCTTTAGTATTCGCAGGGCTTACCGACATTAGCTTAATTAACCTCAACTTAGGATAAGAAAGTCTAAAATTAATTGGTTTCAAACGATTAGTCTATTGCGATGATTTTAATGCAGTGAGGCGTTAAAGGGCACTGCTGAGCGGCTTCAATTATCCCGATCTGAGGTTAAATTAGCCGTCTCTTTTGTTTGTAACGTCAAAATCATACTTCAAAGTATAAAAATGCCCTTTTAAGCAGCTGCTAACCACTAAACGTGGTGAGAGCGTTCGTTTTTAATATCGATATGTAGTAAGGTATATATCGAATTGTAAATACTAGAGGATAGGATATGTGGGTAAGTAAGAAACTTAGCGTGTTAGTTGTTTCATTTGCAGCGGCCTTTTCTTCAATTACGCCCGTTCATGCTGCTGAAAAAGTAACGATTTTTGCGGCATCGTCATTAACCAATGCAATGAACGAGATTGCGGATATATATCAAGATGAAACTGGAGTGAAAACGGCAATGTCCTTCGCGTCATCTTCGACGTTAGCACGCCAAATTGCGCAAGGTGCACCTGCAGATATTTACTTATCTGCTAATAATAAATGGATGGATTATGTGTTTGAACAAGGCGTGATGGATGCTGATTCTCGACACCAGTTATTAACTAATTCATTAGTAATGGTTGCACCTAAGTCTTATCCTGATGATCATGTAATTATCAACGCGTCTTGGAATATTAAACAAGCTTTAGATGGAACTCGTTTAGCAACAGGGGATCCCGCGCATGTTCCTGCAGGGCGCTATACAAAAGAGTCGCTAGAAAATTTAGGGTTATGGCAACAAGCTGAACCTTTGTTAGCAAGAGCGAACAATGTAAGAGGGGCACTTGCATTGGTAGAGCGTGAAGAAGCGTTACTTGGCATGGTGTATAAGACAGATGCGTTAGTCTCTAAAAAAGTAAAAATTGTTGCTGATATTCCTGAATCATCACATGTACCTATTGAATACCCTGTTGCTATTGTTAAAGATAAGTCACGAAAAGCAGTTATCGACTTTTATCAATTCCTTCAGTCTAAACAGGCAATTGATGTGTTTACTGAGTACGGCTTTGGTGTAAATAAATAATCGTTTATGTTCAAAAATGATGTTGGGGTTAGAATTGAGTGTTAACTGAATATGAGTTACAAGCACTATTACTGAGCTTGAAAATTGCAGGCATAGCGGTGTTGTTTAGCCTGCCATTTGGTATTTTATGTGCTTGGGTGTTGGCTCGTTGCCAGTTTATTGGTAAGTCGATGTTAGATGGATTAATACATCTTCCTTTAGTGCTACCACCTGTAGTTATTGGCTATGTGCTTTTGCTCACCATGGGTCGCCAAGGTGTGCTAGGGAAATGGTTATATGAATGGTTCGGGCTTACGTTTAGCTTTAGTTGGCGCGGAGCTGCGTTAGCTGTGGCGGTGGTTTCTTTTCCGTTAATGGTGCGTTCAATTCGATTAGGCTTAGAAAGTGTTGATATAAAACTTGAACAAGCGGCACGCACTCTGGGCGCTAGCCCGTTAAAAGTCTTTTTCACCATTACGTTACCCCTAGCATTACCGGGCATTTTGACGGGCACCATTTTGGCTTTTGCTCGTGCTTTGGGTGAGTTTGGTGCCACGATTACCTTTGTGTCAAATATTCCAGGTGAAACACAGACCATTCCACTTGCGATGTATTCCTTTATTGAAACACCAGGAGCTGAAAATGAAGCTGCTCGTCTCTGTATTATCGCTATTGTCATTGCACTGGCTTCATTGGTTGTGTCTGAATGGTTATCGCGTATTGCTCGAAAGCGTTTGGAGGCAGCATGCTAACAAGTCAGAAAATGTCGCCATTACATGTAGCCACAGTTAAAAAACAAGATCGTATTACTAATGATGTCTTGACCATAAACGTAAAGCAGAAACTTGGTGATCTTGATCTTGATATGAATGTCGAGCTACCGATGCAAGGGATTACGTCTATATTCGGTCGTTCTGGTGCAGGAAAGACCTCCCTTATTAATATTCTAAGTGGGTTAACTCGCCCTGATGAAGGCTACATATCGTTGGGAAAACGGGTGTTATACGACAGTACAAATAATGTTTTTCTGCCACCCGAAAAGCGACGTATTGGTTATGTATTTCAGGATGCTCGATTATTTCCTCACTACACGGTAATGGGAAATTTACATTACGGGTGCGATCATAAAGATCCTGAGCATTTCAATGATATTGTGACCTTGTTAGGTATTGAACATTTATTAAATCGCTACCCGTCTTCTTTATCGGGTGGGGAAAAACAACGGGTGGCGATTGGGCGAGCATTACTGATAAAGCCAGACATGCTTTTAATGGATGAACCACTAGCATCGTTAGATTTACCGCGTAAACAGGAACTAATGCCATACCTTGAAATGTTAGCGAAAGAAGTGAATACCCCGATTGTATACGTTACCCACAGTCTTGATGAAATATTACGTTTGGCTGATCACATGGTAATGATCAACCAAGGGAAAGTTGTCGTTTCTGGCAATGTTAATAGCGTGTGGGGCTCGCTTGAAATGCGACCTTGGTTACCAGCAAAAGAGCAAAGCTCGCTGTTAACAGCCCGTGTAAATCTCAATCACCCTAAATATGCGTTAACGCAAGTCATGCTTAGCCATAATGCCTATTTGTGGGTGAGTCGACTGAATCAAGAACGGGGTGAGTGGATAAGAGTACGTATTCACTCAAATGATGTTTCTTTAACAAGAGTGAAACCAGAACAAACCAGTATTCGAAATGTGTTACTGGCTCGTATTGATAAAATTCACCACATTAAAGATGATCAAAAAGTAGAGATTAAACTGCGAGTTGGTGAAACTCATCTTTGGGCGAATATAACGCTTTGGGCTGCAGATGAATTAGCATTAAAAGTCGGTGATGAAGTATATGCACAGATCAAAGGTGTGAGTGTAACGAAAGATGATTTAGCGTAACTCAACACGGCCTAAAGTGATTTGAGAAAAAGGGGGGTATATTCTTTTTGCCAAGAAGAATATACCCCCTTTGTTTGTTAAATAAAATCGATATAACGAGGCTCGAAATGTACAAGGTTAGGGAATAATTCCAGTATTTGGGCGTCATTAAGCCCAAACCATTTACACAGTGAAGCGTTAACTTGGTCGGCTGCAATACCCGGGATGATACGTCCTTTGTTATAGTCATTTTCACTGTTTAAGGTCAGGTCTGGCCATTGTCCGTAGGCTTTTCCGCCTGATATCGCACCGCCTGTGACTATTTGATGCCCAGCCCAACCATGATCCGTACCCGACGCATTTGCTTGTACTCGTCGCCCAAAATCAGACATAGTGACGCAGGTAACTTGCTCTGCTAATCCTTCATTTTCCATATCGGTATTGAACGCAGCAAGAGAATCACTCAGTTGTGCTAATAGATTATGATGTGGCACTTTTTGATCTTTGTGGGTATCAAAACCGCCCATACCAACAAAGAACACTTGTCGCTGGTGGGTTAGATCACCACGCGCTTTTATTAAACGTCCGACCATTTTTAATTGTGAGGCTAAGCCACCTTCAGGGTATTCTGCGTTAGCTGGGTGTTTATCTAGAATGACTTTTAATGCTTCGTTTTCAGCAATACTCTTTTCCATGCGGTCAGAATAGTTTCGCATGTATAGGTTATTGTAATCGCGTTGGGTAAAGTGGTTAAAGTAACCATCAATACGTACATCGGTATTCATTCCATTGTAATTGCCAACCCCAGCACTACTGATGATAGTTTGATTTGCATTTTTACTGCGTAATAGCTTTTTATCGCTGCCTATCGATATTAAAGGTGATATGTCGCCACTTGAACCTAACATATCCATCATTCGACCCGCCCAACCTAATGGGTTAGCCAAGTTTTTTGCACCTGATTGCCACATTTCTTGCTGCATGTTGTGGGCCATTAAAAACTCAGGCAGCTCTACGATATGTTGGTCGATTAAACTGCGCGTTGTTGGCTGTATTAACTGACCTGTGTTGACTAACGCAGTGGCTTGACCGTTTTGAAATAACGGCAGTAATGATGACATCGCATGATGAAGACCAACCTCAATATCATTGTCTGTTAGTAAGCCTGTTGTGTTGATTTCGTCTAGTTTTAGTCCTAGATCAGGCCGCGCAGCAAGGTAGTTGGTATAGGCGTTGTCTGTTACTGGTACAACCATGTTGTAAGCATCATTTCCGCCAAACAAAAATACGCAGACTAATGCTTTATGATCTGATGGCGCTGTTGTTATATCAGCGGCAGAAGTGATTGAAGGAAGCGTTGCTGCTGTTGCACTTAATGCTGCACTGCCTTTTAAGAAGTGTCGACGAGATAATTTCATGTGATTACTCCTGGCAGAAAAATTCAGGTGATGTTACAGCAACATACAGTGTGCTTTGAATTCGATTATCTATTTGTGTTGGGCTTATTTTGTTGATTAGCATATCGGTTAGATAGGCCGCTAGTTCATCAGACATTAAGCTCCCAAAAAATCGCTCGTTAATTAATGCAACATAATCGGTTGGTGATGCTTCAAGTTGTTCATACTCAGAACGATTCCAAACCCAATGATTATCTTTTGTGTTTTTGTAGGCAAGAATATTACTCCAGAAGCGGTTGTGGATCCGTCGCATTATATCGGTTGTCAGTATGTTGAATTCAGGTGCTGTCAGGTCAAGATCGGCAATTTCACCTTGAGGGGCAAAATCTGAGGTGTAGAAGTTGAAAACACTGGAAGCGGCGAGTGGTGCTTGCCCTAAATTATTTTCTGTTCCTTGAAAGTTCCACCAACGCTCACCGACGGATGTCATATTCAATGCTCGAGCTTGGTTGGCAACGGTAATAATAGGCTCTTTTAATAAGCCAAAGTGCTGTTTGCTGGCTTTACGTCCATTGCCTGCAGCATTTGATCTACCCTTAAAGACATCAGCATCGGTTAGTACGGCTTTTAGTGTTGCTTGAAGATCTCCTCGTATACCTTCACCGTTATCTTTGAACGCTTTTGCCACTCGTGAAATATAACCGTTACGTGGGTTACTGGTTACAAAACGCTTAATCAATAGATTTGCAATAAACATGGGGGTATTAGCATGGTTAAATAATACATCGAGTGCTTGTTGCAGATCTTGCTCGGCACTTTGACCTGCTGCAAAGCGTGTTTTCAGTACAATTTTTTCGTCTGTATCATGTCTGTTGTTATCGGCATACATAGGGTCTAAATCGTTTGTACGGCGCCAGCCAGTAAGCACCCGTGCCAGCTCTTCTACATCATGCTGGGTGTAAGTCGGAATTTTATTTCCTTTAGTATCAAGCTTAGGCTTCCCGTTACCGCGTAACTTCCATAACCCTAGCGAGAAAAGCTGCATGACTTCTCTTGCATAGTTTTCGTCTGGAAAGGTATTTTTATCTGGGTTGGCTTTTTGACTACCTTCAAGCGTTAAGTAGCGGCCCATCATTGGGCTGAGTGTTACTTTTTCTAGAATATCTCGAAAGTTACCAAAAGCGTGTCCCACTAAGATATCGTAGTAATTGGCTAATCCGGCATGTCGGTTACCTATGCCGTGTTTAGATACTACAAAAATTTGGCTTAGCGCATAGGCCATACGCTGACGTAGTTGATCATTCGCTTCAAGTGCACATTGCCACCATGCCCCAAGACGCATGTTGTCGTTCACATCATCATTGGTCAAAAGAGCAAAAGCTTGTGCTTTAGGTAAATGATAAGAGGGGGATGATGAAAACTGTTGGTTAAGCCAAGCATCAAAGCCATTTTGCTGTAGTTGGTCAATCTCGCCTTGTTGAGGTCCAAACGATCCTCGATAGAGAAATTTGGCGCATTGTTGTCTGTCATCACTATAGATTGTGGTATCGGTCATGGTGATTCCTTTCTGGCTGTCATTATTTAAAGGCTCTGTTGTATAGATAAGCACGCATTATTCTAAAGAGTAGTGCGTTAAAGAGAATGAGACTTAAATTTTTAAGAATAATATTATAATGTTGTACTTCTGGCGCTGATGTGTCATTTAAATGGCGAGTTGTTTTTTATTAGGTGACTTACTTAAGATGCTAAGTGCATGGTTATAAAGGTTAATATTCTTATTGCATTTGATGTTTAAAATCAACATAAAATCAGATATATAGTGACAGTGATTTCGATGTTGGAATAAAGGTTATGATTTTAAATTGCATGAATGACTTAGTGGCGTTTTTTTTACTTTTAAATTTGTTTATTTTTTTTTTTGATATATGGTGAATGATGAGTCATTATTTTGGCGAGTGTTCAGGTTAAATTCAGTATTACTTTTTATTTTCGAATTATTGAAAATGTGAGTTTCTGGTTTGTATCTTGTTTTTTTTGAGTGATTATAGAGGCTGTATTTAATTTTCTATATGATTTTAAAAGTGAGTACCATCAACAGCTTGTATCAGTTTTGAGACGGTAAGTTATTTTTGAGATTTAATGATTATCCCATTTTAAAACGTAATTTCTTATTTTGTTTTATTGTCTTTTGTTTGTGTGGTTTTTTTATTGTTATTTTTTGTCTTGTTGGTTTGTGATGTTTGTTTAAATGTAGAATTTTAATTGTCTACATCACTATTATATTTAATTTATTAATTCATATTCTTTGTCGTTATTTTTTGTTTTTTCTTTTGTTGCATTTTTGATTTGCAATACAGTGGTTTACGTTTTTTGTTGATGTGTTTCCTGTCAGGGCTTTGTCAGGATTTTAGTTTAAGTGGGGGCTGGGATTGAATTGTTAGATAGAAAAGAAGTATATTATTTGTGCAATTCATATATTGGTAGAAAAATAGCCTATATTTATTTAATCATTAGGTTCTAATTAAACGCAATAATACTATTGTTTAATTTGTCTACTGATACACCAAGACTATTACAAATATATTGGAAGTACTCATGCGATTAATATCATTATTACTTATATCTACATTCACGTTAGCTGGTTGCGGTTCTGGTGGTTCTGGCGGCTCTGATAGCAGTCAAGTTTCATCTGGTGCAAATTCTAATACTGGTAGTGACAGTAGTGTACCTGATAGCGGTAATGGTAGCGGTACGAATCCAGAAGGTGGCAGTGGTTCAACGCCGGCACCTTCACCAGAGCCTTCACCTCTGCCTCCACCAGCGCCTGATACTGGTTTTCAAGGTGAAATGCTGGCTGCAGTGAATGCTGCACGTGCGACACAACAAGATTGTGGTGGCACAATTATGCCACCAGTACCTGCGTTAACGTGGGATGCACAATTAGAACAAGCGGCTTATACACATTCAAATGATATGGCAAATTATAATTTCTTCAGCCATACAGGTTCAGACGGCTCAAGTGTTAGTACACGTGTTACCGCTCAAGGCTATACATGGAGCTCTGTCGGTGAAAACATTGCAGCAGGTCAGAAAGATGTTGATGAGGTTATGACCTCATGGATTAACAGCCCTGGTCACTGTTTAAATATCATGAGTGCAAACTTTACGCAGATGGGCGCATCATTTGTGACTAACTCATCGACGCAGTATGGTATTTATTGGACTCAGGTGTTTGCAAAGCCTCGTAGCTAACCTGTTGTTAAAATAGGCTGATACTTGCGATTTCAATTACATCAATTGAATTACATCAATTGAATTATATCAAGGTAATCACAGCGACTTGTCCATCACTGAAGTAGTGGCTACTTTTTGAAAATGCAGCAGGGCTTGCAAAGTGCTCAAAAGAAACCTGCCATCCATTATTTATTGCATGTTGAGCGAGGCTATCTCGCTCAACATCAACATCCGGATCGATGGCATGTAGCACTGTAATGATGCCTTTATAGTGAGCAACCTTTAAATGGTTATCGTAGCTGATTGCGCCTAGCCATATTTGTTCGCCTGTTGTTGTCAATGTTCCGACATACCACCACCGAATGTGGTTACGTTGTAGCAGGTTGCCCGTTTGTTGGTAAGCTGACCATTGTGGTTGCTGGTTCCAATACAAATCAGAAATAGGTGGTAAATCTTGCGCCATCAAAGATAAGTATTTCTTCATTGAGACATTGTCTCGTGAGAATGTCTTATTCTCAATCCAACCTAACTCTTTCATCAAGGTATTTGGCTTACTGCCAATTAAGACAACATTAATGGGTTGCGCTTGGTAGACTGGTGCTAAACCCGGATATGTTTTATATTCCAAGGTGCTTAAATCGGCTGTGGTTTGTAGGTTCGTTGTTTTATTTAGTTTCAAGCTGTCGAACGTTTCAGAATACTCGTTGTTTTTTAAGATGGGGGATTCGTATGCATACACATCACTGATAAAAAAGTGTACGTAGTTCATGCCACATAAAACAACAATCCAACATGCTGCAATGCCAAGCCATCTACTTTTATGTTTTTTTCGATAAAAAAATGCGCTACAAACAGTGGCAATAGTGACTGATATAATCAGTAAACTGTGTTCAGATAAAAACAGGGTGATTGGTGTAATGTCGGGCAATAAATTGATACCCGCCGCGAGCATATAGCCAAGAATGACGAACTGACCGACACCCAGTAACAACCCAATGAATGAATAAAGCGTAAAGACAGTCCATGACATTGCGTAGCTTCCTGCAAGAAAAGGCATGATCCAAGCAACAGGACCAAGTAGCCGCGCGACAGCAACCACTAGTGGCCCTCGTTTATTAAGCGCGAGTTTGGCTTTAGCAAAGGGGCGGCGTGTTTTAGGCATTTTGCGTGTTAGCCAGCGCCTTCCGTTATACCCCTGATACCGACCAATATAATAGCTAATCTGGTCGCCTAGAAAACCACCTAATAGAACAAAGATTGTTCCTGAAGTGAAACCATTATGAAGCGAATATCCAGCCGCTAATAGGAAGGGTTCTCCGGGAAAGAAGAGGTTAGGACCAATTAATGCGTCTAGAAAACTTCCACCAAAGAACCACCACCATGAAAATTCCATTTCTACGCCTTAGTGATTTGGTTGAGTTGTTTGAGGTTGTGCTTGTTTAGGATCTGGCGTTTTAGTCGTTTGCTGTTGCTGTTGTTCTGACTCCGTCTTTTCGTTGTAATTATCGAACTTGTATTCCATTTCTTGATTACGCATTTCTCCAAAAAATAAACGGCGTACGTTCGCTTTTAAATAGGTTAAGCCCATTTTGATGAAGCCTTCTTGTTCAAGGCGGCGTGGATCGAAAGTAAACGTGACGGGCAACATGCGGTAGCGCCAGGTTTTTGCTGCACGTTTTACATAATCACAGTCTTCACATAGCGTGATACTTTCATCAAACCCGTCAATCTCGTTGTGCACCCGTTTGGTAGAAAACAAACATGCACCTACAGACGTAGGGAAGAAGAATGATGTAGCAAATAGACCAGCATTGAATATGCCGTAGCCAAGACGATAGCTTAGTGATAGATCGTCTGCACCCATGTACACGCCAGCGACTTCTAATTTATTCTTATCGAGTTTGTGCAATGCATCGGTTAGAAATGTTGGCGAAAGACGCACATCGGCATCAAGAAATAACAGTCGCTCGTGCTTTGCAAGGCTAGCACCGGTATTTCGACCTAGGCTTGTACCTTTATTGTCCATTCGGTGAACAGTAAGTGCAGGTAAGGCCTTAGCAAAGCCTTTTGCAACGTCACATGTGTTATCGGTACTGTTTGAATCAACCACAAGCACTTCAAAGTCTTGGTGAGTTTGTTTGCTGAGATCATCCAGAAGGCGACCAATACGTTTTTCTTCATTTAGGGTAATAACAACAATACTTATAGCGTTCATAATTTATCTCCTTAGTGTTTATGGAGTTGATTATGAAAGAGAAGGGCTGAATAAAAGGTGAGGGCTTGATTCATATTTCGTTCATCAAGCCCTTATTGACGTTATTTAAGGGTATAAGACGGTTTTAGCTAGGGGAATAGCGATTAGATTAGTTACATTGAGGCTCTTTAAATTGGATAAGACGAACCAACAGATGGTGTCCTATCCAGATAGCAAGTGACGTGCCTATAACTGCAACAAATATAGAGCTGAACCGGTAACAGATTGAAAAAAAGGCGTCTTGCTGCTCAGGCACAAACGATGTTGTTAAAGGCACCGTTAAAGCAGACATTGCAGAAAAGCCAATACTGGCTTTAATTGTTCCTGATGCTAACCACTTACAGAATATACCTGCTACGATTGCGTACGCCATTAAAAATAATACTCCGTTATTAGAAAGTGTATATAAACTTAACTGCACCATCATGCCGGCTAAACAGCCTAAAAAGGTACCAATAATACGGATTTTTGCCGCCCCTAAAGAACCAATTAAAGTCATAGGGGTTAAAACGATGAATATGGATGCTTGTGCCGATAATGAATCACTTAAATCAGCAACTTGGAATAAGATGAATGCAGCCATTGCCACAATCCATCCTAATGCTGCTTGGCGTACTCTACCAATGTCATCTTTACGTTGGTTACTGATATGTATTTTTCTCTCACTTGCTGTTGAAGTGCAAGCCTCTTTATTTGAGGTATTCGCGTTCTCTTTTTCTATGGAATCTGCAGACGAAATACCAACCAACGGTGACGGCGATTTTTCAGGAAATAAATACAATGCCATCGCCACGATAGGCGCGGTAACAAGGGCTGAAGCCCATAGCCCCATTACAAATTCTTCAATATCAAAACTGTTGAAGCTACCGAAATTGAGTAGAATCGAGCCAATTAATAACCCTGTATAGCCAAATAAGTAACTACTTTTATGGGTCATCGCAATGCACTTGGCCATTAATAGAATGCCAACAGCTAGCGTCATCAATACGGGATAAGGCTGGAAGAACCCCACAATAAAGGTGACCTGTATGCTTACCCAAACAATCCCCAACACTAATTGAATTAATATGCCTGAGTTCCATTGGTCAATTTGTGTTAGAACAAATAGGGGTAATAATGCGGCAAACAAGCCGTAAGACCAACCAAACAATAATGTTACAGCTAATCCCGCGACACAACCGAACCATATGCGCATTGTTTTCATTATCGATTACTCACGTTAATAGCGATGATTTAGTAGATGTAGTGCAACATGCTGACTAGCGAAATTTGTATTTTGGCCAATAATGCCCAGATAGGGTTACCGCTAGGGTAAATAACAACAGTGGCGCGTGAGCCTACAAATAGTTGTTTAGGTAAAGGTTCATCTGTTGATAAATTCACACGAACCCGTTGGGCATCTCGTACCCATCTGTTATTTGTTTCAACAGCCGTTAATTTACCATTAGGACTTTGCTGTGCGGCGGCTACACCAAAATCACGGCTTTGAATGTTGAATGCGAATGTTTCGCCGGGAAATGCATCAAAAGTTACTAAGGCAGTTGAATGCTCATTCATTAGTGCAATGGCTTTTTCTCGAAAATCAGCCGCTACCCATAACGAATCGGTTGGAATGAATGTCAATAATGGCATGTTAGTACTTGCTGTGCTGCCGACTTCAAGCTGTAAGTTGGTAATAACGCCATCACTAGGCGCATTAACTTGGGTGTGTGATAAGTCGAGATTCGCTTGCTCTAGGGCGTTTTCAGCAGCGTGAACCATACTACTTTCTCCGGGAGTTATGCCTAGTTGCACTTGTAATGAAAGTAAGTCTTGTTGCGCTGCATGAAGGTTAGATAAAGCTACACTGTTATTTGCTAACGCGTTATCTAGCATTGATGCTGATACCAGCTTTTGTCGTGCTAATTTCTTAACACGCTGATACTCACTACGCGCATTATTATAAGATGCCTGAGTTGTCGCCACTTTTGCCTTACCTGAGCTCACTTTTGCGTACAAAGCACTTTCTTGTTCATGAGCCTGTTTAAGTGCGACTTCTGCTTTTTTTACCGCTAGGGTGTATCGACTTGTATCAATACTAAAAAGAGGTGTCCCTTTTTTTACAGCTTGGTTATTGCTCACTTGTACATCAGTAACAGTACCTGTGACTTCTGGTGCTATCTGAATAACATATCCTTGAACACGGCTCTCTGTTGTTAAAGGAGCATGCCTATCTGCAACCACTATGTAGCCGGCGAAAAGAATAAAAAGAATGATGAGGCTTTGCATCCAACGGCGAAATTTTAATTCAGCAGTTTGCATGGAATGTCCAAATGTCGATAAATAAGGTTCTATTATAGAAATTGTTGATTAGATTAAATAGAATGACAAATACAACATTTACGACCTATTAGTGAGACAATGAAAGTAAGCATGGATGATCTTTATCTGTTTGTTTTAACTGTAAGGCATGGCGGAATAAGTGCTGCTGCCAAGGCATATTCGTTACAACGTTCAAAAGTAAGCCGAAGGCTACAAGAATTAGAAAAAGCACTTGGCAGTCAACTGTTAATTCGAACCACTCGGCATATCGAGTTAACAGAAAATGGACGTTTACTGTACGAGCAAGTGAATCAGCCTCTAACAATGGCTAATCAAGCGGTAAACTTGCTTGAAAACCGACAAAAAGAGTTACAGGGTGTATTGCGAATAGCGGTGCCGGCGGCGTTAATAACGTCTAGCATGTTTGCTGAACTGATTGATAAATATACAGTCTGTTTTCCTAATGTATTACTAGAAATACAGCACTGCCAAGAAAGCATCGACTTAAAGCGAGATAATATCGATCTACAGTTATTGCCAAATACTCTGAAGATTGTTAATGAAGATTATGTTCAGCAAACCTTATTGCCATTTCCTTGCTGCTTAGTGGCTTCACCCGATTATATTGCTACACATGGTGCACCGAAAGATCTTGCGAATTTAATGGACCACCGCATTTTAGTGAGCAGGTATAATTCGACGGCATTGGCTGATGGCTTAATGATTCGATTGTGTTCTGATGATTTACGTTTAATACACCACATGGCGAAATCAGCTCATGGTATTGCGTTATTGCCGACAATATTGGTTCGTGAAGCCGTCACTGCGGGTGATCTAGTTAATGTATTATCTGGCGAACGTTTTCCTGAAATTAAGCTCACATTAATTTATCCTTCACGTGAATATTTGCCAGAGAAAACCCGTGCGATGATACAGTTGCTACGTGAAACTTTTACTAATGATAGTGTAGCGTTGTAACCTTGCTTTAAACGTGCTGACAAAACCAGCTCGTGTCGGTCTTAATGAAGATTTTTACTTAATAGTTAGCGAGATGTGTCTATTTTCACTATGTTTATTGAGTGGCACTTGTTCAATAAATTAAAACGATCGTATAAAAATACGGCAATATGTAGAGTTGTTCATTCTAGTATCAAGGAGTCGATATGAAGCGTTTGCTCTTAGCGATCGCCCTTTGCCTTGGCATGACGGGAGTCGCACAAGCAATGAAAGTAGAAGATGTAAAAACCCTTACCCTAGAAAATGGAATGAAAATATTAGTGGTAGAAGATTACACAATCCCCAATGCTAATATGTATTTATTCTGGAAAGTTGGTTCACGAAACGAAGCACTTGGCATTACGGGGTTGTCCCATTTCTTTGAACATATGATGTTTAATGGGGCAAAAAAATACGGTCCGAAAATGTTTGATCGTGTAATGGAATCTGCTGGTGGTGCAAACAATGCTTATACCACTGAAAATACCACGGTATACACCAATTGGTTTCCTTCTAGTTCGGTCGAGAAAATTTTTGATTTAGAAGCTGATCGTATTGCTCATTTAGATATCAATGAAGAAATGCTAGAAAGCGAACGCGATGTTGTGATGTCTGAACGTCGAACAGGTTTAGAGAATTCAAATTGGCGGGTGCTAAATGAAGAGGTTAAAGCGGCTGCATTCCGGGTTCATCCTTATAGCTGGTCCGTTATTGGTCATGAATCTGATATTTTAAATTGGAAGCTGGATGATTTAGTTAAATATCATAAAACGTATTACGCACCGAATAATGCCTTTGTGGTGATTACGGGTGCTGTTGAATTCGATGAAATTAAATCACTGGCAGAAGAATATTTTACTCCGATCCCTGCTCAGCCCGAGCCTCGTAAAGTAACGGCAATTGAGCCTGCGCAAAAAGGTGAACGCCGCGTTTATGTTCAAAAAAGTTCGGTGACCACACCCAATATGATGTTGGCATATCATGTACCGCAAACCACACACCAAGATTATTACGCATTATCTTTACTCGAAACCATTTTAGGCTGGGGGGGAAGTTCACGGCTAGAGCGTAATATTGTTGATAAAGGGTTAGCGATTTCTGCTGATACTCATATGCCAATGTCGATAGATCCAAATCTGTTTTATTTCTATTTGGTGGCGAGCGAAGGTACAAGTTCAGATGAACTAGAAAAAGCCTTTATTACGCAGCTAGATGATGTGATTAAAAAAGGTGTAACTGAACAAGAGCTCACTAAAGCGAAAAACATGAAGCTAATGGATTTTTATCGAGAGCTTGAAACTATCGATGGAAAATCAAACACGATTGGTACGTACGAACTCTATTTTGGTAGCTATAAAGCCTTATTTGATGCCCCTAGCGAATTTGAAAACGTGACAGTAGACGATATCAAACGTGTTGCCCATATTTACTTTCGACAATCTAACCGCACTGTTGGTGTGTTAGACGCCACTGAACAGTAGAGGAGTGGAACTAATGACGATAAAATTACCGATTTTAGTCGCTTTTAGCTTGGCACTTGTCGCCTGTACCATTCCACCAAGCGCTAATAATACCACTATGCAAGCGCCTGCCAATGAAGCAACGATGGAGCAGACGATTGCGGTAACTGAACAGAAAACAGCGATTTTTAAAACAAGGCCATCCGAAACAACAACACCGAATGCAGATTCAGAGACAAGTAACACTGCGGGAAAGGTAGGCGTAATAATGGATTCTTCGGTAACATCGAATAATGATAAGGTTTCAAGTGTGGCTAGTGTAAGTGCTTTAAAGCCAACACCACAAATTTTGGGCTTTGAAGATAAAACAGATACCGAACGTTTAGCTGGAGCTAGAGGCGATAGCTTACTAATTGTTGAAAAGAAGGGTGGTACGGTGAAAAAAGGGCAGTTTTCTTTTCCCGAATACAAGAAGGCAGTACTTGCAAATGGCATGACCGTTTATTTGCTAGAAAAACATGATATTCCTGTTATTACTGTGAAAGCGATTGTTAAAGCGGGTTCAGTGAACGATCCTATTTCTGGCTTAGCTTCAATGACAGCGGAAGGCTTGTTATTGGGTTCTAAGAAATACAACAAAGTGCAGTTAGAGCAGGTTACCGATAATATCGGAGCCGGTTTTGAAGCGGGATCGAATAAAGAATCGAGCTATATCAATGCCGACTTTCTTGCGAAAGATGCAGATGTCATGTTTGATGTGATTAAATCGGTACTGACTGAGCCGACCTTTAATGCGAAAGAATTTGCTAAATTTCAAAAACAGAATGTAGAGTTATTGGCGCAGCAAAAAGAAAGCCCAAATAAGGTTATTCGGGGGTATTACTCAAAGTTTGTGTTTGATAAACATGCATATGCCAACCCTGTAGAGGGTGATCAACAGTCAATAGCGACCATTACGCCTAAACAATTAGCCTCGTTCCATAACTCTTATTATCAGCCAGTCAATACTGCCATTACCGTGGTAGGCGATTTCAATTCCAACTTAATGAAGCTTGAATTAGAAGCCTTGTTTGCAGATTGGAATAATACCCAACCTGTTCCGCAGCTTGATTTAAATTATGCTGTTCCAGTAATGGATAAGAGTCGAGTGCTGGTGGTCAATAAAGCCAACGCAACTGAAACCACGTTTATTTTTGGTGGGGTCGGTATAGCGAAAGACAATCCCGATTATATTGGCATTCAATTAGTTAATACCATCTTAGGTGGGCGTTTTACATCATGGCTTAACGATGAATTGCGAGTAAATTCAGGATTAACTTACGGAGCAGGCTCTGGTTTTAGCGCTTGGTCTCAATCGGGTTTATTTTCAATTAGCTCGTTTACCCAAACATCAACAACAGAGCAAGCGGTTGATTTAGCAATAGAAACGTATGAACGCTTATGGGAAAAAGGTGTTGATCAAGAAACACTTGATTCAGCAAAAGCCTATTTGAAAGGTCAGTTTCCACCACGTTATGAAACGTCGGAGCAATTGGCTGATATATTAGGTGATATGTACGTTTACGGTATTAACGAAAGTTATATTAACAACTTTGAAAGTCAGGTTGATTCTCTGACGCTTGATGAAACACAAAGCCTAGTTAACCAATATTTCCCGAATAAAAACTTACAGTTTGTGATGATAGGCCAAGCTGCAGAACTTCAACCGTTTGTGAGTAAATACGGTTCAGTTGAGATGTTAAATATTGAGCAAGTCGGGTTTGGCGGTTAAAGCTAATTATATAAAACAAGAATCGAAACTATTTAGGTAATCGCACATAAAACGCGGCAGCTTGTTTACTCACCCATTCTGGTTCATCTAGAGTGAGATCGTGACCTGCCGTAGAGTGGCTAATTAATGGCCACTCAGCATGTTTAGAAAGTGCATTGCTGCATTGATGGCTGACTAGGCGATCGTTTGATGATCCAAGTAACATGACTGGTTGTTTAGGTTTATCAGTAAAGCGGAACATAGCGGATGTATACAGTTGATTGAATGCATTTTTTGCTGTTATGGGACACTCGTTTTTCCATTGCGTCCAATTTTTAATGACTTTCGCTTGTATTGGTTGGTTCGATGTCATGTTGAATATTAACGTTTCTTGTTGTTCTGATTGACTTAATAGCATACGAACAATGGTTAGGTATTGTCGCCAGTTCAAGCGTTGATAAAACGGAGACAGTGGTCGTACGCTGGTATTCATTAAAATGGCAGAGCGTATTTCAGCAGGAAAAAGCGTCATCCAGCTAATTGCAATCATTCCCCCCATTGAAAGAGCAATCAAATCAACGGGGGTGTCAGTAGTAAGCTTTAGGCGTAATTGAATACGTAAATCTTGTACCATTGCTGGAATACTTTTGGGTGATTGCAGTTTATGACGTTTTCCATTGCCAGCTAGATCGACACAGATTATTTGACGTTTAGGGAATTGCGTATTGAGTTGATTTAGAAAATCGCCCCAATGTCGCTGTTCGCGTAATAACCCTCGAATTAACACGATGGGATGTGTATTTAATGCATTCAACATTTTCATACTTACATTGCCCACTTCCTATTTCTTCACTTTAAATGTACTAGGTAGAACGATATCTAGTGCATTTTTTTTGCCATCATTAGGCGGTAGTCTTCACTGCCAATAATCCACGATGGTCGATTAATGATTTTAGCAATAATGAATGTTGGCAATATACAGATTAATAACGGTAGCGACTCATGGAGGTAAACTGAAGCCCGTGCTTTTTCATCAGATACGTAATTCAATACGGCAAGAACATCGAAAATAGCGCCTAGTAGTGCGAGAACCGAGAGAATGACGAGAATCAACCCAAGAAAATCGCGTAAATATACTTTGGAAGCGTCCATTTATAATACTCCTGTAATCATAGTGCATAATTATAGGTGATGATTTATCTTCACCCATTCCTTGTGGTGTTAAATATACGCCTAGAGGATAAGCACTAAATTGACTTACATCATACAAATGGATTGATTCAATTTGAAAAAACAAAAACGGCTTAACACCAAGATGTTAAGCCGTTTTTAAAGAAAGTGACAGATTCTGTATTAGAAGCTGTAGCGAGCACCTAGCTGGTAGCTCATTTCTTTTAGTTCGTTGTAATCACGGTGCATTAGGTTTGCTTCAATGCTCATGTGATCAGACACTTTAATGTTGTTGCCAAGGCGAACTTCGTACATTGTCTTGTCGTAATTAGCCATACGAACAGCTGGCTCAACAGTCCACTTGCTCATTAGCTGGTAACGTGCACCAACTTCACCTGTAATACCAGAGTCATCAACGCGACCCGTTACTGAAGTATTTGAGAAATTAAAGACCTCTAATTCTACTTCTGTACGAGAGTAACCCGCTAAACCGTATACGGTTAAGTCGTTATTGATTGGGTGAAAGTAACCTAAGCCTAATACGCTGTTAGAGATAGTAAGATCATCTTTAACGGTTGCGTCACCACGCGTTTCTACAAAGAAGTTGTCAGTGAAGTTCCAGCTACCACGAAGATACATACCAGCAGTATTGTCTGTTTTGCTGGTAGTCATAGTGGAAGCTGATGCTGATGAAATAAGGTCATGATTGTAAGTCGAAATCTGTAAACCACCTGAAACGTAGTTGAAATTTTGCGTCAGGTTTTGTTGTGTTGTTTCAGTCGTTTCCGCTTGTGCAGTAAAAGTTGTCGCTAAAAGAGTTGCAAGGGGAAGCAGCATGAATTTTTTCATTTTTAAATCCTAATTATATTTATGAAAACATATTAATTACTTAATGTTGTTCTTATGTTTTCAATGATGAGGATATTACCCCAGTAAAAAACATTGTGCAATAATTATTTGTACGGTGTTTTTTATTGGGATTGTTGAACATGCAGCTATGCGGGTAAGCTACATGTTTTCGTTAATGCAAATATCCATAATTAGAACTATAAGGCTGTGAGGTTTTTAGTTATTCGCCTTGAAGTACCCATCGAAATGCATCAGAGAATACTTTTTTACCATTTTCTGGAATAACTAAGCCGTGAGATAAGATTATACGATCGAAAGGCCAGGTAAGAATTTCTTGAATAGATTGGCGTAAGCGGGTCTTATCTTTGAATGATAATCGCCAATATAAAGGCATCGCTGGGCGGTAATAACATCCATTAATGAAGGCTAGTGCCAGTGTGAGTGGGTTGTGGGTATTGTGTAGCCACGCTAATGTATCGCCAACGATTAATGTTTTAGATTGTGGATCACAGAATACAATTTCTTCCATTGAATCACTGCCACGAACAATCGTTTGGAGTAATTGGTTTCGCCATAGATCGGGTGTTTTTGCGCCTAATGCATCATCGAATACTAAATCAGTTCTTTTTTGTTGTAAGCCCGGAGGGGCGAAAAAATACGCTTCAGGGTAGGCGAGCCACCATTCTGATAAAAACAAATGATGATTCATGTTGGGCGTGACGATTATTTGAATTTGCCCTAATTTCGTTAACTCTAATTGCAGTTGAGTGGTGAGTTGAACCGGAGAATGAATCAGCAATTTATCATTTTCTAGCTTGATCACAGTCATACGACTGCCTACAGGTATACCATTTACCTTCAGCGGCATATCGATGTACCAAATGCGATCTTTCGTCCATTCAATCATTGGTTATCCTTAACCAGTTAATGAGCGAGTGTATGAAAGATCATGCTTACAAACACTCGCTGAATGGGCTTTGTCGTGTAGTTTTTCTTTAAAAGCCCATTAGTTTAAGTAAGTTTTCTGCTGTATCTATTGCTTGCTGGCGATTTGCAATATTCAATTTCTGATACAAATTACGAATATGTGTTTTGATCGTTGTAGAAGCAACATCGAGTTCAGATGCAATTTGTTCGTTGCTAAAACCGGCGTAAATTAAGCCAAGCACTTGCCATTCTCGTTGAGTCAGTGGGCTTGTACGAATTAGCTCTGGTACATCCGGCAAGTTTAGAAGCTTTTCGACAAAGTTTTCATCAAAGTGTACTGAACGGTTACGTTCTTTGCTGGTCATTTCACGAAGAAGTTGCTGTACTCGATGAAGTTCTAATTCATTCAACTGCTTTGTATCAACTAATTCTTGCAGTAAATCACAAATTTCATTTGCATCACACAGAAAGTTACCGATCATGCCAGTACTGTTCGTCAGGATTAATGCCTGTTTTAGGTGTTCAAGAGCAATTTTGCGTTGGCCTTGTTTTTTACAAAGAATGGATTGTATAACAAGGTTACGATTACTATCCGTTATTAAGTTGTGTGCTTTACAATTATCCTCAAGCATAGCGAAGATTTCTTCTGCTTGATGGTAGTCTTCTAAAATGATGCTGGCACGGGCGATGTTTCGCCATTGTAATTGCTGGAAGTGGTTACAAGCGCCATCAGGACGTTCAGCTTGATGCAACCAGTTCGCGATATTGTCTTTTTCACCTTTTATCTGCCAGTAAAAAAGATTAGACAAATCGGTGTTTGCACGCCAATCAATATGATAATCAGCGCGTTCCATTAAGCTATTACACAATTCTAAATAACGTGCTGCTTTATCTATCTCACCACGACTAAGTGCAATACGTGCCAACATTGAGTAAGCATGCAATGACTTGGTGTCATCGAAAGGTGCGAGTACCTCTAAGCTTTTATGGGCACATTCTTCTGCTTCATCGAGTCGGTTCCAGCACCATAAAATCTGAGCGCGTAGGCGTAACAAAAATTCATGAAGAGGAACTTGTTGTAGATGTTGCTCTTTTACTAGGCGATAGGCTTGGTCGAGTAATTCAAATGCAGCTTGAACATAACCTTGAGCGACGAGAATTTCACTTTGTTGCAATAGAGCCCACAGGGCTTGATGATATACGTGGTACTGACGTGCCATCTTTTCTGTTTGCTGCATCATCGGCAATGCACGGCTGAGATTACCTAAACAGTGGTGTACTTCACCCACAACAGAGGTGGCAACAATGCGACTGCGGTATGTTGTTGAAGGCAACTGTCCTAATGCTTGTTCAGATAACACTAATGCATCTACTGGCTTACTTTGGTTGATGGCAACTTGAGCACGAAGTGCATTAAACTCACCTTGTAATCCATCGTCTAACACCAAATTACGTTGTTTCATTTCTTCTTCAGATTCAGCGATTAACTCACCAACATCATCATAGCGGTGCTGACTTTGTGCTAGCCAAGCGCGTAATAAGGTAAGGCGTGGTGCGCTGAACAGTTTTTCAGTACTTAGTGCAGAGATGGAATCTTCTAAGAGTTTTAATTCTCCGTGATGGTACATACTCCAGCCGTAATCAGTCAGGATCTCTATGGTGAGATCTTCATTTTTACTTTTCATTGCATGCATTAAAGCTTGTTGTGGACGGTTTTGTTTTAGCCATGCTTTTGCTGCATTGTTGTGTAACTTTGTTCGTTGCTGTGGAATTTGAGAGTAGCGCTGGTGGCGTAAAAATTCAGCGAAAAGGTTATGGAAGCGATACCAGTTATCAGCACCTTCAAGTGTATTTAAGAATAAACCAAAGCGGTTGAGTGATTCCAACATAGAGAGAGCATCGCTACGACCCGTTAAGTCAGATACTAATTCAGCATTGAAAATATCTAATACTGAACACTGTAATAAAAACTGTTGGGTTTCACGATCTAATTGGTCAAAGACTTCTTCTGCTAGGTAGTCCCACAAATGCCCTCGGTTAAAGTTTGCCATTGAAAGGGCAGACTCCGCCAGGTTATTCGGTTTTTGTTGGGCATGCAGTGCGATAAGTTGTAAAGCTGATGGCCAACCTTCGACTTGTTCTCGTAGTGAATTGAGTACTGTTGTTTCAATTTCTGAAGAGACCCGCTTGTGAAAAAAGCGTTCGGTCTCTTCTTGATCAAAAGCCAGTAAATTATTATCCACCTCAATCAGTAAATCACGCACTCGTAAATTTGCAGTGCCGAGTGGTGGTTGTGTACGGCTGGTAACCACTAATGTGACGCAATCTGGCATGTGCTTAAGGAAAAAGCGCATACCTTCATGGATCTCTTCATTATTGATCACATGGTAATCATCAAGAACTAAATACGTTTGTTCACCATAATCTGATAATTCACCAAATAATTCACTAAATAGCGTTGTTAAACACGCAAACTGGCGGCGTTCTGCCATTGCTTGGGTTTTTAAACAGGCATTATTTGTTGCTTTATTAATAGATTGCAGTAAATAGTTTGCAAACCTAAAGGTATCGTTATCACTTTCATCAACGTTAAACCATCCAGTATGTGAGTGGTTATTCAACCACTGCGCGGCCATTGTTGTTTTACCGTAACCGGCAGGCGAACGAAAAAGAACAAGGCGATAATAAGGCGCTTGATCGAGGCTTTCCAGCAATCGAGAACGAAGAATTGCATTATGAAGGCGTGCTGGTCGAGTAAGTTTCGAAGGTATCCACATAGTATTCTTTACGTCTTTTATAAGGGTTCAAGATCCGATTTGAAATCTTCCTTTGGTTACAAAGGAATAGTAAGTATGTGCTTTATGCTACTTGCTAATCAAAATCATGCAGTAAATGGGGACTACAATATTTGATCCTAACCATAACTTTACCTTTCTCATGGGTTTAAAGCGTCCTTCTATCGTCTCTCATCCCTAAAAATATGAACCACTTCACATAATATGCGTGTGACACAAAAAAATAAGAGGGTAGTTGCACATAAGTGTTTCATTCATAAGTGTGAACTAGGTTGCATGGTTAGCTTGTGATTATTCATCTACACCCTATTTTTATGGAGAGTGTCACAAAAAATCCCCGTTAATATTACCTACGCCCCTTCTACTCATCCCTCATACCCCAAAGTCAGGAGGATGTTTTTATGAATAAATACAGGCAACATAGATTCCAGTTGAAATAATCCTAGAGAGAGAATGAACCATGACTACACGTGGTCAAACACAACAATTTGATAAAGCTTTATTTAAAGCATCAGTAGAAAAACACTTAGTGACTACTTATGCGAAAACGCCAGAGACAGCAGATTCACGAAGCTGGTATCTAGCAGTAGGCAAAGCATTAGCTGAGATCAGCACCGGCAGCCTGCTAGAAACGGAAAAGCAAATTGCAGAACAAAATGTACGTAGTGTTAATTACCTTTCTTTAGAATTCTTGATTGGTCGCCTTACTGGTAACAACCTTATCAGCATGGGGTTATACGAAGAAGTGAGCGCAGCAGTAGAAGAGCTAGGGCTTAACTTAACAGATTTACTTGAAGAAGAACGTGATCCTGCATTAGGTAATGGTGGTCTTGGCCGTCTAGCCGCGTGTTTTATGGACTCTTTAGCAGCGCAAGAATACCCTGCTGTTGGTTACGGTCTTCATTACGAATACGGTTTATTTAGCCAATCTTTTGAAGGTGGACATCAAGTAGAAGTGCCAGATGCATGGCGCGGTATTGAGGGTTACCCTTGGGAAGTTGTTCGCCCTGAACTCGGCCAAACTGTTGGTCTGTTTGGTTCAGTTGAAACATACACAGATAAAGCGGGCACTAGTTGCCGCCGTTGGGTTCCAGCAATGACCGTTGAAGGTGTTGCATGGGATCTTCCTATTGTTGGTTACGACAATAAGAGCGTTTACCCTCTGCGTTTATGGGAATGTCGCTCACCAGCGCCATTCAATCTAGCTCGCTTTAACGATGGCGATTACGTTGGCGCACAATACGGCCAATTAGAAGCTGGTAACGTAACAAAAGTGCTTTACCCAAATGACAATCATGATCAGGGTAAAACATTGCGCTTAATGCAGCAGTATTTCCATTGCGCATGTTCTGTAGCAGATATTCTTCGTCGCCATTTTGCGGCTGGAAACAAAATTGAAGACCTTGCGAAACTTGAATCTATTCAGCTAAACGATACTCACCCAACAATTGCAATTCCTGAACTAATGCGAATCCTTATTGATGAGCACAAATTAGGTTGGGATGCGGCATGGGCAATTTCATCGAAAGTATTTGCTTACACTAACCATACATTATTGCCTGAAGCACTGGAAAGATGGAGCGAGTCTCTAATCGCAGATATGCTTCCGCGTCATATGGAAATTATTTTCGAAATTAACCACCGTTTCATGACGTTGGTTGAAGAGAAGTGGCCTGGTAACAACGAAATCAAACGTAAGCTTTCTATTATTGAAGAAGGCCAGCAGCGTATGGTTCGTATGGCAAACTTGTGTGTAGTCAGTACTTACGCTGTTAATGGCGTAGCGGCTCTGCACTCTGAGTTAGTTAAACGTGATTTATTCCCTGAATTCAACGAACTATTCCCAGGTCGTCTTCATAACGTTACAAACGGTGTTACACCACGTCGTTGGTTAAAGTTCTGTAACCCTGGCCTTACTGAGTTAGTGAATGAAAAAATCGGCACAGAATGGCCTGCAAAACTTGAGCAGTTGTCTGGTTTAGCTAAATTTGCGGAAGACAAGAAATTCCAGAAGCGTTACCTAGCAGTGAAGAAAGACAACAAGCAACGTTTTGCTGATTGGGTTCAAGACAACATGGGTATCGAGCTTGATACTAATGCAATCTTTGATGTTCAAATTAAACGTCTACACGAATATAAGCGTCAGCATTTGAATTTGCTTCATATTCTATCGCTTTACCATCGTTTGCTGAATGAACCTACGTTTGATATGCACCCACGTGTATTTATCTTTGCCGCGAAAGCAGCACCGGGTTATGCATTAGCAAAAGATATTATCTTTGCAATTAACAAAGTTGCAGACAAAGTAAATAACGATCCTCGCCTTGGCGGTAAGCTGAAAGTTGTATTCGTACCTGATTACCGTGTAAGCCTTGCGGAAATCATTATTCCTGCGGCTGACGTGTCTGAGCAGATATCAACAGCAGGTCTAGAAGCGTCGGGTACAGGTAACATGAAGCTTGCACTTAATGGTGCACTAACTATCGGTACGATGGACGGTGCAAACGTTGAGATCCGTGAAGAAGTGGGCGACGAAAACATCTTTATCTTCGGTTTACTGGTAGATGAAGTACTGAAACAAAAAGAAGAGGGTCACGACCCTTACCGCTACTACCACGCTGATAGCCTTCTACGTGCGTCGCTAGATTTATTGAATACAGACGAATTTACACCGGGCAACCCTGGTCAGTTATCGGCGATTCGCCAAAACTTACTGGACGGCGGTGACCCATATTTAGTGCTTGCTGATTTCGCAGACTACGTAAAAGCACATGAGAAAATTGATGCGGAATACCGTGATCAAGCAACATGGGCACGTAAAACGATTTTGAATACAGCACTTGTTGGTAAATTCAGTTCAGACCGTAGTATCCGTGACTACGTTAATAATATCTGGAAACTAAAAGCAGTCTCAGTTAAATAACTGCTTTAAACGGCAAGTGCCATCATTGGTACTTGCCGTAATCATTAACTTTCTTGCTTGTTGATGGCAGTTGCTAGTTAGCAAACAAAGGCATCGATATTTGGAAGTTAAGCGCCACTCTGTATTGGTATCAGCAAATTAAACATCGTAGCGGCATTAAGATCGCTATCGGAGAGAACGATGAAAGATGATCAAGTATTAAAACAAGTTGCAGAAATGGCTGGCCTAGCTGACAGTTATGTCAGTGCTTGGGGTGATGAAGCTCAAGTAGAAAACGAGACCTTACGTCGTTTATTATCTGCGCTTGGCTATGACACCAAAAATGATGATGCATTAATGGAATCTGCGCTAAAAAGACAGCGTCCAGATGTATTAGCACCTGTTAAGGTTGTTCGTAATGGCGAACCCATGCACATTACGTTACACCTAGGCGTAAGTGCACGAGCAAGTGATTTCAGCTGGAAACTTACTACCGAACAAGGTGTAGTAATGGAAGGTTGGTTACAGTCTCAACTTATTTCTGATGATCGTGAAAATGGCGGTCCTCTTGTTTTTGCATTACCTGATGATTTGGCGTGGGGCTACCATAAATTAGAAGTTTTCCGCAAACGCCGTAAGTCTCCATTTGAAATGACATTGATCGTAACTCCAACGTCTTGTTATAAGCAGCAAGCGCTGCTGGATGATAAGAAGCTTTGGGGCACCAGTGTTCAGCTTTATTCTGTTCGTACCAACCATAACTGGGGTATTGGTGACTTTGGCGATCTAAAACAATTAGTGGCTGATATTGCGGCTCGAGGTGGTGATTTTGTGGGTCTTAACCCCATTCACTCACTGTTTCCTGCGAACCCAGAAGGTGCAAGCCCATATAGCCCATCTTCACGACGTTGGTTAAACTTGATGTACATTGACGTTAGCTCAGTATCTGAGTTTGCCCAATGTGACGCAGCCCAACAGCTTGTTGGTAGTACTGAGTTCCAACAACGTTTAGTGGAAGCGCGTAATACTAATTGGGTGAATTATAGCGAAGTGTCTTGCTTAAAGATGGCAGTACTTCCGTTACTATTTGATACTTTTAGTGAGCGTCACTTAGATAATAATACAGAACGTGCAAAACAATTCTTACAGTTTGTTGAAGAGGGCGGTGAGAGCTTACTTCATCAAGCGGCATTTGATGCATTGCATGCAGATCTTAAGAAGAAAGATGATAATGCTTGGGGCTGGCCTGTATTCCCAGAAGAGTACCGTCATTTCGATAATGCAGCAGTTAAAACTTATATCAAAGATAACGCTAAACAAGTTCAGTTATACATGTACTTACAATGGCTAGCAGACACTCAGCTTGCTGAAGTGAACGAGTTAGCTGAAGAGAAAGGCATGGCAATGGGTCTATACCGTGACCTTGCCGTTGGCGTTTGTGATTCTGGTGCTGAAACATGGGCTGACCATGGTGCGCTTTGTCAAGATGTTAGTGTTGGCGCGCCACCTGATATTTTGGGTCCATTGGGTCAAAATTGGGGCTTACCGCCGCTAAACCCAGAAGCATTAAAAGAAACAGCTTACGAACCTTACATCCAGTTATTACGTGCAAATATGCGTAACTGTGGTGCACTACGAATTGACCACGTTTTAGGCTTGTTACGCCTTTGGTGGATTCCGAAAGGTGAATTAGCAACGCAAGGTGCTTACATGTACTACCCAGTAGATGACATGATGGCAATCTTAGCATTAGAGAGTCACCGTTTTCAGTGTACTGTCATCGGTGAAGATTTGGGTACAGTGCCAGATGAAATTATAGGCAAACTGTCAACTGCTGGTATTCACTCATACAAAGTATTCTTTTTCGAAACAGCTGAAGATGGTGGTTTCTATTCTCCGGCTCATTATCCATCACAATCTATGGCGGCATTATGTACGCATGATATGCCAACACTTCGTGGTTTCTGGCATTGTGATGACTTGAAAATGGGTGAAGAATTAGGGCTTTACCCAGATAAAGAGCAACTTGCGGGATTATTTGCAAGTCGTGCTGAAAGTAAGCAAAAAATCCTTGATAGTTTAGACTGGCATGGTTATCTTCCTGAAGGGGTAGGTCACGATGCGAGTTATGTTCCAATGGATCTGCACCTTAGTGAAGGTATGCAGATGCATTTGGCTGCTAGTTCGAGTGCATTGCTGAGCCTACAATTGGAAGACTGGTTGGAAATGGATAAGCCAGTCAACATTCCTGGTACAGTTGATGAATACCCTAACTGGCGTCGTAAGCTTTCTACAACATTAGACGATTTATTTACACGTCAAGATATTATTGATCTAACTCGTCGTTTAACAGACGCACGAGGAAAAGCAAGCCAGAAAAAATAATCAGGAGTAGTGCGTTGGACACGATCAAAGTGACACGCAGTGAAAAGGAATATATGCAGCTCGAAAGGGCTGCTTTTTCGGACCCGTTTTCGTTTTTAGGCCCACAGTATCAGTCAAAAGGCATCGCACTTCGTGTGTGGATGCCAGGGGCTGTTTCTATGGTAGTTGAAATTGAAAATGGTGAGAAATTTCCTCTTACACGCGAAGGTAAAAGTGGTTTCGTTTTAACAAGTAAGATGGATCTTACCGCTGCAGTATATAAGCTACATATAAGCTGGCCGACTGGCGAGCAAACAATTCATGACCCGTACCAGTTTCATGGGTTTATGCCTTCAGGTGATGCACTCGTATCGCCATCGAAAATGCATAGCGAGATGGGTGCACAGCTGCTCTCCCTTAATAAAGGTGGTCAGCCAATATCTGGTGTACGTTTTCTTACTTATGCACCGAATGCATCAGCAGTCAGTGTTATTGGTGAATTCAATGCTTGGGATGGCCGTCGTCACCCTATGCAACGTTTGGATGATGGCCTGTGGGGCTTATTTATTCCAGATTTAGACGATGGCACTCAATATAAATTTGAATTAAAAGATAGTTCAGGAAATAGCTTACCGCATAAAGCTGATCCTTGGGGCTACTCATCAGAACAGTACCCATCTTTTACCTCTATCGTTTACGATCAGTCTCGTTACCAATGGCAAGATAAAGCATGGCAAACACGTCCTGTTAGTGTGAAGCATCAAGAAGCATTGTCTTTTTATGAGCTTCATGCGGGCTCATGGCGTAGAAATGAGCAGGGCGATTTTCTAACATATCGTGAGCTTGCAGAACAACTGATCCCTTATTTATCAGAGATGGGTTATACCCACCTTGAATTAATGCCAGTTTCAGAACATCCGTTCTATGGTTCATGGGGTTATCAGCCTATTGGTTTGTTCTCACCAACAAGTCGATTTGGTACACCTGATGATTTTAAATACTTCGTTGATCAATGCCACTTAGCGGGTATCGGTGTCGTACTTGATTGGGTACCAGCTCATTTCCCTTCTGATGATCACGGTCTTGCTAATTTTGATGGCACAGCATTATTTAACGACCCAGATCCTCGTCGTGGTTGGCATCAAGATTGGAAGAGCTACATCTATGATTACGGTCGCGATCATGTACGCCGCTTCCTAGTATCGAATGCATTGTTTTGGTTCGAGCATTATCATATTGATGGTTTGCGTGTTGATGCTGTGGCATCTATGTTGTATCTCGATTATTCCCGTGAGCACGATCAGTGGATTCCAAATCACGACGGTGGTAACCAGAATTACGATGCAATCAGCTTGCTACGTTGGATGAATGAAGAAGTGTATTCTCATTATCCAAATGCGATGACCATTGCTGAAGAATCAACGGCATTCTCTGGTGTTTCTCGTCCTACTGATATGGGCGGTTTAGGCTTCGGCTTTAAGTGGAATATGGGGTGGATGCACGACAGCCTTTCTTATATTCAAGAAGAGCCTGTGCACCGTAAATTCCATCATAATACGATTACCTTCCCGCTGATTTATGCATTTAGCGAGAACTATGTACTGTCTTTATCTCACGATGAAGTGGTTTACGGTAAAGGTTCGCTATTAGATAAAATGCCAGGCGATGAATGGCAAAAAAGTGCTAATTTGCGTACATACATGGGTTACATGTATGGCCAGCCAGGTAAGAAACTGAATTTCATGGGTGCTGAAATAGCTCAAAGTGCCGAATGGTCACATGATGGTCAACTAGAATGGCACTGGTTAGAGTACCCTCGCCATTATGGCATGAAAAAGCTTGTCAGTGATTTGAACCATTTGTACCAAGATTTGCCAGCATTACATGAACTCGATTGTTCGCCTGAAGGGTTTGAATGGCGTGTTCAAGATGATGCTGAAACCAGTGTGTTAGCGCATGAGCGATTTGCACTGAATGGCGATAAAGTACTCGTTATTTCTAATTTCACACCTGTTCCTCGTGAAGGCTACACCTTAGGTGTACCTGCAGAGGGTGAGTATGAATTATTGCTTAATACTGATGCTGAAAAATATTGGGGTAGTGGTACACCAATACAGCAAACAGTGAAAACGCAGTTGTTAGAAAAACACGGTTTGGCACAATCTATTTCGTTGGATCTACCGCCATTATCAACGGTATTTTTAGCATTTAAAAAACACGCATAAAACGTGTGTATGGTATGAATGTGTAAAAAAAAACAGCACTGAATACCTAGTTGCTTAGCAACTTGTTGCATTTGATTCGTTAATTTTCAATAAGTTGCTGAGTAATAATGCAATAAAAAACACGTTGAGTATTGAGAAAAAAAAGCCTGTGATCATGTATCACAGGCTTTTTTTTGCTTAATTAATAGATTAAATACATGTTTCTTCTGTAAATACTAATCAGTGTCATTTTTTTGTCATTTCAGCAATGGTACGCTGAGGTTATGCGATTGTAATCACATATTTTAGATATAATAATCATTTTGTTGCATATAAAATAATAAGAGAAAAAAAATGACAAAATCTTCAAAAGAAACAATACATGAAGAGTTGGATAAAGAAGTTGATTATTCAGAAGGGATTAATCTGATATCAACTACAGATCCGGATAGTAATATTACTATCCGGATCAGCATTTTTGTGATGTTGCAGGGTATAGCGTAGAGGAAATGGATGGAAAGGCGCATAACTTAGTCAGGCATAGTGATATGCCGAAACAGGCGTTTGCTCAACTTTGGCAGTACATAAAGTCGGGTAAAAGTTGGATGGGGGTAGTAAAGAATCGTTGTAAAAATGGTAGTTATTACTGGGTTTCAGCATTTGTAACACCGATCACCAATGACAAAGGTGAGGTTGTTGAGTTTCAATCTGTACGTAGTCGACCCGATCAGGCTAGTGTCAGTCGTGCGACTCAACTCTATAAGCAATTGAATTCTGGCAAGAAGCCTACCACGTCACGCCCTCGTTTTGCACAAACCCTTTTAATTCCATGTCTTCTTTCTGTCGCTTTTGCATTGGCGATGGTACAAATATTGATGTCTGGCGTAAATATCATTTCTATCGCGATGCTTTTGGTTATCGCCTTAGCGACTGTGATCAGTGTTCAGCTGTCTCAACGTTATAAAAAATTAACGGATATGGCAAAAGAGGCTTACGATAATCCATTAATGGAATATGTCTACACGGGTAAAAAAGATGATGTATCTGTTGTTGAGTTAGCATTACGTATGCGCCAAGCAGAGCTGCGAGCTATCGTTGGACGTGCCAGTGAAACGTCGGGTGATATTCTTATTTCTGCTGAGGATGAGTTTGGTAACACGCAACAAATGCAGACCAATCTTGAACAACAAATGGCGGCAACAGAGCAAGTAAGTGTTGCGATGGGACAAATGTCTTCATCTATCCGAGAAGTGGCAGAAAGCGCAGCACAAGCATCGACGATTACCTCTGAAGCACAGCAGATGTCGTTAGAAGGACAACAGAGTGTTGAAACGACTATTAACTCTGTACATGCATTGCATCAAGAGTTAGATAACTCCAAGCAAGTCATTAATGCATTATCGGATAGCAGTAAACAAATTGAAGGCATTATGGATGTGATTGGCTCGATTGCCGATCAAACTAACCTATTGGCACTGAACGCTGCGATTGAAGCGGCGCGTGCTGGTGATGCCGGACGCGGCTTTGCGGTGGTTGCTGATGAGGTGCGTTCGTTAGCGCAAAAAACTCAATCATCTACGGGTGAAATTCAGCAGATGATTGCACGGCTACAACAAACAGCGAGCCAAGCGGTCGATGCTGTTGAGCGTGGCGGTGCATTGTCGAAACAATGTAATGATCAGGCAGCAGAAACGGGCACCTTATTAGAGCAGATTAACGAGGTGCTTAACCTAGTTACAGATAGTAGCCATCAAATAGCCTC
This sequence comes from Photobacterium indicum, assembly GCF_003026215.1. Taxonomy (GTDB): domain Bacteria; phylum Pseudomonadota; class Gammaproteobacteria; order Enterobacterales; family Vibrionaceae; genus Photobacterium; species Photobacterium indicum. Next base: position 974,806 of record NZ_PYOC01000001.1, read on the forward strand.
GGCAGTGGAAGAGCAAGCGGGTGTCAGCGATGAGATCTCACGCAATGTTGAAAACATCAACGAACTAACGGTCGCAACGTCAAAAACCAGTAATTATTCTGTAGAGAATACCCGTATGCTGGTGGACCGGCTGGAAACAATGAAGCGCTTGATGGATCAATTTCAACGTATATAAACGGCGTCAGACATAAACTCCCTTACATTATCGTATTTCTCATTATGTAGGATATAAACCGATAAATTATTACGCCATTGATTATCGTTATTAAGTGATCATCAATGGCGCTTTCGTCTCTATCCCTTCCCGGTTAGTTTTCTATAAGTACTACTTAACGACTTAATAGCTATTATTTGCACGCTGTTCACAATTAACTGTACAGTGTGCATTATCATTCGGTATACTTTGACAGAATTTTCAGGAGTTGTTAGTTCGCATAACTGCTGGCTTGAGTGTTTAAGTCAGTAACGGTTCATTCAAGGTGAACATTAATGTGTAACTTGCCCTTAATTGACAAAAGAAGATTAGATATTTTGAATGTAATGGTTGAAAAGAAGAGCGGTTATTTGCGTGCGTTGCCTAAAATTGCAGACGATTTATACCCAGGAAGTACTGGATGGCGCAGAATTAAAAAGAATGCGCGTTTCTGTTTGTGGGGGATAATGAATGCAAATACGATGAAATCAATGATGACATTATTTGATAATGAAAAATTATCACCAGTGTTGAAATCTAATCCTCGTATTTTAGAAAAACCCTTGAAGCCGTACTTATGTGTTAATTGGAGTCGCGCCGAACGTGTAACACATATTCAAGATCACTTTAATTTTTGTCAGCATATTTTTGGCTCTAATTTATCAAGGATTTATGAAAACGTAGGCCTAACCATTTTGTCGTTTGAGGACTCCAAAGGTGGCTCTTACCATGTAAAGTTATGTGCAGGTGGAAGCCGGGAAGGGTCTTTAGGCTTGCAACTAATAGATGCACAAAATCGTACGATCTATTCATTAAGTTGCCATGTGTCGACACAGCCTAAAACCATTTTTTATATTGGTTCAGTGCAAGGACCAAGTGATGATATTGAAGATCGTAATGATGTGATCAAGTTGCTGACGCGCTCGGTGCATGGCTTACGAACCAAGGCATTGATGTTAGAGATAGCGTTGATGTTGGCGAAAAGCCTAGACGTTGATGAGGTTCATGGAATCTCTAATAAAGCACATATCTACCAAGCGTTGCGCTATGTGGGTTCAAAACGTAAATCGGTGACATTTGATTACAATGATCTATGGGAAGAATATGGTGCTGAAGTACTGAACAAATATTTCTATAAGATACCACTTCAGCCATTGCGCAAAGATCCAACGACATTAAAGAAAACCAAACGTCGTTTGTATGTAAAACGTTATCAGTGGTTGGAAGATAGCGAACAGACTGTCATGAAAAGTTTATGTGCTCTGAGTACTAATCTTGATTTTATTGCCCGTTTAACGTCGATGATTAAAACTGAAGAACCTCACATTGAGGATGCACAGGGCAATACAAAGTGTGACACTGCAAAGGTTACAACATTGATCAGTGTTTCGGTAAAGCCGGACATGATTAAGAAAGATATAACTAAGATGTCGACGAATGTTGCCTAGTGTATAGTCGTTTCACTTTCCCATAAACGTGCACTATCCAGTCGAAATTTCACTCTAACTTTGGTGAGCTTGAGAGATTTTTTGTTTCCATGATGGAGCCTTGACTCGCAGGCTCCAGAATTGATCATATTTATTGCTAAGTCTAAGAGGCGTGCTAGTTTTAATAGTAATAGTTGATCAACAAAATGTCGGAGAGAAACAACATGAGTGAAAATAAACAGGCATTATGGGAGCTAGAATACAGACTTGAACATCATCCCGACATTTTTAAGAAAATTGACTATATCCAGTTAATTGATTTAAGTCAGAAAATAAAGCTAGGCGCCAGCAAAAAAATAGACGACCCTGATCTTACTCCATCTGATATAAAAAAAACTTTCGATGCCTTTAAGGTATGTCTAGAGTTGGCGGTTATTGTAAAAGAGTCTGAAATTGCTACAATTTTACTTGAGCAATCAGTAAATATTAAGAAAGTTCTCGAAGGTTACTCCATTCCGGAAATTGATGCGCAAATCATTTCAAAAGATGAGCTCAAAGAGCTCGTAGAGTTTGCGGAATCAAAAGATTTAATGGAGATGCTATTAGATATAAATAAAGATAGCCTTAATGAGAAGAAGTTAGAATCATATTTAAAAATTAACTACGATGATCCGGATATAACTCCGGATAGAAATAAGCTAACTCCTGACGAACGCAGCCGTAGACTGATGGCACTTCTAATAATGAATAAAGCTCTATCAAGTGGGTTACTGACCTGTGGAAATATTGGTTTAGGGGCACTTTCTGGTATTCTTTCAACCATTCCAACGCTGACAAATCCAACTTTCCCACTTATTCCCGGCTTAATCACTTCCACTTATACTGGTATAAACGGAATACTGTCAGCCCTTGAAGACCTAAACAATTTGCCATAAGAGAGAAACCTTTCATCTGCCATAAGTTTATAGCTTCATTGTCAAATAAATCACTAATGCTAAGCCATTCTTTACTTAACCCTGTAAAAATGGCAATAAAAAAGCGAACCTTTCGGTTCGCTTTTTTGTTATCAGTCAGTCTTCAACGTAATTATCGGTTTCCAACGTGACGATCCATGATCAGCAGATCATTAATCTTCGATGTAGCTGTCGATGCTTGGGCAAGAACAAATTAAGTTACGGTCACCGAATACGTTATCAACGCGATTCACTGTTGGCCAGTACTTAGATGCTCGAGTGTGATCTGATGGGAAGCAAGCAATTTCGCGACTGTAAGCACGGTTCCACTCAGTTTCCATTAGGTCTGCTTGTGTGTGTGGTGCATGTACCAACGGGTTGTCGTCGATTGGCCATTCACCTTCTTGAACGCGTGCAATTTCTTGACGAATTGCAATCATCGCATCGCAGAAACGATCAAGCTCAGCTAAATCTTCAGATTCGGTCGGTTCAATCATTAGCGTACCAGCAACAGGGAAAGACATGGTTGGCGCATGGAAACCGTAATCCATTAAGCGCTTCGCTACATCTTCTTCAGAAATGCCAGAGGCTTCTTTTAGTGGGCGAATGTCGATAATACATTCGTGAGCAATACGGCCTTCAGTACCACGGTAAAGAACAGGGTAGTGTGGACGTAGGCGTTCCATTACGTAGTTAGCGTTCAAGATAGCAAGCTTCGTTGCTTCAGTAAGGCCTTCTTCACCCATCATCGCGATGTAAGCGTATGAGATCGGAAGAATAGAAGCTGAACCTAGCTCTGCTGCAGAAACAGCGTACTGCTGGCCTTCATCAGCAGTCGATTGAACGTGACCAGGAAGGAAAGGTGCTAGGTGCGATTTAACACCGATAGGACCCATGCCCGGACCGCCACCACCGTGTGGAATACAGAATGTTTTGTGTAGGTTTAGGTGCGAAACATCTGAACCGATAAAGCCAGGGTTAGTTAAACCAACCTGTGCGTTCATGTTTGCGCCATCAAGATAAACCTGACCGCCAGCATCGTGTACAAGGTCACAGACTTCACGTACTGCTTCTTCGTATACACCGTGTGTAGAAGGGTATGTGATCATGATGCATGATAGGTTATCACGGTGTTTTTCGATCTTAACTTTCAGATCTTCAACATCGACGTTGCCTTTTTCATCACAACCTACAACCACAACTTTCATTGATACCATTGCTGCTGATGCAGGGTTAGTACCGTGCGCAGAACTTGGAATCAAACAAACATTACGGTGGCTGTCGCCATTGTGCTGGTGGTAACGTTGAATCGCGATTAGACCCGCATATTCACCCTGTGCGCCAGAGTTTGGCTGTAGAGAGAATGCATCGTAGCCTGTTACAGAACACAGCATTTCAGAAAGCTTAGAGGCAAGCTCTTGATAGCCTTTAGTTTGATCAACTGGTGCGAATGGGTGTAATGAACCGAATTCAGGCCAAGTGATAGGAATCATCTCTGCTGCTGCATTCAATTTCATTGTACAGCTGCCTAGCGGAATCATGCCGTGTGTCAGCGAGTAGTCTTTGTTTTCAAGCTTCTTCATGTAACGCATCATTTGCGTTTCACTGTGGTGCTCGTTGAAAACAGGGTGTGTTAGATACTTACTTGTACGGCGGCAGCTTTCTGGAATTGCAGCAAATTCGTCAGCAGCAATATCTGCTGTGAACATTGATGCTTTTAATTCGTTGCCAGTAAAGATAGCCAATAGCTCTTCAACGTCAGAAACCTTGGTGGTTTCATCTAGGCTGATACCTAGTTGAACGTCAAACTTACGCAGGTTGATACCAGCAGTTAGTGCTTTTTTGTAGAAATCGTCAGTTTTCTTGCCAGTGTTAAGCGTAATTGTATCGAAGAATGTATCACTTGCTAGTTCGATACCTGAATTACGTAAACCAGCAGCAAGAATTGCTGTTAGGTGATGAACACGACGGCCAATTTTACGAAGACCTTCAGGGCCGTGGTACAAGGCATAGAATGCAGCCATATTGGCTAATAGGGCCTGTGCGGTACAGATGTTCGATGTCGCTTTTTCACGACGAATGTGTTGCTCACGCGTTTGCATTGCCATACGAAGAGATTGGTTGCCTCTCGCATCTTTAGAAACACCGATTACACGGCCTGGCATAGTACGCTTGTGCTTGTCTTTCGTTGCCATGAAACCAGCGTGTGGACCGCCGAATCCCATTGGTACACCGAAGCGCTGTGCACTACCAATCACTACGTCTGCGCCCATTTCACCAGGTGCTTTAAGCAGTGTTAGTGCTAATAGATCAGATGCAACAGCAACTAGTGTTTTTTTCGCGTGTGCTTTTTCAATGATATCTGTTAAATCAGTGATTGAACCTGTTGTACCTGGGTATTGTACTAAAGCACCAAATACATCGTGGTTATCCAGTTCTTCAACTGAACCCGTGATGATTTCAATACCAATATATTCTGCACGTGTGCGAACAACATCAACCGTTTGAGGGTGTAGGTCGTTAGAAACAAAGAAGGCTTTGCTTTTACTCTTACCTGCACGCAGACACAGTGTCATTGCTTCTGCTGCTGCTGTTGCTTCATCAAGCAAAGAGGCGTTTGCCAGTTCCATGCTTGTAAGGTCCATAATCATCTGCTGGTAGTTAAGCAGAGATTCAAGGCGACCTTGAGAGATTTCTGGCTGGTAAGGTGTGTACGCAGTGTACCAACCTGGATTTTCAAGCACGTTACGAAGCACAACATTTGGCGTTAGGTTGTTATAGTAACCTTGACCGATATAGCTACGATTAATGATGTTCTTACTTGCAATCGCTTTAAGAGAAGTCAGCATGTCTGCTTCACTTTGTGCTGGATCCAGCTTCATAGGTTCTGGCAGACGAATATCCGCTGGAACTGTTTGTGCTATTAGCTGCTCAACGCTTTCTGCAGAAATTGTTTTCAGCATAATGTCTTGCTGTGCAGCATTAGGGCCATTGTGGCGACCCGCAAAATCTTGGTCGTCGCTTAAAGCATTTAGAAGAGTCATGTCGGTCATGGTTCTTTCCTGAACAGTTGCTACCAATTACATCCATTGTGATTCAATGATCTGACGTAATTGCTATAAGTCATCGGAGTATTACTTAAAACGGCTTTTGATTGGTATCTGTAGAAGCAAGTGTCTAGAAGAAGACATTGTTCAACCAAAAGCCGAGATTTACCTAGTTTGTCAAAAGGTACTTAGATTTCGATAGAAACCTTAGTCTTCGATAGATTCTAAGTATTTGTCACCAGCAGTAAGCTTAGTCAGCTCTTCAACGTCGCTGATCTTAATTTTAGCAATCCAGCCGCCTTCGTACGGTTCTTCGTTTACAAGCTCTGGACTATCTTCTAGCTCTTCGTTGATTTCAACAATTTCACCAGTAACAGGAGCGTAAATATCAGATGCCGCTTTTACTGATTCAACAAGAGAGAATGTTTCGCCTGCTTCAACTGAATCACCAACTTCTGGAAGATCCACAAAAACCACGTCGCCTAAAAGACCTTGAGCGTGGTTAGAAATGCCCATGGTGATAGTGCCGTCACCGTTATCACGAACCCACTCATGGCTTTCAGCAAACTTAAGTGTATTTTCCATTTTAAACTCCTTGCGTAAATGTTCCGCAGATAATGTTTGTTATAAAAGCGTGCTGTTTATACAGACAGGCCATTTGAATTAATCATTTTTATTGTTTCATGCTCTCTATAACGATGTTCTTCATAAAAAAGAGGTGTTACGAGAGCATGATATGTCGGTAAATTTTGTTTTTTACTGGTAAAGCGGGAAACGGCTACACAGCTTCTGAACTTGCTGCTTAACACGTTTTTCCACTTCACTGTTGTCTTCTGGGTTAGCAGCTAGGCCGTCTAGCACATCGCCAATCCATTCTCCAATTTGCTTGAATTCGTCATTGCCGAAGCCACGGCTTGTACCTGCTGGTGTACCTAAACGAATACCCGAGGTTACCATTGGTTTTTCAGTATCAAACGGGATACCATTTTTATTACAAGTGATGCCTGCACGCTCTAGTGCATTTTCAGCAGCATTACCTTTTAAGCCCTTAGGGCGAAGGTCAACCAACATCAAGTGGGTATCGGTGCCGTTAGTTACAATATCGCAGCCACGAGTTTGTAGTACTTCTGCTAATACTTTGGCGTTACTAATCACATTTTTGATATAAATTTTGAAATCAGGTTCTAATGCTTCACCAAATGCGACAGCTTTACCCGCAATAACATGCATTAATGGACCACCCTGAAGGCCAGGGAATACCGCAGAGTTAATCTTTTTATTGATGTCTTCTAGGTTTGTTAGAATCATGCCACCACGTGGGCCACGTAATGTTTTGTGTGTTGTTGTTGTAACAACATGTGCATGTGGGATAGGGCTAGGGTGTTCACCCGCAGCAATAAGACCTGCGATGTGTGCCATATCAACCATTAGGAAAGCGCCAACTTCATCAGCGATTTCACGGAATTTTTCAAAATTGATTGTGCGAGGAATAGCAGAACCACCCGCAATAATCATTTTTGGTTTGTGCTCGATAGCCAGTTCACGCACTTGGTTGTAATCAATTTCTAGCGTGTCTTTGCTCACGCCGTATTGAACAGCATCGAACCACTTACCCGAAAGAGCAGGGCGTGCACCGTGTGTTAAGTGACCGCCAGCATCCAAAGACATGCCTAAGATAGTGTCACCCGGTTGAAGCAGTGCAAGCATAACTGCACCGTTTGCTTGAGCGCCAGAGTGAGGCTGAACATTAACGTATTCACATTGGAATAATTGCTTGGCACGAGCGATAGCGATCTTTTCTACTTCATCAACATGTTCACAACCACCGTAGTAACGACGGCCCGCATAACCTTCAGCATACTTATTGGTTAAACAAGTACCTTGTGCTTGCATTACCGCTTTAGAAACGATGTTTTCAGAGGCTATTAGCTCAATTTGCTGATTCTGGCGGTTAAGCTCAGCTTCGATGCCTGCGTTAACGGCACCGTCAACCTGTGCAAGGTTGGTTGAAAAGAACATTTCTAAATCATGATTTTGATACGAAGCTTTCATTCACGTTATCCTCAAGTCGAGCTCCAAGGCGGTTAAGCTTTTATCAGAGCCGTTCATATTTGTAGGTATGGTTTATTCTAATTTTAATAACGTTTCGTCTTGTTTTATCTTGGCAGTGAAGAGCAATGTTGCCAACAAGTACGTAACATACCTTTCTATAGATAGCCGATCAAACAAAAATTTCCAATAGTGGATTTTTATCTCTTTTAATGAGATTTATTGTACGCAAACGTTTGCGCTCTGTCATGTAAATTCCTATTATAAGACCAAATAGTTAGTCAATTTCAGTTTACAATGGTGTGTTGATAGTTTGTTTTAATTTGTGATAACCCCTTTTACAACAAGGGGAGATAGATATTTCTAATTACATTAAATTGAAATAATATCGGCGTTATAAATGTTGAATTTTTTATTAAAAAAGGTGGTGTTTCAGTTTTATATTTCCAAAGTTTCCTAAAGGAAACTTTGTTTCAAATATGATGCATGGGTCATGTTTTTTATTTGCGATAACTTTTAAGTTTCGGGCAAGCTATGCCAGAATGAAGACATAGTATTGGGCAAGGAGGGCCGTATGACCGATAAGAATGAACAAGATATTTACCCATCAATGAGCGTTGCGAAAGAGCTGGAAAGTGAAAAAATTAAACCGTTAAAGCTCGGTAAACGCTTAAAAGAAATTCGTATGGCGCATGGTTTAACACTTGAAGAAGCGAGTAAAAGAACAGGTCTTGCACGTTCAACGCTTTCTAAGATTGAAAACGAACAAATATCACCAACATTTCAAGCAATGCAAAAATTGGCTAATGGTTTAAGTGTTGATATACCGCAGCTTTTTGCACCGCCGAAGCAAATAAAAGCAACAGGTCGTCGTGATATAACACGTACGGGTGAGGGGAAGCCACATCCTACTTCAACCTATGAGCATGAGCTATTAGCAACCCAGCTAACGCATAAGAAAATGATGCCGTTTAAGTCTCGTGTTCGTGCTCGTTTTTTTGAAGATTACTCAGATTGGATTCGCCATGATGGTGAAGAGTTTTTATTGGTGCTGTCAGGGCAGATAACCTTCTATTCTGAGTTCTACGAACCCGTTGTGTTAAGCGAAGGAGACTCTGTCTATTATGATGCAAATATGGGACATATGCTTGTTTCTTTAAGTGAAGATGATGCTCATATCCTTTGGGTTACAGCCTCTTAGCCTTAATGTATGTGATGAAGATCTTCTTTTTGGCATTTGCTTTTTAATGCTATTGATAGATTAGCTAATTATTCATGATTATCGACAAGTATTTAACATTAAAGGTTTTTTTAGAAAACAAAGCAGCACATTACACGTGTGTTAGTGGCTAATTTTCTAGACGCGAACAACAGACGCAGAAAGAAATCTGAATTTCTGTGAGTGAACACGGTTTGAACTAAACTAAACTTTGTCTATTATAGGAAACTCATTAACAAAAACATAACAATCAGCATTGGTAGTTGTTGTTTAAAACAAAGCCGACTATGTTTTTGCAGAGATAGTGATAATAGCGAGGATAGTGTTCCCCATGGAAGCTTTAACGAACTTGATATCTGCAATAAATGGTGTGGTGTGGGGTGTTCCCATGCTAGTGATGATTCTTGGTGTAGGATTATTTTTAACATTTGGCCTGAAATTAATGCCAATTCTAAAGCTAGGTACTGGCTTTAAATTGTTATGGACTGGGCGAATTCCTGAAAAAGAAGAAAATGTAAAAGGTGAGATAAGCCCGTTCAACGCGTTAATGACATCCCTTTCAGCCACCATCGGTACAGGTAACATTGCAGGGGTAGCAACGGCTATCTTCCTAGGTGGCCCAGGTGCATTGTTTTGGATGTGGTGTACCGCGCTAGTCGGAATGGCAACTAAATATGCAGAAGCTGTTTGTGCGGTGAAATACCGTGAAACAGATGCAAATGGGAACCATGTTGGTGGCCCAATGTATTACATCAAAAATGGTTTAAGCAGTAAGTGGTCTTGGTTGGGCACTGCGTTTGCTATTTTTGGCTCTATTGCCGGTTTTGGTATTGGTAATACAGTGCAATCGAATTCCGTTGCAAGTGCTGTTGAATCAAGTTTTGGTGTTTCACCAATGATTTCAGGCTTGGTAATGATGGTACTGGTTGGCTTGGTATTGATGGGGGGCATAAAGCGTATTGCTGATGTCGCAGGAAAGTTAGTACCACTGATGGCTGTTTTTTATATTGCAGCTGGCTTAGTCGTATTGATGACCAATGCGACAGAAATACCGGCAGCCGTTGCTTTGATTTTTGAAAGTGCGTTTACCCCAGTTGCTGCTGAAGGTGGGTTTGCTGGTGCGGCGGTGTGGGCTGCAATTCGTTTTGGTGTCGCACGTGGTGTGTTCTCGAATGAAGCTGGTTTAGGTAGTGCACCTATTGCGCATGCGGCTGCTCAAACAAAGAACCCGGTAGCACAAGGCTTAGTTGCGATGTTGGGTACCTTTATTGACACCTTAGTGGTTTGTACCATTACTGGCTTAGCTATTGTCGTTTCAGGTGAGTGGACATCTGGCGCAACAGGCGCGGCACTTACATCTGCCGCTTTTGCTTCGGCATTGCCCGGTATTGGTAATTATCTTGTCGCGATTGCTCTATCAATTTTTGCTTTTACCACAATTTTAGGCTGGAGCTTCTATAGCGAAAAGTGTGTTCAGTATCTATTGGGTGTGAAAGCGGTAGTTCCTTTTCGAGTGCTATGGATTTTGGCGGTGCCTATTGGTGCGACCAGCTCTTTAGAATTCATTTGGTTACTCGCAGATACATTAAACGCAATGATGGCAATTCCTAACCTAATTGCTCTGATGTTGCTAAGTCCTGTGGTCTTTAAGCTGACAAAAGAATATTTTTCTAATCAGCAAAAAGGTGATGAACAAGCAGGTGAATCATAAGGTTGGAATGGTTTTATTACCAACTAGTAGTATGGATTAATTGACCGCAGGGTATGCGGTCTATGGAGTATTAAACGTATGTCTCACGAACTTCTGGTTACCCCTCTTCATGCGCTACATGTTGAAATGGGCGCAAAAATGGTTCCATTCGCTGGCTATGATATGCCTGTTCAGTACGCATTAGGTGTACGTAAAGAACACTTGCATTGCCGCGATGCAGCCGGTCTATTTGATGTTTCTCATATGGGGCAACTACGTCTGCATGGTGCAAATGCAGCGAAAGCGATTGAAGCATTGGTACCTGTCGATATTATCGATTTGCCTTCGGGCAAGCAGCGTTATGCTTTCTTCACGAATGAAGAAGGCGGTATTAGCGATGATTTAATGGTGACAAACTTTGGTGATCACCTATTCGTAGTTGTGAACGCAGCATGTAAAGATCAAGATATTGCACACATTCAAGCTAATTTGCCTGAAGATGTAACAATGGAAGTGATTGACGATCGCGCTCTACTTGCACTTCAAGGGCCAAAAGCGGCTGAAGTATTGGCACGTTTGAACCCTGCAGTGAGCGACATGGTATTCATGGACGCAACGAAACTAGAATTATGTGGCGTTGAATGTTACGTAAGTCGTTCTGGTTACACTGGCGAAGACGGATACGAAATCTCTGTACCAGCAGATACAGCAGATGCATTTGCACGTGAGCTGTTAGCATATGCAGAAGTAGAGTGGATTGGTCTTGGTGCGCGTGATTCATTACGTCTTGAATGTGGTTTGTGCTTGTACGGACACGATCTTGACCCAACGACAACACCTGTAGAAGCAAGTTTGCTTTGGGGTATCAGTAAGTGCCGCCGTGCAGATGGTGAGCGTGCGGGTGGTTTCCCTGGTGCAGAGCTTATTCTTGAGCAGATCAAAACCAAAGATGTGGCTCGCAAGCGTGTAGGTCTTCTTGGTCATTCAAAAGCCCCTGTGCGCGAAGGCAGCAAGTTATTTGATGTTAATGATGATGAAGTAGGTATCGTTACAAGTGGCACGTTTGGCCCTTCTAAAGGCATGCCCGTTGCAATGGCTTATGTTCAGACGGGTCTTGCAGTGATTGGTACAGAGCTATTTGCAGAAGTTCGTGGTAAGAAACTACCAATGACTGTTGAAAAAATGCCATTCGTACCACAGCGTTACTACCGTGGTTAATTAATTAGCATAACCCACTATCTTGCGACTAGGATGGTGGGGTTCTTGATGATGTGCTTATGAAGAACAGAAAGTGCTAGTGAGATGATTAATTAAAAAAGGAGCGATTTTAGCTCCTTTTTTTCATGCCAAATTTATGCGGATTATCAACCTGAAACAGGCTCCATATAAACAATGTAAATACGTGAGGCATGTGAACGATTACAGCGTGCGCCAACGTCTATGTTGGTTAATGGCTTTTTACCATGGTTTGATAAACAGATTTGAACATCAGGTTAAATCCGTCTTGTGAAATTTCACGTGCTGTCATCTTTGCCGCTTTTAGTCTGCGATAGCACTCACCAAGGGTAGCAAGTACGACTTCTTGTTCTTTAGGGTTCAATTTATTCATCATTGTTGGCTCACTATCAGTAGTAATAAACATTGTTTTTTTTATCACTCAAATATATCTGACAGTTTATGAATCAACTCTGAACGAAGATGAAGAAATAGTGTAATTATCTTACTCGTATTAATCGGTGTGGTATGCCTTCCAAGTTAAAAACCTTTGCTTGTGAGCGCTTCATATTAGAAACCTGTACAAGCATGGTATTTGTGTAGTGTTTTCTGTTCACCCATTACTTCGAGACATGAGTTTGAAACCCACGGCCACAGTGTTCGGATGTGAGAACTCATCATATAATTCTTTAAAACTTACTCAAAAAGAAAAGACTCATGATTATCAAGCCAAAGAGGGTACTTTGCCATTACTTTCGAAAACACGTCGCTCTCTAAGTGTTTTGCTAACCAGTCTTGAATTTTCGGATAAGATGATTGCTCAAACCTTTGTCGGTCAACATGCGCAAATTGACGAATAAAGGGGAAAATCGCATAGTCCGCGAGGGTAGGTGCCGTTCCCATTAAATAATTGGAAGTACTCAATCGCTCTTCTAGTACATTTAAAAAATGCATGCCTTGTTGGCGGTAGTACTCTTCTGGAAAGTCAGGGTGACGGTCAGCATATTTGTATTTATCTAACCAGCCTTTGAATTCGCCATCACAAGTCACAATTAATGCGTCAATGTCAGATTGAATCGATGGATTGTCGATACAGAGTAAATTCGCTGGGTCATTTTGCTGAAGTGCCCATTTCATAATATCTAGGCTTTCATCTATCACCGACCCATCATTTAAGATCAAAACGGGTACTGTTCCTTTTTCTGATGCAGCAAGCATGTCGGCAGGTTTATGTTTTAATATTATTTCACGCAGCATGACAGAACGCTTTGCTAATAATAATCCCATTCGTGCACGCATAGCGTAAGGACAGCGACGAAAAGAATACAGTATAGGATGTGGCATGGTGTTTTCCTGAATACAGAAAAGAATCTATAGCTATAGTAACGTGACTTAATGAATCCTGCACCTTGAGGTAGCTTGGGTATAAAATAATTAACGGTTAATAAATTTTTAGTAAATACTCTAAAAAAAAAGCTAACGTAAAAATCTCCGTCTATAATTTTAGTCAGTTATGTCTTGTGTGAAAAATATGGATTAACACTCAACAAAAACACACTTAATAAGGGAATAGTACTGATGGCAGCATTAACAGGCGTTACTGTTTTTATTACCGGCTCTAGCCGAGGAATTGGCCGTGAAATAGCTTTAATTTGTGCTCAACAAGGCGCTAACATTGTTATCGCTGCAAAGTCTGATCAACCACATCCTAAACTAGCAGGTACCATTCATAGCGTTGCTCAAGAAGTCGAGGAGGCGGGTGGCAAAGCATTGGCGATTAAGCTGGATGTACGTGATGAAGAAGCCGTTAACCTTGCAATGCAACAAGCGTTTGAAACCTTTGGTAGTATTGATGTATTAGTGAACAATGCCAGTGCAATAGTACTAACGCGGTTACAAGATACAGATACTAAGCGCTTCGATCTTATTAATTCGATCAATGTGCGTGGCTCATTTGTGTGCTCTAAAGCGGCGATACCGTATTTAAAGAAAAGCCGTAACCCCCATATTATTACGTTATCCCCGCCTATTAATCTCGCTTCGCATTGGTTGAAACCCTATATTCCCTACACAATCACCAAATATGGCATGACACTGTTAACCATGGGTCTAGCCGAAGAATTAAGAGATGACGGCATTTCAGCTGCAACGTTATGGCCGCAAACGTCAATAGCAACAGCGGCGGTTGAATTTGCGATTGGAAAAGAGCTACTGAAGCATTCAAGAACGCCCCGAATTATGGCTGAAGCGGCGTTAGAGATTATTAAGACAGAAGGCTTACAATTAAGTGGTCAAACATTGATTGATGAAGGCTTGCTTAAAGAAAGAGGTTTTACAGATTTCAATCAATATAAGCATGATCCTAATTGTGATGATCTGATGCGTGATCTATTTCTGGATGCTTAATGCAAACTATCTGATGTAAGCGTGATAGCTGAGCAGTTATAAAGACTAAATTGTTAGAATCAATAATTTGTATGAACTTAATCACTGCAGGATAACTCTTTGCTTGCTAATCTAATTAATAGAGCTTTAGGTTGTATCGGTTGCATCAATAGAAGGGGACGGCTTATGAATTCTCATTTAACAATTACTCTTGCAGGTAAAGATCACCCACAATTAATTAATCAACTTGCAGCAAAAACCCATGAACTTGGCGGGAAATGGCTAGTAAGTAAAATTAGCCGTTTAGACCAACAGCTTGTGGGTATTATTAAGGTCGAAATTCCAGACACTTTTGCAGAACAATTAGAGTCAGAATTCAATAAGCTTAGTGATTTTTACGTAAATATTGTAAAAAGTGATCAGCCGCAGGCATTTGTGAAAATAGAGCACGTTACATTAAAAGTTGAATCGAGCGACCGCCCCGGCATTGTTAACGATATCACCAATATTTTACATGATATAGGTATTAACATTGATCGAATTGAAAACCATCGAATTGGGGTGCCAGATTTAGGGAAAACGTTATTTTTTGCTGAACTTTCAATCGATGTACCAAGCCAAACAAATTTAGAACAATTAATCGAATCTGTTCAACAAGTTGAAGGTGATATGCGAGTCGAAGTTGTTGATTGATAAATAGTAATACTAAAGCGCATTATTGCCTTACCGTGTAAACAAATGAGTTGTTCGACATTAATTGTTGAGTGACTAAAGTACGGAGTTTCACACTGTATTCGATGTGAACAACACCAACCCACAACCACTTCAACCACAAGAAGGGTGCTGATAAATCAGTGCCCTTTTTAGTTGATGGCTTTGTATAAACACTGATCCCATTCTCATCGTTTCAATACCTTCTCGTATTCATTCTATTTTAAAATGTCGCACTTTTCACCCGTCGGTCTTAGTGAGTGTTAACTAAAGTTAAATGAATAGATTGCCATGTACAAATGTCTGGGAATTATAAACTTTAAGGTTTCGCACAAACATGAGAATCATAACGATATGGTATGTAGCCTTATATTTTTCATTCAGCTTATTACCAGCGACATTGATTAGGGCGGATGAATTACCCCCTAAAATTGGTTTAACTCTAAGTGGTGGTGGGGCTAAAGGTGCCGCCCATATTGGGGTTTTAGAAGTACTGGAAGAGTACCGAATCCCTATCCATGCTGTTACTGGCACCAGTATGGGGGCTTATGTTGGTGGAATGGTGGCTCTAGGGTTAAGTGCTGAAGAAATTAAGCGGCGGACATTTGACATTAACTGGAGCGATGGCTATTTCGATCGACAGACAAGAAAAGAATTGCAATTAAGAGAGAAAAAAAGAACCGATGAATTTCATTTTTATACTGATATTGGACTATCGCTAGACGGTGAAGTGAAGCCTTTTCCTGGGCTAGTGTTGGGACAGAAAATGGCGAGCATATTACGAAAAGCGACTGGAAACCCACCCAACTATGACAGTTTTGATCAGCTTGCTATTCCTTATCGGGCTGTAGCAACAGATCTTGAAACCATTGAACCAGTTGTACTTGATAAAGGAAACCTAGTACAAGCGATGCAGGCTTCTATGTCTGTTCCTGGGGCGCTAAGGCCAGTTCATATAGACGGTCGGCTTCTTGTTGACGGCGGTATTGTTAATAATATGCCTGTCGATCAGGTGAAAATACTGGGTGCTGATGTGGTTATTGCTGTGGATCTGAGGGATCAGATGTTTAATATTGAGGATCTTCACTCTGCCGTTACGGTTGTTAGTCAGCTCACTACCCATATGACTAATAAAGGGACTGACGAACAGATAGCTTTGCTGAAGTTGGAAAAGGATATTTATATCGTACCTGATGTGTCTTTTATGGTGGCGACCGATTTCGACTTAATGTATCAGGCCTATAGAAGTGGGCGCAAAGCTGCAATAGCTGTACTACCACAGTTAATGCGTTACCAGCTTAATGAAAATGACTATGCCCGATATAGAGGAAAGAAAAGAAGCCACCGCTGGAATCCATCAACATATTCCTTTACAAATATCACCATTATTAATCAAACAGCTTTGAGTGATCACTCTCTATATCAGTGGCTAGCATTGCAGCCAAATCAGGAATATAGCGCTGAAGAGATAGAGCAGGCAATTGACAGGCTTTATGCCAAAGGGATCTTTGAAAAGATCACCTACGAGTTTGAGAAAAACGGAAAGCAGTTATCTATTATCGTAGTGGAGAAATCATGGGGACCTGGATATCTCAACCTTAAAGTGTCTATCGAAAGAGACAATGAAGACAGACCTAATTATGGTGTGGGTGCTGAATATACGTTAACTAATATTACCAATTTGGGCGGAGAGTGGAAGTCTAAGGTTTTGCTGGGTGTTCAGGATATGCTGGTGAGTGAGCTGTACCTGCCGTTTGACTACCAGCAGCAGTATTTCACCAGTGTGGGGGCTGGTTGGCAAAAGGTGATTCGGGCGTTTCACAACGTAGACCGTTTCAACCTCGCTCCGGACGAAGTAAAGTATAAATCGTGGAACATTTTTACCGAATTAGGGTGGAACATTCACAGAGATAGCAGTCTTGCGATAGGGTTTGATGCCAGTTATAGCGATATCCAAGGTGAGCTTTCCTCGGCGCCTAAACAAGAAGTAGAAAGCTATAGTGGTTTTGGTGAGTTTAACTACGATAGCCTTGATAGTTTCTTTTTTCCAAATACTGGCAATTTGTTTGATGTACAGCTTGGTTACAGGTACTCCAATTCCGAATTAGATAGCGGCGATATTTCTGAATCGGTGCCGTATTTAAACACTCAGTTAGTTAAGCCACTATCTTTTGATGACCATACTTTAATTACCGGCCTCAAAGTATCTGGCTCAGAGTCAAATGCATTTTATCCGGTTGCGCCACAAAGCCTTGGTGGGCTCTTTAACCTTTCCGGTTTTACTCGTTTTCACTTTACGGGCAACTACAGTGCTATAGGTACGTTAATTTACCGTTATCATTTGACTGATGTAGATTTTAAACTCTTTTCGGCACCCTTATATTTGGGAGGCTCAGCTGAACGTGGTGGCGTTTGGCTAGATGAAGACGATATTAGTTGGGATTCCTCAATCACTGCCGGTAGTTTGTACATCGCGCTTGATACCTTATTGGGGCCTGTCGTTTTAGCATACGGGAAATCAGAAGATGACAATGGGTCGTTGTATTTTGCGTTTGGTAGCCAGTAAATTCAACACCTATTCTCGTACTTTACCGAGCTAGGTGTCGTTGGCTGCGTTTTTCTAAACGACTAAATAATAGTGATAGCCCCAAACATAACACCAGATACCCTGCACCCACTAGTAGCCAAATCTCGAAGATCAGCCCTGATGAATTAGCCATTTCACTGCCAACAAAGGTCATTTCTTGAATTGAGATGAGTGAGATGATCGAAGAATCTTTCACCAACGAGATAAACTGACCCGCTAACGGTGGCACTATGCCCGCAAAAGCTTGTGGAAATATCACATCACGAAAGCGGTTCCATCGTGAAAGGCCTAAAGAATCGGCAGCTTCCCATTGCCCTTTTGCAATCGCATCAAGCCCTGAACGTACAATCTCAGCAATGTAAGCGGCAGATATTAAGCCAACACAGAGTACGCCTGAAAATAGGTTTTCCCATAATTTGGACGAACCAAATAAGAAGTGCTGTAAGCCATTAGTATCGCTAGTATGGTAGCGAAGTGTATCTGCAAGCCCAATCGCAGGAACCAATTGGCTTGAAATAAAAAAGTAGAAGATAAAAACAAAAACAAGCGGTGGAATATTCCGAACAAGTTGAATGTAAGCTTGTGCCGGTAGCCGTAAAATCATCAATGATGAACGACGAGCAAGGCCGAGAAATAAACCGAGTAAACCCGCAAATATCATTCCCCATAAACTTAGGCGAATAGTGGTCACAAATCCTTGAAAGAAGTAGGGGAGCTCGCCTGGTTTGCCTGCCGAGAATATCAGCTCTATAGCTTTATGCCAGCGCCATTGATAATGAATGCCAGCAGAAGATTGAACATAAATCCAACCAATAAATACGCTGATAATAGCAAGTAACATCCAATCAAGTTTATTGAGTTTAATTCTTGAAAAGAATGGCAGCAGCGCCGAGATATTGCTTCTCGGCGTGCTTTTTTTGAATGTGTTTTTAATGTTGCTTTGCGACAAAGTTATTGTCCCTCAGAGATCTGGTTTTGCCAATCAAGTGTTGTGAACCAGTAATCGTGACGCTCTTTTAACCAGCCATCTTCGGTACGAAGTAAAATCCAGTTGTTGAAGAAATTAAGTAGGTCAAATTCACCATGACGAATGGCAAATGCTTCAGAGCCACGGCTTAAACGATCGGTTAATGGAATAAAAAGCTTTTCATTATACTGAATAGCCATTTGCTCTGGCTTAGGTGATGATGCAAGAACAGCGTGTGCGTTGCCATTAAGTACTTCTTGGAATGCTTGTGCATCATCATCAAACTGACGAAGCTTGGCTTTTGGAAAGTATTTTTTTGCTGTTTCTACCGTGAAAGCACCACGGCGAACAGAAAGTGTAACACTGCGCTTGTTGTAATCGGCAATTGTTAATTTGTCTGCAGATTTTTCTTTATTTGCTGCTAACTGCACGCCAGAGTGTGCATAAGGCGCGGTAAATAAAACGCTCATATTACGTTGTGGTGTAATTGATAGACCACCGATGATGACATCAAACTTACCTGCAAGTAGGGCTGGAATAATACCATCCCATGCAGTAGGGATGAACTCAACTTTTAAGCCTGCATCTTTAGCAAGGCGGCGAGCAACATCGACTTCAAAACCGACAAGTTCACCTTGTTTATCACGCATGGCCCAAGGAACGAATGTTGAAAGCCCCACACGTAATGTACCGCGCTCCTTTATATCAATGAGTGTACTTTTTTCTGCTGCAAAGGCGTTTGTGCCCATCATTAATGTTATTACCGCAAGACAAGCGGCGAGTAATTTTTTCATGCTTCCTTTCTCCTTTAAATACGATGCTACATCATGTGCTCGGATATATTCTTATTGTGTTGGTACGTTCATTTTATGTTCTAACCAAGCCGCAAACCCTGATAGCATTAAAGTAATGCATAAATAAATGCCAGCAACGGTAAACCAAACTTCAAATGGCATTGCGGTATCAGCAACAATATTACGACCTTCCGTTGTTAAATCAAAGATAGCCATGATACTGACAATTGAGGAATTTTTTACTAAAGAGACGGTTTCATTTGTGAGTGGTGGCAATATTCGACGGATCATTTGCGGTAGTATAACGAAACGATACCCGTCTATTGCTGATAATCCTAAACTACTACAAGCTTCAAATTGTCCTCTGGGAATGTTGTTTAAGCCAGCCCGAAAAATTTCGGCAGTATAAGCACCTTGAAACAGCGAAAGGGCTAAAACTGCAGTGGTAAATCGCTCTAATCCCAATACAGGACCAAAGACAAAGTATAAAAGGTAAATTTGTACGAGCAATGGTGTATTGCGGATCAGTTCAATATAGCCTCGTGCTAAACCTCGTCCTACTATTGAGTCAGATAAGCGTAATAGTGCCGTTACCAGCCCAATGAGCAAGGTGAAAATAAGGCTAACAGCTGATATTTTTAAGGTAACGAATAAACCTTCGAGCAATTCAGCTGGAAACCATTCGCCATCTTCTATAAACCAGAGATATTGTGGAATGCGATACCACTGCCATCTATAATTCATCGCTTCAGCGCCAGCGTTTAATAGCCATATTAAGCCAAGTGTTACTACCGCTATTTGCAAGAAACCAGAGAGTACAGGCTTTAGAATCCTATAGCCTACTGAGGGGGTTGCTGTAGAGAACATCTTATTTAACATCAAATAAATAATATCTAGTATAGAGAATCGACTAACGAGTTAGTAACTTAGTATCTGTTCTAAGAACTGCTTGGTTCGTTGTTGTTTGGGGTTATCAAATAACGTTGCTGGTGGCGCAATTTCAACTATTTCACCTTCATCCATGAATACCACACGATCAGCGACTTGACGTGCAAATCCCATTTCATGAGTCACGCACACCATAGTAATCCCTTCATTAACAAGTTCTTTCATAACATCGAGCACTTCCCTTATCATTTCGGGGTCAAGCGCAGAAGTCGGCTCATCAAACAGCAGAATGTCGGGTTTCATGCATAACGAACGGGCAATAGCGACACGTTGTTGTTGTCCACCAGACAGTTGTGCAGGGTATTTATCCGCTTGGTGACCGATATGTACTCGCTCTAGGTAATCGCGAGCTAACTTTTCTGCTTCAATTTTCGACATTTTTAATGTTCGACGTGGAGCGAGCATTAAGTTTTCTAGCACGGTCATATGCGGGAAAAGATTAAAGTGTTGAAACACCATACCGACTTTGCCACGAATAGCTTTTAAATGTTTACCATCAAGAGATTGGCCCACAACATTCAATTGACCTGAATTATATTTCTCCAGACCATTTATACAGCGAATGAGTGTTGATTTACCAGAGCCAGACGGACCACAAATGACTAAACGTTCGCCACGGTTAATCGTTAAGCATATGTCTTTCAAGGCGTGAAAATCGCCATACCACTTATCAACGTGTAAAAAAGAAATAATGGGATCATCTCTTAAGGTTTCAGATTCTTCAGCTAACAAGGGAGATCTCTGTAAACTAGAATGTTGTCACCATGTTATTGCTTTAAGGTGTATTATTCAAAGAAATAGCTCCTAAATACTGAATAAAAAAGTAGAAAACATTTAAGCAGCCATGATTGTACAATAAATGTTGTACAGTATTTATACAGTACTTTAGAAAGGCGATCTAATGAGGCTTCCAGCTAAGGATAATAACATTTGGGTTATATCTTATGGCTTGAGATACCTGGTTAATATTTGATCTGCTTGTTAGCAGTATTATGAGGTTTTGTAAGCAGATTTGGTCTAATTAGGTATTAATGCGGAAACAATGTGTAATTTTATTTCAAATAGCGTTTGCACATGCGGAGTGAAGGCGATAAGTTAGTTTAATGTTTATTGGAGTATGAAAACACTATGGGTATTGACCGATACTTATCATAGTGTTGTAACGCGGGAAGATGAGAAACAATGCAAAAAACAGATGACGTACGCATTAGCGAGATCAAAGAACTTTTACCACCAGTTGCTGTATTGGAAAGATTTCCAGCCACTGAACTGGCGGCTGAAACTGTATATCAGTCACGTAAATCGATTCACAACATTCTGAACGATGAAGATGATCGTTTGTTGGTTGTTGTTGGGCCTTGTTCAATTCATGACACTGAAGCTGCTATCGAATACGGTAAAAAGCTGAAAGTATTACGTGAAGAATTAAAAGGTGACCTTGAAATCGTAATGCGTGTTTACTTTGAAAAACCACGCACCACAGTAGGTTGGAAAGGGTTAATTAACGACCCGTATATGGACAATAGCTTTCAGTTAAATGATGGTTTACGTATTGGCCGTAAGTTGCTACTTGATTTGACCGATATGGGCTTACCAACAGCGGGTGAGTTCCTTGATATGATTACCCCACAATACATGGGTGATTTGATCAGCTGGGGCGCAATTGGTGCTCGTACGACAGAATCGCAAGTTCACCGTGAGCTATCTTCAGGACTATCTTGCCCTGTTGGGTTTAAAAACGGTACAGATGGCAATATTAAGATCGCGACCGATGCGATTGGATCGGCAAGTGCACCTCACCACTTTTTATCAGTAACTAAGTATGGTCATTCAGCCATTGTTTCTACTTTGGGTAATGAAGACTGTCATATCATTCTTCGTGGCGGTAAAGAGCCTAATTACAGCTCAGAACACGTTAACGCGGTGACATCACAGCTGGGTAATGCTGGTCAGCGTAAGAAAGTAATGATTGATTTTAGTCATGCTAATAGTTCGAAGAAGTTTGAACGTCAGATTATTGTTTCTGAAGATGTCGGTCAGCAAGTTGCTGGCGGTAACAAAGATATTTTTGGTGTTATGGTTGAAAGCCACCTTGTTGAAGGTCGTCAAGATATCGTAGAAGGCACAGAGCCAACGTATGGTCAAAGTATTACCGATGCATGTATTGGTTGGGCAGATACAGAAACAGTACTTCGTCAATTAGCACGTGATGTTGCTAAGCGTCGTCAAGCATAGACTGACTCTTTGAGATACTAGATAGCCCAGTTAATTTACTGGGCTTTTTTATATGGTTAGTATTCAAATTGTTTAGTTCCGATTGAAAAGTTGTCGTTATTTTATTTACAGTAACAAAGTGTAATATCCAAATAAGGCAATGAGAGCTAAGAAAAGAACGAACTACATAGTATAAGCCCTGATTTTTCAATGAGCTAACGGCATAATGAATCCCTTGTTTTAACTGTGTTCATTGAGTAATTGTTTGTACGAAGAACTGAAAAGCAACCTTTTCCCTTCAGGTGAAAGGTCATTTAATTCAAAACCAGTAGTCTTTAAACGACGATCACATTCTTCTAAAATATCAGTGATAAACATTTGTTGTGCAGTGGGGGAAAGTTTTTGTTCCATCATTAATACTCTACTTTTAAAAATTCAAATAGCTGCTTATTCTAGTAAGAAATACATTCATTTTATTCAGTAGGAACTTGTTTACTTTTAGTAATCAGTTCTAAGTCTTGCGCTTTAGTGCAATGTGCAAATACCTCTGCGCCACAATTACAGCATTCATACTTTACCCAAAGCTTTCTTGTCATGTATCTTTCTACAAATGTTCTATGCACCTGTTTTAGATTAACGTTTGTTTTACAAGAAGGACAAAACCGATTAAACATCATGTTGCAATACTCCTTTTGCATATAAAGCCATGAGCATATTAACGCACATCCGACCAGTTGCTATTGGGATTGGTGTCACACATATGATGAGTGATGAATATGTAGAGTAAGCGGGTAGTCTTATTAATAGCATGGTTAAATTGTTAACAGTGGAACAACTTAAATCGAAGGTTACTGTGGTGGGTAAGTTTTAAACATTTCACTAATCTGCTCATCAATAAAGGTTATTCGTGACTGTGGTGTCATTTCATCCGTCAATTTACGTTGAGAAGTTGAACGCCATATAACCTGATTTGATGTGTTTTGGATTAATTCTACAATCAATTTGCCATATCTAGTTTCTTTATATCGTGTTGGTGATCTGAAGCCTACACCGACGTTGCTAGCGCCGTAACCAAAACCAACACTCGTCCCGTAAGACTGTAACTCTGATTCTGCTTGTATATAATATTTAACCGTTAGATCTGTTTTTTTATCTGTGCCCAGTTTTAGCCCTTTATTTGTTAATTGGTAATTTAAAGCATCTTTAACTCGAGCTGCATCTAGGCTTGTTGCTGTTTTATTCGCATTTTCTGCAAATTCGTAAGTATGAAATTGGCTGTAATTTACATTTTCTTTAAAATCGGTTGAGACATCAGAGCTACATCCTACAAGGAGTAAGCTAAAAAATGGCATACCTATGAACATCTTAATAAAGCGCGGCATAGAATGATCCTTAAGGTGTCTGATTACAGTATAGCCATGCTTTTTGATTTTAACGTTGAAGTTCATGGTCAGTCTGATTCCTTTTAATCATTGACTCATATTAAGTTAATACATATTATCGTTAATCGACGATTTGTAGATGAAGTACTCTGATGAATAAAGAAAAGCAGGCATCAAAGCAAGAAGAGTTGAACTGTGAAGATGCAGGCTGTATCACTGTTTTGAATGACATCGTCATTGATGAAGCAAAAGAACAAGCGATTGCAACGGCTGCTAAAGCGATATCTCACCCGGCACGAGTTAGAATTTTGCGTATATTAGCTCGCCAGCAAGGTTGTCTTAATAGTGATCTGGTTGGTGAACTTGGCTTAGCTCAGTCGACGGTTTCAGAACATTTACGCATTTTACGGGAAGCTGGTTTCGTTATTGCTGAACCTAAACCACCTAGAACATGTTTCACTCTAAATAGAGTAAAACTTGATGAATTTGGTGCATTACTCAGCTACCTATAAATTATCTAACTCACATATCTTATAGCTATATACCTAAGCCACCTCAAGATGCAGGATTCTCGCTGAAACGAGAATCTTGAGTATGAAGCGTTGGGCTATTGGTTTCCACATCGATACCCATCGTTAAATTCAATGTATTTAGCTTCGTTCAGCTCAAAATCGTAAAGCTTTTGACTATAGTGCGGGAATTGACAGTAGATGGCATACTCCCTGTGTAAACCGTTATCGAGAAATGCCTCAAAAACATCTTTAGTATCAGCAATCAGTGTTTTATTTACCATCTTTGCTCATTAATAGTAATGCAGTGAACTTGATCTTATTAAAGCTATTGAGCGTAAATTTGAATGTCTTATTTTTAAGATTTTAAAATTATAATTGTTATCGTCAGCACTAATTAGCTTAGTCTAAATAAAATAAAGGACAAACACTCCTGTTTATGTAAGGATATTTAGATATTACCCTATAGTGATTTCGTGACTGTTTTTTATTATTAACAACTAAATATCATTAAAATCAAAAATATATTTAGAATATCTCTGCATATTGGTAAATTTTATCTAAACCTATTTCCTCTATATTTAGCTAACATCGTGCTTTGAATCTATGCTTATAACAATTAATTATTGGATGCATTATGTTTGGTTTTAAAACCAACATAATGATTTGATAGTGTTGTTGTTATCGATACAGTGAAGAGAGGTATTATGAACGGTTCGCATTTATTGATAGTGCTGTCGAGCATAATGACAACTGCGTGTATTAGCGACTTGTATTCAAAACCTATAGCAAAACGAAATGTTGATATATCAACCATTTCAGAAGAATATGTAAAAGCGACCCGTGGTGGTATCTTAGATTTTACCGCGGCAATACCGGGTAAAGTTTATCATCCACGTGATGGTTATATTGCCTATGAGCGCTTCTGGTGTTTAGACGAAGAGAAAGGCTCTGTTGATGATTATCAATTACTCATCAATGAAGTATGCGAACTCAAAGGTGGTGATATGAGGGGGAGTTGGTGTAGTGACAAGCAGAGCCAGCGAGCTCTATTCAGCGCAACAATAGAGCAGAACCAAACAACCTGTACCGGTGGTTACAACACGACTATTATTCATACCCTCGAACCGATATCTTCATCGATTGCATCGGAGTGGATTGCGGCATCAGAAATGTTGGGGTATGAACGTTAGGAGCCGCTAAACTTTACTCCACTGTTCACGTAACCTTCCATTTAGCTTTTCTGTTAGCGATTTACCACGGCGCAATATTACGTTTGAATCGCCTGCTTTAATCACCACTGGGAACGATGTTGTGAGTATACCTTGAAAAGCGAGATACTGTTGATTGTGATGAAAATCAAACACAAGCTCTTGAGTTCTATAGCTAAAAGGTAGGCTAAAAGCGCCAGTATGAGAAACAGTAAATATTAACTCAGAAGGATAACATTGAATTGTTTTTTTAGCATAAGCCCGAATAAAGGCGTTTGATAAATTAGGATCATGGAACTTTTGTGCAAACGGTTTAATTGGGTTCTTCACATTCGTTTGTAATCTTTGGAAGCTTTGAACAAAACTGCTTTGATTTATATCGATTTTTCTATCATGTGTCAGCAATGGGTTATCAAGAATATTTTGACGCTGATTTTCTAGCAAAGAGATTTGCGTTTGATAATTCTCAACAAGCTTTGCAATATCAATATGTTGAATGTTTTGTTTATCTCGCAGATCTTTTCGTGCTGTTGAAAGCTGTTGGCGTAAACTATTTTCAAAATACTGGACGTTATTATTTGTATCAAAGAAGCCGTTTAAAGATATCAGTTGATTCCAAAGTCGAGGAGCAAAGTTATCAATATGACTTGATACCTTGATACGATCTTCTTCATTAAACCCAGAGAGTATTTGCTCTTTGTTGATATAAACACAATTTTCTAATACTTTGTTCAGTAGTTCATCCATACCTTTATAACGGCTACACAAAGTATGAGGGCCTTCTACAAAGCTGAATCTCAAATCATATAAATCGGAAGATGATGTAATATCGTTATTAATTATCGTCGTGAGTGATTTATTGTATTTATTGCTTAATTGGCTGTATTTTTTTGTTGCCTGCTTTATATCATTAATTAAATGTTTAATGTTGTCTTGATACGTTTTTTCGGGTGTTTCAAGTAGCGTAAGCTCACGAGTCAGAACCTGGATAGCCTGGTCATAATCATTTAAAGTGTTGTCGAGATCTTGCTGCATAAAACGTGCTTGCGATCGAACGGCGACCATATTTTTCAGATAACGTTTTTGTGCTATTTCTAAAGTGGTTATATAAGTGTTTGCTTCAACGATGTTAGTTGATTTGAGAAGCATTTTTAAATCAGTTATTTGAAGAATGAAGTTAGGATTTTCTAACCAGTGCTGATTGATCAACTTAGCAGACAATGATTGGATTTTAAGAAATTTTTCTGGCACATCCAAGGGGTTGTGACTATTTGTAATAATAAAGCCGTTAATTGCGTCTGTTTTTTTTACAGGGCTGTCTATATCAAAAGATGATAAATCAAGATGACTTTCTGAGTTACAAGAAACCAGCATATAGATGGTAGATAGTAGGGCAAATTTATATGTGAATTTCATGACTATTTCTTTTGTTTCAACTTTAAAACTTACCGATGAGTGTACTAACAATCGACCTCTATGCAACTGGTTTCTCTGCTTGTGTGGCGCTATATAGCAAAATTGGTGTCTATTTATATAAAATTTGAACGATTACGCTAAATTTCACACTATACAAAAACAACTCTGTAAGTGTTTTTGTAGAAAAATACTTATCAAATTGAGCTGTTTTGTTGAATCTGTGTTAAGTTTTACTGGACTGACCAGATAAGGATTACCGTCATGACGTGGAATAAGTTGGACGTAACAGAGCACAAAGGAGTTGTTACTGTCGCTTTAAATCGACCTGAAAAGTTGAATGCGATCGATAAAGAAATGTTCGATGAATTAGATACGATAAGTAAACAGCTGCGTAAACGAAAAGATATTCGAGCCGTTATTTTGACTGGAAATGGCGGAACATTTAGCAGTGGAATTGATATCAAGAGTATTGTTTCTGATAAATCGAAGGTATTGAACTTATTAGCTAAGCTTTTACCCGGCAATGCGAATTTAGCACAACGCGTATCTCGCAACTGGCGGATGATCCCCGTACCTGTAATTGCCGTTATTGAAGGCCGTTGCTACGGTGGTGGGCTTCAAATTGTTATGGGGGCAGATATTCGCATAGTCGCCCCTAGTACTGAATTGTCGATAATGGAGGTACGATGGGGATTAGTACCTGATATGGGCGGCTTATTGGCGCTACGCGAGGTGGTGTCGAAAGATGTTGCATTAAAGCTAACCTTAACCGGTGATATTATCACTGCAGAAAAAGCACTAGAATTTGGTGTAGTCACAGAGGTTAGTGAACAACCGATGCAAGCAGCGCAAGCTTTATGCGATAAAATTACGAAAGCTTCCCCCGATGCGATTGCCGCCATTAAGCACACTACAAACCGGTGCTGGGTAAGCAGCGAGCGTAGCTTATTAGCAAAAGAAACGTTTAGCCAAATCCGTTTATTGCTAGGTAAGAACTTTTCTATTGCTGTAAAGCGTCAGCGTACTTCAACTGACATTGAATATAAAGACCGCCAATCTTTTTGGTAATGAGTCTCTTATTTTTGTTCGATGTAGTCTGAATTAAATAAAAAGGTGTTAAAGGCGCCTTACCCGATAACTTGTCGGGTATTCAGGCTGCTTTGTTTGAGAATGTACACAGGCAGAGGGGGGCGGAATAAGCGAAAGTTGGGTGGGGTGGAGAATTGCCAAGGAAAACTTAATTTCACCTAATGGATTAAGTATATCTTCGAACAAAGTATTAACTGGTACAGCCATTTTAGAGATAGGTGCGGTGCAGGATAGCCAGAATCTATCTCTAATCATTAAAACAGCAAGGTCGCTTAGAAAAACATTAAAGAGCTAATAATTAATACTGAGTACGCTAACAGCCCTTAAAGTGAAGTCTGTTAGTGAACCTCATACCAAAACTGCCGAATGTAACGCATCACCTTGATTGTTTTATAACACGCCACCTAGCGCTGAAATTATTATCGCCAAGACAGCTAACGTTGTGGTTAAACGAAAATTTAGAGTGCTTTCTACTTCCGTGATATCTTTCTCAAAAGATGAGAGACTTTGAATGAACATTTCCCTCGCCTTTGATACAACAGTGATTTCAGCTGCTTGTCTTTCCATTTCTGTAGGCCCAGCGGCAGGAGAATAGGTTACTCGTTTAATAACTAAATGTTTTAAATATTTATCATCAGCTTCATTCAACCACTTGTAATAGGTAGTTATCTTTTCTTGAGTTTGTTTAACTTGTTGTTTAGTAAAAATATCTTTAAATGTTCGCTCAGTTGAAGTTAACCTCTCAGTGGCAGATTTAATTTCTCTAGCTTTATCAAAATAAAAAGATACAAGTTCATTTAACTCATTCATATGAGACCTTTTAGTGTTATAACATTATACTCAACGAACATAGCTCGCATATCTCACCGTAATAGCGTAATCACTTAACTCTAAGTAGTAGGGTACATACCAAACCTTTCCCCTTATTACTAGACGGGGGTGTATCTACGGCATCTAATTTTCAATGCTGACACCTTGTTGCTTAAGCATTGAAATAAATGGAGGGAACTTTGTATTTACAACTGCACCATCGTTGGCTGGGCCAAATGAAGATACTGTATATGTGTCAATTTGATAAACTTTCATTTTTACATCTTTCCCTTCAGCTACTTTAATAAAGTCACTTATAGGCATAATTAAACGTCTTGTTGACCAATCGCCATACTTTGTTAATGTGCTTGCAGCCTTTATGTTTTCTATGACTTCACCATCCACATTAAAAGCAACACCCATTACATTAGTGATGCCGTTAACACCGACCTCTAAGAATACGACGTCTGGATATTTTTCATTCCAATCAAAACCTAAAGTATTCCAACCTTCAGAAAGACTTGAAGCTGCACTCACCGGTGATTGAGTCAGTAAAGTTGAACCATCAAATGAGTCCTTGGTCACGGATAAAGATGGTGTTAATGAATCGTTTATGCCTGCACAGCCAGCTAGTAGCATTACAGTAAATAAGCTAGAAATTAGTTTTTTCTTCATTGTTTTCTCTACTTCTTTATAAACAACGCCAATGATATTTAAAGCATTCACTTGTTAATCTTGTTATAGGTCTATTTCGTCAAAAATCTTTTCAGCACGCTTCGTCAGTACTTTTTTCGATATATCAATAACAGCAGAAATACCTTCTTTCTTAATGCGATTATTTATCTTTAATATAAGCCCTGGGTCATTTAAAGCGCATGAAAAGTCATGTCCATCACTAGTAAGGCGCCAAGGCTTTAAATCAACCAAATAATTATCTGATAACCCACGAACACCATAACTGTGGTTTGATAGTGATGTTGCTATAAACTGCTTATCTATTAAAATTTCAAAGTGGAAGATAAAGTTTTCCTCATTTTCACGAAGATGTTTAAAATCATTCCATGTTACAGTTGCTTTCTCACTGTCTAAGAAAACGTCTAAAAATTCTTTTAAGTAGCCATAATCAATACGCATTAATACCTCTAACACAAACATCATAAATATAAGTACGTAAAATAGCCGACTAAGCAGGGTAAAACACCACGCTAAGCCCCTTAACGCTTACTGCCTGCTATTTTAGCTTGTTATGTATGGTAAATAATACAAAATGTGTCTGAAAGTTTGTGACAGCTTTAGCATATATTGTTGATGTAAATTTCTAGGGTCTAGCTTGAGGGAGAAAAGTGAATGAAAGTGAGATTAGTGATACTTTTTATTTAGCATATTCAATGCATTATTATTCTTTTGAAGGCGCTAAAAACGACTTGCTCGATTACTTGTCGGGTAAGCCAGCTTTGCATAGTCCAGTTTAACGGCGCTTCATGCCTATACATTTGCATGTGTGCAATGTATTAGTCATAGTATTTCCTAATCTGAAATTGCCAACAAAAATGTTTGAAGAGGTTGATAAAATGGAAGAGTTGTATTTTGCGGGGGGGTGTCTTTGGGGCGTTCAGGAATTTATGAAGACGCTGCCAGGTGTTGTTTCGACAGAGGCTGGACGCGCGAATGGTTCTACCTACAATACCTCTGGTGAGTATGATGGCTATGCCGAGTGCGTTTGTACTCAATTTGATCCAACTGCCGTTTCTGTTGAGCAGCTAATGGATTATTTCTTTGAGATTATTGATCCTTATAGCGTTAATAAGCAAGGGGAAGATGTAGGAGAAAAGTATCGAACCGGTATTTACAGCAAGAACCCAAAACATCTGGTTCTAGTGACTTGCTATCTTCAAGCGAGAGAAGATGCTGACAAGGTTGCTATTGAGGTTCTGCCGTTATCTAACTATGTAAAAAGTGATGATGAGCATCAAGATAGGCTAACTTTGCATCCTAATGATTACTGTCATATTCCGAAAAATATCTTGTACAAATACAAAGATGAGTAAATGCATTAGGTATAAAAAAACCGACATACAAGGCGTCGGTTTAATATTATTTCAAGGTTTCAAGGTTTCAAGGTTTCAAGGTTTCAAGGTTTCGTGCGATTAGTTAACCAATTTTTCGGTGACAAACGAGCGATTTTTTGCCAGTAACCATAAGAACCCACCAGTGATACCAACAAAAAGTTGAATTGCACCGAGATTTTCGATCAAAGATTCGGGGCGAACGGACACCAATACCATCCCTAACGAACCACAGATCATACTGCAAAATTGAATCAATGCCACGGCAGAACCCGTGTCATTATCTTGTTGGTCAAGCATTAAGTTAGTACCCGGTACACGCATCGTGATAACCATTAAGGTCGCGGGTGCTGCAATGCACGCAAAAACCCAAGGCGACATGTGGCCAATTGTAATGGTCAACATACCTGCTATGGCGAGTAGCAAGAAACAAAGCGTTATGATTTTTTGAACCGGAATGTAGCGAGATAGCTTCATGTAAATCGTTGGGCCAAATGAGGCACACAACGCATTAAAAGCAAAGGCATAGCTAAACTGCTGTTCGGTGAGCCCAAACCCATTAATATAGATGTATGAACCTGCTGCAAGAAATGCCATCAACGCCATTGGTGTAATGGAAAAAATCATCAGTAATGCGACAAATCTTGGATTTTTTAAAACTACCCCGAGTCTTCCCCAAGAATGCAGTATTGAGCCGTCGTATTTTGTTTCGAGCGTTTCTTCATAGCAGAATGCCAATACTGAGGCGAAGGCACCAAAAATTGCAAGCGTTACGAACATCATTCTCCATGACGCGATCTGAAGCAAAAATGCGCCAAGAACAGGGGCGACCATAGGGGCAATGATGACCAATGACATAATTGTTGCCATGATTTTTTGGCGCTCTCGACCATCATAGAGATCTTTGACAATAGCGGTTGCGACTACCGTGATGGCACTTCCAGCAAATGCTTGAAGTATTCGGGCGCCAATGAGTTGTTCGATATTTCCTGCTAATGCGCAAAAGATACTGGCTAGCATATAGCCGCCAATGCCAGCTAATAAGATAGGTTTTCTACCAAACTTTTCACTTAATGGTCCCCAAAATAGGAGGCCTACGGCGTAAGTGACGAAATAGCTGCTGAGCGTTAAGTTCACCATTGCCTGATCGGTGTTGAATACGTTGACCATTTGTGGAAGTGCAGGCAAATACAGATCTATAGTAAGCGGTGGAAAGGCACTGATGATGACTAAGAAAAATAACATACCGGTTTTACCCAATACTGATTGTGGTTTTTTCAAATGGATACTCTCAATGGTTTGCTGATGATGGTTCGAGTCAGGGGCGTGTATTTAACAGGCTAACTACTTTTTTAACCTCACAATATGAATGTATATTAGCGACATGAAACTATTTATCTTTTACTGCATTTTTCACTGTGCTTTTTAAATTATGCATAAATGCCTTAAAATGAGGCATAAAATCGACAAACAGTGCATGTTTGCGATTTGCCATCATTACAGGACCCAACAGACGCAATGCAACACCTACTTTGGTTGCGAGAGACTCTTCTAAGCCACTGCCTTGCTTTAAATTTTCTACAATCTTGAACAAATCTTCTCTGTCTTGAAATTCAAACTGTAGTGTTTTTCCAGTATCTTGTTCCGAGTTAACGTCTTCAATGGTGATACGATAACAATTTTCTTTTCTAGTTTTAGGGGGCATTGTTGCTCTCCTGACTTGAAATATCGTTGAATTAAGTTGATAATGTCAACTATAAATTATAATGGTTGATATTGTCAATCACTTTCGCATAAAGAGAATATCAATGTCTGACTACAAATCATTAGAAAGCTTGTTTAACTTAGTCCATGTACTAAAGCGTCAGCTGCATGATCAAATAGAACAACTCGATTTGGGTATGGCCCCAATGCATGTTCGAGTGATGAAGATAATTGATAAGAAAAAGCCTTGTACTGCAATTGATATCGCAAGCTTTTTAGATCGGGATAAGGCTCAGGTAACACGTTTAGTGAGTACGTTGATTGAGAACGGCTTGATTACTAAAACGCCAAATCCAAACGACAAACGCAGTCATTACTTGTCTATCACAGATACAGGCATGGATATTATCAAGACAATTTCAAAGGTTGATACCGAAACACGTCAAATAATGATGGAAGATCTCAGTCCTGAAGAAATTACTGAATTTCAACGAATTGCAGATATAATGGCTAAAAACCTTCGCTCGCGCCGAACTTGATAAAATATGTGGCTAAGTGTAGCGCTGGCATAACAAGTGGTACTGTTAATATGAATTAAAAGAGACCACAACAGTGGCCTTTTTTATTCTTACTGAAAGCGTGAATGCATGTTATCTATTACCAGTGCTTATTCAACTTAGCATCGATGCTGAGTTTTCCAGGGCCAATAGCAACAAGTGCTAAGAAGCCACCTGCGATTGAAATGTTCTTCATAAAGTTAATCATTTGACCGCTGTTTGATGGGTCGTAATGAAAAAGAAAGGCTGAAATAACAGAAAATACTGCAATTGATAGGGCACTAAAGCGTGTTAATAAGCCAAATAAGATTGCTAAGCCCCCGCCTAATTCAAGTAAGATCACCAGTGGCAACATTGCGCCCGGTACACCCATTGAGTCCATATATGCTTGGGTGCCTGCATACCCACCAATTTTGCCCCAACCAGCATTGATAAAAATGGCAGCAAGCAGAAAACGAGAAATAAGTAATATGTACGGCTGTAAGGTATTAATCATCTTTTCCATTAGGGAGTCCAAACTGTTTATCGAGAGTGAGTGAATGATAAAGAAGAGCTCGGATCTTGAACACGTTAAAGATTAGGACAAGTTGTTCAAGAAATTAGATGAAACTAATATTTTGTTACTTAGAGTGGGTTAACATTTAGTATAAGTATTTATAATAATTGAACTTACCTATTAATCGTTTGTTCAGGTACAGTAGCGAGTAATGAGCGTAAGCTAGCTATACTTAGCAATGCCGTTTGGGTATGTTGTTGTTTTTTAAATGGGGAGAATTCTATTGAACCAACAAGATAAAGATGCATTGAAAGTCATTGGCTTCATTGGTTTGTTCTGTATTTGCGTACATATCATAAATGTATTCTTGAATGGTAGCCTGAACAGTTACGGTTTATTGCCTCGGCACATTACGCACCTTACTGGCTTAGTCGCTTATCCGTTCATACATGGCTCTTGGTCTCATTTAATAGGTAATCTATTTTCTTTTTCTGTATTAGGCTTACTAGTATCTCGATCGGGTGTGTCGCGCTTAATCGTGGTGTTTATTGTAAGTTGGGCGATCAGTAGTATTGGCGTCTGGTTTTTTGGACGAGCCAGTTACCATATTGGTTTAAGCGGCATTATCTATGGCTTATGGGCATATTTATTGGTTTATGCGTTCATGTACCGAAGCCTTAAGTCTATCGCGATTGCTGTTATTGTAATGTTTTTCTATGGGTCCATGGTATGGGGGGTATTTCCGATTCATCGATGGATGAGTTTTGAAAGCCATTTATTTGGTGGCTTTGCTGGGGCTATTGCTGGCTACTGGTTAGCCAAGCGAGATAAAGCGAGAGAAAAAGACATAGCAACGTTATCTTAAAAATACGTAATTGTATTAAATACGTGTTTGTATTATATGCGGCAGGGGGAATAATTATGTTGATCACTTTTAGCTGTAAAGCGAGCGGGAATGTCACAATGTTTGGTGATATTGCGACTCAAC
This sequence comes from Photobacterium indicum, assembly GCF_003026215.1. Classification (GTDB taxonomy): domain Bacteria; phylum Pseudomonadota; class Gammaproteobacteria; order Enterobacterales; family Vibrionaceae; genus Photobacterium; species Photobacterium indicum. The sequence goes on from NZ_PYOC01000001.1 coordinate 1,009,433, forward strand.
TAATCAAGATGATGGGGTATTGTGACAACGTTCCTGGTGCAATTGACGCCAAAGATGTACCAACAGCTTTAGATAATTTAGAACAGGCAATTCAAGCAATCAAGCAACAGCAAATCGAAGCCAAAAAAGCCGGAACTCTAGAAGAAAAAAACGAAGATGAGCTGGATGATGCCGATTATGAGCCAGAGATAAGTATTTCTATGCGCGCAATGCCTTTAATTGATTTCTTGAAAGCAGCAGTGAAAGGGCAGTGTCATGTTATGTGGCAGTAAAACATTATTCAATACGTTATAAATGTTTAACGTACAATATGAAGAGGCGCAAAAGGGTCATCATTCGGGTCATTTTGCCATAAATATTCTGCGTGAATGGCTACTTTTCTCGCGACTTCTTCGCTGTACTGTTCGGCGATTAATGCCAAGCTCATATCGATGCCTGCTGCTGTGCCTGATGATGTAAAGACAGTACCATCTTGCACCCAACGCGCAACGGGCTGCCAGTCAATATCTTTTCCGTAGCGGGTAACCCAGTGGTAGTGTTTCTTATTTGTGGTTGCTTTGCAGTCTTCTAATAATCCTGCGTTTGCAAGTATTACGGCGCCAGTACACACTGAGCAGATATACTGTATGTTAGGTGCTGTTTTATTTAGCCATGCCAATAAATTCGAGTTATTGACTTCATTTTTTATGCCTTCTCCACCGGGAATAATAAGTATATCCGTTAAAAAAATATCTTGAAAAGAGTAATCAGTCAGTACTTTTATACCTTGTGAACTGCTTATAGCTCCTCCTTGCTCAGAGACTAGCTTGAGCTGATATTTGTCAGGTAACAAGCCAAACATCTCTAAAGGTCCAAATACATCCAGTAACTCAAACTGTTCAAATAATAGGGTAGTTACAGTCAGTTTTAATGGCATAGTCATCCTCAGGTCTGCACGTCGATTGTTCACTCGCATAGCTCATGTTATTGATAATCGAATGTTCTTAATTAATAAAGACATAACGCGGTTTACTCTTCCTAAGCATAGTTAATTAAAACTAAAAAGAGGTAATGTAATTAAGAATAGAGAGCAATACTGCGTAGAGTAACGGTATATGCTTACTCAACGTACCCATTTCAATGTCAAAACCGAATTGAATACGCTGAGCCCACTTTATGTACTTAAGCTATTTGCTTTTTAAGCTTTAAAAATTAGCAAGAAAGTACGGAATGATTAATGCGTTAGCTAAGTCGATAAAGAACGCACACACCAAAGGCACAATAATAAAAGCTTGATGTGAATTACCATAACGTTGAGATACCGCAGACATATTCGCCATGGCTGTTGGTGTTGAACCTAGCGAGATACCACCGAAACCTGAACAGACTACTGCTGCATCGTAGGTTTTACCCATTGCAGGGAAAACAATAAAGAGATTCACTAGCACTGCAACAATGAATTGCGCACTTAATATGGCAAATATGGGGCCTGCGAGATCAACCAATGTCCATAACTGCATACTCATTAAAGACATTGCTAAGAATGTACCCAATGAAATATCAGCAATTAGGGCAATAGCAGGCTTTCGTGATGGCCATTTTGTGCCTGAAATACGAGGTAAAGATTTAGGAATAAGGTTAGTAATAACGATACCAGCAAATAGGCAAGTTACAAATAATGGTAATTGAAGGCCTAATTCAGAAATAGCTTCATTGAGTATGAATCCAACAATGGCACAGATGTGGATTGCAAAGATAGCATCAAGAAAATCGAAGCCTGTAATTTGCTCATTGCCTTCTGTATTTGAAATACCTATATCAAGCTGTTCGTCTTTATTGGGTTTGAGTTGATAACGGGTAATTAAGAATTTAGCAATAGGGCCACCCATTAAGCTTGCTAAGATCAGCCCAAAGGTCGCACTTGCAATGCCAATTTCCATCGCATTTGATATACCAAACTCTTCTCCGATTCTTGGTGCCCAAGCGATTGCCGTTCCATGCCCACCAATTAACGAAACACTACCGCCAAGTAAACCGACAGCAGAATCTAAACCAAATAGCTTGGCAACGCTTATACCGGTTAAGTTTTGTAAAACCATGTAGCCAATAGTAATAGCCAGCAAGACAAGAAGAGGCTTTCCACCTTTTAGTAGATCTTTAAGGCTGGCGTTGATGCCAATCGTGGTGAAAAAGTACACCAGTAAAACATCACGAGCGGCAAGGTTAAATTCTATCTCTATAGATGTTGTTACATACACAAGGGCAATAAGCAGAGAGAAAAGAATACCACCAGTAACGGGTTCTGGAATACTAAATTCTTGCAGTGGTTTAAAAGCTGCGTTTAATCGCCGCCCGACAAATAGCACCAAAATACCGATAGTGACGGCAAAAAAAGAATTGAAGTAAAGTACTCCGTTATTAAACACTATTTCCATGTGTCCCCCTTAAGCTTTTAAATATTAAAATATGAGCGATTTGGGTAAGGTTAGCGCAACAAACTGTATTCAGGCTTAATTAAATCAATTCATGAACCTTATCTTTCTATTTTATAGAAGCAAGTCTAGACAAATTAGGACTGTTGCATAGCTTGAGAAATTACGAGGTTTTAAAAGTGTGAGTGATAGCAGTAGAGTTAGCCATAAACAACATAATTGATGTGCAGCCATTGTCATTTTTGGTATAAAGAGGGAGATGAGGTTCTGCTGTTAGCACGATAAGCGAAGGTGAAATAAAATAGTAAAAGCAGAGCAATAATGCCTTACTCTGCTTTGTTTATGTTGATAAAGTATTGTTAAATACTGATAGTAAAGCCTAAGGTTGCATTCAGGGTACTATCAAGAATACGTGGCGTTGAAAACGGACCAAAGTGGTTGATTTCTACGCCGGCGCGTAATCCAAAGGTGTCAGTTGCTTGATAGATATAACTGGTCGAATAACTTATGCCGTCAGATTTATAATGTTCTTTCGATAAGTTATTGTAGTTGTAATAACGCCCTGAATATTTAGACATACCAAGTTCTATCTGAACCTTATGCACATCTGCACGATCAAAGGCATATTGCCCCCCGATTCGATAGGTGTAAACCTTTTCTTTGCGATATGAATTGGCGTAAATACCTGCAGTTTCCCCTTCGAGCTTTCCTACGCTGATGAACACGGCATCTAGCCACATGGTGTCTTTAACGCCCAGCTGTAAACCATAGCCATCAAGTTCACCGAGCCGTATATCTGGTGAAATATGAATAGTTTTCGCTTGAACAGTGCCTGTCATTATTAATAATGTGATGGGCAGTAACAGTGCAGGTGACTTCATTTTTTTCTCAACAATTATTCGTTTCAGTCGAAAGGCTAGGTGTTAATTGTGTCGTTATGCTGCTACCTAGAAGCGGTAACCGACAGTGAAGGAATATTGTTCAGTATCAACATGTTCAGTAAGTACGATGTTAGCGCGTAAATCTGCGTATAAACCAAAGTCAAAGCCCATACGAACACCAGTTCCTAACGCGAGGGAAGTCTCTGAAGATTTATCGCTAGCGCCTGAGTTATATGTGAATTTTTCATTTATGCGAGAAAGACCGATTGCACCATAAGGTTTAATGTCGAAACCATTGAGTAAAAACGCATAACCAATATCAGAATCGATTTGGAAATTTGAGCCATCAAGCTTGCCGAAATACCAGTCTTCATTATTCTGGGCATAAGAAACATTTAGACCAACAATACGGTTGAAATCATAGCCATATTCGACTTTGATTCCGTCACCATAATCGGTTGACAAGCGATAGTCGCTATTGCTGATTGATGAAAGTTGAGTCCATGAATAGCCGATACCTACGCGGTGACCTTGGTAATTATCATCGGCAATTGCACTTGAAGCGAATGATGAAATAAGCAGCGCTGATGCGATAGGTAATAATTTATTCATACGGATACTCTCTTTAATCAATGGTTTAAATACAGTGTTTTATTTGATGCGAAGAGTGTACTGAGAGCGCTTAATTACTGCTAATAGAGTCTAGTTATATCGATAATAAGCAGGGGTTATTATCGATATTATAAGTGATAGATTGTAAGGATGAGCACGATGAAAACTAAATGATGTGAGGGAATCGTATTTCTGCATGTAACGTTTTTTGTTCGGTTAATAGATCAAATATAAGTGTGTGTAGCCAATTGTTCAGATCACTTTTTCGGTTCCGTTGATGTGTATAGCTATAGAGTGTCTGTTGGATAATTTCGCCATCGACCTTGACAGATATCATGCGTAGGTTTGGGTGTTGATGAATAGGGAAGTTGGTTGAACTAGGGAAATACATATCAGTATGTTGGACGACGTCAATCAGCGCCATAGGAAATTCTGAGCGAAAACCGACTTTATGTGGAATTCCCTTTTTCGCTAAAATTGCGGCAGTGTAACTTACACGATCATTCCAGCCTGGAATGAGCATCGAGGCTATTTCATACCCAGAAAAGTCTATTGGTGTGGCTTCTAAAAGTGTGATTGGGTGGTCTTTACGCACAATAACAGCGCCATCGAGCTTGATGAGTTCTTTGGAACTAACTTCTTTTGGTGCCGATGGGTAATCATAATTAACCCCAAGATGAATAGTGCCTTTTGCAATATCTTCGAGGGTAGTACTTGTCCAATTGAGTAGATGTAGATCAGCATTGGGGGCTTCTTTTTTCAGGTGCTGAACCAAAGTGCCAGACAACGTACATAATACCTGTGCGGGTAACGCAATTTTGATGGTACGGTTTAGCTCTAAGGGATTAAAGGTGTCCTGGGTATTGAGTGCGTGAGCCAACCCATCTAAATAGGGTGTAATTCGCTCGGCTAGATCTTCTGCATAGGGTGTGGCTTTTAATCCATTGATCGACTTTAGAAATAGCTCATCACCAAAATGGTTTCGAAGTCGTTGTAAGGCTTGGCTAATCGCTGGCTGCGAGACATAGAGACGCTCTGAGGCCTTACGCATATTCAGTTCTTGCGAAAGTACTAAGAAGGTGCGTAATAAGTTTAAATCGAGGCTATAGAAAAGATCTTTCATGCACTTACTTCCTGAACGAGATGTTGTCATCATACACGATCTAATTGGCAAGTTTTGTTTGGGAGTATTACGGAGTTGCAAAATCTGTGGGTTGAGCGGTAAAGAAAAAAAAGCCCCCAAGCAAAGTGCATTGCTGGAGGCTTTACATTTAATGCAGTGAAATATTATTTATTTAGTGCCTTGGCAATAATAATATCACGTTGAATCTGCGCTTTTTCAATGTCATCAGCCGCCACATTCAGTTTTTGTTCTTGCGCTGTGATGTACGCATTAAACGCTTCTTTATTGTTAAAGATTTTGTCTTTAACATTGATAGAGGCAACGTTTGTGTAGCGACCATCGCTGCTAGTAGGTACTGAAATCTTTCCTGAGTTGATTAGGGTTTTGATTACCGCTCTTTCTGCTTGATAGCCTTCAAGACCGCTTAGGTGCCAGCGGTTCATCGGCTTTCCTTCGTAAGTCCCTTTTTTGACTTCTGTTAGATAGCGAACTGTAAGGTTACGGATTGTACCTTCATCTTCGCCATACTCTTCTTCAGTATCAAAGATAACAGGGAAGCTTTGGCCTTCAAGAACGCCGCCAGCTTTGGTTAGGTGTCCCATACGGTAGCTATTCATACCCAGAGTGATTTTTGTGGCGTCAGTGACTTTTTGGCCATCAGCAAACTGCAGATCAGTAATGCGCTTGCCTGCTGGTTTTGTTAAGTCGATGGTATACGTTACACCCGCAAAGAAATCATTGGTTGAGTATTTAGACGAACGGCGTTCAGGGTTAAAGCTGTATGTTACATCACCTTCTTTAACACTGTTAAAATAGCCAGCAGACCATTCCATGTAGGTTTTTAATTCTTTACCTGTCATGGCGTATACCGTAATTTCGCCACCTGCGTATTGGTAGTTAAAGGCAATATCTTTTGCTTTAATCTGACCTACATCGAGCTCAGCTTTATCGTTATCTATTTGAAGAGCAATAACATTCGCTTTAGGTGCGTAGTACATACTTGCTTCTTGATAAAGTGTGCTAATACCGGTGTCTTGAATATGTACTTGCGGAATACCTTTAATTTCATTCTCAGGAACAAGATCAACACCTGTTAGCTCTGCCACCACGCGATTTGCATTTTCACGTAAACGTTTGTGATAGGGTGCATACAGTTCTTCCATCTTTTCATCAGAAAGAGTGCCTTTGATTTTGTAGGTATAGCTGTCTTTATTGATTAGAGTGAATTCACCGTCTCGTTCTTCAAATTGAAGGTCAATACGAGATAGGGCACGACCATACTTATCTGGTTCTGTCACAATAACGCCGTTAATTACCGCTTTATCAACCAGCGTATGCATGTGACCCGCAACAATTGCATCAATCTCTGGGTTTGCTTCTGCAATATCACGCACGCCTGTGTCTTTGATGTTATTTTCATTATCAATACCCATGTGAGCAACAAGAATTATTGCGTCGACATCGTTCTTGATTTGTTGAATAACTTTTTTCACTTCCAAAGATGGGTTGGTGAATGTCATCCCTTCAAGGCGGTTTGTGCCTTCAGCAAATACTTGTGTCATTGGTGTATCCATACCAATAACACCGATTTTTATACCATCACGCTCAATAACTGTGTGTGCCGGTAAAAAAGGATTGCCGTCGGCTCGCTTAATATTACCGCCCAAAGGTTGGCCTTCAAATTGAGTAAGTGAACGGTTGAGAACGTTTAAGCCAAAGTCGAATTCATGGTTACCTGGTACCCATACATCGTACTTCATTTCATTGAACCCCAGCATCATAGGGTCAACGGGCTCATCTTTAAATGTTTCGACAAAGTTACCCTGAATCGTATCACCTGCGTCAACAAGAATGATGTTGTCATTGTCTTTACGAATGTCTTTTACCTTAGATGCGATTTGGCTCAGGCTACCCTTCATGTTTGCTTTATCACTGGCATAATCCCATGGCATAAAATGCCCGTGAATATCGGATGTGCCTAAAATTGTAACGTCGGTAATGTCGCCATCTGCAGAAAATACAGGGCTGCTTATTAGGGAAAAGAGAATAGCAGAGGCTAATAAATGCTTTTTCATTGTGAACTCTCATTATTATTTATGGGGATGCGAGGGCATAGTAGGCGTTAAACAAGGGTGAGTGCGAGAAGTTTGTCACAAAATTTATGATGCAATTAATCACTGTACATAATTTTGTGAGGCATTACGCAGTACTTGCGTGTGGTGTAAACAGAATAATAACTAAATAATTGTTTAACAATGAGTAATTATCGAACGTTAGCTATTTCAAACGATGCATTTTCAATCAGTACATGTTGTTTCATTCGTTAAATGGATGTTCGTTTTAAGCCAATGTGTTGATCGTTTATAAAAGCAACAATGCAGAGGCGAGCGCTTATACGAAAATCTATTCTTAGAAGAATGTGAAATCTTACTTGTTATTAGGCTAAGAGCCTATACAATCTGCGCATTGAAATTTGTTCGTTATGAACCTTTAGAATGTGACCGACAGAATACGATGAATAGAAAGAAAAAAGTAAACCAGATACTAAAGAAGCGATTAAAGCAGGCGAATGCGAAATTACAAACAAGTAATAAGCCGCGTTACATTTCTAAAGCTGATCGAGCAAAAATGGAATTAGAAGCTGCACAACAAGTGCCAGAAGGTGTTGCTGCAGAAGCGCAAGCTGTTGATACAGAAAACACAGATGAGACTGCGAAAGAGCCTGAAACTAAATAGTCAGGTTTTACATTACCTACCTTTAGGTAGAGCATGCATTCCAATGTGAGAACATGTTCAAAAACACCATAAAAAGGCGTTAGATAACGCCTTTTTTTATGGGTTTTCAGTAGCTTTCATGACGGTAAACTGAGTATTAATGGTACTTGGTCGCGATATCCTGTAGGCTACACGCCCCCCCGTCCTCAAGACGGTCTAAACTATGAAAAATAATGACAAGAGATGATCTTATGAGCTTTGCCTCCCTGGGCCTATCTGCCCCAATCCTTGAAGCTGTAGCTAAACAAGGCTACGAGACACCTTCGCCAATTCAGGCTCAAGCAATTCCAGCTGTGATTGAAGGTAAGGATGTAATGGCAGCGGCCCAAACAGGCACTGGTAAGACAGCAGGTTTCACACTTCCTGTCTTAGAGCGTTTATCTAATGGTCCACGTGTTAAGCCTAATCAAGTGCGTGCGCTTGTTCTTACGCCTACGCGTGAATTGGCGGCACAGGTTGCTGAAAGTGTTGCGTTATACGCTAAAAATCTTCCATTGAGTTCGGCTGTAGTATTTGGTGGCGTTAAAATTAACCCACAAATGATGCGATTACGTCAAGGTGCTGATGTTTTGGTTGCAACGCCAGGTCGACTACTTGACCTTTATAACCAAAGAGCAGTTCGTTTTGACCAGCTAGAAGTATTGGTTTTAGATGAAGCAGACCGCATGTTAGACATGGGTTTTATTCGTGATATCCGTAAATTATTGGCTGTAATGCCAAAGCAACGCCAGAACTTACTTTTCTCTGCAACGTTTTCTGATGAAATTCGTCAGCTTGCAAAAGGTCTGGTTCATAATCCGGTAGAAATTTCTGTTACGCCACGTAATGCAACGGCGCCAACAGTTAAACAGTGGATTTGTCCGGTAGATAAAAGCCGTAAAGCGAACCTATTAACCAAGTTATTGAAAGAAAATAACTGGGGTCAGGTATTGGTATTTACGAAGACAAAGCACGGTGCGAACCGTTTAACTACGCATCTTGAAGGTCGTGGTATTAAAGCTGCTGCGATTCATGGTAACAAGAGTCAAGGTGCACGAACTAAGGCACTGGCGAACTTCAAGAGCAACGAAATTCAAGTACTTGTTGCGACAGATATCGCCGCACGTGGCCTTGATATTGAGCAATTACCACAAGTGGTTAACTTTGAATTACCGCACGTTGCTGAAGATTATGTTCACCGTATTGGTCGTACAGGCCGTGCTGGTTGTGAAGGGCAGGCCATTTCATTAGTTTGTGCTGATGAATACAAAGACCTTGCGGCTATCGAACGTTTAATTAAGCAAGTATTACCACGCGAACAGGTTAGTGGTTTTGAAGCGGTGAATAAGCTGCCTGAGTCTCGTTTAGATACGCGTCCGATTAAACCAAAGAAGCCAAAGAAAGATCACCGTGACGGTCAACGTTCTGGTGAGAATGCTAAAGGCCATAAGCCACAAGGCAAGAATAAGCGTCATGTTGGTGGTCAAGGTAAAAGCCAAAACGAAAGCGCGGGTAAACCGTCAAATCGTTCAGGTGCTGGTACTGGCGCACCTAAAGCAAAACCTGCAAAGCGTCGTGCTCCTCGCCCTGCGAGCGTTACACGATAAGCATGCAATAACGTAAAGTATAACAAAAGCCCTGATCTTCTATTTTGAAGGTCAGGGCTTTTTTGATCCGCTTTATTTACTTTTTGCAGAAGTAGGGGATGTAAGCTTCTATACAGCTGTGAAAGTGTAATCTGAATGGGCTAAAACGCTTCTTAGACATTTTCGCTAAATGTCGTCGATTGTTTGTCATCAATATCGACAAACCGCTTTATTTTTGCCAGTCATATTTTGACTGGCTTTTTTATGTATAAAAGGTAGTCATTAGGCACGCAAGGCGAGTGTGATACACACTATGCCATGATCGGTACTTTGACTATCACGCTCAAAAGAGGGGTTGATCAAGTGTCTGTCGTAGGTGTCATGCTCACTGACTTCGAAGAGACTAGAATGGTACTGAGCATCGAACTCACAAGATAATAAAATATAATCTAATACCGATTTTTTCACCCCGTAATAATGGGTTGGTGTACGATGAGCCATTTCAGTACAGTTATCTGTGGCTTGGTAAAGATCCCATGTATCCTTTAATCGGTATTTTGCTAGAATAACATCGCTTTCAGATTCTGAAATGAAGCGTAGTGAGCCTGTTAAGAGGTGAGCTAATACGCCATCTGATAGTGAATCGTTAAAATCACCCATAAGCATCATTGGCAGCCCCGTTTTCTCGCGACGTTCAATGATACTCATTAATAGCAGTGCAGCTTCCGAACCGCGTTGAATCGACGATCCCCAACTACCCGTTACTTCTGCTTTTAATGTTTGAATAATTGTTTGTGTACGTGATTCATCATTATCATTGTTTTCATGCTCTATCATCGGACGTTTTGACTTGAAGTGCACGACATAGCAATCGCATTCGCCAATATGAGGGAGTTCAATAGTGGCGCGAAGAGGCTGGCGACTGAATGTAAAATCATCTTTCAACCCCATAGCAACCGCCAGCTCTTTATCGGGTACAACGGCTTCTATGTGAGTGATTGGGTAGCGCGATGCAATTGCCACAACTGGGCTACGGCAAATAAAATCATCAATGACTTCTGCTTCATCAACCACCTCAAAATAGCCATAACCTTGTGCAGCGACTAAGATTTTAAGCGATTCAGGGCTAAATACTTCTTGAAAACCAATAACATCAGGCTTGTATTCTATAAGGTATTCTGCAATCCAATTCTGTTTCTTTTGCCATTGCTCAGCAGTATAAATACGCTCGAAATCATAAAAGGCGAAAGGAGGTTCAAGATAATTGAAAAGATTGAATGTCGCGATTTTAATCGTATCAGACAGAATTAGGGGGATAGCATCTTGTTCTATAGCGAGCAGATTATCTTGTGACAAATTAGGCGTCTCGAATGATGTTTGACGTAGGCAGTATAACGGAAATCATGTTTGATGAGCGGTAACTCATCAAACATATACTGAGTTATTTTTTATGCCTTTGCTATTTTATGTAAAAATGTAGGCACAGCCGCTTTCGTTTTTTTTGATACTTGCTGCATTAAAGTAAATGAAGGCTGAATTATATGGAATTGATTTCGCATATCTTCAAGCATTTGTAGCCATAGTTTAGCCGTCATTTCTGAATCGGCTAATGCACGGTGAAATACGCCATCGTGATCAATGTTTTTATAGGCAACTAAGCTGCCCAATTTATGATTTGGTGCATTTTGATATAAACGACGCGCAATAAGCATAGAACAGGCGAATTCTCCGCCATAGCCTCGATTAATGATGTCTAGTTCAGCATCTAGAAATCGTTTGTCAAACGATGCATTGTGAGCAACAAGGTTATAATCGCCGATAAAATCGGTAAATTGATCCATTACTTCATCGCAGGGGGCTGCAGTGCGAAGCATATTATTAGTGATACCAGTATAACTTTCGATAAAGCTGCTCACTCTAAACCCCGGATTCATTAACTTTTGAAAGCGATCAACCACTTCGCCATTTTCCATTAATACTGCACCGATCTCAATTGCACGGTCACCTTGGGTTGGTGATAAACCCGTGGTTTCGAAATCGAGAACGATAACAGTGTTTGCATTATCAGAGTGTTGAGTCGAACCAGTTTTCACTATTATTGCCTATTGTTGTACGTCATTTTATCGCCCATTGTAGCCTTGATAGCATTTTTATAAAATAACCTGTTTGGCCACGTATTTAAAATACAGCTAGGCGCGTCACGTATATTGACCTTTTTGTGGTTTTAAACAAATTCTCGCTGAAACGAGCATCTTGAGGTAACTTGGGTATACATATTTAATGCTTAGTGAGAAACGATGAACGTTTATAAGATAAATAACGCGCATTCAAGTTTACTTCAAACCTATGTGAAAGAGTTAACCGTCGCTTCTAAGCATGGGCCGATACTCGACTTAGCATGTGGAAGTGGTCGAAATGGACTGTATCTTGCTCGCTTAGGTCTTCCTGTTATTTTTGCTGATCAAGATAAAGAAAAGTTACAGAATATTGAACGTATAATAAAGGAAGAAAAGCTTACATCAACAACATGGTTGGTTGATCTTGAGTCTGGTGACGATCACCTAATCGACAATCAATACGGCGCTATTATTGTTTTCCGTTATTTACACCGTCCATTATTTAATTCACTTAAACGTAGCGTTAAGCCTTCTGGCGTTGTGATTTATGAAACATTTAATGAAGCCCAACGAAAATTTGGCCGTCCACAAAATCCAGACTTTTTATTACAAGAAAACGAATTAATTGATACTTTTAGTCATTGGTATATTTTGCATCAGTTTGAAGGTGAAGTTGGGGATCCTACTTGTTCAATTTCTCAGGTTGTTGCTCAGCGTAACGCTGAATAATTGATATAGAAGCCATTAACATTAAGATGTTAGTGGCTTCTACTTTTATCGCTACTTACCTGCGATTTTAGCTGTGAGTACACCTTGCATCGCGTAGATATTGGTTTTGCCATTAAACTCAAGGCTAATGGGCTCTGATTGCCCTGAAACCCATACTTTTAATTCTGCATCTAAATCGAAGTGACCAGTAGACTCAACGGTATACATGGTGATCGCTTTATAAGGAATCGAGCGATATTCAACTTTTTTCCCGGTTAATCCTTGTTTGTCGATAAGCAGTAAACGCTGGTCGGTTAGCACAATCATATCGCGAACTAATTTGTATGCGATCTCTATGTGTTCGTTAGGCCCTAGAATGGTAGAAAGCTCTTCTGTTGCATCTGCGATGCTCATTTCACCAGCATTACCTAAAATAGCGTCAAATAGTCCCATTACGTGATCCTTTATCTTTTGTATTGTTGTACCTAAGTTACCTCAAGATACTCGTTTCAGCGAGAATTTGTTGGGCTCTATGCAAGGCACTTATTTATTGACCTAGTGGTTCTACGTTTTAAATAAGTAACCACTCATTTCTAGTTAAAGGTAGCGTTGGATATATTGATGCAGTAACCTTTCTGTTTACTTAAATAAAGTTCTTTCATGTCTAGAAGCCAACATTTACTTTGCCTCCGTTGATGTTTTCAATGGAAGAGTTAGAAGTTCTTTTGTTGGGGGCTGAGCATGGTGCGAAGCGCAATGAAGATGTCATGCGTGTCGCTTCTATTATTGAAGTGCCAGAATTAACGACAGGGTTATCTGATATTCGACATGCCATTAAACAACAATATAAAGCTGAGAGATCATATTTGATCGGGATTATTTGGGCGCTACGTAATTCGTAGTGCCCAAATAAATGAAATTACGGACGTGTCGGTGAGATAGTTAATGGCTCTAACGTTACGACGGCATTACCAGATGCCGCCGGGTGGTCAACATAAGAAGTATCTTGCAATAGTGTATAGTAAACATCGACAAAATCATCATCATTAACTAGCACTCCATCAGGGATTGCTTCAATGATTTTTCCTGTAATTTGTGGAATCACAGCGTAAGCTTGAACTTCTGGATCCGGGATCATTTTCAATACTTCTTCTGCGACTTGTACTAAAAGTTTGGCCAGTTCTTTGTAATCAGTGCCGTCATCTTGTTCCATCAAGATCATATCGGCAGCCCCCCAGCGATAACGAGACCAATGAATAACAACCTGGTTAGGGTAGTAATCTTTATTATCATAATCTAGGTAGGGCATTTCTACTAAGTCGATAGTTGGTTCGTCTCGGCTCGGATTAACTCCGGTTACGATTGCGTACACTTCGGCTTTACCAGAAATCCACGGTTCTTCATCATCAGATAAACGAATCTTCTTAATGACAGTGGTTGAGATAGGAGCTGCTGAAAGGCTGCGAGTACTGCTCTTCAATTGAGCTTGTTGTGTGTTTTCATCATAGCTATGCAATGCAGCAGGTTGCCCTAATTTGTTCATTTCAGCCTGCATTGCTTGCAGCCCAGCTTTGAGCTCCTTAGCGCTATTGTTGTCAACTACAAACACTGGTACTTCTGGTATTTGGTATACATCAAGTTGGTGAAGCTGACCATAGACATCATAGGCTTCAATGTACTGCCATGACTCGTCATCCCCTGTAGGCTCAAAAGCAAACAAAGGACTTTGGCCTTCCTTCCATTCCTGTACCATGGATGTGTCAGCAAGTCTCAGCTCAAGCAGTTCATTAGTGAAATTCGACACCCCTTTTACTGTTCGAATATTGGTGTCGGTTTTTTGCATTTGCTGCGTAAATGGCGATTGTGGTTCTTCCGCCAGCAGCGTTGATAGTGAAATAGTTAATTTCTGATCGGATATTTGTGATTTGAGAGTTTGCTCAATATCCGTGTAATTTTCACTTAGCTGTTTGGCTAATTTTTGTTTTTGCTGTGTAATCGTATCGGCATTTTGACTAGGTGATTGATGGGAGGTTGTGTCATCAGACTGACATCCAGCAAGCACTAAACTTAATAATAAGCATGTTGGTGTTATTTTATTCATTGTATACCCCTAAGGTATTTTAATAATAATGATATTAAAGTTAAAGCTCTAATATGATTAGACTATCACGACATAAGTCATAATTTATATGAATACTTTCGCGAAAATAAATATCGCAGGGGTATCAAATGAATACTATTCATTAAAAATGGGAGGAACATCATAAACGTTTTTTGATGCGAATGAACATATCGATTGTGAGTAGAAGAGAATTGAGCCACTTGGTAATAAATATATCTGTAAATATATATTCATACTAAGTGATAGTTAATAAACACATTAACGTATGCCACCAACAAGAATGCACAGCGATAACAGCTCCTGTATGATCTAAGAACTGAATCAAGCGTTGAACACTGCTCTTGTCTAGCTTAATCGCTTCAAATTTTCTCTCATTGTATTGTTGAAAATTGTACTGCCTTAAATATTCGTTATTGAGTATTAGTACATCTTCGATATTGATGAACAGTACGCATTTTTGTTCGATATGTAGGTTTATAGAAAAGAAGCCAAAATCATCGCTGTTGGGATCATAGTGTGTAGTGGTACGGTGAATATGTAAGTTAAGTAATCTTCTATCGAAAGAGGCATTCTCATGCGATCACCATCTTGAGTTAATTTCCCTAACGCCATTTTGGGAATGCTGTCTGGATGCTTGGTGTCTCTTGCATGCGATATGCCATCGGCTCAAATTGGTTAAGAGCCTGTTGAGTTAGGTAAAGGTAACCATTGGTCTGTATCCTGTACTTTATATGTCATTGAATTTCAGCTTATAATTTATTACTTAGTTCCCATACTAAATCGAGTCTTTGCTTGGAAAAATAAATAATAATCAAAAAATTTGCATCCTTTTGGCATCTCATACGTGTTGATAGTAGTGAACACGTTTTAAGGGTGCAGTAATGTTTGAATTTTTCACTCAGTTAGCGGATTGGCTAACCTATACAATTATTGGGCTCGACCCCAATACCGCTATGGGTATCGGCCTACATTTTTTTATTGAAGATACCAGTAAGATCTTAGTTTTATTAGTGTGTTTAATCTATGGTATTTCATATCTGCGTGCGAGCCTTAGCGTAGACAAGGTTCGTGATTATCTACAGGGTAAGAATAGGGGAGTTGGGTATTTTTTAGGATCTCTTTTTGGTGCGATTACGCCCTTTTGTTCTTGCAGTTCTATTCCTCTATTTATGGGTTTTGTGTCGGCACGTATTCCTATTGGTGTAACTATCGCCTTTCTTATTACCTCACCGCTTATTAATGAGGTAGTGGTGATTATGTTGGGCAGTATCCTTGGGTTTAAGTTTACTCTTATGTACATAATCATAGGTATGTTATTGGGTATATTAGCTGGTGTGATCCTAGATATGTGCAAGGCACACCGTTGGTTGCAACCCTTTCTTGCCAAGGCTTATCAACAAGATGAAAACACTAGCACCCAAGTAACTCATGACATCCAAACTATCGCTATGACCTATAAGGAACGTCACGAGTTTGCCGTCAACGAGACTAGCGCCATTGTTAAACGTATTTGGAAATGGGTAATTATTGGGGTGGGCTTAGGTGCATTTATCCATGGCTTTGTTCCGGCGCAATGGTTTGAGCAAAATCTAGCGAATGGAGAGTGGTGGACAGTGCCATTAGCGACATTGAGTGCGATCCCTATCTACACCAATGCATCTGGGGTTGTTCCTATCATGGCCTCTCTTATTGATAAAGGAATGCCTTTGGGCACTACACTCGCTTTCTGTATGGGGGCGGTGGCGGTTAGCCTGCCCGAATTTATGATGCTAAAGCAGGTAATGCAGTACCGTTTATTGGGGGTGATTGCAGGATATTTATTCGTTGCCATCTCCATTACTGGGTGGCTGTTTAACGCTTATTACTAAATTAAACTAACGGAGTATATTATGAAAATTGTTCAGGTTTACGGTTCTGGTTGTAAGAACTGCACAGTGACAGCAGAGCGTATTGAAGAGGTAGCGAAAGAGCTTGGTCAAGAAATTCAGCTTCAAAAGGTAACGACCCTAGAAGAGATCATGAAGGCAGGTATCATGAGCACCCCTGGCGTTAGTATCGATGGTTTTGTTAAGCACACAGGCTCTGTGCCTAGTATTGTCCAAGTTCGTGAACTTCTTGCTTAAGATATAGTAACTTACGCGCATTAGAGCCTATACTCAGCTATAATGAGTAAAGTCGCGCACCCTTGTTTGCGGTGTCGCGACTTTTGTTGTTTTGTAAAAGGATAAAGGCAGTGAAGTGTTTGATGAAGGCATGGGACGAGACTGAATCCGTGCTTTATGGATGGTTAATGAAGCAAACTCAAAGCCAACATGAAACAGAAGATATCATGCAAGAGGTGTTTTTGAAGGCAATGAGTAATCGTGAGCGCTTTTGCACCTTAGACGATAGCAGGTCTTGGCTTTTTAAGATCACTAAGAATCACTTCATCGATTATTTACGCCGTAAGGTTGATTGTAAGGACATTGGTGAGTTTGTTGCTCCGGATAATGTTCTACCCGTAATGACACAGTTGCAAACTTGTCTTCCTCGTCTTTTACCTAAGTTGTCAGCAAAAGACAGGCATATTATCGAAGAGTGTGATCTTAATGGATTAACTCAGCTTGAGTACGCTAAACGTAATGAGTTGAGTCTTCCTGCTACCAAGGCGCGCCTGCGTCGAGCGCGTTTAGAGTTAAAAGATAAATTGATTAATGAGTGCATGGTGAAACAAGATCACACTGGCGTGTGTTGCTTTAAACGAATTCAAGCATAATAAGTTGGAATCTGTCAGATCAAGCTCCAAAACGTTTTTCCTTGATTGAGTCAGCAATATTTTCACTGACTCACCTTTAAACGCTATCGCTAAAATCTCAGCTGTATTGCCTGCTGACCACGGTGCGAAGTGCAATGAAGAAAGTCATGAGCGTATTGTTACTGTTGAACCATCGCCTGAATCATTAACCTGATAACCTAAGTCATGTATTTGATTACGAATCGCATCGGCTTTTTTAAAATTTCCTTGCCGTTTCACCTGTGTTCTTAACTCCACCAGTCTTGAAATATGTTCTGGTATTTCAACCGTTTCGATTTTATGAATATCCAACCCTAAAATACGGTCGAAGAATAAAGCTGTCGCTCTCTTGTTTTCTGGAAGTAGTTCGCTATTCAAAATGTCCCAAACTAAAGCAAGTGCTTGAGGCATATTGAGGTCTCGGTTAATGTGCCTCATAAATAATTCGCGGTAACTTTCATCGACGTTGCCGTTACTTGGTAACAATGCCACTTTGTTACGTAACCTGTGCAAAGCTTTCTGTGCTCCACTTAACCCTTCCCACGTGAAGCTCAGATGGCTGCGATAATGACTAGTCAAAGTAAGATAACGATACGCCATTGGTTCATAACCTTTTGCGACCAAAGCGTCCAACCGTAGTGAAGTACCTGATTTAGAAATCTTCTCTTTCTTCAATTGTAGGAAGTATCCATGCAGCCAATAATTGGCTTGAACATGACCATTTTTCGCTTGGCACTGCGCTATTTCATTAGTGTGATGAACTGGGATGTGGTCTTCACCGCCAACGTGAATATCGAATACATCTCCTAGGTATTTTTCTGCCATGGCGGAACACTCAATGTGCCAACCAGGGAAACCAATACCCCAAGGGCTTTGCCACTCCATCTGTCGTGGCTTATCACCGCTGAATTTCCATAAAGCAAAATCGGTAGGGTGTCTCTTTTCTGCCATTTCGACTCGAATCCCTGCTTCCAATCCCTGTTTATCAAGTCTGGCGAGTTTGCCATAGTCGGCTAATCTGTCGGTGTTGAAGTAAACACCATCAGAGGTTTGATAGGTAAAGCCTTTGGTTTCTAACTCTTGGATAAATTTAATTTGTTCTTGAATATGCTCCGTCGCACGGCAAGTAACAGAAGGCGTTGAGATATTCAGCAGCTTGAGATCATCGAAGAAGGCTTGTTCAAAAAATTGAGCTATTTCCCAGGCCGATTTATTCTGTTTTCGAGCCCCTTTCTCCATCTTGTCTTCACCGGTGTCGGCATCAGATACCAAGTGTCCAACATCGGTGATGTTCATAACGTGATTCACTTCATAGCCATTTATCTCAAGTGTGCGCCGTAATACATCCACAAAAAGATAGGTTCGCAAATTGCCTGCGTGAGCATAGTCATAAACGGTCGGGCCACAAGCATACAGCCCCACTTTATTTGCCCGAATGGAATTGAATGGGCGTAGTTCGCGTGCCATCGTGTCGAATAGTAGAAGTTCTGGTTGGCTCATATTTTATTCCTTTAAATACAAAAAGGCCGCAGATGAAAAACATCAGCGGCCTCGAAGTAATGTGATAATTTTTTGCTAATTAATAGCTACACACAGGCCGCCGTAAATCAAAATGATTACAGCAGCAACAAACTGGGTGAGTGAACGTAGCTAAATATGTCATGTAATTCATACTAATAAACAGTACCTTTCAAATCAAGCCCTACCTTAAGCTTTGTACATGTGTTGATACATATCGTAAATGATTTACACCGTTAAGACAGGGCACGCCGTTAAGCAATTTTTCTATGCCTGAGTTAATTTATGTTGCTGTTATGCGTTTAACCAATATTAAGGGATGTGATTACGTTGGCAAAGTGTGAGGGTAGGGTTGATTATAATGATTTAAATTCAATGATTTATAGTGGTTTTATGTATCATAAATTTTTTGTGTTAATGCTCGCGACAGTCAGTTTCACTGGCTACACATCTCCACTGACTCCTTCTGGTGACGATTGGTTAAATCATGCAACTCAAGGCCTAGCACCTTATTGGATGATGGAGAGTGCACAAGGGATTCCTGTTGGAAATTTTCCGACCTTTCGTTGTGACGATGGCACCATACTGGACGCACAACATCCCTGTTCTGAATTAAATATGGGGTGGATAAGTCCGGACTTCAATCGCGAATATACACGAATGAAGTCGCGCCAAACTTACGCCTATGGAGTCCTTTTCCACCTCACTGGAGATAAGCAGGCATTAGAGCTTGCAAAGAAGGGCTCGTACTATTTGATTAACTATCTGCAAGATAAGCAAAATGGTGGTTTTGTTAGCTATACACAAAACGGTAAGCCAGGGCTTGATTGGCAACAGCGTACCTCTCAAGATCAAGCTTATGCATTAGTTGGTTTAGCGATGTATTACTATTTGACGCAAGACCCTAAGGTAGAACAAGTACTCATAAAACAGCAGGCATTCATTTTTGATAAATACCGCCTTAAAGATAATCGGGGGCTAGCATGGGTGTTAAAAGATGGTGATGGATACAGTACGAAACAGAGAGAACTCGTCGCTCAACTCGATCAAATTAACGGTTATTTATTACTTGTTGCCCCGTTACTTCCTGCACCCGTAGAAGCTAAATGGAAAGAGGATTTACGATGGCTAACACAGGTGTTACTAGAAGATTATCACTCCAATGAAGAGCAGCGCTTTTATGGTGCTGTACATCATAAAGCGGTAATGATGCTGGACGCCAAACATAATGATTTTGGCCATACTATTAAGGCATACTGGATGACGTATTTAAGTGGGCGACTGCTTGATAATTCAGACTGGGTTCAGCGTGGGTTCAAGGGTATGAAGCACACCCTAAAACAAGCGCAGTATCAACAAAATTTCGAGGTGGTACAGCACTTATTCTCTGATGAACTGAAGTATCAATGGCAAGGTTCATCAATTCCAGCATGGAAATCCAGGAAATACTCTAATGGCAGCTCTTCGTGGGAGTGGGCTGAGTTAGATCAAGCAGCGATGACGGTTTCGCTTGTTGATGGGTCGATGAAAGATACGCTTAAATATACTCTACCTACATTTATGGATGCTTGGGTGGATCATGTTTATGGTGGTGTGGGGCTCAACCCGAAATCGACTAAAGCATTCCACTGGGGTAATGGCTACCATCAATTCGAGCACGCATTGATTGGTTACCTTTATGCCCAGCAAAGTGACGGAAAACCTGCCGAGCTTTATTACGCGAGGCCAGAGAACAGTGCCATGCCACTCAACCCCTACTATTTTCAAGCAGATAGGGCAGAAAAACTGTCAGTAGACGGCCTAATTAAAAAGGTGCGATTTACGCGTATTCAACCATGATGCTCTTATAGTTAGAGTTTACCCAAGTAAGCCTGAGCACTAAATTGGTTTGCCCCAGAATAACTTAGCGACGCAGTTTTTTTCTGGGGTATGCTTACACTGTTTTCATATATGTTGGTTTTAGTATCTGTTAGTAATGCTATATTCTGATAAATGTAATATTTCGTTTATTGTTAAATTTAAACCCATGTGCAGTGAGTGTAATGAATTGCTGTGATTTAATTTACGTAAACTCCTGTTGGTGGTGGTTGTTAATGATTATGTATAAATATTATTGTGATTGTTATCATAAAAACAATGCGCTAGGGTTTGAGTTGAAGTTATGAGCAACTAAAGGTGGTTGCTTTATTTAAAGGATTGCGTATTCTATAATCTTAATTTTCCATTGTAAGAGAGTCACAATACCTATTGAATTCTACTAATCTTATTGGGTTATATTTGTTTTGTTTAATTGTTTCTTTGTATCTAGCCATTAACGGTTTGTTTGTTTTATCTCTAACGTCATGAAAATAATTAGTATTCCTCTGTGTTGCTACTGTTTTTTGATTTGAATGGTTGTATGATGGTAAAATTCGCCTGTTTTATTTAAGTTGTTTTTCTGTGATGCGTGAACCAAGTTTGGTTACGAGATGAATCATTCCGCCTATATTATTGTCGGTAAGTGATGGTAGAAAGAAACGGGTCACTTTTGAAAGATAGAATTTTATTAATGTATAATATTTCTTTTGATATGTAAGTTATTATTTTGCAGCTTAACACCAATGATATATCTTGATCCTAGTGCTATCGGTTGGATATATGCCAAGTATGTACGTACCATATTAAATAATTGTGTCGACATTCTATGATCCTTTTTAATTCCTGTTTGGTGATGCTTAGTAATATAGCCTATGAGCAATTATTATGTATAATGATAATAATTGTTTTAAGTATGAGCCAAACTAATAATGAAATTACCTCCTTTGCGATCGCTACAATGCTTTGAAGCGGTGGCTCGTTTAAACAGCTTTTCAAAAGCGGCCGATCATCTAAATGTGACTCAGAGTGCGGTTAGTCATCAGGTTAAGTTGCTGGAAGAGTATCTAGGTGAAGCTATGTTTAATCGTCAGGGGCGATCTTTCTCATTGACCGAGGTTGGTAAGTGTTATTTTGATGAGGTCAATCAGTCATTGGGGTCTTTATCGAATGTAAGCCAACAAATCCGAGAAGGTAAATCGGGTAAAATTCGCTTGGCGTTATACAGCTCACTGGCAGTAAAATGGTTGATCCCACGATTAGACGATTTACGTAAACAACATCCAGAAATTGAATTAACCTTGAATATGGTAGCAGATGAGCCGGACTGCACTGATTCGGTCGCTGATTGCTTTATCACCGTGAATCCGCCGAAACGTAACTTCGTTAGCCAATTTCTATATGCTGAGCGCCTCTATCCAGTATGTGGACATAAGCTTTGGCAACAGATCAAAGATAAACCACTTCCCGATACGTTATGGCAGCATCCTTTGCTTTCGGTGCAATATTCGTCTTTTGGTGAAGATCTAGGTGAAGACTGGTTACGCTGGTCTAAGAGTGGAGGATTTGAATTACCGGAGCATGCCAAAATAAATCACTTTAGTCATATGTTGCTGGCTGTCGAAACGGCTCGCTATGATCATGGTATTGCCTTGATTAATAATTACTTAATGACAGATCATGATCGTGAACATAATTTTGTTCGTATTCCTATGCATGAACTACTTACCGGCGATAATTTTTATTTTGTTTACAAGAAAACACGGGAAAAACAACCTGCTATTGTAAAATTAGGCCGCTGGCTCAAACAACAGAGCTATGAGCAAGAATTTTCGATGCTACCGAGCGATTGAGTATGGTTGCATAGTCAACTTCCTTTAGTATTTCTATATAATGGAATACATAGGGAAGTAATTATGTTCACAATTTCAGCTTCACGTCGCACTGTATAACGTGGCGTTTTACATCCCTTCTTATGGTGCTGGGGAAGAATTACCATCCCAAGTCTTCGTGCTTTTATTCTGTTGTTATACCAATAGTTTTTTATTGGTGGCAGATTCTATTTTTTGATACAGCATTAATCATTTCATCTGTGATTTCTTCTCATTTTTATACATATAAGTTTTTATGGTACGCCATTTTGTTTGGTGTATAATGTGCGTCGCATTATGTCGCATCCATAATGATAATAATTTTAGCAACCAACGATGTAGAGTATTTCCTACTTTGTGGTGATAGGTCAGATTGAGCAGTATGGCTAAAAGATCAAGTACACAGGAGTCAGTAGCATTAGCGTTTGAATTGCTAAAACGCATACCTCGCTCCAGAAAAGTAACGGCAAGTGAATTGCGAGAACAGCTAGAAAGTATTGGTATTAAGCGAGATATAAGAACGATACAGCGCAACTTAGAAACACTGTGTGAACATTTTAATATTACTCGTGATGAACGTGGCAAGCCTTATGGCTATTCATGGAACAAAAGTGGGGAAGGTTTAGCGTTACCTAATCTTAGTTCCCATGAGGCGTTATTATTGAGTATGGCTGAGGACTACTTAGCAAATCTATTACCCTCAAGCGTAATGGCATCGTTAGATGGATTCTTCTTGGAAGCGAGGTATAAGCTCAACCCAACAGACGATAATACTAAAGATCGTGATTGGTTGAAAAAGGTAAGGGTAGTGAGTGAGACTCAGCCTTTGTTAGCACCAACATTAGACCACGATGTGTTTAAATCGGTGAGTGAAGCTTTATACAACGATAGACTGCTTGATGTTGAATATCGAAATGCGCAGCATGCAGTACGTAGAGCAGTTGTTATGCCGTTAGGTCTTGCACAGCAAGGTTGTCGGATGTATCTGGTGTGTCGGTTTGATGGTTATGACAATGAGCGTGCTTTAGCTATTCATCGGATCACCAAGGCGACTGTATCTACTTTTTGTTTTGAGCGCCCTAAAGGTTTTCGGTTAAGCCAATATGATGCTGATGGGCGATTCGGTTTTGGTGAAGGTAAAAAGTGCAGAATTGTATTTTGTATTACTAAACAAGCAGGTTATCACTTGTTAGAAACACCGCTTGCAGAAAATCAGACAGTCGAAGAATTTGATGAACATTATACGATTGCTGCCACAGTCATAGACTCATTAAGATTAAAAATGTGGGTGAAAGGCTTTGGTTGCGATGTTTGGAATATAAGTTACGAATAATAGATATAAATATAAAAAGTTAACTTAAGCAATGAATTAAATCACTTAATAATAACTGATTTATTCATTTCAAAATAACTCATACCTAAAAAGATCACTACTCTTTGCGACCTTTAAAGCAATTGGAGAGTGAACTAATAAAACTAACGTAAACAAAAAGGGACGTATTATGCCACTACCATTTATTCTCGCGGGTGCAGCTGCAGCGGTTGCAAGTTATGGCGCGAAAAAAGGCTATGACGGTTATCAAGACAAATCACTAGCCAATGATATTTTAGAATCGGCAAAAAGCGATTACGAAACTGAAAAAGAACTTTTCGATAAAGTAAACGAACGTACTAGTAATAGTCTTACTCAATTGGGTGAACTTCAGCTTAAAGTCGGTGAGGATTTTAAAGAGTTTCGCACCATTGCAGATAAGTTATTAGAAAAAATCAACCAAGCTAATTCTAAAGATCTCGTGATTGATTTCCCTCAGCATAAGCTAGATAAAATAGATGGCTTGGCGTTATCAACAACCGCATATGTAAGCAAAGTAGCTGGTGCAGGTGTTGCTGGCGCTGCGGCTGCTTATGCGGTGTATGGTGGTGTAATGGCACTGGCGGCGGCTTCTACTGGTACACCCATAGCTGCATTGTCTGGTGCGGCTGCGTATAACGCGACAATGGCTGCGATTGGAGGTGGCTCACTCGCTGCTGGTGGTTTTGGTATGGCGGGTGGTGCAATGGTGCTTGGTGGTGTGGTTGCTGCTCCTATCATGGCAATTGCAGGTTGGGCATTTGCTTCGCACGCAGAAGAAGCATTGAGTGACGCTCGAAAAACACGAGATGAAGTTGAAGATGCAATTTCAAAAATGACAAAAGGTCGCAATCAGCTGAATAAAACGCGCGACTATGTTGACCAAATTTTTACTGAGACACAACGCATTTATAAGGTATTCCTAGGTTACTTCGATAGCTTAAAAGCGATGGAACAGTTGTTAAAAATCGGTACTAATATTGAAGCATTTGAAAATGATCTTATTCAAATCATTCAGAATGGTTACCAAGTTGCCGCAATTCTAACGGATATTATTACCACTCCGTTATTTAAGCCTAAGTTTGATGAGAACGGTAAAGTTGTTGTAAATAAAGACAACGTTGTTGAAATTGAAACAGACAAAAATGGCATGCAAGTTATTAATGTTATAGCTATTGATGAAGTGCTAGCAAAAGCGAAATTTGATTCAAAACAATTCAAATAAAAATTTAAAGGTGGCTATACACGCCACCTTTTTAGTTCTGGAGTATTTTATTCATGTCTGCAACATCTGCATCTGTTCGTACCGACTTTCATTTAACAGAAGAGCTCAATAAAACCGTCATACAAAGTTTAGTGAGCTCTTTTGGACTCGATTTCTTACTGTTTGAAGATAAAAAAGGGGGTGACGTTGCTACCGTCCATAATGTGCGTAAGCACCACAAAGGTGAATCCGATATTTACCTTTCTGAACAGGTAAGACAGGAATACGAAAACCGAGGTGCGTATAAACCGACGAAAGTGGGGACTGATGGAAATCAGGTGTTCAATAGTAAAGGCAAAGCGATAAAAATCGATAATTACCATTCAGATGCGGGCTACAAAAGCAGAGGTGCAGAAGATAAAAAGCGGCAACAAGAAGGCAATCTTTACGATGCGTATCGTGATCAAAATATGGCGATAAATGAAAACCGTCAACTTGATCATATTATCGCATCGCATGAAGTACACAATGACGCTGGGCGAGTATTAGCTGGTCTAGATGGGGTTGAACTTGCTAACCAAAGCTCAAACTTTCAATCCACTCATTCGTACATCAATAATCTTAAATCTGCGCATTCCATGGATGATTTTTTAGGGGATGTATTACCGCGCACTGTTGAAACAAAAAAAGAGCGGATCAAACAGAGCCAAGAAAAGCTTGTGATGATGCCAACATCAACGCCAGAACAGCGCCATGAAAAGCGCAAAGTTGAAGATAAAATCGCTAAAGATAAAGAGCACATTGAAGTACTAGAAAATCTTGAACATGACAAGATGCGCGAAGCAGATAAGCAAGCTCGCCAACAATATGATGGTCAAATCAATGCCAAGTATTACACCAGTAGTAAGTTTCTTAAAAGCACAGCCTTAGAATCTGCTAAATCAGGTTTAAAAATGGGTATGCGCCAAGTATTGGGCATGATTTTGGCCGAAGTGTGGTTTGAACTGAAAGAACACATTCCATCGCTCTATAAAGATTCACAAGGTAACTTTACGTTAGAGCGTTTTCTCGAACGCCTCAAAACCATGGCAACGGATATCTGGAAGCGCATTAAAGCCAGGTTTAAAGATATTCTTACCGAATTTAAAGATGGTGCGATTGGTGGCGTATTATCTAGTTTAACTACCACAGTAATGAACATCTTTTTTACCACTCAGAAATTGGTTGGTAAGCTGATCCGTGAAATGTGGACTAGCCTAGTATCAGCAGCAAAAATGGTGTTCTTTAATCCAAGCCAATTATCTGCTGGTGACTTGGCACGTGAAGTCACTCGTATTCTGTCGACAGGTGTTGCTGTAGCCATGGGCGTTTTCTTAAACCAACACCTTGCTACCATAATGACATTCCCATTGGGCTCAGAACTCGCGGCATTTGTTAGTGCGATTGCGACGGGCTTAATGACGTTAGGTATCACGTACTTTTTAGATCATAGTGAAATGATGCAAAAGGTATGGAACTTCCTCGATCAATTCAAAAGTGAAGCGCGTAGAACATTGGAATACTTTCAAAAAGTAAACGCAGAATTAGATCGTTATTTGATAGAGTTAGCAGCGCTGGAATTTAACTTAGCGCCACAAGAAATGACGCGTTTCACGGACAGCTTAGTTGCGGTAAACAGCGAATATGAAAAGGGATTGATCCTCACACAAGAAGTCGAAAGACGTGGCATTGAGTTACCATTTGAAGCGGGTAATTTAGATAGTACCCGAAGCTGGTTGAAGAGCTTATGCTAAATGTAAGTGAGAGCCGTAATGACTCACAGAATTTAAAACCGTTCCCGTGCAATGCGTGCGGGAAATGCTGTGCCAATGTTCACCTGTCGGAGATTACTCAACCACTAGATAGAGGTGATGGTATTTGCCGTCACCTTGATAACGATACCAAACGTTGTCAAATTTATGATCAAAGACCCGACATTTGCCGTGTTGAGTTGCAATATCGAACTCACTACTCTCACCAGTTTTCGTGGGATGAGTTCATTACTATCAACTTAACAATTTGCGAAAGCTTACCCGATAGGAAAGGTGCATTTGTTAATGAACCCGAGAGTAAATAATGTTAGATAAAATTGAATCAGCCCTCGATAAATTTAATGCATCCGCGACTGAAGCTAAAGCTGTAGTGGAAAAGACACAGAGTTTAGATTTAAGTACTAAGCAGCTAGAGCCCATGCTAGACCTACTTGATGAAAGAATTGAAAATGCATCAAGAAAATTAAAAAGAGAGATACTTGTAACCATAGACGAAGCACATGCTAAACAGAAAAAAGAAATGGAACTGAGATTTAAAGCCGAACGAAGCCATGAAAAGAAAGTGCTATTAATTAATGTTGGTATAGCATCGATGGCAGTTGTTACCTTTATCTTTCAACGCGTTTTAGGTTAGGAGTATGTTCAAGGTTATTGGATTGTTTATCTTCCTAATATTTTTAGTCTGTGTTATCTCAACCATATTCAAAATTAGAAGCACATTTTCAGATAAAGAGAAATAGATGGTTTTTCAAAAGATTAAGACATTAAAAGCGTCGCTTTACCAGACTGATTTGATCGGGAAAAATACCGAATTGAAAAATAATGACTCTAATAAGATGACTGGTAATGCTGTAAAATTACATACCATTCGAGAAGGAAATAGCCCAGCAGTATTCGTTATTAATGGCTTCCTATCAGGAAAGGGTAATGATGTATCGGATTGGCTTGAAGTTGTTGATGAGCTTTACCCATTGAACAAGGTTATCCATGTTCAATGGAGAGCTGGCAATATTAGTGATCTTGTTTTTGATGAGGGTTTAATTAAGGCTGCACCAAGTATTAATAATCAAAACTCAATGCTAAAAAAATTAGGAGCAGTAAGCTTAGTTGCGGCCAATAAAGTATCAGGACACTGGCGAAAAGCATTTACTGAAACAGCGATTGTAGGAACTGAACTCGCAGCAATGTTAGATGTAGAAAAAGGCTATGACGGATGTATTCTTATGGGCCACTCCTTAGGTGCACGGATTATTCATCATACACTTGATAAGCTACCAGCAAATAAAGTGAGCCAATGTTACTTACTCGCTGGGGCTGTGTCATCTGGCTCAAAATTGTGGAATACGATATTTGAACTCCATCCACATACACAGTTCATTAATTGTATGAGTAAAACTGATTCTGTACTGAAGTATGCTTATAAAGTGGGAACCCTTTTACGCGAAACACCAATTGGATTGCACCCACTTGGTCATAAATCGCACCCTTTAATTATCAATCAAGATGTAACGGAAGTCGCTCAAAAACACACTAAGTTTAAACACAAAGCGCTAGGGCTTTTATTGCAGAATATTGTGCGTGCTAAATAAGTATTTTCCCATGTGAAACTATCGCTGAATTTTAGTTCAAAGCGAGAGTATTCACTATTTACCAAGATGGAGTTTAGTCGAGTGACTAATGAAATGTGTCTGATAGTTAGCTGAAAGTTAGTATTAGTATGAAGCTGTACTGGTAGAGTGAAATTGGCCACAAAAAGGAAGGCGTATCATATTCAGATTTGTCTTCCGTGAAGGTGTCTTCACCATACCTGAGTTAATTCCTGTATTGCTAAATTAGCAAAATCGCTTACTCATTTTTGCCTTATTACAAGTTAATGCAAAAATTCATTATTAGTTTATTAGTTTATTAGTTTATTAGTTTATTAGTTTATTAGTTTGAGTTTGCCTTAACATAAGTTATCCAAAGTTGCGTGCAAATGTGAAAAGTAAAGCTATCTCTAATGGCGCGGAAGGCTCGCATCGAGGAAAAATGTACTATGGCAGAACGCAAATGGAGACAATAGAAGATGGGACATAAATCTGGATTGAAAAGAATCTAGCCCAGACTCAATCTGACAGGCACCAAGCACAAAGTGGGTAGCTGTCAGATCAGGTATAAATTAGTACACTTTAAAATAACTCTACTGACGAGCGTTGCTTATGGTATTCCTGAAGAAGAATATAAGCATTTTGTGGTGGTGTAGCTGCTTGTAAGTTAGCAAGGTACTGTTTAGGTTGAGCTATTTCATCGGCTTCATACTGAAAGTAAGTATCTTGAAGGCCGAATGTAAACCAACTTACTATATATTTTCCGCTTTTATTGTTACACACTTTGAAACCAACCTGCTTACTATACTTTTTGGAACCTTGCTCTACACATTCACCAATTGGTAGTGCTGAATA
This sequence comes from Photobacterium indicum, assembly GCF_003026215.1. Lineage (GTDB taxonomy): Bacteria > Pseudomonadota > Gammaproteobacteria > Enterobacterales > Vibrionaceae > Photobacterium > Photobacterium indicum. The sequence continues at coordinate 1,038,570 of NZ_PYOC01000001.1, forward strand.
ATCTTTGCTGATCATTCTCTCTAAGCCGCTGACTTGTTTAGTAAGTAATTCTATAACATCAGCACGGTCATCATCATCAAGCGTGATGCCATTGATATCCCAGTACTCGCCAATACTTCCATCTTCGTACATAGCAAGGTAGCTTTTAACGCCGTTCTTGGAGTAGAAAGTTACCATTTTTACGTCCACTCGTTGACCTGGGAGTAATTCAATTCTAGTGGATTTAATTTCTAGTTTATCCAAATGTCCGCTCATTGGATCTGCAGCTTTAGTTGCTTCAATATCCTTTTGTTCTTTTCTGCGTGCAGTTTCAATGGCCTTCTGTTTATTCATATGATCTTCATACTCTTGAGCCGTTGCGAATCCCGCCTCAGTTGCAAGTTCTTCTTGGGTAGGCTTGGTTACCACTACAATAATTGCAATCAGAGCAACTAACACGCTGCCACCGATCATCGCTTTCTTACGAACTTCAGGGCTTAATTTCTTCATACCCCAAAGCATAATCATCAATATACCAAGTGGTGGAAATGCAATACCAACAATTACTTTTACAATGTTTTTTAGCTTTGACATTTTTGTTTCCTGGATAGAAAGTACTAAGAGCTTATCTTGTTAACGGTATGTTGCTCCATTAAATGGGCGTCATTCCTTTTTTTGCGTCGAACGTTGTGTTGCTCTGTAAGCTCCTTTCAATTTCACTGCAGTTTTTAAAGTATTTAGCATCAAAATTTAAAATTCCGCCTTTCTCCGTCCAGTTTTGCGCAAGATTAATGATAATTAGCACTCCTTTCACTTTTCGAATAATAATCGATATTTTCAAGCTTTTGTTTTAAAAGAACTTACTTAATATGAGTTTGGCTTTATAGCCATTTAGACGTCTTTCCGCGCTTCCAATCACTTTTCCGCTCTTATGCCTTCCTAGCCAAAAATATGGCATTTACATAACTTTACGAATGCAAAGAATGTAAATTAAATGCAAATGCTAACAATTATCACTTATATTCCATCCCGAATTTAGCAGTGGTCGCCGGTAACGGCAGTAATGGGTCATTCGTTTAGTTTCTCAATAAATATAACGAACTTAAGTTCACTAAGAGAAATTGAATACCTCATTGAAATATTTGGAGATAACGGAATATGTTTTTTAAAAGTCACCTGACTTTATTGATTGGCGCAATTCTAGCTGCGCCAGTTGTTCAAGCACAAAACGAAGTTCAAAACACAGCCTCAGAAACAGATGAGCACATGGTTGTTACAGGCCGAGATTATGGCTTTAAAGTTGATACCAACTCGACAGCAATGCGAGTAGAAGCAACACAACTAGAAACTCCGGGACAAGTTACTGTTATCGATGAGCAGCTTATCGATGAACAACGTGCAAGCACATTAGGTGACGTACTGAAGAATGATTCCAGTATTTCAGCTGGCGGCGTAAGCCGAAACCGCGAGAGCTTCTCGTTACGTGGCTTCTCTCTAGACAGCGGCAGCGGCTTCTTACGAGATGGTAAGCAGCATTGGTCTCATTATCGCCAACCAATTGAATTATTAGAACGCGTTGAAGTATTAAAAGGCCCTGCTGGTTTGCTTTACGGTAAATCTGCACCAGGCGGCCTTGTGAACATGGTGTCTAAAAAACCGACCTACGAAACACAAGTACGCGTAAGCCAAGATATTGGTTCAAATAATGAATCTCGCACTATTGCGGATGTGAGTGGTTCATTAAACGATGCACAAACATTACGTGCACGTGCCGTTGTTTCTAAGCAAAGTTATGACTCATGGCGTTCATACAGCGATGGCAGTACGCCTTCGACTGAACGTTTTGTGGGTGGTCTATTTGTTGATTACGATATAAACGACGATGTAACTGTGTCTTTCCATTACGACAAAACGAATGACAACGGCAGCGTTGATTCTGGTGCTTACATTGTTGACGGTAAGCCAGTACTTGGCCGTGATTTCATTTGGGATGCGCAATGGTCAAACATTGAAAACGATGTAGAAAATGTTGGGTTCGATGTTGCTGCAATACTATCAAGCGTATGGAGCATTAAAGGTGGTTACAACCATCAAGACTTCGAACGTCATGATACCGAAAGCTTCTCTAAACCCGATACGTATAACGCGGCAACGGGTACTTATGAGTACCAAGGTTACGATCGTTGGGATAACTGGCAGTTTGATACCGCTTACATCGATTTAGTGGGTGAGTTTGATGCACTGGGTGTAAGCCACCAAATGCTGATAGGTGCAAACTGGTTAGGTTACTACTATTCAAGTCAGCGCGATTCAATCAGAGGGCAAACAGCGACAGTAGGGCAGCCGCTTGAAAAACCATCTGGGTTAGATTACCACAATGGTAAAAAAGGCGATGCGACCGAGCGTGATTCATACGGTATCTACGTACAAGATATGATTACGTTCAACGACCAATGGCAAGTACTTGCTGGTTTACGTTTCGACCGTGAAGAAAATGATACAGATACGTACAACAATGTTTTACCTAAAGCTGGTGTGATTTATCACCCAGCCTCGAACGGTTCGATTTACGTTACGTACTCTGAAAGCTTTGAGCCAAAAGATCCGATTGATGATGATCAAGATATCAACAATGGTAAAGCATTAGACCCTGTTAAAGGCCGTTTATACGAGCTAGGTTCTAAGTGGGAATTGATGGACAACCAGCTGTTCGTATCGGGCGCAGTGTTTGAAATTACTCAAGAAAACAAAGTGATCTCTCAAGATATCACTAACCCTGATTTCGAATCTGAAACAACGCAGGCGGGTAAACAAGTTCACCGTGGTGCTGAATTAAGCACTATGGGTTATGTAACAGAGGCCTTTTCGTTAAGCGGTTCAATGACTTACTTAGACGCTGAAATCCAAGACGAATTTGATGCTTCTATTGATGGTAACCGTCCTGCTGATGTTCCTGAGTTCTCTGCTAACGTGTGGACGCGTTACTCGTTTGAAAATAACACAGACGTAAACCTAGGTGCTATCTACGTGGGTGAGCGCTTTGGTGATGAGAAGAACACATACAAAAAAGATGCTTACACACGTTTCGATGCAGGTGTTGCACATACCGTTAAGTATGATGAGAATCTAGACATTATTGCTCGATTCAATGTTGAAAACATATTCGACAAAGAATACCTAGCGGGTGGCAGTCAAACAAAGACCGTGCTTGGCGAAGGTCGTAACTACATGGCAACGCTTCAGTTCCGTTACTAGTTAAATGATATGGGGGAAAGTTAACGCTTTCCCCTTTTTCCGTTTTTTCTTATTAATACTCACTCTACTTAGAGTGCTTTTTTATTTTTACTCTTTATACAATGATTGATGAACGCTATGAACATAATAAAACCTACTTTGGCATTCTTAGCACTCAGCATTACAGCGGGTGTTCATGCTAATAGCCTTGATGCCGCTCGTGCAATTGAAAGCAAAACAAACTTAACCTCTTCTTATAGCCAGCAAAAAGTCGATCGCAGCGCTGAAGCTGCACTCACGATGAAAGCTGAAATAGAGCAGTTACAGGAAGAGGTCAAAAATCTGGCTGTTTATCGTGATCATTTAGCGCGTTTGGTTGATAACCAAAACCAAGAAACAGCAAGTTTAAACCAGCAAATTCACGGTATAAAAGAAACACGTCAGGGTGTTGTACCGCTGATGTATAACATGATCGAAGGATTAAAGACGATTGTTGCCCAAGATAAACCCATTAAACATCAGCAACGTTTAGCGCGTATCGAAAAGTTAGAATTGATGATGGGTAAAGCTGATATTAGTGATGCTGAAAAATACCGCCGTATTTTAGAAGCGTATCAAATCGAGATGGATTACGGCACTAAGTTGGGCGTGTATCAAGGTCAAATTGCTTTGCCGGATCAGCAAAACATTGAAGCTGATTTACTTCACCTTGGTCGAATTTCATTGGTTGCACGTAGCCTTGATGGAACGCATTACTGGGCATGGAATGAACAGCAACGCCAGTGGCAGGGGTTAAGTAATAGTGATTCCTCTTCAATAGATAAAGCCTTCGCAATCGCAAGTAAGCAAACAGCGCCAAGCCTTATTACGTTACCTGTTTCTGTAAAGCTTGCCGCATCAACTAACGAAGAGAGTAAGTAAAAATGAAAATGAAAACGTTAGTTGCTGCATTATGTTTATTCAGCTTGCCTTTTACGGCATCTGCTACCTCAACATTAGTGGATGCAACGCAAGAAGCCCAACGTATTCAAGGTGCGCATAATGTGCAACGGGAATCGGGTTTTAAGCAAACAGAACAATCTATTCGCGCCCAGCGTGATGCTTTGATCAAACAGCGTGTTCAGTTGCAAACTGAAACCGACCAACTAAGCCAAACATTCAGTAAGAATGAAAATAACCTAGCGATATTAGAAGAACAATTGCGTTTAGAAACGGGCAGTTTAGGCGAACTGTTCGGTGTGGTTCGACAAGCCGCTAAAGATTTACATCAAGAGCTTGAGGCATCGGTAACCGTGGTGGATCGTGCGAAATACGCCCCTGTTATTGATCAAATAGTCGATGCAAAAGCACTGCCATCGATGGTTCAGCTTAACGGTTTATGGTTAGGCATGGTTGAACAAATTGAGGCAAGCGCACAGCTGGCATCCGTTTCTGTTCCGTTCATTAATGCTGATGGTCATCAAGCTAACATCAATGCCTATCGTCTAGGTAGCATGGGTCTGATTGGTGAACAAGGTTATCTAGCATGGAATGGTGATCGCATTGTCGCTAAACCGTATTTGAAACAGCCTGTAAATGGTCCGGTTTTATCGGGTTTAGCATCGATGTCGCAAGTGGGCATTATGTCTGTGGTGGTCGATCCTTCACGTGGCGTCATGCTTGAACAGTTAGCGAATGCGCCAGAATTGAAAGATCGTTTAGAACACGGTGGGGTTGTGGGTAAAGTGATTTTAGGGTTACTTGCGATTGGTGCCATTATCACCTTATTCCGCGGATCGAAACTCTTCATTATTCGCCAGAAAATAAAAGCACAGCTTAAAAGACCCAATGAGCCGGGTAATAACCCACTAGGCCGCATATTGAACGTGTATAGCCTTGGCGTAAACCAAGCTGACTTAAATATAAAAGAACAGCCACGTAGTGTCGAAGCATTAGAATTACGTCTTCTTGAAGCTATTGTTGATGAACAACAAGAGCTCGAAAAAGGGCTGTCTATGTTAAAGCTATTGGCGGCATTGGCACCAATGTTAGGTTTGTTAGGTACAGTTACTGGCATGATTGAAACATTCCAAGTTATTACTCAATTTGGTAATGGTGACCCGAAAGTGATGGCTGGTGGTATTTCAACGGCATTAGTTACAACGGTGCTTGGTCTTATTTCTGCTATGCCATTGTTGCTTGCACACAATATTCTGAGCACTCAGGCAGATGCTGTACGCAATATTCTTGAAAAACAGGGTATTAGTTTAGTTGCAGAGCAAGCTGAAAAAGTAGGAAGCGCAGCGTAATGGAATCGAGTCTTTTTGAAGCGTGGTGGTTTTCGCTATCACACTTCATGGATCAAGGTGGCCCCATTTTATTATGGTTAGCTGCCACTGTTGTACTGTGCTGGTTGTTAGTTGTCGAGCGAGTCATATTCCTATATTGCTATTACCCTAAACAGAAAAGGGTGTGGCTAGAAAAATGGCAGCAGCGTGACGATCAAACCTCTTGGTATGCCCATGCAATTCGCAGTGGTTGGTTGAATGAAGCACGTACTGCACTGAATCAAAATTTGAACTTGATAAAAGTGCTGGTGGCGATTTGTCCAATGCTTGGTTTGTTAGGCACGGTAACAGGTATGATTTCAGTCTTTGATGTAATGGCAACACAGGGCAGCAGCCAACCACGTTTAATGGCATCGGGTATTTCACTAGCTACTTTGCCGACAATGGCGGGAATGGTAGCGGCACTAGCGGGGATGTTTGTTCATGCGCGTTTGGCAAAAGCCTGTTATTGGCGTGAATTGAAGTTAGAAAAATTATTAAGGAGTCAGCAATGAGATTAAGCCGTCCATCTTCAGCCCGTGAAGAAGCACAAATTGATATGACTTCAATGCTCGATATTGTTTTCATCATGCTTATATTCTTTATTGTAACGAGTTCATTTGTGCGCGAATCAGGCGTAGAAGTGAACCGTCCGCAAGCCAGTAATGTGGTAAGCCAGAAAGATGCGGGTATTTTTGTTGCGGTTACATCTGCGAATGACATTTTTATTGATAAGCGTGTAGTTGATGCTGAACGCGTACAAGCAGTACTAGAGCATTTGTTACTTGAACAACCAGACGCTTCATTAGTGATTCAAGCCGATGAACATGCGTATAACGGTACTGTGGTTAAAGTAATGGATGCGGCAAAAGGGGCGGGTGTGAAGAATATTGCACTGGCTGCGGAGAAGCGTTAATGGCATCAGATTCAGTATCAGCTAGAACATCTGTTTCGGTATTTCAAACCGGAGTATCTCAAACACCGGTATTTCGCTTAGTGTTAGCGTTGCCTATTTCGATATTTGTCGCGTTAGGTTTGTTTACGTTTATGGCATGGATGGTCGATAACGGCCACCAAGGTTCACCAGAACAAAGCCAGAACCTCGCGTTTGATATGGTGATGGTTGAACAAGAACAAGATGCGCAGCGCCGTCAGCGAACAGTGCCAGAAAAGCCTGAAACCCCAGAACCGCCACCTGAAGCTGTACCTAAAAGTTCACAATCTGCGACTTCAACCCCTGTGCCATCAATGCCGAATTTAGGATTAGACACTGCGGTTACGGGGCTAGCCATTAATTTACCGACCTTTTCTGACTTTGGTGCAAATCAACAAGCGATGCTTTTATACCGTGTTGAACCGCGTTATCCTGCACGGGCTATGAAGCAAAAAGCAGAAGGTTATGTTGTTTTGTCGTTTACGATTGATCCGCAGGGGCGTCCTACAACAATTGATGTAATTGATGCTAAACCGCGAAGGTTGTTTGAAAAAGAAGCTGTTCGAGCCCTGCGTAAATGGAAATATCAACCAAAAGTCGTTGATGGTAAATCAATCGCACAAGTCGGTCAGACGGTTAGATTGGAGTTTAAGATAAGCCAATGATCAATATGAAGAAAGTCGTTATTGCCCTCACTTTAATGCTGTGCATGCAAGTTAATGCCAGTGCTGAAGAGTTGTCTCAATTTACAGCCGGCAAGGTGCAGCGTGCACATAATTTACAGCAAGAAGAAAAACTGAATGAAGCCATCGCTGTATTGGCTGATTTAAACCCGAGCCGATCTTATGACAAAGCGTTTGTTAATCGAATGCTGGGTATTTTCTATTGGCAGAAAGGTAATACAAACAAAGCCATTCAGAATCTTACATTGGCCGTCAACAGTAACCTATTAGTCGATGAGCAAGCATGGGTAACTCAACGCATGCTTGCCGATATTTTATTATCAGAAGAGGCGTTTAAAGCCGCCTTACCGCATTATTACGCGCTCACTCATGCGATACCTGAATTTCAAAAAGCGGATGAATTGTGGCTTCGTATTGCGCAAACACATTATCAAATTGAGCAATGGCCTAAAGTACTAACTGCATTGAAACGCCATGGCGTATTCAGTAAAAAAGCAGAAATTCAGCCATTGACGATTAAGCTTGGAGCTCAGTTACAGCTCAAAAAGTGGAAAGCGTCGATTCCGACTTTAAATGCTTTGATTTTACTTGAGCCCAATAAAACCGTTTGGTGGCAGCAGTTAGCGGGAATTCAATTGCGTATTGGGTGCTCTAACGATGCATTAGATACATTGGCATTAGCGAAACATCAAGGCGTGGCGTTACGTCAGCAAGATTTGAAAACATTGGCTCAGCTTTATGCCCAACGAGGCATTCCAGAACGTGCCGCACAGATCATCAATGAACTAGAAAATGCGTACAGTGATGCCAAATTATTATCTGACCAAGCAATGTATTGGCAGGTAGCAAAGGAGTGGGATAAGGCGATAGCGGTGTGGTCGAAAGCAGCACAGCTAAACGCTAAATACCGTTGGGAACTCGCGCAGTTGTTATTACAAGAAGGGCATTACCATAAAGCCTTAACAGAATTAGAACGGGTTAAACGTAAAGATAAACAAGCAGATGTTGAATTGGCAAAAGTTCGGGCTTATTACAAGTTAGAGAACTTTGATAAGGCGATTATTCATGCGAAACAAGCGAATAATATCACCCCATCTTCGGCATCGAAAAGTTGGGTTAAGTACCTAAGTCAGATCCGTAACATGCAAAGCTAAGCGTTAACGCGACGCTTGGGTAAGATGAAAATAAGAACGGCAGCCTTAGGGTTGCCGTTTTAGTTTGCTTTTTATTCGTTACAAGTTGGAGGGAAACGCCGCCAAAGTAAATAATGTAAATTGAATGCCAATGAAAACGATTATCAATTAAGTTGTGTGCACTCAATATACAACGTCACGATGCAGCTGTTTACATGTCATCAAATAATAAAACGATGTTAAAAAATAAAGCCGTTCAGGTTTGGGCTCGTCGCCTACATATTTACATTTCGATGGCTTTGCTATTAGTTGTGCTGTTTTTCTCTGTGACAGGAATAACGCTAAATCGCCCTGAAATTTTCGTGAAAAGTGAACCTGATAGTCGTGAACAGGTACTTTCATTGCCTGCTGATTTATTCCAGTCCGTAAAAGGTCCATTTGTACCTAATGAACCTGCGATTGTTGACTACCTAACTAAGCATGCTCAGCTATCTGGTAAGCCCTCTGCGCTACAAGTTTTCACTGAAATAGAAGATGGAGAGCTGATCGAAGGTGAGATCTCTATGGACTATAAAGGACCAGGTTATAACGTTGCTGTATTTATCGACATGTTAGCAAGAGAGGCGGTTGTCGAGAAATCACATTATGGATTGGTTGCCGTTCTTAACGATCTTCATAAGGGGCGAAATAGCGGTGATGTGTGGAAGTGGTTCATCGATATTACTGCGTTATTGATGGTGCTTTTTGTGCTCACCGGCGTGTGCTTACTTGTACCAAAGAAGAAGACGTTCAATACCGCAATTAAATGGACGTTGTTTGGCTCAATTATATCGTTGCTGATTTTCTTTGTTGCTGTTCCTTAATATCAAAAAACGTAATTTGGTAATGATTTTAAAAGGTTTGTTATGTCATCTGTTTTTTCTCAAAGAATTAAAAAAAGTCGGCTTATAGCTGCATTTGCTTTGGTATTCCCCCTTGTTATACAAGCTGCCCCTATTCCTGAAAATGCAAAGATAGAGGTTGAGTTTGAGCTTCCTAAAATAGATACCGCCATGTACGCCCGACCATATGTTGCTGTATGGATTGAAGATGCGAACCGTAAATCAGTACGAACCGTTGAGTTATGGGTGGGTAAAGACGAGTGGCTAAAAGATTTACGCAGCTGGTGGCGAAAAGTGGGTCGTTATGATCGTGAACTGGTTGATGCAGTTACATCGGCAACCCGCCCGGCTGGTGAATATCGCTTTGTATGGGATGGTTTAGATGACCAAGGTAACCGTGTAGAGCAGGGTGACTATACCTTTTATGCTGAAGTTGTTCGTGAACATGGTGGTCGAAATTATTTACGTCAGAAGCTGCAATTAAGCAATACCGCATTTGTTCATAAGATTGCGCCAACAGAAGAAACTGGCGATGTCTCGATTAGTTATAAAGTGCGTTAACTCATTTTTTATTTACCGTACTCAAAATTTCCGTAACAAGCAATTTAAGTAAGGGACTCGATAAAAGTTGCTTACGTGATTATCAAATTAATGAATTAGAGAAAACATGATGCTTACTAATAAAAAGCTTAAAGCGTTAACCATGGCTTGTACTGTTGTTGCAGGTTTAGCGGCTACTGCAACTGCGAATGCACACCCTCGCTGGGTATTACCTTCACACTTTACAGTGTCGAAAGAAGGTGGTGATTGGCTAACGTTTGACGTTACAGCGTCACACGGCACGTTTGTGTTTGATAAGCCTGCAGGTAGTGAATCAGCGCAAGTAGTAATGCCAGATGGTCGTAAAGAGCGTCCTAACTTTGTTATTCGCGGAAAACGTCGTTCAATCTTTGATTTCTATTTTGAAGAAGAAGGCACACACAAAGTTCAAATTAACAATGTGCCAAGTTACTACACACAATACAAAGCAGGTCGCCGCGATACAGTGAAATGGGCACCAGCCAATAAAGCAGAGCGCGATACATTATTGCCAGAAAAATCACGTGATGTTGTTACCCAACTTAGCTTTACGCGTGCCGAAAGTTACATAACTGTAGGTAAGCCAACTGACAAAGCATTAGAAATGGATGGTAAGTACCTTGAATTACTGCCTATTACACACCCTTCAGATATTGTTGAAGGTGAAGAGGTTAGCTTCCAGTTTTACTTCAATGGTGAACCTCAGCAGGGTGTAACAGCAGAAATTACACGTGAAGGTACGTTATACCGTAATCAACAAGAACAGATCGATGTGATCAGCGACAACGAAGGCAAAGTAACCTTTACACCAGACGTTGCAGGTCGCTATTTGATGAAAGCGAACTATAAAGGTGAGTTGAAAAACAACCCATTAGCAGATACTGCAAGCGTGAATGTTCACTTTACGTTCGAAGCCATGCTGAAGTAATTCTGTTTATTGATAACCTAGCTAGCGTACAGATGCGCCAAGCTAGGTTATATATTTTTTATCAAAGTTATTTATAAAACGTATTTATAACAATCGTTATAGCGATTAATAGATTGTTTATAACGTTGTTGAGGTTTTCATGAAAAAACACATCGGTCTGTCACTTTTATCTTTCTCTGCACTGTCTTTATCTGTCCTTTTTTCGTCTGCGGCAAGTGCCCATTTCCCTTTAATGACATGTTGGTTTGAAGGCGACAAAGTCGCTTGTGAGGCGGGCTATAGTGACGGGAGTAAAGCAATCGATTATGACGTCAACATGTATGATTACGATGATAACTTGGTCGCGAAAGTGACGACAGATAAGCGTTCAATTGCTGAATTTACCAAGCCAGAGTCAGATTTCTATTTAGTTTTTGATGCTGGGCACGAAAACCCTGTTGAAGTGGATGTTGTCGAGATCTCAGAAAAATGATCATTCAAATGGTACGCAGTGACGATGGTGGTCGAGAGGGTAAATGGATAGCGTTATCCATTGCATTGATCCTCGCTGTTGCGACTTTATTGTTACCTTATCATCAGGCTGCAATAGCGCAACAAGCCGTAAAAAGTTATCAAATTTCGATTAAAGATCTTGATACCGAATCATTAGCGATGATCGCTGAACTACGGTTAGCACATGAAGAAATTCGCAACATTTACCAAGACGGTGTTGATTTTGAAAACCGTGAAATATGGGCTGACATTTCAGAACTTGAAGCCTTGTGGATTGCGCCCTTTATTCAAGATAAAAGCTGGGAACGTAAAGGTAAACATGCGTGGAGCAAAGTAGCACCTGCATTCTATCAAGGTATTCCTGAACTGGATTCTGGCACGGTATCGACCATTCTACATACTGCTCAGGCAGATCCTGATATTTGGCTGAATCTTTCAGGAACAGCGAAGCCTTTCATGTCTGCTGGTAGTCAATTAGACAAAGCGTGGTTAATGAATGCTGGTTGGAAGCAGGTCGTTTTTGCAAATGCAGCTAGCCATCAAGATGAACAAGCGCATTAACAACATGCATTTTGTTTTCAGTTAATCACATATGTTCTTTTCTTTTTAAGAAACACGGTAGTGACTCATGATTTCCAAATTTATTAAAGCGGCAACGACCGTTATTTTCGTTTTAGGTGCAAGCCTAGTACATGCGCAAGATTCTACTCAGAATGCTATTCCGGATTTTTCGAATAACCAAGGCAACGATAAGCTGACCATTGGTATTACACTTCAACCTTACTATAGCTACGTTAAAGCGGTTGTGGGTGATAAAGCGAATGTGCTGCCATTAGTTGATGCTGGTTTTAACCCTCATAACTATTTACCACAGCCGAATGACCTGCGCCGTTTAAAGCAGATGGATGTGATTGTCGTTAACGGCATTGGTCATGATGATTTTGCTCTTAAAGTGATAAAAGCAGCCAATCGTGATGATCTTATCGTAATCGAAGCCAATAAAGATGTACCGCTATTGCCTGCACTGGGTGAATCGGTGGGAGACGGCGCTGTAAATCCCCATACGTTTGTTGGCCTTTCGACAACCATTCAAAAGGTTTACACCATTGCCAGTGAACTGGCGAAAATTGACCCAGATAATGCACGTACATATCGTAAAAATGCCCGCACTTATGCAACGCAATTTCGCATGATGAAACGTGAAGCGATGTTGACCTTGGGTGATCTTGATACTGCAGGTATGAAAGTAGCCACAACACATAATGCCTATGGTTATATTCTGCAAGAATTTGGTGTCGATGTCGCGACAGTGATTGAACCTGCGCATGGTGTCGAGCCGAGTGCAAGCCAGCTGCAAGGTACTATTGAGAAAATTCGCGCATCCGGTATCGATGTTCTTTTCTATGAATTGAATATGCCTAATCGATACGTAGAAACCATTGAAGAGGCAACGGGTGTTCAGCTATATCGTTTTTCTCACATGACGCATGGAGAATATGAAAACGATAAAGTTGCCATTGAAATGAAAGAGAATTTAACAACATTGGTTGAAGCAATGAAATTTGCCGCAACGAAGCAAGGAAACTGATTGTGGGTCCAAGTATTCGTTTAAACAATGTTGGTCTGAAATATGGCGATAATGTGATTTTGCAGGGAATTACCCATCAGCTTAAAGCGGGTCAGTGCCATGTTGTAATGGGGCCTAATGGTGGTGGCAAAACATCATTATTACGCTCTATTCTTGGTCTAACCCCGTTTAGTGGTGATATTCAAATTGAATGGCCAAAACAAAAAGGCACGATTGGGTATGTTCCGCAAAAAGCGACGTTTGAATCAAGTTTACCTTTTACGGTAATGGATTTTATTCTGCTTAACCAAAGTCGTAACCCTCTGTTTTGGCGTAAACGTAAGAAAGAACAAGATTATGCCTTAGTGCAACTTGATCGCGTGGGCATGGCAAGCCGTGCAGAGCGTCGCATGGGGCAACTTTCGGGTGGTGAGCAACAACGTGTGCTATTTGCCCAAGCATTATTAGATAACCCTGATTTACTGGTTTTAGATGAACCAACAACTGGTATGGATGAACAAGGTGTGCGTTACCTTGAAGGTTTGATCCATGAATTAGTGCAAGAGAACAAAACAATTCTAGCAGTGCATCATGATGTAAGCGCTGTTCGTCGCTTAGATGGACATGTGCATGTTGTGAATCGCCACCTAGTTGATAGCGGTTCGGTTGCTGAAGTATTAGTACCAGAGAAAATCGAGCGTTTGTTCAACCATTACAGTATTCAGCCAGCACCAATGGTTGAATCTGAATCAGTTAAAGAAAACCAGAAGGAGGTCGCGTAATGGAATATATCCGTTTATGGGCTCAACTGGGTGTTGATGCGGGCTGGCTTAGCGACAGCTTTTCCTATTCATTCATGGTGAATGCTGTTGTTGCCGCTTTATTGTTGGGCCCGCTGCTTGGTGGGTTAGGCACTCTTGTTATCGCCAAGCGTTTAGCCTTCTTTTCAGAAGCAGTAGGGCATGCGGCATTAACTGGTATTGCATTGGGTGTATTACTGGGTGAGCCACCTGAAAATCCTATTATTGGCTTGTTTTGCTTTTGTATGATCTTCGCTCTGTTACTGCATTTCGTACGAAATCGTACCAATGTGCCATACGATACTCTGGTTGGTGTGTTTTTGGCATTGGCGCTAGCAGTTGGTGCTGCATTACTGATGTATGTGGCACGCAAGATTAATATCCATATGCTTGAGAATGTACTGTTTGGCTCAATACTTACTGTGACTGATTATGACTTATTGATATTAGCCGTAAGTTGCGCGCTAATCGTCTTGGTGTTAATTCCAACCTTCAACCGCATTTTACTGACTTGTATTAGCCCTGATATTGCCCGAGTACGTGGATATGCCACTAACTTTTATGACTATCTGTTTGTGATGATGATTACATTAGTAACCATTGCGTCAGTAAAAATTGTGGGTGCTGTATTAGTGGGTGCTCTGCTATTGATCCCCGGAGCAACAGCACGATTGTTAACGAAAAATATGGGCAGTTTTGTATTGATGTCTGCCTTATTGGCCACGATAAGTTGCTTAATCGGTACTGTATTACCAATGGAATTAAAACTGCCTGTTCCTTCTGGTGCGGCAATTATTATTGTGTCGGCTTTCTTCTTTTTAATTGCAACCTGTTACCGTATCGTTCGCAAGGGATAACTTAACGTGTTTTACATTCCAATGAAAAATCGTCTAATTAAAACAACTGTCTCGCTTTTAGCACTCAGTACTCTTTTAACTTCTACGATTGTGAAAGCAGACGATATATTAACGGCAACGCCCGTTACGTATATGTTGGCGACTGAATTAACCAAAGGCACTGAAATAACCACGCGTTATTTACCGCCAAAACGTTATGGTGTTTCTCGCTTACCTAATTGGTTTAGTGGCAAAGGTGCAGCATCAACAGTGAAAGCAGGTGAAAAAGCCACTGTGGCAATAACTCTAGGGGCTATTTGGCCACAAGATGCATTGTATGTTCATGCGAGGCAAGGCAACATCGGGCTAATTGAGATCGATGCATCACAAGCTATTTCGCCAAGGGCGCAGGGTGTTGCTGCATTACGTCTTGATGATGGGCGTATGTCATTATTTGCATGGTTGAACCCAGCTAACCTAACGAGAATGACCGCGATTGTAAGCCAAGACTTACAACGTGTTTGGCCACAGCAAGCTAAAATAATCGAGAAAAATCAGCAGCAGTTAATGATTGCTGTTCGTCAGTTAATCAACAAGCAGCAGCAAGTACTTATCGAAAAAGAAATCGATTCTGTTGTTTTATTGTCTGAAGAGCTAGAAGATTTTGCATCGGGTAATCAGTTGTTTGTTGTTGAGCGCCTTACAAAGCCAGAGCTTGAATGGACTGAAAATGATAAGCAAACACTTATCAGGTTAATGAATGAAGATGAAACCTTATGGTTGTTAACCTCTAAAAAGGTGAGTAAGCAACTGCAAACAATCGCCCCGAACCCAGAGCGAATCATGGTCATTGATAGCGTAGATCGTTGGGGAGGAAAGGGCATTACACCTAGCAACCCACTTGAGCGCTGGGAGCTAAAGCTGTAGCCCATTAGTCAAAACACTGCGTATTTAAAGCCCATTATCAATGTTAACGCATTTAGATAATGGGCTTTTTGGTTTATACCCAAGTTACCTCAAGATGCTCGTTTCAGCGAGAATTTATTGGGCTCTAGGCAAGACGCTCATTTATAGACCTAGGGTTCTACGTTGAAAATGAGCAACGTCGTATAGAGCCCAACAAAACTCGCCCTTCGGGAGTGATTCAGCGTATCTACTTCTGTGTCAAATGTGTTTGAAAGGGAATGCCATTCCTACACACATTTTCCTTGAATTAAATACGCTGAGATCACTCTGAATCCTGCATCTTGAGGTAGCTTGGGTATATATATCATCAAAAATGTGCGCTGTTATAACCAATACATTGATCTACTTAATGATTTTTGCTGTTTACCATAATGTTTGATAGGTCGTTACATACATATTTGTTATGGTATGTGAAATTGTGCAACTAAACGTGATGAGTCTGGTTTTCTATACTTTATGGGCGGTAGCATGGAAAATTATCGGTCTAATGGGCTGATTACACCGCTATGATGTACACCCGCTACATGGGTATAAATTTGCGTTGTTTTTATATCGGTATGCCCGAGTAATTCCTGAATATTTCGAAGGTCGGTTCCTGCTTCAAGTAATCGTGTCGCGAAAGAATGCCTGAAAGTATGGCATCCTGCTTTTTTGACGATGCTTGTTTGCAGTAGCGCTTTTCGTACATAGCCTTGAAGTGTTCTATCCATCACGTGGTGTCGCATTTTTCTATCGGAACGAGGATCAATGCTTAGCTTGTTAGCCGGAAATAAATATTGCCATCCTAGACTTTTACTCCGTGCAGGGTATTTACGCGCAATAGCATTTGGCATGTATACATTGCCAAAACCATTATTTAAATCTTCATTATGAAGAAGCTGCACCTTATTGATTTGAACTTTCAGCGCATCATGCAATGATCGAGGAAGTAAACTTTGTCGATCTTTATCGCCTTTACCACTTCTTACCGTTAATGCACTATTTTCGAGGTCGAGATCTTCAACCCTTAATCTAAGGGCTTCATTTAAGCGCAACCCACTGCCATACATTAATTGCGTTGCAAGCTTAAAAGGGTAGGGAATATGATTAATAACATCAGTAGCTTCTTGATGAGTAAATACGGTGGGTAATTTAGATGGCTTTTTTGAACGTTTAAATTTCAACTGAGCAGTATCTTGCTGTAAATATTCACGGCAAAGAAAGACTAATGCATTAAGCGCAGTTTTTTGTGTATTGACCGTAACATCAAGCTTCAACGTAAGGTGTTCGAGAAAACTGGCGATATCGTTAGTACTGATTTCATCCATCGAACGGTATTGATTAAATAAGATGAATCGCTTCACCCAGTGTAGGTACGTTTTTTCTGTAGCATAGCTAAGCCCTCGCACTCGTATGAAAGCGGTAAATTTTTGTAAGAACTGGCTAGATGTTGAATTCAGCGGTTTAGGTATGTCCATAATGCCTGTCTTTTTATACAGTAATGGAATTAGAGTAGAAGTTACTTTTCACTTATTCGAATACACGCCTTTAGCAATGTACTGATTTTTGAGGTAAATCTTATTGTGAAAAAACATTGGATAAATCAATTACATAATTACGTGATAAAAATCATGATATGCGATGCTTGATCGTATATTTATTACTCTTTATCGGATGAAATGTGAAAGTTGTTTTTGTTTAGATGTACATAGGTAAGAAAGTTCAAGAAGGAATATACGAGCAAGATACACGCGATCTTTGTTCGTTGAATAAAATGTTAACTGCTTCTCGGTTTAAATTAGTTCACCGATACTAGCTCTAATGTCTGCAATTGTAATAAACAGTTTGTTATCAGCGTCTTTGAATGCGGTAAAACCGTATTTTTCATAGAAATATTCAGCGCCATCTTTTGCATCAACAATAACAACAGGGAAGGCCACTGTTTCACTTGCCATTAATAGTTTTCTAAGCGCATCAATCAAAAGCCACTCACCGAAACCTTGACCTTTGTATCTATGGTCAACGGCTAAGCGGGCAATCAAACCACCAGAAGTTACACTGTGATGTTTCTTTTGTAATTTAGAAGGTAAAGCCTGAATATCAATAGGTGTCATGGTTAATGTGTAATAACCAATAATATGTTCAGGACATTGTTTATCCTCAAGAACAAAGGTACGAGTATTGTCTTTCTTAGCTTGTTGGCTTGCCATAACTTTTAAGTAATTATTGAGTGCGGTAATACCACAATCAAAGCGATTTCGGTCATGTTTAGCTTTTTCTAATTGGACAGTATTCATTATTGAGTTTTATCCATATAACGTGAAGCAGCTTTTTGTAACTTGCTATTTGATTTAGCTGGTTGATCTAACGCAGTCATTAACGTCATAGCATCTTGTTGACTTAGTTGTAGGGCACGTTCACGTTCCATAATAGTTTTAGCTTTTTCTACAGCTGCACTAAGCACAAATGAGTTAATGCTAGACATACCGGCAATAGCCGCAGCTTGAGACAGTAGTTCTTGTGTATCAATATCTACACGTGCTGTAATACGAGGTAATGCAGTAGCCATAATAATCTCCATTCAGTGTCAAAGTGGCACAAGTGAATTGTAGTTTAAATATTATACGCTGACAAGTATTGTGTCACTTTGGCACGCAGTTAACAAATGCATCAACACGATTTGCTACATTCGGCATTCTAGGTTTCTTTTAGTTTACCAAATTTAGGCTTAATCTGCATGGTAGCAAACGTGTTATGCAGGCGTTATGCCAATCACTATTTAATTATGTGGTTATAAGGAGTAAAAGTGCTTGAAAATTCAATAAAGGAATCAGCTGAAGCTGTTGAGGTTGCTTTAGCTACAGTAAAACTAGAAATGGAAAATATGAATAGATATTGCGCTTCACAGGCTGAAGTTATCCGTTCTTTAATTTCTAATGGAGAAACATTTCAACGAGCTAATGAAATCTCAAGTGACATCTTAAATGGACATATAGAACGAAATGTTGAAGCATATAAAAACTGGCTTGAACTAAATAGAAAACTTAAAGAGTTATTAAACGAGAAATAGGGTATTTATGGGTAATTATAATAATTTTGAGCCAGACTTTGTTTCTAGAACAATTGATCTTATTGAACAATATTATGCAATGATCGAGCAGTTGGAGGTTCCATTTGAAAAACAGTTCAACTATACATTAACACTGAATTGTTTACTCGGTCTTATTGTTATGCCCAAAGAGCGAGAAATACGCTGCGTTCCAAACACTCGTCTAACTGCTGACTTTAAGAATGAAATGGGTCTTAATCGTTCCATACTTCCTGACTCTCAAACGACTTTACGTAGATTAATAGAGATGATGAGGCATTCCGTTGCACACTTTGATATTGAAGTAGAGTCAACAGATGAACACAATTTGGTTAACTTTGTTAATTTTAAAGATACTGCTTCTAAAGAGGTCTACGCGCGCTTCAGTTCAGATGAAATTTTACCATTTTTAAAGTTTTATGCAGAACGTTTAGTTGAGAATATTCATCAAAAACAACAGTATCGCGAGTTGGCATAACAAGGCAATCAAGGTGATGCGTTACACTCGGCGGTTTTGGTTTGGAGTTCGGTGTGCTTTGCTGGTTCTGTGGGGCACACCTTATTGCTGGCGTTAAATTTTACGGGAGGCTTTAATGCATCACGATACAATGCAGTACAAGAAAATATTTGATTCAATGTCTCCTGAATATATTGAGGAAATGAATCAACGCCAAGAAGAAGAGCATATCAAGCAAGCTCAGGCTTTTAAAATTGGCTATGAACAAGATATTTGCTATCTGTGTGGAAAACCTTTTAAAACTATAAGCAAAAATGAACCTTGCTTACATTGGTTATTGCGCCAATGCAAATTCAAAAAGAAAGATTTTCCATTGGTATATGAGAAGTATGGGTATGGAAACATTGCTGCATTTCTACGCTGGTGTGCAAACCAAGAACGGTTTCATTCAAACATTAATGATCTCGAAGAAGAAAAGGCAGACAGAAAAGTTATCTCATACACAATAAAGTGGAAAAATATTGAATGGACATTTGATTGCTCAAAAAATGACTACACTGGTCATGAAAGTACATCAATAGATTATCCCCATTACCATTTTCAAATGAGAATTGATGGGCGGCAGTTTATTAATTTTAATGACTTCCATGTGCCGTTTCACGATCAGGATCTGTTTGTTCTTAGTTTGAGTCAAGAACAAGGAGAGTGGTTTCATCATAACTTTGGCAGTATTGGTTCAGGTATGGAAGAGGCTGTAAGTGTAGACCCCGAAGTAGCTCTCGAGCATATGAGTAGCGCTGATGAAGATGATGCGACATATCATCTATCAACGGTCATAGAAGCAATCGACCAACCAATTCCTGGCGAATTGATTGATGAAATCCGTGAAGAATCAGAGAAAACTGGTCAACCAATGAGCTACATAGCAAAAGAGAAATTAGCTGGTATAGCTAATGTCCGTACAGTGATAACTCCTTCAGAATCAATTCCAGACATTGCATCTCGTACTGAACATAAGCGTAGGTAAAATTTAACAATGCAATCAAGGTGATGCGTTACACTCGGCGGTTTTGGTATGGAGTTCAGTGCGCTTTGCTGGTTCAGTGGGGCACACCTTATTGCTGGCGTTAGGCATTTATTGAAAGGAAATATATGAGTAAATACTCAGAATGGGGTCCTACCGAATTATTTGGTTTGATCGATAATCCAATAGCAAATATCCATAGTATGTTAGAAATAGATGCTATGTATCTTCAGACTGCTATTACAAATTTGGAAGTTGCGAAAGAGCAAAAGACACAAATAGAGTTAGCAGTGCATGATTTAACTAATCATCATGATGTTAAATTGTTAGAGGCGTATGATTGGGGTGACGAAATTGATCTTATTGATGGCAGTGATTTGCCTGGATACATAAATGCAATTGAGCGCTTAGAGGAAGCATATAGTAATTATCTTCAGTCACTTGCCACCGTTCATATATTTTGCGCATTGAGCTTGGAAGCTCATATTAATCAACAAGCTATGAAGTTATTAGTTGGTAGAATGCGAAATGAATTTGACAGGTTCTCTTTAGAAGCGAAGTGGCTAACACTCCCCGTACTTCTTGGTCATGAATCTTATGATGCAGGTGCAGAGCCATTTCAGGGCTTTTCCAAATTGGTAAAGGTTCGAAATACCTTGGTTCATTTTAAATCTTCTTCAGATAAATGGCAGCGTTCTATAAAACCAGCAGAAAAGGCTTCTTTTGGTTTGTCCCTTGAGGAGGCGCAATCATCTGTAGATACAGCTAAAAGGATGTTGCTTCAACTCTCAGATTTATTAGTCGTAGATAAGCCATTATGGCTAACCGCAGAGAGCAGGCGTTTTTTCCAAATTAATGTAACGAGTGTTGAAGGCTGCAAGACTCCTGTCGCCGAAGGATAGTAATTCTTGGTGGTAATTAAATGCCTAACAAAAACATCAAGTTGACGCTTTTTACTCGGCATTTTTGGTATAGAGTTCGGTGCACTTGGTGTGTTTTGCGTAGCGCAACTTATGTTCGGCGTTAGTTTGCAATAGTAGAAAAGCGTTTTTGGTCAAAGAGCCTAGTCCGGTTTCTGAGCTTTACACCTGTTCGTTTTTTGATCTCACGAACTTTCCGGTGGCACTATATTGGAAGTTTTTGTGGCAGGTTAGTCGCTTACTGGTTCTAACTTTTTCGTAATGGTTCTTTGGCGCGGCTTCTTTGGTGTTTTTAGCTAATCACATTTTTCCAAGGTTTGCCGTGTTTGGCTGTAAGCATTATCGAAAGTCTTCTTTGCCAAGTTCGTTTGGTGATTGGGTTTGAATTTCGAACTATTCATTTTACTTATGAGTTTAAAGCCAGTAGTTTTGTAACCAATTCAGCACCTTGGCGCTAAGCCTTTGGCTTCATCGCGGTGGCAAACTAACAAAGCGCTTAAGCCGGACTAACAAACGTTTGGCGTTTTTAGTTTGGTTTAGTTGTGTGTTTAAGGTGGGTTAATTTAGTAGGGTGGTAGGTTTGTTAGCCACTTAGCTTGGCGTTAGTTTGCAATAGTAGAAAAGCGTTTTTGGTCAAAGAGCCTAGTCCGGTTTCTGAGCTTTACACCTGTTCGTTTTTTGATCTCACGAACTTTCCGGTGGCACTATATTGGAAGTGTTCGTGGCAGGTTAGCCGATTACTGGTTCTAACTTTTTCGTAATGGTTCTTTGGCGCGGCTTCTTTGGTGTTTTTAGCTAATCACATCTTTTCAAGGTTTGCCGTGTTTGGCTGTAAGCATTATCGAAAGTCTTCTTTGCCAAGTTCGTTTGGTGATTGGGTTTGAATTTCGAACTATTCATTTTACTTATGAGTTTAAAGCCAGTAGTTTTGTAGCCAATTCAGCACCTTGGCGCTAAGCCTTTGGCTTCATCGCGGTGGCAAACTAACAAAGCGCTTAAGCCGGACTAACAAACGTTTGGCATTTTTAGTTTGGTTTAGTTGTGTGTTTAAGGTGGGTTAATTTAGTAGGGTGGTAGGTTTGTTAGCCACTTAGCTTGGCGTTAGCTTACTAGTCGAAAACTCATAACTTACCCAGTTAAAGACCGGCAAAATACTCGTCTTAGGATTGTGAGGTTTGGTATTAGATCAGATATTAGGTCTTAGTATTCGCAATATAGCGAGTGAGTATAGGTCAAACTTGGCATTCGTCCGATACTCACTCTTACAACTTGGTTGTAATGATTTGCCTTGACTTAGTAGCTAGATACAAGACTTTGTACTACCTGAGTTTGGTGTTCTATCTCTTTTTTTATGCTCATAACATATTCAAGAGCGCTACGAGCCTTTTCATCCCTTACCTCTTCGATACGCTCGTCATTACCAAGGTAATTTGCTGAATGCTCAACCGCCTTGTCGTATGCACTCTCGGCGTGCACTAGTTTATCAATTAGCTCTGACAGTTTTGCTTTCGCCGCATTAAGTTCGCTAGCCTTATCACTCATCTATTTTCCCTTATCATTATTGATTTATCTTGCGTACCTTGCCAGCCTGCAAATGTTGCAATTACTTTATGGTGGCTTAAAGGTTTGTTTAGTATACAGTAAATGGTTTAAAGTAAGCTAACAATCGCTTCAACATGACTGCCAACCTGTGGCATTTTTGGTTCGGTTTGGCTTCAGTGATTACGGTGGTTCATTTGAGTGCGGTGCAGTTGGCAGCAAGTTAAGCGGGCGTTACCCGACTTGGTTGAGTTCTTTTTGCTTACTTTACTCCGCTGTCGCTATGAGTTGGTCAATTCCAGATAAATCCGTATGCAGCTAGAATCATTCGTCGTTTGTAGCGGCTTCTTGTTTTTAAACCTCTCAATGACTTGCGTGAGTGTTCACTGGTAACCGCGCCAACTTCTTTACTTGGTTTAACCATGGTTCGGCCGTGGCGGTTGATGCTCTGCGTACTCCCAGCTCTTAAATTTCTCAGCTATTGCCGCACCATCATCGAGGAATGCCGCTTTCAACATTGTGGTCGGTGCGCTAGCAGGGAAGTGGTTACATTTTGGTGGTTGTCGTAAGCAGTAGCATTGTGGGCGATGTTCGCGGCTGTAGTGTGGGCTGCCTTTTAATCAATATTGGTGAGCGTTTTTGGCTCATCTTTTCTAGGTAAACCATAGTGCTAACTTCATCGTAGCCGCTATTTTGTGGTAAACGCGCAGTAATTTTCGTGGTTATAGTTTTGAATTTGTCTGCTTTGAATTAGGTGTTTGTCGCGCCTAATCAGCGCAGTTTTTCATTGCACTTCATCATGGCAGGCAAGCTGCTTTGGCAAAGTCGAACGGCCGGGTAACAAGGGCATTAATGTGACGCCTGACACTCGGCGGTTTTGGTTTGAAGTGTATTTGTTTTAGTAAGTTCAGCGTTAGCGCACCTTATGCCAAGGCGTTATAAATTTAGGAAAGTTATTAATATGGATTTTTTAAGTTGGACTATTTCTGAAGAAGCAATATCAGGAGCTGCGGCTGGAGGATTGGTGTCATTTCTATTGAAATCTTGGTTCGAAACAAGATTAAAGAAAAGCATTAAACATGAGTATGATAGTCGGTTGCTTAAGTTGAAATCAGATATAGAAAAAGAATCTAATTTGATTAATATATTACAGAGTAATTATAGTAATAAAAATAATGCTAGCCACGATCGAATACTTACCTCTATCGAGTCTATTTGGGCGGGTATCTTGTACATGAAGAAATTCAAACCTACCTTACTTGGTATTATTGATTTATTGCATGAAAGTGAATTGGGTACCGAGCTAGGTAGAGATGAAAATCCTCGTATTATTGATATTAATCAATCAGATATTGACTACCTTTTTTGTGATGAGCTAGACGGTAAGTTACAGGATAGATTATATGCTGGAGAATATTTATGGTCTTTATTTTTTAGTTACAGGCAATTAATCGGTCGTATTTCAATTGTTAATAAAAAAGGACGAGAGGAAAAGGATGTACCAATATGGTGGGAAGATAATATTTGCAAGAGTGTTATTTCGGCTCTTTGTTCTAAAAACGAACTATCGGAATTTAACAAGTTAGAATTTGGTCGAGTTAATTGGATCTTGAATCATATAGAGTCTAAATACCTTGAAGCATCGAAGAGAATTATTACGGGAGAAGAGTCTATTAACTTAGAAGCAGAATTAGCGACTAAGGTGATTAAGGCATTAGAGAAAAATGGAAATACAAATTTATAACAAATGCATCAACACGATTTACTACAATCGGCATTGTTAGTTTGCCGAGTGTTTCTCGTTTTAGGGCATCAATTTTAAGTATGATTGTAGAGTAGTAAACGTGTTATTCAGGCGTTAGCACTCAGGAGTAATGATGACATATCAGATCAGAGAAAACTGCATATTCGAGCATGTAGATGTATTTGAGACTGAAGAAGAATTACTAAAATATCTACACGAAGTTAGCGCTCCTCTTGGGCAACTAATGATGGAATTTAATGCGCTTGAAGATGAGATTACAATGTTCTTAATGGAGGCTTATGAAATACTGGGGCTTCCTATCAATGTAGAGCTACTTCAAAAGTTTTATAGTCGTAAGTCTCAGGAGCTTATCAAGTGCTACAAGCAATTATCAGCGGGGTCTACTGACTTAAGAAAGTCTGTCTCCAAGCTAAATGACTTGCTAAAAAGCAGTGCAGATACTAGAAATCAGTTCATGCACGCTAGTTGGTTGTATGCATCTCCCACCAAAGGCGTTGCGTGCTCGGAGATAAATCGGTTTACCGTAAGTTTAAAGTTTCAGATATCCAAGATAGCCACAATATGGTGACTAAAGCTCGGGCACATCTTTTACACTTGCATAACCGTTTAAAAGAGTGCTAACAAGGCGCTCAAGCAGACACATTACACTCGGCATTTTTGGTCTGGAGTCTCGTTGGTTTGGTAAGTTAAGTAGATGTGCTGCTTAGCTTAGCGTTACATGCTCAGTTTTTTTAAGGTTTCTGGCTTCGGCGATTGTTGATTTTTCAGTGGTTCCGGCGGTGATCGTAATGCAGATAGAATCGTTCATCGTGAGAGATATTCATTGGTCTAAACGGCATTATCTTTCGCAAATCCATGAAGCCGCACTATTGAGTTCAGTGTTGGTCGGTTATGATTTAGGTGGTTACTAAGTCGCTGTTTTTATAATGCCAATTGAGATTTGTGGTTGGCGGTAGCGTATCGCTTGGGTTGCATCAGGCTCCGCGCTGTTGAGTGTTTTTCTGTTGCATCGGTGGGGCGGACAAGCCGCATTAACTTCAGCGCCAGCACGTAACAATGCAATTAAGGTGATGCCATTACACTCGGCATTTTTGGTTTGAAATTCGGTGCGCTTTGCTGGTTCAATGGGGCACACCTTATTGCGGACGTTATATGCGTTAAGTTTGTCGATGAATATATTGAGGATTATATGGGTAAGCAAAAGTTGTCTGAAAGTTTTGGTTTTATTGGTTTTGCTCTATCAGAAGATGAGATGATTTGGCAAGGAAAGTTTGCTAAGGAAGTTAATAATGAAACTGTAAGAGGCTCTGTTCTAAATATAGCCTCATTTATAGATGAGTTACTTTCAAATTTATTAAAAGCTTACTTTCCTAATGAGAACAAAGCAGAAAATTTATTGAGTTCATTGGACGGGTGTTTGAGCACAATAATTTATAAAGCAAATATTGCAAGCGCATTAGGTTTAATTAAAGATAAAGAGTTAGATAATATAAAGCACATTGCAAGAATTAGAAATTTATTTGCCCATAAATGGGATGGACTAAGTTTTGATGATGAAGATGTCATTAAATCTGTAAGAAAGCTTAACAACAGAGTACTCGATCAGTTGGAGTACACACATAAAGCAAAGTTCAATTTTGTATGTGGACAAATTATTCAAGAGTTAATTCAAAGAAAGTACTATGCAGAAAACATAAAAAAACACTTACCCAAAGAGTATAAGTATCTTGATGAACTATCTCATGAAGAGCGCGTTAAATTAGTAGAACAAAATTAGATTCGCAGCATATAACAAAAGAATCAAGGTGATGCGTTACACTCGGCGGTTTTGGTTCTAAGTTCGGGGTGCTTGGTTCGCTCATCGTGGCACACCTTATTCTAGGCGTTAAGTGTTTTTATGGAAATTCAGTTACTTAAATCTATTTGTCTCGGTATACCCACAATGTTCATTGCAATGGTAATGTATATCTATTTGTTACTAGGCATTGCAAAGGTGTTTTCTGGTGCGATGAAATTCATGCTTAGTATGATGCTGTTCTTGGTATTTTCTGGTGTAGTCGTTTCGCCTATGTTTTACCTAATCAGCAGCAATCAGCCTGCCATACAAGAGTCAACTTACACCTTGGTAGCTGTACTATTGAGCTATTTTGCTATCATGACACCTGCAGTGTATTACCTTGTAAAGGTAAGAATTAAAGAATTGCAACGTGCGGGTTATTTTCTACCACGTCGGTAGTCAACACTTAACAAAACAATCAAGGTGATGCATTACACTCGGCAGTTTTAGTATGAAGTTCGGTGTGTTTGGCTAGTTCAGTGTTGGCACACCTTATTGTAGGCGTTATATCGTTTTTAAGTCCATCGTTTTAAAGGATTAGACATGATTCAGCTCAGACCAATGACCTCAAATGAATACCCTGCGTATTGTGATTATTTCATTGATGATTACAGCCGTGAAATAGTTGAAAACTATGGTCACTCAATGGATAGGGCGCTCGAATTGGCTAATCAGGATCTTCTTCGTAGTTTTCCTAATGGTTTGGAAACTAATGACCATGAATTATTATGTATTGAATCAGGTTCAGAGTTGGTTGGCTATTTGTGGCACTCGATTAACGAAAATGATAAATCGACCTTTATTTATGATTTCTTCATTTTTCCAAACTGCCGCAATAATGGTTATGGGAAATTGGCAATTACTGCTCTTGAATCACAATTGAAATCGATTGGTATTGAGCAAATTAAATTACGAGTTGCGTACCAAAATCAAAGAGCGTTAAAGCTGTATCAAGAGGTTGGTTTTGCTATTTCTGGCTACAATATGTCAAAGAAAATAGTAAGTTAGCATTCTCGATATAACAAATGCATCAACACGATTTGCTACATTCGGCATTCTAGGTTTCTTTGAGTTTAGCGTATTAAGTGGTAAATTTAAGCTTAATCTGCATAGTAGCAAACGTGTTATGCAGGCGTTAGGCACTAGAAAGGATTCAAATGAGGCAGCAATATCATTTTCGTGATTCAAGCGATGGATTACTTGCTTGGGATGTTTTTCGTTTGTTGAAGTTATCTCAGCATTTAACTGTTCAAAATATTCCTCTATCAGATATCAAGGAGCTAGATGAGCCATTTTGGTATGAATTGGGAGGTGCTGTTCCAACATGCAGAAATGTCCTTGAGCATTCAGTTTTAATTGAAAAAGCTGATCTAAGTTATCCAATCATTTTGTGTCATGAAGGTCGTGTGATGGATGGTATGCATCGCGTCTGTAAAGCGGTGAAAAATGGCGATACTTACATCAAAGCCGTTAAGTTCGATGAATACATTTCACCAGATTATGTTGGTGTGGATGCAGATGACTTGCCTTACTAATCATGTGCCTAACAAAGGCATCAAGGTGACGCGTTACACTCGGCGGTTTTGGTTTGGAGCTCAGTTGGCTTGGTGAGTTGGTCGTAGCGCACCTTATGCCCGGCGTTAAGCATAAATAGGTGAAATGATGAAAAAAATTCTAATGTCAGTTTTGATTATAACTCCTTTGATGGGATGTAACGGTGATCAGGTCGAAACGGTTAAACCACTTGAATTATTGTATCAACAACCTTTCAAGTTTATGGGGCAGAGTGTTAAATCAGTTTCTGAATCTGTATCTTCCACACCAAATAAAGTTGGTAATATAATTGTAGAAAATGAGCGTAACCATATACTTTTTGAGTCTAACAATAATATTGTTGGTTATGTTGAAATTGACTTTAAAGAAACAATACCGTGTAATCAAAAAAAGAAATTCAATTCAAAACCATTATTAACCGCCTTAGGTATTGACCCCTCTGAACTTGAATTGGCACGCGAAAAGACACATTTTCATACATATTATGATCACGCTAATAAACTAAAAGTAGGTGTTTCTTGTCTATATGACGGTGGTCCACTTTCGGTTTCATTTAGTAGTAAATACTACGGAAAATAACGACAGCTATTGCGACAATATGCTTAACAAAGCCATCAAGGTGATGCGTTACACTCGGCGGTTTTGGTATGGAGTTCGGTGTGCTTTGATGGTTCAACGGGGCACACCTTATGGCAGGCGTTAGGTTCTTTTGAGAATCCGCAAATTTAATGGTGGGCTTGTCGTTTACTTGCAAAGAGGTTTTTCCATTGCATTTGAGTGAAGCTTTGTTTGTGTAAATGTTTGCTGAGTTTGAATTTCCAATTTCTGCATTAATTCACAAGTTACGTCTAAATCAATTTTATGTTGTAGCTTAGTTCAGCGTTTAACTTTAAAATTCAAAGTATTAGCTAGTAGCTCATTAACTGATTTGCTCAGTTTTTATAGCAAATTCGTCAGTCAGCGGGTTACTAAAATCATAATAATTAATAGGTTTACGCCCGCTGTTGTGGGTTCAAACCTAACAAGTCATTTAAATGGAAAATTAACAGTTTGCCATCGCTTCGCGATTATAGCCAACCATTAATTTCCACTTAATGAGGCTACATGGACTCCCCCGATTGTCAACAACAGCGTCAGGTAATATAAGGTTTGGGACTGCCGCTCTACATTCGGTCTGTTTATTGGCATATTTGCCATGACCCTGATGAAACTACGCGGTTGCGGTTCCTCATTCGTTAGAAGGCATCTAAAGTGCCCGCCGCATTATCAGGTTTTCCCGCAAATGGTCTTAACCATATATCATCATTGGCTATTGCAATGACCCGGTGAAGCTTGTTACTCCTTTTTAAATGGGATTCTACAGCTGTTAGCTTTTAATCGGTTCGTAGTCGGTATCGTGACGAAGTATCGACCAGATAATTCGTGCATTTTTGGCTGCGAGTGCCACAGTCGCTCTTTTGAAGCCACGTCGCTCAACTAAGCTTTTACACCAGAGACTAAGCCGGTCGGTTTTGTCACCTAGACTGGCAATCACTGCTCGTGCACCATGTACCAGCAACGTTCGAAGGTACTTATCGCCTCGCTTAGTAATACGCCCTAGCCGAGGTTTACCGCCGGTCGAGTATTGGGAAGGAACGAGGCCCAGCCAAGCAGCAAAGTCGCGGCCTTTATCGAATTGCTCACCCTTGCCGATACTGGCGATAACTGCCGTAGCCGTGATTGGGCCGATACCAGCTACTTTCATTATTTTCTTGGCATTATGGCTACGTGATACCAACATATTGAAGCAGTTTTCTTGATCTTCAATGCGTTGGTTGAGTGTTAAAAGATGGTCGTAACAATCGGCGATAATCGCCCTCGATAAATCAGGTAGTTGGTTTTCGGCATCTTCCAATGCATCGGGAATTGCGCGTTGGAGAGCATGCCGACCGGTAGGGGCGATGATACCGAATTCGGCCAGCATAGCTCGAACTTGATTGAGCAATCCAGTACGTTCATGCACCCAGTTCTCACGTGCTCGGTGAAGTAACAGTATGGCTTGTTGGTCTGCGGATTTGATTTTAATGCAGCGCGTTGAAGGACGGGCGACCGCAACACAAATAGCAACGGCATCATTAAGGTCGTTTTTGGCGCCCGTTCTGAAAGGTGCAACATATTTGGCTGCCATAATTTTTGGCGTGTGACCGAGTTTAGTCAGTTCACGAGCCCAATAATGCGAAGCACCACAGGCCTCCATACCGATGATAGCCGGTGGGATATTGGCAAAAGTAGTTAAAACTTTAGACCGCGTTATTGTTTTGTGGATCAACATGTTGCCTACAGAATCTTCGCCGTGGATACTAAAGCTATGTTTGGCTAAATCAATGCCATAGATAGAGAGTGACATAGTGGCCTCCAAGTAATTTGGTCGTCAGACATTACCAAGTGTGGCAGAGCCTGATGAGGGGGAGTCCATGCCATTCGTTAGGTTTTCGTGAAAATCCGAAATTTTACTGGTGGGTTTGTTGTTTAATTTCCAAGTTATTTTTTCATCGCATTAAATTGAAATTTTGTTTGTGTAATGGCTTAGTAGTTTTGATAATCCAATTTCTGTATTAAATCACAAGTTACGTCTAAATCAGTTCTATGTTGTAGCTTAGTTCAGCGTTTAACATTAAAATTCAGTCAATTAGCTAGTGTCGGCTTGATTGAATTGTGCAGTTTTCTTTGCAATTCGTTAGTCAGCGGGTTTATTGGCTTTAACAAAGTGAATAGGTTTACACCCGCTGTTGTGGGAACAAACCTAACAAAATGTTCAAGCAGACAAAAAACAGTTGGCCATCGCTCCGCGATTATAGCCAACTATTTTTTGCAGCTTAACAAGGTCGTTAAATACTTCAAGGGCTCTAAAAGGAAAATGGCTTGATTCAGTTTAAACAAATATCAGCAAAGTTAGCTCCAATGGAATTACTACTTGAAGCTGATCCTTCTGAAATGTGCATCAAAAAATATTTAGACGGCTCAGATTGTTTTGCTGCATTTGATGGTGACGTAATAGTTAGTATTTGCGCAACTAAGCCGCTGAACGAATCAACTTCCGAAATCTATAATGTTGCAACAGATCCGGAGTATCAGAAAAAGGGTATAGGTTCAAAGTTACTTCAATTTGCATTAAAAGAATTATCTACAATTGGTTACAGTAAAGTTGAACTTGGAACTGGCACTTTTGGGTATCAATTATCGTTTTATCAACGGTACGGTTTTAGAGTGGATTCTATTTTGCAGGATTTCTTTCTCGATAATTACGATGAACCAATCTTTGAAAATGGTATTCAGCATAAAGATATGTTGCGGTTAGTGTGTAGATTACGTTGAATCGCATTTAACAAAAAACATAAAGTTGACACGTTTTACTCCGCAGTTTTGGTATGAAGTTCGGTGTACTTGGTGAGTTAGCCGTGGTGCAACTTATGTTCGGCGTTAAGTGTTTATTGCACAACCACCTGATTTTAATCAAAATTGTGAGCGGCATAGATAAAACACAATGATTAAAATGTTGTAATGCTAGTGTTTTTCTATGTTCAGAGAGATTTATGACTAAAGATAATAAGTTGAAAACTCAAAAGTTAACAATCTATCTGGCAAAGAAAAAAGATGCCAAAGATAGTTCACTTATTGAAGTCTCAAAGTCAGAACCAGCTAAAGAACTGAAGATAGAAAACGCAGTATGCCGACTTTATATTAAAACTCAGAAAGAGAGCTCACCTCCGTGGTCAAGCTTGTTGATTGAGTCAGGTCAAGTAACAAAAGAAGAACTTGGATTCAGTAAAGGAACTGGCGCAGCTTTAATAATAACTGTACCAGAAGCAACTTTTATTATTACGTTTGGTCAAGGTTTCCATCTGCTTAACGCAGAAGCTATTGAAAGAGATTTTGGTTTGCGTGTAGCACTAAATTCTATTGCACCCAGTGACATTCATAGTTTAGATAAGGCGACAGATGAGAAAACGCCACTTAATTCACGAACACAGAGTGGTATAGGTGTCGATATATTTGATTTGCTAATTGACCCTGAACGAGATTTACTTTATGCAATTACGGGAAAAAGCGCAGTAAAAGAGTTTGGTAAAGCAGTAACTGGAAGGGATTCACTACAAATTAGTGTTCCAGTAGACTTACAAGGCATTCCGGATTTACTCAGAAAAGCTTTAGTTCAATACAATCAAAAGCTGTCTTCTGACTTTAAGTGGGTCGATAATATTAGAAGGATCAAAGATCCAGAATTAAATGAAGATCTTGATATCGAGTTGGTTAAAAGAATCAAAGCTAATAACTTATCTAAAATTTGGTTAGCAGAGCCAGAAATAGTTGACTACGAAAAAATTGATGGGTATACATTTGATAGCACGATTAAATCTGCTAGATATCAATTTCTGTCATTAGATAGACTTATATCGTGGCTCGCTAATGGATCCAAAGCCTATACGATCGACAATATAAAAAATAGCTCGATCTATTGCAGAGACCTTAACCATGAAATATATACTTCATGGAGTGCATATAGATGTCTAAATGCTGAAGTAGATCTCTTAGGAAAGCTTTATATTTTACGAAATGGTATTTGGTATAAATTAGATGCTAATTTTGTGTCAACTATTGATCTTGAAATTTCAAAAATTCCGAAAACTACGTTCCAATTACCTGATTTTAACCATGCAAATGAAGGTGATTACAATGAATATGTTTGCAAGAGTGATGTATCCTTCTCTTTGATGGATAAAAAAATGATTCCATTAGGTAATGGAAAAAGCACAGTTGAGTTCTGTGATTTAATAAAAGATAGTACTCATTTAATACATGTTAAAAAATATACTGGCTCAAGTACTCTTAGTCATCTTTTTTCTCAAGGATTGGTGGCAGCAGAAGCATTTCGTAAAAGTGAAAAATTCAGAGATGAATTAAATTTAAAGTTACCTAAAAAATTGAAGTTGGCTGATACAACAATTGAACCTAACCCTGCAAATTACGAAATCGTATATGCGATTTATGCTGATAAACAATTACCTGATGAATTACCATTTTTTTCGAAAATAACATTGAAAAATGCTTATCAAAATTTAAGAGCAATGAGCTATAAAGTATCTATTGCAAAAATTGATATACATAATAATGTTAAACAACTCGGTAAACTTAAGGCACAAAAAAAGAGAGCAAACAAGAAGAAAGCAGCTTAATTAATTCAGCTATCATCACACTTAACAAAAGAATCAAGGTGATGCTTTACACTCCGCATTTTAGGTAAGGAGTTCACTGCGCTTGGCAAGTTAAGTGGACGCACACCTTATTCTAGGCGTTATAAAGCAAAAGGAAGTTTAACTATGTTGAAGCAAGTAGGGAAAACCCATATTCAATCGAAACATAAAGCAACCTGTCATTGTGGATCTGTTGAGCTTGAATTCTTGTTACCAAATGGCATTGAAAACCCTAGACGTTGTGACTGTTCAATTTGTCGTAGGAAAGGTGCAATTGTCGGCTCAGTGAATCTCGATGGTATTAGTATCATTAAAGGTAATGAGTTTCTCAAGTTATACCAGTTTAATACCGGCACAGCGAAACATTACTTCTGCTCGAACTGTGGTATCTATACTCATCATCAACGTCGTTCTAATCCGCATGAATATGGATTTAATATTGGCTGTTTAGAAGGTGTAAATCCTTTCGATTTAGGTGATGTTGTAACTAATGACGGGGATAATCACCCAGCCGATAGGTAGCTTTATAACAAAGCAATCAAGGTGACCCGTTTTACTCCGCATTTTTGGTATGAAGTTTAATGTGCTTTGTTAATTCTGCGCGGGGCACCTTATTGCAGGCGTTACCCGACTTGGTTAAGTTCTTTTTGTGTACTTTACTCCGCGATCGCTGTGAACTGGTCAATTTTAGTGAAATCTGTATGCAGTTAGAATCGTTCGTCGTTCATAGCGGCTTCTTATTTTTAAACGTCTCAACGACTTGCGTGAATGTTCGCTGATAACTGCGCCAACTTATCTATTTGGTTTTAACCATGGTTCGGCCGTGGCGGTTGATGCTCTGCGTACTTACCAGTTCTTAAATTTCTCAGCCATTACCGCACCATTATCGAGGATAGCCGCTTTCAATAATGTAGTCGGTTCGCTGGCAGGGAAGTGGTTACATTTTTGTGGTTGCCGCAAGCAGTCAAATTGTGCGCGATGTTCGCGGCTTTAGTTTTGGCTGCGTTGTTATCAATTTCATCGCAAATGTAAGGTGCGGCTTCACTAGATAAACCATAGTGCTAACTTCATCGTAGCCGCTATTTTGTAGGTAAATGCGCAGTAATTTTCGTGGTTATAGTTTTGAATTTGTCAGCCTTGAGTGGGGTGTTTGTCGCGCTTAATCAGCGCCATTTTTAATTGCACTTCATCATGGCAGGCAAGCTGCTTAAACCAAGTCGAACGGCCGGGTAACAAAGGCATTAAGGTGACGCCTGACACTCGGCGGTTTTGGTTTGAAGTGTAATTGGTTTAGTAAGTAATGCGTTGGCGCACCTTATGCCAAGGCGTTAGGCACTACAAAGAAGTAATCTCAGGATAGATATATATATGTCAACAAAAAACAAAGATTATTATTTAAATAAAATTAAATTACTAGAAAGTGGTAATTTACCTCCAATCGATGCTGAAAGGATTTTAGGTGATGTTATTACCCCTTTACTCAACGAAGAAGGGTATGAAATAAAAGCAACACCTATGAGGAATGATGGTGGTGTTGATTTCATTGGAAGTAAAAACCAAGAAAAAATCGCAATCGAGTACAAACATTATAAAGGTCCCGTTGGAGCGGAAGCGGTAAGAAACCTTATAGGTGCAAGTGTTCTTAATAACTTTGATCGAACTATTCTTGTAACTAATTCTAGGTTTTCTAATGCAGCATTACAGTCAGCGCAGAAGAATTTACCGTTTAAGTTGGAATTAATCGATGTTGATTCATTACGATCTTGGATAGACCGTGTTGAAAAAACTGAAGATTATGACTTAAATCTTGTAAATATTCTTCGTAGAGACCTAAGTGATAAACTAGCTAGGTGTATTGCAGAAAATCCTAGATACCTAGACGACATTGAGTGGCGGGAATTGGAGCGTGTTGTTCAACATACATTTGAAGAATTAGGTTTTTCTTCAGAAGTTACTCCTGGAAGTAAAGATGGCGGAAAAGATGTAATACTTAAGTGTAAAGTTAATAATGAAGAACACACTTATTATGTAGAGCTTAAGCATTGGCGTTCGGGACAAAAAGTTGGGGGTGTTGCATTAAAGGAGTTTCTTCAAGTAGTAATAAATGAAGAGGTTAACGGTGGGTTATTTTTATCTTCCTATGGATATTGTGCTAATGCATTTGAAATGCTAACCGAAATTCATCGCCAACCTTTAAGAATTGGTGGGCAAGAGAAGATATATTCACTCTGTAAACAATATGTAATGTCTAAGGCGGGGATTTGGTCGCAGACAGATAGTCTGATAGATACATTATATGAAAACACAACCCTCCCCCAAAGTGCCTAACAAGGCAATCAAGGTGACCCGTTACACTCGGCGGTTTTGATATGAGGTTCGGTGCGCTTTGCTGGTTTTGCGAGGGGCACCTTATTGCAGGCGTTACCCGACTTGGTTGAGTTCTTTTTGCTTACCTAACTCCGCTGTCGTTGTGCGTTGGTCAATTCCAGATAAATTCGTATGTAGTAAGAATCATTCGTCGTTTGTAGCGGCTTCTTATTTTAAAACGTCTCAACGACTTACGTGAATGTTCGCTGATAACCGCGCCAACTTCTGTACTTTGTATTAACCATGGTTCGGCCGTGGCGGTTGCGACTCCGTGTACTCACCAGTTCTTAAACTTCTCAGCTATTGCCGCACCATTATCGAGGATAGCCGCTTTCAATAATGCGGTCGGTGCGTTGGCTGGGAAGTGGTTACATTTTGGTGGTTGTCGTAAACAGTAGAATTGCGGGCGATGTTCGCGGCTTTAGTTTGGCTGCGTTGTTATCAATTTCATCGCAAATGTAAGGTGTGGCTTCATTAGGTAAACCATAGTGCTAACTTCATCGTTGCCGCTACTTTGTGGGTAAACGCGCAGTAATTTTCGTGGTTATAGTTTTGAATTTGTCAGCCTTGAGTTGGGTGTTTGTCGCGCTTAATCAGCGTACTTTTTCATTTCACTTCATCATGGCAGGCAAGCTGCTTTAGCCAAGTCGAACGGCCGGGTAACAAAGGCATTAATGTGACGCTTAACACTTGGCGGTTTTGGTTGGAAGTGTATTTGGTTTTGTAAGTATGGCGTAAGCGCACCTTATGCCAAGGCGTTATACGAACTCTGAGAATGCAGTTTTTTGGTTCAGTCCAGCGATTGAGCCATTAGTTTTTTAGGTGTGAAAGTAGGGTGGTTTTCCTTTTTCTTTGTTGCCTTTTGGTGTTCGTTTCGTCAGGTTCGGCATTGAACTATTATTGCCCCAAATTCAGGCGTTTCAGAGGCTAATTCACGCTTCAATTGTTCTTTGGTTATGCCTCATTTTAGCCTGCATCAGTGTTTTCCTCTCAGCATTTTCAATCCCAATTGTAGTTAGGATATTTGGTTTATCAGTTCCAAACTTGCTGAAACCAAGTCGTAGAAATGGTGTTAGAAAAAAGGATTGTTTCGTTTCACAGTTATTGTTGTTGATTGGATGTTTTGCTCGCTTAATTGAGCTAGTCTAATTAAACTTAGTTTACAGTAAATCTTGGTAAATCAGTTCTTTACCAAGTTAATCGGAGCGAAAGCAAGGCTCGTATAACAAAGCAATCAACACGATGCTATTACACTCGGCATTCGTGGTTTGGAGTATAATTGGTTTTGTAAGTCGGTCTTTCGCACGTGTTATTGCGGCGTTATGTTTTATCACTAAAATCATTTAAATCAATGAGTAGTGTCTGGATATGCATCATGATACTATAGGTTGTATCAAATGAAGTATGCGGGTTTGGCTGTGACAACAGTAGCACATAAAAACGAGCACATAGGTGCCGATAAAAGACGCACAACTATTAAAGATTGCGGTACTGTCGAATTTAACGATAATGTTACTAAGGTGTTTAAGTTCGGTAGCATTGAGTGGGGGCAAGCAGGTATGGTTGGTTTAACCGAACTACTCGCTTTACACTTGCAAGGCTTAAATGTTAAAAACGAAATTAGAGCTTTTTGTATGTGGTGTGACGCACAAAAAGTTGATTCAGAACGCGTTGTCGGACAAGTATTAGTCTACAATGACGGTAAAAGATTTATATTGCAGGCAGGCGCAGAATTGCTAAAATCCGGCACTACTATCGAAAGTGCTGATATCCCGCTACCATATTTTTCAATTGGTTCTGGGGCAGAGCATGCATTTCCTGTCTTACTAAGAGATGGCAACATTGATGAAGCGATTCAAGAAGCTATGAAACACGATAAAGGAACTGGAGGAGGAATTGATATGGCGCATGAGCAAAAAGACAGAAATAATGTTGTAACGCTACCTCAACCAAAGGAAGTTGCTGAAGCGTTAAAAAATGATGGATACCTTGATTCAGACGGAAATTTTACCAAAAAATCTTTGGGATATACGTCGACAAAGTTACTTGATCTCAATGCGTTAGCTAAAATGGGTTTGGTTAACAACGTTTCAAGTATCTAAAGTTGTTTTGAATTGATTCAAAAAGCACCTATCTAGGTGCTTTTTTTGTAGCTAACGAAAACATAACAGATAAGGATATGTGTCGCGAAGCCGACACCTATCCGAAGTGTTGAACAAGCCCGAGCTACCTTATATAGGGAAATATTACGAAGAAGTGGAAGGGTGATTGCAGATAAGCGGTTATCTTGAAGCGAGCACCGACCTTGGCTCAGGGCCAATAAATATAATTGACTGATTTTAATATTTAATTATGATTATCTCCCAAGTAAAAGCTAAACCATTATCCTTATATAACGCTATTTCATCTCGGTCGAAATACACCAAGACACCGCATTAAATGGTGACAACAAGGACAAAAGTAATCCGCTTTTCGGCTGATGGGTTTATCTTCCAGTGCTGGCAACGTCAGTTGCCCAGCAATCATAAAGGCGAATTGTATTTGTTGAAGTTGATGTTTTGAGTGACCACGAAGTAAACCATAATCTCGTACACGTCTTAACCCCTTAGGTAATACATGCTGCAATATCAGCCAGAGAAATCTCACGACAGGTAATGTTCGAGTTTGATACGTTTTCGTCTGGCTATCCAAATAACGAAAAGTGATATTCCCGTTGTCTTCATAAAGAATATCGTTATCGGCTAATACGCCACGGTATAGGTATTTAGATAAATACAACAAAGCTGATTTTCCCCGCCCAACATGACGACAATCCACAACCCATTTGGGGGGTAGCTGACGAGGTATCGTCAATTTTAGTGTGTCAGTGATATGGCTGAGTAAACGTGCTCGCCACACGTTAGCCAAAGCAAACGCGTTGAATAAATACTGATTTTTACAGTGTATCCATTGCCGTTTATTGGTATCAAAACCGCCGCCAGTGACCACCATATGAATATGCGGGTGTAAATCTCGGCGTCGATTATGGGTATGAAGCACCGACGTAAATCCGATAGTCTCACCCATGCTCTTAGCACGATCCGCAAAGTCTTTTATTATTGAGGCGCTGACCGTAAACATCGCTTGGTAAATCTGTTTGGGAAAGCCTTTCGCTAAGGGGCGAAGCTCAGCGGGTAAGGTAAACGTCACCATAAAGTAGTCGATGGGTAAGAGCTTACGTTGTTGTTTTTCAAGCCAATCAAACGTGGTTCGGTGCTGGCAATGCCACTGGCTATAACCGTTTTGTTCGGTGTGGCAGGTAAGCATAGCGTGAATCGCCAAGCGAATATCAGACGTCATCGTTGAAGAATATGTTGCCATCAACTCATCAAGATGGTCGTATAAAAGCGATTGGAACATCATACTTTCATCTCCCACATGAGGGTTAACTCGTTAGCGAGTTGGTTAATCGCCTGTGAGGTGTTTTTACGTGATATCTCGGTGAGGTGATGTAATGGACGCCTCAGCACCCAAGTTTCGCAGCATATACCAAACTTGAAGCTGATAAATAAATTCAGGGGGCTTTCATTATGGACATCAAAATTGTAGGTATCGACTTAGCAAAGAGTGTTTTTCAAATTTGTGTTTGTCTTGTCGACAATTCCATTAAGAGTAATCAAAAAGTCAGGCGAAATAAGCTATTAGATAAAATCAGACAGTTTCCTAAAGGCACTTTAATTGCGATGGAAGCCTGCGGTACTTCTCATTACTGGGGGCGTCAATTTCAAGAGTTGGGTTACCAAGTTCAGTTAATTCCAGCTCAACATGTAAAGCCATTTGTATCAAATCAAAAGAATGATGCAAACGATGCACTAGCAATATGTGAAGCTGCCTTCAGGCCAAACATTCACAGAGTTCCAGTAAAAACAATTGAACAACAAGATATTAAAGCATTACGCTGTGTACGCAGTCGTTTAGTGCAAAATCGAACCGCCATCGTTAATCAAACCCGAAGCCTAGCTGGGGAATATGGCGTTATTTTTTCAGTGGGTAGGTTGAAACTACAAGCTTCACTTATGGACGCTTTGGAAGATGGTGATAATGGGCTTTCTCATACCCTTCGTAATCTCCTTAAAACTTTATATGATGACATGTGTGCTTTAAATGAACGGATTGAGCAGATTGACCGTGATATTAAAGCCTTATGTCAAACCCAGCCTCGTTATGATGCTTTGCTTTCAATCCCTGGTTTTGGGCCTATCGTGACAGCTAGCTTTATGAGTGAATTAGGTTCAGGCCACCAATTCAAAAACGGACGGCAATTATCTGCATGGTGCGGGTTAGTACCATCTCAATCAAGTTCAGGTGGTAAAGTTCGTTTAGGATCGATAACGAAAAACGGTAGTTCTGAATTGCGCGTTTTACTCATTCATGGAGCAAGAGCTGTCGGTCGTTTTGCAAACAAACGAGATGATAAACTTGGACAATGGTTTAATGCTCTTGCACTCAGACAGGGAAGGCATAAAGCTGTCGTAGCACTAGCAAATAAATTAGCGCGTATAGCATGGAAAATACTGACTGGTAACAATAGCTTTGATGTTAATAAAGCATTTTCGTAAGGTGATAAATCAAGAGTTTACACGCACTGATGAATAAACGGTCAACCGTACCTATTGGAGCCTGACTTGACCAAGGCATTTAATGCCGATGTAGTGATAAGGAAATAGGTTTCGGATTTACATCATGGCGCTGGCAAAAAGCCTATTAAGACGCCGAATA
Source organism: Photobacterium indicum (assembly GCF_003026215.1). Taxonomy (GTDB): domain Bacteria; phylum Pseudomonadota; class Gammaproteobacteria; order Enterobacterales; family Vibrionaceae; genus Photobacterium; species Photobacterium indicum. The sequence goes on from NZ_PYOC01000001.1 coordinate 1,078,407, forward strand.
TATGGTAGTGAGCCAATCATTCATAAGTGTTGTAAAAGCTGAGGCGTCCATATATGGTCAAGGAAAACTGGTCTGTGCTTTAGAGCTTTCATTAAATAATCGCTCTGATTCATTTGGTGTTAAATCACCATTATATTGGTGCGGTCTAATCTTGCTATAATAACCAATAATATATTGAGTTATGTCTTTCTTAGCATCTGCAAAATGTTCATATCCTGTTGTTGGTACCCACTCGGTCTTTAAGCTTCGAAAGAAGCGTTCCATCGGGCTGTTATCCCAACAATTACCACGTCGACTCATACTTTGTTCTATTTGATTGCGCCAAAGTAATTGCCGATACTTGATGCTTGTATAATGAACCTTGATCACTATGGAACAAGATATTTTTAGGGTGTTCACGTAGCTCAACAGCCATTGATAATGCTTTACCTGTCAGTTGTGTATCAGGCGATAATGACATTGCCCAACCAATAGGTTTTCTTGCGAACAAGTCCATTACTACCGCTAAATAAGCCCAACGCGTTCCTACCCAAATGTATGTGACATCACCAACCCAAACTTGGTTTGGCTCGGTTACTGCAAATTGTCGCTCCAGTTTATTGGGTACTTGAAGATGCTCATTATTTGCTTTTTTATAACTATGTTTAGGTTGTTGGCAGCTGACTAAATTGAGTTTTTTCATTACGTTACTAGCACGATAACGGCTAAGAGGAAAACCTCTTGCCGTCACTAATGCTGATATCGTTCTAGCACCAGCGGAGCCTTTACTGATTAGGTAAGCCGCTTTGACTTCACTACATAATTGAACGTATTCAGCATCTATTTTTTGATTCCGATTACGCCAACATTTATAGCTACTGCGGTGGATATTAAAGACCTCACAAATAATGCTAACACTATGGCTCTGCTTGAGTTTTTCTATTAATGTGAATTGTTCAGTGAGTCTGACATCAATAGAGCCGTGGCTTTTTTTAGTATTAAATTATGCTCTTTCAAACGAGCTAGCTTCTTTTTTAACTCACGGATTTCTATCTGCTCTGGTGTCATTGGAGAAGCTTTCGTTCAACAAAGGCATCAAGGGTGACGCGTTACACTCGGCGGTTTTGGTATGGGTTCGGTGTGCTTGGTGAGTTCATTGTGGCGCACTTTATGCCCGGCGTTAAACCTACGAATCAGTTCTACGCAGGGCATTCTTGTATACTTCGCTTCGTTCACGTTTCCCAACAGCAAGAACGGTAACAGTGATGACACCATCGTTTACTTCATAAACTAAGCGGTAACCAGATTGTCGTAGTTTGATTTTATACATATTATCGGCTCCAGACAGTTTTGAAGCCGATACATGTGGGTTTTCCAATCGCTCAATCAGCTTCTTTTTAAACTGTTCACGAAGTGTAGCACCAAGTTTTTTCCACTCTTTTAGGGCTGATTTCTTGAAGTCTAACTTATAGCTCATTGATATCTACTGTGATGCTTGGCTCATCTTGACGTTCTTTTGCAATTGCAAGCAGCTCAAGATCTTCTAAACGATCCATAAGTAGTTCGTAGGCTTCAGCTGGTACACAATAGAATGCAGGTTCATTTCTATTCAATACAGCAACAGGTTCACCATGAGCACTTGATACGACTTTCATTGGGTTAGCTTTAAGCTCTGTAATGCTAGCAGCAACATCAGCAAGGATACGTGCGGTCATCTTAAAGGTCTCTTAATTGGTCTTCTATTCGGTCATTATAGTTTGTAGTATTGAGTTTTACTATTAGTAAAATGACTGTTTGTACTTATACGAAATGGTAGGTTTAACAAAAACATGAAGTTGACACGTTTTACTCCGCAGTTTTGGTATGAAGTTCAGTTTGTGGTTAGCGTTAGGCGTATTGAGGTGAAAATTGTTTATGAAAATAATAAAAGTAGATAGTAGTAATAAGCATGTTTATATGAACTTGGCACAAGCTTATGAAGCTGAGTTTTCAAAAATCATGCAGAAAAAACCTGATGAAAACGGTTTGTTTCCATTAGACACTCAGATCGAAGGTAACGTTTCTGGTTACTTGTTATATATGGATGGGGTTCCAGCTGGGCATACAGCGATAGCCAATGAAACGCCTGCTAACTATGAAGTTTGTGATTTCTATGTAGTACCGTATTTCCGAAAAAACAAAGTTGGTAAAAGCTTCATTACTGATGTTTTCAAAAGTTTAGGTGGTAGTTGGGAAATCAAACAGGTCGCAGGTGCTGAACATGCAGTCAAATTTTGGCGCGATGTTCTTGATGATTACACGGCAGGCAATTACGTTGAAGATGGCTATGAAGATGAAAAGTGGGGGGTAGTAACGAGGCAGCGATTTGTTCATACCATAAAAGTTTAGCAAGGCATTCAAAAGGGCTTATTGTTAAGGAGATATATGAGTCAGCAATCCATTGAAACAAAAAGACTAATACTTAGGCGGTTTAATCTAAGTGATGCGACACGAGTGCAAGAGTTAGCTGGTGATAAACGTATTGCAGAAATGACGGCTAACATTCCTCATCCATATAAGAATGGAATGGCTGAAGGTTGGATTCGGACTCATTGTGATTTGTGGGAGCTGAAACAATCGGTAATTTACGCTATTACTTTAAAAGATAGTGGCCAACTTATTGGCGCTATAAGCTTAACAGAAATAACTGCGAACGATGGTAATCTTGGGTATTGGTTAGGTGTTCCATTTTGGGGTAAAGGGTACTGTACTGAAGCAAGTCTGGCTTTGGTTGAATTTGCATTCAAACATTTGCAACTCCCGATGCTATATGCTCGGCACTTACCTGAAAATTCCCCTTCGGGTTCAGTGATATTGAAATCAGGTTTTTCGTATAGATATGATGTTGAGGTTACAGCATCAGGGAAAGTACGCAAAGTAAGGCATTATGAGTTACAACGAAAACATATTTAGCTGATGAGATCTTACTTAGGTAGGTAAGTAAGATGTTAGTTGTTAAAATTGTTTTGTGTGTTCAAATAGGCAGCAAAAATTGAAAATTTTAATTACAGGTACAGCAGGTAGAGTCGGACGTGCAATTTATATCAACCTAATGAAAAAACATGAAGTTGTTGGGATAGATAGAACACCATGTTCAACCGCTGATTTTGTCGGGGATATTCGTGATACCGCTTTATTGACTACAGCTTTAGAAGGCGTAGAGGTCATTATTCATACTGCGGCGTTGCATGCTCCTCATGTTGGGTTAGTATCCGATAATGAATTTGAAGACATTAATATAAAGGCAACAGAGCAACTTGCATTATTGGGTATAGAAAAGGGCGTTAAGCACTTTGTATTCACGAGCACCACCGCCCTTTATGGTTTTGCATCAACACCTGAGGGCACCGCGGGCTGGGTTAATGAAACTGTTACTCCAAGCCCTAAAACGATTTACCATAAATCAAAGATTCAGGCTGAACAGATACTTGGAAACATCTCAAATTTGTTCAATTTTCCTGTCACAGTTCTTCAAATGTCTCGTTGTTTCCCAGAGCCTGCACACTTAATGGCTGTTTATCGTTTAACTCGTGGTATTGATGCTCGAGATGTTGCTAGTGCTCATGCTTGTGCTGTAGATAAACGTCGATCGGGTTTTAGGCGCTATATCATTTCAGGACAAACGCCATTTAACAAAATATCTTGTGAACAGCTATACCAAAGTGCTGATGATGCTATACGAGAATATGTACCTTGCTTGGCAAGTGACTTCGCAAACCGAGGATGGCGTTTGCCTCAAACTCTTGATCGTGTTTATGACTCTACACTGGCGCAACAAGAGCTTGGTTGGTTGCCCAAATATGGTTATGAAAGCGTATTAAGCATGTTAGATAATGAAATTGCAGAAGTTCTTCCAGCAACGAGGCATCGCTAATTTTTTTTATGGTCAATCGTTAGCTTAGGTATAGGTTCGTGTTTACTCATTGAATTTTAGAGATATTTGTAGAAGTGCATAAGTTGCAGGCGTTGTATGCTCTTACTGTGATATTAGCCCTATTGGGTCGCTACCTTTTTTAACAAACTCAGTTATCATCACTTCAATTATCTACATGAAAGGGAAATATCATGACAAGTCGTGTGTATGTTTTAGCTCAATTTAAGCCAAAAGCAGGTAAAGAAGCAGAATTGTTTGAAATTCTAAAAGCGCTTGAACCAGATTCTTACCGAGAAGAAGGTTGCATCCAATATATGCTTACTCGTCAGATTGATCACCCAAGTGCATCTCGAAATGAATACCCCATTGTTTTTAATGAAATTTGGGAAGATGCCGACTGTTGGGCGGCACATGGACGCAGGAAGCAAATTCAACATTTTTTTGAAACACAGGTGAAAGCTGAAGCCGGCTTAGTTGAAGATGCGATTGTAACGGCTTATTCAGATGAAGGTTATAATTACGACGAACCTATTTTTGAATAATAGAATGACTGGCACAGCCATTGTGCCAGTATTTATTATTTAGGTTAGATGCGTTTTCTTTGTGCATTCGTTGCTTAAGTTAGTTAGTCATTTGGCTAATTAATCCACGAAAATATAAGGTTATATTGTAATGTCAGATTCTCATGAAAAGGTAGCAAAATGCTTGTGCGGTGCAGTAAAAATGACCGTTGCCGCCGTCGATCCTAAATTTACTGTATGTCATTGTGATACCTGTCGTACTTGGGGTGGCGGCCCTTTCTTCGCTGTACAGTGTGGGACAGAAGTAACTATTGAAAGCGATAAAAGTGTGAAGGAATATGATTCTTCACCATGGGCCTCTCGTGGCTTTTGCTCTGAATGCGGAACGCATTTATTTTATCGTTTAAAGAAAACGGGAAGTTATAATATGCCCGTAGGTTTGTTTCCGCAGCTAGAGGGGTTGGTCATGAATATGCAATATTTCAGCGATCAACGGCCTGAATACAATTGTTTTTCTAATCAAACTGCAGAGATGACCGAGGCTGAGATAAAGGCTTATTTTGCCTCTCAGGTGTAGGTATATAGAACAATATTTTTTCTACTCAATCGCTTTTTATTGGCGTGTATGCATGGTCGATTTATCGTGGCACGCCGAATAATGGGAGCATGATCACCTATAGAAGTTGCTAAAGTTCTATGTTGTAAGCATAAGTGTTTTTTTATGACAGATTGCACAAAAATAATAAATCTATATTATTGAAAATACTGTTTTTTTAATATCGCGACTTGATGCTGGTTGCATATGGTGGAGGAAGTTTTGTGCTTAATTTAGATCAAATTGACCACATCCAATTGGATGTAAACAATCGAGCTTTAGTTCAGAAAAGATACTTAGAAAGTTTAGACTTCACACAAGTCACGAGTCTAGTGCCGTGGATTGAAAGTATCCCATTCGCTGTTGACAATGGTAGTGAACATCTCGGTTTATTTGAATCAAAATCTATATACAGTACAACTGTCGCTTTTAGCGTAACAAGCAGCCAATTCAGCAATTGGCAAAAGCATTTATTTGAACACTCCATCGAGTATGTGCTTATGGAACATGACTTATTTTGGTCTATGCACTTTAGTGATCCAGGTGGAACGCCATTTGAAATAAAAAGCTATGACTGTATAGCTTAGATTTGAGTTAAAAACTAAGCTTAATAACGTATTTAATAGCCACCAGTCCATGAATTAAATTCGGTAATATTGTTTATTCAGTACAAAGAAGTCACGCATTGTATTAATTTAGTAATGTTATTAATAGAGGCGATTCTCGAACCTGTGGCGATATTCAATTAAACAGGAGGCTTTATATTTCTTGCCGATAAGACAGAGATGAAGGCAAAGGTAGCACGTTGGTACTTTGATGAGTGGGGGCCACTCGTTAAAGGAGCGACCGTTGAATCTTTTGATAGAAAGCTAGATGACTATCTTAATTCAAACCAAATTCCTCTTATCGTCATGGCTGTTGATGGCGAAAAAGTACTAGGTGTTGCTCAACTTAGATGCCACGAAATGTCGATTTATCCTGATAAAGAACATTGGATTGGTGGTGTTTATGTTGATAGTGAATTTCGGGGCAATAATGTGGCGTCCTCACTTATTCTTAAAGTACAAGAGGTGGCACTATCACTAGGTGTAAAAAAAATTCATCTGCAGACCGAAAAATTGAATGGAGGTTTATACGCGCATTTAGGCTGGAAAGCATTAGAGCAAGTCAATTATCGAGGGGTTGATGTTCTTGTTATGTCTAAAAGTATAAAGCGCTAATTTAACGTTTACGTGCGGTACTATACCAAAGGAATGAGTATGCATAATTTACAATTTCAAATAGCCCCTAAATGACTGTAAGACTGTTTTTTTTGCTTTTTCACTGCCTTAAATCATCACTTCCAATTATGTGATTTCTTTTATAAGATCATGCCTCTAATTTACTGAAATAAAAAGTATTCATGCCTACTCACTTTATAAATCATGTCCCTGTCGGTGTTAGGTATATGCTGATGTCAGCTTTTGCTTTTGCACTTATGTCTAGCTGCGTTAAATTGGTCAGCACTTATGGCATTCCTGTGTTTGAAATTGTAGCTGCTAGGGCTGTTGTTTCACTAATCATTAGCTATGCAGATATTAAAAGGAAACGGATTTCAGTTTGGGGGAATAATAAAAAATTACTGATAGCAAGAGGCGTCGCAGGCTCGCTTGCTTTGATATGCGTTTATTTTGCAGTCGCGACTTTACCTTTAGCTGAAGCGACTATTCTTCAATACCTACACCCTGTGTTTACCGCTTTGCTGGCGTTAGTGTTTCTTAGAGAGCGAATTCAGCTCTCAACTATTATTTGTATTGTTTTTTGTATCGTAGGGCTACTTGTAATGGTTAGTCCGGGGTTAACATTTGATAGTACTGCTGCATTACCTTGGCTAAGTGTAACCGCTGCTTTACTGGGCGCTCTGGGAAGTGCTATTGCCTATGTCATTGTAAAGCGACTCAGTAGTAGTGAAGATAGCTCTGTTATTATCTTTTATTTTCCGTTAATTGCGCTGCCTCTGTCTGTGTTATTTCTAGGTAATGACTTTGTAATGCCAGATACAGAAGCGCTGCTACTATTGCTCTTTGTTGGCATTTCCACTCAAGTAGGGCAAATCGGGCTGACAAAAGCGATGCAAACTGAAGTTGCGAGTAAAGCCACTGCATATTCTTATGTACAGGTGGTTTTTTCAATCATTCTAGGGTGGTTATTCTTTAGTGAGCTCCCATCAATATGGACTTGGGCTGGTGGAACTCTGATTATTATTGGTGCTTTCATCAATGTATTTGGAAGCCTCAAGTTTAAAAAATTAAAAACGAGCCAAGCAAGCTAACTATACGCAAGTTACCTCAAGATGCTCTGAATCCTGCATTTTGAGGTGGCTTGGATATATTCAACTAACCTTAAGTGAACGAATAATAAACTTAAGTGAAAGCCTCTATGCAGGTAGTGAAAGCGTGAATAATGACCCCCAAAAGGAACCTTTGGGTATTTTCCCTCACTCATGGACTGAATTAAGGGCGGGAAGAGTTCCAGGTAATATTCCTATTTGGGTGGGGATTTTGTCTGAACTGACCGAATTCGGAATTTTTTTTGTAGCCTATTTTATTGCCAAATATCATTATCCCGAAGCTTTCTCCCTTGGTCCTCAGAGCGTCAGCACTGCCTCAGGCGTTTTAAATACCCTTATATTGCTGTCGAGTAGCTACTTTATGGCAAAAGCCATGATCAATATTCGTTTGGATGATCTACGGAAGTCGGAGCGTTACCTTTGGCTGACTTTTAGTTGTGGCTGTTTGTATTTGATGGTGAAAACGGGTGAATTTTATTGGAATGACTTGCAGGGTTTTAGTACCAATACCAGTGAGTTTTTTACTATCTACTACTACATGACCTTTAATCACTTTCTTCATGTTGGTTGGGCAGCTTGCGCGATATTGTGGGTGATTTTCCGCTTGCGTAAAGGCGCCTATTCAGCAAAGCAGCACTCAGGCTTAGAGGCCTTGGCCATGTATTGGCATATGATTGATCTTATGTGGATCCTTATATTCCCATTGCTGTATGTATTGAGGTGATTGCTGATGAAGTCATTTGGGAAAATTGAATATTATTGGTGGGCACTGATTGGAATTACCCTGTTTAATACATTCTTGGGTGAACATTTTGAGTCCTCGGCACTTGTGAGTGTTTTGGTGGCACTGACTGTGATGTCCAAAGGGTTGATGGTTATCGACCATTTTATGGAACTGCGCCAAGCCCATAAATACTTGCGTTTAATGATGCGGATCTACATTATTTTATTTCCCTCACTCATTATATTGACCGCCTTTTTTTGACAATGAATGGGTTAAGTTGACTAATTCTATGGTCAAATCTTTGATAAGAACTATATTTATTTATACCCAAGCTACCTCAAGATGCAGGATTCAGAGTGATCTCAGCGTGTTTAATTCAAGGGAAATGTGTGTAGGAATACTTTCTTTTTCGACTAGTGCCGAGTCTTAGGGAATAATATGACCTCTTCAACTACCTCAGCTATTCCCATTAATAGTGATATTTTTTATCAGCCACAAGATAATGAAGTTCAACTGTTTGAGTATGCGTATGCGCATCAGTTGCCATTGCTGATTAAAGGGCCAACAGGGTGCGGTAAGACTCGCTTTGTCGCTCATATGGCCGAGAAACTAGGCAGACCATTGTACACCGTGGCATGTCACGATGACTTAACTGCAGCGGATCTCGTTGGGCGCCACTTGATTGGGCCTAATGGTACGTATTGGCAGGATGGACCATTAACTAGAGCGGTGAGAGAAGGCGGCATATGTTATCTCGATGAAATTGTTGAAGCGCGTAAAGATACCACGGTGGTCCTTCATCCTCTTGCTGATGATCGACGCCTACTACCGATAGAGCGAACGGGGGAGGAGCTTGCCGCTGCGGAAGGCTTTATGTTGGTGGTGTCTTATAACCCAGGCTATCAAAATATTCTCAAAGGCATGAAGGCAAGCACTCGACAGCGCTTCGTCGCATTGCGGCTTAACTATCCCGACCCTCTGCTTGAGAGTCAAATTCTGATAGCTGAAAGCCAAATAGAACAAAGCTTGGCGGTCAAGTTGATTGAATTGGCCGGTTCACTGCGTCGATTAGACAGTGACTTGGATGAAGTGGTGTCCACTCGCTTGTTAATTTATGCGGCTCGAATGATGTCTAGTGGCATGTCACCGCTTGCTGTGTGTCGGTGTTGTCTTGCTGAGCCCCTATCAGATGATATTAGTACTGTTGAAGCCTTGATGGATGTTGCACGCTTATATTTTGATTGTTGAGGTGCCGCTTTTTAATTTTGCTTGTAGCCCATCTTGTTGCCTGCCCATGCCCGTACTAACATCCATACGGCAATCAGAATAAATACAGTATGGATAGAGATAAAATAGGTAATCACAAATACCCACGTCATCCCAGATTTGAAGCCTCCCAATAATATCATTAGTGCCGTGACCAGTATTAATGCCGCAGCAGCGGCTAGGTTCAGCTTGATGGCGAAGTTCAGGTGGTAAGCGGAAAACGACTCAGTGGTACATTTATTGATTTTGGTTAGTAACACGATAAACGAGAACACAGGCAAAAAGGTGAGGTTTAGTAAGGACCACAAGGCAATTGCAGATGCTTGCTCTATTTGTTCTTTATCGTATTTTTTAAAATTCATTGTTATATACCTGTCTGCTGTAGTCCGTTATCTAGGCAAATAAATGACCATAATAAAACAAAATAATGCGATAAATACAAAGGCCCACAAAAACACCTTAGTCTTATAGCGGCGACTGCTTGGATGAGCCTTGGGTAAAGCCATACCACAATGATGGCAGACCTGAGTTGGAGCTGACCTGCCACCAACATCTTGCTCAATGGTATTTTCAGTCTGACAATACAAACAGGGCACTTTCTCGCTCATTTAGCTCTCCTAATGTGGATAACGTCTAGCAAGAAGACTGGGTGAGTTGATGATACAACTGGGGCAGCTTTGTGGGTAATTGGCTTGGATCGAAAATAACAGTAAAGCCATTGTTTCCAAAGATATAAGGCAGATACTGGTCAGCCTTTTGATCTATGGTGATGCAAAATGGAATGAGTCCAAGGCGGCGGGCGGCAATGATGGCTTGCCGGGTATCTTCAACCCCATGTCTTCCGTCGTAATTATCGATATCATTTGGTTTGCCATCGGTCAAAATAAGTAATAGCTTTCGATGTTGAGTTTGCTCGACCAAAATGTTGCTGGCTTGGCGAATCGCCGCTCCCATGCGGGTATAAAACCCAGGACGTAGGCTGAGTATGCGACCACGTATATGGTCATCATAGGACTCGGCAAAATTCTTCAACAGCGTGAACCTGACATGATGGCGTTTTACTGATGAAAAGCCATAAATAGCAAAAGGATCTCCCACTGCCGCTAAGGCCTCACTAAATAGCAACATACTGTCTTTGATGACATCAATTACTCTGTACTCATTATTGATATAGGCATCTGTAGACATGGAAAGATCTGATAATAATAGGGTGCTGATATCACGTTGGCAGTTCTGAAATCGAAGGTAGAGTCCAGTATCGTGCGCCATTGATGTTTTACTATCAATATGGAAATCCAGCCAAGCAGTTAAATCAATTTCATCGCCAGTCGACTGAGCTTTTTGCCAACTTTTGATACTTTGTAACTGCTGGAATTGTTGACGGATTTTCTTGGCTGCAGGGGTTAATGATGCTGGTAAGGCGAGTGGTTTGCTGTCTTTAGGTAACATAGGTTGCAATAAGCAGCGCTTGGGTATTAATTGATTGGACTTATAGTTCCACTCTGGCAACGTGATGCCTTTTCCCAGCGGTAAGTCGTCTTCAATTGCAGAGGGTAAATCTAGATCTAGCTTAAGTTTTGCGGTCTTTTGCCGCGAACCCTTTGCCACCGTAATAATATCAAGATCCTCAGCAACTCTTTGAGCGTCGTCATCATCAGTGTCGTCTTCCGCGCGATTCACCCGAGAAAACTCGCTCCAGGAAAATAAGTTTTCTAAGCGAAATACCATCAAACTATCTTTAGTGTCATCTTCATCAATTCGCTCTGATTTTTTTCTAGCTTGTTGGCTTTTCTGGTGAGTCATTAATGATGAAATTTGTTCCTCATCACCATTAACCTCTGCCGCTTTGAACGGATTGGCTTTGATATTTTCATTGGGGTATAACCAGAGATAAATCGCTTGAGGGGCATAGTTGACCACCGGAAAATCAATGATACTTTCAGGGTGAATTATCGCCTGAATGACAGCTCGTTCGAGCGGTTGCAAAGGCTTGGGTAATGTCTCTACTGGTTGGCGTAGCTTAAGTACCGCAGTCGCGAGTTGTCGATAGCGCGGTCTCAACGCTGGGAATGTAGTTAATATTCTAGTCACGACGGCCTGATTGTCTTTGGCCCAGTGAATGAAATGGTTAGGGCTATGAGCGGCGAGTGCCACTAGCCAGAGGTAAAGTTCTTTATTGAGTTGTGGTGTGTCAAAAATGGCGATAGATTGCGGCAGCCGTAGGCTAGTTTCATCTTGCCAAGCAAGGCTAATCTGTTGCTTGCTACCTGAAATCTTATCGAGTAGTTTTCTGCGAGCGTAATAGTCACGAGGTACTGCTGCTTCGACGCGTTTAGTCGGCGCACCTCCTAGCGCTCGAAAGACCACTCCAGCAGATTTTTTGATCTCATCAAATTCAACTCGGGCATGATCAAATTCTGTGTGGCTCTTTTGCACAATAAACTTATGCCAAATACTACCAACCCATTCTTCCATAAGTGGTTAAATAATCTCCTTTGTACCGTGATTTGATTTAAATCGAAGCTGACGGCAATCGACGCGCCAGCTTCATTTCAATTTCCAGTAAAGCGAATGGATGTTGTTAACTCATCATTTAACTGCCTTCTTGTCGACAAAGAAGTTGGATAGGTAGGTGATCAGGCCGATTAAGAATATGACGCCTGCGGCTTCTCGTGCCCAATAGAAAATAGAGAGTTTATCTTGGGTTGCCATAAAATTAAGTGCCTCACCACTTTCGGGGAGACGCTGTAACCAGACCTGCAAAATTCCGGCACCAGTCAAAAATAGAGTGATAAATACCATGGCAACAGTCATTAACCAGAATCCCCACATTTCAATCACTTGAGCCTTATTACTTGATGCCTCGCCAACACCCCGTAACTTGGGCATAGCGTATGAGATGATAGTGAGAACTATCATTACATAGGCTCCGTAGAAAGCCATATGACCATGTGCTGCCGTGATTTGTGTACCGTGAGTGTAGAAGTTGACGGGTGCCAAGGTATGTAAGAACCCCCAAACACCAGCCCCTAAGAATGCCATTACCGCAGTGCCCAATGCCCAAAGTGTGGCGGCCTTATTGGGGTGCTCGCGGCGGCGATTATTGACCATATTGAATGCGTACAGCACCATAGCAAAAAAGGGTAAGGGCTCAAGGGCTGAGAATACCGAGCCTACCCACTGCCAGTATCCCGGAGTCGCTAACCAAAAAAAGTGGTGCCCCGTCCCCAACAAGCCAGAGATCAGTGCCATCGCGATAATGACGTAGAGCCACTTTTCAATGATCTCTCTATCGACGCCAGTAATCTTGATCAGAATAAAGGCTAAGATGGCACCCATAATCAATTCCCATACACCTTCAACCCAAAGATGGACAACAAACCACCAGAAAAGCTTATCCATAGCAATATTTTCTGGGTTATAGAATGAGAATAGGAAGAATACTGCAAGACCAATGAGGCCTGTGATCAGCACCATATTGATGACGGTCTTTCGGCCTCGCAATATCGTCATACCAATATTAAACAGAAACCCAAGACAGACAATAACAATGCCGATTTTAGTAATGGTCGGTTGTTCTAAAAACTCCCGCCCCATAGTGGGGAAATATTCATTACCGGTTATTTGGGCAAGGGTAGAGTAGGGTACTAATAGGTAACCTAATATGGTTAATGTTCCGGCTACGGCAAATACCCAAAACAGCAGAATTGCTAACTTAGGGCTGTATAACTCAGTTTCAGACTCTTCCGGTACAAGGAAGTAGGCGGCGCCCATAAAGCCAAATAATAACCAAACAATAAGCAAATTAGTGTGGACCATACGGGCCACATTGAAAGGGATCGCCCCCGCGAGGAAGTCTCCGACAACGTATTGAAGCCCCATTACGAGACCAAAAATAATTTGCCCAGTAAATAAGATCAAAGCAAAAATAAAGTAGGGTGTTGCCACAGATTGTGATTGGAATTTTAAAGTACTCATTGTTTACCCCTCAATATTCGGTGGCCAACTGTTAACATCCATTTCAGCTGTGAACTTTAAGAACTCCGCTAAATCATCAACTTGTTGCGCCGTCAAATTAAATTGAGGCATTTGGCGACGCCCCGGCACGCCAAGCGGTTGAATTCTCATCCAACCTTGCATAAAGCCTTTAAATGCCGCGAGATTGCCGCCCCCACGACGAAAGTAAACATTACCCAGCTCAGGGGCGTAATAGGCGCCTTCTCCTACGAGCGTATGGCAACCGATACAATTATTGTCTTCCCATACCGTTTTACCTCTTGCGACTGATTCAGTGAGGTTTTCGCGATGGTCAGATTTGGGCATTTCTCTCGTGGTATGCATGGTGAGTGCAGCAAACAACAGTAGGAAAAAAACACTGCCGCCATAATAGATATTTCGAGCCATGCCTTTCGTAAAAGTGTCTGACATATTGCTACCCTTTATTCAGTTTTACTTTAATTTTTTGATTAAAGACCTGCTTAGTATAGGTTAGGTGAATGCATTTACCTGATTTCATAGGCTGGCTATTTAGGGCGTTATCGCTGGGAGCAAAGCCAGCCAGATATTGGCTAGTTGTGGGGATCGTTGATCGTGCCGAGGACGGAAATTTTGAATGGAAGCTGGACGTTTCCTGCGGCTAAGCTTGCTGAATGAGCTTTATCTGGGTTTTAATGTAATGAATAGAGCTGGCCTAACAGACCAGCGTCTCTTATTATTGTTGCAGTAGGCTAGTGAATTTGGTCATATTCATATGCACTGGAATTACTAGATTTCCTTCATGGCAGAAATGACCGAAGGCTCATTGATCAGATTAAATAACAAGCTCTTTGCTGATGCTCTTTGGGCATCAGATAATACCTTCTTTGGGTTCTCTCTGGACTGTGTAAGTATATTTGTGACGAACTTGCTGTTAGTACCAGATAGTTCATACACAAATCTGAGGGTGTCTAGTAACTCCCCCTGAGGAAAACTATACACAGCCATCTCACAGCTAAGTTTATCCATGGAAAGTAAGTTGTTCACTACCACCTTACGCTCAGCCTTGAACTTCTCTTTGGCTCCATAGGCATCAATCAAAGTCTGCACTCTATCTGCGATAGCGACAGGTACTTCCATTGTTTTTGTTTCATGAGTCATTACTGGTTCTCCTGCTCTAGCTGAGATTTTATCACTGGGTCATTGAATAATGCCGATACAAATTGGTTTTGCTTGGCCAGCACAAAAACTATAAATGTAACGATTTTCTTCGGCATGAGAATACTTCCCATATCCAATACGGCTAATTTTTATCATTCCTATATTATTAAGTGAAAGCTTTGAAATTACTTAATAATTAATGTGTTGTCTTTTGTTGTGCAGTCGGCAATGAAGATATGTTTATAATATTGAAGCATTGGCGATTGACTAAATCTTTTGCTTCTCCGACCTTAATTGCCACATCATCTGACTCAGATATTATATCCGAATTTCATGGCATAAGGTTAAAATCAAACGAAATATCTGGATAATGTCTAGTAAATTCAACTAATCAAGGAAGGGAAGACATTGTGATAGAAATTGAAAAGCTCTCAGAGAAATATGTTGAACAAGCCTTAGCACTCAAGGTGTCAGATGAACAGTTGATGTTTGTTGGATCTGTTCAAGAAATATTCGAAAGCATTCCAGAATCAGGGCATAAGCATGTCGTGTTGGTGGGTGATGAGGTTGTAGGTTTTTTTGTAATAGATACAGCGTATTCGAAAAATTATGATTTTTGTTCAGAAGGGGCTTTGGGTTTAAGGGCGTTTTTTATTGATAGTCTACATCAAGGCAAAGGTTACGGTAAATCCTCTGTTGCAGCTCTTAAGCCATATCTTCAGCAAGCTTATTCTCAAAACAGCAAAATATATCTTACCGTTAACTGTAAAAACCTTTTGGCTTATCGATGTTACTTAAAATATGGGTTTACTGATACTGACGAGCTGTACTGTGGTGGAGCTGCTGGGCCGCAGTATATAATGCTGATGGTTTAGGCTTGATTTGTTTCAGTATCCTGATTGTATAATATGGCAGGGGTACTTTTTTCTACGATTGATTATCATTATATAAACTTAATACATGGTGTTAAGTTTTTTTTAATACCTTGTACAATGTAAGTGAATTTTCTTTTCTTATTGATAAGTTATTATTATTTAGCGAATAGAGTTGGTGTAGATATACTCTCAACTGTCGAGTGTTTATGTGGGTAATAATATTAAAATTTTTAATTATGAAAATATTAATTATAAAAGAAGCAGGTAGTACCTCAAGTTTTGATTGTTTTTTGGGAGTGCTTTCAAAAAAATTATCTTATGCGATATGTAAGAAGTTATATGCGTATAGTGAACTTGATAAGTTGTATTCTTGTAATCGATTGAAAATACTTAACCCCAAAATATGGGGGTATTCTGGTGTGATTTATAAGCTTCGAGTTGATTGTAAAAAAGAATCGGTAAGAATACTTTTTGTAAAAACGGAAAGTAACAATTTAGTTATGTTACATGGCTTTATAAAGAAAACAAGAAAAACACCTAATAAAGAAGCTAAGATCGCTATACATAAATTTAATCAATTAGGAGTGGGTGAAAACCTGAGACCTTTAAATTTTAATAAATATTTTTTAATGCATGACGATGTTAAAAGTGTAAGTATTTGAAATGTAAATTATACGTGAATGTCCAATATTGATTGTTTGGGTTGCTCTAGATATGTTGATGTTGCACTTAAGTGCGTAATAGTTTTATTTTAAATGTTAACTCTTGGTGTTTATGTTTTAAATTCTGCATTCTAACGTTTTAATCTATTTGTCTTGGATATTATTCTCAAATTAAAATCTATTTAATGTTGTTATTGATCTGAAGATTAAAGTCCATGTCTTAACACATAAAGGAACAGATATGTCTGCAAAGCAAATTGTAAGAAAGTCAGATCTTTTCAACCTTACAGGTACTGGGCCAAAGCCTGCGATACTACCTGTGTATAAAGACTATTTACCACCTTGCAATCAAAGTTGTCCTACCGGCAATGATATCCAAGGCTTTCTTGCTTTAGTTCGTGAGCGAGAGTTTAAAAAAGCATGGCAAAAACTGGTAATCAATCAACCTATGCCAGCCATTCATGGCCGTGTTTGTTACCACCCTTGCGAAACAGGTTGTAATCGAGTTAACAGTGACTCTTCAGTATCAATTCAACAAGTTGAACGTATGCTTGGCGATTTGGCATTAAATCAAAATTGGTCATACCCTAAAATCACTGAAGAATCAGGGCAAAAGGTACTGATTATTGGTGCTGGTCCTTCAGGCCTAGCTGCTGCTTATCATCTACGTTTGGCGGGACATCAAGTCGAAATTCGTGATGCAAATCCAATTGCTGGCGGCATGATGAATTATGGCATTCCAGCGTACCGCTTACCTCGTGACATCTTACAAGCTGAAATCAAAATGATTACAGATATGGGTGTCAAAATAACGCTAAATCATAAAGTTGAAGATGTGCTCAAAGAGAAGCAAGACGGTGGGTTTGATGCTGTTTTTCTGGCAATTGGCGCACAAATTGGTCGTCATCTTGATATTCCAAAGCAAGATTGTGGCCCAATCATGGAAGCTACTGAGTTTTTAAACCTTGTTGGTAATAATCAACCACCCAAATTAGGGCGTCGTGTTGCCGTTCTTGGTGGTGGTAACACTGCAATGGATACTGCGCGAGTTGCGAAACGACTTGGTGCGGAAGAAGCCATGATCATTTTCTTTTCTGATCGTAACAATATGACAGCGCATGAATTTGAAGCGGCTGAAGCAGAAGCTGAAGGTGTAAAAATTCATTGGCTACGCAATCTTATTTCAGTGAATGCTAATGACTATAAAGTTGAAATCATGGCACTAGATGAAAATGGTATTGCTCAGCCGACAGGTGAATACGAAATATTACACGCAGATGCAATGGTACTAGCTATTGGTCAAGATATTGAAAGCCAGCTACTTAGCCATGTTTCAGGTGTAACTATTAATTCAGATGGCACTGTTCTCGTCAATGAACACATGATGACAGACTATGAAGGTTTGTTTGCTGGTGGCGATATAGTGCCTTCATCTCGCTCTGTGACTATCTCTACTGGTCATGGTAAGAAAGCAGCTCGCAGTATTGATGCTTGGCTTCGTGGTGGTACTTATATCAGTGAAGAGAAACATCAAATTGTCACTTACGACATGCTTCAGCTTTGGTATCAAATCGACTCAGATCGAAGTCTAGTTCACGAAATTGATGTCGCCGAACGTGTAAAAGATTTTACCGAAGTAGTTCAAGGGATAAGCCAAGAACAAGCGGTTTATGAAGCAACACGCTGCTACAGCTGCGGTAATTGTTTTGAATGCGACGGTTGCTATGGTGCCTGTCCAGAAGAGGGCGCGATACTCAAACTTGGTAAAGGTAACCGCTACAAATTTGATTACGACAAATGTACGGGGTGTCAGGCCTGCATGAATCAATGTCCATGTCATGCAATTGATATGCTCCCTGTAACTAATACAAATCAAAAACCAAATAATCAATAAGGGGTACGCTATGTCACATCAATATAAAACAATGGATGGCTGTACAGCTGTTACCCATATTGCTTACCGTACTAATGAAGTAGCGGCAATTTATCCGATCACGCCTTCTTCGCCAATGGCCGAATTAGCGGATCAATTTGCAGCAGAAAAGAAATTAAATCTTTGGGGTGATATTCCTAATATTATTGAGATGCAATCTGAAGGTGGTGCTGCTGGTGCAACCCACGGTTCATTACAAACAGGCGCGCTAACAACAACCTTTACTGCATCACAAGGCTTGTTGTTAATGATTCCAAATATGTACAAGATTGCGGGTGAATTAACTTCGACTGTATTTCATATTGCTGCACGTTCATTAGCGACGGGAGCATTATCTATTTTTGGTGATCACCAAGATGTTATGGCTTGTAATCAGACGGGTTTTGCAATGCTTGCTTCAAGCTCTGTACAGCAAGCTCACGATAATGCGTTGATTGCTCAAGTTGCGACTTTGGAGTCTCGAGTTCCTTTTATGCACTTCTTTGATGGTTTTAGAACCTCTCATGAAGTTAATAAAATTGAGGTGATCTCCGACGATGTCATTCGCGAAATGATCAATGATGAATTTGTTATTGCCCACCGTAAACGCGCTTTAGCACCAGAACGGGCATTTATTCGAGGTACGGCACAAAACCCTGATATTTATTTTCAAGGGCGAGAAGCAGTGAATCCATTCTACAAAGCTGTGCCACAGATTGTAGAAAATGCCATGAATAAATTTGCTGACTTAACAGGGCGCCAATATAAGCCTTTTAGTTATTATGGTGATCCTGAAGCAACTTCAGTGATGATTATCATGGGGTCTGGTGCTCAGACAACACGCTTAGTTGTTGATGATTTAAATGCCAAAGGGGCAAAATTGGGTCTGATTGAAGTACATCTATACCGTCCATTTGCGGCCGATTACTTTATGAAAACCCTGCCTGTAACGTGTCAGCATCTTGTTGTTATGGATCGCTGCAAGACACCAGGCGCAGTTGCCGAGCCTCTTTACACTGATGTAATGAGTGTATTAGCTGAACAGTGCTCAATGGGTAACCTAGCAGCTATGCCTAAATTAACTGGGGGGCGCTATGGTTTATCTTCAAAGCAATTCACGCCAGCTATGGTGAGAGCTGCATTTGATAATGCTATTAGTGAAAACATTATTCGTCAGTTTACGGTTGGTATTAATGATGATGTCAGTTTCACTAGCTTGACCATCGACAACAATTATACGTTAGAGCCTGTTAATTCAGTTCGAGCCATTATTTATGGTTGGGGTTCAGATGGAACAGTTGGCGCAAGTAAAAGTACCATCAAAATTATTGGTGGTATTGATGGTAAGTTTGTACAAGGTTATTACGATTACGATTCTAAGAAGGCAGGCTCTCGCACCGTCTCTCACCTTCGTTTTGGTGAACACCTTATTGAAGCACCGTGGATGATTGAACGTGCGTCATTTGTTGGCATTAATCAATTTAATTTCTTAACGAAATTTGATTGTCTTGAACACGCCGAGGTTGGTGCAACTGTATTGTTGAACTCCCCATATAATGCAGATGATGTTTGGTCTCAGCTACCTTACGCCGTTCAACAACAAATCATTACTAAAAAATTATCGCTTTATGTACTCGATGCGATGAAAGTCGCTGCTGAAACCAACATGGGACGTCGTATTAATACGATCATGCAAACTGGTTTCTTTATGCTGGCTAATGTTTTTCCTCAACAAGAAGCTATTGCTCAAATCAAGCATTCCATTGAAGTTACTTATGCTCGTAAAGGGCAACGTGTTATCGAAATGAACTGGAATGCGGTTGATCATGCGGTTTCAGCGACTCAAAAAGTGATGGTACCAACCACCGTTACATCACTAATTGGAATAAAAGAAACCATTACCGACCAGCACCCCGTGTTTCTTCAAAAAGTAACCAAAGAAGTCATGGCGATGCGTGGTGATCTGATCCCTGTATCAGAAATTCCTGCTGATGGTACATTCCCATCAGGGACGACACAATTTGATAAGCACCGCCAAGCGGTTAGTGTACCAAGTTGGGATCCCGAATTATGTATTCAGTGCGGTAACTGTTCGTTTATATGCCCACATGCAACAATTAGAGCCAAACTATATCGCAAAGATGCTCTTGATACGGCACCTGAGAACTTTAAGCATGCAGATGTTGCAGCACGAGGTTTTCCTGATATGGCTTATTCTATTCAAGTGTATGCCGAAGATTGTATGGGTTGTACACTTTGTGTTGATGCCTGTCCTGCTCACTGCGCAACAGACTCAAACCGTAAAGCTTTACAAATGGCGCCTGCTGTTGATGAATGGGAAAAACAAGCGGTAAACGTTGAGTTCTTTGACGATCTACCATTGTTACCAATCAATCAAGTTGATTATTCAACAGTAAAAGGTGTGCAGTTTTTACCACCTCATTTCCAGTTTCCGGCGTCTTGTGCCGGATGTGGCGAGACTGCGGTTGTGAAAACTATCAGTCAATTGTTTGGTGAACGCTTAATGATTGCAAATGCCACAGGCTGTTCTTCAATCTATGGCGGTAACATGCCAAGTACACCATGGACACAAGGTGCGAATGGTTGCGGTCCTGCATGGTCAAACTCACTATTTGAAGATAATGCAGAGTTTGGATTGGGTTACCGTATTTCAGTCGATCATCAAGAAAAGGCAGCACGACGTTTACTCAATGAGCTTCAGCATCACATTGGTGCAGAGCTGGTTCAGGCTGCATTGAATGCTGACCAAAGTTCGGAAGTTGGTTGTCGCGAGCAGCGGGATCGTGTTACAGAAATTCGTCAACACATTCATGGGCACCCAAAAGCAGCCGAACTTGATTCAGTTATAGATGCGATGGTTAAACGTTCAATTTGGTTAATGGGTGGTGATGGCTGGGCCTATGACATTGGTTATGGTGGCTTGGATCATGCACTTGGTACCTCACGCAATATTAATATTTTGGTGATGGATACAGAAGTGTAC
The DNA here is from genome assembly GCF_003026215.1 of Photobacterium indicum. Taxonomy (GTDB): domain Bacteria; phylum Pseudomonadota; class Gammaproteobacteria; order Enterobacterales; family Vibrionaceae; genus Photobacterium; species Photobacterium indicum. The sequence goes on from NZ_PYOC01000001.1 coordinate 1,099,323, forward strand.
TCAAATACCGGTGGGCAAGCGTCAAAAGCAACGCCGTTAGCTGCAACTGCAAAATTTGCTGCTGGTGGTAAACCAACATTCCGTAAAGAATTAGGTTTACAAGCGATTTCATACGGTAATGTTTATGTAGCTCAAATTTGCTTAAATGCTAATCCACAACAAGCACTGCAAGCGCTACGTGAAGCCGAAGCTTATAATGGACCATCATTAATTCTGTCTTACAGCCCATGTATCGCACATGGCTTTGATATGACTCAAGCTCGTCAGCAAGCGAAAAAAGCGGTTCAGTCTGGGCATTGGCCTTTGTATCGTTATAATCCGACATTGAAAGAGCGAGGTGTTAATCCATTCATGCTTGATTCACTTCGTCCATCGATAACCAAAGCGGATTTTATGGATGCAGAAAATCGCTTCAGTAATTTATTTAAAACTAATCCAGAAAATGCTGACGCTATGTTTGCTCAAGCACAACAAGTAGCATTAAGCAAATGGGCCGTATTTGAAGAAATGGCAGAGACGAATCCTAGTTGGTTTATGCCGGAACTCAGTGCATTAAAATAAGATTTTTAGTCACTGCTTGTTAGAAAGTTAAAGGGAAGGCTAAGTGTTTACACGCTTAGCCTTTTTTAGTCGATTAATGTTCAGTTACTTAAAATCACGTTTAGAAAAGCGATAGTTTTAATGCTACTGGTAATGCTATTCCAATGAGAAGAACGTTTTTCATTCCATTTATCCTTTTTGATGTACCCATATTCTATTTTTATACTCACAGGATCTTTTTAATATAGCGTCTTATTTATTGGGGGTTAATAACCCGTATTAATAAAGGGCAAAGAGATCTATGAGTTATGAATATTTATTGGGTAAGTTGGGCTTCCTTAAATGAGATAACCTTGCTCCATGTATGGATATTATGCGGAGTGGTTGATTTATGAACAGCTGGAAAAAACGATAACGGTTATCGATAAAATAGATGGCGGAAATGGAGTAAATGCTAATTATTTTGTTTTTAAACGCTTTGTGGTTGTTTTAGGCGTTGCTTGGCTTAGTGTAGAGAGAAGTCGTCGATTGATGGTGATTTAAATGAAATGGCATTCATTAATATGAATGCCATTTTTCTATTATCACATCAAGTATGAATGAATCTTCATTTCCTGCAAACAGGGCTTTTTAAAGCCAATAAAGCAGGTTGTTAGATGTTAAATTTCAGGTTTACTGTATTCCATTCGTAAACTTTGCGCATTTTACTTTGCGCATCGGCGTCAATGGACTCTAGGTATCCTTTTTTATCTTCATCTAGTTTATGGTGTTCAACATACGAACCACCTGTTGGTGTATCAATAAAGTCGAACTTACCTGAGCGGAATATAACGAGTGGGTTGACTAACTCCCACTCACCAGCAGTTAGATAGTGGTTATCCAATACTGTGAATTTGGTGAAGTGGTTTGCACGTTCCCCTTCTATTTTGCAATCATTCTGTCCATCAGTATCGAAATTGATGGCCATGCTCGGTGTTAATGAGCTGCTATCGCTATAAGTTGATTCACAACCATCATAACGACTGATCAATACTGCTACTGCTTTTCTTTCCTTTATATCATCGCTGCCAACAGGTTTAACTTTAAGAATGGTATAGTAACCATTGCCGTAAGTTGTTATGTCTGTTTGTAATGGCACATAATGACTTGTATAGCCCTTAAAGTAGAACGAACTTCGTAATAGTTTGTTGTAACGAGTGCTATTTAGACCACTTTCAATAACTTGTGATTGGTTAGAGCTAGAAAATGTAACTGTGTAGTCTTTATCTGAGTCATTCGGCAGTGGTGGGTGAATTTTAATTACACCATAATCTGCTTGCTCGGAGCCACTTTTTGCTGCCTGGTATTTTTCGCTTTCACTCTCTGTGACTGCAAAATTGACAGAAAATGGATAATCTTGAATATCAGAAATAGTGCCTAAGCGAGTATTGAAGTTATAGTTAAATCGAGGGTTAGGTGAGGCCGCTTGCATAAAAGTTCTCGCGCCGTACTGCTTAGAAATAACTTTAATCGACTTTTTTTGTTCTAACGGAGTGTAGTAGACATTAAGATTTTCAACTTTAATACCTGGGTGCACTTCTTTTAGTACAGTAAGGTAGCTTCGTCCGTTCACTTGTTGGTAGTTTCTTGATGTACCTTTATAGGAAATGTACACTTTACCGGCAGATTTTAACTCGATATAACCATTTGCGTTGTTAGTTACTTCAGCGATAGCTGCATTATCGACAGTGAAGTTAAGCTTCCACAGGTTACGTGAAATTTTAGGCTGGTAGAACTTATCTCCACCAAGCGCGATCTCAGATGGATACTCAACGACTAAATCCGCTTTAGCTTGATGAACTGTTGCGGTAAAAGTGGCTTTGGATTCGGCAAAGCTTTCGTTACCACTGTCAATAACTTCAATTGTAGTATTACCAGCATTCTTAACTGTCATCAGGCCTGATGTACCGTCAATACTGACAACGTCAGCTGGACTGCCGCTTTTTATACTGTAGCTAATTGTCCCTTTTTTACCCTCGACTTTAGGCGCATCGATAGTTTTTGTATCAATTTGGTACGTTGCTGATACAGAGCTAGTTGCGAGTGTTAAGCGGTTATCTGCTGGCGTGATATTAATCTCGACAGTTTTCTTCTCAGACTCCAGATATTGGTCATCTTGAGGCCAGTACAGTTCAAGGGTCGCAGAACCTGCTCGGTTAATGCTAATTGTTTTAGCCGCTTGGTTTAACGAAATCGCGTTTTCAGAATTCGCTTTTTCGCTAACAATTGGTGCTGTCGAAACCGGATTACTATCTTGTGAGTAATCATAGAGGTCAGAGAAATTAAGAGTACTTGTTGAATACTTCTGATTAACAGGGCTAACGGTAAAGCTATTACGCTTTGCACGCTTAACATTGACAGTTAATGTTGTTGTTGCAGCACTGTATAGCTCTGATGTGTCAGTGACTTCAACCGTTGTTATTCCAGACTTTAACGTAGTGAGCTTACTACCATTTGCCGTTAGAATATTTGTATCTGCGGCTTTAAGTTGCAATGTTCCTTTTTGCCCTGGAATTGAAACTATATGTTCAGAATTGGAATATGTGTAGTTGGCTGTCTGTGGGGTTAAGACTGGGTGCGTTGCTTTAACAACATTAAAAGTGACCACAGTTGATGCATTGACATAATTCGAACTTTTATCAGTTACTTTTACTTTAACTTCACCTAAGCCTGTCGTTAGGAAAGAGCCATTAGTTTTACTGAAGTTACTGATGTTATTACCAGATACAAGCTCATAGCTTAAAGTCCCTTCTTGGTGTTTTAACTGTAAGTTCAACGGTTGAGTAGTAGTCGAAAATGGGATTTCTCTTGTAACACTCGCGCTAAAGGCTGCTGGGCGCTCACCTTTTTCGACCGTTACAAGAAAGCTATCGTAAATTGCGGGTTGATTTGAATATATAGATCTGAAGCTAATGTTGACATTAGTGCTACCGACTTTTAAAGGTTGGATATCACCTGTTTTTTCATCAATATTGATGAGATCAGGATCATCTGCATGGAATGTGTAAGTCGCTTCGCTACTTAAAATCTGATGGTATGGTTGTGTACCATATTTCATTGTTATCGGACTGAAATTATTGACAATCGCTTTTTTAATATCGATTTTAAATGGGATTTTGTAGGCAGCATAATTGCGGTTACCAGCATCGACTATATATCCGTTTACAGTACCTGAATGCTTAGGTGTAATCGCAAATGTATAACCGCCTACATATTGAAGGTCAACGAGTGCGATAGATGCAGAATCTAGCTCAATGCTTAAATCACCACGAGGGTTATTAACAGTAAAGCTTCTGGATGCATCTTTTTGATCAAGTATGACTTCTTTTGAAAGTGGATTTGGCGCCTTTGCCTTTTTAACTTTGACAGTAAAGGTTGAGCTAGAAGTTTGGTAGTCATCACTTGTGTCAGTCACTTTATAAGTGAGTTCACCCGCGTTAAGTATGGTGAACTTATTATTGAAAGGGTCAAGGTCAGCAACATTGTTATAACCCGAGCTAAGCAGCTCATAGTCCAGTGTGCCAATTTGATTTTCGATAGTAAGGCTAACGTCATTATCTTGACCATATGTGAGCTCAATATTTTCAACATTTAGTTGCATTCTTGGCTGTTTGGACGGCTTAGGTGCTGGTGTGGTGGGGCTTGTCGTTGGTTTTGTCGGTGCAGGGGTAATAGATTGCGATGATGAGTCACCACCACCTCCGCCGCCACACCCAGAAAGTGAAAGGCTCGTTGAGATGAATATAGCAAGTATTTTATATTTCATATAAGTCTTTTATGTTGTGGAATGGTTGTATTTTTGAGATTAGCCGTAACATTTGAACAGTGTTCTTTTGGAGGCGGTAATTTATTACAAAATGTAAATATTCTCAATAGTTATATGAATGATTATTGCCAATATAATTCAATTGATTAATAAATACTTTATTTATGAATGTTTATATATGGAGGGGTAATGGCTCTAATGCTGTCTCTCTTCATTATATGTCACTAATATTTAAAGCAATTCGCCCTTAGTCTGAAAGCTATCCACTAATGAATTGGATGTTTAGTATTCTGTCTGTGCTGGGGGGGTAAAACCTTATTGGTATTACAGAGATTATTGTTGTGATTATTGTTGCTACTGGTGTCTGGAAAATAGTCGATTGATGATGACCTAAATGAAATGGCATTCATTAATATGAATGCCATTTATTTTGTTATTACATTAAGCCTTTTATCTCGGATTTGTGTTTCCGGCTTATCACGAGATGTAACTTAAAGTTAAGTTTACTTCATGTTCTCAACTTGCTTTTGTAATTCATCAATTTGATTCAGTTTTTTCTGAAGACCGAGAGATTGAGCACTTATACTTGCAGGATTTAACAGCGTACCATTTTGCATTGGGTAACCTGGTAGTGTCGCGAAGAAATCAGCAATCACATCTTGAATTGGAACAAATAACCACATATTGTCAGCCATCCAACGCATGTACATGGAAGATTCATGCGGCGCTTTTTCAAATGGGTCTGCACGTAGGTGAATAATTTGCGGCCAGTTTGGTGTGAAACGAACGGCATCAACGATACTACCTTCCATAACGGCGAAGTTTAGTTTCCAGTCATTCCAACGAATCGCGTTTAGTTCACCATTGGCGGTAAAGTACATGAGTGAGTCACGCGGGCTTTCTTCTGCTTTACCTTCGAAATAAGGTTTGAAGTTATAACCATCAATGTGAACTTTCCAGTCTTTATTATTAGCGGTGTAGCCTTTGGCTAGTTGCTCTTTCACGTCATCAACACCAGCTGCAGCTAGGAGTGTTGGTAGCCAATCTTGGTGCGCCATCATTTCATTGATTTTAGACCCAGGCTTAATTACGCCAGGCCAGCGAACAAGCTGAGGAACACGCATGCCGCCTTCCCAGGTTGTGCCTTTTTCACCATAAAATGGTGTTGCACCACCATCAGGCCACGTCACGGTTTCAGCGCCATTATCGGTAGAGTAGATAACTATAGTGTTATCAGCGACGCCAAGTTCATCAAGCTTATCAAGTAGAATACCCACCTGATCATCGTGTTCAAGCATGCCGTCGGCGTAAATGCTTACCCCTGACTTACCTTGATACTTTTCTTGTAATCGAGTCCATACATGCATACGGGTGGTGTTGTGCCATATGAAGAATGGTTTGTCAGCTTTTACCGCTTTTTCCATGAATGCGAGTGACGTTTCCAGGAACTCTTCATCGGCATGCTCCATACGCTTACGGGTCATAGGGCCTGTATCTTCGATCTTGCCATCTGCGTACGATTTAATTACACCACGGGGACCGTAGTTTTTACGGAACTCAGGATCTTTCGGGTAGTAATATGTCTCAGGTTCTTCTTCTGCATTAAGGTGATAAAGGTTACCGAAGAACTCATCAAAACCATGATTAGTTGGTAGATGCTTATCTTGGTCACCAAGGTGGTTTTTACCAAACTGTGCTGTCATGTAACCTTGATCTTTAAGCAAGTCAGCAATAGTTGGTGCCCAGTCAGGAATACCATGAGTTGAACCCGGCATACCAATTGTTAGTAGACCTGTTCGGAATGGTTCTTGACCTGTAATAAACGCAGCTCGTCCAGCAGTACATGACTGCTGACCGTAATGGTCGGTAAACAATGCTCCTTCATTTGCAATGCGGTCAATATTCGGGGTTTGATATCCCATCATGCCTTGGTTATAGGCACTAATATTCCAGTAACCTACATCGTCACCAAAAATTGCAAGAATATTGGGCTGATCGGCAGCTACAGCAGTACCTGCTGTGGCTATTAGTCCCACGCTGATTGCTACTTTATTTAAATGATATGCCATATAAGAGTCCATCTAACTAGTGTCGTAAGAAAAGGTAGAGTAAATAGAACTGAAAACGTAAACCCATACTCGGTTTATGGGTACTTACTCTAAAGCGTCGCACTGTTAGTGTCGCTTTATAGTGTTTATAACTATTGGTTATGTGGTGAGTTTAACTTGATGATTTAAAAGCGAAAGCTATCAATGCAGTGATGGTAGGGATGGTTTGGAGTGTGATGGGGCTCAAACATGTTTTGGTATCTCCGTGGTTATCATAACTAATATAACCAAAGGTAATGGGCAAGTTGTTTAAAATGGCTTCAGATTGTTTTCGGGGCACAGCTTATGAACCACAACCAGCAACAGATATCGACACTTATCAATGAAGTAAACCGTTCCGTTATTGGCCAACAGCATGTTGTTCGTTCGTTAGTAATAGGGCTGCTGACCAATGGTCATGTGCTGCTTGAGGGGTTACCGGGTACAGCTAAAACTCGTTCGGTCAAATCACTGGCAAATACATTAAATGCCAGCTTTGGCCGAATTCAGTTTACTCCTGATCTTTTACCTTCTGATGTAACAGGCACTGAGGTTTATCAAGAGCAGCAGGGGACTCATCAACTGCGTTTTCAGCCTGGTCCCATTTTTAACAGTATTATTCTTGCCGATGAGGTAAACCGTGCCCCCGCAAAAGTTCAAGCTGCATTGCTTGAAGCGATGGCCGAAGGCACGGTTACGGTTGGTGATAAAACACATTGCTTACCTGAACTGTTCATGGTTCTCGCGACGCAAAATCCGATTGAACAGGAAGGTACCTACCCATTGCCTGAAGCGCAGATGGATCGCTTTATCATGAAGGTTACCGTTGATTTCCCTGAAGATGATGCAGAGCTGGATATTATCCGTTTAGTCCGTCAGGAAGAGCAATTGTTATCGCTATCGCTAGGTAGTGACAAGCAGGAGCATCAATCAAAGGTACTTGATCCTGCTTTTATTCTTGAGGCTCGGCGTGAGCTGGCAGAAATGGAAGTATCAGATGTAGTCGAGCGTTATATTGTCGGCTTGGTAATGGCGACCCGCAAGCCTGCCCGTTATGAGGCGTCGGCACTGTCTCGTTGGATTGCCATTGGTGCGAGCCCTCGTGCTTCTATTGCACTTGATAAATGTGCGCGGGCCTATGGTTGGATAAATGGGCGTGATTTCGTTCTGCCCGATGATGTACGAGCTGTTGCCTCATCGGTATTGGGTCATAGGCTTACTTTAAGTTATGACGCATTGGCTGATGGGATCAGTCACCAGCAGATAGTTACGGAGTTGCTTGATCATGTTGTGATTGGTTAGGGGGAAAAATGGTCAATCTATCTCGCTTTTCTTCATCTTTATCAGACAGCAATTCCGACCCCCGCATCCATTGCAGATATGATCGATTAATCAAGCTTCAGGCACAAGTTGAGGGTTTCAGTTTATTACCTCAACTGAAAGCGGGCAGTGTGCTATCGGGTCGCCATGGTTCGGTATTCCGAGGACGAGGCCTCAACTTTGAAGAGCTACGGCATTACCAGCTGGGAGATGATATCAGAAACCTCGATTGGAAAGTTACTATGCGTACGGGCAAGCCTCATGTTCGAAGCTATACCGAAGAAAAAGATCGCCATGTCATCATTTGTGTCGATCAACGTAGCAGTATGTTTTTTTCTTCAGTAGAAGTGATGAAATCCGTTGTTGCCGCTGAGATAGCAGCTTTAATTGGTTGGCGAGTCCTGAAAGATAGTGACCGAATTGGCATGGCGGTATGTGGTTGTGAGGGAATTAACTGGGTCAGATCTCGGCGGTCGCAAGCTGATTGGTTGCAGCGTCTGCAAGTTTTAACTCAAGCTAATCAGGCTTTGAATGTAGCAAGCCATGATCAAGTCGCAGTCAGCTTTGCCAACTTACTGGCAATGTTAGCCCGGTTGAAGTTAAAGAATACCACTCTGGTTATTCTCAGCGATTGGGCGGGTGCTACAGAGCAAGATATTAGCCACCTTAAGCACCTGCAGCGGCATAATGATGTGCTAGGTATCTTGATTGCGGATCCCCTTGAAAAGTCATTGCCGTGCCATAGTGCTAGCGATAGCCATTGGGTGGTAGGTGATGGTCAATTTCAACTCAATATCACCAATAGCCAGCAACTGGCACGGGTTAATCAAGGGTTGGAAACACAGTTGTTGCTGAAAAAAGAACAGCTACTAAAGCTGATGGCAATGAAGTCGTTGCCAGTAATTGAACTTGATACCAGTGGTCAACATATTGAGCTGTTTAAGCGTGCAATAGCAGGGGGGCGTTAATGCAACATACACCCCCGAGTACATATATTTTACGCGAATTGATTGATGTTGCAGTGCCAAATTCAGTCTCGTGGTGGCCACAAACGATTGGTTGGAAGATCTTGGCGGTCTTGATATTACTGGCTGTTGGATATTGCCTCGCCAAAAAGATCCAAAGTTGGTGGTATAACCGTTACCGTCGTGAAGCTGTGCTGGCATTACAAGCGTTGCAACCTGAGTCCCCGACGGTTAATCAGGATATTTTGATTATCGTCAAAGCTGTGGTCACCTACTTAGAACCAAGAAATGGTGCAATGTTTGGCGAGCGGTTATTAGATTATATGGACAGCCTTTCCCCTCATTCAGATTATCGTTTTGCCTGTGAATCGGGTCGCCATTGGCTGCACTCGGTGGTAACAAAAAAAGTGACATTCACCCCGGATCAAGCTGCGAACATCATTGGTCAGGTAACGCTGTGGATGGAAGAGCATGATGAGCGAATCCCCCACCATATTCAGGCTGGAGGGATAGATCATGTTTGATCGTTATTTGGTAGATGTGAGCAGTGTTGTTTTCATTCATCCATGGTGTTTTTTACTGTTACCGATTCCATTGATAATTTATCGGCTTATTCCTGCATATCGTACCAAGCAAGCAGCTATCAAAGTGCCTTTCTTTGACACCTTGGTCGATGCGCTTGGGGAAAAACCGACAGAGGGGGCTAGCCAATTGACACCACAGTGGTGGCAGCGTGTGATCTTACTAATTTCCTGGTTATTGGTTGTGGCAGCACTGGCCAAGCCAACAGTGCTGGGGGAACCGCAAGTACGTGAGCGGCTAGGAAGAGACGTAATGGTGGTTTTGGATTTGTCAGGCTCGATGGCTGAACCAGACTTCACTACGCCGAATGGTCAGAAGAACACTCGGTTGGCAGCGGCAAAGCAGGTACTGGCTGATTTTGCAGAAACGCGAAAGGGTGATCGGCTGGGATTGATTTTGTTTGGCGATGCAGCATTCATTCAAACACCGTTTACATCGGATCTTACTGCTTGGCTGGCATTACTGGAGCAAACAGATGTCGCGATGGCCGGCCAAAGTACCCATCTAGGTGATGCCATAGGGCTAGCAATCAAAGTATTTGACCAAAGTTATTACAGTGATGCGAACAATAGTGAACCGCGTGAAAAAGTGGTGATTGTACTAACAGATGGTAATGATACCGGAAGTTTTGTTGAGCCAATTGATGCTAGTAAGGTTGCTGCAGCCAAAGGGGTACGGATCCACACTATTGCGATGGGAGACCCAACCACGGTAGGTGAGCAGGCGTTGGATATGGATACCATTGAAAAAATTGCTTCAGTTACGGGGGGAAAGGCCTTTGAAGCACTCAACCATGAAGAGTTAGTGGTGGCCTATCAGACAATTGGTGAACTGGAGCCACAGTTATATGAAAGTACGACATATCGAGCCAAACACAGTGTGCACCATTATCTTATTATGATAGTGGTTGCCTTGTATCTGCTGGCATTCTGCATGGTTTGCCTACGTCGTTGGTTGCAGAATTCAATAGTATCTAAAAGGGAAGCGACATCGCTAAAACAAAGCGAACGGCAAGAAGGAGCCTGTGATGTTTGATTCCCTTTTATGGCAGCAGGCTTGGCAGCAATTTCATTTTATGCGTCCTTATTGGCTACTGGTACTGATCCCACTGTGTTTCGTTGTATATTTGCGATGGAAGCAAGAGGCTGATGAGCAATGGCAACAATTTCTGCCATCACACCTCCGTCAGGTGCTAACCATTGGCGAGACCGGCTGGAGAAAGCATCTGCCACTTAAACTTCTAACAGTGAGCATGGTGTTGGCGATATTGGTTTGTGCGGGGCCTAGTTGGCAGCGCGAAGCTTCTCCGTTTGGTGAAGATAAGTCTTCGCTGTTAGTTGTGCTAGATAACAGTGATTCTATGTTGCTGCAAGATATTGCACCGAGCCGCCTTGAGCGTGCTAAGCAAAAAAGCCGAGATTTGATGGCGCTAAGGCAAGGCGGGCGAACTGGTTTGGTGGTGTACAGCGGTTCAGCTCATATCGCGATGCCTTTAACCCAAGACAGTGATGTATTCACTCCATTTCTTGCTGCGATTGAGCCTGATATTATGCCAGTAGAAGGTAAGTCGGCTGAAACGGTACTACCGTTACTTACTCAACAGCTCGGAACAGAAACCGTAGGGACAGTATTATTGCTGACCGATGGTGTTAATCCGAACACCATTGAACAATTTGAAGCGTATTTTGCGGAGTCGCCACATCAACTGCTTATTCTTGCGGTGGGCAATACGACGGTTAAAACCGGCAGCCCGCTTGATTTGACTTCACTGCGTCAGCTGGCCAGTGCCACTGGTGGAAAAGTTCTTGAACTCACTGTAGATGATGGTGATATCACGACCCTAAATCGCCAAATAGAACGTTATATGCAGCTAAACAATGAATCAGCAATGCCTTGGAAAGATATGGGGTATTACCTGTTAATCCCTGTCGCTTTCATGTTGTTGCTATGGTTCCGTAAAGGATGGTTAGTTCAATGGTGTGTTTTGGCTGCCGTATCATTGTCGGTAAGTTATTCGCCTGATACAGAGGCTCAGCCTGTAATGTCAAAGGCTAAAACAGTGGTGCAGGAAGTTACAATTGGTGAGACATTGAATCAGTGGTGGATGAACCTATGGCTAACACCTGATCAGCAAGGGCAATTTTACTTTAACCACGGTGACTATCTACAAGCCGCGATTCATTATACCGATTCGTTTCGTAAAGGGGTTGCTTATTATTACGCCGCCGAATATCAGTTTGCCCGTAGTGCATTTATGCAAGATGGCAGTGAGATAGCCATGCTTAATACAGGTAATGCTTTGGCAAGGCAGCGCGAATATTTGGCTGCTAGAGATTTGTTTCGCCAACTGGCCGAGACGGCTGATTCTTCTTCTGTTCGCCAGCAAGCTAAGCATAATTGGGAAGCAATTCAGTCTATCGTGGATGAAATCAATCGGACCAGTGAAAGCCAGATGGGAACGACAGATGGACCTGAAGACTCTTTTGAGTTGGCAGATGATCAGCCAAGAACTTCTGATGGTGCTGAAGAAAAGGTAGATGCCAGCATGATGGTAAGGGAAACCCTGAATGCTAATGAAATTTTAGGCAGCCCAGAATTGGCGGATAAATGGCTCCGTCGTGTAGAGGCCGATCCAAAATATTTCCTGCGGGCTAAATTCCTTATTCAACTTCATAGTCCAGCTGGTTCCTTACTTAATGACGATAAGTTAGACGGAAAAGGTCATAAAAAAGAGGCCCTCTTATCGGGAAGCCATATCACGGGAGAACACAATGAATAGTTATACTGCTGTTCAGAATGTGGCTTCAAATTGGCGAATAGCCATTCGGGTTGTTGTTATTATACTTGCAGTGATGATGTCTGGATTGTTCAGCTTATCAGCCTTAGCTTCATCGAACAGTGCCGCGATGGATATTTTTCAGCTTGAAAAGAGAGGACAGGTCGAAGTAAAGGCTTGGTTGGATCGCTCGCAAACAAACAAAACAGAACCGTATGCTATTAATCAGCAAATTATTATGTATATCGAAGTGGCGACACCGCGCTGGTTTACTGGGGGAACCCAGATAAACAATATTGATTTGCCCAATGTGATTGTAAAGCAGCGAAACCAGCTTGCGACCAATTATACTGAACGCAAAAATGGACAAACTTGGTCCCGTCAACGTTGGGAGATTACCTTATACCCGCAGCAGTCGGGGGCTTATGTTATTCCTGCCACTGGCGTTGAGTTACAAGTATCGGTTCCAGGTGGTTTGAATGTACGAGGAAGATTATATACCCCGCCATTATCCTTTTCAGTCGCATTGCCATCAGGTCGTTTGAATTCAGATGGTGACTGGGCAGCGGCCAGCGAACTTAAAGCGGAGCAGATTTGGGATAGCTCCAACGAGGAACTTGCCGTAGGTGATGTGATTACTCGTACAGTTCAGGTTAAAGGCAAGAATACCTTATCGGTTCTTATTCCATTGCTGATCCCTGAAGACCCGTCTTCTGAGTATCAAGCCTATCCGCAGCCTCACCGTCTAAAAGATACTCAAGAGCGTGGTAATTATAGGTCTAGTCGCCAAGAGCAAGTGATGTATGTTCTACAGGCTGGTGGAGACGTGCATTTTCCGGCTTTAAATATCCAATGGTGGAACACTCAAACGCAACAAGTGGAAACTCTTCAAGTTGCAGGTAAAACCTTTACAGTTCGGCATACATTTCAATCATTGTTGAATACATACTGGCAGCAACTCATGTTTTGGGGCGGGATAGGTTTAGGAGTAGTGCTTTTAATTGGTGTACTGACCCGTTATTACCGAACTCACCCTTTACCTGCTTTGATAGATTATGGAATGGCGGTGAATCGTCGACAATGGACGAAGGCTAAGACTATGGCTTATAACAAGTTTCGCAATGAAACGGGGCTACTAGAATTAGGGGGAAGAAGCACCGCTGCTCAATGGCAGCAATTCAGCATTGAATTTCAGCTTGGTCAGCCATCAAGACGTTTGTTTTGGCAGGTTTGGCGGAGAATGCTATATACGGAGCTATTATTGAATCTGAAAAAGCAATGCTTAAGGCTGCTTCATCCCTTGCAGTTGCTTGTACCTGCGGCATTGCCACAATTAAAATCAGCGAAAGCTAGCAAAAAAAGACATTGAACAGAAAGCAATTGAGCAAGCCTCACAAGAGTGAACAAAACCGTTAGCTGAGGCGAGCGGTTTTTTTTAGACTGAAGGTAATGTTAATTATACCTGTGGCTTGATACGTTTATGTACGTGTTTAGGGCGGGTAGCAGCATATTGGGTGGCAATGAAAAATACTGAGCTGAACCTTATTCCAATTTTTGTCGCAATTTATGAAGAGCAAAGCCTTTCACGGGCTGCTGGTAGGCTGGATATTAGTCAACCCGCCGTGAGCAAGGCGCTAAAACGTCTTCGTGATATTTACGACGATCCATTATTTCATCGCAATACAGCAGGTGTAGAGCCGACGGCTTTTGCCAGTGATATATATCCGGCAATGGCTGCGGCATTAAAGAATTTTAGTTCTACATTATCAGCGTCGCGAGAGTTTGATCCAAAAAGCTCGACAAGGATTTTTTCAATCGCATGCGTGTCAGTAGCAAGTTATAGCTTGATCCCGAAGCTGATTAATAAGATCAGAAAAGAAGCGCCCTCTATTGCCCTTGAAATCCATCCATTGTTTACTGAAGATATGGACGCGGATTTACGTCTTCAGCGTTATGATTTGATCATTGACCTGCCTCCAAGGGGGCGGAGCCTGCTTAAGACAGAAGTTTTATATTCGGAAGCACTGAGCGTGGTTTGCAGCCAGCAACACCCACGGTTAAAAGATACGATATCAATTGAACAATTTTTAAAAGAAGATCATGTAGTAGTGGCACGTTGGCATGCGCGGCGGAGTTTGCTGAACGCTGAGGATATTCCAGAGTTAGATAATCGTAATATTATTGTTCGTGCGCCAGGCGCTGTTGAGATGCTACCGCTTATAGCTGGCTCAGATATGATTGGAATACTGCCAAATTCGACCATAGAGGAATTTACCAATATTTATAAGGTTAAGTCTTTACCTTTGCCGTTTAGTAGTTACCTTTATGACTTGTGTGCAATTTGGCATCCAAGCCGCTCTTCTGAAGCCAGCCATCGTTGGTTACGCCAATTGCTGCATCAAGCCGCAAAAGAGCGTTGAGCTATTTATGAGTGAATAAAGCCCGGTTATTACTGATATTTCCGGGCTCTTTCTTGCTATTGTGCCGTGATTTTCTATCTATCCTATTTGGTTGCTTTACTTACTTCTTCCAATACGTTGCCCGTCGCACCGCTTGGCTGGGTGATCCCTAGCTGATTTGATAGTGTTGGCGCAATGTCATAAGGAGTAATTTCACGTGATATTTTTTTTGCATCAATGTTATAGCCTGCAAAAATAACAGGTACATGTGTATCGTAACGCCATGGGGAGCCATGGGTTGAGGCAATAGTCAGACCATCCATATCATTGATATAGGTGCGAGGGTCGAATACTAGATAGATATCCCCTGAGCGTTGTGGGTGGTAGTTGTTTTTTACCATTCTCATCACCGCGGTATCGGGTAGACGATTTGCAGCAACATCGTCGCTAGTCACTGCGTAGGCAATACCTTGTATTTTTTCGACTTCGTCAGCGATAGCTTTTTGTACAGCAGCTAAGGAAACACCCTTCGCCTTAATTATTTTATGATTGAGATAGATATACGGTTGAGCGTAAAGACGGATTACATCCTCGTTTAAGCCAAAATCTTCTTGTAAACGTTGTCGTAGCTTATCATTGATAATTGTGTTTTTGTCGAAGTAGCTAGCGGTACTATAGCTGAGTGCATTAACCGTCGGAGCAGCTTCTGGCACACCATGATCAGCAGATAGAACGATAAGGGTATTTTCTAACCCTACCTGCTCATCTACACGGTTGAGCAATTTGGCCAAGGTGCGATCAAGGCGAATTAGGTTATCTTCAGTTTCTAGGCTTGAAGGTCCATACATGTGGATCACATAATCATTGGAAGAGAAGCTTATGGCCAAATAGTCAGTAAACTTATTGTTACCAAGATCTTCTTTCTCGAGCAGCTCGCTCGCAAAATCAGCAGAGATTTCGTCACCTGCAGGGCTGAGTGTCAGCATTGTGCTGAAGTATTGGTAGCTGGCAGGGCCATAAGGGTGGGGGAAGGTGCGTTTAAACCCTGCTAGGTCGACTTTGTGATCCTGAGGGCCTTCTTTGAGGGTATAGCTGTTTCTGTCTAAAGCTAGCTCCCACTTTTGTTTGCTGTAACGGGCTGGAATCTCTTTTTTATTCCACTGAGTTACCCAATTTGGATATTGTTGGTAGTAATAATTACTGGTAACAAACTCAGACTGTGCTTTGGAAAACCAAAATGCTTTGCCAGAGTGACCAGCGAGAGAAATTGCCCCGCGGTCTTTTACTGATACCGAGAAGATTTTTGATTCACCATTGCTGGCGACAGATAGCTCATCACTGAACGTTGTTGATAATATTGGTACAGGTGAACGACCGCCCAGTTTAGCGGCTTTTTGGGTTGGGTCTATTTCGGTTGACTGGTTAACTCCTGCATTAGCAGTGAGCATGGCATAGTTACCATCTTCAACGTTATAGACAAGACGCTCTTGTTGACGGTCATACCACACATTACCGACCATACCATGCACACTTGGAGGTGCCCCTGTTGCCAATGATACATGACCCACAATAGTTTCAGTATTGCCATGCTGGTAGTGGGCATTGGTGTAATAGACGCCTTGTTCCATTAGGTAGCGGAACCCGCCTTCACCGAAGTTGTGTTGGTAGCGTTCAAGTAGATCGCCACGTAAGCCATCAACTGTAATTTGCAGAACTAATTTTGGCGGTTCTTCAGCTGCTACTGCAGGGAGAGCAAGCAGACTAGCGAGTATGAATCCGGGTAAATAGGCGTATTTCATTACAGGTTTCCTCAGTGCTATTTCATGATGAGTGCAGATAAGTATTTCATGCAGTTTGTTATATGAGGTGTTATGACTATTTGTCGCGGACTAGACGTAATCCCATATCAGACATAATGATTGTCTGGCTGGCAAAATCCCTTCGGTAACTCTCTGACTCATTATCATCGTAGGAAAAGCTACCCCCTCGAACGGATTTGTGGGCTAGTCCAATGTCGGAATGTTGCTCATTGCGAGGGTTATCTGACGAGCCATATCTGTAATAACCAACATCGTAAGCGTCAATGACAAACTCCCCCACGTTGCCAGTCATATCATATAGACCAAGTTCATTAGGTTGTTTTTGACCAACTGGGTGAGCTTGGTTTTTTGAATTTCCTGCATACCAGCTGACATCATCAATGTTGTTAGAGCCGCTGTATGTGTAGCCTTCACTCTTGTTACCACCCTTGGCAGCAAACTCCCATTCAGCTTCTGTTGGTAGGCGGTAATTTGCACCAGATAACGCATTTAATTTTGTAATAAAGTAGTTAGCCTGCTGCCAGCTAAGATTATTGACGGGCACGTTAGGCGCTTTGAAGTAGCTAAGTGATGATCCCATCACTGATTCAAAAATCGCTTGGGTAACTTCAAATTTCGAGATGTAAAAGCTATCTACTGATACGTTGCGAGCAGGACCTTCAGGCTTTTTAGCCGAGGCTGAATTGGATCCCATTTCAAAGCTTCCACCTTCTACCAGGATCATATTGGCTTCAATCTGAAGCTCGATAGGATGTGCGGGGGAAAATACGTCGTTAGAGATCAGCCAAAGTGCGCTGCCAACCCCTATTGCCGTTAATAGCAAACCCGAGATCTGCATAGTTGAAGAACGTTTGTAAAAGATGGAAAACATGATGAAGCCTCCGCAAAGCTTGTAGGTTATCCGCAAAGAAGGGAGAGCCTATTGTAGAGAATATCTCCATATCTAAAGGTTATAAGGGGTATAACAAGCGCTTGGCTATTACCCGTTTTAAAATCGGTCTACTTATTAAGTTCGAAAGTAGGTGCAATATGTTGATTACTCAAGGTCCGCAGTTTAATGGCAAGGTATCCAAGCGATTACATGTGATGGCAAAACCGATTGGAGCAGCATGTAATATTGATTGCACTTACTGTTATTACCTGAGCAAGCAGGATCTGTTGGAGTATAAAAAGGGGTGCTCTCCACGAATGGATGAAGACACGCTGGAAACGTATATCCGTCAATATATTGAGGGACAAAATACCGCAGAAATTATCTTTTCTTGGCAAGGTGGCGAACCAACAATGCTAGGGCTCGACTATTTCAGAAAAATTGTTGAGCTTCAAAAAAAGTATAAGCCTGAAGGCATCATTATTTCCAATGATTTACAGACCAATGGCACGTTACTTAATGATGAGTGGTGTGTATTTCTAGCCGCCAATAATTTCCTTGTTGGATTGAGTATTGATGGCCCAGAAATGCTACACAATGCCTATCGTACTAACCGTGCTGGTCGTGGAACATTTAAACAGGTAATGATGGCTGTTGAATTACTGCATAAGCACCAGGTTAAATTTGCCACTTTAACCTGTGTTAATAACTTAACCAGCAAGAACCCACTAGATGTTTACCGTTTCTTGCGTGATGTGGTGAAGTCACCCCAGATGCAATTTATTCCGATAGTAGAACAAAAGACATTTCGAACGACTGCTCCACAGAAGTGGAAGTCTCAAGAGCAGCTGCGCCAAGGGGATAAAAAACTTAACCCTTGGCATAAGAATTCGGTTGTTGAACCTTGGTGTGTATCGGCTGATGCATGGGGTGATTTTCTGATCGCCGTGTTTGATGAGTGGATTAAACAAGATATTGGTAAAGTATTTGTGCAGTATTTTGAAGCCAGTGTCGAGACATGGATGGGGCGAAAAAACCCGCTTTGCACCTTAGGTGAAATATGTGGCAAAGGGTTGGCAATGGAGCCTAATGGCGATGTCTATACCTGTGATCATTATGTCTACCCTGATTACCAAGTCGGTAATATCCATCACAAGAACATCGATGAAATGGCGTATTCCGAATCACAGAAAACATTCGGTTTTGCAAAGTCACGAACATTAACTAGCCAATGTCAGCAGTGTGAGTACCAGTTTGCCTGTTATGGCGAATGTCCTAAAAATCGCTTTATTCGCACCAAAGAAGGCGAACCAGGATTAAATTATTTATGCGCAGGTTGGAAGAAATTTTTCAGCCACGCAGATAAGTCGTTGGCTTATGTGTTGCGTGCATCGGGCTACCCTGTTGCTCATGGTAAATATAGCGATGAGGTGATACGACAACAAGGTCAACGCTTCCCACAATTTCCAACTTGTTTTTAAGTGAGGGTAAAAATAATGAAATTGACACTAGCAACATTAATTATGCTTGCGTCTTTTACTCTGCCTGTCGTTGGAAATGCTAGCACCACATTGAGTTCGGAACCGCTAGTTCAGCCAAGTATTGACCAACCAGCAACCAGTGAGCGCAGTGCAGCACCTAGCCAACAAAACAGTCAGGTCGAACAGTGGGTATATATCGCACAAGATCATCGACAGGATGATGCTGCACGGGCTGACGCACTCAGAAATCTTGCGCGTTTCCCCAGCCAGAACAGTTTAGTTGCCGTTGTTCGTGCTTTGCAAGACGAGAATATGCTGATTCGTGAGGCAGCGATAGTCGGAGCGGAACCTTATCAGTTTGCTCACCGCTGGCGAATGATTGCGCCATTGCTGAATGATAGTGAATGGCAGGTACGCATGGCTGCCACAACAAATCTCATCCGGGATTTTTCCAATATGTCTAGCGATCAGCAGCAGGTGATGACCCCACCGGTCGCTGAACTAAAAGCGTATTTGTTATCTCGTCAGGATCCATCATCGCAACTACTGTTAGCTGATGTCTACCGTTGGCACCAAGAATGGGATAAGGCTCAGGTGCTATATGAGCAGCGATTAAAAGTAGAGCAAGGTAACTCACAAATCAGATTGAGTATGGCAGATAACTTACGTGCTCAGGGGTTGAATAAACAAGCTTTGGCTGTGTTGAACAATGGATTAGAACACCAGCCACAAGAGGCTAACTTGTATTATTCCCAGGCATTGACTCTGGTGAGATTGGAGCAAAGAAATGACGCGGCAGCAGCAATGCGCAAAGCGGCTGAATTAGCAAAGACGAACAGCTATTTTTGGTATTTGAATGGCGTGCTTCAAGAGAACGTTGATTTAGCCGAATCGACAAAATCATTTGAGCAAGCTTATTTGATATCAGGTGCACCTGAACAGCTCTATGCGGTATGTGATATCTACGTTCGTTACGCTAATGAAAAAGCAGGGGACTGTATTGATGAGTTAGCCAAGATTGCACCTTCAGATGTTATTGAAGAACTCGAATCTAAGCGCAATTGAATATCTTACATAATCTAAATTCATTCACCCTAAGACATATTATTGAGGATAAATGCGTTATCTTACTTCGACACTGATTGCTTCTGCTTTATCGTTGCCTGTACAAGCAAGTGGTATTTTTTTACAAGAGGCGACCACGGCAAATGCTGGTACTGCAGGGGCTGGGGATGGTGTTTACACTGGTTCAGCTGCAGCAATGTGGACAAACCCTGCGACTATGAGTGGTATGGGAGAGAGCAAAACAACGATAAACCTACTAGGGTTTGATCTCGCAATGAAATACCACGATGACACGGGTAATGGCGACGGAAAAGCAAGCTCTGTTCTTCCTTCATTTGGGATCTTCCACGCTTACCAGGTTACAGATGATCTCCATGTGGGCCTGTCATTGGGTGCTGTTGGTGGTTCTAGCCTTTCTTATGGTACTGAATGGGCCGGTGCTGCAGCGCTTGATGAAATAACGTTGACGGCTATGCAATTTAACCCAGCAGTTAGCTATCGGGTGAATGAGCAATGGGCTGTGGGGGCTGGCTTACAGCTAAGTTGGGGGGCATTAGAACAATCAACCAAGTTGCTAACCGCAGAACAAGATTCTGACTGGGCTTTCGGGGTGAATGTTGGTGCAACCTATAAGCATGATGATCGCTTGAGTATTGGGGCGAGCTATAGGAGTAAACTTGAGCATGAATTTGACACAAGTGTAACGGGACCAACCAGCTGTGGGCTAATTAATAGCTTGCAGACAGATATTATTGTTCCGGCTATTTTTGATGTTAGCGCCCGTTATGCTGCAACGCCTCAGCTCGACTTGTTAACGAGTGTTCAGTGGCACCGCTGGAGCGAGTGGGATACGACAGTACTTGATTTTGGATTGGGGGATGGAGTCGCGATTGATCGTGATTGGGATGATGTCTGGAAAATTGCGGTTGGCGCTGATTACCAGCTAAACAGTCAATGGCGATTGAAAACAGGCATTTCCTATGAGTCGTCGCCGCAGGATGATTCGACTAAGCAATGGGTAGATGTCCCTGTTGGAGAGCAATACCGCTATTCGGTAGGTGCAGCCACGCATTGGAAAGACATTACAGTCGACATGTTTTATGAATATGCAGACTTGGGTAGCGTAGAAATTGAGCGTGATAGACTTAACCTATCTGGCACTTTTGATGGACGTATTCACTTTGTAGGTATGAGTTTCACTTATTAGCAAATATTACTAGTATCAGTTTTAAACGTTTTAAAAAATTTGCTGCTTTTACTAGCATTACTCAGGCTCTACATCCAATGTAGAGCCTTTTTTGTTAAAGCCCGGCGAACAGGGCTTTAACAATCAATCGTTCAGGCTGGTATTAGTAATGCCAAGGAAAACGGCTGAAGTCTTGATCTCGTTTTTCCAAAAAGGCATCACGGCCTTCTTGTGCTTCTTCGGTGCCATAGGCTAGACGAGTTGCTTCACCTGCAAATAGTTGCTGTCCGACTAAGCCATCGTCAGACATGTTGAAACCGTATTTAAGCATGCGCATCGCGGTTGGTGATTTGCTATTGATCTCTTTAGCCCAAACAAGTGCTTCATTTTCAAGCTCAACGTGTTCAACAACCTTATTGACCATACCCATGTCATAAGCTTCTTGTGCGCTGTAGTTAAAACCACAGAAGAAGATTTCACGAGCACGTTTCTGGCCAATCATCTTGGCAAGGTAAGCCGAACCGTAGCCTGAGTCAAATGATGCGACATCAGGATCTGTCTGCTTGAATACAGCGTGTTCTTTTGATGCAAGAGTTAAGTCACACACTACGTGTAAACTATGGCCACCACCTACTGCCCAGCCTGGTACGACAGCAATGACTACTTTTGGCATGAAACGAATCATACGCTGAACTTCAAGGATATGCAGGCGACCCATGCGAGCAACATCCGCTTTGCCTGCTT
Source organism: Photobacterium indicum (assembly GCF_003026215.1). GTDB lineage: Bacteria > Pseudomonadota > Gammaproteobacteria > Enterobacterales > Vibrionaceae > Photobacterium > Photobacterium indicum. The sequence goes on from NZ_PYOC01000001.1 coordinate 1,120,964, forward strand.
CTTCACCTTCGTATTTGTATCCGTCTTTACCTCGGATACGCTGGTCTCCACCGGAAGAGAATGACCATTGGCCTTTTTTCGACGGACCATTACCGGTTAGCAGTACACAGCCAACATCAGACGTTTGGCGAGCATGGTCAAGGGCTGTGAAAAGTTCATCTACGGTTTTTGGGCGGAATGCATTCAAGCAATCAGGACGGCTGATTGCAATACGAACCGTACCGTGTGCTTTAGCGCGATGATAGGTGACGTCTTCAAAATCAAAGCCAGGGACTTCATCCCATAGTTCAGGATTAAAAATTTCTTTGCTGGTCATGATTACGATTGCCTCATTGGTTAGATGAGACAAGGCTATGGCGTTTGCGCTAAATGTCAATGATTTATGAATAAATATGACAGTCATTATAAGGATTGTTTGGGGCTGGCTTATTATTCAAGCAGATCCATCCTGAACACTCCGTATTAAAATAATAAGGGTTTAGTTCGATCTATATGGAATGCATATAAATTATATCGCAGTAAATGACCTATGGTGATTGGCTCCAGCTTGTTATCTTTTATACTGTAATCATACCCAGCCGAGCCAATGACATTCAAACTTATCCCACAGGCCTTTCATCCTCAGGGCGAGAGTTGTAACTATCGACAAGTTTATTGAGGAAGTATTGACCTGCTGACGTTAAAATCAGATTGTTATGGTGGTTATAAAAAGCGATGTTTCTTTTTACCAGAAAGCTCAATGCATCCTCCCAATTTTCTAGCTTACATGCTTTTAGAATATCAAGTGATTCACTTTGTGCTTTTAAATAAATGAGATCGTTGTCATCAATCCCGTATTGGATAGAGGATAGATGCTCAAGGTTAAATCCACGGCGGGTAAAGATGCTACCGAGAAGAATCAATGTTGCTTGTATTTTCAAAGCCGTTGCATCGGATTCGTCTTCATCTAAATCTAGACCGCGGATATAAAAAAAATCACCTTCAGGCTCAAAAACCAACTTAGATCCAATGTGGCTATATAAGGTTGTGTAGTGATCTAGATGGTTAAATAATGACTGATAAAGATGCGATTCTGTATAAGAGCCTGTGCCATTATTAAATAGAAATTTTGTGATGACCTTACCGGCTTGAAAGGCTTTGTATACATTTCGGCTATCCTTTGCGCTTACAAGGTCAAAACTACTGAAACGTTGATGTTCATTTGTCATTATTGCTTTCTCCCTGAGATCCAAAACGTACTACTTGGTAACGGTATGCTTGTTGTCCATCAGCAATTTTTCTGCGCTTTAATGTTGTAACAATGTTATTACGTGTCGTTTTGAAACGGTTGATAACTAATAGCAGATCCGTGAGCTGGTAGGTTAAGTGATGGCTCGATAGCATGATACTCAGGCGAGGGTGAATATGGGCATGAAGATCAGGCGTATCAACTAATCGCATTTTATCTGCTATTTCTAGAATAAGGCTGTCACGTCTGAGACGATTGGTTTGTGTCCGGTTAATTGTTGCAGAATCGGCTTGCCCGATAGTAAATGACATCAATTTTGCATCATCAATACGCAGTTGTAGCTGACGCCAAAAACCATCAAGGTAGCTTTCTGTTGAAAATATATTTAGACGTTTTGGTTGATTTTTTGAATTGTTTTTAAGCCCAAGCACGAAATCATTATTTTTAACCCATGACGATGAATCTTGAATATAGAATCGATTGAGTCGTTTCGTTAATGTCTGTGAATACTCTTCTTTTAGAGCGCGGTATGCTGCTTCCATCGCATTGTATTCTCTGACCGTTCGGTGGTTCTTTCTGAGAAAAGCCTGGACTTCACGATTACATTGTTCGATAGGTTGGTAACTTTGAAGTAGATTTAGCCCCAGCAGTAAAAGATCATTGGCATCTTCATAACGTTGGTGGCTTTCGAATTTTTCTCTAATGCTATCGATGACTTGATGAAGGTTTCCTTTGTCTACGGTGTAATGCGGGTCAAGAAATTGAAGGGCCGGAGTAATGGAACGGAGCGATAGCTGGCTCGCTTCGCGAAACATTGTCAGCTTATTTTCGATGAAGTTTTGTTCAGACTGGGTGGTTTCTTTTGCAATCTGGCTTAATCGCTGGGATAGCTGTTTCATTTTTAGCTCATTTGAACGTAGCTTACTGCGTATTTCGACGATATGCTCAAAGATGAACTGTCTGGTTTCTCGAAAATCATCATTTTGATCGCTAAATGATAAGTTATCTAACGCGTTCCGAAGCTCCTTTAAGCGGCTTAACATCGCTTTAAACTCAATATCACTGAGCTCTTTTACCAGCTCACTGTTACATAGCCGTAATAAGGTGATTAAAGAGGGCTGAAAAACCATGACGCCTTCGCCTAAGTGCAAGTCAGCAAGAAGATTTGCTTGCTGTAAGTTCTTTACACTGAAGGCAATATTCACTCTTCTTTTTTCTGATTCATCTTGATTCACATAGCGGCGGATATAATCGGCCAACATCAGTTCGTAGCGATGAATTAAGATATTGTTATGGCCACGGCTATCCATCAACGTGATAATGCGGTCCATTAGCTGTACATGATCAAAAAGGATCTTGGTCGTTGTTAGGGTATCAAAGTGTTTCATCGATGACCTCTGCGTGAGAGATGTGTTCATCGAATTTCGCATCTTCAGTTAATTGCATTTCAGGATCATCTAAAGGGGCTAGTGACTCCAATGCGCCCCAATATACGATGCGCCGTTCCTGACTAAAGAATTTGTCTGCTTGTATATCTCCAATATTGCAATGGTTTCCAACCGCAGCAATAACATCAACACCGACGGCCCGGGTTGAAGCGCAAAAGAGTGTAAAGCCTCTTGTTTCAGCTTCTTTTAAAACCGGAGGGATTTGGGGCGGATCGATAGTTGGCAGTTCATCCATAACATAGGGGATATGGTATTTAACGCCGGGCTTGAAGAGCCTTTGCATCAGATATTGAACTATCGCCAGCGTCGTCAGGCTGGTTGTACTATTGCTCTGTGGCTTATCTAGCCAACGTTCTGAACCGATAATTTTATAGCTGATATCAACATTCAGAATGATGTCTTCAAGTGTTAATGTCTGGCTTTCTCCTCGGGAGAAAAATTCTTGGCAGAAGTTAACCAAACTGCGGTAGAAACTCTCTCCCAGTGATTTTTCCGCATAAAAGTCGACCGCCTGTATCTCCGAAACCAGTTTTTTGAACCGGTTATCGAGGCTGATGGAAAATTTCAGACCAGATAAGTTATTGATATTGGTTTCGTTGAGCTCTTGATTGAGGTTTCGTTGGAAATGCTCAATTAATGTCACGTTATCAATCAGCGTTTGTGTTTTTGTATTGAGCAGGTGGTTATGTTCGGTATAGGCGTGCTTTAACGCCGTTTTCTTTTCTGGAAGCTCGCGATAAACCAGCTGTAGCGATTCCATGCCTTCTTTAACATGTTGCCCGCTTGGCGATTGGCTCATGGCAATACGATGTGGATCGTGAATAATTTGCTGTTCAAAGAATACCCGTAATCCATTCAGTACGTTTTCTCTCAGTTTCCTTGCCTGTTCAATATCGTTTTCCAATGTCTCAACAAGCTCTTTCGTTGGTGAACATGGCGTCGCTAAGGCATGTTCTTCATATAGCCGACCTTCCTGGTATTTTTGAAGATGAGCCAACGATGTCACAATGGCATTTATCTCATCAGATTGCTTCAATAAGAGTGTTTGAGCATTTTGATATTTTTTGTGTGCAGCGTCAGTTTTTGTCACCTGACTTTGACCATCAATTATTTTTTGTTTTGCATCAGTAAATTGCTTTTCAGCTTCAATCAGGTGTTCTTTTTTATCGTGGAGATCTTGACGGGTTTGCTGAATGCCATTTAATAACCCTAAGTCATTTCTCGCTTCCGTAACTTCACGCTTCAGTTTATTCAGAACATTTGCGGGCTCAGACTGATACTGCTGTATATCAACGATTTGGTTGTTACAGTCTTGTAGTTTTCTTTCAAGAGAAGCAATGTTTTTTTGCAGTTGTTTTTTTGTGCTGAAGGGGTGTTTTTTCCAATATTGTTGGTGAAAGGAAATTTGTTCATTATCAACGTTAAACAATTCGCTAAAATGTTCAATTTTAGGTATCGCCAGGTGTAACTCCTCGTCAGACAATACTTCTATCAACATATCGGGAATTAATGTCGCGATAACGTCTTGGGCATGAGGTGTCAGGTGGCTGCCAAGCAGGCGGTTGATGTGCTCAATTTTCTCATTCTCTGCAAAAATCTTGTTTTTAAAATCTTCTCTGTTTTTTTGTAGTTCCAGCCTTCGATGTGCATTATTTACATTTTCTTGCAGAACGGAAAGGCGCTGCTCTCTCTCTTGCCGGTACTCTTCAAGGATCAGAATGACTTCTTTTATTTGTGTGCCGGGATACTGTGCGCAAATGGCGTTTACCTTATCAACGCGTGATCTGAATAATTGAATATCTCCTTTAATGCCTTTGCCGTTATTTGCCCGATCTCCGTTGTTACCTATGGTTATTTCTAGCTCTTTAGCTTGAGTACTTATTCGCGAGAGGTTTTGTTTCGCCTGTTCAAATGCTTCATTGCTGTGAAAGACCTTTTCTGCAAGTGGTTTGCTTTTTTCATTCAGCGTTTGCGCTAGTTTTCGTGCTGAAAATAACAAGCTGTTCCAGCGAATATTGATATCATGCAGACGATTTAAGTTGTTGTATTGCTGAAGTACAAGATTATATTTATCTTCTAACCCCTCAACATTAGCAATATAAGCAGTATCTGATTCTAAGCGGCGGTGCTCTTCTTCGATAGCTTCAAGATCGAGTTCAAGGTTATCGGTTTCATCCCGCTTTGATGCTTCAATTAACGCTGCAATTGATTTTGCCAGCTGCTTTCCATCGGTCGTATCTTCAAACATCATATGGGTCATGGTGCGCAAAGCATTGAGTGTCGAATAATCTACTTTTTTGAGAGGCAACAGCGCGAAGCGTCCCGTTTCTGGATCTAAAGCACGTTCAGGGTAGAGAAGCTGACTCACCTGATCGCGATTTTGAGCATGTTCTGTTCCCGGATACTTTTTCTTTAGTTGTTCTCGCATCAATGTTGGTGAAAATTGTGCTTCGGGGCAACCACAATCACCTAGAGATTTATTCCAGATAAAAGGCGAAATGGCATCTAATCGGGCGGGAACAAACAAGCGTTCATAACGGAGAGCGCCGCGTCCCACAAACAGTATCTGGCAGTGATAACCAAAGGCATTCTCTACTTCTAAAATTAACATGGAGTTGGCGGCAGGAAAGTAGAACGAATGGCTTTGCTCACCGGAGTAGTAGCCAGATTTATGTGCAAACCGAAACTTTTTTTCGGCTTTTTTTAACGAGTCCTCAGGAAGCAGAAAGAGTTTTAGCGCCTGAAGTGCTGCGGATTTTCCTGTATTCCCTGGCGCAATGAGCAGCATATGTAAATCAAGGGGAAGTTCACAATAGCAATAACCAGCACTATCAATTAAAGCAATACGTACCGGTCCAAAGGCATCACCTTGCTCCCCTAAGCCATCAAGGCCTAATTGATCTTCACTGTGTATCAGAGTTGTCATTCATTATCTCCATGATTTAAGGTGAGCAGCATTTCTTGTTCCATAAACTGTTTTGTGTGTCGAAATAGCGTTACCAGAGGAAGGAAGTTATATTTTTCTGCGGTTTTAATTGCTGATGCCAGACGGTTATCGCTTTCAGGAGAAAGAAGAAAACACTCTTTAAGTAGTGCTGCGTTATCTGGCAATACGAAGTTTGTGTTAGGGCATTGGCGTTCTATACCTGAATAGGTAGTGAGTCCTCCAAGATCGTAATCGAGTAGAAAGGCACAGCGTTCATAGCGTTGATAAAATGGCATAAATAACTGATTTGCAGCGCCGTTGCCTTCTCCCATTGCGACATCCCAATCTTTGATATCCCAATGATCATTGGTCATATAGTTCAAGGCTTCGAACGTTTGTTGTAGTTGAAAAAAAAGTGCACGGTTTTCAATAACAAGTAACGAATTTACCTTGCCTGTTTTTTCTAGATTTTCAGTTTCATGCTGTTGGTCTTTACAAAAAACGACCGTGGTCAATTCACCATTATGAGCGGTACGAAGAAGCAATGGCGCAAAATCGACCCGTACCAGATGGCTGTTTCCTCGTTTTGCTGCATCTACTCGACTGGTTGGTGCAACGGACTCCGCTTTTAATTGTTCATAAATTGACAGATTTTTGGGAGTCAGATGCCATTTGAACTTAGATACCTTTTCAATCGCAAAAAGGTCATGCAATCGATGTTGATATTGCTTAGGAAGGATCTGATGAAATGTATTGAGGTTAACAGGGGAGCCAGCATCAATCTTCTTAAGGTAAAGGTTTATTCGGCTCATATGTTATTCGAAACTTATGCTAAATCACACATTGGTCAATTTAATATACACATTTCAGGCGTGAGCAGAAATGTACGGAGTTGTTTTAATCGACACATGTCTGATTTATAAATATTTTATTGTTTTTTCCAAGCCGTTGAGGTGATTATTAGTTCTATCTGTGTGATGGGTAAAGAGACGCTCGTAAATCATCAACAGAAAGCATGCGGACACTAGAGTTGAATGCAACGTTATGGAATACCAATATTCAAAATTTGATTCGCTTGATGGATAAAAAACAAATTGCCATCACTCAAGAAACAATGGTTGCCAGATCGTTACCACTAACAACCATCAGCATAAATTAAAACAGATAAGGCTGTAATTCGGCTAAATTCTCAATCACTAATTGCTGCTGATAGCGTGCAGAGACTCGTCTACAGTGCCTTGGTTTTGCCGTTAATTGGTCAGGCCTAATGAAGATGCCTTTGGGGATAACGAATACATTAATATCACTCCTGATGTTCAATATATTAAAAATCCTGCGTTATTGTCTGATTCAGATACTTAGTTAGTTGGCATTAGAGCAAGTATTGCGATCTAATGTTAGTTAGACATATGTAAGCCGTCGGTAGTATCATGATTCAGTCCTTAAGGTTTCAATCGGTACAGAAATGAACTCAACGCTTCTTCTTGATATAACGACCCACGCTTTATTACACATTGAATTTTGTAACCTTGATAAAAAGCTAACCATTACAGAACGAAACATCAAACTAAATCAATTTTTAAAACGCGCTATTAAATCCAATCGTTACAAACGTATTAAAAAGAACATTAAGCAGTGGTTAACGATTGCCAAACTTAACGATGGACTGGAATTGTTACTCTTGTCTGAGCAGAAGAAACTTATCGAAAATTGTTCGAGTGATATGCATCGCTTTGTTGAACTGATCAGCATGATAGAATCTCAGCTAGCGACGAAAGTTCAGTTCGCTAATGCACGTGAACTTGATTTGCAGGCACGGTTTGGTCAAGTGCTTGTCTGTGTGATTGAGTCTGATTTACAAGCTATTTTTGACGAGGAAGGGTTGATGGTCAAAACAACTCAAATATTATTCGTCGGTTCACCAGAATATAAAGATATATTTTCAGAGCAGATTGATAAAAGTGCTCACTTCCAATCAGTACTCGCATACGAAGACGAAACGCATTTACGAATTGAGCTTTGTAGGTTGTAATCATATCTTATTATCAAAACAGATACTTACTATTGCTTCTTCCATATTAAGACATATTTCAGGACCGAACACTTTAGTGTTTATAGTAAATGATGGTGTTTTAAAGAGTTTCTCTGATGTATAAACCCCACTAATTCTTACCACGCGTAAAAATTAGTGGGTTTAGTTTTGATTTCTATAGAGCTACGTTATTTAGCAATCAGTAATTAATGATTAACCTTAATTAAAGTCGGTTGCTAATTTACCTTGTGATTTTTCACTGCGATTTGCTTTAGCGATGAACAGTAAGCCAATTATTGGAACAATGACTGCTGCGAAAGGGATCATGCCGGCGCCTAGTTGGCTATCAAGTACCATGCCGCCAAGGAATCCACCAAATGCATTGGCTAGGTTGAACGCTGAGATATTGGCTGTAGCTGCAAGTTCCTGACCTTCACCACCATGATTCATCACTCGAAGCTGCATTGCTGGTACGTTTGCAAATGATGCAATACCGAATACAAACGCGGTGACGATAAATAAAATCTTGTTATCAACAACTAGACCAACAGCAATCAATGAGATAATCATTGCTACAGCCCAGAACATAGATGCTTTGCTAAGATTTTTGTCGGAAGAACGCCCACCCAATATGTTACCAATGATTAGACCTGCCCCTACAATAACGAGAATCCATGTAACGGCCTCTTCGCCGTAACCTGTCGTATGCATAGCGATGGGTGCAAGGTAGCCGTATAGCGTCATGAAACCTGACCATGATAAAGCGGTAATTGCTAAGCTAATTAATAGCATTGGATTTTTGAATGCCATAAGCTGGGTTTTAATATTCTTCGCCTCACCATGACCCGTTGATTTGATAGACGTTAGAATTGAAATCATTGCAATGGCACCGAATGCGGCAACAGTAAAGAATGTGGTGTGCCATCCGAACTGCAAGCTGATCCACGTGCCAGCAGGAACCCCCAGTACATTGGCAAGAGTCAGACCTGCGAACATCTGCCCAACAGCACGGCCGGCCATTTTTTCTGATACTAAGTTGGTCGCAACAACAGCGCCAATACCATAAAATGGACCTTGTACAAGACCTGCAATAATACGGCTAATTAGTAGTAAACTATAGTTTGGGGCCAGTGCTGACAGTACATTACCAATAATAAACAGTGCCATTAATCCGGTGAGTACAATCTTCTTATTAAAACGGGCTAAATAAATGGTTAAGATTGGACCGCCGATAACAATGGCTAGTGCGTAAGCACTGATTAAGTAACCAGCCTGACCTTCAGTAATAGAGAGTGACGTTGCTATCTGAGGAAGAATTCCCGCAATAACAAACTCTGCAGTGCCGATGGCGAATGCCGCGAGTGTTAATATCCAGACCTGAAACGGCATTTTTTCTTTATTCATGATTGATTATCTCTACTTATTTTTCGGTATTGATGGGCGTATTCATGGGATTCGTTTTGTACGCCCATGCAGCATTTTTTATGTGTTAGTTGACTAAAGCGCCACCATCGACATCGATGATTGAGCCAGTCATGTATTGATTTGAGATTGCCATGATGTAAGCCATTGCAATATCTGACGCCTCGCCAACTTTACCTGCGGGTAAATTCTGTTTCGCGTTTTCATACATGGCTTCACGCGCTGTTTCATCCATGTTGTTATAGGCAGTGGTCATTGTGAGACCAGGGCTGACAGCGTTAACGCGAATAGGCGATAGCTCTTTAGCAAGCACTTTTGTCACAGCTTCTAAAGCGGCATTAATGGCTGTTTTTGTGTAAGTGTTGGCAACCACTTTGCGTGAAAGCATTCCCGTCGTTAGCGTGATAGAGCCATTCGGTGTCATATAACGAGCCGCATGTTTCGCGACATTAATTGTTCCCCAGAATTTGGTATCAAATGCTTTTTTCGCATCATCAATGGCGACATCAGTCACCTTTCCGGCAGGAGCGAATGAGCCAGCGGTAATAACAAGGTGATCGAAAGGGCCAATCGATTCGAAGTAACGATGAACAGCTCTCTCGTCACTGATATCCAAGCCTGCTTTACGGCTTGCAACGTGGACAATGTTATTGCCATTATCGAAGTGTTTCGCGACGGCTTCCCCGATACCTGATGTGCCGCCAATGATGACGTACGTTGTTTTTTCCTGTTTCATAATCCGTTCCTTTTCGTTGTTCTTGTTGATGATTGCCATTATATTTGTTCGTATTAATTTGATAATTGAGTAAAATGTGAAATCATTATTCGGATAAACTGAACAATAGGGGGGAGGGGTGAGACGTGGACAAGTTTTCTGATATGGCAATGTTCGTGAGCATAGTGAAGCATCAAGGGCTAGCGGCTGCAGGACGTGATCTTGGCCTTTCTCCTGCTACTATGACGGCGAGGCTTCAGGCACTTGAAGAAAGGTATGGTGTGAAGCTTCTTAATCGAAGTACAAGGCATGTATCACTTACAGACTCTGGTGAGCTCTACCATAAAGCCTGTATTGAGATATTAGATAACGTCAGTGAAGCTGAGAACCTTATTCAGAATGGTGTTAAGGAAGTGAAAGGTTCACTAAAAATCGCCGCACCCAAAGATATTGGTAAACAATATATCCTTCCTATATTGTCTGAGTTCTGTAAACAGTATCCAGATGTTGTGCCTTATCTATATTTGGACGATCACATCTCTAATATTGCTGAATCGGGTATGGATATCGTGATTCGATATGGAGAGCTTGCAGATAGCAGCTTGATATCACGGCGACTGTCTCCAAGCCGCCGAGTGCTATGTGCATCGCCTGAATATTTGGCAAAGCATGGAACACCACTAAAACCACAAGACTTAGTTAATCATGATTGCCTAGCAATGCTTCGCAGCAATGAAGAACTAAAGACATGGCATTTCCAAGAGCAAGACAAGAAGAACGCAATTACCGTTGTACCTAAGCGATTCTCAGATGATGGTGAAGTGATTAGATACTGGGCATTAGAAGGGGTCGGTATAGCGCTTAAATCAGCTTTAGACGTGCAAGCTGATATTAATAACCTACGTCTTGTCACTGTGCTCAATGGCTATATGAAGAACTTTAATACATCAATGTCTGTATCAAGCGCAGACTTGAATGTTGTGTACATTAGTAAAAAGTATCAGCCTAAGCGCATTCGACTATTCTTAGATTTTCTGTTTGAACGATTCAGCATAATGGCTCAGAAATGAGTGTACAATCCCTTCTTTGTTGAGCTATTTAACTCGAGCAAGACTGCCTTATCATTAGCTTCGGTGGGAATATAAGGCTTTTAATCGGTTCCTCATTGCCATTCATTCGAGCTAAAAGGATTTCACCAGCAGCTTTGCCTATTTCTTTTGCGCATACAGATATGGTCGTTAATGAAGGGAAGGTATCTGATGCCTCAGGAACATCATCAAATCCCACAACGGCAATATCTTTACCTACCGTCAAACCTCGATCTTTAATTGCCCGCATTACACCAAACGCAACAATATCCTGATAGCCAATAATCGCGGTAATCTGAGGGTGCTTTTCAAGCATTTTTCTTGTCTCAACAGCACCTTCAGATCGGCTAGCCCCACAGGTACTAATATATTTTTCATTGAAGGGGATACCGTGTTCTATTAGTTTTGACATGTATCCACCTAAGCGATGAGAACGCGTTTTGGATCTTTCTTGCCCACCAATAAAGGCAATGTGCTTGTGGCCTAGTTGGATTAAATGCTCGGTAGCGACCTGCAGTCCTAAAAAATTATTGGTGCCAACAAAATCAAATTGTCCTTCCCCTACGGGACGAACAGCAAGCACAACAGGAAAACCTCGTCCTCTTACTGTTTTGAGGTAATCAACATTAGTATCAGTGGCTGGGCACATCACCATGCCGCCTGCATTTTGGCTAATTAGTGAGTCGATAAACTTATCTTGGCGCTCTACATTTTCTTCGGCGTTGGCTAAAAAAAGTAATGTATTTTGTTGTTCCAAATAATGGCTAAGTCCTGCAATCATCTCGGAATAAAACGGGTTGGTGATATCAGGAATGACTAACCCAACAAGATTGCTCCGCTTATGGCGTAAATTGGCAGCCGCTTGATTATAAACATATCCAAGCTCTTCAATTGCTTGCAGTACTTTACTGCGAGTGGCTTCTGATATTCGTCCTTTACTGGTTAAAACCATCGAAACTGTTGCGGTTGAAACTCCGCAATATTTTGCCACATCAGCAATGGTTGGTTTTGCCATAAATGTCCTTACATTTGGGTTAACTTTGCGATTAATCGTTTAACCTAATTTGAGCAAAAAAGTGGCGAATAACTGTGATCGATATCGATAAATTGGCATGTTTAAAGGGTTAATGAATGATAAATGATGGGTTAACCGCGTTAACCTATTTGATGGAAAGCGTACTTGCTGATTAATATATTACCAACAGATTAACCAAGGGTGATGTATGAAGTATCTATCTGGCAACTCGAATTATGACAAATTTCCGCATGTGGAAATTACAGGGTTTGGCAATCAAGCTTGGCAAGATTGGTCAACGATAGTTACAGAAGTTGAAGAACGAGTGAGTAATAACCAAAAGCATGTTTTGGTTATCGATACGTACCACGGTGTTGATCATAATGAGCTACTAGAGCAGCTCATCACGCCATTAAACCCTAGTCACGTAGTATTTACAGATGAAGCTAAATATAGCGAAGAACACATCTTCGAGATGCTAGAGCGCAATATTACCGATGATCGTGTGTTTGGGGTGATTGCGCCGCATAAATTAAATGAGTTTTTTGATGCTGAAAAACTCTCCGAGATCAAACATCAAATTGAAAGTGCAACAGATGGCTTAATTGTGGTGTATGGGCATGGGGCAAAATTATTTGCTGAAGGTGATACGTTCATCTACGCCGATCTTGCGCGATGGGAAATTCAGCAGCGTTTTCGTCGTGGAGAGTTGGGTAACTGGGGCGTTGAAAATACCGATGAAGATGTTTTACGCCGCTATAAACGTGCATTTTTCATCGAATGGCGTGTTTTCGACCGTTATAAAACGAAATTACTCCCTCAAGCTGATTTTCTGTTGGATACAAACGTTGCACTAACGCCGAAAATGGTGACGGGTAAAGCATTTATGGCAGGTTTAGAACAAACCGTACAACAGCCATTTCGTCTAGTGCCATTCTTTGACCCTGGTGTTTGGGGCGGGCAGTGGATGAAGGAAGTCTGTGATTTAGATGAAACGAAGCCAAATTATGCTTGGTGTTTTGACTGCGTGCCTGAAGAAAATAGTCTTTTGCTAAAATACGATGATGTGATTGTTGAAGTGCCTTCCCAAGACCTCGTATTACTCGAACCTAAGCGATTGCTCGGTGAAGAAGTGCATGCTCGTTTCGGGGCTGAATTTCCGATCCGCTTTGATTTTCTCGATACCATGGAAGGTCAGCACCTTAGCCTTCAAGTACACCCGTTGACCGAATACATCCAACAAGAGTTTGGCATGCATTACACTCAAGATGAAAGCTATTACATGCTTGACGTTGGTGATGATGCGAGTGTGTATTTAGGCACTAAAACGGGGACGAACCCCGACGAGATGATGGCAGATCTTGAAGCGGCACAGCGAGGAGAAAAGACCTTTGACGATGAACGTTTTATTAATCAATTTCCAGCCAAGAAACATGATCACTTTTTGATTCCTGCCGGTACTGTTCACTGTTCGGGTTCTAATTCGATGGTGTTAGAGATTAGCGCGACGCCGTATATCTTTACATTCAAACTCTGGGATTGGGACCGTTTAGGCTTAGACGGTCAGCCTCGTCCTGTGCACCTTGACCACGGTAAAGAAGTTATTCAATGGAATTGCAATACGGAATGGTGCGAAGAGCATTTGGTGAATGCCATTACTCCTATTGCTGAAGGGAAAGGATGGCGAGAAGAGAAGACGGGACTCCATGAGCGAGAATTTATCGAAACGCGCCGTCATTGGTTCAGCCAACCTGTTAGTCACAATACTGAGGGCAACGTCAATGTTCTGAACTTGGTGGAAGGCAAAGAGGCGCTGGTATTGAGCCCCGACAATTTATTTGTTCCATTTGTTGTTCATTATGCAGAAACCTTTGTTATTCCGGCTCAAGTAGGGGAATACATTATTCAGCCGCATGGGGCGAGTGAAGGGGCAGAAATTGCAACCATTAAAGCATACGTAAGAGGTTAATTATGCTGCATTTTTTAATAGCAACTCATGGGCCACTGGCTAGTGCATTAGTTTCAAGCGCAAAAATGGTGTTTGGTGAACTTCAGAATACATCGTGTGTATCGCTTACCGAAGAGGGCGGTATAGAGCAATTCAAACAAGACTTTAATACTGAGATTCGAGATATAGCCGGCCAAGTCGAGGGCATTGTGGTGCTTTGTGATTTGGAATGCGGTACACCCTATAACATTGCCTGTACTTACGCATTTGATGGGAGTTTTCCTGTTCCTGTCGAAGTAGTCACGGGCATTAATTTTCCAACGTTGCTGATGACGGCTGATTTTGTGGAAGAGTCAGATCCAGCATCCGTTGCACAGACATTACAACAAGAAGCGCTTAACACGATCGTGGTTGCAAAACCGGTGAGTGTTGATCAAGACGACGATTTTTAAGGAGCAAGCATGACTATTTCATTTGTAAGAATCGACGACCGTGTGATTCACGGTCAGTTAATGACTCGCTGGGCGAAAGAATTACCGTGTGATGGCATTGTTGCTATCGATGATGCAGTAGCGGCTGACCCACTACTTTCTCAGGTAATGAAAGGGGCGGTAACCGATGTGAAAGTCTGGTTATTTGATGCAGATACAGCGATTAGTAAGCTGCCGAAAGTGATTGCGAGTGATAAGAAATATTTTGTTATTGCCAAATCACCAGTCACGCTGCAGAGAATCAGCGAAGCCGGTATCGATCTTTCTAATTTAAATGGAAAGATTAATGTAGGCCCAATGAGTGCACGAGAAGGAACAACAACAATAGGAAATAATCAGAGCGTAAACCCAGATGAAGTTTCAGCTTTTGAATACCTATCTCAATTGGGGCATCAAATAGATTTCCGGCTTGTTCCGGATGCTAGCGCCTACAACTGGGATACCGCACAGAAAAAATTAAATAAATAACAGCGGTCCAAATTTTTTGACGTGATTAGAAGGAACAGATTATGTTTTTTGAAGCAGTTGTTATCGGGATACTGTGTTATCTCGGTGCGTTATCAACACCTTGGTTACTAGGTCTTACTGGTGGCTGGTACACATTAAGTCGACCACTGGTTTCTGGAATGTTGGTTGGCATTGTATTAGGTGATATTCAGACGGGAATAATGGTGGGTGTAGCTGTTCAGGCAGTCTATATTGCGATGGTGACACCGGGTGGTTCGATGCCAGCCGATCTTAACTTTGTCGCGTACCCTGCTGTTGCACTTGGTATTATGTCGGGACAGGGTGTCGAAGTAGCCGTTGCGATTGCGGCAACAATTGGTATTGCAGGAACCATTATTTTTAACTTTATGATGGTACTGAACTCTTATTGGAATCACCGTGCCGATTTGTCGGTAGATGATGGTGATGATAAGGGGGTATACATGAATACCGCTATTTATCCTCAGATCACCAACTTTTTGATGCGCTTCATTCCTACCTTTATCGCTGTTTATTTTGGCAATCAATATATCGAAGGCTTCATGGCAAGCTTGCCTGACTTGGTTATCAATACCATGACTGTGCTGGGTGGTATCTTGCCTGCCGTTGGTATCGCCATCTTGCTAAAACAAATAATCAAAGAAACGTCGATGCTGATTTATTTCCTTGTTGGTTTTGTCTGCATTGTCTTTTTGAACCTCAATATGGTTGGTCTTGTGATGATCGGTGCACTGTTTGCGCTACTGCATTACAACTACAAGCCAGATCCACAGCCTACGGCTGTAACACCAAATCAAGTAATGGACGACGATGAGGATGAATTCTAATGACTACAAAACATGATCAACTCAGCACTGATATTAATGCCAAGATCGCGTTAGATAAGAAAGACCTCATTAAATGTTGGCGTTCGTGGATGATGTACAACCTTTCATCAATGAGTTTCGAGCGTTTGGCGTCATTCGGCTTTTGCCTTGGAATAATGCCAGCACTAAAGAAGCTATATCCCAACAAAGATAAGCGCCAAGAAGCAATGAAACGCCATTCTTCTTTCTATAACACTGAGCCACAGCTTGGCGCCATCATCAGTGGCTTGGCGGTGGGTTTAGAAGAAAAGAAAGCCAATGGTGAGCCTATTGATGGCGAAACTATTAATACGTTGAAAGTAGGCTTGATGGGGCCGATTGCCGGTATTGGCGATTCTATGGTACCCGGTATGCTTGTTCCTATTCTTCTCAGTATCGGTATGGCTTTGGCTGCTGGTGGCAGTATGCTAGGACCACTGTTTTATATTATTGCATTTAATGCCATTGTCATTGTCGGTTCTTATACCTTGTTTATGAAGGGATATAAGATGGGTACGGGTTCAGTCGAAGTACTGGTTAGCCATAAATCGACCAAAATTCGAGAAGCGCTCTCGTTGCTGGGGGTCTTTGTGATGGGGGGCGTGGCGGCGAGCTATGTCAATCTTGGTACGGGGCTTGAGTTTGTAACCAGTGATGGTGTAGATATCAATGTTCAGGCGATGCTTGATGGTATTTTCCCTAAACTGATGCCATTAGTGATTGTGCTTGGAACTTGGTATGCAATGGCAAAGAAAAACCTAAGTCCAGTAAAAGCCATGTTGTCTTTGGTTGTCATCTCGGCCATTGGTGTAGCGATTGGCCTCTTTTAAGGTAAACAAGTAAAGAGAGGGTCATCGGCTCTCTCTACTCCTTCTTAAGTAGAGATATCATTATGAATACCATTTCGCAGCAAGCGAAACGCTGTCAGGTATGGCTTTCTGAACTCGCACTTCCACGGTGGCAACACCATTTTGATAAAAAGACAGGCATTTTCCCCGAAGGCATTTATCAAGATGGTCGCGTATACCAAGAAAACGTTATCCGCTTTCGTGTTCAGCCTCGTCAATTATATGTTTATGCTCATGCTACCGAGCTCGGTCTTATTGATGCTTGTCAAGATATAGATCAAGCAATTCATGTTGGCTTCCCTCAATTTCAAACTGAGAAAGAGACATTTGCATTCTCAGTCGATGATGAATTGAACATTAAAAATAGTGAAACCAATGCTTATGAACATGCTTTTGCGTTATTGGGTTATGCATGGCATTACCGATTGACGAGAGAACAAGCCAGCCTAGACAAAATGGAAGCCATCTATCTATGGTTTCAGTGTGAATTGGCAGATGCAGAAAATGGTGGATTTTACTCATCTACACACTGTTCTTCTCTACGCTGCCAGAACCCACATATGCACTTATTCGAAGCTTTAATGGTGTGCTATGAACATACCAATAATGCTCAATGGCTGGAACGCGCGAATAGTATTTTCACTCTATTCTCTGAACGTTTTATGCAGAAGGAGTATTTATGTGAGTTTTTTGATAGTCAGCTCGCCCCGAAACACCCGCTAAGTAATCTCGTCGACCCTGGACACCATTATGAATGGATTTGGCTACTACATCATTATCAAAAGCTGACAAAAATCGATGTGTCAGTTTACATCGAGAGATTGAATTATTTTGCTTCTATGTATGGGCATAACGATAATGGTTTGGTTAGAGATGAAGTAAAAAATAACGGGGTGGTATTTCGCTCAACATCTAGATTATGGTGCCAAACCGAATATCTTAAAGCTCAGATAGCACTATGGGAGCGCCATCCATCTCCTGAACGGGAACAACGTGTTTGCCAAGCTGTTGATGTGATTTTTAGTGCTTACTTGAATCCGGCTCAGAACGGTCTTTGGTTTGATCAACTGGATTGCGAAGGGCTGCCATTACAAAAGAACTCACCAGCGAGTACTTTTTATCACTTATTTCTAGCATTTTCAGAACTGCTTAGAGTTGCAAAGTAAGGACATTATATGAACGTATTAACACCTCCCAGTATTAACTATGTGACGGGTAAGATAAATGCGGGGAATCTTGTTGAAAAAGTAACGTTGTTATCATCACTTGATGGTGTTTTTGCCGATAAAGCTGCCTATGCTTCACTGCCTGATGATCGTGTTATATACAGTGTTGAAATGCTGCCAGCAGAATCTGCAGAAGGAGAGCTTAACTTTGGTGTATCACATATTGAAGCGGGTAGCGTTGGTGATGAATTTTTTATGACCCGAGGTCACTTTCACGAACGTATCGAGCAAGCTGAATACTATTTTGGAAGTGCTGGTGAAGGCCTGCTTATCTTGCAAGCTCAAACAGGTGTAGTGAGCATTGAAAAAGTCTTTCCGGGGAGTATTCATCATATCGGTGGGTTCATCGCTCATCGGTTAGTTAATACGGGAAACTCGCGATTGTCGGCACTTGCTGTTTGGTCATCAATAGCAGGTCATAACTATAGTGCACTTAAAGATAACGGTTTTAATGTTCGAGTATTAAAAGGAGGCGGTGGGTATAGAATTACAGAGTGCTTTTAATATCTAGGTTGATTAAGAAAGCGTATTTAATTTTTTATATTAAGTAGTTAGTGTTTTTACCGTTATCTTGTGGTTTATTGAGGTTGAAACACTAGAGCAATCTTATCTGGTGCTGAGTCTTGGTAGGCTCCATACACCGCTCAAGACTTCTATCAGGTTTGGCATGCATTTCCTGTTTTCCCCCCTATTGTATGAAGCTGTTGATAGGTCTCATTTATTACTAATCATTGTTTAGTAAAGGTCGTGATTGCTTCACACATTCAATCTTAAAAAGCTTTTTACAATACTCATAACTTAATCATAACGGTTTATAGGTAGTTATAAGTCATGAGTACGAATGCAAAAGCATGGGTTGAAGAGATTGTTCTTCCTACTTACCCAACAGGTAAGCTTGACCCTAATCCTCTTTTTTTAGAGAACCGTGTTTACCAAGGCTCTTCTGGTTCAGTGTACCCATACGGGGTGATTGATAGCATTTCCGACGTTAAAGTCGAGCAAACCTATCAAGCGGTTTATATCGAAAATGATTATATAAAAATCATGCTGTTACCTGAGTTAGGAGGCAGGATTCATCGTGCATATGACAAAGTTAAAGGGCGTGATTTTGTTTATTATAATGAGGTGGTGAAGCCTGCACTGGTGGGTTTATTGGGTCCGTGGATCTCTGGTGGTATTGAATTTAATTGGCCGCAACATCATCGACCAACTACTTATATGCCAACGGACTTCACCATTGAACATCATGATGATGGCTCCGTCACAGTGTGGATGGGTGAAGTTGAGCACATGTATGGCCTACAGATCATGGCTGGCTTTAAGGTGTACCCAAATAAAGCGTTGATAGAAATCACTGGTAAGGTGTACAACGGAAATGAGACCCCTCGTCAGTTCTTATGGTGGTCGAATCCTGCGGTAAAAGGAGGAGACGATCATCAAAGTATTTTCCCACCGGACGTCACGGCTGTGTATGACCACGGTAAACGTGATGTATCTAATTTTCCTATTGCGACAGGTGAGTACTATAAGGTGGATTATTCACCGGGTACGGACATCTCGCGCTATAAGAACTTGCCAGTGCCGACGTCGTATATGGCAGATAAATCAGCATATGATTTTGTGGGTGCTTACAGCCATGATGAACAAGGTGGTTTGCTGCATGTTGCCAATCATCATGTCTCTCCGGGTAAAAAACAGTGGACGTGGGGCAATTGTGATTTCGGTATTGCATGGGATCGCCAGCTCACAGATACCAATGGTCCGTACATTGAATTAATGACGGGTGTCTTTACTGATAATCAACCTGATTTTACTTGGATTGAAAGTCACGAAGAAAAAATCTTTGTGCAACACTTCATGCCATATAGCAGCTTAGGCAATGTTCATAATGCGAATACTGAAGTGGTGATAAAGCTCGAGCGAACACAGGGTGCTATCCAATGGGCAGTATATGCGATTGCTGAAATCACTGATTATGCCTTGGTGATCAAAGACGCTGAAGACCCGTTGTTTGAATCTGCATTAACCTTGATGCCTGGTGAAACCCGTGAGGGACAATTTGACTATATCGGTAGTGATGCCTTGACAATGTCTGTGGTCTCGAAGGATGGGCACACTTGGTTGGAATACACCGAACATGATCATGTAAGAGATGAGCCTGCCCCTGAGTCTGCAACTGCGCCAGCCATGCCGCAGGATGTGGATAACGTCGAGGAACTGTTTTTCATAGGGCAACACTTACAGCAGTATCACCATGCGACGCGCAATTCGGTCGATTATTACCAAGAAGCGTTAACACGTGATCCGAACCATTACCAAAGCAATGTGGCGATGGCAGCTCTAGCTTATGAACGCGCTGATTATCATGCGACTATTGCTTACGCTGAGGCTGCATTAGTACGAGCTCATAAACTCAATAAGAACCCATTGTGTGGTAAAGCGAGTTATTTACGTGGTTGTGCCAACGAAAAGTTAGGGCGATTGGAGGAGGCGTTCAGTGATGTATTCAAGTCTACGTGGAGCGGCAATTGTCGTGACACGGGCTTTTATGCTGCCGCGCGTATAGCGACTAAGCAATCGAGATTGCGCGAAGCACTGGAATACGTTGATCGCACATTGCAGCTCAATGGCACGCATTACCAGGCGGCAACGTTAAAAGCCTATTTACTGACAGATCTCAATCGACATACTGAGGCTTTACAGTTTATAGATGATCAGAGCGGCAATCAGCCTCTTGGTTACGGATTGCTATTCCAGAAATATCAACTGACGCAGGCGGAAGGGGATTTACACGCTTTTAAAGCATTGATGAATGGGCGCGAAGCCAATGCGATTCACCTCGCGAATTTTTACCTATCGATAGGAGCAATAGAAAGCGCCAAAACACTTCTGATGTACTGCGGAAGCCAAGGGGCAATGACGTATATTTATCAAGCATATTTGTCGGATAGCCATCAAGAGGTCAAAGATTTATTGAGTACTGCGTCAAAAATATTTGCCGATAATGTGTTATTCCCGAATACGTTGACAGAAATCGCAGTACTTGAGGCATTCCCTGATAATGACTTTCCTCAATATTTATTAGGCTGTTTCTTCTATGCCAAGCGGGATTATACACGTGCAGTACGTCATTGGGAGAAGGTGCTGTATCTAAATCCAAACTATGCACCGGTACTACGAAACTTATCAGTACATGCGCACAACAAATGCCAAGATATAAATAAAGCGATCGAACTGATGTCATACGCGTTTGCATTAGCGCCTGATGATGCCCGTATTTTGTACGAGTTAGATTACCTCCATAAAGCGGCTGCCATTTCGCCAGCTGAGCGGTTACAGATTTTGAAACCACACCTGGATATAGTTGCTAAGCGTGATGATCTGACCGCCGAACTGTTAAATATATGTAATATCACTGGTGATCTTGATCGCGCCGCTGATTGTTTAGCTACTCGGCAGTTTCACCCGTGGGAAGGCGGTGAAGGGCGTATTACAGGCCAATTTGTGGTGAATAAGCTTCGGTTAGCGTTACGTCTGATACGTGAACAACGCTTCCAAGAGGCGATCGATTATTTGGAAGCTGCATTGCATTATCCGCATAACTTGGGTGAAGGGCGTTTAGTCGGTCAAACCGATAACGATCTGCATTATTATTTAGGATTTTGCCACCAGCAGCTTGATTTGCATGAACAGGCAACGGAGCATTTTAATTGTGCAATACAGGGAAAACAAGATATAGGCCAAAGTCGTTATTATAACGATCAACCTGCAGATTACTTGTTCTACCAAGCGGCAGCATTGCATCAATTGGGGCGTACCGATCAAGCGATAGCTATTTACGAAAACATGATTGTTTGGGCGGAAGCGGAATGCCATACGCCGGTTGAAGTCGATTTCTTCGCTGTTTCGTTACCAGCATTGATAGTGTTTGATACGGATACGCAAGCCGAACATATACAGCACTGCTTGTTTGTAAAAGCAATGGGGCAGTTAGGGCTGGCGTTGGTTACACAATCGGTGTCGCCGGGTTCTGATAGCAAAAAGGATTTTGAACATATATTGCAGACGTTGCTAACGCAATCGCCAGCACACACAAAAGCTAATTTATTCAAAGAAGTTGCAAAACATAGCTACGCATTTGATCTATACGGTCAGGCGTAATGGATAGGTCACCTCAGGGGTGAACTATCTCTATCTCCTGAGGTGACCACAACACACAATAATTTAAATAAAGTGTACCTCTACAAGGATTGATTATGAGTAAGACAAGCGATCAACTCAACATGAGAAATATATGGCTCATTAGCCTAGTTGCTGCATGCGGTGGGTTGTTATTTGGTTACGACTGGGTAGTAATTGGTGGTGCAAAACCGTTTTACGAAGCGTACTTCAATATTACTAGCGCTTCGTTGTCAGGTTGGGCAATGAGTTCAGCACTATTAGGTTGTATGGCAGGTGCGCTTATTGCGGGCACTGTATCTGACAAATATGGTCGTAAACGTCCATTAATTTTAGCAGCATTGTTGTTTGTGATTTCCGCATGGGGCACTGCGGCGGCTGATTCCTTTAATGCTTTTTTGCTGTTCCGTATTATTGGTGGTGTCGGTATTGGTTTGGCATCAGCATTGTCACCAATGTACATTGCTGAAATTGCACCAGCAGAGAAGCGTGGTAAGTTTGTGGCAATCAACCAGCTAACTATTGTGATTGGTGTATTGGCGGCACAAATCATTAATCTTATGATTGCAGAGCCAGTGGCTGCGGGCGCAGCACAAGCGGATATACTCCAAACATGGAACGGTCAAATGGGATGGCGTTATATGTTTGGCGCAGAGTTAGTACCAGCATTTGCTTTTTTACTATTGATGTTTGTAGTGCCTGAATCTCCACGTTGGTTGGTGAAGATGGGTATGGTGGGTCGTGCAAAAGACACACTACGACGTATTGGTAGTGACAGTTATGCAGAGCGTACGGTGGAAGAGATAGAAAGTACACTGTCGGCTGAAACACGTTCGTTACCATTTAGTGCATTACTCAAGCCTGACGTTAAACCCATTTTGATTATTGGTATTGTATTGGCTGTGTTTCAGCAGTGGTGTGGGATTAACGTGATCTTTAATTATGCACAAGAAATCTTTGCATCAGCAGGTTTTGATATTAATGATACGTTGAAGTCTATTGTGGCAACAGGTCTCATTAACTTGCTCTTTACGATTCTCGCAATTCCATTCGTTGATAAAATTGGTCGTCGCAAGCTGATGATTGTTGGTTCATTCGGTTTAACGGTGATTTATGGATTAATGTCAGCTGCGTATGCATTTGGCGTGCTGGGCTTACCTGTTCTGTTATTGGTGCTAGTTGCTATCTCGATTTATGCATTGACTTTGGCGCCAGTGACATGGGTATTGTTGTCTGAAATTTTTCCAAACAAAGTACGTGGTACTGCGATGTCAGTTTGTACCTTTTCCCTATGGGTTGCGTGTTTTGTACTGACTTACACTTTCCCATTATTAAATGCAGGATTAGGAGCATCTGGTAGTTTCTTACTTTATGGTGTGATCTGTGCCTGTGGGTTTGTTTTCATCTATCGTAGAGTACCTGAAACTAAAGGTCGTTCTTTAGAAGAATTAGAGAAAGAGCTGGTGGCACAAGCTGGAAATGTGGGTAAAAAAGTGAACGCGTAATCAACTGCGTTAGTTTGTAATAATGAAAAAGGTCGCCAGTTTGGTGACCTTTTAGGTATTTGTCTCTGCATTAAGCTGTTGTGTGTGAAGTGATTATTGAAAGAGTTCATCTAGTTCTTGTTCTACCCATAAATAACTCATACCCATTACCAACTCTACATTAGAAAGTGCACCATATGACACGAGTGTTTGGTCTTGTTTTCTAGCCGTTTTATCTTCGAATGGGTTATTCAGGGTTTGTTTAGTAATCGCTTTTAACCACTTATCTCCAAGTGCACATGTGTTGCCATATAATATTATTTTGTTGATGTCTAAGGTAATAAGAAAATTATACAATGACTGACCAACGATGTTAGCTGCGTGATTAGCCACGTCCTGTGCAATGGCGTCTTGCCGATCGTAACGTGTTACAAAATCATCAAATGATATAGGTACTGATTCTTGAGTGAGCTGTGATGTCTGCCGAAGATATTTATCACACAAAGCTTTTGAGGAGGCCTCGGTTTCTAAGCAGCCTTCACGCCCGCAGCCACAGGTGATGCCATTATCTGTGACTTTGGTGTGTCCGATTTGACCACTACCATACATCTTTCCACGGTAGATATTATTGTTAATTAGAAAAGAAGAACCAATTCCGTAATCGACATTCAGTACACAAAAATCTTGCCCGTCATGCCCATCTAACCATTTCTCAGCAAGCGCTATCATCACGCAGTCATTATCGACTAAAACGTCCACATTCAAACGTTGCTCTAAGATGTATTTTAGTTCGATATTTTCTGTCCACGGGGCTTGTGGCATGTGCATTGATGATCCAACGAGAGTATCAACTTGGCCATGTACTGCAATAGAGAGGCGATAGGGTGTTGCTCGGTTGACTTGTCGGCATGCGACGATCACTGACACTATTGCATCGATTAATTCGTCTGGTGTTGTTGGTGCAATAGCTTGGTTGATGAAATCAGAGCATGAGTTAATCTCGTTGTCTACCATTACAGCTTGAATGCAAGTGGGTGATACATTCAAGCAGATTGTATCTGGTCGATTCCGTGATACGTTGTATAGCCCTTTGAAGTTGCCTTTTCTCACATGAACTGTGGTTGTGTTTTCAACGCGCCCTTGTTCGATAAGAGCACCTATTATCTTACTGATAGCGGGAATGCTCAATTGTGTTGTTTGCGCCAATTGTGACTTACTCATCCCCTTATTTTTATACAACAAGGCCATGATCATACGGCTGTTATATTGCCGCACTTGTTGGTTGTTCAATCCTTTATGGATAGAGCCTGCAAACGTATTAGTAATCATTGTTTAGTATTCGTTGTGACATTGATATCGCTCAATGGTAAGCCCTGAATATACAGTAGTACATCAAGCTATCACAATTGGAAAAGGGTTTATCAATGGCAATTCACACACTAGAAAATGGTAGGCTGAAAGTTGTAATTAATGAGATGGGAGGGGTGATAGATCTCTTTACATATGGAGATGAACACCCGTTTGATATCCTTCGTCCGCGCATTCATGATGGTACGAACTTCGCAGGGAACAGCAGTTTATTCCCGATGTTGCCTATGGTAAACCGTATTCGTGATAATCAGTTTGATTGGCAAGGACTACGTGTAGTTTTGCCTATTAATGAGAGTGTTGATTCACATTTCTTTCTACATGGTAATGGTTGGCTAACACAGTGGCAATGTCAGGCTAATACTGAGTGTGAACATACGGTACTTAAGTTAGCGATGGCATCCAATATAGAAGGTGTATGCCACTACGAGGCAGAACAAACTTATAAGCTTGAAGAGGATCGTTTAACGATCACATTATGTCTCACTAACATTGATGATGAGGTATTTCCTTTCGGTATGGGGTTTCATCCCTTTTTCCATTGTTTACCCGATACCTTGATTAAATTTTCAGCACAAGGCATTTGGCTTGAAGATGTACATTATCTTCCGACTGATTTTATGGAACATATTCCAGATGTATTCAATTTTGGGCAGGGTAAAACGATACCAACAGTATGGATTAATAATGGGTACTACCTTGCTGAAGATGGCGTGAATATTATTTTGAAGCATCCCAATAGGGTAGCTGTGGTGGTAACCAGCCCATGCCGTTACCTGCAGGTGTATAAACCCACAGGGTACAGTGATTTTTTGTGTTTAGAGCCTCAAAGTCAGAGTGTCAACTCGCATAAGACCCTGTATTTAGATGATAGTTCTAACAGCTTATCTATACTCGCACCGCATCATAGCATGCATATTGTAATGACGATAAAAGTACATGAGTGGTAAACGTTTTATTATTTAGGGTATTGATTTAGTTTCTCTGTAGCAACGGCAAAATATTGAGTTGTAGGTTTGACTAGTGCTGTCCATGTCGTGAAACGCAGTGATCATAATAACGCGTGCATTAGGGCTAGCAGCTTTAAATTCTGGTAGCCCCTCAATGCCTGACTTACCATCCTTACGGATACCTAAAATACGCTTACCATACTAAGCAAACTCTAAAAAACAGTACCTAACAGGACTGTTTTATTCGTTAGTACCTATGAGTTGCTGGCGATTACAGCTCCCAGCCTTTTTTCAAACTTCGTAATAGAACCCTCACGCGCGAAATAACCCGCATTGCTTATTAATTCAACTCTTCCTGCCATTAATTCTACGGTAATCACATAATCTGTACTTATTTTCTACAGCCTCTTTGGTTGTGAATTCAATCACAGAAAATGACGCTGGTATAACAGCATACTAGGCACACCAAAACTTAGTCCTCTGTAATTGGAAGTATGATGAATTTTTCAGGTTTATACGCAGCAACACTGACTCCTTTTAATCTCGATGAAACGATTAACCATGATGACTTGGCATCGTTAGTGAAATTCAACTGTGAGAGTGGCTTAGACGGTTTATACGTGGGCGGCTCTACAGCAGAAGCTTTTCTTTGTTCTACCGAAGAGCGGATTCAGACCCTTGAGCTAACAGCAGAAGCTGCGACTGCAGATATGACGTTAATCGCGCATGTAGGTGATATCTCGACGAAGAAAAGTGAAATTTTGGCGCGCGCAGCAGGGGCGATGCCTTATCAAGCGATTTCAGCGGTCACGCCGTTTTACTACCCGGTGGCATTCAATGAGCTGAAGAAGCATTACAGTGATGTGATTCAAGCTGCGGGTAAACCCATGATTGTTTATAACTTCCCAGCTTTCGCGGGTATGAATCTATCGGGTGAGCAAATTAATGAATTGTTGAATATTGATGGTGTTGTCGCTCTTAAGCAAACGTCTGCCAACTTATATCAAATGGAACAAGTTACTCGTCAAAACCCTGAGAAAACAGTATTTAACGGGTTTGATGAAATATTGGCTTCTGGCCTTGTTGCAGGTGCAAATGGTGGTATTGGTTCTACTTATAATATTCAAGCACAGCGAATGATTGATATCCAAGCCGCAATTTTCACGAATAATGCGCAGCAAGCAACAGCCTTGCAACGTGAAGCGAATGTGCTGATTGATGCCTTAGTCGGTGCAGGTGTGATTCCTGGCTTGAAATATGTTTTGAAGCAAAAAGGCATTATTCAAAACGAGCATTGCCGCCGTCCATTGAATGTTGTGACTGATGAGCACAAAGCAACGTTGAATGCACTGATTGAGGCGAATGTATGTTAATTGGCCTAGACATAGGCGGAACCAAAATTGAAGGGGTCTGCCTTGACCCTTCAACGTACACCCTGATCAATAAGGTCAGGGTAGCGACGCCAAAAGATAACTATGCTGCTTTTCTTGATGCGGTTGTATCAACCATTGAAGCGTTATCAAGCGATCAAGCACCTATATCGGTGGGCATAGGTTGTTGCGGTTCGTTGAGTAAAGATACACAGCGTATGCAGGGCTCCAACTTGTTATATCTCAATGGTGAAGACTTCATTGGAGACTTGAAAGAATACATCACCTTACCGATTGCGATTGCTAATGATGCAGATTGTTTAGCTATTTCTGAGTTTAAATCCGGTGCGGCAAAACATGCTGAAAATTCTTGTATTGCCGTCATTATCGGTACGGGTTGTGGTTCTGGCATTATCATTAATGGTGACGTTGTAACTGGCCTAAATAACTTGGGGGGCGAGATGGGGCACAACCCATTGCCCGGCTATACGCAAGAGCAAGATGGTGAAGCGGTTACTTGCTATTGCGGGTCAACAAATTGTATCGAGTCGTTTTGTTCTGGTACGGGCTTTGAGCGTACCTATGCTGCCAAGCATGTGCCGTTAAAAGCTAAAACTATTTTTGAACAAGCCGAACAAGGTGATGCAGACGCCTTGCAGCATATTGATACCTATACCGATCAACTAGCGCGTTCACTGGGTAGCATTGTGAATGTTATTGACCCAGAGGTTATTGTGCTGGGAGGTGGTATGTCTAACCAAGGCTGTATTTATCCTTTGGTACAAGACAAATTGAGCCGTTACACCTTCAGTAAAGCGGTGGCCACCCAAGTGGTGAAAGCGGAACACGGTGATTCTAGTGGTGTGCGCGGTGCAGCAATACTCCCTCAGCTAAAAGGATTGGTCTAATGGCGAAGATCGTCAATGTTCGTCCAGTATTATTGAGTGCGCCTTACGGGTTTGAAGGCTGTGCAGAGAATGCCTTGCATTTACCGAATGGTATTCGTGGATGCTCCATGGTCGAGATCACCCTGGATAATGGTGTAAAAGGGCTGGGAGAAGGGTATCTGGGTGTTTTTGCACCGGATGTATTTACCAGTATTGCACGCTTGGTTGGCACTGCTATTACGGGTGATGACATCAGTAATGGTTACGGTGCTGTGTTGGCAAAAGCCAAAACTGTTACAGCATATTGGTCGTTACAAGGTGCGGCGCAGCATGTTATTTCGGCAATCGAAATTGCATTGGTGGATGCCTTATCCCGTGTACGTGAGATCCCAGCAGTAGAGCTGTTCGGTGGTAAAAAAGTAGAGTCAATTGCTATGTATGGCTCAGGAGGTGATTCGTTACATCCGCAATATATGGCGCAAGAGCTTGAACAGCTTGCACAACGTGGTATTCAAACGATCAAAATTCGCGCGCGTCATCATCAAGTGGCTAAAACTATTTGGACCATTGAAGCTGGTCGTCAATATGGTATTCGTGTTGCTGTTGATATGACACAGAATCTCTCGATTGAGGGGCAAACTGCCGAGCAAGTACAAGCTTTTTGCGACCTTATTCAGCGTGAAACTGGTGAAGAGTTGGTGTTTGTTGAAGAGTGCTTAGGTCTAGACAAACTGACCCAACTGCCTTTGTTAGCTTTACAAGAGGGCATAGCGGTTGCTGGTGGCGAAATTGTGACCACTAAAGAAGAGTTGTTCGACCGTATTGATACCAATTATTACAACGTGGTGCAACCCGACGCTTCTGTTTTAGGTGGGATTGGCGACACGATTGCTGTTTGTGAATACGCCCAGCAACGTAGCGTGAATCCTGTTGTGCACTCTTGGGGTGGGCCGGTTGCAATGATGGCGAATTATGTAGCGGCGTTTGCCACAGGATGCTCATTGATTGAATATCCGATGCCTCATTTTGAGCTGCGCAATGTCATGTGTAATCTTGAGTCTCGTATTCACGATGGCCACCTCCATTTAGGTGATGATATTGGCTTAGGTGTCACGTTAAGCGATGAGATTGAGGGGCAATTTCCTCATACCAACGATGCGCTGTACCACTGTTTTCCAATGGAAGACGGCTTACAACAATTAGAAGACAGTCATCGCCATTGGGTGAAAGCGTAATTTAATCACTCAGTATAAATCTCCGTTATTGAATGAGCCGATTAATCGAAGGGTCTTATGAACATTTATATTCATCCTGTATTGAACGAACGTGAAGCTAACTATTTAACACAACAACTCCCAGCAGATGTGTCCTGTCACTTTAATGATGGCAGCAACGTGTTTGAGGGGGCTAAAGATGCTGTTATTGCCATCGGTAATATTCCAACAGATTGGATCAATGACATGCCGTGCCTGACGACCATCTTATTGGATTCTGTCGGAACTGATAATTTTAATGGTTATGACTGGCCAGAAAACCGCAGTATCACAGTGTGTAACTTGCAGGGTTTCTTTTCCGCGTCTGTTGCAGAGGAAATTGTTGCGAATGTCTTGAGTATTTATCGTCAGCTCCCTGCATTGCAGATCGCTAAAGCGTCAAATGTGTGGGAAAAAGATGCTATTCGTTTTACCAAACGCCTTGTCGGTGAAGCTGATATTTTGATCTTAGGATACGGCAGTATTGGTAAACAAGCTGCCAAGCTGTTTGAAGCCTTTGGGGCGACCATTCATTGCTTTGATACGACAGACATGAAAGTAAATGGTAAGGCTGGCTTGATTGAAGCGGTGGCGCACTGCGACATTTTAATATCAACCATTCCAGCCACGGATACCACACATAATCTGTTGGACTGTGAAGTGTTCGACAAGATGCGTGCTGGTTCAATGGTAGTTAACGTGGGGCGGGGTCAAGTCGTGAATGAAGATGACTTGGTAGAAAAAGCATTGGCAGACAGCACATTTACAGCTTGTTTAGATGTGACGAAGCAAGAACCTTTGCCAACTCATTCACCGTTATGGACAACACCGAATATACATCTAACCCAACATACTGGTGGTGGGTGCGGCAATGAAAATACAAAGAAAATCGACGTGTATGTAAGACAAATTCACCGTTTGTTCAACGGCGAACCGTTACAAAACTGCGTGTCTTTCGAAAGAATTACTATGCAGTAAGAACAGCTCTACCTCTAAAACAATAATGAGAAACACTCTACACAAAAATAAGGACATAACATGAAAAAGCTCTTTACTCTAAGCATGGTTGCTACTGCGCTATTTGCTGCCAATGTGTCTGCTGAAACCCAACTGAAAGTGGGCTTTAATGAGGCTTACAATAGCCCTATTTACCACGGTATGGTGACAGCAGCCGATGAACTGAAAAAGATTTCAGGCGGAGAGATGACGTTACGCCTTTATGAAGGTGGGCAACTTGGCAATGTTCATGAAATGCTAGAGCAAGTGTCATTGGGTGAATTAGATATGTCGATGCAAGTCTTTGGTGGCTATGCACAATACCTACCTCGTCTAGGTGCATTAGAAACGGCGTACCTTGTGCGTGATTATAAACATCTATCTGCAATATTCGACAGCCCGTGGGGCATGGAAGCACGTAAAGAGCTTGAAACAGAGTTTGATCTTAAGCCTATTGATAGCTGGTTTTTTGGTGTGCGAGAAACGACCTCTAACCGTCCGATTAATTCCATTAATGACATGAAAGGCATGAAGCTGCGTACGCCGAACGCGAAAGCCTTGATCGATTATGCGAAAGGTGTTGGAGCAATCCCATCGCCAATTGCTTATGCAGAAGTGTACTTAGCGCTACAAACAAATGCCGTTGATGGTCAAGAGAACCCAATTTCATCTATTGAAGCGATGAAATTCTATGAAGTACAGCCTTACCTCGCAATGACTAACCACGTGGTGCAGGACCAGACAATCTCTATCTCGGGTGCACGTTGGAATAGCCTGTCTAAGCAAGAGCAAGATTGGTTAATGAAAGCGCTTGCGGTTGGAGGGGAGGAAGCAGAAAAATTAATTGTAGATGGTACAGAAAAAGACTTGGCGGCGTTTAAAGAAGCTGGTGTAACAGTCACTTACCCAGATTTAGCCCCATTCCGTGTAGCGATGAAGCCGTACTATGCGAAATTAGATAAGCAGTTTGGCGATAACTTCACGCAAACGCTGATTGATACACAATAACGCTGCTTGATACAGCTGCTCAATAATACTGAGTAGGGTGGTAGCCTCATGATGCTGCCGCCCGTTTAATGGTGATGGAAAATGAAAAATATTATAAGAAAAATGGAACTGATAGAGAAATACATTTCAGTTTCACTGTTTATTGCAATGTTACTAGTATTGACGGTTCAGATCGTGAGCCGCTATTTTTTTTCAATTGCAATTCCCTGGACTGAAGAGTTATCTCGTTGGCTATATATCTACATTATTTTTGTAGGAGCCAGTGAAGCGGTATCCCGTCGAGATCATATCGCAATTGACATTGTTCCAAATCGTTTGAGTGAATCAGCTAATTACGTGTTAGATATTATGATTCACTTGGTTTTTGCGGCTACCTCTGTTGTTATTATTTACCGTGGCTATTTATTTGCTCAACGTATGGATCGTTTAGGCTCTATCACAATGGATGTGCAAATGTCCGTCTTGTATATGGCTGTTCCACTGGGCTTCACCTTAATTCTGATAAAGTCCTTGTTGAATGTCGGTACCTCTTTCGCGGCATTACAGGATATGCGCGTGAACAAAAAACAACTTTCCCCATTAATGAAAACTGCGGATAAATAGGGATTTATTATGTTAGGTATTTTTTCTGGCTGGGGAGCACTGTTAGCTGTCGGTATGCCCGTTGCTTTCACGCTGTATGTTGTCTCCATTGCTTATTTACTTTTGAATACGGGGATAGCACTGTCTCCACAAAAAATCATTTCTGGCTTGAACTCATTTCCATTGTTGGCTGTGCCTTTTTTCATCTTCAGTGGCTTATTAATGAATTCGGCAGGTATTACCGACAAGATGTTCAATTTTGCCCGTAACTTAACAGGTCACTTCACGGGATCGTTAGGGCACGTAAATATCTTGGCAAGTTTGTTGTTCTCGGGTATGTCAGGATCTGCCCACGCAGACGCAGGTGGTCTAGGGCAGCTTGAAATCAAAGCAATGCGTGATGAAGGTTACGACGATGGTTTTTCGGGTGCGATTACTGCCGCATCGAGCGTGATAGGTCCATTGATGCCACCGAGTATTCCAATGGTGATTTATGGGGTGATGTCTGGCGCGTCAGTCGGTGCCTTGTTCCTCGCGGGGATTGTACCTGCACTATTATGTAGTGTCTCTTTGATGGTGATGGTCTATATCATTGCAAAAAAGAAGAACTATAAGGTTTACCCGCGTGCGTCGATGAAGATGATTTGCTCTTCGTTTAAAGAAGCATCTTTGGCTTTACTAACACCAGTGATTATCATTGGCGGTATTTTCTCGGGTATTGTAACGCCAACAGAAGCCGCTGTTGTAGCATCATTGTATGCCATGTTTCTCGGCTTCTTTGTCTACAAAGAACTGACGTTGAGCACCTTGGTGCGTTTAATTCATGAAACAGTGAATACATCGGCTGTTATTGGATTCTTGATTGGTGGCGTGAGCTTATTTGGCTATCTGATCATCAAAGAAGATATTCCGATGAAAGCTGCCGAGTTGTTCTTACAAGTAACTGATTCACCAATTGTGTTCTTGCTAATGGTTTCTGTGATGCTGTTTATTCTGGGGGCATTCATTGAAACTTTAGCACTACTGTTGATTCTGGTTCCGATTCTACTGCCAATTACTGTGCAGCTGGGTATAGATCCTGTGCATTTCGGTGTAGTTGTAGTGCTGAACATGATGTTGGGAATTTTGACGCCACCTATGGGGGTATCACTCTTCGTAGTATCTAAGGTCGGTAATATTCCTTATGAAACCTTGGCGCGTTCAGTCATTGTGTTCTTAATCCCTCTGATTGTTGTCTTGCTACTGATTATCTTCTTCCCGCAGCTTGTGTTGTTTTTGCCTAACATGTTGCTTTAAAACAATATAACAGAATTACCTGTATTTGACTTATAAGGCGCAACCCCAAGTTCACCGTGTGTTTGTAACTGACGATGCACGGTGACGACTTGATAGAAATTTTCGATTCCAATATTCATTTAAAAATAATCCAAATGACAGTGAGGATAGCAGTTAACCTGCTAAAACATCATGATTTTAACTACGATTCCTACCATTACCGCCAACACCAGGCCTTCAGCGCTTGAGCGTATTATTCTCGATGTGATGTCACGTGATCCTATGCAGTTTGCTACAGGTATCAATGCGATCGACGGCGAGAATGTTTTCGTTAATCGAATCAGTGGTACGACAAAGCAAGTGGATGACGCATTATCAGAAATTCATAGCCGTTATATAGATGTCCATATTGTGCTAGCAGGGCATGAGCAGTACGCCGCGCCTCTCGCTACCGTAGATGTAGATAATATACCGTATTTTAATATTGATAATGATGCTGCACTACAAGCGGATATTGCCAATGAGCAAGTGTTCACCTTGATGGAGCATCAATGTGTCACTTTTTTTCCTGGCGAATGGCATAGACCGATGCTTTGCGTTGAAACCCCCAGCTCCATTGAAAAAATCGTGATCAAAGTTAAGGCGGATTGGCTATGAAGCTGAAGGAAAGCACAGTAACTATTAAAGGTAATTGGGCAACGTTATTGCTGCCAATAGAAAATGAAGCCATCAATTATATGTTGCTGGCAGAGCAGATCGATTATTTCATTGCAGCTGGCGTGGATGGTATTTATTCCAATGGGACTGCTGGAGAGTTTTATACCCAAACTGAAGAAGAGTTCGAGCGTATCAGTGAGTTGCTTGCGACGAAATGCAGTGCTGTTGGTATGCCGTTTCAAATTGGTGCATCTCATTGTCATCCACAAGATGCGGTGAGGCGTGCGCAATTTGCAGCAACTTTGCAGCCAACTGCTATTCAAGTGATCTTACCTAATTGGTTTCCGTGTAATACTCAAACTGCATTGATCTTCCTCCGAAAAGTGGAAAGTGTGTGTCAAGGTATCCCCATTATTTTATACAATCCTCCTCATGCTAAAGTGTGTTTAACCGCGGAACAACTTCGTATTATGTTTGATGAGATTGATACCGTAGTTGGTTTTAAGCTGCCAAGAATTACTGATGAAATCGTTGCTACAGGATTACCGCAAAAGGCATCTATTTTTGTTGCTGGTCATTTTCTTGCGACCGATGCGTATGTTGGAGCAAAAGGTGCGTACTCAAATGTGTGTTGCTTAGGCCCGAAAGCAACACAAACATGGACTCAGCAGTGTTTGATGTTAGATCCACAAGCGCTTGAAACCGAACAACGTATACAGCAATTCATGAACGAAGAAATTGCACCGTTTATACTTGAAGAAGGGTACTGTAATGCAGCTGTCGATAAGTTTATGGCTACGATGGGAACATGGAGCGGCATTACACCAACTATGCGATTTCCATTCGAGAGTGTGCCAGTGGAATGTTTGAAAAAAGCGCGGCAAGCACAAAAAGCATTGATTCCTGGTTTTGACCAGTAAAGTTTTAAGATATTATGCACTTAACACAGCAATGTGCTAATAAGGATTGGTTATGTCAACGCTTGACAATTTAACGCTGAAACCCCTAAAGAAGGTTAAGCTTTCGGATTTCGTGACCGATGAAATCGAAAAATTAATTTTAGATAATACGTTTAAAGAAGGGGATGTTCTACCTTCAGAAAGAGAGCTTATGACTGCGTTTGGCGTGGGGCGTCCGTCTGTTCGTGAAGCCTTGCAAAAGCTGTCTCAAAAAGGCTTAGTTGAAATCAATAGTGGCGAAAAGACACGTGTTACTCGTCCTTGTACTCAAACGATCGTTAGTGGCCTATCAGGTATTGCTATTGGTCTATTGTCGCAAGATAAAGAGAAGATGCAGTTCGAACATCTCAGGCAATTGTTTGAAATCTCTGTGGTACGTGAAGCTGCTCGAGTCAGAACTGAAGAAGATGTTGAAAAGCTTTCTGCTGCGTTAGAAAACAACTTGGCACAAGTCGATAATTATGATCGTTTTATCGAAACGGATATCGCATTCCACCGTACGATTACTGAAATTTTGGGTAATCCAATGGTGACAACGATTTATGAATCCTTAGTGCAGTGGTTGATTCGCTCGCGTAACCCAGAAACGTTTGCCAAGCTGCATCAAATCAGTTGCGAGCATCATGTGGAAATCTTCAAAGCCATTCAGCAGGGTGACCCTGACCTTGCTGAACGTGAAATGCGTCATCACCTCGATAATGTGATGAATAACGCGTAATAGCACTCAAAA
Source organism: Photobacterium indicum (assembly GCF_003026215.1). Lineage (GTDB taxonomy): Bacteria > Pseudomonadota > Gammaproteobacteria > Enterobacterales > Vibrionaceae > Photobacterium > Photobacterium indicum. The sequence continues at coordinate 1,156,380 of NZ_PYOC01000001.1, forward strand.
AAACACCAATACTGTTTTGACGCATATTGGTGTTTTCCTTTATTCCTAAAGGCTTTGTTACAACGTTATAGCAATATTACCTTCAAATACCTTGCGACCTCTTCTTAACTATCTACTTATACCATCCTTGATGGAACCCTCATCAATGTATTTCCTTATCATTTGGATTGATTTTTTTTGCTCTATTTTATTGGTTTAATCAATGCCCGCCTTGCTATGCATACGTCTTCTTAATGTCTTGATTTGGATCAATAATACAAATAATAATGATTTTCATTGCTGTATTTACATTTAGAAACATGTAGAATGCGAACTATTCTCGTTTGATGGATATAAAAAACGATTTAGGCATCAAGCTTGCTCAATGAGATGAAAAAAATAAAAAGGATAAAACGTGAAGAAATCAATTCTTAGTATCGCTATTACTGCTGCAGTGTTTTCGTCAGCAGTGAGTGCTACAGCTCAAGTGAAAGTATTAGATAAAACCCATGAACCAGCAGGTAACTTTTTAGCCTATACCGAGTTTGAGCTTTCGGGTGAACCGTTAGCTGAATCTCTTGGTTTAGATTTGGATGTACTTGATCCAAATGTCGCTGATGATCCAACACCTTTTGATTTTGCTGCTGGTATCGAGAGTTATGAATACTCAGAAGAGGCGATGTACGCACTGAATTATCAGTCAACAATGGGGCCGCACCTAGTGAATGGGCCTGTTAACCGTGCTCGCGGCGGCAAGATGTCAGATCTTGGTAAGCGTGTTATCGAGATGGCAGCAGCTGTAGGTTTTCCTGCAAGTGAAATTCCTCAGAACATGTACCCGATTTCTATTCCATATGTATCTGGCAGCCCTGAGTTTGCTCAAAAGCCTGATGTAACCACGGTAAATGGTGATGAAGTTGAGATAACTACTGCCAAAGGTAACAGTAAAACAGTACAGACAGTGGTACCAGCTTATTTCCGTGATTATAAATCGTTAGCTTGGAATGAAGCGACATTTGATAAGTCATTTAGCCCTGCAGCAACTGGCGGCATTCTTTTAAAAGAAGTGATGTGGGCACAAGATTTCTTAGGTGGTATGCACGTAACAACGACTGATGAAGAAGTTGAAGCTGAATCTGCAAAAATGGATTTAGACGGCAAGCATAGCTTGGGTGTTTCTGCTGCCGATGGCTTTAACGGCATGATGCTGACAGAAATTTCTATCGATAAACTATTGATTATGCAGCAACAGCTTGGGTTCGATGGTAAAAAACTGGGTGTAGCATTCGGTCCTGACTATGATCCTGCAAAGGGACCAATTTGGTTTGCACATAAAGTGGCTGTTACAGAGGGTTCTGACAATGGCGTGAATTCTATTGCAAGCTTGAGAGTTACTGATGGCTCATCAACGCTGCGTGATACGTGGTCGGCATTGTGGCCTGTTTCTGAGTTCTTCGCTTTCAGTGATCAACGTACAGCGAACAGTGCGCAAAACCCTGCATTCTTAGCTGTGTTCGATGGTGCTCCTTTTGCTGCATCACCAGCTGTAAACACTGATTCGAATGATAAGAATGACGTAGTTGCGGATGATGCATTCTCGTTGGCAAACAACATTTCCAACTTACTCTTCAAGAACATTGCAGCATTGCATTACAACAAAGAGAAAGGCACCTTAGTTACAGAATACAAAGACGGTAAGCAAGGTAATAATGTAGATACTTACGACGCTGCATACTCGCTTGTTGCTCTGTCTATTTACCAACGCGCGAAAGATGCTTTACCGGTTGGTTACGCTTCAGCTGATTCAGGTAATGTCGATCTGAAAACAGATGCAGGCAAGCAAGCTCTTGCGATGATTAAAGGTCAGGCTGATTTCATTATTAATCAATTAGTTGATAAAGACGGCCTTGTGTTCGATGGCTTGACGTTAGGTAAAGCCAATACACACAGCAAAGATAAGTCACTTGATGCACAATTTGCTGCAATTCGTGGTCTTGTAGCCGCTTACCTTGCAACCGATGATGTGAAGTACAAGCAAGCAGCTCGTTCAATTTACCTTGCCGTTGATAAGAACATGTTTGATAAGGGTATCAATACATGGGCAACTGTGCCGGGTAAAGCGACAATTCATACGCCTTATACCGAAGCTGCAATTTCAGGTGGTTTACGTGAAGCGATTCTTCACCTAAAAAATGAAGAAGGTGAAAATGAGCCAGCACTAGAACTAACAGCACTAACGGATCGCTATGTTAGCTGGTTCCGCACTGTTATTAATGGCGGAATGCAAATGGCTGAGTGGATGGGCGATTCTGGTGAAAACCAAGTGAAAGGTAGCCAATCAACTGATACCGATGAAGATGGTGTACCACAAATTATTGCCGCTGGCGGTAAATTTGGTACAGCAATGACAATGGCTAACAAGGCTAGCGTTGAGTAATCAATAAAGCGTGTTAGTTACCCATTTAGGCAGCGATCATAAATCGCTGCCTTTGTCGTTTTTGTTCATTATCGCGCAATGCTCTGTATTGCAGTGAATGGGTTGTTGTTATGTCGATATCTGTAATGTCAGATCATAAACCTACTATGAGCCGCCTTAGTCAGTGGTGGCAACATTTGGCTTATCACCATAAATGGGCTGAATCGTTACTTTATTTGATGTTTTTTAGTGGATTACTGCTGTGGGATACGATCAACACCAGTTGGCAAGTCGAACGTTGGACATTGTTATTTCACATGCTTGTTGGCGTTACTCTATTTTCGATTGTGGTAGGTGCTTTTTGGGCTGCCCACCGTCGACTAATACAATCCAGCAAAAAGCCATTCCTGCGTCAAACAGGTACTGCGATTGAGTGGTTACTCATTGCTTGCAGCCTTAGTGGTTTTTACTTGTTTTTCTATGGTACGCCGGGGAATACCTTGGGCGTGATTATTCAAAATGTACACTTTTACTCATCTTGGCTGTTAGCACCATTAGTGTTTCGACATGCGATGCGTTGGAGTGTCATGAACGTTAAAAAATACTTAATACGATGAGAGCCGAAAAGGCCGAATTAAATCACATGTATTTATAGTGAGGAATTCATGTTACCCAGTTTTTTAATTACCCTTCGCGAAGGGTTAGAGGCATTTCTATTAGTCGGTATCGCTTTGTCGTACCTAGCAAAATTAAATGCACGACATTATAACAAGTACATTTATTTAGGGGCATTTGTTGGGCTACTGCTTTCTTTAGCTGTTGCTGTAGTGTTCCAAGTTGTTGTTGATCAGTTTAGTAACGAGCTATACCGTAACTATTTGATGGCTGGCATTTTGATTTTTGCCACCATCGTATTGACGTATATGGCGATTTGGATGCAGCGCCAAGCAAAAAATCAAGTTGCTCAAATGCAAAAAGAGCTAACAGATATGGTCAGTACCGGTAATTTATGGGGATTGATCTTATTATCAACGTTAGCAGTATTGCGTGAAGGCTTTGAAACTATTCTATTTTTCTCTGCATTAATGTATTCAAGCATGGGAGAATTCAGCACTCAAGATGCACTTATCGGGGCTATTGCTGGGCTAGTGTGCGCATTGTTATTGGTATGGGTAATGCTAAAAGGTACCCGTAATGTACCGTTACGCTCGTTTTTCCGCTGGACAAGCTTATTCATCATTATCATTGCTGCAGGTCTATTGTCATCGGCGATCAACATGCTGCAAGCCGCTCATATACTTCCTATTCTTCACGCCCAGCTTTTTGATATTTCACACATCTTAGATGACCGCGGTGTATTTGGTACTTTCTTACGAGCACTATTTGGCTATAACTCATCACCAGGGTTACTACAGCTAGTAGTGTGGGGCGGTTACATGTCCACTTTCACATTTTTCTGGCACCGAGGTTACAAACAAGCATGAGTCATTTAGAAAAAAAGCATATTGCCGTACTCGGTGCAGGACCAGCTGGTTTAATGGCTGCGTGGGAATTAGTGGAAGCAGGGTATCAAGTTACCATTCTTGATCGTGATGATCATGTTGGTGGAATGTGTGCGACTCAGACATTTAAGGGTGAGCATGGTGACTATCGCTTTGATTTCGGCGGACACCGCTTCATAACAAAGAATCCTAAATTGCTATCGTTTGTTGATGAACTAATGGGTGACGATTTACTTTTTGCACAACGTAAAAGTGTGATTCGTTACCGTGGACGCATTTACCAGTACCCGCTTGCCTTAGTTGATTTAATTAAAAATGCACCGTTACCTTTGTTGGTTGGCGGTGCTATTGATCTGGGCAAACAATTATTCAAACCGAAGCCACAAGACCAATCAACCGTTAGCTTTGCACAATGGATAGAAAGTCGCTTTGGTACTACGTTGTATAAAAACTTTTTTGAAAGCTATACCGCCAAGCTATGGGGGATCGATCCGGCGACGTTATCGGGTGACTGGGCATCTCAACGAATCAGTCTAATGGATTTAAAAGATGTTGCTCGCCGTTTATTACCGGGGCGTCGTTCGTCGGTACGTACATATGCTCGCCAGTATCGTTACCCAAAACTGGGATTTGGACAACTATATACACGCTTAGCAGAAGAGTTAGAGAAAAAAGGGGTTGAGATTGTTCTAAATAGCGATGTTTGTGGCGTAAAAGTGAATGCAGATAACCAGATAGAAGCCATTGAATATCAACATGAAGATACAGTGAAAACGCTGGCGTGTGATCAGGTTATATCGACACTGCCATTGTCGCTGATGTGTAAGCTAACAGGCTTCGACAGCGAGTTGACGTTCAGATCATTGCGCTTTCTTAATATGCCGATGGAGGTTGAAAATGTCTCTGATAATACATGGCAGTATTTGTCTGACCCAGAAATCTTGGGCACGCGACTACAAGAACCTAAACGTCGTTCATCTTTCATGTCTCCTGAAGGGCGTACTTCCGTCATGATCGAGATCCCATGTGATAAAGGTGATGACGTGTGGAATATGCAGGGTGACCAGCTGCAGCAACGAGTATTGAAGGATCTTGAAACATTGGGTGTCGACCCTAAGCATGCAACGAAGGAATATTTCACCTCTTATACCGAGCATGCCTATCCATTAATGGACATGACTTATCAAGCTAAACGCGAAAAGGCCATTACTCATTTGTCGCAGTTTGACAACCTGATCATGACTGGTCGTCAGGGAACGTTCCGCTATATCTTCACCGATACAGCAATGGAAATGGGCATGATGGCAGCAGAATCGATTATTGATGGTGTTGATCGACGACGAGAAATTTTCGATTTTCGTAATGAAAAAACCGTGATTGAAGTGCAAAGCGTGGCTTAAAGCCATGCCTTGGTACAAGGAGAAATAGATGAAACTAATCATATCTGCACGTGTATTACGCTTATGCTTCGTTGTTTGTGTTGGGCTGATGACCAGCACAGTAAGTCAGGCGTATTCCTACGCGGCTGCAGGGAAAGAACCTGTTATTGATGGGCGAGAAACCATCATGCAGGCACTGGCTAATAATGATTTCGCGACGGTTAAATCGACTGTTGATGGTTTGAAGGACGAATTTACTTATTTACTGAATGAACACAAAGTAGATTTGATGACTCCGATGACACAAGCTTTGGCTGAAAAAGATGCAGCTAAGGTGGAGTCGGTGATGGATCGTGCCGTATTTGAAGAGATCGTTCGTCGATTAGACGGAGCAGAAAATAACTTGGCTGATTATCAGGTAGCGAAAGTGCTAGTGGTGAAAAGTAAGTTGTTTCTTGATTTGCTGTTACCCAAGCTTGATGACACCCAACGACAGCAAGCTATGTCGGCAATTCAAGGGGTATTGAGCGCGATTGGTAACCCTGGAGTGTTCGGGGTTGGTCAAGCACCCGCTGATCCGGCGGTATTTAAACAGCAACGTGATTTGTTGATAAATGCAATTAACCCATTGAATGAGTGATTGATGTACCACTCATTATTAGCCACTAACAAGCTGAATACAACGCCATATAATCTTCGTTATTTGATTATTATGGCGTTGGCATATGTGCTGTGGTGGGGGTGGATTCGCAGCTTTCCGATGGCGTTAACCAGTGATGACGCGTTGAATTTTTCACGGGGTGTTGTGCGTTTTTCGGTGTTGGAGTTTCGTCCTCATTTTCCTGGTTATCCGGCGTTTATCGGTTTTGCTCGAATAGCCGCGATTTGGGTTGATGCAATGATTGCTCCTATCTGGGTTTCATTATTGTCAGCGATGATGATCCCCGTACTTGTTGCTCGTTTAGTGTTAGTGCTTTGTGGTTCATGGGCGGCTGCAACTTTGGGGTGTTTGCTGGCATTGGGGCAGCCGCTGCTTGCGTCGATAGCACTCAGTGGGCTATCGGATTCAGCAGCAATCATGTTGTTTCTTATGGCTTTGATTGCAGCAATGCAACAGAAAAATGGGTGGGTTGGTTTGTGGCTAGGTTTAATGCTGGCGACGCGTCCTTCTTATATGCCGTTAGCCTTCGCAATGCTATTCGTACCATGCTTGGGTGATCGTACGAGTTCTACAATACGTGCATATTTACAAGCTGGTGTTGTTATCGCTTTTATTGGCGTAAGTTGTTTGCTTTTTATTTGGGCGCACGATGGCGCTGCTTATTTCGAAGAAGGACGACGTTTTACGTTAGGGCATTTTTCGATTTGGGGTAATACCGCAGAAGGGAATACAAACAGCCTTCATCAATGGTACGTATCTTTAAATACGGGCTTTGGTTGGGTTGGTGTCGGGTGTGCTGCTTTATCGTTGTATTACGCGATGTATAGCGGATTCTTATCAAAGTTTGGCTTGAAGGCTAGCCTGTCAGCATTGCAAGGAATAAAGCAAAAATTAGCGTTGATTGCAGCTATTGCTGGCATGTATTGGCTTTGGGTAACTGTGGGGCAAAACCCTGATAACTTAAGACACTGGGCACCTGTTCTATTTGTGTTTTTAGTTGTCTTTTCGGTTCAATTAGCCTTATTAGCGCATAGCGATATTGCCAATAAAATGTTGATAAATCCAGCGTATATTTGTGCTGTTGGTGCTGTTTTGTATTGTTTATCGCTAGGTTATCCAACGTATTCATCGGTACAGCGGCAAGCACCGATTCAACAAGCGATAGTTTGGATTAAAGCGCACCCGCAAGTGAATGTTGTGGGCACCAACTACAGTGTAAACCTATTGCGTGATCAGCTGGCGAGCTATTCAATTTACGACATGTATTACCCCAGCAGTAAATGGGCATTACGAGCAGCGGCGAAACAGGCACCTAAGAGTGCCTGGCGATTATCAGGAACACGATTAGACCAGCAGACGTTGGTTACGCAGTTCCTCCCAAGATTTATTGGTGAAAGACGTCTTTTTTTATATCAAATTAGTCAGTGACTCAGCTTACTGGCTTGAAGAAATGTGAGTGGATAGGCGAATGATGTTAAGTAGTAAATATAAGCCTGCAAAGCAACTTTTTCTGTTGATGTTAGTGCTGTTGAGTCAATCGGTATTTGGCTCTGAGAAAAGCAGCTCAATGTTGTTTAGTCAGGAAAAAACACTAATTATTAGCGCTAATTTTGATGCCGGCAGTGTCAGCATTCTTGATCGAAAAACGGGTGCGCTGGTCAATGAATCAACCATTGGTCGAGACATTCGACGCATTGCGTTGACCAATGATGGCAAATTGTTATTGGCGACTGATTATTTAAATGATCAGGTTGTTCTTCTTGATGCTAAAACATTACAAACTAAACAAGTAACAGCTGTACCTTCCCGTCCTTTTGGGGTGGTATTTGATGCGTTGAACCAGCAATTTTATGTAACCAGTTTTGAACGCGATAAATTGTTAGTCATTAATCGACAGGGAGAGATCACGCAAACGCTTGAGACTGCATCAACACCTCGTGGCCTTGCTCTGACGGATGATGGTCGCCTGCTGGTGACGCATTCGCTGTCTGGTCAGGTTTCTATTTATGATATAACCAAGAAACAGCCTAAATTGACTAAAACGATTCAATTAGTGGATAGTGAGGCCGACTCGGTTAAAACAAACCCTCAGGGCAAACCTCGTTTACTGGATAACATTGTAATTTCTCCTGACGGTACTCAGGCTTGGTTACCTCATGTCTTGTGGTCGTTCGGGCATGACTTTCAGTTTCAGTCGACAGTCTTTCCAACGATTTCTCTTTTAGACCTAACGTTTGGCGATGAGCATGAAATTATTGATGAGCGTAAGCAGTTATTTAAGCAAATTAATATAATAGAAAGTGGCAACCGAGTACGTATTGTCTCTAACCCACATGATGGCGCCTTTACCGATGATGGTAAAAAGGCCATTTTCACCCTTGCTGGCTCAGAAGACCTGATGGTGTTTGATTTATCGCGCCAAGGTAAGAAGAACAAAAAACGTCACCGTCGGAAGAAGTTTCAAGGTGGGGTTAAAGCAACTCAAATATACCGTAATGTTCCCGGCAATAACCCAAGAGGTCTATTGATTAATGGACGAGAGCTTTATGTACAAAACGCGATGTCATTAGACATTGCTAAGTTTGATACTGGGGCGGTGGGCCCATTTGCCAAAGTGAAATTAACGCAAGCCAATTTTGCTGATTTGGTAAAGGCAGATCCACTACCGAAGCAACTGCGTGAAGGTAAAACATTATTTAACAGTGCCAATATTGCAGATTCTCCGAACTTCCCTATGGCGGGTGACTTTTGGATGAGCTGTAATTCTTGTCATTTGGATGGCTTTAATTTTACTAATCGCCAGTTAATGGAAGATGGTAAAAAAGATCGGTTTAGCAACGCGGTGACGGGTCACGTCGATGTCAGAAAGATGATTGCAGGTGATGTCATTGGTGCATATATCGACATTATTCAAAAGACACAGGGCGGAATGGGCGGTGATCCAAGAGAGGATGCTTTACCTCTTATCAGCGTAGAAAGCCCGCCACTAGAAGCGGCGAAAATGATGTCTGCATTGAATGAGTATGTTCGGGCTCCTGAAAACTTACCTTATCTTTCAACATGGCTTCGACTTGATGATAAAAAACGTTATACACACCCTGATGAATGGGTGAACTCGGCAGAGTGTGCTGATTGTCATACTACCATTTATGACCAGTGGGCAGATTCTAACCATGGTATGAACATGGATCATCCGTACTATCGGTTCCAAGAAGATGTTGCTGCACAAAGCGAAGGGGAAGAGTTTCGGGTACTTTGCCGAGGTTGCCATGCACCGCAAATGGTGATTAACAACGATACGAAAGCGTTGTCAGGTTTTGGCGATATGTACAGTAAAGGTGGACAAGATTTAAAAGAAGCATTCGCACATGGAAAATCTGTGAGTGAACGTGGAACAGGCTGTGTTTTCTGTCATCGGGTAACCAAAGCTGAAAATGCTGGTGGTAATACAGATATGACCGTTAACATTAAAGATCGCGAGAGTTATGTCTTTGAAGATGCAAAGAATAGCATGCTGAAATGGTTGTCTGAAAAACAGATTAATGCACTTCCAGCGAAGCATAAAGCATCGTATTCAAATCCTGATTTGTACCAGAGTTCGTTATACTGCGCGACATGCCATAATGAATTTACAACAGGTCAGGGGGCAAATGTTAACGACAACTTTGGTGAGTGGCTGGCATCACCTTTTAATGCACCCGATGATCCGAAGAAAAATAAAACCTGTATCGATTGCCACATGACCCAAGATGTAACTGATTTCGATAATCGCGTTGGTGGTCAATCAACAAATGATGGACCAGTAAAATCGAACTTACGTTCACATCACCTAGTAGGAGGGAACTATTACTTCACTGGGATGCGCAATCCAGAACACAAGAAAATGAGTATCGACATACTTAAAACGGCATTAACCCTTTCAGTAGACAAAGATGGTAATCAACTTGTCGCTAATGTCACCAATGTTAACTCTGGGCATGACATGCCGGGTGGGGCAAGGCGACAGGTTTGGCTGGAAGTTATCGCGACTGATGTAAATGGCAAAATCGTATATACCAGTGGTGTGATGAAAGATGGCTATATACCGAAAGATGCGCGTAAATTCATTAAAGTCGGTGTAGATAAAGACGGCAAACCTGTCGGCCTACGTTTTTGGCGCTATGTGAAAATTGGTAAAGATACGAGAATTAAGTCGGGTGAAACGCGTAGCGAGCGCTTTGAATTACCGCAAGACATTCAATATCCCATCACTGTGTCAACGCGTGTTCTTTATCAAGTCTTTGCAAAGGGGCTTACAGAGAAGGTGCGTAATGCATATCCAGATGAAAATATTCCTGATCCAGAAGTGATCGAGTTGGAAAAAGTTGTGAAAACGTATAATCAAAACTGATCAGTTAGGGATGATATGATCAGTTGAACGAACGTTGTTAATGTTAAAAGCCGAGTATATTCAATATACTCGGCTTTTTTATCACGTATGAACAAGTTATAGTCGATTGTATGACTCGACCAAGTCGAACAGCGCACGACCACGAGTGGACTTTCATCTCCAGCAAGCTTTTGTCCCATTGTGTTTCAATGTAATTACTCAGTAGCAGGAGACGGAAGCCAGTTTGGTATACTATTTTTTATAGACAAGTACCTATCAATTTCAGGTATCACCAGAAATAATTAGCAGATAGAACCAGAATTGGTTATTCAAAGTTAAAAAGGAAGTTTAATAAATGTCAGTGTTCCAACGTATTAATATAACGATGTTTTTAGTCGCTATTCTCACTGGCTGCGCATCACTACCCGAAGAGGTTAATCATCCTAATGAGCCTGTAGTCACGCCATTAACGAGTACATTGGCTGAGTTGAGTGACTCTTATCGGCTTCAACAGCCTACACAAGAAACGAGTGCGGTTCTGCTGCAAGATACAGGCTGGGACGCATTGGCTCAGCGGTTGGCATTAATCGAAACTGCCGAACATAGTATCGATATTCAGTATTACATATGGAATTCGGATGCTTCGGGTCACTACCTAGCAAACCGTTTAATAGCGGCTGCAGATCGTGGTGTTAAAGTCCGAGTGATGCTGGATGATATCAATCTTAATGAACGAGAAGATCTGCTTGTCACTCTTGATTCTCACCCTCAAATAGAGATCCGCATATTCAATCCGATTCCAACCCGTCGTGGCGTCACAAAGTGGCTAAATTTCTTAGGTGATTTTTCTCGTCTAAACCGCCGCATGCACAATAAATCATTTACCGTTGATGGTGCTTTTTCCATTGTTGGTGGGCGTAATATAGGTGATGAATATTTTGACCTTTCTGATGAAATCAATTTTCGTGACCGCGATGTATTGGTAATGGGCTCGGTAGTTACCGATATTCAAGTTAGTTTTGGAGAATACTGGGACAGCCGTTGGTCTTACCCAGTCGATTTACTGGGAGGTGAAGTCGCACCATATAAGCCAGTGTTAGATGCGATTTCCGCGCCTAGTTACAATAATTATCCCGCTTTGCCTGAAGGAAGTAAGACTGCCAATCGATTCTTAAAAGATTTAGTGGGTGAGATGACTTGGGTTCAAGCTCGTTTTGTTTCTGACCGACCAGTGCCTGTCGATGAAGATAACACCAGTGAACCGAAGGCGACGGCCAGAGTATTGGCTGAATTGGCTCGTGAATCTGAGCAAGAAATATTATTGGAATCTGCATATCTCATATTTGATGATCGTCAATTAGAAGAGGTGCAGGAATTGACCAGCAACGGAGTGCAGATAAAAGCATTGACTAATTCAATGGTTTCGAATGACCTAGTTACTAACCACTCAGGCTACGCAGGTCGACGTCAGGACATGCTTGAACATGGCATACAGTTGTTTGAGTTGAAACCAGACACGAGTTTATGCGAAGAGTCTACTCGAGACTTATCCAAATGCGCCCCGACCTTAGCTTATGGTCTTCATGCTAAGTCTGCTGTTTTTGATAGACGAGTGGCTAGCATCGGCTCTTTTAACTTCAACTTACGTTCAACCTACCTCAATACCGAGTCTATTCTAGTCATTGAAAACCAAAGTGTGGCTGAAAGTCTTGCTGATGATATAGAGCAGGCGATGAACGAGGATAATAGCTGGCGTTTGAGGTTACAAGAAGGCGAAGTCCGTTGGTATTCCGGTCAAAAAAGTTGGGAAAGCGAACCTGAGACAGGCCGATGGGAGCGATTTCAATCACGTTTTTTACAGTTATTGCCAATAGAGAAGTACCTGTGAAGTAAGCTAACTCGTAAAGGTACTGTCAATGCTAGGTACACAATTAAGCGGTTTTTTCATACCTGAAATAATTCATTCGTTGCTAATTGAGTAAAATCAGTAATACATTCAATTAGAGGGGGCTGTGTATGGCGATAAGCGATAACATACCCCTACCTCTTTTCGGGAATTAAAATATCATTAATAGTTAATGTATTTTTTTGTTGGCGCCAGTTCGTCATATCTCTCGATATAAGCATCAGAGAAATCGTTCATTTCTGCATAAAAATTGGTTCTATCTTTGCCTGGCAGCATATAAAAACCATGAGAGTGCGCTTCATAAACATGTAAATCAGCGTGTGAGCCAGCATCACGGATTGCTCGGTGCAGTAATACGGTATCACTCAGCATTAAATCACGCGTTCCAGCAACCAAGATGCTTGGTGGAAAGCCTGTAAAGTCACCATAAATTGGTGAAAGGTAAGGGCTTGTTGGATCTAAGTCCCCCACATATTGCTCTACTGACGCTTCGATTAACCCATCCCAAGTCCCTAGCAAAGCATCAATCCCATCATTAACAAATCGGCTATCCGGTTTTTTTAAAACATCAGCTGCTGGTGTACCAATGAATAGCGCAGCTGGCATTGGCATGCCGAGATCTTTCATGCGTAATGTTGCAGCTGTGGTTAAGTTTCCTCCGGCAGATGTGCCGCCCATCATGATAGAGCCCGCCTGACGCTTATTAATAAGCGCATTCCAAACCGTGATAATATCATTGAGTGCGGCTGGTGCTGGATGAACAGGTGCTTTTCGGTAATTAACAGAGATTACAAGCATTTGTAACTTATACGCTATAACTGCCGCTTCACGAAGTAGTGCATCACCTCCACCATAAATCCATGCGCCACCATGAATATGAAGGAACAGATTATTCGCATTTTTCTCTGATATTTTAAAAGGCGTTAGGGTATAAACTTCAACCCCATCAATCTTGTCCACTGTGTACTTTACATTTAAGTCTTTCGCAGCTTGACGGCCTTGCACTTCTGTAGGGTAATTAAATTTTGATATGTGTATTTCCCACTCTGCATCTGTGCTTGGTATCGTTATCGCTTTCACCGATTCACTGTTTAATGGTGCCGGTAAAACAGTCAAAGTGTGCTGCACTGTTTGTGAAGCATGTACAGGAATTGGTAACGATTTTTCATTCACTTTTAATGGGTTTTGTGCGCTTGCCAATATCGATAACGGAGTAAGTGCGATAAGTGCCAGGATTAGTTTTATCTTTTTCATGTTTCACCTTTAATAGCTTACTTGGGTTGCGATTAGGGATAACGTGAATCACCTGCTATCGCGTCGATAGAGGCATTATGGTGAAACCATTAAGTTTTCATATGAATTGGAGAAATTCATATTTGCACTATCAACTCAATCAAGTTTGAGGCGCTGCTAAATATCCAGAATAGATGGACTTACTGTTCTGGCTGAGTTAGGCCATCAAAAAATGTTTGCATAGTTTGATGTAACAGTTGGTTCAGTGCGAAGCCTCTCTTGGTTTGAAGGTAGCCCCCATTTACTTGAATACTACGCACTTCTTTCGGTAGTAGAGGAAGAGGGTAAGTTGCCACTTCAGCATCAAGAGTAGTCATATAACTGCTACCAAATAAGATGGCATCTGAATGCTTTAACTGGTTCAGTAGAACTCTAGTGCTATGAGTAACCAGAGATAATGTTGCTTGATATCCTTTCGCAAGGTAGATCTCTTCAATCGGAGAACGCTTGGTGTTCACGCCATCGATGATCAGTCGTGCTAATGGTAAATGATAAATGTCTTCCCAATCACTGCTGTGAGAAAGCACCGGATGATCTTGCCTAGCAACAAGGCAGAGATCGATGTCTTGCAGTTTGTGTTGATAGATCTCTTGCGGAAGAGGGAATGCTGAAAAATGGACCATATAATCAACATGGCCATTAAGCATCTCAGCCAAGGTTTCTCCTTGCCAGTAAATTAGCTTAAAATTGGCTTTTGGTAAGACGTCTTTAAGGGCAGAGTAAATCCCATCACCGTATAGTTCTAAAAAATAGATGTTCATTGCGATGGTAATTTCACCGTCAAACTGCAAAGGATTAAAGCTGTTGTAGGACTCCATCACTTTCTTTACTGGATTGAGCATTTCATCGACTGCTTCAGCCAATTTTTCTGCTAATTCTGACGGCTCTACACCATGCGCCTTGCGAATAAAAAGCTGATCACCAAAGGTTTCACGCAACTTGGCTAATCCACGGCTGACACTGGTTTGTGAGATTCCCAATTTTTCTGCTGCGGCATGGGTATTGCCTGTTTCAACGATGGCTTTGAGCACTCTCAACAAATTGAGATCCAGCTCGTTTAGGTTATTTTTCATCGATATCCTTATATAAAACTCCCTGTTTCTAAGATTCATTCTACACAGATATTGCAAAAAGGACTTTCTCTAATTCATCGATTTTTGTCGGCGATACGAGTTTAATAAACGCAACAAGTGCACAGTCGCTTAACCGTTTCGTTTTCAATTTTATAGAAGGCCTTATTTTTGTTTAAACAAATTATGGGTGGCAGCTTATTACTTTCGACCGCGTTATTTGCGGTTACAGAGTAATATAATCTTTCGCTCAACTATGAGCCGCTCATGACTAATAATGGAGTAATAACGACGCTATCAGCGGCCAATGTTGATAAGGGCTAGGGCGTTGTGTATGGGGGGCTAGGCGCCTTTTCTAACAAACCAACGCGTTTATTTATGGTCATTTTAAAAAGGCGTCGAACGAAAGATTCATCGAATAGCCGCCTAGTATTCTTGAGGAAGAAGGTTTCTTCTAACCTCAAAGATTGAAGTTCTCCAATGGTCAAGACGAAGAAGTATACTTTCCTAGCTTTTTCCTAGAATTAGATTTTTTTTAGTAAAACGACTTTTACCATACTTGAATAATTTTTCATGAGCGTAGAGCTGCCGTGTGTTTATACCAATCTAGACTGGTTTCTAATTATCCTTGCTGGTTTTTTATTAATGAATAAGGATAATAGCGACTTCTGTTTGCTGTTTTAATGTTGTTTTTCATGCGTCTTGATAAATTTATTTGTAAAAGTACCGATCTAACCCGAACTGAAGCGATTCTGCTGATCAATGCGGGGAATGTCATTGTTAACAATGAAGTCGTTAGCAATGAGGCGACTCAGGTTCATGAAAACAATGACGTTCTGTTAGATGGGGAAAAGCTAATAGCACGTGCTTCACGTTATATTTTGATGCATAAACCCTTGAATACGATCTGTTCGAATATTGATGAGGTGTACCCGTCATTGTTTAACTACATCGATGTGGAAAAAGCAGAAGATCTTCATATAGCAGGGCGTTTAGATGCAGACACCACAGGGTTAGTATTGATAACCGATGATGGTCGTTGGTCTTTTAATATTATTACGCCAAATAAACAATGCGAAAAAACGTACCGTGTTGGGTTGCGAAATCCAATTGCAGAAGATGCCGCCGAGAAGTTTGCACAGGGCGTGCAGTTACAAGGTGAGAAGCAACTTACATTCCCTGCGAAGCTCGATGTTGTTAGCTCTAACGAAGTGCTACTTACGATAACAGAGGGCAAGTTCCATCAAGTAAAGCGTATGTTTTCTACCATTGGTAATCGTGTTGTGACTTTACATAGAGAACAGATTGGCAATATCAAATTGGATGTTGACGTCGGGAAGTGGCGTTTCCTAACACCTGAAGAAATTGCTTATTTTAAGTAAGACGGAATGGGTATAAACGCAAGGCGATTAAATTTGTACAAACGGCGGACAATTAAAAGCGGGCAAGCCAAAGCTTCGTAAGGCATCGATATAGCAATCGCGCTTTACTTTTCCTTCTGGAAATTCTGATGTTGATAGTTCGTCGTCAACCGCAATGTGATTAAAATAAATGGTTTGCGTTGCTGTATTATCTTGTAAACGACTCTGCCACTGTAAAACATCGAATAAAATATGAGAGCGGTGAACATGAATAGAAGCACTCACCAGTGTTGCTGTTTGAATGTTGTATTTATTCAATAACGCTAAACTTAACCTGGCATTATCAATGGTGTTTGTCGCTTTATTTTCTTCGATAATTCTATCTTTATTCATTCCTTGTTCAACTAACCATGCTTTCATTGCAGAAGACTCTGTTCGTCCTGCCTTAGCTAACCCTCCTGTAACGATAATAAGAGCTTTCGGATATTTATTCGCCAGAGATAGCGTTAGTGTTAATCGCTTTAATAATGGTGCTGCGATTGATCCGTTGTCATTCAATAAATAACCCAAGGCGATAATGGCATGGTTAGACTGTGTCGTTTTATCTATCGCTTTTTTTGATGCTGTACATCGAGATAAACAATCCACTGGGTAACTTAGAATTACTTCTAATGTCGCGAGTAATGTTTTTACTTGCAACGCGTGATGCGAATCTAACGCCTCGAGTTGACTCAGATAAGATGTCACTCTTTGATGCTCGTTTTGATGGTGCAGCCAAACAGAAAGGTAGGTTAAAGCCGTGACTTGATCTTGATGGTTTTGAGCCGTTAGCAAAACATGTTGGTAAGATTTTAGGGCAGAATGCATATCGCCACTAAACGTGTGCATGTTGGCTAAGGTGAAATGATGTTCAAAGCTAGAAGGTGACAGCGTGAGTGCTTCTTGTAGGTAAAAAACGACGGCTTCTAAGTTTGACACAAGCTGCCTATTTAAAGGGTATTGCAAGCGGTTTTTGCTATTAAACGCATCCAAAGCATACCGAGACAGTAAGTTAAGAGGAAGCTTCTCTGTTACATCCATTCTGACCTTCCTTGTATTTTTCTTTTTAATCAAGAAGCTGCTACTGATAATGACTAGTGTGATGAGCTTGATGATGAATTGCAAGAAATCCACATCGCTACTCCTAAATTTCCTCAAGATAGTACAAAACCCTAAACAGGATATCAGGTGTGCTGCTTTGTCAGAATGAGCTATTTTTATAAGTAATCAGTATGAAATCATCTTTTACATTTTTAACATGTGCAATGCATAAAGGAGCGAACAATGAATAATCAGTTTAAACAACATGGTGCGTTTAGCTGGTCTGAATTGATGGTTGATGAGCCAGAAAAAGCACTCGCATTTTACAAAGATGTGATTGGTTGGGATGTCGAGGAGATGTCGATGTCTACTGGTACCTATTATGTGCTTAAAGCTGATGGGCAACCTGTTGGTGGGGTAATGGCAAAGCCTGAAGAAGCCAGTCATGTACCTAATCATTGGGGAGTGTATGTAACGGTTGATGATGTTGATGCCACATTGTCACAAGTTGAATTAGCGGGTGGTAAAGCCGTTTTTGCACCCATGGATGTACCCGGTGTGGGGCGTTTATGTGCATTTATGGATAACTGCGGCTCAGTGTTGTCGATTATTAGCTACGAAGAAAAAGAATCATAGTCTGCGCGAATGGTTTATTCGGTTTTTATAGACGAGTAAAATTTTGCCTGTTATATTCAATAAAACGCTGAATCATTTAATTTCACTGAAAAATCAATCATAAAGCAGTAGAGCTATTTGGCGAGGCATATACAATAGACCCCTGACACCTCTTTTACCACCTTCGGTTTTTGTCAAGGAGATACGTAAATGCCATATGATTCATTAATTACTATCGGTGTACTGATTGTTGTTGCAATCGCGTTCATTGCCTCTGGTGTAAAGATGGTGCCCCAAGGTAGCCATTGGACAGTAGAGCGCTTTGGGCGTTACACGAAAACACTTCAACCTGGTTTGAACTTAATTGTGCCATTTATTGATGGTATTGGTAATAAAATCAGTGTGATGGAAAGAGTACTCGATATTCCCGCGCAAGAAGTTATTTCTCGTGATAATGCGAGTGTGACTATCGATGCCGTGTGTTTTATTCAAGTCATTGATGCTGCGAAAGCTGCGTATGAAGTCAGTGATTTAGAACATGCGATTCGTAATTTAACGCTTACCAATATGCGTACAGTATTAGGCTCGATGGAGCTTGATGAAATGCTATCTCAGCGAGATACCATCAATACCCGATTGCTGACCATTGTTGATCAGGCAACGAATTCTTGGGGTGTAAAGGTTACACGTATTGAAATTCGCGATGTGCAGCCACCCGCAGATCTTATTGCTGCGATGAATGCGCAGATGAAAGCAGAGCGTAATAAGCGTGCCGATATTCTTGAAGCCGAAGGTGTTCGTCAAGCCGAGATCCTTAAAGCTGAAGGCCACAAGCAATCAGAAATATTACGTGCTGAAGGTGATAAGCAAGCGGTTATTCTTCAAGCAGAAGCTCGTGAGCGTGAAGCCGAAGCGGAAGCAAAAGCAACAAGCGTTGTATCAGAAGCAATAGCGAAAGGTGACGTTAAAGCTATTAATTACTTTATTGCACAGGGTTATACCGATGCATTGAAAGCGATTGGTCAATCAGAAAATGGCAAAGTAATAATGCTGCCGCTTGAAGCTACGGGCTTGATGGGTTCTGTTGCGGGTATTGCAGAATTATTAAGTCAATCTAAATCAGATAATACGAAGGGTAGCAACGCATGATAGCCCTACTTGAACAGATGAACTTCTGGCATTGGGTTGCATTTGGTTTAGCCTTGTTGCTGCTTGAATTACTCGGAACTGCTGGGTACTTGCTTTGGTTGGGTGTCTCTGCTGTTCTTGTTGGATTGCTCTTGTCGCTTCTACCATTGAGTTGGTCATTGCAATGGCTAACGTTTGCGGTTTTCTCGTTATTTACAACGTGGTTATGGTGGCGTTATCAAAGCAAGAAAGACCGAGTTGAAGATGAAGGGCGCACGCTCAATCAACGCTCAGAACAATTAATCGGGCAAGTCTCTGTGTTAGACGAGCCCTTAGCAGCAGGTACTGGGCGAATGAGGTTAGGCGATACTACATGGCTTGTACGAACAGATGTTGCTTTAGAAGCTGGTGTACTCGTAGAGGTTATTGATGTTGATGGCATCATGTTAATTATTCAGCCTAAAGCGCAAAAATAATGGCTTAATACAGCTTTTATAATATTGTTCTTTATTAAATGCGACGCTCTATATAGAGCGTCGTTTTTTTATGCTAGTAATATTTACACGTTATCAATGACTTTATGCGCTTGCCTTATGAACGTATCACGGCCAAAATCCACTAGATTAAGTATTAACGCATAAAATGTATAAAAAAAGTAACCTTAAAAGCGAATGTTAGTTGAGACCTCGCGTTAAGTTTTGCACAATAACGAATAGAACGCATTTGCAGTAGAGGAAGAGAATATGATTTCAAAATGGGCACAACGTTTTTTTCAAATGGCAGAGTTAGTTGGCTCTTGGAGTAAAGATCCTTCTACGCAGGTAGGTGCAGTTATTACAGAGCATAATCGTATTGTTTCTGTTGGGTTCAACGGCTACCCACACGGTATTTCAGACAGTGCAAATACCGACGATCGTGATATGAAGCTACTGAAAACACTTCACGCGGAAGAGAATGCAATTTTATTTGCGAAAAGGGATCTGTCAGGGTGTGAAATTTGGGTAACACACTTTCCTTGCCCCAATTGTGCTGCAAAAATTATCCAGACGGGTATATCAATGGTGCATTGCCCTGAGCAGAGTGAAGACTTTTTATCGCGTTGGGGTGATAAAATTAAAATCAGCCAAGGTATGTTTACGCAGGCAGGGGTTGATGTTGATTGGTTACCACTAGCCGATTTAGATAAAGAATAAAATGTAATACCTTGAGGTAACTTGGGTATAACAGCCTTGATAGCATGTCTTGTTATAATGAAAGCTTGTTAGAACAAAAGCTTGTTTGAATAAAAAATATGGTATCGAGGCTTTCTATTTTCATTCAATCTACTTATACCCAGCTACAGTAATGCTTATATACACCATTATTGTTTCTTTATCAGATCGATAAACCACTGGTAGCGTTTAGGGAGTTGTCGAAACTTTTTCTTAATCAAAAAGTGTTCTTCATTCACAATTGTATCGCTTGGTAAAATGGCAATACTATCTTGTAATTCAAATTGTTCGATTGTTGTTCTAGGCAGTACAGTGTAGCCCAACCCCATAGATACTGGCAGTAAAATCTGATTGAGTTGGTTGATGTAACTGATTTTTCTGATCTGCTTTATCGATTGATAATCATCTTTATAATTCGCACGTAATACTTGTTCGGCATATTGCTCACCATTGGGGTGATTAATAAAACCTAACTGATTAAGTTCTACGAAAGTCATTTTTTGATTTTTATATTGATGAGGCACGACTAAACAAAGAGCCTCATGTCCGAGTGACTCTTGTTCGAGTTCTGTTGATATAACATGTTGCGTGATAATGCCTATATCAATATTGTTATTCAAAACTTCATTGATAATACGTTGGTCTGGTGCAGCCTCAATAGAGATATGAAGGTCGTGGTGCTTGCTTTGCCTTGATAAAAATTTAGGGTAGAGAAACATTGCCATAGAGCCTGAACACCCAAAACGACATTCACCTGAATAGGGATTGTCTGTTTTTAATGATATCAATAAGTCAGCTTCCTCGGTTGCGCGTAGCCTACCAAAATTATAAAGCGCTTCACCTGCTTGAGTTAACTCAAATTTCTTACCAATACGATGCAATAGCAGAGTACCCACTTGATCTTCTAGTTTCTTTATATGCTGGCTAACACCAGGTTGCGTCATAAAGAGTTTTTCTGACGTTTGAGTGAAGTGTCCTACATCGACCAGTGTAATAAATGTATTCAGCCATTGGTTATTCAGCATAATATTTTCGAACGTTGAATGAAATATGATAACAAAAGGTTATCATATTTATGGTATCTGATTATTTATATTTTTCCGAAGGACATTACCCGTAGTAATTCTTGAGCTTATTTTGTGCTTTTTGAGTGGTGATAGGAAGGGTTAATAATAATTATATTTGTATAAAAAGCTGTTCATTTGTTTTGACTGTTTAAAATATTGATGTGTCTATCATTTTGTACATTGCAGCTGATTAATTTGTATACCTACAATCTGTGATTAGCTGCCAATAAGCATAAAATTACTTATATTAATTACTAGTAAGTGTTTGAAATCACAGTTTGTATAGACAGTTTTATCTTACTTTTCGCTCATAAAAATAAAACACTCTTATCTTCCCCAAGACCAATAAGAATGAATTATTCAAGGAAAGAAACGTGAATTTTAAATTGTCTACGATAGCAAAATTAACACTACCTCTTTTATCGGCTGTTACCCTCGTTGGTTGTAATAGCTCATCTTCAGATAACGCGATTGATGAATCGGGGAAATTCACACCGATTAATAAAGATCAGGCGGCTATCTATTTTAAATTAGACCCTGCGCAAGCGAAGGCGGCGGGAAGTTATGATGGGTATACATTACATATCTGGAATGATGATACTTGTGGTAGCTATGCAAATGCCGATTCAGAATGGGATACTGGCGTTCCTTTTTCTGGGGTTGACGAGACTTATGGCGCATATTGGGTTATCGATTTAAAAGAAGATGCGACTCAGTGTGTCAACTTTATTCCGCGAGATGCTAATCGAGATAAGCCGTTAGGTGAATTTAACGGTAAGTTAGATTTAGAACAGGTGCATAAAGAAGGTAACTATGTATTTACGCAAGAAGGGATTTCAGCAGTATTCCCTGAATATATTCCACCGTTACCTGAAAAAACCGCTCGCGTATTCCTGAATATGGAAGATGATACGGCGGCATCGAATGTGAAGTTGCATGTGTGGAATGATGATACATGTGCTGCCTATGCAGGAAGTGATACGTCTTGGGATGCAGGTTTACCTATAACTGGAAATAGTGAAACATACGGTGATTATTGGGATATTGCGCTGAAAGATGATGCGAGCAATTGCGTTAACTTTATTCCTCATGATGGTGATGAAAAGTCGTTATTAGAAAACACGCAGCTCGATCTTGAACAAGCCGCTAAGATTGGCAATGTTGCATTTACCTTTGAAGGATCATCAACGGTTTATTATCAACCGATGGCTAAATTGCCTTCAGCGACGCTAAGTGGAGCATCTGCACATTGGTTAACGGCTGATATTCTAGCGCTTGAATCAGGTGCTGCTCGTGTTGAATTACTGTATGCATCAAAAGCGGGCATTGAGTACAACAACCAAACGCAGACCTTTTCAGGAGTAGAGAAAACAGTTACATCTAGCAAAACAACGAATGGTTCATGGTCAGAGAAATTCCCACATCTAGAAGCACTAGAAAGTTGGCAGCTCGATTTTGAATCAGTGAAAGCAGATCCTAAAGCATTATTAAAAGGTCAGTTAATTGCTGTTTCTTACGATTCAGCTGGTAAGGTACTTCTCGCAACTCAAGTTCAGCCTTCTGGTGCACTTGATATGATCTATACAGGCAATGCTGGTACGGGTGATAACTTGAGTTACGGTGCAATTATTAGTAGTACTGACGTGCAGTTCACACTGTGGGCACCGACGGCTCAATCTGTCAGTGTCGTGAAGTACTCTGCGGATAAAAAATCAACGGCTGAACTACCGATGACATTTGATGCCAACAGCGGAGCATGGACGTTAACAACTGATAAACTGCAAACTGAAGATTATTACCGCTACCACGTAAAAGTTTACCACCCATTAACGAAAGTGATGATGGATTATGAAGTCACCGACCCATACTCTTTAAGCCTTTCAATGAATTCTGAATTCAGCCAAGTAATTGATCTTAATGATGCAGATCTTAAGCCAGCAGGTTGGGATGAGCTGCAACGCCCAATGAAACAAGACAACCCATCTCAGTTTGTGATTTATGAATCACATGTGCGTGATTTTTCTGCTCAAGATGTATCAACGCCTGCTGACATGCGTGGTAAATTTGATGCGTTTAGCGAGATAGACTCAGTACCTGTTGAACACCTTAAATCCTTACAAGAAAAGGGTGTGACTCACCTGCAATTACTGCCAATCTTTGATATCGCGACCATTAATGAAGATCCAAACAAAGTTGCGGATATCGATGAGCTTTTCAGCAAGTTATGCAAAGTAAACTCAGATGTGAAAACGTCATCGTTTAAGAATGACTGTTCATCAGGTTTAACTATCGCTGAAGTACTTAAGCGTGAGCAGGGTAACGACACAACAGCCAATCCATCTGTTCAAGAACTTAACCGTTTAGTGTCTGCTACTGATAGCTTCAACTGGGGGTATGATCCACTCCATTATACTGTTCCTGAAGGGTCTTACTCGAGCAACCCTGATGGCACTACACGTATTTTAGAAATGCGTGAAATGGTGAAGTCGATTAAAACAGATATTGGCATGAACGTTGTTATGGATGTTGTATACAACCACACGAACTCGGCAGGTCCAGAGTCTGCAACATCAGTACTTGATAAGATTGTACCTTGGTATTACAACCGCTTGAATCCGGTAACAGGGTCTGTTGAAAACTCGACTTGTTGCTCTAATACAGCCCCTGAACGCGCAATGATGGCTAAGTTAATTAAAGATTCATTAGTTGTTTGGTCTCGTGATTACAAGATTGATTCATTCCGTTTTGATTTAATGGGTCACCATCCTTTAGCGCAAATACAGGAATCATTGGCCGCTGTACAGAAGGTCGATCCTAATACCTATTTCTACGGTGAAGGTTGGAACTTTGGTGAAGTCGAAAACGATCGACTCTTTGTACAAGCAACACAACCTAACTTAGGTGGTACGGGCATAGGTAGCTTCTCTGACCGTTTACGTGATGCTGTTCGTGGTGGTGGTCCATTTGATGGAAAAGAGGGATTACGTGAAAACCAAGGTTTCGGTAACGGCGCCTTTGTTCAACCGAATGATACGAATAAAACATCAAAAGAAACGGCACTTCACCTTGCTGATTTAACTCGCTTAGGATTGGCTGGAAACTTAAAAGATTTCATGCTGATTGATTCTAAGGGAAAAATAGTAAGTGGTGAGAAAGTGGATTACAACGGGCAACCTGCGGGTTATGCGGTGGATCCATCGGAAGTACAAAACTACGTCTCTAAGCACGATAACCAAACCTTATGGGATAACAATCAATACAAGATTCCGTATGACGTAACATCTGCTACACGTGTAAGAATGCAAACTGTGTCTCTATCAACGGCTATGCTAGGTCAAGGTGTACCTTTCTTGCATATGGGATCAGAACTTCTACGCTCTAAATCAATGCAGCGTGACTCGTACGATTCAGGTGATTGGTTCAACAAGGTCGACTTTACGCTAGAAGATAACAACTGGAATAAAGGCTTGCCGCGTAAAGATAAAGACGGTGATAACTACGACATTATCACCAAAGTGATTGAAGGCAGCGGCGAAAATGCTAAGCCAACATCACAGGATATGGAAGATATGGTGAGCTTCTATAAAGAACTTGCTAATCTCCGTCAATCTTACCCTTTGATCACGTTAGGTACAGGTAAAGAAGTGAATGCACGTGTTGATTTTCATAACACAGGTGCAGCACAAGAGCCGGGTCTGATTGTGATGAGTATCGATAATGGTAAGGATTCTGGTGGAGATTTGGATTCAACGTTAGATGCGATGGTAATTGTGATTAATGCGACACCAAAAGTGCAGACGTTTGATATCAAGCAAACTGGCTTTACGGTTAGTGAGAAGCATACACCAGCGTTAACAGCGGGGGCATCAGTGGCTGAAACCAAGTTGACAGTACCAGCATGGACGCCAGTTGTGTTTGTGCAAAAACGTAGTGGTGAACGTGGTGCAGGTTTACCTGTCTCAGATAAATAATTACGCGACAACGATCTTGCGAGTTACATAATTAAGTGCTGTTATCTTTCTTGGTAACACGGTAGATCTCTACTAAAAACTATCCCTCAGTGAGTAGTAATACATTCACTGAGGGATTTTTTATTTACGCCAGAAATGAAGACAAAAGGTAATCAGACTAGTGTTTATCTGGCCAATACCAAGAGGGGACATCAAGCAAGCCCTGATCGGGAATGATGGTTTCACCGAGCTGTTTATCTAAATTGATTGCATTACAGGAAGGGTGTTCTTCTAGGGCTGCAATTAGGCGGCTGGCATGTGATACCACCCAGACTTGAGTTTGTGCTGAAGCATGTAAAATCAAACGTGCCAATGCTGGTAATAAATCAGGATGCAAGCTGGTTTCAGGTTCATTTAGAACCATCAAACTGGGTGGGCGTGGTGTTAGTAACGCAGCTACCCAAAGTAAATAACGTAAAGTACCATCAGAGAGTTCTGCGCCGGATAAAGGGCGGAGTAATCCTTCTTGATGAAATTCAATTGAGAACCGGCTGTCTTCGTGGCAGACAATACGAATGCGAGCACCTGAAAAAGCATCATCAATAGTTTTATGTAAGGTGACACTGTCACCAATTTCAATGATGGTTTGTAGCGCAGCGGCTAAATCGTGTCCATCGTGATGTAATACGGGAGTGCGTGTTCCTAGTTGTGGCTTGCGGGCTGGTGCGTCTTTATCTGTACGGAAATGATCATAAAACCGCCAGCTGCGAATGAGCTCGCGCATGTGATAGACTTCGGGTGCACCATTAGGATCTGATATGTGATCGAACATACTGTTGAAGTGCTGAATGTGTTGAGAAGCTACTTGCCAACTTCGTCCGTTGCGTACTTTTATCATCGAGCCTTTACGGTCAACCAATGCACTGGCTGGACGATAAAACGGACCACTCCATATACATTCACGTTTGATTTCAGGATCGAGTGAAAAGTATGAGTTGGATGGCTCAGGCAAGCCAAGTGCGATTGAATATCCAAAATCTTCGGTGGCAAACCCTAAACGTAATCGACGTACTTCAGTACGTACACTTCCTTCTACTGGGACATCGCCACGACGCATAGCTGCAGTAATATTTTCGGGTCCAGCCCAAAAGGTGGAATCCAATCCGCCTTCAGAAGCTAACGTATTTACTACGCCACCATTAGCAGTATCTGCTAATAATTTCAAAGCTTTATATAAATTTGATTTCCCGCTGCCATTGGCACCAGTAATAACGTTTAGCGGGCCTAAAGGTAATGTTAATTGTAAAACAGAGCGATAGTTATTGATGGAAAGTGATGTAATCATAAAGCCTGCTGTAATTATCTGAGCATAATGACGTTGAGGTAACTTGCGTTAAATCATACATGAAGCAGTTGCAAAATATTACTTCTGTTCAAGTTAGATTCATACTCAATAGAGTAATCTAACATAATGGTAAGAGGTCTAATGTGATTTGCTAAGTTGCATTTACTGAGGTAAGTTCACAGCAAGTGATGGTTTAGCCCAAATTGAATTATGAAAGAGGCACGATTATGAGAAATATTATTGCTGGTTTTATCGCTATTGTCATTGGTCTATTTACGGTGTCGTTCGCAGCAATAATGGCATTATTTATCGGTGCGGCGGCATTTATAGCCAAGCCATTTATTCAACGAAAAATGGCATATGCTAACGCTGCTGCTTCGCAAGGATCTTTTGATGAGTCACCGTTAAATCAAGCAGCACCGTCACATAATGTGATTGATGGTGAGTGTGAAGATGTAACGGTAAAACGTAAACCCTAATTATGCTAAGCCGTTACATTAGATCGACAGTGATACGAACGGCTTTGCAGAGAAATAATTCAAAACGCCAGCGCAAAGATTAACATCTTGCGCTGGCGTTTTTGTATTTATAGTGGCATCAAAAAATGGTGTGATTTTGATGAGTACCTGTTTTGGATAACTTACAGAGTGAACTAGTTAATGATTGCTATAAGAATGTTAATTTTAAATTGCTGGTGATATGTTTATTTTTATTAACTTAATTTGATATGGTAGTAATTGTTTCTAGGCTTTACTTTTTAATATAGAATATTTGACTTGTAATCTTGAATGTTTCATTAAATATTAATGATGTCACATGATCTTACAATATTAATATTATCTACTTTTTAGTGGTAATTAACGAACATAGAATCTATTAAACCGCTCTACCAAAGGGATAAAGCTAAAATACAGGAAAAAAATAAAATGGAAAAGTTGCCACTTCCACTGTTTTAAGCGTAATGCGAAGGGATATTGCTCGTTTTTGTGTTGATTTTAGGGTGAATACCCGCAAACTGAGCTTGTAGAGTGTATTTATACCTGTGTGACACTTAGAGGTATTGAATGTCATCTTGGTTAGTAATAAGTTTACAAGGGTGTTGCTCACGACAAAATAATAGTCGTTCTAGATCTTATGTGAGAAAAATTGAATGTGGCGTAATTGTCCTACGAACTAAAATTGAGTTTGTATTATAAAGAAAGGCATTTGTATGATTATAAATTGTCCCTACTGTCAAAAAAAAATCTCTAGTTATGATGATAATTGTGTTCATTGTGGAGAAAAAGTTGCGACTAAAAAGAAAGGTTTTAATTTCATTTTTATTCCAATAGCTATCGCGACCGGCTTTACATTACTGAATGTTTTTTCTGAAGATATAAAAAAGTTTTCATCTTCGACTACTGACGTACTCGCTTACAAATATGTTACTGAGAGCCAAAGAGTTGATGCAAAAGCTTATCTTGAAGGAAAAGACCAAAGGCAGGTTATCTCGCTGGTCCAGACGAAGTTAGGGGTGCATTCAACCGGAATTATTAACAAGAAGACATGCTCGATGGCGATTGCTGAAGGCTATCAGCCTCTCATGAGTTCTGTTAACTCGGTAGCCTACGGCGGACCGTGTGATTTATACAAAAATGATGCGGATATTATATCTAATCTAAGAAGCTTACATATAAGAAGAAATATGGGTTCAGAAGCTTTCGAAAAGTGCAATGAGCTCCTTCGTTATTCAAACGCTTTATGTAATTACAAACTTGTTGATTATAAGGTCAGTCCTTTTTCAAAGCTTGATTCCCCATTTCATCATATTGTAGCCGTTGATTACACGACGAAAAAGGAAGGTGAGGAAAAGAGAAAGAGGTTGGCATCATGCATAACCGGCGATAATTATGTAATCATTGATGCGCTAAAAGTTCCTGCAAAAGTATACGGAAATATTTAGTCAAATTTTGAACTCTTAGCTTCTCCCATATGTTCACTGTAATAGGCTGGGTTTGAAAGTAATACAATACTAAAAAAGCGATACGCTGTAACGTATCGCCTTTTGTGAGTATATTCAAATTTAATAGACTGCCAGTCTTTTGGCCTAATACTTAGCCTAAGTTTAGGTTAGATACGAAACTTACTCACCTCACTGCTTAGGTGTTGAGCGATCTCATTCAGTTCTTGTGATGAGGTTTTCTGTCGACATTTGAGCGGATATATCATTCACAGCTTGAATGAACATCTTCTGTTGAACTATGCGTACGTTGTAACAATACACGTAGTTCATCAGCAACAACCGCAAAACTCTATCTTGATATTCATGAATGGTCATATTTAGTGAAAAGCGACATGACATCACTTGCTCTTGGTATGTTTTTTGTTTTCCAAACACCATCAGCTTGAAAGCAAACAGACTGATGGACTATTTCTAGCATAGAGCCGGTGTATAACTGAGCAGGAAAGCATCATATCCGGAAAATGTCCAATAAGTGGTAATGAGCAACATGCCTGAAAAGTATAATTACTATATTAGATTACAAATAATGAAAGAATGTTTTTCACAGTAAAAGAATAAACAAAGTATTAACAATAAGAGCTGGGGGTAATTATTTTTTTTGTTGAAATAATTAATTCCGTTCTTGTTAATGTTTGCTTACATTTTATTTATATAAAATGTTGATTGTTTATCTAGTTTTAATTTGTTCAGGAGCTGTTAATACTTTTATTAATTGAGTATTACTGATTAATTTTGGGGTCAAGATAAATAAAATTGCTTATACCCATATAAGTAATAAGGTGATTAAGCTCAAAAATTCAGAACGCAATATGATACTTAATGACTAATTACACAAAAACTGTGACACAGGTTGAGTAATAACTCTATATTTAGGTGTAGATTATATGCAATTCGTATTGTTCTGAATAATTACCTGATGATAGATATTAATGCTAGTAAAGAGCGGATAATTCAGGAGTTTGTACCGGGTAAGCAAGTCACACTTGCGCATCTTGTTGCAAATCCAACCGAAGAGTTATGTGAGCGAGTAGGGGTGGAAAGTTTAGGTGCGATAGGAATCCTAACCTTAACACCTGGTGAAACATCCATCATTGCTGGTGATATAGCAACCAAAGCTGCCAATGTCAGTATTGGCTTTCTTGACCGATTTTCAGGGGCGCTTGTTATTACAGGCAGTGTTGCTTCTGTAGAGGAATCATTAAAAACTGTTGTAAGAGTATTAAATGATACGTTGGCTTATAACACCTGCGATTTAACGCGAACATAATTATGGAAAATACTCAGTTAGGAAATATCGCTTTTATTGGTGAGGTTGACGCAGGTAAGTCTGCGCTAATTAATAAATTAATCGATCAGGAAACTAATATTGGTAAAACTCAGTCACCGATATTTTATCAGGGGCGTGTTATCGATACTCCTGGAGAGTTTATTGATAATCGTTCGTGGAATGGTGCACTGCTTTCAACGATATCCAGTGTTAAAACAATTGTGATTTTGCAGCCTGCTACGACAAAAAGATTAACTGCTCCGAGTGGTTTATTGCGTGTATATCCTAATAAAAATATTGTTGGGGTAATTAGTAAGGTTGATGCAGAAGGTGCTGATTGTGAGCGAGCGAGTGCTCTGTTCAAACAACACGGTATTCATGGACCATTTTTTTATACGTCCATTTTTGATCAGGCATCAATTGATCAGCTCTATGACCATTTACTTTCATTCCAGCCTGTCGTGTTGGAGTGAGTTGTGTGTAACCACCAAGGATTGCAGTAATGAAAACATTAATCTCTGCTGCGGATGTGCGTAAGGCAAAGTCGGAAAACCGTCTGTACCTAATCGCACCCGTGAAAGATTTTATTATTACACCTGAAGCCCGCGATGTTGCCAAAGTGGAAGGAATCGAGTTTGTTGATGAAGCGCCTGCTGCGCCGCAACCGCAAATAACCCCTCCAGTGGCAGCACCAGTGTTAACAGCAGAAATACAAGTTCAGCCAATACAGCCTGCGGTTGTGCCGACCTCATCTATCGCGAAAGATATTCAAGCTGAAGTTGAATCAAAGCTTGCCAATGTTAATGGCGAAAAAAGTGAGTTAATTCAATCGTTAGTTGCCAAAGCCTTAGCTGATTTTAATATGCAGGCACCAGATTCGCCTCGCCAAATTAATGATGACGGTATTGTACTTGTACGTGGTAATGCTGTTCAGCTCGGCGCGTTTGATGGTGCTCCGGGTAAGAATATTGGTCTGACAGATGTGATTGGTGCTCAGGAAAATAGCAATATGGGTGTCGGGTATATGGGGTGGGAGAATGCATTTTTTCCATGGACCCTGTGCTATGACGAAGTCAATGTCGTACTAGAAGGTGAATTCCACGTAAAAACGGCTGCCGGCACAACGATTGGTAAGCCTGGTGATGTCATTTTTATCCCGAAGGGAAGTTCGGTTGAGTTTGGTACTCCTACTCATGTGCGATACGTCTACATTACTTATCCGGTTGAGTGGGCGTAAGTATGGATAAGCCTGTCACACCTTCGTTTGTCACCGAAGATTACCTTCGCCAGCATGTTGGGCTGCGTCAGGGAGGGGAGATCCATCTTCCTCTTGGTACCCGATTTACACCATCTGCACAGCAAATGCTGAGCGAAAAGCAGATCACGGTGCATTGGAGAGATGAAAAAGGTCAGGTATTTGTTGCTGAAGAAACAGAGCAGGGTCAGGTGCTGGAAAAGGTACACCCGCTCAAGACTAACAATGTACGCCCTGATAATGCCTGCATGCTATGTGGTTCAGATGTTGAACAAAAACCTGCGTTGATGACGCATTTAAACGATCACATGCTGGTACCCAAAACGCATCCAAGAATTCAGCTGCGAGGCAAACTCGACAGTTGCATTAGTTATTGTGTCTTAGTGCAATGTGCGATGGAACAACAGCCAGATATGCTTCAGGGTTTTATGGCGGACATTCGTTCTTATCTTGGTCAAACCATGCAATGTGAGGTTACGGAAAACCTGTTACCTGAGCCCACTATGGGTGAGTTTAATGCCGATGTAGTTCATCGCTGGTCGCATACTCCATTGCGTTATCTAGGCCATGACCATTTGTTGCCAGATGTGAGTTACGGCGGATTAGTCGCTCAATTGAACTACTTACGTGCCTTAGTACGTGAATTAGAGCTGATGGCTAGTCAAGTCTATATGGATCACAGCATGCAACTGACTCGCAATGACATCGTTGCTGGCTTGAACCGATTATCCAGCGCGGTGTATGTGGTGATGATTTTGGTACTTCAATGCCAAAACGGTCAATCGTCGATATTAAGAGGTTTGTGCAATGAAATTACTTGAGCAATGCCGTGCTCAGTGTTTGAAGAACCCAAAACGTATCGTATTTCCTGATGCCAATGATGTTCGTTTACTGCACGCCGCCAATGACATGAAGCTTGCAGGATTAGCTGAGCCAATCTTGTTGGGTAGTCCGTTTCAGTTACGTGACCTTGCGCACCGTAGTGGTATTGCCGTGCCTTGTCTGACGTTGTTATCGCCAGAATCTGCGGGTTGCTTTGATGAGATGGTGAAGAGTTATATTGCCAAGCAACGCAAGCCTATTACGGTCGAAGAGGCTACCGATCGTCTTAAAAAGCCCCTTGATTTTGCCATGATGATGGTGGATCAGGGTTACGCCGATATTTGTATCGGCGGCAATGTGTCAACAACGGGTGATGTTATTCGTGCTGCCATTCGCGGTACAGGCGTTGCGCTGGGTTCTAAAACAGTTTCTAGCTTCTTCTTGATGCTGTCGCCCGATGGTGAACAGGTTCATGCTTTTTCGGATGCGGGGGTCATTCCGTTGCCGACGGCTGAGCAGTTAGCCGATATTGCGATTGATACCGCACGTAACTATCAACAGCTAACGGGCAATATTCCGCGCGTGGCGATGTTGTCGTTTTCAACCAAAGGCAGTGCGGATCATCCTGCAGTTAGTAAGGTGACGGAAGCGACGGAGATGGTTCGCCAGCGTCAACCTGATCTGATCATCGATGGTGAAGTACAGTTTGATGCTGCAATTGTTCCGGCAGTTGCTGCACAGAAAATGCCTGATAGCCCACTAGGCGGTCTGGCAAATGTGTTTATCTTTCCATCTTTGAATGCGGGCAATATTGCATACAAAGTTGCCCAACGTTTAGGTGGCTATATCGCACTGGGCCCGATGCTGCAAGGCTTGGCGTCACCGGTGCATGATTTATCTCGGGGCTGTAGTGCGAACGATATCGTTGATATATCGGTTTTGGCATCTAGCCTGTGTAAATAAACCTATTTAACCAGTAAAGAACTCTAAGGATTTAATAATGGAAGCGCTAGGCATAATTGAAACCAAAGGTCTAACGGCACTGATCGAAGCATCTGATGCGATGGTCAAAGCAGCACGCGTACAGTTGGTCGGTTACAAGCAAATCGGTTCGGGCATCGTGTCTGCGATGGTTCGCGGCGACGTAGCTGCTTGCAAAGCGGCAACAGATGCAGGCGCGGCTGCTGCGCAACGTCTTGGCGAAGTGGTTGCGGTTCATGTTATCCCTCGTCCACATGGTGATTTGGAAGCAATCTTCCCAATTACTATTGAAGAAGAAGAAACAAAAACGGCTGCGGCCAAACCTCGTAATACAACCAAATAAATCTGAGTGAGGACAAATAAATGGACGCTTTAGGAATTCTAGAAACAAAAGGGCTAACTGCACTGATTGAAGCATCTGATGCAATGGTGAAAGCCGCGCGTGTTGAGCTCGTTGGTTATCAGCAAATTGGTTCTGGCTATGTAACAGCGTTAATCCGCGGTGATGTTGCTTCTTGTAAAGCGGCGACAGATGCGGGTTCTGTTGTTGCACAACGTTTGGGTGAACTTGTTGCTGTACACGTTATCCCTCGCCCTCATAGCGATTTGGAAAAAGTGTTTCCAATTAAAATTAAATAATTCGATTCCCCTTAGCGATAAATGAGGAGTATTCGAAAAGGTAGGAGATCGTATGCGAGTTGCACGCGTTATAGGCCATGTGATTGCTACGGTTCGAAGTCAGCACATGCGAATGGACAAGCTTTGTCTCGTTGAATTTGTTGATAAGAATGGTGGTACATCAGGGGATATTCATATCGCAATGGATCAGCTTGGTGCTGGTGAAGGTGAGTGGGTAATGGTTGTTTCCGGCAGTTCCGCTCGAGCCGCTTATGGCAGTGTGGAAAACGATTCTCCGGTTGACCTTTGTGTGGTCGGAATTATTGATGAAGTAACAGCAGCTAGCGAGCAATTGTATAGTAAGCGCGGCTAGCTGTTTGGAGAAGGTTCCTTATGGATCAGCAGCAAATAGAAGAGATTGTTAGACGTGTCGTCCTGCAGCTTAATGGCAGCGCGGTAGGCACGCCTTCTGTGAATGAACAAGGGGATTACGGTATTTATCCGACATTGGATGGTGCCGTGGCAGCTGCGAAATCTGCCCAGCGTGAAATTCGTACCCTTGCCCTGCGTGATGACATTATATTAGCTGTTCGCCGAATGGCGAAAAAACATGCCAAAGAGCTATCCGAGATGGCGGTGGCAGAAACCGGCTTTGGCCGTGTTGAAGACAAAGTAGCTAAGCATCTTTTGGTAGCACACCGTACTCCTGGTACGGAAATTCTTGTTCCGCAGGCGGTATCGGGTGATGCCGGTATGAGCCTGATGGAAAATGCCCCGTGGGGGGTGATTGCGTCAGTAACACCAAGCACTAACCCATCATGCACTGTTATTAATAATGCAATTAGTATGATTGCTGCTGGTAATGCCGTGGTATTTGCCCCGCACCCTGCGGCGAAAAAAGTGTCTCAGTACGCGATTCAGCTGGTCAACAAAGCGTCTGAAAGCGTTGGTGGACCAGCTAATATCTGTACATCTGTGGCGACGCCTTCGCTAGAAAATGCGCAGGCTCTATTTACTTATCCAGGTATTGGTTTGTTGGTTGTTACCGGTGGTGATGCTGTTGTTGATGCTGCCCGTAAAGTGACAGACAAACGTTTGATTGCAGCAGGACCAGGTAACCCACCGGTTGTGGTTGATGAGACCGCTGACTTAGAGCGTGCTGCAATCTCTATCGTTCAAGGGGCATCATTCGATAACAATATCGTATGCGCTACTGAAAAAGAGATTATCGCTGTTGCTTCTATTGCTGATGAACTTAAAGCACAGATGTGCCGCCATGGAGCTTATGAGGTAACACCAGAGCAAGCAGAAGCGATTGCTCGTGTGGTACTGAAAGGTTATCCGGGTGATAAGCCTACGGCTAATCCAAAATGGGTTGGGCGTGATGCAGCCAAACTAGCGGAAGCAGCAGGAATTGATGTGCCTACAGATACTCGCTTGTTGATCTTTGATGCCGATAAATCGCATGTGTTTGCGGTAACTGAACAGATGATGCCGATCCTTCCTTTGATCCGTGCTGCCAATGCTGATCAGGCCATAGATTGGGCAGTAGAGTTGGAATCAGGCAATCGCCACACTGCAGCAATTCACTCCAAGAATATTGATGTGTTGACTCGTATGGCTTATGAGATGGACTGTAGCCTGTTGGCTAAAAATGGTCCGGCTATTGCGGCGATTGGTGCGGGTGGCGAAGGCTGGACAACGATGACAATCTCGACGCCAACAGGGGAAGGGGTTACGAACGCGTTGACCTTTACTCGTAAGCGTCGTTGTACTGCTGTTGATGCATTCAGGATTGTATAAGTCATGACGACATACCTCGAACAAGCTAACCAAAATTTGTTGATTATCGACGAGATAGTCAATGACGAGACAGCGAGTACAGCACCTGATACTTGGTTTATCGGTATTGATTTGGGTACTGCTGATATTCAGACCGTGGTCATTGATGGAGAAGGAACGCCTGTTGCGGCGTTCCTTGACTGGGCCGATGTCGTTCGCGATGGGGTTGTTGTTGATTACGTGGGTGCTTGTCGCATTGTTCGTGCTCAACTGGCAAAAGTTCAGCAGAAATTCGGCATTTTAGTGGAAGAAGCGATTACCTCTTACCCTCCTGGTACCGATCCCCGTATTTCAATCAATGTTGTTGAATCTGCAGGTATTATTGTAAGTCATGTTATTGATGAACCATGCAGTGTAGCGGCATTACTGCATATTGAGAACGGTGCGGTTGTAGATGTTGGTGGCGGTACGACAGGTACGGCAATCATTGAGAATGGGCAATTGGTCAGTTCTCTGGATGAGCCATCTGGTGGGCGTCATGTCAGCTTGGCTATCGCGGGTGGTTTGGGTATTGATATGGAAGAAGCGGAGCAACAAAAACGCCGAAGCCATGAAGACCCATTGATTGCGGCGATGGCGAAGCCAGTCATTGAAAAAATGTCAGATATTGTCGAAGGCCATATTGCAGAACACCAGCCAGGCATCATTTATCTAACTGGTGGTGGCACCTTGATTGCTGGTTTTGCCCAGACCTTCCGTAAAACGTTCCCTGCTCTGGAAGTGGTTGAGCTGACGCGCGCGCTGTACCTGACACCGCTTGCGATTGCTAGTTATGGCCTCACGCTGAAAGGTAAGGAGTAAGTCATGTCGGTATCCAGTAACGAAATAGCCTCTATTGTGCAGCAGACATTGCAGCAATATCGACCTTATCGCGGTTTTACGTTTCGTTCGCCTGCCATTACGGTGACAGGGGGGCATTGTGTGAATCAACTGGGTGACATTTTGCTTGAACTCGGTGCGACTCATGTTTTACTCGTCGCTGATAAGATGGTTTATCAATTGGGGCTTACAACGGGCAGTGAAAATGCCATTCGTTTGGCTGGTTTGAAACTGACGCTGTTCACCGGCGTCGAAGGGGAGCCTGATAGCCGCCTAATTGCTCGCGGCCAGGCTGTTCTATCGACAAGCAAGGCTGATTTTGTGCTTGGTATTGGTGGCGGTTCTGCTCTGGATGCGGCTAAGGCAATTGCAGTTATTGGTGATTATCAAGGTCCATTGACTGCATTTAAAGTCGGTGGTATTGCCTCTCGTCAAGTCGGGCTTGGAGCTATTCCAACAACAGCAGGCACGGGATCGGAAGTGACCGATATCACGGTAATTAAAGACGCCGAATTAGATATCAAGGTGCCAGTGAAAGGACCTGCTTTGGTGCCTGATCTGGCGTTGTTGGATCCCGCCTTGATGCTGGGTGTTCCGGCTGGTATTACGGCAGCAACAGGGGTTGATACCTTAACTCATGCAGTTGAAGCCTACGTGTCTCGCCAGACAAACCCATTATCAAAAGCCTATGCCTATCATGCGATTGAAGCGTTGATTAAAGCGCTGCCGGTTGCTGTGGGGTATGGTCAAGATATGGATAAACGTTACGACATGGCAGTGGCGGCTTATAAAGCCGGGCTGGCATTTAGCAATGCTGGTTTGGGATTAACACATGCTATCGCACACCAAATCGGTGCTCGATACCACCTACCACACGGTGTGGCTAACGCCATATTATTGCCTTATGTAATGGCCTTCAATGCATTGAGCTGTGAAGCCGATTATGCCGAAATTGCCAATGCACTAGGAGTGAGCCGCGAAGCTATGACCCAACGTGATCGTTGCCGTGCCGCTATTTTAACGGTGCGTCAGCTAGTCGTGGATTTAGGATTACCGACATCACTGGCCGATGTTGGTATTACCGAACAGGATTTGGCCTTGTTGGCAGAACAAGCAATGCAAGATATTTGCTTGCAGGGCAACCCTCGCCAGGTAACGCCAGTTCAGATCGTTGAGTTGTTGAAGCAAGTTATTGCAGGGCAACTACCAGAGGGATATTGCTGATGGATAGGAAAATTGTCCACAGTGTCGGCATTGATATCGGTACTACGACAACCCAAGTGATTTTTTCGAATTTGACCGTAGTCAACCGTGCTCCTGCATCGCAAGTACCAGTTTATGAGTTTGTTGATCGCGAAATATCGTATGAAAGTCCGGTGTCTTTCACCCCGATTAACCATCAGGGCACGATTGATGCGAATCGTCTACGTCAGTTTATTGAGCAGCAGATTGAATTGGCTGGCTTTGCCGCAGAAGGCGTTGAGACCGGTGCCATTATAATCACGGGTGAAACTGCGAAAGCACACAACGCGCGTGATGCCATTATGGATTTGTCGCAGCAGCTGGGTGATTTCGTAGTGGCAACAGCAGGTCCGAACTTGGAGTCGGTGATTGCTGGTCGCGGAAGTGGTGCTCAGGAGTTATCACAACATAATCATCTTAAGGTAATGAATATCGATATCGGCGGGGGTACCTCGAATTATGTGGTATTTGACTGCGGTCGTGTTGTGTCGACAGCTTGCCTGAATATTGGTGGGCGTTTGGTTGAGTTGAATGAACAGGGAGATATCACTTTTGTACACAAGCCCGCTATTGCTGTGATGCAAGATCTATTTGGTGAAGCATTAAACCCACGGCAAATTACCGTTGATCACTTGAATAGAATTGTCTCACGTATGGCTGATTTGATTGTCGAGGTTATGACGGGGCAACTATCCCCCCTCGCGGTACAGCTTCTACAAACTCCAGCGTTAGATTCTCTGGCAGGCATTGATGCTGTCTTTTTGAGCGGTGGTGTTGGTGAGTGTTATTACCAGCGAAATAGCGAAGAAAAACAGTTTGGTGATATTGGTCCGCGTTTGGCTAATGCCTTACTAAGCCATCACGATCTCGCTGATCGACCAGTAAGAAAACCCAACCAGACTGTGCGCGCCACTGTTATCGGTGCTGGTGCGTATTCGCTTACGCTATCAGGATCTACGATTTGGTTGAATTCTGATGAGCTACCACTGAAAAACATTCCGGTGGTGCATCCGGCGGTTGATTGGGAAAGTGAAAGCCCTTCGATTTGCGCTGAAATTGTGATTGCTGCAGAGCGAATGGATTTAGCGTTGGGCTGTGATCGCTATGCAATTGCAATCGATAGTGGCATGCCCGTGCGTTATTACGCTGTTCAGCATGTGGCTTGCGAGTTAGCTCGTTTTTATCGTGAGCATGGTAATCACCAGTCACCAGCATTTATCGTCGTGCACAACGATATTGGAAAAGCGCTCGGCATGGAGTTACAGCCATTACTCCATCCACAACCTGTGAGCGTAATAGATGAAGTGATCACCCATGAAGGTGACTACATCGATATTGGCAACAGTTACTTCGGCGGGGAGATCGTTCCTTTGACAGTTAAATCACTCGCCTTCCCGTCTTAATAGGAGTTATGCATGAAGTTGAAAACCCACCTGTTTGGTCAAACTTACCAATTCAGGGATGTAAAAGAAGTATTGGCGAAAGCCTCTGACCTACGCTCGGGCGACATCTTAGCGGGTGTTGCTGCTGAAACCGCTCAGGAGCGTGTTGCTGCTAAGCATGTGCTTTCTGAATTGACCTTGAAAGATTTGCGTGAAAACCCAGTAGTTAGCTACGAAAGCGACATCATTACTCGGATTAATCAAGATAGTCTAAACCGTTCGATGTTTGAGAAGATCCAGAATTGGTCTGTGAGTGAGTTGCGTGAGTATTTATTGTCAGACGACATGACGCACGAAGACATGCAGCGCGTACGCAAGGGTTTAACGGCTGAGATCGTTTCGGCGGTTGGTAAGGTTTGCTCGAACGGCGACTTGATGTATGGCGCAAAAAAAATGCCGGTGGTGACTAAGGCCAATGCAACGGTCGGTTTACCTGGCCACTTTAGCTGTCGCTTACAGCCAAACGATACCCGCGACAATGTTAGCTCAATTTTGGCTCAGACTTTTGAAGGCTTGACCTACGGTTGTGGCGATGCCGTGATTGGTATCAACCCGGTGACAGACAGCGTTGAAAATACGACTCAGATGCTGAATGCGATTCAGGATGTGATCAATAAGTGGGATATTCCAACTCAACCTTGCGTGTTGTCACACATTACGACCCAAATGGAAGCGGTTCGCCGCGGCGCACCTGGCGGTCTCTTATTTCAAAGTATTGCGGGTTCTGAAAAAGGCCTTACTGAGTTTGGTGTCAGTGTCGAGATGCTGGATGAAGCCTACGAAATCGGTAAGCAGTACTGCAATCTGGCTGGCGAAAACATGATGTATTTCGAGACTGGTCAGGGCTCAGAATTATCAGCAGATGCGCACCATGGTGCTGATCAGATGACGATGGAAGCTCGTTGTTACGCGCTTGCACAGCGTTATAACCCGCACTTGGTGAATACTGTTGTTGGTTTTATTGGTCCTGAGTACCTTTATAACCATCAACAGATCATTCGTGCAGGCCTTGAAGATCACTTCATGGGTAAGTTATCTGGTATGCCGATGGGGTGCGATGCTTGCTATACCAACCATGCAGATACAGACCAAAATTCGAATGAAAACTTGGTGACATTGTTGGCGGCTGCGGGGGTTAACTTTGTTATCGGGATGCCAATGGGTGACGATATCATGTTGAATTACCAAACCACTTCTTTCCATGATACGGCCTCGGTTCGTCAGTTGCTGAATCTTCGTCCTGCGCCGGAGTTTGAAGCTTGGATGGAAACTATGGGTCTGATGGAAAATGGACGTCTAACGCGTAAAGCAGGCGACCCATCAATCTTCTTCAAGTAAGGGTGTGGCAATGAACGAACAAAAAATTCAAGACATCGTAGCAACAGTGCTCGCCCAACTTGGCGAAACAAACGTAGCTGCTTCAGATATAACTAAGGTTGTGAATGCAGTAACGCCAGCTGCGGGGGGATATGTACCACAGGTAAGTGCTGAGTCACTGCCTGACTTGGGGGATATTCAGTTTAAGAAGTGGAACGGTATTCAGAATGCGGTCGACAAAAAAGTGGTTGAAGACCTGATGTCGCAAACTGATGCCCGCGTAGGAACAGGAAGAACTGGACCACGCCCACGTACTACAGCGTTGCTACGTTTCCTTGCAGATCACTCTCGATCAAAAGATACCGTGATCAAAAACGTTGAATCTTCATGGTTGCAGGAACGCAACTTGATGGAAGTTCAATCGTGCGCATCAGATAAAGATGAATACCTAACTCGTCCTGATTTGGGCCGAAAGCTGAATGATGCAGGAAAAGCATTGATTCAAAGTAACTGTAAGAAAGCACCTCAGGTGCAGGTTGTTTTGTCTGATGGTCTGAGTCTTGATGCGGTAACCGTGAACCACGATGAAATCTTACCACCATTACTAAATGGATTGAAAAATGCTGGCTTAGATGTGGGTACACCTTTCTTCCTTCGTTATGGCCGTGTAAAGGCACAAGATGAAATCGGCATGCTGTTGAACGCTGAAGTTAACTTGTTACTGATCGGTGAGCGCCCTGGGTTAGGGCAGTCTGAGTCATTAAGTTGTTACGCTATCTACAAGCCTACAAGTGAGACAGTAGAATCTGACCGTACCGTGATTTCCAATATTCACGCAGGCGGGACGCCACCAGTTGAAGCGGCTGCTGTGATTGTCGATTTAGTGAAGAATATGCTTGAAAAGAAAGCCAGTGGCATCAAATTAAAGCGCTGATATAGGGAATAATCATGGCTATTTTAGACAAAATCCAACCAGCAGTTTTAGCGACGCGAGTGATTGCTTCCGTTGATCCTGTTTATAAAGAAAAAATGGGCTTGAAGCCTCATCACCACAGTATTGGTATTATCACCGCTGATTGTGACGATGTAACGTATTGTGCACTGGATGAAGCGACCAAAGCGGCAAATGTAGATGTGGTTTACGCGCGTTCTTTCTATGCGGGTGCCGCACATTCATCGGGTCCGACATCGGGAGAGGTGATCGGTATCTTGGCTGCGGCATGTCCTGCCGACGTGATTGCCGGATTGGATCGAGCCAAAGCATTCATTGAAGATGAAGCGGCATTCCAATGTGCAGATGAAAACGGTGACATTGCGTATTTTGCTCATCTTGTATCTTCAACAGGCAGTTATTTGTCTGAAGAAGCTGGTGTCGAACAGGGCGAAGCTTTGGCTTATGTTATTGCACCGCCATTAGAGGCAATGTTTGCACTTGATGCAGCCTTGAAAGCTGCAGATGTTAAGTTGGTGAACCTGTTCGCACCACCATCAGAGACTAACTTTGGTGGTGGGCACTTAACTGGTTCACAGGCTGCTTGTCGTGCCGCATGTGATGCTTTTGAGGCAGCAGTGCTTGAAGTCGCACGCAACCCAATTGCGAACTAGGTAGGAGTGCAGTTGTGAATCCGTTATTACAACAGATTCAGCATGGCGGCGTGATTGGC
Source organism: Photobacterium indicum (assembly GCF_003026215.1). GTDB lineage: Bacteria > Pseudomonadota > Gammaproteobacteria > Enterobacterales > Vibrionaceae > Photobacterium > Photobacterium indicum. Next base: position 1,197,983 of record NZ_PYOC01000001.1, read on the forward strand.
GCAGGTGGGGCAGGCTTTCCCACCTACGTTAAGCTCGACTGCCAGGTCGAATTGGTTTTGGCTAATGGCGCTGAATGTGAGCCGCTGTTGTACAAAGATCAGGTGCTCATGCAGCGTTGGGGCAAAGAGCTTTGTGGCGGGATGTTGATTGCCATGAAGCAGGTTGGTGCCGCGCGGGGCGTGATTGGTATTAAGAAAAAAAATGCCGACACCATTGCTTGTTTACAAGCGCAGTTACCGTCCGGTATTGAATTGCTGCTAATGGAAGATGTTTATCCTGCTGGAGACGAAGTTGAACTGGTTTATCAGGCAACGGGGAAGCGGATACCTTCGGGTGGTTTACCCAAAGAAATTGGCGTGATGGTGAACAATATCGAATCGTTCATTAACGTCTTCCATGCGGCGCAGGGAATTCCGGTAACGGAAACCATGATCACTGTGCATGGCGAGGTTCGTCAACCATATACTGCCTGGCTGCCTATTGGCTTGTCCTACCGTGAGGCAATTGAATTAGCTGGTGATATAACTAGTCGTGATTTCATTGTGGTCGAAGGTGGACCAATGATGGGCTCAGTGACGGATAATCTTGATAAGCCGATTACAAAAATTTCCAGTGGATTACTGGTGTTGCCACGTAGTTCGCGGATCGCCACGATAAAAATGCGCAGTGAGCAAAACCTTCGTCGGATCGGCAAGGCTGCCTGTGATCAATGCAGTATGTGTACGTCAATGTGTCCGCGTAATTTGTTGGGTTACCCGGTGAAGCCTCACTTGGCTATGCGTTCACTACAGGTTTCTGGTGCCAATAATCTGAGTTATGCATTGGCTGCTCAGGCGTGTTGTGAGTGTAACTTATGCACCATGTGGTCATGCCCCGAAGGGTTAGACCCAAGCCGAGTATGTGCGACCACTAAGCGGGCATTGCGTGATGAGCAGAAATTATTATCACCGGCGCAGTTGCAAGCGAATACCACCGAGGTTCACCCGTTACGAGATTACCGAGGTGTGCCGACAAAGCGTTTGGTACGTCGTCTTGAGTTAGCCGATTATGCGCAGACAAAAGCTGAATTTCGTGAGTGTGAACTGAGAGTTAATCGCCTTTATATTCCGCTTTCTCAACATATTGGTCGACCTGCCGTTGCTGTAGTAAAGGTCGGTGATCGGGTTAGCAAAGGACAACTCATAGGCCAGCCTGCACCAGATGCATTGAGCGTTGCTGTGCATGCTAGCCGTGATGGAATTGTTGTAGAAGTAGGCGAGAGTATCGTTATTGATTGCCAGCACTAACAGTGCAGATGTGCTATCAAAATGAATTGAACCCCAAACAGCAATAGAACAATAAAAAGAGCAAGTAATGGTAAATGCGATAGGTTGTATTGAGCTAAATTCGATTGCCCGTGGTTATTTGGTGGCTGATGCCATGTTAAAAGCGGCCAATGTCGAGATTCTATTTAATAGAACGATTTGTCCTGGCAAATTTATGGTCATGGTAGGTGGTGATGTTGCGGCAATTAATGCAGCAGTAGAAACTGGCCTTCGTGTTGGTGGAGGAGAAGTAGTGGATGATTTGGTGATTGCTAATGTTCATCCCGATGTTTTCCCAGCAATAGCAGGAACACGAGTTGTCGAGCAGACTTCTGCATTGGGTATTGTTGAAACATTTTCGGTGGCTGCGATTGTAGAAGCTGCCGATGCAGCTGTAAAAGCAGCCAATATTGAATTGCTGGAAGTGCATATGGCGATGGCAATTGGCGGTAAGGGATTCGTCACAATGACCGGAGATGTTGCAGCAGTACAGGCTGCAGTTGATGCTGCAGTAGAAAGAATTCGCACTAAGGGTGTACTGGTCGACAAAGTTGTAATTGCGCAACCAAGAAAAGAAATTTTGGAAGGTAAAGTTTAGGATAATTATTGTCAATGTGATGGAGTTCGGTGAGTTAAATCCCCGAACTCCGGTGCAATAACAGTAATTAATTTTATTATTGCTTATTAGCGGTAGTTAACAGTTCGCGTTATTGAAATTTAATTTTAGCCATATGTGGTCGCATAGGGCAGGGCTTGTTCGTCCTAAATTTAGGTGGACCTTCTGAACTTGCGATTATTGATGAATTATCAGGAAGGTAGAAACATCATGAATGACATTATTTTATATATTATGGTGGGCTTTATGGTACTCGGTGCGATTGATAAAGTACTGGGTAATCGTTGGGGCTATGGAGAGCAATTTGACGAAGGTTTCATGGCTATGGGGGCATTAGCACTCGCAATGGTTGGTGTTGTTAGTTTGGCACCTGTATTGGCTAATTTGTTAAGCCCTATTGTAGTTCCTATTTATACTGCGCTTGGTGCCGATCCTTCTATGTTTGCAGGTACGTTATTGGCTAACGATATGGGAGCTTATCCTCTGGCACAGAGCATGGCTAATACACAAGAAGCAGGGATATTTTCCGGCTTGATTCTTGGTGCAATGATGGGGCCAACGTTGGTATTTACCATTCCAGTTGCGCTGGGAATTATTGAAAAGGAAGACACTAAATACCTTGCTCGTGGTGTATTGATTGGTCTTACGACAATTCCTGTTGGCTGTCTTGTTGGTGGTTTGGTTGCTGGTTTTGAGTTCACTATGATTCTGAGTAACCTTGTTCCGATTGTTATCGTTGCTGCGCTGATTGCCGTCGGCCTATGGCTCAAACCAGATGCAATGATCCGCGGTTTCGAAGTGTTCGGCAAAGGTGTTATTGCGGTAATTACGTTAGCACTGGCTGCTATTGTGGTTGAAACGCTAACGGGTGTGGTTCTAATTCCAGGTATGGCACCAATTTCAGATGGTATTGAAATTGTAGGTGCAATCGCAATAGTACTGGCAGGTGCATTCCCAATGGTGCACTTTATTACTAAGCACTTGAACAAACCTCTGATCAAGATGGGGAGTGCTATGGGGATGGGTGAAAAAGCCGCAGCTGGTCTTGTTGCCACAATGGCAAACAATATTGCGATGTTTAACATCTTTAAAGAAATGGATAATCGCGGCAAAGTGATAAACGTGGCATTTGCTGTGTGTGGTTCTTTTGTGTTTGGTGATCACCTAGGCTTCACTGCTGCGGTTAATAGCGATATGATTTCAGCGGTTGTCGCGGGTAAATTAGTCGGTGGGTTCAGCGCATTGATTCTAGCGGTATACGTTACTCGTAATATGTCATTTGATGAGCCAGAAGTAGAAGAAGAGCATACAGAAGCATCTGCTCACTAAATGCTTGTTGCTTTATATAATGATGAATAAGCCCGCGGTTGCGGGCTTATTTTGTTTCTAAGCTATGTTGCTAATACCCTTACGAGTATTTGATAACAGCTAATACTAATACGACAAACATACTGCTCAGCATAGGTACTGATGTACGTTTAATAACGTCTATTGGTGTAATGTTAGCCATGCCAGATACTGTAATAATAACTCCAGCAACTGGAGATATTGTACGTCCTATACCTGCAGCAAACAGAATAGGGACTAGTGGTAATAATGGGTTAACCCCAAAATTAGTCGCGATCTGAGGAACAATCGGAATGAACGCCATAACAGGTGCATTACCAGAGCCGGTAATAAATGCTGTTAGAAGAATAAAACCAGAGAATACGATTACAATGCCACTTGGTCCAAGGTCGAATGATTTAGCCGTATCGATGAGTGCTGTAATAGCACCAACATTAGTTAAACCCGCCGAGAAAAATTCAGCTGCGATCATCAATGTTAATACGCTGGCAAAGATCATCCCCGTACCTTTTAGCCATGCTTCAAAGTTGTCAAAAGCACGTTGAATTGAACGAAAACGGATCGCTTCAATGACAATACAAATCGTAATGGTAGACATCATTGCAATTGGAATTGTCATAGTGATAGATTCCATCACCATGCTTGAGAAACCAAATAAAAACACAAAAGGCAGTACTGGCAATAATGCATAGAAGCCCGGTACTGTGTCATTTTTGTCGTGTTTTTCTTCTAGTGTTTTAAGGTACTTACCGCGATCTTGGGCTGGGTCATAGCCTTCTTTCTTGTCGCAATAACGTTGCCAAGCAATATTTACAAACGGGATCGTAGCAAGTAATAGCACTTGGAATATAGTTTGGTGGTTAACCACAAAATCCATGATTTCAACGTTAATTGCGTTGGCACCGATAACTGCGTTTATTTGTCCCGGACCGTACTCCCACGCTGTTGGAATAACAATAGTAGCCACGGCTGTTTTGGCACTAACTCCAGCATTACGAAGAACGGGGTACAATGTGCCCATCAGCAATAATGAGAGTGATGTCGCACCAGTAATGAATACATACATAATGGAAACAAAAATGAGCACCAGTGCCAATAATACATAGGGGCTTTTCACTGCCATGACAGGTCGAGATGTTGACTTAACAAGCGCTTGAGAGGCACCAATGTGATTTAGGTAGGTTGATACACCTGCAATAGATACAAGCGTTAACCCTACCTTACCCAATCGGCTGTTCGTGATTTCAGCAAAACGTTGCCACAAATCAAAGAACAACGCACCTTGTGTTTTACCGTCAGAAAGAACAGGCGAAATATCATAGAGCTGGGCGAATGCCAATAACAATAAACCGGCTGTAATAAGTGTTGCTTGTGGATTGAATTTTTTGAGCATTGAATAGGCGACAAGGCCTACGATGGCAAGTGTAAATAAATATTGCATAAATAAAGTTCGATAAATTAGTAAGTTAAAACATACTGCCTAACTATAAAGTGTTATTTATTGATCTTCGGTCTAAATTCAAAATTAAACACTGCCTATTGGTTTTTATTGTGGCTTATATCGCTAAAAATGAATTGATAGATAAAATATTTAAACATTGATATCACATTGTGCGACGTATTTCATATCTATATTTGTAACAAAATATGAGCGCAGGCCGATACTTAATAAACCAGAACCGATAAGGCAGCATTTACTCGTTGAAAGTAATTGCACTTTGGGTTGATAAAAATTCAGTAAATTATGATTTAAGTTCTACTTAACAGCAAGTTAAGACTCTTTATAAGGCTTTTGTGTACATGTCGAATCTAGTTTTAGATGTCAAATGCTCAGTGATACTAGCATACTGCAGTGAAGCCATTTAGTATCAAGCATGAAATGACGAAATATTAGCTAGGGCGATATGAATAACACACGTACGTATTTTCATTTTTATGACTCACCGTTAGGTAAAATTCGCCTATTAGCAACAGATGAAGGCTTAATTTCTTTGACGATACCAAGCCAACGAATAGATGATCTTGTTGATTCCAGCTGGATTGATGATGCTGGTGTTTTTCTAACGTGTTGCCAACAGCTTGATGCTTATTTTTCAGGTGATCTAACAGAGTTTACAGTGCGTTTAGCTGCTACGGGTACGATTTTCCAAAAACAAGTGTGGGATGCTTTATGTCGTGTTCCTTATGGTGAAACATGCAGTTATAAATCAATAGCTGATAGCATTGGAAACTCTAAAGCAGTACGAGCTGTTGGTGCGGCAAATGGTAAAAACCCCATAGCGATAATCGTGCCTTGTCACCGTGTTATTGGTGCTAATGGTAAATTAACCGGTTACGCTGGTGGGGTAGAGCACAAAGCCTTCTTGTTGAAATTAGAAGGCATTATCAATTGTGAGGAATGAGCAGAAGAAAGCTACTTAGTACGTTTTTTCTCGCATGCAAAAAAATCATTTAGGTGGGTAGTGTTAGCATTAAATCGATAGTGTTGTTTCGATGCTTCTAATTCAAAGTGTCCTTTGTCTTGTTTGATAAGATTTTTTAAGTCATCAAAGGCTTGTCGATCGCTGGTGCCTGCTAGCAACATGAGCCGTCCATAAGTAAATTGTTCTTTTTGTTTACGCCAATTCACGCTGAACACTTCGGTGGGTTTTCCTGCGCGGTTATAGTTGATATTTTCAAATCCCAATGGACGGCTGATGTCTGCTTTCATTGCGACATATCGGTGCTGATAAATATTATCAGTAACAAGAGATACCCTTAACCCTTCTTTATATTTACCGTCTTGGCCTTTCTCTAGGTGAAAGAAATTCAGTTGGCAACCAGTATCCGTTAGCTTGGTTGAGCTGGTGGGTAACACTTCCGCACTCAGTAATCCTGGTGCTATAAAAACAGTAATGCCGATTAAACTTTTAAGCTGAGAGAGTAAATCCATACGTATTATTCCGCCTCTAATGCTGATGATATCGAAAATGCTGCATCAATGATTTTGGCATTTTCACTCTAAGCATAGACATAATTATCATAGATATACTTAACGTATGCTTATTAACGTTACTCACGAAATAGAATTATTCTGCATTGTAAATTTTAGCTTTTACCATTTTCCGATATTGGCTTGCGGTAATGCTAAATTGTTGTTGAAAACGCGTAGAGAAGTGATACGCGTCCTTATATCCCACTTGCTCTGCAACATCTTGTACAGACATACTAAAGTCACGTAGCAATTGTTGCGCGGCTTCCATTCGGATTTTTTGAAGATATTGATGTGGGGATTGACCTACTTGGTCTTTAAATTTTCGATTGAAGGTTCTTAAAGGAAGCTTACATTCTTGTGCAATACGTTGGGCTGTAATCGGTTGTGCTAGGTGTCGTTTCATCCAGTCTTGCGCAAGCGCAATTGATTCATCAAATTGCACCTGCCCGCCAATTTGATAGAAGGGTTGCTGGCTGGTTTTCGATATTTCATGCCCATAATGCGTTTCGATAGTATCAGCTATTTTTTGACCATAATTTTCTGCAATTAAGTATAGAATCATCTCTGATTGGGAGTTGATACTACCTGTACAAAAAAGTCCATTTGCAGCAGTAATCGAAGCTTGGCGGTTAAGTGTTACTCGTGGATAGCGAGATGAAAATTTTTCATAAAAATACCAATGTGTTGTCGCAACTTGGTTATCTAATAGCCCTGTTTCTGCTAACCAGCACACACCAGTGCCTGTCGCGACTAATTGCGCGCCATGCTGATATTGTTTTATTAGCCAAGGAATGATCGAGGGAGATTGGCTTATGGAAGAAAAAGGGTTACCCCACATAGGAGGTAAAACCACAATGTCAAAATTGTCTTCATCTTCAAAGGTGATATCTGGTTGTAATCGAATACCTGCAGCTAACTTGGGTGGGTTCAAAGAAGGTGCAACCAATTTAATTTCAAAAGGGTATGCACGCTGTGTTTTTCTATCGCGTAAGCTAGCAGCGCTACTTAGCATTTCAGCGGCTAAAGAAACACCAGTAATTAAAGCGCGGTTATAGAGAACAAATCCGACCTTCATTTTTTCCTCCAAGCATTTGTTATTTGGTGTTAATTTCACCGTTTTTAAACGTAACTGATACTGCAATGCCACTCTGGCGCTAATGGCAGTGATTTTGGCATAAATACAGGGTGATTAACCAGCTCAAGTTGATACTATTCTGTTTAAAACAATGTTTGATATAGGTTCGAAATGACAAAGTTACCTCTTATCGTCGGCTTAGGCGGTATTAATGCTGCCGGTCGTACTTCTGGTTTTCACAGTTATAAGCGTATGGTTTCTGATGTATTAACCGATGATGAGATGAAAACGACTTGGCAAGATTTAGCCCGCCGCATGGGGCTCGTCACGGATGCAGAACCTGTCAACGAAGAGATCATAGAAGCGATTAAAGCAGGCACTTTGGTACGTCGTGTTGAAACATTCGATCCAGATAACGTTTTATACCAATATAAAGCGACACTGAATGTTGAAACGAATACAGAATCGAATGATCAAATCACATTTACGCTGCGTAAATCAAAGCTACCTAATGTGATTCCAGATAACTGGACTGTTGACTTACAAGGTAGCAAAGCCAAGGTAACCGTTAATGGTAGCCTTGATGCGTTATTAGAAGATCGTGTCACATTCCCTGTATCAAGTGGCGGTAATATACCTACTGGCTTTGATCCCGGTAAAATGTATAACTCTCGTTTTCATCCTCGTGGTTTAAAACTCACTGTTTACGGTGCGTCTGATGCGCTAAATTCGTTAGGTATAGATTGGTCTGAAGTGCTAACACACATTAAACCAGACGAAGTGTCTGTGTATGCTGGTTCTGGTTTAGCACAAATCGATGACCAATCAATTGCCGGTATGTTAGCTGCGCCATTAACGGGTGGGCGTGTTAGTACTAAAATGATGGCGTTATCATTTGCAGAAATGCCTGCCGATTTCATTAACGGCTATGTGATTAACAGCATTGGTACAACGGGTACAAATATGGGGGCGTGTGCCACTTTCCTCTATAACCTACGCCAAGGCATGCATGATATTCAGCAAGGTAAGTCTAAGATTGCTATCGTCGGTAATGCTGAAGCACCAGTCTTGACTGAAATTATGGAAGGCTTCCGCGTAATGGGTGCGTTAGCTGAAGATGAGCAACTTAAAGCTCTCGATAACAGTGATGAAGTGAATAATCGCCGTGCATGCCGTCCATTCTCATCTAATGCTGGTTTTACGATGGCAGAATCGGCACAGTTTGCAGTATTGATGGATGATGAGTTAGCGCTTAAGTTGGGTGTTAATATCTATGGTTCAGTAGCCGATGTATTCATTAATGCTGATGCGAATAAGAAATCTATCTCGGCACCGGGTGTAGGTAACTATGTTACCGTTGCTAAAGCGACAGCATTGGCAAAAGCGATTTTAGGTGAAGACGGTGTTAAGCAAACATTTGTTCAAGCACATGGTACAGGTACACCTCAAAACCGTGTTACTGAAAGTCATATTTTAAATGAAGTTGCTAAAACATTTGATATTGATAATTGGGCTGTAACTGCAATTAAATCGTATGTTGGTCATTCAATGAGTGTTGCTGCTGGTGATCAGTTAATGGCGTCACTCGGCGTGTGGCAATACGGTTGGGTTCCGGGTATTACAACCATTGATCATATTGCTGATGACGTGCACCAATCCAATTTGAATATATTGACTGAGCATGCTTTTGCTGGTCAACGCGGTGAAGATTATAAAGCCGTTATTTTGAATGCAAAAGGTTTTGGTGGTAATAATGCAACAGGGCTTGTTCTATCACCTAGCCAAACTTTATCGATGCTGCAGTCAAAATATGGTGCAGATGTTATTACCGCTTATCATGAGAAGAACGTAGCAATTCAAGCGAATAGTCTAGAGAATGATCAACAAACATGTTTGGGTAATGAAAAAATCCGTTATAAGTTTGGTGAGAATGTGATGGATGAAACGTCGGTTTCTATGACACAAGATGAAATTCGTTTATCTGAATTTGAGCAGGCGATACCGTTAGCAATGACGAATCCATATTCAGATTACAGCTAAAGCCAACGTTGTATAAACTTAATCAACAGCGGTTAGGTACGTAAAAAGATAAAAATGCGAGTCTTGTTATCAGCTAATTCTTTCTGAATGGTTATAACAGCCTCGCGTTTTTATGAGACAGTTTTGTGGGAGTGATTTCGTCCCAACCAATGATGTAGCACCTCTAACATTTTCATTTTGTTAATAGGCTTAGTGAGAAAATCATCCATCCCAACAGATAGGCATTGAACTTGGTCTTGTTGGCTAACATTGGCTGTCATCGCAATGATCGGTATGTCACTTTTATTGTTATGAAGGTCACGTATACAAGTACAAGCTTCAAAACCGTTCATTTCAGGCATTTGCAAATCCATTAAAATGAGATCGTAGCTTGTGTTCTCCAATGCAGCTACTGCTTCTTTACCATTATTCGCTGTAGCAACATTGAAGCCATTTTTAGCCAATATTGCTTTAGCAATCATTTGGTTAGATGGACTATCTTCGACGAGCAAAATAGTCGCTGCTTGGTGTTTGGTATTGTTCAACGTGTGCTCATCGCTTATTTTAAGGGGCGCGGATGTAGGTTCAAGTTGAAGTGTAAAGCTAAATGTTGAACCTTGGTGTAGTTCGCTGGTAATTTCAAGCTCTCCGCCAATTAAATGGACTAAAGCCTGGCTAATGGCTAGCCCCATTCCAGCTCCGCCATAGCGTCGGGAAAATGAAGCATCACTCTGAACAAAAGGAGACAGTATCGATTGAATTTTATTGTTGTCGATACCAATACCAGTATCGGTAACAGAAAAAGTAATTGCTTGTTTTCCTTTGTAAATATTTGATTTTAGATTAATGGAAATAGATCCGCTATCTGTGAATTTAATCGCGTTACCTAGTAAGTTTGTGAGTATTTGGGATGACTTCCCCTCATCACCTAATACATAATTATTTGTAGATAGGGTTGAGTTGAGCTGTAATGTAATGCCCTTTTGTTGTGCTTGGTCGGCAAATATTGCGATAATTGACTGTGCCATTTGGAATGGTGAAAAGCTGGTGTTATTTAAGATTGCTTTGCCTGAATCTAATTTTGAATAATCCAAAATATCATTTAGTTGGCTTAATAATATTTTGGCAGCATTATGCGCACTAACCGTGAATTTTTGACCATGTTGGGTTAGGGGTTCTTCTTCTAAAATTTCAAGCGCCCCTAAAATTACATTTAGAGGTGTGCGGATTTCATGGCTCATTGTGGCAATGAATTCGGCTTTAGATTTATTCGCGGTTTCTGCATCTAGTCTCGCTTTATTAAGCTGTTGCTCGCGTTCTGCTTGTTGTTTTAATACGTTCTCAAGAGTGTCTACTGATGTGTTCAAGCGATCAAGCTCAGATTGTTCAGCGAGTGGTTCCTGTGGCTCTTTGTGGAGGCATTTTAGTGATAATAGTTTGTTATTAATTTTTGTTAGTGGCGATAGTAGTAAATACTGGCAAATGAAATAACTAAGCACACCAAGAAGTAATAGTGAAATTGCAGAGAAAAAACGCATTTGCCCAACATGATGATCAATACCCTTAACAAGGTTGTTTCTACTTATTGCAATCGACATTGAACCAAAGACTTCGCCTTCTACTGAAATTGTTTTATATATTTGAGAACTTTCTGTACTGTTCTTTAAGGGCTGGACTCCCCACGTAGCAAGTACCTTGTCTTGATCATTTTTAATGGCAACATAGCTTAAGTCAGGTATATCTGAAGCAACGTATTCGAGAATGGTGTCAAGATGAGGAATATCTTCCGTTAAGACATCCTCAATGGTTGCAGCTGTTAAAACAGTAAAATATTGTTGTAGTTGACGTTCAACTTTTTCTTCAAGGTAATTCTTTTCATAAAAACGAACAATTTCGCCAGAGATAAGACAAAGGATAAGGGTAATGAATGAAATCATTACCGCATATTTTAGCCACAAAGGTAGTCTACGCAGATTAGAAATCATAAGCATACCTATTCATTAAAGAATTGAGTATTAGCCATTGCCATACGGATTTTTTGATAATCGCTATCTGTCGCTAAAAGAAATCCATCTTTTTTGATTGCTTTTAAAGCGTCAGGATCGGTGATGCTTAATAACGTTTCTTTCAGGGACGTCGTGATCTTTTCATTGAGAGTTGCACTGGCAATCCAGGGTTTTGTTACATTTTCAAAATAAGCGATTGCTTTTAATGGTGCGCCTTTTTTAACCAGTTTCTTGAATGTATTTTCTTTTAAGGCGCCGGCATCAAATTGTTCTGTGGCAACGGCCGTTCCGACTTTATCATGGCGACCAAGATAGCTGTAATGCTCTAATTGTTTTGAGGTAATAGAATGTTGAGCGAGGTAAGCTTGGGAGAGATAGCGACCAATGGTTGAATTCTGGTCACCAAAAGCGAAGCTCTTACCTTTTAAGTCACTGACTGATTCAATTATACTGTCACTGTGTACGCAAATTACGCCATTAAATGTTTTACTACCATGATTGCTTTCCATTGCTAACAGTGTAATTTTAGGGGCTGCTTCTTTTGCTAAAATGTACGATGCGGGGCCAAATCGAGCAAAATCAATTTTTCCGTCGACAAGGTCATTTAATCCTTCTTGGTAATTTTTTGAAATTTGCATCCTAATTTGCACAGGTTCTCCTAATTTCACTGTCATTTTTGATTCAATGACATTAAGCATTGGACGAAACTGCTTAACCATCGCCGTGGCTTTGTCGGAGGTGTAGATACCAAACACCAGTTCAACATCAGCTAAAGCGGGCTGCTGTACACAAAATGTAAGTAATAATCCTAAGCAATATTTTTTCATGATGCTTTCTCCATTACATTGATAGTATAGAAGAAGCAATAACTAGACCAACATGTATGATATGTTGGACTTTAAGCGTTAAAATTACCGGTTATTTAATCTAAATTGCTGTATCTATTTAGTTTATTTTTATGTGTTTTGTTTATGAGTACCGTGATACTTGTGAGTACCTAACTGACTTTGGATAATCGAAAATTTATGTCGAATATTTTACTGCTCGCAAACTTAAATTGTGATCGTGTTTTGCAGCTTGATAAACCATTAGTGATGGGTGGGAGGCATCATTATCAAGACAGTGGAAGACGCCTTGGTGGCGGTGGAGCAAACACCGGACTAGGTTTAGTGTGGGCTGGGCACCATGTTGCGCTGGTAAGTCAAGTAGGTCGAGATGAAACAGCTGATTGGTTATTGGCTGAAGCGAGTTTACAAGGTTTAGATTGCCACCTGTTACAGCGTAACGATGTCGCAACTCCTGAATTATTATTGATTATGACCCCTGACGGTGAAAGAACCATTATTCGACCTCAGAGGCCTATTTTTGAGTTAGGAGTGCCACCAGTTTTTGCAAAATGGGATGCATTATACATTAACTCATCAGCCGTCGGCGCAGAACGTTGGGCTGAGGTTGCATTAAGCGAAACATTGGTTATAGCACAATTAGCGAAAGATGAACGCGTTAGGCCGTGCCATATTTTGATTTCATCTAAGTCTGATATAGCTGGCAGAACATTATTATCTGCGTGGGAATATGGACAAAAGATCGCAGGAAACCAATTGCGCTACTTCATTATTACCGACGGTGATAACGGTGCAACGGCTTATACCGCACACGAGCAATTTTATATTCCAGCGCTGAAAGCAGACGTCGTCGATACAACGGGGGCGGGGGATGCATTCGCCTCGGGTCTAATTAACGGGTTATTGCATAATGCTTTTATCACTGAGGCCATGAAGCAGGGTGCACAGTGGGCATCTTTTGCTGTGTCGACGCAGAGTTCGATACCGGGGAAAGCGTTAAAAAATCATTTGGAATAGACTATTAATAAAATATAAAAAAGGCGCTGATAACTTTTCGATGACGAGAAAGTTATAACAGCGCCTTTTGTCATTGGTTGAATGACGAATTACTTTTTAAGTGTCGTGATTTTTGCTTTGCTTTTGATTGCTTGGCGAAGACGTACACGACGCTCTGATGAACTTTGCTGCTCACTAGGGTTGTTTGTACGACTTTTACGATCCTTAAATGCAGCTTTGGTGTTCATTTTCTGAACGAAAGCATCACGATTTGTTGGTTCATAGCCAAGAAGCTGCACACGGTGAATACGTTGGCCAATAAGTTGTTCAACTTGAACCAGTGTCAATTCTTCTTCTTTACTAACGAAAGAGATGGCATGACCTTTCAGACCTGCACGACCAGTACGACCAATACGGTGAACATAATCTTCTGCTAGGAATGGCATGTCGAAATTGACAACGTGTGGCAGGGCTTGGATATCAAGACCACGAGCCGCAACTTCAGTTGCAACCATTACACGTGCTTTACCTTCTTTGAATTCATCAAGTGCACGACGACGAGCACTTTGTGCTTTATCACCGTGACAAAGAACAGCTTTGATGCCGTCTTTTTTAAGTTCTTTTACAAGTTCGTTAGCTGTTTCTTTGTAGTTAACGAAGACAAGTACTTGCTTCCAGTTTTTCTTACCAATGAGTTCAGACAGTAACTCACGCTTACGTTCTTGATCAACAGGGTAAACAACGTGAGCAACAGTATCAGCCGTTGTATTCTCGCGATCGACCATGATGCGCTTAGGTTTACGAAGAATATCGCTTGCCAGTGCATTCATTTGTTTAGAAGACGTTGCAGAGAACATCATGATTTGAGGGTTGCTATTCACTTCACCCATTACTTTACGCATGTCAGTAATAAAGCCCATATCTAGCATACGGTCGGCTTCATCGAAAACAAGGAATTCAATGTTAGTCAGTGATACATTTTTTAGATCAACATGCTCAATCAGGCGGCCTGGTGTAGCAACAAGAATATCAACACCTTTCTCTAGCGTTCTTTCTTGAGATGACATCTTAGTGCCGCCGTAAATTGCAGCAGTCTTAAGATCGGTGTATTTCGTGTATTCTGCAATGTTCTGAGCAATTTGAGCGGCTAATTCACGTGTTGGTGCAAGAATCAGTGCGCGAACATTAAAGCGACCACGTGATTTTGGCTTATCAAGGATTTGTTGAATAATCGGCAAAGAGAATGCTGCCGTTTTACCAGTACCTGTTTGCGCATTGGCAAGGATATCCGACCCACGACGTGCGTGAGGGATTGCTTGTTGTTGAATCGGAGTTAATTTCTCGTAACCACACTCAGTAAGTGCGCGTACGATTTCTGGAGAAAAATTTTGTGATGCAAATGACATTCTTTGTTCCTAAACAGTCGGCTGATGCCGATTACATTCATAAGCCTTAACGCTTATGAATGTAACCCATTAGCCAAAAAAAAATTGGTCGCATATTATAGATTATTAATTGTAGCCTGTGGGGACTAATTTTCTATCATCGCTGATTATTTAACCTAAATGGCGTCTTTAAAGTATTTAAAGTGTAAGATTCTTGCCAAATATTATGGTTTTTCAAAGATAAAAACAGTTTTGTTTACTTCTTGCCCTGTGACCAGTAATGAAAGCCTGTATTGTGCGATTAAGAATTATTCTCGTTGATAATTCAATTGAGTATCAGATTGTATTGAAAAGGGGCTGAATCTTGGAATTTGGGTTTGATGGGATTTGTTGATGTGGCTTAACTCTCAATCTAAATAATAAAGCCGATACCCACCAAATAGGTAAATTTGGTAGGCATCGGCTTTTTGTTTTATTTCGTGCTTTTACCTTGTTTGGATATTCCTAGTAAACCAACGCCGAAAGCGGCTAACAGGCCAATAAAGGCGATGATCATATGGTGATGGTGAATCCAGTACATATTTGCTCCTTAGTAACCTGTTTTTTCAAGTTCTTTCGCTTTGTGAATCATAGGGGTAATGGTTGAGCCTTGAACAATAATCGAGAATACAACCACGGCATAAGTCATTAATACGATAATTTCTTTAACATCTATTTCTGGGCTGTACCCTGTTGCAATGCCTGATGGAATTGCCATCGCCATCGCTAGTGCTAAACCACCACGTAAGCCACCCCAAGTAAGAATTTTGACAGATTCTGGGTTATACGTGCGGTATCGATTAAAGCCTAGATAAGCTATTTTTACACTGAGGTAGCGACTGCACAGCACTAGTGGAATCGCGATAGCGACTGCAACAATATCGATATAATGAAAACTGAATGTCAGCATAATTAAACCGATTAACAGGAACAGAATGGCGTTTAGAGTTTCGTCTGCCAGTTCCCATAGGTGATTGAGTTGGTGTGATTCATCTTCAGCTATACTGTTACGTGTCCAGTTTCCAATCATGATGCCAGAAACAACCATAGCAAGCGGTGCAGACACCCCTAAGTGCTGACCGACAACATAACCACTTGTTGGAATTAGCATGGTGAGGATCAAGCGCATCATTCCGTCGTGTGGATGCTTGATTAAGTAATGAAAAACTAAACCCAGCACTAAGCCGAAAGCGATACCGCCTAATGCTTCATGAGTGAAAAGTGCAATTGTGCTAGATACCGTGGGGGCACTTTCCCCAAAAGCGACTTCAAACAAGGTCACAAAAATGACTAAGCCAATACCATCATTAAATAGTGATTCGCCTTCGATTTGAGTTGAAATGCGTTGTGGTGCATTCATCTTTTTGACAATGGCTAATACAGCGATTGGGTCGGTAGGTGAAATAAGTGCACCAAATAAACAACAATGAATAAAGGCCATGTTGATGCCGACTAACGAGAAGAGTAGCCATAACACCGTACCAATGAAAAATGTTGAAAAAAGGGTACTGGCAAGTGCAAGAATGGTAATTTCGAATTTTTGATCTTTAAGGTGCGATAACTTTATATTTAATGCACCGCCAAAAAGTAGAAATCCAAGAACACCTTTTAACAAGAAGTCATCAAATTGAATGTTTTGAATTATGTTAATCAGCTCGTGTTCTTCATTGAGCGGAATGTAATTCATATTACTTAAAAACAGTAACGCAAGTGAGATGATGACAGACCAGCCTGTAATAGCGATGGTAGTTTGAAACTTCCCCACACGGTGGTTGAACATCGAGATGAAGACGGCAACTGCAGCGATAATGCAGATGGTGTCGTAAACTGACATGTATTATGTGCTCCTAATATTCTTAGGCTTTTCGTGAATTATTATTTACCTCAATTGTGGTGAAATATAAGAGCATTGAGGCGTGGGTGCATATAATAGGCAATTTTGAATAATTCCCATCATTATGATTTTGTAAAGTAATGATGCGGAAATGGGTGTTGATGACGTGCTAGAAGTAATGTAGAAGCACGTCATTTACCCTAAAGTGGTAGGTGTTTTATATTTAGCTAAAATACGTTGGGTTTATCTGTGATGATGTTATTAACACCCCATGCTGTAAACTTGTCGACTTTCTTTGGATCGTTTAACGTCCAAATCATTAATGTTAACCCTGTTTCTTTGATCGATTTAGCTAGTTTTTCATTCAGTATGCGGTGATCAATATGAAGGCTATAAAGATCGAGTGGTTTAATCGTATCTAGCATATTGGATGGTTTGTGTTCTGTAATAAAACCGCGACGCACTTCAGGATACAAGGTTTGGCAGTGCACTAATGCATTTTTCGAGAAACTGGAAAATAGCAACTTTTCGATCGGAAAATTCAGGTGCTTAACCGTTTCCACTACCTTTTCAACCAAGGGCTTTACTTCATGTTCGTTATGAATTTTTATTTCAAGATTCATATTTAAATTATGTTCTTGGCAAGCTAAAAGGGCTTCTTCCAGTGTTGGTATCGTTTCACCTTTGAATTCATTTGAAAACCAGCTTCCTGCATCTAACACTTTTAGTTCAGCAAGCGTTAAGTCACCCACGCGACCTTTACCATTAGTGCAACGTTTCACTGTTTTATCGTGAATAATGACAGGGATTTTATCCGCACTAAGCTGCGTATCTATTTCGATCCACTTAATACCAGATTCGACTGCCTTTTGAATGCCTGCAAGCGTATTTTCTGGCGCGAGTGCTGCCGCGCCACGGTGACCTGTAATCATAATGCTATCCAGTAAATGTTCATTTAATATTTATACCTAAGTTACATCAAGATAGCTTGGTATAATAACAATTAAGTCTACTCGCTGTTAACTGCTGCTAATTGTGCTATTAAAGGTGTTAATGATTTTAACTTATTCAGAAAGCTTGGTGATGTTTTTGCCGAATTTGCTTTAAGTATTAGAGGTGTATGAAATGAATTCGGTACAAAACGAATTAACTCCTGACTGGAGTAATGTGGAATGGGTATTAACCGACGTTGATGACACACTAACATGGCAAGGTAAATTACCGCCAGAAACCTTGATTGCGTTGGCTGAATTACAGCAAGCCGGTATAAAAGTGGTAGCTGTTACAGGTGCTTGTGCAGGGTGGTGTGATCATATTGCTCAGCTATGGCCTGTTGATGCAATTTTGGGCGAAAATGGTGCTTTCATTATGGAAAAGCAGGATGGTTATTTAACTCTCCGTGCCGATCGTACAATGAATGAAATAGAGCAACAGCAAACGAAACTAAAGCAGCAAGTTCTCGCGATTTTAACTGACTATCCAGATCTTAATTTAACACTCGATCAGTCATACCGTTTATGCGAAGTCGCGATTGATATAGGGCAGAATCGCCCGCGTGTTGATGATACGATTATTGAAGAAGTGGTTGCTAAAATTCATGCGTTAGGCGCACATGCAACAGCCAGCTCGATTCATATTAATGCGTGGTATGGCGAGCATTCGAAAAAAGCGACGTCGTTACAATATTTAGCAGAGAAGGGATTATCAAAATACGAGATACTAAACCTGTCTTGTTATGTGGGTGATTCAATGAATGATCAACTTATGTTTGAGGCATTGCCTAAAACAGTTGGGGTTGCCAATATACAACATTATTGGGATAAGCTGAGTCATCACCCTTCTACAGTCATGAGCCAACCTGGTGGTTTTGGTTTTGCCGAGTTTGCCAAGCAGTTACTTGATATGAAACGTCGTTAACCGACAATCGCGCAAATTGTACGAACTATAAACGGATAGAAAAATACGCTATCCGTTTTATTGCTCTTTGTTATTTAAGTGACCGCTAGCGCTGTATTTCTATGCCAATAGGCTTTGTATATGAAGGCAGATTCCATTAGTATTCCCTTCTTGTTAGCGAGTTAGATGTTGAATTGTCAGTCTAGCTTTTATTGTCTATTGAGCTCATTTCAATGGCAGCTACGCTTATCTTTGAAACAAGGAACCTTGAATGAAACTCTCTGTGCTTGAACAACCCCTTTATGACCACCTTTACCGTGACATTCATGAGTTTCGCAGTACTTTCGATTTAGATATTGAATCGCCAGAAACAATGAACGACAAAAGCGATACCTTGCACACATCATTGGCCGTTGAAGAGCTAACTGAATTAGCAGAAGCTGATTCATTGGTTGAGCAAGCAGATGCGATTGTTGATTCAATCTATGTATTAATGGGGCGTTTAGTTCATCTTGGCGAAAAGAAAGTAGAAGACAATATTGGTATTAGCTACCTTATTGATTTACTTCTTCAAGTTGCAGAACGTTTAGAGATCGATTTTGTCGCATGTTGGGATGAAGTGCATTCAAGCAACATGAGCAAAGTGTGCCGGAATGAATCTGAATTTACAGATACTCAAAAACATTACGCGACGCAAGGTGTAGAGATTACGGGCAGCCAGAAAGGCGCATACATCATTGCTAAATGTGCAAAAGACATTGATTTAAATGGTAAAATCATTCGTCAGGGTAAAGTGTTAAAATCTGTTTACTATCGCCCAGCGGATCTCGTTAAGTTAGTTGTTCGTTAATTCAACGATTAAATAACGCTGCTATTTCCTTCTACTTACTCATTTTGATGATAAGTAGAAGGCGTTTCTCTTTTATTTCTTCTTTAGGTATTTCTTCAAACCCCGTAAACTACCCAGCTAATTCTTCCCCAGTAATAAAACCATGTATTCACAAACGGTATCATCAGCGCCAATCTCTCAGTCTGAACTTGCTCGTCAGCTATTTAAAATGACATGGCCAATGCTATTTGGCGTACTTTCGTTGTTGAGTTTTCAGCTTGTTGATAGTGCGTTTATCGGTCAGCTCGGTGTACTACCTCTTGCAGCTCAAGGTTTTACCTTACCGATGCAAATGGTGATTATTGGTCTTCAAGTCGGTTTAGGTATTGCAACAACTTCACTGATTTCTCGGGTGTTAGGAGCCAATGAACCAGAACGAGCCAAACAACTAGGTGGGTTAGTTGTGATAACGGGTGGTATTGGTGTATTTGCCATTTGCTGGCTTATTTGGTTACTTCGTGGTCCAGTATTAAGCCTGCTTGATGCCCCTTTGAATGTTTACCCTGTTATTGATGCTTATTGGCCAGTATGGCTAGGCAGCTCTTGGACTGGGGCGATGCTTTATTTTGCTTACAGCCTGTGCCGTGCTAATGGCAATACCATGCTACCTGGCATAATGATGGTGGTAACCAGTATTTTGAATATGCTGCTGGATCCTCTGTTTATATTCACCTTTGATATGGGTTTAGTGGGGGCTGCATGGGCTACGATTGTTGCATTTGGTATTGGAATGCTAGCCGTTTTCCCCTTAGTCATTAAACGCCATTGGATGAGCTTTCAATTTGAAGGGCTCGATATTCCCGCATCAATAAAAGAGCTGGGTAATATAATGGCACCTGCAATGTTAAGTCAGCTATTACCACCACTGTCTTCGATGTTTGCGACGAAATTAGTCGCCAGCTTTGGTGCGGCAACGGTTGCCGCATGGGCTCTAGGCTCGCGGTTAGAGTTCTTTTCCATTGTTGTGGTGTTAGCTCTCACTATGTCGATGCCCCCAATGGTCGGTCGAATGCTCGGCGAAAAAGACATTCATCGAATTAAAGCGTTGGTTAACATTAGTATTAAGTTTCTATTGGGCTGGCAGTTGGCCGTTGCAGCGGTATTGTTTATTGCTTCACCTTATTTAGCAGAGCTGCTTACAAGTGAGGAATCAGTGAGAAGTGTGTTGCTCATACATCTGACTTGGGTGCCTATCAGCTTAGGCTCATTGGGTATTTGTATGTTGATGGTATCGATTTGTAATGCACTTGCATTGCCAATGCGTGCTTTATTGATATCAGGTTTACGCCTATTTGTTTGTTTCTTACCCTTACTGTGGCTTGGAACGCAATTGTTGGGGCTTAATGGCTTATTCATCGGTGCTATGGTGGGCAACTTTGCTGCTGGCATTATGGCATGGGTTCTTTACCAACAAGGTATTAATGTCGCTATACGTAAGTACTGTACAGAATAATGTTTGAAGATTATTAATTAGAGAACCGATGAGTTTTTTACTGTTGAGCTGCTAGTATGTGCTTAAAATAAATAACAAAATGACAAGAAAAAGGATTAGCTAATGAATACGTTCACTATTGACACCCAAACCATGCATTATGTGGATATAGGTGAAGGTCCTGTTCTGGTTTTAGGTCATAGTTATTTGTGGGATAACGAAATGTGGGCACCTCAGTTAGAGGTATTGAGCCTGCATTATCGTTGCATTGTTCCAGATCTATGGAGCCATGGTCGCTCAGATGCAGCACCACAAAAAACACAAAACTTACAAGATTATGCCCGCGATGTGTTAAGTTTACTTGATCACCTTCAGATTGATTCATTTTCAATTATAGGCTTGTCTGTTGGCGGTATGTGGGGGGCAGAATTAGCGCTTATTGCACCAGAGCGTACCAAGTCATTAGTATTAATGGATACTTTTATTGGTTTTGAGCCAGAAGTGATGCATGCGAAATATTTCGCTATGTTAGATACTATTGCTCAGGTTCAACATGTTCCAGAACCAATGATCGATGTAATTACGCCAATGTTTTTTGCACGTAATGCTGAACAAGCAAATCCAGCGCTGGTGGCAAAATTCCGTGAGCACTTATCATCAATCAAAGGTCAACAGGCTGTTGATGTAACCAATATTGGTCGTATGGTGTTTGGCCGTCGTGATACGTTTGATGATGTTGAGCAATTAACCTTACCAACGCTTGTTGTGGTTGGTGTACAAGATATGCCACGTCCTCCACTAGAAGCTCAGCTTATGCATGATGCGATTGATGGCAGCCAGTTCTTTGTTGTACAAGATGCGGGGCATATTTGTAACTTAGAACAGCCAGCTGTTGTTACTGAGAAGCTATTAAGCTTTATGAATGATGTGCATGCCTAGTTTTCTGTAAACGTCTAAAGCACATATAAGAGATAAGCAAGCGCAGCGACTAGTTATCGCTGCGTTTTTATTCTGGTTATGCTGATTGGGTGTGATTAGGCTTATTTCGAATCAGAAAGCGGGATAAAGAAGGCAAAGACCCACGCTGGACCAATTAATAAAAATTGTAAATCTTCGAAAAACGACGGTTTTTTCCCTTCAATTTTGTGCCCAATAAACTGTAAAATCCACAAAGCAATAAATAGGCCTAAGCTAAGGCTTAATATATTGATGTTCAGCTGGAAAAGTATCTCTATACCGATCACACAAGCAAGAGTAAACAAAGACATGATGGTAAATACTTTCCGTGATAATCCGTAGTAGAAGAAAAGAACAGGCATCAGTATTAACCATAGCCACTCAAGGTCTACGCCAGAAAACCGGAATGACGGTAAGCACCATATTCAGTGAACCATTGTTCAAGTGTTTTCATTCATTCCCTATTTAGCAAGCTATTCGCATATAACGAGATTATATACCCAAGTTATCGAAAGGTGGATGTTTCTGGTTAGTGGTCTTTAATTAGAGGAAGGCTTTTTCTGGGAGAGCGACAATGATACGGGCATTATTTATCACCTTACTGTTTTTACTACCTTTTACAACGCAAGCGACAACAAGCAGTACTAAGGCTCAAATTGAAAAATGTGAAACGAAATACAAATCAGATACAAAAAAGAAAACTGATTGTATTAATAGCGTAAAGAAAAAAGCGAAAGAGACCGCAAAAAAAGACGATGTAACCAAACACAAAACGGCTAATAATGATTCAAGGCAAAACACCAGTACCAAGATGCACGGTAATACTGAAAGCCGCCAATTAGAAGATGCACAGAAAAAAAGTGCAGTAACCAAAAACTTAAAAGCCGTTAATGTTAATTCGGCATCTGCGAAAGATCTGGCAGCTTCACTACCCGGCATTGGAGATGCGAAAGCTAAAGCAATTGTTGATTATCGTAAAAATAATGGGAAGTTTAAATCAGCAAGTGATTTAGCTAAAGTACCTGGGTTAGGTGATAAAAGCGTGGGTAATATGAAGAAATATCTGAAGTACTAATACTTGGGTATAGTAGTTTAGAATGAAAAACGCATCAGATTATAAGTAACCTAATGCGTTTCATTCAATTAGCTAAGCGGAGCCGTGTTGGGTGCATACGATATTACGTGGCTACCTTTAATTTTCTTGTATACGTGTTTTTATAATACTTGCACACGGTCTACTTCGATTTCAGGGGTATTTCCACCTTCGTATTCACCAAACAATCGTACTTTTGTCGTTGCATCAATTACTTGTGGTAAATGAATATCATCATCTAGTTCAACTTGAATTTCTTTCGTGCCATCACTGAAAATGAATGTATCGGCATTGATTTGCTTAATCAACTTACCTTCAACAACTGCATTTCGCTCTGTAAACATGCTTGTGCTGTCGAGTAGTTCGGCAACTGTTACCGTATCAATCGGGCCTGAGTAAGAAATAACAGCGCCTTTCTGTTCATTATGATCGCCTGCAAAAGCGAGTGTTGGAACTAAGATCATTGCAGATGCGATTGCGATAACAGTATTTTTTACAGAAATTAATTTAGTCATGAGTTCGTCTCCTTGTTTTGATGTTGCTATTAAACAACACTTCAACTGAACCATTCGTGAGGCGGTTATTCAGATTTCGTTCATATACTCATTATTTAGATATTATTTGCTAATGGGTAGGTGAAAAATAATAAATGCACCATGTTAAAACCAAAGTGAATAGCAATCGCGTAACTTAACTTTCCTGACCAGTAATAGGTCAAACCATAAAGAAGACTGGCTAAACTCGCGACAACAATGAATAGTGGGCCACCTGCGAAATGTGCAGCACCAAATAAGAGGCTTGCGATGCCAATACCAACAAGAGGATTGAAACGTTGAGTCAGTAATCGCTGAATGTAGCCACGAAAGAGTGCTTCTTCTGCAACACAAGTGAATAGCAGGTTGTTTAATGCAAATACCCACCACCAACTAGGCACTGATAATTCAGGTTTTACTAAACTTAATACGAGTGGAACCACTGGCAACAAAATGAAGCTAATAGCTAATATCGATATTTGTTTTGAAGAAAGTATGTTTCGTTTTCCCAACATAGTTGGTACTAACAGTAATAAACCAAAGAAGATCATTGGTTTATCTAAGTTTAAATAAAGCGTAAATGGAATACTTTCGGGGCCTGTAATCACCTTATCAAGTACTAATAGGTTGTTGAAGCCAGGTATAAGATGTAATACCAAGGCTAGACACCACATAACAACCAAGCAGTGGCATGCTACTTTCCATTTTCCCTTAGCTTCTTTTGCTAGTGCAGAAACTATTAAACCAGCGCTAATGGCTAATACACCCACGAAATTTACGTTATTGAAATATAAGGCACTGGCAAAAGTGATAACAAGAAGGTGTAGCCAGTATCGAGGTTGAATAAACGCAGTAATAACCGTTGCTCCAAGCAGCAACCAAGTTATAGCTTCTGGTAATAAGTTGTTGGGAAAAGTCATAGTTAATCAATGTGTTAGTGTAAGAATACAAATGATAACAATTTTATGTCTGATGTGAAGCGTTTAGTGCCGATAAACCGTTGAATTGTTTGAATCAAAATCTCCGCTTTAGAAAAATAGGGTCATTTAATAACGAGGTTCGCTGCTAACAGAGCATACATTTTTGAGCTAAACAGATAATATATTGATGCGTTTAGCAATGAGACAATATACCAGTGAGTATTCAAGATAATTTTCAAGGAATAGAACTTATATTAGGTGGTGCTAGGTCGGGCAAAAGTAGCCTTGCTGAGGCTCTTGCGGAATCATCAGGCCTCACTGTTACTTATGTTGCGACAGCAACTGCGGGTGATGATGAAATGACGGCTCGAATTGAACAGCATAAAGAGCAGCGCCCTCACCAATGGCCAGTAATAGAAGAGCCATTATATTTGGCTGAGGTTATTCGTACCCACAGTAAAAAGGGCACATGTTTATTAATCGATTGTTTAACACTCTGGTTAACGAATTGCCTATTTGGCACTGTTGAACAATCTGAGCATAACGATCACCATAAGAACGCTGGCTGGTCTGATCGAAAGGAAGGCTTTTTAAAGGCACTGATTGAAGCTGAAGGGCGTGTTATTCTGGTCAGTAATGAAGTAGGACAAGGCATAGTGCCGCTTGGTGAAGTATCAAGGCGCTTTGTCGATGAGAGTGGTTGGTTACATCAAGCCATCGCAAAACAAGTTGATCGTGTTGTATTTGTGACTGCTGGTTTACCTCAAGTGTTGAAAGGTCCTGCGTTAAATTAGCTTTCTAGTATTCACAGAGTTTGTGCAGGAATAAGTGCGATGTAGTTATAGTCGTTAAGGAGATGTAGAAGATGACAACACAGCAAACACGGATTGATATATTACGTCATGGGTTGCCAGAAGGAGATGGCTGCCTAAGAGGGCATACAGATTTTCCAATTACCTCGACAGGTTTAAGTCAAATGGCGACGGCAATCGCTGATCTTGATAGTGTAGATGTGGTCGTTACTTCTTCGTTGCAACGGTGTAGTAATTTTGCTCAATTAACGGCCAATCAGCACTCTGTTCCTCTTCATCAGCTCGATTGCTGGAAAGAAATGGATTTTGGTGACTGGGACGGACAATTACAGAAAACGTTATGGCAAGAACATAAGGAAGTCTTAACTCGCTATTGGCAAAACCCTTGGTTAGAAACCCCACACGGTGGTGAAGCATTAGTGGATTTTGACAAACGGATTCATCAAGCTTGGTTAGATTTAGTTGAACAGCACAAAGGTAAAAAAATACTGCTGGTATCGCATTCAGGTGTAATGCGACAGCTGATGCGTATTTTATTAGAAATGCCAGAGAATGCGAGTTATCTACACCGAATACAATTGCCTTATGCTGCACGTTACCGTGTCACTATTTTTCATGATGAACAAGGAAAAGATTGGCCTCAGATCCAATGGCCAACACAGCAGCAATTTTAGATTTTCAGTATTGTGTACCCATTTACTACTCGTATTAACGAGCGCTTTCATTATATATGCTGAAAATAAACCTTAAATATTAAACGAATACATAATGAGAAACAGATGCAACTAACCACGCAAGCTTTAATGGTTCAGGGAACAACATCAGACGCAGGTAAAAGTGTACTTACAGCGGGTTTATGCCGTGTACTTGCGCGAAAATGTATAAAGGTAGCGCCATTCAAGTCTCAAAATGTGGCGGCTGTATCTATTGCATTGCATCGAACACCATTTAGTTATAATTATTGCTAAGTTATGCCTTAAATAACAGTGGCTTATGAAATATTTTTTGATTTTATAATGACAGTAAGTACCAATTTGTAATACCCTAAAACAACGAGATTTAAACAAGAAAGTGTACCAAGTGTGTACCAAATCTTGATGTGTTTTAGGGGTGGCAATGAATATCACAGATGCTTTTTTGAGAAATGCTGTAGGTAAACCATATAGCGGTGCACCACAAATTGCGTATGGGAAAGGGCTATCTATTCGCATTAGTCCTAAAGGTAAAATTACTTGGGTTCTTAGATATAACTTCAATGGTGCCCCTGCTCGGGTGAAGCTGGGGGAGTATCCAGCCATGAAGATCAAAGAAGCTCAAGACCAACGTGATGAATACAAGGCTTTAGTTTCTAAAGGCATCGACCCGAGAAGCGATCACATCAAACTTGGTGTTAACTCACCCAAAACCATATCGGCACTTATTGAGTATTATGTCGAACACTCACTGATGGAAACTAATAAACAATGGCAAAGTATAAATAGTTTGCTACAACGCTCTGTTGTTCCTCATATTGGTGATTACAAGGCTGGTGACATTGAGCTTTCTGATTATGTGCGTATGTTTCAGATCGAGAGAGAAAGAGCAGGGGCAAAACATGCTACTCGTTTGCTGTACCGCCTAAAGAGTGTTTTGAATTACGGTATTCGACATGGTTTTCTCAAGCAAAATCACTTAAACCATTTAAAGGGACGTGATGTTGGAGAAATAAGTAAACCAGTGAAGCGTAAACTTACCGAAGTTGAAATTGGTGCCATGTGGGTTTGTATTGATACGCTTCCGTATCATGAGACAATGAAAAACTTATTAAAACTCACTATGATTTTTGGTTCTCGAATTAGTGAGCTAAGACTGTCTGAAAAGTCACATTTCGATTTTGATAAAATGGTTTGGACGGTCCCAGTTATTAATAACAAGATGGGGAGTAAGCTAGAAGCTGAAATAACTCGTCCTATCCCTAAAATGGCAGAGTCGATCATTAGGCAGCAAATAGATATAGCTCCTGATTTTAAATATATGTTCCCTCGCTATTATATTGTTGCTGATAAGCCTATTGATCAAAAAACGCCATATAGACCATCATTGGTATTGGGCCAAATGATGTCAGGTTTAGGTTACACAGAAACTCGTAATCATGACATGCGTAGAACAGCGAGAAATGCATGGGAACAACTCAGGTTTCCGCCCTACGTAAGTGAAACAATGCTAGGTCATAAAGTCCACAAAGGTGTTATGGCGCATTATGTGGATTATGATTATTTAGAAGAACAGCGTGAATGCTATGACATATGGTGTGAATATATCCAAAAGAAAGTAAGTGATTTTTTAAGTAACCAAAGACACATTTCACAGCTAGGATCTGCATCATAACTCTCTAATAAATAGTGAAGCGGATTAATTGAGTTTTAACCTGTCAGGGTTTGACTAAACCTGACAGGTTACATGCACTCGCACAAACAGGTTTATGCCCCTTTTGAAGTTATCTAGATTTTACTGTTTAGTTAGCCAAATCATCATTTGACCCACTCTCCCTTATAATAAGGTATTTATTAGAACGAGAGAGCATCAAATGTTAATTTGCTCTAGTAACAGATAAAACGTTGTCATTATTTGTTTTGATAATATACTTTATCGCATTAATGGTAATTATATTATTGATATTTAATACATTTCATCTTATTCGAGAGTGATTTGTTAGATCTTTGTGTATGATTATTGAGACATAAGGTGTTATTCTATCGCGTGTAAGGATATATGAGCTAATATCTTATGACAGGTATTAATAGATATGACTCACATGAACGATACTAGTGAAAAAGCAACTGATGTAACTGTTCCAGATGAAAAAAGAAAGTACTCAATTGAAGAAAGTAGAATAAATTTTTTATTTTTCATTTCATTTGTGCTTTTTTTGATTATTTCTCTGCTTTTATTATTTGTGACAAATGTTTATAAGGAAGAATTTAATAGAAATGTATTTGAGCCAATCGGGGTTTTACTTTTGGGCGTTTCTGTTTGTGGTATGCTTACCATTATGTTTGCAAATTATATGAATTCATATGGTCACCTTGAGTCACATGGTGCATATATTAAAGGTGCACTAGCAATGTTCGTTATTTTATTTTTTTCAATTGGTTCATCATATTACCTTCTTTCAGAAGATGTAAAAAATACCGAAGAAGAAATAAACAAAAAGGTTAATGAGATTGTTAATGAAAAGATTGATGAGAACCATGAAAAAGTTATAGGACAGCTCAAGGAGGTCATACCTAATCTAGGAAAGATCGGTAATTTATACTTTGTTACTCAGTGTAGTAAGTTGCCAACTGACAAAATAACATATGAATCAATTTCATTTGATAATAAGGAGGATGATATTGTCTCGACATCTAAGGGGATTCAAGTGAAAGCTAACACAAAAATTAATAAAGATATTTTAATTAGCGCTAAATCTTTACTTGATGATGGCTCATTACTTTTTCAGATTATATATAATACTGCTGAAAGCTTGGTTATAATAAAATTCAATGATGTTGAAGAGCTTTTAAATATATGTCAAAAACAAAGAGCTACCTCAGGTAAAGTCACGCAAAGTGTAACACCAACCCCTTAAAGGTAATAAGTACGATGAATATAATTAAGCAAATATTCACGCTGTGTTCTCTAGCTTTGGCTTATAATGTACAAGCTGAAGATGTAATAGATTTATGTTTGTTACCACAAAATATAATTAGATGTGAAGAATTAGCTAACACTGAGCCTTATGATAAAAATAGCTTTTTAAAAGCGTATAAATTTATAGAACTTGTATCAATAAAAGGGATTGAAAAAATTTCAAGTGAAAATAAAATAACTGAAAAACATTTGATTAGAGTTATATATATACTGGATGAATATATTAATAATTACCCTGGGCTTATGGATGATGCAAGTAAGATAAGTTTAACAAACGAATCGAGTAAAAATGAGATAATTGAGAAGATCGATATATATAAGAATGTCATCAATGAAATCCCTTATAGTAGAAGTGCGGTAATTTCTATACTTGGTGTGGTTTTTTATAATTTATCTTTGTGTGAGTATCAAGAAAGGAAAAATTGTGACTCATATCTTAAGGAGGCTAGGGAGTATTTAAATGAAGTTAATAGTGTCGATTCTAGTTTGTTAAATAAATCTAAGTTTTCATGGAGATGGTATAATGACATTCTTGTGATGGAGTTTATTTTGAATTTATATTTGAATGATAGTAATGAGGCGGTTCTAAGTAAGTTAAAAGAATACAGTAATAAGAGTGTGGTTGATTTTTTCCCTACTGCAATTAACTCAGAGGGGTATATTAATGATGATTATATCGATCAAATATGGATTGGTACTGTTTTGCCTAGAGGTGGTGTAAATAAAGGATATTATACAAATAATGTCGTTCTTTTTGCTCTTAATGATATAGAAGAACACCCAAAAAAAGAGAGGCTTGATGTATATAGCAATAAAATAGAAGGTATGGAGAATGATGATCTTACAATAGTTATAAAGAGTTTCAGTACAGAGCGTGAAGCAAGTATTGAAATGGTAAAAATAAAAGACAAATATAAGGACTATGTTCTATCAAATGTTATATATCCAGAGATGTTTACACTGGAGTTTTATTTGAATAAGTTAAAAGTTACCCGGCCAGATAAAGGGAGCCATTATGGTGTGGGTTTTGGTTATTTAAGTGAAACTCAAGTTAATATTTTTTATGAAAATTATGAAGGATGGGGGTTTAACAATGGTTTTTTTACCATCCGACCTTTAGTTCCAAAGTTTTGACTCAGTCTATCACCATAGCATGGTTAATTCAGAGTGAGATCACGAACATTTTTGATCTGAGATATCTCTTTAAACGAACCAAAGAGCACTTTATGACACTTAAGTTAAATACAAACACGGAAGGTGAACTGATGGTGGAAGTGCGCGCGTGGCTATGCCGGGAAAGAGATAATGAAACAGATAAGCCACTTGAAGATTGGGACACACCTATTACTTTTACACTTAAGTAGATCAACGTCGAACCTTTGTATATTCACTTTTGTCTAGATTTGTGCCGGCGGCGATGCGACAAAGAAATACCCAAAGTAGCATAAATATGTAGCTTAACGCTTCAAGCCCCCCCAATTTTACTAATGGTACTACTTCTGTGAGATAGCGCGTAATGTACATTTTGGCATTGCAATTATGCTAGTTTGATTCAGTGCACGAAGATCTGGTGATGTGACCGTTGCCTCCAGCCATATTGTCTCCCCATCTACCGATAGACTGTTACTTATCATTACAGTAAGCATATTGTTGTGTATTGGTCGTTCATTATATTTATTTGGCATAAGTAAAAAATAAGTTTGCTACTCAATTAAATTTTGACCTACTTTATGAGTGTTGATGCAATCTATTATTTAATGGATAAGATCTTGTGCCGCCAATAACGGTGGGCAGGATAGTGCTCGATAGGCTTATCTCACTGTGAGGGACGATGATGCTGAGAACTAACATGGAAAGGTTGAAGCAGATACAGCGTAAGTTAATGGTGGAGGCTGACGGTGTCCTCGGCCCACAAACCCTCACCGCGATAGAGAAGAAGCTTGGTCTCTCATTTAAGCCTATTTTGATGGATAAGGGAGGTGTAGTGAAGTTTGTGTTATCACTCTCCGGTATCGAGCACATCATCCGTTATGAGATCAGTTCGCCTGCATACTATGAGACCAAGCTTAAATCGCCAACTTGGCCGGGCGGAGACTCCGGGGTCACTATCGGTATTGGGTATGATCTCGGTTATGTCACTCCAGACAAATTCCGTTTTGACTGGCAGACAGAGCTATCCGCATCCAGTTTAGATAGACTCACCAAAGTCTGTGGTAAGAAAAAAGGCCGAGCGAAGCGTACTCTGTCGCGCCTATCTCACATACAGATCTCTTATCACGCTGCCCATAATGTTTTTATCGAAACCTCCATCCCTGCGTATTGCCAAAGAGCACAACGAGCATTTCCCGGCTTAGCGCAGCTGCAACCCGACGCGCAGGTTGCCCTACTTTCACTGGTATATAACCGCGGGAGCAGCATGAAAGGAGACAGTCGTAGGGAGATGCGTGCTATTCGTGATGCCGTCACAGTGAAAGACTACGCCACAATCGCAGATCAGATTGAAAAAATGAAGCGCTTATGGGCTGGACGTGGACTTGATGGATTACTGAGCCGTCGTGACCACGAAGCGGAGCTGGTACGTAACTGTAACCGCGTCTATTCACCTGATGAGCTGGTATGCGTATAGGCTAGGTGTGAGAATTATGCACTTTTCATCTGCCATATTAGTGCCATGCAGAAACTCACAATAGACAAGAAGTAAAAATTAGACGCCACATTAGCACAGTGGAACACCGTTTTTTAGGGAGTGTTCAGATAAAATGAATAAGGCTTAATAGACTTATATCCACCCCTCTTTGGCAGGTAGTTGACCGGTACCTAGTCAATAAATAGAAGCATAAAGCAAGGAGAGTATTATGGGACAGTTTAGAATGGCACTCGATAAAATGGCTGAAGGAATCAAGGATTTATCGTCTTTGGATGTTGTCACTTATGAAGGTCGTGTCACGCTGCAAAGTGGGGAGTCATTAGATAATGTTAACTTTGAAACGGTGCTACAAAAAGCCAAGGATAACCCAGATATCGACCTAAAAATCGTTGCCAGTACGCATGTGGAAATCGATGGTGATATAACAACCTTCTACGATGAAGATATCAGCGATGAACAAAAACAGGCGCATATTGAGCTCATAGATATTGGGGCAGAGAACCGTAATGCCACCGTTGAAATGATCATGGGAGTTATTGGTGATGTATCGACGATATAGCACCTAGTAATAGAGTATTGCGATGAGAAATGAATTTTCACTTGAGGTGCTAGGGGATCAGCTAGACGACGCGCTGGCAAAAGGGCAGTTACCTGATCCCAGCGCACCAGTAAAGATCGGCACCCCCAACGAGATGGATTCAGCCGCCTACCGTAAAGTGGTGCGACAACGCTTGATATCACTTGGTTATCTAAAGCGCGGATACTTATGTAACAGCTCCAGCTGTAGAGTAGATGAGCACTTTATCATCGCTGTCAAACAGTTCCAGCGCGAGATAGGTACCCGCTCGGACGGTTGGCTCGGCCCCAAGTCTTGGCGTATGCTGGATAGTTTAGTAAGCTTTGAAAACGAACAAGATCCAGCCTTATGGCTACAAAGCTGGCGAGGGACGGTGGTGCCCCCTTCCCATCGGCTCGATATAGCTACTAATAGTGCTGTGCAGCGTGCGACTTATTTACGCCTCTACACTATGGGCTTTTTTGATTCCACCCCAAATCGAAAGCATCGGCTAAAGCCAAACACCAAAATCGACCCAAGCAACAATGCAAGCTACCGTAAAGCGCTAAAAAATTTTGTACTTTTTGCCAAGTCAATAGGGTTAATCCACACATCTCTCCCTAACCAATTAAGTATGCCGCTTTTGCAATTGATCTTTGGTTTTGATGTCATTCTCAGCCAACTCGCCATCAAGGAATACTATCGGCGTACGGTACGAGAATACTACCCACAAATGGAAGCCGTTGCCCGTATCGAACTCTGGCTAAGTGGCTACGACGTGCAACCCATAGCAAACGAGTCAGAAAGACTCACTCATTTAAAATTTAGAGAAATAAAAAGTGCCAACCAGTTAAAACAGGCGATTACTGACTTCTGGAGCGATACCAACTCCAGAGAAAATCAACCAAAGGCGAAAAAGAGCATCAGCTTCAAATTATTTACCCAGTTTAATATGTATTTACAACAACCTAGCGAGGTGATTAATGGGGAGAGTGAGGATGAGATTAAATTTGAGCGCGACGTTGAACGCCTACTGAGAAGCAAGCATGATCAAAATGCGCTCTCTCAGCAGCTAAAGCGTATCGCCAGTACCATCTGGGATGGGGTAAAACGGGTTGCTCGGTGGCTTTTTCGTATAGTAACGGGAGTCGTCAAGAGGACCATCAACCTGTTTACCAACTTGGCTCGCTATATTGCAAATAAAGCCCGAGAGGCTTATATCTGTGTTGTGCGCGTCATCGATATTGTTCAGGGAGGATTGCACTATTTGCAGGGACAGGTAGCCCAGAGTAGCCATATAGGCACAGTGATACTCAGTCAGGAGATAGATTTTGATCAACACTGTATATTCGACCCAAATGCTGCAGCCGACATCCTTGCAACGCATATGGCACAGTATCGAACATACTCTAAAGTCTACATTGCTGCGACAAGGATACTTTGTCATTTATTCGCTATTGCCAATAGAGTATTCCGAGCAGCCATTTCTCCAATTGGTTGGTTAAGTGCGCTATTAGCTCTCTCTCTACTTGCCAATCACTTTCGAGCAATACAGCAAGAAGTAGATCAGTTACGTAGTTATAAACTCAACACAGCTCATCCATTGGCAAGCTTTCAACGTGAAGTAACCTAAATTTAGTCTCTGATCATCACTGCTTGTTAAGATACAAGAGTTTTAGCAACTTAGAGTAAACCTTCCAGTGATAACAAGCTTGGGACGTCTATTTTATATGACGATATATTTTTTACAATTTGTCTGATGTCGTCAATTTATAAGAATCAAAGTATCTGAATCGTATATGAGCCAGTACAAGTGAAGGGCTTAAACAAGCCCTTCACTTTTGCACCATTCATCAAATTGTTTTCTGGAATATTTACCTCTCCCTTTTTTCTCTGGGAAGTTTTCTGTTCGATAAATAAAAGCATCTAGAGTTGTTGGTTTCATGCCTAAAACCACGCAAATGTCTGAGCGGGAAATAAACAGAGGTTTGAAGGTTTCTTGTTCTAATTTGTTAGTCATGATAATTCATCACATCCTTAATTGAGCGTTGCATATTGGAAAGTATTCTTTCTGATTTATTGGCTCTTTGCCTTTGTTCAAAGAGCTGGGATTTGGTTTCTTCAAGTTCGCGCAAAGTTACCTTTAAAGCTGCACAGCCTTTTAAGATTGCTTTGCTTGATGACTTCTCATCGGTGATCAGCTTAATATCTTCAATGAGCTTTTCTTCGTAGGGGGTAGGTCTGAGAGTGAGTGCCATATAACACCTATTGATTGCAGAAAAGTTTGTACCGGTTACTGCAGGAATGACTGAGTGATAGCAAAATAATTCCCTGGTCGACCTCGAGGGAAGGCAAAGTGATTGCACTTAGAACGGGATGTAGAAATCATTGCAGTTTGGACACTTGAAACCTTCTACACCAAGGTCGTATACACAGCGGCACTTATCGCAAGTGTGAGAGAGTTCGGGTTGAGTTTGTATCGATATTATCTTCATAGTAATTGATCGCCATATAGCTGATTATGGATAGCCAAATTAAGACAGAGATGATTGATAGGGCGGTGACGTATTTTTTATTCATAGTCCTTCATTTCAATAGCCATGATTCTTTCTTGCAGTTCATTTGAAGAACAACTTCCATCCCACTTTAAATCACAATCTTTGCAGCCAATAACATTGCAGGTTTGAGTTATCACTATTCGCCAGCGTTCGCGTAGGTCGTTAAGTTCTTGGTTATCCATCGTTCACCATTCCTTTATATTGGTTCAGGCAATATTCGATTTCACCTCTGTATAAGCTATGTTCATTCTTAATGAAGAACGTGGGATTTTTTATTTTTATCAATTCGAGAAGGATGAGGTCAGCACTTTGCTTGTTGAGTTCCCATGGGAAAGCATCTATGACTTTATTGCGGATAGCGTAGGCTTTTTTCTTTTGCTGTACTCTGTAACCTCTTAGAACTGGAAGCTTTACCATTTATTAGCCTCATGAGTTAAAAGGGAACGTTGCTTGTTGAGCACTTAGGACAACACCAATTATGCTCTATCAAACAGAATTCATACATACAATAATCACAGATTTGTATGAGTATTTCTTTTTCGGGTTTGTTGGATTTGTAGAACTCAAGAGCTTTGAAATAAAGCCCGAGGGGGATAATCCACAATCCATGTTTCAATTCAATGAAGTGTGATAATTCAGGGGTTTCTACGTGGTTAATAATATAAGGTTGTTTAGTTGAGCAACTTTTCACAACCTCGTACTTATGAGCTTTCAAAAACTCAATAAAAGAGCCCCACAAATGAGGCTCCATTCTTAGTTGTATAGTCATTAAACACCTTACTTTCTGCGGATAGATAGCGACTCAGGGCTGGTTTCAATCCATGCGCCTTCAACTTTTATATCGTTCTCTAAGTCGGCTTTTATTTGCTGCTTATTGAGCGTTTTAACCGTATCGTAAGTCCAGTATTTATCGTCAATCTTATCGTTATCGACTTTTACTGACTCTCGTCCTTTTAGCTTTGCAATCGTACCGTGTGGGGCTTTTATGTTTTGCTTGTCGAGCTTGTTAAGCATTTCAAGTAATACACCTTTCATTCGCTTTGATTCATTACCGAAAACCTTTGAGCGTTCGTTGAGCGTTTTGGATTCTTCTTTCAAGGCAGATTCTGTCGCTTCTTTGTTAGCGATTATTTTAAGATAATTATCAACCTTATCTTCGAGTGGTCCCTCAAGCCCCATAAGCGTGTCGGCAATAGTTTGATCATCCCAACCTTCTTTTTCAGCGTTTAACAAAAATTCCTGAATTTCATTGGTTATCGAGTAGATAGATTCTTTGCTCATGCGACTGATTCCTTTTTGGCGGCTTGCAAGTTTTCAGAGGCGTTATTGAAGGCAATATCCACATTTTTAATAGCCTTTGATTTCTTTTGTTTTTGTTCGTCAGTACCAGTAGGTAGGGCTGATAATATTGCCAGTGATTTTTGTTTGAGAATGTTTATCTCAGAAAGATTAAGCGCGGTTTTCATTTCTTCGACAAAACCACCTGCTTGGGTAAGAGCTTTTTGCGTAATTTCTTGCGTTTGCTCTATCGTGCGAACTTGCTTATCAGCTGCTTGGGCTACTTCTGCGCGGTGTTGTATAGTCGTATCATCGTAAGAGCCAAGATAAACATCGGCACATATACCAGTGAGTGACATTGCTTTACCTAAAGCATCCGAGAGTGATTTCTTTTCACATTCATCGTCATGAACAAAATAACCACCTTGCGCCATGTAGAGCTTCTTGGTATCGCCATATGAGGTAAGCGTTGCTTTAGCACCTTCGTGCATGTACCAAAATTCAATTTCGCACTTATGAACTTGAGTAAATAATTCTGAAATACTGCCATTCATGATTATTGGAGCGCCTTGCACTGTCCATTCACGTATGACTTTGTAACCCCAACCAATACCAACTGGCCCCCATATTTCAGTCGCTTTCTGTATTCGGTATTGGGTTTTTATTGATAGGCGATTGTTATTATCAAGCTTGGTAAAATTAAGGTCTGTTTTAAAACCTTTTGCCCATAAGCCCATGTTGGGGTTTTCAATCAGTTCAGGGGAGAGCTCAATAACTGTTGGTTTTTCCGTTTCTGCATTTCTGCTTTCGTTCTCCGCTGGTGGATCTTGTTTAAGATCTTGCGGTTGTTCGTTTGTATTCTGCGATTTCTCTTGATCAACTTGTTTTTCCTTGGCTGGTGGTAAGCTTTCCGGCTTTTCCACTTTAACCTTAGGTTGTTCGTTGTCAGGTTTGTCATTTACATTTTTAACCTGATTACCTAAAGGATCTGTTTTCGGTGGCGTTTCCTGTTTTGTATCGTCATTGGAGGCGGGTTTGTCTGTATCTCCAACGCTTGTGATGCAAAGTGAGTCATGCTTTTTAACTGGCTTTTTAATACATTCATCTTTAACGAATGCGCGGAGCATTCTAAGATTAAGCATCGTTTTAACGGCTGTGTTTGCATCGTCCCACTCAGTATCAACAAAAGCTTTTATTGCATATTCAACATCTATGTTTTTATCAAGCTCACCAAATACAGCCATTAACTTTTCGCCCATTTCCTCGTATTGCTCTTTTGAGTAATCGGCTTTATCTAATCCAGTTAATATCCCGTAAGCTCTTTCTTCCCAAATGGTGGCAGGGGTGTAAGCTGGAGCTTCTTTAAATACCTTTGCAACGCTGTTTACTTTTCGCTGCATTTCTTCTGATATTAACGATCCCGCTTTATCTAAGTTAATAACAATTTGATGGCTTATATTTGTATCAAAAGTTTCTACAGCATTTCGTTTAAAGAACTTCATGCCTTCTTGCATTTCTTTTAACTCGTAAAGCCAATTTCCGACCATCCCCATTGCATGGGTAATTGCGTTCTTTCGGGTTGATTTTGCATCTATCGAAAAATCTCTAACGTTGCCTTTATCTTTAGTTCTATCTTCGGTGTTTTCAAGTTGGTAAGAAAAGAACCATTCATTAGGTTTTTTTTCTATAACAGCTAATTGAGCAGAAAGGGAATCTGTTATTTGCAGTAAGCAAACATCAATATCAATTTGTCCTTCAAGTGTTGAGCCTATTTGATCATCAATACTTAGTTGATCTTCGCTTTCATCATCGATTTCAAGTTGGCTGAGTATTTCCGTTTCAAAGTCGTAACTCATAACCTCGTTGGCAAAAGCTTGATCGCTTTCTGCTCCGTGTTCAGCTTGAAACTCTGCAATGTTATTGATGGTTTCTACTGCGGTTTGTAAGGCTTCCTCAATGTTAGGGTATTCACCATTATCATGACTGGTCGGTTTAACTATTGATTGCGGTCCTGACATGTAACGGTATCCGTAAACAAAAACATCTTTCTTTGCTTCGAGTGCGGCAATTTCCGCAATGTTATCGTTTAGCGTGAATGATGCTCGAAGTAAGCCTTCTGTTTCTTTCGGATAGAATCCAGAGCTATTGACGGTTGGCCACTCTTTATCATCTTCAACTACTTTTTCGTTTTCAGCTTCTAAATCACTCGACTCATCAACGATAGTAAGCTCGTTATATTCCTCTTCGGTGATTTTCTTTAGCGCTGGAATTTGGAAGTATTCAGAGTTGCCGTGTTCGTCTGCGGCGGCTAATTCACCCCAAACAATCTGTTTACCCTCTGCCATAGTGTTTGCTACGACTGGAATGTTAATAATGATTTCACCATCTGGGTGTTTGGTTTTTTTTGAGCGACAAGATGCGATGAAATGCTTAATAGCCATGTGCGTTTCTCCGTTACTGGAATTAAATTAAGTGACTGCCGTTATCTTCTTTAAGGAGTTTCTTAATGAGAATATGCATTCGGATTTGGCGCTTTTCCTCGCTGGTTAGTTGTGGTGCGTAACACACGAACTTTCCTTTAGAAAAAACGAGATATAAACCGTTTTGAGTTGGTACGTATTTCATGATTTCCCTCTTTCAAGGCAGTCATTAAGAAGAGCGCAATATTTTGGAGTTAGCGGTGGGGATCGCTTGATGGGGTGTTTGGATAACGCTCTTTAATGACCCCTTAATGTGGGCACTAGAATTAATAAACGCACTAACCAAACTCTGACTAAGGACTATTGCTAGTAGCACTAACTAATAACAATTAAAGATCAGTGCGCTTATTGATTGCCTCTAATCCACTAAGATACTGGTGAGGCTACCAGCTCAGTCACCACACCGTAACGGGCGACCGTGTTACTTTCGTTACTACTCTTTACCTTCATTCGGTAAAGAACTTAGCGCCACGATAGCAGGGCGCATGATTTAAAAATTTTGTCCGTAATGTTAAAGAGCTTTGTCGTGTTGACGAAGCTTAATGTATTCCAAATGGAAACCTTGATCAATACTTTGGGTAATAAATATTCCAAAAAGATTTTATACGAGCAAAAAAAAACACCTCAAAGTGAGGTGTTTTCAACAATTCTTAATGTTATCTCTTTTCTAAAATAATCTTCATTGCTTCATCAAGAGCTGCTTTCTCAACTCTCAATAGCTCGTCATCATTCAAACCAAGCTTATCAAGCGTGTCTTCAAGGTGACTTAGCTTTAATAGTTTTACGGTACTCTTTTCTGGTGAGCCAGACCCAGTACTAAGCCAGTTTATATCAACGTTTAAGCACTCCGCCAACTCAACAAGCTTGGTTGTGCTCTTTAGAGCGCCGCTTTCTATTTTATTGATAGTAGCTGGTGTTACGCCAATTAATTTGGCTAGAGCTTTTTGTGATAACGCAGGATTAACCTGCGTTCTTGCCCATTTTGTACGCTCAGCAAATGTATTTAGGTTCATGTGTTTTCCTCTTGGAAATACTATACATGGTTAACCATTTATCTTGCAATTTCCACTAGGAACATTTAAGTTAACTTTAGTTAATTTATTATTGTTTTTGGTTAATTGTGGAAATTTATGGAATTACTAAAAGAACTTGATAAGTCAATGAGCCGCCTTGAAATAGCAGAAAAGCTTAATTGTAAGCCAGCGGCTTTGAGTAAGTGGATGAATGGGAAAACCAAACCCAGCTCAAAACACATACTTCATTTATCTCAATTGATTGGTGTTAGTGCTGAGGATTTATTGATCGATTTATACCCTGAACAAAGTGAGAGTAAGCAATGAAAAAAGGTGAGATCAATGAGTTTGATTATTCGGTAACGCAGCGTGTCCGGATTACTGCTCCTATTGAAATTGAGGTGAGAGGTGGCGGGAAAATTATGACGCTAGTTATTGCTGGTCAGCGAGTAGATGTCTTTAAGGGGATGTGCATCCATCTCTTGAAAGCACAAAGAGAATACGAAAAATCCGCCTTTTAGCAGAAGACGGTTTTGGGGTGTCGCATCATTTTAAATTGCGCAATTACTTTGCGCGGGAGAATTAACAATGTCAAGAAATCATGACATAAGGAAATTACTTTTTGTTGAT
The DNA here is from genome assembly GCF_003026215.1 of Photobacterium indicum. GTDB lineage: Bacteria > Pseudomonadota > Gammaproteobacteria > Enterobacterales > Vibrionaceae > Photobacterium > Photobacterium indicum. The sequence goes on from NZ_PYOC01000001.1 coordinate 1,237,790, forward strand.
AAACCTTTGGTTGTAAATCCTAGGTTAGCTAGTGAAATCGGTTTGAATGAAGCGATAGTTTTACAGCAAATTAGCTATTGGATTGATCGTGCTCAGTATGAGTATGAAGGTAAAGCATGGATGCATAAAACTGCTGATGAGTGGGAGGTCGAATTTCCGTTCTGGTCAATCCCTACAATCCGTAGAGTATTAAAGTCACTTGAGAAGTCAAAATACATAAAGTCAGACAGGTTAAGTTGGAAATTTTTCAGTAATAAAATGGACCAAACAGCTTGGTATTCCTTGTGTAGCCCATGTGATCAAGTTGACAACATGCAAGAATCACAACAAGAAATTGCAGGTGATCAACTTGCGCACTTCACATGTGATCAATCTGCGCACTTCACATGTGATCAATCTGCGCACTTCACAAGTGATCAGATTGATCACTTGTTAACAGAGAATACAACAGAGAATACAACAGAGACTACAGAGCTATTTTCGTCGCAGAATTCTTCTGCCGACAACCTCAAGCCAAATGCTGTTATTCAAACTCCGTTAGGAAAGAAATGGGGCAGGGCTGATGACCTCACAACGGCTCAGTGGATTCACAAGCGGGTGCTTGAAGTTAATCCTGTAGCGCCTGATCCAAATTGGTGTGAATGGGCTAACGATATTCGATTGATGAATCAATCAAAAAAATACTCATATCGAGATATTTGCGATTTATTCAACTTCGCAAATAAACATCACTTCTGGGCTGAGAATATCCAGTGCCCTAAAAAATTACGTAAGCAGTGGGACACACTTACTGCTCAGATGGGAACGAATAAACCAGTTCGCCAAGGTGAAATCGATATTTACAGCAAGGATTGGGCTGATAACGGATTAGGGATGTAGCTATGAAATCAATAAGCGAGCTTACTCAAGAAAACCCGATTGTTAGAAACTACGGTACACAACATGAGATCGATAGTCGTCATGAGGCAGTCCCTCGAGTAACAAGTTCTGATGCAATAAACCATATCAATTTTATTTTTGCTGAATTATGCGCGGCTTTTCCTGCGTGGCGTAATACCTTTCACAATCAAACAGAGCTCAATGATGCAAAGCGTTCATGGGTGAAGGGATTGATTGAGGCTGATGTGACGGATTTGGTACTAATCAAAAGCGGATTGAAGAAAGCGAGGGCCTCAGAATCTGATTTCTTCCCATCTGTAGGTAAATTCATTTCGTGGTGTCATTCGAATGATGATTTTTTGTTACCTGATGCAGAGTTCGCATTTCGATCATTGCCAATCTACATGGCTGGATTTAGAAATGAGATACCAGCACCGACCTTAGCTGCATTCGATCAAATTGGTAAACCTGCAATCCGCAAAAAAAACGAGCGTGATGTTTTCAAGCTTTTTAAATACTCATACGAAATCGTGTGTAAGAAAGTGAAATCAAATAAGCCCATTGATGACCTTCTAATTAAGCCGCTGCCAAAGCCTAAATCTAAAAAGCTATCTCCAAAAATGGTTGAGGCAAAACGTAGCCGTGTTTTAGACCAGATTAAAGCTCGTAAAAAGGAGTTATGGGGATGACTCAATCAATTCAAAAGCGAACAAAACCCAATGAGATTTTAGCTGTTATTGGTGGCGGTGGTTTTGTCAGCTATGCAACGAATGAAGATCAGGAACAAGCCAAGAATCTTACTGGTCGTGTCGTGGCGATTAAACCGAAGAGTAAGGCTAGAAACTTGAAGCATCATCGTAAATTCTTTGCACTGATGAAGCTTGGTTTTATGTATTGGTCTCCGTATATGCGGTTAGTTAGTGAGCCAGAGGATTGGATTGCGCGAGAAGTTGCCCGTGAGTTCTGCAAGCAAGCAGGTAAGCCAGAGTTGTTCGATCAGTTCGGTAATGACATAGCTCAGCATGTGATTGACCGAATGGCGAGAAAGCGCTCACGTCGTGCTGATCCAGAGGCATATAAGTGTCCTGATAATTATCGCCATAAAATCATGGTTGACGCTGGTTTTTTTGAAACGGTCACATTGCCAAATGGTGGTGTGATTAGACGCCCCTGGTCTGTCTCTTTTGAAAATTTGGCTCAGGAAGATTTCAATAAGATTTATAAAGGTTGCTTTAACGTTGTATGGAGTGAAAGTCTTTTTCAGATTTTTGACGATGAAGCTGAAGCGGAAAATGCTGTAAATCAGCTAATGAGTTTTGTATGAAGCAGTCAAGAAGCTATCAAACAACTCAAGCTGAATTGTACTTCAACCGATTTATACGACTTAGAGATTATGGCGAACCATGCCCTAGTTGCGGCCGTTATTTTCGTTTTGAAGAAATGGATGCTGGGCATTACCGATCAAAAGGGGCGGCTCCTGAACTCCGATTTAATGAGGATAATGTTCATGCTCAGTGCCGTGATTGTAATAGTGGCTTTGCATCGGGAAATCGTATTGCGTATCGACTGGCGTTAATTATAAAGATTGGTATAAAGCGAGTAGAAGCACTTGAGTTGTACCAAGGACCAGTGAAATATGATGTAACTGACTTGTTTGAGATAAGAAAGGAATACGAAAGAAAGTGTAATGAGTTAGAAGGGGAACTGATGTATGCATAATCAAGTATTAGAGCGCATTAGCAAAGCTGGAGTTAAAACCGTTAAGTTTGATACTGGAATGGGAGGTGGGACACCGCTATATACATCTTGTGATTATGCGGCTGCGTTGTCTGGGTTGAGCCGAGATGCCACCGCTTGGATTATTTATGCGTATAGTAATACAACCGATCCAAAATCATTTAATTATTTAGCATTGCAACTGGCGCGAGTCGCTATGAGCGTGTGTGATAATGTAAGTCATGATTTTTCAGTTCGTATTGCAAAATTAGCCATGGAAGAACATGTTCGTGGTTTTTGCCAATGTAAAGGAAAGGGGTGTGAAAAATGCCTTGATACAGGTGTTTTGATCTTTAGCGGCAGATTGCGTGCGTCTGTTTTGAGGCTGCCAAAAACAACATATTTCAATAATCGTCATGATTATGATTTCATCATCAAGATATTGCACTTAATATTGAGTGGGTATGAACGAGATGCTGTTATTAACATTACAAGGTTTCTTTCATAGTCAATGTGGCAGTGTGTTCCATCATTTCAGCAATAACTTCGCTGCCATATTTTTTCATTGTTTTTTCAATGATGAATTTTCTGATTTCTTGATTGCTAATATTTTTCTCAATTTTTTTAATTAAAAAAAACAACTCTTTTGCATCATTGTTCATCATGGCGAATTTCTCTGTTTTCACTTTCGTATATTTTAATCGTTATAGCTTTAATATTCCCTAGGGTATTACCCTAGTTTTTCGAATCTTAGCGTATGGGATATTATATATTATGACTGATGATGACTTTATTCGTGCACTTGAATTCCACTATTCAACAAAATCGCATCCATGCGGTATAAAAAGTACGTGTGGTATATTTATTTATGGGAATGATAAATTTAAAAAATTAGTAAATATGGTTGGTCGGGACATTGCTGGATTGAAGGATTCAGATATGAATTGCCGTACATCTGATTTTGCAAATGAGTATCGAAAGCAGGATATGACTGTGATTGAAACTGGGAACTCTCAGTTTGTATTGGATGTTAATCATTTTTCACATGGAGATGATGCATACGTTACGCACAAAAAATTAATGACGGGCCCAAGTGGCTATAGCATAGGTGTTGAGTTTCACATGTGGCATGTTTCAACACTTATGAGCGTATTATCAAAGCCATTGATGAGTGCAATGCTGTCACGAGGTGATAATTCCTACGTCGTTGGCAGTGATATGATGATTGTAAAATTGACTAAAAAAATGGAAATGTATTTATATTTAATAATGATAGGCAATTCAAATAAGGAGATTTCGGAAAAAATCAATGTTTCAATAAAAGCGGTTGAATTTGCAATTTCAAAATTAATTAATTTGTTTGGCGATCTTGGTGCATATAATAGTATCTCACTTCGGGAGGTTTCTTTTAAATATGGGTATAGTCGAATGATTCCAAGAATATTATTAAAAAATCATCGTTCACTTATTTTACCTCGCTCGTTTGACAGTTGGGACACTTTACTATAGTATTTTTCTAAGCTGGTTATTTTAATATCTAGTTATACAAAGTCGCATTCGTGGCTTTTTTTATGTCTGAGATTTAACATGTCAAATACAACAAATGTAGTTACGGGTGTAACATCCGGCTCAGTTGTTGGCGCGTCTGTATATAGTTCGTCTGCTAATCCGAATAGTTTATTAAGCTCACCTATTTTAGATATATTTAATGGGAATTATGTCTTATTAGTTTCGGACGTGACAACAATAATTGGTTTATCTGTTGGGCTTGCTGGCGTTGCATTGGGCTTGCTTCGACTTATTTACGAACGGAGAGGTTAATGTTTTTACCAATTTATTATTTATTTTTCAAATTGCTTATTGCGGTTTCATTGTTATTTCTGATCCCGCGTGGTTTTGATCGATTGTCTGGAAAATCATTTAATGATGAAATTTTGGAAAAAATACTACTCAGCCCTAAAGCGACTGCGCTTTATGCTGGTGGTCGCTTGCTTGCTATTGCCGTCCTTTTGTCAGGCGTACTCGGGTTATGACAAGCTGATAAAGGCTTATTGGTCACAATACAATCCGTCAGTACCATGGGGGCTTGGTTGGGCTCAAGTTAAGCAAGAATCAGCGTTTGATTGTAATGCTGTATCACCAGTCGGAGCTATGGGCTGCGCTCAGTTTATGCCTGCTACATGGCAGGATATGATTGAAGCTGGTGTCGTGCCTAAGGACAGCACTCCGTTTGATACTCGCTATGCGCTTGAAGCTCAGGCTTACTATATGCGTACACAATTCAACGGGTGGCAAACAAAGAATCGAACATTTGAAAGCTGGGTTAAGCTTGGCTTCGCAGGATATAACGCTGGGCGAGGCAATTTATATAAAGCTCAAAAGGTTTGTGATGGTGGTATGGAGTATTCGCAAATAATGGAATGCTTACCATCTATCACGGGTCGTCATGCGAAAGAAACATCAGGTTATGTTTCAAAAATAACCGAATATTTCTATCGTCGCTTTGGGGTGTAAGTTGAATCCATTAATTACGCGAATTGTAATTTATGGCTTACTTGGTTTGCTTGCCAGTGTCGTGGTGTTTTCAATGAGCAACTATGATTCGGTAAATATTATTCTTTATAATTTAAATGGTTGGGCGTAGCAAATAGTCATAATGCGTTTGATCAATTAACGGCATTGATTGGAAAGAAAATAGCAACATTAACAATAGAGAGGCACTAATGAAGGGAATTATAGTAGCTGGTATTAAGGGCGTTTTACGCAAGGTAGCAACGGAGACAGTTATTGATTTGCTTCAATGGCTGGCTAAATTGTTAAAGGAACGTCCAGAAAGCACAATGAATAAGGACGCAGACAAGATTATTCAGTTGGCAGGGCGTAATCGATAAATGTATTTTTTGCTTTATGGGCTGTATTTTATCCAGTTCATTTTCGTGTATTGAGTGGTATAATGAAAAACTCGCTACTTGTAATAGCGAGCTTAGTTGTCTAGCGTTTAAAGTGTTTGTATGCTTTAAATGCTAAGGCTGCAACAATGAAAACTATGGTTAACGTTTGCCCGTCAACATTCAAGTTTTCGATATAGATCATCTGGTTCATAAGCTTTTCCGTATTGACCAGTTAGGCATTGTTACCAATGCCAATCCCCCTTATTTGGTGCGACAACACCAATAAGGGCTGCGTAATTGAGTCTCTAGGGTCATCTATCTTGTAGGTGGCCCTTTCTTTTGCGCCAAATACTCCCCAATGTTTAATATCGATTGCTTGAGATACCTCAGAAGTTATTGATGTTTTAGCCATTATTAATGCTCCTTTATGTTTGTTGTAATTCAAGCACAACAAACACAGTTTAATGCTTAATCCAGACTGCATAATGTTTACTTAAGTGCCGATGTTGGGCTGTCTCTTATGCTGATGCGATAGATGAAAACACAATATATGATGATCTTCTAGTCTTGACTGCCACTATACCTGCGATTGTAAATGTAGTGTTAAGTGAAACGATCTGACTTGTTTTTTCAGTGTCTTATACCTGTGCTTAGTCAAGAAACAGCAGAGGGATAATACAAAGTGTCGAGAAGAAAAGGTGTGATTAGAAGAGTTTTTTGAAACAAATAATCTGATTGAAAAAAACAACAACCCTCAGTCGTTGTTATTCCCGTTATTTGCAGGAGGTTACGTTGAAATCAATCATCCATAAAGTTCATATAGACATATACAAAACAACTGTATTTGTTTCCTTTGATAAGGAGGCACTGGTAAAGAAGTTCGATCTGGATTTTTCTGATGATGCTGGTGGTTCGGTCTTTATATTGAAAAATGGGAATTTAGCTTTGTGGCTCCCTCACAGAAGTTACACGTTAAATGTATCTGATGCTGCTCATGAGTGTTATCACATAGCTGATTTTATCGCTGATAGAGTTGGGTTAGTTGTTCAGGAAAATACGGGTAATGGGCATATAGCTTATTTGGTTGGTTACATGATGGATAGAGTGTTTGATTGTGTAGCGGCAGAAGAAAAGATGTTTAGTTGAGTTGTTTTCTCACAGCGTTCAAGTTGAGTGCTGTTAAAAAGCAATTGAAGCCTACAGAAAGTTGCTTTACTGCAAGAAAACCTTATTTTTCATCAAAATTCGATTGCATACCGTTAGTTGTGATGTGAGAATTTCGCAAAATTTTGGTATTGGGCTAGTATGTCTATAGTTGCAATCAAACGGATGGAGATTGTTATGGTTAAAAAATTCCTTAAATACATGCTTGATCCTGAGAAGCTAACGAAAAAATTAGAAGCTAAATTTTCAGATAAAGAATGTGACGAAAACCCAGAAATGCTTATTGATGATGATGGGAATATGTCTCTTAACTTTGAGAATGAGGAAGTCTACAAGGCGTTTAATAGTCACTTGGACGCAATAGAAGCTCAAGAGGAGAAAGCAAGAAAAAAGGTAAACCTCTCAAGGGCTGAGGTTGCTGCCTGATGGGAGTGTTATATGTAGTTTTCTTGTTAATCTGCGGCTTTATTTTTACTAACATGCACCTACCAGCCAGAATTAGACAAAAAAGGTCTACTGGCTGGGATTCATACTTCCATGTGGCATCTTGGGGGTTATGGTTTGTTATGAGCGGAATGGCTTCATGCGTGGCGCTCTATTTATTTCTAGACGTTTTGTCTTTTGTGTTTAATATTCCGCAAGTCTTCATGACTTATGATAGTTTCGATTTCTATTCTGGTTTATCAGAAGCTAGATTTTTTGATTTTAGGCTAGATATGCTTATTATCGGATTCTTATCAGTAGCGTATTCGCTTGTTGCTGGCATTCACTCGAAGCGCAAAATGAAAGTAAAGGAAGAACGCCTTAAAGAAATGCGTAAAATTGCCAATAGTGACTTAATGGAAAAGGTGTTCTTTGACGCAATGACAAGAAAGATGCTTGTTCTGGTCAGCTTATCCTCTAGGAAGGTTTACGTAGGTATGGCAGCATCGACAAGGATTGAGCATGGTGATTTTGAGAACGTTGAGATAATCCCAATCATGAGCGGCTATAGAGATAAAGATACGCTTGTGTTTAAAGAAGTGCACAGTTACATAAATCATTATAAAGATAATGACATTGGCCCTAAGAGTAAGCCTTTATCTATATATGATTTTCGTAACGTTATTCCGACGTCACAAATTGAATCTGTTTCACTTTTTGATCCTGCTACCTTTGATAAATTTCAAGGCTTAATGGATAGTGAGCCTAAAGAGTTAGATAAAGCTGCTTAGTTAGTAGTTAGTTAAAAGTTAAAGCCCGCCATTGCGCGGGTTTTTTTATACCTGTTGTTTTTCTAGTTGCATTCATTGAGTGAAACTAGAAAAGCAATTGATTGCAAAATCACTCCCTGGTTAAAGCCGGTACCGCACATTTTGATTGCTACGGTTGGATTGTCACGCCTTGGGGTATAAAAAATTTGATTGCAAAAGGTTTAAATCATGGAAAGTGGGCGACTGTTAAGTGCTGGAACACCTAACAGCCACCAACCCACACTATGCGTCATGGGTAAGATTAAAGCCCACTGCTCTCTGCGCAGAGTGCGGTGGAATTCTAGAGAAAAACTAGGAATATCACCATGACAAAAAACGCAAAAAAAGAACAATTCCACGAATACGTACATAAATCTGTGCATGATTTGCAGGAATACGAAAAAAATCCCAATATCCATGATGAAAAAAATATCAGTGAACTTGCAGCATCAATAAAAGAATGGGGATTTACTAATCCTATTTTAATTGATGAATCTGACATGATCATTGCGGGTCATGGTCGCTGGGAGGCTGCGAAATTTATCGGGATGGAAGTTGTGCCTTGCATCATTCTAGCTGGCTTGTCTGATTCTCAAAAAGCAGCCTATGTGATTGCTGATAACTCACTCCCGTTTGGTTCTAAGTGGGACGAAGATTTGCTTTTACAGGAAATTGAGCAATTAGAGGCTGATGGTTTCAATATTGATTTATTGGCATTGGATAACATTGAAGATCTTGATTTTGCGGAATTTCAACCGTCTAGCTTCACTGATGGACACGCTAAAGACGGTGACGAAACAGTAAATAAAGCTGACACAAAGTTAACCATTGGCGAATATTCAATCCCGATCCCGAGAGAAATGTACATACGCTGGCAGGACGACATTAGAAACTCTGCTGGTTTTTCCAAAGAAAATGTAACCGAAGAAATTAAGCGGAGGTTGCAGCTATGGTAAAGCTAGTTTCTATTGATGACGTAAACCCGTCAACGTATAACCCGCGCAAGGCAGATCCTCAGCGTTTAGACATTTTAGAACTATCGCTAAGAAAGCTCGGTTTTCTACTTCCTATATTTTGCTCGAAAAATGGTGAAATATTATCAGGGCATCAGCGGCATTATGTATCAGAAAGAATGGGGTTAACTAAGATCCCGTGTGATTACACTGATGAAATGTCACTTGCTGACCGTAAAGCGATAAACATTGCCTTCAATCGTGGTACCAATGATTTAGGTGCGGCAGACACGCCAGTCAATATGACGGAAGCACTAGCCAGAATTAACCTAGAATCAGCCGCGAGTAAGGTCGTGGATAAAGATCCCACCTCAAAAGATTTTTACCGTTGTTTACATGCTAGGGCTGTATCGGTTCTCAAGCTAACTAATGCTAATACTGGTTGCTGGGTAAATTACGCTCGTAACATGGCCCGACTGCTTTATGGCAAAAAAATTAAGATGCCTATCGTGTGTACACCTGACAACAAGGTAGTAAATGGGATTGGTCGCTTGCAGTATGCGGCAGAGAAAGGCTGGAAAACGATTGAAGTAGTTTATATCAGTTATGACGAGGCAGATTTAAGCCACGCCATGCTAAACATGCTCAGTATGGATTTTGATATACACAATCGTTACGAGGATCTATTGCGCTATAACTCGTTTAGGCGGGCAAGGCGTTCACGTTCTGAGTTAGGACAGGGGTTCTTATTCACTGTGGCGCCATCATCCCGTTCAAAAGACTTTGATGTCACTAAGCCAGAAAACGCAAAATTATGGAAAAGAACGCATGGGCGATCAGTTGTTGATTTTGGGGCTGGGCATTTAACGGAAACCAAAATTCTACGATCTATAGGGGTAAACGTAACGCCCTTTGAACCATTCCGCCTTGGTGAGAATAACGAAATCAATAAATCCGAAAGCGTGAAAATTGCGCGAGAATTTATTGATACCGTAAAAAGCGGGAAAAAATTCACCTCGGTATTTATTAGCTCAGTATTAAACAGTGTGCCATTTGAAGGTGATCGCCAAAAGATCGCTTGTTTGTGTGCTGCGCTATGTAGTGACAGTACTCGGTTATACGCTTGTGCGAGTTCAGCAACTGGCAGTACAAGTTTAAAGATGACACAGGGCATGGATGCACTAGCAGAACGTCAATCAACCTACGCAACGTTTTCCCTTGATTACGAAGGGGGAATAACAATAGGTGATTTTCAGGAAAAGCCGAAAGTGCAGAAGTACCATACTCCTACTGAGTTTTATGCGTTATTTAAGCGATATTTTAAAACCGTGAATGTGGTGGATAAGCTGAATAACGTTAGAGCCGTATGCATGACACCTGATCGAGCCTCAATTTTAGAGGATCTTCGAGGCGCTATAGAATTCGAGTTTAATTTACCTTATCCCGATGATTCACGTATGGGGCTGGTGGATGACGCTATAGAGGCATATAGCAAGCGTTTAGGTGTAGAGCTATGAAGATACCAAAGGAATGGACATTTAAAAGCTCAGAGATTGCCGAGGGGTTTGATAATCACGTAAGAGAACAACTCCCCTGGTATAACATCGCTACAAGCATGACGGCACACTTCACTAGGAACTATTTACCAGACCATGGCGTATTGCTGGATTTAGGGTGTTCAACGGGAAATATCACAAAAGCATGCAGTGAAGAAATTGAAGCAAGAAACGCCAAAGTGATAAACGTGGATAATTCAGAGGAAATGGCTAAGTGCTTTGATGGTGTAGGGATAGTAACCATTGCTGATATAGAGAACTTCGAAATACCGGAATTTGATGTTTGTGTAATGTTCCTCTCGATGATGTTTGTACCAGTAAGTAAGCGTTCATCTTTGATTATCGAATTGATGAAAAAAACGAGAAAAGGCGGATTGGTCTTAATCGTTGATAAAATCGAATCATTTTCAGGGTATAGCGGTCAGGTCATAAATCGCCTTAATTTAGTGAATAAACTAGATGCTGGGTGTAAGCCTGATGACATATTGAGTAAAGAACTATCCCTAAGTGGAGTACAAAGGCCAGTTAACCCTGAGTTACTGAGATCATTTACACAGTGGTTTCAGATAGGTGAGTTCTGTGGTTATTTGTTTGAGGGATAATGATGTCAAAAGATAAGAAAACCACAATTTTAAATTTAGAATTGGCAGGTATGAAAAGAGCACTGCTTGAAGTTGATCAGGCAATACAACAGAACAAAGAGTATGTACATGAATCCAAAGGAAGCCTCATTCAGTTTTTCAGCACTTCATTAAAATGTCGAAAATCAACGCTTAAAGGTTTTAAGCAAATTTTGTTGATTGAGGTTAAATGGAGAGATGATGAGTTAAAACATGTAGATAAGTAGAATTAAAGCGTTAGAGAATCGATCCTTTTGGGTCGATTTTTTTTGACATAAATCCAGACAACCCAGACATGATAGCCATGGTGATTTTATTGGTTTTTGTTTTTAGGAGATTCCGGTGTCGAGAAGAACCAAAAAGACAAGAGCACGAGATAAGCGTTTTTTTGAGGCATTGGAGAGCAGTCCATTAGTTTCTGTTACCAAAGCGGCAAAAGCTGCGGGTTATTCTCGTCCTAGTGTCTACGAATATAAAAAGAAAGATCCTGATTTTGCTGCTCGGTTTAATGGAATCATGGATGAGCGTATAGAGGAGCTTGAGTCTGCTGCTTATGAGATGGCCTATATTGGAGAAGTTGATTACAAAACAGTAATTGACCCTAAAACAAAAAAAAAGAAAACGATACCAGTCAGAAAGAGACACGCTGGTATTTTGATGTTTTTACTTGGTGCGGGAAATCCTGAAAAATACAGAACCAACTATAAAACAGCAGGCACAGAGTCTTCTGAAATAGAAGAACTGACAGATGAGGAATTAGCGGCTCTTGATGCTGAGCTTGATGCCGATATATCCCGTTACGAGGTGATGTGATGGGGGATCTTGTTCAATTATCTACAATACGTAAAAAGAAGCGCTTACTTGAAGTAAAAAGGGAACAAGCCCGCAGACGATTAATTAGCCTGAGGGAAAAATTTCTAATTCCTCAAATTTATCGGGATCTTTTCGGGGATCTTGCTGCTAAGTATATTGTGCTCAAAGGTGGGCGGGGTTCTGGTAAGACGTTTGCAATAGTGTGTTTTCTAATAGAGGAATCATTTGATTTAAAATATGAGAATTCACTGTTTTTGTTTTTACGTGAAATTCAAAATTCTATTGATGATTCCGTCTATTCGGTAATTGTTGATTTAATCGATCAAGCGAATTTAACGAAATTCTTCAAAATTGATAAGAACCGAATTCGTAATCGTTTAACTGGTGTTGAGTTTGGCTTCACTGGTTTGCGCTCTACGGGTGGTAAAACACAATTCTCTCAAGTGAACAAGATAAAGGGTAAGCATAAGGTTCGCTTTGTGTTTATGGATGAGGCGCAGGATGCGTCAGAGGATTCGCTCAACGTTCTTTTCCCTACCGTTAACCGTAAGGGCTCAGTTAAGTTCACAGATGAATACCAGAAAGTGCTTGATGCATTAACTGGTGGTACCGAGATTGATATTGCTGAAAGTCGATTCTTGTTTGCAATGAATCCCAACTTTGCGGTCGATCCTATCCTGTCAAAAACACGGACGTATGGTGATGCCACTCGTGAAGTGCACATCAATATTTTCGATCTGCCTCCTGAGTTTCAAGATCAGCAATTGCTTGAACAGGCTATGGCTGAATTTGGCGAGATTTATTACGACCATGTTTGGCTAGGTAAGCCGTCACCTAAAATTTCAGGTTATCCATTTATGGATGTGCCGTTAATGACTGCTGCAAATGATGATAGATACAAGCTTCCCTGTGTAGCCTTCTTGGACCCAAGTTTCAAAGGTGGTGATTACACGGCATTGACGTTTATATCTCAAATAGATGGTCGTGTGTTTGCGTGGGGGCATTGTTGGCATCAAGCATGGAATAACGCTAAAGATGAAATCGCAGCAAAAATAAACGAGTTTGAATGTCATGAATTTTATTATGAATCAAACGGTGTTGGCAGTGTGCCTATTGAATTGTTTGAGCCTTATGGATTAGTGCCTATTGGTAGGAATACCTCAGGTAACAAAGAGGATCGGATATTTCGTGTAGGTGCGTTTCTGACAATGCTTAATTTAACGTTTGTTTCAAATTGGAGTAATCAGGCATGGCTTGAGCACTGTATCAAATACAACATTGAGGCTGATTATGATGATGCTCCCGATTCACTCACTAACGCAGCCGTTCGTGCTGGTATCGTATCTGACAAAATGAAATTTAGGAGGGCTGCGTAATGGGGCTATTCGGCGGTAATAAAGCTGAAAAACCAAAAACTAAAAGCGCGACAGGAAGTGATAGCTGGTGGGATAGGATTAGAAAGAAAGATCCTAGTTCTCTTCCTATTGGTACAGAGGTTAGCCCATGGCGAATGATCCGTGAACGTTATGTTGAAATCGCTATTCGTGCCCTATATTCACGCATTATTTTCTCAACGCTGGATATTGTTGATATTCCGAAAGAGATTTCGCGTTCTGACTTCTCACGCACGGTTTACGATTCGCATACACCAAAGCTTAAATGTGGGCTTGCTCATTACATCGTTGATGCTATGGCGGATTCTAGCTCATTAATCTTGCGAAAGAAGGCAATGCAAGGTCGAACAAAAGCTTATTTCTTTAGTGAGTTACCAAATAAGGGGGAAGAGAAAGACGCTGACTTGTTAGAAATTGATTTCACCGATTATGAACGCACTGAGTTACTTGAAGAATATTACGGAATGGTATTTGACTCGATTATCGGTATGGCTCGGTTGATTAAGGTCGGTGGTGCAATCTTGTTTAAGGTGTCTGACCTGAGTGATTTGATTGCAGATAGAGAAGTATTGCTAGCGGTTGAAACACAGTTAAAGCAAGTTAACCAAGCTTTAGAGGAAGGTCGAGCAGGTTACATTGATTCAGAGTCAGAAGTAGAAATGCCAACCGTTGATACAAAGCCTGCAGTTAGTCAGCTTCATTTTGCATTTTCGCTTATCTGTAATGCGACAGGGCGACCAATGTCATTTGTTAACGGTGAGATTGCCGCCAGTCTAGGCAGTACAGGGGAAGGTGATCGTAAGCAAAACAGGAATGCTTCGATTTATGAATTTAACTCAATTTTACGGGGGGTATTTGAGTCCGTATTCGGTGCTGATTTTGATGTGAAACCAGACATTGAAAATTTGCCGCAATTGTCTGACTTCATGACATCTATCGAAATGTCATCACTGATTAATGATGATGAAAAGCGCAGGATATTATCTCAATACATGTCTTTAGATGATTACGGTATTTCCCTATCTAATAGCACAAAATCTTCTTGAATTATTCGGTGTCGATTTTCAGCGGATATATAACGAACGTGGAGGGATGCAAAGAGAGCAGTTAAAAGTAATATCAAAATATAAGGTCCTCACTGGCGCTAAGTCTAACGCGTACAAGACCATCAGACGGCTTGATAAATCGAAAAATAAGCAATCTATCGATTTTGCTGCAAACCTAAAAAACACCATGGCTGGAACGATTAGTAACGAGGTTATGGATTCATTGGCTAATTCAAAAAAAGCCGACGAAATCATGGTTAAGTGGCTACCTTCATCAGCGACCGAGCATCGGGTTAATCACGCATTACAGTACGGTAAAACAATGTCCATCAAAAAAGCTCGCAAACTAGGCCTTGGTGTCGATTACGGCTGTCAGTGTGGGATGCAAATAATATCCGGTGATAAACATATTCAAAACGAATTAAAGAAAATAAACAGAGGGAAATAAAATGAATGAATTATTACTTAAATTGCTGAGTGCTCAATTGCAGTCACAAAATAACAATGAAAATCCACTGGCTAAATTATTATCTGGCCAGCAAAGCAATCAGCAAGACACATTGATGCAGTTGTTAAACGGTGGTCAGCAAAACCCACAGCAACAATTACTGAATATGTTGAGCGGCGGTCAGCAAAATAACCAACAGGTAGATTTGTTGAAACTACTTAGCGGCAACCAGCAACCTGATGTGAATCAGCAGCTATTAGCATTGCTAGCTGGTGGTTCTCAGCCAAACAGCCAGCCAGACGTTAATACCCAGTTGTTGCAGTTATTATCAGGTAGTCAGTCACAACATACTGAGCAGCCTGACGTTACTAAATTGCTTGAGTTACTTAAAAGTTCGGGTGATGTATTGAATGTAAGTAAAGACACAAAAGAGAAGTCAATTATTGAGCAGCTTGAAGAGCGGCAGTTAAATAAGCAGACGGATGCTGAAAAACAAAAAGCACTAGAGGACCTTATTCGATTAGAAATGACATTTGATAAGTTCGTTGATGAAAATGAATCCAGTTTCCCCGATTTCTTTAATATCGCAGATATCCGTACTGCTGTAGATAAGTGGGCAAAAAATACAGATGAAAAAACACAGGGCATTACTGCTGCGATTGCTCAAGCGTTTTTCAAAAATGAAGCAAACGTTGATGTGCTAGAAGAAAAAGATCGCTTATGGGTGAAAAAGAACATCGTTGATGCATCAGAGCGTTCGATTAATCGTGATGAAACATGGCCTGTAGTTCAGCGAGCTGTGTTTAATAAAACACGTTTAGCGGAAGGCGATAATCAATCAAGTGGCGGTAAAGGGGACTCTGTTATTGAAAAATATGAGCAGCGTTTCAGTCAGGGGGAAAACGTTAGCGGTGCCGCTGAATAACAATAAATTGGATTAAGCATTTAATGGCGATCGTTTGGTCGTTTTTTTATATCTGGAGAAAAATTATGTCTCGTGTTGTACCTCTTGGAATGCCGAAGTTACGCGGTAACAGCGATGTTATTCGCTCAGTAATGTTTACTGGTGCGTTGAAGGCTGGATGTGCCGTATCGTCTGATACAAAGCCTAGTCAGCAAATGAATGTAGTGCCTTTTGATGGCACTAAATTCTTTGGTTTTGCTGTTTCTGATTTAGATAACACTCGTGGTGTTACTGGCGTTGTTCGTAAGGCTGAGGCTGTATGCCTTCGCGTTAAAGAAGGTGAAGTCTTAGCTGAAGGTAATGGGTTCGCTGTTGATAACGCCACTGGTGAGCTAGTTCCTATTGGTGCTGCGGATTCAACACCTGTTAGTGGTGACATTGAGGAGTTAGATATTACTGGCCTTGATGAAAATAGTAATGAAATTCCTAACTGTGTATTGGTGAACGTATATGGCGGATTGGCTCCTGCAGGTAGCTCTGGTGGTGTGTTGTCGGTGAATGGTCAAACTGGTGCGGTAACACTTGATGCAACCTCTGTTGGTGCAGTTGAAGAAGCTCCTGAAAATGGAGCCCCACATGGTCGTCAAGATGCTGGTTGGGTTGAGGTTGCACCAAAATCCGCAGCACCTAAACCTCAAGCGTCTGAGCAACCTTCCGAAACATCAAAAAACCAAGCTAAGCCAAAGAAGTAAATTAGCAATCATTAATGCCACCTCGAACGATGTGGCCAACAACTTATAGCAATCAAAAAGAGCTGTGCCGGTTTCCCTGGTATGGCTCTTTTGCAATCAACAGGAATTACAAAAATGGCTACAAATATCATCACAAAAGGCAAGGTTGAGCGTAAGTACAACGGTGCTGTAATGGGCTCAAATAAACTCACATATAACCCGTACACATCAAATCTTGCAGCAAACACAGTTAGCTATTATGACGGTAAGTTGCGTCAATCTTCTGTGGTCCATATTAACTATGATTTAAACGGAAAATTTCCAGAAGAGGAGTTTGCGGAAGCGTTGACACCATCGAGCACAGAATACACACAGGCGTCAGGACGTGAAGTTGAGTTCAGCTACCATCGCCAACCAGTGCATGTTGAATTCACACTTTCAAACATGCAGGAGGTGAATGATGTAAATATTAACGCTGGCATTCTTAATCGCATGTTGATGCAGTATGACCGTGAGCACTTCCTTGGTAAGTTTGGCAATGCTGGCATGTTCAACAATAAAAACTCTATTGAGCATGATTCAAGTAAGCCAATCCCAGTTAATAATTTAAGTGAGCTTATTGCGCTTATTGATGTTCTGTACAATGAAATGTCAACTTACTACGGTATCCGTGAGTCGGAATATCCAAGCATTACGCTAAGTTACTCAAGCGATGTCGCATCAATCATCCGTAAGCCGATCACAACGAGCAGTGATAATGTTGTTACTGGTAAATCAGTGGTCAACGAAACCTATAAAGGCATGACGCATGAAGAAGTACCAACAATCATTGGTGCGGGTTCTCATGTCTCGCTTACGTACCGCCCAGCGATTAATAACCACCGAAGTGCGTTACCGGGCATTTATAGTCATGCGAATGGCGATGCTCATGGGTTAACTAAGAAAACGTTGTTCACCTATGAGAGTGCAGCGAATGAAGTTGAAGGTAAGGGCGGTTATGTGTTCCAGCGTACCGAAACACCCGCTTCAAAATCGCTAAAAGCTAGCTTGGCTAAAAAACACAAACAATAAAATAGGCAAACTAAAGGGCTGGTGAATATCAGCCCTTGTTTCGGTGATCCTCATGCTTACTCAAGAAAATATTGATGAAATAAACCGTGTCTTGCCATTAACTGGCTCAGTGCGGCTTACTAAAGATGAAATTGATTATTTAAACGCAATAGATACAACTGTATATCAAGACTCCGATATTTATTTGATTACCCAAACAGTGCTTTTATTGCGTTTGCGTAATCAGAAATGCGGTGGCGATGCATTGTCACGCTTGCATAAGCTCGCACTATCGAAGGGTTTTGAGTTAAAAGAGAAAAAACCAAAACCAAAAAAAGCCATCATTCCGATTATTGGTGGGATGGTTGGCGGGATTAGACCTGTTACTGGGGATTTTACGCTAGAGCTTCCAACACCAATTCCGCCAGAAGTAATAAAACAGCCTAAGTCGATGACGATAGATGAAGAGCAAAGCGTTTCTTTTTCTGCTGAGGCGATTAATTACAATTCAGTGTGGTGGGAATATTCCAGTGATAGTGGGTCTACTTGGTTATATGCAGACGGAATCCCAAATTGGCAAACTACTATGCTCGGTCCGTTTGTTACTCCGCTTATTGCTGACGGGTACAAGTTTAAAGCAATGTTTGACGGTGAAGGTGGCGTAACTGCATCTAACATAGCCGTGTTAACTGTGAAAATGATACCACCTCAAGTTACGTTGCATCCTGTTCTTGCTGACGTTGATGAGTGGGAGATGGTTACGTTCACTGCTGGCGCTAATGAGTATGATAGCGTTAAGTGGATGCGTTCTGCTGCTGGTGTTGCATGGGAGGACGCTAACATGCTCCCAAATTGGCAAACAGAAACTATTGGGCCACTTGAGGCCGTTTTCGATCTTGATGGCTATTCCTTTAAGGCTGTTTTCTCAAATGATGCAGGTGATAGTGAAACTACGTCAGCATTGTTAACAATCCATCAAATAAAGCCTGTCATTATATTGAATCCAGAATCTTTTACGGTTACTGATGGTGGAATGGCTACATTTACCGCTGTTGCTAAAGGTTATGATTCTGTCGTATGGAAAGTGAATGCATGCGGCTTATCACCTTGCTGGGAAGAGGCAATAGACTTACCGAATTATGATACGGCTGAATTGGGTCCATTTAATGTGGATAGGAATTTAGATGGTTATGAATATATGGCTGTGTTTTCGAATAACGTTGGTGATTCGATGACTTCTATTGTCGTACTTACTGTTGACGATGTTTTGCCGATTATCACTGAACAGCCAATATCACTATCAGTTGATGAGGGAGAGGAGGTTTCGTTTAGTTCGCTTTCAAGTAATTTCGATAACGTTAAGTGGATGAAGAAACCTGTTGCTGGTGATTGGATTGAAGCCAGTGATATTGATGGGTGGAACACTGTATTACTTGGACCGATTGGCGCGGTTCTTGAACTTGATGGTTATTCGTTTAAATCAGTATTTGATAATAAAGCAGGTGAGACAGAAACAGATCATGCACTACTGTCTGTGTCGCTCCCTCAAGTGCCACCAGTGATTATTGATCAGCCATATGACCAATCAGGGAATGATAGTGACACTGTCACCTTTGATATTGATGGTTATAATGTATTGACGTACAAATGGCAGGAATCAAGTTGTGAGCCTACCCCGTGTTTTGTTGATGTACCTTCTTTCATCGGATGGGAGACAAGATCGCTTCAAGTGCCTGTTGAAAAGATTGGCCACAACTTCCAATACCGCTGTGTGCTTGGTAATGATTATGGTGAAACCATGTCAGATAGTGCGATCCTTACCGTGAATACTGATCAGCGTTACATTGTGCCGAAGGTTTTCAGTAGTACATTTGCTGGATATGAGAAAGGAGCGGTAGGTGGCGATAATACTTATGGCATTTTCAACCCAACATTATTTGAAGGTGTTGATGTAACGAAGCTTGTAGCTAATTCATCCGCAAGTAACTACATCATATTAGCTCTTAGCGATGAAATTGAATCGACCAAATTAACCATTTCAATTGATGGGAAAAACTTCAGAGTAAACAAAGTTACTGATACTGGTTATACAAACAGTAACTCTTCTGACGTTGACTCACTGATGAGTACTTTTTCAGGCAATGATGGGATACCAATAGATTTAGACATATACATTAATGGTAATACTGATTTTATAATTACCCCAGCAGCCATATCAGCGTCATCCGCTGGTTATTACGCATTTAATGCAGATGGTGGAAGTCTTAAACCTATCTACATTGATGGAATTGCTATTTTCTCGATTCTTGCAAGTACTTCTGGCGGGAAGATCACCGTTGAGCTTAACAGTGAAATCGATAGTAAATCAGAACTGTCAATTAAGTTTAATGGTGAGACGTATGACGGATTTATAGCAAGGCCAACAAGGTTAAAAGATTTAACCAAAGCAAGTAGCTATAAATATGAGTTAAGCAATCAAGCCAAGGCCGATAAATTATATGCTGACTTTACTGCGGTAATTGGTGTTGAGTCACCTATGACGATTGAGGTTAGACAAACATCGTTCGCGTACACACTTACCGTTGGAAAGAGAGATACTGGTGAGCAAGTATTTATTGGTAAAAATCATTCTTATAGTATTGGTTTTTTAGAGCCTACAGAAATATTAGACGGTTCTATTGAAGATATATTTATGAAGCTAGATAGTTACGGTGATTATAAGCTTCACTTGGTTTTAGATTCTGAGCCTACAGGTTGGTATAGTTATAAAAAAGAAATCACCATTGGAACACTGGCCCCAATAACACTTAATTCCTCATCTACTAGTGCTTATATAACCGTTACGGAGTTTAATTATCTTGATGGTGAGGTAGGCACTGATTTACCTGTGAGCATTAAACTACTACCAGTTTTAACAAAAGACATTACAACTAAAGGCGGGGCAACGCTGGAGGTCGGCAATGTTCAAGATCGAGATAAAACTGCCTGACAATTTGCTTGAAAAAGAAATTGATGAGTTTGAATCACAGCGAGTACAGGTTGGCGTTTTAGATAAAGCAAAAATGGCAAGCATCCCGAGAAGCAGAAAAAAGGGTCTATCAAGAATTAAGGGGACATCTTACCCAAGACGTAAAATTCATAAAAAAAGCAAAACACTTACAGTCACGAAACTAGCTGAATATATGGATGAATATTACGGCTTTATTTCTGACGCCCCATTGGTGCCAAGCAATACAGACCTGATAAAAGTTACGAATGAATTAATAAAAATATTCAACGGTGATCTTGATCCTCGTCGTGTTGAAAACGCAGCCATAGCCATTATTCGGAATCCAATAATTCGAATGGACTATGGTCGAAATGCTGCGTCGACAGAAAAAGAAAAGGGGTTTAATCGCCCTTTAGTTGATAGCGCAACGCTATTCAATAACATCACTGCAAAATACTACATAAAAGGTGGCTAATGTTCTCTCACCAGCTCTGTGAGTTGGTTACTGTTATTTTCGACTTACCAGCTGAAATAGACCGTAGCCAATCTCACAGCGCGAATGAGGTCTATATAAGGGTCAATGATTACGATATTGCTATTGAAGATTCCACCAGCGTTTATTTCAACGTTGACGTCACTTTATCAATCACGTTCCCACCGTCAGATGATGATCCTTATGGCTTCATTACCGCGAAATTAAAGAATTACTCAGGAATTCCATTAACTCAAGATGATGGAAATAACCTGGCATCAATTAAAGATATTTCCTATCGAGAAGTGCCTGTTACTCAAACGTTGGAGAAAACTGTAATACAGAAGGATGTGACTTTTGCAATAAATGTTGATTACGACCGAGTAACGGAAGTTATCAAGGGTATTAAATATAACGGAGATAAAATATGAGTAATTTATTACTTGATTACGCTTTTAGTTTTGAAGAGGTTGAAGGCACACTTCAACCTGATTATTCGTTCTTGAGTAATGTTGCCGTGGCTGTTAAGTCAAATAATGTGTCGACACCGCCTAAGCCATTACCCTATCTAGTTGAAGTGTACAGCCCTGAGCTCGTCAAGGATCACACTGATAATGAAACTGTAAATCAGTTGTTTTCTGGTGGGCTAGGTGCGTTTTATCTACTTGTCTGTGAAACATTGGATAGTGTAGATCCACTGCTTGATGATACTGAGTTTTATACCTTTGGAATTAGTGACGACTTTGATGAAGATGCTGCGAGTGTATTCATACCGTCAAAATACGCTGGTGTCGTATACAGCACATCTTCAACACGATCAGACGCTAAGACGGTTGTTGCTGGCAACATTACTAAGCGACGAGATTTAAAGAGTCAGTTTTTAAAATCTCATGACTTATTGAAAAAGACAAAAGATAAAAGCCAGAGAACAGAGCTGTTAAAGGGTGCACGAACTGCAGCGGTTGATTTAGCCAAATTACCTCACCGCTGTTGCTTTTTAGATCTTGCTTACAATACAAGCGGGGCTCACTTTGCTTTTGGGAAATTGCTTAGTGCTGCATATTGGAGTGATCAGCAGTACATTCAGGCAAATGCAGATGACTGGTGGGCTACATCTCAACTAGGTGAGGCTGATAGCCTATTTAAAGATCGTATATCGTTTTATTTATCTGATAAACAATATGGCACTCGTCTGGCTTTCTTTGCTGCTGGTGGGGAGTCAATTTCTGCCCCGTACATCAACCGATTGGTTGAGCTTAGTATTCAAGGGGCGGGATTAAACTACATATCAATTAACCATCCTCGTAATACGGTATCTACGCGCATCAACCTAGAAAGTCGCCTTCAAGATGAGGTCGATAAGTATATGGTTGCGCCTTATTACTATTTAGATCCCGATGGTGATAACGATGTTCAGCTTTATGACTCCGAAGAACGCTACTACTTGAACGGTGCGTTAGCTATTAAAACGGCTGAGCCAATCTGGCGCGTGAATTTTCAAGTTAAACAGGAATCTTACTAATGAGCGATATGATCACACTCCCAAATGCAGAAGTAAGCATTGAGATTAATGAGCAAAATTATGTTTTCCGCCAAGCGATCAGTATTGAGGTTAATGACCCAACTATTGTTGATTTGTTATCGTCACCACAAAACAACAGCGACGGCATTATCCATGTAAGTAACTTGACGCAATCAGCATCAGTTAATTCAGTTGTTCGTGAGGTGCCAGCAAAGATTCAGATGTTAATTCAAAATACATTTAATAATCTTGGTCGGCTGAAATTCCAAGTGATTGACTTGAGCAATGGTAAAAAGTTAACAGCGAAAAAAGCTGTAATTAACTCAAACCCAATCAATGGAACGATTGATGAGAATGCAACGGTTCAAGATGTTCGCCTCCCGCTGAGAGTTACACCTAAAAACCTAATGGTTGAATTTAAGGATGTGTCATGAGTCTTGAGCTAAAAGGAATTCGCGGTTTTGCTTGTTATCAGGCATATCTATCAACTATTTATTTTCTTCCATTAACAAAAACATACCGTGAAAGCGAAATGAGTCGCTTCGAAATGCAGCATGATTTTACCGAATCCCCAATAGGCAGGAAAAAGGAAATTCTTGTTGAGGTTTTAAGTGTTACAACGATAAGTGAACGTGATGTAGTGCGTTTTATTTCTGTTCATAAAGATCCTAATGGAATTGATTATTCAGAAGTTAACGCCTCAAATTTAAGTATTGATAAAATGGTCGATCTTGTTTTTGAATCATTACTAGCATGCTCAAACGCAAGCAAGACGCTTTTTTTTTATCCGACACCGAGCTTAACAGCCTCAAAGAATACTCCATAGAGCCTCAATCTATTGCCATAGAGGTGTTAGAAAAAACACCTCATATGCCAACGGAAGATTTAATTCAGATCATCGTTTCTAGATCTAATTCTAAGCCAATAGACAGCAATGAATTATTAATGAAACTACTTATGAGGTGATATATGTCTGGAGAGGCTGATGTGATACTCGTACCTAAGGCTGATATGGATGCCATGCGTAAGGCGTCAAAACAGTTTGAAGAGGCATTGGAGAAGTCATCAAAGCAAGTATCTGCTGATACAGAAAGAGAGCTTGAGAAAGGCGTAAAAAAAGGAATTGAAAAAGGTTCTAATGGTGGTTTTTCAATATTTAGTAGTAAGTTGAAAATGGCTGCTGCGGCTGTAGCTTTTGCTGCTGTATCAATTGTAAAAGATACCATGGAAAAAACATTAGGCGGTGCTGATCAGTATGTTGAAGAAGTGAAACGTCGAGCAGAAACCATTAAAGATATTATGGGGAATGCTGGTGCGTTTGGCATTGACCAGGGGGAGTATGCAGCTTTAACACTTGGGGCTAAATCTCTCGGTATTGAGGCTGATGATATTAGGGGCTTATTCGAGGGTTTTGCGTCTGCGCTAGATTCTGATGAAATGGGTAAATATCGCAAAGTCTCAGATGAAAAAGGGCTAGATACGGCCTTCTACAAACTACTGAACACTGCATCATTCATGGACCCAGCGAAAGCGCAAACATGGTTAGCCACTACTGCACAGCTTGGTGATTCTGACGCCACTTTTGCAAATAAGATCGCAGGTGTTATTAGGTCAATGCGAGAGGACGGTGACATGATTAATAGGCAGAATTTATTTAACCGCATGGCTGGGTTCGATATGTCTACTGGAGCCTTATCTGACAGTTTTGATCGTACCCGCATACAAACAGATAAATTAAATAAGAATGCAGCTCAGAATGAATACAGCACGCTACTGAATGGCGTCACAGCGACTCAGGCTGATAGCGCCAACAGATATGATAATAAACAACTTGAATTGGTTGAGACGCACTTGGGGGTTATTGCAGACAAGGTGACGTATGCCAATGTAATTGCTGATGCTGAAATACTACAAGTTAAAGCTGGAGCAGCAGCGCTTGAGGAATTGAAGGGGATGGTTGAAGGCATTGTTAAGTTGGATCATCAAACAGAGACAATAACGGACACATCAAATTTCTTTTCTGACCCATCGGTTGATAGCGCTAAGAACCTCCTTGGCAGCATGGATTCGACGGTTGTTGGAATACCAATGATGCTGACAATACAGGCATACAAACGTACCAATGAAATACTTGATGACATTAAATCTATGTTGGGTACAAAAGCCTCCAATGATCACAGCCAAGCTATTGCTGATGCAGATATTGAAACTGGAGGTGATTAGTGGATGATTTAATGAAAATTTACGGGCTTGATCCGATTATTGATTTCACGTGGTATAGCATTGGAAACCAGCAGCAATTTATTGATAGAAAATTACCTCAATTGTTTGATGAGTTAACGCTAAATAAACGACCAATACGGATAACAGTTATCTCTGATGATATGTCAGGATTCTTCACTCAACGGGTTGGTATTATTTATGAGGATGAGTTCTTACCCGTACTTAGCGATGGTGGTTATTTTGTTAGTGTGGGCCGCTCATACTCAACACGACTGTTTGATGGGGTTGTGTACATGGGGGTGAAAAATGATAGTTGATAAAGTCCCTCCAATATTAGTATTTACACTTGATCAGGGTATGAATACCGATGATAAAAAACGGCTTTCAGATCTGACTGCATTGGAAGATATGACAGAAGAACAGCAGGATGAATATGCATACCTGTTATCTTACAGCGACAGTATTGATAAAGGGTTCGTGCTTGAGAACTGGATACCAATTCCAATTGATGCGGATATTTTAGGCGCTCAGCCTGAT
Source organism: Photobacterium indicum (assembly GCF_003026215.1). Lineage (GTDB taxonomy): Bacteria > Pseudomonadota > Gammaproteobacteria > Enterobacterales > Vibrionaceae > Photobacterium > Photobacterium indicum. Next base: position 1,262,930 of record NZ_PYOC01000001.1, read on the forward strand.
GGGTACCAGACAGCAACAACGAAAAAAATTCAAATGGTTGGCAACGATCCGGTTTTAACAGGAACGTCAAACTCAGTCACAATAAACATCAAAACAAACAGTACTATTTTGATAAATACGCTACTTGCTTTTGCTGATTATATGTTTGCTTTAAATGATTCATATCCAAGAATGCGATATTTCTCTCGGGACGTTGTTGTTCTAGGTGGAAGGTTACTTAGTTTGTCTCGCTCAGTTAATGCTGACACAACAGAGCAGATTATTACCCTGAAAATCCAAAAGGGAGATATGGGGAATCCATTAAAAATAAGCACAAATAAAGGGCCAATTGAAGTTGAACTGAAAGATAGCCCTGTATTTGGGTAAGGTGTGGAAATGTTGGTTATAGCATCTGAGCATGACGATTACATGCTGACTCTTCAATATAGTGAAATCAAGCATTTAACTGGGAGGTTGAAAAATCTAGTTATAACAAACAAAGGAAGAACGTTTAAAGCTTATTCTGGAATACCTGATTATTTAATTAAGAATAGTTTGTTTATGGATGTAACAGTCAAAAGGACAACATTTGTAAGTAGTAAGACTGATTTTTTAAATGAGCTCGATTTATATTTTGATGTCAACTCTGGAAGTATTTTTGAAAAGTCAAAAATAAAGGTATTACCATCGAGAAAGATAAATTCGAAAAATGGCTTTTTTGTTGCTAATCATTTGCCGCAAATATTTTACCCGTTTATGGGTGGGTATATATCAGCTCTTGATGGTGATTATGATGTCGTAAATAAAATCTTCAAAGGTAGCTTAACTGTGAGGGCGTATGAGGATAATCCCAGCGAAAGTTAAAAATAAGAAGTTAATAGTAAATGGAATAGAGCCCGACGATATTACATTGCTATCAATGGGAGGTGGAGATAGTTCGGGATATCTATTAATTGGGAAGGATAATGTTGCTGCATATATCGTAAATACTCAACCGGATTTAAGTAATGTTATAGATCAGCTCACTTATATATGCGATCAACTTGTCGCTATTGGTGATCATGCTTATATCACAGCAGCGCAAGGTCAAGTCCTCTCAACTCCACTCAAGGCTGTATCAGAACAGGCTAAATCGATTAAAAATAAATTGGAAAAAATGGAGCTGATCTAATGGCATCTGAAAAACCATCGATAACAGGCTATCTATCAATGAGTCGTGATGTTGCGAGGTTTGAGAATCATTTGATGACTAACGCAGGTTCGCTGTATTACGCCTCACACCTAGGCTTTGAGCTTGATTATTGGATGAATCCTGATATCAAGTTTGATCCGCAATCTCTGAATATATGGGTTATTAACCAAGCAATGCTAAGAGAGATTGTGATTATAAATAGCAGTATAAGCATCATCGATAACAAGCTTAATTTGTCTTACACACTTGCTAGTGCTTACGAGCAAAGCAACAACTATATTTTTGGTGGGAAGTATGGCTTGGAATACTAATGGATATACTCCAGACGATTTTAACACTGTAATAAAAAGCTATTATGATTCTTTTATTTCTCAACCTGAATTTGAAACGGTTTCAACATCTCGATTTGAGGGTTCGGCTGAATATGCAGTATTTTATGGCTCCGCTCAAATTGATATGGCTATACAGTCTATTTATGCGGAAACCTTTCAAAAGGTTATGACTTACTTATCTACAATTAATTTAAAAATCCAATCACCAACAACGGTTCCAGACGCAATTTCAGAGAGTATAAAAAACAATTTAGGCTTCGATTCCAAGTGTAAACCAATGACGGAAGAGAACCGCGGTACGTCACATATAGCAATTGATTATGAAGAAAGCCCAGATGCAAATTTAGCGATTGCGAATTTGCTTAAAAAACACATTGTTGATGGTGTTATTACTGTTGGTTCAATAAAGCAGGATGTTGTTTTTTCAAATGGGAGTATTGGAACGTACTCATGGGTTAGCTCTGCAAATTCAGAAGTGCTATTTAAACTTACTGTCACGGTTTCAAGAAACTCAAGCTTTGCTGTCGATACTGCGGAAAATATTATCGCTAAGTTTAATGATAATTTTAGTGAGCTTTATAGCATGGGGTTAGATCTAGAGCCTGAGCGATATTATGAAATAGAGCGTGATGCACAGTATGCATCTGACATTCTTACTGAATATAGTTTTGATTCTGGAGTGTCTTGGAGTAGTGAACCGTTTGAATCTGAGTTCAATGTTAAATTCACTCCTGTTTTATCAGCCTCGAATATCATAATTAAGTGAAGGTTAAACATGACTCAGCTTTTCAATGATGATGAATCAAATGTATTTTTTCACAAAATTATCAAAGAGGCTAAAAGTAAAAATATAGTCGTTGATTTGGTTGCGATGAATAATGAAATTTTAGGATCGAAAGCACTTGGGTATGTTTTATATGACTCTGATGCAATAGAGCTTGGTTTTGAAATTGATCGTGAATTTTTTGCAGAACATTATATGAGTATCTTTGAGGCTATGGCTAGCAATGGCGTTAGAGAGTCTTGGATAAAACTTATTAAAGCTCTTTTGGGGGAAGATACTTTAGTTGAATTTGAAATACCAAACGCTGGTCATTTACGCGTGAATGTAAAAGAAAAAATAACGGAGCCACCACAAGGACTAATTCTTGAAAATGGTGGTGAGTATGGCGGTATTGCAGAAACAGCGGGTATTAACAAAGGAATAATGATGAATCGCGTAAGCAGTAATTACACGATAAACCAAGCGAGAAATGTATTAGAGAACTTAGCGGTTGAAGGAATCTTTACCGAATTTAATTTAGTGGGGTAAGTATGAATTACAAAGACCCAGCGTTTAAGTCTGCACTTGAAGATGCGGTGAAATCAGTGTTGGCTGAGCAGCAACCGAACTCAAAAAATATGAAAGCAGGAGTGCCAACAGAGTTCATTACATTTGATCAGTTGCGGGTGGCTGAATTTGGTGAAATATCAGATTTGCTACTGATGCCAGTTCAAGGCACTAATGAAACAGTAGTGTTTCGAGTATCTGATATTGGCAAATTTATAGCTCCAGCAGCATCGAATACAGTGGCTGGTATTACTAAGTTGAGTAGTGCGACTGATAGTGACTCTGAAATTGCAGCAGCAACACCATATGCTGTTTACCTAGTATCGCAAGCAATCTCTAATGTATCTGATGCGGCTTATTTGAAAACTGGTGGGAACATTACTGGTGATTGTTCAGCGGATAATTTGACAAGTCGAGGGCGTGTTTCAGCCACAGGATCTCTTGAGGGGGCGAGCTCTTCTGTAAATGGGACCGCTTCTGCTGGTTTGGTTAAATCGAGAGCTGATGTTGTGGCATATGACTCATCAGCAGCACCGTCAACTATATATAAAAAATTGAGTCGTGTTATAGGGTCGGATGCAGTTGAATCACTTGGTACGATGGATATGCTAGAGATCATTGCTACTAAGTTTGACGATCTTACTGTTAAGTTAAAGCGAGGTGGAGTGCCAGTAAAATGAATATCGAATTAACCTCTATGAGTGATGATGATTTTATTTTTCATTGCCGAACAATTAATCCTGACTCCTATCAAGAATGGCTTGATGACAATATTCATAATTTAAGTTGTTGGCAGGCATTACGAGCGATAAGAGAAAGCCCAAGATTTAGAACGTTACCTCCTTCAGGTCGGATTTCAGCTTCAGACATTAATAGTGAACTTGGGCGGCCAGCCACACAGAAATTATCGTTAAATGATTCAGAGGCAAGGGCGTTAGCAGGAAAACCAAGTGGGAGAATCGCATACAGTGATTTCTACGGAAAAACATTCAATCCGTATATTGGGCAAACTGTATATCAAAACGTTGGCACCTTTACCCATACTTTAAATCCTAAAACAAAATATGTTGAAATTATAGGCATCGGCGGTGGTGGCGGTGGAGGCAAGGCTATAGAAGATCAATGTGGCGGTGGCGGCGGTGGTTCGTCAAAAGTTGTCACTGCTGGATATTCAGTAACTTCAAGCGGCTCAATGACTGTTGTTGTCGGTTATGGGGGTAGCAGTAATCAGAACGGGCAATCATCATCTGTTAATGGATCCGGCACTTCTTGGGCGTCTGCTGGTGGTAGTAAAGGCGGTCAGGGCAACAGATTTGAAGGTACTGGAGGTCATGGTGGCAACGGTGGCGGCAGTGCTGGTGGCGCTGGTGCTATATATGACTCTGTTAATGGTAGCGTATCGGCTAAAAGTGGCGGTTCACCTGACGGTGGTGGCGGTGGTGGTACATATAAAGGTTTGGCATCTGCAGGTGGTTTCGGGGGCTCTGCGGGGGCAAGTGTTGCTAGTGGGGCTAATTGTTCCGGCGGTGGCGGTGGTGGCAACTACTACGGTGGCCGAGGCGGTAATGGCGGTTATTATAACGGAGATACTAGCTTTCAAAACGGTAAAAATGCAACCGGACATGGTAATGGTGGGGGTGGTGCTGGCGGTTCTGTTTATGACACGTTTAACGGTGGTAAAGGGTCTGGTGGGTATATATTGATAAAAGAGTATAAGGTTAAACCGTAAAGCTGCGTTAAACATCCCATAGATAAGTGAGTTTCGATACAGTGAATAGAATCCCCCCCGTTAATCTGCATGACTCTCTCATGTTCCATTACCCTCCATTTTATTGTTAGAACAAGAACGACACTCTTTGTGAGTGTTGAACTCAAGTGCTTTTGATTAAAGTTACATTCTGTAAAGCTATGATTTCGTATCCTTTTTGCACAGTATTGCGCTCTGTAAGCAGTAATGTGCATTGATAGGCATACTTGCGTGCTGATTTTTGTTACGTTTAGAGGTCAAGATAGTGAATTTAATTTGGTAACATACGATATCTTCTTGTTTATTTTCTTCGTATATCTTTGATTAAATACTGATAGACGAAAGAAGTTCGCATAATAAAATGTTAGACAGTTATCGTACTGAGAGGAGTTTTAGTGTTGGAAATTCATCAAATTGAAACTTTCGAAGATGTAAAAGATGAAACTCTTCGTTACCGTGTGAAGCGAGCTAGTACTGGTAGATCTTTAGAGTGCATTGCTAAATTGGACGGTAACGAGGTAGGTCTTTTATCACTTGACATCGGAAAGCGTCCAGAGGATCTCGATTTCATTTATGAGGTTTATGTTTTGCCTGATCATAGATCTAAAGGAGTTGGTGAAAAGTTAGTGAAATATGCGGAGTGTCAAGCAAGGTCACGTGGTTGTTTAGGTATACGACTTGAAGCTCGAGCGTTTGATCATACGATAGATACCCAGTGGCTAATATCTTGGTATGGTAAGCAAGGCTATGTAATAGCAAAAAACAGCAGTGAATATATGGAAAAGTCATTCTCTTTGGTATCGATCTAACAGGCTACTTAAGAGGGATTTGCAACGCGTGGTATTTTGATTATGCATTGGTTTATGTAAGGCGGTTTGCAGAGATTTTTGTATTGGTCACCTCTCCGCTGGGCGTTAGTACAATAGAGGAAATAATGAATAATAACGAAAGTGTTAATTTTTTCATTCGTTTTGTGACTGAGAAATACAATAGTGTTGTTTCTGCTACTGATCTGCTAGTAAGAAGCTTATCTGGCGAGAAGGCACAAGATAAAAAAGAGAAAGCATTAGCCGTAAACAATAGTACCGGTGACTTGTTATCTGCACTGGCTAAAAACGATCAACCAGTATGGTTGACGGGACTAAATCAGCATACTAGATCTTATGCTGAGGGGAGATCAACTAGCTATCATTTGATGCAGTTTATTCTAGAAAATCGCGTAAATATCACTACTCATTCTTGGGTCTTTGATCAAAAATCCGAAGCATTCGATTTCGATTCAGTTTTCGAGCGTTATCGTTCAGAAAGCAGGCTTCCAGAGCTCTTTGACGAGATAGTTAGAATATTAGAAGAAATCCAAAATAGCGGCGAAGTGGATAGCGTTACTATGATGTCAGCTTTAGGCAAAGTCATAGCAACGTTGAAAAAGAGTAAAGATGGCTCTTACTTTTCAGTAAACAGTGCTTGGTCATTCCTTGTATCTTTTTTGCAAAATTATATGTGGGCAGAGCTAATTAAATTACCTGTGCTAGGTACAGCAATGGAAGCTCTTAAGCAGACAATTGAGCAAACGAACCAAGAGATGTTTAAAGTTCACACTGAAGTACAAAACGAGATGCAACGCACAGTGGAAGAGCAAGTTAAAGGCCTTAATAGGTCTAATTTTAAGTTCATCGGTTATGATAAAAATGGGCACAACCTTGAAATATCATCTGAAGTAAAAGCTCTTTCAACAACGGTGTGATAATTGTACTAATCGTATCAACATGACTTACTACATTCGACATTGTAGGTTCACTTTTAGTTTTAGTGATTAAGGTACTAAAAATTCAGGTTAATCTGCATAGTAGCAAACGTGTTATGCAGGCGTTATATCGTATAGGAAATAATTAATGTCAAGTGTATGGATATTTTCCAATAAAAAGAAGGGATCGTATGGGGAGTCTGATTGGGACACTGATACTATCCTCAAAAAGAAAAGATACTACTTTAAAGAATCTGAGCCTAACCGTAAAAATATAAAGAAAGGAGATTTGGTTTTGTTTAGGGTGTATGGTTCTGGTTTTTGGGGGAGTTGTGAAATTTCAGATGATTGGGTTCCAGATGAAAAGTGGCGAGATAAAGGGCGTGACGTAGCAACAGGATGGTTTCCAATAAAAAGTGTTATCAATTGGAATGTTGTTCTACCTTATGAAATTATTCGCTCAGAGTTATCTAATAAAAACTCACGTATGAGAATTGCAAAATCCAACTCTGAAGAAAAAAGCAAAATTGAATTTGCAAAAAAAATATATATTGATCTAGGTTATGGCGCTACTGATGGTAATTTCTTTGTACTTGAATCTGGTGTTGAAGAAGCTGTTAAAGCAAATATTTCTCAATTAAAGCTAAAGTTGGCTGAAGATTCTATTCAGCAGCAATGTGACCTTGGTATTGGTGTTGGTCGAACAGATTTAATTTGCCGAGATGAAGATAATAACTTCGTTGTATTAGAACTAAAAGCTACCCAAACTTCTGATTATGTTGTTGGACAGATATTAAGATATATGGGTTACATTCAAGAGAATTGGGCTGAAAAAGAAAAGGTTAAAGTAAAAGGAATTATCATGACGCCGTCTTATGATGAGCATTTACGGCTTGCGGCTAAAGCTGCAAATATTCAAGTTCTGCGTTTAAGAATAACGTGAGTATACGATATAACAAGGCAATGCGTTGCACTCGGCGGTTTTGGTATTGCTGGCGTTATATGCTCTTTGAGGGAAAATGATGAGTTTCGTGGGTTCGCTACGTAAAAGTATTGTAAGTACTTTATCAATTTATAGTAAGAGTGATTTTAATCCACAATCAGGATGGAAAGTTTTTTTATCTTGAGTGCTTGGTGGATTGTTCCTACGGTGGTAGCTGTTGCACTTGTTGAGGTTTTAGGGCGTAAGTTTTCAGTTACATATCTACAGAAGGCGATTGGTCAAGGTGTTAGCCCTGAATTATGGAATACTCTTGGTGTTATTGCTTTAATTTCGATGGGGGTAAGTATTCTCCTATCAAGATTTGATGCTATTCATTCATTTTCGGCTAAAATTGCAAATAAACTATTATTGGTGAGTTTTGAAGTCGGTCTGCTTGGGTTGGGTGTTATTATTGGTCAAACAATATTTGGATTTGAAAAATCTCAGTTTCTGAATTGGCAAGTATGGTTTTTTGGCATTGGTTTTGTAAGTATGATTCTAATTGCCATCTTATTAAATTTTATTTTGTGGTTTTGTTCCCAAATAATTTATTCGCAAGATGGGAAAACAAACTTTATGCAAAAAACGGCTAGCAACCACTATTTTTTCATCTTTTTTTTAGGTTTATCTTTAATCTTTGTACCAATCATTTTATTGGTACTAGAAAGATGAATATATCAAGTTGACACGTTTAACCCCAGCCTTGGTATGGGATTTGATAGGCTTTGTGAGTACCTAGAGGTATACCTTATTGCAGGTGCCATACAAAGTTTTTATATAATTATAAGTAAGTGATTATGGATTTTGAAAGAAAATTATCCTCTCTAGAAGAGGAGTTAGCTAGTCTTAAAAAAGAAGGTACGAAAATATCAGATGATACGCGAAAAGCATTGATTTTTGATATTGTAGAAAAAAGTAAAAATAGTAGGTACAAAGCATTAACTATTGGTGTTGGTATTATGGCTGTGATTTTATCACTTGTTGCAACGATTGGCTTCCAATCTGTGCAGAACAAAACAGCAGAATACATAGTTGGCTCTGAGTTAAAGAAACAAGTTTTAAGTGAATTATCACGAGAGAAATTGGAGTCTGAAAAGAACTTAATTGAAGCAAGGCTGATCGTTGAACAATTGAGAACTGAAGAAAATAAATTAGAAAACAGAATTGAAAAATTGCTTAGTAAAGTTGATGCAAAGCAAAAATCATTAGAAAGAGTATCTAATGTTATTGCTAAACTGGGTGTTGCAAATAGAGATATAGCGACAATAATTGAACCAGAAATGCTTAATGCGATTAATGACTCAAATATATTTATTTTTTTTAATTCATTTGGGATTTCTAATGTTTCTGTTATTAAGTTGTTAGCAACAGAAACCGAAGGATTTAATTTTCATAATATTACAAAAAATAGTATCCGCGATAATGTCAAACAGATTCAAGAGCGGTATGAATTGTCTGTTGATGGTAATTTAGGCCCATGTACCTCATTGGTTATTGGTTCATTACTTTTAGACAATTATGAGGTGGAGACGAGAAAAGAGTTGGAGATGTCATCATTTAATTCTGAAAAATGGTTAACGAATTCATATCAAACCTGCTCACAAAGAGATAAATCTCAGATTCAACGATATGTAGACTATCCCGATCTTCCAATGCATATACAGTTAAATAACTTTATTACAGCGACTGGAATACCAAGAAAGGATTTTCTCAAAAATTTAACAAAAAATATGCCAGAACCAATTGCGTATAAAGCATTGAGCTATATTGGCTATGAGTAATGCGTAGATTTTGTATAACAAATTTATCAACACGATTGATGACATCATTGGTTGTGATTGTTCTTTAATTCAATGTCTTAAGGAATAATTTCAACGTGGTCGTTATGGTGGTATGCAGCAAAGCGGAAATTATTAATAAGTGGTAGATAAATAATCAAGTGGATTATTTTGATGATATTTGGCTCTGGAGGGTTACCAGAGCCAAATGGAAGTTAAGGCTTTAGTTGTTCAAGTACTTTGCTAAGTATAACGCAGCTTGAACTGACTAAGGTCATTGCGAAGAGATTGGATGAATTCTCTAGTCCTAAGAAAACCCCTAACGCAGCAAGTAGGATAGCAAATACTGTAAGGAACAGTATATATATCGCTTTATATGACAAAGTCGTAGCTCCTTATGTTAGCGAGCGCCAAAACTCTGTGTATATGAAATCAACAACACACAGACTCTAACGCTGGCGTCTGAGTTCTAGTTTCTTGTGACTTCATCGATCCACACTTGGCATCAAGTTTCTTTATTTAAAACTATCCGCACTTCCGTTTCACAATTTCATACGGTATCGTAAATTATATGCAGTGGTTCTGTTTGTCAATCTTCCTTCTTAAGTAATCTCAATAGGTTAGATATATGTGACGAGTGCTAAAAAGGGGAGGGCGGCGAACTATGAGAGTAGCGCCCTTACAAGCAATTAAGATGATGTATTACACTCGGCGGTCTGGGGTCTTTTATCAATAGATATTAGTCTTTGTTAACTAGTTAATATGAGAGTAGAAAATTGAGCAAATTGAAGGTTGTGTTTGTAGAGGATGGCGGGCAGGCAAGTCAACTTGGAATAATAGTTGGTGATATTGTCATAAGTTATAATGGAGAGGTGGTCAACTCAAAGGAAGTGTTGCTGTCTTTGATGGAGTTAGTAAAATCACACCCGCAAGATATAGTGCCAATTTTAGTTCAGAGAGGGGGCAGCTTTCTATCTTTTGACGCTAGTTCTAAGTCTTTAGGAGTTAAGCTTGAAGAGGTACTAGAAGAAGCGCAGGAGGAAAAGATTACCTTTAAAGCTAATAACAATAAAATGACCATTGTTGATATACAGATGCCATTCTGGTCAATGGTTGTATTTATGGTAAAGGCTGCAATTGCGTTTATTCCTGCATTTTTTATTTTAAGCGTTATTGGTACTTTAATTTTTACGTTCATGTTTGCCGCTATTCAATAATCACATGATAAGATGCAATGACCAACGCTAAGTTGCTGTTTGTACCAAAATTTCAGTGTACCAAAAAGTGTACCAAATTTTGATTGTGCTAACTTTTTACAATTAGTGATGATTTTTATAAATGTAATTATCATTAATCATACCGTCTCTTTATTGGTTGTAATCAATTGAAAAATAACTGTTTAATGGTTCAAGGAACCACCTCTGACGCAGGGAAAAGCGTATTGGTCACTGGATTGTGTCGAGTTTTGGTAAGAAAAGGTATAAAGGTAGCGCCATTCAAATCTCAGAATATGGCTCTCAATAGTGCAGTAACAAAGGATGGTGGTGAAATTGGTCGTGCACAAGCGGTTCAAGCACAGGCCGCATGTATCGAACCGACAGTACACATGAACCCTGTATTGTTGAAACCCAATACCGATGTTGGTGCTCAAATTATCGTTCAAGGTAAAGCTATCGCAGATATGGATGCGATAGGCTACAACGGCTATAAAAAAGTCGTGATGGGACCTATCATGGAGTCTTTTGGTATTTTACAAGATGAATACCAAACTGTGATCATAGAAGGTGCGGGTAGCCCAGCAGAGATTAATTTACGTGAAAACGATGTCGCGAACATGGGTTTTGCAGAAAAGGCAGATGTGCCAGTTATCATTATTGCAGATATTGATCGTGGTGGTGTTTTTGCGCATTTGTACGGCACATTGGCGTTATTGTCGGAATCAGAACAGGCACGTGTGATTGGCTTTGTTATTAATCGTTTTCGAGGCGATATAAAATTACTTGAATCTGGGCTTGATTGGCTTGAAGAAAAAACCGGTAAACCAGTCTTGGGTGTTTTACCGTACTTACATGGCTTGATGCTAGAAGCGGAAGACGCGATCAATGTTCAGCAAGTTGAAGCCGCAGACGAGCAACTCAATGTGGTTGTGCCGGTATTAACCCGAGTAAGCAACCATACCGATTTTGATCCGCTGCGTATGCACCCACAAGTGAATTTACAATTTGTCGGTAAAGGGCAAGCAATACCTCCTACAGATCTTATTATTATTCCTGGCACCAAAAGTGTGCGCAGCGATTTAGCTTTCTTACGCGAGCAAGGCTGGGATAAGCAAATTGAACGTCATTTGCGCTTAGGGGGCAAAGTGATGGGCATTTGTGGTGGTTATCAAATGTTGGGTGAAAGTATTGCCGATCCTGATGGAATTGAAGGGGAAGCGGGTGAAAGCCAAGGTCTGGGCTATTTACAAACATCCACGATACTTGCACCACAAAAGCAGCTTAAGCAAACCGTTGGTACACTTCAATTATCTGAACAACCAGCTGTACCTGTACGTGGTTATGAAATTCACGCTGGTATTACATCGGGCATTCAGGCTAATGCCCCAGTGCAACTTCAAGACGGACCAGATGGCCAACTCGGTATTGATAATCAAGTGTTCGGAACATACCTACATGGTATTTTTGAACAGGCAGAAGCATGCAATGCCATTTTATCTTGGGCTGGATTAGAAGCCACGCAAACCCCTGATTTTGATCTAATACGCGAGCAAGGTATTGATCGTGTTGCCGACACACTTGAAGAGTACATGAAGCTTGATAAATTGTGGCCTGAATGGGCTGATAAGTTTACTAAGTAATATGCGATAAAACCTTAAAGCACATTATTCAGAGAATCAAAAAAGCCCGTGTAACATCCGATATTATCGCGATGTGGCACGGGCTTTTGTTTTATGTATTACTACATTGTTCTTTTAGAGGAAACGTCGAAATTAACGTTGCTCTAATGGGTACGAACGGTAGCTCCACATGCCATACGTACGAAGTGCATCGCGGTAGATACCTAGAAGCTCACCATCTGTAGGTACTTTTAATTCGTCGAGTGGTTTGTCTGCGGCTGAAACAGTATCAAACGTAATGTCTTTAGGACCAGTCTGCCAGCTTGCGATTTCAAACAATGTTTGTCCGCGGCGTACATGGCTTGCAGAGCTAATAATAGTGGCATGATCAATATCGTGACGGGCTAGGGCATAGCTGCTGTACAGCGCGTTCTCTACCGTACTGCGTGCATAGTTATCTTCAATAATACGGCTGCGGTCTATCCCTTTTTCTACCAGCCAATCAGCCATTAACTTACCTTCAGTTTTATGGTTTTTCGGCACACCACCAGTCAGTACGATTAGCGACTTAGGCTGTTCTTTAGCAAAGGCTAATGTCATTTCTAAACGTTGAATGAGTATGTCATGCATGCTGCCATCTGGATTTAGGGCATAGCCTAATGTGATGATAGCGGTATTGCCATCTTGTGCTTTATCAAATGTGGTTTTAAGTGGTGTTTCCACTATGCGATTCACGGTATCAAAAATGCGTTGCATGTCTGCGGCACGTCCTGGATTAAGTGATTCCAGTACCTTCATGTGTTTTGCTGATTCTGCATCGTTACCTGTAAAGTGCTGCCACACAGCAAGGTAAGAATGTGCATCTACATCTTCAGGTGCAACACTTAATACTTTTTCAAAAAGCTCAATTGCGCGGTCAGCATTCTTGTTATAGATCTGTGCATTCGCGGCAGAAATTAACAAATCGGTACGATAAGGTTCTAAGTCGTAGGCTTCTAGCAGTCGATTAGTCACTATCTCCATGTTACTTGGCATTTTTGCGGTAAAGCCAGCATGTGAGATACGAGCGGGTGATTTGAATGCAGTTGCCGCATCAATGAGTAATTGGTCAACAACCTGACGTTTTGTGGTGAACTGACTATATTCAACAGTTGCTTGAATGCTTTGTTGAGTATCGGTTTGATTTGCAGCAAAAAGTGAGGAAGAAGAAAGGGTTAATAGGCTACCAAGAGTAAAAGCAAGAATTGTCTTTTTCATTATATTAGTCACTTAAGTTCACAGTTTGGACTGCAATATAGATAATTCTCGAAGAGAATTTTGTGATTTATGATTGAAAATTACAGTTATTTTGCAGGAATATGTGAAATTGGAATCAAGCTCCGCTTTGATGTATGTTCAGTTAAACGAAACGCTAGTCTAAAAGACAACAAGGTGATGCATGACTCAAGAATATAGTTTTCGAACGTGCTCTTTTGACACTGAACGGTTAAAGGTGAGTAATGTACTGAGTGTTTTAAATCAGTCTATTTCTGAAGCAGAATTATCTGATGTTGCTTTAAAAATATTAACACCAAATGTAACTCAATCTCTTCCTCCAGAGTTTCAATCAGTTCAGTGTGTTGAATCTGCAAGTAAATGGATAAATGAGATGGTTACTAATAGCCATTTCCTCATTATTCAGCAATTAGAGAGTCATCAAATTATTGGTTTCATTTTTTTCTATGTATCCAGTCCAAAAGAGTCTGGCTCCAATGTACATATTGGTTATCTTCTTGATGAGCGGTTTTGGGGAAAAGGTTATGCGAATGAATTCATGGAAGGGCTAATTGAATGGTGTAATCGTTCTCAGTTAGTCTCAAAGTTACTCGGTGGCGTTGATGTGGGTAATGCTCAATCAATTAAGTTATTACAAAATAATGGGTTCAAGGAAGCAACAGGCGATTCACCAAATGGGGTTGTTTTTTATGAACGTTCATTTAGTAAATGTTGAATTTTTGTAGTGACAAAAAAAGTCTTAGTACTGTCGTTGTGAATACGACAAGTATCTAAGACCTTTTATTTTAAATCTGTATTTAATCGCTCTATGTAAGCACTGTTAGAGATGAATCAATTCATACTCTATAGTACTTAGCTTTGTCCGATGATCAGCTCTTCATCAAGATCCGTTAAAATCATTTTTTGAATATCTAAGCCAAGATACATCAAAATCAGACACCAATTTAGAAAAGGAATATTGTTCTTTTCTAAGTTGTCTTCAAAGTGGTCTAGTTTCCAGTTGAATGATTCAGCTAAATCAGTAAACGTCAAACCAGTGAATACGCCTTCACCGACAACGCGATTAAGCTGTAAACGTGAAGGGGAAACAAATTTATTAGCAGGTAAAAAAGCATTGCGATCAAATGCAGATAATACTTTACGTACATCGACAGAAAGCGCATTACCGCGATTATTTATATTAGGCTTGCCTACTAAAGCAACAAGAAAACACCAGCAAGTATATGGAATGTATGAAACCTCGTACGGTTCTTTCTTATAGCCAGCAGTCCAATCACAAAATCTGCGTTCAGAAATGCCAGTAAGTTTAACTAACTTAGCTGATTCATAACCGTATTCGCGTAGTAATGCTAAAACCTCTGCAACTTCAGAAACGAAAGGCTTGGTCCAATTGTTGACTGGTGTAAATGTATTTTCTCTAATCACGAGCTAACCTTTTTGCAAGAATAAGCTTATTGAAGCATATTCACATGTTTGGTGTACAAATAACGTACTTTATTATGAACCATTTACATGAACGAAATTGGATCATCGAGGGGAATGATACTGATAAGTTCCGAGATGTCTATTAAAGCTCATAAAAGTTGAACATTTCATGCCAATTGATACCAGTATCAGCACTTTTTGCTGCTAAAATTGATGACCATTGACTAGTTTATAGAGTATTAGATTATTTAAAGGACATTAAACAATGCCCATCATCTTTATTTTAAGATAGGTCGCTAATGTTTTGCCATCTTGAATCTCATTATTTAATACTTTTTGTTCAAACTCATTAACAGACATGGTGACGACTTCAATTATTTCATCGTCATCTAATTTTCCAGCCGTTTCTGATAATTCTTGAGCGAGAAATAAGTACTGAACCTCATCGCAAAACCCTGGTACAGGCAGAAGTTCACCAAGGCTTTGCCAACTTTCAGCTTTCAGGTTTACTTCTTCTGCGAGCTCTCTTTTCGCGCAATTTAGTATGTCTTCTTTGCTTTCTAACGTACCTGCTGGAAATTCAAGAATCCATTGCTTAATCGCTGGGCGATATTGATGTACCAAAACAAGATCGCCGGAGTGATTAATCGGCACAATGATCACGGCCCCAGGATGTTTTACTGTGGTGAATTCAATGTTTCGACCATCAGGTAGTTGGTGATGCTCTTGCTCTATTGAAAAGCATTTCCATTGGTAAAGTGTTTTGGCAGATGTTTTGGTAGACATTGGCAACTCCGTTACATTTAACAAGCCAGTAGCTTGGGCATATATAATATAAAAAAAGCGATTTCATTGTAGGTGATAAACCTGATGAAATCGCTTTTTGATACTGCCAAGCTTATCCATAAACCATGAACATTGAGTGAAAATCAGAATGAACCACTTCTAGCTAATTGCAATTTGGCTGCGTCCCCAGCTTTTTGCACGATGTAGGGCGCTGTCTGCTTTCATGTAATCAAAGCTATATTCCTGAAACTCGATAGGCGTAATACCAATGCTAACGGTAATACTGACTTTATGACCCGATTCTAATTCTAAAGACCAACTGGCAATTTCGTCTTTTAAGTGAGATGCGAATTCTTCAGCGGCTATTATGTCAGTTTCGGGCAGCAGTAAACAAAACTCTTCACCACCGATTCGAGCGAGGTGATCGCCTTTACGGGTATTCTCGCGTAAGCACTTGGCGAGCATCATCAATACTTGATCGCCGGCATGTAAACCGTAGCGGTCATTGATGGCTTTAAATCCATCAATGTCTAAAACGAGCATAGAGAAATCACGTAAATAACGTTGACTACGTGCTGATTCACTTTGATAAATCGGCAATAGCCCAGAACGATTGTGTAAGCCGGTTAAAAAATCGGTAGTTGCTGTTTGTTTTACTCGTGCTATCGCTTCGTTACGATGACGAGCAAGTAAATAAGCCATAATTACAACAATAGAATATGCGCTGATGTTTTGTAATGCTTCCGTTATTTGAAGTTGTTTATCAGAGACTTCAGCGACGCCCAGTACAATGTAGAAACAACCAAATAATGAGCTATACCACCAAGCGTATTTCTGTTGTAACGCAAAGAAGCACAATAATGGAATAGTCAGACCAATGGTATTGCTGATATGGCGAGAGCTGTCGGCATAAAACCCTAGTGCACAGGCTGCTGTTGTTGAAAAGATGAAAACCCAAATAAGTAAATAGGGGTTTATTTTATATCTATTAATGACTGAAAGTGTATAACAAATGACCATGCCGATAACTGCAGAAAATGTGAAGTTAACAGGAACGTTAGAGACAAAATAGGTGAAAGCAATGATAGCGCAAATCATGCCTGAAAATGGGAAGAGAATAGTTAGTTGTTTTTGAAGCGTTTTCTCACTTAATTCTATGTATGCAAAATTAGAGGATTCAAGTTGAGTACTTTTTATAACTGTTGCCATAATACGGTCTTACATCCTTGTTACACAAAAAAACCGCCAATGCGCAACGTGATGCATTGGCGGTTGTAGAATAACAGTAATGTCGAGTATGTCTAATTATTTTTAGCAACAAATGTAATCTATTGATTTAAGACAAGAATGATTTTATCAATTTAACAACAACTTCAGGTTGTTCGTTCGTGACCCCATGACCAGTTTCAGGAATAACGACAATCGGGGCATTCAAATACCCACTGAGCTGAATGCCACTTTTTAGCGGGAAGATCTGATCACTGTCTCCCCAAATCACCATGCTACTGGGTAGGTTGTTAGGCGGGAATTCTGCAATACGATCTCTATCTTTGATGAGCGTTTGAATCAATGACGTTCTTTCTGCTTGCCAAGGCGAGAAGTAGCTGGTGTAGATTTGATCTGCAATGAAGTCAGGCATGTATTTTTTTTCATAAAAAACGTTGTCAAATAATCGCCTTACTTCATCACTGTTTTGAGGAACAAATAAATTCTCGGGTTTATCAACCCCTGCGCGTAGGCATAAATCGTCAAGATCTTTCTCTGAAAATAACGGACCTGGGCTGGCAATGATGATCGATTTATCAATGCGTTCAGGTGTGGTCATCATGTTGTAGGTTACAAATCCGCCATAGGAGATGCCAGCGACATTCACTTTGTCTATTTTTAAATGATCCATAAGTTGCCAAATGGCATTTGTTTGGGTGGTTAAATCGGCTAGACCTTTACTGTGTGAATCACCAAACCAAGCAAGATCAGGAGCGATAACTTGATAGTCTTGGCTTAGAGCCATCATTTCTTTTTGCCATGTAGAAATTGCAGTACCACCAAACCCATGAAGTAATAATAATGGTTTACCCGTACCACCAATCCAGTACTTTATATTGCCACCTTCTTTCAAGGGCAAGAACTGCTCAGAGTAACCTGCATTGACTAATGACTCTCCGTCTTGCGTGGCTTTCCATTTAACAATTTCACATCCCGAAAGGGTAAATATAAGCACAAAAAAAAGCACAATATGTCGATATAGTCTTGGCATCAAAGGTTCCTTTTAGGAGATGGCATGAACTGGTTAAAGTGTATTATACAGTGTTTAACATGATTCATTACGGCAATGTTTATATGCGGATGTTTTATATACGAATTGCATAAAAGTACGAATAATTCCCGTTTTTTTTGCATGACTTTGGCTTTATAATTGCTTTATCAATTTTTATAGCATCTACTTTTCGATATACTCGTTTCTATTCATATAGAATATGAACCATGTCATGTCAGTTTTGAATAACATGCTATAAACTTTTTTTGAATATCTTGTTGTAAAAAAAGCGTTTATAAATAGCGTGTTGTTTAAAATTCATTAACAATCAAAATTTAGGGAGAGAACATGCGTGTTTTAGTTACTGGAGGAATGGGTTATATCGGTAGCCATGCTTGTGTTCAAATGATTGAAGCAGGAATGACCCCAGTTATCGTTGATAACCTATATAACAGTAAAGAAACAGTATTGGCTCGCATTGAAGCATTAACGGGTGTTATGCCTGCGTTTTTTCAAGGTGATATTCGTGACCGTGCTTTTTTAGAAAAAGTTCTCTCTGAAAATGATATCGATGCTGTTATTCACTTCGCAGGCTTAAAAGCGGTGGGGGAATCTGTTGTTAAGCCTTTAGAATACTATGATAACAACGTGCACGGTACCTTGGTATTAGTTGAAGCAATGCGTACTGCTGGTGTTAATAGCCTTATCTTCAGCTCTTCTGCAACTGTATATGGCGATCCTGCATCTGTACCAATTACAGAAAACTTTCCAACAAGCGCAACCAACCCGTATGGTCGTAGTAAGTTAATGGTTGAAGAATGTCTAACCGATATTCAATTGGCTTACCCTGAAATGAGCATTACGCTACTACGTTACTTTAATCCTGTTGGCTCTCATAAATCGGGCACAATGGGTGAAGATCCGCAGGGCATTCCAAACAATTTAATGCCGTTTATCTCTCAGGTTGCGGTTGGTCGTCGTGAATTCTTATCTGTGTTTGGTGATGACTATCCAACAGTCGATGGTACCGGTGTGCGCGATTATATTCACGTTGTTGATCTGGCTGATGGTCACTTAGCAGCATTGAACTACAAAGGCTCAGAAGCTGGTTTGCATATCTACAATCTTGGTACTGGTAATGGTAGCAGCGTAATCCAAATGGTTGATGCATTCTCAAAAGCATCAGGTGTTGAGGTTGCCTATAAAGTTGCACCACGTCGCCCTGGTGATATTGCTGAATGTTGGGCGGATCCTGCAAAAGCAAAGGCAGAACTTCATTGGGAAGCAAAACTGTCGGTTGAAGACATGACGACAGATACATGGCGTTGGCAGTCAAATAACCCGAACGGTTACCCTGACGCATAACGAGACGATTAGTAAGAAAAAACTAAACCGCTATATCAACTGTGAAAACAGATTGAATAGCGGTTTTGTGTGTGTAATTACAGAAATTACGTGTTTTATTGTGGTTTATATCATGAGGTCTAGATGTACCTTAGAAATACTGTGCTATAATCTGCAGCTAACATTTTTCACTTTTGTGTGAACTTAATCACATAAAGGTCGAGATATTATTGATTGTAAACTCTGAATCAGAGCGTTTTTACCGGAGCATCATTTTGCATTTTAAAGATCTTGGATTAGACCCACGCCTTCTTAAGAAACTGACACACCTTGGGTTTGATCGAGCAACTGAAATTCAGCGAACAGCCGTCCCCGTGGCTATTATGGGGAAAGACGTGCTAGCCTCGTCGAAAACAGGCTCTGGTAAAACACTGGCGTTTTTATTGCCTGCTATGCAGCGTATGTATCGTGGTAAGCCATTTACTCGTCGCGATCAACGTGTACTTATTTTAACGCCAACGCGTGAGTTAGCAAAACAAGTGTTTGCTCAATTACGTACGTTAAATGCGGGTACACCGTATGATGGCGCGCTGATTGTTGGTGGTGAAAACTTCAACGATCAAGTGAAAGAATTCCGTAAAGACCCAATGTTTGTTGTAGCAACACCAGGTCGTTTTGCCGATCACCTTGAGCACCGTAGCACAAGCCTTGATGGCCTTGAAATGCTAATTCTTGATGAAGCTGACCGTATGCTTGATCTTGGTTTTGCACCTCAACTACGTCGTATTCACGAATTGGCTAATCACCGTCGTCGTCAAACTCTAATGTTCTCTGCAACAATGGATAATGAAGATGTGATTGAAATGGCGTCAGAGATGCTAAATGCACCTAAGCGCCTTTCGGTTGGTAACTCAAATGAAGAACATACTGATATTACACAGCGTTTCTACTTGTGTGATCATCTCGATCATAAACAAGCACTACTAGATAAAGTGCTTGAGACTGAAGATTACAATCAGGTCATTATCTTTACGGCAACGCGTGCAGATACTGACCGCTTAACCGCTGAGCTGAATGAGCGTAAACTGAAAGCTGTCGCATTAAGCGGTAACTTAAATCAGAATCAACGTAACAGCATCATGAGTCAATTTGAGCGTGTATGTCATAAGATTCTGGTAACAACAGATGTCGCATCTCGTGGTTTAGATATTGATGGCGTATCGCACGTTATTAACTTTGATATGCCAAAGCATGCTGAAGAATATGTTCACCGTGTGGGTCGTACTGGTCGTGCTGGTAACAAAGGTGACGCAATTTCACTTGTTGGTCCTAAAGACTGGAAGAGCTTTAAAAGTGTTGAAGCCTACTTACAGCAATCTATTTCTTTCAGTGTAATTGAAGGTTTAACGGGTAAGTTCAAAGGTCTTAAACCTGCGCCGAAGAAAAAGTTTATTAAGAAGAAACCAACAGATCAAAAAGCATCTGCAGCTAAGAAATCTACAGCGCCTAAAGCGAAGAAGAAAGTTGATAAGCGTTTTTACGATAACGTAGCAGTGGGTGAAAATGTATTTAAGCCTAAGAAAAAACGTAACGTTGATGTGAGTAAAGACGACGCATAAGTACGGTAATTATACTGCGTTTATATCAGTGTAATCTGTAATAGAGAAAGGCGTTTACTGTTATTAACAGTGGCGCCTTTTTTGTTTGTTGCTTTTATCAAGGTTACAGTCGCCTTATAAGTGACGATGTCACTTATTGGTCGGGTGCCAGTTATGTTGGTTAATAAGGCTAAGTAATTGTTCAGTTTCCAATTCTAACTCTTTGATTAACCAGTTAACAAAGTTTGTGACGTTGTCACTTTTTGTTCGGCAGTAATAATAATACTTCCATGGGCTATCAATGATTTTTGCTTCAAGGGGCAGTTTTAAAAAACCTTGCTTCAATTCGTTGGTCACAAAAAGTAAATCGGTAATTGTAGCTCCTTGCCCTGATAGGCAAGATGTTAGCGCCATGTCTAATGTATCGAAAGTGAGTTCTGTATTGCCGAGTGGTTGCTGTATACCCGTTTGGGCAAACCAAGCTCGCCAATCAGAACGATCTTTTGTTGGGTGTAGGCGAGGGTAAGTCAGTAATTCATCGATCGTTAGTTGCGTATCGCCCTTTACCAATAACATCGAATAAACAGGTGCTAGATACTCTTTGCGTAAAAAGATGACTGGCTGTTCGATTGTTGTGGGATCTTGGTAGTTTGAAATTGCAATATCATAATCATCAGAATCGAGATTCAACTGATCACCATAATTGCCGTTATTACCAATATTAGATGAAATAATGATATCTAAGCTGGGGTTCTGTTCTTTAAAGGAATGCAAACGGGGGATCAACCAACGTACCGCAAAGCTCATTGAAACATTTAATTTTAGGGTGTTATCTTCATGCTGTTTAAGTTGGTGAATGGTATTATTTAGTTCACTGAATTGGCGAGTCAGTATCAAAGCAATTTCTTTGCCTTCCTCTGTTAATATTAACGCACGGTGCTGACGAATAAATAGTGTAAAACCAAGTTGTTCTTCTAATAAACGTATCTGACGGCTAACTGCACTTTGTGTCACATTTAGCTCTTGTGCGGCAATGGTAAAACTAAGGTATCTAGCTGCCGCTTCGAATACACGAAGCCCATTTAATGACGAAGGCAGTAGAGCATGTCTTTTAATCATTAGTCACCATTTCTTTGCATGAGTTTTTAGAATGCTAAAGTGTCATAAAAGTCGTTTGAAAAGCAAGACTAAATTTTTTACATTAAGCTGATAATGTTTCTTGGGTTCAAATAGTAAGTGCATAACCATTTAATGAATAAGCATGGTTAGTGACTTAGATTAGGTAATAAATGAAAAAACTGCTCACTCTTGCAATACCTCTTATTATTTCTCAACTGGTTGCACAATTACTGGTCTTTACCGACGTCTGGATGATGGCAAAAATGAGTGTACTGGCAATTGCTGGTGGCGGCTTAGGTGCATCTGTTTATTCATTTGTCTTTATTATTGCGGGCAGTACAGTCGGGTGTGTCGCGAACTTAATTGCTATCGCGTATGGCAAGCGAGTACGACAGCCTGATGCGGGTAACACTGAAATTCGCGCCGCAGTAAAGGGCGGAATACTGTTATCTTTATTACTTACCATTACACTTCAGCCATTTTTTGTCATGCTTAAAGATTGGTTATTAATGGCTGATCAAGATCCACAAGCTGTTGCCTTGGCTATGGATTACATAAATGCATTAAAGTGGTCAATGCTTCCAACCTTAATGTTACTAGTATTACGAAGCTTAGTCAGTGCGTTTGGTGATACGCGTTCGATAATGGTGATGTCGGTAGCAACGGTTATTTTGAATGTACCTATCAGTTATGTTCTCGCATTCAGTATGGATATGGGAATTGCGGGTTTAGGTTATGGTTCGTCATTGGCGTCGCTGATTATTATGGTTGTTTATGGGCATTGGGTCTTTAATCGTCCTCGTTATCGTCAATTTAATCCATTTTCTAAGTTATATGAATACCGTTTGGGTACCATAAAGCCATTATTGGCCATTGGTGTGCCAATTATGATCGCGACATTACTCGAGCATGCTTTGTTTTCTGGTGGCGCATTATTGGCCGGTACATTGGGTGCCGTTTCATTAGCGATCCATCAGATTGCGATGCAATGTTTGAATTTTTCATGGAATATCGCTTTTGGTTTTTCACAAGCGGCTTCTATTTTAGTTAGCCAGCATTTTGGTCGTGGTGAACCTCAGATGGTACGGCAGTATGCTAAACAAGGATTATTCGTTGTAACCGCTACCAGTGCCGTTATTGGTTTATTCCTGATTATTTGGCCTGAATTTTTAACACAAGTATTCAGCATAGAAGGGGATGCAATGGCACAAGAGCTAGTTGCAGCCTTACCTGCTGTAATGATCATGGTTGCACTGTGTTTTGTGGTTGATGCATGGCAGTTAACAGCGATTAGTGTATTACGTGGTATGAAGGTGGTGATAGCCCCAACGATTTCGACTGTGATCGGTTATTGGTTAATTGGTTTACCTGCCGCGTGGTTGCTTATGAAATTAATGGGCGTAAAAGGTGTATGGGCGGGTTTTGCTGTTGGTTTAGCGGCAACAGGATTAATGTTAGTTATATTGTTATTTAAATCTCTAACACGCTTTGAAAATCAGATTGAAAAACAAAATGATGACGTCGAGCATAACCTTAATAATAACGATAATGTAACCCCGCAAACGATTACGCTGCTGTAGTTTTCAGCAAAAAGCAGTAAACGTTCACTGTAAGTGATATTGAAATTTAATAACTTATTAAACCGTTGCTTCAACAAGCAGCGGTTTTTTTATCGCCTAAGCATTGTTATTTTGTATCTCTTGACTGCAATCAATAACATTAAATGAGAATCATTCTTGATCTCATTCGTGTTGATGTGTATTATTTGCAAAAAATCGCTTCTATAAGTTTATTATGTTGTTAAGTTCTGTGTTGTTAGCTTCGATGCTACAGAATCCTCTTTGTGATGTATGCTGGTTACGTGATGATAGTCGTAAAAATACGACGGTATTGGCATATTTAAAAAATGAAAATAAGACATCTGAACACTATTTAAAACCATTGATGGGCACACAGAAAAAGCTGCTCGATGAATGGGAAGCTATGGCTGGAAATAAAGCAGAAAAACCTTGGTTAGATATTAATGGATACCACTATAAAACCTTAAATAAAGGTGTTCGTGGCGTAGTGGTTCGAAAAAACCAACAACGTGAAGATGTTGTGATTAATATGAATCTGCGTGCTGAAAACCATGCTTATTATCGTTTAGGGAATTGGAGTGTTAGCCCCAATAACCGTTTAGTTGCAATTGCAGAGAATATCGTAGGTGATGATAATTATATTATTTCCGTTATCGATATAGCATCAGGTGAAACACTAACTCAATTTTTGGGTGAGTATGCTGATACCTTGGTGTGGAAATCAGACAAAGAAGTGATTGTTGTTGAAAATGAAACCAACACATATCGACCATATAAAGCGGTGTTACGAAATATTAAGACAAACACGTCAGTCACGTTATACCAAGAAACAAACCCTGCTTGGTTAGTTTCTGCTTATATGGCATCCGATGCGAAAAGCATTCTTATTCAGAGTAATAATCATAATACGAGCGTTCAATACCTATTACGCTCAGAAGAAAAATCAGGTATTGATCCAAAGGCAGCGCTTCGATTAGTTAAACCTCGAAAAAGTAGTGTCGAGTATTATGTCGATGTGCTGGATGGCAAATATTACATAAAGTCTAATCAAGGTGGGAGATTTGCAATTTACACTGCGCAGGATGTGCAACGTGAATGGACGCCAATTATCCAGCCAAATGGTGAGATCACTCGCTGGCATCTTGCTAATCGTCGTATTGTGATTGAAGAAAAAAAACAAGGGATAACATTACTGGAAGGTTTTGATCTTCAGGGCAAAAAAGTATTCAGTAATAACCTGTCAAAAGCGGCATCTGTTGGATGGATGGCTCGCAATACTAACCCCGCCAGTCAGACGATTAATGTACGTACCATGGGGTTAAGCCAACCACCTGCATGGACAAAGCTTAATATAGAGACAGGTGAAACAGTCAGTTCAGATGCTGATGTATATAACCAATTTAGTACAAATAACTACGTATCAGAATTGATAAGTGTAAAGCATCAAGGTGTAGAGGTACCTGTATCTCTGGTATACCGCAAAGATATGCTTACCGACGATTCCCCCGTATTTCTTTACGGTTATGGTGCTTATGGCGTCACTATGCGCCCTTATTTTATGCCACAGATTATTTCATTGGTTGATCGCGGTGCAGTTTATGCCATTGCGCATGTTCGTGGTGGCGGATTTAAAGGTGATGATTGGTATCAGGCGGGCAAAGGCGTAAACCGACTTAATAGTATTCAAGATTTTATTGCTGCTGCTCAGGTCATGAAGCAGTTTCGTATAGAGTCACCGTCTGAAAAGAAAGTGGACCGAGACATTTTAGCACTAGGCAGTAGTGCAGGTGGTACGCTTGTCGCAGCGGCAATCAATCAGCGTCCTGAATTATTTAAAGGGGCTGCACTGCAGGTGCCATTTGTTGATGTATTAAGCAGTATGTCTGATGAATCTATTCCATTAACTCGCCAGCAATACGCTGAATGGGGAAACCCGAATAAACCTGAAGAACGTAATGTGATGCGTGTTTATAGTCCGTTTGACAATATTTCAGCAAAAAACTATCCCGCTCTGTTGGTTCGAAGTGGCTTATTTGATAGCCGTGTACCTTACTGGGAAGCAGCGAAATATACCGCACGTATTAAAGCATTATCGACAGCAAATAATCCTTATTTGTTAGTCACCGATTTGCAGTCTGGACATAGTACAGACCGCACTAAGGCACTACGCCAACAAGCGATGGATTACGCATTTTTGCTCAATCTGACCAACCTTAATAAATAATAATAAGTAGTATACCCATGAATAAGACAGTGCTTGCTGTAGCGGTTTCTGCACTCTGCGGAAATGTACACGCTGCTGATATGTCATCAACACCATCACAAAATACATCTGTTTCTCAAACAAATGTTGTGATGGTAACCGCTCAAAAAATTGAAAAAGCGCCTTATGAAGTGAATGGCTCCGTAACGGTTATTACATCCGACGAACTGGAGCGCGAAGGTGCAACAGAGCTTTATGATAGCTTGAAAAATATTCCCGGTGTCAGTGTTAGCGGTGGTGCGGGGCGTCCTCAGAATATCACGATCCGTGGTATGCGCGGTAACCGTATCAAAATCATTGAAGATGGTGTTGAAACGGGTGACGGTTACGGTGCTGATGATTTGAGTGACAAAGTGGGGCGCAATAGTTTTGATCTGTCTGCGGCGAAACAGCTCGAAGTCGTAAAAGGTGCAGGATCTTCTCTTCATGGTTCTGGCGCCCTTGGTGGCCTAATCGTAATAACGACCAAAGATGCATCTGATTATTTAACACCACATAAAAATACAGCAGTTGAAGTCAGCACTAATTATGTGGGTGAAAGTGACAAAATCAAAGGCACAGTAAACTTTGCACAGCGCATTGGCTCTTCAGAGCATCTAGTACGTTATAGCCAATGGACGGGTAGTGAATCTGAGAATTATACTGGTGAAGTATATGATCGAGATGTTGACGGATTTGATCTTTCTCTAACCAGTAATTTTTATATTGGTGATCACCAAGAAATTAAAACCAAAGTCTCTTATTACGAAGATACAATGGATCGTAATGACCATGATAATTATAAGTCTGGTGATTTTAACGAAAATACAGTGACCTCTTCTAATAAATATCAAGCGACGTATTTGTATAACGATGCTGACTTTGTATTATTTGATGACGCGAAAGTGCTGGGTTACTACCAATCTACCAAAAGCAACAATAACAAAACACGGTATAAAACTAAGCTAGTTCAAAATATAAATTACAAATTGCTGTTACTTGAGAACGGTCAGTTTGATGAAGAAAAAGTGGGACTGAAAACAGAATTCCAACGCCACCTTGATAACCAAAATATAGTATGGGGTGTTGATACTGTTTTTAAAGAGCACTCACGAACGCTTGGAAAAGCCGTTATTAGCGATGGTTCTACATCTACTTCCCAAACGAATCCTTTTGCTGATGCCAATACATTTAATATTGGTATGTATGCACATGATGACATTATGTGGAATGCATGGGATATCGGTTTCGGTGTTCGATATGATTTTCACCAGTTAACCCCAAAAGATAAAAATCAACTAGCCAGCAATGGTTATAACTTCGCACTTAGTGATACCACATCAAGTGAAATATCACCGTCATTCTCGATAGGTTATAACTTTACCGATGAGCTGAAGACGTATTTTAGCTATAACCACGGCTTCAATTCACCTAATTATGCCAAAGTGTATGGCTATGTACCTCATGATGGTGTACCGCCATTTGAGATAGTACCGAATTATAATCTGAAAGCTGAAACCAGCGACAACTTTGAGATCGGTGTGAAATCTCGCATGGGTATTTACAGTGTCAATGCTGCTGTGTTCTACAGTGATTTCGATAATTTTATTCGCACAAACCGAACGGGTATGAACAGTGATAATGGTCGTATAACCATTCAATATGTGAATCTTGACAAAGTGAAGTCATACGGTTTTGAGATGGGTGCGAGCGCTGAAGTAAGCGAAACAGTAACCGCTTCTGGTAGTGTCGGCATAGTGACCGCAGAAGAAGAGAACGGCGCATACGTTGAAACATCGACCCCGTGGGAAGGTAATTTAGCGCTTGATTACAGCCAAGATTTTGATGCGTTTGTGCGTTGGAATTTTGCGGCTGCGATGAATAAAGTACCAACCTGCTCTGATGGTGAATGTGTGACCACAGCAGGCTGGGGCACGGTTGATTTAGGTTTAAGTTATGAGCCTATTACGGATCTATTTATTAGTGGCAACCTTAATAACCTCTTTGATCGCGAGTATGTACGTTACCAAGATGTAGGTGGCATGTCGGATGCGCTATCAAAATATAATGCTGAAGCGGGACGTAATTTCAACGTCTTCGTGAAGTATAACTTTTAAGGGGGTGTTGTAATGAAAAAGCACCTTTTAGCACTCTTGCTCCCTATTGTAGGCTCTTACTGTTCAGCACCGTTAGCAAGTATGATCGATTTTCCGTTAGACCCTTTTTATGTAACGTCTAGCGATGAAGCAAAGCAACTGCTCGCGCAGCGTTATACGTTAACTGGCTTAGTGAATGAAAGCGTTTCAACGAGTTTGTTGTCTACGCAATATCGATTTTATCAAGGCTTTGCTAACGCTGTAGCGTGTAGTAGCTCGGTGGTTGTTACCGTCGATAGAAACACCAAAGAAGTGATGCAAATTTACACGCACCTTCTAGACGAAAGTGAATGCCAATCAGCGAAAGAAGATAATCGAGCGATTGATCTTGATACACCAGAGCAAACCTATGGTCCTCATGTTACGGCGGGTAATGTAAAACAAATTGTTACCACGTCACTTAATGTTTTTGATCCTGATCCACTAACGGCGTTGGAAGATACAACATTGGAATATTCCGATGTGATATCAAATGCGGCCTATTCACTGTATTCCGATATTGAAGTGACAGAAGTGGCTGGTACACGGTATTTAGAAAATAGCCGTGTTAGGGCTGTCGATGTACGTGCTTTTGACCTTGATGGCGATGGTACCTTGGAAGCTGATGTTAGCCAGCAAGGGATCATAACGTCGGCAAGTGATTTCACGATAGAACGAGATATAAGGGATTATGAAAATAAGCATACCCAGTTCTTAGATACTATGGCGTTTTATCACATTGATAAATCAGTGCAGTATTTACAGCAACTTGGCTTCGATATTGTCAGTGAAAAACCTGTTCAGTTTGATGCTTTCTTTGGCAATAAAGATAATTCAACTGCGTACTTAGCCCAAAATGTGATTGTATTTGGCAATGGTGTATCTGCCGATGCAGAAGATGCTGATGTGATTTTGCACGAGCTGGGTCATATGATTAATTTCTCTTTAGTTAAACGCTGGCGTGACGGTGATACCGGTGCGATTGGCGAAGGATTGGGAGATTACTGGGCGGCTTCTTCTCGTTATCGCAGTAATAAAACATTTCAACCCGATACCGTATTTCGTTGGGACGGGATAAATACGTCGAAAACAAGTACGCGTATTTTGAATGATACCGAAGCGCGCTATCTACCTGGTGCATCGTATCCTGCGCATGTGGTCAGAAATGGCTCTAATGTGGATCAGTTATGGTCAACGCCTTTATTTCAAGTATTGAAGCTTGCGATTGCTGAACACGGTGAGCCCGCACATGAACATATCGATCGCATTATTTGGGAAGGTATTGCGGCATTAGGTGGCGGAGTAACAATGCCAGATGCAGCTCTAAGTATCGTAAAAGCGGCAGAGCGGCTCTATCCTCAAAGCAATTACAGTGACTTATTTGTTAAGCAGTTTAAAGCGCACAATATTTTAACGAATGCTGTTGCTTTTTATGCGCCACAGTTCTTGATGATTAAAGATGGGAAAACCAAGGTTACACTCGATCTGTTTAATCTTTCAGGTAAAAACATTCATACATTTACAGGGCGTTTTGAACAATCTGATGATGTTCTTTCGTTTGATACCGCTTTAAGCAGTAAGAAACAACAAGCCACGATCACAGTAAAAGTACCCGATAGTGTGCAGTGTGGTGATGCATTTACGCTTAATGCTGAAACGGTTACAGATTTCAATAACCAGCAAATTCCCACTAAAGGTGAGTACAGTATTCCGTTTATAGTGTGCACACCCAAACTGACTCACACTCCAAAAGTGGAAAATTCAACCTTGAGCGATGCAACCTCTACAGAAGAGGGGCTTGGCGGTAATAAAATTGGGGTTAAATCGTATTTACTGACCTTAGCAGACACCGCCGTACTGGATAACGATTTTGCAGTTTCACTGCATATCAAACATAAGCGCATGTCTGATTTAAAAATCACGCTAACGCCACCTGTCGGCGATCGTGAAATAACATTGCTCGCTTATGACAATATTCAGCAAGATGAATTTAACCAGCAATTAATGTCTCGATTTAACCAGCAAGTTAACCGCTTAAAGGGCGAATCACTTGAAGGTACGTGGACGTTAAAAGTAACCGATCGGGCTGTGGGTGAAAGTGGAGAGTTGGTCTCTTGGGGAATCGCGAATATCTCAGGTTATAGCAAACCAGAAACAGCAACCGATGAAACGAATAATAACAATAACAATGGAAACAATGAAGCGACGAACAGTAGCAGCAAGTCGGGCGGAGGAAGCCTAGGTTGGTTGTCGTTGTTTATGCTTGTCATCATTAAATTAAGAAAAAACACTCCGTAATAATAGGTGAAATAATGAATTTTAAACTTTCCGTCGTTGGTGTAATTGTCAGCATTGCACTAACCGGTTGTAATGGATCTTCCGACTCTGTTTTAGATGGTGTTTCCAGTGGCGCCACAGACTCTAAATTAACATATACGTTAACAGGTAAAATCAGCGAAGGTTTCAGTGACGGCATAATGGCCTGTGTCGATCTTAATAGCGATTTGACGTGTGATGATAGTGATCTTGTTATCGAATCAACGAATGGTACTTTTACGCTTAAAAGTGAAAGCTCTTCGTTATTGACCAAACCTATCGTGGTTTATGGCAGTAACGTGAATTCAGTGAAGCTATCAAATGGATATGATTTTAAGCTGGTAAGCCCAGCATCGAAAGAGTTTGGAGAAGGTAAGGTTATTACGGTATCAGCCGTATCATCGCTTGTTTTTTCTACAATGAATGATGCGATAAACCCGTTACTATTTTCAGATGCAGTGAAAAGCGTTAAACAATCCCTTAATACACATATCAGCAGTGATATAGATAATATTTTTGAGATTGAATTATCTGATGAGGCAGAAAAACAGAAGCTCAATCATTTTAATGACAACTTTGTGCAGTACATGAAAGAACTTGATTCAAACGGAGGGTTTAAATCAAGCTTATTGAAAGCCGGAGCTGAAGTTGAATATGTTGTAAAAGCCTTTGCAGCCAATGATAAAGATGCGATGGCGATTGTTAAAGATAAAATTAAAAACAGCACTATTAAAGCCTTTGGTTCTAATGATACGGGTGTTACTCAACATTTTATAAATGGTGAAATGCAAGTTCAAGCCAGCGATGAGTTTCCTGGGCAAGATGCCGATTATGGTCTTGATAGCTTTGGAAAGTCAGGGTTCAACTTAGTTAAAATTGACAATAAAGGTAACGAGCTTACACAAAGTGCCGAAAAGTGGGATTGTGTAAAAGATCTTAATACCGGTTTGATGTGGGAAGTGAAGGTTGATGATGTAACTAGCCCACGCCATAAAGCCCGAAGCTATGAACTGAAAACGGCAACCTATACACCTAACAAAAACGATCACGCTCTTGCGACGTGCAGTACTGATGGAAATAGTGATTTTTGTAACACCGAGCAATATGTTAACCACATCAATACAATTAAGCTGTGTGGCAACAGTGATTGGCGTTTACCCACCGCTAACGAGCAATTTGATTTACTGGATCTGAGTGAATCGCGCAGACTGCCCGATGCTGATTTATTAACGGGTATGAACTTGAATTTTTTCCCATATATAAATGGTGGTAATGATGATCTGGGTTGGTATTGGAATACGACCCGTTTTACAACGGATGATCCCGAAGCGCTTATTTATACCAGTGTAGATCAAGCAGGAGATACCATTGGGGATCTGACTTACGGCATTGATCTTTGTAAGAGCGATAAAGCCGTAGATGAAGATGATTGTATTTCCGAAAATGCACTATTAGTTCGCTTGGTTACAGAATAAGGGATAAGAAAAATGAATAAGACATTAACGGCTGCATTATTGGTTGTCTCTGCGTGTTCTAGCCATGTACAAGCGGCCACAGAAGCTCAAATTTGTATTCAAGCACCCCGTACTGCACCTGATGGGCGTTTTGAAGTAGATCAAAACGGCACAGTGAAAGATCTAAAAACGGATTTAACATGGATGCGCTGTTTAGTCGGTATGAAATGGGATGGCACTAGCTGTATTAACGAGCCTTTATTGCAAACATGGCAGCCAGCCCTTCAAACAGTAAAAAACATTAATACCAATACGAAACATTATTTATATCAATTTGGTGGGGTAAAAGAGTGGCGTTTACCAAATATTAAAGAGCTGCAAAGTATTCATGAGTCGTCATGCTACCAACCAGCACTCAATGAATATGCATTTCCTAACATAGGTAAAGATATTTATTTGAATGCTAGTACAGTATGGTCATCAACCCCGGCACATTGGTCGAAAGAGCTCTTTGTGTTTGGTATAGGTGATGGCTCTGTTAGTAGACGAGATGGCAGTTCTGCCTGGGCTGAATATTCAATGTTATTAGTGGCTAATAAATAAGCACTGTTTAAAAAATTAGTTGAAATAAAAACGCCAGCTCAGTGTATGAGTTGGCGTTTTTGTATCTGCTTCTCTTGATTAGTTATTACTTTTATAAATACTGATATTACGGCTTAGTCCACAGCGATTAACGCATACGGAACACGTCTGTTTTCTGATCACTTTGCACATCGGCAAAACTGCGTACGAAAGGGCCTTGTTGACGAATGCTAGAAGATAGCCCATCAATCACACTTTTCGCTTCATCTTTTGTTGCGAAATCACCGTAAATAACAGCGTACCAGTTTTGACCACGACTACGCTTCCAATTCACCCAGATAGGATCTTGACCTTTTATCTCGCTGATATAGCCCCGCACATCACGCTCTTCGCTGATTGCGAGTATCTGAATGGTAAAACGTGCTGGGTCCATATGCCCATACGCTTCGGTGGTGGTCATTACCCCCACGCATTGAGAAGCATCATTTGAGGTATTGTTGGTGGCACAGCCAGAAAGAAAGAGTAGTGCTACAAGAATCATTACATTACGCATCAATTGTCTCCATACAGATCTTTATAGTGTTTATAGCGGCCAATGGTGAAAAAAATAAAGCTGAATCTCGAATAATATCGAGATAAAACCAATGAACCAATACAAACGAACCAATGGCTTAGGTGAAATATTGTTCATGTGAAGAAAAAAAGGCTCACAAGAAGTGACTATTATACGAAGTTAAGATTAAACTGTATATATATACAGTTGCCCGTGTAATGCGAGCACAAGAAAAGTACACGAGGACGTTATGCTTACGCTGCCTATATTTATGGAATCGGTGAAATGTGGTTTTCCATCACCAGCTGATGGGCATCAAGAACAATTAGAACTTGATGAATATTTAATTCGAAATCCGAATGCCACGTTTCTGTTAAGGGCGTCTGGTGAATCGATGATCGGTGCTGGTATTTACGATGGGGATTTGCTGGTGGTTGATCGGGCAGAGCAGGCTGTTGCAGGGCGAGTTGTGATTGTGCGCATTTATGATGAATTTACCTGTAAACGTTTAATGCGTTACAACGATGAATGGTGGTTAAAAGCAGAGAACCCAACATTTAAAGCCTTTCCTATACCAGAAGATGCTGAAATATTTGGTGTGGTTACACGTAACATACATGACTTGTTGAAAGCATAATGGCACATCACCTTAGTGGCTATAAAAATCAGGTATGGGCACTGGTCGATGTAAAGAGCTTTTATTGTTCTTGTGAGCAACTGTTTGATCCCTCATTAGTCAATAAACCCGTGGTGGTATTGTCGAACAACGATGGTTGTTGTGTTGCCGTTTCAGAGCAAGCGAAAGCATTAGGTATACAGCGTGGCGCACCTTGGTTCAAAATTGAGCGCGAAGCTCGGCGTCTAGGTGTACAAGTTCGCAGCTCTAACTATACGTTATATGCCGATATGAGCCGACGCTTTATAGAAGAACTACATTGTTTTTCCCCTCATGTAGAGCAATATTCAATAGACGAAGCCTTTGTTCGTTTAGATGGCTTCAGGCTTGATACTCTTGAACAATACGGTTCAACAATACGAGAAACCATTCGTGATCATATTGGTTTGCCAGTGCGTGTGGGTATCGGTGCAACACCGACATTGGCCAAATTAGGTAATCAGGCAGCGAAGCAATTTGAATGTCGAGTGGAAGGTGTCATTAAAATTGATTCAGATGTACGTCGCCAATGGATTCTTGAACGAACAGATATACAAGATGTATGGGGGATAGGTGCTAAAACAGCCTCACGGTTACGTGCTACAGGCATAGATAACGCGCTGCAACTGGCGAACAAGACTCCTGCAGATATGCGTCGACTGTGGAATGTTGGTTTAGCGCGCACAGTCATGGAGCTGCAAGGCGTTGCGTGTATCGATCCTGGAGACATTGATGAAAAGCGGAAACAAATTTTATCGAGCCGAAGTTTTGGATCGGGTATTTCTAATTTTGATGAATTAAAAGCGGCATTAGCTTTTCATTGCCAGCGTGCGGGAGAAAAACTGCGTAAGCAAGGAAGCCAAGCAAATGTTGTTGGTGTGTTTTTACGTACGAATAGGCATAAGAACCTGCCACAGCATAATAGAAGTAGTGCTGCGCCACTAAGCTGC
Organism: Photobacterium indicum; assembly: GCF_003026215.1. Lineage (GTDB taxonomy): Bacteria > Pseudomonadota > Gammaproteobacteria > Enterobacterales > Vibrionaceae > Photobacterium > Photobacterium indicum. The sequence goes on from NZ_PYOC01000001.1 coordinate 1,297,121, forward strand.
CCCAGCCAAGATAGTTACAAGTTTCTTGATCTTGCTTTGTTGCAGTTAAAGCAACTCTACCGACCGGGCTATGAGTACCAAAAGATTGGCGTAATTCTAGATGGATTAACAGAGGCGAATAATGACAACTTCCAGTTGGATATGTTTGATACAAGTGCACTTGATGAGCATAAACGGCGGGATCTAATGGCAATTACCGATCAAGTGAATGCTCGATTTAAAAACGGTATTAAGCCGGCATCTGTTATTGGGTCGACAAACTGGCATATGCGGCAAGCTTTTCGTTCAAACCGTTGGACAACGAGGCTTGACGAATTGCCTATCGCGAAGTGCTAGGGTCAGTTTTAATATCCGCCTTATATCAAAATGGATATTAAGGCGCCCTACTTATAGCTTTTATTTATGTTATAGAGGTAAACGGTATTTTTCTTTCTCCCTGATCTTTCACGATAATGATAGAACAGAAAAGAAGGATAATACTTATGTATAAATGGATTGGTGCCGTGGTTGTTTTATTGTTGATACTTGGGTCTTTGATGACATCAGGCTTAGTAACGGCATTATTAGATCTTACCGCTTTTTTGGTTTTATTAGCCTTGGTGTGGATTCGAGCTGTTAAATCATCAGATAAGAAACAGAATAACGAAAATGATAATAGGAACGAGAGCACCCCCGTTTTTAAACCAGATTAGATTATACCCAAGTTACCTCAAGATGCAGGATTCAGAGTGATCTCTGCGTATTTAATTCAAGGAAAATGTGTGTAGGAATAGTTTTCTCTTTCAAACACATTTGACACTGAAGTAGATACGCTGAATCACTCCCGAAGGGCGAGTTTTATTGAGCTCTATGCGGCGTTGCTCATTTTCAACCTAGAACCGCTAGGTATTTAAATGAACGCCTTGCCTACAGCTCAACAAATTCTCGCTGAAACGAGCATCTTGAGGTAACTTGGGTATAGCAGTAAAAATATCGATATTACCCCATAAAAAACGAGTGCGGCTGCACTCGTTTTGTTTTGCAATTTCTGCCTTGTTATCTGAAAAAATCGCTCTCAGCAGGCCGAATCTTGAAACCTCAACACGCCCTAGGCGACATTGAGTAAGATATAGCTTAAAGAGCCCACGCCAATAGCCACCCAGAGTAAAACGCCTAATAGCAGCGGCTTCAACCCTGAAGCGCGTAGTTTCTGAATGGTAATGCCTGAACCGATTAAAAATAAGCACACAACTAATAACCGTTTAGAGGCAACGAATATGTGGCTATAAATATTTTCTAAAGACGGAACAAAGTGCGCGAATACAATCGCAAGGCAATAAAACAAAATAAAGTAAGGAATACCAATTTTCTTATTGTCTCCTTTGAACAGTAATGCACTTAAAAAGGCAATAGGCACAATCCATAATGCACGTGCCAGTTTAATTGTTGTGGCCGTTCGTAATGCTTCATCACCGTAAGCGCCCGCAGCACCCACCACCGATGATGTATCGTGAATAGCAATAGCAGCCCAAGTGCCAAAAGCGTGCTGGCTCATTTCAAGTAAATGACCAATCGCCGGGAAGATAAACAGTGCAATGGAGTTCAGTACAAATACCGTCGCTAATGCTAAAGAGGTTTGATCATCTCGAGCATTAATTGCAGGGGCGACTGCTGCAATGGCACTGCCACCACAAATCGCCGTGCCAGAAGCAATTAGATGTCCGGTCTTTTGCTCTAAACGTAGCGCTTTTGTAAGAAACCAACCGAAAGTCAGAGTGAAAAATATTGAGCCAACAATTAAACCAAAACCTTGTGTACTTGCTGCTATTGCTTGGTCGAGATGAATACCAAAACCAAGACCGATGATTGAGTAAGCGAGTAACTTTTTAGTGGCTGCGGCTATGTTTAGTTTAGTTGGAACAAATCCAAAGCTGGCTAATGTAAAGCCTAAGATAAGCGCGACTGGTGAGCTGATAATAGGCAGCAGGCATAAAAGCGCAATGATAAAAAACAGAGAGTCAGACGCTTGAAGTTGCTTCCCTCGGAACTGAAAGGTATGTGGTTTACGAGAAGGCTTATTAGAAGACATTGATTACACTAAAATGAGGAAATAAAAGTAAAAGCAGTATACGTGCTGAAAAACATTCCGTAGATTTAAATCTTTTGATGCGGGGGTTCAGTATTATTGAATGTACAGTTAAAAAGTTCTAAATAGCTTTTCATCTTGATCACGGTAAAATATCTATCAAAGCAAGAAATAAACCCAAGATTTACAAGGTAAAGGTATTATTTCTTATTCCATTTTCCCGAAGGTGTTTGGTAATAATGTCCACGTTGTGTTTTTTCGAGTGCTTTTTTGGCAGCAAGCTTACCGACTTCTGCTTCGCTTAATCCGTGAGAGACAGCAATTTTTTTATAGCTATTTTTACGCTGTGAATTGACTTGAGAAACGAGTTTTTTGACATCAGAAGATGCGCTAGAGGTGACAATAGCAATATAGCCTTTATTGGTTTCACCCACTAAGCCTTGTGATTTAGCTTGCTGTAAGTCAAGTGCGAATACACTTGTACTCATGAATATTGCGATACAAATTAGTAGTAAATTCTTCATGGCATTCTCCCTGCGCATTCAGAATACATCATCATCACTAAATAAATCATCAATTTCTTTATCAACTTTTATTCTGATTTCATGTTCAATCTTAACATTGAGGTTAATTTCGATGGGCTTATCGGATGCTGCTACCTGTACGGTTGGCGTACAGCCAGTCGTCATCGACAACATTAGTACCAATGTCAGAACCGTGAGTATGAACGAAAACTTTAGTTGTATATCCATGGGGCTGTAACCTTCTTAGCCTTTGTTTAATGCTCGCGCGAAAAAATAGCTACTCATCTATACCCAATTGTTTTAAAAATAGACCTTCCAATTTTGATGAATCGATAGCGTTCATCGTTTTTAGTAATGCTGGAATGTCGTCTTCAATATTCAGATTTAAATTCACAGGTCTTCCATTTTGAAACTGAGGATTACGACCTTTAAATCGTGAACTTGCTTTTAATTTACCTTCTTTAGAATAGTCTATATCAATAGCAAGCGCGTCGTAGTTATAATTTTTGAGAATCTTACTAACGACTAGTATGCTATTTTCTCCTGCTGCCTCTACATTTTTGTCGATACGCGAGCCTTCTAAGTAACGTAATACGCCACCAGGGTAGCGAGAGTGTAGTTTACCATTCGTTACAACAGGCAAACCGTCATGAATAGCCAATGGGATTTGACCATCTAAAATACCCGTTAACTCTATTTCTTCATGCTCGATGTGTGCCAAGGCTTGTTCAAGGTGCAGGTTATGTATCACGATAGGAATACGTTCAATCGTAGTAAGGCTATTACTTGATACATTGTGCGTACTAATATTGCCCCCGAAAACCTCTGCAAATACACGGTGTAACTGGTATTTTTCTTTTGCTGTATCTAATTCAAATACCATAGAAACATTGCTGAATAGCACGCCTAAATGTACTAATTCGGCATGAATACTAATGGGAAATTTTGATTTAATACCCTGAGGAGAAAATAATAGTGTGGTCGATGAGTCGACATTCGCAAAATGAAATCCTCTATAGTAGCCCGACAAACTATTTGCAAAGAGTGATATATCTCCAGAGGTAACCCCTTTATCGATAAGAATATTTGCCTGCAAGGCAACAGAGCCTTGGTTAAGATCGTAATCAATCGGTAAATGTGGCAAAAAGTGTTTTTTCAAAGAGTTAGTTGATGAAAATGAGACTTCATTACGGTGTAACTCTATTTGTGTTTTCTGACGTTTCAGATAAGAATTAACGGTAAAACGGACTAAACGTGCTGCTTTATAATTGGTCAAATCACCCGTGATCATTAGCTTTTCAGGGTTGAAAGAAAGGTTTCCTTGGCTAGAAAAAGGGGGTAAGCGTTGCTGATTCTGTTTCATGCTTATTGTTGTTTGATAATTACTTTTTAGTTTTAGTGGCTTATCAATAGGCTTGTTTAAACGAAATTCAGCGATGCTAAGTTCAAGCTTTCCACTGTATTTTTGAGTGGGGAACGGTGTGTTTTTAGCTACAATCTGTTGGTGATTTTTCTCTGAAATAGGGGCGTTATTAATAATTTTTTCTGCATATAAACTCGCAGAAAAAGAGGCATCTGTTGGTTTGGCTTGGGTTAATGTTAAACCATTCACTGTGTTGTAGTTGAGTAATAGATTATCGATGCTTAATTGGGCATTAGAGGCTTCAGAAACCAGAAACTCAGGATGACCGGAATAGACTAATCGCTCGCTTGCTATTTGAGTATCAAGAAAAGAGATTGCTGTATTTCCCCCTAGTTGCATATCAAGGCTTGAGTGCAATGATAGTGTTTTTAGATGAAGCTTTTCGATGGGAGATAAAAACGCTATCTTCGCTTTTATATCTCCCTTTATGTGACATTGTAACGTGTGTTGTGGTGTCTCGCTTTCGCACGTTAATACTTTGAATACATGTGTAATTTCTGATTGTGTCTTTTTGTTTTTTAAGCGTATTATTTCCGACTTATTGATTAAGGTTAATTTGACGTTTTCTTTATGGTATCGCGCGATTAAACGTAATTGTCCGTCTGTTATGAGTTCGATATTGGCAACAGTTTGTAACGGTGAATTAGGTTTAGTGAATTCACGCGGTGTACTTGTTGCCGTGGAACTGTTGGTAAATAGTCCAGCCACATACACAGCATAATGATTGAGTTCGACGGGCAACGATTTTGGCAATGATATGTCGATCTGATACTTTGCATCGATTACTTTGTTATCAATCACCACGTTTTTCTCATCACTCTCCAATTGCTTTGCTGTAATAACAATAGGGTGAATGAGCTTCGCACTGGGGATATTGTTGAGTTTGAATCGTTCGGTAATATCTTTGGTATTTTTAAAATCAGCAGTACAGGTTAGGTCTTTAGGTAATGGCTGGCTAAAGCGAATGTTTGCCTTACAGTTAAGTGAATTACCTTTAGGACCCGACATCAAGCCAGTAAAATACGCATCGTCTTGATTTAAATGTTTGATGTGTACATTAAGGTTGTAAGGCTTGGGTGCGAGTGCTTTACCTTTTAGAGTGAACCTCGCCAGTTTAGATTTTTTTCCTGATTGTAGTGTTGGTGTTTCAAGCACGAGCTTGGCATCAAGAATCAATTGTCCGTAAGTAAACTTCTTCACTTTTAGCTTTTTAAAGGGCAATTGGGCGAGGTTTGCAATGGTTTGCCCTAAATGAATGCTTTTGTTTTCGTTATCAGGTTGTTCGATAAAGCTAGGCAGTCGGGTAGGTTGATCGAGTAAGGCCGTGTCTGCATGTAACATCATGGTTTTTGTTGGGCGGTTGATATCCATTTCTAGCGATGCATTGGTAACGTGCTGTTTAAACCCTTCATTAATGGTTTTCCACCTTGGTTCAATTTTAGCGATATGAATGGATAACGGTGTACTGTTAGGACGCCAAGCAATTGAAAAGTTAGCTTTACTAAATTGCAGAGGATAATGGGGGGATGTTTTTAAGTTAGGAAAAAAGAGTGAAAAGTCCCCTTGTTGAATCATCCCACTGATCGTGAAGTCTGGTTGTGTTGCGAGCACTAAATCCACATTGTTAACTGCTTGCTTTGCTCTAAGTTCTGTTCCGTCAGAATGAAATGCAGCAGTTGTGATACGTTTAGCGTGGGCGCTGAATATATAGGGGGAAGATAAATCGGTAAAGTTGAGTGAGGTGTCGAATAAGTGAATGTATTGTAGGCGTATCCCTTGCTTATTTAGCGTACCCTCTAGCTTTGTGGGTAATCGAATGTCTGTCTTTTCTGCAAATAAACGCCACGAGGCGGCAGATATAGCACTTTCATTATCAATAAATCGCCCGACAGAAATGTTGGTGAACCTTAATCTATATTGGCTTATCACTACAGAGATCTTCTCTATCATTAAACCATTCTTAAAGTTTACGCCTGAAATTGAGATGATCTCTATCCCTTTAGTGGCTAGCCAAGGTGGAATGAAAATGCTGGGTAATAAAAGGCTGATTAATAAAAACAGCAGAATGAAGCGTAGGTAACGCTTTTTGTGAGTTCTTGATGGTGTTGAACTCGTTGTTTTTAATGGAACGTCAGATTCGGTTTGCGTCATATCCTTCAGTAATTACTTCACCCTATAAATGCGTTGTTTGGTGTTTTGCTGTGTTCCTTTTTCTATTCGTTTTGTTTTCTATGCACTTCCCAATGAATTTGAATGTGTTATTACGGGACATAATTATTATCTGTATCAGGTAGATAGCTGTCTGATAAGGTCTTTTAAGCATAAACCGTGAAGCGTGTATTAGGCGGATTTTTTTCGTCTATATTATGAGAAAAATGTTTTGAGAAGAAATGTACATATTAAAGAGAGAAAACCAAGAATAGTGCTTGGGTGAGGCTTTATACCAATGATTCGTACTATTTTCCACTATCGGCATGCCGCCGAGGTGAGTGAGAGTTATCTAGATGTAAATTCTGCTTTTCTCAAATAGTACTGAAATAAAAGGTTTTTTTATTGTTTTTTTTATCATTTATACCTGATAACAGATCTGTTACACACTCATAAAATAGAGGTAATAACTGGGTATTGATTATTTTGTGGTTTTATTCACTTTACGGGTTATTTTGAAGGGTTGCTAATTTTGTTTAAAACTGAGAAAAAAGGCTATCAGCGTTAAGAAATAACCTGAAAGCACTAAAAAAATATAAATAAAACAACTATAAAAATCATCAGGATGTGATTATGCAAAATACCGCTTCAGCTTCAATTGGTTCAGTGCCGAGTAACCGGTTAAAACAACTGATACATTCCCTTGGTCCTGGCATTATGATGGCAACAGCAGCTGTTGGCGGATCACACCTTGTTGCTTCGACGAAGGCGGGGGCAATTTTCGGCTGGCAATTGGCGGGACTAATTCTATTAGTTAACTTTTTCAAATACCCATTTTTTAGAGCTGGTGTTCAATATACGATGGGCACGGGTAATAGCCTTATTCAAGGTTACAGTGAAATGGGACGCGGTTACTTATGGTTATTCGCTGGGCTTAACTTAATTTCAGGTATTGTGAATACGGCAGCCTTGCTGCTATTTAGTGCGAGCTTATTAGGGTATTTCTTACCATTCGAATTACCGTTAACCACTTTAGCGGGTGTCGTGATGGTGGCATGTCTGGCTATTTTGTTTGCAGGGCATTATAAGGCACTTGATGCACTGTCGAAAACCATCATGGTTGTACTTGTTATAGCAACGGTAAGTGCGGTGATTGTAGCGGCAAGTAAGGGCAGTGTTGCACCGACGGATTTTGAAGCACCATCACCTTGGGCCATTGCCTCTATTGGTTTTCTTGTTGTCATGATGGGATGGATGCCAGCCCCAATTGAAATTTCATGTTTGACGTCTTTGTGGTTGAAGAGCCAACGTAAAGAGCAAAATGTAACGGCGAAATCGGCTTTGTTTGATTTTAATGTAGGCTATATTGGCACTGCATTATTGGCTATCGTCTTTTTAGCCTTAGGGGCATTAGTATTAAACGGTAATGGTGCAGAGCTGAAAACATCAGGCATTGGATTCTCGCATCAGCTGGTGGGTATGTACGCCTCAACGATTGGTGAGTGGTCTCGCTACCTTATTGCTGTTATCGCCTTCTTTTGTATCTTTGGTAGTACTATTACGGTAATCGATGGCTATTCACGTGCATTAGCAGAAGCCAATTTACTGATTCAGAAGAAAGAGCTTGATCAGCGTCGCTACCATAATGCTTGGATGCTAATTGTTGGCGGTTGTGCAATGGGAATCTTACTATTCTTCACATCGGCGCTTATGCCTATGCTTGATTTCGCGATGATACTAGCATTCATGACCACGCCAATCTTTGCTTTAGTTAACTACTTGCTGGTAACACGTACTAAGCTGCCTGAAGAGTTATCGATGAGCCGTTCGATGAAAGTGTTATCTTGGGCGGGCTTGACGTATCTATTTGGCTTCTTGGCGATATTCATTTGGTGGAAATGGTTAATGTAATCGCGCTAGCTTAAATGATTAAGTAGCCAAATCGGTAAGCTTTCATAACTAAGCATTTAAATAAAGAAGCCCTCAAACTGTGAGGGCTTCTTTTGTGCGATCAATTTGTTTATACCGCTCTGACGATTTATCCAGCAAGAGAAGGGGCGCTTTCGTATTTGTCAAAAGATCTCACTGGCGATTGATGGTTAATTGCATGCATGGCTGAAAATAACGCATCTTTGAGTAAGTATTTATTGTCGGTATCAAGCGCATTGATTGCCGTGTTAAGGGATGCTTTTATGTGTTCAATATGTTCTATCGTGTGTTCTATTTCGAGCAATTCAGTTAGCGCCATTTCGCGAATATCATGGGGTATCACGTCATCACTGCTTTGGTTCGATATCTCTATGATTTGAGCAGTGTGTTGCTTTAACGATAAAATGGTATCTGTAAGAGATTTCGGTGTCATGCGTATTATCCTTAATATTTGCTTTGAGTACGGTTTACTTTTCGTTTGTAGAGGCAATACTCTAACAACATTGGATAGATATTTTTTTATGTAGATCACACTCTTATAGAAATCCCGCTTATTCACTCTAATGACTAAATTATCGTTAAGGTTAGAAAATTACCGAGGGTAATACTTATATTCCTGAAATTATATTCACTTTATTGATTATTTGAATGCGGCATGATGCCTAGTTTTAGTGACGAGGTTTGTTTAAATACCTTAACCAATTTCGAGAAATTGATTCATATTCATAGATGCAGGTATCTTCACGTTCTTGTCGTGATCCATCATCGATTTCTAATAGTAAACTTTTATATTCGTCAGGATCACTACCATAGATTAAGCACAACATATGAAAGTAACGTTGAATATCTAAACTATGTTCATCGATAAAATCGAGGTCATCAAATGTGTCTATGTCTTGATCTTCAAAAGCGAATAGGTCAGCTGAACTGATTGCAATGTCGGCACCATTGTCGACATAGTTGAGTAGTATTATTGTTGCTAAATTATCGACGGCATCTTCTTCCTTACCCAAGATGGGAATGTCTCTGTCTGCGATAAATGCATGCCCTAACTCATGAAGTAATGTATGCGCTAAAGTGTCGAGTGTCGCTTGAATTTCATCTATGCCTGTTTCTGCATAATGGTTTTGAGTAAAGCGTATCATCGCGTCATTGATATATTGATAGGGAACCTGAATTTGATGGATTTCAGGATCATAGAGTGGACCATCCTTTGCACCGAAAACAATAGTGAGCTTGGGTGAAAAATGCACATGCTGGCGGCTTATGTCACTTACCATCTTAATCGCGTCAGATTGCTTAATTAATTGCATCACTTTTTTATCTTGAGCTGAATTGGGCTCTATGAATTGGTATGTAACGGTAGGAATAGACGTTATTGGCGTTGTCGAAGCTTGTTCGGAATTGGCATGCACTGAAAACGAACGGGCTAGCCACAAGATAACCGCAGGTTTAACACAAGAACGAATACACAGAGAAGAAAAGCTTAATGCGATAGCTAAGGAGGGGCTTATATACATAGTGGTTAGCATCCATGATGTAAAAAACGAATAAGTATAGTCAGTTAACAAGAAATTGCTGCTATGGTTGTATGTCCTCCTGAAAGCGTTGACTTAAAAACCAGTGACCTATAACGTGTCATTATTGTGCAAAAAGTGTTTGATTTCTATTAATTAATAGTGGCATATATACGCTAAATAATTCATAGATTGGAGATGTCGTGAATAAATTATTATCTTTTGAAGCTTTGATCGTACTTGATGCGATAGATCGTCGGAAAAGCTTTGCAGCAGCCTCAGAAGAATTAGGCAGAGCACCATCTTCATTGAGTTATCAAGTTCAGAAGCTTGAGCAAGATCTGGATTTAGTTATTTTTGATCGTTCAGGACACCGAGCTGTTTTTACCAAAGCAGGGCAATTGTTGCTTGAACGTGGCCGGTTATTATTATTAGCTGCCGATGAAATGATTGCAGATGCAAGTGCCCTCGCGCATGGATGGGAGCTTGATTTAACAATTGCCTATGATGGGCTAGTGAGCGTAAATAGTATGCTACCGCTAGTGGCAGAATTGGGAAAAAAAAGCAAAACACGTATTCGCTTTAAAGAAGAGATTCTTGCCGGTTGTTGGGAAGCATTAGCGCAAGATCGTGCCGATTTATTGATTGCTCCTGCACCGACTGTTGCACCTCCTGAAGTGAAAATTCAACCGTTAGGTAAATTAGCGACGCTGTGGGTTGCTCACCCTGATCATCCTATTCATAAACAAGAGAACCCATTAGATCCTGCTGTGCGTAAACAATATCTAGCGATTGCGGTTGCTGATACAGCACGTAATATGCCACCTATGTCGCATAATATTCTAGAAGAACAAGCACTTGTTACTGTTAGTACCATGAATGATAAGCTGGCGGCACTGAAAACAGGTATGGGGATTGGTACATTACCGATGTGCTATGCCAAGTCGGCACTTGATAGCGGTGAGTTGGAAGTTATTGGTGACGATCCCATTTACGAGCTTGATATGGTTCTTGCATGGAATCGAAATCAAATGGGTAAGGCAAAAGTGTGGTGCATTAAAAATATTGAAAAGCTTTGGAAAAAACAGCTTAACTGATACTTAATTCAGCGTTGATTTTTGGTGATATTTTTCGGTTGTATACTAGCACTAGAATAGTGTCGTTAAGGTTAAATAAGAAGGCGAGTAATAACTGTGAATTTTATCGTTATTAACTCGCATTTTTTGAAAGTTATGCTGGTGTTTTGCTTGCTAATGGCAAGAGCATTTCAACAACGCCATCAGCCATTTGAACGTCAATCTCAAAACCCACCTTTTGGGCGAGCATTATCATGCCTCGGTTCGACGGCATCGTCATTCCGGTTATTCTTTTAACACCACTTTGTGTGCAGTAACGGATGATTTTTTCCATTAAGATCCGGCCTAAGCCTACACCTTTCAAATCAGATCTTACTAAGATCGCAAATTCAGACTCTATATTTTCAGGATCCGATAAAGCGCGAGTAACACCAATGATAATTTCTTCTGGTTTTCCTTCATCGTTGGTGATTAGGCTGGTGGCTACGAATGCCATTTCTCTGTCGTAATCAATTTGGGTGAAATTAGCTAACGCTTCATGATTAAATTCGCCAACATCTGAAAAGAAGCGCTTATATAAGTCGTCAACAGACACATGTGAGATGAAATCTTTATGCTTGGGTTCATCTTCTGGCAAGATTGGTCTTAATAAAATTTTACGCCCATCTTTTAAGGTAAATGATTCTTCGTGTTCTTTGGGGTATGGGCGAATAGCCAAGCGTGCTTGTTTGTCGCCACTGAACGGATGTAACGTCATTGATGCATCAATCACTGTCATATCAGTGCCCGATGCTAACAGTGGGTGAATATCAAAATCGACGATTTCAGGGCAATCGATAATCAGCTGCGATATCTTCACTAATAAATTACACAGTGCAGGAATATCAATTTGTTCAAGGCTACTGCGTTGTTTAATTTTGCCCGTTTTAATTGCATTGATAACCATATAGCGGGCTAACGCCATATTCAAAGGAGGAATCGCAACAGCGGCATCTTTGTGAATATTCCACGCAGCAGCATCTTCACCCATTAAAATAACAGGGCCAAACACCGAATCATTGTGAACAGAAACACGTAATTCCTGTGCGCCAGAGCGGCTTGCCATGCGCTGTACTAATAAGCCATCAATACGGGCAGTTGGGTAATTCATTGAGACGCGATCTAAAATAGCTTGTGCGCCATTGGCTACTTCATCGGCAGTACGTAAGTGCAGCAACACACCGTGTACTTCTGATTTATGGCGAATATCTGGTGAGCGAAGTTTAATAGCGACGGGGTAACCAATTTGTTCTGCAATATGCACGGCTTCAGCAGGGTCAGACGCAATCCATGTTGGTAGTGTTTTAAAGCCATAGCTTTCAAGTACAGGGCGTACTTCATGTGTTTCTAGGTGGGTGATGTCTTGTGCTAGCAAGTGGTTCAATACATCGTGAACGTGGCGTGGGTTACGTTTATTTTCACCCGATACAATCGATGTATCACCAAATGAAATAGGTGTTTCCATCAATTGTTTTTGATTTCGTCGGTATTCGACTAAGTGCATGAAAGCTGAAATAGCACTTTCTGGGGTGCGATAAGCAGGAAAGCCCGCTTCAGTAAAAATTTTACGCGATTGTGCTGCTTCGTTTTCACCCGACCAATTGGTAAGTACATTAAAGCGCTTAGTGCGAGGGTGAGCTGCTAATACTTCCGTTAAACGTTGTGCTGTTTTATTACCAGGAGCAATCGCTGATGGTGAATGCATGATCAATAACGCATCGAAATCATCGCTGTCTAACAATACATTGACTGCTTTTTCATATCGTGTGATATCAGCGTCGCCAATAATATCGACGGGGTTTGCATGTGACCAGCAAGAGGGTAAAATGTCTGATAACTTCTCGATGGTTTCATTGCTTAACACTGCCAGTTTTCCGCCGCGATCAGATAGCGCATCTACCGCCATAATTGCGGGCCCGCCACCATTGGTGATGATGGCGAGTCGTTCACCACGTAACGGCACTGAGTGCGCTAATGTTTCTACTGCTGCGAATAACTCGTGGGTATTGTGTACGCGTAACATACCTGAGCGTCGAATAGCCGCATCATATACCGCATCAAGCCCAATTTCACCGCCTGTATGTAGGTGTGCAGCTACACTGCCAGCTTCTGTTCTGCCACTTTTTAATACAAGGATTCTACGGTTTCGTGCAGCCGCTCGTGCAGCAGACATGAATCGACGAGCGTCTTTTATTGAGTCGACATACAATAAAATGGCTTCGGTTTTACTGTCTCTGCATAGGTAATCAAGCAACTCTGCAAAGTTAACATCACACGCATCACCCAGCGAAAGGAAAGTAGAAAAACCAATACTTTTGTTTTTCGCCCAATCAAGAATCGTGGTACAAACTGCAGCAGATTGAGAGATAAATGCAATGTTACCTTTGTTGGCTGAAATCGGGGAAAACGAGGCATTCAAATTCAACCAAGGCAAGATTAGCCCCATACTATTAGGGCCAACAATACGCATTCCGTATTGCTTGGCGATGTTATACATTTTTGCTTCTTCAGTTTCACCTTTTGACGAAACAGTTAGATTCATACCTGCAGCTAAGACGATAGCGAATTTCACGCCTTTTTTCCCCAGCTGATCAATAATATCGGCATTACGATGAGCATTGGTACAAAGTACAGCGAGATCGGGAACTCGGGGAAGGCTATCAATAGTAGGATAAGCAAGCACGCCGGCAACGGCATCATACTTTGGCGTAACGGGCATTATCGGTCCATGAAAACTTCCTGCGAGCAAATTACGAATAACAATATTACCTGCTCTATTTGGGTTATCTGATGCACCAATAACGGTAATGGATTTTGGCTTAAGCAGTTTATCCAATCCGTTCATATTCTCACCCCGAATTTATATTGAAATATCATAATGATATTAGCGGATGACGAGAGGAGTTTCTGACTAATGTATGGGAGCTGTGATCAAACCCAAGGACTTTCTATCCGTTGCATCCTTGAGTTTATATTTTAAGTAAAGAGTGCCAACTACCTTGAAAAACACAGCTGAGAGGGTATTTATACTTGGTAACGGGTCTTGTCACCAATATCGTAATGCAGTGGCATACGCCATTTAGAGAAAGCCGTAACCGCCAGTAAAATTGAACCAGACATGCTAAAAGCAATGCTAATGTGCTCTTGTCCGAACACGAGGCAGAACCAAAAGCCCGCAAGCGCAATAGGTGTTAGCATTAATATTTTTAGCTGAAAGCAGAAGTATTCTTTAATTGCTAATGCACTAAATGCAAACAGCGCAGCCCCTAATGCTAAAGGTTGCCATAACCCTGAAATTAACCATATTGCTGCAAACAAGCCACTGCCTTGAATCAGCCAACGAAAACGCTTGTCGTAAATGTGTACAGTTGATGATGCAATCAGTGCCGCTATAACCAAGGCTGGAATAGCAAATGTAGGCTCCCATGCAACAATAGACATGATAATTGCAGAAAAGGTAAGGGCGCAGCGGTACAGTAGAACGGTAAGTTTATCGAGTCCGTCTAATTCGCACTTAATATGAGGATCTGCCATTGAAAACTCCAAAATTATTGATAACGAAGTATTGTACGGCTGTTATATGGCTAATTGAACCCAATTCATGTGACTTATGACAGATAGTTATTGATCTATCTTAAGCTTAGGCTTGATCAGTAATCCATACAGCTGCAAAATAAAAGCAGATATCGTTTTGGCAGAGAAGTAATGAAAAAAATAGCTGTTTTAGCCGTAGTTACGGTATTAGCGGGTTGTGCATCAGATTCAGAAACAATGCAACTGACGACGTCTTCATCTGAAGAAGTGTATTCAGCAGAGCAAATTGCAATGATGGATCATCTGCAAGAAGCAAAAGTTGAAACCACAACGGAAGATACAACCGTTGCCTACCAAGAAGAAGCTGTTTCTGAGCCAGTAAAGCCAGTAGAAAAACCTAAAAAAACGGTTTATAAGTACGCGGATGTAACAAAGCAAGGTTACACTATTCAAGTGCTAGCATTGAGCCATAATCAAAACTTCACAACTTACATGAATAAGTTACCGTCGAACCAACCGGTGTGGATGAATAAAAAAGAGTTACAGGGACTGCCGTGGTACACCTTATTGTACGGACAATTTGATAGCCGTATAGAAGCTAAGCGTTTTCTTAATGCTTTACCGCAAGATGTTAAAAATTATGGCCCATTTATTCGTAGCCTAGATGATATTAAAGCCTCATCTACGCCAAAACTTTCCCGATTGAATTAATCCTAAAAAGAGAGCCCTAAAGCTCTCTTTTTCTTTTGGTTATAAATTTTAAGTAAACAAGATGAATGAATTAGAGAAAATGCGAACAGGGTTGTTATACGACGGCAATGATGTATCTATTGATACTTTGCGTCAGCAATCAGAGTTACTGATTATTCAGCTACGATCGTCGCCTTCATCTCAACATCAGGCTTTGTTGAAGCAACTACTTGGCTCTTTTGGAGATAACTCAGTAATACGCATGCCTTTTAGCTGCGAGTTTGGTAAAACTATTCATATAGGCAACAATACCTTTCTGAATGCTGGTATCGTGATGCTAGATAATGCCGATATTTATATTGGCGATAATGTGTTAATTGGTCCGTCGACACAGTTTTTTACTCCAACACATTCACTCGATCACGCATCTCGTCGACGATGGGAATCATGGTGTAAGCCAATCACTGTCGAAGATGATGTTTGGATTGGTGGTAATGTATCTATTTGTCAGGGGGTAACCATTGGCGCCCGTTCAGTCGTGGCGGCAGGTAGTGTTGTTACACATGATGTTCCGCCTGATACACTCGTTGGTGGTACGCCTGCGAAGGTTATTCGAGTAATTAACAGTAGCGATACAGCTGATTAATGCTATTTAGCTGGTCATATCGTCTGGATTTAAGTGTAAAACTGAGATATTTAACCAATAGAAGTAAGAGAAGGTGCAATAGTTCGCTTTTTTTTATTAATATGGGGTTCTATTTATTGTGTTGGCGTGCTTTTTTGCATTTTTCTGCATACGTCATTACAGACAAACTAATTTAGTCGGTCGATACATTTAACCGACAGTGTACAACAAGGGATGAAAATGAGCTCGATCCATGTTTTATTACTCTGCGGCGGTGGCAGTGCCGAACACGAAGTTTCTCTCGTATCGGCTAATTATATCGAGCAACAATTACAGAGCATTGAAGGGATTTCTTACACCCGTGTTGAAATGAAAACGGAAGGTTGGTTTGATTCTAATAATGCATTGTGCCAGCTAAACCTCGATCGTACGCTTCAAATTGGCGACGAAAAAACACCGATTAATTACGTTATTCCATGTGTTCACGGTTACCCTGGTGAAACAGGTGACTTACAATCATTTTTAGAAATGGCAGGTCTGCCTTATTTGGGTTGTGACGCTGAATCTAGCACGAATTGTTTTAATAAGATCACCACTAAACTGTGGTTCGACGCATTAAATATACCGAATACCCCCTATGTTTTCTTAAGTGAAAATGATGATGCTGCACACGAATTAGCGGCGAAAGCATTTGATGATTGGGGTAAGGTATTTATTAAGGCGGCCTCTCAGGGGTCATCGGTAGGTTGTTACAGTGTCGCAAATAAAGATGAGCTGGTAGAAGCGGTAAACAATGCGTTTACCTACTCTAATCAAGTGCTGATTGAAAAAACAATTAAGCCGCGTGAGTTAGAAATTGCTGCATATCAATACGGTGATGAACTGGTTATTTCAAAGCCTGGTGAAGTTGCTTGTCCTGAGGATAAGTTCTACAGCTACGAAGAGAAATACAGTACCGATAGCCATTCAGTTACAACGGTTGAAGCTGAAAACTTAACGGATGAACAAGTTGAGTTAATTCGTGAATATGCGCGTAAAGCTTTTACCCAGATGAAATTGAAAGATCTTTCTCGTATTGATTTTTTCTTGAGTGAAGATAACGAAATCTTACTGAACGAAATTAATACGTTCCCAGGTATGACGCCAATTTCAATGTTTCCCAAAATGTTAGAACATCATGGGCATAGTTTTGCTGGCTTTATCGAAACAGCAATCAAAGCTGCAGCTAAGTAAAAACGTAATGCATGCTTAGTGTTTTAGAAGCCACTCTGGTTATAATCAGAGTGGCTTTTTTTTCGAATAATTGAAACAACAGTGACGCCAAAGAATTGAATCTCCTTATACCTAAATGCGACAATTGGCGTTTTTTCTTAATCCTGTAATACTGGAAGTAGATACCCATCAAGGAAGATCATGCAAAAAGAAGCGCATATGCTAAAAGCTGAAACGACGGAAAATGCCGAATCAAAGCTAACAAAAGATCAAATGCGTAAACAATTTAAGCGGTTGTCTTCACGTAACTACAAGGCAAGCCTTCAATTGGAAGGGTTTGATATAGAGCCGACAAAACGTGAAACTAAGAGCACTCAATCGGAAAAAGAACAGATAGAAAGTTTGATACAATATTATGATAGATAAGTATGGTGTTAGTCATGATCCGGATTGTTACCCAAATACATCGGTATTGATTAACCGGTTATCGATTACTGACGAAGATACTCTTGCCTTGGCTGAAAGAGATTTCACAAAAGTGCGAGCAGAACATTTTGAGCCTGAATTCGAGCAATTTAACCTACAATATCTCTGTAAAGTTCACTTCACTTTATTTCAAGATCTGTACAGTTGGGCTGGTAAAATCCGTCGCGTAGATATAACTAAAGGACAAACACGTTTTTGCCATGTTCATAATATAGAACGTGAAACAGAACGTCTTTTTATCCAGCTTAACAATGATAATTTACTGTGTAATTTACCGTTCGATGCTTTCATTAAACGTATCTCCCATTATTACTGTGAGCTTAATGTTATTCATCCGTTTCGAGAAGGTAATGGAAGGGTACAGCGGATATTTTTTGAAATTCTAGCCATCAATGCTGGCTATGAAATTTGCTGGGAAGGCATTAACTTAAAAGAATGGGTTGATGCCAATCAAGCTGGATACTTTGGTGACTTGCATCCTCTAGAAAAACTATTTGAACGAATTACGGTATATATAGATGTTCAACAAGGCTATAAAGAACATTGGACCGATAGCCCTCGTTAGAGATACACATGGCAATTATGACCCTCTAAACAAGGAATATCAGTTATCCCAAGGCTTATCTTTTAAAAATTTCGCCATTTCTTGGTCTCTTTTTTCTGTATTTCCCACATATTGAGCAGGCATAGCAGGGCTCTTCCAACGACCATGGCTTTGTATCTCACTGATCGACAATCCTGCATCAGACAAGTCTTTAGCAGCTCCTACGCGAGGTGATTGGCCTGAAAATATAACATTGGCTGGTAAACCTAATTCTTCGCTTGCCCTACGGAATACGCGATATATTGAAGAATGATCTAAGGGTAATACACCTATATTACTGTGGCGATCAATTCGTCTAAAAATGTAACCAGTATCAATAATGCCGATAGTTATCCAGCGCTGTAGGGCGTTTGACGCAATAGCGCTGAGCGGGATAACACGGTCACCTAATGTTATATAGATTAAGCCTTTTGAGTCAGTCTCTAATTTATCAACGGTCAAATCTGATAACTCACTGCGTTTTAGCATTGCTTCAAATGCAACCGCCCAAATAGCCATATCTCGAATATCTTTTACTTTTGGAGAGGTTTCAAATAGAGTAAGCAACTGTTGTAGATGGTCATCTCTAAATGCACGAGCATTGTTATAATCATCATGTTTATCAATGCGTTGCTTTCTCATCACTAAGCGAATCTCAGTGTGAGCACATGGGTCTGGTAGGGCATGGCAACGATGCACCAACCCAATAGTAACAATGTAACGTTTTAGGCTGGCTAGTTTTCGCTTTTTTGCCATTAACTCGATAAATCCATGCACTGTGTCGACAGATGCTGGCAACACAGTGCGCTTATGACTCTCGCAGTAAAGGATGAAGTTATTCCAATCGTTTTTAAAAGCGAGGAGCGTATTTCTAGCGTATTTTTTATGCGTTAATGATTGCCAAAGATCAATGCTATCCATAATAATGGAGAATGCAGAGCGGCTACGTTTTAGTTGTTTTGTGTCTTTTATCGCCTGTATGCCTTTGGTCATGATTATTACCCTAATGCACTATAACTATATTTATGCTACTTATTACAATAACAGAAATATCAATAATTGTAGACTCGCATACAAAATTAACATTTATTCGCTTGGAAACAAAATGCGTGCTATACAGATAAAGCTGTTAATAATATAAAGACTAGAAAGAAGAATATGGATGATGCTTACTATTCAACATTACAGCCATCTATGTTATTCGAAACTTCCAACAAGGAGTTGCTGATATGAAAAAACGCCTGCTTCATCGTAGCTATATATTAGAAAATAGCTCAGGTGCACCTGATGGTTGGAAGGCAGTGATTAATGGTCATCCCATATCAGGGCAATTGTCGTTACTTAAAAAAAGTGTCGATTGGTGGTGTGATATGAAAGCATTTTTACCACCAAACAGTTTTGAAGGCGTTAACTCTCTTAAGAAAGAAACAGCAGCTCAGCAATCAGAAAATTACAGAGGTTTTAAGCTAATTAATGATAGTGGTAAACCCAATGAATGGTATGTGATCTTACGTGGTCAACTATTGAAAGGTCCAGCGGTTAAGATAAAGAAGCACCTTGATATGGTAATACTCAAACTCAAAGCACAAAAGTAACACCGCTATATATTTACGACTTCTTATAATAAAACTCCGTAAGCAAAAACGCCCAATTGGGCGTTTTTAAGTAGGGTGTATAATCATGAGGCAATAGGGGGGTTAATCGTCATCATCCGACTTTTCCACATCAACCAAATAACTTCCCTCTAGCCAATTACGACCAATTAGAAGTTTGTAGTCAAGCTTGCTGCGATTGCGTAAGTTAACCGCAACGGCTTTATGTTGACCATTCCATCCTAAATCCATAACAACCGCATAACGGCGTTCAACACCTTGCGCATTACGAATTTTGCTTACTTTGATAATTTTCCCTTTATATGTCGCTTCTTTTCCATCTTCATTTTTTGTTTTAAATTCAACCATGCCACCAAGGTGATCGCGCATATCTTCACTGTCGCTATCTTCACCGGTCACTTTAATATCATAGGCGTTTATCGATGTGGTGGCAGCACCCGTATCAATTCGTGCTTTATAATCCATCCCAAGCTCATGAATCTTAATCGTTTCCACTTGACCGACGATAGATTTATCACTTGACACTTTACTGCCTGCCATTACAAAAGGTGAAGCGGTTGAAAATAGAATCAAGGCTGATAAAAGAACTTTCTTCACATTGTCTCCTAACTATAAATATTCGTATTACTATGAATAATAGACATTGATTCAGTGTTGTTGTTCAACGTATTAAAAAGAATTAATATGCAGAGAGCACTTAACACTCATTCAATTTATGTTAAGTGTGCTTTTGATTAGTTTATAACAATCACTGGACTGATTAAAATGTATCGTTTTAAAACCTAAAGAGCGAGCGGTATTGATATTTTCTTCATTATCATCAATAAAAAGTGACTCAGAGGCATCCAATTCAAAGCGTGCTTGTAATAACTCAAAAATTTCAGCTTCTGGTTTAATGACTAACTCGTTACCTGACACTAGACCTCCTTTAAAAAAGGAAATAAAAGGGTGACGTTCATTGAGCGTATCAAAGAAAGCATTACTCATGTTGGTTAGGTAGTATAATGAGTAACCTTGATCTAACACTTTGTAAAAAATAGATTCCGTTAAGCTGATTTTCTCAAGACTGTTTTGAATATGTTCAAAAAAATCTTCCATTCTAGCTTCAGGGAATCCAGTGCGCGCTGCAAACTTAGGAATAACTTCAGCCATAAGCATTGTACCGCGATCAAGAGCTACCCAATCAGGATGATAGAGTACTTCATTTAATAGCATCTCTTGTTCAAAGACTGAATCAGTGTAAGTTTGAACAATTTTGGTCGGTTTCCATTCAAATAGAACAGCACCGAAATCAAAAATCACGTTACGAATCATTAGAGTTTCCGTTTAACTACCTTTTATTGATAGTATGCGATAAAAGGTAATACGCAACTTGAATGCGTAATCTTAATACCACACTCACAATTAACTGAAAATTCATGGATTATTACATAATGAATGATAACAGCCGTTTAGTCTTCTCGACCGAGACAGGTCGCATTCCAGAAGAAAAAGTCAAACCTCAACGTCCAACTGGTGACGGTATTGTCCGTATCCAGCGCCAAACTAAAGGCCGTAAAGGTAAGGGTGTTTGTATTGTGACTGGTCTTGATATGGAAGATGCACAACTAAAATTGTTGGCAGCTAAACTTAAAAAAGTATGTGGTTGTGGTGGCTCTGTAAAAGACGGCACCATTGAGATTCAAGGTGATAAGCGTGAAGTGATTAAAGCAGCGCTAGAAAAAGAAGGACACACTGTTAAACTTGCCGGCGGCTAAGTAAGGCTAAACGATGGCAACAATTGCCTCGTTGTTATTGAGAAAGCCTGAAACTGAACAAATATCTAGCAAAAGTATATCTTCAGGCTTTTTTGTTTAATGTGTAATAGAGAACCAATGAGTTGTCGGCCATCAACAACAGCAAAGGCTATTTGTTGTTGTTGATCTTGCCGTTGGTATATTTCATTTGCTGTAGCAACAACGCGTAGCGTAGTAATGAATACAGAACTTGAAGTACCAAGCAAACTGACCATTTGCAGCAGTACCTTAAAGTAAGGTGTTAATTACCTATTTTATGGTAAATATACTCAATACTGTTAAATAGACATGAACTTATAACTCCCCACAAAGAATCAAGCTATGAAGTTACGTTACATACGGTTCATTAATTTTGTCACTATAAATTACATGTTTGTAAGTCATTGAGGGTCATAGTAAATGAAGTTACGCTACCACACGGACTATTTAACATAAGGTACATAATGCGCACTGGGCTACTGCTTTAACCTCGGTTGATAGACCACCCAAAATCGCCACTAAACCAAGGCTATGTAGCTGATTACCTTGGCTATTAAGCTTTTTTGCAATTTCATCCCACAACTGTTTAATGTGTGAATTTTGTGTACGGTCAGCGTGAACACCAATTAATGCTTCTTTCTCATCAATTTTGCATTCCTGCGCCAAGAAAACGGCTTGTATATCAGACATATAGCGTTTGCCACTACGGTATTCTGAGATTCTCTGCTTTGGAATCCCTAAATCTGCTGCAATTTGCTTGTCTTGTATATAGTTTTTCGCCGTTTTAAAGGCATCTAACAACTGAACTTGATACATAAATCCTCCGGCGTTTTGTTGATTGTAACCCTAAAGTCACCATTTTGGGTGTCTTGCAGTCACCATGCTTGGTGTTTATAGTTACCGAAATTGGTGACTTACAGTATTGAGGTTCGCATATGGCTATCAACATTCAACTTAATGACGGTGTTCGTTTCTTTGATAACGGTCGAGAAATCGTTGTTGTTACCGCTGCATACGCTCCTAAGTATTTAAAAGCTAAGGTTTACTCAAACAAAGAAGTTTTCGAGGTTGCTGACTTGGCAACTCAAATTGCTGATGGTCGCTCGCTTTCGTTCTGGTCTGGTGTTGTTCAGTCTGTTGGTCAGGATGCTCAATCATGATGTCGCCTGATGTTGTCCTTCAAGCTGAGCAGCCAGAGAAATCAAACTGGTTCACGCGTAACGAACTGGCAGAAAAATCAGCATTAGAACTAAAGTTACCTTGTCACTTCAAGTCTGGTTCAACTCAGCCAGTAATGCCAGAGTGTTACAACGTGGTCGCGTCTATCTTCACTGATGAGTTTGGTATCAATCCATTCTATGCAGCGCCCCAGCCTCACTTAGTCCCGCGTTTTGATGACAATTCAAAGAAGACGTTTTTCGTTCCTGAAAAAAGTTGGGTTGTCCGTGCATTCGATGCGTGTAAGTCACATCGAGAATTTGCACCGGTGATGACACGTGCCTTCATCAACATGACTAAAAAAATTGATTACCTTGATGCCGTTCGTGCTGTTGAGTCAGCTAACGAACGTCTAACCAAGATGGAATTTCGTTACACCTCAACCGATGAAGAATTATGTGAGTTTGCAAAAGCCAAGTCTGCACATGTCATGCGTAAGGTTGCGGCCATTGATGACACACAAGCTGCTTTTGAAGTCGCACGTAACA
>NZ_PYOC01000010.1 GCF_003026215.1 Photobacterium indicum
CTGTATTTTTTAACGGCTTTTACCCTATTCGATATTTTATTTACGGGCATTGTGCCTGATCCAAAACGCGCGGGGCTTTAATCATGATTGCTTTACTTCCTATTCTTACGGGTATCGGTACCGCATTGCGTCTCCCTGCCCTTGTATCGTCAATCTTTGCTGTGGCGATGTCTGTTTTTGGCTGGTTCTTAACGTGGTTTACGAAAAGAACGGCGATGAATTTAACCATTATCGCTTTGGTGTCTGCGTTGGCGTTGGTCAACTTGCTTGCCTTGAAAGGTATTTTATCGGGCTTGTCGTATGTTCTCCCTCCAGGTATCTCTGAGGGGTTTGCCATGGTCATTCCTTCTAATGCGCCAGCTTGCCTTTCTGCTGTGTTTTCCGCTCGGGTTATTCGCTGGGTTTGGGAATGGAAAGCATGGGCTATTGCGTGGATGAGTCACGTTTAAGGAGGTGTTATGGCTGTTTATGTTGTAACAGGTAAATTGGGTGGCGGTAAGTCCATTATGTCAGTGGCGCGTATTCAGGAGCGTTTACAAAAAGGCTGCAAGGTCGCGACTAATCTGGATTTGAACTTGGTGGCATTGCTAGGACGAAAAGCCAAACAGAGCCGTGTGTTACGTGTGCCTGATAAACCTTGTCTGGATGATTTACTCGCCATTGGTAAAGGCAATATCACACTTGGTAAACCCATCTTTGATGAAAATAAAAACGGCTTATTGGTGCTTGATGAGTGTGGTACTTGGTTTAATTCTCGGTCTTGGAATGACAAAGGCCGTCAAGAGATTATCAACTGGCTGCTTCATGCGCGTAAATTGGGCTGGGACATTATTTTTATTGTTCAACACCTTTCAATCATTGATAAACAAGCGCGTTTAACCTTGGCTGAGCATGTGGTTTTTTGTAAGCGAACTGACCGCATTATGATCCCTTTTCTTGGTACGTTAATCAAAGCATTTACAGGTAATGCGGTTCGATTGCCCAAGGTACATATGGGTATTGTGAAATACGGTGACGAACAAAATGCGCTGACGGTTGACCGTTGGAGTTGTTGGGGCGCGGGGTTGTACTCGGCTTACGATACACGACAAGTTTTCTCTCATAACTATGAGCACGGTGTGTTCTCGTACTTGCCGCCTTATTACACCAATTACCGCTATCGCGTGCCAATGAATATAAGGAATCTCATGCGTATTACTCGTATCTATTTAAAAAAAGTTTCTCGCCCGTTGGCGTTCTTGGCGGGTATCACTGTCTCCTACTTCATTTTTGATTCAGGTGATGACGGGATTATCTCGCAAGCAGTTGCCAGCGTTGAATCGGTGGATGTCTCAGCGTACAAAAATTATAAGATTGTGTCTTATTCTAAAATGCCCAATGCCACGCCTTTCTATACGCTCAAGCTCGACGATAAAACCATTACCTCAGACACTCTCACGAAACTGGGATTAACTCTAACTAACGTGTCTCGCTGTCAGTTGAAGATCACCAACCAAAAGCAAGAATCACTTTCTCTAACGTGTGGGCGCTAATATGAAACGTTTCTTTTTCCTTGTTGCTCTAGTTCTTGCCCTGCCCGTTAATGCCAAGTTAATTGACGGATTTGAGGCGCACAATATGCCGATTACTGAATTTGTCGATTGGTACTCTGATGCGTTGAAATTGAATGTGATTGTCGATGATGGTGTTAAGGGTGCGGTGTCCTTCTCTGCACCTGAATTAGACACCAACGACTTTCAGCCTTTTGTTGATGCGGTACTGGTTTCAAATGGCTTTAAAATGACGCCTGATGACGGTTTTTACCGTCTATCACTGGTCGGTATCAATGATTCAAAGAAAGATGAAAAGCTGGTTATCGTACCGCCAGTGACAAAGTTCTATGATTTGAATTATGTTGAAAACGTTAAGATAAGTGACTTGATTCAAGCGGTATTGACGGCTTATTCAAAAAATACAGGCGAGATGCAAACCGCCTACTCGGTGATTACCTTACCCAACATCAACGCGATGATTGTTACGGGGTCACCTTCTCAATTGACGCAAGTTGATAACCTGATTACGCGTATTGATGTCAGACGTAAACAGGTGTTGATTGATGCGGTTGTAATGGATACCCGCCTTGGTGACAGTGAATCTATTGGTGTCAGTTTAGATGTGCTGTTAGAGAGCGCGGGATTTCGTTTGATCTCTAATCCGGTGGCGTCGATTAAAGAAACCTTTAAGGGTGGCAATATCATTTATGACAAAGGTGATGTAAGTGCCCTCGTCACGGCCATTACGCAAAATCAGAATACTAAGCTCTTATCTAAACCGTATCTGTTGGTGATGGATAGAGAAAAAGGCTCTATCAATGTGGGTCAGAACGTGCCCTTCTTAGTCTCCACTGAAACTTCAAACAATGGTTCGTTAGTGCAGAAAATAGAAAGGCAAAATGTCGGGCTGGGTTTGAGTGTTGTACCGCATATTGTGAATGATTCCGTGGTTCTCACGATTAACCAAACATCATCGAGCGTGTCTGACAGTGATATTGCCTCCGATATTATTACCAACAATCGAGAAATAAACACAGTGGTTCAAGTACTGGATGGTCAATCTATTATCTTGGGTGGTTTAGTATCGGATGAGTCGAGAAAATCAGAATCAGGTGTGCCGTTATTGAAAGATATACCGTGGATTGGTGGGCTATTCAGAACGACTTCTGACAAGTCGGTAAGCTCTCAAATGTCCGTGTTAATCAAGGTCACGGTAATATAGCATTTCTGGTATGTTATTTTTTGACGTATCAGTATGTCATTTTTTAACGTACCTTTTTATTTACGAAGTCTACCTTCGCTTAGTTCCTGAGCTTCACAAAATGGCGTAGCCATATAAGACCACTCTCTATAGTCCAATTTTTCGGCATAGTTTACTGGTCGAAACCGCGACAGGCTCAAAAATCCACATAACCGCCCTTCATACTGCCAAGCCGCTCTTACTGTTAGATAAACCACTAAAGATATGATTTTTAGTGGTTAACCTTAAAATCATCATGAATCTGAATTGATAACATGATCAATATCATATGCACTGATGTTGGTAATCCTCTTTTGGGTGTTTTTTGTATAATTAACCATACATAAAGAGCTAGAATAGTGATAAATGATCGTTAAGTACCAATTTTGGTAGAACTTATAATTAAGGTGATTACAAATGAGTAAAACATATCGTTTATTTATTAGCCATTCTTGGAATTATGATAAAAATTATCAAAAAGTCGTTGAGATGATTACTGACCAAGGGATTAGCTTTTATGACCATTCAGTCCCTAAAGATGATCCAATTCATACAGATGGGACAGATGCACAACTTCATGATGCAATAGAAGCTAAAATGAAAGGAACAAGTTGCATCTTAATTTTGGCTGGTATGTACGCAACACACAGCAAGTGGATTAATAAAGAAATTAAAATAGCGCAAAGTTATGGAAAAAAAATAATAGCAATTGAACCTTGGGGAGCAGAGAAAACTTCAAAGGTAGTAAAGGATGCATCACACAAAATTGTCAAATGGCAAGGAAAATCAATTGCTGATGCTATCAAGGAGTTAGGTTAATGCGTAAAGCTTTAGTTGTAGGTATCGATCATTACGATTCTATTTCTAATTTGTTTGGCTGTGTTAATGATGCCTATTCAGTAAAAAGTGTATTAGAACGACATGGCGATGGGTCATTAAACTTTAGTATTAAATTAATAACAGCTACAAATGAAGATAGCAAAATAACTCGTAAAGAGCTTAAGCATCAAGTTAAAGAGTTATTCGAAGATAATAGTGACATAGCATTATTTTACTTTGCTGGTCACGGGCATATCGAAAGTACTGGTGGTTATCTTATGGCATCAGATAGTGAAGACGGTGACGATGGTTTTCCATTAGATGAATTATTAACAATAGCAAATGCCTCTCCAGCTAAAAGTAAAGTTATAGTTTTAGATAGTTGTCACTCTGGAATTGCTGGAAGTCCGGTTGTTAGCGGTAATAATGCATTACTAGCTGAGGGAATTACTATTTTAACTGCATCGAGTGCCAGTCAATATGCGCAGGAAAAAAATGGTTCTGGTGTGTTCACTAGCTTGTTTGTTGATGCCTTAAGTGGAGGTGCATCTAACCTAGTTGGTGATGTTACACCAGGTAGCATTTATGCACATATCGACCAATCTCTAGGACCTTGGGAACAAAGACCTATATTTAAAACTAATGTTAGAAATTTTACAACCTTAAGAAAAGTACAGCCTCCAATTCAGCTTTCTGACCTAAAAAAGATAACTGCTTTATTTGATAATCCAATCGTTGAATTTAAATTAGATCCAAGCTTTGAACCTGATTCTGAAGTGGCTAATGAAGGGAACACTGAGCAATTTGCTATTTTACAGAAATTCAATCGTATAAACTTAGTCGTGCCTGTAGGTGAAGATCATATGTACTATGCCGCTATGAATTCTAAATCATGCAAATTGACTGTTCTAGGTGCGCATTACTGGAACCTTGTTAATAACGAACGCATATAGCGTTTTCTTTTACCGTTCGAATAAGAACGACTTTTTAAAGTCGTTCTTTGTTTGATGTTGTTATATACAAAGGAAGGTTACATCGAAACTTTAGAATATTTGAAAGATCGATACGTAGAAGAACAAGCGCGCTTTAATCATTTTGAAGCAAAATGTTCAAAATTATTAACTTTTCTGACTGGGGTTATTGGTGGTTTAAGCATTTGGGCTGGATTCGTTAAAAGTACTCTTTTTTCACCATCAACTCCTGTTAGTTGGATACAGCTATTTCTATTTTGTTTAGCGTTAATTTGTATAGCATGTGCATGGGGACACTCACTTTTGGCTATTAAAATTGGTGACTGTCCCGTTTTACCGAAAAGTGGTGCTGCAGCTATGTATATACAAGAATCAACAGAACAAAAACGCTGTGAATATATATTTGAGTGCTACGTTGGCACATTATCACAATTGTCTGAAGTGATAGATAATAAATCAATCAACCTAGAGCATGCATACGATGAGCTAACTTATAGCGCTTGGGCTTTAGGTATACTAGGAATAGTAACTATTGGAATGGAGATCATAATATGACAGATAAGAAAGTCCCTCAAAACAAGAATGAGAAACCTGCAACAACTGAATATGTTAAACGGTCAAAAGAGCCCGTAAATAACAAAAAAAATAATAGTCGTTAATCATTAAAATGGAGAAAAAGAGATGTCAGATAATAAAGTTCCTCAAAACAATAACCAAAAGCCGCCAACAACTGAGTATGTTAAGAAATCTAAAGAGCCAGTAAACAACGATAAAAAGTAAAATTTCAAAATAATTAGGGTGATGCGTTACACTTTACGTTTTGACGATGGAGTAAATCATTACTCTTACTCTTCAATTCGTTAGGTGTACGTATACCTTATAAGCCTATGGAAGGAGTGAAAATATTTGAGCTTTACATGAATCAACAGCGAGCACCATGCTAGTTTGATCTTTAAGTTGTTGTGTAGATACTTTTATATGCCCTTATATCGTTGAAGACAGTATTATACCTTTCAATAGTTTCGACTCGAGGAGAAATATTATATGGGGAAATCAATTTTTTTGAGTTATCCACGTCCTTACAATGATGAGCAACAAGCTTTTATAGATAGTTTGTCGGTATATTTGTGTCAGCGTGGATATGAGCCAAGAACATTAGGTGTTACAGATTATGATATGGATGCTCCACTTAAAGCGATAAGGAGACTGATGTTAGAGTCTAACGGTCTCATAACTATAGCTTTTAGAAGAGCTCAAATCATAGAAGGTATTGGAAAACCAAATACTTCGGATGTATATTCGCTAAACGGTAAGTGGTTAACAAGCCCTTATAGTCACATTGAGCCTGCAATGGCTTTTCAAATTGGTCTTCCGGTATTAATAATACGAGAAGTTGGTGTCATAGCTGACGGTATTTTAGAGCAAGGTGTATTGGGGACATATATGCCAGAGTTTAACTTGGAAAACTCCCCAACTGAATACCTTGAATCTAATGAGTTTGCTCAGGTTATTCGTAAATGGGAGTCACAAGTAGAGCGTGTAGTTGAAAATAAAGGCAGTCCTCCTCAATTGTACTAAAGATATGAAGTTATCAAATTTACAGGGTTCTTTGATAATCTGAGAGTTAAAAGCTGTTGGATAATAAACTAAGCAACAAAGTTTGATGAAAACTAACAGTCAACACCCTGCTGACTGTTAGGATGAGAGCTACTGATTAACTGCTTCTGCGGCTCTTCGGTAGTTCTTTCAACTGCCTTGCTGTTCTAATTATTTTAGACATGTACTTCCTATCGCCTTCGGCTCCAATTTCAATTAAAGCATTTCCCGTTATTATCCTGTCAGGTGTCAATCCCCAACCACTTGGCGTTATTAACTCCCCTTTAGCCATACGCCATTGCCTCCAATTATCATCAATTGAAGACAATTCCCGTCCAGAATAAAGTTTCATTAAGCGTCTACACTCTGGAGGAATCGGCTTTCCATCATCCCATCCCGTGACAGTCCTCACACTTTTAAAACAAAGTTCTGCTGTCTCTTTAATACTTAGCTTGCACAAGTACATACGAAAAATGAAGTTATCAGTTATTTGGTTACTATTATTCAATTGGACACTATTTTTAAAGCAATAGATTAAACCAGAATATGTAACTCGTTTAACATAACGAACCATAATGCGCACTGGGCTTGTAAGAACCATTTAGAAGTGTCATGTTTGAGCCAGTTAGAAATGTCATGTTGAACTAACTTCAAAGCACCATTTACTTGATGTGTGTTCTGGAGCCAATGAGATGTTGTTAACCATGACTGATGATGAGTTGCTACGAATAAAACTGATCCAAGATATTTGCGATAAACGTATCACTGGCGTTGAGGCTGCCCGCATCCTCAGTTTGAGTAGCCGACAAATTTATCGCTTAGTTAAGCGTTTTATCACGTTGGGCTCTAGCGGCTTACTGTCACTTAAACGTGGTCGTCCCAGTAATCATCGCCATGATGACAAAGTAAAATTGCAAACATTAGCCATCGTCCACGAATATTACGCTGATTTTGGGCCCACGCTTGCTCATGAGAAATTGGCTGATGTCGACCAAGGCCAAGTGGTTGATAATAAACGGCTTGGCGCGGTATTGAAATTTGCCCAAGAAAAACAACAAGAGTTCGATCAGCAACAAAAACGCAGCCGCAGTAAAAGCGCACCTAAACGGACAGCCCAACAACGAGCAGTACAACAGCTGCGGGGAATCAACCCAGCCTTAGCCAGCCCTGAAACGTTCAAACCGAGCACCAAGAAAGGCTGACTTCCCTACTCTCTAACCTATTTCTAAGCGGGATGAACTACCTTAAAAAGAGACATTTTAATCTGGGAATAAAGCAGGACACTTTAAAACGGGATAAACAGGGAGGGTGTAGCCGCAAAGCTAAAGTGTCTCTTTTACTGCAAAGCGAAAAATGACACCACTGGGCGTTTAACGAACTTGCGTTTCAGTGAGACTGAAATCTGCCTTTAACTACATGGTAGCTACTCGCGAATACATTGAGCTGATGAATAAAAAAGCCCGCGGCCTATAGGTTTACGGGCTTTAAAGAATTTGGCCTAACACACAAAATTTAATGAATAACTGGCTCAATGACAATCACACCACAAATACATGTAACGATCTCCCGCTCCTCATCGACTAAAAAGTCTTCGTCTTGTCCACACTCTGGACAAGGTTTAACTCAATTTTAATACCATACATACCGAATCCTTAATTAGCGCCTAAGAGTATAAGTAGCACGAACATAGCAATACTAAAAAAGCTTAATAAACAAACAGCTGCTATCGATGTAACTATCACACAACCATACAGTTTGCCATACTATATATTAATATCCTCTCATAAAAAGGCAGTAATTGACAATAAACATATTGTCTTTTACATCATCTCACACGCATATTGTTCCTGCTCATGTGCCACTTTTTTAATTATCATCGTCGTTAGTTTGGGGCTATTGGTATTAGCTGAGGTTCATATCTCGTTAGAAGCCTTAAAGCTAATCACTCATCATATTTCACGCGAAGAATTAGTTGTACTTATTATTGTACAATAATATACTATTCCTAAATATACACACCAATGGTGAATTAAATGGAAATCTACACTTACTCAGAAGCTCGACAAAACCTGAAGTCTGTAATGGATAAAGTTGAATCAAACTGTGAAGAAGCAATCATTCATCGTCGTGACGGTGAGAATATGGTTCTAATGAGCGAGTCAGAATACAACGGCTGGGTTGAGACAATGAGAATTTACTCTAACCCTGCTCAACGGAAGCACATTGAAGAGTCTATCGAACAATTCAAATCTGGTGATGTAAGTGTCTTCTCGCTTGAAGAACTTGAGCGATTATCTAATGACTAGGCTTATAGCGTTCAGTGTCAAATCACTTGCTGACTATAACGAATGGGCATTAATGGACAAAAAAGTGTTCAAGCGCATTGGTAAGCTAATTGTATCTATCCTTCGCGACCCATACCAAGGTGAAGGAAAGCCTGAACCACTCAAACACAATCTGTCTGGTTATTGGTCGCGTCGAATAACGCAAGAGCACAGGTTGGTTTACCAAGTAACCGAAAACCACATAAACATAGTCTCGTGCAAAGAGCATTACAGCTAATCACTACACATACAAAAAACAGAATGGCTTCAATCAATAAACCGTATTGTAATTGGCTATATATGAAAGATTAAGTTTTCTTTGGCTATTCTTCACCCTATCCAGCTTTCGCTTATCCCTAATTCTCTTCCTATGTACATTCTCATTAACCGTTTACATTCCGGTAGTATCTCTGACTCACACTTTAAAACACAACACGTAGTGACGGTGTAACTAGCAAAGCTTACAACTTGAACCTGTCTACCCTTAAAATCCCATTTCACCCTGTAAGAAGGCAAACTTTTTTCTTCGGTTGCGGTTGCACTCAATACGCCTAACGCCTAACTACAGCCTCATTTGACACCTTAAATTGGCGATTTGAGCGATTTTAACTTACTGTTTTCCATGAGGTTATTTTTGTTGGTGCAATTGATGTTAGGTGATAATCTTCGGATTCAATATTAGCGAGGAATACTTATGGCAAAAGATTACGAGGTATTTAATCAAGTCGATTTTTCTAATCAAGATCTGAGTGATTCATATTTTAAGGGATGCAAATTTTTTAGGTGTAACTTTAACCGCACAAACCTAAGAGATGCTAAATTTGATGACTGTGTCTTTATAGAGCAAGGTGCTATTGAGGGCTGCCATTTCGATTATAGTGATTTGCGCGACTCATCGTTTAAGAACTGCAAACTTTCATTATCTAATTTCAAAGGTGCTAAGTGTTTTGGTATTGAATTTAGAAGTTGTGATTTAAAAGGCGCTAATTTCATACAAGCAAGCTTCTCGAACCAAATTAGCAACAGTATGTATTTCTGCTCGGCTTATATCACAGGCTGCAATCTCTCTTACGCGAACTTTGAACGACAATGTATAGAGAAATGTGACTTGTTCGAGAATAGGTGGATTGGTGCTAATCTGCAAGGCGCTTCATTAAAAGGGGCAGATTTAAGCCGTGGTTCATTTTCTGAAGATTGTTGGGGCCAGTTTAATATACAAGATTGTGACCTCAGTAATTCAGAATTAAACGGCTTAAACCCACGAAAAGTTAACTTAAGCGGTGTAAATATCTGTGTATGGCAACAAGAGCAATTACTTGAACAGCTTGGGTTAATCGTATTGCCTAATTAATGTATGCGGTGCGTTTAGTGGATACATCGTAGCGCACCGTTAACAATATTGTGGCAAACAAAAAGATGTTAACGCACTTGGATTTTTTGAACTACCTTACATAGTAGTTTTTGGCTAGCGCAGATGTTTACACGTTCTCGAATGCTGTTCTCCACTTTATATAGGTAGTTATACATGATTAGACTTCTTACATTGACTCTTTTAGCTGTGTCGATTAGTGCCAATGCTGCAACGTCTACAGATTTGGTAAAAAGTACGACAACATGGGATGGTCATAAACTTCCACCCTATTCACTTGTGCAACCAGAAGTGACTATAAAAGAAATCATAATAGAACCAGGAGAAAAACTGCCATGGCACCAACACCCTGTTATAAACGCAGGCGTACTGATCAGTGGTGAGCTAACGGTTCATGCAGAGGAGAAATCGTTAAAGATGAAAGCGGGTGATAGCCTTGTTGAATTAGTTAACACCTCTCATTATGGTGAGAATACAGGTAAGGTGCCGGCTAAAATTATTGTGTTTTATCTGTCAGAAAAGAATCAAAAAGTAACAGTATTGGATAAGTAACCGTTATTGATAAAACGCAATAATAACGTTGCTTAAAGCGATCGATATACCTTAAGGAAATGCGGTAATTAAACGTTCGTTAATCGAGTAACCAAGTAGAAAGCGAAGCCCTTACATCAGAACAATGCCCAAATAGCACTAAAGGTCTATTTGGGTAGTCTTGATCTTTTAACTGACTAATTTGAATAAATGTTTCAGCTTTTACGTCAACATGGCTCACCAGAACCCCGCTATCATGTTGAAATATAAGGTTATTTCTTGTTGCGAAAATTAAATCATCTGCTGTATATATTATTTTTTTATCTGAGTTTGATATGGTGCAGATGATGGGAAGTTCCTGAGCTACAACGCTAGAGACTGAAAACAACATCGACGCTAGAATTATCCCCTTAAATATCCGCATAATTATACCTATATACCTTTGATAATAAGAAACGTGCAGCGTTACTTATCAGGTTAACGTCTTTAGACCAAAGTATTATACCTATTTATCAAGTTATTATACTCAACGCGTAGTATATGTAATGACGGTGTGTTAATGTTTCTAGGTGTTACAGATAAGTATACAATAAGTAACGGCGTGTAATTTAGAGTTAGGGGAATGATATGGAAATCAAAAAAGCTGAGACTCAAACTTTTGACGCAGATGTAATCCAGCTCTATTTGCGAGAAATCGCTTTAAAGCCTCTTTTAACTAAACATGAAGAAATTTTGTATAGTCGAAAAAGCCTTACTGGTGACAAAGAAGCCAAAAAAGTTATGATCGAGAGTAACTTGCGTCTTGTTGTTAGTATTGCCAAGAAGTATCGTGGAAGTGGCATGCAACTCAGTGATCTAATTGATGAAGGAAATATTGGTTTAATTACTTCAGTTGAAAAATTTGACCCAGAGCGTGGATTCCGTTTTTCTACCTATGCGACATGGTGGATTAAACAAACTATCGAGCGTTGTATTCATAATCAAGCGCGTACAATTCGTCTTCCTGTTCATGTTTCTAAAGAAATTAATACAATCATTAGAACGCATAAGCAGCTAATGAAGAAAAATAACCAAGAGCCAACACGCGAAGAAGTCGCTGAAAAGTTGGAACGTAGTGTTGATGATATTTCTTCTGTATTAGCTTACGATGCCCCTATTGTTTCTTTTGATCAAACAATTAACGACGATGCTAATTCGCAGTCAATCTCAGTCTTTATTGCTGACGACTCTTCTGATAAGCCAGAAAGCCAAGTCGACAAAGACGATATAAAAGGCCTTGCTTTAGCAATGCTAGAAAACTTAAACCAGCGAGATCGTGAAATTTTGTGTCGTCGCTTTGGTTTACTAGGCTATGAAGTTCAGACGCTTCAACAAGTTGCGAATGAAGTGGGCTTAACCCGCGAACGTATTCGTCAGCTGCAAGTCAGTTCGTTGAAAAAGCTGAAAAATACGCTAGAAAGAGATAATTACGACTTAGAGTTATTGTTTGCTCAGTCTGCTTAACGCATATATAGAAAAGCATCTAAATAATTAGGTGCTTTTTTTATATATCTTAGA
The DNA here is from genome assembly GCF_003026215.1 of Photobacterium indicum. GTDB lineage: Bacteria > Pseudomonadota > Gammaproteobacteria > Enterobacterales > Vibrionaceae > Photobacterium > Photobacterium indicum. Next base: position 11,940 of record NZ_PYOC01000010.1, read on the forward strand.
AGTTACACCGTAGCATTCCCTTTCTAAAATAGTCTCGAGCCTCCGTTTTATACAAATAAATGCTTGAAAAACACCCAGATAACGCTTGTTTAAGCAAATTATTAAATTTGTGATAGAAATATAAATGATCAATGCTGATAATTATGTAGTTACTTTAATTCATTTGTATTGAGTAGGCCTTATTTTGAAATACATTATTATTTTGTTGGTACTGTGTGTATCTGGATGTGCAAGTTACAGTGTCACGGAGGGTGAAATTCAAGATTATCTCGATAGCCGCACAACTTTTGAAAGAACAGTTGGAATTAAAGGTATCGCTCACGCCAATGTTCAGTTTAATGATGTAAAAGTGGGAATTGGTCGCGTTGCAAATGATCGCGTAAATCTTTCATCAAAAGCGCAAGCAGAAATTATGATAACAGGGCAACCAAAACAATCTGTAGAAGTTGATATTGATTTTAGTGCTATTCCATTTTATGACAAAGATGAAGGTGCTATTTTTCTGAAAGATTTAAACGTAGAGTCATTGAATGTAACACCCGATAACCTTGGAATTTTTGCTAATAAACAGCTCATCTCACCCATTGTTAGTATTGTTGGGCAAATATTATCTACCCGCCCTGTCTACCGTTTAAATGAAGATGATTTCAAAGAATCATTGTTGAAGACAGCTGGACCAGAATTGAAAATCAAAAATCATGAACTTGTTGTAGGGCTTTAACGTCGATTAAAATAGGCTCGCTCGTTAAGGAGCCTATTAATGAATACCTATTTCGTTTGTTTAGACTGCTCTAGAAAATTCGTACCTGCAGCTTCATCAATAATATAAACAGCTCGCTCTGCTTCGAATGCTTTTTTCATTGCTTCTGCTGCATAATTCCGAACAGTTTTACCTTGCGTTGTAACCACTAAAGTTATGATCATAAAAATACTAAAAACGGTACAAACAGCCGTTACTACCATTTTTTTCATCACGCGTTTTTCTGATTCTCGCAATTCACTTCGCACCATTTCAAGTACATCATAATTGGTCAAATTTGGACGAACCTTTCTATTAAGCGACATAATACCAAGCCTTTTTATTATTATTAGGCCGAATTATATCAACAACAACTTAACGATAGCTTAATCATATGCTTACTAAACATATAGTGATAAATCATTGAATTATACCGTATTATTTATTTCACTCAGTATAGTTATAGTGCATTAGAGTGGAGTTATAAGCTACATAAAACCGTAACTTATAACTTTCATACTGTTGGTACCGATATCACTTTAAATCAAAGCATCCGTCACTACTTTATAAACAACAAATACCACGGCAAGTAACCATACTGGGCATCGTTTGTATTTCAATAATGCATAGCCGGTGATGACTGAAAAAATATCAAAAATAGAGCTAATCGATGTAGTGATAACAGGCGTAACAAAAGCGCTGCCCAGTAAACCAATAACACTAGCGTTAACCAAAACAATAGATACTTTTAATCTTGAGTGACTAAACAGCGCTTTCCAAGCGGGTAAAAAAGCAAATAGCAGTAAACAACCTGGCAAAAATACGGCAACAGTTGCGAGAAAACTACCGAGAATAGGCATAGAAGGTAATGCAGATGCACCTAAATAACTCGCCATTGTAAACATTGGGCCAGGAACTAACTGTGCAGCAGCATAGGATGTTAAAAAAGTATCAGGCTCAACCATTCCTTCCATCATTGGCTCTAATAAAGGTAAAACAACATGTCCTCCCCCAAATACAAAACTACCCGCCTGATAGAAAACATTCATCAGGTTTAACGCTTCTGCCTGATTTGCAACCAGAGGTAGCCCGATAAGTAATCCAACAAATACCGAGATTATAAAAACATTAGGACGAATAGGATCGTTCTTTATGGCCATAGTATTTACAGCACCATTTGTATTCCTAAAAGACATTAAATAACCGACTAAGGCTGCAATCATAATCGGGGCAACTTGCCCAAGTAGACCAGAACTAAAGAAGACCCAAATGGCCGTTAGGCTTGCAACAAATAAGGTAAGTAATGACGTGACATTCTTTTTCGCCATCCCCCAAAGCGCATCAGCAACCACAACAACGGCCAATAATTTAGCGGCATGAATGACGGTTTCAATAATCGCCATTCCAGTTACTTGGTTATTAGCGATTGCCAAAAATGTTAGCAAAACGAAAGAAGGCAGCGTGAATCCAATAAATGCTGCAATCGCCCCCAAGTAACCTGCTCTTTTAAATCCTATGTACATACCCAGCTGACTACTAGCAGGGCCAGGTAAGAACTGGCACAAAGCGACAGCATGAGTGAAGTCATTTTGTTTTAACCATTTTTTATTTTCAACAAACTCTCGTTGAAAATAACCAATATGTGCAGCTGGTCCACCGAAACTATACAAGCCAAGCACGAAAAAATTCCACAAAACGTTGAGCATATTACCTCCTAGAAAAAGATATTTTACGCCACAATAAACAATTAATTAAATCGTTTGAAATGATAGTTTCCATGCTTAATTTTAATAGTTAAAAACCGATAAATATCCATAATGTGAATAAACAGAGCACGCATTGTTATTAAGTTACGAAACACACCCGCCAACCGTGCACACGCAGAGACAATAATAGTATACTACTGTTTTTAAAGGAATAAATACCATTTCAGATATTTATAAATTAGCCGGCCGCCTGAATGCTAGTGCATGAAAAAGTAGTCACTAACAAAAAGAAGCAATCAGAGTATTTAAAATTTGACTTAGCTGGGTAATATTTTATAAATTCAGAATTAGTTGCCTTCTACCTTCTTGATAATGCGTTTATTTGGTTTGTTACGGTGTGACATTTATTCTCTGTATTATTAATGTCTTACATACATCAGTGTTATAATCGAAATATTGATAATCAAGGTTCTTCCCTATGCTAGAAAATCTTCAACAAATGGTGATTCTTGCCACCGTCGGTAATGAACAAAACTTCACTCGTGCTGCCGAGCGTCTTGGTATTTCCAAATCACAGGTAAGTAAACAAATTCGTTTTCTTGAGGAAAGGCTTGGTTGTCAGCTTGTTCAGCGAAGTACAAGAACCGTTGCTTTAACAGATATTGGTTTGCAGTATTCAGAGTATGGGCAACAACTTGTCGATACAGTAAATGAAGCAGAAGCAATGGTGGCAGGTTATAGAGATGAAGTGAAAGGCGTATTGCGTGTTGGCGTTGCTCAATCTTTTGGAAATTCAAACATCACGTCAGCCTTAGCCGAATTTCAAAAAGCACATCCCGATCTTGAACTAGAGGTCAGCTTATTTGATCACCGCCCTAACCTACTTGAGGAAGGTTTCGATTGCTGGGTGGCAATTCATGAACACCCACCTGAAGGTATGGTCGCACGCCGATTAGCCAACTGTAATTTTGTTGTTGTTGCCTCTCCTGAATATCTTGCCGAGCATGGTGTACCTCAACTACCCGGTGATTTACGACGTCATAACTGTATTACTTACCAAAGCCGTGAGCGCAAGTATGTAAATTGGGAATTTACACGTGATGGTGTACACCAATCGATTCGTGCGCGTGGTAATTACCGTATTGATAATGCCCCTGCAGTACTTGATGCGGCGACAAGTGGCTTAGGTATAGCGTACTTATCGACATATCTAATCACCGATGAATTGGTTAATAATAAATTAGTACAGCTTTTGCCAGAGTGGAAAGCAGACGTTGAATTACCGATTTATGCCGTCTATCCAAGACGTAAATACCTAGCGCCGAAAGTTCGAAGTTTTATTGATTTCATGGCTGAACGAATGGCCAAACCGCCCTTTAAAGAACTCAATCCAATTACTTCATAACCTCATCAATTAGAAAGGTGATTTCTTGTCACCTTTTATACCCAAGCTACCTCAATATGCAGGATTCAGAGTGATCTCAGCGTGTTTAATTCGAGGAAAATGTGTGTAGGAATGGCATTCCGCTGGAGTAAAACAATAAGTGCAACACATTTGACACAGAAGTAGATACGCTGAATCACTCCCGAAGGGCGAGTTTTGTTGGGCTCTATGCGGTGTTACTTATTTTCAACGTAGAACGACTAGGTCTATAAATAAGCGCCTTGCCTAGAGCCCAACAAATTCTCGCTGAAACGAGCATTTTGAGGTAACTTGGGTATACAGAACGCACATGATTCTCAATTATTCAGTTGTGCTTTCCTAGATATGATCTAAACCTAAAAGATAATCGTCTTAGTTTAGGTTGATATGCGTGCTTTCAATTATTTATTTACGAGCTCTATAATCCTAATAAGTTGCGTATTTTTATTCGCTTGCACAGCTACTGGCGAAAAAAAAAGTGACGGCGTCACTGGAAGGTCACAGGGTAACACTGAAAACACAACATCTTCACTGAATATTTATACGTCAAGTAATGAACTTAACACCTCTCGTAACTCAGCGGTTGTCACTGACTCTATAACATATACAGCAACACCTGATGCAAGTATTCTTCTTGCTCAATTACCCGAACAAAAAGAGGTAATCTACTTCGATAATATGAATTATGAATTATCGGTGAAAAATCAACAATTACTAGACCCTATTGCTTTACGCTTAAAGCTTCATCCTGATAGTTACTTAATCGTGATTGGTCATAGTGACGACGCTGATTCAAAAGAAGAAAACCTTGTCTTATCATTTGAGCGCGCCTTCAGTGTCGCTATTTATATATCATCTGTATTTGGAATCGAAGAAGAAAGAATTCAAATTATCGCGCTGGGTGATGATGAACTTATTAGCAAAGGTAATTCAGAACAAGAACGGCGGTTAAATAGACGAGTTGAAGTGATATCACCAAAGGCGATCGTAAGAACACTTAATACAAAAGATTAATACCAGATTACTTTGCCTTTTACCGATAAAAAAAGCGGTCAACCTAATAGGCTGCACCGCTTTTTAAATTCAAAACTGTATAATCAAAAAACCGAATTAGCTCTCTATCTGCTTACGGGCTGGATATGCGTACATATCTTTCAAAATAGTAGCAACACCTAAAGGTAACGGAGATAACTTTTCATCAAATTTCGCTTTTTCTTCAGGTGTAACGCTGTCATGTTCGATGCCAGCAGCAATATAGTTAGCAGGAAACAATCTGTAATTCGTCGTTATCTGGCGATCAATCTCTACCGCTAGCTCTTCTGGTGTTTCAATAGGATCTTTGATTACATCACCAAAACTCACATGTATACGTCGTTTCTGACCAACGATACCTTGGATAATGCTATCTATATCTTCGAGTTCACCTTTTTCATAGCTTCCTGATGTCTGCTTTTGATAAAGCTCGTTGGCTTTGGCTACATCACATGGATCATTCTCATAAGAAATAGCAATGGGTACGATATTCAAGCTCGGCATGAATTCAGTAAAAGACTGCTTACGTTTACGTCCTTCCATAAAAAACATTTTTAAAATGGTAGGATCCGTCTTGTCGTTACCATCTTTAGCGCGCCCTTCTTTCTGAGCAATCCAAACAGGGTTACCTGTTTCTAAAGAGTTTGAAATATAACTAGACAATAAACCCAACGATTTGAGTACTTCACGAGGTGCTTTTGCAGAACGTTTAACAATAAAACTTTTATTTAACCGCATAAGTTCTGTAGCGCACGGTTTCTTGAGTAAATTGTCACCAATTGCAATTCGTACAGTATTGAATTTTTCGTGAAACATGCACCAATTCACCATCGCAGGATCCATTGCTATATCACGATGATTCGATACAAATAAATACGCTTGATTAGGGTCTAGTTTATCGAGGCCTGAAAATGTTACACCATCACATGAGTGCTTGATTGTTGCGTGCATGTATTTTGCAACTTGCTGCTGCACATCTTCAACTGTCTTAACATTTGACCATTTGTTAATTAAAAAACGTTTAATTAACGGAATCAATAACCATCCGAGTACACCGGAGAATTGAGGAAAACGGTAATTCAAGATTGCCGTTGTAAATTCTTTATCATTAACGAGTCGCTGAATAGCATCGCTCACTTCGTCATCATTGTATGGTCGAATTTCTTTATAAATATCGTTATCTGTATGCACAATTATGCTTCATATGAGGAGGAAACCGCGTTATTTTACGCATAAATTAACATTAACCCAATGGGTTGATGCAATAACTGTGAAGGTAAGAGGTCTTACCAGATAGTTAAGAGGAATTTTTAGCCACTTTACCGTTTTTTCGCACCATACATTAGTATATTTACCAGCATTTAGAAACAAAAGTCACCATTTTTCCATCCTTTGAATCTAGCTTATTGACGATAAAGCCAAAACAGAACAATATGTGCAGGCAATTTTGTAAGAGAATCCGTATGAAACAAGCAATTGAATTTACCAAAAACGAACAAACTTACCTTCATGTTGGCCCTCGCCGTAAGAGCCATTCGTCGTACTTTATCGTTATAACTAAAGGTTCGGCTTTAATCCGCTTAGGCAAACAAGAATGTTTGGTGACACAAGGCACTGGTTTCTGGGTACCTTTCGATTGCCTTCACGCGTTAACAGTGCTACCAGGTAGTCACTACTTTAAAGTCGAATTTTCGGTGCGCCTTACAACTCCACTTTGTCGAGAAGCTGGCTTTTTTAAAGTCACTGAGTTAATGAGCGCCTTGCTGGTCGAGCTAACAAAACTATCTGAAAAAACACAAGATTGGGATAGTTCTTTTGGTCGATTACTTCGTGTGATTGCCGATCAAGTGTCAGAATTAAAAGTTAGCAATAAACACGCTTCGCCTCATTTAACGAAACATTATAATGACGCATTAGCATTGCTACTAACGGGTGAAAAAGTTGTCGATACTGCCGCTTTGAATAAAATAACGAAACTCATTGATATTACTATTCATGAATTTCAAACCTGTATTCTGCTACGTGAAGCCGTAAAGCTATCTCGTTCAGGTCGTAAGGCATCGCAAATCGCAGAAACACTCAATACTAACGAAGCGACACTAAACGCATTGGCAATATCAGTTCTTGGTGAACAATTTTAATTGCGTTTCAATTCATAATAAAGCGATGAAAATATCGCTTTATTATTGAAATGGAATTTCTAACTGAAGAAATACATCACTAAGATCTTCGTCGTGCCATCGATAATCAAACCTGAATCGTGGCGACTTGCCATCTTCTCCACCAATGCCAAAACTCATCTGTAAACCGTGACTTTTTATCCAGTCTTGCGCATCAGCTAAATTATCAAGATCCATGTCATCATATTTATTTGGAAGCCAAACACCTAAGCCATAAAAAGTTGATTCTTTCTGTTGGACTAAGAATGGAGAATCAACAGCCATATCTTCAGACCAGTCATTCCAGAACTCTCCGCTTGAAGGTGTCTTATCAATTTGCCAATCAATATTGGGCTTAGCTTGCGTTTCCAATAATAAATCATCGTCATTCGATACTGCCAAACTAGAGCAAGACCGAAGATACACCTGTTTTTCATCATCAGAAAATGATGCGAGTTGAGCTTCGCTATAGGGATTACAAGGTAAAGCAAGTACGTCCCAAGAAATGAGCATAATAACAACTGATAACAGCGTTAATAATTTAATCATGCAACTATTCAAAGTACTCCTTGGGCTTAGTATCCATTATCTAAACGTAAAACGTTTTTCTTCCGATAAAAGTGTAGCGACTTTTGGTGTTGTTAAGTGTGAAATATCACTCTTTTTGACAATTTTATCACGAATGACTGTACTCCGAATATTTACCGTCTCTGGGCATGCCAATACTTGCCATTTAGACAGTATTTGTTCAGCTTGATAAAACTGACTGAATTTCAGGAAGTTATCAGGGCCAATAACAAAGGTTAGCGAAGCGTTTGGGTGTCTTTTCTGTAATTCAACTAAAACGGCATAGGTTGTTATTGACTCATCCCCTATCGCCATTTCTTCTTCTAACCGAGATAATGTCAGGTTTTTTTGTCCAATATCACTTATAAAGGCCTCTACAAGTTCGCAACGCGCACTGTAATCTAGCATTACTTTGCCCCAAGCATGTGCAAAACTAGGCAAAAGCAGCACTTGATCAAAATGCTTTAAACGTTCTAAAACAGATTTATGCCCCAAACTCGGTGGATTAAATGCACTACCAAAGATGGCGATAGATTTTGTCATTAGTAAAATGGCCTCTTTTTATACTATTTCAGAACATAATAAGTGCAGATGCAAAGAAATATCGTTAATTTTGATTTTATTCATAATTCGGCATTGATCCTGCTATAGAGTTATCGCATGATTTTGATAAAGGTTTAATGTCTTGATGTGTTTTTTTTCATTAAATCGCTTTAGTTGATTATATTTTGGGCAACGCCCTGAGGATTCATTAACATGGAACAGCTTATTCGTGCAGAGATGCACGTATTACCAGAAATTGATGTCGATTTTGAAATTCAGCGCCGTGTCGCATTCATTCAAAAGAAGATGAAGGTATCAGGATGTAAATCAATTGTACTTGGTATAAGTGGCGGCGTGGATTCAACAACGTGTGGTCGACTAGCACAATTAGCTGTTAATGGTTTAAATGATGAAAGCAATTCATCAACTTACCAATTTGTCGCTGTTCGCCTGCCTTATGGTGAACAACATGATGAACATGAAGCGCAAATGGCGTTATCTTTCATCAAACCTTCACACAACGTAAGTGTGAATATTAAAGATGGTGTTGATGGCATACATGCAAGCACACTATTCGCGCTTAGAGACACAGGGTTAACACCCGAAAATGACGCTAAAATTGACTTCGTTAAAGGTAATGTTAAAGCTCGTGCTCGCATGATTGCTCAGTACGAAATTGCAGGTCTTGTAGGCGGTTTAGTATTAGGTACAGACCACTCAGCAGAAAACATCACAGGCTTCTATACTAAATTTGGTGATGGTGCATGTGACCTAGCCCCTCTTTTTGGTTTAAACAAGCGTCAAGTACGTCTTATCGCGTCTAAACTAGGTGCTCCTGATGTGCTTGTGAAAAAAGTACCTACCGCTGACTTAGAAGAATTAGCTCCGCAAAAAGCAGACGAAGATGCACTACTCGTTAGTTATGATCAGATCGATGACTTTTTGGAAGGAAAAACTGTTGATAGTGAAGTGTCTGAACGCCTCATTAGTATCTATAAAATGACCCAACATAAACGCCAGCCTATTCCAACAATCTACGATGACGAATAATCGTTTATAGGTTCAGTGTTAATTCTTGCATGATTTCAATATAAAAAGGCTTTCGAGGAAAGCCTTTTTATTTCACTCTTCTTCAGTGAAAAAATGCCATAAAACATACGATTCAAGATAAGCAACTCAAGTTAAACAGTTAACGACCTACGGGTCAGCTCATTAAAAGTACTAAGCACGACGTTCGATTAGCGTATCCAGCTCCCACCAAATAGCTTCACATAACCCTTTACGATAAACGGCTTGCTTAAAGGCATTATGTTCTTGTTGGTACATTTTGAAATGAGCTTCTGAAGCTTTCTTACTTGCTCGTACATTGGCAAGTCGATCACAAGCTTTAACAATTAGGGCTAATCGACCAGCTTCTTCATCGATATCAAGTGAGGCCAACCGCTGGTTGATTTCAATTTTACGTTTCATACGATCCGTTAATTTTCCATCAGTCATATACTTCACAGCATCTGCAACCAGAAAACCAAAATCTGCGGCTAATTCATCAACACTTGTTTCTGTGTCTTCAATAACATCATGCAACTGCGCAACAATCATTGCATTAATACCAAATGGGCTTGCGAGACGAGATACCGTTTCAAGATGAGAATAATAAGGTCGCTCGCCATACTGTTGCCCAACATGCTTTACTCGGGCTAATGTACGAGCTTTTAAATAACGGTTATTCATCCTACCTCCTCAACCAAAATCAGCATACTAACAAGGTTAGCCATCATTCAAACTGTATGATATTCCAGCAGTATTGAATTTACTAAACCCATATGAATGGTATGAGATTTTACTCACATTTTGTACAAAAAAACGGCGCCAAAAGCGCCGTTAATCATTTATCGCATGAATGTGACTCAGTTTTGAGTCAGGTGTTACTCTTCGTCGTCTTCAGTTTCTACGACTTCTTGTACACCACGTTTTTTAGCGTCTGCTTCTCGAATTTCATGAGCAACAAGCATGATAGCCTCACCACTACTGAGACCTTTTGCCATGAGGTCATGAATACGGTCAGCGGCTACTTGTTGCTCTTCGTGGTTCAGTGTAGGTGTATTATTAAACATGCTATCTTTCTGCTTATCTCAATTGGATTGACATCTTAGGTGCAAATCTGCATTTTGTCACTTTATTAACTTAACCTGGGCGTCCATCAACACGTGGTTGAGTTAATATTGGAAAATAAACAATACTAAAAATTGTAAATGCAACGGCCCATAAAACCGCAGAAACAACATAACTGTTTAATATCATTGTAGGTACAAGCGAAACCATTACTGTACGAACAAGCGTTGCGATAATTAAGGCTAAAAATGCAATAATAATCCAGCGACCAGCCTGTAAAGAACGACCTGTATGCCCTAACGATACTCTTGAGATCATCGCAAGAATCATACAACCAATACCACCAACAGTAATAAAATGTAGTGCTACACTGTAACTAATATCACCCGTTAAGAAGTGAAAACCTAGCATAAACATACCAATAATCATAAACAAATACGCAGCATGTAAAGACCAAAGTAATGGCGTTTTAAGCGTTTGAAACGTTCTCCAGCGTACAAATCGAATCAAATGCGTTAAGCCCGTAGCAAAAAATAATGCAGGTAATGTAACTTGATTAATCGCATCTTGTAGAGGCAGTAAGACATTCGCCAATAATAACCAACTTGGTATCATCGCCAATAGTTCTATTGCTTTGACCCGCGTAATTTGAGCAGTGTCAGTACCTCGCCATGTAAAGAATGGAATAACACGTCCACCTACAACAAGTACAATCACAGATATAACGGTAACAACAGAAAGTGAAACGCCGCGTAAATCAAAATCAACAAAACCTAATACCATGAAGTGAAGGTACGCATTAAGTAGTGTCATCAGCAGTAAGAGCGGTACAAAAAACAAGTTATTCCACTGTTTACGTAAAATAAGTGGTTTAGCCAAAAAATACGTCGCTAATGGAACCCATGTAAGATCAATGACCATCCAAATGATATTCGCGGTACCAAAGAGCAAACCAACACGTGCTATTGCCCATAAAAGAAATATACTCGCTAATGGCCAACCCCTAACACCTGGGCTCCCTGTCCAGTTTTGAACAGCAGTTAGCAAAAAACCAATGATAATGGCACCGGTAAAGCCAATCAGCATTTCATGGCTGTGCCACCAAATTGGATTTCCATACATTAACATTGAAACATCTACTTTACCTGACCAAAAAAATGCCCAAATAATCATCGCTATAGCGGAAAAGATACTCGCACCTAAAAAGAATGGGCGAAAAGCCAATCGAAAAATGGGTAAGATGCGCTGTTCTTTTTCGTTATCTAAAATCTGCATCATTTCTGAACCTTACTTTGTACAACTATAAACATGCATAAATGATACACCTTTAAAGATGTAATTAAAATACCTGTTTATAATTCACTTTGTATAATTTGCTTTAAGCATAGAGAAATACAGAAATGATAATGTTCGATAAAAATTAAAAACTCGGGTAATCAACGGGCCGTGTTATACGCTGAATATCCAATATTGATATTTCACCCTGCCAGCGACTTTTAATCAACCCCACGCTTAGCCAATAGCGTCCATCTGGTACATCAATTTTAGGTAATGTTGTGGGAAGTTTACCATCAACTTCTTCCGTCCAAAGTGGTGTCCACGTTGTATCATTTAAATCGTATAAATTAATCGATAAGATACGCGACGGGCATGCAGGATTAGGTAAGCCTTCCTGTTCTATACGCCAATTTTTACTGTCTCTCCATCCTAGGCTTTGTTTTAATGCTGGCTCAGATAAAACAACCCAACTAATCCAATCTTTCTCACCATTAGCTTTAACTGTGATCTTATAAACACCTGAACTTAACGGCTTTTCCATACGACGAGCTTCTACTGAAAAGTACCCTCCCTCTTGGATAGAAGGTGTACTGACGATAATGTTATCTTCAGGCCATTTAGTGAAGGTTATTTCTGAAATTTTACTGCGCGTTAAACCAACAATCGATAATTTCAACATCACCTGATTGAGATTTTGAATAACTTCTCGCTGAATAGACAGTTTTGATAACCAACTAGGCAGCGCTTTTTGCTCAAGACTGTGTCCGCAATCTTCAGTGATCGCAAATTCAAGTAATTCATTAAGATTCGCTTGTTGCTCTGTATTGGGTGCTTGTTGCCAAGCTTGAATTATCGAATCAAAGCCTGCCGATGTATTCCCTTCAAGTATTCTTTGATGAGAGGTTGTATACAAATCTTGCCCATTAAACCACTTTGCCAGTACACTCGGCGTGTATAACACCGAATGTAATAACAAGACGGAAGACGTTATCGAAAGCTTCTTCATAATCATTAGGATCTTATTATAACTGATGCATCAGACTACGATTTCATCCGGTAACCAACACCACGAAGCGTTTCAATCTCTATACCTATCAATTTCTGACGTAGCTGCAAAATATGCGTATCTACAGTACGTGTCGTCGGATAATGATTGTAGCCCCAGACTTGATCTAATAATTCATCACGGGTAAAAACACGCCCTGCATTTTTGGCTAGAAAAACCAGCAATTCAAACTCGGTACGCGTTAGCGTGACAGTGTCACCACCATGATTAACCTCTCGACTTTCCATATTAATGGATATTTGACCAACCGTTATGATGTTTGCAGCCAAATGATCATCTTTACCATTTCTAAGGTGTAAGCGAATACGAGCAAGAAGCTCCTCTTCAGCAAAAGGTTTTGTTAAGTAATCCTTCGCACCTGAATCTAAGCCTATGACTTTATCTGTAACTGACACCATGGCAGTTAATAGGATAACAGGTACATGTTTAATCGATAGCCAGCCGCTTAAAAAGTCTAATGAATCACCTTCTGGTAATTGTCGGTCTAATACAACAAGATCTGCATCAGGCCATAAATCGGCAACTTTATTAGCACAATCAGCATATAAACATGTGTAGCCAGCTTGCTTTAAGCTTTCGAGTAAACCATCAGCAAGGTTGCGGTCATCTTCAACCAAGAGCAGAGTTTGATTCACACGGTATCTCCAAAATAAACGTTGTAGGTGGACCTTCAAGTTTGAGGCTTCCACCCATTCTACGAATCATCGATTCAACGATTGTAAGCCCAAGCCCAAGCCCTTTTTCACTGACAAAAGGCTTTCTTAATCTAGCCCAATCTTTAGGACCCAATAGCCCATTATCTTGAACTCTTACAATCAACTTTCCATTTTTGAATGATGACGTTAATGTAATTGGCGCATCGCCATATTTCTGGGCATTCGACAATAAGTTGTCAATACATGTACCCAGCCAATAAATATTCAATTTTACGCTCTTATCTTCTGATAAGAGCAGTTTTACATCATAAGGTTCACTTATATATTCAAGCCATTCATTAAATGAATCTACCTGTTGAACACTTAACTGTTGCTGATTAGCTTGAAGGTAATCTTTACTTGCCTCGGCAAGCTGACGTAAACGTCTAGAATCTTCCGTTAATCGCCTAAATTCATCATAAAGAGATTCAGGTAACGCATCAAAATTTCGACGAAAGCCTTCAACTGTCATCGCTAAACTTGCTATAGGAGTGCGAAGTTCGTGCGTCAAAATCTGTAACACCAACATTCTTTCTTGCATCGCTCTTCGACGGATACGCCAGCGATACAAAATCCACCCTATCAATAGGCTTACGTTAGCAACCAACAGACCAATTAACAAATAAAAGGTCAAATAGGACTTATCATCCTCTTGCCAACAAATGTTACCACTCTTGGCTAAGCAAAAATCAGTATTACTTAACCGCTTAAAATGTATATCATAACGATTTAACACTACCGACCAAGTCGGTTGATCATAAATATGGTATTCGTTCCCACTACGAACCCATAACTCGCCATTGGAGATAAAAGAATCAGCACCCGAATTGAATACTCTGATCTCTTCATTATTCATTCGCTGTAATCGCCCTAACACCGAGTTTGTTGGTGCCAAGTGACGTTCTTGTATGTGTAAGTAATCTGCTAAAACAGTACTATCTTCAGGGTGCTTCTCTATATAACGGTAAGCATAACTACCACCACCTGGGTGAATATACCCTGAACGCGAGAACCACCCTCTAGGTAAAGCGGTGTTATTACAAAGTGCTCGTACAAAAACAACGGGCTGAGTAACCAAAGGGCTTACCGGCCATGGTCCTTTACACGTCTGTGCGTTTTTATACAGACGCTTCATTGAAGATAAAGGGTACTTCGCAGACTGCGGTAGTAAATTCGACAATAAAATTAATGGTGTCGGGTACTGGCTTTGCAGCTGTCTAAAATCGTACGTTGCTAGAGGATCACTTGTAAGTAAATCTGAACGCACGGCATTCAAACGATCAGGTAAAGTTTGCACATCTGCAAAACTAAAACCTGAGAATATGAGTGAGACTAACAATACATACTTTTTCATCATCAAAGCTTATCATTCAAAATAGTTATAATGTCATAAATTTGTCAATAATTTAAAGCGGTTACGTTTTAATCAATGGTCATTCATTGGCAATTACATTTTAGCATCACGTTCCGCATTCCCTTATAACAATTTTCTTTATAACAACAGACTTATGGTCGTTAGTGTCCATTTTCAACAGATAAAAAAAGGGAGCTAAAGCTCCCTTCTTAATTGCTAACGATTAACAGTATTAAAGAAATTTAGAAATATTATCTACACTTTCTTTTGCATCGCCAAAAAGCATCTGCGTGTTCTCTTTAAAGAACAATGGGTTTTGAACACCCGCGTAACCTGTATTCATTGAACGCTTAAACACGATAACATGCTTTGCGTTCCACACTTCTAATACAGGCATACCTGCGATAGGACTATTTGGATCATCCATTGCGGCAGGGTTAACTGTATCATTCGCGCCAATAACAAGTACTACATCTGTTTCAGACAAGTCATCATTGATTTCGTCCATTTCTAGTACGATATCATAAGGTACTTTTGCTTCTGCAAGCAGTACGTTCATGTGGCCAGGTAGACGACCAGCAACTGGGTGAATACCAAAACGAACATTGATACCTTTGGCACGCAGCTTACTTGTGATTTCGTGAACAGGGTATTGTGCTTGAGCAACAGCCATACCGTATCCAGGAGTGATCACAACAGACTTTGCATCACTCAACATTTCAGCCACTTCTTCTGCTGATGTTTCGTGGTGCTCACCTTGGTCTTCATCAGAACTAGAAGCAACAACGTTAGTACCGAAGCCGCCTGCAATTACACTAATGAAAGAACGGTTCATCGCCTTACACATAATGTAAGAAAGAATTGCACCAGAAGAACCAACCAATGCACCCGTTACGATAAGAAGATCGTTCGATAACATGAAACCTGCTGCTGCCGCTGCCCAACCCGAGTAAGAGTTAAGCATTGAAACAACAACGGGCATATCTGCACCACCAATTGAAGCAACTAGGTGATAACCGAACGCAAATGCAATCAAGGTAACAACAACAAGCGCAAACGTAGAACCTTCAACGTTTACGAAGTGAAGCATTAGAAGGAATGAAATAACAATCGCAGCTAAGTTTAGTTTATGGCGATGAGGAAGCATTAATGACTTAGAGTCAATAATTCCACGCAATTTACCGAAGGCAACAATTGAACCAGTGAAGGTTACAGCACCAATGAATACACCTAAGAATACTTCCACAAGGTGGATATTCAGTAGTGCACCCGTTAGCTCACCGTGGTCAATATACGTATTGAAACCAACAAGAACTGCCGCTAGACCTACGAAGCTATGAAGAATAGCAACCAGCTCTGGCATTTCTGTCATTTCAACTTTCTTAGCAAGACGGATACCAATAGAACCACCGATAACCATCGCTAGAAGGATCCAGCCTGTACCTTGAGCGTCAGGACCAAAGATTGTCGCTATAAGCGCAATACCCATACCCGCGATGCCGTAATAGTTACCTGCTCGCGCTGTTTCTTGCTTAGAAAGCCCAGCAAGAGACATGATAAATAGTACCGCAGCAACTAGATATGCCGCTTGTACGATTCCTGCAGACATGTGTTACTCCTTATTTATCTTTACGGAACATTTCAAGCATCCGCTTGGTAACTGTAAAGCCACCAAATATGTTGATACTTGCAATAAGAACGGCAATGAATGCCAAGACAGTAACCAAACTGCTACCCTGACTTACCTGCAATACAGCACCTACAATGATGATGCCTGAAATAGCATTAGTCACCGACATAAGAGGAGTGTGAAGCGCATGAGATACGTTCCATACTACGTAGTAACCTACAACACATGCCAGTACGAATACCGTTAGGTGAGCAAGGAATTCTGCAGGAGCGTAATTTGCAATCCAACCAAATGCAGCAATACCAGCAGCCATCAAACCGTATTTTTTAACCGGTGATGTAGGCGCTTTTTCAACGACAACTTTAGGTTTTATTTCCGCAGCTGGTTGTTGAGGTGCGGCAGATACTTTGATTGGTGGCGCAGGCCAAGTGATTTCACCTTCTTTAATGACAGTTAGACCACGTAACACTTCATCTTCAAAATCAATGTTGATGTTACCGTCTTTTTCTTTACAAAGAAGTTTTAGAAGGTTAACAAGGTTAGTACCGTAAAGTTGAGATGACTGAGTCGGAAGACGACCTACCATATCGGTATAACCAATCACTTTTACGCCATTTGGTGTGGTAACAACTTTATTGGCTTCAGTATAAGCACAGTTACCACCGTTAGCCGCCGCTAAATCGACAATCACACTACCCGACTTCATTGAATCAACCATTTCTTTGGTAATCAACTTCGGTGCAGGACGACCTGGAATAAGCGCTGTCGTAATGATGATATCAACATCTTTAGCTTGCTCTGCGTATAAACGCTCGGCTGCTTTGTTAAAGTCATCTGACATTTCTTTAGCGTAGCCATCACCAGTGCTTGTGTCTTCTTTGAAGTCAACTTCAAGGAATGTAGCACCCATACTTTCAACTTGTTCCTTAACTTCAGGACGTACATCGAAAGAACGTACAATTGCACCAAGACTACCAGCAGCACCGATTGCAGCCAATCCAGCAACACCAGCGCCTGCAACTAACACTTTAGCAGGTGGCACTTTACCAGCAGCAGTAATCTGCCCTGTAAAGAAACGACCAAATTCATGAGCTGCTTCAACAACAGCACGATAACCCGCAATGTTAGCCATTGAACTTAGCGCATCCAATGCTTGAGCACGTGAAATGCGCGGCACTGAGTCCATAGCCATTACATTGATGTTTTTCGTTGATAACTTATCTAGCAACTCTTTATTTTGAGCTGGCCAAATAAAGCAGGCAATACTTGCACCTTCTTTGATCAAGTCAAATTCATCAACACCAGTTTCATCGTTAATCTGAGGAGCGTTAACTTTCAGAATAAGATCTGACTGCCACACATCTTCGGTTGAAACGATAGTCGCACCCGCGGCTTCAAAAGCTGCATCGCCGAAACTAGCTAAAACGCCAGCATTTTGCTCAATAGCAACGCTGAACCCCATTTTTAACAACTGCTCTACCGTTTTAGGCGTAGCAGCAACTCGCGTTTCATTCGCGAATATCTCTTTAGGCACACCAATCTGCATTATTATTCCCTGAACATTGGCATAGAAGTAATAATTTTGTATACAACCTGCAAAGTGATTTCAAGCACTTTGTAGAAAAAATACAAAAAAACCCAACAAAAACGTCGTAATTAACAACGAATGTTACCTTCTAACGGAAAGAAAAGAACGTTTTTAACATCTGGACAGAGGTCAAACCACATTATCAATCAACAATGTATGCAACAAAACCACACAAATGCACACCAATAACGCTATAAGCCTCCTTTTCGCCCAAAAATCACACTTGTAGCAATCGACCTATTTGTTTGAAACAAATTATATAATAAGGCTAAGTACATAAAAATAAGGATGACTTAATCTAACAATTTTTTTTAGAGTGTTCATTCAAACGAATGTTTAAATTTTATGTTTATGCTAAGAAGTGAATGGTTTTAATGACCAAACATTCCCTCACCATTTTGCTTTATGAACATTTTCGCTTTATTGAGCATAAATGTTTCAGCATCTTGACGTGAACCCAGTAAATCAGAACGAATAAAGGTATGTGTTTTCACTTCACCATCGATTTCTTTACAAATTCTGCCCGCTATACGAAATTGACCACCTTCAGAAATAGGCTCTGGGTAAATCAAATAACCTTCATATTCGACAGGTTCCACTTCAATTGTTTTCTGTTCTTTATCAAGACCAAATAGTTTTGAAAAAAAGCCCACTTAATACATCTCCATTCATACCTAACTTGATAATCTCTTTACAATATATAGCAAGTTGATACGTCAGCTAAACTTTACTAACACGTTAAAGTTATCATGCCATATTATTGCAACAAATAATTAAAGCTATATTAGATATATGAAAAAAAATAGTATGAATATGTTGCCAATAGAAAAGTAAACGTAAATTTTACAATTAAGGCGAGAGTATTTAACGCACATACAAAAACACCAGCGAATGCTGGTGTTTAAAGGAATTCTTTCTTTTTCGTATCGATTAACGGTACATACCGATATCTTTTTGAAGGTGTACAGGTAAATCAGATACATTGTATTGCTTTGGTGCTTCTGAACCACCGAATAAGATGTCTACTGCGTGTGCAATCAATCCTTTGATATTAACCGCATAGGCTTTCTTATCCAAAGCGCTAGGTGTTGCAATGGTGTCGAAATTAATAGCCTGTGCCATGATTGCCTCTTTATTTTTAGTTTGTTGTTTATTGCTTAACTAATCTTATAATAACCGCTTATTTTTCACTCTAATAATGACAATATCTCTATTGCAAGATTAGATTTACTAATGTGTTAACAGCTTTTTAAATTCACACCAGTAATCGGAAATATTCTTGCAGCTACAATGCTTAACTACCCACTTTTAAACGTTAAATTAGCTTAAACAGCATAAATTTGTGTTTGGCATACATTTGTAGTAACAATGGGGTAACAATTAAAATATAAAGAATTTTTTATGCTCAATTTTATATCCAAACATTCTCCTATCTTTTTAATGCTGGCTGCCATTTTAGGCTTTGCTATGCCATCTGCTTCTGCTGTGGTTTTCCCTTTTTTACCCTACATCCTCTTCTTTCTTATGCTTTTTACATTGATAGGTATGAAACAAAACGAACTGATCAAAATGCTCGGTCAGTTCGATATATGGCTTTACGCTAGTTTTCATGCCATAGGGCTTTCTGTTTTAGCCTGCTCAATTGCAGGGTTATTTGGCGCATCGTCATCATTGTTGCTTGCCATTTCAGCAGTGGCCGCTACAGGCTCTTTATTTGCAACGCCTGCTATTGCACGTTCAGTGGGGCTAGATGCGTTAAAAGCAATGGCTATGACTATCGCTTCAACTCTACTAATGCCAGCTGTGCTGTATGTGAATCTATTACTATTTCAAGACAATAACGTCTCACTTGATATGCAAAGTTATATACAACGTCTTATAATTTTCATTGCAGGCCCTATGCTGATTTCGGCTTTGTGCTATCGATTTATTCCTAAAGATCTTCTACATAGAACGCACGCTAAGCTCTCTCAGGTCACCATTGTTTTAGTCTTAACCTTTCCATTTGGCCTAGTTGGTGAATTTAGAGTGATTTTTGATCAGTCCATTATGTTGGGTTTAACCTACCTGCTAATTGGTATTGCACTATGTGCCCTCTTTTTCCTTATTGGCTTTCTGTGCTATCGCAACAAAGGATTAGACGATTCATTGCTTTCAGCCATTACTGCAGCTAATCGAAATGTTCTTCTCACTTATACTGTTGCGGGCGCATATTTAGGGCCTGAATATATGGCACTAATGGGCGCTATCCAGTTACCTACTTACTCATTACCTTTAATAGTAAAGGCAATTTCTAAATACCTTTCAGCACCATTAACGCAAAGCGTTAAAACACCTAAATAAATAGCTTATAAAATCATCAATAAACCTTTAAGTTCAAACTTATGCCTCTTGCAAGAGGCTTTTGCTTGCCTCTCTAGTCTGTTTTTCCTAATATGTGTCTGAATTCTCAGGGCGGGGCGCAATTCCCCACCGGCGGTAATTCAGAGCACTCAATAGTGAGTTAACTGAAAAGCCCGCGAGCGCTTATCATTTATTTAAAATGATAAGGTCAGCAGATCTGGTGTAATACTTCCTGTAAGTATGAGTCCAGAGCCGACGGTTATAGTCCGGATGAAAGAGGATCAGTGGAGGTAATACGTTACCTCGAGCAAACTTGTATCTATAGGCTTAAATTAAGTCTATAGCTATTGTCGTTCTTCCGATCTTATCGGAATGCTGCCTTTCTATGCCCTGATTCTGGTAAATTTTTTTAAATTTGGAGTTATTACCATGAATCAGTCTCTACTTACCCCTTACGGTACGGCTTTTGAACGCGTTGAAGCTGGTCTTACAGCTATTCGTGAAGGTCGTGGTGTGCTTGTTGTTGACGATGAAGATCGTGAAAACGAAGGCGATATCATTTTTGCTGCAGAAACATTAACGTCAGAGCAAATGGCGCTTATGATTCGTGAATGTTCAGGTATTGTTTGCCTTTGTTTAACTGACGAACGTGTTAAGCAATTAGAACTACCTATGATGGTAGAAAACAATACTAGCGCAAATGAAACTGGCTTTACTGTTACGATTGAAGCAGCAAAAGGCGTGACAACTGGCGTTTCTGCAGCTGACCGTGTTACTACGATCAAAACAGCGATTGCCGACGGTGCAGTACCAGCAGATCTTAATCATCCTGGTCATGTATTCCCTCTTAAAGCTAACGCTGATGGTGTACTTGGTCGTCGTGGACATACTGAAGCGACTATCGATCTAATGCGTTTATCTGGTCTAAAGCCATACGGCGTGCTTTGTGAGTTAACGAATATCGACGGTACTATGGCGCGTTTACCTGAAGTTATCGTGTTTGGTAAGAAGTTTAATATGCCAGTATTAACCATTGAAGATCTTGCTGCATACCGATTAGCAAAAGAAAATAATACAGCAATGAACGCTAAAGAAGACGTGGCAGTCGCTTAATAGCACTTCCACGAACCTGCTTGTATTAAAAAGCCGAGTGATCATTACTCGGCTTTTTTAGTCTGACGCTAATGATGTTAATCTGAGGTTTCTTTTCCAAACTCTCATTAAAATCCTGCTGCAGGAATCAAATAAATAAGAGCAGACCAAGCTGAAACCCATCCTGTCACCATTGCAACATCTACCCAATCACTGTTCATCTTTCCTCCAAAATATTCATACTGTTACCAAGATTGTTAACGACATTATTCGTTTATTCTTTAGGTATTTAATTCATTTTTTTGAAAAAAAGATCAAACTGTGAATTGAACAAAAATCTGTCAATTTTATACGTTACAAAATAAAAAAAGCGCCAACTTATCGGCGCTTTCAACGTTTAATACAAAAACAGCATTAATCTGTCGTACAAGCTATATCATACTGCTGTATCGCTATTTCTAATTGAGGCAAATCAGAGCTGCATATTATTGGCCTCAACGATTCGAATTTCGCTTCAGACCAATTATACATATCAAACGAAAGTAACTTCGCTATCGTTTCTTCAGGAAAGCGATACTTAATGTGCTTCGCAGGGTTGCCACCGA
This sequence comes from Photobacterium indicum, assembly GCF_003026215.1. Lineage (GTDB taxonomy): Bacteria > Pseudomonadota > Gammaproteobacteria > Enterobacterales > Vibrionaceae > Photobacterium > Photobacterium indicum. Next base: position 33,872 of record NZ_PYOC01000010.1, read on the forward strand.
CGACACTGTAAGGCTCCACATCTTTAGTAACAACGCTGTTTGCAGCAATAACCGCACCTTCGCCAATAGTGACACCGGGCATAATCATGGAGCGCATACCAAGCCAACAAGCATCACCTAGATGAGTATCACCTTTACCGATATACGATTCTTCAATGTGCTCCATAAATGGGTACAGTGAAAACCAATCTGTTCGGTGATTATGATTCCCCCCCATCAAGATAACGACTTCAGCAGCAATACACACATAATTACCGATATAAAGCTTATCAACCTTCCAGCGGGGCGTGCTATTACACGTTAGCTCATCACCTAATAGATAACGAACTACCGATTGTTCAAAGCCTTCATCCCAGCAGTCACTGTAATAGCTATGCTTACCTTTAACTATAATATTCTTATTTGTGACAACGTCACTAAGGAGCTGTGTTTTTGTCCAATGTTTTTTATTTTCAGGCTTATTCATAATATGGTTTATCCAATATCAACTAACATACTAGTTGTATTTATATTGAGTATTTCCCATTGAACGTTCTGCTCCTGTTATTCTGGTTAAATGAACAGGAGCAACGGCAATGGCGACAATTTAACGTTCAGAAAAATGTCGCCACTTTATTGATACGAGGTTGGTTCAATAAAGGCATGTATTGTTTACTAATATTCATTACACACTCTGTTTGTTTTAACTAGCAACAACTTGCGCACACTCACAAGGAATATACGAAATAAGTTTCTCTGTTGGTGCCGATAACTGCTTCATTTCACGGGCATAGTCTTCAAAGGCTTCAGCCATTGTTACGTTCACAGCTTGAGGCTCTACAACATAATTTAATAGCGCACTATACCCTTCTTTACCTGTTGCGGTATAACCGGATGAAACAGAAGAATAAACGGCATTATCATCGAGATCTACCCATTGCCCTTGCTGTTGCACCTGTAAGCTTTCTATACGAGCGCCTTCTTCGGCACAACAACGGTATGTATATTTAAGATCGGCGACATAAGGGAAACTACCCGTGCCTGTACCTTCAACACCATTATCAATAGCGTTATTTATTGCACCTTCAAGTGCCTGTCGTACACGTTTACCTTTTACTTGGTAGACCATTAAGCCTATTGCAAATGGCAGTAATTTTCCTGACACATCTGCGCAAGTGATCGGCCCAGGGTTTAACGACGCACGTACACCACCAGCATTATGAATACCGAAATCGACATTGAAACCTAATTCTCGTGCTTTCCATACAAAGCTGCTGACCACCAGCGGCGCAATTTGACTAGCTCCCTTGCGATCAGGAATACGCACATGTCGAAGTGGCTCCGCGATTTCTGCAATATGCTGAGTCTGTAACTTGCGTACCGCTGGGCGATATTTCATGTTCAAAATATTTTCAATGATAGGGTCTTTTGCACAGAATTGAATATTCGATTGCTCTGTTAAAAATTGTTTCACTCTATCATGAGTATCAGTATCAAGGTGCTCCGTACGTGTTGCATCAACGGTAAACTGACGACCGAGTAATAACTGGTTTTTACCTGTAGCAGAAGCTAAAGTACCATCAGCATTAAAATCAACCTCAAGCTGACCCATTGCCAATGCATTACACCCTGCTTGAACAACACATGTACCATTTATTACTTTGGCATATTCATCTGTTACGCCGTAACCAAGATTAGTGAAATCACCTTGCATGGTATGTGTATGTCCGCCAATAATCGCCGCTACACCGTCAACTTCTTTAGCCAACAGCAAGTCACGCTCATAACCTAGATGACTTAAAATAACTACTTTATTAATACCATTGCGGTGAATGGCATTAATTGTTTTGTTCGACAGTTCGACAACGTTCTTAAACGAGGTATCTGGATCGGGGTTAGCAATGCCGGCCATGTTTTCAATTGCCAAACCAAAAATGGCAACGGGTTCACCATCGACATCTTTCACAAGATAACGACCTATATCATTACTTGCATCATAAGCGTATACGTTATGTTTATCGCGCAAGGTATTAGGCTTCGATTGATCTTCTTGTGATAAGTCCCAATTAGCCACCAGCATAGGGAAGTCTGTACGATCTAGGAAATCGGCAACAATACCATTACCCATGTCTAGCTCATGATTGCCCAACGCCATTGCTTCAACGCCTATCGCATTGAGTAATTCAGCATTCGCAAGGCCTTTATACAATGAGAAATACAAAGTGCCTTGAAAACAATCACCAGCATGCAAGAACATAAACTCACGTTCTTTTAAATATGCATGACTTTTAGCTTCTTTTACCGCAGATGAAATACGAGAGAAACCACCACAACTTGCATAAACAGATGTTTCAGTATCAAGTATGCTAGTTGGAAGCGTTAGCGATATTGAAGAAGGCTCGAAATGTGAGTGAGTGTCATTGATATGGGCAAAAGTAATTTTTGCGGTACGGTGTTTAGTCATAAGTAATCGATGCTCTCCATTTCGGAAATAAAATACAGCCACGTTCTGGTGTAACAGTAAGAATGAGAGTTGATAAACAAACGAAGAAGGCATTTACTGCTGCAGATAAAAATCACAGTTCTTAGTTAAGAGATGATCAACAAGACATACAAAACGTGACAGGCAGCAAATATAACACAATCTTTCTTATTTCCAGTCATGAATCATTCCAATTTACCTATTTCTTATCAAATAACCATTTCCCACACTTTGCGTGTTAACGATTATATTTAATAGACATGCATAATTAATGGGCTGCTTTATGCTCTCTTACATACTTCCCATCCTTCTTGTTTTTCTTGTTGGCTTTCTTGCTCAAAGAACTGGGCTATGCATGGTAAGAGGTGTACAGGAATTATTAGCCAAGCGGCCTGGTTTTCTAATAACGATAATTTGCTGCGGTTTCTGGTTTTGGTTAATTAGCCCAAGCGCAGAGGAAATATCGTTCAGTACTCCAATGAGAAGACACTCGGTGACACTACCGTTTGTGTTAGGCGGTTTTTTGTTTGGGCTTGGTGCCGCGATCAATAAGGGTTGCTCGGTATCAACAATATCAAAACTGGCTAAGGGGCAATTCCACATGTTTGCAACCCTTCTGGGATGGATCATAGGTTGGTGCTTATTGGCTTCAACATCGGTAGCGCTTTCTTACACTGAACTTTCTCCGGTACAAAGCCCATCGGTAACCGTCATGTTTATCTTATTTATCCTGATCGCCCTCATCATGTTCAAAATTCCTGTTAACAGACGGCCTATATTACTGGGAATTGTATTATTTGGGATAATAGCGAGCTTACTGACATCGTTGATACCTGAATGGGCGCCTAGCCAATTACTCAAAGATATAACAGCCGCTTTAATACATGGCGAATCTAGCCGATGGCCTTCCATTCAGCGCTACTTAATCATTGCGAGCTTAGTTCTTGGTATGGCATTAGGTGCTAAAAAGCGTTTAGCATTGAGTGAATTTCAATTACGCCCCGTTCAACTCGGTAAACACTTAATCGCAGGGTTGATTATGGGGATAGGCGCGTCACTCGCGCTCGGAGGCAATGACTCACAATTGTTGATCGCCCTACCGTCTTTCTCGCCAGCGGGTGCTGTTACCATATTCAGTATGGTGATTGGCATAATAACAGGTATGATGTTACGAAAGGCCAAGCAGCGGTTAACTCAGCCTCGTGCAAGCTAAATCACATAAAGACAAGGACTTATAAGCACTAATAATCATTAACGAGTACAAAAGGCGACATTAAGCCGCCTTTTAACGAATCTAGCCTGACTGCTTATTGATAGTGACCATGACGCAGTAGAAACTCAATTTTGTAACCGTCGGGGTCTTGCACAAAGAAGAACTTCGCCAGTAATTGACCATCACGGATAAATTCTTTAATTTCAGCAGGCTGATAGCCATGATCGGTCAGTTTTTTATGTTCAAGTTCAAGATCGTCAACAGCTACAGCAATATGCCCATAACCCGTACCATGCGTATATGCCTCTTCTGTATCTGCATTCCAGGTTAGCTCAATCTCCATGTCGTTTTCTTCATTGCGTAGGTAGACTAAGCTAAAGCCATCAAAGTCTAAACGCTTAGCAATATCAAGATCTAACGCCTCTTTGTAAAAAGTTAACGATTTATCAAGATCAATAACACGAATCATTGAGTGAATTATTTTAGCCATCTGACATCTCCGGTCATTTCATTTTATTAGCTTCTACTATAAGCAATTGAAGAAGCACCTTATTTTAGCAAGATGATACCAATCTGTGAGCACAACAGGCAAATTACATTACAAGGTGCTGTAATCTAATAGAGCATATCTTGATGATAATGTGTCATTCAACGTCAAAGGTGAGCTATGCATTTAGAACGTATTGAAGTTTCTGGTTTTCGAGGCATTAAACGCCTCTCACTGTCTTTCAACCAATTAAGCGTACTGATTGGTGAAAATGCTTGGGGTAAATCATCACTCCTTGATGCATTGAGTATTGCACTTGCTGTTAATACCGAATTCTACACATTTAAATTTTCTGATTTTCATGTCGACTACGCACTTGGGCATGAAAAACAAACAAACCTTCAAATAGTCTTACACTGGAAAGAAGATTTCGCTGGAGAACATAAAGCAAGGCGATATAAAGCATTCTCTCCTGCTTGGGTTACTCGTGAAGGCATTAAGCACTTATATTATCAACTCAGTGCCACAAACCAAGACGATAAAGTAACAACGGAACGTTTCTTTCTAGATCGCAACGGGACAAAAATCGAGTGTGAAGATACAGATAAACTTGTTAAGCACTTAATGATTCTTCACCCTGTTGTACGAATTAGAGATGCACGACGGTTACGTGATGAAACGTTAGAACAAGCAATACAACATTCTGATGAACAAGCCCAAAAATTGCGTATTGAGCGTCGCCTCGATAATACCTGTCGGCGTTTAATGACACAGCCCGGTCATGTCAATTCAGGTGAACTAAAAAGCAGTGTGAACGCCCTACGCACGCTTGTTGACCATTACTTTGCTTTTACCCCTCATAATAGATCGAGCCACTTTAACCGTGCTCACTTCCCAAGTTATAGCCAATATGGCGAAAACCCTTTAGAACAACTGACTCAGCCTCAAATGTCTAAACAAAGTCGTCTTGTCTTAATGGGCTTATTAAATGCGTATATACGTGCAAGAGGGCCTGTAGAATTAAAACGTATTTCTCGCCCAATTATGATCTTAGAAGATCCTGAAGGTCGTTTGCATCCAACAGTATTACATCAAGCATGGACATTCGTTGACAGTATGCCAATGCAAAAGATCCTAACAACGAATAGCCCCGATCTTTTATCGATCGTGCCACTCGGTTCTATTAAGAAGTTGATCCGCCAACCAGATAGAACACAAGTTTTTGCTCTAAATAAAAGTTCACTTTCACGCGATGAAGAACGCCGAATTTCATTTCATGTACGCCTTCACCGCCCTAGTGCGCTCTTTGCTCGTGCATGGTTATTAGTCGAGGGAGAGACAGAAGTATGGCTATTTAACGAACTCGCACGAATCTGTGGCTATAACCTCGCCGCTGAAGGCGTACAAGTTATCGAGTTTGCCCAAAGTGGGTTAAAACCTTTAATCAAAATTGCTCGCTTGATGGGTATTGAATGGCATTTAGTGGCTGATGGTGATGCCGCTGGCCGAAAATACGGCGAGACGGTAAAGAACTTACTAGGCAATGATGCAGAACGACACCGTTTAACTATTTTGCCTAATCGCGATATAGAATATTTCCTTTATCATCATGGCTATGAGCAAATGTTTAGAGACTTAGCTCATGTAAAATCTGATACGCCGATTCCCCCTCAAAAAATCATATCTCGCGCACTAAAGCGTTACGCAAAACCTGATGTTGCGCTTGCTATCGTAAAATACACCGGTGAGTCTGATATAGAAAAAATCCCATTACTTATACGTTGGACATTAAAACGTATCGTGGCCATGTCTCGTGGAATGGGGTGAATCATCACCATGATGAATAGAGCCTAATAAGTGCTATCTGGCATCTGGGCTCTATTTTGTCTCTTTATCATTAAGTATCGCTATTCTACAACATCTTGCTTTTCAAAAAATAACGTCACTTTACCGACACCAAAGCCCCACTTTCGCATTTCTGCAATATTAAATACATGGGTTTTATCATGGCGATACATCCAATCATCAAAGGCAATGTTATAAGCTGAACCATCAACAGGAAGGCGCAGTGAATATTGCCAATTTAACGCGTTACCCGCAGCCACCCCTGTCGCTTGCCCAACCACATCATCAGCTTCCCCTGTATACGTACCGTCTTTATTACGGGTTATTTTCCATATCCTTTGTTGTTTTTCACCATCATCATAAATAAAGTCTTCCTTTAGGGTTAAAAGGTCGTCTTTCACTACCCCTCGTATTTTTACATCAAAACGACGTGTTAGCTTCCCATTGAAATCTTGCACCATTCCCCATGCCAGTACATCACCTTCAAAGTATTCAAATAAATTAAACGCTGGCGTATTCTCTTTGTATTCCTGTACAGACGTCGAGCACCCCAATAGTACAAAGCACAGGCTTAGTACTACAATGAATCGACTTTTCATTTTATTATGGAATAGCTGGGTAGAATTAGAGGGCATAAAATTCCTTTCAATATGGCGGTATTGATTAGTTAATTATGAAGCATCTTCGAATAATCGCGTTCTCAATTTACAGTTAATATATTTAAAGGTAATGAAATGCCCGTATTTTTCCATAGCCCGAGTAATATCCAGTAAAGGCAACCACAATCTTTATGTGCAGCTACCTTTAAAATGCTGAAATTGGACTTATTCCGACAGCTCCGCAGCAGTATCCATAAAGATACCTTGCATATCTTTTGCTTCACGCTCGGTTTGTCCGCCGTACTTTAGAAACGCCCCAATGATCGCTTGGGTCTTATCTTCTTTCGCACGTTCAAGGAAATAGCGTAATTCTAATTCTGCCCCAGCATTCTCATCTTTGATTGAAGCGTCGATGATCGCTTTATACATCACGATATCACGTACTTCTAACTGGCTAATAACCCCAAGAGTCTGAGCTAAAAATTCATCCATCTCCGCTTTAGGTACATACTGAGTAATAATATTTAACGCTTCTGCTTGCTGAGCCGTGAAATCATTGCCAAGAAGCAGTGCTTGTAACGCTTTGTTTTTACCAAGTCGTCTAGCAAACTGTACAGCGCCTTGACCACCCGTTGGGATATTCACATGTATTTCTGGCTGAGCAAACACAGAATTTTCTGTGCCATAAGCTAAATCACAAGCCATCACAAACTCATTACCGCCCCCACGCGCCACACCATCAACCACTGCAACAGATACCTGTTTCATCGTCTTAATATTGACAATCATGTGATTAAACTCAATTGATGCAGCTTGCCCACCTTGAGTACCATTGATCACATTCAGATCCAAGTGAGCTAAAAAGAATTCAGCATGAAGTGATTTGAATACCACGACTTTTGTATCACGATCATCCTTTAGTGATAAAACAAATGCATTAAGCTCATTAATAAGATCAATCGTTAGCACGTTTACCGATGGGTTATTAATCGTAACGGTTGCGATGCCATTGTTATTGATAATTGATAACTTGTTCATAAAATTGTCCTTACTTGTTTAGGTGGGCCCTATCAGCTCAAGCCCTCAATATGTACAAAGTATAGGTTTGGTATAAGATAAGAAAAATACTCGAATTGGCATAAGATTGGTGCCAGTAAAACACCAAAGGATAAGTATGGATTTTTCTAGTCGATTATTACTGCTACTTGAAGTGATTGAACTCGGTTCTTTTACTAACGTATCTGAACAAAGAAATGTAGATAGATCTGTTATCTCGAAGCATATAAGTCGCTTAGAAGGTGAACTTGGTGTTCGTTTACTAAATCGAACAACCCGCTCGCTTTCCTTAACCGCTGCTGGTAATGAAATAGTCAACCAAGCCAAACTATTACGAAACTTGTTAAATGATACTCACCGACTGGCACAGAATTACCACTCTGAGCCCAAAGGCATATTGCGCATCACCAGTTCAGCCATGTTTGGTCGCCAATATGTTCAACAAGCAGTATTGGCATTTCAGCAACAAAACCCTGAGGTCGATGTTGAATTGCGTTTAGAAGATCGATTCATGGATATGGTCAGTGAAGGGTTTGATATTGGTTTCCGTATTGGCAAACCCAAAAACTCTAGTCTTATTATCAGAAAAGTGGCTCGTAACAGGTTATTAATTGTCGCCTCCCCAGAGTTCATTGAAAAACACGGGGAAATTAAAACAATAGAACGATTGGAAGCATTACCTGCTGCTGTTTATGCCGCTCCGGGGCTTTTAATTGATAAATTTACGTACTTTGATAGCAACAAAGAAAGCAAAAAGCTTCAATTGAATGTTGCTTATAAAGTGAATGATGTCGAAATGATTACGAAAACAGCGGTAGCCGGAAACATGTTAGCCGTAGTAACCGCGCAAATGATAGAAAACGAAATATTGGAAGGTAAACTCATACCGATAATGACACAGCTTCATTTAGATGACTTCGGTACGTTTTACGCTGTATATCCTCACAGAGATGCCCCTATAAAAACTAAATTGTTCATCGATACGCTAAAATCCATAATAGGTGAAGATATACCAATCTGGGAAAAGCATATTCCTAACTTTGATGAAATGTACGGGCAAACGAAATAGAGTCGAACAATCAAAGTGAACAGGCTCACAATTGAAAAACGAGTCGTTAAGACCCGCTTTTCAGTTTGAATGGCGTCTTACACACTCCAGCGTTCTTCACGCCATTGTGTTTGTTGTTCTTTCGATAGGAATGTCCATGCCACTACGCGGGTCACTTTTTGCCCTTGTGCCATATCAATGGTACGAACATCAACAGCGTTCACTTGCTTTAAGGCTTTATAAATCGCTGGTAAGTTTTCTTTCTTAGATACTAATGTCGAATACCAGAAGCAATTTTCAGGCTTATCTGAGCTTTCGGTGATCATACGTTGAATAAATGCAGCCTCACCACCTGGGCACCATAGTTCCGCTTTCTGACCACCAAAATTTAAAACAGGTTTGTTGGTATTACTCTTGGCAAAAAGTTCGGCTTTTTTGTTGCTGCCTTTCTTGTGCGTATTCGCACTAAGGTTACGTACCTTACGTTCAGATCCCGCCGTTGCTTCTTCTAATGAAGCATGAAACGGTGGATTACACATAGTGAAATCAAAGATATCGTTAGCATTGATTATGCCAGTATAGATATTATTCGACTTTTTCTGTAATCGGCATTTAATGCCACCCGCTAACGAACGATTAGATTCAACAATAAATTTTGCAGATTTTATTGATAACGCATCAACATCTGAGCCAACAAAGCGCCAACCATAAGCTCGATGACCAATGATCGGATAAACGCAATTCGCGCCCATGCCAATATCTAAGCCATTAATGTGCTTACCTTGAGGAATAAGGCCTTCGTTAGACTTCGCCAATAAATCCGCAATATGGTGAATATAGTCAGCACGACCAGGAATAGGTGGACACAAGTACCCAGGGGGAATGTCCCAATTTTCGACGCTATAAAAATGATGCAGTAATGCTTTGTTTAACATTTTTACAGCTGCAGGATCGGAAAAATCAACAGACAGATCACCGAATTGATTTTCAGCTACAAACGGCGCTAAATCAGGGCAACTTAATATCAACGCATCAAAATCATAACGTTGACTATGAGGGTTACGCGGGTGTAACCCTTTTTTCTTCTGTGTTGGTTTGTTTTTCTTTTGAGTCATTACATTTACCAATGGAACATAAGGTTCGCATAACATCCGAATCGCATTCGAATTTAGCGTCGAAGCTGAACACTTCAATAATGTTGCCATTGTACCTGTTTCAAATGAATCTAAGGAGATTCTTTATTACAAACACGTTTATTTGATGAAAAGCGAATCACTACTATCTTATTCCACCTCATATGCTAACTAGAATAACAATTATTCTTTGTTAGAGGGCTTAATTACTTCAGTTAACTTTCCTATCATGTCGATAGGCATAGGAAATACTACGGTTGTTGTTCTGTCATTTGCCACTTCAGTTAATGTTTGCATATAGCGGAGTTGAATTGCATTTGGCGCTTTATTGAGTACGTCTGCCGCTTGACGTAGCTTCTCTGACGCTTCTAACTCACCCGTTGCGTGAATGACTTTCGCTCGACGAGTTCGTTCGGCCTCTGCTTGTTTAGCTAAAGCACGCACCATGCTGTCATCCAAATCAACATGTTTAATTTCAACATTGGCAATTTTGATCCCCCAATTATCGGTATGTTGATCAAGTATTACCTGTAAGTCTTTATTTAGCGCCTCCCGTGCTGATAAGAGTTCATCAAGCTCATGTTGACCAAGTACCGAACGTAACGTGGTTTGAGATAACTGGCTGGTTGCTTCAAGGTAATTTTCGACGTTATTGATGGCCATTTTCGGCTCTACCACTCGAAAATACACCACAGCGTTCACCTTTACCGACACGTTATCTCGGGTAATCAAATCTTGCGTAGGCACATCAAGTACAATGGTTCGTAGATCCACTCTTACCATTTGCTGAATAATAGGCACAATGATGATTAATCCCGGCCCTTTTACTTCATAAAAACGTCCGAGTAAGAACACAACTGCACGTTCATACTCTCGTAATATCTTGAACATACTAACAAGTAGCACAAACACAAGTGCTACAATTGTCGCAATAGTATAGATGAACATAATTCGCCCCTATTAGTTATTCTTCAATATGGTCTTACTTGTGCCATTATTCTTTAGCCAAATTTTTATCGACATGGCTGGTTTCAACATCAAGCCATAAACCCGATACCTTTTTAACTATTACCCGTTGACCTACCAGTAAACCATCAGCGCATCTTGCCTGCCAAATTTCACCATCAACCAAAACTCGCCCTGAGCCAGGAAAACCACTCACAACTTTGGCGTACTGACCAATAATAACGTCGACTCCTGTTGTAACCGGTTTTCTTCGTGTTTTTAATAACAAGGAAAGCATTACAAATGTAAATAAAGCTGATACAACGGTTAACCCAATAATGAGTGGTAAAGCAATTTTGTATCCCGGTAATTCCGTATCCATCAGCATAATAGAGCCCAATACAAATGCCACTACTCCACCTAAGCCAAAAATACCAAAACTCGGTGTAAATGCCTCTGCAATCATTAATGCGATACCTAACAGCAATAAGCCAAGCCCCGCATAACTTACTGGCAGCATTTGCAATGAATACATCGCGAGTAAAAGGCAAATGCCGCCCATTACACCGGGTAGCCCGACACCAGGGTTATAGAATTCAAGTAATAGACCGTAGATACCAATCAACATAAGAATATAGGCAACATTAGGATTGGTGATGACAGATAATAAACTAAAACGCCAATCTTGCTCTCGTTCTATAAACTGAACATTAGCCAGTGACATTTCTTGTTTAACGCCATTAATAACAACCGTTTTACCATTCGTTTTTTCGACGACTTGATCTAGGTTTGATGCTAGAAAATCAATCACATTTTCAGTTAACGCATTCTCTGAATCTAAACTGGCCGCTTCACGAACGGCTTTTTCTGCCCACACTTCATTCCTGCCATGCAATTTAGCTAAGCTCACAATGTACGCAGCCGCATCATTGATCACTTTCTTTTCCATTGCCGTCGTGGCTTTTACTCGTCCTTCTTGTTGATCCGACTCACTGCTTTTAGCCTCATCATCTGACTTGTTTGTTGCTGACTTATCGTCGCTAGTTGCATCATCTTTTTTGGCACTGTTTTCATCACCTTTTTGCGAATCGCCTTTCGGCGCAAATGGATTATCTGATTTATCAGGTGCTTTCCCACCCCCTAATGAAACAGGCGTCGCTGCACCAAGGTTGGTACCCGGAGCCATTGAAGCGATATGACTTGCCAATAATATATACGTACCCGCACTGGCTGCACGAGAGCCCGCAGGGCCAACCCAGGTCGCTATAGGTACAGATGATGTAGTAATTGCACGAATAATGTCTCGCATAGAGGTATCTAGCCCTCCGGGAGTATTCATTTTGAGTACGACAAGGGATGCATTATCTATTTGCGCTTGTTCGATTTCTCTGGCAACAAAATCGCTAGTTGCAGGTCCAATACCACCGTTTATTTCAACAACCCAAACATCATCCGCTAACGCCGAAATAGAATGAAGCAATAGCGTAGTAACGAATACGCAAAGAGAGAGAAATTTCATATAGACTCCTCTACCAATACCAACCTAAAACGATAGTGTGCTGGTGGGTTAGTATCTTAGTGACGATAAGCTCGACTTTATAAGCATAGTTCAACCTTAAATACACACATAAAAAACATGGTGTAATACAGTTACCTAATACCAAATCCATTAATTACCTGCTCAGTTCAGCGAGAGTTAATGGAATTGGTATCACTACCTCTCAATAATCATCACGAATAGCAGTTATGAGGCTTATACTTATATTTATATTTACACAGACAATCATTCGCGAGGTTGTTCGTCATTTTTTAAAGGTGGGTCGTTATGGCAGAAACGAAATCAATCACCAAACCACTTTCTATTCTGTTCTACCTCTTATTCATATTTATATCGGTTCCAGCACAAAGCACTTCGACCAACAATATAAAACAAGACTCATTGATTAAAGTTGGAAGCTATCATTGCCCTCCCTTTGTTATTCACGAAAACGACGAAGACTACACCGGGTTAACAATACTACTGTGGGAACAAATAGCTAAAAAATTAAATCTACAATACGAAATCAAGCAATACCCCCTAGCAGAATTACTCGATGCCGTCGCTGAAGGTAAGATCAACATTGGCATTTCGTGTATTTCAATTACCCCTGAAAGAGAAGAACGCTTAGACTTTTCACACTCGTTTTATGAAACACACCTTGCCATTGCTGTTAAGAAGCAAGGCTACCTAGCATCAATAATCAATATTCTAACTAACAAAAAACTCTTGCTGGTATTAGCCATTCTCTTATGTGCCGCCGCATTAATTGGTAGCGTCTTTTATTTTCTTGAAAACAAGGTAAACGACAAGCTCTATTCTATGCAAACCCGCCTAGGCCGGTTCGTTGAAGGGTTCATTCTAGGCTTACTCTTTATAACCAAAGGACCCTTTAATTATTTCGAGTTTAAGACACTGTCGGGGCGCTTTTTGACTGTAATTATTGCCATTTTCTCCACATTATTTATTGCCAGTATCACGGCTGTTCTTGCCAGTACATTTACATTGGGCTTATTAAATTCAGATATCAAGAATCCGAATGATCTCGCGAACATTAAAACAGGCGCTAAAAAGTCATCTACATCGTCTCAGTTTCTCACCAATCACAGTATTGTTCATCAAGCGTATAATACGGTAGAAGATATGCTAGTCGCATTAGAAAAAGGTGAAATAGAAGCCGTGATCGCCGATGATCCTGTCCTGAAATATCAGATAAAAAAGGCGAAAGAACGTGGCGTGTATACAGATATGATTGTACTGCCGTATCAATTCGAAAAGCAAAACTACGGCTTCGCCATTGAAGATAGCAGCCCTTATACAGAAGAATTGAATCGAGCACTGTTAAAGATCCGTCAAAGTAATGAATGGCGTCAGGCACTAAACAAGTACTTTACTGACATACCCTAGTAATAAAAAAATAATAAAAAAAAGCCCTCACTGTATGTCAGCAAGGGCTTATACCCAAGTTACCTCAAGATACTCTGTAGCTCTCAATCTAAAGGATCTTCTATCTCCACTTTAATAAGCGGCTTAGTTTTGATGGATGGTATGACCAACAGTGATCAAACATTGTCATTAATTCAGGGTTACCGTAGCGAGATAAATTAATCGCATGGAATCGGTTCTTTTGTTCTTTAAGCTTACTGATTCTTGCCAGCATTTCTGCTGATTGAGAAGGTGCGATAAAGTCAGATAACACAACCAAATCGGCATTTTTGTACTTATCGGACGTCATTAGATCAATCGATTGATCCAATACTGGCCCCAAATCTGTGCCACCATGGAAAGAATAAGACAGAAAATTCAACACTTCCGTTAAACCATCTTGTTTCGTGAGTTCATACGTTATCTGTTGAGTCGAGAACATAATCACGTAACAATCACGATCTTCTGCTAACGCAATTTGCATTAAACCATACGCAAGTGCTTTAGCGCATTGCTCTGGAAACCCAGACATCGACCCCGACGCATCGATACAAACAATAAAAGGGCCTTTATCTTGATCGACTTGCTTGGTTTGACGTTTAAATGCTTTTACTTTTCGTAACTTACGTTGTGAACCCTGCACGCGATAATTCATTAAACGCTTATCGACAAGGTGCTTATAGAACACAACTTCAAGCTCTGGGTAAGCAAGAAACATGGCTTCATTGGGTAACAACTTGGATAAGTCATCACTTTCATGAATACCGACAATATCATCCGTTACACTGTCACTCTTTTCTTCGACCATTCGCAAGTCTTCAGATTTCACACGCTCTTTATTAGGGTCATCAATTTCATTCGCCATTCTTCCGAGCTTTTCTGCGATTTCTTTCAGACCATTATTCTTCTTTAAGAAAGAGGCAATAGACTTCATGGAATCGATATCTGTTCGCGTTAGCTTCGCTTTCGCCATATCCCACAACCGACCCGCTTTTTTGGGGTCGCCTGCTTCTGTAACTTCTTCCATTTGTTTCATGGTTTCAATACGCTGGTATAAATCAGCAATCAGCTTATCTTTATGTTGCTCAAGATCGTTGGCTTGTGCTTCTTTTAGCGCATGTGACAAATACTCATACCACGTATTACAGAAGTAACTCTGAAACATAGGGTTATGCTTTTCATGTTCTCGTGCATTTAACCGCTTCGCTTTAAAATAAAAGGCCGACTGACCTTCTAATTTACGAATAACAGTATCAATGTTATCCATAAACTCTTCCTGACTCCAATTACTTGCAACCTGGTAGAGTTCGAGCTCTTGGCTAAATTGTTCTTCAATACTGACATTTGAAATTTTGTTCTTAACTTGACCGCGCCATTTCATTACCTGGTTTTTCATCGCTCCTTTAATACCAGGACTGGCTTCAGCTGCCATCAAGAGCTGTGGTCGAGCCATCACTTCATGCACAGCATTATCAATAATGCCTGATTCAGCGAGCATCAGCGCTAGGTTAATACCTTCAGATACCGGCATAGACCACTCCCTTTAGTTATGAGAAAAATTACGAGAAAAACTCAGATAATTGAGAAATTCTGAACGCACTTTTTTCAATCACTAACTTTAATTCTGAAACCGATTCAGAGGCCTCGGAAATACTGCATTCAATTAATGTTGGTATTTCTTTCTCAACAAAATTATGAGGAAGTGCACCGTGGAAGCTTGTACGAGAGATCTTGATATTATGCTCAGCATCGGTCACTTTACCTGACGCCTGCTTCACGCGTTCTTGTAGCTGTTCATTTTGCTTTGCTGTAATACCTTTATTACCCGCGATACCGACTAACACATCACGATTCGCAATATCTTTAATCACTAATCGGCATTGAGCATCAATTTCAAACTGAAGGCGGCACAGGTTCGTATTTTTATTGACGAAACCATAGACATCACAACGTCCTGTTCGGATTTTTTTATCAAACTCATCACCATCAACGTAAACCCAGCGGCTATCGCCTTGTTCTTTTTCAGAAACAGACGGGTTCTGCTGAAGCATAACCAGTTTAATCATGCGCGGGTTATGATTAACGTTGTAGCGCTTCGAGGTACTGAAGTTATATTTAAACCATTCTTTGCGTAAAGTAGATTCACGGCTAAATGTTACGACAAGATCAGAGGCAACTTTTTCATTTACTTCATCAATAATCTGCTGAGCTTCGTTCGCATCAGATTGTGATGCGCTTTGATCAAAGGCTTTTTCTGTTGCAAATTCACGTACCAATGTTCGAATAACATTGCGCGATTCTGGGCTGTGCCATAAACAATCTTGAAGTAACAGCAAATCGAGCGGATTGATTTCATCTCGACCATTAAAGAAAGCACTCGCTTTTAATAAGCGTACTGACTTCTTCCAGCGTCGATCAGAGATATACAGTTCACTATCTGCCTCTGCAATATCAGCCGTTTCAGATTGCTTTTCTATCATAGATTTAAGTTGATAGATTTTTTCAAAAATGTCTTCAGATAATTTGACGTCTTCAATGCAAGCCTGCCATTGAACATATTCTTCATCTTTAATGGTTAAACTTGGATCTATCACGACAGATGTTCGGCCATCATCCATTAGCATCGATTTAAAGTTTTTCTTTTCTTGAATACGATTAACGAACACGCGAACAAGCATGCGGTCATAGAGTGCATCAAGCCCACTATCTTCATCTGGCAGTTCGTTCGACGCTGTTATCAGCAAACGCATGGGTACAGGTAACACATCCTGACCATTTTTAAAGGTACGTTCGTTTACAACTGTCAGTAATGTATTGAGGATTGCAGGGCCGGCTTTCCATATTTCATCGAGAAAAACAACTTGTGCGGTTGGCAAGTATCCGTCGATTAATCGCACATACTTACCATTGTCTTTGAGTTCTTGTATTGATAAAGGGCCAAACACTTCTTCCGGTGTTGAAAAACGGGTCATCAAGTAATCAAAGAATTTACTGTTATCGAAGGCTTGTATTAAACGTTTAGCGATTAAACTTTTAGCAATACCAGGGGGGCCAAGTAAAAAGACACTCTCACCCGCTAAGGCAGAAAGTAAGCAAAGTTTGATGGTTTCTTCACGCTCGTATACACCGTTAGACAGTGCCTTAATAAGCTTTTGAATCCTTTCAGAAATTAACGCTTTATTCGGTTGTGCAGATTTTGCCATTGTTAGCATAATTCCTGACCTCTCTAATTGTTATGTCCATGTGCCAAAGCACAACAATTGCTGCCATTACTTAGCATAGACACAATAACCCAATTGTTGCAAAAGTGTTAACAACAAATACCTTTTAACACTTTTATATCAAAGAGATCTATCAACAACAAGCAAGCAAACATTGTTTGCAAAAATAATACTTTGCCACCAATACTTACCACTAGAAACACACTGTTACATTTGCTTACAAACATTCCTTAAATCAATGTGTTAAATCCGCTTAATTCTTAAATCTATTTTCATGCCAATAATTTTCGATTGAAAATTTAATTTTAAAATTTCAATCCATATCGTTTTGTCGGAAATTTCAACATGCCTTCATAGCCATTTTTTAGTAGAAGGTTATATTTTATAAAGGAGATGAAAATTTATAGAGTCAAAATTAACTCATTTCACTTTGAAAATTAGTCACACAAAAGACACAGCCAATGTTTCCTTATTGAAAAAAGTAAACATCTTGTCCAAGCATATGCACTTTGACAATATGGACCTGTTATCTCAAACAAAAAACCTAAGGCTATAATGAACAACGTATCTCAACTTCCTATGCGACTGATTATTATAGTGTGCATTGGCTTTTTGCTATCGGCATTAATACCATCAAGTGAAAGCCTTGAAGTACTCACCTCAATAATAACCTTAGTATTAATTATTATGCTGTTACGCGAAGATTTTGGTATGGAAACTAAATCTTGGCTTATTTTGGCTTTAGGCACTTATAGCCTTGGTGTTTTTGCAGATCTACTAGATGAGATTCCAGAGCTGGGTAACCATAAACTACTCAACAATGCAGATGATGTTTTCATGCATATTGGTGTTTTTCTTATGTGTTTTTGTTTTATTAAAATACTTCATCAACGTCGTACATTAATAGATAGCCTAAATACACAGGTAACCAAAGCACGTGATTTAGAAAGTGTACTCAGCCGTCAGGCATTACAAGATGAATTAACCGGGTTATTAAATCGTCGCTCGTTATTCCGACGTTTTGATGAAATGGCGGTTAACCACCAGCGAGGCATGCTTGCTTACATTGATATCGATAATTTCAAACAAGTTAATGATCGATTAGGTCATAGCCTAGGGGATGAGTTACTTGTTATTATAGCGAACAGTTTATTAAAAACAGTGCCTCTTGGTAGCCGAAGTTATCGAATTGGCGGCGATGAATTCATTGTTTTGCTGCCTAGTGATGATCAGCAAATGTGTGAGGAATGGATTAGCGACCTTTACGATATAACAACTAAAACCCGTAAAGAATATAATATTGGCATCAGCGTCGGCATTGCACCCTACTATCCAGGAAACCTATCTGATCCTGACTCTATTCTTACGCAAGCAGATAAAGCAATGTACACAAATAAAAATAAAGAAAAGGCTTAATGTTTGCTCAAGAACTAAACTTATCACACGGGAGCCCACAAACATCTTCATTGAGTTATGCATTTTTCACAGAACTGTCATACATCCGTAATAAGATGGTGTAAATCCAACTTATTACGGAGAAAGTCAATGTTTTTTAGGGCAACTACCCTTGTGGCATTGTGTGCAAGCGTGGCGTTTAGTACACAAGCCAAAACAGATACTGTCACAGTTACTGGATCAACATCAGTAAGCCATGTGATGGAAATCTTAGCAGAAGCTTATTCAAGCTCTCATGTAGATACTTTTATTGCTGTTCAAGGCATAGGTTCTTCTGCTGGCATTTCTGCAGTAAAGCAAGACGCCACAGAAATAGGTATGAGCTCTCGCCGTCTTAGTGAAGAAGAGATAAACCCTGATGTAAAAATGGTAACAATTGCACATGATGGCATTGCTTTGGTCGTCAATAAAAACAACCCTGTTAACAACCTTACAAAAGAGCAAGTATCAAAGATTTACCATGGGGAAATTAAAAACTGGCAAGAAGTCGGTGGGCCAGATCTAAAAATGGCTGTTGTTAGCCGTGAAAATGCTTCTGGCTCACGCTTTTCTTTTGAAGACTTTATGGGCTTAACCCAACACATTGAAGGTCAAAGAGTCTCTGATATAAACCCACAACTCTTAGTCGTTAACACTAATGGCATGGTGAAAAGTTTAGTCTCTCGTAATATACATGCACTTGGCTATATGTCTTTAGGCTCTATAGATGATTCTATTAAGCCGTTGTCTTTTGAGGGCGTTAAGCCAACCATTGATAACCTAGAATCAGGAGAGTATCTAATCTCTCGCCCGTTTTTAATGTTATATAAAGAGAAGAACGTATCAAAAAATGCACAAGCGTTTTTAAACTACGTTACCTCTAATGAAGGGCAGAATATTATCGGTGAACGTGGATACATTGCGAACCATAAATAACAATTAAAGCAACTCGCTGTTCTCATTTTAAAAGCTAACCAAACTGCATTAACCATCTACATTGGTTAGCTTTTATTTTAATCGTAAAACTTATTTCACCACTGGGTATTTATACGTAGAACCCCACTCAGTCCACGAACCATCATAGACTGTCAGCATTTTACGCCCAGCAAGTTCAGCCCCCAGAGCCAACACACATGCTGTCACACCCGAACCACAGCTGAATATTAATCGCTGTTCTGTATCAGAAACAGCGTTAAAACGATTAATAAGCAACTCTTTCTCAATAAAAAATCCATCTTTAATTAATTGCGAAAATGGAAGACTTTTCGCGTTAGGCATGTGACCGCCTCTAACACCTTGTCTTGGTTCTGGCTCTGTACCAAAAAACCTAGCAGCACCACGGGCATCAAGCACAGCAACAGAGTGGTCATCAAGTAAGCTTTCTAATGTATCAGCATCAATAACCCATTCAGGTTCAAAAGCCGCTTTATAGGCCGTTACTTCTGTAGCTGTCAATTCCCCCTCTTCTATTGGGTTATTTCCTGCTAGCCATGCTGGAAACCCGCCATCAAGCACAGCAACATTTTTGTGACCCATTGCTTTAAACATCCACCAAACTCTAGGCGCTGAAAATAGCCCTTGGGTATCATACACAACAACAATATCATCGTTATTAATACCTAATTCTGATACTGCTTTTTCAAACAACTCTGGCGATGGCAGCATATGTGGAAATTGTG
Organism: Photobacterium indicum; assembly: GCF_003026215.1. GTDB lineage: Bacteria > Pseudomonadota > Gammaproteobacteria > Enterobacterales > Vibrionaceae > Photobacterium > Photobacterium indicum. The sequence continues at coordinate 53,955 of NZ_PYOC01000010.1, forward strand.
TATTGGGCGCAGCAATTTTCTTATCAAAATCAAAATACCGAGCACGCGGAATACGCTTTTCACTCCACTCTTGTTGTGGATTTCGTGTAGAACCTGGCATAAACCAGCTTGCATCCAATATAACAAGATTATCATCGGTTAAATGTTCAGCTAACCAGTCCGTTGTTACTAACGATGAAGGTACTAATGGCATTCAAAATTCCTTGTAAATAACGCTGAATAAAAAACTTACAAACCGACAAATTAAGAGAAAAACTTGAGCTTTAAATATTGAGCACAAACTCTTTAAACTATGTGGATTAACCCTATCTTTTTTCTTTTGCTATCACAATGATAGTCTGTGTTAGTTTGAATGCTCATTTTAAAGTGACAATGTGCCAAAGTGTCACAAATTTGCCAGCATCAAACAAGCATGCCATACTCAGAATGTGACACTTTGACACCTATGGAGGTTTATATGGCTACAGCATTACCACGTATCACTGCCCGTGTAGACATTGATACTCAAGAACTACTATCACAAGCAGCAGCTATCGCTGGTATGTCTAGTATTAATTCATTTGTTCTTAGCGCTGCTGTTGAAAAAGCTAAACAGATAATAGAACGAGAACGCACATTAAAGCTCAGCCAGCGCGACGCTATGATGCTTATGGATGCACTGGATGAACCAGCAAAACCTAATGCTCGTTTGCAGCAGGCTGCTGCTCGTTACAAGGACAAAGCGCAATAATGAAGACGGTACAATTAGACAAAGCTAAACACGACCGTCATCGCTTTGATTGTGGGATTGATGCGCTAAACAATTATTTGAAAATCATGGCAAGTCAACAAGCAAAGAAAGATAACACCCGCACATTTGTGCTTGAAGATATAAACTGTACTGAGCATGTTATCGGCTATTACACGCTGACTATGGCACCGATTGATTTAACATCTCTACCTACAAAACTACTAAAGAAGCATCATAATGCTAGCTCTGGCGGCTTAATCGCAAGGCTTGCAGTGGATCAACGATACAAAGGTAATGGCTATGGCGAATGGTTGCTGATTGATGCACTTCGAAAATTACTGATGGCGAGCGAAACTGTCGCATTTCCTGTTGTTATCGTTGATGCTAAAGATGGTGCAGAATACTTCTACGAGAAATATGGCCTTACTGCGTTTCAAGATGCTGAAAACAAATTGTTTATCACGATTGCAGATGTAAGAGCGAGCATTGGCGATTAAAGCATCAGCGAGATATTTTGTTATATTTACCCCATTACAACCTACGTGATTTTCGTGCTGGATTACCTGCATAAATACCTTCTTCGGTAATATTTTTGGTTACTATGCTACCAGCCCCAATCACAGCACCATCATAAATGTTAACGGATAAAACAGTTGCATTAGAACCAATAGTTACATTGTCACCAATTTTAGTCCAACCCCAACTATCAGGATTAGCGTTAGGCTTGCCCTCTTTAAATGAATCATTGGCAAACATAACACCCGCTCAATATAGACAATAGATTGCGGTGCTAATATATTTTCCCAATCGATCATTACCTTTCTAAACAGATAGAGGAATCCTAATTTTCTCTCAATACTGCAATGGCAAGATTTCGCTGATAAACCACACTATGTACGTGGTTTACGATATTGCTCAGGAGAGTAACCCCTAAGCGATTAAGTTTGTTCCCGGATCGAGCAGATAACATGGTAAAGCCAATCTATAAGCAGACATTGGCCAACAGCGCCAATCTAAAAGATTACCAGCAAGCCAAGACAGAACTCCTCCCGTCGCATGCCCAGCCTAAAGGGCTCTTATCAGGCGGCCTCAATATCGGCTTTGAGGCAGTTGATCGCCACTTAGGAACCCCCAACGAAGATAAAGTCGCCCTGCGCTGGATAAGCAAAGATGATCAGATTGTAAATTTTAGTTACCGCGACCTCAGCAAGCAATCTAATCGCTTTGCCGATCTGCTCGCGCAACTAGGACTCCCCGCCGGTAGCCGGGTGTTCAGCCTTACTGGGCGCAGACCAGAACTCTACATTGCCGCGATTGGCACCCTAAAAGCGGGCTGCGTTTTTACGCCGCTATTTTCTGCCTTCGGCCCTGAACCTATCCGCTCACGAATGGAGATTGGCGAGGCCAATCTAATCCTGACCACCCGCAGCCTCTACCGTCGAAAACTCAAAACGTGGTGGCGCGAACTGCCCCACCTCAAGGCCGTACTGCTGATTGATGGCAACCCCGATAACGAACCCGGTTGCTACGATCTGACAACCATGATGACCAATGCCGATCAAGAAAGGCCGTGCCATCACACCCAGGCCGAAGATATGGCACTGCTGCATTTTACCAGTGGCACCACAGGAAAACCCAAAGGGGTGATCCATGTTCACCAAGCTGTGCAGCACCACCTGCTGTCAGCCTATTATGCCCTTGACCTCAAACCGTCAGATATCTACTGGTGTACCGCTGATCCCGGATGGGTGACCGGGACAACCTACGGCATCATCGCCCCCCTTTGTCTTGGCGTCACCATGATTATTGATGAGGCAGAGTTTGACGCCGAGCGCTGGTACCGCATCTTGCAAGACCAGCACGTCACGGTCTGGTATACCGCGCCAACCGCAATCCGAATGTTGATGAAAACCGGAGAAGAGCTAACTAAGCAGTTTGATCTGTCCGCACTGCGTTTTATGGCCAGTGTCGGCGAGCCGCTGAACCCCGAAGCCGTCGAATGGGGCGACAAAGTACTGGGGATGCCCTTCCACGATAATTGGTGGCAAACCGAAACGGGCGGCATCATGATTGCCAACTTCCCGAGCGAGCCAGTCAAGCCTGGCTCAATGGGGCAGCCGCTTCCCGGCATCGATGCGGCGATTGTTAATCCCGATAAGGACGGTGTGCCGCAGGTTGAAACCGCGCCGATGCAGGTGGGCGAGCTGGCGCTGAAATCCGGTTGGCCATCAATGTTTCGCGGCTACCTCCACCAGCAAAAGAAATACCAACACTGTTTTGCTGATGGGTGGTACTTAAGCGGCGATCTAGCAATGAGAGACGAAGCAGGCTACTTCTGGTTTGTCGGTCGCAAAGATGATCTGATCAAATCCTCCGGTCACCTGATTGGCCCGTTTGAAGTTGAAAGTGTGCTGATGGAGCACCCCGCCGTCGCGGAAGCGGGCGTCATTGGCGTGCCCGACCCCGTGGCAGGTCAGCGCGTGATGGCGTTTGTGACCCTCAAACCCGATATTAGCGCCGACGAAACGCTACAACAGGAACTGCTCGGGCTTGCTCGTAAACGTCTTGGCGCTGCGGTTGCGCCGAAAGAGATTGCCTTTCGCCACAACCTTCCCAAAACCCGCAGCGGAAAGATCATGCGGCGACTGCTTAAAGCGCGTGAACTTGGCCTACCCGAAGGGGATATTTCCACCTTAGAGAGTGATGAACTATGACCAGCAGACTCCATATCAACCGCCACCACCTCATTGAGCAGCTGCGCCAGATGCTACGGATTCGCCGCTTTGAAGAAAAATGTGCCGAGCTATATACCCAAGAAAAAATCCGCGGATTTTTGCATCTCTACATTGGTGAAGAGGCAATCGCCGTTGGGGTAATTGCAGCGCTGAGTGAAGACGATCAGATCGTTGCTACCTACCGTGAGCACGGTCACGCGCTCGCCCGTGGTATGAGCATGGGTACGGTTCTCGCCGAGATGTATGGCCGAACCAATGGCTGCAGCCGCGGGCGGGGTGGCTCGATGCACCTGTTTGATAAAGACCATCACTTCTATGGCGGTAATGCCATCGTCGGCGGTGGACTCCCGCTGGCAACCGGTTTGGCAATGGCCAATAAAAAGCGGCAACGCGATGCCATTGCGGTCTGCTTTTTTGGCGAAGGGGCAGTAGCAGAAGGTGAGTTCCATGAAAGCCTAAATTTGGCCGCCCTGTGGCAGTTGCCTATCCTGTTTATCTGTGAAAACAATCGCTATGCGATGGGTACCGCCCTCGCGTTATCGGAGTCAAAAACCAATATAGCCAAAAAGGCCGAAAGCTACGGTATTAGCGCCGTTCAGGTTGATGGCATGAATGTGGTGGATGTTGAAGCCGCTACCTGCGATGCCCTCGATTATATCCGCGAACAGAATAAGCCGTTTTTTATCGAATGTCAGACCTACCGCTTTCGGGGCCACTCCAGCTTTGATACTCAGCTCTACCGCGATAAGACCGAAGTCGCGCAGTGGGAAAAGAAAGGGCCAGTTAAAAAGCTGATCCAGTGGCTACAAAAAAATAACCATTTTCACGATCAAGAGCTGAAAGATATGGAGGCTGAGATCGCCCAAGAGGTAGCTGACGCCATCGCTTTTGCAGAGGCTGGCGCGTGGGAGCCGATTGAAGAGCTAACCCGTTTCGTCCATAGCCCCACCAGCCAATCGGCGCCCCCCGCAATAACATGTACCCAGCAAGCGGCTGAGCTCACTTACCGCGAAGCGCTGCACAATAGCCTAAGTGATGCCTTAAACGATGATCCGCGCATCTTTCTTATGGGCGAGGATGTTGGCCGTTACGGCGGTTGTTATGCGGTGAGTAAAGAGCTGATTGATCAATACGGGCCAGATCGGGTCATCGACACCCCACTGTGCGAGTCCGGTTTTGTTGGCGTTGGCATTGGTGCAGCCCTTGGTGGTATGCGACCAATAGTCGAAGTGATGACGGTTAACTTCAGTCTGCTCGCCATGGATCAAATCATCAACAGCGCCGCCACCTTACTGCATATGTCCGGTGGTCAGTTTAATGTCCCGCTGGTAATACGTATGGCGTGTGGTGCGGGCAAACAGCTCGCCGCCCAGCATTCGCATAGCTGGGAGAACTTTTATGCCCATGTGCCTGGCCTGAAAGTGCTCAGTCCGGCAACCCACAATGATGCGCGCCATATGCTCGCTCAGGCACTGTTGGACCCTGATCCTGTGCTGATATTCGAACATGTCATGCTACTTAATGAGAGCGGCTTGGTTAGCAGTTCTGCCGATGCACCGATGCATCAAGCTGTGGTAAGACGCACTGGCACCGACATCAGTCTGATCACTTACGGCGGCAGCCTTGGCAAAACCTTGCAAGCCGCAGAGCAACTTGGTAGTGCGGGGATCAGCGCTGAGGTCATTGACCTTCGCTCGCTGCGACCACTCGACAGTAAGGTAATTGTTGCCAGCGTCAGTAAGACTAACCGTGCCGTGATCATCGATGAGGGGTGGTACACCGGCAGCCTAGCGGGTGAAATCAGTGCCGTCATCATGGAACAGGCATTCTGGCAGCTGGATGCGCCTGTCGGTCGGGTTTGCACCGCAGAGGTACCTATACCCTATCCTCATCACTTAGAGCAGGCTGCCATTCCTCAGATCGACAAAATTATTTCCGCCGCCAGAGCAACCTTCGCCGCGCGCGACTTAGAGGAGAGAAACAGGAATCCACGCCATGAATAGCAGCCAAGCAACCGACAACCTAATTGATATCACCATGCCCGCCCTCGGCGCAGATATGCGAGACGGTACGCTGATTGAGTGGCAGATCAAACCAGGAGACAGGGTTGAAAAAGGTGATACGATTGCGGTGGTTGAAACCAGCAAGGGTGCTATCGAGATGGAGGTCTATCATAGCGGCACCATTTCCGAGCTATTGATCACCCCAGACACTAAACTTCCGGTCGGCAGTGTGCTGGCCCGAATGACAACGACAGATGCACCTGTATCTTCAATACCTAAACCAACAGCGCCTATGCCTTCAACACCTGAAACAGCAGCGTCGGCCACCAGCGCCGATAGTCACGACACGATCGAGAGCGCTGCAGAGCTAAACCCAGATATCGGCTCAAATACCGAGCGGCGATTCATCTCCCCCGCCGCCCATATGCAGGCTCAGGCGACGGGTATCGATATTGGCCAGCTACAGGGGAGCGGGCCACAAGGGGCGATATTGCTACGGGATCTCCCTTCCCGCACGGAGCAACATGTCGAAAAACCCTGCCCAACAGAGACAGCGCAACCAGCCTCAAGTATGCGTCAGGCGATTAGCGAAGCGATGGCGCGCTCAAAGCAGACGATCCCGCACTATTATCTGACCATGGATATCGACCTGACCAACGCCCAGCACTGGCTAGCAGAACAAAACCAGTCACGGGACCCAGAACAGAGATTGCTACTGCCTGCCCTGCTAATTTCCGTCATTGCCCGCCTGTTACCACGTTATCCAGCACTAAACGGGACTTTTATCAACGGACAGCTTACCCCCTCCGATACAGTTAATATCGGCAATACCATCAGTCTGCGCCAAGGGGGACTCGTGGTCCCTGCTATCCTTAATGCCAACACACTGACTGTCGATGAGACAATGGCCGTTCTGCGAGATCTGACCGAGAGGAGTCGCCGCGGTCGTCTGCGTAGCTCTGAGATCAGTGAAGCGACGATTACCGTCACCAGTATTGGTGAGCGCGGTGCCGACAGCATTACTGGCGTCATTTATCCTCCGCAAGTGGCGATTATCGGCCTTGGCCGAGTGCGTAACGCCGCCGTTGTTTCCGAGGGCCAACTGGCGATTGGCGAGATAATGACCGTAACACTTGCCGCGGATCATAGAGTCAGCGACGGACTCACTGGGGCTCGTTTCTTACATGCCCTTGCCAAACAACTTCAGCAACCGGAGGCGTTATGACTTCACTCGACATTCCGACCCATATTGCCAATGCCATCAAACGTATCGCCCCTGAAATTGATTTACTCGATATCGATCAGAATGAGGACTTACGAGAAGAATGTGATCTGGACTCAATGGATTTCCTTAACCTGCTGGCCGACCTGAAACAACAGACCAGAACCAGTATTCCCGAAAGCGATTATCCCAAGATCAGAAGCTATAACCAGCTGTTGGCCTATTTGCGAAACCACGCCGAGTAAAGCCAGCATGACCTAGTGACGGCCTCAATAGATACAAATAACTAGGGACACATTATTAGGAGCGACAATGAACATGCCAGCCTCGCAGCCCCTGATTTACTGGTACCAACAACTTCGAGCTACAGACGTTGGCCTTGTCGGCGGTAAAAATGCCAGCCTAGGTGAAATGCTAAGTCAACTCGACCAAGTCGGCATTCGAGTGCCCAACGGCTTTGCCACCAGCGCCCAGCTCTACCGTGACTTCTTACACCAAAACCAACTTGACACGCCGATTAGCCAGTTGCTTGCCGCCATGGACAACGGTTCCATCCCCCTTTCAGAGGCAGGCCAGAAAATTCGTCGCCTGATCCTTGAAGGCCACTTCACCGTAGAGCAAGAACAAGCTATCACCAATGCGTATCATCAACTGAGTCAACAGGCAGATACGGATCCCCTCTCCGTTGCGGTACGTAGCTCCGCCACCGCGGAAGATCTGCCCCAAGCCAGCTTTGCTGGGCAGCAGGAGAGCTACCTCAATATTGCAGGCGCAGTGCACGTGATTGACGCCTGCAGAGAGTGCTTTTCCTCGCTATATACCGACCGAGCGATTGTCTATCGCCAAGAGCAGGGCTTTGTCCACCAAAAAGTCGCCCTATCGGTTGGCGTACAACAGATGGTGGAGTCTGAATGCGCAGGGGTCATGTTTAGTCTCGATACTGAAAACGGCTTTCCCGATGTAGTGCTCATCAATGGCAGCTGGGGGCTGGGTGAAACCATCGTTAAAGGCACCGTCACCCCTGACCGATTTATGGTGTATAAACCGCTGCTCGATACGCCAAACAAGCGCCCGATCATTGAAAAGCAGCGCGGTAATAAACGCGAGAAAATGCTGTTTGCAAGTGACGGTAGCCTTGAGCCAACAGTGACAACGCCCACCAGTATGGATGAGCGCAACAGCCTAGTACTCAGTGATGACGAGATCCTACACCTGAGCTGCTGGGCGGTGATAATCGAGCGCCATTATGGTTGCGCCATGGATATAGAGTGGGCCAAAGACCGTCATAGTCAGCAACTGTTTATCGTCCAAGCCAGACCAGAAACGGTTGAGACATCAAAAGACAGCGCGGTACTGGTGAACTACCAACTGAAAAAAACCGCTGCGCCGATTTTATTGCAAGGATCGAGTGTCGGGAGCGCCGTCGCTTGCGGTAAGACGTTTACCCTACTTTCGCCCGATGATAGCGACCAGTTCCCCGATGGCGCGATTCTGGTCACCGAACGCACCGATCCCGACTGGGTGCCAATTATGCGCAAGGCCGCGGGGATCATTACCGACTCTGGCGGCCCAACCAGCCATGCTGCAATTGTCAGCCGCGAGCTGAAAGTGCCCGCTATCGTCGGCACTGAACATGCCACTCGTGTTCTGTCATCAGGAAAAGCGGTCACCTTGAACTGCAGCGAAGGTGCTGTGGGTCAAGTGTATGACGGCATCATCAACTACACCACCCAGCAAATTGATCTCAACACCCTACCTACGACCCAAACCCAAATCATGATCAATGCTGCGATGCCCGACGGCATTTTTCACTGGTGGCAGCTCCCCACGGCAGGGATCGGCCTGACCCGAATAGAGTTCATTATCTCAAGCCAAATCGGACTCCATCCGATGGCGCTGATCCACCCAGAGCAGGTCACCGATCCCGCAATAGCGCAAACCCTCCGCCAACGCTGCGCGGGCTCTGCCACCCTACCCGATTTCTTCGTCGATAATTTGGCTCTTGGGGTGGGTAAAATCGCCGCCAGCCAGTACCCAAAACCGGTCATCGTTCGGATGTCTGATTTCAAATCGAATGAGTACCGCGGCTTGATAGGCGGCAAGTTCTTTGAGCTCCATGAAGAGAACCCAATGCTCGGCCTACGCGGCGCCTCGCGCTACTATCATCCTCGTTATCAAGAAGCATTCCAGCTAGAATGCAGAGCGATTATCAAAGCACGCGATGAGATGGGCTTTGACAATATTATCGTTATGATCCCATTTTGTCGCACGGTCAGCGAAGCCGATAAGGTACTTGAGGTGATGGCCCTAGCGGGACTGAAGCGCGGTGATAAAGGGCTGCAAGTGTATGTGATGTGCGAGATCCCCTCGAACATCATCCTCGCCGAGCGTTTTGCCGATCGCTTTGATGGCTTTTCTATTGGCAGTAACGATTTAACGCAGCTGATATTGGGGATAGACCGTGACTCAGCCGAGCTAAAACCGATGTTTGATGCCCGCGATGATGCGGTTAAAAAAGTGATTGAACAGGTGATCAAGGTCGCCCACAGCAAAGGCTGTAAAGTGGGGATCTGCGGTCAAGCACCTTCTGACCACCCAGAGTTTGCTGAGTTTCTGGTGGCGTGTGGCATCGACTCCATCTCCCTTAATCCTGACTCCTTTGCCAAAGGCTGTGAGGTGGTCGCAAAAGCCGAACGCACGCAGCTCAATAAGCGAGACTAGTCAACAATAGACTAGAATCAACGACAGAACCTGAGCAGAAAGCGAGGGCAGGCTCAACCAACAGCCTGGTATTGCCGAATATCGGCCCACCTAAAGGTGGGTCCATCGGTACAGACATAGCGATCTTGCAGATAACAGTGACCGCACAGGCCAACCGCACAGTGCATTCGGCGCTCAATCGAGAGATTTATCGCGTCTGGCTGAATACCGTAAGCAACCAGGTACTCCGCTGCCGCCTCCATCATTGCCTCCGGTCCAGCCATCAGCACCAGATCGGGCTGGGTATCAAAGCTATGCAGTACCGTCGGCAGTAGCCCCAGTGCTGTTCCTTGGTAATAATCTGGATAGCTCAAGCCAGCGGTATCCTCTACCACGTTGAACAGTGGAATAAAGTGCCGCCAACGCGCCCGCTCTGGATTAAGCATCAAAGTGGTACTGTTTCGCGTGGCATAAATCACTTCAAGCTGACGATAGTTTTGCGTTTCAATCAGCTCATTTATCACACTGGCCAGTGGCGCAATACCACAACCACCGCCGATGATCAGGATGCGCTGTTCAGCCATGGCTGCCATCGGCCACCCTTTTCCAAACGGGCCTCGTGCACCGATAATATCACCGACGGCGCACTCAAAAAGGGCGTGGGTCACACTGCCCATCTGACGCACTAAGGCACCAAACTTCCCCTGCTCATTTGGCAACTCGGTAAACGTAAACGGCGCTTCCCCCACACCGGGCAGCGATAACATAAAAAATTGACCACTTTGCGCTTTTTGCCACGCTGCTAGCGTCTCCTTTTCAACGCCATTTTCAAGGCTATGTAAACGAAAATGATAATGGCGAGTATCTTGACCATCATCATAAAAATCGACCACCTCTATCGGTACAGGAGTCAGGTTAAACATCATCTGCGATCCTTTTCATTATCGAGTGTACGCCAATGACACCGGGGCAGGTCTGCTCACAACGTCCGCAACCAACACAGCCGTAACGGCCAAATTCAGGGAGATAGTCTTCACTAAATTTGTGGTACCAAAAGCGTTTTACCCGCTGCCCCACTTGTTTGGCTGGGTTGTGAAAACTCGCTTCACGCTGAAAGCCCTCATACAGGCAGGAGTCCCAAAACCGCACTTGGCTAACCGTCTCCTCACTGTTGTCCGTGCTAGAACCAGTATTAACGTCAGCGCCTGCATTGGCAACAGACCGAGTACCAAAGCAAGAGCAGGTGGGGCAGAGCGTGGTACACCCTGAGCACCCCAAACATTGGATCCCCACCTGCGCCCAGAACGCGTCCGAGACCTGGCCACAATTAAGCTTAGCGATGCCATCAAGCAGATAGGTATGATCTGGAAATGCCTGCTCGCAGTGATTGATATTGTCCCAGCGCTGGCTAATATCGTTCGTTGATGCCAGCGTCAGTCCCATGCCTTGCAGCGCCTCGTTGCCCCCCTCTGTCAGCACCACTAACAGCCAATGTTGCTCATCCAACGGGTGCAATACCAGATCTGCGGTTTCATCGCGAACACTCGGGCCGGCATTCACCGTCGAGCAGAAGCCTTGCGAGCATGGCTGGACACAATCTAGCCCGACCAACAGCGCCTGCTTCCGCCGCGCTTGGTAATAAGGGTCTTGTTCAAAAAAGGAGTCTTGGTAGTGGATCGCCATCAGATCGCAGCTCTGCACCCCAAACAACACGAATGGCTCAGGATCCGGCAAGGTCTCTTTAAACAATTGACCATCGAAAACATACAGCGGCTCCTGCTCAGCAAAGAAAAATTTCTTGGCGGAGTGGAGCGGCTTATGGTGCTGTAGCGGCGGCCACGCTGGCTCGGTCACATGCTGCCAATGGACGTCTTGCTGACCATCTGCTGATTGGGCAACCACCTGATATAACGCCCAAGAGCGCGCCAAGTGTGCCCGCAAACCATCCAATGAATCCAACAAGTAAGTGTTGTGCATACTAAGGCTCCTCCTTTAACTGCCACACGGCACTAGGGATATGGTCTACGGGTAGCGCAATCACCGCGACAGCACACGCTTTCAACTCGGGCATCTTGGTGACCGGATCTTGGGCGGTATTGGTCAACTGATTTGAGGGCGCCTCTTTGAAGTGGTAAGGCATGCTCACCAGCCCAGGCTGGACGTCTTCGGTGATCATGGCACGGGTTTCGATATAACCACGCCGTGACCGCACGCCCACCGGCCCATATAGTTGAATGGACAGCGCGCTGGCATCTTGCGGGTTAATAAATAAAATCCCGGGCGGGGTTTCCCGCTCCAACAGCGGCGACTTACGGCTCATCGAGCCACAGCCATAGTGGAAATGCAGTCGATTGGTGGTTAGCAGCAGTGGAAATAGTTCATCGGCGGGTTCATCAATAGGAACATAGTGAACTGGTGTCAGCCGCGCCCGGCCAATCGGGAACTGCTGTTGGTGCAATATCGCCGTCCCTTGCGGGGCGTTCGCATTGCAGGGCCACTGCAGACCATGATTGCGGTCCAAGTTCTGATAGTTCATCCCTTGATAAGAGGGGGTTAGTGAAGCCATCTCATCAAACACCGCTTCGCTACTGTGCCAGTTAAGTACGCGACTCCCCATCGCTTCTGCCAAGGCTTGCAACCACTGCCAATCCCCCATCGCTTCGCCCGGAGGCGGGATCACCGGATTGATCCGCTGTACCCTGCGCTCACAATTGGTAAAGGTACCAGCTTTCTCTGCAAATGAGGCGGCTGGCAAAATATAGTCTGCCAGCTTGGCCGTCTCGGTCATCGTCAGCTCAGCGACCACCAGCAGATCCATCGCCTTATAAGCTGCGCGGACATGGTTCTGATCAGGGTCAGTCACAACCGGATCTTCACCAAATAAAATTTGCGCCCTGAAGTCACCAGCTTGTGCCGCTTTGGTCATGCCCAACGAGGTCAAACCGGGGGCAGTTGCGACGTCGTCGCCCCACGCTGCCGCGAACCACTGTTGAGTATCGACTTCATCAGCCAACTGATAACCGGGGTACACATTTGGCAAGCAGCCCATATCACAGGCACCCTGCACGTTATTTTGCCCCCGTAACGGGTTGATACCAGTACCAGGCTTACCGATATGCCCACAAATCAGCGCCAAATCGGCCAGTGCAATCACACTGTTGGTACCACTGACAAACTGAGTAATCCCCATACCGTACAGAATCATCGCCCTATTAGCACGACTATAGCGCTCTGCCGCCTGACGGATCAGTGGGCCATCGACCCCCGTTATCTCTGCAACCGACTCTGGGGTTATCTTCTCGACATTGCTCTTTAAAGCATAAAAACCATCACAACGATTGTCGATAAAGTCACGGTCATGCCAATCGTTGCTGATGATCTCGTGCAGCAGCGCATTAATCAGCGCAATATTGGTGCCCGGCTTGAGCTGAAGATGGATATCTGCCAACTTGGCCAAGCGTGTCACCCTCGGGTCCACCACGATTAGCGTCGCCCCTGCCAACTTAGCCTCGATGATCTGCCCGCCCAACACACTGTGGTTTTCGGTTGGATCGGCACCAAAGACCACGATAACCTCGGTGTCGAACAGATCCTTGGTACTGTTGGTCATCGCCCCAGAGCCCAACACTTGCTTTAAACCCGCGACGGTTGGGCTATGACAGATACGCGCGCAGTGGTCAACATTGTTGGTTTTTAGCACTGCGCGAGCAAACTTCTGCGCCGCATAGTTATCTTCATTGGTGGCTCGGGCACTGCTGATCACGCCTACCGCTTGCGGGCCTGATTCTTCGAGAATGTCTTGAAGGAAGGTACTAATTTCTGCCAGCGCTTGATCCCAGCTAATGGTGACAAACCTATCGCGCTTGCGTTTGAGGGGGTGATGAATACGGTTATCAGGCGAGATAGCATAGACACTACTCCAGCCTTTTTCACAAAGCTTGCCCAGACTGATAGGGTGATCTTGCTCGGGCGCCACCCCACAAACGTTACCCTGCCCATCACTGGTCAAATACATACCGCAACCGACCCCACAAAACGGGCAGACGGTTTTTACAACTCTGGAGTGCATACTCGTTGCCTGACTATTAATATCTGCCTACATTATAGTCGCCACGGCCGATCCTAATGCGCCAATACGCACCGTCAGGTAGCGAAATCTCAATTTTGATTTCTGAGGTAAATAATGTGATACACCAGCCCCACCAACACGCTGCCACCGACCAGGTTGCCTAAGATGACAGGGAGTAGGTTATTGATAAAGCCCCATAAGTTGACCGAATCTGCCACTTCCACCGCCCCCGACATCTTAAGCATCATTCCGAGAGGGATAAAAAACATATTGGCGATACTGTGTTCAAACCCCGCCGCGACAAAGGCCGAGATCGGAAACACAATCGCTACCGCTTTATCTATCACACTGCGTCCCGCCAAGGCCATCCACACCGCCATACACACTAAGACATTACACAGCACTCCACGGAAAAACGCCGTCCAAAATGGCATCTCGCACTTGGCTGCGGCGATCTTGGCATATGTCAGTGCAATCGCCCCGTTGTTCATCTGCGGGTGGTCAGACAGAAACACCAACAGCGCAACCCCTAATGCGCCGACTAAATTCGCCAGACAGACCACCAGCCAATTTTTCAGCAGCTCAGCAGTGGTAATTTTTCTATCGGCCCACGCCATGGCTAATAGATTATTACCTGTAAACAACTCAGCCCCAGCCACAATCACCAATAGCAAGCCGAGAGAGAAAACCAGCCCGCCAACAACTTGTTGAGTGGCAAACCCAAGCGAAGGATCAGATTTAACCAAGGTATAATAGAGACCGCCCAAGCCAATAAAGACGCCAGCCAAAATCCCCAACATCACCATCGACAGAAGCGGCAACCGGGCTTTCGCTACCCCTATCTTGTCGACCTTTTCAGCAATTTGTTTTGGAGAGAATGCATCAAAACCGTACATATCAGCCATTAGCTATTTCCCATTTCCCATAACTTATACACACAACCTAGTTCAAAATGCCTAATAATCAATTAAACGACGATTCACGTAGCAGGGCATATCGGCATGAGCGAGTCCCCTCACCACTGGCACCACGACTCGGTGCAAGGCACGTTCGACACCGTGGATAGCAGTCCTGATGGACTAACCCTCCTCGACGCCGTGCAGCGCCTTGCCCTGCACGGCCCTAACAAGCTGCCTGATTCCGCAACCCGGTCTCCATTAATGCGCTTTATCAGCCAGTTCAACAACGTTCTGATCTATGTTCTGGTTGCCGTAATGGTTATCACCACCCTGTTCGGTCACTGGTTAGACGCCGGGGTGATTGCAGGCGTGGTTTTGATCAATGCGGTGATAGGCTTTATTCAGGAAGGGCGGGCAGAAGATGCCCTTAAAGCGATTAAAGATATGTTATCACCGACGGCAGAAGTGCTGCGCGACGGGAAACAGGTCACCGTTGAGGTAGAACAGCTCGTCGTCGGAGATGTGGTATTACTGCAGTCTGGAGACAAAATACCCGCCGATATGCGTCTTTGCCACTGCAAAGGATTACAGATCTCCGAAGCGACCTTAACTGGCGAGTCTGTCGCAGTCGATAAACAGAGCGAACCGGTTGCCCTCGCCGCCGATCTGGCTGAACGTAAATCGATGGCCTATTCCGGTACGCTTGTCACCCATGGTCTTGGCACTGGTATTGTCGTAGCTACTGGAGCCCAAACCGAACTAGGACAAATCAGCACCCTTGTCTCAAACGTCCAGCCCACAACAACACCGTTACTAAGACAAATAGCGCAGTTCAGTCACTGGCTAACAGCCACGATCCTTGCGGTTGCAGTCGCCACCTTCACATTTGGGGTGATGATCCGAAGCTACCCCGTCACCGACATGTTTCTTGCCGCGGTTAGCCTTGTTGTCGCCGCCATACCTGAAGGACTGCCAGCTATCATTACCATCACCTTGGCTATCGGTGTAGAAAGGATGGCACGGCGCAATGCAGTTATCCGTAGTCTTCCTGCTGTTGAAACGCTCGGCGCTGTCACTGTCATCTGTACTGATAAAACAGGAACTCTGACCCGCAACGAAATGACCGTCTGCAATATCGTCACGGCAGACCACCACGTAATCCTTAGCGGCATAGGTTACGACCCACATGGCGTGATTACCATCGATCAACACACCGTCTTTCCCGAACAGATGCCTCTGCTAACTGAGGTTATCCGAGCAGCCGTCTTATGCAATGACGCCACTCTCCACCAACACGGTGGGCAATGGCAAATACACGGGGATCCCATGGAGGGCGCCCTATTAGTTGCAGGGGTTAAGGCAGGCTTTGATGCTGACAGCGAAATCAAACACTACCCACGCACCGATCTCATCCCATTTGAGTCAGAGCATCGATTCATGGCCACCTTGCACCATAGCCACAGCGGCGACGCATTCATCTTCCTTAAAGGTGCGCCAGAGCAAGTGCTTGAGATGTGCAGCCAGCAACTCTCTGCCACCGGCCCCAGTCCCATAGACCGCAACTATTGGCACGCCAAAATTGAACAACTGGCACATAACGGCGAGCGAGTGCTGGCAATAGCCTATCGACCAACCCATAGTGAGCAAGTTGAACTCACCTTTGATGACGTTAACGATCAGCTGATCATGCTTGGCATTTTTGGCATGATTGATCCCCCTCGCGAAGAGGCCATAGATGCTATCAATGCATGTAACAATGCCGGGATCAGAGTAAAAATCATTACTGGAGACCATGCCCTAACCGCCCGCGCCGTCGCCTACCACCTCGGTATCATCAACAACCTAGATGCGCTGACTGGCCAGCAAATTGACCAACTGAGTAACGATGAGTTATTCAAACTTGCGACCAAAATTGATATTTATGCGCGGGTGAGTCCCGAGCACAAAATGCGGCTTATCGATATTTTCCAGCAACATAATCATGTCGTTGCGATGACAGGTGATGGAGTGAATGATGCCCCGGCGCTTAAACGCTCCGATGTCGGTACCGCGATGGGGAAAAATGGCACCGAAGCGGCCAAGGAAGCGGCTGATATCGTCTTGGCTGACGACAACTTCGTCACCATCACTGCTGCCGTCGAAGAAGGTAGGGCCGTTTACGATAACTTGAAAAAAGCGATTTTATTCATTCTCCCCACCAATGGCGGGGAAGCACTGATCATCCTCGCGGCAGTCTTGCTCGGCTTTAAAGATCTGCCACTAACGCCAGTACAAATCCTTTGGGTTAATATGGTAACAGCGGTAACACTTGCGCTATCGCTCGCTTTTGAGCCCAAAGAGAAGGATCTGATGCGGCGTCCTCCCCGCCCGCCCTCTCAGCCACTCCTTACTCGCCACCTTATCTGGCGAGTAGGGTTTGTTTCGGTGATCCTTATGGGGGGTACACTGAGCTTGTTCCTGTGGGAGATCGGTCACGATGCGGATATTGCCCGAGCCAGAACCATCGCGGTGAATACTTTAGTGATGTTCGAGGTCTTTTACCTCTTTAACTCCCGCTATATTTTCGACTCCATTTTCAGTCACCGGGGACTAACGGGTAATCACTATGTATTAGTTGCCATTGCGGTACTGGCAATATTCCAGCTCTGCTTTACCTATTTGCCAATAATGCAAACCATCTTTGGTTCTTGCGCAATCGAGCTGAAAGTATGGCTTCAAATCACCCTTGTCGCTTCCTCTATCTTATTCTTGGTCGAAATTGAAAAAGCAGTAATGCGTAAGTTACGTTCAGCAAACAATAAAGTCTGAATCAATCCATTTCGTTATTTAGTAGCGGCGAAAGACTTCCAGCGGCGCCAACCGCTACCCAATCATCACCCTTCCACTTCTTCGTAATATTTCCCTATATAAGGTAGCTCAGGCTTGTTCAACACTTCAGATAGGTGTCGGCTTCGCGGCACATATCCTTATCTGTTATGTACTTTAACTCACTGCTACCTCATATAATTCCTTACAAATTAATGCTCAGTGTTAGTGCATTTTTCACACTATAATGCACGACCTCTGATTTTGTTAACAGTTCCACTAATAAGGCTAGCTACTGCTAACGTGCATTCGGTAAAATGTTGATGATATTAAACAACATACTCACTTTTGTATCAAAGCTAAACTCTGCATTTTTTGTTATATTTCCCCTGCTACAAAGGATTGTAAATGAATCACTTTTCTCTCGGTATTGTTGCTATCACCACGCTCTTTTCATCAACTACAATGGCGTATAATTCGGGTAGCTTCTCGTTTGCGATTGATAATGACGGTATCGTAGGTACTGACCAAAATTACAGCAACGGCATTTTCTTAGAATACAACTCTGCTGCAACAAACCGCGTCGCCATGAGTGCACCGACCCCTATACGACAAATTGCGTCTATTTTGCCGTTAAGTTCTGGTGCACAAGGCTGGAGTCTACGCCTAGGTCAACAAATGTGGACACCGGAAGACATTGAAGCAACAGAGCCCCCGCCTAATGAGCGCCCTTACGCTGGGCTGTTATTTTTAGAAACGGGTATTTATCAATATTCAGCAAGTGCGGTTGATAAATTCAGCTTTATGTTAGGCACTGTCGGGCCCAATTCTTTCGCAGAAGATGGCCAAAAGTTTATTCACAGCATAGTTGGTTCAGACGAGCCTATGGGCTGGGATGATCAAATCGAAAACCAAGTCGTATTCAACCTTGGATACCAAGGACACCGCCTACTCACTCGAAATAATGCATGGTTGATGCAGCATTATGATTTAAGTAGTGTTGGTCGTGTCAATGTGGGGAATTTTCAGAGTGAGTTAGCCGTTGGTACCGTTGCTCGCTGGGGTAAAAACTTAGATTCAAACTTTGGTAGTGTCGGGTTTACGCCTGGTAAACTATTCGATGTCAGCGTGATTTCATCTAGTGCATCAGGTTATTTTGTATTTACAGGTATAGAAGGCCGTTATCGTTTCAATGATATAACGATCGACGGTGATCGCCCAGCCCATGTGCCTGATACTAATGTTGAGAACCTACAAGCCACAGCTGTTTTAGGCTTTGTATATTACGAACCTAGCTGGGGCACAAGTTTAAGCTTTGCAACCAGCACACCAGATTTTGAAGAAGATATTCGCTCATCTACCTCTATGGGATCGTTCGAAATATTCTGGCGTTTATAGCTCAAGACCCAAGAATCATTATTTAGGCTAAGCAAAGGCTATTTGCTTAGCCTTTTTCTACCAGAAGCAACCTTAACAGCTATGAATATTACACTCTTTATCTGTCGGTATAATATTGAGTAACGGCCAAATACGCAGCCAACTCTTTTCTTCTATACGCCGATAAAAAATATCAGGTATCGGCCTCTTAGGGTTAATTTCAACATTAAGAACCCAATTGTGTGCCAAACCAAATGGAGCTGTAAAAATGAGTTGTTCTCCCTCATCAAGCTTAACGCCCACACAAGTCGGGATTTCTACCCAGCGCGAAATTGCATCTGTTGTATTACGATAAGGTTGGTCATTATGTTTAACATGCATTCGTGCTTGGTTTCGCACTTCCCAGTTCATTGATGGAACGAGCACTTTAAGTTTCGCTGTTAATTCTTGTTCTGTTTTACATGAAATATCTTCTGTATCGAAATACACAACATCAATATCGTTTAGTGGTGTCATCTCGGCTTTGTTATGCAAACTATCCCAAATAGCATTACGCAGAAAACCGGCACCTAAAAAACAATCAGGTAAATTCAAACTTCTAACTGCACGTAAACATTTCATTCTTAACATATCTGAAAGTAGAAGCTGCTGTGTTTTGTTTTGATATTCTTGTTCAGAATTACTCATATTTAATTTAAACAACCATACTGCATTCATGAAAAAAGCCTGACAAATCAGGCTTAATATTCTGTAAATTTACACTTCGTATACTAGTGCATTTACAACAATGTTTAGGCTACATGCTGAACCAATGCAGATAAACCTTCGGCAGAAAATTCATTTGTTGCTGCCATTGCCGTAATTTCATCTTGGCTGTATTGGCTACCATCGTAAACAACAACAATACTCGTATCACCAGACTGCAAAAACGTTGTTTCACCAAACTCTGTATAACGGGTTGCGCCTATACTGATTAACGCTTGAGCCGGATAATCAGCATTAGCTAAATGCATTGCGATATCTTCCGTTGGACCAACATCTTGCTGATTGTTCATACGATCAACAATCCAAGTTAATAGCTTTTCATGAAAATAGCTGTAACCCACTACTGGGCTGTCTTCACCATAGCGAGAAACAAGATCACCACGCTTATGAAAACTGGCAATCCGGTAACTATCTAACACTCCACCTTCTGCAAGTGAATCAATATCAAACATTGTACTCGCGACACCCTTCGTGTGTTCGCCCCAGTTTTTCTTTTCACTGATTTTTTTTGCATTAGGCTTTCGTATAGAGCAATCGTTATATGCAGCAAATTTACGCGGTGTTAAAGAGACTACGCGATTATCTTGATATTCGATATCGCAAAGTAACGCGACTTCAGGTTCGATCTGAAGGTTATCGGCATCATTTGGTGGAATAATTGTATCGTGAGATAGCGGGTATGTTGATAAAAACCCTGCTTTGTCTGAAGGCACATAAAAAGGAAAAATGGCTTTAGGTTGAATCGCTTCTTTTACTTCGACGGCAAGAAAATCTGTCGCTTCACCTGCTTGTTCAAGATGACCAGCAAAGTTACCCGCCACACCAAAACCAATTACATTTTTAAACGTCATAACTATCCTAATACAGTTTAAAGAGATACCTCTAGATAGTAACGTTCTTGCCATTATGAATCACTCGAATGAGATGAATAACTTGTTCTAGCTCAACATTTTTAGTTAAGCTTTACAATCGATGATATATAAACTAAACATACAAACAGAACACCATGCAAAATAATAAAGAATTGCTCACAAGAATCATTCGCAAAGCAAATAGATATAGACAGAGCAACGCCCTAATCATATAGTTAGCGAAAATTAAAAAAACAAAATTCAGTGGATGACAGGATGTATAAAACCACCGCTATAGCAGCACTTATTTCATTTGCATTAGCGCCACAATTGGCTTTCAGCGCAACCCCTCAAACCAAAGCGATTAATGGTACGAATGCTACCAATTACGATAGCTTGTTATTACCATGGCAAGCCGCAATAAAACAAACTAATGCTGATGCTACTGGATGTGGAGCCGTTGTTATTGCTTCAAACTGGGTTGTAACCGCCGCACACTGTGATGTGTCAGCATTAGGCGATGTGGTTATTGCAGGTACATCTTATATCCCTCAAGGTGATTTTTCGAAGCTTGATGCTAAGTATAAGTTCACTGTTATCAAGCGTTTTCATCATTCAGCATACAACAGTACAACATTCGAAAATGACGTTGCCCTGTTTCAAGTTGATCGTAGTATGTTAAACGTCGCGCAACCCATTAAAATAGCGACAGTTGGTGAACAACAATCTGCCGATAATAATTTCGATAATACATGGAGTCAGGGCTCAGATTCAAAGGCCAATCTCATCGCATCAGGCTGGGGGGATACCGTAGCCAATGGAGCATTTCCTTCCGAATTACAAGTGGTAAAACTGGGCGGTATTCCTGACGGTAAATGCAATAACAAAATCTATAACAGCGATTATTTTGTTTGTGCTGATTCCAATATTGCTGATTTAGTAAAAGATGTTTGTGCTGGCGATTCTGGCGGCCCTTTAATTTGGCAGAACCCATTGAACATCGCAGATACAGATAAAGGGTTACGCCTTGTTGGCATCACCAGTAACGGGGCTGATTGTAAAATCAAAAATGACAATCAAAATAATCCATACTATCAATTACATGGCCAATTCACGCAGCTTTCAAGCTATAGAGATTGGATTGAAGGCACAATTCACGCAACTGAAGGTGATAACAGTTTTTCACTTAACGCAGTAGATGCACCAACCATTACAAAAGACCCATTTATGGTTGTTGCTGATAGGCCTAGCGCTAAAAGCCAACCTGTAGACTCAGGCTCATCGGGCGGTTCAGTACCATTGTTTGGCTTGTTTAGCTTAGCTGCTATTGGTTTAATGCGTCGTAAAGATATTCATCAAAAGTAAAAAAGCTCATCAAAAATAGACGAGCTGGCGATTAATAATAAACACGTTGTACATTAAACGCTAAACATTAAAAAAGGGTTCCAACTTTTACAGTTAACGTAAAAGAGGAACCCTTTTTGTCTTTTATTTATAGAGCCAGAACTAAACGGCTCTATAGGTGCTTAGCTTCTACTTTTCATCTTCAAGTGCAATAAGCTTTGTTGAACCACCATGGAATTTCTCACGACGTTTCTGAACCAGAGCAAAGAAGCCTGGAATCAAGAAGGTACCTGCAAGTAACACACAAAGTAGACCACCTGTTAGGGAAATACCTAACGAGTTCTGACTAATATGGCCCGCACCAGATGCAAAAATTAATGGCAAAATACCCAAGATAAATGACCACGATGTCATATTCACCGCACGGAAACGTAATTTACCACCACGTACCGCTGCCTTCCCGATATCCAGCTCGTTTTCTTCTCGTTCAATCTTGGCGAATTCTACAATCAATATCGCATTCTTCGCGGCCAAGGCTATCAAGAGAACCAAACCAATCTGAGCATACAGATTCAACGGTGTACCTGTCATGGCAAGAGCCAAGAACGACCCTAATGTCGCTACAGGAACAACCAGAATGATAGCAAGAGGTATACTCCAGCTTTCGTACTGAGCAACCATGAACAAGTAAATGAAGATTAGAGCCAGTGCAAACGCATAGATCGCTTGGTTACCAGCTTTTACTTCTTGGTAAGCCATACCTGTCCATTCATACTGATAACCTTGCGGCAACACTTCAGCTGCTACACGCTCCATTGCAGCAATCGCATCACCACTAGAATAACCCGGTGCTGGGCTACCTTGAATGACTGCCGAACGATACATGTTATAACGCCATGCCACATCAGGTTCAAATACTTGCTCAATAGAAGTAAGCGTACTCAATGGAATCATATCGCCAGAGGCTGAACGCACATGAAAACGCTCAAGTGTATCTAAATTATCTCGGTATTCACTGTCTGCCTGTACTGTTACACGGAAGTTTTTACCGTATAAAGTAAAGTCATTCACATACATGGAACCTAAGTTACCCTGTAGCGTCTGGAAAATATCTGTTAGTGGTATGCCTAGTTGCTTCGCTTTCACACGGTCTATATCAACATAGAAGTGAGGAACATTGGCACGGAATGTACTAAAGGTGAATTGAATTTCAGGCTGCGCATTCGCTTTCTGAATCATCTCTCCCATGACATTCGCCAAGTCGGTACGGCTTCGACCTAAGGTATCTTCAAGAACAAACTCGAAGCCTGAAGCTGCGCCCATTCCTGGCACGGCTGGGGCGCCCATCGCGAATACTATCGCTTCTGGTAACTCATTTGCTGAACGAGCATTTATGCGATTTGAAATAGCAAATGATGAATGATCACCTTCCATTTCATTTCGTACACCCCACTCTTTTAACTTAATAAACAGTGATGCACCGTTTGATGCAGCGGCTCCCGTTAAGAACGCATAACCATTTGCAACAGTAATACCTTCAATACCTGGCTCTTCTGCAAGAATATCTTGAAGCTTGATGGTTGTTTCTTCAGTACGAGATAACGAGGCTGAATCTGGCAGCTGAACGTTAACAAGTAAAATACCTTTATCTTCTGTTGGAACAAACGCAGTTGATGTCGTCTTGGATAAGTAGGTTACCGCCCCCACAGCCAAGATGAAGAATGTAACTAACAGTACAGATTTACGAACCAAATAACCGGCAATAGCACCATATTTTAATGTAACTTTATCAAGACCTTGGTTAAATACCTTAAACCAACGCGACTTATTACCATCACCTTGTTTCAGCACTAAAGAACATAGAGCAGGTGAAAGTGTTAATGCGTTAATAGATGAAATTACAACAGAAATACAAATGGTTAATGCAAACTGACGGTACATAATACCGGTAATACCAGGAAGCATTGCGACCGGTATGAATACAGCCAACAGAACCATTGTGGAGGTAATTATCGGACCTGTTACTTCTTTCATTGCAATCAAGGTTGCTTGACGAGGTGACAGGCTTGGATCTCGCGCCATATTGGTATCAACATTCTCGATAACCAAGATAGCATCATCGACCACAATACCAATGGCAAGGATTAAGCCAAATAACGTTACTGTATTTATCGTAAACCCAGCAGCAAGCATAATAGCAAACGTACCAATCAACGATACAGGTATAGCCACAACTGGGATTAATGTCGATCGCATACTACCTAAGAACATATAAGTAACTGCGATAACCAATATAATGGCTTGAATCAGAGTAACAACTACCCCTTTAATCGATTCAGCAACGAACAAAGTTGTATCGTAGCTTGTTTCGTATGCCATACCTTCAGGAAAATCTTTATTCATTCCATCGAGTAAACTCATTACTGCTTCACCACTTTCCAATGCGTTTGCATCAGACTGAAGGTTTAGCGTAACAATAGCTGCTGGCTGCCCACGGAACATGCCATTACCAGTGTAGAATTTCTTACCTAGCTCTACACGTGCAACGTCTTTTAAGAATACAATCGAACCATCATTGTTAGCACGAAGCACAACATCTTCGAATTCTTCGACGGTCTCCAATCGTCCTTTTGTTACAAGGTTAAACTGGACTTCTTGAGCATTATTGTATGGAGGAGCACCCACCTGACCCGCAGCAACCTGAACGTTTTGTTCAGCAAGAGCCGCGTTCACATCAGATGTCGTAAGACCAAGGTTAGCCATTTTTTCAGGGTCAAGCCAAACACGCATCGCATATTCGCCACCACCAAGAACATTAACCTCACTAATCCCTTTCACGCGAGCAAGTTGATCTTTTACATTTAAATTAATGTAGTTAACCAAGAATTGGTCGCCATACTTACCATCAGGTGAGTAGAAATTCAGCACCATCAATAAATCAGGAGAACGCTTTTTAACCGTTACACCCACCATACGAACTTCAGCCGGAAGCTTAGATTCGATTTGGGAAATACGGTTTTGGACGTTAACCTGAGCCATATCTGGGTCAGTACCAATATCAAAAGTTACATTCAGGCTGTATGAACCATCGTTGGCACTTTTAGAAGACATGTAAATCATGTTTTCTACGCCATTCACCGATGCTTCAATCGGATCTGCAATTGCCTCTTCAACAACCTCAGCACTTGCACCTGAGTAATAAGCAGTCACACCAACAGAAGGTGGACTAATTTTCGGGTATTCCGCCACAGGCAGGCTTAAGGCAGCAATTGCCCCTGCTAGGGTAAGAATAATAGATATAACCAACGCAAACTTTGGGCGTTGGATAAAAAAGCGACTTAGCATTATTTGTCCTTCGCTTCAGTTGCTTCAACACGAACCGTGATACCGTTACGTACACGCTGTAAGCCTTTAGTCATCACAATATCAGTCGCATCAATACCATCAGCAATGATGATACCCTGCACTGTTTGAGGGCCCATAATCACGTTACGACGCTCAGCTACATTGTCTTCTTTTAATACCATCACAAAATCACCTTCAAGATCACTTTGTACTGCACGGCGAGGAATCACAATTTTTTGAACTGGAATTTTCTCACGTAAAAAAACTTGTACGTGCTGACCTGGAAGTAGGCGTTGTTCTGGGTTATCGAATTTAGCGCGCATTGCAATCGTCCCCGTATTCAAATCAATACGATTACCAATAAAATCGACTTCACCTAGGTGTTCATATTCTTCGCCATTGTTTAATGTAAGCAGTACTTCAACATTACCCTTGCCTTCACCACTGCCATCTAAGTAATCAATACCTAAATCAAGACGTTCACGTTCACTTAGGTTAAATGTGGTTTGCATTGGGTTTAGGCTAACCAAGGTAGTAAGTACACCCGAAGAAGGCGACACTAAATCACCAAGGCTCACTTTACTATCACTGATTCGACCACTGAAAGGAGCAGAAATACTTGTATATGATAAGTCGACTTCAGCAGAATGATATTGTGCCTTCGCCGCTTTTAATTGGGCAATTGCACTTAAGTTTTCAGCCGTTAATCGGTCAAATTCCGATTCACTAATACTGCCTTTTGGTAATAGATTTTGACCACGTTTAAAATCGAGGTCTGCTTTTTTTAAATTTGCTTCTGCTTGAGAAATGGCCGCTTGTGCACTCGCTAATTTAGCCTCATAAGCTGCCGGTTCAATTTGAAATAACAGTTGTCCTTTTTCTACTAATTGCCCTTCAGTAAAAAAGCGCTCTTTTAAATACCCAGATACTTGTGCTGTAATTAACACATCTTCAAGTGCTTCTGTACGACCCACATATTGCTTACCTTGCTGATAATCAATAACTGTTACGGGCTCTACAACAACTAAAGGACCTTGTGGAGATTTTTGTCCCGAGACTTTATCGCCACACCCAGCAAGTAGGCTCGCGCTTACCAGCGTTGCGATAATAAGTTTTTTATTCATTTATGCTGACCATCGATTTAAATAAAACATACAAAAAAACGAACACAATAAAAGTGCGTTCAAATTAAAATAACATTGAGAAAACATATACTTTTTTAATAAGAATAAGGTAACAATTCAGCTTTAATGAAAGCTGAATGGTAGGAAATAATACACACCTTTTGAAGGTAATTTGTTTCAAAATATTTCAAAATTGGATATATATAACAAATAGCTTAATAATGGTTTAAATAGCCACAAACATTAGCCGCAATCAGCATAAACAATACTTAGGAAGCATAGATGTAATGGATTTTTTCCCAGTTTTTTTGAATTTGAAGAGTAAAAAAATCTTAGTTATTGGCGGCGGTGAAGTTGCTTGTAGAAAAGTTGACCTATTACTGAAAGCAAAAGCAGATATCACGCTTGTATCGCCTAAGTTGCATCCTCACTTATCCCGCTTAGTCGATAACAAAAAGCTCAATTACATAAGCAGAGAATATCAATCGAATGATGTAATCGGTTTTCATCAAGTGTGGGCAACAACGGATGTGCGAGAACTGAATCACCAAGTATTTAATGACGCTAACGCATTAGGTATCTGGACCAACGTTGTCGACGATCCAAACTATTGTAATTTCATTACGCCATCAATGATCGATAGAACCCCTATTCAAGTGGCCGTTTCTAGTGGTGGTGCTTCACCTGTTTTGGTGCGTTTTATACGAGAAAAACTAGAAACTCAACTACCTCAGAATTTGAGTCTGCTTGCTGCTTATTCCGGTAAACAACGCAGTCGCATTAAGCAATACTTTGGTACCGTAGATGAAAGGCGTAAGTTTTGGGAAGCTTACTTTCGATTACCAGCCGTTGAGAATGCAGCGACAGAAAATGATCTAGAAGCAGCGTTTACCTCGCTGCTTGAAAACAATACCGTGCAAACGGGTAACTTGTATCTGATTGAAACAGGTGATGACACAGAAATGCTGTCATTAAAAGCCCTTCGACTCATGCAGCAATCAGAATATGTATTATTTCCTGAGGCTAAAGATGATATTTTCGTCGACCTATGTCGCCGTGATGCTGAACGTGAAAGCTATTCTAATGAAACGGTTGTTAATCAAGTGCAACACTTACTGAATAAAGATTTAAGAGTATGTGTACTCGCCCCTAAAGGCACCCATATTGAATCACTAATAGCATTAAACACAAGCTTTGGTGGTCAGTTTGTGCCTTGCTTATAGCTGTCTATTTCTAAAAAAACGATAAAAAAAACCGCATTTACATTATTCAAATAACGTAAATGCGGCAACAGTTACACTCAGTGGATTTTTTTGAATTATATCGGGGATGTTTCGAATATCTACTCGGCTTTCGCTGCCGTTAGATTGGAATTTGGATGTTGTAGCTTCTCATGTAACCATAACCCTGACGTTTTCATGGTATAACCAAATAAAGCGCCCAAAATTAATGATGGAATAACTAACTGCCAATCACCGTTAGATGCGAATGTTGCGCAAGAACCAATAAAAGTACCAGGAATAAAATTTAACCATGATTTTTTAGCCTGAACACACATCATGAATGCAACAACAGCCGTTACAACGTAACCAATAATTTCAAGGCTAAACATACTTGAGAGATGGATTATCACCATTGCCCAAAATACACCACTCAGATTAGTAACAATACTTAGACCTAAGCCTTTCATGCCATCTTTCGGTGATGCAAAGTAAGTAGTACAGCCTAAAAACCCTGCCCAGCTTAGCAAACCGAGTGAAATGGCGACCCAGCCCCAGATACCTGACAAAATACCTGTTGTTAATGCAATCGCTACTAATACCGTCATGATGTGATCTCATATCTAAAGAAAATAGTCTTAATCTGTAAACAGTGTAAGCGTTAAGACCAAAAACACACGAGATCAAGATCACAGTTAAAGCCTTTTTGTTACATGCAACCTCGCATTAATTAGACTTAAGTCTCACTTTATCGGTGTTTATCAACAGGAACGTACCAAGCCAGTAAGAAAGAAGAAGACATTATAATTATACCAATAAACACAGTGTTTACCTGTGAGGACAATACTGTGCAACGAAACTGCATTTAACACCTCTTCAGCAATAATTATTTCACAGCAAATCATAATTCAAATTGCGGATATCTCGGGCTGTGGTAATTTACCCATATCTTTGATATTCCCCTATTTCGGAGCACATCCATGGGTCCATTAATGCTTGATGTATTAGGCTATGAACTTAATGCAGAAGAACGTGAAATAATCCAACACCCAACAGTGGGAGGTATCATATTCTTCGCACGCAACTATCACGATCGTGCTCAATTACGTGCTCTCACCAAAGACATTCGAAAAACGGCTGCTAAGCCCCTTCTTATTGCCGTTGATCAAGAAGGTGGACGAGTACAACGTTTTCGTGAAGAATTCACGCAACTGCCTCCTGCTCGCGCATTCGAACAACATAACAATGGCGTTGAGCTCGCTAAAAAGGGGGGATGGTTAATGGCTGCTGAATTGCTGGCTATGGATATCGACCTAAGCCTTGCCCCTGTATTGGATCTTGGCTTTGATTGTAAGGCAATTGGTGATCGTGCTTTTTCTGATGATCCAAAGAAAATCATCAAATATGCTAGCCAATTTATTAAAGGAATGAAACAAGCAGGCATGGCAACAACGGGGAAACATTTCCCAGGTCATGGCGGTGTTATTGCTGATTCTCATCTCGAAACACCGTTTGACTCAAGAGAGAACATTAAAGAGCACGATATGATCGTGTTTAAATACCTTATTGAAAATAACTTATTAGATGCAATGATGCCTGCGCACGTTGTATTTGATGCTTATGATGACAAACCAGCAAGTGGTTCTGATTACTGGTTAAAACGAGTATTACGCCAAGATTTACAATTTAAAGGCGTCGTATTTTCAGACGATCTAAATATGAAAGGTGCAGATGTTATGGGCAGTTATAGCGAACGCGCTATAGCAGCTCAGCAAGCTGGCTGTGACATGGTTATGCTATGCAATAATCGAGATGGTGCTATTCAGGCTTTAGACGGTCTGCCCCAAATTAATATACCCATTCTGGATACGCTGTTAAAACGGCCAACAGGTGAATATCGAGAGCTTATTAAAACAAGTATGTGGAAAGAGACTGAACGAGAAATTAGTCGCTTAAGTTTAGAATGGCGAGAAAAGCACAGTTAATTGCATATTTTGATAAAAAGACTTCGCATAAAACAAGTTGAAGGCGAGCATAATGCTCGCCTCAAATGTAACGGTATATTAATAGCTACGCCTTACCCAACACGTAGTATCTCTTCCTCTGCTAAAGGGAGGTGCGAGGCAATCCCTTTACAGAAATAAGCAAAATCGCGAAATACCATCGGTCGCCCAAAGTAGTAACCTTGTTGTAAATACACACCTTGTTCAGCTAAATATTCAGACTGCTCTTTTGTTTCAACACCTTCGGCAATCATTTCCATTCCGGCTTGTTTACCAAATGCAATAATCGAATCCAATAGAGATAATTTGATATCTGATGTGCCTATGTTTTCAACAAACATTTTATCAATTTTAAGACTTCTAATATTTAGCTCTTGTATATAACTGAACCCACCATAACCCGTACCAGCATCATCCAACTTCACATCAATACCCTTATCTCTTAGGTATTCGATGACATCAGATGCCATTGTTAAGTTGTTAAACGGCTTACGCTCGGTCACTTCAAAAGCTAACTGTGTCGCCTCTAATTTGGAGGATCTTAATAAATCGAGTGAACGATCAATAATTTCAATACTTTCTAATTGTTCAGGTACCACATTAATACTAATAATCTGCTTTGTGTTTTGCCAATTCAGCTTACCAATTTCATCAACTGCTTTTTTAATTAATTGTTCTGTTATGGGTAATATTTGACCACTTTTTTCTACATATGGAATGAATTCCATGGGGGAAATCAATTCTTGCCCCGGTCGTTTCCAACGAGCAAGCATTTCGCAACCATACAATGATTGGCTCGTTACATTCACAATAGGTTGATAGTAAGGAACAAACTCTTTATTGACTAAACCTTGCTCAACCATTGAATGTAGTGACATTCTTCGTCGATCAAATAGTCGGTGCATCGCAATAAATAGAACACCAATAGCCCCCCCAAATAAAAATAAAGGCAACCATAATGCTTCTTTATATTTTGCTAATAATTCAGGTTTTACAAAAGTATCAATACGAAGGTTATTCGCAAATTCAGAGCTCATTAATGGCTTTACTTCTAATAAAGAAGCGTCACCACGCCAAAACGATGTTGCCGGATGATCAGTTGAAGTTATTGAACTTAGTACGCAATTATCACAATATTTATTTTTCAATATATCGGAAATCAACGGTTCCATATGGACCAGCATTGAGCCTCGTTTATCTTTCCATTCTACAACCAACAGGTTTTCCTTATCACCTAATTCAGAGGTTACCCACAAAGAAAGATTTGCACTCAGCTGATCAATTAATGGTAACAGTTTACTTTCTGCACTTGCCCCTTTAAAGCTTGTACACTGCTCGCCATCATTTGTTGTTAATGTAACACGGCGAATAAAGTAATCATCGTAAACAACTTGTTGAATTTTATTTTCATCTAAAGCTTTACAATTAAATTGAAAATTATCAGAAATGTCTTTCATCATTGGATGATAATTATCAATTCGAAGCATATATGTATTAAGAAGATCTTTAGAATCAGAGCTGATTACATAGGAAAGTTGTACACGAGAAAAGAAGCTTGCAGATAACGAGAAAAGAAAAGCTAACCCTATCACGAGAGAGAGTGATAAAAATTCCATTCTACATTTTTTAAACCAATCATCCTTTTTAACACCTTTAACTCTCAACTTACAACTAACACACATAGCTCTTGAACCTTCGTAATCATGCCTTACTTAGCAAAGCACCATCGTCTCAATAACTTGTTAACGAATAACTATTGAGTTCAATCATAATAATTGACTCACTTTATTCACTCCTGCATTGAGAAACAAGCGATTAATTTAATATGATAACGATATAGATCACGACTTTGACAATAAAATTTTCATCGAAAATAAAGTCACAAGAATTGATGGTAACTATCTGATAAATATCAAAGTTAAAGGATTCTATACAGGAATAACATAAGGGAATGCAGTGAACTTATTGACGATGGATCATGCGAGAGAGGAATAGAAAGCGCTTAGAACAGCGCCTTATCTTTTAAAGAGCATCACGAGAGCGATCAATCCCTTTAGTACACTTTTTTTCTTTTACTATGATGAAGGCAGCACCGATAATAAAGGCTAAAACTAAAATGATTTCCATACATTACCTGATAAGGTCGCAGTTATAAGTTACTAACATGGCTGTTAGTTAATTATCTTTACTTTGCCTCAAAGTAATTTGTAACAAAATGTTTTAAAGAGGCATGAGAAAGATACTCCATTTTATTGTTCTTTGCACGGAAAAACATCAATTTAAACCCACAAAATTTAACATTACAACACACCCATTAAATCAATTCACATTCGAAACGCACTCATTTAATCTATATCATATTGAATACAAATATAATTATAGCTTAAGATCTATTATTTGTTAGAAGAATTGGTATTGAAATGATTTGTACGCTTGCATCTTCTCACTGAACAAATAAGCATAACATTTGATTTTTACACCCAAGCAGTAAGAAACGAAACACTCTGTAACTTACTGTTACATAAACTATCATGCTAAAAAATACGGCTTTCGCCGTATTTAAAATATTCATCAATGCGTGGATAATCGTTTAACTCAATTATCACAACCAGCGCTCTTGACCTGTAAAACTGACTGATAACCATGTTTCGCCCAAATCATCTGATAACTCATCCCAGATGATCTGACGTATATGGTCTTGCCGCTTTGTCGTCCATAATGAGTCATCTTTCACTAAGATATTAATCTCAAGGTCATATTGACGACCCGTCTTAGCAAGGTGGTGCGTATATCCATCAAAACGGTATGCTTTTGAGAGCCTTTCTATTGTACGATCTACATGACGTTGTGCTTTGTTTTGTGGTGCGACTAATAGCACCTCTTTTAAGTTACGACGTAACACTTTAATCGGTAATATTGAAGCAGCGATAGAAAGAGTTGAAACCAAAATCGGATCGATATAAGCGTTCCAGCGGGTATACCCCATAGAATCGAATATGAGCACTAAAATAAAACCCACTAAAATTGCTGCACTCAATATTCCGTCAACTAGCCATTCTTGAGAGTCAACTTTAACTAACTCTGAATCAACACTTTTCGCGATAGATGTTTCAACAAAATAAATACCAAAACAGCAGATTGTTGAAAGCACCGCATATATCAATGCATGTTCTAAGACGATTTCATGCCCACCATCAATAATGGTGTTTACACCACTTATAAATGCAAATAAACAAGTAATTAAGATAAGTAAGCCATTAATTACATTAATAAGTGGCTCTATATGGGCATAGCCAAATTGAAATTGTTTGTCATCAGGTTTTGTTACTAGAAATGCAGTATAAAGACTTAGCCCTGTCATCCCCATACTTAAAAGTGAAAACATACCATCGAGTAAAATGGCGTTTGAATCAACATAAAGTCCGTAGCCAATACCTAAGCTTGCCACTAAAATAGTGCCAGCTAAAGATAACTTTAATGCCATTCGCTCTTTACTAATTTTACGACTAATCGTCATAAATTCCTCCAGCTAACTATCTTCATTGATTAAAAGAATAGTTGTTGTTCATAGTGTTACCCCACAGTAACACTAATCTTGCTTGTTAGTAAAATGTAACTGAATGTGGCGCTTATACTATTTAAGCGTTAGAGATATCATCTTTTTAACGTTGTGGGCTTTCATTATCTAACGCGATTGAACATTTAGCCAATCGGACATTTTGACTGTGAGCGATTACGACTGTAGGACATCGTCTAGCCATAGGCAGAACTCTTTCTTTTTTAACCCCGTATTCAATACTGCTTGCTGCCTACCCTTTTTAAACACCATAACGGTAGGTACACCGCGAACTCTATACTTCGTCGCAATTGCTTTATTTTGTACACTATTAACACGCAAGAAACGTTGTTGTGACTGACGTTCAGAGGCTACTTTTTCAAAGATTGGTTTAAATGTATTACACGGCGAACAATTAGGCCCCCAAAATGCGACAACGACAGGTTTTGGGCTTAAAACCAATTTATCAAAATTTTGCGTATTGGCCTCAACGGGTTTTCCATCAAGTAACGGTTTTCGGCAGTATTCACAAGAGACCGTATTAGACAGTGATTGCGGTGAGATCGCATTAGCTTTATTACAATGTGGGCAATCAACAGTGATTAACTTCATTTCTACTTCCATTGCACTCGCCATCGCTGGGTATAAGTGCTTATTCATTTTATAATGCCTATACCCAAGTTACCTCAAGATGCTCGTTTCAGCGAGAATTTGTTGGGCTCTAGGCAAGGCACTTATTTATAGACCTAGTCGTTCTACGTTGAAAATAAGTAACACCGCATAGAGTCCAACAAAACTCGCCCTTCGGGAGTGATTCAGCGTATCTACTTCTGTGTCAAATGTCTTTGAAAGGGAATGCCATTCCTACACACATTTTCCTTGAATTAAATACGCTGAGATCACTCTGAATCCTGCACCTTGAGGTAGCTTGGGTATACAATACTGACCTTGTACAATCGCATCAAGTCTTTACTCCTCCAACCTCTGAAGTTCTATTCGCTCAAGGTCATTGAAGAAGGTAAGCAGTTTTGCTCGGCTAACATTGTATTTAAAATTATTGCTCTCACAAACGTCGACAGAATAATCTTGGGTTTTATGGTTTTTGGTTTTGTCGTATACACATGTCGCTAACTGCTCACATGCCATATATCTTTCTGTTCGAAGTAAAGCCCAATGATTAGAGAAATCCTTTAAAGCAAAATTAAGCTGGTTATAATTTTCTGTCGTTATTTCTGGCTTTAATACCACCAATTCACGTTGCCTTTCATTGATAAATTGATCAAAGGAAACGGAAAGGTTGGAGACAGAATGGCTATTACATTCCTCTTTTATAAACTGACTCTGTTGGCTTAAAAGATTACTGTTATGGGGTTGAGAGCTGCAAGCAACCAGAAAAAATGAGAATAAAAAAGAATATGCTTTCATAACACACCACAAAAAGTTAAGAGCATCCAATGCCAAACCAAGCTGATTCAATAAGTATCGACGATTTCTACTAAAAAGTATGATTTCCCTTAATAATTCTTACTTATGGGGCAGTTCTTTTAAATATAGAATCATTCGCTATTCATCATAATTAGCTGGTATTTAACACGTTATTACCCTCCCCTGCTAATAGGTAACGCTTTTTTCACCTTCGATTTAAGCTTCAATTTACTCACAAAAAAACCGGAACCTTTCGATTCCGGTAATCTTGTTTAAACTCTAGGGCGTGTAGTTTCTACTATTTTGTATTGAATATTTGTTCTGTTTCAAGCTGCGTCATTTGACGGATCTGACGCCAAACAAAATAGAAGATCCCCATCATCATCAACATTGATGGAATAGCAATCACGGGATAACTCATCAATGTTAAACGACCTAACTCTTCATTAAAGCCAGCTGTACCTGCAGGACTAGTGACAATAACGGTTGCAAGTATGTAATTCATTACTGATGAAAAAACAAATGTGCTCGCAAACAAGTAGTTTGATTGCATTAAACAGCGATCAAACTTTGCTTGCTGATTAGTTTCAGCAAGACGTTCTTTAATGGTTGGTAAATTAAGTACTTTCTCATTTAACAATAACTTACTCACCACTGGGTATTTCGTAAAAGTTGAAATGAACACACCAAGACCAATTAGGCCAGGGATGAATGCTTCTTTAATCGCTAGCCACTTGGTATCAAGCTCTAGCAGTCCGATCCCACCCGTTAATAACACGCTAACGAAGCCAAGTAACGAAATGAAATTGAATTTCTTATACCTAATGAGTTCATAACCACCAAATATAATCGGAAATGCTAATGCAACAACCAGTGCACCTACAGAACCAAGGTATTCATCACCACTCAACTTCATCAAAACCACAGAGGGAATGATAATGTTAAAGATTAAATCACTAAATGGGTTTGCTTTTTTTTCAGCCATAATCTCTTTCAAACGTTACTTAAACATTAATTCTTGCCCATTGTTCCGCTATTTTTACGCGCTGTAAAGAAGAAGAGCGTTACAAAGCATGAAGCACCTCTTTAAACGAGTCATAAAATGAAGCAAAACACAGCATGAATATTAGTCGATACCTAAGGTCTGTTGCTCTTTTAAGCATTATAGTTGTAAAAATTAAAACGTGATAACTACTCGACTAAAAGGTCTTTTTCAATAAAAACAATCGACATTTTTAGTCACATTCACTACCGTACTCAAGAATTTCAATTCGGCTCAACATAGAAGTACTTTATGTCAATAACAGCATCTAATAACTCGCAACCATTATCACTTCGCGATGCATCCATTTTTAGTTTGTTTTGGCGTTATACCTTGCCAACCATCGCCGCAATGCTTGTTACAGGCATTTATGTTGCCATTGATGGGATGTTTGTTGGGCATTTTATTGGTGAACAAGGGCTAGCGGCTATTATGCTTGGCTACCCTATTGGTTCAACGCTTTATGCCGTTGGTGCAATGATTGGTATGGGGGCGTCAGCGCTTGTATCTATAAAGTTAGGACAAAATGATACCGCCCAAGCACGAAAAATCGTTGGGAATACGCTCATTCTCAGCATTTTAGCTTCAGCGTTACTCAGTGTTATCGGTCTGTTGTATGGCCGAGATATTCTACTTTGGGTCGGTGCCGAAGGTCAGATTTTAGAAATGGCGTCTGATTACCTCTTCTGGTATTTCTTGATGGGATCATTTGCCGTTATCTCTATGGCGTTTTCATCACTTTTGCGAAACGACGGCCAACCCAAGCGTGTCACGTATATCATGATATTCGGTGGTATATTAAACATCGTTTTAGATTGGCTGCTTATCGTTGTTTTCCCTTACGCTTTAACGGGTGCAGCTATTGCGACTATGCTCTCTCAAGCAGCAACTTGCTTACTTTGCTTGCAACATTTCTTTAGCGATAAAAGCACACTACGTATTGGCTGGGATAGCATTCGCTTAAAACTTGATACCGTTATTCAGATTTTACAATTGGGTACTTCAAGCTTATTAATGTACTTATACTTATCGGTTGTACTGGTTCTGCACAATAAAGCATTTCTATGGGTTGGTGACGCAATTCATGTTGCTGCTTATGGCATCGTTAGCTATACGGAAGCTTTCTTCTATTTGATTTTTGAAGGCATTGCACTCGGCATTCAACCCATCACCAGTTACAACACTGGTGCAGGGCTTCATGATCGTGTTATTCAAGCTCGCAATATCGCATTTGGCGTAACGCTACTTATTGCGGTAATTGGTCTCTTGGTTATTTATGGTTTATCCGATTGGGTGGTCTACCTATTTGCTGGAGATAACCCTACGCTTAAACCTGAAGCGATTAATGGTATGTACCGTTATTTCTGGGGATTGCCAATGGAAGGGTTATTACTCGTAGGTGCGACGTACTTCCAATCAATCAACAAAGCGAAAGAAGCATCGATACTCACTGGCGGTAAGCTAATCTTCATTTCAGTTTTTATCTTTGTACTCGCTAAATATTTTGGTGTAAATGGTGTTTGGGTTGCCTTGCCTATTTGCAGCGCAATACTGACGAGTTGGATGATTTACGCGTTAAAGAAGCAGTAAAAATAAGTGTCGACATTACGAACAATATACCGAAGCAATCGTTTCGCTGTTCGTAATATCGGCAAAATCTTGCGTAGAACTGAATTAGGCGCAACAAAAACATGATGCTGTTCACGTTTTGTTAGTAAGCTACAAAATACTAATTTTCAACGACAACTGAATGCGTATTATCAGCGTCATCTTTGTCGACTCCGAGTAGTTATCGATGTTCAAAAAAACACTTATTGCTGTATCACTGGCAGCTACAACCCTTGCTAGCACATCTGCTTTGGCTCTAGAAAAAGTAGATTTATTAATTAAAAATGCAACTGTACTAACCATGAACGAAGACAGAACTGTTTTTGAACAAGGCCTTGTTGCAGTTAAAGGTAATAAAATCGTTGCGGTAACGAATGGTAAAGATGTAGAAGATTATCAAGCAAAAAGAACGATTGATGCTGATGGCGATATCGTAATGCCAGGGCTAATTAATACTCACACCCACGTTTCTATGACGGTATTTCGCTCGCTAGCCGATGATGTGCCAGATCGTCTACACCGTTATATATTCCCATTAGAAAAGAAGTTAGTGTCGCGTAATATGGTACGCATTGGTGCACAATTGGGTAACGTTGAAATGGTAAAAGGTGGCGTAACCACATACGCTGACATGTACTATTTTGAAGATGAAGTAGCAAAAACTGTCGATAAAATTGGCATGCGCGCTATCTTAGGTGAATCCGTCATTAAATTCCCTGTAGCTGATGCGGCAAATGCTGAGGAAGGCATTCAATATGCGCTCAATTTTATTGAAGAGTATAAAGACCACCCTCGTATTACACCGGCTTTTGCCCCTCACGCACCTTATACAAATACCACTGAAATACTTCAAAAAATAACAAAGCTATCATTAGAACATGATGTACCTGTAATGATTCATTTAGCTGAATCTGATCGTGAAAATGAAGTTATAGCAGAACGCAGTGGTGGTAAATCACCTGTTGCTTACATGGCTGACATTGGCGCTTTAACACCTAACCTTATTGGTGCGCATGTAATCAATGTCGACGACAGTGACATTGCTTTACTCAAAAAGCACGATGTAGGTGTTGCACATAATATGAGTGCAAATATCAAATCAGCGAAAGGTGTTGCACCCGTCATTAAAATGCAAGAGCAAGGTATTCGTGTTGGTTTAGGTACTGATGGCCCTATGTCTGGTAACACATTAAGCACGATTGATGAATTCAACCAAGTAGCAAAGGTGCATAAATTGGTTAATCATGATCGCGCAGCCATGCCACCACTTAACGTTATTGAAATGGCGACAATTGGTGCAGCCCGTGCATTGCATATGGAAGACACCATTGGATCTCTTGAAAATGGCAAGCTTGCAGATATTATCGTCATTGATACTAAAGCACCTAATATGGTTCCTGTTTACAACCCATATTCTGCTTTAGTTTACTCTGCGTATGCGACTAACGTAAAACACACTATCGTAGACGGTAAAGTGTTAATGGAAAATCGTAATATGCTGACTATTGATGAAACAGCGATTCGTAAAGAAGCATTAGAATTTGCCGACAAAGTACGTAAAACAGTTGTAGAAAGCGGTGAAGTGGTTCAGTAACCCTCTTACTCACTCTGACAACAAATGGTCATAGAGTAATAACGATAATAAAAAAGAGCCTTCTGGCTCTTTTTATTATATAACGCA
The DNA here is from genome assembly GCF_003026215.1 of Photobacterium indicum. Classification (GTDB taxonomy): domain Bacteria; phylum Pseudomonadota; class Gammaproteobacteria; order Enterobacterales; family Vibrionaceae; genus Photobacterium; species Photobacterium indicum. Next base: position 92,459 of record NZ_PYOC01000010.1, read on the forward strand.
CAAGAACTTAGATAACACCTAGCTCACGTAAACGTTCCATCAAGTATTCATTCGCGGTATAGCGCTCAGATAAAATGACTTCTGGTTTAGGGTGAAGGAACAAAGGCAAAGAAATACGTGATTTCGTTTTATCTGCACCATCTGGATTCACAACACGGTGTGTTGTAGACGGGAAGTAACCACCAGAAGCTTCTTGCAGCATGTCACCGATGTTGATGATCAAATTACCAAAATCACAAGGTACATCCAACCAATCGCCTTCTTTAGATTTAACCTGAAGACCAGGCTCATTTGCAGCAGGCAAGATAGTTAATAAGTTGATATCTTCATGCGCGCCAGCACGAATTGCACCCAACTCTTCATCCCCTTTTAACGGTGGATAATGAAGCACACGCAATAACGTTTGAGAGCTATCTTCAACCATACTTGAAAGAGGCTGATAATATTTATTAGCTACATCTTCTGGAGAATGTTTTTCTACCCAAGACAATAGCTCACCAGCAAGTTTATTCGCTTCATCGTAATAGTTTTGTAGCTCTTCTTTTAACGCTTCGGGGCACTGACCCCAAGGATAGTAATGGAAATATTCCTTTATATCTTTTTGGGTATGACCTTTTGCCGTTTCAGAAATTTCGGAAGGGAAGAAACCATCTTGAGTTTCTACATTGAAACGAAAACCATCTTTGTTTTCACTAGCGAAAAAGTTATACCAATTTTCATAAATAGCACTAACAAGTTTCTGTTGAATCGGGTGGTTTTTCAACACACCAAATCCAGTATTTCGTAAAGACTCAACAAAAAGCTCTTCGGCGTTATCTGCCGTATAATCTACCGCTTCCAATTTCATAGTATGTTCTTTCTTTGGCTGACTTTATAGGTATATGTGTACACTTTATCTACAACAAATGGTACACAACTTTTTAATTAAATGAATTCTATTGGCTAACAAGCAGACTAACAAGATCACGCTGGTAAGAATTTAGGAAACAGTCTGTTTACATCAGGAAACAAGTGCACCTGAAAGCCAATCGTTTGCTTAATAGCTTCATTACAAAAATGAATAAACATTAAATATTACAAATCATCACGTTAAATACTTTTTAGACGAAACGAATGCCTTTCATACCGCTCATCTGTCAATAACATGAAAAAACCCTACATAATGCGTAGGGCACGGTAGTAAATAGCCATAGAATTACATCAACATAACAATTAAAAAAATAATATAGAATGCCTTAACACTTACAGATCTCGCATTAAGATTTCAAACTCTTCTTCAGCTTGCTCGATCAACTGTGATAGCTCTCGAGCATCGGCATTTGATAGCTCTAAATACCAGTTAACATCATCACAACTCACACTATTTCGACAAACCAGCTCTGTTTTTTCACCCGTAGAGCTAAACAACAGTTGAGCAAATTCTGCCTGCATCTTGTCATTTTCATCTTGAATACTGACTTCTAGCACTCCAGTGGGAATGACACGTATATTGGCATGACGGGCTCTGCTATCAAGTAAAATGAATTCTCGATATTCAGCTAACATATTCCTCTCTCCAAGTTGAGTTATACCTAACCTATCAAGGTATCTTAAGTGTAGTGAAAATCAGGCATGTTCAATAAATATTCACAATAAATACACATATATTCCTCACAAAAATGGACTGCAATTACACTGTAAGACAAAGAATTTAAGATTTTTATGCAGTAGCAAAATTCTATATTTGAGTGATATAGTCAGAAGAATATAAAAGGAAGTAAATATTATGATTGATTTTCGCTCAGACACAGTGACACGCCCATCAGCCTCAATGCTGGAAACAATGATGAAAGCCCCTGTAGGCGATGATGTATATGGTGATGACCCTACAGTAAATGATTTGGAACAGTGGACAGCGGAACGCCACGGCTTTGAAGCAGCAATTTTTTGTAGTTCAGGCACGCAAGCAAACTTATTGGGTTTAATGGCACATTGTGAACGTGGTGATGAGTACCTTTGCGGTCAGCAAGCGCACAATTATAAGTTTGAAGGTGGTGGTGCAGCAGTATTAGGTTCTATTCAACCACAACCTATCGAAAATGAAAAAGACGGTTCAATTTCTATTGATAAGCTGAAAGCTGCCATTAAGCCAATAGACCCTCACTTTGCGCGTACTACCCTACTCAGCCTTGAAAATACCATTAATGGTAAAGTACTGCCGTTATCATATTTGAAAGAAGCACGTGAATTTGTCAATCTGCACGGCTTAAAATTGCATTTAGATGGCGCTCGCGTATATAACGCATCGGTAGCATTAGAAGTAGACATCAAAGAGGTCTCACAATACTTCGATTCAATGACAATCTGTTTATCAAAAGGGTTAGGAGCACCGATTGGGTCATTGCTACTAGGCAGCCATGAGTTAATAGCCAAAGCACATCGTTGGAGAAAAGTATTGGGTGGCGGTATGCGCCAAGCTGGTATTTTAGCGGCAGCAGGAAAAATAGCCCTTACAGAAAATGTTACTCGTTTAGCTGATGATCATGCCAACGCCCGTTATCTTGCAGAAGAATTAGCAAAGGTTAACGGTTTTTCAGTTAACCTTGAACATGTTCAAACGAATATGCTTTTTGCTAAGGTTGACTCAACTATCAATCAACAGCAGTTAGTTGATAACTTAAAAGAGCAAGGTATCTTATTTAGCGCGGGGAACCCTATGCGTTTAGTCACTCATTTAGATATAAGCCGAGCAGACATCGATACCTTTATAACGGCGTTAAAGCGCGCTTTATAATGCAAGAATAAGCTAAGGAAAGGAGTGAGCATTGCGTTCTAAAATCGGTATGCAATGTTCACATTTGATAAAGCATGACGTGCTTTTACTTCATCATCAATTCGTGTCGGCACCACAAGCCTTAATCCCAATTCCCATTGATGATAATTCACCACCGTACCCACATGTGAATTAAAACCAAAGCCAGAACTTGAAAAGTCTGTTTTATCTCCATTTATACTCTTTACATCGCCATCTGAATATAAATAGTTAACACCTGCTCCAACCTCTACTCGCCAGCTTCGACATGATTCACACAGTTTTTTATGACCCCACTGATAAAATAATACGGGTGTTAAAGATGCGGAATAACCTTCAAGTTCACCATCAACAAAGTCACTGCTTTTATCATCATAATCTAACTTGAAATAACGAGCATTTATTTCAGTGTGGTATCCCCAGCGCGTTTCATCATTAAAATAATAAGGAGATTGAATCAGAGTAATTAATGGTGATATTGAAGATGTCGATTTAAATTTCACATCATGGAGTGTATTACCATCTGAAACCTCGACACTTCCAGCCCCACTTGCTATACCAAGCTTAAACGTTGGCATACGAAATAGTGTCTCAAGGTCCATTGCAGCAAAAGACTGTAACGGGCTCAGTAGAATCGTACCAACACATAACAATTCCATTTTTTTCATATGCGATTCCTTCTGCATCAAAAGCTTGCGGTAACATTCAAATTTGAAATTAACCAGTTGATACCGACCAATTAATAAAAATTAATACCTTTACTATCTTAGTACTAGAACATGACATACAAGAAAACAAAAATCCCTAATCAATTATCGCCTTAGTGCGAAAAAGTGATAGACAACCCAAATTTACCAGTGGTAACAATTAAAAAAAGCTGGATCAAATGACCCAGCTATTCGATGTTAAACACTCGAATACAAACGAGGTATTACGTAAATAACGCACCATTAATCATAAGGTGCGCAACAATACTGAGCACATACCCTATTGCGATAACAGGCATCCATTTTAAATGGCCAAAAAAGGTGTATTTACCATGAGCAGCGCCCATTAAGGCCACGCCAGCCGCCGAACCAATTGACAGTAAACTTCCCCCCACACCAGCGGTTAACGTAACAAGCAACCAATTACCTATCGACATATCAGGCATCATGGTTAACACCGCAAACATAACGGGAATGTTATCAACAATGGCAGACAGAATACCAACAACAATATTCGCCCAAATTGGATTCCATTCTGAATACATAACCTCAGATACTGACCCTAAATACCCTAATAAGCTTAAGCCACCAACACACATTACGACGCCATAGAAAAACAGTAATGTATCCCACTCGGCATGAGAAACACGCTTAAATACATCAAAAGGAACCACCGAACCTAATCGCTTAAGTGCAGCGTCATCATGCACTTCTAACGCATGTGCTTTTTTCTTTGCCAGCGATCTTGATAACGTTTTACGCAGGAAAAAGCCAAAGAACTGAAGATAAGCCAATCCCATCATCATGCCGATAACGGGTGGAAAATGCAGTACACCGTGAAATGCAACAGCCGTTGCAATAGTTAATAGGAATAAAAATACAATACGGCGCGCACCACGTTTCAATTCGACATGTTCACTTAATGCGTCAGGTTGAATTTTAGGCACGAAGAAAGACATAATTAATGCTGGAACAACGTAGTTCACTACCGAAGGAATAAACAACGCTAAAAACTCATTAAAAGACACCAACCCAGCTTGCCAAACCATTAAAGTTGTAATATCACCAAATGGGCTAAACGCACCACCAGCATTAGCGGCTACAACAATATTAATACACGCAAGGTTAATAAACTTAGTATTGGTTCCACCGACTTTCATTACTACGGCACACATCAACAGTGCTGTCGTTAAATTATCTGCTATCGGTGAAATAAAGAAAGAGAGGATACCTGTAAGCCAAAATAAAGTGCGAAGATTAAATCCTTTACTCACCATCCAAGCCTGTAATGCATCGAATAATCGGCGTTCCTCCATTGCGCTGATATACGTCATTGCCACTAAAAGGAACAACAGTAATTCTGAGTATTCAAGTAAGTTATGCTCTAACGCTGCTTTTGCAACATCAATTTGCCCTTGCTGCTGAAATACATAACCAATCAATATCCAAATTAAGCCTGCAGCAAGTAAAACAGGCTTTGATTTACGTAATTGTAAATACTCTTCCCCCATCACCAAACAATAAGCCAAACCAAAAATAACCAGTGAAGCGTAACCAATTGTTGATTGTGTTAAATCGATAGAAGAGTCAACCGCAAATGCCGGAGATGCAAAAACTATCCCTAAAATGATAAATATAAAAGCTCGGATTTTCATATCTGCTCTCAACTCCCTGAGAAATAATAACTGGCTAAATTCTACATAAATACACATTTCATTAACGTGAAGTAAACCTGCAAGCTGCAAAACCCTTACACACTCAATTTCATCAAATACGCCAATCCTGTATAATTCTTGTACACATCTACAATAGATCTACCCTTATGGCTTAACTATTTGCCAAAATTTGAACCAAACTATTTATCAGTAAGAGTAATTAAATGCCGTAGAAGAAGGACAGGTTTATGACAGAAATAAGCTATTGGTTAGATGGGATTAAAATTTGGTTCCAACCAAATCAAAGTCAAAATATTGAAATACTTATCGATCATGTAAACCTAGTACCTAGCACTCTTTTCGAAAATGTTGCTTCAGATATGAATAGTGAGGCTCTTGCTTACTGGTTTGACGCTTGCCAGCGTTTAAGCCTCTATTACCAAGATCAAGGTGACCCAGACAAAGCATTCTCATATCTACAATTTGCGTATGCCAAGTTACAAGGAATGATATGTCACCCTTCACACAGTGATGACATCAAACGTTGGAGCCTAAAAAAAATAGAACGAATGATCGTTGTAATGATGGAGTTTTGCCAAATACAGCAACAAAGTAAATGGCAGCAAGAAAGTATTCAACTCATTAATCTACACGTTATTTTTATGGAGGGGCAAAACAATTTAAATCTTGTCTATCGTAATGATTAAATCAGTTTCGTAAATTTATCTTACAGTTCGCAAGTTTTTACTAAGCTAGAAGTAGCACTAATTAATTGCTACTTAAGGAAAATAGAGCAATGATAAAAACGACTATTTTAAAACATCTCTCTCTATTTACTCTTTGCACTATGATCAGCCTGCCGTTCTCGGCAAGCGCTGATGTTTTACCTTCACCTCCCGTTATTGATGCAAAAGCTTGGCTATTAATGAGCTATGAATCTGGCCAAGTCATCGCAAGTTTTAAAGAGAACGAACCATTAGCCCCTGCCAGCTTAACCAAAATAATGACGTCGTACGTGGTGGGTAAAGAAATAAACGCAGGGCATATCAATAATGATGATCTTGTGATCATCAGTGAGAATGCTTGGGGTAAAAAATTTCCTGGTTCTTCTAAGATGTTTTTAAACATTGGCGATAATGTGACTGTCGACCAACTCAATAAAGGCGTAATTATTTCATCAGGTAATGATGCTACCGTCGCGTTAGCTGAACATGTTGCAGGTCACCAAGCGGCTTTTATTGAAATGATGAATCGTCAGGCTGAAGTCATCGGTATGCAAAATACCTATTTCACTAACCCACATGGTTTAGATGCTGACGAACAATTCACAACCGCCTATGACATGGCGATTTTAACCAGAGCACTAATCAAAGATTTACCAGTGATGTACGGACTATTTAAAGAAAAATCATTCACCTTTCAGGATATAAAACAAGGAAATAGAAACGGACTTCTATGGGATACCACATTAAATGTAGACGGCGTAAAAACAGGGCATACATCGAAAGCAGGCTATAGCTTAGTATCATCAGCAGAACAAAGCGGCCAACGGTTTATTGCCGTCGTAATGGGCACTAAAAGTACGGGCACAAGGCGTTCAGAAAGTAAAAAGTTACTGACTTGGGGGTTTCGTTTCTATCAAGATCTTACCCCTACATTTGATGGTAAAGAGCTAGAGCCAGTAAAAGTATGGTATGGATCGCCGTCAAAAGTGTCGGTTGAATTAGGTGATGGTGGCGTAATCACCGTTCCTCGCCGACAACGTAAAAACCTTGAACATAAAGTGTTTTATAATAGTAACCTTGAAGCACCCATTTCTAAAGGTGCACAAGTAGGTAAAATTGAATGGTACTTAGATGAAGAAATACTCATCGTTCAACCTATTCTTGCGCTAGAAGATGTTGTAGAAGCACCTTGGTATGGCGCAGCCGTTGACACAGTATGGCGACCAATTAGCCAATGGTTTTCAACCCAAAACTGGGAACCAAAAAAATAACCTAACGCCAATGTACATATCAACTGACTTAAAATAACTAATGCCACCCACTTTCATTAACCTGCTGGGTGGCATATCAATAACTTAATTGGTTGTTCTTACAGTTATTTCTTAATCGTCAAACTCTAAGTCTATATCGTCGAATTCAGCCCAGTCATCAAAATCTGAGCCCTTAAAATTAGAGTCTAATTCTTTCCATATATTAGGGTCATCATCAAACATAATATTTCCTCATTAATACTGAATATGGCTTATTGCTGGAGTAAAACAACAAGTGCAACAGACTTAACAGCTGAGTTTGCGAGATACACAGCAACTGAATGTCATGTTCAATATTGTTATAAGCATAAAAAGTGACGGTCCCATGAATGAAAAGTGGCAGTTTGATGACACGTGAATTATGTATGAAATATCGCCAAACAGAATCTTCGTAATAAAACTGTCTTATTTCAATGTAACTATTGCCCGCAAGAAAAGAGCAATACATCACTCTTTATTTACACCTAAAAGTACAAAGGAAATATCATGTCACGATTACACCCGATATGGTCAATTACAGCTGGGCGTTCACAAGCAAAAATTGGTTTAACGCCCTGCCCTGGCACTAAAGACGCCGACGTTATTGAATCATTAATAGAGTTTAGACGTTGGGGAACCTCAGCCATTCTTTCGTTATTGCCTAAAGAAGAAGTGGCAAAACTGAATACAAGAGAAATTGAGTCTCATGCAAAACAAGCTGGGATGGTTTGGTTTCATTTACCATTACCAGACAATGACTCACAGCTAGAACTAGTACAAAATCACTTTGAGGAACGCTGGCTGGCAATCATACCTTCAATTCATCAACTGTTAGATGATAACAAATCGGTAATTATTCACTGCCGACGCGGCTCCTCTCAGACAGGCTTGGTTGCAATACGCCTACAATTAGAACGAGGTATCACATTCGCGAAGGCGACTGAAGAAGTAATTTCAGTACGACCAAGTGCACTGGAGCCACAAGCACATCTGGCATATATCAATTATTTACACGAAAACCTTTCACAAAATATCTCAAAGGGTATTTTACAAAAGGCCTCGCAAGATATTTCATCTTGCGGCACAAACAAGCTAATAGCCTAGATACATTACGATTAAAGGCTATTATTCATCAAGCTCTGGTCGCATCCATACGGATTTAAAATCGAACCACCCCATCGAATTGGATGTCATTCCTTGGATAATCCCCGAGTTATCAACACCTAGCCAGTTATGGAACAAAGGAAGTATTTGCCCGCTGTGGACGAGCTTTGTCCCTATTTGCTGGGCTGGAAATTCACCATTTTTATCTGCTCGCCATGCCATTATATCCCGCTCAATTGTATCAAATTCTTCTTTTGGCATTACACGCGATATATGATCGAAATTATAAATCCAAGGTAGAATTGCATCATTACGGTAATTGCTCAGGCTCATACCACCCAACCAAAGATCAATCTTATCGGTATGCTTACCCAATAAAATATCCGTTGATGTTTGTTCGATAACTTTCAGCTTTAAACCATCTTCAGCAAATAACGCTCTTATTGTTTCAGCTACATGTGGATAAACAGGATGCTCTTGAGGATAAGCAAGCGTTACCGTGCGTTTCGTTGGTGCCGATTCAACAACAGGTGCAGATAATACGTGCATCCACCCTGGCAGTAAGCCATAAGCGTTGTTTAATCTAAAATCACCAATTTTATCTTGATCAAGTAACCGTAAAATATTAATGGGTGCCAAGCGAGATTGAAAATATTCTGCCCACTCACGGTTATTTGCCAAGCCGCAATTACGGTTAAACAGTAAATAATTACACCCTTCGTCTAACTTTAGGCGTGAAGATACATTGGTAAAATCGAAGGTGTTTGCATCCGTTGTCGGTTTTAGGTAGCAAGCGGTAAAATTAGATAAAATCCAGATATCAACCATGTCTATCAACGCCCGAAGCCCAAAATACTGATCAAAAGCTTCTAACTTAAGGCGTTGTTTATCATTCATAGCCACTTTATAAGGGCCGGTACCAACAGGATAAAGTTTATAATCTGGGCGTTGTAAAGCGTCGGCAGGCTGAATCATTGCAAGTATATTCGAGAGTAAATCGGCTAAACGAAAGTCATCTTTACTCAGGTGAATATCAATCACATTAAGAAACGGTGAATCTATCCCTTTTATATGCTTGAAAAGCCGATGTGTCTTCACTTGCTCAAGCGTTGAGATAATATCTTTGCTTTCCAGAAGCTTACCATCATGAAATCGAACCGCTGGACGTATATAAAAGCGCCAATGCCTAGGGGTTAAAGCCTCCCAGTGATGGGCTAAATCCCCTTCGACTTCCTCTTTTTCCTCATTAATGCGCGTCAGTCCATTAAAAATCTGACGAACAAGATGCTGTTCAGACCGTCGTAATGGGAAAATCGGGTTAATATTATTGAATGGGCGATAGTAAGGAAGACGGACAATCTGCTTACCCTTTTGAGTTGTAACACCCAATTGCTCTTGAATTAAAAGTACGAGTTTTTCAGCATTATGATCTAATGCAGCCAAAGCAGGTTCTAACTTCCCTTCTGCGACAAGTTTTCTCGCATGTAGCACCTGTAACTCATTGTCACTGCTATGAAAGGTTAATCGTGACTTTTTCCCACGTCCTACTGCTGGTTCCCAATCAATCCAGCCGTTCTCAACCATTTTATTCATGACCATACGAACATTACGTCGAGTACAAAAAAGAACTTCAGCTATTACCTGTAAGTTCGTTTCACTATCCTCACCAGAGAAGTGATTGTACAAACGTTGAAATTGCAGCTTGAGGCGTTGACCTGTCATAAAAGGGGAACCTTCTTTATGGTTTTCTTCTGTTTTAACTTTCCTATTTTAACGCAAAAATAGACTCGAATAAAAACCATTAGGACATTAATTATGAAAAGTTTTTTTTGGAAGTTTTTCATGAACAGTAAAAAGTTCGATCGCAAGTATTTACCAAAACAAGAACACCGTTTGGCGATACTTAGTTCAGTATGCCAATGGAATATTGATAAAATGGACGCTAAAGAATACCAGTCACACTTCTAGTGAATAACAATACACAGTAACGCTTTCCCCCCAAAAGATGTTGCTCCTGAGTGATTATTGTTAACTCTCGTCTTTCAGCCAGCCCTTGTGGCTGGCTATTTCTATTCAATGCTAAAAGTAAAGCGCCTTTAACTCAGTTAATTTGAGTAAAAGACGCTTTAGATATGTTGTAATGATGATTAATCAATAAGCTCAAATAACGGTAGCGCCATTAAGTTATACTTTTTCTTTTATTAATTCATCACAAACAGCTTGAAGTCGAATAATCTCTTCATTTTGCTGTTGTTCTGTACTCTGAACATGATTAAGTGACTCAGTTAGGGTATTAATCTGTACTTGTAATGCACTGTTAACCCCTTCAAGTTCTTTTCCATGTGTTAACGAATCACTTAATTCACTACTAAGCTGCAGCACTTTTTTTGCACTTTCTTCAAATTCTGCTTTTTGCTTTCGAGCATTACGTTGCGCAGCTTGCTTTGCTTTTACCGCTTTATCTAACTCTGCTTCATGCGCTTCAAATTGACGTCTATTATCGATAATTTTCTTTTCTAAGATCTTAATTGATTCTTGATAAATCGCTTCTTCACTACTGACTTGCAGCTTCTCTGTTTCATACTGTTTAACTAATTTAGCTTCAGCCTGAGTACCTAACCCCATCACAACACGCCATGCATCAAACATTGTATTGTGAGCGTGATTCATTGCATCAAACGGAAATATTAATCCGCTTTTAGGTGCCATACTTTTTTCAGCCATAGCAACCTCAAACTCTTTCAGCACAGAAAGAGTATTATGGTAGCTACCCAGAAATGGATTATTTGATGATAAATTTGTAAATGACTGGTCTTTCAATTCTGCATCCATGTAAGAATTCCCTAATAAAATAACTGGCAATATCAATAATATTCCTAACAACTAAAATACGTAATTACATTGCATAAAAATAGAGCTAACACAGCGTATTCTGCATAAAACATAAAAATAACGCTCTGCAGCACGCCATCAGACATATTATGCAACTAATACCTTAACATTACATGTAAACCCTTTCTATGAAGATTTATAGACATGACGTTAAAGCTAAAGCTCTATATTTAGTATTTCTTATACCCAGCAGAGTAAGTAAATAGTCATAAAGTTGTTAAATAGTCACGCTATGCTTTCGTTATCAAAACGAACGTTATGCCATTATTTGTCATGTTGTTACTACTCACATGGATGTTGATAAATTACCGTTCGTTAGGGACTTACCTTGCCTATAGCCCAACAAATTCTCGCTGAAACGAGCATCTTGAGGTAACTTGGGTATACACTTTAAAGCGACAGAAAGAATATGACTGACTGTACCCATGCTGATACAACTATAAATACCCAAAACACATTAAATCCTGGCGTGATTAAAATGAATAACTCACTTAATCAAAATCAACAAGCTGATGTTTTTTCATCGCTAATGCATAGCCGTCGTTCTGTCCGAAAGTATGATCAAACGGCTAATTTTGATCATGATGCCGTTGCTCGTGCCTTAGCCCTCACAACGCTTTCACCCAACAGCTCTAACATGCAACTTTGGGAATTTCATCGCGTTATCAGTGATGACAAGCGTATAACTCTCGCATCATATTGCATGGGGCAAAATGCAGCAAAAACAGCGAATGAATTAGTTGCCTTTGTTGTTACGCCGTACAAATGGAAAGAAAGAGCCGCTATGAATGCCAATCAGATACGCGAGGCATTCGATGGCAGAGAAGATGAAACATCAAAACGCGCCCTTAAATATTATGAAAAGCTGATCCCATTCGTTTATAACAATGACCGCTTCGGGCTGTTTGGATTAGCCCGTAAAGCCATCAGTTACTTTCTTGGCCGCAATAAACCAATGGTACGAGAAGTCAGTAAAGCCGATTTACGTGTATGCCTTCATAAAAGTAGTTCATTAGCCGCTATGACCTTTATGACGGCAATGCGGGCTGAAGGCTATGACACGTGCCCGATGGAAGGGTTTGACTCTACACGCACTAAACAATTATTAGGGCTGCCAAATACGGCAGAAATAACAATGATAATAAGTTGTGGAAAGCGCCTTGAGGAAGGGATCTATGGTGACCGCCATCGCGTTGATAATCAAGATGTCATCATTAACCATTAAGAAATTACCCTTTCTCTAAATATCTCATACCTTATTGAATTTATTTACGGTAAGGTATGATGAATTACGTTTAAGAATCTATGATAAGCAGTTTATGATTGAACAAATCACCGAGTTAAAGAATAGCTGGATGGCAAGTCACATTACAGATGCTGAGTTCCCAACACCTTTAAGTGTAAAAGGGTTAAATCTTTATCAAAGCCGATTGGAACAACTATCAACCCAATTATTATCAACGATTCCAAGCAATTCAGATTCAGAGTTGACCTACTACCGTGTCGATTGTCACCCTCTCACTATACGATTTTCAATGGTACTTGCCAGTCAGTGGGAGGATGAGAGTGAGAGAGAAGCCGTTTTTGAATATCTAACACAAATTATGTTTGAAGATAATTCACCTGCACATCTGTATGTAGGTTTCCATAAAGGTAAGCCAGCAGCATGCGGAATGATTTTCCGTCAAGAAACAGAGCAAGGTCTGTGCACTCTCGTTTCTGATGTTATGGCTCTTCCTCTTTCGAATAAAGCTAATTTAATGCAGATGATGGAAAATCACCTGTTAGCACTAGCAGATCAAGATAGCCAATTTTTTGCCACACAAAAATAGCATTATCTCTTATACCCAATAAATTTAATAAAAGTCGCGAACAATGGTTACTTTTGGCTCGCGCTTTTACTCCGCCACCACATCCTTTGCATTATTTTATCATAGCTGATAATAAAATGGCGATAAATACAGCGACTACATAGAAAAACGTACACCTGTGTCATACCTTCAAACCTAACATATAGAATACTTTTTACTGAGTCAGTAAACTGTCACAATATTCGCATAAAATAAGTATCCACCTAGAAGCGAATTAAATTACAGTTAGAATAGAAAAATTAGCGCGACAAGGAATGTGTCATGAGATATTTGTTCATTTGTTTTTGTAGTTTAATGCTTCTTGGTTGTACTTCTGGTTTGAAGATCTCGATACCAGATAAATATACTGACACACAGAATCAACCTATAGGATTCCTTGTTGGTACTCTTGGCGCAGCAACCGTTTGGCCATCAACTGGCGAAACCTTAATTACAACATTACATATTCGAGAAGTCAGCACTAAAAGCCCAACTCTAATGACTGACGATGAGATTGAAAGTGAAGTAATAACGTTAACGAATGAAAATCAACACTTTGATTTTAAAAATAAAAAAGAAATGGGACAGCTTTTTACTTTACCATTGCCTGTTGGCGAGTATGAAATATTTCAAGTCACAATTAAAGGTTCAAATGGTAATCAAACGTTTACCCAAAAAACAGATGAGGATCTTTCACTAAAGTTTGAAGTAACTGCGGCTAATGCCAGCTACATTGGCGAGTTCATTGCAAAAAGTCGTGTTGCTGAAAGTCAATTATGGAATCTAAAATTCCCCAGCGGTTACGGTTACTTCTTACATAGCTATAATAAAGCCCGTGACGAAGTCCTTTTCTACGAGTTAAATCCACAGCTCACAGATATTCAATTCGACGTTAAAACACTAGCAACGATTAAAAACCGTCTGATTTATACAAAGATTAATAAATCCTAGTCAAACATAAACCCGACTCTACTCTGATTCGGGTGCTTCACCTTGGCGTTTTAAATGTTTCTGTTTTGTTTTATCTGATATATCTTTCACTAACTTTCTCACTTTTGGTGCAGTATATATTCTATCTTTCATACTTCATCACCTTTCTATACTAATAAATCGACGATACACAACATTCGCACAATCGTCATACTCATTTCATATTTTATAAATACTAGTATATACCGTGAATCCATAATGCGCGTAAAAAAATCACCTTTCTACATACTTTGCTTAATCTTCTCAATGTTATTATTTAGCATATTGTTGATTTTTTGCTTAGTCGGCTATGTAAGTTTCTTTTTTATACCTTGCTAAAATTTTATGTTCAATAAAACTCGAAAGGATAAACATCACAACATACCCTGTACACAGTGCAATAATTATCGCTACAACGTTAGCTGTAAATTGCGCAAACAAGTAATAAGAAACAACAAGGGTCACAATACCGCTCAAACGAATAATTAAACTTTCGGTAAAGCAACCATGTGCTTTGATATAGGCCAGCTGATAAGCATTGAGCATTAAAAATACGAAAAAGATTGAAAAATGGAATAATACAGGAACCGCACCTTTATATTCGTCAGGAAAAACAAACAATACAATGTCTTTTCCGAAAAATAACATGCTTAAAAAGAAAGTAGACCCAACGATAAAGCTCAATTTATAGATCCATTTTTTAATTTTCCGTATTTGATCATGCTTGCCTTCACGAACACATACAGCTAACTCTGGTAAAACGAAACGGTAAATAGGAAAAACAAATAGCATCGTAAGGTAGGTAAATATTGGTCGGACAACCACTTGGAAATCCCCTAACTCATCGATACTAAAGTGACTGATCGTTAATAACACGGTGATATAGATCATAAGGATACTTGCACCAGCTTCAAGCGATGCTGTAACACTTTTTTTTACATAGCTGATTAACAGAGGGTCAAGCTGCACTGTCGCTAAAGGGCGTGTAGATATTTCTTTTCGACGCCGTATAAACATATACCCTGCCGTACCTAAAGATGACAACGTTAACCCATAAAAGAGAGAGGTAAGAGCATCAAAGCCTAAACCATAATAGCAAGTAACAAACATTACCACATTGCTAATGGGTTCAATCCAAGTCACCTTATTAGAAATACTGTACAAGCGATACATCGCAATTAAATTAGTAAAATAGACTTTTAACCCCATACCAAAAATGATACCCACCAACTGTATGTAGCTCACATTGATATTTAACTCATGCTTTATATAGGGAATAACGACTCCCCATGTAATCAATACCATTGCAATTAAGCTATATCGGAAAATATTGATGATGTCTCGATCATTATTCGTTTGTGAGTAACTCACTACCATCGATGAGCGGAAGCCTGTCATCAATATTAAAGAGAGTGAAATGATATCAACAACACTGTGATACAGGGCTAAATCAGCTTTAGGCACCCATTGTGCTAACCAAATCTTAAACGAAAAACCAACTAAAATACTGGCAAGCGTTGCCCACACTCCAGTAATGAATGCTTTTTTTAGGCGAGAGAGTGAATCATTTTCCATGGTAGTGCCATCTTTGGGTTAACTTCCATTGCATAGTAATGAAATTAATTCTCATTTGAAACGTATTTACTTCATAAACCCTCTTTTCTTTGTGATATATCAACATCAACAAAACTGATGAAGAACACCAACTCAGCCTACTGGATGTAGAGCCTCAGAGGGTTAAAATACATATATACCCTATAAAATATTCAAAAGGAAAGCAGCATGTATCACGCCCATGTTTACTTTGACTTATCACAAGAGTCATTAGCCACACACCTTCACCATGAAATCACAGCTAACCGCGATGATATTTTGAGAATATTCCCACTCGTCATGCATAAAGTAGGGCCTCATGATAAGCCAATGTTTGAAATACATTTCAATGATAATCAACAGGGGTTTGTTAACTGGTTAGATCAACACCGTAAGGGGTTATCTGTACTTATTCATCCTAATACAGGTAATGATTTACAAGATCATACTGATAACGCTGTATGGCTCGGTGAAGAACTCCCAGTGCGCGTCGATATATTCAAATAGAACAGAAATACACGACTCTTTAAAACATTCTCCGTTTTTTATTGCTGTTTTCAATTACTGTCTTCATTTTTTCGGGTGCTGTTTGATGCATTTATCAGTACTAACGCGATTCCACCAAGAATCGCAATAGATGCAAACATAAAGCGAAAAGATAACGCTTCACCCAAAAAAAGAATACCAGCGACAGCAGCTAATACGGGCACACTTAGCTGAATCGTGGCGGCGTTTGTTGCTTTTAAAAAAGGCAAAACTGAATACCACAACGCGTAACCGACACCTGATGTTAACGCACCTGAAGCAATGGCATACCAAAATCCACTCAGATCAGTATCAGCATTTTTAAATGAAAGAGCACTCAACACTAGCGCTATCGGTATTGACCTTAAAAAATTTCCCGTAGTAACAAGCGTTGGGTTACCAACCCCTCTACCACGTAGTGAATAGATCCCCCAAGCCACGCCTGCTCCCATCATTAAAATAGCGCCTAATAATGGTGGGGAGGATAGCCCTGGAAACAATAAGCCAATAAGCCCAGCAAGCGCCAGCGTTAATCCAGCCCCTTGTTGCTTACTTAATCGCTCACCTTTATATATACCGTGCCCAATCATTGTTGCTTGCACTGCGCCAAACAACAACAATGCTCCCATCCCGGTCGACAGGCTGACATAAGCAAAAGAGAAACCTGCGGCATACATAAATAAAGCACAAGCAGATATCCAACTACCCTCACCTTTGTATGGTTGATGATTAATAAATGAAATCAACCACAACATAACAAAACCAGATAACAATCGAAGCGAAGTAAAACTTGCTGGATCTATCGCCGTTTCTAAGAAAGCGGCTCGACTCAGTAATGAATTACCTGCAAAGGCCATCATGGCAATTGCAGTTAGTATAACTACCTGCTTACTTGGCATTTTGGCGTTTATCTTCACCATCTTATATCATTCGAATCTTCAGGGCCTATCCAACAGAAGGGGTTATAGGCAACCTCCCACAAGTAGCCATCAAGATCTTTGAAATAACCAGAATACCCACCCCAAAACACTTTCTGACCACGCTTGGTAATAGTAGCGCCCGCGGCTTCTACTTCAGCCAACACTTGATCAACTTCAGCTTCAGACCTCACATTATGCGCAAATGCAAAACCAGAGAAAGATTGCTCAGTATTATCACTTGGAGCCACTTGAGCATCTTCAGCTAAGGCATCACGATCATACAATCCTAACCATGTACCATTTAGAGTAAAAAAGGCGACCGATGGTGGCGATTCTTTTTGAGGAAATCCTAAGCCATCGCGATAAAAAGCGACTGACTTTTCAAGATTTTTAACACCGAGAGTAATCATGCTGATTCTTGGTTGCATAACATCATTCCTTATTGTTATTTTTTGAGGCTCCATAGAGAAAAGATAGCATTAGCAAACACTTTACCACCAATTCAAAAAGCAAAAGACTCACAAATTAGTGAGTCTTTTTAATACGGGGTTGAAGCTGGTGGTTTAAATTTCCACTATTCGCTTCTTCGCTAATGACATGGCTAAATTATTATCATAATAAGCGGCTTCATTAATGAAGTGTGGATAGGCTTCATAATCACCTTCCCAACTGATTTCAGAGCCATCAAATAATGTAAAAATAGGGTCACCTGAATTCAATTGTTTAAAATCACCGTCTTGAACGTTTTTATGAACCATACCAATTCGCTCACCATTTTCATTTTCTGGTAATTTTAGCGTTTCGGTATATTCAAATGCTTCATAGCTCGATGGCAACTCCGGCAAGGTATTGGTGTTATGTAGGTCAACATAATCCAAAATATGACGAGTCATATCTTCCATCCAGTCAAGTACATCTTGACGGATAACAGATTGAGGTTGTGGACCAATTTCGACAATCACACCTTGCGGCGTAATAGAACTTAAAAAGTAATGTTCTTCTACAGAAGCATGATCTTCAAATACAACAACCGCTTCAGGCATGCGAGATTTTACATAAGCACCCATTTTGCAGTTAAACTCATCAGATTGAAGCAGAATCAACGATGGCCCCATGTTACTGGTCGTATTATGTAAATCGATAATAAAGTCTGTTTTTGCATCACCCTTAGGACCAAGCTGATTATTGATAACCTTGGCACGACTTTGTTCATAGTTAGCCAGATCGAGATTTGCAAGCTCAGAAATATCAAATTGTCGGTTTAAATCGCTATCAACGTAACGTTTATTCTCTTCGTGCGCTTTAGGGTTAGCAAGTACTGTTTGAACAGAAAAGCTGCTACGAGATATCAAATTATGGTTATTTTGCCACTTACGTAACAAGTAGATACCGCTAAATTCATTACCATGCGTACCGCCAACAACGGCAACACTGTTAATTTTAGTCATCCTTGTTTCTCTTAACTAGTTATTCAAAATTGAGCATAATTTCAGTGTACTCAATTTCAATCTAGATACCAACGAAAGTTAACCTTAAAGTAATAAAATTACACAGATAACGGTAGTGTCTGGGCTAATTTAAGATATGAATGTAACTCGTTATTTTTATACTCAATGGCTGAATGAATATTCACATTACGATTAGCAATAATAGAACAGTTGTAATCGTTATCCTCCTTTGTGATCGCCAATTCAATAACACCATCGTCTAACTTCCAACTGCCCACCGTTTTGATCCGTGTAAATAAGGTGTATTCCTCTAATCGTCCGTCTGAGTGCAGAATGACTTCGGTGATATGACCTGCACTACATGTTTTGATCCAATGTTGAGCTGTAATATCAGCGATTGTAAAGTTGCGTTTAGTTTCTAACCATTGATGCATCAATTGTTGCTGTTCTGTATCGAGTTCGGGCAGAGCATCAATATCAAGTAAACGTACACGACCCGTTTCACGATAAAACAGCTGTAACAATTGAAGGGTTTTCTTTTCGAACATTCAGCTTACCTTACGCAAGGAAATCATAAACATAGGATAGGTATAACCCTAAACATGCCGAATTGCGAAAGGTGTTAATGAATGAAATAAGAAATTGCAGTATTTATCACAATAATAAATGTGTTTATGATAAATACCCTTTTCGATTTAATGATCCACTTTTCCGCGTAATGACTTCGTATTTCCACGCTGGGTTTTCTTATCCATGCGGCGTCGCTTTGACCCCATAGTAGGTCTAGTTGCACGTCGTGCCTTTTGTTGAACAACGGCCGCTTGAATAAACTCTTTTAGGCGCTGTAACGCGTCTTCCCGATTTTTTTCTTGAGTACGAAATTGCTGAGCTTTAATCACGATAACACCGTCTTTCGTTATGCGATGATCCGAGATTCTCAACAAACGTTCTTTATAGAAATCAGGCAATGTTGACCGCTTAATATCAAAGCGTAAGTGTATGGCACTTGATACCTTGTTTACATTTTGACCTCCCGCTCCTTGCGAGCGAATAGCCGTAATTTCGATTTCCCAATCGGCAAGTTCTACATTATTAGAAATGGTAAGCATAGTTGTTCAATAGTCAATTCAAATACAGGGTTAGTATAATCGTTAACGACTTTCAAATAACCTTTCTTGAAGAAATTAAATGATCATCAATAAATATCACCTTACTGTGATCTTGTTTACAGGCCGACATGACCAATATTTAACTTATCATCATAAATCAGTAAAGTAGCGCATTATTCAAATCAATGGATTACGAGAACAAAATGGACACTCTTATTTCACTCTTCGCTCAAGCTGGACACACCTTTAAACCTTGGTTAGGTGAAATATCACTCACTATCGTCGCTTGTTCATTGATTATTTTTGGTTCAGATATTAATCACTTCCTACGTCGTCTTTTGTCAGGTAAGAGCATTTTTATTCGAACGAGTGCTTTTATATTAGTTAATTCATTCGGTTACGGCTTGCTTCTCATTAAGGTTTCTCCTTGGTTAACCCAACAATTGAGCACAATGCCAAGTCAATGGATGTTTGCTTCAGTAATAACAACATTCATTGTCATCGGATTATGGGCACAAAAAACACGCCACTATTAAGCGCCGCTCATTAAAAAATATATTTATGTCTCAATTTGTTACCAATTATCGGTATGATCGACCATTTTATTGACCTCAAACAGCTAAAAACAGGGTTACTTCAGTTTAAAGTACTAACTCCTGTTCCTAAAAAAGCATAATCATGACTAACATTAACCAAGAAAGATTGATCGAACATTTCATCGAGCTTATTAAGATCAACAGTGAATCCCAAAACGAGAAAGCTATCGCTGAAACCCTTGCAGAGCAACTGGGCGGTATTGGCTTCGACGTTACTAAATTACCAGTACCTGAAAATATTTCGAATGGCTTCAACATTTACGCAACGCTACCAGGCTCGCTTGAAGGTAGTATTGTACTAAGTTGCCATATGGATACCGTTGCACCAGGTAATGACATAGAGCCAATTATCGTCGATGGCATTATCAGCTCGAAGGGTGACACAATTCTTGGTGGTGATGATAAATCAGGTATTGCCGCGATAATGGAAGCGGTTCGTTGTATCAAAGCTAACAATTTACCCCATAAGACTATCGAGATCGCCTTCACTGTCTATGAAGAAGGTGGTTTGCACGGTTCAAAACACTTCGACATGTCATTCGTTAAATCGACAGAAGCTATTGTGCTTGATTCAGGCGGCGCTATTGGCACTATTATTACAACTGCACCTGGTCAGCAAAATCTAAAAATCAATATCACAGGCAAGCCTGCCCACGCTGGTTTAGCACCAGAAACGGGGATCAATGCGCTAACCGTTGCTGCTGATGCAATTGGCCAAATGAAGCTATCTCGTATTGATGCAGAAACAACAGCAAACATTGGTGTTGTTCAAGGCGGCCAAGCAACTAACATTGTAATGCCTGCTTTATATATCGAAGCAGAAGCGCGTTCTTTGAATGATGTGAAATTAGCGAACCAAGTTGAACACATGGTAACAACATTTGAAGCCGCGGCTGAAAAGCACGGTGCACAAATTGATATCGTATCAACTCGTGCATATAACGCTTATAACATTGATGATAACGACGTATTTATTGATGATATAAAAGCGGCTTTCTCTGCTAATGGTGTTGAGCCTAAAACCAACTCTACTGGTGGCGGAAGCGATGCAAACATCTTCAATGAAAAAGGGTTAAAAACAGTTAACCTTTCAACAGGTATGGCAAAAGTACATACCACTGAAGAATATATTGCCATTGCCGATATGGTGAGCATCACTGACTTTATGTATACCTATTTAACGCGCTAATTTGCCGTTATATTGACATAAGTAAACAGAAATGAATAAACCGGACAAACTAGAATAAAACTAGATGCCCGGTTTTTCTTTGCAATGAATATATTACCTAATACTTCTAACCTTGCAGTGTTTGCATCTCGCGGTAAGAGCGGCTTTCCAATTGTGCATCCGTCAATCCTAACTTGGCTGCCAACTCGAGTAATTCTTGCTTATATTGACCTAGCATTGATTCATCGTCAGTCATGATAGCAAGTTCAGCAAAATCCCCCAGCCCTTCCAAGTGATCAACGGTTGCGTGAAATTTACCTATAAAATAGATGCTTCGGGTCTTCCTCAATTCCAAAACAAGGTTAAACCCCATCGTTAGCAACATGCTTTTTGCTTTATCACTATCAGTAATATTTACAGCCTCACACCGATCGGCTTCAGGGCCTTTTACAATCCATAATTTAATACCAGATGGCTGCATATTACGAATACAAACACTCTTATTTTGCTCTTTTAGCGGGCTGCCGCCTACAAAGTCAAAATAGCAATCATGTTCAAGGTTATCTTCCAACATAATCTCTGGATTCATGCCCTGTAAATATGATAAAAACTGTGTTTTTGAGGTTAATTTGTATTTTAACTCTACTTCGTATTTGCCTTTAAAGTGCTGTGTCATGCTGCGATCCATTGAAAATAACATTAGTAATATACACAGCTATTATAACGTGAAGCCTCATTTGAAAACACGAGATGGCGCAACCCGTTAAGGTTACGCCACAGTGTTAAACAAACTTATTATTAACCAATTACAACACCCAAGCTTAGTAACGCCATTACCATCAAACTCAGCATACCAATTAAAGGGCCAATGAATTTAAGCCAAGATGAGTATGCTACACGACCAATAGCTAAGCCCCCCATTACCACACCCGATGTTGGCGTTACTAAATTGGGTAAACCAGATGCTGACTGAAAAGCCGTCACAACAAGCTCGCGTCCAACCCCTGCAAAGTCAGCTAACGGTGCAAGTACTGGCATAGAAAGAACAGCCAGACCAGAAGATGACGGAACAACAAGACAAAGTACCGCTTCAATCCAATAAATCGCATTAATGAAGGCGATTTCATGTAAACCACCTAGAAGACCTTCAGCATAATTCAAAATAGTATGTGTGATATTGCCATTATCCATTACGACCACTAAACCGCGAGCAATGGCGATGATTAAGGCGACACCCAGTAAATCTCGTGCACCTTCAATGAAGCTATCGGTAATTTCAACTTCAGATAATCGGCCGACAAAACCGACAATGATACTTGCACCGATAAATAGCGCAGATAGTTCAGCCATCCACCAGCCTGCGATAGAAACACCCCACATCATGACGGCAAACGTTAAACCGAATATTGCTAATACGGCTTTACGAATACCAGTAAGCTCTGGCGCTTGTTGTTCTTTACTGTGTAAAAAATGACGTTCATTGTCTTCTTTTTGATGAGCAACAAGTGAGGCTGATGGGTCATGCTTTACCTTCGCGGCATAACGCATCACATAAACCACACAAACGATCCAGCCTAATGCGAGAATAACGGCGCGTAAAATAATGCCTTCCATAAAGTTAATTTCGGCCGCATTCGATGCAATAACCGTCGCAAATGGATTAATGGTTGAACCTAAGCAACCAATTCCAGCTCCCACCATAATAATGGCAACACCGACGATACTGTCATAGCCCGCAGCAATCATTACTGGGATTAACAAAGCATAGAAAGGAATGGTTTCCTCCGCCATGCCATAAACAGTCCCACCCATTGCGAATAATCCCATAAGAATAGGAATCATCCACTTTTCACGTCCATCTAAACGCTTCATTGTGCCAGCAATACCTGCATCAATAGCACCGGTACGGGTCACAACGGCAAGAAACCCGCCAATTACCAATACAAATAGTGCGACATCAACAGCACGAGCTGCATAGCTAGCTGGATCGTAAAAACCCTGAATAGGAGCCATCAATACTTCAACAATACCCTGCGGATTAGCAGCAACGGTTTCAAATGAACCCACTAACGGTACCATTTTACCGAGGGTTTCATTCATCACCATTTGGTATTGCCCTGCTGGAATGATCCAAGTCAGCGCGGCCATTAAAACGGTTAAGATCATTAAAATTGTGTAGGCAGAGGGAAACTTAAATTTCGTCATTAGGATGTCCTTATTTAATGGGGCTCAGAGCCCCATATTGTGGGTGGTATTCCACCTTCTTATTTATGCAACAAAGTCCATGATTTCTTTTACTGACATGTCTGATAATCCCATTTTTTCTAAGGTGCGCCCCTCTTTAAAATAGTCAGTGTCGTTATAGGCATTATCAATATGCAGGCATGATGTCACGAGCGGTGTATTCACTCCTGTCAACTGTCCTAATTCGTAACAAGGCACTAAAAGATAAGCAGCATCTTCCGTGATATAACGGTTAGACGCTGAATTAGGGGCACTATTCAGTTTTCCATGTGTTTCTGATGTACGGTTCACTTCATACACATTTTCACATTCCATGGCATACAACGCATTCATAGCATCAAGCTCAGGGATTAATTCAAGTCCTAATGCTTTACCAATCTGAATACGCTCACTTTCCATTACTGCTGCCGCTTTCGCTGTTGAAATAGAACAGCAATCTTTGTAATAGTTAAACTGCCCATCAAAATTTTCAAGTAACCCCATACTCAAAGTTGTAAGCAGTGGATGCCCACCAAAGTTGATGTTCTCTAAACCAGCATTAATGACATTATCGAGTTTTTTTAATGGTAATGGCATCACAGGTTGCAATTTAGCGATAGCGTCATCTGTTTTAGAGGCAGGAAAAGCGGCAACAGGTAGAAACTCTTTCATTCCCAGAATCGCAAGCTCTGCAGGACCAACAATACGAGTCGCCCATGGAATTGAGATTGCATCCACAAAGGTGATATCGAGATCACCATAACCCTGCTCTGCTTTAATACGATTAAGCACCAATGAACCATAATTACCCGGCATTAACATCACTATTTGACCGTCACGCAAATGCGGTAACATCTCAATGAATAACGGTTCTTGTGCAAATGAAGGAACAGGTAAAATCAGTAAATCAGAATACGCAACGGTTTCAGCCAAATCACGACTAATGGTATCAATGGCTTGGAAACCAGCATAAGCCAATGACACATCATTAAATGAACTTAATGCTTCAATACCACCACGTTGTTCGATATCAGTAAGCGGTTGATCAAAACCTATTGCCCCGTATAAACACACCTTCGCGCCATGTAATGAAAAGTGATACGCCGCGGTTAACCCTGCATTACCAGACCCAATGATAGAGACTCGATTGGACATCATTCTTCCTTATTTTCTGTTTGTTTGATCTTGAAATCAGACTAAGAAATACAATGAATATTGACCAATGCTAAACCCTTTCAGCACTATGCAAAAATGTAATACTCTACAAACACAGCAAGCATAAGGCCATGATAATTATGAAATTTAAAAGTAAACAGTTCTAACATACAACACAAGGTTAACTGTGATGTATCTCCGTATCATCATTGTTTAAATCGCGCATAGAGCCAATTTTTAGGTAGATATTCATTTCATCGGCTAGCAACATAAACTGCTCTATGAACAACTCTGCATGGCGATGAATCGGCTTAAGGGCGGGATATAAAATATCGAACTCAAAAGGCAGTAAGAACGTAAGCGGACGCATTACAACATCACAATGCTCGCTCGCCATATGAGCCGTAAAGGGATCAGTAATGGCGATACCAACACCTTCACGCACCAATGCAGCAGCGGTACTCGCTAATGACACCTCAATATGCTCGATAGTCGATAAATTATAACGGCGTAATAACTGATCAATACGCCGCTGCGTAATGTCTTTCTCATGACGGATAAGTACCTGATCTGCAATATCATAGATATCGATCGACATTTTATTGGCTAAAGGTGATGATGCAGGTAACAAACACACGCATTCACTTTCTACTTTTTGTGCTTTAACACCCGCGAGCTGCTCATCAATAAATGCAAAACCAATATCCGTTGTTTGGCTTTGTACCCGACGAACCACATCTTCAGAACGATACGTTTTAAAACCGACTTTCATCCGTGACGATTGCTTTAAAAATGTCGCTAAGATACGCGGAAGAAAAGCATTTGATAACAAGGGCATCGCGGCAATATTTAAACTGCCAAAACGATGTGCACGAATAGAATCAGCTGCACTATCAAGGCCTGACACAGCTTCAAAGACTTTTGCGACTTCTAAGTAAAACGCCTCACCTTCGTCACTCAAGACTAATCGGTTACCCTTACGGATAAATAAATTAAAACCTAAGCGTTGTTCAAGCCCTGAAAGTAGGCGGCTTACAGCGGGTTGGCTTAAATTGAGTCGCTCTGCGGCTGCAGTCACCGTTTGGCATTCAATAACAGCTTTAAATGCGTTTAATTGCGTTAATTTCATAAGAAGCGGGCTGTAATTTTTGGGTGACTAACGCTAACAGAACAAAGCTATAATTACATTGAAGCAATTAATAGATTTAGCTTATTTATTAATTTATTAGTACTGAAAAAACTCGTCATAACCTAACTTAAATTCAATGGCTGACGTATTCAGCTAAAGTCTAATAGTCAATAATGGAAATAGTTGTATGATATATACCCAAGTTACCTCAAGATGCTCGTTTCAGCGAGAATTTGTTGGGCTCTAGGCAAGGCACTTATTTATAGACCTAGTCGTTCTACGTTGAAAATAAGTAACACCGCATATAGTCCAACAAAACTCGCCCTTTGGGAGTGATTCAGCGTATCTACTTCTGTGTCAAATGTGCTTGAAAGGGAATGCCATTCCTACACACATTTTCCTTGAATTAAATACGCTGAGATCACTCTGAATCCTGCATCTTGAGGTAGCTTGGGTATACCTAAGCAGATTTAAGGATCTGAATTACAACACTTCAATAAGGACGATACTATGCTTGATGCTAACAATACCGCGCTCGTGATCATTGATGTTCAAGGCAAATTGGCTCAAATCATGGCTGATAAAGATGCCCTATTCAGTAATTTAGAAACCATGGTTAAAGGTGCTGCTATTCTCGATTTACCCACTCTTTGGGTTGAACAGTTACCCGATAAGCTCGGTGGTACTATTGCAGAAGTTTCAGATAACCTTCCCAATAAAGAACCTATTGTGAAAAATACATTCAGCGCATACCAAACGGCTGAATTTGTCTCTGCATTAGAAGCGACGGGTTGTAAAAATGTGCTTGTTGTTGGTATCGAAGCGCATATTTGTGTGTATCAAACCGTGATGAATTTATTAGATGCAGGTTATGGCGTAGAAGTGATTACCGATGCTGTATCGTCAAGAAATGTGCAAAATAAGACAATTGCATTAAACAAAATGCAGCAAGCAGGCGCGCAGCTATCTTGTACTGAAATGGTGCTATTTGAATTACAAGCAATAGCACAAGGTGAGCGATTCAAGCAGATATTGAAGATTATAAAGTAACACGCTATTTCTTCATTTTATTTATTACATCTCAGAAAAAACGACCGGTTCACCGTTAAGATGAACCGATCGTTAAGTCACTTAATAACAATATTAAACCAAGTACAACATCAAACCAGCGTATAACCTACAGCCGCTAGATATGATGAACATAGCATTAAGGTAAGTGCAAAAGTCATGATACCTAACACAGGTTTACTACGCGTTAGTAACGGCATTAGCCATACGCCCACTGCTGCTAATAACAAGCCTAAACTCATAACCTGTGCAATAAATGGACCTAACTCACTGTGGCTGTCGACACGTGCTGCTAGCTCCCCCACTTGCGGCAACCCTGTTAGTAAGCAAATCACCGCAATCACAGCACCAGTAATAGGAAGGTAGCGATTTACCTCTTCAACTTTATGTTCAGCCTTCACCAATAAAGTATGGGCAAAAAGCGTTCCGCCGCATAATGTCGTGGCAATGAAATGACTGGCAATTAGCCATTGATCAGTCCTAACAATTAAACCATGTGTTAGGTAAACCAAACCACTCACTAACGCAACAACCAGTAGCAGAGTTCTAAATCGGTCAGATCCAAACAAGTTTTTTTCAGCAAACCAGTACACATTTGCCAGTACAAAGAATACCGTTACCATGAGTACTTCAGTGCCAAATGTAGATACTGAGTAAACTTGGTCTACCATTAAGCTTGCTTCACGTAATGTTAAAGCAACGAATAGCAGAAGCCAAAACACAGGCATAGTTTTATGTACACGATCGCTTTGCCCAAAGCATAACTTTCCGCTAAGAATGACAAATGCCAACACAATAAAGGCGCCTATTGTTAATTGTGTTAACGCGCTAGATAAGAGAAACGGCCAATCAGACCAATACATGACACACCTCGTCATTGTGCAATAGGCAGATCATTACAATATACACATTAAGACTGCATACATTGAAAATGAGTACTAGAAATAAAGCCAAGCATTCTGCCTGATTATGATAAGAGATGCGAGAATAACACTCATGCCTTAAGACATGAATGATTAGCCGTTATGCTGCAACATACAAATCATCAACTGTTAGGCTATTTGTCTTTTACTGCATGTGGTTTTATGTCTGATGATAACGCTTGCCCTTTCATTGCAAACACAGCGAGCAGAAAGGCAATAACAGCAACAACAGCCATACCCGCGTAGGTCATACTAAAACCCTGCGCTAATGCCTCTGGGGCAAAATGAGCAAGTGTATTATCACCACCTTCTGCAAGTACAACTGGCACCTGGCTATGGAATATAGTGGCACAGATCGCGACACCGATAGCGCCACCAAGTTCTCGCCCAAAGCCAAACAATGACATACCTATACCACGATCTTCTGCTGGTAATACGTTTTGAACAACGACACTTAATGCTGGCAAAGTAAGTCCTAAGCCAAGCCCTGCCGCCGCCAATGCCGCTGATAAATACAGGTCAAAGTGTAATAGCCATAACGCAATTGCCGAGAGTAAAAATCCGACAACAACAAAGCGCTTATAGTAGCCTTTTCTAGCAATTTGCTTACCACCAAAATAGGCACCTGTTGTGATGCTAAACATAAAGATCATCATCAACAGGCCACTGCCTGACGCTGTCATCCCTTTTTGCCATTGCATTTGAAGCGGAAGGTAAACCAATACTGCAAACATCAGTAACTGGGAACATAAAATCAAAAGCACGCTAATAACATAGCCCGGTAACGATACCAATCTTACTGGTAAAATAGGGTCTGCCGCTTTTCGTTCAACCCACACTAATAGCAACATAACGGTAAATAACGCAATGCTGGCAATCGTTGCATCAAGGCTGGCTTCTGGTGATATTAATAACAATAACAATGTGGTTGCTGTCATTAATAAACCTGCGCCCTTCCAATCAAACTTTGATGCGCGTTTAACACTTAGGTGCCTTAGGTTTTTGTTTATCATCCATACCGCAATAGCGCCTAATGGAATATTGATCCAGAAAATCCAACGCCATGATAACTGCTCAGAAAAATACCCACCTAACAAAGGTCCTGCAATACTGGATACAGCATAAACGATTGAAATATAGCCTTGATATTTCCCTACTTCACGGGCAGGAATACTATCTGCGATCACTGTGAATGCTAAGGCAATTAAACCACCACCACCAATGCCTTGTAACACCCGTGAGGCAATTAACTGTGTTAAGTCTTGTGATAATGCACAAGCAACAGAGCCAATAATAAACAGTAAAATACTGATGTTCAGCATTTTTACGCGTCCAAAAATATCACTTAATTTGCCATAAACAGGCAAAACAGCCGTTGCTGCAAGTAGATAAGCCGTAATCACCCATGTGAGTGCCTGCCCTGCATTTAATTCCGCCCCAATAATAGGCAAAGGTGTGGTAACAATACTTTTTTCTAATGAACCCAATGCAATAACAAGTGCTACGCTGGTAAAAATTGTTTTAGGTGACATACATTCCCCCATAACTAAAACGGAGCCTAAAATAAAACAAGTTTGCCGTTACGAAAACAGGATATAATGAACCTCATCATTTCATAAATGGGATCTTAAATGAAACTGGATGATTTAGACCTTTTCCTTACCGTCGTAAAAGCCGGAAGTTTCGCATCAGCCGCCAGACAAAGAGCCATTCCGACCAGCACGCTAAGCAGAAGAATACAACAACTTGAAACCGATACTGGCCGCAAGTTATTGGTGCGCCATGCAAAAGATATGAGTTTAACGAAAGATGGGCAACTACTTGTTCAGCAATTTTCGACTGTATTTGATGATATTCACCTTCGACTTGAAAGCGTCGATAAAGAAAAGGAAGACTTTTCTGGCGTTATTGTTATCAATGCTCCCATTATTCCACTCAAGCACCAAATTGGTCCTTTAGCGTTAGAGTTTGCAAAGCTACATCCTAAAGTACAAATACGCTTCCAGTTAGGGAATCAAAATAATTACCACCTTCGCGGTGATATTGATATTGCCTTACGCTTTGGTCATCAGCCTGCTTCTGATTGGGTCGCAAAACGTTTGTCACATAACCCATCGGTAATATGTACGACCCCTGACTACCTAAATGATAAACCAGACCTAACCCACCCTAACCAATTAGTACGTTACGATCTGTTATCACCAAGCCCTCAGCAACGATGGGTGTTCAACCATATTAGTGGCGAAAGTGTAAAGTTCATTCCGAATGCACGCATTCAATCTGACGAGCTAGATACTATCCATCGTGCTGCCGTTGCAGGGTTGGGCATTGCACGCCTTCCTGAATGGTATACAAAAAAATCCTTTGAGAATGGCGAGTTGATTCAATTATTTCCTGACTGGCAAATGGAAGGATCTGACGTTGCACTGCTATATCCACAAAGAAAGCTACTGTCAGAACGCACTCAAGCACTGATTGACTTTATTTTTGAGCATTGGAAACCTTTTGAGTCACTATAGAAACAAACAAAGTGCCAATGGCCACAATTGCTCATTTAACATACGAAATGTGAGATTTTAGAACCAATACTTTGATATAAAGCTAAATATACACCTTTAAATCAACTCGTATTATTGACTACAGCGCCCTTTTTCATATATCTTATTTTCTATCGAGAATTAAGATTTACTCTTAACTCCAACAAATTTGAACGGGCCTGCTGTTGTAACAATGCAATCCCATCTTTAACTATAATTATGCGGAGTTCATCTTCAGCATATCTCTGCAACTGAGTGATTGCGTTTATTCACAATAACCAGAAAGCAGTTACTAAGCGGATAATAACGAGAGGCTTATGTTTGCACTAACGCATGTTAATGTTTTTGATGGTCACACGACCCTTCTAGACCAAGCGATTATCATTGAACAAGACACTATAACGTCTATCGTTTCGATGAAAGATGCAAAATTACCTGCAAGAACTTTCAATGCTAATGGCTTATTAGCAACTGCTGGCTTTATTGATATTCAATTAAATGGTTGTGGCGGCGTATTGCTTAATACTGACATCAGAAAAGAAACACTTGATGTAATGAACGCAACTAACCTTAAAAGCGGCACGACGCAGTATTTACCAACTCTTATTACTAGTCAAACTGAATCAATGAAGCAAGCTATTGATATGGTTGCAGATATTAATGAGCCAAGTAAAGAAGGCGTATTGGGTTTACACCTTGAAGGCCCCTTTATTAATAAAGCTAAAAAAGGAGCGCACCAAGAGCACTTAATTCGTGAACTTGATGAAATAACAGCATACTACCTTGCTGATAATGCAGATAAAATTAGCGTAATAACACTTGCACCAGAAAACACCTCGCAGCACGTTATCGATATTTTGACACAGGCTGGCATTACAGTGTCACTTGGTCACACTAACTCGACATATGAAGAGCTTGCTGAAAAAGATGGCATCACAATGGCTACGCATTTATATAATGCGATGACGCCACTTGGCTCTCGTGAACCAGGCGCTGTCGGTTATATTTTCGATAAAAAGCCACATGCTGGCATCATTGTTGACGGCATTCACTCTTCATACGCATCTGTTCGTATTGCCCACCAACTAATGGGTGAAAAGCTATTTATGGTAACAGATGCCGTTAATCCAGCAGGCACAGACTTAACCGAATACGACATGGCTGGAACAACGGCTTACGTAACTGATGGAAAGTGCCATTATGCCGACGGTACTATCGCAGGTGCTGCAATTACCATGATTGAAGGTGTAAGAAACCTTATTGATCAGGTTGGCCTTACACGTGATGAAGCATTGCGTATGGCTAGCCTCTACCCAGCAAAAGCATTAAAACTTGACCACGAATATGGTCAGTTAAAAGCAGGTTATAAAGCGAATATCACATTGCTAACTGATGATAATCAGGTGCAGCATGTTATTCAAATGGGCAAACAACACGACTTTACTGCTCGCTAATCTCACGACGAGATACACGCAAATACAAAAAAGGGGCTGATTATTAATCAGCCCCTTTTCTATGGAATGTTTTTATAGCTAAAGGTTTTTATAACTAATAGCCATCGAGATAACTCTTCGTTGTTGTGTAATCTGTACTTATTATGCCGCTTGAGTTTCCAATGCATTCATTTTAGCAGTACGATTCATTTGGAATTCACGAAGCGTGAAATACAAGTAAGTCGCAACAATCGAGAAGAATAAGTACGATAAAGAAAATACAAACGGTGAATTGATCAAGTTTGCTTCAAGGCTCCACATCACACCTACCACTGTCACGCCCATTTTCGCAACCACTCCCATTAAAAGAAGTAAAGCCGCTAATTGAGGATAACGTGTCGAGCGAAAAGCTAACCAGTAACCTGTGCCTACAGCGACTGCTGCAATTCCAAAGCCGACCATAAATGAGTGGAAATGCTCGCCTGAAAGTACACCAGCTACAATTGATAAAAGTAGAATAAAACCAAATTTCATAACAACCTCACTAATAGAAAGCGTCCCTTCAAGATAAAACCGCGTTGACAGGGGTATTTTCCCACTTTCTGATTTATTTTCATACTAAGACATATGATGGCCGTTACCCTTAATTACTTAATTTTTCACAATTTTACATCCTGTAACATTGCAACCACCTGCAATATGGACACTTAAACAAAACTTGTTAATCAGTTGTTAAGTGGTGTGTAAATTGTAAGAAATAGTTACAAAGTGTACTTTTAGATTTAAAAACTCTAATAGACCATTCTTTTATTCCTTTACGCACTTCTATAGTGTGCAAAATCACCTTTACCACACTATTAAATATGGAATTTAAGTTTCCAAATTCAATCGAACAAAAAATACACTATTTCATATTCCACATAAAAAAAACCATCAAAAGCATGTGCTATTGATGGTTCTAGACTCTCACTATATCGATAATGCTAAACCATTCATTTAATACATTGAATGATTTCGCAGCTACAAATTGACAGTATTAGCAGGTTTCCACTAACACTCGTACTTTTTCAATTTTAACCGCTGCCACTTTGAACTCAGGGATCTTCGCATGAGGATCCGTTGCTGTCGTCGTTAAACGGTTTGCAGGCGCTTCAGCAAAATGGAACGGTACAAATACCACACCTTCTTGCATACGCTTGGTAACAAATGCGGGAGTTTCAATACTGCCACGACGCGTCGACACTTTTAGCATCTCACCATTACGTACACCCAGACGCTCTGCATCAACAACCGAAATCATTGCACGAGGCCCAGCCAAGTTATCCAACCCTCGGGTTTTTCTTGTCATGGTGCCAGTGTGGAATTGTTCTAATAAACGTCCTGTTGTCAAAATAAGTGGATATTCTGCATCAGGTAACTCAGCCGCGTAACGGAATGGGATAGCAGCCATCTCCCCTTTTCCACGCGTAAATTGAGAGGTATGCATAACACGCGTACCGTCAGGTGCGTTGTCGTTACACGGCCATTGAAGGCCATCTCTACCGACACGATCCCAGTGAATACCCGCATATTGTGGCGTTAACTGGGTGATCTCTTCAGTAATGTCTTTTACTGATTGATACGCCCAATCACTCCCCATTGCATTTGCAATGCTTTGAATGATCCACCAATCTTCCTTTGCTTCACCTGGAGGATTAACCGCAGGAGTAATGCGTTGAACACGGCGTTCAGTATTCGTGAAATGACCTGATTTTTCGGCGAAAGAACATGACGGTAAAACGACATCCGCATATTGCGCAGTTTCAGTTAAGAAAATATCTTGTACCACTAAGAAATCTAATTTCTCTAAGCCTTCTAGTACATGCGCTTGGTTAGGATCACTCAGAACTGGATTTTCACCCATTACATATAAACCTTTCACCTGATCATGACATGCTGCATCGATAATCTCGGTTAGGGTTAACCCATCCTCTTTCGGTAAGTTGGGTTTATTCCACGCTTTGGCAAACTTGGCATGAATTTCAGGAACCTGTACTTTCTGGTAACCAGGGAAGTTGTTTGGTAGTGCCCCCATATCACAAGCACCTTGCACATTAGATTGACCACGTAATGGGTTAATACCACCACCCTCAATACCAATGTTACCGCACAACATCTGCAAGTTAGCTACAGAACGTACATTATCATGGCCCGTTGTATGCTGCGTAATACCCATCGAGTAATACACTGCGGTACGATTAGCAGTACCAATCATCTGCGCCATTTTAATAACGTCTTGCGCTTTCACGCCCGTGATCAATTCAACTTTATCTGGGGCATAGCTATCAAGCATGACTTCTGCTTTTAATGCTTCAAAGCCTTCTGTTCGCTCATTGATATACGTTTGGTCATGCCAGCCATTTTTGATGATTTGCTGCATGATACCGTTCATTAGCATCACATCGGTACCTGGGCGATGTGCAACATACAATTCAGAATGTTCAGCAATATCAATGCGCTTAGGGTCCGCCACGATTAATCGTGTTTTACCCGTACGAATCGCTTGTTTGATATGAGATGCAATGATCGGATGTGCCGATGTCGTATCAGAACCAATGATAAACACCACATCAGAGAATTTGATGCTCGGAATGTCATTAGTCATCGCACCACTACCAATTGACGCTTCTAGCCCTGTAACTGTAGATGCGTGACACAAACGCGCACAGTGATCGACGTTATTTGTTTCTAACTCACGGCGAATAAACTTCTGGAAAGCAAAGTTATCTTCATTGGTGGTTTTTGCCGACGAGAAACCCGCTAACGCATTGCCGCCTCTTTCTGCTTTAATCGCATTGAATTTGTCAGCGACCAGCAAAATAGCCTCTTCCCAGCTAGCTGGCTGTAGTTCACCATTTTTACGAATTAACGGGGTTGTTAAACGCTCTTTGCTATTTACAAAATCAAAACCAAAGCGTCCTTTAACACATAACATTCCTTGGTTTACTGGCGAGTCTTTTACGCCTTGCACATAACGAATCTGATTTAATGATTCATCGACATACATCGTCAGCTTACAACCCACACCACAATAGGTACAAATCGTCTCAACTGGCTTCAGCATTTCGATTCGACCTTGCGACTTATCTCGCTTATCGACCAGTGCGCCAGTAGGACACACTTGAACACATGCCCCACATTGAACACAGTTCGAATCACCCATGCTATAGCCTTTATCAAAGCCAGGGCGGCATTCAGGGCGGCTTGCGCTTGAACCATCAGCATTTTTGGCGAAACTCAATGTACCGTGAACCGCTTTTTCATTACAGGCTTCAACACACTGACCACAACTAATGCAACGGTTAGCGTCGAATACAATGAATTCAGAGCTATCATCTACATGGAATTTCTGGCAACTCTCAGTGGTTAGTTCGGTTTCTGCAACATCATATTCGGTTGCATAGTCACGTAACTTACAATCGGTATTTGCTTGGCAACCACACTCTAAACAACGTGCCGCTTCGCGCATTGCTTCGTCATTGTTAAAACCCGTTTCAACTTCACTAAAGCTTAACTCTCGCTCTTTCGTGCTCAATTCTGGCATTACAGAACGCATTACTTTTTTAATCTCTACAAACTGCTCAGGAGCAACCTGCTTTAACTTGCGCTCTTTTTGAGAGTTAAAAAGCTTAACTGGAATGTTTTCCATATCACCGTCGAAGAAACGGTCAATCGCCTCTGCAGCAATGAGTCCATCTGCAACCGCCTCAATGGCTGTTGCGGGTCCACGACGGAAATCACCAATACTGAATACATTACCTAAACCAGAGTGCATGGTATTCGGATTAGCATCTTGAGTATTCCAGCGCGTTAATGGCAGCTCTAATTCTTCTTTATCCATGAAGCTTAAATCAGGCTTTTGCGAAACCGCAGCAATAACGGTATCAAACGCTTCGGTAAAGTATTGACCTGTCGGCTCCGGTCGACGACGACCAGATGCATCAGCCTCACCCAGTGCCATTTTCTCTAGCTTAACTTCACATACGTGACCATTCGCGTCAGCAATATTTTCAACAGGGTTTGTTAAAAAGTGAAATTTAACGCCTTCATGCTCAGCTTCTACAATTTCATAATCTTCAGCGGGCATTTCATCACGTGTACGACGGTAAATAAGCGTGGTATCAGCACCGTCACGTACAGCTGTTCGTGCACAGTCAATTGCAGTATTACCACCACCAATAACGGCTACTTTTTTACCCGTAATATAACGACCTTCAGTGACGTAATCTTTCAGGTAATCGACACCTAAATAACAGCCATTAAGATCACTACCGGTATAAGTCATTTCTACGGCTTGCGAGGCACCAACTGCAAGGCATACCGCATCATAATCTTCAGTGAGTTGCGTGAGTGTGAAATCATCGCCTAACTTCTTAGAGGTCAGTACTTGCATGCCATTTCGGCACATTAGCTCAATTTCTTTTGCCAAAATAGCCTTAGGCAAACGGTATTCAGGTATACCGTAACGTAACCAACCACCCGCTTCAGGCATCGATTCAAAAACCGTTACATCGTAGCCTTCGTTTGTTAGGTAATAGCCACACGTTAAGCCGCCAGGGCCACTACCTACAACTGCAATGGACATACCTTTTGATGCTTTCTTTGGCGGTACATAATTTTCTTGTGCAGCAAGATCTATATCGGCTGCATGTCGTTTAAGCTGACGAATGGCTATTGGCTCATCGACTAACCCACGACGGCATTCGGTTTCACAAAATGCAGGACAGACACGACCAATGGATAACGGCATAGGCAGTGTTCGTTTAATCACCTCTACAGCTTTAACATGATCATCTTGAGAAATATGGTAAAGATAAGATTGAATGTCTACGCCAGCAGGACATGCTGTTTGGCACGGCGCTTCACAATCAGCATAGTGATCAGAAAGAATACGATTTAGTGCTGTTTGACGAAGCGACGACAGTTCTTCAGACACTGTTGTGACAGTCATGTTCTCAACGGGTTGAATTTCACAAGCACGTTGAATACCTTGCCCAGCCACATCGACGACACAAAGTTCACAGGGTACTTTTTCGCCATTTTTATTAAGACCACAAAGTGACGGTATTTCAATATTACAGTCAGCTGCAGCTTCAAGTAGGGTTTGTTGCACATTTACAGGAAATATTTGTCCATCTATCGTGACATTTACCATTGATTGCCTCTTTAAGGTTCTCGGTACTGCATCTTATTAATCATTGACCGTAATCATATTTATCAAAATGATATGTACTATAGTAATGACCGAACATTTATTGTTCTTCGTATTCACGAATGGCAGTAGCTCAAGGATGACTGGAGAAAAATCATCAATTTTTACTTATTCCCACAACGTATCAAAAGCAGCAGAAAATTCTTTGATTTGGAACACTGTCGGCTGTTATATCTGGAATATTTTATCTGTATGCGGCAGTATCGCACTTAAAATATTCTCTTTCTTTGGATGTTTAACAAAATTAGACTATTCATCTTTTTTATATAAAACGTGACTTTTACCTAACCGTCGCATTATAATTTACTGATAAATTTAATAATTATTTGGATTGCAAGCAGATTATGACCAATATTTTAGATTCAGTTGATCAACGCACTCAACTTGTTGGTCAAAACCGGCTTGAGCTTTTAATCTTTCAACTCAATACATCCCAATTTTTTGCTATCAACGTCTTCAAGGTAAAAGAAGTCGTTAAACTTCCTCATCTGAATATTTTACCTGGGTCACATCCCAGCGTGTGCGGTGTCGCCAATATTCGAGGTACATCCATTCCCGTAATTGATCTACGCAGTGCAATCGGCATGCGTAGTATGGAAAAAAATGATGAGTGCAATATCATTATTACTGAGTACAACCGTACTATTCAGGCATTTCTTGTCGGTCAGGTAATGAACATTGTTAATATGACGTGGAAAGATATTCAAGCACCACCAGAACAAGTGGGACCTAATAATTACTTAACCGCAATCACTAAAATTGAACGTGATGGCATGCAACGTTTGGTCAGTATTCTGGATGTCGAAAAAGTATTAGCAGAAATCATTAATTACAATATCCAAATATCGGATGAAGTCTTAGATAAAACCATTGTTAATCAACTTCATGGTCGCAAGATCTTGATTGTCGATGATTCATCTACCGCTCGTGGTCAAATTCGCGATACCTTGTCTCAACTGGGTATTGAAGTCATCGAAGCTAACGATGGTATGAAAGCCCTAACCTTATTAAAAGGTTGGTGTGATGAAGGTAAAACAGTCACAGACGAGATTCTTATGATGTTCACCGACGCCGAGATGCCAGAAATGGACGGCTATAAGCTGACACATGAAGTGCGTAATGACCCACGCATGAATGATTTATTTATCGCACTGAATACATCGTTGAGTGGCAGTTTCAATGAAGCCATGGTTGAAAAAGTCGGTTGTAATCGTTTTATCTCTAAATTCCAGCCTGATGTGTTAGTCGATGTTGTTCAAGAACGTTTACGTGAAGTACTGGGCCATGCACCTACTAGCCACTCGAGTTAATATTTTTTAAAGAATTTAATACCGATCTGAATAAGTAGCTGATCAGACATTTTCGCAGCAAAAATGATTAGATACTTATTTAGATGGATTTCACATGAATGATTAGCAATAAATTATACTGAAATGCACTACAGACAACCTCATAAAAGCCGACATTAGTTGCCCCTCATCCACTTTTAAATAACGCCGACAAAACGCGATTATCTTACACTCTGCAACGTAAGTTATGCTCTCCCAATCATTGAACGATTTACTCTTATTCAAATACCCCACCACCTTAGTTACATTGTCACTTATATTTGCAACTAGCATTGAATAAATCCTTTTTTCAATATTAAAACCGATGAATGTATTCGTTACTTACTGCGAGTTGCTGCATCCCATCATATTCATGCCATTCAGGCGGGCTCTCTCGATCTTGGTTATCAACCAGTTCCAATGTTTCACCGTAAAGTGTGTCTATTTGCGGCTCTCTTATATCTTCAGCCCTTACTGATAGCTGCATGGTAATCAGTAAAATAATCAGAGTTGGAAGCACCCAACTAGGTGCCTCCGGTTTGTTTGATTTCATCAATATCTCCTCTGCCTACTCAATTAAATACACGTCATTAGATACAATCTGTTTATGGGTATGTATGTGCTGTAAACACATTCTCTTGAGTGCTGCGCAGGGTTACACGGCGGTCAAAAAAATCATTTTCGAAGTTTTGTTCTGATTTTAATGGCTCTAAATCACCATAGGCATCAACAAGAAGCTGATCGGTATCGATACCACGAGATTCCAAATAATCACGAACAGCATCAACACGGCGCATTGATAAATCAAAATTCTTCTGGCTATCACCTCGGCGATCGGCATACCCAGCGAGTTGCCAACTCATCTCTGGTGACTGCTTCATCATTTCTGCTATTTCATCAAGTTGTTGCTGGAAAAGCGGCTCGATATCTGATGAACCAGTACGGAAATGTACATTCACTTCGAGCATTAATGCTTGTTGTTCTTCACTTTGTAATTGCAAATCTTGCTGCAAACGGGCGATCTCGATTTGAGCTTGGTTATAGTTAATATCTACACGCTCAAGTTCAGTATTGCGCGCAGTTAACTCTGCCATATCTTCGTTTTGAGATTTAATATGCTCATCTTGCCCGACAGCTGTACCAACAATTCCGCCGACCATTGCGCCGATAATAGCGCCAACAGGGCCCCCGACTAATGCCCCAAAAGCAGCACCCGATCCTAATCCTATGAGTTGCTCTTGCTCACCAACGACATATGTTTCGTCTGCAGTTTGCAGGTCTGCTTGGTTAGCATAAGCAGTTGGTGCCATTGTTGAAGTAAGAAGTGCTGCTGTAACCAAAGTTGTAATTAATTGCTTTTTCATGATGTATTCCTCATCGTTTTATTTATTATGAGTAACCTGCAACGCGTATTCTTTATTGAAGTAACGTTTCAAAGCGGGTTGCCGTTTCGATGTAGTCATTAAAGCAAGTTGATCTGGCAATATAGAGGAAAGAAAATGGCAATGCGGTGATCAAATGTGGCGAAAAAAAGGCAATGTGTTTTCGTCCCTTTTTTAGTCCATTTTTTGTTGTATAGTCAGCACATAGAAACAATACATATAAAAGAGAAACAAGGTTCCCATGAAAAGAATTGCAATCGTTGAAGATGAAGTCGCCATCCGTGAGAACTACACCGACGTATTGGTAAAGCATGGCTATAGCGTTCAAGGATACGATAACCGCCCAGACGCATTAACCGCCTTTCAAGAACGTTTACCCGATTTGGCAATCATAGACATCGGCTTACAAGATGAAATTGATGGTGGTTTTTCGCTATGCCAATCATTGCGAGCCATGTCTTCAACGGTTCCTATTATCTTTTTAACGGCTAGAGACAGTGATTTTGATACGGTTTGTGGTTTACGCATGGGCGCTGATGATTACCTCACCAAAGACATCAGCTTGCCGCATTTGATTGCTCGTATTGCAGCGTTATTTCGCCGCAGTGAAGTAATGGCAAGCCCTACCGAGCAAGAGTCGTTAATTGAACGAGGTTCACTGACTATTGATCAAAACCGTATGCAGGTTTTTTGGAAGCACCAACCTATTGAATTAACAGTGACAGAATTCTGGATGATTTATGCGCTAGCTAAACGCCCTGGCCATGTTAAAAGTCGTGATGACTTAATGCAGGCGGCACAAGTGGTAGTTGATGACAGCACGATAACTTCTCATGTGAAGCGTATTCGCAAGAAATTTATTCAATGTGACAACGAGTTTGATTGTATCCATACCGTTTACGGTATGGGTTATCGCTGGGGTGTATAAGTGCGTATGAAAGCTAGAATGATGAAATTCACTCCCCAATTACGCCTTGGTTTGCGCACAAAAGTCATTCTAATATCAAGTTTCTTACTGTTACTTCCTTGGCTTGGATATAAATATGTTTGGGAAATGGAAAAACTGCTTCGTCAGGGTCAAGAGCAAACATTGATTGGCACCACTCGTGCTGTCGCAACCGCATTAAATGAACGCCCTAATCTGTTTAATCTTCAAGCCAGTTTTCTTAAATCGGTCGAAAAAGGTAAAGATCTGTATGCTTACGACTTACAAAACCCGATCAAGCTAGATGGAAAACTGTCTGATTGGCACGATTACGATAGCCAGATGGTCAATTATGGTCGTGATTATGTACAATTCAGCCGTCGTCCTTATTCCGCATCAAACAGCATTAACTTCAAACACATGGTCGGTAAATATCAAGGCTACCTTTACGCAGTATTCGAGGTAAATGATAAGTCGCCGATTATGCGCCGTAAAAATTCGACACGGGTTGATCGAAGTGATCACTTAATTATTGCGATGACATCGCCAAACGGTGAATTTCAACGTTATGTTATTTCACCTTATGAAAGTGGCTGGGTAAATGCTTTTCATATAACAGAACCCACTGACGATAATCAAGATTCGGCTACAAGTTATAATACCAGCATGATCGATCCCGCTTCTTTAGTGGCAGCCAGTGATATTCAAGGCTTTTGGCAAAATACAGAAAGCGGCTATAACCTTGAGCTCCGAATTCCATTAACGATGCTCGGTAATAAACTAGGTTTTGCATTTTACGATATAAACAATAGCCGTAATCGTATTATTGATACCATAATTGGCACATCTAATACATCGCACCTTAATCGATTAGGAACAGTATTGGTTCCATCACCTGAAATAGATAAAATTTTAAAAGGTATGGGACATAACAGTTCGCGTATCTCTGTTATCGACCGTCATCAACGAATATTGGCTCAAACTGGTGACATTCAAGATTCTGATGGTGTTTGGTCTTCATCTGTAAAATACAGTGAAGATGATGATTCGTGGTGGTCGGCATTTGAACAAAATGTATTACATCCCTTGTACTACAAATTTCTTATTTCAGCACCTCAGCAGTTTATCGACTCTCAACAGGATGCAGCAAACCTTAAAGGTGTCCATATATCACAAGCATTACAAGGCAGAGGCTATTCACAATGGCGACTCTCTGAAGATAAAAAAGCCATGATATTAGCGGCAGCCTACCCCATCTGGCTTGATAATAATGTAATGGGGGCAGTCGTTGCTGAAGAATCGACGAATGGCATCCAAACATTGCGTAATCGTGCTTTAGAAAAGTTGTTTAATATTATTCTAGCTATTATGGCAATAGGAACCATTACCTTATTCTTATTCGCTTCAAATATTTCATCGCGAATTCGGCAATTAAGAGACGAAGCTGAGCTGTCAATTGACAGCCAAGGGCGCATTCAGAAAACCATTTCTCCAGCCAAGGGCAGTGATGAGATTGCCGATCTTTCTCGAAGTTTAGCTTCTATGGTTGGGCGATTAGGGCAATATAATCATTATTTAGAGAACCTATCTTCACGCTTATCACATGAACTACGTACCCCCGTAGCGGTAGTACGTTCTTCAATTGAAAACCTTTCAATGCATAACCAAGATGAAGATTCACAGCGCTATATCGCACGGGCACAAGATGGTATTCACCGCTTAAGTACGATCCTGTCAAGTATGACGGAAGCTACACGTATTGAGCAGAGTCTTCAAGGTGCAGAAAAAGAGAAATTCCCGCTGAATGAGCTAGTAACAGGCTGTATGCACGGTTATCAAATGGCATTTCCTGAGCAACAATTTAAAGTGCAAGTACCCGAAGTGAATGTGATGATCGAAGGTGCACCTGATTACCTTGCGCAGCTCTTGGATAAGTTAATCGCTAATGCGGAAGATTTCAGCCACAACGAATCTGAAATTGAAGTCAGCCTTTCTAGTGAAACGATTCAAGCACAAACATACGCTTCTATAATCGTCAGTAATCATGGCCCTTTACTGCCTGATAACATGACGGATCAATTACTAAACTCAATGATCTCAATTAGAACCCAAGACAAGCAAAATAAGCCTCATTTAGGATTGGGATTGTTTATTGCGAGACTCATAACTGAATATCATAATGGCAAAATTATGCTTAGAAATAGAACGGATAATAAAGGTGTAGAAGTCATTGTTACCCTGCCTTTAGGTACCAACGATAAATAAGGCATAGGAAGGCTTGAATATATATACCCAAGTTACCTCAAGATGCTCGTTTCAGCGAGAATTTGAGGTAGCTTGGGTATACCTGTGATGCATTTATTTTTAATAGAAACTAAAATGAATATATAAAATAACGCCTAATACTTTAATAAGTATTGGCGTTATTTTAACACAAGAGATTTTGAGCTCGTAAATAATCTATACATCAAGTAATACATCTAGCTAATAATACATTTATCATTAAGCCATTACTGCAGCAGAATACAAGCCAATTGCAACTAAGATAGCAGCAATGGCCAATAGAACCTCAAAAAGCATATTTGGCATAGTTTATCCAACTAGTGACCACCAAGCCCAGCTTTCGGCGCCACTCATTACCCAGCCTAATGTCAACATTGAAAGCGTCATACCGTATCCAATAACAATATATTTACTCAGTACTTTCAATTCAGTGACTATAGCGAAGGTTGTGCATTTACAGACATATTAAACCCTCTATTAGTTAATGAGTTTCGCTCTACTTGATGCAAGGAAATAGGTGCTATTAGGTTCAACAAGCACACCATCAATATTAGATGTTGTTGTCGAATTGTTCACTGTGAATGAACGAAATACACGAACTGCGGCATACACGGTAAATAAAACAAACATTAGACTAATAATTGTATTCAATATCTCTACCTCATTATAAGTACAGAAACAATATTACGAGAAAGAGCTAAATCTAACCTGAACAACAACCAGTAAAGTGGCGACAACACGTCATAATAAAAATCGAACTACCTATCTAATTTTCAAAATAATTGTATTCCCTTTAGACACTGTTAGCATTACATCTAAGCCACCTCAAAATGTAACATTTAACACATTAAGGCAACATGAGAGTAATCTATTCCACGTTATCAATTGGCTGTGCTGAAGGTGCGCCTTCAAGGCTAAATTCTTTCTGAGTTGTATCAATTTGAGCCATAAGCTGTAGCTCTTTTTTTTCAATATCTTGATATTGTTTTTCACAAACACGTTTCGTTAATGGATCTTCGCCAAAGGTACTCAGGCAGCGTTCGATGTACATATCATGCGACATTAACAATGTTTCAGCATGCACGGTGCTTACAATCGTACACATGAATATGACAATAAATAGGCTTCTCATTTTAGCTCCTACAAGTAGGTTTACACTAATTGAAGTTGATATTGGCGAACACTGCCAGCTAAAGAATGAGAATAGAAACAAAAAAAAAGAACGAAGGTTTGAGTATATAAAAAAGCACAGGAAAGTCCTGTGCTTACGAAATCAGTTTGCAGCTTATTAGATTTAACGTTAAAGAGCCCAATCTCTGTTTTGAAGCACTAAACAATAACCATCAACATCTTGGAAGGTTTTACCTACCCCTTCCCAGTAAGGGTTATTGTTTTCAACTACGCTAAAGCCTTCATCAATCATACTTCTGCATGCTCGCTCCCATTCTCGGCTACACGCGATATAAAAGACTAACTGATGACCACTATTAGATGCTTGTCCAACAGTAACACCACGCTGGTGAGTAAACTCTAGATGG
The DNA here is from genome assembly GCF_003026215.1 of Photobacterium indicum. Taxonomy (GTDB): domain Bacteria; phylum Pseudomonadota; class Gammaproteobacteria; order Enterobacterales; family Vibrionaceae; genus Photobacterium; species Photobacterium indicum. Next base: position 136,975 of record NZ_PYOC01000010.1, read on the forward strand.
TATGCGTGCTTTGGGTGCCCTAATACAACGCCGTCGAAACCATCATGGTCATCAAACTGTTTCACCATTTCAAAACCAAGCGCTTTACTGTACATCAGCGCTATTTTTTTGAGGTTATCGGTTGGTCTTACAACACGAAGTGTTGAGTCTCTTGGTATCATTTTTATCGTCCTTTGATCTTTATTACACCACAAATAGCTATACGCTGATTAATTTCTTGGGGAAGATTCAGAAAACCATATAGCGTGGTAAATTTAATTTCGGTATCGCTGACTGAACAGTTAGGTGCATTCAGTTGACTATGGCTCTACTTTCACAGCTTGTCACAATACCGTCAAGTAATAACACAAGTAAACCACCAGCTTTGTGAGCAACACACAATAGATCAAAAAAGAGCCACAGGGTTTGTTGTGGCTCTTTGAATATAAAGTTTGAAATTACGCTTTTCAAAAACAAAGCCTAATGCTGCAGTTCACCTGAAGCCAATAACGAAAGGCTATCTGGTGTATATTTATTAAAGCTGATTAATGACTTTTTGGGTGGATAAACAAACTTAGTCACCTTAACTACATACCTTGCAACAATATGGTCTGCAGTATCTTTTTCATCGTACCAAAACGTATCAATGTCTATCTTTTTACCAATATCCCACTTCATATCGGTTCGAACAAAAACATGATCTTTAGGGATCCCGAGTAGTTCTTTATACATAATGATGGCTCCAATAATTTAAAATTAATCAAATACTGACGCTATAATTTCATACTACTTAAGTAGTAATTGATGTTTCCATCACAGTTTAAAAAACAACCAACGAGACCCCTATCGCATATCTAAAAACCAAACAAACTTACTATATCAATCTCTAATAGAATAATAAAACAAAGAACAACCAACCTTAAAATACCTATATATCAATCCCTTAAATTGACAACCGCATCATCGGAGTTAGATTGAGCGCAGTAAACCAGTTCTCGATTAGTCGACTCGGCCCTTAATTCACAACGGTTCTTATTCCACATAAAACCTTGTGGGATATGATTTATTTCTACAGCCAAAAACGTTGGTTCTTTCAATTCATTCAACACCGCACCAAGTGACCCTGTCACCTTCTTTGCTTTACCATTTGAATAGAACTGAGCAGAGAATGGACGCTTATTCAAATATACAAGCTGACTTTCTGGCGCCTCAATTTGTTGACTCCACGTTGATAATAAATTTTTCTCAACTTCTTTACCCGTTAGATTATAGCCAAGTAATAACGCAGCAATAACAATAAGTACAGGCGTGATTAAACCAATTTTATATATCTTTTCAGGGAGCTTTAACTTTCCTTGGTAACCCGCGACTAATAGTGCAAAGGCAGGTAAGCCAGGCATAACATAACTCGATAGAATATTACCCGAGAAGGTAAAGAGAATCAGTGGTGATAGCATCCAACACCACAAGAAACCGAAATACCCATTGTCACTTACTACCCCTTCTTCTCCCGCTTTGAAAAAGCGAGCAACCTGATACATCAAAATAGGTGTCCAAGGTAATGCAGAAAGTGCCCAATACAGCCAAATAGTGCCTCGTATTTCCTTATGTGCGGTGCCATATAAATCGCCTTCCCAGCCACTCACAATAAACCGTTTAATGTGTTCACCAACAATAAAGTAATTTAAGAAGCCAGGGCTTTTCCATTCTGCAAGCAAGTACCATGGTAATGACAATATTAAGAAAATAGCGATTCCACCTTTCCAAGGTAAACAGGTAGGAATACGTTTCCACCTTTTATCGCCACAAATCCAAATTATTAGGCTAATACCCACTAAAACAAGGGTTAACGGTCCTTTTGCCAGCATGCCAACAGACAGGCCAACAAAAAACATATAACCCCAGAAACGAGATTGCTTGGTCCATGATTGCCAAAAGCCAATCATGGCAAGTGTGATACCAAACGTGAGTGCAGTATCTGTCATCACTGCACCGGAAATAACAATAAACGCGACTGTAGTGGCTAATATAGCCGTCGCTAACCACGCCTGTTCTTTATTGCTATTCTCTTCCCTAGAAGCAACAAACCACGTCATCGCTAAAATAAGTAACCCAACAAGTAAATGAGGTACGCGGGCAGCAAATTCATTAACGCCGAAAATTTCAAAACCAGCGGCACTTAGCCAAGTGAAAAGCGGTGGTTTTCCCCAAAATGGCACATTGTAATCAAACATGGGGGTAATCCAATTCCCAGTTTCATACATTATTCTTGCCATTTCACCGTAACGGGCTTCTGTTGTATCCATGAGTGGGTATAAACCAAGACTCAAGAAACGAATCAGAATCGATATAACAGTAAGTGCTATTGCGAGTTGAGTTAAGGATGGTTTTCTCAATGAATTAAACATTATGCTTTACTTCCTCACCCTTTGTACTTAGCACTCCTTTCATAAAGACATGCTCTAATGAAACATTCATTGTGTGTGCGTTCTTGTCTATAGGCTTCATTTTAAATGTCTGTATTTCAGTATTGTCTTCGGCATGATTAGTATTCATAGTCACATTGGCTGTCGCATTTTTTATTGTCTGATCCATCACAACAAATAATGGCCGTTGCTTTGCTTCTATAAACAAACGCCCCACGTATTCGCCCATTAAACCAATAGAAAGTAGTTGTACTCCGCCTAACAACAGAACAATCATGATCGTCGAAGGATAGCCCGCAACGGGATCACCCCAAATAATCGTTTTCGTAAAAACAACCGCTGCCATAATAATTGCTGCTATCGAAGTAAATAAACCTGCAGCAGTGGCAAGTCGCAGTGGTCGAGTACTGAATGACGTAATACCTTCAAAGGCAAGGTGCACTAATTTGGTGTAATTCCATTTTGTTTCACCCGCTTGACGAGCATCACGATCAAATTGCAGCGTTGTACGTCTAAATCCGGGCCATGCAAACAACCCCTTCATAAAGCGAGTTCGCTCTGGCAGTTTATTTATCTCATCGACAACACGGCGATCAATGAGCCTAAAATCACCCACATTCTGAGGGATGGGTATATCCGACATACTGTTAATTAACTTATAAAAAGCAGCCGCGGTTACGCGTTTAAACCAGCTTTCGCCATGACGTTTATGACGTTGCATATCAACAACATCAAAACCCAACTTCCACTCTTTCACCATGGCAGGGATCAATTCCGGGGGATCTTGAAGATCTGCATCAATGAGAATAACAGCCTGCCCTTTTACAGCTTGTAAGCCTGCACTCATTGCCGCTTCTTTACCGAAATTGCGGCTTAAACAGATAGTTACTATCTGGTGGTATTCACTAGAAAAACTACTCGCAAGCTTGACGCTGCTATCACTACTGCCATCATCGACATAAATAATTTCACAATGCTCATTCAAACCATCAAGCACAGCACATACCCGCTTATGGCATTCTTCAATGACTAATTCTTCGTTGTACATTGGAATAATAATGGATAGCAGGGGCGACTTCTCTTTACCTTTATTCTGCTTATCTCTGTGTTGAGATAATAAAGTAATGGTCGACATACAATACCTCTTAAATGCGTCTTTCCTGTGCGATTAAGATCATCGTACGAGAAGTCGTGTCATAAAAAGGTCTCTGACATTTTTTTCACTCTAATATGTGTCATTATATGCACCATAGATATTTACTATTTTTATTTTTATTTTTATTTTTATTTTTATTATTAAAACACTGGTAAGACGATGAAATTACTCCTTATTGAAGACCATAAAGACATCGCAGGTGTCATATTCGATTTTTTCGAAATTAAAGGCTATACACTGGATTATGCCAATAATGGTTTGCATGGTTATGAGCTAGCCAGCAGTAATTATTACGACCTTATTATTCTTGATGTCATGCTGCCTCGCATGGATGGATTTACCGTCTGCCAAAAACTGCGTGAACAAGGCGTTGATACCCCGATTTTAATGCTGACGGCACGAGATACGCGAGAAGATACCTTAGAAGGTTTCGCACAAGGTGCTGATGATTACCTTGTGAAGCCGTTTGATTTAGAAATATTGGAAGCGAGAATTAAATCATTAACCCGTCGACGTATTGGCAATACAGCAACCAAAACATTAAATTTTGGCGAGCTAACATTAGATTTAAATACGCATATTGTCTCTCGTAATGACTGCCAGTTTTCTTTAAATCCCACCTTATTTACTATATTGAAACTGATGATGGTCAGAGCGCCGAACGTAGTAGCAAAAGATGAGCTCATCTCTGCACTTTGGGGAGATGATGAACCCGAAGGGAACGTGTTAAGAAGCCATATATACCAATTACGCAGTCAAATAGATAAACCATTCAAACACGCTTATATCAATACGGTGCCAAAGGTTGGCTATCAACTCATTGATAAAGGGTAAGCAACGTGTCTAAAGTTAAATCCGCAAAACAGATCACTTTCACCTATTTTGCGATTGTGGCATTTGCCATTATCGCGACCCATTTTTCTCTGATGGAATCAACACTTGAAGACCTTGAGTATTTAAATGCCCAGAACCGACTCAATTACTCAAAAGAAGTTGCTCAAGAGCTTTTAAGCGATAGCCATAACACCAGTGTTGCAATTCCCCCTTTTAGCTTTGCGTATGTTGGTAAAGAAGCATTGCCTGCCAATATAACAATTCCTGACAATTTTCAATTCAATACCGCTGTAGAGCTGAAACAGGAAGAAACACAAGACACTGAATACTTTATCATGAAGTCGCAACTAATCATTCGCGACCAAGTGCAGACGGTCTATATTTTATACTTCGATGAGATCTATGAATTCAGTGAAGAGCAAATATTTTGGAGCCAAGCAAAACAGCTTATTATCTCTATCACTCTGCTACTGGTTAGCTTTGCTGTTGTACTACGCATATCACAACGCCTTACTAGCCCATTATCAACACTCGCTGAAGAGCTAGAAGCACGTTCGCCCCATGACTTAACCCCAATACCAGTACCCAAAGGTGTCGAAACAAAAGAACTTTTACAGTTAGTTCATAGCTTTAATCAATATCAAGCTCGGCTTCATACTTCTGTTGAGCGGGAACGCTCATTCAATCGTTACGCTAGCCATGAATTACGAACACCACTAATGGTTATCAAGGGAGCGGTGTCTTTACTTGGTCAATCTAATGAACCCGTCTTTATTGAAAAACAACGACAACGCCTGCTGTCTGCCAGTAATGAAATGAACGATTTTGTGACAACATTATTGTCGCTTACCCGTGATGAAGATCTCTCTAACTTAGTGCTGCGCTCACTAGACAAAGAAGAAGTTGAAAATATCCTTCAGTCTCATTCACATTTGATCAATCACAAACCAATCAATTGTGAGGTGATACTAAAAGAAGAAACCAAGATCAAGGTACCTGAAACTACAATAAAAATATTGATAGGTAATTTAGTAAAAAATGCGTTTGCGTGTACCGAAGAAGGCACGGTAACGATCACGGTTTCCCCTTATACCATAGAGGTTGCAGATACTGGTATAGGGCTTGATACTAAGCCACGAGGCATTGAGGGCTATGGCTTAGGGCTCGTGATTGCCAACGATATCTGTCGTAAATATGGTTGGCAACTAGATTTGGTTAATAACACCACTGGAGGATGTACAGCAACTATCACGCTACAGCCGAACGAAACACCCAACGGTCAGCCAATAGATAGTTAGTTAGCATTCCCAATAACACCCCTGGCACCATCGCGACAACAGACCAAACCACCTCAATATCGAGGTGGTTTATGATTAGGGTTTTCATCTCAGGGTATTTGACTAAAAGGACGATTAATAATTGATTTATATCTATCGATTGCATTAGTAACCAATAACAGCCCCAGTTTGGAATGAAGCCGATACAAGAAACAGCGATAAAACGCCCCCACTGCTGCATCGGTTTTGGGGTATTGCTCGCATCAAAGGTAATATGCCGATTTAGCCACCAATTAGACGTTGCGGCCACCCAAAATGCAATGGCACGAGCAGGAATAAAGGCAATGTAAAAAGACAGAAGAAACATCGTTGCGGCATCAACTATAAAACCAATACTACCAACACCTGCAAATCGAAATATTTTCATTTTACTACAGCCCTTCATTATCATTAGGATCTTATCACCTGTTATCTAATCATCATCTGAATAGTATGATGAAAGGTAAAGACTACATGGTCGGCAGTAAAAAAAAGGTGAATGAAAAGAAATTAGAACGACTGTCTAATCAGGAATAACGAGTAGCTCTAATATAAATAGCCTTAACAATTAAAAATTACTTTTTTTTCACCTTAGCATTGTATAATGCCTGCAATTTCATAAATTCATTCACTTTAGTACGGATTACAATGAGTAAAATTTTCACCTTTTTAAAAGGCATGGCGATGGGTGCTGCCGATGTAGTACCTGGTGTATCGGGTGGTACAATTGCCTTTATCACAGGCATTTACGATACATTGCTAGAAAGTATTCGACGTATCAACCCCAGCCTAATTCGTGTTATTAAACAGCAAGGCATTAAGGGCGCATTCGAGCATATCAATGGTACTTTTTTAGTCTTGTTATTCTCTGGCATTTTAACCAGTATTTTTACTCTCGCACGCGTGATCACATGGATGCTTCATACGCACCCTATTCCACTTTGGTCTTTTTTCTTTGGCTTGATCATTGTGTCTGTCATCCATATGTTAAAACAAGTTGAACAATGGAAAATAACACGCCTCATTGCTCTCGCTGCTGGCGCTTTCTTTGCCTACGGTATTACGGTACTTCACCCCTTAGCAATGGAACCTACGTTACTTAATGTTGTTATTGCTGGTGCTATTGCAATTTGTGCCATGATTTTACCAGGCATTTCTGGCAGCTTTATTTTGCTGCTATTGGGTATGTATGGTCCTGTATTAGCTGCAGCGAAGTCATTCGATATTATTACACTGGCATTATTCGCGCTAGGTTGTTTAATCGGCCTACTTACGTTCTCGCACCTTTTATCATGGGTATTACGCCATTACCGAGATATCGCATTAACATTCTTAACGGGGTTAATGATTGGTACACTCAGTAAAATTTGGCCATGGAAGGAAGTGTTAACATGGCGTACAAACTCTAGTGGTGAGCAAGTTCCATTACTAGAGCAAAATTTATCACCATTCAATTTTGAACAAGTGACAGGTCAACCCTCTTTAATCGTGTATGCAATTATTGCCACGATAGTCGGCTTCGGTGTTGTATGGGGATTAGAAAAGTTTGCAGATAAGGCTGAGTAATCTGCATTAAACGGGCACCAACCATCTAAATACCTGCTCTATCTAGCCCTGCTTATTCTTTGCAGGGCTAGATTCCTCTCTTGCCATTTCTCGGTAACTACCACATTTTCTTCTAATAACACTTTGATTACACAATGCAAGTGATACTATTCACAAACACATTACAATTAATAGTCAAAAAATGTTACTGCCTCAGCCCAACTCAATATTATTGTTAACGCTAAAAACACTTGTCGCATTTGGCATTGGATTTGGTTCTTTACAACTACTCGACGCATATACTGCACCCAGTATTCAGTCAGTGTTGCCTTCGCGTACTCCTTTAGAAGAAACATGCCAACTCAGCCAACAAGCATGTGAACAACAAGCTGCCATAATCCAACTAAGTACCGATTTTGTTCACCCTTTAGAAGCTGCAACAATAACCGTCGACTGGCCTGATTTACCTCAAGGCACTACACAATTACTGGTGTCGTTAGAAGGCAACGAAATGATAATGGGGGTCTATAAATTGCTCTTAACGAAACAAGCTTCTGGTCAATACAGTGGCGAGCTCATGCTACCTTTCTGCACGACAAACGCAATGACATGGCAAGGAAGCATTAAAGCCCTTTCCTCTACTAACTCAAATGACAGTATTCAGCCTCTCAATATTTCTTTAAGGATGACACAATGAAATATCAATGGATAATTTTAGCGTTAGCACTGGGTGCAGGGCTTATTACGCGTTACGTAACAGATAGCAGCGACCCATCTATCACTGCCGATCAAACATATCCAATTAATATTTTAGAAAGTGGCGACAAAGCCATTGATTTATACAATACAGAAGATAGCCGTATACGCGTTGTCTATTTTGGCTATACACATTGCCCTGATGTGTGTCCAACCTCGCTTGCGGTGCTGTCTGCAGCCTTACAAAAGGTATCTCCGCAACATCTATCTAACCTGTGGCCAATTTTTATTACGCTAGACCCAGAGCGTGATACACCCGCAAAAAGTGCAGAGTACGCGCAATACTTCCATAAAAACATTATTGGAATGACTGGCACAGATACTCAAACAAAAGCACTTGCTGAAAAGTATGGGGTTTTATATGTTCGTACAGAATTAAAAGATTCAGCATTAAAATACGCTGTCGATCACAGTTCGTATTTTTACTTTTTGAAGCCAGATGGCACTTTGCTTGAAAAAATACCGCATACACTTAACCCTGATATCTTAGCCGAAGCAATTAACCGTTTAGCGGGTGAATCGAAACAAGCATAATGCCAATATAGCTCCTTAAAAAGGTGATTTTGCTTTCATGTCATTAATATAATTAAAAATAATGCGCATAAATCAAATTTGTCTGACAGTTTTCTAACAATCGAGTGGAATAATCATTTTTCTTTAAGGTAGATTGTCCATTAAAAAAACAAAAACATACAGGATTATAACAAGCTCAATTAGCTTGAAGCCCAGAAGCGACAAGCGATTCAGCCGTTTATCGATATCAATAAAAAGTTGATATCACTATCATTCTGTAAGGTATTCTCACGTTTGATAGAGTTTTTTTTATTAAAAACGTGCTTTTAATGAGCAATTTTAAGATGTTATGCCATAATGATCTTGCCGACTAAAACTTTTTCAATACTCGGTTTGTAGTGGCAAACTTATGTAGAATGTAGAAGGAATAAAAATGAATCGTTCACTAACTATCCTATCTGGTGTAATTTTGAGTGCAGCTCTTATGGGTTGTTCAAGTTCAGATGAAGTAGACCAAATGCAACAACTGACTAACAAAGTAGATATGCTTTCTGATCAAGTTAGTGCTCTTCAGAGTCAACAAGATCAAATGGCAGGCGCAGTAAATGACTCTCGTGCAGCGTCAGATGCAGCTTACCAAGAAGCTATGCGTGCAAACCAACGTATTGATAATATCGCTGGTTCGTACACTAAGTAATATGCTTTATTAAAATAAGTTGAAGTGATGGTATCTATATCATCACTTCTTCTTTTTATTTATAAAAAACCAAAGGTCACCGAATCCCCTACCTGCTTCTTTTCACTTATCCTATTAGTACTTAAATAAGACGAGTACATTGCCATAATATGCAATATGAGGCCACGGTATAAAGCCTCCTGAACAGCGATTAAAGCTTATTTACATATAGCTAATACCGTACAGGATAAGTAAATGCTAAGAGCTTCTACTGTACTTCGATAGGTAGACCCTGCTGAAGATTAAGAGCTGCATTTAAACGTGATATAGCAATATCATTACCTTCCACTTTTTCTTTCAGTGATTGATTCGCTTTAACGGGTTTTGATTGACCTACTTGCTCATCAGATTTAGATAACGGCTGATGTACTTCAACATACAACGCTCCATCGGGTTCAACTGATTGCTTTAATGGCTGATTAATAATTTGAACTGATGTACCTCTTGGTACTTGTGGAAATAACCACTCAATATCCCATGGGTTCATCCGTATACAGCCAGAACTTACTCGCATCCCAATACCAAAATCCTTATTAGTACCGTGAATTAAATACTCACCTCGGCTATAAGCAAGACGCATTGCATATTCACCTAACGGGTTTTCAGGGCCTGCAGGTACAACCGCTGGCAATTCAATATCTTTTTTTTCACGGTATTCTTTACGAATGTTTGCTGTTGGCGTCCATGTAGGGTTTTCTATCTTCTGACTAACCTTCGTTATCATGTTCGGGGTTGCACGTCCCACGCGACCAATACCAATCGGGAAGATATACACAATCGATTTGTCATCTTCAGGGAAATAATACAACCTAAGTTCAGCGAGATTAATAATAATCCCTTTGCGTTTTACATTAGGCAGTATCACCTTTGTCGGTACAGTCAGTAATTGACCAGGTGTAGGTAAAAAAGGGTCTACGCCTTTATTTGCCGCCAATAATGCTAAAAAACCCACATTATATTTATTTGCTATATCAGCAAGGCTATCGCCCTTAGCGACTTCGTAATACTCTACTGTGCCGACAATGTTGCTATCATCATTAGGCAGCTGATATTCAATTGCATTAGCAGCAGCTGAAGCGAAACACGTAAGAACTAAAAGTATTGAACGAAACACAGCATACCTCCTTTAGTAAACTAGTCATAATTATGGCAAATTTTTGTTTTATCTGCCGTTATACCGAAACAATTCCTACATTTAATACCGATCATATTCTATCGAGTTAACAAGATGGTCAAGATGGCGTTAAACCTCTATGAGAAAAAATAACGAATCAGCTGTAAAACACAATCTATTCAACATACGAGTTAAATTCCGCCTAAGGCGATCAAAAAGGCGGAGCATCACTGCTCCGCCTTACTCGTTTAACAATACTAAAACAATTTATCTATGCATATTGTGCTGTTAGCATTTTCCAAGATTTTCGTTGCTCTTGTAAGTGCAGTTTCATATCGTTGTATTGCTGCATAAATTCAAAATTTTCATAATGCTTGGTTAAATGCTTCTTCTTCAATTCAACCATACGTTTTTTAGCTGCGTAATAATCTGAAATTTTGCTCATCAACAATTCGTATTCTTCTTCCAGTAATCGAATGCGAGCTTGAACATCACAATTATTGGCATTAGACGCCGCTGTTAACTTAGCCTGTAAACGAACAAGTTGCATTTTCGCTCGTGCTTTCTCTACACGATCTTCAGGAGAAACACGTAACTTGCGAGTGAAACCAAAATAAGAGCACGACTTAATTAACCACTTAGTTGGATCAAACTGCCACCAGCGAATGCCGTTACGATAATCATTTTCAAATATGTGATGGTAATTATGGTAACCCTCACCAAATGTTAGAAACGCTAGAATACCATTATCGCGTGCAGTGTTCTTATCAGTATACGGCTGAGAGCCCCATACATGAGCCAATGAGTTAATAAAGAATGTTGTATGATGGCTCAAAACTAAACGAACGACGCCGACGAGCAATAGTGCCCCCCATATATCGCCATGCACAACACCAAAAATTAATGGGAAACCGAAATTCGTCACAATAGCTAATATGCCGTAATACTTATCTTGCCACATTACAATTTTATCTTTCTGTAAGTCACGGCAGTTTGAATAATCAGTATAACGACTAGCTTGATACTCACGTAACATCCAACCAATGTGGCTATAGAAAAAGCCCATTTTCGCTGAATACGGATCTTTATCATTATTATCAACGTGGCGGTGATGAACTCGGTGATCAGACGACCAATGCAAGATACTATTTTGCAATGCAAAAGCACCACCAATTGCAAAAATAAAACGCATTACAGCATTAGCTTCATACGTTTTATGCGACCATAAACGATGGTAGCCCGCAGTAATTGACAAACCACAATAGCTAAATGCCACAGCAAGCATTACAACTTGCGTCCAATCAAAGCCGATAAAATATGCGTAAAGTGGTGTGCCAATGGCTGCTACAGCCAGCGAGAATGAGAAAATAAAGACATTCAGCCAAATGAGTGGTGGTTTAGTGGTCGACATCCTTTTATCCTTTTAGCCTTTAAATTGAGCGTACATGTGTGCGCTAGAATAATAAGTACGGTTAACTAGGTCAATCAATAAATTGCCATTTTGTTATTAGATGTAAACAGATAGAGCAAAAGTCATTCATTAGTATTAATTGTGTGATGTAGTTCACTCTATAAAGTAAGCAATGTAGATACCAAAACCTTTGACTGTTGTCTAAAAGCATAGCTAACTTTCAATAACATAATGAGGTTTAGAAGCGAGTAGAAACTATTACGTGAAAGGATTTACTAATTTAGAAGGTAATATCGACGGCAGAAAAACGCGAAGAAGCTAAGTGGAAGTCGGCACTATTCTCTTGATAATACGTGGATGGCATACGTTCAAGTAAACCCGCTTTTTTAAGTGCTTGATGCTCTTCTCGGGTGATAACCACGTAGCTTAAATACGCATCAAGTAATTGCTGAATATTTTCAATTGACGCTTCATCATCCCTCACTAACACTTTCAGCATACCGATTAAAACAGGTAAAGGTAACGTCATTTCGCGAACAAGTAGTTTCCTATTAGAAATGTGACTCGCCGCTTTCGATCGTTGTGAGTATTGAAAAATACCTTCCCAATCCATTTTTCCCTGTTTAGTAACAAGGTTATGTTGGTAGCAATAATAGGACTCTAAAAAGCGACGCAAATAATGAAAGCGCTCTGCATACACCTCTAAGTAGATATGCTGAAGCTCTAAATTGATATAAAATTGATTTATCATTGCTAACTTATTATTGTTCTAAAAATACGCGACCAACTGAATGGCCGCGATTTTATGAAGAAAACTACAGGTTAAAACGTACGCCAGCAGCACCTTCAAGCTCCATGCTCGAATCATCTACATACCACGTTGTACCCGCTTCAGCATAAAGATGGAAATAAAGGAAAGGTACTTCCAACCCAAGTCCCGCTTTTGGGCCCCACGTCTTCTCACTATCATCTACCCATTGTAACCCTACAAACGTATACAAAGGTGAATACTGTGTTCGCGCTGTAATCTCGCCTAAATTCCACATAGCGTCTGCCGAAACGCTAAAAGTATCTAAGCCAACAGCAAATCTATAATCATCTTGGTATTTTGCTGTAATGCCTGATGTTGGACTGCCGAGAAAAAGTCCGGCACTCAATGGCGCAGTTGCTGATGCATGAAATGTCGTAAACAACAACGAAGACGCCAATACTAGTTTTTTAATCATTCCTGATCTGATCCTTACACTGTTTTTATCCGTACCTTAATCGTCATTTAGTCCTTTAAATTTCATGATTATAAGTTTGAACAATAAGTGCTTATCTATATTTTTAATGTAAAGCACTGCCTGTGCGAGAAGCAAAATACCTACTTTATTTTTGAATTCATAGAAAAAAATCAAAAAAATTGAAATTTATCAGCTACGCCTCAGGTCTTATACAACAGTTCATATACTTTCAATTGCACAAACAACTATGTTTAAAAACATAAGACAATGTTTAAAAGCATGACGACGACATATTAAGGATGGGTATGCTAATCAAAAAAACGAACCGCTGGACACTGAATGAAAACGAAGCGACGCCTGAGTCAGTTTATAAGCAGCGTCGTGATATCTTAAAGAAGCTTGGGATAGCTGTTGTCGGTATGCCGCTGGCCTCTAATGCACAAGCCGGTATTTTTGATTTGTTCTCCGATGATAAAGCAGCACCTTCTATTGATTTACGACAATCATTAACCGCGACACCGTCGGCAAAATATCATCCTGATTTATCATTGACGCCAGAAGATAAGATATTGCAATACAACAATTTTTACGAATTTGGCACCGAGAAGTCTGACCCTGCACGTTTAGCAGCGAACTTCAAAACAGACCCATGGACAGTAAAAATAGATGGACTCGTTAACAAAAACATTACGCTGGGCTACGACGATATTTTAAAAAAATTCACACTTGAGGAGCGCATCTACCGCTTACGCTGCGTGGAAGCATGGTCAATGAACGTACCTTGGATTGGTTTTTCTCTCGCCGATTTAATCAAGATCGCCGATCCTAAAAGCAGTGCTAAATATGTCGCCTTCGAAACCTTGTTTGACCCAGAGCAAATGCCAGGGCAAGCCTCTCGCCGTATTGGTGGTGGTATTGATTACCCATATGTTGAAGGGTTACGTTTAGATGAAGCAATGAACCCATTAGCGCTTATTTCAGTTGGTTTGTACGGTAAAACATTAGCACCACAAAATGGCGCACCACTGCGTTTGGTTGTGCCTTGGAAATACGGTTTCAAAAGCATTAAATCCATTGTGCGTATTACATTAACCGACAAAGAGCCACCAACAACGTGGAACCGTTTAGCCGCAAGCGAATATGGCTTCTATGCCAATGTGAACCCCAAAGTTGACCACCCTCGCTGGAGTCAAGCTAGTGAGCGATTCATTGGTGAAGGTAACCTATTTAGTAGCCGTCGACAGCCAACATTGATGTTTAACGGTTATGAAAAAGAAGTCGGGCATTTATACAAAGGCATGGACTTAAGGAAACAATATTAATGAAACTATCCCCACGACACATCTTTTGGCTAAAAGTCGTTATTCATATCGTATCTCTTGGTTTTTTGCTTCAACTTGTTGGTCAGACGCTAACGGGTAATTTGGGTGCAGATCCTATTCAAGGTATCAGTCACTTTACAGGTAAAGCAGCCTTGAACACGTTAATGATAACACTACTACTTTCACCGCTTGCGCGTTATTTCAAGCAAGGTGCATTAGTCAGAGTACGTCGTTTAGTCGGGATGTATAGTTTCTTTTGGGCGGCACTGCATTTAAGTGGCTACCTAATTTTAGATCTTAGTTTAGATTGGCAATTATTAGCCAGTGAAATTATTTCTCGTCCTTATCTCTCACTTGGCGCAATTAGCTGGATCATTTTGGCATCTCTTGCCATCACTTCCACCCAAGGTATGCAACGTCGGTTAGGTCGCCGTTGGCAGAAGCTGCATAATTGGGTATACCTCGCATTGTTATTAGCGCCTATTCATTATTATTGGTCGGTAAAATCAGGTATTGTTGAGCCTAGCCTTTATATTCTAATGGCCATAACACTACTTAGCTTTCGATGGAAAACGTTTAAAAAGTGGTTACCTTCTTCATCTAGACGACTGCAGTCTGGTAACAAAAACCAACAAGCATAGTGCTAGTAACAAAGCCGAAACATGTAAAACTCGATTGTAAAATAGTCGAGTTTTTGCTCACTTCCCTCTTTGTCTATTCTACGCCTTCAAATACATGTAATTTATAGGGTTGATCTACGATCAACTCTGTACTTTTTGGTAGGATGACATATTATCTCTGTATGTTTTATAGATGAGGAATCAAGATTACACTCGTCTTCGATGATTTGATTACTTGTTGCACTTCACTATTTTTTAAGGCGAGCATTTCTTGGTTAGTGATCTTATTACTGTCAGCATTCAACAATTCCAAGAGGATTGCTTGCAACTATGTGACCAGCATTACCCGACAGTTCACAATCGTGGCATGCGTGAAAATCACTTAGGAAAAGCACTATGCCGAAGAATGATGTCAACTTTTCAGCAAGCAGATATAACGCCACTATTCACTCAAATAGATGATGAAAATGCACTGCCTCAACCAATATATAATATAAAAAGCAATGAATTTACAGTTTGGGTTATCGCTCACCACTTATTAAGTGCAAATATCGCTCGGCGTGACGCGTTAGTACACACAATAAAGAATGTTTCTGAACACTTTGATGCTAATACTAAGAACTACCTTCTACTTGTTGCTGATCATTGGTTTGATCGCAGTAAAGCAAGTAAAGAAATACCGTCTTGGTGGCTAGGTCAACTACCAGAAAATATTGAAGATTATTATCACGATGGCATTAAATTGTTAGAAACGCCAAACACGCTACCTGTCGCGATGAATGAATGTGTCGAACTAACTAATGGACTAATGCAAATTCATCATCCATTAAAGAGCCATGCTAGCAACAAAACCGTTCACAAATACATTCTTTTAACTGCCATTTACACTGTTAAGCTCTAGTACACAGATAAAAGCATTCAGGATGCAGCTTAAACGCATTTACCTAATGTCTTGGTAAGCTTTGCTGTCTTGTAGTTTCAATACCTTGTAATCAATATCCGTTTAATTAATCAATCCAATCATTTTTCTTCAAATGTTCAAGAATAAGCTTCGTTGCTGCAGATCCTTTGTGTTTGTCTTTATAACTAAGCCAAGTCACCTCTTCTATTTCAGATGCAGCAACAATTTTACCGGTGTACTCAGCTTGATAGCATGTCATTTTTACAATAACACCTTCCGCTTTTCCATCCGCTTGGGCTTTGAATGTATTAAAGTACTCGATACTGTCCGGAGTAAGTTCGACTGAAAGCTCCTCGTGTATTTCTCTTACCAGTGCTTCTTTATCACTTTCACCAACTTCCCTCTTTCCACCGGGAAGATAATAAATATCTTTACCCTTAGAGCGGGCCATTAATACTTGTTTATCTTTTACATACAGCCAAGCTAATTTATCGATTTCTTTTAACACGCACGATACTCTTAAAAATTAAAATAAGCAGGAAGAGACCTATTGATCCTCTTCCCTTATATGCGCAATATGCACGCTTTTATTGTTGTTGCGCCACTTTTTTCATTTGTAGCCCTAAAAATACAAAGCTTATACCTTCAAAAAGCAAAGAGATACCAACAAAGATACCCAATAATGACATCGAGAACGTTGGATCATCCAGCATCGAAAAGAAGTACAAACCAATCGCTGTTGAAATTACGCCACTGAGCACAATCCACGTCCAGCCCCCAAGGTTTTTATTACTCATACCGAAGATAATACGTGTGACACCATTAAAAATCATGGTAATCACCATCAACATAGTAATTGTCACCAATCCCGCTAATGGCTTAAACAAGATAAATAACCCGCCAACAATATACAGCACAGCACTGAGTACGTACCATAGTTTAATGCGCCATTCAGGAATAGTGAAGGTGTGATATGCCTGTACGAGTCCGCTCATCAGAAAAGTGACCCCAATGATCGAGGTGATAGTAACACCAACCGCTACGGGTAGACTGATAGCACCAAGGCCGACAAGTGCAATAATTGCCCCCACAATAACAAACCATTTCCAGCCGCGTGCCATTATGTTGCTGATTGGATTATTCATCGTATTCCTCTAAATATTAATTATTTATAATCATTAACATGTTATGCACTCAGTATATACTCATGTAGGATTAAGCAACTGAAATTCAGAATAAATTAACTATAACCACTTGATTTATTGTTATAAAATACTGTAATGCATGAGTTTTAATTAGGAATTGAATGTGAAAGAGCATATCCATACTGCGTACAAAGGTGAAATTTATGGTATTTCATTTTTTTCTTACTTTGCTAATAATTATACTGATAAATCGCATTATCAGTTATGGGAAGCATTAATCGATGTTGAAGTTTTAACAGCAAAGCTTCTAGAACCGTATCTAGACAAACACTCAATAGAATTCGACAAACATGATACGGATATGCAGCTTAAAGGTATAAAAGATGCCAAATTTTGGGTAGATCTCCCATGGAATCAGCTGGTACAGACGCTAACTAACTGGGTTGAACCGTACGAAGAAAAATATCGATTATGGGCAGAGGATGCAAAAGAAGATATCCATGCTTTTACTCTTATTGCAGACCACGAAACGGCTATTTTTCAATGCTGGAAAGCTGAAATAAACGGGACATCTGGCGTACCTATTCTATTGAGATTCATAAAACAATATTCAACGGTATAACGACAAATACCCATTTCGAACACCAGATATACGGAAGCACCTAAGATTATTAGCCTTAAGTGCTTCTTCTGCCAAACGTGATTACAAGAAACCGAGCTTTATAATTTCATATGCAAGATAGGAAATAGTTTTGTCATAACGTATAAAAGCAGGTTGCTAGTTAAGCAATAGGTCTGCATTTAATAAAGATGAAATTAGGGTTTTTACTTAGGTGGCTAAAACGTTCAAGTGAAATTTCTTTCATTGCTTCTGATGGCTTCCCTTCTGAAAGTTCAACCACACATAAATTAGCTTGTGATATAAAATTGAAAAGCTCAGTCAAAGAGCGACGATAGAATTTAACTTCTACTGGCTCACCTATCGTGTCCCAAACCTCCGTTACCAATTCTCGTTCAAAATAATCACCAGAAAGAGAAGATTCAATATCAACAAGCGGATGATGCGTTGAAAATACAAAGCAACCACCACTTTTTAGTACTCGATTAATATCATTAAATAATAAAGAAAGATCTTCAATATAATGAATAGCGAGGGGACAAATGACAACATCATAGGTATCGCTTGTCTCATTAGGTAAACCTAACGATAAGTCTTGAGTATACGCTGTTAGTTTATGCCCAAACTTCGCATTCACAATATCAATCATTTCAGGTGAAGCATCAATTGCAGTTACTTTAGCGCTATTTTCTAACAAGAATTTTGCGTAAACACCACTACCACAACCTAAATCTAAAACATGCCTATTTGTTAAATTAGGCAGCATTGCTTGTAATGAAGGTCTCTCTAAATGTGCATTATAAATATTATTCTGTATTGCAGCATCATAGTCATGAGCAAACTTTGAATACATTAACCCCTTCATCGTGACCCCTATCATCAAATAAGAGGAGTATTGTACCGTAGCTACCTAACATTGAGTTAATTCATTAAAAACTTAATTATCGAAAAAACTACCATGGCCAAATATTCAAAGACACCTTTACAAGGTTTCCTCGAGTAGAGCTACCTTATCTGATTACTTTAACCATTATATATTTTAGGTAAATAAAACCATTGACCTTAAAGTTAACTCCAAGGTTATCATGAGTTCTCAAGCAATAACAAAGAGGGTTTGAAAATGACTGATTGTGCTGTAAAACAATGTTGCTCAAGCAAGCAACCGATGCAAAATACACCAATAAACGGTAAGTTCACAAACCACAAATTCCTAATCAGAGGGATGGACTGTGCTAGCTGTGCTATTAAAATTCAAAATGCTCTAGCCAACGTTGCCAAGGTTAAGCACGTTCGCGTTGCATTTGCCACTGAACGGTTATTTGTATCACTTGATGAAGATGCCGATCCAAGCCTGATACGCGAAACCGTTGAAAGCATTGGATTCACCCTTTTAGACGCAAACGCGAAAGAAGAAGAAAAACCATTCTGGAAAGCCTATTCCACGTTTGTCCTACTAGCCTCACTAATGGCTATCTCAATCATTGTAATGCTTCTATTCCCTAGCATGGGAGAGCAAACATTCTTCATAGCAACAGCCATTGGCACACTGCCATTTGCAAAAAAATCATTCAATCAAATGAAATCTGGTACTTGGTTTGGTATCGAGACACTAATGACAGTTGCTGCTTTAGGTGCGCTGTTTCTTGGTGAAAACATCGAAGCCGGTCTTGTTCTTCTCCTGTTCTCTCTAGGCGAAATGCTTGAAGGTTTTGCTGGACGAAAAGCCCGAGCTGGCATCAAAAGCCTGATGCAACTTACACCTGATACCGTCACTCGCATTGTTGATGGAAAAAGAGAAAAAATCCAAGTTGAATTCGTGATCCCTGGTGAAGTTATCGAAGTACTTCCGGGGGATCGTATTCCCGTTGATGCAACGATTCAATCAAGTATCGGTACGTTTGATGAAAGTGCACTTACTGGCGAATCAATTCCTGTAAATAGGAAGAAAGATGAAAAGGTAATGGCTGGATGCATGGTTATAGATAAGCCTGTAACTCTCGTCGTTGAATCAGAACCAGGCAACAATGCAATAGACCGAATTATCACTCTTATTGAAGAAGCTGAAGAAAGTCGGGCTCCCATAGCACGAATGGTTGATAAATTCAGTTCATGGTATACACCACTTGTAATGGCTATAGCAGCTTTAGTTATGGTAGTTCCGCCTTTGTTCATGGGCGCAGAATGGATGCCTTGGGTTTATAAAGCACTAACACTTCTACTGATTGCTTGCCCATGTGCATTAGTTGTATCAATTCCAGCAGCTGTAACATCGGCATTAACTTCTGCATCACGCTCCGGTGCATTAATTAAAGGTGGTGCTGCTCTTGAACAACTTAAGAACGTTAAAGTATTAGCATTTGATAAGACAGGAACACTTACACAAGGAAAGCCAAAGGTAACAACTATCATTTCTTTAGCTGAAGATCGCAATGAACTACTTAAATTAGCAGCATCACTTGAGCAAGGATCAAGCCATCCTCTAGCGAAGGCTATCATCGAACATTCTAAAGAGTATGGTATTGATCTAGTTGAACCTGAGACCATAAAAGTTATTAATGGTCGTGGAATTATCGGAAAGGTAGATAATCGAGAAATATCAATCTTAGCACCACGATACGTTCATAGCTTTATCATGGGTATGAATGAACTTAAAGAAGCTGTTGAAGAAATCGAGTCACAAGGAAATACCGTGGTTGTTATCCTTGAAGGGATGGCCCCTCTAGGCATTATCGGAATGGCAGATACATTGCGAGAAGATGCGGTAGACGCAATCAATGATCTAAAGAAAATGGGGATAAGAAGTGTAATGCTAACAGGTGATAATCGCAGGGCTGCAGCTTCTATCGCTGGTCGCCTTAGTATTGACTATAAAGCTGAACTATTACCTGAAGATAAAGTGAAAGCAATTCAAGATCTGCAGCTTCAAAATTCTGGCGCGGTGGCTATGGTTGGCGACGGTATCAATGACGCCCCAGCTTTAAAAATGGCTGAACTTGGTATTGCTATGGGCAGAGGCAGTGATGTGGCATTAGAAACAGCCGATGCAGCCCTTACCCACGAAAAGCTAGTTAAGCTTCCTGTAATGATTAAGCTCTCCCAAAAAACAGCTAAAATCACACGACAGAATATCGCTCTAGCATTAGGTATTAACTCGTTTTTCTTGATAACAACCTTGTTTGGAGTAACGGGTCTGATGGCAGCGGTATTGTCCGATGCAGGTGGAACTCTCCTTGTTACGCTAAACGCATTAAGACTAATGAAGCAGATGAAAATAGAATAAAATACGTTCCGCTCATCTAAATAATAAAGAATCACTATGTAACATTACATTAAAACCCATAGTTGCTTTATTCGTAATACAACTATGGGCAGTATTTATCGCTACCGCTTAGGTTTCACACAACCCAGCACGCAAAAAAGACGACGCAATAATTAGTACTGAGAATCCTTTACTACTTTTTCACCATAAACCCCATTCTTAGGAATCGCTTTATAGCTAGAGTTTGCAGCTCGCATAATACGAATACCTTCCGCCCCCGCATCACGAGCCGAAATGATGTCACCATCAGAATCGCCGTAATATAATTTAATATTATGTTCCTTAATGAATGGGGTCTTGGTGTAAGCCGTTTTACTGGAACCAGCAAAAATCACTTTGTGCATATTCGCAATGCCAAAAGTATCTTTCAGGTATTGTGTAGTCATTTCGCAATCAGACCCTGTACGACCAGTAATGAAATAAATATCATCACCACGCTCTTGGTGCATTGCGATCAACTTCTGACCAATTGTTTTAGGTAAGCTGAAAGCTTCCCATGAACAGTTCATCTTATCCCAGAATTGTTGTGACTGAAGGTAACTATAGCCATTCGGCGAAAAGACTTGCTGACCACGATTAAAACCAGGGGAACTGAACAACACTGTATCGTCAATATCAAAGCCCACAGCCATCGGCGGTTTGTCCGCAAGGCTAGCTTTAATATCTTCTACCGAGATCCAATTGAGCGGCACTAATTCGCCTTTCTGCATCACATCAATCGAGCTGTACCCTGTTTCTGTTCCGGGTGTTTTTGGGTCTGCTTGTACAGACGTCGACACAAAAGCGCATGCCATTAAAGAGGAAAGTGCGAGAGTAAGTAATTTTGTTTTCATTATGCTTTATTCATTAAAAAACGTTATGCAAACGTACTCTCACTCAGTAAGGATAAATGAGAATACCATCACAGAATATTTAATCGCAAAAACCGTTACAGAAAGCTAAGATTTCGCTTTTATTTAATACATTGAGCTATAAGTAAAATTAAGGGTTGTTGCAAGGTTATAACGCCGTCTAGCGGTAATGATTTAATGACGTTTAGAACGACTAATATAAAACGTCATTATCAGACAACCATTTCTAACACTGAGCGCTTACATTGTACAAATCAAAGCCATATATAGTGTTTGATACTGACTTATTTTCCGATCTTTTAGTGAAGATGCTAGAATCTATGCATTCGTACATGCTTTAAAGAAAAGTCAGATGAGTTACCGACAACATTCTATTACTCAAATCGACTTCTGTTTTGGTTTTTCAGATTTTGACGCATTCACTTTTGTAGCCCAGCATGTACCAAAATGCACCGCATGATTTTAAAAAAGGTTCAAATTTTAAATGAGTAATATGATCCAGTGGTTCCCAGGCCACATGCACAAAGCACGTAAAGAAATTGAAGAAGCAATTCCGAAAGTTGATGTCATTATTGAAGTGCTCGATGCACGTATTCCATTCAGTAGTGAAAATCCAATGATTTCTTCACTTCGTGGTGAAAAGCCTGTTGTTAAGGTTTTGAACAAACGTGACTTAGCCGATCCTGAAATGACTGAAATGTGGATTGCACACCTTGAAAAAGAACAAGGTGTTAAAGCTATCGCAATCACGACAGAGAATATTGCTGAAGTAAATCAAATTATGGAGCTATGCCGCAAGCTAGCACCTGGTCGCGAAGCAATGGGTAAAAATATTCGTACTATGATTATGGGTATACCTAACGTAGGTAAATCTACAATCATTAACGTAATTGCAGGTCGCACTATTGCTGTTACAGGTAACCAGCCAGCCGTTACTCGTCAACAGCAGCGCATTAACCTACAAAACGGTATTGTGTTATCTGACACCCCTGGAATTTTGTGGCCAAAAGTAGAGAACCCGCACAGTGGTTTTCGTTTAGCGGCAACAGGTGCTGTTAAAGATACAGCTATGGATTATACCGATGTCGCTTTCTTCACCATTGAATACTTAGCAGCTGCTTATCCTGATTTAATCAAGGCACGTTACGATCTTGATGATGAATTACCAGAAACAGATATCGAGTTAATGGAAGAAATTGGTCGTAAACGTGGTTGCCTTCGCCCTGGTGGTCGAATTGATATCCATAAAGCGTCAGAAATACTAATCAATGAATTGCGTAATGGCGTACTAGGTAAGATCACTATGGAACGTCCAGAAATGATCACAGAAGAGCTAGTTAATGTCGCTATTGAAGCAGAGTTAAAGAAAGAGCAACAAATTAAAAAGAAAGAAGAACGTCGTAAGCGTTACCTTAAAAACAAACGCTAATTAAAAAGAAAAGGCACTGTTCTTCCGCTACAAAAGAACAGTGCCGGTGTCAAACATGACAAGTAGAAGGTGTATTCTGATGTGCTTAATACTTAAAAAACCAAACAGCCCTCACTGCTATTTAGCTCTTCAAACTCCATACCTAAACACATGGATATCAAAGCAAACTTCATACCATTATATAACCAGTTAAAATTCAACAAGTTAGATATGAAAACTGGAAAGCATTGCACAAACATAAGGACATAGTGCACCAAAACAATGCACCTATCCTCCCGCAACACCCTTTCTAAAAAGTAGCCTTCAATAAAAAATATTTTTCCATAGATAGAAAAACATACACACTAAAAATCATTTATAACACTAAACATTATAAGTAAAAGTCAGACTAAATACGTATTATTTTAAAAGTACAAAACATTTAAAAACAAAGAGTTATCATCACTTAAATGTAATTACCTTCACACTCATTGTGATTAACTCTAAACTAACTAAAACCAAATGAGTTAATATAAATATTTACGGCTATTCGCATTAGTTTTTCTCACTTTACGAAAAGCATCTTTGGGTCCATATTCCTCTCGAAATAACATCATAGACTGTCTTTTCTTAGGCAGACATCCCATTTACATATTTAATATTGGAGTACACAGTAGTGATTCAGAACACTACTTGTCGCAAAGGCGGAGGTATTTTTGTGCCTGTTGCCGGACTAACTGTTTTCGCAATAGCTTCAGGCTATTTAATGAGTTTAATCCCACTTTCGATGGGATCATTTAAGATAGACTCAAGTTTTGCTAGTTGGTTAGCCAGTATTTTTTATTTTGGCTTATTAGTCGGCTCTATGATGATTGAGCCAATTATAGCCAAAATTGGTCACCGAATCGCTTTTATCATGTTCCTTACGATCCTAGCGATAACTGTTGCTATTATGCCTTTATTTCCAAATAAAGAAGTATGGCTATTTGCCCGCTTACTTGCAGGCATGGCTGTAGCTGGCATCTTTGTCGTGATTGAATCATGGCTATTAATTGGTGACGATAAGAAAGAGCGAGCGAAGCGACTCGGTATTTATATGACATCGTTATATGGTGGTACGACTATAGGGCAATTTGGCATAAACATATTCGGTATTAATGGGTTTGAACCATTTATTGCAATTATTGCTTTGATTTTACTTGCGATTTTGCCACCTCTGTTTATTAAGCAAGGGCAACCAAATTGTGAAGAACACCATACGATGGGGTTTAAGCAAATTTCACGTTTAAGCAAACCAGCAATTATTGGTTGCTTGGTTTCTGGTGTCGTTATGGGCACGATTTATGGCTTAATGCCCTTAGCGCTACGTAAGGCCGATATGGGCAATGATAAGATTGGGGTGCTAATGGCTGCGATTATTTTAGGTGGTATGATGATTCAGCCTATTGTAAGCGCACTATCATTAAAAATGAGCAAAACATTACTTTTAGCAATGATGTCGTTACTCGGCGTGTTTGCTATGGGGATTACGTACTTCACGAACGATTACCTAACAACAGTATTCGCATTGGCGCTGTTAGGTATGTCTGCATTTGCTTTGTATCCGATAGCGATTACTTTGGCCTGTGATGAACTAGGTTCTAACTTTATTGTAGCGGCAACACAAATCATGTTGTTTAGCTATAGCGTGGGATCGGCAACTGGACCGTTGTTAGCTAATAAATTTTTGGTTAAAGCGAATGGATTAATGGATTTTTTCTTCATCGTATTATTAAGCACGGCGATTTATATGCTATTTGCGAGCTTAAAGAAAAAGCCTCAAATATTGGCGAGCTAACGGTATTTGTTGCTTAATGAAGAGCCATATACGTGTATAGATAAGCGCTCTAATACCAAAATTTAGTACCCTAAAAAAGAGCGGGCGCGACATTCGTCGCGCCCTTAGGTCTTACTTGCAGCAATCCGGCTACTATGGTGCTCCCTGCGTCATTCCATGATTTTGCTGATTCCTTCAGCTTAGTCCTTTATTCTCTATCCTAGAGACGTCCTTTGATCTTACCTTGATCCACCGAATCATCCTGTTCCGACTCTCTCTCCGTCCTAGAGGTGTCCTTTGCTTCATCCTGAAGCGGTCCATTTTCGTCTTCCTAACAAGTAAGCATCCTAACCTACTGCATCACTTCCGTTTAATTATCTCTTCACAGTCCATGTTCGATAAACCATCCTGATCCACCGCCCTCGTCCTGAGGCTGCCAAACTCCTTGGCTAATTTCCTGTTCCGTTCCGTCAGTTCCTTCCGACGCACTAAAGAATACGGGTTTTATAAATCTAAGCAACGAACAGAGATCACATTTATCATCAAATGTAAGAACAAAAACACTCAATGGAAATAAGCCCATGAAACTTCAAGGTTTTACTTTTAATTTGAAACATTCTATTTATCAAATTAACTTTATTTCTTACAGTTTTGTAAGAGACTTCGCACAGCATAAGCTTTTGTATGAAAGGGAAAAGATACAATCCAGTCTCTTTTTTCACTCGAGAAACGTATTTTATCCGATGAATTTATTATGCAACTTCATTTAAACTCTCTAATTTTTCTAATAAATGTTCTTTACGAAATGGCTTAGCAACATAATCATCCATTCCTGCTTCATAACATTTACTGATGTCTTCATCTAGAACACTTGCTGTTAATGCAATAATAGGTAATCGATCAGTATGCTGCTCTTTTTCCCATAATCTAATCGCTTCAGTTGCCGCAAAGCCATCCATGATTGGCATCATGCAATCCATTAAAATGGCTTTAAACAAAGTAGGTTCTTTCTGGGTAATGAGGTCAACAGCTTCTTGTCCATTATTAGCCACAACAATTTGGTAGCCCGCTTTTTTAAGCAAGAGTGAAGCGACCTTCTGGTTAACAATGTTATCTTCAACGATCAAAATAACATCTGCATCTGTTTGCCCTGATATTTTACTCTCTGTGATGGCTGGAGTTGTATTTATACTCACAGGTTTTATATCAACTAAGCGACTCTCAGGATTCAAAGCAGAGTTAGTTTGTATACCTCTATTCTTCTTAACGTTAATAAATGCACTATTAATTGCTTTTACAAATCGCTGACCAAGTAACGGTAAAATCGTTAATCCATCAATCGTATGACCAAAATCAAATTGCTCATCTTGAAGTTGAGAACAAATAACGAGGGCTGGTCTATCTTGAATATGATTAAATAATTCAATATCTTTAATTGTATGACTTATCGTTTTTTGGCAATATAAAATCAAATCATACTGTTGCGATATGCCAGGTACGGCTGCCGTTTCTATATCAGAGATAGTGACATTTAGTCCCCATTTTTTACATTCAATCTCAATTAGCTCGGCATTTGAGGTTTGATTTGATAAAAGCAGACACTTTTTATTCTCAAAATTAGAAATAATTTTAGGTTGATACTTAACAACATCAACGTCTAGGCTAAAGTAAAAATCACTACCAAACCCCTTTTCTGATTTCAGTTCAATTGAACCGCCTAGAAGCTCAACTAGCTGACGACAAATTGCCAGCCCTAAACCTGTGCCTCCAAACTGACGAGTAATCGAGCCATCTTCTTGCGTGAATGGTGCAAAGACTTGTTGTTGTTTATCTTTTTCTATACCAATACCAGTGTCTTTTATAGAAAAGAGCAACGACGCTTTTTTATCATCAATATATGTATAAGTTATCGATAACGTCACAGAACCTTGTAGGGTGAACTTCACAGCATTAGACATTAAGTTCATCAGTACTTGTCGTAATCTGTGCTCATCCAACATAACAGATGTAGGTAGTTCAGGGTCTAATTGAACTCTAAGGTTAAGCCCTTGTTCTGATGCTTTTGCCTGAACGATAGTAATCGTGTCGTAAACAACTTCAGCAATATTTGACTCATGAGGTGAAAGTACCAAATTCCCTGATTCTATTTTAGATAAATCAAGAATGTCATTAATCAACAATAATAATGTTTGCGAAGAGGTTTCGATGGTTTGCAAATATTCCGCTTGAGAAGGGTTCAGTTCTGTATCTGACAAAATGCCTGACATCCCTATAATGCCATTCAATGGCGTACGTATTTCATGAGACATGTTTGCTAAGAAGGAACTTTTAGCAACGTTAGCCTTCTCTGCTTCTTCTTTAGCCTTGATAATATTCGCTTGGCTAAAATGACGATCTTCCAGTAATTGGTTTAACTTAGAGGTAAACACAGTGAATTCATCATTACCATCTGATTTCACTTTCAATGCTGAATTATGAGCATCTTCAATTTTTGACATCGTTTTAATAACACGGCTCAAGTAAAAAAGAATACGTCGTGATAAATTGGTTCCGAGATAGCACATAACTACCATAGACAACAAGATTGCTGCAAGATACACACTCATTAACGTTTTGATATCTGTCGTAGTAGTTTGAATATCATCAACTAACGAGATACTCACCTCTTGTACAACATGCTGAATTAAGGTGAATCTGTCATTAAAAGCTTGCAAACCTGTTGCTATTTCACTGTCCTTCATCCCTCCGGTTAAAATTCCCTCTCGCAATTTGTAACTGTCAGAAAAAGCAGGATCTGTAAATATTTTAAGTAAAAGATCAATTTGTTTCGGGCTGGCACTAATAGCGATAAACCGATCAATAAAAAGCTGCTGACGCTCAATCACCGTCGACAATAACTGTTTAAACTCATTATTGTTCGTTTCTTTAAACTGATGAATGAACCAATTTTCTTCTTGTGCCCAAAAATACAACCACTGCAATTGATAAAGTACTTCTGTGTTTTTCTCTATATCTATATTTCCAGTGCTCACTCTATTTTTTTCGAACGTTATTAAAAATTGACTAACAAGATCATCAAACCATACAGACCAATCATTCAAATCTTCTTTACTTGTAGAAAGTAGCTCAACCTTCGCTTCGTCCATCTCTTTTAATATGTTCTCTGCACCCTCTTTTTCACTTTGAGAAAACGCGCTGGGCAGTAACAAAAAAGCACGATTAATCGCTTCAGATAGAGCATTCAATTCATTCAATTCAATGTCGCCCACTAATCTTTCTGTTTTGAGAGTGTGAACTTGTGATGAAATAACATATTGCTCTTTCAATAATTCAATTCTAGCATTAAGTAAATTCAACGATTGTACTTCGCCATACAATTTTTTTATTTCTAACCCAGCAAATACACTCATAAACAGTAGTGGTAACCCAACTAACAGAAACAGTCTCGATTTAATGGATATTTTGTTCAAAAAGCCCATATTCTCTCCTTGAATGTGAACTCAGACCAATGTCTGTTTGTAGTCACAGTAATGTCTACTATTATGTATAGTATGTTTAGTACTCACCAATATGAAAAAAATCAATGAATAAGGATTTTCTTGATAAACAAATCGTTATAACATTCTTATTTGGAATGTTCATCACATTATGAACTCAGACCAATGTCTGCTTGTAGTCACAATAGTGCCTACTATTATGTATAGTAGGTTTAGTACTCACCGATATGGACAAAATCAATGAATAAGGATTTTCTTGATAAACAAATCGTTATAACATTCTTATTTGGAATGTTCATCACATTATGAACTCAGACCAATGTCTGCTTGTAGTCACAATAGTGCCTACTATTATGTATAGTAGGTTTAGTACTCACCGATATGGACAAAATCAATGAATAAGGATTTTCTTGATAAACAAATCGTTATAACATTCTTATTTGGAATGTTCATCACATTAT
>NZ_PYOC01000011.1 GCF_003026215.1 Photobacterium indicum
GTTAACTCGAAGACAACAAAGATTTAGTGTGCCGACTTAGCTCAGTAGGTAGAGCAACTGACTTGTAATCAGTAGGTCACCAGTTCGACTCCGGTAGTCGGCACCATTTCTTAGCAAACGCTGTGTAACATTAGCTTTGCAAAAGTAGAAGCCTAACCGCTTTCACTTTTGCCTCGATAGCTCAGTCGGTAGAGCAGAGGATTGAAAATCCTCGTGTCGGTGGTTCGATTCCGCCTCGAGGCACCATTACAATTCCCTTTTAGTTCAGTTGGTAGAACGCCGGACTGTTAATCCGTATGTCGCTGGTTCAAGTCCAGCAAAGGGAGCCAAATAACTTTAAGTTGAGAAATCAGCTTATAGTACAAAATTTAGTGTGCCGACTTAGCTCAGTAGGTAGAGCAACTGACTTGTAATCAGTAGGTCACCAGTTCGACTCCGGTAGTCGGCACCATCTTTTGGAAAACCTCATCTTCGGATGAGGTTTTTTTTTATCTTTTTTTTCGCCAAAGGCATCCACCTAACTAATGGATACTTCCAACTCATTTATCAAAAGTATCTATTGATAAGCCTAACAAAATGATGAAAATACCGAATATACGTATAACTTTGGATATTAGTCTTAGGCCGTAATACGTATAATCAATACCAGTTAAACGGCTCACTGCATATATAGGTAAACCGCTCAGCAGTTTTGCACTTCAACTGACGACGTCCCCACACATAACAAGCAAGGTTAATTCTCATAAATGGCCAGCATCAAAATCTCAGTGGAACGACTAACCGAAGGCTTATATATAAAGTTGCCACTGCAATGGGCTGATCACCCGTTTCTTCGAAATCATTTCAAAATTAAAGATCAGCAGCAAATTCGCCTGATCCAAAAACTAAGCATTCAATTTGTTTACCTGCTGCCAGAAAAGAGTGATAACAACCCTCTTGCCCCCGAAACAACAGCAGATGACATTTCTGAACAAGAAGAAAAATTTCTTGATAAACAAGCAGAAAAACTCTGGCAAGAAAAACAAGGGCGAATAGAACGCCTTAGAAACTACAAACGTAAAATTCAACGTTGTGAAAAGAATTTTGATCGCTCCATGTCACAGCTACGCTCCATTATGGGGAAAATTAAAAGCCGCCCATTAAATGCCATCACTGAAGCTGATTTTTTAGTTGAAAGCATGGTGGATACCTTAATGGAAGCAGACAATGTCGCATTGCATTTAATGAATGATAAAAAAGATTCCGAAGATATCTACTTTCACTCTCTGAATGTTGCGGTACTGTCCATGCTGTTAGGCAAGTCTCACGGTATGTCTGCGGCAGAAATTAAAGTCATTGCGTTGGGCGCACTGTTTCACGATATGGGAAAGCTTAAAATCCCAACTGCGATCTTACGAAAAACAACACCATTGTCAGATCCTGAAATCAACTATTTGAAACTGCACCCTAAATACAGTTTTGATTTAGCTAGCCTTGCTGATAATTTTCCTAAAGCCGCAATGCCTATTCTGCTTCAGCATCATGAAATGCTTGATGGTAGCGGTTATCCGAAACAGCTGAAAGCCGATGACATCGATTTATACGCTCAACTAGTCTCTGTGATTAACGCTTATGACAACCTGTGTCATCCCACAGATAAGAGCCAATCTCGCATTCCCTATAGCGCCCTATCTTATTTATTCAAAAATAAAAAATCGCAATATAACAGTGATTTTTTAGCGTTATTGGTTCGGATGATGGGGGTGTACCCTCCAGGTAGTGTCGTGCAACTCTCCAACCAGCAATTAGGGTTAGTGGTTTCAGTTAATTCAGATCGCTTACTGTATCCAAATATTTTAATTTACGATCCTTCAGTACCTCCCAATGAGGCACCTATTTTAGATCTGGAAGAAAGTGAATTAAAAATCGAACGAGCGATACCACCTAATAAGCTCCCCGAAAAGGTGCATATTTATCTTAATCCTCGGGTACGTATTTCATATTATTTTGACCCTAATGATTGACGATAAATTCAACTTATCTCTGGACGGGACAGACCCAAGGCATAAAAAAGCCCTTAACGCATAAGGGCTTTTTGTTTTAGGTTGCTGCTAGTAAGTGACTACTTACCAAGTAAACATCTCTTTTATCCATGCCGCGGGTTGATTACCGGTGCATTGCGCTTTCAATTTGCCGTCGGTATCCCATGCAGGTAAAGACTGCGTACCGCTACAATTAAAGCTTAACGTTCCATTCGGCTTCCTATCGTATTTAACCGTTGTGATCTTACTTGGCCAATCAAGACGTAGCACTGTGGGTTGGCGACGTTGTAAATAATTTGCATATAAACGTAACGCACCAGCAGAGCCTGTAAGTCTCACTGGTTTATTATCATCACGACCTACCCATACTGTGACGACTTCACGCCCGTCAGCACCAGCGTACCAGCTATCACGCGCTTTATCGGTTGTACCTGTTTTACCCGCTAATGCAGCCCAACCAAATGTCGGCTGCAGAAAACGCGCTGTACCTTGGCTGACGACGTTTTTCATTCCATATGTTGTAAGCCATGCAGCTTGCTCTGGCACCGCTCTAGAGGCTTTAGGAACGCTCTGATAAAGCAAATTACCTTCAAGATCGACTACGGCACGTAACGCGGTCAGTTTCGACTTCCGCCCACCATTGGTAATCGTCTGGAACATCTGCGTTACTTCAAATGGGGTTAGCGTAAATGCGCCCAATAAAATTGACGGTAGTTTAGGGACTTCATTTCGATCAACCCCTAGTTGCTCCATGGTATCAATCACCGCCCCTAAGCCGACTTGCATCCCTAGATTAACGGTCGGTACGTTAAGTGATTTTGCCAATGCATAATACAAAGGGACTTCTCCACGAAATTTACGGTCGTAATTTCGAGGCTTCCACTGTGTCCCTTTACTGCCCTTCAATGCGATAGGTTTATCATCAATAGTTGTGGCCAACGTAAAACGTTCTGGGTGACGAAGCGCGGCCAAATAGACCGCTGGTTTAACCAAAGATCCAATTTGACGGCTTGCATCGAGTGCACGGTTAAAACCCGCATAACCTGGACGACTCCCGCCAATCATGGCGCGAATTTCTCCCGTTTGACGATCAGCAGCCACTAAGGCAGTTTCGACAGATACCCCTGCTTTTTTATTCAGCTTCGGAACCATCTCTGCCACTGTATTTTCTGCTTCTTGTTGCGAGAGAGGATCTAACGTACTAAAAATGCGTAAACCAGTACCAGGAGTGAACTTATCACCCACTTTTTGCTTCAGTTCACGCTGTAGTTGCTGAAAATAAGCAGGTTGACGGGTCGCAATCATTGCCTTCGACTGCACATCTAGTGCACGAGATGCCGCTTGCTCGTATTGTTCACCACTTAAGATCCCGTTATCCATCATTAAACGAAGCACTAAATCACGACGCTGACGTGCCCGTTCAGGGTTGCGCCATGGATTATAGTAAGACGGTCCTTTTACTGTACCCACTAGCATCGCTAGCTGATCAATCCGTAATTCTTGAATAGGACGCCCAAAATACAAACGGGCGCCAAGCGCAAAACCGTGGACCTCTTTCGCCCCATTTTGCCCCAAATAGATCTCGTTCAAGTAAGCTTCTAAGACTTGATCTTTGCTATAGCGGTAATCAATGATCATCGCAATATAGGCTTCTCGTACTTTACGCCACAGGCTTCTTTCTCGGCTTAAAAATAAATTTTTCGCTAGCTGCTGAGTTAACGTACTACCGCCTTGTACTGTACGACCTGCTTTTATGTTCGCAAATAAAGCACGTGCAATCGCCAGAGGAGAAACACCATCATGATGGTAGAAATCCCGATCTTCAGTCACTAACAAGGCGTCGACCAATACCTCTGGAAACTGCTCTCTAGGCAAGAACATACGCTGCTCTGTTGTCGTTGAACCTAACATCCCCAACATTTTCGGTTCTAATCGAACATAACCCAACTGCTTTTTTGTGCCGACTTGTTCTATGCTTTTTAATCCACTCTTATCAAACGTCAACATCACATGACGCTGGCTTTCTGGACCCGTTTCAAAGTCAAATGAGCGCCGGAAAAACTCAATACGAGTCGAAGATGATGAATACTCCCCCACACGTTGAGGGTTCCGTACCTTGTGATATTGCAACAAGTCCAGTTCACGGCGAACTTCTTGTAAGCTGATCGGCTGCCCAGGCTGCAGGGTTAATACACGCCCGTAAACCACGGCAGGCAAATTCCAGATCTGACCATCCATTCTATCTCGTACGATCGTATCGAGATAAATACCGATCACTAACAACACCGCACATACCACTAAACTGATCTTGAAACCAAGTAGCATCAACCAACGTAACCAACCAGATTTTTGAGGCTTTTTCTTACGGGTACTTTTTTTACGTGTACCTGTTGATTTTTTAGGTGTTTTTTTAGCAGGTACTTTTTTTGCTGCCGTTTTTGTCGGGGATTTACGGCGAGGCGTTGCAGGCTTTTTAGGATCAAGCTTTTTACTTCCGGTAGCGTGCAACTTTGCTTGCTTACGTTCTGGAGCCAATGGGCTGTCAGACAAGATCGTCATAATGCTTCAACTATGGTGGTTCCCAAAATCATTGTTCTTTTATGCTGCATAACAGTAAGCGCTTCTGGCACCATAAAAGAACATTCTCATATTCTTTTTATTTAAAATTAGATGTTTAATTCATTACATTGACCAGCGAATAGTTACATATACTTTTTCGTACTGCGGGTTGGTAAATGATTAGCCGGATCATCAGGCCAAACATGTTTAGGGTATCGCCCTTTCATTTCTTTTTGTACATCACGATAAGAACCTTGCCAAAATGCGGCTAAATCTTGCGTGATCTGTAACGGTCGTTGGGCGGGGGATAAGAGCTCCAACACTAACGGCACGCGTCCATTGGCTATCTGAGGCGATGTTTTCTCACCAAACATCTCTTGCATCCGGACTGCTAATGCAGGCTTATGTCCAACTTGATAACGAATAGGATAACGAGATCCTGTTGGTACTTGAAAATGTGTTGGAAGTACAACATCCAACATTTTCGCTTGTTCCCACCCTAACCGTGCCTCAAGGGCTGCTTTTAAATCGAGTCGCACAATAGATTTAAGCGTGGTCATTCCGGTCATAAAAGGTAACAACCATAGTTCAGCATCAACCAATAAGGTCTGATCATCCATCTCTGGCAAACCTAACTCTGGTAACCACTCATGCGCACAACGTGCACGCGTCAACAAATTAGAGGTTTTCTCATTCCAAGGTAAAACAGATAACCCTTTACGCATAATGGCATTTAATAACGCTTCACTCGCTTTAGCGGGATCTGGTGCATCCATCACACTGCGTTGTAAAATAATCTTACCGCAACACAAATGTTTTTCTGCGGTTAAGCGCCCTTTTTTATCATCCCAATCAAGCCATTCTCGCTCTGAAAATAAAGACGGCAATAGTTCTTGTAAGCGATTACTACCGGCTGCAACACATGAAAAAACTCGACTGTCACCTTGCCTTGTCTTAACAACATCAGCAACCACCAGCATGGCTTCATTTGCCATCGGCTCATCGGCTGGCAGCATTACCCCTTGCCCATTCGACAATTGATAGCGCCCATCGGTGCCCCGCGATAAAGCAATACGATCGGGATAACCTGCCGCCATTATCGGGGCTATCCATTCAGCAGATACCGACAATGATAACGAAGCAGGTTGATGTAGTTTATTAAGGTACAGCTTGGCAAGGTGTTGCTTAGCACGCAATTGATACTGGCGAGCACGAGGTAGTTTACCGCTTTCCAGTAAATTGAGTTGAAAATGCAAATCAGGGCTGTTCATGCCACGCGGGGGATCTTCCAATAAAGCCACCAGTAGTGCTGCCGTTGTCATCGCCGAGGAGCTGCCCACCGTATGGTTTGCGTCAAACTGCTGCGCTGTAATCAACATAACAGCATGACGAGGGTCGGTCCCCATTGTTTGCGTTTGTTTTCCCATTTCGGTTAATTGAAAACGCTGATCCATAATACCAAGTTGCTGCAATAAGCGCCGTGATTGCAGTAATGCTGGCTGTGGTGGCATATCAGACCAACGTAATTCACTGACATCATTACAACCCCATTGGGCTAATTCCATCGCTAAAGAAGTAAGATCGGCCCGCAAAATTTCAGGCTGAGGTGTCATAGGTTGACGAGAAAGCTGTTCTTCACTGTATAAACGTACGCAAATACCAGGCTCTAAGCGCCCTGCTCGCCCCGAACGCTGCTCAGCTGATGATTGTGCAATGCGTACTTGTTCTAAGCGACTGATACCTGTTTTAGGATCCCACAATGCAATACGCTCTAAACCACAATCAACCACCAATCGAATGCCTTCTATGGTCAGGCTTGTTTCAGCAATATTGGTCGCCAACACCACTTTTCGTTTGCCTTTCGGTGCTGGCATAATGGCTTGTTGCTGCTGCTCATTACTCAGCTGACCAAACAACGGACTGATCAACACATTAGCTGCGACCCGCTCTGTCAACATGTCGGCTAAGCGCTTGATTTCTCCAGCTCCGGCTAAAAAGATCAATATCGAGCCAGACTCTGCATCCAACAGCTGAAGCGTTTCCCGACAGCAGCTCTCTAACAACTGATAGTGATCACTTACCGACTTATAACGGTGTTCAACAGGAAAACACCGCCCATCCGATTCAATATAACCAGCATCAGGCAATAAATCTTTGAGCGCATCGGCATCTAACGTTGCCGACATCACCAGCAACTTTAAGTCATCACGTAAGGCTTCTTGTACTTCCAAGGCGAGTGCTAACGCCGTATCTGCATGAATGCTGCGTTCATGAAATTCATCAAATATCAGTAAATCGATACCTTTCAATTCAGGATCTTGCTGCAGCATTCGCGTCATAACCCCTTCGGTCACAATTTCTAGCTGCGTCGCTTTGCTTACCTTACTTTCACCACGAACTCGCAGTCCAACCGTCTCACCCACGCGTTCACCCAGCTGTTTCGATAGGTAATTAGCAATATTTCTCGCCGCCAAACGACGTGGTTCAAGCATAATAATCCGCCCAAAGCGAGCCCCACCCCGTATCGCCTTTGAACGAGACGCTAATAACTCAAGTGGTAAGCGGGTTGATTTACCAGCCCCGGGCGGCGCTTTAAGGATCAGCTGAGGACTGCTCGCTAATGTCGTCAGTAAATCAGGTAAAACAGTATCGATAGGCAATTGCGACAAGATGAAAACCTTATGTCATGATCTAATAGAGCAGGCGACATTGTACAAGAAAGTGAGGTCAAATGAGTGACATTACAGAAAGGCTATTTTTTGCATTGGGATTAGCCCCTAATATTCATAAGCAAGATAGCAGTGATCAAAAGCCATACCAGCAACTATGCCGACTTAAAAATACGGTTGCCACAGAAGTACAGGGGAAACCTGTTACTAACAATAATTTACACATCACCTTGGCATTTATTGGTGCCGTCAATCCACAACAGAAACAGCGATTAATCGCCCATGTGAATCAGCTTATTGCCCCCCAAGCATTTTCTATATCATGCTCAGGATTGCACTATTGGTCACGTAGCAAGGTGGTTTGGCTTGATTGCCACGCATACCACCCAACCAATCGGCAGCCATCAACAGCACTCCAGGCACTAGTCAGCCTGCTTCGACAAGCAGTTACTCACTCATCAGCGCATTGTGCCGACATACCTTCCATCAGCAACCAAGCATCGCTAGCTGGCTACACACCCCACATCACACTCTGTAAGAAGGTAAAGCCACACCCGAGTCTCCCACTGTTACCTCAGCAATTAGACTTTCACTTTCAGCACTTTGGTCTGTATATTTCAGAGACTATCAAAACAGCTCATGGTAACGACGTTCGATACCGTTGCCTGCAACAATGGTCGTTAGCCGCTGCTCGTTTTAACAACTGACCATGTTAACAATCCAATACGCCTAGGAACCCATATCCATGAAGTTTGATCCCCCTCTTCAATCAGCCACATTAATAAAGCGCTATAAACGCTTCCTTACTGATATTGAATTACCCGATGGCGAGATACGCACTATTCATTGTGCCAATACAGGAGCGATGACTGGCTGTGCTGAACCCGGAAATACCGTTTGGTTCTCAACATCAGAAAATAAAAAGCGTAAATATCCTAATAGCTGGGAGCTCGCTGAAACAGCAAGTGGGCATTGGATCTGTGTTAACACAGCACAAGCTAACCGACTGGTTGTAGAGGCAATTAGCGCTGGTACCATCACAGAATTACAAGGCTATTCGTCACTTAGAACCGAAGTTAAGTATGGTAGTGAAAACAGCAGGATAGATATCCTGTTAGAAGATAAAAATAAGCCTGTCTGCTATATTGAGGTGAAAAGCGTAACATTATTGGATAATGGTCAAGGTTTTTTCCCTGATGCGGTAACAACGCGAGGGCAAAAACACTTAAGGGAATTGATCGAAGTCGCTCAAAATGGGCAAAGATCAGTACTTTTTTTCGCTATTTTGCATTCAGGCATTGAAAATGTGTCTGCGGCACACCACATAGACCCAGACTATTATCGTTTAATAAAACAAGCAGAACAGGCTGGCGTTGAAATCATCTGTTATAAAGCGATTTTAAATAAAGATGAAATCAAATTAAACCACTGTATAAATTTCAATCAATAATGTTTAAAAAGTGATGCTTTCTTCACATTGGTATAAAATTGAACACATACAGTAATTGCTACCAATACGCCTTTCTGCTATAGATAGCGCCCAAAATTAACCAGTGACGGTTATTAGGTATATTAGGAGATGCTATATGCCAGAGATCAAGCTTAAAAAATCACTTGGCATCCTGGCTATTGCTGGGTTAGAGCCATACCAAGAAAAAGTCGGCGAAGAATACATGGGAGAGGAGCAACTTGCGCACTTTCATCAAATTCTCGACGCATGGCGTAACCAGCTTCGTGAAGAAGTTGATCGTACTGTAAACCACATGCAGGACGAAGCAGCCAACTTCCCGGATCCAGTAGACCGCGCAGCTCAAGAAGAAGAGTTCAGCTTGGAACTACGTAATCGTGACCGTGAACGTAAGCTGATTAAAAAAATTGAAAAGACACTTCAACGTATTGAAGATGATGATTTCGGTTTCTGTGACTCCTGTGGCGTTGAGATCGGTATCCGCCGTCTTGAAGCTCGCCCAACAGCCGATCTATGTATTGACTGTAAAACACTTGCAGAAATTAAAGAAAAGCAGATGGCAGGCTAATACCCTCAAAGGTATTGAACAGCAACTGATTGAAAGAGGGAGCAGATGCTCCCTCTTTTCTTTACGATCATTTTATAACGTACATCAATCATATTAAGAAATTGAAAACATTTACTTAATATAATTGGGACTTTTCCAACCACTATTTCTGTTTTAATGTGTTTATGACCACTGATACTCACTATGTCGGACGCTTCGCCCCTTCCCCTTCAGGCCCACTTCATTTTGGCTCGCTGATTGCAGCTTTAGGCAGCTACCTACAAGCGCGTTCACAACATGGAAAATGGCTTGTTCGTATCGAAGATCTTGATCCTCCACGCGAAATAGCAGGGGCGGCTGATGATATTCTACGTACATTAGAGGCATACGGGTTAACATGGGATGGCAGTGTGATGTATCAAAGTCAACGTCATGGAGCTTATCAAGATCAAATAGATCAATGGTTGCATAGTGGCGATGCGTATTACTGTCAATGTACTCGAAAACAAATTAAAACAGCAGGTGGCTTTTATCCCGGAACTTGCCGCCATCTTCATCATTCAGCAGAAAATAGTGCCGTTCGACTTAACGTTGACACACCCATTACATATTTTATTGATAGATTGCATGGTCGAATAGACATTCCGGCGACATTAGCACAAGAAGATTTCATCATTCGCCGTCGTGATGGGCTGTATGCCTATAATCTCGCGGTGGTACTTGATGATATTGAACAAAATATAACAGAGATTGTTCGTGGTGCAGACCTCATTGAACCAACGGGACGGCAGATTGGCCTATATCGCCAGTTACAGCACCCTGAAGTGAGTTATTTGCATTTACCATTAGCAGTCACCGATAACGGTAATAAGTTATCAAAACAAAATCATGCGCCAGCTATTGATAAAAGTAACCCTGTTCCTGCACTAATTGCAGCGATGTCTTTTCTTGGTATGGCACCACCAGCTGCACTTATCAAAGAAGTGCTGAAAGACGTTTTGCAATGGGGAATTCACGCTTGGTGTATCGATAATCTGCCAAAAACGACAGAAATTATCCTAACCAAGACACATTAAAATCAGGGTAAATGAGCACTGCCATTCTAAAATGGCTTGCTGTGATATATCATATGCGGCTGTTTGTTGAACCAGATGCACGAATACGAGGTGTATTATCTTTAATCGAGTAGCCAGCTTTTGCCGTAAAGTACTGAATCGCGACAGTAGTACTCGCGATACCGAGGACCAACCCTTGCAAGTTTTTCAACGCCAAGAGCACGGCATTTCACGTAAAGATATCAGCGAAAATGCGCTGAAGGTACTTTATCGCCTGAATAAAGGAGGCTATGACGCCTATTTAGTCGGTGGTGGTGTACGTGATCTTTTATTACACAAACAACCTAAAGATTTTGATATTGCAACCAACGCAACCCCGGAAGAGATTAAAAGTCTATTCCGTAACTGCCGCCTGATTGGACGCCGTTTCCGTCTTGCGCACATTTTGTTTGGTCGTGATGTTATTGAAGTCGCTACTTTCCGAGGTCATCACTCTGATGCACCTGTGAAAGTCGAAATTAAAGATAAAGCCGATGCAAAGGGCAAACAGCAAATTTCATCAAAAAGCCAAGAAGGTATGTTGTTACGCGACAATGTCTACGGCACCATAGATGAAGATGCTGAACGTCGTGATTTCACGATCAATGCCATGTACTACAGTGCTAAAGATTTCACGGTAACCGATTACGCAAATGGCGTAGAAGATCTCAATAATCGCA
This sequence comes from Photobacterium indicum, assembly GCF_003026215.1. Classification (GTDB taxonomy): domain Bacteria; phylum Pseudomonadota; class Gammaproteobacteria; order Enterobacterales; family Vibrionaceae; genus Photobacterium; species Photobacterium indicum. The sequence goes on from NZ_PYOC01000011.1 coordinate 11,039, forward strand.
TTGTGCGTTTGATGGGTGATCCAGAAACACGCTACCGTGAAGATCCGGTTCGTATGCTGCGTGCAGTACGCTTTGCCGCTAAATTAGACATGACGATTGAAGAAAAAACCGCTGCGCCGATTGAAGAACTTGCACCATTGTTGCGAGATATTCCATCAGCACGCTTATTTGAAGAAAGTTTAAAGCTGCTTCAAGCGGGTCAAGGTCTAGCAACATACAAGCTGCTTCGTCAATACAATCTATTTCAACAGTTGTTCCCTATTCTTGCCGATCACTTTACTGAAGATCACAGCAGCCAAACGGAACAAATGATTGAACACATTTTAGCAGCGACAGATAAGCGTATTGCAGAAGATAAACGTGTAAACCCTGCTTTTATCTATGCCGCTATGTTGTGGTACCCACTAACAACACGGGCAGAAGAAATATCTTTTGCTAGTGGTTTAGCATTTTATGATGCCTTTATGGTTGCCGCTAACGACATCTTAGATGAACAAGTTCGCAGTATTGCCATTCCACGCCGTCATACCACGACAGTACGTGATATCTGGCAGCAGCAAATTCGCTTTAGCCGTCGTTCAGGCAAGCGTGCATTCAAAATGATGGAACATCCTAAGTTCCGTGCAGCGTATGATTTCATGGAAATGCGTAGCCATTTTGAAGGCGATGATATTGTTGAGCTAACCAGCTGGTGGAATGAATTCCAAAATGCTGACCGCCCACTTCGCGGTAAGATGGTTCAAGAAATTAATGATGATGGAGGACGCCGCCCTCGTCGCCGCCGTCCACAACGTCGTAAAAAGCCACAAGCAAAGTCATCATCATGATCCGCTCTTATATCGCTATTGGCAGTAATCTGGGAGATCCCATTTCACAAGCAATGAGTGCTATAAAAGCCCTAAAACAGATTACGGCAATCACAGTGGTTGCCGAATCATCGCTGTACAGCAGTACCCCTATGGGTCCACAAAATCAACCGGATTATATTAATGCTGTTGTTGCAATCGACACCACATTAACGCCGTTAGAGCTGCTGAACGCAACACAAGCTATCGAGCTTGAGCATGGACGCGTCCGTAAAGATGAACGCTGGGGGCCAAGAACCTTGGATCTCGACATTATTCTTTATGGCGATCTGGAACATCACTGCGAACGGTTAACCGTTCCACATTATGGAATGAAAGTACGTGAATTTGTACTTTATCCACTTGCCGAAATTATCCCTGATTTGATTCTGCCTGATAGTACTGCGCTTTCGCAGTTATTGACGCAGGTAGACCGCAATGGCTTAGCTATCTGGCAAGCATAAAACATTGATCAGGGTGAGGGAGAAGTTATGAAAAAAATAACAATCAACGACCTGATGACATGGAAGAACGAAGGTCGTAAATTTGCGTCGATCACAGCATATGACGCAAGTTTTGCTCAATTATTTGAGCAACAGGAAGTACCAGTAATGCTAGTTGGCGATTCATTGGGCATGGTTTTACAAGGTAAACCTGACACCCTGCCAGTCAGTGTAAGTGATATTGCTTACCACACGCGATGTGTACGAGCTGGTAGCCCTAACTCTCTTTTAATGGCTGATATGCCATTCATGAGCTACAGCACCCCAGAACAAGCGTGTGAGAGTGCTGCAGAGCTTATGCGAGCTGGTGCTAACATGGTAAAACTGGAAGGTGGAGCATGGTTAGCTGAAACCGTCACAAAGCTTACCGAGCGTGCCGTTCCGGTATGTGCTCACTTAGGCCTTACTCCACAATCTGTAAATATTTTTGGTGGGTACAAAGTTCAAGGTCGCGATTTTGATCACGCTGAACAGATGGTCAAAGATGCTATTTTATTGAAAAATGCTGGTGCTCAAATCATTTTGCTGGAATGCGTACCTGCAAGTCTTGCAGAGCGCATTACTAAAGCTGTTGAAGTACCCGTTATTGGGATTGGCGCTGGTAACGTAACAGATGGTCAGATCCTAGTGATGCACGACATGTTTGGTATATCTGCCAACTACATGCCGCGTTTTTCAAAAAATTATCTCGCTGAAACTGGCGACATGCGTACAGCTGTCAGCAAATACCTAGAAGAGGTTGAGGCCGGTACTTTCCCTGGACCCCAACACACCTTTGAGTAAGGAATAAAAGATGCAAACATTCGTCGAAACCGCCCTATTAAGAGAGCAGATTCGCGCATTGCGTCGTGAAGGTCGTCGTATCGCTTTTGTTCCAACGATGGGCAATCTTCATGATGGTCATCTAACGTTAGTACGTAAAGCTCGTGAACATGCAGACATTGTTGTTGTGAGTATTTTTGTTAACCCAATGCAGTTTGAAAAAGCTGACGACTTAACAAACTACCCGCGTACTTTAGAAAATGATCTGGCGAAGTTGAATAGCGAAGGGGTTGACCTTGTATTCACTCCAACACCTGAAGTTATGTACCCACAAGGTTTGGAACGTCAAACATTTGTTGAAGTACCAGGCTTATCGCAAATGCTAGAAGGCGCATTGCGTCCAGGTCATTTCCGTGGCGTTGCAACAGTTGTAACCAAGCTGTTCAACATGGTGCAGCCTGACGTCGCTTGCTTCGGTGAGAAAGATTACCAACAGCTGGCACTATTGCGTCAGATGACACTCGACATGGCTATGGATATCGACATCATTGGCGTGCCAACCGTACGTGAAATGGACGGTTTAGCTATGAGTTCCCGTAATGGTTACCTGACTGTTGACGAACGCCAGCGTGCTCCTGTTTTAGCACGCACAATGCGCTGGGTGAGTAGCCAAATGCGCGGCGGCCGCACGGATTACTCTGAAATCATCGTTGATGCCAATGATCAGCTTCGTGCTGCGGGGCTTCAGCCTGATGAAAGCTACATTCGTGATGCAGTTACGCTACAAGCGGTATCAGAAGAAACCCAGCAAGCGGTCATTCTGATGTCAGCGCAGCTTGGTAAGGCCCGCTTAATCGATAATCAAGTGGTCGAACTGACCCAACCAGCAGCACCTGTAGCAGAAGCCGCTGAGTCATAATAGACGACTCACTTAGCACGACAGATAGCACTGTTTAAAAAGGCCGAGTATCGAAAGATAATCGGCCTTTTTGTTACCATCTTTCCGCTTCAATATGCTGTCTTACGAGCGTAAGCCAATACCGCGAGAAATCAGATAATAAGCAATCGAATATAAGAAAAGGATGAACCCGATAAGTACCCCAAATGACGTCACAATACCCACATCAGACACCCCTAAGAAACCGTAGCGGAATGCATTCACCATATAAACGATGGGATTTAACTTTGACACGCCTTGCCAAAACTCAGGCAATAAGTTGATGGAGTAAAATACCCCGCCAAGGTAGGTCAATGGGGTTAGAATAAAGGTTGGAATAATACTAATATCATCAAATGTGCGAGCAAACACCGCATTAATCAATCCGCCAAGTGAGAACACAATCGACGTCATCAAGATCGTAGCAATTATTACCCCTAAATGAGCAATACTTAGATCAACAAAAAACAGCGATACCACACTAACAATGAAACCAACCCCTAAACCACGCAATACACCACCACCGACATAACCAGCAATAATGATGTAATTAGGGACAGGTGCCACGAGTAATTCTTCAATGTTGTGCTGGAATTTAGCACTGAAAAAAGATGAAGCTACATTGGAATATGAATTGGTGATCACTGACATCATGATCAGACCCGGTACGATATATTCCATGTAACTAAAACCGTTCATTTCACCAATTCGGCTACCAATTAGGTTGCCAAAAATAATGAAATACAAGGTCATCGTGATAGCAGGTGGCACCAAGGTTTGCACCCAAATGCGAGTAAAGCGGTGAATTTCTTTGGTGATCAGGCTTTTAAAAGCGATCCAAAATTGGTGGTTCATGCTTGCGCCTCTTTGTTTGATGATGCTTGACTCTGTGCAATTAGCGTCACAAACAATTCTTCTAAACGGTTCGATTTATTGCGCATCGACATTACGTCAATCCCTTGCGCAGTCAAAGCGGTAAAAATCGTATTCAGCCCTTTGTCCTTTTCGATATCGACTTCTAGGGTATGGTTATCAGGCAAACGCCAATTCAAGCCGTCAAGCTTCGGTTTATTACCATTAAGCTTAATATCCAAAATAAAGGTTTCGACTTCTAGCTTACCGAGTAACGCTTTCATGCTGGTGCATTCCACTAACTCGCCGTGGTTAATGATACCGATATTACGGCACAGCATTTCTGCTTCTTCTAAATAGTGGGTGGTCAGAATAATCGTGACACCCTGACGATTAATTTCACGTAGAAATGTCCACATAGAACGACGTAACTCGATGTCGACACCAGCTGTTGGTTCATCAAGAATAAGCAGCTTAGGTTCATGCATCAATGCACGAGCAATCATTAAACGACGCTTCATACCACCAGAAAGATTACGCGCACGTTCATTGCGCTTTCCCCATAGATCGAGCTGACTGAGGTATTTTTTAGCACGCTCTCGTGCCAACGGTTTATCAACGCCATAATAACCAGCTTGGTTAACAACAATCTGCTCAACGGTTTCAAATGGATTAAAGTTAAACTCTTGTGGTACTAACCCCAATTGATTCTTCGCTTTAACAAGATCTGAGTCAATATCGTAACCAAATACCTTTACCGACCCCGAGGTCTTGTTAACTAATGAACTTATTACACCTATTGTTGTTGACTTACCTGCACCATTTGGGCCGAGTAATGCAAAGAAGTCTCCTTCTTCGACAGATAAGCTCATGTTTTTAATAGCTTCAACGCCAGCCTTATAGGTTTTACTTAAATTTTTGATTTCCAGTGCGTTCATAAAATACAATCTTAATGTTAGAAATTTTCATCAAATGTCACTAGTTTTCACAAAAAGAGTAACTAATCCGATTTGCTATTAGTCCAGCTTGTGTATAGTAGAGGACATATTAAATAAAGGCATTATCATGGCAGATATTAAGCAGTTATTCGCAAACAATCTCTCTTGGTCGGAGAACATCAAGGAAGATACACCCGAATTTTTTTCTCATCTCGCGGAATCACAACAACCACAATATCTATGGATTGGCTGTTCCGATAGTCGAGTACCCGCAGAGCGCCTTACCGGGCTAGACTCGGGCGAGCTATTTGTTCACCGAAATGTGGCAAACCAAGTCATTCACACTGACTTAAATTGTCTTTCTGTTATTCAATATGCTGTTGATGTGCTCAAGGTCAAACACATCATCGTTTGTGGGCACTATGGATGCGGTGGTGTTACCGCAGCAATTGAGAACCCTCCCCTCGGCCTGATTAATAACTGGTTATTGCACATCCGCGATTTGTACCTAAAGCATCGCAGTGACCTTGGTACACTACCTCGTGAAGATTGGGACAACAAGCTGTGCGAAATCAATGTTGCCTCTCAGGTCTATAACCTTGGTAACTCAACAGTCATGCAGCAAGCTTGGGAACGTGGTCAACAAGTGAAAATCCATGGCTGGATTTATGGTATTGATAATGGCGTATTACGCGATTTAGGCGTAACTGCAACCAGTCGCGAATCTTTAGAGGTCTCTTATCAAGCCGCAATGTCTGCAATTCTACCACCAAAAGAATTGTAGTTTTTCATAGCACGCACTAAACACAGAATATAAAAAAAGCGACGGCTCATTGAGCCGTCGCTTTTTTGTATTCTATTTGTCACGCACAAGACTTTTACACCATTTGGATAATGGGTATTAGTCTTCTAGTGGTACCACTTTACCGATAAAAGGTAAGTGACGGTATTTTTGCGCGTAATCGATGCCCACACCGACAACAAACTCATCAGGAATCACAAAGCCATACCAATCAACGTTTACATTGACTTCACGGCGTTCTGGCTTATCCAATAATGTACAAATACGGATAGAATTGGGTTCACGCAGAGATAAGATTTCACACACTTTATTTAGCGTATTACCAGTATCGATAATATCTTCAACGAGCAGAACATCTTTACCTTTAATGTCGTCATCCAGATCTTTTAGGATACGTACATCACGGTTACTTTCCATTGTATTGCCGTAACTTGATGCAGTCATGAAGTCAACTTCATGAGGAAGGTCAATTGCACGTGCTAAATCAGCCATAAAGACAAAAGAACCACGCAACAAGCCAACCATAACAAGGTTCTCTGATCCCTTGTAACATTCAGTAATTTGCTTTCCTAGCTCTTTTACTCGTGCCTGAACATCCTGCTCAGAAATTAATACTTCAACTGTATGTTTCATCTTATTCTCCATCAGTACGACCGCATCAGCCGCCTGCAGGCTATCTAATACCAAAGAAGACACATTCTATCATTCATTGATGCTAATAGTTATTTTATCGATAGTGTCAATTATACGACACACTTAAATTAAGTTGGGTTTGAATACGCCTTGTTGCTGATGTAGAGTTAGTCATACAAAACAAATATATAATACTTATAAATACTTATGGCTAGGGATCACGTGCTCATGGATACGATCGTAAAAAAAACGCGTACTCGTCTTTCACCTGAAAAAAGAAAGCAACAGCTTCTCGACTTTGCTTTAGATGTATTTGCTCGCCGCGGAATAGGCAGAGCAGGACATGCAGATATTGCTGAAATGGCCAATGTGTCAGTGGCTACTGTCTTTAATTACTTTCCAACCCGTGAAGCACTGGTTGAAGAAGTATTGCTCCAAGTTGAAAACCGTTTTAGCCTCCTGCTTTCAGAATGCCTAGATGAAGAAGATAAAACGCTACATGCCCGTCTACGCTGCATTTCACACACTCTTATCGATGCGGTTATCGAACAACAAGACTGGTTAAAAGTCTGGTTTGAATGGAGCACATCAGTTCGAGACGATATTTGGCCACAGTTTATTAGTGGTAATAAAAAGAGTCTGAAACGCATTGCGGTAGCATTTGAGCAGGGTAAAGAAAATGATGAAATTAATAGTGATAATTCATCTGATGATTTAGCCCACCTGCTACACGGTCTATGCTACATTTTATACTTACAGACGAACTTACACCCAGATCAAGACCGAATGCGCGAGCAAGCAGAACGCTACATCAGCACTATGTACCCTGCTAAATAAGTCTAGATTTATAGACAAAAAAAGGTCAGCTTTTGCTGACCTTTTTTATCAAATAAACATCCATTATTAGGATGATTTACCATTAATTTTGACGTTCTAGCACGCGGTAGCAAAAACAACAGGCTCATGCGGTTCTACATTGATCGCCACTTTATCACCAATATTCAATATTAAATGTGAATTTACCACTAATGAATGCCCCTGATACTTCACGGTATAACGGCAGTTATCGCCCATAAATTGTTGCTCTACAATTACCCCGCCTCCATCAGTTTGAGGCTGAACATGTAAATTCTGAGGTCGCAGTAACCATTCAACATTATCGTCTTGTCGATAAGTAAGTTCCGAACTGAATTCAATGTCACCAAATGGTGTAAATAGGTGCTTGTCGTTTTTCACTGTCGCCGGAAGGTAAGACCCCGTTCCTAAAAACTCTGCAACAAAACGGCTGCTTGGACGATAATAGAGATCCGTCGCTGTGCCAAATTGCTCAATGATGCCGTTATTCATAACAGCAAGACGATCGGCAAACGCGAAAGCCTCTTCTCTACTGTGAGTAACAAAAATCGCAGTAACGCCCTGCGCTTTAAAAATACGACGAATTTCTTTAATCAAGCCGTGACGTACTTGAGTATCAATATTTGAGAACGGTTCATCTAATAAAATTAAATCAGGCTCACACGCTAATGCGCGTGCAATGGCAACTCGTTGCTGCTGCCCACCCGATAATTGATGTGGATAGCGATCATCAAGTTTAGTGAGGTGAACAAGCTCTAACATTTCCTGAATTTTGGCCAGAATGCGGGTGTTATCCCAATCTTTCAAACCAAAAGCAATGTTCTCAGCCACGGTGAGATGTGGGAATAATGCATAGTCTTGAAATATCATGCCGATATTACGTTTTTCGGGGGGTAACCACGTCGTTTCATCCACCACAACACGACCATTGATCGTCATGCCGCCACTCTCTAATGGCAGCAACCCTGCAATCGCTTTAAGCAGGGTTGTTTTACCGCAGCCACTCGCGCCAAGCAGACAGACAATTTCATTATCTTCAACAGGCAATGAGAGGTTCTGTAATACCGCCTGACCGTTATAACGGCACGTTAAATTAGTAACGGATAATGCACTACTCATCAGTGTTTCTGCTCCAAAGAACGGTTGATCATCACCAATGGGATCAGACCAACGATAACTAATAAAATCGCAGATAGAGCGGCCTGCTCTAACTGCTCATCCGAGGCAAAATTAAAAACATAGGTCGCCAGTGTTTCAAAATTAAAGGGCCGTAATAATAATGCCGCATTTAATTCTTTCATTGATTCAATAAACACCAACAAACCTGCAATTAAACAACCACGACGAATTAATGGTAAATGAACACGGCGCAACATCGCTGTGGATGCATAACCCATGGTTTTTGATGCCATATCTAACGACGGAGATATCTTCGCTAAACTGCTTTCAATGCTACCAATGGCTACCGCCGCAAAACGCACTACAAAGGCAAAGATTATGGCAAACATAGTGCCAGAGAAAATTAACCCAGGTCGCCCTAATTCATAAGATCGTGCAAGGTCATTTACTAAATGATCAACCGATGTAAGAGGGATTATCACGCCAATCGCTAGCACGGTTCCCGGAACTGCATAGCCCATTGAAGCTAAACGCATCGGCACTGCGGTATACTTGCTGCCATCTAAGCGACGATAGAAATTAACGATTAATGCCAAGATAACCGCGACTACAGCGGCAATAATAGAAACAGATAAGCTGTTAAGGCTGTATTGCAGAAATTGAGTGGTCCAGCTTTCTGCAAAATAGTGCCATGCATAGTAACAAAGCTGAAGTAATGGAAACGCAAAAGCCATACCGACCAATCCCCAACACCATATGATCGCACACCATTTTTTAGCACCCGTTAAGGTGTAGCGAACATCATCATCATGCTCAAACTGCTGCTGAAATAACTTTTGCTTCCGACGGCTAAAGCGTTCAGTGCTAATCAAAAAGAAAATCACTAACAACATCAACGATGATATTTTGGCCGCCGCGTTTAAGTTTGAGTAGCCTAGCCACGTGTCATAAACCGCGGTTGTTAGCGTATTAACGGCAAAATAACTCACCGTACCGAAATCACCCAAGGTTTCCATTGCTACAAGAGATAACGCCACCGCGATAGAAGGGCGAGATAATGGTAATGATATACGACGGAAACTTTGCCATGGCGAACAACGCAGCAAACGAGCAGATTGCAGCAAACTAACACTTTGCTCCATAAAAGCCGCACGGGCTAATAAGTAGATATAAGGATAAAGAACGAGTGCTAGAACAACACAAGCCCCACCCAAAGAGCGAATATTAGGGAACCAGTAATCATGGATTGTTTCCCAGCCAAACACATCACGTAAGAAGATTTGAACCGGACCAGCATAATCAAACCAGTTGGTATAAATATATCCCACAATATAGCCCGGCATAGCCAACGGTAATACCAGAGCCCACTGCAGAATTTTTTCTCCCGGAATACGACACATCGCCATAATCCAAGCAGAAGGCAGACCTAACAGAAGCGCTAAAACGGAGGTACCCAACACCAGCCAAACCGTATTAGCGGCATAAGTCCCCATTACGGTACTCATTAAATGAGAAAACACCTCATCAGAATCACCCAATGCGGTGTAAAAAATAGCTAGAATTGGTAGCACCAACAACAAGGATAATACCCAGCTACTGGATTGCCAAAATATATGTTTTTCTTTCATCGCCTACTACTTAGTCACTTTAACAATAAATCTGCGGCATCAGTACTAACGCACATATAACAACGTCGTGCTCAATTATCATTGCAGCCTGATGACACTATTTTTCAAGCTAGAGAAACTACCACAACTGATTAGAAAAGGTACTAGGCTTTAACCAAAAAAAGGGGCATTAAGCCCCTTTTTTTGTATTAATTTATAAATCAAATTTCACTTCATCAAGAAGCTTGATTGCAGCGCTGTGATACTCAGCCACTTTTTCTAGTGGTAAGTCATCTGCTTTAAAGTCGCCCCATGATGCAACAAGCTCTGAACGCTTAACACCCTCTTTAACTGGGTATTCGTAGTTTACTTCAGCATACATCTGCTGAGCTTTATCGCCGGTTAGGTATTCCATCAGCTTTTGAGCATTGTCTTTGTTCGGCGCATATTTCGCCATTGCCATGCCACTTACGTTTACGTGCGTGCCATTGCCTTTTTGTCCAGGGAAGTCGATGTAAACCGCTTCAGCCCATGCCTTCTGCTTCTCATCGTTAACCATCTTGCCTAGGTAATAGCTGTTACCGATGGCCAAATCACAAAGACCTTCTTTAACGGCTTTAACCTGATCACGGTCATTACCTTGTGGCTTACGTGCAAGGTTGGCTTTCACGCCTTCTAACCATGTTTTTGCTTCAGCTTCACCGTAGTGAGCAATCATCGACGAAACAAGTGAAATATTGTATGGGTGCTTTCCTGAGCGAGTACAAATTTTGCCTTTCCACTCTGGCTTAGCAAGATCTGTATAATCAAATTCAGCAGGTAGGTGACCAACACGATCACGTGATGAGTACACGTTACGGCTACGTAATGTCAGTGCAAACCACTCATCTTCTGAATCACGGTATTGTGAAGGAACATTTGACTCAATAACTTTGCTGTCAACTGGCTGAACAAGCTTCATATCTGCAAGTTCAACTAAGCGGCTAATATCTGTTGTTAGTACAACATCGGCTGGGCTGTATTCACCTTCTTGCTTTAGTTTTTCTGACAAGCCTTTTTTTGCGAACTTAACGTTTACTTTAATACCCGTTTCTTGAGTAAATTCGTTAAACATTGGTTCAACCAAAAACGGTTGGCGGTAAGAGTAAACATTCACTTCTTCAGCAGCAATCGCCGCTTGAGGGGCAGCAAGACCAAATAAGATTGCAGAAGCCAACAGCTTTTTCATTGAGTAAAATCCCTTAATGCAAAATACAATGATAACAATTATCAGTATCGATTAATTATACTGTAGCACTTCAACAATACAATGCTCAGAAACCAAATAAATAAAAAAAACGGTGCTAATTAGCACCGTTTTCTTAAAGTTGTGAACTAAATATATGTTACCTATTTCGTATTCAATTTCACACAGACAAACTTAGCTCACATCTGTTATTTCAAGCTTACAAATTCAGGATAAGCATCTACACCACAGTCATGTAAATCCATTCCTGCCATTTCTTCTTCTTCCGTAACACGGATACCAATGGTCACTTTAATAACGAACCAAACTACAAAGCTTGCCGCAAATACCCATGCAAAGATTACCGCTGCACCTAATAACTGAGCACCAAATGATGCATCACCGTTACTAAAAGGCACAACCATAAGACCGAAGAAACCACACACACCGTGCACCGAAATCGCACCTACAGGATCGTCAATCTTGATTTTATCTAGCGCGAGAATACTAAAGACAACTAATACACCAGCAACCACACCCACAATCACAGAAGCAATCGGTGATGGTGACAGTGGGTCGGCAGTGATAGCCACTAAGCCAGCCAAGGCACCATTCAATATCATGGTTAAATCCGCTTTACCCCACATTGTTTTACACACGGCCAGCGATGCAATAGCACCAGCCGCAGCTGCTGCATTGGTATTTAGGAAAATTTGACCAACAGCTGATGCGTTTTCAAAGTCAGACAACATTAGCTGTGAACCACCGTTAAAGCCGAACCAACCTAACCAAAGAATAAAGGTACCTAGCGTAGCGAGTGGCATGTTAGAACCAGGGATCGGGTTAATTTCACCATTTTTACCGTACTTACCTTTACGTGCACCCAGTAATAAAACACCAGCTAATGCAGCTGAAGCACCCGCCATATGAACTATACCCGAGCCAGCAAAATCACTAAAACCTGCTTCAGATAAGAAGCCACCGCCCCATGTCCAGTAGCCTTCCATCGGATAAATAAAGGCCGTTAAAACGACAGAGAAAAGAAGGAAAGACCACAGTTTCATTCGCTCTGCCACAGCACCCGATACCACAGACATTGCTGTTGCTACAAATACAACTTGGAAGAAGAAATCAGACTCAAGTGAGTGATCGGCACCTTCTGCTTGCGTACCAATTAAGGCACCAATTGAAGGTAACCAGCCACCCTCACCATTATCAACGTACATGATGTTATAACCAACGATAAGGTATGTAGTACATGCAATCGCATATAAGCAAAAGTTTTTGGTTAAGATTTCAGTGGTATTTTTTGAACGTACCAGGCCGGCTTCTAGCATGGCGAACCCTGCCGCCATCCACATAACCAATGCACCTGATATTAAAAAGAAGAATGTATCGAGAGCATAACGCAACTCTGTAACAGTTGTTGTCAATTCCATGGTTGTTTCCCCTGTAACTGCTAAATTTTTATTTCAAATATCTATAAGTGAGGTCTACAGCGCTTCGAGATCTGTTTCACCGGTACGGATACGTACCGCATGATCGAGGTCGTAAACGAAGATTTTGCCATCACCAATTTTGCCGGTTTGTGCCGCATTAGAGATGGCATCAACAATTGCTTCAAAATTGTCAGCTTGAGTCGCAATTTCAATTTTAACTTTCGGCAAAAAATCGACTTGGTATTCAGCACCGCGATAGAGTTCTGTATGTCCTTTTTGACGGCCAAATCCTTTGACCTCAGAAACCGTCATGCCTTCAACGCCAACATCAGCTAATGCTTCACGTACATCATCAAGTTTGAAAGGTTTAATAATTGCACTAATCAATTTCATTCTTCGCTCCTTAAGTTCACATTCCTTCTGGCTTATTTAATTAGTTACAAGCTTTATGCCAACTTTTAAAATAACTAAAAATCAACACATTAGGTTATTTGCCTTATAAAAACGAAAAAAGGCCGCACCAATATGATGCAGCCTTTTCACTATAAGTAAGCAATGTCGTAGAAAAAGAGTGAAGATACTTAAAAGCGAGTTACAAACGCCCGCCAAGCTTGCAGTACTAACTCAAAATCTTCAAACCCACAACACGACACACTCTCTTCATCATAGAAATGCATGTCTTCATCGAAATCTTCTTCTTCTTCAGAGAACAAGTAGTTAGCTTGAATTATTGCTTCATGATCTTGCAAAATCAAACTGAGATCATCACCCAGCAACCGCCATTCTTTGGTGCTATTTTTTAATGCACCGATTTGGCTCAGGATGGTATCCATCTTCTCAAAATCTTTGCCAACCTCTTCAATCAACCAACGGCCAATGATTTCATGGCCCATCGAAAAAGTGGCATGATAGCTACCGTCTAGGGTGTTTTTCTTAAATTCGTAGTCCATAGCTAGCCTCAAACTCTGTCGTATTCTTGGTATAATATCTGGAAGACCGCACATTCTCAGGATCTGAACCAATAATGCAACTGAATGCCACCATTGCTCGACAAATAGTTGAGCGCGCCATGAAGATCATTAAATATTCCGTCAATGTGATGGACGAACAAGGCCACATTATTGGCTCTGGTGATACTTCACGCCTAAACCAGCGCCATGAAGGTGCAATTCTGGCACTCAACGATCATCGTATTGTTGAAATAGATGACGCCACCTCTAAACAACTGAAAGGTGTTCGACCGGGTATCAACTTCCCCATTATCTTTCAACATAAAGCAATTGGTGTCGTGGGAATATCTGGCGAACCGGATTTAGTGCGTAATTATGGCGAGTTAGTAAAGATGACCGCTGAGTTAATCGTAGAACAAGCCGCATTAATGGCACAGGTTCAATGGAATAAGCGCCACCGTGAAGAGTTAGTTCTGCAGTTGATTGAAGAAGGTTCTGAGTTAAATGAAAACCAATTACTCTCTATTGCTGAACGGTTAGACTTGGATCTTGCTCAGCCTCGTATTGCTGCGATTGTAAAAGTATATCCTGTAAAAGGAAAAAGCTTATCGCTAGATCACCTACAACGTTTAGTCCACCTGCTTGAATACCCAGAGCGGGATAATTTGGTCGGAATTGCTTCGGTATCGATGAATGAGGTTGTGGTACTCAAACCCATAACCTTAAGCGATAGCGGTTGGTCTCGCGCACTGGAGCAAAAGCGCGTCAATCAATTAATGAAGCGAGTAATGAAAGAAGGTGATTTTGTAATTCGAATCGCCTTAGGTGATTACTTTCCTTCATTGCAAGGCCTCTCTCAGTCTTTCATGACGGCTAAAGCCACGATGGAAGCCAGTAATACAATAAATAGTCAGCAAGATAACGTACTGTTCTATCAAGATCATATCTTGCCCGTTTTGCTAAACGGTTTAAAAGGTGACACTTGGCGTCAAGAGCAATTACTAATGCCATTAGTCAAACTGCAACAAAACGATCCTCGCGGTGTATTAATCAAAACATTGAAAGCATTTTTTGTTCAAAATTGTGACTTAGCTCAAACGTGCGAAATGCTACATATTCACCGAAATACGCTTCGTTATCGCCTAGAGAAAATAGAAAAAGAAACATCTTTAAATTTCAACAGCATAAGTGACAAAACACGCCTTTACTTATCACTCTTGAGCCAGTAATAAAAACTAATAATTGTGCAACTGCACAATTATTGCAATATTGCGGAGCCATTATTTGTCACTTCGCCTAAAGCATCCCCTTTTTTAACTCCGTACAGTTGCGGCAACTCAGACATTCTATGTTTGCTTATCATTTTTAGTAATCGCCGACAGGCTATTACATCTTTACGGAAGAATAGACGATGGTAGAAGTATCAACTCTCGGAGCTCTAGCGGCTCTAGTGGTCGCAATCAGTTTAATCCTAAAGAAAGTACCACCAGCTTACGGCATGATCATTGGTGCGCTTGTCGGTGGTGTTATCGGTGGTGTATCACTCACCGACACCGTTAGCCTGATGATTGGCGGTGCACAAGGTATTGTTACTGCTGTATTACGTATTCTAGCGGCTGGTGTGCTGGCTGGTGTATTAATTGAATCGGGTGCGGCCACATCGATTGCTGAAACCATTGTCAAAAAAGTCGGTGAAACCCGCGCATTACTAGCCCTTGCAGTAGCCACAATGATTCTAACAGCTGTGGGTGTATTTGTAGATGTGGCGGTTATTACTGTCGCGCCTATCGCTCTTGCCATTGCACGTCGTGCCGATTTATCGAAAATGGCAATTCTATTAGCCATGGTTGGCGGCGGTAAAGCGGGTAACGTGATGTCACCGAACCCTAATGCGATTGCAGCAGCTGACGCATTTAATGTCCCTCTTACATCAGTGATGGCTGCGGGTGTTATCCCTGGTCTATGCGGTATGTTCTTCGCTTACTTCATTGCTAAGAAGCTGGTTAACAAAGGCAGTAAAGTTCAAGAGCATGAAGTGGTCGCCGTTGATCACAGTCGCTTACCAACATTCGGAGCTTCAATCGTTGCCCCTCTTGTTGCGATTGCACTATTAGCATTACGTCCGATTGCGGGTATTAATGTCGACCCTCTAATCGCACTGCCTCTTGGTGGTTTAATGGGGGCTGTCGTAATGGGACGTTTTCGTGATACCAACCACTTTGCCGTTTCAGGTCTTAGCCGTATGGCTCCTGTCGCTGTCATGTTATTGGGTACAGGTACGCTTGCGGGTATTATCGCAAACTCTGGCTTGAAAGATGGTTTAATCGATATTCTAACGGCCTCTGGTTTACCTTCTTACTTATTAGCACCGATCTCTGGTGCCATGATGGCACTGGCTACCGCCTCAACCACGGCAGGTACAGCGGTTGCATCAAGTGTCTTTAGCCACACCATTCTTGAACTCGGTGTGCCAGCACTCGCAGGGGCTGCAATGATCCACGCTGGCGCAACCATTACCGACCACATGCCACATGGTAGTTTCTTCCATGCAACTGGCGGTGCGGTGCATATGGATATTAAAGAACGTTTAAAACTTATTCCTTACGAATCTGCTGTCGGTCTGATGATCGCTGTTGTTTCAACTCTCATCTTTGGTGTATTTGGTCTGTTCGTTTAAGAGGCTTATTATTATGAAAATTGTTATTGCTCCTGATTCTTATAAAGAAAGCCTAACGGCAATGGAAGTGGCTACTGCGATTGAAGCCGGCTTTCGCCAAGTTATGCCAAATGCTGAATACCACAAATTGCCCATGGCTGATGGCGGTGAAGGTACCGTTCAGTCATTAGTTGACGCGACAGACGGCACCATTATCGAACACACGGTTACCGGGCCTCTTGGTGAGCAAGTCAAAGGGTTTTACGGTTTAATGGGCGACGGTAAAACCGCAATCATCGAAATGGCAGCAGCATCTGGTTTACACTTAGTGCCAGCAGAAAAACGTAACCCATTGCTTACCACCAGCTTTGGCACTGGCGAACTGATTACAGCCGTTCTTGACCAAGGTGTTGAGCATATCATTGTAGGTATAGGCGGTAGCGCAACCAACGATGGTGGTCTTGGCATGGCGCAAGCGTTAGGCATAAAAATGCTGAATGCTCAAGGTAACGAACTAGGATACGGCGGTGGTGAATTAGCACAACTTGCGCGTATTGATATGTCTGGTATTGATCCTCGCCTTGCAAAGATCAAGCTTGAAGTCGCCTGCGATGTGGATAACCCATTATGTGGATTAAAAGGCGCATCGCATATCTTTGGCCCACAGAAAGGCGCGACTCCCGCGATTGTTGAGCAGCTAGATACTAACCTTGCGCACTACGCTGAGATAATCAATGTGCAGCTAGGTCAAGATGTAAAAGATATTCCCGGAGCAGGTGCAGCTGGTGGTTTAGGTGCGGCATTACTCGGACTGTTCAATGCGAGCTTACGCCCAGGCATTGATATTGTCATGGATGCCGTCAATCTTACCGATATCGTCTCTGATGCTGATTTAGTCATAACAGGTGAAGGGCGTATTGATAGCCAAACCATTCACGGAAAAACCCCTATTGGCGTCGCACGTGCAGCAAAGAAATTTCATACACCAGTAATTGGTATCGCAGGGTGTTTATCTGACGACTGTGATGTGGTTTACGAGCATGGAATTGATGCCGTATTCAGTGTTGTACCACGCGCGATGGCATTATCAGATGCTTTCGAGGAAGCAGCATTTAATGTTCAGATGACTGCACGTAATGTTGCGGCCATGCTAACTGTTGGTCGACGATAGCTGTTGATCGACAATAGCGGTTAGTCGACAAGAACAGTTATGTTCGGTTAATTCGGATAATACATTCCCCCTGTCTCTCTCTAAAACAAGCTCCAAAAAAAAGCTCCCACGAAAAGTGAGAGCTTTTTAATGTCTAAGAAACAGTCGTATTATACGGCTTCTTGAATAATCACATCTGCTGCTTTCTTGGTATAAGAATCCATACGATGGAAGTTCAAGTAGCGGTATGTATCTGCCGCTGTCGCATCAATCTGCTTCGCGTATTCTAGGTATTCAGCCATTGTGGGAATACGACCTAAAATCGCCCCTACCGCTGCAAGCTCTGCCGACGAAAGATATACGTTCGCCCCAGTACCTAAACGGTTAGGGAAGTTACGGGTTGATGTTGAAATAACCGTCGCTTTATCAGCAACACGTGCTTGGTTACCCATACACAATGAACAACCTGGGGTTTCAATACGCACACCAGCACGGCCGAAGATGCTGTAATAGCCTTCTTCTGTTAACTGATCACGGTCCATCTTCGTTGGCGGAGCCACCCAAAGACGTGTATCAAGTTGACCACCGAATTTCTCAAGTAGTTTACCAGCAGCACGGAAATGACCTATGTTAGTCATACAAGAACCAATGAAGACTTCATCGATTTGCGTACCTTGAACATCAGATAGTAGACGAGCATCATCAGGATCGTTTGGCGCACAAAGGATCGGTTGATCAATATCCGCTAAATCGATTTCGATAATATGTGCGTATTCCGCATCTTTGTCAGCTTCCATCAATTCAGGATTCGCTAACCACTCTTCCATTGCGGTAATACGACGCTCGATAGTACGACGATCACCATAACCTTCAGCGATCATCCACTTCAGCATCACGATGTTCGAGTTTAGGTATTCTGAAATAGATTCTGGCGATAACTTAACAGTACAACCTGCAGCACTTCGCTCAGCAGATGCATCAGATAGTTCAAATGCTTGCTCAACACTTAAGTGCTCAACACCTTCAATTTCTAATACTCGACCAGAGAATTCGTTGATTTTACCTGCTTTTTCAACAGTCAATAAACCTTTCTGGATCGCGAAATAAGGAATCGCATGCACCAAGTCACGCAAGGTAATCCCTTCTTGCATTTCGCCTTTAAAGCGAACCAAGATTGATTCAGGCATATCAAGAGGCATCACACCCGTTGCTGCTGCAAATGCCACTAAACCAGAACCCGCAGGGAATGAAATACCCAGAGGGAAACGCGTATGTGAATCACCACCGGTACCAACAGTATCAGGTAGTAGCATGCGGTTTAGCCATGAGTGAATAACACCATCACCAGGGCGTAGCGCAACACCGCCACGATTCATAATGAAGTCTGGCAATGTATGGTGAGTATTGACATCGATTGGTTTTGGATATGCCGATGTATGACAGAAAGACTGCATGGTTAATTCAGCAGAAAAGCCAAGACAAGCCAGATCTTTTAGTTCATCACGCGTCATAGGGCCAGTAGTATCTTGAGAGCCTACCGTGGTCATTTTAGGTTCGCAGTATGTGCCAGGACGAACGCCTTCAACACCACACGCTTTACCGACCATTTTCTGTGCAAGGCTATAACCCTTGCCAGTATCTTCCACTGTACCAGGACGGCGGAACACATCAGATGATGGCAGACCCAATGCTTGACGTGCGCGATCGGTTAAACCACGGCCAATGATCAATGGAATACGACCACCTGCACGTACTTCATCAATCAGGACATCAGTTTTTAGGGCAAACGTCGAAACAACATCGCCGCTATCGTGGCTACGAACTTCACCTTTAAATGGGTAAACGTCAATCACGTCGCCCATATTCAGTGCAGATACATCAGCTTCAATCGGTAATGCGCCTGCATCTTCCATTGTATTAAAGAAGATCGGAGCAATTTTACCGCCAAGTACATAACCGCCAGCACGCTTGTTGGGTACATATGGAATGTCATCACCCATGAACCAAAGCACTGAGTTAGTTGCTGATTTACGAGAAGAGCCCGTACCCACAACATCACCGACGTAAACTAATTGGTGGCCTTTTTCTTGCAGTGCTGCGATTTGCTTAATTGGGCCAATTGAACCGTGTTGATCTGGTTCAATACCTTCACGCTCACTCTTTAACATCGCAAGTGCGTGAAGTGGAATATCAGGACGAGACCATGCATCAGGGGCTGGTGACAAATCATCAGTATTTGTTTCACCAGTCACCTTAAATACGGTTAAGGTAATTTTTTCTGCCAGCTCAGGTTTAGATAGGAACCACTCAGCATCAGCCCATGATTGAAGCACTTGCTGTGCAAATGCATTACCTGACTTGGCTTTCTCTTCTACATCATAGAAAGAATCGAACATTAGCAGGGTGTGAGAAAGCGTTTTCACTGCAATTGGAGCAAGCTCAGCATCATCAAGCAGCGAGATAAGTGGTTCAATATTGTAACCACCCTGCATGGTGCCAAGCAGTTCTGCTGCTTTTTCTTTACTTACGATTGGAGAGGTAGCATCACCCGTCGTGATTGCAGCAAGAAAACCCGCTTTAACATAAGCGGCTTCATCTACGCCAGGGGGAATACGGTTTTCAAACAGATCAAGCAGTACAGATTCTTCACCCGCTGGCGGTGTTTTTAACAACTCAACGAGAGCAGCAACCTGCTCAGCATTTAACGGCTGAGGGACAACTCCTTCTGCAGCACGCTCTTCGACGTGTTTACGGTAGGCTTCAAGCACGACATATTCCTCTTATTACGGTTTAGTTTTTATTAACTAAACATCCTTGGAAGTGATTGACCTCTCCGATTTCTCGTATCATTTAGACTGGCATATACAGCACCATATACGTTCGGAAGAGATCAAAACCGTTCAAACACCATACCATTTTTAACTTAAAATTAAAATCCACTCGTTTTTTACAACATTCACACTTTCGAGAAAATTACGGCTGAAACACAGCTGTTTACGATAAATTAAAAGGCACCACCGATGAATAAGTAGAAAGAGTCATAGTTTTCTTCTGTTCGACCATAAGCGACCAGGAAAGGTCCGATAGGTGAATTAATCCCCGTAAAGACACTGCCCGCCCAATACATAGGGAGCTCATTAAATGAAGTCGATGATTCGTTATACACCCCACCCCACTCTATTGAACCGCCAACATACACCGGTGATTTGAACAAACCAAAATCATAGTCAGTAATACGATATCGGTAAATTGCCGCAGAGAATATTTTATTGTTGCCCACTAAGCTGTTTTTAGGGATACCAGAAAGATTAAGAAAACCACCGATTTCTTTCGGGTCGAGTTGAATGTCTTCTTCTGACTCTACATGGCCAAATTCAGTTTTACCCATCAAGGTATGACGTTGATAGGTATAAGCCCCTTTCCATGCAATATCTAAGTGATAGGCAAGATCAGTACCTTGGAGCCTCTCACCATCAACCGTCCAATCAACACGGTCATCAGAAAGGGCAAACTCAATACTGAATAAATTTCCTTTACTGGGTAGTTCAAAGTCATCGAGTGTATCGATATTGTAGTTAACGTACCCAACACGGCTGTTACGTTCTCTGACCCCTAAAATTGTCCCCGCTAAACCTTGATAATCGACCTCACCAATAATGTAGCGGTACCCCAAACGCATTTCTTGCCATAGCATAGGCTGCCAGCCAACAGATGCATCAAATGTTGTGGTGTTATAAATCGTGGGTATAAATAGCTCAGTATCACTTAACTTAGGTTCATCATCGTCATCATCGTTATTACCAAGTGCCAGATATTTATTGCTCTTATCGTATTCTGCACGTAGTAAGCCAAACCACTCTTGATCACTAATAAAAGGCATATATATTTCTGTAGCAGCACGTTTGTTATAACCGTACTCAAGCTCAGTTCGCCATTCAGCCCCAGCTTCACTTAAACCTGTAACATTAAAGGCCACGCCAATGGAGTAATCAGTAGAGTTCTTAAAATCATCTTCCATCGCAAAACGAAAGTCGAGATAATTAGGCCCCCAACTCTTTTCAGTGACATCAACCAGAACAATGTTTTTACCTTCATTTTTCTCGATGCTGTAATTAATACGCTCAAAACGATCAAGCGCGTAAAGGTTCCGTACACTTTCAGCTAATTGTTCAGAACTCATCTTTTCGCCTGAATGCAGATCGAGACGATCGAGCAATGCTTGATCTGAATATTGACTGTTATTGACTAACCGTACTTCATCAATATACAGCTCATCAATACGCGTAAGTTGATGGCGGCGTGCTTGCTTGTGATCGATATAATTTTGATAAGGGATTGTGCCACCCAGTTTAGATAATTGAGGGCGCAGGGCCATGGTGGCTAAATATCCGATGTCATGTGCATCCAGCATACGATCAAAATCTGTTGTACCAATGCCTTTCGTATCCGGTCGAATTAAATAATCATTCTTTGTCAGTAATTTTTTTTGTTGCTCTGCATTATTGGTCACCATGAAATCAGTCAGTTGATCCATAATGGCAAAGTAATTGTTGAGCTCATCGCGCTTTTTAAAGTCATTACTAATATCAACGGCAATAACAATATCAGCCCCCATCGCTTTCACGACTGAAATAGGTAGGTTATTGGTTATACCTCCATCAACCAATAATCGGCCATCAAGCTCCATTGGAGGTAATATTCCTGGAATTGACATACTCGCTTGCATCGATTTCGCCAAATCACCGTTATCTAATACCACGGGTTTCAACGTTTCAATATCGCTAGCCACTGCTCTATAAGGGATAGCTAAATCATCAAAGCTCGCAAATTCAGGCTGATTACCTGAGGTAGAACGAATAATTTCGCCCATGTTTTGTCCTTGAACAAAACCTTTAGGTACTTTTAATTCCCACAAGTCAAAACCAACATCAGTTTTAAGCTGAAAACGGTCTTCTTGGTGTTTTTCGCGCACACGGCGATCGCTACGTTGAACACCGTCTTGATATCCATCACGCCAATTTATCGTCTCAAGAAAAGACTCTATTTCATCAGCACTCATACCAGACGCATATAAGCCACCGACATACGCTCCCATGCTGGTGCCTGCTATATAATCAATCGGGATATGCATCTCTTCTAATGCTTTTAACACCCCAATATGCGCCGCCCCTTTTGCCCCACCGCCCCCTAACACAATCCCGATTTTAGGTCTTTCTTTCGCAACAGCATCGAAAGAGAAAACAAAAGCCAAAAAAGTGACGAAAATCACTAAAGTAATGTAACGGACTGGCAGATAAACATTAGAATAACAGTTTGTAATCGATGGCTTAGCAAAGGTCATTGTTTTTGTAATCCGTGCTCTGAGTATTTTGCTCATAACTATTAAAATAAAGACAATCAATTTAATGAATTTCAATCAGGTAAGTATTAAACAAAAACTGATCTTCGCCATGGTCGTTGCTGTTCTTTCTTCGACGGCTTTAGTCGGTTTTATCAGCCAAAATCAAGCCCGTAACGTAGTGGAAACACGCCTGTTAAAATCAGAGCTTCCCGCTACCTTAATGCAAATCAGAAATACTATCGATAAAGAAGTATCGGTATTACAATTTGCGGCTCAACAACTCGCCTCAAATCGATTCATTCTTGAATCTTTTAAACAGACACCTTCTGAACAATCAAACACCCAACTTGTTCAAGTACTGAATGATATCAGAACCCAATATGATTTGTTCGATGCTTCCATAGCCGATCGCACAACGGGAGACTATTGGAATCAAACAGGTTTTTTACGCCGCTTAAATCAGCAGCAAGATAGCTGGTTTTTTGGTTTTATCAATAGTGGCGACGAAAAGATGCTTAACGTTTTCCGTGAAAGCAACGGAGATGTAAAACTGTTCGTCAACTACCAACAGCTAAATGGTAGCGGAATGGCCGGTTTATCAAAATCGCTGGATGACATGGTAGCTTTTATTAATCAATTTAAGCTAGAAGAAACAGGGTTTGTTTACCTTGTCGACGCCAAAGGTGCAGTACGGCTACATAAAGACAGCAGTAAAATGGGTAATACTAGCCTGACTCAAATGTACAATTCTGATGTTGCCCGCACCCTACTCAATAAAAACAACGTTAACTTTTCTGAATATACAATCGCAGGTAAAGATACGCTGCTTGCTACTAGCTATATTCCCTCAATGGATTGGTATGTAGTCGCAGAGCTTCCTAAAGAAGAAGCGTTTTCAGCATTGAACCAAGCACGAAATGAAATAATGATCTGGACTGCTATCATTGCTGTTAGTTTCATTTTTATTGCGATTTGGTTAGGCACCAATATCACTCGTCCTATCGAACGCCTTGCAGTTGTCTTTAAAGATCTAGGTGAAGGTGAAGGCGATTTACGTCATCGTATCGATGTGCAGGGAAAAGATGAAATCGCTCAGCTTTCTGTCGGCTTTAATAGCTTTATTGGGAAAATTCATTATTCCGTAAAAGAGGTCGCTGAAACAGGGAATTCATTGCGTGATGCCGCTGAATCTGTGGCTTCACAAGCACAAATCACCTTAGATAACAGCCATAGCCAACGCGACCGTACCATTCAAGTTGTTACTGCAATCAATGAAATGGGTGCAACAGTAAATGAAATTGCGGGTAATGCCGCGAATGCAGCAGAAGCAGCACACAACGCTGAAGAAGAAACGAAAAATGGTCAGCTTGTTGTCGCTCAAGCACGCGATACAATAAATCAACTGGCGAATGATGTTGATCAGGTGAGCGAAGTGATTGGCTCGCTGGCACACAATACCCAAGCGATTGGCAGTATTCTCGATACCATTCGCGGCATTTCAGAACAAACTAACCTATTGGCATTAAACGCTGCTATCGAAGCTGCCCGTGCTGGCGAACAAGGTCGTGGGTTTGCCGTGGTCGCTGATGAAGTGCGTAATTTAGCTAGCCGCACGTCCGATTCAACTAACGAAATCCAAACGATGATCAATCGTCTGCAAGAAGAAGCCAGTGATGCCGTTACCGCAATGCAACAAAGTCGTCAACTAACATCAAATGGTGTTTCTGCTGCCGATGAGGCATCTGGTGCACTGATTTCGATTGGCGATCGAATTACCTTAATCTCAGATATGAATACCCAAGTCGCCACCGCCACAGAAGAACAGTCAACGGTAGTGAATGACATTAACTGTAATATTGAAGAGATTAACGAAACCACACAACGCACTGCAGAGACAGCGTCAGAATTAGCCGATTCCAGTCAATCATTGCGGGATTTATCTAAACGCCTTGATGATATGGTCGGTACCTTCAAGCTATAATATTAAGCCTACAAAAAAGGAGAACTTCGGTTCTCCTTTTACTTTTTTGCGAATCAAAATACAAAAAAAGTTCATACCAGAGCAAAAAAATCTCACCCCTTAGTACTAACCAGCCTATACCGCGATAGCCTTCTTACTCATTTTTTAATAATCAACAATCTGGCACTATTTTTGATTCATCTCCCTCAACAGGGAGAAATGTAATGGATAAACGATTCTTAGCTACTTTATTACCAGCAGCAATGATGACCAGCAATGTGGATGCTGCAGCATTTGATACATGCCCGTATACCTCCTTTTTACTGCAAAATGCACAAACCAAAGTATACGGTGTCAATCTCTCAACAGGTGCTTACCAAACTTTACAAACCAATGTGGGTATGAACGGTAACCTTAACGCAGCCGGTTTTAATGAAACCGATAACTACATTTATGCATACAACACGACCTCCAATCAGGTGGTGAAAGTCAGCAGCGATTTTACGGCAGTTGCCCTACCCGTAACCAATCTTTTATCGTCAAATTTCTTCGTCGGTGATGTACACAACAACATCTATTACCTTTACCGTTATGGTAAGGGGTTATACAAAATACAACTCGACAGCACCCAAGCCAACCACCTCAATTTAGTGAAAGTCACAGGCAGTAATACAAAGATGCGCCTGACTGATTTTGCCTTTCATCCTGCTGATGGCAACATTTATGCTATCGATAATAAATACGGCTACCTATATCGTATCGATCCCACGACAGGCAATAAAACGACCTTGGGGAATGCCGGTGTGACAGGCACCTTTGGGGCCGCCTATTTTGAAGCCAGTGGTCAGTTTTATTTTAGCCGCAACCAAGATGGTAATATCTATACCATTGATATTTCGGCTCCTAACAATATTATTCCTATTGCTACCCTCTTTGCTAAAGGTCCTAACTCTGGGCTCAATGATGGGGTGCGTTGTGCTTCCGCCCCTGCTGCCGTTACAGAAGTCGATCTAGGTGATGCGCCGAATAGCTATCTCACAGCTATCGCGGATAATGGTCCTCGTCATGACCTCACCACCGCAACAACACTCTATTTAGGTACCGTTGCTGGTGATGCCGAATTAATCGCCACCGAAAGTGATGATAGTACCGGCGCTGATGATGAGGATGGTGTGATATTTACCTCATTAGAAAATGGGGAAACTTCGCTTATATCTGTGACCGCCAATGATACTGGTTACCTCAACGCATGGGTCGATTGGAACCAAGATGGAGACTTCCTCGATAACAATGAAAAAGTATTCGATAGCAAGTTATTGAATGCGGGGATGACCTCATTGCTTCTCAATGTGCCAGATTTCGTGAGCGAAGGGCAAACCTGGGCACGATTCCGCTTTAGCAGCCTCGCCAGCCTGCCACACTATGGCGGTGCACCCGATGGTGAAGTCGAAGATTATGCTATCACCCTCGAAAATAGCCAATTAAGTACTTATAACTACGGTCCTTTCACCGCAGCATTTGAAGACAGCTGGCCGATAGAGGGCGACTTTGATCTGAATGATGTCGTGATGCGCTACAGTGTTGAAGTCAAAGCCGATACCAATTATAACGTCAGCCAAATTACCTTTACTGGCACCCTACAGGCAATGGGGGCAGATTACTTCAATGGCTTCGCAATTCATTTACCAGAACTGGCACGCAATGTGGTCAATGAAGCCGATATACTATTCATCAAAAATGGAGAACTAAGCACAGATACCGCATTAGAAGCGGGTCAAAGTAATGTGGTGCTCGTGATCTCAGAAGACTTACGCGCAGATACTGCCTCGACCTGTCGCTTTTTCCGCACCCAAGAAAGCTGTCAGGAAATAGAACGCTTTACCTTCTCACTCACTGTTCCACTTCTGGCCAATACCAAACTATGGACATTACCCGCCCCACCGTATGACCCATTCATTTTTGGAACGCCAGAAAAATACCACGGAGATGCTGCTGTTACAGGGCGGGCATTGGAAATCCACCTTGACGATTACGAGCCAACTGACTTAGGCGTGGCAAGTATCAACCTGATGACTACCCAAGATGACAATAGTGATTTAGGTGCAGGTAGTGTTTACAGAACCCAAAATGGCTTGCCATGGGGCTTCATTATTACCGAAAGCTGGGTACACCCGAAAGAAAGAATCGATATGCTCAATGCCTACCCAAGCTTCTTCAGTTACGCAACACAAGGTAGCAACGTGGATTGGTACGCCGGGACCAAACGCATCAGCACCCACTTATATGGCTTGGAATAGGGAGTCACCATGAATAGATTACAACTTACCGCCAGTATTAGTATGCTTGTCTTTGGCTTGACTGCCTGTGGTGGTGGTGGCGGCGGAGAGGGTGATAGTGCCAATAATACCGCCGTCGAAACACCCAACAAGGAAACCGTTGCCACTATACCCACCACGCCAGCCCCCGTTGTAGCCGAGAAAACAATGCAGGATATTGTTGTTGATAAGAATTATGACTTCTCCACAAGCTATACGCTACCAACCAATATTGATATATCTCAGCATACTGATAAACGGGCTTACATTGGTTTTTACACTGACTGGTCTATCAACGCAGCTGGCGATAACATGCCTAACCCAGCCTCACAACTCGTGCTGCAAACAACCGATAACGGTGTATTTAATAACAACCTTCAAATTGGAAAGCATCAAACTCAGCTATTACTTGTCGTACTGTTTACTGAATCGCAATTATCAACCATCACTAAGCTATACGACATTACACCAGAGCAAACGCTAAATTATCCATAAAACAGCGTCGTAAAAAGCCATCGATATACAAACTGTAGACATAAAAAAGGCGCCTTATCGGCGCCTTTTTAGCAAATTAATGGAAGAGAATTACTTCTTCTTTTTCTTTGCTTTTGCGTTTGGTAAGTCAGTGATACTACCTTCGTAGATCTCAGCAGCCATACCAATTGATTCATGCAATGTTGGGTGTGCGTGTACAGTTAACGCGATGTCTTCTGCGTCACAACCCATCTCGATCGCTAGACCGATTTCACCAAGAAGCTCACCCGCATTTGTACCAACGATAGCACCACCGATAACACGGTTAGTATCTTTATCGAAGATAAGCTTAGTCATACCGTCAGCACAATCAGATGCGATTGCACGGCCTGACGCAGCCCAAGGGAAGCTTGCAGTTTCGAAGTTAAGGCCTTCAGCTTTAGCTTCACGTTCTGTTTTACCAACCCACGCAACTTCTGGTTCCGTGTAGGCAATTGAAGGAATCACTTTAGGATCAAAGTAGTGCTTCTTACCAGAGATAACTTCAGCAGCAACGTGACCTTCATGCACACCTTTGTGAGCAAGCATAGGTTGACCTACGATATCACCAATTGCGTGAATATGAGGTACGTTAGTACGCATCTGCTTATCAACGTGAATGAAACCACGCTCATCGACTTCAATACCAGCAACGCCAGCATCAAATAGTTGACCGTTTGGAACACGACCAATAGCAACCAATACTGCATCGTAACGGATAGGCTCAGCAGGTGCTTTTTTGCCTTCCATTGATACATAAATACCGTCTTCTTTCGCTTCAACCGCTGTCACTTTCGTTTCTAGCATTAGGTTGAACTTGTTCTTTATACGCTTGGTATAAACTTTAACGATATCTTTATCTGCTGCTGGGATCACTTGATCAAACATTTCAACAACGTCGATCTTAGAACCTAGTGCGTGGTAAACCGTACCCATTTCTAGGCCGATAATACCGCCGCCCATAACAAGCAGTTTTTCAGGTACTTCATTCAGTTCTAACGCATCTGTAGAGTCCCAGATACGTGGATCTTCATGAGGGATAAACGGCAATTTAATTGGACGAGAACCCGCCGCAATAATTGCGTTATCAAAGTTGATAGTTGTCGTTTCTTCGCCTTCAACAACGATGCTGTTAGGGCCAGTAAACTTACCGAAACCGTTAACAACCGTAACTTTACGCATCTTAGCCATTCCGCCAAGACCGCCAGTTAACTGGTTAACAACCTTTTCTTTCCAAAGACGGATCTTAGAGATATCAGTCTGTGGTTCGCCAAAAACGATACCGTGGTCGGCCATCGCTTTCGCTTCTTCAATAACTTTAGCTACGTGAAGTAGCGCTTTAGATGGGATACAACCCACGTTCAAGCAAACACCACCAAGGGTGCTGTAACGTTCGATGAGTACTGTTTCCAGACCCAAGTCAGCACAACGGAAAGCTGCGGAGTAACCGGCAGGACCGGCACCAAGTACCACGACCTGGGCTTTGATTTCTTTGCTCATCTTGACCTCGTTATAGTCATTTATCCCTGACAGGCTAAAATAAAGATTCGATTTTATTGTTTTTCGACCTTAACACTTTACAGATGTGTTAACAGAGTGAAAAATAAAATCGTGTAGCCTGTGAGCTAGACAACAATTCCGGCATCAGATTTTTGCACTGATGCCGAAATTTAGCAGTAATAACCTTACTGTTCTGATTTTTATCTAAACAGCGATTTATATATCAAATAAATATCGGCAGTACGAATTACAGTACTAAGCGACGAATATCAGATAGGCAACCGTTTAGGTAAGTAATGAAACGTGCACCTTCAGCACCATCGACCACACGGTGATCGTAAGATAGTGATAGAGGAAGCATTAGGCGAGGTTCGAAATCCTTGCCATTCCATACAGGTTTCATTTCAGACTTAGATACACCTAAGATACCCACTTCTGGTGCGTTCACGATTGGTGTGAATGCAGTACCACCTAAGCCACCAAGGCTAGAGATAGTGAAACAGCCGCCTTGCATATCAGATGCAGTTAGCTTACCAGAACGTGCTTTCTTAGAAATAGCCATTAGCTCTTCAGATAGCTCGTAGATACCTTTCTTGTTCACATCTTTAAAGACAGGAACAACTAAACCGTTAGGTGTATCAACAGCGATACCCACGTTCACGTACTTCTTCAGGATAAGGCTTGCACCGTCTTCTGAAAGAGATGAGTTGAAAGATGGGAATGCTTCAAGTGCTTTCGCAACAGCTTTCATGATGAACACAAGTGGAGTGATCTTCATGCCAGTATCTTTCTTCGCTTCAATTGCATTCTGCTCTTTACGGAATGCTTCTAGAGCCGTGATGTCTGCGTTGTCCCACTGTGTAACATGAGGGATCATTACCCAGTTACGGTGCAGGTTAGCGCCAGAAATCTTCTTGATGCGAGATAGAGGCTTCGTTTCAATCTCACCAAACTTGCTGAAATCAACTTTCGGCCAAGGTAAAAGACCCAGTGCAGAACCGTCGCCACCTTTCGCTGATGCAGCTGCACCAGATTCAAGACGCTTAAGTGCATCTTTCACGTAGTTTTGTACGTCTTCTTTCTGGATACGGCTCTTACGACCAGTACCTTTAACTTTAGAAAGGTTAACACCAAACTCACGAGCAAGACGACGAACAACCGGAGATGCATGCGCATATTCGTTGTTTTCTTGGAAGTCGCCAGTTGTCGCTGGAGCTGCTGCTTGTGCAGGCTTAGCTGCAGGAGCAGATGCTGCCGCTACTGGAGCTGCCGCTTGAGCAACTGGTGCAGGTGCTGCGCCAGCTACTTCGAAGACCATGATCAAAGAGCCCGTAGACACTTTATCACCAGCAACGATTTTGATTTCTTTTACAGTACCAGCAAACGGTGCAGGCACTTCCATTGAAGCCTTGTCACCTTCTACAGTAATAAGAGATTGCTCTTCTTCTACTGTATCGCCAACAGCAACCATGATTTCAGTAACTTCTACTTCATCACCGCCGATATCAGGCACGTTTACTTCTTTAGCAGCAGAGGCTGCTGGTGCCGCGACAGGCGCCGCCGCTTGAGCAACAGGTGCTGCAGGTGCAGAGCCCGCAACTTCAAAGATCATCACTAAAGAGCCAGTTGATACTTTATCGCCAGCTGCAATTTTGATTTCTTTTAGAACACCAGCAAACGGTGCTGGTACTTCCATTGATGCTTTGTCGCCTTCAACAGTAAGAAGAGATTGCTCTTCTTCGATGCTGTCGCCGATAGCAACCATGATTTCAGTAACTTCTACTTCGTCACCGCCGATATCTGGAACATGCACTTCTTTTAGCTCAGCCGCCGCAGGAGCTGCAGCAACAGGTGCCGCCGCTTCAACTGCAGGTGCTGGCGCAGCTGCTGCGCCTTCTGCTTCAAAGATCATGATTAAAGAACCAGTAGAAACCGTGTCGCCTTCAGCGATTTTGATTTCTTTAACGATACCCGCTTGAGAAGCTGGTACTTCCATAGAGGCTTTGTCACCTTCTACAGTGATCAGAGATTGCTCTTCTTCAACCTTGTCGCCAACGCTAACAAGAATCTCAGTTACTTCAACCTCGTCTGCACCAATGTCAGGTACATTAATTTCGATTGCCATGTTTAATTGCCTCTTACGCGTATAGCGGGTTCGTCTTGTCTGCATCGATGTCGAATTTAGCGATTGCTTGTGCAACAACAGATTTTTCGATATCACCACGTTTTGCCAGTTCAGTTAGTGCTGCAACTACAACGTAGCCCGCGTTAACTTCGAAGTGACGACGTAGGTTCTCACGGCTATCAGAACGACCGAAACCATCAGTACCAAGAACTTTGAAAGACTCAGACGGCATAAATGCACGTACTTGCTCTGCGTAGTTCTTCATGTAATCCGTCGCAGCGATTGCTGGTTCAGTACCCATTGCAGTTGTGATGTAAGGTACTTTTTGCTCAGCTTCTGGGTGTAGCATGTTGAAACGCTCAACATCTTGACCATCACGTGTAAGTTCATTGAATGAAGTTACAGAGTAAATATCAGATGCTACACCGTAGTCGTCGCTTAGGGTTTGAGCGGCTTTACGTACTTCGTTCATGATAGTACCAGAGCTCATCAACTGAACTTTAGCCTTTGAACCTGCGTAAGATTCTAGCTTGTAGATACCTTTACGAATGCCTTCTTCAGCGCCTTCTGGCATTGCTGGCATTGCGTAATTTTCGTTCATTACCGTTAGGTAGTAGTAAATGTTCTCTTGGTTCTCACCGTACATGCGACGGATACCGTCTTGCATGATAACCGCAACTTCGTAAGCAAACGTTGGGTCGTAAGAGATACAGTTTGGAATTGTGTTCGCTAGAACATGAGAGTGACCATCTTCATGTTGTAAGCCTTCACCATTCAGCGTTGTACGACCAGCAGTAGCACCTAGTAGGAAACCACGTGCTTGTTGGTCACCTGCTAGCCATGCCATGTCGCCAACACGTTGGAAACCGAACATTGAGTAGTAGATGTAGAATGGGATCATTGGTAGATCGTTGGTGCTGTAAGACGTTGCCGCAGCAACCCAAGATGCCATTGAGCCAAGCTCATTGATACCTTCTTGCAGAACCTGACCAGATGTCGCTTCT
Source organism: Photobacterium indicum (assembly GCF_003026215.1). Lineage (GTDB taxonomy): Bacteria > Pseudomonadota > Gammaproteobacteria > Enterobacterales > Vibrionaceae > Photobacterium > Photobacterium indicum. The sequence goes on from NZ_PYOC01000011.1 coordinate 43,070, forward strand.
TTGTAGTAAGAAACTACACCGCGGTCTTCAGGCGTGTATTCTTGACCATGTGGGTTGTAGATACCAACCTGACGGAACAGACCTTCCATGCCGAATGTACGTGCTTCATCACAGATGATTGGTACGATATTCTTACCGATACTTTTATCTTTCAGTAAGATATTTAGCGTACGTACGTAAGCCATAGTCGTAGAGATATCACGCTTCTGCTCACCCAGTAGAGGTGCGAATTCCTCTAATCCTGGTACCTTAAATTCTTGTGTGAACTTAGGCAGACGCTTAGGCGTGTAACCGTGCAGTGCGTTACGGCGAGCGTGCAGGTAGTTGTACTCTGCAGAGCCTTCTTCCAGTTTTAGATATGGAAGAGACTTCATATCTTCGTCAGAAACGATGTCTTGTAGGCCAAGGCGATCGCGTAGGTGTTGAACATGTGTCATGTCCATTTTCTTAACACCGTGCGCAATGTTCTTACCTTCAGCCGCTTCACCCATGCCGTAACCTTTTACAGTTTTAGCAAGAATTACTGTAGGACGGCCTTCAGTTTCTTTTGCATTGTTGAACGCAGCAAACAGCTTAGAAGACTCGTGACCGCCACGCTTAAGTGCGAAGATTTGATCATCAGTCATGTCTGCAACTAGTGCAGCTGTTTCTGGGTACTTACCAAAGAAGTGTTCACGTACGTAAGCACCGTCTTTAGATTTGAATGTTTGGTAGTCACCATCGATAGTTTCGTTCATTAGCTGAAGAAGCTTACCAGTAGTGTCTTTTGCTAGTAGTGAATCCCAGTTGTTACCCCAGATCACTTTAACAACATTCCAGCCAGCGCCTTTAAACAGACCTTCTAGCTCTTGAATGATGCTACCGTTACCCATAACAGGGCCGTCTAGGCGCTGTAGGTTACAGTTGATTAGGAAACATAGGTTATCTAGCTTTTCACGTGCAGCGAATGAAATCGCACCACGTGATTCTGGCTCATCCATCTCACCATCGCCCAAGAACGCGTAAACACGTTGAGCTGATGTATCTTTAAGACCACGGCCTGACAAGTACTTAAGGAAACGTGCTTGATAGATAGCAGAGATAGGACCAAGACCCATAGAAACTGTTGGGAACTGCCAGAATTCAGGCATCAGTTTAGGGTGTGGGTATGAAGGAATACCTTTACCATCAACTTCTTGACGGAAGTTATCTAACTGTTCTTCAGTTAAACGGCCTTCAACAAACGCACGAGAATAGATACCCGGAGAGATGTGACCTTGGTAATACACCAAATCGCCGCCATCAACTTCGTTTGGTGCACGGAAGAAGTGGTTGAAACATACTTCGTAGAATGCAGAAGCAGACTGGTAAGAAGCCATGTGGCCACCTAGGTCTAAATCTTTCTTAGAAGCACGTAGTACGATCATGATTGCGTTCCAACGGATAATGGAACGAATACGGCGCTCAAGAGTAGTATCACCAGGATACGCAGGCTCTTGTGCTGCTGGAATCGTATTAATGTAGTTGGTAGTCATACCTGTTGGCATATCTACACCGTCTAAACGTGCTTTATCCAGAACTTGTTCAAGTAAGTACTGTGCGCGTTCTACACCTTCTTCACGGACTACTGATTCTAGAGCTTCTAGCCACTCTTGAGTCTCAAGTACGTCAACGTCATTTTTCATGACTTCAGACATGCAATCTTCCTTTCGTTGATAATCTACAAAACTTACAATGTCGCGACTGTTTAATACCTTACGTTATATTTATGAAGGTATTAATCCAGCCCGTCCTTGCGCTGTTGAATTCGACGAAGAGAGCGTTCACGCCTGCTATCTTCACGCGATAATTCCAACAATGTTTCCTCAATGAAAGCCAAATGTGCATGGGACGCTTCGCGGGCCTTTTCAGGTTGTCCGGAAACAATCGCTTGCACAATATCGGCTCGATGCTTTCTCACTTTCCCCACTACGCTTTCGCGGCGGTTCAATAGTTCAAAGTTTTGTAATACGTTTTGCTCAAGCAAAGGGGCAAGGCTACGAATGATATGAAGCAGTACGACGTTATGCGCGGATTCTGTTACCGCGATCAAATACTGCATTACAGCTGATGCTTCAGCTTTTAAATCACCTTGTTGCTGAGCTTCCTCTATCCGTGTATGACAATCACGAATACGAGTAAAATCTTCTTCTGTGCCGCGTAACGCTGCGTAATAGGCAGCTAAGCCTTCAAGGGCATGACGAGACTCAAGTAAATCTAATTGTGTTTCAGGGTGCGAGGCTAATAATTCCAACAAAGGCTCAGAAAAACTCTCCCAGAGCTTATCTGTAACAAATGTTCCCCCACCCTGACGACGTGTTAGCAAATTTTTTGCTTCAAGCCGTTGAATAGCTTCTCGTACCGAAGGGCGTGAAACATCGAATTGCTTTGCTAGCTCACGCTCTGGAGGCAATTGTTGACCAGAAGACAGAATGCCTTCCAAAATCCAACGTTCCAGTTCTTGCTCAATAGCATCAGAGAGCTTAGGTTGGCGAATTCGTTTATAAGTCATTTATCGTTATGCTTCTTATACTTATATCGTTTCAGGCAAATCCACTCTTAAATTAAGCGTGGGCAATTGGTCTTACCAATTTATTAACTGGACGAAATTCTACAGAAATAATTATAGATGTCTAGCCGCGACTTGATGGAAATCATAGAAGCAGGGTGGATTTAACAAAAATGTCAAATTATGAAAACTTGTTAAAACAATACGAACCATAGGTGGCAACAGGAGCTAGCGCTAGTTTGAGCAAGAAAACAAGCAATGGTCTGACCAATCAACTTGATTGTTACAGCGTATTACTTAACGCCAAATTTTCTGACTCAATACTGATTATGATTTATCCATTAACACGCAATGTTGCTTTAAATGCATGCCAATCAAACGCTAAACCGGGATCTGTTTTACGCCCAGGCGCAATAAATTCATGCCCAGTAATACGGGAAGAATCGATATATGGATAATGTGTCATAATAACCCGAGATAACTCAGTCAGTGTTGCATACTGAGCTTGGGTATAAGGGAGGGTGTCCGTTCCTTCCAGTTCTATACCAATAGAATAATCATTACATTTGTCGCGCTTGGCAAATTGTGACACTCCAGCATGCCATGCCCGACAATCAAACGGTACAAATTGAATGATATCGCCATTCCGCCTAATTAAACAGTGAGCAGACACACGAAACCCTGAAATTACCCCAAAATAGGGATGTTCGTTCGGATTCAGCTTCCCCGTAAACAATTGTTCGATATACGGCCCACCAAACTCTCCTGGTGGCAAACTAATGTTGTGTACCACCAGCAAAGACACATCTTGCGCATCGGGGCGCTGATCAAAAAATGGTGACGGTACATGTTTTACCCCATCGAGCCAATGCTCACTGTTAACCGCTAATTTCATATTATTCAGATAAAATAGAGAGGACTTATGTTTAGTCTCGCTGATCTTAGCGGTTAGATCTATCTTCCTTGTTATTTGATCATAAGAAACCCGACCCTCTGATCTCGCATCTTATTCACGCTCAAGGTATGATCCAGCTTATAAAGCTCTGAGAAGTCATTCTCCTGTTCATTAGCACTCAACCTATTTGCGGATACGTCATGACAACAATGGAAAGAAAGCACGACAGCGAATCGCGCTTACACTATTTAAAGCAGCAACTTCCCCTAGAAATCACGCGCGCAGTCGCTGATAGCCTACGCGAAGATCTGGGTGGCGAAATCGATGCGTCATTAGACATTACCGCAACTTTGATCCCCGCTGACAGCCAAGGTGTTGCGACGATCATCACCCGCGAACATGGCGTATTTTGTGGGCAAATGTGGGCAGAAGAAGTCTTTAAGCAATTAGGTGGCGAAGTGGCTATCGAATGGCACGTACAAGACGGAGATGCGGTAGAGCCGAATCAAACCTTATGTACGTTAAGCGGACCATCACGCGCGCTTCTAACTGGCGAACGTAATGCGATGAACTTTATTCAAACGTTGTCAGGCTGTGCCACGACTGTCGCAGAATATGCCAAGCTACTTGAAGGCACGAATACTCGCCTGCTTGATACCCGTAAAACTATTCCAGGCCTGCGCAGTGCCCTGAAATATGCCGTGACTTGTGGTGGCGGTTATAACCACCGTATTGGTGTATTCGATGCTTACCTGATCAAAGAAAATCACATTATCGCCTGTGGTGGCATCACTCAAGCCATCAGCACTGCGAAGCGCTTGAACCCGGGAAAACCGGTTGAAGTTGAAACCGAAAGCCTTGCAGAGCTGCAACAGGCAATCGATGCGGGTGCCGACATTATCATGCTCGATAACTTCACCACCGACATGATGCGCGAAGCCGTTGCCCTAAATGCAGGTCGTGCGGCATTAGAAAACTCTGGTAACGTCACGCTAGAAACTATTCGTGAATACGCAGAAACAGGCGTCGATTATATTTCGGTTGGCGCGCTGACCAAGCACCTTAAGGCGATGGATTTGTCGATGCGATTTATCTAGGCGGTTTATCTAGCCGCTTTAAGTAACAACAGACCAAGCTGACCTGCAGCAATGTAAGCATTGCTGCGAATAAAATAGCAAGCGAGCACCTAGGTTAATTATCTAAACAGCTCGCTTTTTATTATCAAACATTCCCTTCTATAACTGATACTTAGAACACTAGCCTCTATTTCTTCTCTAAAGTTAAATTTGCCTCTAACCACCATATGCAACAGATGTAACCAGCATTGAATTAATTCAAACTGCGCCGCGTAACCTTTTCATTACTATTCAGCCACTTGAAGTCTACTCGTATTCTGAACCCACTTACATTTAATGCTTACGGGCAATATCAGGGAACGGAATATGAAGAAGATGCAAAAAGGTTTTACGCTAATTGAATTGATGATTGTGGTGGCGATTATTGGGGTGTTATCGGCAATAGCTATTCCTGCGTATCAAAACTATGTAAGCCGAAGTGAAGCGGCTTCAGGGTTAGCAACGGTAAAAGCATTAATAACACCTGCTGAATTATTTATACAGGAGAGTGGAAATCTACAAACAACAACAACTCTTGATAATATTGGTACAACAGGTGTAGCTAACTCACTAGGTGTAGTGACCATCTCAGCTGAAAATACACTTTTATTTACTTTTAATGGTACAAGCTCAATAAACGCAGAAACCTTCACTCTTGCTCGTGATGTCGATACTGGCTGGGCATGTGCAGCATCAGGAACCATGCCAGCTGTAGATGGCTGCTCATAATTAATGCAAACCAACCTCGCTTCAATCTTGCATCAGGCTGATTTAATCAGCTTGGTGCAAGAGCAAAACGTGGTCGATACCGTGCATGCAGAAGGCATTAACGTGCCTTCTGCGTTAACACGTTTGGGCATCTTCAGCGACAGTGAACTTGCCCGCCATATCGAACACATTTTTGCCATCGCGCTGATTGATATTCACCAGTACGATTACGTTGAATGCTGTAAAAAAGTCTACCAACGTGAATTGGTATTACGCCATCGGGCAATTCCACTGCAATTTAACGATACCAGCCTATTTCTGGGCATTAGCGACCCCACCAATCTCGATGCACAAGACGAATTTCGTTTTGCTACCGGTAAAAATGTTGAACTGCTGCTATTAGACAACAAACAGCTAGAAAGCGCCATTCGACGCATTTACGGCAGTGATGTGGGTGAAACCGAACACGCGCGCGATATCAGTAACCAAGATTTAGATAACTTGATTGATATTAGCGAGGGGGAAATTGACGACACTACAGATTTGAGCCGAGACAGCGCCCCCGTTACTCGCTATATCAACCAAATATTGTTGGAAGCTGTACGTAAAAAAGCCTCAGACATTCATTTTGAACCCTATGAAGAAAGCTACCGGATTCGTTTTCGCTGTGATGGCATTTTGCATCAACATGCGACCCCACCCTCGACGTTATCGCGCCGTTTATCGACCCGTTTAAAGGTTATGTCGAAGCTCAATATTGCCGAGCGCCGTAAACCCCAAGATGGTCGCATTAAGCTGAAATTAACCCCAACACTAGCGATTGATCTGCGAGTATCGTCGCTGCCGACATTATGGGGTGAAAAAGTAGTACTGCGGATTTTGGATAGCTCTGCCGCCAGTTTAGACATTGATATTCTGGGCTATAACGACAAACAAAAGCATGACTACCTTGCCGTATTAGAACAACCGCAAGGCATGATCTTAATGACCGGGCCAACCGGTAGTGGTAAAACCGTCTCACTGTATACCGGGCTGAAAATCTTAAATACCGAAGAACGTAATATTTCCACCGCAGAAGATCCAGTCGAGATCAACCTGCCAGGCATTAACCAAGTCCATATTAATACCCAAGTCGGGCTAAACTTTTCTGATGCGCTACGATCTTTTCTTCGCCAAGATCCAGATGTGGTAATGGTGGGTGAAATACGAGACATAGAAACCGCAGCAATTGCGGTGAAAGCCGCCCAAACCGGTCACTTGGTACTCTCGACGTTGCATACCAATTCTGCCGCTGAAACCATTACCCGCTTAACGAATATGGGGATTGAAGATTTTAACCTCGCGTCATCACTCAGCTTAATCATCGCCCAGCGTTTAGCACGCCGTTTATGCCCGTACTGCAAACAAATACACGATTTGGACGCCCTCACCAGAAACAAATTTGAAATACCAGCAGAGAGTCCAATTTATAAAGCCAGCGAACGGGGCTGTGATGATTGCAATAAAGGCTATATCGGGCGTGTAGGCATCTATGAAGTCATGCCATTTAGCCCTGAACTCGCCCAAGCACTCGTCGCGGGCGCATCGACCCTAGAGCTTGAACGTATTGCCTGCCAGCAAGGTATGCAGCGATTACAGCAATCTGGCATAGAAAAATTAATAGCGGGCACCACCAGCTTAATCGAACTACAGCGAATACTGCATTACTGATTATTGTTATTGCTCATTCATCCATGAAGTAGGATAAATCATGAATCCAGCCACTAAATTGCGTTATTACCATTGGCGCGGCTTAAACCAAGCAGGGCGTAAAGTCTCTGGCGTCATTATTGGCTATCAAGAACAAGAAGTTCGTAGCAAACTAACCGAACAAAAGATCCACATAAAAAAAATTAAACGACGTAAGCCTTCCACCTTCAGTAAACTCAAAAACCAAATGAAATCTGAAGATATCACGGAAACCACTCGTCAGTTAGCCACTATGATCGAATCGGGCGTACCCGTAGTTCAATCGTTAAAACTGATTTCGAATAGCCACCACAAAGCGGAAGTGCGGGCTACACTCACCCAAGTCACCACGCAAGTTGAAGCGGGGGCATCACTGTCTAAAGCCTTAAAAACCAGCTCACCGCTGTTTGATGATTTCTATTGTGATCTGGTGGCAACTGGTGAGCAAACCGGTCACCTTGCTGAGGTATTTTCGCGTATAGCCACTTACCGTGAAAAAGGCGAAATCATGCGAAAAAAGGTCATCAAAGCCATGATCTACCCTTCCATGGTCACCCTTACCGCATTAATCGTAACCGTGATGATGCTGGTATTTGTTATCCCTCAGTTTGCTAGCATATTCAGCAGTTTTGGCGCCGACTTGCCACTGTTTACCCAGCTAGTGATTAATGCCTCAGATTTTTTGATCGCTCATGGGCTTTACCTCGCCATCGCGCTTGTGTCGGTAATGTTCCTGTATTATTACAGCCATAAAAAATCGTATGCCTTTAGATTAAAAGTCGACAAATTGAGTTTACGCTTACCCATTTTAGGCAATGTTTTATTGAAAGCGACCATTGCACGGTTCGCACGTACCCTTGCCACCACCTTTACTGCCGGTATTCCCTTGCTCTCCGGTTTACAATCAGCAGGTAAAACTGCCGGTAACTTGTATATTGCCAATGCGGTGTATGAAGCTCACGCCAATACTGCGGCCGGTATGCCGTTATATCTCGCCCTACGCCAGTCTGGCGTTTTTCCTGAGCTGATGTTGCAGATGACAATGATCGGTGAAGAATCAGGCTCACTGGATGACATGCTCAATAAAATGGCACTGCTGTACGAGAATGATGTCGATAATACGGTTGATAACTTGGGTAAAATTCTCGAACCTTTAATCATCATTATTTTAGGCGGATTAATCGGCGGCTTATTAGTCGCGATGTACATGCCAATATTCAGCTTAATGAGTGTAATGGGTTAACGTTAGTGCTCATACTCCCTCTAAATTACCCAATCTTACGTATTTTCTGCAGGAGATCAGCGACTTTGCCTCCTATTGCTCACTCTGTGCTAAAAAACACGGTAAAATACATTTAGTCTCAATCCTTTATCAATATTCGGACCCGTAATGGAATTGTTTACATACTACCCTTGGTTATTTCCGGTTTTTGCTGCTATTTTTGGTTTGCTCATTGGTAGTTTTTTGAATGTGGTGATCCACCGCTTACCGATCATGATGGAGCATCAATGGAAAGCAGATTGCATTGAATGCTTTCCTGAATTTGATAAAGAAAACAAACAAGAGAAAGACAATAACCCCGCTGCAACTACGGCTGTTTTTAATCTAAGTGTGCCGCGCTCACGCTGCCCTCATTGCCAACACGCCATCACGATGTGGGAAAACATCCCAGTCATTAGTTGGTTAGTATTAAAAGGGAAATGCAGTGCCTGTGGCGTAAAAATCAGTGCTCGCTATCCAGCGATTGAATTACTGACCGCGGTAATGACCACCATTATTGCGCTCATGTTACCGCCATCATTATGGGCTATTGCGGTTATCTTTTTCAGTTTCGCCCTGATTGCCCTGACTTTTATTGATATCGATACCATGTTACTGCCCGACCAAATTACCCTGCCTTTGATGTGGGCTGGTATTGCGGCAGCCCTCGTGGGCTTGAGCCCGGTATCACTGCAAGATGCCATTATTGGTGCGATGGTGGGCTATCTGTCACTTTGGAGCCTATTTTGGTGCTTTAAACTGATAACGGGTAAAGAAGGCATGGGATACGGTGATTTTAAGCTGTTAGCCGCTCTGGGGGCTTGGCTTGGCTGGCACAGTTTACCTTTTGTGGTATTACTTTCTTCCTTGGTTGGCGCAGTCTGTGGCATTATCTTATTAAGAGTGCAACGTTCTGATTCACAAACACCTTTTTCATTTGGTCCTTACCTCGCGATGGCAGGCTGGATTAGCATTCTATGGGGTGATCAAGTTATTGATTGGTATCTCCATTCATATATAGGTATGTAATGATGACGATGGTTATTGGGCTTACTGGCGGTATTGGTAGCGGTAAAACAACGGTTGCCAACCTTTTTGGCGACTACGGCATTGATATTATTGATGCCGACATCATAGCCCGAGAGGTCGTTGAACCAAGCACGGTAGGGCTAAACGCAATTGTCGGCAAATTAGGCGCTGACATCCTGTTGACAGACGGCACGCTTGATCGCAGTAAGCTAAGAGACGCTATCTTTAACGAGCAGCAGCTAAAAGACTGGCTCAATGGTTTATTACACCCGTTGATTCGAGAAAAAATGCTCTCAAATATCAGCAAAGCAACATCGCCATATTGCTTATTGGTGGTTCCTTTAATGGTAGAGAATAACCTGCAAACGATGACTCATCGTTTATTAGTGGTTGATGTCGACGAGTCGGTACAAATTGATCGCACTCAAGCACGAGATAATGTGGCACCAGAACACGTAAAAAAAATCCTGATGGCACAAGCGTCTCGCCAAAATCGGAATGCAGCCGCTGATGACATTATTAGCAATAATGGCAATAGTGCAGAGCTTAAAAATAAAGTAGCCGAATTACATCAAAAATACATAAAAATGAGCCATCTTTATTAAAGAACTGCTTATTTATCAATAATACAGCTGTCAAAATTAAGTAGATGACAACATATGCAAACTAACAGATTTGAACACCCACTAAATGAGAAAGTACGTATTTACTTACGTCTTGAATATTTAATTCGGCAAATGACTCACGCGAGCCAATTGAGCGATCAATGGCAGCATCAAATCTTTTTCCGTGCTTTGTTTGATCTATTAGAAATTTTAGATCAAGTGCAACTCAAAACAGAGCTCGCAAAAGATCTTGAAAAACAGCGATGCAAACTAAAAAATTGGCTCAATATCGATGGGGTTGATCAAAGTGCCTTATTAGAGCTACTTGATAGTATGGATATGGCACATCATAAATTGATTGCATCCAACCGACTAGGTCAAGATTTACGAGATGATCGTTTCTTAAGTGGTATTAAACAGCGCTTTTCAATTCCAGGAGGCAGTTGTTGTTTTGATTTACCTACCTTGCATCATTGGCTACATTTGCCATTGGCGCATAAGCAGAATGACTTAAGTACTTGGCTATCACAGCTAACTGAAATGACTGATGCATTAAACTTATGGCTGCGCTTTACCCGTGAGTCGGGGCCGTTCCAGCCACAAATAGCGCGAGCAGGTTTCTTTCAACATATCGCAGAGGATGCCAGCCTATTACGATTACAAATTTGCCCTAGCTATGGTGTATACCCTATGATATCAGGACATCGTGGTCGTTTTGCTATTCGCTTCATTCCTTTTGAAGAGGGTGCAACGATTGCTGATACCATTGAATTTAAATTAGCTATTTGCTGAGGTTACCCGTGTCACAATCAAACACGCCAACAACACCCACTATTGTTAAATGCCCAACGTGCAAGAAAGAGGTGGAATGGGGAGAGCAAAGCCCTTACCGCCCTTTTTGTACCAAACGTTGTCAGTTGATTGATTTGGGTGAATGGGCAGAAGAAGAAAAGTCTATTCCGGGCGCACCTGATTTATCTGATTCAGATGGCTGGTCGGAAGACATGGGACATTAACCCCAGTGCCGAGAAGCGAGTTCCTAGAGACTAGGATCTCGCGACTTCAGCGAAGCTGAGCCAGCTTTGCCAATACCGCTTCATTCGCTTCAGGAAAACGGTAGTTAGCTAAATCGCACAGATTAACCCACTCACTAGGTTGCCCTTCTTTCCCGTACGCTTCACCGCTAAACGCCTTCACCAAAAAGAAATCAAACTTTAAGGCTTTATCTGGATAGTCATGATCCAATGCCATAAAATGTTCGATCTCGATAACGCGAATACCGACTTCTTCAAATAATTCACGTACGACCGCCTGCTCTGCGGTTTCATTGACTTCGACTTTACCACCCGCAAACTCCCAAAAACCACCTTGATGCGCCTTATCAGCACGACGAGTAATAAAAACCTGATCTCCTTGAGGGTTTAGAATGATCCCAGCAGAAATCCAAATTTGTTTCTTTTCCAAACTAAGCACCTATATAAAAGGAATGAGTATCGAGATACGAGGCGTCTGATTCTTCGGAACTCGCCCCTAGCTTCTCTAATTAGGGATAAACAAAAGGCCGCTTGCGCGACCTTTCGATATAAAACAATGGTTCAGTGGATCAATTAGTTGATCTTACCGTGACATTGCTTGTATTTCTTACCAGAACCACATGGGCAAGGTTCGTTACGGCCAACCTTACGCTCTTCACGTTCAAACGTACCAGACTCAGCAGGCTGTTCAACATCGCTTTCATCTGCAATTTGACTTGCAGCATTTTGATGCTGGTATTGCTGACGACGTGCAAGCTCTTCAGCCTGTTGGCGACGTTCTTCTTCCATGCGATCAACTTCTTCTTGTTGCTGCACACGTACTTTACTTAAAATCGATACAACATCAGACTTCAAGCTGTCTAGCATCTCCTCAAACAGTTCAAACGATTCACGCTTGTATTCCTGCTTAGGGTTCTTCTGTGCATAACCACGAAGATGAATACCTTGGCGAAGGTGGTCCATTGCAGCTAGGTGCTCTTTCCACAGCGTATCAAGATTCTGCAACATCACAGTTTTCTCAAAGTTACGCAGTACTTCAGCACCAACCACTTCTTCTTTTTGCTGGTACACTTCAATCGCTTTCGCAACAATGCGCTCACGAAGTGCTTCTTCGTAAAGCTTATCTTCTGTATCTAACCACTCTTGAATTGGGAGCTCTAAATCAAAGTCTGCCTTTAAGCGTTCTTCTAGACCCTTAATATCCCACATTTCTTCAAGAGACTGTTGTGGAATATAAGTATCAACAACAGCAAGAATCACATCATCACGGTTTTGCGTAATCATGTCGCTGATATCGTCAGCATTCATCAACTCATCACGTAGTTCATAAACCACTTGTCGTTGATCGTTGGCAACATCATCGAATTCAAGCAATTGCTTACGGATATCGAAGTTACGGCCTTCAACTTTACGCTGTGCGTTTTCAATCGCTTTCGTTACCCAAGGGTGCTCGATCGCTTCGCCTTCTTCCATACCCAGCTTCTTCATCATGTTTGACACACGATCTGAAGCAAAAATACGCATCAAGCCATCTTCCATTGAAAGATAGAAGCGCGATGAACCTGCATCACCCTGACGACCAGAACGACCACGAAGCTGGTTATCGATACGACGAGATTCATGACGCTCAGTACCTGTGATATGTAAGCCACCAGCAGCTAATACTGTTTCATGACGAATTTTCCAATCCGCTTTAATCTGAGCAATTTGAGCATCAGTTGGATCTTGCAGATTCGCAATTTCTTCCTGCCAGCTACCGCCCAACACGATATCGGTACCACGACCAGCCATGTTAGTTGCGATGGTTACAGCGCCAGACTGACCAGCATTTGCAATGATATACGCTTCTTTTTCGTGGAATTTAGCATTCAGTACTTCATGCTTAATACCCGCTTTTTTCAGCGCATTAGAGAGCAATTCTGATTTTTCAATCGAAACCGTACCGACAAGAACAGGCTGACCTTTAGCAAAGCGTTCTTTAATATCTTCACAAATAGCCGTGAACTTTTCAGCTTCTGTCATATAAACCAAATCGCCCATATCGTCACGGACCATCGGCTTATTGGTTGGCATTACAACCGTTTCCAAACCATAGATAGACTGGAATTCAAATGCTTCTGTATCTGCCGTACCCGTCATACCGGATAGCTTGCTGTACAGACGGAAATAATTTTGGAAAGTGATTGATGCCAGTGTTTGGTTTTCGTTCTGGATCTTAACGCCTTCTTTCGCCTCAACAGCTTGATGAAGACCTTCAGACCAACGACGTCCTGGCATGGTACGACCCGTGTGCTCATCGACAATAATGACTTCATCATCTTTTACGATGTAATCAACATCACGCTCAAATAGCACATGGGCACGTAAAGCAGCAGTAATATGGTGTAATAGGCTGATATTAGAAGGAGAGTATAAAGTATCGTCCTCAGCCATCATTCCCTGTTGCATTAATAATTCTTCAACAAACTCTTGACCATTTTCTGTCAGGTGAGTTTGCTTCGATTTTTCATCGACAGTGTAGTGGCCTTCGCCACGGAATTCTTCGCTATCTTCTTGATCTTGTTTTACTAACTGTGGGATCAATAGATTAATTTTAGTGTACAGATCTGAGCTATCTTCAGCAGGGCCAGAAATAATCAGCGGAGTACGAGCTTCATCGATTAAGATTGAATCCACTTCATCGACTACGGCAAAGAAACGTTCACGTTGTACGCGATCTTCAGGGCGGAAAGCCATGTTGTCACGCAAGTAATCGAAGCCAAATTCGTTATTTGTGCCGTAAAGTACATCGGCACTGTACGCTTCTTTCTTTGCTTGAGGTGGCATATTAGGAACGTTGATACCAACGGTCATACCTAAGAATTCAAACAATGCACGGTTAGTTTCTGCATCTCGCGCGGCGAGGTAATCGTTCACTGTTACAATGTGAACACCTTTACCGGTTAAGGCATTCAAATATGCCGGTAAGGTTGCAGTTAGGGTTTTACCTTCACCAGTACGCATTTCTGCAATTTGGCAGTTATTCAGTACCATGCCGCCAAGTAGCTGCACGTCAAAGTGACGCATACCAAAGACTCGCTTTGATGCTTCACGCACTGTCGCAAATGCTTCTGGTAGAAGTTGGTCTAATGATTCGCCTTGATCTAGACGCTCGCGGAATTCAACGGTTTTGGCCTTTAAATCTTCATCTTGTAGGCTGTCAAACTGAGGCTCTAGTTTATTGATCTCATCGACAATTTTGCGCATACGACGCAGAGTGCGGTCGTTACGGCTACCGATAACTTTAGTCAGTAGTTTTGATAACATGGCTATGTCGTTTCTCTTTGTTATATCAGCTTATAATACGTGCTGAATAGCTTAATCAGGGTTTCATTCGGGGAGCATTAATCCCTGTCCCGCCGGTATCTGTCATGCAATATGACAATGAGGCCAACAACTGAAACAATACGGTTGTAAGAGATATTGTGCCACCCTTTTATAAATTCAAGGGCTATACAGAAACAATCCTCATAATGAGTACTGTGTTTCAAGTATCTTCACTTACAGAACTGATATAATAAGCCATATTAACGGCATAGCCTATGGCTAAAGCTGGTGTCTTTCTTTTCATATTCGAAAAATTAGGACTTAGACCTCAATTATTGATACGGAATACGTGTTATGAGAGACCATCGCCCTCAAACCCCTGCAAGTTTGCTCGATGACAAAGACTTAAACAACATCCAACAGCGTGCTATTGCACTGAGTAAACTCAATGCAGCCGTTAAACAACACTTAAATTGTGCTCAGCACTGCCGTGTCAGTAATTACCGCCAAGGCACCTTAATCATTGAAACGTCTTCGGCATCATGGTCAATGCGCTTGAATTACGAACGCAATAGTTTGATGATAAAATTACGTGAGAAACTATTGCCTCAATTATCAAACATTGAGGTCAAGGTAAATCCTGAACTGGCTGCAATACAAAGAGCCAAAGAAGATAAAATACCGGATATCATTCAAAAGCCAATCAGTGAAATAGCTGAACAACATCTACTGGCCACAGCGGCGAACGCACCAGAAAAGGTGAAACGTAGGTTAGAACGCTTAGCTCAGATTGCTCGAGACAAGCGCCAGCGATAAATAATAAATTTCATCTATATACGGTTAATACTGACATTCAGATACAAAAAAGCCGAACTAAGTTCGGCTTTTTTAAATTTTTATCGTGCTGCGAGAGTTACGCTAACACCATACCTGGTTGAGCAAATGTCACTGGCACTTCTTCGTCTTGGAAAGTGGCCCATTCATACGCTTCTTGATCAGCTAACACTGCACGCAATAATTGATTGTTAAGTGCATGGCCTGATTTGTAAGCACGCATTTCACCAATAATATTGTGTCCACACATGTAAAGATCGCCAATGGCATCCAATACTTTGTGCGTAACCAGTTCGTTATCGAAACGCAGACCGTCATCATTAAGAATACGGTAATCATCCAATACGATAGCATTATCGAAACTACCACCCAGAGCTAAGTTCTGAGATTGTAAGTATTCAATATCGCGCATGAAACCAAAGGTTCGTGCACGACTAATGTCTTTAACGAATGACTTGCTCGAAAAATCGAGCACTAAGCGTTGCTGATCGGCATCAATTGCTGGGTGATTAAAATCGATAGCAAAATCTAACCGGAAGCCATTAAATGGAACAAGCTCTGCCCATTTATCTCCATCTTCAATACGTACTGGTTTTTTAATACGAAGAAAACGCTTAGGCGCATTCAATGTATCAATACCTGCAGATTGAAGCAGATAAATGAACGGACTCGCACTACCGTCCATAATCGGAATTTCAGGTGCATCGACTTCGATAATAACGTTATCAATGCCCATGCCTGCTAATGCGGCATTTAGGTGCTCAACGGTTGAGATACGCACGCCGTCCTCGTTAACAAGGGCGGTACATAGCATGGTATCACGTACAGAATTCGCATCTGCAGGAAAATCTACAGGCGGGTTTAAATCTGTACGGCGATAAATCACGCCAGTATTTGCTGCGGCAGGACGCAGAATAAGCGTCACTTTACGCCCAGAGTGGAGGCCCACACCAGTCGTTTGCACTATGCTTTTAAGTGTACGTTGTCTGATCATCTGCTTATATCTCAACTGTTTTCAAGCTAATCATTTACTCATCATCCTGCTATAAACAGGAAATGGTCAGAAATAGTACCATGGATCTGGTCATTTCCCAAACAATTTACAGATTAGCTATCCAATCATGCACTTACAAAATAAGACAATCATGGATAACTACTGACCTTGTTATTACTACTTAGTCAGCTTGCTTTCGCAAAAATGCTGGAATATCCAAATAGTCATGGTCAGCCTGAGGCTTAGATTTTGGCGCTGCAGCTGCTGATGCTGGCTGTTGCACGTTACTTTCTAATGCCACTGACGACTGCATCATTGATGAAGATTTAGTTTCTTCAACTGATACCGGCGCGGCTGGTGTTGCTTGCACTGGCTTAGAAGCAGTTACCAGAGTAATATCTGGCTTAGATTCTTTACCAATACCTGTTGCAACAACCGTTACACGTAGCTCGTCGCTCATGTCTGGGTCAAGTGAAGTACCGATAACAACGGTTGCATTATCTGATGCAAACGCCTTCACGGTATTACCGACCGTCTCAAATTCGTCAAGACGCATATCTAGACCAGCAGTGATGTTAACAAGCACACCACGAGCACCAGCTAGATCGATATCTTCAAGTAACGGACTAGAAATAGCCATTTCAGCGGCTTCTTCAGCACGATCATCACCAGTAGCAACGCCACTGCCCATCATCGCGTGACCCATTTCAGACATCACGGTACGAACATCGGCGAAATCGACGTTGATCATACCTGGACGGGTAATTAGCTCTGCAATACCCTGAACGGCATTTTTAAGAACATCATTCGCCTTAGCAAATGCATCCAATAACGTAATGCCACGACCAAGCACTTTAAGCAGCTTTTCATTCGGAATAGTGATTAAAGAATCAACATGCTTAGAAAGCTCTTCGATACCTTGTTCAGCAAAAGCCATTCGCTTCTTACCTTCAAAGCTAAATGGTTTGGTTACCACCGCTACAGTAAGAATTCCCAGCTCTTTAGCTACTTCAGCAATAATTGGTGCTGCACCTGTTCCAGTGCCCCCACCCATGCCTGCCGCGATAAAGATCATGTCAGAACCTTCAAGTTCTGCCTTGATCGCTTCGCGATCTTCCAGTGCCGAATCTCGGCCCACTTGTGGGTTTGCACCCGCACCCAGACCTTTAGTGATATCACCACCAATCTGAATAACAGTGCTTACACTGGTTTTACGAAGTGCCTGCGCATCAGTATTAACACTGATGAACTGAACGCCTTCAATCGATTCACGTACCATGTGATCGACAGCATTACCGCCGCCGCCGCCAACGCCAATGACCTTAATAACAGCTTCATCAGACATTTCCATCATCGGTTCAAACATGTGTTCTCTCCGTTCATCCTGTTCGCATCAGGGTTAAAATTCTTTTTTAAACCAGCCACTAATTTTAGTAAATAATCCCGAAACTGAACGTTTAGGTTCTATATCACTATCATCAAATGCCTGACTGTCCTTTCCGTAATGCAGTAATCCTACTGCCGTTGCAAAATGCGGTGCCTGAACATAGTCAGTTAATCCATTGAGCTCTAAAGGTTTACCTATACGTACTTGATTACGGAAAACCCGTTCAGCACATTCAATCAAACCTTCCATTTGTGAAGCGCCGCCCGTAAGGACGATGCCTGCCGCCAAATGATGTTTAACGCCCGCATCTCGCATTTGATCTTGTATATCTATGAGCTTCTGATTAACCAGCCCTAATAACTCACTGTACCGAGGCTCTATCACTTCCGCTAAGGTTTGGCTTTGTAAGCTACGTGATGGTCGACCGCCAACACTGGGAACATCGACTTTTGCATCTTTACTCACCAACTCGCTTAACGCACAACCGTATTTCACTTTAATTTCTTCAGCATCGCCTAGGGGAGTACCAAACGCATAAGCAATATCACTAGTAACAACATTGCCTGCATATGGAATCACTTCTGCGTGACGTAATGCCCCACCAGACCATACAGCTAAATCCATTGTGCCGCCGCCAATATCCACAACACAAACGCCGAGTTCACGCTCATCAGGGGTTAGCACAGCATGGCTCGCCGCAAGGCCAGAGAAAATTAAGTGATCCACTTTTAGTCCACAACGCTCTACCGCTTTAACGATATTACGCGCCATATCATTGTGACAAGTGATCAAATGAACACTGGCTTCCATTCGAACTCCTGATAAACCAACCGGGTTTTTAATTCCCTCTTGATAATCAATAGCAAATTCCTGAGGAATTACATGTAAAGTTCGGTGTTCATCGCTAATTTTTACTGATTTCGCCGTATGAATGACATTATCAACGTCATCCTGAGTTACCTCTTTATCAGAAATAGGCACCATGCCTTTTTCTGTTTGGCAACTAATATGCTTACCTGATAACGACAAGTATACGGAAGATATCTGACAATCTGCCATTAATTCGGCTTGATCCACCGCACGTTGAACAGATTTTACGACAGATTCAAGATCATTGACTCCACCCTTATCCATTCCCCGTGACGGGCTACTACCCACACCGATAACGTTCACATTGCCATCTGGAAGCACTTCCCCTACCAAAGCACATACTTTGGAGGTGCCGATATCAAGACCAACTATGAGTTTTTTATCTGCCGCCTTCGTCATTAGCGCACGCTCTTATTATTGTTCTGGAACAATTTTCCAACCCACAGCTGCGCCAATATCATAGCGCAAATCTACGTAATCTATTGCTTTGCCTTGCTTTTCTAATTCAGGGTAAAGCCATATAAAACGTTCAAGTCGTTCAATTCGAGCTTCTCGACCAAGTTCTAGTCGAATACCATTTGTTAACCAAATACGCCAAGCTCGACGTTCATTAAGTGCAAGAGTATCAATTTCAAATCCCGCACGTTGTAATCTGGGTTGCATTTCACGCAACACTTCAAGCTCTTCTTTACTACTGCCTTCTGGGCCGGCCAAATTAACTAGTTGTAAATCAGTTACTTGTTGCGAATCTGCTTTAAATACGTCTCCTTGTTGATTCACCAAATACTTACTATTCCACACAGCAATTGGTTGGTGCTCAACAAGGTATACTTTTAATGTATCTGGCCACTGCTTTCGTACAGAGGCTTGTGCGACCCAAGGTAATGCCTCAAGTGCAGCTTGAATATCATCGACATCTTGTGTCATGAAACTGCTTAGATGATCAAGATGCCATATCGCCTGGCGTACATCGTCAGTCGTCAAATAATCCAAATCACCCTGAATAACCAGTTGTGACAAGGGTAAACGGTTTGCATCTGTCATCCAGTTCATCGTGGCACTAATCAGCCACACAGTGAAACCAATGACAAAAAGAAAAAACGCCAATCCCCCCCAGCGTTTCATTACAACTGAAGGTGAAAGGGAATTTATTCTTTTTACGACTGCTTCAGTCATTTTTTAATTCGCTTTACCTATCGCAGAGGAGAGTATTGCTCCAACGCTTGAGCATAATACTTTTTAGCCCTAACAAGCAAAGTTGGACGATTATACCGACCAACTCGTTGCTCTCCAACTGTTGTTACTACTTTTAGCCACAACAAGTGAAATCAATTCCATTATGATGATAATAACTATCTTACTATTTTTGGCAGAATAAACAAAATAATGCCAATTATCACAAAAAAGTTCTGAAAATTACCATCACGAATAGGCCAAACGACTATTCTGCTCGCATTGCTGCGATATCTAGCTGCAAGTCTGCCAATTGACGGGCTATTTTGCCAACATCACCAGCACCTTGTGTCAGAAGTAGATCATCATTCTGAAGAATATTAGCTAATACTGATGGCAAATCTTCATGCGTTGGCACGAAAATAGGGTCAATCTTGCCACGACCACGAATAGTTCTACACAAAGATCGTCCATCGGCGCCAGGAATTGCTACTTCTCCTGCAGAATAAACATCTAGCATCAATAAAACGTCAACCTGTTCCAGTACATGCGCAAAATCTTCATAAAGATCGCGAGTACGGCTATATCGATGAGGTTGAAAAATCATGACCAGACGTTTCTTTTCCCAGCCAGCACGAGCAGCTTGAATCGTAACATCAACTTCACTTGGGTGATGACCATAATCATCAACCAGCATCACACTGCCGTTACCCGTTTCAAACTCACCAAGATGATCGAATCGACGCCCAGTGCCTTCAAATTCCAACAGTGCACGAATGATGGCATCATCATCAACGCCTTCTTCGGTAGCAACAGCAACCGCAGCGGTTGCATTCAGTGCATTATGCTTACCTGGAATATTTAACTTCACATTTAAGTCAGGCTTTCCTGCACGTAAAATGGTGAAGTGTCCTTGATGAGCATACTGCTTATATTTAACTATACGCACATCGGCATCATCAGAGAAACCGTACGTTATAATCTGACGTCCAATCCGAGGTAATAAGTCTCGCACCACAGGATCATCGACACACATAACGGCCAAACCGTAGAACGGTAAATTATGTAGAAAATCGATAAAGGTTTGTTTTAATACTTCAAAATCGCCGCCATACGTATCCATATGATCAGCTTCAATGTTAGTAACAACGCTAACCATAGGTTGAAGGTGCAAGAAAGATGCATCACTTTCATCAGCTTCAGCAATCAGATAACGACTACAACCTAAGCGCGCATTCGTACCAGCACTTTTTACTAAGCCACCGTTAACAAACGTTGGATCTAAGCCTGCTTCAAAATAGATTTGAGTCATTAATGCAGTGGTTGTCGTTTTACCGTGTGTTCCCGCGATCGCGATACCATGACGGTAGCGCATTAATTCAGCAAGCATCTCAGCACGGCGAACCACGGGAATGCGAAGTTCACGAGCAGCAACAAGCTCTGGGTTATCTTGAGCAATAGCAGTTGATACGACAACAACACTCGCACCATTCACATTGTCAGCGGCATGCCCAAAAAAGATTTCAGCACCTTTTCGGGTTAAACTGTCTGTTACCGCATTTGGCGCAAGATCAGAGCCACTAATGCGATAGCCTTCATTCACTAAAACTTCAGCAATGCCGCTCATGCCTGCACCACCAATCCCAACAAAGTGAATACGCTCTACACGACGCATTTCTGGTACCATTGTTCTAATTTTTGCTAATTGCTGGTTGTCCAGTTTACTCATCACTCTGTTCTCTTCTTATTTTCGTGCCAACGATTTAATGACATCTGCGACGCGTACATCAGCATCAACAATCGCGGCTTCTCGTGCAGCAACAGCCATTTGCTTTAATACTTCACGATCTAATTGGTTCAATTCTTCAGCTAGCCCTGCAGCTGTTAAATCCATTTGTTCTATCATCTTTGCCGCCCCACATTGCACTAAATGGTCGGCATTCAGTGCTTGCTGGCGATCTTTGTGCATAAACGGTACAAAAATAGCACCAACACCGGCAGCCGATAACTCTGACACTGTTAATGCACCCGAGCGGCAAACAACGACGTCAGCCCATGCATACGCAGCAGCAACATCATCGATAAATTCAGTCACTTTATGCGGCACATTAGTGCTATTTGCATAAGCTTGCTCCGTAACTTGCTGGCTGCCTTTTCCTGCTTGATGCCAGATCGTCACTTTGTTACCGAGTAATCCTGCAACTTCAGGTAACGTTTGATTAAGGATTCGCGCCCCTTGGCTTCCCCCCATAACCAAAATTCGCACAGGACCTTGTCGCTCAGCAAATCGCTCTTGAGGGCTTGCTAGTGCTATCACATCTTGGCGGACAGGATTACCAACAACATCTTTATTAGCAAAAGCTCCCGGAAAAGCTTGTAATACTTTCGCTGCAATACGTGATAACCATTGATTGGTTAATCCAGCAACTGCATTCTGCTCATGTAAGACAACGGGGACACCTGATAACCAAGCAGCAACACCGCCAGGACCGCTTACATAGCCCCCCATGCCTAATACCACATCAGGCTGCCAAGCTTTTATGTATTTACGAGCTTGTAAAATAGCACCTACAATCTTGAATGGTGCCGCAAGCAAACGAGTGATTCCTTGCCCACGCAGCCCTTTTACTTTAATGAAATCAATTTCAATGCCATGTTTAGGCACTAAATCAGCTTCCATACGATCAGCGGTACCTAACCAGCGGATCTCCCAACCTTCTTCTTGCAATTTTTTTGCCACAGCAAGACCAGGGAAAACATGACCACCAGTACCACCAGCCATCACTAGTAAACGTTTATTCTTGTTCATCGTTGTTGTTACTGTCATTTAAACTACTGTCATCCAATTCTTCAGATTCTGCCGGACCATACTTGGCAAACAGCCTCTGTTCGTGATCAATACGGAGTAAAATACCCACCGCGGTAGCCATTATAAATAAGCTCGAACCACCGTAACTGATCAAGGGTAACGTTAACCCTTTTGTTGGTACCATGCCTATCGCAGCACCAACATTCACCAGCGTTTGGAATGCGAACCAAAAGCTAAACCCACATGCTAAAAAGCCACCAAATAACTGCCCAGACTGCAAACACTTGCGCCCAATGAATAGCGCTTTAAATACCAAGGCAAAAATTAATAGCAATACAACAGTAACGCCAATAAGGCCTAATTCTTCACCTAAAACAGCAAATACAAAATCCGTGTGCGCTTCCGGTAAATATTCTAATTTTTGAATGGAGTTGCCTAGCCCTTGCCCCATCAGCTCGCCACGTCCAAACGCCATTAATGACTGGGTAAGCTGATATCCACTACCAAAGGGATCTTCCCATGGGTCAAGAAAAGACGTCACTCGACGTAATCGATAAGGTTCGAAAACAATCAAAAGGCCAATGCCTAACAATGCGCCAGAAATCATCACTAAAAACTGCCAAAGCTTAGCCCCGGCAATGAACAACATACCCACAGTGGTAACAAACATTACAACGAATGAGCCTAAGTCAGGCTGCATTAACAATAAAAAAGCGAGAATACCCAGTACGGCAAGTGGTTTTATAAAGCCAATGAAACTAGCGCGAACCTGACTATATTGGCGAACTAGATAACCCGCCAAAAAAATAAATAATGAGAGCTTAGCCACTTCCGCGGGTTGAAGATTAAAAACCCCTAATGGGATCCAGCGAGCCGCACCATTCACCGAACGCCCAATAAGCAGAACGATAATAAGCAATACAATCGACAGAAATAACATTGGCACGCTGAATTGCTTCCAACGCGATAATGGTACTTGTACGACCCCAGCGATGATCACTAAAGAACAAACAAGAAAGAAGGCATGTCGTAGTGCAAAATAAAAAGGGATGCCTGTTAAACGGGTCGCAACAGGTACTGAAGCTGAGGTAACAATCACAAGGCCTGTGATCATTAGAGATAACGCAATCCAAACTAATTGGCGATCATACAAACACGGTGCTGGAGGTTTCGTTAACCACTCGCCGACGGTTGAAGCGCCATTCTTAGCTTGGCTTAACATGCCTTTGCTCCTGCAACACGATGTTGTAAGGCTTTGGCTTGTTCAACAAATGCATCACCTCGTGCCATAAAGTTGGGGAATTGATCAAAGCTAGCACACGCTGGCGACAATAAGATCATATCGCCTTTTTGCGCGGTATCTGCAGCGATAGTCATTGCTTCAGCCATTGTCTCAGTACAAATGGGGGCATCAACCAACGACATAAACTGATTTCCATCACGGCCAAAACAGTAAAGCTGTACATTTAAGTCAGCCAAAACAGGTTTTAGTTCCGAAAAATCAGCCCCTTTCCCATCACCACCCACCAGCAGATGTAACTTACCCGGCAAGTTTAGCCCTTTAAGTGCGGCTAACGTGCTGGCTAGATTCGTTGCTTTCGAGTCATTCACCCATTTAACATCATGTTGATTCACGACCAACTGACAGCGATGTGCTAAACCGTTATAACGCTGCAAAGCACGGCATGCGGCTTGATGATCGATGTTAACGGCATCTGCCAAGGCTAATGCAGCTAAACTATTCGCTACATTGTGTCGCCCCACCAACGCTATATCACTTGTCTTCATGATCGGTTGAGCGTCTACGGCTAAAAACTCTTCTCCGTCTAACATCACTAAGCCATAATCTTGATTATCAAAGCCAAAGCTGGTGATTTTATGGCGGAAGCGAGTAGGTAAAGTAGCTAGATCATCGCGGTTGTATACCGCTAATGCAGCATGTTCAAAAATTCGCATTTTTGCCAAGCTATAATCTTCTAGCCCGTCATAGCGATCCATATGATCTTCAGAAAGATTAAGATATACAGCAGCTTTTAACTCTAACGATGAGGTTGTTTCAAGTTGGAAACTAGATAGCTCAAGCACATACAAATCATGCTCGTTCACTAACATATCTAACGCAGCAAAGCCGATGTTGCCACCGACCCCCACATTGATACTGGCTTCTTTTGCCATTTCACCAATCAGACTTGTCACCGTACTCTTGCCATTAGACCCAGTGATCGCCACGACAGGCTTTGTCACAGCACGGGCAAATAGCTCAATATCACCGACGATTTCAATACCTGCGGCTTTAGCAGCAACTAGCTCAAGCGTAGCCAGCGCAATGCCTGGACTCGCAACAATCAAATCAGCCTCTAACAGCCAATTCATATTCCATTGCCCTGCACATAGCTCAACGCTAGAAGGAAGTTTATCTTGCCCAGGCGGTATTGCGCGGGTATCAATCACTTTGATATCACGAGTGCCAGTTTGACGTAGCCAGAAATTAACAACCGACAAGCCTGTTATCCCTAAACCAATGACAACAACCTTTTTTACACCGCCTAAGCCTTTCATTTATCGAACCTTCAATGTTGCCAAAGCAATCAATACTAGCATTAACGTAATGATCCAAAAGCGCACAATAACACGTGGTTCAGGCCAGCCTTTTAGCTCGTAATGATGGTGAATCGGTGCCATGCGGAAAATACGCTGTCCACGAAGTTTGTAAGAACCCACCTGTAAAATGACAGAAACGGTTTCCATTACAAACACACCGCCCATGATCACTAATAGCAACTCTTGACGCACTAATACCGCAATCGTCCCCAATGCACCGCCTAATGCTAATGAACCTACATCGCCCATAAACACTTGTGCTGGGTAAGTGTTAAACCACAAGAACCCTAAACCAGCACCCACAATTGCGGTACATAAGACCACCAGCTCACTGGCATCTTTGAGATAAGGAATGTGTAGGTATTCCGCAAAATTGACGTTACCTGTAGCCCAAGCAATAAATGCCATACCACCAGCAACCATCACTGTAGGCATAATAGCTAAACCGTCTAGGCCATCAGTCAAGTTAACGGCATTACTGGTGCCAACAATAACAAAGTAGGTTAATACGATATAAAGCAAGCCGAGTTGTGGCATGACGTCTTTAAAGAAAGGCACAACCAATTGAGTGGCTGCGGTATCTTTACCGTGCATATACAAGGCAAAAGCAACAACCAGTGCAATAACGGATTGCCAGAAGTATTTCCAACGGGCAATAAGGCCATCAGAGTTCTTGTGCACCACTTTACGGTAATCATCAACAAACCCGACAGCGCCATAACCGAGCATTACGGCAAGCACAGCCCAAATGTAAGGGTTTGATAAATCAGTCCACAATAACGTTGTTATCGTAATCGCAGCCAGAATCATGATGCCGCCCATCGTTGGCGTACCACGCTTGCTGAAATGAGATTCTGGTCCATCATTACGGACAATCTGACCGATTTGCAGCATTTGCAAACGCGCAATAAGGCGTGGCCCCATCCATAGCGAGAGTATCAATGCTGTCAATACGCTCATAATGGCGCGGAAAGTCAGGTATTCAAACAATCTGAAAAATGGATATGATGGTTCTAGTAAATCGGCTAACCAATAAATCATTGTGTATCTTCCTGCAGCGCTGCAATCACGTGTTCCATTCGAGAACTACGTGCACCTTTTGCTAACACTGTTACCTCTTGGTAATGTTGTTGATTAATATTAAGCGGATGAAGTTGCGCTTGTAATTGTTCAATTAATATTGATTTATCTGCAAAGTGCTGCCCTTGATTTAAGTCACTAACCACTGCACTTGCACAACCGAATGTGAATACCTTATCTAAGCCTTTCGTCATGGCATACTCTGCCACTTCACGGTGTAAGCTTGCACTGTCTTCACCCAGCTCAGCCATATCACCGAGTACAAACCAACGTTGACCAGTAAAAGAAGCTAATAGATCAATCGCAGCTTTAACCGAAGCAACACTCGCATTATAGGTATCATCGATTAAACGTAAACCTTCTCGAGGGTGGCTCACATCTACTCGACCTTTTACGTTAGCTACTTGCTCAAGACCCGCTTTAACCTGCTCTAACGTTGCTCCAACTGCCATTGCTAACGCAGCTGCAGCAAGCGCATTGGACACATTGTGAGTACCCGCTAACGTTAATGTAATATCCGTCGTGCCTTCAGGGGTACACATTGTAAAACAAGCTAGCCCTTCAGAGTTAATAAAAATATCAGTTGCAGAGAAATCTGCATCAATATCCGTTAAAGAGAAGGTTTTTACAGTGTGCTGAGCCAAAAGTGACTGCCACATCGCGACATCATTGGAGTCTAAATTAATAATGGCAGTACTTAAACCTGAATCATTTAAGGGGGCGGTTAACCCTTCAAAGATTTCACCTTTCGCTTTTGCAACGCCAGCGAGCGAGCCAAACCCTTCAAGGTGCGCAGCAGCAAGGTTATTGATCAAGGCGACTTGAGGCTTAACTAAATTGGTGGTGTAGGCAATTTCTTTTTGATGGTTAGCACCCAATTCGATAACGGCAAATTCATGCTCTGGGGTTAAACGTAATAATGTCAGTGGTACACCGATGTCATTATTGAAGTTGCCCGCCGTGGCTAACACATTACCTTTTTGGCTTAAAATTTCAGCTGCCATCTCTTTAACTGTCGTTTTACCACAACTACCGGTTAGTGCTATCGTCTTCAGGCCATGACTTTTCTCCATGGTCTGCTTTAACCAAGCACCTAATAACCCAAGCGCTTGATGAGTGTCTTTAACGACTAACTGGGGCAGTTCAACAGGTAAGTGACGACTCACCAATAATGCGGCAGCGCCGTTATCCATTGCATTTTGACAAAAGTCATGAGCATCGAAACGCTCACCTTTTAATGCAATAAACAATGTATGAGCAGAGACAGTTCGCGTATCTGTCGAAACATTGGCAATAGTGATATCGTTGCCGATTAACTCTGCACCTAAGACATCAGCCAATTGCGCTAACTGAACCTCTATCATGCCGTTTCCCCAAATAAAGCTTGTACCGTTTCACGGTCAGAATAATGAATGGTTCGATCTGCGAGAACTTGATAATCCTCATGACCTTTTCCAGCTAATAAAATAATATCATTCGCTTGTGCGTGTTCTATTGCATAAGTGCACGCTAATTTACGATCGTGGATCACTTGTGCTTGCTGTGGCAATACTAACCCTTGCAACATATCACTGACGATAGCGGCTGGCGCTTCTGTGCGCGGATTGTCATCCGTAATAATAATCTGATCCGCTAAGCGTTCTGATATTTCAGCCATCATAGGACGCTTACCAGTATCTCGGTCGCCACCGCAGCCAAAGATACACCATAATTTACCCTGACAATGCACGCGTAACGCTTGCAGTGCTTTTTCTAAAGCATCTGGCGTATGAGCATAATCAACTACAACCATCGGTTTGTCAGAACGTTGAAAAACTTCCATTCGACCAATCACTGCTGTCAAACGTGGTGCTACCGCAGTCAATTTATCAATAGAGTGCCCTAAGGCTAATAACGTCGCTAATGCCAGCAATAGATTCGACACATTAAATGAGCCAACAAGCGGTGCTGTAAACTGACCTGCCCCCCAGCTAGAATCAAAAATTATATTAACGCCTTGAGTGCTGTACGCGACATCCGTTAACCATAACGCTTGTCCCTGATAACCTTCGCCTAAACGCGCTTTATCCGTTACGACTGCAACCGCATTAGGTAAGTCGGCTAACCAAGATAATCCAATATCATCATCAGCATTAATAACAGGGATGCCCGCTTGATGTTCGGTGAACAAACATTTTTTTGCATCCGCGTAATTTGCCATATCACCATGATAATCAAGATGATCGCGACTTAAATTGGTAAAGATACTGGCAACAAACTGCAAGGCTTTAACACGTCCTTGCACTAAACCGTGTGATGAAATTTCCATTGCGGCAAAATCAGCACCTTGATCGACAAGAGCATGCAATACATGAGGAATTTCAATCGCATTACCCGTGGTGTTAACCGCAGGTATAAGGCTATTTAACAAACCATTACCTGTCGTTCCCATAACTCCTGCGTTATAACCAATGAGATTCGCCCATTGTGCTAACAGTTGGCTAATGGTGGTTTTCCCATTCGTACCTGTCACAGCCAATAATTTAAGACGTGTATCGGGTTGGGCATAAAAGCGATTGGCAATCGCTGAAAGGTACTGATTCAATTGCTTAAAATAAATAATCACGATACCGTCTTGCTCAACAATATCACCATGCTTAGCGATATTCTCGGCTTCAGCGAGAACAGCAGTTGCCCCAGCGTGAATTGCCGCCGGAATAAAGCCACGACCATCAACGGCATGACCATTAACAGCAACGAATAAGTCATCGGCTTCAATTTGACGACTATCAATCGTCATATTTTCCACACTGTGTTCACGCCACTTTTCTTGCCAGTCAGATGTGGCCATCCACGGTGAAAGCAATGATCCAAGTGTGATCGATTGACTAGGACTTAACATTTACATCGCCTCAATTATTTATTTACGATATTCATTTTATCAATGGTGTCGGCATCAGGCGGCACATTCAAAATTTGTAATGCGCTTTGCATGACTTCAGCGAAAATCGGCGCGGCTACAGCACCACCATAATACTGCTCACCTTTCGGTTCATTCACCATCACGACCATTGCTAAACGCGGCTTACTGATCGGGGCAACACCTGCTGTGTAGGCTATATAGTCATCACCATAACCACCCGCGATCGCTTTTTTAGCGGTACCCGTTTTTACCCCAACACGATAGCCAGGAACTCTTGCACGCCAGCCGCCACCACCGCCCGCTTTATCGGTTACAGATTCAATCATCGTCAGTACTTCCTCGACTAACTTAGGGTCTATAACCTGTTTACCAGGAACGACTTTCTCTGTTTTTAAAATCGATAATGGACGTTTCAGCCCTTTGGCACCTAAGGTCGCGTAAACATGCACTAACTGAATGGGTGTAACAGACAAACCATAACCGTATGCAAATGTTGCTCGTTCAATATCAGACCAACGACGTCGATTAGGGAACAAGCCCACAGCTTCCCCCACTAAATTAATACCCGATGGCTCATCAAACCCAACACGCTGGTACATCTCAATAAGATCTTCAATGGGCATAGCAAGCGACAGCTTCGTCATACCAATGTTACTGGATTTCTGCAAAATGCGACCAACCGTCGCTTCTTTTTCAATCCGAGAGACATCAGAAACATAATTACTACCAACACGTAAACGACGCCCCGGTATTTTAATCAGTGTACTTTCATCAACAATGCCACTTTCCATGGCTTCTAATACACCAAACGGCTTTACCGTCGAGCCTGGCTCAAAAGAATCGGTAATTACGCGATTACGCATTTTATACGATTGACGATCATTGCGATTATTCGGGTTAAATGACGGCGCATTAACCATTGCTAATATTTCGCCAGTATTAACATCAGCAAGCACAAGACTCGCAGATGTTGCTGGTAAATTAACGATGGCTTCTTTCATCGTACGGTACGCTACCGCTTGAATACGTTGATCAATACTTAATTCTAGTGGTTTGCCGGGTTCACGTTTTTGCAAAGAGATATTTTCAACCACACGCCCATAACGATCTTTCCGTACCGTGCGTCGGCCGGGCTCTCCGGTTAACCAACCATCATAGGTGCGCTCTACACCCTCTAAACCATGGCCATCAATACCTGTCACACCAATCAGATGGGCACTAACTTCACCAGAAGGGTAAAAGCGACGAGATTCATCTTTTAACCCAATACCCGGTAATTTCAATTTACTGACATAATCTGCCATTGCTGGGCTAACTTGGCGGGCTAAATAAACAAAACGACGTTTTTGGTATTTTTCCAGACGGGCTAATAATTCTTGTCGGTCTAAACCCAATACATCCGCGAGGGCATGCCATCGCTCAACTTGCTGCATCCCACCATTTTTATAAATTTGAACAGGATCTGCCCA
This sequence comes from Photobacterium indicum, assembly GCF_003026215.1. Classification (GTDB taxonomy): domain Bacteria; phylum Pseudomonadota; class Gammaproteobacteria; order Enterobacterales; family Vibrionaceae; genus Photobacterium; species Photobacterium indicum. The sequence continues at coordinate 73,397 of NZ_PYOC01000011.1, forward strand.
AACGGCTTGAACGGGGACGCTAACAGCTAATTGCTCGCCATTACGATCTGAAATAATCCCTCGAGCTGAAGGCATGGCTTTTACACGTAGTGAGCGTAAATCACCTTCTTGAATTAATCTTCCAGGTTCGAGTACTTGAATATATGCGGCACGGCCGATGAGGGCAGCCAAGGCAAGAAATATACAGCCGCATATAACACCAAAGCGCCACGGAATAAATGCCGATGGCGCTTTCTGGCGTCGCTGATTTTTCGTCTTTGAGCTTTTAAATAATGCCATAAATTATTGCACAACGATTTCATTCTTAGCAGAAGGGCGTTTCATGTCGATTTCCTCTTCGGCAAAGCGCTCTACTCGGCTATGCTCCGCTAGTGAATTCTCTTCTAGAATTTGATTTCGCCATTCTATATCTAGCTGATCCCGTTCTATGAACAACTGCTCCTGCTGAGCGATCATTTGCCGTGATTGGTGGGTGACATACACCACAGCCAAAGCAGACATTAAGATCAGGATCAACAAGATCGCAGGAACACGGCCGACCGACACGATATCTCGTGCGATCAGACGGGCTAAATTAGAAGGCGGTTGTGGATCTAGACTCATAGGCGTTCAGCAAGGCGCAGTACAGAACTACGTGCTCGCTTGTTATCACCTAGCTCATCTTTAGAAGGCTTGATGGCTTTGCTCGCCATTTTTAAATCAGCAGAGCCCAACGCTTTGATTTGATCTTCTGTTAACGGGAAACCCGCTGGTACTTCTGGCCCTTTACTATTCTTGCGAATAAAGCGCTTCACCATGCGATCTTCCAGTGAATGGAAACTAATTACAGATAAACGACCTTGTGATGCTAACACTTTAACCGCACCATTTAATGCCGTTTCAATTTCATCAAGTTCGCTATTAATATAAATACGAATCGCTTGGAAACTGCGCGTTGCAGGGTGCTTATGCTTGTCTCTAAACGGAGATACATTTGAGATTAAAGCCGCTAATTCTGTTGTACGAGTTAATGGCGCTTTGTCAGGGTTTTCGCGATGCTCAACAATGCCACGTGCAATGCGTTTAGCAAAACGCTCTTCACCAAATTCTTTTAGTACCCATGCGATGTCATCAGCTTCTGCTTCTGCTAGCCACTCTGCTGCAGAGATGCCTGATGTAGGATCCATACGCATGTCTAACGGGCCGTCACGCATAAAACTAAAGCCGCGTTCAGCATCATCTAGCTGCGGTGATGACACACCTAAATCAAGTAATACACCGTCGACACGACCGATTAAATCACGCTCCTCCATGTACTTTTCCATACCGGAAAACGGACCATGGATAATACTGAAACGCGGGTCATCAATAGTTTGTGCTTCAGCAATCGCTTGAGGATCACGGTCGATACCATAAAGGCGACCATTTTCACCTAAATGAGATAGGATTAGGCGGCTATGTCCACCACGTCCAAAAGTACCATCGATATAAATACCGTCAGGTTTAATCGCTAGGCCGTCAACCGATTCATGAAGCAGGACGGAGATGTGTGCTAATTGTTCAGACATATAATTAATTGGTTTCAGCTAAAGTGAAAGCTTACTGAGGCGGTTTATTTAAATGTCACCCCAGCCTGAAGTTGTATCTTGTATCTAACAATTTACTGTTAAAGCGGTTTATACCCGATTTTAACGTAATAAAACGAGCAATAAACAGGCTTAATACAGCAAACCTAAAAATGGCTAAATTACCGTATCAACAAAGAGACTATCACAGGTATCACAATAGCGCTTTGTCATCGCTAACAGCCTTTTCATTTTTACATTACCATCACAGCTTCAAGCATAAACCGCTATCGTTCATATACCTAAATTCATCAAGAACTTATAACAATATAATGAGTATTCATCGTTACGAAGGCTGTGCTGCATTTATTTTCCCATAAACCGCACGACAAAGTGTACGTATGAGACAAAAAAGTTGTCAAGCAAGTAAGAACATTTAACGTCAGAGATACGTCATAAGTTAACGATTTTAGATTTGATGGATAATTTCATACGATAGAAACGACAAAAGGTGATGTTAACTTCTAATAAGAGAAGTCAACATCACCTTTTATTCGAATAGGTGGAGTTGGTCTATAAGCCGGGTTTTGTAGCTGCTTTCGCAGTGGCAACCATTCCTCTAGGCCTGCAATCACTCACAGGCTCAAGCAACCTACCCGTCCCCAACGCGGGCCGCGCCATTAGGGACCTATTTGGTCTTGCTCCGGGTGGAGTTTACCATGCCACGAACTATTACTAGCCGCGCGGTGCGCTCTTACCGCACCCTTTCACCCTTACCTGTTCTCGCAAGCGAGTCATCGGCGGTATACTCTCTGCTGCACTTGTCGTGGGCTCGCGCCCCCCAGACGTTATCTGGCACCCTGCCCTTTGGAGCCCGGACTTTCCTCCCCTCCGTCAGTCTCCCTAAGGACATCAACGAAGCAGCGATCGCCTGACCAACTCCGGTGGCGGATTCTATAAGAGTCCAGCACCAGTTACCAGTAAAAGATCACACACAAGCACAAAGCGTCTAAATATCGAACAATAAATCAGTTTTATTACGCCATTATAAACAAACGCAGTGCGTTGCGTTTAAGATCTTAATCGAGGTTTTCTAATCCCCACTTATAAAGCGCATTTTTCTTTACACCATGGATTTCAGCTGCCAGTGCTGCCGCTTTCTTAAGAGGTAACTCTTTGACTAATAAAACCACGGTACGCAGCGCTTCAGCAGGTAAATCATCTTTTGCTTTACGGTGTCCGGCGACTAAAACCACCATTTCACCACGAACACGATTACTGTCTTCACTTAACCAATCAATCAACTCGCCTAATGGTGCCCCATGGATTGTTTCATACGTTTTTGTTAACTCTCTCGCTAACACAACTTGGCGTTCTGGGCCTAACACCGCTAACATATCAGCTAAGGAATCTGTAATTCGGTGCGGTGATTCATAAAAAATTAATGTGCGCTCGTCGTCAGCAAGTGATTGAAACGTATCACGGCGTCCTTTACTCTTTGGTGGAAGGAATCCTTCAAAACTAAAACGGTCAGACGGTAAACCTGCACCACTTAGTGCAGTAATAACCGCACAAGGGCCAGGTAAAGGCACAACTTTTACACCCGCCTGACGACAGCGGTTAACTAAATGATATCCTGGATCACTAATCAGAGGTGTGCCAGCATCGGATACAAGAGCGATACTGGTACCCGCCTGAAGCTTTTCGATCAAATAATCAGCTTTTTGCTGTTCATTATGATCATGAAGCGCAAAGGTGCGGGTAGAGATAGAGAAATGCGACAGCAAGCGCGACGTGTGACGAGTGTCTTCAGCAGCGATTAAATCAACATTTGCTAAAACATCCAATGCACGGTGTGTAATGTCTGCTAAGTTACCGATTGGTGTGGGTACGATGTACAAAGTTGCAACATCTACCATGCATGAATTGGTCTCTCTCATTTGTTTAAGATCTCATCTGCAATTAATATAGTAAGTAATTTTTCACAGTTGAATGAATTCAATGCTCAATTTTACCCATAAGCGTAAAAGTGTATCACGACTCTTGGCACCTGTAGCCCTTGCCGTGATTTTGGCGGGCTGTAGTTCGTCAAACCAACAACAAGCTTCTGCCTCTAATATCACTGCGATAGCAACTGATACTTCGGCAAATTACCTCATAAAAGCAGAATCCAGTGATGGTATTGAAAGCATCGACTGGAATATTCTTGCTTTAAAGGCCTTAATCAAAGAAGGCCAATGGACTCAAGCAGATAACCAAGCAAAACGCTTGAGCCGCATGTCTCTTAGCCCAATACAAATGGCTGAGTGGCAGCTTGCACGCGCAACATTGCGCTATCAGCAAAGACAACCACAAGAGGCATTGGATACATTAAATTTCCAACCTTGGTGGCCGCTTCCTGATAACCAATATAAACGTTATTTCATGCTACGAGCAGAGCTACTTGGTCAATTAGGCCAACACTCCAAAGCCGCTCGTGAACGCACGATGCTTGATCAGTACTTACCATCAGACCAAAAGAACGCCAACTGGCAAAACCTATGGCAAGATCTATCAAGCTATAATAACAGCCAACTGCAATCTGTTAGTTTGAAGGAAGATGAAACAGTATTACGAGGCTGGATTCAATTAAGCATCTTGAAAAATACCTATTCACAACGACCTGTTCGTCTTAAAAGCGCCGTTGATGAATGGTTAAGCATGAATCCTTATCACCCTGCGCATCAATATTTGCCGACTGAACTTGAAGCCATCATGTCAATGGAAGTGGCAGAACTCGATAATGTCGCGTTATTACTTCCTCTAACAGGCCGATTTGAATCGCAAGGTAAAGCCGTGCGTGATGGTTTTATCAATGCAATGCTTGATGATACCAGTAGAGATACAGACACTGAGTTGACGGTTTTTGACACTGAAGCGGAGTCAATAACTGCGATCATGGCAAAATTACAAGCCAATGGTACGCAATTTGTTATCGGGCCTTTACGCAAAGAGAAAGTGACCGCATTTCAACAAAGCAATACCAGCCAAATCAACCTTCTGGCACTTAACCAACCAGAACAGCTAGATGTAAGCCAAGCCCAGTCTTGCTACTTTTCGCTATCACCAGAGCAAGAAGCAGAACAAGCTGCGCAACATTTATTTGCTAAAGGGCATCAATATCCACTCGTGCTCGCACCAAAAAGTAAATTTGGCCAACGTGTAACTGACGCTTTTAACGAACAGTGGCAGCAATTAACTGGCCGTAATGCCGATATTGATACCTTCGGTTCACGCAAACAAATTCAGCAACAGATATCACGTATTTTTGGCTTAAACGACAGCCAAGCACGTATTAGCCAAATGAATCAATTAACGGGTGTTAAGCTGGAATCACAGCAGCGTAGCCGTCGTGATACAGATGCCGTCTACCTGATTGCGAATAAAAGTGAGCTAACACTGCTTAAACCATTTATCGAAGTGGCAATTAACCCAGAAGTTAAACCACCGAAACTTTACGCAAGCTCACGTGGCAACCCTAACGCTAATAGCGACAATAGCGAATTACGTGGGATTGAATTTAGTGATATTCCTTTGATCATAAATCCTGAATCAGGCTTTATGGAACGTTTTGATAGCCTATGGCCAAATGAAAGCAATACCAGCATTCGTTTACACGCTTTTGGTATGGATGCCTATAAGATGGTAACTGAATTACCGCAGATGCGTGTTGTTGATAATTACACCGTTCAAGGTATGACTGGCCAGTTAGGTATTGATAACCAATGCGTCGTTCAACGCGAAATGGACTGGGCTGTATTTACGTCTGATGGTATCACCCCTGCCGCTGAATAAGCGTCAACAAGGACAGGTTTATGAGGTAATGGCAGAGCAGTATTTGCAGCGCCATCACCTCAAACCTGTTGAAAGAAATTTCACTTGTCGATCAGGTGAAATAGACTTGATCATGCGTGATAAAAGCTGTGTCGTATTTGTCGAAGTGAAATTTCGTAAGCAGAATCATTTTGGTTCTGCCGCTGAAGCGGTAAACTGGCGTAAGCAACAGAAACTGAAACGTGCGGCACTGTTGTGGCTTAAAAAAATAGCCTATCGACAGAACATACCGAGTTTCGTTTTGATGTGGTCGCAATTCAAGGCCCCGATCAGCAGATTGAGTGGTTTACCAATACCCTAGTTGAAGGTTAGTCATGCAAGAAAGCATCCGTGAGAGTTTTAAAGAAAGTATCCAAACCCAAATAGCCGCTGCAGAAGCATTACCTGATGCGATATCTAAAGCCGCACAAGTTATGGTTCAAAGTCTTCTTAACGGTAACAAGATCCTTTGTTGTGGTAATGGCGGCTCCGCTGCAAATTCGCAGCACTTTGCTTCTTGTTTGATCAACCGCTTTGAAACAGAGCGCCCTAGCCTACCGGCATTATCATTAACCGCAGACACGACCACACTAACTGCGGTAGCGAATGACTACCACCATGACGAAGTCTTCTCTAAACAGGTACGAGCGTTAGGTCAAGCGGGTGATATTTTATTTGTACTTTCTACCAGCGGTAACAGTAAAAACATTATTAAAGCCATGGAAGCTGCACTTACTCGTGACATGACAATAATCGCACTCACCGGCAAAGATGGTGGTGAAATGGCGGGCTTATTTGGTGTGCAAGACGTTGAAATTCGTATTCCGTCACAACGTACAGCCCGAATTCAAGAAGGTCACTTACTGACTTTACACTGTTTATGTGATTTGATTGACCAAGTATTGTTTCCACAGCACGAAGGATAAATAATGATACTACGCCAAGTGTTGGTGGTTGCTATGTTAATGCTATTACAGGGTTGTTCGGGGTTATCATCGAATGATCCTCGTAATACGACACAACAGTGGCATGACCAAGAAATTGAAATGGAAGTCGGCGGGCTCGTCAATAAACCCCCTTTTCGCCAACTGGCAAGAATAAATGCCATTGCGACAGAGGGAAATGTTTTACTGGTTGGTCAAGCAGTCGATCAGGAAACCCAATCGTTACTCGGCGAAAAAGTACGAGAACTGAGTAATGTGCAGCATGTTTACAATCAGGTGAAGGTTCGTGCTCTACCTACGCTTGGTGAAATCAGTAGTGATAGCTGGATCACCACAAAAGTGAAATCTCAGATGGTGGCAAGTAAGCAGCTAAAAGATGCCTTTATTAAAGTCATTACTGAAGGGCAGGAAGTATACCTATTAGGTTACGTTACTCGCACACAGGGCGATACAGCGTCAGAAATTGCCCGTAATGTGTCAGGCGTTAAGAATGTCATCAAAGTATTTCAATACCCTGAAGGTTAAACCTCGCTAGCAACAGCACTCACTAGAAAATAAAAACGCAGCTCAGAGGCTGCGTTTTTTTATTTTACGACACGAAGACTTGGACGACCTCTAGGGCGAGGTGGTTCATCATCAGGTTCACTGTCATCACTTATTTCAGCAGTCACTGCTACAGGTGCTAACGTTTCAGCCTGAACTTCTACGATACCGTCAATTTCAGCTTCTTCATTTTCGTCAAAAGCATCAAGGTCAGTCGCATAAGCTGGTTCTGGATCGAACATTGTACCCGCACCATTTTCTCGCGCATAAATCGCAACAACAGCATACATAGGTACAATAACAGCATGTGGACGGCCACTAAAACGAGCATTAAAGCTAACAGCTTCATTACCCAATTCTAAGTTGCCTACCGCGCGCGGCGCAATGTTCAGAACAATCTGACCATCACTTACGAATTCCATTGGCACTTGTGCACCAGGTAACGTGGCATCCACGACCAAGTGCGGTGTCAAATCGTTATCCACCAGCCAATCGTAAAACGCACGCACCAAATAAGGACGACGCGGCGTCATTTTTTCCATGTCCATTTACTGTCCAGTCAAGCGCATTTCGCGCTCAGCTTCAGTAAGAGATGCAAGGAAAGAATCTCGTTCAAACACACGAGTCATGTATGCTTTAACTTCTTTCGAACCGACACCACTTAGCTCAATACCCATTTCAGGTAAGCGCCATAGTAGCGGAGCAAGGTAACAATCTACCAAGCTAAATTCATCACTCATGAAGTAAGAATATTCAGCAAAAACAGGTGCAAGAGCTAGAAGCTCTTCACGCAATTGCTTACGTGCTTTGTCTGCTTCGTCCGCAGTACCTTTGTTCACTTTTTCAGCTAACGTGTACCAGTTACGTTCAATGCGGTACATCATCAGACGACTATTACCACGAGCAACAGGGTACACAGGCATTAGAGGTGGGTGAGGGAAACGCTCATCCAAGTACTCCATAATGATGCCTGCTTGATATAAAGCGAGTTCACGGTCAACAAGAGTTGGCACTGAATTGTATGGATTTAGGTCAAGCAGATCTTCAGGCAGGTTATTTGGATCAACCAGCTCAATTTCAACACTAACACCTTTTTCAGCTAGTACGATACGCACCTGATGGCTGTAAATATCCGACGCATCAGAATACAGAGTCATCACAGAGCGTTTATTGGCAGCAACAGCCATTGACCCCTCCAGTATAATTAAATTACACAAAAAGCAATGGGGGCTGGAGCCCCCATTGCGAGATTCTTAACCGTCTAGATTACCCGATCAGTGGACATCACGCCAATATTCTTTCTTCAACAACACTGTTAATACAAAGAATATAACGATAAAGCCCATTACCCATAAGCCTAAACGCTGGCGTTCAAGCTTCATCGGTTCAGCTGAATACTCAAGAAAGTTGACAAGATCACGTACAACATCATCATACTCGTCGGCGTTTAATTCACCGGCACCGTTAGACTTCAGCCCTACATATTCTTGAACCTCTTCACCATCAACTAGACGCGTTTCATATATTTTTGTTGGTACACCTTGTAGCTCTTCCAACACATGAGGCATACCCACGCTTGGGAATATGACATTGTTCACGCCAAATGGACGTGATGGGTCAGCATAAAAAGAGCGTAAGTAAGTATACAACCAATCGGTACCACGCACTCGGGCAACCAGCGTCAAATCTGGAGCTGGCGCACCAAACGATGCCGCGGCGTATTCCGTTGAGATGGAATTCGTCATCAGATCACCCACTTTCGCATTTTCATCGAAAATCAGGTTATCTCTCATCAGATCCAATGGAATATCCAAATCTGTCGCAACACGCTCATAGCGCTGATATTGCGTTGCGTGACAACCAAAGCAATAGTTTACAAACGTTTTTGCACCACGTTGTAACGATGCTTTGTCCGATATGTCATTGTTAGCAGCATCTAAATGTACGTTACCACCCGCCGCCATAACTACAGACGGCAACAGAGCTAGTAGCATTACAATCAATTTTTTCATTTGAATGTCACCCTCTCTGGTAGTGGTTTCGTCGCTTCATTTTTACTGTACACAAACAATAAAATGAAGAACATAAAGTACCCAAAGCTGAAAATCTGAGCCATTAAGGTATACAGCGCCGTTGCAGGTAGCGAGCCAAGAATACCAAGCGCAATAAAGCTAATTGTAAACTGAATAATATTCGCTAAATGCAGCTTACTACGGTAACGGTAAGAACGAACTTTACAACGATCAAACCATGGCAGTAAGAACAAGAAGACAATCGACGCCCCCATTGCAACCACACCTAACAACTTATCAGGCACCGCACGCAAAATGGCGTAAAACGGAGTGAAATACCAAACAGGCGCAATATGTTCAGGCGTTTTCAGCGGGTTTGCGGCTTCAAAGTTAGGTGGCTCAAGGAAATAACCGCCCATCTCTGGATTAAAGAACAACACATAGCTGAACAAAAATGCAAAAACAGCAACACCAACTAAATCTTTCACCGTACCGTAAGGATGGAATGGGATTGAATCAATAACGTCGTATTTACCGCTGTATTGCTTATGGAATGGGAATTGTGTCTTGTAGCCTTCCCCTTTACTGCCTTTCGGAAGCTTAGTCTCGATACCGTCAGGGTTATTTGAGCCCACTTCATGCAATGCAAGTACATGCAATACAATCAATAATAACAATACAATTGGAAGAGCAATCACGTGAAGTGCAAAGAAACGGTTCAACGTCGCACCAGAGATAACATAATCACCACGAATCCATAGTGTTAAGTCATCACCGATAACAGGAATAGCACCAAACAGTGAAATGATTACCTGTGCGCCCCAGTAAGACATTTGCCCCCAAGGTAACAAGTACCCCATGAAAGCTTCAGCCATTAACACTAGGAAAATCAGCATACCAAATAGCCACAATAATTCGCGAGGCTTTTGATAAGAACCGTAAATTAACCCACGAAACATATGCAAATATACAACAATAAAGAACGCAGATGCGCCCGTTGAATGCATATAACGCAGTAACCAACCGTAGTCCACATCACGCATGATGTATTCCACAGAAGCAAATGCACCATCACCAGATGGAACATAATTCATGGTAAGCCAAATACCCGTTACTAGCTGATTAACTAGTACCAACATGGCTAATGAACCAAAAATATACCAAAAGTTAAAGTTCTTCGGCATAGGGTATTCAGATAAATGCTTTTTATAAGCATCCATCACGGGTAAACGTTTTTCAATCCAACCGAGTAAAGCGTCCATTAGGCAGCCCCCTCATCAATACCGATAATAATCGAATGATCGCTAACGAACATATGCGGCGGTACCACCAAGTTTAATGGTGCAGGTACGCCAGCAAATACACGACCAGCCATATCGAACTTTGAACCATGACAAGGACAGAAGAAACCTGAACTGACACCACTCACTTGCTCACTAAAACTGTCTGGTAAATAGGTAGGGGAACAACCGAGGTGGGTACAGATACCTACGGCTAAAAAGATTTCAGGTTTAACTGAACGGAACTTATTGTGGGCATAAGTAGGTTGCTGCGGTTCATCCGAATTAGGATCACGAAGCTGAGCATCATGCTCACCTAACTCTTTCAAAATGGCATCACCACGACGCACAACCCAAACTGGTTTACCACGCCATTCGACGCGAACCATTTGGCCATCTTCCAATTTACTGATATCAACTTCAACTGGAGCCCCGGCAGCTTTCGCTCTCGCACTTGGGTTCCACGATTTGATAAAAGGTACGGCTACAGCTACTGCACCCAGACCTCCAACAACCGAAGTCGTCGCAGTTAGGAAGCGGCGTCTGCCGTTACTTACTGGCGCATTGCTCATCCAAACATTCTCCAATGTGCTCCCGCGCTGGATTATTATTATTTCCTTATGCGTCCCTGGAGCTTACGACTAACTTTAAAACAAAAAGATACAACAGGTATTTTGTTACAATTTATAGCTATGATTAACAAGCCAAATGATAAAGAAAACCCCACTTTTTGACAAGTTAAAGCTACCTTTTTGCAACAAATGTGAGAGGTATGTTCTTTTTGTTTCAAAACCTAGTTAAATACATTAAAAAACGACATTTTTAAGACAAAAAAAAGCCCAACCCGAGGGCTGAGCTTTTCTGGTACACAGTAACCAGATATAAAATCTGGCGCGTAATATTAACGCTTTGAGAACTGTGGACGACGACGTGCTTTACGTAGACCAACTTTCTTACGCTCAACTTTACGTGCGTCACGAGTAACATAACCCGCTGCGCGTAGAGTAGGACGTAGAGTCTCATCGTATTCCATAAGTGCACGGGTAATACCGTGACGAATAGCGCCAGATTGACCAGTAATACCACCACCTTTAACAGTGATGTTTAGGTCAAACTTGTCTACCATGTCTAGAAGAACTAGCGGCTGGTTAACAACCATGCGAGCTGTTTCACGACCAAAGTAAACTTCAAGGCTACGCTTGTTGATTACAATTTTGCCAGTACCCGGTTTGATGAAAACGCGAGCAGCTGAGCTTTTGCGACGGCCAGTGCCGTAGTATTGATTCTCTGCCATTGTCATAATTCCCAATTAGATGTCTAGTACTTTAGGCTGCTGTGCAGCATGGTTGTGCTCAGTACCCGCGTAAACTTTAAGCTTACGGTACATTGCACGGCCTAGAGGACCCTTAGGAAGCATGCCTTTAACAGCAGTTTCGATAACCATTTCTGGCTTCTTATCGATAAGCTTTTCAAAGCTGATTGACTTAAGACCACCGATGAAACCTGTGTGGTGGTGGTACATCTTGTCAGTTCTCTTAGCGCCAGTTACAGCAACTTTTTCAGCGTTGATAACTACAATGTAGTCACCAGTGTCAACGTGCGGAGTGTACTCCGGCTTATGCTTACCACGTAGACGAGATGCGATTTCAGTTGCTAGACGGCCAAGAGTTTTACCTTCAGCGTCAACAACATACCAGTCACGTTTTACAGTTTCTGGTTTAGCAACGAAAGTTTTCATGCTAATAATTACCCGATAATAAAATTGATTCACTTACAAAGGAATACCCCAAAAAGGTACTCCCTCACTGTACAGAGCCCAGTCATCACCCCTTCGAGCGGTTGGCACTCCCGACTTTCGTCGATACAGGTACGGTGGGTCGCAAGATTATAGGGAAGGGTGGAGAAAAAATCACCTTTTTTTCAAAAAAAAATGATATTTTTTCTTTTTAATCAAAATATCGCTTAAAAGTCAGATATTTTGATGCCTTCATTAGCAGTATTAACCTTAATTCGTTCTGAATGATTGATTAAGGCAAATGCGGTTTTGCTAGGTAATCGTGGCTTTGCATCTCAATAAGACGTGAACAACAGCGTTTAAACTCAAAATCCAAGCGACCATCACAATAAAGGCTATCTAGCCCGACCGCTGCTGAGATAATCAGTTTTACATTGCGATCATAAAACTCATCGACCATGGCAATAAATCGACGCGCGGCGTCATCTTCTTTTTCGCCCATTACAATAACGTTAGATAAGAATACCGTGTGATAAATACGTGCAATTTCCATGTAATCTGTTTGGCTACGCGCTGTCTGACATAACGTCTTGAAAGTAAAATGGACAATCCCATCAGCTTCTCGCACCGTAGGCAACATGCGGTTGTTAATTTCAATCTCGTGTTGTTGGGTTCTTGGCTCTACCGACAGTTGCATAAAGTACTGCTCAATATTGATCCGAGCTTGTTCATCTAATGGTGAATGATAGATTTCAGCTTGCTCTAAAGTACGAAGTCGATAATCAATACCGGAATCGACATTAACAACAAAACAATGTTCCTGAATTAGCGCGATTGCAGGCAAAAAACGCGCACGTTGTAAACCATTGCGATAAAGATCTTCAGGGGGAATATTTGACGTTGCGACTAACGTAATACCGCGCTTAAATAATGCTTCAAATAGCGTACCTAGAATCATTGCATCGGTAATATCAGACACGAAAAATTCATCAAAACAGATAATGTCGGTTTCGACTTTAAAAATATCAGCTACCAGTTCGAGAGGATCTGATTGAGCACCAAGCTGTTGCATTTCATGATGAACGCGGTGCATGAAACGATGGAAGTGTATCCGCATTTTACGATCTGTTGGCAAGCATTCGAAGAAGGTATCAACCAGATACGTTTTACCTCGCCCTACCCCTCCCCAGAAATACACTCCTTTAACGGGCGTAATCGCCGCTGGTTTATGATTACGTTTAAAAAAGCGACCAACTAAAGAAGGTTTCACTTCCGATGGCGGAAGTAGCATGCGATGGTAGAGTTCATCAAGATGTGCAACTGCATTTGCTTGTGCCTCATCAGCAAAAAAGTCTTCTTGCTTTAGGTCTTGTTGATATACCTGTTTTGGCGTCATCCTTAATCCACTACCTTGTTAATATCCGTACAAATGTTCTTCAGACTGTCAATAACAATCTACGTTAACGTGAGACCATCGTTAATCTCAATAAATAGAGTACCATGCCTGATTCTCTGCATGTATAGTAAATAGACAGGCTTAAACCTAATTTCAATTCAGTCAAAAGGAGTTTTTTTATGGCTTGGATTTATGCGCTTATTATTTTCGTAGCTGGTGCTGTTGTTGGTGCGTTTGCCGCACGTTTAGGTAACAAAAGCCTAAAGCAACAAAAAGAACTAAAGAAAGATCTCGATAAATCAAAATACGAACTTGAGCAATATCGCCAAGAGCTCGTTGACCATTTTGCTCGCAGTGCAGAACTGCTTGATAATGTCGCTAAAGACTACAGTAAACTCTATGAGCATATGGCAAAAACATCAACCGAGCTAATGCCTAATTTACCAGAGCAAGATAATCCTTTTGCTCGCCGTATTAGCACACTAGAAGCCGTTAAGCAGCCAGCAGAGCCATTGCATGATCAACCTCGCGATTATGCCAGTGGTGCAACGGGTCTTTTCAATGACAAGCCTGTTGAAGAATCAGCAGAAAAAGTTGAAGAATCAAAAGCTAGTTAACCAAACACGCCAGCACAAACGGCAACCGTATCGGTGAAAGGTTGCACTTAGCGCTGGGAACTTAGCTCCGGTTTACAGGTCGAAATAAGCACTTGTTAAACCGGAGTTAACTATAATGAAGAAGCCTTTACTTGTTTTAAGTGCACTGGCACTAGGTATCAGCTCTGTTATAACCCCTATAACAGCAACCGCTGCCTTACCTGTATCTGTCAATAACCAACAACTCCCTAGCCTAGCACCTATGCTAGAAAAAGTGACTCCCGCTGTTGTCAGTATTGCGGTCGAAGGGAAGCACACATCCACACAACAACTGCCTGATTCATTCCGATTCTTTTTTGGCCCTGATTTCCCCGAAGAACAAATTAGAGAGCAGCCATTTCGAGGCTTAGGCTCTGGCGTTATTGTCGATGCAGGTAAAGGCTACATCGTTACCAACCATCATGTCATTGATGGCGCAGACAAAATTATCGTTCAATTTCATGATGGCAGAGAACTAACAGCTGAGTTGATTGGCAGTGATAACATGTCGGATATTGCTTTATTGCAAGTTAAAGCTCCCAAAGACCTTACTGAAATCAAGCTCGCTGATTCTGATCAACTGCGTGTGGGGGATTATACGGTAGCGATAGGTAACCCATTTGGTTTAGGTCAAACGGTGACATCTGGCATTGTTTCAGCGCTTGGGCGAAGTGGCTTAAATATTGAAAACTTTGAAAACTTTATTCAAACCGATGCTGCAATTAATAGCGGTAACTCTGGCGGCGCTTTAGTTAATCTTAATGGCGAGCTCATTGGCATCAATACCGCTATTCTTGGCCCTAATGGTGGCAACATCGGGATTGGTTTTGCCATTCCATCCAATATGGTCAGAAGCCTTACCGAGCAAATATTAGAATTTGGCGAAGTGAAACGTGGCGTTCTTGGCGTTCAAGGCGGTGAATTAACCGCTGAATTAGCGGAAGCATTTGGCTATGAGACTAACCAAGGTGCTTTTGTTAACCAAGTAATGCCAGATTCATCGGCAGAAAAAGCGGGACTAAAAGCCGGGGATATCATCGTTTCAGTTAACGGTAAAAACATCCGTACCTTTGGAGAATTGCGAGCCAAAATTGCCACTCTAGGTGCGGGTAAAAAAGTCACTCTGGGTATAGTGCGTGATGGTAGTAAGGCAAAGGATTTCACGGTAACGCTACAAGAGATGGCTCAAAACACCATGAAAGCCGATAATTTACATCCAGGATTAGTCGGAGCTGAATTTGCTAACACAAGCTCTAGCGATAAAACTAAAGGGGTTAAAGTCATTAATATTGATGAAAAATCTCTCGCAGCTCGCTATGGTTTGCTGAAAGGCGACATCATCATCGGGCTCAATCGTAGCCCCATTAAAAACTTAGGCCAATTGCGTAAAGCGCTTGAAAAGAAACCAGCAGTATTAGCGTTAGAAGTGCAACGTAAAGACGCCGTACTTTATTTGATCATTCGCTGATCGTTCATTCGCACTTACCTCGCCCCGAGTTTCTCTCTCGGGGCAATACTAGATCTGAGCCCTTCTCCCCCCGCTTCACCATCGCGCTCATCGCCGTTAAATTTATTTGGTATATCTCTCTTGATCTTCGATACTTATCAAGAACTGTACGAAACGTATGGATTACACCAAATAAGCTGAATGAATCCGTTTGGTATCGAAGTCTTGGGATGCTATCCTGCGCAGTCACTTTTCGTATTTTAATGTATTCAGGGAGCATTGATGCTGGCTTTCTTAAGTCGTTCTGTCTTACTAGGCATCGCTACAGCTGCGATATTACTCGTGGCTATTCCTGAATTACGTAGCCAAATGTTTACCTCTTCAGTTTCATTATCTGAACCGGATACCAAGCCAGCACAAATATCATTTAATAATGCCGTACGCCGAGCATCACCTGCTGTCGTTAATATTTATAACCGACGATACGATGCGAATGATCGCTTAAAGCTGAGTACTCAAGGATTGGGTTCCGGTGTCATCATGAGTGATAAGGGCTATATCATTACGAACTATCATGTCGTAGCACAAGCCGATCAAGTTATTATCGCATTACAGGATGGTCGTTTTTTCACGGGTCAACTTATCGGTAAAGATCAGCGTACTGATATTGCGGTGCTAAAAATTCAAGCTGAAAACTTACCCGTGATTCCGCTAAATCCTAAGTATAACCCGGTCGTTGGCGATGTCGTGTTAGCGATAGGCAACCCCTACAATCTGGGTCAAACAACAACTTACGGCATTATTTCTGCGACTGGGCGCTCTGGGATGAGTTTTTATGGTCGTCAAGATTTCTTGCAAACAGATGCCGCGATCAATGAAGGAAACTCTGGCGGTGCTTTAGTCAATACACGTGGTGAACTTGTCGGCATCAATACAGCCTCTTTCCAGCAAGCAACCGATATTGAAACATACGGTATTTCTTTTGCTATTCCCTATGAGTTAACTCATAAGATAATGAAAAAACTCATTGCTGATGGACGTGTCATTCGAGGCTATATCGGGATTGATGGCCGTGAAATTAATCCTGTTATGGCACGCTTATACGATGCCGATCAAGTTAGCGGGATTATTGTGATGGGCATGGATCCGAATGGGCCCGCAACAAAAGCAGGGTTTAAGGCGCAAGACATCTTGGTTGAGATAGATGGTAAGCCTGTCACTGATATGCGTAATGTACTCGATATTGTGACCGAATTACGCCCAGGCAGTACGGTTGCAATGAAAGTACTTCGAAATGGTAAGCCATTAATATTATCAGTACTCATTGCAGATGAACCAGAAGTGCCTGAGCCTGTAGCAACTAGCAACTAGCAACTAGCAACTTATCACTGGCAGTCATATAAAAAAACCTCGCAAGGCGAGGTTTTTTATTATACGTCAAGCAACGTTAGTAATTACTCACTTATACGCTCAATGTTCATGCCTAGGGCACTGAACTTGCCTTCAATGTGCTCGTAACCACGGTCTATGTGGTAAATACGATCAACAATGGTTTCGCCTTCAGCAATGCTACCTGCAATCACCAAGCTTGCTGATGCACGCAAATCTGTTGCCATCACTTGCGCACCACTAAAACCGTCTGTATCACCGCAAATAACCGTGTTACCTTCGATTTCAGCACGAGCACCCATACGAATAAGTTCAGGAATATGCATGAAACGATTTTCAAAAATCGTTTCAGTAATAATACCCGTTCCTTTCGCAACTAGGTTCAATAATGAGAACTGAGCCTGCATATCAGTAGGGAAGCCAGGATGCGGCGCTGTACGAATGTTGACGGCTTTTAATTCTCGATCAGTCATATCAATACTGATCCAGTTATCACCGGTTTCAATTGCTGCACCCGCTTCTTCAAGCTTCGCTAATACCGCCTCTAGCAATGCTGGTCGAGTATTACGACACAGTATTTTACCGCCAGAAACCGCAGCAGCCACTAAGAAAGTACCAGTTTCGATGCGGTCAGCAACCACTTCATGATAACCACCACCCAAACGCTCAACGCCTTCAATCGTAATGGTATCAGTACCTGCACCTGTAACCTTGGCACCAATCGCATTTAAGAAATCGGCAGTATCAACAATTTCAGGTTCACGCGCAGCATTTTCAATAACCGTTGTGCCTTCTGCTAATGTCGCAGCAGACATAATCGTTACTGTCGCGCCAACACTGACCTTATCCATAACGATATGAGCACCTTTAAGGCGACCATCGACAGAAGCCTTAACGTAGCCTTCTTCTAATGTAATTGTCGCACCAAGCTGCTCTAGACCATGAATATGAAGATCAACAGGACGGGCACCAATTGCACACCCCCCCGGTAGAGAGACTTGTCCCTGACCAAAACGTGCAACCAATGGTCCAAGCGCCCAAATAGACGCTCGCATGGTTTTGACAAGATCGTAAGGGGCACAGAACTCATTAACACCACTAGCATCAATGAAAACTGACCCATTGCGGGTAATATTTACCCCCAAGCGACCCAGCAGTTCCATCGTTGTATCGATATCACGCAACTTTGGTACGTTCGCAATTTCTACTGGCTTTTCAGCTAATAAAGAGGCAAACAAAATCGGTAATGCTGCATTCTTAGCTCCAGAAATGGAGACTTCGCCGCTTAATGGGCCACCGCCCTGGATTCGAAACTTCTGCATCATAAACCTCTTACAGCGACATTAGCTTTTTATCACGCGCCCACTCAGCAGGCGTGTATGTCTTAATGCTCAACGCATGAATCGCGTTAGTCGCAATATGCTCCATCAATGGTGCATAGACGGTTTGTTGTTTTTTAACACGGCTCATACCGTCAAACATAGCACCCACTGCGATCACTTCGTAATGGCTACCTTCACCTTTAACAATGACTTCGTCTAATGTTAAGGCTGTTTCAAGAATTTGTTTAATTTCAGCGATTTCCACAAGCTATCCTCTTTGCTGCTCACTTTATATAGGCAGCTAACATTGATTCTACATGACTTAGGCGTAGCAAAGTTTTGAGCTGCTCTGGTACATTTAATAATGTGAAGTCACACCCCGCATTGATTAACTGCTGAGATAAATGAAGCAACATCACCATTCCGGCAGAGTCTACCCGAGATAAGCCCGAAAGATCGAGGGTTACCTTTGAACCCTGTGGCATCCATTCACATCTTTGCCGCCAAAAAGCTGGAACTGTGTCACGTTCCAATACCCCTGACAAGCAATAATCACCATTATCCAAGCTCTGTAACGTAATCTTTGCTTTATTCATTCGCACTCGCCTCACGGCGAATTGGTTTAGCCGCAAGGGTTATCAAATTTTGTGTTACAACATCAACACCTTCGGTACGAAGTTGACCACTCCACTCACTTTGCTTGGTTGATATCATACTGACGCCTTCAGCCACCATGTCAAAACCCTGCCATTCTTTAGTTTTTTTATTTTTACGTAATTTAAAATCTAAACGAATAGGTGGGCGTTTCGTATCAACAATATCAACACGCACAGAAACGATAGTACGATTAGCTGGAATGGCTTTCGGTGGCTCTATTTTTATATCCTGATTAGTATATTGCGTTAACACTTGTGCATAAGAAGCCACCAGATAATCAGTAAACGCATCAACAAAGTCATTACGCTGCTCTTTCGTGGTCTTCTTAAGCTGAGGACCTAATACTTTATACGCGGCATAACGTGTATTAATGTAAGGCAATAGCTCTTCTTTAACGACAATACGTAAATAGTCTGGGTTGGCTTGGATTCTCCCCTGCTCAGCCTTCAGTCGATCAAACGTTGTTTGAGAAACTGTCGCCATCATCGTATAGGGGTTGGTGGCATCAACCGTTGCAGCGCTAGCAAACAATGGCAATGACGCTAAACAAAATAAAAAATATCGAATCAATTTCATTATCTACCTACTTATCACTATCGCCGCCAATGCTATATAGCACTTGACCAATCATATCTTCCAAAACTAAGGCTGATTTCGTATCTTCCATTAAATCGCCATCATGCAGCATCTCGATATCATCATCGATAAAACCAGGACTTATGCCTAAGTATTGTTCACCCAATAAACCAGCCGTCAAAATAGCCGCAGAGCTGGTTTCAGGGAAGTACCCATATTTTTTCTCAATCGCCATTGTCACAACGGGCGTAAAGCTCTCGGTATCGAGGCTAATATCGATAATACGCCCAACTGAAACACCACCGACTTTTATCGGAGAACGGATTTTTAATCCACCAATATTATCGAAATGCGCTTTCAAAGTGTACGTATCATTAGTGCCAATGTTCTGTACATCAGCCACTTTAAAAACCAGCACAAGTAACGCGGCAATACCAGCCATAATAAATGTGCCTACCCATAATTCTAATTTTTTATTTTGATGCATCCGTTTATTCCCAACATCCATTAATAACAGCACACCTTAAACGCGTTAATATTTTTCGGTGTATGCAGTAAGAATATTTCTATTTATGTTAATTACCAAACATTAAGGCTGTCAGAACAAAGTCTAGCCCTAGTACTGCTAATGATGCATTAACCACGGTTCGTGTTGTTGCGCGACTAATACCTTCAGAGGTAGGAACTGCATCATAACCATTGAATACTGCAATCCATGTAATGGTAATAGCAAACACCACTGACTTGATAAAGCTATTACCAATATCTTCCCCTAGTTCCACAGAAGCCTGCATAACAGACCAAAAGCTTCCGTAATCAATACCTTTCCAATCAACCCCTACAAGCTGTCCACCCCAAATACCGACGGCGCTAAACATCATCGCCAGTAGAGGCATAGAAATAACTCCCGCCCAGAAACGTGGGGCAATCACTCGCCTCAGGGGATCAACCGCCATCATTTCCATGCTGGACAATTGTTCCGTTGCTTTCATTAAGCCAATTTCGGCGGTTAATGCAGAACCAGCTCTACCCGCGAAAAGTAATGCCGTCACAACAGGACCGAGTTCCCGTAACAATGACAATGCGACCATTTGACCTAAACTTGTTTCGGCCCCAAAATCCACTAAAACAATATAGCCTTGCAGGCTAAGTACCATGCCAATAAATAAGCCTGATACCATAATAATGGCGATAGATAAAACACCCACGGAATACAATTGCTTCATCAACAGTGGAAACATTTTTTTCGGTTGCGGTTTACTGACTAGCGCGCCGTACAGTAATAATGTTGCGCGACCGATAGTCTGAAACTTTTCAATCCCTTGACGTCCGACGCTCGCAATAAAGTCAATGAGCATAATTAAAGCTGCCTTTCCCTATATATACCAATCCAGACCATTTACTTATCTAGAATAGTCTTATGATTATTGTTATATCTCTTTTATTCTTAATCGCTATTTTGATGATATTTTTGCAAACAAATCTTGTTCTAATGCTCGAGCTGGATACTGAAAAGGAACCGGCCCATCAGCATCACCATCTAAAAACTGACGCACACGTTCATCAGTATTTGCTCGTAATTCATCCGGCGTACCACTACCGATAACTTTACCGCCAGATAATAAATAAACTTTATCGGCAATACTCATTACTTCAGGTACATCGTGCGATACGATCACAGAGGTAATACCTAATGCTTGATTTAAACTGCTAATCAATTTAACCAACACTCCCATAGTTATAGGATCTTGGCCCACAAACGGTTCGTCATACATCATTAAATCGGGATCAAGTGCAATTGCCCGCGCTAATGCCGCTCTGCGTGCCATACCACCTGATAACTCATTTGGCATAAGATTTGCCGCACCACGCAGCCCTACCGCTTCCAGCTTAAGTAATACTAACGTATCTAATAAATCTTCCGGTAAATCGGTATGCTCTCTTAATGGGAAGGCTACGTTATCAAATACGGTCATGTCGGTGAATAACGCACCCGATTGAAACAACATGCTCATACGCTTTCTTATTTGATAAAGCTGTGCACGTTTTAACTGAGGAACGTTAACTTGATCAAACCATATCTCACCGTAGTCAGGATCAATCTGGCCACCGATCAAACGTAATAATGTCGTTTTACCTATCCCTGAAGGTCCCATGATCGCCGTCACTTTACCTCTAGGTACGTCTAAGCTGACATCATCAAAAATTTTTCGGTCTCCACGAGAAAACGATACATTTTTAATTGATACTAATGTTTCACTCGATTCCATACCCGCCCTGTTTAGTTATTCCGTCTCTGCACTGACATGTTTAGACACATCACTTTGAAAAGTTGTCTTTTTTACAACCAGTGATAAATGATAGGTACTTTATGCAACCAACTCAAGGTGATAGCGGTTAGTTTATTATCATTTCATCGCTCTCGCTCTCATTGTGTGAGTTTAGCTCGTCACGATAATCAATTAACGGTCACATTTTGTCTGTCATTTATAGTGATAATAAATACTCCCCCTGATTTTGCACGCCGTTTTAATAATGGTAGCATGCCTTTATCTATATGGCCTACTCGACCTTTTTTAAGATGGTTATCAGACAATCTAGTCGGGTATACAAGAGAAATAGCTATAAGCAGCATCAATTAGTCACGACTATCGCTTCCCTTTTGCTAAGCTTCCCGTCAAAATTACCCTAATAATATGTAAAATTCGTTCGTTAACGTTTAAATTAATCGCAAAACGTATTAAAAAAAATAAAGGGATAAGAATGCTCGAAGCCATTGTGTTGCTATGTATCGGTTTAGCCTTACTTGTATGGAGTGCAGATCGACTCGTGTTTGGTGCAGCAGCACTAGCAAGAAACTTCGGTATTGCACCGCTTGTTATAGGCATGACTATTCTTGCTATGGGTTCTTCAGCGCCTGAAATGATGGTATCTGCAACAGCTGCACTGGCAGGAAAAACAGACACAGCTGTCGGTAACGTACTGGGCTCTAATATCGCTAATATCGCCCTTATCCTTGGTATCACCGCTTTAATGAAGCCGCTTTCGATTAGCTCCATTATTATTCGTCGCGAATTACCCCTCATGCTTGGCGTTACGCTCATCGCGGGTTTCTTGTTATGGGATAACTACCTAGGCTTTATGGAAGGTGTGCTGCTTGTCGTACTTTTCATCATATTTTTACTTGCGATGCTAAAAATTAGCCGCAATGCTAAAGATATTGGCGACCCACTTGCAGAAGAACAAGAATCAGAAATCCCAACGGGTGTTAGTAACAAAGCAGCTATTATTTGGGTTGTTGTTGGCATTATTCTACTACCTTATGCCGCAAGTATGCTGGTTGATTCAGCCGTCACAATTGCAAAATATTTCGGCATGAGCGATCTTCTTATCGGACTCACCATTATTGCAATTGGTACCAGCTTACCTGAGCTAGCAGCTTCCATTGCCAGCATCTTCAAAGGTGAAGATGATATGGCTGTCGGTAATATTATTGGTTCAAACGTATTCAATATACTCGCCGTTATGGGTATTCCAGGCTTAATTAACCCATCAGTAATTAGTCCTCTCGCGATGGGCCGCGACTTTTACGTTATGTTAGGTTTGTCGGTTTTATTACTCTTAATGGCGCTGGGTAAACGTCGCCGAATCAATCGTGTAGAAGGTGGCATTCTAGTTTTTTGTTTTATGGCTTATCAGTTCCACCTTTTTTATACTATGGCAGCTTAACGGAGATCCCTCATGTCAGAGAAGTTTGATTTTTGCGCCCATGGCCGTAAAGTTTTAGAAATTGAAATTGCGGCATTACAGCAGATTTCCCAATACATTAATGGCTGTTTTACTCAGGCTTGTGAACTCATTTTAAGTAGCCACGGCAAAGTCATCGTCATGGGAATGGGTAAATCGGGTCATATCGGCAATAAAATCGCCGCAACGCTAGCAAGTACTGGCACCCCTTCTTTCTTCGTTCACCCAGGTGAAGCCAGCCATGGTGATCTTGGGATGATTGAAAAAGGTGATGTCGTTCTAGCAATCTCAAACTCTGGCGAAGCCGGTGAAATTTTATCACTATTACCCGTTATAAAACGCCTTGGCATTCCATTGATCAGCGTGACAGGTAAACCAGAGTCGAGCATGGCAAAGTTCTCGCAAGTCCATTTGCAGATCACTGTTGCTGCAGAAGCTTGTCCGCTGAATCTAGCACCTACATCCAGTACAACGGCAACCTTAGCAATGGGTGATGCCTTGGCAATCGCACTAATGGAAGCGCGTGGCTTTACTGCTAATGATTTTGCATTATCACATCCTGGTGGTGCTTTAGGCCGAAAATTACTTCTGCGTATTGCTGATGTTATGCACACTGGCGACTTGCTTCCTATTATTGATGAAGCTGCCACCATTAAAGACGCCCTACTTGAAGTATCACGTAAAGGCTTAGGCATGACGGCAGTGGTCAATAGTGAGCAGCAACTTACGGGTATTTTCACTGATGGTGATTTACGTCGCTTACTGGATAAGCGCGTAGACATTCATAATACCGCGATTGGTGATGTGATGGGACGCAACCCATCAACCATTGAGGCAAATGTATTAGCAGCAGAAGGCTTAAAATTGATGGAAGATAACAAGATCAATGGATTGCTTATCACTGAAAATGGCCAATTAGTGGGTGCATTAAATATGCATGATTTATTAAAAGCCGGAGTAATGTAATGACAGATCAAGTCGATACAATTTATGGTCCGGTATGCTTAACCAACTATCAAAAAGCGAAAAATATTCGTTTATTAATTTGTGATGTTGATGGTGTGTTTTCAGATGGCCGTATTTACATGGGTAATGATGGTGAAGAATTAAAAACCTTTCATACCCGTGACGGCTATGGCATTAAGTCCCTAATGAATGCAGGCATTGAAATTGCGATCATTACAGGTCGTCAATCTGCGATTGTAGAAAATCGTATGACCGCCTTGGGAATCAAACACATCTATCAAGGGCAAGATAATAAAATTTCGGCTTATAACGATATTATTGCAAACCTCAACATTGATGCTGAACATACAGCCTATATTGGCGACGATTTAATTGATTGGCCGGTAATGGAAAAAATTGGCTTATCCGTTTGTGTTGCTGATGGCCATCCACTTCTGGCTCAGCGTGCTGACTTTGTCACTCGCATTCAAGGCGGTTATGGTGCTGTACGTGAAGTTTGCGATCTTATTCTTGAAGCTCGAGGGGAATTAGACCAGCATAAAGGGCTAAGTATATGACGTTACAAAGGCTACTCTGTGCACTACTTATTGTGATTTGTGCATGGTTTGGCTACTACTTGCTTGAAGATCGCTTTAAAGATGATGTTCAAGTAGAACCTGATGCTGAAAAACCATTATTTACGGGCAGCATTGTTACCAATACCGCGTTTAATGAATCAGGCATGCGTAGTTACCAAATTGATTCTGATTATTTAGAACACTTTAGTGTAAGTGGTGATACTGATTTTGATAAGCCCGTATTATGGGTATATCGCGATGGTGAAAATACAGAGTGGCGAATCAGTTCAAATACCGCCAAACTAGATAAAGACCAAGTCCTTCAAATGACGGGTAATGTACGTATATTTAACTTATTACCAGAATCCATCATGAAAGTTATGCAAACAGATACTTTACGACTGGATTTAATCACCAAAGATTTTGATACCGCAGATCACGTTGTTATTACTGGCACTGGCTTCCAAAACGAAGGCACTGGAATGAAAGGTAATATGGACCGAAGCGTGGCAACCTTATTGAATAATGTGAAAGGTAGATATGAAGCTTTACAAAATTAGCACGCTGCTGTTTCTGTGTTTAAGCACACCAAGCTGGGCATTAAGCAACGATACAGAGCAACCAATTTATATCGACTCTGATAACCAAGAATTGGATATCCAAAAAAACATCGTGACCTTTACAGGCAATGTTATTTTGCGCCAAGGCAGCATCGACATTCGTGCCGATAAAGTCGTGATTACCCGCCCAAATGGTCAGGACGGTCAAGAGACTATCGATGCCTATGGTAAGCCAGCAACCTTCCATCAAATCATGGATGATGGTAAACCTATCGATGGTGCTTCATTAAAAATGCGTTATGAAACAGCTATCGACTTCTTGAAAATGACTGACGAAGCCATTTTGATTCAAGAAGGCAGCGAGATTCAAGGTAAAGTCATCACCTATAAAATTGATGAACAAAGATTAGTTGCTGAAAGTGGTAAGAAAAAGCGTGTTACTACCATTCTTCAACCTAAAAACCTTAACAATAATAAAAAATAAGCGGCGGCAATGGCAATACTAAAAGCAGAACACTTAGCCAAAAGTTATAACGGACGTAAAGTCGTTTCAGACGTGAGCCTTGAAGTGGAATCAGGCAAAATTGTTGGCTTACTTGGACCAAACGGTGCAGGTAAAACCACCTCGTTTTACATGATTGTCGGATTAGTGGCACGAGATGAAGGTAAAATTACGATTGATGGTACCGACATCAGCCTTCAGCCGATGCACAATCGTTCTCGCATGGGTATTGGGTATCTGCCGCAAGAAGCCTCTATTTTCCGTCGTTTGTCGGTTCACGACAACCTAATGGCTGTGCTGCAAACCCGTAAAGAAATCACCAAGCAGCAACGCCAAGATAAACTTGAAGAATTATTAGATGAATTCAACATTCAGCACATCCGCAATAGTTTAGGCATGGCACTATCAGGCGGTGAACGCCGCCGCGTTGAAATCGCACGGGCTCTCGCTGCAAACCCAAAATTTATTCTACTTGATGAACCATTCGCAGGTGTCGATCCTATCTCTGTGATCGACATCAAGAAAATCATCGAACATTTACGCGATCGTGGGCTTGGTGTACTGATTACTGACCATAACGTTCGTGAAACATTGGATGTTTGTGAGCATGCATATATTGTAAGCCAAGGTCATTTGATCGCAAATGGCACACCATCAGATGTATTGAATGATGAACATGTGAAACGTGTTTATCTAGGTGACCAGTTCCGTCTATAGTTAGAAATAGATGGCAGGCACAATAAATATAATAATAAGGTGTATAAACACGAATGAAAACCTCGCTCCAGCTTAAGCTAGGCCAACAATTGGCAATGACGCCACAATTACAGCAAGCGATTCGTTTGTTGCAATTATCGACTTTGGATCTACAGCAAGAAATCCAAGAAGCTTTGGACAGCAATCCTTTGTTGGAGCTCGAGGAAAACCCTAACGATTCAGATTCCGACTCATCCGATAGTGATAAAAATACGGAGTCGATGAGTTCAGAACAGAATGACTCAGAAGGTTCGACTGATTCTGACTTATCAGACAATATTCAATCAGAACCTGAACCATTCGACACATCAGAAGTTATCGAGCAGCATGAAATGCCCGAAGAACTGCCTGTCGATACAACTTGGGATGATGTTTATAGTTCAGGAACAGGTAGTACCGGCATTGCTGTTAATGATGAAATGCCCGTCTATCAAGGTGAAACAACGGAATCACTTCAAGATTATTTGATGTGGCAAGTTCACCTAACGCCCTTCTCAGAAACCGATTTAACTATTGCGACCGCTATCATTGATGCCGTTGACGATAGAGGTTATCTGACTTGTTCAGCTGATGACATTCTTGAAAGTATGGGCGATGAAGAAGTTGAGTTAGATGAAGTAGAAGCCGTATTGAAACGAGTGCAACAATTTGACCCTTTAGGTGTTGCCTCTCGAAATTTACAAGAGTGCCTACTGCTTCAGCTTGCAACATTCCCCAAAGATACGCCATGGTTAACTGAAGCGAAACATTTGCTCACTCAGCATATTGATTTATTGGGTAACCGTGATTATCGCCAGTTGATGCGTGAAACTAAATTAAAAGAAAGTGAACTCAAATCAGTCATGCAACTGATCCATAATTTAGCCCCGCGCCCTGGTAATCGTATTATCGCGTCAGAAACTGAATACGTCATTCCTGATGTGTCTGTTATAAAAGATCATGGCAAGTGGGTAGTCACCATCAACCCTGATAGCGTACCTCGCATTCGAGTGAACCAACAATACGCAGCACTCAGCAAAACCACGCGCAACAGTGCTGATAGCCTATTTATCCGCACTCATTTACAAGATGCTAAATGGTTAATTAAAAGCTTAGAAAGCCGAAATGAAACCCTTTTAAAAGTGTCGCGCTGTATTGTTGAGCATCAGCAAGATTTCTTTGAGTATGGCGAAGAAGCCATGAAGCCGATGGTACTGAATGATATTGCGCTTGACGTTGAAATGCACGAATCAACGATTTCTCGTGTTACTACGCAAAAGTACATGCATACGCCACGTGGCATATTCGAATTAAAATACTTTTTCTCAAGTCATGTTAATACCGATAGCGGGGGTGAATGTTCATCAACCGCCATCCGAGCACTTGTTAAAAAGTTAGTCGCGGCAGAAAACCAAGCAAAACCTCTTAGTGACAGCAAAATTGCGACTTTACTGGCAGAACAAGGCATCATGGTAGCTAGAAGAACCATTGCTAAATACCGTGAATCCTTGGGGATTTCGCCATCTAACCAACGAAAACGTCTGATCTAACCAGATATAACGAAAGGAAGATGTCTATGCAAATCAATATCACTGGGCACCATGTTGAAGTTACTCAAGCTCTTCGCGAATATGTCACGACTAAATTTGACAAACTAGAGCGCTTTTTCGATAAGATTAATAATGTTCAAGTGATTTTGACCGTAGATAAACTACATCAAATAGCCGAAGCTACCTTGCACATTAACTGTGGTGAAATCCACGCAAAAGCGGATTCTGAAAATATGTATGCCGCTATAGACTCATTGACTGATAAACTCGTCCGTCAATTAAACAAACATAAAGATAAGCTCAACAGTCACTAATTATGCATCTTAGTAACGTATTGAGCCTGGACTGCACAAAAAGTGCAGTTCACTGCTCCAGCAAAAAACGCGCCCTAGAAATTATCAGCGAGATTGCCGCTGAGCACCTTGACCAAAATCCACAGCCTCTTTTTGAATGTATTTTAAGTCGTGAAAAAATGGGCAGTACAGGAATTGGTAACGGTATCGCTATCCCACACGGTCGAATTCAAAACAGTGATAAAGCTATCGCTATTCTTATTCAGTGTCAGGATCCCATTCAATTTGATGCCATCGATAACCAACCTGTCGATCTTCTTTTTGCTTTACTCGTGCCTGATGCACAATGTAAAGAGCACTTAAAGACCCTTTCAAGCATGGCAGAAAAGCTCAGTAATAAGCAGGTTTGTAAACAATTACGAACGGCTAAAAGTGATGAAGAGCTTTATCAAATCATGACAAATGAATCATAATTATCTACACCCCGTAATGATTGAGGTAGGTTAACCATGCAGTTAATGGTCGTAAGTGGACGCTCTGGTTCAGGAAAATCCGTAGCACTACGTGTGTTAGAAGATCTTGGTTATTACTGTGTTGATAATCTTCCCGTGACTCTACTACCACAATTTATCAGTACGGTTGAAAATAACGAACAAGATATTGCGGTAAGTATCGATGTACGTAACATGCCCTCTGAATCAGGCGTGATCCAAAAAACATTGAATTCACTCGATGATAAATTGGATGTTAACGTCATATTTATTGATGCAGACGACAAAGAATTGGTGAAGCGTTATAGCGAAACTCGACGCTTACACCCTCTTTCAAAACATGATATGAGCTTAGAGCAAGCTATTCAGTCTGAAAGTGCGATTGTCGCTGATATCAAAGAACACGCTGACTTAGTAATCGATACGACCAATAAATCGATTCATGATTTAAGTGAGACGGTTCGAGCACGTGTACTGGGTCGTGAATCACGCAAGCTGATATTAGTATTTGAATCGTTCGGCTTCAAACATGGTTTACCCACAGACGCTGATTACGTATTTGATGTTCGCTTTTTACCTAATCCGCATTGGGTTCCTGAACTAAAACCCCAAACAGGTTTAGATCAAGAGGTCAAAGAATTCCTTGTCGGGCATGCTGAAGTCAATAAATTGATTTACCAGATCCGTAACTTCATCGAAACTTGGCTACCGATGCTCGAAAAAAATAACCGCAGTTACCTTACTGTTGCGATTGGTTGTACCGGTGGTCAACACCGCTCTGTCTATGTGGCTCAGCAACTCGCTGATCATTTTCTTCATGATGGACAACAAGTACAAATTCGCCACCGTACACTGGAAAGTAAATAATGCCAGCATTAAGCCGTGAACTGTTCATTAAAAACCGCTTAGGTCTGCATGCTAGAGCAGCCATAAAGCTGGTTGAATTAACCCAAAGTTTCGAAGCAACTGTCACTATCAGTAATGATGAAAAAAGTGCTACCGCAGACAGCGTAATGGGATTATTAATGCTTGAATCGGCGCAAGGTCAGCAAATCAACGTTAGTGCAGAAGGAAGTGATGCCGAGCAAGCGCTCAATGCTGTCACAGACCTCATAGAAGCAGGTTTTGATGAAGATAATTAATCGGTGTTCTAGCCGTTAAATAAACACTAAACATCGACAAATGAATCGATAATGACGGTAAAAGGCGTAATTTATAGCGACTATTAACACCTTCATCGTTATTGTCGTTTTAACGCCAGCATTAAATATTTAATTCCTCTTAAATCTGGTGAGACAACAGGCTTCGTAATACGTTAAAATTCAAATTATTGCGCCATCAATTCATAAGGTCCCATTGCCTATGGCGGATGCTTTAGAACAAGATCAAACACATCAAACACTGCAAGAAGTGAACACAGCCCTAGAGAACGGGATGTTTGTTCATGTCCGCCGTATTCTTCAAGATATGGAACCGGAGGATATTGCTCACCTCTTAGAAGCTTCTCCGCCTAAAGAACGTCAGGTACTTTGGCAGCTGACCGATCCTGAAGAGCAAGGTGAGATTCTTGATGAGCTATCAGAAGATGTAAAAGACGGTATCGTCTCGCAAATGGAGCCAGAAAAACTGGCAGCCGTTACCGAGGGGATGGAAAGTGATGACGTCGCCTATGTATTGCGTAGCTTGTCTGATGAGAGATATCAGGAAGTGTTGGCGCAAATGGATGCCACCGACCGTCATCGAATAGAAAAAGCCCTCGCCTACCCAGAAGAAACCGCTGGCGGAATGATGAGCACCGACTTCATCACAATTCGTGGTGATGTTACGGCAGATGTTGTTCTACGTTATCTACGTATGAAAGGGGAGCTCCCTGAAGCAACTGATGCCTTGTACGTGGTTAATGAACAAGAAAAGTTAATTGGCCACCTTTCTCTTTCGGCCTTAATAACCACGCAGCCTGATATCGAAATCCGTGAGGTTATGGAAGATGCTGATGAAGCGATTCCTGTCGATATGGATGATAGCGAAATCGCTAACTTATTCGAACGTCGAAATTGGGTTTCAGCTCCAGTCGTTGATGCTAATAATCATCTCGTCGGTCGTATCACTATCGATGATGTGGTCGATATTATTCGAGAAGATGCTGAACACTCGATGATGAGTATGGCGGGTCTTGATGATGACGAAGACACCTTCGCACCAGTAATGAAATCGGCACGTCGACGAAGTATTTGGCTCGGTGTCAATGTTCTTGCAGCATTAGCTGCCGCATCTGTTTCCAACATGTTTGAAGAAACGCTGGCACAAATGGCATCCATTGCTGTTTTGATGACAATCGTCCCCTCTATGGGCGGTGTGGCAGGAAACCAAACTGTTGCCTTGGTTATTCGAGGTTTAGCCGTTGGACACATTGGTGACTCAAACACCCGCTGGTTGCTAAGCAAAGAAGCCCGAGTCGGTTTAATTAACGGCATACTATGGGCAGCGATTATCGGCGGCGTGGTGGTAGTGTGGAAAGGAAATATTGTACTCGGTGCCATTATTGCCGGTGCGATGCTCACCAACCTCTTTATGGCGGGTGTGGCGGGTGTAACGATTCCAATACTATTGAAAAAATACAATATTGATCCGGCACTTGCTGGAGGCATGGCATTAACCACCATCACCGATATTGTTGGTCTGTCGGTTTTCCTTGGCCTTGCAACGATCTTTTTAATATAGAAAACCGTTCGCTTTATATATTTAGCTTCATATATAAAAAGGGACAACGTTTATCACTTAAGATAAAAGCGTTGTCCCTTTTTAGTCAATTAACACAGCCGTAAATAATCAGTTGTTGTGCATTTACTCGCCAGCAATCTTCATTGTGTCTAATAAAATAGAGCCTGTTTGGATTTGACTACGTGTTTCCGTGTCTGCACCGATTGCCACAATGTTTTTCATCATATCTTTTAGGTTACCAGCAATGGTAATTTCGCTGACAGGGTATTGAATCTCACCGTTTTCAACCCAAAAACCAGCTGCACCTCGTGAGTAATCTCCCGTTACAATGTTAACGCCTTGACCCATTAACTCTGTAACCAATAGACCGCGGTCCATCTTTTTCAGCATCTGCTCAAAGCTTTCACCCGTCGATTTCACTAACCAGTTATGAATGCCACCAGCGTGACCCGTTGGCTGCTGCCCTAATTTGCGCGCAGCATAACTTGTCATCAGATAGGTTTGCAGTACACCATCAGTAATAATTTCTAAATCACGCGTCGCCAAGCCTTCACTATCAAATGGCGTACTCGCCATACCACGAAGAATATGTGGGCGCTCGCTAATATTTAACCACTCAGGGAAAATCTGCTCACCAAGCTGATCTAACAAAAATGAAGATTTACGGTATAAATTCGAACCACTGATACCCATAATCAGATGACCAAACAAACCCGTCGCGATATCAGCAGCAAACATAATCGGCGCTTCACGTGTTGACAACTTCTGCGCATCAATACGACCAAGCGTACGCTCTGCGGCATGTCGCCCTACACGCTCAGGCGTCCAGAGTTCAGAGGCTACGCGTGAAGACGTGTAACTGTAGTCTCGCTCCATCTGACCATTCTTACCTTCAGCAATCACACAACAGCTCGTACTGTGGCGGCTAGAAGCATAACTCGCTAGCATGCCATGGCTGTTACCATAAACACGCACTCCGTAATGGCTATCGTAACTTGCACCATCGCTTTGTTTTATACGAGGATCGAAATCTAATGCCGCTTGCTCTGCAGCAAAAGCAATCGATGCCGCAAAATCAGGTTCTGGTTCATCAGGGTGAAACAGATCTAACTCTGGAATATTTTTTGCCATCAATTCTGCAGGTGCAGGACCTGCAAAGGGATCTTCTGAGGTGTATCGAGCGATATCAAGTGCAGCAGCAACGGTTTGGGCAATGGCTTTTTCACTCAAATCTGATGTAGAAGCACTACCTTTACGTTGGCCGCGGTACACTGTGATACCCAGGGCACCATCACTGTTAAATTCCACACTCTCGATTTCACACATGCGAGTGGAAACACTGATACCTGTGGTTTTATTAATAGCAACTTCAGCAGCATCGGCTTGCTGTCCTGCAACTTCTAACGCTTTAGCAACTGCAGCTTCCAGCTCAACACGCTGATGTGCAACCTGTTCTCTTACGTCCATAGGATCACTTATCTGGCTTTAATCGTTATATAATTATGATAGTTACAGAATAATGTAATTTACGCCCAAAATCGTTAGTAAACTGATAAAATAGATACATTAGCATTTTTAGTGAGCCAGTTATGAGCCGTAAAAACCAAAAAGCCCCTTGGGAACCAGAAGAAGAAATCATCTGGGTAAGTAAAACCGAGATGAAACGCGACATGATTGATATCCAAAAGCTGGGTGAAGAGCTTGTTGCTCTAACGCCGAATGCTTTAGCAAAAATCCCGCTTGAAGAAGAGTTAATGGATTCGATCAAAGATGCACAGCGCTTCAAAAATGAAGCTCGCCGTCGTCAGCTGCAATACATCGGTAAAGTGATGAAGCATATCGATCTTGATCCGATTCAAGCAGCACTAGATAAGCTACGTAACAAGCACTCACAGCACACTGTTGCTTTGAAGAAGCTTGAACAAAAGCGTGATCGTTTAATCGAAAATGGCGACAGCATGATCAATGCGATTATGGTTGATCACCCAGATGCAGACCGTCAGCACTTACGTCAGCTTACTCGTCAAGCAAACAAAGAAAAAGCAAACAATAAGCCAGCAAAGGCTTACCGTGAAATATTTCAATACCTGAAAGAGCTGTATCTAGAAAACTAATCTAGCGGCAATATAGCAAGGTTCGATGCTTGAAATCAGAGCATAAAAAAGCCAGCAACGGATGCTGGCATTTTTATATCAATTAAGTAAGTAACAGAAAATTACTCTGTACCGCCTACTGTCATCGAATCAATCTTCAATGTCGGTTGACCGACACCTACAGGTACGCTCTGCCCTGCTTTACCACATACGCCAACTCCGCGATCAATGGATAGATCATTACCCACCATCGACACTTGCTGCATCGCTTCAATACCACTACCAATCAGGGTCGCACCTTTGATTGGACGCGTGATTTTACCATTTTCAATTAAGTAGGCTTCAGATGCTGAGAAGACAAATTTACCTGATGTGATATCAACCTGACCACCACCAAAATTAGGGGCGTAGATACCGTTTTTAACGCTTGAGATAATTTCTTCAGGCGAATGTTCACCCGGCAACATGTAGGTATTCGTCATACGAGGCATAGGTAAATGGGCATACGATTCACGACGACCATTACCGGTAGGAGCAACCCCCATAAGACGAGCATTCAACTTATCTTGTATGTACCCTTTTAACTTTCCGCCTTCGACTAAGACGTTATATTGCCCAGGCACACCTTCATCATCGATATTAATCGAGCCACGACGATCAACTAATGTACCATCATCAACAATCGTACAAAGTGGTGAGGTAACTTGCTGCCCCATCTGACCCGAGAACATCGAAGACCCTTTACGATTGAAGTCCCCTTCTAGACCGTGACCAACGGCTTCGTGTAATAATACCCCAGGCCAACCATTGCCTAACACAACGGGCATTGTACCCGCAGGGGCAGCTTCAGCTTCAAGGTTCACTAATGCCTGACGAATTGCTTCATCGGCAAAGTTGAGTGCCGCCGACTTGCCACCTTCTTCATGCAAGAAGTGCTCATAACCGTAACGACCACCGCCCCCCGCACTACCACGTTCACGTTTATCACCTTTCTCAACTAACACGCTGATAGATAAACGGACAAGCGGGCGAATATCGGCTGCGTAGGTACCATCAAGAGCGGCAACCAAGACTTGCTCGTAAACACCATTAATACTGACTGAGACTTCTTTAATTAATGGCTCTTTAGTGCGGATATAACTGTCGATCTCTTCTAGCAATGCAATTTTTTGAAATTTATCAAAACTGCCTAATGGATCAACTGGTGCATAAATACCTGAAGGCGAAATAGGGTTAAAGGCTTTAACACTCGCACTGCCACCCTGACGCACAATACCACGCGCCGCTTTCGCACTTTGCGTTAATGCTAACTCGTTAATCTGATCCGAGTAAGCAAAGCCGGTTTTTTCACCCGCAACAGCACGCACACCAACACCGCGGTCAATATTAAAAGAACCGTCTTTAATGATACTGTCTTCCAGTACCAGTGATTCATGCCAGCATGATTGGAAATAAATATCAGCATAATCCACGTCGCGAACCGCAATCATGCTCAAGATTTTATGAAGCTCTTCACGCCCTAACCCCGACTGGGTTAGCATGGTATTTTCTACAGTTTTCAGGGACATTAATTCTGCTCTTGTCATTTATCGCGGGTGCACACTAAAACGGGCGTGCTCAACCAACGGCATATTTGTTCTTATAGTTTGACTGAAATCTAAATCTATATCAGCCGTTAACACACCAGTACCTTGTTGCTGACAGGCTAGTACCTGCCCCCAAGGGTCAATAATCATTGAGTGCCCCCAGGTTTCTCGACCTTGATTATGTTCACCCCATTGTGCGGCTGCAATTAGCCAACATTGGGTTTCAATCGCTCGGGCACGTAATAAGATATCCCAATGTGCTTTGCCTGTTACTTTCGTGAAAGCCGCAGGCACAACAATAATATCGGCACCTTGTTCTCGTAGTGCGGAATACATTTGAGGGAATCGCACATCATAACAGATTGATAACCCAATTTTACCAAAGGGAGTCTCTACTACTTTTATCTCATTGCCAGATTGAAAAGTATCAGACTCTCGGTAACTATGGTGTTTATCTTCAATCTCCACATCAAACATATGCAATTTATTATAGTGGGCAATACAGACACCTTGATCATCAAACAATAATGTTGTTGAGGTGATCTTACCATCAGGCTGAAGAATGGGCATCGACCCAATTAATAACCAAATACCCAACTGTTTTGCAAAAGCAGCAAGTTCCGTTTGTAAAGGACCATTGCCTAAGGCTTCAGCATGGCGTATATAATCACTGTTAGCACCAAAAACAAGTGTATTTTCAGGTGTCACGACTAAACGCGCACCTTGCAATTGTAACCCTTTAAGCTTCTTTTTTAGCTGGCTAAGGTTTGCCTCAGGATCGGGACCTGAGTTCATTTGCACTAAACCAATCTTTGTCATAACTCACTCCCTGAAATTCTACTTTCTCTTAATTTCATCAATCTATTATTTCTTATTATCGATTGACTCAGGAACGACGACCTCGCCTTTAAATCGAGAACGTTCGGTGACAGTTGGAGAATCCAATGGTCCCTTCACCAAGTAATTAACCTGAGTAAATACATCTAACACGGGTGACAATGCCGTTGAGATTGCAAACACATACAATGCGGTTTGAGGCGCAACAGCAAAGGCCGTTAATACAGGTATACCCGATGTAAAGTCAGGGGTAAACCTGACTTGAGCATTAACCGTTTCATTCACTAAATTAGCAGAACCTTTAATAGTAAGATCACCCGCTAACGCCTGCATTTTTATATTGTCGCTATTAAATATCCCGTTCTCAATTTTCCCCGACCCTTTGATGTAATTAAAAGCTAAGCCATCATCAAATACGCCAGAAAAATCGAGCTGCAGCTTTCTCATGATCGAATCTAGACTGAATAAACCCAGTAAACGACCCGCACCACCAACCCCACTAATAATGCCTTGCCCTGTTTCTGTTTTGATTTCACCCGTCAAGGTTTCTCTATGAATAGACCACGGCGAACCTTGCCATTGAATCGATGCATAACTGCTAAATGAAGCATCCTGAATGCCACCCGAGATACCAAAACGCCCCATTAAGTCAGAGCTATTTTCACCTTCGACATCAAAGGCTATTTGGGTTTCATTTTGATCGCCGTCTAATGTCCAGTGGGCATCAAGGTTCAATGCTGTCGCCCCAGACTTCACCTGAAGGTTTTGCAGCACCAGCGTATTATTATCTTTGCGCAATTTTCCTGATACTTTACCCAAGCTATAGCCTTGCAACCACATACTGTTCACCTGTAAATCCAGCTCAGGCATATTCGTCATGAGGGCTTTATCAAGCTCAGTGGCTTCAGGAATATCACGCTGTGGTACGTACTTGGTTTTATCCTGTTTATCTTTTGATAATAGCTTGGGGAAATTCAAGAACACATTATCTAACGTTAACTTTAACGGGTTATTATCAACCCAAACGGCACTCCCTTTTACCTCTCGGCTATCCAGAGTAAAGCCCCACTGGCTCAGTTTCCTTTGCGCGTTAAAAGTAAGATCATGCCAATCTCGTGATGCAAGAGTAAGTGTCTTTAATTGAATATCCAGCTGTGTCGGCATCGGTATTTGAGGCATGCCTTGCTTCTTGCCTGTTGCTTCCGCCTGATCCAAATCGCTCGTGATCTCGTTAATCAAGTCAATCCATTGATCGCCATTAATACGATTACTATTCACTCGTACCTGATGTCCAGACAATGGCAAAGGCTTTAACTCTCCCTTCCCGATACTTAAAAAGCTCTTTTTAATTACAGGGCGAGACTGAAGTAAGCTAATTTGAGCTTGATACTTCGCATCTGGTACGACAATTTCCCCAGATAATACCTCAGCATTACCAGTTACTTTTACGGTAGCAAGTTGCTTGGGAGACAGCGCCCCCTCATAAGTTAGCGGGTAAGGAAGATTACTGTTAATGCGTGAAAGTGGGGCTTGTAAATCCACCGTATAATTAAAGCCCGTATCGTACAGGTTCACACCCACGACACCTTGCCATTGAGTCTGCCCTGATACGTGATTCAATAATGGATCATTCAATTGTTGTTGAAGTTGACCAACTTGCCAATTACCACCAAGATCAATGTCGACGGTATAACCCGTATCAACACTCTTGCCATTAAAACCAACGTTGATCGGCTGTTCGAGTAAGAAAGCTTTTAAGTCAGTGGCTTTAATCACATCATTATCAAAACTTA
The DNA here is from genome assembly GCF_003026215.1 of Photobacterium indicum. Taxonomy (GTDB): domain Bacteria; phylum Pseudomonadota; class Gammaproteobacteria; order Enterobacterales; family Vibrionaceae; genus Photobacterium; species Photobacterium indicum. Next base: position 111,160 of record NZ_PYOC01000011.1, read on the forward strand.
ATTGCCCATTAACATTTGCTAACTGTATGGCAGGGGTTTCAATTGCAATTTGATTATCTTTAAAGTCAGCAGTGCCCCACGCCCTCACATCCGTACCATCAAACGGAATATCGAGCTTAAAGCGCGAGGTAACAGGACCACTCACTTTTACCGTGGTTAATGCTGCGCCAACCGAATCGACTAATGGCGTCGCCAACATATAGTCACGTACCGCATCCCCTTGTGCAGCAACATCCACCGTCAACTTTAAATGCCCATCAGGGCTAAGCTCTGATGCCCCTGTTACACGAGAGGCTGTTGCACCCATGGTGACCGCATGGTGCGAATCAAGATACATGAAATCATTTTCAAACAATAAATCCAGCTGCAGGTCAGTTAATATCGGCCAAGTGGTATCAAAGCTAAACTTGGCCTTTTTCAGTGGCACCTTTGCTTGAAATATTCCTTCATGGTTTTTATAAGGAAAATCAGAAAGCTCTCCATACCAAAGCAACTGAGCAGCATCCGCTTTACCACCTCGAATCGCCGCAGAGAGGTAATCAGTTAAATCATGCCCTAAAGCTAATGTAGGTAAATAGCGCCACGCCTCTCCAGCATTATTGAGCGAGGCTTCACCATAGAAAGATAACCATGCAGGCTTTTCTGCAGGAAAATCTAAACGAAACTCACCATCGACTTTTAAGTGAGGGGTCGCAACATGCAGCTTGTCACTCCATAATCGCCAGCCTTGATCGTTTACCTGCCAATAAGCGGTTACATCCGCATTATCAATTTTTAAAGGGGCTTGAAAAACCTCACCATAAGGTAATGCATCATCTTTCAGTTTTAGAACCGCTTTACCTGATGCTAAATCGCCGGAAATATCAGCATCTAACTTGCTGATGCCCGGTAAAAGCTCCCATTGCTGCATACCAAAGTGTTTTAGTTTTGCAGAAAAACGAGGTGACTCTTCACCAGTACTGGCAACGCGAATATCGGTTAAATTTCCCGTAGGCCTTAACGTATTCAACATAGATACAGCGCTGTTATCCGCAGGAAAGAAGCTAGCCAAAGACTGTAAACGTGCAATATCAAGGCTATTTACAGCCAACATCCATTTTTCAGGCTGCCATTGCGCAACAAGATCGAGATCAGGCCACTGGGTGTTATCTGTTTGAATTTTTAGATCATCACTATCAACTCGCCAAGCCGTGACATCATCGGTCAACGCCGTTGGTGTTAAAGCGACAACACCTTGTTGGATCTGAATGCTATGTAGTTGATCCGCTCTTTTCCATTCAACCTTACTATTTTCAATTTGAACGCGGCTGTTAGTTATTTCACCATCGAATAAATCTAACCACACCTCAAAGCCGATATCACTGCTTGTAATTTCGGTGCCTTTTGTTAATTGTTTATTCAGCCACGGCGTTATCGACAAGTTCTGAGCTTGCGCATAAATATGTCCAGATAAACTCGGTAGATCGCCTTTCTCAGATAAATTAGCGATAACTTTAAGCTGGCTAAGGTGCGTATCAGCAATGCTGATTACCCCTTCCGCAAGATGCTCGCCGTTAACATTTACCCATTTCAATTCGCTAATATCCACCTGCTTTTTTTCACCAGCGGGGGTTAACAACGACACTTTTGAATCCGTTAAAGAAAAATCCCCAAGACGAATGAAAAATAAGCGTTCTAACTTCTGAACGGCTGTTGTGGGTTGTTTTGACGGGACTTTTTGAGAAGAGTCAGCATAAAGGTCAAGCCCTGGGATTTGTGTTAAATCGATACCTAGCTGATTAATTGTAATATTTTTAAAAATTGGACGAAATTGCAAAGCTGATTGCCAGATATCAAGCTGCATATCAATCGAACTAACCGACGCCAGTGATTCAGAATTATCACTAGCTGCAATATCAATACCTTGCAGCATTAACGACGGACCAATACTGCGCCAATGGCCTTCAACACTATCAATTTGCAGGCTCATGCCTGCCTGCTCAGATGCCCATTGACGGATTGGCTCACGGAATTCGTTTAGCTGAGGAAGAAAAATACGCAGACCACTAATAGCAATAGCGGCCAGTACCAACAACGTCAGTACTAGCCACATTAATCCACGTACCAGACGAACTGGAACTGTTGTCACTCGATAACCTCTACAATCAATTACATCATCACTACATCAAACTGCTCTTGGATATAAAGCGGCTCAGGTTTCACTTTTACCTGTTTGCCAATAAAGACTTCCAATTCAGCCAATGCATGATACTCGTCACCTGCCAGCACATCGCCAACAGCGGGTGACACATAAACCACAAAACGATCGGCATCGTAAGCACGATTCACTCGCGTAATTTCACGCAAGATCTCATAACACACGCTTTCAACGGTTTTAACCGTGCCACGCCCTTCACAAGTAGGACAAGTACCACACAGTACATGTTCAATACTTTCTCGGGTGCGTTTACGCGTCATCTCTACTAAGCCTAGCTGAGTAAAGCCATTGATATTGGTTTTAACACGATCGAAAGACAGAGCTTGCTCTAATGTTGCGAGAACTCGACGTTGGTGATCTTCAATCGCCATATCAATAAAATCGATAATGATAATGCCACCCAGGTTACGTAAGCGTAATTGACGGGCAATGGCTTTGGTTGCTTCGATATTAGTGTTAAAAATGGTTTCTTCTAGGTTACGACGGCCCACAAAGGCACCAGTATTAATATCAACCGTTGTCATCGCTTCTGTCTGATCAATGATCAGGTAACCACCAGACTTCAATTCAACCTTACGATCTAGCGAGCGCTGAATCTCATTCTCGGTATCGAACAAATCAAAAATTGGCTGCTCACCGGCATAGTAGTCAATTTTGTCATTCACTTCAGGGACAAACTCTTCAGTGAACTCTTTTAATTTTTCAAAGCCAAGACGAGAGTCGACCTGAATACGATCTAATTCTGTGCCTACAAAATCACGCAAAATACGTTGTGCTAAACCCAGCTCACCATACAGCATCGATTTTGGCTTCAGCTTGATGCGGCGTTCTATTACTTTACGCCATAGATGCTTAAGGAATGCAGCATCTTGTCCTAGCTCATCTTCACTCGCACCTTCGGCCGCGGTACGAATAATAAAGCCACCAAGATCGTCACAATGATACTTAACGATCTTTTTTAAACGCTCACGTTCTTCTTCACTTTCAATGCGTTGAGACACACCAACGTGGCTCGCCCCTGGCATAAAGACCAAATAACGCGAGGGTAATGTGACGTCGGTCGTTAGACGTGCGCCTTTCGTACCGAGAGGATCTTTAATCACCTGAACAACAATGTCTTGCCCTTGGCGAACTAATTCTGAAATGTCCAAAACTTGGAATTGTTTTTTCTCGTTTTCAGCAACACATTCTGTATGAGGAACAATATCTGATGCGTGTAAAAATGCCGCTTTATCTAAACCAATATCCACGAATGCAGCTTGCATACCGGGTAAAACACGGCTTACTCGACCTTTGTAGATATTACCGACAATGCCACGTTTTGATTCACGTTCAATATGAACTTCTTGTAGGTTTCCGCTTTCAATCATTGCAACGCGAGTTTCACTTGGCGTCACATTTACTAGCAGCTCAATGCTCATGGTTGCCTCAACTTATAAATTTAAAAAATTCTGAACCATGACGTCGGTTTCCACTAAAGGTAGCCCCATCACAGCATAATAACTGCCATCAATGCGCGTGATAAATTTGCCACCCAGCCCCTGAATGCCGTAGCTACCGGCTTTGTCTTGTGGTTCACCACTTTGCCAATATTTTTCTATTTCGTTTTCAGACAAGGTTTTAAACCAAACATCGGTAACGACTAACTGGGTTTCTTCACGCTCTACTGTTGCTACCGTAACAGATGTCATCACTTGATGTTGACGTCCTGATAGTAAGTTCAACATACGCTGCGCATCATTAAAATCTTTCGGTTTTTCTAAAATCGTTTCATCAACCACAACAATAGTATCTGCCCCTAAAACAGGTATTGTTGCTACCGCCGTTTTAGTGGCATTGATTTCCTTCACACCAGCTATCGCTTTATCTCGCGATAATCGCTGAACATACTGTTCTGCCGTTTCACTAGGCTGGTGACACTCTTCAACATCAACCACTACACGTTCAAATTGATAGCCTAATTGTGTTAATAGTTCTTGGCGTCGAGGCGAACCTGATGCGAGATAAAGTTGTACTGCTGGCATAACGACTCTTTAAATATTGATGTTCGGTACATAACCAAACTACATGAAACAAAAAGGGAGCAAAAACACGCTCCCCTTCCGTCATTGTCTAATAACAATGTAACACTAACGAATAGAAAACTTACGACGTACACGACGTAATAATAAAAATAACCATGGCCACAACAAGAAGTTAAGCAAAATCGCCCATAATTGTTGAGGGTCAAAGGTGATTTCTGACACTAAATACTCAGCCCAGAATTCAACCAGTTTACCCACCAATGTGAGTACGGCGATAATCACGGCTTGCTGCCACAAGGATAAATTCCGTAGCATCTGGAAATTTAAAGCAATGATGTAACACAGTATTGACATCATCAGCCCGCGAACACCGAGGGTTGAACCTAGCATTAAATCCCACAGTAAGCCGACAACCAGTGCCGAACCCACGTTAACACGGTGTGGTAATGCCAATACCCAATAACACGTAATCAATAACACCCATGACGGGCGAAATGATTCCAGTACTCCAGGCCACGGGGCAGCTTGAAGAATCAATGCAAAAATAAATGTAAGCCAAATTAGCATACGGCCATTAGGTCGACTACTCGCCACTTGTCGGTACCTCTTCTTGCATGTTTTCTCGTTCGGTTGGCCATACTAATAACAAGTAACGCAAGCGATCAAATTGTACCGTAGGACGGGCTTTAATCTGCGCAAATGGACGTTTGTTATCAAATGAAAACTCGGTGACATAAGCGACAGGATACCCTTCAGGATAACGCCCACCAAGCCCCGATGAAACCAACAAATCACCTACTTCAATATCAGTGCTGCTTGGTACGTGCTCAAGCTGCATCAAATCACTCTGACCACTGCCTGATGCGATCACTCGGATATCATTTCGTACAACCTGAATAGGAATGGCATGCGTTGGATCGATCAATAGTAATACACGGCTATTATGAGCACCAACATACGATATTTGACCCACGATACCTTTTTCGTTGATCACCGGCTGGCCTTCATAAACACCGTCAATGCGGCCTTTATCGATCATTACCTGATGGCTATACGGATCAGAATCTACCGCCATCACCTCGGCAATCATCTTACGTTCATCACGAACGAAAGGTGAACCTAATAGCTCTCTTAAACGCTGGTTTTCTTGCTTTAACTGATCAAGCAATAATACTTCGCTTTGCATAACCAGAACATCACGCTTCAGTGCTTTATTTTCTGACAAAATACGCTGATGTGAGCTCACCTGACTTGATACACCATCTAACATTTCTCGAGGTAAGTTAGCGGCATATTGAAGGGGAGCAATCGCTGAGTTCAGCAAATAGCGTACGTTTGCAAAGGCATCAAGGCGGCTGTCGGCCAGCATAAGGCTAGCCGACAGTAATATGGCAAGAAACAGGCGTAATTGCAGAGAAGGACCTCTGCCAAATATAGGTTTCATGTAACGCTATAACCTGTTTTGTCGATTGCTTGGGGTCGCATTATTCCTCGCTAAAGAGGTCGCCACCGTGCATATCAATCATTTCTAATGCTTTACCACCACCACGTGCAACACATGTTAGCGGATCTTCAGCAACAACTACTGGAATACCCGTTTCTTCTGTTAGTAGACGGTCTAGATCGCGAAGCAATGCACCGCCACCTGTTAGTACCATTCCACGCTCAGAAATATCAGATGCTAGCTCTGGCGGACACTGTTCAAGTGCAACCATAACTGCTGATACGATACCTGTTAGCGGCTCTTGTAGCGCTTCAAGGATTTCGTTCGAGTTTAGCGTAAAGCTACGCGGTACACCTTCTGCAAGGTTACGACCACGTACTTCAATTTCCAGTACTTCATCACCAGGGTAAGCTGAACCGATTTCATGTTTGATTCGTTCAGCCGTTGCTTCACCAATCAAGCTACCGTAGTTACGACGTACGTAGTTAATTACTGCTTCATCAAAGCGATCACCACCAATACGTACAGATGATGAATACACCACACCGTTTAGTGAGATAACAGCAACTTCTGTTGTACCACCACCGATATCGATCACCATTGAACCCGTCGCTTCAGACACAGGCATACCTGCACCGATAGCAGCAGCCATTGGCTCATCAATCAAATACACTTCACGCGCACCAGCACCTTGTGCTGATTCACGGATTGCACGACGCTCAACTTGGGTAGAACCACAAGGAACAGCAACCAAGACACGTGGGCTCGGGCGTAAGAAACTATTGTCATGCACTTGCTTAATAAAGTGCTGCAGCATTTTTTCTGTCACGTAGAAGTCGGCGATAACACCATCCTTCATAGGACGAATTGCTGCAATATTACCAGGTGTACGACCCAGCATCAGTTTTGCATCATGGCCAACAGCTGCAACGCTCTTGGCTGATCCGTTGCGATCCTGGCGGATAGCAACTACTGAAGGTTCATCGAGAACGATGCCCTGTCCTTTGACATAAATAAGGGTATTGGCGGTACCCAAGTCAATAGAGAGATCGTTAGAAAACATGCCACGAAGTTTTTTAAACATAGTCGTCGACTAATCCTGAAAGCTCAAAATTCTTTAAATTGCGCTAAATGTACCAAGGGGCAAGGAGCGAGACAAGGTATCGTTTGTCAAACCTGCCACAGATCTGCATTTTATTTAGTTAAGCAGCTGATTCATGCCCTTTTCGCCCCGATAAATAATTCTATCGTTGCCACGGTAAACACCAAAGGTGACGACGGCTGATGGGTTTTCATCACCAAGTCCACGCCAATTGTAAAGCAGCCAACGCTGTGGAGTGCTACCAATATTGCCGCTTTGGCAGTTAATATCCTTATCATTGTTATTAATCTTTTGTGGGGTGCTGTTAACCAATTTCTGCCAAAAGCGAACTTGCTCGCGATACCCCTCAACTGGCTTGCCATCTTTTTGGTACGGTACCGCCTCGAACTGACCGGAAGAAATTTCTCCGCTATTCACGTTTCCTTTACCAGTAGTTTTAGAGTCACTAGCTAGAGTTTCTGACTGAGCAATGATCTGAGCGCAATAGCGATCGCCATCAAAAAGAGATACGTTATCTTGCTGATGGGTTTCGAACTCAAAACCATTCCAAAATTCAACCCGCAACGGAATAGCAATATTGCTATCAGAGCGACCCGCAGCATCATCCATCACCATTCGGCCATAACGAGTATTAAAGTTTGCAAACTTCATTGCAGCCCGAGGTTCTCGGCAATCCGCATCACCATTACAATACACCACATCCATATCGCCATCGATTTCCGGATAGCCGATCCTTTCAGCCTCATCGAGACTCAGCTCTTCGAGCAAAATACCCAATGCGACATCATACGGACCATCTTCTGTCGTCGTAGCTAATTGGGGGGGAATAGCTGAGCTGGTTATATCACGTAAAAACATCAACGTGCTCCAGCCAACGGTGATATGGGCGCCTTGCCAATTTTTTTCCCAACTCTTAGGTAGGCCACTCCAGTCAATTCGGTCTGTCAGGCGATTGACAGGGCCAAACTCAATCGCACTGTCGATAGCTTCCATCTCAAGGCCTACTTGATAGCTTGAAGAGAAATCACCGTAATTGACCGTTGCTTGATCTGCTGCATTTTGCGCTTCGACTTTTACTCTGGTCTCAAAAGATTGGTCCATATAAACAAAGCTCTGATTATCGGGATATCGAATACCACTTTCAGTGCTTATTAACGAGAAAGATGCCGGATAAAAACGTCCTACAGGGCGATAGCCCATATTGATATCCATTCCCAAATAACTGGCTTGAGTGTCGCCCTGCAGCAAGATACTCCCCACCTCATCCCAGCTTGCAGTAAATGCAGAACCTTCAATTAGGGTATTACCCAGCGGCAAGCTAGTTAGGTTTCCGCTGACAGAACCAACTTTGGTCGGCGAATGCGGTTTAACCCCGTCACCACTAGGGATAGTCAGTGCAACAGATGCTGTAGGGGCATCGTTTTTATAAAAGTTTGGCGTATCTGAGCGGCTACACATGCCAGATGTGTCAACAGGAGAGGTTGCATTTTGCTCACTGTTAATATTATTGCTTCCACTATCATCATCAGTCCAGATAACTGGCTTGGCCTTTAATGAGAAGTTTTCGCCAGAAGCAATAAACGCACGCCCACTTTCTGAGGTTCCGGTGGCACTTTCAATATACGGTTCAACCGCATTACACAAAGCAAAAGTATATGGTCGCGACCATACTGACTGCTTCCCTTCTAGCCGGGTCCAGTCACCGATGTCATACTGTGATAACGTTTTACTATCAGGCAATATCTCACAACCAGCCGTAAGGCTGCACTGCGGGTCATAGATAGTTAGCGCTGTCTTACCAGCATCTAAATACCTTAACTCTGCAGTTGCTATTCCCTTATCAAAATCCAGTTCAATTTCATCGTCCAACCAATCACTTGTTGCTGAAGATACCCGAAGTTCGACCTTCTTATCACCAGTTTTAGGGGCACTATAGGCTGTACTAAACTTCAGTTTTCGCTTGCCATCATAGCCAACCGAGACTTCATCGCTGCTAGCTGTTTTACACGCCTTTGCCTTGATACTGATACCGACAGGCTTGCCCGCTACGACTGGTAGGTAACTGTCCGTAATTTCAAATTTAAACGGCACAAACCCATATTGACCTACAGCTACCTGACTACTATCTGTCGATAAGGAGCCAGTTGCTTCAATAGTCCCCACCACATCACTTTTCAGCCAAAGGGTCACCTTACCATTGCCATCAACATTAAAAGCATGGGTCAGGCTTACATCCAACTTACTGTCTTCGCCATCTTGCTCGCTGAGATACCAAAAAGCCTTGCTGGCGGTCGATAACGAACTCGTGATGTTAACCAGACCATCGTAGTTCCCCGCTGGCACACCGTTTTCGTCTTGAACTTGAAATTCAACAGGCTGGCGATCGCAGGTGAGGGATAAATCCTGCTCTGGAGTCACGATGATCTGATAGTCATGCTCTAGAGGTGGCTTACAACTGCTGATATCACCGATGACTCTAGGCGAGCCTTGCATATCCAATACCTTAGCAGTAACAGCACCAGTAATTTCCGTAGTTCCTCTCATATGTACCAAGTTTTCACTCAAAACAAAGGCGTTAAACTTACTACTTCCCTCTAGTCGAACCTCGGCATTCGAGTTATGTGCAATAATGTATAACCCTGCAGCTATACTTTGGTGGTTTAATCGTGCATTACCAGAAATAACAAGCTTGTTAACGTTAAGAATGGTATCGCTAGTCACTTCAACGATGGCACTGCCGCCAATCGATAACTCGCCAATCCAATATTCGCCACCAGTAAACTCTACCCGCGAGTTGCCTCCAATATTGACTGATTCATAGCTACCGCTACCTAATTTATCAACATCACTACCGGTAAAAATAATCTCATCACCACTCGGCGTAAAATTAATAAAGGGGGGCTGTTCAACCATCAGATCAGGAGTTGCAATACATCGACCATTCACACAGCTGCTATTATGTTCTGGCGGACTATCGATACTAGGGAAACCAATATTAGTACCGTTATGTGCATTTACAATCACCGACGTCCAATCGAGCTTGGCATTCCCCGCTTCAGACCAAGTTTGCGCTGGTCCTGTTAGGTATTCACAAATATTTATCGTTTCTTTTTCTGTAGTGAAATAACCAACATCCTCTGGTAAATGTGAACGATCCCTGTCGTCTTCATCAACCACAAAGCTGGCTTTATTACCGTCCAACCGACAGCGACGTAACCAACCTCCATGAGCACCGTTACGCTCCATTTTCTTAGCAACTACACTGGATATATCACCCAAGCCTAAATCATGTAATGTCGAACAGCCCAGCTCTAAAGGCTTATTGCCGGTGGCATTTGGGGTCGTAAATTTGCCAAAGTTGAACTTGTAACCGTCGACCTTTCCACCACCAGAAAGTGTCGCTATATAGCCAATTCGTTCCGTTTGATATTGATGAGAATGGCTCCGAGAACGGGAAAGCTCTAATGAGACCTCCAGCCCTTTTTTCGGGATAACCTGAATCGTTCTACTCTGGTTGCGTATTGCGGCAGTTAACCATTTATCATTATTTGCTGACTGCACCTGAGTCAGCACCACAGGGTTCGATGAAAACGCATTATTCAAGCCAAAATCAGAAAATCGTCCTGCCGACCAAGCGCTATCATTCGACTTACCTGGACCATTCTTATAAACCTGCTTGTTAGTATCAACGTAGCCAGCGACGACCGTATGGCCGTTAAAGTCGGCCGTTCCCGGTTCAACGACCAGATAGTCGACCTGCACCATCTGATTCGTACTCTTTCCCACAATTGTCGGGCGCTTGATATCAAAAGAGACTTGCTTGGCGTTAATATCTATACTATTCAAAAAAACAGAGGCTGGTGCATCGCTATCTGGGTTTGTGCCATTCTTCCCCGCATCTTGCTTGCCTATCGTCGGCATCAAAATAACAATCGGGGTATATTGGTAATCTTTGGTTAGTGGGAAACTACACGATGATGAATCACAGGTTGCCGAGCCAAACTCAAACTGGGCATTTTCATTGTATTCAGGTTTTGGTACTGGTATTGGCAAGCTACCACAGGAACCTTCAGCTAGACAGGTTCCTGTTATACTGTCTCCCAATACTCTGACATTAATATAAGGGTCAAATTTATCGGCACCTACCCTATTTCTAATATTAATAAATGTCGATGATATATAAGTGCCATCAACACTGTACTCTAGCTGGCCATATATATTTCTAGAGTTATAAGAATCATCATTGACAAATTTAACTTGGAATTGATGCTCCTTTCCATCATTAAGATAGTCTGTTTCATTTACTCCCTGCCCGTAGCCAAAGTAATCATTATCATCCGTCCAGATTGGATGATAATAATAGTCACCTTCAATTCTAATTCGGTTACTACCATCCGATACCAAGTTAGCAGTAATACAAAATCCATCCTTAGCATTAACTGTGGCTCCATTGCTCAAACACTGCGAAGCTTGTGTGCCAACACTGACTAGACTAAAAAAGAGAACAAATACACAGCGTAAAGAAATGAGTTTATAGATATTCATATATTTGCTCATTGTAAATCCTTCGCCCACGTTTCCTGTGTCCTTGTTACCTGCAATGCACCCGAACCGCACGTTGCTGTGCTTTCTAGATAAAACGTTGTCATTGTTGAACCCGCTCTTGATACCGAGCTTGGTGTACAGGTGACTGTTGCTCTACAGTTATAATTATTGGCGGGTGTAAATGCAGAACTGCCATTACACACAGTGGCATTAGCACCACTGACACCAATCGGAAACAATAAATTCAACATCATTTCATTACCTGAATGGGCTGTGAACCACGCCCGAGTACCAAGCACCTCTCTGGTCGTGGTATCTTGGCTTGACCAATCTATGCGGATCATCGCAGCGGCCATTAAAGACATCACAACGATAACGAAGATAGCGACAATCAATGCACCACCCCGTTGTTTACGATAAGCATTTTTATAAAACATTGATCACCTGCACACTGTGGTTGTAATTGGAGGTTTCTCCTTGAGACCCATTTTGGCTCGTACGCGGATCCTCAACAGTAATGGCAATGTGCACAATGCCATTACTGTTGAGCCCTGCTCCTGTGGCACTTACATCAAAAACATCAATTTTATTGCTCAGCACCACGGCATCTTCGCCCTCTTTTTGACGGGTTAATGTTCTATCACCGTCGTAGCAAAAAGAAACCTGATCGCCATAAAGATACAAACGTTTGGCGGGTGACTGACTTTCAATCACATTGGTATAGCGTAATGTAGCCACATTATCTAATAACGTAGCACTAACAGCTGTCGGTTTAAGTACTTCTCCGTATTGTTCGGCAGAAGTAAAACCCACAGCAATGCCAGTATTCAGAATGACAGCGCTCCCGTCATCATTAGTTGCTGTCCATAAAGCCCGCTCATCGGTTCTTGGCACAATTTCTATCTGGCTCGCGGTAGCTGAAGGTTGGTCAAAATAATAGGCAGTAAGATAAGCAGGGTAAAAAGATAGGCACGTTTCATTAGCATTCACGCTAACACTGTTGGGCGCAGCATGGCGCACCTCACGGGTTAACCTTTCCATCACAAAGCGCGCTTCTGATTGCAATCGCTCACGATCTACCGCACTAATATAGCCATCAGTACCAAGCCGAAGGAAACTACCGATACCCAGCGAGATAATAGCCAAAATAACCAAAGCAATAATTAATTCCAGCAAGGTAAAACCATGTTCAGCCCTATAAGCACGGCTCATCAGTAATTACTCCTATAGGCAATAAACTCATAATCACCATAACGAGTAGTCCGGATATGAACAGAAATACGTTTATGATCGGTTGTTACACCAGCGTCAGTGCCGGTGAAACCGTTATCATAAAAGACATTAACTTCCGCCCAGATATTCTGATAATCATCTCCGGGAATAAAGTCGGTTAACTCCCCAATTCGCGGGAAGCTGCTATTGTTGCATTGCGCTTCAGTTCCCCAGCAACCAATAAAATCATCAACATCGTCAGCAAGTGTGATTTTTAGCAGACCATCGTCAGTAAGCTCATTATCAGCATCATCAGCACCAAGTGAACCTTCAGGTTTAGCTGGGGTACACGCGACCATATCTCCAGTTCTTGGGTTTGCCTCCCCACAACGGACCACACTGTCACCGTTAGGATCTGACTTACTGTCAAACTTACGGGATAAAATTTCATTTAACATGGCATGGCCAATCGCAGCGGAACGGGCCTGATAATGCGGGATAGCCGAACGCTCTGCCTGTGGGAATAGAAAGCTGGTTAACGTCACCATGGCAATACCCATAATAACGATCGCCACAATGCCTTCAATCAGGGTAAAGCCTTTTTGCGATGTTATCGTTGGCATTGAACATTTCGATGGAGCAGCGAGTCGCATTATTAACATCCCCCTTCGTCAATGAAACCTTCACGGTTAATACACATACTAAGAATGTTATTGTCTCGCGATTGCAAGTTGATCTGACAGCCATCGTTACAAATACGCTCTCCGGCACTGTTTACTGGTCGTCCTAATAAATCAAAATACACGGTATTTGAGGCCATACTCGGTAACGTAAAACGTACTCGGCTTACCTCCCCCTGTAATACTCGGCTCGATGTCTCTGCCGTAGATTGCATAGGGCAAGTGCTGCCTGTAATTAACCCCATGCAAGATGTTTGGTCATTAGTGCCAGCAATTATACGCAGCGGAAAAGTTGTTCTTTGAGATCCAGTGGCTTGCATGGCGGTGATTTGAATTTGACGGGCAATAGCAATGGCTTGATCGCGAGTGATAAAGGCATCGAAACTGCTGCGTCCACTCATTCGCGAGGCAGCTGTTAGGCTGATGATACCCACCAAAATAATTACCACGATCAATTCAATTAAGGTAAAACCGCGCTGCTTATACTTGCCGTAGGGCATAATTCACCCTGAGTGAGAGTTGATAGGAGTAGTGGGTTCTATTTTATAAAGGTATGATATAACATACCTTTATAAAATAGCGCTCCGAAGAGCGCCATCTATATATTACTTAGTACCGGTACACGCATCACCTGTTGTAAATAATGTTGATGCGGCTTGAGATATACTGGCAGCTTGTGTATAAGTGATAATACACTCACTAGTCTTAGAGTTACCTTCGTAGGTGTAAACAATTGCACCATTTCCTTCAGAAACAAATTTCCAATCATTCATACCATTTACAGCCGCATTAAGAGCAGCCGAAGTTGCCGCAGGGTAACCAAAGATAATATCAATTCCATCAACTGTCTTCGCATCTGCTGCATTTGCAGCTTCTAAGCCATTAATAGCAGCCTTACCGTAAGTAATACCAGCGGCGCCATCAATTGCCCCTTTCAGCCCTTGCAACGTTGATTCGCGAGCATCATTTTGCAGGTTCAAGAAACGTGGTGCAGCTGTTACTGCCAAAATACCCAGAATAACAATCACAACCACTAATTCGATTAGCGTAAAGCCGCCTTGACGTTTCATAACTCACTCCTAATTATTGTAAATTTACTTCGACTTGGCCAAAGGCCGGTTTGTAGATAAATGAATGTCCCGCTTCAACATCTGTTGAACCTGAACCCTTGGTACCAGCCGAAGCTAGTTGGTAATAACGACACTGCTTGCTGGCATCCGAACCTTCAACAGTGACGTAAAATAAATAGTTGCCATTGGTTGCATCTGACGATGACGTCGTTGCAAGCGGCGGGTTTTGCAATAGGTTATTAATCAGATCTAAACAATCATTCACATCAACACTATTTACATCACTTTTGTTACTTGCTTCTAATGCAAATGGATAACCGTCGCGCACTGAATCATCGGCGATAGCTTTGGTTAATGAAAAAACCGTTCCGTCATAATTTACGACATTCTGGCTGTTATCATCGGCTGGTCGACCATAGGCTTCCCACTGCGCACGGGCAGACAATGCAGCAGTGGCATAACCACCCGCAATACCTTTAATTGATGACTTTTTAGCTTCATCTGTTACTTGAATAAAGCGTGGCAATGCAACAGCAGATAATAAACCGACAACGATAATGACAATCACTAACTCAACAAGGGAAAAACCACTTTGTTTTTTCATTTTTTATTAATACTCTTGTCAATATTACAACGTAATTCGCGTCAAAAAACCGTCGATATGTATTGTCTCATTTTCATACGATAATTCCAGCCCTTTACCGTCAATTATCTGGTATTCACAAGAATTATAACCACTTGAGTTCACAGTTTTTTTATTAGACAAACTTATATAAGGCGAGACTACTTGTTCACCAGATAATAAAATCCACATTTTCGTACAATTTATTTGCCTTGATTCGACCACTATTGGCCACCCAAGCGTGGTAAAACTCAAGTCTATATTATCAACGGTTATATGATTAGGTTTATCATTAAGTTCCCATAAATTACGGAGACTTACCGCATTATTATAAAAGTTACTAACCGTCAATTTTACTTTTGTCTCTTCCAGTTTTTCATTCAGTTGTGACCATTTACCAAGTAGAACGACTATTAGTAACAGCATAAGTGTCAACCAAATAAACCCTTTCAATCGAGTAAAAGGCAGTCGCTCAAACACCCCGTGCAACATCAAGCATGCCCCACATTGGTAGGAAAATACCCAAGGCTAAAATCAAGACCATTACAGCAACGACCAACAATAAAAGCGGCTCTATGCGTGCTGTTAAGGTTTTTAAATCGTATTCAACTTCACGATCGTAAAAATCAGAGACTTCTAATAGCAAGTTATCGACTTGGCCCGTCTCTTCACCGACCGCGATCATCTGCAAAACTAACGGGGTAAACACACCTGAATCGGTGGCCGTACTGGTAATACTGTTACCGCTTTCGATTCCATTTTTCATTTCAATTAAGCGGTTCTCTAAAAAGCGATTACCCAACGCTTCTGCTGACATTTGAATTGCCTGATTCAGCGGTACACCCGCCCTAATCATTAAGGCAAAAGTTCGAGAGAAACGTGACATCTGAGCACGGTTAACTATATGGCCTACCACAGGGGTTTTAAGCCGCCAACTATCCCAACGTTCTTGACCGTTAGGGGTTCGTCGCCACATTTTAAGCGCTAACGTACTAACGATTCCGGCACCCAGCATTAAGGGCCAATAGTGAACAAAGAAATTTGACGTGCCAATTAAGATCCGAGTCGGTAACGGTAAATCGACACCAAAGCGCGCAAACATAGAGGCAAATTGAGGGATCACTTTAATATTCAACACTACCATCGCGAGCATAATCGCGGAGATCACAAACAACGGATAACGCATCGCTGATTTAATTCGACGGCGTGTTTCCATTTCTTGTTCAAAATAGTGAGCTAGCTGTAATAAGGATTCATCCAGTCGACCAGTGTTTTCACCAACGTGAATCATCGAAACAAACAAGTCAGAAAAAACCCGACGATGCTGTTTCATCGCAGCCGACAATGAATGACCATTGGTTAAGTCAGTCATAACTGCATCCAATGTTTCTTTCATTAGAGGATGGCTAGCACTCTGCCCTAACCCTTTGATGGCCCTTAATAGCGGCACACCGGCTTTGGTTAAACTGTAAAGCTGACGACAAAAAATCACTAAAGCTTCTAGTGGAATATCATTTTGAAACAGTTGCTTAAAATCGAAGCTATCCCCTTTGGCCTTACCTTGGCGGATCTCTAAAGGAATAATGCCTTGGCGCATCAGTACATCGGCTGCAACCTCTTGGTTAGCCGCTTCTACTTGTCCGCGTTGTAATTGACCTTTGCTACCTCGGCCACGGTAATTAAATACTGGCATCAACTATGTCCTAACCCAAAAAGCCATCATTAAGATCGCCGTCCCCCAGAATAAGTACTTCATCAAGGCTGGTTCGCCCCTCGAGTGCTAATCCCATCGCTGAAGCAACTAAGGGTTGGTAACCTTCAGATTCACGGGCTATCTGACTAAATAACACTGCGTTATTATCACGAAGGGCATCCATCATAGCTTGATTCATTTCAAGTAATTCAAACACACCAATACGCCCTTTGTAACCAGTAAAGTTACAGGTTTGACAGCCTCGACCTCGGTGAAATTCACGGTGTTGATGCTCAGGAAAACGCGCCTTTAGCCACTGGGTTTGAGCGGCATCGGGGGTTTCAATTTCACCACAGTCACGACATACACGACGTACTAAACGCTGCGCTAATACCGCACGCACTGCACTCGCGACTAAGTAACCGGGGGCTTCCATATCCATCATTCGCAGTGCGCTATCTATCGCATCATTGGTATGTAAGGTGGATAACACTAGGTGGCCAGTTAACGCTGAACGCAAGCCGATTTCGACCGTTTCTTGGTCGCGCATTTCACCCACCAGAATAATGTCGGGATCTTGACGTAAAAAAGTACGCAATATAGAAGAAAACGTCAGACCAATTTTACTGTTCACTTGTACCTGATTAACCCGTGGTAAACGGTATTCCACCGGATCTTCAGCTGTGATCAGTTTTTTACCCGGCTTATTCAATTCGCTGAGTGCACCATACAGCGTGGTGGTTTTACCTGACCCCGTAGGGCCAGTTACTAAAATCATACCGTGAGGGCGTTTTAGCTGTCGACGAAACCGCTGCAAAATATCTGTCGGCATGCCGACTTCATCGAGGTTTAGAATACCTGCCGATTGGTCAAGTAAACGCATTACAACCGATTCGCCGTGTTGCACTGGCATGGTAGAAACACGCACATCGACAGAATGCCCGCGTACTTTGACATTAAAACGCCCATCTTGTGGCAGACGTTTTTCAGATATATCGAGGCCACTCATTAATTTAAGGCGTAAGACTAACGCCGATGCCACACTGGCTTCATTTAATAATGTTTCATGTAATACGCCATCAATACGCTGACGAATACGAAGTACATCGGTATCAGGTTCGATGTGAATATCTGACGCACCGACTTGAATCGCATCTTCAAATAATGAATTGATCAGCTTAACAACGGTGACTTCTTCGTTGTCATCATCAAAGCCAAAAGCAAACACTGAGTCCGTTTTGTGCTCAGCTTGTAACTGCTCTGCAAAGGACACAATTTCTTTCGTGCGTCGGTAATAACGATCAAATGCCGCAATCAATTGACGTTCACGTGCTATTACTAACTCAACTCGGTATTCACCTAGCTGGTTATACACCGCTTCTTGAGCCGCAAGATCGGCAGGATCACTCATTGCAACCCGAACGGTGTCGCCACGATGATCGATAACTAATGCACGTAAACGGCGAGCATGCACTTCTGATAGTAGCGATACCGCTTCCATATCAATGTTAGCGCGCGTTAAGTCGACTAACGGGATATCAAGCTGTTGCGACAAAAACGACAACATCTGTTGTTCAGTTAAGAACCCCATGTTGATCAATGTATCGCCGAGCTTTCGCCCAGTACTTTGCTGCTGTGAAAGTGCTTGTTCTAATTGAGCTTGAGCAACAATGCCTTCATCAACCAGCAAGTCACCAAGACGTTTTCTTAATCTAATCTGCATCGTCTTAGCTCTCTTTTGCTGATAATAACGACAAGCGTTGTTGAATAAACTGTTGTGATTTAGCGGATACCCGCCCCATTAATAAGGCTTGCTGATACGCTTCTTTTGCTTTTTTACCATTGCTGTCACGCTCTAATGCAATGCCTAACCCCATCCACCAGCGTCCATCATAAGGCTCTGACTTCACTAATTGTTGGTAACTATTAAGCGCCATTGCATTATTTTTAAGCTGCTGTGATAACGCGCCACGCATCGCCATGTAAGCAGCATTTTCTTCTTTAGGAATACGCGCTAATACATTTAATGCCGCTTGTGGTTGTGATTCATTCACCAAGAGCTTGGCGAGAGTTAAGCGGAGTTCTGGCTGCTCCCCCTCTCGTGATAACCCTTGCTGCAGCACAGCAAGCGCTTTGCGGGTATCCGTTTTACCGTAATACAGTGCCGCCAGCTTTTGACGCACTTTAATCCGATCTGGCTGGTACTTAATGGCTGATTCTAAATGCACAATGGCTTTCTTGCTGTCACCTTGTTGTAGCAATTTCATTGCACGACCGTATTCAATATCGGCAAGTTGCTGGGTATTCAGTTCCACCGTTTCAATACTTAAACCTTCATCATCATTGCCCCAAGATGCCGTTTCTTCATCAACGTTTTGAGGAAGATTTTCTTGACGTTCAATATACTCAACCGCGATGGGCATCGGTTTAGGCAGTGCTTTTTTCGGCGTAGCTGGTGTGATGTTAGCGATTTCTTTCACCTTCACCTCAACAACAGTCTTAGGTTCAGGTTTTACTTGCAGCGCCACTTTAGGGGCTACCTTGATTTCAGGTTTAGATTCAGGTTTAGGTTCAAATTTTTCTTCTGATATAGACGCTGTGGCAATGCTTTCAACTGATGCAACAGGCACGTCGACAGCTGGATTTTTAGCAATAGACTTTTCAACAACAGAGGGTTCAGCCTCTGCATGTGAAGCCACGACAGCCGTATCCGGTTGACCTTGTTGGCCAAACCACCAGCCAGCAGCCCCAGATAGCACAGTAATACACAGACCCGCGGCTGCCACTAATGGCCATTTTTTAGCTGGTACTGGCCTGATATAAGCGGCAACTAATGGATCCGTTTTAGCTGTGTTTTTTGCGTTTTGCTGCGCAAGCTCGTTAAGCTTTTTATTTATTTCACTCATGCTTAACTCCACCCCCATAATACGGGGTATGTCCACTTAGGTTGTCGTGCGCTTAATGTATCTTTAATTGCCATGAGTACTTCTTTGTTCGTGACTTTCCGTTGATTGCTGCCGTATGCCGCAATTAATGCTTTATGACATAACTGATTAATTATTCTTGGAATTCCTTGGCTAGATTTCCATAATGCGCGGTAATCAGGCTGGGTAAATAAGACTTTACGGCAACCAGCCTGTTGCAACCTGTATTCGATATACGAGATCGTTTCAGCCAAATCTAACGGGCGTAAATTAGCGCGAAAAGTAATTCGCTGACGAAACTGGCGTAAATTATGCCGTGCCAAACGTTGATCTAATTCAGGTTGGCCAAGCAACACAATCTGAAGCAGTTTTTCTTGCTCCGTTTCTAAATTACCCAGCAAGCGAATAACTTCAAGCGCCTCGTCTGGCAAGGCTTGCGCTTCATCAAGCAATACAACTACAGTTTTCCCTTGGCTTTTTCGCTGAATCAATTCGTCATGAATACGCTCAGTGAGTGTGGTGTTATCACCATCTCGACTTAAGTTCAGCTCACTCGCTAAAGCAGCCCGCAGTTCATGCCCATTCATTGCTGGGGTCGGCAAATACGCCAGATCAAACCGCTCTGGCAGTTGATTGATCAGCATGCGGCACACCAGTGTTTTACCGGTACCCACCTCACCCGAGATTTGAATAATTCCCTCACCCATTTCTAACGCTGACAATACCGTTTGAATTGCCTCTAAATGAGGAGGCAATGCATAAAATAACGACGTATTTGGCGTTAAAGCAAAAGGGGCTTGATTTAATCTAAAGTGAGACTGATACATGGCTCAACCTTGCTCAGGGAACCATTCAGTTACCAATGCACGAGATCGTTCGATCTCTTGCTGCCACGTCTGATCATCAACCACTGTCGGCTTAAGCAAAATCACCAGTTCCGTTTTCGACTGCACTTTATTGACGTTTCTAAATAAATGCCCAAGACCTGGAATATCACCTAAGAAAGGGACTTTAGAGACTTGATCATTGATTGCTGACTTCATCAAACCACCGATAACAACAACATCACCACTACGAGCAAAAATGACCGAATCAGATTCTCGGATAGAGCTTTTAGCGAGTGGTAGTTTATACACGCCGAATGTTGCACCTAGATCGATATCTTTGGTCTCGTTAACCACATCAACAACAGTAGGGTGAACATGTAACAACACGCCACCCTCATCATCAATCTGCGGGGTAACATCTAATGAGATACCAGAAAAGAATGGGGTAAGTTCTATATCTGGCGCTGAAGTGCTGTTATCACCACTGACTTCACCACCAGAAATATCAGTAACGAAGTATTGATCGCCACCGACTTTAATCACGGCTTTTTGGTTGTTAGCAGCTGTCACTCGCGGGCTAGATAGCACATTCAGATCGCCTTGTGTTTCAAGAAAGCTCAATACCGCCTCAAAATTACCATCACTGATAGTGACATTGGTTTGCCCACCCAACAAGGATGAAATAGCATCACCACCCGGTAAGGCTGCCGGACCAGTGCGCCCAAAGATAATATCGGTACCACCAATGCTTGAGGTTATATTGCTCCAGTTAACGCCCTGCTGATAACCATCGCTGAGTGTGACTTCCATTATTTTGGTTTCAAGCACAACTTGCCGCTTTAACCGCTTTTTCGACGCACCAAGAAACTCTTTCACTTCACGTAATTCATTCGGATAAGCACGCACCGAGATCAAGCTCGCTTGCGGTGAAACAACAATAGTTCGCCCTTCCCCTGAGCCAATCATTGCTTGTACCGCTTTTTCTAACTGCGACCAGAAATCGCTTTCAGACGTTGTTTCAATCGTTGTACCACCGGTAGCTGTACTCGAATTATTGCTGTTTGAGCCACTGTCTGAGTTGCTGTTACTGCTATTGTTCGAATTGCTGCTATTACTGTTGTTACTGCTACTATTTGAACTCGATGAGCCTGAGTCACTGTTCGTAATTGAGCCTGTAGTGATAGAAGTCAGGGAAATGCCACGGCGCTTAAGCTGTAAATAGTCAACAGGAATCGATTCGGTGCGCAATGTCGCTGGGAATATTTGAATTATGTTCCCCTTACGTGTGGCGCTATAACCATAAATATCAGAAACAACATCCAAGACTTCATCTAGCGTTACATCACGTAATGTTAAAGAGATACGACCTTGTACATTGGGATGGATCACCATGTTTAATTGCGTGCCTTTCACCAAACTACCAAAGAAGGTACGTGCCTCAACATTTCGCGCGCTAACACGAAAACGTTTCTCTAAAGCTGATGATGCCATGTAATCATTACTGCCAAAGCTCGGCATCAAATCATCATTAACCGCTGAAGGTAAATCATCTAGCGGACGACTGTTTGCCTCGTTTGCAGCAACATTTAACGCTTCTTTTATTTCAACCGGATCTTGATGTCCCATATTGGTTGAACAGCCTAATAAAGAGGCTAAAAGTATTCCTATGACTAATCCACGCATGCTAGCTGCTTACCTTTCAATTATTTTTATATTGTCAGCGAATAATTCCAAACGCCACTGCTTACCGCCACGGCTCACTGTGACAAAATCATCTTGAATATGAGTCAGGGTATAACCGCTTACTTTCCCACCTACACCAATGGATATATTATTCAATATGGCAGTGCACGTATCTGCCTCATCGCACAATATGCTTTGTAATGTCGGCACATAACTCCGCTTTGCTGTCTGCTTTTTTACTGGAGCACTCCAACCTAGCGGTGCGGTAGGATCTTGGCTTGCCTGAGTAACGCCGGTTGCTAGCATCATTAAAATAGCGCTAATAAAACTGAACTTACCCACCGATAAAATCCTTACTTTCGCCTAGAGTGTAAACATTTAACGTAATATCAGCCCAAGGGTATTTATCAACCTGGTAGCTAAAACTTCGCCAGTAATACTTCACCGGTAATGCTTCTAATTGCTCGAGATAATTAACTACATCAAAGTAGCGACCACGAAGTGTTAACTGTACGGGATGAATATAATAGCCTTCATCATCGCCATTGATTAGCTGTACAGGTGCCTGTGATTCTAATGAGACAAGCTTCAAACGTGTGGTTCGTCGTAACACTTCTTCCATTAAACCCGACATCTGTATTGGTGTTACCAAGCTCGCAACACGATCTGTTAGTTGCTCATTTAAGCTATCCGTCTGTTGCTCTAAACGTTCGATTTTCTTATCTACGTCATTATTTGGATCACTGTTGAGCTTTCGATTAATCACGGCAATTTGATTATCACTACTCACGAGTTCGTTAGCTGCTGAAACAAGTTGTCGTTTAACTGACGTAACATCTTTCATTGTTGGCTCAATCACCACAACAAAACCCACAAACAGTAATGCAACCCAACCAGATATCAGTATCAAGATTTGTTCGCGACGTGTCAGCAGATCAAAACGGTCGTTCAATTGTTGCCAACCATTCATTTTTTGCTCTCCTGTTGTGCCGCCGTTCTATCGGCTAATAATCTAAACGTCACGATATTTTTCTCATTACGCCCCAGTGATAGCAGCTGGAAACGACGCTCAGATAAAGATGGGTATTGTTTAAATGCTTTTAGCCAACCAGGAACTGCATCAGGGCTGCGCGCTAACCCTTCCAAATCGAGTGCTTTACCGGTCGCACGAATTCGATTAACTGAAATATCACCGCTTGCCGCATCTGACAATTGCTTTAACATTCCGGCATAGCCTACTTTTAGACTGTCATCATGATTTTCAATCGCTTTTAATGTTGCTTGCTTCGCTGCTAAATCTTGCTCTAGCGAACCCGCTAATTCGACTTTTAGAGGGCTAGGTACATGCTTCGCTAATGCCGCTTTGGCGCGGTCAAGCTCGGTACGTTTAGCCGTTAGTAATGCTTGCTCTACTGCTAACTTTTCTTTAACTACGTAGTTTTTCCACTGGTACCAGCCAGTCAATGTTGCCATTACCACAACAATAATTGCCCAACTAGCAATAACATTCGGCAATGTCAGATAATTTCTTTGTGGCTTTAAAGCATCTGAATAAAGGTTAATGCCAGAGCCATCAAGCTGATTAAGTGCCGCCCATGCTACACGAGCAGCATTGGTGGTTAACGTTGAATATGCAGGCGCAATAGCACTCACCGAGACACTTAAACGCTGACTAAGCTCTTGTGCTAATAAGGCATCATCTTCACCATCACACGAAATGACGAGTTGGTTTATTGGATTATCACGTAATTGTGCACTGAGGAAATCTAGAGAACGTTGTAATTCAAGTGCTAGATTGTCTAGCTGTAATGCATCACTTTCTGAACCGATTAACGGGTCAGTAAAACCCCGTAATTGACGTTGAAAACACAACGTCTGTTGCTTAAACGCGGTTAATTGTAATCCAGCACTTGAGCGACGATGAAGAATGAGCTGACTGAGTGATGAAGACGTAAATTGCCCCCATACTATTTCTTCTGCCGAAACCGCTATCAGTTCACCATTTGCATCGGCACAAATTTTAATGAGTTGTTCTATGTGCTTTCGATTAGCAACAAAAACTTGAAGTCGATCTTTTAATGGCGCCGGAAAACCGTCTGCCACCAAATCCATAGGAGATTCGTTAACAAGATCTTTAACTAAAAAAGGCAATGCCGTGGGTAATTCAGCACGCGGTATATCAGGTTTCTCAATAAGTAAACTCTGATATAAACCATGACCTAAAACTAATTTTAATTTACAACCAGAAAGGTCATGCTTTTCAAGCAACGATTTAATGGCATCAGCCCATTGCCCAGTTCCTGAAATATCAATGCTATCGGTTATACATTGCTGCTCTGATTCATAAACTATTGTTATAGAATCAGCAAATACAGCTAGGCAAGCTAACTTATGATGACTTTTCTTATTAAAGTATTTATTAAACAAAGCAGTAGACTTCATGGATATCCAATACAACTGACTAAATATGTGCAAATATTGCCACAACAACAACGCCAAACAACCGACACGCGTCAATTATTTGACAATAGTACCCGAACATTAATCAAATGAACATATATCGATTGCTTTTTAATGTATGAGCAAATGTAACATGTCTCTACTTCTGTTGTATGTTTGAATCACTTATTAACGAGATTTCAGCCCCAAAATACCGGCCTTGTCCGCCATGTACACCTAGTTGTTTTAATACCTGCCATTCTTTATTATTTTCCACGCCGACAGCGATAACTTTTGCATTCGAATCGGCACAAGCACCGAGCATACTACGAACAAATAGTTGATTTTCTTGTCTTTGATAAATCTCACGGATAAGGCTTCGGTGGAGTTTAATATAATCCACTTTAATATCTTTTATATAATGGGTGCTTACAATGGTTCTTCCCGCCTGATCAATCACCAGTTTACAACCAAGCCCGACTATCATCCGAGTGACAGGTCGCATAGCATCAAGATGCTTAACTAAACTTCCCTCTGGTATTTCAAACGATAGACGATTCAACACTGTTCGCGGGGTTTGTAATAACTCATCTCTTAGCCAACGAACAAAACTTTTATCTAATAGTGCGGTGATACTGACATTAATAGAAAACACATCGCTCACTGGCATTGTTTTTAGCAATTGTAATGATTTGGCAATAACCAATTTATCCATGCGAATATTAAAACCAACCTGTTCAACAGCAGGAAGAAATCGAGATGCTTTAATCAAAACACCATTTTCATCTTTAATACGCGCTAACAATTCCCGATGAAGTAATGTTTCACCATCAGCATTAACAACGGGTTGCTGATACAATATCGGGCCACCCGCATTAAATACGGCATCTAACAAGGTACGCCAACGTACACTGCCTCGACTATCATCCCATTGCTGCTCTTTCTTAAATGCATACCAACTGTTTGCTCGATGAAGCTGTGCACTTCGCAATGCCATATCTGCCTCATCCATAATACGGCCTCGTCGATCACCGCTAGAAAAGAAAGTCACCCCAATATGACACCAATTATCCGTTTCAAGTGGTGCTGCTGGGGTCAATCTTTCTAATGCTTTTAATAGTTGACTGGTAAATTGCTTTATTTCTTTTGCCGATTGCTGTGGGATCATAATGGCAAATTCAGCATCAAAGTAACGCGAAAGAACAGTATCTGAATAGCGCTGGATTAAATTAGATAGGATCATACCTACGTCTTGGATTAAGTCATCAGCGGCCTCTTTTCCCTTTTCTGCCAGTAAGTGATCCCATTCTGAAATACGAATCAAAATAACAGAGCCATAGGTGTCTTGATCTTGCACTATTGATTGAAGGCGGCTATCAAATAACACTCGGTTTGCTGTGCCTGTTAATTGATCAAGAAATGTATGAGTACGAATAAACGTATCAAAACGACTGCGCTCTTGACGGGCATCTTTTAACTCAGCAATCATTTGATCAAGGGCTAAACTTGCTGTTGCAGGCCACTCCTCTTCAGAACCGACAGCGTATTTATCGACACGCCCAGCAAGGATCATACGTCCTCGTACTTCTAACAGTTCTGAACCATATAATTGCCTACGTAACCAGTTCATGCCCCATACCAAGCCCATAATAATGATCATGATAGCAATACTGATTGATGACATTGCGCCTATCGAATAAGTAAATTCGGTATAAGGAGGTAATGACTTAATATCGATATTAAAGCCTGTGTTTTTCTCAAGCTGGTAATGGCTGATATACAATACATTAGGATCGGTGAGTGGATGTAAGCCTTTAAAAGAGTATATAGAGCCTGCAGAGCTGCTAATTTCAAGTTCAACGACATTACTGGCTTTTAATAAATGCGGTAGCCAACGTGAGAATGCTTCCGCGCCCTCAGGATCTGCCAATTGTTGATCGATAACGTTAACCACACCATCAAGATAGTTGGTCAGATAATTTTGCCCTAATTTTCGAAAGCTAATGGCACCGCCAATAAACACAACGAAAATGGCGCAAATAACAATAAGCGTGACAAAAGCAACCAAACGGTTGGTTAACTTCATCCCTGATGCTTTTCTCATATAACTCCAACGTTACAAGCAGTATTGATAGACTATAAACAGTTAACTAAAAATTACAGTGTCCAACAATGCAATTTGTTAATCACGTTAATAATGATTATCACTTGTTAAGCTATTAATGTGAATCATTGTCTGTAAACATAGTGATATGATTCGATGAATTTTATTACTCAATAAACGCTAAAATCACAGCACCCATCATCGTGGCTAACAAAACTGGAGACCTATGGATTGGATCATTTGCACAAAAAGCTTCGTTACCGTTGTGGATCAAGGCTCTCTGGCTCAAGCTGCCACTAAACTCAATACATCAAGCTCAGCATTATCAAAACGCCTTTCCTGGCTAGAAAAGCAGTTAGGTGTGCAACTATTAAAACGTACAACAAGGAGTTTGACGGTAACCGATGCGGGTAAATTATTTTATCAACGCAGTGCAAGACTACTTGATGATTGGCAGCAAATGCTGGCTGAAACAACCTCAACATATGGTGAAGTCAGTGGCGTATTACGTATTGGCGCCCCTCTTGCCACTGGCAGTCGATTATTAGTTAACTACTTAGCTGAATTTATTGAGACTTATCCTAAAATTCAAGTCGAGCTGCACACAGTAACCCCAGGGCAACTACCCGATCTTAACCTTGATGTATTTATCAGCCGTGAATTAACCGACTTTAATTCATCCAGTTATATTGCAACGCGATTATTTGATTTTCAGGCAGGGTTTTACGCGGCCCCAAGTTATCTCGAAGATAAACCCATAATTGAAAACCACCAGCAACTAACACAGCATAATTGCCTACTCTTTGGTACCCATGGACATGAGCAAGAACACATTTTTGAGAACAACTTACACTTGCGCTTACGGGGCAATTTCACCACTCAAAATCCTGAAGCATTAGTTGCTGCAGCTGTAGCAGGTATGGGGATTATTTTGGCAGGGGGTAACACGGTGAAACGCGAGCTAAGTAAAGGCTTACTGGTGCCTGTATTACCAGAGCTTAAACAGCCAATTAGCTCTGCCTATGCTTATTATCCCAAGCTTGATTACAACCATGTGAAAACGAAGTTATTCATTGATTTTATTAAAGAAAAATCAAATCTAAAAGTTAATGAAAAACCTTTAATAAATAATAGATAATAAAAAAGCAGCGCGAACGCTGCTTCTTCTTAAATCATGCTATTCCAAACCTACCAACTAAGAAGTTGATTAGAATGGGATATCATCATCAAAATCCATTGGTGGCTCATTGTACTGCTGCTGAGGCTGTTGAGGAGCCTGTTGCTGAGGAGCCTGTTGTTGCTGCTGCTGAGGTGCAAAGTTCTGCTGAGGAGCGGCTGCAGGTTGTTGAGGCTTGCCCCAGTTACCTTGCTGCTGTTGCTGCTGACCCATTCCTTGACCTTGACCGCCGCCTTGACGACCACCGAGCATTTGCATTACACCGTTAAAGCCCTGAACAACAACTTCTGTTGTGTATTGATCTTGGCCTTGTTGGTTTTGCCATTTACGTGTTTGTAATTGACCTTCGATGTATACCTGTGAACCTTTACGCAAGTATTCACCAGCAACTTCAGCAAGCTTGCCGAACAGCGCCACACGGTGCCATTCTGTTTTTTCACGTTGCTCGCCCGTTGCCTTGTCACGCCATGATTCAGAGGTAGCAATTGTTATGTTTGCTACTGCACTACCACTTGGCATATAACGGATTTCTGGGTCATTACCTAAGTTACCGACTAAGATAACCTTATTTACGCCACGACTGGCCATACTTAACTCCAAATCTGTCTGCGCACTACTTGATTATCAATAGCCGCTTAGTCAAAGTTTACACTTAATCTCGTAGTTTATCATGTTGGCACCGCTCAAGCATAGCGCTCAAACTGTGTTATCTAACGCAATTTTTCTTCATTATTGATGTAAAGAAAAATCACAAGCCTTAAGCGTATTGTTATCACACGGAAATACTGCCTTGTTACATATATTCACGCAAAAGCACAAATTATAAACAGGTCTGTTATTGGCTAGATTTCACTCTTTATACTGTATCTTTATACAGCTCGTACTTTCAAGCTTTTCTTGCCTATGCAATAATAACAAATCAATTAGTCGACCATAAAGCTCATATCAATATGGATTATATCGAAGTCAGGGGTGCTCGCACTCACAACCTAAAAAATATCAATCTCTCTATTCCTCGCGATAAGCTGATTGTTATCACCGGCTTATCGGGTTCAGGGAAATCATCATTGGCTTTTGATACCTTATATGCAGAAGGTCAGCGCCGCTATGTTGAATCGTTGTCTGCCTATGCTCGACAATTCCTATCGTTAATGGAAAAACCCGATGTCGACCATATTGAAGGGTTATCGCCTGCAATATCAATAGAACAGAAATCAACATCGCATAACCCACGATCAACCGTCGGTACGATCACTGAAATCTATGACTACTTACGCTTGCTGTATGCACGAGTGGGTGAGCCGCGCTGCCCAACACACGATGTAACACTAGCAGCGCAAACTGTCAGCCAGATGGTAGATAAAGTACTAGAGTTGCCAGAAGGCAGTAAAATGATGCTACTTGCCCCGATCGTAAAAGCGCGAAAAGGTGAGCATGTAAAAGCGCTGGCGAACCTAGCTGCCCAAGGATATATCCGAGCGCGCATTGATGGCGAAGTATGTGACCTTTCTGATCCACCTACCCTCGA
Source organism: Photobacterium indicum (assembly GCF_003026215.1). Taxonomy (GTDB): domain Bacteria; phylum Pseudomonadota; class Gammaproteobacteria; order Enterobacterales; family Vibrionaceae; genus Photobacterium; species Photobacterium indicum. The sequence continues at coordinate 140,431 of NZ_PYOC01000011.1, forward strand.
ATTACATAAAAAACATACCATTGAGGTCGTAGTCGATCGCTTCAAGGTGCGTGATGATCTACAGCTACGTTTAGCGGAATCGTTCGAAACAGCTCTAGAATTATCAGGTGGCAATGTATTAATCTGCCCAATGGATGACGACCAACCTGCTGAGTTACTATTTTCTGCTAATTTTGCCTGTCCACATTGTGGCTATAGCATGCAAGAACTTGAACCGCGTTTATTCTCATTTAATAATCCTGCTGGTGCGTGTGGCACTTGTGATGGTTTAGGGGTTCAGCAATATTTTGACCCTGACCGTGTGATACAAAATGGGGATCTAAGCTTATCTGGCGGTGCAATCCGCGGTTGGGATAAACGTAATTTTTATTATTTTCAGATGTTGAAATCAATGGCTGAACACTATGATTTTGATGTTGAAGCTGCCTTCAATGAATTACCTAAAAAAATCAAAGACCTTATCCTGAGTGGTTCTGGTAAAACAGAAATTGAATTTAAGTACATTAATGACCGCGGCGATATAACGGTTCGACGCCATCCTTTTGAGGGGATCCTCAATAATATGGAACGTCGTTATCGTGAAACAGAATCGAATGCTGTACGTGAAGAGCTGGCAAAATTTGTATCAACTAAACATTGTTCTAGCTGTCACGGTTCACGTTTACGTCAAGAAGCACGTCATGTGTTTATTGCTGATACAAACCTACCCACCATTTGTGAAATGAGCATCAATGAAACATTTAACTTTTTTGATACGCTTTCACTGGTGGGCCAGCGAGCACAGATCGCCGATAAAATATTAAAAGAAATCAAAGACCGATTAACCTTCTTAGTCAACGTAGGCCTTAACTACCTAAATTTATCACGCAGTGCCGATACGCTATCTGGCGGTGAAGCACAACGTATTCGCCTTGCAAGCCAAATAGGTGCGGGGCTCGTCGGTGTTATGTATGTACTTGATGAACCTTCAATTGGTCTTCATCAGCGTGATAATGAACGTTTACTCAAAACCTTGAATCACCTGCGTGATCTCGGTAATACGGTTATCGTGGTTGAGCATGATGAAGATGCGATTCGCGCTGCTGATTATGTGATTGATATTGGCCCTGGTGCCGGAGTGCACGGTGGTGAAATCATCGCAGAAGGCACTATGGAAGATATCCTTAATGCGCCAGACTCCTTAACGGGTCAGTATTTAAGTGGAAAAAAATCCATTGCGATCCCAGAACACCGGACACCGATGGATCCAGATAAAACCGTTAAATTACTGGGGGCGACAGGTAATAACCTTAAAAATGTCGACGTTGAAATCCCTGTCGGTCTCTTTACCTGTATTACTGGCGTTTCTGGTTCGGGTAAATCAACGCTTATCAATGATACTTTTTTCCGCATTGCTCACCACCAGCTCAATGGTGCAACAACCGGTGAAGCGGCACCTTATCGTGAGATCCAAAATTTAGAACATTTTGATAAGGTCATTGAAATTGATCAAAGCCCAATAGGACGTACACCACGCTCTAATCCAGCAACCTATACCGGTATATTTACGCCGATCCGTGAGCTATTTGCGGGCACCCAAGAATCTCGGTCTCGTGGCTATAAACCTGGCCGTTTTAGTTTTAATGTAAAAGGCGGGCGTTGCGAATCTTGCCAAGGTGACGGGCTAATCAAAGTCGAAATGCATTTCTTACCGGATGTCTATGTGCCTTGTGATTCTTGTAAGAGCAAGCGCTACAACCGTGAAACGTTGGAAGTGCGCTACAAAGGTAAATCTATTCACGAAGTCTTGGATTTAACGGTTGAAGATGCTCGTGAATTTTTTGATCCCGTTCCCGCTATTGCAAGAAAACTACAAACATTAATGGATGTCGGTTTATCTTATATCCGCTTAGGTCAAGCTGCGACCACCCTTTCCGGTGGTGAAGCTCAGCGTGTGAAATTAGCCCGAGAGTTATCGAAGCGAGACACCGGACAGACACTGTATATATTGGATGAACCAACCACAGGGTTACACTTCCATGATATTCAACAGTTGCTGGTCGTACTGCATCGGTTACGAGATAGAGGCAATACTATCGTGGTCATCGAGCATAACCTTGATGTAGTAAAGACTGCCGATTGGATTATTGATTTGGGGCCAGAAGGCGGGAACGGTGGCGGTGAAATTGTTGCCGCAGGTACACCTGAGCAGGTCGCTCAAGTGGCCGGTTCACATACTGCGTACTTCCTTAAACCTCTTTTGCCTTAAGCTGCTTTTGTCTTGAGCTGCTAAGAAATCAACGTTATAGGCTGATATAATTATCAGCCTTTATTTTGCTTAAACATGTCAACAAGCATGGATATAAAATGACAGTGTTACACTTGCAAGGCACCAAACTCGCAGAGCAGAGCATGAGTAAACCATTAGTGAAACCATTCATTGTTTCACTCGGTTTTTTGTTTGTGCTAACGATGCACTACTTCCAGCATAATCCTGGCGGTTCAGGGCTTGAGCTGTCATTTAATACCGCCAGTTGGATCCCATTTAGTATCGCGATTTCACTAGGTTTATTAGAAATTTGTCGTCAAAAGGTGTGGCGCTATTCTCGAGTAACCATTGTTTTATTTGCTTGCTGTCTATTACTCACCTTACCTGTTTTTTATCCAAATGCTGATGCATCGGCAGTCGCTAACCGACTGATTGTACTTTGGGCTGGGTTCTTATTTTTTATCGGGTTACAGCAGTTTACGTTTACCCCAAAGCAGCGCCAGCGCATGTTATGGTTGATTCTCATTGGTGTGTTGATTCAAGCGGCTTTTGGTTGGTATCAATTCATGTGGATGGAAGCTGACAATGCTTTTGGTTACAACACACTGAACAACCGACCTTATGGCATTTTTCAGCAACCAAATGTAATGGCTAGTTTTCTGGCAACTGGGTTAGTACTGTCTGCTTATCTGCTTGCCCGTATTCCGATGTATCGCGGTAAATGGTCATGGCTGCAGCTTCTGTTACTGCTCACTCCCGTCATCACGATTCCAATCATTATGGCATTGAGTTCTCGTACAGGCTGGATCGGAGCGATCGTCGGTGTCGGCCTTATGATCCCCTACCTACGTCGCTTTGCTGCAAAAGCCCAATTACGCATGTGGCTATTGATGATCGTGATGGGGCTAAGTGTTTCTTGGAGCATTAACTCTACGACAGGTTGGGGGCCAAAAACTGAACGTATAACGCTTGAGAGTGCTCGTTCCATCCATATTCCGCAAGCGTATAAAATGTTTCGTACCGAGCCACTAATGGGTTATGGCTATGGCAAATTTGAGCCCGCCTATATCACTCAAACCGCAAAATGGCACCAAGCCGATCCCAATCAGCCTTACGGAGTCCCTAGTTTAGACCACCCTCATAATGAACTAGTGTATTGGGCAGCTGAAGGGGGGATCATTCCTCTGATTGCATTGCTGCTTGCGGCAGCAGCTGTGCTATTTAAAATCAGCAAGGCGCGAGAAGGCACTCAACTCGCATTAGTCGGGCTTTTCTTTCCCATCGTTTTGCACACCCAACTAGAGTATCCCTTCTACCACTCATTAGCTCATTGGGTTATTTTTATCATCCTGATTTATTGGGTCGATAACCTAACGGCAAAATATAATAAACATGAAATGCAGTATGTAATGACGATTAAATCTTTGGCGTTAATCATGCCTATTGTCGTTAGTGGTTTTATGTTAACAACCTTGTACTCGGGTTGGTTATTAACCAAGTTTGAGACGACACGTCCAGTTAATATTGATTACTTAATGCAGGTAAATAACCCTTGGGCTTGGCAAAACCGTTTTGATTGGGATTTGCATTTGACACAGCTACAACTGGGAACAGCAAGTAACAATCCTGCACTCATTGAAGAATACATTCAATGGGCGACAAAAAAAGCCGTTAATTGGCCTCGCCCAGCGCTATACCATAACTTGATTTCCGCTTATCAATTATTAGGTAAGCCAGAACGAGCTAGCCAAATAAAGCAAGAAGCCGAATATTTATTTCCGGGCGCCAACTTTGCCACTTCAGAGGCACAATCCATATTGCCTTCAGAGGCAAGCAAACCTTGATCAAAAACGGCTACCGAGGTAGCCGTTTTATTCAATCGATCAATGATGACTTTTTTACTTCAATGTCGATTCCAAGGCTTTTAGGCATAATGCGACATTTTCACTACGTGCAGCATATCCCATCAAGCCAATACGCCATGCTTTACCACCTAGAGCCCCGAGCCCAGCACCAATTTCAAGGTTATAGCGCTCAAGTAATGTTTTACGTACTAATGCATCATCAACGCCATCAGGAATATACACCGCATTAAGCTGTGGCAAACGCGAGGCTTCATCAACAACAAAAGTAATACCGAGTTTTTCTAAGCCTTCACGCAAGTCTAAATGAACATCTTTATGGCGTTGCCAAGCATTTTCTAACCCTTCATTTTGTAATAATACTAAGGCTTCATGCAGGGCATACAAGCTATTGACTGGCGCAGTATGATGATAAGTTCGCTTACCTTCCCCGCTCCAATACCCGAGTACTAAACTTTGATCCAAGAACCAACTTTGCACGGGTGTTTTACGAGCTTGAATTTTATCAATCGCGCGCTGAGAAAAAGTTAATGGTGATAAACCAGGCACGCATGATAAACATTTCTGGCTACCAGAATAAACGGCATCTAACTGCCATTCATCAACCAATAAAGGAACACCGCCTAACGATGTCACGGCATCAACAATGGTCAAACAATCATGTTGACGTGCCAGTTTCGCCAGCGCTTCAGCATCACTTAACGCACCCGTTGATGTTTCAGCATGCACAAATGCTAATATTTTCGCATCTGGGTTATCAATTAACGCTTGTTCCACCAGCTTAGGATCAACAGGCTCTCCCCAAGCATTATCGACAACAACGGCTTGCCCACCACATCGTTCAACATTTTCTCGCATGCGATCGCCAAATACACCATTACGGCAAACAATGACCTTATCACCTGGCTCCACAAGGTTAACAAAACATGCTTCCATACCTGCACTACCAGGGGCAGACACAGCAATCGTAAATGTATTTTTAGTCTGAAAAGCATATTGCAGTAGCTGTTTTAGCTCATCCATCATCCCAACAAAAAGTGGGTCTAAATGTCCAACTGTCGGGCGACTAAGTGCCTGTAAAACTTGAGGGTAGATATCTGAAGGACCAGGTCCCATTAATGTTCGTTGCGGAGGGTAAAAGCTAGTAATTGTCATTATTCTATCTTCCTGAAGTAAGTTGTAATCAATCCCTGTATTTTCGTTATTTTTCTAACTGTAGGGCGGGAATTATTAGGGTTGCACAACAACAGAATATTAAATCAACCATACTCAGTGCAAGTCTCATTCAACACTAACATAACGAATGACATAAGCGATTGCATTTTTATCGCATAAATAACCACAGAAAGATTGACAACCTAGTAACAAATCCTATTCAATGAGGAGAGTTTTTGTTCATCCTGCTGGTATTAATACCACTAGGTAAAACGGAAGAGGAGCGTTACCCAGGTATTTAGATTGCAGGGACCCACCCTAAAGCAGCCTAAAGAGGGGGAGTAACGCCGAGATATAACTGATGGGGATCAGTGATATCGGCTATGAAGGTTGAATCCTTCTGGCTGTCACCTTTTTATGCATAAGTAACATATAAAAAGGTGGGGAGCTTCTGGTTGTAGCGCTATTCGTACGTCTCGCCTTTCTGCTCTCCTGACAATTGGATGTCGGGAATATCCTCCCGCGTAAATTCGTTTTTATCATTTTACTGAGATTGGGAGTCTTACCTTGAGCCTTGTAGATAGTAATGTTAATCCGCACACATCGTTAACCGTTGCCAAGTTTGGTGGTACAAGTGTTGCCGACTTCACCGCGATGAGTCGCAGTGCAGCAATAGTTCAACATGCACCACACACCCGCTTAGTCTTAATTAGTGCCTGTTCTGGAGTCACCAATATCTTAGTCGAGCTGGCTAATGGTGTTACTGATACTCAACAACGCCATGCTTTATTAACTCGCTTAACCGATATACACCAATCTGTATTAAGCCAATTAGAGCAACCACAGCAAGCTGAAGAAGCCATTACTATATTGCTTCAAAATGTAGCTGAATTAGCAAAAAAAGCAGCCATTGAAAAATCAGTCACCCTTACTGATCAGCTTGTTTCCCATGGCGAGTTACTTTCTACTCACCTATTTGCTCAAATATTGAGAGAGCTTGGCATCAAAGCCATTCGATTTGATATTCGAGATGTAATGCGTACAGATGGGCAATTTGGTAAAGCCATTCCTCAGCCCAGTATTATCCGCCAATTATCGGAACAACACCTTTCACCACAACTAAAAGAATATGTGGTGGTATCTCAAGGTTTTATAGGCTCTGATGAACAAGGAAACACTACCACATTAGGCCGTGGTGGCAGTGACTATAGTGCCGCCTTAATGGCAGAAGCTATCGGGGCATCGACCTTAGAAATTTGGACTGATGTACCAGGCATGTATACCACTGACCCACGCATCGCCACGAAGGCAAAACCAATAAAAGAAATCAGCTTCAGCGAAGCATCTGAAATGGCCAATTTTGGTGCCAAAATATTACACCCATCAACATTAGTGCCTGCAATTAGACAACAAATACCCGTCTTCATCGGCTCGTCGAAAGCACCAGAACAAGGTGGAACTTGGATTCGCGAAACAGTCTCTGACGCCCCATTATTTAGAGCCCTAGCACTTCGTTGTAATCAAACAATGGTGACATTAACCAGCCTCAATATGTTCCATGCTTACGGCTTCTTAGCTGAAGTTTTTCGTATTTTAGCTGAACATAAAATATCAGTGGATTTGATAACCACCTCTGAAGTGAGTGTATCTTTAACGTTAGATCAAACAGATACCAGTGGTGGCGCACCAACACTTCCAGCGCAAGCACTCGCGGAACTCAGTGAACTATGCCGCGTCGAGGTCGAGCAAGATCTATGCTTAGTTGCACTGATTGGTAATCAAATGAGCAGCACCAAAGGATCAGCAAAAACAGTTTTCAGCACGCTTGAAGACTATAACCTACGCATGATTTGTTATGGTGCAAGCCCGCACAATTTATGTTTTCTGGTAAAAGCACAAGATGCTAAATCTGCCATCAAAGATCTCCATTGCGCTATCTTTGAATAAAGCGAAAACCATATACTGGTAACAGAAAAAAGAAGGCACTCAAATGAGCGCCTTCTTTTCGTTCAAACCAGCATTATAAATTCGGTCCTAGCCACTTTTCAGCTTCAATCAGATCCCAGCCTTTACGATCAGCATAGCTGTCACGCTGATCTTCTTGGATCTGAGCAACCGCAAAGTAACGAGATTCCGGATGAGAAAAATACCACCCCGACACAGCAGCACCCGGCCACATCGCATAGCTTTCAGTTAATACCATGCCAGTGTTAACCTCTGCATCTAACAATGACCAGATGGTGCCTTTTTCTGTATGCTCGGGACACGCAGGATACCCAGGTGCAGGACGTATACCTTGGTATTTTTCACGAATCAAATCTTCATTCGCCAGCGACTCTTCAGGTGCATAACCCCAAATTTCTTTCCGTACCGTTTCATGCATACATTCAGCAAAAGCCTCAGCTAAGCGATCTGCAATCGCCTGTATCATAATCGCGTTATAGTCATCGCCTTTGGCTTTAAACTGTTCAGCAATGTCATACTCCCCGATACCGCCCGTTACAGCAAAAGCGCCGATCCAGTCAGCTTTGTTACTTTCTTTCGGTGCAATATAATCCGATAAGCAATAGTTAGGTCCTTTCGGTTTTTTCGTCTGTTGACGCAACCCACACAGTACCGTCATTACTTCAGAGCGAGTCTCATCGGTATATACTTCAATATCGTCACCAATATTATTTGCTGGGAATAATCCACACACCCCGTTTGCTTTGATCATTCCTGTACGCTCAATTTCATCTAGCAATACATTGGCATCATCAAATAAACGCTGAGCCTCTTCGCCCACAACTTCATGGCGCAAAATTGTTGGATACTTACCACTTAATGACCAAGTCATAAAAAATGGCGTCCAATCAATATATTTTCGAATCTTAGATATAGGGAAATCAGTAAATACATGTATACCCGATTTTTCCGGTACAGGGGGAATATAACTATCCCAATCGATGGCAACTTTGTTTTCACGTGCTTGCTCTAACGTAACAGGTGCTGTCCGTGGTTTTTTACGCGCATGTTGTTCACGTACCGTAATATATTCTTTATCTAAGCGTTCAATGAATGCTGGTCGCAGTTCATCGGATAACAATGCAGAACAAACCCCTACGGCACGAGAAGCATTGGATACATAAACAACAGGCCCGTGATAGTTCTCTTCAATCTTAACCGCAGTATGCGCTTTCGAGGTCGTTGCACCACCAATCAGCAATGGCAGCTCAAAGCCTTGTCGCTCCATCTCTTTAGCCACATGCACCATTTCGTCTAACGATGGTGTAATAAGGCCACTTAAGCCGATGATGTCGACATTTTGTTCTTTAGCGACTTTAAGTATTTGATCACAAGAAACCATGACCCCAAGATCAATGATTTCATAGTTGTTACACTGCAAAACTACGCCCACAATATTCTTACCAATATCGTGAACATCACCTTTCACCGTTGCCAGCAGAATTTTACCATTGGTATAACCCGCTTGTTTTTCAGCATTGATATAAGGTTCAAGGTGAGCAACAGCTTGCTTCATAACACGGGCTGATTTAACCACCTGAGGTAAGAACATTTTACCTTCACCAAATAGATCACCGACAATATTCATACCCGCCATTAACGGGCCTTCAATTACTTCGAGAGGCTTAGAGGCATTAGTGCGAGCCTCTTCAGTATCTTCAACAATGAACTCAGTTATCCCTTTAACCAGCGCATGTGATAAGCGCTTTTCTACAGGCCACCCTCGCCATTCTTGCAGTGTACGATCTTCTTCAACTTTTCCGCTACCACGGTATTTATCCGCAATATCCAATAAACGTTCGGTACTATCATCACGACGGTTTAAGACGACGTCTTCAACTGCATTACGGAGTTCATCGGTTAAATCGTCATAAATCGCAAGTTGCCCTGCGTTTACAATCCCCATATCCATACCATTTTTAAAACAGTAATAAAGGAATACGGCATGGATCGCTTCTCGAATCGGATCATTGCCTCGGAACGAAAAAGATACATTGGAAACGCCACCAGAAACCATGGCATAAGGAAGTGTACGTTTGATATCACCTACCGCTTCGATGAAATCAACGGCATAGTTGTTATGTTCTTCAATACCCGTTGCGACAGCAAAAATATTCGGATCAAAAATAATATCTTCAGGCGGAAAACCGACTTCATCCACCAAAATATGATAGGCATTCGTACAAATCTCTATTTTACGTTCACGCGTATCTGCTTGCCCTTCTTCATCAAAAGCCATCACAATAACCGCAGCACCATAACGGCGGAGCAATTTCGCTTGGGCGATAAATTTTTCAACACCCTCTTTCATCGATATAGAGTTGACGATCGGTTTACCTTGTACACACTTCAAACCAGCTTCAAGCACTTCCCATTTAGATGAATCTACCATGATGGGTACTTTTGAAATCTCAGGTTCAGTAGCACATAAATTTAAGAAGCGTACCATTGCCGCTTCTGCATCCAGCATGCCCTCATCCATATTAATATCGATAATTTGAGCGCCAGCTTCTACTTGTTGGCGCGCGACCTCTAACGCTTCATCATATAATTCATCTTTGATGAGTCGCTTGAAACGAGCAGAACCCGTTACATTCGTTCGCTCTCCCACATTCACAAATAAGGTATCAGCAGAAATCGTGAGAGGTTCTAATCCTGATAAACGACAAGCAACAGGGATATCAGGTAACTGACGAGGTTTAACATTTCGGGTAACTTGTTCCATTAAACGAATATGTTCTGGCGTTGTACCACAACACCCCCCCACCAAATTGAGGAATCCACTTTTCGCCCATTCTTCAATATGTTCAGCCATATCTTCAGGGCTAAGATCATATTCTCCAAATGCATTCGGCAATCCAGCATTCGGGTGGGCAGAAACAGCGCTTTCAGAGATCCGAGATAACTCATCGACATATTGACGTAATTCATCAGGACCTAACGCACAGTTCAAACCAAACGAGATTGGCTTTACGTGACGAAGAGAATTATAGAATGCTTCGGTTGTTTGACCTGAAAGTGTTCGACCCGAGGCATCGGTGATTGTGCCTGAAATCATGATAGGTAAAACAACACCATCTTCGTCAAAAACAGTTTCAACAGCGAAAGTACAAGCTTTAGCGTTCAACGTATCAAAAATAGTTTCTACTAAGATTAAATCAACGCCGCCAGCAATAAGAGCACGCGTTGATTCAGAATAAGCTTCAACTAACTGGTCAAAGGTAACATTACGAAAGCTAGGATCGTTAACATCAGGAGAGATAGAACACGTTCGGTTAGTAGGGCCGAGTACCCCAGCAACAAAGCGTGGTTTAGACGGGGTTTTTAGCGTCCACTCATCTGCCGCTTGTCGAGCCAATTTAGCCGCTTCAAAGTTAATCTCAGCGCTTAGACTTTCCATGTCATAGTCAGCCATGGCTATGGTGGTTGCATTAAATGTGTTGGTCTCAAGAATATCAGCACCAGCTTCTAGGTACTCGCTATGAATATCCTTAATTAACTGTGGTTGTGTTAAAACGAGAAGGTCATTATTCCCTTTAAGATCTGAATGCCAATCAGCAAAACGTTCTCCTCGATAATCATTTTCATCCAATTTATAGCCTTGGATCATGGTGCCCATGCCACCATCAATGATCAGAATGTTTTCAGCTAACCGCTTCTGTAGTATTTCCTTACTCTTCACCACCACATTACTTCCTTATTTTTTATTACAGCTTAATAACATCCTACCATAGCCCCAATGGAAATCTAGACGTCTAAATGCCTTTTCATGAACAAAACGAATACAGAATAAAAGAAAGTTTTTATAGCTATAATCGCCCTATGGTTTTATATTTTGTGACAATTTACTATTTACTCTAAAATCAATTTGAGGTTGATGCATGTCGGTCTACAGTACCTTATGCTTTCTCGCAGCAGCAGCGATGGCTATTGCTTTTATAAACAGCAAGATCGGTAAAATGCAAACAACAATTGCGATTACTGCAGGCGCATTAATGTTGTCTTTAGGTATCATTATTGCTGGTCAGAATGGCTGGTTTCATTTAGAAGATATTGCAGCTGAACAACTTGCTGACATCGATTTTGAAAGCTTTTTACTTAAAGGGATTTTAGGATTTTTGCTTTTTGCAGGTGGGCTAGGAATTAAGCTGCCTAACCTAGAAGATCAAAAGTGGGAAATTACTGTTTTAGCTTTGGGTGCCACACTTTTTTCAACTTTTTTCATCGGCGGTGCGCTTTGGGGCATATGTCAATTATTGGGCTTTCAATTCGACTTAATCTACTGCTTAATCTTTGGTTCTTTGATATCACCAACGGATCCAATCGCTGTACTGGCTATCGTTAAAAAGTTAGATGCGCCCCGTCGTATTTCAACACAAATTGAAGGGGAATCATTATTTAATGATGGCTTTGGCTTAGTTATTTTTGTCACCTTGTTCACTATAGCCTTTGGCAGTGAAGCCCCAACAGTCTTAGGCGTAGGACAATTATTCCTACAAGAAGCAATCGGTGGTATTGCTTATGGTTTTGTTCTTGGTCTGCTTTTTCACTATTTAATTAGCTCCACGAATGATCACTCCATGGAGCTATTACTAACACTAGGTATTCCAACGGCTGGTTATGTATTTGCCGATGTCATACATGTATCAGGTCCATTAGCAATGGTTGTATCTGGTATCATGATTGGTAACTGGACACGCTATATTGGTTTTTCTAAAGAAAGTGAAGAACATTTAGATCACTTTTGGGAGTTAGTTGATGAATTCCTAAATGGCGTTCTATTTTTACTTATCGGTATGACCATGCTTCAATTCAGCTTCCACCAAGAAGATTGGGTGCTGATGGTGATCGCAATTCCTCTCGTATTATTAAGCCGTTATCTAAGCGTAAAGTTGTCTTATATCGGCTTCCAGAAGTATCGTGATTACAACCCGCACTCGGTGAAAATATTAACTTGGGGAGGCTTACGTGGTGGTCTAGCTTTAGCAATGGCAATGGCTATTCCCGCTGGTGTTATTGTGATACCAGAAAAAAATATCGATGTAAGAGAAATCATTCTTGTCATGACTTATGCTGTCGTCGTTTTCTCCATTCTAATTCAAGGGTCAACGATCACCACATTAATTCATAAAGCCAAAGAGTGGGAAGCTCAAAATAAATAACTACGCAACAAGATAAATATAGAAGGCCTGCTGTTGCAGGTCTTTTTTTGTTATAAAAGAACATAACTAATATATTTAAATAAGCCTTACTTGCAATAGTGCAGCTCCTTCTGGCGCTGATACCCATCATTTCACACGACAGATACAGGTATTCGTAGGTTGTGCAGGCTTTAACACAATGATACTGCAGACAATTTCGATAACGTTAGTACCTTTCCATCTTCTTTTAGTCTAATGACATTAATTATATGATCTAATTATTGTACTGTTCATCAATGACATTACAGCTATGACCGACATACCTTCCATTAGACAGCTAGCTCTCATATCAAAAGCGACACCATCAGGAAGACACACAGTCATAATTATGGATGGTGCAGGTTGCCATACGACAGACACATCGGCTGAATTTTCCAATCCTGCGATAATGAAACTTCCGCCATACTCGCTATCGAGCAAGTATGGAACTGTCTGAGGCAGCATAAATTGGCCAATCAAGCTTTCACTGGTTATGACGATATTGTAGATAAATGCAGTCGTGCTTGGTGTGATTTTATAGCACAAGTCGATTTAGTGAAAAGCTCATGCTCCAGGGCATGGATAAAATTGGTAAGTTAATTAATGTAATTGGTATAACCAACTGAACTACCACTCCGCAGTCTCTATTCAGTTCTAATTTTCATTTTCTATAGACGTAAAAAAGCCCTAATCTTTCGATTAGGGCTTCTTCAATAATGGCGGAGTGGACGGGACTCGAACCCGCGACCCCCGGCGTGACAGGCCGGTAT
>NZ_PYOC01000012.1 GCF_003026215.1 Photobacterium indicum
CTGGCGACCATAGCGCTGTGGCTCCACCTGATCCCATGCCGAACTCAGAAGTGAAACGCAGTTGCGCCGATGGTAGTGTGGGGTCTCCCCATGTGAGAGTAGGGCATCGCCAGGCGCCCAATTTTAAAGTTCGTAAATACGGATTTTACCAATAATTTGCTGGTATGGCTCAGTTGGTAGAGCGCACCCTTGGTAAGGGTGAGGTCCCCAGTTCGAATCTGGGTACTAGCACCATTATTTTTTCAGCGACAATAGCACAATGGAACCACCTGATCCCATGCCGAACTCAGTAGTGAAACGTTGTAGCGCCGATGGTAGTGTGGGGTCTCCCCATGTGAGAGTAGGTCATTGCTGAATACCTATTTAAGACCCAGCCTTTGGCTGGGTTTTTTCGTTTATAAAACAATCTTATCAACCACAATTGTCTTTATTTACAATTGCCGAATATCTCTCCCTGTTATCCATAGATAATTTCACTTTTTGATGAAGCTCTTCTCTTAATTTATCTATAATGAGTTATTAGCGTAAAGCGGATAAACCTGCTGGTACGTATTCGTATATTAACTATAACTAGCGTTACTATTTCATCACGAACCGATGCTCTTTATTTGATGGCAATAATTCGAATCAAATTTATTCACTAGTTTATGCACTCTGAGACTTGCACCTTATCTTTATATTATATATCTTTAATTAGATATCTAGACGTCTAAACATCTTAAAGGTAAGGAACAACCAAGATGCCAATCAAAATTCCTGATCGTTTACCTGCTACAGATATTCTGCGTAGTGAAAATATTTTTGTTATGTCAGAAGCACGTGCTGCGACGCAAGGGATTCGTCCATTAAAAGTACTATTGCTTAATTTGATGCCAAAAAAGATAGAAACTGAAACACAGTTTTTACGTTTGTTATCTAATAGTCCGTTACAGGTTGATGTTGAGTTATTACGAATCGATAATCGTCCGACAAGAAATACTCCAACAGAGCATTTAGATACATTTTATCGTCAGTTTGAAATGGTGAAAGATCGTAATTTTGATGGTTTGATTGTGACTGGGGCACCCTTAGGGTTAGTTCAATTTGAGGATGTTCTTTATTGGGAAGAAATTCAGATAATTATGAATTGGGCAAAAGAGCATGTGACATCGACAATGTTTGTATGCTGGGCTGCTCAAGCTGGTTTAAAGTTACTTTATGATCTGCCAAAGAGAACAAGGAAAGAAAAAATATCTGGGGTATATGAGCATAAAATTCATGATCGCCACCACCCTGTTTTGCGTGGCTTTGATGATCTATTTAAGGCCCCTCACTCTCGCTATGCTGACTTTTCTCCTAGCTATCTTGCAGAACATACTGATTTAGATATTTTAGCTACCTCTGAAGTAGCTGGTGTTTATTTAGCGTCGACAAAAGATAAGCGGAACGTATTTGTTACTGGTCATCCAGAGTATGAAGTTGATACTTTGCACCATGAATACATTCGTGACTGTGAGCAAGGTATAGAGCCTAATATGCCTGTGAATTATTACCCTGATGATAATGCGTGTAATACACCAGTAGCGAGTTGGCGTAGCCATGGACATTTGCTGTTTTCCAATTGGTTAAATTATTGTGTTTATCAACAAACGCCTTATGATCTTGATGACTTCTCAGAAGCCAATTTCACTAAAGATGATGAATGAATATTATTAGGTAATACGTAACTAATGTATTTTGCTTTTTGGGGCTTATTCTTTGTTGTTTTGCACTATGAAGTGTTGGCTTAATAAGTTTGAAAGCATGTCTTTATATTGTTGATTTATGCTACTTCCAAATAGGTTAGCGAGCTCCTCTCCTGTTGGAGAGAGTCGATAGTATGTGAATGTAATCCCTTTTCTGATTGGCTGTAGGCTGTAATCATTATTCTTATAGCCAAAAGGCAGGTCGATATGTTTGGCTATTTCTCCTGACTCTAGTTCGGTTTTCAACAGTAAGCTTAGATCGATTAAAATCAGTAAATTTGAATATGATAATTGATAAGCACCATATTGAATTTTATGACTTTTTACTTGTTTGAATAAAGATAGCTTTCCTTTCTGCTCTTTTATGCCTGTTAAAATTTTCTGGCTTTTATCATTGCCAAAGTAACACGTTAATGAGGTTGCTTGCTGGAAGATCTGAGCCTCACGCTGTGTCATGTTTTGTAAGGTCGTGAGTGATTTTAAAGAGACTGAGCCAGGAAATAATATTTCATGTTTTAGTATCTTCCCCCACAATATCTGCATTGATGGACTGTGAATTTTTTTTGCCATCGAAAAGAACCGAGCTAACCAGTCTGGATCGGGATCTCCTGCAGTTTCATCCCTACATGCCTCATAGGTAACCTTAATAACTCTTTCAAGGTTTCGTTGCTCATTTTTTTGTTCGAGTAAAATTCTGTTAGAGGTTCGCTGCTGAATATCATGTTCTGTTTGTTTTATTTGGGCACTTATTGCATGTTTTTGTGCGATTTCTTCTGCTTTATTTTGTGCACTTTTTAGTTGGTGTTTCTTTTCATTAACTATTGATGTCTTTGTTTCTAAAGTTATTAGTTCTGTTTGCTTTCCTGCTTTCATAGCTAATCCAATTCGAGTTTGCCCTGTATAGTTTTACCAGTTAATTGTGGCTTAGATCAAGATGCGTGATATCATTGTTAATTAATGGTTAAATTTGTTAACCTGGTTATGTTTAGGTACTTAGGGAGAGGAGATGATGAATAAATTGACTAAACGGATGACTGATATTTTTCTCATACTTGGTTATGTCTCTATGTTGGCTTACCTTGCTACGCACGTATGATTAGCAAGGTAAGTAATAACTAGGTTAGAATGTGACACTACATATCATCGTATTCTTCTAATGCAGTTCCTTCTAATAGGTAGCCGACCTCAGCCATATCATGGCTAATGTGTTGTGTTTTTAAGCGGCCTACGACATAGACAACATCCCATAATTGTTGAATCGGGGCACCTTTATCAAACTTAACATAGATAATTTGGTTAGGCGGCGGCGGCGGTACATGTACACAAGCCCCGAAATAAGGAACAAGTAAAAATTCAGTTACAACCTTATCGTCTCCTTCTAAAGGTATAACAAAACCTGGTATTTTCACTTCACTACCGTTTAGTTCTTCTCTTACTGCGCCGATCATTGATTGTTTTACTGCCTCTCCATCATGATTTAATAAAGGCATCATGTTTTTTTGATCTAGCAGCTTTCTCTCTTGTTGTGGTACAAGATCAATCCAATCTAATTTTAATACATCTTCGGCGTTACTTAGTGTTGGTAAACAGAAGACAATTGCGATGAGCCATCTTTTCATTTTTGAATCCTTTATATTTTGATCGTCATACCATCTGCTAATGAATGCTTATAAGCTCTTACCGCCGGAATAATTCCCACGATGATTCCGGCTGTTTGTACTAAGGCGAGTAAAGTTAGTTCGTAAGTACTCAATAATGTTACCTCAATAAAAAAGCCGAATTGCTGCTGTATTATCGGCTGAAGTGCAAACAACCCTACGTAAAGTAGTATTGTGCCAAGCACTATCCCCGCAGATGTTAAAACAGTAGCTTCACTTATTAATAGAAAGAATATATGGCTTGGGCGAGCTCCCATTGCTCTTAGAATAGCCATTTCGCGACGCCTTTCATTCAGGCTTGTCAGTAAGCTTGTTAGCATACCAAGTAGCCCTGCAATGACTACAAACCCTGATACAACTAATAATGCTTGCTCTGCAATCGACATCATCCCCCATAGCTCATGTAGCGCTATACCAGGCATAATGGCACTGAGTGGTTCTTTTTTATAAGTATTAATGGATCTCTGTAAAGCAAAGGTCTGTATTTTAGAGTGTAATCCCAGCATGAAGGCGGTTATTTGCTTAGGTTCGAATTGATACTCGGCAAGTTGTGCGGCATCGGGTGTTTGCCCAATTCTTGCCCCTGACTCCCAACCCACATGAATAGCTTCTATGGCTCCGAGAGAGATATGCACACTTCTATCTACTGGTGTGCCTGTTGGTTTTAATATTCCAACAACTTTGAAGGGTAAGTTATCGTGGCGATTAAATTTTTTGTCACTTATACCGTGGGCAATAACGATTTCATCATTGATCTTATAGTTTAATTTTTTGGCAACTTCAGCACCTACTACAGTTTCAAATAAGGTGTTAAATGGTCGTCCGTCACTAAAAGTTAGGTGCTGCTTTTGTCCATATTGATAGTGCTTGAAGTAACTATCATTGGTACCTATTACACGAAATCCGCGGTGAGAGTCTCCTAAAGATATAGGGATTGCCCATTTTATTGCTCGTTGATGACTTATTTCTTGATAGCTTTGCCAGTCTATATTATTGGTGGCATTGCCAATGCGAAAGACTGAATAAAGTAGTAAGTTAACTTGTCCTGAGCGAGAGCCAACAATTAAATCAGTATTGGATATCGTATTGGCAAAGCTTGCTTTAGCTTGTGTTCTGACTCTCTCGACACCTAGTAATAGAGTGACTGATATTGCAACGGTTAGTAACGTTAACAAGGCAGTGGTTCTTCTATTCACTAGACTTTGCCATGCTAATCTTAAAATAGCCTTCATTGAACACCTGCTTGATTAATATCGTTTAGAGCGATGCTACGACTAAAAAGAGGTTCTAGGGTGGTGTCATGGCTAACAAATAAGAGCGTTATACCTGCATCGTTACATTCATTCATAAGCAATTTAATAAAAGCTTCTCTATTATCATGATCTAATGCTGAAGTTGGTTCATCTGCGATGAGTAGCTCAGGTTTGCCAATTAAAGCCCTTGCTGCAGCAACCCGCTGTTGTTGGCCAATACTGAGCTCTGTTATAGGTCTATATAAGCAATCATCGGGTAAGTGAAGTTGCTGTAAAAGCCGTTTAGCTTCAGCTTCAAGATGACCTTGGATTTTTTGTTTTCTTTGATTCGAGAATCGACAAGGTAGCAAGACATTATCGATAACTGACAGGTAAGGGAGCAGGTTGAACATTTGGAATATATATCCAATGTTATGTGCCCGAAATTTGTCGCGTTGCGTTGATTTCAATTTACTGAATGGTTGTCCTAATAAGTTCACATGGCCTGACGTCGGTTGGGTGATCCCTGCAAGTAAGCTTAGAAGGCTCGATTTACCGCTACCACTGGGGCCTTTTAAGAAGACCTTTTCACCTTTATTAATTTTTAAATTAGCGATGTTAAGTAAGTCAGTTTGTTGCTCTGGCCAGCGAAACGTCAATTTATTAAGTTCAATAATTACCATCATATCTCCCAAGAATAGGGGGTATATTTCCCCCCCCCCTATTATGACTAAAATTTTAAAGTAGCGTTATTTTCAGTTAATTGATTAGCTTGCTGACTTTTATTTGTAATAGCTTGAACAAATATTTTTTCTGTCGATGGGAAGTGATTGAACCAGTACAGTTTTATTTCCTTTAATTGAGCGATGTTTTTACAGCTGAAACTGTACTGTGCTGTAAATTCACCATGCTTATTAGCATGATTGCTGTCGTGGTCATCATGATTGCTGTGGTCGTGGTCATCATGATTGCTGTGGTCGTGGTCGTCATGATTGTTGTGGTCGTGGTCGTCATGATTGTTGTGGTCGTGGTCATCATGATTGCTGTGGTGGTCGTGGTCGTCATGGCTGCTGTGGTCGTGGTCGTCATGGCTGCTGTGGTCGTGGTCGTCATGGCTGCTGTGGTCGTGGTCGTCATGGCTGCTGTGGTCGTGGTCGTCATGGCTGCTATGGTCGTGGTCGTCATGGCTGCTATGGTCGTGGTCGTCATGGCTGCTATGGTCGTGGTCGTCATGGCTGCTATGGTCGTGGTCGTCATGGCTGCTATGGTCGTGGTCGTCATGATTGCGATGATCATCCCCATTTTTTGAGAGCGACTGATTTACATAGCTATCCGTTAATTCGCAATTTGCATCTGAATTAATTTGAAAAAGAGACGTGGCCTTTTTCAGGGTTGATGTTGCCTGCTGCAATGCTTGAGTTTGCTCTTGGTTTTTTGGGGCATGTTCGAACCCGACAATGTCGGACCCGGGTGCCGTGATCTCTAGAAGAAGATCATTGCCATCTTGCGCAATATTGAGCTCTACAACACCATGGACATGAGCGTCGTGTTGACGAAAGCTATCATCAGCAAAAGCTACAGTTGAAACTAAAGAACTAACGGCGATCGCAAGGGCTGAAATGTTTGATGGAAAAGTCATTATGATTCCTAAGTTTAAAATTAAAGAGGTTATTTTTGATTAGGAATTCAGAGGTGGTGCTCTTGCCTGTTGAACTGTTGGCGTATAGAAGCCTTGCTGAGTAGGGGGGATAAATGGTGATATAGGAGGGGGATATCTCTCAATTAGAGCATCTGTTTCCGTCGGTGTCGCAATATGCGCGAGATGACAGATATTACAATCTTGAATTTGGTGTTCGGTGCCTAGTGCTTCTAATTTATGTAAAGCCGAAAGCGGCCCAATCACTGAGATTAGGACAATCAATACACTTATTGTTGTACGCAAAAAGTAAAGGTATCGACGTTTAATCACGTATCAAATCGCCACGAACAAAAGTAATGTAATAATATAACATTACTTTCTTCACTGTTCATGGCTTTGTTAAATAAAAGTGGAGCTGTGGGCAATTATATATTTTCTTTCACTAGTGTTATTGCTTGCTTCACTTCAGTTGATGTTAGTTTTCCTTCCTTAATAAACAAAACATTACCTTGTTTATCTAGCACTATAATTGCAGAACTTTCTTTCTGTAGATCCCAAGTGGACTGTACAGAACCTGAAGCATCTAGCACCATCGATGACCATGAAAAATCTCGCTTGCTGTCTTCAGCTGATGACTTTACAAATCCACCAGTGCCCCACATAGAATCATCTTGGTTGATTATTGTGGTTGTTTGATAGTTTTCGTTAGGTAATTGAGCAACCTTTATTGCTTCAATAAATTCAGCGTTCATTTCTTTGGCTGCGCTGCGACCAGCTATTGCTTGAATCACACGTACCTTTCCGACTAGAGCTGAGTTATCCCATTCTTGATACGCGATGTTATCGTTGTTCAGTATAATTTCACCTTTGTCTGTTACTGAGACGCTAGGTGTTTTTTGCCCTAATTGAATGTTATGTGCGCTTACCATTCCAGGTAATAAGGCGGCAGCTAATAGCACAATCATTGGCTTCTTATTCATTATTTTAATTCCATTTTTGTTAGACGCACCATTATCTTAGTTAACTTATTGTGATCTGGTTAAACCAGTGCGGAATAATCGATCTTTATCACTAAAAGGTATGAATTCTATTCAAATAACGAAGGGCTGACACATGACAAGCAACGTTTAGCTATTGTATCTGCAAGTTTTTTACTCATTGATACGTTTAGTGCGTGTGAGTTGCAGTCTGAAATAATGCGGGCTGGCGAAAAAATTGCATATGTAATTACATTGGTTGAAACAAAAGTGATGATCCAAGGTCTACTATTATGATCATTAAGTGAGGGATTTATGCTTAGAATATTTAAGCAATACAGGCCGAATCAAATTGCCCGTTATGTGAAAAGCTACTTCCGAGGACGTTTATTCATTGTCGGTATTGGAGCTTTTGAGTTTGATTATGGTCGATTATTACCGTCTACAAAACACGATTTGAAAGCATTGAGCACACTTTCAGAAGTAAATCGTGAGATTCAATATTTGGCGTTAGAAGGAGCTACATAGCCAGAGTTTGTGGGTCTCTGGCTGTAAATGTGTTCGCTTGCGCTTATAAAGGTATGAAGCAAACCCCTGTACCGCCTAACCCACAATAGCCGTTAGGATTCTTTGATAGATATTGTTGATGATAATCTTCTGCAAAATAGAATGTACCAGTAGGCTCTATTTCCGTTGTAATAGGACTTTCTAATTGTTGTTGTTCAAGAGATTGTTGATAACATTGCTTGCTGTGCTGAGCATATGTGAGCTGATCAGGTGTTGTTGTATAAATGACTGAGCGATATTGAGTGCCAATATCATTACCTTGTTGCATACCTTGAGTTGGATTATGACTTTCCCAAAATAAAGTTAAAATCTGTTCTAAAGAGATAATTAAAGGATCATAAACAATTCTGACAACTTCTGAATGCCCTGTTTTACCTGAGCAAACTTCTTCATAGGTAGGGTTAGGTGTAAACCCACCACTATAACCAACAGCTGTACTATAGACGCCTGGCTGATTCCAAAATAAGCGTTCAGCCCCCCAGAAACAGCCCATGCCGAGGATGATTTCGCTGCAATTATTAGGCTTCTCATCATTTAATATCGTACCATTCACTGCATGTGGCAACGATGGGGTAATGGATGTTGCTCGCCCAATTAAAGCTGTTTTAGGTACGATTAAATTATGTTTGTTTGATGACATTGTTATATCCTTTTTACACTGTCTTTTAGATAGAAAATAGAGGATTGTTTACCAACAATCAATATTCAATGCTTTTCAGGGATGAGAGATTGGCAGTGGTCTTTTGTTTTGTCACAATAATTTCGGCATCTGATTGAGATGAAACTTTACCAATGAAGCTAAATAATAATGAATGATGTTTTAAAACGGTTTGGTTTGATCGTTGTTGCAATGGTTTTAACTACACCAGTGTTCGCAAATACGTCGCTAACCATTAAGGGATTAAAAGGGAACCTTCAGGATAATGTGGATGCTTATGTATCGGCGATCCCTAAAGATGACTACAGTACAACGCTGCGTTTTCAAGAGCAATTGGAAGATGAAATTGAAAAAGCATTAAAAGCGTTGGGATACTATCAACCGATTTTTAGCTATGAGGTTAAAGATGACGATGAGAAGTCATCCATTACCGTTACGGTTGATCAGGGACCAATTACACGTATTGCGGAAAGCCATATAGTGCTTTCAGGTATGGCAGAAAGTGATCCTGATTTTATTGCATTGGTGAAAGGTAGCGGCTTAGGGTTAGGCGAATCGCTGAATCACGGCAAATATGAATCCCTCAAATCATCGCTTTCAAGTTTAGCTTTGCGTAAAGGTTACTTTGATGCCTCTTTAACTAAGAGTGTTATGGAAGTGGCGCCCTCGCGTAATGAGGCTTTTATTACCATCGAATTTTCTAGTGGTCGACGATATAACTTTGGAGACACGACGTTTACTGGTAGCCAAATTGATGAAGATCGATTGCAATCGTTGATCCCATTTGAAAAAGATGAACCGTATTTAGCATCTAAGTTGGGTGAATTTAATCAGCGTTTATCCACCGTTGGTTGGTTTTCTTCGATTTTTGTTGGTGGAGATGTACAGCATTTAGATGATGGAACTGTGCCTATTGCTGTAAATTTAGCTCCTCAAGTTCGTAATCAAATTGAGACGGGTATCGGTTATTCAACAGATGTTGGTACGCGTATAAAGCTTAACTGGAAGAAGCCTTGGCTAAATAGTGCCGGGCATAGTCTGAGTATTAAAACAGAACTATCAAAGGTACAGCCTAAAATTGAGGCGGCGTATAAAATTCCACTTGATGATGTACTGAATGATTATTATCAGATTATTGGCGGTATTCGTTATGTTGATAATCACGATACGAAAAGTACCGAGTATAACATTGGTCTCGAAAGACACTGGCGGCTTGACTCAGATTGGAAGCGTGTTGCTTCTCTACGCTGGTTATATGAAGACTATAAGCAAGGTGTTGATAAGGAAGGAAATGGAGAGAAAGGCATTCTGAGTATGATCATTCCAGGCATTACTTACAGCAAGACCCGCGCCAGAGGTGGTGCTATGCCAACGTGGGGTGATAAGCAGTTAATATCAATTGAATATGCCGATCCTGCTTTAGGTTCTGATACGCGTTTAGCCAGATTTCGTGGTCGTAGCTCTTGGATTCGCAGTGCAGGTGAAAATCATCGAGGTATTTTACGCCTTGATGGTGGTGCCGTGATAGCCGAGAAAATTGAAGATGTGCCACCGTCTATGCGTTTCTTTGCTGGTGGTGATAACAGTATCCGCGGATATGGTTATGAATCTATAGCTCCGCGAAATGATGGTGGTCTGTTAGTCGGTGGGCAATACATGGCAACCTCAACGCTAGAGTATCAATACCGCGTTTATGGGGATTGGTGGGGGGCTGTATTCTACGATTATGGTTCGGCATGGATCAGTAACCCTGAATGGTATCGTGGTACAGGTGTTGGTGTACGTTGGGCATCCCCTGTAGGCCCTATTCGTCTTGATTTTGCTTGGGGGCTTGAGAAAGAAAAAGACAAGTTCCAGCTCCACTTTACTCTGGGACCTGAATTATGATCTGGCTGAAGCGCGTATCATTAGGATTACTAGCTCTTATCCTCTTACTTATCATTGCTATAGCATCCCTTCTTTATACTCCTGCGGGTGTAAAAATAGCGGTATGGGGGGCAATGAAAGCGTTACCTGCATTATCTGTTGAAAGTAGCAGTGGGGCATTACTTAAGGGTTTCCAGTTAAATAAAATTCAATATAAAGACGGTATCGTTGACCTGTCGGCTGATAACGTGAATTTGACGTTAGATGATAGTTGCCTACTAATGCCTGAAATTTGTGTGACAGATTTAGGGCTAACAGGTGTACGTTTTACGATGCCAGAGCTGCCTGCTTCTCAGCCTGATACTGATGTTGAACCAGAAACAGATCCAATTACTGAAATAGTAATGCCATTACCGATCCGTATTGATCGAGTTCGACTCGATGATATTGAGCTAGATATTCTAGGCAATAAAGTTGCTTGGAAGCAATTTTCAACAGCTGCTGAGCTTGAAGGTAGCCATATCACTTTGAAGCCAACAGACTGGCAAGGGATAGACCTTACATTAGCACCTGCGTCTGAAGTGGACAGTAGCAAATCGGCTGAGAGTGTTGCAGATTCCCCCTCTCAACCAATCGTATTGCCGGAAGTCGTACTACCTATGTCTTTTGATATTGAGCGTTTTACAATAAAAGACTTCAAACTCAATGGTGATACCCCACAAGCGGTTAGTTTATTGGAATTAGTAGCAACCGCTAAAGGCAGTGATGTTGATATAAGTAAGCTTGCGTTAGTGGTGCCTCAAGCAAAGCTAGATGCAACCGCAAATGTCACGTTAACAGGCGATTATCCATTATTGCTTGATGCTGTAACCGATATCGCGTTAGAGCCCTTACAAGGGCATAACCTTACTCTAAAAGCATCGGGTTCATTAGCTAAACTGACATTAAATGCCAGCTTAAAAGGCACACTTGACGCGATTGTTGCTGGCGATTTATCACCATTAGACCCTAAATTGCCGTTTGACTTGAAAGTGTCGAGCAAGCACATTCAATGGCCGATTGATACTAAAGCGGAATTTGAAGTGGCAAATACCACACTGAATGCTGAAGGTAGTTTGGATGGCTTTACATTTAATGTGAAAAGTAAAATCGATGGGGATCCTATGCCAGCAGTTGCTGTAAACCTTAAAGGTGACGGTGACTTAAATAAGCTGGCATTGAAAAGCCTGAAGGTCGATACGCTAGGTGGTTCTATTACGGGCAATGCGAATGCAAGCTGGAAAGATGCCGTCAGATGGCAAGGGCAGTTAGATTTCAGTCATATTCAACCTGGTATTGAATGGCCTGATGCTCAGGGGGATTTAAGTGGGACATTGCGTACATCGGGGGGCTTAACCAAACAAGGTGGCTGGTTTGTAACGCTGCCTGAGTTAGCCATTGATGGCGTAATTATGGAGCAGTCCTTTACTTTAAATGGTCAGCTTGATGCTGATGATAGAAGTGGCAAGGGGAACGTCCAATTAGAAACCGACGGACTGAATCTAAAACATGGGCCAAACGGCTTAACTGCGAAAGGCAAGCTAACCAAAGAGTGGGCTATGTCGGCGCAGATAGATGCGCCAGATTTAGCACAATCATTACCCGGGCTTCGTGGGCGAGTGCAAGGTCATGTTAATTTATCGGGCAAAATGGCAGAGCCTAAAATTGATTTAGCATTAAGTGGTAATGCATTAGGTTGGCAAGAACAAGTGGCTTTAGAGTCTTTTGAATTGGCAGGTGAAGTGACTCCCGCTCCCCAATTAAAAGCAGATATTCGTTTAAATGCCAAAAATGGAACATTTGATACTTTTAAGCTCAATGATTTAAATCTTACATTTCGGGGAACAGAGGATAACCATAAGCTGTTGCTTGATTTAAATGCCGATCCTGTGAGTGCTGATTTAGCATTAACCGGTAAGCTTGATCGTAGTACTGGTTGGCAAGGTCTACTCAATCAAGCCCAAATCGAGACGCCTGTTGGCTCTTGGACATTGAATAAGCCAACAGCATTGGGGTATAACTTAAAAACAGCATTAGCAAATGTTGCAACACATTGTTGGCAACAAGATAAATCATCATTGTGCTTAGTTGAAAACCTAGAGGCAGGAGCTTCTGGTCATGCAAAAGTTGCAGTTAATGATTTTGATTTTGATTTAATAAAACCATTTATACCAGAAAATACAACGTTAACCGGTAAAGTGGGTGCTAACTTAGAAGCAACATGGGCCCCCCAATCATCACCGTATGTAAAGGCTCAAATTAAGCTTCCTTCTGGCTCTGTTTTACAACAAATGACCCGTGATGAAGAGCCCTTTATTGTTGGTTGGGATAGCATTTCATTAAATGCTGAAGTTAAAAATGATGTACTGAATGCGGATTGGTTGGTCGCTGTAAAAAATAACGGTGATTTAAGTGGTAAAGCAACTGTTACACAGCTCACAAGTGATCAACAGCTAAATGCTAACGTTAAGATAGATCGTTTTACGCTTGATTTTCTTGAACCTGTAATTAAGGATTATCATAAATTTGGTGGGCAGATTGATACGAACTTAACGGTAACAGGCCCCATTAAGCACCCGGCAATTAATGGTCTATTCAAGGTGACGAAGGTAACGGCGACTGGGCGAAAAGTCCCTTTAGATGTTACCAATGCCGATATAACAGCGTCGTTTGCTGGGTATAACGCAACCTTACAAGGTAATGTGCAAACACCTGATGGTAAGTTGCTTATCCGAGGTTCGGGTGATTGGCAAGATATGGCGGCATGGAAAACGGAATTACATGTCAATGGTAAGGAACTTCAAGTGAGTGTTCCCCCTATGGTCGCATTAAAAGTATCGCCAGATTTGATGATTTCAGCATCACCACGACGTGCTGAAATTACTGGTAATATAGGTATTCCTTGGGGGCGTATTAATGTTAAGCAATTACCACAGTCAGCTGTTTCAGTGTCTGATGATGAAATCATTCTTGGCGATAACCTTAAACCTGTAAAAAAAGAAGAAAGCATTCCATTTGATATTAAAACCAATGTTTTAGTGAAGATTGGTAACGATGTGAAGTTATCTGCTTTTGGACTTAAAGCGGGCCTTATTGGTAAGCTGAGCGTTAGACAAGAAGGAAAAGGCCCACTGATTTATGGTGAAGTTAATATCACTAAAGGGTCGTCTTATCGTTCTTTTGGTCAAGAGTTAGTGATTCGTAAAGGGCAAATACTATTTAATGGTCCTGCTGATCAACCTTATCTATCTATTGAAGCCATTCGTGATCCCGATAATATTGAAGATGATGTTGTTGCTGGTCTTCGAGTAACGGGTCCTGCAGATGCACCAAAAGTCGATATTTTTTCAGATCCAGCAATGCCTCAACAAAATGCACTGTCATATATCCTTCAAGGTAAAGATATCGATAGTGAAGGTGGAGACAATAATAATGCCATGACCACCGCTTTGATTGGCATGGGGTTAGCGCAAAGTGGTCAGCTGGTGGGTGATGTAGGCAAAGCGGTAGGGGTTCAAGACCTGAGTGTCTCGACTGCAGGATCTGGTGATGATTCACAAGTCACTATTGGGGGGTATATTGCCCCTGGTCTTCAAGTGAAATATGGTGTCGGGATCTTTGATTCTATTGGTGAGTTTACCGTTCGTTATCGTTTAATGACTGATCTATACGTTGAGGCGGTATCGGGGTTAGACAGCGCTGTCGATTTACTATATCAGTTTGAATTTAATTAATAGTACTAGGGCGTGGTAACGATAATGTCGTGTAACGTACTGGTTTATGGCACGTTAAGAGCGGGTCAAAGTAACCATCATTGGTTGAAAACAGCGGGTTTTCTTGGTGCCTGTAAACTGGATAGTGGCTATGCCCTTTATGATTTAGGGCTATATCCGGCTTTAATTGAAAATAATGATTACACCTTACCTTTATATGGCGAGGTGTATAACGTTGATGATTTGACGTTACAAGCACTGGATCGTTTAGAGGAATATCCTACTTTATACGATCGACACCTCGTATCTACGGTATGGGGTAAAGCATGGGTATATGTATACCAATTATCTATTCAAGGTTGCCCACAGATCATGACTGGTGATTGGAATGTGTATATAAAGCATCGCCAGTAAGCTTGTGCAGAATTAACGGATAAATAATCAGTAATTTAAAGGCATGATAGCGTTAGTTATCGTGCCTTATTTTTTATCCTGACTGATAGATGCTGGCATCGCGACAAGAAGCTTTTCGTAATTCTCACCATTATAAATATTGTTATAACCTAACTTTTTCAATGTTTGCTCCGCTATCTCGGCTCGTCGACCTGAACGGCAATATAATAAAATGATTTGAGATTTATCATCAGAGAAAGACGTAATTGATTCTATTTTATCGAAGGGGATATTAATAGATTGAGGGAGGTGACCTGTCATAAACTCGTCATTAGAACGGACATCAATCAATATTGGGTTGCCTGTATTGTAATGCTGCCAAAATTCTTCAGCTGTAACAACTTCTGCCTGCACGCTTGTTATCGTGAGGCTGGTTAACAACAATAATGCCAATATAAAAGAGGAATATATTCTCACGGGGAATGCTCTTTCTGTAATGTTAAGGGTGAATATAAACGCCTCTAAATAGAAGCGTTTACTTGAAAATGATATGAGTATTATTTTTCTTGAGCTCGTTTAAAAGATGTCATTATCTCTTCTTTGGCAGCGGCGGCATCTTCCCATCCGTCGACCTTTACCCATTTACCGACTTCGAGCTCTTTGTAGCGTTCAAAGAAGTGGGTGATTTGTGCTTTAAGCAGCTCAGGTAGGTCATGTACATCTTGGATATGATCATACTCTTTGCTTAATTTACTGTGTGGAACGGCAACTATTTTGGCATCTTCACCTGATTCATCTGACATTTTTAGCACGCCAACAGGGCGACAACGAATAACCGCGCCTGGCACTAATGGATAAGGTGTTGGTACTAATACATCAACAGGATCACCGTCTAACGATAGTGTGTCATTAATATAGCCATAGTTACATGGATAGAACATTGGGGATGACATAAAGCGATCGACAAAAATGGCACCAGTATCTTTATCGACTTCGTATTTGATTGGATCTGCATTGGCTGGGATTTCAATAACAACATAAATGTCTTCAGGAATGTCCTTTCCTGCAGGTACCTGATTAAGGCTCATGATTAACTTCCTTATATTACGTTAATAAAATGTTGTAGATATAAGAATTATAACCAGTGAATCTAAAATAAAAAGAAAATTGGTGGTTCACGATTAGCTTTAGAAAGAAACGAGTAAAAAGGCTGACCTATCTCTATATTATTCGATGAACAGGCTTTCATTGAACATGTATTGTGATGAGGTACAACAGGTTGCAATGCACAACCTGTTGTTATTTTATTAGTATTGCTCTGGGTATTCTTCTATAAATGATTCAACTTGCTTAACCATATTGGTTGAGCCTACGAAGAAGGGAATACGCTGATGTAACTCGGTTGGTATGATGTCCAAGATGCGATTTTTTCCATCTGAAGCAACACCACCGGCTTGTTCCATTAAAAATGCCATTGGATTGCATTCATACAATAAGCGGAGCTTTCCGTTTGGATACATTGCCGTGCTTGGATACATATAAATACCACCCTTTAGCAGATTACGGTGAAAATCTGATACTAAAGAGCCAATATAACGAGAAGTGTAAGGGCGGTTATCTGCTGGTACATCTTCTTGGCAGAACTTGATGTACTTTTTAACCCCTTGTGGGAAACGAATGTAGTTCCCTTCGTTTATTGAGTAAATTTGCCCATCCTCTGGGATCTGCATATTTTCATGCGATAAGCAGAAGACACCTAATGATGGATCATAGGTAAAGCCATGAATGCCATTACCTGTGGTGTAAACCAGCATGGTTGATGACCCATAGATCACATAACCAGCAGCCACTTGTTGATTACCTGGCTGTAAGAAATCTTCTTGAGTGGGTGTTGTACCAATCGGTGAAACGCGACGATAAATAGAAAAAATAGTACCGACAGATACATTGACGTCAATGTTTGATGATCCATCAAGTGGATCCATTAAGATGACATATTTAGCATTGCGATTTAGATCTTTATTGAACGTAACCGCTTCATCTTCTTCTTCACTCGCTACACCACATACTTGGTCTCGAGCTTCCATTGCTGCCTTGAATTTATCGTTGGCATACAGGTCAAGTTTTTGCTGTTCTTCACCCTGAACATTTTCGCTGCCTACGGCACCTGTAATATCAACTAATCCAGCTTTGTTGATTTCACGGTTGACGATCTTTGCTGCAAGTTTTATCGAGCCTAACAGTGATGATAGATCACCGCTAGCATGGGGGAAGTCATTTTGTTTCTCTACGATGAACTCACCAAGAGTTTTCATATTGGGCATGTACAATCCTTGCATCAAGTTGTCACTGGGGCATTTATGTCAGGTACAATGTCTCGAATGGACAATTTTGCGTACCTGTTTTATAAAGTGTTACCTGTTTGTATATGACAAATTGTATAGAAAGATCTTTTTTATGGTAACGAAGTAATACAAAAGCGTGAAATGACCTTAATTTAGCCAGTGAGCCAGACGTTATGCACATTCATATTTTAGGTATATGCGGCACATTTATGGGCGGGGCAGCAACCCTAGCCAGACAATTAGGCCATAAAGTGACTGGCAGTGATGCCAATGTTTATCCTCCAATGAGTACTTTGCTTGAATCTCAGGGGATTGAAATTATTCAGGGGTATGATCCTGCGCAATTAAGCCCTGCGCCTGATTTGGTGGTTATCGGCAATGCAATGAGCCGTGGTAACCCGTGCGTTGAACATGTACTGAATAGCAATTTGCGCTATACCTCTGGTCCCCAGTGGCTACAAGAGTTTCTATTACATGATCGTTGGGTTTTAGCTGTCGCGGGTACGCATGGTAAGACGACAACTGCCAGCATGTTAGCGTGGATCCTTGAAGATTGTGGGTATGAACCGGGCTTCCTTGTGGGGGGAGTACTTGGCAACTTTGGTATCTCTGCCCGCTTAGGTGAAAGTATGTTTTTCGTTGTCGAAGCGGACGAATACGATAGTGCTTTTTTCGATAAACGTTCTAAGTTTGTTCATTATCACCCACG
Organism: Photobacterium indicum; assembly: GCF_003026215.1. GTDB lineage: Bacteria > Pseudomonadota > Gammaproteobacteria > Enterobacterales > Vibrionaceae > Photobacterium > Photobacterium indicum. Next base: position 17,521 of record NZ_PYOC01000012.1, read on the forward strand.
AACGCTTGTTATGAATAATTTGGAGTTCGATCACGCTGATATTTTTGATGATTTGAAAGCCATTCAACGTCAGTTTCATCACTTAGTGAGAACCGTGCCAAGTAATGGGCGTATTTTGGCACCCAAAGGTGTAGAGAGTATTCAGCAGACCCTTGATATGGGGTGTTGGAGTGAGCTTGAGTTTACCGGAGACGATGGTCATTGGATTGCGAAAAAGCAACTGGCTGATGGCAGTGTATTTGATGTGTACCTTGATGGCTTAATGATCGGTACAGTACGTTGGGATTTAGTCGGTGATCATAATGTGAGTAATGCATTAATGGCGATCGCAGCGGCGCGTCATGTTGGTGTTACGCCAGATCTGGGCTGTGAAGCATTAGCAACATTTATTAATACTAAGCGCCGTCTAGAATTAAAAGGCGAAGTGAAAGGCGTTAAGGTCTATGATGATTTTGCCCATCACCCAACCGCGATTGAGCTGACCTTAGGTGGATTACGCGCAAAAGTAGGCGATGAAAAACGTATTTTGGCAGTACTAGAACCGCGTTCAAATACGATGAAACTAGGGGTGCATAAAGGGGATATCGCTCCGGCATTAAATGCTGCTGATTATGTGTTTATCTATCAACCAGATACTATTCCATGGTCAGTTAATGAAATTGCCGATGGTTGTTATCAGCCTGCTACAACGGATACTGACCTCGATAAGCTGGTGGATAAAATTGTCACTGAAGCGAAAGATGGCGACACTATTCTAGTGATGAGCAATGGTGGTTTTGGTGGCATTCATGACAAGCTACTTGCTGCTCTAGCGGCTAAATAATGGTGATTAAGGGTTTGAACAATGAAAGATAAACGCATTACCTTAGCGTGGACTGGCGCTTCTGGTGCTCCTTATGGCTTGCGTTTATTAGAGTGCTTGCTTGCTGCTGATTATCATGTGTATTTGCTGATTTCGTCTGCTGCAAGGGTGGTGTTGGCTACCGAGCATGGCTTGAAGCTACCTGCTGGCCCTGATGCTACGAAGGCTATTTTAGTTGAGCATTTACAGTGCGACGCCAGTCAACTATCAGTATGTGGTAAAGATGATTGGTTCTCGCCAGTTGCATCAGGCTCTGCGGCACCGAAGAGAATGGTTGTATGTCCTTGCTCTGCTGGAACGCTAGCATCTGTCGCACACGGTATGTCTGACAATCTGCTAGAACGTGCAGCCGATGTCGTTATGAAGGAGCGTGGGCAGCTATTAATGGTAGTACGAGAAACACCGTTCTCTACACTTCATCTTGAGAATATGTTGAAGCTATCAAAAATGGGGGTGACTATAATGCCCGCAGCTCCGGGGTTTTATCATCAGCCTGAATCCATCAATGATCTTGTTGATTTTATGGTCGCAAGAATGCTGGACCATTTAGGGATTGAGCAAGGTCTTGTTCCTCGCTGGGGGTATGATCAGCGAAAAAAATAGCGATTATTATTGAGAAAAAGCCCACGATTGTGGGCTTTTTTATTTGTCTCGTTCACTTATTTAAGGTGAGCCTGCGGCTTTAATACCAAGACATTAATTGGTGAATTTTCAACGATCTTTGAAGCGACAGAGCCTAGCATGACTCGATCGATTTTCGATCGTTTATGGCTTGGCATGATGATGAGATCGGCACCAATTTTCTCTGAATACTCAAGGATTGTTGTCCAAGTTTTTCCTTCACAAACATGCAGGTGATGTAATACTTCATCTGGAATATATTGCTCTGAAAATGCTTTGAGTTGCTTTTGAGTATCTTGCATCATTTTACGAGCTGCATCTTTGGGGAAGTAGCTCGATACCAACGACATGTGAATACCTGGTAATACATTTAATAAATGAATTGTCGCGTTAGATTGTTTTGCATGCCAAACCGCTAATTCAACCGCTTTGTCTGCGAAACCTTTTTCATTTAGATCAACAGGAACCAAAATTTGCTTATACATATTATTCTCTATAATTGTATGGCTCTAAAGGAATGGATGCTCCCTTTAGAGCTTAGACCGTTATGCTGAGTCGTTATTTTTTCAATTCAGCTTTTGCTCGTCGGCGTTGGTTCCATCCTAAAGCACCTAAGAGAAGTAAAGTGGGAACAAAAACCCATTCTTTCATTGGTCTGACTGCCGGAAGGCTCACTTTCGTGATTTCCCAATCAAAGTCGATACCTGCTGCTTCTGCAGAGCTACCAAACTCAATCATATCAACAATCATTTTTTCACCGTCTTGACGTAGCATCAGCCCTGTTGATGCAATGCGATCATTGGGATCAATGGCATCTTCATCAAATGGTAACAGTACATGCTTAGTAATAAACTTACCTTCTAAGTTTTCACCACTGACTTGTAATTCAAGAGGTTGGCCAACCGCTAACTTATCTGCAGCGTCGACGATCAATGTACCTGGCATTTCATGCTTGGCATCGTAGACCATATCCCACCAATAACCAGGGCGGAATAATGAGAAGGTAATTAAGAGGAGTAATGCGACTTCCCACCATTTCGTTTTGGTAAACCACCAACCTTGTGTCGCGGCAGAGAAGGTTAACATTGCTATAACGGCTGATACGATAGTAAGGGTGAGGTGCCACCAGGAATCAATGTCGATCAACAATAATTGCGTATTGAAGATAAACATAAAGGGTAAAATCGCGGTTCGAATATCGTAGGTAAAGCCTTGAATACCAGTTCTTATGGGGTCAGATTTGGCAATCGCTGCGGCGGCAAAAGCGGCAAGACCGACAGGTGGCGTATCGTCGGCAAGAATACCAAAATAGAATACGAATAGGTGCACTGCAATTAACGGAATAATGAGCCCGCTTTGTGCCCCAAGCGTCACAATAACGGGTGCCATTAGCGTTGATACTACGATGTAGTTCGCGGTTGTTGGCAGCCCCATTCCTAATATTAAGCTAATAATTGCCGTAAATAGCAGCATTAACATGATGTTTCCGCCTGAAATGAACTCGACAAAATCAGTCATTACCAAGCCGATACCCGTTAGTGTAACTACGCCTACCACGACACCTGCCGCTGCTGTTGCGACACCGATACCGATCATGTTTCTGCCACCAGAAACAAGACTTTCGATGAGATCATTAGCACCTTCGCGTGCGGCATCGGTTAATGTTTTTTCTTTATTAAACAGTGCCAATAATGGGCGCTGTGTTAGTAAAATGAAAATCATAAAGACGGTTGCCCAAAACGCAGAGAGACCAGGAGAAAAGCGTTCAACGGTTAAGCACCAAACCAGTACAACGATAGGCAATAAGAAATACAGACCAGATTTAATCGTAGGGCCTGGTTCTGGCACTTCGGTTAGCTCTTCATCTGGGCTTTCCATCGTATGATCTTGATAGTTAGCCGAGACTTTTATCAAAGCAACATAGGCAATTAAAATCGCAACAGCAATCATTGGCGTTGCAGCTGTGCCGAATACATCTTTTGTCCAGCCGATACCGTAATAAACCGCACCACTGATCACTATCAGACCCAGTATCGTGACCACAAATGATAATAAGCTTTGTGCCATGGTTGGCTTATAACGACGTGGTAGCCCAGTCATACCTGCTTTACAGGCTTCAAGGTGGACAATATATAGCAAGGCAATATACGAAATTAATGCAGGTAAAATTGCCGCTTTAATAACTTCGACATAAGAAATACCGACATACTCAACCATTAGGAATGCTGCCGCACCCATGATTGGTGGAGTAAGCTGTCCATTAGTTGACGCTGCGACCTCAACGGCCCCGGCTTTTTCGCCGGAGAATCCGACGCGCTTCATCAATGGAATCGTAAAGGTACCAGTGGTAACAACGTTCGCGATTGATGAGCCAGATACTAACCCTGATAAACCTGATGCAACAACGGCGGCTTTAGCTGGCCCGCCACGCATATGACCTAATAAAGAGAATGCGACTTTAATGAAATAAGCCCCAGCTCCGGCTCGCTCTAACATTGCACCAAATAATACAAATAAGAAGACGAAGGAGGTTGATACGCCAAGTGCAACACCAAATACCCCTTCTGTAGTTAGCCACAAATGAGACATTGCCTTATTTAGACTAGCCCCTTTATGTGCAATAACATCTGGCATATGTGGGCCACCAAAGGTGTACAGCAAGAAGACAGCTGCGACAACCATTAGAGGCGGACCAAGTGCACGACGAGTTGCTTCAAGTAATAGGATCATGCCCATTACCGCAACCACAATATCTATTTGAGTAGGAGCGCCTGAACGTTCAGCGAGGCTGGTATAGAAAATGTAGATATAACCAGCGGCAAAACTGCCCGCTAACGCCAGGATCCAATCAACAACTGGAATATGATTGCGTGGCGAGTTTTTTAGAGCAGGGTAAGCGGTAAACGCAAGAAAAATAGCAAAAGAGAGGTGTACTGAACGTGCTTCGGTATCGTTAAGGATGCCAAAGTTAAAAATAAATGGGAGTGGTGATGCGTACCATAATTGGAATAGTGACCAACACAGTGGAACTAACCATAAAATACGCCCAGCAATACCAGCGGGGTTTCGTGCACCAGTATCTGCTTGTGCCACCATGTCTTGAACATCTGGTGACGTGTCTGTTGTTTTCGTCATGCAGCATCCTGTTTTTTATGATTTTTTATGGGCATGTTAAATAACATGCGCCGCAATCGCGGCGCATGGGGGCAGCGGAGTGCCTCTTAAATGTAGTCAATCTTGATTATTTTGGAAGAAGACCAGCTTCTTTGTAGTAGCGGATTGCACCTGGGTGAAGAGGGATAGATAGACCATTTTTGATCATGTCTTCTTTCTTCAAGTTAGCAAATGCTGGGTGTAGACGTTTGAAGGTGCTGAAGTTTTCAAATACGGCTTTTACTACTTCGTAAACGACTTCATCAGAAACATCTGTTGTAGAAACCATCGTTGCTGCAACACCGAAGCTGTTTACATCTTCGTTTGAGCCTTTATACATGCCACCTGGTACTGTTGTTGTTGTGTAGTACGGGTTATCAGCAACAATTTTTTCAATTGCAGCGCCTGTTGCAGGTATTAGCTTCGCATCACAAGATGTTGTAGCTTCTTTGATTGAACCGTTTGGGTGACCAACAACATAGACAAAGGCGTCAATTTTATTATCACAAAGTGCTTGTGAGCGCTCAGAACCTTTTAATTCTGACGTGAGTTTAAAGTCAGCGTTAGTCCAACCTAGGGCGTCCATTACAACCCCCATTGTTGCACGGTCACCTGAACCTGGATTACCAATATTTACGCGCTTGCCTTTTAAATCTTCAACGCTATCAATACCGGCATCAGTACGGGCGATGATGTTGAATGGTTCTGTATGTAATGAGAATACAGCACGCAATTTCTTGTACGGTCCTTGTTTTTCAAATTTACTTGTACCGTTATAACCGTGGTACTGCCAATCTGATTGAACAATACCAAAATCTAATTCGCCAGCACGCATTGTATTGACGTTATAGATAGAACCACCTGTCGATTCTACAGAACAACGAACATTGTGCTCTTTGCTGCTTTTATTGACTAGTTTACAAATAGCGCCGCCTGTTGGGTAATAAACACCAGTAACAGAGCCAGTACCAATGGTTACGAATTCTTGAGCGTTAACCATGCCAGCTGTCATTACAACGCCCGCTAGTGCACTCATTTTTAGTAGTTTTTTAAATGCCATGCTTGTCCCTTATTGGTTGTAGTTATCTCCAGTTAGGAAATCTTTTCCATCATGGAAAGGCATCCTTGCGGAAGTAAATCAGCAAGATAATAGCAAAAATGATGGAAATATTTAAAACCGTGTTAACAAAGATGCACCAAATATTTGATGAAAAGGTGAGGGGGAATTGGCTGTTTATTATTATTTGTCTTTTTTATCAGTTGCTTGGTAGTGTTTTAACGAGGAGGAATAAGTTTTCTTGATTGTGAGCTTTATCTCATTTAATGGGGGCCGGAAGCCCCCAATTTTTGATTAGATGCTGTAATCGAAAAGGTCACACACAGAATTAAAGAGCTCTTCTGTTGTTGTTGTGTTGGTTGGGGTGATGAAAATTGTATCATCACCTGCAACAACACCAAGGATACCTTCTGCTTTACCTAGTGAATCCAGTAAGCGAGCGATAACTTGTGCGGCACCAGGGCCAGTATGAATGACAACTAGGGCGCTGTTATGACCCACTTCCATTACGAGTTCCTTTAAAGGACTTGTAGTTGTCGGCACACCTAGTTCAATTGGTAAACAATAGACCATCTCCATTTTTGCATTACGAGTACGGACAGCACCGAACTTGGTCAGCATGCGGGAGACCTTAGATTGGTTGATGTTGTCGAACCCCTGAGCTTTCAAGGCATCAACAATTTCACCTTGGGAGCTGAACTTTTCTTCTTTTAGAATAGCTTTGAATGCTTTAATTAAGCGTTCTTGTTTATCTGAATTTCGCATAAGTAAATTTTATGTACAGGGACGAGGTGACGTATTTTTGCATAACCTGTTGGTTAGTAGCAAACAGTGTTCATTGAAACTGACGTTTCAATCACTGTTATAGGCTCGGTCAATATCTTTTCGTACAACTTATTTGATCTGTTATGCAGTGTTGTTGTTTGTTGCGATGAATAAATTTTGTGGTGTAAGTGTTATTCATTCATTCTTTTCCTTGTCGCACGTAGTAAGCCCACCTTATGATGAGAGTGCGTGACTTCGCAAAGCTGATTGTGTTCGATTGTATTTAACAATTGCTTGCTATAACGTCTTTAGCAGGTCTGAAATTATACTTCTATCGTAAAGGAGAACGAAAATGAAAGTTGCTGTAATTGGTGCTGCAGGTGGTATTGGCCAGGCATTGGCTTTACTGTTGAAAAACGGCTTACCTGCAGGTTCTGATCTTGCGCTATATGATATCGCACCAGTAACTCCTGGTGTTGCGGCTGATCTTAGCCATATCCCAACTCCTGTTTCTATTAAGGGTTATGGCGGTGTCGATCCAACGCCTGCACTGGAAGGTGCTGATGTTGTATTAATCTCTGCTGGTGTTGCACGTAAACCTGGAATGGATCGTTCTGACCTTTTCAACGTCAATGCGGGTATCATTAAATCTTTAGCTGAAAAAATTGCTGTAGTATGTCCTAAAGCATGCGTCGGTATTATTACGAACCCTGTAAATACAACAGTGGCGATTGCTGCAGATGTATTGAAAAAAGCAGGGGTATACGATAAACGTCGTTTATTTGGTATCACAACGCTCGATATTATTCGTTCAGAGACATTTGTAGCTGAATTAAAAGGTAAAAAACCAAGTGACATTCAAGTACCTGTTATTGGTGGCCACTCAGGTGTAACTATTCTACCTTTATTGTCTCAAGTTGAAGGTGTTGAGTTTTCTGAAGAAGAAATTAAAGCATTAACGCCACGCATTCAAAATGCAGGTACTGAAGTAGTAGAAGCTAAAGCGGGTGGGGGGTCTGCAACACTATCTATGGGTCAAGCGGCTTATCGCTTTGGTCTTTCACTTGTTCGCGCCCTACAAGGCGAACAAGGTATTGTTGAGTGTGCTTATGTTGAAGGTGACGGTAAGCATGCCCGTTTCTTTGCACAGCCAGTTCTATTAGGTAAAGAAGGTGTAGAAGAAGTGATGGATTACGGCAAGTTAAGTACTTTTGAACAAGAAGCACTAAATAACATGCTAGATACTCTGACTTCAGATATTACACTAGGTGAAGAGTTTGCTGCTAAATAGTAGTAGCATATAACGTTCATCAAAAAGCGGCATTATATATGCCGCTTTTTTATGCGTTAAGATTTGCAATGTACATCAATTTAATGACTAGCTCCGTTAATAGTAACTGTCGCAACCTGTATGAAGTTGCGGTTGATCGCTAATGTCATCGTATTTTATGGTATTGCGAGTATGATCGTCTCTGTTTTCAATGATCACTGAGTTATGCGCTTGATCAATTGAAATGATTTCAGCCACCCCCTGCTGGCACTCGATCCACATCCCCTGCTTTAGATCTTTAATTTGCATAACGCCTCCTGTTACTTTACATGCTGAAGCGGTCTTCGTTCATTCAAGTATAGGCACGATCAGATATTGGCATATAGATCACAGTGAAGATCATTGAGGCATAAAAAAGCCTGCACGAGGCAGGCTTTTATCGAAAGATCTATTTTACTTTGTACGTTTAACCGCTAAATGAGCGAGTTGGATCAACGCTTCTTTGTAATCAGATTCAGCAATGGGTGCTAGTGCTGCGATTGCTTTGTCGGCTTCTTCTTCCGCGCGTTGCTGAGTGTACTCCAAAGAGCCAGCTTCGTGCATGGCGGCAAGAATTTCGTTTAGTTTGTCCATACCGTTGGATTTTTCAATCGCTTCACGAATCATGGCTGACTGCGCTTCATTACCATTATGCATAGCATGTAGCAGTGGAAGGGTTGGTTTACCTTCAGAAAGGTCATCACCCACGTTTTTACCCATTTCCTTGCCATCTGCGACATAATCCAACACATCGTCAATGAGCTGAAAAGCAGTACCGAGGTAACGACCATAGTCTTGCAGTGCAATTTCAACTTCAGTAGAGGATTCTGTGATAATCGCAGAAATCTGAGTTGCAGCTTCAAAAAGGCGAGCCGTTTTAGAGTAGATAACTTGCATATAGTTATCTTCAGTCGTATTAGGATCATTGCAGTTCATTAGCTGTTGAACTTCACCTTCCGCGATCACATTTGTTGCTTCACTCATGACATCGAGGATCTTTAATGATCTAAGGCTCGTCATCATCTGAAATGAACGGGTATAAATGTAATCCCCGACAAGAACGCTAGCAGCATTACCAAATGCAGCATTGGCTGTGTCTTTACCACGGCGCATGTCTGATTCATCAACAACGTCGTCATGTAACAATGTCGCAGTATGAATAAATTCTACAAATGCAGCAGCCGTTATATGTTTGTCTCCTTGATAGCCCAAAGCACGAGCGGCAAGAACGACAAGCATCGGACGTAAGCGTTTGCCACCGCCGCTTACAATGTAAAAGCCTAGTTGATTAATAAGAGCTACATCTGAGTTCAGTTGTGCTTGTATCTTCGCGTCAACTTCCGCCATATCGTTGGCGGTGAGCGCTTGGATAGCTTTAAAATCCATTATACATCCAGCAAAATTGTTGGCCGCTTAAGGCGGAGAATTATTCAAAACAGTTATGGAATCTTACACTAAATTATATCTTTATTCATAACCCCGATTAATCATAATGAGACCGCTTAAATTATTGAACACCTTTCCACCAATTTTCTTTCTTTAATGGGTTGCCAGAAGCGTCATTTTCACGTAACATTCGCGCCCTATTGATGACAAGATTAAGCGCATACCCATTGCCCAAAATTTACGTGGCAAATGGCCTATGCGGAGAAGCGGAGTAAGACATGTACGCTGTTTTCCAAAGTGGTGGTAAGCAACACCGAGTAAGCGAAGGTCAAACCTTGCGCTTGGAAAAACTAGAAGCTGAAACTGGCGCAAACGTTGAGTTTGATTGCGTTCTTTTAGTTGCTAACGGTGAAGAAGTAACAGTTGGTGCACCATTCGTAACTGGTGGTAAAGTGACTGCTGAAGTTGTAACGCACGGTCGTGGCGATAAGATTAAAGTCGTTAAGTTCCGTCGTCGTAAGCATTCTCGTAAGCAAATGGGCCACCGTCAGTGGTTCACTGAAGTCAAAATCACTGGCATCAGCGCTTAATAACTAGGAGAATTTAAAGATGGCACACAAAAAAGCTGGCGGTTCTACTAATAACGGCCGCGATTCAGAAAGTAAACGTTTAGGTGTTAAGCGCTTCGGTGGTGAATCTGTTCTTGCAGGTAACATCATCGTTCGTCAACGTGGTACTAAGTTCCACGCAGGCACTAACGTTGGTTTGGGTAAAGACCACACACTATTCGCACTTACTGACGGTAAAGTTAAGTTCGAAGTTAAAGGTCCTAAAAACCGCAAATTCGTAACTATCGAAGCTGCTTAATTTAGCCTCGTAACGAATCTTAAAGCCCTGCCTACTGGCGGGGCTTTTTATTTATGGAGGGTTTATGTCTACTCATAACCCTGCAGCTGGTATGGCTTTAGCACTGACAACGGCTGTTTTTTGGGGGGCTTTGCCCATAGCCATGAAACAAGCTGTAGAAGTGATGGATCCTTTTACCATCGTTTGGTACCGCTTTGTAACTGCTTCTATTGGTTTAGGTGCTTGGTTATTTTGGCGAAAGCAATTACCTCAAGTTAAATCTGCTAGTCTTCCAGACATTGGTCTGTTATTGCTGGGTAGTATTGGTCTTGCTGGTAACTTTGTACTGTATAACAGTGCATTAAAATTCCTAGACCCTTCAGTGGTTCAGGTCATTATTCAGTTGGCTCCCGTCATTTTGTTATTGTCGAGTGTATGGCTGTTTAAAGAAAAGTTAGGCGCACACCAAATAATTGGTGTGTCATGCCTGGTGTTCGGTTTGCTCCTGTTTTTTAATGAGAAGCTAGTTGATTTATTAACGAGTTTTACAGGATATACGCTTGGCGTATTATTAGCTGTCGTCGCCGCTTTAGTTTGGGTTGTTTATGCGCTGGCACAAAAGTGCTTGCTTAAGCAGTTCAGTTCACCTCAGATCTTACTAATGATCTATGTGATCTGTGCATTAATGCTTATGCCGATGGCTCAACCAGAGCAGCTTTTATTAATGGATTCGAGACAGTTGGGCATGTTGATGTTCTGCTGTATTAATACGCTTGTAGGATACGGTGCATTTGCTGAAGCAATGGCACGTTGGCAAGCCTCACAAGTGAGTGCGGTTATTACCCTTGCTCCCTTGTTTACGATATTATTTGTAGACCTTGCTAGTTTGATTTGGCCACAATTTTTTGTCGCGGCAGACCTTAATACTTTAGGGTATCTCGGTGCAATGGTTGTGGTGAGCAGTGCCATGTTTTGTGCAATTGGCCATAAAATTATTCGCCAGCACAAATAGCCAAGGTCCATTACAATGATTAATACAATCTGATTAATTTAATGTGCGTAAAGCATGTAAGTAAGTCAGACTCGTATGTTAAACGCCACAGTGCGGAGAAAAAGATGAAGTTTGTAGATGAAGCGGTAATTCGAGCTGATGCTGGCGACGGTGGTAACGGTACCGTTAGTTTCCGTACTGAAAAGTATGTGCCTCGAGGCGGTCCTGACGGCGGTGATGGCGGTGATGGTGGTGACGTCTACCTACTCGCAGATGAAAACGTTAATACATTGATTGATTTCCGTTTTGAGCGCTTCCATGCTGCTGAACGTGGCGAAAATGGTCGTGGTGGTAACTGTACGGGTCATCGTGGTGAAGATAAGATCTTGACTGTTCCTGTTGGTACTCGCGCGATCGACGAAGAGACGGGTGAAGTCATTGCTGACTTAACGGATCACGGCGTTAAAGTGATGGTTGCTAAAGGCGGTTTCCACGGTCTTGGTAACACACGCTTTAAGTCATCTGTGAACCGTGCTCCTCGACAAAAATCAATGGGCAGTAAAGGTGAAATTCGTCATTTACGTCTTGAACTACTGTTACTTGCTGATGTAGGAATGCTTGGCTTACCTAATGCCGGTAAATCTACCTTCATTCGCTCTGTATCTGCTGCTAAGCCGAAAGTTGCTGATTATCCATTCACCACCTTGATTCCTAGCTTAGGTGTTGTGCGTGTTGATGCTGAGCGTAGTTTCGTTGTTGCTGATATTCCTGGTTTGATTGAAGGTGCTGCTGATGGCGCAGGTCTAGGTATTCGTTTCCTTAAGCACCTAGAGCGTTGTCGTGTACTGCTGCACATGATTGATTTGCTACCTGCTGATGGTTCAGACCCAATTGAGAATGCATTTACAATTATTAACGAGCTGGACAAATACAGTGATAAGTTAGCAAATAAACCGCGTTGGATTATCTTCAACAAAGTTGATTTGTTGTCAGAAGAAGATACACAAGCGAAAATTAGCGAAGTTTTAGAAGCGTTAGCGTGGGAAGGAGATTACTACTGTATCTCTGCACTTACTCGTGACGGTACTAAAGAACTAACTTACGACCTAATGACAACGATCGAATCACTTCCTCAGAATAAGTTTGACGAAGTTGAAGAGAAAGTTGAGAAGGTTGAATTTAAGTGGGACGATTATCACGCTGAGCAAATTAAAAAAGCTGAAGAAGATGATGACGATGATGATGACTGGGATAACTGGAATGAAGATGATTACGACGTAGAGATCATCTACAAGCCGTAATCATTAGCCATCAAAATAGCTTACACTGATTATCGTAATGAAAGCCGCTCTTATGAGCGGTTTTTTTGTGTCTAATCAACAAGGCAATAATCGATTTGTCTGATAATTATTCTTAATGGTACTTTAAGTAGAATATGATTGATGAGTCATTATAGCTGCTGTAATGAATGAACTAAGGGAATAGCATGACAACGGGATTGAGGCGGTTATCAGAGCCTGAACAAAGAGAAGTATCACGGTTGGCTGTAGCTGCAGGACAGAAGCTGCTCCAGCACGGTGCTGAAAGCACGCTAGTCACTGATGTAACCTGTCGCTTAGGTGTAGCCTTGGGCGTTGAGAGTGTTGAGGTGTCGCTGTCTGCAAGCTCTATGGTCATCACGACTCTGAATCACGGACGTTGTATTACCACGACACGTCGCTGCCAAGATCGTGGGATAAATATGCAAGTCGTGACCGATATCCAGCGAGTTTGCATTATGGCTGAACGAGGGTTATTAGATATATACAGCGTGCATCATCGTTTAGAAAAGATCAAACCTCTGCGATATAACCGTTTTCTGGTTATTGTAATGATAGGCTTGTCTTGTGCTGCGTTTAGCCGGTTAGCGGGTGGTGATTGGCCAGTATTTATTCTGACGTTTATTGCTTCTTCTGTAGGGATGTTTGTGCGACAAGAAATTGCCCATTGTCACTTCAATCCGCTTGTTAATTTTGGTGTTACAGCCTTTGTCACGACCTTGATTTCGGGCTTAGGTCAAGTATACCAAATTGGTGAAACCCCCTTTTTGGCGATGGCATCATCTGTATTAATGCTCGTTCCTGGCTTCCCTTTAATTAATGCCATTTCTGATATGGTGAAGGGATATTCGAATATGGGTATAGCACGTTGGACTTTAGCTAGCTTGTTAACATTATCGACCAGTATGGGGATTGTTGCTGCGATGAATGTACTCGGTGTATGGGGGTGGTTGTCATGATCAATCTTGATTTTTTTATGGCATTACTTAACGATATGTTTTTCTCTATGATCCCAGCCGTTGGTTTTGCGCTGGTATTTAATGTACCTCAAAAAGCTTTAAAGTATTGTGCTATTGGTGGGGCGTTAGGCCATGGCTGCCGCTTTGTATTATTGCACTGGGGTGTACCGATTGAATGGGCAACCTTAGGTGCAGCAACGTTAGTCGGTATGATTGGTGTGCATTGGTCACATCGTTTTCTTGCCCACCCTAAAGTCTTTACTGTTGCAGCAATGATTCCTATGGTACCCGGCGTGTTTGCGTTTAAAGCGATGATCGCATTGGTTGAAATTAATCATAGTGGCTACAGTGTCGAATTATGGGGCTTGATGATAGAAAATGTTCTGAAGGCTGTATTTATTGTAGCTGCTTTAGCTATTGGGCTGGCAATGCCAGGGCTATTGTTTTATCGTCGCCGGTCAGTGGTATAAATTATCTATGGTGTTACTTAAGGAGGTATGAAGTGAAGATCAGTATGATCGCAGCTATGGCCAAAGATCGAGTTATTGGTAAAGATAATGCGATGCCATGGCATTTACCAGCAGATTTTGCATGGTTTAAGAAATCTACCTTGGGTAAGCCAATTGTGATGGGGCGGAAAACGTTTGAATCAATTGGTCGCCCTTTACCTGGTCGTTTGAATATTGTTATTAGTCGTAATCCTGCGTTTAGTGCCGAAGGTATTACAGTTGTTGCTGATATCGAAGCGGCAAAGCGTGTTGCGGGCGATATTGAAGAGTTAATGATCATTGGTGGTGGCAGTATTTATGAGGCGTGCTTACCAAGCGCTGATCGTCTTTATTTAACGTTTATCGATCTTGATGTTGATGGTGATACCTGCTTCCCAGATTGGGGAGAAGGTTGGATTAAAAGTCATACTGAGCACTATTCTGCTGATGAAAAGAATGCGCATGATATGCAATTTGTGATTTTAGAACGTCACATTTAGCTTACTTAAGCGATTAGCTGTCAGTGTTATTTATATGAAACTGACAGCTGACTATCTCATTGGATTATAGGTTTATTTCATGAATTAACCCGCATGAACTGGGCACGCTTTTTCAAAGCGTGCATTATCTTCCCAACGTAACAATGTCATGCTATTTCCCCAGACACACCCCGTATCGAGCCCAATGACTTTCTCATCTTCATGACCACATAATGCAGCCCAATGACCAAAGATTATTTTTTTATTTAATGCTTGGTGACGTGGAAGATAAAACCAAGGCACAAGTTCGCCCACGTCTGGATCGTTAGGGGATAACTTACATGCCATATCTAATCGCCCATCAGGGTAGCAAAAACGCATCCGAGTAAGGGCATTAATCGTAAAACGGTATCGCTCAATACCAATGAGTTCGTTGGACCAAAAATCGGGACCACTGCCATACATATTTTTTAGCAGCCATAGGTAATCATCTGACTGTAAGCAAACTTCGACCTCACGGGCGTACTGTTGCGTTTGCGATAAGTTCCATTGAGGTGGAATCCCCGCATGTGACATGGCAAAAGGTAATGTTGGGTGGTTAGCAAAAAGGGGCTGTTTCCGCAGCCATTCTAGCAACTCTACTGAGTCTGGCGCGTCTAAAATAGCTTGAATTTTATCTTTCTTCTTAGGCTTGGTAATACCATTAGCTGTCGCTAATAAATGCAGGTCATGATTGCCTAAAACAATGGTAGCGGAGCGATCTAAATTTTTCACAAAACGTAATGTTTCTAGCGACTTTGGCCCTCTCGCAACAAGATCGCCAGCCAACCACAGTTCATCATGTTTAGGGTTAAATTTAGCTTTTTCAAGAAGATAAATAAGATCGTCTAAACAACCTTGAATATCACCGACAAGGTAGGTTGCCATACAATTCCTTAATGGAGAATATTGGGTATTGCTAACCTAAACGGAGATACTTCTGCATTAAAGGTTTCGCCATCTTCAGTACCCATGACGTAGTGACCTTGCATTACACCAAGTGGCGTTTCAATGATCGTACCGCTGGTATAAGTATATTCTTCGTTCATCTTTATCTCTGGTTGGTCACCAACCACACCTTCACCTTCAATCACGAGTCGCTTGCCGTTCGCATCGGTTATTAGCCAATAACGACTTAATAACTTGGCGGTACCCTTACCTAGATTTCTAATCGTGATGGTATATGAGAAAACATAACGCTGATTGTCAGGTTCAGACTGTTCCTCAATATAGTGAGTAACGACGTTGCATTTTATTGTTGGGGGGGAATTCGCGCTCAAAATAATGCTTCCTTTCTTCTGGCGGAGGTAACGATTTATCTCATAGCTATTTAGATCAGTATCTGTGAATACAGATAACTGAGCTAAATAGCGTAGAGTCGAGGAATTGTAAAATGTATCGCTGAGTGCATGATACTTTCCCTCGTCGTTTTATGCGTTTTGGTGGTTCGCATCTAACCAGTTTGCCATCGCAACAAACTGCTGAAGAGTAATATTTTCTGGACGTAGCCCAGGATTTACTCCTAAGTTTTCTAATTGTTCAACGGTTAATAATGCTTTGTAGCAGTTACGAATCGTTTTACGACGCTGGTTAAAGCCTTCACGACAAACACGGTCTAGCCACTTAAGGTTAGTACATGGGTGTGGTAATACTTCATATGGCGTTAAACGAACAACGGCAGAATCCACTTTTGGTGCTGGTGTAAATGATTCTGGCGGTACTTCTAATACCGGTGTTACTCGGCTGTAGTACTGCGCCATTACCGTTAAGCGTCCATAGGCTTTACAGCCAGGACCCGCAGCCAGACGGTTCACCACTTCTTTTTGCAACATAAAGTGCATATCTTCCACATGTTCGTGGAAAGTGAAAAGGTGGAACATCAACGGTGTTGAGATGTTGTAAGGTAAATTACCAAAAATACGCAATTTATTATTTGGTTTAATAAGTTGCGTGAAGTCGAAGCGCATTGCATCGCCTTCATAAATCGTTAACTTATCAGCCAAATCAGGATGATGACGTAAACGCTTAGCAAGGTCGCGATCGAGCTCAATAACTGAGAACTTATCTACAAGCCTACCAACAGGTTCAGTAATAGCACCAAGGCCTGGGCCAATTTCTACCAGATTTTGGCCTGGTAGCGGGTTGATCGACGAAACAATACCGTCAATGATGTATGGGTCATTCAAAAAATTCTGGCCAAAGCGCTTACGGGCGCGGTGACCTAGGTGGACTTGATCGCTGCTCATGCTTGTTTTTCTACCAATTCGAGGGCGTGCGATAGCGCTGTCCAAAGGCTACCGATATCCGCCTGTCCAGTACCTGCGAGTTCCAGTGCGGTACCATGATCTACTGACGTTCTGATGAAGGGCAGACCTAGCGTAATGTTGACCGCTTTACCAAAGCCTTTATATTTCAGCACTGGTAGCCCTTGATCGTGATACATAGCTAATACAGTATCTGCATCGGCTAAATATTTTTCATTGAAGATTGTATCTGCAGGTAATGGACCTACTAGATTCATGCCTTCTTGTTGACGAAGTTTATCGAGAGCCGGAGTAATCACTTCGATTTCTTCCCGCCCTAAACATCCATCTTCACCCGCATGTGGATTTAAGCCACAAACGTAAATTTTTGGATTCTCGATCCCAAACTTACTGACTAAATCGGCATGCAAAATTCGGATTACTTGTTGTAAACGATCTTCAGTTACCGCTTGAGATACGTACGCCAAAGGAATATGTGTCGTCACTAATGCGACGCGTAATCCTTCGGTTGCCAACATCATAACAACTTGCGCAGTATTCGCTTGTTGAGCGAAAAATTCAGTGTGACCACTAAAAGATACCCCTGCGCGGTTAATCACACCTTTATGAACAGGCCCTGTTACTAGTGCTGCAAATTCACCACTTAAACAACCTTGTGCGGCATGCTCTAATGTCTGCAGTACGTAGTGACCATTTTGTTCATTTAACTCACCAGTAATAACGGGTGCGTTTAATTCGTGATTAGCTACAATCAAAGTACCAGCCTGATGTGGCTGCGCTGGAAGTGTGGCATCGTAGTGCTTCACTTCTAACGGTAATCCCAATTGGGCTGCACGTTCTACCATAAGCTGAGCGTTAGCACAAATAACAAGCTCGTGTGACCAAGCATGTTGGACTAATGCGATGATTAAATCTGGACCAATTCCAGCAGGTTCGCCAGGGGTAATAACAATGCGTTTAACCTTGGTCATCATTCGTTCCTAGTTGTTCGATGTAAGCACCTGCACGTAATTCTTGTAACCATGCTTGCGCTTCTTCATTAAATTTACGGCTAAAGAGAATGCGATAAGCGCGATTTTTCATTGCTGCATCGGTGCGGTCGACATTACGGCGATCAAGTACTTCCACGATGTGCCAACCATGAACCGTTTTGAATGGTTCGCTTATTGTATCTTTTGGTAGTGTTTCAATTTTATCTTTAAACTCAGGTACGTATAGGTCAGGTGTTTGCCAACCTAGTTCGCCACCATTCGCAGCAGAGCCTGGATCTGAACTTAATTTTTGAGCTTCATCAGCAAAAGTCTGTCGACCCGCTAAGATGTCTTGGCGGACTTTTTCTAACTGACGTTTTGCCCCTTCATCACTTAAAATAACCGACGTTTTGATTAGAATATGACGTGCATTAATTTCAGTAACAGAAACCGTTTCTAATCCTTTTACATCATTTACTTTAATAATGTGATAACCCACACCGCTGCGGAATGGACCAATAATCGCGCCTTTGCCATTTGATTTAATTTGGTCAGCAAAAATTGTTGGCATTTCTTCCTGACGCATCCAGCCCCATTCACCACCTTGTAGTGCTTTTGGCCCTTTAGAGTAGCTGTAAGCGAGGTTTGCGAAGTCGGCGCCATTTTTCAATTCATCAACAATTTGTTGTGCTTGTTGTTGAGTTTCTTCACGCTGCTCTTTTGTTGCCCCTTCTTCAACTCGTAATTGGATATGACTAATATTGAATTGAACGGTTTGTAATGTTTGTTTGTTGAGTTGTTCAGCCAGCATTTCAACTTCTTGCGGTAAAATATTGATACGACGACGCACCTGAATAGTACGTGCTTCACTTGCGGTCATATCACGACGCATTT
The DNA here is from genome assembly GCF_003026215.1 of Photobacterium indicum. Taxonomy (GTDB): domain Bacteria; phylum Pseudomonadota; class Gammaproteobacteria; order Enterobacterales; family Vibrionaceae; genus Photobacterium; species Photobacterium indicum. The sequence goes on from NZ_PYOC01000012.1 coordinate 35,924, forward strand.
GCTCGCGAAAGATAGAGTAAGATATTCCACTTTTCTCTAGCTCTTGCTGAAGTTGAGGAATAGTTAGCTTACGTTCTTTGGCAACTTCAGCAATGGCTTGATCAAGTCGAGTATCGTCAATACGAATACCAAATTGCTCTGCTTGCTGTAGTTGCAGTGTTTCAATGATTAGCTTTTCCATTACCTGTTCAGTCAATAAAGCATTATCGGGTAGCGGTTGATTCTGCTCTGCTGCATTGATGCGTACCGTTTGCAGCATCGCATTGACATCACTTTGTAAGATCACACTGTCATTGACGAGTGTTACGACTTTATCAAGTTCCTTGGGGGCAGCCATGCTGCTTGCAGCCAAGCTCCAGATTGCTATACCTAGCAAAGAAGATTTCCACTTTTTCATCTACGTTCCATCTATTTTTGCAATTACGAATCAGTTCGTAATTGAATTAATTATTTAAAGAGAATGAATTGCCGTACGACATCGCATTACCCGTATCACTTGATGCACCAAATGGCTTCGCACCTTGTAAACCAAGCAGGCTGAAGGTGAGTGATACGTTATTGTCATACTCGGTATTACTTGAACCTAACGAGCTTGAGGCATACTTGTTGTAGGTCAAACCAATTAACCAACAAGCTGAACGGTATGTTAGGCCGACTTGACCTTCGACCATTTTGTTTACATTCAAATCATGGAAGTAATCAGCACGTACGCTGATCCCACCGTGTAATGGGAACCCGGTCGAAAGCCCCAACTGAGATATACCATCTTGCTCACCGCTATCATTAACGGAGTTGGGGTTGGTGACGTATTTATCCAAATAGCTACTCGATACATAGCGGTAGTTGGGCTGGATATACACCCCATTTTCTCGGTACTCAATCGCCCCGTTGGCTATTTGTACTTCTTTATCGCTGGCATCATATTGCATAGAGCCTTTCAAGAAGAGCCAGTCGGCATAATTAAATTCCGTTTCAAGGGCTGTGGCTGAATAACTTTCTACTTCGTCATCCACTGTTGGTTTATCGATATAGAATATCTGACCTAAGGAAAGGGTAAATCGTTCCTTAAAGTTACCATCAAAATAGCGCGTTGATGCACCGACAGTGAATTGATTCGCAGGAGCAACGTAATCGACGCTGCTGTAGGTTTTATCACTGAACAGGCCATAGTAGTCTTGTTGTAAACGGGTGCTGTCGTAACCACCACCGTCATCATTAACTGGGTTGTAAATTCCAGTTTGGTCTTTATCTTGCACATAAAGGTATTGAATTTGAGGCTCTAAACTTTGGGTGTAATCCTGTCCCCAGATCGATGTATCACGTTCCAGGTATAAGCCACTGTGAATACGCGCCGTAGGAATGGTACGTGATACTGTTTCTTCTAACCCGTCACGAGAATAGCTTTTAAGATCTTGATTGTAATAAGTATAAAGTAACTTTGCTTCCGAGGTTAACGACCACCAAGGTGTTGCGAACGGTAAAGTTAATGTCGGTTCAAGATGAACACGGGTCGCGTCTGGTTTATTCGTAGCATCGTTGGCAAAACTACTGATGCTGCTCGCCATCGAAAAATCTAATTCGTAAGGCAAGTTAGGGCGGTAATAGTTAAACTCGAGCTGCGGCATTAAACGGTATTGTGAACCTTGGCCGGTTTCGGTCAGCGGTTGGAAGTCTCGTACCCGTAGGGTTGAATCCCAATATTGTTCACGATAAGACACTTCAGCGGTTTGTAATAAGTTGTTGTCTTCACGGTTACCGATACTAGAATCAATATCAGTAAAATAGTCGAAATCACTGGTTTTACTGTAATCAACCTCAAATAACCAATGGCTTTTGTACGTACCATTATGCGAGTAGTTAAATGCCCAGCGAGAGTCGTTATCATCAGCGGCTTTATCGCTGGCTAGATATTCGCCTTTTAATGAGCCTTGACCAAATTCCGTTAGATAGCGGAAATCAGTATTAAGCTGCAGCCCACGATTACTCATGTACTTTGGCGTTAAGGTTAAATCGTAATTTGGGGCGATATTCCAATAAAATGGGGTTTCAAACTCGAAACCATCACGAGAGCCATAACTGACAGACGGGTATAAGAACCCTGTTAAACGCTCTTTACCGACCGGTACGCGAAGGTACGGTAAATAGAAAACGGGCACATCAAGTACTTCAAAACGGGCATTATAAAGATCGGCAAAAGGTGAATCGCCTTCTCGCTCCAATGTGGTCGCAGAGAAGCGCCAACTTTTATCTTCAGTAGGGCAAGTGGTATAAGTCCCATCTTTCATGCGATAAAACTGTGTGCCTTGAGCGTGTGTTTTGGTGATTCTTCGTGCTTCACCACGGCCAGGTTCACAGGTTAGGTTATATACCGCGTGATCCATTTCGGAATCTTCGGTGTCGAGATCGCTTTGTAAGCGGTCAGAATCGACTTCTAGCGTACCGTCATGAAAATAGACGTTGCCTTCAGCGACTACAATATTTTCAGGCTGGCGAAGAGATGCCTGATCGGCCGCAATGGTACGGTTTCCTTGCTGTACAACGACATCACCCGTGTAGGTGACTTTTGTTTTGTCGAGAGCTTCAGCGTGATCGGCAGTGACTTTTATGGGGTCATTGTTGGGATCGGTTGAGCGATCTTGAGGCGCAATACAAACACCACGCACCAACTCGATCTCATCCACGTTGTCACTGGTTAGAGCAAGCTCATCATTGACATCTTCGCTTAATTTATTATTTTCATTTGCCATAGCCGGACCATACAGCGCGAGACTGATCATGGTGGCTAGTAAGCTGCGGGAGGTTAATGACATCTGGTTAACATTCCTGTCTCAGTTTATGGCGCATAGCTATTTGGTTGCGCTTTTTACAAGCATTCCCGATAAATGACAGCTATCATAATGCAAATTTATCTCGACGGCATCTTTTCAAGCCACAGTGTCGAGTAAACCTTGAATAAATTTAATAAATTACCAGAGAGTATAGAATGCAGGTGTGGGGTAAAATTCTAGGCGCATTTTTTGGTTTCCTTCTTGGTGGTCCATTTGGATTGCTATTAGGTCTGTTTTTAGGGCATAAGTTCGATAAGGCACGAAGAAATGTTTATCGTGGCGGCAGCTTTGGTGGTTTCGGCACCAACCGAGCGAACAGTGAGGAACGTCAAGCCGAATTCTTTTATGCTGGCTTTGCTGTTATGGGTCATATGGCAAAAGCCAAAGGACACGTAACAGAAGAAGAAATTCGTGTTGCCAGTGCCATTATGGATCGGATGAATTTGCATGGAGAAGCTCGTCGTCAGGCGCAAAATGCATTTCGTGAAGGCAAAGAAGATGCGTTCCCTCTAGAGGAAACTTTAGCAAAGGTCCGTCAAAATTGTGCAGGGCGAGCCGATTTACTGCAGTTCTTCTTAGAGTTGCAAATTCAAGCGGCATTTGCTGATGGCTCGTTGCACCAGAATGAACGCCAGCTATTACATGTTATTGCGCGTAGTTTAGGTTTCTCTGAACGCCAGTTAGACCAGCGTTTACACATGCAAGAAGCGGCATTTCGTTTTCAGCAAGGTGGGTTTAACCAGCAGCATGGTGGTGGGTTTAGCCAAGCCCCAACCCGTGATCAATTAGCTGATGCCTATGAAATACTGGGTGTAACGGAAAGTGCAACGTCACAAGAAGTAAAACGTGCCTACCGTAAACAAATGAATGAACATCATCCTGATAAGCTTGCAGCTAAAGGGTTACCACCAGAAATGATGGAAATCGCTAATCAAAAAGCGCAAGAGCTTCAAGCGGCTTACGATATGATCCGTAAAGAGAAAGGCTTTAAGTAATACACTGTAATCAACAGCGTAGCGAATCAATCGTATGGTTGCTATTGAATGTAACCTAAAAAAACGAGAGCCAAGGCTCTCGTTTTTTCGGCTATCGAACGCTCTAAGCGTAAAAGCTAGACAAGATTTTTGGGTTTGCCTGCGACGTAGGCATTCATATTGTCAATTAATTGATTGGCTAGTGTTTGAATGGCAGAGTCTGAACCCCAAGCGACATGCGGGGTTAGAATAAGGTTGGGTAAATCTGCGTTGGCAATTAAAGGATTGCTCATATCTGCAGGCTCTTGGGTAAATACATCGACTCCAGCCCCCGCAATATCACCATTCTTTAATGCATCCACTAATGCACCTTCATCGACTAATCCACCACGACCTGCGTTAATCAAAATACTATTGGTTTTCATACGATTGAATTCATTGCAGCCGATCAGGTTTTGAGTGTGTTCACTTAATGGGCAATGTAAAGTCACGACATCTGCATGAGCTATGACTTCATTAAAAGGCCTGTAGCCGTCTCTACAGGTTTCTTTGTCTTTATGCTCCGCGTACAGCACATCCATACCTAACGCTTTAGCTAGCTTTGCTACAGCTTGTCCTAAGCCTCCATTACCAATGATTCCTAGCGTAGATCCCGAAATATCAGAAATAGGGTGGGTAAAAAAGCAAAATTGCTTCTTCTGTTGCCAAACACCTGCTTGGATATCTTGGTGATACCCCATCAGGTTTCTTTTTAAGGCGAACATCATGGCGATCACATGCTCTGGCACTGAATCTGTTGCGTACCCTCGAATGTTTGCCACTGTAATGTTGTGCTGGTGGCAGTACGCTAAATCGACATTGTTTGTACCTGTTGCAGAGATCGCGATCATTTTCAGTTGAGGTAATTGGCTCAATACATCGGCATCAAGAATGACTTTATTAGCGATCGCGATAGTCGCATGTTGCAGGCGTTGAATGACTTGGTCGGGTTTTGTTGTCGCAAATTCTTGCCATTCATGAGGGAAATTAGGCGATGGTAGTTGAATATGCTTGGGGATGGTCGCACGATCGAGAAAGACTATTTCTTGAGTGAGGGGTGTTTCAGAGACTGACGGTTGTTCAATGGATGAATGGTTTTTCATGGGAGCAAATCCGATTTGATCGTAATGAATGGTGAATAATTCATATTAAGACCAAATCTGGATGAACTCTCAAGGCTTGATATTATTTTTCTTGATCTGCTGAGAGGAATTCGATGGTTTTCATCGGCACATCAGGAAATAACTCACAGGGTGCAAAAAAGTGAATGGGTTCTTTGGTGCCAGGGTGTGTAAAAGCTATTTCGGCGGCATGTAAATGAAGACGGTCGGCAATCGCATTTGCCTCGTCATTGGCATAAAACTCATCACCAATTATAGGATGACCTAAAGCTTGCATATGTACACGAAGCTGGTGTGAGCGACCAGTGATAGGGTGTAAACGAACTAGTGTGGTCTGCGCTTCACGAGCAACTACTTCGTAATGCGTTACTGATGGTTTTCCATCTTCGTAACAAACTTTTTGTTTAGGTCTATTCGGCCAATCACAAATCAAGGGTAAATCAACCGTCCCCGTGTCTTGGTCAGGATGTCCCCATATGCGGGCATAGTAGACTTTTTGGGTAGCACGTTCGCGAAACTGTGCATGCAAATGACGTTCAGCATCTTTGTTTACCGCCAACATAATCAAACCCGAAGTCGACATATCAAGGCGATGGACAATGTGTGCTTCTGGGTAATCACGTAAAACTCGGCTATACACACTGTCGTAGTGTTCTGGATTCCGACCAGGATTGGATAGCAAGCCTGACGGTTTATTTAGCATGATAATGTCTTCATCATGATGAAGAATATCTAACCAAGGAACAGTGGGTGGGTGGTAGTCTAAATGCGGTAACGGTTTCATTATTTACTCTGAAAAATAGAGGTAATTAAATACAAAAGCCGCGTCAGAATAGACTGGTACACGGCTTTTGAACCTAGATTAAAAGGGTTGCATTAGTTATGGCTAACAACAATGAGACGTAATGAATCCAGTTGTATTTGTGCTTTACCAATGTAACCCGTGAGATCTTGAATTTGGCTTTCAATTAGCTCTAATTCATCATCTCGAATATTAGGGTTCACCGCTTTTAATGCCTGAAGACGGTTTAATTCAGCTTGTAGGCTATTTTCCATTTCAGCCTGTGCAGATTCGCGAACGGTCACCAATTCTTTGGCGACTTCTTGCTCTGCTTGAGCAATTAAAACGTGAATATCTTTCTGTACTGAATTAACAAGCTTGCTTGCAAGGTGACGATTTACCGGGCTTAACTGGCGGTTGAAACCTTCAAATGCGACTTTGTTTGAGAGGTTGCTACCTTTCGCATCCAGCAAAATTCGGATTGGTGTTTTCGGTAAGAATCGACCAATTCCTGATGATCTTGGTGCTTGTGCATCAACCACGTAAACCATTTCGAGCAGTAACGTTCCGGCAGGCAATGCTTTATTTTTCAATAACGAGACGGCTGTAGCACCAACGCCTTCAGATAGCAGTAAATCAATACCACCTTGAATCATTGGGTGTTCCCAGCTAATGAAGTGCAAGTCTTCACGTGATAGCGCTGTTTCACGATCAAAGGTGATAGTACAACCGTCATAAGGTAAGCCTGGGTAGCTTGCTACCATCATGTGCTCAGAAGGGGTCACGACAATGGCGTTTTCACCTTTATCATCTTGATTCAAACCAATGGTATCAAATAAACCCAGAGAGAAAGCAACAAGGTTGGTATCGCCATCTTTTGATGATATTTTCGTCACGAGCTCATTGGCAGCATCACCACCGTTTGAGTGGATCTCTAACAGACGGTCACGACCTTGGTCTAGTTTCGATTTCAACTCCAAGTGCATTGCTGCACTTTTTTCAATCAAGTTTTCTAGATCTGCAGGTTCATGTTTTTCACATGCTAATAGCGCTATTAGATCGTCACTGACGGCTTCATAGACAGCACGGCCAGTAGGACAAGTTTCTTCAAAAGAGTTTAACCCTTCGTTGTACCAGTGCGCTAGCAAAGCTTGAGACGTACCTTCTAGGTGCGGCACATGAATTTCAATATCACGCTGCTGACCAATACGGTCAAGGCGGCCAATACGCTGTTCAAGTAAGTCAGGGTTATTCGGTAAATCAAACATTACTAGCTGATTTGCGAATTGGAAGTTACGTCCTTCAGAGCCGATCTCAGAACACAATAAGACCTGAGCACCGTCATCTTCTTGTGCGAAGTAAGCTGCTGCTTTGTCACGTTCTATAATCGACATGCCTTCATGGAACACTGTCGCACGAATACCTTCACGCTCACGTAATGCTTGCTCTAGGGTTAAGGCTGTTTGTGCGCGAGAACAAATCACGAGAACCTTCTCGTTACGGTTTGCTTTTAGCATATCCAGCAACCAGTTTACACGCGGGTCAAAGTTCCACCATGTTGCTGACTCACCTTCGAATTCTTGATAAATATCTTCAGGGTAAAGCAGTTTAATGGCTTTTTGTTCTGTCGATGTAGAGCCTGACATCATGCTAGAAACACGCATCGCCGTTTTATATTGCGAAGGCAGTTCTAACGGGTACATGTTGAGATGACGTTCAGGGAACCCTTTAATCGCAGCACGTGTATTTCGGAACAATACGCGACCTGTACCATGGCGATCCATCAAACTATCAATTAACTCATGACGCACGGTTTGCGCGTGTTCATCATCAACATCGCTAGATTCGATAAGACGAAGCTTTGGCTCAATATCTTGTTCTGACAGTAAATCGATTAACGTTTTTCTGGCGTCATCATCGATTTTCTCACCAGAAAGTAAACGAGTGACGGCTTCTGCCACAGGGGCGTATTGGCGCTCTTCTTCAACAAAGGTTTCGTAATCATAAAAACGGTCAGGATCGAGTAAACGTAAACGAGCAAAGTGGCTTTCACGACCGAGTTGTTCTGGTGTTGCCGTTAGCAGTAAGACGCCGGGTGTTGCTTCCGCTAATGCTTCAACTACTTGGTACTGGCGGCTTGGCTTATCTTCACTCCACTCTAAATGGTGTGCTTCATCGACAACTAATAAATCCCAATCGGCATCTTGTGCTTGTTCGAAACGACGGCGACTTTTACGCAAGAAATCTAACGAACATAATACGTATTGAGCAGTCTCAAATGGGTTAGTTGCATCAGCAAGTGACTCGACGCAACGTTCTTCATCAAAAATAGAGAAGTGTAAGTTGAAACGACGCATCATTTCTACAAGCCATTGATGTTGAAGTGTTTCAGGCACAACAATCAGAATGCGTTCAGCACGCCCCGCAAGCACTTGCTGGTGGATGATCATACCGGCTTCAATCGTTTTACCTAAACCTACTTCATCAGCGAGTAATACACGAGGTGCGTAACGTCGACCCACTTCATGCGCGATGAATAACTGGTGAGGAATTAAACCTGCACGCATACCACACAGGCCACGTAATGGGCTCTTATGTTGTTCATATTGATTGGTAAGAGCGCGGTAGCGTAAGGCAAAACGATCCATACGATCGATTTGACCCGCAAATAATTTATCTTGTGGTTTGTTAAAGCGGATTTGGTGACTTAGGAAGATTTCACGTAACTTTACGTTTTCTTCATCAGTGTCCGTACGTGTTCCAATATAAGTAAAAAGGCCGCCATTTTCTTCGACGATTTTTACCTCTAGTGACCAGCCGTCATGGCTTTCAACTACATCACCAACATTAAACATTACACGGGTAACTGGAGCATCACTTCGTGCATACAGGCGGCTCTCTTCACAGGCGGAGAACATTATGGAAACTGTTCGCTTATCTTCAGCAACAACGGTACCTAAACCTAAATCACTTTCAGTATCACTGATCCAACGTTGGCCCAAAGTAAATGGCATAGTAGTAAAAGCCTTCTAATTATCTGATATACAGGAGAATGTGTAACCCGGCACGGATTTTTTTTTGGTCTACACTGGTATTAAGTGTAAGCCAGAATCCGCCACGGTAAAAAAGGGAAGTAATGGTACTGCATGATGTGATTAAGGTCACGGTGAAAGTGATCAATCCGCCTTACAGTTTTTATTGTCACATTTATTTAAAATCTCCGGTCTTTAATAGTAACTACAAAATTTAGATTATTAACAATAGTCATTTTGACTTACGCTTTAAGAGTGATAGTAATTTGATTGCTATCAGACTGTTACCAAGGAGGTGCTTATGGACGATTATGAACGGAAAATCTTTGTACTAGATACGAATATTCTACTTCACGAACCTCTCGCTATTTATTCATTTCAAGAACACGATGTTGTCATTCCAATGACAGTGCTGGAAGAGTTAGACCGCATCAAAGACAGTAAGCGAGATGTTTCTCGTGATGCTCGTGTTGCCATTCGGGCATTAGAAGATATTTTCCACGACGCAACCCCAGAACAAATATCGGCCGGTATTCCATTCACTAACCAAGTAGGCAAAAAAGGCACGGTTGCGATATTTGCTGATTATGAAATAAAACAAACGGTTCAGGCTTTTTCTGATAAAGCGGGCGATAACCGTATTCTTAATGGTGTTTTATATTTACAGGAGCAGCATGCCCCTCGTGATGTTGTGCTCGTAACGAAAGACATAAACATGCGCTTACGTGCCAAAGGTGCGGGTGTGTGTTATGTGGATGATTATCGTTCCGATCAGTTAATTGATGATATTAAGTTACTGACGAAAGGTTTTCATCGCTTTGAAGGGCCTTTTTGGGAAGGTGTTGCAGAGTGCCATTCTGAAAATAGAGGACGTTCAACGGTACATACGTTACCGAGAAGCCTATTTGAAACGCCGTTTATTAATCAATACTTATTAGATGATGGTGGTGATTTCACTGGTCGAATTCAAAGTATTGATGATGATAGCGTTACCGTTAAAGATATTGGTCATGATCGGTTGATGCATCGTCAAGCATGGGGTCTTCACCCTAAAAATGTGTATCAAGGTATGGCGCTTGATGCGATGTTAGATCCCGATATTGATTTAGTGATCCTTACTGGTCCGGCGGGCTGTGGTAAAACCATCTTGGCGATGGCGGCCGCGCTTGAACAGGTCATTGAAAAAGGCATGTATGACAAGATAATTGTTACACGTAATACGCCTGAAATCGCCGAATCGATTGGTTTCTTGCCTGGAACAGAAGAAGAAAAAATGATGCCATGGTTAGCGGCGGTAACCGATACTATGGAAGCATTGCATAAAAACGATGTGTGTACTGATGGCTCAATGAAATATATTTTTGATAAAGCCAATATTCAGTTCAAATCGATAAACTTCATGCGTGGTCGTTCTATTCAGAATGCGTTTGTATTGCTGGATGAATGCCAGAATTTAACGGCCTCTCAAATTAAAACCATCATCACCCGATGTGGTGAAGGCACCAAGTTGGTCTGCTCGGGGAATTTAGCGCAGATCGACTCCAGTTATCTTTCACCCGTCACCTCGGGTCTTACTTATATTGTTGAACGCTTTAAGAATTTTGAAGGTAGTGCCAATATCTACCTTAATGGGGTCGTCCGCAGTCGCCTTGCTGAATTTGCGGAAGAAAATCTTTAATGTTCTCAACGTTTTTTATTTAACATCCTAAATATTGCGTTAAAGCTTCATCTTTTGGCTCACCCAGCACTTGTTGGGTTGAGCCAAACACACGTATTTGGCCATTATGAATAAAAGCACATTTATTGGATATTTTTAGCGCATCTTCTGGGCTATGAGTGATCATTAAGACAGTGATTTTTTGTTCTTGTGCAATATGCTTGACTAACTCCAGCATTTCTTTTCTCAACGCGGGATCTAACGCCGAAAAAGGTTCATCCAGTAATAACAACGGGCGCTGACGAATTAAACAACGCGCTAATGCGACACGTTGCTTTTGACCGCCAGAAAGTTGTTCTGGTAGGCGAACAAGGTACTTATTCACCCCGACTCTTGAGGCTGCCACCACAATATTCTCTTTCTCTTGGCGTGATAGCTTTAATCCAGGATGAATACCAAGACCAATATTTTCAAATACTGTTAAGTGTGGGAATAAATTATGTTCTTGAAATAACATCGATAACGGACGTTCGGCTGGTGCTTGTGTGGTGATGAGATCGCCATTGAGGTGCAGTTCACCGCTATCTGGTTTAAGAAAACCTGCAATCATAGCAAGCAATGAACTTTTACCTGAGCCACTTGGGCCGATTAACGCGATGATATCGCCTTTATTGGCGATAAGATCGAAAGACATCAATAATGATTCATTGTGAGAGCCATTCCCCTGATGGGTATAGCAATGATTTAGTTGATCGAGCTGTATCATGGTCGTATTCACTTATCGATGTCCTGATTTAGTGCTTTTAAACGGATTACGGTGAGAGTTCTGTGCTTTAGGGCTGCTTATCAATACGTGTTCGACGAGGCTAAATAATCCTAAGCTCAGCAGTAGTAATAGCAAAGCAGCAACAGCCGCAGCGTCCATTTGATAACTACCCAGTAGCTGAAATAAATACAAGGGCAACGTTTGGAAATCTTGGCTACCAAACAAAGCGATTGCCCCTAAATCACCTAATGATAAAACAAAACCAATGGCTAGTGTCTGCGCGATGGGTTTACGCAAGGCTCTCCATTCGACCAACTTCAGGCGTGATAGACCGCTCATCCCAAGGCTGTGGCATAAAGGATTATATTGTTGAGCAACGTGCAGCATGGGTTGGCTTAAGGTTTTAATCACATAGGGTAGTGCCATCAACGCATTCACTGTAACTACTACCCAGAATGCTGTCGCAAAGACATCGGTATATTGGCGTAGCAAAAGAAATATTCCCGTACTCAACACCAGACTGGGTGTGACTAAAATCATAGTGCCGAGCAACTCTATACCATCAGCTTTAAATTTTTGTTGTTGGATTCGCCAATGTCGGCTGGCTAATAAAATAGCGATACCCGCAGAGGTTGCGAAAAAACACGCCAGCATGGCAATTTTTAATGAATTAGTCACAGCTTGCCACAATGCTGGCTGGCTTAATTGTTGAAGTAGTTGGCTATTTAAGCCAGCCCCAATAACGGCCAAAAGAGGCGGGATCACCAACAATAAAATGCAGCTAATCCAGAAGCCATCCCAGATTTTTTCATGTTTACTATCGGTGTAATTTTGTGGCGATTGTTCTATTGAGCCTGACAGAGTCGAAAGGGGTTTAGTAAAGCGTTGAGTAAACAAGACTAAGCTACAGCAAATCAACATTTGCCAGATGGCAAGAATAGCGCCAGCGGCTAAATCAAAGTCGTAGCGTAATGCTTGATAAATGGCGAGCTCAATGGTGGTGGCTTTGGGCCCACCACCCAGCGACATAATAACGGCGAAGCTGGTAAAGCACAGCATGAACACTAAGCCTATTACATGGGGCATTTGCTGACGTAAACGCGGCCAAGCAATGAAACGGAATTTATTCCAACCTGTTAAGCCTAAATGGGCGGCAAGTTTATGTTGTTCGGCCGGTATTCCTTCAAGGCTTTGTAATAATAAACGGGTTGCTAGCGGTAAATTTAAGAAAACATGTGCAAGTAAAATACCGTTTAAGCCATAAATACTAAAAGGAAGTGGTTGGTCGATTAAACCAAAAAGTTCAGCCAGTAAGCCACTTTTCCCGTAAATGGCGAGCAAGCCAAAGACTGCTACCAATACGGGAAGAACTAAGGTCATCGCAAATAAACGGAGCAACAAGTTACGCCCAACAAATTGGCGACGTGATAAGGCATAAGCAATGGGTATGGCAGGGATCAGGCTTAATACTGTAGAGAGAAATGCCTGAGTAAAACTGAATACAGTGACATGTCGAAGATAAGGATCCTGCCAAATAAGAAAAGGGTTCAACTCGGATGCTTGGCTGATCAATGCTGCAATAGCACTGATCACCAACAGAAGAATCAACCCGGCGCTGAATACGCCGGGAAGTGTGGTGCTAAAACGGTTATTCATCATTGGGTTAATGCTTGCTGCCATTCACGGATCCACGAGCGACGCTGTGCTGCAACTTCATCTGCATTGAACTCAAGTGCTTGTGCTGGCACGGTTAATTGATTGAAACCATCTGGCAGTGCTTGCTTGGTAACGGGGTACATCCAGTTACCCGTTGGCATGGCTGATTGAAAATCATCACTCAAAATGAATGCCATAAATTGATCGGCAAGTTTCGGATTGTTTGTCGCTTTTAGCTTAGCCGCGACTTCCACTTGCATATAATGACCCTCGCTAAAATTAGCCGCTTTATATTTCGCGTCTTTTTCTGCAATGATGTGGTAAGCCGGTGAGGTGGTGTAAGACAGCACCATGTCAGATTCACCTTTAAGAAACATATTATATGCTTCAGACCAACCTTTGGTGACTGTTACGGTATTTTTTGCCAGCTGTTGCCATGCTGCTGGGGCTTTATCACCGTATACTGATTTCATCCATAACATCAAACCTTGGCCGGGTGTCGAGGTGCGAGGATCTTGGTAGATCACACTAATATCATCCCGCTTTACTAATTCAGCTAAGCTTTTGGGTGGATTCGCTAGCTTTTCAGAATCGTAGACAAATGCAAAGTAGCCATAGTCATAAGGCACAAATGTTTTATCTGTCCAGCCATTAGGCAGATTCACCTTACTGGTATCGATGTTATGTTCAGCCAATAACCCTGTCTTTTTAGCCTCGGCCATTAAGTTATTATCTAAGCCTAATAACACATCTGCCTTGGTGTTCTTACCTTCCAGACGTACGCGATTTAATATTGAAACACCATCATCCAGTGCGACAAAATCGATAGTACAGTCGCATTGGGCTTCAAATGCTTTTTTGATCGTAGGCCCTGGGCCCCAATCAGATGCAAATGAGCTGTAGGTGTATACCGTTAGGGTGTTGTCATTTGCTAACGCTGGCATTGCGATTAACGCTAGAGATAATAGTGGTAGTGATTTTTTCAAGATACGCTCCTGATGCCCTTGCATCCTGCGAGGGGAAATATTTCAAATGCGCGTAGGTATGAGAAGGTATGAGCATCATGCTCTTACGTATGATTATTTTAAGTGTGTATTTTATGCTTAATACGATAAGCCATAAAACACGCACTAAAAAAGTGAAGCGACCTTCTTTTCTCAATTCCTACGCCAGCATGACCTGGTTCAGGTTCTGTGGGTTCTGCGGTGCAATCTCAGCCTGTACTCTAGTTGCTACGTGCATCTGTATAAATACGGGCTCCCCAATGAGAACGGTTGTTATTGTAATCGTGCAAGTAAGCAGTTGCTAGTAGATTGCATCGGAATGATGAGATCGCACCGTCTACATGAGTGTGAAAGTGCGATAAATGGATGTTTAATCGTACGATTTTTCTGGATTACTTTGCTAGGTTATATCGTTATTTTCTTGTTTATTTCGCTTGGTTAAGTGACCAATCATAACCATAACTTACCGAATTTAATTGGATGTCGTGTCCTTTTCGATATTGGTTTAAATGCGTTTGTAATTCAGATTGATTACCAAAGTCGCTGTTAAACCAATCATATATTGATGAAAGGCGTACTTGGTTTCCTGTAATACTCACGCCTTTGCTGCTATTAATGAAATCAGTCGCTGCTTGTTCGAGCAGGGCATTTTTATTTTGCCCATTAAACGCGGTATTTAATAAGTTTGGGCAGCCAAAGCTGGCACAATTCACCGCGTAATGAATGCGAGGATCACGCCAAATCGGGCGTAAAATCCGATGTTCAATGTCATTGAGAGTTAATTGCTGACTAGCAATGGTGATTAACGTGTCATCCCACGGACCAAAGCTAAAGAACCCACCGAGTTTAGTGATGGATTTTACCGGATAATTATCAAGGATCAGTTGTACAGTAAGGGCGTTGTATAAATTCACCCAATAGGCAAATTGTTCATTTTTACTGTATTGGCGAGGATCGATTCTGGCAAGATCGCGCAGGTATAGGTCAAGGTTGTCTTTGTCATCTGTAGTAACAGCATTGTAGCGAAACAGAGTTTGTTTAGCCTCAGTAATTAAGTATTTATCTAATATCTGTTGCCAATGAGCATGAGAGATTTGAGCTGAATTAGCGTTATTACTGGGTTGCCAATATGCCCATAATTCAGCTTTGGGGGCTGCTAAAGTCAGGGTTGAAAACAGTAATAAGGCGATAGAAATAAGTGAGCGCATTGTCGTTCTCTTTTTAATAAACATCGTCGAGTAGTTATTGATAAGACCTTGTATAAGAAGATTATATTGCATAAAAATGTGAAGTATAAAAAAAGCACTTCGATTAAGAAGTGCTTTTTTGTTATTCATTTTTCATTATAGAAATTAGCTTAGTGTATTTCGAGCAAAATGGTTAAACCAAAAATGCAGGAATTTTCGCTTCATAATCTGCAATCTTGTCTGCATGTTGTAGCGTTAAGCCAATGTTATCTAACCCATTTAATAGACAGTGACGACGGAATTCATCGATCTCAAATGAATAAGTTTTATCATTTGCCGTGACTTGCATCGTTTCAAGATCAACGGTGATCTTGGCACCTTCGTTAGCTTCAACATATTGGAACAGCTCATCAACTTCTTGATCGGTTAGACGAACCGGAACCATTTGATTATTGATTGAGTTGCCGTAAAAAATGTCTGCAAAGCTTGGTGCTATCATCACCTGAATGCCGTAATCAGCCAGTGCCCACGGTGCGTGTTCACGCGATGAGCCACAACCGAAGTTTTCACGTGCCAGCAAAATACTCGCACCTTGATAGCGGGGTGCATTCATTATGAAGTCGGGGTTTTTTTGTTGTCCAGCATCGTCAAGGAAACGCCAGTCATTGAAAAGGTGCTGACCAAAGCCTGTACGTGTCACTTTCTGCAGAAACTGCTTAGGAATGATGGCATCAGTATCAATATTGGCGGTATCAAGTGGAACCACTAACCCTGTGTGTTGTTTAAAACCTGTCATTGTTCGTTCCTTCCTGATTAAGCCGTTGTGCTATCTAAATCGCGAATATCAACAAAGTGACCAGCACATGCTGCTGCTGCTGCCATCGCAGGGCTGACTAAGTGAGTACGACCATCACGACCTTGACGACCTTCGAAGTTACGGTTACTTGTTGAAGCACAGCGCTCTTTAGGCCCTAAGCGGTCATTATTCATCGCTAGACACATTGAACAACCCGGTAGGCGCCATTCAAAACCCGCCTCAATGAAGATCTTATCTAATCCTTCTTTTTCAGCTTGTGCTTTTACTTGCTCAGATCCTGGAACAACCAATGCCTGAACATTTGCTGCAACTTTACGCCCTTTGGCAATCGCAGCGGCTGCACGCATGTCTTCGATACGCGAGTTGGTGCAAGAGCCGATAAAGACTTTATCAATATCGAAATCAGATAATTTCTTGCCTGCTTCTAACCCCATATAGGCCAGTGCTTTTTCAGCTGATGTTTTATCAACTTGCTCGCTGAAGTTATCAGGGCCAGGAATTAATTCATCAATAGCAATAACTTGACCTGGGTTTGTGCCCCAAGTGACTTGCGGTTTGATGCTTTTAGCGTCTAGTGTAACAACGGCATCAAACGTGGCGCCATCATCGGTTTTCAGCGTGTTCCAGTATTCGACGGCAGCGTCAAAATTTGCATCTGTCGGCGAGAATTTACGATCTTTAATGTAGTCGTAAGTCGTTTGGTCTGGGGCAATAAGGCCAGCTTTAGCACCTAACTCGATCGCCATATTACAGACGGTCATACGGCCTTCCATCGTTAGATCGGTAATGGCTTCACCACAGAATTCAACCACATAACCTGTTCCGCCTGCAGCTGTTGTTTTGCCAATGATTGCTAGTACGATATCTTTAGCGGTAATGCCTTTTGCAACTTTACCAACCACTTCGATTTTCATGGTTTTTGCACGTGCTTGCTTCAGTGTTTGCGTTGCAAGTACATGTTCGACTTCTGAGGTACCAATACCGAATGCCAACGAACCAAATGCACCATGAGTGGCAGTGTGTGAATCACCACAAACAATGGTCATACCCGGTAAAGTGATGCCAAGCTCTGGCCCCATTACATGCACAATACCCTGATATTTATGGTTTAGGTCATATAGGGTGACGCCAAACTCTTCACAGTTTTTTGCTAGGGTTTCCATTTGAATACGTGCCATTTCACCCGATGCATTAATATCTTTGGTTTGGGTTGAAACGTTGTGATCCATGGTGGCGAAGGTCTTACCTATTTGGCGAACCTTACGGCCTTTCTCACGCAAACCATCAAAGGCTTGCGGCGATGTCACTTCGTGCACCAAGTGGCGGTCAATGTACAGTATTGGGTTTTCACCTTCTGCAGCTACCGCGACGTGGGCATCGTAGACTTTTTCATACAGTGTTTTTGATGTTCCGGTTTTTACTGACATTGTTCGATGTTCCTTGTCATTAATACCTGTCGTTTCACTTTTTAGAAGCGTGTTTAACGACAGATACAATTGATATCGAGTACTTCGCTATAAGCTTTAAGCTTGACGAATATAAGCTGCGATTTTATCGCCCATTTCGCTAGTGCTTAGTGCGGCACCTTTGCCAGCTAGATCAGCGGTTAGTTCGCCTGCTTCTAGCGCTTGGGATACGGCTTGTTCTATAGCGCGTGCGGCTTTTTCTTCATCAAGGCTGTAACGTAGCATTAACGCTGCAGACAGGATCTGTGCCACAGGGTTAGCAATGTTTTTGCCTGCAATGTCTGGTGCTGAACCACCTGCTGGTTCATACATTCCAAATTTGTCTTGGTTAAGGCTCGCTGAAGGCAGCATGCCCATTGAACCTGTGATCATGGCGCATTCATCAGAGATAATGTCACCAAAGATGTTAGAACACAGCATCACATCAAACTGAGAGGGATCTTTGATCAGCTGCATGGTCGCGTTATCAATGTACATGTGGTTCAGCGTGACTTCTGGGTAGTCTTTAGCCACTTCCTCAACCACTTCGCGCCATAAGATCGAGCTTTGTAGAACGTTCGCTTTATCAATTGAATACACGTTCTTTTCACGCAGCATCGCAGATTCAAAGGCAATACGTGCAATACGTTCGATTTCGTAACGGTGGTAGATTTCAGTATCGTATGCTTTCTCTTGCGGGCCTTCGCCTTCACGTCCTTTAGGTTGGCCAAAGTAAATGCCACCTGTTAGTTCGCGAACCACTACGATATCGAAACCACGCTCAGAAATATCGGCACGTAGTGGTGAGAAACTCTCTAAGCCACTGTGGATTTGTGCTGGGCGTAGGTTACAAAATAGCTGGAAGTGCTTACGCAGTGGCAATAGCGCACCACGCTCTGGTTGATCATTAGGCGCTAGGTGTTCCCACTTGGGGCCACCGACCGAGCCAAATAGGATCGCATCCGATTCTTCACAGCCTTTCATTGTTGATTCTGGTAATGGACAACCATGGTTATCAATCGCAATACCGCCGACGTCGTGCTCAGAACGTTCTAGGGTAAAACCGAACTTCTCTTCAACCGCATCCAATACTTTATGCGCCTGTAACATGACTTCTGGACCAATACCGTCACCCGGTAAAACGGCAATTTTATATGTACCTGCCATGGTTATACTGTCTCCATTTTTGATTTCTGTTTAATTTCTGCAATTTGTTCTGCGCGGTAAATGCTATTGATGACGTGAAGCAGTGCTTGGCCTGAGGCTTCAACGATATCTGTGGCTAAACCGGTACCGTGGTACTTGCAACCTTTGTAGTTGGCAATAATGTCTGCTTGGCCTAAGCCATCTTCGCCTTCACCTTTGGCGGTAAGGTCGAATTTATCTAGCGCAATTTCATAACCAGTTAGACGGTAGATACATTGGTATAACGCGTCGACAGGACCATTGCCAACAGCAGCTTCACATTTCTCTTCGTTACCGCACTGTAATTTAATGCTGGTGGTCGCCATGATGCTGCCAGATTGAACGCTTAGGTAGTTCAACTTAAAGTGGTCATCTTCATCACGTAGATTGGCGAAGTACATCAGTGCTTCTAAGTCGTAATCAAAAACCTGCCCTTTACGATCGGCAAGCTTCAAGAAATCGGCATACAAGGTATCTAGATTATAATCACCATCGATATAACCCAGTGTATCCATGTGGTTCTTCACTGCTGCACGGCCAGAGCGGCTGGTTAGATTCAAGGCTTGATTTTTAAGACCAATCGACTCGGGGGTCATGATCTCGTAGGTGTTCTTATTTTTAATAATGCCATCTTGGTGAATGCCTGATGAGTGGCTAAAAGCATTGGCACCGACAATTGCCTTGTTGGCTTGAATTGGCATGTTACACAGTTGGCTAACCATTTTGCTGGTACGGTGAATTTCTTCGTGCTTGATGTTGGTTTCGACACCCAAGAAATCAGAACGCGTCTTAATGATCATCGCAATTTCTTCTAATGAACAGTTACCTGCACGTTCACCCAAGCCATTGATCGTCCCTTCTACCTGGCGGGCACCAGCTTGTACCGCAGCCATTGAGTTGGCAACAGACATCCCTAGGTCATCATGACAATGCACTGAGATAATGGCTTTATCGATATTCGGAACACGGTCAAATAGTTGCGCGACGATACCGCCAAATTCATTTGGTAGGGTGTAGCCAACCGTATCAGGAATATTAATGGTACGAGCACCGGCATTGATTGCCGCTTCAACCATACGACACAGATTATCTATAGGCGTGCGGCCTGCATCTTCACAAGAAAATTCTACATCATCGGTATAGTTACGCGCACGTTTCACGGCTGCAATACCCATTTCGATAACATCGTCATAGCTGCGGCGTAGTTTGTCTTGTACGTGGATAGTAGAAGTAGAAATGAAAGTATGGATACGGAAAGCTTCTGCCACTTTTAGCGATTCAGCGGCAACATCAATATCTTTTGCAACTGCACGAGACAGCGCACATACGCGGCTGTTTTTAATGTGCTTGGCAATGGTTTGTACCGACTCAAAATCACCTGGCGATGAAATAGGGAAGCCGGCTTCGATAACATCAACCCCTAAACGCTCTAGC
The DNA here is from genome assembly GCF_003026215.1 of Photobacterium indicum. Lineage (GTDB taxonomy): Bacteria > Pseudomonadota > Gammaproteobacteria > Enterobacterales > Vibrionaceae > Photobacterium > Photobacterium indicum. The sequence goes on from NZ_PYOC01000012.1 coordinate 55,850, forward strand.
GCATAGGCAATTTGTAGTTTCTCTTTTACCGTTAAGCTAGCGGATAGAGCCTGTTCACCGTCGCGTAGAGTGGTATCGAAAATAATGACCTGATCTTTCATTGCTACTTCCTTTTTATTGGCCTGCCTGTGTAAGGCTTAGTCTGCATCCGCTTGCGCTGGCTCTGTAATATGCAAAAACCCGCGCAGACTGCGCGGGTTTTTAGATTCTTATGTGGTGTTTCTCACCTATAAGCTACCCGCGCGAATTATTCACGATAAGGAGGAGGCTTAAGAGTAAAGAGAAACGATTTTTCATTTTTTAAATGACTTCCACAAAATTGATTAACAAATGAATACCAAATAGACAGGACGGTCGTCAACCATTAATTGATTGTTTATTTATCGATTATGATTAATCTTATGATTTTAATGTGTTTTTAATTCAGGTTTGACCAGGTGGTTATTTTGACATGGTATTACTTTAATGAATCGGAATCCGAGTTTGATACGAAGACCTTATTTTATTGTTTCCATTCTTGTAACAGTTGAGTGATGAAAGTGGTGAGGAATCTTCAGGGTGCAAAGGGAGTCACAGTCATTAATTAATCATTTGATTAAATTGGAGTGAATAAATAAGTGAACGAAATTACAGCTGATCGAGTAAATTATTAATCAAGTGATTAATAAATTCAGGGGCGTCCTTTTATGGTGTGATATCGATATCATAAACGACTGATGCATTTGAGTATCAAAAAGGTAGATAAAAGATTATGGCAGGAAAGGCTGGACGTCCGACGGGAGAGTCTGATGCAAGACAGCGCTTGATTCATCAAGCGAGGATACTGTTTGTCGCACTGCCATACAGTAAAGTGTCTACGCGTATGATCGCAACCCGTGCTGATGTTAATGTGGCTCTCATCCGTTATTACTTCGGTAACAAAGCAGGGTTGTTTGAAACCATGCTACGTGAAACTGTTGAGCCTATTCAAAGTCAATTTGCAAAGGTGTTAAACAAGGGAGACATAGAAAGTATTGGTGAATTAATGCGAACTTATTACCGCATTATGGCACCAAACCCAGACCTGCCTAAGTTGATCTCTCGCGCCATGATGATGGAGCCCGGTGCATTGCAGCGGCAAACGATTGAAAATATGTTTAGTAATATTGCAGATTCGGCAACGGAATTGATGTTTAAGCCTATGAAGTTGAAAGGGCAATTGCGAGAAGGTATTAACCCTGATAAAGCCAGAATGACGTTTATTAGCATGATGGTCTTTCCATTTGTAGCGCCTCCCGCCATGCTTGAATTGCAAGGTATTAAATTAGATGAAGCGTACTTAATGGAATTAGCAGACCATAATGTAAGAGTATTAACGCAAGGGATCTTAGCTGAAATAGAGGACAGTTCAGCATGAAATTAAACAGGAAGTTACTGTTAGTTCCAGCCATCTTATTTGGCATCATGGTTTTAGTGTTGGCAATAAAGTTGCGTCCATCCCCTTCTGTAAAAGCGGCAGCTAGTCGAGAACGTGCTGTCGATGTTATCCAATTACAACAACAACCAATGGCGCCTTTAGTCAGTGGTTTTGGACGAATAAAGCCTAAAGTTGAATGGCAAGCTATTGCTGAGGTCACCGGAAAAGTAATTTATCGCCACCCTAACCTAGAAAAAGGTCGAGTGATGGATGCGGGAACGGTGATTGTAAAAATTGATCCCCTTGATTATGAATTGACATTAGCACAAGCAGAGGCTGATTTACGTTCTAGCCAAGCGCAATTAGCCAAGCTGATGCAAGAGGAAGTGAACTTAAAATCCACGTTAAAAATTGAAAAAAATCGTTTAGTGATCAGTAAGAAAGAAGTGACCCGTAAAGAGGAGTTACGCCGAAAAGGGCTCACCTCACAATCTGAACTGGATTTAGAAAAGCAATCTTGGTTATCGAATCAAAAAACAGTTCAAGACATTGAAAATCAATTATTTATTTTACCTAATGAACGTAATGTTACGTTAGCTCAGCTATATGTGAATGAGTCACGCGTTGCTGAGGCAAAACGATCATTAGAAAAAACGGTGATCACTTTACCCATTGATGTACGTATATCAAATGTTGATATTGAACAAAATCAAGTGGTTAATCTTCAGCAATCGATGTTAGTCGCATATGGCATTGAGAAGGTCGAAGTGGATGCGCAAGTTGCTCTGCACGATATGCAAGTCTTGGCATCAAGCTTAACCCAATATACAGCCCATGCCGATGGACGCCCGCGGGCAGATCAGCTGGCGCTCACCGCTAGTATTCAATTATCCAGCGGTAGTTTTCAGCAGTTGTGGCCAGCAAAGGTCACTCGCATTAGTGATACCGTGAGTGTTACTCAAGCCACTGTAGGAGTGATTATTGAAGTAAAACAAGACTATAGCGCATTAGTGCCCGAGTCGGCGCCTCCCTTAGTCAATGGCATGTTTGTTGAGGCGAAAATTGAAGGGCAAGCTAACCTTCATTGGGTTATTCCTGAGCGTGCGCTTCATGGCGATAAAATTTATACCGTTGATAATAACGCGCTAAAAATTCAAACAGTGACCGTTTTATTCCGTCGTGATGGCATGGTGGCAGTTGGAGGCGATCTGGTTGATCAGCAGTTGTTGATACTCAATGATTTATTACCAGCGGTATCGGGTATGGCTGTGAAAGTCGTGACACGTAACGGTAAAAAGATCGACCAAAATAACGAAGCATTAGGAGATAAAGCCCAATGATTCGTTATTTTTCGCGCCATCCCACTGCGGCTAATTTATTAATGCTAGCGCTGTTGCTGCTGGGTTTAGTGGCACTGCCGCAAATTAAACGTGAGACATTTCCTGAGTTTTCCCCCGCTTATATTATTGCATCTGTTATTTATCCTGGCGCTTCGCCCCAAGAAGTCGAAGAAAGTATTTGTATGCGAATGGAAGATGCGGTTGATGGCTTATCCAATATCGTGGAAACGCGTTGTGAAGCTGTTGAAGGATCAGCCTCCTTAGTATTGAAATTAACAAATAGTGATGTGGTATCGCGAATGTTAGTGGATGTACAAACACAGATTAACGCCATTAATGATTTTCCGAATGAAATCGAATCTCCGATCGTACGTGAATTGGATTGGAATGAACCCGTTGTGGATGTGGCGATCAGTGCTGATACCAGCTGGCCACAACTTAAAGCCTATGCCGAAGATCTGAAGCGCAAACTGAAATTGGATTATGGTGTGTCCTTGGTTGCGGTGGGGGGCTTTTCAGATCATCAGATCCGGATTGAACTAAAAGAAGCGGCAATTCGTCAACTCGGATTAAGTGTGGGTGATATTGCCGATCGTTTAGCACGGCAAAACATTAAGTTACCCAGTGGAAACATTGAGTTAGGTGATAAGAATTTATTGATTCGTTTTGATGAGCAAAAGATCACGCCGACCGCTTTGGCCAATACAGTGATTGGTGCTGATAGCGATGGTGGGGTATTACGTCTGGGGGATATTGCCACCCTGACTGATCGTTTCGAACTTGATGAACAAAAGATCTTATTTGATGGTAAGCCATCCGCCATTTTGAAAGTCAGCAAAAACAAAGCCGATGATGCATTGCGCATTAAAGACCGTGTACAGCAATTTGTTGAAGACGAAAGAAAAATAGCACCCACCGGGGTTACCCTGAGTATGACCAACGATTTGTCATCAGTGCTGTGGGATCGGCTTACCATGATGGTACGTAATGGTTGGCAAGGGGTTGTGCTGGTTTTCGCCACTATGTGGTTGTTCTTCACTTTCCGATATTCGTTCTGGGTGGCGGCTGGCTTACCTGTTGCTTTTCTTGGTAGCTTATTTCTGATGGCTGGGCTTGGTTTATCCATCAACATCATGTCTTTAGTCGCTCTACTGATGGCAATCGGGATCATGATGGATGATGCCATCGTGATTGCTGAATCTATCGCGGCGCACCTTGAGCGGGGGCAATCTATCACCAATGCGGTGACAAATGGGGTGAAAAAAGTTTTCCCTGGTGTTTTATCGTCGTATTTAACCACTGTGTGTATTTTCGGTAGCTTATTGTTTCTTGAAGGGGAAATGGGGGCAGTGTTGAAAGTGGTGCCTCAGGTGCTTATTTTGGTGCTTACATTGAGTCTTGTGGAAGCTTTTTTAATTTTACCGCGCCACCTAAGCCATTCGTTACAAAAGCAAAAAGAGAATGAAAAACCAGATATTGCTTTTAAAGTGTGGTTTTTAAATAAGTTTGATTCCTTTCGTAATAATCAGTTAGTTTCTGCGGTTGAAGCTGTGGTGCGTTGGCGTTATTTATTCTTAGGCAGTGTGATTGCGATGCTGTTTATTTCGCTGTCATTATTGGCTGGTGGGGCGCTAAAGTTTGTCGGTTTCCCTGAGCTTGATGGTGATATAGCAGAAGCTAGGGTGATATTGCCACCCGGTTCGTCATTGGCTCAAACTGAGAAGGTCGTACAGACAATTGTTATCGCCGCGGAAAAACTCAATGTGGAATGGAGCGACAAACAAGAGGGCGGCAATACGCTTGTCGAGCATATTACTGAGCAATATAATTTTAACCCAGATGCTGATGAGAGCGGCCCACATGTTGCTACCGTACGGCTAGATTTGCGTGGTGCAGAATCTCGAAATACGGTGATCGATGAGTTTGTTGCTGCGTGGAGAGATGAAATAGGCACCATTGCCGATCCTGTTTCTTTGGTGTTTAAGCAACCCGTGATGGGCCCTGGTGGGCGAGCGGTTGAAATTCAGATGCAAAACGATGATCTCACTGAATTGAAAGCAGCCTCTATTAAGATTCAGCAATATCTCAGTCAATTTGATGGCGTGTTTGGCATTCTTGATGACATGCGAATGGGCAAGCAAGAGGTGCTGGTAAAACTGCGTCCGGGGGCCGAAAGCTTTGGGGTTGACGGGCAAATGATTGCGAGCCAATTGCGTGCTGCGTATTTTGGTCAAACAGCAGATGAAATCCAAATCGGCCCTGAAAATATTGAGGTTGAAGTACGGTTTGACAAACAGGAAGCCGCGAACTTACAAACCCTGTCAAGTTTTCCAATCATGTTAAGTGATGGAAGCCAAATTCCATTAGCTTCTATATCGACATTAGAATATCAACGAAATTATGTGCGAATTCAGCGGGTAAATGGTTTACGAACCTTGAGTGTCTTTGCTGATTTAGAAAGTAGCAAAGTGAGCTCTACTGAAATTTTAAAAGCGTTTCGTAACGATTTAATGCCTCAGTTAAAACTGAAGTACCCAAATTTACGTTTCAATTTTGAAGGCGAGGCAAAAGATACCGCAGAAACCGGACAATCGATGGGGGTTGGTTTTGCGATGGGGATCTTTGGTGTCTTTGTCATACTGAGCTTTCAGTTCCGAAGTTACCTTGAACCTTTCATCGTGTTGCTAGCCATTCCATTAGCTTTGATAGGGGTGTTGTGGGGGCATTGGTTGTTAGGTCACGCGTTAAGTATGCCAAGTATTATGGGGTTCGTATCATTAGCAGGGGTTGTGGTAAACGATTCAATTTTGCTGGTGCAATACATTCGACATCATGTTGATGATGGTGATTCTATGCATGATGCAGTTGTGAAAGCCAGCCGAGAACGTTTCAGAGCGGTTTTTTTAACATCGCTGACGACGGCTGCCGGTTTATTACCTCTGCTATTAGAAACGAGCTTACAGGCACAGGTGATACAGCCTTTGGTTATTTCCATTGTGTTTGGTATTTTCACCTCGACCTTGTTGGTACTGTTCATGATACCTGCGGCTTACGCCATTTTAGCTGATTTTGGCTTAGTGAAAAAGCATCAAACATTAGCGGCTTAAGCTTCAATAAAAACAAGCTTAAGCCGAGAAGGTTTTCATCCCCATTTACATCAATGCGCAAGGGGAGGATTGATGTAAATGGGGGAGTAATATCACTGTGATGAATTATGGAAACACCTCTGGAGGCAAGTGATTTTTCCTGATGTAGTCAGTGAAAACATGACAGAAAACTACCTGCTAACTTGGAATTCTCATTGCTCATTATTAATAACTGACACTTATTAATGAGTGTGGCAGTGATGAAAAAGGTGCTTTTATTTGTTGTTAAATTCGTTAAAAAGAGAGAGAAAATCACTTATAAGCATATATTTATATTAATTATAGTTATTTTTGATCTTTTTAGAACACACTTATCATCATGAATTATATTGGTTTGTATTCTGAATTTAGATTCTTATTCATCGATGGTTACATTTGCATGAGATTGGGTATTGGTTTCATCAATCTATTTGAATAATACTGTGGGCATCCCTACTGAGGGGAACATATTTGAGAGTAAGTTATTGGCTCTTAAAATTCGGGCAATGGCATTCCTAATGCGCCCCTGTATATTTATTTTAGAGGCAAGACATGACGCGTAGAAGCTCTTCTATTCACCCTACTGATAATTACACGATGGAATCAAATTTAAGAAGTGTTGACCTTAATTTGTTGACTGTTTTTGATGCTGTTATGCAAGAGCAGAATATTACCAGAGCAGCTCATAATCTAGGAATGTCTCAACCTGCAGTCAGTAATGCGGTTGCGCGTCTTAAAGTCATGTTTAACGATGAACTCTTTATTCGTCATGGACGTGGTATTCAGCCAACACAACGTGCAAAGCAATTATTTGGTCCAATTCGCCAAGCACTGCAATTGGTGAAGAATGAATTACCATCGTCAATTTTTTCGCCAGAAACATCAACGCGTACTTTTAAGCTGGCGCTATGTAGCCCATCAGATATGCGTTTTGCGCCACGAATTTTCCGTGATGTAACAGATCAAGCACCGAGCATTCGTATGCAGCTTGAAGCGGAACTCGACGCAGAATTAACACAGAAAATGCGTTACCAAGAAATCGATTTTGTTATTGATTACGTGCGCTTCGATGAACCTGGTTTTTGTAGTACAGAATTATTTAGCGATGAACTTGTTGTGATTGCTGCTGGCAACCACCCACGTATTGGTGACAGTATTTCTGAAGCAGAATTTACATCAGAAATGCATGCGGTATTAAAGTCGATGCCAGGTGTAAAGATGTTTGCAGATCATATCTATAATAAGCTGGTTTCTTGTCAGCAAGCTTACCAAGGCGCTAGCCTAAGCAACATTATGTATGTGGTTGGTCAGTCTGAATTAGTGGCTGTAGCCCCTCGTTGGTTAGCTGAATCAGTTGCAGAAAACCTACAACTTAAAGTGTTGCCGCTACCCTTTGAGTCTGCAACAGTAAGTGGTTACTTAAGCTGGCATGAGTCTTCACAAAAAGATAAAGGCCATATCTGGATGCGTGATCAGTTATTAAGTATTTGTGGCGATACGACTGCTTAATATTGTTCTCTTCCGAATCACATAAAGCCGGCGAAAGTCGGTTTTTTTATTTTATCCTTAACAGTCCGTAGTCATTTCTTTTTCATCTTATATTCCCGCTAAACTTAAATGAATAATGAATCTTATGCTGTGTTTTAACATCGGCTTATATTCTTAGTTTGTTGCACTTTCTTACACTTGTTTAATTTCTATTAAAAACTAGTATAAAGCCTGTACTGACAAGGGTTACTACTGAGATCAAAACTACATAAAAAATAAAATATATCCCTTTATGGTTGCCTTTTTTTACACCAACTGTAGACTTCAAAACTCAAGTGAGCTTACAAGTGTAAGCTAGAATGGATAGGTAGTTATGGCTGAACACGACTTTCATATAGTAAACCGAATTCGTACCCAAGTTGCTCGTTTAGGCGATAAGGTTGCTTTGCGTCATCAGGCACAGGAACAATGGCAAGATATAACTTGGAATGAGTTTGGTGAGCAGATCCAGCAACTAGCAATTGCAATGCTGGCTCATGGTATGAATGTCCAAGATAAAGTCGCCATTTTCTCTAACAACATGCCCCGTTGGACGGTGACTGACTTTGCCGCGCTTTATAACCGCTGTGTTATTGTTCCTATCTATCCGACGAATACACCTCAGCAAGCAGCGTATGTGCTTAATGATGCCGATGTCCGTATCTTATTTGTTGGTGAACAAGCGCAACTTGATGCCGCGATTGGTATTGCTGAAGGGTGTCCCAAATTAGAGCGTATTGTCACTTTATCTGATGATTTGGTGCTACCTGATAATTCTCTAGTATGCAGTTTTAATGATTTCCTTTGTACTGCTACTCCAGAGCTGGAGGCTGAACTTCAGCAGCGTCTTAATGACACCGCGATGGATGACTTGCTGACGCTGATTTATACCTCTGGCACAACAGGTACGCCAAAAGGTGTCATGCTTGATTACGCTAACATTGCCGCTCAGTTAATCGGGCATGATCAGAATCTGTCGTTAGATGAAGGCGATACGTCTTTATGTTTTCTGCCTTTATCGCATGTATTTGAACGAGCATGGACGTTTTATGTTCTGCATCGTGGTGCGATAAACCATTATTTAACGGATACTAATCAGCTGAAAGAAGCATTAGCAGAAGTTAAACCCAATGTGATGGCTGCTGTTCCACGCGTATATGAAAAAATTTACTCGACAGTGCATGACAAAGTATCTCGTGCACCCTTTCACCGTAAATTAGTCTTTACTTGGGCGGTGAATATGGGGGCACGTATGGCTGTATGTCATCAAGAACACCGTCAACCGTCGAAATTACTCACCATGAGTCATAATCTTGCCAATAAGCTCGTGTTATCAAAATTACGCGATATTTTGGGTGGGAACATCAAATTCATGCCATGTGGTGGTGCTAAACTGGATGAAAGCATTGGTCGTTTTTTCCATGCCATTGGGATTAACGTGAAACTTGGTTATGGTATGACCGAAACAACGGCAACAGTATCGTGCTGGGATGATCAGTGTTTTAATCCTGATTCAATTGGCATGGCTATGCCTGGTGCTGAAATTAAGATCGGCGAAAATAACGAAATACTCGTGCGTGGCCCTATGGTGATGCGTGGCTATTATAATATGCCAGAAGAAACGGCGAAGAACTTCACTGAAGATGGTTTTCTTAAAACCGGTGATGCGGGTCACTTTGATGAGCAAGGTAACTTATTTATTACCGACCGCATTAAAGAGTTGATGAAAACATCTGGTGGTAAATACATTGCACCACAAGTGATTGAAGGTGCCATCGGTAAAGATCATTTCATTGAGCAAATCGCTGTTATTGCAGATACCCGAAAATTTGTATCGGCCTTGATTGTCCCTTGTTTTGATACTTTGGAAGAGCACGCTCGAGAACTGAATATCAAATATCACGATCGTCTTGAATTGGTTAAAAATAGCCAAATTGTTGAGCTAATTGAAAAACGTGTTGTTGAGCTACAAAAAGATTTAGCACGGTTTGAGCAAGTGAAAAAAATCACCTTACTACCTAAGGCTTTCTCTATGGATAAAGGTGAACTAACACCAACGCAAAAATTGCGTCGTAAAGTGATTCATGATCGCTACCATCAAGAAATTGAGCGTATGTACGAAGAGAGCCATCGAAAAGCCCAAAAGTAAACGCCATTATTTATTCACATAAAGGAGCCGCAAGGCTCCTTTGTTGTATCTGAACTGAGGTATTGTTGCTGAATAAGCAGACACATCACCATATTACCTATTTATTCCAATTTTTTATTCCCCTATACAGCCTTCATAAAAGCGTTATTCACTAAATTTACAATCTATTACAGTTTATAAGATCTGTCTTTAGAGCGTGAGTTGAAATGAACACAGTGAAATTAACTAACTTATAGAGCAATGATGTGAAGTCACTTTCACCGATAGACTTAATTGCTAAAAAAGCGTTACAGTTGTTGCGGGTAACGGCAACTTGTTATTGATAGTGGTCGTTCGCATAGAATGAAAAAATGATGATTTCAATTTAGGCTAAAAATAAGCCCTAACTATGTTATATCAACCCGTATAGCTCATTATTTACACCATAAACAGGCTTTACAGTGCGATTACCGTTACAACGTTTCTAATAGGGTGTCGTTGACGTAAATAGTAAAAGAGTGTGTTGAAAGTAATTAGCTATACGGGAGGGTGTAATCAACCTGGAGACAGAATATGGAAATGTTGTCTGGCGCAGACATGATCGTTCGTTCAATGATCGATCAAGGCGTAAAGCATATCTTCGGATACCCCGGTGGCTCAGTACTTGATATTTACGATGCTCTGCATGAGAAGAGTGATATCGAACACGTACTCGTTCGCCATGAACAAGCCGCTGTACACATGGCTGATGGTTATGCACGTGCTACAGGTGATGTGGGGGTAGTACTCGTTACATCAGGCCCTGGTGCGACGAATGCAATCACGGGTATAGCTACTGCCTACATGGATTCTATCCCTATGGTTGTTTTTTCTGGTCAGGTTATGAGTAACTTGATTGGTAATGATGCCTTCCAAGAGTGTGACATGGTGGGTATTTCTCGACCTGTTGTGAAGCACAGCTTCTTAGTTAAAAAAGCTGAAGATATCCCTGAGATCATCAAAAAAGCTTTTTATATCGCCTCTAGCGGCCGTCCTGGTCCTGTTGTTATCGATATTCCTAAAGATATGCTGAACCCAGCTGAAACCTACCCTTATCAATACCCAGAGTCGATTGCGATGCGTTCGTATAACCCAACAACGCAAGGGCACAAAGGTCAGATTAAACGTGGTTTAAAAGCACTACTATCTGCGAAGAAGCCTGTTCTGTATGTTGGTGGCGGTGCTGTTATCTCTGAATGTGATCAGCAAATCTTAAAATTAGCCGAATCGTTGAATCTTCCTGTCGTTAATACGCTGATGGGGTTAGGCGCGTTTCCGGGGACGCATAAAAACTGTCTTGGCATGTTAGGCATGCACGGTACATATGAAGCCAACATGGCGATGCATAATGCGGATTTGATCTTTGGTATTGGTGTTCGTTTTGATGATCGAACCACGAACAATGTTGATAAATATTGTCCAAATGCCACGATCATGCATATCGATATTGATCCATCTTCTATCTCAAAAACAATCGCGGTGGATATTCCGATTGTAGGCTCTGCTGAAACGGTTCTAGATTGCATGCTTAAAATGCTCGATGAGCAAGAGAGCAGTAATGACCAAGAGGCGATAGCGAGTTGGTGGGCAGATCTTGAGTCATGGCGTTCACGTAAGTGTTTAAGTTATGAAACCAATAACGAACGTATTAAGCCTCAGCAGGTTATAGAGTCTCTCTATAAGCTAACAAATGGCGATGCATATGTTGCCTCTGATGTTGGTCAGCACCAAATGTTTGCTGCATTGTATTATCCTTTTGACAAGCCACGTCGCTGGATTAATTCGGGCGGCCTCGGCACCATGGGCTTTGGTCTTCCTGCAGCTATGGGAGTGAAATTTGCCTTACCTGATGAAGAAGTCGTTTGTGTGACTGGTGATGGTAGTATCCAAATGAATATTCAAGAGTTATCAACGGCACTTCAGTACGATATTCCAGTTAAGATCATCAACCTAAATAACCGCTTTCTTGGTATGGTAAAGCAGTGGCAAGACATGATTTATCAAGGTCGTCACTCACATTCGTATATGGATTCAGTGCCTGATTTTGCTGCAATCGCAGAAGCTTACGGACATGTTGGGGTGCGTATTTCAGATCCAGCGAAACTGGATAGCGAGTTAGAAAAAGCGCTAGCCATGAAAGATAAGTTGGTGTTCGTTGATATAAGTATTGATGAAACCGAGCATGTATATCCAATGTTGATCCGTGGTGGTTCAATGAGCGAAATGTGGTTAAGCAAAACGGAGAGAACATAATGCGCAGAATTATATCGGTATTACTAGAAAATGAACCCGGCGCACTTTCTCGAGTTGTTGGTCTGTTCTCTCAGCGTGGCTATAACATTGAAACACTGACTGTAGCACCGACAGACGATTCAACATTATCACGTTTAAACATTACGACTTATGTTGAAGATGATGCTGTTTATGAACAAATTGAGAAGCAATTACATAAGCTAATTGATATTTTGAAAGTGAGTAATGTAACCGAAGCTGAACATTTAGAGCGAGAGCTAATGTTAGTTAAGGTGAAAGCGAGTGGCTTTGCCCGTGCTGAAGTGAAACGTACTGCAGATATTTTTCGCGGTCAAATTGTTGATGTTACAAGCCAAATTTACACGATTCAGCTTGCAGGCACGAGTGAAAAGTTAGATGCATTCATTGCTGCGGTTAGCGAGGCTACAGATATTGTTGAAGTAGCACGGAGTGGTGTTGTTGGTCTTGCTCGTGGAGAGCGCGCACTAAAAGCATAACATTAAATTAGACGTACTAAACAAGCCCGACTCAGGAAATCCCTGTATCGGGCTTATTTTTTGCTTGTCATTAATTGTCATGAGAGAGAGTGATCCTCTGTCGTTGAGAGAATTGAGGTAGTTATGCAAACAGTGCTCAAAATACGACTATTAGACTAAAGTCTAATAGTGGAGCTGTATTGATCTTAGTGCTGGTACTGAATTTCTATAGCCTAGAGTATGGAATGCAGAGAGGATAATGCGAAAGGATTCTTGCTTATAGAGGAGGATTGATAATGGTAAACAAATTTCTAGTGCGATTTATGAGCCTGTGTTTATTGATACTTGGTTTTAAGGTGAGTGCGATTTATTTTCTACTCGCAGTACTTCTACTGAATACGCATCATAAGGAAATTTTTGGCTGGTAGTTTGGGTATATGTGATGGGGATGACGTTCGATTGCAGAAAGCTCGATCGATGGAGATCGAGCTTTATCTATCGGTGTCCGTTAAATGGCAATCGATATAAGAATTAGATGTATGCTTTAATGATTTCGACAGCTCGCTTAAAGTGATTATTTAGTAAATCGAGTGCCCGTTGTGTGTCTCGCCCTAGTACAGCTTTCATCATCGCGTCATGTTCACCATTATCATGATAACGTTCTTCATAGTGGCGATTGCGGCTTACCCAGACGTGACGGTAACGTTCAATTTGCTCATAAACTTCACGATATAGTTCCAGCATTACTGGTGATTGGCTACCCGCAAGTAAAGCGAGGTGGAATTCACTGTGTCGATCTTCCCATTCTGTAAAATCAACGTCCGATGCCGCAGGGTTTATTTTGCTTAACTTGTGATAGGTAGTGAGAATATTGAGTTCCCATGCCTCGTCGCCATTGATGATTGCTCGTTCTAATAATACGCGAGATAAAATTAGGTTAGTCTCAAACAGATCTTCAAGTTCATCTACTGAAATAGGTGCAACCCAGCAGCCTTTTTGAGGGGCGAATTTGACGTATTTTTTCCATGATAATTGAACCAGCGCTTCGCGAATGGGTGAGGCTCCGACGTTATAGCGTGCTTTTAAGTCGGCAACGACAAGCTTTTGGCCCGGAGAAAGCTCTCCAAGCAGAATATCTTGTCGTATAACTTCCATAATCTTATTAGTCAAAGTAGGACTAGACACTAAATTCCTCTCATTTTTATTGTTATTCCCTAATGCTAAGTATGAGTTTTCATTTGCATAGGATATTTCGATGAATATTAGTCAGCAAGAAAGTGTTACTTATTAGGCTAGTCGCTCTGGTGGAAATTGAAATACCGACGAGTGACGATTTATACCTTAGAAGTATCTGCTTATTATGAAGTATACGATTTATGAGGTTAGGGTGCGATATAGAAAAGATGAATTTGTGAGTAAATGCGGATAGGGAGGATATAGAAAAGTGTGAGTATTCGATGCTTTATCAGACGCCAGATACAAAAATGGGAGCCGAAGCTCCCATTTTAAAACTCAGTATACGACTTAAAGTACGTGTACAGAAGCTGTGTTAGTTGTACCAGAAGGAACTAGTGCGCCAGATACCATAACAACGATATCGCCTTTAGCGCCAAGACCAGTTTCTAGCGCGATTTCTTTACCGCGGCTGTAGAATGCATCAGTGCTGTCGATAGCATCAACAACGATAGGTGTAACACCTTTCGTTAGACAAAGCTGAGCAGCTGTTTTCTGGTTTGTAGTTACAGCAATAATTTTCGCTGTTGGGAAGTACTTACGGATAGAGCGAGCAGATTTACCAGCTTCAGTCGCAACAACAATTAGAGGAGCATTTAGCTTCTCTGAAGTGTCTACTGCGCCTTTACATACCGCTTCAGTAATACGTAGACGAGAGCTGTCTAGGCGAGAACCTAATTCTGCTTTTAACGCTGAATCTGTACGGTTACAGATTTGAGCCATGATAGTTACAGCTTCAATTGGGTATTTACCCTTAGCTGATTCACCAGATAGCATTACTGCATCAGTACCATCCATGATTGCGTTTGCAACGTCACCCGCTTCTGCGCGAGTCGGACGTGGGTTCTTAATCATAGAATCAAGCATTTGAGTTGCAGTGATAACAACTTTACGTGCGCGATTACATTTCTCGATCATCATCTTCTGAGCAAAGATAACTTCTTCTACTGGGATTTCAACACCAAGGTCGCCACGAGCAACCATGATACCGTCAGAAGCTTCTAGGATAGAGTCAAAGTTATCAACGCCTTCCTGGTTTTCGATTTTAGAGATGATTTGAATCTTCTCGCCACCATTAGCAGCAAGTAGAGCACGGATTTCTTTAACATCATCTTCTTTACGAATGAAAGATGCAGCAACGAAATCAACGCCTTGCTCACAACCGAATACTAGGTCTGCTTTATCTTTTTCAGAAAGAGCAGGAAGCTTTACAGAAACACCAGGTAGGTTAACACCTTTGTTTTCACCAAGATCACCGTTGTTAAGTACTTTACACTTAACTTCAGTTTCAGTTGTTTCTAGTACTTCCATTTCGATAAGGCCATCATCAACAAGGATGATGTTACCTTTAGTAAGGTCTTTAGCGAAACCTGGGTAAGTTACTGCAACACGGTCTTGGTTACCAACAACTGTAATATCAGTTGTGAATGTGAATTCTTGACCAGCAACTAGAGCGAAATCTTCGCCATTTTCTAGTTTGATAGTACGAATTTCAGGACCTTTAGTATCTAGCAAGATAGCTAGAGACTGAGCAGATGTAGCCATTACTTCACGTAGGTTTACGATACGTTGACCGTGTTCTTCGAAGTTACCGTGAGAGAAGTTTAAACGCATTACGTTCATACCAGCGTTAGCTAGTTTAGTAAGCATTTCTACAGATTCAGTTTTTGGTCCAATCGTACATACGATCTTGGTCTTTTTCATTGAGGACAGTCTCCAGACAATCTTTACCCAAGGGAAATTTAATCACAGTGTTATACCCGAAAGCGAGGTATCAATAATGTTGAATAATGACCTCATAGTGAGAGGCTAATCACAAAACTGTAACTTACAGGCTTTCGACTGCGATGATAATACAAAATTTTTACAAAAATATTGCCTTATGAAAGTAAGTTATTCACTTTCATAAGGCATCTCTGTTGATCATAAATTGTCATTTTTTATCTATATTGCTCTCACTAATTGACCTTGTATTCATAAAATCAAGTGATAAACAAGCAGCAAGTATAGCAGATTTCCTATCCGTTATCACCTTGTGATAGCTGTCATGTTTTTTGTGCGGATATTCAAAGCAATGTAGGACAATTATGTATGTTATCAGGAATAAAGTTTTGTCATTCGTCAATTGTTGAGTGGTTTTTCGATGTTTTTTACAAACAACCAGCCTGATTTCGTTAGCGCAGTGATTTTTTGTCATTGAAATTGTTGCTAAGGTATCAGAGGGGCGAAACATTGTTACATTTTAATGAGTAGTCTGATGTAAGGAAATGCCGTTTTATCTGTTACGACGCGTTGACGGTGTCGGCGGTAACGAATCAATAGTTCACATTGTGGGTCGTTATTCCACGCTTGTTGGTTTATTGTTTTATCATGATACGAAGTTATAAGGTTGGAGTTGACTTGGTCTTGTAGGGCATCAGGCAATGGATGTGGTTAATATGTCTTTGATTTAATTGGCGATACTATGGGTGTAGACAGAAGCCAATAAACGTACCTTTATTGGCTTTAATCGAAAAATCGCGTAGTGTCGATGTAAGGCTTATCCGTTAGGGAACAGTAGCTCATCAAGCAATGGAATCAATCTATGAATTTCAGGCTTGGTTAACGTTTCTGTAGCACCAACTTCGAATGCCTTCAGTTTATTTTCTTTTGTCATCGTCGACGAGAAAATTAACACTGGTGGATGATTTGGCTGGCTTGTTATAGTTTTGCATAAATATAAGCCATCTACTTTTGGCATCTCTACATCTGAGACAATAACGCTAATATTTTGTTTATTCGATTCATAAGATTTAAGCGCCTGCTCACCATCGGTAGCTGTTTCAATCAGATAACCAGACTCAGACACAACATTACTTAATTGCTCCAATATAAACTTAGAGTCATCCGCGATTAGGATTGTATGTTGTGCTCTTCTTCTTTTTTTCTCTGGTGATAAGTCAACATTGTTGTCTGTACTGAGGTTATATTGACTCATATTAATATCTGAATTCATCTCTGCAATAATCAGTTCAAAATCTAGAATAAACACTAATCGGTCATCTAAATTAACTGACGCCACAATGCAATTATCTTCTCCTGCTAAAGATATCTCGTTAGCCGCTTCTAAATCAGACCATGAAACTCGGTGAATACGGCTAATGGAGTCAATTAAAAAGCCGTTTGTCACGCCATTAAAGTCGGTGACGATAACAAATTGGTTGGACGATGGTTGTTTTTCGGATAACCCTAACCATTTAGCTAAATGGATTAGAGGGGTAACCTTATCTCTTGATTTAAAAACCCCGACTATATGCTTGTTGCCTTTCGGGTAATCCGTTATTTCGGGATAACGAATGACTTCCCGCACTTTAGCTACATTAATGCCATAGCTGTTTACTTTCGTTCCGCCATCGGGCAATTCTTTAATGATTTGAAATTCGGCAATTTCTAGTTCATTAGTTCCAGATTCAACTAAAATATTGGAGTTTGACATACTTATATTTCCACCTAAAGAAAGCCTGTTTTTTATGCGTGTGAAGTTATACAGCGAAGCAAGCACAAGTTTCTCGCATCATAAGCATCTAATCAAACAATAACATTGATTATTTGAACATAACGTAAACTACCATGCATAATTCATATATAAACAGCTCTATTTCTTTGTTTTTGTTAGTAACTGCTCATTGTTTTTTTGCCAGTTACGAATGGGCTAGAGAGTGGTATGGCGTTGGTTAGTTGTGTGGATACATGAAAGAGTATGGCTTGTGATATGTACTATTGGATTGCAGGTAGAAGTGTTGATTGGTGGAAACTTGCTGATAGATTTCTGCGGGGTAGATGGAAAGGCCAGAAGCAGAAAAGGCTTATAGATTTCTCTATAAGCCTTTTCAGAATTTGGTGGCCCCTGTCTGACTTGAACAGACGACCAAGCGATTATGAGATTTTCTCTCTATTGACTTAATTCTCTAAGTTAGGAACATGATCGCGACTTAACACCTTGAAAAGACGGGTTTTTGTCAGTAATTAGGATTTTATGTCTAGAATCCTAAACATTTTGAATTGTGTGTGAATTTCCGTAATTTACGGGTGAATTGCCACGGATTCGTTACGTAGTTGGCAAAGTGAAAACCTGATCATGGCTGAAAAAATAAAACTGACTCAGCGAAATATTAAAACGCTAGAGGTGAAATCGACACGTTACCGGGTACTCGATACCGAGGTCCGGGGGCTTTTTGTTGAAATGATGCAGAGCGGATCGAAAGTGTTCCGTTTGCGTAAATTCATCAATAAGCAAAACAAGACGATAACGATCGGCGAATGGGGTCCGTTAACCATATCAGAAGCCCGAGAAATCGCTCGCGCGCACTTGGTTGAGGTTGCCCGGGGTATCGACCCAAACGTCGAGAAGATTCGGCACAGGCTCGCGACGGTTACATTAGACAAAGTTTTGTCTGATTATCTAAAGGCCAGAGACTTAAAGCCGACCACGTCGAAAGGGTACGAGAGCAAGGTTAAACGGAATCTCCCCGAGTGGCTGGACCGTCCGCTCGCAGATCTAACAGAGCAGCGAATCGCAGAAGCTCACGCCAGCATAAGCAAGCGAACCAAAGCAGACGCAGATTATACGGCGAGAGTTCTCCGGGCGTTGTTTGAGTTTGCCCGGTATGAATACAGGGACGAAAACGGCGGACAGCTTTTCCCGGATAACCCGGTCGTAATTTTGAAGCACCGGAGACAATGGAACAACGTCGGAAGAAAATCGACGCATATTCGACGACACGACCTCGCTAAATTTTGGGTTACGGTTGAGCAATTCAGGCGCGACGCAATATCCAGCGGAGAATCAATCCCGGCAGCGATAGCCGATTCCCTTCTCGTCGTTGTATTAACCGGGCTCCGTAAATCGGAGGTCCTCGGGCTCGAGTGGAGTTCGATAAACCTTGATAGTGATTACTTTGTTATCGGAGAGACAAAGAACGGGGATCCTCTCGAGTTACCAATACCGCCCAAGCTAAAGGAGATTTTATCCGGGCTATGGTTGCGACGCCGTAACGGGGCAAAATACGTTTTTCAAAACCCAAAAACAAAGAAGCCTATCAGCGAGCCGAAAAAGGTCACAAAGAAAATTAACGACCTCGCCGGGATCGAGTTCGGTTATCACGACTTGCGACGGACATTTGCGACGGTTGCCGAGTCTCTCTCCCTTGGGAAATACCAGTTAAAACGCCTTCTAAACCACAGACAGACGAGCGACGACGTAACGGAGGGTTACACCATATTAACCGCCGAGGAGCTACGAGAGCCAGCGGAGAGGATAGAGTCCCGGGTCCTAGAGTTGGCGGGGATTGAAATCGACGGCGAGGTTATGAGTAATCGACTGTTTAAGCAGTTTTTGAACCTACCAGACGAATACAAAATCGAATTTAAAGAACGAATCGAAAGAGAGATTAACTAATGCCTGCACTGAAAAAAACGTTAGATGCTGTTATCGCTGATTTTAGAATTAAACATGGTGATAAGTACGATTATTCTAGGGTTGAATATAAAAATTCAATAGAAAAAATCGAAATTATTTGTTTGGAGCATGGTCCGTTTTTTCAAGCTCCAAGCTCTCATTTAAGTGGTAGTGGATGCTCGATTTGCGGACGGATCTCAATGGCTAAAAAACTATCAAAGAGTTTAAAAAATAAAAAGTTTGTTTACGCAAAAGTAGAGAGCATTAAATGATTATCAAAGTAAACAGTAATGACCAGCGCGGTTTTATTGACGGTAACGGCGAGGTTTACCGACCAACGGAGGGCGAGGGTCTCGAGCTAATGAATAAGATCTATGATGAATGGGACGGTTCCGCCGCTCCTCTTTACCAGACAGAGAAAGGACGCGCGGACCTTGTTTCTATTTACCCGGTAGACCCGCGAGACTTGCCTTTTGAGGTTTACGTTATCGAGTTTATGGGCGAAAACGATAAGGTCGAATTTATCGTTAATGGTCTACAGGCGTTAAACGAGTTAATCGTCCGCTATGGTTTGGCGAAAGTTTGATCTGATTAACCGATCAATATTCACTCAGCCGGGTTTTTATTAAATCCGGATTCTTATACGTATGTCGTCATATTTCCGGGGTTTTTAGACGTATGCCGTCATATTGCCTATTTTTTTGTTTTTATTGACCGATCAAGGACTGATCAAACGGCCCCGGGTTGGGTTGTTGGCTTTGATTTTATGGGTAGGATTCGTGCAGCGGTTGTTCGTTGAATGCAGCGGTTGTTCGTTGAATGCAGCGGTTGTCTACTTTATAAAGATCGAGAAACAAAATGTTATTTAAGTATGAAGATAAGAACGTAAAAGCCGAGGTTTGTATCGTTACGCCAGAAATGGCGCATAACCTTTTAAAAGCGAACAAGCGGAACCGAACTCCCTCCCTACGCTATGTAAAAAGCTATGTCCGACAGATTAAAGCGGGTGAGTGGGTGATTAATGGCGACACGATAAAGATCGACGTCGACGGCGTTATCGTTGACGGTCAGCATAGATTAATGGCGATAGTTGAGTCCGGCGTCCCGGTTCAATACGTCATTGTAACGGGCCTACCGAAAAAGGCGTTTTCTACCGTCGATATTGGTAACAGTCGAAAAGCCGGACAGCTTTTAAATATGAGCTCGGGCGGTGAGATTTCCACGGCAGACGCAACGAGGGCAGTATCGACGGCGAAGTTAATCCGAAACTTTCTCGACAGCAAAAACAAAAACGACTTTTCATTTACAAGCAAGCCGGGCGAGGTAAACGTCGATTTTGAATACACCGAATCTATGTCGGGGTTAATGGATTCCGTCGCGTGGTCTAAGAAAAATAAAGACTATGGTATCCCGGCAGTCCTCGCGGCTTTTCATTGGTTGATTACGTCGACGTGTGAAGATGGACATTATTTTTTCAATGGACTAGCGAAGCCAGCAGCAGAGCGATCGCCAGCTTTCGCAAATGCCGCAGATTATCTTTTAAGACAGCGCGCAAAATATGACAACACGAACAAAGGAAAGACGTTTAATTTTAAGGTTTTGTTTGCCACCTACCACGCGGTAATTAAAAAAAATACGACGATTAGAGTTCCTACTTTGATGGTTGTCCCGGAGGGTCTTAAATAATGGAGATCGTAACGTGGGAGGAGGCAGTCGTAAAAGGGTTAAAAAGATATTATACCGGGGTCCCTTGTAAGCATGGGCATTTATCAGAAAGGTATAGAATAAGTCGGATTTGTTTAGAGTGTTCAATAGTTACCAGAGAAAAAAGCAAGGAGAGAGGGGGAGTGATTAAGAGAGAATGCGCTTTAGTAATCCCCGAGCTATACGGATCTAAATATAGAAAGGCGAAAGAAATATCCGATTTATATTTAGGCGTTATCTTGAGAAATGTCACAAAAGCAAAGATTACAATCTGCCCTATTACAATTAATAAAGTTTCATATAACCCACCAATGGGGCAGCCTCGCGAGATTACCCTCGAAAACGCCGAGCATTTAGCACGAGTTCGAGACGAGTGGGTCCGGGGCTTGTTGGTAGAGCTAGAACTCGATAAGACAGCTAGACGGATGAACTTTCCGGAAGTCGGCGAGGTGGACACGAAAGGGAGGTTAAGGGTTGAGTGATGAAACAATCTATTATAACAATGGAAATAATGAACAATGCTCTCGAGTGTATCGCTCGAGATTTTCCAGACGCTAACAATAACGGGCTAACTAAGTCAGCAAGAGCGACAAAATCGTCTCCTCTTGATGACAAGAACGACAAAGAGATTTTAAGGCAGGTTCAAACAGCGTTTGAATGGACAGAACAAGCCGTTTATTTTTGTGGCGTTTACCGTACCTTTTCTAAAACAGCGACTTCTAGCTATGGGCTAAAACACACCATAGAGTGGTGGGGAAAGGCTAACGGGCTCGAGCCGTATGTTTGTAACATGGCGGCTATTGTTGCTTTTTACATTCATCCAAAAGTAAAAATTAAATTAATCGGGAATAGCTGCAATCCAATAACTAATATTAAAACATCAAGAATAGGCAATCCAGCCAATGAATATACAAAAGATTCTTTAATGCGGTGTGGTAATTCATATTTTAATTATTTTTAAGGATTATGATATTTATACTTTTAAAGTTTCAAATAAACAGAGAATAGAGGCATTAATCCATTTAATGAATGCAAGACGATTGAGAAAAGAGATAAGGGAAACGCTCGATTATTTAGAGAATACAGAAAATATTACCGATAATGAATTAAGAAATTTATTGTATAATTTAAATGTTATTTATATGAATGGCGCTTATCTACTTGGTAAAGATTCGCATGTGATTATTTGCTATAAAGTTGCAGTTTCAATAATTAAAAATAGCCGTGGTAATATTTTTAATATTGTATCGTTAAGAATATTTCTTAACTCAGAAAGAACATGCAAAGACCATATTTATTATATGGCTTATGGTCAAAATCTCTAACGGTCCCGGGATGGGTTGTCGGCTTTGTTTTTATGGGTAGGATTTACCCCAGACAGCAAGTGACTTGAGCTGTGAAAACACAAATTATATTCAATTAGCGGGGCAATCAGATTATCTTTTGGTATTGGTGAACCGATGATTAGTGTAAATATTGTTGATTGTGAGAGTAAGTCGGCGGAAGTTATCAGCGTCGAGAAGTGAATCACCGAATATAACGAGCCCGGGCATAAGTCCCGGGCTTTTTCGTGCCTATGCCGGGAAGTTACACCGCGTAACGTTTTTACTGTAAGTATTTCCGGGCGTCTAATGTCACAGATTTTAAAGTTTCGAGATGATAATCACAGGCGAGTAAGGAAAGTATGCCGAAAAAATCGGGATTAGGTAGCTTTTTTGGGAGTTAGCTATCACAGGTCGAGCGGAGAGTTAGACCTAAATCACAAAAGAGGCTTTATGTATAAATACCCGGTTAAATACGATTCAGAGTTCCGATCTTGGTTATCAGGCGGAAATCGTCCGTCTCTCCGAACTTATGATGGTCGTCTCCCGCTTGCGTCTGCAGGCTACCCGCTACCTAGTAAGCTAAACGATCGAATCGTATCGAAATTATTCTCTCATGGCGGTTTATTGGGTTCGGGTTTGATTAACATCATTAACGACGATATGGGCTCAGGTGATTACCATACGCCGATTGATACCAATGGACGCGAGAAGAAAGGCGTGAAAGTGGCTCGAGATGGTGCGATTCCAGATGCTGATCAAATCACTTTCGATGATGTTAAGACAGAGGCAGCGAAATACACGTCCGGATTTTATATCGTATCTAATGAGCTAATTTCAGATTCGCCATTATTTAACGAGTACCTAGATTCGGTTATGCGTGGTCGTGTTAGCGACGCCATTAACGAGGATCTATCGGCGATATTGCGCGCGAGCGTAACTCAGTCGACCGCAGTCGCGAAAACGGGCGTTACCTTGGAAAAGGTTATCGGCCTTAAATACGCGACAAAGAAAGCATATCGCAGCCGAGACGAGTCTCGTTTCGTGATGAACTCCGACACGTTGAAATCAATTATCGACGGCGTTACGACGGAATCAGACCTTAAAAAATGGGTTGAGCGTCGAGGATCGGAAACATTTATCGACGGAACACTCGTCCACATTGACGAATCTATGCCGGACACCGACGCGGTTCCGGGTACAGGCGAAACTATCGTCCCGGTTTTATTCGCCGATTTATCTTTCCTATCTTTCCGAAAAATTCCTTACGTTAGCATTGTTCGACTAACTGAAATCTTAGCCGAAAACGACCAGACGAAGATCGCAGCGATTACGATGGGCGATGCTTATTTCCCGGTTAAAGATGCGGGCGTCGGTCTGCCAATTACAAAAGCAGCTTACTCAGTCGAGCCAGTAGCTCAAGTCATTGCGGACGATGCGGAAATTATCACGGATGAACAGATCCAGGAATTAACCGTAGAAGAAAAACCAGCAGCGAAAAAGCGCGCTCCTCGCAAGTCTAAAACAACCAAGTAAATAACCGTTTAGCCGGGTGAGTTCGCTTCCCCGGCGACGTTTTGACGGTATCAAGTGGACGAAATCGAATATCGACTAGAGAAAAAGTTTAAGCCGAAAGTCGCCGAGATCATGGTGGGCAATACTGAAAATTTACCGAAGAAACTCGACGCGGTTGTCGAAATGCTCGAGACGGCTATCAGTGAATTAAATGGCGAGGAGAAAAAAGTCCTCGCGGGTTGGCTCGACGAGTTCAAACGACAGAAAAGCATGATCCAACGAATTAAATAACAGAATTACAGGTAACGAAATGAAAATCAAAGCGGCAATGTGTAGCGCGTTAGATCACCAATGGAAAGAAACGGACTCGGGGAAATTACGAGATAGAGAGCTCGCGGACCGTCGTTCATGCGAACGTTGCGGGGAGGCTCAATCTCGATCAGTTCGACGTTTTCCAGCTCCGGTAAACTGGAGAAAAGGAAAATTAATCGTCGGCGATTGGATGTCTGAGCGAGATTTCGAGGTAGAGAGAAACGCCGAGCTTTATAACATTGAAAAAAGTTATCCGGTTTTATCTCCGTCGAAAATCGAATTAATGGCGACTCGAGTTAGCGAGCTAGAAAAGATCGCGAGTGACAGCAAGCCGGGATCGTTATGGTCTAAGCCACCTAGCGAGAGCGAAAAGCTAATCAAGGAAATTACTCCGATTATCGAAGCGGCGGCAGAATCAGCAGCGAACAGTAAAAAGCGCGACGAGCTTTTAGACCGAAAAGAAAGCCATACGGCGAGCGGTTATCTTTTAAATCGCGCGCAAAGTGTTTCCGGCATGTTGAGACGAATTGTCGAAGGAATAAAGCAGCGTGACGCGGCTCAAGATCGAGTAAAGGCGAAAAATACAAGCGCAAGCGGCTTAGTTAGATTTCTTAACCGATAGGGATCGACCATGACAGAGACCGAACTATTAAAAACCATGCCGGACGGAATAGTCCGTCGAATGGTCCTCGATATGCTCGCCGGGGCTCCGCGACGTCAGCCTATGCTATCAATGGGCGCGGCTCTATCGACGGTCGGGACTTTGGTCGCGGGTTGGTTGCGGACGCCTCGAGGTCTCAATCCGTCGATGATCGTCGTTATGGTCGCAGATACCGCAGCGGGGAAAGGACACCCGCTCGGATACTCAAAAGCCGTATTAAAACACGCTTTCGGCGGCTCGTCGGTTCACGGGCGGATCCGTTCAGGTATGGAAATGCTACGGACGGCAGTCAAAAACAAAGGGCGTTTAATTTACGTTTACGACGAATGTCAGACGTTATTTTCTACCATAGGAGCAGCAAAGGCGGAGGCTTATCAGTCGGAGATAGGTCGCCAGCTTTTAATCTTATCGACCTCGGACTCGATAGACCTTTCGGACGACGACCGCGACGAGGCGATAACAAAACTTGCGAAGCTATCAGCGAAAGCGAAAAAGGGTCTCGACGCGTCAGACGAGAGAGAGAGGCTAGACGCTGAAATCGAACACTCTAACGCGCTAGAGGGTATCGACTGGATTAAAAACGGGTGTGAAGGTGTAACGCTTTCGTTTCTTGGTTGTACTCAGCACGATAACGCCTCGACCATTGTTAACGATTCGAGCATGAAGTCGGGGCAAGTAGGCCGAATTGTTTTCGCGTTTAGCCCGAAGAAAACCCCGGAGCTTTGTTCGTCGATTGTTGTTCGCGAACCTAACACCGATATTTTACAGAAAGCGACGAGCATCAAGTTAAACGACCTCCCACCGCTCCGCTATTCTCACGACGGCGAGAAGGCAATCCGAGAGGTAATTTCTCACTACGACAAAATTATCGACGACGTTCCAATTATGAAAGCGGTTAACGGGCGAATGTTTGAGAACGTCGAGAAAATAGCGAGTTTGTTATCTCTCGATACGGGGGTTATTGAGGCGAGTGCGGTCGAGTGGGCTCACAGCTATTTAAAAAATGGGTCCGAGGTAA
The DNA here is from genome assembly GCF_003026215.1 of Photobacterium indicum. Lineage (GTDB taxonomy): Bacteria > Pseudomonadota > Gammaproteobacteria > Enterobacterales > Vibrionaceae > Photobacterium > Photobacterium indicum. The sequence continues at coordinate 81,336 of NZ_PYOC01000012.1, forward strand.
TCGCCGCCGAGTTAATGGTCTCAGAGATTTACGAGGGCGACGGGAAGGTCGACCCACTAGAAGAAAATGATCTAATCGCTCGACGTATTAACGCAGAGTTAAAAAAGTCGAGCGGGTTTAGCCCGGTATCAAAAGTTTTGCAGTCAGTGTTAAGACCGAAGGACGTCCGCCTCATAGCGAAACGATGGGAGAAGAAAAAGCCAACGTTCGAGGCTCAAAACGAAATGTTAAAAACGCCATTCAATCGCGGAGAATGGTCGTCGGTTGGTTTAGGTGAGTTTCTTATCCGAGCTATGTTTGACCGTGGGCTGATTAAGTGGAATCCGTCGACGACAGGTCGGGGATTTGGGCGCGTTTCCGGGGTTTAGGTTAGCAGTTATACGGTGTTATACGGTGAGTTACTCAATAAACATTATATTAATCATTAAGTTATACAGTTATACGAGTTATACATATTCATAGGAAAATTAAAGGTTACTCTCTCTATATATAGTTAACTCATTGAATAACAAAGAATCGTTAAATACTTGATTGCGTAAAACTAACTCTATACCCGTATAACTCGTATAATTGCATAAGTGTATGAAAAATAACGGGAAACATTGTTTATCTAAAAGATAACTACGTATAACAGACAGGAATTGATTAAAAAATGAACGATAAACAAGAGTTAAACGAAGCATTTAAGGTTTACACCGGGAAAGAGCTCGAGGAATTAGCAGCGGAACCACCGGAGGACATTGTCCCGGGCTTACCTTCTCTCGATGGTTGTTACCCGTGGGTGATTATTGACGACGAGGAATCGGTCGGGGTTATCGAAGTGAAAATCGACGGACGCCAACGAATCGACGGTTATTTATGGTCGGAGATTATCAGCACTCAAACAGGACTCGCGGATCACGTCGCTCACTATGTCGAAAAGAATTGGATTAAGACTCAGCATGTCGAAGCATTCGCGGCGATATGGTCCGATCGGTTCGGGTATAACCCGGGATTTAGTCAATTAACGAAGCATTACCCGTTTAACGTAACGATGGGGATTTTATTGGGGGGTGATTATGGCAATGTTTGAACCAGTAACAGAGCCCGAGGTATTCGAGAACATGGTCGCCATATTGACAGACTACATACACCTAGACCGATTCGCGGTCCGTCGATTGTCGTTTGTTATTCGTAACGTTGAGCGATTCCCTAACGTATCGGAGCGCGCTCTCTATAACCGGATAGTGGGTCAATACATTCTCGCAGTTAACACCGGGACATTAGGGCAGGACAGACACGAGATTAAACAAATGTTGATTGATGGACGTAACGCCTTGCGAGGTGATGGGTAAGCGGGAAAGGTTGGACCCGGCTCCGGGCGCGTGGGTGGTGAGTGAGAGTTCGCGTTTATATCAACACTGGTTTTATGAGGTTGAGAGTAAGCTCTCTATAATTGATTCTAAGCGGCGTTGCCATAAAAGGCGCGTCGTTAGCTGAACAAATAGAGAAGTCTATCGAGAGGCTCGCATAGAGAGGATTAATAGGCATTTCGAGAGGTGTACCCCCTCCCTTTAATCCCTAGACCAAAACCCTAAAGTACCGCTGCAAAGTGATATTTACGCGCCGCCAGATCCCTAACCTTTTTAACGAGGTTATTTTTTGAACAGTAGAAAGGGGGTTAAATGGGTAATCCACGGAAGCCGACAAACGTTAAATACTTGCATGGTTCACATAAGAATCATCCGGAGCGAATAAAGAAAGGCGAGCCCCGCCCGGAGATTATCGTCCCGGACGTTCCGAAGCATTTAAACGCTAAAGAGAAAAAAGCGTTTAAGGAATTAACCGAGACACTCCGCCCACTTGGAATAGTGGCAGGTTCCGACGTTAAAGGCTTGTCTATGCTTGCCTCGGTTTGGGTCGAGATTGGCGTCCTCGATAAATTGGTGGATCGGGATGGGTACACCTACGAGACGACGTCGACAACAGGCGATCGCATTCTCAAGGCAAACCCGGCAGTCGGGCAAAGATCCGACGCACATAAACGATTCTTAACGTTATCTCGTGAATTTGGTATGACCCCGAGCTCTCGAGGTGGTGTCGAAGTGATCCCGGACGTTGGTTCCGATGGTCTTAGCGATTTTATGCGCGGAATAGATAAATAAAAACAGAGAGATACGAAAATGAAAAAGTATAAATTAATTCTCGCCTCTCCTCCGTGGAAATACAGTGATAAATGCGCTAATAAAGGCGGAATCGTTAAATATTACGAGCCGATGTCACTTACTGAATTGTCACTGCTTACAGTTTCGGCAGAGATAGACCCTAGCGGTTGCGCGTTATGCCTATGGACTACGTTTCCACAGATGGAGGAAGCATTTAAATTGATCGACGCGTGGGGGTTTGAGTATGTCGACACGATTTTTACGTGGGTGAAAACATATCCAGCTACAAACGATCCGAGTAAGCCGTTTATAGGAATGGGCCACTATACCCGAAGCAATGCGGAGATTATGTTTTTAGCGAAGCCGAAAGGAGGTCGTCTCCCGCCTATCATCAATGGCGAAATTTCGTGTGTTCAGTACTTCCCGGTTATGGGTGGAGCAAAACAGCCGCCACAGTTCCGCGACTTATTGGTCGAGTTATTCGGTGATGCTCCTCGCGTTGAGCTTTTCGCTAAGATCCCGGCGGTTGATTGGATGCAATGGGGTGAGGAAAAGGATGTCGACTCTAATATTTCGGTACAAGCTCCGCAATATGGATCGATGTTTGAAAGCGTGGTTGCGCATATTGACAAGGGTGGGCCAGCTAAACCCGCGAATGACTTCCGGGCTATTTGCCCCGGTTGCTTTGATCATGGCGAAATAAGTGGAGAGACGTCGGGAGACGCTGGGAATTTTTCATTTAATTGTAAATGCGGATTCAAAGAAACGGGCTTTTCGCTCTCGTTTATGAAATCCAGCATTAATGAGGCTTATAAAAAATTAACAGGGGGCGAGAATGCCGTCGATTACTCAACAATATAACGCTTATCGTGGGGATACGTGGGTTTCCCGTAAATACATATTTATCGAGGAGGAGGTTCCGCCGGGCACGACCGAGGAGGAGATTATAGCCGGGATTGAATCCGGGCGGTTCCATCATAAAGATTTAAGAGAATACCAAATCGACGCCGACGTCTTTGTCGACGTTGGCCTTTGGTTTCCACTAACAGATTATTTAAAGATCGACTCACTCGGTCGGTTTATGCACTTTGAAATGACAGCGTCAAAAACTAATGACATAGCAGACGCTCCAAACGTTGCGGATAAGGATTTCCCTATAACCGGGCGTTATGACATTCAATTTTGTAAAAAAAATAACGGCGTCGTCGAAACCCTTTGGTCGGGTGACTTTGCACTCGAGGACGATATTACCAAACGTGATCCTTGTAAGGTGGTTTAAATGATTGAATACGCGAGCGGGTTTACCCGTAGTTTATCGGCTGAATCTCGAGCAGAGTTCGAGCGGGTTAAGAAAATGAGCCCGGAAGAAAGTAGAAGCTATACAACGAAGAAAGAAAAGGCGAAGCGAGAAAAGGAGATCGCTCGAATGGAGAAGATCGCTTTTGATGGATTATGCTATTAACGAGAAAAGGAGCCGCGAGGCTCCTTTTTTTGTACTTCCCAAAAGTACGAACACCCTAACAACTAAATTCGACATAGAGACAGCGAATCTCCTTATTAGTTGGTAGGTGGGATCAGTTTACACGTTAATATGAATTACTTATATAGAAGTAAAAAACATTCACCATAATTATTGTATTTCGTAATTATTCCGCTAAATTTAGTTTATTTTTACGAATGCTGTAAAATCAATATTGACTTAGATCACACTCTCACCTAGTATTCACCCCGTCAAAAGGTCAGGGGGAAACCTCAAACGTTAACAGGTGAATACAAATGAACATCATGCAGACAGCGCACAAAGTAGCGCGCCATTATAAAAAGCTAGACCCGGCGGGGAATTACAAAGTTTTTCTATCCGATGGTTTACGATTGGCGCACAAAGAAGCCGCCGAAGCGAAAGCCGAAGCCGCTCGCCTTTGTCCTCTCCGCAGTGGTCGTTTGGTTGGTTACGTTACCGTTACAGGGTCGCCAGTCGTTCACGACGTTTACACAAACGATAAAGTTTTCGCGGTTGGAGATAGTGATTACGACCAGCTCGTCGAGTTGGGTAAATTAGAGAATATTGGTTTATGGATGGAACAGAACAGCCGGGGAATGATCTCAGCCTCACAGCGTATATAAAACAAAATACGGGGTTTAGTATCTCGGATTTAGTCGAGCGGGGAGAGATTTCTCGCTCAACGTTAGATAGTTGGTGGAAAACAGGGAAGCGAAAAAGAATACTCATAATGATAGCCGGGATCCGCTATCAGAACGGCGACAGGTTGCCACAGAGCGAAATTGTCGTCGATGGGATTAGATATAAAGCTATTGAATAGGCAATAAAAAACCCGGTCACTCCGCAAAAAGTTAAACCGGGTTAGTGTTAACAACAATCGTCAAAAGGTCATTAACAAATGAATATTAACACCCAACAAATAGCGGAGTCTATCTCTCGCGCACTTAACGACGCTCAAGCGTTCACAATGCCAGCACTAACCGCCGTCCAACTCGGGGAAGTGTTGGGGTATATAAACAAAATTCAGTGCTAAAAATGGCAGAATCTCAGGGAAATACTGGTGACATCATACCTAATCTCTCTGAGGCGTACATTCCATTAACTGATTTAATAAGTAAGTAACAAAAGTTACGCCTAGTGAAGCAGTGTTGCACGACGAGGAACTTTCCGAAATTAACTAACAGGTGAAGAAATGAAAAAGACATTAACGGCCATTGCATTGGGTCTATCAATTATCGGTAACGCTATGGCAGTTGAAAAGCATGATAAATGGATAGAGATAAACGGGGCTTTTTATTCTCCGTTTGTTGGAACCACGGACGGCGGTGTAAGTTTCGCTACGCTTTACGAAAATAAGATGGGTAATATTGTAGCTTCAATAGACTTTTTAAACGGCTCAGTAACAGAAAGTGATTGCAAAAATGCAGAGCTCGGTAAATATAACAATACTCAACCATTAAATATAAATGGAACATTAGTTAAAACAACTTATGGATGCGTTGATAAAGATAGAGTTAAATTTTTTCCGATAACTAATGCCGGGCAGAATCATATTATATCTGTATTTAAGGCTAGTAATACCGTTACGGTTTCAGGTGATTTTACATATTCAGCAAATGGATTTACAAAGTCGTATAACACGTTAAAAGCTAGAAACGATAAAAAGAAGTTAGCTATTTAATCATGGAAATAATATTAATTCCGGTCGTTTATTTAATTCTTACATTAATGCTTTAATTATTTAATTGTGCAAGGAGGCGCATTCTAACAGGTGAAAAATGAAAGGTGCACTAATTGCAGTCGCGTTAATTTTATTCATTAGCGGTAATGCTATGGCTAAAGACGTAGATTATAAGAAGTGGTTTGAAATGTCAGAGGGTTACTTGTCGCCACTAGTAAGAATTGACGACGGCGGGTTTACTTATATCGTGATGAATGAAAACGATAAAAAAGAAATCAGTGTCGCTTTTCAATTTGTAGATACCGACGAGGCAAAAAAAACATGCAAAAAATACGAGCCCGGAATTTTTAACGATACTTACCCAATTGATATTAACGGAACTTGGGTAAAGGCATCATTCGGATGCAGCGGAAACGGCAGAATAAATTTTTATCCCGACTCAGATAAAGGAAGGGAGTTTTTATTTAATGAGCTGAAAACAAAGGAGAAAGTAACAATTAATGGGGCCGTCTCATACTCGACAGTAGGATTTGATAATTCTTACAAAGAGTTAAAAGAGCGTCTAGATAAATATAAAATAGCTATTTAATAAATATTAAACTATTAACTAACAGGTGAAAAAATATGATTGTTTTATTTTGGATATTACTTACTTTGGTTGTTGCTGCTTGGGCTAAAAATTGGAATCGCTCGTTTTTCCTTTATTTAATTATCTCTATTATCCTTTCCCCTTTGGCGGGCGGTTTAATTCTATTAATTAGCGGCAAGACTCAATCAAGTGAAGACAAGAAATCAGACGCGGAACGGTACAATATTATTACATCAACTTTTGTTTTGAGATTCCGCTCAGATTCAGAAAAGCATATGCAGAACGTGAAAGCGCGCGAACTATTCGATGATATTAACGCGGGTCGTAAGGTTAATATTGATAGCGTTAAAACTATGCTTTCAGTAATGTGATAATTGATATTTATATATTTAAAATTAATTAGATAAAAAAGGGACCCGTCGAGGTCCCTTTTAATAACAGGCATAAAATGAATATCAGCGAAACACAAGTTAAATTAAGTTATCTATTTTTTGGACTATGTGCCGTCGTTAGTGTGCCTATTTCATACGATGATCCATTAAAAGGGTCTTTGTGTGGAATTGGGTCCGGATTGCTTATCGGGGTTCTATTTGGATATAGACAAGCTCTCGAACAGTTTCGTGGAAAGGAAGAGGTTGTCGATATTATTTGCCCGGAGCAGAGAAAGGAAAAGCAGACTTCAAAAAGCAAATTCTCCACGACGGACGTTTCTCCGTTGGTCGTTGATTATATCGATGATTCGATTCGGAATGGTCGAGAGATAACAGTTATTTACCACGGTGGATCCACTGCGGGAGACCCGAGAGAGATCTTTCCTATTCGGTTTAATGGTAATAAGTTGGTTTGTCGCCCATCTGGTGACGGCGGAATCCGAAATTACCTATTACATAAAATCGAAGCCGTGACGGACGACGGCGAAATTATCAGTTAATGCAATCATTTTGATCGCCGGTATCGAGTGCCAGGATTTAAAATTGATAGCAGAAAAGCAAAAAGCGAGGTTAATAGCCTCGCTTTTTTGTTCCCGGCGACGGTTAAGTCGACGCCAGTTCGGGATCCTTCCCGCGTAATTTTGACCTATGAAGTCACAGACGATTAAACCATAACCCGACGATTCCGTCGCGTTAGTAGATCCACGCCTCGACGCGCTCGAGTTCCGCCTTTAGTTCGATGTATGGAACATGAAAGGGTGATGGTCCTCCGGCTTGCTCAACTCCGAGCCCTGCTCCGATCGCAATATGGGTACATAACCGCTCTAATTCCTCTCGATAGATCTCTCCTCCGGTCCTAGCGGCGTTCTCAAGCGACGAGAAGAACGTCGAGATATACTCGTCTACCTTTTCCCCTCGAGTCTTCATAACCGTGTTTAGATCGGCGTGTATGGCGGTAATTGTTTTTACTATGGTTTCGTTTTTCTCGATTTTAATCATTTTATTTCGTTATCTACCAGACGACAAAGGCGCGGGAATTTAACGGACTCGAAGCGGCAAAACAATATTATTCACTGTAATTATATTTTAGTGAGGATTTATATAGGGGTATGGGGGCAAAATAACGCTTATTGATTGGTTGGTATTTGGTCGTTTATAACCGGGTGATATGTTGCAAAAATGTTATTTCGTTTAAAAAGGAAACGGTCGGAAGGCTTTCGGGGCTAAATTGTTGTTTTTGGATTGACCCAAAAAGGAGAGAGATAGAGAATTGCGCTCCGGTTACAGGGATTGCACTCCCTAATGACCCGAAAAGTTAGAAGACAAAAGGTAGTTAGAAGGACCTTTTAAATTCCTCAGTCTCGAGCCCGTAACCACGGAGCGAGCGCAATTGTCTAAATTTTTGTGATCGGTGTCAACAGCAAGGACGCCAACCGCTTAAATTTTAGCAAGCCACTGATTTTTCGGTCATTAAGAACGCACCTCGTTAACCACTCAGAATTTTTATGAGGGTCTAATGATTTATTGCGATTCACCCCGAAGTATAGCCGACGTGTTAGACGCGCCGATTATGGGGTTTAAACAACCAAAACAAGCGAAAGCGACAGACAAGAAAGTCGCCTCACCTTTTAAGCACTCCGACCAATTGGTCGCAGCGGCTCAGAAAACCGATCTCTCGATTCCGGTTAAAGCCTTGCTCCTCGAGATTTGCTCTAGAGCTAATAAGTCTCGAGGCTGGACTTTGTTTCCGTCTTTAAAGTCACTAGCCGACGCAATGGGTCGAACGACTCGATCAGTTAGGACTTATCTCCGCGAACTTGAAAAGCTCGGCTACATCAAAACCACAGCACAATATAAAAATCGAACGGGTTATGATAACGAGCGGAGTCAAGTCGCTAACCTCTACACGGTAAACGTTGCAAAATTGGCATACCTTGCGAAAGTGGTCGCTAATAAGGTCGTGCAAAAATTAAGCTCGTTTTCCGGGGGGAGGGGGAAACAGGTTTCCGGGTTAAAAGCTCTTTTAACAGAGAGAAAGAAAGAACAGTCATCTTTTCAGTCTGATTATAAAAGCAAGAGCAAAAGAGCAGCCGATCAGGTTGTCGAGTCTCAGCATCGGTACAGAGAACAGCAAGATCTCGAATACGATATGAAATACGACGAAATGGCAGCTAACAAAGTAAGTCGACGTGAGGGTCTAAGTCTCGTCTCAGGTTTGAAAGCTAAACTATTCGGCACAAACTCGGCAAACAACCAAAGGAGCAAGCGGTAAAATCAGCAAGAAACCGACAATAAACCTTTGATTTGAAAGTGGTGGCCCCTGTCTGACTTGAACAGACGACCAAGCGATTATGAGTCGCCTGCTCTAACCACTGAGCTAAGGGGCCAGTGTGCGAGAGATTATAGGGGATGCTTTCGAGCTTGTCTAGTGAATAAAACAGATGTTCTGTTTGCTTTTTAGGCAGTTAACACTTTATTTATAAAGACTTATAAATAAAGTGTTTCTAATTCACAGCCATAAAAAAAGCGAGCTTATTCGCTCGCTTTTTATTAACGACCAATGACTAGTGGATTACTCGTCAAGGAAGCTACGTAGCACGTCTGAACGACTTGGGTGACGAAGTTTACGTAATGCTTTGGCTTCGATTTGACGAATACGCTCACGCGTTACGTCGAACTGCTTGCCCACTTCTTCAAGAGTGTGGTCAGTGTTCATATCGATACCGAAACGCATACGAAGTACTTTCGCTTCACGTGGCGTAAGACCTGCTAGAACATCGTTAGTTGCCGCACGCAAGTTAGTTGCTGTTGCTGCATCCATTGGAAGCTGTAGCGTGTTATCTTCAATGAAGTCGCCTAGGTGTGAATCTTCATCATCACCAATCGGTGTTTCCATTGAGATTGGCTCTTTCGCAATCTTAAGCACTTTACGGATTTTGTCTTCAGGCATTTGCATGCGCTCAGCCAACTCTTCCGGAATAGGCTCACGACCCATTTCCTGTAGCATTTGACGAGAAATACGATTCAATTTGTTGATCGTTTCAATCATGTGCACTGGGATACGGATAGTACGTGCTTGGTCAGCAATCGAGCGAGTGATTGCCTGACGAATCCACCATGTTGCATAAGTCGAGAACTTATAACCACGACGGTATTCAAATTTATCAACGGCTTTCATCAGACCGATGTTACCTTCTTGGATTAGATCCAAGAACTGTAAACCACGGTTGGTGTACTTTTTCGCAATCGAAATAACCAAACGTAAGTTTGCTTCAACCATCTCTTTCTTCGCTCGGCGCGCTTTTGCTTCACCGATAGACATACGACGGCTGATGTCTTTTATACGCTCAATTGATAAGCCTGTTTCTTTTTCAAGAATACGCAATTTAAGCGATGAACGACGAAGATCTTCTTCATAGATTTTTAGACGCTCTGCGTATGGCTTGCCAGAGTTTAGTGCTTCATCAATCCAGTCTGGAGATGACTCATTACCAGCGAAGAATTTAATGAATGTCTTCTTTGGCATTTTGCTGTTATCAACACACATACGCATGATAAGACGCTCGTTCGTGCGTACTTTATCCATTGAATCGCGTAGTGAGCGAACAAGTTTATCAAACTGTTTTGGAATTAAACGGAATTGCTTAAAAATTTCAGAAAGCTCACCTACAGCGACTTCAGTCGTTGCATTGTGACGACCATGCGTATTGATGGCTAATGCCATTTTTTCGTACGAGTGGCGTAGCTCAAGGAACTTTTCACGAGCAAGTTCTGGATCAATACCAGTGTCTTCCTCTTCCTCGTCATCTTCGTCTGTTTCTAGATTTTTGTCTTCGTCTGCAAGATCTGTTTCACTTAGCTCTGAACCGATGTGAGTTGCTGTTGGTGCAGCAGTTTGCTCTTCATTCGGATCAATAAAGCCAGAGATGATGTCAGTAAGACGAAGCTCATCGGCTTCAACTTTATCAAACTGTTCAAGTAAGTAAGAGATGGCTGAAGGATATTCTGCTACTGAACACTGAACTTGGTTGATACCATCTTCAATGCGTTTTGCGATATCAATTTCGCCTTCACGAGTCAGTAGTTCTACTGTACCCATTTCACGCATGTACATACGTACGGGATCAGTAGTACGACCGATCTCGCTTTCTACGCTAGATAATGCCTGAGCCGCCGCTTCAATAGCGTCTTCATCTGTATTATCTTCTGTCATCATGATTTCATCGGCATCAGGTGCGGTTTCCACAACTTTGATGCCCATGTCATTGATCATTTGGATAATGTCTTCAACCTGATCGGAGTCTACGATATCTTCCGGTAGGTGATCATTTACTTCGGCGTAGGTCAGATAGCCTTGCTCTTTGCCTTTAGCGACAAGTAACTTTAGCTGAGACTGCGGATTTTGCTCCATAGACGGTATCCAACTTCGGGTCTGAGTGAGAATTTAGTATGCTGAAATGCAAACCATTAATTATAACAAATTTCTTAATTGTTGACTACATACTAGCCAGGACGGTTCAGTATAAGTAACTGTAACTCCTGCTTCTCTTCGACTGATAAGCCGACAGTGTTCGATTTAGCCTGCAACTTTTCTATTTGTTGTTTGACACATTGACCAATAATTCGGTCCATTGCGTCTAAAAATACATTTAGAGTCTGATCCTCGTCATCTGACAGAGGCAGTTCCCAAGCGGCCAAACGGGCCATCATGGCTTCTTGTTTATTACCACGCCAGTGCTCTAGTAACTGACCAGTAGTGATATTGGGGTTAGTACGACATTTATCAACTATTGATAGCAATAAATTTAACCCCGGGACATCAATCCCTTCGAAATCCGTCATCTCAAACTCAAGACTATTGACGAAGTTCGGCTTTTGAATCAGTAAAGCGATGGCTTCACGCATAGGAGTGCGTTTAATTTCTGGCGCTGCAATTTTTTTAGTTTCAACACCTTGTTTAGATATTAGCTGCTGAAGTTGTGCTTCGTCAGGTAAGCCTAATTTTTTACCTAGTAGTTCACGTAAGTATAGCCGGAGTGTTCCGCCTGGTACTTTATCAATAAGGGGGACCGCCAAAATACTTAACTTGGCCATACCTTCTTTGCTGCTTGTATCAACCTGTCGCATCAAGGTGTTAAAGAGAAACTCTGTTAATGGCATCGCCCGATTCGTACGTTCTTCAAAGGCATCTTTACCTTCAGCACGTATGCATGAGTCAGGATCTTCTCCATCGGGTAAGAACATGAATTTCAATTGGCGACCATCGGTTAGGAAGGGCAAGGCTTGTTCCATTGCTCGCCAAGCAGCTTCACGGCCTGCTCGGTCACCATCATAACAACATACGACTGTACTGGTTTGACGAAATAAGGTTTGAAGGTGATCACTGGTTGTTGCTGTACCTAGTGAAGCAACGGCGTAATCAACACCAAATTGCGCAAGTGCGACAACATCCATATACCCTTCGACAACCAATAACTTTTCTGGTTCTCGATGTGCTTGTAACACTTCATAGAGGCCGTATAACTCACGACCTTTATGGAAAATTGGGGTTTCCGGTGAGTTGAGATATTTAGGTGTACCATCACCTAATACTCGCCCACCAAAACCAATGACACGCCCACGGCGATCATGAATCGGAAACATCACTCGTCCACGGAAACGGTCGTAGCGTCTGCCACTGTCGTTTTCGATTAGCATTCCAGTGGTAACAAGTGCTTTTTGCGATTCAGGATCTCGGCCAAAACGGCTGCGAACCATATCCCATTGATCGGGGATATAACCTATCCCAAATTTTTGTACAACTTCACCAGATAATCCTCGATTTTTTAAATAATCGATCGCGGTTTTTCCATCAGGTGTACGTAATTGAGATTGATAAAATTGTGAAATTAGCCCCATTTGGTCATACAGGCTTCTTTTTTCTGCTGCTCGTGGACCAGAAGGCTTACCGCCGTCTTCTCGCGGAACTTCAAGACCTAGCTGTGAGGAAAGCTCTTCAATGGCTTCGACGAATTCAAGTCGATCAAATTCCATGACGAAGTCGAGAACATTACCGTGCACACCACAACCAAAACAATGATAGAACTGTTTTTCTTGGCTGACAGAAAAAGATGGAGTTTTCTCATTATGGAAAGGACAACAAGCACCGAAGTTTTTACCTTGTTTTTTTAGCTTCACCCGCGCATCAACTACATCAACGATGTCATGTCGTGTGATGAGATCATCGATAAATGAGCGAGGAATTTTTCCTGACATACAGTGAGAGATACCTGAAAGTAATTGAAGGAATAGGGTGTTTATTAGATTGAAAATGGTGAAGAAAAAATACAAACAAGCCGTGCGTTCCTAATGGATTGCACGGCTTGCTGGTAGAACTGGGTTAGTTTTAACCTAATTTAGCTTTCACTAATTGGCTAACTTTTCCCATGTCGGCACGACCCTGAATAAGCGGTTTCAATACACCCATGAGCTTACCCATGTCTTGCATGCTGACAGCACCAGTTGAAGCAACTGCTTCATCCAATAAAGCGACAACTTCGTCATCACTTAATGGTTGAGGCATGAATTCATCAAGTACTGCAATTTCAGCAAGTTCAACATCAGCAAGGTCTTGTCGATTTGCAGCTTCATATTGAGCTACAGAATCACGGCGTTGCTTAACCATTTTAACTAATACTGCTAGCACGTCTTCATCAGAAAGCGTAATTCTTTCATCAACTTCACGTTGTTTAATAGCAGCAAGAACTAAACGGATGGCACCAAGGCGAGGTTTATTTCTCGCCTTCATTGCCGCTTTTTGTTCGTCTTTAAGACGTTCAATCAGAGTCATTACGCGGTCCTTTCGTTATCTGTGAATTAGTACAGACGAACGCGACGCGCGTTTTCGCGAGCCAATTTCTTCAGGTGACGCTTAACTGCCGCTGCTTTAGCACGCTTACGTACAGTAGTTGGCTTTTCGAAGTGCTCGCGACGACGAACTTCAGAAAGGATACCTGCTTTTTCACAAGAGCGCTTAAAGCGACGTAGTGCTACGTCGAACGGTTCGTTTTCACGTACTTTGATTACTGGCATGTAATACTCACCTCAGAGTGATTCGGTTATACACTGACGATCAATATAGTCAGCTGAATTTAAAAATGGTGCGAAATTCTAATCTGATCTAGGGGTGTTTGTAAAGCATTCACCACCATGAACTGGTTAATTTCTGTCAAGGGCGGTAACATAAGCTTCAATTACTCCCCTTAATCCCAGTTTGAAGCGTTGTTTGCTCCAAAAGACAGCGTAATTTATCAGATTGGTACCCTAATAGTATAGAGGTTGTTATGCGTATATTGGGCATCGAAACGTCTTGTGATGAAACTGGCGTTGCGATTTTCGATGATGAGCAAGGTTTGCTGTCACATGAGCTTTACAGTCAGGTGAAATTGCATGCTGATTATGGTGGTGTTGTACCCGAATTAGCTTCTCGTGATCATGTTAAAAAAACCATTCCGTTAATTAAAGAAGCATTGAAAAAAGCGGGATTAACACCTGCAGACCTTGATGGTGTTGCTTATACCGCAGGTCCTGGTTTGGTTGGGGCGTTATTAGTGGGTGCAACCATTGGTCGTAGCCTTGCATATTCGTGGGGTTTACCCGCTGTGGCTGTACACCATATGGAAGGGCATTTACTGGCTCCAATGCTAGAAGATAACGCTCCTGATTTCCCATTTGTGGCACTGCTGGTTTCTGGCGGTCATACCATGATGGTTGAGGTGCAAGGTATTGGTGAGTATCAAATTTTAGGCGAATCTGTTGATGATGCAGCAGGTGAGGCTTTTGATAAAACAGCCAAGCTTATGGGTTTAGATTACCCTGGTGGTCCGTTGCTATCAAAGTTGGCTGAAAAGGGTACCAAAGGGCGTTTCAAGTTCCCTCGTCCTATGACAGATCGACCTGGTTTAGATTTCAGTTTCTCGGGCCTAAAAACGTTTGCAGCGAATACAATTCGAGCCAACGACGATGACGAACAAACGCGTGCTGATATTGCATTTGCTTTCCAAGAAGCGGTTGTTGATACATTGGCAATTAAGTGTAAACGCGCACTGAAACAAACGGGTTTGAAACGCTTGGTTATCGCTGGCGGGGTAAGTGCTAATTCTTACTTACGCCAAGAGTTAGGCTCGTTGATGACAAAACTGAATGGTGAGGTCTTTTATCCTCGAACAGAGTTTTGTACAGATAACGGTGCAATGATCGCGTATGCAGGAATGCAACGATTGAAAAATCAAGAATTGATGGACTTGAGTGTAAAAGCGTACCCACGCTGGCCGATCGATCAGTTGAAACCGTTAAACAAACAAATATTAAAGTGATTGTTAATTGAACACTATTTGATGTTTTAATACGCTAATTTAATAATAGACAAGCCGTATAAATCATTCTATTTAAGTTTGGTTTTACGGCTTATTTTTTGCCAGATTTTTGTTTCTTTACCATCGAATAATCGACGAAGATTGTCATGATGGCGTAATACGATAAGGCAAGAAAGCATCGAAACTGCCATTGTATATTCAGGTTTAACGAACCATGTCAGCATTGGGGCTGCAAGTGCTGTAATCAGTGAACCTAGCGATGAATAGCCAGTAATAAATACAGTTAGCAACCATGTGCCAATGAGCATTCCACTTAGATCCCAGCCAATCGGAGCCAGTGCACCAAGTGCTGTCGCCACACCTTTACCACCTCTAAAATGGAAAAAGATCGGATATATATGCCCAAGGCAGGCTGCAATGCCAATAATGCCTAATAAAAAGGGATTAATATCGAGGAAGTAACTTAGCCAAACGGGCAACATACCTTTTAGAACATCGCATACCAGTACCATGCTCGCAGCACTTTTACCGCCTAAGCGTAAAACATTGGTGGCACCAGGATTACCAGAACCTGAATCTCGGGGATCGGGCAAGCGATAAAGTCGGCTAATTAAAACCGCACTTGATATAGAGCCTAATAAGTAGGCCCCTATGATGATCAGAAGAACTAATGGCGTCATGTAAAATTCCAGCTCGGTCGCGATAATGTCACTGTTGTATCATTCCGACTTATCTGATGATAATCACCTGGTTTAATTCCAGAAATTCATGCGTGTGGTATAATGCCGCTTCAGGTTGCCATGCAATATGATGACCTGATGAATGAATGTCATGATTTTTGACGATTACGACCTGATAATACGCGCTTTTGCTCAAATTAGGTATCCGACCTCTAACAAAATTAGCGATTGAAAATGGATTTAGTATTTATCGAACATCTTGAGGTTATTGCCACAATAGGGGCGTATGACTGGGAACAAGAAATTAAGCAAAAACTCGTGATCGATTTGGAAATGGCTCACGATAATCGTCCTGCAGCAAGCAGTGATGATGTGGAACATGCTCTTGATTATGCGACAGTGAGTAATGCTGTGACGTTACATGTACAGAACAATAACTTTTTATTGGTTGAACGTGTGGCTGAAGAAGTCGCGTCATTGATCATGGAGCAATTCTCGGTGCCTTGGTTGAAAGTACGTGTAACCAAGCCTGGTGCTGTGGTTAATGCTCGAGGTGTTGGGGTTCAGATTGAAAGAGGCTCGAAGTGAGCACCGTTTATATCAGCCTAGGATCTAATATTCAGCGTGAATATCATATTCACGCTGCAATTTCTGAGCTTAAAAAAATCAGTTCAGTATGTCGAGTATCACGTTTATTTGAAGCCGAACCTGTAGGGTTTAGTGGCCCTAATTTTTTTAATTGTGTTGTTGAAATAGAAACGTCGCTTTCGTTTGATATGCTGCAACAAACGTTGAAAGAACTGGAATTGCAATATGGACGATTGCCCAATGCGCAAAAAAATCAGAGCCGTACGTTGGATCTAGATATTTTGTTATTTGATGATGTGTGCCGAGATTTTGCACCCGTTTTACCTCGTTCTGATATTTATAAATTTGCTTTTGTATTATGGCCATTAACAGAGCTTTGTCCTGATCGTGTTATCCCTGGTGATGAGCGTACTGTTGCCCAACTATGGCAGTCATTTGAGCATTCTCAGGCATTGTGGCCTGTTGAAATAGCTGTAATTGTTTAAAAAGGATATTGAATTCCATGAGTCATTTTGAAGCCTTTATGTTAGCGCTTATTCAAGGGTTAACAGAATTCCTTCCTGTCTCGAGCTCTGCACACTTAATTCTACCGTCGGAAATTCTAGGTTGGCCTGATCAAGGGCTTGCTTTTGATGTTGCAGTACACGTTGGTACGCTAGTCGCTGTTATTCTTTATTTCCGTAAAGAAGTGGTGGCATTACTTTCAGCCTGGATAACATCGATTTTTAAAGGCAAGCATACTGCGGAATCTAAACTGACATGGATGATTGCATTAGCCACAATACCTGCCTGTATTTTTGGCTTGTTCATGAAAGACTTTATTGAACTGTATTTGCGTTCAGCATGGGTAATTGCAACCACTACAATCATTTTTGCCATATTGCTATGGTGGGTAGATAAGCATTCAGAGCATAAGTTTGATGAGTATCAAACGGGTTGGAAGCGTGCGTTATTTATTGGTTTAGCACAGGCTGCGGCTATTATACCGGGCACATCTCGCTCGGGGGCGACAATGACAGCGGCGTTGTATTTAGGTTTTACCCGTGAAGCGGCTGCGCGTTTTTCATTTTTAATGTCGATACCTATTATTGTGTTAGCAGGCAGTTACCTTGGTTTGAAACTGGTGACAAGCGGTGAACCAATTGATTTCAGCGCATTAAGTATCGGGATTGCGGTGTCATTCATTAGTGCTTATGCGTGTATTCATGCCTTTCTAAAGCTGGTAACACGCTTAGGTATGATGCCTTTCGTGATTTATCGCTTAGTGCTGGGTTTCGGTCTTGTTGCCTTCTTACTTAGTAAGTAAATAGTACATCGCACCTAGCATTTAAGTGCTGATATAAAATGTATGGTCCGCCCCTATATTGCAACTACAATTTAGTTATAACGGAGTTGGTTTGCGCTAATGTATTCGGAGTCCTTGTTAGGGAGCTCTCGCTTCCCAGCTCCACGATGATATCCGCGCCAGATTATCCTTAAAAAGCCCAAAGCATTAATTGCTATTTTTTATATCAGGTTCATAATCTGGCCGATTGACCGTTTTTGTCATCACATTCACTGGCGTTGCAAATTTGGTTATGGCTATACAGCCTTAAAAGCTTGGCGGTGATAAAGCACCGCCCAAGCTATTCTTGCTAGCTTGTTGGCGAGTGCGACCACCGCAACATTAAATGGTTTGGTGGCCCTTAGATTGATCAGGCACTCTCCAAAGACTTTACCTGTTGTTTCAAGCCTTGATAAAACAGCCCTTGCTCCATGAACGAATAAGGTCCGAAGGTGCTTATTCCCCCGCTTACTCATGCCTAGCAATTTAGTTTTACCTCCCGTAGAGAACTGCCTTGGGACTAACCCAAGCCAAGCCGCCATATCTCGACCATTTGAAAAGTTGTTTGCTGAGCTGACATCTGCAATACATAACGTGGCGACAAGATCACCAATACCTGGGACTGTCTTTAATAACCGCGCATTCTTGTTATTCTCTGAAATACAATGAAGCTTCTTATCTTGGGTCTTAACTTTCTCATTGAGATAAGAGTAATGATCATGAATTGAAGTCAGCTTATTGATTAAGCTTTGAGGAAGAGGTTGATTTTGGTCTGCTAACCATTGAAAGAGCACTTTCATTTTGGCATGTCCTTTAGGAAAGCTAAGCCCAAACTCTAACAATATTGCTCCAATACGAGACATGCAGGCCGTTCGCTCTTTTATGTAACCATCTCTAACGCGGTGAGTCGCAGCAATGACTTGAGCATCTTCTGCTATCGCAGATGCATCAATAAAATCATTTTTATTCCCTTTAACGTAAGGCTTTACATATTGAGGTGGGATGAGTCTAACTTGGTGACCAAACTCAACACATTTCCGCGCTAGCCAGTGAGCACCGCCACAAGCTTCGAAAGCAATGGTTGTTGATTCAAGCTTGACGAGAAACTGAAGGAGCTGGCTACGATTATATTTTCTACGCAGAGTCTCTTTACCTGAATGGCTATGAGCAACAGCGTGAAAGCAGTGTTTGCCTAAATCGATACCTAAGATGTGGATAGAAGACATATGGTTCACCTCGTTCTGAGTGCCTACTCTAAGCGTAGAAACTTGAGAGTGAGGCGGACCATATAATTAAGCCCTGTAACCGTATCTATTATAAATAGGCCCAGTTACAGGGCTTTATTTTTATTTAAACAATTCCCAATGCTTAAGCTTTAGATTGTAAAGGCTTTATGACTAATTCCACTGCTGCAGTGCGATGAATCGCTAATTGTTCTTTGATGTCTTTTCCTTTAAAGCCCGCCGCAACAATCGGTTTTACGTCAACTTGCTGAGCGGCATCAAATGCAGTGAGTAAAATGTCAGCTTGTAAATAGGCATCATCTTCATGCCCTGTACGGCCTCGGGCATCTGCGCGACAGCAAAGTGCGAGCTGAATAACGCGTTCAGGTTTTCGCCAGCTATCAATTTGATCCAAAATATTTACAAATGTTGCTGCTCGCATTTCATTGGCGTGATGAATTTTGGTGTGTTGAGCACATACCATTAAGGCCGTATCACGGTAATCGTTGGGTATGCGTAAACGCTGGCATAGGGCTTTAATAGGTTTTAGCCCGTCTTTACAATGCATTTTGTGGCTAGGTAGATCGTCTTTAGGTGAAAGGGCTTTACCGAGATCATGTATTTGAGCGGCAAAACGAATCACTTTATTGGGTGATAACTCTGCGGCTTGTTTCGCCACCATTAAAGTATGAATACCGCAATCAATCTCAGGATGCCACTGTGCTGGCTGTGGAACACCAAATAATGCATCAATTTCTGGCATTACCACCTTTAACGCGCCACATTGACGTAATACGGTAAGAAAGACCTCTGGGTTTTCCGTCGATAATGACTTCTCCCATTCTTTCCATACGCGTTCAGGGGTTAATGCTTCGAGCTCCCCCGCAACAACCATTTCTTGCATGAGGGCGATAGTTTCAGGCGCGATCGTGAAGCCTAAATGCGCAAAGCGAGCAGAGAAACGTGCCACACGAAGCACCCGTAATGGATCTTCAACAAAAGCCGGAGAAACATGGCGTAATATCTTGTTATTAAGATCCTGCCGACCGTTATAGGGATCAATTAAACGACCATCATTTTCTTGTGCAATAGCATTAATGGTGAGATCGCGGCGCATTAGATCTTGCTCTAAGGTCACGTCAGGTGCGGAATAACAAATGAAGCCAGTATAGCCTTTGCCTGATTTACGCTCGGTGCGTGCTAGGGCATATTCTTGTTTCGTTTTTGGGTGTAAGAATACCGGAAAGTCGCTACCAACTTGCTCATAACCTTGAGCAAGCATTTGTTCTGGTGTTGCCCCTACGACCATCCAGTCTTTATCGACGACTTTTAACCCTAACAGTGCGTCACGTACTGCACCACCGACAAGATATGTCTGCAAAATTCGCTCCTATATTCCCGCTATTTATTTAGCAAAGATGTATCATATAGCCATGTTACCTCAAGGTGCTTTGTCAGGCACAAGCTCGGAGACTAGAACAAGGCGCAACATGAGGTAATGGTTATTCCCTTGTTGATTGTTGCAACGCTGGGCTGGTTTTCTAGCTTGCGCCCCGTAGGGTAAGGCAACTCGCACCAATCTGCGTTGTTATAAAATCTCTATGTAGCATAACTATATCTCAATTTTATGCCTAGCATCTTGGCACGACTTGCCTTGCTGACTTTGCACCTTGAAGTATCATGGGTATAAGTCTAATTATTGCTTGAAGTTCAGACCTTTTGCTTCCTTGGTAGTGTCATTGAATCTTGAAGGTATACAATGGTATCTATCAAAGGTACTTTTGCTTTATTAGAACACAGCAATAACTATTTGAATATTAACGATCCATACACGTTCTACACATTAATATAACGCATCTACAGAAGGTATTATTAGAATTAACGCCTTTCTAGCGGCGTTATCGAACTTATAAAAGAGAACCGTGTCGGATTATGAACTAAGTCTATTTAGGTGCAGAGTATAAATCATGTACAAGGATTTTTTCGGGATAACTGAAACGCCATTTTCGATTGTTCCAAGTGCTCGCTTTCTTTATTTAAGCGAACGACACAGGGAAGCTCTCACTCATATGCTGGCAGGGCTGTCGGATGGTGGCGGTTTTGCGCTATTAACGGGCGAAGTGGGAACAGGGAAAACAACGGTATTACGCGCATTAATCTCTCGCTTAACCCAAGAAACACAAGTGGCGGTTATTCTTAACCCTGCTTTGTCGGCTCATGACTTGTTAGCTGCTGTTTGTGATGAGCTCGGGTTGAGTTATGTGGACAATGCGAGCTTTAAAGTATTAACAGACACTATCTATCAACATTTATTGAAGAATCACAGTGAAGGAAAGCAAACTTTACTGTTAGTTGATGAAGCTCAGCATTTAATGTCTGATGTGCTGGAGCAACTACGGTTATTGACTAATTTAGAAACGGATAGCCGTAAGTTGCTGAAAGTAGTATTGATCGGGCAGCCTGAATTGCAATATTTGTTGCAACAAGACAACCTTCGTCAATTGGCTCAACGTATAACCTCTCGCTATCACTTACTTCCATTAACCGCTGATGAAGTCAGTGAATATGTGAATTACCGTTTACGCGCGGTAAATTGTCTCTACCCTGTATTTGACGCTTCCGTTGTTCGTCAGCTTGCAAAAGCAACGGGCGGGGTTCCACGACTGATTAACCTTGTCTGTGATAAGGCGATGCTGCGAGCGTGTCAACATTCACGCCACCAAGTTACCAAGGTGATGATGACTCAGGCATGTGATGATGTGCTTAGTTGGCAATTACCTGCTACCCAAGCGAGTCGCCATTCCTCTGCCGCAATGCCAACAGGGTTCATTCGATGGGGAACGACAGCGCTGGTAGCTGTTTTACTCGCTGGTGGTGGCTGGTATTGGAGCAGTCAGCAGGAAGACGGTTCTACCGCGACAGCTACTGTCACAACAGTACCCGTTTCTACCGTTCAAGTGAACGACCCCGCTCCTGTTCGTGCTGAATCTGTTGAAAATATTGAAATTGTTAAAGTGGCGACACCGGTAGAACGTCTTCAAGCGGCGATAACGCAAAGTCGACATGAACGACAAGCCATGCAATCGCTTTATCAATTGTGGGGGTTTGACACCGCGCTTAACCAAGCGAATTGTACGACGAGCCAACGAATTCAATTGACTTGCCATCAAGGTAATACAGATCTAAATCGATTAGGTTTAATTAATCGCCCAGCAATGGTGACTTTACAAGATAGCCAGCAACAAACGTTTTATGCTGTTGTTTATGCCGTTACAGCAAAGCGCATTGAGTTATTATTTGGTGGCGAACGGATTGCAGTTAAACCCGAGTGGTTTGAGCAACACTGGCAGGGTGAATATACCTTATTGTGGCGTCCTCCTCATGGTAGTAAAACAACCATTCGTTATGGTCAGCAAGGGCCACGTGTTGCATGGCTTAGTCAGCAACTCAATTCCTTTTTAGGAGAAACTCAAACTCATTCTGATTATTTTGGTCAATCGGTATTAGAGAAATTGCGTCGTTTTCAGCGATCGCAAGATTTAGCTGCAGATGGTATAGCGGGTCCTTTGACGCTAATGGTACTTGATTCTGCGTTGAATCTGCCTGGCCCGACATTGCAACCGGAGAGAAGCTAATGTCCAATTTGTTGAACGCGATAGAGCAGTCAGAGCAAGGACACTCAGCACAACAATCTCAGCCTGTTACTCATCAAGTGCCTCATGGCAATGCGGTGGTACATTCATTAAAACAAGATAAACTGACACCGAAAGTACCCAGTTGGTTACTGCCGTTGGTGATAGCTATTCTACCGGCCGTATTGATCGTCGGTTATAAGATACAAATGTCTTCTGAAACCGTGCTTACGGCACAATCGCTTGCACCACTGACTCAGCCTCAGGAGGTGCGAGTTATTGCCCCTGAGCGTGCGATACAGAGCGTAGCGGCGATTAAATCGGTAAAGGCTAAGCCAGCAAGGGTAAGCAGCGCAGACGGTCAATTTGTGTTTTTAGCCTATCCAGAGTTAGTGACAGAACCATTACCTTTAGGTGATAGCCAATATTTAGCTCAACCTGCCTATGCTGAGATTCAGACCGATACTCGACCAGCAAGCGTACCTGTATCTCGACAGGAGGCTGAACGTTATACCAATGAAAGTGCAAGTCGTGATCGTTCAGCATCTGCTGATACCGATCTTTTGCAATTGGATGACCTTGATTTGTCTGGCTTATCACCACAACTTGCCCGACAGTTGAAATCGGCTATTGCAGCAACAGGTGAGACGCCGTATTACGATAGCGAACCTACAGAAAGACGATCAGTGCCGCAAACTAACCCTGAACCAGCCATTGTGCCTCTTGGTCAATTGCCTGTTGCCGTTCAGGAGCGCTTACCGTCACTGAACTTTGAGCAGCATATTTACTCATCAACGCCAGAAAGCCGTTGGGTGAAAGTGAATGGTCGAGAGGTGTTTGAAGGTGACGAGATCGCTGATGGTGTGAAAATCTACCGAATTGATCCACGGCAAGTTGTGTTGGCATTTGATGGTTATTTAGTTTCGATGCCAGCGCTTTCTGAGTGGTAAGTGTTTTGAGGTAGCTTGGGTATACCGTTAATAGATAAAAAAATGGCAGCCCATAGGCTGCCATTTTTATAAGGTAATCTATTATTACGCCCAGCCATTATTACGCTTACGGCGACGTGGAATGATATGTGGAAGTACTAGACCAAGTAGCAAGCCAAAACCAGCCACCATACTGCCATACGTAAACCACTTCATGAGTAGGTCATCTTTCTGAGTGTCAATTTTCGCACGTAACTCACGAATCTCGGCTTGAGATGCCGTTAATTGATCATTCATTTTAATGCTTTTCTCTTCCATTTCACTGATTTGAGTATTGCGTAGCGCCAGTGAATTTTTCAATCCTGCATTTTGCTCATCGCTTGATTTTGTCGCTTCAGCAAGCGCTGCTTTTACTTTTGTTAATTCACTTTCAAGAGCTGGTACACGAGCTTGTAAGCCAACTTGACGAGAAACGAAGTCTGAGTTTACCCAACCGGAGCGTCCACGGTCATCGGTAACGCGGCTAAAGCCCGTTTCTTTGTTGGTTTCCAGTAATGCTACTTTGGTACCCGCATTCACACTACCGATAATACGGAATTGAGTGCTTGGACCTTTGTGCATGTAAGTGAATAAGTTGTCCGAAATATAACGAACTTGCTCAGCTTGCACAGGAGCTGTAACAACAGCGCAAGCTAATAATAAAATGCTAATTAGATGCTTCACAATTTGATCCTTGAGGAGCCGTATTCTTTAAGAGCACAGATACTAAAAACTTTGTGCCTTAGGTGCAAGAAAAGAGGGAGGCAAAGCCTCCCTCTTTTGAACCTGAGTCACGATTAACCAAAAATAGCTTGCATTATGTAGAAGAAAACAACAGCAAGTAGGGCGCCAGCAGGTAACGTTATAACCCAAGACGCGACGATGTTACGCACGACGCCTAAGTTCAACGCTCCAATACCACGGGCGAAAGCAACACCAATTACACCACCAACTAATGTTTGTGTTGTAGAGATTGGCAAGCCAGTACCAGATGCTAATACCACGGTTGATGCTGTTGCTAACTGAGCAGCAAAGCCTCGACTTGGTGTTAGTTCTGTAATACCAGTACCAACAGTGGCCATTACTTTGTGCCCCATTGTTGCTAGACCAATAACAATACCGATACCACCTAATGGTAGAATCCACCATGCTATTGTTGTTTTCTCAGCAATTTGTCCCATGTTCTGAACGGTTGATACAACCGCAGATAGAGGACCAATCGCATTAGCTACATCATTGGAACCATGAGCAAATGCCATCGCACACGCTGTAACAACCATTAATAGGCTGAATACGCGTTCTACGCCAGCATAGCCATTGCTATCAACTGAGCTACCATCGTCAGTGTACTTTTTACTGATATAGATATAACCAAAAATCATAATCAGAGTAGATACAGCAGCCGATGCCGCCCAAGCTTCACCACTTGATAGATGTAATCCAACGTGTTTTAGCCCTTTTGTAATTGTTACCAACGCAATGACCATCGCAGTGATAAACATATAAACAGGGACAAAACGCTTGGCATTTATCAAGGGGTTATCAGTATCGAAAATGAGGCGCTGAGCACTGATAAAGATCAGGTAAGCAAAGAGACCTGAAATTAAAGGAGTAATAAGCCAGCTACCGACAATGCCCTGAACCGAGTGCCAATCCACAGCTTCAGTACCAACCGAAATACACGCAAAACCGATGATAGCACCGATGATTGAGTGTGTTGTTGATACCGGCCAGCCCATATAAGAAGCTAGCAATAGCCATGTTCCAGCAGCAAGAAGAGCTGACATCATACCGTAAACCAAAACTTCTGGTTGATCAGTATAAAACGACATGTCGATAACACCCTTACGGATAGTATCTGTTACTTCACCACCCGCAAGGTAAGCACCTGCGAATTCAAAAATCATCGCAATGATGATTGCTTGTTTAACGGTAAGTGCCTTTGAACCTACTGAAGTACCCATAGCATTGGCAACATCGTTTGCACCAATACCAATCGCCATCAAAAGACCGAAGATAGCCGCCACCAAAATAAGAATGGTGCCGTAGTTAGCCAGGATTTCCATTGTAAAACCTTGTTATTTTAAATTCTCGTGCTTAAGAGCGCGACAGCATGATTTCTAATCGCGAGCCGACACGTTGTGCCTGATCAGCGATACCGCCAACCCACTCGAGAATTTTATAAAGGAACATTACATCTACCGGGTTGTATTGGTCTTCGATAGACATAAGCTGTTGGCGCAAGATAATCTGCATGGTGTCAGTGTCATCTTCGATGACGTCAAGCTGATTAATCATTTCGGCAACAAGCGTTACTTCTCTGCCTTTGAAGCCTGTTTCTAGCAGTTCATCCAATTCATTGATCACTCGACGAGCTTGGTCAGCTGAGTCAAGGCAGCGTTGAACGTATGCGACGAAATCAGGATACATAACGGCAGGGATTTGTAGCTTACGACCTAAGACTCGACCTGCGATGTCTTTTGATAGATTGGCTAGTTTATCCTGTTGAGTAAGAAGTCCTAACATGTCAGTACGGTCGACTGGCATGAAAAGGCCACGAGGAAGCTTTAGACGGATCTCACGCTTCAATACATCCGCATCTTTTTCAAGTTGCGAAATCTGTTCACGCAAGTGAGATGCTTTGTCCCAGTCTCCAGCATTACATGCTTGAAAGAATGGTATAAGCAAATCGCAACATTCATTTACGCGAGTAACGTGACGTTGCAGTGGTTTCATTGGGGATTTAGCAAAGAGCCCCATTATTGTATTTACTGGCATAGCCGATCAACCTGAGAGAGTGCCTAAAATGGCTAATTCTTGAGCGATGGTCATTGAGGCGCGCATGGTAACGTATAACTAAGTATAGGGGAAACACTTTTGTTCAAGGTTTTGTTGAAATTTCTCACTTGCCCCCAAGCGCATAAGGAAATATCCTTGGTTTGCCACTGTTTATAGGTATAACTATGGAAACTGAGATAGAACTGAAGCTTTTCGTTTCGCCGGAATTTTCGAGTCATTTATTGCGCAAAATATCTGAATCGAAAATACTGCAGCAAAGCAGCCGAATGCTAGGCAACGTCTACTTCGACACGCCTGAACAAATTTTGCGACAGCATGATATAGGTTTACGCATTCGTCGTTATGATGACGTATATGTTCAGACATTAAAAACGGCGGGTCGTGTTGTTGCGGGATTGCATCAGCGTCCGGAATACAACGCTGAAACCAATAGCACGGTACCTGATCTTACCTTGCATCCGATCGATGCATGGCCAGAAAGTGTTGATGTTGCAGATATTCAACAACAACTTCAGCCACTATTTTCAACTGATTTCGAGCGTCAACAATGGTTGGTTGCAATGCCTGATGGTAGTCAGATTGAATTGGCTTTTGATCAGGGGCATGTTAGTGCCAATGGCCAAACGACTCCCATCTGTGAAGTTGAGTTAGAACTGATTTCTGGTCAAACCGATGCTTTGTTTACATTAGCTCGCGAGCTTTGTACCGAAGGCGGTATGCGTCTGGGTAATTTAAGTAAAGCGGCACGAGGTTACCGCCTTGCTGCGGGGTATGAGGGCGATGATGTTAAAGCGTTGACCTTTGTGAATGTTGAACCTCAAGACTCAGTTGAAACGGTTTTCGTAAATACGTTAGAACATGCCTTAGGGCATTGGCATTATCATGAGCAGATTTTTGCTGAGTGTCATGATCTAGCCGCGCTGAGCGAACTTAAAAATGCCTTAAGTTTGATTCGACAAGCCTTTGTTGTTTTTGGTGGCGTGATTCCTCGTCGCGCGAGTGCATTAATTCGACAAGAGTTACAGTGGCTTGAAGGTGAACTTCAGTGGTTAAATGAAGCGTCAAATATTGTAGCGATTCAGGCAGAAAAAGGGAGTTTACTGAAAAAGTTAAATGCCCGTAAACCATTGCTTCAACAGTTGGATGCTCGTTTTGAAGCGCTACCGACCGCCAGTGATATGTTGCAGCTATTACAATCCGCACGATACTGTGGTTTGTTACTTGATTTAAGCCGTTGGATTTTAAGTCGAGGTTGGCAGCCATTCCTTGATGACAAAATGCGTAATAAATTAGCGGATAATATTAAGCTATTTTCTGATAGTGCATTATCTCGTTCATGGGAAGAGCTACAAGATGTTTTTCCTTCTTCTCGTGAATTAAACCGGATTGATTATTTTGATCAACAACCTCGGTTATTACGCAATCTGATGAGTGGGATGTGTTTTGCTGAGCTGTATGATGAAGGTAAACGTTCGTATTTTAGAATGCCATGGCAAGACCTTTTACAAGGTATTGAAGATCTCCATCAGTTAGATGTGGTTCGTTCTCTTGTGGCCCTTCAAGACGATGAAGAAGATCAAGCTCAGATTGAAAAATGGCTGAGTCGAAAAGAAGAATCATTGATCCATGCTATGGATCAGACGCGTCAAATGGGGATTGAACTAACTCCGTACTGGCCATAAAACATATAAAATAAGCGTACCTATTGATGTAGGTGCGCTTTTTTATATTCATTTTTTATGCCCGTAATGTTCTTTTTCCGCCTTTTCACTCAGGTGGCATTCCAGTGTTTCTAATCGCTCAAGAAGTCGCTTTTGTGTGTCGAGCATTTGTTGCCATTCTTTTCGATGTTTCTTTTCATCAATTTCTTTCTGTTTTTGTGGGTCAGAAATAACCGAGCTGACTAAACCTGCCACCATACCAAACAGACCCACCCCACAGATTATAATTACAGCAGCCAATAATTTACCGGAAATAGTAACGGGATAGTGGTCGCCATAGCCTACGGTCGAAATGGTTACAAATACCCACCATACTGCATCAGTAGCAGAGTGAATATTAGCGTTAGGATCGCTACCTTCTAAAATCAATATCAGCGCAGAACCGACAGTTACAAGTACCGTAATTAATAAAAAAATGGTGGCGACGGTCGCTTCTCGGCGATTACTTCGGATATGAGCCAACACCTGCTGGCTAGAACGGATTAGCCGTAATACGCGAAATATTTGTAATACGCGAATATAGCGAACAGGTTCAATGATTGGAATGCTGGCAATGAAGTCTAACCAATGGGTTTTAAGGTAATTGATTTTCTGTTTAGAACGGCATAAATCGGTCAATAATTGGCACCAAAACATTAAACAGATAAATGTATCGATGCCCAGAAATAGCCTGTAAACATCATCTGTTTGCGGAATAAATATTAAGCTGGTCACAATCGCTAACGACATGAAAGATAATATTAAAGCCATCAGGCTCATTGGATGCAATTCATGTTTGACGCCGTCGATCTTTTTCATTATTTAATCTTCACAATCTGCTGCCGATAGTTAATATAGCTATAGTTTTTTTGAGCTTTGAAATAATTCAGGCTTTTTCGATTCAATGGGTAAAGTAATCGGTTTGTTGGACATGATATCGCTATCACTATAAACAACTGAGATCGTTGAAGCCAGCGCACGATTAATAGGGAGATACCAAATGACCAAGATGGTGTTCAAACCATGGGAAAAAGGATTAACAAATATACGTCTTGTGCCTAAGCTCGTATTGTTAATGGTATTCAGTACGTTGCTACTGATTGGTAAACAATTATGGGATGCAAATACCTTTCATCAGTCAGTTGTGCAGATTCAACAAGATCGCTCTGAAGAGTTAGCCCAAGCGAACGCTGCGTTATTAAATAATTTCCTTGCCCAAGGCGAAAGCGGCAAGGCAATGGCAGAGCAAATAATTAATACACAAGCTGCAAGCTGGCAAGAAGGCGCATACCTCTATTTAGTTGAGCGTGATACTGGAAAGGTAATTGGTCATCCTACGGCCCGTTCTATCAGTAATTTAACGGATATCACTGATCAAGGAATCTCTTTAGCGCGGTATTTTTCACAGCACACTGGTGCAGGTTCTATTGTTCTTAACGATCAGGCTCGTTTTGACTATGCGATTGAATTACCTCAGTGGAACTGGTTGGTTGTTGCATCGCAGTCTGCTTCGGTTGCAGATGGTTACTACAATGGTTTTCTTACTCAGGTGGCTTGGCAAACGGGTTTAATGATTGTGGCATTCATGGCCATTTTATTGGGTGGTTCCAGCGTGATGCTACGCCAGACACAGTATTTAGCCGATAGCATTAAAAAGTTGGCCGATCGTGATTTATCTCAACCGATCAACATGGATTGCAATGATGAATATGGCGATTTGGCGCGTGAGCTTGAACGAACGCGGGTGCAATTGCGTGATGTGATGGGTAATCAACGAGAAACATCAGCAGAACTGTCTTGCTTGGCCGAGATTATGTCGATCAGTATGGTGGAAACGAAAGAATCGGCCAAAGAAGAATTTACTGAAATTGATCAACTCGCTTCTGCAATGAGTGAAATGACCTCGACGGTACAAACGGTTGCTGAGCATGCTCGTGATGCATCAAATACCACTGAAGGTACCTCTGAGCAAGCGGCACAGGGACAAGAGTTTGTCTCGAAAACCATCGTTACTATTAATCAGTTATCTCAAGATATTACGCAATCGGCTAGTGCGGTAAATCAAGTGGAAGCACGTGTTGATCAAATTGGTAGTGTGATTGTCACTATTCAAGGTATTTCAGAGCAAACTAATTTACTGGCACTGAATGCTGCTATTGAAGCGGCACGTGCGGGCGATGCCGGACGCGGTTTTGCCGTTGTGGCAGATGAAGTGCGTAATTTGGCGCAGCGAACCCAAACAGCCACGGTCGAGATTCAAGAGATGATCTCTCAATTACAGAGCAGCGCTAATCAAGCGGTTGATTTGATGGAACAAAGTGTTGTAGAAGCTGCTGAAGGGGTTGATTTAGTGACTCGAGCTGGCGGCGAGTTAGATAAAATCGTTGAGCAAGTGCAAAAAATCAATGATATGAACTTCCATATAGCCTCGGCTGCTGAACAGCAAACGGCAGTAGCTGATGAGATGAATCAAAATTTAACCAATGTTCGTGAATTAGTTGAAGCCTCCGTGACGGTTGTAAGTGAGCTGTCAGAAACATCAGACACGATGCAAGCTTACGCTAATGATTTGGAAGGGAAGATCCAAGCATTTAAAGTGTAAAAATCATCGAGTAGTGAGAAAGCACTCATCTTCAATGTTTTTATAAAGCGCCCACCTCTAGGTGGGCGTTTCTTTGTGGTATCGTAATTAATATATCCCCGAGTTTTCTCTTATTGGCGATAACAATTTGGTGATAACAATGGCGTGAGCGATAAGCTCATCAGGAAAAAGGATCAAAGGAACTGCGATGACTCAACACCTAGAGCGACCTGAATTATTGTCTATAGCCGCAACCAAAGCGTTAGATAAACTTCAACAAGCCCATCCTGAACTCTTAGCTCTATGGCCAACAGAGCGCCAAAATGAACTTGAAACAGTGATTGGTTTAAGTGATTTCATTGCTTCATCTCTAGTGTGCGATGGGCAATTGTTACCTTGGCTATCCGAACATCTTGATGATAAAGAGCACGCAGAGCAATACCGTCAACAGCTTGAAAAAAAGCTAGCGACCACAGCTGATGATGTCGGGTTAATGCGTCAATTACGCGCCTTTCGACGCCAAGAAATGGTGTGGATTGCGTGGCGCGATTTCACGAATAAGTCCACATTAGAGCAAAGCCTTACACATCTCTCTGAGCTTGCTGAAGCCCTTATTATGGAAGCGTATCAATGGCTTTATAATCAATGCTGTAAAGAATGGGGTACGCCTACAAACTCTGCAGGTGAAGCGCAGCCGATGTTGGTGCTTGGGATGGGGAAGTTAGGTGGTGGAGAGCTCAATTTTTCTTCTGATATTGATCTTATTTTCACTTACCCCGAAAACGGTGAAACGGTAGGTGGTCGCCGTAGCATGGCAAATGCTCAATTCTTTACCCGTTTAGGTCAGCGTTTAATAAAGGCACTTGATCAGCCAACCTATGATGGTTTTTGTTATCGTGTTGATATGCGGTTACGCCCATTTGGCGACAGTGGTCCTTTAGTGATGAGCTACGCGGCACTAGAAGATTATTACCAAGAGCAAGGGCGAGATTGGGAACGTTATGCGATGATCAAAGCGCGTGTAATGGGGCGTGAAAGCTTCACCCAATACCAAGAGTTACGTCAAATGTTACGTCCTTTTGTTTTCCGTCGTTATATCGATTTCAGTGCCATTCAAGCATTGCGTCGCATGAAATCTATGATCAGCAGCGAAGTGCGACGCCGTGGCCTTAGTAATAATATTAAGTTAGGCGCTGGTGGTATTCGTGAAGTTGAGTTTATTGCCCAGTCATTCCAGCTCATTCGCGGCGGACGAGAACCAAGCTTACGTGGACGAGGCTTGCTTGAAACCTTGGCTGCAATGAAGCAGCTGGCATTACTGCCAGAAAAACATATTGAACACCTCGAGCAAGGTTACTGCTTTTTAAGAAAGCTAGAAAACTTACTACAAGCGATTGACGATAAACAAACACAGACACTACCCGATAAGCCTCTAGATCAAATACGCTTAGCGTTTGCGATGGGCTACGCAGACTGGCAAGCCTTGCTTGAAGCGACGGATCTGCACATGAGTGCCGTCCATCAGGTGTTTGACGATATTATCGGTACTGAAGAAGATGAAGCTGGGTGCTCTGTTAGTGAGCAATACCATGAAATGTGGGCAATGGCGAAAAATGAAGATGTTCTGTTGAGTATTATGGCAGAACTCGATGCGGCAGATCCCGCTAGCCAAGTTAGCACTATATTGGGGATGAAAACGGAATTATCGAAGCGTACGTTAGGGCCTAGAGGTCGAGAAGTCCTTGCAAAGCTGATGCCCGATGTGTTGTCTCGCATTGTTCCACGCCCTGATGCTTCAGCCGTATTGGCACGAGTGACTAAATTGATTGTGCGTGTTGCAACCCGTACCACATATCTTGAGTTGCTTGGTGAGCACCCTGCAGCATTAGGGCAATTAATTCGATTATGTGCTGCGAGCCCGATGGTGGCAGAGCAGTTAACGCAATACCCGATTTTGCTTGATGAGCTATTAGATCATCAACATTTATATAATCCAACCCCATTGGATCAATATGGTGATGAGTTACGCGAATATCTTGCTCGTATCCCTGAAGAAGATATGGAGCAACAAATGGAGGCTATTCGTCAGTATAAGCAAGCGCAATTATTACGTATTGCAGCAGCTGATATAGCGGGGGCGTTGCCCTTGATGGTGGTGAGTGATCACCTTACATACCTTGCTGAGGCAATTATCACAGCTGTGGTGAACCAAGCTTGGCTACAAATGGCCGAGAAGTATGGTGAGCCCACCCATTTAGTTGATCGTAATGGCAAAGGTTTTGGTGTTATTGGCTACGGAAAAGTCGGCGGTTGGGAGTTAGGCTACGGTTCTGATTTAGATGTGGTTTTCTTACATGATTGCCCTGCCGATGTTTATACCAACGGTAGAAAAGAGATTGATGGACGTCAGTTTTATTTAAGGCTAGCGCAGCGCATTGTGCATTTGTTCTCGACGCGAACATCTTCTGGGGTGTTATACGAAATTGATGTGCGCCTTCGCCCGTCAGGTGCCTCTGGTCTATTGGTAAGTACTGTTGAGTCTTTTGATGAATACCAACAAAAAGAAGCATGGACATGGGAACATCAAGCATTAGTGCGTGCCAGAATGATTTATGGTGATGTGCCATTATTCGATGCTTTTTCTGATGTTCGAAAACGCATTCTAACTCATCCTCGAGATCCCCAATCACTACAGGCTGATGTAGTGAGCATGCGTCATAAAATGCGCGATCATTTAGGCAGTAAAAAAGCCGGAATGTTTGGCTTAAAGCAAGATAAAGGTGGTATTACTGATATTGAGTTTTTAGCGCAATATTTGGTATTACAACATTCGCATACTGAACCTTATTTAACACGTTGGTCTGATAATGTTCGTATTTTTGATACTATGGCGGAATGTGAAGTATTGAGCTTGCCTCAAGCATCGGCATTGAAGCAAGCTTATTGCGTGATGCGGGATGATATTCACCGTTTGAACTTACTTGGATTACCCGCTTATGTTGATGAATCACAGTTTGTCACTGAGCGTGAAACTGTACAGCAGATCTGGCAAGAATACTTAGTACCAAACAGTGATGAGTAATGTATTTTTATTAACATAATCATCTATTTAACGAATACTTAAAATAAATTAATAGCGCTTATTTTTGGTCAAAGCCAACTAAGTGTATTTAAACCGCCGTAATGTAAGGCATTTTCACTTTATGTTAGTATTTGGCGATTTTCACTATCCCGGAGATAAAAATGAAACTGACTCTTCCTGATTATGATCAAGCTAGTGTTCTGGTTGTTGGAGACATCATGCTTGATCGTTATTGGTATGGACCCACTGGGCGTATTTCGCCTGAAGCGCCAGTACCAGTAGTCAAAGTTGAGCAGATCGAAGAACGCCCTGGTGGTGCTGCAAACGTTGCAATGAATATTGCCGCCTTAGGTGGGCATGTTCATTTAGTTGGGTTAACAGGGATAGATGAGCCAGCGAAAGCCTTAAATGAAAAGCTGACCTCGCTAGATGTACGGTGTGATTTTGTGTCGTTGCCTGATTACCCAACCATTACCAAATTGCGTGTAATGAGCCGTGGGCAGCAGATGATCCGGTTAGATTTTGAAGAAGGTTTCCATGGTGTGGATAAGGGCCTTATTCTGCCGCGTTTAGAGCAATCTCTAACGCATGTAAAAACGGTTATCTTGTCTGATTATGCGAAAGGTGCACTGGAGCATGTCAGTGCCATGATTAAGCTAGCACGTGAAGCGGGTAAGCCCGTCTTTATCGATCCTAAAGGTACCGATTTTGAACGCTACCGTGGCGCTACATTATTAACCCCTAATCTATCTGAATTCGAACTTGTTGCCGGTAAAGTGACGAGCGATGATGAACTAGTAGCAAAAGGGTTTGAGCTGATCGAGCGATTTGATTTTGAAGCGCTATTGGTTACACGCAGTGAACATGGCATGACCTTGCTACAGAAAGGACAAGCGCCTTTGCATCTGCCGACACTTGCTCAAGAAGTCTATGACGTAACAGGTGCTGGCGATACGGTGATATCAGTATTAGCTTCTTCTGTTGCTGCGGGTAAATCGTTAGCGGATGCTTGTAAACTAGCCAATGCTGCGGCAGGTGTCGTGGTCGCTAAGTTAGGCACCTCGACACTATCAACCATTGAACTGACTGAAGCTATTTATGGTAGCCAAGATAGTGGCTACGGTGTGATTGTTGAAGCAGATCTTAAGCAAGCGGTATCAGTAGCAAGAAAACGTGGTGAAAAGGTTGTAATGACTAATGGCTGTTTCGATATCTTGCATGCGGGTCATGTTGCTTATCTAGCAGAGGCCGCTAAATTAGGTGATCGTTTAATTGTTGCGGTGAATTCTGATAGCTCAGTGCAAGGTCTAAAAGGCCCTGGTCGTCCAGTTAACCCAGAAGATCGTCGTATGGCGGTATTGGCAGGCCTAGGTGCTGTTGATTGGGTGGTTCCATTTACGGAAGAAACGCCTCAACGTTTAATCAGTGAGATATTACCAAGTCTGCTGGTTAAAGGTGGTGATTATAAGCCTGAAGATATTGCGGGCGGAAAAGAGGTTATTGCTGCTGGTGGCGAAGTGCGTGTTCTGAATTTTGAAGATGGTTGCTCTACCAGTAAGATCATTGAAGCGATTCGTGGCGGCAAAGGTTAATACTATTCTGGTTCACTCTGGATAAGTATTGGTTTTTAATTCCACTTGCTGGAATTGAAGCATAAAAAAGCGCCATAGAGTATGGCGCTTTTTTTATATCTGTATCGTTGCATTACCTACTTCGAAGTACTATTCAATAGAAGCCGTATTCGATGAAAAAATGCGAACGAGAAGATTATTTTTTCGCAGCAATCAAGCCTTTGTTAACATCAATGATGTCTTGTTCGTTCAATGAACCAACGGCTTGTTTAAGCTGAATTTGACTGATGATGTACTGGTAACGAGAGCTTGATAGCTGACGGTTTGCATCGTATAAACGACGTGTTGCATCAAGAACATCAACAATAGTACGTGTACCTACGTCAAAACCAGCTTCAGTTGCTTCTAATGCTGATTTAGCTGAAATAACAGACTGTTGGTAAGCGCGGATAGCACCAATCGTGGCATTTATGTTGTTATAAAGAGCACGTACATCTTTTACAACACCACGGTATGAACCTTCTAAATCTTCGCTCGCAGACACATAATTAAACTGTGCTTGTTTCACTTCAGAGGTTGTTCTACCACCGGTATAAACGGGTAAGTTTAAATTGATACCAGCCGTTAATGTACCTTCATCGGTAATACTAATTTTATCATCGTAGTTGTAACCAGCATCAAACGACAATGTTGGTAAATGACCTGATTCAGCAAGTGAAATATTATCACGTGCAACATCTTGAGAAATACGCGATGTTAGCAAGGTTAAGTTTTCATTGGCCGCATCTTGTAGCAAGCTTTCAACGTTCGATTGTGGTGCGCTAGCCGAGAAACGTGCCGTATCTAAGATATTTAGGTTAGTGTGTTCTTGACCCGTGATCTCACGAATTTCTTCGTAGCTGTTGATTAGTGCATTCTCATTCAGAATTTCATCAGCTAATACGCTATCGTATTGAGCCTGAGCATCATGCACGTCAGTGATCGCTGATAGACCAACTTCAAAACGTTGCTTAGTTTGCTCTAATTGACGACCTACAGCGGCTTTTTCAGCACGAACAAATTCAAGATCATCCATTGCTTTAAGCACATCGAAATAAGATTGTGCGACACGGTAGATTAAATCTTGTTGTGATGCGGCGTAAGAGGCATCGCTTTGGCGAGCCACTTTTTCTGCAATATCGAGATTTATCCAGCTAGAGCGATTATAGATAGACTGACTAAGGCTCAAACCACCGTTAAAACCATCAGAATCACCGTCCAATGTCGCAACGTTATATCCAGCCGTTAAATTAATTTGTGGCAGTAGTGAACTACGTGATGAGTTGATTGCCTCAAAAGCAGAATCTTTATCTGAAGCCGCTCTTAATAACTGAGGATCGTTTTGTTTTGCTTGTTGGTAGATGTTAGCAAGATCATCAGCCAGTGCTGTTTGGCTGAAACTGCCAAGCGCAACGCTAATAATGAGCGGAAGCAATTTTTTCATGAATGCCTTTCCTGGTCCTGATAAAAGATAAAAATATACGCAAAGAATCAGTGTACCTTAAGAAAGCTTACTAGGAACTGATCATTACGTAGTTTTACTTAATATATCGTTGTTTATTTAATCATATGTGATTGTAAACTATCCAACTAGGAATGATTACTTAAAAAAATTCACAAAATTTATGAAAAATGTTGAATTTGATCATTGCTGCTGACCCTTTTGAATGAAAAGATAGGGGATTCAGGAGAGCATGGATGACCCAAAAGTGTCTTTAAGTGAAAACCAACCTTTTTATACCAAGGATGATGTTGAAATTTTGTCGTCAGAAAAAGTATATAACGGCTTTTTCAGTATGGTGAAATACCGCTTACGACATAAATTGTTTGATGGTAGTTGGAGTAAGCCACTTGATCGTGAATTATTCGAACGTGGTCACGCTGCGGCATTGCTGCCTTATGATCCCATTGAAGATAAAGTCGTAATATTGGAACAATTTCGTATTGGCGCTATGGTGGCTGAATTTACACCGTGGCAGTTAGAAATTGTTGCCGGCATTATCGAGCCGGGTGAATCCGCTCACGATGTTGCGTGTCGTGAAGCGGTAGAAGAAGCTGGCTTAATGGTGACTGATTTAGAAAAAGTGACACGTTATTTATCGAGCTCTGGTGGCTGTTCTGAAGCATTGGATGTATTTGTGGGTCGCGTTGATAGTACGCAAGCACAAGGGATTCATGGCCTTATTGATGAAGGTGAAGATATTCGCGTTCATGTGATAACACGACAAGAAGCATACCAGTGGGTAGTGTCGGGAAAAATTGAGAATGCCGCATCGATCATTGCGCTACAATGGTTGCAGTTGAACTACTTACGTTTACAAAGTAAATAGTAAGTATCGCGAGCTAATTTTGGATTATGCTGGCGAAGTAGTTCTGAATGATATTAATCAAGTCGATGGCACTTTCAGTGGTCTAAGGACACCTTTTGAATAAGCGATATACTGTTGATCTAACGGGTTTGATGCGTTTGTATGAAACCAATTATGCGAAGCTTCTTCCATTATTGCCTAAAAGTGATGACGTCGGAGATGAATGCGCGTATTTAGTTTTTGAACATGAATATCGACTTAAAATTACTGAGTCAACCCGCTATACCACAGTAATTTGCTTGTGGTTGCATAATAAAACAGATGCAGTGGAATACTTAGTGCCGCGTTTGACGGTAAGGTTATATCACGATGCAAAAGTGGCGGAAGTGTGCTCTGCTCAGCAGATTTCACGACTTAAGCCACGGTATGATTATCCCAATTTACGTATGTATCAAAAAGATGAAAAACATCAAGTTAATCGCTTTTTGGGGGATTGGCTGACCTATTGCCTTAAGAATGGGCTCAGGAAGCAATCAATTTGTTAATTGAATTAGAATAGACAAGGTTTTTGACGTTTTGCAGACGTATTTTTTGCCACAAACGAACCCTAATAGTGTGGTTCTACTTCAAATAACTGATACTCATCTATTTGCTGATGAGTCGGGTTGTTTGTTGGGGGTGGCGACTAAAGATAGTTTTAATGCAGTGATAGACGCTGTAGATGCTTCCGCACGCCCGTTTGAAGCTATTGTAGCAACAGGTGATATTTCACAAGATCATACTGATGAATCTTATCAGCATTTTTCAGATGGTATTTCCCGCTGGTCTCAACCTTGTTTTTGGTTGCCGGGTAACCATGATTATCAGCCTGCTATGCACTCTGTTTTGCCATCGCCACAAATTAAATCGTGTGAGCAAGTGCTTGCAGGGGATTATTGGCAAGTCATACTACTTGAT
Source organism: Photobacterium indicum (assembly GCF_003026215.1). Classification (GTDB taxonomy): domain Bacteria; phylum Pseudomonadota; class Gammaproteobacteria; order Enterobacterales; family Vibrionaceae; genus Photobacterium; species Photobacterium indicum. The sequence goes on from NZ_PYOC01000012.1 coordinate 119,489, forward strand.
AGTCAAGTTCAGGGCGTACCGCATGGTGAGCTAAGTGAAGCACAGTTGTTGATGCTGGACGCTACGTTAAAGGCACACCCAGAACGTCATGCTTTAATATTATTGCATCACCATCCATTAGTGGCGGGAAGTGCTTGGCTTGATCAGCATCAGCTGCACAATAATGAAGCCTTTTGGCAAATCATTGATAAGTACCCTAAGGTGAGTGCCGTCTTGTGTGGGCATATCCATCAAGAACTTGATTGTGTATATCATGGTGTGCGTGTGCTTGCGACACCGTCAACGTGTATTCAATTTTTACCCGATTCAAATGACTTTGCTTTAGACAAAACTAACCCTGGTTGGCGTTACCTTGAATTAACCCGAGAAGGGCAGTTAAATACTGATGTTTGTCGTTTACAAGGTAGACGCTTTATCCCCTTGTTTAATTCAGCAGGCTATTAAATGAAACCGTTGTTGCTTTATATCCATGGATTCAACAGCTCTCCCTTGTCATTAAAAGCGCAGATAATGGCAGAATACTGTAGGCAACATCGGCCAGATATTCGTGTTGAGATCCCGCAAATGCCTTGCTATCCGGCACAAGCTGCCACATTTATTGATGATTTAGTTAGCAACTTTAAGCAAGATTATACGATAGGCTTAGTGGGTAGCTCATTAGGTGGATATATTTCAACATGGTTAAATAACCGTCACCAGCTTCCTGCTGTATTGGTTAATCCTGCGGTAAAGCCTTATGAATTACTGCAAGATTATCTTGGTGAACAAGTAAATCCTTATACCAGTGAAAAGTATTGGCTAGAGCCTCAACATATTGATGAATTGAAAACCATGGATGTTGAACAACTTGTTGATCCAAAACAATTTTGGTTGTTACAACAAATGGGTGATGAAGTCTTAGATTATCGCCAAGCTGTAGATAAATATGCCGCAAGTAAGCAAACCGTTGAGCCAGATGGCGACCACAGTTTTGTTGATTTTGAACGCTTTCCTGCCGATGTAATTCAATTCTTAAAGCTATAGCCGTAAATAAGCTAAGGTTATAGCTCGACTCACAATTGTGAGTTTTACCGTTGACCTCCGCTTGACAACCAAGCCGAGGTTACTGACTATTGTTGCCAAATTTCTAGTAGCCTTCCGTAATATGACAGAGCAAAGCTATAACGCCGGATCCATTGAGGTTCTAAATGGCCTTGAGCCAGTACGCCGCCGCCCAGGTATGTATACCGACACGGTTAGGCCCAATCACCTTGGTCAAGAAGTAATTGATAACAGCGTCGATGAAGCGCTGGCTGGTCATGCCCGAAAAGTAGAAGTGATCCTTCATGCTGACCAATCACTTGAAGTGATCGATGATGGCCGAGGCATGCCAGTAGACATTCACCCTGTAGAAGGTGTCTCTGGTGTTGAGCTTATTTTATGTAAGCTGCATGCGGGGGGTAAATTCTCAAATGATAGCTATCAGTTTTCTGGTGGTTTACACGGGGTAGGTATTTCGGTTGTAAATGCCTTGTCTAAACGTGTTGAAGTATCCGTAAAACGTGATGGGCAAATTTATCAAATTGCATTTGAACATGGCGATAAAGTCTCAGAGCTCGAAGTTATTGGTACCTGTGGGCGCCGTGCGAAAGGTACGCGTGTGCATTTCTGGCCGGATGCTCGATATTTTGACAGCGCTAAATTTTCTGTTTCACGACTAAAAAGTGTCTTAAAAGCCAAAGCAGTGCTATGCCCAGGGCTTGAGATTGTTTTCACCAATAAAATTGCTGATGAAACCGTTCGTTGGTGCTACGAAGATGGCTTAAAAGATTACCTGCTTGAAGGTGTGAAAGGGTATACCTTGTTACCTGAAGAACCTTTTGTTGGCGTATTTACCAGCCAAATTGAAGCGGCTGATTGGGCGCTGCTTTGGTTGCCAGAAGGTGGTGAATTAATCACTGAAAGCTACGTTAACTTAATTCCGACCGCGCAAGGCGGCACACATGTTAACGGTTTACGCCAAGGTCTATTAGATGCCATGCGTGAGTTCTGTGAATTCCGGAATCTACTACCACGTGGTGTGAAACTAACGGCCGATGATATTTGGGACCGTTGTGCGTATGTTTTGTCGGTTAAAATGCAAGATCCTCAATTTGCAGGGCAAACGAAAGAGCGTTTGTCATCGCGTCAATGTGCAGCCTTTGTGTCTGGTGTTGTAAAAGATGCCTTTAGCCTTTGGTTGAATGAGCGACCACAACTTGCAGAGCAACTAGCAGAAACGTGTATTGCTAATGCGCATCGACGTATGCGAGCCAGCAAAAAAGTGGTTCGTAAAAAAATCGCTTCAGGACCAGCTCTTCCAGGAAAATTGGCCGACTGTTCTCAACAAGATCTTAATCGCACCGAGCTTTTTTTAGTGGAAGGTGATTCGGCGGGCGGTTCAGCGAAGCAAGCTCGTGATCGTATGTTCCAGGCGATCATGCCATTACGCGGTAAAATTCTAAACACTTGGGAAGTGTCTGCTGATCAAGTGCTGGCATCACAAGAAGTGCATGATATTTCTGTTGCTTTGGGTATTGACCCAGACAGCGATGATCTTAGCGGCTTACGTTACGGTAAAATTTGTGTACTTGCCGATGCCGACTCCGATGGTTTACACATCGCGACCTTGCTGTGTGCTTTGTTCATGAAGCATTTCGAAACCTTAGTACGTGCTGGGCATGTGTATATTGCAATGCCGCCGTTATATCGTATCGACTTGGCGAAAGAGGTGTATTACGCACTGGATGAAGATGAAAAGAACGGTATTTTGGATCGCCTAAGTACCAAGCGTGGCAAAGTGAACGTTCAGCGATTTAAAGGTCTGGGTGAAATGAACCCACTGCAATTGCGTGAAACGACAATGGATCCAAATACACGACGCTTGGTCCAGTTAACGATTGATGATGACACCAAAACCAATGAAATGATGGATATGCTGCTAGGTAAAAAGCGAGCAGAAGACCGTCGTTTTTGGTTGCAAGATAAAGGCGATATGGCTGAGGTCTAATTCGATTAGGCATGGCTTTGAATAATGTTTTTATTGTGTACCAGCATACATAAGATTGAGTTTGCGGGCTGTTTTAGCGCTGTTTTAAGCGTTCATGCAGCCCGTAAAAATAAATATATTAAACGGATTAACCCACGATGACTGATGTCTCAATGGATGGCGTAGAACAGCTTCCACTTAGGAAGTTTACTGAAGACGCTTATTTAAATTACTCCATGTATGTAATCATGGATCGTGCCTTACCATTCATTGGCGATGGCTTGAAACCGGTTCAACGTCGTATTATTTACGCCATGTCTGAGCTGGGTCTAAATGCGACGGCTAAATATAAAAAGTCAGCGCGTACTGTTGGTGACGTACTCGGTAAATTCCACCCTCATGGTGATTCAGCCTGTTATGAAGCGATGGTATTAATGGCTCAGCCATTCTCATACCGTTATCCGCTCGTTGACGGGCAAGGTAACTGGGGGGCACCCGATGACCCTAAATCCTTCGCGGCAATGCGTTATACCGAATCACGTTTATCACGCTTTTCTGAGGTGTTACTGAGTGAATTAGGGCAAGGAACAGCAGACTGGGTGCCAAACTTTGATGGCACCATGAATGAGCCAAAAATGTTACCAGCGCGGTTACCGCATATTCTGTTAAACGGAATAACGGGTATTGCCGTTGGTATGGCGACAGATATTCCGCCGCATAATGCGCGTGAAGTGGCAAATGCAGCCGTGCATTTGCTTGATAACCCGAAAGCTGATCTTGATGAATTAATGGAATTCGTCAAAGGTCCGGATTATCCTACTGAAGCAGAAATCATTACCCCAGTTCATGACCTAAAGAAAGTGTATAAAAGTGGTCGTGGTAGTATCCGAATGCGTGCGATATGGCATAAAGAAAATGGCGATATCGTCATTACTGCGTTGCCACACCAAGTATCTGGTGCGAAGTTATTAGAACAAATCGCGAACCAGATGCGTGCGAAAAAGTTGCCAATGGTTGAAGATTTGCGTGATGAGTCGGATCATGAAAATCCAACGCGTATCGTTATTGTGCCGCGCTCAAATCGTATTGATAGCGAACAATTAATGAATCACTTGTTTGCTTCTACGGATTTAGAAAAAAGCTTCCGTGTAAACCTCAATATGTTGGGGCTTGATGGGCGTCCTCAGGTGAAAGGTTTACTTGAGATCATCACTGAGTGGCTGATTTTCCGCCGTTCAACTGTGCGTCGTCGTTTACAGTATCGTTTAGATAAAGTGGTTGCGCGTTTACATATTTTGGAAGGTTTACTGGCGGCTTATCTTAATATTGATGAAGTTATTGAAATCATCCGTAATGAAGAGAATCCCAAAGCGGAGCTAATGTCTCGCTTTGACTTGAGCGTTATTCAAGCAGATGCCATTTTAGAAATTAAACTGCGTCAGTTAGCAAAATTAGAAGAAATTAAGATCCGTGGTGAACAAGATGAACTCGCCAAAGAACGTGATTATCTTGAGAAACTTCTAGGGTCAGAGCGCCGTTTAAGCACGCTAATTAAGAAAGAAATTCAAGCAGATGCAGAGAAGTATGGCGATGATCGTCGTTCTCCATTGGTTGAGCGAGCTGAAGCAAAAGCGTTAACTGAGCGAGATTTGATCCCAAGCGAAGCCATTACGGTCGTATTGTCTGAGAAAGGTTGGATTCGTCATGCGAAAGGCTATGACGTTGATCCAACGAGCTTGAGTTATAAATCAGGCGATAACTACTTAGCTCATGCGCGTGGTAAGAGTAACCTACCGGCAATTTTAATTGGTTCTGATGGTCGTAGCTATGCGTTGGAATCGCACTCTTTGCCTTCGGCTCGTAGCCAAGGTGAGCCAGTAACAGGGCGACTTAATTTAACTCCTGGCACAAATCTTCGCCAAGTACTCATGGCCGATGATGAACAGATGTGGCTAATGGGCTCTGATGCGGGTTATGGCTTTATTTGTAAGAGTACCGATATGGTCTCGAAGAATAAGAGCGGTAAGGCGTTACTGACAGTACCAGAAAAAGCAAAAGTGATGGCTCCACAGCCTATCTCGAATCTTGATACTGATGAGATTTTAGTCATTACCAATGAAGGCCGAATGTTGTTATTCCCAATCAAAGATTTACCGCAATTAGGTAAAGGGAAAGGAAATAAGATCATTAATATTCCATCGGCTCGTTCTAAGTCGCGCGAAGAGTTCTTGTCACAACTCATTGTGTTACCACAAGGAGAGCAAGTCACGATACATGCTGGTAAGCGAAAGATGGGCTTAAAAGCAAGTGATCTTGATAACTTCCGTGGTGAGCGTGGTCGCCGAGGCACTATGCTGCCTCGTGGTCTTCAAAATGTTACCCGCTTGGAAATCACCTCTACAGCACAGGCGTCAGATAGCCCTGAATAAGCCAGATTAGAGAAATTAATCTATATACAAACCCTTCATCATGGAGGGTTTGTTCTTTTTATTTGTCTATCAGTTAACAGTTTCGTTTGCTAGGAAGTCGTGTAAATAGGTTTATGTTCAATTAATACACATAATTGATGTAATTTCTCTTTGCCTGAGTATACTAGCGAACGCTTGTACGCTGAGGAGAGCTCCATGATATTTTTATTGCGCATTGTAGCCATCGCAATTTTTGCCGTTTTCATGTTTGTATTTGGTTGTGGTTACTGCTTATTTAGCCCACGAAACCCTAAACATGTGTATACGTTAGGCCGTTTATTTAGCAAGATGACACGTATATTAGGGGTTAAACTCGAAGTTCGCCATGCTGCCGGTGTCAATGATTCGGGAGCGAAAGTGTATGTTGCCAATCATCAAAATAATTATGATTTGTTTACTGTTTCAGGCGCAATCATGCCTAAGACTGTGACGGTCGGTAAAAAAAGCTTGGTGTGGATGCCGCTATTTGGCCAATTCTATTGGCTAACAGGCAACATTTTGATTGACCGTGCTAACCGTAGTAAAGCAGCTGGTACAATTGGGCAAATAGTCAGTAAAATTAAAGAACAAAAAGTGTCTGTCTGGATGTTCCCTGAGGGTACGCGTTCTCGAGGTCGTGGTTTATTACCGTTTAAGACTGGTGCCTTCCACGCTGCAATTGGTGCAGAAGTACCCGTTGTACCTATCGTGTGTAGTTCAACAGATAAGATTAAATTAAACCGTTGGAATAACGGTGTTGTGATTGTTGAAATTATGCCACCTGTATCGACGGAAGGGCTAACAAGAGAAGATGTGCGTGAGCTATTAAAGACATGCCGCGACATGATGAAAGAGAAGCTAATAGAGCTTGATGCAGAAGTCGCGACACGCACAGGAAAGTAAAAGGTTCATCTAGCAGGGTTTGTAGAGTAACGGTGGCTAGATATTGACCTCGAATAAAAAAGTGCCACTATTTAATAAGGACATGCAGATGAGTATTCGCATGTCCTTTTGTTTTTGATGTGTAGAAGATAGAGCTCATGATAATTGAAGAACAGGTTGTATTGGTCGATCAGCAAGGACGCGCACTAGGTTTGCAGGAAAAAATGCAAGCTCACCGTGATGGAGCTTTGCATTTGGCTTTTTCTGTTTTGCTGTATCGTGAGACGACGCAGGGCATAGAATTTCTCATGCAGCAGCGAGCCTTGGGTAAGTATCACAGTGGCGGTTTGTGGACCAACACATGTTGCTCTCACCCTAGGCAAGGTGAAACGTTAGAGCAGGCAGGTTTGCGTCGTTTAACCGAAGAGATGGGCATTGTCGGCTTAGAATCATTGGATGATATTGCAAGCTTTGTTTATCGTGCAGAACTTGATAATCAATTAATCGAACATGAGCTGGATCATGTATTGATCGCCAATGGGTCTGACGTTGCCATCATTCCTAACCCTGATGAAGTGACATCTTATCGCTGGTGGCCTAAAGCAGAGCTTGAGCTAGGATTAGTTGATACCCCTGAACTATTTACTGCTTGGTTTTCTGAGGTATTACAATATGCCATTAATGAGTTATCAAGCCAGTAATATCACCTAGATAAACACTGAATAATCAATTTATTTAATTTAAATAGAAAATAAAAAAGCTGCCTTTGGCAGCTTTTTATTGATGGTACATATTAAAATTTAAGCGAATTACTTACGAACGGCAATTGCTTCAATTTCAATTTTTACATCTTTTGGTAAACGCGCAACTTCAACACATGAACGTGCTGGGTATGGTGCGTTGTGCTCATCAAAAAACTGACCGTAAACTTCATTTACTGTCGCAAAATCATTGAGATCTTTTACAAATACGGTCATTTTCACAATATCAGAAACGTTAAGACCTGAAGAGGCTACAACTGCTTTTACGTTTTCTAGAGACTGACGCGCTTGCTCTGCAATGGCTTCTGGCACTTCACCTGTTACTGGGTTTACTGGAATTTGACCAGAAGTTAGCACCATATTACCAAGGTCAACACCTTGTACGTAAGGGCCGATAGCAGCAGGAGCTTGATCTGTATGTAGAACTTGAGTCATTGGTTATCCTTATTCAGTCATTCACAATGAAAGATGAAAGCCAGCAATCGAATTACTGGCTAAAAGTGTTCTTAGTGTGCAACTCAATGTCGCTTAGGTCAAAGCAAAAACGATGTAATGTATCTATATCAACGTTTTGTGACGTAAGTTAAGCGGGTATACCCAGTCGGGTTTTGACAACCTTTTCGCACTCTTCAATACGCATGATATCTCTAGGTGCCACCATCACGGTATCGTTACCACCCACTGTGCCTAATATTTCAGCATGAGGTTGAATATCGATTAAGCGCGCCACTAATTGCGCGCCTCCAGGGTGTGTTTTTACGACAACAACCAATTGATTGTGAGTAATGAATTCAATTTGTGACGATATTGATGAGCCGACTTGAACGGGTTCATTCTCAAGTGTGAGGCAATAAACTTTCTTACCATAAGCATTAGGTACTTTTGCGACGCTTAGGCGAGACAATAAACGTGAAACTGTTGACTGGCTGACATCATCGTAACCTAGCTCGATCAATTGGTGTCGAATGTCATCTTGCGTTGTGAAGCTTTGCTGTTGTAACAAGCGTTTACATGCACTGGTAATGCTTTCGTCAGCAGCTGTTAAATCTATCGCGCCGTGCATATCGTATCCATTCACGGGCAACTCCTTATTATTATATGAGAGACAAAGATCGTATCGTTATTGTTTTCTTTAAATTATTTATGCACATGATGCATAATCTTTCATAAGGATAATATCAGCAACTGATGTGCGGTTATTTGACCCTTGTCACCAAATAATAAACCAATAAATCTACCAGTAAGAAGCATTATATCCCATTTCATTTATGAGATTTTTGTTATTGATTTTATTGTGTTTTTTGTCTTGTTTTTGTGACGTCTCTGGCTCGGATACAGTTGCAATTTCTGTTTGTACACCAGATAACGAAACAGTGCTGTTGGTTTGGATACCTTGTTTCTCAGATGCCTGAAAAATGGGTTTGATTGCAGCGTAATGGTTGAATGTTGAAAAAGGAAGTAAAGTGTAATTCGTTGGACTCTGTGTAAGAGTTGGATCTGATTCTATATTTTGCTGATTATATTCTGGGTATTGATTTAGCTGAGAAATCAAGGGAGCCACTTCGATACTGGCTAATTCAGGGCTGGCGTATCGGGTATCGACGCCGAGTTGTTTTAGCCAATCAAAAATAAGGGTCGCAGGTACAAATTGACTGTATCGCTCTGCTGGTCGAAGATTGGTAAGATCTTCTGGGTTGTTGACTATCGCGACGGTAATGCCAACAATTTCCCCTTTTTCATTAAAAACGGGACCCCCACTCATCCCTGACATAACGGGGGCGTCACTGAGGGAATATAAGCAATCTGTATTAGTATCGAATACATCTTGTAGGTATTTCCCTTCTCCTTTCACTTTATTGCCTAGTAATGAATGTCCTTCATGGATTACTTTTTCGTCTGGGTAGATCAGCCCCCACTTGGGAACACGGCTTGATGATGCTCGAACGAGGGATAAATCGCAGCGAGGATGATGAATTACATCTAAATCCCAAGATACTTGAGCAACATGCCGTGCCGTGATCTGATACTCCTCATTGACTGGCACTGAAGAGCCAAACCCGCCCAGTAACATTGGCACGCCAATAATGACTAAATGATTGGCTTCATTTGAGTCAGCATGGCTAACACTGCCATTAGATTGAATACATCCCGCTATAGCAATGATGGCTGCGAAAGGTAAGCTGTATTTAATAAGCCGTGATAATGGGCGAGTGGAAAAAGTCATATTTAGATCCTTTCGATAAAAATGAAAGCCAAATGCTTTTTTATCGTGTGACCTAAAGGTAGAGGTGACGGGGGGGACGTTTAGCGTTGAAAATGAGAAAAAAAATGTTTACTCATCACTGAGTAAACATTCTTATATGTGCACCTAAATCCTTGTTATAAGAGATTCAAGTGCCAATGTTGTCTTGCGTAAGAATAAGCTCGTTGGCTTACTTTAGTTTCGCTCTGTGACGATTTCGCGAGAGAATACTTTTTCACAGTATTTACATTTTAGCTGGATATCATCATTCTTGTTGATAACCTTAAAGCTACTATCGACAGGCTCGTTATGCGTTATACAGTTACTATTTGGACATTCGAAAATAGCATTGATTTTTTTAGGTAACTTGAGTGCTAATTTTTTTGCAACTTCATAATTTTCAATTTGGTTTACTGTTGCATGGGGTGCATACAGTGCCAATTGGTTTGCTTGCTCTTCGCTAACGTAGACGTTTTCAATCTTAATCAGATCTTTAGCACCCATCGCTGATGATGGTAAATTCAAGCCAATTGTTACGCGCTGATTTGTTTTATGAAGTTTGAACAGCTTGAGTACTTTAATGCCTACGTTAGCAGGGATATGGTCGATAACAGAACCATTTTTGATTGCTTCAACCTGTAGTTGCGTTTCCTTCGTCATTATTGTTATCTCCGGCTTAAAGTTGTTCGTTAAGTACAAGTGCTAGCAGTGCTTCACGTGCGTAAACACCGTTTTCAGCTTGCTGGAAGTAATAAGCATGCTTCGTTTTATCAACGTCTACTGTGATTTCATCAATACGTGGTAATGGGTGCAGAATTTTCATGTTATCACGCGCTTCTGCCAGCATGTCTGCTGTTAGGATGTATGCCGCTTTCATGTGTGCATATTCTGACTCATCAAAACGCTCTTTCTGTACGCGCGTCATGTAGAGAACATCGAGTTCAGGAATAACTTCTTCCATCGATGCATGAAGGCTGTAGCTGATGCCTGCATCATCCAGCTCTTCACAAATGTAATCTGGCATCGCTAGAATTTCAGGAGCCACAAAGAAGAACTTAATGTTGTTGAACTTTGATAATGCTTGCGTCAGAGAGTGTACCGTTCGACCGTATTTAAGGTCACCTACGAAAGCGACATTCAAGTTATCTAAGCGACCTTGTGTTTCGAAGATGCTAAATAAATCGAGTAGGGTTTGTGTTGGATGTTGGTTTGCACCGTCACCACCGTTGACGATAGGTACACCGTTTGAAAATTCAGAAGCAAGACGCGCAGCCCCTTCTTGTGGGTGGCGCATAACAAAGGCATCAACATAAGAAGAGATAACCTGAACTGAGTCAGCCAGAGTTTCCCCTTTCTTTGCCAGTGATGTATTACCTCCGTTATCAAAACCGATAACTGTACCACCTAGGCGCTGTACTGCCGTTTCAAAAGACAGACGCGTTCGTGTTGATGGTTCAAAGAAGCAGCTCGCCACTACTTTGTTTTTAAGTAGATCTGGATTTGGTTCTGCTTTTAGTTTTCCAGCAGTCTCAACAATAAGTTCAAGTTCACTTCGGTTTAATTCCGGAATGGAGATGATGTGCTTTTGAAACAACGAGTTCGCCATGGCTTCTCTTCCCTATATAGATACAGTTACGAAATATGTCCGCTCTCACGCAAAAAGCGGACAAAAAAAAGCCCCCTTAAAAAAGGAGGCTCTTTTTAAAATAAATAGAAACAAAAGAAAATAAAACCAACGCCAATTTTCGGCGGTACTGAGTTAAATGGTATTTAACTAGTTGGTTCATTTTATCTCTCTGTTTTGACAAATTGCGAAGAATTATACGCCCATTATTTGGTAACGCAAGCGTTTGCGTAAACTATTCATTTTGTGGGATTTTATGCAAAAATACTGCGTATTATTCTTGGCGAAAAATGAATAATAACCTACTGAATACATGCGTATTTATGGCGCTGATTTGGCGTATGCTTATTGGCATAAAATGCAAATGCCGCCCAGAAGGACGGCATTAATTATAAGAGTTTTAAGGCTTTCTACGTCGAATCTTTAAAACTCAAGAGAGTCGATTACTGACCTAATGTTGCTACCATAATTGCTTTGATAGTGTGTAGACGGTTTTCAGCTTCGTCGAATACAACAGAGTGCTTAGACTCAACCACTTCATCAGTTACTTCAACGCCATCTTTAAGCATTGGGTATTCTTGAGCAAGCTCTTTACCAACAACAGTGTCTTCACCGTGGAATGCAGGTAGGCAGTGCATGAATTTAACATGTGGGTTGCCAGTTGCTTTTAGCATTTCCATGTTTACTTGGTAAGGCATCATTTGGTTGATACGCTCAGCCCATGCTTCTTTCGCTTCACCCATTGATACCCATACGTCAGTGTATAGGAAATCACAACCTTGAACGCCTTCTTTAACGTCATCAGTTAGGGTGATTTTAGCGCCAGTTTCTTCAGCGATAGCGCGACATTGAGCAACTAGCTCTTCTTCAGGCCAGAATGCTTTAGGAGCAACTAGACGAATGTCCATACCCATTTTCGCAGCACCAACCATTAGAGAGTTACCCATGTTGTTGCGTGCATCGCCTAGGTAAGCGAAAGTTATTTCATGCAGTTGCTTGCCACGGCCGTGCTCTTGCATAGTTAGGAAGTCAGCAAGAATTTGAGTTGGGTGGAACTCGTCAGTTAGGCCATTCCATACTGGAACACCAGCGTAAGCACCAAGATCTTCAACGATTTCTTGACCGTAGCCACGGTATTCAATGCCATCGTACATACGGCCAAGAACGCGTGCAGTATCTTTCATTGACTCTTTGTAACCGATTTGAGAACCAGATGGGCCCAAGTAAGTTACGTTAGCGCCTTGGTCATATGCAGCAACTTCAAATGCACAACGAGTACGAGTTGACGCTTTTTCAAAGATAAGCGCAATGTTCTTACCCTTTAGGCGAGGCTGCTCGTAACCGTTGTACTTCGCTTTTTTCAACTCAGCTGCTAGTTCTAGCATGTGTTGAATTTCACGTGGAGTAAAGTCTAGTAATTTTAGGAAGTTACGGTTGCGAAGATTAAAAGCCATGATGTTTTCCTCTTAAGAATCAGTTTTACTGACCGACAAGCTGTCTAATGTGTGACAATGCAAAGTGTCGGTCTGTATTATGTATTGTTTATCGTACTATTGCGCATTTATGAATAACTATTCCGTTATTCTGCAATAATATTTGTGCCAGCTTCACCTTTAAGGATGCGTAAACCTGCTTCCAGTGAGCCGATACCGACTAATTTTCCGCCTTGATTGATGAACTCACATGAAGCATCAATCTTTGGACCCATAGAGCCCGCATCAAAGGCGTATTGCGCTAATTCGCTTGGTGTTGTGCTGCGTAATGCTTTTTGTGTTGGCTTGCCCCAATCAAGGAACACTGCGTCTGCATCGGTTAAAATTAACAGTGCATCGGCATTAAGTTGTTTAGCTAAGAATGCTGCTGACATGTCTTTGTCGATAACTGCTTCTACACCAACTAACTTACCGTTTTCTTTTTTCACTGGGATGCCGCCACCGCCCGTACAGATCACTAGGTGCTGTAGGTTAATTAAGGCTGTGATAGCGTCATCTTCAATAATGCCTGTTGGTTGTGGGCTTGGCACAACACGGCGGAAGTACTCACCATCTGGTTTTACTGTCCAGTGGTATTTTTCTGCCAATTCGCGAGCTTCTGCTTCATTGTAAACAGGGCCAATTGGTTTTGTTGGGTCTGCAAACGCTGGATCTTCAGGATCAACGCTCATCTGTGTTACAAGGCAAGATACGTTCTGCTCTGGCAGAATGTTCTTCAACTCTTGCATTAAGATATAACCAATCATGCCTTGGGTTTCTGAACCTAGTACATCGAGTGGGTATGGGCTTACTTTCGTGTATTCCAGCCCTTGTAGTGCTAATAAACCAACTTGTGGTCCATTACCGTGTACTAACACTACGTTATATTCTTTTGCAATTTCTGCGATGGATTTTGCTGCCGTAGCAATGTTCTGACGCTGAATATATGCTTCTAATGGCTCGCCGCGACGTAGTAGGGCGTTACCACCAAGTGCAACAACAACAGTTTGCTTGGTCATGGGATCGTCTCTCTTGGTTTTATTTTTATTGGCCGGTATTTGCTACCGGCCATATTTTTTGCTTAGCATTACTGCTTTGCACTTGAGCTTTTTATTGCTCAAGGTTACTTGACTATGGCTTAGATACCGTCACGTTCGATTGGGCAGCTCATGCAGCGAGCACCACCACGACCGCGGCCTAGTTCATCACCTGGGATAGGCAGAACAGTGATACCTGCTTTGTCGTATTTTTCGTTAGTGTAAGTGTTACCTTCGTAACCAATTACCACACCAGGTTTCACAGTTAATACGTTGTTTGCATCATTCCATTGTTCACGTTCTGCTGTGAAGTTGTCACCGCCAGTTGTGATTAGGTTTAGCTTGTCTACGCCTAGTGCTTTTTCGATAGCAGTAACGAAGTAACCTTCTTCTTTCACGTTAACCGCGCCAGATTCGTCGCCAGTTAGGCTCCAGCATTGAACGTCTTTACGTACAACTTCTGGGTAAACAGAGAAAGTATCTTCATTCATGTGCGTCATTACAGTATCTAAGTGCATGCAAGAGCGGTGCTTAGGAAGCTGCATTGCAATAACTTGCTTTGCTTGACCGTGCTTGAATAGACCAGATGCTAGCTGCTCAACACCTTGTGGTGTTGTACGCTCAGACATACCGATAAGTACAGCGCCTTTACCAATAACCAGTACGTCGCCGCCTTCGATTGTAGAGTTGTCGTACATTTTTTCTTCGTCGCCGTAGTACTTAACGAAGTCAGCACCAGCGAACGTTGGGTGCCAGCGGTAGATTGCACGAACGTGGTTAGTTTCACGTTGACGAGCCGCTTTAGCCATTGGGTTGATAGAAACGCCGCCGTATACCCAGCAAGATGTATCACGAGTAAATAGGTGGTTCGGTAGTGGTTCAATGATGAAGTCTGTTGGAGCGTGTATGCCTTGCATCATAGAAGATGATTTCATTGGCATTTCAGCGTAAGACAAACCACCAGTTAAGATTCTAGCAAGTTCGATGTTTGGCAAGTCAGCTAGGTAGCAGCGTACGTCATTAGCAAATGTAGCACCTAAACGGTAATCAGATACTTGACGAGTTAACAACCACTCTTTAGCGTCTGCAACTGCTAATGTATCAGCAAGAAGATCAGTTAGAAGTAAAACTTCTACACCTTGATCACGTAACGTTTTTGTAAACACATCATGTTCTTTACCTGCACGCTCTACTGCTAGCACGTCATCAAATAATAAGTCGTGGCAGTTAGATGGTGTTAAGTGGCTCAGTGAACGTCTTGGGCGGTGAACTAGAACGCGACGTAATTGACCTACTTCAGAACCTACATAGAACTTACTCATGATCGTATCTCTCTATTTTTATGCCGACTTAATATCGTCAGCTTTATTTGTTTTTGCGAAATCGAAAGTTAATTAAATTAAATCCTTCGCTTCGTTTCTGTAATTAATTCTACTCTTTCACTTATAGGAGTCTTAGAGGTTTGTCACACTTTACCCATTAATATACCAAGCTAAGGTGTCGGCTTTATTAACATTAATCATGCATTTGTATGTAGTTTTCAGGCGTGGGTTTTTATGTGGTTAAATCAACTTAATGCGTAACCTTACGGTTGTAAGCTGTTGATTTTAACTGGCATTGGTTTTTTGTTAGATGTTTTATTCAATATTGATATTAGTTTGGTTTTGTATGAAAAATGATCTTATGCACTTAAAGTGGTTGCTTATATAGATAAAAGGTTGCATTTAATATAATAGTAACAAATATTTTTCTTTTTATTTTGTTGTGACACGTTTTTGTAGTTTTAATACATGGGATTTCGATGCATAAAAATAATCATTATTTACTTCTAATTGTTATTTTCTGATGGCAAGTTTCACTTGTCTTTGTTTATTGGTTTAGTATTTGAGTTTTAATTTTAAATGTCGGTGGTGACTTTGTTGACGTAAGTTTTTATTAAATGCACTGAGGTGAATTTATTAGACTGATAGGGTTGGATATAACAACGTATTCTAAAATATAAAAGCACTTGGTTCTTTATCGCCTGTTATTGTGCGTGAACGTGGGGAGGGGTAAGTAAGCAGGCTGTAAGGTATGTCTATACCCAAGTTACCTCTAGATACTCGTTTCAGCGAGAAATTATTAGGCAAGGCACTAATTTATAGGATTAGTGGTTCTACATTGAAAATTAGCAACGCCGTATAAAGCCCAATAAAACTCGCCCTTCGGGAGTGACTCGTGAGGTGACTTTTTAGGTATAAAACGATGCCTTGGCCATAAGGAAAGAGCCGGAGTGCATTAAGAAGGTGAGCGCATGGATTGGGTAAGATGAGTAGAAATAACAAAGCCACCCTGAGGTGGCTTTAACGTTAGGATTTATAGGTTATAAATCTTTTCTATTAAGAGTTATAGCATTGCGCCAACACTTAACATAACCATTGTAAGAACAATAAGAATACCAAGTAGAGGAGCGACCCATTTAACCCAGCGAACATAAGGAACACGAGCGATAGCCAAGCCACCCATTACAACAGCAGAGGTAGGTGTTACTAGGTTAACGACACCAGATGCTGATTGGTATGCAGTCACAACAAGTTCACGTCCAACACCTGCGAAGTCAGCCAATGGCGACATGATAGGCATGGTTAATACAGCAAGACCTGAAGATGATGGAACAAGGAATGATAGTAAGATTTCTAACCAGTACATCACGTTGATGAACACAACAGAAGACAGACCTGTTACCGCATGTTCTGCTGAGTTTAGAATCGTATCTGTGATCATACCGCGGTCCATGATAACCACGATGCCGCGTGCGATACCGATGATCAGTGCAACACCTAGTAGGTCACGTGCACCATCAATGAAGCTGGTAGTGAACTCTTCTTCACTCATGCGAGCGATTATACCGATGATGATGGTCGCGCCAAGGAACATTGCTGAAATTTCAGCCATCCACCAACCTGCAACAGACACACCGTAAATCATGATGCCGAAAGAGGCAGCAAAAAGCGCTAAGATAATTTTACGTGTTGTTGTGAACTCAAGCATTTCGCTAGAACGATTACCTAGGAAGTGCGAAATGTTTTCTTCGTACTTATCATAAACAATTGATTTAGTTTTATCTGCACGAACCATTTTTGCATAACGCATAACGTAAGCAACACAGATTAACCAGCCCACAACCAACATTGCGATACGTAGACCGATACCATCAGTGAATGGAATACCCGCTGCGTTTGCTGCAATAACAGTGGCAAATGGGTTAATCGTTGAACCAAGTGTACCAATACCGGCACCTAGTAAAACGGTTGCAGCTGCGACAACAGGGTCAAAACGTGCAGCTAGCATAACTGGAACAAGTAACGTGTAAAAAGGTAACGATTCTTCTGCCATACCATAGATGGTACCGCCGGCCGCAAACAATGCCATAAGTATCGGTATCATTAACTCCTCACGCCCATCCAATCGGGCTGTAACGCGTTCGATACCTGCATCAATAGCACCAGTCTTAGTAACTAGACCAAGAAAACCACCGATGATCAAAATAAATAAAGAGACATCAATCGCTGCTGCTTCGTAGCTATTGTGATCATAGAAGCCATCAATAGGCGCTAACAATACATCGACAATACCTTGTGGGTTACCCTCAACCGCATGATAAGTACCTGTAATCGGCACTTCTTTTCCAAGGCTTTCATTCATTTCACGATCATATTGACCGGCAGGCACTATCCAAGTAAGTAGTGCGACTACGGCGATAAGACCAAATAATATTGTGTAGGCTGAAGGGAATTTAAAGTTGGCAAAGAAGCCACCTTTTTCTTCCTTGTTTACGGTTTGAGTCGTCATAATTGTCTCCTTGCACCTCATGCATCTATTTTTAGCATTCGGTGTAAACCAGCACGCCGCATCAGAAATTAGGCGTAAAAGGGCTTGCCAAGCATATGCTCAGTAAAAGTATTCTGGATGTCGAGGGTGGGGTTTTACCCTATGGGATCAGTAATGCAGTGTAACTGCTCAGCCTCAGGATCGGCATCTGATGTATTCATGATCGTATCTCTCTGTATTTATTTGTAGCTCAATAGTCTTGATTGCCATCGAGTCTGTTTTTGTTTTGCGCCCTGATTTTAGTCTTCTGGGGACATGTTAACTTTGGGGTTGTTCACATTTTTCTGGCACTGTATTTTGGCTTAACCGGCGATGATGCTTGTGATTTAGGGTATTTTGCGACAATTACTGGGTGAATATGCTTTTAGTTATATTTTATGGTAATCGGTTTTATGCGTAATACGAAATGGGTATATACGGCTAAGCTGTGATTATAAGGCGTCTATGTCTTTTTATGCCGTAATCGCTAAGCGCGTGTCTATGCGTTTTTTTTCAATAAGTCGTAGATTTCTATTTTTTTAAAAGTGAATAGGGTGGGTATTTATTCACTCTGCGTATGAGTAAAAGTGTGCGTAAGGTAGGGCAGAAATCAGAAGAAACATTGATAAATATCAATTTTATTGAACGGTATGACTAACCGATGGTAATTACTATCAATCCATGCGATATTTGCCTGCAAATTTATTCCTCTATTGGAGTTATCCCATGTCTTATGCAGAACTGATTGAAGAGCAAAAGGAAGAAACCCGCGATATTATTGCAGCATTGCTGGAAGATGGTAGCGAGCCTGAAGCACTTTATACGATTGAGCACCACTTTTCGGCAGATACATTTGCTGAGCTAGAAGCTGCTGCAGTAGAAGCATTTAAAATGGGCTTTGAAGTACTTGAAGCTGAAGAACTTGAGCTAGCTCCTGAAGATGGTGGCGGCAAAGTTGTTTGCTTTGATGCAGTGATGGAGTCAGCACTGAATGCTGAACTGATTGACGAGCAAACTGAAAAGCTAATTGCACTTGCTGATAAACATGATATTGATTATGACGGCTGGGGCACTTACTTCGAGTCTGATGAAGATGACGAAGAAGATGAGTCAGAAGATAAGCCTGAAGCTTAATACTTATCGTTAGTTAAAAAGAAGCCGACTGAAGTCGGCTTTTTTTTGTCTGTAATTTGATTAGAACATCGCTTAACGTCGTTAATTTTGTCAAACTTTTACTCGGCTCACAGAGATACAATTCTCACCTCTATTTCGATCTATTAATGTCTTATAGCTTGCGTTTGCCCCTCATTTTAATCTCATTCTCATCTTATTATGTTGTTGTTGGTTTTTCTGGAGCACGTAATGACAATCTCTTTAAATGGTCAGTGGTTACTGGCTTGTGTGCAGCGTAACTCGATTCAAGATATCGCTATTTCATTTCCAGGTGACGTACATTCAGCCTTGCTGGATGTCGGCATTATTCCTGAACCGTACTGGGCTGATAATGAAGCTAAAGTACAATGGGTCAGTGAGTGTGATTGGATCGTCTCACGCCATTTTGAACTGACAGAAGATGACATAGCCTGCAAGGCTTTGGATTTGGTGTTAGATAATCTCGATACCGTAGCTGAAATACGGGTGAATGGTCACAGTGTTGCTGATTTTCACAATATGTTTATGCGCCATAAAGTGGATATTTTACCCTGCTTATTGGTGGGTAATAATCGAATTGAAATCGTATTGCATCGCGCTGATATTGCTGCTAAAAATCGTGCAGATCGCTTACCTTTCCCCATACCGTGGGCGGTGGGTAACAATCAGATCCCTCATATGAATACCCTACGCAAAACCCAATGCCATACTGGATGGGACTGGGGGCTTTGTTTATCTGTCATTGGTATTTATGGCGACATTCTACTGCAGCCTATTCAACAGGTGCGTGTGAGCCATGTAAGCACTGAGCAGCATTGGGATGATTGGCGTTGTGAGCTTGAAGTTACGATTCATTATGAATCAATGCCTAACTCAGGGTTAGCATCCGCATCTGTTTCATTTGATGGGCAAACCTATCATTTGGCATTGGATCAAACATCGACCCAATCAACTGTGCTATTTAGAGTGGATCACCCTAAGCGCTGGTGGCCAGCAGGCTACGGTAAGCAGCGGTTGTATGACTTACAGGTTGTTGTTAATGGCTACCATATTGAGAAGAAAATAGGGCTGCGCAAGCTTGAATTGTGTACTGAAGATGACGATATCGGCCAGAGCATGGTATTTAAAGTTAACGATGTGCCAATCAGCGCTAAAGGTGCGAATTGGATTCCTATCGATGCACTGCCAAGCCGGATGAATGATCAGCGTTATCGACAATTACTTGAAGATGCGGTTGCCGCCAATATGAATATGCTGCGGATATGGGGCGGTGGTATGTATGAAAAAGATATTTTTTATCAATTGTGCGATGAGTTAGGTTTACTGGTTTGGCAAGATTTGATGTTTGCATGTGCGCTGTACCCATCAACACCTGATTTTATTACTGAAGTACAAGCTGAAGTGGAATTTCAAGTGAGGCGTTTAAAGGATCACCCTTCAATGGCTCTATGGTGTGGTGATAATGAAGTGATCGGCGCTATCGGTTGGTATCCAGAATCTCGTGAGAACCGAGAAAAATATGTGGTGAATTACGACCGGCTTAATCGCGCGTTATCAGAAACGGTCACGCGTGAAGATCCTTCTCGTCGTTTTTGGGCGAGCTCCCCGTGTAATGGGGAGTTAGACTTTGGCGATGCGTGGCATGATGATCATCGTGGTGATATGCATTTTTGGGATGTGTGGCATTCAGGTAAAGATCTCGAAGAATATCGCAGTGTAACCCCCCGATTTTGCTCTGAATTTGGATTTCAATCGTGGCCGTCACTGCCAACGGTGCGCACCTTTGCACCTGAAAAAGACTGGAATATCACCTCTCCAAGCTTTGAATCGCATCAAAAAAATGCTCGAGGTAATTCAATTATTACCGAGATGTTTACCCGTTACTTCCGTTTCCCTAATGGCTTCGCCAACATGCTTTATGTGAGCCAAGTACAACAAGCGCTTGCAATTAAAACAGCAAGTGAATATTGGCGAGCCCAAAAGCCAGTCAATCGCGGTATTTTGTATTGGCAACTGAATGATTGTTGGCCTGTGAGCTCATGGTCATCATTAGAATACAGTGGCCGATGGAAGCAACTGCATTACCATGCGCGACGTTTTTTTGCGCCGCAATTGGCGGCGTTTGTGCCTAATGACGGCGGGGTTGTTTTGCATCTGATTAATGACTCACGAAAAAGTGCTGAATTAAAAGGTGAGGTGGTGTGGCAGAGCTGGCAAGGTGAAATCTTATATCGTGAACCAATCTCGCAATATCTGGAACCCGATAAAAATATTGTGGCATGGCAATGGTTAGCTGAAGATTTACAGCAGCATGAAGCGGATGGCTTTTTTCATGTGCATTTAACCTGTGGACAAGAGGTGATAGAGAATACCTATTTCCCTTTAAGACCGAAGCATTGTGAACTAGCTGCTCCTGAATTACGCTATGAAGTTGCTGATATTAATAACCAGCTTTACGTAATGCTAAATTGTGAACATCCTGCGTTCTTTGTTCATTTGGAATATGCTGGTGAAGGGCGCTTTGACGATTCTAGTTTTACGTTAGTACCTGAGTATCAGAAACAAGTGAAATATCTTGGCCCTGCGACCTATGAAGAGCTTGTTGCGGGGCTAACTGTTTACCATTTGTACCAGAGCTACCAGCCTTAATCGAAGTGCTCGCTAGTTAATAAAAAATGAGCCAGTAGAGGAAGCTATTGCTTTCCTACTGGCTTTTTTATTTAATTACGGATATCACCTAAAAGGTTTTGAGCATGCGAACTTCACATGCATCGTGACCGGTATCTCCCATAGCATGTGGAATATGAACAAACCCCAATGACTCATACAAGGCAATCGCTTCTGTTAGATTCTCGGTTGTTTCGAGGTAGCACCCTTTATAGCCGTATTCACGGGCAAACTTTAGCGCTTTTACCGCTAAGCTTCGGGCTAGCCCTTTGCCACGCAATTCGTTTAGGAAGTACATTTTCTGCAACTCACATAATCCATCAGTATTGCTTAGTGCTGCAATGCCTCCACCGCCAAGTATTCGATGATCTTTTTCAACGACCCAATATTGACAGCCATCCGGTTGATAAACCTCACTCATTGAATCGAGCGTTGGATCGGCTACGCCATAGCCTTTATCTGCGGTTAAACCATATTCTGCTGACACCTTTCGAATAATGGCAGCAACAGAAGCATTATCTAAAGGGGTTAATGGACGAAGGGTATAATCGTGTTGTTTGCTAACGGTATGAATCGCTTTGTTGTAGCGCGTAAGGCTGTTTTTGAGTTTGGTGATCTCATCGCTGTCCATCTGGTCCAGTACCGTTTGCACATGAAGATTGAGTTGGGTGTGTAAAGACGTCAGTGTCTGTTGACCTAATAACGTTAACTGAGAGAGTTGGCTGCGTTTATCATCAGGATTCGGGGTGCTTTCAACCAAACCTAAATTAAGTAAAACAGCTAAGGTTCGACTCGCATTCGATTTATCAACCTTGAGTTTATCTGCCATTTGGCTAACAGTGCATGATGCATATTCAAGTTCAATCAATGTATGAGCTTGCACGGGAGTTAATTTTAACAACCCACAATGGTTATCCAGCAAGCCGAGTTGGCGTACCAACTGGCGAGATAGCTGACGGAGTTCTTCTGGTTGCATGGCATGATCTCTCAAGTAAATATAGTTGCGATGTACATGTATATTTACTTGCGTATCGCAACAATGTCAATGAGTTCTATCGGATATTGTTATGAATACCATTGAAACCAGCACTGAAAGCACATGATTTAGTGCTGGCAAACCATCATATTAAGCAAGTGATGATGATCTGCTTGTTGTTCTTTTCTTTGCCAAACTCGTTCGTGGAAATAATACACCACGGTATTGATCGCTGGTTCGATCAGCGCCATCATGCCGCCAATTAGCGCATCACCTGTCAGTAAATACACGACAGTAAATGCGACGGTGAAATGCACCACAGCAAAACTGATAGTTTTACTAGCGGGTGAGCTATAGTACGACTTTTTCAAAATATTGGTCTGCCACGCTTTTTCATGGAAGTAAAACGCTACCGTGTTGACTATCGGCTCGATCATCGCAATTAAACTACCGATCAGTAGATCGCCAGTTAATAAGTATGCAACGGTAAAAGCGACTGTAAAGTGAAGCCCGGCAAAACTGATGGTCTTTTTCATGGTGATGTCCTCTCTCTTGATGCCGTTATTATTGCGAACTATTATCAATTATAAAATTCGATTGTTTATATTAGTTTGATAGGCATAGGCTATTTACTTGAGATGAGGCAGAGTAGCTAATAGATTGTTTAGCCAGCAGATATGTAGTCTCCAGCTATCCGGCGTTGCTAATTTTCAACGTAGATCCACTAGGTCTATAAATTATCGCCTTGCCTAGAACCCAATAAATTCTCGCTGAAACGAGCACCTTGAGGCAACGGTATACGCTGCTAGGTCGTGGAATTTAAATATAAAAAAAGCCCGACGCTTACGCGCCGGGCTTATTCAATCATGGGCAGTGAAGCGAGGGCTTACAGTGCTGCGATTGTTTCTTTCTGAGCTTCTAGCTTCACCAAAGTTTCTTGGTAACCTTCTAGTTTCTCACGTTCTTTTGTAATAACGACTTCAGGTGCTTTAGCAACAAAGCCTTGGTTATTAAGCTTACCTTCGATACGCTTAATTTCACCTTGTGTCTTTGCTACTTCTTTATCAAGACGAGCAAGTTCTGCATCTTTGTCGATAAGACCCGCCATTGGGATCATCAACTCAGATTTACCGACTAGCGATGTAGCACACGCTGGTGTTGCTTCGCCATCAGCCAATACTTTGATGCTGTCTAGCTTGGCAAGAGAAGTCAGTACGATCTCGTTTGCTTGAATACGCGCTGCATCTTTTTGGTCTGCAACTTTTAACATTACATCCAAGCCTTTGCTTGGTGCGATATCGTATTCAGCACGTAGGTTACGGATACTTGAGATAAAGGCTTTCACCCACTCAAGATCGGCAACAACGTCAGCATTGAAGTTATCTTCATTAAACTGAGGCAGCGCCTGAGTCATGATAGTTTCACCGTCAACACCAGCCACAAGCGGTTTCACACTTTGCCAGATAGATTCTGTAATGTACGGAAGTACAGGGTGAGCAAGACGTAGTGTCTTCTCTAGAACTGTGATTAGCGTGTAACGTGTTGCACGCTGCTGTGCTTCCGAACCTTTCCATAGTACAGGCTTAGTTAATTCTAAGTACCAGTCACAGAATTGGTTCCAGATGAATTCGTACAGTGTGTTTGCTGCCATATCTAAACGGAAGTTATCGATGTGGGCATTAAACTCTTTCGCTGCTAGCTCGAACTGAGACTGAATCCATTGGTCAGCTAGAGAGAATTCCATCTCAGCCGTATTGTTAAGATCTGCAGTCATACCACAGTCTTGATCTTCTGTATTCATCAGTACGTAACGGCTTGCGTTCCATAGTTTATTACAGAAGTTACGGTAACCTTCTAGACGCTTCATATCCCAGTTGATATCACGACCAGTTGATGCCATCGCAGCAAGTGTAAAGCGCAGTGCGTCAGTACCGTAGGCTTCAATACCGCCTTCGAATGCTTTACGCGTTTGCTTTTCAATTTTTGCAGCAAGCTTTGGCTGCATCATGTTGCCACAACGCTTTTCAACTAACTCTTCAAGGCCAATACCGTCAATCATATCGATTGGATCAAGTACATTACCTTTAGACTTAGACATCTTGTCACCGTTTTCATCACGGATCAGGCCCGTTACGTAAACAGTTTTGAATGGTACTTGTGGTTTACCGTTTTCATCTTTACAGAAGTGCATGGTCATCATGATCATGCGAGCAACCCAGAAGAAAATAATATCAAAGCCAGTTACAAGTACATCTGAAGGGTGGAACGTTTTAAGGTCAGGAGTTTGCTCAGGCCAACCTTGCGTACCGAATGTCCACAATGCTGATGAGAACCATGTATCAAGTACATCATCGTCTTGGCGCAGTACAACAACAGGTGCAAGGTTGTTGTTAGCACGTACTTCTTCTTCAGTACGGCCCACATACACTTTACCTTCATTGTCGTACCAAGCTGGGATGCGGTGACCCCACCAAAGTTGACGAGAGATACACCAATCTTGGATATCACGCATCCAAGAGAAGTACATGTTTTCGTACTGTTTTGGTACGAACTGGATTTCACCATCTTCAACAGCTTTTGTTGCTGTCTCTGCTAGTGGTGCAGCACGTACGTACCACTGGTCTGTTAGCATTGGTTCGATAACCACGCCACCACGATCGCCGTAAGGTACAGTTAGATCGTGATCTTTAACTTCTTCAAGTAGACCTAATTCATCAAACTCTGCCACGATAGCTTTACGTGCAGCAAAACGTTCCATGCCTTGGTATTTAGCTGGAAGTTCTGAGTTGTAAGCGTCGCTTGCTTCACCGTTCGTGGTGAATATTTCAGCCGCATCACGGATGTCTGCGTTGAAAGTTAGAATGTTGATCATTGGTAGGCTGTGACGCTTACCTACTTCATAATCGTTGAAATCGTGCGCAGGGGTGATTTTCACACAACCTGTGCCTTTTTCCATATCAGCGTGTTCATCGCCAACGATTGGAATTAAACGACCAACGATTGGTAGTTCGATATGTTGACCGATAAGATCTTTATAACGAGGATCTTCAGGGTTCACTGCAACACCAGTATCACCAAGCATTGTTTCTGGGCGTGTGGTTGCTACAACGATGTAATCTTTGCCGTCTGCTGTTTTTACGCCATCCGCAAGTGGGTAGCGGAAATGCCACATAAAGCCTTTTTTGTCTTTGTTTTCAACTTCAAGATCCGAAATTGCAGTGTGCAGTTTTGGATCCCAGTTAACAAGACGCTTACCACGGTAGATAAGGTCGTCTTCAAATAGGCGAACAAATACTTCTTGAACCGCATTTGATAAACCGTCATCCATAGTGAAGCGCTCACGCTCCCAGTCTACAGATGCACCTAGGCGGCGAAGCTGTTGAGTGATGTTGCCACCCGATTCAGCTTTCCATTCCCAGATTTTATCGATGAATGCATCACGACCGTAGTCATGCTTAGTTTTGCCTTCTTCAGCCGCAATTTTACGCTCCACAACCATTTGGGTTGCGATACCTGCGTGGTCAGTACCGACTTGCCAAAGGGTGTTTTTGCCTTTCATTCGCTCAGCACGGATCAGGGTATCCATGATGGTATCCTGAAATGCGTGGCCCATATGCAGGCTACCAGTGACGTTTGGCGGTGGAATCATGATGCTGTAGGCATCTTTAGATGTATCACCGTGAGGCTTGAAGTAACCAGCCTCTTCCCAGCGCTGATATAGCGCTTGTTCAATTGATTGTGGGTTGTATGTCTTTTCCATAGCGCTCTTAGAAGGATCGATGTGGGAATTAGGGCGTCTCAGGGGCAGTGGCGGTCTGTATTTGAATGCCAGCAAGGCGATAAGCCTTGTAACGTTCACGTGCCAATTGCTTGAGGTTTTCATCGCAAGGGACGAAGTCTATCACTTGTGGGAAGGTTACGGCAAAATTTGGTGTATCTTGACCCAAATTTATTAGCAAGCTCCGTCGTCCACTATGTCGTAAACCGGGCCAGCCTATTTCAACAGGAGAGCCGCCTCGTGGTCCTTCTCCAATTAAATTGTGAGGTACGAAGTTATCAGGCTCTTGTTGCCATAAATACTCATCAAGTTGTTCTGCTTGTGCTTTATTTTTAGCTAGCAGATAAACTTTGTTGCCTTGCTGGTAACTCAATGCTGCCTGATGACAAGCAAAATGAAGCAGATAGTCGCTGTCAGCTTCAAGGTGTTTATCTTCAATTATATAGAAAGTAGCATGAGTCATAATATTTATCTCAAAAAGAAAGGGACCTTTAGGCCCCTCTTTTAAGTTGTCTTATTCGACGTTTTCGAGGCCTGCACGGTTTAACAAGAACTGGACCAGTAATGGAACTGGACGACCTGTCGAACCTTTAGCCTTACCACCAACCCAAGCTGTACCCGCGATATCGAGGTGAGCCCAGTTATACTTTTTCGTAAAGCGTGATAAGAAACAACCAGCTGTAATTGTACCAGCCCCCGGTGAGCCAAGGTTTGCCATATCGGCAAATGGGCTTGCGATTTGATCTTGGTATTCATCAGACATTGGTAAACGCCATGCGCGGTCACCAGATTGTTCAGATGCGTTAATCAATTCGTGTGCAAGCGGGTTGTGGTTACCCAGTAGTCCACTAATGTGATGACCAAGCGCGACAACACATGCGCCAGTCAGGGTTGCAACATCTACCACACACTCTGGATCAAAGCGTTCTACATACGTTAGCGCATCACAAAGTACTAAGCGACCTTCAGCATCGGTATTCAGTACTTCAACTGTTTGCCCTGACATCGTTGTAATAATGTCACCAGGTCGATAAGCATTGCCGCCAGGCATGTTTTCACAACCCGCAATAACACCAACCACATTAATGGGTAGATTTAGCTTCGCCAGTGACTTCATTGCACCAAATACTGATGCTGCACCACACATGTCGTATTTCATTTCATCCATTTGAGCGGATGGCTTAATTGAAATGCCGCCTGAATCAAAGGTTAGCCCTTTACCGACCAATACAATTGGCTTCGCGTCAGGATCGGCGCTGCCTTTGTATTCAATGACAGACATCATTGCTTCATTTTTAGAGCCTTGACCTACCGCCAGGTAAGATGTCATTCCAAGCTCTTTCATTTCCTGCTCACCAATAATTTTGGTGGTGACAGTGTCAAAATCATCAGCAAGACGACGTGCTTGTGAGGCTAAATACGCTGGGTTAGCCACGTTTGGTGGCATGTTGCCTAGATCTTTACTCGCTTTAACACCTGATGCGACAGCAAGACCATGAGTAATAGCGCGTTCACCAAGCGACAGTTCACGACGTGTTGGTACATTAAATACTAATTTACGTAGTGGTCGGCGAGTCTCTGGTTTGTTACTCTTAAACTGATTAAAGGTGTATAGGCTATCTTTTGTGGTTTCAACAGCCTGACGAACTTTCCAGTATGTATCGCGACCTTTTACATGTAGTTCAGTTAAAAAGCAGACAGCTTCCATTGAACCTGTTTCATTTAACGTGCTGATGGTCTTTTTGATAATTTGTTTGTATTGGCGCTCATCAAGTTCACGTTCTTTGCCACAACCAACCAATAATACTCGCTCTGAGAGTACGTTTGGTACATGGTGAAGCAGTAGCATTTGCCCCGGTTTACCTTCTAGGTCACCACGGCGTAATAAAGAGCTAATATAACCATCACTGATTTTATCTAGCTGTTCGGCAATTGGAGAAAGTCGACGTGGTTCAAAGACGCCTACGACGATACAGGCACTGCGCTGTTTCTCGGGGCTGCCACTTTTTACACTAAACTCCATGCGTACTCCTACATCCTATTAAAGACAATTAATGCTAAATGTTAGATAATACCGCACTTATCTTGCTGGACCGCTTTTTCGGTATAGGATTAAAGTGCAGGCTAACAAATAGCCGAAAGATCAAAAAATAACTGATTTACCGAAAAACTATAGTGATTCCACTAAAAAAACAAGTTTTCTATGGGTATATAACGCGTGATTATTGTTAGGTATTTGACTCGTGAGACATTAAAAAGCCAATTAGCCGTTTTATTTGTGCTTTTTTTGGTCTTTATCAGTCAGAAGTTTATTCGCATTCTAGCAGATGCAACCGATGGTTCGATCCCTGGTGATCTAATTTTGACCTTGATGGGGCTGTATATGCCATCAATGGCATTGTTGATGCTGCCTCTTAGCCTTTACATCGGTATTTTGCTGACTTTTGGTCGTCTCTATGCTGAAAGTGAAATCACAGTAATGAATGCAACAGGGATCGGAAATAAATTTCTGATTCAGGCTGCATTATTGCTAGCGGTGATTACTGGGTCGGTTGCGGCATTTAATTCCTTGTGGCTAGCTCCATGGAGCTCAGAACAAGAAACACAAGTCATGGAAAGAGTCGAATCTGACGTGGGGCTTGATTTATTGGTTAAAGGTCAATTTCAACCCGCCCCCGATGGTAAAGGGGTCGTCTTTGTTAATGATATTACTGATAAAGGCAGTAAGCTCGAAAAGATCTTTGTCGCTCAAGTTGTTGCTCGCGATACCATGCGGCCTAGTGTGATGGTGGCAGAGCGTGGTTATGTGAGTGAGTTAGACGATGGTCGTCAGGTACTCGATCTAAAAGATGGTACGCGTTATGAAGGTGTTCCGACTCGATTAGATTACTCTATTACTGATTTTGAAGATTACCAAGCATTGATTGGTCAGCGGGCTATCCGTGAAAAAAATCGAGATTGGGATGCTTTGCCCACCCCTGCATTGATGCAACACTCCGAACTGGCTGCTCGTGCTGAGTTCCAGTGGCGCGTATCAATGTTTTTATGTATCCCTTTATTAACAATGGTTGTTGTTCCTCTATCGTCAGTTAACCCTCGACAGGGGCGTTTTGCAAAACTTTTCCCAGCCGTTTTGATCTATTTAGTTTATTTCTTAGCGATAAGTGCCGCGAAATCAGCAGTAGAAGATGGAAGTTTGCCTTCGTATATTGGGCTGTGGTCTATCAATATTGTGATGTTTGTTGTTGCAATCGCCTTAAACTCTTGGGATACCATGCCAGTCCGAGTGTTAAAAGATAAATTACGGAGACGCGGTTAATGTTTAAGATTTTAGATTGGTACATTGGCCGAACGATTATCGCAACAACGGCGTTGACGCTATCAACTTTGGTAGGGCTATCTGCCATCATTAAATATGTTGAGCAGCTACGTAAAATAGGTGACGGCACCTACGATCTATGGAAAGCATTGATTTATGTTTTATTAAGCATTCCACGTGATATTGAAATGTTCTTCCCAATGGCGGTATTACTAGGGGCTTTGATTGGTTTAGGCATGCTGGCATCGAGCTCTGAATTAGTTGTCATGCAGGCGGCTGGATTTTCTAAGCTGGATATTGGCTTATCTGTTTTAAAAACAGCCGTTCCTCTTATGCTTATCGTGATGGTACTAGGGCAGTGGGGAGCACCTCAGGCACAGAAATCCGCACGGGAATTGCGTGCTCTTTGGACTTCAGGAGGCAATATGCTTTCGGTTCAAAGTGGCGTGTGGGCAAAAGATGGCAATGATTTTATTTATATTGGTCGCGTGCATGAACAAAGCACTTTAAATGCGGTGAATATTTGGCAGTTTGATGAAAAAGATACACTCTCTAAAATGGTCTTTGCGAAGTCTGCATCTTTTACCGAGCAACAAGGTTGGTTGCTTGCTGATGTGACGGTAACAAATATTTCGAAAATACAGCAAACCAATACGAAATTTGACATGCTGCCTTGGAAGACTTCACTGTCTCCTGACAAGTTAGCTATTGTGACGGTAAAGCCTGAAGAGCTGGCATTATCTGGTGTGTATGATTACGTCAGTTATTTAAAAGAATCGAAACAAGATGCATCTCGTTATGAATTGGCATTTTGGCGAAAGTTGCTTCAGCCAATTTCGATTGCCGTTATGATGTTGCTTGCATTGTCTTTTGTATTCGGACCATTGCGTTCGGTAACCATGGGGGCAAGGGTATTATCTGGAGTCATCTTTGGGTTTACTTTCTACATCTCTAACGAAGTATTTGGCCCCATGAGCCTTGTCTATCGACTGCATCCAGCGATTGGTGCTCTAGGTCCGAGCCTCGTATTTCTACTGATTACAATTTATCTACTTAGACGTAAGTTATAGTTAAAACGTCGTATTGAACGATGTAAAAAAGGAGCCGTTTGGCTCCTTTTTTTATGGTAATCACTACTGCTATCTAACGTCAGTGACAATCATTTCACATTCGGCCATCAGATCTTGAAAAGACTGTTTTGTTGTACTGAATGGGGATAATAAGTTACCTAACCCAAATGCAGATGTTCCCATGCGAATGAACGCTTGCGTTAAACGAATATTAGAGCCGTCTGTATTCTGTAGACGTAGTTTCCATGCTCGCATTCCTAATGTTTGTCCACCCTTACACCAAAAGTATGCGAAGAAGCTAATGACAACGGCAGCTAAATAAAAACTGTAAACCAGACTAGCGACAGGGTGAGTACCAAGATAAGCACTTGCATCTTCGTAACCAGTGATATCTAAAATACCGAAATGTAATAAAGCGGCAATCAACGCCATCACTACTCCGCCTGCCAACATAAGTACAGCAGCGATGGCTAAGCAGTCATATAGCCATGCCCCCAAGCGGCGGAAAATACTAGGATATTGTTTTGACTGTTGAACACCCTTTGATTGTTTCTTTTTCATGTTAGTACCAACCCACTTCCTGTTAGTGCGATATAAAGCGATTCAAGAATTAGTGACGTGCCATTGTCTACTTTAAAAGCGATGAGCCTGAATACTATCATTGCACTCCTTTTTTCAGCAGAGTTCTATTCATATTTTTCGATGCACAACTTCCCTTTGTTTTATTTGTGAACATATTTACCCCTAATGGCCAAATAAAAGGCAGTTGGACTTATTTTGTTGATTTACACAGAATAAAGGCTTGCGCATCAATCTTGTATACGTATAATGAGCCGCATCTGCCCGAGTGGTGAAATTGGTATACACGACGGATTCAAAATCCGTTGCTTTCGAGCGTGACGGTTCAAGTCCGTCCTCGGGCACCAGATAAAATGATAAAGCCTCAACTTCGGTTGGGGCTTTGTTGTATCTGGACTAATCAAAAACTTACCTCAGTTTTCTTTTCTTGTTATCAGTGTTTTTATTCAACACAATAGATGCTCCTTAGTCTGCTTTCAAACTTACTCCATGGTCCATATCTGGTTCATCACATACCGAATCTGTGCTCAATGCAATCCAAGTAAATCCAACATATCCAGAACACTTTAGTAGACCTTTAAGGCCGTTCCATGGCGATTTTACGGTACTCAATTAAATGCCAACAACTATTTATCCCGGTTGGTATAACCTGACAATAAAAGTTGTGCTTTGTTACTGAATATAAGAGAAAACAGCCAAGATAGCGGCGGTGACTCGTATTCTGGAGGCCAGTAAGTTGTTACAGCAGCTATAATGTGTGTACCCATGTCAGAGCAAGATGTTTATTTTAGCGAGAAGTGAGTGGCTGGTAGCCATTGCTATACTGATCTCCCTCAATTAGAGACGTTGAGTTCATTTGGGTATAAATGCCAGTAATTGCCAGTCTATAGTGAGGGTGATGTGTATAAGCTGGCGAAAGTTATTAGCTTGAGGGCAAGGTAAAAGGTGGCATTTTACTTTGTCCATTACAAGGCAATGTGGATTAAACAAGTAGGAGAGAGGCAATGGCAGATGCAAACAACAATACAACTAATTGGCCCGAGTTGGCAGGGGCTTTGTATGACAAGCTTACTGAACGTCATGCTGAATTAACGTATGAATTTGACAAGATTGAGATCGGTGTGCCCAGTGGCTCCGGAGAAAAATCGGATCATTCGACTTGGACTGTCAGTGGTAGCATCAGTATTCGAGGTCGAAACTTAGAGTAATATATGCTGAGTATTCATGGGGCGTTAGTCATGGAGGTGGATGATAAAACTATCCACCTCGTTGCCAATGAACAGACAATTACCCTTCACCTTAGTGATCCGACATTATTGATAGCGTGCCTTGAACTTGTGCGGGCATTGAAACTCAATTTTCGCTCTTTGATAAGAGGGCTAGACTCGTCGTCATTATTTCGATTGATTATTACAGTGCCCAGTGGTGCCACGATCACAGTCACTGAGCGAACAGGGTGGCCTAAACGTTTTCTGCCTCTATCTATTGCGATCACTAATAAATCATATTGGTTAAAGATAGCGTCTAGGCTGTGGCAATGTTATCGACGGTGAAGCATCGTGGTGGCTGTTTGCTTGAAAACTGGCAGCCGATGACTAAGGTTGCCGAGCCTTCCCTCAATTTACAGCACCACAGCTCAAATGCCTTTTCTGGCAGCGTAAACAATACCCAATTTGATCCAAGTATTTATCACTGCTGCAAAGGTGTCTCAAGGGATTCAAAATCCGTTGCTTTCGATCGTGATGGCTCAAGTCCGTCCTCGGGCACCAGATAAAAACGATGAAGCCTCAACGTCGGTTGGGGCTTTGTTGTATCAAGAATTTTCATTCCTTCTTTAACCTTGCTTTACGTTAAATTCATTCCCCGTTCATTTTCTCTTCTTTAGTATTAGTGGTATCCCTTGTTATGGAGTGCCAACGATGAAAAGCCTATTTGACCAACTCATTAATCAAGCCAGCAGTTATATGGGGAAATCTTCTTCCTCCTCTTCTAGTAAAGCTGACCTTGTAAAAGGAATGGCGACAGGGGGGCTTGTCGGTGCATTAGTCGGAAATAAGAAAAGCCGAAAGCTGGTGGGCAAGTATGGCAAGAAAGCTGCTGTGATTGGTGGCACCGCTGCTATTGGTACCGTGGCGTATCAGGCATATAAAAAGTGGGTTCAAGATCAGACGGAAACAACGACAGCGTCGGTGGATCCAATGTTGACTGAATTAGCACCATTAAAAACGGATCAAGAAATATTGATGAAGACCATGATATTTGCAGCCAAAGCTGATGGTCATATTGATATTGATGAAAAGACTGCGATTACTCAGTGGCTGCAACAAAATGGGATAACACACGATGTAGAAGCATTGATTGCACGTTGGCTGGATGAACCATTAAACCCTCATGTGATTGCAAATGCAGTTGATGGGCTTGAGCAAGCGTCGGAAGTTTACCTTGTCTCATTGCTGGTGGTTGATGTAGACCATTTCTTAGAACGTGCTTATTTGGATGCGTTGGCGGATGCATTGGCATTACCACCTGCATTAATAGAGCGTATCGAAGAGCAAGTTATACTTTCTTAGTGATAATAAGTTTGATTTTAAAACGGATATGAGTAAGTTGTTCGCATTTTATTCGGTTAGGAGCATTTCGCATAATTATTTTAAAATGCCCCTTGCCAAGCTGATCGAAGTCTCTATAATGCGACCTCACTGACACGGAGCACGGCGCTTAGCCAGCAACCTAGTCAGTATGTTCTTTAACAATTTGACCATGCAATCTGTGTGGGCACTCGTGAAATTTTAAGTCGAAAGATTTATCAATGAACTGAGTGACCTTAATCATCGCAAGATGACACAGTCAATTTATGCTTCATTTCTTCGCAAGAAGAACGAAACAAGAATATCAGTAAAAATCATTGAGCCGGTCGAAAGACCAACAAAACTTTAATTGAAGAGTTTGATCATGGCTCAGATTGAACGCTGGCGGCAGGCCTAACACATGCAAGTCGAGCGGTAACAGAAAGAAAGCTTGCTTTCTTTGCTGACGAGCGGCGGACGGGT
>NZ_PYOC01000013.1 GCF_003026215.1 Photobacterium indicum
CATCCTTACCGAAAGGGTGACTACGTTACATTAACCTTAATAGTCTGAATTACCACTGCTGCTACAAACTCCTAATTGTTTTATGGAACATTCCTCCCGCTGACATTATTCTCAGCGGGATTTTTTTCCTTATAAAACACAGAAAATTACCCAAACCATCATCCCTCTGCCAGTAAGTAAGAAATAAATAA
Organism: Photobacterium indicum; assembly: GCF_003026215.1. Classification (GTDB taxonomy): domain Bacteria; phylum Pseudomonadota; class Gammaproteobacteria; order Enterobacterales; family Vibrionaceae; genus Photobacterium; species Photobacterium indicum. The sequence continues at coordinate 192 of NZ_PYOC01000013.1, forward strand.
TCCACTTTTTTGAAATGAATTTGAACTAACTAAGCAATACACACTCTTACTACTATGATTGAGATTACTGGTTTGCATCCTTACCGAAAGGGTGACTACGTTACATTAACCTTAATAGTCTGAATTACCACTGCTGCTACAAACTCCTAATTGTTTTATGGAACATTCCTCCCGCTGACATTATTCTCAGCGGGATTTTTTTATCTTAAAAAACACAAAAAAATCACCCAAACTATCATTCCCCTGTTGGTTATGAATAAATAGAGAGGAGAAATAAATAATCCACTTTTTTTGAAATGAAATTGAACTAACTAAGCAATGCACACTCTTATTACTGGTTTGCATCCTTACCAAAAGGGTGACTACGTTACATTGACCTTAATAGTCTGAATTACCACTGCTGCTACAAACTCCTAATTGTTTTATGGAACATTCCTCCCGCTGACATTATTCTCAGCGGGATTTTTTTATCTTAAAAAACACAAAAAATCACCCAAGCCATCATTCCCCTGTTGGTTATGAATAAATAAGGAGGAGAAATAAATAACCCATTTTATTGAAATGAAATTGAACTAACTAAGCAATACACACTCTTATTACTATGATTGAGATTACTGGTTTGCATCCTTACCGAAAGGATGACTACGTTACATTGACCTTAATAGTCTGAATTACCACTGCTGCTACAAACTCCTAATTGTTTTATGGAACACTCCTCCCGCTGACATTATTCTCAGCGGGATTTTTTTATCTTAAAAAACACAAAAAATCACCCAAGCCATCATTCCCCTGTTGGTTATGAATAAATAAGGAGGAGAAATACATAGCCCATTTTATTGAAATGAAATTGAACTAACTAAGCAATGCACACTCTTATTACTATGATTGAGATTACTGGTTTGCATCCTTACCGAAAGGATGACTACGTTACATTGACCTTGATAGTCTGAATTACCACTGCTGCTACAAATTCCTTATTGTGTAAAAACATTTTCCCGTTGAATTTCAACGGGATTTTTTTTCACCATACGTCAAGGCTTAGCAATGTCTAACGCTGATACCGCAAGATCGGGATGCTTCAAAGATAAGCCTAAAACTTTTATTGTTCTTTCTGAGTTAATCACTTTCCCTTTTGGTGTTAAATCTTCCTCAAAAATCGGTAGATCGATACCCACTTTTAATGCACTCGCAGTGTAATATGCTTCTCGCGTTGGATGAAAAGGGGCTGCTAGGTGCAGTGTTTTTACATCTGGTGATTTTACAATAATACTCGTGATGGCTTGAATACAGTCATCGAGATGAATCAAATTAACCTGTGATTTCCCCCCCTTGATGCCAGTGCGCCCCGATAAAAACTTAGCAGGATGACGATTAGGACCAATCAAACCAGATAAGCGCAAGACAACCAAATCATCCCCCCAGATGTCACGCAATTGTTGTTCTAATTTATAATGAGTGATGCCCGATTCACTATCAGGGTTTGGTTGCATTGACTCAGTGATTTCACCTTGCATACTGCCATATACTGATGTGGTACTGATAAAAATAATTCGCTTACAACCATTATCCTTTGCAGCCATAGATAATGATAAAACCGAAGCAATATATTCATGGCTCTGTACTGCTCTTCGTCTTGGTGGAACATTGATAACCAATACACCTGCGGCAAAAAAAGCTCTCATTTCAGAGCTAATGTGTGATCGCTCAAGTGGAATAGTTAATTCAACCCCATGAATACCGACACTTTCTAGTTGTTTAGCCGCCTCCAGATTGGTTTTACTGCCGTAGACATCGAACCCTTGTGATACTAAATATTTTGCCAACGGTAAACCTAACCAGCCACAACCGCATATACTTACTTTCATTAATTATACCAATTCCATTAATTATCTGACCATTCAGAACACAACTGGGCATCTAGTTCAAGGATAGCGGTTGATAGAAGAGTCGTTCCCTTTTGAAATCGCTAGACACAGAAGTTGGCTTCCAGTGGTGTTCCCTTTGAGCGAGTGTAAAATATTTTTAGACTTGTCTAAAAGCATTTTAACTCTCGCTAAATTAATCAAACAATTAGTGGATTGGCTATTACCTTCACTCGTTATTTTCATGAAAATACCAAAGCACGCCAAAAGATATAAAATAACTATTTATTTATTTCACCCTGTAAATTAATTCCTCGCATATGAAATTAAACTACAAAATAACCTTTTATCAGAGTAAAAAAAGCCTTATTTTTTAAATTTAGTTTCAAAACTGAAAGAAAAAAGTCGATCCCGATCAAACTATAATAAAAATAGAAAGCTAACTACTAGGAGCGAATCGATGAAAAGTAGTATAGTTTCACCATATTGGCTTTATATCTTAATTAAGCCTACGAATGTAATTCAGTAACTAACGCGGTAATCGCTATGAATACCCTAGAAAAAGTTCAAAAAAATTTAGATAACTTCAGTAAGTCCGAACGTAAAGTTGCTGAAGTAATTATTGCATCACCACAAACCGCTATTCATTCAAGTATTGCTACGCTTGCTAAAATGGCGGATGTCAGTGAGCCAACGGTTAACCGTTTCTGCCGTCGCTTAGACACAAAAGGCTTCCCTGACTTTAAATTGCATTTAGCTCAAAGCCTTGCAAATGGAACGCCTTACGTTAACCGTAACGTTGAAGAAGATGATAGCCCTGATGCTTATACATCAAAAATATTTGAATCTACAATGGCTTGCCTTGACGTAGCTAAGAATAGCCTTGACCCAGTACAAATCAATCGTTCTGTTGATTTGCTGACTCAGGCAAAGAAAATATCGTTCTTTGGTTTAGGTGCATCTGCATCTGTTGCACACGATGCGCAAAACAAATTTTTCCGTTTTAACATCCCCATTGTATGCTTCGACGACATCGTTATGCAGCGCATGAGTGTTATTAATTGCTCTGATGGTGATGTTGTCGTGATGATATCTCACACTGGTCGTACCAAAAGTTTGGTTGATATCGCACGTATTGCTCGTGAAAATGGTGCAACGGTTATTGGTATTACAGCCAAAGATTCACCGCTTGATCGTGAATGTTCTCTCTCTATATGTCTCGATGTACCAGAAGACACTGACATTTATATGCCAATGGCGAGTCGTGTTGTACAAATGACAGTCATTGATGTGCTTGCTACAGGCTTTACATTACGTCGTGGTTCAGGCTTTAGAGAAAACTTAAAACGTGTAAAAGAATCATTAAAAGACTCTCGTTTTTCAAAAGATAATGTTCTTTAATACTAAATTAGTATCATTCATAAAAATAGGAAGCACGAATGAATATTCGTGCTTTTTTTTTCATAAAATATTGAACAAGCAGCTTACTCATTGGATTCACTTAAGTAATCAATTCATAAATAACTATACTTAAATGAATGTTATTCAGTAATTATAAGAAAATATGCATAACTTACTTACATGGAAATGTATATTTTTTTCAATTTATTGATGAAGAACAGCTTTCTCGCCCCTTTTCCTGTAGTAATATTTCATCATGTTAGTGACTGATCCACAGTGTGATCGGTATAGCACAGTTAAATAAAAGATGGAGTTTCAAATGTCTGAACAACTAAGACGTACCAAAATCGTAACTACACTTGGTCCTGCTACTGACCGCGATAACAACCTTGAAAAAATTATCGCCGCTGGTGCTAACGTAGTTCGAATGAACTTCTCTCACGGTAGCCCTGAAGATCATATCCAACGTACAAAAATGGTACGTGAAATTGCAGCAAAGCTTGGAAAACATATTGCTATTCTTGGCGATCTTCAAGGTCCAAAGATTCGAGTTTCTACCTTTAAAGACGGTAAAATACAATTGGCTATCGGTGATAAGTTCACACTAGATAGTGACCTTCCAAAAGGTGAAGGCCATCAAGATGCTGTCGGTCTTGACTATAAAGAGCTACCCAATGATGTTGTAACTGGCGATCTTTTACTGCTAGATGATGGTCGAGTTCAGTTAAAAGTAACAGCAGTGAGTGGTAATAAAGTACATACCGAAGTCACCGTTGGTGGTCCGTTATCTAATAACAAAGGCATCAATAAAAAAGGCGGTGGGCTTTCTGCTGAAGCACTAACTGAGAAAGACAAAGCCGACATTATTACAGCAGCCAAAATGGGGGTTGATTATCTTGCTGTGTCATTCCCACGTAACGGCGAAGACATGAAGTATGCTCGAAGCCTTGCATTAGATGCAGGTCTAGAAGCTAAGTTAGTCGCTAAAGTTGAGCGTGCAGAAGCTGTTGCAACAACAGAAGCGATGGATGACATCATCATGGCATCTGATGTGGTAATGGTTGCTCGTGGCGACCTTGGTGTTGAAATTGGTGACCCAGAGCTGGTTGGCGTTCAAAAGAAGTTAATTCGTCGTGCTCGTAGCCTTAACCGTACCGTTATTACTGCGACTCAAATGATGGAGTCGATGATTACTAGCCCGATGCCAACACGAGCAGAAGTAATGGACGTTGCTAACGCCGTATTGGATGGTACTGATGCTGTAATGCTTTCTGCAGAAACAGCGGCTGGTGATTTCCCAGTTGAAACCGTTCAAGCAATGTCGAGTGTTTGTGTGGGTGCTGAAAAAGAGCCAAGCATCAATGTATCCAATCACCGCTTAGCTCGCACATTTTCTTCACCTGAAGAAACGATCGCAATGTCTACCATGTATGCTGCAAACCACATGGAAGGCGTAAAAGCGATGGTAGCAATGACCGAGTCTGGTCGTACACCATTAATGATGTCTCGTATCTCATCTGGTTTACCTGTTTTTGCTATGTCTCGTAACGAAAACACACTGAACCGTTCTTCACTATACCGCGGTGTAACACCAGTCTATTTCGACCGTGATAGCGACGCAGGTCTTGAAGCGGCTAAACACGCACTGGCTGTTCTAAAAGAACATGGTTACTTAACAACGGGTGATCTTGTCATTATCACCCAAGGTGACGTAATGGATACGATTGGTTCGACTAACAATATGCGTATTCTTACTGTCGAATAACCATTTTTAAAATGCAAAAGGCTTGCTGTAATAGCAAGCCTTTTTATTTTTAGGACGGGACAACGAAACAAAACTAGACAGACAACGGCCAGAATCACGCGCACGGTACGTTAGCAGCCAGTCGAACCTGTTAGCTACTTCGGTGGCACCCAGTTATGATTTGTTTTTGCGGTAAGTATATGATCTTCCCATTTACCGTTGATCAGTAAATAGTCTTTCGCTCTGCCTTCTTTTTCAAAGCCTAAATCTTCTAACACTTTACCGCTGCGTTTATTTCTTGGCATATAGGCAGCCATAATGCGATGAAACTGTTTCTCTTCAAACATCCACTCGACAACAGCATCAAGAGCACGGTGCATAATACCTTTGCCTTGATAAGTTTCAGCCAATGAATAGCCTACATGGCATGCATAAAACGGGTGCTTCACTAAATTACTGAAGTTGATAACCCCAATTACATCATCTGAATCTTTCGTCGTAATAACAAAATAATAAGCAAGATTGTGTTTATGAAGTTCGGTTAGTTGTAACAACCTTTTCTCCCACCCTTCAGGTAAGAAAAAATTTTCATCGCGTAACGGCTCCCAAGGCTGTAGATATGCTCGATTTTTTTGGTAGTAAGCTGTAATTCGAGCAGAATCTTTGTTACCGATCAAACGAATTTTAAGTTCATCAACCACTAATGTTGTAGAGCGGTTTATAATAGAGTTAAACAAATTAGTCCCTTAAAACTTATGGTGTACTTTGGCTGTTATGATGTATTACGACGTTATTGATACTGTACTAGGAAAAGTCTACCTTCTTGCCGACAGCAAGGGGTTACGACAACTCACTGTGGGTAGCGCTGGATTTTGTCCCGATTCAAGTTGGGAACATGATCCCGATGCTATGAAACCTTACACGAATCAACTTACAGAGTACCTAAGCGGGAAAAGGCAAAAATTCACTATCCCTTTGGCACCTCAGGGTACACAGTTCCAGCAACAAGTCTGGCAAACGCTCACTGAAATCCCCTTTGGTGAAACCTTCAACTACCAACAAATCGCAGACAAACTTGGCACTTCGAATGCAGCTCCTGCCATTGGCATAACCAGAAACGTAAACCCCATCCCCATTATTATTCCTTGCCACCGTGTACTCAACAACAACAATTCATTGTGTAATTATCGCTACGGTCAAGAAATGGTCTCTCAATTACTGGCACTAGAATCAGGTCAGCTATCACTGATACCAACCATTACCAAATAAAGAGAAATACCACACTGTCATTCATCTCAGTGTGGTATTTTATCTGATAATTAAACGATGAATTAACGTTTACTTAAACCATACTCTCGCAATTTATTCGCCACAGCAGTATGAGATACACCTAAGCGCTTTGCTAACTTTCGCGTTGATGGGTAACTACTATAAAGATTAGACAATATACCGGATTCATAACGTTTCATGATTTCATCTAGTGAACCATTAAGTGTTTCGTCACTAATAATGCTGGTTGTTTCGTTCTCTGGCAGTTGAACATCATCAATCGTAATTTCAGAACCATCGACTTGTGTCATCGCACGGAATAATACGTTACGTAATTGCCTAATATTACCCGGCCATGCGTACTGACTAAGGTACTGTGAAAGCTTATCTGAAATTTTAGGCTTAGCTTGCTGCAATTCTTGGGCAAATTGCGCTAAGAATAACTCAGCAAGTGGCACAATATCAGCAGTACGTTCACGTAATGGTGGTACAACGAGGGCCAACACATTTAAGCGATAATACAGGTCTTCACGGAATTCACCCGCAGCAATAAGATCCGGTAATTTTTTCTGAGTAGAGCAAATTACGCGTACGTCTACTTTAATTTCTTCTTCTTCTCCTACACGACGGAAAGTCCCATCCTGCAAGAATCGAAGTAATTTTATTTGTAAATGTGCTGACATTTCACCGATTTCATATAAGAAAACGGTGCCACCAGCAGCTTGTTCAAAAATACCTTTTTTCCCTGCTTCATTTGCGCCTCCCGAAAAGCCAAATAATTCAGTTTCTGCTGCATTATCCGGCATTGAGACACAGTTCACGACAAGGAATGGATGCTCACGACGCATTGAACGTTGGTGGCAAGCACGCGCCAACATTTCTTTACCTGTTCCTGTTTCACCTTGAATCAGTAAAGGAGCATCGAGTAATGCGAGTTTCTTCGCTTGACCCAACAGATGCTTGAAACGTGACGATTGACCGACTAAATGTTCAAAGCCGTTATCACCACTAATTTCTCGCATTGCGATGGGCATTTTTGCTTCAGATAATGATTTGAGTAAAATCACAGCACTCACCATGACAGACTCTTCATTCTCGTTAGTCACATAGACAGGCATAACTTCCATCAGGTAGTCTAAACCCGCAATGACAACCATTTCACTGCGCTTATTTGCACCTTCTTTTTCGACCCATCGAGTGTAGTTAAAGCCAAGAAGAATTTGAATGTACTCACCCAAAACATCAGTACTTACGTTGCTCATTAATTGCTCTGCAGCTTCATTAATTAGGTCAACTTTGCCACTGAGGTTTATAGAGAAAAATGGATCGGGCAGCGTTTGTAATAGGGCCTTTAGCTCTTTATGTTCTCGTTCACTCGGCATGAACTGAATTTTCCGTACATCTGTAACTCCGTCTAACTGACGGATTTGCGACATAAGCTGGCTAAATTGTTCAAATTCAATTTCAGGACAATTGAGATAAATAATACCAATGCGATCAATTTCAATTCCCCTGAGATTAATCTCTTGGCTGGCAAGAATATCCAGCAGCTCTCGGGTCATTCCTAGTCGATCTTCACAAAAGACCTGTAGCCTCATATCGTGCGCCTTATGATATAAACGTCGCTTAATTTCAGCGGAATTACGCTTTCAATTAATATTATGATGATTCAGTTTAATGTGTCAGGAATAGTTGACACTTATGAAGTGTGCGACGAAGCGGAAAATGAGTCAAGTCACTGATGTAGTATGATGAGAGATTAGTCGACTATAAATTCACTTTATAGTCGACCAAGCCAATAATTATCATAAAAAAAACAATTATCTCGTTGTTATTTATTACTATTACTTATTTTGTGGACTTTCATTTTTATGTGTTAGCTTCAGCAACAAATCACGTCGAATTTCACTCAATTTAGGCTGTTGATCGGGTTGCCACGGCAATGGTCGCATTAATGTAATCGCTTTAAGCCCTAATCGGCCCGTCAGTAAACCTACCCCCACACCTTGGGCAACTCGGGTTGACACTCGGCCCGCTAAATCCATCGATAGCATGTCCATACCCGTATCAGCAATCACTTCCGTAGCACCAGCAAAAGCCATATTGGCTAATACTAATTTAACCAATTTAATACGAGACCAATAGCCTAGCTCAACCCCGTAGACGACAGAGATTTGCTCAATCAATTTGAAGTTGCGCCATGCCACCAGCAACATGTCAGCTACTGCTAGCGGGCTCACTGCGACCATGACTGCAGCTTCACTCGAATACTTAGCCACAAGCTGACGTGATAATCGGTCTTGATGGCTGAGTACCATTTGGTCATACAGTTCGAGTACTTCCCGGTCGTTGTGCGTAGCCGCTAAAGACTGCACCCACCGATCATAACCTGCATGTTCATCACGGATATCACTGAGCTTAGCCAACTTCATACAAAAAGCTTTACCCTGCCCAATGCCGTCTGCATCTAATAATATTTGTGCTTGTTCACGCTCAGTTTGACGTTGCTTTAAGCGACGGAGCTTAAATAATTCACGCCCAAGTGCTGTTATTCCCATTGTTGCAATACCGGCAACAATAACGCTCCAACCTAATGCTAACCAATCGCCAGTTTGATACGCAGAAACAACATAATCCACCGTTTGCCAACCCGTCATCGCTGCACCAGCGATAAGTAAGCCTTTAAACCAGCTCGAACGTTTTTTCGGTTTACTCGCCAAAGAATGAGAAAGCTGTTCTTCTATATCATCATCAGCTTTCACTTCTGGCAGAAAGGTATTACTTTCTGCAAATTGCACTTGAGCTGTCAATTCAGCCTCAGAATCTGCTGGCTGTGCTTCATCAAACACAATTTTGGTTTTGAATGCTTTATTTTGCGAAGGCTCACTCATTTCAACTTATCTCCTAGCAAATACTGAAGCGCTTTATCCATACGGATATGAGGCAATGGTTCATCGCTTTGTTGGGCTAATGGACGGAAATTCACAAAATCAAAACCATTATTTTGCCAAAAACTCTCGTTGGGTAATCGACGGGGGACTTCGCCAGGAAATATTGTTTGGGACTCCCCTTCAAGATTACACCCACGTAAAGCAGGTACTTGTGACCCTTGATGAGCGACAAAGCCGGGCTCTGTTGCTTGAATAGATGCCAAGCTAACACAATCCATTTTAATGCCCTCAAACGATGCCGTTTGCCACGCTTCATTCACCAACTGCTGCAATAAACTCACTAAATTCGGATGTTGCTCTGGCGTTACATGATCTGATTTTGTCGCTGCAAATAAGACTTTATCAATACGCGGTGAAAACAATCGACGTAATAACGAACTACGCCCGTATTTAAAGCTCTGCATTAACTGATCCAGCGCTTGGCGCATATCATTAAATGACTCGGTTCCAGCATTCAATGGCTGTAAACAATCGACCAATATGATCTGACGATCAAATTTTGAAAAATGATCTCGATAGAACGCTTTTACAACATGCTGCTGATAGTATTTATACCGACTCTTCAGCATGCCTATGTTGCTGTGTTCATCGGCTTGTTGAAGTTGTTGTTCGGTATAGTTGTGTTCCCAAATCATAGGGAAAAACTGCAATACCGGCGCCCCTGCTAGCTCGCCAGGTAACACAAAACGTCCAGGCTGAACCCAATGTAATCCACCTTCAGCCTTGCACTTATACAAGTAATCAGTAAATGCTGCCGAAATGCGTTCAATTAAAACTTCATCAGCAGGAGCAAAGGGGTCGAATGTTTCCCCCATAGCTATCCATTCTTGCGCTAATTCTAACCGCTTACCTTTTAATACCTTTGTCTGCTGTTTAGACCACGCCATGAAATCCAGATCAAGCAAAGGTAAGTCAAGTAACCACTCCCCCGGATAATCCACAATATCAAGATACAAAGTGGCTGTTTCTTGAAACAGTTTCATCGGGCCTTTTTGCGGTTTATAACGTAACGCTAATCGTGTTTGGCTAACATCGCGAGTCGGTTCGGGCCAAGCTGGCGGTGAAGACAACAATGATCCCATACCTTCATCATAGCCAAATTTTGGTACATGCATATCACGTTGAGGGACTCGCTTAGCCCCCAGTAAATTACCATCGCGTACCGCTGTAAAAAGAGGCAAACGTGGATTTGTACTGACATGCAGTAGCTGATTGATCAATGAAGTAATAAATGCAGTTTTACCCGATCGAGATAATCCCGTTACCGCTAAACGTACGTGACGATCTAAACTACGATTAACCAGTTTATTTAACTCATTACCAATACGATTCATATCATGCCTTATTTCTTTTTATTCTGGAGATAGCATACACAAAGTAAAATTAACTGATAATGAACATTACTCGTTATTTATACCAATTTAGTACAACTACCATCAGCTTAGAGCAATTAACCATCAACGAAAAAGCAGGCCTAAGCCTGCTCATTGTAACTAGTGAGATGTACGTATAGTAAGCTTTATAGATTCTTAAACTCACGATCAACGTTGAATGCGGAAGATGTGACATAAGCTTCCATTTTGCGTAAATTACCTTCCATACCATTTAATTCAGATTCTACATTTCGTAAAATCTGCTCTGCAGGTTGCCCCGCTTGCCATGGCTTTTGTTTCACATTATGTTCTTTATATGTCGTTTGTTGCTGTGTACGTTCTTCCGGCATTTTATCAAGTATTAAACACGCCGCGATATACGCCAATGTCGCAAAAAAGCCAACGCCGAGTAAAAATGCCGATACCGCAAGAATTCGGACAAGCCAAATTTCCATACCAAAGTATTCTGCGATACCCGCACACACCCCACCCAATTTTCCATTTTTTGTATCACGGTATAAGATTTTACTCATTACTTATGCCTCCATTGGGGAGCTTCGGCATCAAGGATGCGCTCAAGCGTTGAAATACGATCTTGCATTTGTTCTGCGCGGATCGCTAACGCTTGCAATTGTTCATGCTCCTCACCAGATAATCCTTGGCTCGCATGACGCTTACTGCGGTAATGAAGAATCAACCATAATGGTGCAACAATGACTAAAAACACCATTAACGGACCAACAATAAAACCCATAGACATTCGTTTCTCTCCTTTCCGCGCAGAATCGACGTTGTTCCAAATTAATCAGAGTAGATGACATTCATCAAGATAAGTACCTGATTATTAACTTATCTAGAATGATACTACTCTTTATCTTTAATGTTCGCTTTCATTCTAGCCAGCTCTTGTTCAATGCTGTCTTGAGCCTGAAGATCCGCAAATTCATCTTCTAAATTCTTACCACGACCAAGGTTGTAACTATCAGCTTCTGCTTCCATCTCATCTATACGTCGTTCGTATTGCTCGAATTTTGATAGTGCTTCATCGACTTTACCTGTATCAAGTTGACGACGAACATCACGACGATTGCCCGCCGCTTTATGTCGAAGAACCAGTGATTGTTGACGAGCACGTGTCTCTTGCAGCTTTCTTTCTAGCTCTGCAACTTCAGAACTTAGTTTATCAATCGTTTCTTCAACTAACTTGAACTCTTCATTCAGTGTTAGTGCTACGTCACTTATTTTCTGCTTTTCAATTAACGCCGCACGAGCAAGATCTTCACGACCTTTCTGTAATGCCAAGCTCGCTTTCTGCTGCCAATCATTTGATTGTGCTTCAATCGAATTAATACGACGTTGCAGTTCTTTCTTATCAGCTAATGCTCGCGCTGATGAGGTACGAACTTCAACTAACGTGTCTTCCATTTCCTGAATAATAAGGCGGATCAACTTTTGTGGGTCTTCAGCCTTATCAAGCAGTGAGTTTACATTTGCATTAACAATATCTGCAAAGCGAGAAAAAATACCCATAATAAAAACTCCTTTATTAAACCTGCACGTAAGGCCGATTTATAATTAATAACTTAATGTCACATCAAATATATATCAAGTCGCGTGCCAACTTTTTGATCAATAAAAATCATACACTTAACTTTACAGTTCAATAAACAGGCTGCTATGGTGTGGGGTAATGCGCCAATATTTAGCGAGATTAACCATGCAAAATAAAGATAATTTAATCGGTGAATCGGAAGCGTTCCTTACTGTGCTAGATCAGGCATCTCGATTAGCATCACTTAATCGCCCGATCCTTATTTTAGGTGAACGAGGTACAGGTAAAGAGCTGATAGCACAACGAATGCATTACTTATCTCGCCGTTGGGATCAGCCCTTAATAACCTTAAATTGTGCAGCGCTAAGTGATGGTTTAATTGATTCAGAGCTATTTGGTCACGAAGCTGGCGCATTTACTGGCGCAAAAGGAAGGCATCAAGGGCGTTTTGAGCGAGCAGAAGATGGCACCTTGTTTCTTGATGAATTAGCCACGGCACCACTTGGGGTACAAGAAAAATTACTACGCGTTATTGAATATGGGGAGTATGAACGAGTTGGTGGCAGCAAGACCTGCCAAGCTAACGTTCGTTTAATCTGTGCAACCAATGCAGACTTACCACAGCTTGCCCAAGAGGGTAAATTCCGGGCTGATTTACTCGATCGCCTTGCTTTTGATATTATTCATCTACCACCATTACGTGAACGCTTCGACGATATTCTTCCATTAGCTGAATACTATGCCGTACGTATGTGTCGTGAATTAGGGTTTGGTTACTTTTCTGGTTTCACTCCACAAGCACGTGCCGCACTACTCGAGTATCACTGGCCTGGTAATATTCGTGAACTTAAAAATGTGGTTGAGCGTTCGGTGTTTCGTCATAGCCTTGAAGATGAACCTGTCGAGAATATTATCATTAACCCTTTTCATGCCCCTTGGCACGATAAACAAGATGACACTCGCCCAACGGAAGATTCAACAAATGCTTTAACTACTGACGTTACTTTCCCTATGGATTTACGTCAATGGCAACAAGCTCAAGAAATCGAAATAATGCGTAACGCACTGGAACAAGCCAAATTTAATCAAAGAAAAGCCGCTGAATTATTGGGGTTAAGCTACCATCAACTGAGAGGGCTATTACGTAAATATCAGCTAGTCGGCAGTAACGAAGAGTAATGTTTGCTGGGTCGCATCTCTTTCGTTTTCTCTTGAGGTTGAGCAATTAATCTCCATAATTTCAGAAAATCTAAAAGCATGGCTGTTATTTAAACAGCATAACGTTAAGAAAAGGAGGATATCAAGGATGATTACTTGGTGGCTGTGATGGAAAATGTTAAATTTAACGACTTGATTTCATTCGACGCCTTTACGATATGAGCGCATATACTCGCCTTTTGTTTGCTTGTTTTAGCCTAGTTAGCCTTATGGGTTGTTCTGAGCCGCAAAAAGATACTGATATACGAAGCCGTGGTTTCATTTATTGTGGCCAAGACACACCCACAATATTCAATCCGCAGTTAACCGACGGTGGTCTAACAACAGATACCCTTGCCGCTCAAATATTTGATCGCTTATTAGTGCTCGATCCTGTTAGCCACCAACCGCTACCAGGACTCGCTCGTAGCTGGTCGATTAGTGACGACGGACTTGAATACACGCTTGCGCTACGCAAAGGCATTGAGTTCCAGAATACGGATTGGTTCACCCCAACTCGCCAATTAAATGTTCAAGATGTTATTTTCAGTTTTAAGCGTGTTATTGACCCTAGTCACCCATTCTTTAACATCTCTGGTGGCCGTTACCCTTGGTTTGAAAGTTTAGCTTTTGATAAATTAATCAATGATATTGTCGCGATTGATTCCCATACCGTTAAATTTATTTTAAGCCGCCCTGATAACTCTTTTTTATCAAACCTGGCCACAAGCTACGCGGTCATTTATTCACAAGAATACGGGCAACAGCTTCTTCAGGCAGGTCAGCTAAACCAGCTCGATATGAAACCTATCGGAACAGGGCCTTTTTATTTAGACCAGTACATACCTAACGATCTCATTCGTTTGAAACGTCACTGGGGCTATTGGCAAGGAGCTGCACCAATGGGTCAAGTGGTGTTCGATATATCATCACGCGGCACAGGTTCACTGGCTAAACTATTAAGTCACGAATGTGATGTACTCTCATCACCGATTGCCAGCCAACTATCCGTCATTTCTGATCATTCAGAGTTTGAATTAATGGCGCAAACGGGCATGAATGTATCATTTCTAGCGCTCAATAATAACAAGCCTATCTTGCAGGATATTCGCGTACGTAAAGCCATTAGCTTTGCCATTAATCGCGATAATTTACTCGACTCGGTGTATTACGGTACAGGCACCAAAGCCAAAAGCATGTTGCCACCTATGTCATGGGCCTATAATCACAAGAGCCAAGCATTGGATTTTGATCCTGAAGAAGCCATTAGATTATTAAAAGAAGCTGGGTATTATAATAAATTAATATTATCGATGTGGGTTCCCACTGAACCTCGTCCCTATAATCCTAGCCCTCGAAAAACAGCAGAGCTGATTCAAGCTAATCTAAAAGCCATTGGTATTCAGGTGACGATGTCACATCAAGATAAGCTTGATCGTATCAGCATGGGTGAAGCTGCCTCTTTTGACCTTATCTTATCAGGGTGGATTGCTGATAATGGTGATCCTGATAATTTTCTACGCCCCTTATTATCATGCGATGCCAAACAGGCAGGGCTTAACATTGCCAATTGGTGTAATCTAGACTTTGATAATTTACTCGAGCTTGCTTTACGTACCAGTAAGCTTGATCAACGCTTAAATTATTATCATCGAGCGCAAAATATTTTAGATCAACAGGTGCCATTAGTTCCATTAGCACATGGCGTGCACTTTCAGGTTCACCATAAATCATTAGGTGGGTTACAGATGAGTCCTTTCGGTACTCGCTCATTTTCCAGTGTTTATCGAAGCGAGTAAAATATGCTTATATATACCATTCGCCGATTAAATCTTTTCATCATCACTCTCGCTATTTTGACGATGATTGGTTTTAGCATTCTACGCTTAGACGAAGCATCAGCATGGAGCAACCAACCATTTTGGAGTGGCTGGTTAAGCTACATTGAAGGATTAGCGCTGGGAAATTTAGGACTAAATCAAAACGGTGTTCCCATTTTACATGAAGTTATGATGGTGTTTCCAGCTACGTTAGAGCTGTGTTTTTTCGCGTTTATACTATCGTTATTTGTCGGTATACCACTGGGTACGCTAGCAGGCGTAAAGCGTGGCCGGTTTACTGATACTCTTATATCTTCGATCACTATCTTAGGGTATTCCATTCCTTTATTTTGGCTAGCGATGCTGTTAATTTTGATGTTTTCACTCAACCTTGGTTGGCTACCTGTCGCGGGTCGTTACAGCCTGTTGTATGAAATTGATCACGTTACGGGGGTGGCGATCTTTGATGTTTTATTATCGGATAAACCTTATCGTTCAGAAGCGCTATCAGATGTTATTAGACACCTCGTATTGCCCACACTAGTACTGGCTATGGCACCAACAACGGAAGTGATACGTCTAACACGTGCCTCCATCTCTGAAGTAATGACACAAAATTATATCAAAGTTGCACAAACCAAAGGCTTATCAATGTTTGAAATTGTTAGGCGTCATGGCATGAAAAACGCGCTACCGCCGATTATTCCTAAATTAGGTATGCAATTTTCAACCATGATGACATTTGCAATGCTTACAGAATCAATTTTTAACTGGCCGGGTATTGGTCGTTGGTTATTAAACGCCATTGCAGATCAAAATTATGTGGCAATTCAAGCGGGCGTAATTACAGTAGCGAGCTTTATATTATTAGCCAATATATTGTCAGATCTTGCTGGTGCAGCCGTGAATCCGCTTGTAAGGAAAGAATGGTATGCTATCAAATAACATTTATCAGGAACAAAAAATCCCGACACAATGGGAGCGCTCATGGATCAATTTCAAAGCTAACTCATTAGCGATGTTTGGCTTGTGGTGTTTACTCATCCTGATATTAATAACCATTACTGCTTCATGGTTAGTGCCATATTCCCCTTATCATCAGGTTGGGGAACTGCTAATGCCACCATCATGGGATCAATCAGGTCATGTTGAGTTCTTCTTCGGTACCGATGATCTTGGCCGAGATATTTTAACCCGCCTAATACTCGGTTCTCAGCTCACATTTGGCTATGCGCTACTCGTCGCTATTGCAGCAAGCCTGATTGGATTTTTGATCGGTGTAACTGCAGGTATGACTCGCGGTTTAAAATCAAGCATACTGAACCATGTACTTGATACTGTTTTATCTATTCCCTCTTTATTATTAGCGATTATTGTTGTCGCTTATATGGGGCCTGGTGAAACCAATATTTTATTGGCAATATGGCTAGCATTAATCCCTCGATTTATTCGTGCCGTTTATACCGCCGTTCACACTGAAGTAGAAAAAGACTATATCATTGCTGCACGCCTTGATGGGGCTAACAACTTCTACC
The DNA here is from genome assembly GCF_003026215.1 of Photobacterium indicum. Lineage (GTDB taxonomy): Bacteria > Pseudomonadota > Gammaproteobacteria > Enterobacterales > Vibrionaceae > Photobacterium > Photobacterium indicum. Next base: position 16,896 of record NZ_PYOC01000013.1, read on the forward strand.
TACTGTATAACTCTATTTTGCCCAATATCTTAACCGTGCTGACTACAGAATTAACGCGGGCTATCTCCATTGCTATTTTAGATATTGCTGCATTGGGCTTTCTCGGTTTAGGCGCGCAAGCACCCTCTCCTGAATGGGGTTCAATTCTGGGAGATTCCATCGAATTAATTTACTTAGCACCTTGGACCGTAACCTTGCCTGGGCTTGCAATCATGTTTAGCGTTTTATCTGTAAACTTAGTAGGAGACGGACTCCGCCAAGCATTAAATGCGGGGATTGATTAAATGCCATTACTCGATATTCGTAACCTGACGATAGAGATTGATACGCCACAAGGTATGGTGAAAGCGGTAGATCGCATGAGCTTAACCATAAACGAAGGTGAAATCCGGGGGCTTGTTGGTGAATCAGGGTCAGGAAAAAGCTTAGTAGCTAAAGCCATTGCTGGTGTCACAAAAGACAACTGGAAAGTGACGGCCGATCGCTTGCGTCTAGGAGATGTCGATTTATTGGCTCTATCAGCACGTGAACGTCGAAAGATTGTGGGTCGTGAAATTGCGATGATCTTCCAAGAACCTTCTTCTTGCCTTGATCCATCTGAAAATATTGGTGAGCAATTAGAAGAGGCCATACCTTCATCATCATTTTCAGGTCGATGGTGGCAACGTATTCATTGGCGCCAAAAACAAGCGATTGCACTGCTACACAAAGTTGGTATCAAAGAGCATAAGCGCGTAATGAAAAGTTACCCGTATGAACTGACCGATGGTGAGTGTCAAAAGGTAATGATTGCCATGGCGATTGCAAACCGCCCTCGCCTGCTTATTGCCGATGAACCAACCAATGATTTAGACCCGATTACACAGGCACAAATATTCCGCTTACTAAGCCGTATGAACCAATTAGGCAATACCACCATATTACTTGTAAGCCATGATTTAACGACCGTAACACAGTGGGCAGATCGTATTACCGTGATGTACTGTGGCCAATCTGTCGAATCAGGTAGCCGAAAGCAATTGCTGGAATCACCACACCACCCTTACACTGAAGCATTAATGCGAGCGATGCCTGACTTTAGCTTAGATGTGTCACATAAAAGTAAATTGGAAACCCTGCCAGGTTCTATCCCTCCTCTTCAGCATCTGCCTATTGGTTGCCGATTAGGTCCACGTTGCCCACATGCACAACGCAAATGTGTAGAAGTACCCAAACGTAGGAAGATAAAAAGCCATAAATTCAGCTGCCACTTCCCGCTGAATATGGAGGATAAAAAGAAATGAGTTCTTTACTTGAAGTAGATAACCTTCAAAAATCTTATCACTACCGTGCAGGGTTATTTCGCCGTCGTACTATTGAAGCCATTAAACCGATTTCTTTCAAGTTAGAAGCAGGGGAAACCATTGCATTTATCGGGAAAAATGGCTCTGGAAAATCAACGTTAGCCAAAATGCTTTCAGGCGTTGTTGAGCCTACCGCAGGTGAAATTCGAGTTAATGGTGAAGTCTTAGCACCTAAGGATTTTCAAACTCGATGTAAATTAATCCGCATGATTTTCCAAGATCCCAATACATCGCTGAACCCACGTATCCAAATTGGTCGCATATTAGAAGGTCCATTAAAACGAAATACGAATATGACCCCACAAGAGCGTGAGCGTCGTATTATGCTTACTTTGAAACGAGTAGGCTTATTGCCTGAACATGCGTATTTTTACCCTCAGATGCTTGCTACGGGTCAAAAACAGCGTGTATCACTCGCACGTGCTCTGATCCTTCAGCCATGTATTATCGTTGCTGATGAGGCGTTAAATGGGCTAGATATGTCAATGCGGTCACAGATTCTGAACTTGCTCTTAGAGCTTCAAGAAGAAATGGGCTTGTCATATGTTTATGTATCGCAACATATGGGCGTAGTTAAACACTTCTCAGATAAAGTGATCGTCATGCAAGATGGCGAGGTTGTAGAAAAAGGGCCAACTGCAGAAGTATTCAGTGCGCCACAGCACTCACTGACTCAGAAACTATTAGACAGTCACTTCTCTGCCCCAACACACGATAGAACCAATAGAATCAGTAAAGCGACCCCCAAGATTAAATGTTAATTTGAATACAAAAACCCCGCTATTGCTAGTAGGCAGTAGCGGGGTTAGTAAACGTTTGCTTTTTATCGTAAAACAATTAAGCCAGTGATTTATTTATTTCAGCTAATACAGCAGCAGGATCAGTCGCCTGTGTAATAGGACGGCCAATAACTAAGTAATCAGAACCCGCATTAACGGCTTCAACAGGTGTCATAACACGACGCTGATCGCCAGCAGCACTACCAACAGGACGAATGCCTGGAGTAATTAATTGAAACTCTTTACCCAATGCTGATTTCAACAGCGTTGATTCTTGAGCAGAACAAACTACACCATCAAGGCCGCTGTTTTTAGTTAATGTTGCCAAGTTTAATACTTGTTCTTGTGGTGCGCAGGCAATACCAATACCCGCAAGATCTGACGCTTCCATACTGGTTAATACCGTTACTGCAATCAATAAAGGACGATCTTTACCATACGGCTCTAGAATATCACGTGAAGCAGCCATCATACGTTCGCCACCACTTGCATGAACGTTCACCATCCAAACCCCTAACTCTGCCGCAGCTGCAACAGCACGCGAACAAGTATTTGGAATATCATGGAATTTCAGGTCTAAAAATACAGAATGACCACGTTCATGCAATTTACGCACGAAGTCAGGGCCATATAAAGTGAACATTTCTTTACCCACTTTTAGACGGCAGCTTCCCGGCTCAATACGGTCAACAAACGCTAATGCTGCATCTTGGTTCGGGTAGTCGAGTGCGACAATCACTTTAGGGTCTAACATTGAATCTCCTGCTTAGACTTCGTTTTAGAGTTGACTTGGTAACTTAAAAAAAGGGCTCACCATAGGGTAGCCCTTTTACATAATTCAATTTTATAACTAGAAAAATACCCACAGGTATTATTCACCATCGAGGCCACGAATTGGCTTAACGGTACCCCACCCTTTACACGAAGGACACTGCCAATATAAAGAGTGCGTGGCAAAACCGCATTTACGACAACGATAGTGAGGCTTCATTTTAAGCTGCTCACCCACCAAGTGGCGTAAACTGGTTAAACTTTCTTTTGCTCGACCTTCTTCTGCTTCATCAAGATGATAATCCATCAGTTGGTAGAAGCCCTTCATGGTCGGGTTTTTTGTCAGCTGACGAGTCATAAACGTTTGAGCAAGAATGGCTCCCTCACGTTTACATATCTCATCAGCAAGCATTAATTCAGCTGTCGAGCCAGCTTTCATATCTACGCAATGTTGTAAATATTTCAACCAACCCGATTCATTATTTGTCGCTTCATAGCATTGAAGTAAAAGAGGCAAAGCTTCACCGACAAAATCAACCTCTTGCTCGATAACACGTTCAAGCTGCTTAGACGCCGCTTTATATTCTCCACCTTTAATCAGAATACGTGCCATTGTTAACGAAGCACGTACGCAGTTCTTATCTGCAGATAAAGCTTTCTTTAAACATTGCTTCGCCTTATCTGGATTTTGCGCCCCTATCTCAAGCATCGCAAGCTCACACCAATAATGGGATATATCATGCTTAAGTTTAGGTTTACCCATCTTGACGAGCTGATTTGCCATCTCTATCGCTTTTTCCCACTCGCGTGTTTGTTGATAAATAGACAACAACTGCTGCAGTGCACCTTTACGGTGGTCTGGCTCATCAAGTAACTGTTCGAAGATTTTTTCAGCACGATCAAGAAAACCTGCAGCCATATAATCTTTTGCTAATTGCTGTAATGCGAGGTTTCGTTGGTCAATGGTTAGGTTGGGGCGGGCGATAAGGTTTTGGTGGATACGAATTGCACGATCGACCTCACCCCTGCTTCGAAATAAGTTTCCCAAAGCAAGGTGAGTATCAATTGTTTCACTATCAACTTGAAGCAACTCAATAAAAAGGTCTACCGCTTTATCAGACTGATCAGATAACAGTAGATTCAAACCTGTCACGTATTGACGTGACATGTGATGAGATTGCTCTTGGCGTTGATTACTAGCGCTCCTGTTACCCATATACCAACCGTAAGCGGCGGCGATAGGAAGTAACAGGAACAACAGCTCTAGCATTAAATGTTATTCCTTAATAGGCTCGGCACGAAGCTGATCTAACTCTTTCTGCTGCTTAACAACTTTCTTCGTTAGACGATTCTTAGAAAAGCGGGCTTTTAGATATAACATACCGCAAATCAGCCAACCAAGCCCAAAGCCTGAACCGAATGCAATTCCCAGTAAAGTCGATAACTGGAATTCTCCTTGAGCGGCAAGATAATTAAAATTAACAAGTTCTTGGTTTTGAGCACCTAATGCAAGGGTGATCAGAAAGCAAACCACTAAAATAAGAATGCTTATTATCTTCATCGTAAATCCTCAGGCTTGTTCAATAATTTGATGTCTTGATTATGCAGCAAATTTACTTATCAAACCATGACCAATAGACATAAAAAAACGGCATACTAAGTAGTATGCCGTTTTTTTGTTCTATTCGCGGTTAAGCAGCAATTGCAGCATTAACACGGTCACGTAATTCTTTGCCTGGCTTGAAGTGAGGAACGTATTTACCATCCAGCTCAACTTTATCACCAGTCTTAGGATTACGACCTACGCGCGGAGCACGGTAATGTAAAGAGAAGCTACCAAAGCCACGGATCTCAATACGGTCGCCTTCTGCAAGGGTACCCGCCATGTGCTCAAGGATTTCCTTGATTGCATCTTCTACCTGTTTGGCAGAAAGATGTGTTTGTTGACTACATAGCCTTTCAATTAATTCAGACTTTGTCATAAACACTCCGTTTTTAGTATGTTTCTCAATAGTATAACCGTTTAGAGAGAAAATGCTAAAAGCCTTTTCTCTCTAAGCTCAATTATTCGCCTTTAGCAGCTTTGAAAGCGTCAGCCATAGCGTTACCGAACGAAGCTTCTTCTTGCTTGTTCAGAGTAGCCATTGCTTCTTGCTCTTCAGCAACATCTTTAGCACGAACAGATAGGTTAACTACGCGGTTCTTACGATCAACGCCTGTGAATTTAGCTTCAACAGAATCGCCAACAGAAAGTACTAGAGTTGCGTCTTCAACACGATCTACAGATGCTTCAGAAGCGCGAAGGTAACCTTCAACGCCTTCAGCTAGTTCTACTGTTGCGCCTTTAGCGTCAACTGCAGTAACAGTACCGTTTACAAGAACACCTTTCTTGTTCTCAGCTACGTAGCTGTTGAACGGGTCTTCTTCGATCTGCTTAACGCCAAGAGAGATACGCTCACGCTCTGCGTCTACTGCTAGAACTACTGCAGAAATTTCGTCGCCTTTCTTGAAGTCACGAACTGCATCTTCACCAGTAACATTCCAAGAAATGTCAGATAGGTGAACAAGACCGTCGATACCGCCGTCAAGACCGATGAAGATACCGAAGTCAGTAATAGACTTGATCTTACCAGTTACGCGATCGCCCTTAGCTTGCATTTCTGCAAATGACTGCCACGGGTTAGCTTTACACTGCTTAAGACCTAGGCTGATACGACGACGTTCTTCGTCGATATCAAGAACCATAACTTCAACTTCGTCACCAACGTTAACAACTTTCGATGGGTGGATGTTTTTGTTAGTCCAATCCATTTCAGAAACGTGTACAAGACCTTCAACGCCTTCTTCGATTTCAACGAAGCAACCGTAGTCAGTAAGGTTAGTAACACGGCCAGAAAGCTTAGTGCTTTCTGGGTAACGCTTAGCGATTGCTACCCATGGATCTTCGCCAAGTTGCTTAAGACCTAGTGATACGCGAGTACGCTCACGGTCGAACTTAAGAACTTTAACGTTGATTTCATCGCCAACATTAACGATTTCGCTTGGGTGCTTAACGCGTTTCCAAGCCATATCAGTAATGTGAAGAAGACCATCAACACCGCCAAGATCAACGAATGCGCCGTAGTCAGTAAGGTTCTTAACGATACCTTTAACTTCCATACCTTCTTGTAGAGAAGCAAGTAGTTCGTCACGCTCAACGCTGTTTTCAGATTCGATAACTGCGCGGCGAGAAACAACAACGTTGTTACGCTTCTGATCAAGCTTGATTACTTTGAACTCTAGCTCTTTGTTTTCAAGGTGAGCAGTGTCACGAACTGGACGAACGTCTACTAGTGAACCAGGTAGGAACGCACGGATACCGTTAAGTTCAACTGTGAAGCCGCCCTTAACTTTACCGTTGATGATACCAACAACTGTTTCAGCTTCTTCGTAAGCTTTTTCAAGCTGGATCCAAGCTTCATGACGCTTAGCTTTTTCACGAGAAAGTTTAGTCTCACCGAAACCATCTTCGATAGCATCAAGTGCTACGTCAACTTCTGCACCAATTTCAATTTCAAGTTCGCCAGCAGCGTTCTTGAATTCTTCAACTGGGATAGAAGATTCTGACTTAAGGCCTGCATCAACAAGAACGTAACCGTTCTCGATAGCGATAACAGTACCTTTAACGATAGCGCCTGGGCGTGTTTCGATTTCGTTTAGAGACTCTTCAAAGAGTAAAGCAAAAGATTCAGTCATTTAATTAATCTTCAATATGATAAACAACCATGGGTATCCTACCTCATGGGGTTGATAAAAAAGTCAGTTGTCATCCATGATACCGACAGCGCCTAACCGATTATTCGGTAGACTAGGATTTTTGTTCTAAAGCTTTTTCTATATAAGCGAATGCTTGGGCTGTAACTTGCTCTATTGACATATCAGTAGAGTCTAGCACCAAAGCTTCTTCCGCGGGACGCAATGGCGCTACAGATCGATTACGATCTCGGTCATCACGTTCCTGAATTTCGCTTAAAAGGCTGCCAAAGTTAACATCTAAGCCTTTTTGTTGCAACTGATTCATACGGCGATTAGCACGTTCTTCAGCACTTGCATCTAGGAATATTTTTACGATCGCGTTAGGAAAAACCACTGTACCCATGTCACGACCATCAGCAACAAGACCAGGAGCATTACTGAAGGCACGTTGACGACGCAGCAATGCTTCTCGTACACGTGGTAATGCAGCCACTTTTGATGCCGCCATGCCCGTTTCTTCTTTACGTAATTCGCCAGAAACGTCTTCACCTTCTAGGATAACCTTAACTAAGTCACCTTCAGCTTTAAATTGCACATCTAAATGTGCAGCTAATGGTACTAAGACGTCTTCAGATTCTAGGTCAACACCATGGTGAATAGCAGCAAGAGCTAATACTCGATAAATGGCGCCAGAGTCGAGTAAATGCCAGCCTAATTTTTCTGCCAACAGCATACATAGAGTGCCTTTACCGGCACCACTTGGTCCATCAACGGTGATGACTGGAGCATGAGTAGACATAAGTTTCTCCGAAATAATTTCAGCAATCTTTTCGTTAAACAGCAAAACTGCTTACTAAACGGGGACGCATTATACGTAATAAAATCGAAAAGTTATATGCGAATCGAGAAAAGAATCTAGATAAACGTGTTCGTCATAATTAATGTTGCAATTTTGAACAGTCAGGTTTCAATGCAATCTTAGTGCATATAAAAAAGCCCACGCAACATTACTAGAGCGAGTAATGTTGCGTGGGCTTTACACTAAACTGAATTTAAATACTTTAAGCAGACTGACTTAATCCTGCCAACTTATCGAAATAATCAGGGAAAGTTTTAGATGTACATTTAGGGTCATTAATCGTAACGGGTGTATCGCTCAATGCGACTAATGAAAAACACATTGCCATACGGTGATCGTCATAGGTATCAATCGTTGCATGCTGTAACTGTGTTGGCGGTACAATGGTAATATAGTCATCACCTTCTTCAACCTCTGCGCCAACTTTACGTAACTCTGTCGCCATCGCCGCTAAACGATCCGTTTCTTTTACGCGCCAGTTATACACATTGCGGATAGACGTTGTGCCTTCTGCAAATAATGCTGCAACAGCAATCGTCATCGCAGCATCAGGAATATGGTTGAAATCCATATCGACGGCTTTCAATTCGCCACGACGAGCAATCACATAATTATCGCCCCATTCAATCTCAGCCCCCATCATTTCAAGTGCATGTGCAAATTGAACATCGCCTTGAATGCTCTTTTTACCAATGCCTGTCACTTTTACTTCACCGCCTTTAATCGCAGCGGCAGCTAAAAAATAAGAAGCAGATGACGCATCCCCTTCCACTAAGAAGTCACCAGCACTTTGGTATGTCTGCCCAGCAGGGATAAAGAACTCTTGATAATCACGATTTTCTACCGTAACACCAAATTGCGCCATAATATGCAGCGTAATATCAATATAGGGCTTAGAAACAAGATCGCCTTTGATGCGAATAACCGTGTCTTGTGTCGCCATTGGTGCTGCCATCAAGAAAGCAGTCAAAAATTGGCTTGAAATCGAACCGTCAATTTCAACTTCGCCACCATTAAGGCCAGTGCCTTTAATAGCTAGCGGTGGGTAATTTTCATTTTCTAGATAAGTAACGTCTGCGCCTGCGGTACGGAGTGCATCGACTAGGTGCCCTATCGGGCGCTCTTTCATTCGAGGTTCGCCAGTTAATACAAAGTTACCCTGACTAAGACAAAGTGCCGCAGCTAACGGGCGCATTGCTGTACCTGCATTACCGAGGTATAGCTCTAAAGCTTGTGACGCATTGAATGCAGAACCAAGACCTTCAACTTCACAGACCGTTTTATCTGCTGATAATTGATAATTTACCCCTAGCTGCTTTAGTGCATTCAGCATATGGCGAATATCATCACTGTCTAAAAGGTTAGTAAGACGAGTCGTACCCTGCGCTAACGCTGCCAATAATAGTGCACGGTTAGAAACACTTTTCGAACCCGGTAGATTCACTTCCCCATTGATCTGGCTTATCGGCTGTAACGTTAAACTTTCCATCTGTTATTCTTCAATCCTGTATTTTGGGCGTTTCTGCAGATTAGCGAATAATGCATCAGTTCGCTAGTACCATTTACCTATTCCTTCTTTATATAGCTTTTGGTCTAACCAGAAGGTACTCTAAACTTCGTCGTATCGCTTGTTTAAACGCGAAATTACCATTAAATAAGGAATCAAGTGTGAGTTCTGAAACACCTAAAGTCGGCATTGGTATTATTGTTGTTAATGACAAGGGTGAAATTCTGATTGGTAAACGTAAAAATAGCCACGCCCCTTACTATTCCATTCCTGGTGGTCATATGGAGATTGGTGAAACATTCACTCAGTGTGCTGCTCGTGAAATGGAAGAAGAAACAGGGATTATTATTCGTAACCCTGAAGTCATCGCTATAACGAATAACCTCGTGACGTTTCAGGAATCCGGTAAACACTACATAAGCGTTGCACTACTTGTGACTGATTTCACTGGCAACGCCGAGCTCAAAGAGCCTGATAAATGCGAAGGCTGGCTGTGGATTAATCCAAAAGAAGTCCCTAACCCTCAATTTGATGCAAGTGAACAATCCATTCAGTGTTATTTAAACAATACGTTTTGCGTAAATGATTAATGCTATTCATTTGTACCTAATAACCGAATACCACCGATATATAGAAAAAGCGCCTTAGCGCTTTTTCTAATGAACCAGTAGAAATATAATCTCAATTTAATCAGGATCTAAACGACAAAATGATAAGTTATTAGAGGCATCACGCTGACACTCTATTTCAACCCATTGTCCATTAAATATACCTAATGAGCCATCAGATGACGAATAGCCCCAAATCGTATTTCCTGAGACCTTACCTTCTAGGCTTATCTCGTTGTCTTTATCTTCTCTTTCGATCTCTTTTAAAACGAACTGCCCATTAACGTCTCGCCCATCTAGTTCAACCCACTGTCCAGCTAAGGTGTTTATCGTTAAACCATCATCAAACACCGTATTTGGCCCAATAGGAAAATCAATACCGTTAATACTCACGACTGAGTTGCCATATGAGGCTTCACCTTCGACGTTAAACTCTCGCCCTTGAATGCCAGTATCATCATCAAAATCCACTTCAATCGCGACTAATTTTCCATTAACCACTTTTAAATCAACATTGACTTTAAAACCAGCCATTAGCATTGATTGGTTACCATCGTCATACCGTGTCGATTCATCAACCATTATGGTTGTTCGCTGATTAAGTTCAAAAACAGTTTGAGTTGAATTAACCCATGAAATAATGCCTTCTACATCAGTGTCATCAAAATCTGACGCCGATTCCGCATCTACCTTAGATGCGATTATCAGCCCATTTTGATATTGGCCATCGACCTCGACCCACAAACCATTTTGGATAACTTGAATATCATCTAAAATGGCATTCGAGTAATCAACAAGCACGTTGCCAATCATAAAGGTGAAAGCATTTACATCTAATTGAGATATCGACCCTTCTATCTCAGAAAAGGATAAAGCTGATATTTCATTAATCGATGTGACTTTCCAGCTTGAGTCTGCATGTACTTGAGCTGAAATTAACACCCAATCCCCCACCGTTATATCAGAATTTAGTTCCGCGTAAGTAAACTCCATATTATTAACAGTGATCTTATCATTAAGGATTGCTGACACTTGACCGGTATATTCAGGGTCTAATTCAATATTATTTGCAACATCATCACGTAAATCAGCACTGATGTGGGTACCTTTTGTAATAATTTCGAACGGATAAGTTTGAGATTGATATTTAACGTTAGCATTGTCTGCATCGACTGTTAAATTGCTAACTGAAATGCTTTTATCACTATAAGAAATATCATCAACATATCCATTTAATGTCTTTGTCGTGACTTGTGAACTATCTGAGCTAGAATCAGAATCACCGCCACAGCCCACTAAAGCCACGCTAATTAGAGTGACCAATGTCAATCGTTCCATAACCATACCACCTGAGAATACTGTTCTTTTTATAAACAATGTTATTCAAGTAAAAATACAAACAGGAATATACATTTCGACTTAATTGAAACCTGAAGAGTATAGATAAGCTTACAGATAGCTATGTAAAGACTCTGTCTGATTATTAATAATAAGACAGCGGTAAAAAAGGATAATAGAGACCTTGTAGGGTCAGTGGCGGTGGTAGCGCAACCTATAATGCAGATTGCAGTGTGATTATCATTCAACGTATTAGTGAATGATTGGTAAAAAAGCTAAATTCAGACAAAAACCGTCTTTCGACGGCTTTTTCATTAACGCTATCATCAATTGCGATTAAGCATTCTCTTGCTCAAACTCGCGCATGAAATCGACGAGCGCTTGCACACCTTCAATCGGCATTGCGTTATAGATTGAAGCTCGCATACCGCCAACCACACGGTGTCCTTTTAGCGCCTTCAAACCTGCTGCATCAGCCAGTTCTAAAAACTTAGCATCTAATTCAGGGTTCTTAAGCTGAAAAGGTGCATTCATAAAAGAACGGTTATCTACGTGAACATCGTTCTTATAAAAATCAGAACTATCAATGAAGTTATATAATAATTCAGCTTTCGCATCGTTACGTTGCTTCATGGCTTCCAAACCACCGAGCTCTTTCAGCCACTTAAATACTTCACCCGCTAAATACCAAGCAAATGTCGGAGGTGTATTAAACATCGATTCTTTATCGACTAAGACGGTGTAATCAAAAATGCTCGGAATTTCTTGCTTGGCTTTACCAAGAAGATCATCACGAACAATAACAATCGTTAAGCCAGCTGGACCAATATTCTTCTGTGCACCCGCATAAATAACACCATACTTTGAAACATCGATAGGACGAGAAAGAATCGTTGATGATAAATCGGCAACAATCGGCTTATCCGTTTCAGGCAAATCGCGAATTTCGATTCCATCAATGGTTTCATTCGGGCAAAAATGCACAAAGGCAGCATCATCTGAAAATGACCACTCATTGGCAGGTAAAATGGCTTTTTTACCTTCGCGTTCACACGTAATATCAACCGCATTAGGCGAACAGTACTTCTTAGCTTCAGCAATAGCGCTGTGTGCCCAATAGCCACCGTCCATATAATCAGCAGTATTAGCATCACCCAATAGGTTCATAGGAACGGCTGCGAATTGTCCACGCGCTCCGCCATGACAAAAAAGTACGTGGTAATTGGAAGGAATCGCTAAAAGATCACGAAGATCTTTTTCAGACTGTTCTGCAACCGCTAGAAACTCTTTACTGCGATGGCTAATTTCCATCACAGACGTACCTAAACCATTCCAGTTAACGAGTTCTTCCTGAACTTTTTTTAAAACTTCCGCTGGGATCATCGCTGGGCCAGCGCAAAAGTTATAGACTTTTTCCATGATGAAAAACGTGCTCCTGCTATGCAATTGGAAATATTCACTTTTTACCTATCACTAAAAACGCTAGAAAGACGCTGTGACAAGGATCGACTTATACCCAAACCACTTCAAGATGCATGATTCAGAGCTTCCTCTGGGAATTCAATTCAAGCGAAATGTATGTAGGAATGGCATCCCATTTCAAGCACATTTTGCGCGGAAGTGAGTTTCCAGAGGAGCTCCCAAAGGGCGAGTTTCAGTGGCTTTTATACTGCGTTAGCCACACTCCAAATAGAACCACTATTCGCTCATATGGCTGTCTTGCCTAAAAGCCACTGAATTCTCGCTGAACACTGCACCTTGAAGTGGTTTGGGTATATCATTTTTTACACCTTTATTTCAATTCTGAAAAGCCCTAAGCATAACTATTTAGAGAAAAAAAGATAACTCAGTAATATTTGGTCATATCAGCCATTAATTGGCGCTTTTCAGGCATAAAAAAACGCAACCCTTAGGCTGCGTTTTTATTAACGTATCAAGCTAACAAGATTACTCTTCGTCAGTTGATTCGCCTTGCTCTGAATCTGCTTCTGGCTGTTGTGCTGCATCAGTATCGACAACTTGTTCGCCGTCAACTGCAATTTCACCATCTACGATAGCGTCTTCTTCCAGTTCAACAACTTCTAGTTCGTCAATACGCTGTAGTCCAACAACAAGTTCTTCTTCAGCAGTACGGATCAATGTAACACCTTGAGTGTTACGACCGACACGGCTTACTTCAGCAACACGCGTACGTACTAATGTACCGCCGTTGGTGATCATCATGAACTCATCGCCATCTTCAGCTTGAACTGCACCAACAACGCTACCATTACGATCAGAAACCTTAATTGATACAACACCTTGTGTTGCACGGCTCTTCGCTGGGTATTCTGTAAGTGCTGTACGCTTACCGTAACCATTTTCAGTTACTGTTAGTACATCACCTTCGTTGTGTGGAACAATCAGTGATACAACTTTATCACCTTCAGCAAGCTTCATACCACGGACACCCGCAGCAGTTCGGCCCATTCCGCGAACACCACCTTTACCATTCTCATCGGCGCTTTCGTAGAAGCGAACAACTTTACCGAATTTAGAGAACAGCATGATGTCATCGGTGCTGTTAGTAATATCAACACCAATCAATGAATCGCCTTCACGTAGATTCACAGCAATGATACCAGCGCTACGAGGGCGGCTGAAATCAGTCAATGGTGTCTTCTTCACAGTACCATCTGCGGTAGCCATAAATACATACTTATCTGCTTCGTACTCACGTACAGGCAGAATAGCAGTAATACGTTCATCTTCTTCCAATGGAAGAATATTCACGATTGGCTTACCACGAGCAGTACGGCTTGCTAATGGTAACTGGTAAACTTTCAGCCAGTACATACGACCACGGCTTGAGAAGCACAAAATAGTATCATGTGTATTAGCCACTAGCAGACGCTCGATGAAATCTTCATCTTTCATGCGTGTTGCTATCTTACCTTTACCACCACGACGCTGAGCTTCGTAATCACTCAAAATCTGATACTTAACGTAACCTTCGTGAGATAAAGTCACGACAACATCTTCTTGAGTAATCAGATCTTCAAGATCGATGTCATGGCTTGCTGCTGTAATTTCAGTACGACGTTCATCGTTAAACTGTTCTTTAACAGCATAAAGCTCATCACGAATCACTTCCATTAGACGCTCAGGGCTACCTAAAATAAGAAGTAGTTCTTCGATAACATCAAGAAGGCCTTTGTATTCTTCAAGAATCTTCTCGTGCTCAAGACCTGTTAAACGGTGTAAACGTAGCTCAAGAATTGCTTGTGCTTGTGGTTCAGTTAAGAAGTACTGACCACCGTGAATACCAAATTGTGGCTCTAACCACTCAGGTCGTGCAGCGTCAACACCAGCACGTTCAAGCATTGCCGCAACATCACCTAGCTGCCACGGACGAGCTAATAGCTCTTCACGTGCAACTTGTGGTGTTGGTGCGCTTTTAATTAATTCAATGATTTCATCGATATTAACCAAAGCAATTGCAAGACCTTCAAGAAGGTGTGCACGTTCACGTGCTTTACGCAATTCGTAGATAGTACGACGAGTCACAACTTCACGGCGGTGATTAACGAAGCACTTCAACATTTCTTTAAGGCTGAACAACTTAGGCTGGCCATGGTCAAGTGCAACCATATTAATACCAAATGTTGTTTGCAGCTGAGTTTGCGAGTAAAGGTTATTCAGAATAACTTCACCTACCGCATCACGCTTACATTCAACAACGATACGCATGCCATCTTTATCAGACTCATCACGTAGTGCGCTAATGCCTTCAACTTTCTTATCTTTAACTAGCTCTGCAATCTTTTCGATTAAGCGTGCTTTGTTAACCTGATACGGAATCTCTGTGACAATAATGGTTTCTCGACCATTCTTCTCTACTTCGATACTCGCTTTGGCACGCATGTAAACTTTGCCGCGACCAGTATGATAAGCATCAATGATACCTTTACGGCCGTTGATCAAGGCTGCAGTTGGGAAATCCGGTCCAGGAATGTAATCCATTAGCTGTTCGACAGTGATATCTTCATTATCGATAAATGCTAAACAACCGTTAATCACTTCACCTAGGTTATGAGGCGGTATGTTTGTTGCCATACCCACCGCGATACCCGATGAACCGTTAACTAAAAGGTTTGGAACCCTAGTTGGCATAACCGCTGGAATGAATTCTGTACCATCATAGTTAGGTACATAATCAACGGTTTCCTTGTCAAGATCGGCCAACAATTCGTGGGCGATTTTTGACATACGGATTTCGGTGTAACGCATTGCCGCCGCTGAATCACCATCGACAGAACCAAAGTTACCTTGGCCGTCAACAAGCATGTAGCGTAGCGAGAATGGTTGCGCCATACGTACGATAGTATCGTATACAGCACTATCACCATGCGGGTGATATTTACCGATTACGTCACCAACCACACGGGCAGATTTTTTGTAAGCTTTATTCCAGTCATTGCCTAGCACATTCATCGCGAATAATACGCGACGGTGCACTGGCTTTAGGCCATCACGCACATCCGGAAGAGCACGACCCACGATAACTGACATCGCGTAGTCGAGATACGAGCTTTTCAGCTCATCTTCAATGTTAACGGGCGTGATCTCTTTTGCAAGATCGCTCATTGAGCCAATATCCCTCAGGTAATTTCTGTCGTATTTTTAGTACGTGCAAGGTGCGAGAATATAGCATAATTCACACTTAATAGGCACACATTTCACGACGTATGTTGTGAGTAATTTAGCGTATTTAGAAAAAATCAGAAACAATGAGAGTAACATCTGAATGTATTTTCTTTTGAATGATTAATTATCAACCAACCCTATCACTTTCTTATTACGTCTACTGCTACTCTTGATTAAGTTGTAAGCAATTGTAAAAAAACAACCCACCCCGCTTTTAATACACATTCATAGCCAAGCTGACACCACACTGAATAGAAAAGTGATCGTTATCAATTTTCATAAACCAGTACCGAGTAGTATCACTGTTGTACTAAGTGAAACAACACGCACATTAAGCAAAACCGTCATTGGCTTAAAAAGTGAGGTCGTTATGTTAGGCACAGCAATCAATACCATCGGACTTTGTATCATTGGTGGAAAATACATTCTTATACTTATTTTGGCAGCACTAACCCTTTCTTCTGGCTCTATCAGCCCTGAATTTCTAACATTCAGTATCACTGGTACATCTGAATAACTTAACGCCAAGAAGTAATAAAAATATATTTGATAAAGATCATATTAAGCAGTGATACCGTCATTTTCACTGCTTTTAGTCCCTATTTCCCTATTCTTTTTCACTTTCCATACTCTGCTCATTCAGTGCTATCAATTCATGGTTTATACCCAAGTCATAGTTTATAATCCGCCTATCAATTAAGGAAAATGGCGATAAGAATGACCAAACAGTTAAATGTCGATCCGGCAGAAATCAGTAAATTTGAAGATATGGCGTCACGTTGGTGGGATTTAGAGGGTGAATTTAAACCTTTGCATCAAATCAACCCCCTTCGCCTTAACTATGTGATTGACCACGCTGGCGGGCTGTTTGGTAAAAAAATTCTTGATGTGGGTTGTGGTGGCGGCATTCTTGCTGAAAGCATGGCAAATGAAGGCGCAGATGTTACTGGCCTTGATATGGGTAAAGAACCTTTAACGGTTGCACGCCTTCACGCATTAGAAACTGGTGCAAAATTAGACTACGTGCTACGTACAGCTGAAGAACAAGCAGAGTTGCACCCAGAAACGTACGACATTGTTACTTGTATGGAAATGCTTGAACACGTTCCCGATCCTGCATCGGTTATTGCGGCATGCGCCAAAATGGTGAAACCTAACGGGCATGTTTTCTTCTCTACCTTAAACCGTAATGCTAAATCGTATTTATTTGCGATTGTCGGCGCTGAACAATTATTGAAACTGGTGCCAAAGGGTACTCACGACCACAAGAAATTCATTCGCCCTTCTGAACTTATCGCAATGATTGATCAAACGCCTTTGCAAGATCGTCATATCACAGGTTTACATTATAACCCGCTGACTGATAACTACTGGCTAGGCAAGAGTGTTGAGGTGAATTACATCGTTCACACCGTGAAACCATAAGTTACAAAAGCGTAAGTTATAAAAAATTGAAAAAGGGCGCTGAAGCGTCCTTTATTGTATCTACTTACAATATCTTACTCTGGTAATACTCCCTGCATCACAAATCTCTTTTCAGTTTTAGCTGCTCAATAAGAGTATAAGTCGTTCTTCTTATTAAAATGGCAACTTGGGTATATGCTTTCTATAACCTCTAAACTTTTGCTATAGGGATATAGAAAATGTCGAAGACGATAAAAGCCGTTTTATTTGACCTTGATGGTACATTATTAGACACCGCACCCGATATGGCCGATGCCGCTAACCGAGTGCTAGCCGATCACGGACATGGCCCACTCAATAGCCAACAAATAAAAGCAAACACGAGCTATGGCGCCAAAGGATTATTAAGTGCTGGTTTTGGTGAGATCCCGCAGCATTTAGATATGGTTCATTTACGCCAAGCTTTTCTAGATTATTATGAAGAAAAAATTTGTGTTGGTACTTCAATTTATGATGGCATAAAACCATTACTCGCCTATCTAGAACAACACAATATACCTTGGGGCATAATGACGAATAAGCCAGGATTTTTAACTGACTTGCTGTTACCTTTCTTTCCTGAACTCATGAAAGCGCAGGTTGTGGTTTGTGGAGATACCCTTGAAGTAGCTAAACCCCATCCTGAGCCTCTACTTTATGCCAGTGAATTACTTAATGTCGATAATCTTGCTTGTGCCTATATCGGCGATATTGAAAAAGATATGATCGCAGCACAAGCCGCAAAAATGCACGCCTATGTCGCTGGCTGGGGATATATAGGGACAGAGCACTCCCCGTGCCAATGGAATGCACACGATATTCTCAATTCCCCCTATTCTTTGATCGCCACACTAGAAAATCAAAAACAGCTCAATTGAATCATTTATTAACCAAGATTTTGACGTTAAGCACCCTGTATTAAAACGACTAAAGATCAAGGTAAATATATTTTAATTTCATAAAAAAACTCATGATAATTTGTTGCAATTTTCTTTAATACTAACCCGCCTACCAGCATCGTGTTAGTGGGCACTAACTAAAAATTTCAATCCCCACGTTATCCACAGCTGGTTAAAAAATACCATCTTGCAAAAACGTCAAATCATCACTATCTTGTAACCCATCAAGCTCAGCACCCCAATATGTAGTGTTTTTGACCAATAAGAAAAATATAGCGAAGGTCACATTCTTTGCTAATCTTAAATCAAAATTTGCAAAACACTGCTGTGGAAGGATTTCGGGAAATCAAACTACAATGAATCAACAGCTAACAGTAACCAAGCGTGATGGTCGTAAAGAAACTATCGAACTGGATAAAATTCACCGTGTTATTGATTGGGCAGCAGAAGGCCTAACCAATGTATCGGTATCTCAAGTAGAACTTAAGTCTCATATCCAATTCTACGATGGTATAAAAACCGCCGACATCCACGAAACCATCATCAAAGCAGCAGCTGATCTGATTTCAGAAGAGTCTCCAGATTACCAATATCTTGCAGCACGTCTTGCAATATTTAACCTACGTAAAAAAGCGTATGGTCAATTCGAGCCACCAACACTTTTTGCTCATGTTACTAACCTTGTAAATAAAGGTAAGTACGACAGCCATTTGCTTGAAGACTATACCGCTGAAGAATTTGCCACGATGGATACTTTTATCGATCACTGGCGTGATATGAACTTCTCTTATGCTGCAGTAAAACAGCTAGAAGGTAAGTATCTGGTACAAAACCGTGTTTCAGGCGAAATTTTTGAAAGTGCACAGTTTTTGTACATCCTAATTGCTGCTTGTCTTTTCGGTAAATATCCAAAAGAAACACGCCTTAGCTACATTAAGCGTTTCTATGATGCCGCATCGACATTTAAGATCTCATTACCAACACCGATCATGTCAGGTGTTCGTACACCGACTCGTCAATTCAGTTCATGTGTATTGATTGAATGTGACGATAGCCTAGACTCAATCAACGCAACAGCAAGCTCAATTGTACGTTATGTTTCTCAGCGTGCAGGTATTGGCATCAATGCTGGCCGTATTCGAGCTCTTGGCTCTGAAATTCGTGATGGTGAAGCTTTCCACACTGGTTGTATCCCATTCTATAAATACTTCCAAACAGCGGTTAAATGCTGTTCTCAGGGCGGTGTTCGTGGTGGTGCTGCTACCTTGTTCTACCCTATTTGGCACCGTGAAGTCGAGTCACTACTGGTACTGAAGAACAACCGTGGCGTTGAAGAAAACCGTGTTCGTCACATGGATTACGGCGTTCAACTCAATAAACTGATGTACACACGCCTAATTAAAGGTCAAAGCATTAGCTTGTTCTCGCCATCTGATGTTCCAGGTTTATACGACGCTTTCTTTGCTGATCAAGATGAATTTGAACGCCTTTACGTAAAATACGAACAAGATGCAAGCATCAAGAAAGAGTCAATTAAAGCCATCGAGCTATTCTCTCTTCTTATGCAAGAGCGTGCCTCTACTGGTCGTATCTATATTCAAAACGTCGACCATTGTAATACGCACAGCCCATTTGATCCGGCGGTTGCACCGATTCGTCAATCTAACCTTTGCCTTGAGATTGCACTGCCAACCAAGCCACTGAATAACGTTGAAGATGAAAACGGTGAAATTGCCCTTTGTACACTGTCTGCCTTTAACTTAGGTGCAATTGATACACTGGATGATTTGGAAGAGCTTGCAGATTTAACGGTTCGTGCACTTGATGCACTGCTTGATTATCAAGATTACCCACTACCTGCAGCACGTCGTTCAACAATGAACCGTCGTACTCTGGGGGTTGGTGTTATCAACTATGCATACTACCTTGCAAAACATGGCGTACGTTACTCTGATGGCAGTGCAAACAATGTTACTCACCAAGCATTTGAAGCGATTCAATACTACTTATTGAAAGCATCTGTTGGCTTGGCAAAAGAACAAGGTGCATGTCCTGCATTTAATGAAACAACGTATGCGCAAGGTATTCTTCCTATTGATACCTATAAAAAGGCTATCGATGATGTATGTAGTGAAGAACTTCATTACGACTGGGAAACCTTACGTGAAGAAATTAAAACGCACGGCTTACGTAACTCAACATTGTCTGCATTAATGCCATCAGAGACATCGTCTCAGATTTCAAATGCAACAAATGGTATTGAGCCGCCACGTGGTTTTGTTTCAGTAAAAGCCTCTAAAGATGGCATTCTGAAACAAGTGGTTCCAGAGTACAGCAAATATAAAGATAACTACGAACTACTGTGGAATATCGGTAGCAATGACGGTTACTTACAGCTTGTTGGTATTATGCAGAAATTTATCGACCAATCGATTTCAGCTAACACTAACTACGATCCAAGCAAACAGGAAAATGGCAAAGTGCCAATGAAGCTCTTGCTAAAAGACCTGCTTAACGCGTATAAACTGGGCGTGAAGACACTTTACTATCACAACACCCGTGATGGTGCGTCTGACGCCCAAGACGATGCAGAAGACTGTGTAAGCTGTAAAATTTAAGTATTTACATTGAATGGGAGCTACGGCTCCCCTTTAATATTGAGGAAATGATGGCGTATAGCACTTTTTGTCAAATTAATAACGATCAGATGAAAGAACCGATGTTCTTTGGTCAATCTGTTAACGTTGCTCGTTATGACCAACAAAAATTCGAAATTTTCGAAAAACTCATCGAAAAGCAACTTAGTTTTTTCTGGCGTCCAGAAGAAGTTGATGTATCTGGTGATCGCATTGATTACAACAACTTACCAGAGCATGAAAAGCATATTTTCATCAGTAATTTGAAATATCAGACACTGCTTGACTCGATTCAAGGCCGTAGTCCAAACGTTGCTCTTCTGCCTATAGTGTCGATACCAGAATTAGAAACATGGATTGAAACGTGGTCTTTTTCTGAAACAATTCACTCTCGATCTTACACGCATATTATCCGTAATATCGTAAATGATCCTGCGATTGTCTTTGATGATATCGTTGAAAATGACTATATCATCAAACGTGCTGGTGATATTTCTAAGTACTATGACGACCTAATTGCAGCAACTAGCGATTATCACCGTTTAGGCGAAGGTAAGCATACCGTTAATGGTGAAACCATCACTGTTAACCTGCGTGACATTAAAAAGAAATTATACGTTTGTATGATGTCTGTTAATGCACTTGAGGCTATCCGTTTCTACGTAAGCTTTGCATGTTCATTTGCATTTGCCGAACGTGAATTAATGGAAGGTAATGCAAAAATCATCAAGCTCATTGCTCGTGATGAAGCACTGCATTTAACGGGTACTCAACATATTCTGAACCTTCTTCGTGGTCGACACGATGATCCTGAAATGGCTGATATTGCGCAAGAATGCCAGCAAGAATGTTTTGAAATTTTCAAAGAAGCCGCAGAGCAAGAAAAAGAATGGGCTGAATACCTATTCAAAGATGGTTCGATGATTGGTCTTAACAAAGAAATTCTTTGTCAGTACGTTGAATACATCACAAACCTACGCATGAAAGCGGTAGGTCTTGATCAGGCTTATCCTGGTGCTAATCAGAACCCGATTCCATGGATTAACTCATGGTTATCTTCTGATAATGTACAGGTTGCTCCACAAGAAGCTGAAATCAGTTCTTACCTTGTTGGTCAAATTGACAACGATGTAAGTGCAGACGATCTTGGTGACTTCGAGCTATGAGCCAACTAACCATTAAGGTTAACGGTCAAGAGGTTCACGGCAATAGCCGTGAATCTTTGCTTACCCAATTAGAAAATGCCGGTATTCAACCTGAGTATCAATGCCGTAACGGCATGTGTGGTGCGTGTCGCTGTAAATTAAAGTCAGGGGCAGTTGACCAACAAGATGCAATGGCTTTTGTCGGTTCAAACGAGATTCTTGCTTGTCGTTCAACACCTAAAGCCAATGTCGATATCGAATTTGATTACCAATTAACATACATAGCAACCAAAAAAGCAATGTAACTCTACTCATTCACACCACCAGCATTACCAAAACGCTATAAGCTCCCTCTATATAAAAAATCTGACAACCTCACGGTTATCATAACCGTGTTGCTATCAGATTCTTCAGTACACATCATGCAATGAAGATTTCCCTCCACTGCATTATTATCTGTATTTAGTTCATGTAACGAGACTCGAACGTGGCAACCACTTCACCTTGGTTATTTTTCACCGTCAGTGCTTCACCTTGCACGCTATAGCTAGCAAATTGCCCCATTGCACTCAAGAATGCTTGCTCTTGATCCATACCGTCCATACACATCTTCCGTGTTGCCGCAACAGGACCCATGGTTAGTTTACCTTGGTCTATTTCAAAACCACCTTTAAACGAATTACATCCCGAGAAGCCATGCGCTGCATTACCATCAGATGCAAACTGGATAAACACTTCTTTTTCTGCTGCACCCAATTTGGCATCTTGACCATCCAACTGCATTAACTTCCAGTAGGTATCAGTGAAAGCGGCATTATGTGCGCTGTCTGTTGTTTTGGTATGTGCGACACGATCCAATTTAATTTCAATCGGTAAGCTAGCCCCTTCAGCAAAAGGATCAATACTGGTGGTAGATGTCATTACCAACTGATCTTGTACTTTGATCGTGGCACGTAAACTGTAACGGTGTTTATCTGCAATTTTCGTTGCATCGTAATCCAATACCATTGCGTAAGGAGGTGCAGATGCAGGCTCCATTGATTGGCTAACAATCAACTCTGATGGTGCATCAGCTTTTGATACATCTTCAAGTGTCACTTCTAGCACAGCCTCTGGCGGTAGCATACGACGATCAAGGTAAATAACATTAACATCTAATGATTTCATTTCAGCCTTTGCCACTTCAGTCGCTGGCGCTTCAACAAGACTATCTGATGATACCTGCGTTGACTCTGTTGTATCGTTACACGCTTGTAGCATCAACGCTGATACTACCACTGACGTTGCAAGAGCAATTTTTTTCATTTTGAATGTCATAAGGTCTTTCCTTCATCATTAATCGGCTGGGTACTTTTATCGGACAAGCATCGTGGAGCAACAATAGATACAACCAACCTCCACAATCAACACTATAGTGTGAGACCCTGTAAATATTTACTTTGTACCAATTAAACACTGTTTACAATGCCTGTGATGAAATACTCATAATTTGACAAAAGTATGACAAACGTTTCAGTTTTATTTTATATTTTAAGCTAATTAAAACATTTCCTTCTACATTTCAAATCTGGAAAATAATATTCCCCTTCATTTATTAAAAGAAAATGCTTTATTTAATTTCACACCCTCCTCTTTTGTCATTAAAAAACGCTTTCAGCACCCGCCTTATTTGATATATATCAATAAGATTTCAACATAGTGATTGCCTTTACATTTTTATTTTACATTTCATTATTTCTTAACCCTACATTCATTAAGCTTGAATAGATTTACCGCGCACTTTCACCGACTATTTACAGCAACTTGATGCCTAGTTTTATTTTTTAATAAATTCCATCGCAGGTAATGACTATGTATGTTATCGAAACCCCTTCGTCAGTAGTTGGCAATGTCACATTAGTGGGCGCAGGACCAGGCGATCCCGAGTTACTAACAGTAAAAGCTGTTAATGCGCTCAAACAAGCTGATGTCATTTTGCATGATCAGCTAGTAACGAAACAAATTTTGCAGCTAGCGCAACCAGGGACACATATCATTGAAGTCGGCAAAAGCTACGACAACCCATCGGCAACCCAACACGGTATTAACCATATGTTGGTTTCGATGGCACAGCGTGGATTGAACATCTGCCGACTAAAAGGTGGGGATCCAATGGTATTCGGTCGTGGTGGTGAAGAAGCACTGTATTTACGCCAACACCATGTGCCAGTATCAATTATTCCGGGTATTACTGCCGCATTAGGGTGTTGTGCTTACAGCGGTATTCCTTTGACTCATCGCGGTATCTCGCGGGGATTCACTGTAGTAACTGCCCGAGGTGAAAACGATGACTACCGTATTGATTGGGCGGTATTGGTTAACCTTCAGCACACCTTAGTATTTTATATGGGACTACATCGCGCTTCTTGGATTGCCTCAAACTTAATGTTATACGGCATGAACAACCGCACCCCTGTAGCCATAATTAGTAATGGTACGCATCCAAACCACCAGCAATACGTGACTACATTGTCACAGTTGGATGAGTATTTAACCCTGCATACCCCTCCAATGCCCTCACTAATTGTTGTCGGGGAAACCGTCTCAATTTCCGAGAACCTGAACATGGTTAATGAACTCGACCAATCATCAGCAGCGACTTCCCTTTACAATGAACAACTAGAAGGCATGTGTTAATGGCTACCTATTTAACCCATACAGAGCTGAATCAGATTATTCAGACATTATTACCTCATTATAACATTCTCGCCCCAGGGTATGAGAATAAAGGGGGGCGTTTTGCAGGCACCGATAATTTAACATATTTATCGGTAACCCAAGCCAGTGATATCGTGTGGCAAGAAAAATCCCACTTTTCACCCAAAGAAGCAGTAACACCTATAACCCAGACGCTCTTTCACTTTAATGGTAACGAATTACGAGAGTCAAAAATAGAAGCCCGTCCAACCCTTATATTTCTTAGGGCTTGTGATATTAATGCCCTTAAGCGTCTTGATCACATGTATTTAAATAACGGCAATAATGAAGATATTTATTATCGCCGATTACGCCAACAGCTAAAGTTGGTATTAATAGAATGCGCACAAAGTTTTGAAAATTGTTTTTGTGTATCGATGAACAGCAATACAACAGATAACTATGATGCTGCTGTTCGCTTCGATGCCAACGGCGTGGCTTTCATGGCCAAAGATCCTGAACTACAAAGTTACTTAAACAACACAGGCAAAGAAATCGAATTCACCCCACAATTTGTTCAATCCAACCCCACAAAGGTCAGAACTCCGGATCAAGTGTGCAACGATCCCAATCTCATCCGTCAAATACTACATAAGCACCCAGTATGGAGTGAATATGACAGCCGCTGTATTGGCTGTGGTCGCTGTACTACATCCTGCCCAACATGCAGTTGCTACAACATGTTTGACGTTGCCTATGACGAAAACCATAAAGTGGGAGAACGCAGACGCCAGCAAGCCAGTTGTATGACCAACGGCTTTGCCGATATGGCTGGGGGGCACAGCTTTCGAGACAAAACGGGTGAGCGCCTACGATACCGAGCCTTGCATAAGGTAAATGATTACAAAGCCCGACAAGGTCATGATCACATGTGTGTCGGTTGCGGCCGTTGTGATGATCGCTGCCCACACTATATCTCGTTCACCAACATCATCAATCGTATGACCGATATTGTTGAGCAACATCTCAATGACGAAGTCGAACATGCATTTTCCACCCACCAAAAGATAGAGGTCACTCATGTCTAGTCATACACATGATGTACAACACACAGGGTGTCGTTGCGAGACCGCACCGCAATCAGAGATTCATCAACAGCAACAACCGGAAAATCGCTTATTGCCAAAAGCATACAAAATTTTGGCAATTGAAAAGCATACTGAACTGGAATGGAATTTTCGCGTCAGTAAAGACTTTGATACTCATTTCGGTCAATTCGTAGAAGTCTCTTTACCCATGGTAGGAGAAGCCCCTATTTCCGTATCAGATTACGGCGATGACTATATCGATTTATTGATCCGCAAAGTGGGTCTCGTCACCGAAAAGTTGTTTGAGTTACAAGCCGGAGATAATGTTTGGATGCGTGGTGTTCATGGGAATGGCTACCCGATGGAGGCGTTCCAGAATAAACATCTAGTGATTGTTGCAGGTGGTACAGGTGTCGCCCCAGTCAAAGGCTTGATATCGCATTTTTGCCATCACCCTGAACAAATTAGTCAACTCGATATGATTTTAGGGTTTAAGAATGAACAGGCTGTCTTGTATCGCAATGACATGCATTTATGGCGTAACGCGCACAACCTCATTACCACGCTAGACGAAGGGGAAGCTACCGATAATTTTCGGATTGGTCGGGTTACAGAATACATTGATGAGCTTGATCTCTCGCAGCCCGACACACTCCAAGTTGTCGTCGTAGGACCGCCAATCATGATCAAGTTTGTGGTTGCTGCGTTCCTTGAGAAAGGTCTAGATCAGTCACAAATTTGGGTCGATTATGAACGCCGTATGGCTTGCGCTGTTGGCAAATGTGGACACTGCCGCATGGGTGATAAGTACGTCTGTTTAGATGGCCCTGTGTTCCGCTTTGATCAGACCCAACAATTGATAGATTAAGGAAAACATCATGAGTCTCGATGTCGATATTATTAAAACCCGTGCCAATGGGGATTATCGCCTATCAAAAGTACGGGGAGAATGCATGATCAGCGTGCGTATTCCCGGTGGTATCATGCCAGCCTATTTACTGTCTACTGCCCAGCATATTGCCGAGACCTTTGGTAATGGTGTCATTCACCTCACCACTCGTCAAAAACTCGCCATGCCTGGCATCAAATACCAAGATATACCTGCAGTAAATAAAGCCCTTGCGCCATTTATTGAAGACATCACTGTTGCCCCTGCGGCATTGATGTCGAAGATACCAAAGCGGGTTACCAGACTATTGGTGGACGTAATATTGTTGCATGCCAAGGTAGTCAAATTTGCCAAAAAGCCAATACCGATACCACGGGATTAGCACAGCGCTTAGAGCACCATGTTTACCCACAGCCTTATCATCTCAAATTGGTGTTAGCAGGCTGTCCCAACGATTGCGCCAAAGCAAACATGGCTGACTTTGGTATTCTGGGGATCGCACAAATAGACTTCAAATCAGAACGCTGTATAGGTTGTGGAGCCTGCGTGAAAGTCTGTTCACAGCATGCCGCGAATTGCTTGTCGATCAAACATGGTAAAGCAACCAAAGAAGTCAGCAAATGCATCGGCTGCGGAGAATGTGTACTCGCCTGTCCAACCTTGGCATGGCAACGTAACCCCAAGCAGTTGTACATGGTGAAATTGGGCGGACGAACATCAAAGCGCACACCGCGCGTCGGCAAATTATTTTTAAACTGGGTAACAGAAGACGTTATTCATCAAGTATTGAACAACTTGTTTGCCTTCGAGAAAGAGATTCTAGCAGGCACTCCAGTGTACATGCATATGGGTCACTTAATTGATAAAGCGGGTTATCACGCCTTCAAAGATCGAGTCTTACGTGACGTTACACTCAACGAAGAAGCGCATGTGGCAGAGCGTCTGTATTGGGCAGAAGATGAATATGTTGCAAATATTCACGTTAAACCAGCCTAGGCACTGACCCCAAAAAGAAAGTGTAGACTAACTGCACTTTCTTTTACTATTTCATCATCATGTAGGCGTTGTTATGCAGACGTTGCTCTCTGCGTGAAATCAACTTGTTAAGAATATCTCACTTTCGCGATTCAGAGAGCTGAATTGCCCCATCACAGGCTGAGCATCCAACCAACGGCGTAACATGTCTAACATCACCGTTGCGATCAAGCTACGCATATCTCGTGAGCCATATTGTCGTTTAGTTGAAATAACTTGTGCCCAATCACCGTCGGGGGTCGCCATCGCAACCGCCACTTTTCCATCATAAATTGGCCCTGAAACCAGCGCGATATCTGATGTTGTATTTTCACGCGATGCAGTTGCCATCGCCAATGCCGACGCCAATTGATCTGAAGCGGCTAACTCTGCCGCCTCTACCGTCCCTAACATCCACCCTTGGCGTAATTGCGCTTTCGCATTGGGATAATCTTGCAACCAATTAGTCAGCCATCCCCCAGAGTATTGCTCCGCCAAAGCGAGTGTCAGTTGTTTCGCCACCAATTGCGCACCTACATGCTCAGGAAGTGTCTGACCAATACTCACGACATTTTCACCAAGTAAATCAATCATCTGTTGCTGGAAAGCAAGTGCATAGGTATCTGCAGCTGGTGCAAACAGCTTCACTTCAATAAACGGCAACGACGAACGGTAACCCAACTCATACCCTTTCGGCAGCGAAACAGACGCTAAAGTATCGCCAATACCTGACTCAGATAAACCAAAGGTATAAAAACGATGGCAGTCCAACTTTTCCGTTTCAGTATATGTGGCTTTTAAGCGCGTTAAGATTTGCTCTTGCGCCATTTTTTTAAATTCACTTGGCACACCAGGCGTAAAAAAGATCCAAGCGCGGTTTAATTTCATCGCAAACCCACAAGCTGTACCTATCGGGTTTTCAAGTAACTCGGCACCTTCGGGTAGCATTGCCTGCTTCAAATTAGATTGGGGCATAACAAGATTGAGTTTTTGATACTTTTCACGCATCTGTTCAACCCAATAATCAGATTGCTCTAAACCCACATCAGCCGCAATGGCAGCTGCTTGAGCCGTTAAGTCGTCACTTGTAGGTCCAAGCCCACCATTTACGATAACCACATCAGAGGTTAGGCTACAATGCTCAATTTCAGCCGCTAAACCTTCAAGTTGATCGCCGACAGTCGTACGTCTAGATAACGCGAAACCACGTTCAAAAAATAGACGTGATAACCACGCAGCATTAGTATCCACAATATCACCGTGCAACACTTCTTCTCCGGTGCTAATCATCGCAACTTGTAACATGGCTTCCCTCATCTTTGTATATCATCGATTTATATACCCAAGTTACCTCAAGATACTCGTTTCAGCGAGAATTTGTTCTCTGATTAAAGCTGAAGAGATCAATGCGTTACTCTTCTCCATCAATTCAGTCTTTCTTATCGCAGATATCAACCCATCAAGGTGTAAATATATATTTACAGAAAAACCATCAAAAGTTGACAGTAAAGAAAACTAGCATTAAGGTACTACCCAGCATATAGGTCAGGTCAATTGCCTCATACCTACATATTACTACTGAATAATGAGTAAAAAACGTGAATACCTTTCATTACGACACTGACTATCGATAGCCACAATAGCGTGATTAAGTGTAAAGTTTTATGAACATAAATATAACTAGGAACAATGACTTCAATGAATATGAGTAAAACTTTCGGCAGTACGCTGATCATCGCAGGCACAACAATCGGGGCGGGAATGCTGGCTCTCCCTCTCGCATCAGCAGGTTTGGGGTTCACCGCAGCAACATTAACGATGGTGGGTATTTGGGCATTAATGATTTATACCGCTCTATTAATGCTAGAGGTACACCAACATGCCGATAAAAATGCAACATTGCATACCCTGGCACATCAACTATTGGGCCGCAAAGGTCAAGTGATTGCCAGCTTCGCAATGATGTTCCTATTTTACGCATTATGTGCAGCATACATTGCAGGCGGCGGCAGCCAGCTCAATGATAAGTTAACGAATTGGATGGGACTGGATCTCGCCCCTCAAGTAGGTACAGTTGGATTTACCGTCATTATTGCAACGGTTGTATCTATAGGTACACATTCAGTCGATATGGTTAATCGCATATTGTTCACATTAAAAGTTATCGCATTAGCCGTTATGCTTTTTCTATTAATGCCGCATGTTCAAGGTGTTCATTTAGTTGAGATGCCTATCCAGAAAGGGTTAATCATTTCAGCACTGCCCGTCATTTTCACCTCTTTTGGCTTTCACGGTAGCATTCCGTCCATTGTTCGTTATGTAGGTTTGGACATTAAAGCACTGCGTAAAATAATGGTCGTTGGCTCTGCCACACCACTGATGGTCTACATACTATGGCAAGTTGCAAGCCAAGGTGTACTTGGTCAACCCGATTTAATGGCAAGTACAACACTGGGTTCGTTTATAGCAACATTGAGCAATATTTTACATAACCCGCTCGTTAGCCAATCTGTATCAGTGTTTGCTGACCTAGCCTTGGCAACATCTTTCCTAGGGGTGAGTTTAGGCTTATTTGATTTTATCTCTGATATTTTAAATCGTGATAATCAAGTAAAAGGTCGTATGCAAACAGCGCTGGTGACCTTTGTTCCACCTCTTTGCTTTGCCCTATTCTACCCACAGGGCTTTATCATGGCCTTGGGCTATGCGGCGATAGCACTGGTTATTTTGGCTATTTTTCTACCTGTTGCGATGGTGCGAGCTCAGCGTAAGCAAATAAACACTCTACCAGTAGGAAAAGAAACACATACGACAACAACAGATAAAGAAATAAAGACAGCAACTTACCAAGTTCGTGGAGGCACACCGGCATTAATTACTGTGACAAGTATTGGAATACTTATCATCTCTGCACAATTGTTACAAATGATTGGGATCATCCCTTCCGTCGGATAACCATTTGCACACCATGCAATAAGCCACTGAATTAATTAGAAATCTCTTCTTGTACAAGCTCTTAGCCCCAGAGCTTGTACACACTCCCCTTTATATTTATTACTAGGTATTTTACCTGTTTTCAGTAATAATTCGCTCACACATAACACGTTGCACTACACCTTTACGCATAACCTATTGGATTGGCAATATGTTGGAGCCATTAGCATTCACCTGCCATATGCAACCAACCATTTTGACGCAAATAAAATTACTGATCCAATAAGTAAACAGCAGTAGCAAATGGCAAAATCTTTTAAAACTGGGGCATCAATTGCGCAATACACTTTTATCTTCACTTATCCTTGGTTGTACATTCAGTTCATCCGTTTTTGCTTGGGATGATGCAAAAAACAATTTTAGTTATGACACAAAGAGTTACGTAAACCCTCTTAGCGGGCGCGATACAACTCGTAATGACATAACAATGAATAAGCCATTCCAAAATCAAGGTTACGATAATCAGGGTATATTTTTAGAATATGGGGCACAACCTTCATACCGTTTGTCTTCACCTGATGATAAAAGCAAAACAGAGCAAGCACCTTTGTTTGCAGATAATGCGGTAAATACAATTCCGATGCACCTGTCTGTTTCATCAGAAAAAGATTGGGATTACCTGCTTGAACAGTCTTACACCATCTTTGGCTTAAGCCTTGCAACCGTCGCTGCAATGACATTACTGCCTGAAAGTGTTACCAATTGGGATGAAGACGATCGTAACCTAAGCAACCTCGGTAGTAAGTGGTGGGATAACGTAAGTCAAGGGCCTGTTTGGGATCAAGATGACCACGTTTTAAACTATATTATGCACCCTTACTTTGGTGGTGTTTATTATACTGCAGCACGTCATTCGGGTTTTGACGAATGGGAGTCATTTTTATACTCCGCAACCATGTCTACTTTCTTCTGGGAATATGGTGTAGAAGCGTTTGCTGAAGTACCCTCCATTCAAGATATTATCGTCACCCCCTTATTTGGTGCTGCGGTCGGTGAGTTGATGTTCCAAAAGGAATTAGAAATTACAGCTCGCGGCGGTGAGGTCATGGGATCTAAGGCTGTTGGTGATGTCACCTTATTCTTCTTAAACCCTGTCGGTCACATTCACTATTGGATAACAGATATGTGGAATGGTGATGCAGATGTTAGCTTCAGTTACACCCCATGGTTTGGCGACACAAATGCAGCTAATTTTGCGCTTAATGCAGGTGCTCCTTATGATCGTCAATTTTTCGGTTTTCAAGTAAAACTCGCATTAAACTAAAAAACAGAGCATAAGGTGGAAATAAAATAGTTTATCTTGATTTTATTTCCACCTATCAAGTTCTTAATGATTTGAAAATGATAGAAATGAAGTAACATCACGATTTGTGGTTAAATTCATATTTAAAACATCGTTTTTAAGCTATTCTGACAATACCATTTGAGCTAATCAATGTCATAGTACCGTTGTTAAATCAGACTTTTTTCCCCTTCAATCACCTTCAGAGCCCTATTTGGGTTTTTGATATTGATAATAAGACAATCATCTGGGCTAATTTAAGCGCTTTACCGCTTTGGGAAGCCGATTCCTTAAATGAATTAACCTCTCGTGATCTTGCTCACGATATGTCTGAAGCAGTAGAAGCCACATTAAATGGTTACCGCTTACGTTTTAATAAAGATGAAATAATTAAAACTTGGTGGAATTTCACACCAAAACAAATTTTAAAAAAAGCATTATGTGTATTCTCTGGTCTTAAGTTACCCGATGGTCGTACTGCAATGTTAGTCGAAGTCATCGCTGAAGAATCAACTTTACAACGTGACCTCGCCTTCACTGATTGCTCAAACCTTGCCTTACTTTTTAGTAAGGAAGGAAAGTTAGTCAGTGCTAACAATGCCTTTACCCTTTCTTTCGGTAAATATCTGCACGATCTCGCAAACTTTCTTGGTGATATCAGTAGTGCTGACTCATGGCTCAATAAAGCAAAAACAGACGGTACGATTCACTACAAAAAACTATGTTGGACGGGTCAAAGTCACCTTTGGTTTGATATCGAAGGAAAGTGGTTAAAAGATAAACAGCAACTACTCTTGCATCTTACTAATATCAGCCCAGAAAAAGAGAAATTAAGGAAAGCAAAATATAATGCAGAACATGATTTCTTAACTGATTTATTAAACCGCCGTGGCATTTCAAACGCGATAAACGAATCAATCCATCAACAACAGCCCTATAGTTTGTTATTCCTCGATATCGACGGTTTTAAAATGATCAATGACACTTATGGCCATGCTATTGGTGATAAGTTATTAAAAGCAATAGCAATACGCCTAAAAGAAACCCTGCAACATAAAGGGCTCTTAGCGCGTTTCGGTGGCGATGAATTCATAATTCAAGTTGAACACCGTAATGTTCAAGACACACTTTCTTTTGCTAAAAATATTATTACCAAGCTGAATAAGCCTTTTCACTTAAAAGAAGTAGGAGAATTATCAATTGGTTGTAGTATTGGTACCGCTAGCTACCCCAATGATGCTGATAATATTGAAACATTAGTCACTCAAGCAGATATGGCCATGCACCGTGCTAAGCTGCGAGGGAGAAACTGTAGCCATCACTTTTCACCTGATATGGCGGATGCATTGTATCGAAAAATGATATTGCGCCATCATTTAACACTCGCTTTAGAAATGGAAGCGTTCGAGCTGTATTACCAGCCAATCATTGATCTAAAAACGCGAAAATTGAAAGGATTTGAAGCGTTAATTCGTTGGTATGATGAAGAATTAGGCCAAGTGTCACCAGCCGAATTTATTCCACTAGCCGAAGAAACGGGCCAAATAGTCCCGCTTGGTAAATGGATATTAAAAACGGCTTGTTTACAGCTAGCAGCATGGCAAAAAAAGTATGACCAAGCATTCATGATGAGTGTTAATTTATCGAGAGCGCAATTACAGGCAAGTTTGGCTCCAACCATTGAAGCGATGATCCAACGTTATAATATTAACCCAGCACAGTTAGCGCTTGAGTTAACAGAATCAACCATGCTGCAGGAATATGATGATGCAAAACAATGCTTAGAAGACCTTGCGGCATTGGGAATCGAACTCTATCTTGATGATTTTGGCACCGGTTACTCGTCTTTATCACAACTTCAAGACCTGCCTATTAGCACAGTAAAGCTTGATCAAAGCTTTGTACAAGGAAATCATAAAGGAAGTCACGCCATTGTCGAAGCTACTAAAGCAATTTGTGAAAAGTTGGATTTAAAAGTCGTTGCTGAAGGTGTGGAAACAATCGAGCAATTACAGTATTTGCAAATGTGTAACTTTGATTATTGCCAAGGCTATTACTTAGCAAAGCCCATGCCTGCTCATCAATTGGAAGAATCTGGGTTTGCACTGTTGAATGAAGTCCCAGAATCACCTAATCATAGTCTTTGTCATACACAATAATTAGCGATATAAAAAAGGTCTCTAACGAGATCTTTTTTATGACGAACCCTGCATCTTGAGGCACAAATACCTTTATGCTACGAAAGGGCTCAACCCTTGCCACATTGCCAACGCACCAGACACAGAGCATAAAATTAAAAGGGCATAACGCAGCCATTCAGCCTTAATTAAATGCTGAACTCGGAATGCGAACCATGTAGTCATTAAGGGCGCGGGTAATAACATCATTCCATACTTAAAATGCCACCAGCTAAAATGCCCAGTGATAGACAAGGCAACTAACGATAGCAAACAGCTAAACGCAAAATACCCAGCAAGATTTGCGCGTAATTTACCTGCTTCTGCATGTTGTAATACTAATGCCATTGGCGGTCCGCCGATGCTGGTACTTGTTCCCATAACACCAGATGCAAAACCCGCCCAAAAAAGCGCTTTAGGCGTAGGTCGTATACGCACTTTCGTTAAACTGATAACAACCGCTAATAACACGCCAATACCCAGCACTAACGCCAAGGATTCAGACGTAATATACAGCAGTAAAACACCAGCAACGATAGTGCCAGGTACACGACCAACAAATGCTGCAGTTAAGCCTTTAAACGATAACATTTGCCGATACTGCCACATGTTAATCAACGCGAGAAAAAAGCCCACTAGCGTAATAACGCCCGGCACAAATTTAGGTTCAAAGAAATAAATAATTGGAGCTGAAACAATTGCCATTCCAAAACCGACAGTACTTTGAACAAAACAACCCGCAGCCAATGCGAGAGCACAATAAATCAGTGTTGTGGTGTCCATCTTTTGTTTAGCCCTTGTCTGTCGTTGCTAGCTACCTTTACGCTCAGCATGAATAAGTATATTTCGTGGTGTTACCGGTTTATCACAGAATGTGCCTAGGGATACGTCATAATTTGACTGCTCTAAATAACAAACACGATCAAGTACTAGCCATATTTCTAGCGGGCGTCGAAATAGCTGACGAACTAATTCCATTCGTTCAATAATGCCATGTCGTCGCTCGCCTTCTTGCTGCCAATATTCAAAATCAATATTAGGTCTTAGCTCTATATTTTTCTTTTTAGCAGCCCATAGGCAAAATGCCGCAAAGCCTTCATTTAATAATGCTTTATGTACATTGGGAACGGGTAAATACTCGTCATTATTTAGCAGATGCCGCTGTAACGAGTCAAAACCTAAACGAAAACTGACTTCTAAAAAACGTTGGCGTCGAACACGCTTTCCTGCAGTAACTGTTTCTTGTAATGGTAAACGTAAATCATGTTTGTTTAATGAAATCGTACTTTGTTTCGCTGCATGTGAAAGCGGTTGGTATATTTCAGACCGAATTAAATGATAACAACACGGCGACACACTTACCGCAGCACCTTGCCGCTCTACCACTCGCTGTAATAACGACACGTGTAGATCACCACATGCGTGTAGTGCAACAGCATGTTGTTTCGATTGAATATGCGTATCACTACTCTCATCAAATGCATCAGCTTGTACAAAATGAATCGGTAATTTAAGTTGCTTAGCAGATGCTTCACCATCAACACAAAGCTGCTGCTGCCACTCTAAGCTCGTGACTGGCATATCATGAGTTGCCGCCAAAATACGGCCAAGATGCCCTTTACCTGCACACCACTCTAACCAAGGTAATTGCAAACGCGGTAATGCCGCATTAAAAGCATTTATTTGAGTCCACTTTCGCCCTGGAATACCCGTATTTAAGCCATATGGCACATCGATATCCATTGATGCTAATGGCTGGCATCGCGATAATTGGTGCAACACAGCAGCGTCTGGAATCCAGCTAGATAAAGCGGCGACCAATTGATCACTATCGGCATTTAATTCTTCAAGTTGTTGCTCAGTTAAGCTGTTCAGCCATGCACACATCTCGGGGTGTGTTTGCAACCATACACTGTCTTTTTCAGCAAAAGGCATAAATTGCCAAAACGCTTTATTTCTCGACAGTACATCATCAAGTTGTCGAAATTGTTGGGCATAGCCAGCCATGTAGTCGTTCTCAAATACTGTATAGTTTAATTGGCCGATATTTTATACTAATTTCTCCATAGTGCTGCGACTAATTGTGTCACTCTCATCTCACCGGCATCAGTAAGCAGACATAAAAAAAACGCTAACTCAGCGTTTTTTTAATATTGTCATTAAAAACTAAAAGGAAATGGTTAGCGTACAGGTAAATCCATACTTGCAAACAAGGCTTCAATTTCTTCATTCGTTTTCAATGCAACAGCTTGATCAACCGTTTCTCGTGTTAAATGCGGAGCAAAGCGTTCCATAAAATCATACATATAGGCACGTAAAAATGTACCTTTCTTAAAACCAATGTTCGTCGTGCTTGCTTCAAAGATATGACTTGCATCAATCTTAACAAGATCGCTATCCACCTCAGGATCCATCGCCATACTTGCAATAACACCAACACCAATACCTAAACGTACATAGGTTTTAATAACGTCTGCATCGGTTGCTGTAAATACAATTCGCGGTGTTAAACCGGAACGGTTAAATGCGCTATCAAGCTCAGAACGCCCTGTAAAACCAAACACATAGGTCACTAACGAATAAGCGGCTAAATCATGAATAGTAATATCTGCTTTTTTCGCTAATGGGTGATCAGCTCTAACAACAATCGAACGATTCCAGTGATAACAAGGCAACATAATTATATCTTGATATAAATGCAGAGCTTCAGTTGCGATAGCAAAATCTGTCGTACCATTACCGACAGCATCTGCTATCTGGGAAGGCGTACCTTGATGCATGTGTAACGACACTTTGGGGTATCGAGCCGTAAAATACTTAATAACATGAGGTAATGCATAACGAGCCTGAGTATGAGTCGTTGCTATATTCAATGTACCTATTTCAGGGTGAGTATGCTCACCAGCAACGGCTTTAATGCTTTCAACTCGAGATAAAATATCACGAGAAATACGCACTATATCAACACCAGCAGGAGTTACTTTTGTTAGGTGCTTACCGCTGCGTTCAAAAATTTGAACACCTAGCTCATCTTCAAGTAAACGTACTTGCTTACTAATGCCAGGCTGTGACGTATATAAACTCTCTGCAGTAGAGGAAACATTAAGATTATGGTCCACAATCTCAACGATATATCTTATTTGTTGTAATTTCATGATACCGCCCAACTATAGTCCATTACATTTGATACCAATTACAAGTAAGCATTGAAAATTTCGGGGATAACTATTCAACGAGATTAATATCAGTCTGTAACCATGTAATTCATATCAATTGTACGGGTTTTAATGATGTTTGTTTGCTCTTTTTCTCATTAACACCAAGGCTGTCTACTTATTGCCTTTAAATCTTTATTAAATTATCTCTTTTAACTGGCATATAACTCAAATTAACACAATTCCTATTAACTTTGAGGGATCTCGCTATCACCAAAAAGATAGATGGTGTATCTTACAAGTTCGACTAAAAAATCGCATGGAAGATAGACGTATCTTATGAGTATACCTTTAGTAATAGGCCTATTTGCCTTGTTGCTGATATTGATCGTTGGCTATAACGTTATAATTCAGTACCGCCAACGTTTAGAGAGTGAGAAACAACAAGAACTGGCAAAACATATCGCCGTTATAGATGCGACTGAAGACCTAATTGGTAATGCGCATCACTTACCTTACAGCAAAGAATTATTAGTCTGCCTAAATCAGCGTATCTTATTCGCCTTACAATCTATGAGCGATACAGATCCTACGGAAAAGAGCCTACCAGCACGTATTAAAAATGTTGCTGAACAAATTAAACACTTACAAGCTAATTACTCGAATGCGGATGTGGCAAGCTTCAAAACACCAAGTACAGATAAGCAAGCCATCGGCATGTTACAACTGGTTAAGCGCCTCAAAACGATCATTAAAAATGAACACAGTAAAGGTCGCCTAGCGACTCAAGCTTTTGTAACAGAAAATGCTCGCCTTGAAGGTATTCAGCTACGAATTAACATTGAAAATGTCGTTAAACGAGCTAACGATGCTCGTCTGAAACGCCAACTGGGTACAGCCAAACAATTGTTGAAAAAAGGCATTGATGTTCTGTCTAGCAAGAATGATAACTACTCCAATAAAGCCCGTGAAAAGCTGCAAGTTATGCTAAGTGAAATTGATAATAGTCAATCACAAAACCACGAGCAAGAACGCCAACAAATCATTGATAAAGAACAAGATGAATTGGATGTATTGTTCCAGCCAAAACGCAAATGGTAAACACCAGACAGCATAAGGCTGATATTGAACATCGATAATTATTGAAGAGGTCGCTGGTGCGACCTTTTTTACGACTGCGCTATTTTATATCGCTACTAAGAGTCGAGTAATCATTTAATATTTACGCAGAAACATACCACTAGATAGAATCGATTATGAATAAAACTCAACAGATGATTGACGAGCTACTCTCGCCTATCAAACAGTTCTTATACTGTGAAACCCCTGATGCTTGGATAAACGAAGCCATTAAACCCGAAAACTTAACAGGATTACTGGTCGATCACTGTAACTGCGAGCTAAAAGCAAGCCAAACGGCCATGTGGCTGATCCGCAAATACGCGGTAGATGCAGATAGTGGGAAAGCATTACTCGAATGGGCAAAACCTTATGAAGATTTTGTCTATGGCAGAGTGCGAAATACAGATGCCTTTCATGGCAAAAAAAATGGATTGTCAGCCCCTTTAGTTGCCAAAGACGGCTTTGTACATGGTCCTGAACTTATCGATAAAATGGTTCGCTTAATCAAAGAAGAGTTCCACCACTTTGAACAAGTATTAGATATCATGGTAAGCCGTGATATCCCTTACAGTAATTTAAGTGCAGGTCGTTATGCGAAAGGCCTAATGAAAGCTGTTCGTACACACGAACCTGCAACGTTAATTGATAAATTGATTGCTGGCGCATATATCGAGGCACGATCTTGTGAGCGCTTTGCTAAATTAGCCCCATTTTTGGATGACGAATTACAGAAATTCTATATTTCATTATTACGCTCAGAAGCCCGCCACTATCAAGATTATTTACAACTCGCAGAACAAATTGCAGGGCACAACATTTCAGACCGTATTCGTATCATAGGTGAAAAAGAAGCTGCGTTAATTAACACTGAAGACGATATGTTCCGATTTCATAGCGGCATACCTGCTGCGTAACCAGCGACAAGTTCGGCGATCAAATACCATGTACTCTTGTTAACTAGGCTTGGTATTTGATTGTCATTGATTATGGCATCATGAACGATTACACTAATTTCAGGGTTAAAAATAGAAAAACAAACCCACATTAAGCTTTGATTTACTCGCTTTTTTCCGGATAAATACAATGAGATAACAAGGAGTAGAGAATATGCCAATTCTTGTTGATAATGGAATTATCGATCGCATTAATACTTCTTATCACTTTTTGAAACTTATGATCAGGGATCGCCATAAGACTCATAATGGAACACTATTTGCCATTAGCAGTATAGCGATAGAGTGTAGTAAGTAAGTAAGTAAGTAACTAAATACCTAAGCCCTGCTATCGAGCGGGGTTTTTAATACTTATTCTCAGGTACGTTTAAATGAAACTACAACAGCTACGCTATCTAAGAGCGATAGTAAATCATGATCTAAATATCTCAGCAGCATCAAAAAGTATCTATACCACGCAGCCAGGAGTAAGTAAGCAAATAGGCCTGCTTGAAGCAGAACTTGGTGTTAAGATCTTCGAGCGTAAAGGTAAAAATCTAAACGCTATTACCAGTATTGGTAAACAGATAATTGACGAAGGCATGAAAATGCTGGCTGTGGAAGAGCGGATATACGCAATCTCCAGAGATTACCTCAATCCTGAAGGTGGATGCTTGAACATCTATACAACCAACACGATTGCACGATTCTTATTGCCTAAGACAGTCGAGAAATTTGTAAAGAAGCATCCTGATATTACCTTTCACATTGGAGCTGCACACCCCGATGAGAATGGCGCTATTATCAAAAAAGGGCATTCTGACTTTTCTATTGTTGCTCAAGACGTAGAACGAGATAAAGATCTGATCGTCCTTCCAGCTTATAAATGGTCACTAAGCCTTATCCTCCCATCGAATCACCCGTTGAGAAAAGAAAAAGACATCACCCTAGAAATGATCAGTAAGTACAACCTGATTAGTTATGATTCTGGATCTACAGGGAAAATAGCACAAGATAAAGCATTTGCAGAACAAGGAATAACGCCGACTTATTTCATGACTGCAATGGATGTAGACGTAATAAAGCAATACGTAAGCATGGATCTTGGTATCGGTATCATTGCGACAATTGCCGCTAAACAAATATGCGACGGTGACATCGTTGCTATTCCTCTAAAAGGAATCATACCGGATTGTGACGCTTGGATTTGCTATAGCAGAAATGTCTTCTTACAAAAGCATATGTATGACTTCATTGAAAGCTTTGCCCCGCACTTGAAACAAGAAGTAATGGAAGTGATTGCGCACTCAACGAACAATGAAATAATTAAATTATCTCAAGAATTTGAATTACCACGCTACTAAAAAGTCCCACTCAGGTACATAGTAGCAACTAGTATCTGAGTAGGATTACCTTCAATTAAATTAAAGATATGAGCAAATAGCCCAGTTAATCAGTGGCTAAATTAATAAAGATTTGAGCACCTACAAGCAAGAAATCCTCATCGACAAAGTAAGGGTTTGAATGCAAATAATTACAAATGCCCTTTTCCTTATTGCCTGAACCTAAAAAGAACATAGCGCCGCACTTATCGCCTGTCGCTTCAATCATCAAGCTGAAATCTTCACTGCCAGTCATGGGTGTACAATTAGCATTAAGCAATTCAGATGGAACTGTTTTATTCGCAGCCAGAACAACACGGTCGTAAGCAAATTGATGATTAATAATGGCTGGGTAACCACAATGAGTGATCGACGTGGTATAACCACGTAACTCACTTTGAGCAACAAGGGATGAAAAGCTATTTTTCAACACCTGATCGGTTTCAGAATCCATAGAACGGATAGTGCCACGAGCCTGAACATTTGCAGCGACTGCATTTGGAATCGTACCGCCATTAAACATCCCACAGACGAAAACAGCAGGCGAAAATGGATTCGTTTTCTTGGCTACAATGTAGTCCATATCCTCAACAATACGCGCACCTTCACGAATAGCATCAAGGCCCTTATGTGGTGTTGAACCATGTGCTGATACGCCTTGAATATCAAGTGTCCATGCACAGCCATATGAAGACATAATACCGTTATTAACTAATACGGTACCACATTCTTGTGCAGCATCATTATGAAGGGCATAAACTTCATTAACACCATTCATACAACCAAGTTCAACCATTTTATTGGCGCCATCAACACGCATATCTTCTTCAGCCATTTGGAAGATAAATCGAACATTGTGGCGTAATTCTTCTTGGTTATTTGCCAAGTAATTTGCAGCAGTTAATGCAATAGTCATATGTGTATCATGACCACAGTTATGCGCACGGCCTTTATTCGCCGATGAATACTCATTACCCGTTAAGTCATCCATTTCAAGTGCATCCATATCTGCACGAAATGCAACCGTCTTCAATGAAGTGTCAATAACCAGATCGGCTATAAAACCAGTATACCCATCATAAGACGTTACCTGATAACCAAAATCGACCATCAGTGATTTACAATATGATGATGTTTCAACTTCTTCTCCTGATAATTCAGGAATCATATGAAGGTGACGACGGGTGTTAATACTAAACTCTCGTAGTTCTAATACGTTTGCGTTTAATTTAAATTTACCTAACGTCATTAAATAATACCTTTCATTGTGAAGCCGATTTGCGCGATCATTGATGCACCAAAGAAACAGCTAGTCGATACAACTAGGAATAAAACAACAATCTTCCACGATAGTTTTTTAAGTTCTTCCATCTTGCCGCCAACAGATAAGCCAGCGAAAGCAAGTAGCGGAACACAACAAGATAAGAAACCAACCTTCCCAATTGAATCTAAGAAGAAAGTTCGAACCACAGTATCAGGTAAACAAATTGCGATGCCAATAAGAGTTGCATATGCAAAAGCAGGTAATGGTGAATTAATATAATGCTTTGTTACTAATGCTAAGAATACAATTACCGACATGGCAACGGCACTGTCCCACATACTGAATAAAGGTGTTCCCGTCGTTAATGTTTCAGTGAAAATAGCCAGAGCTAAAGCAAGGAACACAAATTTCATATCATGAATAGATTTAAGCATTAGTCGCTACCTCTTTTTTGTTGCAAATTTTATACATGAATTCAGCAAGTGGTAAGCCAATAAATGTAAGAGACAAGGCACCAATCACAGATGAAAGTAAGTTAGATGCTGCCG
Source organism: Photobacterium indicum (assembly GCF_003026215.1). Classification (GTDB taxonomy): domain Bacteria; phylum Pseudomonadota; class Gammaproteobacteria; order Enterobacterales; family Vibrionaceae; genus Photobacterium; species Photobacterium indicum. Next base: position 59,168 of record NZ_PYOC01000013.1, read on the forward strand.
CGATACTTAATGCTTGAGCAGCCATATCAGGGCTCAGCGTACTCACTAAAGCACCAGATGCTGCACTCAGCATCGAACCACTGCCAACGCCACTACCTGCGGCTAATGCCAATGGATGAAGACCTGTCAGTGACCCAAGGCTACCTAATACACTGAACCAAAGTGTACCAATCACCGAACCACAAAGATAAATAGCAAGAACACCAATATACTCTGGTGTGCCTGTTCCATACTTCCCTTGAACAACGGCAATTGAGGGTTCACGGCTAATAGATGAACATGCACCAATGGCTTCACGGCCTAAACCAAACTTAACAGCAAGAGGAATCGCAATAAATATTGGTAATAAATTACCGAGTTCTTGGAAAATTAATGGCACACCGGCTTCTAAAATATTATCGATATTAGGGATAATCATTCCAGCATATTGAGTGCCTAGAATTAAAAGAGAAAAGCCGACCATATTAGATGCAAATGATTCTTCTTTTTCAGTAAAGACTTTGCCCCATAATTTTATTTTGTCTCGAACTACCACTAATGAAATAGCCATACCAATCATTACCGCAAATAACATGGGTAGAATTGGAATACTTACAGAACCAAATGAAATAACTTGTTTACCTATTAACACCTGCGAAACAAAAATAACAGCCATAACAATGAGTGTCGTTTTTATAACAGGCATAAGATCTAATTTTTTTGTCATAATTAATCCCTCGCTTTAATTAAGCCGGATTATATTTGTGGATATTAATTCACATTGTGATGTAGCGCTTATTACATTATTCCAAAAAGTTATAACTTATTTTAAATTGAAAAAACAAACGCATTATTAACATTTAATGCTCATAACAAAGTACAACTGACAGATACGATTAAACAAACATACGACATTAATGACATACTCATCATTAAAAATAGCAACTAAGAATTAGTCCTAGATTTTGGTAATATTTCAGCATTATTTGAATAATAATGCCGATGACCGATAAAAACGTAAAAAAAACCGCCTTTCGGCGGTTATTTTATTTATCTTCTTTTTCAGCTTTTTCTTTCTTTGGCTTTTTGCGCTTATCGGTAATTTCCCACTTACCGTCAACGTAAAGGCCAGTCCAGCCTGATGGCTTGCCGTCGACTTCAGTACGAACGTAGTTCTCTTTGCTCTTACGGCTAAAGCGAACAACAGTCTCACGACCATCCGGATCTTCTGTCGGCGCCTCTGCTAAGTAATAGAACTTAGGCGATAAGCGATCTTTAAAGCGTACTAGTTCAGACACAAGCGGCGCACGTGTTTCACGCGATTTAGGGAAAGTACTTGCAGCCATAAACAAGCCAGAAGCACCGTCACGTAAAACGAAATACGCATTAGAATCTTGAGTACATGGAATCTCAGGCAAATGTACAGGATCTTCTTTAGGTGGTGCAATCTCACCATTCTTCAGAATCTTACGAGTATTTTTACAGTCTTCACTCGTACAACCCATGTACTTACCAAAACGACCTGTTTTCAGTTCCATGTCTGAACCGCACTTGTCACATTCAATCAGTGGTCCTTCATAGCCTTTCAGCTTGAACTCACCTTTCTCAACAATGTAACCATCACAGCTTGGGTTATTACCACAAACATGCAATTTACGATCTTGGTCAATCAGGTATGCATCCATTGCGGTGTCACATTTAGGACAACGCTTCTTAGCGCGCAATGCAGCAGTTTCAACGTCTTCTTCAAGTACGTTTACAATGCCGTCTTCATCACCTAAGTTAATCGTTTTTTTACAACGCTCTTTTGGCGGAAGTGCATAACCAGAACACCCTAAGAATACGCCAGTCGATGCTGTACGAATACCCATAGGACGAGAACATGTAGGACATTCAATATCAGTAACAACGATATTGTTTGGCTTCATGCCACCTTCTTCTTCATCTAACTCGGCTTTTTCAAGCTCGGTAGTGAAGTCGCTAAAGAAGTTATCAAGAACGGCTTTCCAGTTCTTTTCGCCTTCAGCGATTTTATCTAGGTTACCTTCCATGCGAGCAGTGAAATCAAAATCCATCAGATCAGGGAAGCTTCCATCTAAACGATCCGAAACGATTTCACCCATTTTCTCTGCATAGAATCGACGCTGATCGACACGCACATAACCACGATCTTGAATCGTAGAAATAATTGATGCGTATGTTGAAGGACGACCAATGCCACGCTTCTCTAATTCTTTAACCAATGCAGCTTCTGTAAAGCGCGCTGGTGGCTTAGTGAAGTGTTGTTTAGGCTCAACGCCTTCTAACTTCATAACATCGCCAACGTGAACGGTAGGCAATGTCGTATCTTCATTCTTACCAGATGGACGCTGTACTAGAGTCCAACCTGCAAAGCGCAAAATACGTCCTTTCGCTTTAAGCGTAAACTCATCAGCTTGAACTGTAATTGTGCTTGAATCGTATTTTGCTGGCACCATCTGGCAAGATACAAACTGACGCCAAATTAAGTCGTATAACTTAACTGCATCCGCATCCATGCCTTCTAGGTTTTCAGCTTGTACTTCAACACTTGAAGGACGAATTGCTTCGTGCGCTTCTTGTGCATTTTTCTTGCTACCGTACTTTATCGCTTCTTTCGGGAGATAATTCTCACCGTATTCGCTACCGATAAATTCACGTGCAGCTTCAACCGCATCATTCGACAAGTTAGTCGAATCGGTACGCATGTAGGTAATATAACCCGCTTCATATAGACGCTGAGCCAAACCCATTGTACGTTTTACACCATAACCAAGACGGGTACTTGCCGCTTGTTGCAGTGTTGATGTGATATAAGGTGCTGAAGGCTTGCTGCTGGTTGGGCGATCTTCACGATCAACCACTTTGTACTCTGCACTATCAAGTACAGATTTAGCCGCCATGGTTTGTGCTTCATTAACCGGACGGAAAGCTTTACCCGCCTGCTGAGAAACCATCAAACGCAGTGCATCTTTACCAACAGTCAATGTATTCGCATGAATGTCCCAGAACTCTTCTGGTGTAAACGCTTTAATTTCACGTTCACGTTCAACAATCAACTTTACCGCTACAGACTGAACACGACCAGCAGATAGACCACGGGCAACCTTCTTCCAAAGAAGAGGTGACACCATGAAACCCACAACGCGATCAAGAAAACGTCGAGCTTGCTGAGCATTAACACCATCAATGTTCAATTCACCAGGTTCTTCAAACGCCTGCTGAATTGCATTTTTAGTGATCTCATTAAATACCACTCGCTTATAACGTGCATCATCACCACCGATGATCTCACGAAGGTGCCACGCAATAGCTTCTCCTTCGCGGTCCAAATCGGTAGCTAGGTAAACAAAATCAGCATCGGCAGCAAGTTTTTGCAGTTCATTAACGACTTTTTCTTTGCCCGGAAGCACTTCGTAATGCGCATCCCAATCGTTATAGGGATCAACCCCCATTTTTCCGATTAGAGACTTACGGTCTTTAATTTTCTTAAGACGCGCTTTTTCTTCAACGCTCAACCCTGCGGTTGATTGTGCTGCCGCTTTTTTTCCGGCATTACGTGCACCCGTTGGCAAATCACGTACGTGACCAACGCTTGACTTTACAATGAAGTCCTTGCCCAAGTACTTATTAATAGTCTTGGCTTTGGCAGGGGACTCCACAATAACGAGAGATTTACCCATAATGACTCTATTACGTCCTCGTGCTCGCTAAATTTTAAATAAAAACAAAAAGTTGCATGCTAAAAAAAAGAAAATTGGCACGTCAACGCTATTACAATATTGGGCTACTATTCAAGAAGGTCAACTGCTTTTTGAGAAAAACGAACTGTTTGCTCGCCCCTTCTACAGTTGTTAATGATACGTTAAAAATCAAAAACCCACTTTTAATTAGTCAAAATTCTGTTTAAAACTTCACTATATAGAGAGTAGATGAAGTAATTAAAGGCGCTAATCATTACCACCTCACGACAGCCTTTGACTATTCACGACCATGATTTTTAGTCATCGCTCACAGATTTTTTCCATAATTGCTTTTTGTTTAATCACTATTCAACATTTGAATGAAAATATACCCAGCGTTATTAAGGATTTGTTTTCTCCTGACAAGATGAATAAACTAATGACGTATTTCTTCCAGAGACGTCATTCATCATGAGCGATAAAAAATCAATTCCCCAAGACAACCTTTTACTGATCGCCAATCAACTGATTCAAGATCACGATGCCTACATTAAAGGCATGCGAGCAACATCTGTTGAAGAAAAAGCTGATGTGCTGGTATTTAAAGGTGAATATTTCCTCGATGACAATGGTCTTCCGACCACCAATACAACTGCGGTATTTAACATGTTTAAATATCTAGCGCATAAGCTGTCACCCGAGTTTACTTTGCAAGATTAAGCCGTAAATTGTTTGTTGACGCAAGGGATTATAAAAAAAATCGTTGTTAAAGAGTAAAAAACAACGTTTATTTTCACGAGTTATCACCTTAAAAATCAAAAAAATAACCCGCCAATAAGCGGGTTATTATTCAATAAAAAAGTGTCCAAACAACTTACATGTCGATGGTTATCGTTTCTTTTTTATCATCTTTCGTTGGGGTAGAACGTCCTTTTGGATCCGGACCGTATTGGTTGTCTCCTTTTATACCGTCGAGCATACCAAGTTCAACAATAACAAAAGCAGGACCAATTAAAGGTACAAAGGTCAACAACGCCCACCAAGCACTTTTATTACGATCATGCAGGCGCTTAATATTCAGCGCCAATGATGCCCAAAAGACAAAAAATAAAATAACCATAGCCAATATATTCAGCGCTTGATTATTGCCCATGTTACTTGGGCTGGTATACCAAAAGACAGGTAATGTAACCAAGAGAACAGGCAAGCTATATAACCAGTAATCACGTCGTCTTAATCGACCTTTAAAAGAAAACAGCGCCCACTTTTGATCCATCGAAAAACCTTATTAACTACAATTGTTTAACTAATACCATTCTGAATAAATAGATGGTCAGAGATATGTCTATATTGGCATAATACCAGCTTAATAAAAGCACTCAGCCAACCATCAATATACTATCAGGTATTACATGAATGGACGTTGACCGCGGCTTACCCATTTCAATAACAAGTTATCTGCCGCTTCACCTGTTGCACCCGCTAATTTTTCTGCCAGTTTCTTACGTTGAACGAAACGAACATTTAATACTTCACGATCTTTACAAGCATGTGTAATGAAATCATCGCTGGTGCCGATTTCATCAACAAGCCCTAGATTCAGTGCTTGATTACCAAACCAATGCTCACCAGTTGCCACTTTTTCAAGATCCAACTCTGGACGGTGAATCGCAATAAAGTCTTTGAACAAACCATGCGTTTCTTCAATTTCAACTTGGAATTTATCACGAGCTTTATCAGTATTTTCGCCAAACATTGTTAATGTACGCTTGAACTCGCCCGCTGTGATCTGTTCAAACTCAATATCATGCTTTTTCAGCACTTTGCTAAAGTTTGGTAGCTGGGCAATAACACCAATAGAGCCCACAATTGCAAAAGGCGCTGAAATAATTTTATCAGCCACACAGGCCATCATGTAACCGCCACTAGCGGCAACTTTATCGACAGAGATCGTCAGCTTGATACCCGCAGATTTCAAGCGATCAAGTTGTGAAGACGCTAAACCATAACCATGTACCATACCGCCGCCCGTTTCTAGGCGAAGCAATACTTCATCACCTTCAATCGCAACTGCAATAATGGCACTGACTTCTTCACGTAAAGAAGAGACTTCACGCGCATCAATGCTACCGTGAAAATCGATGACAAATAAACGAGACTCACGAACGTGAGACAAATCGCCTTCTTTAGCAGCTTTTTTAATTTCGTTCTGACGTGCTTTCTCTTTTTCTTTATCTTCTTTTTTTGTCGCTTTATCGCGTGCTTTCAATAGCGGTTTATCAAATAAGTGCTCTTCTAATTGATGAACCGTATTTTTATACTGCTCAGTTAAGTCTGTGACTTCTAATTCACCCTTTTGTGAACCGTGACGTCCGTTTAAACCTTTCGCTAAAACAAGGATACCGACAAGCGCAATAACGACTGTCGCAATCTTGGCTAAGAACAGCCCATAATCAAACAAAAATTCCAATCTTAAGTCCTCGCTTTAATAAATTGATACCAATCACAGAATGATGGTCTTTTCCCATTGTAACCAAGTTGCCACCTGTACCGCTATGGCAATACAATAGAAAAGTAAAAAGATATACCTAAGCGACTTTACGTACGCAGATTCAGCGAGAATCCCGCATCTAAGGTTATTTGGGTATATATTAATAATGACAAACCAATAAGGAAGTTACACGTGGAATATCAAATCGCTGCGGATTCTCTAAAAGATCGCGTCATTCTAGTCACTGGTGCTGGTGATGGCATTGGTCGTCAAGCAGCCATTAGTTATGCAGCACACGGTGCAACTGTTATTTTGCTTGGTCGTACCGTTGCTAAACTTGAAGCTGTTTATGATGAAATTGAAACGCTAGGCTACAGCCAGCCAGCGATTATCCCTCTCGATTTACGCGGTGCAACGAAGCAGCACTATATTGATATGGTTGAAACCATTTCAGAGCAGTTTGGCCGTTTAGATGGTGTATTACACAATGCCGGTTTACTTGGCGTATTAAGCCCATTTGACCAACTCGGTGAAGATACCTTTGACGATGTAATGCATGTTAACGTTAAAGCACAGTTTTTGATGACTCAAGCTATCATGCCACTGATCAAAAAATCTGAAGATGGTCGTATTATTTTCACCTCTTCGACAGTCGGTCATGAAGGTCGTGCTTTTTGGGGCGCCTACTCTATGTCTAAGTTTGCAACTGAAGGCATGATGGAAATCTTAGCCAATGAGATGTGTAATACAACGGTTCGCGTCAATGCAATTAACCCAGGCGGTACACGCACAGGCATGCGTGCAAAAGCGTTCCCAGCTGAAGATTCAGGCCTATTAAAAACACCTAAAGACATTATGCCGCTGTACCTTTATTTAATGGGTCCAGAAAGCAAAGATGTGAATGGCCAGTGCATTGATGCACAGCCAAAAGGCTAAATTTAAAGCAATCTGAAAAATGAGACATAACAAAAAGCCGACGTATTCACGTCGGCTTTATTATGTCTGTTTACTAAGACGAATCTTATTGGCGCGTACGTGGCTTAACCGTTAATGGGTTACGACGTTGAGCACCATTACCTGACGGTTTACGCTTACCTGCAGGCTCATTGCTTTCGTCTGTTTTACGACGATTGCCTTGCGCAGGCTTACCAGCAGATGGCTTGCCACGTGTCGGCTTAGCCGTTGAAGGCTTACCTGACGGCTTACGCTTCCCAACTGGTGCATTTTGCCCTTCAGCTTCACTGTTACGTGTTGAAGAACGACGTTCATCAGAGTTACTCGTACGGCCACGACGACCGCGAGGTGTTTCAGTAACACGTTCTTCGTGACGACGTACGGCACGACGAATTTGACGAACACCACGTTTACGCTTCTGGCCTTCGACCGTCAGCATTGTGTTTTCTTCAGCTTCAAGCTCTACCACTTCACGAAGATAGTTAACTTCTTTCAGCTCAAGCTCCATCCAACCGCCACGAGGCATATCTTTCGTTAGATAGATATCACCATAACGTACACGTTTTAGACGGCTTACTGTTACGCCTTGTGAATCCCACAAACGACGAACTTCACGGTTACGGCCTTCTGTGATTACAACGTAGAAAGTATGGTTCATACCTTCACCGCCAGAATACACAACGTCTTCGAAACGTGCCATACCATCTTCTAGTTCAACACCTTGAACTAGGTTTTTAACCATCTTCTCGTTAATCTCACCGAAAACGCGAACCATGTATTCACGTTCAACACTTCGGCTTGGGTGCATCAGGCGGTTAGCTAATTCACCATCAGTGGTAAATAGCAATAGGCCTGAGGTATTTGCATCCAATCGACCAACAGAAACCCAACGGCCACTTGATAGACGAGGTAAACGATCAAATACCGTTCGGCGACCTTCAGGATCGTGACGCGTACATAACTCACCTTCAGGTTTGTTATAAGCAAGAACACGACACACTTCATCAGCAGGCGAAACCAGATCAATCTTGTGACCATCGATACGTACAAGAACAGATAAATCGTCTAGACGATCACCCAATTTTGCGACTACGCCATCAATGCTCACACGACCGCTTTGAATCATTAATTCGATCTCACGACGAGACCCTTGGCCAGCACGCGCTAGCACCTTCTGTAACTTTTCACTCATTATAGACAAACCTTTGTCGCCTTCACAGGCGTCGAAATACTCATCAGAACACTTTAAGCCATCTTAAAGATAGCCGCATATTATGCCAAAGTATTCACTAATACGCTATCTCAAAGATAGCCTAGCTGACTATCAATTTACAGATAGTTTGGGTATACGTATTCAAACAGTAAATAGTAGAAGCATTAGCTAAAAGGTGCAGGATCACCCGCGCCAACTCGTAACACTTCCATTTCATCATTACTAAAATCAATCACGGTAGTCGGTTGCTCGCCTAAATAACCACCATTCATGATTAAATCGACCGCATGCTCTAACTTATCGCGGATATCATCAGGATCAGATTCAGCAACATCGCTATTAGGCAAAATTAAACTGGTCGACATTAATGGCTCACCCAACTCTTCAAGCAGAGCTAAAGCAATCGCATTATCAGGAATACGGATACCAATGGTTTTACGTTTAGGGTTCATTAAACGACGTGGCACTTCTTTCGTACCTTTGAAAATAAACGTGTACGCGCCTGGTGTATTGCTACGTAACAAACGGAATGCCGCATTATCAACACGTGCATAGTTGGCAATTTCAGATAAGTCACGGCACAACAATGTAAAATTGTGCTTATCGTTTAGTCGACGGATCTGACAGATACGTTCAAGTGCTTGTTTATTCTCGAGTTGGCAACCCAAGGCATATCCTGAGTCGGTTGGATACACGACAACGCCACCTTTACGAATAATCGCAACCGCTTGTGACATTAAACGGGCTTGCGGGGTTTCAGGGTGAACATAAAAAAACTGGCTCATTTATCCTCCGAGGGCGATGTCGGCTCTACCGATACCGCCTCATCAACTCGCTTCTTTTCAACATCCCAATCAAGCCAAACTTCTGTTACGCCTTTCGGTAACCACAAATTACGACCTAATTCCGTCCAAGGAGACGGGTAATGGAAATCAGAGCCTTGAGAAGCAAGTAAATTATAAGTGATCGCATAATCCCCTAAGGTGCGACGTTCTTGTTGTCCTTGCTGTGGTTGAGCAACTTCCATTGCATCACCTTTCGCTTCAACAAAAGTAGCTAAAAGTCGCTTTAACCATTTTGCCGTCATTTTGTAGCGACCGGGATGCGCAAGGACAGCTTGGCCACCAGCAGCATGAATAACAGCGACTGCATCAGCAATCGAGCACCAAGCTGGCGGCACGTAACCCGGATTTCCCCGAGTTAAGAATTTCTTAAATACTGCCTGCATGTTTTTTGCGTAACCTTGCTCAACAATCCAACGCGCAAAATGAGCCCGTGTAATTGTTGCACCATTAGCTAATGCCATTGCGCCTTCATAAGCGCCAGGCATATTATTTCTCGCCAATCGTTCAGCCATCTCTAGCGCCCTTGCGGTACGACGATCGGCTTGCTCTTGAATAAGTGCGGTTAATGCTGGGTGCTCAGAATCAATATTCAACCCCACGATATGAATATCAAAGTTACTCCAAAGCGTAGATATTTCAATGCCTTTGATCAGAGTTATAGGTAACTCTTGTTCATCAATGATGCGTTGAGCAGGCAATAGCGCTTCCACCGTATCGTGATCGGTTATCGCAAGCGCATCAACTCTACGTTCAACGGCTCGTTTCAACAATTCTTCTGGCGATAAGCACCCATCTGATGCTGTGGTGTGGCAGTGTAAATCAAATAACATAATTTTATTTCTGACTTATCTCTTGACTTTACATCAGCGAACTAGTTTACTAGTACGCAATTACCCGTGGTAAGACTCTACAGAACAGGACTTTTACATGTTACAGCAAATTAACCAACAGCTTCGCGCTTTCTTCATTTCATGGTGGTGGCACTTCTCTATACGGGTTGTGTGATTTGCTGTTCCTAACGGACAGAATAGACATAAGCCCGCCAGATGCGGGCTTTTTTATACCAAAATTTCAAATAATTTATCAGTGTGATGCCAACGTTACTCAAGAGTAAAAGCATCAAACTCAAAAGGGTCAAAACATGATTATCGTACTAAAGCCTAAAGCCACAGAAGCACAAGCTAAAGAAATTCTAAGCCGCATTGAAGCATCAGGCCTAAAGCCTTTATATATGCCGGGTGTTGAACGTATCGTATTAGGCGCATTAGGCGATGAGCGTGTTTTGCAAAAGTTGAATCTAGATGCTTACCCATGCGTTGAAACAGTGAAGCCTATTTTAACCAAATACAAAATGGTTAGCCGCGAAGTGCAAGCGCACGATACTGTTGTACGATTTGGTAATACAGCCGTCGGCGGCAACAAATTCGCGGTTATCGCCGGCCCTTGTTCGGTTGAATCTGAAGCACAGTTAATGGCAGTTGCTGAAGTCGTTAAAAAGCACGGTGCCGTTGCTTTACGTGGCGGCGCTTATAAGCCACGCACCAGCCCATATGATTTTCAGGGTATGGGTGTTGAAGGCTTGAAATTATTACAAAAAGCCAAGAAAGAACTCAACATTCCAACTGTTTCTGAAGTCATGGAAGTGAGTCAAGTTGAATCACTGTGTGAATATGTAGACTGCCTACAGATTGGCGCGCGAAATATGCAAAACTACGCATTATTAAAAGCCGTGGGCGAAAGTAAAAAACCGGTCTTGCTCAAACGCGGACTTTCAGCCACTATCGAAGAGTTGTTGCTGGCTGCGGAATACATTTACGATGCAGGTAATCCAAACATTATCTTGTGTGAACGTGGTATTCGTACTTTTGAAACAGCAACACGTAATACATTAGACTTAAATGCAGTGGCTTATTTGAAGCAACGCACTCACCTTCCGGTAGTCGTTGATCCTAGCCATGGAACTGGTGTACGTGAATTGGTTATTCCACTCTCTCGTGCTGCTGCTGCAGTTGGCGCTGATGGCATCATCGTAGAATCGCACCTTAATCCGTGTGAAGCATTATCTGATGGGCACCAAGCGCTTACAGGTCCAATGTTCGAGCAGTTAATGCAAGAACTTAAACCGTTTGTAGAAGCGGCAGGGAGAACGCTGTGAATACTACCCCATTAGGTGCAGGTGAATTAGAAGTCCTTAGCCTTGATGTACCTTATGTAGCAGATCCAACGGAGTTATATTATTCCGTATGTGGTAATCGCCCGCATAATCTATTGTTGGAGTCGGCAGAAGTCGATTCTAAGCAAGATCTTCAAAGTTTAATGTTAGTTGATGCTGCGGTACGCATTGTATGCCGAGGTAAAGAAGTACGTCTTGAAGCTTTAACCGATAATGGCTTATGTGTACTTCAAACTATCGAAAACGTTGTTACCAATAACACTACCACCGATATCACTGTCGAGCGTGAAGCGCGTTGTTTAGTCCTACACTTCCCAACCGCAGAACGCACACTCGATGAAGACAGCCGTTTACGTCAAACGTCGTCTTTTGATGCGCTACGCATGATTCAACATGCCTTCGATACATCGACTCATCCGCGTGAAGCACTATTTTTAGGCGGGTTGTTCGCTTACGACTTAGTCGCAGGCTTTGAGCCACTGCCCGATGTAGCACAAGACAATAACTGCCCTGATTACCTTTTCTATATTGCTGAAACATTACTGGTTATCGACCACCAACGCCGCAAAGGTAAGCTTCAAGCCACCTTGTTTGGTGGTGAGCAATATACCGCGAGCTACTTTGAACTAAGCCGCCGTTTACAGCATATTAAAGAAGCCTGCCTAGATCCTAAACCTGTTCCAGCAGCAGAGCTTCTTGAACGTTGTGAGCCAGAAGCCAGTATCAGTGATGAAGACTTCTGCCAAACAGTGAAAGACTTGAAGCAATACGTCATTGCAGGTGATGTATTCCAAGTGGTGCCTTCTCGTCAATTTACGTTACCTTGCCCTTCACCGCTTGTTGCTTATAAAGAACTTAAAATCGGTAACCCAAGCCCGTACATGTTCTTCTTACAAGATTCAGAATTCACCTTATTTGGCGCCTCACCAGAAAGTGCACTGAAATACTGTACAGAAAGCAACCAAGTCGAGATCTACCCTATCGCAGGCACACGCCATCGCGGAAAGAATGCCGATGGGTCGATTAATCTGGATTTAGATGCGCGTATTGAACTTGAACTACGCAGCGACTTGAAAGAAAACGCAGAACACATGATGCTGGTTGATTTAGCGCGTAACGATGTTGCACGTATCAGTGAACCAGGCAGCCGTTATGTGGCCGACCTACTAAAAGTAGACCGTTATAGTCACGTGATGCATTTAGTTTCTCGTGTTGTTGGGCAACTACGCAGTGATCTTGATGCATTACATGCTTACCAAGCATGTATGAATATGGGCACTTTAACAGGCGCACCAAAAATTCGTGCCATGCAGCTGATTCGTGATGTAGAACAACGTCGTCGTGGTAGTTATGGTGGTGCAGTGGGTTACTTAACGGGTCATGGCGATATGGACACCTGTATTGTGATTCGTTCAGCTTATGTCGAAAACGGGATCGCAAGCGTTCAAGCTGGCGCTGGTGTCGTATACGACTCAATACCCCAAGCTGAAGCAGATGAAACACGTGGTAAAGCACAGGCTGTTATTACCGCGATTCGCAAAGCGCACAGCTTAAACGAAACCAAAAAACTAAGCCGTAAATAAGGAGCTAAAACAATGGCACAAGCACATATCGTTCTATTGGATAACTTTGACTCTTTTACCTACAACTTGGTTGATCAGTTCCGTTCATTAGGCTACCCAGTAACCATTTACCGCAACAGCCTTAGCGTTGAACAAATGGAACAGGCACTAGCAGATAAAGTAAACCCAGTGCTAGTGCTGTCACCAGGGCCTGGTGCACCAGCAGACGCTGGTTGTATGCCAGCCCTAATCAAACGTATTAAAGGGGAAGTACCTATTATAGGTATCTGCCTTGGTCATCAAGCCATTGTTGAAGCTTACGGCGGTAAAGTAGAAGGCGCAGGAGAAATCGTTCACGGGAAATCGGCCATGATGAGCCACACCCAGCATAACGTCTTTGGTGATTTACCTAACCCACTCTCGATTGCGCGCTATCACTCTTTAGTCGCTACCGAAGTACCAGAAACGCTGGATATTGTTGCCGATGTTGATGGTCTTGTTATGGCTGTTATCAATGATGCTGATCGCATTTGTGGGTTTCAATTCCACCCTGAGTCGATTCTAACGACACAAGGCGCACAACTGCTAACAAATACTTTGAACTGGGTAATGTCGAAAGTAGAAAGCAACATAGAAACAACAAAAACACCTCAGACAAACGATAAAGATTAAGGATGATGGTTATGGACGCTAAAATTTTCGAGATTGCAGACAAACTTTACGCCCAACAGGCACTAACGCAAGATGAAAGCCATGTACTATTTGATGCCATCATCAAAGGTGATGTAGACCCCATTTTACTTTCTGCAGTGCTTACTGCACTTAAAATCAAAGGCGAAACACCCGCTGAGATCGCAGGGGCAGCGAGTGCTTTACTTGCAAATGCCAATACATTTCCTAGCCCTGAATATGATTTTGCCGACATCGTAGGTACTGGTGGCGACGGTGCCAACACCATCAATATCTCCACTACAGCTGCATTTGTTGCCGCAGCCTGTGGTGTCAAAGTTGCAAAACACGGTAACCGTGGCGTATCAAGCAAATCTGGCTCATCTGATTTACTGGATAAATTTGGCATCAATCTCGCGATGACACCAGAAAATGCCCGTGGTGCACTCGACGAACTTGGCGTCTGTTTCTTATTTGCACCTGAGTATCACAGCGGTGTTCGCCACGCGATGCCTGTGCGCCAAACCTTAAAAACACGAACGATCTTTAATGTATTAGGCCCACTGATTAATCCTGCACGACCTAAAATTGAATTAATGGGTGTGTACGATCAATCACTAGTTCGTCCTATTGCCGAAACAATGGTAGCTATGGGCATGAAGCGCGCAGCTGTCGTTCATGGTTCAGGCCTTGATGAAGTGGCGATTCATGGCGAAACGCTTGTCGCTGAAATTATTAATGGTGAAATTAAAGAATACACCTTAACACCAGCTGATTTTGGGCTAGAAGCACACCCATTAGAAGCAATTAAAGGTGGTGAGCCGGAAGAAAACCGCGCAATCATCACAGATATTCTGACCGGAAAAGGCACTGATGCTCAGCAAGGAGCTGTCGCGGTCAATGTTGCTTTGTTATTACGCCTGTTTGGGCAAGAAGATTTAAAAGCGAATACACAGCAAGCGATTGCAGCCATGCAATCAGGTAAAGCATATGAGCTAGTTAGTAAATTAGCGGCACGAGGTTAATCATGGAAACAGTACTCGCAAGAATCGTTGCAGATAAACGTATTTGGGTTGAAGCTCGCAAACTAAGCCAGCCTCTTGAAAGCTTTGTCGATACCATAGTCCCAAGTGACCGTTGTTTTTACGATGCACTTACCAGTGATACTGCCGCTTTCATTTTAGAGTGTAAAAAGGCATCGCCGTCTAAAGGTCAAATTCGTGAAGACTTCAATCTTGATTACATTGCCAGTGTTTACAACAATCACGCCAATGCTATTTCAGTATTAACAGACGAGAAATATTTTCAAGGCAACTTTGATTTTCTGCCGCAAGTGCGCAACCAAGTTCGCCAACCAGTTCTCTGTAAAGATTTCATGATCGACGCTTATCAGGTTTACCTTGCACGTCATTATCAAGCTGATGCCATCCTCTTAATGCTATCTGTGCTGAATGACGAAGAATACCACGAGCTATCAACACTGGCGCACTCGTTAAATTTAGGCGTGTTAACTGAAGTCAGCAACGAAGAAGAACTTGAGCGTGCAATCGCATTGCAAGCCAAAGTGGTTGGGATCAATAACCGAAACTTGCGCGATTTAAGCATTAATTTGAATCGTACAAAAGAACTCGCACCGCGTTTGCCTGAAGGCACGATTGTCATCTCTGAATCAGGCATTAGTACCAACCAACAAATTCGTGATTTATCGGCATATGCGAATGGCTTCTTAATTGGAAGTTCGCTAATGTCTGAAGACAATCTTGAGCTGGCTGTGCGACGTGTTCTGCTTGGCGAGAATAAAGTGTGTGGTTTAACCCATGCCGACGATGCATCTGCTGCCTATCAAAGCGGTGCAGTGTATGGTGGTTTGATTTTTGTTTCCTCGTCTCCTCGCCATGTCGATATCGAACAAGCCCGTATGGTAATGAGTGGCGCACCACTTAAGTATGTCGGTGTTTTCCGTAATGCAGATCCACAAGCAATCAAAAAAGCAGCTGAGTCATTGGCTCTATCTGCCGTGCAATTACACGGTGATGAAACACCAGAATATGTCACAAATTTAAAAGCACAGCTTCCTGTTGATTGTGAAATCTGGAAGGCACACGGGGTAGAAGCGGTATTACCCGACTTTTCCCGTTGGCAAGCCGATAAGCACTTACTCGATAGTAAAGTGGGTCAACAAAGTGGCGGCACAGGCAAAACATTTGATTGGTCGCTACTGAGTGAAACAGCGAAAGAAAATATTTTATTAGCTGGCGGGCTTACCCCAAGCAATGTCAGCGAAGCAGTCAAGCTTGGTTGCCGCGGATTAGACTTAAACTCTGGTGTAGAAAGCGCACCGGGTAAAAAAGATCAAACGAAATTGAATGCGGCATTTGCAGCAATCAGAAAGTATTAAGGATTAGAAACGATTATGAGCAAATTAGATGCCTACTTCGGTGAATTTGGTGGTCAGTACGTACCGCAAATTTTAGTACCAGCGCTAGATCAGCTGGAAGATGCTTTTATTGAAGCACAACAAGATCCAGCCTTTCAAAAAGAGTTTATCGATCTATTAAAAGATTACGCAGGTCGTCCAACTGCCTTAACGTTATGTCAGAACCTGACTAAAGGCACAAAAACAAAGTTATACCTAAAGCGTGAAGATTTACTTCACGGTGGCGCTCATAAAACCAACCAAGTATTAGGTCAAGCACTACTTGCTAAGCGCATGGGTAAAAAAGAAATCATTGCTGAAACGGGCGCAGGTCAGCATGGTGTTGCAACCGCATTGGCATGCGCACTATTAGATCTTAAATGTCGCGTTTACATGGGCGCAAAAGATATTGAACGTCAAAGCCCCAATGTATTCCGCATGAAATTGATGGGTGCCACCGTTATTCCTGTGCATTCTGGGTCTTCTACTCTGAAAGATGCCTGTAATGAAGCAATGCGCGACTGGTCTGCAACTTATGAAGAAGCACACTACCTACTGGGTACGGCTGCAGGTCCACACCCATTCCCAACAATTGTTCGTGAATTCCAGCACATCATTGGTGAAGAAACCAAAGCGCAAATCTTAGAAAAAGAAGGTCGCCTACCCGATGCTGTTATTGCATGTGTCGGTGGTGGTTCAAACGCTATTGGTATGTTCTCAGATTTCATCGATGAAAAAGACGTGGGCTTAATTGGTGTAGAACCGGCTGGTAAAGGTTTAGATACCAACATGCACGGTGCACCACTTAAACACGGTAAACTGGGTATTTTCTTTGGTATGAAAGCACCATTGATGCAAGATGAACATGGTCAGGTTGAAGAGTCTTACTCAGTATCTGCAGGACTCGATTTCCCATCTGTTGGGCCTCAACACGCACACCTTAACGCAATAGGCCGTGCTGAATACGGCTCAGTAACTGATGATGAAGCACTCGATGCATTCCAGTTACTGGCGCGTAAAGAAGGTATTATTCCAGCGTTAGAATCTGCCCACGCATTGGCTTATGCACTAAAAATGATCGAAGCTGAACCAGAAAAAGAGCAACTTTTGGTTGTTAACCTTTCAGGTCGTGGCGACAAAGACATTTTCACCGTACACGATATTTTGGACGCAAAGGGAGTACTGTAATGGATCGTTATCAAGAATTATTTAATCGCCTAGCAGCAAAAAATGAAGGCGCATTTGTTCCTTTCGTAACGATTGGCGACCCTACCCCTGAGCAATCAATGAAAATCATTGATACCTTAGTTGAATCGGGTGCAGATGCGCTTGAATTAGGCATCCCATTCTCCGACCCATTGGCTGATGGCCCAACCATTCAAGGTGCAACTATTCGTGCACTTGAATCAGGTACAACACCTGTTGTGTGTTTCGAATTATTAACTCAAATTCGCGCAAAATATCCTGACATGCCAATTGGCTTGTTAATGTATGCAAACTTGGTGTTTACTGCTGGCATCGAAACCTTCTATAAAAAGTGTGCCGATGCGGGTGTCGACTCAGTATTGATTGCAGATGTGCCAATCAAAGAATCAGAAGAGTTCCGTGTGGCAGCTGAAAAATACGGCATTCACCCTATCTTTATTGCACCACCCAATGCGACTGATGAAACATTGAAATCAGTCTCTGAATTAGGCGGTGGTTACACATATCTACTGTCTCGCGCTGGTGTCACAGGTGCTGAAACAAAAGCAGGTAAGCCAATTCGCCACTTAGTTGAAAGTCTTACTAAGCATAATGCTCCACCAGCCCTACTTGGGTTTGGTATATCTGAACCAGCACAAGTAAAGGAAGCAATTGAAGCAGGTGCCGCCGGGGCAATATCTGGTTCTGCTGTAGTCAAAATCATCGAAAATAGCCTAAACGATCATGCTGCAATGCTTGATAATTTAGGCCAATTTATTCGTAACATGAAAACAGCAAGTAAGCTTAGCTAATACACTGCTATTTCATAACGACTTAAAAACCGCACTCTGTGCGGTTTTTTTTAGTCAAACCTTCTGCTGTTAACTCCCCTCTCAATATTCGTAACATAAAAAAACCACATTTCCGACACATCACTCTTGCACGGTTTAAAAAGCCATCAATCGCACCAAACATGCATAAGTTTGATTTATATCAATAGAGCAAAATATCGAAAAGAATGATTGATAAGCTCTAAAATTGCGTGTAAAAACACAGTCGCAAAATATTGAGTTAACATTTATAACATTGAAAAAACTTAACTCGAAACAAAACCAACAAGACACAATAGCAGTAACAAACACAACAGAGGGCATCGAAAGTGTTAAAAGAAAAAGGATTATTGGGCAACATCGGCGTTCAAGTCGTTATTGCGATGATTGTAGGTACAATCGTTGGCGCAATGATGGGACATTCTGCCAGCATTTTTGCACCGCTTGGTAGTATCTTCATCCATCTTATTAAGATGCTTGTTATTCCATTGGTTGCGGTTGCGATTATCTCTGGTGCGGCTGGTTTGGGAAGCAGCCACTCAGCAGGTAAAGTCGGACTGACAACATTAGGTTTCTTTGCTTTTACATCAGCAGTGGCCGTTGCTCTAGCATTAGTAATGGGTGAAGTATTCCAACCTGGCGTTGGCATAGATCTTACTGGCGTCGAAGGCATGTTTTCTAATGCATACGCTGAAAAAGGTGATTTACCTTCATTTTGGGCAACTCTTTTGGGTATGATCCCGACAAACGTTTTCCAGTCTCTTAATGAAGCTAATATTCTTCAGATTCTTGTTTTCTGCCTATTTTTTGGCGTAGCTGTATCGAAGTTAGAAAAAGAACGTCGCGATCCACTGATTAACGGTGTTAATGCGGTCGTTGATGCAATGGTTTGGATGATCAATGTTGTAATGAAAATTGCACCGTTGGGCGTATTCGGGCTAATGGCTGACGCTGTGGGTACGTTCGGTTTTAGCGCCTTAATGGTGGTATTTAAACTATTCGTTGTTTACATCGCTGCAATTCTTATCTACGGCTTCATTTTCTACCCGATTATGATCAAGCTGTTTAGTAAAACTTCACCAATTGCGTTTTTATCAGCAATGAAGAAACCGCAAGCTGTTGCATTATCGACAGCCTCTTCAATGGCAACACTGCCTGTTACGATGGAAACCTGTGAAGAAGAACTCGGCGTTCGTAATTCAACCGCTTCATTTGTTTTGCCATTAGGTGCAACAATCAATATGAGTGGTAATGCTATTTACTACGGTTTGGTTGCCATCTTCTTTGCACAAATGTTTAACGTTGATCTTGGTATGAGTGCTTATATCGCCATTATCGTTACTTCAACATTAGGTGCAGTCGGTCAAGCGGGCGTACCTGGTCCTTCATTCTTGGTGGTTGCTGTATTGCTTTCAGCTGGTATTCCCATTGAAGGTCTACCGTTACTCTTTGCTCTAGACCGTATCTTCGACATGGTCCGTACTGCATTGAATATCACTGGGGATGCTGCTTGTGCTGTTATTGTTGATAGCTATATTGGCGATAATGAAGAAGAAGCTGTAAAGGTTTAACCCGAAAGTTATCCCTTTAGAACAAGGCTAATACCAGATAATGACTTGGTATTAAGGCTGCAGCCTGACTAGCTGCAGCCTTTTTGTTTGTCTCAGGGTATACTTACAAGATATATAACGTAGAGGTTGCCACTTAATGAAACAACTGCTCGATTTTATTCCTTTAATCATCTTTTTTGTCTTATACAAAACCAATGATATTTTCGTTGCGACAGGGGCATTGATAATCGCAACTGCCGTTCAGGTTGCTGTAACGTGGTTCTTATATAAGAAAGTGGAAAAAATGCAGTTAGTGACCTTCGCAATGGTCACTGTATTTGGTGGATTAACACTGTTCCTTCATGACGAGAATTTCATAAAATGGAAAGTCACCATTATCTATGCCATTTTCTCAATTGGATTAGCGGTAAGCCAAATTATAGGCAAACCACTCATTAAAAGTATGTTGGGTAAAGAAATTACGCTACCCGATACAGTATGGACACGCATTAACATGGCATGGACAGGCTTTTTTGCCGTCTGCGCAGTCGTAAACATCTATGTGGCGTTCACTTTACCTCTCGATGTATGGGTTAATTTTAAAGTATTCGGCTTATTAGCCTTAACTTTGATTTTCACCCTTGTCACAGGTGGATATATTTACCACCATATGCCGAAAGAAACCGATTCAGAATAAGTTATAGAGTCCAGATTAAATAATGAATACAGAAAATAATATTCCACGCGGGCAACTACTGCTTCGTACGCTAGCAATGCCTGCAGACACTAACGCCAATGGTGATATTTTTGGTGGCTGGATTATGTCTCAGCTTGATCTTGCGGGTGCAATCTTAGCAAAAGAGATTTCTGGTGGCCGTGTTGTTACCGTTTCAGTTGATAGCATTGCATTCAAAGCCCCTGTAAAAGTGGGGGATGTTGTATGTTGTTACGGCGAGTGCAAACGCATTGGTAATACATCAATGAGCGTCGGTTTAGAAGTATGGGTTAAACCTGTTGCGCACGAAAGCGTAGGCGATCGCTACAGAGTCTGTGAAGCTACCTTTAACTATGTAGCTATTAACAGTGAAGGGCGCCCTCGTCCGATCAAAAAAGCCTAATAGTATTAAAAGCACGTTCTGTTGATATGAGCGCTCTTAATTATACGAAAAAATAATACCTGTTCTGCAAAAAAGCCTTAACAACTAGTTCAGGCTTTTTTTATTGGGTAGTATAGGCTAAGTAAAACAGCCGATAAGAAGAAGGGAGTAATAAGCGAATGTGGTATGTGATTTTTTCTCAGGATGTAGAAAACAGTTTAGAACGCCGTCTAAGTGTACGTGAACAGCATCTTGCACGTCTACAAGCACTGCAAGCTGCAGGACGTCTTCTTGTTGCAGGCCCAATGCCAGCCATTGATAGCGAGAACCCTGGTGAAGCGGGCTTTACAGGCTCTACCGTTATCGCTGAATTCAATTCATTAGAAGAAGCAAAAACATGGGCAGATGCAGACCCATACATTGCAGCTGGTGTTTACGCTAATGTGATTGTAAAACCATTCAAAAAAGTACTGCCTTAATGCTTAAAAAAATACTCGCACTTAGTACGCTGCTAATTCTAGGGGGCTGCGCATCAACCGAAGATGACGCAGTAATCGCTTTGGCGAAAAGCCGAGCGACGACAATCAACAATAAAGCCCCTTATGACAAGGTAGATCAATACCAAATCATGAAAGCGCAGGCCCGTAATAAAATCGTAGAAATTACCATTTTATATGGTGGCGGAAGTAAAATCGCCCCAAGCCAAGCAGCTGCCCATGCAGCTAAAAGTTACTGCTCTAGTAACGAATTAAGTCCACTATTTAATGAAGGTATGGGTTATAACATTATCATCATGGATATGCGTGGCCGTAAAATAGTAGAACAACCTGTATACGCTGAGTATTGTGCGGAAATATCACAATAAGTCAGTTCGACGTATATAAGCGATAAAAGCCCCTTTAATGCAAATCTAGGTTCTGCATTAAAGGGGCTTTTTAGTAAATGATCAGACACTTGCCTAGATTGGTGTTATTACAGTTATTTGCGCTTGAAAACCAAGGCTTTCAATCCACCTTGGGCTTCAATTTCTTTGAATTCAGGTGGGTTATCAAGACGTTGTTCAAAGACTAAGCTTGGAGCTTCTTCAGCCATACCATCAATCAAGAACTGAGAAGAAATAGAAGGATCATTCACGCATGCAAGTACGCTGCCCTCTTCTGTTAATAGTTCAGGCAAACGGCGTAAGATTTTTTGATAGTCTTTGGTTAATGCAAAACTGCCTTTTTGGAAGGAAGGCGGATCAATAATGATTAAATCATACGGTCCAAACTTTCTGACTTTGCCCCATGACTTAAATAACTCGTGACCAAGAAAGCTCACTTTCTTTAAATCATGATTATTCAAATGATGATTTTCACGACCGCGAGTTAATGCCGACTTTGCCATATCAAGATTAACAACATGTTCTGCCCCACCTTCAATCGCTGCGATTGAAAATCCACAGGTATAGGCAAACAAATTAAGCACTCGCTTACCTTGTGCATGTTCTTGAACCCAACGGCGACCGTAACGCATATCAAGGAATAAACCGTTATTCTGATTACGGCCGAGATCGAGTTTGAACGTTAGTCCATTTTCGATGACGTTTTGATGATCAGAACTTTCACCCCACAGTACTTCTGTTGGAGAACCTTGGCGATCTCGGTGCTGCAATAATAGAGATGTTGCCTCAGTATTTACCCAAACATCTGATTCAACTAAACGGGTAAGTAAGACATTCAATTCTTGAAGAAATGCTTCTGTAGGCTCTTTAAACAAAGAAACCAGAACTTGGCCTTGCAACCAATCAACAGTAATTTGTTCTAAACCTGACCAGCAACGGCCACGACCATGAAATAAACGACGTACTTCATTGGGTGGTGTCGATAACTCATTGATCAGATGTTGTTCTAAGATTGGTAGCGCACTGATTTCCATAACTCTACTGGGTTTATTAAAATAAGGGCGCTATTCTAATCCAAATATCTGTCTTTATGCGACCAATTTGAGGTTTTCTTCAGGAAGGCGACTATTGGCGAGAACAACATATTCAGCCGTAATGCGAACTTGTCTTTGACGTTGAATACGAGTCTTAATCTTTTGGCTATTACAGCGAGTTGACGCTAAGCTCCAGAAACGAGATTGATTCGTTTTCTTTTTAAGACGCATGCGGAGCGAGACAGAACGAGTAAGGCGCATTTTAATCCTCAAACTAGGTAAATCCTAGGCGGGTATTATATGTGATCTTCATCAAAAAGATATTTGTACTTGCTCGAATTATAATCAACCAGTAAAAATAGACATTCTTTTTTATCGTTTTAACTCGATATGTTGATCTAAAGGCTTATTTTCACCAATAAACCTTTAACAATTCGTTTACTTTACACTCTTTCCATTATTCAGCTGGTCTTTTATTAACCAGCTTATTTTAGTCCATCATTTGGTTTGGCCGAAAATATAACGCCGCTTTAGCTTTTTCCTGATAATTTAGGCCAAGCTAGCAGCCAAGGTGTCGCCCATTCAGCTAACGCTTGTTTAACCTCTTCAGCCTGCCAAAGTTCACCATTTTCGGGAACACAAATAAACTGCAGAGTTTCACCTTTGTACGGGAAAGACAAAGCATAAGCATGAAGATACCCACGATCTGCTTCTTCATTTCCGTAGATTTCATCACCCGTAATCCCCGAACCGACACTTTTAAGTGCGACTCGAATTTGATGCGTTTTTCCTGTATGAGGTTTACATAAAAAACAGCGACGTCCATTGCCTGCCGCTGTAGAGAAAAATTGCGTGATCGCGGGATTGTCTTTGGTCGAATCGAGTTTCCAGCTACTACGACGAGAACGACTCATGTCGCCAATCACAACACCTTGTTTTTTCTTTGGCTTTTTCGTACCAATAGCAAGGTAAAATTTTTCAACATCACGCTTTGCAAAGTTACCAGATAACTCTGCTGCCGCTTGACGATTACGACCTAATAACAATAAACCTGATGTCATTTTATCTAAGCGATGGATCAAATAGAGTTTTTCATCACCCGTCTGCTTTGCCACTTCAGCAAGTAAAGGCTGATCGCCATCATCTTTATGGACACTCACCCCTGGATGTTTATTAATAACCAAAAAATCAGGATGTTGATGAACAAGAGTGAACATAATTATTACCCAGAAAAAAAAGAGAAAACATTAAAGGCGCGCAGTATATACCGATGCGCCAGCTTGATGCGATAGATATTCTTTAGGTCGCTTGAGGTTATGACGTTAGCTCTGATGTAAAAAAGCCGCTCGAGTGAGCGGCTAAACATTTTCTTATCTTGTTAGTATTCTATGTATGCGCCATTAAGCAAAGAACACCATTAGCATCATAACTGGACACACAACACGGACATACCAAGGCCAGATCTTCCAGAATAAACTTTGCTCTAATTCTGGGTAACCTTCTTTAATTTCTTGAAGCACTTGGTCGCGCTTCCAAATCCAACCAACCAGCAGCGCAAAACACACGCCTAGTATTGGTTGTGCATATTCAGTGGTTAATGAAATCACTAATCCAAACATATCACCAAAGTTAAACACGATGATTGATGAGAAAATTGTAATTAGACCGCCAATCCACCATACGGCTACTTTACGATCTTGCTGTAGTTCTTCTGTCGCACAAGCAACAGGTACTTCAAGCATTGAAATTGACGATGTTAGTGCTGCGATAACCATCAATACAAAGAACAGAATACCAATGAATACACCCCCCGTACCCATGGTCTCGAACATTGCCGGCAATACGCTGAACACTAACGTATCAGAATCTAATAAAGCACCAGCATCGTTATAAATTTCGACACCGTTATGTTGTGCAACAAACATTGCAGGCAGAATCAACATACCAGCAATAAAGGCAACAGACGTATCAAGCAGTGCAACTTGGGCTGCTGTCTTGGGAATATTCGTATCTTTTCTCAGGTATGAACCGTATACCATCATTGAACATACACCCAATGATAAAGAGAAAAATGCCTGCCCCATCGCACTCACCACTAGACCTGAGCTGAAATGAGAGAAATCTGGCACAAGGAACATCTTCAAGCCTTCCATTGCCCCTTCTTGCGTTAAGATGTAGCCCACCATTACGACAAAAAGAACCAACAATACCGGCATTAAGCGGGTAGACCAACGCTCAATACCGTTTGCGACACCATTACGTACTACCATAATGGTCATGATCATGAACACGACCATCAAAATGAGGTTTCGACTGGTGCTGAATGATTCAAGCCAATTAGCAGCCGTTGTGAAGCCAATTGCTTCTAAGATGGGCCCTATTAAGAAACCAAATAACCAACCCGCAACAATGGCATAGAAGCTTAGAATCATTGATACCGCAATCATACCTGCGATACCAAGCAGTGCGGCTATACCACGCTGCTGAGGCCATATAGAGCGTAATGATTTGATCGGATTAGCATTGCCATAGCGACCAATTGTTAGCTCTGCCACTAACAATGGATAAGCTAAAGCAAACACCATAAGCAAATATACAAAAAGAAAAACAGCACCGCCATTACTGGCTGCTTGAGTGGGAAAACCCCAAATATTGCCAAGACCAACCGCTGAACCAGCCGCTGCCAAGATGAACCCTATCCGTGAACTAAATTGCGCTCTTGAACTACTCGCCATATTACATCTCTAATTATGTGTGCTTACTATTTTCACTACAGCGTTAAATCAACACTGTAAACTATTGTGTACAGCATGATGTTATCCATCTACATACTGTTAGTAGCAAGTAGAACAGTTTAAGAATAGAATGTGAAGCCTGCTTCTCCATTTCTTGAACAACCACTGTTATTTCACTTCAAATTAGTACACATTGCATACATTTTAGTCATTAATTGCTTTTTTATTTGGTTATATCACCCCTTTCTCAATATAAACCGCTCCGTATTATTTTCGTGCTACACATATAACCTTGTGCATTATTCTTAAGACACACTTCTTTTATGCACCTAAAATCCATATAAAGTCTGGTCGCTCACAAAGGCTGGTCGGAAAGGCTATGTTTTACTCAAGAAAGAATGCAGAATAGGTTTTATAATTTATTCATTACTGTCTGATAAATCATTTATATGGAACAGTTTTATCAAGTTTTAGCTTGGGTCGGTGTTTTCCTTTACTGGCTAGTTATTGCTGGTGTAACCATGCGCGTGGTATTCCAACGTCGCATTGTCGGCGTGTCTCTTGCCTGGTTAATGATAATTTTCATCATTCCTATTGGTGGGGTATTCGCCTACCTACTATTTGGCGAATTGAATTTAGGTAAGAAACGCGCAGAGCGTGCTCGCGACATGTTCCATCCATTTGCGGAATGGTTTCAGCGGCTCAATGATTGTCCTAGCCATCAACCTCAACTAATGAGCCAGAATGCGCGCCCTATTAGTGACTTGTGCGAGAAACGTCTTGGGGTGCCTGGTTTAGCGGGTAATACCCTCTCGTTACAAGATTCTCCCAAGCAAATTCTGCATTCAATTATTGACGATATTCAAGAAGCGAAAGAGTCTATCCATCTAGAGTTTTATATTTGGCACTCAGGCGGATTGGCAGACGCTGTTGGCGTTGCATTAATTCAAGCGGCGAAAAGAGGTCTATCAGTCAGGTTACTGCTTGATTCTGCGGGTAGTTCACGATTCTTCCGTTCACATTGGCCAAAGCTCATGCGCCAAGCAGGTATTGAAATAACTCAAGCTCTGGCCGTGTCTCCGTTACGAATGTTTTTTCGTCGGTTAGATTTACGTCAACATCGAAAAATTATCGTCATTGATAATACCATCGCATACACAGGTTCAATGAATTTAGTTGACCCCGCGTTTTTCAAAACAAATGCAGATGTAGGTCAGTGGGTTGACGTGATGGTGCGCTTAACGGGACCAACAGTTCCACTTCTCAATTGCATTCAAGCATGGGATTGGGAGGTCGAAACGGGGCAACGTTTCTTACCTGAATTACCAGCTTGTGGTATCGATACATCACCCGATACCATTGATACCGTTCAAGTGATCCCATCAGGCCCTGGCATGCCTGACGAAATTATTCACCAAGTGCTGTTATTAAGTATTTACCAAGCACAAAAAAGTGTTGTTATTACGACGCCATACTTCGTACCAAGCGAGCATCTACAGCATGCACTAAAAGGCGCTGCCGAACGGGGGCTTGGCGTCCATATTGTTGTACCAGATAAAAATGATTCAACAATGGTTGAATGGGCAAGCCGATCTTTTTTTGGAGAGTTATTACAAGCAGGCGTGAAAATTCATCGTTTTCATGGCGGGTTACTACACACTAAATCAGTGGTTATCGATGATACTCATTGCTTAATTGGTACTGTTAACCTTGATATGCGCAGTTTATGGCTCAACTTTGAAGTCACCTTGGCCGTTGATAATCTTGAATTTACCCAGCAACTGAGTTGGCTGCAGCAAGAATATATTAAAAATTCAACGAGTATTGATAATAATGAATGGATAAAGCGCCCAATGTTAAACAAATTGGGTGAACGATTCTTTTATATGTTTAGCCCATTACTTTAAACGAAAAATGTACGATTGAAGTAAAACCACCCAGATCATTGATAAACTCACTCAACAGTGAGCAGTAAAATAGTCAAAAAAATACCACTTTCAATGTAGAGAACTGTCTACACTGTATAGGAATACTCGTCGCTATTCTGTAATAATCCACATGACATTGGATATTGTAATTCGAATGAGAGGTATATGGATGACCATGAAGCTATCGTTCCCCCCCCTATTAATAAGCTGTTTTTTTGCATTTTTACTGTCTTCACCTTACGCCATAGCGCTCAGTACTGATATTACACTTTCAGCACACCAAGCCAACGGAAAAAAAGTCGAACTTACAGTATCTTTAGAGCAGATCGAACAACTGCCACAAACAATAATTACCACCCAACTTCCTTGGATTAACGGTCAAGCGGCATTCAAAGGCGTGAAGCTCAGCACCTTGCTAGAAATGCATAGCATCAAGCCTTCGTTAATAAGGCTAAAAGCCTTAAACGACTATACAACAGAAGTTACTTGGCAAGAAATGCTGCAATACGAACCCATTATTGCGATAAAAAAAGATGAGCAGTATTTAAAAATCCGTGATTACGGGCCTTTCTGGCTAATTTTCCCTCTCGACCAATACACCGAATTACAGCAAACGACTTACCTGGCTAAGATGATTTGGCAACTAGAAAGTATAAAGGTTGAATAAAGTGGAGCTAAAAGGTCATTCTCCATTCATTAAATGGACCGTTCGTTTATTAAAAAAAGCTCTTTATATCATTACGCCAATTTTAGTGATTAGCATATTGATGACTGTTAGCTATTTAAAACAGACCTCAGAAGTGATATCAAAAAGTCAAAATGAAGCTATATGGTTCGTATTGCAACTAACAAAAGAATACTCTGAATTCGTTTACCAACTTCAGAGTTACCAGCTTGGTACCAGTGATTACAACGACATGCTGATCCAATATGAAATATTATGGAGTCGTTTCAATACAATAATAAATAATTCACTCGTTGAACATCTGGATCAATTTGAGGGTAGCATTGCCGAAATCAACCATCATTTCACGTATATAAAATCGATGGAAGATCAGCTTTTTCAGCTACAAAAAACCAAAAATGAAGCGAGTTTGTTGCACCTCTTTAAGAATGATTATGACGATTTACAAATCTACTTAAACCATAAATTTAGACTATCGAGTGATGACTTAGACCATAAAATTAATGCAGTTTCTACACTCGAAATAATTTTTCGATATCTATTAATTTCTACAATTTTGACTGGCATGATTATCGCCTATCTTTTATTACGTGAATCTCGTTACCATCACCGCCTTGCAATGTACGATTCGCTCACAGGGATGAGAAACCGTCTGTGGCTAAATAAAAAACTAGATAAGCTCGCCAAAAACAATCAGGCATTCAATTTCTATCTAATTGATTTAGACGGTTTTAAAAAAATAAACGATACACAAGGACATCATACTGGAGATATATTCTTACGCAATGTCGCTCGCCGCCTTCGTCAGTTAGAGCAACCACACTGTTTTAGCGCAAGAATGGGAGGCGATGAATTTGCTGTAATTGAATTAATTCAGCTAAATGGTTCAGACGCTACACCATCCCCATTACCAGATAAGCTTGTCAGTTTGCTTAATAGCTCAACCATGATTTCAGGCAAGTCACTGACCGTCTCGGCCAGTATCGGGATTAGCCAATTTCCAACCTTCGCTAAAAGTATTCCAGAAGTGCTGAAACAAGCTGATTTTGCAATGTATGAGGTAAAGCAACAAGGGAAGAATGGGGCCGCATATTTCAAACCATACTCAGTATCGACAATAAAAAATAATCCGTTATCTAGCGTCAATTAATGACGTACCCCTTTATCTAGTCTTTCTATATCTAGTCCTGTCTCGTCCTAAAATAAAAAGGCTAGCCCATGTGGCTAGCCTTTTTTATCAGCCCATTTTAGGACTAGACAATTTTAGCATTAAACAATGCTGATTATTTCACTTTTAAACTAACGCTTAAAAGGCTCGGTTCGCATACCTAATACCAGACTCACACACATCAATAGCAATATAAAGGTGAATGGTAAAGCCGTTGATATGACAGCGGCTTGCAATGCCTGAACAGCCTCTGTTCCACCAATCCACAGAAGTGCTACCGCAACCGCCCCTTGTAAAGATGCCCAGAAGATACGCTGTGGGATAGGCACATCAACTTTGCCACCTGACGTAATACTGTCGATTACTAAAGAACCAGAATCAGAAGAGGTTATAAAGAACACCAACACCAACACGACAGCGATCATAGATAAAATAGAACCGTATGGCATAACATCAAACATTTCGAACATAGCCAGTGAAACGTCTGTTAGCCCTTTAGCACCAAGTTCACCTACATTGTTGATAACTTGATCAATGGCTAAACCACCAAACACTGACATCCAAATCAATGTAACACTGGTTGGAACAATAAGAACCGCGGTAATAAACTGGCGAATAGTACGCCCTTTAGATACTCGCGCAATAAACATACCAACAAATGGAGACCATGAAATCCACCATGCCCAATAGAATACCGTCCAGCCTTGGAACCAAGCTTCATCATTGCGGCCGTGTGGATTACTTAAAGGAAGGATATTCTCAGCATATGACATAAAAGTCGTAGCAATAGAGCTGAATGATACTGCGTATCCAATTACAGCGACTAGAACTAGCAATAAAAATGCAATAATCATATTGATATTACTGAGGATTTTAACGCCGCCATCAATACCACGAACAACAGACACAACGGCTAGTAACGTAACAACAGTAATGACGGCAATTTGCAGTCCGATACCAGCATCAATACCGAATACGTGATGAATACCACTAGCAGCTTGCTGTGCACCTAAACCTAATGAGGTCGCTAGACCAAATAAAGTCGCTAAAACAGCGAGAATATCGATACAGTGCCCTGCCCAACCCCAAGCTCGATCACCTAAAATGGGATAAAAAATAGAGCGAAGGGAAAGTGGTAAACCTTTGTTGTAAGAAAAGAATGCTAATGATAGAGCGACAATACCGTAAATAGCCCATGGGTGAAGTCCCCAGTGGTACATGGTTGCGCCTAAGGCAAGCTTAGCTGCTTCAGGACTATTAGCCTCAACACCAAGTGGAGTTTCATACCATCCGGTGAAGTAAGCAACAGGTTCTGCAACACTCCAGAACATCAAGCCAATACCCATACCCGCAGCAAACAACATCGATAGCCACGACATAACAGAATAATCAGCAACGGCATCTTCGCCACCGAGTCGAATTTTCCCGTAAGGAGAAGCAATCAAAGCTAAACAAAATAAGACAAAGATATTACCAGCCCAGATAAAGAGCCAATCGAACGAGCTAATAATCTGTAGCTTTATGCCATCTAAAGTGCTTTTAGCTGTCACAGGATCTAAAACTAATGCTGCAATTAGAAATAAAGCAATCAGTCCTGCACTAATACCAAATACCGGATTATGAACATCAAATCCCCATTTTTGTACATTGTCTTGCCCAACAGTATAATCTGTACTATCTATACTGTATTTATCAATACCTTTTGTCATTTTCCCTCTCTAAAGGTAGCTTTAGTTGAGTTAAATAACTATGAGAACGAAACAAACAAACGAAAAAAAACGAGAAACAGTTTCGTACTCATAGCAATATTAATTCAAAATATTGCGGCAATTCTATCAGCTACTTAATTAAAATACCAAAAACAATTGAAAACGAAGAAAAAACGACTGGATAGCTCGCTTTTCACCCGACTTTAATGTGCGCATTTGAAATATTCTTTAGTGCTCTAATATTTTCTACTCTTAATTAATTTTTAACGAGCTTAATTAAACATAGAAATAGTAGTACTAAAACATTTCAAATTAACTTATTGAAATACATAAACTACTTTCAGTAGACATAAGATAATTTTACGCTCAAACCACCAAAATGTTCTATCAATATTCGCTCAAAAACAGCGGAAAAATATAAGCATAATTTGCACAATGAACCCTATCATCACTGCGATAAACAATCCCTTTCAACTCAAAGAGATATAACAAAAAAGCTTAAAGTAAGGTTTGAAGTAAAACGGCTCATTTTGCTGATAAGAAAAGTGCTATTTAGAGGGGAAACAGCACTCTTCTTTTTAGCATTAATCGATATTACAACCAAAAGTCTTCAATGGGTTTCTTAGCATCATAATGATAGGCAATTTGCGCTTGCAGTAATTCAGCTGTGGCAATGGCATCAGTTAAAGCATGATGAGGGGTATATGCTGGCAAACCATACCTCTTACGTGCTTGTGCCAAACGTACCGACTGGGGCTTTTTACCTCTAAGCTTATTCCAAAATCCACCATTAAGTCGCTGCTGAATGTGAGCTTCTAGATCCAAGGTATCAATAACGGGAAATTCTATGCCCTCTTTAATTCGATCTTTCAATGCTCGGTCAAGAAACTCCCTTTCTATCCGACGGTAATGCACGACGACGACACGTCCTGACAACGCTGCAAGTACAGGCTCAATCACTTCAGATAAATCAGGTGCATCTAGAATATCATTGTGAGTAATATTATGAATAACGACAGACTGTTCATTTAGCTTTTGACGTGGCCTAACAGTCCAGTGTTGTGCTCGGTTAATGTATACACGGTTAAGCGTAAAAGGCACCAAGCCAATAGTAATGATGCCATCTTTTTTAACATTAAGACCTGTGGTTTCAAAATCCATCGCCACAAATTCTATTTCATCTAAAGGCGTGTCTCCTGTCACTAGCGGAGCAGAATAAAACGCCTTAAGAAAAGGGTGTATTGCTGAAGCCTGCTTATTAGCATGCCGGGTAGTCCAATCTGTACTCGGTGTTTGAAAAAGTCGTTTCATCATCATACTACTTAAAGTTATTGCTTGCGGTATAACGGTACTTTAGAAAGTTCTGAGCATTACTTAAGATCTGAAACGCATCTTTTAAATTACGTCGCTCAAAATCAGATAGATTTTCTGGCTCAATATTATTATCAGGCTCATTTTCTTGCTCTACATCGACGGCTTGGTGACGAATACGTACCATCGAAATAAACTCCATCGCATCACGTAAATCTTGTCCCCGCCCTTTTGGTAGAATACCGGCCTCGATAATATCATCTAACCGCTCAAAAGAGTTTTTAGATCGCGAGCCTACAGCAAGGGCATGGACACGAATCAAATCAGCAAGAGGTGCTGTTCCTCGACGTTTGAGATTAATGGAATTATTGTGACGACCATCTTTTTCCATTACAAAGTCTTTAAAAAATCCCAGTGGAGGTGTGCGATTTAATGAATTGCGCGCTAAACAAGCAAGAAAACGGTTATTTTTACGTGCTCGACGAACAATAAACCCATTGAGTTGATAGGCCCATTTAAGGTTGCCATACACGCCATCAAGGTCAAAAAATATAGAGGTATTCAATAAGGCTTTCGGACTAGGGTTTTCAATCCAATCAGCAAAGCAGGCTTCCCATTCACTACGCGTCATACGCCACATCGGGTTGGTTGCCATAATGTCGCCAGTACAATAGTCATAACCACATTTATCTAGGCCATCACATACCAATTTAGCCAACGATTCAAAATAGCGACCATGTTTCCCTTCATCATAACTATCATCTAAAATAATCGCATTATCTTGATCGGTGACGATTAATTGCTCATCCCGTCCCATTGAACCGAGCGCGATAAAACAAAAAGGAATAGGTGCTGGGCCAAGTTTTTCTTCTGCTAATTCAATAATACGTTGTGTGAAACTACGACCAATTACGGACATCGCAGTCCCCACCATATGTGAGTTTGCATCCTCATTTACCAAACGTACAAAACTATCTTTTACTTCGTTAGACATAACAGCAAGATCTTCAATATTCTGCTGTTGAAAGAGATTACTAACCAATAATAAAGAGCTTTGTGATTCGTAACGAACAATGTCTGTCGTTTCGATGATACCTATCGGTTTTTTATCTTTAAATATAGGAAGGTGATGCACGTTAGAGCGAAGCATGGTCAGCATCGCTTCATACACGTAAGCATTATGGTCTAAAGAAACGACTTCGTTAGTCATAACACTTGCTACTGTATCATTAGGGTCGATACCAGAAGCCAGTACTCGCGTGCATAAATCCCGGTCAGTAATAATGCCAATTACAGAGCTAGCATCATTATCATGGTCTTCTAAAATATCAGGGTCGATGATCAATAAAGACGAAACATTTTCATCGGCCATCTTAATTGCTGCTAGCTGAATTGACTCATTTTTATAAACAAAAGGCGCATCACGAGTCAGTAAACTTCTCACTTTTGATGTAGTGAAATCATTTTGATCATCCTGATTTGAAATAGCTTGTCTTAGACGAGCGTTATCTTCAACTTCAACAAAATCTGCAAACACATCATGATTGTTATACAGTTCTTGAAAAACGGCTTCTGGAAGGCAATAAACCAAGGTGTCTTCAATTGCTGTAACAGGAAAACGAACACGGTTATGGGTTAATAGTCCCATTTGACCAAATAGGCCCCCCTGTGTAAGGCGGTTATATAGTTTACCGTTTCGACGATAAATCTCTACAACCCCACTTCGTACCATGTAAAGATCTTGAATATGGTCGCCAAAATGAATAATTGGCATATTTTGTCGAAAGTAAGAAATTTCAACATGCTGAGTAGCATAAATTAAAGCATCATCAGGAAGCTCATTAAAGGGCGGATATTGGGAAAGGAAGTTCTTTATTTCGAGTAGTTCGGCTTCCATTACATCTTCCTTCTATACAAATTTATATAATCTTAGTAAGTGAGTTACCCTTTGTATATTACACGATTTTATGTGGCTTAATAGAAACTAAATGGCACACAAAAACAGCTGATGTCTGACCCAAAAAGTAAATACACCGACTAAGCACCACGTTAAAAATATGGTTATCTACTCTATAAAAAAAGCGATCATTAATGATCGCTTTTTTTATAGCACGGAAGGCTTACACTTAACTATCAAAACCTAATGGTTAACGCATAAACCCTCATCGTAACAATTACATTGCAGCAGCAAAAATTTCAGAAATTTCTTCATGAGTTGCTTGCTTTGGATTAGTAAAACCACATGCATCTTTCAACGCATTATCAGCAAGAATTGAGATATCTTCATTCTTTGCGCCAAGATCTTTAAGACCCGCAGGAATACCTACATCTTTCGATAGCACTTGAATGGCTTCTAATGCAGCATCTGCACCTTGTTCAGCAGTCATAGTTTCAACATTCACACCCATAGCTTTTGCCACATCACGTAAACGCTCAGGACATACTTTAGCGTTATAGCGCTGAACATGAGGTAAAAGAACCGCATTACACACACCGTGTGGCAAGTCGTAAAAACCACCTAACTGGTGCGCCATTGCGTGTACGTAACCTAAAGAAGCATTATTAAATGCCATACCAGCCATGAATTGTGCGTACGCCATTTGTTCACGCGCTTCAAGGTTTTGGCCATCGTTCACAGCGGTACGTAAGTGTGCTTGAATTAGTTCAATTGCTTTTATTGCTACAGCATCTGTAATTGGTGTTGCTGCAGTTGAAACGTATGCTTCAATAGCGTGTGTTAACGCATCCATACCAGTTGCTGCGGTTAATGATGCTGGCTTTGCTAACATCAATTCAGGATCATTAACTGACATTAATGGCGTTGTATTTTTATCAACAATTGCCATCTTAATGTGGCGCGCTTCATCAGTAATGATACAAAAACGTGTCATCTCTGATGCTGTACCAGCAGTGGTATTAATAGCAACAAGTGGCAACTGAGGTTTAGCACTTACATCAACCCCTTCATAATCAGAGATTGAACCGCCATTTGAAGCAACAAGTGCAATACCTTTCGCACAATCGTGCGGCGAGCCACCACCTAATGAAATAACAAAATCACACTCATTGGCTTTTAATAGTGCTAAACCCGCTTCAACATTGCCCATTGTTGGGTTAGGTTGTGTGCCATCAAAAACAACTGCTTCTACGTTGCGTTCAGCCAGCAGATCGACCACTTGCTTAACCACGCCAATTTGGTTCAATACTTTATCAGTTACGATTAATGCTTTTTTGAAGCCATGTGCTTTAACCGCATCTGCCGCCTCAGTTAAACAACCAGCACCCATTAAGTTTACCGAAGGGATAAAAAATGCACTGCTCATAATAATTCTCCATAATATTTAAAAACTCATTACGGTAATGATCTCTAACGTTATCTCGTTAAAGCACCACTAAATGTAATCAGTCTCGGTACGTTCATTTTTTTTCGATGTATATCTCGCTGTCTGTACTCTTTGTAACACCTCATTGCTGTGTCGCTAATTGATCTTAAACAAATTATTATTCGGTATAACACAGACAATTCAAAAATCATGAAGGCGATCACTTTTATTATTTAAATCATAAAGTTAACGTTCACAGCAGGAAACATAGCCTTTCCAGGGGTCAACAAAAAACGGCTATTACGTATATTTTGATCAGTATTAAATACATTTAATGCGGGTATAAAAAAACACTAATCTTTATTAGTGCTTAGGGTAAATATATTATTTGGGGTCTTTAGAATATCTTCATAACATCATTAAAAAATACCCTTCAGCTAAAACAATAGCGAGTAACACTAAAGAAACTACCTTCCAAAATGAGATGGGGTAACGTTGTATTAATGGTAACCTTTCATATTCAGCGACAACCTGAGGGTTGGGTGATGTAAAATCCTGCTGCAATTCTGACATTGCTTGATAACGTAATTTTGGCGATGGCTGGCAGGCTTTTTTTAACGTAATATCAAGCCAAAATGGGATATCGTCACGATACTGACACGCTGAGATATAATGCCAATCTTGATGAGGTATAGACTGTACAACCCGAGAGGGTCGTGCTGCATACGGTAATTTTCCCGTTAGCATTTCAAATAAAATCACCCCAATAGAAAAAATATCTGACTGATGCTGCGCTCTTTCTCCTGCCAAGTATTCTGGGGCAATATAATCAACCGAGCCCATGGGTACATCTTCAGATACTGGTGACGCAATTTCATCTAAACCGTCAACCTGTACCGTACCAAAATCAATAATCACGACACGACCATCTTTTGCCAGCATGATATTTTCAGGTTTAAGATCGCGGTGTACCATCTCCATTCGTTGAAAAACACGAGTAGCCTTTATCATTCCTTTGACAATAATACGGACACTTTCAAAGCTGGGTTTAGGATTATCATGCATCCATTGCCGTAAACTTTGCCCTTCAACATATTCACACAAATGGTACAAAAATGGAGAGCTGGTATTGTGAGCATAAATCTTCATAATACTCGCGCTATTAAGCTGGCATCCCACCCAGTGCTCTCTGGTGAACCCTTCAAGATAAAGTAGATCTTCCGAAAAATTAGGAGAAGGGGCTTTTAATATATACAGAGCAACTTCTGCCTTATCCTCAATATTCTTGACTAAATACACATGGCTACGCGTACCACTGTGTATCACATCTACAACCTTGAAATTATCAATGGTATTACCAACTTTGAGTATCGGCGGAATGACTTTTTCAGTGAGTTGGTTATAGGCCTCTTCGATATTCAAGCTAGGTACGTCAAGTACCTCTAACAATAAACAACTTAGATTATCATCACTTCCATTGGCTTGCGCTTGCGCTATGATCACTTTGGCTTGCTGCTCTCTGTCTCTCTTCTCTTTTTTCCCTTCATAGATTAATGCTGTTATTTCATTGTTCGTGAGCCATTCATGTACACCATCAGTGGAGAAAAAAAAGATATCTCCTTTTTCAATAGGTTCTTGTAGGTAGTCCACCTCTAAGTGACTATCCATGCCTAACGCCCGTGTAAGAAAGCTATTTCTTCCTTTTTGCTTACGGCAATGATCACGGGTTAAAAGGGTTAATTTCCCCTGCCGATAGCGATAGATTCGGCTATCGCCCACGTGAATAAGGTGCGCGGTATTTGATTTTAAAACAACGCCACTAAACGTTGTAACTAAGCCATTATGCCGCAAGTCACTGTACTGGCCATGTTGATACAGCCACTGATTCAATGACGTTAATACGGCCGAAGCTGACTTCTTCACATTCCAACTATCAGGCGTACTGTAATATTCATCAATAAATTGAGTAACGCTGGTTTGGCTGGCTTGTTGCGCATTTTCACTGCAGCTAACACCATCGGCAATACATGCCACGATGCCTTTATATTTCACGACATTATTACTGCTCGGCAGCTTAACTGAAAAGGCATCTTGATTGATGGGTCGTACACCAGCAATTGAATAGCCGCCCATCGCAACGTGCAATCTATTTTCAACTTTTTTGTTTGATGACAACAACATTGATTTTTGCTGTTTAGGCGGTGTATTTTGTTTTACTTCACCCCGATTCAAAGCATTGTTGCTAACACACTCTTTGGCTGAATGCGTACTCGATGAAGCTTGAGTCATAACGCCCCCCTTTCTAACTATGTTCTTTACAAAGCAGTAGGTTTAGCGAATGAGCTGAAGTGGTTAAACTAACCATGCAATATAGTTATTTAACCCCTTCATTTTTCGTTTCACTTCACTCACTATTTTTCTATGAAACCAACAGTAGGCTTATCAAGGATGGTATTAATTATTGGCAACATCAATTAACGTTACGCTTCCATCCTCATTAACTTCTGCAATCTGACCTGATGGCTCTTCCATAAACAATAAGGTAATGAAGCCCAATACCGCTGTACCTGCAATCACTAAGAAAAATGTGCTGTAATCAACTAACGACAATACTGTGAGGTAACACACGGCACCAACATTACCATAAGCCCCTGTCATACCCGCAATTTGGCCTGTCATACGACGTTTTATTAACGGCACTGTCGCAAACACAGCCCCTTCTCCTGATTGGACAAAGAAAGAGCATGCCATTGCTGCCGCTACAGCCAACCATAACGGCCACTCACTGTTTACTTGCCCCATGAAAAAATACCCGATGGCTAAACCCGCAGTTAGAATCAACAACGTTGGTTTACGACCAAATTTATCTGATAACCATCCACCACCAGGACGCGACATAAGGTTCATAAACGCATACGCAGAAGCAACCATTCCCGCCATTACAGGTGTAAGTTCAAACGTTTCAGAAAAGAAAAGAGGCAACATTGAAATAACGGCAAGTTCTGAACCAAACGTAGCAAAATAAAGAATGTTCAGCACCACGACTTGTTTAAATTTATATTGATGAATCTCGGGTACTGGCTCAGAAAATATCGACTTATTCAGCTTCCAGGTTTGCCATACTTCATATAAGTACAGCACTGATAGTCCAATATAAATACTGTTAACTATAGTGTCAGATAGCATCGCTATACCTGTCGGTGATAGCTTCCAAGCTAATAAAGCCAATGCACCGTACATAGGTAACTTCATGACTAATAATAAGAAAAAGTCCCCCGTTGATGTTACTTCCATGGCACCTAGATTCTTAGGACGAAAATATGTCGAGCCTTTAGGGGTATCAGTTACATTCGCATAAAATACAAAAGAGAACAGCAAGCTCATTGCACCGGTAATTGCCATTGCATAGCGCCAGCCATCTTCACCACCAAACATCACTGCGATTGTTGGTAATGTAAATGCCGCAGCTGCCGACCCAAAATTACCCCAACCGCCATAAATGCCTTCTGCAGTGCCTAGCTCATTATGTGGGAACCATTCAGAGACTAGGCGGATACCAACAACAAAACCGGCTCCAATAAAGCCAAGTGCAAAACGCGAAATGGCCGCTTGAATAAATGTTTCAGACAATGCGAACGCAAAACACGGTATAGAACAAATGGCGAGCAATGCCGAATAAACAATGCGTGGGCCGTATTTGTCGGTCAGCATGCCAATAACAACACGTGCAGGAATAGTAAATGCGACATTTAAAATAAGCAGTGTTTTTATTTCTGCCGTTGTTAAGCCGAGCGACTCTTTAACGGATTGTAAAAGTGGTGCAAAGTTAAACCACACCATAAACGTAATAAAAAAAGCAAACCAACTAAGATGAAGTATTTTCATCTTGCCAGTAAATGAAAATATACTGAATTTATCCTTATTGCCCATGAAAAGATCCCTCTATTTATCAATAACATCTCTTCTTATAACAAAGCACATTACGTGCCACATAAACAAACAGAAATATTCATTTAAAAACAATAAGTTAGTTCGTAACTTTACAACTACCGTTAACTAATGCCCTTTATTTGGGCAACTAACGAAAAGTATGCACTGATAGTACACATATAAGCTTTAATCAAGGTAAACACTGAAATTAAGGACAAAATATAAACAAAAAAATAGAGGCAGTAAGCCTCTATGATTTAAATCATAACCATTTGATTTATTTAAATTACAGCACTACCTGCAACTGAACCTCGCCGTCACTTACGCGTATTGGGTACGTTTTTAATGTATGTTCAGGCGCTTCTAAGCACTTTCCAGTCTTAAGGTTAAAATGTTGCTTATAAAGTGGTGATGCTACGACAACTTCATCGCCAATAGATCCGACAATACCACGTGATAGAACATTCGCATCGCCGATTGGATCAAAATTCGATAATGCATATAGGCTCTGATTACCACCACAATAAAAAATAGCCACTTGTTCATCATCAAATAATGCGCACAACCCGGTATCGGGAATTAAATCATCTTGGTGACAAATTGTTTTCCAATCACTCATCTTATATTTTCCTTTTCAGCTATTAATTAATATAGAGGGATAAAATGAATGACCTAATCAGTCACTTCCACAATATCAATACGTTCAAATTTAGTTGCTGGGCGACGCTGCTCTCGCTCTGTTATATAAGAAAGCTTATTATCAGGATCAGAACTATTGATAAAATGCTGGAAACGTTTGAGTTTTTCAGATGACTCAATGGTTGTTTTCCATTCACATTGATAGTTTCGAATATTACGCGCCATTTCGTTTTCAAGCTCTTCTGCTAGCCCTAATTTATCATCAATAATGACTTCTTTAAGGTAATCGAGCCCGCCGTCTATGTTCTCTAGCCATACCGATGTTCGCTGTAATCGATCGGCTGTGCGAATATAAAACATCAAGAATCGATCAACATATTGCTGCAAGGTTTTATCATCTAAATCTGATGCAAAAAGATCAGCATGACGCGGGCGCATACCACCATTTCCGCACACATAAAGGTTCCAGCCATTTTCTGTCGCGATGATACCGACATCTTTCGACTGTGCTTCTGCGCATTCACGGGTACAACCTGAAACACCAAATTTGATCTTATGCGGTGCTCGTAATCCTTTGTAACGGTTTTCAATTTCTATCGCAAAACCAACACTGTCTTTCACCCCATAACGACACCATGTGCTACCAACACACGATTTCACGGTACGCAGCGATTTGCCGTAGGCATGACCGGTTTCAAAACCCACATCAATTAGTTTTTTCCAAATACTCGGAAGTTCATGTAATTGTGCACCAAATAAGTCAATGCGTTGCCCGCCCGTTATTTTGGTATAAAGATTAAACTCTTGCGCTACCTGCCCTAATACAATTAATTTCTCTGGCGTTATCTCACCACCAGCAATACGTGGGACAACAGAATAAGTGCCATCTTTTTGCATGTTGCCAAGAAATATATCGTTAGTATCTTGCAGCCCAATATGTTGGTCATCTAATACATAATCATTCCAAAATGAGGCTAGAATCGATCCCACAGTTGGCTTACAAACTTCACAACCAAGCCCTTCACCGTGACTCGTTAGCAATTCATCAAATGTCTTAATTTCCTTAATGCGAATAATGTCAGCCAGTTCTTTTCGCGAATAAGCAAAGTGCTCACAAATATCATTTTTCACCTCAAAACCAAGGCTCGCTAATTCAGCATCTAACACTTGTTTTGCCAACCCAGTACAGCCACCACAACCCGAGGATGCCTTGGTTGTGCCTTTAATACTCGCCATATCGGTACAACCATTGGCGACAGCTTCTTTGATCTGCCCTTTGGTTACATCGAAACATGAGCATACTTGTGCTGAATCTGGCAAGGCATCAACACCAAAGCCTGAACTTGCTTCGCCATCAACCGCTGGCAATATTAATGCTGCTGGGTTTTCTGGCAATTCCATATCATTGAGCATCATTTGTAATAACGTACCGTAAGCATCAACGTCACCAACTAATACTGCACCTAATATCTTTTTACCGTCTTCCGATATAATAAGACGTTTGTATATTTGCTCGACTTCATCATTAAAGGTGTAAGATTGTGCACCTGCAGTTTGCCCATGCGCATCACCGATACTGGCAACATCTACCCCCAGCAGCTTCAACTTGGTGCTCATATCTGCACCTGTAAATGCCCCCGTACCACCACTGATATGTGAAACAGCCGCTTTTGCCATACTGTAGCCAGGTGCCACTAGACCAAAAATTCGCCCTTGCCACAGTGCACACTCACCGACGGCGTAAATATTATCGACACTCGTTTGGCAGTTGTCATTAATCACTATTCCGCCACGCTCACCCACCTCTAAACCATATTGACGCGCTAATTCATCTTGAGGGCGAATACCCGCAGAAAATACAATCATATCGGTTTCAAGAAAGCTGCCATCTGCAAAATTCATGCGGTAGCGACATGTTTCACCCGCCACGATTTCTGTGGTCGCTTTTTCGGTATGTACCTGAACATCAAGCTGCTCAATTTTTCGTTGCAGCAATCGCGCACCACCATCATCTAACTGCACCGCCATCAAGCGCGGAGCAAACTCAACAACGTGGGTTTCAACCCCTAGGTTCTTCAACGCATTTGCCGCTTCTAACCCCAGTAAGCCGCCACCAATAACTACGCCGACCTGGCTGTCTTTACCTGATTCTGTGATCGCTTCAAGATCTTCAATGGTGCGATACACCAAACAGTGCGGCTGGTCATTCCCAGGAATCGGCGGTACAAAAGGGAATGAACCGGTTGCCAGAATTAATTTATCGTAGGGCTCTTGGCGCCCACTTTCAGTTACCACATGATTGTTTACTGTATCTAGCGCAACAACTTTATCACTCAACACAAAATTAACCCCGTGTTGCTGATAATACCCTTCATCGGTTAATGCCAATTCATTTGCTGTTGTTCCCGTAAAATAGGCACTCAACTTTACACGATCATAGGCTAGACGTGATTCTTCTGAAAAAGTAACAATGTCAAACTTATCTGCACTGGCATCCTGCACTAATGTGTCGATAAATTTATGTCCAACCATCCCATTTCCAACCACAACAATACGCTGCTTATCCATGTTGTATCCTCTTTATTTTTCTAATAATGCTTTAAATAAATCTGCGGATTACGCCATCAGACGTTCAGCTTTCTGGTTATCCAAGCTCGCAAACCATTGAAGTTGATCCGCCAGATCCACAACTTTGCCAATCACAATTAATGCAGGAGATTTCACATCATGTTCAGTGACTAATTCATCGAGTTGGTTCAGCTTACCGCGTACTACACGTTGCTTTGGGCAGCATCCATTTTCGATTAAGGCGGCAGGCGTATTCCTATCTAAGCCTGACTTGATGAGCTCTTCGGCAATCAAACTTGCCTTGCTTAG
Organism: Photobacterium indicum; assembly: GCF_003026215.1. Classification (GTDB taxonomy): domain Bacteria; phylum Pseudomonadota; class Gammaproteobacteria; order Enterobacterales; family Vibrionaceae; genus Photobacterium; species Photobacterium indicum. The sequence continues at coordinate 102,055 of NZ_PYOC01000013.1, forward strand.
CCCCATATAAAACACCAAGGTGTGATCAAGCTGCGCTAAGCTGTCCCAACGAATATCGAGTTCTTTCTCTGCATGGGCTGTCAAAAACGTACAACCTTGAGACAAACCGCGATGAGTCAATGGAATACCCGCATAACTGGTGCACCCAGCTGCAGCGGTAATACCGGGAACAAGTTCCACTTCGATACCTTCTTGCATTAAACGCAACATTTCTTCGCCGCCACGCCCGAACACAAATGCGTCACCTCCTTTAAGACGGCAAATATTTAAACCTTGCTGGGCTTTGGTTACGAGAAGATCATTAATTTCATCTTGAGGTACGCTGTGGCGATCTTTGGCTTTGCCGACATACAAGGCAGGTGTTGAAGAAGGGAATAGTTGACAGATCTCTTTGCTCACCAAACGATCAAACAAGATCAAGTCTGCCTGCTGAATAACCCTTAAGGCTTTTAAAGTCAGTAAATCAGGATCACCCGGCCCCGCACCCACTAAGCTGACTTTCCCTGAAAACAGGCTTTCTTTGGCAGTAACTGCAGCAAAATTAACAATGCTATTTGTAGGGGCTTCATTCGACATAACTCAATTCCTCTTACGCTTCCATGCTTGCTATGAATTGACTACAGCAAAGAGAGTGCCAGTAGTTAGCCTTTACATTCCAAATGAAAATAAAACCATTAAATTTCAACAAGCTAAATCTAATGGGAGTCTGTAATTACGTATAAAGCTCTTTTAAATCACTCATCGATTCTCTCGAAATAAGGGGCTGTTGCACAAAATGAGTGCACGAGACACCAGAATAAAGCATCGACTTTTGATGCATTAACCCTTAAGTGGTAGTTGAAAATGTCACCTAATACGCCTTTCACAACATATCAATCCATAACCAATTATTAAGTAAGAATTAATACTTTCTTTCGCATGAGTTTTAGCACTTATCTCAAACTGGCGTAGTTATTGCTCAGTCTCTTATATAACCAGAAAGAGAAAGCTGAACAGGCTAAGGAGAAGGATTGTGGCAATAGATAAAGTCACCCCTTGGGTTAAAAGTACCTGTGCATATTGTGGCGTAGGTTGTGGCATTGAAGCGAAGCCTACTGCAAGCGGTCAACTCGATATTCGAGGTGATGCTGATCACCCAGCAAACTACGGGCGATTATGTTCAAAAGGGCTCGCCCTTGGCGAAACAGTTACGCATGATGGGCGCCTACAGTACCCATCAATCGATGGTCAAAACGTCGATTGGAACAGTGCGATTAAGCACGTGGCTGCACAATTTTCAGACATTATTGAACAGCATGGTAAAGATGCTGTTGCCTTTTATGTATCCGGACAGCTATTAACTGAAGATTATTATGTCGCGAATAAACTGATGAAAGGCTTTATTGGCAGTGGCAATATCGATACCAATTCACGCTTATGTATGTCATCAAGTGTCGCCGGGCATAAACGGGCATTTGGTTCTGACACAGTACCGGGCTGTTATGAAGATCTTGAGCTTGCCGATATAATCGTTATTACAGGTTCAAACCTCGCGTGGTGCCACCCTGTTCTATATCAGCGTATTAAAGCCGAGAAACAACGCCGCCCCAACCTGCAGGTGATCGTGATCGATCCAAGAAAAACAGACACCTGCGAGATCGCCAATCAGCACTTAGCATTAAAAGCGGGATCTGACGTGGCTTTGTTTAACGGTTTACTCAGCTACCTTAACCAACACCACCAGCTGAATAACGCTTATATCAACGCACATACCGAAGGTTTCGAACAGGCAGTAGAGCATGCTAATAAAGATGCTGGCGATATTGCAGCAGTTGCCGCTAAAACTGGTTTATCGATTGAGCAGTTAAACACTTTTTATCGCTTGTACGCCAAAACTGACAAGGTCGTTACCCTATACTCACAAGGGGTCAATCAATCTATTCAAGGCACAGATAAAGTAAACAGTATTTTAAACTGTCACCTTGCGATGGGGCGAATAGGTAAACCAGGATCGGGACCGTTTTCTGTTACAGGCCAGCCTAACGCGATGGGTGGGCGTGAGGTGGGCGGGCTAGCCAATACCTTAGCCTCACACATGGATTTTGGTAACCCAACACATCACCAATTAATCAGCGACTATTGGCAAACAGATTCACTTGCCACTCAGCCCGGTCTAAAAGCAATCGAGCTATTTGATGCAATTGATAATGGTAAAATTAAAGCAATTTGGATAATGGCGACGAACCCTGTAGTAAGCTTGCCAGATGCAGAAAAAATTAAGCGCGCACTCAAAAAATGCCCGCTGGTTGTAGTGTCTGACTGCATTGCAGATACCGATACTACCCGTTGTGCAGATGTACTCTTACCGGCACAAGGCTGGAGTGAAAAGTCGGGTACAGTCACTAATTCAGAGCGTCGTATATCACGTCAACGACGCTTATTACCTACCCCCGGTGAAGGCAAACCTGATTGGTGGATAATCAGTGAAGTTGCAAAATCGATGGGCTTTGCTAAGGCATTTACTTATCAGCATGAAGCCGAGATTTTTAATGAATACGCCATAATGACGGGGCTCGATAATGCTAAACGTGATTTAAACTTAACCGGCCTCGCTCATCTAACCACTGAACAATATTCACAATTACCACCACAACAGTGGCCCGTTCTACATATTGAAAAAAAAATTACGCACAAGCGCCTCTTCGCTGATGGCTGTTTTTTTACCCCATCAGGAAAGGCGCAGTTCATTGCCGTGCAGCACCAACCAACCGCTTTACAATGTAATACTGACTACCCTCTATCGTTAAACAGTGGTCGTATTCGCGATCAATGGCACACCATGACGCGAACAGGTTTATCGGCGCGTTTAGGTGCTCATAAACCAGAGCCTTTCGTATCTGTTAACCCGGTAGATGCTGAACATTATGCGTTACAACACGGAACAATCGCCACTCTCGCGAGCCCATTCGGTAGTGCTCAGGTACGGGTTGATATATCAAAACAGGTCAATCAAGGGCAACTCTTTATGCCGATACATTGGAATAACGTGACATCCAGTGCTGGTAAAGTCTGTAACTTAATAAGCCCAAAAACAGACGATATATCAGGCCAACCCGAGTTCAAGTTTACTCCTGTATCCATTGCCTCTTTCGCTTATAAAAGTGAAGCTATGCTGCTATCCAGCACGGTTCTTGATATGACTGAGTTTGATTATTGGGTACGTCAAAAGGTAACAGGCGGCTATCTATACCGTATTGCCAGTTGTTTATTACCAGAACAATTGATGCTTCGCCTTTCACAATACTGCCAACACGAAAATGGGCGTGAACTGAGTTTCGATGGAGCAAGTAGCGGGCAATATCGCTACGCAAATATCGAGAAACAACGTTTACGCAGTTGCTATCTAGTTGCTAATGACTTGCAGCAACAAGATTTAGATTGGCTACAAAACCTATTAGATGAGCCTATCGACATTGCCATCGAGCGCTCACTCATATCGGGTACTGCTGAGGGGAAATTAGCGGCAGGGAAAACTATTTGTGCGTGCAAACAAGTTGGAAGAAATACAATTTGCCAAGCCATTAAAGAACAACACCTAAAATCAGTCGATCAAATAAGCGCATGCACAAAAGCAGGAACAGGCTGCGGAAGTTGTGTTTCAGAGTTACAACAAATATTAGAGGAAGGATGCATTCTTTTATCAGCAGTCTGATACAACATACCGCGCTTAGGTGCGTAGAAAACGGGCAATGGTTTGGTAAACTTGAGCGCACTCTTTTTTTACCAAATCTTCCATATTCATAAAGGCGTGGATCATATCGGGGAAATGTACATGCTCAACCTGCACGCCAGTCGCTTCAACCTTTTTGCAATAGCTTACCCCGTCATCACGAAGCGGGCAAAACTCAGCAGTAAAGAGTAAGGTTTCTGGCAACGCAGGGGTAAAGCGGCCATATAATGGAGAAACCCGTTGGCGGTCTTCATTATTTTGTAAATAATTATCAAAATACCACGCTACCTTGTCTTTCTGAAGCAAGTACCCTGCTGCATTTTGTTCCATCGAACCTGAGTGCATGGTGTAGTCAAGACTTGGATAGATCATCACCTGCTTGGCAATATTCACCGTATCATCAAATTGCGCCTGTTCACTTACCGCTGCCACCAATGCACCACCACCAGAATCGCCTGCAATCACTAATTCTTGTTGATACTGGATCTGACAGCTATCCAATGTTGTCCAAATACCTTTCACAACAGCATAAGCATCATTCACACCCGCAGGATACGGCCATTCTGGCGCCAGCCGGTAATCGACAGCCACTACAACATGCTGGGTTGCTATCGCCAATTTCCGACAGATAGGATCATAAACCGTAATACTGCCGGCCATATGCCCACCACCATGGTAATAAACCAAAACAGGTAAAGCCTGCTCTGGTGCCGGATGGTAAATACGTACAGGTACATTACATTCATCGTTGATGACAACATCATCTTGAACCCAAGCAATAGCGGGAATATCAGTAACCAAATCTTTCGTTAAATTGGCTAGCCCTTCACGGGCATTGCTTGAAGTCGGTTTGAAACCATTTTCAATTAATACTGCTACTTGCAGGTTAAAACCTTCAAGCCATGGCTGTAGTTTTTCACTGACTTGGCGCATGACATGACCCTTATGCATTTATGCCACTAATTGCGTTAGCGTTTCAAAGCTAATATCTGCTTGATAATCAACGCCTTCTAAATCAAAGCCATTTAACTGCATAAAATCGGTTTTATAACCTTGGTAATCCCCCATTGTAGTAAAGTTTTCAGGGGTGATTTTTACCATTAACTCACTGACTTGCTGCTGAATGTCTTCCTCTAGTTCCCAGTCATCAACACGAATCAAACGGTTATCATCAACGGGTACTATTTTGTCTTTTCCGTAAAGACGTTGAGCATAGAGTCGCTGCATCTGCTCAATACATCCTTCATGCACACCTTTGTCTTTCATCACCTTAAACAAAGCTAGAATATAGGGCGAAAAGGCAGGAATAAAAACACTGGCTTTAGTGACTAACGCTTTACAGACAGACACATAAGCCTCACCACCCATTTCAGACATTTTGTTATTAAGCTGATCAGCTGTTGCATGCAAATGCGCCTTAGCTCTGCCTAATGTTCCTTGGTGGTAAATGGGATACGTCGCTTTAGGGCCAACATACGAATAGGCCACCGTTTTACAGCCAGTCGCCAGAACACCCGCATCAGACAGAATGTCAATCCAACTCGCCCAATCTTCTCCGCCCATCACCTTTTCAGTGTCTTCAACTTCTTCTGGTGTCGCAGTCCCAATCGTCATCTGTTCCATTGTGTCGGTTTCGATGTTGATAGTCGGCCCTGTTACAGGCTCACCCATGGTCTTGATTGACGAACGCCATAACTCTCCGGTTTCAGGATTCGGCCTTACTCCCGTTGCCAAGCTATATACAACCAAATCAAGCTGGCCACCAAATTCTGTCTTTATATACTCAATAACCTGTTGGCGCATTTGTGGCGAGAAAGCATCACCAATAAAATTTTTACCGATTAAACCCGCTTTTTCAGCTTCTTCGCGAAAGAAAATATTATTATACCAACCCGCGGTGCCTACACCTTTTTCACTCGGCCCTCGCTCGAAAGAAATACCAATGGTATCTGCCATCGAACCACCAAAAGCCAGTGAAATACGAGATGCCAGACCAAATCCCGACGAGGCGCCAAGCACCAATACTTTTTTCGGCCCGTCAGTAACGGGATCAGCCGTTCTCACATAATTGATCTGATTGCGGATAGCCTGCTGGCAACCAAATGGATGCGCTGAACGTGCAACAACCCCCTTTACTACTGGTTCAATAATCATGGGAAATTCCTACTTATTGGGGCTCATGATACCCATACCCGATACCGACTTGGCATGATGATATTACCGGAGTTTTCTCCTCATCCCAAACTCAATATTCACGCTTTACCTAATGATTCACCCTGATTTCTTACCCACTGTATGATCTAACCTTTCATAAAAAAGAGCCCTCAGGCTCGTTGTGATTTTACAAATGGCTACCTCTGCTCATGCTTCACTCGGCTGTAGAATAAGAATCGGGTATGTCTTTGGTGTCATCTCCATTGTTCTATAAAGTTCCATATATTGTTGACGAAACTGATGATCAGGTTGATGAGTGGCTGTCGTGCTAGTACAGCCAACCATTAGCATACCAAGTAGATGAACATACAGAAATTTACCCATAGATAAGGCTCATTTTCACGGCATAGTTAAACAAGCTACGACCTAAAACACCTGATATAACACGAACTAACTTGATTAATTGCCTGCGACTATCCTGTATTAAGTGTAAGTCACTTTCTCATATTTGGGACAGCACGGTATAAAGAGAGGGGAAAGTAGAGCTCTGGTGAACCCTGTTCTAGGATTCTGCACCCCTACCTTCTTTAGCAAAATTCAGACGTAAAAAAACCGCTAACAGAGTAGCGGTTTCTTTGAATCTGGTGGAGTGTTCTGGGTGAGGTGGATTTGGAACAAATCTCTCTTACCACATGCGCTAAACGCAAAAAGGGCGCTGATTTATCAGCGCCCTTTTCTAAATGTGGCGGAGAGATAGGGATTTATTACTCGCAAGCTCGTACCCTTCGGGCTATTGCCTTTTCGCACCTTCGGTACGGGCAATGTGCTTTCGCTTCGCTCAGGTGAACCCAGTCTAGGGTTCTGCATCCCTATCTGATTAGCAAACTTCAGGCGTAAAAAAACCGCTAACAGAGTAGCGGTTTCTTTGAATGTGGCGGAGAGATAGGGATTTGAACCCTAGAAGGGCTATAAACCCTTGCCGGTTTTCAAGACCGGTGCTTTCGACCACTCAGCCATCTCTCCGTTTTTATATCTCTAAAAGAGATATGGCGGTGAGGGAGGGATTCGAACCCTCGATACGTTGCCGTATACACACTTTCCAGGCGTGCTCCTTCAGCCACTCGGACACCTCACCACATTGTTGCCAAGACGCTCTACGTCTCAACGGCGGCTAATGTAATGTTTTAGAACGATAGGGTCAAGGGGTTTTCTTCAAACAACTCTTGTTTGTCGACTATTAGCCCAAATCGCCTCATTCTTAATCCAATCAATTCTATTTATTCACTGCTACACTTTTATTTTGAAGTAATTCAATACGTTTTATCGTAAGTTTATGGTTTAGGGCCTTCATGATTATGGATTTTATATAGGCATATCTATGTTAAAAGCGCACCACTTTCTCTTTTTTCTCTTTCTGTCTCTTCTTACTGCTTTTTCGACGATAGCAGACGAGATTGAAGATTCGCAGGCTGCGTTAACCAGCAAAATTGAAGAACTTAACCAATTACCGAACACCCCCGAAACAATCAAAGAACTTGATAGCTATTTACAAGCACAAAACCAGATTGATAAAACTAAAGAATTTAATATTAGAACACGTCAGTATCAGATGGTTACTGAAACATTCCCGCAAGAGGCTGATAAACTAAAACAAAAAATTGCCGCTTATTCTTCAACTGAATTTCCTGATTTTTTTGAGTGGGGCAAAGAAGAGTTAACCCTTGAAATTGCCGATCAAGACAGCGCTTTAGTTCAATTAGAAGTCACACGAAAAAATGACAAAAATCTTCTACTTGAAATTGAACATGGAATTGATGAGTTTTCTTATCAATCAGAAGCACTTCGAGTAAAAATAAAGAAAGTGGAAACCAAACTAGCAAAGACTCAGCATGACAGTGGTGATACCGCAGCTCTGAATGAAACCCTGTTATTCAAGATCGAACAACAATTTTATATTAGCCAAGTCTTTATGCTGGAAGCCGAACAACTTAGTTCAGGTAATCGCCGTACGTTAACTAAATTTAAAATCACCTATGCCAATTTAGAAATTGAAGCTCGTCAGGCCTACCGCAATAACTTGCAAAACATGCTGAACCGCGTACTTCGAACCAGCGCTGATACAAATATTGAAAACAGTAATGAGTTACAAGAAAATTTAATTGATCAGCCACCAGTACTTCGTCAGTTAATTATAACAAATCAACGACTGTCATCTTCATTTGGTAGCTTCTCTACGAAAAGAGAGCAAGTACAGCAACAGATAAAAACAACGAATGAACAAATCACCATCGTATCTAAAACAGCTGATGACTTAGATATGATGTCTGAATGGCTTAAGCTAAGCCCTGCATTCAGTGAAAGTCTTCGAACCCGAATAGACCGTTTACCCTCTAACCCTCCTATTGAAGCCTTAAACAAAAATATTGCTCAGAACCAAATCAATAAATATGAGTATCAGCAACAACACGATACTTTATCTGAACGTGCAAAAAACCTCACTGAAATTGAGGCTCTCACACCAGAACAACAAAAAACGGCAAAGAAACTCATCAGTGCTAATTTGGCTTTATTAAAAAAAGTAATAGCTGCTTCAGATACTTTAATCTACCAACAAGCAACATTAACCGTGGCTTTTGATCGGTTAAATAACATGCTTATTGATTTAAAAACTGAAGCTACAAAGCGACTTTTTTGGGCACCAGATGCCAAGACATTTAGCCTAAATCTTATTACCGATACGTGGGAAAAACTAAAATGGTTTTTCTCACCATTCCAATGGGTTAATTTATTAAAAGCCCCCGCCGTAATAGAAAAACTAAAGCTCTTTATTGGTATCGGTATTATCGCCCTTATTATTATGAGTTTAAATTGGTGTCGTAGCCGTTGGCTTAAATACCTTGAGAAAACGAGCCAAAAAATAGGAAAAGTGACACAAGACAAATTCAGTTACAGCTATATCAATGTCTTTCTCTCTTTCTGCCTTGCTTGGCCTGTACCCATTATTGTCGCCATTACGGGTCTATTATTCAGCTATGCCTGGCAGTACCCTTTCGTTCATCATTTAGGCCAAGCTTTATCATTACCTTTGGCTTTAGTTGTTTATTGTTTCATGCGTGAAATAGTAAGAGATAATGGCTTATTTATCAGCCACTTTAATTGGGATAAAAGTGTCGTAAACAAAACGTTTATACATTATCGGAATCTATTATGGATCTACCTTCCGATGATGGTGATTCAAAACTTCACCTACCTTTATAGTGATATTGATATTAGTGGTACTCTCGGGCGTTTAGCCTTTATTATCAGTAATATTGCCGTCAGTTATTTTCACTGGCGCATGTGGCAAGTAAAATTACCGATGACTTATGGCGATGTGCCTGAAGGTAAGGCACATATTGGTCACCACATTTTTTGGTGGGCACTGATTCTAATTCCTCAAGGTTTAAACTATGCGGCTTTAAATGGTTATTTAGGTTCATCTCAAATCGTTATGAATAAGATGGAAATGTCTGCCGTTATCGGTGTGATTACTCTGCTTATTTATTACTTAGTAAAGCGTTTAATGCTCATTCAAAAACGTCGTTTGGCCTTCGAGCGAGCCAAAATAAAACGCCAAGAAATCATCGCTCAACGACAAGCTGAAGTACTTGAAGACAAAGATGATGCCCCAATAAGCAGTGAATTACACATTGAAATAGAAGAACCAGAGGTTGATCTTGATAAAATTAGTGCGCAATCTTTACGTTTATTACGTTCATTGTTATTACTGATTTATGTCGCCGTATTGTCATTGATATGGGACGACCTATATCAAGCAATCACGCTACTTGAAGATATTTCACTTTGGGATGTGACAAGTACCATTAATGGCATAGAACAACTCAGCGCAATTACAATTAAGAGTGTTTTACTGGCCATTCTCGCTATCTTCTTAACGGGTATTCTCGCGCGAGATTTACCCGGTGCAATGGAGCTACTCATACTCCAGCACCTTGATCTTAGCCCTGGTACTGGTTATGCCATTACTTCCCTCACCCGCTACTTCGCTATCTTCACTGGTATTATTATCGGCTCTGGGTTGATTGGTTTCGATTGGAGTAAAATGCAATGGCTCGTTGCGGCACTTGGTGTTGGTATCGGCTTTGGTATGCAGGAAATCTTTGCTAACTTTATTTCTGGTATCATTATTTTATTTGAAAAACCAATTCGAATTGGCGATACCGTCACTATTAGGGAGTTGACGGGTGTTGTGGCAAAAATTAAAACACGTGCAACAACCATCGTTGATTGGGATCGCAAAGAAGTTATCGTGCCCAACAAATCCTTTGTTACCGAGCAGTTTATTAACTGGTCACTATCAGATGCCATAACTCGAGTAACACTTACAATCAGTGTTCAATATGTATCTGATAGCGAATTAGTTACCCAGTTATTATTTGAAGCCGCCGATGAATGTGAGTTAGTACTGGATAACCCCGCACCTGAAGTGTTCTTTTTAGGGCTAACCGCAAACTGCCAGAATTTTGAAGTGCGTGCTTATGCGGCAGAAACAGGGCATCGTTTAGGGTTAACCCATGACTTACATTGCCGAATCAAAAATAAATTTATCAAACATGATATCTCCATTGCGTCACCTCAGTTGGAAGTATCGATAAAAGATAAAATGGCGCACCCTTTTGCTAAATAGTTATTCGGCAATATATTACACTTCTTGATGCTGAGGCTCTGGGTGCGATAGCTCACGACAGTAGCCAGGTACTTTAAACATACGACGGCATACATCTAAGAATTGCCCATAAACAATACCCAACGCCCCAGAAACAAAGGCATTACTTGTTACTGCGGTAATGATTTGATCGGTACCTGCACCTACAGCCAATAAAATACAAGCATAAACCGGTGACTGAAATAACACATATGCCACCATGTCTGATATGCCCTTCATCCAACTAGAGGGAGATAATCGATGACCTGTGCGTAATAGATAATCGCGGAACACACCGTATGGCCAGGCAATCGCAATGTTTACAGGGATCGACAAGGTTCGTGATGCTAAAGACTGCTCGAGGGTCATACCCGACACGAAAACTTCAATCATCATGCCTGTAATAAAACTAAAAATAACCATGGCAAACGTATCTGCCGCTGCGTTACGCATATTGAATTGACCTTTGACAGACATTTTAAACCCCCAAGCTATAGCAAATAAAACCAGATTATTAGGTAATAATAGAAAGTTGAACTGGATATTTAACATCATCCAGTTGATTTGCGTATTAGAACAGGTTTTTATTAAAATAAAATACTAAAGTTTTTATATGTTGGTAAATTTACCACTGGTTTTAACCTCGTTTTTAGAACAATTTACTACCCACGCACCACTCACGTGCCACATCGATAAAAAACACCAAACTGAAGCCTTATTTAACTATCATAAGTTGCATTAAAAGCACTTTTAAAAGGCAGTAAACACATAAAATCAATCAATACCGACTACAATCATTCCGTAATGGATATTTACCCATAAAATATGAAAATAAAACCAAGCAGTAATTAAAACAACAAACAATAAAAATAAATCATTCAATAACAGGTGGTTATAGGCACAACATGAAATAAAAAATCAAGCCATGAATAACCAACATTGAACAATAAAAATATAACGGATAATTAACCAGTATCTTCTTACATTTATCCAGATAAATTCTTAACAAAGCACACTATCGCCACAAGGCATATAAAAGTAACATTTATCGCCATGCATTTGTCATCATAATTAAAGTATAAAATCAGAATAAATGACTCCATTTCTATCGATAAATCATGATTTACAACCAGAGAGATCAAAAAACAAATCACATCAAACTGAAAGTTAATTACATATTGTTCACACTTCCAACAATCACAATACAAAATCACCTTGGTATCAAATATCAGACAAAGAAAAAGCACCATTACGGTGCTTCTAATTGACATTAACTAAGATCTTCTGGGTATAACAAGGCGCTGGTATGAGATATACCCAGTCAACATCGAGTCGTCTTGAAAGACTAAATGCCGCATAGAGGCATTGAAGAAAAGGTGGGGTTATTCAGGCTATTTATGGTATTACAGATAGCAAAAAGCCGTCACGAGGACGGCTTCTTTAAATGATGGCGGTGAGGGAGGGATTCGAACCCTCGATACGTTGCCGTATACACACTTTCCAGGCGTGCTCCTTCAGCCACTCGGACACCTCACCACAAATTGTCGCTGAACACGAATGTCACAACGGAGCGCTACTATAGTGACCATATAAGGATCGGTCAACAAAAATCATCTAAACGTCTTATAATTGTTCACTTTTTGATAAAATTAAAATACTACGCATAAAATATAACGTTGTGGCTACTGCTCATATTGCTACAATACCTCGCATCATTACTTATTATTCATTGCCTTTCACTCTGTATATATTCGAGTAGGTCAATGAGTAGTAGTCAATACAAGAGATTAATCGAGATTAACTATGTCTTCACAGTCACAACTGGGTGCATTACTGCAAGACCCTGAGCTAACAAACCACCTTTTAACTGAAGCGCAAACGCATGGTTTTGTGACTGCAATGGCAGCTGCACCGCATTTGTTAGACCCTTCAGAATGGTTGGCATACCTATGGGGTGGCGATGAAACATCTCCATTTACCAGCCACGAAGATCTTGAAGCTTACGCTAATGCAGTTATTAATATCTGGAATGAAAGCCGTGAGTCCTTATTAGAAGGCACATGGCAATGGCCTGAAACCTGTGTACTTGATGACGCTGAACTCGTATCAGAAGAAACACGTGATTTTGCTGAAGGTATGCTACAAGGCTGGCAGCTAGCACGTGATGATTGGGAAAACATTATGCCTGAGCATAGTGAAGATAACGCCCTATTAGGTGGCGTATTGCTATCAATCACGCTTCTATACGATCCAGAAAATGCAATGGTCGCATTATCTGAAGAAGGCGCAGATGCACTGGCACAATTTGAAGAGATCTTTGCAGCAGTACCGAATATGCTATGTGGCTTAACACAGCGTGCACAAGCATTAGTGACGCTTCACTAATTACGCGTACTTATTCAAGAGCACAGCATCACAAGGCTGCTGCGCAGAAATGAAAAAGGGTTGCCCCATGTTATGACAAATAACGGGCAACCTTTTTCTTATGCGGTCTTTCAATTACAACTTCAACTAAGACTTCGGCAGTATGGCAGCTTGTCGTTTACTTCGATGAATAATCACCAATGCCGGTATATTCATGAGCACACCATACAATAACGGGGTTAATGCTAACTCCGGTCTTTGTAATTGTACAACAGCCACAAAAATAGCCGTTCCAGCATTTTGAATACCAACCTCTATTGCTAACGTTTTGACTAATCTCTTATCGCCTCGCAATGCTTTCGCGACAATTACACCAAGAATCATCCCGCTCAAGCACAATACGATTGCAGCAATAGACCCAACTGAAAATAGCTGGTTAAAGACTTTGGTGTTTGCAGCTAACGTAATGGTTACGGTGAAAAACAATGCCCATAATGACGATCGTCCAGCGAAGGAGATAAACGAAGAAAACCATAGAGCTTTAATATATTGCTTCATGATCATACCGATCATCACAGGTACAAACGTGACAGCAGTTAATTGTAATATTGCCATCTTAACGGGTATAACCAACTGAGCATCGCTGAGCACTAAAGGCAGCATCAGTGGCAAGCTTATTGGAATAATTAAGCTACTGATCGCGGTCATACTTATCGATAGCGCAGTATCACCACCACTCAAATGCGTAATAGCATTGGACGATGCCCCACCCGGTGCTAGCGCCAATAGCCATAAGCCAACGGCAATAGGTTCTGGTAACGCCAACAGATGAATCAATACGTAGGCAAGTAAGGGTAAACCAATTAATTGAGCGGCTAAACCTGCCAGTATTTTTTTCGGAAAAGTCGCAACACGTTTAAAATCAGCAAGGGTTAATGTGAGGCCAACACAATACATCATCCATGCTAACGCGAGCGGTAATGCAATGGTTAACATTGTCTGGCTCATAGAAAAGCATTCCTTATCTTTATTTTAAATAGCACATAAAAATGGCGACCACATGGTCGCCACTTAAAAGACTGAGGCCCCGCACAATTATGCGTTGCCTTTCACCTTCAATTGTAATTCAGCAGCAAAGTTAAGCATGCGATTAAGCGGAATTAATGACTTCACACGTAACGCTTCATCAACGAAGATTTCATGCTTTTCTCCGCCTTCAACGAGTGCATTTTCAATTGCTTTAAGACCGTTCATAGCCATCCACGGACAATGCGCACAACTACGACATGTTGCACCCGCACCTGCTGTTGGTGCTTCGACCAATTCTTTATCTGGCACCATTTGTTGCATTTTAAAGAAAATGCCTTTGTCAGTTGCCACGATTAGCTTTTTATTCGGTAGCTCTTTTGCCGCTTTAATTAGCTGGCTAGTCGAACCTACCGCGTCGGCTAACGCCACAACACTTGCTGGTGATTCAGGGTGAACAAGCACCGCGGCATCAGGATAGAGTGCTTTCATGTCACGAAGCGCTTTTGCTGAGAACTCATCGTGTACAACACACTCGCCCTGCCACAATAGCATTTCAGCGCCAGTATTTTTTTGAATGTAAGCACCTAGATGGCGATCAGGCCCCCAAATAATGTCTTTACCTTCACTGTCTAAGTGCTCAACAATTTCTAGGGCAATGCTTGATGTAACAACCCAATCTGCACGCGCTTTAACGGCAGCTGATGTGTTAGCGTAAACAACAACAGTATGGTCTGGGTGTGCATCGCAAAATTCAGAGAATTTATCAGCAGGACAACCCAAATCTAGCGAACATTCCGCTTCTAGGGTTGGCATCAGAACATTTTTTTCAGGCGTTAAGATTTTTGCAGATTCACCCATAAAGCGAACACCACAAATGATCAATGTTTTGGCAGAATGCTGATTACCAAAACGGGCCATTTCAAGAGAATCACCAACAAAACCGCCAGTCTCTTCAGCTAGGGCCTGAATTTCGGGGTCGGTATAATAGTGAGCAACCAAAACCGCGTCTTTTTCCTTCAACAACGCTTTTATTTTCTCGACGTGAGTCAGTTTCTCTTGATCAGATAATGGAACTGGTTTTTGCGGAAACGGGTAAATCGTTTCAGACGAATCGTATGTTAGGCTCATTACTTACTTGCTCATCAGCTAGTCCTTACTATCCGGACATTATACACGGTCTAAAAAGGAATTTTTAGCTTTCGCATAACCGATTGTTTTATAAAATAAAAAGGCCCACCTTAATCAGGCAGACCTTAAACATTCGTTTTCTAGGGGTATCAGTTACCAAGTTGCTTCAGGCTACCTTCGGCTTGCCGTGAGCTGGTTGAACTTGGGTAAGTCGATATTACTTCTTGGTAATATTTCTTCGCCAATTCAACATCTTTACTACGCTCAGCAATAACACCAAGCTTCAATAATGCATCTGAGCGTTTATTCGACTTTTCATCGCTGGTAACAGCTTTGAATTCTTTACTCGCTTCTGCCAACTGATTTTGAGTGAAGTACAACTGACCAAGCCAATAATGAGCATTCGCCTTGTACGTAGATTCTGGGTATGTAGTTAAAAAGGCATTGAATGCAGTGACTGCGCCCGCATAATCTTTCTCTTTTAAGATTAAGTTAACCGCTTTTTCATACGCTTCATTTTCGCTGACATCACCACTGTAGGTTTCACCCGATGCAGGCTTATCAGCAGGAGCTTTCTTCGCAGCTTTTTGTGGCTGTTGACTTAAAGTATCCACTTCACGGTAGAGTTCACGTTGACGTTCTAACATCTGAGTTAAGTCATAGCTATTACGTTCAACCAAACCACGAAGTTGATCCATTTCTGAGGCTAACTGATTAAGCTGACGCTGCATATCAAGCTGAACCTGATTTCGAGCCTCAAGCATCCGCTCCAAACGTTCAAGGCTTGTACCTTGTCCGCTTTTACTGAGTTCAGTAACAGGAGCAGGAGCGGCAACTACTTGAGTCGCCGCACCAATCAGCAACGCTAATGCGATATTTCGCACAATGTTACTGTTCATAATCGTTTACCTGTCTATTAGTAAACTAGAACCGCACGACGGTTCTTAGCGTAGTCAGCATCAGTGTGACCAAGCACTAGTGGCTTTTCTTCACCGTAGCTAACAATTGAAATTTGGCTTGCAGATACACCTAGAGCTTGTAGGTATTGAGCAACTGCGTTTGCACGACGCTCACCTAGAGCGATGTTGTATTCAGGAGTACCACGCTCATCGGCATGACCTTCAACAATCACTTTAACATCAGAGCTGTTGCTCAAGTACTCAGCGTGTGCTTCTAGCATAGCTTGATAATCAGCTTGGATTTCTGCTGTATCGAACTTAAAGTAAACAGTTTGCTCTTGACGAAGCTCTTGACTACGTAGCTCTTGCTCAGAAAGTGCAGCTGAACCACCATCTACAGGCGTTGTTACTACTGTTTGAGTAGAACCGTCTGTTGTTTCTGATGCAGCTGAACTATCAGTGCTATCTGTTGAGCTACAAGCAGCAAGAGTCATCATTGGCAGCGCAATTGCCAAACCCTTTAAAATTTTGTTAAGTTGCATTTTATATTTCCTTTATTATCGCAAAAACGCTAAATGTTATAAGAACGGGCCCCAAGAAGGTGCACGTACTCGCCCATTTGTCGTAGGTAATCGAGCTTTAAATCGCCCATCAATCGACACTAACGACAGTTCATTAGATTTATTATTTACTGAACTGTAGATAACCATGCCGCCATTAGGTGCAATGCTTGGTGACTCATCCAAAAATGTTTTGGTTAACACTTGAACCGCACCGGTTTTCAAGTCTTGCTTAGCAATGTTGAAACCCGAATCAGAACGGTTCACCATCACTAAGTAACGACCATCGGGTGTCAATTGCCCCCCGAGGTTCTGACTTCCTTGCCAAGTCAAACGCTTAGTCGAATTATCCGCTAAATTTACGCGATAAATCTGCGGTTGACCACCTCTGTCTGATGTAAAAATCAGAGACTTACCGTCTGGGTCCCAAAAGGCTTCCGTATTATTCGCTCGACCTGATGTGATTTGGGTTAATTTTTTTGTCTCTAAATCTTTAATATAAATTTGCAAACTACCGGTTTTCGACAGCACAATCGCTAATTTTTTGCCATCGGGCGAGAAACGAGGAGAACCGTTATGACGCGGGTATGACGTAACCAACTCACGAGTACCTTTGTAGATATCCATGATATAAATCTGTGCTTGCTGATTCTCGAAGCTAACATACGCTAGCTTACTGCCATCAGGCGACCAAGCTGGTGACATCAGCGGCTGCTGAGACTTTAAAACAAGGCGCTCGTTAAACCCATCGTAATCAGCAACACGAAGTTGATAAGGATGTTTTGATTTATCATCAATCACGACATACGCAATACGGGTTAAAAAAGCACCTTGCTCGCCAGTTAACTGTTCATAAACCACATCAGAAATACGATGGGCATACTGGCGTAAACGGGTTTCTTTCACGGTTGCACGATTATTGATGAGCAAATGATCTTTGGTTAATACTAATTCACCATTGGCTAAACCACGGCTTTCACCGCTGGTTAATTGACCACGAACAACATCGACCAACTGGTAATTCACAACGTAATTACCGTCTGCGTTCTTGGTGACTTTACCCGTTACTAGCGCATCAACACCCATTGAAGTCCAAGCGTTATAATCGATCTGCTCTTCGCTATCGGGGGTTTGTGGCATTTTACTTGTCGCCACAGGGCTAAATTTACCACTTCGCTGTAAATCAGATGCAATAACCGAAGATATATCAGTCGGTAGTTTACCTTCACCTTCCCATGTGAACGGTATAACACCGATTGGGCGGGCTGAGTCGACACCTTCTGTAATCACTAACTCAAGTTCAGCTTGTGCGATTTGGCTAAAGCTCAGCAGAGCAATACATAGGCCCATCATCCAACGTTTCATCAATATCTCCTTCATTATTGTGGGCTTACCGTAAGTCGAATACTACGAAGCTTCTCGACAACCTGAGGGTCATCTGGCATCGGGAACTGACTGACTTTAACAACGGCAGCTTTCGCAGCACGGCAGAGACGACTATCCCCACCAGCTTCTGATGCATTAAGTAACAAGCCATTGGTTGATAAGCGCATTGTTAAAATGCACTCTTTACCAATGAAGCTTTGATCAACCAACAAATTTTGCTGGATCATCTGAGTATAGATTGCACCATAGCGAGAAACCTCATCAGCAACGAATTGCCCACGAGCACCACCCCGTTGCTCACTTTCCGTTTCAAGGCCTGAAAACATGTCGTTTAAAGCCGCTTCTTGCTGGCGCTGAAGTTCTTTTGCTTCAGCCGCTTTACGAACTGCTTCTTTGCGTGCTACTTCTGCTTTACGCGCAGCAGCTTCGGCTTTTTCTTTCGCCGCCACTTGTGCTTTACGTTCTGCTTCCGCAGCTTTACGATCGGCTTCGGCTTTGCGTGTTGCTTCTTCTGCTTTACGTTGTTGCTCGACTTTTTGTTGCCTTGCTAATTCAGCTTTTTTTGTGGCTTCTTGTTTCTGCTTTCTATCCGCTTCTGCTTTGGCTGCTTGTTGCTTCGCCACTTTTGTCGCTTCATCGGCTTTACGTTTTTCTTCAGCGACTTTTAGCTTCTCAGCATTCACTCGCTTACGTTCTGCTTCTGCACGGCGCGTTTCTTGTTCCGCTTTAACTTTATCGGATTTTAACTGCCTTAAGCGTTGTTCTTCTGCTTTACGTTGCTTTTCTAATGACGCTGCTTGCTGCTCAAGGCGCTTTAATCTGTCTTGCTCCGCTTTTTTGGCTGCTTCACGTTGCTGACGAATTTGCTTGGCTTGTTGATTAACTAACGCTGGATCAACAACCACGGCTTGAATCGTACTGCCGGAAGGGTTGGGCTTGCTCATAGAGAAATCCGTTCCCCAAAGCAACGCCACTAACAATAAAACATGAAGAAGTAACGATATGATGACGGCAGTAGTGTAATTATTATTTTTCATCCTACTACCTACCTATTGATCTAATGGTTCGGTCATTAAACCAACAGAACCCACCCCGGCTTGACTTAACGCATCAAGTGTCTCGATGATGAAAGAGTATGGTACTCGCCCATCACCGCCAACCATCACCAATGATTTAGGGTTAAGCTGTAATTCGGCTTTCACTCGGGTCAATAAATCATTAAGCGCTAACCCGCGAAGCATGTCACCGTTATCAACGCTTAGGCCTAAATTACCGTCTTGATCTACTTCAACAATAATTGGCGCGCCTGAATTATCGCTAGATAAATCAGCAACGGTTTTCGCAGTTTGAGTCGTAGGCAGTTCAACATCGACCCCTTGTGTAACAAAGGGTGCAGTAACCATGAAAATAATCAAGAGTACCAACATCACATCGATATAAGGTACAACATTGATTTCAGCAGTCATCTTTCGCTTTTTAGGTTGATAAGCCATTGCTTATTACTCCTGATTAGCGGCAAATGCCTGGCGGTGAAGGATACTTGAAAACTCTTCCATAAAAGTCGCATAGGTATGCTCAAGCTTGGAAACTTGGTTTGTCAGTTTGTTATAAAACATAACTGCCGGGATCGCAGCAAAAAGGCCCATTGCTGTAGCAACTAGCGCTTCTGCAATACCAGGCGCAACCATTGCTAGTGTTGCCTGTTTGACTGCACCAAGAGCAATAAATGCGTGCATAATACCCCAAACAGTACCGAACAAGCCGATATAAGGGCTAATTGAACCCACTGTTGCAAGAAAAGGTAAGCTGGTTTCTAATTCATCAACCTCACGTAGAAGCGATACGCGCATTGCTCGGGAAGTCCCTTCCATGACGGCATCTGGCACTTGACCATTGCTGCGATGTAAACGGGCGTACTCTTTAAATCCATTGTAAAAGATTTGCTCAGACCCCATCAGATCATCTTTACGCGCTTCAACTTCTTTGTACAGTTGTGACAGATCGACACCTGACCAAAAACGGTCTTCGAAACGCTCTGCTTTTGCAGCGGCGTTAGACAAAATCTGCGAACGTTTAATGATCATTGCCCAAGAAGCAACTGACATACCAAGCAAGATTAGCATTACGATCTTAACTAACAGGCTTGCCTGTAGAAAAAGATCCAGAATTGACAGTTCAGCACTCACTTAGAAATCTCCGACATAATAAATTGAGGAATTGCAGTTGGTTTCATGGTTTCAGGATTGACACAGGCTACCTTAACAGTAGCTTTACACAAGGTATGACCTGCATTGTTAACTAAACCCTGACAAAATATGATTGATGCTTTTTTTACAGTTTCAACACGTGTTTGTACGATAAGTTGCTCATCTAAACGCGCGCCTTTTAAAAAATCCATATCAATATGGCGAATAACAAAGCTCGCCTTATTTTTAAATAGCTCTTGTTGGCTGACCCCGATACTTCTTAATAGTTCCGTTCTTGCACGTTCAAAAAACTTTAGATAATTAGCATGGTAAACCAAGCCGCCTACATCAGTATCTTCATAATAAATAGTGATTGGCCATTTAAATATGTTTTTTTCTGCCATGTTTAACCCACAATGGTTATAAAACTAAATGCCTAATAGCGACTTTAAAGGCTTAATTTGCCTACTATACCTAACTTCATCCGCTTTATGAAATATCCCGAAAGCATCTTCAGCAACAACGCATGACATTTCTAACAAGAGCTGTATTGTACAGCGTTTCTTTGCTGGTTATACCAATTCCATTAATTATCTGACCATTCAGAATACCACTGGGAGTCGAGTTCAAGGATAGTGTTTGATAGAAGAGTGGTTCTCTTTTGAAATCGCTAGACACAGAAGTGGGCTTCCAGTGATGTTCCCTTTGGGCGAGTTTAAAATACTTTTATACTGCGTTAATAAATTTCAATTTAGAGCCATAGATCCTCAATTTATCTCCTTGCCTAAAAGCATTTTAACTCTCGCTGAACTGATCAGATAATTGATAGATTTGGTATTAAGTATATTTCACGCAAAAAAAACAGCCTATTACTCAATTAGTAATAGACTGCCTATTGTGTATCTAAATGTAACTCTGTTTAGTAACTAAAACGCAGCCACATAATATAGCTCAAGATGGGTAAGGCGATAAATGGAGTAAACACAACTTGCCAATACCAATGGCGCGGTACAAAGCCCACCCCATAGATCATTGCAGAGCAGGTTGCCCATATTAATGTTGGCGATTTGATTAGGTCAAAACCACCAATAGCCTGTGCAAAATGAATAGGCTCCCACACTACCAGCCCTGCAGATGCTAGCGCCAGCAGAAAGGATAATGCACGTAATAGTGCATTATCAAATAACTGATGAGCCTGTGTGACCCATAAGCTGAGGCTACTCACCTTTGTTATCCATATCTTCAGTTGTTTCAAGCCATAAAGCGTTGATGATACCGAATGAGCAGGCTAGCAGAACACCAAGAATCCAAGCGAAATACCACATAGTCTGTCTCCTTAATACAGTGAAGTTTTGTTGTCTTCGATAAACTTGCTATCAAGACGGCCAAACATTTTGTAGTAACACCATGAAGTGTACGCAAGAATAATTGGCACCATAACAAATGCTACGCCAGTCATAATATTTAGCGTAAGTTCGCTTGATGTTGAATCCCACACGGTCAAACTATTCGCTGGTACTAGGCTTGAAGGCATAATGAACGGGAACAATGCGAAACCAAATGTCAGAATTATACCTGCCATGGTTAAGCTTGATGTTAAGAATGCAAAACCTGCACGATTAGCACGAGAAGCGACAACTGTTAGCAATGGCATAATTACCGCAAGAATCGGTGCAATCCATAGTAATGGATAAGCATCAAAGTTTGCGAACAATGCACCTGTTTCACGAATCACTTCTTTCGCTAATGGGTTTGATGGACCATTAGTGATAATTTCAGAAGTAATAACGTAGCCTTCAATGCTTTGAGCCCATACGCCAGCAGCTGCAAAACATACCGCCGTTATTACAGCAGTGATAGATGCAACGTTACGAGAGCGCTCATGCAAGGCATCTGTTGTTTTCATCTGTAGGTAGGTTGCGCCTTGAGTCACAATCATCATCAAGCTAACAATACCGCACAGTAGTGCAAATGGGTTCAATAAGCCAAAGAAAGACCCTTTGTAGCTTGGTACCAAGAATTCATTCAGTACAAACGGTACACCTTGTAGCAAGTTGCCAAACGCCACACCGAAGATCACTGGTGGAACGAAGCTACCCACGAAGATCGCACGATCCCATGCATTACGCCATTTTGGTGATTCAATCTTAGAACGGTAATCAAAGCCTAACGGACGTAGCCATAAAGCCGCCAGTGTTAGTACCATTGCGAAGTAGAAACCAGAAAACGCTGTTGCGTAAACAAGAGGCCAAGCCGCAAATAAAGCACCACCCGCAGTAATAAGCCAAACTTGGTTACCATCCCAATGCGGTGCAATTGAGTTAATCATTACTCGGCGTTCTGTATCTGTCTTACCAATAACGTTAGACAAGATACCTACACCCATATCGAAACCATCTGTAACAGCGAAACCGATGCAAAGCACACCAATTAACAACCACCAGATGAATCGCAATACTTCATATTCAAACATTGCTTACTCTCCCTGAATTACGCTTCAACCTGACGCGATACCACATTCTGTGGTGCATCATTTTGTTCAAAGTGATAACGACCTGTTTTCAGGCTACTTGGACCTTTACGTGCGAACTTAACCATCAAGTACACTTCAGCAATCAAGAACACAGTGTAAAGTGCAATCATTGACACCAATGTTGTGATAATTGCTGATGGCTCAAGATCCGATACCGCCATAGATACAGGTAAGATCTCACCTACAGCCCATGGTTGACGACCATACTCTGCGACGAACCAGCCAGCTTCAATTGCAATCCAAGGTAGCGGTAAACCGTAAAGCGCAGCTTTAAGTAACCACTTCTTCTCTGTGATCTTGTGACGACACGTTTGGATAAATGCAGCACCAATAATGCCCAGCATTAAGAAGCCAGCAGCAACCATGATACGGAAGCTAAAGAACAGCGGCCAAACGGTAGGGATTGAATCATCAACGGCCTTGGCAATATGCTCAGGCGTTGCATCAACAACGTCGTCTGTATATGGCTTAAGTAGGAAGCCATAACCGAGATCGTGTTTCACTGCATCGAATGCAGCTACGTTTTCTGGCGAGCGATCGCCACTACGTAATTTTTCAAGTAAACCGTATGCAACCATACCGTTACGAATACGTACTTCGTGCTCATCTTTCAGATCACGTAAGCCAGTCACTTCGGTGTCAGTAGAGCGTGTCGCAATAATACCCATCACATATGGGATCTTAATGGCGAAATCAGTTTCCATTGTTTTTTGATTTGGCAAACCAAACACAGTGAACGCCGCAGGGGCTTCTTCTGTGTGCCATTCTGCTTCAATAGCGGCAAGCTTCGTTTTCTGAACATCGCCCAGCTCGTAACCTGATTCATCACCTAGGATGATTACAGATACAATCGCCGCCATACCAAATGATGCCGCAATGGCAAAAGAACGGCGTGCGAACGGAATATCACGACCTTTCAGAATATAGTAAGAACTAATCGCAAGAACGAACATCGAACCAGCTACATAGCCAGAAGCGACGGTATGAACGAATTTCACCTGTGCTACCGGGTTAAAGATAACTTCTGCAAAACTCACCATTTCCATACGCATGGTTTCAAAGTTAAATTCAGCCCCTACTGGGTTCTGCATCCAACCGTTAGCAATAAGAATCCACAACGCTGAGAAGTTAGATGCGATAGCAACTAACCATGTCACTGTAAGGTGTTGACGTTTTGATAAACGATCCCAGCCGAAAAAGAATAAACCAACCAGAGTGGATTCTAGGAAAAACGCCATCAACGCTTCGATGGCAAGAGGAGCCCCGAAAATGTCACCAACGTAGTGAGAGTAGTATGCCCAGTTTGTACCAAACTGGAATTCCATAGTAAGGCCGGTGGCCACACCTAAAGCAAAGTTAATACCAAAAAGCTTACCCCAGAACTTTGTCATGTCCTTATAGATTTGCTTTCCAGTCATTACATAAACTGATTCCATGATGGCTAGTAGGAACGCCATACCTAGAGTCAGTGGTACGAACAAAAAGTGATACATCGCAGTTAATGCGAACTGTAATCTCGATAGTTCGACGACATCAGTGAACATGTTGAACTCCTTTTTTCGTCAGGCTGAGTGACGACAGTACTTACACAGTGTACCGATTGTTGGGCTTAGCCAAATGTAGCTTACAAACCCGCAATTTGATTACCGTACTGGTTGTCATATCAAGTGATATCAATGACTTCCTTCTTATGTTGCGGCTATGTGTCAAATTAGTTAGTTTATCGTTAAGCTACAGCTAATAAAGTCATTGCTAATATTACTGGCAATCACTGCCCGCGGCAAAGGATTTATCACACATTTTTCTTTGATAAACATCAATAAAAGCCGTTCATTTTTCAATCAACGCTCACCAACCTGATATAGATCAAACTTTGCAGCACTCTTTTTACAGTTTTTATAACGTATTAAAAGATAAGATTTTTCATAAGATATCGAGTTAATTAATAGGATAAGACATCTTATTTTAAAATCTTCATTACTCAGATGTACATAGTTAGAAAAAAGAAGGGTAACTCACCTTTATTCCAAATCTGTCACATGCCTATAAGACCTAGAGATTAACATCAAAATTATAGAGTTACCCTGCAAGTTAGCACCGATTTTGGATTAGTTATTCTAATCCAAAAAAAGAAATTTTCTTGCTTTTCACTTTGCGAAAAATATCTATAATCAGCAGCAGAAACAGGTTGAACCATCCAGAGAAGAAAAGTCATCTTTTAGGTCGGTTGAAAACAGTTTCCCTATTAAAACCTAAATTGATTGAGGAAATTACAATGACTCGTATTTTTGAAAAAATCATCTCTTTATACCAACCATCATTCGTTGAACTATACAAAAATGGTCACTAGATAACGTCCGTTTTTGACACATCTAAAGGCTGAATCATCATCCAAAAGATGGATTTGCTTGGCCGAGAGCTGTTTGAACAGTAGTTCAATTGTCAAATAGTTGTAAATGTGAGCAAACATTTAACACAACAAAGACCTGCTTAATCAGAAAAACTGCTCTGAAAAATAAAAACGAGGCGACATCGCCTCGTTTTTTTACATTCTTATTACATGCCTATCTGCCAAATTCATCTCTTAACGCAAAAAGCCTCATCCGAAGATGAGGCCAGTTATTTGGTTCCCCTTGCTGGACTTGAACCAGCGACATACGGGATTAATAGTTCGCCGTTGTATTGTATCGACACTTTATATTCATGCTTTTACTAGCAGCTATGCGCCATTAAAAACTGAACACTTTGTTCTGCAGTATAGTAAACAGGGTCTTCCCCATAACTAAACAGCTTTAACGGCTTACCGTTCGCAGTGTGATAACTCAATTCACCATTTAGTAGATGTAACCATGTACCTTCTGGAATACCGACAACAGGTTCATACTGATTAACTTCTAAAAACTCTTGGATACGCTCATCACGGGTTTCCCCCATGTGACCTTCCACATTGGCTTCAAGGTAATGAGGATTAATTTGGAATGGCACTAAATTTAATGATGAAAGTACCGCACCAGTAATAATCGGCATATCATTTGTTGTACGAATCGTAGGGCACGCGATGTTTGTTCCTGCACTCCAGCCAATATAAGGAATACCTTGATCAAGAACCGCTTTACGAATTGGACCTACTAAACCTAAATCATGCAATGTTTTGTTCAGCACCCAAGTATTACCACCACTCACCAAAATACCTTCGGCTTCTTGAATCGCTTTAACCGGATCTTCTGCACGATGTAACCCCGTTACTTTACAATCTAAGCCTAATGCATCAAATGTTTCTTGAACCAAGGCAACACGCTCATCATGGCTAGAACGAATCACAGCATAAGGGATCAGAACTAAGTTTTTAGCCCCAGTTCGTTTGATTTGTTCGACAACAGCTTCACTTGCAAACTCCATCACATGCTGGTTGCCCGCAATTTTGCCATTACTTAACAATAAAATATCCATCTTTTCTACCTTATGCTCTGTATTGATACTCATCGAATTAATGACAGACAGATAACGCCTAATTACGCATATTTACAACGGGGGGCGATCACAAAAAGAACAAGGGGCTAGTTTATTGGTAATGCTTTGGGTGATTATCCAGCAATAAATACTAGCTAATTACAGTTTTACAACACAGATTCAAACTAAAACACATGCAATACAACATCTTGGTGCATCATAAAACTGTCAGGATCATCAAAATAAAGACATACTGCCTCATTTATAACAGGAAAATAGCACCAAACTTGAAAAACCCTGCCCGAGAGGAGTTGTTATACCCTTCACAAAATCAGATAATACTAAGATCTCTTTCAAATAGAATTATGATGGTATGACTGAATACCTTTTATTACTTGTCGGTACAGTGTTGGTAAACAACTTTGTACTCGTTAAATTCTTAGGTTTATGCCCATTTATGGGCGTATCTAAGAAGCTGGAAACTGCGATTGGTATGGGCTTGGCGACGACATTTGTCTTAACCTTGGCTTCCGTGTCTGCGTATCTCGTGGAAAATTACATTCTTGCGCCTCTTGGCATTGAATACCTTCGTACTCTTAGCTTTATTCTTGTTATTGCCGTTGTAGTGCAATTTACCGAAATGGTGGTACATAAAACGAGCCCAACGCTATACCGTTTGCTGGGTATTTTCCTACCGTTAATTACGACTAACTGCGCGGTATTAGGTGTTGCTCTATTGAATATCAATGAGCACCATAACTTTATCGAATCCGTTATTTATGGGTTTGGTGCCGCTGTTGGTTTTTCGTTGGTCTTGATTTTATTCGCTTCTATGCGAGAACGTATTGCCGCGGCAGATGTGCCAGGCCCTTTTAAAGGTGCTTCTATTGCGATGATCACAGCAGGTCTTATGTCTCTTGCCTTCATGGGCTTTACTGGATTGGTGAAACTGTAAATGAGCGGAATTTTAATTGCAGTTATTGCAATAGCTGTCTTAGCCGCAATTTTTGGCCTTATTCTGGGGTTTGCTTCTATTCGATTCAAAGTCGAAGCTGACCCTATTGTTGAACAAATTAATGCCATTTTACCGCAAACTCAATGTGGTCAATGTGGCTATCCGGGCTGCCGCCCTTACGCAGAAGCGATTGCTAACGGTGATGAAATTAATAAATGCCCTCCAGGTGGCCAAGCTACGATTGAGAAGTTAGCCGATCTAATGGGTGTTGAAGTACAAGATTCAGCACACGGTGAAGAAAACATAAAGACAGTTGCTTTTATCCATGAAGACATGTGTATCGGGTGCACAAAATGCATTCAAGCTTGCCCTGTTGATGCCATTGTTGGCGGTACAAAATCGATGCATACCGTTATTAAAGACGAATGTACTGGCTGTGATTTGTGTGTTGCCCCCTGCCCTACCGACTGTATTGAGATGATTCCGGTTAAAGATACGCCGGAAAGTTGGAAATGGGATCTTAACCAGATCCCGGTCGTTAATCTTCCTACTGAACCCAATACTGACAAGGTAGACTAAACATGCTGTCAATTATCGAACAAATAAAACAAGGTCAGCTTTGGGATTTTCATGGCGGTGTTCACCCTGCAGAAAACAAAGCCATTTCTAATCAAGTTGAACTGCAACATGCAGGCGTGCCACAACAGCTTGTTCTCCCTCTAAAACAACATATAGGTTCTAGAGGCGATATTATCATTGAGGTTGGCGATAAAGTCCTGAAAGGTCAGCCACTGACTCAAGGTGATATTGCTATGTGTGTGCCTGTGCATGCGCCAACATCGGGAACAGTTACGGCAATAGAACAACGCACAATCGCCCACCCATCAGGTTTAACTGATTTATGCATTGTTATCGACAGCGATGGTAATGACCAATGGTATGAACAATCACCTGTTGCTGATTATACATCTGAAGAATCTGCTGATCTGATCGAGAAAATACGACTCAGTGGTATTGCCGGTTTAGGTGGCGCAGGTTTCCCTACCAGCCGTAAATTGCAAGGCGGTTTGGGTAAGGTTGATATTCTGATCATCAATGCAGCAGAGTGTGAACCTTATATCACTGCAGACGATCGCTTAATGCAAGATTATGCTGCAGAGGTTATTGACGGTATTCGTATTCTTCGCCATATCGTAAAACCAAAGTTAACGATTATCGGTATTGAAGACAATAAGCCCGAAGCAATCACTGCATTAGAAAAGCACATCACGAACGATGATCACATCATTATTCGAGTTATACCAACGAAGTACCCATCAGGCAGTTCCAAGCAACTGGTTAAAGTTCTCACCGGTCGTGAAGTACCCAGCCAAGCACGATCAACATCGGTAGGCGTTATTGTACAAAACGTGGGAACGGTTTTTGCCGTCAAACGCGCAATTATCGATGGCGAGCCCTTAATTGAACGGGTCGTGACCTTAACCGGAGAAGCTTTCCAGCAACGTGGGAATGTTTTTGCGCGCCTCGGTACACCAATTTCATACCTGCTTGATAACTACAGCTATCAACCAGATAAGAAGTACCCTCGTGTCATTATTGGTGGTTCGTTAATGGGCTTTACACTACCTCACGCCAATGTACCCATTACCAAAGTTACTAACTGTATTCTTGCACCTAAGCGAAAAGAATTGCCTTTACATACGCACGAAATGGCATGTATTCGTTGTACTTCTTGTGCAGAGGCTTGCCCTGCGTCTTTATTACCTCAGCAATTGCAGTGGTACGCAAAAGATCAAGATTACGCAAAGTGTGAAGAATATAACCTCTTCGACTGTATTGAATGCGGTGCCTGTGCTTATGTGTGCCCAAGTGAAATTCCACTTGTCCAATACTACCGTCAGGCTAAATCTGAAATCACCGCCAGAAAACAAGACGAAGCCAATGCCGAACGCGCAAGATTACGCTTTGAAGCTAAAAACGCGCGCATGGAACGGGACAAAGCTGAGCGTGAAAATCGCTTTAAGAAAGCGGCTGATGATCGCCGAAAAGAAACAGCAAGCAGCGGTGGTGATGATGCTGTCGCCGCAGCCATCGCTCGAGTGAAAGCCAAGCAAGCCGCAGAAAGCTCACCAGATACAGAGAAGAAACCCGCTGTAGCTGCCGCTATTGCTCGGGCAAAAGCAAAACAAGCAGCCCAAGCAGAGAAAGGCGCAGCTGTTCCTGACAATACAGAAATGGCGAAATTACGAGAAGAGCGTAAACGTTTAGCACGAGAACGAAAAGCAGAAGCCGAAAAAGTAGCCGCTGAAGAAAAAACCTCGGTACCAGCAGAAAGCGAAGATGGTAAAAAAGATGCAGTGGCAGCTGCCATTGCACGTGCGAAAGCCCGTAAAGCAGCGCAACAAGCTGATACTGCTGAACCTGATTCTAGCTCTAACACAGAATCTACTTCTACGGTAGAAGCCGAAGTCGATCCGAAGAAAGCCGCTATTGCTGCTGCCGTTGCACGTGCGAAAGCCCGTAAAGCAGCGCAACAAGCTGATACTGCTGAACCTGATTCTAGCTCTAACACGGAATCTGCTTCAACGGTAGAAGCCGAGGTCGATCCGAAGAAAGCCGCTATTGCTGCTGCCGTTGCACGTGCGAAAGCCCGTAAAGCAGCGCAACAAGCTGAT
>NZ_PYOC01000014.1 GCF_003026215.1 Photobacterium indicum
GATAATAATAGTATTAATTTTCAATTATTATTAAAGTGAAATTTTTCACAAATTTGCATTCATAAGGTGAGGTTGATCACCAATTGTAGGGCGGTACAATGCGCGTCCTTTTTGAGTTTACATTCTGGTTTAAACCATGATTGCAATTTTTGGTATTATTGTTCTGCTTTTTCTTGCGTGGCTAATTTCGGTTGATAGAAAAAGAATTCCATTGAAAATGGTGTCAGTCGCCTTTCTGCTCCAAGTACTTTTTGCATTATTGGTTTTATATGTGCCTGCGGGTAAATCGGCGCTTCAAGCCATTGCTGGTGGCGTTACTTATGTGACAGATTACGGTAATGAAGGGTTATCATTTCTTTTTGGTGGCTTAGCAACAGGTAGCGTTGGTTTTGTATTTGCGGTTAACGTGCTAGGTATTATTGTCTTTTTCTCTGCTCTTATTTCGATGCTGTACCATATTGGTATTATGCAAAAAGTGATCGATGTGTTGGGTGGGGCTCTACAACGTGTACTTGGCACGGGTAGAGCAGAGTCGCTTTCTGCGACAGCCAATATTTTCGTTGGCATGTCTGAAGTGCCGCTGGTGATTAAACCTTACTTAAAGAAGATGGACGACTCCCAACTTTTTGCCGTGATGACATGTGGCATGGCATCTGTTGCAGGTAGCACCATGGTGGGTTATGCAGCCGTTGGTGTTGACCTTCAGTACCTTATTGCAGCTTCGTTCATGTCTGCACCTGCTGGCTTATTAATGTCGAAGATGATTGTACCGCCATCGGTTGATAAGCTACAAGACGACGAGATTTCTTCTGTTGTTATTCCTCGAGCAACTAATATTGTTGAAGCACTTGCCGACGGCGCAATGTCGGGTATGCGCATGGCTGTCACAATTGGTGCCACATTATTGGCATTTATCAGCGTAATCGCATTGTTAAATGGCATGCTGGGTGATGCGGGGGCTTATTTTGGTATCGAGAACCTAAGTTTTGAATTAATCATTGGCTACTTATTCGCCCCTATTGCGTTGCTTATTGGTGTGCCTTGGATTGATGCTGTAACCGCGGGGTCATTGATTGGTCAGAAAGTCGTTATGAATGAGTTTGTTGCATTTATCGACCTAATGAGCTTAAAAGATACGATGCAAGAACACAGTGTTGTTGTGGTGACATTTGCACTATGTGGTTTTGCTAACGTAACAACGCTAGCTATTCTGATTGGTGGTATGGGCAGTTTGATTCCTGAACGTCGCCCGTTTATCGCTGAATATGGTATTCGTGCAGTCATGGCTGGCGTATTAGCTAACCTAATGAGTGCGGCTATCGTTAGCATCATTCTATTGCTTTAGGTTTATACACCTAGTAACGGCAAACTAAAAAAAGCGCAGTCTTCGTTTGAAGATATGCGCTTTTTTGCGTTGAAGAGCTGCTGGTATACTTACCCAGAATGCTATTAGCTACACACTGAACAGTTAGCTTGTTTGCCTAACTTCATTTCTCGCCAACTCATCGACATGGCATCTAGCATTAAAATCTTACCTGTTAATGCTGTACCCATGTTTGCCACTACCTTAATGGCTTCCATTGCCTGTACTGCACCCACAATACCGACCACTGGTGACATAATACCGGCTTCTACGCAGCTTAATGTTTGTTGACCGAATAGGGCACTCAAACATTGGTAGCATGGTTCGTTATCTTGGTAGGTATACACGCTAATTTGACCTTCCATACGAATTGCAGCACCAGATATTAACGGTGTTTTCGTTTGGTGGCATAAACGGTTTAATTGATTACGTGTTTCAACATTGTCGCTGCAATCAAGCACAATTGTGTGTTGTTGAATTAGCGGTAACAATTCATCATCGTTCAGGCGTTGTGCAATCGTATCAATGCTTGTGTAAGGATTGATGGTGGTTAACGCTTGTTTCGCTGATTCAACTTTTAACTGACCAACTGTATTATCGTTATGTAATACCTGACGCTGTAAGTTTGATACTTCAACCTTATCATCATCAATTAAAGTCAGCTTACCCACACCTGCTGCTGCTAGGTATTGTGTGGAAGCACAGCCTAAGCCGCCAGCCCCTAGAATGAGCATGGAAGCGTCTTTTAATGCTTCTTGTCCGTCAAAATCGAATTGGCGAAGAATGATCTGGCGGTTATAACGAAGCATTTCTGCATCAGACAGTTCTGCCACAATATATTCCTGTTCTGTGAGAGTGAAGGGGGCAAAAACGAGATATCAATGATATCCCGTTTCTTTGATTCGTGTATTTAAGCGGATGCCAGTACATCGAACCTTAGTCTTTAAATACTTAGTACATCGAGTGGTTAAACAACTCGATAGTCACATCTTCACCCGGAGAAACGCGTCCACGTTCTTGTTCAAGTACAACAAAGCAGTTAGCTTGATGCATAGAGCTGAATGCACCTGAGCCTTGATTGCCCGTTGTGGCCACTTCGAGTTGTCCTTGCGCGTTAATTTGGTAGATACCGCGTTGGAAGTCAGTACGGCCAGGGCGCTTTTTAAAGAGTGTTGTCGCTTTCGCTGTCATGCGCTGCGGTGGTTGGTACTGAGAATGACCAGACAACTGTGCTAGCATCGGCTGAACAAGCTGGTACAGCGTTAGCATTGCAGAAACAGGGTTACCCGGTAAACCACAGAACCACGTATTATCAATCGTGCCAAATGCGAATGGTTTACCTGGCTTCATGGCTATTTTCCAGAAACCAATTTCGCCTTGCTCATCAAGAATGTCTTTGGTGTAGTCAGCTTCACCGACACTTACACCACCTGATGTAACCAGTACGTCAGCTTCAGATGTTGCTTTCTTGAATGCTTCTCGTAGTTTTTCAGGGCTATCCGGAATGATGCCTAAATCCAATACATCACAGCCAAACTTTTCAAGTAATGCACGAATACCATAACGGTTGCTGTCGTAAATCTGACCAGCTTCTAATGGCTCGCCAACAGATCGTAATTCGTCGCCAGTTGAGAAAAAAGCAGCTACAGGTCGTGCAAAAACAGAAAATTCAGCAATACCCAAAGAAGCGAGTAGTGGCATTTCACGCGCCGTAATACGTGTACCTTTAGCGACAACTGTATCACCTTGATGTACATCGTCACCAATAGGGCGAACGTTGTCATGGGCTTTTGGTTTGATAAGGAAACGAACGTTGTCTCCTTCGACTTCCGTTTCTTCCTGCATGATGACAACATCAGTGCCTTCAGGCATTTGAGCACCAGTCATAATACGAATACATTGACCCGCTTCGCATACACCTTCAAAGGGAACACCAGCAAAAGATTTTCCTGATAGAACAAGGGTATCGTTATCTTTTAGATCGCCAGCGCGAAGAGCGTAGCCATCCATTGCCGAATTAGCAAAAGGCGGTACATTGATTGGAGAACGAATATCTTCAGCAAGAACACGTCCCATTGCATCAGAAAGTGCAACAATCATTACTGAATTAAGTGGCTTAATGTCAGCCAAAATTTTATCTAAAGCCGTTTCTACAGGCATTAAACCTGGTGCGTCACAACATCCCATATTGGTGTCCGTCGTTAGTTATAAGTCATAGGCTTGAATAGCAACTAAGAAAGATTGAAACACGCTCAATATTCTTGATTGGTATTTGCTTGAATGATTATTATGACAAAAAAATGGAGTTTCAACTATTCACTTATCATTTACGAGGTGTAATTGTGTTTATTTACAGGTATCCTTCGGTCAGATTTAGCTCTGGAAGTGTGTTTGTAGGTAATTTCTACACATCATGTTGTAGACGATTTAAGTACAGGCATGACACGTTGGGCTTGTTTTCGCATTAAAGCCCAAGCCAGTTGGAGGGGAAAGAATGACAGCATTAAGCGAATCTGCATTGATGGTACGCGCAGCACTTGAAGAACGTGGGCTTGAAACACCCATGACGAGCAAAGTGGTAAGCCGCGAAGAGAAAAAAGAAAAGATCGAGTATCACATGCGTGAGATCTTAGAGTTATTGTCGTTAGATTTAACCGATGATAGCTTAATGGAAACTCCGCATCGCATCGCTAAGATGTATGTAGATGAAGTTTTTTCTGGTTTAGATTATGCGAATTTCCCAAAAATTACCGTGATCGAAAACAAAATGAAATGTGATGAAATGGTACGTGTAAAAGGCATTACGCTAACCAGTACCTGTGAACATCACCTTGTTACGATTGATGGAAAAGCGACGGTAGCGTACATTCCGCGTGGCAAAATCATTGGTCTATCAAAGATTAATCGCATCGTTCGTTTCTTTGCTCAGCGCCCTCAGGTGCAAGAGCGAATGACACAGCAAATCTTAGTTGCGCTGCAAACATTGCTTGAAAGTGATGATGTGGCCGTAACGATTGATGCGACCCACTACTGCGTGAAAGCTCGTGGTGTGATGGATGCAACCAGTGAAACAACGACGACGGCACTTGGCGGTATCTTTAAGAGAATTCCTGCAACGCGTGCTGAGTTTTTCCACGGCATTCGCTAAGCAAAAATGATTTATCGGAAGCCGCGATTTTTTCGCGGCTTTTTTGTCTGTAAAATTAACGCTTTGCCTAGAACCCAATAGATCCTCGCTGAAATGAGCATCTTGCGATAATTGGGTATAGCCTTCCAGTAGGCAGAGTGTTGTTAGCTTTACGGTAAGTTGAAGCTTTAAATTGAATGGGTTATGAATAGAGCGATATGGATCTTATAAAGCTTTCTCGAATTAGCATGAAACACTTGATTACCTTGCATGTCATGTTAGATACATTAAGCGTAACGGGCAGTGCAGAGCGTCTTTGTGTTAGCCCGTCATCAGTCAGTAAAACATTAAGCCAGTTGCGTGATTCTTTGAATGATGAGCTGTTTTACCGTCACGGTAATAAGCTTGTTGCAACCCCGCTGGCGCGAAGACTTGGCCCTAGTGTTCATCAGATGATTAACGATATGAACCAAATTATGACGCAAGAGGCTTTCGATCCTTCGCGTTATGAAGGTGGTTTTTCATTAGCGATGCGAGAAAGTACTTTTGAGTTAATAGCGGCAAAGTTAAGCACCCATGTATTAAACCTTGCACCGAATATTCGTTTAGATATTTGGTCGAAAGATAGTTTAGGTTTTGATGCGCTAGCCAAAGGTAAGCTTGATTTTGTGATATTACCGCATGATAGAAGTCAGCCACCGAGCACTCAAAATAACCTTATCTGGGAAACCTTAATCGACGATGACATGGTGTGTTTGATGAATCCATCGCACCCTTTAGCTGATCAAACATTGAGTATCGATAACTACCTAAGTTATGGGCACATAGGTATTATGGATACTGATTTAAATGTCCCTTTCTTTGAATTGCAATTAGCACAACAGCATAAAAAAAGAAAAATTACCGTAACCGTGTCTGATTTTGGTAGCGCGGCATTGATGTGCCATCATAGTGATTTACTGTTTACCTGTTCTCGTCGTTGGGCAAACATTGCCTTTCAAGCTAAAGGTTTGTTCAGCAAGCCTTTACCGTTCAATTACGGCGATGTGGCTTATAGCTTGGTGTGGCATCAACCAAGTATGAATGATCCGGCTCACCGTTGGATGTATGAACAAATAAAAGCGTGCTGCAAAGATATAGGCATGTAATCTAGATAGGGTAGTACATGTCTGTATTTGCCTTTATATCTACACTTGTAAATGGTGGTGTGTCCGGTTCTTTATAGATAAATAGGCGGAACGACAATGTTTCTTACATTACGCTCTGTAAGCTGATTAGCTAAATGGGTAATATCACTTTTTTGGCAAGTATCCCATGTTAATGCTTCGCCTGTAACGCCATGATGCTGAAATGCATTAAGTTTAATACGTGTGTCTTTAGGTAATTGCGTTAAATAACTCGCAAGTTCATCAACTTCTGCATCAAAATCTGTTTTTCCTGGTATGTGTAACAACCGCACTTCGTATAACTTATTGTGTTGTGCTAATAGCTCGATACTTTGAAAAACACGATGATGTTGCCGCCCAGTTAGCCATAAATGGGTTTCTTCTTGCCATGCTTTTAAATCAATCATTACACCGTCTGTAAAAGGAAGCAGTTTAGCCCAACTTGTGGTGCGTAAACTCCCATTACTGTCAATCATACAGGTTAAATGCTGTAAATTTGACGATGATTTAATCGCACTAAATAATCCCTGAATAAAGCCTAATTGTAGTGTTGCTTCTCCTCCTGTAACAGTAATACCTGATATGAAAAAGAGGTTGTTACGTATAACATCCAGCATTTCTGCCACGGTATATTGTTGCGTTTTGGGGCTAGATTGCTTCGGGCATACAGCTAAGCAATTATCACAATGGGAGCACAATGACGCATCCCATTTCACTTTTTGTGGATTATTAGGTGCTGGCTTACTTTGCTTGTTTTCAATGATAGAAACGAGCTTAAGTGCACCTGTCGGGCAGGTTTCGACACAATCACCGCAGTGATTGCACATATCGATAGTCTGCGGGTTGTGGCAGCTTTTACACTGGTAGTTGCAACCTTGCAAGAAAATCACCAGCCTATTACCAGGACCATCGACACAAGAGAAATTCAGAATTTTACTGACTGTCGCTGTTCGTTCATTCGAATCTTTTACATGCAGAATATGTTGATTATGTGATTGAACTGTTTTCTGTCTTTCACTCATGTCGAATATGTCACTTATTTGATGTTGGCTTTATTGGTTATTGGTTATTGGTTATTGGTGTTGATTCTTGGTATTAGCTCTTGGTATAGGTGCGCGCTGTTAAACTCACTTTTTCTTATTCCGTATACATGGATTCTGTATAAATCGGTGATTGTTCATGACAGGCGACACGCGGTTTACGGTTCAAAATCCCCGTGTTTTCAGATGCCTCTGCACCTAACCAAGTCGTATTGGTGCGAGATCCTTTTTCTTTAAATACCGCAACATCGGATAACTTGATCATATAGCCTGTCACACGTACTAAGTCGTTAGAAGCAACGTTAGCCGTAAATTCACGAAATCCAAGGTTTAACGCGCCCTTACACAATTGGTACATTGCCTCAGGATTATCTTTAACAGTTTCATCAATCGTCAGAATTTCACTGATACCCGATGTGTAATATTGATGATGTGCTGCCAATGCTTGGATATGCGTAACAGGATCGGGTTCTGTGCCATAAGGAATACGCACGCCAGGTGTTACGTCTTTATCAAGACTAATGCCACCTTGGGCATGCAATAGGGCACGGTTGTTATAGCCATATTTTACGGGTGTAGATTTAACAATATGATCAAGTGTGGCTGAGATTTGATGCCCTAATTGATTCGCTGTTTCATTATGGCCATATAGATTTACTGCTGTTGCGTGATGGTTTTCTTTATTTGTAGTGCTTTTTTCTAGCGAATCTTTTTCGATTAAAATATTGACTGCTTCCGCCATACCGTAGATACCAAACATAGGGGCAAAGCGACTCTCTTCAATTAATTCTTCTTTCACCAAAAAACTATCAAAAAAATGTGATTCCTCATGTAGAAACTGCGTACGTGCTTCAATCAGTTCATACATAACTTGGCAATAATGTGGCAAGGTTTCAGTTAAGAATAATGCGCTGTTTTGGGCTTGTTGTGCGACTTCTTTTAAGTTCATTCGCACTAATGTATTGGCACCGCCCGCTAAAGGTAATGAGTTATAACAGCTTACAATCCCAAAGCCTTTCTCATCATAGTTTTTTGCATGAATAGGGTAATTGGCAATGTGTGGCTTGCTGCATTCACATATGTTGGATGTTGCTACGCGCAGTAAATCATCTGGTGTGATTTCAGGGTCATACATAAAGGTAAGGTTTGGCGCGATTTGTTTCAGCTCTGCGTCAATTTTTAAAATGGTTCGGCAGATTATATTATCAGTAGGACCAATATTCACATGCATGAATGCATCGGGCAAAGTACGGTCGAGCATGATCCAAAACCGTTTCAATTTTCTGTATATTTCATCGTGTGTTAAATCTTGTACATAATCGATTAAAATATCGTCAAGAGAGCCTAAATACACTGGAATATTCGTTACAGAAGGAACATGGTGATAAATGATTGTTAGTGCATTTAATGCATCATCAAAATCGGCCACCGGAGGTAACTCTAAATATTCAGAGCCATTTTGAAGAAATTTAGCGTAATCAGGTAAGACATAGCGCGGCTTAAAGGGGGCGTGTCCTTCAAACATGTCACAGATAATACCAGCTTTCATCGCGGTGTTTACGCTTTCAGGAACAGATACATAGTCAAGGCTAGCTTCTGCTTCTAATGAGAGGTAGGTCGACTTTTGTTTAACTGTCAGCGTGTTATCTGTAATTATGCGTCTAAGGTTGTCTTGTAGGGTCATCACAATATATCCATTTAAGCAGTGTGGATATAAATGTAGCGTGAATAATAAGTTTCCAGAAGTGAAAAATATAAAGGTGTATATTTCCATTTTAGAAATCGGCTATTGTCGATCACACCTACCTTGTTATATGGAGAATAAAATGTTTTCAAAAAAAGTTGCGGTATTATTTGGTGTAGTTACGGCTGTGTCATTGTTATCAGCGTGTTCTACAAAAGAACCTGAGCCAGTAAAGCCAATTGGTATGGCTAATCCTGCTTCTGTTTTCTGTACAGAGCAAGGCGGTAAGCTTGTGATGGAAAAAGATACAGAGGGTAATAGCATAGGGTATTGCCAATTATCTGATGGTACATCTGTCGAGCAATGGGCTTATTTTCGCGAAAATCAGAAATAATAAGAGCACTTTCTTGTGAGAGTAATAGATAAAATACCAGATTAGACATTTTATCTACGCGTCAAAATAAAGGCATGTGAAGAAATGAAAGGTTATATTTTTGTTTAATTAAATCATTGGCTTAAGTTTACTTGTGTTTAGGTTGATGTGTTTAAAAAACATTAGTTGAGATAATTAATAATTAAAAATAGAGACGTTAAATTGTATGAATGGTGTTTTTTTGTCTAAATATAAGAGTATGAACATTATTTTAATGATGAGCTAACTTGGCTCAAGCTTGTATTACTGCTTGATGTACTTTGTGTCACTGGTTGGCATTTATCTATTTTTAAACAATAAGGAGCGCTATAACGATGTTTAATCATAAGCGTATTGTTATACAGCGTTTCAGCACTCTTGTTGCGTTATCTTTTTTTATTTCCGGCAGTGCCTTTGCGGTAGAGTCGGGTGTTTATTCAGATCGTTTGTCTGTGAATGCCCCTGACTCTTCAGTAAAACCACTCGCGCCTATTAATGCTAATTTACCCTCAAGCAATGTTGAGTGGTCTTATCTTGATGCTATAACGGTAAATAGCAGTCGACAGCTATGCCCTAATTCAGGGGCAGCAGTCTGTTTTAAGACGTTGGCAGAGCAAGCCTATGCAGATAATTATTTTTATCCTCTGTGGCAAAACCTCAAGCAACGAAGAGAGTTTGAATTACAGTTAAAATCCGTTGTTGATACAAGGGGGGTCGATGGGCTTAAAGATCGTTTAGATGAGCTGTACTTGCTTGATAAACGTAATGACCAGCGTGCATACGATTTACTTGCTACAGATAGTTACTTTGTTTACCGCAAGTATTTAAATACGATTCAGCGTAATAGAAGTGCCTTGTTTACGTTGGAACAGATGAATTTTTCTTTACAGGAAAATACCTTAAGTACAAAGCATTACTTTCCAATGACAATGGATAAGCTGAGTCTTACTCGTCCCGCCAATGTTCCTTTTGAGCAAAGCATGTCTGTGATTGAAACATTACAGCAATTGCCGCCCCACAGTTTGACGAACTCAGATCTGAAAGGACTTATCCGCAAAGGTGATACGATTGTTGCAGGCAAAGATCTTGCTAAGGTGCTATTCGATTTAAATGACATGACGGAAGCTGAGTATGCTTTCATTACACAAATGCCAACGGTAACGAACAGCGGTACAATGTTAGAGGCGATTAAACGCTTTCAACGGCGTCATGGTTTAGCTGATGATGGAATTATCGGTGCTGCAACCAAAGCCCAACTAGTGATGCCGTATACTGATATTGCGCGCCGAGTTGCTTTAAACATGCAGCGCTTTCGTAATATCAATATGATTGATAACCAGCCACATATTTGGGTGAATATTCCTGATTATATGCTGAAAATTTTTGAGCAAGGTAATGTGATTTTTGAATCTAAAGTGATAGTTGGCCGATCAAGCCGTCCAACTAACTTGTTCTCATCAGCAATAAATACCATTGTGGTAAACCCGACATGGAATGTACCTGAAACAATTAAGCGCAAAGATGTTATTCCTAAAGTGAAGCATTCACGTGATTACTTAGCCGCTCATAATATGCGTATATTGAATAGCTGGCGTGATCGTACTGAAATTCCGGCGGATCAAATAGATTGGGCTAGTGTAAACCCCAAAACGTTCCCTTATGAGTTTCAGCAAGGGCCTGGTCCAAGTAATTCTCTTGGTCGGGTTAAGTTTTTAATGCCAAATGATTACTCGATATATTTACATGACACGCCAGCAAGAGGCTTGTTTAATAAATCTAAGCGGAATCTAAGCTCTGGGTGTGTGCGTGTCGAAAAAGCGTATGATTTAGCCAATTTTATTATCGACTTTCAAAAACGTAAGAATATTGAACCGTTTAATGCAATGTTGAAAGATGGTGATTTAGATACGGTTCGGTTGTCTCAGCGTTTAGGTGTCGATTTTGTATATTTTACTGCGTGGGTTGATGAAAAGAACATCCTACAAATGCGTGAAGATATTTACGGGTATGATAGCCCACAAAAAGAAGCGATCGATTCTCAATTTATATCAATGAAAAACTATCGTAGATAGAGGGATGGGTATACCCAAGTAACCTCAAAGTGCAAGATGTAATATGTAGGATTCAGAGTCATTCTGGTCGTCTTTTGACTAAAATAAAGCCCCTAAAAAGGGGCTGAATTAAAGATGATTGACATGTTAATTGCTAATTTTAAAAGAGCCAACATGATGATCGAGCGTCTGAGCAAGCTCAGATAAGTTCTGGCTTGATCTTTCTAACTCTTGACTCGCCGCTAGGCCAACTTTTACCGAACCATCTACAGTGTCCATGTTGAGGTTGATTTCATTGGCAACGCTAGATTGCTCCTCAGTAGCAGTAGCAACTTGCGTATTCATATCAAGTATCGTCATGATCTGTGCTGAAATTTGTTCAAGGGCTTGCTGAGCTTTTTCCGTCGCTAAAGAGCCCTCTACGGTTAATAATTTACTACTGTCCATCGCATTTACAGCGTTTTGGGCTTCATTCTGTAGTTGGTCAATCATATTTTGAATTTCATTGGTTGACTGAGACGTCTTGGTCGCAAGGTTTCTGACTTCATCTGCAACGACTGCAAAACCACGACCAGCTTCACCAGCTCGTGCAGCCTCAATTGCCGCATTTAACGCCAATAGGTTAGTTTGGTCTGAAATACCTCGAATAACGTCAAGAATAGACCCTATGGATTGTGTTCTATCAGCTAGGGAAGTAATCACCTCTGACATACTGTTCATTTGAGAAGCCAGATCAGTAATGCTGCTGGTTGCTTCCTGCAAGATTTTTTGTCCTTCCTGAGTTTCGACGTTGGCGTTCTCTGCAGATTCTGCGGCACTGGCTGCATTTTGAGAAATTTCACCAATTGTTGCGATCATTTCATTCATCGAAGTTACGACTAATAAAGACTGTTCGCTTTGCTCGTGACCTCGTGATAATGCTTTCTGAGATTGGCTATGAAGCTCTGTTGCAGAGTTGCCTAGCTCTGTTCCCGTATTGACTACTTGACCAATAATTTCATTGATTTTTCCCACAAAGATATTGAAGGCTGTGGAGATATGGGCAATCTCATCGTTGCCTCGTACGGGCAGTCGAATAGTAAGATCGCCATCGCCTTTAGATATATTTTCTAGGGCATGCTGTAATCCGGAAAGCGGTCTTAAGAGTTTGCCTAGTAGCCACATAAGTATACAGCCACAGATAGAGAAGATAGCTAAGATGGCTATTAACTGAGTAATTACAATGCCTTTCGCCGCTTCACTGACTTCAGTGATAGGGATACCAACATCGAAAGTACCGTATAACTCGCCATTAACATAAACAGGTGTCAAAATGTCGTATACCCAAACATCTTGTATATCTGCATACCATTTAGAATGCAGTGCTTTTCCTGTAGTGGCTCCATCAACGGTATAGCTATCGTTATAAGTCTTGTTTAATTTTTCAATATCACTATGAGCAATCGCTTTGACATTTTTGTTAATTACGACAGCATAGCTAATATCTGAACGACTTTTGAGTGATTCGACCAAGTTTTGTAAATCATCTAAAGGTTTTGGAGATGTGCTTAATACATATTCCACATTTTTAGCTAATAATTCAGCTTGTGCCTGAGATTTCTTTAAAATGATCTTGTCAATTTCTTGATGAGATATATAAGAGGTTGAAGTAACACTTGTTATTGCAGCAATTGCGAACATTAGACAGACAACAAATAATATTATTTTTTTCATAACTCGTACCTTTATGCCATTTTCAGCAAGAAAGACCTAACCAATAAATATGAATGAGCATCACTAGGGTGTGTACCCAAGCTGCTCGCTGAGAACACTCTGAATCCTGTATCTTGAGGTGGCTTGAGTATTGGATAAAATGACAATAATAAACTCATGCATCATCAGCAATGAAAACGCTGATTTCAATGTGAAATATTACATAAAAGGCTTACAGATTATCCTCTGCATAACAAAAATATTGATATAGCTCTCTATATAAGTTCAATGAGAAAGGTATATCTGTACATTTGCTTACAATTTGAGCGGCTTACTATACCTTGTGCTTCAAAGAGATAATGATTGCGTGAAAGAGTGACTAAAGTGACTCGAGTGTGAGGGTGGGTTTATAACAATCTTTGTTTTTCTAATTATACTTTTGTCGGGTTATAAAAAGGCTTGCCAACCGACAAGCCTTTTTAGGTATTAATGTAACTTTTACATCAAGAACATATTTTATTATTGTGTTTGTTCAACTTGATCACGAGTTTTCCAAAGCGACGCCACAATAGCCGTTGTTATACTCAGTGCAATTACCGCTAAAGATACTGGCGTTGGAATTGCCCATACAGTTTCCATTAATAGCATCTTGATACCAATGAAGCTAAGAATGAACGCTAGTGCTACGCGTAGGTAGCAGAAACGTGTCAGCATACCTTCCAGTACGAAATACAACGAACGCAAACCTAGCAATGCGAATACGTTAGCCGTAAAGACCAAAAACGGTTCTTGAGTTACCGCAAAGATTGCAGGAATCGAATCTAGTGCGAACATAACATCAGTCAATGCAATAACGGCAACCACAATCATTAGCGGTGTTGCTATCCAGCCTTGGCTGTCTTTCACCAGCATTTTATTGCCTTGATATTCATCACTTACCCGGAAGAACCGCTTAACTAAACGAACAGGCAAGCTGTTAGAAAAGTCTTCTGGTTCCTCTTCACCTTCTTTCCATAACTTATAACCGGTATATAGCAGGAAGGCTGCAAAGATATATAGAACCCAGTGGAACTCACTAAGTAGCTGAGCACCAACGGCAATCATTATGCCACGCAGAATCAGAGCCCCTACAACACCTAGCATCAGTACGCGAGGGCGTAAATGTGCAGGTACAGCAAATTGACCAAATATAAGTGCAAAAACAAATAGATTATCGACACTTAATGACTTCTCAAGTAAGTAACCTGTTAAGAATGCAGTGGCAGCTTGACCATTGGTGTAGCTACTTTCTGGCGCCATTAACGGCCAGTATAAATAGATAACAACGTTGAAAAGTAATGCAAGTGCAACCCAGAAAAGGCTCCAGATTGCTGCTTTTTTGATAGTAACTTTACCGCCGCGAGTTTGATACAAATCCAGCGCTAGCATAAGTACTGTTAATATAGCGAAACCTTCATAACTAAAAAGGCTCATAGTTTTTATCCTTCCAAACGAACGCGGAAGGGTACGGATATTAGACGTGACTAATGACCTTCCGCGCATTAAAAAAACCACACAAAACGTGCAGTAAATAATGGCGTTGGTCTCGTCAAAATGGTGCTTGCTGTTTTAATGAAATGATTTATATCGGTATAGCGTCAATAATCATTTTTCTTTTACAGAAACAAATCCATTCTCGGCTGCCGGAAGCATGGGGCTTCGTGATGACGACAGACGAACAATTGGTGACTACTCCCCAAACAGGGGCATTCTATGCCTACTG
Source organism: Photobacterium indicum (assembly GCF_003026215.1). Taxonomy (GTDB): domain Bacteria; phylum Pseudomonadota; class Gammaproteobacteria; order Enterobacterales; family Vibrionaceae; genus Photobacterium; species Photobacterium indicum. The sequence goes on from NZ_PYOC01000014.1 coordinate 14,298, forward strand.
AAACTGAGATACCAGCACTATTTCACCCGTAATTACGCTTATTAATAAAAAGCTTTTCTGTGCAAATACGGGGGCGTATGTCTCTTCATAATCCTGTAAGCCTGACATAAGCCGGAATCAGTTACTGAACCCGGTTTATGTAATTAAAATCAGAACGTTTATCTATTGGTTGAGTGAGATACCGCATTTGCTAAAAGTTCTTTTGCAGTATGTTCACACGGTGGTAATTCAATATCCGTTTGATGAATAGCGGTTGTGCGCTCACCCCACTGAATAAACATCGCTCCCCAAGTTAAACCTGCACCAAAAGCCGCTGAAAGTATTTTACTTCCTGCTTGAATTTGACCTTGTTCAACCGCTTCACATAATGCAATAGGCACGGTTGCTGCAGAAGTATTACCGTATTTATGAATGTTAATAAACGCTTTATCTAATGGGATTTTTGCGTGATCACACAACGCTTCAATAATACGTTTGTTTGCCTGGTGAGGGATAACAACATCAATATCATTACTGTCTAGTTCAGCACGATTAAGCACCGTATTCGCCGCTGATCCCATGCCGCGTACGGCGCTTCGGAAAATATCACGACCAACAAAATCAAAAGCAAAATGGCCTGATTCTGGGTCGTAACGATCCATCGCTGTACCAAATTTAGGTATGGCAAGTACATCACGGCCTTTCGAGTCACAACCTAATTGTGCTTGAAGTACACCAACAGGCTTATCTGTTTTACTTAAGACGACAGCGCCAGCACCATCACCAAATAAAACCGCGGTATCACGCTTGCTCCAGTCTAAATACCAAGATAAACGTTCTGCACCAATCACTAAAGCGTGACGGTAAGCACCGGCTTGGATCATACGCGTCGCAGTTTCTAATCCGTACAAAAATCCAGTACATGCCGCATTCATATCAAAAGCGGCTGCTTTACTAGCACCGAGTTCTAATTGAACCTTAGAAGCAATATTGGGAATTAATGTATCAGGTGAACAAGTAGCAACAATGATTAAATCAAGTTCGTTGGCATCAATGCCGGCAGCTGCTAATGCTCGTGCGCCAGCAACATGTGCTAAGTCTGATGTATTTACATGGCTGATATGGCGAGATTCAATACCGGTACGGCTTTTAATCCATTCATCAGATGTTTCAACAAATGTACTGAGTTCATCATTGGTGAGTATTGCTGGTGGTAAACATTTTCCCCAGCCAGTGATTTCAGCGTAATGCAGCATAGTTCCCTTCGCTATCGTAATGGCCTGTCTTTATTCATGCATAGTTCGGCATCAATAGTGGTTGGCGTATTTTAATGTTTAAAGAATTGAATCGTGGAGGTCACGTATTTTCAATTGGTACAGAATTATTTTCTATACTACGTCAGTCGCGTATTAGTGCAAGGCAGAAGCTTATGTTTACCTTCAGTTGGTTAAGTGGATAATAGAACTGTTAACTATGATTGATTTAAACTGGTGTAGGGAAGAATAATGGTGCGTTTTGGTGTAATTGGAACAAATTGGATTACTGAAAAATTTATCGAAGGGGCACATGCATCAGGAAAGATGCAGCTTACTGGCGTGTATTCTCGAGAGATGGACAGAGCAAAAGAATTTGCGGCTAAATTCAGTGTTGATCATAGTTTTGATAGCCTAGAAGAAATGGCTGCAAGCGATATGATTGATGCCGTATATATTGCTAGTCCTAATTCTTTTCACGCACCACAAGCCAAACTGTTTATTGAAAATAGTAAGCATGTTATTGGTGAAAAACCGCTCGCATCGAATATTCATGAAATTGAATCGTTGATTGCGTTAGCGCAAGAAAAAGACGTTGTGCTTTTTGAAGCTCTTAAAACGACTTACAACCCAAATTTTAAAATATTGCAGCAAGCACTTCCTAAGCTTGGAAAACTGCGAAAAGTGCACTTTACCTATTGCCAGCATTCATCACGTTACCAAAAGTTTTTAAACGGTGAAAACCCGAATACATTTAACCCGAAATTTTCAAACGGTTCATTAATGGATATCGGTATTTATCCACTCAGTGTTGCGATTGGCTTATTTGGAGAACCGAAGAGCTTTACTGCTCAAGGTGTATTATTGCATTCTGGGGTTGATGCTCACGGTACATTGGTGCTGCATTATGATGATTTTGATGCGGTGATTTCTCACTCTAAAGTCAGTAATGGTTATGCGCCAAGTGAACTGCAAGGTGAGCAAGCATCAATTCTGATTGAAAGCATTTCTGAGTGTGAAACGGTGTCGATATTGCGTCAAGGTGAGCCTGCTGTTGTGCTATCACAAGATCAAGGTGCAAATACGATGCAGTATGAAGCTGACGTTTTCGCTGACCTTATTGAAACAAAACAAACAATGCATGCAGGTTTAGATCGTACATGTATTGTAAGTGCCATTATTACACGTGCTCGCGAGATTACTGGGGTTCGATTCCCTGCTGATGAAATTGTGTAATATCCCCCATTTTCGCTGAAACGAGCATCTTGAGGCAACTTGGGTATAGCTTATATTTAGTGGTGAAAATCATAAAAAAGGTGGTCTACAAGAGACCACCTGAATGGGGGGGAAGTTGATTATGATTTTAGAATCACTTTAAATCACTGTTACCAGAACAACCATGCAAACGTTGTTAGTGCAATAATACAGGCAAGATTCAAGTAGATACCCACCTTCATCATCTCACTTTGCTTAATATGCCCAGAACCAAAGACGATGGCATTCGGTGGCGTTGCTACAGGTAACATGAATGCACATGACGCGGCAACAGCGATAAGTGCAGAAAGAATAATAGGTGAAACGCCTAACGCTTCTGCAACCGTTGCAAAAACAGGCACTAGCAGTGCAGCACTTGCGGTGTTACTGGCAAATTCAGTAAGGAATACCACGAAACTCACAATCACTAAGATAGTAAAGAACAAGCCAGCTTGCTCAAGGAAGCCACTAAGACTATGTGCCAAGAAAACACTAGTACCTGTTGCTTTCAGTACGTTACTTAGACAAATGCCACCACCGAACAGAATCAATACACCCCAGTCGGTAGATTTTTCGATGTCTTTCCATTCAACAACTCGTGATACACCAAGCAAGATGATTGCAAATAAAGCGACTAAGGTATCGAATTTGCTAAAGCCACCTAAGAAAGCATTGACTGGTTTACTGAATATCCATAAAGAGACAGTAAGCGCAAAAATAGCGAGTGTAATCAGTTTACCGTTATCCCATTTTACTGGTGTATGGTCGAGTTCAAATGTATGCGAAAGGTTTGGCTTTAAAATGAAATAAAGTAGCGCCACTGTAATAGGAAGTAGAATCATGGCAATTGGCACACCAAATTCCATCCATTCAGTAAAACTTAAACCAACTTCGGCAGCAGCAATTGCGTTGGGTGGGCTACCAACAACGGTTGCAATACCACCAATACTTGCACAATAAGCAATACCTAATAGTACAAACACGTAGGTACCACGTTCACTTTTGGCGTTTACTTTATTAAGTACACCTAATACTAGCGGTAACATCATTGCTGTTGTGGCTGTATTACTGATCCACATAGAAAGCCCTGCAGTTACACCGAAAAGCATAAAGACAGCAACAGACATTTTACCTTTAGCAAGAATAAGTACTTTATCTGCAATGGCTTTATCAAGCTCTTGCTTATGAAGTGCAGCGGCTAACGCAAACCCACCAAGAAATAAGAATATAATTGGATTTGAAAAGTTGGTTAATGCTTGTGGAGTTTGAAAAATGCCAAAACCTACCGCGAGTACAGGAACGAGAATAGCGGTAATGCTGACATGAACAGCTTCGGTAAGCCAAAGTATCGCGACAAAAGTCAGTATACAAAGCCCGATAACAACATCTCTTTCAAAAGGTAGGGTATTTAGCATGATTGAGAATAATAAGATATTTCCGATGAATATCATGCTGTTTCGATTCAGCAGCCAGTTTTTAAGTGTGAGCGTTAAGGCTGTCATAGACTTTCCTTCCATTGGTTATCGTTGTGTCTATTAGCGGAACCACAACGGTGTAGTTGCTAAGAATGTTACACTTTATCTGTCTTTTGTTAATGCCTTGCTGGTCAGTTGTTGCTCTGTTGGCGGAGTAATTATAATTTTTGTGAGGTTATTGATTTCTTATGTGTAGAGATCTACCCATTGAATAGGATGGGTAGAAAACAAGGCAAAACGCGAGAAGGGTAGTTACGTAGTGTCATTAGATATTCATTATTAATGAGAGTCTGTATTTTATTATTGGTAGTTATCATTCATTAAGTGCAGGCTAAGTGTTGTTGCTTTGTGTTATTCGATACGGTCAATGTTAAAGGTTAATTGTTATATATAAATAACCTATCGAATAACCATTTATTGACTAATATATTAGTAGCCATCATGTGTAGAAAATAACGGGTTAAGGTGGCCGATATTAAAAATTAGGCCAGAAAAAAGCGTGATTTATATCGCATAAAATATTTCATTGATTAAAAAAACTCGCTCAAACTCAATGCCTTATGTATCATATGTCTAGGTTCTTTTTATGAATAAGAATCACAAAAATAATACTAAAATAAAGGCTAGGTTAAAATGAGTTCCAAAAATGCACCATTGCGTAAAAGGATACACGCTGAAGCTCAAGAACATATGAGGCAAGTGCGAGCTAGGTGTCTGCGAGAGCTTAAAAATAATTCAAAAAACAGTAGTTGTGATGAATGATTGAAGTATATATTCGTAGTTCGAATTTATTTTTCACTAAAAAAGCCAGTATTAATACTGGCTTTTTTAATGAATTTTAAAAGAAGACATACTAATTAAAATTATTTAATTGGCCGTTCATTTGGCGGTTTTGTTATCAATGTTAGCGCTTATTTTATCATTTTTTGTGGGTTCTATTGGCTCTTTAGGGCCAAGAAAACGCGGCTGAATATCTAATACGTATAAATCGATCACCGCTTTACCACGAGCTAGTACTTCTCTAAGTCGAATTTTAAACCCTGCCAACCCTCTTGGTTCGGGTACCGCCAAACAAATCGCATCGATGTTATTGCTCTCTGCTATAAACAGTGCACGCTCACAATGGAATTTTTGGGTAATAATAACAAAGTGATCGGCTTCAAAAACCTCTTTAGCGCGAACAACAGAATCTAAGGTTCTAAAACCCGCATAATCGAGCACAATATCGCTATCTGGAATGCCTGACTTTAATAAATCACGTTTCATTGTCCAAGGTTCATTATATGAGCGATGGGCGTTATCACCACTCAATAAAAAAACGTTAATTTTCCCTTGTAGATAAAGCTCAAGTGCAGCTTCCATACGATAGCTGTAATAAGGGTTCAACGTTTTAGCGATGTATTTACTCGTGCCGAGTACTAACCCAATAGAGCGAGAAGGAATATGAGAGACGTCATAAAAAATACGTTCGGAAGTACTCGCTGAAACCCAGCGATCGATCAGTAAACTAGTACTAACTAAAATGATACAGAGAACTGCAAAAAAGCGACATATTGTGAGCAGTTTCATAACTATCCAAAGATAAAATAGATTCGATAATATTACCTTAATCTATTAATAATGTTGCGTTAAAAACGTGTCAAAAGTGATGTAAATTTTACCTGTTGGTACAAATTTAAGCATAACGAGTATTTGTTTACCATGTGAATTATAACTAACAGCTGGTTATTGATTGTAACTTATGCGGTTATCTTTCAATATATTAAAAAGCCCGCTCGAAGCGGGCTTTATGTTTCATTTCTGCGAAATTACGTATTAGAAAGAAGTACGTTTGTAATTACGGTAATCTGACTGCCAGAAGTTAGCATCGATTTTCTCAAGGATACGATCATCAGAGTTCTTCGGTGCTTTACCTTGTTCAATGGCTTTTTTCGCAACAGCAAATGCGATCTTACGTGATACTTTTTGAATATCTTCAAGTGGTGGAAGCAATGCCCCCTGACCGTTGATTGCAAGCGGAGAACACTCTGCCAATGCACGGCTACTTTCCATTAGCATTTCATCTGTAACACGGCGAGCATTTACTGCTAGTACGCCTAGACCAATACCAGGGAAGATGTAGCTGTTGTTACACTGTGCAATTGGGTATGTTTTACCGTTATGTACAACAGGTTCGAATGGTGAGCCTGTTGCTACCAATGCGTTACCGTCAGTCCAACGAATGATGTCGGCTGGTGTTGCTTCGACACGGCTAGTTGGGTTAGATAACGGGAATATGATAGGGCGCTCGCAGTGGGCATGCATTTCACGGATCACTTCTTCACTAAATAGACCCGGTACGCCAGATACGCCAATTAGTACGGTTGGTTTCGCATTGCGCATTACATCAAGCAATGAAACATTGTTGTCTGCTAGATCCCAATCATTCACAGTATCGCGTTTCTGAACCAGTGCCTGTTGGAAGTTAAGCAGGTTTGGCATGTCGTTAATCAGCAAGCCCCAACGGTCGACCATGAATACTTGGCTGCGTGCTTGCGCTTCAGAAATACCTTCAGATACCATTTGTGCAACAATCGCTTCAGCAATACCACAACCTGCTGAACCAGCACCCAAGAAAGAAATTCGCTGTTCAGACAGTTTACTCTTCGCCGCTTTACACGCCGCAAGTAATGAACCTACAGTAACAGCAGCTGTACCTTGAATGTCATCGTTGAAACAGCAGACTTTGTTTTTGTAACGCTCAAGCAATGGCATAGCATTCTTTTGTGCGAAATCTTCAAATTGAATTAACGCATCTGGCCAACGTTGCTTAACTGCTTGAATGAACTCATCAACAAACTTGTCGTATTCCTGTCCAGAAATACGAGTATGACGCCAGCCCATGTACATAGGGTCAGATAAACGTTGCGGGTTGTTAGTACCAACATCTAGTACAACGGGTAGAGTATATGCAGGGCTTATACCACCACAAGCGGTGTAAAGTGCTAGCTTACCAATGGGAATACCCATGCCGCCGATACCCTGATCGCCAAGACCAAGAATACGCTCGCCATCGGTTACAACAATAACTTTTACGTTTTGACGAGAGGCATTGTTTAGCATGTCTTCAATGCGGTCACGGTTCGGGTACGAGATAAACAGACCACGACCACGACGATAAATGTTAGAGAAATCTTCACAAGCCGCGCCAACTGTTGGCGTATAAATAATCGGCATCATTTCTGTGATGTGATTTTCAACCAAACGGTAGAATAACGTTTCATTTGTATCTTGGATATTACGAAGATAGATGTGCTTATCCATATCTTTATCAAACTTTTGGTATTGTTGATAAGCACGTTCTGTTTGTTCTTCTATAGATTCAATTGCTTCAGGAAGCAGACCTTCCAAGTTGAAGAACATACGTTCTTCTATAGAGAATGCACTACCTTTATTTAGCAGAGGTGTTTCAAGTAAAGCAGGACCGGCGTAGGGGATGTATAAAGGTCTTTTATCGTTGTTCATGCAATAGACTCTGTTTATGTTTAGAAGAAGGCATAAATGAAAATTTTAGTATAACTTTCATTTAGGGCGTCAATCGTAGAGCGTCGAGGCGCGTAATTCAAAGGATGATGACATAAATTTCGCGTCCGAGATCATGTTTTTGTATATTTGTGGGGATTTTCCCCGATCCTGATTCATTAAGCGTTAAAAACAATATGCTAAGGTAATTAATAAGTTAGCTAGTAACACTAATTTTGTGACTCTACATAGTGTTTTGTAACGAAGTGTACGGTTGCTGTATGACAATATAATGTTTGTATTTAAACATAAAACCCGCTGTTAGCGGGTTTTATGTTATTCATTCTAGCGCAGGGAGGATGGATTAACTACTGTGAGAGCTCAAACCGTATTTTTTGATTTTTCGGTATAACGTTGCAATACCAATCCCGAGTTCATCTGCAACTAACTTCCGGTTGCTTAACCGACTAATTGCTTCTTCAATTCGAATCTTTTCCATCTCTTCTAAGCTCATAATGCTGTCATCAATAATCAGTTGATCACTTTTATGTTCTAGTACTGTGCCTTCAAAGTAGGGAGGTAATAGATCGACATCGATAGCATCACCTTCTGGTACCACATTGACGAGGTATTCAATAAGATTGCTCAACTCACGCACATTGCCTGGCCAATGGTATGCATTCAGCCGCGACATAACGGCAGGTGTAATACCCGGATAGCTAACACCGATTTTACGGGTGTGAATATCAAGAAAGAAGTGGATTAGCAGCTCAACATCTTTTCCGCGTTCTTTTAAAGTGGGTAAATGAATGGGAATGACGTTTAAACGGTAATATAAATCCTCTCTGAACTTGTTGGTGGCGATCATTTCAGAGAAATTACGGTTTGTTGCTGAAATCACGCGAATATTGACGGGAATAGCCGTATTTGAGCCAATCGGCATGACTTCTCGTTCTTCTAATACCCTTAATAATTTCGCTTGTAGCGTCATCGACATATCACCGATTTCATCAAGAAATAGGGTACCTTGATTGGCGGCTTGAATTAGCCCTGTTTTTCCTTTGCTTGATGCACCAGTAAATGCCCCTTTTACGTAGCCAAACAGTTCACTTTCTAATAATTGGTCTGGGATTGCAGCACAGTTAATGGCAATAAAAGGCTTGCTAGCACGATCGCTCATATTATGAACCGCATGCGCGATAACTTCTTTACCTGTGCCGCTATCACCATTAATTAATACACTTGAAGGGCTGCTGGCAATACGAGAAATAAGCACCTTGAGTTGCTGCATTTTTTTACACTCACCAATCACACTTGTAAATTGTGCCTTCGGTACTTCGCTAATCGAGAAAGATGTATTTGGTTGATAGAAAGCCATAATAAAGAGTTGGTGCCCTTGAATATCATGGAACTGACCAACCACTAATTCTTGGCGTTTACCTAAAGAAATTATGTGCTGTTGATGACCTTTAAGGTCGTTATTGTGAATGGATAAAGGTTGGATGTTTACTTCTACCCGTACTAATTCTTCTTTTTCTATATTCAAATTAGTGAGGGCTGGCGTATTCCCATATTGAACTCGGTTATGTTCATCGAGTACTAATACACCTTGATCCATATTTTCGATAAGACTAGTAAACACTTTATCAAGCCCGTGCTCTGAGTCGTTTATGTCCAAAACTTTTGAGACAAACAGCTCTGAAATGTGCCGAATATAGTCGGAAAATAGCTGAGCATTTTCTTTGATTTTTTCACGCGACTCGATATTAAATGCCACTAAGCTGATCACACCGATACAGCGGTCTTCAATCATAATGGGGACGCCAAGAAAAGCAGTTTCACGACAGCTCGTTTTGTTCGTACATCCATCGCACAATGGATCGGTACGTGATTTAACGACGACTTTTTCTTGGTGTGTTTCCAAAATATAGCGAAATATTCTGGAACTTGTATTTAACTTCTTACCAAAAAACTTACTGTAAGGACCAGTACCCGCAATACGTACTAAATTGGCATCAACCACTTCTGCATCCAGTTGAAGTACGGCAGAAAGCATCTGGGTGAAGCGCAGAATGGTTGGTTGCAATTGCATTAATTCTGATTGATGTGTGGTGTTCAACATAATTCAGTTCTATCCCTAAATAATACTTCTATAACTTAATCAAGTATTGCTTGCATCAATTTGATGTGAATCAGGCTTTTATCGTCGAGTGATAATACGAAATAGGAATTGCTAGCGGGGTCACACCTGAATATCAATATGATAATTGACACTGTGATCACTATCATTTTGGTCACTATCACTGATAGCCGATGATAGTGATAATTTGGCTATAAATATTAAGTAACTTTCCCTGTGTAAATGTAAGCTGTTGTTTTTTAATGTGTTAAATCTATTTTAGTTAATTGTTTTTTAATTGGCACAGTTATTGGATTAAGAGAACCAGAAGCTTGTTAACACCCACAAGCATTTACAGCCTCGCGCTCTTACAAATTTAATAACTGGATATACACCAATAACGAATTCATAACTGGGAAGAATAAAATGAAAAGCATTAATGAACTGATCAAGGAAATCAATGAACTAAAGTCTGAACTGCATGATAAAGATTTCTTATTAACGTGGGAGCAGAGCCCAGAAGAACTAGAGCGTGTATTAAAAACAGCGCAAGTTTTAAAAGCGATGCGCCAAGAGAATATTGCAACCAATGTATTTAATAACGGCTTAGGTATCTCTCTGTTCCGCGATAACTCAACGCGTACCCGTTTCTCTTATGCTTCAGCGATTAATATGTTGGGTTTGGCTCAGCAAGATCTTGATGAAGGTAAATCTCAAATCGCACATGGCGAAACCGTACGTGAAACAGCAAACATGATTTCATTTTGTGCCGATGCGATTGGTATCCGTGATGATATGTATTTAGGCGCGGGTAATGCCTACATGCGTGAAGTGGGTGCTGCACTAGATGAAGGCGTAAAAGAAGGTGTTTTACCGAGCCGTCCTGCATTAGTTAATCTTCAATGTGACATTGACCACCCGACTCAATCAATGGCAGATCTTGCATGGCTAGAAGAGCACTTTGGTGACTTGAATCAGCTTAAAGGCAAGAAACTTGCGATGACATGGGCGTACTCTCCAAGCTACGGCAAACCACTTTCTGTGCCACAAGGGATTATTGGTTTAATGACCCGTTTTGGCATGGACGTGACATTAGCGCATCCAGAAGGTTACGACCTTATTCCTGAAGTGGTTGAGCAAGCGCGTCAGAACGCTGAAGCATCTGGTGGTAGCTTTACTCAAGTAACGTCGATGGAAGAAGCGTTCGACGGTGCAGATATTGTTTACCCTAAATCATGGGCTCCGTATCAAGTGATGGAGCGTCGTACCGAGCTGCTTCGCGCACAAGACCATGATGGATTAAAGGCCCTTGAGCAAGAGTGCCTAGCACAAAATGCGAACTTCAAAGATTGGCATTGTACTGAAGAAATGATGACGAAAACCAAGGGCGGTGAAGCTTTATACATGCACTGTTTACCAGCTGATATTACCGGTGTTTCTTGTAAAGAAGGCGAAGTGGAAGAGGCTGTATTCGAGAAGTACCGTATTGCCACTTACAAAGAAGCAAGTTGGAAGCCGTACGTCATTGCATCGATGATCATGAACCGTAAATACCAAGAACCTGGTTTGGTATTACAGCAACTGCTTGATGAGTATAAAACTCGCGTTAAATAAGCTTTTATCCTTATCGCGGGGTAGTGTGTTCTTCGTTATCCCGCACTTCTTTTTATTCACATCAATGAGGTCTGATCGTGTCTATATTCTCTCTAAAAATGGAGATAGCAGATAACCGTCACTATAACGGTCAGCTGTCTTCTTTGTTCACCATTGATGAAGCGGAAAAAGCCCGTGCCTTCCATCAAAAAGTTGAAGGTTATCAACCAACACCGCTGCAATCCCTCGACTGTCTAGCCAAAGAGATAGGCGTTGGCAAAATTCTTGTAAAAGATGAATCTCACCGTTTCGATTTATGCGCATTCAAAATGTTAGGTGGGGCATATGCTATTGCTCGCTTGCTATGTGATGAATACCAACTTGATATTAATGTCTTTGATTTCGATACGCTCAAAAATGACATTAAAGAAAAGATGACATTCGCAACAGCAACCGATGGTAACCATGGACGCGGCGTGGCATGGGCAGCGAATAAGCTGGGTCAAAATGCAGTTGTGTATATGCCAAAAGGTGCGGCTGACGAACGCGTAAATAACATTCGCGCTTTAGGTGCTGAATGTATCGTTACCGACATGAACTACGACGATACCGTGCGATTAGCTATTAAGACAGCAGAAGAGAGCGGATGGAAAGTGGTTCAAGACACTGCATGGGAAGGTTACACCAAAATCCCAACATGGATTATGCAAGGTTATACAACATTAGCGGCAGAAGCCGTTGATCAAATGAAAGCCCACGCTGTTGCTAAACCAACACACGTGTTCTTACAAGCCGGTGTCGGTGCATTAGCGGGCGGCGTATTGGGTTACTTATGTGACCAATATGGCGCTGAAAATCTGCATTCTGTAGTCATTGAACCCGACCAAGCAGACTGTATTTACCGTTCAGGTATCAGCGCTGACGGCGGCATGGTGAATGTTGGCGGAGACATGGCAACCATTATGGTGGGGCTGGCGTGTGGTGAACCAAATCCATTAGGTTGGCCAGTATTGCGCGATTGCGCAACTCAATTTGTTTCTTGCCAAGATAGCGTAGCAGCACTCGGAATGCGCGTATTGGGTAACCCGTTAGGTGATGATCCCCGTGTGATATCTGGGGAATCAGGTGCAGTAGGTGCAGGCTTATTAGTTGCTGCTCATTACCATCCAGATCGTGAAGCATTAATGGCGAAATTGGGGCTGAATGAAGACTCTGTTGTGCTGCTAATCAATACCGAAGGTGATACTGATCCGGTGCATTACCGTGAAGTGGTATGGCAGGGCAAGCACCCGACGCTTTGATTGTTATTTTTGCTAATTAGCACAATTACGGCATCGAAAGTGCTCATTTATAGTCATAAATTCCGCGCTTTCTCTTTGTTCTAGCACTAATTAGCTTCAATAAAAAGCAAAGGTTACATCAATATATATTAAGAAAATTAATTAGCGTCCTGCGTGTGTCATCAATAGTGCAGGGTGCCTTGAAAATAGATCATGTCGGGTGTGATGACCACCACTCGACCCAAGGAGAATTACAATGACAATGAATATTCCTTTCAACACTGTTGTAGAAAAAGCTGAAGAATACCGCGCAGATATGACACGTTTCTTACGCGACATGATTGCGATTCCAAGCGAAAGCTGTGACGAAGAAAAAGTAGTGTTGAGAATCAAAGAAGAAATGGAAAAAGTGGGTTTCGACAAAGTTGAAATCGACCCAATGGGTAACGTACTAGGGTGGATTGGTCATGGTCCACATCTGATTGCGATGGATGCACACATTGATACTGTTGGTGTCGGCAACATGGACAACTGGGAATTTGACCCATACCAAGGCATGGAAAACGACGAAATTATCGGTGGTCGTGGTGCATCAGATCAAGAAGGCGGCATGGCTTCAATGGTTTATGCTGGCAAGATCATCAAAGATCTTGGTCTTGAAGATGAATACACGTTGTTAGTTACCGGTACTGTACAAGAAGAAGATTGTGATGGTCTTTGCTGGCAGTACATCATCGAAGAAAGCAATATTCGTCCAGAGTTTGTGGTTTCTACCGAGCCAACAGATTGCCAGATCTACCGTGGCCAGCGCGGACGTATGGAAATTCGTGTTGATGTAGCAGGGGTGAGCTGTCATGGCTCGGCACCAGAGCGTGGCGATAACGCTATCTTCAAAATGGGTCCAATTCTAAACCAACTTGAAGGGCTATCTCATAACCTAAAAGATGACCCATTCCTAGGCAAAGGCACACTGACTGTCTCTGAAATTTTCTTTACCTCACCAAGCCGTTGTGCAGTCGCAGATAGCTGTGCTGTATCTATTGACCGTCGCTTAACATGGGGCGAAACATGGGAAGGTGCACTTGACGAAATTCGTGCACTACCGGCAGTACAAGAGGCACAAGGTGTGGTGTCTATGTATGAATACAACCGCCCAGCTTACACAGGTTTGGTTTACCCAACAGAGTGTTATTTCCCAACGTGGGTGATCGATGAAGAGCATGTCGCAACTAAGACACTAGAAGCTTCTTACGAATTATTATTCGACAAGAAACCAAAGGTTGATAAGTGGACGTTCTCTACCAACGGCGTTTCTATTATGGGTCGTTACGGTATTCCTGTTATTGGGTTTGGCCCAGGTAAAGAGCCTGAAGCACACGCGCCAAACGAAAAAACGTGGAAAGATCACCTAGTAACCTGTGCAGCAATGTATGCCGTGATCCCACAGATGTATTTGAAGGAACTAGAAAAATAGAACCCTGATTTCAGGTACTGCTTTAGATTGATGTAACTGCGCAATGTCGGATGATGTTTTCTTCTAACAATAAGCGTTAAACGACATTGATACCGACTTCCGTCCCGAGGGTGTCAGTTCACTCTGCCTTAGAGAACTGACCACATATCCCCCTCGGGATGGCTTTATCGTTTGAGCTAGCGAATGCAACATAGAATCAGTCGATAAAAAATAACAAAATAGTGTAATAAATGGATTTGATACGAAAAGGACAACGTGATGAAACAGAGTATTCATTCTTCAAACCGTCCAGCCGACAACGATGGTCGTCCAACTTTGATCGTTAACGGTATTGTTGTAGACGCTCATAGCGAAAGTAAAAAACAGATTTTAATTATTGATGGCAAGGTAGCCAAGGTTGCTCATACCATCGATGATTATCCCAAAGGCACCAAAGTGATTGATGCCGTGGGATTATACGTGATGCCAGGTGGTATTGATGTACATACCCATTTCAATATTGATGCAGGGTTTACCCGTAGCATCGATGATTTCTATACAGGTACCCGATCGGCAGCTTGTGGTGGTACAACTATGGTTATCGATCACATGGGGTTTGGACCTAAAGGGTGTAACCTGCATCATCAACTTAGTGTTTATAAAGACTATGCTGGTAATAATGCCGTTATTGATTACAGTTTTCATGGCGTTATTCAGCATATAAATGACGAGATTCTTGCCGAAATGGCATCTATGGTCGAAGAAGAGGGTATTTCGAGCTTCAAGCTCTATCTTACTTATGGCTATAAATTAGATGATGATTCAGTACTGCGCGCATTAACGCAGTTAAATAAAGTGAATGCGCTAACAACGGTTCATCCAGAAAACGATGCTGCAATTGCATTACGTCGTACTCAACTGTTGGAAGCCGGCAAAACCGCCCCGAAATATCACGCCATAAGCCGTCCACTAGAGTGCGAAGCAGAAGCTATCGGTCGAATGATAAATCTTGCACGATTAGCCGATAATGCACCGTTATATATCGTCCACTTATCCAATGGATTAGGGCTGGACTACATTCGCTTAGCCCGCCAAAACAAACAACCGGTATGGGCGGAAACCTGCCCTCAGTATTTGTTATTGGATGAACGTTGTTATGAACGTGACGATGCATTGAAATTCATTTTAAGTCCACCATTACGACCAGTCGCAGAACGTGAAAAATTATGGCAAGGCCTTATGGATGGCAGTATTGATACCGTTGCGACTGATCATTGCTCGTTTACTTATCATGAGCAAAAACAACGCGGGAAAGACAACTTTAGTGCCTGTCCAAACGGAATGCCTGGCGTCGAAACGCGTATGCCATTGCTCTTCTCTGAGGGTGTGATGGCAGGGCGAATTACGCCAAGCCGTTTTGTGGAACTAACCAGTTATATGCCAGCAAAGCTGTTTGGATTATATCCACAGAAAGGCAGTTTTGATATTGGTGCTGACGCTGACATTGTGCTGTTTGATCCGAAAGAGAATGTCACAATCACACACGATTTATTGCACGACAATACCGATTACACCCCGTTTGAATCAATAGAAAGCCATGGCTGGCCAGTTATGACGTTGAGCCGTGGCAATGTAGTGGCGTGCATGGGTGAATTTATGGGGAAAGCTGGGAATGGCCGCTTTGTTCACCGCAAACCTTTCTCAACGCATCAAGCCGCAGAGAAAGAGTAAAACGGCAACTTCCCTTTAAAATTTTTAAACCTCAAGGAGGTAATATGAAACCCATAGCTGTAGTCGCCCTTGGCGGTAATGCATTACTGCGTCGTGGCGATGCACCCAGTTTTGACAACCAACTCGCGAACATCAAAGTCGCGGCAAAAGCCATTGCTGAAATAGCCAAAGAATACCAAGTTGCTATTGTTCATGGTAATGGCCCGCAAGTCGGTTTATTAGCGTTACAAAACCTAGCGTATGACAAAGTATCACCATACCCACTCGATGTGTTGGGTGCAGAAAGTGAAGGCATGATTGGCTATATGTTGGCGCAAGAGCTGCAAAATCTAATGCCTGAAACACAAGTGGCGAGTTTGTTAACCCGTATTGAAGTCGATGCCAACGATCCAAGCATGTTGGATCCTTCTAAGTTTGTTGGGCCTGTCTACAACGAAGAAGAAGCAGGTATCCTTGCAGAAGCCAATAATTGGATTATGAAACGAGATGGCGAATTTGTACGTCGTGTAGTGCCGTCACCCAAACCAATCAATATATTAGATAAGGTGTCTATCGATACTTTACTTGCGGCTGGGCAGGTCGTGATTTGTTGTGGTGGTGGAGGCATTCCTGTTTGCCGTGCAGAGGTGGGTTACCAAGGTGTAGAAGGCGTGATCGACAAAGATCTTTCAGCCACGTTATTAGCAAAGCAACTCAATGCCGATAAATTATTGATCTTAACCGATGCTGACGCTGTGTATTTAGATTGGGGTACTAATAACCAACGAGCACTGCGTAAGGCAACGCCTACAGAACTGAATGAATATGATTTTCCCGCCGGGTCAATGGGGCCAAAAGTCGAAGCAGCGACTGATTTTGCTACATTCGGTGGACGTGCCTATATAGGGGCGCTTGAAGAAGGATTAGAAGTATTGGCCGAACGCGCAGGTACATGCGTGAGTATGTAGGCCAAGTGCAGTGATGAGGAAAAGAGGTGGATATTGGCACTGTGCTTAACGTAGCTAATAAGCCTAATTCTTTCACATCACTGCTTTTCATGATCTGCGCCCACTCAAATTATTACCTCCAAGGGCGCATTTTTTTACCGTCAAAAAGGTAGAATATGATGAGCAATTGTTCTAAGGATATGACCTTACCCCCAGACCTTAAACTTAAGAAAGGGTCAGGGGCCATACGTACAAAATTCCCTATCTATTCCAATTCCCTACCACCTTGTAATCACGCCTGTCCTACCGGGAGTAATATACAAGAATGGCTATCCCTCGCTCAGTCAGAGCGATATGAAGATGCCTTCCAAGCATTAATCAAAAATAACCCAATGCCAGCGATCCATGGTCGTGTGTGTTACCACCCGTGCGAATCGGCGTGTAACCGTACCAACGTGGATCAAGCGGTGAGTATTCATGCCGTTGAACGTTATTTGGGTGACCAAGCGTTAGTCAATAATTGGCAAGTGCGTTTTCAGGCCGAGCCAACCGGTAAACGGGTATTAGTTGTCGGTGCGGGTCCTAGTGGTTTAGCGACAGCGTATCACCTCAAGCGTAAAGGGCATGAGGTTGAAATACGTGATGCAGCACCAATGGCGGGTGGCATGATGCATTTTGGTATTCCTGCGTACCGTTTGCCGCGTGATATTTTAGAGAATGAAATTGCACGCATCGAAGCCATGGGTATCAAGATTGTCTTGAATCACAAAGTGGAAGATTTACTGGCCGAGAAAGTGAAAGGGCAGTTTGATGCGGTTTTCCTAGCAATTGGCGCACACGTAGGTCGTGGTGTTGACATTCCGAACGATGAGCCTGAAAAAGTCAATGATGCGGTATCGTACTTACGCGATATTGAAATGGGCACTGCACCAGTATTAGGCAAACGTGTTGTTGTTTATGGCGGCGGGAATACCGCGATGGATGCAGCTCGAACTGCACGTCGTATGGGAGGCGATGTGATGGTGGTTTACCGCCGTGATCGTGCACACATGCCAGCCCATGATTTTGAATGCGTCGAAGCTATGGAAGAAGGTGTGACTTTCCATTGGCAACGAACCATCAAAGAAATAGATGGCACGACGTTTACACTGGAAAAAATGGCGATTGATGACAGTGGTCGTCCACAACCGACGGGTGAATTTGAAACGGTGGAAGCGGATTCATTGATTCTAGCGCTGGGTCAGAATATTGATACCAAACTGACCGAATCGATACCCTGTGTTGAACACAAACACGATGGAACCGTGATCGTAAATGAACAAATGATGACGGGTTACAAAGGGTTGTTTGCAGGCGGAGATATGGTACCGAGCGACCGCACCGTTACCATTGCGGTGGGGCACGGTAAGAAAGCGGCAGCGCACATTGATGCCTTCCTTAACCACCGTAGTTTTAACAAGATCAGCAAGCAACCACTGATCCGCTTTGATAAGTTACACCTGTGGTACAAAACCGATGCCGAGCAGAGCGAGCAGCCCGCGATTCCAGTGATCCAGCGTGCAACTTCATTTGATGAAGTAGTGGGTGGGTTAACCGAAGAAGAAGCCTTATACGAAGCGCAGCGTTGTTATTCTTGCGGTAACTGCTTTGAATGTAATGGTTGTTTGGGGGCTTGTCCGCATGGTGCAATTACTTATCTGGGGAAAGGTAAAGGCTACAAGGTGGATTACGACAAGTGCACTGGCTGTGAAGCCTGCTATTCCCAATGTCCTTGTCATGCGATCGAAATGGTCGCGGCACTAACGGAATAGGAGCTTATCATGACAACGAACAATGATCTTATCGCTAAAAATCTGTCAACAGAATCTGTTATGCACACCTGTGACGGTAACGAAGCCACGGCACATATTGCTTATCGTGTTAGTGAAGTGTGTGCTATTTACCCAATAACCCCATCTTCGACCATGGCGGAATTTGCCGATCAATGGGCAGCCGAAGATAAGCGTAATATTTGGGGTAATATTCCTCTTATTGCTGAAATGCAGAGTGAAGGTGGCGCAGCTGGTACCGTTCATGGCGCGCTACAAAGTGGAGCATTAACCACAACATTTACCGCCTCTCAAGGCTTAATGTTAATGTTGCCGAACATGTATAAAATTGCAGGGGAACTTACTTCTGCGGTATTCCATGTTGCTGCCCGTTCGTTAGCTGCACAGGGTTTATCTATCTTTGGTGACCATCAAGATATTATGGCTGCTCGAGGTACCGGTTTTGCGTTATTGGCGTCATCGTCGGTACAAGAAGCCCATGATATGGCGCTGGTGGCTCATGCCGCTACTCTGGATTCTCGTATTCCCTTTATTCACTTTTTTGATGGTTTTAGAACATCGCATGAAGTGAATAAAATCGAGGTGATTTCAGATGCCCATATCAGAGAAATGATCTCAGATAAGTTAGTTCGCGAACATCGGGAGAGAGGCTTAAGGCCCGATAAACCGTTTATTCGTGGTACGGCACAAAACCCAGATGTTTACTTCCAAGGTCGTGAAACGGTTAATCCGTTTTATGCTCAAACGCCTGCAATTGTGCAGCAATGTATGGATAAACTGGGAGAGCTAACAGGGCGTCATTATAAGTTACTGGAATTCCATGGCGCACCAGATGCTGAACATGTCGTAATTGCGATGGGATCTGGTGTTGAAACCATTAAAGAAACTGTCGAATATTTAGTGGCGCAAGGCAAAAAAGTGGGTGTATTACAAGTACGCCTCTATCGTCCTTTATCTGCGGAACATCTGTTGGCAGCATTGCCTGAAACAGTAACGAAAATTACGGTGCTTGATCGCACCAAAGAGCCGGGTGCCAATGCTGATCCGCTGTATCAAGATGTATTGACTGCTTTGATGGATAATCAAGATGTGTATAGCACTAAGCCTAACCAGATTATGCCGCGATTAGTGGCAGGTCGTTATGGATTATCCAGCAAAGAATTTACACCCGCGATGGTTAAAGCTATTTTCGATAACCTCGCACAAGATAAACCAAAGCATCATTTTACGGTCGGTATTATTGATGATGTGATGAACTCGCACCTTGAATACGATCCCGCTTTCGATATTGAATCAAACGACGTTGTTCGCGCTATGTTCTATGGACTTGGTGCCGATGGCACGGTTGGGGCCAATAAGAATACCATCAAGATCATCGGGGACGATCCTGATTATTTCGCGCAAGGTTACTTTGTGTATGACTCTAAAAAGTCAGGATCGCAAACAGAGTCACACCTGCGTTTTGGTCACCACCCAATTAATAGCCCGTATTTGATTCAATCGGCGAACTTTGTGGCGTGTCACCAATCAACGTTTGTTGAGAGCACAGACATGTTGGCGAAAGCCGCTGATAAGGCAACGTTCTTACTCAATACCACGGTTCCAGCAGACAAGGTGTGGGATAGTTTACCTGCCAGAATGCAGCAACAATTAATTGAGCGCCATATGAGCCTGCATGTTATCGATGCCTACAAAGTCGGACGTGATACGGGTATGGGAACGCGCATTAATACGATCATGCAAACCTGCTTTTTTGCGCTGTCTGGTGTGTTAGATAAAGACGTCGCCATTGCGAAAATTAAAAAAGCGATCGAAAAAACCTATGCGCGTAAAGGTCCTGAAGTGGTAAAGAAAAACTTCGCGGCGGTAGATCATACTTTGGCGCATTTATACCAAGTAGACGTTCAGCAGAAAGTAACAGCAACCAGCCAGCCTAAACCTGTTGTGTCAGAGCTGGCACCTGAATTTGTGCAGCAAGTGACAGCACAGATGATGGCAGGGAAAGGGGATTTAATTCCTGTTTCTATGCTCCCTGTCGATGGTACTTATCCGTCGGGTACTACTCAGTGGGAAAAACGTAACATTGCTCAGAAAATACCAGTTTGGGAGTCGCAAGAGTGTATTCAGTGCGGTAACTGTAGCATTGTCTGCCCACATGCTGCGATTCGTGCCAAGTTCTACGATAAGTCGATACTTGAGCAGGCTCCGGAAGGATTCAAATCGGCAGGTATTACTGCCCGTGGTTTCCCAGATACTCGCTATACCTTGCAGGTGTATGCCGAAGATTGTACCGGATGTACGTTATGTGTTGATGCTTGCCCAATGGTGATCGAAGAAGCGAGCGACGGGAAACCTGAACGCAAAGCGATAAACATGGAAATTAAAGCGCCGTATATGGAGCAAGAAAAGCAGAACCTTAGTTTCTTTGAAACCATTGCTTATAACGATCGCTCTCGTATTGATTTCTCTAATGTGCGTGGCGCGCAGTTCTTGCAGCCGTTATTTGAATTTTCGGGGGCGTGTTCAGGTTGTGGAGAAACCCCTTACCTTAAATTGATGTCTCAGTTATTTGGTGATCGCTTAATGATTGCTAATGCGACAGGGTGTTCGTCAATTTATGGGGGTAACTTACCCACCACACCATGGTCGAAAAATACGGATGGTCGTGGCCCTGCGTGGGCAAACTCTTTGTTTGAAGATAATGCCGAATTTGGTTTTGGTTTCCGATTAGCAGCGGTCAAGCAGCACGAGATGGCAGAGCAATTGCTGGTGGAAAATAAGGAATCGCTCGATTCTCAATTAGTCGATCAGCTTCTGCATGCCGATCAGCTTACCGAAAGCGATATTCAGAACCAAATTAAACGGGTTGATAAGCTAAAAGCACAGCTTAAAGCACTGGGTACAGAATCAGCCTTAAATCTAATATCGGTAGCCGACCAGCTTATTCGTCGCTCTATCTGGATAGTGGGTGGTGATGGTTGGGCATATGACATTGGCTCAAGTGGTTTAGATCATGTATTAGCCAGTGGTGCCGATGTTAACGTGTTGGTGATGGATACCGAGGTGTATTCAAACACAGGCGGCCAGATGTCGAAATCGACACCGTTAGGCGCGGTAGCAAAATTTGCCACTGCAGGTAAGCAAGCCACCAAGAAAGACGTCGCGATGCAGGCTATTTCTTACAACAATGTGTATGTTGCTCGAGTTGCCTTAGGTGCTGATCCGCAGCAGGTGTTGTTAGCGATGCGAGAAGCAGAGGCGTATCGTGGTCCTTCTATTATTATTGCCTACAGCCACTGTATTGCGCATGGCATTAATATGGAAGAGGGATTACATCAGCAGCAATTAGCGGTGAAGTCAGGGCACTGGCCGTTGTTCCGTTATAATCCGGACTTACGAGATGTTGATGAAAACCCATTCTCATTAGATACATTACGCCCGAGTATTCCATTGGCAGAGTATCGTTATAATGAAGCGCGTTATCAAATTCTTCGGAGAACGCACCCTGAAGTCGCTGCTGATATTACAGCCCGCGCACAGAAGGTGGCAGAGCGTAAATGGCAACTCTATGAGGAATTAGCGACTCGAAAACAAGGGTCAATTGCCCCTCATGTTGAGTTAGAAAATAATGACTAGATGTAAAGAGTAACTGCTTTTGCTAGCAAAGCCTGATGTTAGATTACATGTCTAACTATCAGGCTTTTTTATTTGGGGTAAATAAAGTAAATCAAAATGATAGTATTGAAAAAAGTGACTATCAATTTGATAAATTTCAAATGAAAGGTGAAATAGTCAACGGTAATACATTTGTTAGTGCAGAACTGCGATTACTGCGTTTTGATTAACGATTGATACGCATCTGGCGTATCAATATCTAAATATATTTCATCACATTTTAGACCGAGATACTTCACAGTATGCGCCATAATTAAGGGCTTCATTTTGCTGGTAATCGGTGCGTTTTTTATTATATCAATCATGTTCTTGGGTAATAAAACAGGGTGTCCAGGCTTGTTTAACGTACCGGGAAAGACGGTACATTGCCCCTTAAGTGCCCATACTTGCTGATAGATACTTGCGGGAATACACGGCATATCACCATGGCAAATAAAAAAATGTTCACTTTCTACATGTTCAATACCTACTTGAATGGAACTGAACATACCTTGTTGATAATGAGGGTTTACCACGACCAATACATTATCGTGACGACAATAATGTCTGACTAACTCTTCATGTCGATGACCCGCGACAACGATCACACGCGAACAAAAATGGAGTGCGTTTTCGATACTCTCATCAAGGATTGTATGCTGGTGGTAAGGTAGCATTAATTTCCAGTCACCCATTCGTGACGATAATCCAGCGGCTGGCATTACACAATCTAGATGCTTCTGTTTCATTGTCATTCAGTGCTCGTAATTAAAGTTATATAGCCATTAAGCGAAGTAAAGGTGTTGTTATGACCCCAAATAGTCTTTTTGCTCAGCCTTCGACCCCTTTTGTTATTGCCTTAGTGGGTGGGGGCGGTAAAACATCAACAGCATTTTGGTTGGCGCAAGAATATAAAAAGCGTGGTCATTGCGTATTCGTAAGTACGACCACCAAAATGTATTTACCAGAGAGGCATCAGGCCGACTGTTTTATTAGTCGTGCCGATTTGTTTAATAAAGATAGAGTCTTAAGAGCTGATAAATCAAACAATCAAATTGATAGCCTGCCTATTAGCTGTTCTTTACCCTTAAATCTTGAATCGTCTAAAAATGTGATGGAAACACCTTTACTATTATCACGACGTCAACCAAAAAAATCAGAGCCTTCTATCACTTTTTGCTATCAAGAAATAATAAATGAGACATCAGCAGCGGATAAAAAAAAGGTAGCAGGGATCACGCCAGAATGGATCGATAAACTAAAAAATGATTCGCCTTTCACAGTTTTTATTATTGAAGCTGATGGTGCTAAGTGTTTGCCAATAAAGGCACCTTCTGGGCATGAGCCTTGCATTCCTCTTAGTTCAGATATGGTAATTGGCGTTACAGGTGCAGAGGTTATTCATACTCAGGCAAGCCCCGAGAGAATTCATAGATGGAACGTATTCTCTGCACTGACTCAATGCTCGGAAGGTGATGATATGGATCACCGAGTATTTAGTCATTTGATTGCAGATCCACAAGGAATGTTTAAGCAAGCGCCCAAACATGCCATCAAGATTTGGTTAATAAATAAAGTAGACCTTGCGTGTTCTTATTCCACTGTAAAACAGTTGGCGGAAAGGGTCATAACAGACAACCAAAAACTTGATGAAATTTGGCTTGCAGCGATGTGTGATCATTCGCCAATAAGAGAGATTGTAACGAGGTAGTCGTATGGACCTCTTACAGATAATTAGAGGTTATATTTCATGAACATTTTTTCGCAGGCAGCTCAGTTAGAGCAACAGAATATTCCATTCGCTCTTACAAATATTATTGATACCAAAGGCTCTGCTCCTCGCCATTCAGGGCAGATGATTGTTAAAGCGGATGGGTCAATCATAGGCACTGTTGGTGGCGGTATGATTGAACGTTACGTTATAGAGCAAGCCATAGAAGCGCTACAAGAACGCAAGCCGCGTGTTGTTAAAGGCAGAATGACCCGTTCAGGTCCCGAAGCGATGGGAATGGATTGCGGTGGTGCAATGACAGTCTTCATTGATGTATTCGGATTACGCCCTGCGTTGTTATTAATTGGTGCTGGGCATGTAAACCGTGCTGTTGCCCATGCTGCCCATGTTTTGGGGTTTGATATTACCGTTGCCGATGCGTATGAAGAAAGCCTGTCAGAAGAACACTTCCCCGAAGGTACAAAGCGTGTATTGGGTAAAACGATGGATGATGCCATCGACCAACTTACGATTGATAAAAACAGCTTTGTAGTGATAGCCACCAATCATCAAGACCAAGATGCGATCACGAAAGTAGTGGGGTGTGACACCCAATATATAGGTTTAATGGCAAGCCGTCGCAAAGTACAAACCTTATTTACCCACCTACGTAAAAGCAATGTGAGCGAAGCCCATATTCAAGCGATCCATTCCCCCATTGGATTTAATATCGGTGCAGAAACGCCAGATGAAATTGCCATTAGTATTATGGCTGAGGTGTTAAAAGTTCAACACCAGTCAGCGGGTGGATTAATGAAGGATGATACCCGCGTGAATCGTAATAAATTAGTATTAATCCGTGGTGCGGGAGATATTGCTACAGGCGTTGCTGTGCGTTTACACAATTCTGGCTTCAAAGTAGTGATGACGGATATTGCCCAGCCAACAGTCATTCGTTGTACCGTTTCTTTTGCTCAATGCTTATATGGCGACTCGGTAGAGGTTGAAGGTATTACAGCCCAGAAAGCACGAAGTTGTGAAGAGGTTTTTACAGTCCTAGAGCAGGGGAATATCCCTGTAATGGTGGATCAAGAATGCTGTTCACTTAATAACCTTAAACCTACTTTTGTTGTTGATGCGATTTTGGCGAAACGTAATCTTGGTACGACTAAAGATATGGCACCCGTCACGGTAGCGTTAGGTCCCGGTTTTAATGCGGGTGTTGACTGCGATGCAGTGATCGAAACTAACCGTGGGCATTACTTGGGGCGCGTGATTTATCACGGTGAAACACAAGCCAATACGGGTATACCGGGTAATATTGCGGGTTATACCCATCAACGGGTTCTTCGTGCACCTTGCAACGGTATTATGCACAACCATGTATCACTGGGTGACATTGTTGAAGAAGGTGATGTTATCGCACATGTTGCAGATAGCCCTGTAGTGTCTCCATTAAGTGGCATGGTAAGAGGGCTATTGAATGAAGGGCTCACCGTAACCGAAGGATTCAAAATTGGTGATATCGATCCTCGTGGTATAGAGGCAGATTTCACGACGGTTTCAGATAAAGCACGTGCCATTGGTGGCAGCGTACTGGAAGCCATGTTGCACCTAGAGCAGACGATATTGAGTTAGCGCAAGGTGAGTAAGGGTACCCACCTTAGCAAAAATTTTTGAAGGAGAGGGCGACGTTATGAAAATCAAAGGATATGTTCATCACTTCATTACTTGTTTCGTATTTTTTACGGTGGCAGCTATTGCTTTAAAAGGCTTTTTTATGCCTGAACACACAGGTGTACTGCTCATTGATACGGGACTAATACCAGCAATGTATGTTGAACCCATAACGTTCGCTTTTCCTTTTGCGTTAACTGTCTGTGCATTGCTTGCGTATGTTGACATAGTGAGTCTTAAACCCACTATTTTTTGCCTTGCTTTATATACATTTTTAGCAGGGTTAGCAATTCAACAAGGACTAAATCTAGACTGTAATTGCTATGTGGCAGGTTCGTTAGAATCAGCCGTTTATCGAGAATTAGAACCCCAGTTTTACATTATATTACTCGTTATTATTGTTACCAGTGCCTTGCATATATTCAATACACGGCATTCGAAACAGAACCAGCCTTATATGGTGTAACTCCTATTTTACAATAACTTAGAAGGTATCGTTATGCATATACATAAACACTCGTCTATGCCTTGCCGCCGCGGCTTTTGGTTGAACGTCTTCATTCTTGGATCGGCGATATTGCTGTTATTGTATTAGTGGGAAGATTCATCCGAACAACTAAATTCGATAATGTGTCATGGCGGTCTTTTTCGTTTCTAAACTGATATTGAGTAAGTGCTTGCTTTAAATGGCTAGTTCAATACCCAGTCCCCCTTCGTTAATTTGTGATGCACCCCAAAAAAAGCACCCGCTTACTTGTTAAATTAAAGTTATTGTTATATCCATAAGTAATAGTGACCAAGTTGCAGTGCGTTTCGGTGCTTAAGTGGAGTTTGAATGAGCAAGTTTTTGATAATAGAAGACAGTAAAGTGATGGCAGAGGTACTAGCTCAAATTATTCGAAAATGCATTACTCCTAAGGAAATTATGAAATGTTCAACCATTGAGTCTGCGCATAAGGTCCTCTTGAATTCAAAAGAAAACATAACAGGCATTTTTTTAGATTTAAACATAGAAAAGCGTCTTGATGGATTAGAACTTTTAGCCTTCATTCGCAATAATTACCCCACAATACCGATTTCTATAATTACGTCTGAAAGTGATACTGAAACAGTAAAACGTACTCTTTTATGCAAACCTCAAGATTATTTAATAAAGCCATTATCTGTTGCTAAAGTTAAACGAAGCATATTGAAATTTGAAGAAAACAAAAAATACAAACAAAAGATGACTTAATAGCCAATCACAGGGAATTGTATGTTTAACGCAAAAGAAATAATCAATGAGTTAATTGTCGATACTGTTTTACCAATAAAACCTGATTTAATTGGCAATGATATAATTAAAGGTTTAATCGAAATTGATCCTATTTCGTTACAATACGTTCCGCCTGAATGGCAATGTAATGAGCTATGCATGTTAGCCGTAGGAAAAAATGGAGTCTCTTTACAATTCATAGCAATGACACTAAGGAGTGAAGATGTTTGCAGAATAGCCGTTGGAAATAATGGATTGTCTTTGCAGTATGTGCCTGAAAAAGTTAAGAGTTTTCATCTTTGCGAGCTAGCACTTGATAATAATCCAGATGCAATTCAATTTGTATCTGATAAATACATTACAGAGTTACTTTTACTAACATTAGTGAAGAGGAAAGGAAGAGTATTAGCATATATTCACAAGTCTTATAAAACGTCAGAACTATGCAGGGAAGCTGTTAAGAATGACTTATGGGCTATATCTTCTGTACCTGTAGAATTGAGATGCTATGACATTTGTTTTGATGCAGTCAGTCGCTATGGTTTAGCTATACAGTTTGTACCTAGTGATGTCATTGATATCTATATGGCGATTGCCGCTGTAGAGCAAGACCAACGTGCAATAGAATACATTTCAGATGAATTCAAAACATTAAGTCTCTGTGTAACAGCAGTACAACGAGACGGCGATTTACTTGAGTTTATACCCTTTGAGAATAAATCATTTGAACTGTGTATTATCGCGCTCAAAAACAAGCCTGCTGCAATTAAATTTGTGCCAGATATGGTACGACAAAAAATCTGCCATAAATATGAAATAAATAAAAACGATTCACCTGAGTTAATTGAGATTGCACTCATTGTTCCGAAGGATGAATAATTCTTCCAGAGTTATATAGCTTATGCGGGCTAATTGACTTGGTGAACCTACTTTTTTCTATGACAACCTGCAGGCTTTTTGAACCCCGCCACGATCCATTAAATTATCAACAACCTAGTTGTGAGAAGAAAACATAAAAACAGCGAGCTATTTTCGTTTCGCTCAAGTTTAGCCCACTATTATTTGCGAGTTATTAGAGGCGTTATGTTTTCTAGCGAACTAAGAAGTATGTATCTTCTATAATTAAATTGTTCAAAAAACAATGCATCCCTAGGGGCAAGTAGTCTGATTGTTCCGTGGATGAATAATCAATTATGAGGGTAAGGGCTATGCATTTAGCTGATATTGTACAAAGAGGTTGGGAAGCAGTAGGTGCTGGAGATTTTGATACGTTAGTGGCTGACTACGCAGAAGAAATGGTTTTCATCATGCCGGGGCAAACGGATATTTTAGAAGGACGAGCTGCGTTCCGCTCTGCTTTGGATTGTCTTGGCGAGCTCCTTCCTCCTGGTTTTGAAATAACAGAGTTGCGACAAATTGAAGGTGAAGATGAAGTCATCTCGATTGTTGGTTGGAAGTCTGAGAAAGTATCTGGCTCTCAGTTTTCAGTGTTATTTAAGTTTGTCGACGGGAAAATTCACGAGGAAAGGTGGTTTGTTGACACTGAACAGTGGAATGCTGCTTTTTGATACCACAAGAGAAACATAACCAAAAGGTCAAGTTGACGCATTTTACTCCACAGTTTTGGTGTGGGGTTTAGTGCGTTATATGCCATCGTTGATTCGTCCTATGAGTAGCTTGGAGGACGACTACCTTTCATCAATAAATCTAGCCTTCTTTGAGCTTGTTTCGGTTTGTCTAAGTCTATTGTTTCAATCATTTCACATTCATCTCTAATCATTTCTGGTACGAGGCTAGGGTAATGACGGCAGTCTTCAGGTCTATCTAAGTAGATGCTGCATGTATATTTATTTGGGGCAAGAGAGTTTATTTTGAGTGAAAGCTCAAGAAAGGGGCATTTTGTAAGTCTTGTTCCTGATTCAGGCTCGAACCATATCTCACCATTTTTAACGAATTTGAAGATTTCTGGGTTAAATATTTCCCATAGATCAATTTCATCTTTTGTCGCCGAAAGATCACCACCTCCGTATTTGATGCAACATTTACCGCATTGATTACAATCTTTCATAATTCGCCAATTAGCAGGGTTTGCGAAGCTGTATTGTACCATCAATGGTATTTTTAATTATCTGTGTATGTGATGAAACCATAAGACTTATAGGTGACTTAAGTGTCTACATGTTTGCACAAAAATGTTTCCGACCTTATTGACCCATGGATAGAAAACGCGATTAAGTAGTTGTGAACTGCGCCTAACAGATAAGGATGTGTGTCGCGAAGCCAGCACCTATCATATAACAAATAGCGATTAACTGTTACCAATCACTTGGCTTCATATTGAAAATAAAGATGCTTTCAACGTGAAAGCATCTAAAGTTTATTTTTGTTCTTCTTCAATGATTTGCTTTTTCAGTTCCTTTACAAAACGAGATAAACGCACAGATTCAGCCGCAGTACTAAAATATTCATTATCAGTAAATGCCCAACTTTCGTCGTTCCAATAGACATTTCTGCATGTTGGGTTTAATGGGTCAAAAACAACTTCACAATCACCAAAGGGATTACTGGCTGAACGAACTCGTGTGATTAAGCAGTCGTGAGGGTTTACCCATATCCAACGTCCTGCATAAACTGTAGGGCGAAGCGCCATTTTTATCCTCCTTAAGTTAAATGAGTGAAGTCTTTTTAACAAAAAGAGGGGAAAAGTCGTGTGACAGATGTCCGCATTTTACAATTCATTATCATCTGTGTGTATTTATACATACTTGGTTTTTTCCGGCGGCTTTCGCTTTATACAGTTGTTTATCGGCACGTGCGTAGCAGTTTTTATCGCCATATTGGCAGGGTATAACCCCAATACTTGCGCTGATTGTAATGGCTACATTATGTTCGGTTTTGAATAGTGGTTGTAAAGAAAGCGCAGACAGAATGGCATCGGCGATGGCTTGCGCTTCAGCTTGGTGAATGATGTTTGACCAAATCGCAAATTCTTCACCACCGATACGCCCAATCATATCCTGATCACTGAGGCATGATGTGCACACTTGTGAGAAATACTTGAGGGCATCATCACCCACGACATGGCCATATTGGTCATTAAACTGTTTAAAGTTATCGATATCGAGAATAAACAACCAGCCACGGTGTAACGGTGATTCTGCTGGTCCTGTTGGCTGATGTAATTGGCGTTCAAATTCATCCCAAAAGTAACGGCGGTTTGCCACGTTGGTTAGAGGATCATAATACGCTAATTGTTGGAGCTTTTTATTGGCTTCGGTAAGTGAGAGAGTGCGCGCTTGAACGCGCTCTTCTAACTTCTGGTTTTGTTTTTCGAGCAATGCATTTAAGCGTGCGGTTTCATCTTGATGCGTATTGAGTTGGTCGATGTAAGATTTTAAGTGCTCAATCATCTTATTAAACGAACGTGCTAGTTGACCGAGCTCATCTTGGCGATCAAGGTGTATTTGGTGATTCCATTTACCTTGGCTTATCGCTTCAGCGCTGTGTGTGAGCCGTATGATCGGCGTGAGGATATATTTAGTGCCGTATGAGCCGTAATATATTGCGATGCCAACCAATAGTACTGTAATGATGATGGCAAAATGCATGGTTTCGATAAATTCAGATGTGAAATCGGAAACGGGCGTTAGAAATAATACTAAAATGTCCCGACTATCACTGAGAGGATAATAGGAAGTAAAACAGACCCATTGTTCACCTTCATAGCGAAACTGATACGCTGAGTTGTTTTTGTAATATTCTGCGGGCGAGACTGTTGGCCAAATGGTTTGTAAGAGCGGTGTTTGACCGGATGACACATTGAGCAGTTGTCTATCTTTTGGGGTGTGCTTATCATTCGTACTTGCAATAATCTCGCCTCTTGTATTCATTAAGAGAACTGTACTGTTTGGGCTCAACTTACTTTTCTGTAATTTCTGAGTCACACTATTGAGCGTTAAATCTAGCCCCCACACACCAAGTACTTTACCGTCGGTGTCTTTTAGCACTTTAGAAAGACTAATACCTAAAATATCGTCGATGACACCAGGGTAGATATCACTCCATACCGGCTGGTTTTTTTCTAGTGCCCGCTGATACCAATCACGAGTGCGGGGATCAAAAAAAGTCTTTTGATTTAAGATATGCTCGCCGTTTCCACTGAAATCAGCTTTATAACTACTAATTGGGCCGACGCTAGGTTGATCAGACTCAAGACGTATATATTGTGCATTTTGAGATTTACCCAACGACAGCAAGGCACCTTTATTATTGGCAAAATAGTAATAATCAATATCATGGTGGTGATTCAAGATATTGGCGATATGTGTCAACAGTTTGTCTCGATCGTTGATAGTTTCGGCTAAGTTAATATTTAACCGAGATTGATGTTCATAGACGATTTTGGCTTCGGTGAAAAAATCGTCTAACTGACTTTTAATCACCTCGCTAGAATGGTGATAGAGTTTTTCTATGGTTTTGAACAGTACTTGCTCAGAGCTTGTATACCAAATCAAGCCAATCGGTACAGCTGTAATAAAGACAAACAGAGATAACGTAAACTGAATTCGCCAGCCAAGATTTTTGGTGAAGAATATCAGCATAAGTTGTGAGCCTGAATAATTGTTATCATAGATGCGCTTTTTTACTTCTTTGGTAAGTGAGGAGAGGATATATTTTTGATGTGAACAATTCAAACATGAACTGTCAAAAAAATAACGATACCTCATTTTTATTGACGGTCTATTTATCAGGTAATTAGTTATAGCCGAGTAAATAGCACCAAGGTGTTGGTGGTAAAATATGATAGACATTAAATAGTTTGGCTCAACGTAATTATTTAAGCTGGGGAAACACTAATAATGGCAGTAGATAAACGTGGCTTAAGTGTCTCTAATTCGGGGGGGAATGATGAGAAACCGCGCATAAAGCACGCGGATTATATCAGTTTCAACCTACATGTTGGGCGATGCTTTGCTGGCATTGGGTTTTGATCCGTTTCATTTCAGCTAAAAAAGCGAGGCATTGTGGGCACATTTTAGGGTGCTTATCGGGATGCATAATCTTGGCGTACTTAAGCGCACTTCCATAACTAGAGTGATAACCAATTATAAGTTGTTCGCTAATATAGGTTCCACAGTCGGTACGTTCATTATGTAATAGACTTACGCCAGTCAGGGCACTCTCTTCATCATCCATCCAATAGAACATGATTTCTTACTCGTGTGATTAGGCTAGAGAATATGGTAAGCCATTGACGTAAATTAAAAAGAGAACATCTTTGTTTTGTTTTTTCCTCTTTTAACTCCTCTGATGTAGAGGTGTTTGTCTTGTATGCATTTCTTGAAATAAGGATTCTTCCTACGTAGGTAAGATTCTTATCTCAGTCGCAACGTTAAGTATTGCCTTTAACACTTTTAGTCAATGTTAATCCTTCTAATGAAAGCCTTCAAAGAGGCAACTTCTATTGGCTACGCTAGAGATACGCTTTGTGAAAGGCTTGAATTCTTTTCAAGTAGCTAAACAAAGTTGTCATTTTCACTCTTTTTTTGTGGGTGTAACCTGCAAGTTGTATTAAGGGCTTAATCTATGAAATTCATTGGTATAACCAACCGATTGCTCATGATCGGTGCGGTATGTATGTTGTCGTTTTTTTATTCAGGTGCTTCAGTTGCGTTTGTTGAGCCGCCCAATACACTGCAATTTACCTTGGAAGGTTGCCGAAATGATGGCTCTCCATTGATAACGCCTGGTGGTACATTACCGAATACGGATGGCAATTTTACCTGCCAAGATGTGAATAGCTTAGGGGGGAATGACACACCCTATACGTCAGGGAACTTAGGGAAAGGATGGCATGAGCTGGATTTGGTTCCACATCGCTTAATAACGAAAAATAATCAAAATGGTACAAATGCACAGTACAACGTGCTCATTGCTGCCGATAATGCACTTAATAGTGTAGAAGGGTATGACCAAATTTTTGATGTGCAAATTATCACACCCCCCAGTGACTCGTTAAATGTATTCTCCGACCCTTCATGTAGCTTAATCGTTGGTCCGCAATTGATTGATCAGACTGGTACAGTAACGGGCGGTATTGATGATGTTATTTATCGCGAACTGACGATCTCTCAAAATGCGAATACAACGTGTGTGATTGATTGGGCTAGCCGTTTGGCTATCGGTGCCAGCCAATTTAGTGGCTCATCACTGCAAGCGTATATGTTTGAATCGGAAGATTTTACAAAAGGAAAGCGAACAGTACCCATTCCAGTCAAAGATATCGTTGCAACATCGCTGCGCAAAGACATGACCGCGACACAAGGTGGTGGTGATATTTGGAATGTTACCAAGCAAGCCTCACCGACAGCAGTAAACCTTGGTGATACTTGTGACACTTCTGTAACCAATGAGCAAGATGTTGAAATTAGGGTTGAATGGAGCGTTATTCCAAGCGAGGCAGGGGAAGTATTGGTGGTCACCAATATTTATGCCACAAACCCGGCAGCACGTGCTATTACGATCAATGTAAAAGATGTCATCAGTGGTAATTTAGGTAATGGCATAATCGAGTTAGATGATGCAGAGTCTGGTGATGTTACGTTACCACCGAATCAAGACGTGAATGTACTTATACATACATTTTCTGCTGCTGCAGGTGTGACTGATTTAAGTGATACTGTGGCTGCTACATATTCGGACCCTGCATCTTCAGGTTTAGCGCCTTTACCTATTACAGGTCAAACAAGTGCCAGCTTTGACTTAGATACTGATGGTGCTGGTATTCAGCCAGGCTCTCAAGACAATACAACAGCCGTGATTACCGACACTGAAACAATTACAGGGAATGGGCTAAGTTATGCTGCATTGGGTACGGCAGCAGGTAGTGCTAATGGTGATTTTACCCTCGATGGTGTGGCTTATACATTAGCGACTCTTTTAGATCAGAATAATGAGAATTTATTATGGACATCAGCTACTCAGTCTGCTGCGAACGCTGTTGTCTTTAATAAGCGCGTCTCTGTACCTGCTGCGACAGTAACATCAGGTATTTTGTCTGACTGGGCATTGTTAACTGCATCTGACGGTGCAACAGCATCTAGCGGGTCTAGTGAAAGCCCTGTGAATATTTCAATTGTTAGTACTGCACTTATTGATTTGATGGTATCAGTTGAAATTCCTGCTTTAGCTCCATCTGAAACGTTGACATGTGAGGTTGAAGTTAAAAATAGCAGCAACGTAGTTGCTGATACGTTAACGTATATGTTTGATGACAATAACAATATACTTTCTATGGATGCCAGCAATCTTATTCCTGACGTATATACGCTGAGTGTTAGCTCCTGTGGAACATTAGTTGTCGATGGACCTGCGATTCAAACCGTTGATCTTACGTTACCGGCACAGCCTACGATTGATGACTGTTCGGATACCGCAAGTTTTGTTTTGATTAAACCGGAGGTTGATGCACCAGTATTAGTATCGGTGAATAAAGTTACCCTGCCCGCAGGGCTTGAAAATGGCTGGGAAATGACGTTAACAGGTAGCCCACTTACAGGCTCAGTAGAATTAATTACCGCCGATAATGACGCATCTGCTTTTGAACTCTTTCAAGGTGATGCTAGTCCTCTGGAGTTGGTACCAGGTGACTATACAATAACTGAAAGCCTTAAGCCTGGCTGGGAGCAAATATCCAGTACTGGGTGTGAGTTTACAGTGACGGAAAATGATGTAGGAACAACTAAGGCATGTTCGTTCACTAATCGACAATTTGGTACCATTATTATTCATAAAGTGACCGAGCCTAGTGGCGGAGAAGGTTTTGGTTTTACACATAATATTGGTGATGCGGGAACAGCATTTACCTTAAATGACGCCAATAACCAAACTTTCATGAATGTACCTGCTGGTAGTTATACCGTAACAGAAGATAATCCGGCTCCTACTTACTCATTATCTAATCTTGTTTGTACCGAGGGTACTCAAAACTCGTCAGTGGATGTGAACAATCGTAGAGTGAATATAGAGTTAGACCCAGGTGAAACCGTAGAATGTACATTTACCAATAGCGAAAAAGGCATGGTGGAAGTACTTAAGTTAACTAAAGGATATGAAACCAATGATGTTTGGGACTTTACACTAACGGGGCCGGGGGTGAATGTGTCGGCGTCTACGCCTCCTACGCGTTTAGATTTCGGTGGCGTAAAATTGGACTCTGGCGTCGAATATACTTTATGTGAAGTGAATATTCCGTTTGGTTGGCGTCCAATTTGGCGAGTTAATACCGATGGTAGCGCAGAGACATCAATTGCTTACACTGAAGATACTAGTTCTGTGATTGAACCTGAGTTGGGTTATAGCGAAGTGTTCAATCCAAATGCTGATACCTCTGTCGATTATAAAAGCACCAGTACCTATTGTGTAAACTTCATGGTTGATAATGGGCAAGCGCTAGTGTTCGAGCTGAATAATGTGAAGTACTACAAGGTGGCTAGCCATCCGCCGCAGGAAGAGGTCTGCTATGTGATGAAGCAAGGTTACGAAGTGACGGAAAACTACATTGCAAATAATGCATACAATGTAGGATATATGCGTATTGATAGCTGTGAGTTACTTTCTACACTTTTTAATAGCCATTATTACAATAATCGACGCTTACCTGCTCATTATTTAGCTGGTAAACTATTAAAAGCGAAAGTGTATCAATCATTAGGTTACGCGATGTGTGATAAATCCTCTCGTCTTATGCAAGACGGTCAAAACTTATTGCTGCATGTAGGGTACGATGGATCTTATGGCTATATGCCTCGAAAATATGCGAGGACTGCAAAGAAGTTGGCGTTAGCACTGAATAAATATAGTAGAGGCAGAATGTGTCGATAGTGGGTAGGTACATATATAATGTATTAATTGCAAATTATCATACAAACAAATAGAAGGAGGCTAATATGCCTCCTTTTCTTTTGGGATCTACGATAAGAATTGTAGCGATAGTGAGCTATACCAACTTAGATAAGTATTAGTCTGTTTATTTTTGAATCTTTATAGGTTATTGATATAGAAAATGATATTTTAATCATTCTATGATTTCTCTGTCTAAGTTGATGAAAAATGAGTGAAAGATACTTAAAAGGTGCCGAAAAGCTGAATGAATTAGAGCCTAATGGCGCTAATAATTTAATAGATACTTTTAGTGAGGTCTGCCCTGATCTTGCGAAGTATACAATTGAGTATCCTTTTGGCGATATATTGCAGCGAGATGGGCTGGATTACCGTACGCGTGAGCTTGTAACAATTGCTGCTTTAACCACACTTGGAAACTGCCAGCCACAGCTTAATGGGCATATTAATGGTGCTTTGAATATAGGTTGTACTCAGAAGGAAATTACTGAGGTTATCCTTCAAATGTCAGTGTATGCAGGTTTTCCAGCTGCAATAAACGGAATGACTGTTGCGAAAGAAGTGTTTGAATCTCGTGATGAAATGCCTGTATAAAAATCAAACACACACTATTTCTCAGTAGATTGGGTTTGAATAAGCTTTGTTATTATAGTGTTTAGGTTAATTTGTGGCGTAATTGCGCCACAAATTACAGGCGGTAGTTGAATGGAGTCATGTATGTCATCAATCCCCCAGAATAAAGATGAGTTAATCAATGCAATCATCTTTGTATCGGGAAGGTTGTTAGATGATTACCGTTCAATTCCTGATGAATTGTCGAGAACAATTGCGATAGAAGGGAATGTTAAAGGTACGGCTATTAGTGTTTGCGATACGCTTGCATATTTGATTGGCTGGGGGAAACTTATCTTGAAGTGGTATTCACTGCAATCACAGGGGCAAAGCGTCGATTTCCCAGAGACTGGCTACAAATGGAATCAACTAGGATTATTGGCACAGAGTTTTCAAAAAGATTATAAAAATTGGGATTACTTGAGCTTACAAAGTGAGTTCACAGCGACAACGCAAGATATTTTACTGCTACTGGCTAGTCTTGATAACCATGCTCTTTATGGTGTGGCTTGGTATGAAAAGTGGACACTTGGACGTATGATTCAGTTTAATACATCATCACCAATGAAAAATGTGCGAATCAAGGTTAGACGATTCAAAAAAATAAATGGGATCAAGTGAGTATATTAGGGTAATAACGATCATATTGATGCTTTCACATGGAGATTAGAGAGTATTATGGTTTTTAGGTATTTGATAACACTTTAGGAAAGTGGGCGATGGATTATTTGTTGGTTGTTACTCATGTTGTTCTGATCTGGATATTAGCAGTTATTACCCCAGGGGCTAATGTGCTGCTTACCATTAATACTGCACTGCATTATGATCGCAAACTTGCAACGTTTTCAGCCTTTGGGGTCAGCTCTGCGATATTGTTATGGGCGCTCTTTGGAGGTTCAGGACTCGTCATTCTATTTTCTCTTTTCCCTCAATTATTTTGGGTAATGAAGTTCTGTGGTGGAAGTTACTTACTTTATCTAGGCATACGTCAGATTTACCGTGCACGATTAGATAAAAATAGGGCAAATACGACAGATGTTCATCAAGCAGTACTTCCCTCAAAACGAAAGATCTTTTTTTCTGCATTTATCACCAGTATTTTAAACCCAAAAACTGGTTTCTTTGTCGTTAGTTTATTCAGTGTTTCAATGCCTCAAGAGGTTAGTGTGGGGTTGATGTTTACTATTATGTTAATAATGTCATCAATTACACTATGCTGGCACCTTACCCTTGCTGCTATTTTTTCGCACAACTCAGCGAAAGGAGCATATAGCCGAATATCAGGTATTGTTGATTATATTACTGGTGGTCTATTTGCAATGTTTGGCTTAAGAATCATGATGTCTTAGAAAGCAAACTACAAGTGTATTTTAAAAGGTAATAAGGCTTGAACAACCATCAAGTTTCTCTGATGAAGCGAGTGTGATAATACCCACATAAGTTATTGGTCGTGTTTTCATTGCCATTCCTTTTTTAGTGACACTGTCACACTGGTTGGTGTTGTGCTCTGAAATTAGCCATTAATCGTTTCTTTATTAAACAAGGGATAGGTGTATTCTCTATTTGATGTCTAAAAATGTATACAGTAGCTCGTTTTAATATATTGAGCAGTGTGCATATTGACAGATTAATATATTATTAATCACAGTGAATATAATGAGCTACAAGGTTGTTTAATATAATGCGTATTGGTGTATTACTCGGGGGCGAATCTAGCGAAAGATCTGTCTCCTTAAAATCAGGTGAATGTGTTGTAAAAGCGATTGAATCGCTGGGCCATGAAGCTATTTCAATTGATCCTAAGCACATTGATGTCACCCTGATGGGTTTCTTTAAACTGGATAAAGTGTTCATTGCGTTACATGGTGGAATAGGGGAAAGCGGGCATATTCAGGCATTGTTAGATTTGCTTAAAATTCCTTATACCGGCAGTGGTACTTTAGCCTCTGCAATGTCTTTAAATAAACTCAATAGTAAAGAAATTTGGCAAAGTAATAGTTTAAAGAGTGCTGATTGGGTAACCCTTCATAAGCATGCACCGATAGAAGACATTAAAGCACAGTTGTCGAGTGTTGTTTGCCCTGTCGTAGTTAAGCCTATATCTCAAGGATGCAGCATTGGTGTGTCAAAGGTAGACAATAATGCTGACCTTTTAGAGGCGGTGATTACTGCCTTTGAATATGACGATGATATTTTGATTGAATCCTTTATTGCTGGTCGTGAATATACGTGTGCAGTGCTTAATGGTAAACCATTACCCATTGTTCAAATTCGGTCTGAGCAATTTTTTGATTATGACGCGAAATTTGGCAGTCAGAGTGCGACTTATCATTGTCCTAGTGATCTAACGAGCGAACAAGAACGCGATATGCAAGTATTAGCGTTAAACGCATATAATGCCCTTGGATGTCGTGGCTGGGGTCGGGTAGATACTATTTTGGATGAATCTGGCGACGTTTTTTTGATTGAAATGAACACCATTCCAGGAATGACAACACGCAGTGTATTTCCAATGGCTGCAAAAGAAGCCGGGTTAAGCTTTGAGCAGGTTATTTCATCATTACTCGATTCTGCAAAATATGACGATATTTGTTAAGTCATGCCTCGCATTGCGTGTTGACTAAATGCTGATTGCTATAAAACAAAAAGGGTATCGTTAGATACCCTTTTAAGATCACTAATTAATTAGCGAATTATGCGATTTCAACGTTTGCAGCTTGAGGGCCTTTTTGGCCTTGCTCAACGTCAAAAGATACTTTCTGACCTTCAGCTAGAGATTTGAATCCGTCACCAGTGATTGCACGGAAGTGAACGAATACGTCAGCACCGCCGTTATCTTGAGTGATGAAGCCGAAACCTTTCTCGTCGTTAAACCACTTAACGATACCTGTTGTTTTAGACATTTTATGTCTCCTGAATTTGTATTGTGTTATTACGCATTATTGCGCACTTAAGCCAACATAATGTATTACTTATGGACAAAAGAAGTTTGAAGCTCTTCAGGACAACAACACTTATTACTAAGTAGCGGAACGAAGTTTTCTATTTCAATTTGCGGCATAAATATTTCTGCATTACAAGCCGAACTCCATTAAGCCATAGGCTAGGAAGAGGGGCAAGGGGTTACAAATAGTTTAAATAACTTATCATCAGAAATGTGACAAAAATAACGTTTGTCCGTATCAAAAAGCGTATTAATTTATGAGGTTAGACCAGAAATGTGATGAAAATAATGGGTTGGGTCAAGGTTGTTAATTAATTTGGAGAAACAACGGAAAAAAGGGCTAAAAAGCCCTATTTTATAAACTGTTATATAAAATATATCTACAATTAGATAGCTTCTACATTTGCAGCTTGTAAACCCTTTGGTCCTTGTTCAGTTTCATAAGAAACCTTCTGGCCTTCGGCTAGTGTTTTAAAGCCGTCACCCGTAATGGCACGAAAATGAACGAATACGTCAGCACCGCCGTTATCCTGTGTGATGAAACCGAAACCTTTTTCTTCATTGAACCACTTAACGGTACCTGTTGCTTTAGACATGTTGTCTCCTGATTTTTCTACATCAACTGTTATAGGCAATAATCATTTAACGGATAGTGCAAATTGAAATGGTGAATATCTTCAAGATAACTAATCTATAGTAGAAATGTTACACGAAGCTTTCATTGTTCAGATTGCGATATAACTGTCAAAAACGTATTAACCTATTAGAAGAGTAGGCACTCATATGCCAAATGCAAATAATTGTGTGAAGATTTTGTGGGTTAATTCACATATCGGTAGGCATGAATGTCTAAATTTTAGTGGTGTCTACGTTTGTCATAATCATTTGTTACAATACCTCGATTATCTTGAACGAAATCAAGGAAGCTATTTTAAAATCAGTAGATTCTAGTAGGCACTAATTAGATGCAATTTGAATATATTTTCCGTAAAAAGCATAATGCTGGTGGTATTGCTTGAGGTTTTATACGAATTTCTGTTATAACGATTTCAGTGATAATGAACTGAGTGATTAAGTGATCTGTTGGTGTGTTTATAACCGCCGAATAAGATCTTGCATTAAGTCAGTTCAAATAGATTTATATTTTTATTAAGGGACACAAAATGAACAATATCCTTGAGCTAGTGCGCCAAACACGTCGTAAAAACAAATTGAAGCGTGAAATTCTTGATAACGACCGTAAAATCCGTGACAACCGTAAGCGTGTTGAATTGCTAGAAAACTTATTGGACTACATTCGCCCAGATATGAGCCAAGAAGCGATTCTAGAGATTGTTGAAAACATGAAGGGTGATTATGAAGATCGTGTTGACGACCACATCATCGTTAGCGCAGAGCTTTCTAAAGAGCGTCGTGAAGTAAGCAAGAATGTAAAAGATCTTAAGAAAGCAGAAATTGCACACAAATAACAGATGCTTACCACTAGATAATAGTATTAAGGTCTGAGTTGTGTAAAATTAGTGCGAGATATAAGTCTGATCATGATCAGGCTTTTTTTTTCGCTTTTTTTAAGGTTAAGCAGTTAAACTTATACATTAGTAATCATTGCATCAAATAATAAGTAAATTTGTAGCATTTGTGGGGATGTAAATTTGATAAAACGCTGGGCTTGTTTCGTACTGTCATTACCTGTATTCGCATTCGCGGGTGATGAGGGATCTAACGTAGAGCAAGAAAACGCCAAGAAAACAGGCTTTGTATCTTTGCAAGAGCTGCGTGATAAGCGAGATGAAGAACAAGATTGGGGTATTGCTGCTGCTGTTCGAGTGGCGTCTATCCCGTATTCAACGAGTAGCGCAGTTGCAGATAGTACTGTTAGTACGTTTGTACCCATGATGTTTTATCAAGGTGATAGGTTTTTTGTTTACGGCACCGAGGGCGGGTTAAACCTATACCGAGAAGATGAGTGGGAAGTGAATGCACTTATTCGAATGCATTTTATTGATTTACCTTCATCATTTCAAAACGAAATAGGCGGCGACAGTGGCGATGGTGGGCTGCGGTTTAAGTTTAATATTGATGAGAATATCTATTCTAAAGTGGATTTAATGTTCGACTCAAATATGCGTTTTCATTCTGTGGCCACGATTGGTGCGCGTTACGACGAAGGGAACTGGTTAGTTCAACCAAGTGCTTCATTAATTTGGAAAGAATCGGATTATAACTCATACTATTATGGTTTGAATCATGAATCTATAGACGGCGGCATTGATTTAAAGCTTGGCACTACAGCGCGTTATCATGTCGCGTCTAATTTGTATTTATTGGGCGGTGCATACGCGAGACGTTTCGATAGCAATGTACAAGATTCAGCGACGATTGATGCTGATTGGCAAGGTGAATTATATGCAGGCTTTGGTTTCTTCCGTGATGACAGTAAACCTGCAAAATCATCAATATCAAACAAATCATATTGGCGTATAGCTCATGGTTGGGCAACACCTTCTAACATTGGCGATATTTTTAAGTTTAACCGTGAAAAAGATGAATTTGATAATAAGCTCACGTCTATTTTCTATGGGCACCCGCTTACTGATGAACTATTTGGTTTACCGCTAGATATCTATTTAACGCCTGGTGTTGCGTGGCATTGGGAATCTGATGTACAAAGTTCATCGCAAGAATATGTTCTCGCGATTAAAGCCTATTATACTTTCGATTGGCCTGTGCAATGGCGTTTTGGTTTAGCTGAAGGTTTATCTTATGCAAGTCAGATTACCTATATCGAAGGCAGTGAAATGGAGCGTAAGGGCTACGAGCCAAGTAAGTTATTAAACTACCTTGATTTTTCTTTTGATGTAAACCTTGGCGATATCTTTAATGAGAAGTCGATGGATAATGTCTGGGTGGGATATAGTTTGCATCACCGTTCTGCAATCTTTGAATCTGCTTCTCAGTTTGGCAGAATTAAAGGCGGCAGTAATTACAATACTGTTTACGTTCAGTTCGGCTTTTAACCTGATACGAGTATCTTGATATAACTGGGTATATAGAGTTCCAAGAGCGGGCTAATTTATTACAATAAGCCATGCAGAATATCAATCATTTACGTAAATTGAATGTAGCATGGCTTTTTGAGCGATAGGTTAAGGTTATTCAGTATAGGGAAGATACCCTGTAAAGCCGCAGATTTTCCAACCAGCGTCTGTATTTTTTAGGTAGTATAGCGTTTGCCATAATAGCTCATCATAAAAATAAAAAAGCCTTATCGAACAATGTGATCCGATAAGGCAAAAGCTAAAATAATTCTTAGCAGGCAATTTAATTGGTTATCTAAAAGTCATTGGTAGCATCAATGCTTATGCACTGATTTTGTCTAAAGCAGATTTAGCGTCTGTAATGCCTTTAGCTGCCATATCATCACCCATCGCGAGTGCTTCACCGTAAACAAACTCAACATCGGTTAAGCCAATGAAACCAAGAATTGTTTTAAGGTATGGCACCATTGTATCGGTAGGGCCATCTTTGTGCATGCCGCCACGAGTTGTTACAACAATCACTTTTTTACCTGTAATTAACCCTACAGGACCATTTTCAGTATATGAAAAGGTAACACCTGCACGTGCAATAATATCGAACCAGTTTTTAAGTTGAGTAGGCACAGAGAAGTTATACATTGGTGCAGCAATAACGA
Source organism: Photobacterium indicum (assembly GCF_003026215.1). Lineage (GTDB taxonomy): Bacteria > Pseudomonadota > Gammaproteobacteria > Enterobacterales > Vibrionaceae > Photobacterium > Photobacterium indicum. The sequence goes on from NZ_PYOC01000014.1 coordinate 57,139, forward strand.
TTGTATCGCTGTTTTGTAATTCGTTGATAAGCATATCTGATAGTGCAAGGGCTTCTTCTTGACGAGCAGTCAGTGTATCACCACCACGTAAACCACCTGCAATCTCTCCATCTAATACTGGAATAGGTGTTGCGACTAAATCACGCTCAATCACAGAACTGACACTATCTCCCCATGAAGAAACAAGATGCTCGATAAGGCCATTTGATTGTGAGTAGTCACCAAGAATGCTTGATTTAAGTACGAGTACATTAGACATGTTGTATTCCTTATTCGGTATTAGCTGTTTGCTATGGGGTTAACTATAAAAGGGGGAAGCACTAGAAGATAGCGGAAAAAATTGTGTGTCTTATTCAAAAAAATAGAACGTCATTGTTTGGTCGTAATTATTGTTAATAATCAGATTGTTACTTTTTAATTTGTTGGGTATAAGACGCAAAGTTCTGAAGGTTAAAGCATGCGAAGACTGGTTTGGTCAGAAATTATGAGCTGTATTCATTAATGTAATGCAGATTGTTTAGCCAAAAAGCTAAAAGCATATTTATGAAAGGTGAAAAACAGACAAAAAATAGCCCGAAACGACTCCTGTCTCGGGCTTAGGGGAATGGCTCGTGAGAGCCTTGCGCTAACTGGTTAATATATGGTTATCGATTACACTATCAATGTTAGCTCACACATTATAATTTGCCAGTTTAACTAATGAGAATGTAGATTAGCTGCACATTACTTCCCGTTTGTTGCCTTCTAGATTGGTTGATGGCCAGAGGCTTATCTAGATGGCATTAAATATCGAATAAGTTGGTATCACGGACCAATTCACGTGGAAGACCATTTTTAATTCGGTTGCCTACCCATTTGCCTATACCGATAGGGTAATCGCGGTAAGTCACAATGACCTCACCTTTACCTAAAAGGTTTTCTGGGCGAATATCTCTTCCCATGAACCATTCTTTAGCTTGCTCTGGAGTTAAATCGATCGCAACGTCTTCTTTTCCAGTTGCAAGAGTCATAACTGCTTCATGTTGCCAGCGGTAACCTTTTTTGTGCTGCTCTGCTAATTTAACACCCATGCGTTGGAATCGTATTTCACCAATAAGTGGACGCAGGTTCACAGGGAATAGCCATACTTCTTTCTCTCGTATCCAGACATCACTTTCTGCCGGTAGAGTAATACTCAGTGTAGCTTGAAGCTGTTCTGCAATTGTGGCTTTATCGGCATCTGTAACAATAGTGAATGGGAATTTACCCATACGCTTTTTAACTTTAGGTGTTTCAACAGCTGCATGTTTACGAATACGGGCAACAAAGAAGCCTTCACTGTCGAAGACTTGAGGATAAACGTGTAAAAAGCCTTCCTTTGTTAAGGACTTTTCAGCACCTTCAAATAGGTCGCCTAATGGCTCAAATTCAACGGCATCACCAAATGTTTCTTTCAGAAAATGGCAGACGTGCTGATTTTCGCTAAGGTTAAGTGTACACGTTGAATACACCATCATGCCGCCTGTTTTCAGCGCCTGAAAGGCACTAATAATAAGGTTTCGTTGAATGGCTGCGATGTCTTCAATGGAACTTAGGCTCCAGTTCGCCATTGCATCGCTGTCTTTACGAATAGCGCCTTCACCTGAACAAGGCGCATCAAGCAAAATAGTATCAAATGATTCTGGGGCCCAACCACCAAACACACAGCCGTCAAAGTGGGTGAGTGCTGCATTGTAAACGCCACAACGTTGTAGGTTCGCATGAAGCACTTTAATACGGCTTGCTGCTAATTCATTTGCCACTAATGCGCCACGGTTTTGCATTGCACAAGCAATTTGCGTCGTTTTTGAACCGGGAGCTGATGCCATATCAAGTACACAATCTAACGCATCGTTATCTTTTAATAATGCAGTTACAGGCATCATAGAGCTTGCTTCTTGAATATAGAACAAGCCAGCCATGTGCTCTGCTGTATTACCTAACGATACCGATTTTTCATCTTCTCGTTCAATCCAAAACCCTGTGTCACACCATGGTACTGGTGTTAACGTCCAATCTTTATCAGACACACGAACAAGAAAATCTTCAACGCTAATTTTTAATGTATTCACGCGAATACTACGGCGTAAAGGTGTTCTACATGATGCGATAAATTCATCCATGCTTAGGTGCTCTGGTATGATTTCACGGATCATTTCAATAAATGTGTCTGGGATATAGGTTTTAGGATTCAAGAGACTATCTCGATTAACTAGCAATGGGGCGAGATTCTATACCAAATAGTAGGAATAATCGAACGCTCAAGCTTGATTGAACAGGTTTTTAATCAAGTAGGTAGGATTAAAAAGATAGGAGCGCAAAAGCGCTCCTTAAATCAAAAATCACATCGTTATAACAGCTAGGTGCTACTAGTCACGAGGAATGGCGGTACGCCATGTTTTCCATCTGTCGTCAGCTTCTCTATGTAGCAAGAAATGATCTTCTTGTTTAGCAAGCGGTGATAAAGGTTGTTCTTCTGGTGTGGCAAAAGAAATACCACCACGCAGTAAACTATCAACGGTACCTGTTTGTATTTTGGCTCCCGTTAAGCCGATGGTGAAATCAACGCCTGAGGTATTCCAGAACACGGTATCGGTACGAATAAGGTGGCTGTATTCCTTTTCAATTTGGATTTTAATCAATACGCGGTCAGATAAATCACCTAGAGATACTTTGATTACTTGGCCAACTTGAATATCACGGTAAAGAAGTGGGGTGCCTTCACTCACAGAACCTCGGTCTTCACTTTCTAGAATCAATGTTAAACCTGATGAAATCAGCTTTGCTGTACCCAAGTTAAACGTTTGGGAATAAGAGCCATCACCTGGTTGCACAGCAATATAGCTGTTTAATAATGAATCTAAGTTTTTTGCACCTGACAGGCTTAATTTGGGGGTGACTGTCCAGAAATAGCTGTTTGATTTTGCCAAAATCTTGGCGTATTTAGGGAATAATCGCGCCTTTATCTGTACATTAGCCAGCTCAAAATTAGGTTCGATACTAACAACCTTGCCCACATTAATACCTTGATAACGGATGTCTGCATTTTTCGATACAGAGCGTGCATCTGGCGCTGTTAGGGTGACTAATAAGCCAAAATTTTGAGCGTCACTTAAGCTTGGATATAATTTGAATTTCGACCCTGCCTTATTTGTGACTCCGACGATATCATCAAATGCGATCCCCCCTTTAATGAGCGTACTAATAGGGTCGGCTTTAACTTTAACCCCATCTAATCCAGCTTCGATTTCAACACCAGAACGATTCCAAAAAACCGTACTAGGGCTGATTAAATGACGATATTTATTCTCAACCTTAAATGACACAGTTACACCGTCACGTACAAGGGCGTAGCCAGTCACTTCACCAACTTGTAGGTTACGATAAAGAATAGGGCTACCCTCTGAAACGGGCGGTAATTCATCGGCAAAGAGCGAGTATTTAGCGAATCCGCGTTGGTTATCAGCGGCAAGGTTAGACAGACGCTTATTTTCGTAAAGAGGGTAACTCTTTTGAATATTCTTAGACCCTGATGAGGTAAAGCTAATACCATTACTGATCAGTTGATCGGCAGGTGGCATTGATACGTCGATGCCTTTCGCACTGATGCTTGCTTGAATACCACCGTCTATAAAGAATCGACTGTTAGAACGTACAAGGGATGTGTATTGAGGACGAACAATAACATCGAAGCGCACTCTATTGCCTTCAAAAGAGACTTTCTTCACTCGGCCTACATCTAAACCGCGGTGACGAAGCTTAGAGCCTCGCTCTATACCGTAGCTGTTATTGGCATACAACGCGAAGCTAACAGTACCCGGTTGCTGTTCCTGTAGCTGGTCTTGTGTTATAGCTTTGAACATTCGCGCCTTTTCGCCTTCACCTGGTATTAAGGTTAAGAAGTTACCGCGAATAAGGTTACCAATATTCTTAACCCCATTTAAAGACAATTCAGCTTCTTCTAATAGCAAGCGAGAGCCCGTATTTAGCAAGTCACTCATGCTTGGCTCGATTGCTGCGTTAGCAATAATTTTATTGGTCTCTTTATCAAGGCGAAGGCTTGAAATTTTGCCGATCTCTAACCCACGATAGATAATAGGCGCGCCACTTGTACTGATGTTATTACCGTCAGGTAATTCAACTTTTATGGCAATACCACGACCTGCAGTATTCAAATCTGGATATAAGCGAAATAGATGATTGGGATCGATAGCAACGCCTTCATCGGGAGAATCAAAGGCAATGGCACCACCAATCATGGCTGATAGGCTCTCAAATTGAACATCAACACCATTAAAACCAATGTTGGCACTCATGCCACTGACATTCCAGAATCGACTCTTATTGGTTATCAGCTCTGAATATTGTGGTTTGATAGTAACATCAATTAATACCTGCTTTCGGTTCTCACTTAGCGTGTAGTTATACACTTCACCGACAGGGATCTTTTTATAAAAGACTTGCGAGCCAATACTGACAGAGCCAAGATCGGGTGAGCGCAATTGCAACGTTAACCCTTCTCCCAAAGGTGTATCAGCAGGTTGGGTATCCAGCGCGGTAAATTTATTGGTGGTTTTGCCTTCCCCTGGTTGCAAGGCAATGTAATTACCAGACACCAAGGCATCTAACCCCGATATACCAGTGATTGATGCTTTAGGCTTTACTAACCAAAAACGCGTGTTTGCTTTTAATGTTTGTACGGCTTTAGGGTAAATATCCGCATCGACATAAATACTTTGAAGATCTTCTGATAAGTTCACGTCACGAACAATACCGACTTCAAGGCCTTGATAACGAATAGTTGTTCTACCTGCAATCAAGCCAGCAGCATCATTAAAATGGATTTGAATACGTTCACCAGATTCATTCACCGCTTTAAATACGAGCCATCCCGCGAGCACAAGTGCAAGTAGGGGCAGTAGCCATAAAGGGGATAATCCACGGTCACGACGTATATCTACTGCTTCGGGTTGTTGATCATTTTGTCCGTTATTCATAGTTGTCCCATATCAGACGAGAATCTAAGTTTTCTACTGCTAACATTGTTAAAACCACTACCACTCCAAACGCAATAGCGCCTGGCCCTGGAGTGAAATCCAAAATTTGTCCACGGTCGATCAGCGTTACCATGAGGGAGATAACAAATAAATCCATTACCGACCATTTGCCTACCCATTGAATAACACGAAAAGCAAGCATGCGTTGTTTGTGATATATACAGCGTTTAAATTGGATACAAAGCAGGATGTAAGCCATACCTAAGATCTTAGCGACGGGTACAACAATACTGGCAATAAAGATAATGATTGCTATACCCGTCATGTCTGTTTTTACTAAATAAGCGACACCTGAAAAGATCGTATCTTCTGCTCTTTTCCCGTTATTCAAAAATATCGAAATAGGGTATAAGTTTGCAGGGAAAATAAAGACTGTTGCCGCAATTAAAAAGGCCCATGTTCGTTGAATTGAACGTGGTTTACGGTGATGTAAGAGCGAATCACAGCGAATGCAGTGTGAAGAATAAGCCTGTGTCATATGGCATGTTTCACAATGAATCTCTTCCAGTGTTTGTAATTGATTATTTATTGGGTTCGTAGATTCATTATCACTTTTAGCCTGTTCGCCAGCTAAAGGTCGAATTGTCTTAAACGTAGGGTGATCTTTTTCTGGTTGCCATGATTCCCAATAACGGTTTGGGCTAACACGAGTAATAAGTAAAGACATCAACACCTGCAAGATAACCAAACAATATAGGCCGGGTCCTACGTAGATATCGGCATAATCTTGTACTTTGAAACATGCGATTGCCAAGCTAACTAAGAATACATCGTACATTGCCCAATGCTTTAAGTGGGTGATTACCCATAAAGATGATTTTAATAAACTAAAATTTTTCACCTTTAACGCTAGCTGAGCACCTAGTACAGACAGGCTAACTAATAAAGGGGCAATAGAGCTACAAAATAAAATAAGAAGCGCAACGGCAGGAAATTCTGATGCAAGGCTAAATGTACCAGACGGGAGTGTCGCTGGAATCATGACTCCAAATAAACGTATCGTGATTAACGGAAAAATATGGGTTGGAACAAAAAGGATGAGACAAGCTAAAGCGATGGCGAGTTCGCCACTGAATCGACATTTACCACCACGGTAAAGACGTGTGCTACAACGTGGGCAATATGCGCTTTTACCACGAGGTGCTGCATGGGGCATTATAGATAAGTCGCAGCCTGGGCAACGTCGAGCCATCGACATGTTGATGTCATCCTTAATATCAAACCAAATGGGTCGGGTATATGATAATGGCCTTATTTAAAGGCCATTATTCAATTGAAAACGAACACTATATTATTTTGAGTTCATTCTGGCTACTGCCAAGTTATCTTCACTGGTATTACCATCAAGCTTTTTATGATCAATAACTTGTGTATTGTGCGTTTCTTGACCATTTTCATTGGTGTTGTTACTGATCACGTCTGAAACCAGCACTGATTGATGTTTTTCATCAGGTGATTGCACAGAACCATATAAAGTTTGGTATAAGCCTTTCTCATTAACAAGTTCTTTATGTGTACCTGTCTGGCTTACTTGCCCATCTTCGAGCACGTATATTAAATCAGCTTGCTTAACCGCAGATAAACGGTGCGCAACAATAAGAGTTGTTTTGCCGACTAAAAATTCATTCAAAGCAGTATGTAGCGCGGCTTCTGTTGCTGTATCTAAAGCTGACGTTGCTTCATCAAGTATGACAAACTCAGGATCAGACAAGACCATACGTGCAATAGCAAGACGTTGTCGCTGCCCACCTGATAAGCGAATACCTTGACGGCCAATTTCAGTGTCTAAGCCATTAGTTAGGCGCTCTGTTACATCGGTTAATTGGGCTATATCTAATGCTAACCACAATTGTTCATCAGTATAATCAGCACCTAACGTTAAATTCTGCCTTAACGTATCATTAAACAATACAGGGTGCTGTAATACCACCGCCATTTTGTTTCGAAGATTGTCGTAACCAACATCTTCAATAGGGTGATTATTGATTAAGATATCCCCAGTATTTTTTTGATAAATGCCCAATAGCAATTGAATCAAGGTTGATTTACCGCCGCCTGAAGAGCCGACTAGCGCCACTCTCTTCCCTGCAGGGATAACTAAATTCAGATCCCGTAACACTTCTTTATCTTCATCGTAGGCGAAATGTAGATTTTCCACTTCTATATGTAATGTTTCACCATCAACGAAAGGATTTACTTTTGGTGCTGGACGAACTTCTTCTTCTAACACTAATACGCTGTTTAAACGTTGCATCGCGGCTGAAGCACTGTACCAAGCAAACTGAATGCCTAATAGCTCTTGCACGGGGCCTAACATAAACCATAGGTAACCAAATACAGCAAACATCTGGCCAATAGATAAATCACTGAACAGCACCATCAACATTGCAGCAGCGCGGAATAGCTCAAATCCTAATAAGAAGAGTAGAAAAGAAACACGCCCCGCAGCTTCTGATTGCCATGCGTATTTATCCGCATTATGGCGAATGTCATTTGCGTTCGATTTTAATTGGGCAAGAAATTCACGCTCACGGTTAGATGCGCGTAGCTGGTAGAGACCCTCAAGCGTTTCAACAAGGCGCTGTTGGAATTTTTCAAATGCTTGGTTTTCTTTCTTCTTCAGATTTTTTACGCGATTGCCCATTAACCGAGAAGCGTAAACCACCATAGGGTTAACAAGTAGGATGAGTAACCCAAGTTGCCAATTTAGCCACAGTAGAATAACGGCCGTACCAATGACCGTTAACAAGCCGATTAAAAAGCGGCTCAACGTATCACCCACGAATTTGTCGATGGTTTCGACGTCGGTAATAAGGTGCGAAGTTATACCGCCACTGCCTCGTTCTTCATATTGACGCATACTGATGCGCCCCAGTTTATCAAGGAGGTGGCCACGAATGTTATAAGTTATATCTTTTGCGACGAGGGTAAACTGCCGACTTTGCAGTATATTAAGCGCTTGTCCTGCTACGCGCATCAATACCACTAGGAACAACACCATTAAGATGTACCCAGTTGCTTCATGGAATGATTCTGGCAACAAGAGTTTTAAGAATTTGACCCCATCAGCGGGTTTATCAAGCAAGACTTCATCAACCATTAAAGGCATTAGAAGTGGGATTGGCACGCTAACCAACGTTGCTATGAGAGCAATAATATTTGCAGCGACAAGTCTTGGGCGGTGACGTTTTGCTTGCTTTAGAAGCCAAGACCAGTTAATTGTTTGGTTTACAGAATCTTTCACAATGATAATGATTCCTATTATTGGTGGGGGAGCTATATTAACGGCTATATAAGGAGTAAGCCATGGAAAATAAGAACGCGTTTTATAAAAGATTAACTCAGCAGGCAATTGCACTGACAGAAGGTGAGCCTGATTTGATTGCTAATATCTCTAATATTAGTGCGTTACTGAATATGGAGTTAGAAGATATTAACTGGGTAGGCTTTTATTTACTCAAAGGCGATCAGTTAGTGCTTGGTCCATTTCAAGGAAAAGTCGCATGTGTGCGTATTCCTGTTGGGCGAGGTGTATGTGGTACCGCCATCTCAGAAAACAAGGTACAACGGGTTTCTGATGTGCATGCCTTCCCTGGGCACATTGCTTGTGATGCCGTCAGTAATTCTGAAATCGTAATACCACTAGCCGTTAAAGGGAAATTGGTTGGCGTTTTGGATATTGATAGCCCAAGTTTGTCAAGATTTGACCAAAATGATGAAGATGGACTAGTGTATTTTGTGAAAGAACTACAAAAAAGCCTCTAATTGTATGCTTTCGGTGGTTTTTCATTGTTAGGTAACTATAATAGCGACACTATTTCTTTTTGATCACAGTACACACAGCGAGATCTCTCGTTTTATGTCAGGAAACTCCATGGAAAACTCTGAAAAGTTAACGAACAGTAAAGAAGTTATTGCATACATTGCTGAGCGTTTCCCAAAATGTTTTACTATTGAAGGTGAAGCTAAGCCACTTAAAATTGGTATCTTCCAAGATTTAGCTGAGCGCTTAAATGAAGATGAAAAAGTAAGTAAAACACAATTACGTACTGCACTACGTCAATACACATCTTCTTGGCGTTATCTTCATGGAGTAAAAGCCGGTGTAAACCGTGTTGACCTTGATGGCAATGAATGTGGCGTTCTAGAGCAAGAGCACGTAGAACACGCACAAAAAGCCCTTGAAGAAAGCAAAGCTAAAGTTCGTGCTCGTCGTAAAGAGCAAGCAGTTGCTAAAGCTGCTGCAAGCAAAGATGGCGAAGCGAAAACAAATAAAAATCACGCTAAATCAGCTAAACCCAAGAACACTAAGCCAAAAACGTCTAAGCTAGATAAAAAGCCTGCAGATACATCCCGTGCTTTAACAGCTGATGAAGTAAAAGTTGGCAACGATGTTTTAGTGAATATGGGCTCTGGTAACATGCCGGCATCTATCGTTGAATTTAACAAGGACGATGTGCGTGTTCGTTTAACCAATGGTTTGACCATGGTTGTAAAAATGGAGCACCTGCGTTCGTAAAGGAGAATGCTCGACGCATGAACTGTCGATTCCGTTTTTCCCTGATCGCTGCTGGCATGATGCTGGCAGCCTCAGCGCAAGCCCTAGAGGCTAAGTATTCATTAAGTGATTTGCCCCAACTTGCGCCTGAAAAGCAGCATGCTACGGCAAGTAAAAGGGTTGCTTCGCGGTTTACACGTTCGCACTACAAGCAATTCTCTCTTGATGATCAATTTTCTTCTGACATGTTCGATCGTTATATCGAAATGTTGGACTTCAACAAAAGCTTCCTTACTGCGGCTGATGTTAGGCTACTTGAAAAATGGCAAAACCAATTCGATGATCAACTTAAAGTCGGTGATACATCGGGGGCTTTTGAAATTTTCAATAAAGTGCTTCAACGTCGTTATGATCGCTATCAATACGCGTTAACATTGCTAGATAACGAAATTAAATTCGATACTAATGATGACTTTGTTGTCGATCGTTCAGAATTGGATTGGGCTGCAGATCGTAATGCATTAAATGAAATTTGGCGTCAACGTGTAAAATACGATGCGTTAAATCTGAAACTTGCAGATAAAGATTGGAAAGAAATTAAAGAAACCTTGAGCAAGCGTTATAACAATGCGTTAAAACGTCTCACACAAACTCATAGTGAAGATGTATTTCAAATTTACATGAATGCATTTGCACGTGAAGTTGATCCGCATACCAGCTATTTATCTCCTCGTAATGCAGAACAATTCCAATCAGAGATGAACCTATCTTTGGAAGGGATCGGTGCTGTGCTTCAAGTTGTTGATGATTACACTGTTATTCGTTCACTTGTTGCTGGTGGTCCGGCTTCATCATCTAAAAAACTTGCTGCAGGCGACCGAATTATAGGTGTTGCGCAAGATGGAAAGAGCGTCGTCGATGTTATCGGCTGGCGTCTGGATGATGTTGTTCAGCTGATTAAAGGCCCTAAAGGTAGCAAGGTTAAGCTTGAGATTCTTCCAGAAGGAAAGAACAGCAAAAGTTACGATGTAACTATTGTGCGAGATAAAATCCGTTTAGAAGATAGAGCTGTGAAATCGGAAGTGAAGACAGTCGGCAGCAAGAAAATAGGTGTAATTGAAGTACCTAGTTTCTATGTTGGTTTGGCTGAAGACACGAAAAAAGAGATCGCAAAACTAAACGAATCTCAAGTCGATGGTGTGGTTATCGATCTTCGTAATAACGGTGGTGGTGCGCTTACAGAGGCTACAGCATTAACCGGTTTATTTATAAACAGTGGTCCGGTTGTTCAAGTACGTGATAGTTATGGTCGTGTAAAAGTAAATGGTGATTCTGATGATCGCGTTTATTTTGATGGGCCGTTAACCGTACTACAAAATCGATACAGTGCATCGGCTTCCGAAATTTTTGCCGCAGCAACACAAGACTATGGCCGAGCTGTTGTACTTGGCGAGCAATCTTTTGGTAAGGGTACTGTTCAGCAGCACCGTTCATTGAATCATATTTATGATTTGTTTGATAAGCCTTTAGGCCATGTCCAATATACAATTCAGAAATTCTACCGTATCAACGGTGGTAGTACTCAGAATTTAGGTGTTGTACCTGATATTGCTTTCCCAACGGCGGTTGATCCTGCTGATACAGGTGAAAGTGTCGAAGATAACGCATTACCTTGGGATAGCATTAAACCTGCAAGCTATCAAAAGTTAACTAACTATTCCCCAATATTACCTTCTTTAAAAGCGAAGCATGAGCAACGCATAAGTAAAGATATGGAATTCGGTTTTATTCTTGATGACATTCAAGAATACAAAAAGGATAAAGATATTAATACCATTTCTTTGAATGAGAAAACGCGTATTGCGGAACAGGATAAGACAGACAGTAAACGATTAGCACGTTTGAATAAGCGCCAGAAAGTATTAGGTAAAAAGCCTTTTGCTACACTGGAAGATGTGCCAAAAGATTATGAGTCACCAGATGCTTACCTTGATGAAGCTGTTGATATAACAGCGGATTTAGTTAACGCTCAAAGTTAATTTCGTTAGTAAATTATAAAACGGCACTGCTTAAAAGCAGTGCCGTTTTTATTTGTGCTGATAGTACGGTACTGACTAATACCGATTCCATTAATTAACTCTCGCTGAACTGATCAGATAATTAATGGATTTGGTATAATATCTGGCTGATTATGAACACTTTTTTCCTCTTCTTGCTATCGATTCTCGTTGTCTTATAACTGAGAAGCCCCGAGTTTATACTGTGATATAAATCATATTTTTAAGCAGAAAAGAGTATTGGCATCTAAGGTTTATATAGGTCTTTTTTTCGGGAGTTGAGACATGTATAAATCGTGTATGGTAGCTTTTATACTTTTCTTTAGCAGCTTCAGTGTTCACTCTGTTGCCGATGATTTGACTGAGTTTGATTACCCTTTATTACTAGGTGATTGGTACTGGTTTAGTACTTCTGATGATGGTATTGAAAGTGAGGGGGAGAGTTATCGGGCGATGAATATTAAATTCAAGTCGTCTTACAATTTTGTTATTCGGTTATTACGTGTCGATGGCTCGGTTGATGAGTGGACGGGCAAATACGATGTTGATGAAACGAATATTGTATTTTCTTCTGAAGGGCAGTTAGAACAAAATCATAATTATATGCTCACGTATAATCAATTTATTTTAGACGGTGCTCGATTCACAAAGCTAGCGCCTGAAAATTTACCGGGTGAATGGCGCTCATCGAAAATTTCGGGGCGAGACGTTGCTGAAGGTATTTCTGAATTATCTATTTCATTACGACCTGACTTCTTATTTTCGGCTGAAGTATCGAATAATGAGGGTAAAAAGAAAGAACACCGTGGAATCTATTATTTGGAAGATGACCATATTGTTTTAATCTACGAAGGTGGTCAGCAAGATAGCCAGTTTTTATTAGGTTCAGATACATTGACACTATCTAATACACAATTCGGTATGGAAGCGGTTATGCAGCGAGAATAGTGTTCAAGATAAGAATATATTGATAAAAAAACTCGTCTTATGACGAGTTTTTATGTATTTGAACGAGTGAAACTAAGTCGATTTTAGTTAGCTATTTTGAAAGCTTGGCGAAGCTGCGATAAATAATTTTCATCACGGCACATAATCTTTCCTGGTTCATCAGAGATCTTAGCCACAGGTCGGCCTTCACATTGCGTCAGCTTTAGTACAACATTCAATGTTTCAACGCTCGGCAAATCACACGTCAGCTGCGTGCCAATACCAAAGCTAACGTTAATACGTGAAGCAAAGTGTTTGTAAATGTTTAATGCTTTATCCAATGTTAAGCTATCTGAAAAGATTAAAGATTTTGTCTTTAAATCAATGCCTAACGATTTATAATGCTTAATCGCTTTTTCACCCCAAGCAATTGGATCACCGCTATCGTGGCGTAACCCTACGAAACGTTCAGATAATTCTTGGTTAAAGTCACGCAAGAATGCATCGGTATTAATGCAATCGGTTAGGGCAATACCTAACGAATCTGGGTACTCTTGTAGCCATCGATTTAATGCTAGCTGTTGTGAATCGGCAAGTTCACCAGTTAATTGTTGGTGAGCTTGAAACCATTCGTGTGCTTGTGTACCAAAGGGGGTTAAATTTCGTGTTCGAGCCAAATGGTAATTTGATGTTCCTTTAAACTCAGGTACGTTTGCCGCTAAATAATCGACAACTTTGTGGTGCACATCTTTCGAGAAACGTCGGCGGCTACCAAAATCAATTAGATCAAATTGACTTAAATCTGTGGCTGTTTGTGTTGCATTATCTACCGTTTTAGCATTTTGGTAAAAACGCTCGATTTTAGTTTTAAGCTGTGTAATTGCGTCATCTGCAGTGGAGTGTGGGTAACAAAGGGATGAACGAATTTCGCATATGATAGCAAGTAATGGGACTTCCCATAAAATGATATCAATCCACTTGCCCTTAATCTTGATTGAAAGTTGATCGCCTGAATCATCTACAGTTACTTGTTCACTGTTGAGTGAAAAGTCTTTTAAATAAGTAAGGTAGTCTTTCTTGAAGAAAGAGAGTGATGCAAGATAATCTAACTCTTCTTGTGCAAATGACAATGTTGAGATGTGTTGAATTTGTGCTTGAATTGCCTTGGCGTAGGGACGGAGGTCTTCTTTACTTCGGCAATGAAATTCAGCAACGGCTTCTACGTGTGGATATTGATGATAAATCGCTTGCTGCATGTGCAGCTTATACGCATCGGTATCAAGTAGGGAGTCAATAATCCCAATGAGTTTTGTGTGATTCATATCTAATGCTGCTGTTTAATGCAATCCGGAAATTTTACATTATTTTGTGCCTGATTTGATATGAAATATGAAAAATAAATGCAATATCAGTTTATAAAAAAGAATTGAGGGTGCGTTCAGTTATTATTTGAGCAATACCTTTGAGGTAGCTTGGGTATAAGTCTTTATTTTTAGCTGAATTATTACGCACTGAAGCGACAAAAGCATGGGTTTACGGGTATAGTTGACATTAATTCTTGTTTGAGTGCCATAAAGGCAGAATAATAATGACAGGCGTCAGTCGTTTAGAATGAGGACTTCTTGTTCTAGCGGATAACAAAGGAATAAAAAAGAATGAGCGAATTATCGACACAAACAGCAAGCCCTAAAGCAAAGTACCGTGCAGATTACATAAAGCCAGACTATACAATTACCGATATTGATTTTGAATTTGACCTGTATGATACAGCAACCCACATTGTTGCAGTCAGCAAGGTTGTTCGCCAAGTCGAAACCGATGCGGCGTTAGTCTTAAATGGTGATGGGTTAGAGTTAGTTCGCGTAGAAGTAAATGGCACAGCATGGTCTGATTATGATGTATTAGAGTCATCATTAACGCTACGTAGTTTGCCTGCAAGTTTTGATCTGACAATCGAAACATTAGTTAATCCAGAAGCCAATACATTGCTTGAAGGTTTGTATAAGTCAGGTGGTGGTTTTTGTACTCAGTGTGAAGCTGAGGGTTTCCGTCGAATTACTTATTATCTTGATCGTCCTGATGTACTTGCTCGTTTCACCACAAAAGTGATTGCGGATAAAACAAACTTCCCTTATTTATTAAGTAACGGTAACCGTGTTGCTGAAGGTGATTTAGACAATGGCCGACATTGGGTACAGTGGCAAGACCCATTTCCAAAACCTTCTTACTTGTTTGCACTAGTTGCCGGTGACTTCGATGTACTGCGTGATAAATTCACAACCATGAGCGGTCGTGATGTTGAGTTAGAAATATTCGTTGATAAAGGTAATCTTGATCGTGCAGATTACGCGATGGCTTCACTTATCAATTCAATGAAGTGGGACGAAGAACGTTTCGGCTTAGAATATGATCTTGATATCTACATGATTGTTGCTGTTGATTTCTTCAACATGGGCGCAATGGAGAACAAAGGCTTAAACGTCTTTAACTCTAAGTTTGTTTTAGCCAATTCAAAAACAGCAACTGATACTGACTATCAAGGTATTGAAGCGGTAATCGGTCATGAGTATTTCCACAACTGGACGGGTAATCGTGTTACTTGTCGTGACTGGTTCCAGTTAAGTTTAAAAGAAGGACTAACGGTTTTCCGCGATCAAGAATTCTCTTCTGATCTTGGTTCTCGTGCTGTTAATCGCATTCAAAATGTTCGTATTATGCGTGGTCCTCAATTTGCTGAAGATCGTGGTCCTATGTCTCATCCAATTCGCCCTGAAAAAGTGATTGAGATGAATAACTTCTATACGTTAACAGTGTATGAGAAGGGCAGTGAAGTCATTCGTATGATGCATACTTTATTGGGTGAAGAGAAATTCCAAGCAGGTATCAAACTGTACTTTGAACGTCATGATGGTACAGCGGCAACGTGTGATGATTTTGCACAAGCAATGGAAGATGCATCGGGTGTTGATCTTACTCTGTTCCGTCGTTGGTATAGCCAATCGGGTACACCGGTAGTGACAGTTACAACCGATTATGATGAAGAACAAAAACGTTACCTTGTCACTATTGAGCAAAATACAGCCCCAACAGCTGGTCAAGACGATAAATTACCGCTTCATATTCCAATGGATATCGAATTATATGACAGTGTAGGTAATGTTATTGCGTTAGAGTGCAATGGTGAGCCAATTCATCACGTACTTAACGTTATTGAAGTTAAACAAGTCTTTGAATTCGATAATGTAAATGAAAAACCCATTATATCATTACTCCGTGAATTTTCTGCGCCTGTTGTATTGGAATACAACTATTCTGATGAAGAATTAGTGTTCTTGATGGTGCATGCGCAAAATGAGTTTGCACGTTGGGATGCAGGTCAAATGCTACTTGCTAAGTACATTCGTACAAATATTGCCAATGTGCAGCAGGGTAAAGAAGTTGAATTTCCTGAATCGGTGATTGATGCGTTCCGTGGTGCGTTATTGGATGAAAATCTGGATCCTGCATTCATTGCTGAAATGCTGGCGTTACCAAGTGAAAATGAAATTGCAGGCTGGTATAAGATCGTTGATGTTGATGCGATCAATGCGGTTGTCGGTAAGATCACTGCGATCTTAGCTAATGCATTGGAAGATGAGCTAACCGCTATTTATCGCTCTCTTTCGCAAGGCGAGTATAATTTAGCTCATGAAGCAATGGCTAAACGCGCACTGCGTAACCGTTGTCTTTCTTATCTTGCTCATACTGATGAAGGTAATAAGTTAGTTGCTGAGCAATATGTGTCTTCAGATAATATGACAGATACAATGGCATCAATGGCTGCTGCAAATAATGCAGAATTACCATGCCGTGCAGAGCAAATGACAGACTTCAGTGATAAATGGACACATGATGGCTTGGTAATGGATAAGTGGTTCATGTTGCAAGGTGCAAACCCTGCGGCAGATTCACTGCCGAATGTGCGTCAAACAATGTCTCATCCAGCATTTGATTTGAAAAACCCGAATCGAACTCGTAATTTGGTTGCAAGCTTTTGTGCTAATAACCCAGTTCGCTTCCATGCAAAGGACGGTTCAGGTTATGCGTTCTTGACCGAGATTCTAACGGCACTGAACGCAAGTAACCCACAGGTTGCTTCACGCTTGATTGAACCATTCTTGAAGTACCGTGTATATGATGAACAGCGTCAGGCATTGATGCGAGCAGAATTAGA
The DNA here is from genome assembly GCF_003026215.1 of Photobacterium indicum. GTDB lineage: Bacteria > Pseudomonadota > Gammaproteobacteria > Enterobacterales > Vibrionaceae > Photobacterium > Photobacterium indicum. The sequence goes on from NZ_PYOC01000014.1 coordinate 73,909, forward strand.
AAAATTGGCGAAGCTTGAAAACCTCGCTAACGATCTATTCGAAAAAGTGCAGAAGGCGCTGGATCAATAAGTATCTGATTCGGCAGCTACAGATCAATGGGATCTGCTTTTTATGTGAGTGCATTTTTATATAAACATGTGTCTTAATCGTGCTTGTATAATAGCAAGGTTCACATAATAACAACCTAATAAGGGCCTCTAACGAAGAGGCTCTTATTTTATGATCATCTACTTATCAAGATAGGTATGATCCTTTGTGTTTCTTTTTTTTATTTTTGTATGGTGCCATGACGACGTATACATTTTCGATGAACATTAGCTACCAGTATTATCTTAACCATTATTCTGGTGCAGCTAGCACGGTACTGGTCGTAACAGATAGCGGACTTAAACTTCAACTGCCAGCCTCGCGTTTTCGTCCATTTTTGAGCCAATTAGGTGTAAGAGGGCGTTTTAGAATTGTAGTGAATGCACAAAATAAATTTGAAAAGATAGAACAGATCTAAATTTAGCATTATTCATTGCCAGTTTCATAACATCAAGTTATTAACATCTTAATAAGTATTCACCTATTTTGATTGTCTATTTATTTATATTGTGTAGCGGTTTCCCTCATAAAATTTATTCTCGCCATTAGAAAAATTGACATATGAAATAATTGGTTAGACCAATGACTAAGGTAAAAGAAGTGGCTTATTGCTTATATGCATTCAGCTAGATAGAACCGCCAGTCAAAATCTTAACCTTAGTCACATATTCGATTTTTTCTTCTCTTTATAGTGTAATTAACGTAACCATTGCGCAACAAAACCCCCTACAATAGCTATCACGCTAAAGCGTTCAAACCCCCTATACTGAACTATAAACATAATAATGATGGAGCAATTGCTATGACCGCACCCGATCCGATAGTGCCGGTACTGCTTGAGAAGGTATATGGCTTAATCCAGAATAAGATTGAAGCCCCTCAGCAGTCATTAGTGGATGTTTTTGCTCAACGATTGTTAGGGCAACTGGCTGATGATGATCTGCTTCAACGGAATGAATCTGATTTATATGGTGCTGTACTTAGCTTATGGCACCATTTGATGCAAAACAAACCTGAACAAAGCTCTGTTCGAGTATACAACCCAACACTTAGTCGATATGGATGGCAGTCAACACATACTGTGGTTGAAATTGTAACGCCTGATTGTCCGTTCCTTGTTGATTCAGTGCGAATGACATTGAACCGTCTAGATATTACTAGCCACCTTATGCTCAATGGTCCGTATTTCTTCAAGCGTGATGAAGACGGTAATATTGTAGAAGCATGTGGAAAGGAGGGTGATTACCAAACACTTTTCCACATTGAGGTGGATCGCCTAACCAGCAAAGAAGAAATGCAAGCACTCAAAAAAGAATTAGAACACGTGCTAAGCGATATTGACCTGGTTGTGAACGATTGGCAGGCGATGCAAGATAAGATGCAAGACATTGCTCAGGATCTTAAAACTGCAGATTTGCCAGTAAACAATGTGCATCGCGAAGAAGCTGTCGAATTCATTAATTGGTTAACACGCCATAACTTCATGTTTATGGGTTATCACCAATATGATTTAAACCCTATAGAAGGGGATTACAAGCTTTGTCCAAGTGATGAAAGTGGTTTAGGGCTATTAAATAAGACAGATAAAGAACATTGTTTACTATTGTCTGATTTACCAGAATCAGCCCGTATCGAAGCACGCAAGCACGATATTTTGATTCTAACGAAAAGCAACGGTAAATCCAAAATCCACCGTCCTGCTTATGTTGATTATATTGGTATTAAACGCTTTGATGAGAAAGGCAATGTTATTGGTGAACATCGCTTTGTGGGGCTTTACGCGTCAACGGCTTACCATCAGAGTGCACTGAATATTCCACTGATTCGAGATCGCGTTTCACGTATTCTTGAGGCGAGCGGCTATACCGAAGGTTCACATTCGTGGAAGGCGTTAAATAATTTACTCGAAACCTATCCTCGCGATGAACTCATTCAAGCAAATGAAAAAGAAATGTTAGATGTGGGTTGTGGCGTTGTTCAAATGCAAGATCGTGATTTGCTACGATTATTCGTACGACGTGACCCATTCGGTCGTTTCTTCTCGTGTATGGTTTACGTAACAAAAGAGCGCTATAACACCGAACTTCGCAGTAAAACACAGGAAATTCTTAAAGACTATTTTGGCTCTGAGCAGACTGTTGAATTTACTACTTTCTTCTCTGAAAGTTCATTAGCGAGAACCCATTACATCGTGAGAGTTAAAAATAATAATTTCAATATTGATGCGAAAGCCATTGAACACAACCTCGTTGAGGCTGCGGCTTCTTGGGAAGATCGTTTAGGCAACTCGTTAATTGCTAATTTTGGTGAAAGTAAAGGTATTCCGCTTGGTAAAAGCTATGCACGTGCTTTCCCACGTTCATATAAAGAAGAAATGCTGCCGGGTTCTGCCGTGGCTGATATTGAACAGCTAGAAAGCCTAAGTGAAGACAACAAGTTAGGTATGTTGTTCTATCGCCCTCAAGAAGAAGCGAACGATTCACACTTTGTTAAGTTGAAGCTTTTCCACCGTGACGAGCCCATTCACTTGTCTGATGTTATGCCAATGCTTGAAAACCTTGGCTTACGTGTAATTGGTGAATCACCTTACCAAGTTGTTAAAGCAAATGGCACAGTGTATTGGATTCTTGATTTCTCTATGTTGCATAACGCATGTACAGGAATTGATTTAAGTGAAGCGCGAGATCGTTTTCAAGATGCATTCTCTTCGATTTGGCACGGTAACTTAGAAAGTGATGGTTTTAACCGTTTAGTACTTTGCGCAGGGTTAACGGGTCGCGAAATTACCGTGATTCGTAGTTATGCTCGCTACATGCGTCAAGTGGGTTTCCCATTCAGCCAACACTACATTGAAGAAACATTATCGAGTCATAGCGATCTTGCTCGTGATTTAGTGAAGCTGTTTACACTGCGTTTTGAACCAAGGAAAAAGTACTCACCAAAAGCTGAGCAAGATCTGATTAAGAAGCTGCATGATAAGTTGGATCGTGTAGAAAGCCTTGATGATGATAGGATCATTCGTCGCTTCATGGATATGATCCTTGCAACGCAACGTACTAACTATTATCAAACAGATGAAAAGGGCAATGTAAAGCCTTGGCTATCTTTGAAGCTTCGTCCTTCAGAAATTCCAGAGATTCCAGCTCCGGTTCCTTTCTTTGAAATCTTTGTCTACGCACCTGATATAGAAGGTGTTCACCTACGTGGCGGTAAAGTAGCTCGTGGTGGTTTGCGTTGGTCAGATCGCCAAGAAGATTTCCGTACTGAAATTCTTGGCTTAGTAAAAGCACAACAAGTTAAAAATACCGTTATTGTACCTGTAGGCGCTAAGGGCGGTTTCATCTGTAAACGTCAACCACAGATGACAACCCGTGAAGAAATTTGGAATGAAGGACAGCGTTGTTACAAGCGTTTCATTCGTGCCTTACTGGATGTGACAGATAATATTATTGATGGCGAACTAATGCCGCCAGTGAATGTTGTTCGTCACGATGAAGATGACCCGTATTTGGTCGTTGCAGCTGATAAAGGTACCGCAACCTTCTCTGATTTAGCTAACTCAGTATCAGATGATTATAACTTCTGGCTAGGTGATGCATTCGCATCAGGTGGTTCTAACGGTTACGATCATAAGCAAATGGGTATTACGGCAAAAGGTGGCTGGGAATCGGTTAAGCGTCATTTCCGTGAGCTAGGTATAGATTGTCAATCTACCGATTTCACGTGTGTAGGTATCGGTGATATGGCGGGTGACGTATTTGGTAATGGTATGTTGTTATCAAAACACACGCGTTTAGTTGCTGCATTTAACCACATGCATATCTTCTTGGATCCAAATCCGGATGCTGCGAAAACGTGGAAAGAGCGTGATCGTCTATTTAATCTTCCGCGTTCAAGCTGGGAAGATTACGATAAAAGTTTGATCTCTGAAGGTGGTGCGATCTTCTCCCGTCGTAGCAAGTCGATCAAACTGACTCCGCAGATCCAAAAACTCTTAGGTACACGTAAGCAAAGCGTACCGCCTAATGAGTTGATTGGCCTTATCTTGCGCATGGAAGTAGATCTTCTGTGGAACGGCGGGATCGGTACTTACGTTAAAGCGACGACGGAAACACATACTGACGTTGGTGATCGTGCGAACGATGGTTTACGCATTAATGGCGGTGAGTTACGTGCAAAAGTAATTGGTGAAGGTGGTAATCTGGGTATGACCCAGCTTGGCCGTGTTGAATTCGCTAAAACGGGTGGCTTAGTTAACACCGATTTCGTTGATAATGTGGGTGGCGTAGATTGTTCAGATAATGAAGTAAACATTAAAATCTTGCTAAATAGCCTTGTCGCTGGTGGCGATCTTACTTATAAACAACGTAATGAAGTGCTTGAAAGCATGGAAGATGAAGTAGGAGAGATCGTACTAGATGATGCGTATTGTCAGAGTGAATCTATCTCTGTAACGCAACAACAACACGTGCAACTGCTGAAAGAGCAAATCCGCTTTATCCATTATTTAGAGCGTGCCGGTAAGCTAGATCGTGCACTTGAGTATTTACCTGATGATGAGACATTGGCTGAGCGAGAAAAATCAGGCATGGGTCTGACTCGACCTGAACTTGCGGTACTAGTCGCTTACGGAAAAATGGTGCTAAAAGAAGATCTAGTCAGTGATGAGATAGCAAATGACCCATACCATGCCCGCTTGCTACCTGCGTATTTTCCTAAGCAACTTAAAGAGAAATACCGTGCACAGATGGATCAACACCCGCTAAGAAAAGAACTGATTGCAACATCGCTCGCAAATCAAATGTCTAACGAAATGGGCTGCAATTTTGTCACACGTTTACAAGAAGAGACAGGTGCAACGGTTGTAGAAATTTCATCTGCTTATTCTGTAGGGCGTGAAGTTTTCCGATTTGATACATTCTTTAGTCAAATTCGTGAATTAGACAATAAAGTAGCAGCAGAAGTGCAGTACGAAATGCTTTATCGCTGTCGCCGTATGTTACGCCGCGCCACGCGCTGGATATTACGTAATCGCGAGCGTAAGTTAGCAATAGAGCAGCAGATTGCATTGTATCAACCTATTTTGAATACGTTACAAGAAAACCTTGAAAGTTACCTTGTAACAGGAGAGGTTGAAGAGCATAACGATCAAGCGAATGTGATGATTGAGCAAGGTGTTCCTGCTGAGCTAGCACACAATATTGCACGACTAACTAGTTTGTATTCTGCGATGGATATTGCTCAGATAGCAAAAGAACTGGATAAAGATATTGATCATATCTCGCGTGTTTACTTTGTTGTTGGCTCTAAATTGTCTTTGCATTGGTTCTTACAGCAAGTACACAATCAGCCAGTAGAAAACCATTGGCAAGCGTTGGCTCGTGCTTCGTTTAGAGAAGATCTGGATTGGCAGCAACGCCAGTTAACATCTGCCGTTATCAGCAGTAACCAAAATGATGAGTCTGCAGAGCAAAGTATAGAAACATGGATAGGGATGCACGAGACTGCTATTCATCGTTGGAACAGTGTACTCGCTGAATTTAAAGTGGGTACAGCCCATGAATTCGCGAAATTTTCTGTAGCCTTACGTGAATTAATGTTACTGAACCTGAACTGCCGTCCCAATATGTGAGGCGCCAGAGATAACTATCATAAGTCTATGATATAAATTTGGTTCCTACTAAAAAGCCATTACATAACAGATGTAATGGCTTTTTTTATTGTTTAGATAACGACTGACCAACACGACCGTTACATATTGCTAGTTAAACGGAATCGTTTGCGTTGTTTTTGATAAATTAATGACAAATTTGAAGCTGTAACTCATTGTAAATAAACGCCTAAATGTAAGTAATTGTTTTATTGATACAAATGGTGTAAATAGTCATTGAAGTAGAAGGGATAACTGTGAATAATAAGCCCGTTTATTTGGAGCTTTTTATAAGGAGAGACAATGATTTATCGCCTCGCACGATCCGTTTTTTTCCAGCTAGATGCTGAAAAGGCGCATGATCTTGCTATTCAGAACTTTTCTCGTTTTACCGGCACTCCGCTTGATCTCTTCTATCGTCAACATGTACCTGATCGCCCCGTTGAAGTCATGGGTATTAAATTTAAAAACCCTGTTGGATTGGCTGCTGGCCTAGACAAAAATGGCGAATGTATTGATGCATTTGGCGCAATGGGTTTTGGTTTTGTAGAAGTGGGTACAGTAACGCCACGTCCACAATCAGGAAATGAGAAACCACGTCTTTTCCGCGTACTCCCAGCTGAGGGGCTTATTAATCGCTTTGGCTTTAATAATCTGGGCGTTGATAATCTGGTTGAGAATGTAAAAAAATCCAAATACGACGGTGTTATCGGTATTAACATCGGTAAGAATAAAGACACACCAATCGAGAAGGGTGCAGAAGATTACTTAATCTGTATGGATAAAGTTTATGAGCATGCTGGCTATATTGCGGTAAATATTTCTTCACCTAATACCCCTGGGCTTCGCTCTCTTCAATATGGAGAGGCGCTTGATGATCTTTTGTCTCAATTAAAAGCGAAACAAGAAGAGCTGGCAGCTAAACACGGTAAGTATGTTCCGATAGCACTGAAGATCGCTCCCGATCTAGAAGATCATGAAATTGTGCAAATCTCAGAATCTTTGATCAAAAATAAAATTGATGGCGTGATTGGTACTAACACGACATTAGATCGTACATTGGTTAAAGGTATGCCACATTGTGATGAGATGGGGGGGCTAAGTGGTCGTCCGTTACAAAATCGCAGTACTGAGGTTATCCGTCGTTTAGCTGAAGAGTTAAATGGCGCTTTACCAATTATTGGTGTGGGTGGTATTGATTCTGCTATTTCAGCACGTGAAAAAATGAATGCTGGCGCACAGCTTGTACAGATTTATTCTGGTTTCATTTATCACGGACCAAAATTGGTAAAAGACATCGTGACGAACTCTTAAATTGACCATTTCTTAAATTGAACTTTGATGAAAGGCCTTTTTAAGTACTGCTTTCGAAAAAGTTCCACCTTTTAGTTCTCGGTAGCTAAAATATCATTGAAAATTGTCAAAATTACATTTTCATGTAACAAAAAGGGGATATTTATTCCCCTTTTTTTTTATCCTAACCCCCGTAAAATTCTCCTAAAGTTTTTTCTGTATTGTTAGATACGTAGTACAAAGAACTGTTTCTGGAGCGTTTACGTGTTAAAACCAAATAATTCATGGATGTGGTATTTCGACCTTAAGGATAATTCCCTAATGTTAGATTTGGGAAGTGATATGGTTTTTCGTGTAGGTATTCCAGCAAAACATCTTATCCCTTCGGCGAGTGAACAGTGTGAATTTACTGTTGATGACGCCTCTATTTTCCAGAACTATAAAGAAAACGTTTCACATTTAGAGATATCTGAACCGCGTAAAGCTGAATTAGCACTAAATGCGGTTGCAGCCAGTCGATTCCATAAACCGATGATGCCCAAAAGTTGGTTTTTTGATACTCAATCAGTAAGCTGTGAGCCTGAGAATGGTGACATCGTAACCCTTCAAACACCTTTAGGTATGGCAAAGTTCATTGTTATTGAGAATAGCGGCTGTGCAAGCCTATGTATGATGGTCGATGTAGAGCCTTTAGCGCTGTCTAGCACTAAGGAAATGCGCTTTTGTGACACTATTAAGGTTATGAACGATCGTATAACTGCTTACGAAGAAGACGTGATGCTGAACCTAGCACTCGTAGGTTAATTAGTGAATTGGTTAATAGTGTCACTTTAGAACGTATTAGCTGATTTTTTCTTACTACAATTCCTATAACAACCCATATAAAGTCATGTATCTAGAGTTATCGATACTCCTGTCTATAAGCCTTCTGCGTATCTAATCTCTGCCACACACATACCCAATCCATTAATTCATATCAATGCTCATCATTATTTGAGAGGTTAGGGGACATTATATCTTGTCGCCACACCATCTTTCACCTTCTACCTTCAATTTAAACCCAGCCTTCAATTTTATTATTACAATCTAAAGCATTAAGCGTCTGATGAAAGTGGCGCTTGATGAATCTAAGCATCTGATAATAAGTACTGGGAAACGTTTTTTTGTATAAAAAACAAACATGTTTGGTGAGGCTAATCCAGTTATTGACTAATAAATGGTATTTTTTTTTGCCTCCTTTTGGCGAAAATCGCGTCAAATTACTGACACTCATTGCTAAACTAAGCGTGAATAAACAAGAAAACTTCCTGTTTTTCCTCATTTGCGTAATTTTATTACACGCCGATCGCTGGTCGCATCTTAACACTTTCCAAAATGGAAAGTATGTGGGGGGAGTTTTTATTCACGATGACGTCTAGTGCGATATATCGCTATATAGTGTGAGATTTACTGTATTTCATAATTTAATTGGCTATTAATTCATTTATAATCAATTGGTTGGGCGGTTGTTTCTGTGTGTGGATAATCAATTGGCGTGTTTTATGAATACTTACCGCATTATTTAATTAGGGGGGGGACACCATTGTTTCCACTGGTGGATGGTGTTGAGTGAGCGATGGTTGCTATGTTCTGAAGCCCATCAGCTCCGAAAAATCGTTATTTCATTATTTTTTAACCAAATAATGCGTATGCAATGGGGAATAGAGAGGCATTTAGTCTGTTTTACGTTATAATTCCCGGCAACATAAGTGCGAAAAGAATTCCATGAATCAATATCTAGCTATTACATCTCGAGGTCTTGAAAACCTCCTTGCAGAAGAATTAGAACAACTTGGTGCTCAGAGCATTCAAGTTGTTCATGCCGGTGTACGTTTTAAAGCCGATCAGTCAACCGCTTACCGTTGTTGCCTATGGACACGTATATCGTCTCGTATCATTCAAGTTCTTAGCGAATTTACCGTTCGTGACGACATGGACTTGTACCTTGGCGCTGCGGCGATCAATTGGACTGAGTATTTCAGCAACGCTACACGTATTGTCGTAGATTTTAACGGTACAAACCGTGAAATCCGTAATAGCCAATACGGCGCAATGAAAGTTAAAGATGCTATCGTCGATCGTTTCACGAAAGCAGACCTACGTCGTCCTAATATCGACCGTGAACAACCTGATCTACGTATTCACATGCGTCTATCTGGCGAAAAAGGTGTGTTAGGTCTTGATATGGCGGGTAGTGGTCTTCACCAACGTGGTTACCGTACTGAAGCAGGTCGTGCGCCATTACGTGAAACGCACGCTGCTGCATTAGTACTGAAAAGTGGCTGGACGCCAGGTCAACCGTTACTCGACCCAATGTGTGGTTCAGGTACATTGTTGATTGAAGCTGCAATGATGGCGGCAGATATTGCACCGGGTCTTAAACGTAAGCGTTGGGGCTTTGAGTCAATTAAAGATTTCGATAAAGATGCATGGCTTGAAATTCATGCTGAAGCGTCTGTTAAAGCACGTCGTGGTCCTGCTAAAGTTCAGACTAAGTTCTTTGGTTTTGAATTAGAGCACCGTGTATTAGCCATTGCGCGTGATAACGCTGGCCGTGCGGGTGTTAAAGAACTGATTAATTTCCAACAGGGTGATGCGACAGAGCTGAAAGCCCCTGAAGGTTATGATGCTGGTATTGTTATTTGTAACCCACCATACGGTGAGCGTTTAGGTACAACACCTGAATTAATCAACTTATACACAGAACTTGGTAATCGTCTTAAACTGGCGTTTGCGGGTTCATCTGCGTCTATCTATTCTGGTTCTAACGAATTACTTAGCTGCTTACGTATGCGTGCTGATAAGCAATTCAAACTACCAAACGGTGCACTAGACTGTGTACTTAAAACGTATTTGATTACAGCTGGTAGCGTTAAGAAAGAAGAAGGTGAAGCTGAAGGCCATGTTGAGCAAGATAACGTTGCGCCTGATTTTGCTAACCGTCTTAAAAAGAACATTACTAAGCTGAATAAATGGGCAAAGAAAGAAGGTATTGACTGCTACCGCATTTATGACGCTGATTTGCCAAATTACAATGCAGCTATCGATAAGTACAATGACTACCTGATTATTCAAGAGTACGCCGCACCTAAAACCGTACCTGAAGAGATTGCTCGTCGTCGTATTATGGACGTGTTACGTGCAACAATTGAAGTTACTGGTGTTCAAACTGATAAAGTTATTCTAAAAGTGCGTGAGCGCCAGAAGGGTAAAAATCAGTACCAGAAGCTTTCAAATGCAGAGCGTCACATTATCGTTAACGAATATGGCGTAGACCTTAAGGTTAATCTTTACGATTACCTTGATACAGGTTTGTTCTTAGATCACCGTATAACGCGTAAAATGTTAGGTGATATGGCGAAAGGGAAAGATTTCCTTAACCTATTTGCTTACACCGGTTCAGCCTCTGTACATGCTGCTTGCGGTGGTGCTAAATCGACTACAACTATCGATATGTCAAACACATACCTTGGTTGGGCTCAAGAAAACATGGAGCTTAACAACCAAGTTGGTGATCAACATGAGTTTATTCAAGCGGATTGCTTGCAATGGCTTCAAGAAGTTGATGACACATTTGACCTTATCTTTATTGATCCGCCAACATTCTCTAACTCTAAGCGTATGAAGCAGACGTTTGATATTCAGCGTGATCACATCATGCTAATGGAAAACTTGAAGCGCATGCTACGTACTGATGGCAAAATTGTTTTCTCAAACAATAAACGTCAGTTCAAAATGGATTTAGAAAAATTGAATGAACTTGGTTTGGATGCTAAGAACATTTCTGATAAAACACTGCCAATGGATTTTGCGAAGAATAAGCACATTCATAACTGCTGGATTATCACTCACAAGGAAGGTTAAGTGCTGATAACCCTTTATAGCACGGAAGGATGCCACCTTTGCGAGCAAGCTTATAGCTTGCTTGTAGAGGCAGGGGTACAAGAGCACGTTCAGGTAATAGATGTTGCCTTTGATGACGTGCTCTTTTCACGTTACGGCGTAACAATACCGGTTGTATCCATAAACCCCGTAATATCAACGTCTTCAGATGCTTGTTCTGTAACCGCAGACATTGTTTCTGATGAATCTACACACTCAATTTCTGAACTTGGTTGGCCGTTTGATAGTGCCGACCTTGCAGCATGGTTAAAAAACAATGGCTTTAATTAATATTAGTAACGCGCAACTTGCGTATGGTGATCACGCTTTACTTGATAAGGCGGAGTTCGTTCTTCAACCCAATGAACGTGTTTGTTTAGTGGGCCGTAATGGCGCAGGCAAATCAACGTTTATGAAAGTGGTTACAGGCGATGTATTGCTTGATGATGGTAGTATTCAGCGTCAGACAGAGCTTACAATCTCTCGCCTAGAACAAGATCCACCGCGTAATGCACAAGGCAATGTGTTTGATTATGTTGCTGAAGGTTTGGCTGAAGTGGGTAAGGTACTAAAAGAATATCACCACTTATTGGATTTAATCGGCGTTGACCCAAGTGAATCAAACCTTAACAAGTTGATGAAAGCGCAAGAAAAAATTGACCATGCGAATGCTTGGCAGTTTGATAGCCAAATAGCGACTGTATTAGAAAGCTTGCACCTTGACCCGCATACAATGCTTAGCGATCTATCGGGTGGTTGGCAACGTAAAGCTGCGTTGGCACGTGCATTGGTATGTAACCCAGATATTTTACTTCTTGATGAGCCAACCAACCACTTAGATGTTGCAACTATCGAATGGCTTGAAGGTTTCCTTAAGAATTTCCGTGGTTCAATCATCTTTATCTCTCACGACCGTGCTTTCATTCGCTCGATGGCGACACGTATTCTTGATTTAGATCGCGGTAAACTTGTTTCTTTCCCTGGTGACTATGAACTGTATCTTGAAAGTAAAGAAGAGATGCTACGAGTAGAAGCGGAACAAAACGCAGAATTTGATAAAAAGCTAGCACAAGAAGAAGTATGGATCCGTCAAGGCGTTAAGGCTCGACGTACTCGTAACGAAGGGCGTGTTCGTGCTTTAAAAGCATTACGCAATGAGCGCAGTGAACGCCGTGAAGTGGTTGGTAAAGCCGACATGAAACTTCAAGAAGCGAAACGCTCTGGTAAGATTGTATTTGAAGCTGAGAATATCTCATACAGCTATGGTGATACGCCAATCATCAAAGACTTTAGCTTCACTGTTATGCGTGGCGACCGTATCGCACTTATCGGACCAAATGGTTGTGGTAAGAGTACATTGCTAAAAGTAATGCTAGAGCAACTCACCCCAACATCGGGTAAGTTCCACTGTGGTACTAAGATTGATGCCGCATACTTCGACCAATATCGTGAAATATTAGACCCTGAAAAAACCGTAATGGATAACCTTGCTGATGGTAAGCAAGAAGTGACCGTTAATGGTGTAACACGTCACGCATTAGGATATTTACAAGACTTCTTATTCCATCCTCGTCGTGCTCGTACACCCGTGAAAGCACTTTCTGGTGGTGAGAAAAACCGTCTGTTACTGGCGAAATTATTCTTAAAACCAAATAACTTATTAATTCTCGATGAACCAACAAACGATCTAGATATCGAAACATTGGAACTTTTAGAAGAAATACTTGCCAACTATCAGGGTACTTTACTTTTAGTAAGCCACGATCGTCAGTTTGTTGATAATACTGTGATGACAAGCTGGATTTTTGAAGGCAATGGGGTTATCGACGAATACGTAGGCGGTTATCATGACGCTCAAGAGCAACGTGCTAACTCTCTAACAAATATTGCGAAAAATCAGGCTGCTGAATTTGAGCTGGCGAAGAAAAAACAAGAAAATAATAAGCCGCGAGAGACAACCCGTTCTACGCCAAAAAAGAAGCTTTCTTATAAGTTTCAAAAAGAGCTAGAAGGTCTACCGCTTATAATTGAAGAATTGGAAAATGAAATTGCACAACTGCAGGAACAAGTTAATGATCCTGCATTCTTCCAAGACGTAAAGAATGATACTGAAGCAACATTAGCTCGCCTTGCAGAAGCAGAGCAAGAGTTTGAAGTAGCATTTGAGCGCTGGGAAGAATTAGAGGCAATGCAAAAGGAATCCTAATGCAACATAAGATGTTAAAGCTTTCTACACTGGCGATACTTATCGCCGGTGCTACTGGTGCCAATGCCGCTGTGTATAAAGTGGTACAGGTTACAGATACAAGTGGTGCTGAATCATTACAGTATTTCCCGACTGCGAATACGAGCAGTAACTCTGTTGAATTTTATGGTCAAGGTATTGAAGCCACCTCAACATCACAAAACTGTTTTACAACAGACTGTGGTGATGCAGATGAATATAAGGTTGTAGGGGAAAGCCGTAGAGGTACAGATGGCATCAATTACCGAGATACCATTGCTTTTTTAACGGACAATTATCAACACATAAATGATCGAAATGAGTTCGAGCGTTATTGTAATGATAATCTTGGGTTCAACACTTGCAATGTGTGGTCTGAAGCGCAGTACTATGGTAATGCCTATAACAGAGAACAAGCGGATGATCGTACTGGCTTAGGTGGGCTTCAACGCGAGCAGGCTGCTTGGTCTCTTGGCTATTATTCAAATGCGTCAGCTATTGTTTATGGCGAGACACTTAGTACATTTGCAAATTCTGCTGATGGGTATAGTGATGCAGATAAAGCTGTCTTAGGTACAATCATTGATAGTGGTAGCCATGTAACACCAAATTCTGTTGTTAATGGTATTGTTGCAGAAGCTGGCACTGATTACGTCTACGGTATTACAAGCTCTGCGTATTTTTCGAAAGATGGCCGAAATGCTCGTGCGTTCGATAAGCGTGGTTTTGTTAACGCTGGTGCAAATAAAACTGAATTAACACCTCCAGCAGCTAGCATTGATCGTCCTGATGATAAGTTAGCTGAACAAATGGGGCAAACATTAGCTAATGATGCTGTTATTTATGATAGCGGTAGTGGCAGTAAGTTATTAGTGGTTGGATCTGCTTCTTATGCCCCTAGCTTTTATTATAATAGAGGCACTACAGATAGTAAGAATTGGTATTATGATTCAGATAAAGTGCCTAATACTGATGATATTAATGTTAGTGGCTTAGGTTTTAGTGGTACTGATTTTCAAACTTGCGCAGCAACTCCAACAGCTGCTAATGTTTACTCTAAATATGAATGCCAATTCAGTACATTTGCGAATCAAGCAGCTTTTTGGTTAGTGGATTCAGCAACTACTGGTAAAGTTACAGCCTCTGCAATTGTAAAACCGAGCCTGCCTGTATTAGATGTTGATAGTGAAAATCGTTCATATCAAGCATCAGCTCAGGCTATTTCATTGGTGAATAACCTACCAATCGCGGTGGGTTTTGCTACTGACTCTGTTGATAACGATTACTATGCGCCACGAGCTGCAATTTTTGAATCGAAGGCGGCGGGATCAAGCTTAACTTGGACAGAGAAATTTATCCCTGGAATTGATATTGAAAGGGGTAGTGATCGTATTTATAGCTATACAGTAGCGACAGATATCAATGCCAATAACGTAGTTGTAGGTGTTGGCAAGAACTTTAGAGCTGCAAATCGATCATATGCTGAAGCTATTTTTATCTATGACAACCAGAATGATTCATTAAAAATGTTAGATTCAAATGTGAATGCTAATATTTTCTTTGACGGTTCTAACGGTCGTCCAAGTGCAATAAATGGTAATAACCAAGTTGTTGGTTGGGTTGATTCTGAAACCGTCAATCAGATTGATGGTCGTGAACGTCGTCAACGAGCATTCACTTATATTGCTGGTGATACCGCGATTGCTGGCTCTCCGTTGACTGCTGGTGGGTCTTGGATGATCAACGACCTTACATATGGCGATGAATCAAATTCGATAGTCGCTAATAATAACCAATACAGAATTGCGCAAGCGACGGATATTAACGATGCGGGTGTTATATCTGCAACAGCGTTTATGTGTGATGGTGGTTATGATTCGTTCAGTAATGAAGCTCAATGTAAGGGCGGTGGTGTAGGTAAAGAAAGAGTCGTTGCCGTTAAACTTGTGCCAATTCCGGACGGTACTGTTGATGTACGTCCAGAAGAATCAGGAACGATAAAACGTTCTGGTGCTTCTTTTGGCATGTTTGCTTTGACACTGCTAGGTCTATTTGGTTTCAGAAGAAGAAAATAAATTTTTGTCATAATTATTTATTTTTCACTAAGGCTCACAATTTGTGAGCCTTAGTTGTTTCTGAGGTTGAAAAAATAGTGAAGATCGCTAATTCTTATATTTGGAGTCACCAAAACTCCATCATTACGAAACTGTAGTGAAACAATATAAATAAGGTTGAGGACGAACTATGAAGAGACAAAAGCGGGATCGATTAGAACGTGCGCAGGCTCGCGGGTATCAAGCTGGCTTAAATGGCCGTTCTAATGAAATGTGTCCGTACCAAGGTGTGGACGCCCGTACTAATTGGCTTGGTGGTTGGCGAGACGCAAGAGAGGAATTGCAAACAGGTCTCTATAAATAATATCCCTCCCTCATAGAAAGAACCCTTATTTAGCCCCATAGGAGAAGGGGCTTTTTATTGCCTGTAATTTACTAGTCTTTACTGTATATGACTTTAAAATCAAAGGGGTAAATTAGGCGCTTGTTAGTTACGGGGTATTAAATAACAGACAGAAAAAAGGCCGCATAATAGCAGCCTTTTTGTACTTGTAAGTGAACCCAAAGGGGGCGACTTAGAAGTTTGTAGTGTCAGAGAATAGACCTACTTTTAAATCTTTAGCAACGTAGATTTCTTTACCGTCTACCAATACACGGCCGTCAGCAACGCCCATGATAAGCTTACGGTTAATAACACGCTTAAGCTGAATGTCGTACGTTACTTTCTTTGCTGTTGGTAGAATTTGACCTGTGAATTTAACTTCACCTACACCAAGAGCACGACCTTTACCTTCGCCACCTTGCCAGCCAAGGAAGAAGCCAACTAGCTGCCACATTGCATCTAAGCCAAGACAACCAGGCATTACAGGGTCACCTTTAAAGTGACAATCGAAAAACCATAGGTCAGGGTTAATGTCTAATTCCGCATGAATGAAGCCTTTACCGTGCTCGCCACCTTCGCTTGAAATTTCAATCACGCGATCGATCATCAGCATATTGTCAGAAGGTAAAGAAGGGAAAGCTGGACCATAAAGTTCACCTTTACCACATGCTACTAATTCATCGTATTCAAAAGATTGTTGGCGTTTCATCAGATTCTTACTGCTCCAAGAAAGTATGAGAGCAATTTAGCGTACACGTGTACGCTAAACAACTCGGATCAGTGCTGGCCAAACCAGTTGCGGATAATAGATAACCAACTGACATCATTAGGCTCTTCACCATGATGGAAGGCATCTATTCGCATTGCAATTCTCGCAAGAATTGTATCACTGTCGTTTTCTTCGCCTCTTAGTGCTTTTCCCATAATTAGCGGAACAGCCTCGTCGACGTTTTCAACAGCCCAAATATGAAATTGTCCTGATTTTATTGCTTCGAGGACATCTTCATTTAAGCATAAATGACTTAAGTTTGTTTTCGGTAATATGACACCTTGAGTGCCTGTTAGGCCACGGTGAACACAAACCTTATAGAAACCTTCAATCTTCTCGTTAATGCCGCCTACTGCTTGTACACGACCGAATTGGTCTACTGCACCTGTAATGGCAATTTGTTGATTGATTGGCTGCATCGCTAATGCTGAAACAAGTGTACATAGCTCAGCTAACGATGCACTGTCTCCATCGACTTCGCAGTATGACTGTTCGAATACAATAGAGGCAGAGAAGGGTAATGCTTGATCTAAGTTTAGCGCGGCACTCACAAAAGCCTGCATTATCATCATGCCTTTAGCGTGAATATTACCACCAAGGTCTGCTTTACGCTCAACATCAGAGATATCACCATCACCAAAGTGTACAACACAAGAGATACGTGCGGGTTCTCCGTAAGAGACAGGGTGACCTTGTACATCGATAACGGTTAAAGCATTCACTTGGCCAATTTGTTCGCCTTTACAATCAATAACCACTTGACCGTGATGAATATCTTCAATAGCACGTTCAGGTAAGTATGATTCGCGGAAATGACGTGCTTTTAACGAAGACTTTAAATTTTCAGCAGTAATCGTGTGCCCGTCAGCTTCAATAGCCGCTTCAGAAATTAACCCTTGGTGCCAAATAGGACAAAGCGGAACACGCGTTTGATCTTCAGCATGGCGAGCGCCCGTTGCTAATAACACATTAATCGCGTCAGCATCGGCAAGGTCAGGTAAACCTGCTTTGTTAATAATGGCTTTTACGTAAGCAAGATAGGAAGGAAGACTTTGCTCTGAAATAAGTAAGTCTTGCTCAAATTCACTGTACATTGAAAAACCGGATGTGAAATCGGGTTCACCGTTATCAAATTCACCCATTAAATACCGATCGCCCATTACGACAAGCTTCAGATTCAGCTTTTCAGGCACCGGCAGTGGGTAAAGAGTTTTATGAGAGGCAGCTTGCCATTCCAGCTCACCATTCATTAAGACGCTTTTTAATCGAGGCCACAATGCAGGATTACTTAAAATACTTGTAACAGAAAGCACAAGGTAGCCATTGTTCGCTTGATGAACAAGGCCATGCTTAACTTGAGCTTTCGAAATTTTCCCATCTTCAGAAGGGGGATAAACCGCACCAAAAAGGCTTAGCTCAGTCACATTTTCGCCAGCAATAATAACCGTTGATTCTGCATTCTGATTTTTGTTATTGATTTGCTCCTCAGAATCAACCTGCTGTGATTTTTTTTTCTTGTTCTCTACGTCATATTTAGCGAGTAGCTCAATCACGTAATCGCGATAGACTTTGTTGTCAGGCGCAGTAATACGAAGAACGCGAGGTTGCAGTTCAATTGCGGTGAAGCGGCGAACGGCGTCACTAAGACGGTCTTGCAAAGTACCTACAGGGGCAGGCTGAAGATTCTCATAATCTTCCATGATTGTTTGGTACTTCGAGTAATCTGGGATCATTGTACGCCAGGATTCTTCATGCATAGACTTGTGCTTTCTTTCGTTACTGTGAAAAGGACAGCAGTATAAAGGAATCAATGCCCTCATAATAGTTAGATATGCAGGATATTGAGTTTGTGAGAAAACAAACAGTTAATATCGTGATGTAATTGAGCTTTTATCTAGAATCAGTTACGCTGTCACTGTTTGTTTTGGACTTTTGAGAATTATCCCCTTTTATGAAATATCAGCAACTTGAAAACCTCGAAGCCGGTTGGAAATGGACTTACTTGGTCAAAAAATGGAAAGAAGGAGAGGCAATCACCTGTCATATCGATTCGAGTGAAGCCGAAGCTGCTATTCAATCTTTACTTACCATTGAACACGAACCGACAAAAGTGATTGAGTGGATTGATAAGCATATGTCTCCTGAGCTTGAAAATAAGCTGAAACAAGCTATTCGAGCAAAACGCAAGCGTCATTTCAATGCGGAGCAGGTACATACGCGTAAGAAATCGATCGATCTTGACTATCGTGTATGGGAAAAGTTAGCAGAGAAGTCACAAGAACTGGGCTCTACGTTATCAGATACGATTGAATACTTGTTGAGTGAGAGCAATCGCACAGAGACAGTCACTAAGACGGTTTCAGACATCCGTAAAGATTTATCAGATCTATTAGATTGAGAGTGATCTATTTGTAGTGAATATTAGATTCGTTACAGTAAAATTTTCAAACTGATATAGGCTTATAATAAAACGTACAAAAAGGAATCATTGAATGGAATATGTCATCATACTTGCCGTTGCCGTCATTTTTCTTGTTTTTAAAGACCGTCCTGTAATGACGATGAAGTTCAAAGACGGTGAACTGACGCATTCAAAAGGGGATATTCCCCATGGTTTTTTGGTCGGCTGTAAAGAGATAGCGCATAAGCAGCCGTTCTCTGGTCAAATTAAAGTCTACAAAAATCGCTTTACAACAAAGATCACCTTTTCAAAGACTGTGCCAAGTAAGGTAAAGCAACGTATACACAATGTGTTCCCGCATACTGGTACGAATAAGAAACAAGGTCGACGCGCCTAATCTTTACCTTTTTAAAATGTAGTTATCTGATAACGGCTTCTAATGAGGCCGTTTTTGTATCCGCTTAATATGGAAATGCTTATCTTATGATTCAACCTCATGCCCTTCGATTAACTCAAGGGGACGATTTAAAAGCCTCTGTTTTAGCCTATGTGAAGGCGAATAGCATTAAAGCAGGCTCACTTTTATCTTGTGCGGGATGTTTAACGACAGCGCGTATACGCCTTGCTGATGAGTCTAAATCATTGACGCTTGATGGACCTTTAGAAATTCTAACACTTTCTGGCACATTAACGGCTGATCATGTTCACCTTCATATTTCTGTTGCAGATAAAGAAGGCAGGGTATTTGGTGGTCATTTAATGGATGGGAATCTAGTGTCTTACACTGCTGAGATTTGTTTATTGAGTTTTACTGAGCAACACTTTTCTCGTGAATACGATGCAGCAACGGGTTTTGATGAGCTGGTGGTTGATAATAATACCAAATTCATCTAAAAGTGGGTTTCTATGCTTTGATTAAACCTATTTATACAAAGTAGAAACCCAAAATAGTAATACCATTCTGGATAAGTAAATGGTCAGATACTTGTCTAGATGGTATAGCAACCGTGTTTAATATAAAAAGAAAAATGGGTTAGTTGATTGCGCCGAAAAGCGCTCGCTGGCTTTCAATATAGTTGGTTAATTTCTCTTTTAATTGTTTCAATTCATCTTCTGCTTTTATCCGTAATTCCATTTCAGCTTCAAGCTGCTTACCAAGATCAACGGCAAGGTAACCGCCTTGTATAAGCGCTTTTGTTGTAACGTTACTTTTAGTTAATTTTTTTAAATCTTCGATCATATAATAATGCTGATCTAGATCTCGAATCGTAATAGCCATTAATACTCCTTGTTAAGGGAGCATTTTACCTTATTATTATGTCTATTACCTAGAATGATTGCATTTCCTTCGGCGGGAATAATAGGTCATACTGATTTTTGATTGCATTATTTAAGGTGAATGTGTTTTAAAATCTCTATATAGATACCAATAATGAATGTTTAGGTTAAATTTTACGAGGTCATCAATGCTTTTTTCCTTATATTGTAACGATCTGCTTGATAATTAAAGCCACATCACTACACTCTGATAGCTTATAAATATAATGATTATTATTAATAGCCGAAAGCGGTAGGATTGTCTTTTGAATGTAAATGGAAATGCGCTAAGAGAACGGCTTTTAGCTAAACGTAGTGAAGAGTCAGTGCCTGGTATACGCGGCATATGTATGATTAACCATGGTAGTAGTATTACGATTAGTATAAAAACCCCGCTAGGACGCTTGTTTCAATGCGAAACGACATTCATTGGATCTAATGGTACCGATTATTTTATTTTGGCTTTACCAGAAGTCAGCCCACATGATTTAGGTGATTATTTTTGTGAAGGGTACTGGGTATCGATTAAGGCAATTTCCGACCGTGGCGAAGGGGCGATAGTCAGATTCAAAACTCAAATGGATAATATTATTCAAAAACCCGAGCGAATGATCACGCTCAGAATTCCACAAATTATAGGGTTAACACAGCTTCGTAGCGAGGCGCGTTATGAAGTGAAATTACAAGGTCATGTCTCAATTTCCAATCGCCTTTTGCTGGTGGAATTTAAAGATTTGTCATCAAAAGGGTGCTGCTTCGTTTACGGTTCGAATGGTCCTTCATTTGATACCGATAATAAAATAACCATTGTTGTGAAACACCCAGTAACAGGACAAAATTACCGCCTTACCGGTGTAGTGCGTAGTGCGCAAAAAATGAGTGGATTAAATAATTGTGGTGTTCTATTTGATAACGACGGGCAAGATATAACGAAACAGTTATTAGCACAGCTAATTTTTGATGGCTCTCGGTTGTCATTTAAAGCTTAATGATTGTTGTATTAACGATTTCAATCAAAGAGAGTCATTCAACACTGGCACTATAGATTACGCGGTCACGCTGATTACCCTAATGCACTATAACTTTATTTTAATAAGAAATTTAAACAGCTTCGTTATATATCACCACAGATTTATCTATAACTCGGGGAAAAAGAAGGGGTTTGTTACAGCGCGTGACGCTGTAACAATTGATTTATGAGCCACTTGTACCAATAAGAACACTATTCAGATTAATTAGTGATCCATTTTTTGCGACAAAAACGCCTCTCTGATCTGAAATCAAAAAAGCATCGCTCTTATTCACATTCTTTATAAAGAAACTACGGACTGTAAAACTTTGATGTTTCTCTGCACCGTCTTGTTCCGTTGCATATAAATAGTAATGTGAGCCAAAGCGTAGGAAAAAACCAAAAAACTGCTTCGATATAACGATAGCGTCTTTAGTGTCTTTGCCTATAAACTGCATTTTCATACGCCCGCGATTATAAGTAATCTTTAGTGTTTCTTTTCCATAGCCATCATACTGACTAGAAAAGCGGTATGAATTCTTAGTTAATAAGGCTGATGCTGAACCAAACAAAACAATGAACAATAGGGCAAGTACAACTCCCGTTATTATTTTTCCAACTAACTTACTCATTGTTGCAATCACCTTGATCTATCTTTGCTGTAAAATCTACAATACTCATATCATTGAAACCGATAATTTGAAAAGATGAGCAAAGGCCACCAAGTGGATACACTATCAATTCTGACATATCGCTGGGAATACTATTAACAGATAACGATATGCGCTCTGGAATATCTACGCCATCGTATAAAGTACTTATCCCATTCACGCTGGTATGCTCGACAAACAAAAAATACTTACTGAAAACAACTAACGTGAGTAGAAAAAAAACAACGGAAACAAAATGGTTTTTAACAAAAATAAGAGTCGTTGATTTTACGTTTATCTTTTCATGCTCTGTAAAGTGGGCTGTTTGTTCAATGTTCAATGGTAATACTGTTTCAGGTAAAGGGCCGATACCATTTGAGGATAATTTTAGTGTATGTAATTGCGCATCATTTTCTTGCAGGCGTATTGAGTAACCTTTTTTAGGTTCGGTAACGATAATATTATCTTCACCGATTACCGCAAAAGCATTGCGTATATTTTTAATCGCAACAGTTAAAGAGCTATGTGTAACGACTTTTCCTGGCCAACAACACTCAAGTAAATGCTCTCTACAAATCGTAACACCATGATTCGAAGATAATAACGCAACAATAAGTACTTCAGACTTTGATAATTTAATCGATTGTTGATCGGTTGTACGAGTAACAGTTTGAGTCAAAGTATCAATATTATAATTGCCGATTGTAGAATATGTGGCCAAAGGTTGCTCATTGAACATTGTTTTTAACTCATAGACAGGTACAAAAAAACAGGTTTGAATGAACAAACCTGAAAGCAGTGTGATTTTATCTTATTGGTATTAGAACAATCAATACAGCGTTATAAGTTCATTTTGAATCCTAGGTGCATTATCTTTACAGTCGCTAAACCAGATTTTACAGCTTCAAGGTTCATGGCCATCTCTTTTGCTGCTTTCTCATCTTTCGCTAATACCGCAATAGAATAAATAGGTCTTAACTTTTCACTGTTGGCAGAATTTTTATCTTCTACTTTTTGAACATTCAGATAGGAAGATGTCACTTTACCACTGGTATTCCAGTCAACAACTTGCTGTAAATCTTTACCTAAAATTTGGTCAACAACATAGGGAGAATGTGCATCTGTCCATTCTAGTTCAATCGCATAGTTTTCTTGAACCAGTTCTGTATTTAGCCACTTGTTCCCAAGATCTCTAGCATCGACAATTGTGACTAAGTCTTTTTTAGAAAAGGGAAGTTGGCTAATTATACTCTTTACCGACTCTTCATTATCAGCTTCAATAACGAAACGAATCATAGGGAACTCTTTATCACCGACAACACTTTTACGAACAAATACATCGTGAATAATACCGGCATCTATTAGCTGAGAAAAAGCACTTTTTTGCGCAGTCATCGTCTCAAATATCTGCTGAGGATCTTCTGTTTTCCACTCGGTACTCACACCGTAGGCTGCACTATTGGCAGACATAGCGTTAACTAGTAATAAAGGGGCTGCAATTAATCTTATTATCGTTTTAGCTTTCATCGTATATCCTTCTTTAACATTATGATTCAGCAATCGTGAGATGTTTAATTACGAATGACTTCATACAAGGCGGGATAATTCTTCACACCATCAAGTTCTAGTGCTGGAATTACTTTTTGCATGTTTGAAATAGCACGTTGAAAATCTTCTGTAGATTCCCATTTAGCAATATTGATCAAGAAGAAAGTACTATTAGGCTGTAATGACTTATGCAGTTGAGTTGAAACATACCCAGGTTGAGTCTGAAGAAAATCACGGGCTTTCTCCCAATGCTCAATGGTTGCCTCTTCATGCACCGCTGGTACTTCAAAAGGGTTAATTAAAGTAATATCTTGGGCTAGAACAGATGAAGAGCAGAGTAGTGATAGGCTTAATAATTGTATTTTCATTTATTTCTTCCTTATCGGCTCGTTTATTTAATTAGAGGATGAGCCAAGAAGAAATCTACCAGAGTCAGCGTTTATAAGAAGCCTTGAATCATTTAATTCATGTGAATTAAGAATAATAAAATGAGAAGGCAATACTAAGATCACCTTTTCAACAGTTTCTAATATCAGAACGTGTAACGCATACCAACTTGGTAATTCATCTCTCTTATATTAAGCTCTTGACCAAATGTATTCGCGCCTAATGCTCGGTGAGCAAAGTTTGCCTCTAGACCTATATTTTTCGTAATACGAATAGTATTTGCTAATCGTAATTCATACATTTTTTCGTCATAATCGGCCATTCTGATTGCTGGTTCAATTTGCCAAGCATCTAGAACATTGAATTTAGCACCGAGTTCTACTGTAAGTGCATTGTCTTTTGCTCCAACATAGCCATTCATGCTTGAGATACTAATATCAGCTTGATGCACAAATTTATTGACGTCGAATTGAACATCAATTTCATCAACACCGACAAGACCATATAATGAAAAATTGTCGTTGAAAGGATGAAAATAGCCTAATCCAGCAGTCGTCTGTGTTATCGACAAGCTGTCTTTAGATGTAGAGTCATGACGAACTTCAGCAAAGAAATTATTATAAAAATTCCAACTACCACGCAAGTAATACCCAGTCGTGTAGTCGTAACTTTTACCTAAGGCTGTAGGAATATATTCATCAAAAGATGATAACTGGAACCCGCCAGATATGAAATCATAATCAGAATTCGCACTCGTGTTGAAAGAGGCTGCTGTAAGAATAACAGCAAGTAGTGGTGTGTATTTTTTAACATTTAATACAAGCATGGTTCAACTCCTAATTATTAGGCTGCGAACCATAAATTAAAGTGTTTATTTACGATACATCACGAAGCATTAATTCATATTAAAGAGTAGCTAAAAATATTAAATTCGCCTATAAACAATTACTTGCACTATTGTGGTTCATATTGTTTAAACGAAATGAACCAGCATTAGGTGACGCCGTCACTGTTTATCATGAGGATATAAGAAAATAAAGGGGGATTAAATGTATACAGATTGTTGGTAAAAAAGGGCAATCATTAGTGTGAATTGCCCTTCATCTGTTCTTACTTATCTTCAGAAGTGTAGCTTGAATATGAACAGTAATAGCAGCCATTAGATTGTGGATATATTTCTTTCGCGGCATTTAATGCAGTACTGCATGCTGTGTGGTAACCAAGGGGATCACAGTTTTTTACACCAGGGCTGTGAGTACATGTTGCTGTGTGAACTTCATGATCGCCATTATCTTGCGCTTTCTTATCAACATAAAACAAACTCATAATCACCTCTGACAATTAATGTTCAATCGGATTCTTGAATAACCACATTACTCCTATCCAATTATAGGTGATAGTTAAGAATACAAATAGTTAGATGAGCGTCACTAGTTGTTCTGTACCTATACCCAAGGGAAGTGATTCAACTCACGCTAAGGATTCCCATCAAACCCCAAGGGTTACGGTGTCACTTTCTTGGGCGGTATTTCGTGCTTTAATTTGTTATATTGCAATCATTCATCGATATTGTTTGGCAGCACAATTATATTTCGAATACAGTGTTTTTAACGCTTTTTTCTGCTTTCGGTATTCTTTTTTCTGCTTTTTATTGCCCATTGAATATTTTTTATCTATATCTTTCATTTTTGTTACTAGCCCTGAGCACGGTAGGTTTTTGTACTGCTTAATATATTGATCTACAGTTTTAGCATTTAAAGGAAAACAAAAGAATAAGGCTGCGAGTAAAATCCATTTCATAATAATCTATCTTTTTTGCGAATATAATTAGCGTATCAAACATTCATGAATTAATAGACGAAGGCGTAGAATAAATAGGGAGACAGCATGTATTTAAGAGTAGACAAATAGTCATTACATTTTAATTTGAATAGAAATCTCACACCATCAGCCTGCTGAAGCGTAGGCAAGAAGCATCAAAGACGATCATTGATAATTGTCAGCATGCGTGCGTAATTGGAAAAACGTGGGAAAATGGAGTGATTCGTTGGTAATAATGGAAAGTATACGAGTAAGCCTGTTTACCGCTAACACATCAGTGCTATTGTGCTTATGTTCTGCAAATTGGCTAAAATCACGATGTACTAACACACCTACAGGAATGTATGGTTTGATTTTTTGGTTGTCACCAAACTCGAATGTTTTACCAAGTTCAGCCATTAAGCCAAGTTGGTATGTTGTCGTTTCAGTTTTAAATGTCGTTTCACCATCACCTGAAGGTAGATTCTTATTACCATTTGAATACGCAAAGCGTAAAGATGTTCCAACATATTCATTGATATCAGTAGCTACTGATAAATTAAAACCTTTGTTATCTGTATTGCCATAATCCATTGCGGTGTAACCGATAGAAGAACGAATATTCATCTCATCGAAACTAAATGATTCATTAGCTATAGCAGAAGTTGATACCGAGGAAATAATAGCAATTGCAGCGATATAGTTTTTCATTAATAAAACCTTTTTATTTTCTTTGGTTGTTAGTGGTAATCATAGGTCTATTTTTCAATGGCTTATGTTTACCTCTTTAATTTAATACGGCGTACAATATCAGAAAGCAACCATATTAAAATGTCGATTGGTTAATTAAATTAGTTTCACATCTAATTTCACAATTAATAAATTAAGCGTTGAAAATAAATATAAAAAACAAAAAGTGAGCATTTCAGAATGTAATAAAGTGAAACATACCTTATCTATCCTTATCATTATTTACGAGACTCATTATTTATTGGTGGCAATATTTCACTTGTATATTTTTAATGGTTACTCCAATAAAAATCATAAAAAAAAGACGAATATAGAAAGTTAGTTGGAATTGCATTCAATTAATGGGGTTCAACTGTTTTCGAACAGTAAAAGCGCATGAATCGGTATTGAGTGAGTTTAAAAAGAGGTTAGCTGATCATGAGGTTGGAATGGGGAATGGATGGACATAACCAGCAAAATGAGTAAAAACTTATTGAATATCTTGGTGTTGGGTGTAACGTAAGTTGAGTTGCTTACTGTATTTAAAGGAGCGTTGCATGATTGATACTCTGATCTCGGCAATTGAAAATAGACAAGAAATCAAATTCACATACAGTGGTTCTCCCCGTATTGCTCAACCAGCAGCTGTTGGTGAATCTTCAAAGGGAAGTTTAGTTCTTAGATGTTATCAAACACAAGGTGAGCATGTTACTCCAGGACATGAATGGGATTTGTGTAGCATTTCAGATATAGAAGAACTTGAGATTACAACAGATACCTTTTTAGTCGACCCACCTGATTACAAACGTGGTGATAGCCACCTTAGGCGAATCTACGCTCAACTATAATGTTAATAATATACCAAGCCCGCAATAGCGGGCTTTGTTTTAAATAAAGGGTAGGGAAGTTACCAAGATATTTTCTTTTCTATTACCTGCCTAATCTATATATCATTGGCCCTCAGAACATATTAAGTAAATGGTGCTTTGACGTTAGTTCAACATGATACTTCTAAACGGGTCTAACACCCTCGGTGCGAAGTATGGCGTCTTATGTTAAAGCAAAAAACAAACTATAAAACAATCAATTAGAATCATTTCTTTGCGATAAGAAGGATTTGATGCGAAATACACATGAACTTACAGAAAACTATATTTTTCGATTTTACAGATGCGGATTAAGCATAGAAAATACCGCTAAACTTTGTTTTAAGAGTGTGAGAACTGTCACGCTGTGGGATAAGGGGAAACCAATACCGCCAGAGTGCAAACGGTTAATGCGGATGTATTCTGGACTTGAACTTGACCCATTAAGTGATGATTGGAGAGGATGGAATATTAGAAAAGGTCTGCTTATTACGCCAAATAAATGGTCATTAACACCAGACCGGATTATTACTGGAAATGCCTTGATTGAAATTGGAGCCGAGCGAGATAGAAAGAATCTCAGTCAAATTATCAAAGTTGCTAGACTAATCTCTCGATGAAAATGATAGCAGGGCTTCGGCTCTGCTTACTGCATCAAATATTACTACACACAAAGGCAAACCCTAACCCCAAGAGAACGCGATTCCAGATATTCGCATGAACCACAAACTGGACACCTCTGAATCCTAACCATTGGAGACCCCCATTTAACAAAGAACTAATCTCACTGTCTAACAGCCTAAGTTAACGAAACAAGACATAGTCTGATATTTTTTACATTCGTAAACTCCCAGGAACTAACGTTGTCATTGAGTGGCTTTTGCCCCTTTCTTTGTTAACGTAAATACTCAGTAGCAGATCGCACCAGTCGGTTTGCAATACTTTTTCGGCTCTTCTCCGGTTAGGCTGTCTATCCGTGATGCTCAAAAACTTCCAAAGCGGGCATTACGTAACAAATCCCCTGTCAGTGACTGGATGGATACCCTCTCATAGGTCTCCTTCCGAACCATACAGTTCGGTCTGATGAATCCCAACGCAAACCTAATGAACATTAGTTAGGGTCACAAATGTTTGTATTAAACAATGAGTAAAATTCATTACTCGACAATAAGTTATTGCCATAGAAGTCTTCTTGAACGTCAGCAAGTTTGCTCTCAATCTTTTGCGTGAATATTATGTGCTACTATTTCCATGGTCTCTTGCTTTATTGGCACAGCTCTCTCAGAGGTGTGCTGAATATATTTCGGGAATAGGTACAAGGGGAAGGAAGTGGTATGAAAAAGGTGCCATTGTTGCTTAGGATTTCAGTATGTTTGATCGGACTTTTAGCCTTTGATTTAAGTTTAGCTCGTGATGCAGGTGTAGGGAGGCCTGAAAAAACCTATGATCGAGAAGCTGACGTAACATTTGTGAATAGGATTGGCCGAAATCATTGCTACTCTTTCAATAAAATTTATCCATTGTTCTCCGACTCGACCAAATCTATGACATATTCTCGTGAAATATGCCGACTAGAGGTGGACAAGCCCAAGCCTGGATGGCTCTCTATAAATGCAAAGAAAGGATACGGTCCTGCACACAAAGATGCAGAATTCACCCGACTAGACAGTGAAACAACTTTTACCGCTCCTCTCGATCAACTTAATCCCCAAATCTCGTTGGGATTGTGGTCTGGCTTTTTTACATTGGAATGTCTTTCAGATAATTGCATAAATATTAATGGTTGGGGTGATACGGCAACTGGACCAAATTTGTCTCAGACAAAAAGAATAAAATTTGATGATTTAAAAAAAAGTTCTTTAGACGTATCACTTGCCATGAGGTATCGAGATACTGTCAAAGTAATTCGTGCGCTCTCTCGACTCATTTCACCAGATCACAGCGATCAACTTGTTTGCGAAAAACTCAAGTGTAGAAATTGAAATCAACGCTACTAGACTAAGGGTTGATCTATGGCTGTAATCATAGGAGTCAAATATGTACTCTAAACAGATTCTAAGGCTATTTGTTTCTTTTTCTGTTCTATTTTCTCTTTATCCTTCAATGTCCAAAGCACAGGGTGCCGAAGAAATAATCCGGAGGGATCTATTCATTGAGCACTACCTTGAAGCTGTACGTGAAGATCCTAGACTTATGGTTGGAAACCTTGCTTATATTACTGCCGTCAACAACCAAGGTAATCCCTTAAATGAGAATGAGTACAATAAAATAATAAATAGCTGGCAATTGGAAGATAGCATCGCTTATTACAAAAAGTATATACCCCAAATAGGGATCGGTGTGCAAGTGGGGCCTTCTACTGGCATCTTCTCAGGCGGTATTTCGTTGGAATATAACCTAACACCTCTCTTGGTAGATATGGTTAGAATGACACTCGGCGGCCTGACACGCGATGAATTAGAAGCGCGAATGAGAGACCTAACTACATGGAATTCTGATAGTATTCGAAGTATTGGTAGGCTGATCTATGAGAGTCATCATAATCCCCACGGAGAACTAGCAAAATTCTATCCTTTGTACCAAATTTCCAAAGTGAGTGCACCCCAACTTCCTTCACCTAAGGGGTCCCCTAAAGATTATTATGATCGCGCTAGTCCATTATTCAAAGCATGGATTTCAGCCAAAATGATGGGTATGAACTCAAACCAGAAGCAGAACACTCTGTCCAATTGGAATACATTCACATCATTCCTGAAGAACAATTCAACTCCGGTTTTACCAAACGCTAAGCTGAATGATCTTGCTGAACAAGTCGCCAATAAACTCGCAGAAAGGCTACGCTATAGTTCCGATATTTTAGCTGTTCAACATGAAATAATTGACTCGGTTCTTCAAGGTGTACCTTTAGACCAAGATATATTAAACGTTCTAAAAAAAACGCTGTTAAAAAAAGGACTCCTGGAAAAGATATTCGTACAAAATCGAATACTTCGGGATAAGAAAGTCAACGAACTCAGAGAACAACTACGTTATGCACAAACATTGCTTAATTCGACAAGCCGAATTGCCAAGGCAATTGGCAGCGTTGAAGACCAACGTGCTATCGCTTTTGTTAGTGGAATTGTGGAATTCTCATTTCAGGCCAGTATAGCTTATACAGCCACAACCAAGGCAACTGCCCTTGCATCAGGGCTGGCATCAGTCGCGGCTTTAGCTTCTTTAGCATCGATGTTCAACAACCAAACTCCAGATTCTTCAGCAAAAGCAATTAATGCTATTTTAAGTAATCAACAATTAATAGTTGAACAACTTGCGAGAATTGAAAAGCATTTGGTGCATCTTCGTCTGGCGGTCCGTGAAATGGAGAGGGTGATGAAGCGCCATGCTGATAGAACTGAGTTCAAACTTGATGAGTTACTTATACACATTGAAGAAGCAAGAGCAGCAACGTTTTTCGCTAGGGATTCTCTGCTAAGCTCCTTAGCGACAATATCAAGTACTTCACTTTGGTCCTCTGCGGCAAACTTAAGGAAGATGGCACAGGACGTAGAAGTCCAGAAGGCCCTTGTGAAAAATGACTACACAACAAAACAGGAGATTCGTAAGTACATTACCGATATTGAAACATTTATGTCATACATTGTAACTCTGCCCCCTTACATACTAAATTTATCCCTTGATGATGCAGCCAGTCAGAGGCTTATTCAAAATGGGCCGTGGTCAAATATTAGTAGCGCATCTAAGTTTATTGTCACATCCGCCGACCGCTACCCATTTCATTCAAAGCAATTCATGTCTAGCTTGACTGAAGTAGATAAACCTCTTCTTATAGCAGGTCTCGCTGCGGTTAACAAACTTCGAAACCGCGTTTCAGACCCAACATTTGAAGCACAAGCTTTCCTCAAAGGCACGACCCTGCTGACTGATGCGGTAGTCAGATTCGATCAGAATTCTATTCCCCCGGTCGACACGGAAACTCATTGCAATTTAATTAACAACAAAATCGATAGGTTGGAAAGCTTGGTTCAGTCACTGCTTGTCCTAGACTATTCATTACGTGAAGACGGCAAATATGCATTGAACAAATGGGAAGCCTTTTTTGAACAAGCATACTTGTTGTCCTTCCAACATACTGATTACTTCCTAAATGACTTTTGGCTTAATAAATATTTTCTTAATAGTGACACTTGGGATTTACCACAAACGTATAATTGCTTGAAAGAAAGAGATCAATGTGAGGATCTCGAAACACATGCGCCAGCTCATAATCTGAGCTATGAAGCTTTCTTAGTGCACTTAGGCATAGCAGAACCGCAGTATATATTCGTTAACAAGGGATCGACTAAGCTCAGTCTCACTTTTCAGGGAAAAATTAATCCTAGCTATGCTTGTTTCGATGTGGTTAAAATCCTCAATTGGACACGCTCCACCATTGCTAGATACCCATCAAAGGTAGTGCAATCTCCGGATGGTGTAATTGCAGATTATCGTAGTGTATGCGGTCATTTTGTACCAGACTTTAAAGATACAAAGGAAGCTCATGAAATTTACAGTTCAGGAATTGACAAAAGAACTGAGTTTGTATGGAACAACCAATTCAGAGATATAATTCAAGACATCTTCGAGGAAAATGGAACAGTCATTCTCAAAAGGGAGGATGTGGTGCCGATTAATTCAACTAATGTCAAAGTAATTTACGAAATTTTGTTTGCTGAACAAGACCGAATACGCACCAACCTTAAGAGGAGTTTCGTAACAGACACTTATGCTCGTCGTAGAATGATGGAAGCACTACAATTTTTTGGTAGACATGCTGTTACATTTGGTACTGCTTATTCTCTAATGCTCCCAAACTGCCAAGATTCTCTCTGGGGGTCACATCTAAAGCACTTATTGAAACAAGAGACTGATGGTGTTGTTACCATCTATGAGGAGATCAAGCGTTTGATTGAACTTGAACGATATGCCGATGTTGATCGTCTTATTCGCCGTGCAGCCAATCTTGAATTGAAATTGGATCCTCAACAGTGCTTTTTTGTGCCGACAACGATCTCAAGAGCATCCGAACTGTTAAAGTTAATTGACGTCTATGCAAAGCGCTCTTCAGTTTGCCGTTGAGACTATTTTTTTCTGGAAGACTTATTACAATAAATTATCCGAAAGCAAAAAGTGGAGTTAATTTTATTAACAAGAAATTGTCCAGAAGCTTGATATAACGCTGATAGTAAGAATGGCGATTATGATTAGATTATCGCCATTTTGCATCTCACGCGCTGGAGACTTTCTCCCCGTATTACTAGACGGGGTAGTGTCAATTTTTCTGCTTTGAGCATTTCGTTATTTTTGCAGCTATATAGTTTGGTACGTCAATTTTGCTTCCATTTTCACTAAAGTGACAATCAAATGCATAAGCTATTTTTTCCAAAGGAGCTTCATTATAACCAAGGCTTTGAACCTGAGTTATGTACCGCTGAAGAAAAGAGTTAGCACCTAAATGCAGCCATTGAGCAACATGGACAAGTTCATGAAAATGCAGTCTTATATTTTCTTCCTCTTGAGGGATAATATAGTAAGTATTTTTGTATGTTATTCCGTAAACGTCTAGATCGAGAAAATCACTTAAGCCAGCATTACGTACTTCCGGAAAATCAGGCTTCGGAATTGTATCTACAACTACAAAATATGCACTTTTTAGGAACTCAGTAGAATAGAAACCTTGGAAAATATCAGAGAACTTAATGCAACTTTGACGTTTGTGTAAAAATTGCTTGTTTGTTGTATCTATCCATTGTTCAATTTTATCAATCATACTAAAATCTCCTAATAATAACGTATAAAATAGCTTATAAACCAAACCAAGGCTTAACATATGGGCTTGCCCAAACGCCAAAAACAAAAAGCAACAAGCCAGCCCCTATGCTAATTAAGAACGAATAAATACGTTCCTTTGTTTTACCTTTGCTTACTGTATGATCTAATTGAGAAATTAGAGCTTCAACTTTTGGCTTTTCAATTTCAGCTAATTTTGAATATCGGTCTAATTCATTTTTAAGTTTCTCGACAGACTCAATCTTCAAATTAAGTTTATATTCCAGTCTTTGTACTAATCGAGAAGTATCTTGAAGAGAATCGTATGCACGATCAATCTTCCTTCCGAAAGACTCTTCGTTTTCTGTCAAGTCTTCAAGTAAATATTCGAATTCTTTAGCAACTTGAGGCGTAAACATTTTAATAAGTGTCCGGCTCGAATATTTTGAAACAAGTTTAATTTTTTCTTTGATTGTATAATCCATGTTTATTCTCTGAATATGATTAATCGCCTTGATTATTTATAACTAAAAAATTACCACTGGTCATCCATCATACCGTCTCGTAAATAATATTTCTCCCCATCGACTATGCTTTTGATTATTGCTTTTATATTTACGGGTAAATCTGTTTCAATTAATTCCATTGCTTTTTCTTTTAACAACTTCATATCTATAACATCTGAAAAATGTTTATCTTTTATTTCAACATATGGTCCATTTGATGAGTCACTACCTGAATTTCCGATGATTTCAGCAATTCTAATAATACCATTTTCAGTGTCAATAATTTCTGACATTAATTTTTTTGTGCGTTCTGGTGAAGAACGCTGTAGCTCATAAAATATATGTGATTCAAGGTGATTAGAATTGAATGTTTTTTTATTTAAAGCTTCTATTGCTGAGTTCTGAAATAACAACTCTAATTCAATCAACTGTTCTTTGGTGACCCATTGATTCTCGGCTTCTTGTTTTCTTACTTTGCGAAGTAAGTCTGCACTAATAGCTGAATTTTGGTATCTAGACAAAATCCTCTTAATTAACTCATCTTTTTTATTGTTATCTGTAATGACTTTATTTGTTAACCATACCATTTTTCGAAATGGATCATTGGTCATGAATCCAATATTCTCTTCAAGAGAGGCTTTTAATTGGTTTGAGCTTAGATTAGCATCATATATATTAGTCAAAATATCAAAGCTATTCTCTTTACATTCGCTTGAGTAATGAGTCATCATTTCAAAAAAACGTTCATTTGAATCATTAGCAAAAACATCAATTAAGAAATCTTTTCTATTTACATTACCTTTAATAAAGTCAATTATTTCTTTGTCTGATATATAATTTGTTGGTGTAGTGTAATGCAATGCTACATACAACCGCTGAAGAGCTGAAACTCGACCTGCTGCATCATCATTAGAGGCGCCATAATGTGAAAAATCGCCAGAATCAATTAATGGAAAAATATCTCCCAATAGACCATTGATTAAATTAACCTCGCTTTTACTGAAACCTTTTAATGACTCTTTTCTATCGTCAGCAAGTGAACTCACTATCTCTTTAGGCTTACCCATCAACAATCCATCGTTGTTAAATCTACAACCTATATATGCTTCAGGTGTCTTCTTTATATGTTCATAAGTTTCACTAGCTTTGGTTGCAATTATAGATAGTGCGAAAAGATCTGCAAAACAAACTTCGCCTTCAACCTGTTCATAAACAAACCTTAAGTGGTTGAAGAATCGTTTTAAATCCCTTGGGTTTTTAATTATATATTTAAAGTGATTATGATAAAGCCAGCTAAGTCTTTCTTGGTCACTTTCAAAGTGACCAGTTAGGTTTTTATCGCTTAACCTTTCGAACTCAAGGTTAGCCAATTCATTCATACTTCGGTCTGAAATAAGAGGTAAGGGAACTCGTAACTGAATGACTTTATTAATATATTCAGTTGAGTTCTCGATGTTATTCTTATTTAGAACAGAGGAAAGATACTTTGCATCAAATGCCAGTAAAAAAGACGTCCCTGAAAAATCAGCAACAGCTTTAACCAAACGTAATACCTGAAATGTTTCAGATGGAGTTAATCTGTCGATATCATCAATAATCACAATGATTGGTTTTTTTATTTTTTTTATCGCTGATATAACTTTATTTTTTTTACCGAGTAAGTCTAACTTTTTTAATTCTGCTATCTTTTTCGTGGCTTTCCCAAATTTAGAAAAAACCTTTTCAATAATCGAAGCCCATGGTTCTGCACCTGGAATCAATTTAGCAGCACTAAATAGACTTGAATATGCAATTAGTTCTTTTGCCGCTTTTAGGGCATCTTCAGAATTATCTCTTATATTCAGTTGTGAAGAAAATTGGAGTAAAAAATCTTGAATCAAGGATTCTGGTTTACCTGCTAGCCAAGGATTATATTCAATGATAATTGGACTTTGTTCTTTATTTTTAAGAGAGGTCTTAACAAGATTAATAACCGACGTTTTACCATATCCCCATTCACCTTCTAAAGATACTGTTAAACAATCATCTTCTGAATCAAGCAATAAAATACTAGATAAATGATTTGAAAAATTAGTCCTATTAAGTAAATCAGGTTCTTCTTGTCCGCCATCAATCGGTTGATCATTATGATATTTACCCACTGACTACTCCCATAATTACATTGATGTACTATTTTCTGCGAATGTATCCACTCACAAGGACGCTTAATGGCTATCATTCTAGCTTGTTATGTAAAGGTTGTTATACAGCATGTGCATGTAAATTAATCGGTAATATCAATGCATATGACATTGATCAAGTTATCAATTCATATTCGTTATGATTTTAAGGTTAATCACGCAAAATCATAGCTTTAGTAGTCTAGCTAAGAGCAAGAGCGGCTTAGCAGTATGAAGGGCGGTTATGTGGATTTTTGAATTAGTCGCGGTTTCGACCAGCGAGTTATGCCGGAAAATTGGAGTATGGAGAGTGGTCTTATATGGCTGCGCCATGAGGCAGTCAACCACTCAATATTTAGCGATAGTTTTATATTACCGTGACCTTGATTAACACGGACATTTGAGAGCTTACTGACTTGTCAGTAGTTGTTCTGAATAAACCCCCAATCCACGGTATATCTTTCAATAGCGGTACGCCGGATTCTGATTGCCTCGATTCATCTGACACCAAACCACCCAAGATAATGGACTGACCATCAAGCACTTGCACAACCGTATTGATTTCCCGATTGTTGGTAATAATATCGGTAGCGATATCACTATCAGACACGCTCGATGATGTTTGGTTGATCGTGAGGACCACCGAATCATTCACAATGTGCGGGATAACAATCAAACCTAGCCCGACATTTTGACGCTCAATTTTTTGTACTAATGAGCCATTGTTCGAGGTTTCAGTGGAGACTAAGAAGTGCACGTTCTGACCGACGTTGATAGATCCTTTTTCTCTATCCATCACCAACAGATACGGTTTTGATAAGAGCTTAGTATTCTGGTTTTGCGTAATGGCCGTCACCAAGGCACTTACATCACCTTTGTCATAAATGATATTGCCACCCTTAAAAGTTTCCTTAATCGACGCCACCGGATTAGAGATCAAACGAAATCCCGCACCTTCTAACAACACATCCAAACTCACGCCAATAGATTCACTGTCACCAAGACGGGTATCCATCACTACCGCATCAATCAACACCTGTTTACGCCTGACATCAATACGCTTAATCAGATTATCAATTTGCGTTAGTTGAGAAGGTGACCCCGTAACAATCATCGTGTTGATATTAGGTAAGGGAATGACTGAATAGGCGGTTTGCAGCTATTCCAACCTTAGTGACTTTGCGATTGCGGTTATTGCAGGACGTAAAACCAAGCAAGGGTTTGAGATTGCGTATTACCCGAAACGAGAAGCTACCGAAGAAGATTTTGACCGTTTCTGCTCAATTGCATGGGGTGTCGGTGATGGTAAACATGCCAAACCGATAAAGGTGATTTGTGACGAAGTTGCCGAGCATAGCCACACTACGGGTAAAGCAACTGGCTATCATGGCAAGTTATTGAGGCTAGGGCGGAAATACAATATTCACACCATCAACATGTTTCAACGTGGGCAAGAAGTATCAAAGACGATCATTGATAACTGTCAGTATGCGTGTGTGATGATGCCAAAAGCCGATGATAGTGCGCATTACATCCAACGTAAAACAGGGATTCCCGCTAGTGAAGTTATTCCCCTAGCGAAACTTGAATACATATTACAAGATGGGAAACAGTGGAAGAAAGGAGTGATTCATTGGTAA
Source organism: Photobacterium indicum (assembly GCF_003026215.1). GTDB lineage: Bacteria > Pseudomonadota > Gammaproteobacteria > Enterobacterales > Vibrionaceae > Photobacterium > Photobacterium indicum. Next base: position 111,110 of record NZ_PYOC01000014.1, read on the forward strand.
TTCTTTAATTTATAAATGTAGGTATATGCTGCATGAATGTTTTCATTTAAACCGCTGTTATTATACGATATTATGTCTAAATTAATTTTCACCGTAACGGAACAAAAGGTAAAAATTTTGAAAATAATTATATTATTAATGACTCTATTTTCTGTGAGTTGCTGGGCATATGATGGGACACCGAAAGAACAAGTTAACAGCTTTTTTAATGATTATTCAAAAGGTGATTATGAAAGAGCTACAACTGAGTTATTCGAGAAAAAGAAAATGAGTAGCTCCCAAAAACAGATGTTGATTACTATGCAGCAACAATTATCTGCCGCATCTAATGCTTTCGGGGAATATATTGGTAACGAAAATATATATTATGATGAGCTATCGCCATCTTTAATTAGAGTTGTTGAAATTGCGAAATATGAACATCATGTCTTGGTATGGGAATTTTATTTTTATAAACCTAAAGATGAATGGATAAATTCTGAGGTTACGTTTAAAGATAGTTTTACTATCCTAGATTCTAAAAAATAAGTAAGCATGATGTACTCGTTGGCAATAAAAAGGTTTATTTACTAACTCAATGCAAGTTGCGAGACATCTCCACACTTTTAAAACTTAGGTTAAACCACCTAAATTTTCGTGTTACTAATACTCTTAGGCGTTAATTGAGGGTACGGAATGTATGGCATTAAAATTGAGTTTGAACCTTGTCCCGAGTGTGGGCAAGACGAAGACTTTTTTGTTGATGAGGATCGGGAAATCGTTACATGTATTTGTGGTGTGATTGTTGTTGAGCCTGTTCTGCATTAATTTTTGTGCGTTAAACCTAATTCTTTAAAGCCCGTAAACCTATAGGTTCGCGGGCTTTTTTATGTTTGCCTTAAAACCAAATCACCTGTTTTCCTATTGGCTCTTAAGCATGTTTATACAGAGAGCTAATAAACATGAATGCAAAAACTAAAGGGTATGCAGTCACAGCAGGCACAGCAGTGATTGCACTGCTTGTCGCGGGTGGCGTTGTCTGGGTATCAAATAATGTTGATGCTGTTGAAGACCAAATCAGTTAAGGGGCAAGCATGGAACTGTTAAGCACAAACTTAGCACCTCGCCTCTATTGAAGGTGTAGGTTGGGGTAACCTTATTGTATGCATTTTTTTACACATACGCTCAGATGGCAAAAAATATCGAGTATGCTTAAATGACTGAAATACGCCTAAAAAAGGCATCTGAATTATGTTAAAACGACTAATATTATTATCACTTCTATCAACATCACTATTAGGCTGCGATAGTAATGACGATGTTAAAGAATTAGATTCAGTGCTTATCAAGGAGAATGAATACTTTTCAACGCAATTCAATGTAGACGGCAATCAACAAGTTAACGTCAAAGTTAGTTTATTGGATAATGTCCCTTCAGAAGCGTTTATCATTACAGAAGAAGAGTACAATAACTGGGAAGATGAAACACAGACAAATGACTTTGCGAATGCAACGTTAGTTTCACTTGTTACGTTTTCACCAATCCCATCAAGTCAAACAGAGTCTGGTTGGATGAAGTTGGATTCTGGTGACTACCGTATACTTATAGAGAACACAGCCTTTGGTTCTGTAAGCCCACCATCAAGCAACATTTCAAACTCAACTAATGTCATGTATTCCATACTCTACAAATAAGTTATCTAGCTAAGAACAAAAGCGGCTTGGCAGTGTGAAGGGCGGTTAATGCGGATTGCTGAGTTCGTAGCGGTTTCAACCAGCGAGCTATGCCGAAAAATTGGGGTGTAAGGAGTGGTCTTATATGGCTGCGCTATTGGGGCAATCAACCACTCAATGAGTGGGATGATGGAAAGTCGATCCCGCCTGAGTGCAGGCGCTTAATGAAACTTTATTCTGGACGGGAACTGTCTTCAATTGATAATAATTGGAGGCAGTGGCGTATGGCTAAAGGGGAGCTAATAACGCCAAGCGGTTGGGGACTTACACCTGACAGGATTATTACGGGAAACGCATTGATTGAAATTGGAGCTGAAAGAGATAGGGTAAACATGTCTAAAATAATCAGAACAGCAAGGCAATTGAAAGAACTACCAAAGAGCCGCAGAGGCTGTTAATTAATAGCTCTCATTCTAACAGTCAACAGGGTGTTGGCTGTTATTTTTCGTACCAAAGTTGCCGAGTGGAACGCATCATTTTGATTGTTTTATGTTATCGAATCTACATACCCCTTACCTTTACAATGCTCACAATCTCTTAGGTTTGGTTTTAATCCAGTAGCAGATGAAACTAAGTTTTGTAAAGAGTTTTCAAATGTTTGGAACTGATATTCATCTAACTCAGCACCTGACTCTCTTAGCTCCAGTATTAACCGAGACACTTCATCTGTTGCATCAATTATATTAATTAAATTCATATTAAACGCTCCAAGAGGACATTTCCGCATACACTTTTTTTACAGTTTCAGTGATTAAGTCTTTTCCACAATAGTCAACATCAGGTAAAAGCATTGTATGCGCAAATAATTGACAGTAAATGGACTTGTACCTATCAAAGAATAGATCGTATATTAAGTTTTTGCTTACACCACAATCAATCCACATAGCTGCAGTAACTTTTAATGCATTAGCTCCATCAATAGCGACCAACGTCTTAGGGGTACTTGCTTCAAATACTTTATTGTGCGGTGGTTTTATATCACCGTGACCTTAATTAACACAGACATTTGAGAACTCACCGACTTATTAGAAGTTGTTCTAAATAACCCCCCAATCCACGGTATATCTTTCAATAGCGGCACACCTGATTCTGACTGTCTTGATTCATCCGACACCAAGCCACCCAAGATAATAGACTGACCATCAGTATCAAAAACGATCATTGATAACTGCCAATATGCGTATGTGATGATGCAAAAAGCCGATGATTGTGCCCATTACATCCAGCGCAAGACGGGGATTTCCGCATTTGAATAGCTGATCTTTTTCGATTCACATCAACACGTGGCAGTAAGTAATATATTTATTATAAAGCTGATCTGTATCTGAATATTAGAAACGCATTGAGCACACGGCTAAACATTAAGTAAATGGTGTTTTGAAGTTAGTTCAACGTGACATTTCAATCTGGGAATAAAGTGTCGTTTTAAATCAAAACTGACAAACAACAGAAATCATCTCTACGTCACATACAGTATGATGATGGGTGCATATAATGTTTCTTGTTGGCTGATTCAATGAATGATAATTAGCAAAGGATTGGTACATATCAATAATTCCCCCTTAGTTCAATTGGAAGAACAATAGACTCTTAAGTGAATCTTTAGATGCTGGTTCGAATCCGGCAGGGAGACCCAAATTCATATTTTTCATTTCTAAATGGTTCTGACACCCTCAGTCTGTTCTGTCCTGCTTTATTCCCTGATTAAAATGTCTCTTTTTAAGGTAGTTCAGTGTGTGCTGATGTGGCGTGTAGAGTAGGGATGTCAGCCTTTCTTGGTGCTCGGTTTGAAGTCCTCAGGGTGTATCAGTACTGGGTTGATTTCCCGCAGCTGCTGTACTGCTCGTTGTTGGGCTCTGCGTTTGTGTTGTTGCTCGAACTCTTGTTGTTTCTCTTGGGCAAATTTCAATACCGCGCCGAGGCGTTTATTATCAACAATTTGGCCTTGGTCAACGTTAGCCAACTTATCGGCGCAAATCAGCTCAATGTTTAAGTCATTGAGTACACGGCCAAACTGGGTGAGTCGCTTGGTTTCGGCATCGCGTTTATTGACATGGAATACTGCATGGCGATCGCTGTAAAAGGCCGACGGTTTACCGTGTTGATTGATGTATTCGCGGGTTGCGTTTGGCATGCGGCACCCAAAGGCCATCGGCGATCATCTATTGGCGCAAAGTTTCTAACGAGATATGAACGTCATGAACTTCAGTCAATTTCTCATGAGCAAGCGTGGGTCCAAAATCGATGTAGTACTCATGGATGATGGCTAATGTCCGTAATTTTAATCTTTCATCATGACGATGATTACTGGGACGACCACGTTTGAGTGACAGTAAACCACCAGAGCCCAACATCATAAAGCGCTTAGCCAAACGATAAACTTGTCGGCTACTCAAACGAAGAATACGAGCAGCCTCAACGCCAGTGATACGTTTATCGCAAATATCTTGGATCAGTTTTATTCGTAGCAGTTCATCATCAGTCATGGTTAACAACATCTCATTGGCTCCAGAGCACACATTAAGTAAATGGTGTTTTGAAGTTAGTTCAACATGACATTTCTAACTGGCTCAAACCTGACACTTCTAAATGGGTCTAACACCCTTAATGCGCATTATGTTTGCTTTATGGTAAATAGAAATAAAGTTGACAGATTCGCAATATCAATGATTGCAATGGATACCATAAGTCTTTGTAATTATTGATAAGGTTAACAAAAGTCATGGTGTCTTCGAAATTCACAGGGAACTACATTTTTCGCAAATTTGAGTGCGGTTTAAGCAAGTATGAAACCAGCGAATTATGTTTTAAAAGTGTGAGAACCATCACGCGTTGGGATGGAGGTCAGGACATACCACCGGAATGTAAACGGCTAATGAGAATGTACACAGGAAGAGAGGTAGGAATAAGCGAAAGCTGGATAGGGTGGAGAATTACCAAAGAAAACCTAATTTCACCGAATGGATTGAGTATCTCTTCAAACAAAGTATTAACAGGGACTGCGATATTAGAAATAGGTGCAGAGCAGGATAGCTACAACCTATCTCTAATCATGAAAACGGCAAGGGCGCTAAGAAATACACTAAAAAATTAACCATTAATACTTAGTCACTAGCAGCCGATTAAATAATGGCTGTTAGTGTATGGATGAAAAACACCATACAAAACCGCCGAGTGTAATAAATTGTGTTGATTGCTTTGTTAATCGTACTCACCGTAATCAGGTTCTAACGTACCAAAATCAACCGAAGTTATAGGATTTACAACTTCAATTTCTTCAACATCTAGATCTGATAAATCACCAGTTAAATCACCAGATACAGTAACTAAAAGTTCAGAAGTAAATGTTTCTTCAACTGTAGCTGTAACACCACCAATATAAACATGGTCACGGTCTATTGAATCGTATTGAGAAAGGGAGAATTCACCTTCAACTTCCACGGTGATATCGGCACTTATTTCTAGGACAATATAATCTTCTGCATGATCTACTATTTTAAAATTAGAATCAAACAACTCGAAGTCACTTAACCAACCATGGCAACCCTCAGGCTCCCAGTAATGAAAAGAGTCTGCTTCTTGATCTGGTGTAAAGCCAGAGAAGTAACTTTCTACACTGCTTCGGATTTTTTCAACAAAGTCAGCTGCATCATCTTCTTCTTGCTCCAACTTCAAGGTTAAAAGAGATACGAAAACAAAAGGATCTGTTTCTTTGTTAAACTTACTTAGAGCGTCTGCAAAATCCTCGGTATAATCAATGTAGTCTGATGTTTCACAATAATTTTTCCAATCACCATCACGAGCAACCGCCAAAACCTGAATATCATTTTCTTCAGCCCACGCTTCTGTAGCTAAAAGGACAATTGCATCAGGAAATTCATTTTTCTTTTTACCAGTTTCTGCGAAAGGCGGCTCGTTTTGGAAGTATTGCTGTAATAGTTCTGATACTGATAGATAGTCGCCACACTCAAGAACTAAAGCACCTGAATTTACAATGAATTTATCAACACGACTTGCAGCAATTCCCTCAATTTCATTACTATCGATTAAAATTGATTTTGCATCATTGAGTTCACTACCATCGAAAAAGAGATGATCTCCAGCATCATTTAGGGCTTTTTCTAAAGATGCTCGAGAACTTTTAACCTTTTTTTCTAAGTGGCTTTGAACTTCACCTTTTATTACATCAGGTAATAGGTAATCTATATCGCTGTCTTTAAATTGGCTTAATTTGCCAAGTAAGCCTTTTTCTAGTTTTAATCCATATGCATCAAAAATAGAGGTATCAACAAGGATTGCTTCATATTCTTTACTTTCACCCGAACTCATTTACTACCTCATACCTGCACATAACGCCTGCCTCACGAAAGCAACAAAACACACCGAACTTCATACCAAAACTTCAGAGTGTAACGCATCACCTTAATTGCATTGCCTCAAGATACGCCAGTTTATTTCAACATGCACCGGCCATTAACTCTTCAATTGGAACGTCTTTTACTTCATTTTCGTATAATCTGTCAGACTTCTTTCGAAAAGTATTATTTACTTGTTCATGTACAAATTCAGATAACTCTAAAAACATAACCAGAGTTTCTTCACCAATACCAGAAACATGAGCAGATTCAGCATTAAAAAAAGGTTCACTGTTTGGAGTGAAAATTAAAACAGCCTTAGAATGTTCATACTTAGAAACTCCAGCATGTGCAATATATTGATGACGCTGTTCCATTATATCTAAATGCCTTTTTTTAAGAACTTCATTGTCACCAAAAATATCTCCAACCTCTAACTTAACCTTCCTACCTTTAGCCTGAACAAAGCACTTACCATAAGTTACAATTGCAGAAATATAGAAGCTTTTTAATAAATCAGAATCAAAGTCAAACTCTTTTCTCACCACAACTATTTGCTCTTCAGTTTCAAACTCAGTTCTATCTTTTACATTATCCTGTGCTGTAGTTACTTTAATTCCATGCTTAATGATTTTTTCAACAAACTTTAAATCTTTTTTTACCAATCCATAAGCTGCAACGGTCTTAGCTTGCTTCGAAGTCATCTCTTTTGTTTTGCATTTCTCTCCGTAATAGTAATAGTCGCACTGAAATTTTAGTGTTTTCCCATCAACCTCTCTAGCAACCATTGTCAATGGTGTGATTTGCCCACCTGCTGTCTTTAGATCTCTTTTATTACTCATATACTTCCTACTATTACATGTAACGCCGCATTAAGGTGTGAGCAACGCACCACCTAACCTAAACCATGCCACCGTAAACACGAAGAAACCCAACGATGGAATGAAAAATGCCAAGCGTTGGGAATCACTCTTAAATGCTTTGTTAGCTAAAATCTCAAAGCTAACTCTATACATTTTGTAGCCAAAAACTAAAGCTTAAAAAGCTAAGCCCATTTTCGTCTATCGAGTTCAATAATCATTTTATCAATATCAGCAATGTACTTTTTCACTTCACTTTCTGCTTTAAATTTTGTTCTTAGGTACCACCATCCTCCGGAGAATTGCTGAATTTCAAGCTCAATGTCTTCAAATGAAGATACACTGTAACCTGTGCTGGTTATATTTAATGGAGTCTTACGACCAGACTCCTTGTCAAAAGCCCAGATATATTCACCTTCAAGCTCTAAAAAATCAAAGTACTGCTTATCCATTTTTATTCCTTTTTAGCTAACATTTTATTCAACAATCCAAGATCGTATATATCATAACGGAACCAAACTAAGAACAAGAGCTTGGTATTGGCTGTTAATCCCCCGTATTACTAGACGGGGTAGTTGCAGTGCATCATGCCTATTAAACTTCAGACAGCTCACTTTGACACTTTGGACATTTAATAGCTTTTTTGCTTATCGAGCTATCACAGAAAGGACACTTCTTTTCAACAAGACTCGTGAGTAACCACGTCGTAACTAAATAGACAATAATCCCACCAATAACAGTTGCGACTGAAAATCCGACGACTAAAGCTAAAAATGCAACAATTAAAGTAATAACAATAATTTGCAAAAGAATCGCGAATAACATTAATAAAACCTTCATTACGATGAAATTTACAAAACTTGATTCAACGTTCCAAAACAGTACGCCTAAAATATTGAATCAAAATATGGTTTGTAAAATACCTATTACGTTAAATAGCCGACTTAGCAGGGTAAAACACCACACTTAGCCTCTTAACGCTCATTGACTGCCATTCTAGCTCGTTATGTATGGAAAATAATACAGGGTGTGTCTGAAAGTTAATTACCAATATCAATGCATATGATATTGATCATGTTATCAATTCATATTCGGAATGATTTGAGTGCCAAACACCTAAAATCATGCATTTAGTAGAGTGAAGGGGGAAATGTTGGTCTTGAAAGGGCTGGAAGGAAATAAGCTCATTTATTACATGCGATTATTTACACATATGCTCAGATGGTAATATCATATCAAGTATGGTTAAATGCCTGAAATTCTTCTAAAAAAGGCATCTGAGTCATGTTAAAACGACTAATATTACTATCATTTCTATCAACAACACTACTAGGCTGCGATAGTAATGACGATGTGAAAGAATTAGATTCAGTGCTTATCAAGAAGAATGAATACTTTTCAACGCAGTTCAATGTAGACGGCAACCAACAAGTTAACGTCAAAGTTAGTTTACTGAATAACGTCCCTTCAGAAGCATTCATCATTACAGAAACAGAATACAAAAACTGGGAAGATGAAACACAGACAAATGACTTTGCGAGTGCAACGTTAATATCAATTGTTAAATTTTCACCAGTTCCAGATAATCTAACAGAGTCAGGTTGGATTAAACTAGAATCTGGTGACTACCGTATACTTATCGAAAACACCGATTTTGGTTCTGTAAGGCCACAAACTGTGGACGGAGGATCTATCAGCGTTACAAATTCAACAAATGTCATGTACTCCATACTCTATAAATAAATTATCTAGCTAAGAGCAAAAGCGGCTTGGCAGTGTGAAGGGCGGTTATGTGGATTTTTGAGTCTGTAGCGGTTTCGACCAGTGAGCTATGCCGAAAAATTGGGGTATAGAGAGTGGTCTTATATGGCTGCGCCATGGGGCAGTCAACCACTCAACATTGTGCGGTGGTTTTATATCACCGTCACCTTGATTAACACGGACATTTGAGAGCTTACCGACTTGTCAGAAGTCGTTCTGAATAGCCCACCAATCCACGGTATATCTTTCAATAACGGCACACCTGATTCTGATTTTCTCGACTCATCCGATACTAAACCACCCAAGATAATAGATTGACCATCCAACACTTGAACCACCGTGTTTATTTCTCGATTGTTGGTAATAATATCGGAGGCAATATCACTGTCAGACACGCTCGATGATGTTTGGTTAATCGTGAGAACCACGGAATCATTCACAATATGCGGTACAACACTCAAACCCAGCCCGACATTTTGCCTTTCTATTTTCTGCACTAACGAACCATTGTTTGAAGTTTCAGTGGAGACTAAGAAGGGCACGTTCTGACCCACATTGATAGAGCCTTTTTCTCTATCCATCACCAACAGATACGGTTTAGATAAGAGCTTAGTATTCTGATTTTGCGTAATGGCCGTGACGAGGGCACTTACATCACCTTTGTCATAAATGATATTGCCACCCTTAAAGGTTTCTTTAATCGACGCCACCGGATTAGAGATCAAACGAAATCCCGCACCTTCTAACAACACATCCAAACTCACGCCAATAGATTCACTGTCACCAAGGCGGGTATCCATCACTACGGCATCAATCAACACTTGTTTACGCCTGACATCAACACGCTTAATCAGGTTATCAACTTGCGTCAATTGAGAAGGTGACCCCGTAATAATCATCGAGTTGATATTGGGTAAAGTAATCACCGAATAGGCGGTTTGCATCTCACCTGTATTTCTTGAATAAGCCGTCAACACTGCTTGAATCAAGTCACTTATCTTGATGTTCTCCACATAGTTAAGATCATAAAATTTCGTCACTGGCGGTACGATAACCAGTTTTTCATCTTTATTAGAATCATTGATACCGACCAGTGATAAACGGTAAAAACCGTCATCAGGTGTCATTTTAAAACCATTTGAAATCAGTACCGCATCAACAAAAGGTTGAAAGTCGTTGGTGTCTAATTCGGGTGCAGAGAAGGACACCGCGCCTTTAACACCATCATCAACAATCACATTCAATTTCAACGCATCAGAGTACCAATCGACAAATTCAGTGATTGGCATATTGTGCGCCTCAAATCCGTCAATTAACTTGGCATTAACGGGCAGGGCAAGAACTAGAGCAACAAGGAAAAAGAAACGTTTCATATTAGCGCCCACACGTTAGAGAGAGTGATTTTTGCTTTTGGTTGGTGATCTTCAACTGACAGCGAGACACATTAGTTAGGGTTAATCCCAATTTCGTGAGAGTGTCTGAGGTAATGGTTTTATCGTCGAGCTTGAGCGTATAGAAAGGCGTGGCATTGGGCATTTTTGAATAAGACACAATCTTATAATTTTTGTACGCTGAGACATCCACCGATTCAACGCTGGCAACTGCTTGCGAGATAATACCGTCATCACCTGAATCAAAAATGAAGTAGGAGACAGTGATACCCGCCAAGAACGCCAACGGGCGAGAAACTTTTTTTAAATAGATACGAGTAATACGCATGAGATTCCTTAGATTCATTGGCACGCGATAGCGGTAATTGGTGTAATAAGGCGGCAAGTACGAGAACACACCGTGCTCATAGTTATGAGAGAAAACTTGTCGTGTATCGTAAGCCGAGTACAACCCCGCGCCCCAACAACTCCAACGGTCAACCGTCAGCGCATTTTGTTCGTCACCGTATTTCACAATACCCATATGTACCTTGGGTAATCGAACCGCATTACCTGTAAATGCTTTGATTAACGTACCAAGAAAAGGGATCATAATGCGGTCAGTTCGCTTACAAAAAACCACATGCTCAGCCAAGGTTAAACGGGCTTGTTTATCAATGATTGAAAGGTGTTGAACGATAAAAATAATGTCCCAGCCCAATTTACGCGCATGAAGCAGCCAATTGATAATCTCTTGTCGGCCTTTGTCATTCCAAGACCGAGAATTAAACCAAGTACCACACTCATCAAGCACCAATAAGCCGTTTTTATTTTCATCAAATATGGGTTTGCCTAATGTGGAGTTACCTTTACCAATGGCGAGTAAATCATCCAGACACGGTTTATCAGGCACGCGTAACACACGGCTCTGTTTGGCTTTTCGTCCTAGTAATGCCACCAAGTTCAAATCCAGATTGGTGGCGACCTTGCAGCCTTTTTGCAGACGCTCCTGAATACGCGCCACTGACATAATAGATTTACCGCCACCCAATTTACCTGTTACAACATAAACAGCCATAACGCCCCCTTAAACGTGACTCATCCACGCAATAGCCCATGCTTTCCATTCCCAAACCCAGCGAATAACCCGAGCGGAAAATACAGCAGAAAGGCAAGCTGGCGCATTAGAAGGAATGACCATGGCAAACCCCTCAGAGATACCTGGAGGGAGAACATACGACAAGCCTGACAAAATACCTTTCAAGGCAAGCAAGTTGACCAACGCCAACGCAGACACCAAAGCGATAATGGTTAAATTCATCGCCGTTCTTTTCGTAAACCACGTTAAGAACCAGCCAAAAACAGACATCGCCACAG
>NZ_PYOC01000015.1 GCF_003026215.1 Photobacterium indicum
TCGACTTAAAATTTCACGAGTGCCCACACAGATTGCATGGTCAAATTGTTAAAGAACATACTGACTAGGTTGCTGGCTAAGCGCCGTGCTCCGTGTCAGTGAGGTCGCATTATAGAGACTTCGATCACATTGGCAAGGGGTATATTGAAATAAAACCGTCATATTCGTTTGGGTGTCTACTTATCGTTCGAATGGTCGATTTATCGATGTAAATCACACCACAACCTCGCTATTCTCTTATGTAATGATTCAATAAAGGTAGCTCTTATGCACTCAGCACCACGATCTTATAAAGGAATAACGCCGACTATTAATGAAAATGTTTATATCGACAGCTCAGCAGTCCTTATCGGAGACATTGAATTAAACGCTGATGCCAGTATTTGGCCTTTGGTGGCAGCAAGAGGCGATGTAAACCACATCAAAATTGGCGCAAGAAGCAATGTACAAGACGGGGCTGTTTTACATGTCACACGGAAAACACCCAATAACCCCACTGGTCATCCTTTAATTATTGGTGATGATGTGACAATAGGGCACAAAGCAATGTTACATGGCTGCCATGTTGGTCATCGTGTATTAGTCGGAATGGGTGCAATTCTATTAGATGGCGCCATTATAGAAGATGACGTCATTATTGGAGCGGGAAGTTTAGTACCACCAGGCAAAGTACTTAAAAGTGGTTTCCTCTATATAGGTAGCCCTGTTAAACAAGCGCGCCCATTAACTGATAACGAACGCGCCTTTCTTCCAACGTCAGCTGATAACTATGTCAGGCTTAAAAATGAGTACTTAGCTGAAAGTGAAAATCTTTAACCAATAAAGATACAACCTTCACTATCAAACTCTTCATCTTCTATCTGCTCTTCTGCCAACTCCTCTAAATCAAATCGATTGGCAGAGAAGGCAGCGAGGATCTCAGATTCAGTGACTAGTGGCTGTAAGGTATGTTGCTGCAGCCATTTAAGACTTACCCAACAAGTAATCAACGCTCCACCTTGCTGGGCAGGGAAGTTGACGGCTTGCTTGTCACCATCCCAGTTTTGAAGGTCGGAAAATAAAATATTTTGATTCATCTCGTTCTCATTACTCCTGAAGCATACGGCGTAACTCTCGCAATACCTGCTTGGCACCAGGGCGTAACCCTCGCCATAACATAAAGCTTTCTGCAGCTTGACCAACAAGCATACCTAGCCCATCAACTACTTTTCCAGCACCTAAATCTCTAGCCCATAAATTGAACGCGGTAATTTGAGCGCTATAAACCATGTCATAACAAACCATATCATGTTTGATCAGACTTTCTGGCAAGCCAGGCAACTGCCCACTTAATCCTGCAGAAGTTGAATTAATGATCACATCAAAATTCGGTTGATTCAGTGTATCGATTGCAGCCGACGAAACAGAACCAAAAGACGCAAATAGTTCAGCCAGCTGCTGTGCTTTAGATAATGTGCGATTAGTTATTACTAACTCGGCAGGGTTTTGAGCAAGCAAAGGTAAAATAACACCACGTGCAGCTCCACCAGCTCCAACTAGCAAAATACGCTTACCAGCCAATTCAACTTGATTGAGTAATAAATCTTGAACTAGACCCTCACCATCAGTGTTATCTCCTAAGATACCACCGTCATCTAGCTTCTTGAGCGTGTTGACAGCACCGGCTAATTTAGCGCGTTCGGAAAGTTGAGTCGCATATTGATATGCGTCCTCTTTGAAAGGTGCCGTGATATTGCAGCCTCGCCCTCCCGCAGAGAAAAAGTTATCCGCAGCAGATTTAAAACCATCAGCTGGCGCTAGCTCTGCCGTGTATTCCATCTTCTGCGATGTCTGACGGGCAAATAATGTATGAATGAAAGGTGATTTACTTTGTGCAATAGGGTTGCCAAAAACAACGTACTTATCCATGTGCTCGTAATCCAAAAAACTTGAAGTCAATTAAGGGCCGATAAATCGACCCTATCACTGCATTAAATGAAGCTCAAACAGTTCGTACTGCTACCATTCTCGCGGCTTAAGGTAGTTTTCATACAAATCAGCTTCCGCTGATCCGACCTTAGGCTCATAACAGTATTCCCAGCGAGCGAGCGGTGGCATTGACATTAAGATTGACTCGGTACGACCACCGCTTTGCAATCCAAACAGCGTGCCTCGGTCATACACCAAGTTAAATTCAACATAGCGCCCTCGACGATATAGCTGAAATTCACGTTCTCTCTCACCATAAGGGATATCTTGGCGACGTTGAACAATAGGCAAGTACCCGTCAATAAAGCCGTTACCAACCGCTTGTGTATAAGCAAAGCTTTGTTCAAAGCCCCACTCATTCAAATCATCGAAAAACAAACCACCGACACCGCGCGTTTCATTACGGTGAGGTAAGAAAAAGTATTTATCACACCATGCTTTATGCTGGTCATAAATATCATCACCAAATGGGGCACATAAATGCTTAGCTGTGTTATGCCAATGCTGACAATCTTCTTCAAAAGGATAAAAAGGGGTTAAGTCAAAACCACCACCAAACCACCATACTGGTGCTTCACCTTCTTTTTCAGCAATAAAGAAACGTACATTGGCATGAGATGTCGGGATATAGGGACTATTAGGATGGATAACTAATGACACGCCCATCGCTTCAAAACTACGACCTGCGAGTTCAGGACGGTGAGCAGTAGCAGAAGCTGGCATTTTAGTACCAAAAACATGGGAGAAATTAACGCCAGCTTGCTCAAACACACTTCCTTGACGAAGAACACGGCTACGGCCACCGCCACCTTGTTCACGTTGCCATTCATCTTGTTCAAATACTGCCCTCTTGTCTTGGTTTTCCAAGCTTAGGCATATTTGATCTTGAAGCGACAATAAAAAAGCTTTCACTGCGTGTTTATCAACATGTTCCATTATTTATCCTTGTTCTAGCTAACCACTAACCCTGACGCAGTACAGTATCACTAAATGCATCTCGAATTTCTGTTGGGTTTTCACGTCCACCAGTCTCACCTTCTAAAATAGCACTTAAGTGCTCACCTAACTGACTATGTACTTCAGCCACAGTCTTACACGGTGGTAAGCCAGTTAAATTCGCACTGGTGGAGGTGATAGGTTTACCAAACTGATGACAAAGCTTTTGCACTAAAGGGTGATCACTCACTCGAACGGCGATGGATGTAAATTTACCTGTCAAAAGAGGGGAAATACCTTTCTTCACAGGCATCACCCAGGTAACAGGCCCAGGCCAGGTCGAAAATATTTTCTGCTTTTGTAAATCACTAAGCTGGGTATCATCAATATACGGCTGTAGTTGTTGATAATTTGCCGCAATCAAAATCAAACCTTTCTCGATCGGACGCTGTTTTAAAGCAAGTAGCTTTTCGATAGCTTGTGGATTATCAGGATCGCACCCAACACCAAATACACCCTCTGTCGGGTAAGCAATGACCTCTCCGCTTTGTAACGCAGATACAACTTGCTGCAAGTTGTCCATATCGACCTCGTAAATAACCATATTAAATGCAATAAAAAAGGCGCTCTAAAGAGAGCGCCTCTTAAATTCAATGGCTATTATTTAGCCCTTTAGACGCTCTTGTAAAGCAGCATCTTTCGCAATAACTGCTTCAGCGTTCTTTTGACGATCAGCTTTTACTGCTAATGCTAGCTCTTTGTCGCCAGTCGCTAGAATTTGAGCCGCTAAGTAACCAGCATTTTTTGCACCAGCACTGCCAATTGCAACAGTAGCAACAGGCACACCACCAGGCATCATTGCTGTTGAAAGCAATGCATCCATACCTTGTAGAGGGCCGGCATCAATTGGCACACCGATAACAGGTAATGTTGTAATACCTGCAACAGCACCAGCTAAGTGAGCAGCTAAGCCTGCGGCACAAATAAATACGCCACAACCACGCGCTTCAGCATCAGTCACATAGCTATGCGTTGCTACTGGTGTACGGTGAGCAGAAGTAACTTTCACTTCAGTAGTAATTTCAAAAGATTTTAAAACATCAAGCGTTGCCTGCATTACTGGCAAATCTGAATCTGAGCCCATCAAAACAGCTACAAATGGCTTAGTCATCATCTTTCCTTCCATATTTAAGTGACGTAATCGTTTGCGTCAGTATTATAAAGGAAATTTCGAATAGATCGATAGCGATTATTGTTGAATGTGGTGACACTTCTTATCTGCACATTGCAACTTGATGCCAGTTGCAAAACTTTTCTCTATTAATAAAGGAAAACCACAAGTTTCACATTGCTGTGCGACAGGCTTATTGTTTACAGCAAAACGACATGCTGGATATTGGTCGCAAGCAAAGAATGCTTTGCCATAACGAGACTTTCGTTGAACGAGGTGCCCTTTGTGACAATCTGGACACAAAATTTGAGTATCGTCCGCTTTTTTCTCTAAGGGCTCAATATGCTGGCAATCAGGAAAACTCGCACAACCGATAAACATCCCAAAGCGACCTTGTCGTAAAACCAGTTCATTATCGCAAATAGGACATGGCTTACCAAGGTGCTTCACTATGTGCCCGTCGTTCTGATTAAGTGGACGAATAAAGTCACACTCAGGGTAATTTGAACACCCAAGAAAAGGACCACGCTTGCCATAACGCGTTTGTAATTGACCACCACAGGTCGGGCAGGGTTCTTCTTGCTCTAACGCATGCTCATGGGCATCAAATAACTGGTCGTGAACTTTGCCGGCCATACTACATATTACTCGCTAGGGCAGGGTTATCGATAATTAGTGAATGTATCCATCTTCTGCTCCGTAAAGCAGTTCTTCCATCTGAGTGTAAGCATTTTCATTACCAGGTGCGTTAAAGAGCACCATTAAAATAATCCACTTCAAATCATCTAATACAAAGTCGCTTGTTTCTAGTTCCATCACACGATCAATAACCATCTCACGCGTATCGGCACTTAATACATGAATTTGCTCTAAATAGGTCAAAAATCCGCGACATGTTACATCCATTCGAGCCATCTCTTGTGGAATATAAACACGAATAGACGTTATCGCACTATTATTCATGTACGGTATGGTTTCTGTTTCTTGCAGAGCAGCAAGCTTTTCAAGCCAGTTTAATGCCTTGTAGATATCATCTTGATGAAATCCGGCACGACTAAGCTCATCTGAAAGTTCATCCTGATCAACCAATAGCTCCACGTCGCTTTGGATATAGGTTTCAAACAGGTACATAAGAATATCCATCATGACTAGCCCCTCCTCGTTCTGATATAACCACCGGGCACTGTACTCACAACGCCTTGCAATTCTAAATCTAGTAATTGCATCATAACTTCATGTATGGGCAGTTTACAGCGTTCAGCAACCACATCAACGGGTATTGCTTCTTTGCCTACGGTAGCCAACACGGCTGAAAATGGCAATTTTTCATTTTCAGGTTGTGGCAACGACAAGTTCATTTGGCTATTTATTGCGCATTCCGTCAGCGCACCTACCTCTTCAAATATATCGACCGGACTTTCTACCAGTTTAGCACCAGATTTTATCAAGGCATTACAACCTCGACTGCCAGGATTATGAATCGAACCGGGTAAGGCAAAAACATCTCGTCCTTGCTCTAAAGCATAGCGTGCCGTAATTAATGAGCCACTTCGCTCTGCAGCCTCTATAACAAGAACACCAACCGACAGCCCGCTGATCACTCTATTACGACGAGGGAAATTTTGTGGCCGCGGTTTTTCATCAGGCCAAAACTCAGAAACCAGAGCACCTTGCTCGATAATTTGACTGGCAAGGGTTCGATGACTCGCAGGATAAATATGGTTAAGTCCTGAACCTAATACTGCAATTGTCGCACCACCATTTTTTAATGCGCCATAATGCGCTTGACCATCGATGCCTAATGCTAAGCCACTGGTAACAACATAATTAGCGGCAACCAATGCCGCAGAGAAATCATACGCCGCCTCACGCCCATCAAGACTGGCAGAACGGCTGCCAATAACGGCCAGTTGGGGTTCACGTAACCAACGATCTTCACCACGAACAAACAGCAAAGGCGGGGCAGATGCTATTTCTTTTAATAAAGCAGGGTAAAAAGGAGAGTCTAAGGTAAGAATGGTGTGATTATTTTGCTCTGCCCATATTAGTGCATGATCAATACGTTGCCGTTTGGGGTTATGCAATGCTGCAACTTGCGCTGATGATAAGCCAATGGCACGAAGTTGCTCGGCGGGCATTTCGATTAATTCTATCGGCGTCGCATATTGCAATAATTTGCTAATTCTACAACCCCCTAAATATGGGACCGCCGCTAGAATTAGCCAACTTTCTAATATTGTCATCATTCAACTAAATATGGAGGTAACGCAAGCACACCAGCACGAAAGGGCTCTAGGCTACGTGTTACGACTGCTAAACTAAAATACTCATATGGACGGATAACCATTACTTCGCCAATATACAGATTACTGAGTTGTCGTTTTGCAGATAACCAGTGTTGTGTTTTTTTATACGCATAATTACCTTTATCTCCTGTTACTTCCGCGCCAGGTCTAAATAACTGTAATACATTGCCTGCCGCGAGATTATCTAAATGACCACGATCAAGTACAACAACTTGAGATGTCGCTATATACTCATGTCCTTCTAAGTGCCCTAACACACTGGCTTGAATCTCGGCAGGTGCTGCTGATGGTGAAAAGTTCATATCAACAGCTGCACTATCTAATGGTGCAGGCAATAAAATGTCGTTCTGACTGATCTCTTGACGAAAAGATTCCACCGTCATCAAGCTCATATTCTCTTGTATTTCTGACGTTCTCAGCTTGGCAATCTCTTTGAGTGACACGACTTTCGCTTTGGTCTCATCGTTACGGGTAAAATCAGTTTCAACACGATATACCCACCACTCAGTGCCTAACAATAACTCGGTATCAACCCAGATCCTGTCACCTGATGACATGTATCCCTTCTTATCACTTGCCCCCAAAACCCGAGGAAGTTGAGCTGCGCTTTTGGCTGTGATCAATTTATTTTCAGCTAAATAAGGAAAGAGTAATGTTTCTTGTAGCGTGGTAATAGCAGAGTGCTTAATCCGGATCTGAGGCGATAGCACAACGGTCTTTTTTAACTGTAATTGCGGACGACCATTTATCCATACCAGATGCAATTTATCACCCGGATAGATTAAATGAGGGTTTTGAATATAATTGTTCGCCTGCCAAAGTTGAGGCCATAACCAAGGATTATCAAGAAAGTAGGCAGAGATATCCCATAGCGTATCGCCTTTTTTAACAATATAAATTTCAGGAATATTTTTATCAACAATCGGTAACTCAGCGTTTGCCCAACGAACTGGTAATGAAGATATCAGAATAAACAATAAGACGCCCAGCCTCATGTTGTGCCTTCCTTGTCGATGATTACAGAATCATATAAATACAAGAAGCAACGGTGGCATTCGTTTTAAAAGATGTCCAAAGTAACCTAATCAGGAGGAAACGGTTTTAGGCACAGTTCAACTTTTATTCGTTCGTATACATCTGATACCGAGCAAGTTTGCTGACTGCCTCCAATCTACGGCATTACATTGTGTTCATTCTATTCACCAATAATGCAAAGAATCGTTGCCACCCATCGTTATCGCTTACAATGTTATGCAGCCAATGCTGTTATTTGATCTTTAAAATGACTAGAATTAGAACAAGTAAGTAATTTTCATTTTCAAAACAGTTTAATTTTTTCGAGTATCTATGTCTCTATTGCAAGTATTAACATTCCCTGATGAACGCCTGCGTACTATTGCTAAGCCAGTTGAAGCAATAACACCAGAAATCCAGAACATCGTCGATGACATGCTAGAAACCATGTACGACGAAGAAGGTATCGGTTTAGCCGCAACCCAAGTTGATATTCATCAACGTATTGTGGTGATCGATATTTCTGAAGAGCGTGACCAACCAATGGTACTGATCAACCCAGAAATCACAGATAAACGTGGTGAAGATGGGATTGAAGAAGGCTGTCTATCGGTACCAGGCTCTCGAGCATTAGTTCCTCGTGCGGCAGAAGTTTCTGTTAAAGCACTTGATCGTGATGGTAACCCGTTCTCATTCGAAGCCGATGACCTGCTTGCAATCTGTGTACAGCACGAACTTGATCACTTAGCTGGCAAGTTGTTTGTTGATTACCTGTCGCCTTTAAAACGTCAGCGTATTAAACAGAAACTAGAGAAAATGAAGCGTTTTAACGACAAAGACTAATTAATCCGAGGTTACCTTGAGCAAACCGTTACGTATTGTATTTGCTGGTACACCTGACTTCGCCGCCCGTCATCTGGCGGCGTTGTTGTCTTCACAGCATGAAGTTATCGCCGTATATACCCAACCAGATCGTCCTGCTGGTCGTGGTAAAAAATTAACCGCGAGCCCGGTTAAAAATATTGCGTTAGAAAATGATCTGCCCGTGTATCAACCAGCATCATTGCGCAATGAAGACGCGCAACAAGAACTTGCGGCGTTAAATGCCGATATCATGGTCGTCGTAGCTTATGGCCTACTACTGCCTAAAATTGTGTTAGATACGCCTAAACTGGGTTGTATCAATGTACATGGTTCTATTTTGCCACGCTGGCGTGGTGCTGCACCGATCCAACGCTCAATTTGGGCTGGCGATGAAGAAACCGGTGTAACCATCATGCAAATGGATGAAGGCCTTGATACGGGTGATATGCTAACTATCGCCACACTAGCTATCGAGCCAACAGATACCAGTGCGACGATGTATGACAAGCTGGCGGGATTAGGTCCTAATGCTTTAATTGACTGTCTATCTGAGATTTCAGCAGGCACTGCCATTGCTAAAAAGCAAAATGATGAACTTGCTAATTACGCAAAGAAGTTGAGTAAAGAAGAAGCTAAAATTGACTGGGCAATGGAAGCAACCGCGATTGAGCGTTGTATTCGCGCATTTAACCCATGGCCAATGAGCTACTTTGCTGTTGCTGAACAAAATGTCAAAGTATGGCATGCCGTTGTTGAAGCTGACAACCAAGGTAAAACACCGGGAACAATTTTATCAGCCGATAAACAAGGCATCACGGTTGCGACAGGTAAAGGTGCACTTCGCCTTATCGAACTTCAACCTCCAGGAAAGAAAGCCATGAAAGCGCAAGATATTTTAAACTCGCGCCGAGAGTGGTTTGAACCTGGCACTCAACTGTAATGTTAAAGCCAGTGCCCAATCACTGGCTTTTTATTTTCCACGTCGTTAAAAATAAATTCAGGAAATACGCATGAACGTAAGAGCCGCAGCAGCCCAGGTTGTTTTTCAGGTTGTTGATCAGGGGCAATCCCTTTCAGCTGCACTACCAGCAGCCCAGCAGAACATTCGAGAACGTGATCATGCTTTGCTGCAAGAGATTTGCTACGGCGTATTACGCTGGTTACCCCGTTTAGAGTCGATTACTACTCACCTAATGGACAAGCCTTTAAAAGGTAAGCAACGCGTTTTCCACCATTTGATTTTAGTGGGTTTATACCAACTAGGTCATATGCGTATTCCCGCTCATGCTGCTGTCGCCGAAACAGTTAATGCCACTAAAGATCTCAAGAAAACCCAGCTACGTGGCTTAATTAATGCCATTTTACGTAACTACCAGCGCCAACAAGAACAGCTAGATGCACAATCAGTCAGCCACGATGCCGGTAAATATGGCCATCCAGGTTGGTTATTAAAAATGCTGAAAGCTAGCTATCCTGAGCAGTTGGAAGCGATTGTTACAGCTAATAACACCAAAGCCCCAATGTGGTTGCGCGTCAACCGCCAACACC
Organism: Photobacterium indicum; assembly: GCF_003026215.1. Lineage (GTDB taxonomy): Bacteria > Pseudomonadota > Gammaproteobacteria > Enterobacterales > Vibrionaceae > Photobacterium > Photobacterium indicum. The sequence goes on from NZ_PYOC01000015.1 coordinate 9,808, forward strand.
ATACGCGCGATGAATACCGCGCATTACTTAATGATGTTGGCATCGAGACAGACTTACACCCAGAAGCCGCTGATGCACTTCGTTTGTTGTCACCTTGCGATGTGAGCAAACTGCCTGGTTTTGCTGATGGCTGGTCATCAGTACAAGATGGTGCCGCCCAATTAGCAGTCGATTTCTTGCAACCACAAGCTGGCGAACTGATTCTTGATTGCTGTGCAGCGCCTGGTGGTAAAACTGCACATATCATGGAGCGTCAACCAACGGCTAAAGTGGTTGCCATTGACTGTGATGAACGCCGTTTAACCCGTGTTCATGAAAACCTTGCCCGCCTTAAGCTTGATGCAACAGTATTGTGTGCCGATGCACGTTACCCTGCTGATTGGTGGCACGGTGAAAAATTTGACCGCATCTTACTCGATGCACCTTGTTCTGCCACGGGGGTTATTCGTCGTCATCCAGATATTAAATGGTTGCGTCGAGCAAGCGACATTGAAGCGCTCGCAATCCTTCAAGCTGAGATTTTTGATGCTATGTGGTTACAGCTGAAATCTGGTGGCATCTTGGTATATGCGACCTGTTCGATTACACCACAAGAAAACAGCGAACAAGTGAAAGCATTCCTTGCCCGCACAGCCGATGCGACCTTGATCAATCGTGGACAAGAAGCCGATAGTGATGTGGAACAACCTGGTCGTCAGATCTTACCGGGTGAATCTGATATGGATGGTTTCTACTACGCTGTTCTGCAAAAAAGCTAACACCAAAGCGTACCTCAAAAAGCCTAAATCGTTCTAACTCAAGACATATCATTATGCTCTTGAGTTAGAAGCGTAGTAACCTACACAGAATACTTTAATCAGGCATATGCTATGAAAATCATCATTCTCGGCGCAGGTCAGGTCGGTGGCACACTGGCAGAGAACCTTGTCGGTGAAAACAACGACATAACGATTGTTGATAAAGACCCAGAACGTCTGCGAGAACTGCAAGATAAATACGACCTTCGGGTTGTACAGGGTTTTGCGAGCCATCCACGTACTCTACGTGAAGCAGGGGCTCAGGATGCTGATATGTTAGTTTCGGTCACCAATTCTGACGAAACCAATATGATTGCCTGCCAAATTGCATTTTCTTTATTTAATACCCCTAACCGCGTCGCTCGTATCCGCTCTCCGGAATACCTCAAAGAAAAAGATTCTTTATTCCAATCAGATGCTGTTCCTGTCGATCACTTGATTGCTCCAGAAGAGCTGGTAACAGGGTATATCGAACGCTTAATTGAATACCCTGGCGCACTGCAGGTTGTCAGTTTTGCCGAAGATAAAGTCGGTTTAGTTGCCGTTAAAGCGTATTACGGTGGGCCATTAGTCGGTAATGCATTATCAGCATTACGTGAGCACATGCCACATATCGACACCCGTGTTGCGGCTATCTTTCGCCAAGGCAAACCGATTCGTCCTCAAGGCACCACCATTATTGAAGCCGATGATGAAGTATTCTTCGTTGCAGCCAGCAATCATATTCGCTCGGTGATGAGTGAACTTCAACGTCTAGAAAAACCTTATAAGCGTTTAATGATCGTCGGTGGCGGTAATATTGGTGCCGGTCTCGCCCGTCGATTAGAACAGGCTTATAGTGTTAAGCTCATTGAGCGTAATCCTGAGCGCGCTGAAAGCTTGTCTGAAATGCTCGAAAACACCATCGTGTTCTGTGGTGATGCATCCGATCAAGAGTTATTAAGTGAAGAGCACATCGAACAAATTGATGTATTTATTGCTGTGACTAACGATGATGAAGCAAACATCATGTCTGCCATGCTTGCTAAACGCATGGGAGCCAAAAAAGTCATGGTGCTTATTCAGCGCGGGGCTTATGTCGATTTAGTGCAGGGCGGGGCGATTGATATTGCAATATCGCCACAGCAAGCGACGATTTCAGCATTATTAACTCACGTACGAAAAGCCGATATTGTCAATGTATCGTCATTACGTCGCGGAGCAGCTGAAGCGATTGAGGCAATAGCCCATGGTGATTCAACGACCTCTAAAGTTGTTGGTCGCTCCATTGGTGAAATCAAGCTACCACCAGGCACGACCATTGGCGCAATCGTCCGTGGTAATGAAGTCTTAATTGCTCACGACCGAACCATGATTGAACAAGATGATCATGTTGTTATGTTCCTCGTCGACAAAAAATACATCCCTGATGTTGAGCGTCTCTTCCAACCTAGCCCATTTTTCCTATAACTTATGGTTAATTTCCGTCCCATAATGTTCGTGATCGGGTTGGTTTTATCTAAAATCGCCCTTTTCATGTACATCCCAACCCTGGTTGCCTTTTTTACAGGTACTGGTGGGTTCATCGATTTCGCCACCGCGGTTATTATTACTCATACCGTGGCTTTTCTATGTCTAACATTTGGTAAAACCAAAGAGTTTAAGCTGGGGGTCAGGGAGATGTTCCTGATCACAACCTTAGTGTGGACAATTTCCAGCGCCTTTGCGGCACTGCCTTTTGTCTTCATCAATCACATCAGCTTTACCGATGCCTACTTCGAAACCATGTCGGGCATTACGACAACGGGCTCAACGGTGCTTAGTGGGTTAGATGATATGGCACCCAGTATTCTGCTTTGGCGTTCAACATTACAATGGCTAGGTGGTATTGGATTTATTGTAATGGGCGTCGCCATTCTACCCATGTTAAACGTAGGTGGGATGCGACTGTTCCAAACCGAATCGTCAGATTGGTCAGAAAAAAGTTCACCAAGAACCAAAAGTGTTGCCAAGAATATAGTTAATGTTTACATAACCTTAACTATATTGTGCATCATTGGTTTTGTAATGACAGGCATGAATACGTTTGATGCAATAAACCATGCTTTTACCACCTTATCAACAGGTGGCTATTCAACCTCTGATAGCTCAATGAATAACTTTTCCCACAGCGCACATTGGGTTGCAACCTTCTTTATGTTCGCGGGTGGTTTACCATTCCTCTTATTTGTACAAGCACTGCGAAAAAGAAGCCCAGGAGCTCTATTTGCAGATGCCCAAGTAAGAGGCTTCACTTTATTAGTACTATCAGCAGGATTAGTGGTTGCACTTTGGTTAACCTGGAAGCTGGACTACAACTTTATTGATGCACTGCGCGTATCGCTGTTTAATATAATTTCTGTGGTGACAACAACAGGGTTTGGCCTTGATGACTTCACTGCATGGGGACCGCTACCCAGCATCATTTTTGCTTTCATTATGTTGGTGGGTGGGTGTTCAGGATCGACATCGGGGGGGATTAAAATCTTCCGTTTTCAAGTCGCTTTTGCCTTGTTACGCAAACAGATGATGCAGCTGGTTCATCCTTCAGGTGTATTTATCCAACGCTATAATGGTCGCCCAGTCACTGATGGTATCGTACGTTCGGTTGTAGCTTTTGCGCTAACTTTTATTCTGACCATTGTGGTTATTGCCGCGATATTAGGCATACTTGGCTTAGATCCTGTCACCAGTATTACAGGTGCTGTTACCGCCGTTGCCAATGTAGGTCCTGGAATGGGAAGTATTATTGGACCAACGGGTAATTTTGCCAGCTTACCCGATATGGCTAAATGGACATTAAGCATTGGAATGTTAATGGGACGCTTGGAAATACTCACCGTGCTCGTGGTCTTTTTTCCTGCATTTTGGCGTGACTAATATACTGTTACCAATAAAAAAGAGAGCATATATGCTCTCTTTTTTTCTATCTGTACCAAAGCGTGTATGCCGAATAACTTAACTCAAGGTACTTATTTCAGCGAGAATGAGAACGGATAAGGCTACTTGGAATCATTAAATCGGTTTAACGTAATAATAAATGGCAAAGAAATGGCAGACCGTTCCACCTAAAACAAACATATGCCAAATCGCGTGGTTATAAGGAATGCGTTTATTCACGTAAAAAAACACACCTAACGAATAAATAACCCCGCCTAAACCCAATAATACTAAGCCACCAGTCGAAATTGAGATCGCTAACTGATAGACCACAATCACAGATAACCAACCCATCGTCAGATAAGTAATCAAAGATAAGCGCTTAAACCGGTACACAAAGATAATTTTGAGAGCAATGCCAATAATGGCAAGTCCCCATATGACAGACATTAAGGTAATAGCCAATGGGGTACGTAAAGAGATCAATAAGAAAGGAGTATAAGTGCCAGCAATTAATAAAAAGATAGCGCTATGATCAAACGTTTTTAAAGCCCGCTTAGCACGTTCATAAGGGATAGCATGGTAAAGCGTTGAGGCGAGGTACAGTAAAATAATACTGCTTCCATAAATGCTCAAGCTCGCCATACTCATAAAGTCAGCATTCTCAGCGTTGCCCTGGTTCAGTAACAGTACCAAACCAACAATACCGAAAATTAAACCTAAACCATGGCTAACACTATTCGCGATTTCTTCTGTCACTGAATAACCTTGCTTCAGTGCGACACTCTTTACCATCCTCAGCTCCCGATAGCGTTAATACTCAATAGAAAAGCAGTATGACACATTTCAGGGTACACGTGTAAGCTGAATTTTCCATTCATCAATATCAACACATCAGCCCCTTCTCGTCATGAAAAGGGCCAACACAATTTTAGGTTGTTTGATCAAGGTAATCGAGCACTTTCTGACCAGCTTCAGTCGGTGTGCATTGCGCTGAAATATGGCAATGACGCTTCAACTCACCCCGGCCTAAAAACCCAGATAACATCCCTGAAATCCCCTTTAAGCGTCGATCGAGTTCAAACCATAGTTGCAAACCATCACAGTCTCGATAAGCGACAACTTCAAGCTCACGCCAAAGACCATGATATGGCCCTGATACGGGTACAAATTCGAATTCTTGTACAAACGGTAAATCAAACCCAGAAGCAGCTTCACATTCCACTTGAAGAATACGTAACCCTGCGTTTTCTAATGCGGTAAAAACACCATCCATCAATGGTTCAGGACGTACAGTCAGTGTATCGGTATCTTTAGGATCGCGTGCTAAAGGTATATCAAGGTAGGTATCGAGCCACACTTTAGCATCACCAATTGTCACCGGAGTATTGAATGGCAACTCAAAATCAACGTCAAATTCGCGTTCTTCATTAACGCCGATAACAAATGATTCTGGCAGCGACCATGAAGCCAAGACACAGGTTTGCGGTCTTTTTTCTTTACGGTGCTCGCTATCACCACGACTGACAGGCACTTCATCAATATAGCGGCAACATAGCTGCACGTTGATATTATCGATCTGCTGCTCGGTTGCTCCCCCCTGGACATGAATTACTACAGGTAGCTTTTCACCAGGAATCAACACATCACGCTTTAAAACAGTATCAACTTTTGCAGCACCAATCCCTAAACTGGCAAAACTCTTACGAAAGAAAGACATGAAAACTCCTGTTAAAAATGACAATGAAACGGTTAAAGAATCATATGAAATCAGTTTGTTTATCTTGCAAAGGTAGAAACAAAACCGCAAGCTCTTTAAAAATTCATTGTCATTTTTGAGGCAACTGATACCAACAAGGTTATTGATTACTTAAGTAAGTCGACGGTTGCTTGACGTGCGCGATCGGGATCGCGAGCAATAATACCGTCAACAATTCGCTGATGAATATCCAATTTAAGTAAGCGTTCACGAGTGATAATGCGGAAATAGTTTTCAAATACAGCTTTAAACAAGTTACCAAATGGGCTGATAAAATGATTACCTGATGCAAAATAAATTAACTGATGAAAACGAGTATCAATTTCAATCCATTTATCTTGATTAAAATCATCCCCTAGCAGGTGCATTTCTTGCATTAAATACTGCAGTTCTTCACGATCAGCATCACTCGCATTTAATGCCGTTAATGCCGCCGCTTCTGGCTCTAATGTCATACGAACCTGTTGAAATTCTGCAACCAGCTCTGAATGCTCACTAAAATTTAACCATGCCAATAAGTCCTGATCCAAGTAATTCCAATTACGCTTCGGTAATACACGCGTACCAATACGGGGGCGAGGATGTACCATGCCTTTCGCAGCAAGCATTTTAATCGCCTCACGTACCGCAGTACGGCTCACACCGTACATTTCACCAAGTTCAATTTCACCCGGTAAAATATCACCAGGGGCATTTTCCCCTTGTAAAATACTTCGACCAATCGATTCTGCTAACTTATAAGACAAGTTACGATTAAGTACACTTTTCTGCTGTTCCATCAATGTTCCCTCTACGGCTATTTTTATAATAGTTGCCAATTTTTATATTGCGCATTACATCACAAAGTCACGGTGCTGGAACCGCTTATCTTCACAGTTGCTACACATAACAACGCATTCTCTATTTTCAGCCAAATATCAGCATAATTACCATCATCTTCCGTTGATGCATCGCTCGACTTATCGGCACCTTGCTGCTATTCTCAGCGCCGAAAATAATACCAAACAACCCGGTCATTTTGTTCTGGATGGGCTTTGCCTATGGGGATACCCCTGCTTAATGATTGTTTATTCTTTTTTGGCCACGGATGAGCCTGACTATTGGTGAATCATGCGACCCGCATCTCCCGTCAGGTATGTAAGAAATACCCCTCGCAGTCCATCACGTTTACGCAGTACCGCTCATGCGCCGACATTTAAACCTAAAAATGTACCGCAAAGCACCGCTGATATTCATGCAATACCAACCTCTCAGCCCGTTTTAACCAATCCGGTTACTGATGAACAAGCTGCGTAAGTATTCATGATGTAACTCAAAGGCAGTGATCATTTCACTGCCTTTTGTTTATCTAATCGAATCAACTTTTCAAACCCATCCCCAATAAGCAAATTCCGTTGCTGTCTCCAGTTTGAATCAACGCATTTTTTGATATAATTATTTCATAATAAAATTATATCAATATTTGCTCAGCCTTAATTTTGGAGAAAGTAATGAAAACGCATCGTGTAAACGAGCTTATCGAGTTAATCCACCCTGAATGGAAAAAAAATTCAGACCTAAATTTAGTTCAATTTCTACTGAAACTAGCAGAAGAAGCAAAGTATGAAGGTAAATTAGAAGATTTAACTGACGATATCCTGATTTATCATCTGAAAATGCGTAATAGCGACGAGAATGCCATGATCCCAGGCATCGCTAAAGATTGTGAGAATGACTTCAAAACCGCCATTCTTCGTGCACGTGGCATAATCAAGTAACCCCCCAGAATTCCCATCATATATGGCTGAACATCAGATCAGCCTATTTTAACTTCTCATCTGTTACACCCTTTGGGGCTGTCATCTGCACCTATTGCTGAAACTATGACCTTGTTAGAGTAATCAGAAAAATGACTGTTATATAATCAACTGATAACATCTATCGGTAATTATTTACATTAACGGTCAGGCAACGTATCTGAACCGATCCTTTTGCTGTGTCAGTGCAAGGAAATCCAAGGAAAGTAATGTCATGAGCCAAGAGAAAATTAAAATAAAGGATGTCACCCCTCAACAATTTAACCCCAAAACACATAAAGGCACATCAGATCGTTTTAATCCAAGCAACCAAATTTATGTCCGTGCCGTAAAAGGGGTTTATCAGCAACTTCGCCAGCGGATGGGGTGGCTATTAATGGTGCTCTTTATGGGCGTACCCTGGATTCCTTATGGTGATCGACAAGCAATCTTGTTAGATATCGGTCAGCAGCAATTTAACTTCTTTGGCACGACATTATGGCCTCAAGATCTCACCATTCTGGCATCATTTTTCATGATTGCCGCGTTCGCACTCTTTTTTGTTACCACCTTTTTAGGGCGTGTTTGGTGTGGGTATTTCTGTCCGCAAACAGTCTGGACCTTTATCTATATCTGGTTCGAAGAAAAACTAGAAGGCTCGGCCAATAAACGCCGTAAGCAAGATTCACTCAAGCTAACCAAAAAACTACTGGGTAGAAAAATACTCAAGCACATCGCATGGTGGGCAGTAGCACTCGCAACAGGGCTTACATTTGTCGGTTACTTTGTCCCTGTCAAAGATTTAGTAGTCGATTTTTTTACGTTTAATGTCAGCTTCTGGGCGGGTTTCTGGGTACTATTTTTTGCGGTATGTACCTATGCCAACGCCGGCTGGATGCGATCAATTGTTTGTATTCACATGTGCCCATATGCACGATTCCAATCAGCCATGTTTGATAAAGACACCTATATTGTCGGTTACAATGAGGAACGAGGCGAAGCCCGAGGCCCTCGTTCTCGCAAGAAAGACCCGAAAGAACTAGGCTTAGGCGATTGTATTGACTGTGATTTATGTGTTCAGGTTTGCCCAACGGGCATTGATATTCGTGATGGGCTGCAATATGAATGTATTAACTGTGGTGCTTGTGTCGATGCATGTGACAAAACCATGGATCGTATGGGGTATGAAAAAGGGCTGATCAGCTATACCACTGAACACAAGCTAGAAGGTCATAAAACCCATGTTATGCGTCCTAAATTAATCGGCTATGGCGCAGTCATGTTGGTAATGGGCGGATTATTTTTCTACTTAATTGCCTCGGTTCAACCGATGGGGCTGGATGTGCTTCGTGATAGAAGCCAGCTATTTAGAATCAATAATGAAGGGTTAGTTGAAAATACCTATACCTTGAAAATTCTGAATAAAACCCAACAAGACACCACCTTTTCGCTGTCAGTCGAAGGGTTAGAAGAAATCGAATGGTATGGCGCTCAAACCGTAAAAGTGTCTGCAGGTGAAATCTATACCTTGCCAATCAGCTTAGGCGTTGACCCTTATGTTATGAAAGCGCCAATTGCCGATATCACCTTTATTTTGCACAAAGGCGAGGGCGAAAATGAAACCACACTGCAGACTGAAAGTCGTTTTATTGGTGAACTTCGCTAGTCTTACTTAATCAGTAATATCAATAAAAGGGCCAGAACAGGGCCCTTTTTTATTATGATGGTATAAGATACATCACTAATTTGGTTCTGGATGTTGCCGCAATGACTCAACAAAGCTTTAGTTTTTCTGACCTCACGCCTGATTTATTACTCGATGCGCTCGACAGTGTGGGTGTGTATGCCGAATCAGGATTACTGGCGCTAAACAGTTATGAAAATAGGGTTTATCAGTTTAAAGCTGATGATGGCGCCCGCTACGTGGCAAAATTCTATCGCCCACAACGTTGGACTAACGAGCAGATTCAAGAAGAACATGATTTTACACTTGAGTTAGCGGATCAAGAAATTCCAGTTGCGGCACCTATCGTATTTTCGGGTGAGACTTTAACGCATTTTAAAGGTCATCGTTTTACCTTATTTCCAAGTATGGGGGGTCGTCAGTATGAAGTTGATAATATTGATCAACTTGAGTGGGTGGGGCGCTATCTAGGGCGTATCCATAACATAGGTAAAAGCAAAAGCTTTGTTCATCGTTCCACAATGAGCCTTGATGAGTACCTTTATCAACCACGTAAAATTTTAGAAGATGCCGATTTTATTCCTGACTACCTCAAAAAAACTTTTTTCTCAGATCTCGATCTACTCATTAAAGAGCTAGACCAACGTTGGCACTCTGATTGGCAATCCATTCGCTTACATGGCGATTGTCACCCAGGTAATATTTTATGGCGCGATGGCCCTTTATTCGTCGATCTCGATGATGCGCGTAATGGTCCTGCAGTCCAAGATTTATGGATGCTATTAAATGGTGATCGTAATGATCGACTCGCACAACTTGATACCTTGTTAGAAGCTTACACTGAATTTTCTGATTTCAATCCAAAAGAATTGCAACTTATTGAACCTTTACGCGGTCTTAGAATGGTTCACTACATGGCTTGGTTGGCAAAACGTTGGCAAGATCCTGCATTTCCCCGTGCATTCCCATGGTTTGCAGATGCAAAATACTGGGAAGGACAAGTGCTATCATTTAAAGAGCAAATCGCGACATTAAATGAACCGCCGCTGCAACTAATGCCACAGTGGTAATCATCTAGAAAATAACACAACATAAATAAAACAATGGAAAGTAGCTAAAGGCTATTTCTTAAAACTCAGGGAGTACACCGCAACATGATGAAGAAACTTTTGGCTCTAGCGAGCGTAGCACTATTATCTTTTTCCGTTCAAGCTGCCAAGTTTACTGAAGGCGATTACTACAAAGTACTTGAACTACCTAAATCAAGCAGCCCGATCGTTACAGAATTTTTCTCTTTCTATTGCCCACACTGTAATAGCTTTGAGCCAATGATTCAGGAACTGAAAAAGCAACTGCCAGATAATGCTAAATTCCAGAAAAATCATGTTTCTTTCATGGGTGGCTCTATGGGTAAATCCATGAGTAAAGCTTTCGCGACATCTATCGTTCTCGGTATCGATAGCAAGATGACACCAGTACTTTTCAATCGTGTTCATGGGATGAAAAAGCCACCGCGTAATGATGCAGAATTACGTCAAATCTTCGTTGATGAAGGTGTTAAAGCAGAAGATTTCGATGGTGCCTACAATAGCTTTGCCGTTAATTCGATGGTTAATCGTTTTGATAAAGGCTTCCAAGATAGTGGTCTAACGGGTGTTCCAGCTATTATTGTTAACAATAAATACCTAGTACAGACAGGTAAAATACAATCTTCTGATGAGTACTTCGAGTTAGTGAATTTCTTACTTAAAAAGTAATATTCAAGCGAGTACACAGCAGTATAGAAGGGGGCTTATATGCCCCTTCTTTTTATCCCGCATTAGGTATTACTTTTTATGGATAAGATCCTCATCAGCGCCTGTTTATATGGCTTACCAGTACGTTATGATGGAAAAGATAACCAGCTGACCTATAGCTTATTACAACAGTGGATACAACAAGATCGCTTAATCATATTATGCCCAGAGGTTTCTGGTGGGTTACCCACACCTCGACCGCCAGCAGAAATTCAAGCAGACGGAACCATCAGAACCAAGAACAATATCGATGTTACTGACGCCTTTTTACAAGGCGCACATCAAGCCGTCAGACTGTGCCAGCAACATAATATCAAGTTCGCGATCTTGAAAGAAAATAGCCCCTCATGTGGCAGCCATTTTATTTACAATGGGCAATTCAATGGCACAAAGGTTACCGGGCAAGGTTTAACCGCAGCTGCACTAACAAAGATGGGCATTCAAGTCTTCAATGAAAACCAACTTAGTATCTTAGACGCGGTCCTTGACTCATAAGCCACATCCACCTCCGTTTGATCAAACCACTTGAGCAGTTAAACGCTTTAATAATCGATCCATCGAACGATAACCTAATGCCTCGGCAAGGTGCCCACGCTCTATCTTGTCTTTCCCCGCTAGATCGGCAATCGTTCGCGCCACTTTAATGATTCGGTGGTAAGCCCGAATAGATAAACCAAGTTGATGTAATGCGCTTTCTAGAAATTCTGCATCCTCTTTGACTAGCGCACAGTGAATATCTAGCTCACGAGTAGACAATAAGGCATTAACCTTGCCGCCACGGGCTAACATCACCTTTCTTGCATGATGAACTCGCTGTTGGATAACCGCACTGGTCTCCCCTCGATCCCCCCCTTCAGCCAATGTGCCACGTGGTAGGCCTGGGATTTCTATCGACATATCGAATCGATCCAATAACGGACCAGATAAACGGCTAAGGTAACGTAATATCGCTTGCGGGTTAGTCCGCGACTGGTTGCCTTCGTAATAACCTGTAGGGCTAGGGTTTAAGGCGCCAATCAATTGAAAACGAGCAGGAAAACAGGTTTTACTGGCTGCACGAGAGATCACAATTTCACCAGACTCTAACGGCTCACGCAGTGAATCTAAGACCTTTCGCCCAAACTCTGGCATTTCATCTAAGAAGAGAATGCCATTATGTGCCAAGGATATTTCACCCGGTTTAGGCACAGACCCCCCGCCGACTAAAGCCGCCATCGAACTTGAATGGTGCGGGGTTCTAAAAGGCCGTTGAAGCCAGTTACCTTCATGCAATGACTGCTGAGTCAATGAAGCAACAGATGCTGTTTCTAGGGCTTCTGTGTGCCCCATTTCAGGCAATAAATCACACAGGCGAGAAGCCAGCATGGTTTTACCCGTACCTGGTGGGCCTAAAAACAATAAGTTATGCCCACCAGCCGCAGCAATCTCTAACGCACGCTTACCCTGCTGCTGACCGATAATATCTTGCATATCGCGATCATTTTTAGGGCGTTCTTGGGCTATTTCAGCCTCGTTTCGATGATGTAACTGCAATTGTTGTTGACCACATAAATGCCCACAGACAGCCAGTAAATCGCCAGCAGAACGATGTTTTTCTTTCCCCACCAGCGCAACTTGATCGCCATTATCATCAGGAACAATTAAACATCGTCCAGCCTTCGTTGATGCTAACGCTGCTGGCAACGCCCCTTTAACCGGGCGTAAATCGCCCGATAATGCGAGTTCACCAAGAAATTCATATTCGTGCAGTTTATTCATCGGAATTTGTCCCGACGCAGCCAAAATACCCAGCGCAATTGGCAAATCAAATCGCCCCCCTTCTTTGGGTAAATCGGCGGGTGCTAAGTTGACTGTTAGACGACGTGAAGGGAACTCAAAATTCGCATTTACAATCGCACTGCGAACCCGATCTCGTGCCTCTTTGACCGTGGTTTCTGGCAACCCAACCAAATTGAAGGCAGGCATTCCGTTACTCAAATGCACCTCAACGGTAACGGCGGGCGCGTCAACACCCACACATGCTCGGCTGTGAACAATCGCAAGAGTCATTCTTAATCGTCCTGTTTAGATTACATACTAATAAGTTAATGAAACGCTTCTATTTCGTTTCACAAAAAGCCTATTTATGCAGATTGTTTGCAAAGAAATCATAAGTTTTTTCTTGTCATGCGAGTCATGTCTGTGTTACCACTTAGGTAGAGCGACAATTAATCAATAAAATCGGACAGACAATAAATGCCATTTAACGCCAAAGCCCTACAACTCATTATTATCGTCATCGTGGTGATTATGTCACCACGAGGGGAATGCTAGGCGTTAGGTAGCAAGAAACATAACAAACGCATAAGCCCCCGCACTGAAAGGTTCGGGGGCTTTTTTAAATATTCAAAATCAGCAATAAAAAGCAATGCGGAAGCACGTTTTTAAGGAGCAGCAATGACAGGGGCAGAGTTAGTTGTACACGCGCTGCAGCAACAAGGGATAACCACGATATTTGGTTATCCTGGTGGCGCAATTATGCCAATCTATGACGCACTCTATGATGGTGGCGTCGAACACATTCTTTGCCGTCATGAGCAGGGTGCTGCAATGGCTGCGATTGGTATGGCTAGAGCCACTCAAGATGTTGCTGTATGCATGGCGACATCCGGTCCAGGTGCCACTAATCTTGTAACAGGATTAGCCGATGCTTTTCTTGATTCTGTGCCTATGGTTGCGATTACTGGACAGGTAGCCAGCTCGCATATTGGCACCGATGCCTTCCAAGAAATGGATGTGATTGGTATGTCATTGTCTTGTACCAAACACAGCTACCTTGTTACAGACATTAATGATCTCGCGCCCACGTTAGCTGAAGCGTTTATTGTTGCCAAAGCAGGTCGACCTGGCCCAGTTATTGTTGATATCGCCAAAGACGTACAACTCGCCCAAGCGCCTGTTGAATTACTGCCGTTTATTGAAGAGCCAAGCATTCCGGTTGCAACGTCAGAATCAATCGCTGAAGCGCAGCGTCTTCTCGCCGCCAGCCAACGCCCTGTATTGTATGTAGGTGGTGGTGTTCAACTAGCGAAAGCAACCGACACCGTACGTACTTTTTTAAAACTAAACCCAATGCCAGCGGTCAGTACACTGAAAGGGCTGGGCACAGTAGAGCGTCACGACCCCCATTATTTAGGCATGCTGGGTATGCACGGCACTAAGGCGGCGAACTTAGTCGTTCAAGAATCTGATTTATTGATTGTAGTGGGTGCCCGCTTTGATGATCGCGTAACTGGCAAGCTTGATACCTTTGCACCGCATGCGAAAGTTATTCACCTTGACATTGATGCCTCTGAATTTAATAAATTACGTATCGCAAACGCGCCACTACGCGGTGATATCAATGTGATCTTACCGCAATTAGAACTGTCACAAGACATCTCTGCGTGGGTACAGCACAGTGAAACATTACGTTCTGATTTTAAATGGCGTTATAACCACCCTGGCGATCTAATTTATGCACCACTGTTGATGAAACAACTATCCGATATGATGCCCGACAGCTCGGTAATTTCGACAGATGTCGGCCAACATCAGATGTGGGCAGCACAACATATTCAACCTCGTGAACCACAAAATTACATCACATCTGCCGGCCTAGGTACGATGGGCTTTGGCTTGCCCGCAGCGATGGGCGCGAAAGTCGCCAGACCAAACGATGAATCTATCCTAATATCGGGGGATGGTTCATTCATGATGAATGTTCAAGAGCTTGGCACGTTAAAGCGTAAGCAAATTCCAGTGAAAATGGTGCTGATCAATAACCAACGCCTTGGCATGGTAAGACAATGGCAATCACTGTTTTTTGATGGACGCCACAGTGAAACGATCTTAGATGACAACCCTGATTTTGTCGTATTAGCCAGTGCGTTTGGTATTCCAGGTAAAACAATCACCAAGAAAGAAGAAGTAGAGCCAGCACTAAAAGAAATGCTCGCAAGTAAAACCGCCTATTTGCTGCATGTACTTATTTCTGAAAAAGAAAATGTATGGCCATTAGTGCCACCCGGTGCTGCAAACCAAGATATGCTGGAGAATACCTAATGGAAAGATACCTACTCGATATCAAAGCGGATGATAAACCAGTATTACTAGAGCGAGTTTTGCGCGTTATTCGCCACCGTGGTTTTATAATTAAACAAGTTAATGCAACACAGAATCACGAAAGTAAGATAGCAAGTGTAGAAATTATCGTCGACAGTGACCGTCCGATTACAACGCTGATCAATCAAATAGAAAAGCTTTGGGATATACGCACCGTCAAAACCACATTATTAGAAAACCAAGATTAGTACAGAAGGAAGGTACACGAGATGGCAAACACAGCAGATTACATTTGGTTTAATGGTGAAATGGTTCCTTGGGCAGAGGCAAATGTTCACGTCTTAACCCATGCTATGCACTATGGTACGTCGGTTTTTGAAGGTATTCGTTGCTATAACACCCCTAATGGTCCCATTGTTTTCCGTCATAAAGAACACATGGATCGCTTAAAGAATTCAGCAAAGATTTACCGTTTCCCAATTCCATACTCATCTGAAGAATTAATGGAAATTTGTCGCGAGACGATTCGCGTCAACGAACTAGAATCTGCTTATATTCGTCCATTAGGCTATGTCGGTAATGTCGGTCTAGGAGTTTGCCCACCGGTTGATACTGAAATGGATCTTATTGTTGCGGCTTTTCCTTGGGGTTCTTACCTTGGTGAGGAAGCGTTAGAAAGTGGCGTCGATGCCATGATTTCAAGCTGGAATCGCGCAGCGCCTAATACCATTCCAACCGCCGCAAAAGCGGGCGGTAACTATCTTTCATCATTATTAGTCGGTAGTGAAGCACGACGCCACGGTTATGCAGAAGGCATCGCACTGAGTGTTGATGGTTACCTCTCTGAAGGCGCTGGCGAGAATATCTTTGTGGTGCGTAACGGGATCCTATCTACCCCACCAGCAACAAGCGCAATCTTACCAGGCATCACCCGTGATTCAATCATGGTGCTAGCCAAAGAGATGGGCTACGAAGTACGTGAAGAAAATATCGCGCGTGAAGCACTCTACCTCGCAGATGAAGTATTCATGACGGGTACCGCAGCAGAAATTGTGCCAGTTCGCAGTGTTGACCAAATCTCGGTAGGTGAAGGCAAGCGCGGCCCTATCACCAAAGAAATTCAAGCTGCTTACTTTGGTCTATTCAACGGAACAACAGAAGATAAGTGGGGCTGGTTAGATTACGTTTACCCTAAATCAGATAAGTAAGCGCCCCAATAAGCACACCATATTATTCGTTCATCTTGCCACACTGATTAGAACGGCAAGATGAACAACGCAATAAAAGGATTTTTACTGTTATGCCTAAGTATCGTTCAGCCACCACCACCCACGGTCGTAATATGGCCGGAGCCCGCGCATTATGGCGTGCGACAGGCGTTAAAGATGAAGATTTCGGCAAGCCGATCATTGCTGTCGTTAACTCTTTTACGCAATTTGTACCAGGCCATGTTCATTTAAAGGACATGGGACAGCTAGTGGCAGGGGAAATAGAAAAAGCGGGTGGTATCGCCAAAGAATTCAATACCATTGCCGTTGATGATGGTATCGCAATGGGACATGGCGGTATGCTGTATTCCCTACCGTCGCGAGAACTCATTGCTGACTCGGTGGAATACATGGTTAATGCGCACTGCGCCGATGCAATGGTGTGCATCTCTAACTGTGACAAAATCACCCCAGGTATGCTAATGGCCTCACTGCGACTCAATATTCCAGTGATCTTTGTTTCTGGTGGTCCGATGGAAGCTGGTAAAACAAAGCTGTCTGATCAGATCCTAAAGCTGGATCTTGTTGATGCCATGATTCAAGGTGCAGATCCTACGGTGTCTGACGAACAAAGCGAACAAATAGAACGTTCTGCTTGTCCTACGTGTGGTTCATGTTCAGGCATGTTCACAGCGAACTCCATGAACTGTCTAACGGAAGCATTAGGATTAAGCCAACCAGGTAATGGTTCAATGCTGGCGACTCACGCCGATCGCGAGCAACTCTTCATCAATGCGGGTAAACGTATTGTTGATCTGACTAAACGTTATTACCTCAACGATGATGAAACCGCATTGCCGCGTAATATTGCCAATAAAAAAGCCTTTGAAAATGCCATGGCGCTCGATATTGCCATGGGCGGTTCAACCAATACCGTATTGCACCTATTGGCTGCGGCACAAGAAGGTGAAATAGATTTCAATATGGACGACATCGATCGTATGTCTCGTCTTATACCACACCTTTGTAAAGTAGCTCCCTCAACACCCAAATACCACATGGAAGATGTACACCGTGCTGGTGGTGTTTACAGTATTTTAGGTGAGCTTGATCGCGCTGGTCTGCTGCACAACGACACTCACAATATACTTGGTCAAACATTTGCTGAATCACTGGCTGAATACGATATCGCGGTAACAGAATCACAAGCGGTGAAAGATTTCTTCCGTGCCGGCCCTGCTGGTATTCGCACCACCAAAGCCTTCTCGCAAAGCTGTCGCTGGGACACCTTAGATGACGATCGCACCAATGGCTGTATTCGCAGTAAAGAAAATGCATTTAGCCAAGATGGCGGGCTCGCTGTCCTTTCTGGCAACATCGCACTCAAAGGCTGTATTGTTAAAACCGCAGGCGTTGATGAAAACAGCTTAACCTTTAGCGGACCAGCCGTAGTTTTCGAAAGCCAAGATACTGCTGTTGAAGGTATTCTTGGGGGCAAAGTGAAATCTGGCGATGTGGTTGTTATTCGTTATGAAGGCCCTAAGGGGGGGCCGGGAATGCAAGAAATGCTTTACCCAACCACTTACCTTAAATCAATTGGTTTAGGCAAAGAATGTGCCTTAATTACTGATGGTCGTTTCTCTGGCGGCACAAGCGGCTTATCGATTGGTCATGTTTCACCTGAAGCAGCCTCTGGTGGTACGATTGGCCTCGTGAACGATGGCGATATCATTAATATCGATATTCCTAACCGCAGTATTGAATTACAAGTTGATGACGCAGAGCTTACCCAACGCCGTGTAATAGCAGATCAGCAAGGTTGGAAGCCTGTTAACCGTCAACGTGAAGTATCTTACGCATTACGTGCGTATGCATTACTTGCAACCAGTGCCGATCAAGGCGCTATCCGTGACAAATCTAAACTCGAAGGATAATAATGATGAGCGAAGTAACACAGGCCAAGGATGTAGAGCTATTAAGCGGAGCCGATTACCTTCGCAATATTCTTCGCGCACCTATCTATGAAGTGGCGCAAGTTACGCCTCTCCAAGATATGGATCGATTGTCAGCAAGGATCGGCAATCACATCCAGTTAAAACGAGAAGATCGCCAGCCAGTTCACTCGTTTAAACTGCGTGGTGCTTACAACATGATGTCTCAGCTAACTCCTGAGCAACGTAAAGCGGGGGCTATTGCAGCCTCTGCGGGTAATCATGCTCAAGGGTTAGCATTATCCGGCCATAAGCTTGATGTTAGTGCAACCATCGTTATGCCACTGACCACACCTGCGATTAAAGTCGATGCGGTGAGAAGCTTTGGTGGCAAAGTGGTTTTGCATGGTAATAATTTTGATGAAGCCAAAGCCCACGCTGAAGAATTAGCGCAACAATATGGTTATACCTTCATTCCACCTTTTGATCACCCATCCGTAATTGCAGGACAGGGCACCATAGGGATGGAGCTGCTCCAACAAAATGGGCATCTTGATTATGTTTTTGTTCCTGTTGGGGGCGGCGGTTTAGCGGCTGGAATATCGGTATTACTTAAACAGTTAATGCCGAATATTAAAATCATCGGTGTGGAAGCTGAAGATTCAGCCTGCTTGAAAGCCGCGCTCGATGCAGGTTGTCCGGTTACACTCGACCAAGTTGGCATGTTTGCTGACGGTGTCGCTGTAAAACGCATTGGTGAAGAAACATTCCGCTTATGCCAGCAATATCTTGATGAGGTTATTACTGTTAGCAGCGATGAAATTTGCTCTGCCGTTAAAGATATTTTTGAAGATACCCGAGCCATTGCAGAACCATCTGGTGCACTCTCTTTAGCGGGACTCAAAAAATACGCAGAGGTACACCAGCTACAAGATAAGCAGCTAGCATCCATTTTATCGGGAGCTAACCTCAACTTTCATGGTCTACGCTATGTATCAGAACGTTGTGAATTAGGTGAGAAACGAGAAGGTCTCTTAGCGGTAACAGTGCCTGAGAGGCCTGGGGCTTTTCTTGATTTTTGCCATATATTAGGTGGCCGAGCAGTAACTGAGTTTAACTACCGCTACAACGACGATGCACTGGCTAATGTCTTTGTGGGTGTGCGCTTAATGCAAGGGCAAGAAGAGCTGGATGGCATCATTCACGATCTTCGAAAAGGGGGCTACCCCGTTGTCGATTTATCAGATGATGAAATGGCAAAAGTTCACGTGCGCTATATGATTGGTGGGCGCCCATCAAAGCCACTAAAAGAACGTTTATATAGCTTTGAATTTCCAGAGTACCCTGGCGCACTATTAAAGTTTCTTAAGACGTTAGGTACACATTGGAATATCAGTCTATTTAATTACCGTAACCATGGTGCAGATTATGGTCGAGTATTATGTGGCTTTGAGCTGGAAGATAAAGATCTGCTGTCTTTTACTAGCCACCTACGTGAATTAGGCTACCAATGGAAAGATGAAACTGAAAACCCAGCATATAAGTTTTTTCTTGCCCAATAGCGACATGAATAATAAGCCAACAAAAAAGCAGCCTATTGGCTGCTTTTTTTATTTTCGTTTTACTGAGGCAACATAATCAATCCAGCAAGAAACAAAACTCATATTATGTTCAATTAACTTCGAGCGCATCGAACGAGGCACTTGTGCAAATAGATCTAGTAACACTTGAATGTCATTTTTATCTTCAGATGATATTGGTCCTTCATCTTCATAGATAAACCAAATTAGTGGTCGTCCTGTTATATCGGCAATACTCACTAATGTTGATATTCTAGGTTCTGTTTTCCCCGATTCGAGATCGAGATACGTCTGACGAGCCAACCCTAATGCCTTTGCCATCGCAACTTGGGTAATATCTTTTCGCTCTCTCGCTTCTCGAATTTTAGTTGCTGTCCGTAATTTTACGTTTTCCACCCGTGTATCATCCATTAATCATTACAACAGGCCGTTCAAATAGCGCCATAAATCAGCCGACCTTTGCATTATTGACTTACATATTAGACTAGTATGACGTTGATATGATTATCATCACCCTATGTACAGTTAATATGTGATATCACCCCGCACATGCCCACCTAGCTGTACAATTAAAGCCAGCAAACGCCCACAATAACATGCAATTTAGATACTTGTTCACCGCTAACTGTATAAAAATAGACTACTTACGTTTGTGAGTTAACGCTTTGGTATATTCCGCCATAAAGCCCGCTAAATTAATGCTCTGCTGCAAAATAATGTTACGAGCAGAATGAGGTAATCGGCTAAAGTATTGTAGCAAACGGTCAATCTCTTCTTTATATTCACTTTCTAAAATTTCAATGCCTTCATCCCCGTAAACAAACCAGGTTAACGGACGCTCGGTTATTTCAGAGATTTCTGATAGTAAACGTACTTTTGGTTCCGTTTTACCGGTTTCGAGATCAAGGTACGTCTGACGAGCAACCTGTAATTGTTGAGCCATATGAACTTGTGTTAACCCTTTCCACTCTCGTGCTTCTTTAATACGCGCAGCGATCTTGGCTTTAGAATCTGTCATGCCTAACCTCCAATACAAAAATAAATGAAGAATGCCTAGCAACCATGACAACACTTGCATGTAGTAAGCCAACTTGCAGATTGATTTACCAACCTAACAAATCAAAGACTTAATTAAAAATCAGCAACTTATTCTTATATTGGATTGCAGAAAGTAAAAATGCGTTATGGTATTTTCATTTCGCAATAAATGCGTCACTGATGTATTAAAGAATAGACCCAGCATATTTATACGGGCATCGAAACGACAAAAGGCGCCATAATTGGCGCCTTTTTCTCAATAGTGAAACACTTATTGATAAGTGCTTTTACTCAACAGTAACGGCTTTCGCTAAGTTGCGAGGCTGATCAACATCGGTTCCTTTAATCAATGCAACATGGTAAGACAATAGCTGCATCGGTATCGTGTAAAAAATCGGTGCGATGAACTCATCCACTTTTGGCATGGTGATAATTTTCATGCCTTCACACTCTTCAAAACCAGCGTCACTATCAGCAAACACGTACAGCAACCCACCACGCGCACGCACTTCTTCAATATTTGACTTAAGCTTTTCTAATAAATCATTGGTCGGTGCAACCACAATCACAGGCATATCGGCATCAATCAGTGCCAAGGGCCCATGTTTAAGTTCACCCGCGGCATACGCTTCTGCATGAATATAAGAGATCTCTTTTAATTTTAAAGAGCCTTCCATTGCGATTGGGTAAAACTCGCCGCGACCTAAGAATAAAGCATGGTGCTTATCGGCAAAATCTTCTGCAAGTTGCTCAATAGGCTTATCAAACGCCAATGCTTTTTCAATTTGAGTCGGTAGCTGGTGGAGGGAAGTAACGATCTCTTTTTCTTTTTGCGGATCAATGACACCTCTCTGTTTACCCAATGCCGTTACGAACATCAACATTGTTGCGAGTTGAGTAGTAAAGGCTTTGGTTGATGCCACACCAATTTCAGTGCCTGCACGTGTCATGAACGCCAGATCAGATTCACGTACTAACGACGAGCCTGCGACGTTACAAATTGTCATAGCAGACATGTAACCTTTTTCTTTCGCCAAGCGTAGCGCAGCTAACGTATCTGCCGTTTCACCAGATTGCGACAGAGTGATCAGCAGGCTGTTAGGGCGAGTAACAAACTTGCGGTAACGGAACTCAGAGGCAATCTCCACGTCACAACTAACACCTGCTAATGCTTCAAACCAGTAACGTGCTGTCATACCCGCATTATACGAGGTACCACACGCCACAATTTGCACGTGTTCTACGTTACGTAAAATATCAGCAGCACCAGCACCAATACTTTCAACAATTACCGTGTCATTGCTGATACGACCTTCCATAGTGTTAATCAAAGCACTTGGCTGTTGATAGATTTCTTTTTGCATGAAGTGGCGGTATTGACCTTTATCTGCCGCATCTTGCTGCAAATTAGATTCATGTACTTCACGCTCAACCGACTCACCATTTAGGTCGAAGATATTCACTTCGCGACGTGTAATCTCGGCCACATCACCTTCTTCAAGGAACATAAAGCGACGCGTTACATTCAGTAGGGCTAGTTGATCAGACGCTAAGAAGTTTTCACCAATACCTAAACCAATGACCAATGGGCTACCAGAACGAGCCACGACTAAACGATCAGGATCTCGACGATCCATAACGACGGTACCGTATGCGCCTTCCAGTTGAGCTGCTGTTTTCTGTACCGCTTCTAATAATGTTTTAGCGCTACGTAATTCCCACTCGACAAGGTGAGCAATCACTTCAGTATCGGTTTGAGAAGCAAAAGAATAACCACGTTCAATAAGTAATGAACGTAATACTTCATGATTTTCGATAATGCCATTATGCACTAGCGCAATGTTTTCACCAGATACGTGTGGATGAGCATTCGCTTCTGAAGGCTCACCATGTGTAGCCCAGCGAGTATGCGCAATACCTGTACCACCAATAATAGGGTTGCTGTCGACTGCATCTGCCAGTTCTTTTACTTTACCTAAGCGACGAACACGTTGCAGATTACATTCTGTATCCAGAATAGCGACACCAGCAGAATCATAACCACGGTATTCAAGACGACGTAAACCTTCGACTAAAATTTCAGCCACATCACGTTGTGCTACTGCACCAACAATTCCACACATATTTTGATCTCCTAAATTTTATTCAACTGAGGTACAGATAACCTGTACCCCTTGATGTTCTATTTGTTCTTTCGCTTCAGCGCTTAAGCCATCATCAGTCACCAGCGTACTGATATTGCTCCACGGCAGTTCCATGTTGGGAATTTTTCGACCAATTTTGTCTGATTCAACCATTACGACAACTTCACGGGAAACTTCTGCCATGACTCGGCTCAAGCCAATCAATTCATTAAATGTTGTAGTACCACGAGCAATATCAATGCCATCTGCACCAATAAACAACTGATCAAAATCGTATGACCGCAATACTGATTCCGCCACTTGACCTTGAAAAGCTTCTGAATGGGGATCCCATGTGCCTCCCGTCATCAACAATGTAGGTTCATTTTCAAGCTCATTTAAGGCATTCGCTACATTCAACGAATTCGTCATCACAATTAAGCCTTGTTTGCTGCCTAATAAACTAATGAGCGAGGCGGTAGTACTACCACTGTCGATGATGATGCGATTATGGTCACGAATACGTAAAGCGGCCGCTTTAGCAATGGCTAACTTACGAATCGAAACATTGTCTTCAACATCGGCGGAAACTATTTCTGAAGGCATCGCAATAGCACCACCATAGCGGCGTAGCAATAAGCCATTAGTTTCTAATGCGGTAAGGTCTTTACGGATGGTAACTTCTGAAGTAGCAAAGAAAGTCGCGAGCTGATCAACGCTAACTTCACCTTTTTCATTCACTAAGCTCACAATAGTGTGGCGACGTTGCTGAGTGTTTCTTTTAGACATTATGTTTTGATTCGTTAGCATTAAGTTTCGAACTGAAACTTAATGATAGCAAAACAAAACAAATAAGATCAATACGAAGAAGGAATATTGCCGTATTTTTTTAATCATAAGAGGCTGCTTTGTGGCTACTATCACGAAACACGGGGATCAACAGACGAAAAAAAGGCAGATAGAAATCTGCCTTTTTCCATTTTAACAATACAGTGACTACATTATTTTTGCTTTACTGGGCGTTTCCAACCTTTGATAGTACGGGCTGGAGCGCGAGTAATGACTAACTCACCTTCACCAATATCACGGTTAATCGTTGCACCAGCCCCAATAGTCGCCCCTTTGGCAATTTTAACAGGAGCGATTAATTGGGTATCAGAGCCAACAAAAACATCATCGCCAATTTCAGTCTTAAACTTATTCACACCATCATAATTACAGGTAATAGTACCAGCACCGATATTGACCCGATCACCGATATCAGCATCGCCTAAATACGTAAGATGATTTGCTTTAGAGCCACGTCCAAGACGTGATTTCTTCATTTCAACGAAGTTACCCACGTGAGAGTCACCCACCAGCTCAGCCCCTGGGCGCAAGCGAGTAAATGGACCCACAGTACAGTCTTCACCGACAGTCGCACCTTCAATCACGCTGTAAGGCCGAATAACACTGTTATCATCAATCTCACAATCTTTTAGCACACAGCCCGCACCAATAAGTACATTGTTACCGATTGAAACGTTACCTTCGATGATCACGTTAACGTCAATCTCAACATCCGTACCACATTGCAACTTACCACGCAGATCAAAACGTGACGGATCGCGTAGCATTATGCCTTGCTCTAATAGACGTTCAGCTTGCATAGCTTGATATGCGCGCTCTAGTCGTGCCAATTGAATGCGGTTATTAACACCTTCAACTTCAATTGGATTAACCGGATGAACAGCTTCGACAGCACGGCCTTCATCATGCGCTATCGCAATAATATCGGTTAGGTAGTACTCACCTTGTGAATTTTCATTTTTCAGCTGACCTAACCAACGCTTCAGATCGCCACCATTTGCGACCATCACACCAGTATTAATCTCTTTGATCAGCTTTTGCTCTTCACTGGCATCTTTCTGTTCAACAATCGCCACAACCGGGCCATTACGGCGCACAATACGCCCGTAACCAGTCGGGTTATCGAGTACGACAGTAAGCAGTGCAATACCGCCGTCAGGCTGAGCATCAAGTAAGTTAGTTAATGTGTCACCGCTAATCAATGGTACATCACCATATAGGATCAGTACTTTTTCATTATCAGCTAAACCAGGAGAGGCTTGATTAACCGCGTGACCAGTACCGAGTTGTTCAGCTTGCAGTACCCAGCTTACAGGCTCATCAGCCAGCACTTGCTGCATCGTATCACCGCCATGGCCATACACTAAATGGATATGGCTTGCACCAAGATCACCACAAGTATCAATGACGTGTTTAGCCATAGGCTTACCAGCAAGCGTGTGAAGTACTTTAGGCAGGTTTGAATACATACGGGTGCCTTTTCCCGCAGCGAGAATCACAGCGCTAAAGCTCATGATGGTTATCCTTTTTGATGCATATATGAAATCAAAACTGCAAGCATTGTAGCGCTCTAATTGATGATATTTAAGAGTAATGCCTTAATTTCCTCTAAGTATTAACTGTATTTTGACGCATATAACACCCTATAGACCCAAAGAGTTGCCCCCAAAAGTACCCGTGAGGTAAATATTAGATATAAAAAAAGCGACCCTAAGGTCGCTTTTTACGTCATACGTCTGACTTAACGCATTTTTTTCGTCAGCTCGATTACTCGTAACTGAGCGATTGCTTTAGCCAGATCACTGGCCGCTTGAGCAAAGTTGATATCGCCATGCTGATTATGGATTTGCTCCTCAGCTTGACGTTTAGCTTCTTCAGCCTTAGCTGCATCCAAATCTTCACCACGAATAGCGGTGTCAGCAAGTACCGTTACTGTACTTGGCTGAACTTCAAGCATACCACCAGAAAGATAAATAACTTCTTCCTCGTCATTCTGCTTGGTGATTCGAATCATACCCGGCGTGATAGCGGTCAGCAGCGGTGTGTGTCCTGCGTGTATACCCAGTTCACCTTCGCTACCGGTCACCTGAACATTTTGAGCTCGACCAGAGAATAATTTCTTCTCTGCGCTTACAACGTCAAGGTGGAAGGTTATCGCTGCCATGTCACCTCCTACTTAGCTTAAAGCTTCTTCGCGTTTTCCAACACGTCTTCGATCGCGCCGCAGTACATAAATGCCTGCTCTGGGATGTCGTCGTATTCGCCAGCAAGGATACCATTGAAGCTACGTAGCGTATCTTTCAGTGATACGTAGATACCAGGAGACCCCGTAAAGACTTCAGCAACGTGGTAAGGCTGAGTTAGGAAACGTTCAATCTTACGTGCACGTGATACGGCTTGCTTATCTTCTTCAGATAGCTCGTCCATACCTAGAATTGCAATGATGTCTTTCAGCTCTTTATAACGCTGTAGCAAGCTTTGAACGCCACGTGCAATGTCATAGTGCTCTTGACCAACAACCAATGGATCTAGCATACGAGATGTAGAATCCAATGGGTCGATCGCTGGGTATAGACCCAAAGAAGCGATTTGACGAGAAAGTACAACAGTTGCATCCAAGTGCGCAAACGTTGTTGCTGGTGATGGATCCGTCAAGTCATCCGCTGGTACATATACCGCTTGAACAGATGTGATAGAACCACTCTTCGTTGACGTGATACGCTCCTGAAGTACACCCATCTCTTCAGCCAGTGTTGGCTGGTAACCTACCGCTGATGGCATACGACCTAGTAGAGCCGAAACCTCAGTACCCGCAAGGGTATAACGATAGATATTATCGATGAATAGTAGTACGTCACGACCTTCGTCACGGAAACGCTCTGCCATCGTTAAACCAGTCAAAGCAACACGTAAACGGTTACCAGGAGGCTCATTCATCTGACCGTAAACCATCGCAACTTTTGATTCCGATGGGTTTTCGATGTTTACAACACCCGCTTCCTGCATTTCGAAGTAGAAGTCGTTACCCTCACGAGTACGCTCACCAACACCTGCGAATACAGATAGGCCTGAGTGCTGAAGTGCTATGTTGTTGATAAGTTCCATCATGTTGACGGTCTTACCTACACCAGCACCACCGAACAAACCGATTTTACCACCCTTAGCGAATGGACAAATCAAGTCGATAACTTTAACGCCAGTTTCTAGCAGTTCAGTCGCGTTAGACTGTTCTTCGTAGCTTGGTGCTTCACGGTGAATAGCGTAACGCTGTTCTTCACCGATCTCACCACACTCATCAATTGGCTGACCTAGAACGTTCATGATACGTCCTAGAGTCGCAGTACCAACTGGAACTTCAATTGGGCGGCCTGTATTTTCAACAGACAAGCCACGACGTAAGCCATCAGAAGTACCCATTGCGATACCACGAACAACGCCGCCACCAAGTTGCTGCTGAACTTCCAGTATTAAAATACCGTTTTCTTTTGCATCAACTTTAAGGGCGTCATAGATCTGTGGTACAGAGTCTTGTGGAAACTCTACGTCGACTACCGCACCGATGATCTGTACGATCTTACCTGTAGCCATCGTTAATCCTCTAAACTTATTAATTCTTTGCCTTAAACAGCAGATGCACCGGAAACGATTTCTGACAGTTCTTGTGTAATAGCACCTTGACGGGCTTTGTTATACACAAGCTGTAGATCGTTAATAATATCTCCAGCGTTATCTGTTGCAGCTTTCATCGCAACCATTCTAGCCGCTTGCTCACTCGCAAGGTTTTCAACCACGCCTTGATACACTTGTGATTCAACATAGCGAACCAGTAGGGTATCTAGCAGAGGTTTAGGCTCGGGCTCATAAATATAATCCCAAGAGTGGCTACGCTGCATTTCTTCGTCTTCTGACTTAGGCAAAGGTAGCAATTGATCGATCACTGGTTCCTGAACCATAGTGTTTACAAACTGGTTGTAAACTAAGTACAGGCGATCCAATTGGCCTTCATCATATTTCTTTAGCATGACACCAACAGTACCGATCAGCTCTTCAATCGTTGGGCTATCGCCCAAACCTGAAACCTGAGCGACAACGTTGCCACCGTAGCTATTAAAGAATGCCGTAGCTTTAGCGCCAACTAACGCTAAATCCACTTCAGCACCTTTATCAGACCAAGTTTTCATGTCTGCCATAGCACGTTTAAACAAGTTAATGTTCAAACCACCACACAAACCACGGTCTGTTGAAATAATGATGTAACCTACACGCTTGGCTTCACGCTCCTCAAGATAAGGATGCTTATACTCGAGGCTACCAAGGGCGATATGACCGATCACTTTGCGCATAGTTTGTGCGTATGGACGTGATGATTCCATTGCGCCTTGCGTTTTACGCATTTTAGACGCTGCAACCATCTCCATCGCTTTAGTGATCTTTTGCGTGTTTTTAACACTACCGATCTTGTTACGAATCTCTTTTGCGCCGGCCATCGTTACTCTCCGTTAGTAGGTGATCGCAAACGCGATCACCAACCAATTACCAAGTTTGGGTAGCTTTGAAATCTTCAACCAGTTTAACGAACTGAGATTCGACTTCACCGTTCCACGCACCCGTTTCATCAATCTGAGATACTAGCTCAGCAAATTGACCTTTAGCATAAGAAAGCAACGCAGCTTCGAAGTCAGCAAGCTTAGTCAGCTCGATGTCATTCAAATAGCCTTTTTCAGCAGCAAAGATAACCACTGCCTGTTCAAAAACAGACATAGGTGCATATTGCTTTTGCTTCATCAACTCAGTCACTTTCTGACCGTGATCAAGCTGCTTTTTAGTTGCCGCATCAAGGTCAGACGAGAACTGAGCAAATGCTGCTAGTTCACGATACTGTGCAAGAGCAGTACGAATACCACCAGACAGTTTCTTAATGATCTTGGTTTGAGCAGAACCACCTACACGAGATACAGAAATACCAGGGTCAACAGCTGGACGGAGACCACCGTCAAACAGCTCTTTCTGTAGGAAGATCTGACCATCAGTGATGGAGATTACGTTCGTCGGTACGAATGCCGATACGTCACCAGCTTGCGTTTCGATAATTGGAAGCGCAGTCAGTGAGCCGGTCTTACCTTTAACTTCACCATTAGTGAACTTTTCTACGTAATGCTCGCTTACACGAGATGCACGCTCTAGAAGACGAGAGTGTAAATAGAAAACATCACCAGGGTAGGCTTCACGACCTGGTGGACGACGAAGAAGTAGAGAGATCTGACGGTAAGCAACAGCTTGCTTAGACAAATCATCATATACGATCAACGCATCTTCACCGCGGTCACGGAAATACTCACCCATTGCACAACCAGAATATGGTGCAAGGTATTGTAGTGCAGCCGCTTCAGAAGCAGATGCAACAACAACGATAGTATTTTCCAATGCGCCATGTTCTTCCAGCTTACGAACTACGTTAGCAATAGTTGAAGCTTTCTGGCCAATAGCAACGTAAACAGAGTAAATACCAGAATCTTTCTGGTTGATGATGGCATCGATTGCCATCGCCGTTTTACCTGTTTGACGGTCACCGATGATCAGCTCACGCTGACCACGACCGATTGGAATCATCGAATCGACAGCTTTATAACCAGTCTGAAGTGGTTGATCAACTGACTTACGATCGATAACACCTGGTGCAATAACTTCTACAGGAGACGTTATATCGGTATCAATAGGGCCTTTACCATCGATCGCCTCACCCAGTGTGTTAACAACACGACCAAGTAGCGCAGGACCAACAGGAACCTCAAGAATACGACCAGTACCTGTTACTTTCATGCCTTCCTGAAGGTCAGCATATGGGCCCATTACAACAGCACCAACCGAGTCACGCTCAAGGTTAAGTGCTAGTGCAAAACGGCCACCAGGTAATTCAATCATTTCGCCTTGCATTACGTCTGCAAGGCCATGGATACGAATGATACCGTCACTTACTGAAATGATGGTACCTTCGTTGCGTGCTTCACTAACAACATTGAAATTTTCAATACGTTGTTTGATCAGTTCGCTAATTTCCGTGGAATTAAGTTGCATGCTCCAATTCCCTAATCAAGACTGCAAAGTATCGCTCAGGCGGGTTAATTTACCGCGTACTGAGTTATCGATTACCAGGTCTCCAGCTCTAATTACGACCCCAGCAATCAGGGTCTCGTCTACACTGCAGTTCAGCTTCACTTCACGATCAAGACGCTTACCAAGTTTCTCACTAATAGCTGCAAGCTGAGCATCATCTAAAACCACCGCAGAAATCACGTCAGCTTCGATAACTTTTTCATGTTCATTTTTTAAGAACAAGAACTCGTCACGGATATTAGGTAGTACTTTAAGGCGTCCATTTTCAGCCAAAACTTTTAATAAGTTCTGGCCGAATTCGTTGAGTTGCTCACCGCAAACTGAAACAAAAATTTCAGTTAGCTTTTCAGCAGCAAATCCACTATCCAAGATATCTTGCATAGTTTTATCATTTACCACTTCACCAGCAAAAGTAAGCATTTCAGCCCATTGGACTAGCTCACCATTCTCAACCGCAAAATCAAAGGCTGCTTTAGCGTAGGGGCGTGCGATAGTAGTCATATCCGACATGTGCTTGCCCCTTTAATTACAGTTCTGCAGTGACTTTGTTAAGAAGATCAGCATGAACGTCTTTATCGATCGTACGTTCAATGATTTTCTCAGCACCAATCACAGCTAGAGTTGCAACTTGTTTTCTCAGGTCATCACGAGCGCGATTGCGCTCAGCTTCGATTTCAGCTTGGCCTTGAGCAAGAATATTCTTACGCTCAGCTTGCGCTTCTATTTTAGCTTCATCGATGATCTGAGCTTTACGTTTGTTTGCTTGCTCAATAAGCTCGCTCGCTTCACGTTTCGCATCTTTCAATTGATCAGAAGCATTCGCTTGCGCTAGATTCAGGTCTTTGGCTGCGCGATCTGCTGCAGCCAAACCGTCAGCAATTTTTGTCTGACGTTCTTCAATCGCTTCCATAAGCGGTGGCCATACATATTTCATGCAGAACACGACAAATAGGAAAAAAGCGATAGCCTGACCCAGCAAAGTTGCATTCATATTCACAACGCATCTCCTTAAAAAGGGTTGCTATGGGTCCATTTGCGACTGTAATAAACCATAAGGTTAAAAACAGCTATTGATTAACCAGCTAGCTGACCAACAAATGGGTTTGCGAATGTGAATAGTAGAGCGATTACGATACCGATCATTGGAACCGCATCAAGAAGGCCGGCGATGATGAACATCTTAACTTGTAGCATTGGTGCCATCTCAGGCTGGCGTGCAGCACCTTCAAGGAATTTACCGCCTAAAAGTGCGAAGCCGATCGCTGTACCAAGGGAAGCAAGACCTACAATGATGCCCACGGCAATTGCAGAAAAGCTTAGTAAAGTTTCCATCACTATCTCCAGTTTATAGTTGTCGGCTAAAATGCCAGTAAAAAATTGAACAAAAAAATTTACAAATAATTGTTAATGATTGTCTTCATGTGCCTGAGACAGGTACACAATAGTCAACATCATGAACACAAAAGCTTGAATCGTAATGATCAGAATGTGGAAAATTGCCCACGGTACCGAACCTAGCCATTGTGCCCACCACGGCATTAGTGCCGCAATTAGAATAAACACCACCTCACCAGCAAACATGTTGCCGAACAGACGCATACCCAATGAAATAGGCTTCGCAAGTAGCGATACCACTTCAAGAAGAAGGTTGAACGGAATCATAATTGGGTGATTGAACGGATGCAGAGCCAGTTCTTTAGCAAAGCCGCCAAGACCTTTCACCTTGATGCTGTAATAAATCATCAATGCGAATACGCCCAACGCCATTGCCATGGTGATGTTAACATCTGCAGTTGGTACTACCTTAAGATAAGGAATACCCAGACCATGTTCTGCGGCATACGGAATAAAATCAATTGGAATTAAATCCATGATGTTCATCAGCATAATCCAACAGAAAATAGTAAGTGCCAAAGGAGCTACCAATGGGTTGCGGCCATGAAAAGTATCTTTAACGTTGCTATCAACGAATTCAACCAATATTTCCACAAAACACTGTAACTTACTTGGAACTCCTGATGTCGCCTTTTTTGCTACTGAATGGAAAAGCCCTAAAAAGATAAGACCAGTCAATACAGAGAAAAATAGGCTATCTATATGCACCGTCCAGAAGCCACCATCACCCACTGCCAAATTGGTCAGGTGGTGAGTAATGTAGCTTGACGGCGTTAGCGCTTCACCTGGCGCAGCCATAACTCATCCTATTTGTTGCTGTTAATAAATAAAACTGGCCCAAAGATGTTAATTCCAAGAACCAGCAAATAGGTCAGCTTGAGGGGAACAAGTTCCACCTCCATATACAGGTAAACAATGGCAAATAGGATGACTGTAATGAGGATTTTTAACACTTCCCCACCAAAAAATGATGCCATCACCAGTCGTGCCTTGCGAGCACCACTAAAGAGAAAAGCACACGTGGCAAAAACCGTATTGGCTATCACAAAGATGCCACCACCGATTAATGCCGAGATTCCCCAGTCAACACTGACAGCAAATACTGCCATTAATGCCGTTGTTAAAACGACGCCAGCTTGCAATAACAGTAACCGCTTCGCCAATTGGCGTCCTGGTCTAACTAGCGCCGATACCATGTATTCGTTCCTCGAGTCCATTCCACTACACAATCGTCGTGCTGGGAAAACTGCGAAAATTATACGGCTCATTAGATTGAATGCAATCTAATAGCAGCAAAAAAAAGAGTAAGATTTTACAACACAATAACTTGATCACGTCGTTGTAAAATTTGCAACAAAATATGCACATTACCGATCACAGTTCCTGACCAAAGATTGCAATAAGTTGCTTAAATTTGTGCGCTTCATCAAAACTGATAACAATCTTGCCTTTACCATTTTTTTGGTGGTTAATTGCTACCTGCGTTCCCAATCGTTCACTTAAACTATTTTCTAGTGCTTTAACCTCTAAATTCTCAGCAGGTTTAACACGTTCGCTAACAGGGTTAAGCAGTTTTTTGACTAACTTTTCAGTGTCACGCACATTCAGCATTTTAGCCACAACGGTTTCTGCAGCTTCTAACTGCATATTAGCGTCCAAGCTAAGCAGAGCACGTGCATGGCCCATATCAAGTTGACGACGTTCAAGCATACGCTTTACGGGGGCTTCTAACTGATTTAAACGCAGTAAGTTAGACACAGCAGCACGAGACTTACCCACCGCTTCCGCGATTTGCTGATGAGTCAGAGAAAACTCACTCTGTAAACGTTCTAATGCCTGCGCTTCTTCAATTGAATTAAGATCTTCACGTTGAATATTCTCAATCAATGCAATCGCAATCACTGCGCGGTCATTAACATCCTTAATAATACAAGGGATACTCTGAAGCCCAGCTTGACGAGCAGCTCGCCAACGTCGCTCACCAGCGATAATTTCATATTGTTGAGATGCCAACTTTCGCACCACAACAGGCTGAATAATACCTTGCGCACGAATAGAATCACTTAACTCAGCAAGTGCTTCCTCCGACATTTCTTTACGCGGTTGGTATTGGCCAGGCTGGAGCAGATGAATCGATAATTCTCTTAACGCACCATCTGCTGATAATGATTGTGCTTTTTCTGCACTTTGCTGCTTTGCTTGCGCCACAGAACTTGTTGCTAGCAATGCATCAAGGCCTTTTCCTAGGCCTCGTTTACTCATGTTCATGATCAACCCTTATGCGTTGATAGCATCGGCGCTATGTGCCAGTTCGTCACGGCGAATCATTTCACCGGCTAAGGCTAAATAGGCTTTTGCACCACTTGAATATTTATCGTAATACATTGCAGGGCGACCATGGCTCGGTGCTTCAGCAAGACGTACATTACGCGGAATAACAGTACGATACACTTTATCACCAAAATGCTTCTTAAGCTGTTGAGAGACTTCGTTTGATAGCCTATTTCGAGGATCAAACATTGTCCTTAACAAACCTTCAATTTTAAGATCTGCATTCACAACGGCAGTCAATTTGCTGATGGTATCCATCAATGCCGTTAAACCTTCCAGCGCAAAATATTCGCATTGCATAGGCACTAAAACGGAATCAGCAGCAGTCATAGCGTTGATTGTAAGAAGATTAAGGGCGGGAGGGCAATCAATAAATATGAAATCATAGTTATCACGAACTACCTCTAAAGCATTACGTAAACGAACTTCACGTGCAAATACTTCCATCAACTTAATTTCTGCTGCCGTAACATCCCCATTGGCAGCTATCAAATGATAGCCCCCAGTGGTATCTGTAATGACTACATCGTTAAACGGGGTTTCTTCGACTAAAAGCTCATATGCCGTTGCATCCACTTGGTATTTATCAACGCCGCTCGCCATCGTTGCGTTACCTTGCGGATCTAAATCTATAACTAAGACTTTTCGTTGCGTTGCCGCTAATGAAGCCGCTAAATTAACGCAAGTCGTGGTTTTACCCACGCCTCCTTTCTGATTTGCTATAGCAATGACTTTTCCCACGAAAAAACCTCATCCTTTATTCTTTTGCAGTCAAGATTACTAAATGACGCTCCCCTTCTAACTCAGGGATTTGCAAAGATTTGACTTCAGTCACAGAACACCACTCAGGTAACTCTGCCACTTCCTGTTCACTAAATTGACCCTTTAAAGCCAGAAAATGTCCATTTTCCGCTGGTAAATGGTGACACCAAGATACCATATCATTCATTGATGCAAATGCACGGCTGATCACTCCATCAAAACCTTGCTCTGGTTGGAATTCTTCAACACGGCTTTGCACTGGGGTTACATTGGTAATCTTCAGCTCATGAACAACTTGTTTGATAAAACGAATGCGCTTACCCAAGCTATCAAGCAGCGTAAAGTTTTTCTCTGGACACATAATCGCTAACGGAATCCCCGGTAAACCAGGCCCCGTACCAACATCAATGAAGTTCTCCCCCTGAAGGTGAGCACTTACCACAATACTATCCATGATATGTTTCACTAACATCTCATTAGGATCGCGCACTGATGTTAGATTGTACGCTTTATTCCATTTATGCAGCAGTTCTACATAACCGACAAGCTGTTGAACTTGTTGTTCTGTGACTTGCAATTCAGTTTGTGCGATTAACTGCACTAAACGTTGTTTCATTGATAATTCCTATTCGCCTTTTTTCAGCATACCGTGCTTTTTCAAGTAGACCAGCAGCAAAGAGATTGCAGCAGGGGTAATACCTGAAATACGAGAAGCCATACCAATTGTTTCTGGTTTCGCATCGTTTAATTTAACAATGACTTCATTTGATAAGCCTTTAACAAGGCTGTATTCCAAATCGAATGGTAATTTTGTGGTTTCATGACGCAGTGACTTTTCAACTTCGTCTTTCTGACGATCAATGTAACCCTGATATTTCACCTGAGTTTCAACTTGCTCGCTGGCTTGTGTATCAATATGAGCAGGTGAAAAGTCTTCAAGTTGCGTTAATAATTTATACGTTATCTCAGGGCGACGTAAAAGATCTTCGCCATTAGCTTCTCGTGCAATCGGTGTTTTAAGGATCTTATTGATTTCATCAACATGATCCGAGTTTGGGTTGATCCAAATATCTTTTAAACGCTGACGTTCTTGTTCGATATTCTCAACTTTTTGATTAAATCGAGCCCAACGATCATCATCCACTAAACCAAATTCACGACCAATTTCAGTCAAACGTAAATCAGCATTGTCTTCACGCAGCAACAAACGGTATTCCGCGCGAGATGTAAACATACGGTACGGTTCTTTGGTACCCATGGTAGACAAGTCATCAATCAATACGCCCATGTAGGCCTGATCACGACGAGGACACCAACCTTCTTTGCCTTGTGACTGAAGGGCAGCATTCATGCCAGCAAGTAAACCTTGTGCAGCCGCTTCTTCGTAGCCGGTTGTACCATTTATTTGACCAGCAAAGAATAAACCGTCGATAAACTTAGTTTCAAATGTTTGCTTTAAATCACGAGGATCAAAGAAATCATATTCAATCGCATAACCAGGACGCATGATGGCAGCATTTTCAAAACCATCCATTGAACGGACAATTTGTATCTGAACATCAAACGGTAAACTGGTTGAAATACCGTTTGGATATAATTCGTGAGTCGTTAACCCTTCTGGTTCAATGAAGATTTGATGACTATTTTTGTCAGCAAAACGCATGACTTTATCTTCAATTGACGGGCAGTAACGCGGGCCGATACCTTCAATCACCCCAGAATACATTGGGCTACGATCTAGATTATTGCGAATAACATCGTGCGTTTTTTCGTTTGTGTAGGTGATATAACATGGGATCTGACGTGGATGATCCGACGTTTTGCCCATAAACGAAAAAGTCGGGATTGGATTATCACCGTGTTGCGCTTGAAGACGGCTAAAGTCGACCGTTCTAGCATCAATCCGTGGTGGCGTACCTGTTTTTAAACGATCAACGCGGAAAGGTAACTCACGCAGACGTGATGCCAATGCGATCGAAGGTGGATCACCTGCACGACCGCCGCTGTAATTTTCCAATCCAATGTGGATCTTACCACCAAGGAATGTACCCACGGTTAATACAACCGACGTAGCCCGAAATTTTAATCCCATTTCAGTAACAACACCGATAACACGATCATTCTCAACGATCAAATCATCAACAGCTTGTTGAAAAAGCATTAAATTTGGTTGATTTTCAAGTGCTTCACGTACAGCTGCTTTGTAAAGTGCACGGTCTGCTTGTGCACGAGTGGCACGAACAGCTGGACCTTTTGACGAATTTAACGTTCTAAATTGGATCCCGCCTTTGTCGGTGGCTTTGGCCATCAAACCGCCAAGGGCATCCACTTCTTTAACCAGGTGTCCTTTCCCGATCCCGCCAATTGCTGGGTTACAAGACATTTGACCTAACGTGTCGATGTTATGTGTCAAAAGTAAGGTTTTTTGTCCCATTCTGGCTGCGGCTAATGCAGCTTCAGTGCCGGCATGACCCCCACCAACAACGATGACATCAAAATTTTCCTGGTAAAACATGAAACTACCTCAGGTAATCAAAGAGCCTGTGAGTTACTACGAGCAAAAGGGGGATTATTCTATCCTTTTTCTGATGAAGAAAGAATCTTTAGTGAAGATCATTTGATCAGCAAAAAGTGGTTTGCTTATTATATATAAGATCTTATTTAGAGATCTTCTATTAGATCTATTATTAGGATCGCCCGATCGTGTGGATAACCGATAAATGATCCTAATGATCATAGTGTTACTGTAGATCATTAGTTGTGGAGTAGCTTTGATCATCATAAGGATTAGCTGGGATCAAAATAGCTACTTATGCACAGGGGTAGAGTGGGGATAAAGTTATTCAATGGATAACTATGGGTTGATCACCGTTTAGATCTATAGTTATCCACAGAAAATAGTTTCAAATTAGCCTAAATATTGGGTAGTTTTGAAGCTAATTTTTACTACAAAGGTGTTTTTTCCACTCAACGAACCAACTTTCAGCGGCATCTTCAGGCACAGAGTGTTGTGAAATATCGACGTCTAATCGCTCACCAAGCTTCATTGCATGGAGAGAATTAAGTAAATTATCGATGTTAATTCCCGCTGCGCAGAACGTATCGTAGCTACTATCACCCAAGCCTATTACGCCATATTTCAGGGCTGATAAATCTGGTTTTTGCGCTGTGAGCTGACTAATAAAGGGCTGAATATTGTCTGGGAAATCACCCGCACCATGGGTTGAACAGACGAATAACCAGATTGAATTGGTATTGAGTTCACTTAAATTAGCGTGATTAATGACTTCAGTACTATGGCCATCTTGCTCTAATAGCTCTGATAAATGGTCAGCGACGTACTCAGCGCCACCTAAGGTGCTGCCTGTGATTAAGGTTATATTGCTCATACTGTCCTCAGTATTGGAGATAATGACCTTGATTGTACTGTTTAGTGAGGGAGATAAAAGAGACTAAATGTAGGGAATTGAGAGAATAAACGTATGGAGAAAAGCATCCACAGGGCAATAAATACCCTATGGATATGATCAGAGCATGATCGAATTACTTACCGATACAGAAAGAAGTAAAGATCCTTCCTAGAAGATCATCAGAGGTGAACTCACCGGTGATCTCACTTAAATGTTGCTGAGCAAGACGAAGTTCTTCTGCCAGTATTTCGCCAGCCATAAAACCTTCTAGCTGTTCTTTACCTATTTCTAAGTGCTGAGCGGCTTGTTCCAGTGCTTCGAGGTGACGACGACGTGCCATAAAGCCCCCTTCAGTTGTACCTGAGAAGCCCATACATTCTTTTAAATGTTCACGTAGGCTATCAATGCCTTCACCTGTACGGGCTGATAGACGAACAAGAGTAGGGTTGTTGACATGGCAAATCCCTGCATCTTCACCCGTTAATTCCACTTTATTGCGAATAACGGTTAAGCCCATGCTTTCTGGTAGGCGTTCAATAAAATCTGGCCAGATATCTTTCGGATCGGTGTCGTTGGTTGTGGTGCCATCAACCATGAACAATACGCGATCTGCTTGTTGAATTTCTTCCCAAGCTCGTTCAATACCAATGCGTTCCACTTCATCAGATGCTTCCCGTAAACCGGCGGTATCGATGATGTGCAATGGCATACCATCGATGTGGATGTGTTCACGTAGCACATCACGTGTAGTGCCGGCAATATCGGTAACAATCGCGGAATCTTTGCCTGATAATGCATTTAGCAAGCTCGACTTACCTGCATTAGGGCGACCAGCAATAACCACCTTCATCCCTTCGCGAATAATTGAACCTTGGTTCGCTTCACGGCGTACAGCTTCAAGATTATCGATGATGCCGTGTAAGTCATTACTCACTTTTCCATCTGATAAGAAATCGATTTCTTCTTCTGGAAAGTCGATCGCAGCTTCAACATAAATACGTAGATGAATAACGGCTTCCACCAATTCATTCACTTTGGTTGAAAATGCTCCTTGAAGAGATTTGAAGGCACTTTTAGCCGCTTCTTCTGAACTGGCATCAATTAAGTCTGCAATAGCCTCTGCTTGGGTTAAATCAAGCTTATCGTTCATGAAGGCGCGTTCAGAGAACTCACCTGGGCGTGCAGGGCGAATGCCATCAAGCTTTAGGATACGACGAATCATCATATCCATTAGTACAGGGCCGCCATGCCCTTGTAATTCAAGAACGTCTTCACCTGTGAAGGAGTTAGGACCTTTAAAAAAGAGTGCGATGCCCTGATCCAGAGCGCTGCCATCTTCATTTTTAAAAGGGAGATATTCGGCGTAACGAGTTTTTAATTCACGACCAGCAACAGCAAGAGCAACCTCTTTAGCCTTTGGACCTGAAACGCGAATGATGCCTACACCACCTCGACCAGGAGGTGTAGCTTGAGCAACGATGGTATCAGTATGTTCGTTCATATCTTTGGCTTAGCTTAAAAAATTCGCAGCAATTGTAAA
The DNA here is from genome assembly GCF_003026215.1 of Photobacterium indicum. GTDB lineage: Bacteria > Pseudomonadota > Gammaproteobacteria > Enterobacterales > Vibrionaceae > Photobacterium > Photobacterium indicum. The sequence goes on from NZ_PYOC01000015.1 coordinate 48,881, forward strand.
CAGAGTCGGTAGGAAAGCCCAGTAATTGCTGACTCACCGCATAATGGCAATAGCTTTGAATATAGATGGAAAGAGGGGATTATGACTAATGGCCCAATAAAAAAGGCGACCCTTAGGCCGCCTTTCGATAACTTAGCTGGTCATGCTACTTGCTGTGTAGACCTTTCTTTTCCAGAGAACGATAAATTAACGTTTGCTGGAGCAAGGTAACTACGTTCGATACTAACCAGTATAGAACGAGACCGGATGGGAAAAATAGGAAGAAGAATGTGAACATAACAGGCATAAATGTCATGATCTTCTGCTGCATAGGATCCGTTACAGTTGTCGGGCTCATTTTCTGAATCATGAACATCGACACACCCATTAGCAATGGCAGGATGTAGTACGGGTCTTGTGCTGACAAGTCGTGAATCCAACCGAAGAATGGTGAGTGACGCAGTTCAACTGATTCCATCAGTGACCAGTACAATGCAATGAAAATTGGCATCTGCAATACAATTGGAAGACAGCCACCCAGTGGGTTCACTTTCTCTTTTTTGTACAGTTCCATCATTTCTTGGCTCATGCGCTGGCGGTCATCGCCTAGACGCTCACGCATTGCAGTCAGCTTAGGCTGAAGCATGCGCATTTTAGCCATTGAGGTGTACTGCGCTTTAGTTAGCGGGTACATCGCACCACGAACGATGAAAGTAAGCATCATAATCGCGATACCCCAGTTACCTACGATGCCTTGGATGAACGACAGTAGTTTATGTAACGGGCTTGCGATAAACCATAACCAACCGTAATCAACCGTTAGGTTTAGGTTCGCTGCAGTTGCTTCCATTTCTTTTTGTAGCTTAGGGCCAACCCAAAGTGTTGCTGTAAGGGTTTGCTCTGTGCCAGCGGCAATTGTTGTGGTTGGAAGACGCACGCCGATGTAACCCAGGCCATTGCTAGCACGAGTAAATAGGTTTGATGCTTCTTCTGAACGTGGAATCCAAGCCGATACGAAGTAGTGTTGTAGCATTGCTGCCCAGCCGTTCGTCGTTGTCATGTTCAGGCTTTTATCCTGCATGTCATCGAAGCTGTACTTCTTATAGTTAGTTGTATCAGTTGAATATGCGCCACCACGGTACGTCGGCATCGTAAGGCTACCACCATCGTCCATCAGGTTCTGACGAAGCTGCGCATACATTTGTACACTTGCTGCAGAAGCAGATTGGTTATCAATGGTGTATTCAACATCAACAGCGTAGCTGCCGCGTTTAAGTACGAATGTTTTGGTGTATGTAATGCCATCTTTTACGTATGTCATTGGTACACGTAGTTCGTCTTGGCCATCAGCCAGCGTAAAATCTTTTGCTGTTACAGCTAATTGTGCACGACCGTTAGCCGAATCAATACCATTAGCACCGATTAGACCTGATTGTGCGATGTAGCTGAGACCTGGTTCGTCCTTAAGAAGAATGAATGGGTCAGCTGAATCTAATTCGTTATCGTAAGCTAATAACTTAGCTTCAGTAACATCACCACCTAGCGTATCGACAGAAAGAGCCAGTACATCGGTATTGATAGTGATTAAGTCTTTAGATGTTGTTTCTTGATCAGGAATTGGTTGACCATCACCTGAATGTGAAGGGACATCACCACTATTGTTAACTTGTTGCTCTGTACCCTGGCCTTGCGGCTGTGGGCTGTTGTCCATATTCCACTGTTGGAACAGTAGGAAAGAGACAAACAGTAGGGCAATTAACAGAATATTGCGTTGGGAATCCATCGTTAATTATCTCTGTCGTTATGCTTGGTTGGCGGAACGGGGTCAAAACCACCGTTGTTTAAAGGGTGACATCTTAATAGACGTTTCGCCGCGAACCAACAACCTTTTACGACTCCATGCATTTTTATTGCTTCAATAGCATATTGAGAACATGTAGGAGTAAAACGACAACGCGGTCCAAGTAGCGGACTTATTATCAGTTGGTAAAGGCGGACCAGCCGGATGGCTAGCCACGCGAAGGGCGAGACAGGCGATGCCATAATTTATCCAACAACTTAAATAACTCTTCGTTGCTCAACTCACTGGCACTTTTCTTTGCAATCACGACGAAATCGTTTGCTGGCAAATCATGTTGCTTTAAGCGGAAACTTTCTCGAACAATACGTTTGAAACGGTTTCTACCTGGGGCAGTTTTAATTTGTTTTTTGGGAACAGCAAGACCAAGACGAGGATGATTGAGGTCGTTAGGACGGGCTAGAATAGTTAAATGAGGAGAGCCAGCACGATGAGCTTGCTGGAAGACTTTTTTATAATGCTCGGGAGTTAACAAACGTAACTCCCGAGAGAAGGCTAGCTTATTCAAAATAATCAGAGATTATTTAGAAAGGCGCTTACGGCCTTTTGCACGACGTGCATTGATTGTTGCGCGACCGTTCTTAGTTGCCATGCGAGCACGAAAGCCGTGGCTGCGCTTGCGCTTTAGAACTGAAGGTTGAAAAGTGCGTTTCATTGGTATTACCTTAAATTAACTGATCAGTTTTTAAGTTTGTTATTTAGTTTCGGATATAAAAATATCCTCGACCTCTAACAAAGAGGCGGAATTGTAATCACTGACTGCCAAAGAGTCAATAATTATGCCCATATTGTCGTATGGGCGGTGAATTATACTTTTTGTGAGCCAGAGCGCAAGGATCCTTCGTTGATCCCGACCTGATTTAAGAACTTTTTTAATCTTAGATCGTTTGGAGTGGTGAAGATCTGCTCTGGTTTGCCTTGTTCGACGAATTCACCATCGGCCATAAAGATCACTCTATCAGCAACTTCGCGTGCAAATTGCATTTCGTGAGTAACCACTAACATGGTTTGATGACGGGTTGCTAATTTTTTCATTAATGTAAGTACTTCACCGACCCATTCAGGGTCTAAAGCGGATGTCGGCTCATCAAATAGCAATAGTTCGGCTTCTAATGCCATTGCGCGTCCGATCCCCACTCGTTGCTGCTGACCACCAGAAAGTGCTGCCGGAAAGGCATCTCCTTTATCACCAAGCCCAATATCATCAAGAATTTGCTGAGCTCGTTGGTAGGCTTCGTCTTTTTTCCAGCCTTTTACGGTGATTAAGCCTTCTGCCACGTTTTGCCGCGCCGTTAAATGAGCAAATAACGCATAATTTTGAAAAACAAAGCCTGTTTTACGTCGTAACGCTAAAATATCGTTCTTTTTGGCTTGAGTTGTATCAACCGTCACGTCATCAATGGTGATTTTTCCTTGATTAGCGGTCTCTAAAAAATTAATACAGCGCAATAACGTGGATTTTCCGGTGCCTGAAGGGCCAATCACCACCACAATTTCACCCTTGGTGATCGTTAAATCCAGATCTGAAAAGACAGTGCTATCGCCAAAGCGTTTGGTGAGTTTTTTTATATCAATCATCGTACATACGCCTTGTTGAGTTTTGCTTCAGCCCAGTTTTGTACTTGCGTTAGTACAAGCACTAATCCCCAATAAATAAAGGCAACAGCCAAAAATGCTTCAAAAAATTTAAAGCTGGAAGACGCTTCCATTTGTGCTTTTGCCATAATTTCAGCGACCCCAAGCGTGAAGGCGAGTGAGGTTGATTTAATCATGTCGATAAAATAATTCATTAAAGACGGTAAAGCGATGCGAGTGGCTTGCGGTAAAATAATACGACGCATTGCCTGCATTTCGGTCATGCCAATGGCAAGGCTTGCTTCCCGTTGGCTGCGATCTACCCCAATTATGGCCGCTCGAATGCTCTCTGCCATATAGGCAGCAAAGTGTAAGCTCAATCCGATAACTGATGCACTGAAAGCATCCAAACCAATAAATATAGGAAAGACTTGAGGCAAGCCGTAATAAAGCAGGAACAATTGCACAAGCAAGGGGGTTCCGCGAAAGAAACTGATGTAAAGTTGGCTCAGTTGGTTTAATACTGGCAGTTTATAAACTCGTACTAATGCCAGTGTTATCGAGATAATTAGTGCAAATCCGAGTCCCCATACTGCCATCGATAGTGTTGTACCAAGGTACTTCATCAAGATTGGCATCAGAGAGAGCATATAGTTGAAATCGAAACCCATGATGGCTACTTGTCCGTTGATTGTAGATGTTGTCAGAGACACAAAGACTCACCATTGGTGAGCCTTGTTTTGAGGTAAAATGTATCGAAGCTTAACTTCTTTATATTTTACTTGGTGATATCAGTATCAAACCATTTAATTGAAATGTCAGCCAATGTGCCATCTTCACGCATTGCGTTTAGCGCGGTATTGACTTCATTACGTAGCTTCTCGCCTTTTTCATCTTTCAAAAAAGGCCACGCATTTTCAATTGTCTCAAATGGTTGTCCTGCTAATTCTAGTGGTAAATTCGCTTTTTTGATCAATTCAATTGAAGAAAGGCGATCCATTACAAATGCATCGGTGCGGCCTAAAGCGACGTCGTGCTCGATACCCGCATCGTAGGTTTTGATGTTGATTTGCGCGGCATTATCAAGTTGACGTAATAGTTGCTCGTAATTAGAACCTAAGTTAACCCCGACGGTTTTATCTGCAAGATCAGCTGTCGATTTAATCTCGGTATTACCTTTACGTACTACCAGTTGTGCGCCATCGATAACATAAGGTTCAGCAAAAAAGAATTTAGCTTGGCGTTCGGGTGTAATGGTGATTTGGTTTGAAATGGTATCAATACGGCCTGTTTCTAGTAAGCCAAATAAACCAGAGAAGCTGGCGGTAACGTACTCAACGTTATAATCGTTACGTTTGCCGATTTCATCCCATAAATCGACTTCAAAACCTTGAAGTTGATCCATTTTTACAAAAGTGAAAGGGAAATAGCGTCCTGACATACCAACTTTCACATCTGTTGCCGCCATTACTGTTTGGCTTGCTGCTAAAGTTAGTGCTACCGCTGTAAATGTTGTCTTTATCCAGCTTTTCATCCTGCTTACTCCATGTATGGCTTACATCATTATCTATTTCTGCCATCCTACTTGGTAGACTTTGGTTTTTTTAAATAACTTAGAGTTATTTTACATAACCTTGGGTTAGGTCTAGTGGATCTTAGCCCAGTGTTAATAGTATTGTGGGTAATATCTGGGTAAATTGTGTTGATCCAATGCTTGACTGTGCAGTTTATGTGAATAAGTCTGATCTTATTCACTGGATCTGCGATCTCTTTGCTGGTGATCCAGAGCCAGCAGGTATAAAATTACATCCCTTTTTGTGTTTTGTTACTCAGTGTGGAGTCGAACTTGTCATCTTCGCTATGGTTGCAGTGCCTTCAACGTCTTCAAGAAGAGCTACCAGCAACAGAATTCAGCATGTGGGTTCGCCCCCTACAAGCTGAGTTAAACGATAATACGCTGACCCTTTTTGCTCCTAATCGTTTTGTTCTCGATTGGGTAAGGGATAAGTACCTTAATAATATTAACCGTCTACTGAATGAATTCTGTGGGACGGATATACCGATCTTGCGTTTTGAAGTGGGCAGCCGACAAGTTGTTGTGCCACCTTCTCAAACCATCGCACCTGCCGCACCGGCAGTGATGTTAGCGCCAAAGCCATCACCTGCAACGCAAATATTGCAAGATGATGCTCCATCACGCTCATGGGAGCCTGCACCATCACCCGTACAACCTGAATCGAAATCAGGCTATCGTTCGAATGTGAATCCTAAACATAATTTTAATAATTTTGTTGAAGGTAAATCGAATCAACTGGGTTTAGCTGCTTGTCGTCAAGTGTCTGATAATCCTGGTGCTGCGTATAACCCATTGTTTCTTTATGGAGGCACGGGTTTAGGTAAAACGCACTTATTACATGCGGTCGGCAATGCGATTGCTGATCGTAAACCCAATGCGCGCGTGGTTTACATGCACTCTGAGCGCTTTGTACAAGATATGGTGAAAGCACTGCAAAATAACGCCATTGAAGAATTTAAGCGTTATTACCGCAGTGTCGATGCATTATTGATTGATGACATTCAATTCTTTGCTAATAAAGAACGTTCACAAGAAGAATTTTTTCATACCTTTAATGCCTTGCTTGAAGGTAACCAACAGATCATTTTGACATCCGACCGTTATCCTAGAGAAATCAATGGGGTAGAAGATCGTTTGAAATCACGTTTTGGTTGGGGATTAACTGTTGCGATTGAGCCACCAGAGTTAGAAACTCGGGTCGCTATCTTAATGAAGAAAGCAGAAAATCATAATATTCGACTGCCCGATGAAGTGGCCTTCTTTATTGCTAAGCGTTTACGTTCAAACGTACGTGAGCTTGAAGGCGCATTGAATCGTGTTATCGCTAATGCCAACTTTACTGGTCGTGCAATTACGATAGATTTTGTGCGTGAAGCCTTACGTGATTTACTCGCGCTGCAAGAAAAGCTTGTTACCATTGATAATATTCAGAAGACTGTTGCTGAATACTATAAAATAAAGATGTCAGACATGCTGTCGAAGCGTCGTTCACGTTCCGTGGCGCGACCGCGTCAAATGGCGATGGCATTGGCTAAAGAATTAACTAATCACAGTCTTCCTGAAATCGGTGATGCTTTTGGTGGTCGAGATCACACCACTGTCTTACATGCTTGCCGAAAAATAGTGCAGTTGCGTGAAGAAAGCCACGATATAAAAGAAGATTATTCAAACCTAATAAGAACATTATCGACCTGATATGAAATTTACCGTCGAACGCGAACATTTATTAAAGCCTTTGCAGCAGGTATCTGGTGCTTTAGGCGGTCGTCCTTCTTTACCTATCTTAGGTAACATTCTGCTTAAAGTGGAAGAGGGATACCTGTCGATGACAGGAACCGATTTAGAAGTCGAACTGATTGCAAAATTAGCACTAGAAGCTGATTTTGAAATTGGTGCCGTGACTGTGCCCTCCCGTAAGTTTCTCGATATCTGTCGTGGCTTGCCTGATAGCGCTAAGATTGCCGTTACACTTGAAGGCGATCGCATTCTAATCCGTTCCGGTCGTAGTCGTTACTCACTATCGACGTTGCCTGCCGCTGATTTTCCTAATATCGAAGATTGGCAGAGTGATGTTGAATTCACGCTACCGCAAGGTCGCATGAGCCAGCTTATCCAGAGCACGCAGTTTTCAATGGCACATCAAGACGTACGCTACTACTTGAATGGCATGTTGTTTGAAACCGATGGTAGCCATTTGCGCTCGGTAGCAACAGATGGCCACCGTATGGCTGTATGCGCGATCGACTTAGCGCAAGAGCTGGCAACTAAGCAGATCATTGTGCCGCGTAAAGGCGTATTGGAATTGGTACGCTTGCTAGACAACGCCGAAGCAATGGTTGATATCCAAATTGGTAATTCGAACATCCGAGCAACCGTGAATAATTTTGTATTCACCTCGAAGCTAGTGGATGGGCGTTTTCCTGATTACCGTCGTGTTATGCCACAAAGTAGCAATAAGTTTGTTGAAGCGAGTTGTGACGAATTACGTAAAGCGTTTTCACGTGCTGCGATCTTATCAAACGAAAAATTCCGAGGTGTGCGCGTTAACTTGTCAAAAGGTGAAATGCGTATAACGGCTAATAACCCTGAGCAAGAAGAAGCGGAAGAGTTTCTTGATGTCGATTATCAAGGGGATGACTTAGAAATCGGTTTTAACGTTAGCTATGTATTGGATGTGCTTAACACCTTAAAATGTGACCAAGTACGTTTGTCGCTAACCGATGCTAATGCCAGTGCATTAGTTGAAGATTGCGCCAATGATGAAGCGATGTATGTTGTGATGCCAATTAGATTATAAAAAATGGCACTTACTCGTTTAATCGTTAAAGATTTCAGAAATATTGAAGCGTGTGACTTAGCTTTGTCACCACGCTTTAATTTTTTGGTTGGTGCGAATGGCAGTGGAAAAACCAGTGTATTGGAAGCTATCCATTATCTGGGGCATGGCCGTTCGTTCCGAAGCCACCTTACCAGTCGTGTTATTCGTCATGAGCAACAAGAGTTGTTTATTCATGGACGAGTACTGACTGACAATCAATTAGAACTTCCGCTGGGCATCAATAAAAAACGTGATGGCACAACGGAAGTGAAAGTCTCTGGTGAAAGCGGTCAAAAGCTATCGCAATTAGCCCAAGTATTGCCCCTGCAATTGATCACACCTGAAGGGTTTGAGCTTTTGATTGGTGGGCCGAAATATCGTCGATCTTTTATTGATTGGGGTGTGTTTCATATAGAGCCGAAGTTCTATAATGCTTGGAGCCGTATTAAGCGACTCACCAAACAGCGCAATGCACTGTTAAAAACAGCACGCAGCTACCGTGAACTCAGTTATTGGGATCAAGAGTTAGCAGTGTTAGCTGAAGAAATCAGTGTATGGCGAGACGAATACCTTATTGCGGTAAAACAAAAAGCGGCTGAAATCTGCCAAGGTTTTTTACCTGAGTATGAAATCCAGTTGTCTTATTACCGTGGTTGGGAAAAAGAAACCCCTTATGCTGAGCTGCTAAAACGCAATTTTGAGCGTGATTGCCAGCTTGGCTATACCGTAAATGGTCCGCATAAGGCTGATTTACGAATGAAGGTGGCTGGTACGCCTGTTGAAGATGTGTTGTCGCGTGGACAACTTAAACTGATGGTATGCGCATTGCGTTTAGCGCAAGGACTTCATCTAACAGAAGCAACGGGCAAACAGTGTATTTACCTTCTTGATGATTTTGCTTCCGAGCTGGATAGCCATAGGCGTGCGCTGTTAGCGCAACGGTTAAAAGAAACCAACGCCCAGGTTTTCATTAGTGCGATCAGTGATGAACAAATTGCAGATATGCATGATGAAAATGGCAAGATGTTTCATGTGGAACACGGTAAAATAACCGCAGGATAATTAAAGCGAGAGTAACTCAATGTCCAACAATTACGATTCATCAAGCATTAAAGTGCTTAAAGGCCTTGATGCCGTACGTAAGCGCCCAGGGATGTATATTGGCGATACTGATGACGGTACTGGTTTGCACCATATGGTGTTTGAGGTCGTCGATAACTCTATCGATGAAGCTCTTGCTGGTCACTGTGAAGACATTATTATCACAATCCACGAGGATAACTCTGTTTCTGTCAGTGATGACGGACGTGGTATTCCAACCGATATTCATGAAGAAGAAGGTGTATCTGCCGCTGAAGTAATCATGACGGTACTGCACGCGGGTGGTAAATTTGATGATAACTCATACAAAGTATCTGGCGGCCTACACGGTGTAGGTGTCTCTGTTGTGAATGCGCTATCTGAAAAGGTAGAGCTAACGATTAATCGTCATGGCTCGATTCATCACCAAATCTATCACCACGGTGTGCCAGATAAGCCACTTGAAGCGATCGGTGAGACAGACAAAACGGGTACGCGTATTCGTTTCTGGCCAAGTGAAGATACATTTACCAATGTTGTTTTCCACTATGAGATTCTGGCTAAGCGTCTTCGTGAGTTATCGTTCCTTAACTCTGGCGTATCTATTCGCTTGATTGACGAGCGTGAAGAAGGCAAGCAAGACCACTTCATGTATGAAGGTGGTATCAAGGCGTTTGTTGAACACTTGAACCGCAACAAAACACCAATTCACTCGAAAGTGTTCCATTTTGACTTTGAACGTGAAGATGGCATTTCGGTTGAAGTTGCTATGCAGTGGAACGATGGTTTCCAAGAAGGCATCTATTGTTTCACTAACAACATCCCACAGCGTGATGGTGGTAGTCACTTAGCGGGTTTCCGTGGCGCGTTAACGCGTACGTTAAATACGTTTATGGATAAAGAAGGCTATTCTAAAAAAGAAAAGACTTCGACATCAGGTGATGATGCGCGTGAAGGCCTAACGGCTGTTGTTTCCGTTAAAGTACCGGATCCAAAGTTTTCAAGCCAAACCAAAGACAAACTGGTATCAAGCGAAGTGAAACCTGCTGTTGAATCAGCAATGAATGAAAAACTGAGTGAGTTCTTATTAGAGAATCCATCAGACGCTAAAATTGTTTGTAGTAAAATTATTGATGCATCTCGTGCACGTGAAGCTGCGCGTAAAGCACGTGAAATGACACGTCGTAAAGGTGCTCTTGATCTTGCTGGTTTGCCGGGTAAATTGGCTGATTGCCAAGAAAAAGATCCTGCACTATCTGAATTATACATAGTGGAAGGGGACTCTGCTGGCGGTTCAGCCAAGCAGGGACGTAACCGTAAAAATCAGGCAATCTTACCGCTTAAAGGTAAAATTCTTAACGTAGAAAAAGCACGTTTTGATAAGATGCTATCTTCTCAAGAAGTGGCCACACTGATTACCGCAATGGGTTGTGGTATCGGACGTGATGAATATAACCCTGACAAATTGCGTTACCACAACATCATCATCATGACGGATGCCGATGTCGATGGTTCTCACATCCGTACGCTGTTATTGACATTCTTCTACCGTCAAATGCCAGAGCTGATTGAACGTGGTCACATCTATATTGCTCAGCCACCGCTTTACAAGGTGAAGAAAGGTAAGCAAGAGCAATACATCAAAGATGATGAAGACATGGATCAATACCAAGTGTCTCTAGCATTAGATAACGCATCATTGTTTGCAACTGAAGGTGCACCAGCTATTACTGGTTTAGCACTAGAAGAATTAGTGAAGCAATATAATGCCGGCATGAAGCTGATTGAGCGCATGAGTCGTCGTTATCCATTACTGATGTTAAATGAGTTTGCATACCAACCTCGTCTTTCTACCGAAATGCTGAGTGATGAAACTGCAATCGAAGCGTGGGCTACACCGTTAGTTGCAGCGTTGAATGAAAAGCAATCTGGTGAAAGCCAATACAGCTTTGCTATTCAGCGTGATGAAGAAAACAATGTTTTCTTACCGCAAGTGATTGTACGTACACACGGCGTTGAATACGATTACACGCTAAGCTATGACCTTCTAAATTCACGAGAGTACAGCAAGTTAGCTGATCTTTCTGAAGCGTTAAATGGCTTAATAGAAGAAAATGCTTACGTGCAACGTGGCGAGCGTAAACAATCGATTTCAAGCTTTAAAGAAGGCTTAGATTGGTTGATTAAAGAATCTCGCCGTGGTGTATACCTTCAGCGTTACAAAGGTCTGGGTGAGATGAACCCTGAACAGTTGTGGGAAACGACAATGGATCCTGAATCTCGTCGTATGCTACAAGTAACGATTAACGATGCTGTTGCAGCTGATGAGTTGTTCACCACACTAATGGGTGATCAAGTAGAACCTCGTCGTAACTTCATTGAAGAAAATGCATTAAAAGTGGCGAATTTAGACGTGTAGAACGTTCGGTTTTAGCCTCGTAACAGCGCAAAACGCCACTTTGATAGTGGCGTTTTTTATTGCTTAAATTTCAAACTCTTCTGGGATTATCCCATATTACCAACTACAGCAACGCCTCTGTCATCAGGAATTTCATTAAACGATAAGACCTGCAGACCACGCGCACAGACCCTTGAATAACGGGCTAGCAGTGGGCGCAATTGTGGCAACACCAATAAGATTGGGGTGTGGCCATTAATGCGCATGTTGTCTAATACTTCAGGTAAGCTGCGTTGTAATTTATCAATCACCGTTGGCTCTAAGGCAAAGCCGTCTAACTGGACGTGTCCTCCTGATTGCGCTTGGCTTAATGCCCCTAGTAGCATATTTTCTAATTCCGAAGAAAGAGTAACGGCAGGGACTTCGGTTTTCATGCCAATTAAATTATTGAGCAGTACGCGGCGTAAAATACAACGAACATCTGCAGCTAATAAAATTGGATCTTTGGATAGTTCTGCTGACTCGACCATTGAATTTGCAATGCTGACAATGTCAGACAGTGATACGCCATCAACGGTTAACTGACGGAATACACGCAGTAATTGTTGAGCGGTCAATTTTTGTTGCAGATCGTCAGCTAACTTACTGTTCAGTGTCGCAAGGCGTTCAATAATTCCCGCAACTTCTTCGGGGCTAAGAATGTCTTCAATGTAATCATTAATTACCTTGCTGACATGGGTCGAGATAATGGTTGCATGATCAACCACGGTATAGCCAAGATTTACCGCTTTGTCTTTTTCTTGCGCCGCGATCCAGACTGCTTCCATGCCATAAGCCGGGTCTTTGGTGAGAATGCCATCGACATTGCCATACACTTGGCCGGGGTTAATTGCCAGTAGGCGATCTATTTCAAGCTCGGCCTGGACAATTGTCGCGCCTCTCACTGCAATTTGGTACTGGCTTGCTTCTAATGCCAGATCATCTTTGACATGAATTTTCGGGATCACAAAGCCACGTTGTTCCGTTAATGTCTTACGGATACCGACTAAGCGGCTTAGCAGCTCAGCCCCCTGACGGCGATCAATTAAGCTTACTAAGCGAAAGCCGACATTTAAGCTCAAGGCATGAACAAGGGGGATATCACTAACAATCAGTTCTTTATTTTCTGGTTGGCCGTGTTGCTCAACAATCTCTTCGGCACGGACTAGGTCATCGTCATTATTTGTTGAGTGTTCTTTTTTTGTCAGTCGCCAGCCAGTAAAAGCCACTGCGGCAGAAAAACATAAGAATGCGAGGTGGGGCATACCTGGGATTAAACCCAGAATTAACATGATGCCCGCTACCACAAACAGTACGACTGGCGATGCTAGCATCTGCTTACTGATTTGCTGTGACAGGTCGTTACTGTCAGTGACGCGGGTAACAATGATGGCAGCCGCAGTTGCCAATAACAATGATGGGATCTGGGCGACAAGACCATCACCAATGGTTAATAACGCATAGGTTTGGAAGGCGTCAGAAAATGATAGTCCGTATTCGAACACACCAATGCTGATACCACCGATGATGTTAATAAACAGGATTAGCATCCCGGCAATAGCATCACCTCGAACAAACTTTGACGCACCATCCATCGAACCATAGAAATCGGCTTCTTGTGCAACATCTTCACGGCGTTGTTTAGCTTGAAGGTGATCGATAATACCGGCATTTAAGTCCGCATCGATGGCCATCTGCTTACCTGGCATCGCATCAAGAGTAAAGCGGGCACTTACTTCGGAAATACGCTCTCCACCTTTGGTAACCACTACAAAGTTAATGATTATCAAGATGACAAAGACCACCATACCGACAACATAGTTACCGCCGATCACCACATCACCAAAGGCTTGGATCACTTTACCGGCAGCATCGCCCCCGTTCTGACCGTTCAACAAAACCACGCGGGTAGAGGCAACGTTCAGTGCCAGACGTAGCAAGGTAGCAATCAGCAAGATGCTCGGGAATACCGAGAAATCAAGAGATCGCTTACTGTATACGCTAACCAGCATCACGAGCAGTGAAAGTACGATATTGAAGGTAAACAACATATCCAGCACCAACGGTGGGATAGGCAGCATGACCATCGCCAATATGATCATAAGGACCAATGGGATCCCCAGTTGTCCTTTAGCTAATAGCGTTAGTAGTGGGGCTAGTTTCTGTTTCATTGATGCTCAGTTCCAATTAGCGGTGCAATTCTTTGGGAATAGAGACCTGTGGGAATTCAGGTTTACTAGGTTGTCGACCCTGCTTGTATTGTTCCATCTGAAAGACAAAAGTCAGTATATGGGCAACGGCGACATATAAGGGGGCTGGAATTTCCTGCCATTCATTTGTCGAATAATAAACAGCACGTGTCAGAGCCGGAATTTCGACGATCGGGCAATTGTGATGACGAGCAATTTTCCGTATCTCCAGTGCCATCTGATCGGTACCTTTAGCCAAAACAAAAGGGGCGCTGGCTTTATCTAAATCGTATTTTAAAGCAATAGCATAATGGGTTGGGTTAGTGATCACTACGTCTGCTTGTGGCACGGTTTTATGCATTTGCCGTTGCGACATTTGTTGCTGTAGTTGTCTGATCTTGGCTTTGACCTCTGGCTTACCTTCGCTGTTTTTATGCTCTTCTTTTACTTCCTGCTTAGTCATCTTGAGCTGCTTGGTGTAGTCCCAGCCTGCATACGGTAACTCTAATACCGCAATCAGCAGCAGTGCTAAGCCAAAACTAAATAACCCCTGCCATAAAATATCGATTGTTTGCAAAATCGCTTCGGTCATCGGTAAGCGTTGCAGGGCAATAATTTGTGTCAGGTGGTTGCTCAGTAGCCAATATAAAGTACCGCCAATCAGGCTGACTTTTAGAATGCTTTTAATCAGTTCGACGAGCGATTTGGTTGAAAACATTTTTTTGATCCCCGATATAGGGTTCATTTTTGAAAATTTAGGTTGGGCGGCAGTGACAGAAACATTCCACCCACCTCGAATAATGTTGGCCAAAATAGTGACCAGTAACAGCAGCCCAAAAATGGGACTGATGGTAAATATCATCGATGTTAAGCTGAATGACAGATGCTTTAACATGAACTCAGGTTCAAATGCCGCTTCTTTGGGAAGTGCCAGGTTCAAGGTGGCGATTTCGTCAAACATATGCGCTAAATCACTGGAAAAAGCACTTAACAGTAATGCTGCACCTAAGGTCATCAGGGCTGTAACCAACTCTTTTGAGCGCGGAAGGTTACCTTCTTCGCGGGCTTTGCGGAGCTTCTGCTGACTGGGCTGTTCAGTTTTATCTTGGCTACTGTTCTCGCTCATGGTTGAACTGTCTCCAAGTTCGCCATCATGGCCAATGTTTCACTGCATAAGCGAGTGAAGTTTTCCGGAATACTTGAAGTCGTGATGAGCAGGCACATCAGACCGAGTAGCATGGTCATCGGAAAGCCGAGTGCAAAAACATTTAGCTGAGGAGCGGCGCGGTTCATCATGCCGAAAGCACCGTTAACCAGTAGCATCGCGCATACAGCGGGAAGTGCTAATAGAAAGGCAGCCGCAATCAGCCAGCCTAACCGCATTACCACGGAATACAGTGCATCTTGGCTCGGCATTTCGCCAACGGGCCACACCTTAAAGCTTTGCACGACCACATCGAGTGCCACTAAATGACCGTCTAGCGCGAGAAACAACAGCAATATGTAGAGCTGGTAGTATTTACCAAGTGTTGGAATGCTAACGCCATTAATCGGGTCATTGCTCATCGCCATGCCTAACCCCATTTGCATTGATAAGATCTGCCCCATCGTGGTAAATACCCCAAAGAGTAATTCCAGCATTAGTCCCATGATACCGCCAATAATCATTTGCTGGGCACCCAGTATTAATGCATCTAGCGATAAGGGATCAACACTAGGCATGGGGGGCATCAGGGGTGCTGCAAGAAGGCTGATACAAAACGCCAGCCCAACTCGAACTTGAGTAGGAATGGTTGAACCACCAAAGACTGGCATCATTAGCATGGCGGCACCTAAACGAAAAAAGGGCCACCAGATTTGGCCTAGCCAAGCGGTAAGCTGAGCCGCGGAAACATCAAGCATGTCTTAGCCGATTAGGTGAGGGATGTTTAAAAATAAGCGTGCGAATAGATCGCTTAACGTGCGCAATAACCACGGGCCAGCAAAGCCGAGCATGGCAAACGTCATCAGTAGGCGAGGTAAAAAACTGAGGGTTTGTTCATTGATCTGGGTTGCCGCTTGGAAAATACTGACCACCAAGCCAACCAGCAGGCTTGGTATAATTAATACACAAACCATGCTTACAATGATCATTAACGCATCACCAAAAAAAGTCGCGACAAATTCAGAATTCATAATTAGCCAAAACTCGCACTTAATGTACCCACGGTCATCGACCAACCATCGACCATCACAAATACCATTAGCTTAAACGGTAATGAGATAATCAAGGGTGATAGCATCATCATACCCATCGCCATTAAGACACTGGCAACGACCATATCGATGATCAAAAATGGAATGAATAACATAAAACCAATTTGAAAGGCTGTTTTTAATTCACTCAGAATGAAGGCTGGCATTACGAGCAAGAAGTCTAGGTCATCAACACTATCTGGTGCTGGTTCATCTGCAATTCGTAATATTTGTTCTAAATCGGTTTCTCGGGTCTGCTGTAGCATAAACTGACGCAATGGTTGTTCAGCCACTTTAGCTGCCTCGAACATCGTCATTTCACCATTCTGGTAAGGTACAACGGCATTGTCGTAAATATTGTGGATCACTGGTCGCATAATAAACAGTGATAATGTTAGTGCAATACCAACCAATACTCGGTTCGGGGGGCTTTGCTGTAAGCCCATCGCTTGGCGCAAAATACCGAGTACAATGATGATGCGGGTAAAACTGGTCGTCATCAATAACATCGCAGGCAAAAATGCCAGCGCGGTCATAAGCAGGAATATTTGCAGCTTGACGCTATATTCCTCTTGGCCGTTAGGGCCATTGATGGTCAAAAGAGGGAGGTCTTGTGCAAAAGCTGAATGACTAAATAACAGGAGTGCCAGCAATATTCCGAGCAAGCGCATTACTTGGTTAAACCTTTTAGCATGTCGTTATCATCAACAACACTCACCAAGCGCAGGCCATATTTATTATTCACAATAACGACTTCAGCGTGGCCGAGTAGGGTACCATTCACTTTGACATCCATGGCTTCGCCACTGATTTTATCTAACTCGATAACTGTTCCTAAACCGATATTCATCAAATCACCCACCATTAACTCTGTACTGGCTACTTCAAGTGTCAGGTTAACCGGAATATTACGAATGAAGTTCATGTCTTGTGATGATGTGGCTTCAGGGGCCTGGACTTGGCCCAAAGTACCTAAATCCAGATCACCCAGATCATCCAAATCAAGACTCAAATCATTATTTTTTTCAGACATACTGGTTCCTATTACTGCTTGATAATGCTTTGAATTTGAAGCACTAAACTTGCGTTGTGTTCGGCAATTCGTGCTGTAAATAGCGATGTTTTTCCAGCTCTTACTGTTACTTCATTGGGCAGTTCCACGGGAATAATATCGCCTGTTTTTAAATCCATAACTTTTCCCAGAGCTAAATTACGCTCACATAACGTGGTGGTTAATCGCATTGGAGTTTGACAAATTTTGGTTTGGATTTTTGCTTGAAGCTCCGGATCTGTTTCTACGTCAGTGGTTTTACATTGTTGATCGCGTAAAAAGTCTAACCCAGCAAAGGGTAAGGCGATCTCAAACCAGCCTTTATGACCGCAAACATCAATCGTAAAACGACAAACCTGATACAACTGATTATTTTGCATTGGGTTGCCAAGTCGAAGCGTATTCTTTTCGGTCAAGTGGTTATTCCAGCTGGTAATGCTGTGCCAACCATGTGCAAATTGTTCTAGTGCTAGATTGAAAAAGCGCTTAACTAGACGTAACTCAGTATCACTCATATCGTTGTTGCGGCGGATGTTATTACCGTTGCCGCCAAAAAATAGATCGACCATGAAAAACAACAACTCGCCATCAATTGAAACGGTGCCATGTAAATCATGTGGGCTAACCGTAAACTCACGATATAAACAGGGTTTTTTAAGCTGCTGTAAGTAGTCTTGTAATTTTAAGGTGTCTTGTTGATCAAAACTAAACTCGACTGGGTGACGTAAAAGGTGATGAAAAGACTGTCGTGCAGAACGTTCAAATTGCTTGCAAACATTGTCGATGATCGCTTGTAATGCGCCAATGCGATGTTCAGGACTTGCGAGATCAAAATCACGGACCTCTGTCTGATCAAGGTTTGAAATGATTTTGCTCTTTTTCATCATGACCTTATTTTAAATAATGAGTTTAAATAATAAAAAATATGGAATCAGCATCACACGAAACCTATGGATATTATTTACGGTATACAATTTTTAATTGAGTGTAATTCAACCTATGTAATCGTAAATAATGATAAATAACAAATCATATGAAACTTATAGCTATTATTAACACGGTACAAATTTTAATTGAGTGCAATTCAACCTATGTAATCGTAAATAATGATAAGTGATAAATAATAAACAATATTAATAGCATTATTTAGAGTTGTAGTAGTTGTTAATTTTTTTGATTTGTTTTTCAATTTTTGTAAAAAAACAGACTTTCTCTAAAAAACAAGAAAATATATAACGGATTACTAATATAACTCAGCATAAGTCACATGATGCGGGCGAGACTACCTTTTGACCACTATGTTTGTCAATCCAAATATGCCATTACATAAGCCGTCAAAATATTATCATATTTAACAATGTATTTACCGCAATATATTGACGCTTGACATATTGTTATGGATGGTTTCTTATTCAGCTAAATAATAAGAATGAAAAAGCCATACTATTAACAACCAACAATACTAACAATACTAACAATAATGGTAGTTGCACCTCCTATTTTGTATGTTTTTTATTCTAGTATGTTTTATTGTTTAGTGTTGAGATGGCATATAAACATCATCAAAAAGAAATAATGATTAATTAATTCAAACTATTAATTGATCACTCTGTTGTAATTAGGTTTTTTAAAATAAAAAACAGCGTTTTTACAGGTTTTATTGTTGACTAAGGCTTTGAAAAATAATGGTTATAAAAAGCATTATTACAATATTAGCACTAGTGGTTTCTTGTACCGTATGTGCAGGTGATAATGTTTGGATATCACCATTGGATAGTAGTACTTGGGTATTCTCCGGTAATAAAACTGAGTGTGTTATCTCTCATGATGTCGAGGGTTTTGGTGTTGTTAAAATAATCGCCGAAGCAGGAGTTGGCACACGCTTAGAAATAAAATCGAAAGAACTAAAAAATCTAACGGGTGAGCATTCTGTTAATTCAATGCCAGCATTCTGGGCTGTTGAAAAAGTAAGCAATATTAACTATCAAGGTAATATATCTTTTTCTTTGTTGACCAGTGAACTTATTTTTAATAATGCCGATGAAATTTTTGAACGTTTAGATCAAGGCGAGTGGATTAAAGTTGGTTTAAACGAGCAGGGTCAAAAAAATGACACTCTTGTTATTTCTAATGTAAATTTTGAATTATCGGCAAAACGATTTCTTTCGTGTAAAGACGATTTGATATTACTCAACTATCAGCAGGTTAGATCTTCTGAATTTTATTACCCATCAGGTTCAACGTTAGTTTCTAAATCAGACGTTAGAACAGTATACGGTATAGCTGAGTATGTGAAAGTTATTCGATCAATTAAGAAAGTCTTGATTGATGGTTATTCAGACAGCCAAGGACGATCGACGGTTAATTTACGAGTTTCACGTGAGCGGGCTGAAGAAATGGCTGCACTACTGATTGAATTTGGTGTTCCTCAAAATATGATTCAAATTCGCTCTCATGGCGATCGTTATCCAATCGCTGATAACGCGCTAGCTGATGGGAGAAAGAAAAATCGACGTGTCACGGTACGTTTAATCAAGAACTCTGCGGCAGGTGTGCAATGATAAATGAGTGGCAAGTATTGATGTTTCAACCGCAAAATCCTGCGCTTGAACAAGCTTTATCAACTGGAAAAGCAAAGGGTTACAATTTGACACGTACGACCTGCGTGTTTGATTGCCTGAATCTGGTGGCTCAAAAGGATTGGGACTTATTACTCTTACCGGCTTGCTTGAGTGACGGTACTGAAGCCGCTGATATGATTAAATTGTTTCAGCGTCATGGGTATCATGGCGCAGTTGTCGTGCTGTCTGAACTTCAAAACTTTTCGGAAGTTACCCGAGCTTTACAACAGGGAGCGATGGATTACCTGTTGATTCCTTTTGGTCATACTCATTTAGCGCAACTTGTCCAACGTTTGGTACAGACGCAGCAGCAACAATACATGGTTGCCGAATCGTGCAAAAGTAAGCAGATGTTCCAATTGGCACAACGTGTTGCACAGACGGATGCCTCTGTTCTGATCAGTGGTGAAAGTGGTAGTGGCAAAGAGGTATTGGCACAGTTCATTCATGACTCATCTCCGCGTGCTGCAGGGCCGTTCATTGCCATCAATTGCGCTGCTATTCCAGAAACTATGATTGAATCAATTTTATTTGGCCATACCAAAGGGGCGTTTACTGGAGCCACTTCTGCACAGGCGGGTAAATTAGAGACAGCCAATGGCGGTACTCTTTTATTGGATGAAATCGGTGAGTTGCCACTTGCTCTGCAAACCAAATTATTAAGGGTATTGCAGGAGCGTGAAGTTGAGCGTTTGGGTAGTCATCAAAAAATTAAGCTTGATATCCATGTGTTAGCTGCAACCAATCAAGACTTAGAAAAAGCCATTGCCGCTGGTCGCTTCCGAGCTGATCTGTATTATCGCCTGAATGTTTTTCCCCTTCATTGCGCGTCATTGAAAGATCGCAAAGACGATATTATTCCGTTAGCAAATAACTTACTTCGTCGTCATATGCCGCCAGGGCAAGCGAGCACGGAGTTTACCAAAGCCGCCCAAAAGGTATTGTGTAGCTACGATTGGCCGGGCAATGTCCGCGAACTGGAAAATGTTATTCAGCGCGCCTTAGTCATGAGCCGTGGTTGTTTGATCCGCGAAGAAGATCTGATGTTACCAACGTTTGAAAATATAACGAGCGAGCGGAGCACGTTCGCTTCGACATCAGCCTCATTGAGTGTGGTAAAAACTACAAGCAAATCACAGACCTCTTGCACTAAGCCTGACTTACAAAAAAGCCGTAAGCTTGCTGAATTTGACACGATCATTGAGACTCTGCGTCGTTTTGATGGTCATCGCAGCAAGACGGCAGAAGAGCTAGGGGTATCAACCCGGGCACTACGCTATAAAATTCAAACCATGCGCGAGCAAGGGCTAGATATCGAAAAAATCCTAACGGGGCAAAATGCAAATTTAGTCCCAATAAACGTTAATTTTTCCTAACCGTTATTACGAGAGCTGTCATGCAAGACAATGTGATGAGCATGAATCTGCCATTAAGTCAGATGAGCGAAATTCAAGCGCAAATGAAAACGCTTGAACATATTCAGATCGCCCCTAACCCAATGACGGTTAATCAAGCGAATTCTGTCAATTTTACCGATGTTATTTCTCAGTCACTCAACAGTGTCGATCTGCAAGGCAAAGAAGCATCGGCTTTAATGACAGCGGTAGATACGGGAAAAAGTGATGATTTGGTCGGTGCCATGGTTGCCAGCCAAAAAGCCAGTCTTTCTTTTGCTGCTCTTGTGCAAGTACGAAACAAGCTGCTGACCGCCTATGACGATGTCATGAAAATGCCAGTTTAACGGGAACGTTTAAGTGACTGAATTAATGAAACAACGGCTGTCAGATATGGCGAGCCCTTCTGCGATGGGACGACTGCTTACGGGCACTCGTCTTATTGTGTTATTAGGCCTTATTGCTGCGTTAGTGACAACCGCCGTAGTGATTGGTTTGTGGCAAGGTAGTAGCCAGTACCGTCCATTGTATGGCGAACAAGAAAAATTTGACCGTAGCCAAGTGATTTCAGTTCTTGAGCAACAAGGAATGGATTACTACATCGAGCCTCAGGAAGGCAACGTGATGGTTGATCGCGATAGTGTAGGTAAAGCGCGTTTAGCGCTGGCCGCTGCGGGTATTGAAGCTCAATTACCAGCTGGACTTGACATTTTATCGCAAGATTCCAGTTTAGGGACTAGCCAGTTTATTGAAAATGCCCGTTATCGCCATGGTTTAGAAGGCGAACTAGCATTGAGCATTATGGCGTTAGATGCCATTACCAATGTGCGTGTGCACTTGGCTATTCCTAAAAAAACCTTGTTTGTGCGCCGAGAGAAAGAGCAGCCATCGGCATCGGTTGTTTTATCGTTAAGTTCTGGGCGTGAACTGACGACCGAGCAAGTGACCGCCATTGTTAATTTAGTGGCGGGCAGTGTGCCGGAACTTAATGCTGAACGCGTGAATGTTATTGACCAGCAAGGCCGATTATTGTCATCGGTGATTAACAGCGAAGGTAAACATAGCCGTAACAGCAGCAGTTATTTGGAATACGTCCAAAAGCTCGAACAAAGCTATATCAAACGTGCGGCGCGCATGCTGCGACCAATGGTGGGTATTGATAACTTCCAAGTGGAAGTGGCTGCCGATATTAATTATGACCGCACTGAAGCAACAGAAGAAAGCTATGCGCCTGATGGTTCGGTTCGCAATGAATTTAACACGGTAGATCGTCGTATCGGTAAAGCGGCCCAAGGTGTGCCTGGGGCATTAAGTAACCGTCCACCGGAAGATGGGGAAGAGGAAGATCCAAATGCCGGTAATGAACGCAGTGAATCATCCCGTGATTACGCCTTAGATCGCGTACTTAAACATACCCTATACCAACAAGGACAGGTGAAGAGTTTAAGCGTCTCTATCTTATTGAATGGTCAGCCAGATACCTTTCCCCCAGAGCAACTGGCAAACATCAAGCAATTGTTAGCCGATGCGATTGGGATCAATGAAGTTCGTGGCGATCAGTTCAGTGTCTTGGTTTATCCATTCACCAAAGCAGAAGCCAACCTATTGGCTGATGAGCCAGTATGGTGGATGCAGCTAATCTGGTTAGATTACTTACGCTATATATTATCTGCCGTTGTAGCATTGGTGATTTTGTTAGTGCTTGTACGTCCAGCGATTCGTCAGTTGTCTGGCAGTAACAAGTCGACAGCATTAACAGCCCCCAATGATAAGTTAGCCGCCATCACGGGTGAATCAGGCAGTGAAAATACAGCATTAAACAATGATACTAGCCCAGAAATTGAAGCTGTACCCGCGACCGAAAAAACAGAAATTACAAGCTTAAGCTCGGTTGTAACGAGTGAAAATTATCTAGAATTGCCAAGCCCTGAAACGGGACTAGAAGTGCAATCATCTTACCTTCAGATGTTATCTGAAAAAGAACCAGAGCGTGTTGCTCACGTCGTTAAACAATGGATTACGCCCAAAGATGATGACAACTGAGAATAACCTGAACATTGAACAAGCTGCGATCCTACTGTTGAGCATGGGTGAAAATGCGGCTGCTAATGTCTTAAAACAACTTGATCGCGAGCAAGTGCGCCAACTATCGATTGTTATGGCGAGTATTCCTGCGGTGAAAAAAGATCAGGCTGAACAAGTTTTTCAGCGTTTTTTTACTGACTTTCAAAGTGAATCTGGTATTTCAGGTGCTTCACGTACCTACCTTGAGCGAACGTTAAACAAGGCGCTAGGTCAGTCATTGTCTCAGCCATTGCTGGATTCGATCTATGGCGATTCACTGAAGCATAACTTGCAACGTTTGCAGTGGTTAGAGCCTGCAAAATTAGCGGAATTGATCTCCGGTGAACACCCACAGATGCAAGCGGTTTTTCTTGCTTATTTAGATCCTGACGTTGCCACTAATCTGCTGGACAGATTGCCGCCAGAAAACCTCGATGACTTGCTATATCGCTTAGCGAACCTGAAAGAAATTCACCCTAATATGATTGATGAAGTCCATGTTTTATTAGAGAAATTCTTAGCGCAGGTTGGGCAGCAAAATAGTACGATTGTTGATGGTTCACAGAAAGCGAGTGAAATCATCAATCGCCTGAAAGGTGAGCAAAGCCAGAAAGTAATGACAGGGCTAAAAGTACTTGATCCTGAGTTGGTTACGAAACTTGAGTCGCAAATGTACAACTTCAGTATATTGGTTCGCCAAACGGAAGAAACCCTTGAGCGCTTGGTTGAAGAGGTCGATCAAGAACTATTGGCAACGGCATTGAAAGGTTGCGAGCAAGCACTGCAAGATAAAATCTTCGCCACCATGCCAAAACGTGCCGCACAATACTTACGTGAAGCAATGGAAGGCAAAGGCCGCGTGCGTCTTAGTGCGGTGGAAGATGCGAGAGAGCAGCTTATTATTGCATTGCGCCAGCTGGCTGAAGCTGGTGAGGTTGAATTACAACTATTTAGCGAACCTGTTGTGGAGTAGTTATGAAGAAATCAGCAATGAATATTATTCATCCGCAATCGGGCCAATATCGCTCGTATCATTTTCCACCATTAGTTGAGCCGGAAGAAGATCTGTTTGGTGATGAAGGTGGTGGATCATATCAAGATGAATTTCATAATGGCTTTCAAGAAGGCCAAGAAAAAGGTCATGAGAAGGGCTATCAAGAAGGATTAGCGCAGGGACAGCAAGCGGGTCAGCAACAAGGTATTGAGCAGGGACGCCAGCAAGGTGTCCGTGAAGGTGTCGAGCAAGTCAGGCAGACTATGGGTGGAACAGTGAGTTCAGTAGATGACCTAATGCAGCAGGTTCAGCAGGTCTTTCATCAACATGTTCGTCTGCAAAGCGAAATGATTTGTGATTTGGTGCAGAAGGTTGCTCGTCAGGTTATTCGTGCTGAACTGACCTTAAAACCTAGTCAGATGGTGCATTTAATTGAAGAAACCCTCGCGCAAATGCCAGAGCAAAAACCAGATCTTGTGATTCATCTTAACCCCCAAGATTGCCAACGGTTGGTTGACTTAGTACCTGAGCAAATTGCAACTTGGAACTTAACGCCAGATGATAGTCTCGCCATCGGTAGCTGCCGTGTGGTGACGAAAGACTCTGAGGCCTTTTCTGATAGTGAAGAGCGTCTAGAGGCGTGTATGGATTCAGTTAAAGATAACTTGCTAACTAATGCGTGATTTATTCCAAGAGTTAAATGCTCGCCTATCTTTAGCTGTTGAGCATGTGCCTGATGTGCCTATCGCCCGAACCTACGGACGATTAACACGCATGGCAGGGTTAACATTGGAAGCGGTTGGTTGCCGTTTATGTACTGGTCAACGTTGTATGATTGAAACCGATCATGGCACCTTAGTGGAAGCTGAAGTGGTTGGTTTTGATCGTAATGCATCGGTATTGATGCCGATCCGCCATACCACTGGGTTACGGCCTGGTAGTCGAGTGTTTCCATTACACGGTGACAGCAAAATTAACGTTGGTTATAGCATGCTTGGCCGAGTCTTAAATGGCCTAGGTGAGCCATTAGATAGTCGTGGTCCCATTGCTGCCGATCAGCGGATAAACCTGCAAGGTGAAACGATTAACCCATTGCAGCGCTTACCTATTTCAACTCAGTTGGATGTTGGCGTCCGTGTCATTAATGGCATGCTCAGCGTTGGTAAAGGCCAGCGCATGGGGTTGTTTGCCGGCAGTGGTGTCGGTAAGAGTGTGCTGTTAGGCATGATGACCCGCAACACCACAGCAGAAATTACCGTGGTTGGGTTAATCGGTGAACGTGGTCGAGAAGTACGTGAGTTTATTGAGCATTCATTGGGCCCTGAAGGGATGAAGAATGCAGTAGTGATAGCATCGCCTGCCGATGATCCACCATTAATGCGTTTACGTGCTGCAATGCTCTGTCACCGTATTGCCGAGTTTTTTCGCGACCAAGGCCACGATGTATTGTTGCTAATGGATTCGTTAACCCGTTATGCCCAAGCTCAACGTGAGATAGCCTTGGCTGTTGGTGAGCCACCGGCAACCAAAGGGTATCCGCCTTCGGTGTTTAGCATGCTGCCTCAGCTTGTTGAGCGTGCGGGTAATGGTGCTACGGAAAAAGGCTCTATTACCGCGTTTTATACCGTGCTATCAGAAGGCGATGATCAGCAAGACCCAATAGCTGATGCCGCCCGAGCCATTTTGGATGGTCATATCGTTTTGAATCGTGAATTAGCCGAACAAGGTCATTACCCAGCAATTGATATTGAACAATCAATCAGCCGAGCAATGCCGCAAGTGGTTACTCCTGAGCAATTACAAAAAGCGCAACAAGTAAAGCAGTTGTATGCCCGTTATCGCCAAGTACAAGATTTAATCTCGCTGGGCGGATACCAGCAAGGGCAAGATCAAAACCTCGATATGGCAGTGCATTACTACCCTGAAATCTGTGGTTTCCTGCAGCAGGGAATGAATGAACGGATACTTCTTGCAGATAGTCAGCAGCAATTAATGCAGCTGGCCGGAGGGT
The DNA here is from genome assembly GCF_003026215.1 of Photobacterium indicum. GTDB lineage: Bacteria > Pseudomonadota > Gammaproteobacteria > Enterobacterales > Vibrionaceae > Photobacterium > Photobacterium indicum. The sequence continues at coordinate 74,763 of NZ_PYOC01000015.1, forward strand.
AATAACCGATGATGAAGAGAGTCAAAATTGTTCAAAGTTGGCGTGATCAACAACAGCGACAATTTAATAAATTGCAACAGCAACAGGGACAGATCAATCAGCAAATGAATGCTCATCAACAAAGGTTATCGTTACTGGAAGATTTATCGGGGCAGTATTCTGTCGCCAGTGGTAGTCAGGCTTCGGCTTTATTATTGAAAGGCATAGGTCGTTTCCGGCATCAACTTGATAACCTGACTAACCTTCAACGTCAAGAACTTGCGTTATCGCAGGTTGAATTACGCAGTATGAATGAGCGGCTGGTCAAGCAGCATAGCCAAGTCCAAATGGGCAATAAGATCATTGATAAGCGGTTAACGAAAATTCAAAATCAGCGTGATAAGCAAGAGCAAAAAGTGCTCGATGAATTATCGATAATCCGCTTCTTTCACCGCCGTTCTTGAGCGGTACAGGCAATGCACATGATTCGTATATGAACATTAAATGTTTGGACTATAGCTGTATTGTTGTTGTGGTTTTAGCAGTTTATCCATCATTTGTTTTTGTTGTGCCAATAAACGGCCATTAGCATTATTCTGCTCTTGGCATTGCAGCGTAACGTCATACAATTGTTGCCATAATTGGCGAGCTTGCTGGCTATACTGGGGAGGTAAAGCGGCGAGTAAACACTTCATTCCTGCGTCATCGGCTGTCATACCTAATGCGATAAGGTGCTCACCACGGTGTTGTGCATGGTTATTTAATTGCTGCATTAACAGCTGAAGTTCGACGTTATGCGTAAGCAAGGCCTTACTGTCACGATTTTGTAATAGCAGCTGTTGATGCTTAAGTTGTTGAGCCAGCTGTTGATAGCTTTTCACATCCTGTGCCAGCTCAGTGATGAGTGCTTTAACCAGTTCAGCTTGAGTCGCCATGCATTGTTACCTTTATTAACGTATGTATTGTGTCGCTATTATTCGTTGTCTTGGTAAAAATCGAGCATGCTGCCAGCCAGATCATCAAGGTTAATTGATACCTTCCCTGCATTTAGCATTGCTTTCATTTCTGCAACTTTATTCATATCGATATCACTGGTTTTATCCATTGATTCTTTTGCCGACTGTAGCGATTTTAACTCACTGCTTAGCTCAACCTGCGCGACATTTGAAGTGCTAGGCTTTGCTGTTTTGTTCGTCACTTCCGGTGGTAAAACCATCGGCTGTGAATGCGATATTTTTCCAATCATAGGGTTCACATAAAACAGTAGTTGCGGTTATAGAGATAAGAGCGACCAGAGATAGAAACTCTTAAATTATTTTTCATTGCTCGAAGAGGAATAATACTAGCATCAAAAATTGGTTCGGACTTTTTGAGGCCCTACAATGATGGCATAAATTTCTTTTTGGGAAGACAGATTACGTACTCGAATCGAATCACCCTTCACGCCTGACTCCAAAGCTACCCCTTTCATTGTTGCATTCATTTTGCCAAATTTAGCCTCAATAAGCACTCCATCATTACGTTGCACGAGTTCCGGCAGCTCGACCATTCTTGGGCTAATGATTTTACCTGCAACAATCTTTCGTCGGCTCGTTAATCCGGTCAGCGCTTGTTTTGAGGTGAAATACCCGTGGCGTAAATACGCCACATTACTCCGCTTCATACTGAGCATTTTTGGGGTGATCTCTTGGTGACGATTTAAGGTCATTCTCGCGACAACTAACTGCCGATAAATCGCCACCTCGGCTTTTGCCCGGGCTTTCCAATAAGTCGGTTTCTGGCATTCCAATGTGATGGTTAATCGCCCTGCAGGTTGTAGTGGATCGCTCAAGGATTGGCTAACCGGAGTATTACAAGCAGGAATGTCGGATAGCGGCTGCAAGGTTATTTTGTAATCTTGGCTACCTAATGTTGCGGCATAACGACGAACATTTTTTTTCAGATAACGCTTAACCGCGCGTTCGGTCTTGGCGGTTGCTTCGCTGACTTGCTCTATGTGGTTGGTGGCAGCTTGCACTGTAGACGAGAGGAAACCGCCACCCATGATTAAGCTTGCAATTAGTACCATTTCCGATCGGAAGTGACACTTCCGCTTTATTGTTGGCCGCACGTTTTTTGCACCGTTAAGTTGCTAATATTAAACAAGTAAGCCATTGGCATGATTGTTGCTTGTTACTGGTTGGATTTCACCATCATGCGGTTTGTAGTATGGCAATAAATTTTGAGCAAGCGTTAGGGGTACACCCTAATACATTGGCGTTTCGAACACAACGCGCAAAAGTACTGGCAAGTAACCTCGCCAATGTTGATACCCCGAATTATAAGGCTCGTGATATCAGTTTTGAAGATGCGATGAGCCAAATCGCGGGTGAAGCAAGAGCAAAACATCAAGCTCGCTTCCGCTCACAATCACCAAAGACTGAATTGCTGTACCGCAATCCACAACAGCCAAGCCAAGATGGTAATACGGTCGAACTGGGAACTGAACAAGCAAAATTTGCCTCAAATGCCATGGCATTTGAAACCAGCATGAGCTTTTTGAATATGAAGATTAGCGGCTTAAAGCAGGCCATTAAGGGACAGTAATTACGATGTCATTTTCCACTATATACGACATTGCAGGTTCTGCGATGTCGGCTCAAACCATTCGCCTGAACACCGTGGCAAGTAACTTAGCCAATGCCGATGTTGTTTCTGGCTCAGATAAAACGGGCTATCACGCTAAGCGTCCTGTTTTTTCGACCGTGATGACTGATATGGATAGCCAGGTACCCGGTGCGAAAGTACAGGTTGATGATGTGATTGAAAGTACAGAGCCGTTGCGTCGCCGTTATGAACCCAATCACCCGAAAGCAAATAACGAGGGTTATGTGTTTCATTCTACGGTGAATGTAGTTGAAGAAATGGCTGACATGATGGCCGCCTCACGTAACTTTGAAACCAACGTTAATGTGATGAGCCGAGCGCGCAGCATGCAGCAAAGTATTTTACGTCTAGGCCAAAGTTAGGAGCCATAAATGAGTTTGCCCCACGTTAATACCGTTAACCAATACAGCCATGGTTCGACTGAACGAAACAGCCAGCAAGTGGCTGGTAATGGCATGAACCCATCAAGTAATGAGTTTCTTACCATGATGGTGGCACAGATCCAAAACCAGAACCCCCTTGAGCCTGCGGATGGTACGCAGTACCTCACCCAGCTTGGCATGATGTCGGCGGTGGAAAGTTTGGAAGGCGTCAAAACGGGCATGATGAACATGAACATCGGCATTACTAACCTTGAAATGCTTCAAGCCACCAATTTAGTGGGCAAGAAAGTATTAATGGAAGCAAATCAAGGTGTGGATGTTTCAGAAGGTCAAATCATTGATGGTCGTGTGCAGTTTGATCAACCAGCAGATACCGCCAAAGTTATGGTTTATAACGAAGAAGGGAAAGTGGTTGATGAAATTAAATTAGGGCCACAGGCTACTGGCATGGCTGAATTTAAAATTGATGGCGACAAGCTAGGAAAGGGGACTTATACCTTTGAAGTAGTTGCTGAAAAAGGTGATGACGCCTGGACCCAGAAAATGATGATTGCTGCCGACGTTGAATCGGTCAACATCCCTGCTGATGGTGGCACGATCATGCTGAGCTTAAAAGGCCTTGGCAAGATGTCTATGTTCGATATGCGTGAAATTACAGCTTAAAAGCATTAATTACAGCTCAAAACCATTAGAAAATTAAAAATAATTCAAAAAGGTAACAACTGTTATGTCTATGAATATCGGTATGAGTGGTCTGATAGCGACCTCTGAACAAATGAACTCTATCAGCCACAATATTGCGAATGTTGGTACGGCTGGTTATAAATCGTCACGTACTGAGTTCCAGGATATCTATGCGCCTGAGTTTGGTGGCGGTGAGATGAACGGTGTCGAAGTTGCCGCTATTCGTCAGAGCTTCAAAAACGGCACCACCACTCCAACAGGCCGTAACGGTGATTTGGCAATTAACGGTGAAGGTTTCTTCATGGTTGAAAATAATGGCCAAAATATGTTTACCCGTAATGGCGTATTTAACCTTGATAAAGATGGCAATTTAGTCGCAAGTGACGGCAGCCATCTGCAAGGTTATGGCGTGTCTGGCTCTGGTCAAATTCAAACGGGTACTATTACTGACCTCACGGTTGAGACGGGAGATATGCCGGCGCGAAGTTCAACAAAAGTGAATATGGAGGTGAATTTAGATGCGAATTCCCCTGTCATTGATCCCAAAACGCCATTTGATCCGGAAGACCCTTCGACATTTACCTCAAGTGCAACCACGACGGTGTATGACTCGTTAGGTGCCGAGCATGAAGTGACGCAGTATTACGTTAAAACCGCTGATAACGCGTGGGATGTTAACTATGTTGTTGACGGTGATAAAGCAAGTGCTCAGAAAACAACATTGGCCTTTGATGATAAGGGCAAATTAACGACAAATAGTAGTTTTGATTTAGCATTCACGCCAAAGAATGGTTCAGCTGATCAGACAATTAAATTTGATGCAGCAGAAACTACCCAGTTTGGTAAGGAATTTGCCATTACCAAAAACAGCCAAGATGGCCACGCACCCGGTCAGGTTGCGGGTTGGTACTTTGAAGGCGATGGTCGCGTATTTGCCCGTTATTCTAACGGCCAGACCAAAGTACAAGGCCAGGTTTCGCTGGCTCGATTCCCGAACCAGGAAGGTTTGCAGCAAGCGGGTAACACCCGTTGGACCCAAAGTTTCTCTTCAGGTGCAGCACTGGTGGGTGCAGCAGGTACCGGTCAGCTCGGTAATGTTCGTACTGGTATGTATGAAAACTCGAACGTTGATTTGAGTAGTGAAATGGTCAATTTGATGTCGGCACAAAGTAACTATCAAGCGAATGCCAAAACCATCAAAGTGGCTCAGGAAATGACTCAAATTCTGTTCCAGAACCTGTAATCGGAGCCTAGCAAATGGATAAGATGTTATTTACTGCCATGTCGGGCGCGAGCCGCGTAATGATGGCGCAGCAAGTGCATGCTAATAACCTCGCTAACGTCAACACTGCAGGTTTTCGTGCCGATATTGAACAGGCTGAAAGTGTGGCAGTAAAAGGTAATGGTTTTGAGACCCGAACCTTGGTCGCAGCGCGAGCGGGTGGTACCGACTTTTCACAGGGTGCCTTACAGCATACTGATAATCCATTTGATATGGCGATTCGTGGTGACGGTTTTTTTGCGGTTGAAGCCGGAGACAATGACGAAGCGTATACCCGCACAGGTAACTTCCACTTAGACGCTGAAGGCACATTGCTGTTGGGCGACCGCCCTGTTTTGGGTACGGGTGGCCCTATCGTGATCCCTGAATATCAACAGTTAGATGTCGGTGCTGATGGCACGATTTCTATCGTACCGTCAGGTAGTAGCTTGGTTCAGGAAGTGGGCCAATTAAAGCTGGTGAAGCCAGATTTAGCGAATTTGCATAAAAGCGAAGATGGTTTATTCCGTGTCGCTGGGCAAGGGGGTCAGGCTGAAGCGGATGAGAACGTAACCGTCGCTTCTGGTTACATTGAAACCAGTAACGTCAATGCGGTTGAATCGATGATTAATAACATGTCTTTGTCTCGAAATTTTGAATTTCAAATCAAAATGATGAAAACCGCGGAAGACTTAGCAAGCGCGGGTAACCGAATTGTTCGCGGTAGCTAATCCATCTCCGTTAATAAAACAGTTCGTAGAGAAAATAGTATTTTTCAGGAGTAATACACATGCACGCAGCTCTTTGGGTCAGTAAAACTGGTCTGGCGGCACAAGATACCCAAATGCAGGTTATTTCAAATAACCTGGCAAACGTCAATACAGTTGGCTTTAAACAAGATCGCGCTGTATTTGAAGATCTGTTTTATCAAATGAAGAAACAGCCAGGTGCAATGACCGACCAGCAAAATGAAAACCCAGGCGGTCTTCAGTTAGGTAACGGCGTACGCACCGTTGGTACTCAAAAGCTGATGAAAACGGGGGCTTACCAAAATACCGAACAACCAACCGATTTAGCGGTGCTGGGTTCTGGCTTTTTCCAAATTGAGCTGGCCGATGGTAATACTGGTTATACCCGTAATGGTCAGTTCCACCGCAACTCAGAAGGCATGATGGTGACGGCTGCGGGTTTACCGTTAATGCCAAACATCGAAATCCCGGAAAATGCGACTAACTTCAGTGTTGGAACCGATGGCATGGTCACCATCTCAACCGCTGATGATCCGCAACCGCAAGAAATCGGTCAGGTTACTTTAGCGAACTTTGCCAACCCTGCGGGCTTACAGTCGCTGGGCGGTAACTTGTTTAAAGAAACTGGCGCATCGGGCGCACCGATTGAAGGTGTGGGTGGTGAAGATGGATTAGGTCAAATTAGTCAGTTTAGCCTTGAAGGTTCAAACGTTAACGTTGTTGAAGAAATGGTTAATATGATCACGACTCAACGTGCGTATGAAATGAATGCCAAAGTGGTCTCAAGTGCCGATCAAATGCTGAAATTTGTCAGTCAATCAATGTGAGTATAGCGGCATGTTACGCGTTATTTTTTTACTCGGTATGTTATTTCTGACGGGTTGTGCGCCGGTGTCAAGCTTTGTTGAGGTGCAGCCGAAAGAGAATGTGCCTGCCATGGAGCTTCCCGAATATATTATTGATCCTGATGGCAGTTTATTCAGTGCCAACTATAGCATGGCACTGTTTCAGGATCGCCGAGCCTTTCGTATCGGAGATATCTTAACGGTTGATCTCTCTGAGCAGACTCGCTCCAGTAAGAAAGCAGATACCAGTTATGGTAAAGACAGTAATCTCGGGATTGCCGCGCCAATGATTGCTGGAAAATTACAACCGAAAGGGCAATTTTCCATAGATGCTGAGCGTGACTTTAAAGGCACATCATCAAGCTCACAGCAAAACTCACTGTCGGGCAGTATTACCGTGATGGTGGTAGACGTGTTGCCTAATGGCGTACTGCGGATCCGTGGTGAAAAATGGCTGAAGCTCAATCAGGGCGATGAATATATTCGCTTGTCAGGTCTCGTACGTGTCGATGATATCGACGGTACGAACCGCGTGTCTTCCCAACGTTTGGGTGATGCCCGAATTACCTATTCTGGCCGAGGTGCACTCGCGGATGCGAATGAAGCTGGCTGGTTATCTCGATTCTTTAATAGCTCTTGGTTCCCAATTTAATGGTTATAAAAAAACACCTTATTGGTTTACTCCTTATTCTGTGCCCGTTATCGCTTCAAGCGCAACCATTGTTCAGTGTGGTTGATATTCAGGGAATTCGTGAGAACCAACTCGTCGGTTATGGCTTAGTGGTGGGCTTAAGTGGCACCGGGGACAAAAGTCAGACCAAATTTACCTCACAGTCGGTTAAAAACATGCTGAGCCAGTTTGGTGTTCAGTTACCATCGAATGTCGATCCAAAATTAAAGAACGTCGCAGCAGTGGCGGTTAATGCCACTCTTCCAGCCCTTGCTAGTAAAGGTCAGTCACTGGATATCACCGTGTTATCGATTGGTGACGCAAAAAGCTTGCGTGGCGGTACTTTGTTGCTTACTCCGTTAAAAGGGGCCGATGGTCAGATCTATGCCATTGCACAAGGTAACTTAGTTGTTGGTGGGGTAGTCGCGCAAGGCAGTAGTGGTAGCGGTATCACCATTAATGTTCCCACCGCGGGCTTAATTCCCAATGGCGGTATTATTGAACGTGAAATTTCATCTTCGTTTTTAAGCGCTTCAACGGTTGTTCTTAACTTGAAGAAACCTGGATTTAACACGGCGCGAAATATCGAAAAGGGGATCAACGAACTCTTTGGTCCCGATGTTGCTTTGGCACAAAGCCATGCACGTATTAATGTTCGTGCCCCGCATGATCCGAGTCAGCGGGTGACATTTTTGGCGATGCTTGAAAATTTAGACATTGAAACTGGCCCTCGCCCTGCGCGGGTGGTGTTTAATGCCCGAACCGGCACCATTGTGGTGGGGAAAAATGTCAAAGTACATACCGCTGCAGTAAGTCACGGTAACCTGACGGTGAGCGTGATGGAAAGCTCCAATGTTAGCCAACCGAATGCGTTTGGCCGTGGCAATACAGCGATAACACCTGAATCGGATGTGTCGATCGATCAAGAACGTGGCAAAGTATTTATCTGGCCTGACAGCGATGAAGGTACCTCGCTGCAAACGATTGTCGATGCAGTTAACAGCCTTGGCGCTACCCCCAACGATCTAATGGCTATTTTAATCGCATTAGATGAAGCGGGTGCACTAGATGGTGAGTTGGTGGTGTTGTAATGAAAATTGTTGATAGTGAAAATAACCCCACGCTGTATAACGACCTAACCAGTATTCAGAACATCAAAGCCAATTCCAATAAGCAAGAAGCGTTAGAACAGGCCGCAGGGCAGTTTGAAGCGGTGTTTTTACAAACAGTATTGAAGCACATGCGTCAGGCATCTGATGCGATGCAAGATGAAGAAGACGGCTTATTTAATAGCCGTCAGCAAAAGTTCTATCGTTCGATGCACGACAGCCAGATTGCGGTTGAAATGAGTCAGCAGCAGAGCTTGGGCATTGCAGACATGTTGATTAAGCAACTGGGTCAACATGAAGCATTTAAGCCACAGCAACAACTGGTCGCTGTTAATTTACAGGGCGAGGCGATGCCTTCAGGGGCCCATTTACCGTCAGCGGCGGTGAGTCCGGTATTCAATGAAACCGATCGTCCTTACAGTAAAGCATCGCAGCCACATTGGTGGCGAGATAGCACGCCCTTATCTCTGCAACTTAATAACCATTTTGATGACGAAGAATTATGAGCTTAATTAATATCGGTTTATCAGGCTTGAATGCCGCCAATGCGGGGCTTTCAGTCACATCACATAACATTGCTAACGCGATGACGCCCGGTTTCAGCCGCCAGCGTGTCGGCTTTGGCGCCCAGGTGAGTGCGGGCTCTCAGGGGGCTGGTGTCGGTGTCAGCAGTGTCGAGCGTATGGCCGATAATTATCTTAATCAGCAGATCTATAAACAGAACGGCTCATGGGGATTCAATAAAATCAGCTCTCAATATATGCAGAAAACCGAGAGCCTACTCAATAATGCCAGCACCAATCTTAATACCGGTCTCGATCGTTTTTACGCGGCATTAAGTGAAGCGTCAGCCGCCCCGCAAGATATCGCATTTCGTCAGACCATTGTTAGCCAAAGCGAATCGATGGTGCAGCGTTTCAACAACCTGAGCTCGCAGCTTGATGGCCAAACCAAGCAAGTAAGCGGGCAGTTAGACGCTACAGTTTCTGAAGCCAATACCTTAATGGCGGGCATTGCCAGCATGAACGAAAGTATTCGTGATGCCGGTGTCAGTGGTAAAAGTATGACTGACTTGCTCGATGCAAGAGACGAATCTGTTCGCCAGCTATCGGCACTGGTAGATGTGAATACGACTTACAATGACGACGGCACAATTAGCCTCTCCTTAGACAAAGGGCAACCGTTAGTTAGCGGTAGCAGTGCCAGTGTGCTGAAAAAAGACAATGACGGTTCATTAGCATTGCAACGTGGTAATGGCACTTTAGCGCTCGATGGTAATATCGGTGGCACCATTGGTGGTTTGATTGACTATCGTGATGGTGAGCTTAACGAGCTGCAACGTGAATTAGATGTGATGGCATACAGTTTTGCCACTCAGTTTAATGAAGCACATCAAGCGGGCTTTGATCTTAATGGTGATCCGGGTAAGGCGGTATTTGGTGGGGTTGATAGCATTGACGGTGCTGCTAAGAATTTAACGCTATTGGTTGATGATCCTAATCAACTGGCTTTTGCTGCAAAGGCTGATGAACCCGGCAACAGTGAAAATCTGCAACAGCTGATTGAACTAAAAAATACACCAGTATCGATTGATCAGACCAAACTCAGTATTAAAGATGCTGAAACCTACCAGATAGCTATCGCGAAATTAGAGGGTAAATCTCTCAATAACGGTTACACCGGTTTAACCGGTGACTGGGCGATCAAAACCGCACAGATTGAAGCTGATACTGAAGCCTCTAAATCATTGGTGGGGCAAGCTCAGGGGGAACGCGACAGCATCAGCGGGGTAAACCTCGATGAAGAAGCCGCGAGTATCATGACTTATACCCAGATGTATCAGGCCAATGCGAAAGTAATTTCAACTGCGCAACAGTTGTTTGATGTCACCCTATCGATGTTTCGTTAATCGGTATTAAAGTAAAAGGAAAGAGAGATGCGTTTAAGTACAGCTCAGCTTAATACCGTTATGCTAACCAGCATGCAAAGTTCGACAACCGGGGTGAACAAATCATTTATGCAGCTGAACTCGGGTGAAAAGATGCTTAAACCATCTGATGATCCGCTGGGTTCGGTACAGTTAATGATGCTAGATCGCGAACAGGCCAATATCGGTCAGTTCCAGAAGAACATTACCAACCTTGAAGCGCAACTGGGTAAGACTGAATCACATCTTGATGCGTCAAATAACGCGGTATTGCGCGTACAAGAGTTGGTCACCAGTGTACTGAATGCCAGTAACAGTACAGTGGAAGGACGTGAAGCCATCGCGACTGAATTAGAATCGTTGCTTGATCAGTTAGCCGATACTGCAAACAGTAAAAACCCCAATGGTGATTACATTTTTGCAGGCACCAAGACAGATACCCAGCCAATCACTAAAGATCCGGCAACCGGTAAGTATGTTTACAATGGCAATGGTGATCAACGGATGGTAAAAGTGGCCGAATCGATGAGTATTCCGGCTAACCAGACCGCAGAAGATATTTTCTTTAACGGTGGAAGTGATATATTCAACACCCTTGACAAAACCATCGCTGATCTGCGTAATCCGGCAATTGAAGGTGCCAGCTTAACGGCTAGCGTAACAGCGGCTCAAAGTGATATTGATAGCACATTAAATTCAATCAACCGAGCCTGGACAGACGTCGGTGGTCAGCGTAATGCCTTGACCATGGTGCAAGGTTCTCACGAAGATAACAAATTGGTGAACAGTAAGTTGATCGGTGATGTAAAAGATTTGGATTACAGTGAAGCTATTTTAGAGATGAACTCTCAAATGGCCGCGTTGCAAGCCACACAGATGACCTATAGCAAAATCCAGAATTTATCCCTGTTTAAATTGATGTAACTGGGGTCACCCGAATGAGCTAGAACAGGCTCAGCCAACAGAAGATGAGGCCACCTTGGTTAATCAAATAACCTCCAGTCATAGTACGCTGCGCAGTAGTGATAGTACCCAAACCGATCGCATTGCGAAGCAACAGCCCGTTGCTGCTGTTGCGAAAGTTGTAGAAAAAAAAGCCAAACAAGAACAACAGCACTCGGCGACAAGCGGTAAGAAGCGCAGTTTATTGGTGCAAACCAGCCAGGCGCACCAACAAGCTGCGCAAGCACAAAGTGCGCAAAAAGCCCTGCAAAATGCCAATGATATGCTGGGCCAGTTACGCCAGTTAGCGCGCCGTTCGCTGAATACGCAAGAAGGTAAAAAAGATCAGCTGCAGCAGTCGCTTCATCAGTTGAAGAATAAACTGACTAAGCTGACACGTGAAGCCAAATATGAAGGCGAGCCAGTACTGCATCACGATCTTACTCCACGCTTGAGTGGCGAACAGCACAGAGAAGAATTTTCATTTAAAGGCATGCGCTTAAATACCTTGCGCCAACAAGATGAAGTTTTACGCTTTCAGTTTGACTCTGGTGTGCCAAGTTCAGTTCGTAGCCGCATTGATAATGATGAAAGCAATCATGAGATTGCCGAGAAGCTTAATAAAGCATTTGCTCCGCGCAGTATTCAGGTAGAAGTTGATAAATACGGTGATTTGGCCTTCAATGTCCCCAAGTCGCAGTGGCCAGAAATCAAAAAAGGCATCTGGATGTCTGGTGGCGGGCAAATTTTACCAGCAGGCAACCCCATAAAAGCCAAGCTTGAACAGCGTGATAAAACCGCGATCGAACCGCAAGACTTAGAATTTGGCAAACCACAGTCAACTCGCAAGGCGCTGGCCGATATTGAACGCATGATGCAAAAAGTGCAGCAATCATTGGCACATATTACTAAGGTACAGCAGCAGGTGAGCCAAGATTTAGAACAATTGGTGGCAACCAATATGATGAAGTCTGGGGTAATAAACGACGAAGGGGTCATTGAAGCCAGTTGGTTAGCAGCGCCGAACAATGTTTCTTTGCAGCTGCTTGATAACGCGGTACCGACTTTGCTCGCCCAGGCCAATGCCTCGCGCCATAATGTGGTGGCATTGCTAGAGCCCTAGCCGTCATTGATCTGACATGAATTTAACGTTCTTACTACGACATCAGTCGTGACATAAAAAAGCGAGCCTCTGGTTCGCTTTTTGCTTTTTGCCACTCGCCAATAAGTGCTCTGCCTTGAACTTTGGCAGTAATGTCACTCTTACTTAGGTTTATTATCAAGAAAGTGAAAAAAGTGTTTAAGCAATTAAAAAAGTGGGTCGCATTAGTAAGGTAACGACAGAGAAGCAGTATCTTCATCGCCCCGATAGAGATGTTGCTTGTTTAATTAAAAATAACATTTTTATACCGAATTAAAGGAAGACTTATCATGGCGATGTCCATCAACACTAACTTTGCATCAATGAATGCTCAGCGTAACCTGCAAACTACTCAGGGTTCACTAAACGGTTCACTAGAGCGTCTATCTACTGGTTTACGTATTAACAGCGCAAAAGATGATGCTGCGGGCCTGCAGATTGCTAACCGTATGGATTCTCAGGTTAGCGGCCTGAAAGTAGCACAGCGTAACGCCAACGATGGCATCTCTATGGCGCAAACTGCTGAAGGTTCTCTGCAAGAGTACACTAACATTCTGCAGCATATGCGTGATCTGTCTGTGCAGTCTAAGAACGGTACTAACTCAGAATCTGACCGTAAAGCATTGGATAAAGAATTCAGTGCGATGACTAAAGAATTGGATCGTATCAAAGACACCACTACCTTCGGTAAAGGCGAGAAGTTATTTGACAAGCTGGGCGCTGGTGTTGATTTCCAAGTCGGCGCAGAAGTTGATGTGAAAGTGAATGATCCAGCAGTGATGACTGAGGCTAATTCAAAGATAGTTTCTGCTGAAGTTAAAGCTGCGCTTGGTGGTATTGATGATACAAAGTTAGCTGCCTTTAACACAGCTGCGGGAGTAGTTGGTTCTGGTACTGCAGGTACTCCTGTGAAATTAACGCAAGCTCAGGCAGATAGTCTAAACGAAGTCTTAGGTGCCGGTTCATTTGCTAAAGATCAAGACGTTGTAGCTGGCACTGGTTCATTTACAGCAGATCAGCAAAAGTTAGTTGACCTAGCTACTGCTGCTGCTGCTGATATTAAGCTCGACGGTACTGGTTTCACTGCTGATGCATCAGGTGTTGGGGCTAATGACTTGACTGCAATGAAAACAGCAATGGACGCTGCGGGTGTCTCAAGTTCTGCTTTTTCATCTGATGCTAACGTAATTCAAGTGAAAATCGACAGCGACTCATTGGATACGTCAAAGTTAGGTAATGTCTTAACGGCTGCTGATTCAGGTCTAGCGATGGATGCTATCGATGATATGATCGATAACGTGGGTTCTATCCGTGCTGAGCTGGGTTCTACCCAAAACCGTTTCAGTTCTACTATCAATAACCTTGGCAACATCGCAGAGAACATGTCTGTTGCTAAAGGCCGTATCATGGATGCAGACATCGCGGCAGAATCTGCCAACATGACTAAGCAAAACACCATGATGCAAGCGGGTATTACAGTGCTTTCACAAGCAAACCAGATGCCAAGCATGGTTTCTCAGCTACTACGTTAATTTTCGTAGTCAGCCTGTGGTAAGCCACGGTTTATCACACCTACCAGAGCGGAAGTATTACTTCCGCTTTCTTTTTATCTGGCCTTTATAAAACCGACCACACCCTTTAAAACCAACAATTTAAATGTGGTATGTTTTTTGCTTGTTGTCGTTAGCGTAATGGCTTGTGCACTATATCGCGCAGCATGCACTATAGGCGATTAAAGCTGAAATAGGCAAATATTCTCCTTGGCGGAGATTCAAGTTGGCGGAGAGTAAATCATGTTAATGACAGGGATAGGTTCAGGTATTGACTACGAAAGTATGATTGCCGCGATCGTGGGTGCCGAACGTGCTCCGAAAGATAATCAGCTTGCACGCCAAGAGGGCATGAACCATGCCGAGAAGAATGCGCTGCAAGAGATTCAGTTCACCCTCAACAGCTTTCGCGACAAAGTTGAAGATCTGAACTCCAACCGCGAGCTCCAAAAATTAAAGGCGTCGTTAAGCAACGATGATGTGTTATCAGCGTCGGTAGACAGCAATGCGGTGCCGGGCGAATACAGCTTTGAAGTCAAGCACCTAGCGCAAGCTCAGCGTGATCAGCTATTCAAGGCACCTGAAGACAGTATGTTCTCAACGGGCACCATCAGTTTTGGTGCGGTCAGCGTTAAGATTGACGGCGCAGGTGGTTTACAAGAAAAATTAACTACCGAGCAGACCGATAAGAAGGCGGCGCACGTGGATCAGGTTTATCAGAAGATTTCTGATGACAAGAATTTGAATTTGGATCTGACGAAGCAGGCCGATCGCGACATAGCTAAAGATATCTTGGAAAATTCAGCCAACTCTGATTTTGATCCGGATCGTCTTGCAAGTTACACCGAACAGCAAAAAACGTATGACGATAAAATCACCCGTTTGAACACGCAGGGTGTGACCATTGAAGAGCTGCAGTTAGCGATTAATAACGACCCTAAGAATGACGGGGTAAAAGCCACTTTGGTGCGCAGTGGTACCGACGTTAGCATGGTATTAAATGCTAAAGAAACCGGAAAGGATAATGGTTATAGCATAACGAGCAGTTTGAAGGCGAGTGATTCGAGTTATCCAGATCCGGTTCCAGCAGATCCGGCAAATCCACCGAAGTTTACAAGTTATGATCCAGCGGTACATCTGCAAGACCCGTTAGATGCCACAGTCATGTTCGGTACCATGGAACTGACGTCGGCCACCAACAAAATGGAAAACGTGATCGATGGCATCACCCTCAATTTAAAAGCCGCCAATAAAACTGGTGAGACGGTCAACGTTAAAGTCGAGCGTGATGAGGCATCAGTCAACAGCACTATCAAGTCGTTTGTTGAAGACTACAACAAAATTATTGAAACCGTTAATACCTACACCAAGTCGAGTGAAGATAAGGCCGCAGCGCTGTCGGGAAATTCGGCGACCCGCAGTATGGTCAGCCGTTTGCGTGGCGTGATTGGTGCTGAATACGGTTCATCAAACTATAACACCCTGTCTCGGTTAGGTATTACCACCAACCGCGAGGGTGGTACGCTTAAAATTGATCAGAAGAAGCTGGATAAAGCACTGGAAGATGATTTCGATGCCGTTTCAAAGCTCTTTTTAGGTGATGAGAGTAATAGTCAGATCGGCATGATGGATCAAATGATGCTGGTGCTGGATGACTACCACAAAAATGGCGGTACCTACGATCGCCGTATTGATCAGCTAGAAATTAACAATAAACAGATAGCAGAAGACCGTGAAAAGTTAGATTCACGTATGGAAGCCAAAACCCTGTCGTTACGTGCCTATTATGCGCGAATGGACACCCAGATAGCCCAAATGAACCAGACACAGAACATGCTGGTCAGCATGCTGATGTAGCAAAGAGTGAAGCATAATAAATGATGAACAGTGAAGGCCTAGGCGCCTACCAACATTCGCAAAACCATGCCCAAGCCGCGGCTGCTAGCCCGCATCGTCTGATTCAGATGTTGTTAGAAGGCCTGCTGGACAATTTAAGCCGTGCCCGTGGTTTTATGGAACGCGGCCAGATTGCTGATAAAGGCATGATGATTTCAAAATGTCTCGACATTTTAAATGGCCTTAGCTCGGTCTTAGACGAAGAAAAAGGCGGCGATGTTACCGTCGAATTGTTTCGTTTATATGACTACTGCGGCAGGCGCCTGTTTGAAGCCAATATCAATGATGAGCTCGAAGGCATTGATGAAGTGACCCGCTTAATTACCGACATTCTTGAAGGCTGGGTGGTTCTTAAGCCAAACCGAGTGCAGGTCGGTAATGAGTCTTGAGCAGCAACTTCAGGGCATTATAGCTAGTTTTGAAAAGGCTTTGGCCAAGCAAGATTGGCAAACCCTTGGAGTGCTAGACAGCAAGTTGCAGCACGCGATTCCCAAAATTAAACAACAGCCACTGACAGTAGCCGATAAACAGCAACTGCAGCGGTTGAATGCGTTTTATAGCACCATGATTGCAGCAGGTGAGCGCGAAAAAGCGTACACCCAGCAGCAGATCCAGCAGCAAGAATGCAATAAAGAAGGCGTACTTGCGTACTTGCAAAACAGTTAATGAATGAATGACATGAATATTTCAGCCACTATCGCTGCGCAACAAAGCGCGACAAGCAATGTAAAAACAAGCCATGTTGCAGAAAAAAGCGTCAGCTCAAATAAAGCGTCGTCATCGACAGCAACGTCTGATGTTAAGCCTAACGAGCTGGATGGCGACTCGATGAGTTTTGCTCAGTTCGAGCAAAAGATAAAACAACAGCCAGAGCAATCGGAAGAACCTACGAAAGCTGATGATAATGCGCTACCGACAGCAGAAGAGCTGGCACTGCAGATTGAGCAGTTATTGGCGCAAGTCGCCGATCCCGCTGCACAGCCACAAGCGGCTTTGTTAGCGAATGGCCAGTTAGCGAATGGTCAAGCGGAAGCCGCTAAAACTGAAGCGTTAGCGTTGGCCCAGCAAGTGTTGGCAGCTTCAACAGCGACACTTGCTCAACCGTTATCGACGATGAACCCATTACCTGGCCAAGCGTTGCCAACAGGAGCAGATAAAGCGGCTCTGCTGGAAAGCGCACAGCAATTTCTGACTCAGAACTCGGATTCTTTTGCTCAGGTAAAAGCGGGGGACGGTTCTTTTGCGTTGGCGAAAAATGCCGTGATGTCGCGAGATGGGTCGTTATTGTCTGCAGATAACCCAATGACGATGAATGAGACGGCACTGATGGATAAGTTAGCCAACGCGCTGCTGCCTACCTCATCCACCTCGCCACTCGCGATGAATGTGGCGAGTAATATCAATAGTAATACCGGCCAGGTACTTAACGGCCAGAGCCCGTCACAATTGGTTGCTGCTTCTTCAAGTGTCAGCCAGCAGTTGCAGGCGAGTGTAGATATTACCAAACCTGAATGGGGGCGCGATCTTGTTGAGCAGCTTCGTTCTCGACTACAGCTGAGCAAAAGTGATCAAATTCAACATGCTCATATACGCTTAGACCCGCCTGAACTGGGGCGTTTAGATGTTAGCCTGCGCATGGATGGTGACAAAGTCTCGGTGCATTTTACTGCGGCACACCCGCAGTTACGCGAAGCATTGGCGACTAATGCCGATCGCCTGCGGTTTGATTTTGACGGTAGCCAGATGCAGTTAACCGATGTTTCGGTTTCAAGTGGTATGTACCAACAGTCGCAACAGCAATCAGGTCAAAGAGATGAGCCAGAAATCATGACTAACCAGTTTATAACGGCCAGTGAAAAAACAGATCAGAGGTCAGCAATGGCGACATCTGTTGGCCGTTATGAATCCATGATTTAAATACATTTAAAGGTTTTGCTATGGCTGATGAAGCTAAACAAGAAAATAAAAGTAAAAAGATCCCACTGATTATTGCTGCGATCGTATTGGTTGTTGCTTTAGCTGGTGCTGGCGGCTGGTGGTATTTCCAGCAACAAGCAAAGAGCATGGCAATGGCAGTAGAGGTTGAGCCACAAGTGCCAATTGCTGCACTGGTTAAAAAACCGGTATTTCTCGAACTGAAAAAATTTGTGGTGAGTGTTCCGGGTGATGATCGTCTTCATTATTTAATGATGGAAATGTCGGTAATGAGCTACGACCAAGATGAGCTCGATAAGCTACAAGATTTCCTGCCAGTTATTCGTAATGCAGTGATCACATTATTGAGTAAACAGCATTACAACGACCTGACGCAACTCGGCGTGATGGAGCCGCTGCAAATCGCATTGCGCGATAAGCTACGCAGAGTCATGAATGATATGGCGAGCAGTAATGGTATCGATCAAGTACTGATCACCAAAATGGTGATTCAGTAAAGGAGACGGATGTGCACAGTGCAGCAATGTCTTATGACGCACAAGGGCTTCATGCTTATCAAAAAAGCCATCAACTTGGCCAGAAGGCGCGTGAACAGCGGTTAGTGAGCAAACATGCAAGCTTAGTTAAGCGTGTGGTTCGCCATCTTACCGCGCAAGTCACAACGGTGATGTCGTTAGAAGATATGGAGCAAATCGGCCTAATGGCACTGCTCGATATTATTCGTCGTTATTCTGATGAAGATGATGCGTCATTAGAGCGTCTGGCTGTGCAACGGATCCGTGGTGCGATTCTTGATGAGTTACGCCGTATGGATTGGCGTTCGCGCCGTTCACGCCAGAAAAGCCATGAACTACGAGATGCCGAGCGGGTTTTAGCTCGTCAGCTTGGGCGTATGCCAACTGATCAAGAACTTGCCGCCGAATTGGATATAGAGTTGGGAGACGTTAAGCAACGTCGGGTTGATACCCAGGCCGAAAGCCTTACCAGTATGGAAGCCTTACAAGAAGACGGTGAGCAATTCTTTGGTTTGAGTTTTCAATGTAACAGCTACGAGCGCGTGGCATTGAAAAAAGCTATGGCTCAGGCCTTAGCGCGATTATCGGAGCGAGAACAAGTCATGTTGAGTTTTTACTACGAACATGAAATGAACTTAAAAGAGATCGGCTTAGTGTTTGAGTTAACCGAGGCACGTGTTAGTCAGATCCATAAGAAAGCCCTGAAAAGTTTAAACAGTATGTTAACGGATTGGCGAGAGTCAGTTTAGCGGAGTTGTCACATGCAAATTATTATTGGTTTCATCATTGTATTCGGAAGCATTGTCTATGGTTACACCCATGCATCTGGACGGTTATTAGCCCTTTGGCAACCCGCTGAATTTATTATTATTCTTGGCGCAGGCTTTGGGGCCATGGTGATCTCAAATCCCCCCTATGTCTTAAAAAATATCCTGACTCGTCTTAAGATGATGCTTGGTAAAGGGTATAGCGAAAATTATTATAAATCAGTGTTAGAGCTGATGTTTGAGCTGCTCGAAATTATTCGTAAAGACGGCATTAAAAAGCTTGATGATCATATCGAGAACCCACAAAACAGTAGCATCTTTAGTAAATACCCAGAAGCGATCCGCTCTAATGTACTGGTCAGTTTTATTACCGATAATTTACGTATGATGGCGATGGGAAAAATGAACCATCATGATCTGGAAGCGGTGTTAGAGCTTGAGCTTCATGCCTTAGAAGGGGATTTGATTCGCCCTGCAAAAGCGTTAGGTAAAGTGGGCGAGGCAATGCCGGGTTTTGGTATTGTTGCTGCGGTACTCGGTATAGTGGTAACCATGCAGAGTATCGGTGGTGACCTAGCACTGATCGGAGTAAAAGTTGCGGCCGCATTGGTGGGAACCTTCTTTGGTATTTTAATGTGTTATGGCGTATTCGAGCCTCTTGCTGCCGGCGTTGCGAACCTTGTTAAAAAAGAGATGATGGCAATGCATATGGTATCGGCCATTTTGGTCTCTCAGGCTCAGGGTAAGCCGACGTTACTGGCTTTGGATGCAGGGCGTAAAGTCTTACATACTGAGGTTAAACCCTCTTTTGCCGAGATGGAAAACTGGATGACAGGGCAATAGTCAATCATGAGTAAAGAACCCCATATTATTATCGTTAAGAAAAGGGCGCGAGGTCATCATGATGAGCATCATGGTGGTGCCTGGAAGGTTGCTTTTGCCGATTTTGCTATCGCGATGATGGCGTTTTTTATGGTGCTGTGGTTGATGGGGATCACAACTCAGGAGGAGCGGATTGAAATTGAGCAGCGGCTGCAAACCGCCTCTGTTTTTGATAACATTTTCGAAATCACCAACAGTCCATACCCCATTGACTTTGATGGTAATGCTTCTCCATTTGAAAACCCTATCAATAGTAGTACCAATAGTAAAAGAAGGAGTGATACGTCTGTTGCGCAGCAAACTCCTCAAGGAGATGACAAGGCGAGTGCGGGGCGAGGGCCTAAATTAAATTCGATGTTGGCAGGTAAACAGCTTTCAACCGCGCAGCTGACGATGTTAGCTAAGGGGTTAAATGAAATGGCGGAAGCACTGTCGGCGTCTAATAATATTGTGTTGGAAATTGTACCGCAAGGTCTGCGCATTTTGATCCAAGATGATGATGATCATTTTATGTTTCAGCGTGGCGGTATTGAAATGACCCCTTTCTTTGAAGATATGTTGTATAACCTTGCCCCAGTACTGGGCCAGATAAAAAACCGGATGGTGAT
This sequence comes from Photobacterium indicum, assembly GCF_003026215.1. Taxonomy (GTDB): domain Bacteria; phylum Pseudomonadota; class Gammaproteobacteria; order Enterobacterales; family Vibrionaceae; genus Photobacterium; species Photobacterium indicum. The sequence continues at coordinate 95,252 of NZ_PYOC01000015.1, forward strand.
CAGTGGGCATACAGACAGTATCCCTTTTCATCGCCGTGATTACAGTAACTGGGACTTATCGGGATCTCGGGCATTGAAAGCGCGTCAGGTGTTAGTCGACTCCGGTCTTCCGGTTGCGAATATCCTGCAAGTTGCAGCGATGGCAGCGCGTATGCCTGTTAATAAACAAGATCCTAAAAGTGGTAAGAACCGTCGCATTGAAATGATGGTTTTAACCAAGGACGCTGATGATCAACTTGCGCAACTCTTTGGTAAAGATCAACTAGAGGCGAAAGGCCCTGCTGTTAGCAAAGCACGAAGTTATGCCGAGTCTAACCGGCCAGTGTCACGCCTTGATGTGATGGTGAACTAGCCATAGAGTTTATTTTATGCGAAACCTGAGTTGCCATTGCTTCTCAGTATCCGCTGCAAGATAATGGCAGGCCTACCACAGATCACGAAGCCATGGCGCAATATTTGGGCTGGGAATTGAAGGCATTCGCAAGTCATTAAATGTGGATGACTAGGTGTTTCCGTTGATGTTGCTGAAAGTCTTATGATTTTTTTAAGGAAGACTCGTGCTTCCTTATTTTTATTGGGTTTTTATTGTTAAAATAAAACCTTTTGCATTGTTTTTTTTAAAAGTAATTAACTTTTCATGACGGTATCACCATTTGGATATTGTTATAAAAAGGGCGTTACTAATTATTATTAGTGAGTGAAGTAATGACGGTATCGGCGTTTAAAATTGCGGTTGACGATGGTTCAACAAATGTAAAAGTAAGCTGGATTGAAAACAACCAGTTAAAAACCATCGTTTCTCCAAATTCTTTCCGTAAAGATTGGAAAAGTGCAGCGCTGCGACGCGATAAAAAAGTTTATAACTACACCATTGGTACAACGAAATACACTTACGATGCAACGTCAGATAAAGCATTAGCAACGACGCATGTTGATTATCAATACGATGATCTGAATCTGCTTGCTGTGCATCATGCATTAATGCAAACCGGCCTAAAACCATGCACCGTTACTTTAGTCGTCACTCTGCCAATTACTGAGTTTTATAACTCAGAAGACTGCCAGCGTAATGAAGAAAAAATCAGCAAGAAACGTGCGAATTTAATGCGTGAGATCAGCTTAAATAAAGGCGAGCTATTTGAAGTCGCTGATGTAGAAGTCATGCCAGAGAGCTTACCTGCAGTGCTATCAACCTTGATAAACTCAGATTGTAATGAATTCTCACGTTCACTGGTTGTTGACTGTGGCGGTACAACGTTAGATATGGGTATTATCGTTGGTCCGTTTGATGATGTTTCCGCTGTTTATGGTAATAACGAAATTGGCGTTTCAATGGTTACAGATGCCGCGCGTAAGGCATTGGCCTCTGCAGATAGCGACTCTAGCTTCTTAGTGGCAAATGAACTGATTAAACGTCGCTATGATTTAGACTTCGTTAAAGAAGTTGTTAACGACGAGTCACAGATAAATAATATTCTGGATAAGATTGAAATTAAGATCCAAGAACTGGGTTCAGCTGTTGCTTATGAAGCAAAGAAATTTGCCAAAAACCCTAACCGTGTTTATCTGGTTGGTGGTGGTGCGCCGTTGGTATATGATGCGATTCAAGCTGCTTATGAAGTATTAGGCGATCGTGTGGTGCTGATTAAAGATGCACAGTCGGCATTGGCTCGTGAATTATGCCTATACAATACCGATGTTGAAGAGGTTCACATTGAGCGTGAAACCTTAGTTGAGGTCGAAGATGAGTAGTAATCAGTTAAAGCGAGTTAACTACTCAATTTATCTGGATCCTGTCAATTCTAATGCTGACCGCTATGCGGTTGGCGTTATGCAGGGCTGGGCGAAAGATCGTAAAGAGATGATGTCAGATCCAAGTGCAGGCGTAGCCCTGCATTACAGTCTGCATATGCATAAGAATATTTATCTAGCAGGAATGTTTCTTTACTTACTTAGCCCCGCACTTAGTAATGCCCTTGCAGGATCGTTAACTGAAGAAAGAATTAAGATAGACACGCTAGAACAGCAGTTAGAAAACTGTGGGCTAGCATTGCCTTCTACTAAGTCGTCATTGCCAGCGTTTGATACTCATGCATTGATTGATGAGTTGAAGGCTGCGGTAAATATGAAACCGTTGATGGATGAAATTCAACAGCTCAAGGCAGGATTGACTGAATCCAATACCGAAACTGCAGCGGTACAAAATGGACTATCAGAAAGTGATATAGCGACATTGCAGCAGAATTTGGCTGCTGAAATAAAAGCGCATAGTCAGCATCGAGAAATCGCTGAATTAAAAGCACTACTGAAAACACAGAATAAGCTGATTAAGTCGCTTTCAAATGGGCAACCATTACCTGAAATTGAAAAGCCTGAACCTGAACTGGATTTATCACAACAAATTGCGAATATTCAGAAGGTGAAAAAGAAAGGTATCTTTTAATTGTTATCAATAAAACCGCACCAAAGCGCATGCTCTGCCAACCGATAATACCTAAGGCGAAGTAACCTATCAGGTTGCTCATCCATCGTGTTTTTATCGGTGAGTACTGCGCTTTGAATGCCTCATCTACAACAGTTTGTTCAGACATAGCCTTGAAAAATACCTTTCTTCCCCTTATATCTATTGATGAAGAGCAAGACGCCTCAAGTAGGGTTATGTGCTTGGTTTGTCCTTTAAGGAAAACCACTTCATTATTTATATTGCTTCATTAGAAGGATAGGTATTATGCGCAACGTAGATTTCACTCCTCTTTATCGTTCAGCTATTGGCTTTGATCGTTTATTCAATCAAATGGAAAAAAATGTGAGTAACGCAAATACTGGTTACCCGCCATATAACATTGAGCAACAAGATGATAATCACTACCGTATAACAATGGCTGTTGCAGGTTTTGCTGAAGAACAACTCGATATTACACAGCAACAGAATAAACTGATTGTGCGCGGTATTCGCGAAAGTGAAAAAGAAGAACGCCAGTATTTATATCAAGGTATTGCTGAACGTGATTTTGAGCGTAAGTTCCAGCTTGCTGATTATGTCAAAGTTATCGATGCTCAAATGGTGAACGGTTTACTTCATATTGATCTTGAACGTGAGATCCCAGAAGAGCAGCAACCAAGAAAAATCGCCATTAATGGTCGTCGTATCGTTGAGGATGAATAAAGACTAAGTCACTTTATTCATAAAAGAGTAGTGAAGGTCAGCTCATGCTGACCTTTTTTGTATCTATAGGTTTGGTTTGCAAGCTGACCTGCTATTGCTAAAAGATCTGCTATCAATGTTTCATGTGAAACATTGCGAAAGGGCATTATTGAGCTTTAGTAATGTAAAAAGAATAGGTTGCATTACTATCACCTATTCTTTGATTAATTAGCCTTCAGCATACGCCTTGGCAACTTCTTCAGCGATAACCGCAATGCCTTTTTGCATATCTTCGCTACTTTGAACATAGTTCATTCGCAAGCATTCATGACCGTGTTGCCAGTCATCATCTAAGCCAATAAAAAAGTATTCGCCTGGAACAATTAATACTCCTCGCGCTTTTAAGCGACGATAGAGTTCCATTGTCGTAATCGGTAACCCTTTAAACCATAACCATAAGAACATCGCACCTTCGGGTTTATGAATACGAAAACGTGGGTCTGTAATCGCGGTTTGTAACAGCTTTACCGCGTCCTGTGATTTTCGTAAGTAAAAAGGTTTGATGACTTTTTCACTTAAAGCCAGTAAATCATTTCTCTCCATCATCTTATTGATGATGGCCGGACCAACGCTCCCTGGTGCTAAACTGAGTACGCCATTCATATTGGTTATTGCTGTGGTGATTTCTTCACTCGCGATTACAATGCCACAGCGAACGCCTGGTAAACCTAATTTTGAAAGGCTCATACATAGAATGGTATTTTCATTCCAGAAGGGGGTAACATCAGCAAAAATAATATCAGGAAACGGCATGCCGTAAGCATTATCAATGATTAATGGAATCTTGTGTTCTTGAGCCAGCTGATCTAAATGGTGAATCTCTTCATCGGTGAGTACATTACCCGTTGGATTCGTTGGGCGAGAGGCGCAAATAACCCCGATATTGCTATCGACTTTTAACTCTTTAAAGTCGATGTGGTATTTGAATTGACCGTTATCCAGTAAGGTGATTTCAGGGTGATAAGAAATAAACATATCATCACTTAATCCTGAATCGCCGTAGCCAATATATTCAGGTGCTAACGGGAGTAATACTTTTTTCTTGCTACCGTCTGGAAACTCTCCAGCCAGCAAATTGAAAAGGTTAAAGAATGCACTCTGGCTACCGTTTGTTAGCGCAATATTTTTCGCGCTAATATCCCAGCCATACGTGTCACGGAGCAAATCGGCGAGGGCAGTGATGAAGGTATTCTTCCCTTGGGGTCCATCATAATTTGTCATTGCCGCTGCGAGTTCACCCGTACTAACCATCTCTTTGGCTATATCGTTAAAGTAATCCACCATGAAGGGAATTTGTGCGGGATTGCCGCCACCTAGCATGATTGCGTCTGGATTTCTTAAGCCATCATTCAAGTCATCCATCAATTGAGTGATACCTGAATAACGAGCGAACTTATCTCCGAATGTAGAAAACTCCATGTGTACTACCGACCTTAGTGTATTGTTCTAATCATTATTTGTTAAATAAGTGTATAAGTTGTATTCACATTTCAACATACATGATTGTACTGCAGAGGGAAAGAACAAGAAGCAACCAATTTTTCTGGTCTGATGTTTCATGTGAAACAATGGGTTTTATATTTAAATCACTTAGATTTTGCTGAATTTCTGATGGTTATATTTCACTTTAATGCTGTTTCACGTGAAACACAGACATAAAAAACCCCACACTAAAGTGTAGGGTTTATATTCTTTTTGCGGCGAGTTATTTCTGAACTAAAGAAATATCTGCAACTTTTAAGAATTCGTTACGTAAAAGGTTAAGCATCGTTAGACGATTCACTTTAAGCTTTTCGTCATCAGCCATAACCATTACGTTATCGAAGAATGCGTCTACAGGTTCACGTAGCGTTGCTAGCTCAGATAGGGCTTGTTGGTAGTTACCTTCGGCAAATACTGGCGCAAGCGCTGCAATCATCGCTTCTACTTTTTCTGCTAATGCTTTTTCGGCATCTTCAATCAGTAGTGAGCTATCTACGGTCAATGGCAATTCACCATCAAACTTAGCCAAGATATTACCAACACGTTTATTGGCTGCGGCTAATGATTCTGCTGCATCTAATGAACGGAAGTGGCTCACGGCTTTAACACGCTTATCGAAATCAGCTGGCTGTGTTGGGCGTAATGCTAATACTGCTAGAATTACGTCGACACTATGCCCCTCATCTTGATACCAAGCGCGGAAGCGACCTAGCATAAAGTCGATAACGTCATCTTCCACGTTAGCATTTGTCAGCTTGTCACCAAACTGAGCACGTGCCTTCGCGATAAGATCAACTAAGTCTAGGTTGTAACCTTTCTCTACGATGATGCGTAGCACACCGAGTGCTGCACGGCGTAGGGCGAATGGGTCGCTGCCTTTTGGTGCTTGACCAATACCGAAGATACCTACTAGCGTATCAATCTTATCTGCCATCGCGACAGCCGCTGAAACACCAGTACTTGGTAACTCGTCACCTGCAAAGCGTGGCATGTACTGTTCATATAACGCTAATGCTACATCTTCAGCTTCACCATCATGGCGAGCGTAATGCATGCCCATCACACCTTGGGTATCGGTAAACTCGAATACCATTGATGTCATTAGGTCACATTTGGCTAATAGGCCAGCGCGTTTAGCATTTGTTACGTCTGCATCGATTTGCTCTGCAATGTAACCAGCAAGCTCAGTAATACGATCGGTCTTATCTTTAATCGTACCAAGTTGCTTTTGGAAGATAGCCGTTTCTAGTTCAGGAAGGCGATCAACCAATGGGCGTTTACGGTCTGTTTTAAAGAAGAATTCAGCATCCGCTAGGCGAGGGCGAACAACCTTTTCATTACCTTCGATGATCTGACGTGGGTCTTTCGACTCAATGTTTGTCACGAAAATAAACTTAGGAATTAGGTTGCCTTCAGCATCGTAAACCGGGAAGTACTTCTGGTCACCTTTCATGGTGTAAACCAGTGCTTCAGACGGTACGTTTAGGAAGTTTTCTTCAAATGATGCTGTTAATACAACAGGCCATTCAACTAAAGATGTGACTTCTTCAACTAGCTCATCTTCAAGATCAGCAATGCCACCCACTTCCAGTGCCGCTTTCTTAGCACCTTCAAGAATGATTGCTTTACGTGCTTCGTAATTTGCCATTACTTTGCCACGTTCTTCAAGAATAGCTGGGTACTGATCTGCATTATCAATCGTAAATTCAGCTTCACCCATGAAACGGTGACCACGAATGATGCGTGCAGAGTCAGCGCCGAGAATATTGCCTTCGATGAGTTCGTCACCTAACAGCATGGTTAGGGTTTTAACTGGGCGAATAAACTGTATTTCGTTGTTACCCCAACGCATAGGCTTAGGGATCGGCAATTTAGCTAATGCTGCTGCAGCAAGGCCACTGAGTAGTTCTTGAGCTGGCTTACCTTTCACTTCTTGCTTGTACAGTAACCATTCGCCTTTCTCTGTTTTCAGAGTATCAGCTTGCTCGACAGTAATACCATTACCACGTGCCCAGCCTTGAGCGGCTTTCGTTGGGTTACCTTCTGCATCAAAAGCGGCAGAGATAGCAGGTCCACGTTTTTCAACGACGCTATCAGCTTGGCCTGTAGCCAGTGCTGTTACTTTTAGCGCTAAACGGCGAGGCGTTGCAAACCACTCTATACCTTGGTGTACAAGTGCGGCTGCTTTTAACTCTGCTTCAAAGTTTGATGAAAATGCTTCAGCAAGTGTGCGAAGAGCTTTAGGTGGTAGCTCTTCAGTTCCTAATTCGATAAGGAAATTTCTTTCAGTCATGCGACGTCCTTACTTATCTTTTTTGCACATCGGGAAGCCAAGTGCTTCACGAGACGCGTAGTAAGCTTCAGCAACTTGTTTAGTCAGGTTGCGAATACGTAAGATGTAACGCTGACGCTCGGTAACCGAGATCGCTTTACGTGCATCAAGCAAGTTAAACGCATGACCTGCTTTTAGAATACGTTCGTAGGCTGGAAGAGATAACGGAGTCTCTAGTGCCAATAGCTCCTTACATTCTTTCTCGCACTGGTCGAAGAAAGAGAATAAGAAATCTACGTCTGCGTGTTCAAAGTTATACGTTGATTGCTCAACTTCATTTTGGTGAAAGATATCGCCATAGGTTACTTTACCTAGTGGACCATCAGTCCAAACAAGGTCGTAAACTGAGTCAACGTTTTGGATGTACATCGCCAAACGTTCGATACCGTAAGTGATTTCACCTGTTACAGGTTTACACTCAATACCACCAACCTGCTGGAAGTAAGTAAACTGTGTTACTTCCATACCGTTTAGCCAAACTTCCCAGCCAAGACCCCAGGCACCCAGTGTTGGGTTTTCCCAGTTATCTTCAACGAAGCGGATGTCATGTACCTGAGTATCAACACCCAGTACTTCAAGTGAGCCAAGGTATAGTTCCTGAATATTGTCAGGAGATGGTTTTAGCATTACTTGGAACTGGTAGTAGTGCTGTAGGCGGTTTGGATTTTCACCGTAACGGCCATCAGTAGGACGGCGTGATGGTTGTACATATGCTGCTGCAATTGGCTCTGGACCTAAAGCGCGAAGACATGTCATTGGGTGAGAAGTACCAGCACCAACTTCCATGTCTAGAGGTTGAACTATTGTACAACCCTGCTTGCCCCAGTAATCCTGCAGTGCGAGGATCATACCCTGAAAGGTTTTAATATCGTAATTCTGCATTGTGAACTTCGCGAGATTAGTGGATGAAAAGTAATATTCCAGTATACCTCGCATGGCTTTTACCGAGTAGGGTTAGTGCGTGTTTTTTATTCGTCTTTGACTCTTTTGCAGGACTATTTTTTTAAACATCGATGTGTTTATATCTCCACTGTGTTTTTTTGACATTATCTTGATGTGCAAAAAATCAGTGTTCATTATAATAGAAGCAGTTTCTGGCTCATTATCTTTAAAATAATGAGTGAGTGGTAGTGATTAGACATCGATCATAAATCGAGAATATGGAATAACAAATGGTGAAGGCAATGGATTTTTCAATGGTATCCAATCAAACATTATCAAAGAATAAAGTATCCAATAAGTGGGTACGTACAGCGGTATTTGCAGTGATGACATCTGTTGTTGCTACTGGCTGTACAACGGTAAACCCATACTCGCGTGAAGAGCAAACTGCGAAATCAACCAGTGGGGCACTTATCGGTGCGATTTCTGGTGCTGTTATTGGTGTGGCTTCTTCAAGTAAAAGTGACCGTGGTAAAGGTGCATTAATTGGTGCTGCATCAGGTGCTGCACTTGGTGGTGGTATCGGTTACTACATGGACGTGCAAGAAACCAAATTACGTCAGCAATTAGAATCTACGGGTATTAGCGTTACCCGTGATGGCGATAATATTGTATTAAACATGCCGAACGAAATTACATTTGGTATTGATCAGTCAGATCTAAGTTCACGCGCTGTTGCCGCGTTAAAGAATGTTGCTCTTGTTGCGAAAGAGTACGACAAGACGCTTATTAATGTTTACGGCTTCACTGATAGCACTGGCTCTGCATCGTATAACCAACGTTTATCGCAGGTTCGCGCAAGTGAAGTGAGTAGTAACTTGATGCGTGGTGGTGTTGCGGCTAATCGTGTTATTACCAAAGGTATGGGTGAAGCAAAGCCAATTGCCTCAAATAAAACTGAGCAAGGCCGTGCTGAAAATCGCCGTGTAGAAATCGTGTTGAGTCCGCTTTCTTAATCTCGATGCTTTTTCTGGTTACCAACTGTTAGCTTAACGGTTGGTAATCTTCTTGCCTTAATCTTCTCTTTTATTCTTGTATCCTTTTATCTCTCTCGTTATTATGCCGTTTCCTTTGGGGAGTAGCCTCTCGATCTATCGAGATAATCGTCAACATACTTGAAGCAAAATCTTCATGGCGATTATGACTCACACTAATCCTACTTTAGTGAGTTTGGCGAGACCATTGGTAAACCAGCATGAACCGGGGTGGGGCATGTACGTTTACCTGTGGTTTTTATAAATATCCTCGCCCCCAAGAGCATGTCGTGAGCGTATTAGCTGTATCCATTACTACTGTTGCCTTAGCTGAAATTGGCGATAAAACCCAACTACTATCTCTACTGTTAGCGAGTCGCTATCGTAAACCTGTACCCATTATTCTGGCTATTTTTCTTGCGACGATTGCTAATCACGCACTGGCTGCTTGGCTGGGTGTCGTTGTTGCCGACTATCTCACACCTGATGTATTGAAATGGACACTCGTGGTTAGCTTTGTGGTGATGGCGGGTTGGATTCTCATTCCTGATAAACTGGATGATGACGAGAATATTTCTAACCGTGGTCCGTTTGTCGCCAGTTTTATTGCTTTTTTCATTGCGGAGATCGGGGACAAAACCCAAGTCGCGACAACCATGCTAGGGGCTAAATACAGTGATGCGTTATTGCTTGTCGTATTAGGTACAACGGTAGGTATGTTATTAGCGAATGTGCCAGTGGTGTTGATTGGTAAATTATCAGCAGAAAAAATGCCGCTAGCATTGATCCGTAAAGTAACAGCAGCCTTGTTTGCTGGCCTTGCACTGGCTGCTGCATTTGGTTTGTAGTGGTTATTGATGTTCCACGTGAAACACGTTCTTATCACGTTAACTACCAGATAGTATGACCTTTTTGTGAATTGTGATGCTGATAGCTGTGTGGAAAAAAACGGCATGATACAGTGATAATACTAGCATGGTGTTTAGTAGGAGGAAGGTATGAACCGGTTTCTCGCTATATCTCCACAGAGTCAGTTTTGGTTGTTTAACACTGCACTTATTCTTAATATTTTAGGAATGGTACTAACGGATATGTGGCTACCGATGGTGGTTGGTGCCATTGTGACAACCTACTTATCGGTCGATGCGCTTGTTCGGCTGCGTTATGTGATTCCAATGAAAAAGGAGATCCGTGACTTAAGGCATGAATTAGAAAGTGCGCGCAAAGAAGTTAAAGAAAGCTACGAGTAGGCGATGGTAATCAGATTGTAAACACTAAAAAGGCAGCTCTTAGAGCTGCCTTTTTTAATTTGAACCTTTACGGATTAGAAAGCGGTATGGCAGAGTTTCTGTATCAGCGGCAACCAGAGTGTGATCCATAAAGCGACAAAAGCTTGGTATGTCTCTTGTTGTCGATGGGTCATCTGCAAGTATTAGTAATGTCTCGCCTTCTTCCATTTTTCTAACTGTTTTACGTACCATCATTACAGGTTCTGGACAGCGCAATCCTTGTGCTTCCAAGTTATGTGTTGGGTTTTCAAATAATGCTGTCATAACGATTTCATTCTGGTTTCGAAGGCTTGATCATACTGATGGATAATAATTAATCAATAAGGGTTGGCAAATCAAAGTAAACTGTGTAACTTATTTAACAGGTGCTTAACATTTCTTCTGAAGGATTAGGAGGTATCGAATGCTGACACAGATTGATCGATTAACTATTTATTGCGTGCTGTGCTTTATAACTTTTTGCTCTCTCGTTTTACGCAGCCCCAATGATATGAGTATTTTTGCGCTTGGTGGGTTAATTGCCGCCGCGATCGGACTTTGGTTCGAATTAACCAATTCACCAGAACTCGAAGAGGAAGATGGTTAACTTTCACCTCTTACACTATACATCTACTACACTCTCCCTAGTTTTCTTGGGCTTCCCCGCTTTTTTGCGGGATTTTTTTTATCTGTCCCTTCATAATCTAATTGTTTTGGTAACTGTGCTGTTATCGCTAAGTAAGTGAAGCTTGATATGGAATTAGAAGAAGTCTACCGCCGTGATTTAAATTTATTGGTAGCATTGAAAGTATTGCTTGATGAATGCAGCGTCAGCCGGGCAGCTATACGGTTGAACTTGAGTCAATCGGCGATGAGTCGGGTTTTAGGTCGCTTACGTGATTTGTTGGCTGATCCGTTATTTACTCGGCAAGGGCAGCATCTTATTCCGACCCAGCGTGCATTAGAAATAAATGAATCATTAAATGATCCCTTGGAAGCACTGCGTATTTTACTTACACCAAGTGGCTTTCGACCTGAGTTATGCGATCAACGGTTTGTTATCGCGACTACCGATTATGCAATGCAAACCATTTTACCTTTTGCCTTACCGCGCATTTATGAAGAAGCCCCAAATATCTCATTGAAGTTTGAGCCGTTACAGCATGACCATTTACTTACTCAGCTCACAACAGACGGGTGCGATATGGCAATATGTCGCCCAACCAGTATCGATACCTCATTATGTCGAGATCATCTTGGCTTAGTGAGTGTTTTTTGCATGCTCTCAAGAAACCACCCAATGGCTGATAAAGATCTTACCCTTGATGATTATTTGTCGTTTCCTCATGCCATGATTGCGATAAGCGATGGGGTGAAATCGTTAATTGATGAAGCATTGCGTGGTTACCCTGAGCGGAAAATGGCCTTACGTGCATCGCATTTAGAAGCCGCCCTAGCCATAGTGGATAAGATGCCACTGATCATTACGGTGCCTGCTGATTTAGCGTATTTAGTCGCAGACAGATATGACTTGGTTGTGAAGCCGTTACCCTTTGAATTTGAGCCGTTTGATTATTCACTACTGTGGCATCCACGTTGTGAACACTCTGCTTCTCAGGTGTGGTTGCGGAATCTGATAAAAGAAGAATGCAGTCGCCTTATTGGTCAGCGCATTCGCGATATGGGACTAGCATGAGTGATCTAATGAGGTGAGGAGGTTGCTATTTTTATCTTGCCTCGATAAAAAGGGCCAGCATAAGCTGGCCAAGGTAGTCTTACTTTTTTCTGATTTGTTGCTTGGCTTTGTTTGAATAAGCCAGTATTAACAGCGGTACTGTTTACAGTTTAATAACGACACGACCCGTTACCTGGCCGTTGGTGATGTCTTCTGCGCACTCGGCTACTTCTTCTAAACTTACTTCGCGACAAGCTTGTTGATAGTAGCTTGCTGGCAATAGTTCAGTGAGTTTCTTCCACGCTTGCTGGCGTTTTTCGAATGGGCAAGATACAGAGTCAACACCTTGTAGTCTTACATTTCGTAGAATAAATGGCATAACAGTTGTAGGTAGATCAAAACCACCGGCTAGGCCGCACGCAGCAACAGCTCCGTTATAATCCATTTGTGCTAGTACTTTGGCGAGTACTTTACTGCCTACGGTATCAACAGCACCTGCCCATAGTTGTTTTTCTAGCGGGCGAGCTGGTTCTTCAAACTCGCTACGTTCAATAATGCGGCTTGCACCAAGCTCTTTTAGCAATGGACCGTTTACTTCGCTTCGACCAGTAACAGCTGCTACTTGATAGCCAAGTTGGGCTAGTAGAGTTACAGCAACAGAGCCCACACCACCACTTGCACCTGTGACGACAACTTCACCCGACTCAGGCGTTACGCCAGCATCGATAAGTGCTTGTACACATAGCATTGATGTTAGACCTGCAGTACCAATCATCATTGCTTGTTTACCATCAAGATTTTCAGGTAGTGGTACTAGCCAATCAGCGTTAAGGCGTGCTTTTTCTGCCATGCCGCCCCAATGTCCTTCACCAACTCCCCAGCCAGTAAGCACAACTGCATCACCAACCTGATAACGATTATCGCTAGACTCGAGTACTCGACCTGTTAAATCGATACCTGGAACCATTGGGAATTGACGAACAATTCGGCCTTTGCCAGTAATCGCTAGACCATCTTTGTAGTTTAATGAAGAGTAATCTACATCGATTAATACATCACCTTCAGGCAGCTCAGATTCATCAACTTGACGAATGCCTGCAATAGTTTTTTTCTCTTCTTGATCAAGAACAAGTGCCTTAAACATAGGTGTGCTCCGAGTATTAATGAAAGGGGGCGTTGAATATGTGCAGAGTGTAGCTTTGATATAACTATGAATGAAATGAAACATTATCATTTTATACATGCTTTTTTTGCATAGACAGATATCGATGATTAAATCTGTGTGTTTTTTCTTCGTAAAAAAGCCCGTGTCGTCACGGGCTTTGTTGATTTATTGCTGTTTATGTCGAGTTACACGCGTTCAAATACCGTCGCGATTCCTTGACCTAAACCAATACACATTGTTGCTAAGCCAAACTGAACATCATGATGTTCCATTTGGTTGATCAATGTTGTTGAAATACGTGAACCTGAACAACCAAGCGGGTGACCAAGCGCAATTGCGCCACCATTTAGGTTCACCTTCTCATCAATTTTATCGAGTAAGCCTAGATCTTTAGCACAAGGAAGCGACTGTGCCGCAAAGGCTTCATTAAGCTCAACCATGCCAATATCATCAATACTGAGACCTGCTCGTTTTAGGGCTTTTTGAGTCGCAGGAACGGGTCCGTATCCCATAATGGAAGGATCGCAACCAGCAACAGCCATTGATTTAACACGTGCGCGAATGGTTAATCCTAATTCTTTAGCGCGGTGTTCGCTCATCACCAGCATTGCAGATGCACCATCCGATAACGCTGATGAAGTGCCTGCTGTAACTGTACCGTTAACCGGATCAAATACAGGTCGTAGGTTAGATAGCCCTTCAACGGTTGTTTCTGGACGAATCACTTCATCATAGTCGTAAAGTTTAAGGACACCATTTTCATCATGGCCTTCGAGTGGCAATATCTCATTCTTAAAGCGACCTTCAATGGTTGCTGCATGTGCACGTTGATGTGAGCGTGCGGCAAACTCATCTTGCATTTGACGACTAATACCATGCATACGGCCCAGCATTTCAGCTGTTAGCCCCATCATTCCTGCTGCTTTTGCGACAGATTTTGACATGCCAGGGTGGAAATCTACACCGTGGTTCATTGGTACATGACCCATGTGCTCAACACCACCGATGATGCAGCTTTCAGCGTCGCCAACCATAATGGCACGTGTTGCATCATGCAGTGCTTGCATTGAAGATCCACATAGACGGTTAACCGTTGTGGCGCCCACAGTATGTGGAATACCAGCCAGAAGTGATGCATTACGCGCAACGTTAAAACCTTGCTCTAATGTTTGTTGAACACATCCCCAGTAAATATCTTCAATTGAATTGGGATCTAGCTGCGGATTACGACTGATTAACCCTTTCATTAAGTGTGCAGATAAATCTTCAGCACGCACATTTCGAAATGCGCCCGCTTTAGAACGTCCCATCGGGGTACGGATACAGTCAACAATTACTACGTTATTCATTTTAAATCCCTCGTCCTTAAGCGTTTACTTGCTGTGTGTAGTAACTTTCACCTTTAGCTGCTTTTTCTCGCAGGCCGGTAGGTACTTCATAAACGGCACCAAGATGAGCAAACTTATCAGCCATGGCGACATATTCAGCTAAGCCTAGTGTATCGATATAACGGAATACACCGCCGCGGAATGGAGGGAAGCCTAAGCCATAAACCAGTGCCATATCAGCTTCTGCTGGCGTGGCTATTATGCCTTCTTCTAAACAACGAACAACTTCATTGATCATTGGTATCATCATACGCGCGATAATATCATCGCTGGTAAAGTCTGTTGCTGTACCTAAAACAGGGGCAAGTAAGTCTGCTACAGCAGGATCAATATTCTTCTTCGGCTTGCCTCGGCGATCTACCGAATAAGCAAAGAAGCCGTTCCCATTTTTCTGACCAAAACGTTGTTGCTCAAACATTACATCAACAGCATCTTTGTAGTTTTTACTCATTCGCTCAGGGAAACCTTCAGCCATTACTGCTTGCGCATGGTGAGCGGTATCAATACCAACCACGTCGAGCAAGTAAGCGGGGCCCATTGGCCAGCCGAATTGTTTCTCCATCACTTTATCGATTTGGGTAAAGTCAGCACCGTCGCGTAGCAGTAAGCTAAAGCCGGCAAAGTATGGGAATAGCACACGGTTTACAAAGAACCCAGGGCAGTCATTGACAACAATCGGCGATTTACCCATTTTGGCAGCGTAAGCGACAACGCGTGAAATTGTTTCTTCTGAAGTGTGTTCACCACGGATAATTTCGACGAGAGGCATACGATGGACGGGGTTAAAGAAGTGCATGCCACAGAAATTTTCAGGACGCTTTAGGGATTGTGCCAATAAATTAATAGGGATCGTTGAGGTGTTAGAAGCGATAACCGTTGTATCTGAAACATTGCTTTCAACTTCAGCTAAAACTGCCGCTTTAATTTTGGGATTTTCAACAACCGCTTCTACGACAACATCGGCGTCTTCCGCACCTGCGTAATGTAGGCTAGGGGTAATCCCTGATAATACTTTAGCCATCTTAACGCCATCAATTCGACCACGTTCAAGTTGCTTGTTCAGTAATTTTGCTGCTTCCGCCATGCCTAGATCAAGCGACGGTACAGCGATGTCTTTCATTAATACCGGTACACCTTTTAAGGCTGACTGGTAGGCAATACCACCCCCCATAATTCCAGCACCTAATACAACCCCTTTTTTGGTTGGCTGGCCTTCTTTCGCTGCTTTTTTGGCTTTGCCTTTTATGTACTGATCATTAAGGAAAATCCCAACTAACGATTGGGCGACATCTGTTTTGGCTAACGTGATGAAGTGCTTATTTTCAACGGCCAGTGCTTCATCACGAGACATCCGTGCAGCGGCTTCAATGGTAATAACTGCGGTCATTGGGGCTGGGTAATGTTTTCCCGCCACTTGAGCCACCATTGCTTTTGCCATCGTAAAGCTCATTGTTGCTTCAATTTTATTGAGCGTTAATGGCGCTTTCTTTTGTGCACGACGCTTTTGCCAGTCGAGTTTTCCAGCTATTGCGTCTTTTATCATGGATAACGCGGCATCTTTTAAAGCTGCTGGTGCTACGACGGCATCCACAAGCCCTAGTTTTAGTGCATCTTGGGCTTTTTTGTCTTTCCCTGCAGTGATGATCTCCATAGCAGAGTCAGCACCTAAAAGGCGAGGTAAACGAACCGTTCCTCCAAATCCGGGCATAATTCCAAGGCGAGTCTCCGGTAAACCAATACGCGCAGTGGTATCTGCTAAACGGAAATCTGTGGCGAGAACACACTCACAACCACCACCCAGTGCATGCCCATTAATTGCCGATAATGTCGGCACAGGCAGATCTTCCAGCTTATTGAAGATATCGTTGGCACGGGTTAGCCATTGCGATAACTCTTCTGCTGGTTTGGCAAATAAACCGAGAAACTCTGTGATATCGGCACCGACAATAAAGGCATCTTTATCAGATGTTACTAACAAGCCTTTTAAATCGGGTTGTTGATAAAGAGCATTTAATGCTTCGTTAAGGCACTCTAAGGTTTTCAGATCGAATTTATTTACAGCACCTGGAGCGTTGAGATTGAGTTCCGCAATGCCATCATCCAGATAACGAACGGATAGGGTTTCACCTTGGTAAATCATGTTCTATCTCCGTGAATTCTGATTCTATGCCAGATTAGACTTAACTGGTTTGACCTGTTTGTAGGTTAAATATTAGTCTGGACTTGTTAAGAAACTATTTCAACACTTATTTAAAACAATTGTTTAACTTTTTATTGCGCTGTTCGTCACATAATATTCGGTAGGGAATTTTTTTATTGATAATTAATGGGTTGCTAAAGTTTCTCTACTTTTAGTATGAATTTTATGACTGGTGAAATGTTATGGTTGTGTTATTTGTCGGTGGCTGTATGTATCGGCTCGTTTTAGGTCTTACTAATGTGAGGTGGGTGGTAATCTGTGATGTTGTTATTTCTGACTAATAATAGTTTCATCTATATATAGAGGCGATATTTTCATTCCTGTGCTTTTTTATGTTGTTTCTATGAATTGCCCTGTAGTGGGAAGGCAGATTTGAATTTGTTGTGGTACGTGTTGTGGTATCCTGCGCGATTATTTATCTGATTTTGTTTGTGGCTTTTGAATGGCAGTATTTGAACCCTATTTAGTACCAGCAGCAGATGCTGGTTTTGAAGAAGAGATTAAAAAGAGTCGTTTCATTACGTATCTAGCACATACACCTAGTATTGAAGCTGCAAAGGAATTTGTTCAACAGATAAAAACTAAGCATAGCGATGCTCGGCATAATTGCTGGGCTTTTGTTGCAGGTCGTCCTTCAGATTCTATGATGTGGGGCTTTAGTGATGACGGTGAGCCGTCAGGAACGGCTGGAAAACCAATACTGGCACAATTAACGGGTTGTGGTGTGGGCGAAATAACGGCCGTTGTCACTCGCTATTCTGGCGGTATCAAGCTTGGAACTGGTGGATTGGTAAAAGCATACGGTGGTGGCGTTCAACAAGCCTTAACTGTGCTGCAAACCAAAGAAAAGATAATAACCACAGAACTCAGCTTGAGCTGTGAGTATAATCAAGTGTCATTGGTCGAAACATTGCTGACTGAATATTCGGGTGTACAACTTCATGCCGATTATGGACATCAAGTTGATATGATACTTGAACTTGATAATCGTGATGTTGAAGCATTCAGTGCCAAGCTTAAGAATCGTAGTGGTGGGCGCATTATCCCAACTTCAGATTTAGACAAATAACCACATTAAGGATGAGAGCCACTAAAGGCCATGCAATTTCGATCTATAATTAGAATCGTCGGGCTATTGCTCGCGTTATTCAGTGTCACTATGCTTGCTCCTGCTCTGGTAGCGTTTATTTATCGAGATGGTGCAGGTTTCCCATTTGTCGTCACTTTCTTTCTGCTATTTACCGGTGGAGCTTTTCTATGGCTACCGAATAGACATCACCGACATGAATTGAAAGCGCGTGATGGCTTTCTGATTGTGGTGCTGTTCTGGACCGTAATCGGTAGTGCTGGTGCTGTACCTTTTATATTATCTAAAACGCCAGATCTCTCTATAACTGATTCTTTCTTTGAATCCTTCTCTGCTCTGACGACAACGGGCGCAACCGTGATTGTTGGGTTAGATGATTTACCTAAAGCCGTCCTTTTTTATCGGCAGCTTTTACAATGGTTCGGCGGGATGGGGATCATCGTATTAGCTGTGGCTATTTTACCCGTTTTAGGTATCGGTGGTATGCAGCTTTATCGGGCAGAAATTCCAGGTCCCGTGAAAGATAGCAAAATGACCCCGCGTATTGCTGAAACGGCAAAAGCCCTTTGGTATATCTACCTTGCTTTAACGATAAGTTGTGCCGGCGCATTTTGGATGGCGGGAATGAGCGTTTTTGATGCCATTGCTCATAGCTTTTCGACGGTAGCGATTGGTGGTTTCTCGACACATGATGCCAGCATGGGGTATTTCAATAGCCCAACTATCAATATGATCACCGTGGTTTTCTTGCTTATCTCTGCGTGTAATTTTTCATTACACTTTGCGGCCTTCGCAAATGGCGGTATCCATTTACGAACTTATTGGCGAGATCCTGAGTTTAGAGCTTTCTTCGGAGCTCAATTTATATTGTTTGCGATTTGCTTTGCGATGTTATTACAGCATCACTCTTATGATACTTATTACGATGCTTTTGATCAGGCGCTATTTCAAACAGTATCAATATCAACAACTGCAGGCTTTACCACGACTGGATTCTCAGATTGGCCCTTGTTTTTGCCTGTTTTGTTATTGTTTTCTTCTTTTGTTGGTGGCTGTGCTGGTTCAACTGGCGGTGGAATGAAAGTAATTCGTATGTTGTTACTTTTCTTGCAAGGTGTACGTGAACTTAAGCGTCTTATTCACCCCCGTGCTATTTATACAATTAAAGTGGGCAATAAAGCGTTACCTCAACGAGTGGTTGATGCTGTGTGGGGGTTCTTTTCTGCTTATGCATTAGTATTTGTTGTCTGCATGTTGGCTTTGATTGCTACCGGAATCGATGAGCTAACGGCATTTTCAGCAGTAGCTGCAACATTGAATAACCTGGGACCTGGTTTAGGCGAGGTTGCGGTACATTTTGGTGATATTAATTCATCGGCTAAGTGGGTGTTAATTATTTCTATGCTATTTGGTCGCTTAGAAGTCTTTACCCTGCTGGTTTTATTTACGCCAACCTTCTGGCGAAACTAAGGAGAGACTGTGGAAAAGGTTTTATTTCTTCATTCCAGTACTGATGGTCAAACAATTAAAATTTTTAAGCACATTGAAGAACAACTTGGCAATGAGTATCAATGTGAGGTTATGGATCTCCATCAGTCTCCCAATATCGATTTTTCTCTTTATGATCGTATCTTGATTGGGGCGGCTGTTCGTTATGGCCATTTAAATAAAAAGCTATACCAATTCATCGAGCAAAATCGAAAGCAGCTTGATGAATCAAAAGTCGGATTCTTTTGTGTGAACCTTACAGCACGTAAAGAAGGGAAGAACACCCCTGAAACCAGTGCGTATATGAAGAAGTTTCTTTTAAAGTCACCATGGGTACCTACATTACAGGCTGTTTTTGCTGGTGCGCTGCGTTATCCAAGCTATAACTTTTTTGATCGCACCATGATAAAGCTAATAATGAAGCTTACGGGGGGAGAAACGGATACGTCAAAAGAAGTGGAATATACCAATTGGGAAAAAGTGTCTGAGTTTTCCGTTGAGTTTAAACACTTCTAAGCTGAGGCAATAAGCTGTTTGATCGCTTTTTGTTCGTAATGGCTCTTTTGAGTGGAATTATAGAGATAAGGCTTGCTTCGATCGGTTTCCCCCCTATAATGCCACCTTATCGATACGGAGAGCGGCTTCTAATAAGGAGTTAGCGACGAAACGGTATCGCGGAAATTTAAAACGAAATGAGTTGAAAATAGTGTTTGACACTTCAGTTTAATTCGCTAGAATGGCCGTCCACTTCAAGAGAGGAGCGAAATGCTTAAAAGCATCACTTTTCGTTTGAAGTATTGTTCTTTAACAATTTGACCATGCAATCTGTGTGGGCACTCGTGAAATTTTAAGTCGAAAGATTTATCAATGAACTGAGTGACCTTAATCATCAATAGATGACACAGTCAATTTATGCTTCATTTCTTCGTAAGAAGAAACGAAACAAGAATATCAGTAAAAATCATTGAGCCGATTCGAAAGAATCAACAAAACTTTAATTGAAGAGTTTGATCATGGCTCAGATTGAACGCTGGCGGCAGGCCTAACACATGCAAG
>NZ_PYOC01000016.1 GCF_003026215.1 Photobacterium indicum
TGTCTGGCGACCATAGCGCTGTGGCTCCACCTGATCCCATGCCGAACTCAGAAGTGAAACGCAGTTGCGCCGATGGTAGTGTGGGGTCTCCCCATGTGAGAGTAGGGCATCGCCAGGCGCCCAATTTAAGAAGGCCATCCGAAAGGATGGCCTTTTTTCGTATATACAGTGAAAATATCTATTGTTATTCCAACCTAGAAAACTAGTGATCCAGCAGCCTTCTATCCCTTGAAATAGTCTTCTCGCCTTTTAGCTATCTGTTACTAAGCAGTACAAACTCTCCCTGCAATATCACCATAATCCTTAAACGCTTGATTGGCTAAAAACAGCATTGTCGCATTCTAGCTACCTACTCATATTCATAACGGCATCATGATTCTTCCTGTGATAATTGATTGTTTCTAAAATACGGAGAACTAGAATGCCTTATATGCTTAGTTGCCTATGAACTATATAAAAGTAAGCTTAGTAGCGGGGGCTGAAAGCTGTCTGGTTGGTGAGGAGGAGCTTATACCTATGACTAAGTCTTTATCTAATCTTATTCTTTGGTTGGTATCATCTGAAGAGGTAAGAATGGTAGCGTTGATATGAAATTATAGAATTGGTGATATTGGGAAGGGTAAGCCTGAGGGGGGTAATGAAGCCTGCAGTTAAAACTGCAGGCTTTTGTATCTTAGAAGATGATATGTGCCATTAATGCGATGACTGGTAGAGTTACTAGTGTGCGTAGAATGAAGA
Organism: Photobacterium indicum; assembly: GCF_003026215.1. GTDB lineage: Bacteria > Pseudomonadota > Gammaproteobacteria > Enterobacterales > Vibrionaceae > Photobacterium > Photobacterium indicum. The sequence goes on from NZ_PYOC01000016.1 coordinate 739, forward strand.
TAACAAACAGTTCCCATGCTTTTACTGGTACTTTACTACCAATTAGCAGCGCACCAATTTCAGACATGTAGATAAGTTGTGTTACCGACATTGCTGCAATAACAAAACGAGTCAGATCACTTTCGATGCCTGAAGCTAGAATCGAGGGTAAGAACATATCCGCAAAACCGACAACGATTGTTTTAGAGGCTTCAGTGGCTTCAGGAATTTGAAGCAATTCTAGGAAAGGAATAAATGGCATTCCTAGGTAATCAAAAATTGGTGTATTTTCAGCAATTACTAACGCTACGGTACCTATTGCCATTACGACTGGCAGTACGCCGAAAACCATATCAACGGCATTTTTTAGGCCATCAAGTGCGATTGCTCGAAAGCTTTTTACTTCGCGAGCTTTATTTAAGGCTTGCTCTATACCGTATGAAAATATGTTGTGTCCAGCTGGTACTGCTTCATTGTCTGTCGATACTTTTGAACCATCAATGTAGGTATTCTTTTTATTCGATAGTGGTGGCAAACGTGGAACGATTATCGCGGCTACAAAACCAGCTAAACAAACTGTTAAGTAAAATGGGGCAAACATATGCTCCAAGTTAACTTGTGCGATAACCACTAAGCTAAAGGTAATAGAAACTGCGGAGAAAGTTGTACCAATGACAGCTGCTTCACGCTGAGTATATAAACCAGTCTCATATTGCTTACTTGTAAGAAGTACGCCAACACTGCCATCACCTAGCCATGATGCAATACAGTTAACTGATGAACGACCTGGCAAGCCGAAGATTGGGCGCATTATTTTCGTAAATAAGGTACCGAAAAATTCAAGTAGACCAAAATTAAGTAATAACGGTAATAACATACCAGCAAAAATAAACACCGAAAATAATACTGGTAGTAAGTCATTGAGTACCAGCCCGCCAGTATCACCACTGTGAATCGCTTCAGGTCCTATATTAAGGAAAGTCATTACTGCAAAAATAGCACCTAGTTGCTGCACTATAAACCATGCCATCGTTGGGTTCAGTAGACCATTTAGAAAGCTATTATTTAAAATAAATTTAGGTTTAACTACTTTTGTTATTAAGGACAAAACAGCAGTAAAGCTAATGATAAAGGTTACTATCGCCGTTAATTTATCATCAAATAGGGTTTGAATTGTTTTCGCTAAAATCGCGATCGGAATGGTAATAGTGCCCTGATAATCGACGGGTGCCATAAAAAGAAAGACACCTAATAGAGAGGGAAGAAGGAACATAAGCCAATTGGCCGTTGTAATTGGCTTTGCTTGTACCTGATCCTGCATGATTAACCTTTATCTTATAAATTCACTAGTGTGAATGACTGCTTTTTATCCTTGCGGAATAACTATTCACTGATTATCCATAATCAGGAGGGAGAAGGTTACATTTTTTACGGCTATTTGGGAATACTGTAAGTGCAGAATTGTCTATTTATGCACTATTTGTGAGGTTTTTATTCTTTGTATGAGAGCTGTAAAGGTAAAATCAATAAGTTATAAAAAAGCATATGGCTTTTAATTATTGGCTATCGAGTTCTATTTTTTCCTGATAATAAAAAAGGAGGCTAACTAGCCTCCCTTTATATTTTACCTATTACGACTTAGCGCATAGTAACAAATTCTTCAGAGCCCGTAGGGTGAATGGCTACAACGCTATCGAAATCTGCTTTGGTCGCACCCATCTTGATTGCAACACCGAAGCCTTGAATCATCTCATCAACTGTAAAGCCAATACCGTGTAAGCCAACCACTGTTTCTTCAGGGCCAGCACAAACTAACTTCATTTTACAAGGCTGACGATGAGATGTAACTGCAGTGTACATAGCCGTAAAACCAGACGTATACACTTTAACGTTATCTTCGCCATACTGTGCAATAGCTTCCGGTTCCGTTAAACCAATTGTACCGATCGGTGGGTGGCTAAATACAACAGTAGGGATTAGTTTGTAATCCATCTTGGCTTCAGTTTTACCATTAAATAGGCGTTCAGATAACTGACGTCCTGCTTTAACAGCTACAGGAGTCAGTTCAACACCACCTTCCATAATGTCGCCAACACAATAAATACCAGCAACATTTGTTTGTTGGTATTCATCAACCTTGATATAACCACGTGAATTAGTTTCAACGCCCGTTGATGCTAGGTTTATTTTATCTGTCGTTGGATTACGACCAATAGCCCAGATCAGTAGGTCGGTATTGTGCGACTCACCATTTTCGAAGTGTAATGTTGTTGAACCATCAGCTTCTTTGATGATTTCTTTAGGAATTGAATGCGTATGAAGGGTTGGACCTTCTGCATTCATGACTTCCACTAATGTTTCAACGATCAATGGATCAAAGCTACGCAGTGGTGATTCTTTACGAACGAACAGGTGAGTATCTGTACCTAATGCACTTAAAACACCTGCAATTTCAACAGCAATATAACCTGCACCAATGACAGCTGTACGCTTAGGCTGTTCGTTCAAGTCAAAGAAGCCATTTGAGTCGATGCCATGTTCAGCACCAGGAATATTCGGGATTGTTGGCTCGCCACCTACAGCAATTAGGATGTGATCTGCTGTTAAATGCTCGCCATTTACTTCAATTGTTGTTTCATTAACAAACTTAGCGAAGCCATTAATTACTTCGATTTTGTTGTTACCAAGCACATTGTCATATGCTTGATGAATACGACCGATATATGCCTCACGGTTTTTGACGAGAGTGCTCCAATTGAAGCTTTTCACATCAACATCAAAGCCATAGTCTTTTGAATAAAGATGGATAGCTTCAGCAATTTGAGCGCCATGCCACATTACTTTTTTCGGTACACAACCAACGTTTACACAGGTGCCACCCAGTGCTTTTGCTTCAATTAGAGCAACTTTTGCGCCATGCATTGCAGCACGGTTAGCGGATGCAATACCGCCACTTCCGCCACCAATACAAATGTAATCAAAATGCTTCGCCATGACTTTCTCCGCTTAATTTTATGATTTATGAGCTGAACCTAGTGTAATCAAGAAATAGAAGAGTTACGAGAGGTGTGAATCGAGAAATCTGATTCAGCTTAGATCATTAATCGAAGATAGAAAGAAGGCGATTGAAATATCGCCTTACTGAAGGGGTATAATCGTATTAACTCTTATTCAGGTACTACCCATGTAATTGAATGGTGACCATGATTAGGTGCAATAGCTTGTTGTAACCAAGGAAGAATAGTCTGCATTTGACTCTCTAATTTCCATGGTGGGTTGATTACAATCATGCCTGAAGCCGTCATACCACGCTCGGTCGTATCTGGCTCAACGCCTAATTCAATTTGTAAGATATTACGGATACCACACTTCTCAAGACCTTTAAGCATTTTATCGATGTTTTCGCGGTAAACCACAGGGTACCAAATTGCATAGGTCCCCGTTGCCCAGCGCTTATGGCTATCAGCTATCGCGTTTACGACATCCATATATTCATGCTTAAGCTCATAAGGTGGGTCGATCAGTACCACACCACGTCGCTCTTTAGGGGGTAAACTACCTTTTAATCGTAAGAATGCATCTTCTTTATACATACGTACTTGGCGATCGCCTCGAAACTCTTGCAATAATAAAGGAAAATCGGCTGGGTGAAGTTCAGTTAGCACCATACGGTCTTGTTCACGTATCTGAGCGCGAGCAACACTCGGTGAACCTGGGTAATACCGCAGTTCTTCTGTTTCATTCAGCGCTTTTATTGCTTCGATATAAGAGGTGATTTCAGCTGGAATATCATCACGAGACCAAAGGCGTGCAATACCTTGTTTGAATTCCCCCGTTTTTTCACTTCGCTCATCTTGCAGATCATAACGACCCACACCAGAGTGCGTATCGTGGTAGACGAAAGGCTTATCTTTTTGCTTGAGTGCATCTAGGATCAAACTTTGGACTATATGTTTAACCACATCGGCGTGGTTGCCAGCGTGGAAGCTGTGGCGATAACTCAGCATGAATTGGTCTCTGTGCGTATTTTAAAGTATTTATGTGTGGCTATTATGGCGGATTAGCCATGAATATCCAGATGAGCGGTGAACTTTAGTTGTTCACTATGAATGCCGTCTATAAAAGCTTGTGGGTAACATTCAGTTTTGTTTTATTTAATCGATAGATATTACAAGCAGTTCGACCATAATGAGTAAATAAGGGATTGAATTAACACGCCCGCACACACATCTAAACAATAATAAAAGAATTAAGGATACGCGCATGTCTAACCCATTATTATCCATGACGGCTTTACCGCCATTTTCTCTGATAAAGCCAGAGCATATAAAGCCTGCTGTTGAACAGGCTATTGCCGATTGCCGTGCGAAAGTAGAAGAAGTTCTCACCAATAGCGACTTGGCAAGTTGGGAAACGATTTGTGTCCCACTTGCAGAGACGGATGATCGACTTAGCCGTATTTGGTCTCCTGTCGGGCACCTGAATGGTGTTAAAAATAGCGCTGAATTACGTGAAGCGTATGAAAGCTGCTTACCTATTTTATCGGATTACGGTACGTGGGTGGGTCAGCACAAAGGTTTATATGAAGCATATAAGGCCATTAAAGCGAGTGATGAGTTTGCTACGTTGTCTCAAGCACAGCAGAAAACAATAACCGATGCGCTCAAAGATTTCGAACTGTCTGGCATTGGTTTACCTGCAAAAGAGCAACATCGTTATGGTGAAATTAGTAAGCGACTTTCAGAATTAGCATCAACGTTTAGTAATAACGTGTTAGATGCAACGATGGGATGGAGCAAACTGATTACCGATGAGTCGGCATTGGAAGGCTTGCCTGAATCCGCAATACAAGCAGCAAAAGCGAATGCAGAAGCCAAGGATAAAGAAGGCTACTTATTTACGCTTGAAATTCCCTCTTATTTACCAGTAATGACTTATTGTGCCAACCGTGAATTACGTCAGGAAATGTATCAAGCATTTGTTACTCGTGCTTCAGATCGTGGTCCAAATGCTGGTGAGTGGGATAACAGCGAAATCATTGCTGAAAAGTTAAAGCTGAGCCATGAAATTGCACGTCTATTAGGTTTTAACACTTACAGTGAAAAATCACTTGCGACGAAAATGGCGGAATCTCCAGAGCAAGTATTGGGTTTTCTTAATAATCTTGCTGTACGCGCAAAACCTCAAGCTGAACGTGAAGTGGCAGAGCTACGTGACTATGCGAAAACTGAATTTGGTGCAGAAGATCTAGAACCGTGGGATTTTTCTTTTTATTCCGAGAAATTGAAACAACACCGTTATAGCATTTCAGATGAACAGCTTCGCCCGTATTTCCCTGAGGAAAAAGCCGTCGCAGGTTTGTTTGAAGTACTTAAGCGTGTCTTTGGGATGGATGTGAAGCAGCGCGAGGGTGTCGAGGTATGGGATGACACTGTTACCTTCTACGATATTTTTGATGCAACTGGCGAGCTTCGTGGCAGTTTTTATCTTGATTTGTATGCCCGTGAACACAAGCGTGGCGGTGCATGGATGGATGAGTGTGCCGTACGTCGCATATGTGCCGATGGTGGCTTACAAACCCCTGTCGCATACCTAACGTGTAACTTTAATAAACCCATTGGCGATAAGCCTGCATTGTTTACTCATGATGAATTGGTCACTTTATTCCATGAAACTGGCCATGGTATTCACCACATGTTGACGCAGGTTGATGCGCCATCTGTTTCTGGTATCAATGGTGTGCCGTGGGATGCAGTTGAATTACCGAGTCAGTTCCTCGAGAACTGGTGCTGGGAAGAAGAAGCGTTGGCATTTATTTCTGGTCACTTTGAAACGGGTGAGCCTTTACCGAAAGAAATGCTAGATAAAATGTTGGCGGCAAAAAACTTTCAATCCGCGATGGGTATTTTGCGTCAGCTGGAATTTGGTCTGTTCGATTTCAGCTTATACACCAACTATGATCCAGAAGTGGGTGCCCAGGTATTAGAAACATTATTTGATGTGAAATCACGAGTATCGGTCGTACCTAGCCCTGAATGGGGACGTTTCCCGCATAGCTTTAGCCATATTTTTGCCGGTGGTTACAGTGCTGGTTATTACAGTTACCTATGGGCAGAGCTATTATCTGCTGATGCATTTTCTCGTTTTGAGGAAGAGGGTATTTTTAACCAAGCAACAGGTGCTGACTTCCTACATTGCATTTTAGAGCGTGGCGGTAGTGAAGAGCCTATGGACCTTTTTAAACGTTTCCGCGGGCGTGAGCCTCAATTGGATGCGATGCTACGTCACTGTGGTATTACAGGCTAAGTTGTATTATTAATACGTGAAGTTAAGATGTAATAAAAAAGGCTCCCGAGGGAGCCTTTTTTAATCGAACAGGTTGTGAATATTAGCGTTATTCGCTTTCTTCAAGAACCAAAGGCCAACCCATGTCAGTTTGACGGGTGGCTTCTTGCTGTAACTCAGCGCAGCTTAACGGGTTAGCTAATAGCCAAGCCGCTGGCAATGTCAGAACCAGTTTGTTCTCAGCGACCGATAAACTAAATGGCGGCTGCTGGTTGTGATCACGACGATGACAGAGAATGACGGCTAAACGTAACAGACGTAAAATACGGGCAGCACTTTGAGCTGACAGTGCATGCTGTTCCGGTAGACTCGTTAACTGCTCGCGGAAGCGACGCAGTAATTCTGCTATCAAATATTTTTGTGCGCGAGTAAAGCCTGGTAAATCAATGTGATTGATCAGGTAAGCGGCATGTTCACCGCTTTTCTTGAACTCAATACTGGTACCGATTTCATGTAAACATACGCTTGCATGAAGCAGATATTGTGCCTGAGGTTCTAATTGCCATTCTTCATCGCAACGAGATAGTAACGCCATCGCAGTATTAGTCACCGCACTTGCGTGACTGGTATCGAGCTGAAAACGCTCTTGAACGCTGGTAAGTGTACGTTCACGTACATCATGGTGACGCATTTTGCTCATCATTTCATACACCATACCTTCACGTAGGGCGCCGCCAGCCAGAGTCATTGATTCTATGTTCAATGATTCAAACACAGCGATTAAAATGGATAAGCCGCTCGGAAAGACCAGCGCGCGTTCCAGAGTCAGACCTTCAATATCTAAGTCTTCTAAGCGTTCATACTGCATTGCTTGGCGCTGCATGCGCTTTAGCTTCGGAAGGGTGATGATTTCATCCATTCCTTGGGCCAGCATGATTTCCTGCAGGGCTTGTACGGTACCACTGGCACCCACACAAGTTTCCCAGCCTAGCTGGGTATACTGCTCAACGATTGGCTCAATCGCATTTTTTGCAGCATTAATGGCAGCGTCAAAATTTTCAGCCGTTAAGTAGCGATCTTTGAAGTAGCGCTCTAACCAAGTCACACAGCCAATTTTCAGGCTGGTTAATGCGCTGGCATCAAAGCCCTCGCCAATAATGACTTCGGTACTCGCACCACCAATATCGACTACTAAACGCTTGTCACTGCCACCAGAGGTGTGGGCTACACCTTGATAGATAATCCGGGCTTCTTCTTCTCCGGGAATCACATCGACCTTGCTACCAAGGATATCTTTTGCTTTGGAAAGAAATATATCAGCATTGACTGCAGTACGAAGTGCCGCAGTACCAACAATGCGAACACGCTCAGCAGGTATATCCTGTAAACGTTCTGCAAATAGACTGAGACAGTCCCATCCGCGTTGCATTGCTTCTTCGCTCAATTCGTTTTGGCTATTCAGCCCTGCCGCTAAACGCACTTTACGTTTAATTTTAGCCAGAGTTTGCACACTGCCAGCGACTTCACGAACAATCCACATATGAAAGCTATTAGAGCCTAAATCAATTGCGGCATATAGCGGTGATATTGAATTCCTTTCCATAGGCATATGTTCTTATTGTTGCTTCTGTGATTGTGGATGACGTCGGTTATTATTACGAGGACGTGATTGTCCTTGCCCCTGGCGGTTTCCATTAGGACGACGGTTTCCACCTTGACGCGGCGTTCGCTGAAGGCGAAGCGGTGCTGGTAGCTCGTCTAACAATGCGTCAGAGTTATACTTTGATAATGGAATTGGGTGTTCAATGTAAGTTTCGATAGCAGGAAGGTTAATTGCGTATTCTTCACATGCAAAACTGATTGAACTACCGCTTTCGCCTGCACGACCAGTACGACCGATACGGTGTACGTAATCTTCAGCATCATCAGGTAGATCGTAATTATAAACGTGTGTTACTTGTGGAATATGTAAACCACGAGCAGCCACATCGGTAGCCACTAGAATATCGATATCACCTTGGGTGAACTGTTCTAGAATACGAACACGTTTTTTCTGCGGTACATCGCCATTCAATAGACCAACACGGTGGTTATCGGCAGCTAGGTGACCCCAGATGTCTTCACAACGGTGCTTTGTATTAGCAAAGATAATAGCGCGATCTGGCCACTCTTCTTCGATTAGAGTCTGTAGAAGACGCATTTTTTCCTGATTAGAAGGATAGAAAAGCTCTTCTTGAATACGGTGTCCCGTTTTTTGATCCGGTTCAACAACCACACTTTCAGGGCTGTTCATGTGTTCGAATGCGAGCTCTTTCACACGGTAAGATAATGTTGCAGAGAACAACATGTTCAAACGTGCTTTAGGTGCTGGCATGCGACGGAACAAAAAGCGAATGTCTTTAATAAAACCTAAATCGAACATGCGATCGGCTTCATCAAGTACAACCACCTGAATAGAGGCTAAGTCGATAACACGCTGTTTGTAGAAGTCGATAATACGACCACAAGTACCGATAAGGATATCAACGCCTTCAGCAAATACTTTCTGTTGCTTTTCATACGCTTCACCACCATATGCTAGACCAGCTTTTAGACCGGTACTTGCAAGTAGTGGCGCGGCATCATTGTAAATCTGGATAGCCAGTTCACGGGTTGGTGCCATGATAATAGCGCGAGGCTGGTTAGTTTTGCGCTCATCCGATGCTGGATTAAGTAGCAAATGATTAAAAGTCGCGGTCAAAAAAGCCAGGGTTTTCCCTGTACCTGTTTGAGCCTGACCTGCGATGTCTTGGCCGGTGAGCACAACCGGCAATGCTAAAGCTTGGATCGGGGTACAATTATGAAACCCTTGTGCGTCCAGTCCTTGTAAAACCGTAGGGTGTAAACCTAGGTCAGCAAATTTCTGCTCTGTGATGTGAGTCGTCTTCATTCGTATAGAATATCAGCTTAGGGTTGCAATACGAAACGTATTCCATTCAAATAGGGCAACGATTTGCTGGTTAAAAATAAAATCAGCTAAAAAATCAACCATTGGAGTGGAAGATGAACGACAAGATTGTGCAGCTAACAGACGCAACTTTTGACAGCGATGTAGTGAATGCTGCTGGTCCGGTATTGGTCGATTTTTGGGCTGAATGGTGTGGTCCTTGCAAGATGATTGCCCCAATTCTTGACGAAATCGCCAACGAGTACGAAGGCAAAGTGACAATCGGTAAATTAAATATCGATCAAAACTCAGCAACACCGCCAAAATTTGGCATTCGTGGCATCCCAACATTATTACTATTTAAAGATGGTGGTGTGGCTGCAACGAAAGTGGGTGCTCTTTCTAAGACCCAGCTAAAAGAGTTCCTTGACGCGAACTTATAAGCAGCTTTATGTGAACTATGTGCAATTTCTAAGTTGTACATAGTTTGTCTTCCGTCTATGCTAGACGGAAGGAATCTTTAGTGCTAACGTAATGCACATAAATTGCTATTCCGTTCATTTCTTGACCAGCCCCTTGGTCAACTCTATCTTAAACTAAAATAGAACCCCGATTTTGACAGACAAGAAACCCACCACTATGAATCTTACAGAACTGAAGAACCAACCCATTCCAAAGTTGGTCGCACTTGGCGAAAGCTTGGGCCTAGAGAATCTAGCGCGCTTGAGAAAACAAGACATTATCTTCTCTATTCTCAAACAACACGCGAAAGGTGGTGAGGATATTTTTGGCGATGGTGTTCTAGAAATACTTCAAGATGGCTTCGGCTTCCTTCGCTCTTCAGATAGTTCTTACCTTGCTGGCCCTGATGACATTTATGTTTCTCCAAGCCAGATTCGTCGTTTCAATCTTCGTACTGGTGATACAGTTGCCGGAAAGATTCGTCCACCGAAAGATGGCGAGCGTTACTTCGCATTACTTAAAGTAAATGCAGTTAACTACGACAAGCCAGATAACGCACGTAATAAGATCTTATTTGAAAACCTGACTCCACTGCATGCGAACGATCGTATGCGTATGGAACGTGGTAACGGCTCAACCGAAGATATCACTGCACGTGTTCTTGATTTAGCATCTCCAATTGGTAAAGGTCAGCGTGGTCTGATTGTTGCTCCGCCTAAAGCGGGTAAAACCATCTTGCTTCAAAATATTGCACAAAGTATTGCCCACAACCACCCTGAGTGTGAGTTGATGGTTTTACTTATCGATGAGCGTCCGGAAGAAGTAACCGAGATGCAACGCCTAGTTAAAGGTGAGGTTATTGCATCAACGTTTGATGAGCCAGCATCACGTCACGTACAAGTGGCAGAAATGGTTATCGAGAAAGCAAAACGTCTTGTTGAACACAAGAAAGACGTTGTTATCCTGCTTGACTCAATCACACGTCTAGCGCGCGCATACAACACCGTTGTTCCTTCATCTGGTAAGGTACTAACAGGTGGTGTTGATGCTAACGCCCTTCACCGTCCTAAGCGTTTCTTCGGTGCTGCACGTAATGTTGAAGAAGGTGGTAGCTTAACTATCATCGCGACAGCATTGGTTGATACCGGCTCTAAGATGGATGAAGTTATCTACGAAGAGTTTAAAGGTACAGGTAACATGGAATTGCACCTATCTCGTAAGATTGCTGAGAAACGTGTATTCCCTGCGATTGACTTCAACCGCTCTGGTACTCGTCGTGAAGAGTTATTGGCTAAACCTGACGAATTACAGAAAATGTGGATCCTGCGTAAGATTGTTCACCCAATGGGCGAAACAGACAGCATGGAATTCCTGATCGACAAACTGTCTATGACGAAGACGAATAATGAATTCTTTGACGCAATGCGTCGTCAGAAATCATAATCGAAACTGTTTACGTCACAGTTTGATAAAACGCCACCTTGTGTGGCGTTTTTTATAGGACAAAATTCCGGCATACTGCAGTGGTAAAACAAAAATCAAACAGTATTCAATTGATTGCGTATTTTAATCGCGAGTATATTTCATCGGATTGAAATTTGTCTCTGATTTAAATTTACAATATGCCCAATTTCATTGAATCAATACAACCTTACGACATATGAAAGCATCAAGATGGTCATCGTATGAATACGTTAAAAGGTTGTCCTTTCTATTTAGGAGGCAACATGCGACAAGGAATGTGCATGGTCGTCTTGCTACTTGCAGGATGTGTTCAATCTGCTTTGGCGGTTGAGGTCACTGAAAAAAAAGTTCATGAGGTTTCGATATCGCCTCAAGTGGTTAACCGTGTTGCTGCATTAATTAGGCTGTACGATAAGAGTGATTTTCGTGCCCTCGAATTTAACCTTTACCAAATTTCCCCATTGAAACAAGAATCCGTTCGTAGCCAGCTTATTCAGCATGCTGTGAGTTATGGCCAGCTTGATCAAGATAAAGCGAATTGGTTGCAGGTTCAGGCAGAGCGTCAATCAACCTTTACGATTATAGAGCAGGGCGATGGCTATCTTGTGACTAAAGCCGCATTTCCATACGGGACTCAGGCCCGAAAGTTAGTGCAGCATTGGCAGCAGATACTGTCTGCCGAAAAAATGGTACTCCAAGCCGAAGACGGTTCACTGGTATTATCAAAATGGCTCGCTGGGGATATTAATCATCAAAAAGAACAACGTGATATCTTCCTCGAAAAATTGCCAGATCTTTCATCGATGGCACTTAATAAACTAGTGGCTCAATTCTCTTCTGATCCCCAATTGATGTGGCTGCCTGATAACGCGATCATTGCCAGTCTAGCTAAGCAAACCGGTGATGAGTCAATGTACCGTTTACTATGGCGGCGTCGTACAGACCAATACAGTCAAGCAGAGCTTACTCGCTTAGTGAATAAGGCCCCCGAGCCTCAAGCGATTGAGCAATTAATGGCTGCAACCAGTAACCCATCATTAAAGCAACAAGCCTACCGTTCGTTAGTGTTATTAAAGCCTATGCCACCACAGACTCGTGAATTCCTACAAGGGAAACTCAATGAAGTGGATGATGGAAAAGTTGTTGCCGTGCAGTTAGCTCAGCAGGGTTATAGCAGTTGGCTAGAAAAATTGGCTGAATCCAGTGGTAACAAGGTATTACAAAAAAACTTACAATCGGCATTGGCTAATTTACCTTAGTACCTTGTATAAACAGGCTACATGTTTTGTTACCGCGAACGGTTGGTGCTTATTCTGGTATTCAGAGGTAAGAACCGTGTGTTCAAGTTAACAAATCGTTATAATGTCGCTAATTTGATGGAAGATAGTCGTCATGTTTTACATGGCACCAACGCTATTTAATCTTTTATTGGCAACGGGTAGCCCCTATGAAATTTAAGGATCTGCGAGACTTTATTGATTACCTCGAACAAGAAGGTCAATTAAAGCGCATTAAGCAGCCTATCGATCCAAATCAGGAAATTACTGAAATCTGTGACCGTACTTTACGTGAGGGTGGTCCAGCATTATTGTTTGAAAACCCTATTGGTTATGATATTCCGATACTCGCGAACCTTTTTGGCACCCCTGAACGCGTAGCGATGGGCATGGGCCGCCAAGATGTTAAAGAGTTACGTGAAGTCGGAAAATTGCTTGCTTACTTAAAAGAACCTGAGCCCCCTCGCGGTTTTCGGGATGCCATGGATAAGCTTCCCGTGTTCAAACAAGTATTGAACATGCCAACGAAACGTCTGCGTAAAGCGCCTTGTCAGCAAGTGATCTGGGAAGGTGACGATGTTGATTTAGATAAAATTCCAGTAATGAGCTGTTGGCCTGATGATGTTGCACCACTGTTAACATGGGGCTTAACGATTACCAAAGGGCCGAATAAACCTCGTCAGAACTTGGGTATTTATCGCCAGCAAAAAATTGCAAAAAATAAGATCATTATGCGTTGGTTGGCTCACCGTGGTGGTGCGTTAGATCTGCGTGACTGGATGGACACTCATCCTGGCGAACCGTTTCCTATTTCTGTGGCTTTTGGTGCTGATCCAGCGACAATTCTGGGTGCGGTTACCCCGGTGCCAGATACTTTATCTGAGTATGCATTTGCAGGCTTGCTACGTGGTAGCAAAACGGAAGTCGTTAAGAGCCTTAGTAACGACTTAGATATACCAGCAAGTGCTGAAATTGTGCTTGAAGGCTACATCGATCCTAATGAATTTGCAGATGAAGGTCCGTATGGTGACCACACGGGTTACTACAATGAAGTTGAACGTCATCATGTGTTTACCATTACGCATATAACGATGCGTGAAGACCCTATCTATCACAGTACGTATACGGGACGTCCGCCTGATGAGCCTGCAGTATTAGGGGTAGCACTCAACGAAGTTTTTGTGCCTATTTTGCAAAAGCAGTTCCCCGAAATTGTGGATTTTTACTTACCGCCTGAAGGTTGTTCGTACCGCATGGCCGTCGTCACAATGAAAAAACAATATCCGGGTCATGCGAAACGCGTGATGATGGGGGTGTGGTCTTTTTTACGTCAGTTTATGTACACAAAATTTGTAATTGTCCTTGATGATGACGTGAACGCACGTGATTGGAATAGTGTTATTCAGGCTATGACAACAAGGATGGATCCGGTTCGTGATGCTCTGCTGATAGAAAACACACCGATTGATTCACTCGACTTTGCATCTCCTGTAGTTGGTCTTGGCTCAAAGATGGGGCTTGATGCCACAATAAAGTGGGATGCTGAAACGGCGAGTACGCCTTGCGGAACCAGTCAGGCAAAGCCGGATTTCGATATTGAAACGGGTACGCGCAGTTTACTCGGGCAATTTCCAGAGATTGTCGATTTCTATTTACCGCAAGAAGCGGATAAAAATAGTATGGCCATCGTGAGTATCAAAAAAGATGCTGCAGGCCATGCGACTCGTGTGATGGACGGAGTCTGGTCGTTTCTGAGCCAGTTTACGGATGCGAAATTTGTGATTGTATGTGACGATGATGTCAATGTACGCGATTGGAATGATGTTATTTGGGCGATCACCACCCGAATGGATCCAAGCCGCGATACATTACTGATCGCCAATGCGCCGATAGATTCATTGGATCTTACTTCGCCTGTTGTCGGTCTAGGCTCTAAAATGGGACTAGATGCGACCAATAAATGGCAAGGTGAAACGGCTCGCGAATGGGGTACACCTATTACCAAAGATCCAGTAATCGTTGCAAAGGTGGATGCCATCTGGAACGAACTGGGTATTTTAGATTAACTATTTAGGTTAATTCACGATGTCAGAAACTGAAACGAAGCATCAAATACACCTATTGCCTCATGATCTTGTTTTTATTGCCAGCGAGCAAGAAACGATCTTAGAGGCAGCGCTCAACGCAGGTGTTGCTTTCCCTAACCGTTGTCAGGTTGGAGCATGTGCGATGTGTATGTGCCAAAAAGTTTCTGGCGAGATAAGCTACCAACTAGAGCCTATGCTTACAGAGAAAGAGCAGGCGCAAGGTTGGATGTTTACCTGTCAGGCCGTCGCGCAGAGCGATGTGGTTTTACAGTTAGATTAGAGGAATATAATGTCAGCGATAACAGCAATGCCCACCAAATGTGAAGTGACGTCAGTAGAGCCACTTGCCTGCAATACATTTCGTATTCTGCTAAAGCCAGAACAGAATGTTGATTATAAAGCGGGTCAGTATCTACTCGCGGTAATGGGTGAGAAAGATAAGCGTCCATTTTCGATAGCAAGCAGCCCTTGCCGTGACGGTGAGCTTGAATTACATATCGGCGCTGCAGAGCATAACCCTTATGCGATTGAAGTGGTTGAAGCCATGAAGACAGCGTTAGCAAATGGTACAACCGTTGAAATTGAAGCACCGCATGGTGATGCTTGGGTTCGTGATGATAGCGACAAACCGTTATTGATGATTGCTGGTGGCACGGGCTTTTCTTATGTACGTAGTATCTTAGATAACTGCTTAAGCCGTGGTGTTACTCAACCTATCTTTGTTTATTGGGGCGGGCGTGATGCTTGCCAGCTTTATGCGCACGATGAACTGCAAGCATTAGCGAAACAGCACAGTAACCTTACCTATATACCTGTCGTTGAAGATGCACCGAAAGAGTGGGTTGGTAAAACAGGAAATGTACTAGAAGCCGTTAGCAATGATTTTGTTAGTCTATCAGCGTACGACATTTATTTGTGTGGTCGTTTTGAAATGGCTGGCGCGGCTCGTGAGCAATTTACGGCAGAAAAAGGTGCAGATCGCGAGCGTATGTTTGCTGATGCATTTGCATTTATTTAAAAATACGATGAGTAGCGTGTGGCTATCTGAGGTTAGTCGCTGATTCCAAAACTGTGTTAGTTTAACGGTGAATATTGAAAGGCGAGATTATCGATCTCGCCTTTTCTATTTGAACCGTATTATTTTCAGCCATTCTGCCAAAAAAGCAGCACGGGTATTGGGCTGGCGCTAAGGTTTCACATTGCGGTTGATTGGGTTCTGTAGCGAAATTAATGTTTCAGTCGATTGCACTTCATCGATAGCTTGAAGCTTATCAATGAGTACATATTGCAACTCTTCAATCGAATGGCACATCAGTTTAACGAAAATGTTATAAGCGCCAGTGGTGTAATATGCCTCAACGACTTCATCCAATTCTTTGAGCTTTTCTATGGCTGAATGGTAATCGCGTGCAGCATTTAAATTAATACCAATGAAACAACATACGTCATAGCCCAATAATTTAGGGTTTACCACCACTTCTGTTCCTGTGATGATTTCTGATGTTCGCATTTTTTCTACCCGAACATGCACGGTAGCCGGGCTTACATTAAAACGTTTTGCCATTTCGGCATAAGGTATTCTGGCATCATGCATTAAGGCTTTTAAAATATCGCGGTCTAAGTCATCAATTCGAGGGTGCTGGGTCATGATTTTCGTCAATCCATTGTTTATACGTAACAGCTCATATCTTATACTGGTTTAAATCCCAGATTCATACCTAACAATAAAATAGAGTTATAAGCACTGTAAAGGAATGACAGTGCTCAGTGGCTGATTCACCTCATTCCAGGTTACCAGGATCCTGTTGTCGTTTATGCGTTTTATTATTTTATTCTTGATGGGTTTTCTCACACTCCCATCTTTTGCTGAGCCGGCAAAAAATACCCTCGTTATTCACTCTTATCATCAAGGATTGTTGTGGACCGACGCCTTACAAGCGGGATTAGAGGCAACAACACGGCCTTATAATATTCCATTGAATGTCAGTTATATGGATACCAAACGCTATCAATCTGAATTCGATCTTGCCAAGCGATTAGAGATTTATCGCGATAAGTTAGCTAATGAGAAATTTGATGCGATCGTGGTGACGGATGATTATGCCTTGTGGTTAGTGAATCAACTTGCCGATGAAGTGGGTAATACACCGATAATTTTGGGTGGAATTAATGATTACACACCAGCGAAGCATGAGCAGCTGAAGTTTGTTACAGGCGTATTAGAGGTTGATAGTGTGGCTGATAATATTCAATTGGTGCGTTCATTACAGCCAAACCTAAAACATATCTACTTTTTAGCGGATGACACATATACCGGGCGAACTTTTTGGGCAAAAGTTGAACGTTATTTGGCACAAGCCCCCATTAATGGTGTCCAATTCACGCGGCTTCCCATTGAGGAGTTCTCAGCGTTATTTGATCATGCGAGTAAGCTTCCTCCCGATTCAGCTGTGATTTTTCTGAGCTATTTTAAAGATAGTACAGGGCATTATATGGCGAGTGATGTTTTTTTACAGCAGTTCACTGAGCGGGTTTCTGCACCGGTATACGTTTCTTATCGTTATATGCTGGATCTTGGCGCGACTGGCGGGGTCGTCACAAGCGGGGTTGAACAAGGCCGTAAAATGGGCTCACTGTTGGTGAAAGTCCTCAATGGAAAACAAGGTGAAATACCTGAGTTTATTAATAACTCAACCCAAATTGCGTTTAACTACCAACAGCTTAAGCGCTGGGGGTTAACGGTTGTCGATCAATATGCATTGCTAATCAATAAGCCAATTACCTGGTATGAGTATTATAATAAAGAACTGAAAGCACTCAGTATCTCGGTTGCATTGATGGGGGTGGTGATTGTTTTATTAGTACTGATGATTCGTCAGTTACGAAAGAGCGAACAACAATTACAACAAAGCCAAGCCTTGTTTGAGGGGGTGTTTGATCAAAGTTTTCAATATATTGGTATTCTAGACTCAAACGGCGTATTGATCTCCGGTAACCTCGCCTTACAGAATTTGCTGGGGCATAAGATCATTAAATATGATCGTCCGTTATGGCGCTGGCATTGCTGGCAACAAGAAACTGCCGTTAAACTCAGCCAGACATTTATCTCAGCCCAACAAGGGCAGCTTCTTCGTTTTGAAGCGCCAGTGCAAAGTATTGATGATGGGATACGGGTATTAGATATTTCGGTCAAAAACATGCCGACGGCTCAAGGTGAAAGTGAGCAAGTGTTGATTGAAGCGCGTGATGTTACCTCACGTCACCAGATGGAAGATAAATTACGCGAGCGTGAAGTGAGCTACCGCTTACTCTACGAGCAGCAACCCGTCATTCTTTTAGCCATCGACAGTCAAGCGCGGATTCAGTCGGTTAATCAGTTTGCTGCCGATTTATTGGGTTATAAAAAACGCGATATGCTGGGACATAAAGTAACTGACTTTTACTTAGATAATGACGTTTTGCCGCAACAATTTATTTCAAACTCTAGGTTGAATGACGATCAAATTGTTTGGCGCCGGCAAGTTAGATATAAGTGTGCAGAAGGTAAATCGGTATGGGTACGTGAAACCATTCGTTCAACCCAATCGAAATTGCAGCTTTTGCTGGTGGGGGAAGATATAACCTCAACACGAGAGCTGGAAGAAAAATTGGAATATCAGGCGTGCCATGATTACCTTACCGGATTACTTAATCGCAATTACTTTGAAACTCAGTTAGAAAATGTTTTAGTCGAAGCTAGAGAAAATGATATTCGTCATGCGATGTTTTATATCGATTTAGATCAATTTAAAGTGATAAATGATACCGCAGGGCATGAAGCTGGTGATGAAGCCTTAAGGCAGGTGGCATTATTGCTACAAGACATAACCCCAGAACATGCGACATTGTCGCGTTTAGGTGGGGATGAATTTGCCATTATTTTACGCCACTGTACACAATACGAAGCAGTGACATTTGGTGATGAAATTCTACACTTGTTAGAAGGGGCTGAGTTTTTCTGGCAAAACACCCGCTTTAGCTTTAGTTGTTCGTTAGGTATTCGTTTGATTGATGAGACGGCAGGCTCTCCTCAACAGGTTCATGCGCAGGCAGATACTGCTTGCTATGCCGCCAAAGACGAAGGGCGTAATCGTCTGCACCTCTATCACCCTGACGATGAAGAGCTCAAACGTCGCGAGTTGGAAATGGAATATGTGAACCATATTCACAAAGCATTAGCTGAACAGCGATTTGAATTGCATGCCCAGCAAATTGCACCTGTGGCATCTGGCTCGACGAAGCAGCATTATGAAATATTGGTAAGAATGCGTAACAGTGATGGCAGTATGGTGTCTCCAGGGCTCTTTATGCCTGCCGCTGAGCGTTACAATATCGCTCACCTGATTGATCGTTATGTTGTAAAAGGGGTTATTGAGTGGCTGCAAGCCAACAAAGAGGCAGTTGAAAAGCTAGAATTATGCTCGATTAACCTATCGGGGCAATCGATGGGGAATCGAGACTTTGTCGGTTTCTTGATTGAGCAGATTCGTGATTCAGGTTTACCTCCATCAAAGCTGTGTTTAGAAATTACGGAAACCGCGGCAATCGGTAATATGAGTGAAGCCATTCAATTGTTTACTCAACTTAAGAACCTTGGCTGTCTTATTGCGTTGGATGATTTTGGCTCGGGATTATCCTCCTTTGGTTACTTGAAACGGATGCCTGTCGATATTATTAAAATTGACGGCATGTTTGTGCGTGATATTGCTGAAGATGAAATGGATTTTGCGATGGTGAAAGCGATTAATGAACTTGCAAAAAAAATGGGCAAGCAGACGGTCGCTGAATTTGTTGAAAATGAAGCTATTTTAATGCGCCTGCAAAGCCTTGGGGTGGATTACGCGCAAGGTTATTTGTTTGGTAAGCCAAAGCCTTTAGCGGAATTAGTGGCGGAATTAAGCCAAGATGAAATCTCGGTGCTATAATCCTGCGCCTTATTAGCATTATATTCAGTTGAACCAGCCTAAACCTCTATCACGGTGTGATTGTGAAGAGAAGTGCTAAGACAATGTTAGAACCGGAGAGTGTTGTGCAGTTAGCTTTAATTTGTGAAAACCCAGAACGCCAGAATGAACTGGATGAATTAGCACAACGCTGGGGTCTGAGCCACGATGAAAACAGTATTTTTGCGTTAGTTCTGACAGACACCCAGCTTGAGCTACGTAAATTAGACGAAGCGAAATTGGGAGCGGTATTTGTCGATCTTGTCAGTGGCGCGGCGGCGCATCGACGTAAGTTTGGTGGCGGTCGTGGTCAGGCGATAGCCAAAGCGGTTGGTTTGAAGAAAGGGGTAATGCCGCGAGTGCTGGATGGTACCGCTGGTTTAGGGCGTGATGCCTTTGTATTGGCATCGTTAGGTTGTACGGTGCAAATGGTTGAGCGTCATCCTGTGGTTGCAGCATTGTTGGATGACGGGTTAACGCGAGCAAAACAAGATCCTGAGATTGGAGGGTGGATTAGTGAGCGTTTATCGTTACTGCACGCTTCAAGCCACGATGCATTAGTTAAGTTGGTTGAAGACCCCGACTTTATTGCTCCTGATGTGGTGTATCTTGATCCTATGTATCCACATAAGAAAAAATCGGCTTTAGTTAAAAAAGAAATGCGTGTATTTCAAACGTTAGTGGGTGCAGATAACGATGCCGACAGTTTATTTGCACCGGCTATGGCATTAGCAACGAAACGTGTTGTGGTAAAACGTCCTGATTATGCAGAGTTTTTAGCAAATGCTAAGCCCTCAACGGCAATTGAAACGAAGAAAAATCGATTTGATGTGTATGTAAAAGCTGCAATGACGTAAATTATTAGGTAATCTAACTGATAATGATTAGCGTTTGCTGGGGTAAAGATGACCAAAACTTTGTGTAAGTTTCGTCGTATTGAGATTGCAGATAAATTTTCGACGATCACGAGTATTATTAGTCAGCCAAAATATGTGTGCAGCAGTTGTGCACGTTCAGCAAACGATAAAGCTTATTTATGTAAGCCTAGTGCGCTTGGAAAACTTACTAAGAGTAAACCTGCGAATCGTGTGCCTGTCGCGGTTACAACTTCAGGCGTTGCGCCTGTGATGACCCAGAACTTACCCGTTACGAATGCAATATCTCAAACCACAGTGCATTCATTGCCTACACTTTCTATGGGTGCGCAAGCGCAGCTTCAAGCGATGGTAATTATTGAGCAAGAACAGGCAAAACCTGATGTTGTTTTTACCAATAAGCAGGCGAAGAAATTGAAAAAGCTTGCGAAGAAAAAGAATAAGCAATTAAAGCAAGCAGCCAAAGCCGTAAAGCAATATAACAAAGCATTAAAAAAGGCGAAGAAAGCCTTAAATCTGTAATGCGTTGAACAGAAGTTTCACCCGCAAAAAAGCCTCCATTAGGGAGGCTTTTTTATATTTCATCGATTGTCGTATTAAGATTCTTTAATTAGAACCGCTGTCATCAAACAAGTGATCACAGAAACAACAATACCTGAAACTATCATCCACGGAAGCATATCCATAGTGCGTTATCCAACAAGTAGCGACTAGAGACTACATTGAATAACTTTTACATTCTGCTATCAATGGGGTAGATATAAGCTGAAATAACTATTAACACTTGGTAACAATTATCCATTTATAGCGTATATTTGATGACCTTAGGGTATAAAAAAGCACCCTTACGAGTGCTTTTTGATAAAGAATAGTATGTTAATTAAATGTTAGCTTTTGGCTGGAAGCGCTAAGGTCAATGCCTGACGTGAAACATCTGCAGCACCTTGGTTATCATTTAATTTATCAAGTACCTCTACAAGGTAAGCATAATCTGACACTGTTGGACCAAGTTTTATCGCTTGTTCGAAATGTGTTTTTGCTTCTTCCCATTTCTGTTCTCGAATAAACAGTTGACCCAAGGCACTATGAGTTGCTGGGTTGCTGCTATCGAAACGCAGTAGGTCTTGCAGGCGTACAATCGCAGGGTGTACATCTGGCAAATTGAGCTCAGCGACTAATGAAATAAGCCGAGGATCGGTCTGCTTTTTCAGTGAGTCGCATAATACTGTGTAAGCCTCTGAATCAGCTTTGCGTTTAATCATCTCTTTGACAAAACAACAAATCAACTCTGGGCGTTGCTTAGCTTTTCGACTCAGTGCATTCCAGTGGCCCATTAAGCCATCACTACCGCTGTGTTGACCGATATGTGCCATTAAGCCACATTCTGCCTGTAGCTCTAAGTCCGTCGCCTGTTGTGTGGTTAATACGCCCGTCTTTTCTAGTTGTGGCAATAAGTTTAATAGCGGTTGCCAGTCTTCTAGTTGGATATAGCAGTCTTTTAGCAGAGCTAACAAAATAGGGTTGCGGCTGTTATTTTGTTTGATGTCTTGCAGTGTTGCTAATGCTTGTTCGTATTGCGCTTGACGGTACTGCAATTTAGCACGCGTTAATGCAACGGCGAGGCTGTTATCATCAAGCTCTGCTGCTTGCAGAAGGTATTGATCACGCAGTGTGGCATTACCTTGACCTTGTGCTGCTTCTGCTGCTGCAAGGTAGTTTAGTAATGGTGTGTCACTATGTTTTGCTGATTTAACAACAAGCTTTTCTGCTTGTTTCCAATCACCTTCAATAACTTTCATTAAACCATTTGATGTTTGTACTCGTGCTTTACGCACTTTACGACCACTGAACCAGCCGCGTGTTGAGCTGCCAGCTGATAGTAAACGCTTAAGAATGGTTTCTACTAAGAAGAATACACCAAATAGAACAACCACTAATAAAATGAGCGTGGTGAGGCTCATTTCGATAGTCTGGTTAGCGGCAGAGATCAAGACATAGCCTTGATTACCTGCAAGCATAGGACCGACGACAATACCTGCAATCAGAGCAGCTACCAGCAGTAAAAGTTTAATCATGCTGGATTCTCCTCTGAGCTGAGTGGCTTGATTTTGCCGCGTAAACGTTCGTTGATTAGATCTGAGATAATTGGTTGTGACTGTAATCTGTCTGGGTAGCTAGCTTCTATGTTTTCTTTCGCGAGCTGATCAAGCGTATTGATAAAGCTTTGCGTCGCTGGGTCGTCAATATTATAGAACTGTTCTGCCCATTCTTTAGCCATCGTTAACGACGTTGCATAAACCTCACCTTGCTCGCGATACACTGAGTGAATGGCTGTTTCTAGCTTCGACTTAATATTTTCTTGCAGGTAGAAATCTTGCTTAGGCGAAAGGAGAGGAATAACGCTGCCATCGCGTTGGCGGTAGGTGACAAAGTGCTCGCTGAAATTTTGCAGTGATGTTTTAAGGTTTGTTTGCCAATCATCAACAGAGGTTGAAACGACATTCTCTTCAACAGATTTAGCTTCTGGAATTATCGCATTGGCTAGCGGTAGGGTTGCTACTTGCTCTTGTAAACTTGTTAAGCGTAGTACTAAACCATCGCGATCAATACGAGCAACCGCCTTCAACGAAGTAATGTCGTTGCTCATGGCTTTACGTACATTACGTAGACTTGGGTCGTTTAGTTCTGCAATGCGATGATCGGCAGATTCAAGCAGTGTGGTTGAACTTATCACATCATGTTCGAGCCATAATTTACGTCCTGCCATTTTGATTAAATAATCTGCTTCTGCAAGTAGCCAATCGTTAGGACGGCGACCTTCCATTTCAGATAAGGCAAGTTGTAAACTGGAAATAGATTTATCTTGCTGCTCAATAACAACTTGTGTGCGTTGTAGGCTTTGATCAACCTGTCCAATGGTTTCTTTTTGGCTGGTTTGCACTTGGTTGGTGATATTGGCTATTTGCTGTTGTAGTGCAGCAATTTGAGCTTCTTGTGCAAGACCTTGTTGATGACCGTGGTAATACAAACCAGCGCCAAGTGCGATAACAAGAGCAATAGCGATAGCACCAGTTTTACTGCCACTTTTCTTTTCTGCTGGTGGCGTTGCTGGTTTAGCTGCTGCTTTTCTCTCTGTGGTATTGGTCTCAGCTTTTGCTTCAGTCGCTTTTGGTGCTGCTGAAGAACTTACCGTTGAAGCCGTTTTATTTGCTTCAGCTTTAGCTGCTTCACGCTGTGTAGAGGTTTGCGGTGCCTGTGCTTTCGCACTTGATTGGCCCTGCTTATTGGTTGTTTTTGCCCCTGCAGCTTGGTTGTTAGTTGCAGCGCTATCATTATTGGTTTTTTTATCAGTCATCCGATTATCCCATCGAGCCTATCTTACTTAGGAACGTGAAGAGTGCTTTATTTGAAGCACTACCCACGGTGGAAAAATTTTTATAACCAAGGTTTTTGGCTTGGTTAGCAATACGCTGGCTTGGTACGAAAAGGTGACATTGAAAAAACCAAGTCAGATATTGTTTTGGAACTAAATGTGTTAAATACGCGAGTTGTTCACCGCTCGTCACCACTAAAGTTGACACATTCTGTGCCTGCCAAGTGCGGCAAAGTGCCTCTCCATTTAATGCTAGCCAAGTGCGCTGGTAAGTTTCACAGTAACTTACTTTTGCATTGCGTTCTGTTAGCGTTTGATGGATCAGTTCTCGTCCGCCATTTCCTCGTAAAATAAGGATTTGGCGATCAGTTACATTAGCCAATTCAGGCAGCGCGAGTAACCCTTCGCTATCGCAACGCGTTTGTGGAGAGATGACCTTTTGACCTGTCACTCTCTTTAACGTTGCGGCTGTTTTATGTCCAACGGCTATATAATGCACGTTTTTTGGCCAGCAGACATCCTGTGACATCAAATAATTGTGGGCCAAATTGACTGCATGAACACTGATAACAATCAGAAAATCATCAGTTTTCAAGTTTTTTAGCTTATTAATCAAGTCTGGTAGGTCATTACCAGCCTTGATTGTGAGTAACGGTTGAGCTATCGCATTGATCCCCGCAGCATTGAGTTGCTGAGTTAGTTCGTGGCAATCCGGTTCTGGACGGGTGATCAATATACTCATTATGCGTTGCCGTAAAGCTCGTCTAAAATTTCTTTTGCACCGTCAGCCAGTAGTTGTTCGGCAAGTTGGGTGCCCAATGCTTCACCGTTAATGGCTGGTCCTGTTATCTCACCACGCACCATTTTGCTGCCATCTGGTTCACCCACTAAAGCACGTAACCAAATTTGATCACCTTGTAGCTCAGAGTAACTGCCGATAGGTACTTGGCAGCCGCCTTGTAGGTGGTTGTTCATTGCACGTTCACAAAAAATGCGTGTTGCTGTTTCAGGGTGGTTAAGGGTCGCTAGTAGCGCTCTAACACGGTGATCATCCAAACGACATTCAATGCCTACTGCACCTTGACCAACTGCGGGTAGACTTTCTTCTGGCTCAATAGCAGAGCGAATACGATCATGCATTTTTAAACGCATTAGCCCTGCGCATGCAAGAATGATTGCATCATACTGACCTTCGTCGAGTTTACGCAGACGTGTATTCACGTTGCCGCGTAAATCATTAATGATTAAATCTGGGCGTTGTGCACGAAGTTGGCACTGTCGACGTAGGCTAGATGTGCCGACAATAGAGCCTGCAGGCAATTCTGCAATACTGTTGTAGGTATTCGAGACGAATGCATCGCGTGGGTCTTCGCGTTCACAGATCGTCACAAGACCAAGGCCTTCCGGAAATTCAACAGGCACATCTTTCATTGAGTGTACTGCGATATCTGCACGCCCTTCCAACATTGCGACTTCGAGTTCTTTAACGAATAGACCTTTACCGCCAACCTTGGCAAGTGGAGTATCCAGAATTATGTCGCCTTTGGTTACCATAGGTACCAATTCAACCACTAAGCCTGGATGTGCTTTTTCCAGTTCTGCCTGTACAAATTCAGCTTGCCACATTGCAAGTGGGCTTTTACGAGTAGCAATGCGGATCGGTTTATCGGTCATAAAAATAGGGTCCATAAAGTTCGCGTTAATCACACTAATCGTACCATTCAAGGGGCTGGATGATAATTCACTTATTGTGCTCAGTGCGTTCACGCAGTATTGTCTTGATATGTGCTGTAAATAATGTGATATTTCTCACATAATATTCAAGTGAAAAAAGTATTACAGTGCCATTACTTGTGGCTTAAGTCGTATATACTAGCTTGAAGAAACAAAGGATAGACCATTTAGTTTTATTGCTAGCCATTAATAACCTGTCACAAATCGTCACTAACTTTACGACCATGGTGAAAAGTGTTACATTGATCACGTTTTCGCTTCTGTGTCGAACGAAAATCACGCTAATAGTGACAAGATTTGAGCCGCTTTCACGCTGGCAGCTCTTGGAAGAGTAATTTGCATAACTATATCCAGATGCTAAAAAATAGATTAGACGGACATAATCAGCTGCGCATTGAACGTGCACGAGCAGCGATGAATGTTCAATCTGAACAGGTTTTTGACCTGTTATCTATATTGCTTCACTATAATCATCCAGCGGTACCAGGATACCTTGAGCAAAAGGTACCATTTGGTATTGCTAACTTTGCCGTTTCTGCGTTTCAGCAGCAATTTATTGATGATTGTGGTTTGGGCACGCAAAGCCTTATCCCTACCACACAAATAGATGATTCAGAATGCTCAATCACTGGCTTATACGCCATGGGCAGTACGTCATCTATTGGTCAAAGTTTAACAAGTGATCTTGATATTTGGGTCTGCATTCGCACGACACTTTCAGCTAGCTGCCGTGAAATATTAGACGCTAAATGTTCACTAGTTTCTGAATGGGCAATGAGCCAAGGCGTAGAAGCTAATTTCTTCCTGATTGATGAAAATCGTTTTCGCGATAACTTTTCCGAAAAAATGACCGGTGAAAACTGTGGTTCAAGCCAGCATTTATTGTTACTTGATGAGTTTTATCGTTCAGCTGTTTGCCTTGCTGGTCAGCCTTTGTTGTGGTTTATGGTGCCACCAGAGATGGAAGAGTGTTACGACGAATACATCGAGTATTTAGACTCAGCTGGGTATATTCGTCGTGATGAGTGGATTGATTTTGGTGGGCTGACGCGCATTCCTGCTGAAGAGTATTTTGGTTCTAGTTTATGGCAGCTTTATAAAAGTATCGATTCACCGTACAAATCGGTCTTAAAAGCCATTTTGCTGGAAGCCTATTCTTGGGAATATCCGCATACTCAATTATTGAGCGTTGATGGTAAACGTCGTTTCTTCTCAGAAGATCGTACAGATTTCTGTATGGATGCGTATTACCTGATGCTAGAAAAAGTTACTCGTTACCTTGAACGTATTAACGATCATCGCCGTTTAGACTTGGTGCGTCGCTGTTTTTACTTGAAGACCCATGAAAAACTCACGCGAGAGCCTTCTTCTGGCTCGGTGCCTTGGCGTCGAAAGGTGCTTCAGCAGCTCACGACTGATTGGCATTGGTCACAAGAGGTATTGGAAGAGTTAGATAACCGTCGTGATTGGAAAGTCGGACAAGTAAAGCGTGCGCATAATGAATTACTTGATGCCTTGATGCTCAGCTATCGAAACTTGATTCGTTTTGCTCGTCGCAACAATATTACTTCGGCAATTAGCCCTGAAGATATCAGTATCTTAGCGCGTAAATTATATGCTGCTTTTGAGGTGCTACCCGGTAAGGTAACCTTACTTAATCCACAGATTTCACCTGATCTACATGAGCCTGATCTCACGTTGATTCAGGTGCCTGCTGGTCGTACGAATACTGCAGGGTGGTATTTGTATAAACAGCCGCTCGATCCGTTTGCGATTTTAGGGCAACCATCGTTAGAGCATAACCGTTATCTCAGTAAGCTGGTGGCATGGTCATATTTTAATGGCTTGCTAACAGAGTCGACCTGTTTACACAGTGTGGCGAACGGGACGGATATGGACATTGATAAGCTGTATCAGCTTGTGAGTGACATTCGAAATACCTTCCCAATTCGTCGTCCAAATCCTGGGTTACAGGCGCTATCTAGCCCATGTGAAATTCGTCAGTTAGGGTTATTCATTAATTTGGAAAATGACCCAACGACAGAGCTGAAAAATCGTTCAGTTCGTTTTGATTTTAAAAATACCGATATTTTCAGTTACGGCACAGAGCAGAGATGCTTAGTGGGTAGTGTTGATTTGGTCTATCGTAATTCGTGGAATGAAGTGCGTACACTGAATTTCAGTGGTGAAAACTCGATGTTAGATGCATTGAAAACCGTATTGGGGAAAATGCACCAAGATGCTATTCCACCAGAATCGGTTGATGTGTTCTGTTATAGCAAGCATATGCGCGGTTTAATTCGCAACTTGGTTTATCAGTTGGTCGCTGAGTGCATCGAAATGCGTTTAAAGCCGATAGAACAAGAAAAACGCCGTCGCTTTAAAGCGATTTGTATTGGTGATCAAACTCATGGGCTGTTTTTTGAACGCCGTGGTGTATCAGTGCAGAAATTGGAAAACTCGGTTGATTTTTATAGCTGTATTTCGACCAATAAGCTAACAGGCACGCCCAATGTTGTTATGGGTAAAATGGATGAACCGCATCCGCCTGAAATTGTTGATGCGTATGCGAGTGAAGGTTTAATCCAATTTTTCTTTGAAGATTGCGAAGACGGTTACAATATTTATATTCTTGATGAGACTAATCGTATCGAGATGTATCGTCAGTGCAGTGGTGATAAAGATGAAATGGTGCATGGGGTAAATCGCTTTTACACCTCATCGCAAGATCGCTTTAGCTATAGTGCGAATTTTATTAATTTTAATTTGCCACAATTTTACGAGATTGTGCATACCGATAATGGCGAGTTAAGAGTCATGCCATTCAAAAGCGGACAACAAGCATCGCGAAGCCCTACAGGTGTTAACCCGAAAGCTTCAAATATATCTCTATTATCACGTCAGTCTTGAGTTTTGCCTGTAGTTAGTTGAAATAATAAGTTTTTATAAAAAAGCCTTCAGTGATGAAGGCTTTTTTTATCGGAGAAATTGTTGATTATGACCAATCAACAGCCTCGCCTGCGTGAACAGAGCACTCACGTTTAACGAGAGCAAAGAACTCTTCGCCACTGCGAGTACAGCGCCATTCCCCGTTATTGTATTTGAAGTGATACCCACCCGATTTAGATGCCAACCACAGTTCGTGCAGTGGTTCTTGGCGGTTAATTACTATCTGGCTGCGGTTCTCAAATTCCAGTGTAAGTACATTCCCTGTCGTCTCAGATTCGATATCTGCACCTGATTCGTCGATGCCTTCTTCGATGATCATCAGCGCATGATCGACCAACTTATGAAATTCAGTATCATTCATCACATTGTGTCCTATTGCTTTTCCTATTCTTGGTGCGATTATAGAGGGCATTGAAATGATAATCACTGGCTTTCAAAAATGCATAAAGGTTTATTAGTAAGTTTAGTTGTGAGTGTTTTAGCCTTAACTGGCTGTGGGCAAAGCGGTGGGCTGTATATGCCTGAAGATACGTCACAGCAAAAAGAGCAACAACAGACACAAACACAGCAAGAATCTCAGCAGCAACAATCGCAAGAGCAGCAAGTGCAATTGTAATTATGGCTCATTGATAAAATAACAACGCGACCAGACAGGGAAGAAACAACTTGGATTACTTTAATTATCAACCGAACGGCCAATTGTGGGCTGAAGATATCGCATTAACCGAGCTTGCTGAGCGCTATGGTACGCCATTATATGTGTATTCACGTGCCACGCTTGAGCGTCACTGGAATGCATTCGACCAAGCGGTAACGGATCATCCTCATCTGATTTGCTACGCAGTAAAAGCGAACTCGAATATTGGTGTGCTGAACGTATTAGCACGGTTAGGTTCTGGTTTCGATATTGTCTCTCAAGGTGAACTTGAGCGTGTGATTACCGCGGGTGGTGATCCTGCAAAAGTGGTGTTCTCTGGGGTGGGCAAAACCGCAGTAGAAATGAAACGTGCGTTAGAGTTGGGTATTAAGTGTTTTAATGTTGAGTCTGAACCTGAGCTTGAACGCTTGAATCAAGTGGCAAGTGAGCTGGGAGTTATTGCACCGATTTCATTGCGTATTAACCCTGATGTTGATGCGCAAACACACCCTTACATCTCTACGGGCTTGCGTGATAATAAATTCGGTATCTTCTTTGAGCGTGCGGCTGAAGTCTACCGATTGGCACATAGCCTACCTAACTTGAACGTAGTGGGTATGGATTGTCATATTGGTTCTCAGTTAACTAATATCGACCCATTCATTGATGCGACAGATCGCCTATTGGCCTTGATCGATACCTTGAAAGCAGAAGGTATTGTAATTAAGCACCTTGATGTTGGTGGTGGCTTAGGCGTTACATACAATGAAGAGCAACCGCCGTTGCCGTCTGAGTATGCCTCTGCTTTGCTAGCACGTTTAAGTGAGCATTCTGAGCTGGAGTTGATCTTTGAGCCGGGTCGCGCCATTGCAGCGAATGCCGGTGTATTATTGACCCGCGTAGAATTTTTAAAGCACACCGATTACAAGAACTTCGCGATTGTCGATGCGGCAATGAATGACTTGATTCGCCCGACCTTGTACCAAGCATGGCAAAATATTGTGCCAGTGGTACCACGTGAAGGTGAAGCCAAAACGTATGATTTGGTTGGCCCGATCTGTGAAACCGGTGATTTCATTGGCAAAGATCGCGAACTATGTCTTGCCCCTGGTGACTTACTCGCGGTGCGTTCAGCGGGTGCTTACGGTTTTGTTATGTCGTCTAACTACAATACTCGTACTCGTGCGGCAGAGATCATGGTCGATGGTAATACCGCTCATGTGGTACGTGAACGTGAAAAGCTTGCAGAACTATGGCAATCTGAACATCTATTGCCGTAACCGTTGTACTTATGAATCATAACGAGAAGGAACATCATGCAGATTAATTTTTCCAAAATGCATGGGCTGGGAAATGACTTCATGGTGGTGGATTGTGTCACGCAGAATGTATTTTTTTCGCCTGATGCAATAAGGCGCTTAGCTGATCGTCACCGTGGCATTGGGTTTGACCAGCTATTGGTGGTTGAGCCACCTTATGATCCTGAAACTGATTTCCATTATCGTATTTTTAACGCTGATGGCAGTGAAGTTGAACAGTGTGGCAACGGTGCCCGTTGTTTTGCCCGCTTTGTTTGGATGAAAGGATTAACCAATAAATATCAAGTGGCGGTAAGTACCAAAGCCGGCAAGATGTTATTGAAGTTAGAAAATGATAATCAGGTAACTGTCAATATGGGCGTGCCTGAGTTTGAACCAAGTAAGATCCCTTTTCGCGCTAAGCAGACAGAAAAAACCTACATCATGCGTGTGGGTGAGCGCACTATGTTTTGTGGTGTAGTGAGTATGGGGAATCCGCACTGTGTTACCGTGGTTGATGACTTAGATCTCACTGACGTTGATACTCTAGGGCCATTGATGGAATCTCATGAGCGCTTCCCTGAGCGTGTTAATGCCGGTTTCATGCAAGTGGTATCGCGCAATGAGGTTAAATTACGGGTATACGAACGCGGAGCGGGTGAAACGCAGGCTTGTGGTAGTGGCGCTTGTGCTGCCGTTGCAGTGGGTTACCTTCAAGGTTTACTGGATGAAAATGTCAAAGTTAGTTTACCAGGTGGCGATTTACACATTAGCTGGGCTGGTGAAGGCAAATCACTGTATATGACTGGGCCAGTGGCACATGTTTTTGATGGACAAATAGTATTATGACCGATGCCTCACTACAGGATGATGCAGCGCTACTTCCCGATGCGCCATTGGATGATAAAAAGGTGGCGGAATATTTACTTAGCCACCCTGATTTCTTTGGTAGTAACTCTGAATTGCTGACGCACTTACGTATTCCTCACTCTGAACGTGGTGCGGTCTCGTTGGTCGAGATACAACTTGAACGGTTACGTAACCGTGTACAAGAACTTGAAGGGAATATTGGGAATCTAGTTTCTTTGGCTGCGAAAAATAGCGAGCTATTTTCGGTTTTTTCACTGGCACAGCAAAAACTGTTTCAAACCCATAATATTTACCAAGCGTTAATTGTATTGGATGATCTAAGCACTCAGCTTGGGTTGGAATTCAGTTTACGTTTGTTTGATAGCCTTGATGAGCAATTATTCTTAGAACGTCGATTATTTGATAACTTCCGTAAATCACGTTTAGTGGCTCGCTCAGTCTATTTAGGGCGGTTACGTAAAGCGGAAGCTGAGTTGTTATTTGAGCAACCACCACAGTTAGGATCGTTTGTGGTGTTGCCGTTAGGTGTCGATCGTCTGATTGGGTCGCTTAGCTTTTCAAGCCCTGATGGCGGTCATTTCCAGCCTGAAATGGATACCATGTTTGTTGAACAATTGGCGTCAGTATTAACCCGTTTGATTCATCACTGGGAATACAGCCGAGAGGTTATCGATTGAGTAGCTTACCAACCGCTTTAGAAAAACCTCTTCAATGTTTCTACGAATATATTCGTAGCGAGCGTGAATTGAGTTTACATACTCAGCAGAATTATAAGCGCCAACTCTCTACAATCGCAGAGCAGCTTGTGTCGTTTGAAGTAACCGATTGGACCATGGTTGATGCTGGCTGGGTACGTCAAATTGCCAGTAAAGGTATGCGTGATGGGCTGAAAGCGAGCAGTATTTCGATGCGACTATCAGCCTTGCGCAGCTTTTTTGACTTTTTAGTACAGCAAGACATATTGAAAGCCAACCCTGCTAAAGGGGTGGCAGCACCACGCAAAGCGCGACCATTACCTAAAAATATTGATGTTGATGAAATGGATCAGCTGCTTAGCGTGAATGAAGATGACCCACTATCTATTCGTGATCGTGCCATGATGGAATTGATGTACGGTGCAGGGTTACGTTTAGCTGAGCTGGTTAGCTTGAATGTGCGTGATATTAGCTTGAGTAAAGGAGATATCCGTGTCATCGGTAAAGGGGACAAAGAACGCATTGTGCCTTTTGCTGGGCTCGCTCGTGAGTGGGTTGCTAACTGGTTAAAAGTGCGTGGGTCATTGGCTTCTGGTGATGAGCCGGGTTTGTTTGTGTCGAAATTAGGCACGCGTATCTCGACACGAAACGTGCAGAAAAGAATGGCAGAGTGGGGGCAGAAACAAGCTGTTTCAAGCCACATCAATCCACACAAATTACGCCATAGTTTTGCGACCCATATGCTGGAATCCAGCGGTGATTTGCGTGCGGTGCAAGAATTGCTTGGCCATGCAAATTTATCAACCACGCAAATTTATACCCACCTAGACTTTCAGCATCTGGCTAAAGTGTACGATGAGGCACATCCTCGAGCCAAGCGTGGTCGTCGCTAGCCTCTAGCACTGAGCGTGCGTATTTAATATAACGCATAGATAACGTGTAGTTCCCCCACCTTGATTACAGGGCAGTTGTGTTCTGCCCTTATCGTTTTAGTTTTTTGAGGAAGCAGATGCAGTTTTATCGAAACCTTCAGCCGATCAAAGCCCTGACGTTTGATTTAGACGATACGCTTTATGATAATCGTCCGGTTATCGTGCGCGCAGAACAAGCTATGTATGATTGGTTGGCAGAGTATCACCCTTGTAGCTACACCCTTACCAGGCAAGATTGGATGGGCTTAAAGCAACATATTGCCATGGCAGATCCAATGCTTAAACACGATGTGACTTTGTGGCGTTACGAGCTGATAAAGATTGGTTTAATGCAATTGGGCTATCGTCTGGCTGATGCTGAAAAAGCCGCTCACCATGGGCTCGAGGTGGTACTTGCTGTACGAAATAACGTCAATGTACCAGCAGAAACGCATAGGGTACTGAGTGAACTTGCTCAACGCGTGCCTTTATTGGCGATAACGAATGGCAATGTTGATGCGGATAAAATAGGGCTAGGGCAATACTTTTCACGGGTATTAGTGGCAGGCCGTGATGGTTTAGCGAAACCTGCACCAGATTTGTTTGCTCAAGCTGCGGCATTACTTGGGCTACCCGCTGAGTACATTTTACATGTCGGCGATCATCTAGTGACCGATGTTGGTGGGGCGAAAAAGAATGGTTTTCAGGCGTGCTGGTATAACGATCAATTGCGTCAATTGCATTCTGAACCAAGAAGCCGATTACTCCCTGATATCGAAATCTCTCAGTTAGCGCCTTTGCTTACTCTCGTGTCTTGATGTAGAAATGTCGACAGGGTTAATACCAATCAAGTAACCAAAAGGCGACTATTGTTCGCCTTTTATGGTTTTAGCGATAGAACAATATGGCTATTTAATTAAGCTGCGTTTAGGTTGCTCGCTACTGATTAGGCGATCAAGTGAAAATAGCCCAGCGCCCCAAAAGATATTCACTAAAATCATCATTCCCCATAACTGGTGGTCATAAAAGCCTTTTTCCCACAGCAGCGGATAAGAGGCAACGGCGACGATATTAAAGATAAATAAGATTAATGCCATTGGGCGAGTAAATAAACCAAGCGCTAAAAATACCGGTAAAATAAGCTCTGCTGCAGTACCGGAATAAGCCGCTAGTTGCCATGGAATAACTGGTACCTGATACTCATATTCGAATAAATACAGTGTGCTGTCCCAGCTTGAAAACTTCACCATGCCTGATTTAAAGAAGACCCAAGCCACCCATAAACGTGTAAATAACAATAAAAATGGTGTTAATAGCTCAGCGATTTTTTGACCGATATTATCGATACTTCGAATGAAATTCAGCATCATTTATTTCCCTTTGGTTGACAGTGAACATCTGAAAAAATGTGTTGCTGTACTAATTCACTGAGCATTGCGAGCATGGTGTCATCAGCCTTATCCAGCGTTTTCTGTTGTTGGCTTAAGGTAACCAGTGCGGTAGCGGCACTATTCGTATTCATTACCAAAATCTGTTTAGCACGGTGCTGGATGATGGCTGACTCAGGTTGATTAATATCGAATTCTTCGAAGTTGTTATTCGTCACCATTTGCCACAAGGTGACCACGGCGTAAGACGAATCAAAGCATAAGGTGAGATGTGGAACTTCAAATTGTAGCGATGAGAAATCGCTCTCTGCTAACCCTTGTAGTTTGTGGAGTGGAAACAATGAATCGATCGCAGGCTGGTGATTAGCGCGATCAACGCACCATTCTAACGCTGCTAAATCAGCAAGGTATGGAACGGCTTGATGCAATTCGGTAGTCTGGGTAATTGCGTCATCCAATCCTGCACCATAATGGCTTACGTCCCCTTGTTCGAGAGGGTGAGACAAGACATATTGGCGCGCTAATTGGCTAAAGCATTCATCGCCTACGACGGCTTTGATTGCGGGGTAAGTCGCTTCTAAAATTTCAGATAAACTAATAATAAAGTTATTACGGTAGATCTGAATTAACTGCTCTGCAGGAAATTGCCCCCGAACAATTTGATTTGTCACATCACTTTCTTGATAGTGAAGTGCATCAGAAAATGCTTTTTGCAGATCATGCAGAGAGCGGCTAGGTGGTTGTGATTTGTCCATATTGCGCCTCTTGCATTAAAATTGTGTTGGCTTTATCAGCTTCTGCTAATAACACCGAAAGTTCAGGAATATCTAAATCCCATTCAATCAGCGTGGGTGTGGCACCGTGTTGCTGTATCCAGTGACGGTACATTTGCCATACGGGGTCGCTAACGGGTTTGCTATGGGTATCAATCCAAATTTCGCCATCATCAAATTTCTTTACCGTAAAGCCAGCAAGGTGAATTTCTTTTACCGATAATGGATCTAATGCCGCAATGTATTCATTGCTGTCAAAGCCGTGATTAAAGGCACTAACATAAATGTTATTAAAGTCGAGCAGTAAGCCACAGCCAGTACGCTGTTGTACGTGATGCAGAAACTCCCATTCTGGAATCGCTGAATGCTGGAAGCTTAAATAACTCGATGGGTTTTCAACCAGTAATTGGCGACCGAGAAAATCTTGCACCTGTTCGACTTTGTCACAGAAATTGTTCAGGGCTTCTTCGGTATAAGGGAGTGGCAGTAAATCATTAAAAAACTGCCCGTCGACTGAACTCCAACTGAGATGATCTGAAACCGCAATCGGGTTTACCTCATCAACTAACTGCTTTAGTTGGACAAGGTGATCGCGGTTTAATGGATCTGCTGAGCCCAGTGATAACCCAATACCATGACAACTGATAGGGTAATGCTCGGCTATTTGACGTAGTTGTTCTCGCGCCATAGAAGCCGGATTAAAATAGTTCTCACTGTGAATCTCAAACCAGCCAATATCTGGCTGTTGAGTAATGACTTGAGATACGTGGGGAGAGCGTAAGCCCACCCCAACCATCTGCTGTTGAGACAATAAGCTCAATTACTTAGCCCTCTGTAGAACCACCAGATAAGCGGTCGCATAATCCTTTAGGTACCATCATGAATGCATCTTTTTGGCCATCAGTTTTTGATGTCCCGGCACATGAGCTGGTTTTGGTCGCACAGTCATTCTTACCGGCTTTAGCTACGCCGTAGCACTTTTCTTTTTCTTCAGCGGCAACGGCAGATGTAGAAGCCACAGTACCCGCTAGAGCAATAAGACCTGAAACAGCAGTCGCTAAAGCAATATTCGTTTTTTTCATGATGGTTCCTCAAAATTTACGTATTGCTGCGCAATTGCACAGCAAGATATTTAATTAGTTAAAAGGTTATGCTGATTCGGTAGAACCACCCGATAAGCGGTCACATAGACCTTTAGGAACCATGATGAAAGCATCTTTCTGACCATCAGCCTTTGCTGTTCCGGCACATGAACTGGTTTTGGTCGCACAGTCATTTTTACCCGCTTCAGCCACGCCGTAGCACTTTTCTTTTTCATCCGCCGCGACGGCAGATGTTGAAGCGACTGTACCGGCTAGAGCAATAAGACCTGAAACAGCAGTGGCTAGGGCGATGTTTGTCTTTTTCATAATAAATCCTCTTTAATACGTTGGCTGTTGCTGTAAGTTGCAACGTTTCCTTTGACTTAACTTATTTTGCTATGGCGCCTTAAGCGCTCTCGAAATATAAGAAAGGGTAAAGACAGAATTAATTTCACCTTTTTTTAACTTTTTTAAAGATTCATTAATGTTTCCGCTCAGAAAAAGCATAGAACAAAAATAAACAGGCAAGGTATTGTGTTGTTAAAAGTTATCAAAGCATTCTGAAAATGAGCTGGTATAATCCTCACCATTGTATAAATAACCAGTAGATAGCGATGGACGTTTCACTCCTGTTAGATGGGCTCAATGATAAACAAAGAGAAGCGGTGGCAGCACCATTAGGAAACCACCTTGTGCTAGCGGGAGCGGGCAGTGGTAAAACCCGAGTGCTCGTTCATCGTATTGCATGGTTAATGCGGATTGAGCAAGCCTCGTCGTACTCGATCATGTCCGTGACGTTTACCAATAAAGCGGCTGCCGAAATGCGCGGCCGAATTAATGAGTTAATGCAAGGCTCATCGGCGGGTATGTGGAATGGTACATTCCACGGTTTATGCCACCGCATGCTACGTGCGCACTACCTTGATGCGCGCTTACCCGATGATTTCAATATTCTTGATTCTGATGATCAAATGCGTTTGTTACGCCGTTTGATTAAAGCGCAAAACCTTGATGAAAAGCACTGGCCGGCACGTCAAGCTGCGTGGTACATCAACGGTAAAAAAGATGAAGGCTTACGCCCGGCTAATATCGATGCTTTTAACGACCCAGTTGAAAAAACATGGTTGCGTATCTACACCGCGTACCAAGAAGCATGTGATCGCGCGGGGTTAGTTGATTTTGCCGAATTGCTGCTACGTGCCTTTGAGTTGGTTCGCGACAATAAACATATTCGTGAGCATTACCAAGCGCGTTTCAAGCACATCTTGGTGGACGAATTCCAAGATACCAACAACATTCAGTTTGCATGGCTGCGCTTAATGGCGGGTGTTGATTGTAATGTGATGATCGTGGGTGATGATGATCAGTCTATCTATGGCTGGCGTGGCGCGCAGGTTGAAAACATTCAGCGCTTCTTGCGCGACTTTGCCAATGCATCGTCCATTTTCCTTGAACAAAACTACCGTTCTACTGGCAATATTCTAAATGCTGCCAACGAATTAATTGCCAATAACAATGAACGTATGGGCAAGAAATTATGGACGGACGGTGAAGAAGGCGAGTTGATCTCGCTGTACTCTGCCTTTAATGAATTGGATGAAGCCCGTTTTGCGGTGGGTAAAATTAAGGAATGGCGTAATGAAAAAGGCGGTTCGCTGAACGATACGGCCTTTTTATACCGTAGCAATGCACAATCTCGTGTATTGGAAGAAGCCTTAATTCAAGCGGGTCTACCGTACCGAATTTATGGCGGCATGCGCTTCTTCGAACGTCAGGAAGTGAAAGATTCACTGGCATACCTGCGTTTGATGGCCAACCGAAATGATGATGCCTCTTTTGAGCGAGTGGTGAATACCCCTACGCGTGGTTTGGGTGATCGTACCTTAGAAACCATTCGCTTAGCCGCCCGTGATCGCAGTGTCACTATGTGGCAAGCCAGTGTATTACTGCTTGAAGAGCAAGTGCTGGCAGGCCGTGCAGCGAACTCGTTACGTCGTTTTATCGAGTTGGTTAATGCACTGGAAGACGATACGCGAGACTTACCTTTGTTCCAGCAAACGGATGATGTGATCCGTAACTCGGGTTTGCGTGCGATGTACGAGCAAGAAAAAGGCGAAAAAGCCCAAGCTCGTATCGAAAACTTAGAAGAATTAGTAACGGCAACCCGTCAATTTGTTGTGCCAGAAGAAGCGGAAGAGATGACGCCATTAGCGGCGTTTCTGTCTCATGCGGCACTAGAAGCTGGCGAAGGTCAGGCCGATGACTTTGAAGACGCGGTGCAGCTAATGACCATGCACAGTGCGAAAGGGTTAGAGTTTCCGATTGTCTTCATGGTGGGTGTTGAAGAGGGCATGTTCCCTAGTTCACGCACCACGGAAGAAGTCGGACGCTTAGAAGAAGAACGTCGCTTGTGTTACGTCGGTATGACCCGTGCAATGAAGAAGTTGTACATTACTTATGCTGAAATGCGCCGTTTATACGGTAAAGATAACTTCCATAAGCCATCACGCTTTATTCGTGAGATTCCAACGGAATTTGTGGAAGAAGTGCGGATGAAGGCACAAGTCTCTCGCCCTGCAAGCAGTGGACGTTTTAGCCAAACCCAAGTGAATGATAACTTTAATCAAACCGGTTTTAATTTAGGGCAGCGTGTTAGTCACCCTAAATTTGGTGAAGGAACCATCATTAACTTTGAAGGCAGTGGTGCGCAAAGTCGTGTTCAAGTCGCTTTCAATGGTGAAGGTATTAAGTGGTTAGTGACGCAATACGCTAAGCTCGATCCGATGTGATCCTGAACGACATAAAAAATAAAAAGCCCGTCTTGCCAGCTTCTTGCTAATAAGAACTGACAAGGTGGGCTTTTTTGTTTTAGGTCTGTGCTTTGTTAGCTAAGTCTTGCTGGTTAGCAAAGATGCTTACTGATTAGCCAAGGCGCTTACTGAGCAATGACTTTCCCTTCACGGCGTGGGTCAGCGGCACCCATGAGTGATTTACCGTCAACACGAATAGCTTGAACACCAGAATTTAACTCTTTCACTTTTACCTTAAAGCCGAGCTGTTCCAGTTTTGGTGCCCATTGTTCAGCGGTTGTGCCTTGCTCTAATTCAAATGCGCCAAAGCGGTTATTCATATTGGGTAAGTTAATGGCTTGCTGAAGGTTTAATCCCCAATCAAGGTGTGCCACTAATGTCTTGGCGACATACCCAATGATTTGGCTACCACCAGGTGAACCAACGGCCATATACGGTTCACCTTCTTTCATTACAATGGTCGGTGCCATCGATGAACGCGGACGTTTTCCGGGCTCAATCCGATTGGCAATTGGTACACCATCGGCATGGCTGCGGAATGAGAAATCCGTTAATTCATTATTGAGTAAGAATCCACGTACCATTAAGCGTGAGCCAAAACCATTCTCAATGGTGGTGGTGATCGACACCATGTTGCGGTCTTTATCGACAATCGAAAAATGGCTGGTAGACGGTAACTCTATAGCTTCATCTAACGCGTAGTTCATTGCATGTGACCAAGGTGGCTTACCCGCCGCAG
The DNA here is from genome assembly GCF_003026215.1 of Photobacterium indicum. Lineage (GTDB taxonomy): Bacteria > Pseudomonadota > Gammaproteobacteria > Enterobacterales > Vibrionaceae > Photobacterium > Photobacterium indicum. Next base: position 40,335 of record NZ_PYOC01000016.1, read on the forward strand.
TCGTTGCTAGCGCGGTATCCCTTTTCAGTAATGTTGCGCGTTGTTCGATATAATCAGCGGCTAATAAGCCCTCGGTAGGCATAGGAACATAATCGCTGTCTGCCATATATTTACCACGATCGGCAAAGGCTAAACGAGAAGCGTCACCGAGTAAGCGCCAGCTTTGAATGTTCTCTGGACCCATTTTAGCGATGGGATAATGGCTTAGCATGCCCATTATTTGCCCTAAGGTTAATGCCCCAGAGCTGGGTGGCCCCATGCCACATATCGAATATTGACGATAAGGCGCGCAGACGGGTTCACGCTCTTTGACTTGGTAGGTAGCTAAATCCATCGTGTTTAATACACCGGGGTTAGCTTTTGCACCACGTACGGTTTTAACAATATCGTTAGCAATCTTACCGTGGTAAAACGCACTGGCACCTTGGTCGGCGATTAACATTAATGTATCGGCATAAGCGGGATTTTTAAGGTTTTGTCCTGCTTTGATTGGTGAGCCATCTTGATTAAAGAAGTAAGCTTTAGCTTCAGCTGAACGTTGTAGATAGTCTTTATCGTTGGCCACTAATTTAGCTAAGCGTGGGCTAACAACAAAACCTTTTTTAGCCAGATTTATAGCGGGTTCAAAGAGGGTTTTCCACGGTAATTTACCTAAACGCTGGTGGGTATGCTGCAGTAATTTAACGGTACCTGGTGTACCCACTGAACGCCCACCGACAACGGCGTCAAAGAACTGTAGTGGTTCGCCTTTATCATCCTGAAATAACCGCGGTGTAACGCCATAAGGTGCAGTTTCTCGACCATCAAATGATGTTAAAGCCTCTTTTTTTGCATCCCAATACATTAAAAATGCACCACCACCAATCCCCGATGACTGTGGTTCAACTAATCCCAATACTAATTGGGTGGCAACCATGGCATCAATGGCATTCCCCCCCTGGCGTAGCATTGCTGCTCCAGCTTCACTGGCATAAGGATTAGCAGACGCAATCACCCAATCAGACCCTTGCACCAAGGTTTGCGTTTTTAAGCCTGTCGCGGCTTCGGGGGCAATATTGTCTGCGCTTTGTTTAGCGAACGCGGGTGTGATGGTGAGGCTAGCGGTTATAAATAACGCTAGGTAAGATGCTTTCCACTGCATATGAGCTCCTTATCTCTGTCTCTCTTGATAGAAGTTCGGTCAATGAACTTCGTAGCGTAGAGAGTGACAGTGCAAAGCGCTAGTGTCTAATTGTTGAGCACTTTTTTGTGCTCATTCTCAATAATTTTCGTGCTTAATTACTACGATATTTTTACAGCGTAACGATTATATTTTCACAACGTAACTATGATATTCAATAAGATCATACTGCCGATAGTCACAAACAGTACGCCACAGATACCGTCGATATAAGGTGTCCATTGCTGAATTTTTTGTTGTAGACGTTTCCCTGTAAGTAACCACGCCAGCATGGCGAACCATAGAAATGACGTTATCCATAAAATCGCAATTGCGGTTATTTTGCCGGATATCGACATATCAACTGGCACTATGGTCGAGAGTAGGCTGATGAAAAATACTAACGCTTTAGGGTTTAATATATTGGTCGTAAACCCTTTAACGAGCGCTTGTTTACTATTAGCAATAATGCGTTTTGGGGCTGCAGCTGTTTCAGTATGTGCTGTGGGGCGAAAAATAGGAGTCAGCACGCTTCTAACAGCACCAATACCCAGCCATAGTAAGTATGACCCCCCAGCGGCTTGCAGTAAGGCAAATAGGGTTGGCTGCTGGTGGATCAATAAGCTGGCGCCAGTCAGGCTTAAAATTGAATGCAATAAAATACCCAGAGACAAGCCCAGTGCGATCGCAATGCCCGTTTGACGCCCGTAACGTCCTGCGTTTTGTACCACTAAGGCAAAATCAGGCCCAGGGCTCATTAGCGCAATAACGTGGACGGTAACTAAGGTAAGTAAAGTGGTGACTTCGTTCATGGTGTCTCGCCGTTTGTATTCGATTGGATCGGTATGTTTTGCAGTATGACGGGGCGTGTTTGAATACGCTTGTAAAAAAGTGACAGTGAAAAGAAAGTACAACGGAAAGAAGAATAGTGATGGTTATAAATTGGATATCGTTATTTTATGTGGGAAGGCGCAATACCGAACGTTTGTTTGAAGGTATTGGCAAAGTGCGCCTGATCATAAAAGCCGACATGATAAGCCACCTCTGTACTGTTAAAACCAGCCCGTAGCAAAGCCATAGCATGCTCTAGGCGTAAACGAGCTAACCAAGCATAAGGTGTAATGCCGGTGGTTTTCTTAAATTGACGCAAGAGTTGCGACGGGCTGAGGTCACACAGTGTTGCCAAGTCATTAAGGCTGATTTTTTGATCAAGATGCGCCATAAAATAATCGCGTAACTGGCGTAAATCTTTGGTACCCAGCTTCGTGACTATGTGTTCGGTTACTTTTCCATAGTGGGTTAATAGATAAGAAAAGTATTCTATCGGCAAGCTATCTTTAGCTAGTTGAGACGCCAAAGGATTGTCTAACTGGGTATGTAATTGAGTTAGTTGCTGGAAAAACTGATGATCGGCAATCTTATGTTGTGGGAAACAAAAGAGGGCTTTACCCGATACGGCTTCAGCCTGTTGAGTTAACCAATCAGGGCTAATACTAAAAACTTTAACGCGGTAGCCAGCGCTTTCTTTTGGCTGTCCATCGTGGATTTCATCGGGGGGCATGATCACCATTTGACCCGGCCCTGCTACATGTTTTGCGCCATTGAAAAAATACTGCTGCTGCCCTTGGGTGATTAAGCCCAAATGGTAATCGAGGTGATAATGGCGTTTGAAAGAAAAGCTTTGGTAATGGGCATCAATCAAGTTGATGTCATCAATATTGCTTTTACGATGACTGACTTTATTCATGCGATTGCTCAGTGATGATCGGAAGGTCGTGCTTTTCTATTACAAGTAAACCATAAGTGAAGGGTATGCAGCTTGTAAAAAATTCACAAGCTGCAGAACGAATTAAACAGATTAGGTGGAAGGAGCCACTTTTTTACTGTCGCGATGGCGTTTAATACCGTCAAAGCTGAATAAAATAAGGGCAGCCCAGATAAATATAAACGTCACACCGTTATCGACCGTAAAGGGTTCGCCATATACCAAGACCGCTAATAAGAACATCAAGCTTGGGCCGATATACTGGAAGAAACCCAGCGTGGATAACTTGAGTTTAGTGGCAGCCCCGGTAAAACACAGTAAAGGCAATGTGGTTACAATCCCCGCAGCCACAAGCAATAGATTAAGTTGCAATGGGTTGTCAGCGAGGTTGGCAGTTGGGCTGTCGGTAATAAAGAAAATATAAATGGTTGCCAGCGGCAGCAGTACACAAGTTTCGAGGTATAACCCTGTTTGAGCATCCAAATTAATTTTCTTACGGAGTAAACCATAGCAACCGAAACTACCGGCTAATGCCAACGCAATCCAAGGTAATGAGCCAAATTGAATTAACTGTGCAGCGACACCACATGCGGCTAATGCCACCGCGACCCATTGTAAGGCTCGTAGTCGTTCACCAAGAAAAACCATGCCAAGAATGACATTGAATAAAGGGTTAATAAAATATCCTAGGCTGGCATCCAACATGTAATTGTTATTCACCGCCCAGATGAAAATCATCCAGTTAGTTCCCACCAATAGCGCTGTTACCGTTAGCATTAGCAACATTTTTGGTTTAGCTATCACAGCGCGAATTTTGCCCCACCCCTTACTGAAAAAAATCAATGCAGCTAAAAAGAAGAACGACCAAATAACACGATGGCTTAGAATTTCTAACGGGCTAACATTCTGCAATGATTTAAAGTAGATAGGGGCAATGCCCCACATCGTATAAGCAGCGAGGGCAAGAATAACCCCGCGTTGTGTTTTTTTGGTTTGTTCTTCCATGGGAATCCAAATGGTTATTTTATAAAATCAATGAGATTTTCTCAAAAAGTATGCGGAAGCAGTATAAAGCGAGATTCTTTGAAATGGCTACATCTTTATCAATAGATTAAATGATAAACAATGTATCGCAAGCTTAACGGTTCATCTTCTTACTCTGTTTCGTATTTCTTTTCAGATATCTTTTCGGCGTGCTTTCTGCGACTGACAACGTGTTGAGTCGTTCACTTAATAAGCCCATTTAGTATAGAATAGCCCGCCCCCAACATTTTAAGAGTAGGTCTATGTCTTCCAGCAGTACCGCGGTTTGTGAGCCAACGCCCTTAGCGCCAAGTGAGAAAATCTTACAGGATGTGTTTGGCTATCAATCTTTCCGTATTGGTCAGCAGGAAGTGATAGAAGCCGTTGTAGAAGGTCAAGATTGCTTAGTCATCATGCCAACGGGGGGCGGTAAATCGTTGTGTTACCAGATTCCCGCATTAATCATGCCCGGTATTACCTTGGTTATCTCACCGCTTATCTCATTAATGAAAGATCAAGTCGATCAGTTGAATGCCAATGGGGTGGCAGCGGCGTATATCAACTCAACCATGTCGCGTGAAGAAGTGATGGAGACTTTCTTGGCAATGCGAGAGGGGGATTTGAAGTTAGTCTACGTATCGCCTGAACGGGTATTGATGCGTGATTTTATCGAGCGATTGTATGAAACCCCGTTAAGCATGGTAGCCGTTGATGAAGCGCACTGTGTTTCTCAATGGGGGCATGATTTCCGCCCTGAATATGCCGCATTAGGTACCTTGAAACAACACTTTGAAAACTTGCCGATCATGGCATTGACGGCAACTGCTGATGATACCACCCGTAACGATATTACCAGTCGTCTTGGTCTTACAAATCCTCATGATTATCTCGGTAGTTTTGATCGTCCTAATATTCGTTATACCTTACTTGAAAAGCACAAACCGATGACACAGCTCACCCGTTACTTAACGGGGGTACGTGGTCAATGTGGGATCGTGTATTGCAATAGTCGTAAACGCGTCGAGCAAATAGCAGGAAAATTGCGTGATAGTGGGGTACGAGCAGCTGCGTATCACGCAGGGCTCGATCATGATGAACGAGGGCGAGTACAAGAAAGCTTTCAACGTGATGATATTCATATTGTGGTTGCCACCGTGGCCTTTGGCATGGGGATCAATAAACCTAACGTCCGCTTTGTCGTGCACTACGATATTCCGCGCAATATCGAGTCGTATTATCAAGAAACCGGGCGGGCAGGGCGGGATGGATTACCTGCAGAAGCGGTTATGTTTTATGACCCATCAGACTTAGCTTGGTTACGTCGCTGCCTTGATGAAAAAGAAGACGGAGCACAAAAGCAAGTTGAGAGTCATAAGTTAAATGCAATGGGGGCATTTGCCGAAGCGCAAACATGCCGCCGTCAGGTATTGCTGAATTACTTTGGTGAATACCGTGAAGAACCGTGCGGTAACTGTGACATTTGTTTAGACCCACCTAAGCGATTTAATGCGATTGAAGTGGCACAGAAAGCTCTGTCGTGTGTATACCGTGTTAATCAAAGCTTTGGTGTGGGTTACGTGGTGGAAGTGCTGCGTGGCATGCAAAATCAGCGGATACGCGAACATGGGCATGACAAGCTCACAACGTATGGGATTGGACGTGAACATAGCCATGAATATTGGGTCAGTATTTTACGCCAGCTGATCCATCGCGGATTTTTAACTCAAAATATTTTGCGTAGCTCAACCCTACAGTTAACCGAAAAAGCGCGCTCAGTATTACGTGCTGAAATTGAACTAGAGCTAGCGGTTCCTCGACTTGATGTGGCAGCCCGCAGTGCGAAAAGCGATAAAATGGCCAATCGTCACTATGACAAGAAGCTGTTTGCTAAATTACGTAAGTTACGTAAAGCCATTGCCGATGAAGAAGATTTACCGCCATATGTGGTATTCAATGATGCAAGCTTAATGGAAATGGCTGAAATTCTACCGACATCTCAAGGTGAAATGTTAGCGATTAATGGCGTTGGGCACCGTAAGCTAGAAAAATACGGCAGTGTTTTTTTAGGGGTGATTGAAGAGCATTTGATGGCAGGGGACAGTGACAGATAAAAAAATACCGGACTATCCGAGTCCGGTAAAATGCGTTCAAAAAACATAAATAGTTTATGTATTGTTCGCTACAAAACAGCTTGCGTATTTGGTGAGAATATAGATTTTCACCTGTTGCCAGTTCACTGAAAATCGACGGGACGCGTTCTTCAGCAGTGTTAGGCAACAAGGCTATAAAACCATGGATTTACATTGGTAGCTATAGCCTGCTTATGGTTTGATACGCAAAGACACAGTTGGTTACAGGAAACTTACTCTCTGCGTATATATATACCCAAGTCACCTCAAAATGAAGTTAAAGGAATAATTATGACGGATTCAACGCCCTTATCAGAGCCCCTCTTTACGGTACGTGAGCTAGATTTAGCCCATGGTCACCTTTTACTTTCTGGTCCTGATTTCGATTTTGATTCTTTCTCTGAGATTGCAGAACAGCTACTGGTATGCATTGATGCACGAGTGATCGAGAAAGAATTGAATGCGGATTTGCACGTGTGGATCATTGATTTTGAAGGCAGTCGTCTATTGTTAAAAGGCGAGCATTACGCCAGCGCACTGTGGATCGAAGCGTTGTCATCGGCAGATAATGATGCCCTAGCGTTTATAGCGACACTCTTACCGCGCCAATCAGGGCTGCTGTGCTAATTGAGCGACTAAAATCGGTAAAGTAATACTGATAATACAGGCAAACGATTGCTTGATGTAATTCAACACAACGAGGGTAGGCAAGAATATTGGTTAATGTATAATCGCCGCCTTCGGTCACTGCTGCATGGTATGAGAACCTGCTGACAGTGAAATTTTGGGTTCCCTCTCCCCCAATGACAAAAAGGTCTACTATGACTATATCTCAGTTATCTTCAGTACCATCGTTTACCCTGCCACAACAACGTAAAGCCCTTTCCTTTCTGGTGTTATTTCACCTTGTGATCATTGCGTCGAGCAATTATCTGGTGCAGCTACCGTTTACTATTTTTGGCTTTCATACCACTTGGGGAGCGTTTACTTTTCCCTTTATTTTTCTTGCGACGGATCTGACTGTACGTATTTTTGGTGCCCCTATGGCGCGGAAAATTATCTTTCGGGTAATGGCACCCTCTTTGGCGGTTTCTTATGTGCTATCGGTGTTGTTCTATCAAGGTGAATATCAAGGGGTGGCACATCTAGGTGAATTTAATCTATTTGTTGCCCGTATCGCGATTGCGAGCTTTATGGCGTATTTGCTTGGGCAGATTTTGGATGTTTCTGTTTTTAATCGCTTGCGTCAAATGAAGCAATGGTGGATAGCGCCAACGTGTTCCACTATTTTCGGTAATGCATTAGATACATTGGCATTTTTTGCTATTGCATTTTATAACAGCCCAGATGCGTTTATGGCTGCTAACTGGACTGAAATCGCGCTGGTGGATTACAGCTTTAAACTGATTATTAGCCTTGGGTTATTTGTACCCGTTTATGGTGTATTGCTGAATTATTTAATTAAGCGTCTAACAGCGGTTAATGTAACGGAGAGTGGGCTAGCGAATCAAAAGCTTAAAACACACTAACCGATAATATAGAATATGAAAGCCGGCTTTGGGTCGGTTTTTTTATACCATTTTTCTGGGTAAGGGAATGAATTCAATGCGAGTACGACAAGCCTCATTGGCAGAAGCCATAATAGTGTTGAATCAGATCAGTGAGTTTGACCATCCTGAAACAGAAGACAGTTTGATGCAGCGTCTTGCTGGGCATACAAGCTTAATACTGGTTGCCGAGCATGAAGACCGCTTGGTTGGAGTGAAGATTGGTTATCGTCTTTCAGATTCGACCTTCTATAGCTGGTTGGGTGGAGTTGCCCCTGCTGGTCGTCGAATGGGGATTGCTCAAGCCTTGTTAGATGCACAAGAAACATGGGCGATTGAGCAGGGTTATCAGGAAATTAAAGTTAAATCGCGAAATTGCTTTCCGTCTATGCTGATGTTACTTATGAAGAATGAGTACCTCATTGAAAATATTGAAAAAAAAGACAGAGTTGCTGATTACCGAATCTATTTTTCAAAGTTACTGACTGAGAAAAAAGAGTCTAAATGAAAATAATTCTCAATAAGTGCTTGCAACTCAAGTGAGAATGGTTATTATTAACAGGCACTCAGGTGAGAGGGGAAACAAATTACCTCTTAGTTGAAGGCACGACATTGCTCACATTGCTTCCAGTGTACTTCGGCGACGGTTGAGTGTTTTTAGTGTAGGGCTAGAAACATGCAACACTTCTGCTGAGCGGCGACTACCTCCTGATTATCAGGTTTTCTTAATTTTAAGAGAAAAGGTAGCGTCGCTTTTTCTTTTCTAGCGTTATGCCAGCTGTACTAAGTGCTTCACCAGCTTATTGATCCCACTTGCAGCCTCAGAAATACTTCCCGCCAACATGTAAGCCGGTGTTGTCAGTAGACGGCGTTTTTGATCCAATACAAAATCATCCACAGGGCAATCAATATGCTCACCACCCATCGCATTAAATGCTTTGGCGGTTTCAGGATCGGTCCCAATTGTACCTTTTGCCCCAGGCCCATAGATCGCGGGGATCATGGTTGGTGCGATACATAAATACGCCGCAGGCTTTTCTTCTTGGGCAAAAGCTTGGCAAACTTTTTTAACATCTGGGTTGATCTCGCATTCTGCCCCTTTGATAGCAAAATTAGACAGGTTTTTTGCCGCTCCAAAGCCGCCAGGGATCAATAGCGCATCATACTCAATGGGCTTTAGGTTCACGATGTCTTCAATGTTACCACGAGCAATACGGGCAGCTTCGATCAATACATTACGTGTTTCTGTTGTTTCTTCACCTGTTAGGTGATTAATCACATGGTATTGATCAATATTCGGGGCAAAACAATGCCAACTCGCCCCTTCTTGCTCGATTGCCAACAAGGCTAAAACGGTTTCATGTATTTCAGCGCCATCAAATACGCCAGAGCCGCTTAAAATAACTGCAATTTTCTTCATTTTGGCTTCCTTCCTAAACAAAATAGACTGTTTTTACTTTAGCATATGGTTATTTTCGAGCGATCTGTTAACTTTTTCCACAATTAATGATCATTTTAAGATCTGGGATCGTTTTTTGCAGTTGAGGTTAACCTGTTGATTTCAATTGCTTTAGAAGTGTTGTTTTGATTGTTAAAAAAGATTAATCAGATTTGTAAAATTAGATACTAACAAAGTTATCCACAGATTATGGTGTGTAAGTGGAAAACATCAGTTAACACTTGTCGTCTCTCATGGCATTCTAGTGTCTTACACCACAGTTTTTGATTTTTCAGTGTTGAGCATGCCAAAATCTGTGCGATGTGGCACTTTTTAATCTTTCATCCCCCGGATATAAGAATATCTCTATGGCAACTATCCCAGAAAATCCACTCATCCTAATTGATGGATCATCTTATCTTTACCGTGCTTATCATGCCGCGCCTAATTTCACTAACTCTGACGGTGAGCCGACGGGTGCAGTATATGGCGTGGTAAACATGCTACGCAGTTTATTACGTCAATTTTCGACTGAACATATTGCAGTGATCTTCGATGCGAAAGGCAAAACATTCCGAGATGATATCTATCCGGAATATAAGGCAAATCGCCCACCGATGCCTGATGATCTTCGAGGTCAGATTGAACCATTGCATGCCGTGATCAAAGCTATGGGCTTACCGTTGATTGCGATTTCAGGTGTTGAAGCGGATGATGTGATCGGAACATTGGCAACGCAGGCATCAAAAGCGGGTATGCCAGTACTGATTAGTACTGGCGATAAAGATATGGCACAGCTGGTTGATGAAAATGTCACGCTGATCAATACCATGACTGATGTGGTAATGGATCCTGCTGGGGTCGTGGAGAAGTTTGGGATCGGCCCTGAGTTGATTATCGACTATCTTGCACTGATGGGAGATAAAGTTGATAACATTCCTGGAGTGCCAGGGGTCGGTGAAAAAACAGCAAAAGCATTGCTAACGGGTGTTGGTGGTCTTGATGCTATTTATGACAATTTAGACGCGATTCCTGCACTTGGTTTTCGTGGTTCTAAAACCATGCCTAAAAAGTTGGCCGATAACAAAGAAGCGGCTTATATGTCGTATGAGCTTGCAACCATCAAATTGGATGTAGAGCTAGACAGTGCACCGCATGAACTGTTGAAGACTGAACCTGATACTGATGAGCTAACCAGTCTATTTGGTAAACTACAGTTCCGTCGTTGGTTATCTGAAATGCTAGACGGTAGCGACGGTAAAATCGTGGCTGACGAGAAAGCGTCAGAGCCTACAGAAAAGAAAGTGGTCGCTCCAACTATTGATCGCAGCGGTTACGAAACTATTCTCGATGAAGCAAGCTTTAATGCGTGGTTAGCGACGCTAACTGCAGCAGATGTTGTCGCTTTTGATACAGAGACTGACGGCCTTGATTACATGACGGCTAATTTAGTTGGTGTATCATTTGCTGTCGAAGAAGGGAAAGCGGCTTACGTGCCCGTTGCGCATGATTATCTTGATGCGCCGGAACAGCTTGATCGTGATTGGGTACTTGCTCAGCTAAAACCGTTACTTGAAGATCCCGCTCAAAATAAAGTCGGTCAAAACCTAAAATTTGATATGAGCATCTTGGCACGTTACGACATTAATATGCAGGGTATCAAATATGACACCATGCTTGAGTCATACGTGTTCAATAGTGTGGTTGGCCGCCATGATATGGATAGCCTAGCACTACGTTACCTAGAACATAAAAATATCAGTTTTGAAGAAGTTGCCGGTAAAGGTAAAAAGCAATTAACGTTTAATCAAATTGATTTAGATGTTGCTGGGCCTTATGCCGCTGAAGATGCTGATATTACGCTGCGCTTACATAATTTATTGAACGAAAAAGTTGAATCTGATGAGCAGCTAAAGTCTGTATTTGAAGATATTGAAATGCCGCTGGTACCCGTATTATCTCGTATTGAACGTACTGGTGTATTAATTGACAGCATGCTATTGAGTGCCCAATCGACAGAAATTGCTGCGCGCCTTGATGAATTAGAAACCAAAGCGTACGAGATTGCAGAACAAGAGTTTAACTTAAGTTCGCCGAAGCAGCTGCAAGCTATCTTGTTTGAAAAGATGGGTTTACCCATTTTGAAAAAGACCCCGTCAGGTGCGCCTTCGACTAATGAAGAAGTACTTCAAGAACTGGCGTTAGATTACCCATTACCGAAGATACTTTTAGAATACCGTGGCTTAGCTAAGCTGAAATCCACCTATACTGATAAGTTACCTAAGATGGTGAATCCGTCGACTGGGCGAGTACATACTTCATACCATCAAGCGGTAACCGCAACGGGACGTTTATCTTCTAGCGATCCTAACTTACAGAATATTCCGGTCCGTAATGCTGAAGGGCGTCGTATTCGTCAGGCATTTATTGCCCCTACAGGCTATAAGATCCTTGCTGTCGATTACTCGCAAATCGAGTTACGAATTATGGCGCATTTATCGGGTGATAAAGCGTTATTAGAAGCCTTTAAACAAGGCAAAGATATTCACGCAGCAACCGCAGCAGAAATCCTAGGCTTACCGATTGAATCAGTTACCACTGAACAACGTCGTCGTGCTAAAGCGATTAACTTTGGTTTGATTTATGGCATGAGTGCGTTTGGTCTTGCTAAGCAATTGGATATGGGACGTAATGAAGCACAAGACTATATGAATGTGTATTTTGAACGTTACCCTGGCGTGTTGGAATATATGGAAAGCACCCGAATTCATGCGAGTGAGCAAGGGTATGTTGAAACCTTGTTTGGACGACGTTTGTACTTACCTGATATTAAATCTCGTAATGGTATACGTCGTAAAGCAGCAGAACGTGCAGCAATCAATGCGCCGATGCAAGGAACCGCTGCTGATATTATCAAACGTGCGATGGTATTGGTTGATGAGTGGGTTGAACAACAAGAAACAGGGCGTGTTCGTCTATTAATGCAAGTACATGACGAACTTGTCTTTGAAGTACAAGAATCTGAGTTGGACGCTGTCTCTGCTGATGTACGTCGCTTAATGGAACTAGCGGCTGAATTAGATGTACCTCTGATTGCAGATACTGGGTCTGGTGACAACTGGGATGAGGCGCACTAGCGTTTTTAATCCCTTTTAATCATGATACAAAAATGAGAGTCAGCCTAGTGCTGGCTTTTTTTTTAATGATTAATTAATCGTAATTAAAAATCATTATTAAAATTTAGTTACCAGTTTATGAAAAAAAACTACAACTTTCACTTTTCTTATCTGCTCAATTGATATACAGTTAATGACGTAGGGTACAGAGGTAAGATGTTCTATCTTTCAGACCTTTTGTTTCACGTTATTGGATTTGGCTGATTCAGCCGCCCTGGTCGATTGACCAGGGCGTTTTTTCTTCTAAGCTACTATAAACCCCATACCTTGTTTCTCATCTTTTTAAATATCCTCACATTACTATTCTGCTGGCTGTTGTTTCTTTTTCTGTATTTAGCATCTGTACTAAAAATAATCGAATGATTAAAAATGAGTTATTATTTGCTCTAATTGTTAAAATTGTTTTTTAAATTAATGCATTAGATGGGAAGAATAACAATGGTTTTTATTTCGACAAATTGTTACATATCTATTTTAGAGTAATTACTTTAAAAAAGATTTAGAGCAGGTATAATGAGCACAGCTTCTTGTTCATATTTGTTATTGTTTACGGGCGTTATGCCAATGAACTTGTACATTCATGAAATAACCATCCTTTTTATTGAGGATGGTTTTTTTTTGCCTGTTTGTTCGTATTGTAATTAAATTCCGAAATAAATACGTATACGTGATATTAACTATACTTAATTCTTATTAAGAATAATGATTGAGTGAAGTCTATAATATAGAGAGAATACGGGGAAAGGACGTTACTGGTGTCAGTTATTACGTTTATATCAGTGGTGAAAAAACGCACAAAATGTGGATAAAGAACTTGCGTTGAGTTAGGAAATCATTGATGCTTTCTGGATAAATATAAAAAAGCTCCTATTTCTCTCCCGTTGCCCCACCAGAAGGTGGGGAATTTTTATGGCCCCTTCCTTAGAGCCATAAACAGACGTCGTGCTCTATTAACGAGTGATATTTACTCGATTAATCATCGCTTTTATCTGATAACGTTTCACCAGTGTATGTCTCACCATTTTCAGCAGCGGCAAGCATCAGTTGGCGCTCTAGTTCTGGTCCAAACCATGTATCTAGTTTACGACGAACTTGATCAAGCCCAATGCCCTTCAATGAAGAAAACAGTTCAATTTGTACATCACCACCAAAAGACTTTGATGACTCACGTACTTTTAGTAATTGTGCTTTACGTGCGCCGCTTTTCATTTTGTCGGCTTTCGTTAAGAGCACTAATACTGGAAGGCGGCTTTCGATCGCCCAAAAAATCATTTGTTGGTCGAGATCTTTCATTGGGTGGCGGATATCCATTAATACCACCAAGCCTTTTAGGCACTCACGTTTTTGTAGGTATTCACCTAACGCTTTCTGCCATTTAATCTTCAGTTCTAGTGGCACTTGAGCAAAACCATAACCTGGTAAATCGATTAGGTTACAACCTTGAGTCACTTCGAACATGTTAATTAATTGTGTACGACCTGGTGTTTTAGAGGTACGCGCTAGACCTTTTTGATCTGTAATGCGGTTAAGTGCACTTGACTTACCTGCATTGGAGCGGCCAGCAAATGCGATCTCAACGCCTGTGTCTTGTGGCAAGTGACGAATATCAGGTGCACTTGTGATGAATCCGGTATTTCTGTAGTTGAGAGGTTGATTCACTGTTAACTCCGTCAAGTCTTCATGTAGTAGACTGATTACTTTTATGTAAAATTGTGTAAAATGTACCAAAACCGTGCTTGGTTTGTGGTCGCATTGTATACCATGTAACTGAGCATTACTTGTGGTACTGGAAGCTCTATAATTATAAACGGAATGTCATGAAGAAATTAGCACTTATATTGGCTCTTCTTGCCAGTTGCTCAGTCTGGGCTCAAGGAGACGCAGAAGCTGGAAAAGCAAAAGCTGCAACATGCGCAGCTTGCCATGGCGCAGATGGTAATAGCATTATGGCGCAATATCCTAAAATTGCAGGACAACACCCTGGTTATATCGAAAAACAACTTAAAGAATTTAAGTTAGCAATGACCACAGGTGGCACACAAGGACGTAATGATCCTGTTATGGGAGGCATGGTAATGGCATTGTCTGAAGAAGATATGTCTGACCTTGCTGCTTATTTCTCTTCATTACCTATCTCTGAAAACGTTACGCCAGAATCTTCAATTGAAGTGGGTAAGCAGTTGTATAACGTAGGTGATGCCGAACGCGGTATTGCTTCATGTACTGCTTGTCATGGCCCCCGAGGTAACGGTACTAGCTTATCAGGATTCCCTAAAATCTCTGGTCAAAATGCTGAGTACATTAAGTTACAGTTAGAGAAGTTCCGCTCTGCTCAGCGTAACAACGACATGAACTCGATGATGCGTTCAGTTGCGGCAAAACTATCAGATGACGAAATCACTTCATTATCTCAATATGTTGGTGGTTTACACTAAGTACTCGTATTCCAGTATTGGTCAATGAAAGGCAGCTTCGGCTGCCTTTTTCTTTTATAGCGTCTTTATAGAGGTAAATTACGTAGACTACATATGTAGAAACTGCAAGTTAGTAACGAAAATTCACTATTTTAAGTGCTTAAATCGTAGAACACTGAGAAGCGTGTGCGAGATCCGCTATGCGTGATAGCCCATCTAGATGATAAAGACGGTGGGTTTGAATGACTATTTCAAAAGTATCAGGCAGTTAGTTATATTGAAATAATATTACAAAAAAATGCTAAGAGCTGCCTTGTTGAATGAATCCTGAATGGGCGTAAAGTATACCTTGTCGACAGGGAATACGACGAAGGATTGGGAAGCGCCAGGATGGCATGAGCATGATGCTCGAAGGATACACAGGATGTCTGGCGAGGAAGCCGGGTAGTTCGCAAGATGCGTAGGATTGTCATGGTTGACACTTACGGAAAAGATTTCTGTTGATACACAACAGAAAATAGGTGCATGAAGGATTGTGTGCCCACATGGATGGTGACATTGGTTATTAGGAAGATAACGTGCTTAATGGATAGCCAGTTCAGGATGAACTGTTTTAACATGGATTGTAGCAAGGAAGACGAAAATTCATCAGGATGATGAAGAACAACAACGTCTTGCAAGGAAAGCACAAATAACAAACGGATTATTGTCTAACCAGATCTTTACAGCTGGTTATGGGCAGACTAGACAGGATTTAGCCATATTATGGCAACCTTATAGAGCGACAGGTTTATACCTGTCGCTTTTTTCTTTATTAGCTTTCTGTTATGTTTCGCCTTCATTTTTCGATGGCTAAGCAATGCAGACATTTCTGCTATGCAATGACCTCTCGGTCAGTGAAATTAAAAATCATTTATAATCAACATGAAACTGTCTAAACAATGACGGCTATTCTTATTGTTATTAGCACGTAGTGTTTCTTTTTCGACGTACTGATAAAGCCAGAAGCCGATAGATTGGTATTCGGTTATCCCCCTGATCTTACATTCTCCATAATGTTGGTCGATATAGGGTATAATGTGCCGATATATGACTCATATTTTGCTCATGAACCTAAAGTATTAGTAAGGCATGAAGCTTTACTATTGGTACGGAAGCGATTGAACATTTTATACGCCTGCAAAGGAATGGGGGCTGCTACTTAGCATAATACACACTAGCAGAAAGCTAGAATGAATGACTAAGCTGGCAATAGATGCAGATGCCTTTGCGCAATAGCATTACAAATACGATCCAACTTACATGCACTTTTTCAGCCAAAATACCGTTTATTCTTTAGTAAACAGTAATGGCTCGGAAGTTGATTTTGTTGGTAATGATGTGATTTTGCTGAGGAAGACCCAGTAATGACCCGTAAAAAAAGAAGTCGCAGTGTAGGATCAGAAGGTCCTGCAGTGTACCGCGAGAAATCAACAACACAGGTTGATGTTGAAGCACGCAAAAGCCAGAAAGATAAAAAACGTAAAGGTTTGAAGTCTGGTAACCGTAACGCAGAAGCTTTGGATCCAAAGCATTACGCGAACGGTCAAAAGAAAGACCCACGTTTAGGCAGTAAGAAACCGATCCCATTAGTGGTTGAGAAAAAACCAACTACCAAGAAAGAGCGTCGCTTAAGCGCCGAACAAGAATTGGATATGTTGGAAAATGACGCACAACTAATGGTGTTATTAGATCGTATTGAAGCGGGCGAGAAGCTAGGTGCTGGTTTACAGAAGCAAGTGGATCAAAAGCTAGACCGTATCGAGCATCTAATGGGCCGTTTAGGCTTACTTGAAGTTGAAGAGCCAGAAGTCACCGAAGAAGCACCTGTACGTAAAGGCGCTAAAACCGATGAAGATTTACTTGATCAGTTTGAAAATATGGATCTAGATTCTTTCGGTAAGGAGTAACCGTTGCAGGATATGACGCTTTGGTTAGGCTTGGGCGGCAGTATTATTGTCGCGCTAGCTATATATGCTGGCTATTTGTTGTTTAAGGTATATCAGCAACATCAACACCATAAAGCTTTCTTGAAGCGTGCTGCGCTTCAGCAAGCAGAGCAAATAAAAACGCGTAATACCAATATTATGGATAGCGTATTTATTATTGCTGATGCCGGAAAACAAGAACAATGTGACATGTCAGAAGTAACCATTCGTTTATATAAACTGATGGAAGTATTACAAGCTGAACAACACATTGATTTTGCCAGCAAGTTCCCAGCGATGTTTGAGCTTTATCATGTTGTAAAAGACATGCCACGTGGTGATGCCCGTAATATGATTCAAAAGAAAGAGCGAATGAAGCTCGATCTAGAACGTATGAAAGCAGAAGCACGACTACAAGATACAATTAAGTTAGAGCTCGACGATATCCTGTTAATGAAACCATAATGGGTGGCCAGCCTACCTATTATTGAGTACTCACCATCTAGGTCATTTGATCTAGGTGGTATTTTCCTCGCCCAAGAACTAGTAAGTGTTCTACATCTTTCTTGAGTGTGGCACACTAATCATCGAATTTATTCCCCCCCTACAAATAGTGGAAGTACGTCATGTCAAATGAGCAGATTATTTGGGATCAAGCACTGATAGAAAAGTATAACTACTCAGGTCCTCGTTATACTTCTTATCCAACCGCTCTTGAATTTCATGAAGCCTTTACTCCTGCAGAATTTGATATGGCTTGTGCGCAGTATCCAGACCGCAAGCTTTCGCTTTATATTCATATCCCGTTCTGTCATAAGCTTTGTTATTACTGTGGTTGTAATAAGATTATTACCCGCCATCAACATAAGGCAGATCAATACCTTGATGCTTTAGAGCAAGAGATACGTCAACGTGCCTCTCTGTTAGGTGATCGCCAAGTAAGCCAGTTGCATTGGGGTGGCGGAACACCAACGTTCTTAACTAAGAAGCAAGCTAGCCGTTTGATGGCACTGTTACGTGACCAGTTTTCATTTGATGCTGATGCTGAAATTAGTATTGAAGTAGACCCGCGTGAAATTGAATTGGATATGCTTGATCACTTACGTGGCGAAGGTTTCAACCGTTTAAGCATTGGCGTTCAAGATTTTAATAAAGAAGTGCAAAAGCTGGTTAACCGCGAGCAAGATGAAGAATTCATTGTTGCTATGGTGCAGCGCGCTAAAGATTTGGGTTTTCGTTCGACGAATCTTGATTTGATTTATGGTTTGCCGAAACAGAACCGTGAACTATTTGCCGAGACATTACAGCAAGTACTGAAGATGAAGCCTGGGCGCTTATCGGTATTTAATTACGCACACATGCCAAGTTTATTTGCTGCTCAACGTAAAATTAAAGATGACCAGCTGCCATCAGCGAATGAGAAGTTAGGTATTCTACAAGATACCATTGCCACGTTAACGGGTGCTGGTTATCAGTTTATTGGTATGGATCACTTTGCTCTACCTGATGATGAGTTAGCTGTTGCTCAGCGTAATGGTGTTCTTCACCGTAATTTCCAAGGTTATGCGACACAAGGCGATTGTGATTTATTAGGTATGGGTGTTTCAGCAATCTCAATGATTGGTGACTGTTATGCTCAAAACCAGAAAGAGTTGAAAACCTATTATTCGAATGTACAAGAAAAGCGCCAAGCACTGTGGAAAGGGGTATCTCTTGATGCCGATGATTTGTTGCGCCGCGAAGTGATTAAAGCGTTAATTTGTAATTTTCAGCTTGATATGAATGATATTGAGCAGCGATTCAATTTAACGTTTAATGAATACTTTGCTGAAGATCTCGGTTTGCTTAAAACCTTTATCAACGATGAATTGGTCACCATTGATGGTCAGTTTATTCATGTTGAGCTGAAAGGACGTTTGCTGATCCGTAATATCTGTATGTGCTTTGATAAGTACTTGCGTGACCGAGCCCGTCAGCAGCAATTCTCTCGCGTTATCTAATATAGCTTAATGCTAAAAAAAGCCCTCATACTCAAAGTTAATGATCAGCATTAATTTTGAGTATGAGGGCTTTTTTAATGGTGAAGTTTACCTTTACCATTAATGAAGGATTAGCGTCGTGCGGCTTTATCTTTTAGCTGTTGTTTTTCAGCATCAGATAAGAAAGCTAGTTCTAGGCCGTTAATCTGCGCCTGACGAATTTGCTCTTGAGTCAGACCCACTTTCGGTGCGGCTACTTCATATTCGTGAGGAAGCTCGATACCTTCGACCGCAGGATCATCGGTATTTAGACATGCCAAAATACCATGTTCTAAAAACTGCTTAACTGGGTGAGAGGCAAATGACTCAACGGTACTCGTTTGAATATTTGATGTTAGGCAAGATTCAATACCAATCTTGTTCGCGGCTAGATAATCCATCAGCTTTGGATCATGTACCGCTTTAACCCCGTGACCGATACGCACTGCACCAAGCTCTTGAATAGCTTGCCACATACTTTCAGGTCCTGCTGCTTCACCTGCGTGAACCGTAACACGTAGACCAGCATCACGTACTTGAGTGAAGTGTTTGATAAAGCGATCACCAGGTTGGCCTAATTCATCACCAGCCAGATCAATTGCCACTAACTTATCCTTTTGCGTAAGCAATCCGTCAAGCTCTTGCTGACAAGCCTCTTGACCAAAAGTACGGCTAAGGATACCGATTAAGTTAGCTTGAATACCGAAATCTCGACAGCCTGCTGCGACACCATCAACGACGGCTTCCACGACACCAGCGATCGGTAGGTTATGTTTCATTGCCATGTAATAAGGCGAAAAACGTAGCTCGGCATAATCAATCTGTGCATTCAGCGCATCTTCAACGTTTTCGTAGGCAACACGTCGACATGCTTCAAGGTCACCAAGAACAGCTACACCCCAATCGAGCTTAGAGAGGAAAGCCACTAAGCTTGGCTCTGCTTCAACGATCTGCACATGAGGGCGTAACCCTTCTAGATCCGTTGCAGGCAAGGCCATTCCAAATTTCTGACCTAAGTCTAAAATGGTTTGGATGCGGATATTACCATCCAAATGGCGGTGAAGGTCGGTAAGGGGAAGCTGCTTCGTAATCATAATTATTGGTGTCCCGATAAAAACTGGTGTGTAAGTATACGCAAAGAACAAATGACTATCATTATAGTCTGAGTGAATATTCGTTGATGTGAGTAGAAACTGTATTGATGTTTACTGTATCTGTTGATTTATTATGACTTTTATCAATGATTGCAGGCAAGGCGTAAACGCTAATAAAAAAACCTATCTGATTGCTCAAATAGGTTTTTAAAATGGGAATGCAGAGTAAAACTAAGCATGATGGCGTAGATTACGACCTACGATTAATCTGATGATATATTTAGCTCTTTGAGTTTACGGGTTAAGGTGTTTCTGCCCCAGCCAAGTAGCTTGGCGGCTTCTTGTTTATGGCCATGGGTGTGTTCCAGTGCCGTTTCGAGCAAGATTTTTTCAAATTCTGGTAACGCTTCGCCAAGTAAATTATCGTTGCCTTGTTGAAGTGCTGTTCTGGCCCAGCATTGTAAAGAATGATGCCAGTGTGAGTCAGTTGGTTCACCATTGATGAGCGTTGGGGCTTCTAGTAGCTCGGGCGGGAGATCGGAAGGCAGTATTTCATTACCGCTTGCCATCACTGTTAACCAGCGACAGGTATTTTCTAATTGCCTAACATTACCCGGCCAATTGAGATTTGTGATCACATCGACAGTATCTGGATGCAATGTTTTCACTTCAACGGCTAGTTCATCTGACGCCCGCTGTAAAAAGTGTCGTGTCAATTGTGGTATGTCTTGGCGGCGATCTTTTAATGAAGGGATATGCACCCGAATAACATTTAAACGGTGGAATAAATCTTCTCGGAATCCGCCATCGGCAACCAGTTGTTCAAGGTTCTGGTGCGTTGCCGCAATAATACGAACATCAACATTAACCGCAGAGTGTCCGCCAACACGATAAAATTGTCCGTCAGCTAATACACGTAATAGTCGAGTTTGAATATCTAATGGCATATCGCCGATTTCATCGAGAAACAGTGTGCCACCATTCGCTTGTTCAAATCGCCCTTGTCGTACGCTGTTGGCGCCGGTAAATGCTCCTTTCTCATGACCGAATAATTCTGATTCAATTAAATCTTTAGGTATTGCGGCCATATTCAAAGCAATAAAAGCCTGCTTGCTACGTGGGCTATGACGGTGCAGGGCGTGGGCGACTAACTCTTTACCTGTGCCTGATTCACCGTTAATTAATACCGAAATTGATGAGCGAGATAAACGACCGATTGCACGGAATACTTCCTGCATTGCTGGGGCTTCACCGATAATTTCAGGTACAGTTTTAGTGTCACTTTCTGGCTGCTGTTGGCGTTTTTGCTCTTGGCTATGAGTTACCGCTCGCTCAACAAGGTTGACGGCTTCATCGATGTCAAAAGGCTTAGGCAGGTATTCGAATGCACCTTCTTGATAGGCGTTGACTGCGGCATCAAGGTCAGAGTGTGCCGTCATAATGATAACGGGCAATGCTGGGAAATCTTTTTGCAATGAACGAAGTAGTGTTAATCCATCAGTGCCAGGCATCCGGAGATCTGAAACCAATACATCTGGAACATTACGCTCTAATGCTTCAATGACATTATCGGCACTGGCAAAGGTTTCGCATTGTAATCCGGCTGCATTGAGTGTGCGTTCTAATACCCAACGAATTGAGCTGTCATCATCAACAACCCATATCAATCCTTTGCTCATACTGACGTCCTCTATTATTGTTATTTCCCCTGCCTTCATGACGAGGAATATTGTGTATAAATATCGTCTTTACGTTACTTTATGGGTAAATAAATCGTGAATTTTGTATGCCCAGGCCAACTCACCACTTCTATTTTACCGCGGTGCTGATCGACTAAATTACGCGCAATGGATAATCCTAATCCTGTGCCGCCTTCTCGGGCCGTTACCATTGGATAAAATAGGGTGTCTTGAATCTCGCTAGGGATCCCCGGGCCGTCATCAATAATGTCTATTTTTGCTGCTATTCGATATCTTTTACCTTGAATTAACGCTTGGTGTGCCGTGCGTGTTTTTAAGGTGATATTGCCCCCGCTCACTTGCTGTAATTCAAGGGCGGCATTACTCACAATATTTAAGATGGCTTGTTCTAGTTGTTCGGAATCCATCGTGAAGTCGGGCAAACTCGGATCGTAATCTCGATGCAGTTGAATGTTCTCACCGCAGTCGAGGCTGACGAGCTGACGCACTTTTTCAAGGACGATATGAATATTATCGATTTTTTGTAAACCGGGTCGTTGCGGGCCCAAAAGTCGGTCGACCAGATTTCGTAGGCGATCGGCTTGCTCGATGATCATCTGGGTATATTCAGTGTAACAAGGGTCTGGAAGGGTTTTTTCGAGTAATTGAGCCGCACCGCGTAATCCACCCAGCGGGTTTTTAATTTCGTGTGCTAAGCCGCGCACTAATTCTTTGGCGGCTTGCTGCTGAGCATGTTGGCTCAGCTCTTGACTGATACGACGTTGCTGATCGATAGGTTTGAGTTCGAGCAGAATTAATAACTCTTTCTGCCAAGAGATAGGGCTGGCATTTAACTCTAAGGTATAACGTTTACCATCGATAACAAAGGTGACATCACTGTCTGCTAAGCCTTGACCGCTTTGCAAGGTTGCTTGGATTAAACCAATATCAAGCGAAGAATGTTGCAATAAGTTAGGAAGACGGACTCCCAGTAAGCGACGTTTACTGTATGACAGTAATTGTTCTGCTGCTGGATTGACATAGCGCATGGTGAGTTGCTCATCAAGCAATATCACTGCGGTGACTAAATTATTGAGAATTATAGGGGTGAAGGCAGTCGTCACGATTATCATCCTTGTTAATATCAACCGACATGCACTGTCTGTATAAAACAGTATAGTGAAGAGATTGATATGACGCACCATATTGGTGCATTCAAGTGTAACCTGCCTGTCTACAATAGTGCATTAAAAAATCATGCATCAATCTCCATTTCAGAATGAAACCATAGAAACCGTTATAACTTAGGGCTCGCAGCCGGTGGTCTGATTCGGGTCGTCGATGCGCGATGTAGATAGACGGTAATACTGTTAGATAATGCAATTACCTTGCCGTCTTTTAATAGCTGGAGCTGTAATTGATGGCTGCCACGATCAATATCGAACAAGCTGAATGTTAAGCTGTTTTGTAGTGCAAGGTGACTGTTCCCATCCAGTACGACTTGTACCTTATAGTCTTTGGTTATTTCACGATTACTGTTTGCAGTAATATCGATATGCCCTGCATTACTGCGCAGTGTTTGTTCATGAGAAGGGGTGATAAAGCGGATTGTGGCGGGAGGAAGGGCTTCAGGTGTGGATGACTTTTCTTTGGTAACCTCTATCTCATCAACTGTGGTGCTCAATGGTGCGCTGGGTGGGGTATTTAATTCATACACTTTCGTATGAGCGGCATTCGGCTGATCAGTAAAGTGGACGACACCATTTTTATCGACCCAAGAGTAAATTGTTGTTGCTTGTAAAGTGAGAGTAAAGAACAGAAGGCTAACGCCGATCGGTATAAAAAGAGGTCTGTGCATGAGTGTTCTCCCTAGCTGATTCATTATTTTTTCAGCTTTGAAGAAGGCAACAAGATCAAAAAGGCCTACTTGTGAAGTAGGCCTAAATCTTATTCTTTAGCAATTAATCAATTGCTTATACAGAGTAGTAAAGTTCAAACTCAAGTGGGTGAGTTGTCATATTTACTTTCTCTACATCTTCAGACTTCAGCTTGATGTAAGAATCAATAAAGTCATCAGAGAATACACCGCCAGTTGTTAGGAACTCACGATCTTCATCTAGGTTCTGTAGGGCGATTTGAAGTGACTCTGCTACCTGTGGAATTTCAGCAGCTTCTTCAGCAGGAAGATCATACAGATCTTTATCCATTGCTTCGCCTGGGTGAATCTTGTTCTGAATACCGTCAAGACCAGCCATTAGCATTGCTGCAAACGCGAGGTATGGGTTAGCTGCCGGATCACCGAAACGTACTTCGATACGGCGTGCTTTCGGGCTTGGTACCACTGGGATACGGATAGAAGCTGAACGGTTACGAGCAGAGTATGCAAGCATTACAGGAGCTTCAAAACCTGGTACAAGGCGCTTGTACGAGTTCGTTGCTGGGTTAGCAAAAGCGTTGATTGCACGAGCATGCTTAATGATACCGCCGATGTAGTAGATAGCCATTTCAGAAAGGCCGCCGTACTTATCGCCTGCAAAGAGGTTCTGACCATCTTTACCTAGAGACATGTGAACGTGCATACCAGAACCGTTATCACCAACTAGTGGCTTCGGCATGAAGGTTGCTGTTTTACCAAATGCATGAGCAACGTTGTGTACAACGTACTTATAGATTTGGATTTCATCGGCTTTCGTTGTTAGCGTATTAAAGCGAGTCGCGATTTCATTCTGACCAGCTGTTGCTACTTCGTGGTGGTGTGCTTCAACAACAAGTCCCATTTCTTCCATGATTAGACACATAGCAGAACGGATATCTTGAGATGAATCAACAGGTGCTACTGGGAAGTAACCGCCTTTAACGCCAGGACGGTGACCTTTGTTACCACCTTCGAAATCAGAACCTGTGTTCCAAGCTGCTTCTACATCATCAATTTTGAAGAAAGAACCTGACATGTCAGTGTTGAACTTAACATCGTCAAATAGGAAGAATTCAGGCTCAGGACCAACAAGTACGGTGTCTGCTAGACCAGTTGAACGCATAAACTCTTCTGCGCGTTTTGCGATAGAGCGTGGGTCGCGATCGTAGCCTTGCATGGTTGCAGGCTCAAGAATGTCACAACGAATATTAAGTGTTGAGTCTTCCGTGAATGGGTCAAGTACTGCGCTTGAAGCGTCAGGCATCATCACCATGTCTGATTCATTGATACCTTTCCAACCAGCAACGGATGAACCGTCAAACATTTTGCCATCTTCAAAAAAATCGCTATCGATTTGGTGAGAAGGAATAGTGATGTGCTGCTCTTTACCTTTGGTATCGGTAAAACGTAGGTCAATAAACTTAACTTCATTTTCCTGGATCAGCGCTAGTACATTTTCTACTGACATCTTGAGTAACCTCCGGTGTTAAGATTGGGCAACTGGCCGCAAAAACTTATCAATGCTCGTTGTTGAGCTATTTAAAATAAGTAAAGCGAAAACCGTGCCAACTTTTAAAAGCCCTAAAATCGCACTGTTATGGCGTTTTGGGTGCTATGCGAATCCTTTTCTGCACCATAGTGGTGATATAGCGCACCGTTATGGTGCGTTCGTGTTAGGTGATAACCACGATGTGGTAACTACTATTAGCTTATGCGTTTATATTGTCAATCTCACTATTGCATAATTACGCCATTTTCTATCTTCGACTTTTTTTGAGTAAATAGTGGGCTGAAGTTACGCTGAATATACGTAAAAAGATGAATAATCATTAAAGATAAGGTGTCTTATTCCCATTTTTTAAGCGAAAAAAATGCATTAAAAGTGAGGTTTAATAAGGGTTCACGAACTATTTTTAAAAAACCGGTGATATAAATCACATATTACGTGGGTTTTAGCGTAAAATCTGTTAGATTATGAGCCGTTTTTTTAACCAAGTAGCTACCCACCGTTGGTCGCTGCATGTTCTGAGTGAATGTGAAATCCATGTCTAATCAACTGATCGATAAATTAAGAAATATCGCAATTATTGCTCACGTTGACCACGGTAAAACTACCCTGGTTGATAAACTACTACAGCAATCTGGCACGTTAGAAAACCGCGGCGAAGCCGAAGAACGAGTAATGGATTCTAACGATATCGAGAAAGAGCGTGGCATTACCATTCTTGCTAAGAACACAGCAATTAACTGGAATGACTACCGCATCAACATCGTAGATACCCCTGGACACGCCGATTTCGGTGGTGAAGTTGAGCGTATCATGTCGATGGTTGACTCAGTATTGCTTATCGTTGATGCAGTTGATGGCCCTATGCCACAAACGCGTTTTGTAACGCAAAAAGCATTCGCATACGGTCTTAAGCCAATCGTTGTAATCAACAAGATTGACCGTCCTGGCGCTCGTCCTGAGTGGGTTATGGATCAAATCTTTGATTTGTTTGATAACTTAGGCGCGACTGATGAGCAACTAGATTTCACAACTGTTTATGCTTCTGCACTAAATGGTTGGGCAACAATGGAAGAAGGCGTTGTTGGCGAAGATATGGAACCATTGTTCCAAGCGGTTGTTGATAACGTTGCAGCACCATGTGTTGACGTTGACGGCCCACTTCAGATGCAAGTATCTCAACTTGATTACAGCTCTTACGTAGGTGTTATCGGTGTTGCTCGTATCGCACGTGGTTCTGTTCAGCCAAACCAGCAAGTGACTATCGTCAATGCTGAAGGCAAGAAGCGTAACGGTAAAGTCGGTACGGTTCTTGGTTACCTTGGTCTTGAGCGTCACGAAGTTGAAGTCGCTAAAGCTGGCGACATCATCGCTATTACAGGTCTTGGCGAGCTGAAAATTTCAGACACTATCTGTGATGTGAATACTGTTGAAGCACTTCCTGCACTTTCTGTTGATGAACCAACAGTAACCATGACTTTCCAGGTGAACACGTCTCCGTTCGCTGGTAAAGAAGGTAAGTTCGTTACTTCACGTAACATTCTTGAGCGTCTGCAGAAAGAGCTTGTTCATAACGTAGCATTACGTGTTGAAGAAACTGACAGTCCAGATCGCTTCCGTGTTTCAGGTCGTGGTGAACTTCACCTATCTATCCTGATCGAAAACATGCGTCGTGAAGGTTTCGAGCTAGCAGTATCTCGTCCAGAAGTTATCATCAAAACTGTTGATGGTGAGCTAATGGAACCGTTTGAAATGGTAACTATCGATGTGGTTGAAGAGCATCAAGGTAGTGTCATGGAAAGCATCGGTATCCGTAAAGGTGAGCTGAAAGATATGGCACCAGATGGTAAGGGCCGTGTTCGCATGGACTTTATGATGCCTTCTCGTGGTCTTATCGGTTTCCAAACTGAGTTCTTAACAATGACCTCTGGTTCTGGCCTTATCTACCACTCTTTCGATCACTACGGTCCACACAAAGGTGGCGTTATCGGTCAACGTTCAAACGGCGTATTGATCTCTAACGGTACGGGTAAAGCAGTAACATACTCACTGTTCAACCTTCAAGAACGTGGTCGTCTGTTCTCTGAGCACGGTGATGAAGTTTATGAAGGTCAGATTATCGGTATTCACAACCGTGCTAACGATCTGACTATCAACTGTCTTCGTGGTAAGCAGCTGACTAACGTTCGTGCATCTGGTACTGATGAAGCACAAACGCTATCTCCTGCTATCAAGCACACGCTTGAGCAAGCTCTAGAATTCATTGATGATGATGAACTAGTAGAAGTTACACCAGTAAGCGTTCGTATTCGTAAGAAACTTCTTACTGAAAACGATCGTAAGCGTGCAGGCCGTGCACCGAAGTAATTCGGCTGTAATAGCTAGCTAAAAAAATCCCGCTATTGGTTATGCCATGGCGGGATTTTTGTATCTGAAAAAGAAAAAGCTCTCGTAAAAATTCACCGCTGACTTTCCCATGCCAATGTCATTTCCAGTATACTGCCTACCTCATTGATTCAGAGTACGACAACATGCAGCCAATCATTATTACCGGTGGACCAGGAGCTGGTAAAACGACGCTATTGAAGGCATTAAGCCATAAAGGGTATTTAACATTTCCTGAAGTGTCTCGTACCTTAATTCAGCAACAAGCAAAGTTAGATAATGGGGTATTACCGTGGACCAATCTTCCCGCTTTTGCTGAGCTTTGTTTAGTGATGATGAATGAGCAGCGTCGATTAGCTCAGAAGGGGGCAATGCCAGCTTTTGTTGATCGTGCTATTCCTGATATTTGTGCTTATCTAACAGTGGGCGGAGAAACGGTAAGTCAGCATTACCTTGATGCTGCTGCCGGTTATGCTTCTCGGGTGTTTTTTTGTGCGCCTCATGAAGCGATTTATCAAAAAGATGATGAACGCCCTCACAGTTTTATTGAAGCTCAAGCTATTCACGAGCAGCTAATAATGACCTATAAGGCGCTTAATTATGAAGTGACGCAAGTGCCATGGGGAAGTGTAGAAGAGCGAGCCTGTTGGGTTCTGGCCCGCTTATAATGGTAAGTTGAGCTAAATCGTTTACGATTTTTTCAGGTGTGAGATAAAACGTTCAGATTCATTAATGGCGATTTGCATATCATTGATAGCTCGTTGAATATCTTTTTGTAGGGATGTAAATTCACCCTGTAGCGAACCGATGGCTGCCGCATTCAAATTGTGCTTTAGGTACAGCGTATTATCTCGTAATGTATTGAGCACTGGTGTCATTTTGCTTTCAGCTTTATGCATGGCGGTTAACATTTTTTTGTAGGATGTTTGGGTGGCACGCAGTTTCTTTTCACTATCGCGCTTCAATGTGGTGCTGGTATAAAGTGAAAGCTCGTTTTCCCACTCATCAAATAAAGCATCGGCAACGTCTTCGATAGCAGCAATGCGTTCACTGACTTTTTCGGCCGCATCAGAACTGGCTTCATATTGATCGTTAATATCGTTATAGGCTGTTTCTAAATCACCGCCATCGAATTGATTCAGGGCTTTTAGTGCATTTAGTGCGCTAGTGAATTGCTCTTGAGCATCTTGTTGTGCTTTATTTGTATCTTCGACGCGGTCGACCATGATATCGCGTTTATGTACGCCGACTTTTTCCATCGCGGAATAATAAGCGCTTTGACACCCAGATAGTAGCGTGACACTTAGCAGAATGGTGAGTAGATAGGGCATCGTAAATTCCTTATTGATGTATGGTATCTGAATCGTACGCTTTCCTTTCGTAGCGATAAATTCGTATTAGAATTAAAATAGTATAAAAATTAATTAGATGAATATGGCTGAGAATAAGATAACTGGCAAGGTACATTTTCTTCAATGTCTAAAACAGACTTTTGCATATTTAACCTACCTTCATCGGCGAGTTAAACATGATCGTTTAACTATTGCAGCAGGTTCGATGGCGTATGTGACGTTACTGTCATTGGTCCCCATGATTACTGTTGTTCTTTCTGCGTTATCTGCTTTTCCTGTGTTCGCGGGGTTGGGGGAGTTACTACAAAATTTTGTGATTGAAAATTTTGTACCAGCCGCTGGTGAAGTCGTAAAAACGTATTTGAATGAGTTTGTCGCGAATGCCGGAAAGATGACTGCTGTTGGGGTTGGGGCATTATTTGTGGTGGCGATGATGTTAATGTCTTCCATCGATCAGGCATTAAATTACATTTGGCGAGTGCATGAAAAACGCCGGCCTGTGATTTCATTTTCTATTTATTGGATGGTGTTGACGTTAGGCCCTATCCTTGTGGGTTCAAGTATTGCAGTGAGCTCTTATTTGGGTTCATTAAACTTGCTTAATAGCGAAGCGGTGAATGGTCTTTTTCAGCAAACATTACGCGCTTTGCCTGTCATCATGTCGAGCTGTGCTTTCTTAGGTTTATATCTGCTGGTACCCAATTTAAAGGTGAAGTTCAGCCATGCATTATTCGGTGCTTTAGTGGCAAGCACATTATTTGAGTTGAGTAAAAAAGGGTTTGCACTTTATATTTCAAACTTCCCGTCTTATCAGGTGATATATGGCGCATTAGCTGTGATCCCTATTTTATTTGTTTGGGTGTACTTGTGCTGGTGTATCGTGTTACTTGGTGCAGAAATTACAGCAAGTCTTGGTGAGCGAAAGCAGTGGCAACTGTCTTCTTGTGAGCCGATGGCATCTAAAGACTGCGATGTAAAAAGAATGGCAAAAAATGAGCAAGAAAAAAGCTCAGAAGCTGAAAATAATGAAGGAACAAAGTAAATGATTGCGTTAATTCAACGAGTAAGTGAAGCCAGTGTAACGGTTGATGGCCAAGTAACAGGAACTATTGGTAAAGGCTTACTGGTTCTGCTTGGGGTAGAGAAAGAAGACGATGAATCAAAAACGAAACGTCTGCGTGATAAAGTTTTAGGCTATCGTATATTTGAAGACGATGCGGGGAAAATGAATTTAAATGTTCAGCAAGCGGGGGGCAGTGTCTTAGTTGTTTCACAGTTTACGTTAGCGGCAGACACGAAAAGTGGTATGCGCCCAAGTTTTTCTGTTGGAGCAGCACCTGCTGATGCGGAACGCTTGTATGATTATTTTGTCGAATGTTGTAAGGATAAAGATATCCAGACTGAAACGGGTGTTTTTGCAGCAGATATGAAAGTGGCTTTATTGAACGATGGACCTGTGACGTTTTGGCTTCAGGTGTAGTGGTAAACCACTGGTTATATAGATAACTAGAATCGCAATGGATAGACGATTAATTAGCGGAAACGCCAGAGAGAGGGATGCATGTTTCGACTGATCACACCAAAAACGGCCGACGAATTAGCACGTTATTATGATTTTCGCTGGCGAATGTTGCGTGAAGCATGGCGTATGCCTGTGGGATCTGAGCGGGATGCCTACGATGAACTAAGTGCGCACCGTATGATCGTGACAGATAACGGCGAAACTATTGCCATTGGTCGGCTGTATATGACACCAGACAATGATGGTCAGATTCGTTTTATGGCTGTGCACCCTAATTATCGTCACAAAGGAATGGGAGCCATCGTGCTCATGGCGCTGGAATCGTTGGCGCGCCAAGATGGTGCAAAGCGGTTAGTGTGTAATGCCCGAGAAGATGCGATTCCTTTTTATCTGAAAAATGCCTTTACTAGCCAAGGCGAGTTGAGTGATGAGCGTGGTCCGGTACGTCACCAGCAAATGCTAAAACACCTCGATCCATTAACCGATGTTGTCCGTCATCCTGAATGGTGCCAAGAACTGCAAGAATTATGGCAATACCAGATTCCAATCAGTGACAAGATGGGGGTCAAGATAAGTCAATACACGGGGTATCGTTTTGAAGTGAGCGCATTAATTAATGCGAATCTGAATCCGAGTGAGTTTATGTTTGCAGGTAGTATTTTTACTATGGCAACGTTAGCGGGCTGGGGATTTATTTGGATGCTGATAAAAGAACGTAAACTAGAAGCTGATATTGTATTAGTTGATAGTCATATCCGTTACGTGTCTCCGGTGAAAGAGCGGCCACGTGCCGTTGTATCAATTGAAACACTCAGTGGTGACTTTGATCGCCTTGCCAAAGGGCGCAAGGGTCGAGTGATTGTTGAAGTGAATGTTTACAGTGGCGAGACGTTAGCTTCTACGTTTACTGGTACTTATATGTTATTTCCTTTACAAGTTGATGCTGATAGAAGCTGCTGAACAGTACCCCAAGATCGTGTGAGCTGCTGGCAACCTTGTTTTGCTTGCAGCTCTATTGTTTGTTTAGTTGTATCTGCTAAATCCCATCTCCCTTTTAAATTTGCTTTTAGCCCTTTGCTTCTTAACTCTATCTTGTTGATTGCCATACGCCCTCTATCTGCGGAAATAGATAAAGGTGATAAAGACAGTGAAAGCGAATCAACGTTTTGGCTCTGATTGCTCGTCGGTTGAGGCTGTTGTGAAGTACCCCAGTATTGAAGCAACTGTTGCGGGGTTAGTTTACTGAGCTGTAGCTGCCTAAATGTCGCGATTAAATCACCTGTAAAGCTATAAGCAAGGCTTGTTTGGTGCTGGGCTAAGCCTGTTCCATTAAAGCTGACATCCATAGCACCAGTAACGGGAAAAGGTATTGCTAACCATTGGGATAGAGTTGTCGCTGGTATGTTGTCACCTTGTAGTGATAGCTTCCAAGGCTGACCTGAACGATTTAAATCTACATTACCAGACGCTTCTAATAATCCATCTTTAAAAGGCAGGATTAACTGCTTTAATTGCCAATTACCTGCCTGACTATTCATTGTGGTATACGGACCTATCATACTGACTTTATTGACGCTTGCCGCTCCTGAATTTGCGGTTAACGTGCCTTGCCATAATCCAACTTGTCCATGCCTTTTCAGGATGAGGTCTTCCCCGTTAATGTTTAAGCCTGCGATTTGAAATGGGTTGGCTGGATTGGTGTCCGTCAGCTGGGCGTAGCCAATATCTAATTGAGTAATGCTGATATCAGAATACAGTGAATTCAGTGTGTGTAAATGTGTTGGCCAATTGTTGGGTAATACCCATTTAATTCCATTTACCGTTACTTGATTAAGCGCCAATACATCAGGGGTTAATGTGCCATCAAGTTGAACATACCCTTCGAGAACTTTTGTTGATAGCCCATTTACGGTTATTTGTTGCGGTGAAAAGGTGCTGTTGACAAGTGGATCTTCAAAGACAGTATTTAACCATTGAATACTGCTAGCATTTAGAGAAACCAACGCTTCATGTTGTTGCCAATGAGTGGCAGGCCACTGCCAATGTTGTACCGAAAGATTAATGTTATTAAGTGTGTAATTAGGCATCTCTATATTACTTTCAAGTACATCAAGGCGTTTAATGTCGATGGTGAGAGCGGAGGCTTTCACTTGATCAATATAAGAGCGAAATAGGGTGAGTTGGTTCTGGTCTTGTAATTGTAAGCCAGTGACCGTTAATTGGTGTAATGTGAGTAAATCAGGTTGTGTTGCCGATTGCTTATATTCAGCTTGACCACTAAAGGTAGCGTGCTGCCATTCAAAGGATAACCCGTAGAACTTCAAGTTTTTATCTTGATAATCACCATCAATTAAAACGTCTTTCAATGTTGTACCTTGCCATTGAATATTGGGTGCAGACAGTTGAAAGTCACCACTGAATATTCCCCATGATTGCGAACGGCTCTGCCAATTATCGATCTGTAGACGGGCTTGTTCGATGCTGATTTCAGGGGTATGCAGTGTCAGGTTATTTAGGGCTAAACGTTGAACATGTAAAGCGGGTAAGGTGGTGAAATCCACGGGCTGATTTAGGGTAATGGTATCAATCAAAATGCTGTCAAAAGACCAACCGTTATTCAGCAATTTTGAGGGAGCTAGCCATAGCTGGATGTTATTGGCAGATAGTAAAGACTGCCGTTGATACATTAGCTGTGGCTGTTCGAGTTGCAAATGCCAAGGATCGCTGATGTGATAGTTAATGTTTGCTGCTTTAAGTTGATAATCTGTTGTAGCATCAATGGTGTTGATGACGAGTTTAGTGGCGTATTGGGTGTGCAGTAATGTCAGGGTGATAGTGATGCTAAGCAGCATCAAAATGATAAGGGTACCGAATATTTTTCCCACTACACGCATATAGCCTCCAAAGGTCTTCCTTCAGATTGGCGTAAAAAGCGTAGAGCTGCAAGGGGATGTTTTTGATTTTATTGATCTGTTAGTTAATTTTGTGTTTCGGCTAAATGTTGGTCGATATTGCAGCCAGTTATCCGAATAAAAAAAGCCCTTCTTTTCGGGAAGGGCTTTTAGTCAATCAATCGTAAAAGGGATGATTAATCGAGCTGTGGACCAGCAGCAACCAGTTCAGCACCTTCTGTTGTATCGGTGTACTTTTCAAAGTTATTGATGAAGCGATTCGCTAGATCTTGTGCTTTGCTTTCCCACTGTAGCGGGTCAGTATACGTATCACGTGGGTCTAGAATTTCAGGGTTAACACCTGGTAGCGATGTCGGTATTTCAAGATTAAAGATTGGCATCTCTTTTGTTTCTGCATTATCAATAGAGCCATCTAGGATTGCATCGATGATACCGCGAGTATCTTGAATTGAAATTCGTTTGCCTGTGCCGTTCCAACCAGTGTTAACAAGGTAAGCTTCTGCTCCAGCCGCTTCCATACGCTTAACCAGTACTTCTGCATACTGTGTAGGGTGAAGTGTTAGGAATGCATTACCAAAACATGCTGAGAACGTTGGCGTTGGTTCTGTAATACCGCGTTCAGTACCTGCTAGTTTTGCTGTGAAACCAGATAGGAAGTGGTATTTAGTTTGTTCTGGCGTTAATTTTGATACCGGAGGAAGTACACCAAAAGCATCAGCAGACAAGAAGATAACCTTGTTTGCATGGCCACCTTTAGACACTGGTTTAACAATGTTTTCAATGTGGTAGATTGGGTAAGATACTCGGGTATTTTCTGTTTTCGAGTTGTCGTCGAAATCAATAGCGCCGTCAGCACGAACTGTTACGTTTTCTAGCAGTGCATCACGACGGATGGCATTATAGATGTCAGGTTCTGCTTCTTTTGAAAGGTTAATGGTTTTTGCGTAGCAACCGCCTTCAAAGTTGAATACACCGTTGTCATCCCAACCGTGCTCATCATCACCAATAAGCGCACGTTTAGGATCAGTTGATAACGTTGTTTTACCTGTACCAGAAAGACCAAAGAATACTGCTACATCACCGTTTTCGCCCATATTAGCTGAACAGTGCATAGACGCTATGTCTTTAAGCGGAAGGAAGTAGTTCATCATTGCGAACATACCTTTCTTCATCTCACCGCCGTACCAAGTACCACCGATAAGCTGCATTTTTTCTGTTAGGTTGAAGACTGTGAAGTTTTCAGAGTTCAGACCTTGCTCTTCCCACTTCTCGTTAGTGCACTTCGCACCGTTCATTACCACGAAATCAGGTTCAAAGCTTGCGAGCTCTTCTTCTGTTGGGCGAATAAACATATTTTTTACGAAGTGTGCTTGCCATGCAACTTCCGTAATTACACGGATACATAGGCGGGTATCAGGGTTTGCGCCACAGTAACCATCGACAACAAACAGACGCTTGCCAGATAGTTGCTTAGTGACTAATACTTTTAACTCATTCCAGACTTTTTGATCAATCGCTTTATTGTCGTTCTTGCCTTGGTCTGCCCACCATAGGGTATCGCGGGTAGTGTCATCTTTAACGATGAACTTATCTTTAGGCGAACGACCTGTAAAAATTCCCGTATCAACAGATACAGCACCAAGCTCAGTAACGATACCTCTTTCGTATCCTTCTAGGCCGGGCTTAGTCTCTTCTTCGAATAGAACTTCGAAAGATGGGTTACGAATAACATCCGTAACATTGTTGATACCGTATTCAGACAGATCCACGTTTTTTGCAACCTTTTTTTCGACATTCGTAACAGTCATAGGTGCTCCTGGGTAAGATGTAGTTTATCTGTTGACCATGCTAACAACCCTAAAGGGGTAATTCAGGGAGATCCATCAAAAAACAACCACTAAGATGTTAATAATAAGTAAAAATTACAAGTCTCGATGGCGGTTAAGTTTACAATGATGTGAAGCGTTTGCGCTAGAGGCTGAAATTAATATTTCTGTTAAAAAAAGCAGGGGAAAAAACGTGTAAGAAGATGTAATCGAGGAGTGAAAGTGTGCTTCAGTTAAAAAAATAGCCGAATTACATTCGGCTATTCTTCTGATTTATCAATGTTTTTGCGTGACGATAATTATCAGTGTACCTGATCGCTATCATTCTTCGCGGCATTCTCGTGAAGTGCTGCTACATCAATGCTATCAAAGTCATAACTGGTACCACAGTAGTCACAATGCAGTGAAACTTTACCTTCATCAGCGATGATTTTTTCTACTTCAATACGTTCAATTGAACAGATTGCTGATGCGCTACGTTCGCGTGAACAACCACAGTGAAATTCGACAGATTGAGGGTCAAATAATTTCACTTCTTCTTGGTGATAAAGGCGGTAAAGTACATCTTGCGCATCTAAACCAAACAGTTCTTCGTTTTTCACTGTTTCTGTTAATTGTTCAAGGTGTTCAAAATCACCCTCTTTACCTTGACCATCAGGCAGAATTTGCAGCAACATTCCTGCTGCTTTTGCATTACCTTCAAATTCACCAGTACGTAAAATGATACGGGTTTTTAGTTGCTCTGAATTTGCGAAGTAACCTTCAAGTGATTCAGCAAGAGTGTCCCCTTCTAAACCAACCACACCTTGGTAACGCTCGCCTTTGGTTGGTGTGATAGTAATAACTAGGTGGCCTTTACCAATGACATCGTGAATGGTACCGTCAGTCGGCACTTTGCCTTCCCAACGTGCAACACCACGCATTTTCTGCTCATGATCACCATTGATAACTGCAAGACGAACAGGGCCATCACCTTGAAGCTGGACAGTAATAGAACCTTCAAATTTTAATGTGGCAGTTAACAGGCTTGTTGCCACCAGTAATTCGCCTAATAATTTTTGTACCGGCGCAGGGTATTCCTTACTAGCAATGATTTGCTGATAAGTGTTGCCCAGTTGTACGAGCTCACCACGTACAGATACACCTTCAAATAGGTAACGGTACAGATTATCGTTTGTCATTAGCGTGTATTCTCCAGCCGGTATAATAGTTAGAACAATGCATTTAGGATTTTATTTGGACGATTACATTCATATAATGAAACTTTTTCTGTAATAGAGACCTAATAGATTACTCATTGATGTTCTTGAATTTAATGATATCGCGTCGTTGCTTTTTATCTGGGCGTTTTTCAGGGCTAGGGCTACCAAAAGCATTTAGCTTACGCATCTCAGCATTCTGACTTCGTAGCTTAAGACTTTCGGTGGTTTCCTCGTATAAGGTTTGTGCTTCTGGGGCACCACGACGAGCGGTTGATAATTTCTCAATCGTAATAGTTTTTTCTTCGTTGCCCTGCCTTACGCGAACCTCTGCACCTACTTCAACGATTTTGCTGGGTTTAGAGCGTTGACCGTTGTAATGCACTTTTCCGCCATCGATCATGTTACGAGCGATTGAGCGTGTTTTGTAAAATCGTGCCGCCCATAACCATTTATCAAGACGCACTTGAAGAGGGTCTGAGTTTGATGATTGATGACTCACAACGAGCTCCTTACCCCAAAAAGGGCGCTAAAAGTAGCATATTAAGTTTAGTAAATGGAGATATTGATGGGATATTTCAATGTTAAATAGACAATTAATTCTCTGCTACAGTTAGTCTATTGATCGTTATTACTTTTTTTTCGTGATCTCGGTGGATATATTACATGATTTTATTAATGCAGCCCTGCCTTAATAGGAGCTGAACAGGTATCCTGTTAGATCAGGCGATGTATAAATTTTGGTGAAATGGACTTAAGAATGGTTGCAACAAAGTGGTTAGAAACGCTTTATACAAAGCGCCCATTGTCAGCGAAAACATTTACACAAATAACGACATGGTTATTAATCGTGATGTTGGCATGGATATTAGGGCGATTGATATGGTCATTCATTCAACCTGTAGACAATCTAGCACCTTGGCAAATGAAAGTGGCTTCAGTGTCAGGGGGGAACACATCATCATTTCAAGTCTCCGATGTGCTAGCAATGAACTTGTTTGGTCAGTATCAACAAAACGCCCCTGTCATTAAACAACAACCCGTTAAGCAGGATGCGCCACAAACCAGTTTGAATTTAACGTTAGTGGGCGTGGTTGCGAGTAATCGCGCTGAAACGACGTTAGCGGTAATCACTAACCGCGGTAAGCAAAATACCTATGGTTTAAATGAAGCGATTGATGGCACTCGTGCAACATTACAGGCTGTGTATGTTGATCGCGTTATTATTCGAAATAGCGGTCGTGATGAAACATTGATGTTGGATGGCGTTAAGTTTGGTCAATCACAATCTCAGCAGCCAGCTCGAAGCAAATCAAAACCCGTTGAAACGGTAAAGGCTGCGCCTTCATCAGAATTAGATCAAATTAAAAAGGATATTCTAGAGAAGCCCCAAAACCTCTTTACCTATATTCGTCTTTCTCAGGTGAAAAAGGATAATGAGCTTGTGGGGTATCGTGTTAATCCGGGTAAAGATAGGGTGCTATTTGATGCTGTTGGTCTAAAGGCTAATGATTTAGCGGTTAGTTTAAATGGTAATGACTTAACAGACCCTACGGTAATGGCAAAATTATGGACCGAGTTATCTGAAGCGACCGACTTTACATTAACGGTAGAGCGAGAAGGTCAATTACACGATATTTATATTGAATTGCAATAGTGTTTCAACAGTGGAACACGCGATTAAGCGCAGGAGTTTTTTGTGAAAAAATGGATGAGTAAAAGCGCCCTGTTTTTAGCAGGTAGTTTGCTATGTAGCTCAGTAATGGCCAGTGAATTTAGTGCCAGTTTTAAAGGAACTGATATTCAAGAATTCATTAATATTGTAGGGCGAAATCTACAAAAAACGATCATTGTCGACCCTGCGGTGCGCGGTCAAGTCAATGTACGTAGCTATGACCTTCTAAATGACGAACAATATTATCAATTCTTTTTAAATGTTTTAGAAGTGTATGGCTTTGCTGTTGTTGAAATGGATAACGGCGTACTAAAAGTGATTCGTGATAAAGACGCGAAGACATCTGCTATTCCGGTTGTAGACGGTAACGATAAAGTCTCTGGTGATGAAGTCGTCACCCGTGTTATTGCCGTTCGTAATGTATCGGTGCGTGAACTCTCGCCGTTGCTGCGTCAGTTGAATGATAATGCGGGCGCAGGTAACGTTGTGCACTACGATCCTGCTAACATCATTATGATTACGGGGCGTGCCGCGGTGGTGAACCGTTTGGCCGAGATCATTGAGCGTGTCGACCGTGCTGGTGATAAAGAAGTGGATGTTGTGGAGCTGCGTAATGCCTCGGCGGCTGAAATGGTGCGCATTGTTGATGCGTTAAATAAAAATGCCAGTGCTAAAACAACGCCAGGGTTTTTACAGCCTAAAGTGGTTGCTGATGAACGTACCAATGCCGTGTTGTTATCGGGTGATCCTCAGGTAAGGAAACGTCTAAAAAAACTGATTAATCAGTTGGATAAAGAGATGGCAACGTCTGGTAATAATCGGGTTATCTACCTGAAATATGCCAATGCTGAAGATATGGTTGATGTGCTCAAAGGCGTATCAGATAACCTGCAAGCTGAAAAGCAAGGTGGAAGTAAAAAACCAGTTGGAAGCAGTAAGGGCGAAGTGATGATCTCCGCTCATACCGGAACAAATTCCCTTATCGTAACAGCGCCGCCAGATATTATGCGTGCGTTAGAAAGTATTATTGCTCAGCTAGATATTCGTCGTGCACAGGTACTGATTGAAGCCATGATTGTTGAATTATCTGAAGGTGATGGCATCAACTTCGGGGTGCAGTATGGTTCAGCAGATGGGGGCGTTATTCAATTTGGTAACTCGGGTGTCCCTATTTCCCAATACG
The DNA here is from genome assembly GCF_003026215.1 of Photobacterium indicum. Classification (GTDB taxonomy): domain Bacteria; phylum Pseudomonadota; class Gammaproteobacteria; order Enterobacterales; family Vibrionaceae; genus Photobacterium; species Photobacterium indicum. The sequence continues at coordinate 79,220 of NZ_PYOC01000016.1, forward strand.
CAATTGGTTTGCAAGAAGCGCAGGATGTAAAAGGCAGCACGGTAACTGACGTGAACGGCAACGTGACGGTGAATCCTGATCAGCAAGGTAGTTTCGATACCCTGGCGAGCGTACTTGGCGGCGTTAACGGTGCGGCATTGGGTATCGTGATGGGTGACTGGACGATGTTGGTGAATGCTGTCGCAACAGACAGTAATTCGAACATACTGTCATCACCAAGTATCACGGTGATGGATAACGGTGAAGCATCATTTATTGTTGGTGAAGAAGTGCCAGTGGTAACAGGTTCGACTTCAAGCTCAAGCAATGATAATCCTTTCCAAACGGTGGAACGTAAAGAAGTTGGTATCAAGCTAAATGTTACCCCGCAGATTAATGAAGGTGACTCTGTTCAGCTTAAAATTGAGCAAGAAGTGTCAAGCGTATTAGGTGCAAGTGGCGCCGTTGATGTGCGTTTTGCTAAGCGCCAGATTAATACCTCGGTGTTGGTTCAAGATGGACAGATGATTGCTTTAGGCGGTTTGATTAGCGAAGAGACCAAAGAGAGTGAGTCTAAAATCCCAATCCTAGGTGATATTCCATTCTTGGGTTTCTTGTTTAAATCGACCAATACGACCACATCCAAAACGAATTTAATGGTATTCATTAAGCCAACTATTATTCGCGATGGCGTAACTGCCGATGGCATTACTCAGCGTAAATATAACTACATTCGCGCAGAGCAATTATATAAAGCAGATCAGGGCTTAAACTTAATGCCAAATACTAAAATGCCAGTATTGCCTAAGTTTGGTGAGAATATTGAGCTGCCGCCAGAAGTACGCGCCTTTGTTGCGCAGTTGGAGAATCAGTAATGGATATCGGTAGCATGGAAGACACGGCAATATCGTTGTTCCGTCTGCCATTTTCATTTGCGAAGCGACACAGTGTTGTGCTTGAAGCCAGTGAAAGTGGTTGGACATTATCCTATAGCGGACAACTTTCTGCGGTCGTCTTAGCGGAAGTTCGGCGTGTTGTGGGAAGTGGCTTTACGCCAATAGAATTGACCAGTAAAGAATTTGAATTAAAACTCACCGAGGCGTATCAACGTGGTTCATCTGAAGCGCGGCAGTTAATGGAAGACTTAGGCGCCGATGATGATTTTTTCTCGCTTGCCGAAGATTTGCCTGAAACTGAAGACTTACTGGAATCGGAGGATGACGCACCAATCATTAAATTGATTAATGCCATGTTAGCGGAAGCGATTAAAGAGGCGGCGTCAGACATCCATATTGAAACCTTTGAGAAAGCATTATCAATCCGTTTCCGGGTTGATGGTGTATTGCGTGAGGTGTTGCAGCCTAGCCGTAAATTAGCACCGTTGCTAGTTTCACGTATTAAGGTAATGGCACGTCTTGATATTGCAGAAAAGCGTGTTCCTCAAGATGGTCGTATTTCACTGCGAATTGGCGGTCGTGCGGTAGATGTTCGTGTATCGACGATGCCGTCATCGCATGGTGAGCGCGTTGTATTACGTTTGCTTGATAAAAACGCTACCCGGCTTGATCTCCATAGTTTGGGTATGACTGCTGAGAACCATAAAACTTTTCGCCATATTATCCAGCGTCCACACGGCATTATTCTTGTAACCGGTCCGACAGGTTCGGGTAAATCCACTACCTTGTACGCTGGTTTACAAGAGCTGAATAGCCAAGAAAGTAATATTCTTACCGTTGAAGACCCGATTGAATTTGATATCGATGGGATAGGGCAAACACAGGTTAATACTAAAGTTGATATGACGTTTGCTCGTGGTTTGAGGGCCATCTTACGTCAGGACCCTGATGTCGTTATGATTGGTGAAATACGAGATTTAGAAACAGCATCGATTGCTGTTCAAGCGTCTCTAACCGGTCACATGGTGTTATCAACCTTACACACCAATACTGCGATTGGTGCGATAACTCGATTACGTGATATGGGTATCGAGCCTTTTTTGGTTTCATCGTCATTGTTAGGAGTATTGGCGCAACGTTTAGTCCGTACTTTATGTGTACAGTGCCGAGAACCTTATGAGGCGAATCCCGAGCAGAAGAAACTCTTTAATATCGGTACCGATGAGCCATTAACGCTGTATCGTGCTGTCGGCTGTGAGCACTGTAATAACAAAGGCTATCGTGGTCGTACGGGTATCCATGAGCTGTTATTGATTGATGATAATGTTCAAGAGCTTATCCACTCAGAAGCGGGGGAGCAGTCGATAGAGAAAGTTATTCGAAAATATACGCCAAGTATTCGAGACGACGGTCTAGCCAAAGTTAAACGCGGTATCACGACACTTGAAGAAGTGATGCGTGTAACCAAGGAGGGCTAATGGCTGCATTTGAATATAAGGCGCTAGATGCAAAAGGTCGCCAGAAAAAAGGTGTGCTTGAAGGCGATCATGCTCGTCAGGTTAGGCAACAGCTGCGCGAGAAAGGGTTAATGCCGGTTGAGGTTGTGCAAACAGCAACGCGAAGCACATCGACAAAGACGGGTACTAGCGCTAAATTTCAATTTCGTCGTGGAATTAGTACCAACGAGTTATCACTTGTTACGCGTCAATTAGCCACACTGGTTCAGGCGGGTATGCCACTTGAAGAATGTTTAAAAGCGGTTGGTGAACAAAACGAAAAGCCACGATTGCGCAATATGCTATTAGCAGTACGTTCTCGGGTTGTTGAAGGGTATACCTTGTCAGACAGTATGGCGGAATATCCTCATATTTTTGATCAGCTCTTTCGTGCCATGGTGGCAGCCGGTGAGAAGTCGGGTCACTTAGATACCGTTTTAAACCGCTTGGCTGATTATACTGAAAATCGTCAACAAATGCGTAGCAAGCTTCAGCAAGCAATGATTTATCCGACCATGCTAACGTTGGTGGCGGTTGCCGTTGTCGCTTTTTTGCTGGCAACGGTAGTGCCTAAAATTGTTGATCAGTTTGTCCAGATGGGGCAAAAGCTGCCAACTATTACCGAAATATTATTAGCAGCCAGTAATTTTGTTCAAAATTGGGGCATTGTTGTGGTTATCGTGATTATTTCGATTATCGCGTTGATCAAAAGTGCGCTAAAGAAGCCAGCATACCGGTTGAAGTGGGATCGCTGGATATTACACATTCCAGTGATCGGTAAGGTTGCTCGTGGTCTGAATACATCTCGCTTTGCGCGTACTCTTTCGATATGTACATCGAGTGCGATTCCACTGCTAGATGGGATGAAAGTCGCTTCAGATGTAATGACCAATACATGGGTAAATAAGCAGATTATTGAGGCATCAGAAAAAGTACGTGAAGGTGCTAGCCTGCGTATCTCGCTTGAACAAACCAAACTGTTCCCGCCTATGATGTTACACATGATAGCCAGTGGTGAACGAAGTGGTGAACTGGAGCAAATGTTGACCCGTGCGGCAGATAACCAAGATCGTGATTTTGAATCTTTGGTGAATATGGCGCTGGGTGTTTTTGAACCATTATTGATTGTCGCTATGGCTGGCATTGTGATGTTTATCGTCATCGCCACGCTAATGCCGATTATCGAATTGAATAATATGGTTGGTATGTAGTTTTTCCCTTGGAGGTTTTTTCATGCAACGCAAACAACGCGGCTTTACGCTGTTAGAGGTTATGGTCGTTATCGTTATTCTTGGCGTATTAGCCAGTTTAGTGGTACCGAACCTATTAGGTAATAAAGAGAAAGCGGATCAACAAAAAGCCGTTACCGATATCAGTGCGTTAGAGCAATCGTTAGATATGTATAAGTTGGATAACAGTGTTTATCCAACGACAGATCAAGGTCTAGAAGCATTAGTCTCTAAACCTTCGTCGTCACCTGAGCCACGTAATTACCGTGATGGTGGCTACATTCGCCGTTTACCTAATGATCCTTGGGGCTACGAGTACCAATACGTGATGCCGGGTGAACATGGTCCTATTGATATCTTTAGCTTAGGTGCTGATGGTCAAGAAGGCGGTGAGGGTAATAATACTGATATTGGCAACTGGAACATGTTGGACTTTTAAGTCTAGCGTTTAATGATATGAATAAACGTGCGGCAGGTTTTACCTTAATTGAAATGATGTTGGTGCTAGTACTGCTAGCAACCAGTGCTGTAGCTGTGATTATTTCATTGCCAGAAAGCAAAGACGATAAGGTAAAAGATGAAGCTGCACGTTTTCATCAGCTCGTTCAATTATTGGGCGAGGATGCATTACTTAATGGCGTTGATTACGGTATTCGGATTGAACGTCATAGTTATCAGTTTCTTGAGCTAACCCGTGATGATTGGCAACCCATAAAAGAATCGAAGTTTTTTACTGAGGTGGATGTTGGTGAAGACATTAATCTAAGGGTCGAAATCGGAGGTTATTCATGGCAAGACAAAGATCGCCTGTTTAAGCCGGGTTCATTATTTGATGAAGACATGTTTGCTGAACAAACTGATAAAAATAAAATTAAGCCCCCACAGGTTGTTGTGATGGCAAGCGGTGAGTACACCCCCTTTACGTTAGATTTTGAGGTTGATGGGCAAAATCAATTTTGGCATGTACAAGCAGATGAACTCGGACAGCTATTCCTTCTTCATCCAGGTGAAGAGTTAGATGCTGAGAAGAAACGATGAAGAAAAATCGTGGAATGACGTTATTAGAAGTGCTGGTGGCTCTCGCGATATTTGCTATCGCAGCACTGAGTGTGATGAAAGCAGTTAGCCAACATTTGAATACCTTAGGATATTTAGAGCAAAAAACCTTTGCCATTATGGTGGCCGATAATACGCTCGCCACGGTACGGCTTTCGGGAGAAATTCCTACAACAGAAAAGCGTGGTAAATCAAAACTCGCCGGTCAGGAATGGTATTGGTCGGTAAAAAGTACAAAAACGGCTGATGGGTATTTGCGTGCTATTGATGTCACGGTTGCCACTGATTCAGAACGAAAGAAATCCGTTGTCTCGGTAAGAACTTATGTTGCGAATTAATCATCCTTGCTCTTCTCATCGGCTCCATTCTTCGCAGCAAGGTTTTACATTGTTAGAGGTATTGGTCGCGATTGCTGTTTTTGCCATGTTGAGCTTATCTGCTTACCAAGTGCTAAATAATGTTCAACTTAGTAATCAACAATCGATAGAACACAATGATCGCTTACAGTCGATTCAACGTGCCGTTGTCATGATGGATAACGATTTCCGTCAGATAGTCGCTCGTCGAGTGCGTACGCAAGGTGAAAAGCCCAGTGATAAGTTGTTGTTGGCAAGTGAGTATCTATTAGGTTCATCGAGTCATGGAATAACGTTTACGCGTGCAGGCTGGCAAAACCCTCAACAGATGTTTCCCCGAGGTGAAAATGTACGCGTTGGCTACCGTATTATTGACGATACATTAGAACGAGTATGGTTCCGTTATCCCGATACTGTGGTTGGCGTAAAGCCTTTAGTCAGAGAGATACTGACGGATGTAACCGACTTGTCGTTTCGCTTTTACAGTGATAATAAATGGACGGAAGAATGGTCGAAAGATGCAGTTTTACCTGAAGGTATTATGGTGAAAATGACGCTGGCTGACTTTGGTGATATTGAACGTGTGTATATGCTACCAACATCTGCCTTGAGTGCTGAAAGTAATGAGGATCCAGCTTAGTGAATCATTTAAGCCGAATCACAGCACCGAGGATGATGAAGTCGCAACAAGGCGTGGCATTAATCGTTGTATTATTACTGTTAGCGCTGATGACATTACTCGCAGCACAAATGACTGAGCGGCTACATCACAATTTTTACCGTGTAGAAAACCAAGTACTTAATCAGCAAGCCTATTGGTATGCCCTAGGAATGGAAGAGCTTGCCAAAGTCGCGATTCAGCAAAGTACCGATGATAGTGACACCATTAATTTGAATCAGGCATGGGCAACAGAAGGGCAGCGCTATCCTTTAGAAGGAGGCGAAGCTATCGGTAACATTCTCGACCGTCAGGCATGCTTTAACCTTAATGCGTTGAAAAATGTCACGCCAGAAGCAGATTCAAACAAAGAACCTTTTTTAGTCGCGTATTTACAAGCGTTGCTAGAAGAGGTGGGTGTTGAGAGCTATAACGCGGAGGTAATTGCTGATTCCAGTTGGGAATATATTGATACTGATGATGTTGTTCAATCAGCTTATGGCGCGGAAGACAGCACATATGAAGGTTTTAGTCCGCCTTATTTACCGCCTAATGATTGGATTGCAGATGTCAGTGAGTTTCGAGCAATAAACGGTGTTACAGCACCGATTTATGAAAAGGTAAAACACTTACTGTGTGCCTTGCCGAGTGACGATATGGTGCTGAATGTTAATACCCTAAAGAAAGGGCAAGCTGCATTATTGGCTGCTTTATATAGCCCGGCATTGTCGCTGTCAGATGCCGAACGAATTATTTCTGGTCGTCGTTTTGATGGCTGGGATAGTGTTGATGACTTTACTGCTGAACCAGCTATTGCGTCTATTAGTGGTGATGTTAAAGACAAAGCGAAAACTCACCTTGGTGTAAGCAGTAACTATTTTCAAATAGATACAGAAGTACTGGTTGATCGAGCCAGAATACGGTTAGTAGCATTACTTAAACGTGATGAGAAAGAGGTGACGGTTGTTCGTCGCCGTTATGGAGGGATCAGTGAGCGAATTTCTGACAATAAGGCTAAGTAGCCGGCCTGCACAGCCGGTGCAATGGCTGGTTTGGTCGCCACAGCAAAAAGAAGTGATTGCGTCGGGTCAATTAGCCGATATGACGCAATTAAGCGAACTTGCAGAGTATGCAGCACAGCGTCCAGTTATCGCCTTGGCACCAGCAAGTGAACTATTACTCACCGACGTTGCGATCCCTACTGGTAGTGGGCGTCAACTTACGGCGGTATTACCTTATCTATTAGAAGAGGAATTAGCACAAGATGTCGATTCTCTTCATGTACATTTGCTTAATCGCGAAGGAGACATTGCCAGTGTTGCCATCGTGGAACATAAGATCATTCAACAGTGGTTAGAAGCATTATCTGATGCTGGTATTGAAGTTACTAAACTGGTTCCAGATTGCTTATGTTTACCGTTATTCAATGATGGTTACAGTGCCGTTGAGTTGGGGCAGCAATGGTTAGTGCGTCAATCAGAAGCGCAAGGTATTTGTGCTGAACCATCATGGCTTGGTAGTTGGCTATTGGCGCAGAAAGCCCCGATAGTACTCTCTACAGATACAGATACAGATACAGATACAGATACAGATACAGATACAGATACTTCGAATGTTGAACCTATCAATACAGAGTTGCAGCAATCGACAAATGTAGTAATACATAATTACAGCCCTGCCCCTATTGGCATGCCAGGTCTCTGGAAACCAGAAGCCCCTGAATTAGTGATGCAGCTACTGGCTGAAGGCGCAGGTAACAGTAAAGCCAACTTGCTATCAGGCCCTTACAAAATTCAATCTGCATGGCGAAAACACCTTAAGCCTTGGCGAAAAGTTGCTATTGCAGCTGGGCTGGTATTAACCACCGTCATTATTGAGCATGTAGTATCAGTTCAAAAAATGGAGCAGCAGGCACAAGTTTACCGTGCTGAAAGTGAGCGTATATTTCGTGAGGTTTTACCTGAATTTAAACGTATACCTTCTCAAAGTTATCTGAAAAACCAGATGAAAAATGCTGTTAGTCGATTAGGTGGTGCAGGGAGTGATAAGGGGGTATTACCTTGGTTAGTCCAATTAAAACCCGTATTGAGCGAAGTGCCTCAAATGACAATTCAAAATGTAAAATACGATGAAAATCGCGGCGAATTACGCCTTCAAGCAAGCTCTACAGAGTTTCAGCACTTTGAGCAAATTCGCACACTTCTGGCTGAACAATTTATCGTAGAGCAAGGTCAGCTGAATAAAGATGGCGAGCGGGTTAATGGTACTGTCGTATTAAGGAGAAAATCATGAAAGCATGGTGGAAAGCCTTAAGTCAGCGAGAGCAACGCTTAATGTTAGGTGGCTCAGCCGCGTTAATATTGACAATCGTCTATTGGGGTATATGGCAGCCTTTGGCTAACCGCGCCGATCGGGCTCAGAACCGTATTCAATCTGAACGTCAATTATTGAGTTGGGTTGAAGATAAAGCGAACCAGATTGCTAGTTTAAAAGGTTCATCTGGCGCCAGTGTGGCGGTGAGCCATAAAGGGCTAAATCAAGTCATCAATGAAACGACAAACCGTTTTCGTATTGAGTTAATTCGGATGCAACCTCGCAATGAATCGGTCCAAGTATGGGTTAAACCTGTACCGTTCAATACACTTGTGAATTGGTTGGCTTTTTTACATGAAGAATATGGCATTGAAGCCCAGTTTCTCGATGTCTCAAGAACAAAGAGTAATGGTATGGTCGAAGTGAACCGTTTACAGCTTGGCCGAGGGTAACAGTGAAGTTTAAATTAGCAGTTGGTGTCTCTTTTGGGGCAGTATTCATCGGTAGTCTTGTTGCTCACATTCCTGCAGCTTGGCTTTTACAACAGGTACCTACTGTAAGAGGGCTAACTATTTCAGGTGTTAGTGGTACTCCTTGGCAAGGAAGTGCATCTCAGGTGCAGTGGCAAGGCCAGCGTTTTGGTCGCATACAATGGAACATGACGTTAAGTTCACTATTGACTGGTGAAGCTGCATTTAACGTACGTTTTGGTAAAGGTAGTGAGTTAGGGGTTGATGGACGAGGGGTTGTCGGCTATCGCGCATCGGGCCCTTTTGCTGAAAACTTATTGGTTTCAGTTCCTGCTCAAAATGTATTGAAATATGTCCGCGCGCCTATTCCAGCGACAGTGACGGGAAACCTCGAACTGACATTGCGAGACTACCGCTATCAAGCGCCGTACTGTGATGTTTTAGATGGCTCACTCGCTTGGACGTCAGGCAATGTAAGTTCTCCTCTTGGGGCGATTAATCCTGGCCCTGTTATTGCGGATCTTAGCTGTGAGCAAGGGGGGGTAGTGGCACAAATCGATCAATCCTCAGCAGATGTATCGAGCAAGTGGGAAGCATCATTAGATAAAACCAACAACTATCGTCTTGATGGTTGGTTTAAGCCCGGGGCTGAATTCCCGCCTCAACTTGGCAAACAGTTAAAGTGGTTAGGTACGCCCGATACGAAAGGGCAGTATAAAATCAACTATAAAGGTCGTATCTAGCTACTGTTTTATTAGCAGAGCTATTTTAAGTTTACTTTCAATCAATGGGTGGGTTAACTTTAATTGACTGAAAGAGCGATACAGGAATATGGCATGGCTGCTGATAAGAATAAACCTGAAATATTATCAACAGAGGTTGTTGCACAATCTCGACTATTTAAAATCGAATCTCTAGATCTTCGTTTTTCGAATGGCGTAGAACGAACCTATGAACGAATGATGCCAAGTGGTCGTCATGCTGTTTTAATCGTACCGGTTACCGCTGAAGGTGATTTGTTACTCATCCGAGAATATTCTGCAGGTACCGATCGCTACGAGTTGGGGTTTCCTAAAGGATTAATCGATGCGGGCGAAAGCGCCGAGCAAGCGGCGAATCGTGAGCTGAAAGAAGAGATTGGCTTCGGTTCCAATTTGCTACAACCATTGAAAGAAGTTGTATTGGCACCATCGTATTTTTCTAGCCGTATGACGCTTTTCTTAGCCCAAGGTTTATACCCTGAACAATTAGAAGGTGATGAGCCTGAGCCGTTAGAGATTGTTCGTTGGCCCGTTAGCCAAGGGGAAGAGTTGATCAATCATCTCGATTTTGCTGAAGCGAGAAGTATTACCGCCCTTTTTCTTGCATTAAAACAACTCTCACAATAGGAGTGAGTTATGGAATTATCTCACCTCATTCCCTCGGTAGTCGATATCGCTCGCGCATCTGGGCAAGTTATTTTAGATATTTACCAACGTGGTCAGTTTGAAAAACACATCAAAGAAGATAATACACCGGTAACGAGTGCTGACTTAGCTGCTCATAAATTAGTAGTTGAGCGACTCACAGAACTTACCCCTAATATTCCAGTATTGTCTGAAGAAGATGCCACTGTACCGCTAAAAGAGCGCAGTAAATGGCAGCGCTATTGGTTGGTTGACCCATTAGATGGTACACAAGAATTTATTGCTGGTAGTGGTGATTTTGCGACGATTATTGCTTTGGTTGAAGGTAATAAGCCGATTATGGGAGTCGTGTATGCGCCTGTTTCTGGGGTTGTGTATTATGCATATAGCGGAAAAGGGGCATGGAAGATCACGCCTGAAGGGGAAACCGTTCGCATCTCGACACATAAGCATGAATTGCCGACCCAATCGATAGCCGTTGCGATTAGCCGCCGCCAAGATATCAGTGCGATTACCAACCGCTTGGATCCAGCGTTGAACTATGAATTGGTACCACTTGGCTCTGCGGCATTAAAAGCCTGCTTGGTCGCTGAAGGTGCTGTAGATTGTTATCTGCGTCTTGGTCCTACTGGTGAGTGGGATACGGCCGCGACGCAATGTATTGTTGAAGAAGCTGGTGGGCGAATTGTAAACACGCATCTTAATCCACTTTCTTATAATGAGCGTGATACGTTAGAAAACCCGAATTTCATTACACTCGGTGACGAATCTTTGCCATGGGCGAATATTCTAACGCCTGATAATCGCTTGATTGATACCCAATAAGCGCTAGAAAATGTCTAATCAAATAAAACGGAGCCAGAGGCTCCGTTTTTATTATTTGGGCTGTATTTTTAAATTAACGTTAAAATAAGCGATTGAGGCCATTCAATGCTGCGACGCGATAAGCCTCTGCCATTGTAGGATAGTTGAAGGTGGTATTGACGAAATAATCGATCGTATTACCTTCCCCTTTTTGCTCCATGATCGCTTGGCCGATATGAATGATCTCAGCCGCACGCTCACCAAAGCAGTGGATCCCTAAGATCTCTTTGGTTTCTCTATGAAAGAGGATCTTCAAGCTTCCTACTTCTGTCCCTGCAATTTGAGCACGAGCGAGGTGTTTAAATTGAGAGCGGCCCACTTCATAAGGTACTTTGTCTGCTGTTAGCTGCTGTTCTGTTTTACCCACTGAGCTGATTTCAGGAATGGTATAGATACCTGTCGGAATATGATCAATCAAGCTACCTTGTGCTTCTCCTGTCGTTATTGCTTGTGCAACAAAGCGACCTTGATCATACGCGGCGCTTGCAAGGCTTGGGTAGCCGATAACGTCTCCGACCGCGTACACATGATCAACATCGGTACAGTAATTCTGGTTAACGACAAGCTGCCCACGGGAATCGGGTGTTAAGCCTACCTTGTTTAAGTTGAGCTTGTCGGTGTTGCCTGTCCGCCCATTGGCATATAACAAGCAATCGGCACGCATTTTCTTGCCTGATTCTAAGTGCAGGATAACGCTGTCATCAGTGCCTTCTATTTTTTCAAATGTTTCGCCGTTTCGTATCATCGCACCACTATTCCACAGGTGGTAAGACAATGAATCAGAGATCTCGTTATCCAAAAATTCCAATAAGCGATCACGGGTATTGATGAGGTCGACTTTTACACCTAATCCCCTAAAAATAGACGCATATTCGCTCCCGATAACCCCTGCGCCATAAATAATGATATGGCGAGGGTCGTGCTCTAGCTGCAGAATCGAATCACTATCATAGACGCGAGAATGATCAAAATTGACGCCTTCAGGATGATAAGGACGAGAACCTGTTGCGATCACAAATTTATCGGCACTATACAAATCGGTGCTGTTATCGGCATTTTTTACTCGAACGGTATGGGCATCAATAAAGCTGGCTTCGCCAAAAATAAGGCTACATTTATTACGATCGTAAAAGCCTTGGCGCATTCGAGTTTGTTTATTCACAACATCTTGAGCGTGACCTAAAATTTGACTAAAGGTACTGTGTAGGCTGGAATTGTTTTTGCAATAGAGAGGATTTTGATTGTATTCAATAATACGGCTGACAGCATGTCGGAGTGCTTTAGATGGAATGGTTCCCCAGTGAGTACATCCACCTCCTACGCTATTTTCTCTTTCGATAACCGCGACATTTAATCCGGCTTTAGTTAGCCCCATTGCAGCCCCTTCTCCACCAGGACCGCTGCCAATAATAATGGCATCAAAGTGAGTGGGCTTTTTATTTTTTGTCATTAGTAGGCCTTCATTATCATCTGTGCAACATTGGCATAGCGATAGTTTAACTTTTTATGGCGTGTGGTAGAATCGGCGGTAGTCGATAGGTAGGTAGTGATCACGTTGTTCTAACGAAATATGATGAAAATGTGCATTTCGCTACTTTAAAATGATGATTATTGTTTTAATCATCGCGTGATGAATTTGTGATGAAACATTAAAACTCATAATTACTGCTTTGATTCAGCGTCCATCAGGATTTAGTATGTTCAGATGTAGGTGTAATTGCCATTCACGCTGAAGTGATAGATAAAACAGCGTATAGTTGGAAAAAAGTTCATAGAGAAGCTATAGGTTCATGGGGATTAGGGCTCAACAAAAAGAAAAAACGCGCCGATCACTTATCGATGCTGCGTTTAGCCAGTTAAGTGCAGACCGTAGTTTTTCCAGCCTCAGCCTGCGTGAGGTAGCTAGAGAAGCCGGTATTGCCCCTACGTCTTTTTATCGTCATTTTAAAGATATGGATGAGCTAGGTTTAACTATGGTTGATGAAGGAGGTCTAATCCTTCGTCAATTAATGAGACAAGCTAGACAGCGTATTGCCGAAGAAGGTAGTGTAATTCGTACATCTGTTGAAACATTTATGGAATTTATTGAAAGTAGTCCAAACGTATTTAGACTACTTTTACGTGAACGCTCGGGAACATCCACAGCGTTTCGTGCCGCGGTTGCTCGTGAAATTCAACACTTTGTTGCTGAACTTACCGAGTACCTTGAGGCAAAAACAGGTGTTACGCATGAAGAAGCCTATATTCAGGCAGAAGCATCGGTCACCTTGGTATTTAGTTCTGGTGCAGATGCGCTAGATCTTGATCCTCAGGCTCGTGAAGAGCATGAAGAAAAACTTATCATGCAATTAAGAACAATTGCAAAAGGTGCCTATTGGTACCGTAAAGAGCGTGAGCGTCGTGAGCTCAGGCATAAACTATAACCTTATTTCTGTTGGTGAAAGATATGGAAAAAGAGCAAGTTAAAGCTGAACGTAAAACATTGGTGTTATCGCTACTCGCGGGTTTATGCGGTAATGCAACGTTGGCTGTATTGACATCAAGCTATGTCACGTTTTCGATTTTCCCTGTAATTGCATTCGGTATGGCGCTGTACTGCCTATACCAAGAGTATTTAAGCAAACCGATGACTGAAGGTACTCCCGCTATAGCGTTCTCATGCTTTCTTGTTGGTGCATTCGGATACTCCGCATTCTTACGTGCACAATTACCAGAGATGGGTTCAAACTTCTTACCTCTTATGGTTTCTTTAGGCTTACTATTCTGGGTAGCTTATAAGATGGGTATTACGAAGGCTCCTGCAAAATCAGCCGAAGCTTAAGCTGGAAAGGTAGGTATAAAAAAGGCGCTGATTAGCGCCTTTTTTGTTAACTATAATTCGTCTTTTTGTCGATTATTGATTTTATTTATGGTCTTACTTACGTTCTAGCAAAACACCTGCTTCCATATGGTGGGTATATGGGAACTGATCAAATAATGCAAAGCGAGTAATCTTGTGTGTTTGGCTTAGCATCTCAAGATTTTCTTTTAATGTGTCAGGGTTGCAAGAGATATACATAATACGCTCATAGCCTTGCACCATACGACATGTACCTTCATCCATACCTGAGCGCGGCGGATCAACAAAGATAGTGTTGCAATTGTAGCTCTGCAGATCGACGTTTTGGGCTTTAAGACGGCGAAATTCACGTTTGCCCGCCATTGCATCAGTAAAATCTTCAGCAGACATGCGTACAATCTGTACGTTATCAATATTATTAACCGCAATATTGTATTGTGCAGATTCTACTGAAGGCTTAGCGAGCTCTGTTGCTAAAACGCGTTCGAAATTTTTAGCCAGTGCCAGCGAGAAGTTACCGTTACCACAATATAGCTCTAACAGGTCACCTTCACTGTCTTGCGTACAATCAACCGCCCATTCCAGCATCTTTTGTGCCACTTCACCATTAGGTTGAGTAAAGCTATTCTCAACTTGTTTATAAGTTAGAGTTTGATCAAAGACATTTAGTTTTTCGATAACGTAATCGCGATCTGCCACAATTTTCATTTTTCGAGCACGACCAATGATGTTTAAGTTAAATCCTTCATCATTTAAGCGTTGCTTCAGTTTTTTGATTTCAACTTCCCACTCTTCATCTAACTGACGGTGGTAAAGCAGTGACACTAAGATCTCACCACTTAATGTAGATAAGAAATCAATTTGGAATAATTTGTGGCGCAAAGTTTGGCTTGGTTTTAGCGCTTCTACCAGCAATGGCATTAAATCGTTAATTAAGCGACTCGCTGCAGGAAATTGATCTACGCGGTATTTTTCGCGAGTCTCTTGATTGAACATGACATAGTAAAGATCTTCGCCTTCATGCCACATTCTAAATTCAGCACGCATGCGGTAATGCTCTGCAGGAGAGGCAAACACCTCAAGCTCGGGTGTCTCAAAATCTTCAAAGATGTTTTGAATACGCTCTGCTTTTTCATCCAACTGCTGTTGGTAACCAGCGGTATTAAGTGCCGTGGATGTCATTAGTGTGCCTCAAACTGCTCAAAATAAGAGCGCAGATTTTATTGCATTACTGACCGATGTCCAGTGTTGTCCGAGATAAAAGTTCAGTTTGGGCTAATTAATAATAACAAAGAGCAAACAAAGCTAGACAATAAAGGCAATGATAACTAGCATCGCAGTGCGCTGGTTTGCCAAATATGGCTAGGGAACACGGTGAAATTCCGTGACTGACGCGCAGCGGTGATAGAGAACGAAAGCACACGGACGTAAGTTCCAAACACTGTTTCAGACAATTGCGTAATGCAATAGGTATGATGCGGGAAGTTGTTGCCTAGGTGGTTACCCAACCATGCTCTTAAGTCCGAAGACCGACCAGTGTACGAAGCAAATCGTTGCTTAGTATTAAACGCGACTTAAGGTATCCATATAATGAAAAAAACGCTTTTAGCTGTGGCGTTGGCACCGTTGTGCCTTCCATCCCAAGTTTTTGCTGCCGATGAATCATCAAATGATGTCATGGTAGTTACCGCCAACCGTATTAAGCAAAGTACTGAATCAGTGACAGCTCAAGTGGAAGTGATCACTCGTCAAGATATTGATCGTATTCAAGCTAAGTCTCTGACTGATGTATTTCGTCGCTTAACGGGAGTTCAAGTTACCCAAAATGGTGGCCGAGGTCAAAATGCCTCACTGTTTGTCCGAGGTGCAAATTCCGATCAAGTTCTTGTTTTAATTGATGGAGTTAGATTTGCTCGAGCAGCAAAAGGTGCTGTAGATTTTAGCCAAGTACCTATTACGTTTGTTGACCGTATTGAATATGTTCGCGGCGCGCGTGCTTCGGTTTATGGTTCTGAAGCTATTGGTGGTGTTATTAATATCATTACGCTAGCAAACTCAACGACTAATGACACAACAAAAGTGACAGCAGGCTTGGGTAGCCTTGATTATAAAGAGTTATCACTTTCAAGTGGTTTGAATGTTGGTGATAACGGCCACTTGAATATATCTCTTGGTTACGATGCGGATGACGGATACAACGTTCACCCTATTGCTGGTGTTAATGATGGTGATCGCCATGGTTTTGAATCTCGTAATGGTTTAGTTGGGTATGTTCATAATTTTAGTGATGCATGGAAGGGCTTTGCTAATTTAAGGTTGTTTAATAATATTTCACAATATGATGGTTCATTCGGCACTTCTCATGATCAGAAAGAAGCAGAAGTAGATAACATTGCATTGGCATCAGGCGGAGAGTATACATCTGGAAAGTTGTCTTCCCAGTTCCAAGTAAACTGGCAAAATCAGGAAGATTGGAACTACAGTAAATCTTCTGGAAAAAACTCTCCATTTGCGAGTAATGATGAACTAGAGCAGCTAAACCTGCAGTGGAACGCTCAGTATCAGTTAAATCAACAGGTGACACTTGCTGGTGGTCTTGATTGGCGTGATGAGTCTTACTTGGTTAAAACCAGTAATGATAAATATGATCGTGACAATATTGCTTACTACGGATTGTTGGCAGCAGATTTCGAACATTTGTTTGGTGATCTGAGCATTCGCCTTGACGATAATGAACAGTTTGGTAGTGAGACAACTTATAATGCAGGGGCGGGTTATCGTTTTTCTGAACTACTTGTAGTGAAAGCATCTTATGGCACTTCGTTTAAAGCGCCAAACCTTTATCAGTTGTATAGTATTTACGGTAATCAAAACCTAAGTGCAGAAACGGCTGATTCATTAGAGCTTACTGTAAGCGGTATTCTTGCTGATGTTCGTTGGTCGGTAACGGGGTATGATACGAGAGTAGATGACCTAATCGACTACAATTTTTCAACTAGTAAGTATTACAATGTCTCTGGTGAAAGTAAGCTGAAAGGCATAGAAGTTGTTACTGAGTTTGAAACTGACTTCATCTCGCATCAATTAAGTGCTGATTTCAAAGATCCAGAAGATAAAGATGGTGAGCAACTAACTCGTCGAGCTAAGGAAATGTTCAAATACAATGCGACAGCGACATTTGATCTTGTGGATGTATCTTTCGGTTATCAATATGTTGGTGAGCGTCCAGATTTTAGTGGAGAGCTTGACGCGTATAGTTTGTTTGACGTAGCTGCTAATTATTATGTCACTGAACGTCTAACATTGAATGCTCGTATTGATAACCTTTTCGATGAAGAGTATGAAACGGCTGGTGACTATCCTGCACCAGAGCGCGCATATTACTTGAGCACGACATACGAATTTTAATTATTAAAACCGCCTTAGGGCGGTTTTGTTTATTTTGGCTATAAATTCTTATGAAAAAGAAAGTTGTTGTTAGCTGGTCATCGGGTAAAGATTCAACGCTGACCCTTATTAAACTGCTGAATGATCCAAACTACAAAGTTGTTGGCTTATATACGACATACCTTATCGATGAGGTGCCTTTTCAAGCAACGCCTCTTGAGGTTGTAAAAAAACAAGCGGCATTAACTGGGCTGCCTTTGGTTACCATAGAATTACCAGAAGTCTTTCCGCCTAACGATATTTATCAATCTTTAGTGGTGCATGGGTTACGCAATAGTGGTTTAGAGATTGATGCCGTCGCATTTGGTGATATGTTTTGCAATGGTATTGCAGATTACCGCCGTAGCTATATAGAGCCTGCAGGTTGGGAGTGTGTCTTTCCTTTGCTAGGACAAGATAGCCAGCGACTAGCCCAAGAAATTATTGAGTGTGGAATCGAAACGTTAGTAGTAACAGTTGATACTAGCCAACTTGATGGTAAGTTTTGCGGTGAGTGGTATAGCCATCAGTTAATCTCAAGTTTACCTATGCATACCGATCCTTGCGGTGAGGACGGCGAATTTCATACGCTGGTCGTTAAAGCACCATGTTTCGATGGTGAATTAAAAATAGAGTTAGATGAATGTGAGCGAGAAGGGCGATTCCACTACCAACGTTATAATTTAGTCAAAGAATGATTGAATACGACAAGAAAGGTTCGGATTTATACGCTATCGCAGTATTATTAGTACCTTATTGAAGACGTAATAAACGTGGTGAATAGTGAAAACGGTACTTATCTTTGATTCTGGTGTTGGTGGCTTATCTGTCTATCAAGAAATACACTCACTTATGCCGCAAGTGCAGTACATTTATGCCTTTGATAACGCTGCATTCCCATATGGTGAATTAGCAGAAGATGTATTGCTTCAAAGAACTCAGCATATTGTTTGTTTATTGGCTGAACAGCATAACGTTGATCTTGTTGTTATTGCATGCAATACCGCGAGTACGATTGTATTACCTACATTACGTGAAAGTTTATCAATTCCAGTCGTTGGTGTTGTACCCGCGATAAAACCTGCAGCAGCCCTTAGCCAGACAAAAGTTATTGGGCTATTAGCAACACCTGCGACTATTCATCGTTCTTATACCCACGAATTGATTTCATCTTTTGCAAGTAATTGCGATGTTAGGCTGATAGGTTCAACACGTTTGGTTGAAATAGCAGAAGAAAAGCTTCGTGGTTTGCCCGTTTCAATCGATGAAATTGCTGAGATTATTAAGCCTTGGCAAAAAGATGTTGATTGCATAATTCTAGGCTGTACACATTTCCCTTTAATTAAAGATGAAATTAGACTGGCATTAGATAAAGCAATTGTCATTGTTGATTCAGGAAAAGCGATAGCTAATCGCGTGAAAGGCTTATTGGGAGATGTACCGTCGAGTCATAAAAAATATTTGAACCTTACATACAACAGTGCCGCGACAAATTATGAAGCGGCACTGAATAAAAGCTTAGAGAAAATACAGCTAAATGCTATGCAACCTCTTCACCGTCTAGATTTTTAGGATCGTTAGCTTCACGAATTTTTAAAGTTCGCTGGCCATATTCTTTATTGTTTAAGTTCTGAATTGCTGTATCAGCATCCGAGCTATTCATTACAACAAATCCAAAGCCTCGACGTTTCCCTGTGCGCTTATCTTTCATTAATCGTACAGCAAACACTTCACCATGTTCGGAAAAAAGGTTTTTCACATCACTTTCATTTGCACGGTAAGGAAGGTTACCGACATAGATTGTTTTGCTGCTTTGTGATGAATCAATAGGTTGCTCAGGAGATGGCTTAGAATCTTGCATGAAGCGTATTGCTAGACCAGTAATAACGGCACCAACAGCAAAAGCTATCGCTGGTGGAACTGAAACAAAGCTAAAGATTAAAGAGCCGATAATGGTAATCGCAATTACTGTTATCGTAGTTTGGTTAGATGATTTCATATAATAATTACATCGTCATAATTAGTAGGAGAGAATGCGTCATTGGTTATTTTAACAACAAAGTCACAATGATATTACTTTTATTGACTTGTAATTACCAGAAGGTGAATGTGACAGCCCTCTAATGTTGTGATTACAAGCCATATGTTCACATTAGATGAAATAACCATCAAATAAAGTATTTTTTATAAAAAATACTTGTCAGAGTGATCGGAGTCTCTATAATGCCGCCTCACTGACACTAAGCGGAATCAAAAAGAGGTTTTCGCCGAGTAAAAGTAAATGAGTTTTTAACCGAGTTATATTAAGGCAAAGTTAGCTCATATCTTTACTATTCCATTAATTGAATAATAAAGAGAGTCAAAAAGATGTTTTAACTAATTAGAGTTTCTTCTTGACTTTATGATTTGCAGGTGTACTATACGCGTCCTGACTTGCTGAAGCGTTCAACGCCAAGGCATTGAAAGTCAACGTTCTTTAACAATTTGACCATGCAATCTGTGTGGGCACTCGTGAAATTTTAAGTCGAAAGATTTATCAATGAACTGAGTGACCTTAATCATCGCAAGATGACACAGTCAATTTATGCTTCATTTCTTCGCAAGAAGAACGAAACAAGAATATCAGTAAAAATCATTGAGCCGATTCGAAAGAATCAACAAAACTTTAATTGAAGAGTTTGATCATGGCTCA
>NZ_PYOC01000017.1 GCF_003026215.1 Photobacterium indicum
TGTCGCATTTCTGGTCCTTGTCTCTCAACAAGTAAATTGGTTGCGGGAGCTGGATTTGAACCAACGACCTTCGGGTTATGAGCCCGACGAGCTACCAAACTGCTCCATCCCGCGTCCGATTTATATTCACCGTTAAAGTACGGTAACAACTTTCATCCCACAGCTTATCGCTATGAAATCAATTTGGAGCGACACACGAGGCTCGAACTCGTGACCTCAACCTTGGCAAGGTTGCGCTCTACCAGCTGAGCTAGTGTCGCATCTCTGGTCCTTGTTTCTCAACAAGTTTTGGTTGCGGGAGCTGGATTTGAACCAACGACCTTCGGGTTATGAGCCCGACGAGCTACCAAACTGCTCCATCCCGCGTCCGATTTTCACAAAAAGGAACAAACACGTTATTCCCTTTCGAGGCTGCGCATTATACGAGGAAAAATGACGGATGCAATAGATCTAAATAAAAATCCGCACATTTTTCTTCAAGTGCTTATTTTACCATCAAATAGTAAAGATATGCTCACGATAGTAGCGCAGTTCAGCTATTGAATCATGAATATCATCAAGCGCTAGATGACTGCCCTTCTTAGAAAACCCTTCAAGTAACTCTGGTTGCCAGCGTCGTGTTAACTCTTTAATCGTACTTACATCTAGATAGCGGTAATGAAAGTACTGCTCTAGCTCAGGCATATGCTTATATAAGAAACGACGATCTTGACCAATACTGTTGCCACAAATAGGTGATGCGCCTTTCGGAACCCACAGCTCTAAAAACGCAATAGTCTGTCGAATCGCATCTTCTTCCGTAAACGTACTTTGACGAATGCGCTCAACCAAACCACTATTGGTATGTGTATTTGTGCACCAATCATCCATTTTAGCTAATTCAGCTTCAGACTGATGAATAGCTAAAACTGGACCTTCGGCTAAAATATTCAATTGAGCATCGGTCACGATAGTTGCGATTTCAATGATTTGATGGATTTCTGGATCTAAGCCAGTCATCTCTAAATCAACCCAAATAAGATTCTGATCGCTGATTGTCATTCGATATTGCCTATTTTGTGACTAAACCATGTATCATACTTGGCTTATACTGAAAGCCAACCAAACTGGCGATATTCTTGTGGCAAAAAAGAAAAAGCTGACTCAAGGGCAGAGCCGTCGCGTACGCTCTAACCAAAATAAACGACTAAATCGCGAAAAAGCCGAAGTCCAGTGGGATGAAGCGCTGCTTGAATCAGCCCGTGAGGGTCTGGTCATTACCCGTTTTGGTCAACATGCTGATGTCGAAGATCCTCAAACAGGGGTGATTCATCGTTGTAACCTACGTCGAAGTATTCAGAGTTTAGTCTCTGGTGATCGCGTGGTATGGCGTCCAGGTGTTGAAACATTACATGGTATTTCAGGTGTCGTAGAAGCCGTTCACAAACGTAAATCAGTACTAACTCGTCCTGATTACTACGATGGCGTTAAAGCTGTCGCAGCAAACGTAAACCGAATCATCATTGTTTCGGCGATTTTACCTGAGCTATCACTCAATATTATCGACCGCTACTTGATTGCAGCCGAGACTGTCGGCATCGAACCTCTAATCGTATTAAATAAAATCGATTTATTAGAACCAGATGTTCGCAAGCAAGTGGAAAAAACACTTTCTCTTTACCAAAAAGTCGGTTACGAGCTGCGTTATGTAAGCTCTGAAACGGGTGAAGGTATGGAGGAATTAAAAAATGACCTTAAAGACCGAGTGAATATCTTTGCGGGTCAATCTGGTGTAGGTAAATCAAGTATGATTAATACCTTAATGCCAGAGGTGGAAGCTGAAATCGGGGATGTTTCTACAAACTCAGGTTTAGGCCAACACACCACAACTGCTGCTCGCCTTTACCATTTTGAAGGTGGGGGTGATCTTATTGACTCACCAGGCGTTCGTGAATTTGGTTTATGGCATTTAGAGACAGAACAAGTCACTAAAGCCTTTATTGAGTTTCGGGAGTATTTAGGTGGCTGTAAGTTCCGTGATTGTAAACACAATAACGATCCGGGCTGTTTAATTCGTGAAGCCGTTGACGCAGGAAAAATCAGCCGTGAACGCTTTAAGAGCTACCATAAAATAATCGAAAGCATGTCTGAAAACGTGGCAAATCGTCAGTTTTCTCGTAACAAGCCTAGCTAAAAAAGCTAACAGCCTCTACCGTATCGTAGAGGCTGTTAGCTCTTCATTCGTTATGCAATAACGCCGTCTTAGAACAAAGCCTCATACTTAGACCTAATTAACTGACTTTTTAACGACTTTTAGGTAATATTCTCGGTTCGAGTTATTCCTATATGTTAAAAAGAATAACTAGACTGTTGATTAATTGATACTTTCTGGATACCACACTGTGCTTGATAATATTAAAATTGGCCTGCAATATTGCACCCCAAAACATGCTTTAACCCGTTTAGTAGGCAAACTGGCTTCATTAGAAGCAGGAAAGCTAACTACCGCGATCATTCGTTGGTTTATCGGTCAGTACAAAGTTGATATGTCTGAAGCGCGAAACCCAGATCCAGCAGCTTATTCAACATTTAACAACTTTTTTGTTCGAGAGCTAAAGGAAGGTGCTCGTCCAATTAATAGCGATGACAGCATCATAAGTCACCCTGCTGATGCTTGTGTTAGCCAATTAGGACCGATTAAAGAAGGTCGCTTATTCCAAGCTAAAGGGCATTATTTTGATGCTTGTGAATTATTAGGTGGTGATAAAGCACTGGCTGAAGAATTTATTGGCGGTGATTTTGCTACGCTTTACTTATCACCGCGTGATTACCACCGTGTACACATGCCGTGTGATGGCACATTGCGCCAAATGATTTACGTGCCAGGCGATTTATTCTCAGTAAATCCACTTACAGCACAAAATGTACCGAATCTATTTGCACGTAATGAGCGTGTCGTCTGTATTTTTGATACGGCACATGGCCCTATCGCTCAAGTACTTGTAGGTGCAACGATTGTCGGCAGCATAGAAACCGTTTGGGCTGGCACAGTTACCCCACCAACAGGCCCTGAGGTTCGTCGTTGGGATTACCCAGCAACAGGTGCACAAGCCATTGTATTGAAAAAAGGCCAAGAGATGGGTCGCTTCAAACTGGGCTCTACGGTAATTAATTTATTCCCGAAAGATATGGTACGTTTTGTTGAAACCATGAAACCAGAACAACCAACACGCATGGGTGAACCTTATGCCGAGTTGGACAATTCTGAGAAAGAGTAACAAGTTAACAGTTTTAGAAAAAAGGGGCGCCTAGCGCCCCTTTTTTAATGCGAAAAATTGACCATATCGAGGATTATTCACGCATTCCAATAGTATGCTGATTTGTAATTATTTTAATAAAGGCAAACTCATCATATGGAAAGATTATCAGTATCGCTGTTCGTAAAGCTGCTCGTTGCTTTCGGGGTTCCCCTCGGTATTTTGATGATCCCTATCGATGCCATTCCCATCGAAGGTCTTACCCTTATTCAACATCGCCTTCTCGCTATTTTTGCACTAGCAGCCTTACTTTGGGTGCTTGAGCCCGTTCCCGTGTTTGCCACGTCTATATTGATCATTGCCTTAGAGCTGATCATGATTTCAGATAAGGGGCTGCACTTAT
Organism: Photobacterium indicum; assembly: GCF_003026215.1. GTDB lineage: Bacteria > Pseudomonadota > Gammaproteobacteria > Enterobacterales > Vibrionaceae > Photobacterium > Photobacterium indicum. Next base: position 3,640 of record NZ_PYOC01000017.1, read on the forward strand.
TCCGAACGCCACCAACGGGGCATGAAATGGGCGAGGTGATGCTATATACCGATATTTTCGGTGCTTTCTCTTCGCCTATTATTATTCTTTTTATGGGCGGATTTTCTTTAGCCATTGCCGCTTCTAAATATGAACTTGATAACAACCTCGCCCGCGTTTTGCTCAAGCCCTTCGGTACTGAACCTCGATACATCATGCTGGGGTTAATGCTGATTACGGCCGTGTTCTCCATGTTTATGTCTAATACCGCAACAACCGTTATGATGCTGGCGCTATTAGCCCCCATTGTCGCCTCGGTACCTAAAGGAGATATAGGGATTAAAGCCTTAGTATTGTGTATCCCTATTGCAGCCAATACTGGTGGCATGGCCACTCCAATTGGTACACCACCTAACGCCATCGCACTGCAATACTTAACCGGTGATAACAGTATTAGTTTTCTAGGTTGGATGATGTTTGGTTTGCCTTTTGTCATCGCACAGCTCGCATTTGCTTGGTGGTTATTGCAAAAGCTATTCCCGTCAACTCAGAAGCGCATGGTATTAAAGTTAGAAGGTACATTCCAAAAAAGCTGGCAGGCCATTGTGGTATATATCACTTTTGCAATGACCATTATTTTATGGATGACCACAGCACTACACGGCATGAATACCTATGTGGTCTCGATTATTCCTCTCGCTGTATTTACCTTAACGGGCATCATGGGCAAAGAAGAGATCAAGCTCATTAACTGGGATGTACTGTGGCTCGTTGCAGGGGGAATCGCGATAGGCCTGGGATTAGATAAAACGGGCTTAGCATCGGCTTTAGCTCACTCCATCGACTATGATTCACTCTCGCCAATCGCCGTAGTATTAACCCTCTCCATGATTTGTTGGTTAATGGCTAACTTCATGTCTAACACTGCTACTGCCAACTTATTAATGCCCATTGCAGCTGCAGTTGCCGCTTCAATGGAAAGCTTGGCATCAATCGGTGGATTACAAGGTGTGCTTGTAGTCGTCGCATTCTCGGCATCACTCGGTATGATCTTACCTGTCTCTACCCCACCCAATTCACTGGCTTATTCAACTGGCTTAATTGAAAGTAAAGACATGGCAAAAACCGGAATTATCATTGGCCTAGTGGGTCTGGCTATCGTATACGCTGCTGCACTCATTATTACGTAACCGTTAAAATAATGGGGAGAAGAATCATTTCTCCCCATTTGGATTCCTCGTGTTTCACTCGCTCTGCTAAATTTGACTGCATATCACACTTCCTGTTAGCCACCTTATGATATTGACTTGTTTTTGCTTTTTATCATTAAGTTATATTTCACTTCTGCCGATAATCTCTGTGATTCATATTGCAATAAATATAACGACAAGAACGTTAGACGTTTTTAAACCTATACATCTGCCGTTACCTGTCGACATCATGCAGAGATTTTTTTATGAGATATACGATCAAGTTTAAAATCCAAATAGCGATTGCGACTATTATTGCCGCCGTCAGCACTGTACAAGCTTGGATTTCAATAAACCAACTAAAGCAAGAAACGACCACCGAAATCAGCCGTCAAATGACAGATATTGGTGAAGCTACCAGCCGCTACATCAGTAATTGGCTAGATACGCGCAGCGACATGATGCTAGCGAATGAACCATTGATTGCGAGCGAAAATAATATCGATCGCGAACTACTCTTAACCAAACGTGCAGGGCACTTTCTGTCGGTTTATGCTGGATTTTCAGATGGTAGTATTGCTTACGGTGATAAATCGGAAGATTGGCCAGCAGATTATGATCCGCGTACTCGCCCTTGGTATAAAGATGCAACCACAGAAAACAAGTTAGTACTTACTGACCCGTACAAAGACTTCGATGGCAGTATTGTCGTAAGTTTTGCTAAAGCATTCCGTGGGACAAATACAGGGGTCTTGGCTGCTGATTTAACGGTTAATCATATTATCGACCAAGTACTCAGCCTAGAGTTGAATCACGATGGGTTTGCTTTTTTAATTGACGGTAATAACCGTATTGTCGCGTATCGCGATGAAGCATTAAGTCAGCAACCACTTGCTCAGCTTGATAGTGAGCTCACACCTGACCTTATCCGCAAGTTGCAAAATGACAACACCATTCATACCTTCACTCTAGACAGTGAAAACAGCGATAAGATGATTTTTGTCACTCCGATCGCAGGTACGGATTGGACACTGGGTATTATCGAGGATAAATCCTTGGCATTCGCCTCGATTACCGAACAAATGAAATTTCTGGTTCTGGCATCGCTAGGGCTTTACATCATCATTTCAATTATTGCGACACTTACCATTAATAACTTACTTCGCCCGCTGAATAACTTAAATAAATCAGTAAGCCAATTAGCCCAAGGCAGTGGTGATCTAACACAACGCATTGAAATTGAGCGCATGGATGAAATCGGTGAGCTTGCTGACAGCATGAATCGATTTTTATCGCAGCTACAGGCGATGATTAAAGATGCAGTGGCGCACTCACACACCCTAAGTGAATACGCAGATACCTCATCAAAGCAAACCATACTGGCTTCTCAGAAAGTCGCCGAGCAGCAAAATGATGTGAATCAAATCGCCACCGCGATTCATGAAATGTCGGCAACTTCGGGCGAAGTGGCTAGTCATGCTGAAATGACTGCCGCCGCCGCACAGGCATCGACAAATGCATGTGATGAAGGTCAGCACGTTATCGGGCAAAACCGTGATGCGATTACAATGCTAGCCAATCAAGTACAAGAAGCTGCAACGGTTATTCATGAGCTCGAAAGCAACGCACAAGGTATCAACCAAATTCTGTCGACCATTCAAGGTATCGCCGAGCAAACGAACCTACTGGCACTCAATGCCGCGATTGAAGCAGCACGAGCTGGAGAGCAAGGGCGAGGCTTTGCTGTGGTGGCAGATGAAGTGCGTGTATTAAGTAAGCGTACTCATGATTCGACCGAAGAAATTCGTAGCATGATTGACACCTTGCAAAAGAATACTCACCAAGCCGTCAATAGCATGCAAACCAGTACCGAACTGGCAGATAAAAGCGTGGGGTATGCAGAAGAAGCCAACCAGAGCCTGTGTAAAATTACCGACGCGATTACTGAAATTTCCGATATGGCGACTCATATTGCTAGCGCCGCAGAAGAACAACGCGCCGTTAGCGAAGATATCAGCCGTAATACCCAGGCGATTAAAGATGTCTCTGACCATTTAGCGAATCAAACCATTGATGTAAGCCAAAGCGCACAAAAAATTAGTGATTCTGCAGGGGCTATGCGACAAGATATGTCTCGCTTTAAGGTGTAATAATCACGTAAATCACCACTGTTATCGCACTGTCAAAGCGCCCAAATTATTCATTATAGTTTGGGCGTTTTTCTACCTCGTTCACCTTTCATTTCAGTGTTATTACTTTATTCCTGTGAACTTTGATTTCGTTTATACGGGCATAAAACTTCAATTTGCGGAAGTGAGTACACATTTTTCTGTGCGATATTATTGCTAGCTCTTAATCTCTGCTTAAATTAAAGGCATTGGCTAAGTGATATAACATCTGTTGGTAAGATATCCCATTACATAAGAAGAGGAACTCTCAGTGAAAAAAAGAACACTGCACATACTAGCATTCGCAATAATGACCACATGGGCAACAACAAGCTATGCTGCTGAATGGAGTTATACTGGCGAGCATGGCACTGAACACTGGGGAGAGTCATTCGCAACCTGTGGTGAAGGGGTAAATCAAACACCGATTGATATTAACCAAACAACCCAAGCAGAGCTTGCACCGTTGCATATTGATTACGAGGGTAAGGTGATCGAACTCGTGAACAATGGCCACACTATTCAAGCTAATTTGACCGGCAAAAATACATTAACGGTTGATGGGAAAACCTTCGAACTAAAACAGTTTCATTTTCATACCCCTTCAGAAAACTACTTAAAGGGTAAGCAATATCCGCTGGAGGCGCACTTTGTACATGCTACAGACAAAGGCGAATTGGCGGTTGTTGCCGTGATGTTTGACCTTGGCCCTCGTAGTAACAGCGAGCTCAGCACGCTACTGGCGTCAATTCCAGGTAAGGGGCAAACAGTCGCACTAAAAGAAGCACTCAACCCTGCCGATTTACTGCCAAGAGATCGCGAATACTACCGCTTTAATGGCTCGTTAACGACACCACCTTGCAGTGAAGGAGTACGTTGGTTTGTGATGCAAGAGCCACAAACCAGCTCAAAAGTACAAACTGAAAAATTACAGGAGATGATGGGGAATAATGCGCGTCCGTTACAACCACTTAATGCACGTCTGATCTTAGAATAAAAAGCAGGATAGAACCGGTGTGTGTATACATAACAAGGATGGTTATGGGATACGAAGGCAGGCACTAGCTACTGCGATGTCGGCATGATTGTATTGTTATCGTAAAAACCGCCAATACGTAACTGATAACCATTTGCATTTAAAGTATAGGTTGTTTATACTCTTTCCTATTGCGATAAAGCACCTTGAAATCCTAATCATACACTGCTGTGCAATAACAAAAAGTTTTGAACAAATTGTCAAAACAGCCCCTTCTGACAAAGGGTTGGTAAAGACTAGCTGGTTCCCCCGATCTTTCTGCCTAGTGTAAAGAGATAAAGCCCGCATTATTCTGACTTTGGTGCGGCATGTTGGCCCATTTTATATTTATCTCGTCACCGATAAATATAAAGTCAGACAAAAAAGCGCAGCTAATCGCTGCGCTTTCGTCGTTTATACAGCCACTCAATAACACCACCCAGCCCCACTAACGATCAATATCTAATATATCAGGCAATATCGATCGGAAATGCAGTTACCTGATCAATATGATCCAGCTTTAATGCAAGCATGATCAAACGATCAACCCCCAGAGCAACACCCGCACAGTCAGGAAAGCCTGCACGCAACGCTTCAATAAGATGCAAATCAATAGGTTGTGGTTTTAATCCCATACCAATACGCTTCATATTATCTTGTTCAAAACGTACAAGTTGCTCATCGCCATTGGCTAACTCATGAAAACCATTCGCCAGTTCGATCCCTTTAAAATACACCTCAAAACGTTCAGCAACACGGTTATCAGTTGGGTTGATTTGTGCCAACGCAGCTTGAGAGGCTGGAAAGTCATAAACAAAAGCAGGAACCTGCTGCCCTATTTTGCCTTCAACACCGATGCTGAATAATAACTGCAGTAAAGTATCGCGATCCTGTTCAGGATCGGCAATATCAGCCAAACCTAGTGTACGTGCTACGCCTTTCAGCTGGTCCATTGTCCCTTCTAAAGGGCATACACCAAGCACTTGAATGAAGGCTTGTTGATAGCTCATGCGCTCAGCTTTATCGCACTGCAATACCAGTTGTAGCAGCTCATCCATTTCACCCATCAAATCATGGTGATCAAAATCAGGTCGATACCATTCCAGCATTGTAAACTCAGGGTTGTGGTAGCGCCCCGACTCTTCATTGCGAAATGACTTACAAATCTGATAGATAGGGCCACTTCCAGCCGATAAAAGACGCTTCATATGAAACTCAGGGCTGGTCATCATATACAGCGTCTGCCCCCCAGCAAAACCCGGGCCGACGAATTCTGTTTGGAAAGTATGCAGATGCACATCAGTCACCGTCGCCTGGCTCATCGCCGGCGTATCGACTTCGATAACGCCTTTGCCAGCAAAGAAATCACGGATGGAGGAGAGAACAGCTGCACGTTGTTTAAGCTGCTTTATAGAAGCCGTTGGTTGCCAAGGCTGAGACATAGCATTCTTCTTTATAAGTAGTCGATCGTCTGTTGGCATAATATCAAAGCAAAGAACGGTCAACACGCCAAAAAACATAACCACCTGAAATAAAACAGATTAATTATTTGCGTCATATTATGAACAGAATGCTACCGATTGTTGCATATTAACTTCAAAAGAACATACCCATTACCAACCACTAACTAACATAAAAATAACCATTCCAGCATAAATTCAACATTTAAGTTCTTTGCCATACCTCATTTGTTTTAGTTTATTTTTATTATTAGGGACTTAGCACCAAAATTAGAAACACATAAGTAATGAGCTAGAAACAATTAACACAAAATAAAACGGTTAATTAACATTCATAAAACATTACATTTTGTGATAAAAATCACAATTATTGTAATCACCTTATACTTTTGGGTTATTTCCATAAGAAAGCTGCGTCTAAATCAACTTTTTTATCGCTTTTGTTGCATAGAATGTCCCTAGGATTTCAAGGATAGGTGCACTGTTGCGCACCTGTTAAATTTTTTATCGTCTTACCTCCGGAGGATAACTGTGAAGACAATTACCACAGATATCGCTGTAATCGGTGCTGGTGGTGCTGGCCTACGTGCTGCCATCGCTGCTGCTGAAGCAAACCCAGACTTAGAAATTGCACTTATTTCTAAAGTTTACCCTATGCGCTCTCACACTGTAGCTGCAGAGGGTGGCTCCGCTGCCGTCATCAAGGATGAGGATAGCTTAGACAATCACTTCAACGATACCGTTGGTGGTGGCGACTGGCTATGTGAACAGGACGTTGTTGAATATTTCGTAGAAAACGCGACTCGCGAGATGACCCAATTAGAGCAATGGGGTTGTCCTTGGAGCCGTAAAGAAAACGGTGACGTAAACGTTCGTCGTTTTGGCGGAATGAAGGTAGAGCGTACATGGTTTGCTGCAGATAAAACCGGCTTCCACATGCTACACACGCTTTTCCAAACATCTATCAAATATAAGCAAATCAACCGCTTTGACGAATATTTCGTAGTTGATCTATTGGTTGAAGAAGGTGAAGTACAAGGTCTTGTCGCTATTCACATGTCTGAAGGCGAGTTGATCTGTATTAAAGCTAAATCTGTTGTACTAGCAACGGGTGGCGCGGGTCGTGTTTATAACTGTAATACGAACGGCGGCATCGTGACTGGCGATGGTATGGCGATGGCGTTCCGCCACGGTGTACCACTACGTGATATGGAATTCGTTCAGTATCACCCAACAGGTTTACCTGGTACTGGCATCTTGATGACTGAAGGTTGTCGTGGTGAAGGCGGTATCATGCTAAACAAGAATGGCTACCGTTACCTACAAGATTACGGTATGGGTCCTGAAACCCCTATCGGTGAGCCTAAGAACAAATACATGGAACTTGGTCCACGTGACAAGGTTTCTCAAGCATTTTGGCACGAGCTGCAAAAAGGCAACACCATCAAGCACCCATTGGGCGACGTGGTTCACCTTGATTTGCGCCACCTAGGTAAAGAATATTTACATGAACGCCTACCGTTCATCTGTGAATTATCTAAAGCATACGTAAACGTGGATCCTGCGGAAGAGCCAATTCCAATTCGTCCAACTGTTCACTACACCATGGGTGGTATTGAAACAGACAAGAATAACGAAACGCGTATTTCTGGTTTGTTCGCTGTTGGTGAATGTTCATCTGTCGGCCTTCACGGTGCTAACCGTTTAGGTTCTAACTCTCTAGCTGAGCTTGTTGTATTCGGTCGCCTTGCGGGTGAAGGTGCAGCGAAGCGTGCAGTAGAATTCAAGGGTTGGAATGAAGCGTCTATCACTAAGCAGATTCAAGCAGTTCAAGATCGTATTGATGCGCTGATGTCTCAAGAAGGTGATGAAAACTGGTCTGATATCCGAACTGAAATGGGTCACTCCATGGAAGCGGGTTGTGGTATCTACCGCCAAGAAGATTTAATGCAAGCGACTGTTGATAAACTAGCAGAGCTTCGTGAGCGTTATAAGAAAATCAGCATCAAAGACAAAGGTAAAGTATTCAACACCGATTTGCTTTATGCAATCGAAGTTGGCTACGGTCTGGAAGTAGCAGAAACAATGGCTCACTCAGCTATTCTTCGTCGCGAATCACGTGGTGCACACCAACGTCTAGATGACAACTGCACAGAACGTGATGACGTAAACTACCTGAAGCACTCACTTGCATTCTACAACGGTGATAAAGCACCTCGTATTGAATACAGCGACGTGAAAATCACTAAGTCTCAGCCTAAAGCACGTCTATACGGTGCGGCAGCTGAAGAAGCAGCTGCAAAAGAAGCAGCTGAAGCGAAGCAAGCAAAGGAGCAGGCATAATGTCAGGCAATCGCATCCAGAAAGTAGAAATCCTGCGTTATGATCCAGAAAAAGACGCAGAACCGTATTTTGAATTATTTGAAGTACCGTTTAATGAAACCATGTCAGTGCTTGATGCTCTGGGTTACATCAAAGATAACCTAGATAAAGATCTAGCTTACCGTTGGTCTTGCCGTATGGCGATCTGTGGTTCTTGCGGCATGATGGTTAACAAGGTACCTAAGCTAGCTTGTAAAACTTTCTTACGTGACTACCCAAATGGTCTGAAAATCGAAGCATTGGCTAACTTTGCTATCGAAAAAGATTTGATTGTTGATATGACGCCGTTCATCGAACGTCTTGAAGCTATCAAGCCATACATCATTGGTAACGATCGCACCCCTGAAGATGGTCCGAATAACCAAACACCCGAGCAAATGGCTAAATACAAGCAATTTGCAGGTTGTATCAACTGTGGTCTTTGCTACTCAGCATGTCCTCAGTTTGGTTTGAACCCAGAATTCATTGGTCCTGCTGCACTAACACTTGCACACCGTTACAACCTAGATAGCCGTGATAACGGTGCTCAAGAGCGTATGAAGCTGATTAACGGCGAAAACGGCGCTTGGGGTTGTACATTTGTTGGTTACTGTTCTGAAGTTTGTCCGAAGAGCGTCGATCCAGCAGCAGCGGTTAACCAAGGTAAAGTTGAATCTTCTAAAGATTTTGTTATTGCCATGATTAAGCCTCAGGAGGCATAAGGATGAGCAACCGTAAACCTTACGTTCGCGAAATGACACGCACTTGGTGGAAAGATGATCCTTTCTACCGCTTCTACATGGTACGTGAAGCAACAATTCTACCTTTGATCTTTTTCACTATCTGCCTGACATTCGGTCTAGGTTGTCTAGTGAAAGGACCAGAAGCTTGGGCTGGTTGGTTAAGCTTTATGTCTAACCCAATTGTGGTGGTATTAAACATTCTTGCACTTCTTGGCAGCTTGTTCCACGCACAGACCTTCTTCAGCATGATGCCTCAAGTAATGCCGATTAAAATTAAAGGCAAAAAGCTTGATAAGAAGATTATTGTACTAGCTCAGTGGGCTGCAGTTGCTGCAATTTCACTGTTCGTTCTAGTGTTAGTTTAAGGAGAACCACGTGGTAAATCTAAATCCTAAACGTTCTGACGAACCAGTATGGTGGGGTCTGTTTGGTGCTGGTGGTACTTGGTTCGCAATGCTAACACCAATAACGGTACTTGTTCTTGGTATCATGGTGCCACTAGGCATACTTGATGCGGACGCAATGAGCTATGAGCGAGTTTCAGGCTTTGTAACAAGCTTCATTGGCGCACTATTTACTATCGCGACACTAGCACTACCAATGTGGCATGCAATGCACCGCCTACATCATGGTATGCACGATCTAAAATTCCACACAGGTGTGGTTGGTAAGATCGCTTGTTACGCGACAGCGTTCCTAGTATCTGCTTTAGCAATTATCTTTGTGTTCATGATTTAATTATCATTGGTATACAAAATGTAGAAAGCACCGCTTAGGCGGTGCTTTTTTTTGGATCAAATAAATACGTGCTATTTGTGCGCGCTATTTGTTTTGATTGGTATCGGTGAGTTTTTGGTTTTTCTCTAAAATCCCTAATGCCCCCAACCCCGTAATTACATCCAAGTTCGTTGTTAACTTTCCGGCATTACTGCCACCAAAATAGTTTGTTGGCATCTGTACTTGGTAGTTCTTCAAATTATTGTATAACGCAGTGGACACATCACGATTCAATTCAGCTAAATAGACATCGCGGTTTGCACCATAAGCATCATATTTTGACTTTAAAATTTCAGCTTCAGCGTGCCCTTTCGACAAAATGGCTTTCGCTTCGTATTCTGCTGATAACGCATTGGCTTTTTGAATAGCCAAGTTCGCTTCTGCTATCGCCAATTCCTTTTCTTTATCAACTTCCGCTAAACGCTTGGTCTTTTCGACCTCAACTATTTCTCGCTCCGCAATTTGACGAGCAATTTCCACTTCTTTTTGCTGCGAAATAATCGCGAGCTCTTTATTTCGCTGTGCATCTTGTACTTCACGAGTACGTTGAATCTCTTTACGTAACTGTTCCGTTTCTGCCTGTGCTTTTGATGTTTCTTGCTCTTGGATGGCACGAATGCGATCAGCGACTAACCGCTTCTTATCCATCAATAGCTTGTTTAATTGCTCTTCCGGTGAAGGGTCCCCTATCGTCACTTGCGTAACCGCAATACCATACTGCTGTAATGGGTTGTTCTGACGCTTAGGGTTACCATCTGTATCTAATACGGGGACGGTTTTCCATACCAATTGCTGGGTGCGTTGCAATTTATTTGAATTAGATTGGTTAATACCGACTGGCGCTAAATCAATTTGCTCAATTTCAACTTGCTTTCGTTCGGTCATATAAATGCCATCACGCAGCTGATCACCAAGCTTTGTTTTAAACTGATTTAATCCACCTTGGAAAAATTCTTCTCCGGTGTATTGAGTCGCCGTAATCACCGTGACATTTCGTGCATTTTTAACCAACAAAGCATCGATTAAATTACTGTTATTACGAAATTCTCGGTGCATTTTGATCACCGCATCAGGGTTTTGAGACAGCTTAAATCGGAAAGTAACGGGAATACTACCAATATAGGTATCAGCAAAGCGGACTTGAATAGACGGTAAGCGTTGATAGAAATCTTCGCCTGTTGTATTACCATAAGAAACGGTAATAACCTGATCGTATTGGGTGATCTTTGACAAAAAAGGCATCCGAAAGTGAATGCCTGGCTCACTAAAAACATCCAATTCGCCTGTCACATTATTCTGATGCACATAGGTATATCCCGCATCGGTCATTAAAACGGAATTATTTGCTAACCCCAATAATGCAGCAATACCTAAAATACCGCCAGCAAGAGGAAGAGACAGTTTTTTCTTTAGCGCAGCTTGTGCCTGAGGCTTAAAATCCATATAACCCACCAATCAATATAATTATTATGTATGTATTAATGGTTATCATTCTAAATACAAATAAATATAAACAATAGCTTACACTTGCAGCTGTACAACTGACCTCATAAAAAATAATGTAAAGCAGTGAAAGTTCAGCAAAATCACTGAATTGCAGGCATAAAAAAAGCCGCCTTAGCGACTTCTTTGTTACCTGTGAAAGCAAATATTACTTCACACGGCTTACGTATTCACCAGAACGCGTATCAGCTTTGATCACTTCGCCAATCTGGATGAACAGTGGAACACGTACAACGGCGCCCGTAATAAGTGTTGCAGGCTTACCACCAGTACCCTGTGTATCACCTTTTAGGCCAGGATCAGTTTCAGTCACTTCTAGTTCTACGAAGTTTGGTGGGGTAACAATAATTGGATTACTGTTCCAAAGTGTTAGCGTACACGTGTTGTTTTCTACCAACCATTTCGCATTGTCACCAACAGCTTTTACATCGGCTGCAATCTGCTCAAATGAAACGTTGTCCATGAAGTGGTAGAATTCACCATCGTTGTATAGGTAATCAAGTTCAACGTCGACTACATCGGCAGCTTCAACTGATTCGCCAGATTTAAACGTTTTTTCAAGAACTTTACCCGAAAGTAGCTTACGGATTTTTACACGGCTGAATGCTTGACCTTTACCAGGCTTAACAAATTCGTTTTCGATAATGACACAAGGTTCATTATCTAGCATAATTTTCATTCCGCTGCGGAATTCATTGGTGCTGAAAGACGCCATTTCTATCCTCTTACACATCTTCGAGTTGTATTTAATGCCGCATATAATAACCCGAAACGCCTCAACTGTTGAGCAAAACTGGCTTAATGATCTAGCTAATGCGATTTCAGATCCTTTTCTGCTACTAAAAACCCTAAAAATCGATCCCATACCATGGGAAAAGGGCTTAGCTGCCAAAAAGTTATTTGCGTTACGCGTACCAATGAGCTTTGTCGATAGAATGGAAATTGGCAATCCCTATGATCCACTACTGCGACAAATTCTGCCTTTAGAGCCAGAGTTTGAGGTACATGAAGGGTATTCTCTCGATCCTTTAGAGGAACAAGACAACGCCATTCCTGGCTTACTCCACAAATATAAAAACCGCGCGTTAATGATAGTGAAAGGTGGTTGTGCGGTGAATTGTCGCTACTGTTTTCGCCGTCACTTCCCTTACAGCGACAACAAGGGCGGTAAAACACAGTGGAGAATGGCGCTGAACTACATTGCCGAACACCCAGAATTAAATGAAATCATTTTATCTGGCGGTGATCCATTAATGGCAAAAGACCACGAGTTAGCATGGCTATTTGATAAAATAGAATCTATTCCTCATATTAAACGTCTGCGTATCCACACTCGCCTGCCTGTCGTCATACCTAACCGTATTACTGATGAGTTATGTGCATTAATTGGCAATAGTCGCTTACAAACGATTCTGGTTACCCATATTAACCACGCCAATGAGATTAATGATGAACTAACTGGTGCCATGAATAAGCTCAAACGCGTAAATGTCACTCTACTTAACCAAGGCGTACTATTAAAAGGGATCAACGATTCAGTCGGTGCCCTGATTCAGCTCAGCGAAGCCTTGTTTGAGGCCGGTATTTTACCCTATTACCTTCATGTTTTAGACAAAGTACAGGGCGCAGCCCACTTTATGGTCGATGACACTGAAGCGCGCCACCTAATGGCAGGCCTGCTGGAAAATGTTTCCGGCTATCTCGTCCCTAAACTCACCCGAGAGATAGGAGGCCGTAACAGCAAGACCCCGCTCGATCTACATATGGAATAACTGCTCACTCTCTCGCATCTTTCACACCTTATTATGCCGGGGATTGTGTCACCATCGACACAATCCCCCTCTGCATTTCTCCGCAATCATCCCTTTTTCAGTAAATTCATAAGAAAAACAGCGAATAGCATTCATTTATTTAAGTGCCATGTTTTTATGTCGCTCATTTCATTTGCAACGCAATAATGGAACCAAAATCACAAATAAGAAGAAATAATATGAATCTTAAAATGAAATTATCAGCATGCTTTGCTGTTCTCTCACTCATAATCATTTTGGTGCTATCTACCTTTTCCTACCAAGCTTTACAAAGCAGAACACTTAACAGCCTGAATACGGAACTAACAACAGCAGCCAATGCCACCCAAAAAATTATCGGTGATGAACGCCATGATCACCAAAACAAAGCCAACAACGATTACGACAAAATTTCCCAGAATTTGACCAGCTTCACCCAAGCCTCAGAGCTGGATTGGGTCTATTCCACCGTGATGAGAAACGGTCGGATATATTACACCTATATCAATCAAACAAAAGAAGAAGCACGTTCTGGCCACTATAAAAACTGGTACCAAGAAGAATACAAAATGGTTCCGAAAATGCTTCGCAAAGCATTCCTGACTCAACAAATCCAATTTGAAGAGTACCAAGGTGAATACGGCCGATACCGCTCAATTTTCGTCCCGTTTCGTAACCATCAAGGAGAAACCTATGTGATAGGGGTCGATATCTCGCTGAGCGAAGTTGATGCCATGATAAACCGCGAACTCAAGAAAGTGTGTATCACCGCAATGATCGTTTTGGCACTAGCACTAGTGGCTGCCCGCCTGATCGCCAATCAGCTTGTTGCACCAATCAATACGCTAAATGCCGTACTGCTCAACATTGCTAATGGCGACTGGAACCTCACACAACAAGTGCCAGTGAGCAGTAAGGATGAAATCGGGGCAATGTCGCACTCGTTCAATACCTTTATGGCAGCATTACGCCAGCGCCTAATGGAGGTTAGCCAAAGCACCGAAAGCGTTGCTGCGATCACCACCCAACTTGATCACCTCATTCAGGCCGTCACAAAGCGCTCAATCGAACAGGCAGAAAACGTTGGCAACAGTGCAGCGGCAATCGAAGAGTTGGCGACCAGTTCACAAAGCATTTCGGAAGTGGTCAACGGTGCCAATCAAAAAATGACCCACTTTGAACTGCATACCCAAGACACGGTCGGTGCGATCAATCATGCCGTCACTGGTATGCAAAATGTCCAACAGGAAACCAACACTGTTGCCGAAAGACTCCATCAGCTTGACAGCCGCGCCAATGATATCAACTCCATTGTTGAGGTGATCAAAGATATTGCCGACCAGACTAACCTACTGGCGCTCAATGCCGCTATCGAAGCGGCACGAGCCGGAGAGCAAGGCCGTGGGTTTGCAGTAGTGGCCGACGAAGTCCGCCAATTGTCAGAACGAACCGCCAAGGCAACGATCGAAATAGGGTCGATGATCAATACTATTCAAACCGATACGAGTGGCGCGACCGACACAATGCAACTAGCAGTCGGTCAAGTTGATAGTTGCGTTCAATATGCCGATGAAGCAAATCAATCACTTAATGGCTTTAGAACTGAAATTACCTCAGTAACCGAAGGCATGGAAGAAATTGCCGAGTCAGTAAAAGAGCAAGCTTTTGCCGCTGAACACTTATCATCCAATGTTGCCACACTCAGCAGCAGCGCCAATGAAAACCGCTTATCAACACAAGATGCACAACAAGGGGTAGAAGAGCTCAAGCGCAGAGCCACTGCGCTTCGTGATGTTGTGCGTTTATTCACGCTGTAACTTCACCCCATTTTTTACATCATATATATAAAAGGAAATACATTTTGAAACTGAAACTTAGCCTGGTTGCTCTTGCCCTAATGGGTCAAACTACCGCCAATGCCGCCCCTCTGCTGGTCGATTTCGATAATAACGAGCGCGAAGAGCGCGTTCAGTCAAGCAATGCATGGCTGGAAATCGATACCCAAGCATTTTCTGGCAACATTCAGTTACTTCAAAAACAGCTAAAAGCCGATACAAAAATCTGCGCGATCATGAAAGCCGACGCTTACGGTAATGGTATCGCAGGCCTAATGCCATCCATCATCGCCAACCAAGTGCCATGTGTTGGGATCACCAGCAACGAAGAAGCTCGTGTAGTACGTAAGCACGGTTTCATAGGCAAAATCATGCGAGTACGTGCCGCGAGCAAAAATGAAATTGAAGGCGGCCTGCAATACCAGATGGAAGAATTAATCGGTACCAAGGCACAAGCCGATCAAATCATCGAAATCGCCCGAGAAAATGGCACAACTATTCCGGTTCACCTAGCACTGAATACCTCAGGTATGGGGCGTAACGGCCTAGATCTGACAACTTATGAAGGTCAGGTAGAAGGTGTCGAAATCGCTGGCAATCCCAATCTGGAAATCGTAGGCATGATGACCCACTTCCCGAACGAAGGCCTTGACGAAATCAAGCGCAAGGTAAAGCGCTTCAAGGTAGAAACGAAATGGCTGATGGACAGCGCCGATCTAAAGCGTAAGGACGTCACCCTACATGTTGCCAACTCTTACATTACGCTGAACTTACCTGAAGCTCACCTAGACATGGTTCGCCCAGGCGGCATGCTTTACGGCGATTACCCAGCAACAGCACCATACCAGCGCATCGTTTCATTCAAAACACATGTTGCGTCACTGCACCACTTCCCAGCAGGCAGCACCATCGGCTACGGCAGTACCGCAGTACTAGATCGCGATTCTGTACTGGCAAACCTTCCTATCGGCTACTCAGACGGCTTTGCCCGCTCTCTGGGTAACAAGGCAGAGGTACTGATCAACGGCCAGCGTGCTCGCGTGATGGGCATGGTATCAATGAACACCACCATGGTCGATGTCACAGACATCATCGACGTACAGACCAACGAGGAAGTGGTTATTTTTGGCCGTCAAGGCTTTGAAGAAATCACTGGCGAAGAGACCGAAGAAAAAAGTAATCGTATTCTGCCAGAACATTACACTGTTTGGGGTGCAACCAACCCACGTATCTACCGTTAATTTCTGGCTCACATAACGTCAAGGCCAGCAACATGCTGGCCCTTACCATTTGCCTCCTTCAAAGCAACAAAGCAAGAGCCACGTATATTAATCATGCCAATGAGATTAATGATGAACGAACCAAAACAATGAAAAGACTCAAACTCGTGAATGCTATCCGGCTTAATCAAGAGGTATTATTGCCACCAGTACCTACACTCATCCATGTTATTCCTTTCCTTTGCAATTCTTCTTTTTATTGAAGTACACCATTCAAGCCATAAAACACCAAAAAGCCGAACCAAATCAAAAATAATATCACAACCAAAAATAATGACCTGTAACTCATTGTTATTGGTAGGGTGTACAGCTTGTACAGCTTTTTGAACATGATAACCCAAAAGCTTTTTTGCTTTATGAAATGGCATTAATCAATGCTTTTGATTAACTCGATAAAAAAATATCATCGTCACATATCTCGATTTTTTTTACATTTAAGAGCATAGTCGCCGCTTATTCAGTATTGTCCTTATTCGACAAATTGAAGTTCGCCAAACTTCCCACACTGATCCCATATCACCCTTTATAAGTCGCGAGAAACGCAATGAAAATTGGCATTCTGTCCCAGAACGAAACCCTATACTCAACCCGCCGTTTACGTGAAGCATGTGAAGCTCGTGGTCATGAAGCGGTTATCATTAATGCCCTGCGTTGTTATATGAATATCAACTCGGTACAGCCTTCTATTCATTTTGAAGGTAATGATTTAACTGGTTTTGACGCCATCATTCCACGTATTGGTGCAGACATAACATTTTATGGCTGTTCAGTATTACGTCAATTTGAAATGATGGATGTGTTCTCGGTAAATCAGTCAATTGCTATTTCACGATCTCGAGACAAGCTACGCTCTTTACAATTATTAAGCCGTAAAGGTGTAGGCATGCCAATCACTGGCTTTGCCAGCAAACCAGACGATGTGCCCGATTTAATTAAAATGGTCGGTGGTGCGCCACTGGTCATTAAATTATTAGAAGGCACTCAAGGTATTGGCGTGGTATTGGCTGAAACCCAAACGGCTGCAGAAAGTGTTATTGAAGCTTTCATGGGCCTGAAAGCCAACATCATGGTACAGGAATACATTAAAGAAGCTGGCGGTGCTGATATTCGCTGTTTCGTGATTGGCGATAAAGTCATTGCAGCCATGAAACGCCAAGCAGCTGACGGTGAGTTCCGTTCAAATTTACACCGTGGTGGTAGCGCATCTTTAGTCCGTATTACACCAGAAGAACGCAAAACAGCAGTCGCAGCTGCAAAAGCAATGGGATTAAGCGTTGCAGGGGTCGATTTACTTCGTTCTGAACGCGGCCCACTAATTATGGAAGTTAACTCATCACCTGGTCTTGAAGGTATTGAAGCAGCAACAGAAAAAGATATCGCCGGTATGATTATCGAATATATCGAAAAAAATGCCGCCAAGAAAAATCGCCGCCACTTACAGCACCAGTAAAAGTTAGCCTCACACTTATCGACGAGTGCCTTACTATTCGATCTAATTAAAAGCAGCGGTTACTGGCTGCTTTTCTTTTTTATATACCGTAATCCTCCTTCTAAAGTGTTCCTCTTAATTCTTCATGCCTTGTTTCTCTGTTATTTATGCCAGTCCAAAATAATTTTTCCTACGCGATTTCTTGCCTAATTACAGACCGAGTATGATGTTAATCACACGCGCGTGCATCTTTTACCACATAGAACAGCAAAAAGATGCCCACAAATAACACCGGTAATATAAAGCATGAAAAACATCGTAAGCAGTTGATATCCAACTCATTTATTTTGCGTACAGCTTTTTTTGCTAATTTCAAAGTGAACTGCACATGGTTATTTTGATTTAAAAACATCCTGACATTCTTAAAGCCAAAAGAGGTACAGCGAAATGTCACATAAACAGCTAAAACATGAACAAAAATAACAAGTGGTTTAAAGTACAAAATAAAGCACGTAACAGGCTGATTTTAAACAAGTAAAAACATGTACTGCTTTTGGGGCTTTTTTCCAAGTGAAGGGTGATGGCATTTTTCATCCTTAAATAGGAATAAAACAGCAGTATGCTTTTTATAAACAAAACAACGTACAGGATTAAAGCTAAAAATCAGCAAAAAGGTGACCACGATTAATACGTGAGTATTTCAATCCAAGAGTCAGATGTAAGCCATTGTTTTGTATGTAAATTTATTATTGTGCAGCTTTTAAAGGAATTTAATCAGTAAGCTAGCCAGTAGATTTATGGTTTTAATCATTCTATCTACCACGATTAAAACCTTGTGCTAGCTTGTTGGTAAAGACTGACATCAAATATTGATACTTATCATGATTGGTATAGTTGCGGGGATATACGGCTATTGGCGAATCAATACTGACGTTATGGAAGGTACTTTCATGAATGGCTGCATCGAATAAACACAAAATGCCATGTAACAGGTACAAAAAAACCCGCCATAAGACGGGTTCTTTTTTATCAGTGGTTATTTACAGCACAATGATCAACACCATGTTGTTAATAACGACAGAATGATGATTACATCATACCGCCCATGCCACCCATACCACCCATGCCGCCCATATCAGGCATTGCAGGAGCATCTTTAGCTGGCATATCTGTAATCATAGCTTCAGTAGTAATCATCAGGCCAGCAACAGAAGCTGCGAACTGAAGTGCTGAACGCGTTACTTTAGTTGGGTCAAGAATACCCATTTCAATCATGTCGCCGTATTCGCCAGTTGCAGCGTTGTAACCATAGTTACCTTCGCCAGCACGAACATTGTTAGCAACAACAGATTCTTCGTCACCCGCATTCTTAGTGATTTGACGGATAGGAGATTCCATCGCACGAAGTGCTACGCGAATACCTACGTTCTGCTCTTCGTTGTCACCAACAAGACCAGACTCAGCAACTTGTGATGCTGCGCGGATTAGTGCAACACCACCACCAGCAACTACGCCTTCTTCTACAGCAGCACGCGTTGCGTGTAGTGCATCTTCAACGCGGTCTTTCTTCTCTTTCATTTCAACTTCAGTTGCCGCGCCAACTTTAATTACAGCAACGCCGCCAGCTAGTTTCGCAACACGCTCTTGAAGTTTTTCTTTATCATAGTCAGATGTTGCGTCTTCGATTTGTTGACGAATTTGAGCAACACGTCCCTGAATCATTGTTTCTTCACCAGCACCATCGATGATAGTTGTGTTTTCTTTGGTGATAGTAATGCGCTTAGCTTGACCAAGATCTTCAAGTTGTACTTTTTCTAGCTCTAGACCGATTTCTTCAGAAATAACAGTACCAGCCGTTAGTACAGCAATGTCTTGTAGCATTGACTTACGACGGTCACCAAAACCTGGTGCTTTAACAGCAGCAACTTTTACGATACCACGCATGTTGTTCACAACAAGTGTTGCTAATGCTTCACCTTCAACGTCTTCCGCAACGATAAGCAATGGACGAGAGGCTTTCGCTACGCCTTCTAGAGCAGGAAGTAGTTCACGAATGTTCGATACTTTCTTGTCTACAAGTAGAATGAATGGGCTTTCTAGATCAACAGAACCCGCTTCTTGGTTGTTGATGAAGTAAGGAGAAAGGTAACCGCGGTCGAACTGCATACCTTCAACGACATCAAGCTCGTCATGCAATGCTTGACCTTCTTCAACAGTGATAACACCGTCGCGGCCTACTTTTTCCATTGCTTCTGCAATTAGGTTACCCACAGTTGCATCAGCATTTGCAGAAATAGTACCTACCTGTGCGATAGCTTTTGTATCTTCACACGGTACAGACAGTTCTTTTAATGCTTCAACAGCAGCAACAACCGCTTTGTCGATACCACGTTTAAGATCCATTGGGTTCATGCCGGCAGCAACGGCTTTTAGGCCTTCAGTAATGATTGACTGTGCCAATACTGTTGCTGTTGTTGTTCCGTCGCCCGCCGCGTCATTCGCTTGCGAAGCCACTTCTTTTACCATTTGTGCGCCCATGTTTTGGAACTTGTCTTCAAGTTCAATTTCACGTGCAACAGAAACACCATCTTTTGTGATTGTTGGTGCGCCAAATGATTTATCTAGAACAACGTTACGGCCTTTAGGACCTAATGTTACTTTTACAGCGTCAGCCAGAACGTTTACACCTTCTAGCATTTTAATTCGAGCGTCATTGCCAAATTTAACGTCTTTAGCAGCCATGTCTCTATTCCTTTCTTAATTATTTATTTAAAGTGAACGGATTATTCAACGATTGCCATGATGTCATTTTCAGACATGATCAGGACTTCTTTACCATCAATCTTTTCTGACTTAGTGCCGTAGCCTTCAGCAAAGATAACAGTATCACCAACTTTAACATCCAACTCTTGAACTGTGCCATTTTCTAGAATGCGGCCTTTGCCTACAGCTAGTACAACACCACGTGTTGATTTTTCGGCAGCAGAACCAGTTAGCACAATGCCACCAGCAGACTTAGATTCAACTTCTTGGCGTTCAACGATAACTCGGTCATGTAAAGGACGAATGTTCATTGGTCGTCTCTCCTGATTGGGTAAGATCCATGGGATATAAACAAGTAGCACACTAGAGGTCACTTACTTGTTCTGTTAAGTACACATGTTGGGTCATTTTTTAGGATCCCAAGCCCTAAGCGCTAAATATTACGAAAATAACCCCGAGAATTTTTGCCCGATCACACTCTTTGCTTTAGGGTAATCGAGCGAATCAAATTCGAGACCATTATGTTAAAAGAAAAAAGGTCCCTGCCGGTAATACCAAAGACCGTAAATCAACGCCCCGACAAACACGGGCTGCTATCTGATCCTATCGCAGATGTATTGCGTCGCCTTGCTGTACCTATGGCATTTGGTATGGTCGCAATCTTAATGTTCAACTTAGTTGATACTTTTTTCATCTCATTATTAGGCACTGATGCACTGGCTGCTGTCAGCTTCACTTTTCCTGTTACCTTTGCTGTAAATTGCATCACGATGGGAGTCAGTGTTGGTATCTCGACCAATATTGGTCGCTTATTAGGTCAAGGGGCTGGACATTCAGCAGCACGCTTCGCCAGCCATGGTATTTTATTAGCCGTTATACTGGTTATTGCAGCATCGAGTCTAGGTATCATCACGATTGAACCTTTGTTTTCACTGATTGGCGCAAGTCCCGATTTATTACCAGTGATCAGTGAATACATGAGTATTTGGTATTTAGCGATCCCATTGCTGGTTATTCCGATGGCAGGAAATAGTGCGATTCGTGCGACGGGTGATACTAAAACGCCTGCAAAGATCATGATGTTGGCAGGTTTGATCAATGGTGTGCTCGATCCTTTATTGATCTTTGGCTACGGACCGTTTCCTGAATTAGGAGTAAAAGGCGCTGCGATTGCCAGTGGCATAAGCTGGGCATTCGCCCTGTTTTATTCGCTGTTTATTTTAATTTACCGAGAGAAACTGCTGGCAAAACCGAAACCTACATTACTGCTGAATGATTGGAAAAAGGTAATGCAAATTGGTATGCCTGCTGGGCTATCAAATGCGTTAAATCCGCTATCTGGTGCATTACTTATGTGGTTACTTGCCACGCAAGGCACAACATCTGTGGCGGCTTATGGTGCCGCTATGCGCATTGAGTCGTTACTGGTCATTACCATGATGGCGCTAGGCTCTGCGTTAATGCCCTTTATGGCGCAAAACTTAGGGGCCGATAAACCAGAGCGGGCATTTAAAGCCCTGTTCATCGCCATGCGGTTTGCCATTATTTTCCAGTTGTTAATCTTCGTGATGATGGTTCCGCTCAGTTGGCCGTTATCAGCCTTATTCAGCCAAGATGTCGCTGTGCAAGAGCAATTGTGGCATTACTTGATAGTGGTACCTATCAGCTACGGGCTTCAAGCAGTATGTATGTTATTAATTAGTGCTTTAAATGCAATGCATAAATCAATGCATGCCCTAGTGTGGAATTTATTACGTTTATTCGGCTTTTTATTACCCGCAGCATGGTTAGGCAGCCAGCTTAATGGCACTGAAGGATTATTTATTGGTATTACCGTTGCCAATATCGCCAGTGGTATTTGTGCTTATCTATATGCTATTCGCATGCGTAAACAAGCAGGTTTTTAAACATATCACGATACAAAAACAACGCATTCTCGCTTAAAAAATGTGAATAGCATGAACAAAAAAAGCAGCCAATGGCTGCTTTTTTATTGCGTCGAGTCATACGCTGTTCAGCGCTTGTATTCGATAAACTAATTCAAACGATTATTCTGGTCGTTATTTTTATCGTCTTTACGTTCAAACTCACCATCAAACACATCACCGTCTCGATTGTCAGTATTACGCGTCTCTTGACTACGCTTTTGCTCAAAAGGATCGGCACCATCGAATGGACCTTGCTGACCAAATGGGCTTTGGTTGTCAAACCCCTGACCGCCGCCAAACCCTGCCGAGAAACCAGAACCCATGCCGTTTACTTTTACTCGGCTCATTAATTGCTTCGCCAGCATGGCGCGGGGAGCAGGTAATAACACTATCATCCCCAATGCATCGGTCATAAAGCCTGGGGTTAATAGCAATACACCGGCAACAGCCAACATAACACCTTCAACAATTTGTTGAGCCGGTATTTCACCTTGTTGTAATCGGCTTTGAACAGACATCAAGGTCGCAATACCTTGGCTGCGAACTAATGACGCCCCCACAACTGCTGTTACCAATACGAAAGCAAGGGTTGGCCATAAGCCAAAGAAACCACCCACTTGGACAAACAATCCAATTTCAACGATAGGGACAAGAATAAATAAAAACAGCAATACAGGAAACACAGCTTACCTCTTAGGGGTCGTTGATCACTTACGGGTAACACTTCATCACCGAGGCATTACCAAAAAGATATTAAATTTAATCTATACATTAACTATGGGGCTATTGTGGCATTTTTCAACTAAATAGGCGCGAAGCTACCCCGCATTATTCGTTACCAACCGTAAATACACACTTCATTCACAATTGATTATATTCTTTCATTTACCCCCCTATTCGAGGTCCTAATTATTAACAGCATTTGTGAAGCAGATCTCATTCTTGTGCAAATGTTTTCATGTGCTTCAAAAAAGTGATCTCGGTTATGGTTTTACCACTAAAGGGGAGTATTATCGGCTGCAAATAAGGTGTCAGGAACGATCATCTAGCCAAAACTTCTGCGGAATGGATTCTTATTCAGAACTGGCTCAAAGTTTGAATTTTTATTAGCAGATTCCCCATAAAGGCTATATTTATGTCTCAGATGATTGATCTTGAAAAGAATGAAGCAACTCTAAATGTTGCTACTCGCATTGAAGAAGATTTACTTGGTGAACGTCACGTTCCTGCTGACGCTTACTGGGGTATCCACACACTTCGCGCTGTTGAAAACTTCAACATCTCAAGCACTACAATTTCTGACGTTCCTGATTTTGTTCGCGGTATGGTTTTCACTAAGAAAGCAGCTGCAATGGCGAACAAAGAGCTAGGCGCTATTCCTTCAGAAGTTGGTAACTACATCATCAAAGCATGTGATTTAATTCTAGACACTGGTAAGTGCATGGATCAATTCCCATCTGATGTTTTCCAAGGCGGTGCCGGTACTTCAGTGAACATGAACGCAAACGAAGTTATTGCTAACCTTGCTCTTGAACTGATGGGTAAAGATAAAGGCGAATACGACGTCGTTAACCCTAATGATCACGTAAACAAATCGCAATCAACTAACTGTGCGTACCCAACAGGCTTCCGTGTTGCTGTATACAACAGCATCATGACAATGATTGAAGCACTTGATTACCTAAAAGGTGCTTTCGACGCGAAAGATAAAGAATTCGCAGGCGTTTTAAAGATGGGTCGTACTCAGCTTCAAGATGCTGTACCAATGACTGTTGGTCAAGAGTTCCACGCATACTCAGTTCTTCTTAAAGAAGAAATCAAAAACCTTAAGTACACAGCAAACCTTCTACTTGAAGTGAACTTAGGTGCAACGGCTATCGGTACTGGCTTAAACGCTGCGACTGGTTACCAAGAACTTGCTGTTCAGCGTCTTGCTGAAATCACTGGTCTACCATGTACACCAGCAGAAGATTTAATCGAAGCAACGTCTGACTGTGGCGCATACGTAATGATCCACGGTGCTCTTAAGCGTACTGCGGTTAAATTATCTAAGATTTGTAACGACTTACGTCTACTTTCTTCTGGTCCTCGTACAGGTTTGAACGAACTAAACCTACCAGAAATGCAGGCAGGTTCTTCAATCATGCCAGCTAAAGTAAACCCAGTAATTCCTGAAGTAGTTAACCAAGTTTGCTTCAAGGTTATTGGTAACGACACTACAATTACTTTCGCAGCAGAAGCAGGTCAGCTTCAGTTGAACGTAATGGAACCGGTTATCGGTCAAGCATTGTTCGAATCTATTTCACTACTGAAAAATGCCTGTGTGAACCTACGTGATAAGTGCGTATCTGGTATCACAGTGAACAAAGAAGTATGTGAAAGTTACGTATTTAACTCAATCGGTATCGTGACTTACCTAAACCCATTCATTGGCCACCACGAAGGTGACATTGTTGGTAAGATTTGTGCTGAAACAGGTAAAAACGTACGCGAAGTTGTACTTGAGCGTGGTCTTCTAACTGAAGAGCAACTAGACGACATCTTCTCTGTACAGAACCTAATGCACCCAGAATACAAAGCGAAGCGTTATAACTAATTTATAACTAACGTAACCGCTAAATAATAAAGCGGGTTTTCAGGAAGGAAACCCGCGCCTCCTTGCTACAAAATTCCCATTTATATTTTTTATTTATTTTTTAACTTAAAGACAGGACAAATCTAATGATTGGTGTAGAACTATTTGTTGTTCTCGCGTTTATTTATTTAGGCGCAAGAATTGGTGGTATTGGTATCGGTCTTGCCGGTGGTGCTGGTGTTATTGTGTTATCGCTATTTTTAGGGGTACCAACAAGCCAAGCATTTATTCCGGTTGATGTAATTTTAATTATCATGTCAGTTATCACAGCGATTGCAGCAATGCAGGTAGCGGGTGGTATGGACTGGTTAGTTGAATTAGCAGAAAACTTCCTTCGAAAAAATCCTAAGCACATTACTTTTTATGCGCCAATCGTGACATATTTTATGACACTGATGGCGGGTACAGGACACACTGCATTCTCTACCCTTCCAGTTATTGCTGAAGTAGCTAAAGAGCAAGGCATTCGTCCTTCACGTCCACTTTCTATTGCGGTTGTTGCATCTCAGATTGCGATTACTGCATCACCAATTTCAGCGGCTGTTGTTTTCTTCTCTGGTCTGCTTGAACCAATGGGCATTGGTTATCTAACACTGCTTGCGATTTGTATTCCAACAACGTTCATCGCATGTATGGTTGGTGCATTCGTTGCTAACTTCCTAGGCTGTGAACTAAAAGATGATCCTATATATCAAGATCGCCTAGCAAAAGGTCTTATCAAGCTTAAAGGTTCTGGTAAGCGTGAGATACTACCAACTGCGAAGCCTGCAACGTTCATCTTCCTTGGCGCAATCGCATTTGTTGTTTGCTACGCAGCAGCAATCTCAAGCTCTGTGGGTCTTATTGAGAACCCAGCGCTTGGTCGTAACGAAGCAATCATGACAGTTATGCTAGCAGCAGCTGCAGCTATCGTGACTTTTACAAAAATCGATGCGTCTAAAATTGCAGCAGCACCTACATTCCGCTCTGGTATGACAGCATGTATCTGTGTATTAGGTGTGGCATGGTTAGGTTCTACATTCGTTAACTCACACGTTGATGGCATTAAAGAAGTAGCAGGTTCACTACTTAGTGACTACCCATGGATGCTAGCACTTATCTTGTTCCTTGCATCTATGTTGCTTTACTCTCAAGGTGCAACAACTACAGCTCTAATGCCTGCGGCATTGGCTATCGGTGTTGCTCCTCTTACTGCTATCGCATCTTTTGCAGCAGTAAGTGCGCTGTTCGTACTACCTACTTACCCAACGCTACTAGCAGCGGTTGAGATGGATGACACAGGCTCTACACGTATCGGTAACCTTGTATTTAACCACCCATTCTTTATTCCAGGTGTGGTAACTATCTCTACGTCAGTAGGGCTAGGCTTCTTGATTGGCGGAATTATTCTTTAATCGCTAAACAAGCACATACAACTAAGGCTACCCTCGGGTAGCCTTTTTCTTTTATAGATACATTAGGGCATGTAGTTATTTTGATTAGTATCAAATGACAATAAATAGTCAGTCGATGCTAGATAAATACAGAGATAATACGACATGCTAGAGATATCAAAGGTTGAGTAGAAGAGGTATTGAAGACAGCAAGATGTGCCAGATGATGATTTCGAAGACGTAGATTGAGCAGGTTGCTCACAAAGCAGTAAAGTGAAGAATTAAATCTCCGCCCCATCCTAGGGCGAAGACCATGAACAAACACGGATTCCCATCGTCTTTGTTCGAGCCAAACAAGCTATTATTCCCCAACAACTTATTTGATATGTCTCAGTTTGTTACAGTTCAGGCTTAAGACAGGAAAGCCTGAACACTTATAATAGTAGATTAGATAAGCCCTGCGATAGAGGTAAAAGCGTTATGCAGCGATGCAAAAATGGTATGAAGCTAGACGACCTACGCGCTCTAATTGCGATAGCCCAGCATGGAAGTTTTAGAGCAGCAGCCAATGCGTTAGACATCCCCCCTGCGACCCTGAGCCGTCGATTACAACGACTAGAAGATACGCTTGGCAGCCAACTGGTTATTCGCGATAGCCGCAATGTGGCCTTAACCCCATTAGGGCAAAATTACTTTGAACGCTGCCAGCCATTGCTTGACGAATTACAAGCCACGACCAGCGAATTAATGGATACCAGCAGCTCGAACCCGAGAGGGGCGTTGCGTATCTCTGCCCCTGTTGGTTTGCTAACGTATCAACTCATGCCATTGTTCAATCAGTTTTTGGCACTTTACCCAGAAGTCACACTTTCGCTTAATCATTTATCGAATCAACACCATGATTACAGCCCAGAGCAATACGACGTTGTTTTTCGGGTGGGGCAGCAGCCCAACTCGAGCTTTGCCGCCGCTAAAATTGGCGAATCACAACGTACCCTCGTCGCATCATCAAACTACCTTTCGCAGTATGGTACACCGCATCACCCTGATGAATTAAACCACCATTCCCGCTTGGCTACAGTGCCAGAATTTGAGTGGGCACTCACTTATAAAACTGATGTTACACACCCAGAAACGATCTGGGTCAACTCCCCTGTACGTATGGCAATTGCCGATTTAAATAGTGTAAAACAAGCAGCAATAAGCGGGTTAGGTATCGCATGTTTACCTAACTATGTAGTAGCAGACGCCCTAGAAAAAGCCACTCTCACCACCATGATGGATGACTGGTATTCCCCACCACGTCCCATTTATATGCTGTATCAACGCTTGGGGTATGTACCAAACCATATCACGTGTTTTATCGATTTCATGCGAAATGCACTTGCAGGAACATAAATTGATTGCCCAACAATGAAACCAATATGTTTAAAAGGCGGTCCTAGAGAGTATAGTTACGGTAATGGTACTAATGAGAACGACACGTTAATGCCATTAATATGTTCCTAATGGATATAATAGCCTAATCAGGGATCACCTGTAGAAGAGTCAAATAAGCATGATTGGATTGAACAAAAATCGCGGGATACCCCGCATCGTTTCCCTCTTTTTAATACTGGGAACTCTGCTAATTAGTGTGTTTAGCTTGCCGATACGGGCTGAATTTTCGCTATCAGGGCTCTTCGGTGATACCCA
Organism: Photobacterium indicum; assembly: GCF_003026215.1. Classification (GTDB taxonomy): domain Bacteria; phylum Pseudomonadota; class Gammaproteobacteria; order Enterobacterales; family Vibrionaceae; genus Photobacterium; species Photobacterium indicum. Next base: position 31,564 of record NZ_PYOC01000017.1, read on the forward strand.
AAGCACCAGCAAATTTGTCACAGTTGATGAAGCCTTTCCGTTTAATTTTAGCCAACAAGGTGATCGTGTTTACCTTGATTGGCAAGTTAAACCGGGTTACTACCTGTATCAACATCAATTATCTGTTACCGGCAATAATGCACAGCTAGGTCAGGTTGATATCCCTCCTGGTAAGCCATACAAAGATGAGTTCTTTGGCCAAGTCAATATTTATACCGACCCACTAACAGTGACAGTGCCCATTCTTGAAGCCACCAATAACTCGACAATCACCGTGCGTTATCAAGGCTGTGCCAAGGCTGGATTTTGCTACCCGCCAGAAATCCGTCAAGTACCGCTATCAGCTGTTATCGGCTCAAAAGCAAAAGTGAGTACTAACACACCAGATAGCATAGATACTCGTGAAGGTACTGACCAGCAGGCTCAAACGTCTGCCATAACACCAACAGTACAACCAACCAATACTTCAAGCCTTGCCGCAACAAACTCGGCAACGACTGCAGCACCTGCCACGCAACAAGATCAACTGGCTAGCGATCTGGCTGCTCAATGGTGGACCCCCTTCTTGTTCCTTGCTTTAGGTGTCGGTTTAGCGTTTACGCCATGTGTACTTCCGATGTACCCAATCCTGACCGGTATTGTGTTAGGGGGCGGTAAACTTAGCCAAGGTCGGGCATTTCGACTGGCCTTTATTTATGTGCAAGGCATGGCGCTGACATACACCTTATTAGGGTTAGTGGTTGCTTCTGCTGGCATGCAATTCCAAGCAGCACTGCAGCACCCTTATGTATTAATTGCATTAAGTGTCATGTTTGTATTACTTGCACTGTCTATGTTTGGGGCTTATACCTTACAGCTGCCAAGCAGTGTGCAAACATGGTTAAGTGGCCTAAGCAACAAGCAGCAAGGTGGCAGTGTCGGTGGCGTATTTGCCATGGGGGCTATTTCTGGCTTAGTCTGCTCACCATGCACGACAGCCCCATTATCTGGCGCGCTAATGTATGTCGCGCAAAGTGGCGATTTGCTAACGGGAGCCGTAGCCTTGTATGCACTCGCCATCGGTATGGGGATCCCTCTGGTTCTTGCTGCAATGTTTGGCAATAAGCTGCTACCTAAAGCTGGCAACTGGATGAACCATGTAAAAATATTCTTCGGGTTTATTTTATTAGCCGTGCCTATTTTCTTACTAGAGCGTATTTTACCGCATCAGTGGGTGCCTTATTTATGGTCTGCATTGGGCATTGCAGCATTTGGTTGGTTGTATCACATCAAAACCACCATGCCGGCATCATGGCGTAGCAGTACATTGGCTGTTGTGGCTATCTTAGGGTTATTCATTGCAACCCAGCCGTTGTATCAAGCTATTACTGGCACACAACCAGCAGCAACAAGTGAGTCAAATAACATAGAATTTCAACGTGTCGCTAATATCGACGAGCTTAATAGCGCATTAGCTGCGGCAAAAGCACAAGGCAAACCCGTGATGTTAGATTTTTACGCAGATTGGTGTGTGGCGTGTAAAGAGTTTGAAAAGTACACCTTCCATGATGCTTCGGTTATGCCCGAGCTAAACAAGTTTGTTTTGCTGCAGGCGGATGTGACAAAAAGCTCACCACAAGACATTAAGCTACTACAGGAACTAGACGTACTAGGCTTACCGACTCTCGATTTCTGGGATGGTCAGGGAAACCGAGTGCCTAATGCTCGATTGACGGGGTTTATGAAAGCTAAACCCTTTCTCAAGCACTTAAATAAGCAACAACTCGCTAACTGAATCAGATAACAGCGATAAAAAAAGAGCACATAATGTGCTCTTTTTTATACTCAATGATTATTCAACGATACTTTACGGGATCATAATACGACACGCTATCTGCGCACTTCTGCGGCTCATCAAGGTTTAGCTGGCTGCGAGCATCCCGCATATACCTGCGCATTGTTCTCACATTTACATTTGGTGCCCATTCCACAATGGTAATCATAACGGCCATTGGTTGTTCTAACTCCCCTTTCACCAACATATCACAGCAACGATGGACATGCCTTTGCATACGCTCGGCAACAATTTCTGCACCGGAAGCATCGGTATCTGGCAGCAATAAAGCAAATTCACTGCTACCGACACGGGCAATAAAATCCCGTGGGCGATACACCCCGCGCCGTAAGCCTTTGGTGGCGCGCTTAAGTAAATCGTCACAAGCCTGATGACCACATGTCATGGCATACAAATGCATCGGCTCAATATTAATCATCATCACGGTGAGATCACTGTTATGACGGCGAGCGGCCATCATTTCCCGATCCAGCATTAGCTCAAAGTGTTTATCATTTTGCAGCCCAGTAACCAGATCGATCAAGGCCACCGATGCCAGCTCCTTACGTAAACGCTTCTCTTCAAATTCATGCCAGACTGAAGCATGAAACCAATGATAGAGACACTCTCGCACCACAATAATAATGATCAGTCGGCTACCCATACTCAGAAATGTTATCGCATTATTGGTACCACCAAAGTACATATCCGTTACTAATAACGAACAGAGGATAGGTAAAACTGCCAAATACAGTGCAGGTCGATAACTAAAAAACGCAATGACCGAAAGAAATATAAACAGATCACTGTAAGCATAAACGCTAAAAAAGTGAGATTGCTGGATCAGTAATGGAAAGAGCAGCGCCCATCCACCACCCAATAAACACGCCAGCGCGACGGAAACACTTTGCCAGCGCACTTTAAATGGTACAGCCTGAACAACGAGCCAGAGCACAGAGGAAATAATACCAATCACCGCAACAAATCCACTAAAAGCAGATTTACTCGAACTGGTCGCCGTTGGCACCAACCAAAACAACTCTACGGCTACTAACGCTAATAACAATACCGAAGTACCAATAATTAACTTCCAGCCCTGCTCTTGGCGTTGAAATTGTTGTTGCTCAAAATAACGCTGGCCATCATTTCGTTGATCAATTTTTCGGATCATCTATTGATTCATTAATAATTACATTCCCTCATAACATAGCGACTATATGTTTGAACAACTTAACTACAATTTCATCATGCATTACATCACGGTTAACCAAAGGACTGATCCAGCTCTTATCTTGAGTGTTAACAAATTGATCTGGTTTTATAGCAGTGATAGCGTAACTAAAAAGAATAATGAAAAGGTAGCCATGGACGCTCAATACACGATTGTTATCGCTGATGATCACCCCTTGTTTCGTAATGCACTTTTTCAATCGGTGCATATGGCGATCAGTGGTGCCAATCTACTCGAAGCTGAATCGCTTGATACTCTGCTCAGCTTATTAGAGAAAGAACATGATGTAGATTTATTGCTGCTCGATTTAAAAATGCCGGGCGCGAATGGCATGTCAGGCTTAATTCAACTGCGTAACCAATATCCAGACCTACCCATCGTCGTGATATCTGCCAGTGAAGAGATTACGGTTGTAAAGCAGGTTCGCAGCCATGGGGCATTTGGCTTTATTCCTAAATCAAGTGATATGCGCGCGCTAATCAGCGCTCTACATCAAGTACTCGAAGGAGAACCCTTTTTTCCTGAAGGGCTCGGGGATGAAGATGATGAAATTAATGACCTTGCCCAGAAAATAGCCTCACTAACTCCCCAGCAATATAAAGTGTTATGCATGCTGTCTGATGGTTTGCTTAATAAGCAAATTGCGTATGAGTTGAATGTATCAGAAGCAACAATCAAAGCTCACATGACCGCTATTTTTCGCAAGCTCGGGGTTAAGAATCGTACTCAAGCCGTGATCATATTACAGCAAATGGATTTAACCCAATAGGTTATAAAAGCATCAGGTATTAATTTATCTTCGTTGATACCTGATAATAACCTTCAAACCAGCCCCCTAAACAGCGACTTCAACTCGATTCCATTTAAAACCAACCAAGAACACAACAATCACTCATTAGCCACTGTAAATAGTGGGGCTTTATCCGAACATGATAAATTTAAATACAATTTAATATCAAAATAATCCCATTAAAAGCATCTATTTTTGCTAACATCATTAATATCATAAAAAAAACCAGCAAAAAGTAATTATTCTTTCACGTCATTAACAGTTTTAATCTAGGGGGTTATTTTGCTCAGCGTCCTTTTCACTCAGTTCGTCCTCATTTGGGCTGTTGTCGATCCTATCGGCTCAGTGCCCGTATACCTTGCTCAAACCAGCCACCTGAATGCACAACAGCGCCGCTTAGTCGCACTAAAAGCTATTGCTATCTCTGCCGGCATTTTATTGTTCTTTATTATTATCGGTCAGATATTACTGGAAGCGATGCAGATTCCCCTACCCGCCTTCCAAGCTGCCGGAGGGCTTGTTCTGCTACTTTTTGCCCTAACCATGATCTTTGGCGAAGGTAAAGTTGATCAAGAATGTAAGCTAAGCGAACAAGAGGTCCAGCACTCTGAACTCGGTAGTTTAGCGGTGTACCCTTTAGCCGTGCCTTCCATTGCATCACCAGGAGCCATGATGGCAGTGGTGATGCTAACGGATAACAACCGTTATTCGCTGGGCGATCAAATGATCACGACATTGGTGATGCTGAGTGTTTTATTAGTCACGTTGTTATTGATGCTTGGGGCAAATAAAATCCAGAAATATATCGGCAATGTAGGGGCAGCTATTATCAGCCGAGTGATGGGCTTGATCCTTGCCGCAGTAGCAGTAAACAATCTGCTGATTGGCATCAAAGATTTTTATTTAATGACTTAGACCTTTGGCTAACACAACAAGTTATTAACATACTGATTATCCATCTCACCTCACAAAATCGCCTGTTTCTGGGCGATTTTTCAGTTTCTAACACGACTAAAGTTGCACTGTTTACTTGTGGGATCGTTGCTATTGTCTTTCTGTAACATTTTATTAACGCGCAATTTGCCGCGATTATTAACATGACGTGTAAGGAGATGACAATGGCGTTTGAATCCAAGGAGCAGGCTAAGGCCTACTGGAAAGAAAACCTCAGTACAATGGCTTACCTACTCGCTATCTGGTTCATGGTTTCGTTCGGTGCCGGCATTTTATTTGTCGATGTTCTTAACAACTTCCAAATCGGTGGCTTCAAATTAGGTTTTTGGTTCTCACAACAGGGTTCCATATACACCTTTGTTGCACTGATTTTTGTCTACGTAGTGCGTATGAATGCACTCGACCGTAAGTTCAACGTACAAGAAGACTAAGAGGTTAGTTATGGATATCCAAACCTGGACGTTTATTTTAGTGGGTCTCACCTTTTCGGTGTATATCGGTATTGCCATTTGGGCACGCGCAGGAACAACAAGTGAATTCTACGTTGCTGGCGGTGGGGTGCATCCTATTGCGAATGGTATGGCAACCGCAGCTGACTGGATGTCGGCAGCATCGTTTATTTCAATGGCAGGTATCATCTCATTCGTTGGTTACGATGGCGGTGTATACCTAATGGGCTGGACGGGTGGTTACGTACTTCTCGCATTATGCCTTGCGCCTTACTTACGTAAATTTGGTCAGTTTACTGTGCCTGATTTTATTGGTGAGCGTTACTATTCTAGAACTGCACGTATGGTAGCTGTCTTTTGTGCCATCTTCGTTTCCTTTACTTACGTAGCAGGTCAAATGCGTGGGGTTGGGGTTGTATTTGCCCGCTTCCTCGAAGTTGATATCAACATGGGTATCATCATCGGTATGGGTATCGTTTTCTTCTACGCCGTACTTGGTGGAATGAAAGGCATTACCTACACGCAGGTTGCACAATTTTGTGTTCTCATTTTTGCATTCCTTGTGCCAGCGGTATTCACTTCAATCATGATGACGGGTAACAGTATCCCACAGCTTGGTTTAGGTTCTACGCTAACAGGGTCTGAAACATACGTACTTGATAAGCTTGATGGATTAACCACAGAGTTAGGTTTCACAGCCTACACCGATGGTTCAAAGAGTATGGTTGACGTATTCTTTATCTGTTCTGCATTGATGGTAGGTACTGCTGGTTTACCGCACGTTATTATTCGTTTCTTCACGGTTCCTCGCGTGAAAGATGCACGAATTTCTGCTGGCTGGGCACTACTATTCATCTCGCTACTTTATACCACAGCCCCTGCAGTTGCCGCGTTTGCTCGTATCAATATGATTGAGACAATCAACGGCCCAGAGATGCAAGGTGTATCTGCAGAACAAGCACCAGGCTGGGTTAAAAACTGGGAGAAAACTGGCCTAGTTACGTGGGAAGATAAAAACAACGACGGTAAAATGTTCTATTCGGGCGATGAGCGTAACGAAATGAATATCAACCGCGACATCATCGTATTGGCAAGTCCAGAGTTAGCAAATTTACCTAACTGGGTCGTGGCATTGTTGGCTGCTGGTGGCCTAGCCGCTGCACTATCAACCGCAGCTGGTCTACTACTGGTTATCTCGACCTCGATATCTCATGACTTGTTAAAGAAAGGCTTTAAACCCGACATGACCGACAAACAAGAGCTATTAGCGGCACGAGTCGGTGCAGCTCTCGCGATAGTCGGTGCTGGTTACCTTGGTATTAATCCGCCAGGATTTGTTGCTCAGGTTGTTGCCTTCTCGTTCGGCTTAGCGGCAGCCTCTTTCTTCCCAGCGATTATTTTGGGTATCTTCTATAAGAAGATGAACAAAGAAGGTGCGATTGCGGGCATGCTAACGGGAATTACATTTACGGCTTCGTACATTATCTACTTCAAGTTTATCAACCCAGCGGCAAGCACACCTGATAACTGGTTCTTTGGTATCAGTCCAGAAGGTATTGGTACGTTAGGTATGTGTCTGAACTTCGTTGTTTCAATTGTGGTTAACAAGTTCACTGCTGAAGTACCGAAAGATGTTCAAGATATGGTTGAATCTATTCGTTACCCTAAAGGTGCGGGTGAAGCACACGACCATTAATCGCTAAAACATGTGTTGATAAGAAATTCACAGCGTAAGTAATACGTTGGCTAGAGCCAAAAACGGAGCACCCTGCTCCGTTTTATTTTATCTATTTATCCAATGTTCAAGCTATGTTATACCAATTCCATTAATTAGCTTTTTACTACGCTTTTCATGCGCTGATTCAATAACGCGCGTAACTTCAACGGCTTTACGGGTTTACTAATAAAACTAAAACCATGCCCTCGAATAGCCTGCTGGGTTTCTGATGTACGGTCGGCACTAATGACTGCTCCTTTGAAATTTTTACCCAAACGTAGACTACATTGCTGCAGAACTTGCAACCCAGTTTGGTTATTGGCCAAGTGATAATCACTTAATACAAACTCTGGCACCCAGCCATCTTCCAGTTGCTGAATAGTGCCTACAACGCTTTCAGCTAAACGCACATCGCAGCCCCATCGCACCAGTAACGTTTCCATCCCTAGTAATATTTCAGGCTCATTATCGACGCATAGCACACGTACTCCATTCAGTGGTGCTGCCTTTTCTGCCGCCTGCTGAGAGATCACTGTTTGTTGTTTCTGAGTTAATACCCCACGAGAAACAGAGAGCGCAAAAACAGTACCTTGACCTGGCCATGAACGTAGCGATAACGGGTGATCAAGCACACGACTGATCCCACGGGCAATTGCCAGCCCCAGCCCTAACCCGTGGTCTGCACCACTCGTTTGAATACGCGTGAATTCATCAAAAATATCCGTCTGCTTTTCGAGAGGAATGCCTGGGCCGTTATCCCAGACTTCAATCTGTAATTTACCTTTAATTCGGCGCACACCTAATAACACTTTGCCATGTGGATTATAACGGAATGCATTGGTTAAAAAGTTCTGTAATGCACGGCGCAATAATTTAGGATCAGACACAATGACGGCGTTACTTTTTAGCACTTCAAATTGAATGCCCTGTTGTTTTGCCAAAACACCAAATTCGGCGCTCAAAGTATCGAGTACTTCACGGATAGGGAATGGATGAACATTCACTTGTAGTTTACCCGCTTCTAGTCGCGATACATCCAATAAGTCACCAATCAAATCTTCTGCAGCACCGAGGGCACTTTCAATATGGCGTGACAACTTAATCGTCTCATCTTCTTTCGCAAGCTCTGATAACGAAGATGAAAATAAACGTGCGGCATTTAACGGCTGCATCAAATCATGACTCACAGCGGCTAAGAATCGACTCTTTGACTGAGCTTGTTGCTCCGCTTGTTGTGTTGCATTGACCAAGCGACGATTCAATTGTTCCAGCTCTTGAGTTCGCTTTTGTACCCGTGCTTCTAGGTGTTCATTGGCATCTTTCAACGCTTGCTCTGCTTGACGAAAAGCGGTGATATCAATAAAGCTCATCACAAAACCACCGCCCGGCATCGGGTTACCTTGTACTTCGATAACCTGCCCATCAGCACGAACACGGGAAGACGTATGCGCAGTACCTCGCAGCAAGTGATCGACCCGTTTGGCAACATGCATTTCAGGATCGCCGGATCCACATAATCCCTCCATTGCGTTATGCCGGATCACATCCGCAATGGGTCGGCCCACTTGAATTAAGCCCGGAGGAAAGGTAAATAGCTCAAGATAACGTTGATTCCATGCCACCAGCCTTAATTGCTTGTCTACAACAGTAATGCCTTGGCTAATATGTTCAATCGCTCCTTGCAATAAACCTCGGCTGAAATCAAACAACTCAGAAGCCTCATCGACAATGGTGGCCACCTCCTCAAGCTGCATATTTCGCCCTTGCAACGCAGAGGTTAATACCAGACGAGCAGAAGATGCCCCAAATACTCCAGCAAGCACTCGCTCGGTATGACGGATTAAGACACCTGATGCTTGCTGTTGAGGTAATAATGGATCTTGATGTTGTTCAGCAAATTGACGAAAAGCATGATGCACACGCTTACGACCGACAAAACGTGCCGCTAACATTTCTAATTCTGCGACGGTGACACGCGTCTGATATAAGCTCGCATTTTCAGCTTCAGGTAACGGGGCACCCACGAATGTTGCCGCTTGTAATCGTTCAGTTAACGACGAACGAGTCATCAATGATACCGACGTATATAAGGTCACATTCGCTAAAATACTGAGTAACATGCCCCAATCAACCGACGTTATACTCTGTAATATAGGAAGTTGTGGCGGGGTAAGTAGCCAAAGTAAAACGTTTGTATCTGCATTACCAGCCAGCATACTTGTTTGAGCCATCATGGTAATAACCCAAATAATCGAGCCACCAAATAACCCAGCATAAACGCCTTTTTTATTCCCCTTTCGCCAATAAATACCGCCCAATAATGCTGGGGCAAATTGCGCAATGGCAGCAAAAGACAACAGGCCTATCGCTGATAGTGATGGAATATTATCAAGTATCTGATAAAAGCCCCAAGCCGATAATAACAACAGTAAAATCAACGCACGACGTACATTCAATAACAACCCAGAGAAGGCGCTAAAGTTTTTTCCAGACACTCTTAAACGGCGTAAAACTAACGGTAAAACTAAGTCATTGGAAACCATAATCGCCAACGCAATGGTCGATACAATCACCATACCACTGGCAGCCGATGTGCCTCCTAAAAAAGCCAGCAGCGCAATACTTTCAGCCCCTTGCTGTAAAGGCAGGCTTATCACATACGTATCAGCAGACACATTCGGCATCATCAATGCCTGCCCAGCTAATGCCAGTGGTAAAACAAAGATCCCCATCAACACGAGGTATAACGGAAAAATCCAACGGGCTTTATGTAAATCTTGCGCCCGATTATTTTCGACCACAATGGTATGAAACTGGCGAGGTAAACAAATAATCGCAGCCATCGTCAGCATCGTATGAATCAATAAGCTGCCAATGTTTGGCATTGATGATTCTAAATATGATGCTTTAACCGCTTGTAAGTCAGGTAATTCAAATAACAAGCCCACCGCAAAAACACCCACAATCAAGAACGCAGCGAGTTTCACTAATGATTCAAATGCGACAGCCATCATCATACCGCGATGGTGCTCTGTGGTATCAATATGGCGCGTACCAAATAACACCGTGAAAGCGGCTAATGCGAGGGTAACCAACCACGCGGTATCCATTTCATTAATGCCAACCCCGCTACCTAGCTCAGGGGCGATTAGGTCAATCCCCATCGTAATAGCACGCAGCTGCAAAGCAATATAAGGCAGAATACCAACCACGGCGATGATCGTGACCAATACAGCTAATCCTTGAGATTTGCCATAACGAGCCGCGATAAAATCAGCAATAGACGTAATGTGTTCGCGTTTCGCAATTAAGATCAAGCGGGCAAGAATGCGCCAACCGAGGGTGAAAACAATAATGGGAGCAAGGTAAATAGGCAGGAATGACCAAGTATTTTGGCTGGCTTGACCAACCGTGCCATAAAAGGTCCACGAGGTACAATACACCGCGATGGATAAGCTATAAATCCATGGGCGATATTTTGCCATCCATTTGATTTTCTTATCGCCATACCACGCGATAAAAAACAGCAGCCCTAAATAGGCTAACGAGACCGGCACGACGATCCATCCTTGCGCCATGATACTTCCTGATTGTGTTAACGATAAGTTAACCCATACTAACCAATCTGATTAAGTACACCAATCAGGGTAGATCACAGTTCTTTCTGTGCCGATCTGTAATACGTTAAAAATGGTCAATTAAGACTAGAAGAACAATGTCTTACTCTCTTAATTTGTCGACATAGGTTGTGCTAACTCAGACGACTGATCATTACTGTGTGGTTTTGATTCAATTTTCATCAGTAATACTGGAATACCCATTACAGCCATTAACCAGAAAAGATTCGCGCCCCACAAGCCGTATAACCAACCACTGAGTGCTGTCATAATTGCCATAAATGCACCTAATGGCAATGCATTATAAAGGGCCTGTAATGCCACCATCTGATTGCTTTTAGCATGCTGAATATAACGAATAGCTGCCAAGTGCGCCGCCGCAAAAGTCACACCGTGCAGCGCTTGTGCCATCACCAGTGCTGGCAACTCTGTCATGGTTGCGGTCACACCCCAACGTAGTAATACGCCGATAGCCGCGAGGCGAAACATCATGCCGACGCTCCATTTAGCAAATAAACGCTGACTAAATGCAAATACGCACACTTCAGCCACCACACTAAAGCTCCATAGATAGCCAATAATGGCTTCGCTATAACCGACTTCTTTCCAATAAATCGCGCTGAAACTGTAGTAGGCAGCGTGACTACCTTGCAACAAGGCGACAATAATTAAAAATCGCATAACGCTATTGTTTTTGATGATGTCGATTAACGCCGGGCGGGGCTGATCATGACATTCGGTTTCAATCGGCATAATGGTTGGTGCGCGCATTGAAAATAATAATGCCACCACCAAGCCTGCAATCGCGACCCAAGGAATAACACTTGCCCCATATTTAGCCGCTAAGATCCCAACAATTGTTGAACCAGCAATAAAGGCAATAGACCCCCACAAGCGGGTACGCCCGTAATCAAGGTGTTTCCCTTTTGCATAGAAATTAGCTAATGCGTCAGAAAGTGGAATAATTGGCCCTGCAGCCAAATTAAACAACACTGTGATCGCCGCTAATGCCCACAGACTGCCACCACAGAAAATATAGATAACACAAGCAATCAAACACGCTAATGTAAACCAGCGTAGAGCTGGAATAAGATGCTCCACATTATGAATACGCGGGGTCAGCACAACATTCGCTAAGCAGCGTACGCCAAGGCCTAAACCCAGCAACAAACCAATATCAGACGCATCCACCCCTAAATGCGCAAACCATAACGCCCAAAAAGGAAGATAAACACCATAAGTGAAGAAAAAACCAAACAGATATTGCGAGGTCCATCCATAGGGACTACTACGAAACATGCCAATTCCAAAATGCATAATAGGAGATAATGCCGACATTATGCCCAACCTATCGCCAGAACCCCAAAGATAAATAAGGCAAATCTTTCAATCTCTTTTTCCCCTTTAAATGTACGGGAGCTTGCATATTGATCGCACCTTCAAATACTTCACCAACAACCACAATAAAAATGACGCGATGGATCATATACCCAAGCTACCTCAAGGTGCTCGTTTCAGCGAGAATCCTGCATTTTGAGGTAACTTGGGTATAGACTAAAGTCGTCTAGAGCTTATCACCGACATCAGCGACACTGACTATATGAAGTCATCGGTTATATGAAGATATAGGTTATAAGACGAGGTATAGCATGCCGGATAAATTCGACACATCAGTCACCCCCTTTGATCGCCTTCATCATGCTCAGCAAAAAGTATTGAAAGAAGCATTAGATGTCGCTTATTACCGTGAAGGTAATAAAATCATCACGACTGGTGAAGCGTGCAATCACTTGTTTATTATCATCAAAGGCGGGGTTGAAGAATCCTCTTCTGATGGTACGGAAACCTATGCCCATTACGTTACTGACGATATGTTCGATGTACGCGCTCAGCTTGAAAATAAAAGCCGTCATGATTATATCGCGCTAGAAGATACGCTCTGTTATCTCTTACCTCGTGAAATTTTCATCGAGCTGTATCATTCTAACGGGCAATTCGCCGCCTATTTCGATGGCAATTTAGCACGTCGTCAAACATTAATTGAAGAAGCGCAGCGCCAACAAAATCTCGCCGAATTCATTTTAACAAAAGTGGATAATGACAACATTCAACCCTGCCTCATTGTGCCTCATGACACGGGCTTAAAGCAGGTGACAGAACAAATGCGGGGCAAAGGTTTCGATGCCGCTTTGGTTGCACTGAATTCAACACCGCAATATGGCATTGTTACCCGTACCGATTTACTGCATGCGGTTATGTTAGATCAACTGCCTTCTGATACCCCTGTTAGCCAAATCGCCACTACGCCAGTTATTAGCGTCAACAAAGATGATTTTTTGTTTAATGCCATGATTGCAATGACCCGTCATAAAGTGAAACGGGTGCAAGTGCTTGATGCTGGGCAAGTTGTTGGCATGTTAGATTTAACGCAAGTCTTGAGCTTATTTTCCACTCACTCTCACGTACTGACATTACGCATTGCACGAGCTGAAACCATTGAAGAATTATCACTCGCAGCCAGTAGCCAACAACGTTTAGTGGCTACCTTGTTTAATAACGGCATTCATACGCTGTTTGTGATGGAGTTGATCGCCTCGGTAAATGAACAAATTATCGAAAAAGCCTTTCAATTAATTGTCCCACCGTCAATGCACAACTATTGCTGCTTCGTCGTAATGGGATCTGAAGGACGTGGCGAACAAATTTTAAAAACCGATCAAGATAATGCTCTCATTATTCAAGATGGTGTCGATTGGCCAGACTGTGCCAATGTCATGAATAAATTAACCCAAACATTGCAGCAGCTCGGCTACCCGCTTTGCCCAGGAAAAGTCATGGTGAACAACCCTAAATGGGTGAAATCACAAAGTGAATGGTTACATACGATTAGTCGCTCTTGCCAACAAGCAACTGAAGAATCCATGATGGATTTAGCGATACTTGCCGATAGTCATGCTGTCGCAGGTAACCGCGTTTTACTCAATCCACTGCAAAACTATTTACATCAACAGTTAGCAGAAAAAGAACTGTTGTTATCGACCTTTACTCGTCCAGCTTTGCGCTTCAACGTACCTTTAACCCTGTTTGGTAAGATAAAATCGACCAAGCATGGCGTCGATATTAAACGGGGTGGGATCTTTCCAATCGTTCATGGTATTCGGGCATTAGCCTTAGAAAATAATATTGAACCCAATAATACCTTTGAACGCATTCATCAACTCGAATTGCGCAAAGTTTTAGAGCCAACCACAGCGTCTAATTTAAGCGAAGCCCTTAAACTATTCATCAGAACCCGTTTGCGCCACCAGCTTAACCACCAAACCGGTGGACAAAGCCAGCAATTGAACGTCAGTGACCTTAGTCGTGCCGAACGAGACTTACTGCGCCACAGCCTTCATGTGGTAAAGAAATTTAAAGAATGGCTAGGTTATCACTACCAAATAAGGGATTAATGATGAACCTATTACGACGTTATTGGTATCAGCGAAAATTAAAAAACACCCCTTATGCTCAGCTTTTTAATCGCTACCAGGGTGATGAACTTGTCTCTGTAGATTGTGAAACCACCAGCCTTGATCCGCACAGTGCAGAGTTGGTTACCATTGCGGCAACTGTCATTAAAAAAAATCGTATACTCACCAGTAAATCAATCCATTTAACCCTAAGAGCACCAATCAGTTTAGACGCTAATTCAATCGCGATTCATCGCATTCGCCATCAAGATTTACGCGCTGGGTTAGGTGAAAAAGAGGCCTTAACCACACTACTTAATTTTATTGGTAATCGCCCTTTAGTGGGTTATCACATTCGCTACGACAAAACGATTTTGGATCGCTATTACCGACGCTTATTTGGTTTTGCATTACCCAATAAATTGGTAGAGGTGAGCCACCTTTATCACGACCGTTTAGAACGGCTGCTGCCTAATGCTTATTACGATCTAAGTTTAGAAGCCATTAGTCGCCACCTTGACCTTCCGGTACCAGAGCGGCATGACGCGCTCGAAGATACGATTACTGCCGCTTTGATTTATGTACGACTGAAACACGGTGATTTTCCGGCGCTCCGCTCAGCGTAAATAATGCAAGAAGCCTCGTACGGTGCAAGATTTTTTATGTAATTTCGATGTAACACCTACAATTTCTACATTGATCATGCTCTCTAATCCTAAAGTCTAATTGTGGCAAACGTTGATCTATCGGAAGTTAGTATCAATAGCGACAAACGATATTATCCGGTCCCAGGTTGGACAAAAAACGGAAACACTAAGGAGAGTTCGATGAGTGAAGTTCATGTTTATCCAGTCAATCAAGAGATTGCAGCTACAGCCCACGTAAATGATGAACAATATCGTGAGATGTACCAACAATCGGTTATCAACCCTGAAGGTTTCTGGCGTGAACACGGTCAGATTGTTGACTGGATCAAACCATTCACTAAAGTGAAGCACACTTCTTTTGATACTAGCCATGTCAGTGTTAACTGGTTTGAAGATGGCACACTGAACGTTTCTGCAAACTGTCTTGACCGCCACCTCGCGACTCGCGGCGATCAGCCCGCCATAATTTGGGAAGGCGACGATCCTACCGATGATGCCACGTTCACGTATAACGAATTACACGAACAAGTTTGTAAGTTCTCTAATGCACTGAAAAGCCAAGGCGTACGCAAAGGCGATGTGGTGTGTCTTTACATGCCGATGGTGGCAGAAGCGGCAATTGCCATGCTGGCTTGTACGCGAATTGGGGCAATACATACCATTGTATTTGGTGGCTTCTCTCCAGAAGCACTTGCTGGTCGTATTATTGATTCCAACGCAAAAGTCGTTATTACTGCCGATGAAGGCGTTCGTGCTGGTCGCGCAGTACCACTGAAAAAGAATGTCGATGATGCCTTAGCCAATAAAGGTGTCACAAGTATCGAAAAAGTCATGGTACTGAAACGTACTGGTGGCAATGTTGAGTGGCACAGTGAACGTGATGTGTGGTGGCATGAAGCAACAGCAATCGTGTCTTCTCATTGTGAGCCTGAAGAAATGAATGCAGAAGATCCTCTTTTCATTCTATATACCTCAGGATCAACAGGTAAGCCTAAAGGTGTTCTTCACACAACAGGTGGTTACTTAGTGTATGCCACCATGACGTTTAAATATGTTTTTGATTACCAAGAAGGCGATGTGTACTGGTGTACCGCCGATGTTGGTTGGATCACCGGTCACAGTTACTTAGTGTATGGCCCGCTGGCTAATGGTGCAACAACCGTGCTATTTGAAGGTGTGCCAAACTACCCATCAACCAGCCGTATGAGTGAAGTGGTTGATAAGCATAATGTCAGTATTCTTTATACTGCCCCAACAGCCATTCGTGCATTAATGGCAAAAGGCACAGAAGCAATTAAAGGTACGTCACGATCCTCACTGCGTATTATGGGGTCAGTCGGCGAACCCATTAACCCAGAAGCGTGGGAATGGTATCACCGTACCATTGGCGACAGCCGTTGCCCTATTGTTGATACATGGTGGCAAACAGAAACAGGCGGTATCTTAATTACGCCATTACCTGGCGCGACAGCACTAAAACCGGGTTCTGCCACTCGTCCATTTTTCGGTGTTCAGCCAGCCATCGTTGATAATATGGGGAATATCTTAGAAGGTGTCGCTGAAGGTAACTTGGTTATGATTGATTCATGGCCTGGGCAGATGCGTACTTTATGGGGTGACCATGAACGCTTCGAGCAAACTTACTTCTCAACCTTCCAAGGTATGTATTTCACTGGTGATGGCGCGCGTCGTGATGAAGACGGTTACTACTGGATCACTGGTCGTGTCGATGACGTATTGAATATTTCAGGTCACCGCATGGGTACCGCTGAAATTGAATCCGCATTAGTGGCTTTCGATAAGATAGCAGAGGCTGCGATTGTTGGTGTACCACACGATATTAAAGGCCAAGCAATTTATGCTTATATCACACTGAATGATGGTGAAATACCCAGCGCTGAGCTGCATAAAGAAGTGAAAGATTGGGTACGTAAAGAAATTGGTCCGATTGCGACCCCTGACTTCTTACATTGGACCGATGCCTTACCGAAAACACGCTCGGGTAAAATTATGCGCCGAATTCTCCGTAAGATTGCCACGGGTGATACTGGAAGTTTGGGTGATACATCAACGCTCGCTGACCCTAGCGTGGTTGATAAACTGATCGCAGAAAAACAAACTATTTTATAACAGCACACTACCCGCTTAAAAAAGCCGCCGTCTGGCGGTTTTTTTATAACTGCAGCAATAACACTGACTATTTTTTTATCGTAATAAAGATTTGCTTACAAAACGTACAGCTGTACGTGTGAATTTTTATACCTAAGTCTCGATATCTGCGAAACAAAACCGCTACACTAAAAAAATGTATGCAAAAAACAAGTCGATTACGGTAGCAATAATCACTCACTCAAATTGATTAAACAGCTTCAATATGTGTAAAAAATGGAACCATCCCCATATTTTCGCCTCTATTCTGCTGAACTTGCGGTAAAAATAGTCATCTAATAAAACCATAGAATACGCATACAGCTTACAAGTGTACGCAGTAAGTTCGGTGATTAGACCAGTATTTTGCTGCTATTTGCGGTGATTTCTCTATAATCGTTCAACAAACATTGTTTGGCAGTATAAATCAGTTCATCGGGATGCAACTTTGCAGTTTATTGCATGTTGTTAGAGTAAAACCTCAAAAACAAGTGGATATACGTCAAGATGTCGACCGTTAAACGAATTTTACTTATTAACGGACCTAACCTAAATTTACTAGGTCTCAGAGAGCCAGGCCACTATGGTCATCACACATTGGCTCAACTCGTTGCTGATTTAACTGTCAAGGCAACCAATCTAAGCGTCACATTAGATCACATTCAATCAAATGCAGAACATGAATTGATTGATGCTATTCATCAAGCTCATGGCAATGTGGATTTCATTATTATCAATCCCGCTGCGTTCACCCACACTAGCGTCGCCATTCGTGATGCTCTACTCGGTGTCGCAATTCCATTTATTGAAGTGCATTTATCTAATGTTCACGCAAGGGAACCATTCCGCCATCACTCTTATCTATCAGATAAAGCAGTCGGTGTAATTTGCGGTCTTGGTCCTGATGGTTATGAATTCGCCCTGAATGCTGCGGTAAGACGCCTGCAATCAGAAAGCTAACTGAACAACATATAAAGAGAAAGATAGATGGATATTCGTAAGATTAAAAAACTAATTGAGCTGGTTGAAGAATCTGGTATTGCTGAATTAGAAATCTCTGAAGGTGAAGAATCAGTACGCATCAGCCGTAATGTACCTGCATCTGCATTACCTGCACAGCAATACATGGCTGCACCTCAATTTGCTGCACCACCTCAAGCTGCACCTGTAGAAGCGGCGGCTGCACCTGTTGCTGCTCCTGTTGCCGCTGAACCTACGGGTCATCAAGTTCTTTCTCCAATGGTTGGTTCTTTCTACCGTGCACCAAGCCCTGAAGCAAAAGCATTTGTTGAAGTGGGTCAATCTGTGAACGTTGGCGACACGCTTTGTATCGTTGAAGCGATGAAAATGATGAACCAAATCCAATCTGATAAAGCAGGTGTGGTTACTGCTATTCTTGCTGAAGACGGCGACGCTATCGAGTTCGATCAGCCTCTTGTTATCATCGAGTAACAGAGGCCTATTATGTTAGATAAATTAGTTATTGCGAACCGAGGCGAGATTGCCCTTCGTATTCTGCGCGCTTGTAAAGAATTAGGTATTAAGACTGTTGCGATTCACTCAACAGCTGACCGCGATCTTAAGCATGTATTACTTGCAGACGAAACGGTATGTATTGGTTCTGCCAAAAGTACTGAAAGCTATTTGAACATTCCACGCATCATTAGTGCAGCGGAAATCACAGGGGCAGTTGCGATTCACCCTGGTTACGGTTTCTTATCTGAAAATGCTGATTTTGCAGAACAAGTAGAGCGTTCTGGCTTTATTTTTGTTGGCCCTAAAGCGGAAACTATTCGCATGATGGGTGACAAAGTGTCCGCGATTACCGCAATGAAAAAAGCGGGGGTTCCTTGTGTACCTGGCTCTGATGGCCCATTGGATGATGACGAAGCGAGAAATAAATCTTTCGCTAAGCGCATTGGTTTCCCTGTCATCATCAAAGCATCTGGTGGCGGCGGTGGTCGTGGTATGCGTGTTGTTCGCACTGAAGGTGAACTAACAGAAGCTATCGCGATGACACGTGCTGAAGCTAAATCGTTCTTCAATAACGATGTGGTTTACATGGAGAAATTCCTTGAAAACCCTCGCCATATCGAAGTTCAGATCATGGCTGATGGTCAAGGTAATGCTATTCACTTAGGTGAGCGTGACTGTTCAATGCAGCGTCGCCACCAGAAAGTTGTTGAAGAAGCACCAGCACCAGGCATCACAGAAGAGATGCGTAAGTACATCGGTGAACGTTGTACGCGTGCTTGTATCGAAATCGGTTACCGTGGCGCAGGTACGTTTGAATTCCTATACGAAAACGGCGAGTTCTACTTCATTGAAATGAACACCCGTATTCAGGTTGAGCACCCAGTAACAGAAATGGTAACGGGCGTTGATCTGATCAAAGAACAGCTTCGTGTTGCTGCTGGTCAGCCACTATCATTCAGCCAATCTGATATTCAAATTCGTGGCCATGCTATCGAATGTCGTATCAACGCTGAAGATCCTGAGCGTTTCCTACCTTGTCCAGGTAAAATCACGCGCTTCCACGCGCCTGGTGGCATGGGTATCCGTTGGGAATCTCATATCTACTCAGGCTACACAGTGCCACCGCATTATGATTCCATGATCGGTAAGCTGATTTCATACGGTGAAAACCGCGATGTGGCAATTTCACGTATGCGTAACGCATTAGGTGAATCAATCATCGATGGTATTAAAACCAATATCCCGCTACAGCAAGAAATTATGGCAGATGAAAACTTCCAACATGGTGGTGCAAACATCCACTACCTAGAGAAGAAACTTGGTCTACAATAATTTCGCGATAAACGCGTGAAGACAAATCTAGGCTGCCTTTGGGTAGCCTTTTTTATACACCTTTCACCGTATTCCTCTTCGATTTCTCTGCTATTTCCCCTTTCTTCAACATGATTTTCTGACAAATTGATACAGGTCAGTGGCACTGATAAATAACTTTTGCCACAATACCCCCCTTTTTTATTTGTATGAGCATTACTCTCCTTCTCTCTATTCCTTTGAAGTAGTGCCAACACAATTGGAGACAACAGCGTATGAAAACACTCTCTGCGCGTTATCATCAGGCTCATAAAGAGGCTAAATGGGCGGTAGGCTTAGCGATTGCCTATTTCATCTGGTGGTATATTTCGGCCTATGCTTTCTCATCGACAGAGATTACAACAACTCTGCCTGAGCTCTATTGGGGTTTTCCACTGTGGTTTTTACTCGCCTGTATTATTGGCCCTATTCTCTTCACGGTACTGTGCGGCTTAATGGTCAAGTTCATCTACCAAGATATGTCTCTCGAAATTGAAAAGGACAGTGATCATGAATAGCCAAATACTCATTCCTTTAGCGATCTATTTGCTCGCTGTGTTTTCTTTGGCATTTTTCAGTCAACGTAAAAGTACCTCATCTAAAGGCTTCTTAAACGAATACCTGCTTGGCAATCGCAGCATGGGCGGCTTTGTATTAGCCATGACATTAGCAGCGACCTATTCCAGTGCCAGCTCGTTTATTGGCGGGCCTGGTGCCGCATATAAAATGGGACTCGGCTGGGTATTACTCGCCATGATCCAACTGCCTGCTGCGTGGCTAACACTGGGGGTACTTGGGAAAAAATTCGCCATTGAAGCTCGACGACATAATGCCTTAACCCTTAATGATATTTTATATGCACGCTATAAAAATAAAGCGGTCGTCATCTTCGCTTCTTTAGCATTATTGCTCGCTTTCTTTGGCACCATGGTGGTGCAATTTGTGGGTGGCGCACGGTTATTACAAACTGTCACCGGATTACCCTATTCACAAGGGTTAATGATCTTTGCCGTTACTGTTGGCTTGTATACGACCATTGGCGGATTTCGTGCCGTTGTAATGACCGATACATTGCAAGGGGTTATGATGATTATTGGCACCATTGCCCTGCTAGCAGGAGTGGTGCATGTCGGTGGCGGTGTCGGTGAACTGATAACAGAATTACACCACATTGACCCATCATTGATTACCCCCTTTGGTCCTGATAACTTTCTTAGCCAACCCTTTATGTTGAGCTTCTGGATTTTGGTCTGCTTTGGGGTAATAGGGCTTCCCCACGCAGCCGTTCGGTGCATGGCTTATAAAGACAGCCGTTCATTGCATCGGGGAATGGTGATCAGTACAGCAATGGTGGCATTCCTGATGCTAGGCATGCATCTATCAGGGGCATTAGGTCGTGCTATCGTGCCCGATATTGCCAGCCCAGATCAGATCATGCCAACCTTGATGATGACTGTTTTATCCCCTTGGGTGGCGGGTATCTTCTTGGCGGGTCCGATGGCGGCCATTATGTCGAGCATTGACTCACAACTGATCCAAGCTTCAGCCACCTTGCTAAAAGATTTGTACCTCAATTACATCAATCCCAAAGCCGCTGAAGGACCAAATGCCAACAAGCACCTTTCTAAGTTATCGTTATGGGTAACCGGAATTTTTTCTATTTTGGTATTTATTGCTGCAACTAACCCGCCCGATATGATCATCTGGTTGAATCTATTAGCCTTTGGCGGCATGCAAGCGGTGTTCTTATGGCCATTAGTGCTCGGGTTATACTGGGAAAAAGCATCGGCGACAGGGGCGTTGGCATCAATGATATCAGGCCTAGTTTGTTATATTGGCTTATCGGTTATTAAGCCAGACTTAGGTGGATTACATGCCATCGTGCCCACATTGGGCATTGGCCTAATTGCTTTTGTGCTGGGTAGCCTGACCAAACCTGCGATGGCAACCGCACCGCAACATTGATTTAGATAAGTCTCTGCAATACATCTTAAAGATAGCGCCTAGGGTGCTATCTTTTTTTATATCAATAAAAACCGCTGATGTGATTGATGCACTATAGGTGTGGATTGCTGAAATTTCATGCTAGAATCTCGCCCTTATGTTCAAACCGTAGCCAAATAATAAGCGAATTACCATGCCTTGGATTCAAATCAAACTAAACGCAACTGCTGAAAACGCTGAAGCGATTGGCGATATGTTAATGGAAGAAACGGGGGCTTTATCTGCCACTTTCCTTGACGCGCAAGACACACCAGTATTCGAACCAATGCCAGGTGAAACTCGCCTGTGGGGTGATACTGATGTTATTGGTTTATACGATGCTGAAGCCGACATGGATTTCGTGCTGAACATGCTAAAGAACAGTCCTCTGATTGCTGAAGACTTTGCTTACAAAATCGAGCAATTAGAAGATAAAGACTGGGAACGTGAGTGGATGGTTAATTTCCACCCTATGCGTTTTGGTCGTCGTTTATGGATTTGCCCAAGCTGGCGTGAAGCACCAGAACCAGACGCGGTTAATGTACTACTTGACCCAGGTCTTGCATTCGGTACTGGTACTCACCCAACAACGTCGTTATGTTTAGAGTGGCTTGATGGTCAAGATCTAACGGGTCAAACCATTATCGACTTCGGTTGTGGCTCTGGCATTCTAGCCATTGCGGCACTTAAGCTAGGTGCAAAGAAAGTCATTGGTATCGATATCGATCCACAAGCTATCCAAGCATCACGCGATAACGCAGAACGTAACGGTGTTTCTGATAAATTAGAGCTTTTCCTACCTAAAGATCAGCCGAACGACGTACAAGCAGATGTTGTGGTTGCAAACATTCTTGCGGGTCCATTACGTGAGCTTTCACCGGTAATAAAAAGCCTAGTGAAGCCGGGCGGTAAGCTAGCAATTTCAGGTGTATTGGAAATTCAAGCTGAAGACGTCTCCACATATTACAGCGACGAATTGGCATTAGACCCAGTTGTTGCACGTGATGAATGGTGCCGAATTTCAGGTTGTAAGGCGTAATTTTCGCCATTAGTTATTTTAATTCACCTTTTTTATTGTGCGAAAAATATACAATCGATTGAAAAACATACGTTTTTGTTAAACAAAAACTAAATGCTCAATTATTGGTCTTTTCAGAAAGGGAAAAAATGCGTAAAATGCGCGCCCTTACTGGCACAGTCAGGTACAGACATTGCAAATCGGTCCATATCAACTAAACAACCAGCTGATAGTCGCGCCAATGGCGGGTGTGACCGATCGGCCATTTCGTGAACTATGCCTTCGCTACGGCGCGGGAATGGCTGTTAGCGAGATGATGTCGTCGAATCCAGATCTATGGAAAACGGCTAAATCGCAGAACCGAATGGTTCATGAAGGTGAATCGGGGATTCGCTCGGTTCAAATAGCAGGAGCAGACCCAAAGCTGATGGCTGAAGCTGCACAATTTAGTGTTGAGAACGGTGCGCAAATCATCGATATCAATATGGGTTGTCCAGCGAAAAAAGTTAACAAACGCTTGGCTGGTTCTGCATTACTGCAACACCCTGCGTTAATTGAAGAGATTCTTCGTAGCGTTGTGGGTGCAGTCGATGTACCTGTTACGCTAAAAACGCGTACGGGTTGGGATTTAGACAACCGTAACTGTGTCGACATAGCGAAAATCGCGGAACAATGTGGCATTCAAGCTTTAGCGCTTCATGGGCGAACGAAGTCTTGCATGTACAAAGGTGAAGCGGAATATGACTACATCAGAGCAGCTAAACAAGCGATATCAATTCCGGTAATTGCTAACGGTGATATCGATTCACCGGAAAAGGCTCGCTTTGTACTCGATTATACGGGTGCAGATGCTTTGATGATTGGCCGTCCTGCACAAGGGCGACCGTGGATTTTTAGAGAAATCCAGCATTACTTAACAACCGGCGAATACCTGCCTGCCCCATCTATGGATGAGGTAAGTGGCATTATGTTGGGACATGTTCAAGAACTTCATCGTTTCTACGGTGAATATTTAGGGTTGCGCATTGCACGTAAACACGTGTCTTGGTACTTAAAAGAACATGCACCAGCTGGTGATTTCCGTCGGTCCTTCAACGCACTCGAGAATGCTCAAGAGCAAATCGATGCGCTGCAAGGCTACTTCGAAAACGTTGCATAAATACTAGAAGAGCTTACAGAATTATGTTCGAACAAAATCTGACTTCCGAAGCGTTAACAGTTACAACTGTAACGTCACAAGACCAAATCACACAGAAGCCACTACGTGACTCTGTTAAAGCGTCGCTAAAAAACTATCTTGCTCAGTTAAATGGTCAGGAAGTCGACGATCTGTACGAGCTAGTGCTTGCAGAGGTTGAGCAACCGCTATTAGATACAATCATGCAGTACACACGTGGTAACCAAACACGTGCAGCAACTATGATGGGTATCAACCGCGGTACACTTCGTAAGAAGCTAAAGAAATACGGCATGAACTAAACCGAAAGGTTTGGAAAGCGTTATTGAGGCTTACACTTTTGGGTGTGAGCCTTTTTTATTTCCCGCTCTTTCATCGCCCTTTTTAACAGTAACTGCTGAGCGGCATATTTTTCATTTTTACTTATACCGTTCGTTACCAAGGCTTTTAATTGCCCTTCAGATAACCGCTCTAACGCTTGTTCATCCACACTCCCTTGCAGCTTTGCTGTACAACTCTTTAGCATCCATTGCTTCAAGTGATCTTTTATATTTATTCGTATCAAGTTTCCTAACAATCGTGACCTTTTCATCATCGCTTTACCTTTCGCCTTGCTGGGTTAGTAGTTTCGAACGGTAAACTTCTGGTGTCATACCGGTTTGACGACGAAACATTTTTATAAATGAAGAGGCTTGGCTATAACCAAGGCTAAAAGCGACATCATTAATCGAATACTGCAATTTCAATAAATGCAGAGCATGAACCACCTTTAAGCGCTGTCGCCATTCATTAAAACTCATCTTCAACTCGCGCTGAAAACGACGGGTTAATGTACGCTCGGTGGAATACACCTGTTTAGCCCATTCCCCTAACGAGCGAGTATCAGCAGGATCGGCCTCCAGAGAGGCTAGAATGGGACTCAACAAAGTATCTGATGTAGTGGGTAGGAAGTTATCCATGCGCTTAGCAGAGGCTAGACGAGCAATCAGAACATCAGTCAGGCATTGATCTTGATAGTTATCAACTGCCGCCACTTCTCGATGCACCAAATCATCGATAATTGCCTGCACTAAAGGGGATAATGCAATCATGCAAGCTTGCTGGGGCAACTGAGCCACAAGGTGCAGATTAATGTTAATCGCACAATATTCGATGTCTTTACGGTTATAAGCTCGGTGAACCACATTAGCAGGTGTCCAAATGGCGTACCCAGCAGGCGACACCATTTTCTGCCCTTCAACTTCCATCTCTAGTACACCATGTTTAATAAGGTGCACCTGCCCCCAGCGATGATGATGGGGCAAGGTTTCTGTGCCTGCGGCGATATGGAAATAATGAATAAAGACATCAGTGGGCAATTGCTCAACTAATTGGGGCATAAATTGTCGTTGATCCATCATTCCTCCTTGTTCACATGTACGTTGTCTGACACGGTCAATTGACTGTCTGGTTTGGCATATCAGGTTCTCTCCCGCCATGTAACACTCTCATTGGGTAAAACGTTTTACCTAACAGTTTGTAATCCCCCTACATCAATGAGAGAAAATTACTATGACTGAACATCACTCAGGGAGTCGATACGCTAACTATCCGTTTATCGGCTTTATATTTCCCATTTTAGCGGTTGCCATTTGGGCGACAAATGCCGTGGTTAGTAAAATGGCAACAGCCACAATTGAGCCTGGGGCTATTGCATTTTATCGCTGGTTTTTTGCTTTGCTGTTGCTCACACCCTTCTGCCTTACAACCGTTTATCGACAACGCCTGCAAATAAAAGCACACCTAACAAAACTAACTGTGCTGGCATCGCTCGGCATGGTATTAAACCAAAGCTTGGCGTATTACGCGGCTTACACCACCAGCGCCACAAACATTGCGATTTTTCTTTCGCTAATGCCCTTATTTGGTCTGTTTCTCGCCGTGCCCCTGCTAGGCACGAAATTACGAATCCACACCTTAATTGGGGCATTAATATCATTCATTGGTTTGGTATACATGCTGAGTGAAGGCAACCCGAATCAATTACTGACACAAGGGTTAAAGCAAGGCGACATGCTTATGTTTGCTTCTAGTCTTTCTTATGCTTTGTATTCCGTATTTCTGAATCGCTGGAAGCTACCATTAACACCTTGGTGCGCCGTGTATTGCCAAGTATTTCTGGGTGCCTTGCTTCAACTGCCTTTATTGCTGAGTAGCGAGACAACAGCCATTTCACTTAGCGCCTTACCTATGGTCGCATTTGCCGCATTTGCTGCCTCAATTATTGCGCCATGGTGCTGGCTAAAAGGGGTAACTCAAATTGGTGCAGCACGCTCAACCTTGTTCATGAATTTAGTACCGTTATTTACCGCCAGTATGAGTATTGTGATGCTGGGTGTTCATCCTAGTCAGTACCATCTCATTGGAGGGGGTATGGTATTGGTTGGGCTCACTCTGGCTCAAATGAAGCGAGTACCAACTGGAATGCTCGAGGTTAACTCTCCAATAAAACCTCAATCACCCAGTTTGAAGTAACACCTTAAACCAAAAAGTAACAGTAGGTAGTCATAACAACAGACTTAGCGTAGCAACTCTCAGCTACGCTAAATCTAACGTATAAAAAGTAGGTAAGTATTTACTAACATTCAATTTTTTATAACTTAAATGTATTACTGCCGAATCGTCTGCAATGCGGTAATCAGCGCTGCCACACCTGTTACAACTTTACTGCGGGGACAGCCCACATTTAATCTGATGTACCCTTTACCTGCAGAGCCATAAGTATCACCTCGCATAATGGCCACTTTATGATCATTAATTAAAGTGCGCTGTAATTCATCCATATTGATATTCAGTGAATTCAAATCGATCCACGCTAAGTAAGTGCCGTCAGGTACTTGATAGTTAATAGTTGGAAATTCCAAGTTCAGTCGCTCGGCGACATACTCTAGATTTGCATGTAAATAGCCTTTCAATGCATCTAGCCACTCATCACCATGTTGATAGGCTGCGATATGCCCAATAACGCCCAAGATAGACGGGGAAGATAAGCCGTGCGCTGCCTTTAATTGCAGTAAAAAGGCTTCACGTGTTGCCTTATCAGGCATAAATGCATAGGAACCCGTCAGCGCGGGAATATTGAAGGATTTAGAACCCGATGTGACCAGCGCCCAATCATTATCCATTGCAACCTCAGACCAAGGGATATATGAGGAATACGCAACATCCATATGAATATCATCAGAAATCACTTTTATGTTATGGCGCTGACAAATTTCTGCCATTCGCTCCAGCTCTATCTTCGTCCATACCCGTCCAGTAGGGTTTTGCGGGCTGCACAATAATAAAATTTTGCAATGGGGCAATGCCGCCTGCGCTTCAAATTGTGGCCAATCAATCTGATAACCCTCAGCTGTTTTTAATAATGGGCTTTCCAACAACTGACGTTGGTTCGCCTTCAGCATATTGCCAAAGGCATCATAAGCCGGAGTGTGTGCTAACACACCGTCGCCTTGCTCAGACCAAATCTGCACCAATTGAGAAATAATGTAGATCACCGAGGGTCCGTAAACCACCGATTCGACAGGCAACTGCACATTAAAACGTTTATCAAACCATCCAGTTATCGCCAGCTTAAAATCATCATGATTCCAGCGGCTATACCCTAAAACACCGTGTTCAAGACGTTGCTGTAATGCTTGCTGAATACATGGCGCAGTTTCAAAATCCATATCAGAAATAGTAAACGGCAATAAATCAGCTTGACCGAACCGGTCTTCGACATAATCCCACTGCGTACAATACGTACCATAGCGATTCACCGTGGTAGAAAAATCAAACATAACAAACCTTAAATTCAGAAAAGAAAAACGGGGAGCCAGGCTCCCCGTAATACAAGTCGGCGCGTTTATGCAGGCATTAAGCTTTGCATTTCATTTTTCACCATATGAACTTGCGGTCCAATCACCACTTGTAGATTATGCTCATCTAGCTTCACGACCCCTAACGCACCATTGGCTTTCAGTACTGCATCGTTAACTAAAGACATATCTTTTACCGACATACGCAGGCGCGTAATGCAGTTATCTAACGCTAGAATATTATCTGCACCGCCCAGTGCTGCTAAAATAATATCGCCTTTGTAACCCAAGTTTTTATCGCCTGTTACAGCTGCTGCCAACTCGTCTTGCACTTCAACTTCACGACCCGGTGTTTTAAGGTTAAAGCGCGTGATTGCGAAACGGAAGATACTGTAATACATCGCAAACCAAATTGCCGCGACAACCGGTACCACATACCACTTCGTCGCTGTACCTTGCAGTACACCAAAGATTAAGAAGTCGATAATATTACCATCGGTATTACCAATAGTGACATCTAACAGCCCCATAACCATGAAACCGAAACCCGTTAAGATGGCATGAATGAAATACAGAACTGGCGCAACAAATAGGAACAAGAACTCAAGCGGCTCAGTAATACCACCAACCCAACACGCCACCACACCCGATAACAACAATGCTTTTACTTTGCTGCGGTTTTCGGGGCGAGCACAGTGATACATAGCAAGTGCGGCACCCGGTAAGCCACCTAAGAATGTTGGCATTTTACCTTGCGACAAGAACGCTGTTGCCGTAGGAGAGAAACCATCGGTGGTTGAACAAGATAACTCAGAGTAGAAAATATTTAGTGCGCCGCTAACGCTCTCGCCACACACATCCATCGTGCCGCCCGCTTCAGTGAAACGAACCAGTGCCACTAAAATATGGTGCAAACCAACAGGCAATAATAGGCGTTCACCGGTACCAAATAAGAACGGACCAAAAGGGCCTGCATGGGAAATAGCCGTACCAACACCGTTAATACCGGCTGCAAAGTAAGGCCAGATAAGGGGAACAACTAAACCGACAACGCCTAAAACAAGAGTGGTAATAATAGGTACAAAGCGGGCGCCGCCAAAGAATGCTAATGCATCAGGCATCTTATAGGTATAAAAACGCGTATGCAGTTTTGCAACAATAATACCGACAATCACCGCACCGAGAATACCGGTATCAATCGAATCAATCCCAATAATCGACTTCACACCATATGCAGCTTCCTGTTCAGGGTTACCCAGTACATTAGCCACTGTCAGGTAGAAGTTAATCGATAAATTTAATGCCGCATAACCAACAAAACCAGCGAACGCGGCAACGCCTTTTTCTTCACGTGCCAAGCCTAATGGAATCGCAACAGCAAACATCACTGGCAAGTAAATGAAGGCGACTAAGCCAATTTTTGTCATCCACATGAAGATAAGCTGCAGCACCATATTATCCAGCAATGGCATGCTTTCTTTTACTGCGCTGCTAGACAATGAACTGCCGACACCCAACAAGATACCGGAGAACGCAAGCAATGCGACTGGCAACATGAAGGTTTTACCGAGACTTTGAAAAAATTCCCAAAGTGTAGTTTTCTTGGAAGTCTGAGACATAATTGGCTACCTCTAACCTTTTTTTATTGTTGTAGGTACAATGTGATAAAACGTTTTATCAAAATTTTCAAAAAAAACGCCAACATAGATTAATAAGCCATCTTTGCCAGCGCTTTACTCATTCACTAAAATAATGATAAAACGTTTTACCTACTATTATTGTTACTTTGATCACGTAAATACCGCGACGTAAAACACATTATGTAAACTGTGATCCTGATAAGGTTATAGTTAAATAGATATAACGTTTTACTTCGTTATAATGCACCCTAAGCTGTGCTAATAAATTCCATAAGTTGTTGTTAATGAGCCCTCGAAAAATAAAAATCACTGATGTTGCAGAGTACGCGGGGGTCTCGGTATCTACCGTGTCACTGGTATTAGGTAATAAAGGAAGGATATCTGAATCCACCATCAAAAAGGTCAATAAGGCCATTGATGAGCTCGGCTATGTGCGGAATAAAGCGGCGGCGAACCTGAGATCAAACCAATCAAACTTGATCGGCTTGATCCTGCGCGACATTACAGATCCTTTTTATACCGAAATTACAGCTGGGATCAGTGAAGAGCTAGAAAAACACGGCTATATGCTATTTTTAGCACAGTGTGGCGACTCACCAGATAAGCTTTTAAAGTGTGTTCAATCGATGGTGCAGCAAAACGTCGCAGGCATTGCATTTAGCCCAGTAAGAGGCTCCACGCAACCGATTATCGACATGGCAGAGACCCACGAGGTACCGATCGTATGTGTGGCTCGTGCATCAGTCGAGTTCGATATTGATTACATCGGTCCTGATAATAGCCAGGCCTCTAAAATGGCAACCCAATATCTGATTGAGCAGGGGCACCGCCATATTGCCTATGTTGGCGGAAGCAGCGATTCACTGACTCGCGCAGAACGCATTGGTGGCTATTGCACAACCTTGATGCAATACGGCTTACCCTTCAAGAATGATTGGGTGCTTGAGTGTGGCAATTCACAGAAAGAAGCCGCTGAAGCCGTACAGTACCTATTAAACCACCAGCCAAAAATCACCGCTATCTTATGCCACCGCCCTGCTACAGCACTGGGTGCTATTTACGGCGTGCGCCGCGTAAATCGTAGTGTCGGCAAGGATAATTACATTGGCCAGCAAGTAGCATTGATCGGCTTTGATGATGTACCCGAAGCAGAACTCACTCAGCCATCATTAACCTTTGTTACCTCACCTGCTAAAGAAATCGGTCAGCAAGCAGGCTTGCGTTTACTGGAAAGAATGAAGAAAAATGCAGGTTCGGCACAAAGGGTGATTCTTTCCCCTACTTTGCTGAAACGTGAATCTGCCTGATGTATATAACATCAACTTATAACCATTTATCTTTTGATGGCTGTAAAAAAAGCTTCGTAGAGACGAAGCTTTTTATGATGCGATACCAAGTATTATACTTAGTCGATATAACACCAGAAATTAAAGGTAGTCACACAGGTATGCCGTCGATGAGGTGATTTTTACCTCGAATGACGAATCGCCAGGTACTTCAAAATCATCCCCCGCATTGAATGTTTCCCATTCTACATGGCCAGGTCGCTTCACATCCATTGAGCCTTTAACCACAGTCATTCGCTCGGGAGCAGCAGTACCAAACGTATATTCCCCAGCAGCCATAACACCAACACTCGTTCGATCGCCTTGAGCTTCAAAACCGATTGATTTCACTTGGCCTTCAAAATATTCATTAACATTCAACATGATATTCCCTATCATTTATTTTTTATTGACTGACTTTGAAGCTATCACAGTTTATACACCCAAGCTATCCCCTATGGAAAAGTAAGATCACGTTAATCATTAAATTTTTAGTGAAATATTCGTCACATTAAAATATCTTATTTAACTCATCTCACGAATCCAAAGAGGCAGTATGAAAAAGCAACTTTTATGTATCACATTAAGCTCTGTACTTTTAATGGGCTGCTCAGCGCAAGAGAAGCAAGGGATTAAAGATGGTTTTACTGAAATCGGCCATACCACCCGCGATGTCACCCGTGCAACTGGCCACTTTTTCCGTGATACCACCAAAGATGTCATTGGCAATGCCAAAGAAGCGACGTCTTCCGAGGAAGAATGATAGAAAAAGCCGCACTTTGTACTCGATAATGTATTTACTCTAATGCAGAGCAGCAATCTCGCTCATCAAGCGCCTCAAGGATAGAGCAGTGGCTGGCATCATCGTCAGCATGACCACAACAGGCATCATTGAGTTTCTTCAATGCGACTCGAATTCGCGTTAATTCTGCGATTTTCACATCAACTTCATCCAACTTCGTTTGAGTGATGGCTTTTACCTCTGCGCAGCTATGCTGGCTGGCTTCTAGTCGAATACCCAACAGCTCGCGAATTTCATCTAAGCTCAATCCAATTGCTTTCGCTCTAATAATAAAATTTATGCGCGACAAGTTTTCTTCACTATATAAGCGATAACCGCTATTGCTACGTCCTGCGGGCTTCATTAAGCCATTTTTTTCATAAAACCGCAGTGTATCGTTACTTACCCCGCATAATTTTGCGAGCTGCCCAATCAAATACATATATCGACTCCGCTGTGCTTCTGTGATTTAGCAAGGTTAAAGAGAGTAAACAGCCAAGAGCAAACGTTTGCGTCACTCCGAAATTAATGTAAAATACGTACAACAGATGCTTCTACAGCTCAATGAAAGCTTGGCTTTTTCAATTTTAGCCGAGGATATTTCCCAAGACTACCGACATCGTGCAGTTGTTTTGGGAAATATCCTATTCACCGTGTATTTAGAGAGATGGTAGCAATGGAAAACGCTCGTCCTGTTCACCGTGCGCTTATTAGCGTGTCAGACAAAACTGGTATTGTTGAATTCGCTCAAGCACTTGCTAACCGTGGCGTAGAGATTCTTTCTACTGGCGGTACTGCTCGTCTACTTGCAGAGAAAAATATCAAAGTAACTGAAGTTTCTGAATATACTGGCTTCCCAGAAATGATGGATGGCCGTGTAAAAACACTGCATCCGAAAGTACACGGTGGTGTACTTGGTCGTCGTGGTCAAGATGATGCAGTCATGGCAGAACATGGTATTGCACCAATCGATATGGTTGTTGTTAACTTATACCCATTCGCTGAAACAGTCGCGAAAGAAGGTTGTACCCTGGCTGATGCCGTTGAGAACATCGATATCGGTGGGCCAACAATGGTGCGTTCAGCTGCGAAGAACCACAAAGACGTCACGATCATTGTGAATGCGCACGACTATGAGCGCGTATTAACCGAAATGGCTGCGAATGACGGTTCACTGACTCACGCGACCCGTTTTGACCTTGCTATTGCAGCCTTCGAGCATACTGCCGCTTACGACGGTATGATTGCTAACTACTTCGGTACTATGGTGCCATCGTATGGTGATGACGGTGATGCTCCTTCTCCTGAAAACAAGAGCAAATTCCCACGCACTTTTAACCAGCAGTTCGAAAAGAAACAAGACATGCGCTATGGCGAAAACAGCCACCAAGCCGCTGCTTTCTACGTTGAAGCTAACCCTGAAGAGGCGTCAGTCTCTACTGCTCGCCAAATTCAAGGTAAGGCGTTATCTTACAACAACATCGCCGATACTGACGCAGCACTTGAGTGTGTGAAAGAATTCGATGAGCCAGCATGTGTAATAGTTAAACATGCTAATCCTTGTGGGGTAGCACTCGGTAAAGACGTTCTTGAAGCGTACAATCGAGCTTACCAAACAGACCCAACATCAGCCTTTGGTGGCATCATTGCTTTTAACCGCCAACTCGATGCGGCAACAGCAACAGCTATCACTGAACGTCAATTTGTTGAAGTCATCATTGCCCCTTCAATTTCAGCAGAAGCAATTGAAATTATTGCGGCGAAGAAAAACCTTCGTCTACTTGAGTGCGGTGAATGGTCAACTAAAACCACTGGCTTTGACGTTAAGCGCGTTAATGGCGGCCTATTAGTGCAAGACCGTGACCAAGGCATGGTCTCAGCTAACGACCTTAACGTGGTTTCTAAGCGCCAACCAACCGCTGAAGAATTAAAAGACGCATTGTTCTGCTGGAAAGTTGCAAAATACGTAAAATCTAATGCGATTGTTTACTCTAAGGGTGACATGACTGTTGGCGTTGGTGCTGGCCAAATGAGCCGTGTTTACTCTGCAAAAATTGCAGGTATTAAAGCCGCTGACGAAGGCCTTCAAGTTGAAGGTTGTGTAATGGCATCGGATGCATTCTTCCCATTCCGTGATGGTATCGACGCCGCTGCTGAAGCTGGCATTAAATGCGTTATTCAGCCGGGTGGTTCTATGCGTGATAATGAAGTTATCGCAGCAGCCGATGAACACGGCATGGCAATGCTATTTACTGGCATGCGTCACTTCCGCCACTAAGTTGCACATAGCAAAAAAGGCCAGTGCATTTCGCTGGCCTGTTTAAACGAATACTATGCCTCTGATTAACATCAGGGGCTTCTCTATTTAGTAAGTACATTGAACATTAGGGAAGAATTACGATGAAAGTTCTTATTATTGGTAATGGTGGTCGTGAACATGCACTCGCGTGGAAAACGGCACAATCTGCAGACGTAAACACTATTTTCGTTGCTCCAGGTAACCCTGGTACTGCTCTTGAACCTAAAGTCGAAAATGTTGCTATTGGTGTTGAAGACATCGAAGCATTAGTCGCTTTTGCCAAAGAAAACGCGATAGACCTAACCATTGTTGGCCCTGAAGCACCTCTTGTTATTGGTGTTGTTGATGCATTCCGTGCGGCAGGGTTAGCTATTTTTGGTCCAACACAAGCAGCTGCTCAGCTTGAAGGCTCAAAAGCATTTACTAAAGACTTTCTTGCTCGCCATGACATCCCTACCGCTGAATACCAAAACTTCACTGAAATTGAACCCGCTTTAGCTTACCTACAAGAAAAAGGTGCTCCGATTGTTGTTAAAGCTGATGGTTTAGCAGCAGGTAAAGGCGTTATCGTTGCGATGACATTACAAGAAGCAGAAAACGCAGTGCGCGACATGCTTGCAGGAAATGCATTTGGCGAGGCTGGTCACCGTGTGGTGATTGAAGAATTCCTCGACGGTGAAGAAGCCAGTTTCATCGTAATGGTCGATGGTAAAAATGTACTACCTATGGCCACCAGCCAAGATCACAAACGTGTTGGCAATGGCGATACAGGCCCTAACACTGGAGGCATGGGCGCATACTCTCCAGCACCTGTTGTTACCCAAGCGATTCATGATCGTGTCATGGAAGAGGTTATCTACCCAACCGTGCGCGGTATGGCAGCAGAAAACACACCTTATACTGGCTTCTTATATGCCGGCTTGATGGTGATGGCCGATGGCACACCAAAAGTGATTGAGTACAACTGCCGTTTTGGTGATCCTGAAACACAACCAATCATGTTACGCCTACAGTCTGATCTTGTTGAATTATGCCTTGCAGCTATTGACCAGAAACTGGATACCGTTGAATCGAAGTGGGATCCACGTGCTGCGATGGGGATTGTTTTAGCCGCTGGTGGTTACCCTGCCGATTACGCGAAAGGCGCAATTATTTCAGGGCTGCCACAGCAAGACGTTGCCGGTGAAAAAGTATTCCAAGCCGGTACAGCCAGTAACAATGGCGCTATCGTGACTAACGGTGGTCGTGTTTTATGTGCAACAGCAATGGGTGATAGCGTTTCTGACGCCCAGAAACGTGCCTACGCGCTTACTAAACAAATATCATGGGATGGCATGTTCCACCGTGATGACATCGGCTACCGTGCGATTGCACGCGAGCTAGAAGCATAACTATATGCTCGGTACAGAATGAAACCTGAGTGATTTTCTGTAAACATCTTAGGTATTATTCACATCGTTGTATCAATAAAAAACGCGCTGATATGTCAGCGCGTTTTTTTATATGCTCTTAACAGCCAATGAAGTATTACTCATCCAATAATTTCGGTGGGTAAATACAATGCTGAGTATTACCTTTTAACAACAACAGTTGTTCTGCTATCAACGCTTTCTTCTGTATTTTTCCGTTCACAGCCATAAAACCATCTTGGGATTGTGCTTGTACTTGCTTCAACATTGAATCTGACAATGTTGGCTGAAAAGCGACTTCAAGCTCTCTATTGTCACCACAGCGCATAAAACGATTGCCAGCCCATCGCCCCTGAATTAATGACTTACCTTGCTTATTTTGGTTTTTCACCAGATCAATCGCAGTATTGGCTTGAATCTTTAATTCAGTCAGTTGAGCATCAGATAATGGTAATACCGTATCTGCCACCGTATAACGCTGGAATACAGCATTACCTTCAGTGTCGTAACGCACATGCATTGTGAACGACTTTAATCCATCGTCATGTAATTGCGTGCCTTGGCGTTTCATCTCGCGCAACTTGCCTTCTCGCCAACGATAATCAGATTGATATTGACTAGCATCGCCCACGATTAACACTTCTGATAATTGAATCGCGCGCTTTTGTCGGTGAGAGTACCAATAGAGTGATGTCGTATCGCCAGAGATTTCACCACCAGAGATAGTTTGAATAGGTGCGATAGGATTTTCAGGAACAGAACTAGCCACACAGCCAGTTAGAAGAAGGAAAGAAAACAGAGGAACTAAAAGCTTCATAAAAGAAAACACCGCCAGATAATATTACCTGGCGGAGTATAGATTACTTCAGTGCATCTTTCAGTGCTTTACCTGAAACAAATGCAGGAACATTTGCTGCTGCAATTTGAATTTCTTGACCAGTCTGTGGGTTACGACCAGTACGTGCTGCACGGTGATTTACTTTAAATGTACCAAAGCCAATTAGTTGAACTTGATCGCCTTCTTTAAGCGCGCCAGTAATGCCCTCAAGAGTTGATTCCAAAGCTAGCTTAGCTTGCGCTTTTGATAGATCTGCTTTTTCTGCGATCAGGTCAATTAGTTGAGTCTTGTTCATTTGGTTTCCCCTCTAAGGTTTATGTTCTTCAGACGCCACAACTCTAATTCAAAATAAGCCCGTGTGGCAAAGGTTTGTCAGCTATCATGTGGCTATATGCGGACTCTTTAACCATAAACTGAGCGCAAGTTCACAAAACATTACAAATCTCATTAGTGAAATAGTTGTATTTCTTCCTCTCAACACCGCTTAATATAGGTCTATCTATATTTATCACTGACAGGTTTGCATGATCCTCCTTACGATTTACATCACAATTGCTATTGGTGTTTCGTTTATTTGCTCGGTTTTAGAAGCGGTTTTACTTAGTATTTCACCAACGTATATTGGTTCATTACGCCAGCAAAACCACCCTGCGGCACCCCGTTTAGCTGCCTTAAAAGAGAATATTGACCGTCCATTGGCATCTATTTTAACGCTAAATACGATTGCCCATACCGTGGGTGCAGCAACAGCAGGTGCCCAAGCAACGGTCGTATTTGGTAGTGAGTGGCTCGGTGTTTTTTCTGCCGTATTAACCTTCGGTATTCTGCTATTTTCTGAGATTATTCCAAAAACTCTCGGGGCAACCTACTGGCGTCAAATGGCACCGGCAGCGTCAACGATTCTTAATTGGATGGTGTGGGCATTAACCCCTTTTGTTTGGGTATCAGAGCAAATCACACGTCGTTTAGCCCATGGTCATGTGCAACCCAAATTACGCGATGAATTATCAGCAATGGCAATGTTAGCGAAAGAATCAGGTGAATTAGCAGAAGGTGAGTCTAAGATTCTGACGAATATACTGCAGTTTCGAGATGTGAGCGTGACTAAAATCATGACACCTCGCCCTGTTCTTTTCCGCGTTGAAGCTGAGCAGTCAATCAATACATTTTTATCAAAGCATAAAGAGAGCCCTTTTTCTCGCCCATTGGTATATAGCGAACAAAAAGACAATATTTTAGGTTTCGTTCATCGCCTAGAGTTATTTGCAGAAAGCCAAGCTGGTAATGGTAATAAAGAATTAGGTGCCATGATGCGCCCGCTCCCAGTTGTAATGAACAACATGAGCGTACCACAAGCATTTGAACGACTGATGATAGAGCACTCTCAGCTTATTCTCGTGGTTGATGAATACGGTACCGTTCAGGGGCTAGTCACGCTAGAGGATATTTTTGAAAGCTTAGTGGGCGAAGAAATTGTCGATGAAGCCGATAAAAATACTGACATGCAGCAACTGGCCTACCAACGCTGGGAAAAATGGAAAAAACAGCACGGCGTGATTGAAAGTAAAGACGAGGAATAATTTCACACACATGCTTAACAGTGCATACAGAAGGGACCGCTAAGGTCCCTTTTTTTATCCGTTAAGCATTCACGACAGCAGCTACAGGCTGCTTGATAATACGTGTCACTACCAAACCAGCCACCAGCATCACGATCGTAGGAACAATCCACCCTGCGTAATAATGATACAGCGGCACATATTGCGTAAACCAAACATCCCATGTTTCCGGCATGCTACCCAAGATATGCGCGGCATCGAAACAACCAAAAATCAAGGCTATCGCCACCGTCATTAATACTGCAACCGGTGCCACACGATGACGCAGTGGCGCAATCATCAACAACGCAATAGCAATCGGGTGTAACGCAACAACAACGGGTAATGTCACGGCCAATAACTGATCCAAGCCCACATTGGCAACTAAACCCGCCAAAATCATCGTTACCCACACACTACGACTGTACGACACTGAAGAGAAGGTACGGTTGTAAAACTCACTGCCCGCAGTAGTCACACCGATAGCGGTCGTTAAACATGCCAATATCATCACTAAACCCAGCAACATGGTGCCGAACACACCAAAATGGTGATTGGTAAATGCCGTCAAGATCTCACCACCATTGGTGAAATCTGTTCCTAAATCAGCACTGGTTGAACCGATGTAAGCCAGCGACATGTATACCGCAGCCATCGCAGTTGCATACATCACTGCTGCAATGAAGGTATATTTGGCAGTGGCTTTCGGACATTCCACCCCCATACTTTTGATCGCGCGGAAAATTACCCAACCAAACCCAATCGAGCCCAAAGCATCCATCGTCATGTAGCCTTGGGTCAGGCCTTCTGCCAACGCTCCATCAACATACGGACCTTTCGCCTGCATCACTTGACCTGCAGGAAACAAAAACGCAAAAGCTGCCATAACAGCTAAAATAGCCAATAAAACAGGGGTTAGCCATTTACCAATGGTGTCGACCAATTTCCCCGGAAACAATGAGAACAAGATCGTAATAACACAGAACGCGATTGAAAACGGCACCAACACGTCACCACCAATAAATGGCGCAAAGCTGAACTGATACGCCACCGTGATGGCACGGGGAATAACAAATGCAGGTCCAATCACGATGAACACCATCACCCAAAAGCTAGTCGCGAGCGGACGAGGTAAAGCCGCAGTCAGGTTATCTGAACCTTTCACCAAAGCGACGATAATCAACGCTAACGCAGGCAGCCCCACCCCGGTTAACAGGAAACCCGTCATGCCCGATAGGAAATGTTCACCGGCTTGAAACCCCAAGAATGGCGGGAAGATCAAGTTCCCAGCCCCTAAATACATGGCAAAAGTCATGAATCCTAAGGCTGCGATATTGCGCCCGGTTAATACGTTGGTAGACATAATGTTCCTCGATACAGCTGTTTGTTTAAGCTTGGAGGAAACTAGGAGGGAGCTTGAATGTAGAATATTACCCTGCCAGCTTCTTCACAAGCCGACAGAAAAAAGATATAGCCTGTCAGCCCCGAATGAGTTTCAGAGAGAGTAAGAGGAGCACGCGAATACCAACAGCAAGGTAGCTGTTGTTATTTACGGTTTTCAAAAAAGCGGATGCTTTCATGCTCATTCCTACACGACAAGTAATGACGTAATTAATAGTTAAGATGACAAGGCAATGCCTCATCGATTACCTCCAGTTATAAACGCCTTTACGATCACAATTCAAGTAACAATATTAAATAAGTTGATTGGAACAAATAAGAACCAGAAACTAGTCGATTAAACTGCTTTTAATGTTACAGGTTGGAATATTACACTTAACTAGCTATTAACAAGTTTGCACTAAGGTGATTTCCCCGGCATGAATCATCTTTTATTGCGCTTCAATCCTTCTTTACCAGATGTAAAAAAGGAGCCATAAGGCTCCTTTTTTAAATATTGCTCAGTCACTCGTTCATGACTATCGTGGTTTACAGCGCAATACCAATGTTGCTGACTTGCTCATCACGTAATTCTTCACGTAAGCTTTTAATCAACTCGATATCACGTCGTTCAGCTTCTTTTAGTGCACGGAAAATAGCCCACTGGACATCCCATTCTTCACAAACGGCTTCGTTATCTTTTTGGTTTTCGTTTGTTATCTCAATACCCGTTTGAGCAAACTCAAGATCAGCAACCGTTTCTGCAGATAAGCTACTGATCTTTTCTAGTGTCTCAAGCATTAGATCACGATCTAACATCGCATGCAGTAGATCAGCCAATGCAACACAAGCATCAATCGCAGGGTGTACCGCATAAAGATCATAATCAGCAGCACTTGGCACCAAGTCTTCTAATCTTTCTAGCTGACCTTCAAAGTTGATTTTGGCACTCTTAACCGTCAAGATTTCCCAAATACTGTCTACAATCACACGGTATTTTTGCGCTTCTGCAAATTTCGTTTCTTCACAAAATAAAGCAAAATTCGGGTACATACGCTCACACAGTGAGACCATAAAAGTAAGGTGTTGCCATGGTTCTAGTTTTTCGACGCGAAGCTGAACAGGATTCTTAAGCATGGGATAATCTACGATAGTGATTTGCAAGGGAGTTTAATGCATAACTCGCCCGCACAAAAGGAAAAGCGATGAACAAAGTACTGATTGTATCTCGACAACAAGCGACCTATCGTCAATTAATCAAACAAGCACAATTACCAAGCTTGGAAATCACCGATGATCCCAAGCAAGCCTCGATAATATTAGCAGATCCTCCCAAGATCGCCCGGCAATTAGATGACTACCCTGCACTACGCTGGCTGCAGTCCACCTTTGCGGGTATTGATGCACTAATTAAACCCGAGTTGCGTCAAGACTATCAATTGACCAACATTCGAGGGCATTTTGGTCAACTCATTGCAGAATATGTTATCGGGTTAACACTTAATCACACACGTCATTTCAGCCTTTATCACACGCAACAACACGCGGGTGTATGGCAGCCACAGCCTTATTGCTCTTTAACTAGCCAAACCATGGTGATATTAGGCACAGGTTCTATCGGTAGCCATTTAGCTCAGGTAGCAAGCACACTCGGCATTAAAGTAATAGGCGTTAATCGATCGGGTATATCCGATACAACTGCATTTGATCAGGTTTATTCTTTATCCAACCTGACAGATGCCCTGGCTATGGCGACAATTGTTGTTTCTACCTTGCCTGCCACACTTAACACAGACCAACTGCTTAATGCGGGTACTTTGACGCACTGTAATAACGTTTTACTGTTCAATGTAGGGCGTGGTAATGCAGTGTGTGAGCATGGGTTATTGGATGCGATAGATAAAAGCTCAGTTCAACATGCTTTTCTGGACGTTTTCAATCAAGAGCCACTCGCACAAAATCATCCCTTCTGGAGACATGAAAAAATTACGGTTACGCCTCATATCGCTGCCGAAAGCTTTCCTGAACAAGTATTCGATATTTTCCAAGATAACTATTTACGTTTTATTGCCAATCAACCATTACATTGCAAAGTTGATTTTGACAAAGGGTATTGAGGCTTACAGTATGGCGAAACATCTTGATAACATGCTCGATCAGATGCGACACTGCGAGATCTGCAAGGATCATCTTCTTGCAGGGCCACGCCCGATCATTCAAGCACATTCACAAGCAAAGCTGATGATCATTGGTCAAGCACCTGGTACCAAAGTGCATGAAACGGGTATTCCATGGAATGACCCAAGCGGTGAACGGCTACGTCGCTGGCTCGATTTAGACTCAGAAACCTTCTATGACCCACAACAAATCGCCATCATGCCGATGGGACTGTGCTACCCCGGAAAAGGAAAATCGGGCGATTTACCGCCGCGACCAGAATGCGCACCACAGTGGCATCAGCAAGTCTTGCCCTTATTACCCAATATCGGCATGACATTAGTCATTGGGCAATACGCGCAAAACTATTATCTTAATAATAAGCCCAAGACACTTACTGAAACCGTGCGTGCTTGGCGTCAGTGGGCACCTCGGTATATTCCGATGCCACACCCTTCACCACGCAATACACTATGGTTAAAGAAGAACCCATGGTTTGAAGAAGATGTTGTGCCATACATCAGAGAGTATGTACACCAACATTTAGATAAACAGCAGATAGAAGTAACAAATGATAAAAACTAAGCACAAAAAAACCCACGTAATAAGTCACGTGGGCTCTATCTCAAAACATTAAATATGCCGTATTACTTGTGATACGGCTTAGACAGCTCATGCACAGCATCAACGAACACACCTGCATTTTCAGGCGGCACATCTAAGTGAATGCCATGGCCAAGGTTAAAGACATGGCCTGTACCTTCATCACCGTAACCTTCAAGAATCGTCGCGACTTCTTGGCGAATACGCTCTGGTTGTGCATATAGAATTGATGGATCCATATTGCCTTGAAGGGCAACTTTGTCTCCTACTCGACGATTAGCATCAGCAATATTAATCGTCCAATCAAGGCCGATTGCATCACAGCCTGTTGCTGCAATTTGCTCTAACCACATACCGCCATTTTTAGTGAATAGCGTAACAGGAACACGACGTCCATCGTTTTCACGGATCAGACCATCAACGATTTTATGCATATAACGTAGCGAGAACTCGTTATAGTCACTCGGCGTTAGTACACCGCCCCAAGTATCAAACACCATAACAGATTGCGCACCCGCTTTGATTTGCGCATTCAAGTATTCAACAACGCTATCTGCTAGCTTATCAAGAAGTAAATGTAGCGTTGCAGGTTCTGCATACATCATTTTCTTGATCTTAGTGAAGGCTTTAGAACTACCACCTTCAACCATGTAAGTCGCTAAGGTCCATGGGCTACCAGAGAAGCCAATTAGTGGTACTTCACCTTGCAGATCTTTTCGGATTTGACGTACTGCATTCATTACATACTGTAATTCGCCTTCCGGATCAGGTAAACCGATCTTATCTACATCCGCTTTACAGGTAATCGGACGCTCAAATTTAGGCCCTTCACCCGCTTCAAAATACAAACCTAATCCCATAGCATCAGGAATAGTTAAAATATCGGAGAAGAGAATCGCTGCATCCAAAGGAAAACGACGTAGTGGTTGAAGCGT
The DNA here is from genome assembly GCF_003026215.1 of Photobacterium indicum. GTDB lineage: Bacteria > Pseudomonadota > Gammaproteobacteria > Enterobacterales > Vibrionaceae > Photobacterium > Photobacterium indicum. Next base: position 74,190 of record NZ_PYOC01000017.1, read on the forward strand.
TACTTCACTCGCTAGTTCCGCGTTCTTACATAGCGACATAAAGTCACCAGCAACGCTACGTGTCGCACGGTATTCTGGCAAGTAACGGCCAGCCTGACGCATCATCCATACTGGTGTGCAATCTACCGGCTGCTTTAATAACGCACGTAGGTAGCGGTCATTCTTTAATTCGCTCATTCGAAACTCCATGGATAAATTCTGGGGCGTATTGTATCACTCATCGACTACAACAAAAGAGCCTGATTGTTAAGCCGATCATGTTTATTACAACAAATTTGAAACACTATTTTCGACTCAGTATGAAGTTTAAAACAAACTCGACTCGTGAATAGTTATAATTAGCGCATCGTGAATTCCACTCATCGAACCGAATCCCTTGTTTTAAAGGTTCTTATATATGTTTAGTGCCTTTCATTAGATCAAGTGTCTCATCGATAAGCACTCGTGCAATCGTGCCTTTAGGAGCGATTGCAGGTAGCTCAGTCGCCTTTGCCCAAATCGCATCACTCAATTCTTCATAATCAGGTTTTAGTTCACCGCTTTCATAATCAGCTAAAAACGCCATCATAATGTTAGAAGGAAATGCCCAAGGCTGGCTCGAAAAATAGCGAATATTGTTCACCTGAATGCCTGTCTCTTCTTCAACTTCCCGCGCAACACATTGTTCTAATGTTTCACCAGCCTCAACAAAACCGGCAATAACCGTATATATTCCTGATTTATGCCGAGGGTGCTGTGCCAATAATATTTGATCGTTTTTGCGCACAGCCACAATAATACAAGGCGATACTCGAGGGTACTGCGCATTACTACATTGTTGGCATACCATTGCAAATTGATCGCCCGCCAATACCGCCGCTCCACCACAAACAGAACAAAAGCTTTGTGTATGCAACATATGAGAAAGCTGAGTTGCCCTTCCGGCTAAATCAAACAACGTCTGATCGATACCTAATAATTCTCTTTGCGTATAAAAATCATTACCATGCGAACAATTATTGACATCTAGCCAGTAAACTGGGTGATCTAAATATTCACCAATTACTCGTGCTGAGTCGGTATTAAATATTAATTCTGACTTTTCCAATAGTGGAATCGCATTATCTAATAGATATAATTTGCGATCATTTACCACACACCAATAAGCTAATTCTCGTTTATTTAACATCAATGTTACATCCATCCTTGCAGGGTACCGATTTTACTGGCAATCTAACTACATAACGGATTTTAAGTCCGTATAAAAAGGCTCTCTTTTTAAAGAGATTCATCAGTAATTGTACTGAGTCGCCTTTGTTTTGAAATACGTATTTTGTAATACCTATTTTTAACCAATATCGTCATAGTGCAAATAGATCATGAGGGTATGGTCATGTTAAGTAAATTTGAGCAAGTTCAACAACAGTGGGGCGGTACGAGTGATGTTATCGATCACTGGCTGGTGTCCCGGCAGCAATTACTGATCGACTACTGTAAATTGGCCGGTCTCCCCCCTTTCGAAAGCAATACACGCCAGCTACCTACCTCTACACAGTTACAACTCTTTTGCCAACAAGTTGTCGATTATATTTCAGCAGGTCATTTCAAAATCTACGATATGGTCATGGAAAAGTGGAATACGGCAGGATATTCACCGACAGAAGATATTTCACGGCTTTACGCGAGCATCACTCAGACAACCGATCCGATTCTTAATTTCACCGATCGTTATAGCGATATCGCCGAAGAAAGTACGCTGACAGATTTAGACCAAGACCTATCTTCAATTGGTGAATTGCTAGAACTTCGATTTGGTCTTGAAGATAGCCTAATTGAGTTAATTAGCGAAAGCTTAGCGTGCCCACCAGGCGCTTAATCAAACTCTGCTCTAACAACTAAACACTAAGAAGCAGCTTATACGCTGTTTCTTGGCATGACTTTTTACCACCAGCACTCATTTCCCCTCTCGCTGAAACACTGTGTACACCACTCCCTCAAGCAATAATGACTCTATTTATCAATTTGCAAAATTATACCAATTCCATTAATTATCTGGCCATTGAGAATACCAATGGGAGTCGAGTTCAAGGATAGTGTTTGATAGAAGAGTGGTTCTCTTTTGAAATCGCTAGACACGGCCAAAAACAAAAAAGGCACCCCGAAGGATGCCTTTTTTAGCTAACACTAAACAACAATAATTAATCGTCGCTTAGGCCTGCGTTAAGTAGTGCAGCTAGGTCTTGAGATGCTTGTTCTGCATCAACCTGAGGTGCTACTGGCTCTAACTCAGCATTACGTTCGTTCTGACGACGCTGGTGGTAAGAGAAACCTGTACCCGCTGGAATTAGACGACCAACGATTACGTTTTCTTTCAGACCACGTAACTCATCACGTTTACCAGAAACAGCAGCTTCTGTAAGTACGCGAGTTGTTTCCTGGAACGACGCAGCAGAGATGAACGACTCAGTTGCAAGCGATGCTTTCGTGATACCTAATAGGTCACGGCTGAATGTTACGATTTCTTTACCATCAGCTTCTAGCTGACGGTTCGCAATATTCACACGAGAGAACTCAACCTGTTCACCAGGTAGGAATTCTGAATCACCAGCTTTAACGATAGTAACCTTACGTAGCATCTGACGAATGATAGTCTCAATGTGCTTATCATTAATCTTAACGCCTTGTAGACGGTATACTTCCTGAACCTCGTTTACGATGTACTCAGCAACTGCGTGGACACCACGTAGACGCAAGATATCGTGCGGAGCTTCTGGACCATCTGCGATTACATCGCCACATTCAACTTTTTCGCCTTCGAATACGTTAAGTTGACGCCACTTGTGGATCATCTCTTCGTATGGTTGACCTTCACTTGGAGTGATGATCAAACGACGCTTACCTTTAGTTTCTTTACCGAAAGAAACAGCACCTGTGATTTCCGCTAGGATTGCAGGCTCTTTAGGCTTACGTGCTTCGAATAAGTCAGCAACTCGTGGTAGACCACCCGTGATATCTCGAGTACCGCCTGATTCCTGAGGAATACGCGATAAGATGTCACCGATGCCAACAAGAGCGCTATCTTCAAGTTGAACAATCGCCTTACCAGGTAGGAAGTATTGAGCTGGCATTTCAGTACCAGGGATCATTACATCGTTACCTTTGTCGTCAACTAGCTTAACCGTTGGACGCATATCTTTACCGGCACTAGTACGCTCTGCAGCATCTAGAATAACGATAGAAGACAGACCTGTTAGCTCATCAGTTTGACGAGAAACAGTTACACCATCGATAAAGTCAACGAACTGAACACGACCAGCCACTTCAGTGATGATTGGCATTGTGTGCGGGTCCCAGTTAGCTACAGTATCACCCTGTACAACTGAATCGCCGTCACCTTTGCTCAAAATCGAACCGTAAGGAAGCTTGTAGCTTTCTTTAGTACGACCGAATTCATCAATGATGGTCATTACTGACGCACGAGAAGTAATTACTAGCTTGCTTTCGCTGTTAGTAACGAACTTCGCATTGTGAAGACGCATTGAACCAGTGCTCTTAACCTGGATGTTGTTTTCTGCTGCTGCACGAGATGCCGCACCACCGATGTGGAACGTACGCATCGTTAGCTGTGTACCTGGTTCACCGATTGACTGTGCAGCGACAACGCCAACTGCTTCACCAGTATTAATCAAGTGACCACGCGCTAGATCGCGACCGTAACAGAACTTACAACAACCGAAGTCATTCTCACACGTTACTACTGAACGTACTTTAACTTGGTCAACTGAGTTGTCTTCCAGGATGTCACACCACTTCTCATCAAGAAGCGTGTTACGTGGAGCAAGAACTTCATCAGTACCAGGCTTAAGAACATCTTCAGCAACAACACGACCAAGAACTCGATCACCAAGTTGCTCTTTAACATCACCACCCTCGATAAGAGGAGTCATGGTGATACCAGCGTGCGTACCACAATCATCAGCAGTGATTACAACATCTTGTGCAACATCTACTAGACGACGTGTTAGGTAACCGGAGTTAGCAGTCTTAAGTGCCGTATCCGCAAGACCCTTACGAGCACCGTGAGTAGAGATGAAGTACTGTAGTACGTTCAGACCTTCACGGAAGTTCGCTGTGATCGGTGTTTCGATGATTGAGCCATCTGGCTTAGCCATCAAACCACGCATACCTGCTAGCTGACGAATCTGTGCTGCAGAACCACGAGCACCAGAATCGGCCATCATGTATACGCTGTTAAACGATTTCTGCTGCTCTTCTTTACCGTCACGGTTAATAACAGTATCGAAAGACAAGTTATCCATCATCGCTTTAGCAACTTGCTCATTGGCAGTTGCCCAGATATCGATAACTTTGTTGTAACGTTCGCCGGCAGTTACAAGACCAGATTGGAACTGCTCTTGAATTTCTGCAACTTCTGCTTCCGCTTCTGCAATCTTGGTGTACTTAGCGTCAGGGATCAACATGTCGTCGATACCAACAGAAACACCAGAAAGTGCTGCGTATGCAAAACCTGTGTACATAATTTGGTCAGCAAAGACTACTGTCTCTTTCATGCCCAATTTACGGTAACACGTGTTCAATAGGGTAGAGATTTGCTTCTTACCTAGTGCTTCAGTGTTTACAAGGCTGTACGGAAGACCTTTAGGAACGATCTGCCATAAAATTGCACGACCAACAGTTGTATCTACTAGCGCTGTTTCTGAAGACAAGTTGCCTTGCTCATCATAAGCGTGCTCAGTAATACGAACTTTAACGCGAGCATGTAGCTCTGCATTCTTAGTACGGTAAGCTTTCTCTGCTTCTGCAGGTCCAGCTAGGTACATGCCTTCACCCTTCGCGTTGATTTTCTCACGCGTCATGTAGTAAAGACCCAATACAACATCCTGAGAAGGTACGATGATAGGATCACCGGACGCTGGAGATAGGATGTTATTGGTAGACATCATTAGTGCACGAGCTTCAAGCTGTGCTTCCAGAGTTAGAGGTACGTGTACCGCCATCTGGTCACCATCGAAGTCGGCGTTATATGCCGCACACACTAGTGGGTGAAGCTGAATCGCTTTACCTTCGATTAGTACTGGTTCAAATGCCTGAATACCCAAACGGTGCAATGTTGGTGCACGGTTTAGCATTACTGGGTGTTCGCGAATAACTTCGTCTAGAATATCCCAAACAACAGCTTCTTCACGCTCAACCATCTTCTTAGCAGCTTTGATTGTAGTCGCAAGACCACGAGCTTCTAGCTTACCGTAGATGAATGGTTTAAATAGCTCTAGTGCCATCTTCTTAGGAAGACCACACTGATGCAAACGCAGGTATGGACCTACGGTGATAACAGAACGACCAGAGTAGTCAACACGCTTACCAAGAAGGTTCTGACGGAAACGACCCTGCTTACCTTTGATCATATCAGCCAAAGATTTCAGAGGACGCTTGTTAGAGCCAGTGATAGCGCGGCCACGACGACCATTATCAAGCAATGCATCAACAGATTCCTGAAGCATACGCTTTTCGTTACGTACGATAATATCAGGTGCTGCTAGATCCAGTAGACGCTTAAGACGGTTGTTACGGTTAATTACGCGACGGTACAGATCATTCAGATCTGAAGTAGCGAAACGACCACCATCTAGCGGTACCAACGGACGTAGATCCGGCGGTAGAACTGGTAGTACAGACAGGATCATCCACTCTGGATTGTTTCCTGAAAGTAAAAATGCTTCTACAAGCTTAAGACGCTTGGTTAGTTTTTTACGCTTGGTTTCAGAATTAGTTTCTTCTAATTCTTCACGCATAAGATCGATTTCAGCATTTAGGTCCATATTGGCCAATAGTGCTTTAACCGCTTCTGCGCCCATCTTAGCGTCAAATTCGTCGCCCCACTCTTCAAGTGCATCCAAGTACTGCTCTTCTGAAAGCAGTTGGCTACGCTCAAGGTTGGTCATGCCTGGTTCAATTACTACGTAAGATTCGAAGTAAAGTACACGCTCGATATCACGTAGAGGCATGTCCATTAACAGACCGATACGAGATGGCAGTGATTTTAAGAACCAGATGTGTGCAACTGGTGAAGCAAGCTCAATGTGACCCATACGCTCACGGCGTACTTTAGTCTGAGTAACTTCAACACCACATTTTTCACAAATAACACCACGGTGCTTTAGGCGTTTGTACTTGCCACAAAGACATTCGTAGTCTTTTACCGGGCCAAAAATACGTGCACAGAAAAGACCGTCACGTTCAGGCTTAAAGGTACGGTAGTTGATGGTTTCTGGCTTTTTAACTTCACCAAAAGACCATGAACGAATCATGTCAGGTGAAGCAAGACCGATTTTGATAGCATCAAATTCTTCGGTCTTATGTTGCGCTTTCAGAAACTTAAGTAAGTCTTTCACATTCGGCTCCTGTGAGGAGTTGACCCATAAAGGCGCCAGTCTGCTGGCGCCTTCATATTCATACCGGAGTAACTAATAAAACTGGCATTGCCAAGTCTTATTCGTCTTCCAGCTCGATGTTGATACCCAACGAGCGGATTTCTTTCAACAATACGTTGAACGATTCCGGCATACCAGGTTCCATACGATGATCTCCGTCGACGATGTTTTTGTACATCTTCGTACGGCCGTTAACGTCATCCGACTTAACAGTTAGCATTTCTTGAAGAGTATATGCAGCACCGTATGCTTCAAGTGCCCACACTTCCATCTCACCGAAACGCTGACCACCGAACTGAGCTTTACCACCCAGCGGCTGCTGAGTAACAAGGCTGTAAGAACCGGTAGAACGGGCGTGCATCTTGTCATCAACCAAGTGGTTCAGTTTCAGCATGTACATGTAACCAACGGTTACAGGACGCTCAAACATATCACCGGTACGACCGTCAAACATCTTCAGCTGACCAGACTCTGGCAAGTCACCAAGCTTCAACAGCTCTTTAATAGATGCTTCTGGAGCACCATCAAATACTGGAGTTGCAATAGGTAGACCATCACGTAAGTTCTGGATCAACGTATGTACTTGAGCATCAGATAAAGCAGCAATATCTACAGTCTGGCGAGTATCACCTAGATCGTAAACTTTCTGTAGGAAGTTACGGAACTTATGTAACTCCTGCTGTTGCTTCAACATCTCGTTAAGCTTGTCACCGATACCTTTCGCTGCAAGACCCATGTGAGTCTCCAGAATCTGGCCGATGTTCATACGAGATGGTACACCCAATGGGTTCAGTACGATTTCAACAGTCTGACCTTTTTCATCGTATGGCATGTCTTCAACAGGACAAATCTTAGAGATTACACCCTTGTTACCATGACGACCCGCCATCTTATCACCAGGTTGAATACGACGTTTAACAGCTAGGTAAACCTTAACAATCTTAAGGACACCAGGCGCTAAATCATCACCCTGAGTAATTTTACGACGCTTAGTTTCAAACTTCTTATCGAACTCAGCTTTTAACTCGTCATACTGTTCAGCTAGTTGTTCTAGTTGATTCTGTAGTGACTCATCATCAAGCGTAAGTGCGAATAGACGCTCGCGGTCCATTGAAGCAATTTTCTCTTCACTGTAGCCGATAGAAAGTAGAAGCGTACGAACACGAGCAAGAAGACCACCCTCAAGGATCTGGAATTCTTCTGTGATATCTTTCTTCGCTTCTTTAAGCTGCATCTCTTCAATTTCAAGAGCACGCTTATCTTTTTCTACGCCATCGCGAGTAAATACTTGAACATCGATGATCGTACCAGACACGCTGTTTGGTACACGTAAAGACGAATCTTTAACGTCAGATGCTTTTTCACCGAAGATTGCACGTAGCAGTTTTTCTTCTGGAGTAAGCTGAGTTTCACCCTTAGGTGTCACTTTACCTACCAGAATGTCGCCACCTTTAACTTCAGCGCCGATGTAAACGATACCTGATTCATCCAGCTTAGAAAGCGCAGCTTCACCCACATTCGGGATATCAGCAGTGATTTCTTCAGAACCTAGTTTCGTGTCACGCGCCACACAAGAAAGCTCTTGAATGTGGATTGTTGTCAAGCGATCTTGCTGTACAACACGCTCAGAAACTAAGATGGAATCCTCAAAGTTATAACCATTCCAAGGCATGAACGCGATACGAATGTTCTGGCCAAGAGCAAGTTCACCCAGATCGGTCGAAGGACCATCTGCAAGCACGTCACCACGAGATACTGGCTCACCTGGCATCACTGTCGGACGCTGGTTAATACAAGTATTCTGGTTAGAACGGGTGTACTTCGTTAGGTTATAAATATCGATACCAGCTTCGCCTGGTACTAGCTCGTCTTCGTTAACTTTAACAACGATACGAGAAGCATCTACAGACTGAACTTGACCGCCACGCTTAGCTACAGCTGTTACGCCGGAGTCAACCGCTACAGAACGTTCAATACCTGTACCAACTAACGGCTTATCAGCACGTAATGTTGGAACAGCCTGACGTTGCATGTTTGCACCCATAAGCGCACGGTTAGCATCATCGTGCTCTAGGAACGGGATTAGGGATGCCGCCACAGATACAACCTGGTTGGTTGCAACGTCCATGTATTGAACGTGGTCGCGTGGGTGCAAACCTGAATCGCCTTTCTGGCGAGCAGTGATTAGTTCATCGCTAAAGCTACCATCAGTTTCTAGCGCAGCATTCGCCTGAGCGATAACATACTGGCCTTCTTCGATAGCAGACAGGTAATCGATTTGGTCGGTAACTTTACCATCAACTACTTTACGGTATGGAGTTTCCAAGAAACCGTAAGAGTTACAACGCGCAAATACAGATAGCGAGTTGATTAGACCGATGTTTGGACCTTCTGGCGTTTCGATAGGACATAGACGACCGTAGTGAGTCGCGTGTACATCTCGAACTTCAAAGCCAGCACGTTCACGAGTCAGACCACCTGGACCAAGCGCCGAAATACGACGTTTGTGAGTAACTTCTGATAGTGGGTTGTTCTGGTCCATAAACTGAGACAATTGAGAAGAACCGAAGAACTCCTTAACTGCAGCAGAAATTGGCTTAGCATTGATCAGGTCTTGAGGCATGATTGCATCAAGATCGCCTAAACTTAGACGCTCTTTAACTGCACGCTCAACACGAACTAGACCAACACGGAACTGGTTCTCAGCCATTTCACCAACTGAACGGATACGACGGTTACCAAGGTGGTCGATATCATCAACTTCACCACGGCCGTTACGGATCTCGATAAGCTTCTTCATCACTTCGATAATATCGCTGTGATCAAGAATGCCAGAGCCAGTTGTTTCTTCACGAAGAAGAGAGCTGTTAAACTTCATACGGCCAACAGCTGATAAGTCATAGCGATCTTCAGAGAAGAATAGGCTATTAAACAATTGCTCAGCTGCTTCACGTGTAGGTGGCTCACCAGGGCGCATCATACGGTAGATTTCTACTAACGCACTTAGACGGTCTGTTGTGCTATCAACACGTAGCGTCTCAGACATATATGGTCCGTAATCTAGATCGTTCGTAAATAGAACTTCAATAGATTTGTGACCAGCCTGAGAAAGCAATGCTAATGTTTCCAGGCTTAATTCCTGGTTAGCAGCTGCAATTAGCTCGCCGGTTTCTTCATTCACGTAATCACGTGAAGAGATCTTACCCACGATGTATTCAACAGGTACTTCGATGTGATCAACGCCGTCTTTGCCTAATTGGCGAATATGACGAGCAGTGATACGACGACCTTGTTCAACGTACACTTTACCGTTAGCTTCAATATCAAAGCTTGCAGTTTCACCACGAAGACGTTCAGGCACTAGTTCCATGACTAATGACTTACCTTGAACTTCGAAAGAAACTTTATCGAAGAACATATCAAGGATTTGTTCTGTGGTGTAATCAAGTGCACGTAAAATTACAGAAGCTGCTAGCTTACGACGACGGTCGATACGTACGAATACGTTATCCTTAGGATCAAATTCGAAATCCAACCATGAACCACGGTATGGGATTACGCGTGCATTATAAAGCACTTTACCTGAGGAGTGGGTCTTACCCTTATCGCTGTCGAAGAAGACACCCGGGCTACGGTGCAGCTGGGATACGATAACTCTCTCGGTACCGTTAATAACGAAAGTACCGTTATTTGTCATGAGCGGAATTTCGCCCATGTATACTTCTTGTTCTTTAATGTCTTTTACGGTGCCTGCTGGTGCGTCTTTGTCATACATGACAAGACGTAGCTTCACACGTAACGGTGCGGAGTAAGTTACGCCACGAATTTGACATTCTTTAACATCGAAGACCGGCTCACCGAGACGATAGCTAACGTATTGCAGCTCGGAATTGCCATTATAGCTCTGAATTGGAAAAACAGAACGAAAGGCAGCTTCTAGACCGTAATGCCCTTCTGGATCCTGCTCGATGAACTTTTGAAAAGAATCAAGCTGGATCGACAGCAAGTATGGAGCATCCAAAACGCGCGGACGCTTACCAAAATCCTTACGGATACGCTTTTTCTCGGTATAAGAGTAAACCATAGGTTCCTCAGATCGCTGATAAGTGATCCAAACTGTCCAACTAAGGGACAGTGACTAATAACACTGTTTATTGTAGGAACAGTTTTGAAGAATCAAAAACTGTTTTTTGCACGAATAATGGTTACAAAACAATGTGAAAATTACCATTATCCTACAGCGCAAAAAGGCCGGAGGCAATTCAGCCTCCAGCCATTAGCCTTTTCAGGCTAAGAAATTAAGTAATAATTACTTAATTTCAACAGAAGCGCCAACTTCTTCTAGCTGAGCTTTAAGAGCTTCAGCTTCAGCTTTGTCAACACCTTCTTTAAGAGGTGCTGGAGCGCCGTCAACTACTGCTTTAGCTTCTTTAAGGCCAAGACCAGTTGCGCCACGTACAGCTTTGATAACTTGTACTTTCTGTGCGCCAACAGCTGTTAGGATAACGTCAAACTCAGTTTGCTCTTCAGCAGCTTCAGCAGAAGCACCGCCAGCAACTACTGCAGCAGCAGCAGTAACACCGAATTTTTCTTCCATAGCTTCGATAAGCTCAACAACTTGCATTACAGACATTTCTGCAACTGCGTCTAGGATTTGCTCGTTTGTGATAGACATAACAATTCTCTTTGAAATCAACAATTAATTTAATATAGCGTTCAGATAAAACAAGGACAATTAAGCCGCTGCTTCTTCTTTCTGATCGCGTACAGCTGCGATAGTACGTACCAGCTTGCCAGCTGAAGCTTCTTTCATGCACATCATTAGGCGTGCAATAGCTTCGTCGTAAGTTGGTAGTGTCGCAAGAACTTCTGCGTCAACAACAGCGCCTTCGAATGCGGCTGCTTTGAACTCGAAATCTTTATTCTCTTTAGCGAAATCTTTAAAAAGACGCGCTGCAGCACCTGGGTGCTCATTAGAGAAACCGATTAGTGAAGGACCAACAAAAACGTCTTTTAGACATTCAAAATCAGTACCTTCAACTGCGCGGCGTGCTAGTGTGTTACGAACAACTTTCAGGTAAACGCCGTTTTCACGAGCTTGTTTACGAAGAGAAGTCATCGCACCAACTGCAACACCACGAGAGTCAGCAACAACTGCAGACAGGGCACCATTGGCAGCTTCGTTGACTTCAGCAACAATTGCTTTTTTGTCTTGAAGATTTAATGCCATTGGATATAGCTCCTGGATTTTTTTTGCTGGGTTGCCCCAGTCATTACACCACTCACTGTCAGTATGACAGGAGAGACTTACGGCGCAGATCCAAGATAGATAAAATCAATCATGTTCTGGCACCGTCTACGTAGGTAAAGATTAAGTTTCGAAAAACACCTACGGTCTTTGACGAAGGCTAATTAACGAGTAATCAACCTCAGCCATGAATTTGTGAACGCCAAATTATACACTAACCTGGCAGTTCTGCAAATCAGTTTTAAACGCTAGTTTCCAGAGTATTCTGGTCTAACGAAACACCTGCACCCATAGTGGTAGAGATGCTTACTTTCTTGATGAAAACACCTTTAGCTGAAGAAGGTTTAGCTTTCTTCAGAGCAACTAGAAGAGATTCTAAGTTCTCTTTTAGTTGAGCAGCATCAAAGTCCACTTTACCGATAGTAGTGTGGATGATGCCGTTTTTGTCGTTACGGTAACGAACCTGACCAGCTTTAGCATTTTTAACTGCTTGAGCAACGTTAGGAGTTACAGTACCAACCTTAGGGTTTGGCATAAGACCGCGAGGACCAAGGATAGTACCTAGTTGACCAACAACGCGCATTGCATCAGGAGATGCGATAACAACGTCAAAGTCCATGATACCTTTCTTAACTTGATCAGCAAGGTCGTCCATACCGATTAGGTCAGCGCCAGCTTCTTTAGCAGCCTCTGCGTTAGCACCTTGAGTGAACACAGCAACACGGATTTCACGACCAGTACCGTGTGGTAGCACTGTAGCGCCACGAACGTTTTGATCTGATTTACGTGCATCAATGCCAAGGTTAACAGCAACGTCAACGCTTTCTACGAATTTAGCAGTAGCTAGTTCTTTAAGAAGAGCAACAGCTTCGTTGATGTCGTAAGATTTAGTCGCATCAACTTTGTCACGAATTACGCGCATGCGCTTAGTAATTTTAGCCATTTTCTTAACCCTCTACCACTAGGCCCATTGAACGAGCAGTACCAGCAATCGAACGCTTCATAGCTTCGATGTCAGCACCAGTCATATCAGCTGCTTTAGTTTCAGCAATTTCCTGAACCTGAGCGTCAGTAATAGTACCAACTTTCTCAGTGTTAGGACGGCCAGAACCAGACTTAACGCCAGCAGCTTTCTTAAGAAGAACTGCAGCAGGTGGAGTCTTAGTGATGAACGTGAAAGAACGGTCACTGTAAACTGTGATAACTACAGGAGTCGGAAGACCCTTCTCAACAGAATCTGTACGTGCGTTAAACGCTTTACAGAATTCCATGATGTTAACACCGTGTTGACCTAGAGCAGGACCAACTGGTGGACTTGGGTTTGCTGCACCAGCTGCAACTTGCAGCTTGATGTATGCTTCTACTTTTTTAGCCATTGCTATATACCTAAATTTGGGTTCAAACGTCTATTTTCAAGAAATAGACTCCCCGTCTAACGAAAGGGCGCGAAATTATAGTCTAATCTCATGCCCATGACAATCAAAACTGATTATAAAACGATCAGTTCTTTTCTACTTGACCAAATTCCAATTCAACAGGCGTTGCACGACCGAAAATAGAAACAGAAACCTTAACACGGCTCTTATCATAATCGACATGCTCAACAACACCGTTGAAGTCTGCAAATGGGCCATCAGTAACACGAACCACTTCACCTGGTTCGAAGACTGTTTTATGGACTGGAGACTCACTCGCCTGCTGAAGACGATTAAGAATCGCATCCGCCTCTTTATCAGAGATAGGAGCAGGACGGTCAGATGTACCGCCAATGAACCCCATTACACGAGGAATACTACGTACTAGGTGCCATGTTTCATCATTCATCACCATTTGTACAAGCACATAGCCAGGGAAGAACTTACGCTCACTCTTCCTACGCTGGCCAGCACGCATTTCAACCACTTCCTCGGTTGGTACTAGTACCTCGTCAAAATAGTCTTCCATACTATGCATTTTGATGTGCTCGCGTAGTGATTGTGCTACTCGACCTTCAAAACCAGAGAAAGCTTGCACTACATACCATCGTTTTTTTGGAGCTTCGCTCATGAACTCTTACCTCATACACCGGTAACTAGGCGGACTAAACGGACCATAATGCCGTCGATGCCCCACAGGGCTAAAGCCATAACAACAGTGACGGCTAAAACAATAAAGGTTGTCTGCGTAGCTTCCTGCCGAGTTGGCCATACCACTTTGCGGACTTCCATGCGCGATTCACGAGCAAACGTAATCGCGGTTTTACCTTTCGCTGTAAATATGGCGATACCACCAGCAGCAGCGACAAGAATCACTACTGATGCAGCACGCAATACTACAGAAACATCACTGTACAGGTAATTACCAACCACAGCGGCAGCTAACAAAGCAAATACAGTGACCCATTTTAGGCCATCCATACTGCTAGGGCTGTTTTGGTTTTCGGCATTCGCTTTCATACAACCAACCTGTAACTAGTCTCAATATAGACGAAAACAACCCCGCTATTGCGAGGTCCTAAATGAAGGAAAGGGCTAAGCCTTTAATGACATTGATAAAAACTTCATTACTACGAACATTTATTCTACGCATTATGACCAAAAAATATGCTCATCAAAATTTAAGCGCAGAAAAAGGGCATCAAATGATGCCCTTTTTGGTACCGTGTCGTCAAATCTTATTCAAAGATCTTAGCAACAACACCTGCACCAACTGTACGACCACCTTCACGGATCGCAAAGCGTAGACCTTCATCCATCGCGATAGGCGCGATTAGTGTTACTTTCATCTGAACGTTATCGCCAGGCATTACCATCTCAACGCCTTCTGGCAATTCGATAGTACCCGTTACGTCAGTTGTACGGAAGTAGAACTGTGGACGGTAACCTTTGAAGAAAGGAGTATGGCGACCACCTTCATCTTTAGACAGAACATAGATTTCTGACTCAAAAGTAGTGTGTGGAGTAATTGAACCAGGCTTAGCAAGAACTTGACCACGTTCAACTTCATCACGCTTAGTACCACGTAGAAGAACACCAACGTTCTCACCAGCGCGGCCTTCGTCAAGAAGCTTACGGAACATTTCAACACCAGTACATGTAGTAGTGATAGTCTCTTTGATACCGATGATAGCAACTTCTTCACCAACACGTACGATACCTTGCTCAACTCGACCAGTTACAACAGTACCACGGCCTTGAATTGAGAAAACATCTTCGATTGGAAGGATGAATGGAAGATCGATTGCACGCTCTGGCTCTGGGATGTAGTTATCTAGAGCTTCAGCTAGTTCAACGATTTTCTCTTCCCACTGAGCTTCACCGTTAAGTGCGCCAAGTGCAGAACCCATGATTACTGGGCAATCATCGCCTGGGAAATCGTATTCAGAAAGAAGTTCACGAACTTCCATTTCTACTAGTTCTAGTAGCTCTTCATCATCAACCATGTCACATTTGTTCATGAATACGATGATGTAAGGAATACCAACCTGACGACCAAGAAGGATGTGCTCACGTGTTTGTGGCATAGGACCATCAGTTGCAGCAACAACTAGGATACCCCCATCCATTTGAGCAGCACCAGTGATCATGTTTTTAACATAATCGGCGTGTCCAGGACAGTCAACGTGTGCGTAGTGACGAGTAGGAGTATCGTATTCTACGTGAGAAGTAGAGATTGTGATACCGCGCTCGCGCTCTTCTGGAGCGTTATCGATAGAAGCGAAGTCTTTTGCATCACCACCGTACACTTTTGCAAGTGTAGTACAGATAGCAGCAGTTAGAGTTGTTTTACCGTGATCGACGTGGCCGATTGTACCAACGTTAACATGCGGTTTTAGACGTTCAAATTTTTCTTTAGACATGGATAGTCCCTCTAGACACGGCATTAGGTGGCATTACGACCACACAACCAAACATAGGTTTGTAGAGTATATATCAAATGATTTGAGAGCGACTTGGAGAGAGTGGTGCTAATAGGCGGAGTTGAACCGCCGACCTCACCCTTACCAAGGGTGCGCTCTACCAACTGAGCTATATCAGCGCACAAGAAGTATGGAGCGTGCAGCGGGAATCGAACCCGCATCATCAGCTTGGAAGGCTGAGGTAATAGCCATTATACGATGCACGCAAAACTCATCACTCGAAGAGCGGTCAAACTGCTTGAAAATGGTGGAGGGGGAAGGATTCGAACCTTCGAAGGCAGAGCCGTCAGATTTACAATCTGATCCCTTTGGCCACTCGGGAACCCCTCCAGGGGTATTACAAAAAATACTGGTGCCGACTACCGGAGTCGAACTGGTGACCTACTGATTACAAGTCAGTTGCTCTACCTACTGAGCTAAGTCGGCTTTAGTGCTGCGCATTTTAGTGAATGATCTATAGGCTTGCAATACCTTTAAGACCATTTTTTAAATTTTTCTAACGGTTTTATGTTACAGACTTAACGACATTTGGCGTATAAGGCTAAACCTTCGAGCACCAGCTCTGAGCAATGTTGATAATGTCTCGACCATTGAACTGGGAGATGGCGCATACCTCCACCACACAAAATCACTTGAGGCTCTTCGCCCAATTTATCTTTTGCCTGCTTAAAACCGTATTCGATTAAACCAATTAATGCAGCGCGACAGCCATTTTTTAAACCATCAGCGGTATTATCAGAAAATGTAATACACTCTCCGTGCTCACGGTCAGAAAAAACTTTACAGGTATTTTCTAGTACTGACTGCATCATAAGTTGGTAACCAGGCGCAATCCAACCACCTAAATGTTTGCCATCTTCAGCTAACACATCGAACGTTAAAGCCGTTCCAATATCCACAATCACTGTTGGTTTCTTAAATTTTTGCCGAATGGCAACTAAAGTTAACCATCGATCAACCCCAAGATATTGATATTCAGAATACGCATTTTTAACGCCAAAATCTTTTCGTAATGTTTTCACCTGCATTACAGGGATATTGGCCATCTGAGCAATACGTTGAATTGAGTTATCAACCTCAACAGGCCCAACACTAGCGAACACTATTCGATGAATTCCTTTCTCTAGCAGTGGTTCAAGTACCATTTCTAATTTACGGCTAGGATAACGACCCAACAGTTCAAACTTTCCAGATTCAAATAATTGGGCAACTTTAACGTAGGTATTGCCGGCTTCAATCAATAATTGCATCAACAACCTCTAAGGCTGATTTCACCACCGATATAAGGTTCAATCCCTGATTCGGTTTCAAGTAATAAGGCACCCTGCTTATCAATTCCACGAGCAATCCCTTCGATTACACGTTGGCCAATTAATAATTTAACAGGGCGATTCAAAAAGTTATCTATTCTATTCCAACGTTCAACAAAGCCATCTAATCCGACTTGTTCATAAGTTATTAATGTCTTTTGTAAACTATCAATAAGTTCAGCAGCTAGATGATTTCGCTCAGGCAGTTTATCGCAAGCTTGCGACAGATTTGTCCAAGCCTGTCCAATATCACTCCCTTCCGTATCCGGCATATTGATATTCAAACCCATCCCTATGACAAGGTGAGCAGCATCGCCAGCCTGACCAGTCATCTCAACTAAGATCCCTGCCAGCTTTTTATCTCTATAATAGAGATCATTAGGCCATTTCACTCTAACTTCATCAGCACCGAGTGATTGTAATGTTTCAGCAATAGCGACACCAACAACGAGACTCAAGCCCATAGCAGCCGCCATACCAGCATCTAGACGCCAATACATAGATAAATAAAGGTTGCTACCAAACGGTGACAGCCATTGTCGTCCACGACGCCCCCTACCTGCCTGCTGATATTCCGCCAAGCAAACAGCACCCTTAGGTAAAAGCCCAAAGCGATCTAGTAAATACTGATTAGTCGAGTCAATTATGTGAATTAACTCTAACTGCGGACACTTTACCTGAGACAAAATCTTATCGCAATCCAGTAACTCTATCGGAGTAGATATACAATACCCCTTCCCCTGAATACGAAATAGGTCTAACCCCCAAAGCTGTAACACTTTGATATGCTTACTTATGGCAGACCTTGAAATACCCAGAGACTCACCAAGAGCCTCTCCGGAATGGAATTGACCATCAGCCAATAGCTTTATTAATGCTAACCGCGTGGCATGTTCTTTCATGCTAACACCTCAGACAACGTCGTTTCTTTTGACGCCCCCATAAAGCGCACTTCATGTTCGAGCAACACCCCAAATTTATCATTAACTGCGTTAACAACGTGTTGGGCCAGTAACAATACATCTCTAGCGGTAGCATTTCCCGTATTTACTAACACAAGAGCCTGCTGTTCATGCACTTTTGCACCACCAATCTGCATACCTTTCAAATCACACTGATCAATCAACCAGCCAGCCGCTAGTTTATATTCAAGATTTGAAACTTTATAGTTTGGCATTTGAGGGTATTGATACAACAATGCATCTTTAATTGATTGCGTTATCACTGGGTTTTTAAAAAAACTCCCAGCATTCCCCAACACTTGTGGATCGGGTAATTTCGACTGTCTAATTCTGCAAACAGCATTAAAAACATCAATTGCAGCAACCGTTGTCTTGTTAAGCTCAGCTAAGGGACCATAGGTTGTTTTAGGATCCCATTCCTTTTTCAAAATAAAGCCGACCGCAACGATGATATGGGTTTCTTTTAATTCATGCTTAAAAATTGAATCTCGATAACCAAATTGACACTCTTTACGACTCAACCTTGATACTTCACCAGAATCAATATTTAAAATATCGACATATTGACAAATATCTTGCAGCTCTACGCCATAAGCACCAATATTTTGAATCGGAGAGGACCCAACACAACCAGGTATCAGGGCAAGGTTTTCTAGTCCTGGCATATTATGTTCAATGGTCCATTGAACGAAGCCATGCCAGTCTTCCCCTGCCCCTACGTGTAATAAATAACTCTCTGCAGTCTCGTTAACCGTTATTCCTTTAATACGATTAAGTACAACAACACCAGAAAAATCATCACAAAAAAGTAGGTTACTACCCTTACCTAAAACTAATTTAGGCAATGTCTGATATTGCTTATTACGCCAAATCAACAATAAATCGTCAACTGACTCAGCCTCAATAAGTGCATAAGCTTGTGACTCTATACCAAAGGTGTGAAAAGCAGCCAACGATGTTTCTTGTAAAATTCTCATGCTAATATCGAACCATACCTTTTATACTCATCGCAATATTTTACCCGATTCATACTAACTACGCAGTGTTTTCCCATGACTAAGCTTAGATTTCACCATTTAGAACCTCTTCGTTTTCCACTAGTAAACCGATTATATAAAAGCTACTACCCCGCAGGAAAAGCAAAAAAAGACGAAATAATATGGGTTGGAGATAATGAGAAAGGTATAATTTGCGTCGTTAGGTTTAAGCAATTTGAGAACATTCAGTTATTAACAGGAATGCTTGTTCATCCTGATTTTCGAGAACAAGGGCTTGCTAAAGATTTGTTAGCAGCAACGAAAACGCAAATAAATTGTAAGCCTTGTTACTGTTTTGCATTTCGTGAATTAATCCCACTTTATTCAAACGCTAACTTCCATTTGGTCGACAAAATCGAGTTACCTGAAGTACTTTCTAACCGATTAATACGTTATATTAGCAGTGGGAAAGACCTTGTCGCGATGCGTTATGAAGCTTAATTCAGCACATTTTAAGATACTCGTGACATAAGCTAACAATGGGATACATTGACATCAGAAATTTTCTGGTATAATCCCGCTCTTATTTAACAGGTTTATCTACCGTAAGTCGCGCAAACGAGGCAATAATGGATTCAGCTATTACAAATAGGCAGCGTATTGAACAGCTGCCATGTATTGCTCACAAGCCAGAAGAATTGGAAACACTTTTAGATGCTGGTTCATTCAGAGAGCGCCTTCATACTGAAATAATGCAGGCAAAGCACCGTATTTATCTAGTTGCTTTATATTTGCAAGATGATGAAGCAGGTAGAGCAATTCTGACATCATTATATGAAGCAAAACAGCTCAACCCTAATCTAGATATCAAAGTACTGGTTGATTGGCATCGTGCACAACGAGGACTAATAGGGGCCGCACAATCTGACGGCAATGCTGCTTTTTATCGTGAATTTGCAGAGAAGTATCAGTACCAAATTGAAGTTTTAGGGGTACCAGTTAGAAACCGTGAAGTATTTGGTGTTTTACACCTTAAAGGTTTCATTGTTGATAACAAAGTTATTTATAGTGGTGCTAGCCTAAACGATGTGTATTTAGCTCAACATGAGCGTTATCGCTATGACAGATACCATGTCATTCACAATGTAAAGCTTGCGGATAGTATGGCTGGCTTTATCACGGGTACTTTAGTAAATAGTGATGCTGTCAATTGCTTGAATCAAGAAGTACGTCCTGATACCAAATCTCTAAAAGGTGCAATCAAAAACCTTCGCTCTCAGCTACAGCGTGCTAGTTATAATTATCAAGCAGAGGAAATTAACGAAGACCAAGTTGGTTTAACACCTTTACTTGGTTTAGGTAAGCGCAAAAATAAACTAAACGAACATATTTGTACTCTTATTGCTAGTTCACAAAAAGAACTCATAATATGCACGCCCTACTTCAATTTCCCTCGGACTGTAAGTAGAGAAGTTCGTCGTGCAATACAACGAGGTGTTAAAGTCACAATTGTTATTGGTGACAAAACAGCTAATGATTTCTTTATTCCACCAAGTGAACCATTCAAAACGATCGCAGGGCTACCTTATTTATATGAAGTAAACCTTCGTAATTTTGCAAAACAAAATGAAGCAGCAATAGCACGTAGACAGTTAGCCATACACCTATGGAAACACGAAGATAATAGCTTTCACCTTAAAGGGATATGGGTCGATCGGAGCTATATG
The DNA here is from genome assembly GCF_003026215.1 of Photobacterium indicum. Classification (GTDB taxonomy): domain Bacteria; phylum Pseudomonadota; class Gammaproteobacteria; order Enterobacterales; family Vibrionaceae; genus Photobacterium; species Photobacterium indicum. The sequence goes on from NZ_PYOC01000017.1 coordinate 94,743, forward strand.
CTAATTACGGGGAATAATTTAAACCCAAGGGCGTGGAAATTAGACCTAGAAAATGCCATTTTAGTTCATGATAAAAATCAATTACTAGCAGACCAAAAACAAAAAGAGTTAGATTGCATTCTTAAACATACCCAATTAGTTGGCAGTTATAAATTCATCGAAAAAATAGATAACTACCCAGCTCCAGTTAGAAAGCTTATTAAACGAATTCGTCGTATTAAAGCCGACCATATCCTGAATCAAATCTTGTAGGTATCAAATGATTATTGCAGCCATTGATGTTGACCCACAAAAAGCATTTACTCCTCTTTGCCCAAATGAACTTCCAGTAAATGAGGGTGATATTATTGGCCCAGCGTTAAACGCACAAGCAAGAAAAGCAAATTTCCGTGTGCTCACAAAAGATGCCCATCAATCGAAGGCTATATGGACTGTCGATAATCATTCTCAAATGTTACAGCCTTTAGAACATCCGAATGCAGACTTAACTTGGGTATCACATGCGGTACCTGGCACAAGAGGCTTTGAGACTATCCCAGAGCTTCCTGCGGTCACTGATTATGATTTCGTTGTATGGAAAGGTATAGAAGCAGATCTACATCCATACGGAGCCTGTTATCACGATATAGCAGAGCAGCTCAGTACTGGGCTTATCGAATGGCTCATAGCTAAAGAAGTAGATACTGTTTTGATTGGTGGTCTTGCTACTGATTATTGTGTAAAGACAACTGCACTGCAATTAGTTAAAAGTAAGCAATTCAAGGTCATCGTTAACGTAGAGGCTTGTCGAGGAATAGCGACAGAAACAATAGAATTAGCTTACAAAGAAATGTCTCAGGCCGGCATTACCATAATTCAAAACATTAATGACTTACAAATACATTCATAATCCCGTCTTAATAAATGCCTGATTCATTAACGTTTCAGGCTATATATAATATACCGACTCCTGCCTTCCTAGGGCTATTCACAACTATGCTTATCTTAATTGGTGTTATACCATCCTAGTTAAAAATATGACCTAGTTGAGGCTATCTACTTTGTCTGAGTTATTACCATGGATAGCCTAAATAATATCGACGCTAAATCCCTTGCCAGCAAACAAACATCTATCCAGATGAAAATGCGCTTTTTGGCACTTGCTCACTTCCAAGATGGTCATTCACGTACTCAGATTGCTAAATATCTAAAGGTTAGTAGTACCAGTGTAAACAAATGGATTCAGGTTTTTCTTTAAAATGAACTCGACGGGCTGAAGGAAAAGGCTCGTACTGGACGCCCTTCCTTTCTCTTTCATCAAGAAAGGCAACAACTAGCCAAGTACATTGAAGATAACGCAGCTAAACCTGATGGTGGCAGACTCACAGGTCATGATATTCATAACTACATCACTCAGACATTTGGCAAAGCATACAATCTAGACCACATCGACATATTGATCAAAAAATGAGCTTTCATGAACAACTTCTCGCTCAAAGCACCCTAATGAAACCCAAGAAAGCTTTAAAAGATTCAAAATCGAAACGACCCTTAAGATCCCTGGCCACATAGGATTTGAGCAAAGACAGAAACGCGTCCGCGAGTCATCAAACAGCAGCTGTTTAAGTATATCTTTGGAGCTATTTGCCCTAGCCGTGGTATTGGAGAGGCTATCGTTGTTCCTTGGAGCAATAAAGATACGATGAAGCAACGTCTTCAGCAAGTATCAAAAAAGGCAGGTATGCCGTTGTGATAATGGATGGTATACCGAAGACATTGTTTATAACCTTCCTAATGTCAGTATCATAAAACTCCCTCCCTATTCACCAGAGCGGAATTTAATAGAACAAGTTTGGAGCTGGATGAGTCAGCACCATTTAACAAATCAAGCTCTTGAAAATTATGATGAGATTGTTGATAAGGTTTGCAATACTTGGAACAGCTTTCTTAAGTGACATGAAAAGAGTAACAAGGGTGCGGACGAGAAACTGGATCAGCCTGACCAGTTAATTAGCTAGAATGGTATAACGTCGGTGGTTTGGTAACAGATACATAAAGATAAAAGAAGCAACATTAATTTCAGATGAAAAAAAGCCCTAATCTTTCGATTAGGGCTTCTTCAATAATGGCGGAGTGGACGGGACTCGAACCCGCGACCCCCGGCGTGACAGGCCGGTATTCTAACCAACTGAACTACCACTCCGCAGTGTCTATTCAGCTTTTCAGCAATTGGGCGCCTGGCGATGCCCTACTCTCACATGGGGAGACCCCACACTACCATCGGCGCAACTGCGTTTCACTTCTGAGTTCGGCATGGGATCAGGTGGAGCCACAGCGCTATGGTCGCCAGACAA
>NZ_PYOC01000018.1 GCF_003026215.1 Photobacterium indicum
TTGATAAATCTTTCGACTTAAAATTTCACGAGTGCCCACACAGATTGCATGGTCAAATTGTTAAAGAACATACTGACTAGGTTGCTGGCTAAGCGCCGTGCTCCGTGTCAGTGAGGTCGCATTATAGGGAACCCAAAACAATCCGCAAGCATTTATTTAAAAAAAACACCCGACTGCTCTCTTTTTAATCAAACAGTAAAAATCAGCTTTTATTTCATGCTAATTGGCGAAATTCAGGCTTTGATTGACTATTAAGAGGATAGTGACACGCATCTGCATGATCACCGGCTTTCGCTATTAATAACGGTCTATCCTCTTTGCACTTATCTGTCGCATAAGGACAGCGTGTATGGAAGTGACAACCTTTAGGGGGATTGATAGGCGAAGGTAACTCCCCTTTCAACATTATTCGTTCAGTATTTCTCTTTCGAGGGTCTGCAACTGGAATCGCAGATAATAAAGCTTGGGTATAGGGATGACGTGGAGAGTTGTATACATCAAGTGCATTACCTAACTCAACAATCTTTCCCAGGTACATTACCGCAACACGATCAGAAATATGTTTGACGACAGATAAGTCATGCGCAATGAAGATCAGCGCTAATTTCATTTCTTGTTGAAATTCTAATAATAAATTTAAGATCTGTGCTTGAACAGATACATCTAATGCCGAGACCGACTCATCACAAATAATAAGCTTGGGTTTTAAGGCAACAGCACGCGCAATCCCAATACGCTGCCTCTGCCCCCCTGAAAACTCATGAGGGTAACGTTCTGCCGCACTTTCAGGTAAACCGACTTTAATTAAAAGCTCTTTGACCCACAACTTACGCTCTGCAGGTTTACCAATACCATGAATGATGAAAGGTTCTTCTATTATCATGCCAACGGTATGGCGAGAATTTAAAGATTCAGTGGGATCTTGAAAGATAATCTGCATTTCTTGGCGAAGTGTACGCATTTCTTTGACTGATAAATGGGTAATGTCGCGCCCTTCAAAAAATATCTTTCCTGCAGTTGGCTCAAACAATTTCAGAATAGAACGTCCCAACGTACTTTTTCCACAGCCCGACTCCCCCACAAGGCCAAGTGTTTCCCCCGCCTTTACAGAAAAACTAACACCATCGACAGCATGGATGGTGTAGCCCTTACGAAAGATACCGCCGCCAGAAGAGAAGTGCTGCTTAATATTTTCAATGCGTAATAATTCCGGCATTAATCCACCTCTTTCCAGTGATGACAACTCACTCTATGTTCACCGTCGAGTTGCGTCCATATTGGTACTGTATTTCGACATTCCTCGGTAGCATAAGCGCACCGGGTACAAAACCGACAACCTTCAGGCATTTCACTTAAATGAGGCACATTCCCAGGAATCGTGACTAACATCTGTTTGTGTAATGCACTCAAGGTCGGCATCGAATTCAACAAACCTTTGGTATAAGGGTGCTTAGGTTTCTCAAACAATGTAAATATATCTGCCGTTTCTACCGCTCGACCCGCATACATCACCACAACGTCATCACAGATCTCGGCGACAACACCAAGATCATGCGTGATAAAAATCATAGCCATACCAGTTTCTCGCTGTAACTCTCGCATTAGGTCAAGAATTTGCGCCTGAACAGTCACGTCTAATGCCGTTGTTGGCTCATCACAGATTAAAATATCCGGTTTACATGCCAACGCTATCGCGATCATTACTCGCTGGCGCATACCGCCTGAAAGGTTATGGGGATACTCCATGACTCGCTGTTCTGGCGATGGAATCCCCACCTTCTCTAACATTCTAATGGCGTATGTTAAGCGATCTTTTTTATCAAGATCCTTACGGTGCAATTCAAGCACTTCGCACAATTGCTTTCCAACCGAATGAACGGGGTTTAACGCTGTCATTGGATCTTGGAATATCATAGAGATGCTGTTTCCTCGCATCTCATAAAGCTTCTCTGGAGGCAAATCCACCACATTCGTTCCTCGATAGAGGATCTCTCCAGCATTAACTCGACCATAAGGATGGGGAAGGAGCCCCATAATGGACATTGCTGTCACACTTTTCCCACATCCCGACTCTCCGACAATCCCCAAGGTTTGCCCTTTCTTTACATTAAAGGTAACGCCATCCAGTACACGGACAATACCGTCATCAGTGGTAAATTCTGTTCCAAGATTTTTAACTTCAAGCAATACCTCAGGGAGCATATTACTTCTCCCATGATTTATAGCTTGTAAGATTCGTCAATGATGGTGACGGCATCAAATACCTTCCCTTTCTTCATCGCCGACTTTGTCTCTTTCTTGACGTTATCATCAATCCAAAATGTTGATATCCCAATAGGGTCAAACATTGCTTCTGTTAATTTGGTCATTGGCTGGTTTGGCACTTTTAACCAACGCCAGTACCCCTCTCGAACGTAAGGCACCATATAACCAGGAATGATGACATTGGCATCGGCTACAACCTGCTGTATCTCTCGGGATATGGCCCTTTTCTTTTCGACATCAAACTCGATACGGTATGACATGATTAATTGATCAAGCGCGGGCGAACTAAAGTTCGTGAAGTTATTGGTCTGCGTTTTGTTGGCATTGTCAGAATGGAAGTACTCCCAATACTGAGGAATATAAGACGTCCCCATATTATGGAAAGACAGCTCATGCTTTTTCTCTAGCACATATTTAAACGCCGAAGATCCATCAACTAAATTCAAGGTTAATTCTAAACCCGCCTCTTTCGCCTGCTCTTTAAGGTAAGCGACCCTAGGGGTATGTGCAGTCGCGGAGTAGGTTATCGCAAAGCTTAATCGCTCACCTTTACTATTTACCCTTATGCCATCGGTACCTATTTTCTCAAAACCTGCTTGAGAAAAGTATTCTGCAGCTAGCTGAGGATCAAATTTATCCGCTTTTATCTCGCTATTGGTATATTCACCATGACCAACGCCTAAACCATTAGGCTTACGCATATAATCACCACGTAAAACCTTCTCAATCATGCCATCAAAGTCAATCGCATGTGCAATCCCTTTACGCACATTCAGATCATTAAGGTGCGGTTTTGCGGTATTTACCCATACTCCACCACTGCCCTGAGGTAATTGATTAAATCCCCAAAACTTATTGATATACCCATTTTGATACGGTTTGCTATTTGATTTATCGTGCCACAATGAAGGCATCACTAAGCCAAATGCATCAAGATCCCCCTTCTCAAAATGTTTTTGGGCAATGTCTTGGTCACGAATGACTTTTATATTTATTTTTTCAACGTTATAACGGTTTTTATAATATTTATTGGAATATCCCCACCAATCCTTGCCTACATGCTTAAACCTAATCGACTTACCTTTTTTCACTTTATCAACGTAATAAGGTCCTGATGATGGCTCAGCTTTAAAATTATAAAGGCGGACAAAGTTGTCATCGACGCCATCATTATTCTTATCGACTTTTGGCTTATAAAAGTGGGCGGGGCGGGGCTGAATATCGTAGAGTGTTGTCATTAAATCTTCTCGGTTTTTAGGCTGAACCGATTTAATCACAATGGTGTGTTTATCTATCTCAGTTACCGAATCAACTTGTTCGGTGTAGTAATTATTATACCAAGGGGCAATAATATCTTTTGAACGCATGAGCTGGAGGGCAAACTTAAAATCATCCACCGTAATCGGTTTACCATCAGACCACTGTGCCTTTGGGTTTAATCGAAAATAAATACTTTTATTGTCGTTACCATAAGCCCACTCATCAGCTAATTCTGGAATCCATTTATAGGTAATAGGATGTCGTCTTACCAAATTAGGACGAGAATCTAATAACCATTGCCTGAAACTACCATTAGAGTCGGGACCTACAATACGAAATGTCTGGGGAAAGCTTTGTAGATAGGTTCGAAACGTACCGCCAAACTGCGCGTTTTCAGAAGCGAATATAGGTTCATCTGCATTGGAGATCCATTCAAGATCACTGGGGAGTTGAGCAGCACTGGCAAACGCCCCTCCCAACATAGATACCATCGCCAATACGGATAGTGTTATTTTATTCATCATTAACATCCTTGTTTATATCGTGAACCTTAAATATAGCGCGTATATTTTTTAGGATCGAAAGCTTCACGAATGCCTTCACCTATAAATGTCACCATGACGAGTACCATGACAATAGCAGCAACAACTGACGATGCTATCCACGGTGAATCTAAGTTGGATTTTCCTTGTTGTAGTAAATCTCCCCAGCTTGGCGTGGGAGGCATTAAACCCAACCCTAAATAATCTAACGCTGTTAATGCGGTAATATTTGCCGCAATCGTAAATGGTGCTAATGTCACAATCATTACCATGGTATTGGGTAATATATGCTTAAACAGAATCCGGAATGTTGATGCACCAAGTGCCCGGGCTGCCATCACATATTCTCGGGCAGATTCTTTATAGGTCATCGTACGCATGTACCAGGTTATGCCCATCCAACCAAAGAGTACGTTAATAGCGACAAATAAAGAGAACGTAGGGCGAGTAATCGAAACCAATATCATGATGACATACAAAAAAGGCACCATTGACCACACTTCAATTAAACGTTGAGCAATCAAATCAAACTTTCCTCCCCAGAACCCCATCGCACACCCAACTGCAACGCCAATAGCATATGAGATCACCATCGTCATCAAAGCAAAGCCCATGGCAATTCTAAAGCCATAAACCAAACGCGCTAAAATATCGCGCCCGATAGTGTCTGTTCCAAGATAATGTTTATCCTCAAAACTGGGTGCAGTTGGAGGATAATCACCGCTAAAGTCTTGCTCATAGGGGTTCCAAGGCACTAGCGGTAGTACAACAAAATTACCGCGATTTTGTTGCTCAAACACTTGCTGTAATTCTCGGTAGTCCGTTTCTTTCAAATACGAAAGACCAAACGTTGTACCTTTCCTTACATCACTAATAACCGGAAAATGAAAGCCCCCCTCATATTTCACCACCAACGCTTTGCTATTGATAAAAACTTCAGCCACCAGCGATAGAAGTAACAAGCAAGTTAATACTAAGAAGGATAAGTACCCACGCTTTATTTCTTTAAAACGCTTTATTTTTTTTAGCGTAAGAGGATTCAGTTTCATCATTTACGCTCCAAACTTTACGCGAGGATCAGCGATTGCAACGCAAATATCAGAGAGGATATTACCAATCATTAGAAGCACGGCATTAATTGCCACAATCCCCATCACAACAGGGTAATCACGCTCAACAATTGATTCGTACCCTAACAATCCAATGCCATCAATATTAAAGATAACCTCAATCAGAAATGATCCGGTCATAAAGAACAGCAGAGAATTACCAAAATGACTGGCGACAGGAATTAAACTATTACGCAAAGCATGTTTGCGCACTGCTTCTTTGAAGGGTAACCCTTTAGCTATTGCTGTACGCACATAATCTGACGATAGGTTTTCCATTAGATTATTTTTCATTGTCATTGTTAAGGTTGCAAAATCCCCTATCAAATAACAAATCAAAGGAAGCACGGCATGCCACATAACATCTTTAACTTGCTCATAGACCGTTTCATAATCATCAAAGTCGTCATCAACAAATCCTCCCATCGGGAACCACTCCAAGTGATAGCCAAATAACGTGATCAGTAAAACACCCACCACATAACCCGGAAGTGCATAACCAACAAAAATTAAGATGGATGAACTTGAGTCAAATATTGTTCCATGACGCATGGCTTTGTAGTAACCCAGCGGGATCGAAATAAAGTAACTAATAAAAAAAGTCATTCCACCATAGAATGCTGATACCGGAAAACGCTCGGCTATCATGTCCCATACTGGTTCGTAATACCGGGTAGATTCGCCAAAGTCTAACGTTAAAAGTTTTCCGAGCCATTGCGTATACGCTTCAAATACCGGTTTATCCAAACCATAAAAAGCATTCAGTTCAGCGATTTGAGTTTCAGAAAGCGCGCTGCTTCCCCCAGGGCTGGAAATGGATGCTGCAACATCGCCTTGCGCTTGCATACTTGCCAGCATGCGCTCAACAGGCCCACCAGGTACAAACCGAGTGATTGTAAAGATAAGAAGCGTAATGCCGAGAAAGGTCGGGATGACTAACATCATCCGCCGAAGAAAATATGACAACATCTATAGACTAACTCCTTGTCAACGACGATCACTAAGTACCTACATAAAAAGTGCCTATACAGTAAGCACCTATATAAAAAGATAGCAGGTGAAATTTCTTTCAACGATCTTATACCAATCTTCCTGAATGGTTACCGCTATTCTCGTGCGCTTACGTTTTCAATAGCCTTCATTCATATCGGGAAACTGATTTATATACAATAGAAAACAAGGCATAACGATATCTTTTACTCAAAAGTTAGCTATCTCTTAAATTTTAACTAGTTGACTAAAATTTAAGTACAAAAAAGGCCGCTAATCTGCGACCTTTTTTATACAAGATGTTCAGCAAAACAATGATTAGCGTGCAGCTAACCAAGCAGGAACATTAGCAACACTATCAAGCACAACACTTGCCAATGCTTCACCTTGCTCTGTAACAGGCTTGCCTGTACGAACAAGTATTTTAGTACCAACGTTCGCCGTCGTTGCTGCTGTCATATCATCGGTTTTATCGCCGATCATAATTGAGTTATCCATATCGATGTCAAACTCTTCACATGCAGAAAGCAACATACCCGGTTCAGGTTTGCGGCAATCACAATCTTGTAAATACTCGCCTTTACCTTCTGTTGGGTGATGCGGGCAGTAATAAATACCATCAAACTCAACACCGTTATCAACGAAGTTCCAATCCATCCACTCCGTTAAGCGGGTAAATTCCGCTTCGGTGTACATACCACGCGCAATCCCTGCTTGGTTCGTTACTAAAATAAGCAAGTAGCCCATATCTTTAAGCTTTTTACATGCTTCAAATACACCATCTATGTATTCAAAGTCATCTACTGTATGAACATAGCCATGATCAACGTTAATCACGCCATCACGATCGATAAAGACTGCTGGATTGGCCAAGAGTTAGCCCTCTATATAGTATTTGCGGCAATATTGCGTATAAGCAGATTATGGCACGGCTTAGAATGTGATTCACCTGTTTATCAGATTCTGCGCTATACACCTGTCATTCAAGGTGCTAGAAAGAGCCTGACTCTTACGTTTAGCCATCTAGCCGTAAAAATAGCTATTGACTTAGCCATCTAGACGCCCTAGCATCATCACAACAGTTTACGATTGAATGTCACATAAAGAACAAAACAATTACAATGTAAACACAAACAACAGCATTACTTTTATCTAGATTCAGGATGTTCGATGATAGAAATTAATAGAGTTAATAAAGTGTTCTATCAAGGTGAGCGAGCGATCAATGCGCTTAGCGATATTAACCTGACTATTGAGCAAGGTACTATTTTTGGCGTTATTGGCTCTTCTGGTGCTGGTAAGAGTACGTTAATTCGTTGCGTTAACTTGTTAGAGCGCCCAACAAACGGACATATCATTGTTGACGGTGTCGACCTAACTCAACTTTCCAATAAAGAGTTATCATTAGCACGCCGAAAAATTGGCATGATTTTTCAGCACTTCAATCTTTTATCGTCACGCACTGTTTTCGAAAACGTAGCGCTACCGTTAGAATTAGCAGGCGTATCTAATAATGCTATAAAAGAAAAAGTGGATGGGCTGTTAAAACTTGTTGGTCTAGCTGATAAAAATGATACCTACCCTTGTAACTTAAGTGGTGGTCAAAAACAGCGCGTTGCAATTGCTCGTGCATTAGCGTCAGATCCAAAAGTCTTATTATGTGATGAAGCAACAAGTGCGCTTGATCCTGCAACAACACAATCAATTTTAGAACTATTACGCGAGATTAATCGCGAATTAAACCTAACGATCTTATTAATCACGCATGAAATGGATGTGGTTAAAAGTATCTGCTCACAAGTTGCCATTATTGGTGATGGTGAATTAGTCGAAAAAGGCCCTGTCGGTGATATCTTCGCCCACCCTAAAACAGAACTCGCGCGCGAATTTATCCGCTCTACATTAGACTTATCAATCCCTGCGGATTACCAAGCTCGTATGACACCAGAAAGAGTAGCAGGTAGCTACCCTCTTATTCGTTTAGAGTTTACAGGCGCTTCGGTAAATGCCCCTTTGATTAGCCAAGTTGCAAGAGAGTTTAATATCGATATCAGCATTTTAAGTTCTGATATGGATTATGCCGGTGGCGTTAAATTTGGCTTAATGTTGGCAGAATTATTTGGTACAGAACAAGCAGCAGAGCAAGCTATCGCTTTCTTGCGTGATCATAAAGTAAATGTAGAGGTATTAGGTTATGTTGCTTGATTCAATAAGCAGTTGGTGGGAAACCAATGAACGATTAACGTATTTATTGGTTGAAGCACTAGGTCAAACCTTAACGATGGTGTTTGCATCAGGGCTTATCGGCTTTGCACTCGGTATTCCGCTAGGTGTCGCTTTACACTTAAGTAAAGAAGGTGGCCAGCTTGAAAACCGTACCTTAAACAAAGTGCTGGGTACCGTTGTCAATATTGGGCGATCTATCCCTTTTATCATTTTACTTGTCGCCATTATTCCTTTTACTCGCTTTATCGTAGGTAGCTCAATCGGAACGGCTGCAGCAATAGTACCGCTCACCGTTGGTGCGATTCCATTTATTGCACGCTTGGTCGAAGGTGCATTACTGGAAGTACCGTCAGGCTTAGTTGAAGCAGCACAGGCAATGGGCGCGACACCTCAGCAAATTGTTACTAAAGTTCTATTACCAGAAGCATTGCCGGGCATCATTAATGCGATAACAATTACCCTAGTCACTCTCGTAAGCTATTCTGCAATGGCGGGCACAGTTGGTGGCGGCGGCCTTGGTGATGTGGGGATCCGTTATGGTTACCAACGCTTTGATGGCACCGTTATGATGATCACTGTTGTTATGTTGGTCATCTTAGTACAACTTATTCAATCGGTTGGTGATCACTTGGTTAAACGTGTTGATCATCGATAAGTAGAACATTCATTAATACGAAAAAACTGCATAGCCATTTCATGCATACAATAAAGAATGGCTATTAAAAAAATCAGGGAATACCCCAGTTAAGGAGAAGCACCATGGCGTTTAATTTGAAAAATATTGTTGCAGTCGCAGGCCTAGCATCTGCACTTGTATTAACAGGTTGTGGCGAAAAAGAAGCTGTTGTTGATAATAGCAAAATTAAAATTGGGGTAATGGCTGGCGCTGAAGCACAAGTTGCTGAAGTGGCAGCGAAAGAAGCAAAGAAAACATACGGATTAGATGTTGAATTAATCACTTTTACTGACTACGTTTCACCAAACGCAGCTTTAGAAGAAGGCTCTATTGATATAAATGCATTCCAACATAAACCTTACTTAGATCAGCAAATGACTGACCGTGGTTACAAGTTTGCTATTGTGGGTAACTCTTTTGTATACCCAATTGCTGCTTACTCAAGCAAAATCAAATCACTTGACGAGCTAAAAGATGGCGATCAAATTGCAGTTCCGAATGATCCAACAAACCTTGGTCGTTCTTTACTACTATTGCAACAACAAGGTCTACTAACGCTAAAAGAAGGCTCAGGTTTAACAGCAACAGTGCTTGATATTGTAAGTAGCCCTAAGAACCTAAAAATTGTTGAGCTTGAAGCTGCCCAGCTTCCCCGCTCTCTAGATGATGTTCAACTTGCGATTATTAACACAACATACGCAAGCAGCATCAACCTAACACCTGAGCGGGATGGTGTATTCGTTGAAGACAAAGAATCTCCGTATGTAAACCTAATTGTTGCACGTGAAGATAATGTGAATGCTGAAAATGTGCAGACATTCTTAAAAGCTTACCAATCTGATGTCGTTTACAACGCGGCACAAGAAATCTTCCAAGGTGGCGCAGTTAAAGGCTGGTAATTCCTTATCGCTGAATAACTTGCAGACTAAAAAAACAGCTAAAACAAAAGGGGCGCCTGATATTGGCGCCTCTTTTTTGGTTTATTACTACCACTATTTTTTCTTCGCCTTCCCCTGCACCGCTTTAAAGCGTGGATTTGATTTACAAATCACGAATACTCGCCCGCGACGTTTAACGATCTGACAATCACGATGACGTGATTTTGCACTTTTTAATGAGCTAACAACTTTCATTTTATTCTCTTCGATTAAATCAACTGATATGTTATAACATAACAATATCGTGTTTTATCATCGCTGAGTCAAGGCGTTTTTTATGGTATGTTCTGCGCTACTTACTCTTTGCTATCTATAACAGGTCGCGCTTTATGTCTTACAGCATTGAACCTATTGGTATTGTTCGGTCGCCTTATAAAGAAAAATTTGCCGTTCCACGTCAACCAGGGTTAGTACCCAGCGCATGCTCAGAAATCATCTTGCAAGGCAGTGCCAATACTATAGAGGCAGTGAGAGGCATCGAACAATTCAGCCATCTCTGGTTATTATTTTTATTCGATCAAAACCTTGAAGCTGGCTGGCGACCAACAGTAAGGCCCCCTCGTTTAGGTGGTAACGAACGCATTGGTGTCTTTGCGAGCAGAGCAACATTTCGCCCTAATGGCATTGGAATGTCAGCTGTTGAACTGAAAGGGATACGCCAAAAAGGCAGTGATATTATTATTGAATTAGGTGGTGTTGACTTAGTTGATGGCACACCGATTATCGATATAAAGCCTTACGTACCTTATTCAGATAGTTTGCCACAAGCATTGGGTGGTTTTGCCGCGGGTGAACCCGAGACCTTACCCGTTATGTTTACAGATACAGCATTAGAACAATTAAAAATGGATGACAATGCTTATCAGCAAACCGTTATTAGTGAAGTATTGGCTCAAGACCCTCGACCGGCTTACAAAAAGAATAAAATTGATACCAAAGAATATGCCGTCCATTTATTTAATTTCAATGTGAAATTTACCGTACAGGATGGTCTCGTTACCGTTACTACTATTGAAACAACCGTAGAATAAGTGAGATCACGCTTGTTCTCTTTGGTGATTAGCCTTTTGGCTGATAATATAATCCCCTTCACTTAAAATTCTCAACAAACGGATACCATCAATGCGTACCAGTAACTATCTTCTTTCCACGTTGAAGGAGACTCCAAACGACGCAGAAGTCATTAGTCACCAACTAATGCTACGTGCAGGTATGATCCGTAAGCTAGCTTCAGGTTTATATACTTGGCTACCTACTGGTCTACGTGTACTGCGTAAAGTCGAAAATATCGTTCGCCAAGAGATCGATAATGCAGGTGCCGTTGAAATCTTGATGCCCGTAGTTCAACCGTTTGAGCTTTGGGAAGAAACGGGCCGTTCTGAGAAAATGGGTCCTGAGCTACTTCGCTTTACTGACCGCCATTCTCGTCCGTTTGTTCTAAGCCCAACAGCAGAAGAAGTTGTCACTAGCCTTGTGCGCAACGAGATTAGCTCATACAAGCAGCTTCCGCTGAACCTGTACCAAATCCAGACTAAATTCCGTGATGAACGTCGCCCTCGTTTTGGCGTAATGCGTGCTCGTGAATTCTCAATGATGGATGCGTACAGCTTTGATATCGATAAAGAAGGCTTAGAAAAATCTTACCAAGCTATGCACGATGCTTACTGTAAAGCATTTGACCGTATGGGCCTTGAGTACCGTCCAGTATTGGCAGACTCTGGCGCAATCGGCGGCAGCGGCTCTCAAGAATTCCACGTGCTTGCTGAAAGCGGTGAAGATCTAATCGCATTCTCTAGTGACTCTGATTACGCAGCAAACATCGAGAAAGCAGAAGCACTAGCTCCAACAGCTGAGCTTGCAGCAGCAACTCAAGAGATGGAACTGGTTGATACACCTAATGCGAAAACAATCGCAGAGCTTGTTGAGCAGCACGGCCTTGCAATCGAAAAGACAGTGAAAACGCTATTCGTTAAAGCTTCTGACGAAGTAGATGCTGACATTATCGCGCTTATCATCCGTGGTGATCACGAGCTTAACGAAGTTAAAGCTGAAAACCTACCACAAGTTGCATCTCCACTAGAGATGGCTGGTGAAGCTGAGATCCGTGCACTAGTTGGTGCAGGCCCAGGCTCACTTGGTCCTGTTGGTCTTGAGCTACCATTTATCGTAGACCGTACTGTTGCAGTAATGAGTGATTTCGGTGCGGGTGCTAACGTTGATGACAAGCACTACTTCGGTATTAACTGGGGTCGTGATGTTGAGCTTGCTCAAGTGGAAGACCTGCGTAACGTTGTAGAAGGCGACCTAAGCCCGTGTGGTCAAGGTACTATCCAGCTGAAACGTGGTATTGAGGTTGGTCACATCTTCCAACTAGGCACTAACTACTCAGAAAAAATGAACTGTAACGTTCTTGGCCCTGATGGTAAGAGTGTCACTCTAGAAATGGGTTGTTACGGTATTGGTGTTTCACGTGTTGTGGCATCAGCTATTGAGCAAAACTACGATGAAAACGGCATTATCTGGCCGACAGCACTTGCACCATTCCAAGTGGCTATCGTACCGATGAACATGGCTAAATCTGAAGAAGTTAAAGAAGCAGCAGAAAGCTTGTATGCTGAATTAACGGCTGCGGGCATCGAAGTGTTATTTGATGATCGTAAAGAACGCCCAGGTGTAATGTTCAAAGATATCGAGCTAATTGGCATTCCACACACGATTGTGATCGGTAACCGCAGCTTAGAAAATGGCGAGATGGAATATAAAGACCGTCGTGATGGCAACAAAGTCGCAGTGCCAGTTGCTGATGTTGTTGAAATGATTAAGCAAAAATTAGCTTAATTCAACTATCGTTTCAGCCGTCTTATTAAGCCTCCTTGTTGGAGGCTTTTTTATATGTTGTCATCCACGATAACTACTTTCTATAACGCACTTTTCATACTCATGTGGAATGTACAATGCCATACCTCGATATTCCATCACTAGTACAACATCGCTGAGATCACTCTGAATCCTGCATCTTGAGGTAGCTTGGGTATATAGTTAATGAAGAGAAAATAATATTTATCATCATCGTTTACGATGTGAGGTAGAAATATGGCAAAGGATAAGCCAAAAATCAGCTTACTCTTAACAGGGGGGGGAGCACGGGCTGCTTATCAAGTTGGCGTGTTAAAAGCCATTGCCGAGTGGTACCCACGCGTTCACCATAGCCCTTTTTCAATATATTGCGGTACATCAGCTGGCGGCATAAATGCAATCGCCATCGCCAGTTACGCGTCATGTTTTCGCCTTGGTGTGAAAAAATTAGAGTGGATTTGGGCGCGGCTACATAGCCGCAGAGTATTTATCGCCAGTCCGTATGGCATGACTAACTACTTGCTTAAACAAGGGTTTGCACGCTTACAGGCTGATTATCATGAACGCCCACCTTTTGGCTTATTAAATAATCGTCCCCTTCGTGAGCTACTTAACCAAGTTAATAATTATGAACGGCTAGAAAAACAAATTATAGCCGGTAATTTACATGGCATCTCTATCACCGCTTCCAGCTATAAAAGTGGCCGCTCTGTCAGCTTCTTTCAAGGCCAACAAGAACTGTGTGAATGGGATAGAGCAAAATCGAAAGGGCGCCGCTCATTAATATCGACAGAGCATTTGTTAGCATCTGCCGCAATACCTCTGGTCTTTCCTGCCAGTAGGATAGGTCAAACCTACTATGGGGATGGTTCAATCCACCAATTATCGCCACTGCGTCCATCATTAAAAATGGGCGCAGATAAAATACTGATGATTGATTTAATCAATGAAAAAACAGAAGAAAGAGATCACACCAAAGCACCAGGATTAGCGTCTTTGGGGGGGCATTTAATGGATACTATTTTTAGCGATACGTTAACAGCTGACCTAGAAAACCTATCACGTACCAATACCATCATTCAGGCACTACCTGAACATGAAAGACAACGCCTACAATTAAAAAATGTGGACCATATTCATTTATCCCCAAGCAAATCCTTTGAACCATTAGCCCAAAAGTACTACTGCCATCTACCACCAATGACCCGCGCATTAATGCGACTTACGGGGATTAGCCCTAAAGATGATGCCGCCATAACCAGTTACATCTTATTTGAACCTGAATATATTCAGGCTTTAATAAAGCTAGGTTATGAAGATACGACTGAAAAAGAGACGATGCTCCGCAAGTTTTTGAAATAAAATCATATAATTATTAATAATAAATTACTCTAGATATTGATTTGAACAAATAATTGCCTATAGTGAACCCCTAACAAATTTATGACGCTTTTATGGATCCAATTCTCTGGGACAAGTTTTTTGCTGATGAACGAAAACCGAGGACAAAACCTCTCGGCGCTGATCAGCGTCTACTGATCTTGCAAAAACTACAAGGCAAAATAGAACTTGGAATATTATTCGAAATATTCACTCGTGAAATCGAAAAACAAATCGATATAAGCCGTCTTATCTGGGATCTTGACGATACTAGTACCTTAATTCGTCGAGGAAAAGCCACCGAATTCAACCAAACCTTTGTTTTACGCTTTGGTGAAAATGAACTCGGTAAATTAAAATACACGACCCCTTATAAACTTGATAACGATGAAATTAACTTACTTCATACGTATCACCGCCTTTTCGCTGGTCCCCTTAGTAATGCTATTGAATATCGTCGAGTCAAAAATATGGCTATGCGAGATCATTTATCAGGTTTAGGCAACCGTTCTAGTTTTGAGCAAGATATACAACACTCAATTGCGATGAGCGAACGTCGGGATGTGGGTTTAGTCGTCGTGATCTTTGATTTAGATAATTTTAAACAAGTTAACGACCGCTATGGACACCTTGATGGTGATAAAGTTATCCGTCGGTTCGCTATTGCGTTAAAACATGCTGTTCGTAACTCTGACCGTTGTTATCGTCTAGGCGGAGATGAGTTCATCATGCTGCTGCAGCCAGCAACAGACAAATCGGCACAAAAAGTAGCAGAACGCGTACATCACTTGATTAATGATGACCAAGCGCTACGTACTCTTCAGGTTTCATCATCACATGGTTATGCCCAATATCAAAAAGGGGATACCACCCTTTCACTAATTGATCGCGCTGATCGCCAGTTATATAAACAAAAGCGTAATAAATAGCCACCTCCCAAATTTATCCTCTTTTGATCAATATTCTTTGTTATCCTCAACGTGTATATTGGTGTTCATCGTCATAGAATTTATTCCAATACGTTCTCTATTCGAATAAATTTTACTTTAGAGGAAACATCATGAAAGTTTACGAATGCTGCGAATTAATCCGTATGACTTATGCACAAGTTGGCAGCGGTGATCTCGGCTATATTCCTAATGCGATTCATTGTGCAGTCAAAACATTTGATTTTATTGCTGCTAATGAAGAGCTACCAAAAGATGTTCGCGAACGTGCGGCTTTTGCTGCTGCAAATCTATTGATGAGTGATTTTGAAGACTAACTATGAACTTATCCAAATATGAAACGATGGACCCTGTCATGTTAATGAGCATTATTAATATGAAAATTCGTGATGAATTTGAGGACTTGGACAGCTTGATTAACTATTTCGAAATCGATAAAGAAGTTTTGATCAGCCGCCTAAAACAGGCAGGCTTTGATTACTTGCCTGAAGTGAAACAATTTCGCTAACGCATCAAATAAATGAGTATTAGAGACAAAAACGGAAGCCAATGGCTTCCGTTTTTTATATTTCATGGTTAATTATCAGTAACCTTAGCCAAACGAAGCCCAAAGTACTGTTGCCACTAAAATAGGACATACAACTTTTAGGTATAGCGGCCAAACTTTCCAGAACAAACTGTTTTCGATTTCAGGGCAACCTTCGCTCAACTCTTTGAGTTTACTGTTACGAGACCAAACCCAGCCACCAAATAAAGTAAACAGTAATGCAGCTACAGGCTGAAAATACTGCGTAGCAATAGTCGCAACTAAACCAAACATCTGGCCAAAATTAAAAATAATAACAACACTGAATAAAGCAATTAACGCCCCTAACACCCAGCTTGTCGGCTTACGTTTCGTATTAAAACGCTCACTGACTAACGACACTGGGCATTCAAGCATTGAGATAGATGATGTTAGTGCAGCGATCGTCATTAGCACAAAGAAAACGAGAGCAAGCAGTTCACCCACAAAACCAAGGCTATCAAACAACATAGGCAGAACAGTAAACACTAAGGTATCAGAACTCAGAAGAGAGCCATCTTCTGCGTAAATTGCTACACCTTTTTGCATCGCGACAAACATCGCAGGCATTACAACCATGCCCGCTACAATGGCAACAGCGGTATCAACCAATGTCACGCTAAGCGCCATTTTCGGTAGGTTTTCTTTCTTACTTAAGTAAGAGCCATAAATAAGCATAGAACAGCCACCAATAGTCAAAGAGAAGAACCCTTGTCCCATTGCGGCTAACAGTAACTGGCGATCAAAGACTTTACTGAAATCAGGAATAAGGAAGTGCTTTAACCCTTCCATTGCGCCATCTTGAGTCATGATATAAACAAACATTAAACCAAATAAAGCAAACAACGCAGGCATTAAACGTGTAGACCACTTTTCGATACCCTGCTTAACGCCACTTTGCACAATAAGAATGGTTAATATATAAAATATAATTGCGCCAAAGAGGTTACGACCAATAGAGAAATCTTTTAACCATGCAGATGCCGATTCAAAACCGAAAATATCCGTTACAGCTGCAAACATGAAGGTAATTAACCATCCTGCGACAATGCTGTAGAATGCCAACACTAAACAAGGTACGGCTAAACCAATACAACCAACTACTGAGCCTGCTTTTTTAGCTAACGGGTTATCCGATAAACTACGCATGCTATCGATTGGATTCGCTTGACCATGACGACCAATAGCCATTTCGACCACCAGCATAGGGAAAGCAACGACCAAGATCATAAAGAGGTAAACCAGAACAAACGCCCCTCCTCCATTACTTGCCGCTTGTGTTGGAAATCCCCAAATATTCCCAAGCCCAACAGCAGCACCGGCAGCAGCCAGAATAAACCCTACTTTTGAACCAAAATGTTCTCTACTACCAGCCATTATGCGTACTCATTTACCAATCATCGTATCAGTGTGCTAGTACAATAATGCATGCTACTTTCTTTAGCAAGAGCAGAGTATCTAACTGAATAAATTATGAGCTAGCAACTGTAAATATCGTGGTACAGCAATAATAGACAAAGAAAAACCGCTATCAGTGTTGAGTACTAATAGCGGTTAATGTTAAATATCAATATGCCTACTGAGGTATATTAAATAATAAACTTATTTTAATTGAGCAAAATACGCAGCAACATTTGCAATGTCGGTATCGTTTAGCATAGAAGCTTGGGGCTGCATTACCATCGCCATTCCGCCCGTGCGTTCTTTATTTTTATAGGCTTTTAATGCATTTGCCAAATATTGTTCATTCTGCCCTTTAAGGTTTGGATAGCCTGGGATCATTGCAACCCCATCAGCACCATGGCATGCCGCACAAATAGCAGCTTTAGCTTTACCTGCTGCGGGGTCACCTGCAGCCATTACTGATGATGAGAATACAGCTGCGAAAATAGTAAGTGCAATAATTTTATTCATTTTGTCCTCTTATACATTTTTAATATCCTTTCGCAAATTGTGCACTCTTTGTGAAACTATTGCACTTCTCGTGAGTTACACTGCCAATCTAGATCACAATCTTCACCGACAAAATCTTCAGTCACAAATAACCCCGCAACAGCGGCAAGCCGATCATTATAAAAAACTAACGGTGTACGACGGCGATTCCAACTGGGCACTTCATATTCTTGAAATAGCTTTTTAAGTTTACGCTTCCCAATACGTCCTTGAGGTTTAGCCTCTATACCTTCGGGCTCAAACCGTACAGATACAGTTTCATTTTTCAGAGGCAAGCGTAATGTTCCACTTACTTTAACGGTTGTTATCACTAACGTTCCAAGCTCTTCAGGCAGGGAACAGGGCTGGTTTAACTTACACTCTTGCTGAAAGCGGCTAATATCGGCCCACTGTTTGACAACATACAAGCGTTGTTTATAGCGTCGAATTTGATGGCTACCACAACATACTTGTGGGTTAGCGTCATCTTGAGCCCAAACAACCGAGTGCCATATTTGCTGTAACTGAGCTTGCGATGGCATTAACACCGTAAATAGACTTAGCCACTGACGGATCAGCTGCTTGCCTATCCTCTCAGAACCTAGTTCTACAATTTTTAAACTTTGATCCACATGCAATGCTTTCGATAAATGACTAGCTAATAATTCATTTAATAATGCTTCTTGTTCACCACATAACACGGCACTACGAGATACCGCTTTACGTATTCCAGGCCAGCGTTGATGTAATAATGGCGTTATTTGATGGCGAAGAAAATTGCGGTCATAACGTTGATCTTGATTACTTTCATCTTCAACCCACTCTAATTGATGGGCAATACCGTAATCAGTAATACTCTGACGTGTAACCTGCAACAAAGGTCGAAGATGATAACCAATGCCAAACGTAGTGCTCTCTGGCATAGAGGCTAACCCAGCAGGACCACTGCCTCGTTTTAACGCGAGTAAAAATGTCTCAAGCTGGTCATCAGCGTGCTGCGCGGTTAATAAGCAATCACCTTGCTGAATATGCTTACTTAACGCAAGATAACGCTGCTCTCGCGCTTGTTGTTCGACACTAATTCGATTACCTAGAACCAAAGTAACGTGTTCAATATGGCAGTAGGTTATCTTCTCTTCGAAAGCCCATTGCTGACACTGCTGAGCCCATTTATCCGCATTGCCGCTTAAACCATGATGTACATGCACAGCATCGCATTGATACTGCGGATTATCGCGAATAAAACGCCCCATTAAGTGCAGTAATACCCGCGAATCTAACCCGCCACTTAAAGCAATTACAAATCGATTGGAATCGGGAGTATTAGCCAGCAGGCACGAACGAAGCGAAGAATAAAGCATGGGAAATATGAAGCCTGCACAGGGAAGAATAATGTCGCAGTATAATACTTTTTAGTCGTCAAAAAAAAGCGAACCAACTCTTTACTTAGAATTGACTCGCTTCAATGTGCTCTAATTTTGACTAAGTCTGCTTAGCAGTAACCGTAGCTCATCAAACGTTGGTAACGACGCTCAAGCAACTCATCGGTATCCAAAGCTTCAAGTTCAGCTAAGTTAGCGATTAGCGTTGCTTTTAATGATGCAGAGATTGCCTCTAGATCACGATGTGCACCACCTAGAGGTTCTTCAATAATGCTATCGATAAGCTCAAGTTCTTTCAGGCGATCAGCCGTCAGTCCCATCGCTTCAGCTGCCTGAGGCGCTTTATTTGAATCTCGCCATAAAATTGATGCACAACCTTCAGGAGAAATAACAGAGTATGTAGAGTACTGAAGCATATTAACGCAGTCACCTACACCAATCGCTAATGCCCCACCAGAACCGCCTTCGCCAACAACATTACAAATAACAGGCACTGTTAGGCCCGCCATTGCTTTCAAGTTAGTTGCAATCGCTTCTGATTGACCACGTTCTTCAGCCCCAACACCAGGATATGCACCCGCAGTATCAATAAAGGTAATGATTGGCATTTTAAAACGCTCAGCCATTTTCATTAAACGTAATGCTTTACGGTAACCTTCAGGTTTAGGCATGCCAAAATTACGCAGTACTTTTTCTTTTGTACCACGTCCTTTTTGATGACCGATAACCATAACAGGACGACCATCAAGGCGTGCAATACCACCCACTAACGCTTTATCATCAGCAAATGCACGATCGCCCGCTAATTCATCAAACTCAGTGAAGATATGCTCAACATAGTCAAAAATATATGGGCGCTCAGGATGACGCGCTAATTGCGCGACTTGCCATGCCCCTAAGTCACTAAAGATTTTTTTAGTTAACTCAAGACTTTTCTTTTCTAGTTGTCCGATTTCTTTGTCTAAATCAACCGACGCCGATTCATCACGACGAGAAACATCGCGAAGTGCTTCAATTTTGGCTTCCAACTCTGCAATTGGTTGTTCAAACTCAAGGAAGTTCAGGCTCATACAACTTTAAATCCTTTTGTCTATTATCGCCGTCTTTCACTCTATAATGGCTTGTCTAAAGCACCATAAAATGAACTAGACGACGGATAAACTAAATTAATTAAATTCAAGCTCGACTTGCTTCTCACCTAACAACAACTTGAGATCGAGAATTAACTGATCCGACGGCGTAATACGCCATTCTGTTCCTAAGGTAAGTTTGGCACGTGCATTCGAGCGCTGATAATACACATTAACAGGTACTGTACCTGCCCTGTGAGGCTCCAGTACTTGACTGAAGCGTGCAAAAAACTTTTCATCGACTTGCTGTTCTGTTACCGAGATAGCAAGTCCTCTAAGGTGTTTTTCTCTTGCCTCAGAGATATCCAGTACTTCTCTGGCTGACATTTTAAGGCCACCATTGAAATCATCAAAGCTGACCTGTCCAGAAACAACCACTATTTTGTCTTTTTCAAGCAAATCCAGGTAACGTTCAAGCGCATCAGAGAATAACATGACTTCCATACGACCTGAACGATCATCTAGTGTCATTAAACCAATACGTGTCCCACGCTTTGTTGTCATAACGCGTGCAGCAATCACTAACCCTGCAACAGACGCTACTTTATCACGTCCTGTTGGGTTAGCATCTTTTAGGCGCCAAGTGGTGTAATGCTTTAACTCTGAAATATAGGCATTTATCGGGTGACCTGTTAAGTA
The DNA here is from genome assembly GCF_003026215.1 of Photobacterium indicum. Classification (GTDB taxonomy): domain Bacteria; phylum Pseudomonadota; class Gammaproteobacteria; order Enterobacterales; family Vibrionaceae; genus Photobacterium; species Photobacterium indicum. The sequence goes on from NZ_PYOC01000018.1 coordinate 20,838, forward strand.
CAGCCCTAGAGTTTCACGTTCACCTTCCAACCAAATTTTATCTGGCCATTCTGGAATATTGGCATAAGCTTGCTCGACCTCTTCAGGAGCAGCTGTCAATACACCAAACATATCAGCCTGACCAAAGGCTTCTGCTTGATGATGCTGGCCAGCCGCTTTAATAGCATCGTTCAACGTCGCCATCATAGTGGCACGATTTGGGCCTAAACGATCCATCGCACCCGATTTGATCAATTTCTCAAGTACACGCTTGTTGACTTTTTTAGTGTCTATACGCGCACAGAAATCGAATAAATCTTTAAAGTGACCACCTTTTTCACGGGCTTCAATCAGATTCTCTATCGGCCCTTCACCAACACCTTTTACTGCACCTATACCGTAAACAATTGCGCCTTGCTCATCAACATTAAATCGATAAAGCCCTTTGTTTACATCAGGCGGCAGCAAAGGTATCTTCATGCGTAAACATTCATCAACCAAACCAATGATTTTATCAGTGTTATCCATATCTGCAGTCATTACCGCAGCCATGAATTCCGCAGGGTAATGCGCTTTTAAATACAGTGTTTGGTACGATACCAATGCATACGCAGCTGAGTGGGATTTGTTGAAACCATAACCGGCAAATTTCTCTACCAAGTCGAAGATCTTCATGGCGAGTTCGCCATCGACCCCATTATTAACCGCCCCTTCTTCAAAGGTGGTGCGCTGCTTGGCCATTTCTTCAGGTTTTTTCTTACCCATCGCACGACGTAACATATCGGCCCCACCCAAGGTGTAGCCAGACAGTACCTGTGCAATTTGCATAACTTGTTCTTGATACAAGATAATGCCGTAAGTGGGTTCGAGAATCTCTTTCAACGATTCATGCTGCCAAGTGGCATCAGGGTATGACACTTCTTCTCGACCATGCTTACGGTCGATAAAGTTATCTACCATACCGGACTGCAAAGGGCCGGGACGGAACAAGGCTACCAGTGCGATCATATCTTCAAAGCTATCGGGTTGAAGACGCTTGATCAGATCCTTCATTCCTCGCGATTCTAACTGGAACACTGCCGTTGATTCAGAGCGCTGCAACATGTCGAATGACTTTTTATCGTTCATTGGAATCGAAGCAATATTGATCGGCTCTTTACCTTCAGCCTCTCGACGAGGGTTAATGAGATCTAGCGCCCAGTCAATAATGGTTAATGTTCGTAGACCCAAGAAGTCAAACTTCACCAAGCCTGCAGTTTCAACATCATTTTTATCAAACTGGGTAACAGGGTTAGCACCTTCTGCATCGCAATACAGTGGTGAGAAATCAGTGATCGTCGTTGGTGAAATTACAACACCACCCGCATGCTTACCCGCATTACGTGTTACACCTTCAAGGATGCGACACATATCAATTAAGGCTTTTACTTCTTCATCGGCATTGTAGGCATCCCCAAGTTGCGGTTCTGCCTCAAAAGCTTTAGCCAATGTCATACCTGGCTCTGCCGGGATCATTTTAGAAAGACGATCAACAAAACCGTACGGGTGACCGAGTACTCGCCCTACATCTCGAATAACCGCTTTCGCCGCCATTGTACCAAACGTAATGATCTGAGATACCGCATCACGACCATACATTTCGGCAACGTGATCAATAACCAAATCACGTTTGTCCATACAGAAATCAATATCGAAATCGGGCATCGATACACGTTCAGGGTTCAAGAAACGTTCGAAGAGTAAGTCAAATTCCAGCGGATCAAGGTCGGTAATGTCGAGAGCATAAGCCACCAATGACCCCGCACCAGAACCACGCCCAGGACCAACCGGCACATCATTATCTTTCGACCATTGGATAAACTCCATGACGATCAAGAAATAGCCGGGAAACCCCATCTGATTAATAACTTGAAGTTCGATTTCAAGTCGCTCATCGTACTCAGGGCGCTTTTCGACACGTACCGCTTCATCCGGAAAAAGGAACGCTAGACGTCGTTCCAAACCTTCACGAGACTTAACAACTAAGAAATCTTCAGTACTTAGATCCCCAGTAGGGAAATTCGGCAGGAAGTATTCCCCAAGACGAACCGTTACATTACAACGCTTCGCGATTTCAACACTGTTCGCCAACGCTTCAGGAATATCTGAGAATAACTCACACATTTCCTCTTCAGTACGTAAATACTGCTGTGGGCTGTATAGCTTTGGTCTATTAGGATCAACGATGGTGTAACCATCATGAATTGACACGCGAATTTCATGTGCATCAAATTGTTCAGCAGATATAAAACGCACATCATTGGTTGCAACAACCGGCAGTTCTTCATTCGTAGCAAGCTCAACCGCAAAGTGAATGTATGCATCTTCATCAGAACGCCCAGTCCGGACTAATTCCAAATAAAATCTATCTTCAAAATGGGTTTTATAGAACTCGACGCATCGATTGACCAGCGTTTGGTTACCTTTAAGCAGGGCTTTACCGACATCGCCACAGCGACCAGACAATAAAATTAGCCCTTTGCTATATTGAGCTAGCCACTCTTTATCGATAACGGGCTGATGCTGAACATGACCACGCAAATACGCTTTCGAAATCAACATGGTTAGATTTTGATAGCCGTCGTTGTCTGCAGCCAAAATAGTGAGGTCAGCCAGCTCATTATCAAGCTCTTCTGAATGCACTTTAAAATCAGCACCGATGATCGGCTTCATTCCAGCACCATGTGCTGCAAAGTAGAATTTCACTAAACCACACAGGTTAGTGAAGTCGGTTAATGCCATTGCAGGCATACCAAGTTCAGCCACTTTTTTAACTAACGGCGAGACTTTTGATAAGCCATCAACCATTGAAAAGTCACTATGAGTATGAAGATGAATAAAGCGAGGATCAGCCATGACAACCAGATTTATTGCGTTCTAATTTGAAGTGATAATTATAGCCTAAGGTATTTATTATCACCGTATATCGCTTAACAGCAATGACGCTATTAAGACTAAATAATCGTTCAGTTACTCTATATCCAAAATGCGTTTTACCGGTTTAAAACTCTTACGGTGTTGCTCAATCGCACCATGTAGCTCTAATGCTTCAAAATGCGCTTTGGTAGGGTAACCTTTATGTTTCGCAAAACCGTATTGTGGATACTGAGCATCAAGTACTTCCATTTCACGATCTCGTGTTACTTTTGCAATGATCGATGCGGCACTAATTTCTGCCACACGTAAATCCCCTTTAACTACCGCTTGCGCAGCCATAGGCAATTGAGGGATTTTATTACCATCAATCAGTACGAAATCAGGCTGAAGACTTAAGCCCGCAACAGCACGCTGCATAGCAACCATGGTCGCTTGTAAAATATTAAGCTCATCGATTTCCTCTGGCTCACAACGGCCCAGCGACCACGCTAATGCTTTTTCTTTAATTTCATCAAATAATACATTGCGCTTCTTTTCACTCAACTTTTTAGAATCAGTTAATCCCACAATAGGATTATTAGGATCTAAAATAACAGCGGCAGTCACAACAGCACCAACCAATGGACCACGTCCAACTTCGTCAACACCTGCAATCAAATTGGCTTGTGGATATACAAATGGTTCAAAATCTTTCGTCATTATTTTTGCTCAAGCTTTGTTAATTAGAGATAAAACTGCGTGAGCGGCTCGATTATCTGCATCGCACTTTATTGATTGGTGCATACGAGAAAATTCACTCAATAGTTCTGTATTATCAGAACTCAAAATTCGATCGACTTCGGCACTTAACTTTTCAGGCACGCAATCTTGTTGCAGTAATTCGGTCACCAAGGGTTTGTCGGCCAAAATGTTTGCCAGAGACACATATTTTGTTTTAACCAAACGTCTTATTATCCATGCGGTCAAGGGCTTCACTTTGTAACCCACCACCATCGGACGACCAACAAGCATGCACTCTAATGCGACAGTGCCTGATGCCAATAACACCGCATCTGAAGCTGTCATCACATTACGCGCGGTATCATTCACCAATACAAAATCGAGTTCTGGAGCCGTTTCTTGCCATGATTGTTCAAATTGTTCACGACGTTTTTCATTGACTAAGGCAACAACAAAACCAAGATCAGGGTGTTTTTGCTTAAGCAATTTACAGGTTTCAATGAAAGGAGCTGCTAACATCCCCATCTCACTACCACGACTGCCTGGTAATACCGCTAACCAACGCTTATTGCCATCAAGGTTCAGTAAAGTTTGTGCTGCAGCTTTATCGGTTTCAAGGGGAATAGCGTCAGCCATCGTATGCCCAACAAACTCACAAGGCACATTAAACTTATCGTAAAACGCTTTTTCAAAAGGTAAAAAAGCCAACACCAAGTTTGTTGCAGCCTCGATTTTGAAAATCCGCTTTTGGCGCCACGCCCATACCGATGGGCTCACGTAGTGAACCGTCTTAATACCATGCTGTTTTAAATCTAGCTCTAGGCGCAGATTAAAATCAGGCGCATCAATACCAACGAATACATCCGGTGGGTTTTCAGTAAAGTATTTCACTAACTCAGCTTTAACTTTGAGCAAGCGAGGCAAACGCCCTAATACTTCCACAATGCCCATCACCGCAAGCTCTTCCATATCAAACAGCGCTTCACAGCCTTCTGCTTCCATACGTGGACCTGCAATACCAACAAATTCAGCATCAGGGTATTGAGCTTTAATCGCACGAATAAAGCCAGCACCTAAAATATCGCCGGAGATTTCCCCAGCGACAATTCCTATTCGAAGTGGCTTCGTCATTAGCGAATAATACCGCGAGTCGAATTATCAAATAACTTAACGAACAGGCCAATCGATGGGTAATCTTTTGCCATCTCTTCCAGCACAGGTTTCACCTCTGCCAGTGTTTTACCTGAGCGGTAGATCTCTTTATAAGCACGACGGATTGCATGCAGCTCTGGTTTTTCAAAACCGCGGCGCTTTAAGCCTTCGATATTGATACCAAACGGTTTAGCATGATTACCTTGCGCCATCACGTACGGTGGCACATCTTGGACCACTATCGAGCCGCCACCAATAAAGCTGTGGGCACCCACAGTGCAGAATTGGTGCACCGGTGATAAGGCCGAAATAATGGCATAATCTTCAACGTTTACGTGACCCGCTAGCGTAGCATTGTTGCCCATGATGATGTTATCACCCACAACACAGTCATGTGCAATGTGAACATTCACACAAAATAGGTTATCACTACCAACCGTTGTCACGCCTCGGTCTTGAACTGTTCCGCGATGCATCTGGACGCTTTCACGAATAACATTGCGATCACCGACCACAAGACGTGTGGCTTCACCGCTGTATTTCTTATCTTGGCACTCTTCACCAATCACTGCGAATGGGAAAATACGATTATCTTGACCAATAACCGTAGGGCCTTTGATCACAACGTGTGACATCACTTCTGTACCGTCACCAATTTCGACATCTGCGCCGATATAAGTAAATGGACCAACGGTAACATTCGCACCAATTTTAACGCCGTCTTCGACTACAGCCGATGGGTGGATTTTTGCAGTTTCATGGATCATTAGAATTCTCGTCTTGCGCATTTAAGCTCAGCAGAGCAAACAACTTCACCGTCAACTTTTGCGGTGCCATTAAATAGAGCAATACCACGGCGCTCTTTTATAAACTCAACGTCTAAAACAAGCTGATCGCCAGGGACAACAGGTCTACGGAACTTCGCTTTATCAATGCTTGCAAAGTAATACAATTCATTTTCAGAGGGAGCACCAAAGCTTTTAAAAGCCAATAGACCAGTAGCTTGAGCCATTGCTTCAAGAATCATCACGCCAGGAAAAATAGGCATCTTAGGGAAATGGCCTGTAAATAAAGGCTCATTTATTGATACATTTTTATACGCTGTTAACGTTTGACCTTCTTCGTAATCCGTTACACGATCAATCATTAAAAACGGGTAACGGTGCGGTAAAAGCGCCTGAATTTCTGTGATATTTAACGTTTTCTTTTCGCTCGTCAAAACTACATTCCTGTTCTAAATAGGCAATTAACACCTATAAAAATAATTTTTAAAATCATATATATTAAACGCAAAACGGCCTACGCATGCGCAGGCCAGTTCAACGAACTCTATTGAAGATTAATTAGTTGCTCTCATTCAGCTTTTTCTCAACTGATTTAAGGCGTTTATTCATCTCTTCAATTTTCATCACTCGAGCCGCTGTTTTACGCCATTCACGATTAGTCTGCAATGGTATTCCTGATGAGTATACACCAGGCTCACTGATAGGGCGCATTACCATCCCCATTCCGGTAATCGTTACACCATCAGTAATTTCCATATGACCATTGATCACTGTTGCACCACCAATAAAGCAATGCTTACCAATCTTTAAGCTACCCGCCATTGTTGTTGCACCAGCAATCGCAGTATTTTCGCCGATAGATACGTTATGGGCAATTTGACAATGGTTATCAATAATAACACCATCGGCAATAACTGTATCATCGATCGCACCACGGTCAATCGTAGTACATGCACCAATTTCTACATTGTTACCAACATGGACAGAGCCTAGTTGTGGAATTTTGACCCACTTACCACGATCATTAGCATACCCAAAACCATCAGAACCAATTACAGCACCTGATTGTACTAAGCAATCATTCCCTAATGTCACCTTGTGGTAAATAGATACATTCGCCCAAATTTTACTGCCCGCACCAATAACTGCATGCTGCCCAATAAAGCTACCAGCACCTATTTGTACGTTAGCGCCTATTTGTGCGCCTGATTCAATAACCGCATTATGGCCAATAGCAGCACCTTCACCGATTATTGCATCATCAGCGATATATGCCGATGGCGCAATATTTGAAGCAGATTTAGGTGTCGTATCCAATAATTGAGCAAGAAGCGCATACCCTAAATACGGGTCTTTCAGTACCAGTGCATTCCCATCAAAAAACGGTAAATCAGCCTCTTTCAGCATGACTGCCGACGCCTGACATTCTGCTAAATGTTTACGGTACTTACTTGCAGATAAGAAGGTAATGTGCCCTTCAGCTGCTTTTTCCATGCCTGCAATTGATTGAATTTCTACAGAACCATCTCCACGAAGTTCTGCACCCAATTTATCTGCTATTTCAGCAAGAGTAATACGTGCCATTGTTAACCTTATTCTTTTATAACTGCTCAGCTCAACGCTATCTTGCTGTTGAGCAAAATAGCGTTAAGAGAATAATCACTTTATTTTACTGCAGTGATAACTTTATTAGATAAGTCATCTTTAGGATCTGCAAACAATACAGCTTGTGCATCAACCACAATATCGTAGCCTTCTTTCTTCGCTACAGTTTGGATTGCTGTACGAATTTTCATCACTAATTTCTGCTCTTCTTCTTGACCACGACGTCGCTGGTCTTCTTGAAGTGCTTTAGCCTTTAGCTTGTAAGTAGAATCAAGAGATGCTAATTCACGCTGAATCTTAGTACGATCAGTTGAGCTCATTAACTCACCATCACGCTTCATTTTCTCGACCTTCGTTTTCATGCGGTTTTCAATGCCGCGAAGCTCATCAATACGATCTTTGAACTCTTTACGTAGCTTTTCAGACACATTGTAACGCTTAGCTAACTGAGCCATTGCTTGACCCGTTGCAACATAACCCACTTTTTGTGCCGCTTCAGCAGCTTGCGCATACATTGAAGATGATAAAATAACTAAACTTAAACTTGCTGCTTTAATCCACTGTTTCAAAAGACTTCTCCTCAAAAAATTAGAATGTTCGTCCAATGGTGAATGTGAAGAATTCTTCATCATCACCGTCGTATTTCTTGATCGGACGAGCAATCGAGAATACCAATGGGCCCATAGGTGACATCCACTGTAAAGCAGCACCGTATGACGCACGAATTAATCCCATATCGGAATAATCTTCAAGATATTTACCGTCAGTATCTTTCAAATCATATTCCGTATCCCACACTGTACCAGCATCAATAAATAGACTAGTACGGATCTGGTTACGAATTTCATCTGATGCAAACGGGGTTGGAACAATAAGCTCCATACTTGCTAATGCCACGGCGTTACCACCAGCTGCATCATCAGTACCGATAGCACAATTGTTGTTCCCTGATGGACCACCAGTCGGACAACCTTGTACATAAACAGCTTTAGGGCCAACAGTATTAGAACGGAAACCACGTAGCGTAGTAAAACCACCCGCGTAGAAGTTTTCGTAGAATGGCAGTAATTGATCACTTCCATTGTCTGTTGTGCCATAACCATTACCGTAACCTAAGCGACCACGAAGTAATAAACTGAAATCATGCCCGTCGTTTAACGGGAAATATTGGCGAACATCGTACTGCGTTTTGAAATACTGAGCATCAGAGCCCGGAATTGTCATACGGAATGATGCACGTTGGTGATTACCCGCCGTAGGGAAGTAACCACGGTTCAAGTTGTTACGAGTCCATGAAACCGACCAATCAAAGTCATCCAGTTCGATCACATTTTGACCTCGGTCGAAGCCATGAATCTTTTTGAATTTTTCAATCTGGTAATATTCTTGGGTATTCGAAATCTTGTTATGATCGTACCCAAGGCCAAATTCGAAGAAGTTTAATTCATCAAACGGGAAGCCCCATGTCAAACTTGTACCATAACTTTGGTTGGTATAGTCCGAGATGTTTGCATCCGATGCTTCAAACTCGTTGTAGTAAATTTTACCACCTAAGCTGATACCATCGATCGTGAAATAAGGGTCACGGTATTCTAAGCTGACATTCTTTTGGTAATCATTCATCATCGCATTGATGCCAAAACGGTTACCGGTACCTAAGAAGTTATCTTGCTGAATACCCGCTTGGAAGCTGATACCTGATTCAGTACCATAACCAACCCCGAAATTAATGCTACCAGCATTAGCCTCTTTCACTACATATTTGATATCGACTTCATCGTCAGAACCCGGTACACGAACGGTTTGTACATCGACGGTTTCAAAGAAGCCAGTTCGATTCAAACGACTCTTACCGCTTTCAACAGATTTCGAGTTCAGCCAACTACCTTCCATTTGACGCATCTCTCGGCGCAACACTTCATCTTTCGTCGATGTGTTACCAGAGAACTGGATATTACGCACATAAATACGCTTGCCAGATTCAACGTTTACAAGCAGTGAGACTTCATTTTTATCGTCATCAAAATCAGGAATGGTCGTTACCTGCGGGTACGCATAACCAGATTCACCTAATGTTCGCTTAACGGCTTCTTCAAGTGCCGTCACTTGTGCACCGTTATAGATATCACCAGTGTTGATCGTAACAAGCTCGTTTAGGTCATTATTCTCTTTCGATAAGTCACCACGGAACGTTACATCTTTCACTTGATACTGCTCGCCCTCATCAATTTTAAGCGTGATATACACACCCTTTTTATCTGGAGAGATTGAGACTTGAGTTGAGTCTAACTTGTATTTCAAGTAACCATTATTCAAGTATTGCGAGCGTAATATTTCTAAATCACCAGCGAGCACTTGCTTTTGATATTTTTCATCAGCAAGGAAGTTCCACCATGGAATATCAGCCTTCAAGTTAAATTTACTGCTCAGCTCTGCATCAGTAAAAACGTCATTTCCAATGAAGTTGATTTGCTGAATTTTTGCCGATACACCTTCAGTGAAGACAAACTTAAGATCCGCACGGTTTCGAGGCAATGGCGTAACAACAGCTTGTACGCTGGCGTTATATTTACCTACACTATAGTAAAAGTCTTCTAGTCCTTTTTCTATTTTACTGAGTGTCGTACGATCAAGTGCTTCACCAATACGCAGATTCGATGAATCTAGATTATCAGTAAGTTGCTCTTCCTTGATCGCCTTGTTTCCCGAAAATGTTATATTGGCAATTGTCGGACGCTCAAGCACTTTGACAACCAGTGCATCACCATCACGAAATACTTTAATATCTTCGAAGTTACCGGAAGCAAAAAGAGCCTGAATAATTTCCGCTACATCACGGTCATCAACATTATCGCCTACACGTACTGGCATTTTTAACAATGCAGCCCCCATAGTGACACGTTGAAGCCCTTCAAAACGAATATCGTCAACTACAAATTGTTCCGCGCTCTGCGCAACACTGCTACCGAGTAAGAGTGATGCGATCAACAGTTTTTTTATCGCCATTACTGTTCTAATTATTCCTTGCTAAAAACGCACTTATTAAAGGCGGGTAAAATCATTGAATAGCGCTACGGCCATTAATGCAACCAAAATGGCAGATCCCACTCTATAGCCAAGATCCTGAACACGCTCAGAAACGGGACGACGGGTTACAGCTTCAATGGCAAAATACATTAAATGTCCACCATCAAGTACCGGAAGCGGTAACAAGTTAACTATCCCTAAGTTCACACTAATCAGAGCTAAAAATCCAAGGAAATACACCAAACCGTAATCGGCGGTCATTCCAGCCCCTTTCGCTATGGATATTGGGCCACTTAGATTTTTAAGCGCCACATCTCCAGTTACCAACTTTGTCACCATGTCAAAGGTCAACGTCACCAACTGCCATGTTTTTTCTGTTGCTTTTCCTACTGCTTCTATAGGACCAAACTGAAGGTTAATACGGTATGACTCGGGCCAAGCTTCCACTTCTGGCGCAAAACCTGCGTATCCAATTAACTCATCATTTGCCAATTTTTTTGATTTCGGTGTCAAAGTCACCGAAACACGCTGCCCTTCACGCTCTAATTCAAACAACAGTGCTTGTTCAGGGTGCGATCGAACAGCATCAACAACCTCTTTCCATTGTGAGATCGGGGTATTATCGATCGCCACAATTTTATCATTTAACCTGAATCCAGCATCAATTGCTGCTCCACCGTCAACAAGTTGTGAGATGGAAAGGGTTATTGCAGGTGAATAGGGTGTAATACCGAGTGTTGTTAGAACACGCTCACTTTCAGGGTCAAATGACCAAGAACTTAGGTTTAAAGTGCGCTGAACCTCATAGTCATTATTAGGTTCAGTGACTGTAATAACCATTTCTTTATCACCGATATGAGAAATCATCGCCATATTAGCGGATTCCCAATCAGCGGTTTTGATTCCTGAAATAGATTTTAGTTCCATTCCAGAGCTAATTCCTGCTTCCGCCGCTATCGATTGCGGAGCGACTTCACCAATTATGGGACGAACAGCAGGAATTCCAATCAGATAAACGACCCAATAAGCAAAGATAGCAAACATAAAGTTCGCCATTGGTCCAGCAGCAACAATCGCACTACGTTGCCATAGTGGTTTATTATTGAAAGCCATATGTTTTTTATCAGCTGGTACGTCATCAACACGCTCATCGAGCATTTTAACGTAACCACCCAGTGGAATCATGGCCAGAGTATATTCTGTGCCATCTTTGCCCACTTTACGCCATAACGATTTACCAAAACCGATGGAAAAGCGTTCAACATAGACACCACAACGTCTAGCGACCCAAAAGTGACCGAATTCATGTGCTGCAATTAGAATCCCTAAAGCCAGTATAAATGACCCTAGATTCCATAAAATACTCATCATATTCATGCTACCTTACGAATTATGTTGTGAGTCAAAACACGAGCTCGCATATCTAACTCAATCACACTTTCCAAATCTACTGGTGTCGTCATATCGGCAGAATTAAGAATTTGCTCGTTTATTACTGCAATATCGGTAAAACCGATTTCATTATTTAAGAACGCCGAAACCGCTATTTCGTTCGCCGCATTCAATGCCGTTGTCGCGGCTTGACCGTCATAACATGCATCAATAGCAAGTTTCAAACAAGGATAGCGCGAGTAGTCTGGCGGCAAGAAAGTGAATTCACCAATATTACTGAAGTCTAATGGCGCAACCCCCGCATCTACTCTATTAGGGTAGGACATTGCACACGCAATGGGCGTTTGCATATCGGGTAACCCCATCTGCGCCAATACTGAGCCATCTTTATATTGCACCATGGAGTGAATAACGGACTGTGGGTGAATAATCACTTGCAGCTGCTCTCTAGATGCATTGAACAACCACCGAGCCTCAATATATTCAAGCCCTTTGTTCATCATGGTTGCGGAATCAACTGAGATTTTTGGTCCCATAGACCAATTAGGATGTGCGATTGCCATCTGTGGCGTAACCGATGTCAATTCAGATAGTTCAGTATACCTAAATGGTCCACCAGAGCCCGTTAGCAAAATTTTACTAATGCCGTACTCTTCCAAATCACAACGCCCCATTGCACGCTGAATATCAGCAGGTAGGCATTGGAAGATGGCATTATGCTCACTATCTACAGGCAATAGCTCAGCGCCGTATTGCTCACACGCATCAATAAACATCTGACCAGACATTACCAATGCTTCTTTGTTCGCTAATAAAATGCGTTTACCCGCTTTCACACCAGCCATTGTCGGTAATAAACCCGCAGCACCAACTATTGCGGCCATGACAGTGTCAACTTCATCAAGTGCCGCGACTTGGCAGAGCCCTGCTTCACCCGCTAAAACTTGGGTACTAATCTCATGCTGTTTCAGTAATGCTGACAATTCCTTCGCAGCCTGCTGAGATGCCATTGCTGCGTATTTTGGTTTCCAAACACGGCACAACTCGAGCATTTTCTGACTATTCGTACCGGCAGCTAAAGCAACAACCTCAAACAATTGTGGGTTCTGTGCTGCAACAGCCAATGTACTACTTCCAATAGAGCCAGTAGCACCAAGAATCGTTAACTTACGCATAAAATCACTTAATTCAGCTATGGAGGGCAGTTTAAGAATCGCTGCCCGCTATATGATATTGCTTACAGTACCCAAAGGTACAATAAAGCAAAAACAGGAAGGGCAGCCGTTAAGCTGTCAATACGATCAAGGATACCACCGTGACCAGGTAAAATATTACCACTATCTTTGATGCCAGAAACACGCTTGAACATACTTTCAACCAAATCACCTAAAACAGATGCAATCACTGTAATAATAGCAATGATGAAAAGATTGCTTAAGCTCGTAAATGGAATATCCATCAATGTCGCGCCACCCCACGTAATAAGGATCGCTAACAATGCACCTCCAACTAAACCTTCAATGGTTTTGTTTGGGCTAACCGCAGGGGCCATTTTAGTTTTACCAAAACGTTTACCAGAGAAGTACGCACCTGTATCGGCCGACCAAACAAGAAAACAAACTAGTAACACAAGTTTTGCACCGTGGTATGGGTTTTCAGCATAATTAACTGCGCGGAGCATTAAGATGCTCCAAAAAAATGGAATGAGTGTAAGTAACCCAAAGAAGTATTTTAGCGAAGAAGATGTAGACCAAAGTTTTACGCTGGATGGATATGTTATTGCTAAGGTAGATGCAATTAACCACCAAATTCCACCAACAAACAATATGCCATGGTGCGACTCAGCCAGTGTTGATAATGCAGTTACATCGAAAGGTATTACCACTAAGCTTAAGCCTAGGGCTATCGTAGGTACGACCATCGCAACGAGGCGCGATTTAGCATCAACAAACTGTGTCCATTCCCAAAAACCAATCAACGTAATCGCAGCAAGAGCAATGACGAAAAAAGGAAATGGTAGTAAAAATATCCCAGCAATCACTAAAGGCGCGAGGATTAGTGCAGTAATAATTCGTTGCTTTAACAAGCGGCGTCCTCTCGATTGTTATTTATTTTCATTATTCAGACCAAATATCACGATTTTAATGTTGTGACGATAATCAATGCGTTTTCTTAAAAACGCATCTCTTGAATAATATTTATTCTTGTATTAAAGCTTTAATCTGTTCACCCGTGCAACCAAAACGGCGTTCGCGGTTAACATACCATGCTATAGCGTTAGCAAAGCTTTCTTCATCAAAATCAGGCCAGTGCTGCTCTGTGAAGTATAATTCGGCATAAGCCGCCTGCCACAGCATAAAATTACTAATACGGCATTCACCACTCGTACGGATCATTAAATCCACATCAGGTAAATCAGCAGTCGACATGCCTGCAGACAACATATCCTCAGTAATATCTGAAGCAGTTAAACCTTGTTCAGCAATTTGAACGGCCAATTTTTTCGTTGCTTGCAAGATATCCCATTGTCCACCGTAATTGGCAGCAATATTCAAGACTAACCCAGTATTGTTAGCTGTTAACGCTTCTGAGCTTGCTATTTTTCGTTGAAGTCGATCACTAAAGCCACTTTTGTCACCGATAATACGTAACTGGATATTATTTTTATGAAGACGTTTAACTTCACGAGTCAGTACAGTCATAAACAGTTCCATTAATAATGAAACCTCGTCTTCAGGGCGACGCCAGTTTTCGCTACTAAAAGCAAATAATGTCAAAACCTTAACGCCAAGACGGTTAGCCGTCGAGACACTTTTACGCACGGCTTCAACGCCAGCCTTATGGCCAAACACTCGAGCCTTTCCTTTTGCCTTCGCCCACCGACCATTTCCATCCATAATGACGGCAACATGCTTCGGTAAACATTCAGCAGAAAGTTCAGTTTCGATGGTACGCTCTGCCATGTTTCTCCCTCAAAAAAAAACGCTGTGCTGTACGCACAGCGCTTCAAATATCATAAAGCTAAATCATATTGGAAAGACAAGTGTCTTAAACTTCCATTAACTCTTTTTCTTTTACTTCAAGAACAGCTTCAATATTCTTAACAGCAACATCTGTCAGCTTCTGAATTTCATCTTGTGCACGACGATCATCATCTTCAGAGATTTCTTTGTCTTTTAGCAATGCTTTTAAGTCTGCATTCGCATCACGACGGATGTTACGAATAGCCACACGACCTTGCTCTGCTTCTTTACGTACAATCTTAACAAGATCACGACGACGCTCTTCCGTTAACGGAGGCAATGGTACACGAATTACGGTACCTGCAGACATTGGGTTTAGCCCCAAATCTGACATCATGATAGCTTTTTCGATTTTTGGCGTTAGCTCTCGGTCAAAAACCGTAATCGCCAACGTACGTGAATCTTCAGCAACAACATTTGCAAGCTGCTTAAGTGGTGTATTCGCACCGTAGTATTCTACGTAAATGGTATCAAGTAGACTTGGATGCGCACGACCAGTACGGATCTTAACAAGTTGGTTTTTTAGCGCATCAACGCTTTTTCCCATACGCTCTTGCGCATCATTTTGAATTTCATTAATCACGATTTAGTACCCCTGCTTGGTAATGGTCAGGTTATTTAGTCACGGCGGAGGCCTCAAAGGCCTCCATCCTGAATTAGTCGTTTTTATCGTTAATACGTTTTAAAGCTTCACCAACGTGAAGACTCATGTTTTCACATTAACAATTAAGAGATCAAAGTGCCTTCTTGCTCACCCATTACTACGCGACGAAGAGAGCCTGGTTTAGTCATGTTAAAAACACGAATCGGCATTTTATGGTCACGAGCAAGTGTAAATGCAGCTAAGTCCATCACTTTAAGCTCTTTTTCGAGAACATCTTGGTAACCAAGCTTATCACAAAGAACCGCATCTGGGTTCTTAACTGGATCATCAGTGTAAACTCCGTCAACTTTCGTTGCTTTCAATACTACGTCAGCTTCAATTTCAATACCACGAAGGCATGCCGCTGAATCAGTAGTAAAGAACGGATTACCAGTACCAGCTGCGAAGATCACAACGCGACCTTGACGAAGTTGGCTAATAGCTTCAGCCCAGTTGTAGCTGTCACACACACCATTTAGTGGAATTGCAGACATCACTCGAGCGTTCACATAGGCACGGTGTAATGAATCTCGCATTGCCAAACCATTCATCACAGTTGCTAGCATACCCATGTGGTCGCCCACAACTCGGTTCATACCCGCTTCAGCTAAACCAGCGCCACGGAACAAATTACCGCCACCGATAACAAGGCCAACCTGTACACCCAGTTCAACGAGTTCTTTAACTTCTTGTGCCATACGGTCAAGAACTTTTGCATCAATACCGAAACCTTCTGATCCCTGTAGTGCTTCACCACTTAGTTTAAGTAAAATTCGTTGATAAATTGGTTTAGGGTTTGTGGTCATAAGTATTACCTTCCAGGCTAACTAAACTAAAGAGATATGGAGTTGTAAAAAGACCGCAGCCTTGGCTACGGTCTTTAGAGTTCTTTTTGCTGTGAAGGATTAACCCTTCTGAACAGCTGCAACTTCTTCTGCGAAGCTCATTTCTTGTGCTTTCTCGATGCCTTCACCAACTTCAAAACGGATGAAGTTTGTTACTGTAGCACCTTTAGCTTTCAACATTTGACCAACAGTTTGTGCTGGGTCCATGATGAATGCTTGACCAGTTAGAGAAACTTCGCCGGTGAATTTCTTCATGCGGCCAACAACCATTTTCTCTGCGATTTCAGCTGGCTTACCAGATTGGATAGCGATATCGATCTGGATTTGCTTTTCTTTAGCAACAACTTCTGCTGGTACATCTTCAGGAGTTACGAACTCAGGCTTAGATGCAGCAACGTGCATAGCTACTTGCTTAATTGTTTCTTGGTCTGCATCAGATGCAACAACAACACCAATACGGTCGCCGTGACGGTAAGAACCAATTGCTGCGCCTTCGATGAACTCAACACGACGAATGCTGATGTTTTCACCGATTTTAGTTACTAGAGCAATACGCTTCTCTTCGAAAGTAGTTTGAAGTTCAGCAACTTCAGCACGACCTGCAAGAGCTGCATCTGCTACTTCATTAGCAAACGCAAGGAAGCTAGCATCTTTAGCAACGAAATCTGTTTGACAGTTAACTTCTAGAATTGCAGCAACGCCATCAACTTCTTTGATGATAATTGTGCCTTCAGCTGCGATGTTACCTGATTTTTTAGCAGCCTTAGCAGCACCGCTCTTACGCATGTTATCAATTGCTAGCTCGATGTCGCCATCTGCTTCAACAAGTGCTTTTTTACAATCCATCATGCCTGCAGCTGTACGCTCACGCAGTTCTTTAACTAGGGCAGCTGTAACTGTTGCCATTGTCATATCCTCGGTTTGAATTCTTGATATAAAAATCAGGGGCCGAAATGGGCCCCTGTTAACCATTCTTAGTTTACACTAGGTAAACTAAGAAACTCAAAAGAGCGGCTATTAAGCTTCTGCTACGAAACCATCTTGTTCAGCTTGAACAACGATATCTTGGTTACGAGCTTCAGTTACAGTTTGTGCTACAGCACCAGTGTAAAGCTGAATTGAACGGATTGCATCATCGTTACCAGGGATAACGAAGTCAACGCCGTCTGGGTTAGAGTTAGTATCTACAACAGAGAATACAGGGATACCCAGGTTGTTAGCTTCTTTAATAGCGATGTGTTCGTGATCAGCATCAATTACGAACATTGCGTCAGGAAGACCGCCCATGTTCTTGATACCACCTAGAGACTTTTCAAGTTTCTCCATTTCACGAGTACGCATTAGCGCTTCTTTCTTAGTTAGCTTTTCGAACGTACCGTCAGCAGACTGAATTTCTAGCTCTTTCAGACGTTTGATTGACTGACGAACAGTTTTCCAGTTAGTCAGCATACCACCCAACCAACGGTTGTTTACGTAGTACTGATCACAGTTGATAGCTGATTCTTTGATAGATTCGCTGGCTGCACGCTTAGTACCAACGAAAAGCACCTTACCTTTACGAGCTGCAATCTTGTTGATTTCAGCTAGTGCTTCGTTGAACATTGGTACAGTTTTCTCAAGGTTGATGATGTGTACCTTGTTACGAGCACCGAAAATGAATGGCTTCATTTTTGGGTTCCAGTAACGAGTTTGGTGACCAAAGTGTACACCAGCCTTAAGCATGTCGCGCATTGATACAGTTGCCATTGAATAATTCCTCTATGGGGTTAGGCGTCCACATATCCCATCCTACCGACCCTCTATCCATTTTACCTAAGTCCATAATGGGCTTATTAAAAATGGCGGGCACCCCGGAGCATGTGTCGATATGTGTGAGTGATTAATAAAAGTGTGTGTAATTTAACTAATAGAGTCGAAACCAAATTAGCTAATTACGGCGCGTTTTATACCATATCTTTATAGCAATAATCCAGACTAAGTTTAGTTGATGTATCTAAACTTGGTTTCCATCGCCCTTCCTCACTGTTAACATATGATTAATAGCAAACAGTAAAATATAGAGAATATTGTATGAGCATTAAGATCAAAACGGCTGATGAAATAGAAAAAATGCGCGTAGCCGGCCGTTTGGCTGCTGATGTGCTAGAGATGATTGAACCCCATGTAAAGGCGGGCGTAACGACAGAAGAGATAGATCGAATCTGTCACGATTTCATCACAAAAGAGCAGAACGCAATTCCTGCGCCGCTCAACTATCACGGTTTCCCTAAATCGGTTTGTACATCGATCAATCACGTTGTTTGCCACGGCATTCCCGCTGAAAAAGATGAAGACGTTAATGGCTCTTACAACAAACCTGCAGTACTAAAAGATGGCGACATCCTTAATATCGACATTACTGTTATTAAAGATGGCTACCACGGTGACACCTCTAAGATGTTTGAGATCGGTGAAGTATCACTGGATGACAAACGCTTATGCCGTGTTGCACAAGAAAGTCTTTACCTTGCAATTAAGAAGGTAAAACCTGGCACTAAACTAGGTGAAATTGGTACTGCGATTCAGAAATTCATTAAAACGGGTAACAGCCGTTTCTCTATTGTTAAAGATTACTGTGGGCATGGTATCGGTAACGAGTTTCATGAAGAGCCTCAGGTTGTTCATTACAAAAACAATGACCGTACGGTATTAAAAGCAGGTATGTGTTTTACTATCGAACCGATGATCAATGCTGGTAAATTTGGCTGTGTATCTGACGATAATGATGGTTGGACTGTATATACTGTTGATGGCAAAAAATCAGCACAGTGGGAACATACACTACTGGTAACTGAAACTGGTTGTGAAGTGCTTACATTACGAAAAGATGAAACACTACCTCGTATCATCAAAGCATAATATTGAAAAAGTCGGCCATGTGCCGACTTTTCCTTAGTACGAACTCCTCCTCAACACTATCCTCCAACCGTTAGCAATCTATCGATAACTACTACCCATTTATTACGATCCAGTTATAGTAAGACTAAGCACTACATCACAGGGCATGGACCGCGATGATTGACACCTCTACGATAACTAACCCTCAAACACTTCCTGTTGAAGCGATTACTCAAGAAAACTTGCGTAACACGCTTGAACAATTTGCTGAACAGCAAAAACAACAATTTATCCAGCACCGTCCAGTAACCGATTTGGTACTGTCTCGCTCGACTTTCATTGATAAATTATTAATTCGTCTATGGGAACATTATGGCGTAAACCAGTATCCTGATATCGCATTAGTCGCTGTAGGTGGATATGGTCGGGGTGAGTTACATCCATTATCAGATGTCGATATTCTAATCTTAAGCGCTCAACCACTAAGTGATGAAACAGGAAAAATCATCAGTGCGTTTTTAACCTTTTTATGGGATCTGCGTTTAGAGGTCGGTCATAGTGTACGGACTATCGATGACTGTATTGAAATTGGCAGCAATGATTTAACGGTTGCTACGAACCTAACCGAGGCACGCATACTCTGCGGCAGTGACGACGTATTTCAGTGCTTACAAGAACGTATTAGTGCAGGTGATTTCTGGCCGAGTGAAGACTTTTATCGGGCTAAATTAGAAGAACAAAAAACACGCCATGCCCGTTATCACGACACCACATATAATCTAGAACCTGATATCAAATCAAGCCCTGGCGGATTACGAGATATTCATACCTTAAGCTGGGTTGCACGCCGTCATTTTGGGGCGACCAGTTTGTTAGAGATGAGTCGATTTGGCTTTTTAACTGATGCGGAATACCGTGAATTAGTTGAATGCCAAGATTCACTGTGGCGCATTCGTTTTGCCCTGCACATTGAGTTACGCCGCTACGATAACCGCCTCACTTTTTCACACCAACCATCCGTTGCTGAAAATTTAGGCTACACCGGAGAAGGCAATCGCGGTGTCGAAATGATGATGAAAGAGTTTTATCGCACATTACGTCGCGTACTTGAACTCAATAAAATGTTACTTCAATTATTTGATCAAGCGATTCTCGAGAACGGAAAAACGGTTGAAACTATACAGCTTAGTGATGACTTTCAAATTCGCGGGCATTTAATTGAAGCAATCAAACCGGCATTATTCCAAGCCCGCCCTGAAACGATCCTTGATATGTTTTTGCACATAGCACAAAACGGTGACATTGAAGGGATAGCGGCTCCGACACTTCGCCAACTGCGTACAGCTCGACGGCGTTTAAACGTGTTTTTAGTTGATATTCCCGAGGCCCGTGAAAAATTCATGGAATTGGTTCGCCAGCCAAATACTTTACAAAAAGCATTTCGCTTAATGCACCGTCATGGCGTTTTATCGGCATATTTACCTCAATGGAGTCAAATTGTAGGTCAGATGCAATTTGATTTGTTCCATGTATACACGGTCGATGAACACAGCGTTCGCCTTATCAAGAATCTCAATAAATTTAATGACCCAGAGAATCGAGAGCGTCACCCTATTTGCTGTGAGGTCTATCCAAGGATCATCAAAAAGGAATTACTCACCATTGCAGGTATTTTCCATGATATAGCCAAAGGCCGTGGTGGGGATCACTCTGAGCTTGGCGCAGTTGAAGCGCATAAGTTCTGTATTCAGCACGGTTTATCACGCCCAGAAGCTAACCTCATCGCTTGGTTGGTTCAAAAGCACCTACTGATGTCAGTCACCGCTCAGCGCCGAGACATCTATGATCCAGAAGTTGTCGCTGAATTTGCCAAAGAAGTGCGAGATGAGGAACGTCTCGATTATTTGGTTTGCCTAACCGTGGCTGATATTTGCGCGACAAACCAAGAATTATGGAACAGCTGGAAACGCACTCTGCTCGCAGAGCTCTATTATTCGACTCAAAAAGCGTTGCGCCGTGGATTAGAAAATACTCCTGATGTACGTGACCGTATCCGTCACAACCAACAGCTATCTTCTGCTATTTTGCGCGGAAAAGGCTTCGCACCTCGTGAAATAGAAGTACTGTGGCAACGTTTTAAAGCTGATTATTTCTTGCGTCATACACACAAGCAATTAGCCTGGCATGCCGAAGCGCTACTCACGCATGATCATGACAAACCACTCATACTGCTGAGTAAAAAAGCGACAAGAGGGGGGACGGAGGTATTTGTTTATAACAAAGACAAAGCCAAGTTATTTGCAATTGTCGTATCAGAATTGGATAAGAAAAATCTCAGTGTTCACGATGCCCAAATCATGAACAGTAAAGACGGTTACACGCTTGATACATTTATGGTGCTAGATCCGAGCGGAAAAGCCATACCAGAAAATCGCCACAATACAATTCGACGCGCACTCGTTAACGCACTGACAAAAATGAAATCAGAGCGTAAAAATAAACGCGCACCACGTAAATTAATGCATTTTAACGTTAAAACTCAAGTGGACTTTTTGCCAACTAAAACGGGCAAAAAAACAACAATGGAGCTCATTGCGTTAGACATGCCGGGTCTGCTCGCTCGAATTGGTGCCGTGTTTGCTAAACAAAAAGTCAGTCTACAAGCCGCCAAAATTACCACCATTGGTGAGCGTGCAGAAGATTTCTTTATTTTAGTGAATGAGCACGGAAGTCCGTTAACTGAAGAGCATCAGCAAGCATTGAAAGAGGCGTTAATCATCAAGCTGACCCCTCAAGATTAAGGCTTAAGTATGACTACCTGATTCACTCGAATACCTTATTAATACGCATTCTTTACGCTAGATATTTTTTACTTAAAGGATGCGCGATCTTCACCACATTCTGGATCGACTATCAGGACGTTATGATAGGTTCTTGCTACAGTTATTTTATTGCTCGTAAAATATAAAGACATTAAGCAGAGGCCCTTATGTATCCACACCTCACCAGTATTGGTATTGAACAACCAGAAGCAATTGAACGTTACAGCCTGCGTCAAGAAGCCGCCAATGACATTCTGAAAGTCTATTTTGCAAAAAATAAAGGTGAGCTGTTTGCAAAGAGTGTGAAATTTAAATTTCCTCGTCAGCGAAAATCCGTCTTAGTGAATAGCGGTAGCCGTGAATACAAAGAAATTACTGAAATAAATCGAACACTGACACATATTATTGATGAGCTCGATATCATCACTAAAAGAAAGCATACAGAAGTGGATATTAAGAAGAAAATTTTAGGTGACTTACGTCATTTAGAGCGCGTTGTAAGCCACAAAATATCAGAAATTGAAGCAGATTTAGAAAAATTAAAATAAACATCATTGATTTCTGCTCTCTTCTTGAAGAGCAGAAATCATCATCTAAGCGATTTGCTTCAAAAAACGGCTTAACCAAGGAAGCGTCGCTTCTAATGCATCAAAGCTAACGCAGGCATCAATATCTAATCGCTCTGCAACAGGTTTAGCCTGCAGTTGTTGCAGCATCTCATCGAACTGTCGCCCGGCACCACAATAACGATCTTCGCCATAACTTGAATCCCCCATTGAAATCACGCCATAACTTAACTTAGGCACCAATGGAAATTGATCATTTAGCGCAACATATAGTGGTAAAAGGTTATCAGGCACTTCACCCTGCCCCGTTGTCGAGGTAATAACGACAATTGTGTCATTTTGATATGCTAAAAAATCATCAAGCTGAGGATCTAAATACAGCTGAGCCGTATGTCCATTACAGCTTAACTGGGTAATTACATCTTGGGCAACATCTTCAGCGCCGCCAAATACAGAACCAACAAATACACCAACTTTAGCCATAACGTCCTAGCCTTTATTTTCAGAGAATCCAAAAATAAATTTGGCTTTTTATATTCGAAGATGCAAATAAGATAACCCGACAACGAGAGCTACCTCATTAAAAAAGTGGCGTGATGATAATTTATCACTATTTTGAATTTAATAGCTCAGTAGACCAATTAAACTCTGACATCACCCGTAGCCATGTTTCATCAGTTGATGCTCGAATATCTAGCGTTTGCTTTGTTACTGGATGAACAAACTGCAAACGGGAGGCATGCAGCATCAAACGATGGCAGTCATAGTTTTCACGGAACATACGGTTGTGGCGACCATCACCATGGTTTACATCACCAATAATGTGATGATTTAAATGGTGCATATGGCGACGCAGCTGGTGTTTACGGCCCGTTTCTGGTTTCATTTCAACTAAGCAATAACGGCTGGTCGCATAACGACCTACTGGAATGTTGGTTTCAACGGTGGCAAGTGGACTATAGGCTGTTACTGCTTCCTGAGCTTCCTGTTCTTCTGCTGCGTTTTTATCCGCAATTTTATCAAGCTCTTTTTTCAACGGATAATCAAGTACTGCAGCGTCTTTGATCCAACCACGAACAACTGCATGATATGTTTTATGTATCTCTCGCCCTGAAAATACCGGCATCATTTGCGACGCAATTTCACTCGATAAGCCAAATAATAACACCCCAGATGTAGGACGATCTAAACGATGAAGCGGAAATACATGCTGACCAATTTGGTCGCGTAATGTTTGCATTACAAATACCGTTTCATGGCGATCAAGCCAAGAGCGGTGAACCAACATGCCAGAGGGCTTATTAACCGCAACTAAGTATTCATCTTGAAAAAGAATGTCTAATTCCACAATTATTGAGCCTTAAATAAGTTATCTAACTCACGTGTTACGCCAAGAATAATATTTATCCCACTATCGTGCTTCATTGCTTCTTCAACATAAGGGGAAAGTTCAAAATGTTGAGGTAACGGTTGTTTCAGCGCGATAAGCTGGGTCATTCTCGGAATAAAAACCCACTGCAACCATTGACTACAAGAGAGCGAATCCACAGCAAAAGGTTCCGTACTCGCAAGTGCCACATCACTTGGTGGTACATTTTCCCACAAGTCGGCATTGCGTAAGGCAGCCTCAAGCTTTTCTAGTAACAACATGCTATGACGATATTTATCCATGCAACAAATCCTCATGAAATTGGCGCGCTAGAATACCATTTCATCCCCCGCCACCCAACAACGGATACACAGACAATCAAGGTTCAGGTACTTAATGACATGATTTACGCAATTGAATAGTCAGTTAATTACTGTCTTTGATATACTCACGAATCAGATTTAGGAGCAATAACTATGTCCATGGATAAATTTCATACCCTTACCCAATTACTTGATAATGCTGGTTGTCAGTACAAGATTTTCGACCTTGGTCGCCGTGTTTGCGAAATTGATATCGAGCAATTCAAAGCTGTAGAAGAAAATCGTCAGCCTTATCCATGGCCATTGCAGCAGCATGCGCACCTTTCTATCTCTTTTTGGCAGAACAATAATGCACCTTGGGTTTGGTTCTTACGTTTACCATTAGACGAGCGTGGGCTATTAAAGCAAGCCGCTGTGGGTGATTTTATCAAGTATGTTATCGAAGCCATGGGCGCAACGCTCAATGCTGAGCCGACAGAAGAAGAACAAGAGAAATTAGCCGCGAACCCATACACATTTAAGCCGAATGACGACAAAATGGCGATTTTTCATGCCCAATTACGTCACGTTCTCTCATTATCGACCAGCCAGTATTATGAGCATGCTCAGCTATTTCTAAGTGGTGATCTCGGCTGGGAACAGTGGCAAGGTGTCGGTCTGCAAGGTTTGGCTGATATCTGTGCAAGAATAAAGCAAGAAAATAACAGCACGTTACTAAGAAAAGCAGTGAACAATCTGCCAATGACCCCTCTTTATGCATTACTGGGTTGTTTAGAGCATTGTGATATTCCAGAAACACTGAGCAAGCGTTTAGAAGAAAGATTACACACAGAAATGGCATCTTCAGAGCCAGATCTCTTCTTACTCGCCGCTATTATTCGTTCGCTTGCAGGTAGCAACGCTGTCACGCTTACAGAGCAGCTTAATGTCTTGCTACAACATACCGAACTTTGTCACCCTGAAGTCTTAGTCGCAATTGCAGGACGCTGTTGGTATGGTTTAGCAAACACAGACACCGCAAGCCTATTCTTATTACGCCTTGCTGAAACAAAAGATCAAACGCTATTTAATCAGCTGTTTACTGATCTTGTCATGTTGCCTTTACTTCGCGGAATTATGCTTCAAGTTCTTCACAGCCAAGCAAACCCTGCATTAGTTGAAGCGATAACTCAGCTTCAACAACATGCTCATAATAAATAGTCTGTGCTATTTTAAGGATATTAAGATCTGTTGATTTTTATTAAGGATAGTCTTATTCGTTATGGATAACTTAATCGCAATCTTGCTGGTCGCATTCGGCGCATATTTATTTTGGCAGCAACGACGCCAAACTGAATTCGCCGAAAAGTTCATTAAACAACGCTGTAAAAACCTTGGCTTGCAATTACTCAGCACAGCAAGAGGTTCCCATAAGCTAAAAGATAATAAAGGTAATTGGGGATGGCGAACGGTGTACTTGTTTGAATTCTCTGCCAATGGACATGACTATTATGAAGGGATTGTCGAAATGAAAGGGTTTAGACCCATGACGTTCTATGTGCCAGCTCATCATATTCCAGACGTTGAAATTGATTAATGATAATGAAGGTAGATGCTCGTTAACGATAGGCTAAAGCCTAATAGCAAAACACTGAATGTTAGATAGCAGACATAAAAGAGCGGGCGCGACTTGCGTCGCGCCCTTAGGTCTTACTTGCAGCAATCCGGCTACTATGGTGCTCCCTGCATCATTCCATTGACTGCTGTAATCCGTCAGCATTGTCCTTTTATCTTCGTCCTGAAGAGATCCTTTGGCTTTCCTTAACCCGTCGATACATCCTATATCAACTCTCATCTCCTTCCTGGAGGTGTCCTTTACTTCAACCCTGAAGTGTTCCTTTATGCCTCTATCCTAGAGGTGTCCCTAACTTCGTCCTGAAGTGGTCCTTTTGTCATCCTGACCAGTAAACATCCTGCTTACTGTTACCGAATCCTTCGGTGGTCCTTTTACTATCCATGTTCGATATATCATCCTGATACACCGGTCTCATCCTGAGACTACCAAATCCTTGGCTTTTTCCTGTTCCGTTCCGTCAGTTCCTTCCGACACCAATAAGATTACGCCGAATCCTTAAAAAAAGAACCACCTAGCAAAAAATACTGTATGACGAAATAAACACCTCGAACCAAAAAACATAAAACCCCAATACAAACAGCATCTTAACCAATATCATGTGATTTTAGCTTACCTAAAATCACATGATTTCCCACAGCTTTGTAAGAGATCTCGCACAAGGCAGGTAGATATAAGAGATTAACCATCAACAACACAAACAATTCGGAAATTGCAGAAACGAGAAAAGGCGTGACTTTCGTCACGCCTTTAGATCTCACTTGCAGCAATCCTGCTACTACTATACTCCCTGCATCATTCCATGATGTGCTTCTTCCTAAAGCATAATTCCCCACTCTATCCTAGAGTGTCCTACGGTATTCCCTGACCCGTTGAATAATCCAGCTTCAACTCTCTCTTCAACCCTGAAGGTGTCCCTGACTTCATCCTGAAGCAAATCCCTTAAACCTCTGTCCTAGAGGTGTCCCTGACTTCATCCTGAAGCAAATCCTTTAAACCTCTGTCCTAGAGGTGTCCCTGACTTCATCCTGAAGCAAACCCCTTAAACCTCTGTCCTAGAGGTGTCCCTGACTTCGTCCTGAAGTGGTCCTTTGTCATCCTAACCAGCAAACGTCCCGCTTACTGTTCCTAAATCCTTTGATTGTCCTTTCACTATCCATGTTCGATATATCATCCTGATACACCGTTCTCTTCCTGAGACAACCAAATCCTTGGCTTTTTCCTGTTCCGTTCCGTCAGTTCCTTCCGACAAGAGAGATACTACTCTATATGCATACTTTAGACATGACCAAGAAAAAATATAATAGGAACAAAAAATATAACAACCTCATCACAACCAGTTAAGGCATTGAATTTAAACAACTTAACATTAAGGGTTACGTAATAGCCGTAAGTTGAAATATAGTTTTCCCACGAGTTTGTAAGAGATCTCTCACACCTGAAATAAACAATATCCGGTAATCGATTTCATTTGAGGTAAATGGGTGGAAATAATAACAATAATTCAACATATCACTCAAAAATACACAGCGAATACATTGAGTTGTAGATACAAAGGAGAGGAAATAAATAAGATTTAGAAAAGAATAATTTTATAGCAGACATAAAAGAGCGGGCGCGACTTGCGTCGCGCCCTTAGGTCTTACTTGCAGCAATCCGGCTACTATGGTGCTCCCTGCATCATTCCATTGACTGCTGTAATCCGTCAGCATTGTCCTTTTATCTTCGTCCTGAAGAGATCCTTTGGCTTTCCTTAACCCGTCGATACATCCTATATCAACTCTCATCTCCTTCCTGGAGGTGTCCTTTACTTCAACCCTGAAGTGTTCCTTTATGCCTCTATCCTAGAGGTGTCCCTAACTTCGTCCTGAAGTGGTCCTTTTGTCATCCTGACCAGTAAACATCCTGCTTACTGTTACCGAATCCTTCGGTGGTCCTTTTACTATCCATGTTCGATATATCATCCTGATACACCGGTCTCATCCTGAGACTACCAAATCCTTGGCTTTTTCCTGTTCCGTTCCGTCAGTTCCTTCCGACACCAATAAGATTACGCTTTTAGAAGTTTTGAACAAGGGAGGCAAAGCGGACTTCAATCACAGTTTTCATAATAACATTCACGATAAAAACGCAACCTCAATAAAAACAACAGGTTAATACGAGCCCCAACATTAACGCTGACAACATTAACTTAAAAGGCGCACGTGCTTGTAAGAGATCTCTTACAAGCCAAGTAGAGATATCTCGCCAGACTCCCACTACACTTTATCTCGTTAACGCAAATAACCATCAAAAATTGGTATTAATAGCCAAACTTATCCTACATTCATAACAGATGCGCGAGTTTCATATTCAATAAGAATCGACTTAAAAGGGATATAGGCATGGAAACATTCAACCATAATTTATCAAATCTTTTCAGCCAGTTAGGGCTAAACAATTCTCAATCATTCATTGAGTCATTCCTTTGTGAACATCACCTTGAACAAAATGAGACGTTAACCGAAGCCAGTTTTTGGCAGCCCGCTCAGAAACGATTTTTAAAAGAATCCCAAGAACAGGATGCTGACTGGAGTGAAGTTATTGATCAATTAGATACTTTGCTACGAAAATAGCGTGTATCTTCATATCAAACACGATTTCAGGAAGTACTATGTCGACGATTACCCTCGCGCTAGAACAGGCGATTACCTCTCTTATTGCTGAAGGTAAAGAACCTTCCGTTGCATTAATTAAAGCACGATTAACTGAACCGCTGCCAATGCCCCTTATTATAAAGGCACTACAGGCATGGAAGAAAAATGCAAAAGTACCAAAAATTGAGAGAACAGAACCCAGCCTCTCCAATGAAGAACGTATCAAACAACTTGAACAACAAGTTGCGGATCTAACGGCGCGCCTTTCCCAATTAGAAAATGCAAATCATTAGCGCGAGATGATGCCGATATTATCTTGCTCGATACGATGGCAGCTGATAGTTCAAAGGCACCATGCGGTGCCCTTTCTCATTGAGGATCATGCAATAAGCAGATTACTGAAAGTCGTAAGATAAGTTCGAAACGATCCGACATTTATCGCACTTGTAGTGAAACAAGTTATGCAGTGGTTCATCCAGACGCCAATCACCATTACATTTAGGGCACTTACGCTCAAGTTCTGCCGCTAAGCTGTCACCACCAACACGATATTGATAATAGTACGTAGGTATCTTCGTTAAAAATTCAATACGTCCACGCAGATCCCATCCACGACGAAATAGATCACTATCAACATCACGAATTTCATGCAGGGCTGCATGTTCAGCTTTGCACCCACCAGCCATTTGAATTTCATCGCAAGCTTGCCACTCTGTTTGCCACTTCAAGATAGCTTTATGATCGCCATTAGATGTAGGGCCAATACGGTAAAGTGGAATAGGCATTAACGTTTCGCCACAACGTAATGGCGAACAAGTATGAACAAAGGTGGTATAAATAACCTGCCAAGATGGTGTTAAATTTTCAGCAGCGGCTTCTGAATTAATATCACGTCCAAGCAATTTAATCTTAGGCGCTAATAAGCAAGCATTGTTCAAGCGCTTGATATGCGCATTGACATTTTCACTGTTAAACTGCGAGTGCAAACCATCTTGCTCAGGGCATACCGCTCTAACACGGAAAATACCGTCGTCCATTACGATAGGAAACTCTCGACCAAGTACCTGACCGTTATAACGTAATGCATCCATCAAGCCGTTGATTGCAGCATCAACAGCGGATATTGTGGTGTTATCAAAACACTCAAATTGCAGCTCTACAACGTACATCTTTAAGCCTCTCGTACTACGGGCACTAACTGCTGTAAAAAGCTAGTCACATCTTTTGCTAACACATCGCGTTCATTTTTACCCAAGGTTTCAAGTATGACCTCACCTGTTAGATTACAAATGGCGATCACTTTATCGGCACTATCAATAACGCCAATGAAAACTGTTGGCTTTAATTTTAGACGACGTTGCGTCACAAGGTGCCCTAGAATATTTTCTTGTAAACGTACACCATCTTGCTCACTGAACACTTGCAATAAGTCTAATTCAATCTCACCAAATTTTGCCGCCATATCACCACTAAACTGGGTGCTATAAAAAACAACAATATCTTTATGTAGCTCAATCTCAATACCCTTCTCAACCCCAGCTAAATCTCCCTGAGGTTGACGAGTAATGGGTTTCCATGTCACTTCATCACCTGAATCATGTTCAACACACGGTGACTCAAGCCCAACTAAATCTTCGCTACGTGGAAAACCGTGACCTGCATCACGCCAAGCTTGTAAAAAAAGAGAAGAAAAGTCAGATAAAGCGACAGCAACAGGATGATTCATTCGCAACCTCATTAAAGATTAAGTAAACTTTGCACTATAGTATTTTTAATATAAATCAGTGACGCTTCAGCTTAGCCCCTACTAACGTTAATACAGCGTTATGAGGCTATAAGCAGAATCGCACACATATTCTAATCCAAGAGTGTCAAATACAGTATGAGCAAATATAAAGATGCTAAAGAATTAGCGGGTTTAACACTGGGGCAAAAAACCGATTATATCGATCAGTACGATGCCTCTTTACTGCAACCAGTACCTCGAAGTCTAAACCGCAGTGACTTAAACCTTGGCGAAAGCTTACCATTTACTGGCTATGATATCTGGACACTCTATGAGCTATCATGGCTAAACAGCAAAGGGTTACCTCAAGTTGCAATTGGTGAAGTGCGTTTACCCGCTTCTAGCCCTAATCTAATTGAGTCAAAATCGTTTAAGTTGTATATCAACAGCTTTAATCAAACGCGTTTTGATAGCTGGCAGCAAATTGCCGATACATTACAGAAAGATCTGACAGCTTGTGCGGGACAAGAAGTGGATGTCACGATTCAGCCATTAGAAGATTTCACTGACCAAACGGTGATCAACTTTGCTGGCAATTGTATTGATGAACAAGATATTGAAATCAACAGTTACGACTTTGATGCACAATACCTTAAAGATGCTGCAGAAGGTGAGATTGTGACGGAAGATCTTCACAGCCATTTGCTGAAATCTAACTGCTTAATCACCAATCAGCCAGATTGGGGCAGCGTGAAAATTTCTTACAAAGGTAAGCAAATCAACCGCGAGAAATTGCTACGTTACTTAGTGTCTTTCCGTAACCACAATGAGTTCCATGAACAATGCGTAGAACGTATCTTTACTGATATCATGAAGTTCTGCCAACCAGAATTATTAACGGTTTACGCACGCTATACACGTCGTGGCGGGTTAGATATTAACCCATATCGTACAAACCAAGGCAAAACACCGAGTGATAACTTCCGCCTAGCGCGCCAGTAATCTTAATAATTCCAACACATTGAATAATAAGTCCAGTAAAAAGGTTTACTTTGCTGGACTTGATTCACCAAGCCAGTAATATTAGACAACTGTGTTTATTGTGGTTTAAGAGATGATATGAGTTTTCGCCGCGGGTTGATAAGTGTAATAGTGATTCTGATTGCTTCCTTTAGCGCGAGTGCAAAAGTATACACTACCCCTATTTTGGCAGATGCAAACGAGCTATTACAAACTAGCCCAGAAAAATCATTAGAAATCTCCGATCGTTACATTAAACAACGCCGCCTCACAGAAAAGAAGGGCGCCTCTCGTGTTCATGCTAACGATGAAACCGATCACACCGTTCGTACTCCATTAAATACAATTAATGCCCTACAAATTAAAGCACAAGCTTATTCACTATTGAATGACTCTGAACAGGCATTAAACACGATAAAATTAGCGGAAAAGCTGGCCGTTGAAAATGGGCTCACCTATACCATCTTAGAAACGCGTTTATTACATGCTAAATTTTATTGGGAAAACCTCAAAAATAGTGCAACTGCATTAAAAATGTTAGATAACATTGATACCGAAATAGAACAGACACAATCACTCAAGCGCACCAAGCAAGTGACATTTTTACAATATTGGTCATTGATGCAGCGAGCTGTCATTGAGTCAAAATTAAACAATGATAATCAAGCAGAAAAACTGTTTATAAAAGCCAAACAATTGCTCATCAGCATTGATGACTCATCAGAGAAAATCATATATCAACTCACTTTAGGGCGGCATTACCTGCGTCATAGTCATTATGACTTGGCCTTAGATCGTCTTCTAAGTGGTTACTGGTTAGCGGTTGAAAATGAAGACAACGCCCAAATAGCCTCTGCAAATTACATGCTAGCGAATTTATTTGAACAACGAAAAGTGTTTGATAAAGCATTAGAGCATGCCACTCAAGCAGGTGAATTTTACGAACGTTATCAACGTAGCCGACCTTTAGCTAAAACATTGACACTAATAGCTTCTATTTATGAACAGCAAAATCGCTATAACTTGGCATTAGTGCATTATTTTAATGCGCTCGACCAAGAAAGTGAATTAAAGCACGTTGTCCGTTCTGCTCAGTTACGCCTTAATATTGCAAGAGTCTACTTACAACTTTACAACTACCCAAAATCTGAACAGTATTTACAACAAGCACGCCTTCTTGCACAGCAAACAGGTAATGATGTCATTTCGGCTGAAGCACAGATCTTAGAAGGTAAACTTGAACTAGCTGAAGGCCGTATAGATAAATCAATTACGACACTGCAAGCGGGGCTCATCGCTTCAAGTCGTATCGGCAAAATAAACCTGCAATTAATGGGTGAATCGATTCTATCTCAAGCATTTGAAAAGCAGAATGATTACTATAATGCCCTATTAAGTCAGCGCCGCTACGAACAACTCTTTGCTAGCCAACAAGAAAAACAAAGAAAAAGTAACGTTGAGGTATTTAAACAACAGCAACGTATGCTTGAACGATCTCTTCGCCTAGAAGAAATGGAACGCCAACAGTTTGAAAATGAAAAATCGATCTATAAACAGCAAAAAATCAGTCTGTTTCTAATCAGTGTTATCGTTCTTCTCATCACTTTTTTAGTGCGTCGCCATACTGTTGCCAAACAACTGCAGAGCCGTCTTTCTCACTTACGTAGCGAACTCTACACTCACCCACGTAGTGGATTACGTAACTTACGGATGCTTAATGCTCGCCTACCCAACTCTTTACAACAAAGTAGTGCCAACTTCGAGCAATGGCATTTAGGCGAAATCATCAATGAACCATTAAGTGATCGACTACGTTTTGGTTTGTTTGAAGCGACCTTCCTTAAACATATTTATTTGCAGCAAGGTTATCAGCAAGGCTTAGAAATTGAGCGTCAATTCGGTGAATACTTAAAAGAACAAGTCTGTAAACCTGCACGGCTTTATCATTTTTCCGATGCGATGTTTTTATACATTGAGCCTAACTCTCGCCTTAACGGTGAACCTAAGCAACTGGCTGACTCGATTCAACAATTAATGAGTAACTTCTTAAAAGAGCATCAATTAGATGCCGCTGTATGTATTGGCATGGCGGAATACCCTTTTTTACCACGTGCATACACAGCGATTAACGATCAAGAACTGATTGATATTCTGCTGATGGCGACCAATGCTGCTCGCCTAAATAGCAAACAAGAGCCAGGCAGCCAATGGGTACACTTAAGCGCTATTGATGCTGCCCCTGCAGCCAGTTTCGCATGCGATAATATTCGAAAAGCTTGTATACAGGGTATTGATAACGGTTTAGTGAAAGTACAAAGCTCTTCATCAATAGAGTTCAATTGGAATCCTGATCACGATTTTGATAAAAATGTTATTTAATCGATTCCAGTTATCAATTTATGTGCCGATATTCTTAAATGACTAGATTTTTTTTGCTAGTATGGCTGAAATGTGTTTTTAGTAAACCTATGATAAAAAAAGGGTTAATCATATGAGCTTAGGTAAGCAATATACAGCGTGAGTGATATTAGCGCTGTTGTTTCTGAAGTGAGTAAATTGAAACAACGTTTAGATCAAGCTCAACTCTCTTACCGCGATGCTTCACTGAAGTCTCGGCGTGAGATTGTAATATTAAAACGCCTAATTACTCGCCTATCTGTTGCATGCCGAGGGCTAGATGAAGAGCTAGATACTAAGCTTACAGAGTTACGCTGTGAGCTTGAGCAACCCAAAGATATCAGCAAGCTTATTCCCCGCCTTGCAATCATTGAAAGGCTGGTGACTCGACAAGCAGGCATCACCGAAAAAGAAAACCTACGAATAGAAAATCAGATCCATCAAAGCGGCGAAACACTCAAACGTGTTCGCGGTTTACCAGCACAACTTAAACGTGATCTGCGTAATTTACTGAACAACACATCGGCATCACTAACCCACAGCCATCAACGTATTATTGCATTGGTTGAACTCTATGAAAGATCGCTAAAGTTGCTTTCTGTATCCACTGAAAATGTGGAGCTTAAAGATATGTTAGATCATGACATACAGCATCAATTAACCAATGAGCTGCAACATCTTATCTCTGAACTCGACTTTGACGGTGAATCAGGCGATAAGCTTCTGACAATACGTAACCGTCTTTTGATTGGTGTTCCTCCGCAAGCTTTACTGGAGTTGGCACTCGAAGTAATTCGTTTAGTGTTAGATTCTACACATCAGGAGCGTCGATCTTCACAAAAGTTTCTTGATGGGGTCAATGGTGATTTAGCCACACTACAAAAAACGACGAATCAATATGTAGGCCAATCATCGGCACTATATGAACACCGTGGTGGACTAAATAATGAATTATCAACTATCGTTACCACGGTAAAAAAAGGGCTAAGCGAGCACAAAAACCTCGAAACATGGCGCCCACAAATCACCGAGTTAACCAAAGAGCTGCAAGTTCTAGCAGATCGTAATCGCGCACTCGAAAAACGCGAAAAGACCCTTATTGAACAGCTAAGTTACAACGAAAATAAAATCACCACACTCTTTGAACAAACTCAAGACTACCGTCAGCGCTTAAATGATCAAGAACGTAAGATGTTCCTCGATCATTTAACGAAGGTATATAACTGTGCTGCATTGAATGATCGCCTTGAACATGAATATCGTCGCTGGTTGCGTTATCAACACCCACTGTGTGTCGCATTAATTGATATCGATAATTTTAAAGAAATTAATGATAGTTATGGCCATGTCGCGGGTGATAAGGCATTAAAAATCATAGCCAGAACCATTCACCAATGCCTTGAAGAAACCGATTTTATTGCTCGTTATAAAAGTGATGAATTCATGATTATCATGCCTGATATTAATGAAGATAATCGCACTAAAAGTTTAAATAAAATCCGAGAAACCGTCGCGCAATTACCGTTTAGGTTTAAAGAACAAAATGTCAGCATAACGATCTCTATTGGTGCCACATTATTCGAAGGTAACGATACCCCTGCCGATATTACCGAACGCACCAGTAAAGCCCTCGATAATGCCAAGAATAGTGGCCGTAACCGTTTTATCTGGATTTATTAATATTCTCCCCCTTCTATCATTAATATTATCATTACATTATAGCCCCCCCCTCTGCTTCCTTATTCATGTCTGGTCAAACAACGTTTCACTGTGTATGGTGAAATAACAGGCTGATTATAAAGAGTCTGCTACTGTTAAATATACGGATAAATAGTTAATCTAATCAATACGAATTACTCCTCAAGTTTTTCAATTACGGATATGTCCGCCAACGTATTTATGTTTGGATACAATCAATAAATACCACAATGCATGCGAACTATACCGTTTCATCGTAACCAGGGAGGTCACTATGATTACACATATCAGTCCAGTCGGTGCTATGGAGCTACTTTCACAATTGGAAGTTGATCGTCTTAAAGCGACCGCATCAAGCGACTTATACCGTTTATATCGAAACTGTTCTTTAGCGGTTTTAAATTCAGGTAGCCACACTGATAATTCCAAAGAATTATTAGAAAAAAATAAAAGTTTCGATGTGCACGTAATGCGCCGTGAACGAGGCATAAAATTAGAACTGATCAATCCACCAGAACATGCCTTTGTTGATGGGCGTATCATCCGCGGTATTCAAGAACATATGTTTTCAGTACTGCGTGATATTGTGTACGTAAACATGCATGTACAGCAACGTAACGACCTTAACTTAACCAGCGCCACCCATATTACTAACTTTGTTTTTAGTATTCTGCGTAATGCTCAAACCCTCCGCTCAGGTGAAGACCCAAACATCGTTGTATGTTGGGGAGGGCACTCAATTAACCCTATAGAGTATCAATATACGCGCGAAGTAGGCCATGAGCTGGGGTTACGAGAGTTAAATATATGTACAGGGTGCGGCCCGGGGGCCATGGAAGGGCCAATGAAAGGCGCAGCTATCGGTCATGCCAAACAACGTTACAAGCAAAGTCGTTTCCTTGGTCTTACCGAACCATCCATTATTGCTGCTGAGCCACCTAACCCCATTGTGAATGAATTAGTTATTTTCCCTGATATCGAAAAGCGTCTAGAAGGGTTTATTCGCGTGGGTCACGGTATTATCATTTTCCCGGGTGGAGCGGGTACTGCTGAAGAGTTACTGTACATTTTAGGTATTTTGATGCACCCGGATAATGCGGCACAACCTTTACCGTTAGTCTTAACGGGGCCTAAAGAAAGTGAACCGTACTTCCGTACTCTTGATTCCTTTATAAAGGATACCCTTGGCGAACCAGCAACTCAGTACTATCAAATTATCATTGATGACCCCGAAAAAGTTGCCCAAGTAATGAAATCGGCAATGCCTTTAATTAAAGAACACCGGTTAGCGACAGGTGATTCTTATAGCTTCAATTGGTCATTGAAAATCCCACCAGAATTTCAACTACCTTTCGAACCGACACATGAATCAATGACCAGCTTAGATTTACACCTGAATCAACGCCCAGAGAACCTTGCAGCTAACTTGCGTCGAGCATTCTCTGGCATTGTCGCGGGTAACGTAAAAGAAGAAGGTATACAAGAAATAGAACGCAACGGGCGTTTTAAAATAAATGGCGATCTAGTATTGATGAAGCGTATGGATAAACTCCTGAAAAATTTCGTCGAACAACAGCGTATGAAATTGCCAGGCACTCAATATGAGCCCTGCTACGAAATCATGACGGCACAAGAAAGCGTCAAATAATCATAGTAAGGGTGACACTCTCACATAGCTATGCGTACAATAAGGGCTGAACGGCCCTTTTTTCACTCCAATAGAACTGTTGCTATGACTATCCATCTTGTTGTTATTGATGCCTTAAATCTTATTCGTCGTGTTCATGCAGCTCAACCTGGTGAACCAGACGTACAAAATACCGCTCGTGTTTGTTGTCAGGCATTAAGCAAGATCATTAAGTTCAGCGAACCGTCTCATATTGTGGCTGTTTTTGATCATCATGGTGATGACCGAGGATGGCGAGCAGAGTTATTACCGCACTATAAAGAAGGTCGTAAACCTATGCCGCCAGAACTTCAGGCGGGTATGGAAATAATTCAAGATGCCTTTATGGACCTCGGCATCGACTCTTTGTTATCTGATGGTGATGAAGCCGACGATTTAGTCGCAACGCTGGCGCTTAAAGTCGCCTCTCGTCATCAACAGGTCACTATTATCTCAACAGACAAGGGCTATTGTCAGCTACTTAGCCCAACACTAAGAGTGCGTGATTATTTCCAGCAGCGTTGGTTAGACAGCCCCTTCGTTGAAAAAGAATACGGCGTGAAACCTGAACAACTGCCAGATTACTGGGGGTTAGCAGGAATAAGCTCGAGTAAAATACCGGGCATACCAGGCATTGGGCCTAAAGCTGCGCTAGAGCTTTTATCGTTATACCCAGATCTTGATACCATTTTGCAGGCAGAAGATTTACCCACTAAATGGCAAAAGAAAATCATCGAGCACCGAGAATCGGCAGAAGCGAGTAAAAAAGTCGCGTCATTAAAAACCGACCTAACGCTCGGCTTTAACTTACAAGACATTCGCTATTTAGCTCCTAGCTCCTAGCTCCTAGCTCCTAGCTCCTAGCTCCTAGCTCCTAGCAAAGAATACGGGTAAACATCGTTATCCACATACAAAAAAACGCCATCAATTCGATGGCGTTTTTTATGTGCTCACGGCTACATTTTACGGCGCATTATCTAGGATAACACCTTGTAATTAGTGCGGAGAACGATTATCTAAACAGCGTACATGCACCGTAATTTCTTCACGGTCATGGTAAAGGTGTTTAGCCTGTAGCTCGAACTTCATTCCATTTTTAATGAAGTATTGCTTTAGGTTTTCAATATCTTGAAGTACTTCATCATAACGACCTTTCATTGGCAGTTTAAGGTTGAAGATAGCTTCTTTTGCCCATGCTTTAACCAGCCACTCACCCATTAAGTGAGCAACACGAGCAGGCTTTTCGATCATGTCACATACGATCCATGTTACGTTTTTACGCGCAGGTTCAAACTTAAAACCATCGACAGCGTGATATTTAACTTGGCCTGTATCCATTAGGCTTTGCGCCATTTGACCATTATCAATCGCATGCACAAACATAGAACGTTTTACTAACTGATACGTCCAACCGCCTGGGCAAGCCCCCAGATCAACGCCCCACATACCTGGAGCTAAACGTTCATCCCACTCATCACGAGGAATAAATACATGGAAAGCTTCTTCCAGTTTTAGGGTTGAACGGCTTGGCGCATCTGATGGGAATTTCAAGCGAGGAATACCCATGAAGAACTGCGAATTATTATTTGTGTAAGAGTAACCCACAAAACAACAACCCGGTGCGATAAAGCAGACATGAAGTACTGGCTTCCAGGTACTATCTTGTGCGTACAGCACCTCTTTCTTACGCATTGCTTGGCGAAGAGGCACGGTAAACTTACGGCAGAATTTTAGTAACTCTTTCGCTTCATTTGTGTCTGGCGTTTCAATACGTAGCTCACCACAACGTGGGAAACCTTTTACAGCCTCAAGGATCGGTGAAATACGATCTTCTTGCGGTAAGTCTGTTAGCAGTTTCGTTGCTGCGAACATTTGACGTGCAAAAATTAATGAAGAAAAAGGCTGTAATTTAATGAATTTATCGGCATCACCCTGCTGATGAAATTCAAATACCACATAACCGGTATTGTTTTTCGTCCGAGGAAAACCAAATAACTCCAGTTTGTTCGCTTTATCTTGAACTTCACCGGCACATTCTTTTTCAAAGCCTGGACGACAATACAATATAACGTGATTCACTTTGAATCCTCAAGCTGAGCGCCAGGCAGCCATTGCAAGCGCTGCCCAACCAATAATAAAACAAATGCCCCCCAGCGGAGTGATGGGGCCAAACCATTTTATCCCTGTTAATGCCAGCGCATATAAGCTGCCACTAAAGAGTAAAATTCCTGTTGCAAAAAACAGGGCTGCGTATAATACCGCTTTTGTCGGCATAATGCGTGCCCATAATCCACATCCGAGCAAAGCAAGTGTATGCCAAGCTTGATATTGCACGCCGGTATTAAACACATCGAGTAAATATGGCGGCAATTGCGATTTCAATCCGTGCGCGGCAAATGCACCAAGAGCTACCATCACCACACCACTTAAGGCTGCGAAAAGTAAGATGTTTCTAGAGTGCACTCACGCTCTCCTTAATAAACTCAACCAAATATTTCACTGTCTTTTCTCGGTTTTCTTGCTCGGTATAACCTGATTTTTTTCTCGGTTTTAAACTATGATCACCATCAGGTAAAAATTTCACAGAAACCGAATCAGCATACTGCCACCCTTCGACTTCTGGCCGCGTACCAAACGTATCACGCTCACCTTGCAGAATTAGTGTCGGTAAAGTTGCAACTTTTAAATGCTCGCCTCGAAAGTTTTCTGGTTTCCCCGGCGGGTGAAAAGGAAAACCTAAACACGCAACACCCTGTACTTTCGCCGTACAGTTTTCAACATCTGGCGATTCATTAGCAACATCACTTACGATCAAGCTCGCCATACGTCCGCCCATCGATTTACCACCAATCACTAATTTACCATCGGCAAATTGATCAATATGGTGCTGCAAATCGAGTAATAGCTTAGGTTGACGATCAGGCGGGCGTTTTTTGCCATCTTCCTGACGTTTAACCATATAAGGAAAGTTAAAACGAATTACCCGAATGCTATGCGCGGCAATACCTTGAGCAATTGCCGTCATAAACTCATGATCCATGCCGGCCCCTGCGCCATGGGCAAACAGAAACGTCGCTATTGCCTCTTCATCACATTTAGGGCCATCCACAAGGTAGATAGGCAATGCAGGCTTCTCGTTAGCTTCTACGTCAGAATTAGGCATCCGTAATATCTTCCTGTTCTCTTGCCGCTTTTGCCAATACCCAATCACGGAAGGCTTGAATACGGCCAGTTTCAGCTTGTCGCTCCTGACAAACCAAATAAAACGCATTTTTACTCATTAATATTTCATCAAACGGACACACTAATCGACCAGCATCTAATTCAGGCTGAGCAAGCACATTATTGCCTAATGCTATTCCCTGCCCATGTACAGCCGCCTGTAATACCATAGTGGAGTGGCTAAAGATCGGGCCTTGATTAACATTGATGTCACTTAGCTCATAGTGACGAACATAGTTTTTCCATTCTTTTCGCGACGTATCGTGTAAGAGAGTATGTAATTTTAAATCACTTAAGCTGCGTAACGGTTTAATGCCAGCGAGTAACATCGGGGAGCAAACCGGTAATAAATATTCTTGATACAGCTTGTCGGCACGTAACCCAGTCCAATTACCACGGCCATAATAAATCGCAACATCAACATCATCGGTTAATGATCCTTCATCTAAATCAACCGCCTTAATTCGCACATCAATTTCAGGATGTTGCTCGTTAAAATCCGCTAAACGAGGCACCAACCATTGAATAGCAAAACTAGGAGGTAAACTAATGGTTAACGCACCTTTCGCTCCCCTTTCTAGCACTTTATCTGTTGCTTCAGATATCGCTGAAAAAACATCTTTTATATCGAGAAAGTAACTTTGCCCCTCCTCCGTCAGCAACAATGAACGGTTGCGACGACGAAATAATTTCAGCCCAAGAAATTCCTCTAGGGCTTTAATTTGGTGGCTTACAGCAGCTTGTGTGACAAATAACTCTTCCGCTGCTCGCGTAAAACTTAAGTGCCGTGCGGCTGCTTCAAAAACCTTCAATGAGTTAAGCGGTGGTAATCGTCTAGACATAGTTTTCCGATGCTGGCTGATACATTAGTTTTTTTTATGGTGAGTATTATAAATTGTCCATTGTTCAAGTGCTACATAAACCCTATTATTCATTTCGCAACGTAGGCTTAAGCGTCTGATATTCTGCCCTCTGGCATTATCGGTTAAGTCAATGTTGCGATGTTGTGTTTGCATATTGTCCGAGTTGTGTCGGACAGGTAGTGAATCTACCATTTACTTCTTTTTTGTTTGACCTGTCTGTCAAAGTTTGATTCTTAGCACTGCGCCCCAACGCAGTGCTTTTTTTTTATCGGTACCTTTCTAATCGGCAAAACACACACCCAGTAAGTATAATTACTCAGAGAATAGAGAAATTACTGAAGGAATAGGGATATCTACTTGCCCTTGCCGTAAATAATTAGCATGATCACTCCCTTAAATTTACGCAATGTGACTCACCATGACTGCTCAATTCGATATCAATCAAGTTTATCAACAGTTTCCAGCCTTACAACAAAACTGCAATGGCCAGCCGCTTGTCTATCTCGATAGTGCAGCAACGGCACAAAAGCCACTCGCGGTTATTGAAACGATCCAGCAGTATTACAGTGGTCACAATGCCAACGTTCACCGTGGTAGTCATAGCCTAACAGCATCCGCGACGGCAAAATTTGAACAAGCTCGCCAAACCGTTCAACAATTTATTCATGCTCAGCATAGTTGCGAGATTATTTGGACCCGTGGCGCGACAGAAGCGTTAAATCTTATCGCTCAAACATATGCTCGCCAAACGTTACAACCGGGTGATGAAATTTTAGTCAGTGAACTAGAACACCACGCGAATATCGTGCCTTGGCAAATCGTCGCCGAGCAAACGGGCGCGAACGTGGTTAAAATACCCATGCTTCCCGATTGCACGCTAGACATGGATGCCTTCCACCGGCTATTAACCGATAAAACCAAAATTGTCGCAATTGCCCATATCACCAATGTGACAGGCACTCGTAACCCTATCGAAGCAATAACAACTGCTGCCCATCATTACAATGCGGTTGTGGTTGTTGATGGTGCTCAAGGTATTGTTCATGAAACGGTAGATGTTCAA
The DNA here is from genome assembly GCF_003026215.1 of Photobacterium indicum. Taxonomy (GTDB): domain Bacteria; phylum Pseudomonadota; class Gammaproteobacteria; order Enterobacterales; family Vibrionaceae; genus Photobacterium; species Photobacterium indicum. Next base: position 62,785 of record NZ_PYOC01000018.1, read on the forward strand.
ACGCTGGATGCCGACTTTTATGTTTTTTCTGGGCATAAACTCTATGCACCAGCGGGTATAGGTGTTCTTTATGGCAAGAAAGCACTGCTCGAGGTGATGCCTCCTTGGCACGGTGGTGGCAAGATGGTTGAGAAAGTATCATTTTCTGGTACTACATTTTCAGCATTGCCGGGTAAATTCGAAGCTGGCACCCCTAATGTCGCAGGTAGCCTTGCATTAGCAACAGCCATTGAATGGTTAGAAAGCTTAGATCGTCATGGTGCCGAACAACACATTGCACAGCTTCGTCAAAAGGCCATTGAAGGTATTAGTGAAATTGATGATTTACGTATCATCGGCCTACAAGAGCATGCGAGCCTATTTTCATTTGTTGTTGATGGCGTGCACCACCAAGATATTGCTACCCTACTCGACCAACAAGGCATAGCATTACGAGCTGGACATCATTGTGCTCACCCGATGCTTGATGCATTAGGGTTAACAGGAACGTTGCGCGTATCCTTGGCCCTATACAACACAGAACAAGACGTTGAGCGCTTTATTGCTGCGCTCCATAAAGCCTGTAGTTTGCTGTAAAAAGAGAGAACATCATGACTGACGCGACACTGCCTCAACATCCATTCGGAACAGAAATTACCGCGAACGATATCGTAAAGCAGATGCAAGCTGCGAATGGCTGGGAAGATAGATACCGCACAGTGATTCAATTAGGTAAAAAACTGCCCGCATTACCTGAGACATTTAAGCACGAAGAATTGAAAGTGAGTGGCTGCGAAAGCCAAGTGTGGTTAGCGCATGAGGCGCAAGATGGTCAGTTTCATTTTATGGCAGATTCAGATGCGCGTATTGTTCGCGGCCTGATTACGTTAGTGCTTGCTGCTTACGAAGGTAAAAATGCAGAAGAGATTCGAGCATTTGATATTGATACCTATTTTGAACAACTAGGTTTGATTGCCCACCTTAGCCCATCACGTGGCAATGGTTTAAAAGCCATTGTGGAACAAATTAAAACGCTTGCTAACTAGTATCACTTTTTTGAATAAACGATCGTTTGTTTGAATACTAAAAAGGAGAGCTTCGGCTCTCCTTTTTATCGCAAAAATGTACATAAATCAGCGGCTATCGACTTGCCAAGATAGCATTATTTCTGTAAATGCTTTTCAACTATTTTTTGAATAATACGAGAAACAGCGACAAAACCGAATGTTGCCGTCACCATTGTTGCGGCACCAAAACCACTCGCACAATCCATTTTTTTAGGCCCTTCAGCCGATGCTTTGACATTGCATACCGAACCATCTGCTTGTGGGTACTTTAATTGCTCGGTAGAAAACACACAATCAATGCCAAATTTACGTTTTGGGTTTTTGCTGAAGTTATGAAAGCGGCGTAGCGTATCACGCAGTTTCTTTGCCAGTGGATCTTGGATTGTCTTGGTTAAATCTGTAATTTGAATCTGAGTTGGATCAGTCTGACCACCCGCACCACCTGTAGTGATCACTTTTAGCTTATTGCTCTTACAATATGCCAGCAGCGCCGCTTTAGGCTTCATACTATCAATAGCATCAAGAATGTAGTCATAACGCGCATCAATATACTCTGCGATATTCTCGGGAGTAATAAAATCATCAATCAAATTAACCTGACACTCAGGGTTAATCAATTTAATACGTGCAGCCATGACTTCAATCTTGCTCTGACCAATGGTACCTGTCATCGCATGGATTTGACGATTGATATTGGTAACACAGATGTCATCCATATCAATTAACGTTAATTCACCCACACCTGAACGAGCAAGTGCTTCTGCGGCCCAAGAACCTACACCACCGATGCCAATCACACACACATGCGCAGCACGTAATATTTCAACTTCGCTGTTGCCATATAGACGACGTGTGCCACCAAAACGTTGGTTATAATTTTCTGAGGCTGGGGTTTCTAATTCGCGCATAAATTATTCACTGATAGCTAAGGATCGTTCAGATAAAGAATGAGCGCGTTTTATACGCGCTCTGGTAGAGATTGTCCAGTATCCCACAAATTGTAGATGAAGGTGATATCGCTTAAAGCACTCGACTCAGGCTTACTTTTCAGCGTTTGGCATTAACCACGGATCTTCAGTGGCACTGCCTTGAAGCCCAAGCTTCCATACCCGACCAAAATGTTTATAGTGACCAGCATCCGTTCCTGCCTGTTTCCCCATGCCATGGTATAAATCAAGATGATTCATCTTCACTGCGCCGCCTGTATCAAGCGCCATTAGCAACTTCAAGACGTACTGACCGTTCCAGTTACCCGCCTCATCTAATTGAGGGACTTCGGCTAAAATAACACTGCCCATTGGTAAGTATTCTCGATCTGCGGCTACTGAAGCATGCGCCAGTAATGGAATACCCGCCGTTCCCATCACATCTAAAGAGTCTTTAGGTTGGAAGAAAACATACGATGGGTTTTGCTCTAACAACTCACGAACCGTCGCTTCATCATTCGCGTTAACCCATTCTTCAATCGCTTTCAGTGACATTTTTTCACGAGGTACTTCGCCACGTTCAATCAACACACGTCCAATACTGACATAACGATGACCATTTTTACCTTTGTAGGCGAAGTACTGTAATTCACCATCATCGTCGAAATGCACAAAACCGCTGCCTTGCACTTCCATCATAAAGACATCAAGCATCGATGCACTGTAACCGAGCTCTAATCCTTGGCCGTCTAATGCACCTTGGTAAATCTCTTCACGGCTAGGGCAACGTTCTTCACACGTTGGCATGCCATAAACAGGATAACGGTATGTCTCATCAGGTTGGTGGCGCAGCTCAATCACAGGTGAGTAATAGCCCGTAAACATCACATTGCCTTTACTATCTCCGCCCCCCATTTGAGCCACTTGGATACCATAATTCCCAAGCTGGCTAGGGTCGCCGTTTTGTTCTGCCCAGTTTTCTATTTGGCGATAAAGTGATTCATATTTTTGAGCCATTGAGGGTGAACGCTCAATCACCTTTTCCATCTGCTCTGAAAAAGCACTGTAATCTTGAGGTTGTTCAGACTCTACCGCAGGTACTTCATTCAAGACTAGTTCAAAGTCACCGTCTAAATATTGTTGCCCACGATTTGTAGGCAACTGCGAGCACCCAGCTAAACCAATGATGACCATTGCAATTGTTATATTACGAAACACGGTTAAGACCTATATTAATAAAGTGATGAGCATAATTATTATACCGTGGTAGCACGGTACATTACGAATGTAAGCAAATACTTACTTCATAAATATGTGAATAATTATTTTATCGGTAAACCGTTTCAATGTGTCATGGTTTTGTTTTTAATGCGATTAAAAACCAGTGGATTCGCAACCTAGCAAGTGATGGTAAATGAAAAAGACACAACGATGACTAAATCAAGTAGGACGTCACTGTCGGATTACCCTTTTTGGGTGCGGGCAAAAGTTGAAATATAATGAGCGGGTTGTTGGCGTACTAAACGATTAGATAAATAGTTATACAGATACACATCATCGCCAAGACGATAACTGAGTGTATTACCATCCCATTGATAGTGAGTGCTAATTTGTCGTCCATTCACAAAAACACCCGATGCACGTAGTTCAAAGCTATCAGCAGCATAATGTGCGACCTCTTGCTCTGTCCATACACCATAAATATTCGTGAGGGGTTTAGGGGCAAACCAATCAACTTTGACCATTCCTGTTGCCATCATGATCGCTGAAATTAGTGTCATAACAATAATTGAAACAAGAAATGTACTTTGGAATCTTTTGAGATTTGTACTATTCATTACCTGTCATACACAACGAAATACATGCCGTAATATACCTAATTCAAAAAGGAATATTGCGCTAAAACCTTTCGCTTATTGAAGAATGGGATCTTGAATCAAAAAAAATATTACAATACTAACTGTACAATTCCGCCAATTCATTTACTTTGAGTGAATAAACATTTCCTTACATGGATGTAACACATTGAAACTTCGTAGTACTGCCCTCGTAAAAGGCTTTAGGCAATCAGCCCCCTACGTGAATGCACACTCAGGTAAAACGGTTGTCATTATGTTAGGAGGCGAAGCCATTGCTGATCCTAACTTTGCAAATATTGTTAACGATATCGCGCTATTAAACAGCCTTGGGTTACAGATTGTTGTGGTATATGGCGCTCGCCCGCAAATATCACACTTATTAACCTCACAGGGCTACACAACGCCTTATCATAAAGGTATTCGGGTTACCGACGCACGCGCGCTAGAGTTAGTAAAACAAGCTGCGGGGCAATTACAGCTCGATATTACGGCACGATTTTCTATGGGGCTCAACAACACACCAATGGCAGGGGCACAGATAAACGTCATTAGCGGTAACTTCATCATCGCCCAACCACTGGGTATCGATGACGGTATCGATTACTCTCACACTGGTCGTATTCGCCGTATTGATATCGATGGCATTCAACGCCAGCTCTCTCAAAACTCGATTGTTTTGCTGGGGCCAGTTGCAAGTTCAGTGACGGGGGAGTGTTTTAACCTTACCTCAGAAGAAGTCGCGACTCAGCTTGCCATCAGGCTAAAAGCCGATAAATTAATTGGTTTTTGCTCAGAGCAAGGGGTTATTGACCTTGATGGTGAAGTCGCATCAGAAATGCTACCCAATGAAGCAGAAACGGCTCTACAGCGTTTAATCGAAGCACAAGAAGATGATTGTGGTACCGCTCGTTTCTTACGGGGTGCAGTAAGTGCATGCCGTGCTGGCGTACCACGAAGCCATCTGATTAGCTATAAAGAAGACGGCGCATTGATCCAAGAGCTCTTCTCGCTTGATGGTATTGGTACTCAAATCGTGATGGCTAGTGCTGAAAAAGTACGTGGTGCAGGCATCGATGACATTGGTGGTATTCTCGACCTTATCTACCCTCTCGAACAAGAAGGTATTTTAGTACGTCGCTCTCGAGAACAACTCGAACAAGAAATCGAACAGTTCACCATTATTGAACGCGATGGACTCATTATTGCCTGCGCTGCACTGTATCCATTTCCTGATGAAAAAATTGCCGAGATGGCATGTGTTGCTGTTCACCCTGATTTTAGAGATGGGGATCGTGGTGTCATACTGCTTAATCGCCTGCGTCAGCAAGCCAAAGAACAGCACTTAAAACACATTTTTGTCTTAACCACTCGCAGCGTACATTGGTTTCTAGAGCAAGGCTTTATCGAGTCCGATGTCGATCAATTACCGATGGCTAAAAAAGCGTTATATAACTTCCAACGTCGATCCAAGATTTTAGTGTTGGCTGTCTAGCCTATAAAAGACAAACGCCTGCAATAGCAGGCGTTTATTGTCATTTACATCCACTCAAGCCTACCCTAATAAACAGGCTAATCCACTTGCTCTTTCCGTTCGCAATCTTACAGCCCGAGCTATCACATCTGGTTGGGCAAACAAATACAAGCGGGTTTTCGCTCGTGTAACACCGGTATAAATCAGCTCTCGTGTTAAAATGGGCGTGAAGTCTGCAGGCAATACCATCAAGGTGTCTTCGAATTCAGACCCTTGCGATTTATGGATCGTCATCGCGTACACGGTTTCATGCTCAGGCAATCGGCTTGGCAATACGCTGCGAATAGACCCATCAGGCATTTCAAAAAACACGCGCAGATGCGGCTTATTGGGATCGACTTTTTCATCAATCATGGCGATACCAATATCACCATTATAGAGCCCTAAACCATGATCATTTCGGGTGATCATGACAGGTCGACCTTCATACCAAGTATCATCGGTTTGGCTTATTTTTCCAATTCGTACCAGTTCACGTTCTATGCGCTGATTCAAACCAACCACACCAAAATCACCCTCCCGTAACGCACATAATAACCGTACGCTAGAAAAGGCTTTTAATACCACTTCCGGCTCTTGCTTATGTTCAATGGCATCTAAATAATCACGGTAAAAGGTTACCGTTCGATTAATCATCTTTTGGTAGTTTTCAGCACTCAGAGGATAATGATTAATGTCTTTGAAATCATGTTGGCAAACTTTTTCAACATCATACGGTTTTCCATCATTAATCGCTTTAGCCAATTTACCAATACCCGACTCGGCATGAAAACGGTAACTTTTTTGCAGCATGCATAAGCTGTCTGCAATAGGGCTGACACTGTTGCCTTCATGCATGCCAAGATGAATACCAGAGACATTAAACCCTGTTAATTGGCTCAGTACTTGACCTTGCTGTGGGCTATATCCCTGACTGGCAAAAGCACAAATATCACCCAGCACGGCACCCGCTTCAACAGATGCCAGCTGATCACGGTCACCTAATAGAATTAATTTAGCATGGAACGGTAATGCATCAAGCAAACGTGCCATCATTGGTAAATCGACCATCGATGCTTCATCAACCACCAGCACATCAAGGTGTAATGGATTATCTCGATGATGACGAAAATCAACTTGATTAGGTACTGAACCTAATAAGCGGTGAATGGTACTTGATTGCGTTGGGATACGCAGACGCACATCAGGGTCAACAGGTAGCGACTGTACCGCTAAACCAATCGACTCTGTCAAACGGGCAGCAGCTTTTCCTGTGGGTGCAACTAACTTAATGTTCGGTGTAATGACCTCATCACCGCTATTAGCATCATCAGCTTGCATCACTAATGCAGCAAGTAACTTGGCGACGGTCGTTGTTTTACCAGTACCCGGTCCACCTGATATCACCGAGAATTGGCGTGTAATCGCCATCGCTGCTGCTACTTTCTGCCAATTAAGGCACACAGCTTGTGGCACCAAATCATTTAATACAGATAACTCTTCCGCTTTATTGGCCGAAGTTAATGCCACATCAATGGCTTGCCAATCCAACTCATCCGCTTGAACCACATCTAACTTATCACACACTTCTTTCTGGCGACGTTCAACACTGTCACCAGTATCAGATGTTGATGACGGCCCTTTTTTTAACTGCTGTAAGGCTTGATACAAATAGGTATAAGTACGAGGAAACAGCGTATTAAGCACCGATGGCATAACAGCGGCTGGTGCTATCGATTGTGCAGAATGCAGCAGTTTGTTCGCCACCAGCTGCTCAAAATGCCAATAACGGTGCAAGTATAAACGACCATCTTGAAGCACCAATGGTGTAGCATGCTGTTCACCTTGTGCCATATTGGAAATAACCGATAGACCACTCAGCTCAGCTTCCCAATATTCAGGCTCAGGCAAACCATCCAGTAAAGTGATCGACACGCGGCTAGATAAGCCAAATAATGATTGAGTATTCAGATCACTTAACATCAAACAGACGTGCCCTTTGCCTAGCTCATGGCTGACAAGGGCAGTAATCAAAGCCACTAATGAAGAATGGGATTCAGGGCTTCGCAACGCAACGAATTTAGCAAACTGATAATCAAGTTGACGCAATGCACCTTGCTTTGTGAGTTCTTGCAAACGCTTAAGCATCAATCTGCTCTCCATCAATTAATTGTTCTAGTTCCAACAGTAAGGCTTCACTTGGCCGCGCATGGAAAATGCCACTGTCGCTGCCTGCTTCCATACCGCGGAGAAACAAGTAAAACACGCCACCAAAGTGGGTTTCGTAATCATAACTAGGCATGCGGCTGCGCAGAAAGCGCTGTAATGCAAGAGCATAGATTTGGTATTGCAAATCATAACGGTGATCACGCATGGCTTCGACCAGCTGCTCACCACGGTACACACTAGGGTCATCCCCTAAATGGTTCGATTTCCAATCGAGTACATAGTATTTACCATCATGCTCAAATACTAAATCGATAAAGCCTTTCAGCATGCCACTGACCGTCGCAAAGCCCAGCTCACCGGCTTTGGCTGATACCGTGTCATGCTTTGCTATTACCTTATTCAACATTCTCGATGACAATAAGGTGATTGGCAGTAGAAACTCCATTTCCGTTAGTCGTTGTGACGGGGTCTTATCGACCAATTTCATGCCCTGCCCGTCTAGTGAACAGTTCAGTACATCTTTAATTAATTGTTGTAATACAGGTAACCACACCAGATCATAATTTTCTTTTTGCAACAAATCGGTCAAGGTTGCCACGGTTTCAGGGCTGTCGACGGGCGCTGTAAATTCAATCTCTTCAAACACGGTATGCAAGAACGTACCGGGACGCGCACCACGCGGAAAAGTATAAATTGAATATTCAGGCTCTAGTTCAACCAGATTACCGTCATGATCAACGCTGGTTTCACCATCAATCGCCGTTTCAGCCGCTGATTCAATATCAAACCCCGGCAGATCTAAACTACTGTCATGGTAGGCTTGGTGTCCTTGTTTCACTAGGCTGGAATAACTGGTCATCCACCAATTGCGCTCAAGCGACATCGTAAACTGATTAGGTGATAACTCTGCATCTTCTTGCTCTCGTGGCTGCCACTTATCTTCAGGTAAAACAGGTGGTTCGAGAACGGTAATTGCAGGTTGGCTTTCTGCTAATTTCGCTAAGGCTAGTTCCAAATCAGCAATGGTGCCTTCTTTGCCATTTTGAATTAAATGCCCCATTGCTGAGTGATGTAATCCGGTCGGTTCTTTGGTACTCCGACCATTACGAATCGGAGCCATACCGATATAACAACCATACACCGCACGCGTTAGGGCAACGTAAATAAGACGAAGATCTTCTGCTAGGCGCTCTTTATCCGCTTTTTCAATTGAATCCGTTTGCTTGGCAATATCTAATACTGTGATGTTTTCTGCTTCATCGTGGTATTTCACTTCACCTTTACTATCAACCTCACGATAACTACACACAAACGGCATAAAGACGAGGTCATATTCTAGCCCTTTCGATTTGTGAATCGTGACGATTTGTACCAAGTTGCGCTCTGATTCCAAACGTAAAACCTGATCTTCAGCATTACCGTTTGGCTCTGCTACATGCTCGGCCAACCAACGTAATAAACCGTAATCACTGTCTAAAGTTTGACTCGCTTCTTGCAGTAACTCAGCAATATGCAGTAAATCGGTTAAACGGCGCTCTCCGCCTTCTTCAGCTAACAGGTTTTCAGCCATTTTTTCTTTTGCCATCACGCTACGTATCATTGCCATTACGCCACGTGTTAGCCATTGTTTACGGTAATCTTTGAAGTTATTGATTGCCGCTTCCCATGCATTCTCACTATTGTTGAGTTCATCAAGTTCAACGGCTGTTAATGCAAATAAGCTAGAGGCCAATGCAGCACGTAATGCACGATCATCTTCAGGAGTAAGTACTGCTTGTAATAAACGTTGAATATCTGCCGCTTCAGCGGTTGAAAATACGCTATCACGGTTTGATAGATACACACTGGCAATACCTTGCTCTGACAATGCTTTTCGTACTAATTTACCTTCATTACCAGTACGTACTAGCACCGCGATATCACTGGCTTGAATTACTTTCTTACTGTCTTTGTCTAGAAAAAAAGCACTGCCTTGCTCTGCTTGAGTCAGTACATTCTGAATTTGTGCCGCGGTCGCATTTGCCATGGCTTCTTGATAACAGCCTTTTGTAACGGGCTTACCGTCAGGGCTATCTTGATGCCAGAACGTCAAGGCATGTTGAGCTTGATTATCTAACCACCAGCTACGATCTGGGGCTTTAGGGCTATGGTTAACCGATAAAAATTGAATATCTTGATCGTAAATGAACGGGCTATCTGGTCGAGCGAAAACGCTGTTCACCGACGCAATCATATCTGCTGTTGAACGCCAGTTAGTATCGAGCGTGTAATGATCGTGTACCTGACGACGCGCTTGAATGTACGTGAAAATATCTGCGCCTCGGAAGGCGTAAATTGCCTGCTTAGGATCGCCGATCATAAACAAACCGCATTCCGGTTGAGCACGATAAATATTACTGAAGATACTGTATTGCTGTGGATCGGTATCTTGGAATTCATCAATCATTGCGACTGGATACTGGCTCCGTATACGCCCAGCCAGCAGATCATCTTGATCGTTATCGATCGCAGCAGATAATTGGGTTAACAAGTCATCAAACGATAACCACCCTTTACGCTCTTTTGCTTGCGCCAATAACACACGACACTGTTCAATGGCATGCGCCATTAAAGGATCATGTAAGTTAGCCGGATTATCGAGCAGCTCACCAATGGCGACAAATACCGCATGCTCAGGCGCTTCACCCTTCGCGGTTTTTTCGATTAATGTTTGCTGATGAAAACGGTCCAATTTGTCGGGTAATTCGTAGCTATCGGTGGGTTGTGCTGCCCACTGGCTCACCTGTGCCAGCCAAGTTGGTAAGCTTTTCTTGGTATAACTGCGCTTATTAACTCCTGAATTGGCAATCAGAGGTTCAAGATCTGCTTCATGCTCACGCCATAGTGCTTTAATCGCATCAATACGCTGCATGTTTTGCTGGTGCAAATCAGCCAATGAATCGCTCATTGCCGCAACTGACAACTTCACAGGCGCACCGGTTAAGCTGCCCCCGATGTCTTTTAACAATGCCGCCGGAGATGACCAAATATTGCGAACTTCATTGGCTAACGCATGAGGTAGGTGATAAAAATTTCGACGCCAATAATCGGCAGCTACCAAGCTTTTCAACTGGCTTTCATCGGTAACAAATTCATTATTAAAGCGACTACCCGATTCAAACGCATTTTGAGTCAGCATTCGCTGGCAGAAGCCGTGAATGGTATAAATGGCCGCTTCATCCATTTGGCGTTCTGCATTCAACAGAATTTGTGCCGCCGCTTTATGATCACTAATGGCGGTTAATAGCGGTTCAATAACCGGATCGTTACTAAAGCCACGACGAAATGCGATTTGAGCATCATGAATTCGCGCACGAATACGATCTCTTAATTCGGCAGTTGCCGCTTCAGTAAACGTGACCACCAAGATCTGATCAACAGTCAGCTCTGATGCATGGCGTGTTTCAGCGTTACCGTGCCCCAACAGCAAACGTAAATATAAACTCGCAATGGTAAAAGTCTTTCCTGTACCAGCAGATGCTTCAATTAAACGCGCACCATGCAGGGGGAAAGTCATCGGCTGCAATTTAGTGGGTGTATTCGCACTATCCATTGGTTGATGATTCAAGTCAGACGGATTATCCAAGCCTGATTGCACATTCAAATCTGGTTGCATGATATTGCCAAAGCCTTTTGTTGTTGGCGTATCAGATATGCCGTTATTGAGACATTCACCATCCAATACCCATGATATAAATACGTGTTTTACAAACCATTTCTAAATGAAGTGAGAGCCGAATAACGCCCCTATCGTTCACTTCAGTGATAGTGATCACATTTACATTGTGATCAATCACTTATAAACACTTTTTGATTTGTAAAATACCATTATGCTTTAATGATGTGAGAGCTTACTCACGGTTTAGCGCCAGAGGTTTAGCTAGTATCGCCCGCAAGAAACGTGGTCTACCTCTGGACCTGTGGTCGTACAGCGAACACCCTACAAATAAAAAATGATTTGCTGGCGACCACGCTACACCTTCTTACTCCACAGCTCTTTACTCCACAGCCAGTCACTTATTCTCATTCATCTTCTACAACATCACTGTTTAAGATCGCAGCCTGTAAAACACGACTCGCTAATTGTGAGGCTTCAGCAGCAAGCTCATCATTCCATTGTGGCCATACTCGTGCGATATAGCTATCTGCACCTTCCCCAGGAAATAAGTACCCATCATTAAAGCAATCAGCCATCTTTTTCAGTGACTTATCAATGGTGTCTTCATCATCTTTCCAGCTACCATCACGGCCGATACATGCCTGAATACCCGCTTGCGCTGTTTTAGGAAAATAAGGCAAAGGTTGATTCAAGCCGTGGTAATACAACTCCACCACATCTTGCAGGTAAGCCTTGGCTTGATCCGGTTCGATAATAGATAACACAAGGTGTTTATCGGTACCTATTAGGTGAGTTTGTTGACCACAGTGGCTTGCTGCTAAACATAAATGATCAAACCAAGCTGTTAAGTGATCTTGCGCGCGAACTTTGCCACTACGGTAACGCACTAAACCGGATTGATAACGCTGTTTTAACCACCCTTGCAGGTTCACCTCATGACCGTCGACTTGAAAGCGAAGATCAACTTCATGATCATCCTGTGGGCAATTAACAAGTGGCACAATTTGATCAGCTAACGACACAACTTCTGTACGTGTCATCGCTAAATCTAGCTCACCAAATGCCGCGACAGGTAACCCACCAGCCGCTTTTTGTTCAGCAGAAAATGCAGCAAAAACGGCATCCTCATTCTTATTGCTCACCTTTGCATCAAGCAGTAATGCCAATAGTTCATCACGTAGCAAGTAGCTTTCTAAGCCATTCAATATGAACGGTTCATCATCTTCCATCCCCCCCATAGGTGGTTCAAAGAAGACTTTCAAACGACGATTAAAAAAGTAACGTACTGGTAAACGCCAGAAGCGCTGCAACTCCGCCAATTCTAAGACCAACTCCTGCTCGCTAACCATGGGCTCGGCATCTAATGCGGTAAGCTGAAATGCTTTGTTTGCCTCACCATGTCGCGCAGCGGCTGGTAACCATTCAGCAGCAAAACTTGATTTATCACCAATAAAGGCGGTTGGGCTAAACGGCACCAGAGGATGATGATGAACTAACAGTTCTTCTTTCAATCGTTTGGCAGATTGATCTACGGGTAAGACTTCATCGCCTTCAATGCAGTAACCTTGCTGACAGTATTCCACCAGCTCACTGACTAATACCGATGGCACTTTTTCAGCGTTATCTTGAATCGAACGACCCACATAGCTGATATACAGGGTTTCTTGTGCCGATTGAATGGCTTCAAGGAACAGATAGCGGTCGTCATCACGGCGTGAACGGTCACCAGCTTTGGTGCGGCCATTCATTAAATCAAAACCTTCTGGCGCGATATTTCGCGGATAAGCCCCATCGTTCATCCCCAGTAAACACACAACTTTGAAGGGAATTGAACGCATTGGCATCAAGGTACAGAAGTTGACCTGTCCCGCTAAGAAGCGTTGACTTACCCGTTCACCAGACAGCTTATCTTGCAAGTACTGCGTCAATACAGCTGGTGAGATCAATGACTGATAACCCGCATCTGCAAGTTGTTCATGCAAGCGATGTAGGTTATCGCGAATCGACTTCAGCACCAGCTCACCGTCTAATTCAACGGCTAAGAAATCATCTAGTAATTGATTAAGTAGATCGGTCCAAGACGATACGCATTGAGGCTGTGCCAGCTGCTCACGATAAGAGATCAAGCTATCAATAAACCCTGCAAGTTGCCCTGCTAGCTCGGCATCTAAACCTTGAACCTGCTCATAGGCAGAGATGCCATCAAATAAGCCCGCATCATGAGGCATAGCATAGCCCAGCAACATTCGCTGAATACCGAATAGCCAGGTATTTTGATTCTGTTCTGGCAGCTCAAATTGGCAAGCGGTTTTCTCATCTAACCCCCACCGAACACCCGCTTCTTCTATCCAACGTTTAATTTTTTCGAAGCTATTACTATCAAAGCCAAACTTGTTCATAACAGCCGGAACTTCTAACAGCTCCAGTAACTCAGAGGCATTACAACGGCTTTCAGGCAAAGTCAGTAAACGCATAAATGCTAGCAAGATAGGATTTTCTTGCTCGGCAGTTCGATCTGAAATCGAGAATGGAATATAACGATTACCTGGCGCATTGCCGAAAACGGATTGAATCGCCGCGCTATACGCATTGATGTCGGCCACCATCACAATCACATCACGGGGTTTTAGCCCTTTGGTTGTTTCGGCTTCAAACATAGCGAGCAAATTATCATGCAATACTTCCACCTCACGCATCGGGCTGTGGCAAGCATGGATCGATAATGACATGTCGCCATCGCTAATCGGAAACTTGTGGTCGCTGGAATCCAGAATTTGATCGTTCTGACGATCTTCTAGATTTAAAATATCGGCCTGAATCGCGTGCAGTAGCGAGTCAGGCTCAATATCAACAAAACCCGCATCCACTTCGTTGACCTGCATCTCTGACAATAAGTACATATTGTCACGCCCCAGCTTACCCATAGAGGCCAATAAGCTATTGCCTACAACATCATTGTGCATGTCATCATCATAATGATTTTCATCGGTATCCTTCAGCACAGCAACATTTTCATCGCTGACGTTTTCGTCACCATGTAGCGTGTCATCACTTGAAACATTCAGTTGCTTGATAGTCACTCGTTGATTGGCAGCCAATCGAGCTAAATGCTTACGATCGCGAATATCACCCCAGTAATAACGACAAGGGTTAGTAAACATCAGGTGTACATCAATGTGCTCACCTAATGCCGCTAATGCGTCAAGATAACGAGGCGGTAACGATGAAATACCAAATACAAATAATCGCTTCGGTAAATTGGCTGGCAGCGTACCACTACTGGCATAATTCTCTAACGTATCAATGAAGTGCTCGTACAGATTGGCGCGGTGATAAGGCGACTGCCCCAATGCCAATGTTTGGTCGTACAACGCTTGCCATAAAATAGGTTGCCAAGGGTGTTCATCACCTAATTCAGTAACAATTTCACCCGCTTCCCACTGTTGAATCCATTCTGGGCGATACACTAAATATTGGTCGAAGATATCTGCTATTTTCTCGGCCAATTGATAAATTTTAAGGCTTTCTGGGTCATTCTCTAAATAGCGTTTTAATGGCTCAAATTCAGGCAAACCCAACTGCTTTGGTAGCACTTCCATCAGCTTCCATGTCATCGCCTCTTTATTGAACGCACTGCGCTCAGGTACGTCAGCTAATACTTGAGTAAACATTTTCCAGATATAGGTTGCTGGCAGTGGAAACTCAAGATTTGCCGCTACCCCAAATGATGTCGCCAATTCCATTTTTAACCACTGCGACATTCCCGGGCTTTGCACCAAGATTTGCTCTGGTTCAAAAGGGTTATCTAGAGGATTAAGGCGGATCAATTCGACTAGCAGTGACTTCAACAAATCCAGTTGATTGGAGTGATAAACAGTAAACACGCAGATATCTCACAAAAAGAGAAAGTTACATTGATTGTCTACCATCAACTTGCTGGCTGCAAACCTAAATTACAAATACAAAAAAGCCCGGCATCACCGGGCAAAACACATAACTTCTGAATATAACGCTGACAAATAGCACACTCAAAATAATATGATATACATGAGCTTATTCTGAGTAATACAAAACGTAATATTAAGCATTATGTGGAACAGGATTCAATAATCGTGAAATTGGGCGGTAGAACGCTAAGTAACGAATCGCGACATAAGAAACCACTGCCGTTGATACATAAAGCTCGATAGTTGCAAGACTAAATACTTGCTGAACATATTCAGGTGCAAAGCCGTATGCTGCCATCCAAACTGCTGTTTTATAAAGCGCCGTTGCACCAATCACCATTGGGAATGTAAATGCTGCATAACCAGGGCTGAAATCAAGACGTAATAAGCGAAAGAAAGCCACATAGATAACAAAAGTCATTAATACTGCAATACCAGCAAGTAAGGCAACAATCACTGGCGATGGGTTTTGTACCACCGTTAAATAACCCGCTAGCGATAAACTCGCAGGTGCTGCCATTATCGCAATTGTTGGTTTGGCTGCATCTGGAATTTCATGACTAAAAATCAAACGGTAAATCATGATAGGTAACATGACCGCGTACACACCCATACCAAATACTAATAACGCTTCAGCTATTGGACGTAAAGCCCCACCAGGGAAAGCCACATCAGCCACAATTAGACCAATCGGTGGCACAAACCAACTTGGTACCATGTGATGTAATTTAAACTCAACTACACGATGGTAAACAAACAATGCCAAGAAAACCAAATGTAGTATAACGGCAAATAACCACAGTACCTGTGCAGCATACGGCGCATAAATGCCCACCGCTTTTGATACTGCCATCAAAGCCATTGCAAATGTTGGCACAACACTACCAACCACATGGTGTGTTAAATCGTTCCAAAGTAACTTAGGATGAAAAAGAAACTTTGTAGTAAGAATCACTAACAATATTGACGCAATCACAGCACCTGTAACCTGTCCTGCACCATTAAGATCGGCTGCATTTTCCCAGCACCAGCCAAGACTTGCGATACCTAATGCTAAACCCGCCATAGGGGTTGGTGCGCCTGCTACTTTATTTTTAGTTGCTTTAATCATTTTGACCTCTCTAATTTCACCCCAAACCTCATGTGTCATGGTTAAAACCATTTTGGGCTGAAAACATTAATCTCTGAACACGAAATGATTGTATATAATTTGAATTATTTATAATAATTGAATATATTGAACAAGAGATTAAATTTTCCTTAACAATGACAATAATAACTAAGAAGGGACAGTATGAACATTGCGTTGAAGCAATTGAAAGTCTTCGTCACCGTCGCACAAGAACGTACTATTACGGCAGCAGCTGACAAACTGTTTTTGTCTAAACCTGCGGTCAGCATGGCGTTATCGGAGCTCGAAAAACAACTCGACCATAAATTGTTTGATCGCAATAATAATCGTCTTATCATTAATGAACAAGGCAAGCGATTGCTTCCTCTAGCCGATGAATTACTGTCGCGTAGTCATTCCATTGAAAATTTATTTGATCAAACAGGCCCCGTCACAGGTAACCTGAAAATTGGCTCGAGTGATACGGTGGGCAACCAAATTACCCCATTTTTACTGAGAGATTTTCGCGAAAGCTCACAACACTATGATCAATCACTGTTTATCTCTAATACTGCACATATTTGTCACAAACTGAGTGAGTTTGAACTCGATATCGGTTTAGTCGAAGGTAAAGTACAGCAAAATGATCTTGTGACTGAACCTTGGCTCGATGATGAAATGGTTGTAGTTTGCCACCCAAGTCACCCGTTAACCTTGATTAATAACCTTCGCTTAGTCGATTTAGAAAATTCTGAGTGGGTACTAAGAGAACCAGGGTCAGGCACGCGTGAGTTTTTCTTAAATCGCATATCACCTCGATTGGAAAAATGGCATCAAGCGTTTGAACTCAACACCACAGAAGCGATCATCAATTGTGTAGCGGCAAATTTAGGTATCACTTGCCTATCAAAGTTAGCCATTCAACATGCCGTGAACGACAACCGGTTGGTGATTCTTGAATTACCCTTAGATATGCGTCGTCAATATTGGTTACTTTTTCATAAAGAAAAATACCAAAGCCCACTTCTTAAACTATTTCTGAATTTTTGCCAGAAGTGGGATTTAAAACGGTAGATCTAACCTAGGATTCTCTATATCCGGTTGTCACCGCAACTGAACGAAATGATCTGGCTGATCTGAGACAATGGACGGCCAGTTTCTTGCTGCCAATCATTAAACGCTTGTTGTGTGGCTAATAATGACTTTTGAGTATCTCGTCCCCCGTCAATAACCCCTGTATTGCGTAGATAAGACTCCATATCTTGAGTCAATAAAAACGTATCTTTACCCATTACACGCAATGTATAAGGGCCAGTATTTCCACCAAGACGTTTGCCATTTTTTTTCATGTAACGCCATAAGCCAATAATGTCACTTTCCGGCCAGTCAGCGACCATTGCCGCAAAAGAACCATACTCAAGTGCTGCCTCATGGATCATTTGTGCATTCGCGGGAATAGTCATAACTTTGGTAAGATGGCGAATAATCGCAGGATCAGTCGCTTTTCGTTCCCACATATCTGTTGGCATCAGCAGCATTTTTTCAATATTAAACTGAAAAAAGACCTCTTCGAAATTTGGCCACTTACTGCGTACCACTTTCCAACTAATACCGCATTGAAACACCTTCTGTGAAAACGCAGCTAACCATCGATCATCAGGAATTGTTTTAATTTCTTGAGCGCTTAAAGGGACTGACAGTAAACTTTCCAGTTCATCATCCCCCCCTTTTCTTTCAGACGCTCGAGTATAAATTTGAGCAAATTTCTCTTTCACCATCACATTAACACGCTTATCACTGGACAGAAGACGTCATAGTACTGTATAAGCAGCCAGTAAATCAATTTCTGGAGAGGGTGACCATGGCTGTTATCGTCAAATATGTAGTTGAGCGCAACGGAGAAGAAAAGATGACTTTCACCTCTAAGTCCGAAGCTGACGCATACGACAAAATGCTTGATATGGCTGATGAAATGTTTACTTTGCTTGGTGCTAGTGAACTTTTTGAAGATGAAGCTAAACAAGAAGAATTATCATTGTTCTTAGCGCAAAAGCGTGAAGAAGTCTTGATTGCTCTAGGTGCTAAAAAAGCAAAACCAGCACCTAAGAAGAAAGCTGAATCAGCTAAGGTTGTTGAAGAACAATCACAAGATGAAGCTGCTTAATCATTAATCATGACTTCAGAGGCAAAAAATCACTTAGCTTAAACCTTTACTTTTTTATTGCCTCTTAATGAATAAACCTCCTGTCTAGGGGGTTTTTTTATGCATATCCAAATATTTTCTTACCATTAATCACGTCATATTGATGTCATTTTTGACTGATTGCTTATTCAGCCCTTCTATATCGCTTCAACTGTCTTTATGATGGTTTTAACGTAATTCAAATTTATACTAACTCAGCGACGAGCTTTTTAATGATCGAACCGATCCTGCTCTGAAAACATTTGAAATGGAGAACAATTAATAATGGCTAGCTTTTCAATTGCCTTAGGTACTGCGACTAAAAACCGTGACGGAAAAATCATTGAAGCATTTTTCCCAACACCTGCGCTTAACCCTTCAGAAGAACTTGTTAAAGCAGTCGCTGCCGTAGTTTCTTATAAAGAAGGCAACCAGTCTATCGAAGTGACTCCAGCTCAATGTGCTGATCTTGCAGTTGCATTTGAAGCTGCCGGTGATGAAAAAAGCGCGCAATTTGCAGCGAAAGCATCACAATCTTCACAGACATTGGTTCTTGTAATTCTAGCGACAGATACAGCGCCAACATCTGTTTCTGAAGGCTTCTTAAAGCTTCAACTTATCTCGCACCGCCTAGTAAAACCTCATGGCGTAGTACTTGATGGCATCTTCGGCCTGCTACATAACATCGCATGGACCAATAAAGGACCTATCGATTTACCAGAGCTTGCAGAACGTCAAATGGATGCACGCTTGAATGGTGAAGTTATCATCGTCGATTGTGTCGATAAATTCCCTAAAATGGTTGATTACATCGTACCTACTGGTATTCGTATTGCTGATACTTCTCGTGTTCGTTTAGGCGCACATGTTGGTGAAGGCACAACGGTAATGCATGAAGGCTTCATCAACTTCAATGCCGGTACAACTGGTGTGAGCATGGTTGAAGGTCGTATTTCTGCTGGCGTAATGGTTGGCGAAGGCTCTGATATTGGCGGCGGCGCTTCTATCATGGGTACGTTGTCTGGTGGCGGTAAGATGGTTATCTCTATCGGCGAAAACTGCCTATTAGGCGCAAACGCGGGCTTGGGCTTCCCAATGGGCGATCGTTGTACTATTGAATCTGGTCTGTATGTAACAGCGGGTACTAAAGTACGCATGCTTGATAACGAAGGCAAAGAAGTTGAAATCGCCAAAGCACGCGATCTTGCAGGTAAAGCTGATCTACTGTTCCGTCGTAACTCAATCACCGGTCAGATTGAATGTTTGACGAATAAGTCTGCGGTTGAGCTTAACAGCGAACTTCACAGCAATAACTAAGCAAATTGCTTAGTAGATATGTGAATATCACGCATTAAAAAGGCTACCTCGGTAGCCTTTTTTATCACTAACTGAGGGAGTGAAACTCAGTATCCACGTTCAATCACACTGTAGCTACTGCGCCCTTGTTTCGGGGCAGCACAATCATCGGGGTAACCTTGATTAATCACTGTTGTCACAGTTTTCCTTCCTGAACAGTAATCGAACCGCCCTTTAAGGTAACCGGCTCGGTAAGATTCATATTCAGTTTCCGATAACGCACCAAGATCATTTAGTTTTTTCGCATTTAATTCACGATAACCTTGCTCACCATGATAAGTACCAAGCTGCTGCCACTCTTTATTTTCAGATAGATCTGCTTCGTACTGAGCAGCACAACCAGACAAGATGATCAGGACAATAAACACCATTAACCTCACCATACTTATTTCCTCAACCTATGACGTTTCATTTCCAGCTACTGATAGTAGTATCATTAGGTAAGTATGGTTCAGTGTCTCTATTTCGGATTAATTTAATGCGGCAGCTGCTTGTTTACCACTTTCGCTTTTTGCACCAATACGCACCAGTATCAGCCCCAAGCTTGCTGCAACTAACAATACCAAGCCTAAATGCCACGCTTGGCTCATACCTAATCGCAGTAAAAAACCACTGATCAATGATGCAAATACCATTTGGCAAGCTCCAGATAAGGCGGAAACCGTCCCTGCTCGGCTGCCATATGGAATCAATAACATTGACTGTGCACACGGAAAAGCCATGCCATTTGCCATCGCTAGTAAGAAGTGACCCGCACTGATCCACTGTGGAGTCATTGGAGAAAATAACAGTACAATTCCTGCAATTAAATGAAGAAAAGGCGCAATCTGCAACACTTTTTGCGTGCCGAAAATTGGACGTATTCGCTGGCATAACAAGCCACCAGAAAGCATCCCGAATGCAGGAATCATCGCCCATAGTGCGTACTGTTCAGAGCTCATGCCGATTTGTACTTGCATAATAAACGGCATTAACGAGATCGAAATCACCACTAATGAAAAGTTGATCCAGCCGATCCCTGCAAAACTAAGAAAGTGGCGCTCACGCATCAACGAGAAATAAGACACCACCAATTTACCGACAGATTCAGGTTTATTGGTTTGATTAAGCGTTTCCGTAAAGGCAAATAACAGCACAAGCCAAATCAAGCCGATATAGGCTAACAAAATGATAAAGACCGTTAACCAACCCCAATAATGATTAACTAGCCCACCAATTACTGGCGCAACAATGGGTGTAAAAGCAGCAACAATAGCGACCCATGTCATCGCTTTCACAAAATTTTGATTTTGATAGGAATCACGCAAAGTGGCTCTTGCTAACACAGCAACACTACCCGCCCCCAAGCCTTGAATAAAGCGTCCAGCTAATAGCCATGAAAATGAATCGGCATGCGTAACAGCAAGAATTAAACCGAGCAGGGCAATTAATAAGCCTGACAATAAAATAGGTCGACGACCAAACACATCTGAAAGTGGGCCATATACTAATTGAGAAGGACCAAAACCCAGAAGATAAACAGAGACTAATAATTGGGCTTGATCAGCACTGACATTTAGATCTTGTGCGATCCAAGGTAAGGATGGGAATACTAACCCTAGGCTTAACTGTCCAATGCTGACAATTAAACACGCTAGTAATAAAGGTTTCCAGTTGAACCTTTCCATGTTTCTCCTAATTTATACGATGTACCCTCCATTATGCACCTTATTAACAAAACGATAAGCAGCGTAAAAATAAGGCATAATTTCCCACTAGGAATGAATGCCTTGTTTAAACATTAGTGCTTTTTAATTGTATATGTCAGTGGGTTTTTAAGTGAAAACTTACTGCCTGTAGTTTCAGCTTTACGCTGCTTCATTCCCAGTAATACTTCTTTCTGTACACGTATAATAGAGAAGAAACGGATAACCATAAAGGCAATGAAGATCGGCATAATGAACTGTGCTATAGGCGCAGATTTCAGCACTAAATCATTGATTAGCCATACAGCAATCATCAATAACATAATGAAAAAAGAGTGAGGCTTCAGAACAATTTTAACTTCGTCTTCATTTTCTGTTCTCTCATAAAAAAACTTCATGCATGTACCTATTTATTGGATCTTAGAAATTGCCCTAACATTCTCATACTCATCCAGCTGGTGACAAGTGCTTAATGAACTCTATTTCAAGTCAGTTGTAACAATTCATTGAAAGCACAGTAAAGCGTGTGAGTGTTAGTACAAGAGAATGTCTACTCAGTGCTAGTTCCCATTTTCTATAGACGTAAAAAAGCCCTAATCTTTCCTGCTCTACCTTAAAGAGGGGGGCTTCTTCAATAATGGCTACGTTAACGGGACTTTCTATCTACCTCAAAAGCAGCGCGTCCCTCGGTGTGATAGGCCGCTAAGCTCTACAATAAAAAGCCTAACTAACTGAACTACCACTTCGCAGTGTCTATTCAGTTCTAATTTTCATTTTCTATAGACGTAAAAAAGCCCTAATCTTTCGATTAGGGCTTCTTCAATAATGGCGGAGTGGACGGGACTCGAACCCGCGACCCCCGGCGTGACAGGCCGGTATTCTAACCAACTGAACTACCACTCCGCAGTGTCTAT
>NZ_PYOC01000019.1 GCF_003026215.1 Photobacterium indicum
TTTTACCACAACGACAATCACGAAATACTGTCACTGCTTTTAAATGATGGTGCACGCGGGAGGATTCGAACCTCCGACCGCCTGGTTCGTAGCCAAGTACTCTATCCAGCTGAGCTACGCGTGCACTGATGTTGCTTTACTTATCTTCCGGCTAAGAAAGATACTTATTAACACGAGTCGACTACTAAGTAGCTTACTAGCGTTAACGAAAGAATGGCGGTGAAGGAGGGATTCGAACCCTCGATACGGGATAAACCATATACTCCCTTAGCAGGGGAGCGCCTTCAGCCTCTCGGCCACCTCACCACACGAATTAGATGGTGCACGCGGGAGGATTCGAACCTCCGACCGCCTGGTTCGTAGCCAAGTACTCTATCCAGCTGAGCTACGCGTGCACTAATTCTGTTTTACCACAATGACAATCATGAAATACTGTCACTGCTTTTAAATGATGGTGCACGCGGGAGGATTCGAACCTCCGACCGCCTGGTTCGTAGCCAAGTACTCTATCCAGCTGAGCTACGCGTGCACTGATGTTGCTTTACTTATCTTCCGGCTAAGAAAGATACTTATTAACACAAGTCGACTACTAAGTAGCATACTAGCGTTAACGAAAGAATGGCGGTGAAGGAGGGATTCGAACCCTCGATACGGGATAAACCATATACTCCCTTAGCAGGGGAGCGCCTTCAGCCTCTCGGCCACCTCACCACACGAATTAGATGGTGCACGCGGGAGGATTCGAACCTCCGACCGCCTGGTTCGTAGCCAAGTACTCTATCCAGCTGAGCTACGCGTGCACTAATTCTGTTTTACGACAACGACAACTGAAGAATGTCATTGCTTATAAATAATGGTGCACGCGGGAGGATTCGAACCTCCGACCGCCTGGTTCGTAGCCAAGTACTCTATCCAGCTGAGCTACGCGTGCACTGATGTTTCTTTTCCACAATGCCATTAAAAAATAATGGCGGTGAAGGAGGGATTCGAACCCTCGATACGGGATAAACCATATACTCCCTTAGCAGGGGAGCGCCTTCAGCCTCTCGGCCACCTCACCGTGTTTCGGGGGCTCATATTACTGCCAGCCAAAAATAAGTCAAACACTTTATTGCCAAAAAACAGCAATAGCAGCACGCATGCACATTTAATAGCCAACACGGCAACTAAACCAACGTAACTATCGAAATGTTTGGCATATTTCGTCAAAGCTAACAAAAATATAATTTGTATCTAGATCAAACTTGAGACAAAAAAGGCCAGCATAATATAGCCGACCCATTTGAATTAGAAGTTGCCAGAACCTTGAGTTCCGTTTTCTTTTTCAGCTTGAATTCGCATGTAGATTTCTTCACGGTGAACAGATACTTCTTTAGGTGCGTTAACACCAATGCGAACTTGGTTACCCTTAACACCAAGTACAGTAACTGTTACTTCATCACCAATCATTAGCGTTTCACCAACGCGACGAGTCAAAATTAGCATTCGTGTGCTCCTTGAGTTATCTCAGTTTTATAAGAATTAATATTTATTATCCAGCAAAATTTACTACAGCGTAAATGGTCTCAGCTCAATAAATAGCGAGAAGAGGTAGATTATCCAGACTTTGCTGGTCTACCACAAACCTTTTGTGGATGATATCAGCAGCTAACTTATGATTGTCTTTATCTATCAAAAAAGAAAGGCAATCAGTTTGTCGCTGCTTATGGTGCACAATAATGCCTGCTTCTGATAAGAAAATACGAATTTCATCCGCATATTCCAATACATCATTCCCTATCATAGATAGAGTTGAAACATCACCAATATGGCGCATTTTCTCATCTAACACTAGTCTAAGTCGTGCTAAATCGTCATTTGAAGCAACAATTTGTGTGGAATCTGCTTTTGCAGTCACACTCCAAACCTCTACCCCAAATATACTTAATTGTCTTTGTAGCTCATCTTTAGATAACTCAACCTCCAACAATGCTTGATTACCTAAAATGGCAATACCAACAATAGAAGGTGTTGACGCTATGTCAAAATTTACAAGAGTGCCCTCCCCTTCATCAAACGATGAAAGTACTCGTAAAGGGACACTATGCTGAAGAGCATACTCAACTGACTGTAATTGTAGCACTTTAGCACCTTTACTCGCCATTGTTCTCATATGTTCAAAATGAATCACATTTAAACGTCTGGCATCAGGTACTAAACGGGGGTCTGTCGAATAGACCCCATCTACATCTGTAAATATTTGGCACTCAGTTGCATTCAAAGCGCTCGCAACCGCAACGGCGGTCATATCTGAACCGCCTCGCCCTAAGGTCGTGACATTGTTATCACTATCACGCCCCTGAAAGCCAGCCACAACAACAACGTTACCTTGTTCAAGTAACGCTGTTATACGCTTTGTCTCAACTTTTGTGATACTGGCATTATTAAATACATTATCCGTTCGAATAGTCACTTGATCAGCAGTTAAGGATTGCGCCTTAATGCCTCGCCTATTCAAAGCCATCGCAAGTAAAGCAATAGACACTTGCTCACCCGCTGATAATAAGACATCCAACTCTCTCGCCGTTGGAATCTCATCAATTTGTTTTGCCAACCCTAACAAGCGATTTGTCTCACCGGCCATGGCTGACAATACAACAACTATCTGATGACCTTGCTGATATGTTTTCATTACACGATCAGCTACAGCTTCAATTCGGTCAATACTACCTACCGACGTACCACCAAACTTCTGCACTAATAATGTCACTTCACCTCTCCAATATTTACAGTTTTTCAGTTAACCAAGGAGTAACCGATTCAAGAGCCGCAGGTAATGCAGCGGCATCTGTGCCGCCAGCTTGAGCCATGTCAGGACGACCGCCACCTTTACCACCAACTTGCTGGGCAACCATGTTAACAAGCTCACCCGCTTTCACTTTGCCAGTAAGATCTTTCGTTACACCAACGATCAAACCAACTTTATCGCCACTCACATTACCAAGCACAACGATACCGCTGCCTAATTTATTCTTTATTTCATCTAGCATGCCACGCAGGGCTTTATTGTCAGCACCATCAAGCTGCGTTATCAATACTTTCACACCATTGATTTCTTTCGCTTGATCAAGCAAACCAGCACTTTCTTGTGCGGCAAGCTTATCTTGAAGTTGCTGAATATCTTTTTCTAATTGCTTGCTGTGTGCCAGTAACGCGCTCACCTTTGTCGCAACAGAAGCTGTATCAGATTTAACAATACTTGCCGTTTCAGATAACAATGCTTCTTGTGCATGTAATGCATCAATAGCAGCAGCACCCGTTACCGCTTCAATACGACGAATACCGGCCGCAATACCACCTTCAGAGGTAATCTTGAATAAACCAATATCACCGGTATTTTTCGCATGAATACCACCACATAGTTCAGTTGAAAACTCACCCATGCTAAGTACGCGTACTTCATCATCGTATTTCTCGCCAAACAGTGCCATTGCACCTTTTTGCTTAGCAGATTCAATATCCATGATGTTGGTATCAATGCTGTGGTTCAAACGAATTTGTTCATTCACAACACGTTCGATTTCACGCAATTGCTCGGGCTTAACCGCTTCAAGGTTAGAGAAGTCAAAGCGTAGTGCGTCAGGCTTAACTAATGACCCTTTCTGAGCAACATGCTCACCTAGCAAGTTGCGCAATGCAGAATGCAGTAAGTGTGTTGCTGAGTGGTTCAGTGTAATCGCAGCACGACGTGCAACATCAACTTGAGCTTCAAGCTTATCGCCAACGTTAAGCGCACCTTTTTCGAGTGACCCTTTGTGACCGATAGCAGCGCCGAACTTTTGTGTATCAGATACATTGAACACTGTGCTTTCTGCGGTTAGAACACCAGCATCACCACACTGACCACCAGACTCGGCATAGAACGGCGTATTATCAAGAATGATTAATGCGTCTTCACCAGCAAGAATGCTATCAACCGCTTCACCGTCACGGTAAAGCGCAATAATGCTGCTTTGTGCTGCTGTGCCTGTGTAGCCACAGAATTCAGTATTCGCGTCTACTTTGATTGATTCATTGTAATCAACACCAAATTTACCCGCTTCACGCGCACGTTGACGTTGTGCTTCCATCGCATTATTGAAGCCTTCTTCATCAATGGTGAAATCACGCTCACGTGCAACATCGTTGGTTAAATCTGCTGGGAAACCGTATGTGTCATACAGTTTAAATACCGTTTCGCCATCAAGCTCTTTGCCGCTTAAGTTATCTAAAGCGTCATTTAAGATTGTCAAACCACGGTCAAGTGTACGACCAAAGTTGTCTTCTTCAATCTTCAATACTTTTTCAACAAGCGCTTGTTGTTTCTTCAGCTCTTCACCAGCAGTGCCCATGATTTCAGCTAAAGGACCCGCTAGCTTGTAGAAGAACGCACCTGTTGCGCCTAATTTATTACCGTGGCGCACTGCACGACGAATAATACGGCGAAGCACATAACCACGGCCTTCGTTTGACGGCATAACACCATCAACGATTAAGAATGCACATGAACGGATATGGTCAGCCACAACGCGTAATGATTGATTAGATAAATCTTCGTAACCAATCACTTCTGCAGACTTTTTGATGAGTGTCTGGAAGATATCAATTTCATAGTTAGAGTGAACGCCCTGCATAATTGCAGCAATACGCTCAATACCCATGCCTGTATCAACAGAAGGCTTAGGTAACGGCTCCATAGTACCGTCAGCTTGACGGTTAAATTGCATGAATACGTTGTTCCAGATCTCGATGAAACGGTCACCATCTTCTTCTGGTGTACCAGGGCGACCGCCCCAAATATGTTCGCCGTGATCATAGAAAATTTCAGTACAAGGGCCACAAGGACCTGTGTCACCCATTTGCCAGAAGTTGTCTGACGCGTAAGGTGCACCCTTGTTGTCGCCGATACGTACGATACGATCTGCGGGGATACCCATTTCTTTATTCCAGATGTCGAATGCTTCGTCATCTGTTTCGTAAATCGTTACCAATAGACGATCTTGAGGCAAGCCCAATACATCAGTTAAAAACTCCCAAGCATACTTAATCGCGTCTTGCTTGAAATAATCACCGAAACTGAAATTACCCAGCATTTCAAAGAAAGTATGGTGACGGGCAGTAAAGCCAACATTCTCTAGATCATTGTGCTTACCACCGGCACGTACACAGCGTTGAGCAGTTGTCGCTCGAGTGTAGCTGCGCTTTTCAATACCTAGAAAAGTATCTTTAAATTGATTCATACCTGCATTGGTAAACAACAACGTTGGGTCGTTGGCAGGTACAAGAGAAGAGCTCTCCACTATTTGGTGGCCTTTGCTCTCAAAAAACGCTAGAAACGCACGGCGAATCTCATCAGTGCTCATGTACATTGGGAAATCCTGAATAGATGTTTTATAGAAACCAGAATTATCGCCTTTAAGCGATAGTATCGGACTAAGATAAAATTTTTGGCGGTCATTGTAAAACAACCACTGTGGGTACGGGAAATATTATGTTAAAAATTACGTAAATAATGGCATCTTAACCGCTAAATATGCAGTTAATTACGGGAAGGAGGTTGTACGGCGGCTGTTAGACCCAATCGTTATAATTGATTTCAGGTCACTCATCATCACTAATATTCAATGCGTAGCTTATTTGGTCTGAGTCAAACCCTCGATATTCCATAAAGCGATAACGCTTCGCTTTTTCTTTAAGTGTATCAGCATCACTAATACCAAACTTTCGCAGAGCAACATCTTTCGCATGTTCAAACCAATCAACATCACACTCATCAAAGACTTGATTAATGATAGCCTCTGATACACCTTTATTTCTTAATTCTGCTTGAAGACGCAACTCTCCCAGCCCTTTAGCAATACTGTTTCGTACAATGAGTAATGCATAACGATGATCATTCAGCCAACCGCGCTCAAGACAGTCAGCAATTGCACTGTCGATTTCATCTTGAGCATAGTGTTTACCTTGAAGTTTTATTCGTAATTCCACTTCAGCATAATCGCGACGTGATAAATACCCAATAGCCACTTGTTTCGCTGATATTTTGTGAGGGCTATTCTTTGTCATATTAAATTCCGTTAAACAAAAAGCGGGCTTTGTATACGCTACAAAGCCCGCTTTCTTATTCATTTATGAAAGCTGTTCAAGAAGAGATATATCTTCATGTTACAGCTGCTTCAGCACTCTTATTTTAGAGCTTCAGCTTCATCTTTTTTTGAACCTGATTTTTTTTCATCAGTTTCTTCTGCTTCTTCCACTGCTGGTGATAACAGCATGTCACGCAGTAGTTTTTCAATCTCTTCAGCTATTGCTGGATTTTCGACTAGGTGCTTACAAGAATTAGCCTTACCTTGACCAATTTTATTACCTTTATAGCTGTACCAAGCGCCCGCTTTTTCTACAAGCTTATGCTTAACACCTAGATCAATGAGTTCACCGTTACGGTTGAAGCCTTGACCATAAAGAATTTGTGTTTCAGCCTGCTTAAACGGTGCAGCAATTTTATTTTTAACAACCTTGATGCGTGTTTCGTTACCAACCACTTCATCACCATCTTTAATTGCACCAGTACGGCGAATATCAAGACGAACAGATGCGTAGAACTTAAGAGCATTACCACCCGTAGTCGTTTCTGGGTTACCAAACATCACACCAATTTTCATACGAATTTGGTTGATGAAGATACACATACAGTTTGATTGCTTCAGGTTACCAGTCAGCTTACGCATCGCTTGAGAAAGCATACGTGCTTGTAAACCCATATGTGAATCACCCATCTCGCCTTCAATTTCAGCTTTAGGTGTTAAAGCCGCAACAGAATCGATTACGATAAGGTCAACAGCACCAGAGCGTGCTAGTGCGTCACAGATTTCTAATGCTTGCTCACCCGTGTCTGGCTGAGAAACAAGTAACTGATCAATATCAACACCCAGCTTCTGGGCATAGATTGGATCCAATGCGTGTTCAGCATCAATAAAAGCACACGTTTTATTTACGCGTTGCGCCGCGGCAATTGTTTCAAGCGTTAGCGTTGTTTTACCTGATGATTCAGGACCATAGATTTCAACGATACGCCCCATTGGTAAACCACCAGCACCTAATGCAATATCAAGTGAAAGTGAACCTGTTGAAATGGTTTCAATATCCATTGTGCGGTTGTCGCCCAACTTCATGATTGAACCTTTACCAAATTGCTTTTCAATCTGACCTAACGCTGCGGCAAGAGCCTTCTGCTTATTATCGTCCATTCGACTCTCCAACGGATGCTTAAATGAAATAACTGAACTTGCTTAATGATGATTAGTATACTGTCTATTCATACAGTGTCTAGCACTGTGTGATATTTTTTTTATCTTTACACTTAGCCTAAAAATAACAACGCACCATTAAGCTATCGTAACTAACCGCTGAAGCATGCCAGATAACGATTTTTCAATCGCTTGCTCTCTTACAGCGTTGCGATCACCATCAAACAAACAGGTTTCAGTATACAGCCACCCCGTTTTATCTGCCCAAGCAAAGCATACCGTGCCAACAGGTTTCAATTCTGTACCACCACCGGGGCCAGCGATCCCACTGATAGCAACACTGATATTGGCATTAGAATTATCTAACGCACCTTTTGCCATTTCTATAACAACAGGTTCACTGACAGCACCGTGTGTAGCTAGTGTCTCAACCTGTACATTAATCATTTGTTGCTTGGCTTCGTTACTATAAGTCACAAACGCGCGGTCAAACCACGCAGAACTGCCTGCTATTTCAGTAATCGCCATAGATACACCACCACCCGTGCACGACTCAGCCGTTGTTGCGATCCAACTCTGCTGTGATAACGCCGCGCCCAATTGTTCAGCCAGTTCCACTACCCTATTCATCTCTCAATCCTTATTCGGTCAGCAACACTGTATTATTGGAAATCACCTTAAAACTATTTGCCGCAAGCGCCTCTATCAGGATATCTAAATAACCGCTACGATTATCAACTTACCCACTTGAAAGCAAATTCCCCGCATTGCTACTTTGCCGACTAGCCTGATTCACGTATCCTTGTACCAGAATTTAATCCAGCAGCAACAGTAGGCAATATTGTGACAGTAAAAGGTTTAGAAACACACACACCCATGATGCAGCAATTCTTACGCATTAAAGCTGAAAACCCTGACACACTACTGTTCTATCGCATGGGTGATTTCTACGAACTCTTTTTTGATGATGCTAAAAGAGCGTCTCAACTACTTGATATTACGCTGACTAAGCGTGGTTCATCAAATGGTCAGCCTATTCCTATGGCTGGCTTACCCTACCATGCTGTGGAAGGGTACTTAGCAAAGCTAGTTCAACAAGGTGTGTCTGTCGCTATTTGTGAACAAATTGGCGACCCAGCCACAAGCAAAGGCCCTGTAGAGCGTCAAGTTGTACGTATTGTAACACCGGGTACTGTCAGTGATGAGGCGCTACTAAGCGAGCGCCGAGATAACTTAGTCGCGGCTATTTATCAAAACAGTAAAGGCTTTGGCTACGCCACACTGGATATTACTTCTGGCCGTTTCATGCTCTCAGAACCTGAAACTGAAGAAGCAATGCAAGCAGAATTGCAACGCACTAGTCCGGCAGAGCTGCTTTACCCTGAAGACTTTACGCAAATACACATGATTGATGCCATTAAGGGAATACGTCGTCGCCCTATTTGGGAATTTGATCTCGATACTGCACGTCAACAATTAACCCTGCAATTTGGTACTCGTGACTTAATTGGCTTTGGTGTCGAAAAAGCGGAACGTGGGTTATCGGCTGCTGGGTGTTTACTGCAATATGTGAAAGATACCCAACGTACTGCCTTGCCCCACATTCGTGCAATTACCTTAGACAGCAAAGATCATTCGGTTATTTTAGATGCTGCAACACGCCGTAATTTAGAACTGACCCAAAACTTATCTGGTGGCTTTGAGAACACCCTAGCATCGGTACTTGACCATACAGCTACTCCAATGGGCAGCCGCTTACTAAAACGCTGGTTGCATCAACCTATTCGAGATACCAAGCAGCTCAACCATCGCTTAGATGCAATCGCAGCATTTAAAGATACGGGGATGTTTATTGATGTGGCTGAAGTACTACGTCATATGGGCGATCTAGAGCGTATTTTAGCGCGATTAGCACTGCGTTCTGCACGCCCTCGCGATTTGGCGCGTATGCGTAGCGCATTACAATCTCTGCCCCAGCTAGCCGATTTATTGGCTGACATTGAGCAGCCACGTATCGGCGAGCTTGCACAGTCTTCTGCGCCAATGGACGAACTATGCGAATTGCTTGAACGCGCAATTATAGAAAACCCACCCGTTATTATTCGTGATGGTGGCGTATTAGCACCAGGCTATAGCGCGGAATTGGATGAATGGCGTGACCTTGCTGATGGTGCGAAAAAATTCCTTGATGATCTTGAGACTCGTGAACGAGAGCAGCATGGTATTGATAGCTTAAAAGTGGGCTTTAATCAGGTTCACGGTTTCTTTATTCAGATTAGCCGTGGGCAAAGTCATTTAGCACCCGATCACTATGTTCGCCGCCAAACCCTAAAGAATGCTGAACGTTATATTATTCCTGAACTAAAAGAACACGAAGACAAGGTACTTAACTCTAAATCTAAAGCCCTAGGTTTAGAAAAGAAATTGTGGGAAGAACTGTTTGATCAGTTACTGCCTCACTTAGAGTTGCTACAAAATACAGCGAGTGCTTTAAGTGAATTAGATGTATTAGCCAACCTTGCGGAACGTGCTGACACCCTGAACTATTGCCGACCAGAGTTAACCGACCAAACGGGAATTGAGATAACAGCTGGTCGTCATCCAGTTGTTGAACAAGTATTAAGTGAACCGTTTATTGCTAACCCAATTTCTCTTCACCATGATCGTCGTATGTTAATTATTACCGGCCCAAACATGGGTGGTAAGTCGACCTACATGCGTCAAACAGCCCTTATTGCTCTTATGGCTCACGTGGGTTCGTTTGTGCCAGCAGAAGCCGTTAGAATCGGTTCTCTGGATCGTATTTTCACTCGTATTGGTGCCTCTGATGATTTAGCTTCTGGTCGTTCTACCTTCATGGTCGAAATGACTGAAACAGCCAATATCCTTCATAATGCGACAAGCAAAAGTTTAGTACTGATGGATGAGATAGGCCGTGGTACAAGTACCTATGATGGTCTGTCATTGGCATGGGCAAGTGCTGAATGGCTAGCTGAAAAAATCTCAGCGATGACTTTATTTGCGACTCATTACTTCGAACTAACAGAGTTACCCTCCATGATGGATGGCTTAGCCAATGTTCATTTAGATGCGGTTGAACACGGTGATGAAATTGCTTTCATGCATGCAGTACAAGAAGGGGCGGCAAGTAAATCTTATGGTTTGGCGGTTGCCAGCTTAGCAGGTGTGCCTAAGGCGGTTATCAAACGAGCAAAGGCTAAGCTTACCCAACTAGAAACAACGGGTCACCAACAAGCGATAAAAAACCCTTCGAAAGCACCGAGAGAAGAGCAGCAGCTGACGTTGCTTCCTGAACCGAGTGACGTTGAAGAAGCATTAGCCAAAGTCAATCCTGACGAGATGACACCACGCCAAGCATTAGACGAGTTATACCGATTAAAGGCATTAATGTAATTAACCTAACAGCTCAAATTTGTAGAAAATAAAAAAAGGACGCATCGGCGTCCTTTTTTGTTTCTTATATTTCTAGAATAAATGACAAAAGGTGTAACAAAATGGGCTCATTTATTTCAACAAAACATAATTAAATTATTGCGCACCTTGATTAAACAACGACTCAATGTTCAGTCCTTGATGGGTCAACATATCACGTAAACGACGTAAGCCCTCAACTTGAATTTGACGAACGCGTTCGCGGGTTAAACCGATTTCACGACCAACATCTTCCAAGGTTGATGCTTCATAGCCAAGTAACCCGAAACGACGAGCAAGTACTTCTCGTTGCTTAGGATTCAGCTCTTGTAGCCAGTGAACGATGGAGTTTTTGATGTCGTCATCTTGCGTTGATGATTCAGGGCTTCCTCCTTTCTCATCAGGGATAATATCAAGCAACGCTTTTTCAGAATCACCACCTATCGGATTATCGACCGAGCTAACACGTTCATTCAAACGTAGCATACGATTAACATCATCAACGGGTTTCTCTAATTTCAGTGCGATATCTTCTGCAGTAGGTTCATGATCAAGCTTTTGAGCAAGTTCACGTGCAGTTCTGAGGTAAACATTCAGTTCTTTTACGACATGGATTGGTAAGCGGATGGTGCGGGTTTGGTTCATGATCGCGCGTTCTATTGTTTGGCGGATCCACCACGTTGCATAAGTCGAAAATCGAAAGCCTCGTTCTGGATCAAACTTTTCAACTGCTCGAATAAGCCCGAGGTTCCCCTCTTCCACTAGATCAAGCAAAGCAAGACCACGATTGCTGTATCGACGGGAAATTTTAACCACTAAACGTAAGTTACTCTCAATCATACGCTTACGTGCAATTTCATCACCACGTAATGCTCGTCGCGCATACAATACTTCTTCTTCTGCCGTTAGCAGTGGTGAAAAACCAATTTCACCAAGGTAAAGTTGTGTTGCATCAAGCGCTTTTTGCGTGGTTCCGTATTTAGAAACATCAACTTCATCATTTGAGCTTTCTTCCGGCTCAGCTTTAGTACTCGCTGCTGCCGCATCAGCTATTGCCTCGATATCAATGTCTTCATCAAGGTTTAATGTGTCAGTTTTTTTTGCTGTGCTGCTTCTACTCATAGCGCCTCCCAGATGGCGAGTTAGCAAGACATTACAACTTCTCTATGTCATTCTATTTTTTGGGCAAATACCGCATTGGATCAACGGATTTACCTTTATAACGAATTTCAAAATGTAAACGAACACTGCTTGTACCCGAGCTTCCCATTGAAGCAATCTTCTGCCCGGCTTTTACTGTTTGCTGCTCTTTCACAAGCATTTTATCGTTATGGGCGTAAGCACTAAGGTAATCATCGCTATGCTTAATAATAATGAGATTACCGTAGCCACGAAGTGCGTTACCAGCATAAACCACTCGACCATTTGCTGATGCAGCAATCGTTGCACCACGTTGACCAGCAATGTCTATGCCTTTATTTCCATTTTCTGAATTGGAAAACTTTGCAATAACGCGCCCATTATTTGGCCAGTTCCAACTAGCGACCTTGTTACTGGCTGCTGGTTTTTTTGTTGCTGAATTGTTACTTTTTGTCGCTTTTTGAGAGTACTCCTTTGTGCGATCTTGATCAACTTTTTTATTGACTGTTTTTTGCTCAACTTTCTTTGGTTGCACTGGAGGTTTGGGCTTCGTTTTTTTTTGCTGTGCAGGTGATTTTGGCTTAGCAGTATTAGCTGTTGTTTTTACTGGGGGTTTAACAACAGCGACAGCAGCAATGCCGTATTTAGGTGCAACGTATTTCGAATTCCAAAGATCAAGTTTTTGTCCGGGATAAATCGTATAAGGGTATGACAATTTATTCTGAGCAATTATTTCTTTAACTTCTTTACCTGTTACATAAGAAATAAAATAAAGCGTATCGCCTTTTTGAACTCGATAGTAACTGCCACGAAAACTACCACGATCAACTTGTGAGTAATCTTTATTAAGGCTAGAAACAGGTGCAGGCGTGTGACTGCTACAGGCAGACAACAGCAGCAGACAAGCTGCAACTGAGGCTATACACCATATGTTTCCCTTCACACGCAGCCCCATCACTTTATGCTAAATCTCCAGCAACCAAAGGAACAAACCTAACGGCTTCAATATCTTGAGAAACAAACTGTTCGCCATTACGAGTGATCTTTTTTAATACCTGTAAGTCATCGCCAACAGGGATAACTAACCGTCCACCGTCAGTAAGTTGCGCCAATAATTCCATCGGCATTTCTTCTGCGGCTGCGGTAACAATAATGGCATCAAATGGGCCTTTATTATGCCAACCTTTCCATCCATCCCCATGTTTAGTCGATATATTATGGAGATTTAATTGTTTTAGACGGCGTTTAGCTTGCCATTGTAGTGCTTTAATACGCTCAACTGAATATACATGATCAACTAATTGGGCGAGTACCGCGGTTTGGTAGCCCGAGCCAGTGCCAACTTCCAACACGTGTGATTGTGCCGTTAATTCGAGTAACTCTGTCATCTTACCGACGATATAAGGTTGAGAAATGGTCTGTCCGCTACCGATGGGTAATGCATTATTCTCATACGCTTGGTGAGAAAAAGCCTCATCAATAAACAGTTCTCTTGGAACGCTGGTTATTGCATTGAGTACTTTCTCATTTCGAATACCATGACGTTGTAAAATAACCATCAAGTTATGTCGTTCTTTCGCGTAGCGCATCCCTATTTTTCCCCCTCTTCATTCATCCATAACTCAACACTCTCAAGAGCATCATGCGCCGTTAAATCAACCTGCAACGGAGTAATCGACACCAAGTTTTGCTCTACAGCATGAAAATCAGTGCCAGGACCAGCATCTTGGCATGCCCCTGGAGGACCTAACCAATATAATACCTTCCCTCTAGGATCCACATCTTTAACCATCTGTTCTGCACGATGACGGGCACCTAAACGCGTCACTTTCCAACCCTTTAACTCAGAAAAAGGAATGTCAGGTACATTGATATTCAAGATCTTGTTTTTAGGTAACGGCTTCTTTAGCAAGTTCACAACAATACTTTTTACTACTTGTGCTGCGGTATCAAAATGTGTTGAACCGACCAATGAAACCGCAACTGCAGGTACACCTAAAAAGTGTCCTTCTGTGGCAGCTGCAACCGTACCGGAATACAGCACGTCATCACCCAAATTGGCGCCATGGTTAATGCCTGCGACCACGATATCTGGACGATAATCTAGCCATTCATTCAATGCAAAATGCACGCAGTCTGTCGGAGTGCCATCGACAGAAATACGTCTATCTCCCTCTTCGCGAATACGAAGAGGGTAATCGAGCGTTAATGAATTCGATGCGCCAGAGCGGTTTCGATCAGGCGCAACAACAGTCACTTCTCCCAGTTCACTTAACACTGTCGCTAGCGTGTTAATGCCCTCGGCAAAAATGCCATCATCATTACTGATCAATATTCGCATGCGTACTACCTTCTTGTTCGACAAGTAATTCTCTGACTACTGACGTCGCAAAACAGCCGGCAGGTAACGCAAATGATAATACAACATCATTGCCATCAAATTGCCATTCCATCTCTTTTGGTTTCAGTAATAAAGTACGACGTTCATGGCGCATTCGATTATCACGGATCAACTTCAGTAATGAAGGTTCATTAGCAATAATGGCTAACTCAAAAGCCTCTGCATCTGCTGCTGTCGGCAATGCATTATCGCCCACTAACGGTGCAGTAATATTAACAAGCCCCTTATCAATACTAGCTTGCAATTCTTCGGTAATAGATTCGGCAAGGAAGCAATTGTCTTCACCGGCATTTTGCAGGCAATCACCAACCATTAACGAATTCACGCTGCCTTGTTCAATACGGGTTGATAACACCATATTAAATAGCCATGAACGAGCGGCTGACAAGTAAAAACTACGCTTGCTTTTATCACGTAAGCGGAACTCGTCATTGCCCCAGCTGCGTGCTTTAATCACATTATTACCACCGTGACCAAAACGTTGCTGACCAAAGTAATTTGGCACACCGTGCATTTTTACTTGTTCTAGTTTCAGGGCTAATTCTTCAGGGTTGGTTAGATCAAGCAGGCGTAACTGGAACCAGTTACCAACAAGATCACCCGGTCGTAATTTTTTGTCATGACGTGTTGTTTCGAGTACTTCAATACCTGGATGCTCAGCAACAAAATCCGTTAAATCAGGATCTGCCTTACCCGGTAAGTGAACACTGATCCATTGCTCAGTCACAGCATGGCGATCTTTAAGGCCGGCCCAGCTCACATCTCGGGATTTAACACCGCAAGCCTTCGCAAGTTCATTCACTACATATTTGGTATTTTCACCCACTTTGCGGATCTTTACCATGAAGTGCTCGCCTTTGCCTGCGAACTCAAAACCTAAATTTTCTTTTACGATGAAATGCTCTGGCAGTGCTTTAATTTGCCCCTGACATGTTGGTTTTTCATATAGCCAACAAAAATTATCCATTACATTCAGCATATTATCAGACATCACAACACCGTCATTATTGAGCATTAATTAGTACTACCGCTTCGCAAGCGATGCCTTCTTTGCGCCCAGTAAAACCGAGACGTTCTGAAGTTGTCGCTTTAACATTAACATTACCGATATCTGTTTCTAAATCTTCGGCAATCGCTTGGCACATCGCATCAATATACGGGGCCATTTTAGGGGCTTGGGCAATGATCGTCACATCAAGATTACCAAGATGATACCCTTTATCCTTTACTTTACTGTAGACATCTCGCAGTAAAAAACGGCTATCAGCCCCTTTCCACTCCGCGTCTGTATCTGGGAAGTGACGTCCAATATCACCCGCGCCAATAGCGCCTAACAAGGCATCACAAACGGCATGAAGTGCAACGTCGCCATCTGAATGGGCAATAAGACCTTGCTCATAAGGGATAGCAACACCACCAATAATAACGGGCCCTTCACCACCAAACTTATGTACATCAAATCCGTGTCCAATTCGCATCAGATTTATTCCTTCATTAATTGTTCTAAGTAGAAACCAGCCAAGGCTAAATCTTCAGGTTGAGTCACCTTAAGGTTATCTGAACGCCCTTTTACTAGCTGTGGGATATACCCACAATACTCCAGCGCCGACGCCTCGTCGGTAATAACCGCACCTTCTTTGAGTGCGTGCTGTAATGAATCTTTTAGTTGCTTCACTTTAAACATTTGTGGTGTAAGTGCATGCCAAAGATTATTGCGTTCAACCGTTGATACAATACCCTGCAGCCCATTAATTTGCTGGCAACCTCGTTTCATTGTATCGCGAACCGGAGCCGCAAGGATCGCTCCACTGTCACTGCGTATCGCCGCCTCAACAAGCCGTTCTAAATCATTAAGCCGCACACAAGGACGAGCTGCATCATGAACCAACACCCAGGTATTTTCATCATCAATCGCGGCTAAACCAGCAAACACAGAATCTGCACGCTCGGCACCACCATCAACCACGGTAATACGTGGGTCGCTAGCCAGTGGAAGTGAAGCAAAATAGGGGTCCGTTTGGCTAATCGCAATAATCACTCGTGTAATCGCGGGGTGACTAAACAAACGGTCAATCGTGTGTTCTAAAATTGTTTTACCCGCAATATGTAAATATTGCTTTGGTCGATCAGCAGCCATACGACTACCAATACCAGCAGCAGGTACAACCGCGGTAAGCTGTTGATTCATGGCACAGTTCATTCTGAGTTAAATAAAGGCGATTAGTTATCGCCGATGATCCGGAAGAAAGTTTCATTTGGCTTAATCATGCCAAGTTCATTTCTTGCCCGCTCTTCTACCGATTCTTGACCACGATGTAGATCATCAATTTCGGCGTACATTTGTTGATTACGTTGAACGAGTTCCGCATTGGCTTTTTGCTGAATACCGACATTAGCTTCAACGGCTAAGTAATCCATCAAGCCATTTTTACCCAACCAAAAATCATATTGGAGCCAACACAAGGTAGCCAGTAGCAGCACAGATAACAGACGCATGCACTTCCCCACTTTTCTTGTTAATTATTTGATACTCATTATATGAGGATAAATAGCCATTACATTGGTTAACGATACATATCATGATTGCTAAACAGTGAAATGAACATTCGCTGTAATAATCCCATAAAGCGCACTTTGTGACTAGCACTAGGCTTTTAGTCTGGCTTATTCAGAGATAAAAAAGACACGAGATATAAAAAAACCGCCTCAAAAGAGGCGGTTTCAGAAGAATCAGGGTTAAGAACCCAAAGTCATTGCTTAATAATTAAGCTTGACCTTTAACTTCTTTAAGACCGTTGAAAGGTGCTTTCGCGCCTAGCGCTTCTTCGATACGAATTAGCTGGTTGTACTTAGCAACACGGTCAGAACGGCTCATAGAACCAGTTTTGATTTGGCCTGCAGCTGTACCTACCGCTAGATCAGCGATAGTTGCATCTTCAGTTTCGCCAGAACGGTGAGAGATAACTGCTGTGTAACCAGCATCTTTAGCCATCTTAATTGCAGCTAGAGTCTCTGTAAGAGAACCGATTTGGTTGAACTTGATAAGGATAGAGTTAGCAACGCCTTTCTCGATACCTTCAGCAAGAATCTTTGTGTTTGTAACGAATAGATCGTCACCAACGATTTGAAGCTTGTCGCCTAGAAGTTCAGTTTGGTGCTTGAAGCCAGCCCAATCTGATTCGTCAAGACCATCTTCGATAGATACGATTGGGTATTGGTTAGCAAGGTCTTGTAGGTAGAAGTTAAATTCTTCAGAAGAGAAGATTTTGCCTTCGCCTTTCATGTTGTAGTTGCCAGCTTCTTTGTCGTAGAACTCAGATGCAGCACAGTCCATTGCTAGAGTAACGTCTTTACCTAACTCGTAACCAGCAGCTTCAACAGCTTCTTGGATTGCAGCTAGTGCAGCAGCGTTAGATTCTAGGTTAGGAGCGAAACCACCTTCATCACCAACTGCAGTGCTTAGGCCTTTAGCCTTAAGTACTTTAGCAAGGTTGTGGAATACTTCAGCGCCAATACGTAGTGCTTCTTTAAGAGTCTTTGCGCCAACTGGCTGAATCATGAACTCTTGGATATCAACGTTGTTATCAGCGTGCTCGCCACCGTTGATGATGTTCATCATTGGTAGAGGCATAGAGAATACGCCAGCAGTACCGTTTAGTTCTGCAATGTGCTCGTATAAAGGCATGCCTTTAGCTGCAGCGCCTGCTTTAGCGTTTGCTAGAGAAACAGCAAGGATTGCGTTAGCACCAAACTTAGATTTGTTTTCAGTACCGTCTAGGTCGATCATTACCTGATCGATAGCAGCTTGGTCTTTTGCATCTTTACCAAGTAGTGCTTCTGCGATAGGACCATTCACAGCTTCAAGAGCTTTAAGAACGCCTTTACCTAGGTAGCGAGATTTGTCGCCGTCACGTAGTTCAAGAGCTTCACGAGAACCAGTTGATGCGCCAGATGGAGCAGCAGCCATACCGACGAAACCGCCTTCTAGGTGAACTTCAGCTTCTACTGTTGGGTTACCACGTGAATCGATGATTTCACGACCTAGAACTTTAACGATCTTAGACATTGTGTTTCCTCTTGCTTATCTTCAATTTAAAAGCTAAAAAATAGCCGTAGTGGGTTATCTCTACAGCTATCCGTAATCCTTACTTATTTAAGTTCACCACGCAGTTGTTGACCTGCTGCCTTCACGAAACCTTCAAATAGAGGGTGACCATCGCGAGGAGTTGATGTGAACTCAGGGTGGAATTGAGAAGCCACAAACCATGGGTGGTTAGGTAATTCAATAATTTCCACTAATTTCTTGTCTGCTGACAGACCTGAAATTTTCAATCCAGCTTTTTCTAGTTGCGGAAGCAAATTGTTATTCACTTCATAGCGGTGACGGTGACGCTCATGAATGCTTGCGTTACCGTATAGCTCACGCGCTTTAGAACCATTTTTCAGGTGACATAACTGAGAACCAAGGCGCATTGTACCGCCTAAGTTTGATTCTTCTGTACGCTTCTCTACTTGACCGTCACCATCTACCCATTCGGTAATTAGACCAACTACTGGGTTTTTAGTTTCAGCATTAAATTCAGTAGAGTGTGCATCAGCTAAACCTGCAACATTACGCGCAAATTCAATCAATGCTACCTGCATACCCAGACAAATGCCTAAGTACGGAATTTTGTTTTCACGAGCATATTGTGCTGTACGGATTTTACCTTCAACACCACGACCGCCGAAACCACCAGGTACTAGAATTGCATCTAGACCTTCAAGTACTTCAATACCTTT
Organism: Photobacterium indicum; assembly: GCF_003026215.1. Taxonomy (GTDB): domain Bacteria; phylum Pseudomonadota; class Gammaproteobacteria; order Enterobacterales; family Vibrionaceae; genus Photobacterium; species Photobacterium indicum. The sequence continues at coordinate 19,021 of NZ_PYOC01000019.1, forward strand.
AGACTCTACATCTTGTGAATCAACATATTTGATCTTCACAGATAGACGGTTCTTCAGGCCAGCGTGTTTCAATGCTTCGTTTACTGATTTGTAAGCATCAGGCAGTTCAATATACTTACCTACCATACCGATTGTTACTTCTTCGGTTGGGTTTGCTTCTTCGTAAATTACTTGTTCCCACTCAGCCAAATTAGCTTCTGGTGCCGTAATACCAAAACGCTGACATACAAGATCATCAAGACCTTGAGCTTTAATAAGTTGTGGGATTTTGTAGATTGAATCTACATCTTTCATTGAGATTACAGCTTTTTCCTGCACATTACAGAACAGTGCAATTTTCGCACGCTCGTTAGCAGGAATAACACGATCAGAACGACATACTAAGATGTCTGGCTGAATACCAATAGAAAGTAATTCTTTTACCGAGTGTTGTGTTGGCTTCGTTTTCACTTCACCTGCCGCAGCAAGGTAAGGAACTAACGTTAGGTGCATGAACATAGTGCGCTCACGACCTTTCTGTACTGCCAACTGACGAATAGCTTCCATAAATGGTAACGATTCGATATCACCAACAGTACCACCAACTTCAACGATAGCAACATCGTGGCCTTCAGCACCTGCAATCACACGTTCTTTAATTTCGTTCGTGATATGAGGAATTACCTGAATAGTTGCACCAAGGTAGTCTCCGCGACGCTCTTTACGAAGTACTTCTTCGTAAACACGACCTGCGGTAAAGTTATTACGCTTGGTCATTTTGGTGCGGATAAAACGCTCATAGTGACCTAAATCAAGGTCGGTCTCTGCACCGTCTTCCGTAACGAATACTTCGCCGTGTTGAGTTGGGCTCATTGTGCCTGGGTCAACGTTGATGTAAGGGTCTAGTTTCATCATGGTCACTTTAAGACCACGTGCTTCTAAAATTGCCGCTAATGATGCTGCTGCAATGCCTTTACCTAGTGAGGATACGACCCCGCCCGTAACAAAAATATAATTCGTTGTCATGATTAACCTGGAAGATTGGTGTAGAGGATAAAGTGTATCTGGACGGGAAATTAGTATACCAGACACACTTTATTGCCACAACGTGAAAACTATCACAGCATTCATCGTTTTTTTTTGTCTCAAATCAATTATACCGACTACATAGGTCGATTGGTTAAAAATCAACCGACAAATGTTACTCTTTTTAATAAAAAAGACCAGTGAATATAAATCTAATAATCAATGAATTATATTTATGATAACGATTATTCTTTGCGCTCAGCACGTTTCACTTTATCCCATTCATTATCTAACATATCCAATGAACAACTTTCTAAACGCATCCCTTTTTCTAGCACACTTTTTTCTACTTGGCGAAATCGCTTTTCAAATTTTTTATTTGCGCGTTGTAAAGCAAGCTCTGGTTTTACTTTTAAATGGCGGCTTAAATTCACCACAGAAAAAAGCAAATCGCCCATTTCTTCTTCGATATTAGCTTGATTAGGTGACACTTGAATGACTTCATCCATGACCTCATCGAGCTCTTCTTTTACTTTATCAACCACGGGGGCAATCGTGTCCCAATCGAAACCATGCTTTGAACAACGCTTTTGAATTTTATCGGCGCGACTCAAGGCAGGTAATGCGAGGGGAATATCGGCTAATATACTTTCATCGTGCCCTTTTGCATCTCGCTCTTTCGCTTTTTCAGCTTCCCAGTTGGCGTTAATTGCCTCGTCATCAGCAAACTTAGCGTCACTGAAAACATGAGGATGACGACGCGTTAATTTTTCATTTAATCCAGCAACCACATCATTAAAATCAAACAACCCTTGTTCTTTGCCTAGCTGGCTATAAAAAATTATTTGAAACAGTAAATCACCTAACTCTTCACGCACATCACTCCAATTTTTCTGCTCGATAGCATCAGCAACCTCGTAAGCTTCTTCGATCGTATGCGGAATGATCGAAGAAAAATCTTGCTTAAGATCCCACGGGCATCCTTTTTGAGGATCACGCAGGGTGACCATAATCTCGAGTAACTGTTCGATTGGTGCTGATTTAGGTTCGCTCATAATAGATCGCTATTGGTTTTTGCGGTGATAGATATGGCTACGTCACGACATGCCGTTTGGTTGCAGATTACCAGAAACAAAAACGGGAAGCATAATGCTTCCTGTTTTTACGTTATGGTACAAACTATTGGCTAAATCTGCCGTATTGATGCCTCTATCAAGCCTTGTTAATACAAACGCCTTTAATACAAACGCTTAGCTTCAGCAACGTCTTTAACTTGTTCGATACGCTTCAACACTTTACTCAGTACTTCTAAGTCGGTGAGTTCTAAATCAAAGTCCATAATCGACATCTGCTTTTTGTAGTCAATGCGACTTTTCATTCCCGCCACTTTTGCTTTTTCATTCGCTAAAGTATTGGTCAGCTCTTTAATCAAGCCATTTCGCTCTGAGGCAGTTACTCGCACTGTAATATTATAATTACCCACGAAACCACCCCCCCACACCGTATGAATGATACGTTCTGGTACATGATGACGAAGTTCTGCAAGTTGTTCACAGTCATTACGATGAACAGAAATACCACGACCTTGGGTGACAAAACCCACAATTTCATCACCAGGGATCGGCTGACAACAGCGTGCTAAATGCGTCATTAAGTTATCGACGCCTTCAACAACAACAGCATCACGTTGAGGCTTTTTCGCACTAGTGCTGATTTTGGTACTCGCTTCAGTCAGCTTATCCACTAACTGTTGGTCTTCCTCTTCTGCCGTTGGCTTATTAATAATCATGCTGATGTGATTAACCACTTGGTTAATACGCAAATCACCACTACCAATACCAACGAACAATTCATCTACGTTTTTAGCATTGAAACGCTTTAATGCATACACTTCTGCATCTTTAAGCTTGGCGCCGATTTTATTCAGTTCAAGCTCTAAGATTTCACGCCCCGCTATCATGTTTTTATCATGAGCTTGCCTACGGAACCACGCATGCACTTTGGCTCTTGCTCGACCAGAGGTTACAAAGCCTAAATTAGGGTTTAACCAATCCCGCGACGGATTCGCTTCTTTCTGGGTGATGATTTCAACCTGCTCACCCATCTGTAAATGATAAGTGAACGGTACAATACGCCCTTCTACTTTGGCGCCAATACAGCGGTGCCCAACTTCAGAGTGAATATGGTAAGCAAAATCGAGTGGGGTTGCATTTAACGGCAAATCAACGACATCACCTTTGGGCGTAAAAGCATAAACACGGTCATCAAAGACTTGGCTACGTAACTCATCCAGCATTTCGCCAGAATCTGACATTTCTTCTTGCCACATAAGTAGCTTACGAAGCCAATTAATTTTCTCATCATAAGATGACTTCGCAGCGCCAGATGATGATCCTTCTTTGTATTTCCAGTGTGCTGCCACACCTAATTCAGACTCTTCATGCATCTGCTTAGTACGAATCTGAATTTCAATCGTACGCCCTTCAGGTCCTAATACGACGGTGTGAATCGATTGGTAACCATTCGGTTTTGGATTCGCAACATAATCATCAAATTCTTTCGGAAGATGACGATACTTAGTATGCACTACGCCTAATGCGGCATAACAATCTTGTAGCTGGTCGGCAATAATACGTACCGCTCGTACATCAAATAGCTCATCAAACTCTAAGCTTTTCTTTTGCATCTTTCGCCAGATACTATAGATATGCTTAGGACGACCGTGCACTTCAGCTTTGATGTGTGACGCTTTCATTGATTCATCTAAATCAGAGACAAAATGATCAATATAATATTCACGGTCGATACGGCGTTCTGATAGTTGCTTAGCAATTTGCTTATACACATCAGGATGCTGATAGCGGAAAGCATAATCTTCGATTTCCCACTTAAGCTGACCAATGCCTAAGCGGTTTGCTAATGGCGCATAAATATTGGCACATTCACGTGCTGCTGCTCGGCGTACCTCATCCGGCTCATCTTTTACTTCACGTAAATTACAAATACGCTCTGCGAGCTTAATGACAACACAACGGAAGTCATCAACCATAGATAACAACATGCGACGAATATTATCGACCTGTGCCGATTGCTCGGCACCTTCTGTGGTCGCATTCAACTGACCAATCGCGGCCATTTGCTCAACACCTTTAACCAATTGCATAATGGTGGTGTTGTAATCTTCTTTAACTTGCTCATGTTGATAAATCCCAGCTTCAACCAGCGGGACTAATAACGCAGCTACCAGAGTGTCTGTATCCATACTCAAGGTAACTAAAATTTCTACCATTTCGCGGCCACGCCATAATAACAATGGCGTAGACTCTTCCTTAGTCGTTATTTCGATACATCGTTGATAGGTCTTTTTTAAGCGTTTAGATACCTTGGCATCTTGCTGCAGGCTATCAACCCATGATGAAAGCTCAAATGTATCATTTTCCTTTAAATGCGCACCGCGAACTGCGACCATTTTTCTGTCCTGTATTCTCTGTATTGGTGATAACTACCAAATCAAAGTTTGGTAACCACTCTCTTTTTTTTAACAGCCTTGGCTTTAACAAACAATGCCATCGACTCTAAATGCCCCGTCTGTGGAAACATATCTAACATGCCAAGACGTTCCAACTGATAACCTTTTTTCAGTAATACCTGACTATCTCGTGCGAGTGTAGCCGGGTTACATGATACATATACTACCCTTTCAGGCTTAAGCTTCACTACGTGCTCCATCACACCTGCAGCACCTGCACGTGCGGGATCCAATAATATTTTATTGAAAGGTTCTCGTGCCCATGCAAGCTTTGTCACGTCATCATCTAAATTAGCTTGATAAAACGTAGCGTTATTCTGCTTGTTGCACATTGCGTTCTCTGTTGCACGATGAACCATTTCATCGATGCCTTCAACTCCAACCACTGCTTTTGCGTGTTTTGCGAGCGGCAAACTGAAATTACCTAGCCCACAAAATAAATCCAACACACGGTCGTTAGGCTGAAGATCTAACCAATCTGTTGCTTGTTCTACCATTTTCTTATTCACATCACGATTGACTTGAATAAAGTCTTTCGGTGAAAAATGTAATGTTAAATCATCTAAGCGATAGTACGGGGTTTCACCGTGAATCAACTCGATGTCATCTGAGGTTGGCGCTAAGAATAGGATAACATTTTGCTCTTGGGCAAAATTAAGAATCAGCGTCATGTCTTTGTCAGAAAAAGGCTTTAGATGTCGAATCAATACAACACGACCATTATCAGCTTCAATAAGCTCAATATGACCAAGATGCCTTTGTCCTTTCAATGTAGATAACAGACTACGTAAAGGGGGTAAAAGTTCATTCAATGACTCAGCAAGCACTGGGCACTGCTTTACATTAACAATGTCTTTGCTCTGTTTTTTACGAAAGCCAAACTGTAACTGGCCATCTTTACTTGGCAGAACACTAAATCGAGCGCAGCGACGATAATGGTGTTCTGCCGCTATAATAGGAGTAACTTGCTCGATAGCCGCCGTTTGTTGGTCACCTGCAAATTTTACCATCAAATCGCTTAACGCCTGCTGTTTAGCAAAAACCTGACCTTGATGCGATAAATGTTGCAAGTTACAACCACCACACTGGTCATAGATTGGACAATGCGGTTTAATACGCGCTGGACTGTCAATAAGACGCTTGATGACTTTAGCACGCGCATACTGCTTTTTATCATCAGTGATCTGAACCAATGCTTTTTCACCCGGCAACAAACCGTCAACGAAAATAGATTTATTGTTTAGATGACCAATACCAGCACCCAGATGATCTAATCGATTAATAACGATTTCTTTGTGCTTAGTATCAGTGATTTTACGTTTTTGAGGCTTAAAAAAGCGTGCCATAGTGTTTTGACTCACGAAAAGACATTGGTTTATTGTCGAATAGCCCTAGTTTCTTTAAGCTAGGGCCACAAATGGACCACAATTCTCCCACAGAATCGCATTCTTGTAATTAAGAGAACAATGAGCAGATACGGACTTCGTGCCAGGGTCTTCACCCTGACATTAGCACCAACACTAATTATAGGCCTATTATTGAGTGCCTTCTTCACGATGAGCCGCTATCGAGATCTTGAGCACCAGCTGATTTCTACGGGTTCTAGTATCATCGAACCTTTAGCTATTTCATCTGAATATGGGATGACAGACAAGAACCGTGAAGCAGTGCGCCGTCTGATCAGCTACACCCATAGAAAGAACTCTCAAATAATTCGAAGCATTGCGGTTTTTGATGCAGATAATCAGTTATTTGTGACCTCTAATTTTCATCGTAATTTTGAAGCCTTGATGTACCCCACGGGTCAACCTATTCCATTATTACTTGAAACACGACTAAGTGATAACTCACTGATATTAAGAGCTCCGATATTAGCCGAAGGGCAGTTTGGCAGTAACAACTCGATCAGCTACCAAGGTAAAGCATTGGGCTATATCGCCCTAGAATTAGACCTTAGCGCCTTGCGCCTACAACAATATCAAGAAGTCTTCACGGCTTTAATGGTATTACTATTTGGACTTACGCTCTCTTCATTATTTGCGTACCGCTTGATGCAAGATGTGACCCGCCCTATTTCGCATATGGTGAGTGTAGTCGATAGAATTCGACGAGGGCATCTCGACATTCGAATTGAAGGGCAACTGCTTGGTGAGCTGGATACGCTTAAAAATGGTATCAATGCCATGGCTATCTCGCTGTCTGAGTACCATATCGAAATGCAACAAAGCATCGATCAGGCCACTTCTGATTTACGAGAAACGCTTGAACAGTTGGAAATTCAAAACGTTGAACTGGATATTGCAAAAAAACGCGCTCAAGAAGCAGCACGTGTAAAATCGGAATTTTTAGCCAATATGTCGCACGAATTACGAACACCACTCAACGGTGTTATTGGTTTTACCCGTCAGATGCTAAAAACGCGATTGAGTTCAAGCCAGCACGACTATTTGCTCACCATTGAAAAATCGGCCAATAACCTCTTAACCATCATTAATGACATCCTCGACTTCTCTAAATTGGAAGCGGGCAAGTTATTACTTGAAAATATTCCATTCGACTTCACTGAATCACTTGATGAAGTCATGCGATTACTGGCACCAAGTGCGCACGAGAAAGGGCTTGAGCTAACACTAAAAGTTGACCATCGTATTCCTGCTGGCTTAATTGGCGATCCGTTGCGTATTCAGCAAGTTATCACGAATTTGATCGGTAATGCCGTGAAATTTACCGAACGAGGCAACATTGATGTTTCGGTTGAATTAAAAGCCAGTAAAGATGAAAACATCGAGCTGCAGTTTACCGTTCGCGATACTGGTATTGGTATTTCAGAGCGCCAACAAGCCCAGTTATTCCAAGCCTTTAGCCAAGCAGATGCCAGTATATCCCGTCGCTATGGCGGTACAGGTTTAGGGCTTGTTATTACCCAGAAGTTAGTCACGCAGATGGGCGGAGAAATCAGCCTAACCAGTCGCTTACACCAAGGTTCAACATTCTGGTTCTCGTTAAGCATGCTGAAAACTGACCTGCCTGTCTCTCAACCAATCGATACTACCTCGTTGGTAGGTCAGAAGGTATTGTTGATCGAACCAAACATGCAGGCGGCATCAGTAGTACAACAACGCCTTATTAGAGCTGGCATGTTTGTGACTTATCGTTCCACGATGCCTGAAGAGGTAGAGCATCATCACTTTGCCTTAATTTGTCTACCTCCCGGTCAACAGCCACCTATCGCGATACTCTTGGATCGCGTATTCAAAGCAGAACAAGTTACTGATAAAGTTATCGTCAGCCTGCCAACGACTGAATTAGCCTTATCTGAACGCCTGATCAATGCTGGGGTATCAGCTTGTTTAGGTAAGCCTCTTTCACACCGTAAACTGTTTGAAGTGCTGAATAATGAGCCTGATGACATCTTAGAACCTGAGTTATTATCATTACCAGAACCTGCTCAAAAAATTGAGCCTCTCACTGTAATGGCCGTTGATGATAACCCTGCGAACTTGAAGCTAATCTCAGCATTATTAAGTGAACGTGTCGAAACGGTTATTACTGCCACGGGCGGTAAAAAAGCGGTTGAATACGCGCATCAAAAAGCATTTGATCTGATCTTCATGGATATTCAAATGCCTGAAATGGACGGTGTAACGGCATGTGAAGCGATTCACAAAACGGAGTTAAACCATTCAACACCCGTCATAGCGGTAACAGCACATGCTATGCCTGGCGAGCGTGAGCGCTTAATTAATGCCGGTATGGATGATTACTTAACCAAACCTATCGAAGAGCATATTCTTCAGCAAATTTTGGCGAAATGGAATCAACATCCAGAGAATGAATATACCCAAAATACGATTATTGATATTGAACCCGAAGTGGTTTCAACGCAGCAACAGCCGGCTCAAGACAGCAAAGATATCAGCTGGGATTGGGATTTAGCACTGAAGCAAGCAGCAGGAAAAGAAGATCTCGCCAAAGATATGCTGCAAATGCTGCTCGATTTCATGCCAGAGGTTGAAATGCTGGTCAATGAAGCACTGGATGGAAAAGAAATTGAGTTATGGCCACCGATTCACAAACTACATGGTAGCTGTGCATACAGTGGTGTACCTCGATTGAAGAGCTTATGTTATACCATCGAAACACAGCTTAAGGCCAATGCAACGGTCGCAGATATCGAACCTGAGCTCTTTGAGTTAATGGATGAGATGAACCTCGTTGTAAAAGCCTCGAAGGCATTTAGAAACAAATAAAGCATTAGCCTAAACAGGTACTACATAAGATAAAAAAGCGCCGACGGTAATGACCATCGGCGCTTTTTTAATAGAAGACTTTTACTTAGCCGGATTCATGTAATTCAGCTAGCTTTCAAAAATAACCGTTGCAACGGCATACCGCTTTTCATCGGCTAAAGTCAGGTGCACATGTTTCACACCCATGCTCTCTGCCAGTTCTGCTGCCTTGCCCGATAAGGAGAGTAAAGGCTTACCGCGTTCATCATTACTGACGATAAAATCTTGAAAGGATACGCCACACGCGATGCCAGTGCCCAAGGCTTTTGACGCCGCTTCTTTGACCGCAAATCGCTTGGCTAAGTAACGGGCTTTCAACTTGAGGCTGTGGTAAATCTCCAACTCGGAGGGCGCAAGAATACGTTCAGCAAAAGCATCACCTGAACGGGCAAAAACTTTCTCTACCCGTTCAATATCAGCAATGTCTGTACCCAATCCGATAATCGCCATTAACGACGCGCGTCCAGCATTTCTACTTTCATGTCTGCTACAGCTTTGTTCAAACCATCGAAAGCTGCACGGCCAATGATCGAATGACCAATGTTCAATTCGTACAGTTCAGGCAGTGCCGCTATTGGCTTCACATTGTGGTACGTCAGGCCATGACCCGCGTTCACTTTGATACCTAAACCATGTGCGTAAGTCGCTGCTGAAGCAATTTTTTCTAGCTCAGCTTGCTGAGCTTCTTCTGTTTCAGCATCGGCATAGTGACCAGTATGCAGCTCAACAAATGGAGCGCCACACGCCAAGGTTGCGTCAATTTGCGCGCGGTCTGCATCGATGAACAACGACACCTTAATACCGGCAGCAGTCAGCTTTTGCGTCGCCACTTTAATTTTTTCTAACTGACCAGCAACGTCTAAACCACCTTCAGTGGTCAACTCTTCACGTTTTTCTGGTACTAAACATACGAATTCTGGCTTAGTGTCTAATGCGATGCTTACCATCTCATCAGTCACTGCCATTTCTAAATTCATACGCGTTTGAATGGTTTCTTTCAGAATACGAACGTCACGATCATTAATATGACGACGGTCTTCACGTAGATGAACCGTAATACCATCTGCACCTGCACGTTCTGCAACTTCAGCTGCATGCACAGGATCAGGGTAACGCGTACCACGAGCATTACGTAATGTTGCAATATGATCGATATTGACGCCAAGAAGTATGTTGTTCATTTTCCGCTATTCCTTGTTCGAGGGATAAACAACTCCCTACTTTTTAATGGTTTCCCGCCAAGATACGGCTTTAAGGCTATCCGTGTAAAGCGTTTTGCGGCCTTAAGCTGATCTGGAGTTTCAAAGCGTCGAGCAGCAATTGCCAATAATTGATTACCGGTAAAAGTGAGGTGCCCAGTCATCATTGATGCGATGAAACCTTTTTGTTCTCGATAGTTATACGTCATAAGATCATCAACAGGCAAACCACTACCTGCACAATGAAGAAAATCAATGCCATAACCAAGGTGATGCAATAAGGCTAATTCGAAACGTCGCAATGCAGGCTCTGGGTTATCCGCTTGCACTAACTCACGTAATGCATTCAAATAATCCATAAACAGCACAGGATAAGGGGTGTCGTTTTCAAGCACTCTGGCCAATACTTCGTTAAGGTAAAATGCCGAATAGAGAATGTAGCCACGCATGGGCAGGCTAATACTGATAGGCTCGGCGTGGGTCAATGTTTTCATTGAACCACGGCCGGTCCATTTCATAAACAGAGGGGTAAAAGGCTGAAGGGTGCCTTTTAGATTGGAACGCTTTCGTCGTGCACCTTTCGACAAAATAGTAAGACGGCCATAATCCTCGCTGAAAACATCAAGGATCAGACTCGTCTCACTATATGGACGAGAGTGAAGGACAAAACAACGCTGTAGCCCCTCCATTGTGTTCCTTATAGGTCGTCGATGTAACCTAGGCTGCGCAATGCACGTTCGTCATCTGCCCATCCTGATTTCACTTTAACCCATAGCTCTAGGTACACTTTACGTTCAAACAAGTCTTCCATATCAATACGGGCTTCACGACCGATGACTTTCATCTTCTCGCCGTTTTTACCAATAACCATTTTCTTCTGGCCTTTACGCTCAACCAAAATCAAACCGTTGATATCAAAACCATCCATCTTAGGGTTGTAATCAAAACGCTCGATTTCAACCGTAACAGAATAAGGAAGTTCTTCGCCTAAGAAACGCATTAGTTTTTCACGAATGATTTCAGATGCCATAAAGCGTTGTGAACGGTCTGTCACATAATCTTCAGGGAAGTAATATTCACCTTCAGGAATGTGAGCACGTACAATCTTTTCTACCGCATCAACGTTAGTACCGCTTTTCGCAGAAATTGGCACAACATCCACAAAGTCCATCTTCTTCGATAGAGCATCTAAATGCGGAAATAAATCGCCTTTTTCTTTAACGTTATCAACTTTGTTGATCAACAATACTGTAGGTAGCCCACTTTTCTTAAGCTTATTCAGTACCATTTCGTCATCAGCAGTCCACACTGTACCGTCGACCAAGAACAATACTAGTTCAACATCAGTCAATGAGCTGCTTGCAGCACGGTTCATCAAACGGTTGATCGTACGCTTTTCTTCAATGTGAAGACCAGGAGTATCGATAAACACCGCTTGGTAACCATCACGGGTATCTACACCCATAATACGGTGACGAGTGGTTTGTGGTTTACGTGAAGTGATCGAAAGCTTCTGCCCAACCAAACGGTTAAGTAGAGTCGATTTACCAACGTTAGGTCGGCCTACGATGGCTATAAAGCCGCAATGTTGCTTCTCTGTCATGATTCCAACTGCTTAAGCGCAAGTTCTGCTGCTGCCTGCTCTGCCTTGCGCCGGCTGCTGCCTTTACCAATAACAGGCTTATCCAAACCCGTCACTTCACATTGCACCGTGAACTCTTGATTATGAGCTTCACCATGCACCTTAGTTACAGTATACGCTGGAAGCGCTAAACGACGACCTTGTAAACACTCTTGCAGACGTGTTTTAGGATCTTTCTGGTTAATACCAGGCTGAATCGTTTCAAGACGAGACTGATACCAAGATAAAATAACCTTACGTACCTGTTCCGTATCACTGTCCAGATAAATTGCACCGATAATCGCTTCTACGCAATCAGCTAGAATTGAATCACGACGGAACCCGCCACTTTTCAGCTCACCTGGACCCAGTAATAAATAATCACCAAGTTCAAATTCACGGCCCAATTCAGCTAATGTTTTGCCACGAACAAGCGTTGCTCGCATACGGCTCATATCACCTTCATCCACATGAGGAAAACGGTGATATAAGTCATCGGCAATAACAAAGCTTAAGATCGAATCGCCTAAAAACTCTAAGCGTTCGTTATGCGTTCCATTAGCACTGCGGTGTGTCAGTGACAATGTCATCAACTCAGTACTATTAAATTGATACCCCAGCTTACGCTGGAGTCTATTCGCAGGAGATGTCATTTTATCTCAATCAGTTTATGCTACCAATGCGATTAAAACGCACATCAGTAGGAATCCAAGATGGTAGTACGCTATCAGCACTTCGTTCAAACTCAAAGCTGATCCAGATCGCGACCGCCTTTCCGACTAAATTCGCTTCTGGAACAAAACCCCAGTAACGACTGTCTGCACTATTATCGCGATTATCACCCATCATAAAATATTCACCTTCAGGCACAACCCACTCAGTGATTCCCGGACGAGGCTGGTAAGCCAATGTACGGTCACGTTTTAATGGATTCACTAAAATTTGATGATCTACATCACCCAACTTTTCATTAAATTTCACTAAACGTGTCATATTTTGAGTGAATTCACTGTCAGTCATGTTACTTAACGGTACGACGTTACAATCTGTAGTGCCTTTCGGCGCAATACAAATCTGCTTATCTGCGCTGTAACGAACAGTGTCGCCAGGCATACCAACTACACGTTTTATGTAATCAATATTCGGTTGAGGTGGGTATTTGAATACCACAACATCGCCACGTTCAGGTTCACTTGTTTCAATCAACTTATGACGGAAAACAGGATCGCGCAAACCGTATGCGAATTTCTCAACCAAGATGAAATCACCAATAAGTAGCGTTGGCATCATCGAGCCGGATGGGATCTGGAACGGCTCATAAACAAATGAGCGAAATACCATTATAAGCGCAATCACCGGAAACATAGAGCTAGTTGATTCTATCCAGCTCGGTTGCGGTGCTACGGTTTCTAGGGTTTTAACATCTACTTGATCGCCAGCATTTGCAGCTGCCGCATCAATTTTCAATTGACGCTTTGGCGCCCAGACAAACCTATCAAGAGCCCAAATGAGCCCGGTAAATAATGTCGCAAGTACCAAAATTAACGAAAAAGTATTAGCCATTGTATTCCCTAATCAATGTAACAGTTCAGCTTTATATCGCTGAACTACTCAAAAATGTGTTTACGCATTAAATGAAAATGCTGATTTAATTATTATAAATCAGCATTTAAAGTATTAATAGAAACACACAGGTAATGAGATAAGCTATCTACTTATTTTTTACCTACATGTAAAATAGCTAAGAACGCTTCTTGAGGCAGCTCGACATTACCGATTTGCTTCATACGTTTTTTACCATCTTTCTGCTTCTGTAGCAGCTTCTTCTTACGACTGATATCGCCACCGTAACACTTAGCAATAACGTTTTTACGTAACTGCTTAACGGTTGCACGGGCAATAATCATACCGCCAATCGCCGCTTGAATCGCAATATCAAACATCTGACGAGGAATGAATTCCTTCATCTTGTCGACTAAATCACGACCGCGACCATTCGCATTATCTTTGTGCGTAATGATAGCAAGTGCATCAACACGATCGCCATTAATCATTACATCAACACGTACCATGTTTGATGGTTGGTAACGCTGGAAGTTATAATCTAGCGATGCGTAACCACGTGATGTCGATTTCAAACGGTCGAAGAAATCCAATACCACTTCTGACATCGGAATATCATATGTCAACGCAACTTGGTTACCGTGGTAAACCATATCGACTTGCATACCACGTTTTTCGATACACAGGGTAATTACATTACCTAGGTATTCTGATGGTACCAAGATATTACAACGTGCAATTGGCTCACCAATAACGGCAATATCATTCACGGCTGGTAGCTTTGATGGGCTATCAACATAAATGGTTTCGCCACGTGTAGTTTCAACTTCATAAACTACGGTTGGTGCCGTGGTAATAAGCGCAAGATCGTATTCACGTTCCAAGCGTTCTTGAATAATTTCCATATGCAGCATGCCAAGGAAACCACAACGGAAACCAAAACCAAGTGCAGAAGAACTTTCTGGTTCATAGAACAAAGATGCATCATTTAGGCTTAATTTACCCAGTGCATCACGGAAGTTCTCGTAATCATCAGAAGATACAGGGAACAGACCGGCATAAACCTGAGGCTTCACTTTCTGAAAGCCTGGTAATGGTGATTCACAGCCATCTTTAGCTGTAGTGATCGTATCACCAACTGGTGCACCTAAGATGTCTTTAATACCACAAACAACCCAACCTACTTCACCAGTGTTCAGCTCTGTCGTGTCGATTTGCTTCGGTGTAAAGATACCTAAACGGTCAATATTCCAAACCTGACCTGTGCTCATCATCTTAATTTTTGCATTTTTCTTTAGTGAGCCATTTTTAACTCGAACCAAAGAAACTATGCCTAAATAATTATCGAACCATGAGTCAATGATCAAGGCTTGTAACGGACCTTCAGGATCACCTTCTGGTGGTGGAATAGCAGCAACGATGTTTTCAAGAACATCTTCAACGCCTAGGCCTGTTTTCGCAGAACAGCGCGTTGCATCTACCGCATCGATACCGACAATGTCTTCTATTTCTTCTGCTACACGCTCTGGATCAGCCGCTGGTAAGTCGATTTTATTCAAAATCGGCACCACTTCTAGGTCCATCTCCATTGCTGTATAACAGTTAGCTAATGTCTGAGCTTCTACGCCCTGACCAGCATCAACCACCAGCAAAGCCCCTTCACAGGCTGCTAATGAACGCGATACTTCGTATGAGAAGTCAACGTGTCCTGGCGTATCGATGAAATTAAGCTGATAAGTTTCACCATCTTTAGCCGTATAGTCGAGTGTTACACTCTGGGCTTTGATAGTGATACCGCGTTCGCGTTCAAGATCCATGGAATCTAAAACCTGCGCAGACATTTCACGGTTGGAAAGGCCACCACAGACTTGAATTAGACGGTCGGATAAGGTCGACTTACCATGGTCGATATGTGCAATAATCGAAAAGTTACGAATGTGCTTCATGAATGGCGTGACTAGCTCGTGATTTAAATGAATGGGATCTTTTGATCAAGTTGACGGATTCTACCGAATTTCAGGGCTACTCGCTATCTTTCGATGCAGCATTTATCATCTTATCTGATGATAGTGGTTGCCCCAATACCCGAATCAGGCTCGGTTCATAGTCCGAATTGCCGTCTAAGCGCTTAGCATATTGCCGCGCAAGTAGCAGCCCAATAGCTGCACTGACCATAGATGTAATAATGACACCGAGTTCGCTGGTGCCTGCTAAATCAACAAACCACCACTGCCCTACGACTGCACCCACGACTAAAAATAGCAACGGTACAATGTATACCAGCAGTGCAGAACTCAGCATACTTTTTTCTGATAATCCAATTTCAACAACCTCACCAATCGTTAGCGACTTGTCTGTCACTAACGTGACTTGGTGTGCTCGCCCAGGTATTGCTTTAGTCACAATACCTGTTCCACAATTATCACGTGACGCACAATGACCACAACTGGTTTGTTGCTTACAACTGACAGTCACACTGCCTTGATCTACAGCGATAACCGTTGCCAGTGTACTCATCATGGCTTTGTACCCTCGGTAGTCGGACTAACGATAGGGGAATCAACAAAAGCAATAGACTCAGCAATACGTCGTGCAGTGGCTGGTGGAATATCACCAACGACAGTCACTTCTTTACCACCAAGTACATGGCTATGCAAAGTACGACGGCCTTGTCTTACAAGCTGCTCACGTACAGTATAGTTGTCAGCATCAGAAACGTAGATAGAAAGGCTAAATAACCCATCACTGTACATTTTACTTTCAACCGGACGCTCTGTTAGCACCAAGCGATGGCGATTACGCGAAACAGACTCAAAACCTTGAGGCAACCAATTCACCGACCAACCAAGATCTGCTTGAGGCTGTGGTGGTAGTTGTACAACAGCTGGCAAATCAACCGTACTTAAATTTTTAAGTACTTCACCGACTTTAGGATTAACCACATAAGAAACTGCACGATACTGTTCTAATGGTTCACCGTCACGATCTAGCAAATCAGCACGCATCACTAAATGGCTACGTGTATCTACCCACAATAAGTAGGAGTAACGCGTCCCATCTTTGGGAGCAACGCGTATAACATCACAAGCCACACCAGCTTCACGCGCACGTCCCATCGAAATGAAATCATAGAAATCCGACAATTCATGAATATTTGTTTTCATGACTGGAGGCAACGGTGCCACCATTTTATTGCTGTCGATTGTGAATGGATCTAACCCCGGTTCAAAATAACTGACTTCACGACCACGCTGAATCACCTCACGTGGTGGACCACTAAGGTAAATAAGATGTGCGTACGTTTTACCATCTTCTACAGCATGGCGATAACGCAGCGGTTCAATACTATTTTTCTTAATTAGTATGTAAGAGAGCTCATAACTGAGGTCTCTACTAGCCTCATCCATTTGATGCAACAAAGCCTCAGCTGAAGCTTTAGGTTCTTCTTCAGCAGAGGCTTGTATTGGCATCAATAGGCTGACCAGTGTCACGGCACCGACCAGAATTTTAATCATTAATCCGCCACAGATGAATTTGCTTCTAATAATGTTCTATCGATACTGCCATCTTCAGCATTAAAGCGAAGTTGCAATTCATAATCTTGCAGCATCGCGTTAATACGGCGACGTTGCTCCATTAATTGCGCTTCACTTGGTGCACTATTGTGCGCACCAGTACGGACAGAATCACGCGTTAAGCTGACAGGTTCAGCTTTTCCTCCAAACGGAATGGTTTGAAGTACTGGTAATTGTGAATTCGTTGCATCTGCAACCAATGCATCATCACCGCCATTGTATTGTTGAACACCAACAATAACAGCTAATGATACTGACGCTGCAATCGCCACTTGACCAAACTGAGTCAACCAAGCAGGTAAAGTACGCTTAGCCTGACGCGGTGTAGGCTGTGATTCAGTTTTTTGTGCAGTTCTGATATCAATAACAGGGGTATCAACAACAGGAGCAATTACATCAGGTTCTGCACTAAAGTCGGTTAATCCTACATGAGCAGGTTCATTATCCAATGCTAACGCTACGCTTCCAGCAATATTCCATTCTTTGCATTGCGGGGCGTCACCTCGGATAACATCACCAATAAGGTTGAAGTCATGCCAAGATTGTTCGCTTTCTTTGTCTACGGTCAGCGCATTAATAATACTCTGATCGAGCTCTTCGCCATCAACTAGCGCCGAAATCTTTTCTTTATCAGCCATTTCTCTTCACCGTTTGGCTTAACATTATCGTTGCATAAGAGGACGTATGCGTTTTTCAACTGCCTCTCGAGCACGGAATATGCGTGATCTTACAGTACCTACAGGGCAATCCATTATTTCTGCAATATCTTCATAGCTTAAACCATCCAGTTCGCGCAATGAGATCGCAGTTTTAAGATCTTCCGGCAATGATTCTATGGTACCAAAGACAACCCGCTTTAATTCTTCAGACAACATTTGGTTCTCAGGGTTCGAAATTTCTTTCAATGCACCGCCAGTTTCGTAATATTCTGCATCTTCTGCATCAACATCGGAAGCGGGTGGACGACGTCCCTGAGCCACTAAATAATTCTTCGCAGTATTAACAGCAATACGGTATAGCCATGTATAGAAAGCACTTTCACCACGAAATGTAGGCAAAGCTCTATACGCCTTAATAAAGGCTTCTTGTGCAACATCAGGGACATCGCCTGAGTTACTGACATACCGCGCAACGAGATTACAAACTTTATTTTGATATTTTATTACCAAAAGATTAAACGCTTGCTTATCTCCTCGTTGGACTCGCTCTATTAATACCTGATCAGTTTGCTGCTCGCTCATTCGAGCGTGTACTCCTATATCTGTCTTGCACTCGGATTCGTACTATTACAGGTCAATGTTACGTTAATAACTAATTTATGTCGTATTAACCACTTACCTGTTCAAGTGTTTTATGCAGACTAAGATTGCTAAAAAAACGTCTGTAAACACTCAGCTAAAACACAGTAGTATGAAAACATTTATGAGCGTGAGCACTATGTATGACTCGAGAAAAACGGCAAAGTTCCTAGCCGAAAGAAATAATTTCTTAGTAATAGTGCGCGATCTTTTTATCACTATGACGCATTATACAACGATAAGTGCTTCATATGTTACACCAACTATGCTTGCTAGCGAGACAAATCAATGTCAAAAAAATGCATTTATTTGATGGGGTCTTCGCTTTTAACTTTAATAAGTAAACCACACGAACACGATATAAAACAATAATGTGGATACTTCACTTTGCTAAAGTAATTATTTAACTTTTGCTGATGTACATACTCGATGACGAGCAATAAGGATTTGATGGTCACTATGACCATTCAGGATGGATTTTGGTAATATATGGCGGATTGCCACAGGGATATGATATCGATATGAACAAAAATCGTGAACATCATTGCGATGTTTTAGTCATTGGTAGCGGTGCTGCCGGTTTAACACTTGCACTTCGTTTAGCGCCTTTAAGTAAAGTCGTTGTAGTCAGTAAAGGTACACGCAGTGAAGGGGCAACATACTACGCACAAGGTGGTATTGCCGCTGTTTTTGATGAATCAGACAGTATTGAATCACATATAGAAGATACACAAATTGCAGGTGCACATTTATGTGATGATAATGTGGTGCGCTTCATTGCGGAAAATGCCAAAGAATCGGTTCAATGGCTGATTGATGGCGGTGTACCCTTTGATCGTGAAGAACAAGATAATGATGATGAAAGCCCTCGCTATCATTTAACGCGTGAAGGTGGTCATAGTCACCGACGTATATTGCATGCCGCCGATGCCACAGGCATGGCAATGCAAAACTCACTGCAAGATAACGTTCATAACCACCCCAATATCGAAGTATTAGAGCGTCATAATGCGCTTGATCTTATTACTCACCAGAAGCTAGGTAACAACGATACACCAAACCGTGTATTAGGCGCTTATGTCTGGAACCGTAATAAAGAAGTGGTTGAAACAGTACATGCCAAATTTGTTGTACTCGCAACAGGTGGCGCTTCAAAGGTATACCAGTACACATCAAACCCAGATGTATCTTCTGGCGATGGTATTGCCATGGCATGGCGTGCAGGGTGTCGAGTAGCGAATCTTGAATTTAACCAATTTCACCCAACATGCTTGTTCCACCCTGACGCAAGAAACTACCTATTAACCGAAGCACTACGTGGTGAAGGGGCATATTTACGTCGCCCTGACGGTAGCCGTTTCATGAGCGATTTCGATGAACGCGGTGAGCTTGCACCACGTGATGTCGTCGCACGCGCAATCGACTTCGAGATGAAGCGTTTGGGGGCCGATTGTATGTTTCTAGATATCAGCCATAAGTCTGATGATTTTATTACTAAACATTTCCCAACGATTTATGAAAAACTATTAACGTTCAACATTGATATCACCCAAGAGCCAATCCCAATCGTGCCAGCTGCGCACTATACCTGTGGCGGTGTGATGGTCGATACCAAAGGTCGAACAGATTTAGACGGTTTATATGCGATTGGCGAGGTCAGTTACACTGGCTTGCACGGTGCAAACCGCATGGCTTCTAACTCATTATTAGAGTGTGTTGTATATGCAAGTTCAGCCGCTGAAAGCATCAGTTCGAAATTAGATAATGTCAGCATGCCCGCTCCTCTTCCCCATTGGGATGAAAGCCAAGTTAACTGTTCAGATGAAGAAGTCGTTATCCAACACAACTGGCATGAACTACGTCTGTTTATGTGGGATTACGTCGGAATTGTACGTTCAACCAAACGGTTAGAACGCGCAATGCGTCGAATTCAGCTGCTTAAACAAGAAATTGATGAATACTACGGTAACTTCCGCGTGTCTAACAACCTGCTTGAACTTCGTAATTTAGTCCAAGTGGCAGAGCTAATTGTTCGATGTGCGCTAGAACGAAAAGAAAGCCGAGGTTTACACTTCACCTTAGATTATCCAGAGCTGAAAGAAAACTCAGGACCAACCATTCAAACACCGGATCAGCCTTGTTAAGCTGCCAACGTTGTTAGCAATGCTACTTTAATCTAAGTGCCTTTCTTAAAATCCCAACTTCGGTTGGGATTTTTTTGAACATGATTCAATGAAAAACGTATCCCGTATGAATCCTGCATCACTCTACAATCTCGCCATATAACACAGCATTGCCAATGCTCGGTACTCTTCATCCTTACAGGCATCATGACTAACACATACCCAACTTACCTCTTGTGCATGTTGCATTCGAAATAAGATAAACCAACGGGTAACGACTTTTATTTTATTAATTTGCCACTTCTTCTGTTGCCAATTAACCGCACCAGAAACCGTAACACTAAGGTTCCCTTGCTGACGATAATAATGTTGGTAGCGTTCAAGCCACTCAATCCATAAACATTCCAAAAGAAATGTAACAATGATAAGCGGTAGCCATGATGTCAAAAGTGGAACGAAGAGAACAATTGCTACACCAAGATATAAAGCACTTAGTGCAGCAAGGATTTTTTGCGAAGGGTGTAGACGAAGATTAACGAAGCTTGCTGTTATTGTGGGCAACAATTTTATCGACCATTGCGGCATGAGCAGGGTTTTCACTGCGACCATGGCCCATCATCCAAGTAAACAAATCCGGATCATCGCAGGTCAATAACGACACGAAATCACGCTGTTCTTGATCGGGTAAGTCGTCTAAGCACTCTTCAAAAAAAGGCATGATGATTACATCCAGTTCAAGCATACCACGTCGACATGCCCATTTTAGGCGTGCTCTTTCATCTGAACTCAACATATACAACCTCGTTATCTAATCTGAATATTCCTAGCGGTAGCAAAGCAATATTGTACTACCCTAAAATTTGCCACCAATATTAGCAGCCACTTATTTCCTCTACCATGCGCAAAAACAAGCAAACACTGAAGATGAGACATATGATCAATAATAGCCTGCTGTTTTACTCAAGACTGAAGCCTAACAATAAGTGCAACACGATAATCGGTTCGCAAAGCTGACAAATGGTAATAAGCAATTTAACATGGTGGTCAAACTTACCATTTATTTGTAATGGCTCACATAACGCGGTTGTTAAACAATCGCAGTATTGTATTTTGAGCCGTGGTTACAATGTTAACTATGGAATATCCAATGAGCATCGAGTTTAACGCACTAAATTTCAAAAAAGTCGCATTAACAGCACAAGATAAACTGCCTGAATTGGCACTCATCAACCTCGATGATTGGGGATTAATCACTCTAATTGGTGACGACAAGAAATCTTACCTACAAGGTCAAGTAACCTGTGATGTGGTATCACTGCCAGTCAACTCATCGACCTTAGGTGCTCATTGTGATGCCAAAGGTAAAATGCGCACCATTTTTCGCTTATTTAATCACAATGAAGGCTATGGGTTTCTGCAACGTAAAAGTGTGATGGAAACGCAATTACCTGAATTGAAAAAGTACGCAGTATTTTCAAAAGTCGATATCGAAGCAAGCAGTGATGTTTTACTGGGCTTTTCTGGTGAACAAGCACAAGCTGTTGTTGATCAACACTTCCCGGGCGACGGTGATGTACGTGTCATTACCGCAGGCACCGCCATTAAAATTGACGATGATCGTTGGTTATTCGCCATTGCCCCAGAGCAAGTTGCTCAACTTATCAATACCCTTGTAGAAACACACAATAACGTGCAGCTATCTGATAGCACATTGTGGGATCTCTATGATGTACTGTATGCCATTCCCCGTGTAGATGCAGTTACCGCACTAGAATTCATTCCTCAAGCAGTCAATCTACAAGCAGTAGATGGAATCAGCTTTAAAAAAGGCTGTTACACTGGTCAAGAAACGGTAGCACGTGCTAAGTACCGTGGTATCAACAAGCGTGCTATGTACATAGTTACTGGTATAGCGACACAATGCCCCCTTACTGGTGACGCATTAGAACGTAGCGTGGGTGATAACTGGCGTAAAGGTGGCACCTTATTAGCGAGCTATCTGTATGCCGATGATCAAGCTATTGCCTTGGTTGTATTACCGAACGATCTTGACGAAGCTACGCAATTCCGTCTTGCTGACCAGCCGGAAGCTATCTGGACACAACTTGATTTACCTTACTCGTTAGACGATAAATAAGATGCAAACCTCTGTTATACATTTTCTGGATAATGAGGGGGTCGATTACCGTCTACTCCCGCATTCAAAACCTGCAAAAACAATAGAAGAAGCAGCCAAAGAGCGAGGCGTTGCACCTGAACAAATGGTGAAATCGATCTTGCTACGCGATATGAGTGGCTTTCATGTTTTAGCGTGTGTACCTGGGCCTGCACAAGTCGATCCCACTAAAGTACGCGCTATGTTTGGCTGCCGTCGTATGACCTGCGCAGACGCAGCCGATGTAGAAAAGATCACCGGATTAGTCATTGGTACGGTTGCCCCTGTCGGATTAAAGCAACCATTGCCGCTGATCTTTGATCATTCCATCAAAGCGCATGAAAGAGTCAATATTAGCAGTGGGGATCGGATGGCTGGCATTGAGCTGGAAACCGACGACCTTTTACTGCTTTGCGATCCTATGTTTGCCGACATTTGTCGCTAATGCTGGAATAAACATATAACTACTATCAAGAATTAACATTCATCATTAAAACGCCCGAATAAAAGCGACTCATTGAGTCGTTTTATTTTATGGGCTTAGTTTGCCTAAAATATACATGTCGTTACATAAAATCTGTGGCGTATTTAAAAAATTTTAGTTAACTGCTTTTGCATAGTTTTTCATCAATGTAGAATAGCTTTTCAATAAATATTGTTTATTGATAGAGATTTTTACAATGCCACACGCCCAAACACAGATAGCTTCATCACATTCCCACCACGCGATCTCATGCAATCACTGTGACTATCATGTCACGAATATACAGCCTCAAGCTTATGTTATTGATCCTAATGGTAAGCGAATTAGCACTGACTCTATTAGCCAAAGTATGGCAGCTTTATATGGTATTAATCAGCAGGTTGTTGAAGCTGTAATGACAGGGAAAAATGAAGATGATAATGCCAAAGCATTACATCAAATGGTACTGGCGCTCAGTGGAAAGCTCTATCGCCATAACTGCCAACAGTGTGCAAACCAATTTTCGCTCAATCCTCAAAAAGACAACCATGCTTGTCCACACTGCTGGTCTCAAAATATTGTGAAAATGAGCGGTGGTGAACAATGTCCAAAGTGCCAACAAGGTGAATTAAATTAGATCATTGAACGAATAAATACATACTAAGGCGTAGCCAAAACTCAGCATTTTGGTTACCCAACTCCCTTTCCTTTGTCACCCCCCTTTCCCCGCCTTCTGCAGCAGTGTATAACAACTAACGAAGTGAGCTATGTGGGGTAAATAATGGAAAGTAAAAGCAAAGATATTAACTGGCGAGGCGTCGATCTCAACCTACTTGTTGCTTTTTCAGCACTAATGGAAACACGTAGCGTGACAAAAGCAGCCGCCAAGTTATCGATTGGTCAATCAGCAATGAGTCACAATTTATCTCGGCTTCGTTTATTGCTGAACGACCCACTGTTTGAGCGCCAAGGGCATCAAATGATCGCGACTCAACGTGCGATTGAACTGTCATCAACCATTGAAAATATCCTAAACCTTGTAATGACGCAGGTTTTACGACCAGATGACTTTGATTCGCAGCATTATCAAGGCACGTTTCGTATCGGCTTAACCGACTACGCTGAATTACTGTTTGCTCCAGCCCTGTTTGACGCCATTTCACGACAGGCACCTAAATGCCAACTCAGCTTTTGCAATGTCGATAGGCATAACTACATCAACAGCTTCAACGATAAAAACCTCGATGTGGTGATTGGCTCCATGACTGATTTGCCCAAAGAACTTGAAAGCCAATATTTATACACCGAAGATCATGTGTGCTTATTCGATCAATCGGCTACTGGCTTAACAATACCTGTCAGCTTGGCACGCTACATCATTACACCGCAAGCATTGGTATCACCTGATGGAAAGCTCGCAAGCCCTATTGATAACCAATTACAAGAACAAGGCTTTAAACGTCATATCGCATTAGGATCGAGTAATTTCCTGACGATTAGACACCTTTTAAAAGATCGTAACCTATTGTGTGTGGTATCACGATTAATGGCCAAAATTGATATTTTTAATGACAACCTAACCCAGTGCAAGCCCCCTGTTGATATTCCTGATTTTCATATCAACATGCTGTGGTTACGTCGAAATAGCACCCATCAAAGAATGGAATGGTTACGCCAGATTGTGAGTGAAACCGTGACTGAACGCGTCGCGTCCCTGCGAGGGAAAAGTGAAGCAAGATGACGCGGTGAGGTAAATACAATATAGATTGGGCAACTTGGCACAAGCTCTGTATTGAATAAATTTAACAGCCAGAGAGGCGATATCAACAGTGCCTCTCTTCTGCTTGTATGTGCTTAAGAAACAACATGTACTTAAGCAGACATGCTAATTACTATTTAACACTCGGTTCTTGAATTTGATAAAGCTTATGTGTGTCGCAAGGCTCATCACAATCACATTCTTTATCTACACCCACGTTTGCTAAACCACCACAGCTTCCACTGATCGTTTTCTTTTTCACTACCCAGCCAATAGCCATCGCAGCAATCACTAACAAGAAAACAGCCATCGTTAATGCAAATGTCATAACGTAAACCCTCCTATCTTAGTTAGACCTTGGATTGTTGATTTTCTATTCATCGTGGTGCCAATTTTTATCGGTACAGGCTTCTTCTTGCCAGCACATCCGCAGCCACAATCGCCTTTATCTCGCTTGCATGGCCGACCTTGTTCTGCTGTTGTCAGGGCTTCTTTTTCTACTTTCCCCGTCATAACAGCATCAATAGAGCTACGCTGAGGCACTTTTGTGACACTGAAGCCCGCATTCAGTAAACGACCTAAAGAGCGTTGACCAACATTGCCTAGCACAATTTCTTTAACGCCTAATTCACTCAGTTGACGTTGAATAACTTTCTTATGCTTACAACCTAACTCTTTACTGCCTGTATTTTCAATGCGCTCTATAAATTGTCCTTGCAAGTCATAAACCATAAAGGCAGCGGCTTTACCAAAGTGCCCTGCAACTTGAGAGCGAAGAGTGATTGCTATTGCGATACACATATCAGTGTTCCTCTGTTTCAGTCTCAACGATTGCTACGTTTTTAGGCTGAGTGATAGATGATGACAAAACTTTTTTTGCCTGACGTTGCGTGTGAGGTAAATGCGTACTTTGCAAATCAAGCGCTTGCCCCGTCACTAAAGCTTGTGCCACTTTTTGACGAGCACGAGACACAATACTACCCAACGTCTGGCGAGATACCCCTAACTCGTGAGCTGCCGCCAATTGCTGCATCCCATTCATATCAACCAAACGCAGTGCCTCCAACTCATCATCAGCCAAAACTATTGAGCTCAGTTCAGTCATTGGAATGCCGTTAGGCTTAAAGCATGAATATGCTGGGCGGCAATTAATTTTTCGCTGGATCTTGGGTCTACCCATAAGCCCCTCACTTTGATTTGAAATATACCGACATTCATTATTGGCGTATGCCAGAAATTATGTATTGATCCAACACAGCTAAATACAAAAAATAATAGCGATTATTTGAAAATTGAGTTTCAGAAGAAAATGCTGTGAACCATGACGAGGTGACTGCGGAATCACATAATAAGAGACATACTGAAGAGGTATAGCGAATCAAGCTGGTATCATAATATGCAGCAAAAAACGCATAAAACCATATAAAACAGCTACTAAAAACACCTAAACACCCAATTAGAGCGTCATTAAATTAAATCTAACAAGCTATATCCAGAAGCAACCATCAGCATATTATGCTAAAAGCAAATATTGGTGACTAATGATGGTCTGCTCAATTTAATTTAACATTATTATTATGCTGATAAAGTCACATCTTTGTCATGCAAATAGTTTTATAATACGCACCGTTGAAAAACGAATTCAAGGTTGAATTTTATATGCGCATGTTCAAACGCTACCTGCCTAAGCTTATCGCTAAGCATGTAAGCCGTTTATTTAGTGGAAGAATATATATTGATGGCCGAGGAGGCTATCAGTTCGACAAAGGAATGTTACTTGTGCCAGTAAAAGCCCAAGAGCGACATTATAAAACCGTGAACGAGGTTAATTTCGAGATCAAACGCTTAAAAGAAATTTATTAATGACACTGTTCATTATCTTATTCTAAAAAGCCCACCGAGTACTTATGAGTCATAAGCTACTTTGGTGGGCTTTTTTACTTTTTAGCGCAGAATCATTATGGCTCTTATCGACTCAACTATTCAGTCTCATCGATGAGGCTTTGATAACCTTCAGGATCAAGCAAATCATCAAATTCGCCGTCATCTTCCGCTTTAATTTGAAATAACCAGCCATCACCATATGGATCACTGTTTACCAATTCTGGGGAATCACTCAGTTCTTCATTCACAGCAACCACGACTCCAGTAAGCGGAGCATAAATATCAGATGCTGCTTTCACCGATTCGGCAACAGCACAGTCTTCACCCACTTCGGTATCAGAATCAACGTCTGGAACATCAATAAAAACCATATCACCTAACAGTGCCTGCGCGTGGTCAGTAATACCGACAGTATAGATACCGTCACCTTCAGAACGCACCCATTCGTGGGTGTTAGAGAATCTCAATTCAGAGGGAACATAACTCATGGTGTAACTTCCTTATGAAATGGCTGCTTATACTCGTATAAGGTTCGATTGAAGCAGATGATGAAAACACATAAAACAATGCCAAATCAGATAGCTTGCATGAAATGCAGGTTACCGTATTAGCGCTAGCGCACACGACATTGATTTCTTGTATTTACTGTAGGAGAAAAAAACAATTTTGTGATCACTTTATGTTTTAAATTATCAAAAACAAAAAAGACCACCTCTATTGAAGTAGTCTTTTTATAATCACATCAAGTCTGTATGTCGAAAAACAGTAATATTTAGTGTTTAGCAAGATCCGGTAATTCACCCGATAACCCTAAAGCACGGCGCATAAATTCATCTTTGATACCCGGCGCTTTATCGGCAAATAACATGCCTAAGTCACGCACTAATTTCTTAGCCGGATGACTGCCGTCGAATAAATCACGGAAGCCCTGCATTGTGGTGATCATCTTCGCTGCTTCTGCTTTACGCCAGCGTTCATAATGGCGAAGATTACTCTTCTGACCAATATCTTGTTCTTTCTGCCATAACACTTTTAGTTCTTGCGCCAAGCTCGCAGCATCTAACAAGCCGAGGTTGACTCCCTGACCCGCTAAGGGATGGATCGTATGAGCGGCATCGCCGACTAATGCAACACGTTCACGTACAAAGTCACGGGCATACCGCATCTTTAATGGAAATGCTTGACGCACCCCTTCAACCTTACATAAACCTAAACGGTTATCGAATGCCGCTGTCAGTGATTTATTAAATTCACTATCAGACAACCCACACAACTGTTCTGCTTCTTCTGGTGCTACCGACCATACGATAGAACACAAATCGCTTTCAGCCAGCGGCAAGAAAGCTAGCGGTCCTTGTGGACGAAAAACCTGACGAGCAGTTTTATCATGAGCTTCAGCACAACGAATATTGGCAACAATAGCACTGTGCCCATAATCCCAATGTGTTAGTGGAATATCTAACTGACGACGCACCCATGAGTTAGCACCATCAGCCCCCACCACTAATTTTGCCGTTAAGCTCTTACCCGACTCCATCGTTAACCATGCTTCGCTTTCACCAAAAGCAATATTTTGACATCGTTCTGGGGCCATTAAGGTCACATTATTAAGCTGTTTGATACGATCGAGCAACGCAAGTTGAATAACGCGGTTTTCAACGATATGGCCTAAATCAGGCTGTGATAACCTTTCGGCATCGAATTGAATCTTGGCAAAGCTATCTTGCTCCCATACTTCCATTCGGTTGTACGGGCTGAATCGACGAGACTCTATACCTTGCCAAGCGCCTACTCTACGTAAAATACGTTCACTCGCGCGGCTTAAGGCTGACACACGTACATCCGGCAATAAAGCCAATTCAGGATCAGGTAGTTGTCCTTCAATAACAGCAACACGCAATTCCGTTTCAGCTAATGCAGCTGCCAGAGTTAAACCCACCATACCGCCACCAATAATGGCAACATCAACACTCTGCATCATGATTATCGTTCTACCTGTCCCATTGCACGCCTTAACAGCGGTGCTTTTAACGTATCAAAAAGATTCATAGCCATAAGCCCCGTGTTTCGACCAGCAACAAGAGGAAAACTATCATTCGCAAATACACTCACTAACCCTGCCGTCATCAATACAGTTGCTTGGCGATCAGGTATTCGACGTTGTCGATAACGGCTCAACACCGCCGCCTCACCAACATCTTCGTCTTGCTCAAAACTATTAACCACCTCTTCGGCTAATGTCATGACATCACGCAAGCCTAAATTAAAGCCTTGCCCTGCAATCGGATGTAATGTCTGTGCGGCATTACCCACCACAGCCACACGGTGAGACGTTAACACTTCAGACTGGCGAAGTAATAACGGGTATGCAGCACGCTTACCTGTTTTAACGAGTTCACCCAAACGCCAACCAAACGTACTTTGTAATTCTGCTAAAAAGTGAGCGTCATCCCAGCTCATCACCGTTGATTGATATTCGGGCTTAATACACCATACCAATGAGCTCCGCCCTTCCGACATTGGCAATAACGCCACTGGGCCATAGGGCGTAAAACGCTCAAAAGCACGCCCTTGGTGTGCTTGTGCTGTGGTAATGTTGGCAATAATCGCGACTTGCTCAAAGTCATGCTCACGTCGCCCAATCCCTAAGAGATCACAGCAACTCGAGAGTGCACCATCAGCAGTCACTAATAATTTCGTTTGGATCTGCTCGCCAGAATCAAGACAAAGCGTCACATTTTGCTGAGTACGAGAAATATCAACAATCGAATCAGGGCAATATAGTGCTACATTATCTAAATCCTTTAGCTGCTGGTGAAACAACCCTCCAGCATCAGCTAGTTCAATGACATAGCCTAGCGCATCAACTGCTTGTTCTTCTGCATCGAGCCGTACAATACCGGCATGACCACGATCAGAAACATGAATGTGAGCGATAGGCGTAGCAACCGATGATAGCGTAGACCAAATACCAATTTTACTCAGTAAGCGGCTCGAGCCAAATGACACTGCAATACTACGCGCATCATAACCTGGGTGTTGGTCTATATTCGGTGTAACAGCTTCAACTACAGCAACACGTAATTGACGTTTAACGTCTCGTTCGCTACTAAGCTTGTTCAGTGCAATAGCAAGTGTCGCCCCCGCCATTGCCCCACCAGCAATCACTACATCATACTGCTTCACATTCACTCCCTTAATTCACGCTATGGCTCTTCGCTATTGATGAATCTTCACTATTTATGAACCTAGTTATTTATGAAGCTAGCTATTAATGTACTGTCGGTTTGTCATCTTGTTCTTTTTGAGCGATATCTTCAGGTGTACCAGCAACCGTTGGCAGTTCAACAGAACTTGGGCGTTCACCTAACTCAACTAAACAGGTCAAAACACACATAGGTACATGTTCAAGTACTTGCTCGAAAAATTCGGCTTGCTCGGCTAAGTCTTCATCTTCATCAATGCCCAGCAAAGCAATTTCTTGTAACTCTGCCAGTACTTCATTCACTTCAGCTGAGAACTGCGTTTTATCTAACCCCATTAAACCTAAACCAGAAATAAAACTGCTAACCCATTCTGTTAGGGCTTCAGCGCGATCAACCAGATCAGTGTTCTCATCAGGGATCAGCAAAGTGAAGCTAAAGATGTTGTTCGTTAATTCAGATGCAGTCGAGGTAAAGACCGTGTGTGCCATACCGCTCAGTTCAGCGGTCGCTGCATCAAATACAGTACGTACAACGCCTTTAGCGCCATCAAGCAAGGGCTTGCCTTCATTAGCATAATCAGCAACAGGGCCTAACCAGTTATCGTCTTCTACGTTCAGACCGCCAGAAATCATTCCCGTCAGCAAACCATGAAGTTCTGATGGTGACACAGAAAAACCGTGTGTTTTTAATTCACTTTCAATCGCTTCAAAGGTGGGTAACTTCACTTCGTTCATGCGGCTTTTTACCTTATGTTCATTGGCGTCATCTATATTATGGTATGCTACCACTTAGCCTTAAAACAGGCTAATACCCTTTATGTAAACCATCGACCATGTTTGTTGTTGTATTAGTTTGCAGCAGACTGGTTAATATCTGAATAGTTGACCTATATTCATCATAAAGCGTGATTAACAAGCTTGCATGTTGAAAGGGCTTTTTTTATATTGACCACCTATCGCAAGCAAAATGTTGACGTTACAGCATTTTGGCACGGAGCAGATTAGAATTTTATGAGTACTCAGGCAGTTGAAATTGAAGTTTTGGGCCGAAAGTTAAAGGTTAACTGTCCAGCAGGTCAGGAAGATGCATTGCGTGAAGCAGCAGCAGATTTTGACCAACGTCTAAAAGATATGTCTGAGCGCACTAAAGTGACAAATACCGAGCAACTTTTAATGTTTGCTGGATTGAATGTGTGCAATGAAATGCATTCAGAAAGAAAAGAACAGAAAGGCAACGCTTCTAATTTTTCAAATAGAATCAACCTATTAGCAGAAACTTTAGATAAAGCTTTGCAAAATCAACCAAAGCGTTGATAATGAATTGACCCTAGGGTGTACGTCAGTGTGTCAACGTCCCCGAGCCGATAAGCAAATAACCCGGATCAGCTTTTATTAGCTATTGTGCAAGCTCAGCTAGACTGAGAAGCCTGCGGCTAATGTTGCTGAACCACCTTGAACATCTGGTTCAAGGGCCTAGATGCGCAACGGCACCTTGGGGCATACCGCCTTTTACTATGAGCAACGATCTGAGTGTCTTTACTCTTATCTGATTTTACCCTCTAGCATCGAACAACCTCAGTCATTGGATGACCCATGAGTTCACCTGTTCAGCAACCAGCATCACCTCGGCAGCAGATACGCCAGCACATTCGGCAAGCTCGCCGTGCATTATCCAAAGATGAGCAGCACACAGCAAGCCAACAGCTTTTGTCGCAATTCAAACAATTGTCTTATATATCTTCAGCACAACACATCGCTTTATATCTTGCTAACGACGGCGAAATAGATACGCTCCCGTTAATACAGTGGTTATGGCAACAAGAAAAATCCGTCTACTTACCGGTACTCCACCCTTTCAGCCAAGGGCATTTATTGTTTTTGCATTACACCGCTCAAACTCACATGACGACGAATAAATACCAGATTAAAGAACCCGTGCTCGATGTCCGCCTTGTAAAGCCAGTTCCTGAACTTAATATTATTTTTACCCCTTTGGTCGCATTCGATAAAACAGGTCAACGACTAGGCATGGGCGGAGGATATTATGATCGTACACTTTCTTCTTGGCATAACCACAAAACGGGACCTCGCCCTATTGGCTTGGCACACAATTGCCAACAGGTAAATAGCCTGCCTCATGAAGCATGGGATGTCCCCTTACCTGACATCATTACGCCATCGGGCCATTTTAATTGGTAACCGTTTCCTCCAAATCTGTCGGAAAAATCATCACAAACAAGAATTAGCTGCCCTTCTCTCAGAGTAAAAAGCTTACACAACGCAAACGTTTGGCTTTTTATGTGCCACAACTGAACCGCTAAACATTTGTTATTCATAGATTTATGCTTTTTGTTTTTAAAAACAAAGATCTCAGTCAAAAAAATCTCCTGACGAGCCATATACTCTTCGCTATAATCAGCGCTCTGATTGGATCAGATAACTGTTCAGTTTGGTATTACTAGGAGAAAGGCATGACACAAGATGAAATGAAGAAAGCTGCTGGCTGGGCTGCACTGGAATACGTGACTAAAGGTAGCATTGTGGGTGTGGGTACAGGCTCAACTGTTAATCACTTCATCGATGCACTAGAAACACGTAAAGAAGAAATCAAAGGTGCTGTTTCAAGTTCTGTTGCGTCTACTGAACGTCTAGAAAAGCTGGGCATTACTGTATTTGATGCAAACGAAGTTGCTGGGTTAGATATCTATGTCGATGGCGCTGATGAAATCAACGCTGAATACGACATGATCAAAGGTGGCGGTGCCGCTTTAACGCGTGAAAAAATCGTAGCAGCCATTTCTGATAAGTTCATTTGTATTGTTGATGACACTAAACAAGTCGATGTTTTAGGTCAGTTCCCATTACCAGTTGAAGTCATTCCAATGGCTCGTTCTTTCATTGGTCGCGAACTTGTTAAGCTTGGCGGTGATCCTGAATACCGTGAAGGTGTGGTTACTGATAACGGTAATATCATCATTGATGTGCACAACATGGCGATCACTGATGCAAAAGACATGGAAAAGAAAATCAATGCCCTGCCTGGCGTTGTAACTGTGGGTCTATTTGCTGCCCGTGGCGCTGACGTTCTATTGGTTGGTGCACCTGAAGGTGTAAGAAAATTTGAAAAATAATTGCGCGTAACTCAGCACTAACGTTATTTCCTTACAAAACGGCATAATATATGCCGTTTTTTATTATCTATTTCGTAATATTCTTACCCTTATTGCTCATTTTTTGATACTTTAATAAACAGTATGTAGCACTTTTTTGAGTGTAAGCTCAAGCTACTGGTGTGCAGGAAAGGGATATCCGCAACCGCTATAGGCCACAATTCCCTTTCACTTAATCAGTACGCTTTGATCCCTTACTCATGTTTTTAAGGAAGAGAACCAATGGCTAAAGTTTCACTGGATAAAGAAAAGATTAAAGTTCTTTTATTAGAAGGTTTACACCCTTCTAGTTTAGAGGTTTTACAGCAAGCCGGTTATACCAATATTGAGTACCATAAAGGCTCACTTGCAGGTGAAGAGCTGCTTGAAGCGATCAAAGATGCACATTTCGTTGGTATTCGTTCCCGTACTCAGCTTACTGAAGAAGTCTTTAACGCTGCCAAAAAACTTACTGCTGTTGGTTGTTTCTGTATTGGTACAAACCAAGTTGACCTGACTGCTGCCAGCAAGCATGGTATCCCTGTCTTTAATGCCCCATTTTCTAATACACGAAGTGTTGCTGAGTTAGTACTTGGTGAAATACTTCTACTTGTTCGTGGTATTCCAGAAAAAAATGCCAAAGCACACCGTGGTGAATGGCTGAAATCAGCAGATAATTCTTTCGAAGCACGTGGTAAGCGTCTAGGTATCGTGGGTTATGGTCATATTGGTACTCAGCTGGGTATTTTGGCTGAAAACCTTGGTATGCGAGTGTACTACTACGATATTGAAAATAAGCTATCACTGGGTAATGCAACCCAAATTAGTACCATGTCTGAACTACTGAATAAGTGTGATGTAATCAGCTTACATGTACCTGAAACACCTGATACACAAGATATGATGGGCGCAGAAGAGTTTGCACGTATGAAGCCAGGTTCAATTTTCATTAACGCAGCCCGTGGTACGGTTGTTGATATTGATGCTTTATGTGGTGCACTAGAAAGTAAACACCTCGCTGGCGCCGCTATTGATGTATTCCCGACCGAACCAAAGACCAACAGCGATCCATTTTATTCGCCACTAGCCCAATTCGATAATGTTCTGCTTACACCGCACATTGGTGGTTCAACTCAAGAGGCACAAGAAAATATCGGTGTTGAAGTTGCAGGTAAGATTGTGAAGTACTCAGATAATGGTTCTACCTTGTCTGCTGTTGGCTTCCCTGAAGTATCATTACCTGAGCACCGTGATTGTTCTCGTTTGTTACATATTCACGAAAACCGTCCGGGTATTTTGAACCAAATAACGACTATTTTTGCATCTGAAGGAATCAACATTGCTGCTCAATACCTACAAACTGGTGCTGAGGTTGGTTATGTGGTTATTGATGTTGAAATTGAACGAGCAGAAGAAGCACTAGAAAAGTTAAAAGCGATCGAAGGGACTATTCGTGCACGTATTTTGCACTAAGTTCTGAGTAAATAGATATCTGCTGATATTCTAATTTCAGGATAATCAGACACTAAAAAGGAGAACGTCGAGTTCTCCTTTTTATTTATACCAATCTGGATAAGTAAATAGTCATAAATTTGCGCAAGAATGAACAGGTACTTATTTAGGTTAGTATTATATATTACTCTTCTAGCCTAAAGACCACTTCAACACGATCTCGAATGGTGATCTGAGAATCTTGATAAGACGCTTCAGTATTCGCTCCAGAATCCATCGCCATTGCACGCATCATCACAGGGCGTACCATTGATGGCTGGTAGTTAATCTTCCATACCCCATCAATTTTTTCACCAAAGCCCGCAGCCAAGGATTTCGCTTTCGCTTGCGCATCTTTAATTGCCGCAAGGCGTGCTTGTTCAGCAAACTCTGCTTCATTACTCACTTTAAGCTGAATATTATTGATCCCATTAATACCATCACCTAATGCACCGTCTAGATAAGTATTAAGATTTTCTAATTTTTTCACTGTCACGGTTACATTGCGGCTAGCACGGTAACCCGTTAATTCAGGCTTTTGATCTTTCGGGTAATGATATTGTGGGTTAAGGCGAATGTTAGCACTTTCAATATCACTACGTTCTACACCCGCTTTCTTTAAGCGCTCATTAAATGCTGTTACCGCTTTATCTACCGCTTGTTTGGCTTCTTTGGCGGTTGGACGTATTTCTGTTACTTCAACAGAAAACACAGCTATATCAGGTTGAGCAATCACTTCACCGACACCTGTTGTTTCAAGGTGTGGAAAACTGACATCAGCAGCCATCGCGCCTGCAGAAATGAATGAACTCGTGCCTAAAACAACTGCCAGTAAATGCTTCTTCATTCTGATTTCCTATTGATTAATTTACGTTTCAATTATTTGTTCTTATGTATTCGACAACAAGATAACTAAAAAAATCCCGGCAGTTCCTATTTTTATGCACGTTGTTTTATTTGTAAATTAGTGTCAATACAATCGCTTAAAAATAGAGCTAAGTAGCCAACCATACCTCAAAATAAATATGTCACTATTGCGGTAAAACCTGTCGAGCATACTGAATTAAACGTTCTGATAATTCGGTTAACACACCGCTTTCTAATGCCCAATGATGCCAATACAAGTTACGCACCAAAGAAAGCTCAGGTGTAACATTAACGAGATCTCCGCGATCAAGCTCTCTCTGGATCTGCACTTCTGGGATCAAGCAATATGCGATCCCTTCCGTGGCGATCCGCACAAATGCTTCAGAGGATCTTACTGTGTGTTTCATCACGCTACCGATAGGTAAATTAAAATATTGCTGCACAAACACTTCATGCATATCATCATGATGATCAAACACAACCCCAGGGGCTGATACTAAGTTAGTCTGGGTAACCCCATTCGAAAAATATTTTTGCTGAAAATCTGGACTTGCGACACATAAGTAATTCATTCGTCCAAGATAATCAGCCACACATCCTGGTATTACCCCTGCCTCCATACTGATCGCCCCAACAACTTCCCCACTACGCAACTTATCTAAGGTACGAGCTTCATCTTCGACCAATAAGTTCAGTTCGATAAAGCGCGATTTTAATAGTGGGCTTAATGCTGGTAACAACCATGTTGCCAAACTATCGGCATTTGTCGCCAATGCAACCGATAGTGGTTGGCTAATATCATCTGGTGTGATTTCTGGCAGGACTTCTTGCTCTAATAACCTTACTCGGCGATATAAACCCAATAGCTTCTGCCCTGCCGCCGTCGGTCTGGGTGGTTGCTCTCTGACTAACAGAGGTTGTGCCATCAGCTTCTCAAGTTGCTTAATCCGCTGAGACACTGCCGATTGGGTAATACATAACTTCTCTGCTGCTCGTTCAAAGCCACGCTGGGCGATCACAGCATCCAACGCTGCTACCCAACGATAATCGACTCCTCGCATAGCCATCGCTCCTTTTTAATATCATGACTCAACATCAAAACTATTACATTAGAAACTCTAATAATCCATAAGTTTTATTAGTTGTACTTAACATAAAGCCAGAGAGTAAACTTTCACCATCAAATATTTCTCAACGATACAATTTAAAGGCAACCTAATATGAATGTTTGGGTTTTATTGCAAGGGTTTGGATTAGGCGCAAGCATGATCATTCCAATAGGTGCACAGAATGCTTATGTACTAAATCAGGGGATTAAACGTAATCATCATTTAACAACGGCGACAATTTGCAGTGTATGTGATGTGCTGTTTATTAGCTTAGGGATATTTGGCGGTGGTGCGCTGTTAGCAAGTAATGAAGTCTTACTTTTTACTGTCACCATTGGCGGTATTTTGTTTTTACTCTTTTATGGCTGCATGTCTTTAAAAAGTGCACGACAAAATACACAACCAGAACAACAACACACGCAAACAATTCCCCATGGTCGCCGTGCCGTTATTCTTGGCGCATTAGCCGTTACGGTATTAAACCCACATTTATATTTAGATACTGTTGTTATTCTGGGTTCTATTGGCGGGCAGTTCGAAGGCAGTGATCGTATCGCGTTTGCAGTTGGTACTATCTTAGCGTCTTTCGTATGGTTTTATAGCTTATCTGTGGGTGCTGCAAAATTAGCCCCTACACTGTCAAAACCTAAGGTAAAAGCAGGTATTGATATTGCAGTTGCAGCCATGATGTTTTTCATCGCAGGGCACTTGATTACAGAATTATGGAGTAACTATGTCATTAAGTAATGAGCTAGTAGAAGCTAGTTCACCAAATAAAATAGATCAAATTTATCAAATAAATATCGATTTGTTCACGCAAGCAGGTGTGCACTATCAAGAGTGGCAACACGAACCGATTCTGGACTTCGATACCGATCAGCGTATCAGTGATGAGCTAGGTATCACCGCAGCCCCCACAAAAAGTTTATTCATGAAACTAAAAGGCGGTGGTCATTGTTTGTTGCTGACCCATCGCGACAACCGTCTTGACAGTAAACTGGTGAAATCATTAGTGGGTAAGCGCGTATCAATATGTAGCAATGAAGAAATGATTGCCGCGATTGGCTGTGAACCAGGTGCCGTATGTCCGTTTGGTTTGCCCGAACATGTCACACTGATTATAGATCCGGTACTGTATGGCTTTAATGAAATCATGTACACCCCAGGTAAGCCGACTTCTACATTTTCTTTTGCTGGCGCAAAACTAGATTCATTGCTGGCATTGTTACCGAATCCACAAATTCAGTTACCATCATCAGCCTGAAAATATATCATCGTTGTATTTAACCTGATTTTCCCAATAAAAATGGAGCCATTCGGCTCCATTTTTCTTTGCTCATCCTAAACTAGATTAACCTTCCAGCTTATTCAAATGCACATCCATTTGTGGAAATGGGATTCCGATTTCTTCTTTATCAAGCTCTTCTTTAATCGCTTGAAGAAGATCAAAATATACCGCCCAGTAATCACCTGTTTTAACCCACGGGCGAACCACAAAGTTAACTGATGAATCAGCTAATGCGACAACGCCAATAGTCGGAGCTGGATCTTTTAATACGCGGGGATCAGCCTCAACAACACGCGTCAGCACTTCTTTCGTTTTTTTCAAATCAGCGTTATAAGAAACACCAATCACGTAATCAATACGACGAGTCTCATGACGAGAGTAGTTAGTAATTGCACTACCAATTACTGCACCGTTGGGTACAACAACCATTTTATTATCAGGTGTTGTTAGAATAGTTTGGAAAATCTGGATTGATTCAACAGAACCCGCCACACCACCAATTTCCACATAGTCACCAGACTTAAATGGACGGAAGGCGACAATCAATACGCCAGCAGCAAAGTTAGATAACGACCCTTGCAGCGCTAAACCAATAGCTAAACCAGCGGCACCAATTACTGCAACCACAGAAGCCGTTTGAACACCTAAACGCCCTAAAGCTGCAATTAGAACAATGACGAATAACAAGTAACGAACCAATGAGTGTAAGAACTCAACAACGGCTTCGTCCATGTCTTTCTTACGCAGCATTTTCGCTACGCCATTGGCAATGGTTTTTACAATGATATTACCAATAAATAATATCAAGACTGCCGAAATAAGATTCACAGCATATTGCAGTAATAACTCTTGGTTATCAGCCACCCAATTACCAGCACTTAACATCGTTTCTGTTAATTCATTATCTGTAATTGTATCGACAACCTTGTCAGTAACGCTCTCAGTCATTATAAGTCTCTCTAATTATTAGTCCCGTAACCACCAACTATTATTTTTACGCAACGTATTCACAGATAAGTTGCGTAGAAGAGTCATAATATCGGGTCAAACTTGCCTATTAATATAACAGCGTTTTTATAATTTGCTGCCAAAGATTTACTAAAGTCAGAATTATTAAGTAAATTATTGCTGTTAAGGTAATAAAAAATATCTAACAAAAATAAATAATCATAAATAAAATCGAAGAAAGAATATCTAAAAATCTAACGTATTGTTTCAAAACAAAAAAAGCCCGCTAAATGCGGGCTTTAATAATCTCAATGTCCAACGCCTAAGCGTGGATTATTCTGTAATAAATTACAGTACGTCGATTGCGTTAAGGTCAGAGAATGCTTTCTCTAGACGCGTAACCATTGACGCTTGACCAGCACGTAACCAAACGCGTGGATCATAGTATTTCTTGTTTGGCGCAGATTCGCCAGTTGGGTTACCGATTTGACCTTGTAGGAAATCACGGTTTTCAGCTTCGTAAGTACGAACGCCATCCCATGAAGCCCACTGAGTATCAGTATCGATGTTCATTTTGATAACACCGTAGCCGATAGACTCTTGGATTTCTGCTTCAGAAGAACCAGAACCACCGTGGAATACGAAGTTTAGTGCGTTAGGTGCGATACCGAACTTCTCTGCACAGTATGCTTGAGAATCACGTAGGATAGTTGGAGTAAGAACAACGTTACCCGCTTGGTAAACACCGTGTACGTTACCGAAAGAAGCAGCGATAGTGAAACGTGGGCTAATAGCGTTTAGTTTCTCGTATGCGTAAGCTACATCTTCAGGAGAAGTATAAAGCTCAGACGCATCCATATCAGAGTTATCAACGCCATCTTCTTCGCCACCAGTACAACCTAGTTCGATTTCTAGAGTCATACCCATCTTAGCCATACGCTCTAGGTACTGACCACAGATTTCGATATTTTCTTCTAGAGACTCTTCAGAAAGGTCGATCATGTGAGAAGAGAAAAGAGGCTTACCAGTTTGTGCGAAGAACTCTTCACCAGCATCTAGTAGACCGTCGATCCATGGAAGAAGTTTCTTAGCTGCGTGGTCAGTATGAAGAATAACTGGAACACCGTAAGATTCAGCTACAGCGTGAACGTATTTTGCACCAGCTACAGCACCAAGGATTTGTGCACCTTGACCTTCAAGTTTAACGCCTTTACCAGCGAAGAAACCAGCACCGCCGTTAGAGAACTGAACAACAACTGGCGCTTTAACTTTAGAAGCTGCTTCTAGAACACCATTGATAGTGTCAGTGTTAACAACGTTAACAGCTGGAAGAGCAAATTTGTTTTCTTTTGCTACTGCAAATACTTTCTGAACGTCGTCGCCAGAAATTACGCCAGGTTTTACAAAATCGAAGATCTTAGACATAACAATTAGTCCTATTAACTTACGTAGTCGGTGTTAAATATTAAACGAAATTTTGCAAACGTTTGCTTCTGGTCAGCATTCTATAAAAAGTTGATCAGATTCACAAACATTAAAAGAAGGGAGCATTCACTCCCTTCCTATTTAATTATGCTTTTGCACGTTCTTCTAGCATAGCAACTGCAGGTAATACTTTACCCTCAACGAACTCAAGGAACGCGCCGCCGCCAGTAGAAATGTAAGAAACGTCAGCCTTGATACCGAACTTGTCGATAGCCGCTAATGTGTCACCGCCGCCAGCAACAGAGAAACCTTCAGAATCTGCAATTGCTTTAGAAATACCAGCAGTACCCGCTTCAAAGTTTTTGAATTCAAATACGCCAACAGGGCCATTCCAAAGAATTGTCTTTGCATTGCTGATGATTTCAGCAAGAGCGGCTGTTGAATCTGGACCTAGGTCGAAGATCATGTCGTCGTCTTGAACTTCAGAAACGTGCTTGATTTCAGCTTCTGCGTTCTCATCGAATGCTTTTGCACATGCAACGTCAGTTGCAACAGGAATCGCACAGTCTTTCATTAGCTTTTTAGCTGTTTCAACTAAATCGGCTTCGTACAGTGATTTACCAACGTTGTGGCCTTCAGCTGCAATGAATGTGTTCGCGATGCCACCACCAACAACAAGTTGGTCAGCAATTTTAGATAGCGACTCAAGAA
Source organism: Photobacterium indicum (assembly GCF_003026215.1). Classification (GTDB taxonomy): domain Bacteria; phylum Pseudomonadota; class Gammaproteobacteria; order Enterobacterales; family Vibrionaceae; genus Photobacterium; species Photobacterium indicum. Next base: position 59,677 of record NZ_PYOC01000019.1, read on the forward strand.
CAGTCAGCTTAGTTGATACTTTAGAACCACCAACGATTGCAACAAGTGGACGAGCAGGGTTGTCCATTGCTTTGCCAAGTGCTTCAAGTTCAGCAGCTAGTAGAGGACCAGCACACGCGATAGGTGCGTTCATGCCAACACCATGAGTAGATGCTTGTGCACGGTGAGCCGTACCGAATGCATCCATTACGAAGATGTCACATAGTGCTGCATATTTCTTAGAAAGCTCTTCTTCGTTCTTCTTTTCGCCTTTGTTAAAGCGAACGTTTTCAAGAACAACTAGCTCACCAGCATTTAGTTCAAGACCATCTAGGTAATCTTTCGCTAGTTTAACGTCACAATCTAGTGCGTCATTTAAGTAGTTAACTACTGGAGCTAGAGAGAACTCTTCGTTGTACTCGCCTTCCGTTGGACGACCAAGGTGAGAAGTAACCATTACTTTAGCGCCAGCTTCTAGGCAACGCTTAATTGTAGGTAGAGATGCAAGGATACGTGCATCAGAAGTTACTTTACCTTCTTTAACTGGTACGTTTAGATCTGCACGAATAAATACGCGCTTACCAGCAAGTTCCAGATCAGTCATCTTGATTACAGACATTGTTCGTCCTCTCAACAGTGTTAAAAATAAAAATTAAAGTTTGTACGAACCCAGCACGCTTGGTGCTAAGCCCTAATAATTCTTTATTGCGGTTTTGCTTCGCTATGTTGTGCAGCATCAGAAGCATGCATTGCCAACGCCGTATCTAACATACGATTCGCGAATCCCCATTCGTTATCACACCACACAAGCAACTTGATTAAATGCTTATTACTGACACGCGTTTGCGTGCCATCGACTATCGCGCTATGGGGATCGTGATTAAAGTCAATAGAGACCAAAGGTGCTTCGGTGTAATCCACTATGCTTTCTAATGTACAACGAGACACATCAGACAAGGCTTGATTTACGTCATTAACTTTCACATTTGTCTTAACTGTGACACTTAAATCCATCGCAGTGACGTTAATTGTAGGAACTCTGACCGAAATCGCTTCAAATTTGTCAGCAAATTTCGGAAATATACGTCCAATTCCAAGATGCAGTTTGGTATCAACAGGAATAATAGACTGACTCGCGGCACGCGTTCGGCGTAGATCTGAATGATAACCATCAATTACTTGTTGATCATTCATCGCTGAGTGAATAGTGGTGATGGTGCCAGATTCAATGCCAAAAGCATCATCAATAATCTTAATGACAGTTACGATACAATTCGTCGTACATGAGCCATTAGAAACAATGCGGTGTTCTGATGTGAGTGTTTTGTGGTTAACACCATAGATAATGGTATTGTCGATATCATTCGCGGCAGGGTGAGAGAATAAAACTTTCTTGGCACCTGCTTTGATATGGGCAAGACCATCTTCGCGAGAACCATATACCCCAGTACAATCAAGAACTATATCGACATCTAAATTATGCCAAGGAAGGAGGTTTATATCGCTTTGATGCAAGATACGAATATCATCCCGTTCTCCATTTTCATGAGCAATAAACAAATGCTCTTGATCATGTGAGACAGGCTTAAAGAAACGTCCATGGCTAGAGTCATATTGTAATAAGTGAGCCATAGCTTCAGGCTCAGCCAATTCATTGACTGCCACGACACTGATGTGGTGGTGTTTGCCGCTCTCGTACAATGCGCGAAGCACACTGCGTCCGATGCGACCAAATCCGTTAATTGCGACTTTTAGTGTCATATCCGTGCTACAAAAGTAATCAACAGCGCTAGTGTATAACAAGCTCCGCTTGGAATCACGATAATTGTGACAGCTCTCACTCAACACCAAGATAAAACAATAAAATCAACTATGTAAGTACAATAAAGACTGATAATAAAGACGAAAATACTGAAAAACAGTCGTTTTAGTTCACATTTTCCAATAAAAAAGGCCTCCATCGGAAGCCTTTTTTTCACACTGCGAAATAAATCACCTTAAAATAGAGAAATTCCATTCAAGGGATCGTCAACAATTAAGCAAGAAGCTCTTTTGCTGTATCAACAACGTTTTCAACCGTAAAGCCAAACATCTTGAATAGCTCGCCTGCTGGTGCAGACTCACCAAATGTTGTCATACCGATGATGCGACCATCGAAGCCTACATACTTGTACCAGAAATCAGCAATACCGGCTTCAACTGCGATACGTGCAGTCACATCAGACGGTAATACAGATTCACGGTAAGCAGCATCTTGCTTATCGAATGTATCTGTTGCTGGCATAGAAACAACGCGAACTTTACGGCCATCAGCAGTTAGCTGGGCGTAAGCTTCTGTTACTAGCTCAACTTCAGAGCCTGTTGCGATAAGAATAAGCTCTGGCTTACCTTCACAATCTTTCAGGATGTAACCACCCTTCGCGATATCAGCAACTTGCGCATCTGTACGTGGTTGTTGTGCTAGGTTCTGACGCGAGAAGATTAGCGCTGTAGGGCCATCTTTACGTTCGATTGCCAGTTTCCAAGCAACTGCAGATTCAACCTGATCACATGGACGCCATGTGCTCATGTTAGGTGTTAGGCGCAGTGAAGCAATCTGCTCTACTGGCTGGTGCGTAGGACCATCTTCACCCAGACCGATTGAGTCGTGTGTGTACACCTGAATGTTCTGAATTTTCATCAGCGCAGCCATACGCATTGCGTTACGTGCGTATTCCATGAACATTAGGAATGTTGCACCGTAAGGTACGAAACCGCCGTGTAGCGCCATGCCGTTGATGATAGCGGTCATTGCGAATTCACGTACACCATAGTGGATGTAGTTACCGCTAAAGTCGCCAGCTTCTAGTGCTTTTGAACCCGACCACATCGTCAAGTTAGACGGTGCAAGGTCAGCAGAGCCGCCCATGAATTCAGGAACAAGCTTACCGAATGCTTCTAGTGCGTTTTGAGACGCTTTACGTGAAGCAATGTTTGCTGGGTTCGCTTGAAGATCAGCGATGATTTTACTTGTTTCAGCTTCCCAGTTAGCAGGAAGATCACCAACAGAACGACGCTTAAATTCAGCGGCTAGTTCAGGGTGAGCCGCTGCGTATGCTGCAAACTTCTCGTCCCATGCCGATTCTTTTGCAGAGCCAGCTTCTTTCGCGTCCCACTCAGCTGCAATGTCAGCAGGGATTTCGAAAGGACCGTGGTTCCAGCCAAGGAATTCACGTGCAGCTGTGATTTCTTCAGCACCTAGAGGAGCACCGTGACAATCGTGTGTACCCGCTTTGTTTGGCGAACCAAAGCCGATAACAGTCTTAGTACAAATAAGCGTTGGCTTACCTGTTTCCGCTTTTGCTGCTTCGATTGCCGCGTTGATTGCGTCAGCATCGTGACCATCAACCGCAGGAATAACATGCCAGCCGTACGCTTCAAAACGCTTAGGTGTATCGTCAGTGAACCAACCTTCTACTTCACCATCGATAGAGATACCGTTGTCATCCCAGAAAGCAACCAGCTTGCCAAGACCCAGCGTACCCGCTAGAGAACATGCTTCATGAGAAATACCTTCCATCATGCAGCCATCACCCATAAAGGTGTAAGTGAAGTGATCGACGATATCATGGCCGTCACGGTTGAACTGATCTGCCATTGCTTTTTCAGCAATCGCCATACCTACCGCGTTGGTAATACCCTGGCCCAGTGGACCTGTCGTCGTTTCAACACCTGGTGCGTAACCGTATTCAGGGTGGCCCGGTGTTTTAGAGTGAAGTTGACGGAAGTTTTTCAGGTCGCTAATCGACAGATCGTAACCTGTTAGGTGAAGCAGAGAATAAATTAGCATTGAACCGTGGCCGTTTGACAAAATGAAACGGTCGCGATCAGCCCACTGTGGGTTCTGTGGGTTGTGGTTCATGTGGCTGCGCCACAGTACTTCAGCGATATCAGCCATACCCATTGGTGCACCAGGGTGGCCAGAGTTAGCTTGTTGAACACCGTCCATACTTAGGGCACGGATTGCATTTGCCAGCTCTTTACGAGAATTAGCGTTACGTGAAGACATGTCTGCTCCAGAAATTCGTAGACTGTATATTTTAAGTTATCGGTCAGCAAAAACGCGACCAATTAACCATGATTCGGCGGGCGGGTATTGTCGCAAAGACAGCCCCCTTACTGCAATCGTTTTCCTGAAGAAAATTAGCCTATTTTCAATAGGCTGAAAATAAGCATCACTAAGCTACTGTAAATAAAAGCAGTTAAGGGAAACGTTTGCTTCCACGAAATAAAGATGACCTTACTCTTCGTGCTGTTGATTTTATAACTACTTCGAGTATTATAGCCGTCTAGACGGAGGTAGCTCTATACATACAAACGTATATCCGTGTATGCCTGTAATGATTTACAAGCAAGTATTCACCAGAGCTATCGCTTATCAATCAATGTTAATGAAGTGAGAATACTCATGGCAAAACACCTGTTTACTTCTGAGTCTGTATCGGAAGGTCATCCAGATAAAATTGCAGACCAAATCTCAGATGCAGTCTTGGATGCAATTCTAGAGCAAGACCCAAAAGCACGTGTTGCTTGTGAGACTTATGTAAAAACCGGCATGGTAATGGTTGGCGGTGAAATCACCACTTCTGCATGGGTTGATATCGAAGAAATTACACGTGAGACGGTTCGTGAAATCGGCTACGTAAACTCTGAAATGGGTTTTGACGCAAACTCTTGTGCTGTATTAAGTGCAATCGGTAAGCAGTCTCCAGACATCAATCAAGGTGTTGACCGTGAAGATCCGCGCGAACTAGGCGCTGGTGACCAAGGCATCATGTTTGGTTACGCATCAGACGAAACAGACGTGCTAATGCCTGCACCTGTTACGTATGCGCACCGTTTAGTTGAGCGTCAAGCTAAAGTACGTAAAAACGGTACGCTACCTTGGTTACGCCCAGATGCAAAAAGCCAGGTAACATTCGCATACGATCAAGGTAAAATTGTTGGTATCGATGCAGTGGTTCTTTCAACTCAGCACAGCGACTGTATTGATCTACCTGTATTGCAAGAAGCAGTAATGGAAGAAATCATCAAGCCAGTACTGCCTTCAGAGTGGCTGACTAAAGAAACTAAATTCTTCATCAACCCAACGGGTCGTTTCGTTATCGGTGGCCCTATGGGTGACTGTGGTCTTACTGGTCGTAAGATTATTGTTGATACATACGGCGGTGCAGCACGTCACGGTGGCGGTGCATTCTCAGGTAAAGATCCATCAAAAGTTGACCGTTCAGCAGCTTACGCAGCACGTTATGTTGCTAAAAACATTGTTGCTGCTGGTCTGGCTGCGCGTTGTGAAATTCAGCTTTCATACGCGATTGGTGTTGCAGATCCAACATCTATCATGGTTGAAACGTTTGGTACTGAAAAAGTGTCTCATGACATCATTGTTGATGCTGTTCGTCAAAACTTCGATTTACGCCCATACGGCCTAATCGAAATGCTTGACCTGCTTCAGCCAATCTACAAGAAAACAGCAGCATACGGTCACTTTGGTCGTGAAGAATTCCCTTGGGAAGCGACTGATAAAGTTGAAATGCTACGCGACTTCGCTAACATTAAGTAAGCAAAGTGGTACAACAGCTAATAAAAAGGAAGCCTTGGCTTCCTTTTTTTATATATGAAAATTAGCGTATACCCAAGCTACCTCAAGATGCAGGATTCAGAGTGATATCAGCGTATTTAATTCAAGGGAAATGTGTGTAGGAATGGCATTCCCTTTCAAACACATTTGACACAGAAGTAGATACGCTGAATCACTCCCGAAGGGCGAGTTTTGTTGGGCTCTATCCGGTGTTACTTATTTTCAACGTAGAACAACTAGGTCTATAAATAAGTGCCTTGCCTAGAGCCCAACAAATTCTCGCTGAAACGAGCATCTTGAGGTAACTTGGGTATACAATCTTTAAAATCGTCGACTCATTACCAACGAAAGAAAAATGCATGCCCCCTCTTCACACTCAGGTCATTAATAAAGCACGCGATTGTATTGCTCTTGCTGAAAAAAAATTAAACCAGTCATTTGATATACCCGTTGTTAGCTTTAAACAGCGTGGAAAAATTGCAGGCAGTGCTCGTTATTCACAGTGGGAAGTACGGTTTAATCCAGTGTTACTCGCTGAAAATCCAGAGGCATTCATAAATGAAGTTGTGCCTCATGAAGTCGCCCATTTACTCACTTTTAAACTGTTTGGACGTGTTCGACCACATGGCAAAGAGTGGCAAACAATGATGACTCAAGTCTTTGGGATCCCTGCTCGCACCACCCACAGTTTTGATATCTCATCAGTGCGCGGTTCAACGTTTCTTTATCATTGCGCCTGCCGCGATCATCATCTGAGTATTCGCCGCCATAATAAAATTATCCGCCAACAAACCCTTTACCACTGCACCCAGTGCCGTCAAGCATTGTCACCAAAGATATAACACCAATCTAAATTGGTATAACGCGACCGCAGATAAAAATAGATAAACCTCGTTATTATACTTGTGATTGTTGATCAATAAATGTAATTAACAATAATAAAAACAGTGAAGTGCTTCTAAAATAATTGGATATTGATAAGCTTGTTAGACTGATTTTCAGCGCAGGATATCCAATGAACAGACCATTTACATGGCTAGTACTCTTACTATTGCCAGCAACAGCCCTTGCCGCTCCCCCTTCTTCATTTAGTAAAGCAAAGCGTCTCGCCGTTGAGATCTATCAAGATCACCCCACCAGCTTCTACTGCGGCTGTGCTATTACATGGCAAGGTAAAAAAGGGCTGCCTGATCTTGCGAGTTGTGGTTATGAGATTCGTAAACAAGAAAAACGGGCTAACCGAATAGAGTGGGAACACGTGGTACCGGCCGAAAACTTTGGCCGAGCATTTGTAGAATGGCGTGAAGGTCACCCTCAATGTGTGAACAGTAAAGGAAAAGCCTATAAAGGCCGCTCTTGCGCCACGAAAATGAATCCAGCCTATCGTTCTATGCAGGCCGATCTTCATAATTTAACACCAGCGGTTGGTGAGGTGAATGGCGATCGTTCTAACTACGCATTCTTACCATGGAATGGCAATAAAGGCGCTTCTTATGGTCAGTGTGACATGAAAATTGATTTCAAAAATCGCCGTGCTGATCCACCAGAGCAATCACGTGGAGCCATTGCACGTACCTATCTGTACATGAACCAAGAATATAAAATGGCGTTATCTAGTCAGCAACGTCAGTTAATGGAAGCATGGAACCGACAATACCCTGTAAGTACATGGGAATGTGAACGCGACCGTCGGATTGCTAACATTCAAGATAATCACAACAGCTTTGTGCTTAAAGCCTGTCAAAAATCGGGTTACTAATTTTATAGCGTTACTCACGTTATCGATTATAACGTGAGTAACGAAGACTATCCCCTGCTGCTAATCTCGATGTTATTTTCCCTTAACCTTGTAATTCGCTCTTCTCGCATCCATGTTAATATTCACGCAAGAACATTAAATTATTACAGGTTATCGACCTCGCCATGAGAATCCCCCGAATTTACCACCCTGAACTATTACCTTCACAAGGCAAGGTAATGTTAAGCGATGACGCTGCCAATCACGTTGGTCGTGTTATGCGCATGCAAGTGGGTCAGGAAGTGTTGTTGTTCGATGGTAGCGATGCTGAATTTCCAGCCGTTATTAGCACAGCCAGCAAGAAAAGTGTTGAAGTAGAGATCCAGTGCCGCAACGAAAACAGCATTGAGTCTCCGCTTAACATTCACCTAGGACAGGTGATTTCTCGTGGTGAGAAAATGGAATTTACCATCCAGAAATCAGTAGAGCTGGGCGTTAAGACAATTACTCCCCTGATTTCAGAGCGTTGCGGCGTAAAACTTAATGCCGAACGTTTTGAAAAGAAACTATCACAATGGCAAAAAATTGTAATTGCAGCCTGCGAGCAATGTGGCCGTAATGTGATCCCTGAAATCCGGCCAGTAATGAAACTAGAAGACTGGTGTGCTGAAGAGTACGATGGTTTAAAACTGAACTTACACCCTCGAGCAAACTACTCGATCAATACTTTGCCTGAGCCTGTAACAAAAGTACGCTTGCTTATTGGTCCGGAAGGCGGCTTGTCTGCTGAGGAAATTGGCATGACAGAGCAATATAAGTTCGATGAAATCTTGCTTGGTCCGCGTGTACTTCGTACCGAAACAACAGCAATGACAGCGATTACAGCACTTCAAGTACGCTTTGGTGATTTAGGTTAACCAAACCAACGACAGATTAGGAGATACAAATGATCAAACTGGGCATCGTGATGGACCCAATCGAGTCTATCAACATTAAAAAAGATTCCAGCTTTGCCATGATGATGGAAGCACAGCGTCGCGGTTGGGAAATCCATTATATGGAAATGAACGATTTGTCTTTAGAACAAGGCAAAGCCGTTGCTCGTACTCGCGTGGTTAGCTTACAAGAAGATCCAAACGGTTGGTTTGAATTCCAAAGTGAACAAGAAATCGCATTATCAGATTTAGACGCTGTATTAATGCGCAAAGATCCCCCGTTCGATACTGAATATATCTATGCGACCTATATTCTTGAGCGTGCAGAAAACGAAGGTGCGCTGATCGTAAACAAACCTCAGAGCCTACGTGATTGTAATGAAAAATTATTTACAGCATGGTTCCCAGAGCTAACCCCAACAACAATGGTTACTCGTCGTGCAGATAAACTAAAAGCATTCCACCAAGAACACGGTGATGTGATCCTAAAACCTTTAGATGGCATGGGCGGTTCTTCTATCTTCCGTGTAATGAAGGGCGATCCGAATGTCTCTGTGATTATTGAAACCCTTACAGCAATGGGCACCACCTACTGTATGGCGCAAACATTCGTACCAGATATCAGCAATGGTGATAAGCGCATTCTGGTGGTAGATGGCGAGCCAATGCCATATTGCTTAGCACGTATTCCCGCTAAAGGTGAGACGCGCGGTAACCTAGCAGCAGGCGGTCGTGGTGAAGCACGCCCTATCAGTGAAACCGATCGCATGATTGCAGAAACCGTTGCACCGATATTGAAAGAAAAAGGTCTGATCTTTGTCGGATTGGATGTTATCGGTGACAAACTAACGGAAATTAACGTAACAAGCCCAACGTGTATTCGTGAGATCGAAGCTGCTTTCGATATTTCTATTACAGGTAAGCTAATGGATGCAATCGAGCGTCGATTAGAGAAATAAAGCAGTGTGATTAGAGCTCGTTGATCTTTCAACAGAGCCCATAACACATTGAATCTCTGCTCTTATTAAAATAAGAGCAGAGATCATACAACCACCTTCATTTATATCTTACCTTCGCATTAACAACGTAGATGTTTAAAGATGGCAAGACTGCGTTCCTCTAATAAGCATAATCAGGCTAAGCCAACCCCTCTCTTCGTACCTTGTCTGAAGAATTTTTACTCTTTAATCACAACAATATTGCAAGATCAACACCCCCTAATACCAATTCCCTAAAATACTCTGCATACTGTAGGTAGAGAATCATATTTTTCAATTAGCTGTCGGTGTGATCTATGAATTTAACTAACCATTTTCTAGTCGCCATGCCTAGCATGCAAGACCCACATTTTAAACGTGGGGTTGTGTATGTTTGTGAGCACAATGAAGAAGGTGCTATGGGCTTAGTCATCAATTTGCCAATTGAAATATCTGTTGGCAATATGCTTGAACAGATTGAAGTCGAGCGTGATCTTCCCTTGAATAACCCCGATAGCCTAACGCAATCGGTATTAAACGGCGGACCTGTTTCTGAAGATCGAGGCTTTGTTTTGCATCAGCCCAAAGGTCAGTTTGATTCGAGTATCAGCATTAACGATGAGCTATCGGTAACCACATCACAAGATATTTTACCGTTACTAGGTACTAGCGAAGCACCGGAAAAATTCATCGTCGCATTAGGTTATGCAGGATGGTCTGCAGGGCAATTAGAGCAAGAGCTAGCCGAAAATAGCTGGTTAACGATGGAAGCCGACGCTGAAGTGATTTTTGAAACCCCTATAAATGAGCGATGGGATACTGCCGTCGCCCGCTTAGGTATAAACCCGGCCAACCTTTCGATCGAAAAAGGACATGCATGAGTAACTCACGCAGTGTATTAGCATTTGATTACGGCACAAAAAGTATTGGTGTTGCAATCGGTCAAGAACTAACAGGTACAGCAAACCCTTTAGCTGCACTTAAAGCAAAAGATGGCATTCCCAACTGGGATGACATTGGTAAAATTTTAAAAGAATGGCAGCCCGATTTAGTCGTTGTTGGCCTACCTCTCGACTTAGAAGGTGGAGAGCTTGAAAGTATTACCCCTCGCGCAAAAAAATTCGCCAATCGTATTCACGGTCGGTTCGGTTGTGTTGTTGAGCTACACGACGAACGATTAAGTACTGTTGAAGCAAAAGCAGACTTATTTGAACGTGGTGGATACCGTTCATTAAGTAAAGGTAATATCGATTCACAATCAGCAGTGGTTATTTTAGAAAGCTGGTTTGAACGCCAATACGGTTAAATAGATACGAGTATCGAATTGCATTTCGGTGCTCGTATCTTCCTCGTCATTTTCCCGATACATACACACTTTTCTGCCAGCACTCCTATCTTGATCATCATCGTTATAAATCCGCTTAAATACAGCAAATGATCATCTTGTACAGCTTTTTGAACAAAAAACAGCGCCAACCTACCTCACCTGCCTAGTTATTTATGAACTGAAGATAAAGATCCAGTATTTACCTTGCTTGATCAGCTTGTACAGCTTTTGGACTACTATAACTCCAAAGCTATACAAGCTGTACATCAGGATCTTGCTACTTAATTTAAGTGTTAAATTATAGATAGTTACAACAATTAGCAGCATTTATAGCTTTAGGATCATAGCTACTCTAAAACTGCCAATCACAATTCAACGGTTACGCCATCTAACGCACTGCCGCCCATCTTATTTTGAGCCCCTACCTTGATCATCAAGCGTAGATCGTTCGCAGAATCTGCATGGTGGAGTGCATCTTGTTCAGTGATCTTTCCTTCACTAAATAATTGATAAAGTGATTGATCAAACGTCATCATGCCGGATTCACCTGACTTCGCCATTACATCTTTGATCTCATGCAATTCGCCACGACGAATAAGATCTGCCACGCGTGGCGTATTCAGCAATAATTCAAATGTCGCATGCCGACCAATACCATGTGCATCAGGGATCAACTGTTGTGCCAAAATACATTTAAGGTTTAAAGACAGATCAAACAAAAACTGATCTCGGCGTTCTTTCGGCACTAAGTGCAGAATTCTCTCCAGTGCCTGATTGGCATTATTGGCATGTAGCGTCGCCATGCACAGATGCCCGGTTTCAGCAAAGTTCATTGCGTATTCCATGGTTTCAGGCGTGCGTATCTCACCAATTAAAATCATATCTGGTGCTTGGCGTAGCGAGTTCTTTAGTGCAACTTCATAGCTCTCAGTATCTAGCCCCACTTCACGCTGTGTAACGATGCAGCGATCATGTTTATGCACAAACTCAATGGGATCTTCTACCGTTAAAATATGACCACTACGGTTTTTATTTCGATAGCCAGTCATAGCCGCCATTGAGGTCGATTTACCCGAGCCTGTCGCACCGACAATGAGCACTAAACCACGCTTTGCTAACGCCATTCTTTGCATATCAATGGGCAAATTAAGATCAGTCAAATCAGGAATATTAGTTTCAATTCGACGAATGACCATACCCGGTAATTCACGCTGCCAAAATGCACTCACCCGAAAACGCATATCACCACGTACTAATGCAAAATTGGCTTCACGTGTCGTGACAAATTCTTGGTATAACTCCCGATCCATCGCTTCATCAAACAATGCATCAACCCCTTCACGCATTAATTCTTCACCTAATGCATACAGGTGACCGTCAATACGTAATAGACAAGGTGAATCAACAGTAATATATAAATCCGATGCTTTTTTGCTGACGACTTCATTGAGAATATCTTGCAGCTTCATTCTCGTTCCTTCGTTTAAAATTCCAATAGAAAAGGGTTATTCTCGGCTACAAACCGCACAGCGATAGTAAGCCAATGATGTTTATTTACATGATTGATGATGCACCATTGACTATACGACGCCCTTCCTCAGAATCAACACTACCTTGTGCCACCAACATTTTGACGCTTTGTTCCATGGTTTGCATACCCATAGATGATCCCGTTTGGATCATTGAATACATTTGCGCAACTTTGCTTTCTCGGATCAGGTTTCTAATCGCGGGGGTGGCGATCATTACTTCATGCGCTGCAACTCGCCCACCATTGACACTTTTGAGCAGACTTTGTGATACCACGGCACGTAACGATTCAGACAGCATTGAACGTACCATGTCCTTATCATTACCCGGAAATACATCGATAATACGGTCGACAGTTTTCGCCGCAGAGCTAGTGTGCAGAGTACCTAATACCAAATGCCCCGTTTCAGCAGCTGTCAGTGCCAAGCTAATGGTTTCTTGATCACGCAATTCCCCCACCACAATCACATCAGGGTCTTCACGCAAGGCAGAACGCAATGCATTGTGAAAACTGTGCGTATCACGGTGTACTTCACGCTGGTTGATCAAACAACGCTTACTGGTATGTACAAATTCCACCGGATCTTCAATGGTTAATATATGGCTATTGGTATTTTCGTTAATATAATCCACTAAGGCGGCAATCGTAGTGGACTTACCTGAACCAGTCGCCCCTGTTACCAAAACTAAACCACGCTGACATTGCGCGATTTTATAAAAAACATCGGGCACATTAAGTGATTCGAGGGTGGGAATTGCGACAGGAATCGTTCTAAATACTGCAGCGCCACCACGAGATTGATGAAACGCATTCACACGAAAGCGACCTACATTAGGTAATTCAAATGAAAAATCGACTTCCAGCCTTTCTTCGTATTCACGGCGCTGTGCATCGTTCATAATGTCGAACACTAAACGGTGTACTTCTGAATGGTCTAAAGCTGGTAGGCTGAGTTTTCTAACATCACCATCAACACGGATCATTGGTGGAACACCCGCAGAAAGGTGCAGATCTGACGCATTATGCTTTACACTAAAGTCCAGTAGTTCTGTGATATCCATAACTTTTCCTCAAGAATCAATTATGAGTAGTATCAAACAAAATATTGAACAGGTCATCAGTCAGATAACTTCTGCGACCGAAAAATGCGGTCGAACAACAGATTCCGTGCAACTCTTGGCGGTAAGTAAAACAAAACCAATCGCGGCAATTGATGATGCAATTGCGGCGGGTCAGCGTGCATTTGGTGAAAACTACGTGCAGGAAGGCGTTGAAAAAGTGCAGCATTTTGCAAATCGTGCACAAACTGAAGAAATTGTTTGGCACTTTATTGGTCCAATACAATCCAATAAAACACGCCCAATTGCAGAGCATTTCGATTGGGTGCATTCAGTTGATCGTATTAAAACGGCGCGAAGACTCAATGAACAACGTCCATCAAGTATGGCGCCTCTGAATATATTGCTACAGGTTAATACCAGCGGTGAAGAGAGTAAATCAGGCGTTAATATTAACGACTTAGCTGCTTTAGCGGATGAGATTGCAACCATGCCCAATTTGGTCTTGCGTGGATTGATGTCGATCCCACAAAAAGCCGACAGTTATGACTGTCAATATGCAGCCTTTAAATTACTGGCGGATGCACAACAACAATTACACATAAAATACCCACAGATCGACACATTATCTATGGGTATGAGCGGTGATATGGACGCAGCCATCGCAGCAGGCAGTACAATAGTACGCATTGGTACTGCGATTTTCGGCGCACGTGATTACACGTAGACAGAGACGAGAAATTCGCCTCCTCTCTACTTATTTAATAAGGATTTTTCATGGAACAACGCTCGATCACCTTCATTGGCGCAGGCAATATGGCGCGTTCAATCATTGCAGGGTTAGTTGCAAGTGGCTACCCAGCCAATAAGATTACCGCAACGGCTCCTAGCGAAGCGCGTCGTGAACCTTTAGCGCGTGATTATGGTATTCATACCGATGCCGATAACCTACGCGCTGCGCAGCAAGCTGATGTCATTGTGCTTGCGGTTAAGCCCCAATTAATGGAAAGCGTTTGTAGTGCACTGCAAGATATCAACTTCTCGAATAAATTAGTCATTTCAATTGCAGCAGGTATCTCTGCTTCTCGTTTAAATGAAATGCTAAATACTGAGCTTAATCTTGTTCGAGTGATGCCTAATACGCCATCATTGATCGGTAAAGGCATGAGTGGCCTATTCGCATCACAAAGTGTATCTGTAAATGATAAAGTCTATGCAGAACAACTAATGCAAGCAGTGGGTGAAGCCTGTTGGGTGCAACAAGAATCAGATATTAACGGTGTGATCGCTGCAGCAGGTAGTGCACCGGCTTATTTCTTTCTCTTTATGGAAGCAATGCAAAAAGAAGCGATTAAACAAGGTTTCGATGCCGATACAGCACGTTTACTCGTTCAGCAATCCGCATTAGGGGCGGCAGAACTAGTAAAGGCGAATCCCGAGACTGAATTATCGACCTTGCGCGAGCAAGTAACATCAAAAGGTGGAACAACGGCAGAAGCCATTCGCACATTTAACGAACACCAACTTAGTGATATCGTAGCCAAAGCAATGCGTGCTGCGGTATCTCGCGCTGAAGAAATGGAAAAACTGTTTTAAGGTTAATATATGAACTCTCTTGGTTTTTTAGTAAGTACTGTTTTCGACCTCTACATTATGGTCGTGTTAATTAGAATATGGCTACAATGGGCTCGTGCTGATTTCTACAACCCGTTCTCTCAGTTTGTAGTGAAAGCAACACAACCTATTGTTGCCCCCCTTCGCCGTATCATTCCGCCTATCGGTGGTTTTGATTTAGCGACATTAATTTTCGCTTATGTGCTAAGTATTGGTAAGTTTTTAACACTACAATTAGCACTCAATGGCGGCATTGTATTTAGCCCTGACTTCTTATGGATTGGTGCACTATCTCTGCTAAAAGCAGCTGGTGGCCTTCTATTTTGGATTCTACTGCTTCGTGCCATCCTTAGCTGGGTAAGCCAAGGTCGTAACCCAATTGAATTTGTCATGCATCAACTAACAGAACCACTAACAGCGCCTATTCGTCGTGTTATTCCGGCAATGGGCGGTTTAGATTTAAGCGTATTAGTGCTATTTCTTGGCCTGCAGTTCGCTAACTTTCTGATGGGTGATTTGATCGGTCCGGTTTGGTTCCAACTATGAGCCAAAGTGCTGTAAGTAAAACAGGCGATGATTTACTTATTCGCCTGTACATTCAACCGAAAGCAAGCCGCGATCAAATCGTTGGCTTGCACGGTGAAGAGCTAAAAATAGCAATTACAGCACCACCCGTTGATGGCAAAGCCAATGCACACTTAAGTAAATTTCTGGCAAAACAATTTCGCGTCGCTAAAGGCCAAGTGCTGATAGAGAAAGGAATGCAAGGTCGTCATAAACAAGTGCGTATTGAAAGTCCACGAGAAATTCCGCCGGTGATCGCAGAGTTGCTATAGGGCATTACAGCTATACTAAAGGAAGTTTGTAATACCCATCTGATGATTGCGGTCTTTTATTATCAGGTGGGTATCTAAAAGGATAATGTCATGATTCGTATTCTATGTTTATTGTCGGCAGTGCTCTTTATCGCATTACCAGCTCAAGCAGAACAACTCAAAAATATCGGTAATCTTGAAGTGCATTATTCAAGCTTTCCATCGACATTTCTAACGCCAGAAGTTGCCAATACTTACCGTATTACACGTAGCCGATATTCAGCAGTAGTGAATGTAACCGTGCTTGATACTTCAGCCAAAGGAAAGCCTGCGGTGACGGCACAGCTATCTGGAAAGGCGCGAAACTTACTCGGCACCGAAAAGAAGCTCGCCTTTCGTGAAGTACGTGAAGGTAAGGCTATTTACTACATAGCTGAACTTAATCATGCCAATGAAGAGAGTTTCAAATTTACAATTGATGTGTTCCAAAATGGGACTAATGGCGAAATTAAATTTGATCAAACCTTCTACGTTGATTAAACGCTAGCAACGAAAAAATAGCGTAATCGCATAACAATCAATATTAAGGAGCTTTGGCTCCTTTTTTATGATCTATCACGATTTAATCATCGCTCATACATGCTAATAAATTTCGGCTGAAACTCGCATCTGTAAGCCGCTTAGGTATATACCCATGTTACCTCAAGATGCTTTGTCAGGCACAAGCTCGATAATCAGAGCAAGGCGTAACATGAGGTAATTGTTATTCACTTTTTGAATGTTACAACGCAGGGCTGGTTTTCGAGCTTGCGCCCCGTAGGGCAAGGCAACTTGCACCAATCTGCGTTGTTATAAAATCTCTATGTAGAATAACTATACTTCAATTTTATGCCTAGCATATTGGCACAATTTGCCTTGCTGACTTTGCATCTTGAAGTATCATGGGTATATTATGTCGCCCTTATTTTTCGTTTCATTAAGCATCGTAGAGGCACACCGATGAGCAAACTCGTATTAGCAACAGGCAACCAAGGTAAAGTAAAAGAAATGGCTAGCTTACTGGCTGATTTTGGTTTTGATGTTGTTGCACAAAGTGATTTCAATGTGTCTTCGGTTGCTGAAACTGGCACCACGTTTATCGAAAACGCAATCATCAAAGCGCGCCATGCCGCTAAAGAAACGGGGTTACCAGCCATTGCTGATGATTCTGGTCTTGAAGTCGATTTTCTACAAGGTGCACCGGGTATTTATTCTGCTCGCTTTGCGGGTGAAGATGCCACAGATCAGCAAAACCTTGAGAAGCTATTGGCTGATATGGAAGGCGTACCAGCAGAGCAACGTACTGCCCGTTTCCACTGTGTATTAGTAATGATGCGCCATGAAAACGATCCAACACCTTTAGTATGTCATGGTAGCTGGGAAGGCAGTATCTTAATAGAAGCTCAAGGTGAAAATGGCTTCGGCTATGATCCTGTATTCTGGGTACCTGAAGATCAATGCGCTTCAGCACAACTAGAATCAACACGTAAGAAAGAATTATCTCATCGTGGCAAAGCGCTACAAAAACTCTTTGCTGCCCTGAAGGACGCATAATGTTAGTACCACCACCTCTAAGCCTGTATGTGCATATTCCTTGGTGTGTTCAAAAATGCCCATATTGCGATTTTAATTCGCATGCATTAAAAACCGAGATCCCAGAGCTTGATTATATCGATGCCCTACTCGAAGATTTAGACATCGACCTAGCAAAATATCAGCTAGAGGCTGGAGTTCGTCCGTTACACTCCATCTTTATTGGCGGTGGTACACCTAGCTTAATTTCTCCACCAGAAATCGGGCGTTTGCTTAAAGGCATTGAAGCAAGAATTCCATTTAGCCACAATATCGAAATCACCATGGAAGCCAACCCTGGTACCGTTGAAGCAGGACGTTTTGTTGCTTACCAAGAAGTTGGTATTAATCGAATATCTATTGGTGTACAAAGTTTTCAAGATGAAAAACTAACCCGCCTTGGTCGTATCCATGGTAGCGATGAAGCACGAAAAGCCGCCAAGCTTGCAACAGAGGCAGGCTTAAACAGCTTTAATATCGATTTGATGCACGGTTTACCCGACCAATCCATTGACGATGCGATGTACGATCTCAAGCAAGCTATTGCGCTAAATCCACCGCACTTATCTTGGTATCAGCTGACAATAGAACCCAATACCATGTTCTATTCTAAGCCACCAACATTGCCTGATGATGACGATTTATGGGATATTTTTGAACAAGGTCATCAGATACTGGCAGCGGCTGGTTATGTGCAATACGAAATATCTGGCTACAGCAAGCCCGGTTTACAATGCCGTCATAACCTCAACTATTGGCGCTTTGGTGATTACCTAGGTATCGGTTGTGGCGCACACGGTAAAGTCAGCTTTGCCGATGGCAACATAACTCGTACCGTAAAAGTTAAGCACCCTAGAGGCTACTTAAACCCCGCAAAACCGTACTTGGACAAAGAAACCCAAGTTGATGCCGCAGAACGTCCGTTTGAGTTCTTCATGAATCGATTCCGCTTACTTGAGGCATGTCCAAAGCAAGATTATTGTGACCGTACAGGCCTATCACTCGATACTATCGACACGAATATTCAGTGGGCGTTGGAAC
Source organism: Photobacterium indicum (assembly GCF_003026215.1). Classification (GTDB taxonomy): domain Bacteria; phylum Pseudomonadota; class Gammaproteobacteria; order Enterobacterales; family Vibrionaceae; genus Photobacterium; species Photobacterium indicum. The sequence continues at coordinate 77,923 of NZ_PYOC01000019.1, forward strand.
AAAAGTATCTGATTGATACTGGCGATACATGGCAGATAACCGAACACGGTAAACTGTTCTTGAATGATTTACTGGCAGCGTTTGTCGAAGATTAATAAAAAATAGCGAGTATCTTACGCGTATTCTTAGTGCGCCAAGATACTCGTATTGTTAACTGTTTCGCTAACGACTTTACTAATAAACAGTCACACTTTTCCACGTTTTTAGCGCAGGGATCAGAGATTGGATCTCTGTTTCTTGGATTTGTCTTTTGACGACTCGCTGGCACAATTCATCATCGATGAGCTGCGAATGTGAAAGTTGGTAAGGTAAATCTTTCGTCAGGGTTTGGTGATATTTGACTAGCGCTTGTTGTTGAGCGGTATTTAACTGAACCTTATGCGCACCAAAATACAACTGACCATTCTGCTTCACTTTAAACAAACGCTGCCCATCATCTAGGGTTAACGCACCATCTTGTAAAATCACTACGTTATGCCACGTTAAGTTACATTGTGAAGCCCAAGCAGGCGTCGTTATTACCACAAAAGTGAGTATCAGCATTGTTAATGTCGGCGTCGCATTTCTAGCAAAGATCATATTCATGCCCATCCCTATACAACGTAGAGTCTGCGACATGAATAGACGCAGCTCTTTAAAAGATTGATCGCCCAATACGTTCAGCGAGTAATTCTAATGCTGCTGTGCCTGCCAACGAGTTACCAGAAGGGTCCAGCTCAGGTGACCACACCGTTATCGACATTTCACCCGGCACGATAGCAACAATTCCGCCACCCACACCTGACTTGCCCGGCATACCCACACGATAAGCAAACTCACCTGCACCGTCATATAGCCCACAGGTTGCAAGCAATGCATTCATTTGCTTACTCTGAGTCTGGCTGATAATAGTTTTTTTCGCGCCTAAAGGAAGCCCTTTATTTGCTAAGTAACTGAATGTACGAGCCAAATCAACACAGCTCATTTTTAGCGCACAATAACTGAAATAATTGGTCAAAACAGGCATTACTTCATTTTCAAAGTTACCGAAAGAACGCATTAAATACGCAATCGATGCATTACGATCACTGTGCTGCATTTCAGATGCTGCGACCGCCTTGTCGTACGTTAAATGCGGGTTACAAGACAGTTTTCGTACCAATTCTAGCATCCGATATTGTGGCGCTGCCAAACGGCTATGCAACAAATCGGAAACCACCAGCGCGCCAGCATTGATAAAGGGGTTACGTGGAATACCGTTTTCCAGTTCTAGCTGGATCATCGAATTAAATGCATGACCAGAAGGCTCTTTACCTACACGTCGCCAAATTTCTTCAGGTTCATATAAGCTCATGGCTAATGTGAGCGACATTACCTTAGAGATGGATTGAATAGAGAAACGTTCTTGGCTGTCTCCGGCTTGGATGATTTCGCCATCGTTATAACACACGGCAATACCTAATTTAGTGGCAGAAACATTGGCTAATGCAGGAATGTAGTTAGCGACCTTTCCTTGACCAATTAACGGTCTCACTTCGTCCAAAATACCAGCGAGCAACTCTTTTGTTGGCTTCATTCTTATTCTCCAAGGGCAAAAAAGCCAACACGAGGTTGGCTTTAAAGGCATGATGCAATTTATTCTATGTTTGCTTTAAGCACTGCATCTAACCATATCGGTCTCGACAAATAGTCTGGGCGATAGCGGAAAAGATTACAACCTTAGCAAAACTGAGACTACTCGGTACGTGCGTACTTCATGTCCCATACGCCGTGACCTAAACGGTGACCACGTGCTTCAAACTTGGTTAACGGACGATCTTCAGGACGCGCAATATAGTCACCGTCTGTTGCCGTATTCTTGTAACCAGGTGCCGCATTCATCACTTCAACCATGTGCTCTGCGTAGTTTTCCCAATCTGTTGCCATATGGAAAACACCACCAATTTTCAGCTTTTTACGTAACATCTCAGCAAATGCAGGCTGAACGATACGACGCTTATGGTGACGCGTTTTATGCCATGGGTCAGGGAAGAACAGCTGAACAGTGTCTAGGCTGCCATCTGGAATCATGTAATCAAACACTTCAACAGCATCGTGACACATTACACGTAAGTTAGTTAGGGCTGCTTCTTCTGCCCCCATCAAACATGCACCCACACCAGGGCTGTGTACTTCGATACCAATAAAGTCTTTCTCTGGAGCATTCTTGGCCATTTCCACCAATGATGCGCCCATGCCAAAACCAATTTCTAACACAACAGGTGCTTCACGGTTATAGACTTCTTTCCAGTCCAGCATTTGCTGAGCAAAGTCGATACCCATTGTTGACCAGTTGTTATCCATAGCCGATTCTTGGCCTTTGGTTAAACGGCCTTCACGACGAACAAAACTACGAATCTTTCGTACAAGTTTGCCGTCTTCGGTCAATTCAGTCACGGTTACATCGCCGGACTTTTTTGAAACTTCGCTCATGGTAAATACCTAAAACTAAAAATGAAGAAAAACTAAGCGGAACGGCATTATCCAAAGTTATGGCATAAGTGCAAGTCTATCGATTGCGACAACTGCAAGTTTATGGTGGAATCATGCCCATACAGGGCTCAATAATGCCCAGCGCTATACTACCAGAACCAGTAAAAATCAGTGCCACCATATTAAACTCAATAATTATAATAGCGTCTATCAACGCTAAGCAAACAACAGTGAGTAAAGTCCGTGAGTAATACCTTCTCTGATGCCATTTTAGCGTGGTACGACAAATTTGGTCGTAAGACACTGCCTTGGCAACAAAATAAAACACCTTATAAAGTATGGTTATCAGAAATCATGCTACAGCAAACCCAAGTTGCCACAGTGATCCCTTATTTTGAACGCTTTATGGAACGTTTTCCGACGGTGCAAGATTTAGCCGCTGCCAAGCAAGATGAAGTACTGCATCTGTGGACAGGGCTTGGTTACTACGCTCGCGCTAGAAATCTTCATAAAGCTGCACAAATTATCGTCTCGGAGCACAATGCTCTATTCCCAACCGATATTATTCAGGTGCAAGCCCTGCCCGGTATAGGTCGATCCACCGCTGGAGCTGTTCTGTCATTATCGCTCAAGCAACATCACGCGATTTTAGATGGCAATGTAAAACGCACATTAGCGCGTTGCTATGCCGTGGAAGGTTGGCCCGGTAAAAAGCCAGTCGAAAATGCGTTGTGGGAAATTGCAGAAAAGAACACACCTGATTCAGGGGTCGAGCGTTACAACCAGGCAATGATGGATATGGGCGCAATGATTTGTACCCGCAGCAAACCTAAATGCGAACTGTGCCCTATTGAAGCAATGTGTGAAGCAAAAGCACAGCTTCGCCAAACTGATTTTCCAGGTAAAAAGCCAAAGAAAGTGATGCCAGAAAAACAGACCTGGTTTGCTATTTTGCAACACGGTGACGAAGTATGGCTGGAACAGCGACCGCCAGCAGGAATATGGGGGGGCTTATGGTGCTTTCCACAGCACGATACCGATGATTTGAGTGCATTAGTCACACAGCGTATCGGCTCAGAAAACCACATTGCCAAAGCAGAACAACTGCATGCTTTCCGCCATACCTTTAGTCACTACCACCTTGATATTGTGCCTATTCGCATGCTGTTATCCAGCCCGATGAATGTGATTCAAGAAAGCGGGAAAGGTCAATGGTATAGCTTAACTACGCCACCGAAAGTAGGGTTAGCAGCACCAGTACAGCAAATACTGGAAAGCCTGCGCTACGAGCTTAATCCCCCTAAAACACTACAATAACCTCAGTGTTAAAAAGGGCTTTCATCGCCCTTTTTACATAAGTTTTGCCTCTTCGCTGCCTTATCCTAGATGCTAGGGTTACACTCTGGTATAACTAGCAACGTACTCATTAGGTCATGATTAAGGAGCCATTCAATGAGCCGTACTGTTTTTTGTACTCGCCTAAAGAAAGATGCTGAGGGACTCGATTTCCAACTGTACCCAGGCGATCTAGGTAAACGTATTTTTGACAACATTTCAAAAGAAGCATGGGCTGAATGGCAAAGTAAGCAAACCATGCTGATCAATGAGAAAAAACTAAACATGATGAATGTTGATCACCGTAAGTTGCTTGAAACCGAAATGGTTAACTTCTTATTTGAGGGGCAAGATGTGATCATTGAAGGTTACACGCCACCAAGCAAGTAATACCCATCACGGTTTATTAATATATTCCGGTTAAAAGGTTTACGGGTAGAGAAAGAAAATGACATCATTGGCCGTTAATTAACTATCAATAATGTCACTTTCTGTTTGCCTACTTATGAATAAACGCCTTTGTTTACTGTTATCTCTCTTCTTGCTCAACGGATGTAGTCGTGAATTCATCGAGCAGCTGTACGATGTTGACTACACCACCACTAACCGCTTTGCGAACAATCTGGCATCGCTTCCCGGCCAGTTCACTAAAGATCCTGCTGAATTAAACCGATTAATTGGATCGTTTAGTGGCAAAGTTAAACGCCAATGGGGCGACGATAACGCTTTAGTTTCCAGTAAGCGCCAATACGTTAAATATACCGATGGCTATCAAAGCCGTGCGCACGTTGATTTTGATCGCGGTATCGTTACTATCGAAACCGTAGCTAAAACAGAACCAGAAAAACATTTAAAAGAAGCGATCACCACAACTCTGCTTACCCCCGATAATCCAGCAGGGGTCGATTTATATTCTGATCAGGCCATCGAGCTAAAAGGAAAACCCTTCCTCTACGAACAAGTCTTAGATCAAGATGGTAAACCAATTGAATGGTCTTGGCGGGCGAACCAATTTGCAGATCACCTAATTAATACCAAATTAAAGAAAAAGAAGATCCGCTATCAGCAAGCGTATTACGTCGAGATCCCTTTAGTTGCAAATAGCTCGAAGCAACGAGGGTATAAATATGCGAGTATCATTAAAGATGCCTCTCGTCGCTACGACATCCCTGAAGATCTAATTTATGCGATCATCAAAACCGAAAGCAGTTTCAATCCCTACGCAGTTAGCCACGCCAACGCTTATGGCTTAATGCAAGTTATACCCAAAACCGCTGGCGCCGATGTCTTTAAGCTTGTCAAAAAGAAGCCTGGAATACCGAGTCCAGAATATTTATTTGATCCAAGAAGCAACATTGATACAGGCACAGCCTATTTCTATATTTTGCGTAATCGTTATTTGAAAGATGTAAAGAACCCTACATCACTGCATTACAGTATGATTTCGGCGTATAACGGCGGTGCTGGCGGTGTGCTTAACACCTTCAATAAAAATGATAGAAAACGGGCAATGAACGATTTAAACAGCCTTCAGCCAAATCAGGTGTATTGGGCACTGACCAATAAACACCCAAAAGCAGAAGCAAGGCGTTATTTAGAGAAAGTGACTGCATTCCAAAAAGAGTTTAATCAAGGCAAAATTTAAGTCATTGAGCAGAGCATTGAGATATTTGCGGTATTTATCAACAGCATTTACCTCATCTCATTACTGGTGTTGAATACTGATATCCAGTATTCAACACATCAATTTGGTATAGATAACGGCTTTAACGAGCAAAAATCAAGCAGGCGAACCATTTGCTCGATTTTTCTCGAAAAAAAAGTTGACGAAAGAGCCTAAAACCCGTTTAATAGCGCTCCGTTGCCTCGATAGCTCAGTCGGTAGAGCAGAGGATTGAAAATCCTCGTGTCGGTGGTTCGATTCCGCCTCGAGGCACCATTATTTCTTTTTGTTCGTTAGAATATGAGAAATACGGTGCAAGCAACGAAATAGATAATTCCCTTTTAGTTCAGTTGGTAGAACGCCGGACTGTTAATCCGTATGTCGCTGGTTCAAGTCCAGCAAAGGGAGCCAAATTCGTTTTTGAGTTACATGTTAACTTGAAGACAACAAAGATTTAGTGTGCCGACTTAGCTCAGTAGGTAGAGCAACTGACTTGTAATCAGTAGGTCACCAGTTCGACTCCGGTAGTCGGCACCATTTCTTAGCAAACGCTGTGTAGCATTAACCAAGGTTGTGTAACATTAGCTTTGCAAAAGTAAAAGCCTAACCGCTTTCACTTTTGCCTCGATAGCTCAGTCGGTAGAGCAGAGGATTGAAAATCCTCGTGTCGGTGGTTCGATTCCGCCTCGAGGCACCAT
>NZ_PYOC01000002.1 GCF_003026215.1 Photobacterium indicum
ATTAATACTATTATTATCAATACGTTAAATTCAAAATGAAAATTTCTACGGATGATTTTTTCAGAAAAACTAATGTATTAAAATAAAAATTAATACTGTTAGCATATTTTTTCAACAGTTTACTGCTAGAAATTCACACAGAACGTTATCGTTTGCTTTTTATCTGAATAAAGTTACAGAGGTTTCAATTACGATGATTATGAGAGAACTGTTTAATATGAAAATCCGTAATTAATAACTCAACCACTCTTCTAGCTGCTGGGTAACAGCGGGATCACTTAGCAATTGCATATGATTCATGCCATAGAAAATTTTCTGTGACGTCTCAGCAAACGATAAATGATGATCTTCGACTTTATGGATACCCAAAGCGCTGTGAAGGGGAACAAGCCCATCCCCTATTAATCTATCAGCTAAAAGGCTTCTTTGGCTGGCAGTTGTAGCAGCAACAGTAAAACAAGCAACCAGGGGCGGTAACGATACACTCAAACGTTCGTCAGCATGGTTACCAAAGCGTTCTTGCCCTTGCCAATCCTCATCAATAATATAACCATAACGCAAATCGGTGATCCCTGAACTGCGAAGATTGCTAAGCCTATTGAATGGGGCGGTATAAGGGATTGCACTTAATATTGCACCTAGCTTATTCCCTGCACGCTCCAATGGCGCTCCGTGATGCGGCGTACCAAGAAAAACAATATTTTTAATCACATTTGGCCAGTGCTTTGATTGCTGAAAACCATAATGAACGGCACTGCGCGTTAATAGACCTCCCATGCTATGAGCAACCACTGTCAGCTCTTCTATTTCAACGGGCCAACTATCGACTAACTGTTCAAGCAGCTCAGACAACTCCCTTCCATTTAGTGAAACATGGAGGCCAGTATTGTATCGAAGATAAACAGGGGTATAACCTAGCGTGGATGATAGTTGCTCACCATGATTGACCTCCGTCCCTTCATACTCACCACACCATTGGCGATCATTCATGCACAAACCATGGATCATCAACAATACTTTATTCTTCGCTTGTGGAATAACAAGTGCTTGCTCTTCATCATTCCAACTTAAAGCTTGCTGCTGATGGTAAAAAGTCATCGGAATTGCTAATTGGTTATTTGACTCAACGAGCTGATCGCCCATAATCCCATTTAATGCAGACAAAACCGCCGTACGCTCATTGGTTTCTGTTTTATCTTTATCTAAGGTGTCGAACCAAGGCTGTTGTTTCTCAAGTACCTTATCTACACCACTTCCCAATAATTGGGTTACGCCATAAATACTGTTATAAACAAGGCCAGTAATACCTCTTGTACGACCGGGGTCTTTACCTCCAGGCATTCCCAATGTATTCCATACAGATTGGTGAACACCTTCAGCAATGCGGGTTACATTCATGGTTGCCTGCGTAGCCAACTGCCCCATTCCGCGAAGATCAGAAGCACGCACATGCTTAAATCGTTTTTTTGACGTTTGTATAACCATTCATGAACCCCTTTCGTCTATTGTTTACATAGCACGTGTTTATATAGCGCATGTGTACATAGAGCGTCAGTTTAAATAGAGCGTCGTATAAGCGAGTAACTCATACTGAACAAGCTACACCGAATAAGCCACTGAGTTCATAGTGAATGATTACGTGCTAATTGTGAACCGCTTATTTCTCACAATAACTTATTTATCATAATAAAAAGCAGAGCACGGTATTACTGGTTTGTAATACGAATAGTGCTCTGCTTTTATTTTGATCAATCTATATTATTTATTGAGTTACATACAGATCACGCGTAAAACGCCCTTCTGATGCATTCGTTTTCGAATAGCCACCCACTTTCGTTTGCTTCAATACTGAACGAGTATAGAAATATAACGGCACCGCTGGCATTTCGTCGGCAAATACTTCTTCTGCCTGCTGGTAATAATCATTACGTTTGATATCTGTTGGGGCTTGAATAGCAAGCTTCATCGCCTCATCGTAATTAACATTGCTCCATCTTGCGTAGTTCATACCAGTGCTTTCAAAGTATGATAAAAACGTTGATGCCTCGTTGTAATCACCCATCCACGCATAACGTGCAACATCAAAATCACGCTGAGATAGTTTTTGTAAGAATGTTTTCCATTCTTGGTTTGCTAGCTCAACTTCAACGCCTAAACTTTTCTTCCACATCGAAGAAACAACAATCGCCAATTTCTTATGTGATTCACTGGTGTTGTAAACCAACTCGAACTTAAGCGGGTTCTTTTTATCAAACCCAGCTTCTTTTAATAGCGCTTGGGCTTTCTTGGTACGCTCTTTCTGGCTCATGGTTTCCCATGCAAGCTTCGGAGCTTCAAAACCAGACACTGAAGGTGGCGTTACACCATAAGCCGGAATTTGGCCTTGTCCCAAAATGATGTCTGTTACAACATTACGATCGATGGCATAGGCTAAAGCTTTACGCACTCGCACATCATCAAACGGCTTTTTATTAATATTGAACAAATAATAATACGTACCCAACGATGGCATTGTTAGTAGCTCATCAGGACGTTGCTTTTTAATCGCATTGTATTGTTCTAAAGGAAATGACGAAGTGATATCAATTTCACCGGTACGGAAACGGTTATACTCTGCTGTTAAATCTTGAATTGGCAGGTAAGTAACTTTGGTTACTTCTGTCTTTTCATTGTTCCAATACGTTGGGCTCTTTTCCAACACGATACGTTCGTTCAATACCCACTTGCTTAACTTATAAGCGCTGCTTGTGACGATATTTTGGGGCTTCGTCCATGCGTCACCATATTTTTCGATCGCAGCTTGGTAAACAGGATACGTCGATTCATGTACTAACATTTTAGCAAAATACGGTACGGGTTTTGTTAGCGTAATTTGAAGCGTTTTATCATCGAGCGCTTTCACACCTAGCTGATCTGTCGATAACTCGCCTTTATTGATTTCATCGGCATTCACAATATTTGCCATCGTGTAATACCAGGCATAAGGTGCTGCTGTTGCAGGATCAATCACACGCTGAAAGCTATATTCAAAATCTTTCGCTGTTATCGGTTCACCATTCGACCACGTAGCCCCTTCTCGTAAATGGAAAGTATACACTTTTCCATCTTCTGACTTTTCCCAACTTGTTGCTAAAGCAGGAATAATATTGCCAGCAGTATCTTGAGTCACTAACCCCTCAAACATATCTTGAATAACACGAGAGCTCGCAGTATCAGATGAATACGCGGGATCCAGCGTTGGCACTTCATCGCCATTACCACGAACGATCTCTTGAACCTTTGCTAACGTAACCCCTTCAGGTACATCTGCAGCTGAAACGGGGGCAATAACCAACGGTGCCGCAGCCAGAAGAGCAACCATTGCCGCTAACTTAGATTTCTTGATGCCTTGCATATCAAATCCTTTTAATCATGGATACCAATCTAAATAATTCTCTGATCATTCACTTATTCAGAGTGGTATTAGAAAACACAAAACACATACAGCACGTACTTCCATCTCGCGCTTTTTGTTTTGTCAAAATGCAACTATTTGCTTACCCAGAATACTCTTGGAAGAATAGTTTCATAGCAATAAAAGGATAAAAATGAGGGATATATGGCAGTAGTCACAAAAAAAGCCGATGATTATCATCGGCTTTTGGGGGTGTTCGATATTTTCAGGCTAACTAGTCGTTGTCTTTAAGCTGAATACCTTCACGAGTGATTTCAATCAGACCTTGCTTGTATAAGCCACCGATTGTTTTCTTGAACGTTGCCTTACTTGTACGGAACGCTTCGAAAATTTCATCTGGTGATGATTTATCACTTAGTGGCATGAAACCACCTTTTCGTTCTAGCGACTTCAACACTTTATCTGACAAATCGTCAACTTTGCCACGGCCTGCTTTCTGTAGTGACAAGCTGATTTTACCGTCTGGACGAAGTTCTTTCACAAATGCTCTCAGCTTCTTGCCAACAAACAGTTTACCAAAAGACTCTGTTTTGAAGATAAGACCCCAGTGCTCATTTTCAATCGCCACTTTGTAGCCAAGGTCGGTAATTTCGACAATTGTTACTTTCACTTCTTGGCCAACAGTGTAATTAGCCGGTGTGTTATCAAGGAAACGGTTAAACTTCGTTGAGCCAACAATACGACCCGATGCTTTATCGGTATAAACGCGAAGCATCACGTTGTCGCCTTCTTCCAACTTACGGCGTTGCTCACTGAATGGAACTAATAGGTCTTTAACCAAACCCCAATCAACAAATGCACCAAAGCTGCTAACGCCTACAACACGTAGCTTAGCAAACTCTCCTACCTGAACCAGTGGTTCTGTCGTGGTTGCAATGATGTCATCTTGCGAATCAAAATAGATGAAAACTTTCAGCTCATCACCCAGTTGCGTGCCGGCTGGAACAGAATTCTTTGGCAAAAGAATATTACCAATGTCTTCACCACCATCTAGAAACACGCCAAAATCAACTAGCTTGACGACTTCTAATGTGTTGTATTGTCCAATCTTAATCATGAATCCGACACTCTCTGAGTAAATAATAACGATACGTTTCGTAAAGGTAAGTCACAAACAGCGAGACATTACGCTATATACGAGTATCAATACGAACTTTGGTCGCGCATTATACGTGATGTTAGTTCAGCTTGCCTGACCTATCTTCGGTTATTTGACTAAATTTCATGCTGTTGACACAAATCAATGCAAAATCAGCTAATAATACCCACTTAAATACTCTAAAATTATAACCGTAAACATCAAATAACAACCTGCATAGAGGCATATAAACGAAGTGATCACTGTCGAAAGAAAAGATGGGCATAAACTAAAGATTTCCCATGTCATCCAGGAAACAACTAATCGACAGCTTGATATGTATATTTTCGTTCCTGGTGAACTTGGCTTACATTCCAATATCGTTACCGAGGATGAATTTTATCACAATGCAATTCACGGAAAACGTACTTACTACAGCGATATTAACCACCTACCGCTAGTACACAGTCGACTCGCCAGCAGAGGCAAACTCTCCAGTGAGCAGTATCGTTTAAGTTTGAGTTTGTATGCCTATCAATATGCGCTTGCGCTCGAGAAATCAGCTCAGCAATTATTAGATGATAAACAAGAACGCGATTTAGAAGAGGTAGCAGAAGTCGCCCAACTTTGTGTGCGCATTCTTAAGCGTTTACGTAGAAGTCGCCCTACAGATAAAAAGCTACTGAAGTACTACGAAAATATCGATAATTATTTATCATGGTTTACCGAACAACGTTGCCTTGCATTAGTTGCACACCTACCTCGCGGCAAGGAATACCCAGAAATAAAGGAAATGCTGCTAGAGACCTGCAAAACAGAATCAGAGCACCGAACTAAGCACGACTACAACTCAACAAAAGCAATGCAAGATCAAACGCGTATGTCTAACAAAATGCGTTTACTGCGGCGCTTGATTGAATACCCAGTAACAATGAAAGAAAAAACCATTGAACTGGGTAAAAATACCAAGAAAATTGTGACTGGCTTGGCTGCAGGTATCGTGATGATTTTCGTTACCATAATGCTGATTAAAGCGCGCGGTTTCTTAGGTGATATTACAGCCTCTTTCATCTTGGTACTTTCTTTGATCTATGCGGCTCGTGAAGTATTTAAAGACGATTTAAAAATAATGTTATGGCGCTTATTACGCAAAGGTAAGGCAAAGTGGCGTAAGCAATTCTTCGATGCAAATACAGGCCACCTAACAGGTCGGCAGCTTGAATGGCTGGAATATACCAACTACGACGCATTAGAAAGTGATATTAAAAAGGTGCGTAAACACCAAGTATCGCAACGTGAAGAAACGATATTGCACTACAAAAGTACCACTCGTATGTCACCCACTAAGTTTTTAAGTGGTTATGAACAAACACTTGAATCTATCATGCTTGATTTACGTGTATTTACTAGTTTAATGGAAAAAGGATCACAGCGAATCTATCAACTCAGTGATGGGCAGGTTACCAAGGAGTCGGTTGAAAAACGTCACTTAATTAACCTGATCACTAAAGAAACAGATGAAGATGATACGGTGCGTATTCAGCGATGGAAAATCATCATGAACCGTTCTCGCATTGTGGATGTTGAAGTCATGGAAATGGTCACACCTGAAAAATAACAAGCCGCAGTGGAATATGGCTTAGCCAAAATTCAATCTGTCAGTGCTAGTTCGTAACCTAAGCTGACAGGTTCCACCACATCCATTAATCTTCTGATCTAGCCTAGCTGGAAAGCTTTTAGTGTATTTCTTATCATTAATAAAATCCCAGACAGAAAATATGACTATTGTTGATATTAATATTGATTAGTCATGAGATTTTCTATGCGTTACCTGAGTTTTCTTGTCTTCAGCACTACCATGGTGTCATCCGCTTACGCTATGAAGCCAATTCCCCCGCAAAGTGGCTTCAGTGGTTTTATCAATCTCGGAGCCGGTGTTACCAGCGTCGAATCCAACACGCTGGCAAAGTTCGGCAGTGTCGATCTCGGTAACAAAAGCATCGACACTCTCACTAACTCACCTGATAGTGAAACTTCTGGCCTACCTGTACTCGGTCTGGAGATCGCCTACACTTTTGCCAGCACCCGTACCCAGATATTTTTTGGTAACCAACTTGAAGACTATATCCGCTTCGATTTTGCCGCTCGCGCTGGTGTACGGCAAGAAATAGGTAATGCTGGTGTAATCGGTGTTAGCTTTTTGCAAACCCCGCTTGCGACCGAAGTGTGGGAAGATCCCTTTGTCACTGACACCAATCGTACAAACACCGATCGTTCCAGCAACGGCTATCGACTCATCTGGGATGAAATATACGGAACCGGACTGGAGCTTCGCTACTCTGCACGGGAAGTTGATATCGATAAGGAACGAAGTGGTGAAGAGCTGGGATTGTCTGCTGCCGATCGCGCTCTGCTGGATCGTAACGGCGATAGAAATCGTTTCTCTGTTCAATACACTTTTAACAGAGACGAGAATAAACACATAATTACCCCTGCAATAGCCTATATCGATCAAGATCTCGACGGCGACGCCGTAGCCTATGATGGACTGTCTTTTAATATAAACTATATTTACTCGGTTAATCGCTGGAAATTTGTCACCAATGCCACTTATGCGACTCTGGAATACGATGAGGCCAACCCTGTTTACAGTAAAAAAGCAGACAGTAATCGATACGGTGCCAGCTTTACTGCCTTCTATAACAAACCTTTTGGTTGGGATGGCTGGCTGGCCAATGCTGGTGTGGTCTGGTTTGAAGAAGATAGTGATATTAACTTCTATGATTCGTCAGTAAACCTAGCAAGTATTGGGATCTTATACCTGTTTTAATGGAGTAACCTTCAATCATTGACGTTCAATGGATTGCCTCCACCTTTTTTATTGACTGTATGTAAAGGCAGGCACTCATAAATTAAAATATCATCTTGTACTACAAGATGGTTAATTGTGCCTATCCTATTTTGTTATACCTGTTTAGGGTCATTTAGCGATGGCCTCTTGATGCATTAACAACCCATTCATTATCTTTAATGATTAACAATATCTGCACATCTTCTGTTTTTATCTTTGCTTTATAATTCCTCTGGTTCCAAAAATAACTATTTTTATAATAAGTCTAACCATTTTCTATTTATCTTTTTTATATTAACGAGGGATCAGCACGTGTTTGCATCTATTAAAACACGCATTGCAGTCAGCTCTGGCGTAGCAATGATATTCACGCTTGCCATTGCAATGTGGTTTACCACGCAATCATTCACTTCCGTTCAGCAGCAAATTACCAACCGTGTTACTGAACAATTAAAAACAGCAACAGACAATAACCTCATAGCTGCAGCTAACGAGCAAAGCAACACACTAAATAACCAACTGGCTCCGGTTTTAGCTAATCTTGACCAATTACGTACCATGCTCGAATTAACGGCATCACAACAAGGCAGCGCCGATCTTTTGGTTCAACAATTTGTCGCTAGCCTTAAAAATCAAAACAAAAGTGTTTTTGCCGGTTACATGGTATGGGAATCATCACCTTGGGCTGCACCAGTCACGCAAGAAGGCCTTGCTTCATTAAATAAAGCGGGTTACCTAGCACCATTTTTTTCCCCTACCTCGGCTGGTGGCTTTGAACCCACAGCAATGGATTCCTTCCAAAACCAATCGCTTAATAGCAATGGAGAACGTATTGACGAGTGGCATCTCGCGCCGTATGAAACGGGGAATACGTTTGTTATGGAACCGTATTATTACGACGTGCGTGGCAACAAAGAGCTGATCACTACTATCAGCCAACCATTGAAAGTTAACGGAAAAATCGTTGGTTCATTAGGTTTTGACTGGTCGCTGGCTGAATTTCAAGGCCAAAGCCAACAACTTGCTAGCGAGCTGTATGACGGCCAAGGCGACATCATGATTACCTCATGGCAAGGTAATGTGATGGCGCACAGCAAAGCACCTGCCGATGTGGGTAAGGCTGTTTCTGGTGATATTTCACAACGTTGGGGCGACATTCAACAGCTCGCCTTAAGTAACAATCAAACACTGCTGACGATCGGTAACGACATCATGGCCGTATCATCAGTTAATACCACAGGCAAACCATGGATTGTGTTGGTATCGATTCCTTCTAACGTGTTAACCAAAGACGTGAATGCTTTCACCGATTGGAGCACAGAGCAAAACGACCAAGCCATCACAAACGGTGTATTAGCGGGCTTATTCGCAGCCATCGTGGGTATTGTGGCCATGATTTTACTGGCAAACAACATCGGCAAAATCATGATGCAGTTAGTTGAGCGCATGCGTGATATTGCCGAAGGTGAAGGCGATTTAACCCGCCGTATTGAAATTCACAGCAAAGACGAAACGGGTCAACTCGCACACTGGTTCAATACGTTCGTAGCACGTATGCAAGAAACCCTGCGTCACGCGACCGAAACCGCGGAAGCCGTGGATCGCAATGCCGTTGCCGGTACCGAAAAAGCAGATGATGCGAAAACAAAACTGGCGATACAGTTGGCTGAAGTGAACTCATTAGCCACCGCTATGAATGAAATGAGTGCCACAGCCAATGAAGTGGCAAGCTCTGCTGTTCAGGCCGCCACCGCTGCGAGTCAGGTGCAAGTGAGTAGCCAGGAAGGCATTGCGAAAATGGATTACGCCGCCTGTTCAGTCACCGAATTAGCAGAACGTATTAACAATGCACAAGCGCAAATCCAGAACTTGGCTGAATCCAGTGCCGCGATTCAGAACATCTTGTCTGAAATTGGCGGTATTGCGGATCAAACTAATTTACTCGCTCTTAATGCCGCGATTGAAGCTGCCCGTGCAGGTGAATTTGGCCGTGGCTTTGCCGTCGTTGCCGACGAAGTTCGTAGCTTGGCAAATCGCACACAAGGATCAACCGAAGAAATCCGTGGCATGTTATCTCGCCTCGAAAGCGAAACCCAATCGATCGTAATTTTGATGGCCGAGAGTCAACAACAAGCTCTCTCAACCCGTACCGAAACAGATTCAGCTCAAGCTGCATTAGAAGAAATCAATGCCGCGATTAACGTGGTCAACGATATGAACAACCAGATTGCATCTGCCGCAGAAGAGCAAAGTTTGGTCACCGAAGAGATCAACCGCAACGTAGTGATCATCAACGAAACCGCCAATGATGTGGTGGATAGCATGAATGCATCATCTACCTTGTCGGAACAATTGGCTGACACGGCGACAACATTGCGTACGGAGCTAAATCAGTTTCGCACATAATCACAGCCTTACATATATTCGATAACGTATAATATAAAAGCCACCGAAATTACTCCTCGGTGGCTTTTTTTGATATTAAATTCAATAACAACGTAACAACACGACCGCAAGCGCAAGGCGAGTTAGGCTAACAACAAGGATAAAAAAGCAGAAAAAAACGCCACGTCTTGATCTGAAGTGATAAAAACAAGAGCAAGGGCAAATTTACTCGATGAAGAATATCTTATGCTACTCATCCCATAAAAGTGAATGATTTAAATTTATGGGCAAGAAGTTATATAATCTCGAGGTAATAATGTTCAGCATCACCATAAATGGACAACTGTTTGAGGTCGATAAAAATCAAACCCTACTTACTATCGCCAGACACCATAACATCCATATCCCTTCACTCTGTGATTCAGATACTTATGGAAAAAAACACCTCTGTGACCTTTGTGAAATCGAGGTTGATGGTTTTGGTATAAAAAAAGCATGCAAAATAACGCCATTTGATGGCATGTCAGTAATCACAGAATCTGAACAGTTATCAAAACGTAGAAAAAAAGCGCTTATTCGAATACTGTCTGAACACAAAGCTGAATACTGCGAAGCTCCTTGTCAAACGGCTTGCCCTGCAGGTGTCGACATTCAATCTTATCTTTATCATATTTCGAAAAATGATCACAAGAAAGCAATAGAAGTCATTAAACAGACATTACCTATGCCATTATCAATTGGTCGAGTATGCCCTGCATTTTGTGAAGCCGGCTGCCAACGTCGATTAATTGATGAACCACTTGCAATCCGTCAATTGAAACGACATACCGCTGACATCGATCTTGCTGCTCTAGAGTCTTATGTTCCAGCTCGAAAACCTCATAAAGATAAATCCATCGCTATTATCGGTAGTGGTCCTGGTGGACTAACCTGCGGCTACTACCTTAGCAATGAGGGTTATGATGTTACCGTGTTTGAAGCAATGCCCAATCCCGGAGGCTGGCTTCGTTACGGCATTCCTGAATACCGTTTACCCAAAGCTATTCTTGATAAAGAAATTGAAATAATGTGTCGAAACGGTATGGAGATTAAAACCTCCTGTAAACTTGGTGAAGAACTTACTTTATCTGAACTAAGCGAGAAGTATGATGCTGTCTGTATGGCAGTAGGCGCATCAAAAGCCGTTGGTATGGGCTACCCAGGTAGTGATTTAAAAGGGTGTTACCTTGGGGTTGATTACCTCAAAGATTTTGTAACAGAACAACAATGCATAACTGGGAAAAAAGTAGCAGTAATCGGTGGTGGAAATACCGCAATTGACTGCGCTCGTACTGCTGTAAGAGCAGGAGCTGATACGACGCTGATCTATCGCCGTACTCGAGCAGAGATGCCAGCAGAAGCCTATGAAGTTGATGAAGCCGAAAAGGAAGGCGTCAAGTTTAGCTTTTTGACTAATCCTGTAGAAAATATTGGCGATGAACACAACAGGGTAAATAAGGTCTGCCTAGAAAAAATGGCGCTTGGCACACCTGACTCATCAGGACGTTCACGTCCAGAACCAACTGGCGAATATATTACCCAGGAGTTTGATACTGTTATTGCTGCCGTGTCACAAGCCCCAGACCTCAGTTTTCTTGATAACGACAATATCGACATACCATTAACCCGCTGGAATACTATCGATTGCGATGAAACAACAATGCACAGTGGTGTCCGTAATATATTTGGTATTGGTGATTTTCGCCGTGGTCCTGCCACTGCGGTAGAAGCGGTGGCTGACGGTAGAGTCGCAGCTAAAGCAATTGATTGTTACTTGAATAGCAATATGAAAAGTCTGCAAAGCAACTCATTCAACTTTAGCAATAACTCAAAAATGCAGTTTGTTAATCCGTCACATTTAACGAACGTAACACAAGTCATGAGATCTCTAGCTCGAGGACAGACATCAGAACAAAAAGAACTCAACTTTTCTGATGCCATGAAACATATATTACGAGTGACAATGCCTGAACTAACCGTTGAGCAGCGACGATTAAATTTTAGTGAAGTCGAAACAGGGTTTACAAATCAATCAGCTATAACTGAAGCCAAACGTTGTCTTGAATGTGGCTGTCAACTCAGAAATAAATGCGATCTGCGAGATTGCGCATCAGAATATAGAATAGATGCCTCTGAGCTCACAGCTATCAACGGGCATAAAGCAGCCAATAGTTATTTTTCAAATAATACAATACCACTCTATATGACAAAGTAATTACTATATATACCCAAGTCACCTCAAGATGCTCGTTTCAGGAGGACAAAAACAACAAGAAAAAACCTGATTATACTACCGTAATCAGGTTCACATTTTTATGTCGGAACAGCTTCAAATATGCTAACTAGTGTTTGAAAGTATTCGTTTCAGTTTCGCTAGTGGCAGTAAGATCGCCTGCCGGATTAATGAGGTGAGGTAAAATCTGAGGTAAATTTAGCTCGATATCTTTATCTTCTACTGAATTAATGACCTCGTTATACCAACCAAGCAAGCCTAGTACAGCATAGCCAATCGCATCATCACTTTCGCGGTGCTCAATAATTATCTGTAGAAACCGTAAGATAGCCTTATCATTTGATTTAGCTTGCTTTAAGGTTTCTTGAAAGATATCTGTTGCCTCAGCAATTAAACCTTCATATTCAGTATCAATCGCAACTTTAAAAGACCCACCATCAACGGAAATTTTCATATCAATTCAGCCTACTATTCTAATTGAGAGGAATATTATCGAATAAACTACAACTTGTCGCTAAATGCCCTCTAAAACACTCTTTAAATGGTTAGACCTAAGTCAATAATGAAGAAAATCATGTCTAGATAGGCTTCGTTCTTACTTAGCTTGTAATACCCCTACTTTTTGTCTCTTGTTACTCAGCATTAACTTGTTACTCTTTAAGGAGAGTTACTCGACACCATCATGCTTTTGATAAGTGAGCAGTCAATGAAGACCCTGTCCCAACTTGTGTTCAACAATACTTACAGTGAATTACCAACGACCTTTGGTACAGCTGTAACACCTCAGCCGCTATCTGACCCTTTTTTGGTTAGCGTTAATCCACAAGTTGCTGAAATGCTAGAGCTAGATCCCCAAGAAACACAAACAAACTTCTTTGTTGACGTATTTACTGGCAATGAAGAGTTGGCAGGCACAGCGCCGCTAGCAATGAAATATACAGGGCATCAGTTTGGACATTACAATCCTGACCTTGGGGATGGTCGTGGCTTGTTGTTGGGTGAAATATTAACATCAACAAATGCTAAATGGGATATTCACTTAAAAGGCTCAGGTAAAACGCCCTACTCTCGCCAAGGTGATGGTCGTGCAGTATTGCGTTCGAGTATTCGCGAATACTTAGGCAGTGCAGCACTTAACGGGCTGGGCATTAAAACCACTCACGCGTTGGCACTGTTAGGCAGTACAACGCTGGTTTCTCGCGAGAAAATGGAACGTGGTGCTACCTTAATTCGTGTGGCTGAAAGCCATTTACGTTTTGGTCATTTCGAGTATTTTTTTTATACCCACCAGCACAGCGAACTTAAACTGCTTGCAGACTATTTAATAAAGCATCACTTTCCCGATTTACTTACTACTGAAAGTGAGCAAAAAGATAAACAAACTGCATCACCTAATCAGCACAATAATATCTATGCCAGCATGTTGACGCGTATTGTGGAATTAACAGCCCAGTTAATTGCAGGGTGGCAGTCGGTCGGCTTTGCACACGGTGTAATGAATACAGACAACATGTCGGTATTAGGGCTCACTTTTGATTATGGCCCTTTTGGTTTCCTTGATGATTATAATCCCGGCTACATTTGTAACCATTCCGATTACAGTGGTCGCTACGCGTTTAATCAACAGCCTTCCATTGCTTTATGGAACTTGTCAGCATTGGGTTATGCACTCACACCGTTGATTGACAAGGAAGATGTTGATGCAATATTGAATCGTTATCACCTCACACTACAGCGTGATTACAGCGCAAGAATGCGTAATAAATTAGGATTAATCGAAAAACGAGAAGAAGATACCGTGCTCTTTTCGAGTCTGTTTGAGCTACTTCAATCACAAATGGTGGATTACACACTTTTCTTCAGAACACTATCGAGTATTTCAGCTACTGATTTATCTATGAGTGCATTACCTAATAGCATTGAACGTTTTGAAGATTTATTCTCGTGTATCCAACCACTAGAAACATGGCTTAAGGCATATGCTGTTCGTCTGAACTTTGAAAAAGACGGTGATGAATCACGGTTAGAATGGATGAAACAACATAATCCAAAGTACATATTACGAAACTACCTTGCTCAACAAGCTATTGATAAAGCGGAAGATGGTGATTTCACCATGATAGATGAGTTAGTACAGGTGCTATCATCTCCCTTCGATGAACACCCAGAATTTAATCAATTTGCAGATAAACCGCCATACTGGGGGAAAAAACTGGAGATTAGCTGCTCGTCCTAACACTTACACACAGAACAATAACGTTTTCTGTCACAGTTAGTAACCATGAAATCACTGTATGTAATGGTTACTAACATAAGAATCACTAGCTAAATGATTTATGTGCGACATGCTTCACGCTTCATTAATTCCCTCGCGTAAAAATGAAAATTATTGCTACCGCTCTATTTACAACAATTCCCTGCCTGTTAAATTCCCTACCCAATTTGAAAAACGTCACAAAACAACATTGTTGATGTTAAATACGAATCAATAAGTAAATACTATGAAACAAATATCTAGTTTTGAATGGGGGCGAATAATTGCCCTATTTGCCGTTATCGTCATTCATGCAAAGCCATTCATGACAATGCCAATCATAGATGATTTACCATGGGTCGGTTTACTCGCTAACCAGACAAGTCGGTTTGCTGTGCCTTTGTTTTTCATTTTAGCGGGTTTTCTTGTTCAACCTCGATTAATAGCAGCCCCTTTTCAAGCGCTTAAGCACTACAGTTTTCCGTTACTCAAAGTGTGGGCGGCATGGAGTATTATTTATCTACTAACCCCATTTAACTTACAAGCGGTAGCAGAAAAAGGGTATTTAGCCGAACGTACAGGCTATTGGAATTACTTAATGCAGAACCCTTTAAACACGCTTTTTGAAGGTGGTTTAGTGCATTTATGGTACATTCCAGCATTACTAAGTGCCGTAGCAATACTGGCAACGTTGATCTCTATTAAACAAGAAAAGTATATTCTTCCTATAGCCTTATCGCTTTATGTCTTCGGGCTAATTGCTGGCAGTTATCAGCCAATTTTTGAGGTTGAATCGCCTTTATTAACGCGTAATGGTCCTTTCTTTAGTACCTTAATTGTTGCGCTTGGTTTTGAAATTCGTCGACGTAAACTGACAATCTCGCAGCCTATCGCTCTGTCGCTGTTATTAGGGGGAATGTCACTGCACTTAGCTGAAGCATATTTCTTTATGTCAAGAGGGATAGATTTTAATATTCATGACTTCTTAGTCGGTACACCAATTTGGGTGTTAGGTATCTTCTTTTTGCTTCAAGCTAACCCGACATTTGGCGACTGCCCACGCGTATCTCGTTGGAGTAAAGATGTACTAGGGGTGTATTTATGCCACCTATTAGTCATTATTTATATTTTGAACATTACGCGTATGCTCAACATCGATGATCTAATAAGGGATCTCACTATCATCCCTCTTACTTTTATCTTCTCGATGGCATTAATATGGTTGATTGAGCTAACGCCACTTAAACGTGTATTGCTACGTTAACGATTAATCCCGTCTTTCTCTCTATACATAAAAACGGCATCTTGCTTTTACTACACTAAAAGCTTTAAAGATGCCGTTTTTCTATGTCTATTGATTCGATGTTATGACTTAAGAAGTATTAACTCAGACTTATCGGTTAAATCCGCTGATTACTGACAAATAACTGTATCAACATCATGTTCAAGCAACCAACGCTGTAACTTAGGTGCTTGATGAATGAAATGTGTAACGACATCACAAGGCTTACCTGCATTTGCAGCAGATTTAAGTGCTTGTTGCACCAATGATAAAATCGCTTCATTTTGATCATCATGCAAATAACTCAGTGAAGCATTACTTTGATCGAGACCCAAAGCGAATTGACCCAACTGATCAATATCAATCACAATACCGTCAAAGTACTGTAGAAATTTATCGGCTAACAATGCATTAGCTGGTAATTCACACATAATATGCACTTTCAAACCATCTGCGCCACGGCACAAACCTTGCTCAGCTAATAGATCAATGATGGTTGCAGATTCACTTAACGTACGAACGAACGGAATAACCAATTCAATATTGACCATACCTTCAGCATTACGAGCACGTTTAATAATTTCACACTCAAGTTCAAAGCTACCTCGATGCTTCTTCTCTGCAAAACGAGAAACACCGCGCAAACCAATCACAGGGTTTATTTCTTTATTCTCTAATTCACTGCCCAGTAGCTCACTGCGTGTATGCGAATCTGCCCCTGAAAGTTTTACCTTTAATGGCTTACCCTTCATTTTTTGAGCTGCGCTAACTAACGCGTTTGTCAATTCAGAGACATAGTATTCCGAAGGTGCGCCATGCTCCCCCGCAAGTTCAAGTACTTCCTGTTGCTTTTTGTCGTCCAACTGATGTGTATTAACGACCGCATAAGGATGAATACCGATAAGTGACTGACTCAAAGCATCTAGCGACACTAAGCCAATTGAACAATCCTCATTCGCTAATTGAGCAGTGTTTGTCAGTAACTCTAAATAATTCAGTTCAGCCTGAGTTCTATTTGTCATAAGGCACCAATACAACCATGTTAAAAAGTGCGCGAGGTGTCGTTATCATCCATTGATGACATCGCCCTCATTTAAGAAGCTTAAGTTTATCAAAGCCGTTTATAAAACAATGTAAGCACAAAACAGCCCTACCTTGAATGGCACAGCACCATCAAAATAAACCACCAATAATCATGCATTAAACATGCATTAAACATGCAATATCAACTTTTACCCACCTCCTTTTTCAAGAGGTAAAACATTACCACAGAAGATAGATAAGTGACTGTTAATCATGTTTCATTGCTTTATTCTGACATTACTGTTTCATGACTAATGTAGCAAGCCTTTAAAATATTAAATTGCAAAAGTATTCATAAAACAAGAATAAAACAAACCAAATCGCTAGTGCTTATATTTCATGTATGTATTCTTCGTATTCATAACGACTAACACATCAATCCATTTGGTCATTTAATGCTCATAATTCACTGTTGGCTAAGAATCCAGCAGGTATAGCTAAAAAAACGGCATTCAACAATGAAAAATCTAAGCCATATCACAAGTTTGGTTTATTCCTGATGGCTTTTGGGCTATCTTAACGCGTCGTTATTTTTTGATATACCAAGGTAGGCAAACGTATTATGCCAATGAAAACTGATGAACTCCGTACCGTTAGCCTAGGGTTAATGCCAACTCCGGCAGAAATTGAAGCAGTCTCTCCTATTACTGACGAAATTGCAGCGCACGTTGCTGATTCTCGCCGTCAAGTTGAAGACATCCTAACCGGTAAGGATTCTCGACTTTTAGTTGTCGTAGGACCATGTTCTGTTCACGATACAGATGCAGCAATGGATTATGCTAAGCGCCTTGTTGCTATTCAGGAACAATACAGAGATGAACTTTGTATTGTTATGCGCACATACTTTGAAAAGCCTCGTACCGTTGTAGGCTGGAAAGGGTTAATTTCAGATCCGCATCTTGACGGTAGCTTAGATTTTGTCGCAGGTTTACATAAAGCACGTAAATTATTAGTAGATGTAAATGCTTTAGGTCTGGCTACTGCTACTGAATTCCTTGATATGATTACAGGACAGTATCTTGCTGACTTAATCACATGGGGAGCAATTGGCGCGCGTACAACTGAGTCTCAAATTCACCGTGAAATGGCTTCTGCCCTTTCTTGTCCTGTTGGTTTCAAAAATGGTACTGACGGAAATATCAAAATAGCCATTGATGCGATTCGTGCAACACGTGAATCTCACCTATTTTGCTCACCAGCGAAAAATGGTCAAATGACAATTTACCGTACCGCTGGTAACCCACACGGTCATGTAATTTTACGTGGTGGCAAAATGCCAAACTACCACCAAGCTGATGTTGAAACATCATGTAATACACTGGCTGAATTTGATTTACCAACACGCCTTGTTGTTGACTTCAGCCACGGTAATTGCCAAAAGCAACACCGTCGTCAACTTGATGTTGCAGCTGATATCTGTTCTCAAATTCGTGAAGGTAGTAATTACATCGCAGGTATTATGGCTGAAAGCTTTATTATTGAAGGCAACCAAGCTGTTGTAGCAGGAAAAGAAAAAGAATTGGTATACGGTCAATCCATTACAGACCCTTGTGTAAACTGGGCAGATACCGTCACTATGCTAGATATGCTTGCCGACGCGGTCAAAAGCCGTAAATAAAATCAGAGAAATAGGTACAGTTACTCAAATACTGTACCTATTTTCTGTTAAAATACTGCATTGCCAAAGCTAAACCATTAGATTTAGCGACTAAAACCAAACCAAACCAAGGTATAGTGCCAACAACACGCCCAATACAAGGCGGTATCTACATTTATCATGACAGTGCATTTTTCATAGAGTGTTATATATACTGTCATTAGGTTGATATACATTGGTTAACTAACCCTTTGACATCACAACTAAGGTTGAACACATGCCATCTTTTGATATTGTTTCTGAAGTCGATTTTGTAGAAGTTCGAAATGCTGTTGATAACTCAGCACGTGAACTTAAAACACGTTTTGATTTTAAAAATGTTGAAGCAAGCATTACGTTTGATAAAGAAATCGTAAAAATCACGACTGAATCTGACTTCCAGCTAACACAACTTGTTTCTATCCTTCGTGGAAACTTGGCTAAACGCAACGTTGATGCACAATCAATGACGCAAAAAGACACAGTGCGTACAGGTAAAGCATGGGCGTGTAATGTCGAATTCAAGCAAGGCATTGAATCTGGCACTGCGAAAAAAGTTGTGAAAGCAATTAAAGATGCAAAGCTTAAGGTTCAAGCATCGATTCAAGGTGACAAAGTGCGCGTAACCGCTAAAAAGCGTGATGATCTACAAGCAACAATGGCGTTAGTTCGTAATAATGAAGAACTAGGCCAACCCTTCCAGTTTGATAACTTCCGCGACTAATACTGCGTAAGTACCTAGAAAAACATAGCGAGATCGATAACAAAATAGACTTTGTTAAGGTCTCGTTTTTATTTATTCCCCCCTACTTTTTGATGTCTACGTTCACGAACTTGCAAATCATTTCACATATCATCTGCTGATTAATCGATTGAATTACTCTAAATTTTCACTATAGTAAACAATAGATAAGCTTTATTCATTGCGAATGTAGCAATCAAGGACATGACCTTTATATGCAAATGAATAGTGAGCAATCATATTGCCAATCACACCACGATAATCCGCTTATTTGGCCCATCATTACGCTATTAAAAGAGCAACCAACAGGTTGGATGATCCATACCCTTTCAGAAGAATTAAAGCAACGAGGGATACTATCAACGCTGGATAATGAGCCAGAAAAAGACCTTTTTAAGCGCAATTTTCTATTGATGAACGCACTATACCAATTGCAAGAAATGTTGCTGCCAGAGCAATGGCTGCAAGCACAAGCAATGGACATTCAGCTCTCTCAGAATCTTAGCTCGAACAATAATCAAATAGCGTACAACGACCCACTGCGTGAATACTATTTAAACTGGAAAAACTACGATGCTGATACAGCAACCATTCAGAACTTACTTTCTTCTTTTTGGCACCGTTATCAAGATCATATTGGCATCCATTCTTCAAAAAGATCAGCACAGAATCCATCAAATTCACGACACAATTTTCACACCATCAATCAACAAGATTTAATGACGTTAGAACTAACTATCGACGCAAAGCCTAACGAGATTCGTCGTCAGTGGCGTAAACTTGCATTGCGGTGGCACCCAGATAGACCTAATGGCGATGCGCATCAATTCAGAACAATTTGTGAAGCATGGCAAAGAATACAAGAGCATTTGAATATCTAGGTCACTTGAATATCTAGCTTGGGTATACAACTCATTCGAATTTTTCTAATAAGCTGTTCACTTCTGCTGTCTGTTAACTGTTCCATCGCCGCTCTACACTGATGACATCACTCAGTTGAATTCAAAACCTGAGTATCAGTTCGGAGGCCTTATGGCGATTAGACGTATTAAACAGATTCTTCAATCACACCCATCATCTGATGGTGATGGCGTTAAAATTCAGCGCATTCATGGTTTTGATAACGCACTATTCTCCCCATTCCTAATGCTGGATGAACTTAAATCTGACAATCCAAACGATTATATTGGCGGTTTTCCATCACACCCTCACCGAGGAATTGAAACGTTAACCTATATGTTACAAGGTCACTTTCAGCATAAAGATCATATGGGTAATACTGGTGAGTTACGTAATGGCGGGGCGCAATGGATGTCGGCAGGTCGTGGGGTTATTCACAGTGAAATGCCAATTATGTCTGACGGAAAGCTACATGGGTTTCAGCTTTGGGTAAACCTTCCTGCGGCAAAAAAAATGCTACCCGCGCAATACCATGATTTTCAGCCAGAAGAAATAACAGAAAAAGCATTTAATACACAAAATCTTATTCGTGTTATTGCAGGCGATTTAACCATTAAAGGGGAAACCCTAACTGGTCCATTACAACAAACAGGCGTGCCAACCACTATTGCAGATTGGCAAGCTGGCAGTGGTGAAACCTTCGCCAGCTGTTTAAACCCTGACTTCCAAGCCATGCTATATGTGTATAAAGGCGAAATTGAAGTCGAGGGTACAACCGTTATTGCAGGGCAAATGGCAATCTTAGACCAAGGCGAAGGGTTAGCACTTTCTTCCTTAAAAGACAGTGGCGTGTTGCTGCTTTCAGGTATTCCTATTAATGAGCCTGTTGTGCACTATGGGCCTTTCGTGATGAATACGATGGATGAAATAAACCAAACTATTCAGGATTATCAAAACGGCACATTAATTGATGATTAATAAAAAAGCCCACTTTCGTGGGCTTCTAAATTTCTAGCGTAATACCATTCTAGGTAAGTAGTTGGTCATAATATACTCGCTTGGTTTTATTACGTATATAAACACGCTTCGCCTTCTGGGCGAGTTTTAAAGCGTCGATGTAACCACATGTACTGTTCAGGTGCCTGCATAATTGAGTTTTCTACAATCTTATTAATGAAAGCTGCACCTTCTTCAGGATTTTTATTAGGGAAGCCTTCAACTGGCGGGTACATCGTTAACGTATACTTACCAGAAGCGCTGTCTCGTACCATAGTAAAAGGTACAACAGCACAATCTGTCGCATCCACTAATAAACTCGTACCGGTTGTTGTACATGCGTTATCAACGGCAAATAAAGGGGCAAACGTTGAACGACGGCGTCCGTAATCATGATCTGGTGCATACCAAACACGATCACCGCGACGAAGAGCACGCAACATGCCTTTCACGTCTTTTCGATCAATCAACGTACGGTTTGAACGTGCTCGACCTCGGTACTGGAAAAAGTCATAACAAGGGTTGCCGTTTGGGCGGTAAACACCCGTGCCCGACATTTTAATACCAAATGCACGTGCGCCTAGCTCAAGGTTCATAGAGTGCACTGCAACGAGTAATGCCCCTTTGCCTTCCGCTTCCAGCTTTTTCATGTGCTCTAGGCCTTTGATCTCAACATGACGATTAACGCGTACATCAGGCCAAAACCAAGCCATTCCCGATTCGAACAATGCAAGACCAGTATTGTCTATATTTTTTTTGATCATCACTTCGCGTTCGTCTTTCGACATGTTCGGGAAGCAAAGCTCTAAATTACGATCAATGATTCTACGACGTTTTTTCATAAAGCGCATTGCTAAGCGCCCTACACCTTGCCCCATTCGGTATTGAATAAAATAAGGTAACCAGCTAATTACATACATTAACCCAACAAAGAATAGTGTTAGCCAATAACGTGGATGTAAAAGCGCTTTTGTAAATGTGGGAGGCGTAAAATTACTCATAAATAAAAAAGTGAAACCTAGTTATATTTGTTATTTGGTATGCAACAGACATGCATCCAAGCCATTTTTTTTGACGATCGGCATTGTATTACCAATAGTAGCATTGTGAAAGAAATAGCAGACGTTAGTTACTTGAAGTGCTATGAAGACGTCATTTTGTGGCAATAAGAGCGCAATTTATGATAAATATTAAGCAAATTACACTTATTGACTTACAGGCTCTGATTTGCAAGAACAGAAAAAAACGAGCCATGAACAATCATAACTCGTTTCATTTCAATCTTGATTTTCGCTAAAACATGATTTTTGTTTTAAAAACCCTCAACCCCTTTCATTTCAGGTAAGTGATGCGCAATACCTTTATGACAGTCTATACACGTTTTACTGCCATCGGCGAGCGCCGTTGAGTGCTGCTTTGAGGCACGCGTTGATTGACGAGTGAAATCCATATAGACAAATTCATGGCAATTACGACACTCTAATGAATCGTTCTTTTTCATCCTCGCCCATTCCCGTTCAGCCATTTCACGCCGACGTGCTTCAAATTTTTCAGGTGTCGATATTGCCCCTGTAAGCCAAGCAAACACTTCTTTAGAAGCTTGCATCTTACGCGCCATCTTATCCGTCCAATCATGCGGTACATGACAATTCGAACAAATAGCACGTACACCAGTACGGTTCGTAAAGTGAATAGTACTTTGTATTTCTTGGTACACATCATTCTGGTGACAACTAGCACAGAACTTTTCAGTATTGGTTAATTCCATTCCCGTATTAAATGCGCCCCAGAAAATGATCCCTGCAATAAATCCGCCTAATGTTAAAAAACCAAGGCTAAAATATTTAGGGGGTTGCCTAATAACGCTCCACCACTTTTTAATCCAAATCCACATACTGATTTCTCCCTCACTGCTCTTGACCTATTAACGAGTCAAGATCGGTAAAATCGGTATCCACCAGCAATTTGGCATCTGATTGTGTTACATGGCATTGTTGGCAAAAATAACGCCTAGGTGAAAGCTCTGCCAAAAAATTACCATCACGATCCATGAAGTGGGTTACGCTGATCATGGTTGCTTGTGTATCTGCCACTCGGCTTCTGGCGTGACAAGACATACATTTATTCGCCTTTATATCGACTTGATAGTTATCGATTTTGTGAGGAATAAGTGGAGGTTGCATAGGGTAGCTACGCGCAGGTATTATGTCTGTATTGAGTGTTTTGCTCATGGGTGGTGGCGTTGACTCTTGATTTAATGGTGCTTTTCTTAGCGTCGCTAAATCAGAATCAACGGTAGCAGCAACACTTACCGTTATGCCCACAATCGCTACCGCCGTGAATAAAACCGCCGACATTAATCGTTTCATCGTTATTCTCCTTATGCCTTCACAATCTTGACTGCACATTTCTTGAAGTCAGTTTGCTTAGACAACGGATCGGTTGCATCCAGTGTCACCTTGTTGATGAGTTGGCTAGCATCAAACCATGGAACAAACACCAAACCTATTGGCGGCTTATTTCTACCTCGCGTTTCTACCCGTGTAATAATCTCACCACGGCGAGATACCACTTTTACCGCATCACCACGGCGTAAACCTCGTGATTTTGCATCTTCAGGGTGCATAAAGACTTGCGCATCTGGGTAGGCTTTAAACAATTCAGGTACACGTTGTGTCATAGAGCCTGAATGCCAATGCTCAATAACACGGCCTGTACTTAACCACATGTCATATTCTTCATCGGGGCTTTCTGCTGGCGGCTCATACGGCAACGCAAAAATGAGCGCCTTACCATCTGGTTTACCATAAAATTCAAAACCAGCCCCCTCTTTTACATAAGGATCTGCCCCTTCACGATAACGCCACAACGTTTCTTTACCGTCAACAACCGGCCAACGTAGACCCCGTGTTTCGTGATACATATCGAAGGGT
This sequence comes from Photobacterium indicum, assembly GCF_003026215.1. GTDB lineage: Bacteria > Pseudomonadota > Gammaproteobacteria > Enterobacterales > Vibrionaceae > Photobacterium > Photobacterium indicum. Next base: position 23,867 of record NZ_PYOC01000002.1, read on the forward strand.
GCTAAATCATGTCCATGCCCACGACCAAACTCGGCATATTCTTCAAATAAACCCTTTTGAACATAGAATCCATAATAGTTAGCTTCGTCGTTCAACTTTCCTTCAGCAAGATCGCTAAGCGGGTATTTGTTCACTTTACCGTTAACATACAGAACATCGAATAACGTTTTACCTTTGTAATCGGGATTGGCATCAAGTAATTCTTTAGGCCAAACTTCATCGGTTTTAAAGCGTTTTGAAAACTCCATCAACTGCCAAAGATCTGATTCTGATTCTCCTGGTGCTTCAACCATTTGGTGCCAAAGTTGAGTTCTGCGTTCAGCATTGCCGTACCCACCTTCTTTTTCTACCCACATTGCTGTCGGTAAAATTAAGTCAGCAGCTTGTGATGTGACGGTTGGATAAGCTTCAGAAACCACAACGAAATTATCTGGATTACGGTAACCCGGTAAAGTTTCTTCGTTTATGTTTGCTCCTGCTTGCAGGTTATTATTTACTTGGATCCAGTACGCATTGATCTTGCTGTCTTTTAGCATTCGAGATTGCAATACCGCGTGTGCCCCTACTTTGCTTGGTATTGTGCCATCAGGCAGTTTCCAGATTTTTTCTGCCGTTTTACGATGCTCAGGGTTAGCAACCACGAGATCAGCAGGTAATCGATGGGCAAAAGTACCCACCTCTCGTGCTGTACCACACGCTGAAGGCTGACCTGTTAGAGAGAATGGGCTGTTACCTGGAGTGGATATTTTCCCTGTTAACAAGTGAATGTTATAAACCAAATTATTACACCATACTCCGCGAGTATGCTGGTTAAACCCCATGGTCCAGAACGAAACGACTTTGGTATCAGGATTTGCATAAAGTTCGGCGAGTTCAATCAATTTGTCTTGTTTAACACCAGACATTTCACTGGCTTTTTCAACGGTATATTCCGACACAAATTCTTTGAATTCTTCAAACGTCATTGATGTTGAATCACCACTATCTGGGTTCTTCGCCGCTTGCTGTAGTTGGTTTTCAGGGCGTAGCCCATAACCGATATCAGTTGCTCCGCGTCTGAAGTTTACATGTTTAGAGGTAAAGTCTTTGTTGACCTTGTCGTTGGTAATAATGTAGTTGGCAATGTAATTAAGAATGGCTAAATCAGATTGGGGAGTAAAAATAATAGGAAGATCAGCCAGCTCAAAACTACGGTGCTCGAACGTGGATAGCACAGACACCTTCACATCAGGTACTGATAAACGACGATCGGTTATTCGAGTCCACAAAATGGGGTGCATCTCTGCCATATTTGAGCCCCATAAAACAAATGCATCGGCTGCTTCTATATCATCGTAACAGCCCATTGGTTCATCAATACCAAAGGTACGAATAAAGCCAACAACCGCTGATGCCATACAGTGCCGAGCATTAGGTTCGAGGTTGTTTGACCTAAAGCCCGCTTTCATTAACTTAGATGCCGCGTAGCCTTCATAAATCGTCCACTGACCAGAGCCAAACATGCCTATCGCTTCTGGTCCTTTTTCTTTTAATGTTTTCTTCCACTTCTCAGCCATGATATCAAACGCTTCATCCCAGCTAATTGGTGAAAATTCACCATTTTTATCATACTTACCATCCGTCATTCTCAATAACGGTTGTGTTAGGCGATCTTGCCCATACATGATTTTTGATAAAAAATAGCCTTTTACGCAATTCAATCCACGATTAACAGGTGATTTAATGTCGCCATGTGTGGCAACCACTTTACCTTCTTTCGTTCCCACGTTAACCGAACAGCCTGTTCCACAAAAACGACAAGGTGCTTTTTCCCATGTTATCTTAGTCAGTGAAGCATCAGTCACAACATTACTAGCACTTATTGGTATCGATATACCTGCCGCAGCAGCTGCCGAGGCAACAGCCTGTGCTTTAATAAACTTCCGTCGAGAAACTTTCATTATTACCTCTCCAGCGTTACCCATTTTGTTACTTCATTGATGGCAGCTGTGTACAAGGAAGGTATTTTATTTACAGCCCCTCACCCCGTTACAACTTGTAGGAACCACACAAAGAAGCCATAGCCACCAACAGCAGCAAAAGCCAATATTGGAAATAAAATAACAGTGATGAAAATAAAGGCTTTTAGTTCGATGCGACGTTGGTTTTCATGTTCCATACGTCTACTCCGTGTTCATTGAGTTACTGTTAACTCTAGTCATAGATGAGAATTTTGATAAGTAAGTGGAAAATATTCGCAGCGACTGTCTATTTATCATTACTTAAAAAACGAATAGCTGAACAATCAATACAATTTTCACGACATAAATTGAAATAATTGCCAATACAAGCAAAAGATAATTAATGTTATTATTGATATATCTAAGTCACCTCAAGATGCTCGTTTTTGCTCTTAACGTTAAAGGCAAACATTCTAAAAGGACGTTAAATCCCCATGACAATCAGCAAAACAAAATCAAGTTATTATCGTCGCCTGTACGTTGCACACTTAATTGAAACAGGTATAGCAAGTGTGCCAGCACTTATTGAATACACTGGTATGCCGCGTCGAACAGCGCAAGATACGATAAAAAGCCTTGCTGAATTAGACATCGAATGTGTCTTTCAGCAAACAAAAGGCGAACGTAATCACAGTGGTCACTACACAATTACCAACTGGGGTGCCATTAACAAACACTGGATTAAAGAAAACTTAACTGATATCAAGTCAGCGTTAGATTATCCATAAAGCATGCTCATTCATCATTTGTCTTTACGCCTTTACATCACCTCGGCATAATTACGCGCAATAATCCTCATCGACTTATCTTCGACAAACGGAATAACTCTTGGAATTACTATCAATTGATTTTCTTGGTCAGCCTTTACGAATTGAAGGCTCTATGGCTGGTTGGCAACAGCTATTTTGGAATAACACCTTAGTTTCACAACTTAATGCACATGCCGACCATAACGATAAGCACCTACATGAATTTGAACTGACTAATGGCGATAACGTCATTAAATGCAGTGTGGAAGTAAATCTTAGCTGGCAACCTTTTTTAGTGGAATACAAAGCCACTGCCAATGATCAGCTCGTTGCTGACGGCTCGCGTAATGAAAAAGACATTGAACAACAAACACCGCAAGTTATCCCTAAAGCAGAGCGCCGCTTTAGCTTAATTGGTCTTGCATCGTTAGGTATGAAAGCACTGAAAAGTGCAAAATTGATTAAAGTCGTATTAGCATCGGCCAGCCTTGCCGCTTATTCATGGTTATTTTCAATTCAGTTTGCCTTAGCATTACTGGCTTGCTTAGTATTTCACGAGTACGGTCATATTCGTGCGATGAAGTACTTTGGTATGAAAACGAAAGGCATTTACTTAATCCCATTTTTCGGTGGTTTGGCATTAAGTGATGAAAAAATTAACACGCGTTGGCAAGACGTTGTTATCTCGATTATGGGGCCACTGTTTGGCTTAATCATGTCAATTGCCTGCGTAATTGCCTATTGGGTAACTGACAACATGTTCTTTGCTGGGCTTGCTGTTTTCAATGCTCTATTAAACTTATTTAACCTATTACCGATTCTACCTTTAGATGGAGGGCATGTACTTAAAAGCATCAGCTTCTCGATGAACAGTAAAGTGGGTATCGCGTTATGCCTATCTGCTGCGATTGGCGGGGTGGTATTAAGCTATACATTAGGCTTAACATTATTCGGTTTTTTATTGATTATGGGCTGTGTTGAAATTCTATTTGAATGGAAGCACCGCCATCAGAGTCATTTGTTGCCATTAGATCGTTACGGTCAAATCTTCTCGTTTGCTTGGTATGTCGGCTTAGTGAGTTCACTTATTGGCATTATATGGTACTTCGCGAGCACAGGTGATGAGCTACTACGATTACCAATGCAGATTCTAGGTACTTAAGTCTTAAAGCTAGATTCAAGCAATACTTAGCTGCTTAGCTGCTTAGCGACAAAACAAAATTATAAAAAAAGAGCGGTGCTTGTATAAGCCCCGCTCTTTTTGTCTTTACTGTACCGTTAATATCGAGTGTCTAATCTCTCGATATTATGTCTTAATTTATTTTTTCTTGTTCATCATTGCTTTTAAATCAGCAAATGGATTAAACGTCGCAGCTTGGTGATCATCTTCGCCCGCTACAATAACACTGCCACTTTGTTGATCGTGTTCAGTGTATTTTTCATGTTCATGATCGTGACAGAAAAGACACAATAATTCCCAGTTACTACCATCTTGAGGATTATTGGTATGATCATGATCCATGTGGTGAACCGTTAATTCACGCAAGTTAGAATAAACAAATTCACGAGAACAACGTCCACATACCCAAGGGTAGATTTTCAGTGCTTTTTCTCGGTAACCTTGCTCTTTACGAGCATAGCTGGCACTTGTGCCATAATGATCAGACGACATATCTCAACCTGTTATTTCTTTAATCAGCTCTATCTAGCATAAATTCAAATCACTGTTTTTAGCAATACTCATCAAAAACAGCACCTGAAATGCATTCATACTAACCAGTAATATACCCATTGAAACACTGACACGGGTAGTAGTGCAATACAGAAGTCACAAGGATATGGAGATAGTCACAGACACAAATAGAAGTGGCGCATCAAATGTATAAAAAAGTAACCAACATTGAGCCTAAAAATGAATAATAAACACGCATATCACTTGGCTTTTTATTGGGTTTAGAAGTCTAACAAAATCAACATCAAGCTATGACATAGTTATGTCAATCTCGTGATTGGTTGTAAAATAGACTAAGACACCGATTCTTATTAGTTTTGGGACAAAAATTGCTGTTCGATTAGATGTAATGCAATGCTGTTATGGTAGTATTTATCCCAAATTGTTCATAGTGAATCGATTTTTCACTGTTAAGAGTAAACGAATTATGGCTTTTGATTTTTCTAGTATGACTGTTGATCTGTCAACGATGCCAACCACGATTGACTTAGGTCATGCTTGGTTAGGCGGTTTAGTTTTGGTTTTATTGGTGCTGTATATTGCTAAAAAAGGCAAGCCAGTAGAAGTGGAAAAGATTGTTGAAAAGCAAGTCGAAGTAGAGAAAATCGTAGAGGTTGAAAAACCTGTCGAAAAGATTGTTGAGAAGATCGTCGAAATCCCAGTAGAAAAAATCGTTGAAGTTGAAAAGATTGTTGAAGTTGAACCAAAACTAAAAACATCGACACCTGATGCCGCACTTCAACTGCTTTCACTGCTTCAACAAGAAGCTCGCTTTATTGACTTTATGCAAGAAGATCTAAAAGGCTTCGCCGATGCTGAAATCGGTGCTGCTGCTCGTGTTATTCACGAAGGCGGCCATAAAGTACTAAACGAATACTTTAGCTTTGCCCCTATCCGTTCAGAAGACGAAGAGAGCCGAATCTCACTTCCTGCTGGCTTTAATGCGTCAGAAGTACGTCTTACTGGTAACGTTGTTGGCGAAGCTCCATTCAATGGCACCCTAATCCACCGTGGTTGGAAAGTGACTGATGTTAAACTGCCTAAACTAGCAGAAGGTCACGATGTACGTATCGTAGCAGCCGCTGAGGTAGAATTATAATGCAAGAGAATCAAGAACATCATTTTAGCGTTGGTATCGACTTAGGTACCACGCACTGCGTATTGTCTTACGTTGATTTGCACGATGAAGATGCAAGCGTTCAAGTTATGCCGATTCCTCAGCTAACCACACCAGGTAATGTTGAAGAAAAAGATCAGCTGGCTTCATTTATGTACCAAGCACACGAATCTGAGCTTGCACCAGGTGATACTTCATTACCGTGGAATAGCCAACCTAATGCTATTGTCGGTGCAATGGCGCGTACACTAGGTAGTAAAACCCCTATTCGATTAATCTCTAGTGCTAAGAGCTGGCTTTGCCACGGTGGCGTAAACCGCCGCGATGCATTTTTGCCGCTAAATAGCCCAGAAGAAGTATCAAAAGTATCCCCTGTTGATGCAACCTGTGCGTACTTATCGCACTTGGCTGACGCATGGAATAGCCAACACCCTGGTACACCACTGTGTGATCAAGATGTCACGATTACCGTTCCTGCATCTTTTGACCCTGCAGCACGTGATTTAACCGCTGATGCGGCACGTAGTATTGGTCTTAAACACCTTACATTACTTGAAGAACCTCAAGCAGCTGTATATAGCTGGATCAAGAACAATGATGCTACATGGCGTGACCAAGTAAATGTTGGCGATATTATTCTTGTTGTCGATATTGGTGGCGGTACAACTGACCTTTCATTAGTTGCTGTAACTGAAGAAGATGGAAACCTGACACTTAACCGTGTTGCTGTTGGTGACCATATCTTACTGGGTGGCGACAACATGGATCTGGCGCTGGCTTACCGTCTAAAGATGAAGCTAGCTCAAGATGGTAAACAGCTACAACCTTGGCAAATACAAGCCATTACTCATGCTTGCCGTGATGCTAAAGAAGCATTATTAAGCGATGCTGAATTAAGTGCAGTGCCAATTGTTGTACCTAGCCGCGGCTCTAAACTGCTTGGTGGCACGCTGCAAACAGAGCTAACGCAAGAAGAAGTACAGCAAACATTGGTTGAAGGCTTCTTCCCTCGCACAAGCGTAGAGGAGCATCCAGTACAAACTGCACGTGGCGCACTAACCCAAATGGGTCTACCGTATGCACAAGATGCTGCGGTTACTCGTCATGTAGCGCACTTCTTAAGCCGTCAGTCTACTGCGGTTGATGAATTATTCGAGAAATACGACCAACTACACGACGGTTTTATTCGCCCGACTGCGATTCTATTCAACGGTGGTGTGCTTAAATCATCGCTGATTTCAGAACGCCTACTCTCGATCATGAATAACTGGCTAACAACAGCGGGTAGTGAAGAAGCAAAATTACTTGAAGGGTTAGATCTTGATCTAGCGGTTGCAAGCGGTGCGTCTTACTACGGTTCCGTTCGTAAAGGTCAAGGTGTACGTATTCGGGGTGGTATCGCAAGTAGCTACTATGTCGGTATCGAAAGCTCTATGCCTGCAATTCCAGGTATGGAACCACCACTGGAAGCATTGTGTGTGGCACCATTTGGTATGGAAGAAGGCTCTCATGCTGAAGTACCTAGCCAAGAATTCGGACTTGTTATTGGTCAGCCAGTACAATTTAAATTCTTCGGTTCAACCGTTCGTCGTGAAGACTCAGCAGGTACTCACTTAGATTGGTGGCAACCAGAAGAACTGGAAGAACTACCTGCTATTCAGGTAACACTGCCCGTTTCTGATGGTCGTAGTGTTGGCGAGATTGTTCCCGTACGCTTAGCCTCTCGTGTTACAGAATTAGGTACGCTTTGCTTAGAAGCAATTCCAAGTGATGGCGGCCAGAAATGGCAAGTTGAATTCGACGTTCGCGAAGCTTAAAACCCTACACATACGGCGCATCATACGATGCGCCGTAATTTTAGGTCTCTATATACCACTCTATGCGAATAGCTGATCTTCAAATAAACATCTGATCATCAATTTAAATCAAATGGTATTAAACCAGCTGTCCAATAACAAAGTATCTCCTGAACATTCTCATTGCTTATTTCAATTTCATCACACTATTGTGCAATGATCTCAGGACTGACTCTGGAGCAAAAAATGTCTGCACCCTCTTCACCTCGCTTTCTTGTCGGTATCGATTTAGGTACGACACACACGGTTGTTGCTTACTCGCCAATTCCCCAAGATTCTGATCCGCATTCATCAGATCACGCGCAAGATAAAACTGCATTTCTTGCCGAAAAAACACAGCAACTAGAATCAAGCCCGATACAAATATTTGAAATTGATCAGCTAATTGCTCCCGGTGAAGTGGCGCGTAAAGCCTTATTACCATCTTTTCGTTACCACCCCGCACCAGGGGAAATGAATGAAGCTGAACTTGTTCTACCTTGGGACATTCAGCCTGTCGAAGGCGAAGTCAACAACGCTATTATTGGCGAATTCGCACGCGATTTAGGTGCAAAAGTTGAAGGTCGCCAAGTTGTTAGTGCTAAAAGTTGGCTATCTCACACTGGTGTTGATCGCAGTGAAGCAATTCTTCCTTGGTCTTCAAGCCGACAATCTTCTATTGCTTCAACCAGTGATATTGAAAAGGTTTCACCTGTTGTTGCCAGTGCCAGTTATTTAAACCATGTACGCCAAGCATGGGATTATCACCACCCCGATAGTAAATTATGCCATCAAGAAGTGGTAATCACTGTACCTGCATCCTTTGATGAAGGTGCTCGCGCATTAACTATCGAAGCTGCTGCTATGGCTGGCTTACCTAATGTACTTTTATTAGAAGAGCCACAAGCCGTTTGTTACGACTGGTATGCTCAAAATAAAGAGAACGCAGAAACACTACTCCAAAACATTCCATTATTAATGGTGTGCGATGTGGGTGGTGGTACAACCGATCTAAGTTTAATCAAAGTCGGAACTGAAAAAGGCAAGTTATCCCTTAACCGTATCGGTGTAGGTGATCACCTTATGCTAGGGGGTGATAACCTTGATTTAGCCCTCGCGCATAAAGCAGAGCAACGTTTACACGGCGACACGAAAAAATTAAGTGCGGCAGGTTTATCTAAGCTGATTCAGCAAACGCGAAAAGTAAAAGAACAGCTGTTGTCTGGCAACGCACCTGATACTGCAAAAGTCACGTTACTAGGTAGCGGTTCACGTTTAATCGGCGGAGCCAAAACAATAGAACTAACGCGACAAGAAGTACACGATATTGCTTTAAATGGTTTCTTTCCTAAAACGGAATTTGATGACCAACCAAGCCACCGACAAGCAGCAGTTGTCGAATTTGGTTTACCGTATGCAGCAGATCCCGCTATTAGTAAACACCTTGCGCAATTTATAGATCTACACGACAGTGTTTGCCGTGATGCATTGCTGGCTCATAACCAACATGCTGAAACAAAAATTAGCATCATCGATGGTCAGCCAATTATTCCGTCTGCTGTATTGCTGAACGGTGGCGTATTCAATAGTCCATTATTGACCAACCGAGCGCTTGATATTTTCTCACATTGGCGCGGTGACAGTGTCACTGAGTTAAGTAACCCCCACCCTGATTTAGCCGTTGCTTATGGTGCCGTCGCGTATGCAAAAGCACGACATGGTGCACAATTAAGAATTGGTGGTGGCTCAGCCCGTTCTTTCTACCTAATGTTGGGAGATAAAAAGAAAAACCAACAAGGTATTTGTTTACTGCCTAAAGGTACCGAAGAAGGCACTGAAGTTCGCTTAACCCAACGTAAATTTGCTCTAACTCTGGGTGAACCTGTTCGTTTCAATCTTATTTCATCAACTGATGATAGCCAAATTGAAGCGGGGGGATTATTAACAATCGATGAAGAAAATAACGAAGGGAGTTATGTTGATCTTCCTCCGTTTATTGCAACGCTAGACAGTGAACGAGATCGTTCAGAATTAGCCGCAAACCAAAAAGATCGAGAAGAAGTAACACTAGCTTGCCAACTAACAGAAGTGGGTACACTACAAATTGAGTGTGTCAGCGTGACAAATGAAAATAAACGCTGGAAAGTCGAATTCGCAATTCGTAAGAATTTAGCTCGCCTTAACCGAGATAAAGGTAATTCAACACTTGCTGAGCAGTTATTGCCAAATCGTATTGAAGAAGCAAAATCTGCAATTAAGCTCGTTTATGGCGGCAGTAAAAACACAAATATCCAAGCAATCAACAGCGGTAAAGCAATCAAAACACTGCGTAACGATCTAGAAAAAATGATTGGCAAGCGTGATAACTGGGATGTACCTTGTTTACGTGAATTAGCAGATACCTTAATCGACAGTCGTAAGCGTCGACGTCGTTCAGATATACATGAACGTAATTGGTTGAAGCTAACTGGTTTCACTATGCGCCCTGGTTTTGGCTACCCAGCAGATGAATTCCGTATGGAACAAGTTTGGGCATTGTATCAACATGGTGTACAGTTTGATTCCAATACGCAAACATGGAGTGACTGGTGGACATTCTGGCGTCGTATCGCCGGCGGGCTGACCCAAGAACAGCAACTTGTTATTTTTAAAGATATCGCCAAATACATAAGCCCGAATGCAACGCGTAACAATAAGCTAAGCAAAGAAATGCAAGAACGCAGTTACGAAGATATGGTGCGTTTAGCGGCATCTCTTGAACATTTACCATTCGAAAACAAGCTACAGCTGATTGAATCATTATTTGGACGCTTACAAAAAACACAGTACTCACAGGCACATTGGTGGGCTCTTGGTCGTATTGGCACACGTAGCCCTTTTTATGGCAGTACGCATAATTTGCTATCGTCTGAACATATTTCATACTGTTTGCCAGAACTCATGGAGTTTGACTGGCGTAAAGATCCTAACATAGGGTTTGCCGCAGTAATGATGAGTAGGATGACAGGCGATCGTACACTCGATATTAATGATGAAAATAGAACAAAAGTCATTAACAAATTGAAGGCAAGTAAAGCGCCTGAAAGTTGGATTCAAATGGTCTCAGAGGTAAAAGTATTAACAGAAGCAGAAACTAAACGTGTTTTCGGTGATGCACTACCAACAGGATTAAGGCTGATCGGTTAAGCTTTCGTTAGGGTAAATGTTGTTATCATAAGCTCATATAAATCATTTTTACCAAGTTCAATAGGTAATAAGTTTATTGGACCTGAGTTTAGAGAAAATAGTGAGTAGAGTTATGACACATTCCCAATTTAAGTTAATTGCTCAACGTATCTTTAAATCTGAAGAGCAACGTTCAGCCGTTGCAGCAGTAATCTTTGATGGATTATCAAGTTATGAAGCAGAAAAACGCTTCGAACTTCCGAAAGGCACTTTATCTCGTAATGTACGTAAGTACAAAAGTGAAGTTAATTACATAACGAACGTAGCAGCAGCTTAAACATCGAATTTAGTTAAAAAAAAACGGAGAGCCTATGCTCTCCGTTTTTTTATAACAATAGTTCTAGATATTACTTAACCTCAACTATTCATTCCTAGCTTTCTAGCAAAATCATCTGACGAACGTAGCTTCGCACACATCCAAAAGAGTCCAATACTTGCAGCTAATAAAGCGATTAATGTCACAGAGCCAACACTAAAGAAGACTGTAACCGGGCTATCACTGGTTAAAATCTTAAACGGCAGATTGTAAATTTTACTAATCCAATCCCCTACTACGCTGCTACCAAATATCATATAAGCCATTAATTTAATCATAACGACCGCAACAAATAAGGTCACTAACGGATGATTAGTGATTTGCGACAAAACCATCAACAAACAAGCAACGGGTAATAATGCTAGGCTAACTAATACCATGCGACCTAGAAAACCAAACCAGTGCATAATCAAGCTAGCAAAACTAATTGATGATGTCGCCAGCATATCAGCAGGCATAAACCAACTAGCCAATACCCAAACAATAACATCAGAAAACAACAATAATACCGAAGCAACTAAAGGAATAACCACTAATGCAAAAATCAATTTCACGGCTATCGCAAGGTTATCTGACACTGGCATTGAACGCCAAAACATCAAACTTCCTTCTTGGCGTTCTTTTCGAAGTGTTTTAGGTACAAAAGAAAAAAAGGTAATCGTTGAGACAATACCAGCCACAATAATATTCAATTTACCGATAATACCCGCATAACCCGTCACATTAGAAAAACCAGCCCACTCATCCATACCTGAAATTTGATAGCTGATATTTAAATTATCACCACCGCTCATCACAAGCATAAAATTAACAACGGCAAAAATAGCCAAGAACAAGGGTAAACGTGTAACCAATTTATGCTCTAAGAATTCTTTCTCAAGCATATAGATAACAGGACTCATAGCTGACCCTCCTGTTGTTTTGCTATGAAAATATCGGCTAGATTTGGCTGAGACAATTTACCTAATGGCACAAGTAACTCTCGTTCAATATTCTCAAATAATAAATGATGTTGCCCTAAGCCTGACTTTTCATAAATTGGAGACAATGCCTCAGCAGAAGACAAATTCGCTTGCTCAACAGTTACAGCGGTATAGTTATCTTCAATATCAGCTAATGGCGCTTGTAATACCACTTCACCTTTTCGAAGCATTAATACATCAGTTAACAAGTGCTGAATTTCAGAAACTTCATGACTCGCAATAATTAATGCTCGATCACCATCATGAAACCACTCCATTAAATAACGATAAAATGTATCGCGGTAAATCAAATCAAGACCTAACGTAGGCTCATCTAAAATCAATACTTTAGCATCAGTCGACATTACCAATGCAAGGTGCAACTGTACTTTCATTCCTTTTGAAAGACTGCCAATTTTACTTTTGTTCTTAATATCTGTTTTTGATAAAAATTCATCCATTTTTTTACGGTCAAAATGAGGATGAACACCTGCTGTATATTTAATGAGTTGAGAGACTTTCATCCACTCGGGCAATACTGCTACGTCAGAAATATATGCAAGTTGTGAAACTATTTGTGCACGATCTTTTTGCGGATTTAATCCAAAGATACTCATTTCACCCATATAATCTTGGGCACCAAGAATAGATTTAATCAACGTCGATTTACCCGCACCATTATGACCGAGTAAACCTAAAACTTGTCCAGCTTTAAGTTCGAAACTGATATTCGATAAAGCTTTTTGCTGGCGATAAGACTTACTTAGCTTTTCAGCTTTAATCAATACTTCCACTTTTCACTCTACCATTTTTTTCTAATTCAATAACAAGCTCATCAATCGACAAACCAATTCTATTTAACTTATCTACAAGATCAGGCAACTCTTTCTGTAAGAAGTATGATTTCTGGTTTTCTTGAATAACATCCATAGCACCAGATAGTACATACATTCCTTGGCCTCGTTTCTTTTCAATTAACCCCTGATCAACCAGTAACTGATAGCCTTTCATTACAGTTAAATGGTTAATTTTCAAATCAGCAGCAACAGCCCTTACCGACGGTAATGCCGTACCCTCTAGCCACGTGCCATCAGCTATCTGCTCGATAATTCGTTGGCTCAACTGTTTATATATTGGTAACTCATCATTCCAGTCATTCACCGATCACTTACTCATCGCACCCACTGTTATAGTGATATATAACACCAACACAATGAAATGCCAAGTCTCATAGCATGTATCATTGATTCAATTCGCAAAATATTAAGAAATAGGCAGAACTACGAATAAAAAGAGGATAAGGAATGTTATTGGCAATAAAGTGTTTATAAGGAAGGATTACAAGGTATGAAGCCACAATGAAACAACCGCGCATTCTCAATATTCAGAAAGGCGGTTGATAGTGCTTACTAAATCATATACCCAAGCTACCTCAAGATACAGGATTCAAATAACGACAGTTAATAAATTCACTTAGAAACAAGTTCGAAATAGTGAAAATATTGACTTAAATTTTGTATAAATCATTTATATGCTTACACAAAATAGTGAGGCTGGCATGTATATTAAATCAGGCAAATAATATTACTATAAACATAGAATATCGATCAGCAATCGATAATATTCAATTGCTGACGTCAGGAATACTTAAACCAACCCTAAGAATTGTTTTTTGAAATGTAATAACAATCAGAAACTTACGATAAATTATTCTACAACATCGTCTTCTGAAACGATATCACTTCCCATTAACTCTTCAGGATGAACACCATCTTTTTCCATTAATGCTAATATTTCATTCATACGAACAAGACGAGCTTCTTCTTTAAATTCATGTAATACAGCAATAAGGTTATTGATCTTATAAAGAGGCATACGTTTAATTACAGCTTTTTGACGACCTGGTACTTCATCAGCAAAGTCAGTTAATGCTTGTCTATAATCAAAACGCTCATCACTTTTAGCGGGTTTCTGTGGTTCTTTAATAATAGTACTTGAATCAACAACCGTTGTGCCAGATTCAACACCTTTTAACATTTCACTCAGCGCTTTTTCTGCAGCTGCAAAACTATCCATGAATTACCTCAGGGGATCTTACGAATCAATCACTGAGCTTGGTAAAACTCAAGGGATTGCATTAACAATAATTCCTATACAAGAAAATTTCCGTATAGGTCATTCGTTCATTACGTAGGTTGCATAAAATTAACAACCCATCTGAAAGACGAGATTGAAATCAGTTCTACCAACTAACATACCAAGAATGATACTTGGACATTTTAATTATAATTGAAATTCGCGATTTAGATGTCATAGATGACGACTTGAGTGTTAAATATACCTGTAGAATGCATTTATGTGAACATAAATTTATCATTACAGAATAATTAGCCTAAATATATCGCCGAATATGTTCGCCGACTGTCTTTACATGATTTAACACGCCAAGCGACCATTACATAAATGCAACCCAACAAACGCATTGAGACTACAAATACCACTTAGTGTAATAATACACTCAAAAGTAACAGATACGCAATTTTAAACAATTTATTCTTTTTTGACAATTATTATTATTCTTTATTTTCAATAGACTATAATGATTTAATCGATTACATCTCAGAATTTATCCTCATGCTACTGTACCTAAAAGCTCATTTGCACTTCCAGCAAACTGCCACGTTTATCATTCAACAGATTAAACATCATTGGCCTTATGCATCCATCATTCGTGTCTTCTTGCTTTTAGTCGGAATAACCCGTTTCTCAACATTTGAATCCATTCCTGTTTCTGAGTTCAAGAATAAGCTGATGGCAATTTGGTAAAACGGCTAGAAAAAGCCCCTCAAAGCAGGCGTTTTCAAGGAAATTGTAGGAATATGGTCCATATAGAAGAATCTGGCGATAACTGACCTTTAAAGTAAAAAGGCAATCTGTCATTTAGCGTTAGGTATCAAAAATCAACTATGAATCTCATTTCTAATTTTGCATTAGAGACAAGCCAAAAATACTCGTAGTAACATTGAATGGATTTTTTAAGGAGACAAGAATGGAAATATACCCTACATGTAACAAATGCGGGCAATCTGATGAATATTTGGTTAGCCATGAAAACAAATACATTTGTATATGTGGACATGAGATCAAAATTACAGAATCAACCCTAGAGAGTAATGATGTACACCAAGGTTTAATGAGTTATCCAAAAGAAGATTCTTATCAAATGCACTAAGAGCAACAACAGCGCCAACTCCTTAGAGGTTTAACACTTCTCTGCATAATATAAAAATTAAGACTAGGCACTGGCATTCACAGTTGGCTGAAGATAATCCTAAAACTCCCTTTTTGGGGAGTTTTAACGTCCCCATAATCAAACTTTGTCTGACCTTGTTGTAGATTAAGCTGATTGAACGACACAAATTTAGTGCCTAATGTTGATATCAACTTGTTCAATCCGAAAGAGCTTTGTATTAATTCACTCTTTATTCAGATATCTTGAAAAAATACCCACAATTAAATAGTGTCATTAAGATTTTGTTACAAACATGAAATCAAACATGACCAATAATACAGCTTTATTAACCGAAAGAAACGTTAACAGTAGGTTAAATATCTGTTTATTTGCAATTATACAGCGTTCTTTAACGATCGTCATAAAAGAGCCCGCGAATTATTTAAGTTATTGTTACACAAGCAAAAATTAAACAGGACATAATACCCTATGCTTGCATTCCACATAAATCATTCATAAAACGTGATCTGCATCACACTGATAATTTGGAATTTCATGCTAAATTTCAGCGCCTTATCAGGGCAATGCTATCGATTCAATGTTTCACAATTGTAAATGCAACTGGTTTCAAGACCATGCAATAGTGGAAAATAAAAAATATAAATTAAGAATCGTATTCATGAACAATAACTGAAATGGATGTTTCAGTTCGCTCATCAACGTCCGTTGAATGAGACTTAGTTACAGGATAATTTTATGAGTGTTTTAACATCAATGAATGATGGTCTAATGACTGTTATCAACGCGGTTAACGGTGTTCTATGGGGCCAAGTGCTTATCTACATGCTTGTTGGCGTAGGTGTGTACTTCACTGTACGTTTAGGCTTCATCCAAATTCGTCAATTCAAACACGCTGTGGGCGTGCTTAAAAGAGGTAAGAATTCCGAAACAGGTATTAGTTCTTACCAAGTATTTTGTACATCAATGGCTGCTCGTGTCGGCACTGGTAATATGGCAGGTGTTGCTGTAGCACTGACAGTAGGTGGACCTGGCGCAATATTCTGGATGTGGGTGATCGCCCTATTCGGAATGGCAACTGCCTTTGTTGAATCCACCCTTGCCCAAGTATACAAAGTAAAAGACGTCGATGGTCAATACCGTGGCGGCCCTGCTTACTACATGGAGAAAGGTTTAGGTCAACGCTGGATGGGCTCACTGTTCTCAGTATTCCTGATCATTGCGTTCGGTTTAGTCTTCAACGCCGTTCAAGCAAACACGATTACAGATGCACTAAATCATTCATTTGGTTTTGATGAAACAACAATGGGCATCATTATTGTTATTACCTCTGCTTTCTTCATCATGGGTGGCTTAACTAAAATTGCAAGAGCTTCTGCTCGAATCGTTCCAGTAATGGCTGTGGGTTACTTAGCCGTTGCTGCACTTGTTGTTGTAATGAACATCTCTGAACTACCAGCAGCATTAACATTAATCGTTAAGAGTGCATTTGGTTGGCAGGAAGCTGCCGCAGGTGGTGTTGCATATACGATTGCCCAAGCAATGCAGAG
The DNA here is from genome assembly GCF_003026215.1 of Photobacterium indicum. Taxonomy (GTDB): domain Bacteria; phylum Pseudomonadota; class Gammaproteobacteria; order Enterobacterales; family Vibrionaceae; genus Photobacterium; species Photobacterium indicum. The sequence continues at coordinate 40,603 of NZ_PYOC01000002.1, forward strand.
TGGTATCGCTCGCGGTCTATTCTCTAACGAAGCCGGTATGGGTTCTGCTGCAAACATCGCAGCAAGTGCAACACCAAACCCTAACCACCCTGCATCACAGGGTTTCGTTCAGATGCTAGGTGTATTCGCCGATACTATCGTTATCTGTACAGCTTCTGCTGCAATGATTATGCTTTCAGGCGTAATGGATCAGCCAGATGCAGCATCAGGTATTGGTCTACTACAGCAAGCACTAACGAGTGAACTAGGTAGCTGGACAACTTACTTCATGGCAGCAGCAATCATTCTTTTCTGTTTCTCATCTATTATTGCGAACTACAGCTACGCAGAAACAAACATCATGTTCTTGAACGGTAACACGAAGAAAGGTCTATTTATCTTCCGTTTAACTGTTCTTGGTATGGTTATGTTTGGCTCTGTCGCTTCCCTACCTGTGGTATGGAGCCTAGCTGATGCATCGATGGGAATGATGGCACTGATTAATATAGTGGCATTGCTTCTACTCTCGAAGTTGGCATTCAAAGTTATCAAAGACTACGAAACACAGCTTAAAGCAGGGAAAACACCAGAATTTGATCGCTCTAAGTTCCCTGAACTAGAAGAGTTAGACGGTGCATGGCATCCTGAAACGATGAAAGAAGCACGTGCGAAGTCATAGTTAAAATTATTAACGACTAACTTCCACTAGTAACAAGAAGCCAGTGCATAGCACTGGCTTTTTTTGTTCTCGATATTCCAAACGACCTCAAGATTAAAAATACACTTAGCGAGTCGTTCAGATATATATTCAAGGAATAGATCATAATATTCAGTAATGATTCAGCCCATGTTGATATTATGAGCAGACAAAAAACACGTATATTTGCTGTCTCTAGCCTGAAATATTTACGTTGCTCTAATTTAAATTCATTACTGAAGGTATTGATTATTATGTATAAGAAATCACTTATTATTGTATTTGTACTTACATCAAGTATCGCTAGTGCATCAGTCAATTTTGATGACGTAATGAATAACAATTCCATGCAGATAGAATCTAAAGATAATAGCAGTGCTTTATTTTTCAATGAGACTAAAGGTATCTTTGGATTAATAGAAACCAACAAAAAATGTAGCCCTTCATCTCAAAAAATATCACTCAATCATGATGGTGATCTTTATCATGCAAATCAATACTGCACTAACGGTTCACGCATAACATACTCCCACTTAGCTGCAGCGAATGTTTTACTAGAACAAATTAATAAGAACCGTACTGTTACGGTCAATGGTATTGAATTTAATCATATATAAATATCACCAATTATAATGGATGACGCTTATCCAATCGCAAATAACACAATACTCAAAAAAGGCCTCTATCAAGACCTTTTATAAAAAATAAATATTAAGCGCCGTATATATCATTTGAAAGAAACGCTAACGATAACCATGCTCATGTTTCCAACTCGTGCTCATTTGATTTGTGACACACTCAGGAAGGGGTCGGTGCGCCTTCGCTGGAGGCACCATAATCTTGCGATAGCCAGAAGCGACTAATCGTAAGTCGAATGCTTTATCAATGGGCATTCCAGCTCGAGCTAAATCCCAACGAAATACACGGAGTGCCATATATTCGTGTTGCTCTATCTCGCCACCATAAGGATATTTTAATACCTTGGCATAAGCTTGCTTTGCCAGTTCGAAGTTAACTTTAATCATAAGTACCTCCCAAGCATACTGGTTATAACCACAGTAGTACGTTACAGGGTAGCGTGCAAGTTTATTTGTACTCTAGACATTGATATACATCATAAATGTTGCCTAAATGTGAATATACTCCATCAGTAAACAATGGCTTGGTTAATCTTTGCTCATCACAGAATAGAAACGATAATTCTTTTAAAGAATACCTAAAAATAATGAGAAAATTTGACACTATCAATACGACACAAACTTAGGCTCTGGTATTATTTGGTCACAAAAATAATTAATAGAGAAATTGATGATGTTTTCTGCTCGCCTTGCAAAACGAGTGTTTACCATATTTTTAGCGACGGGATTAATTGGATGTAGCACTGAACCACAAACCGGCGACATCATTAACTATAAAGGTATCTACACTTGGGGAGATGGCATACGCAGCTTTCAACCTTGCGGTTCTGCTCATTATTATTGGGTAGTACAAAACTCGGCCATTGTAGAACCAATGAAAGCCTTGTCAATCACGCTACAAAATACTCGTAACGAATCTTACCAGCCTGTTTATGTTGAGATCACCGCTGAGCATGTCGAGCAGCCTAAAGCTGGATTCGCCATCGACTTTAATGGTGCTATTGATATTTTGGAATCAACCATTATTTCCGAGAATATACCTAGCGAATGTGTATTCAATAATTAAATAAAAACCATACCAAGTATTCTACTACTCGGTATGGTTAATATTAAAGACAGTTAACAAAATAAAAAAACTACGCGTTAGTTATGACTTGCAACTGCCAATAAAGAGCCAGCGCCCATAAACATACTGCCAAAAATTCTATTTTGAATACGCACATGACGCTCATTTTTAATTAAGTGTGCTAAACGCGTTGCCAGTAAGGAGTAGCCAATCATTACCACTGTATCCACCACTAACATTGTCGTGCCCAGCAACATGATCTGATTAATTTGAGGCTCGTTAGTATTCATGAATTGTGGTAATAATGCGACCAAAAAAACGATACTTTTAGGATTGGTCATATTCACAATAACGGATTTAGTAAACAACTTTAATGGTTCAGGTTTTTGCGCTTTCACTTCACCTAAATCGAGTTTACTAACTTCATTAAACTTTTGATAACCCAGAAAAATAAGATAAGCGACACCTACCCACTTAATAACCGAAAACGCCAGTTCTGACTGTGCAAGCAAGGCACCTAACCCCAAACCAACCATTACAATATTAAATGCACTGCCCACTTGTAAGCCTAGGTTTGCGATTAAACTTGCTTTGAAACCATACTTCATTGTATTTGCCATCGTATTCACAGCCCCAGCACCCGGCGAAACACTCAACAATATGGCTGCAAGCAAAAAGGTTAACCAGACTTCAATTGACATTTGTTTTCTCCATTTAAGCGACTCACCCATACATTCTACGAAACAAGTTAGTTATTAATCGAAAAGGTATTCGTTCTGCGCAAATAATGCTTTCAAAGCACACATTGATGACAAGATACGTTTTAATCATCAAAAGAACAAATGTATTCACTTTATACAAAGTCATAATGTTTTATAGAACACTGTCGCACTTTTAATTACGGGTCACCTTGTATGGTAAAAAAGCACACCTGTTTTTTTACGGTTAATTATCAAACGATTTAGGACTTCAATCACACTTTAATTTTGTGGGTACGAAAATCCAGTATATGCATGAATTCTCCTATATCTGCGTTTTATATTTTGCCTCAATATATAGACAAGCATGACTAATACGGAGAATTATCATGAAGATTGAATCCCTAATAACCAATGAGTTAATTTGCCTAGATCTTAAAGCTACAAATAAGAAAGATGTACTGGTAGAAATGGCTACCCTTCTTGAGAACACTCAATGCATTTCTGATAAAAATGCATATTTATCAGACGTATGGACACGAGAAAATATTAGTAGCACAGGTTTTGAAGATGGCATCGCGATTCCTCATGCAAAGAGTTCAGCCGTTATTAAACCCGCTGTTGCTGTCGGCATTAGCCGTGCTGGCATAGAGTACGGCGCAGATGATGGTGAACTGTCTAATATATTCTTTATGATCGCATCACCCGATGGTGGCGATAATCACCACATTGAAGTATTAGCACAAATTTCTAGTAAATTAATTGAAGATGGATTCACAGATAAACTTCGTGCAGCAAAAACAGCTGAAGAAGCCGTCACGTTATTAACGCAAATAACACCACAGAAAAAAGCACGACCAACTATGCAACCAACACAGCCTGAAGTACCGGCCTCCTCTTTTAAAGCATCACTAAGTCGAATGAAACAACACTTGTTGTTTGGTACGTCGCACATGATTCCATTCATTGTCGCCGGTGGTGTTTTACTTTCTTTATCAGTGATGATTTCAGGTAAAGGTGCAGTACCAGAAACAGGTGTACTAAAAGACATCGCTGAAATGGGTATTGCAGGGTTAACCTTATTTACCGCTATTTTAGGCGGCTATATTGCTTATTCTATTGCCGACAAACCAGGTTTAGCACCAGGTATGATTGGTTCATGGATTGCCGTTCAACAATACAATACGGGATTCTTAGGGGCCATTGTCGTCGGCTTTATTGCAGGCTTTGTTGTGCAGCAACTTAAACGTATTAAGCTGCCTGATAGTATGACGTCACTCGGCTCGATATTTATCTACCCACTGATTGGTACATTCATCGTATGTAGTATCGTAATGTGGGGGATTGGTGAACCCATTGCACACATGATGACATCAATGAATGAATGGCTAGCGGGTATGGCTGGCAGCGGTAAGGTACTACTAGGTGCGATTCTTGGTGGTATGACAGCATTTGATATGGGTGGCCCGATTAATAAAGTCGCAACACTGTTTGCGCAAACCCAAGTTGATACACAGCCATGGTTAATGGGTGGTGTAGGCATCGCGATTTGTGTTCCACCACTGGGTATGGCACTTGCGACTATTTTATCACCTAAACGCTATAAGAAAGATGAGCGTGAAGCAGGTAAAGCAGCCGCTATCATGGGTATGATTGGTATTACCGAAGGTGCGATTCCATTTGCTGCAGCGGATCCAATACGTGTTATTCCTGCCATTGTTGTTGGTGGTATTGTGGGTAACGTAACTGGCTTTATGTTTAATGTGTTGAACCACGCACCTTGGGGTGGCTGGATTGTACTGCCCGTTGTAGACGGTAAAATTGGCTACATTGTAGGTACGATTGCAGGTGCTGTTGTTACTGCACTTATCGTTAACTTACTGAAGAAACCTGTTACTGAAGAAGATGAAAACGAAACAATGAATTACACGCCTGTTGAATCAATCTCTGAAGAAGGTGTGGCACAAGTACTTGCTATTACATCATGCCCATCAGGTGTTGCGCACACTTTTCTTGCAGCCAAAAGTTTAGAAAAAGCTGCCAGTAAATTAGGCATTAAAATTAAAGTCGAAACCCAAGGTGCTAACGGTATTGTAAATCGATTAACCGCAAAAGATGTCGCGAATGCAAAGCTGGTTATCTTTGCGCACGATGTCGCGATTAAAGAGATTCAACGCTTTGATGGCATGCATATTGTCGATACAAAAACCAAAGAAGCGATGAATAATGCAGAGCAACTGATTCGAGCTAACCTAGATCAAGCTAAAAGTGATTCAGCAGTAGTGGCAAATGCATAAGCCCTGAGGCTAAGGTTGAGAGTAATATTAAATATCTGTGATTCCTGATAGGAAATAACGTTAGACAATATTCAAAGGCAGGTTCCCCCACCTGCCTTTTCTCATGGCTAAGAGGAAAATTTTAACTTGTAGCGTGTGACAATCGAATACCATCACGAATATTTAATCCCAATAAAGTAGCATTCGTCGCCCCTGCAATTAATTCAATAGCCTGTACCGTCCAATATACCGAATCAAACTGACCCGCAGCCGACCAATCCGCTAAAAATATCGCAGCAGGTATAAGAATAACTACACCATTAGCGGCAGCAATTTTCATTCTTTTTTGCTTAACTGCTAATGCCCCCTTAACTTTCGCGCCATACAGTTTGTTAGCACTAATTCCCGTTGCCATCATTGCAAGAACTAAGAACCCAACACTATATAAAATAGTCTGTTTTACCTGCGCAATAGCTACATAATCGCCAGATATATCCACCATAAGACTACTAACAAAGAATAAAACTATCAGTAGAAAGGCGATAACCGCTGCCATTTTATGTATGCGTTTAATTATTACCTTACTCATCATATTTCCTTACTCTTGACCTTAATACTAACTTTTGAGTAAATAAAAATAAGCAATCAATGTTACCAAACCGAACGATACTGACGATGACATCCTTTACACGTTCCGCTTACTTGCTTTAACCCTCGCTTTGCTAACGCCATATCTTGACGCTCAGCAGCTTCTAGCATATCGGCATAACCTTGCTCCATCTGCGACATCAAGGTATTAAACTTTGCGGGCTTACTCCATATTGATGATTTAGCGCGGCTACCAGCATCACTCCCTTTCGGAAATGCACTTTGTAACTCGATTGCAGCTTGATGACTCGTGATAGCTAATGCACTAAATTGGCTCCAATCAATGAGATCGGTATTTAAAGTGCTATTCAGCGGCTTCATATTTTGCTCTATCGTTTCAAAATTCTGCTGACGAGCTTCGATTACTTGCGTAGCACTATTGGCTATCGCAGCCACACTGACACTTCCAAGTACCATAGCAAATACCATTTTGATACGTGTCGACAAGCGTTTCGTTGTTGGTTGAGCAGACATATTTTCATCCTCTTTTGGTTAACAATCGATAAATGCATATAGGAACTATTCGTTAATTCCCTAAACTCGGCATTAATTTACACTGCAACCATTGCGCACGCAACAGTTGCAGCGTAAATTAACGAGAAATTCATTAACGGAACACTTTTATGAAAGTATGGGATTTACCAACACGCTTATACCATTGGCTTCAGGCGCTACTATGCTTAGGGTTATTAACTTCAGGCTTTAGTGGAAATGGACCACATGAAGTCATAGGTATAGCGTTGCTTATATTAGTCTTATGGCGTCTATGTTGGGGAGTTATCGGTAGCGACACAAGCCGATTCAGCCACTTCTTACGCTCACCACTTATCGTGTGGCATTACTTAACGGGAAAAATTAAGCATACGATCGGTCACAACCCCGCTGGCGGCTGGATGGTTATCACCCTACTAACCTGCCTATTAATTCAAAGCCTAACGGGTTTTATTTTGATGGGTGTCTTCGATATATGGATAAATGAGTCGTCTTTCTTAGCTGGTAGTGACTTGATAGGGATTGTTCATGCATTAACGGCTCGTTTACTGATTGCTCTAATAGGCTTACATTTGCTAGCAATCATTTCTTATAAACTAAAACATGTCCCTTTAGTCAAAGCCATGTTTACAGGAAAGCAATCAACCAGCACAGATCTTAGCAAGACAACCAATTCAGCCCAAGTAACAAGTTCACATATGGTTGCATTTAAACAAAATCGGCTAGCCTTCTACTGCTTTTTAATCTGTGTAGGCATAGTGTATTCGTTGCTAAAAATGACGGGGATCGTGTAATAACACATAGCATTTAATATGGCTTATCATCCACTTATTCCTTATAGTACGGGTAGTGATTTCACCTATAACTCAGAAGATAGAACATAATAATGAGTACATCATTCGACCGTCAATCAAGCCTTGGTTGGCTTATTAATGTCGTTGCCAATAAACTAAAAAATGATTTTGATACTGAACTCAAAAAACATGGTTTAACCATCGCGCTGTGGCCGACTCTTATGTGTTTATGGGAAGAAGAAGGCGTAACTCAGCGAGAAATCGCTATCAAATCTAAAGTTGAAAGTTCGACAACGACACGCACTATCGACAAGCTTGAGCGACTTCACCTCGTCGAACGCCGCGATGATCCACAAAGCCGCCGTTCATTTCGTATTTATCTCACAGATGAAGGGCGTGCTTTACAAAGTACACTAATCCACATACCTGTTGATATAAATGAATCGATGCTGTCCTCTCTCGATAGTGAAGAGCAAGAACAAATGCTCGGCCTACTAAAAAAGTTAGTTCGCAATATTGATGTTTAATGGGGAGAAGATATTCTTAAGTCTCTGATTTGAAATTATGCTGTTTGTTTTTCAACCACCTAAATAGCCTGAATATTTTATTGCTTTAAACAGCCTCACCGCTACTTTATTATGCCTACTCTGAAAACCCAAGGACAAACACTCGATGAAACAAATTAACATTGCACCTAACTCACAAATTGCAGTAATTTTCAAAGGCTGGGCGGCTGATTGGGCTAAAGATGTTCAATCAGATAAAAAGGATATGGCGAAGAAATTTCACACTGTTTACAACATTGCAGGTGAGCTGTTTACTAAAGGTGGCGAAGTAGAAGTTTCATTTGTTTCTGCGCTATTTAACGACTGTAAGAAAAAAGCAGATATGGCTGAAGCCATGAATCAAAAAGTAGTCGCTAGCCTTCAAGGTGATGATGAGCGCGCTCAAAAGATCATCGCCAAAGTCAATGCAGCAGCACAAGATGCCGCCTTTGTTGTAAACCACCTTGGTCAGATATTACTTCAATCAGCTTAACGGTACTGCTATTAGATTGCGCTAGTAAAGTGCCACAAAAGCCAAGTACAGCGGTAGTTATTATATCCCCCTTCAAACACGCACTACCGCTGTTACTCCTACTGTATTCCCTTTTCTTTGCTTGCTATCACTAGAATATACACGGTAACTTGGGTATAGACTTGTTTATAAATAGGATAAGAGCATGCTGGCATCTCTCGAAATCATTCAACTCGGCAATCCACTTTTACGCGTTCCAGCCGAAGCCTTATCAACCACACAAATTAACGTTACATTACCTCTGCTTGCATCACTTGAACAGATTATGCTTTCGCACCAAGGCGTTGGTATTGCTGCACCACAAGTTGGTGAGTCACTTCGTGTTTTTATTGTCGCTTCTCGCCCTAACGATCGTTATCCACATGCACCACTGATGGAGCCAACCATCATGATAAACCCTGAACTATTATGGCACAGTGATTTAATGGAAAAAGACTGGGAAGGTTGTTTAAGTATTCCGGGTATTAGGGCAAAGGTAAATCGTTACACACACATCCGAGTTAGTTATCTCAATGTCTTAGGTGATGTCATTGAAACTGAATTCACTGGTTTTATTGCGAGAATATTCCAACACGAGCTCGATCATTTAAATGGTATTGTCTTTCTTGATCGAGCAGACAAACTCGATGTTGCAACAGAGACTGAATATAGGAAACTGATAGGGTTAAATGAATAAGATTTAGTATTTTTCTGTAACATATAACACGAGTTATTGTGTTCTTTATCAGTTTTTGTGAAATGCATTACAAGACACACAATCGGAACTATAACTATAACCCCATGATTTAAAAGATGTGTTATTGCTAATGGGATCACAGTAGATTTAATTATTCTCGATATAGTGATGTGAGTATTTATTTGTGATTTCGCTTTAAAAAGGAAAATAACATGTCTCGCCCTATCATTATCGATTGTGATCCTGGTCATGACGATGCGATCGCACTTATTCTTGCTTGCGCTAGCCCAGAGCTCGATATAAAAGCAGTTACTACCAGTGCTGGTAATCAAACCCCCGAAAAAACCCTGCATAATGCATTACGTATTCTCACGTTAGTTGGCAGAACAGACATTCCCGTCGCAGGTGGTGCTCTACAGCCCCTTTCTCGTGAATTGATTATTGCTGATAATGTACACGGTGAAACTGGATTAGACGGACCAGTGTTACCCGAACCTACGTTTGAACCACAGCCCTGCCACGCAGTTGAACTAATGGCTAAAGTACTGACAGAATCAACAGAGCCAGTCACGCTTGTACCTACCGGGCCTCTTACTAACATAGCCTTGTTACTGGCAACCCACCGTGAGCTGCACAGTAAGATTGATAGTATTGTGTTAATGGGGGGCGCAGCTGAAGTTGGTAATTGGACTCCTGCTGCTGAATTTAATATTTACGTTGATCCCGAAGCGGCTGATATTGTTTTTAAATCAGGTATTCCTATCACTATGTGTGGGCTAGATGTTACCCATAGAGCACAAATCATGGATGAGGATATCGAAAAAATTCGCGAGATAAACAATCCAGTAGCCCAAGTAACCGCTGAATTGCTTGATTTCTTTATGATTTATCACCGTGACCCAAAATGGGGATTCGAAGGAGCACCTTTGCACGATCCTTGCACCATTGCTTGGTTATTAAAACCAACGCTGTTCGCATCGATCAATTGCTGGGTAGGTGTTGAAACACAAGGGAGCCATACATTGGGGATGACAGTTGTCGATCGCTACCAGCTAACCGATAACCCAATAAATACGACTGTATTGTTTGATGTGAATCGTCGGGGCTTTGTTGACTTATTAGTAGAACGCCTTGCTAACTACTGATTATCTTAAGGTAGCTTGGAGGTAATTATCAGAGAAGAAAAAGATCTCTGCTGGATCATTTATACAAAAGAGCAGGGAGCTTTTCTTTCAGAAATATATAGGGAACGTAGCAAGTTAATACGCAACGCTTAAATTATTGTCTTTAAAGCCTGCTATATCTTGCATCGTTTCTGAACCACAGTCACAAGCATTGTTGTTCAAATAACCTGTAGGTTTAACTTCGTGACAGCTTGCGCAGTAACTAAAATATTCATCAGAGCCTAACGATACTATCAAAGCATTGATTGCCTCTAATATCTCATGTTCTTGAAAGCGCCCTATCGTTTTCCAACGGTAAACAGGTTTTGACAAATGGGTTCCCACAACAGAACAAATACGTATATCAATTGTATTGAAGCGATCACCAATAAACGGCTTATCCTCTTTCGGCATTTCCTGACCGTTGAAGAAATCAATATCTGTTGCTGAGCCCATGCGGGCATATGGATAATCGCAGTGGAAACATTCTAAAGACAAGTATTGATCTCTTTCAACCGTTTGTTCTATTAGCTGACTTTCAATATAAACCAATACGCCCTGTCTTAGGTTTTCATCTAAACACACATAGCCTTGGCTCAATACATCTAACGTCTGCTTCAATTGGTTGCGAGATATTTCCACACTTGTTCCTATTTTGTTATGCCCATCCTTGATTAAATCATGTGTTATTTCATCCATTAAATAATCATTCACCAGCGTAAAGTAACACTTTATAAGTTGACCTTTCAAGTCGATATATTGACAGCTTTGAATTTATTAATTATATCATATTCTTAATATAAGCCAGCCAATAACCATATAATAACTAGGTATATTAGCAATTCTATATTTCATACAAATTTCAAACTTTTAATTAGCATTTGTAGCGTACATATAATCAACAATATGAAAAATCAATAGTTTAATGTTTTACTTGAATATTGATTACCCTTAAAACAAAAATCAAACTATTGGCAATGAATAATAACAAAGTCAGATGTTAATCCCTAAAGAAGAGAACAGTACTAATGACTTTTTTGAAGATCATCGTGATTTTATTTTTCCAGTATTGCATCTACTGATTTTAGGTATATAGTGTCGATTAACAAAACCACTGGATAAATAACCATGACTTTTCAACTTCACGAACAGCCGCAAGACATTATTCAAAAGCTAAACACCATTGGTTCAGCTCAACGAGAACGTTTGGCGTTTATTGATTTTGCACTGTATTTTCTTGGTGAAGTCACACGTAAAGATTTGATAGATAGGTTTGCAGTGGGCCACGCAGCAACAACGCGTGATTTAGCCTTATATAAAGAAATTTTGCCAGATAATTTAAAATTAGATATGCGATCGAAGAAATACTATAAACAAGATGCCTTCTCGCCAATGTTTACACTTGATCTAGAAAAAACGCTAGCAACAGTGTCTCTAGGTTATGGTGATGGATTTTCTGGTCATCAAGCATTTCCAATCTGCTGTGAGTCACCTCAATTACTCACCCTACCAAAAACACCAATTATGGCTGCGTTATGTGAAGGGATTTATAGAAACAAATTAATTGAAGTAGAATACATTTCAACTTCCAGTGGTAAATCGTGCCGTGTTATCGCGCCACACAGTCTTGTTGATTCAGGAAACCGCTGGCATGTGCGTTCGTTTGATCGCAAAAATGGTCGCTTTATGGACGTGGTATGTAATCGTGTTGTCAGTGCAAATATACTGATTGATGAACCACATAACCACGAGCTTATTGCTGAAGATCGCCAGTGGCAGAAATTTATTGACCTAGAATTAATCCCCCACCCTGAGCAAAAAAATCCTGAAGCTATTGAACTAGATTATGAAATGGTGGATGGAAAAAGAGTAATTGAAACACGCGCAGCTTTAGCGGGTTATTTACTTCGTAAATGGGAAGTAGATTGCAGTAAAAATAGAAATTTGCATAAAACCGTAGGATACCAGCTAGCATTGGGAAATCATCAAGCCTTATACCAAGTCAATAGCGCAACATTAGCTCCAGGGTATACTGCCTAAATAAAGAAGCCGCAAATAAATGCGGCTTTTTATAACATTCAAGTTATTTGGGTATGTTGAAATTTTTATCGTTTGAGCAAGTAAATGTATAATAATTACTCCGCTCGGTGAACACAGCAAAACCTAGCCCTAAACAATAAGCACCGTTTAATTCATGCATATAAGCTAATGTATCTTGATTTTTTACCACAAAATAGCTGTCGTTTTCACAGATAACACGGATTTTACCATCATCTCCTTGAGAAAATGCCTTAACCTTTGTACCGCATAAGGTATAGCTTACATCAACGTAATCATCTGCTTGCTGATCCACTGACTTGGAACAACCTGTAAGTACAAATAGCGCAACAATAACACTGAGCAATGATTTCACTGACCCTCTCCTAATTATCTAATATCCCAAGTTACTTCAAGATGTAGGATAATAAATTCCCACAGAACAAGTCTCTTAGGTATAAGTGTAATAGCAGAAAAAACTTTCGCAAAAAAATACTGTTAAGCTTCACTTTTGTATCACTTTTTTGCTTAACCATTCATCTTTCGTTTTTCATCAATACGTCGACGATGCCAAATGGAATAATGGCGCAAACCAGCAGGACCATGAGAGATAAAGACTGACATTACTAATATAGTAATAAAAAGCGAAGGCTTGTGTTGTGGTATTACCCAAAAAGACGCTAACAAACTTAGCTTAACAAAGGTAAGTACCCCTTTGAGTTGAATAAGCCACAATCGAGAACGTAAGATCTCCATTAACATCATGATCATGCCTGTCGACATCGCAAGCATCCACCAGCCAACCCATAACGCTTTATCGACACCATATAGAATACCGCCACTAGAGGCTGCTATTCCTAAAATGTGTAGTGCTCTTATCCCCGTTTTACCTAAGCGCAGGGTCCAAAATCGAGCTTCTGACATACCATATTGTTCACCTTTTCGATTGCCTTTTCTATGGCCGTCAGACGATAGCTTACTGTGGCGAGGTTCCTGCTTATTATCTTTATTTGTCATTGCATCATCATTGCTGCTTGTTGAGCGGTAAGAATAACGGATAGCGATAAAAGTTGCGAGAGGCCTGTTGAGTACAAGCTACCTGTCTGAAGAAATTATGCAGATTTAAACTCAGCAATCTGACCGTCAGTAACTAAATAGCAATCCATACCAGCTGAAATAGCGGCAGATCGACCTAATTCTGTATCTTCAAAAACAATGCAATCTTTGGGCTCTATTCCAATACGCTTGGCTGCCTCTAAAAATGTATCTGGATTGGGCTTATGATTTTCAACATCATTAGACGTAACCACCGCATCAAGGTAAGGCATTAAACCCGTTACTACCAATAACTCATCAGCATGACGACGCTGGCACCCTGTACCAATCGCAATCTTTTTAGATAATGCTTTCTGTTGCTTTAGCACGTCAAACGTTGCTGGAATGATGTCTCCTTTATGGGGTATATCATCAAAAACACGCAGCTTACTTTCGGCTAATAATACCGGGTCGCAGTCTAATTGATATTTCTCATTAATTGCATACGCAGTTTTAATGGTTGGCATTCCCCCTAAGGTATAAAACCACTCCCGATCAAATGGAATATCAAACGCTTCACATGTCTCTTTCCATGCATTTAAGTGTGCTGGCATTGAATCGACTAACGTGCCATCCATATCGAAAATAATGCCTTTGTATTTAGTTAAATCCATTCATGTACTCCTCAGCCATTTTGTTTATATAAACACTGTTATATAAACACTATGCCTGACTTTACCAACGTAACTCAATGAAGCAGCTTAAAATAAACAGCATGTGAGTTGTTCCCCCTCTGGAAATACCACAAAACTCATTCATTTCCCTCTTCAGCAAGCCTCGTTTGCTTTACGTACCATTCGGTTCAAAGAAAATAAATATGCATATGACAGAAAATAATACAAACCATGCATCAAAACTTTTTTGTTATTATTCTGCTAGTTATAAATATTGATAATTCATACTCCTTTTCTAAAAAAGGCTTATTAAATGCATGGTTTTTCTTACCGCAAATCACAGCCATATCTTCCATTAACAATATAAAGCATAAATAACGTCCAAACAGCAGGTTAAACCAGTAGATAACACCAAAAAATCGAACAATATAGAAGTAATAATTTAACAAAATAGATTTTTTATACATTTTTCTTGCATAACAACCCATCATGGGTAGTATAAGACCCCAGTGACGATTAATGCAGTAAGTCAGCATGAGTATTCAAATAAGCGGTATCAATAAGTTCTACGGCAACACACAAGTTCTTCATGATGTGAACTTCACGTGTAATACAGGTGAAACCCTTGTGTTGTTAGGTCCAAGCGGTGCAGGTAAAAGCTCTCTACTACGTGTATTGAACCTGTTAGAAACAGCAAACAGCGGCGAATTGAATATCGCTGATGCGTTTTTTAACTTCGCCACTGAAGTACAAGAAAAAGACGGGCTTAAATTACGTCGTAAAGTCGGTATGGTTTTTCAGCAATATAACCTATGGCCACACATGACAGTCATAGAGAACCTTATTGAAGCGCCCGTTAAAGTTGCTGGGCTAAATAAAGATCAAGCAATAAAAGAAGCAATGCAAATTCTGGCAACATTGCAATTGGCAGATAAAGCAGATGCATGGCCAATGCAATTATCTGGTGGCCAACAACAACGTGTCGCGATTGCCCGCGCACTAATGATGAAACCTGACGTGTTGTTATTTGATGAACCAACAGCGGCACTTGACCCTGAGATCACCAATCAGATCGTCAAGATCATTAACGAATTAAGCGAAACTGGCATCACACAAGTTGTTGTGACCCATGAAGTCGATTTTGCGAAAAAGATTGCAAGTCATGTTCTGTATCTTGAAAAAGGATACATCGTAGAGCATGGCACAAAAGAGGCATTCATTACTCCGGCTACCCCTGAGTTCGCAGAATACCTAGCCCACTAATTACCCTTTTAAATTTACCTTTTATTTTGGCAAAAAGCTCTTCTATGCCTAAAAAACGAATACACGGAGTATCGCGATGAAAAAGATTTTACTGGCTTCTCTTATTAGTCTTGCTTCAGCAAATGCAGCTGCACAGGAAGAAATTAAATTCGCGATGGAAGCAACTTATGCTCCGTTTGAATACGTCGACGAAAATAATCAAATTCAAGGTTTTGACGTTGATTTAGCCAATGCGCTTTGTAAAGAAATGGACGCTAAATGTAGCTTTCACAATCAAGCATTCGACAGTTTAATTCCAGCACTTAAATTTAAGCGTTACGATGCGGCTATCTCTGGTATTGATATTACTGAAGCACGTCAAAAGCAAGTCAGCTTCACCAACCCTTATTACGATAATTCAGCAGCATTCGTTGCCGTTGAAGGAAAAGTAGCAAACCAAGCAGCACTAAGCGGTAAGCGTGTAGGCGTACAAAATGGTTCAACACACCAAAGTTATTTAATCGATCAAATGGCTGGCGTAACAACAGTGCCATACGCAAGTTACCAAGATGCATTTATTGATATGCAAAATGGTCGTATCGATTCTGTCTTTGGTGATACTGCCGTTGTTGCTGAATGGTTTAAAAAGAACGACACACTCACTTACGTTGGCGACCAAGTCACGAACCAAGAATACTTTGGTAACGGTTTTGGTATTGCCGTAAACAAAAAGAATGAAGAGCTGGTTAACCAATTAAACGCTGCACTTAAAACAGTGAAAGCGAATGGCCAGTACCAAGAAATTTTCGATAAGTACTTCGGTAAGTAATATGGTTTTTTCGGGTTACTCAATGTCACTCGTAGAGGCAAGCTGGATGACCATCCAGCTGGCTTTTACCAGTTTATTAGTCGGCTTAGTTTTAGCTGTTATTTTTGCAAGTGGCGAGATGTCTCGTAGCCGCCTTGTAGCTTGGCCGACAACTGCATTCGTTACAATTCTTCGTGGTTTACCTGAAATATTAGTGGTGCTGTTTATCTTTTTCGGCTCAGGTCAGGTGCTCTTTATGATCACAGGTGACTATGTTGATATCAGCCCATTCGTATCAGGAGTCGTTGCCTTGTCACTCATCTTTGCTTCTTATGCTGCTCAAACGATACGTGGCGCATTAAAAGCGGTGAATAATGGTCAGCGTGAAGCAGCAAGTGCTCTTGGTATAAGTAATGCACATAGTTTTTTTCGCATTATTTTGCCACAAGCGGTTAGGCATGCCCTACCCGGTTTGACTAACCAGTGGTTAGTACTGCTGAAAGATACAGCCTTAGTATCATTAATTGGCGTAACCGATTTACTTAAACAAGCACAGCTCACTTCTGCTGCAACGCATGAAGCCTTTACTTGGTATGCCACTGCTGCTGCTATTTATTTGGTGATTACACTGATTACACAACGTGCGGTTAAAGTAATTGATAAGAAATTTACTGTTCAAGGCCTTAGCGCACCACAAGGAGCAACCGCATGAATGAACAACATGTTTGGCAAATGCTAGGTGGTTTGGCAACAAGTCTTGAACTGACAGCCGTTTCTCTATTAGTAGGTTGTACGCTTGCGTTATTAATGACATTAACACTGATCATGCGAACAACGGGTTTACATTGGATCAGCCGTGGCATTATTACATTGTTCACAGGCACACCACTACTGGTTCAAATATTCTTAATTTATTACGGCCCAGGGCAATTTGAAGCAGTACGCGAAAGCTTTCTTTGGAGTTGGTTAAGCCAACCTTGGTTCTGTGCGATGTTAGCCTTGGCATTAAATACGGCGGCATACAGCACACAGTTGTTTAAAGGGGCTTTCAACGCCATTCCTTCTGGTCAATGGCAAGCATGCCGTGCACTAGGCATGGATAAAGTCGCAACACTACGCGTTTTATTACCCTTTGCCATTCGTCGTGCAATACCGGCTTATTCGAATGAAGTTATCTTGGTTTTTAAAGGAACGTCGCTAGCCAGCACGATCACGATTATGGATCTGATGGGTTACGCACAACGTATTAACGCCCAGACTTATGACACCTTGATCGTGTTCAGTGTTGCAGGCGTATTCTACCTTGCTGTGAATGGCATTCTAACGCTGATTTTCCGCCAAGTTGAAAAGAAAGCTTTGGCGTTTGAAGTTGCTCATTAAACGAAGTACACCTTTACTAACCTGTTACTTAAAAAGCCGATAGCACAAAGTGTGTTATCGGCTTTCTCTTTATATATCTTTGGTCCTTATTTTAACCTAAACCATTACTCGGCTCATTATCACAAACCCTACACCCTCACCTTGTAGAATAAAAAACACTTATTTATAGTGGTAAAATAAGTATTTTCACATTTACGATAAGCTCCTATGACAGCGATCCTCAGAAATATCTATCAACACACTCAAGGTCATTTTTTTCGCTCACTCATTACCATCGCTATTCCGATTACCTTACAAAGTATTCTATTCTCCAGCAAAGGCCTTATTGATGTTTTAATGTTAAGCCAGTTGGATGAAATCGATGTCGCCGCCATTGGTGTTGCTAGCCGTGCCATTTTTGTTACTACCATTATGTTAGGGGGAATTACCACAGGAGGAGCATTATTAACGGCACAATATTGGGGGGCAAAAGATACTCAGGGGGTCAGAGAGAGCACCGCATTAACCTGGCTTGCAACCATGGGGACTGCCTTAATCACCGTATGCGTTTTCTTGGTATTTCCTTCTCATATCATGGGACTAGCTACTGACTCAGCACTTGTGAATCAGCGGGGCAGTGAGTACTTAATGATCACAGGCTTCAGTATGATTGCTGTCGCCTGTGTCGGTAGTATGTCTGCTGGGCTACGTTCAACGCATCAACCCGGAATCAGCACACTGTTCAGTACGCTCGGTATTATTGCAAACATCTTCCTTAATTGGGTGCTGATCTTTGGTCACTTTGGATTACCCGCACTCGGTATTAAAGGAGCAGCTATTGCCACGCTACTTAGTTCCGTGATTGAAGTCATTGCCTTATATGGCTACCTATATGGCAAGCAGCACCTATTGGCATTTAGCCTCCTCGATATAAAACGCATCATCAATAAAGATAAGTTCACCCTGTTTTTTTCACTGTCATTACCTACAACTTTTAACTTTTTAGCCTGGGCTGCTGGTCTTTTTACCTACACCGCAATAATGGGACAAACTGGCGTACAAGGTTTAGCTGCATTATCAGTCATTACACCAATTGAATCCCTTTCCCTTAGCTTATTGGTGGGCATTGCGAATGCAGCTGGTGTGTTAGTTGGTAATCAAATTGGCGCCAAAAATTATGACGCTGTGTATTATCAAGCGATTAGCTTCGCTTGTATTAGTTTTCTGGTTTCACTTTTGGTGGCAATGGGCCTATACAACTTAAAAGCACCATTATTAGATATGTTCACAGCACTCACACCAGACACGCGCCAACTCGCCGAAAGTTTCATCATTATATTATGTTTTGGTGTTGTGTTACGTTCCGTGCCCACCACATTAGTGGTCGGCGTATTGCGGGCTGGCGGTGATGTGAAATTCTGTTTATACCAAGATATGCTAACACAGTGGGCATTCGGTATTCCCCTCACCGCCCTTGGCGCCATTTGGCTGAACTTCCCACCAGAATGGGTCTACGCATTGTTTCTATTAGAGGCGGTCTTCAAATGGTTTGCTTGTATACATCGCTTACGCAGCCGCAAGTGGATCAAGAATTTAATAGCAGCTTAAATTTATAAATTCAGATAGTAAAAAGCCCCTCATAACAAAACGGAAGGGGCTTTTTTCATACTGTACTGAGAGGCAACATCAAGCTATTTTTCGGTTATTAAACGATTTTCACACCAGCAGGCATAAGACGCTCAGGTGTTAAAAGTACACTCTCTGATTCATCATCCGTTTCTGCACACAACAACATACATTCGGATGTTTCACCGCGCATTTTTGCTTTTGCTAAATTTGTCAGTACCACAACCTGCTTACCCATCAATTCTTCTTCGGTGTAATAAGGTACAAGGCTAGTCACTGTTTGCAGGGTTTTCTCACCTACATCGATTTGTACGATATACAGTTTATCTGTATTTTGGTGGCGAGCGACTTCAATAATTTTGCCCACGCGTATATCTAATTTTGCAAAATCTGGATAAGTGATAGTGTCCATTTCATTACTCCGACAGGATTTAGTGGTAACGTTTACATTATCATTTAAACGCTTTTTTGCAAGGGATATTGGGTTACTTCCCTGTCAGTTCTGTGATCTCTATTTCTGTTTTTACGATACAGCCATTAAATGGTACAGCACATTGTATGATGTCTAGATTATTCCACCTGAACATTGTTACCTGCGTCTTCATCCCTCAAACATTACAAAACATAAGCTTGAATCACATACATTGTTATATTTATCATCTAGCATGACACGTTCGAATTTGAAGTAATTACGGGTTATTTCGAAAGCAAAGGTGATTGATAAGTCTGTTTTACCTTCATATGAGACTTAAACGACCATTATAAAACAACAATAATTATCAGGCTTACTGAAAATAGGAACGAAAATGAGGACAAGGAACATGAAGTCTATTCGATATATATACCCACTTTATTTTACAGTATTTATGCTATTTATCGGGTTAGTCACCACATTGGGCATCAACTATTGGGTTTCACCGAAATTAGTTACCAATGAAGAAACGATTATAAAAAACACAATCCAAGACCTTAATAGTGACATTTTCACTGAGCTCGAACAGGTTCAAGCACAACAACGTACTATCACCCAAACCATTGCATTAGTTTCAAGTGAACAGATCGATCAAATTTTACCGGGATTAGTTGATCAATACGGAAAAACTCAGGTATTTGGTGGCGGTATTTGGCCGTTACCAGAGCAGCGCCAACAAGGCATTGATAAATACAGTACCTTTTATCACCGTGACGCCAGTAATAAGCTAATTGAAAATACTTACTGGAATTCTGCTGATTCACTTAATTATTACGAACAAGGTTGGTACAAGAATGGCTTAGCCGCACCTCAAGGACAATGTGCTTGGGCACCAGCTTATAAGGACTCGGCCAGTGCTGAGGCAAGAACAAATTGCGCTATGTCTATTTTGAAAGAAGGTAAACAATACGGCATTGCAACAATTGATCTAACATTAGGTTTCTTCAATGACCTTGTCGAAGAGAAAGAACAGGCATTAAATGGTGATATTCTCATCATCGAATCTGACGGTAAAATACTCAACAATACACGTAGTATTAACCGCTCACTCATACTTGATAATCTTTCGTCTATTGCTCAAGAGTCACCTTTTGCTGCGAATATTAGCCGTAACCTTTCTCAGGTAACAGACAATAAACCACTGCAGGTTCGTTATGATAATAATGGGGTTAATTATACGTTATTCATGCATCGAATTTCAGGAACGCCATGGACCGTCGCATTTAGCACTCAAACGACCCTACTTGAATCAACGACTCACTCAATTCTAGTCACTCTGGCGTCAATTCAACTTCCTATTGCTGCTGCTATTATTCTCTTTTGCTTTATTGCCTTCTCACAACTAGCCCGACGTCTCGAAGCATTAAGGAATAATATTGAAGCTCTATCATCGGGCGACGCCGATTTAACCGCTGAAATTAAAATTAATAAAAACGATGAAGTTGGAGGTATTGCCGTATCCGTCAATCATTTCATTATCTATCTACGAGAGATGATGGACTCTGTATCCAATTCAAGTAATCAAATTTCAAACATTATTGACGAAGTCAAAAATCAAAGCCAAATTAACCACGATATTGTTGATCGCCACGCCAATGAAACAATGCAGGTTATTACAGCCATAAATGAAATGGCTTCTACAGCAGAAGAAGTTGCACGTAATACCACCAATACCGTTACCAATACCCATAGCGCCACAGTTGCTGCCGACCAATCAAAAGCAGCCGTTAACAAAGCAACCGACAGCGTTGCTCTATTAATGACGCAAATTAAAACCGCGTCAGAAAATGTTACCGAAATGAGCAATGAGACTCAGAAAATAAGCACGGTACTTAACGTGATTCGCGATATCGCAGAGCAAACTAACCTATTGGCACTTAACGCTGCAATTGAAGCCGCACGAGC
This sequence comes from Photobacterium indicum, assembly GCF_003026215.1. Classification (GTDB taxonomy): domain Bacteria; phylum Pseudomonadota; class Gammaproteobacteria; order Enterobacterales; family Vibrionaceae; genus Photobacterium; species Photobacterium indicum. The sequence goes on from NZ_PYOC01000002.1 coordinate 61,965, forward strand.
CGGCGATCAAGGTAGAGGGTTTGCAGTTGTTGCTGATGAAGTACGTGCACTTGCTGCTCGTACACAAAATAGCACCGCTGAAATCAATGAGATGTTAACCCACCTTCAAGCTGGGGTTACAACCGTTGTAACAGCCATGAACAATACAAAAACACGTTGTGAGGTCGTTGTTGATGATACTGAACAAGTCAATGGGGGGCTAGATGAAATGATGACCTCAATAGGTGAAATCAATGACTTAAACTCGCATATAGCAACAGCAGCGGAAGAGCAGAGTTCCGTTACTGAAGAAATAAACCACAACATGAGCCAGATTCAAAATATGATTCAAATGCTAACAGAAAGCGCTCAACAAACAACAACATCCAGCCACTCGTTATCTGAAGCCAATAACCAACTTAATAAATTAGTTAGTCGCTTCAAGCTATCCTAACGTTCAACATTACTGGTATAAAATAGCAAACAATAAGTAGTCACTTTAGGCTGCTTATTGTTCATTCCATTGTTCCAATAGATTTTAATGATAACGCTTACACCGCCTTTCAGTACTGATTTACAAGGAATACTATACAACCAGCCTATCAATTTCATGATCTCTATTTGCGTTATTTTCACAACCGTTGTTAAATGGCATAGGCAAAAAGAATACTGATATTTATTGGGATAATGTATGGCAACTATTAAAGATGTAGCAAAAGAAGCAGGTGTTTCTGTTGCTACGGTTTCACGTGTTATTAACAAGTCACCCAAGGCAAGTAAATCTGCTATTGATGCTGTTAGTATTGCCATGCGCAAACTGGGTTATCGCCCTAATGCCAATGCCCGAGCACTGGTAAGTCAATCGACGAATACACTAGGGGTATTGGTTGGTGATGTATCCGACCCTTTCTTTGGCTCAATGGTTAAATCCATCGATGGTGTGGCACGCAACAACGGTAAACATATTCTTATTGGTAATGGTTATCACGATGCAGATACTGAACGTGATGCAATCGAGTTATTAATAAATAGCCGTTGTGAATCATTAGTTATTCACAGTAAGGGCTTATCTAATGAAGAACTTATTGCCTACGCTAAAGAAGTATCAGGGTTCGTTCTGATTAACCGATATATCCCTGAAATTGCCGAAAAGTGTATCGCGCTAGATAATCACAAAGGTTCTTACCTTGCGACTGAATATTTGATTCGTCATGGCCACCAGCATATTGGCTATGTCTGTTCAAACCACCAAATTGAAGATGCGGAACAACGAAAAGCCGGCTACCAAGAAGCCCTTAAAGCACACGGCTTACATCAACCTGAGAGCTATATTGAATATGGCAGCCCAGACGAGCAAGGTGGCGAGCAAGCAATGACTAACTTACTCGCTAAAAACCTACCGATTACCGCTGTTGTCGCTTATAACGACTATATGGCAGCAGGCTCACTGTCTATTCTGGAAGAAAATGGGATTCAAGCACCTGAACACATGTCACTCATTGGTTTCGATGATGGATTAATAGCAAAATACTTACATCCAAAATTAACGACTATTCGCTACCCTATTCAAATGATGGCTGAGCATGCTGCTCAATTATCACTAAAATTAGCCAATAAGAATCAACCAATAGAGCCAGAGAAAGTAGATACAGATACACATATGTTCATGCCAACATTAGTGCGCCGCTTATCAGTCGATAAAGTAAAAAGCTAGTTTAGCGAATTGATAAAAAAAGAGCCTTAACATTCATTGTCGAGGCTCCTTTCTATTTAGGGTATGGCTTTTAACTAGGTATAGCTACACAACCAAAAATCGATACGTTGTTTGATGCTTGTACATTTGTTCAGGCTGTACAATACAAGAAGGTTGTTGCCACTCAGGATGATTGGGGGAATCTGGTAAATATTGGGTTTCTAGCGCAAAACCAGCATGATTTACGTATTCACTTCCTTCTCGGTTCGGACAACCCACTAAATAATTACCGGTATAAAGCTGTATAGCTGGCTTTGTGGTTTGTAATTCTAATCGTAATTTGCCATCTGGCGAAGTCACGCTTGCTGCCGTTGCTTTGCCTTGATGACATTCTGTTTCCAATAAAAAAGAATGATCATAACCCGCGGCTAATTGCTGATCGTGGTCTGCCATAAAATCTTGCTTCAATTCCTTTGATTGCATGAAGTCAAAGCTCGTACCCTGTACATCTTTCAATTCACCAACCGGAATGCCCTTCTTATCAGAAGGTAAATACTGTGAAGCATGAATCACGAGCGAGTGACCAAGACAATCTGACTGTGAATCTGCCCCTAATAAATTGAAGTAAGCATGATTCGTCAGATTGATCGGGCATGCTTTATCGGTTGTTGCACTATAAGCGATAACCACTTCATTTTTATCTGTTAGGGTATAACTAACAGACGCATTGACCTTACCTGGAAAACCTTGATCACCATCTGGTGATTCAAGTGTAAAGACTATCGTTTGCTCACAGGCTTGTTCAGCCAGCCAGCGACGATGAGTAAAACTATCAGGCCCACCATGCAAACAATTACCCGCTTGATTCGTTAACACTTGGTGCGTTTCATCATTAATAACAAATCTGCCAGATTCAATGCGATTCGCATAACGACCCACAGTTGCCCCTAAATAGGCTTGTTGCTGCTGATGTTGCTTCATCGTAGAAACACCTAGCAGCACTTCGCGGGTCGTTTCACCAAGCTCTACACAACAACTTAACCATGTAGCGCCGATATCCATAAACGATACCGACATACCATTACTGTTTGTTAACGTGAAAATCTTCGCGGGGCTGCCATCAAAGGCAATATCCTGTGTCATGGATTGATGCAATGTATTACTCATCATCAGTCCTTATTAAGCCGTTACTGATTCAAGTGCTGTAATACCGACGACCTCACCAGCACCAGGCATGGCTTTACACACGTAAATAGATTCTTTTAGCCCTGTTTCAGCTTCATATCTTGCTTCTACAACCGCTTTAACACTATCCACCATTGCTGGTGGCATAATCGCTACAATACAACCACCAAAGCCACCGCCAGTCATACGCACACCACCGTCTTCACCAATACATTCTTTAACCATATCAACCAATACATCTACTTCACGTACCGTAATTTCAAAATCATCACGCATAGAGGCATGAGATGCAGCCATTAAACTGCCCATCAGTTTGATATCATCAGCACTCAATGCAAGGGCAGCTTGTTCAGTACGATCATTTTCAGTAATCACGTGGCGCGCACGCTTCGCCACCATTTCATCAAGCTCATTCACACGTTCATTAAACTGATCGATAGTGACATCACGTAGCGCTTTTACGCCAAAAACACGCGCTGCCTCTTCACACTGCTCACGACGTGTATTGTATTCACTGTCTACTAAGCCGCGCTTTTTATTCGAGTTAATAATAACAACAGCCATGTCTTCAGGCATAGATACAGGTGTCGTATCGAGCGTTCGACAATCAATTAATAGTGCATGGTTTGCTTTACCTTCTGCAGAGATTAATTGATCCATAATGCCGCAATTACAGCCTACAAATTGGTTTTCAGCTTGTTGACCATTTAAAGCAATATCTTGCTGAGTAATCGTTAAGCTATAAAGCGTTTTAAATGTTTGACCAATCACAACTTCAAGCGCGGCAGATGAACTTAACCCAGCACCTTGAGGAACATTACCGCTTACAGTAATGTCTGCACCATTAAATTCATAACCACGATCTAATAAGCATTTCACTACACCTTTCACATAGTTAATCCACATGCAGTCTTGATCAAATATAATCGGTTGAGTGATATCAAACTCTTTCACTTCATTGCTGTAATCAACGGCAACAACACGTACGATACTGTCTTCACGGCATGAAGCTGCCACAATAGTTTGGTAATCAATCGCACACGGCAATACAAAACCATCATTATAATCAGTGTGTTCACCGATAAGGTTCACCCGACCAGGCGCTTGAATGATTTTTCTTGGTGCATACCCCAATACATCAATGAATACAGACGTTACGCTATGAATTAAGGCTTGAGATTTATTGTTTTTTGTCATGTTCTTACTACCTAATAATCTGTTGAATAAGGGTTAACGTTGTGATTCACTGCTATTGTTCACGAAAATGAATATCGCTCAGTGCACGTAATTTGTCAGCGGCTTGCTCTGCGGTTAAATCACGTTGGCTTTCTGCCAACATTTCATAACCGACCATGAATTTACGTACTGTCGCAGAGCGCAAAAGAGGCGGATAGAACAACGCATGAAGCTGCCAATGCTCAATGTTTGTATCGTCACCTTCCTCTTCTTTAAAGAAGGGGGCGTAATGCCAACCCATCGAATACGGGAACGAGCACTTAAACAGATTATCGTAACGGCTAGTCAGCTTTTTCATGGCTAACGCAAGATCATCACGCTGCTCATCCGTTAATTCATTCATACGACGTACATGCGTTTTAGGCATTAACATTGTTTCAAATGGCCATGCAGCCCAATAAGGCACCACAGCAATCCAATGTTCAGTTTCAACTACAGTGCGAGAGCCGTCTTTCATTTCACTGTTAACGTAATCAACCAGTAAATTCGTACCGTTTTTCTGATAATACGCTCTTAAATTGTCGTCTTTACGGGAGATCTCATTAGGTAAAAAGCTGTTAGCCCAGATTTGTCCATGCGGATGAGGTTGAGAGCAGCCCATCGCTGAACCTTTATTTTCAAAAGCTTGAACCCAAATATAATCTTGCCCCAGCTCTTCAATCTGTTCGTTCCATGTGTCAATAACGCTACGAATAGCTGACACAGATAATTCTGGTAATGTCTTGCTATGATCGGGAGAGAAACACACTACGCGGCTAAGCCCACGGGCACTCTCGCTGCGAAATAATCGATTATCAGATTGCGGTGCGTCTGGTGTATCCACCGTTAACGCAGCGTGATCATTATTGAATACGTAGGTGCCAGTATAATCTGGGTTTTTATCACCAGACACTCGAGTATTCGTTGGGCATAAAAAACATCCGCTATCATATTGGGTATCAACAGCGGGTTCTGGCGTTTCATCAGCCCCTTGCCAAGGGCGCTTTGCACGGTGTGGCGAAACTAAAATCCATTGACCTGTTAATGGGTTATAACGACGGTGCGGGTGATCGGTTGCGTCAAAAGTGTCGCCGTTCAAATTAGTGCTCGAATCAATATTCGACATAATCAAAATTGCCTATTCAAAGTTGTGCGAAGCAAGGGTTAAACTGGCATACTAAATATGATTCCCACATCTATCCCTGCAGCTTAAATATATTGATAGAAATGGATACTTAGTAACCCTGTGGATTCTCTGACTGCCAACGCCACGTATCTTGTGCCATATCTGCAACCTTATAACGGGCTTTCCAACCTAGATCTTGTTCTGCTTTTTGCGTATTAGCCCAACACTCTGCGATATCACCTGAACGACGAGGACAAATTTTATAAGCAACGTCATGACCACAAGCTTGGCTGAATGCATTCACCATTTGTAATACGCTGCTACCCTGCCCCGTGCCTAGGTTATATATATGCAAACCTGATTTTTGTCCAACAACATTGAGCGCAGCTACGTGACCATCCGATAGATCCATAACATGAATATAGTCACGAACGCCTGTACCATCGGGAGTTGGATAATCATCACCGAAGACAGATAAGTACTCACGGCGACCAACAGCAACTTGCGCAATAAATGGCATTAAATTATTAGGAATGCCTTGTGGGTCTTCGCCCATCGTACCTGATGGATGTGCACCAACCGGATTGAAATAACGCAGTAACGTAATGCTCCATGTCGGATCGGCAAAATGGATATCACGCAAACATTCCTCGACCATATATTTGCTACGACCATATGGGTTAGTAACATCGCCTGTAGGGGTCAATTCGTTAATGGGCATTTCAGTAGCATCACCATAAACCGTTGCCGAAGAACTAAAGACAAGGCTTTTCACATTCGCTTTCGCCATTTCATCGACGAGTACAAGCGTGCCGTGAACGTTGTTATCATAGTATTCAAGTGGCTTTTCTACCGATTCGCCAACTGCTTTCAAGCCAGCAAAGTGAATAACAGAATCAATTTTTTGCTCGCTAAAGATTTGAGAAAGTATTGTCTGGTTACGCACATCACCTTCATAAAATAGAGGCGTTACACCAGTTAATGCATGCACTCTTTCAAGTACTGCTGAATTACTGTTTGATAAGTTATCGAGAATAATCGGCTCTAGCCCTGCATTAATCATTTGCACACATGTATGGCTGCCGATATAACCCATTCCACCAGTAACTAATACTTTCACAATCTCTCTCCAAATCTTGATTAACGATTAACTGCTAAAAAGTGTACCAAGCAAAACACCCTGAGGTCCGTGATCAAAACCACACTTGTGTAAACGTTTCCACAAATGGAAAGCGTCATGATTCTGTGGAAAAACATGAGAGTTCGTAGAAATAAAGGAATAATAAAGAAGGATGTAAAAAGAGAATAAATAGGATTCATTATCTTTCGACAAATAATGTAAACGATTAACTGCATTGTCGCTGGCTAGTTATGCTGATTTAATACAAAAATATCGCCATAAACACGAGTAAAAAGCACCTAAGGGTGTCGATAATTTTACTAAAACGTCATAAAATACCTTTCGGCGTATTTCTATACATATTAAATGCAGCGCTTTGATAATAAGTACGTTTACGGATAGATCGCATTCTTAACAGGTAATTTAAGCTCGCATCAACAAGCATGTTCATCCTCTATCTGATAACCGTAAATGCGCATAAACGCCCTGGAGGGAAGAATGGCAACGTTAAAGGAAATAGCAAACGAAGCTGGCGTATCGCTCGCCACAGTTTCGAGAGTATTGAATGATGATCCTAGCCTCAGTGTAAAAGAAGAAACAAAGCGTAGAATATTTGAGATTGCAGAAAAGCTTGAATATAAAACATCATCATCGCGTAAAGTTAGCACTAAACAGCGCCTTAACGTTCTTGCTATATACAACTACAAACAAGATGTTGAGTTCAACGACCCTTATTATTTATCTATTCGTCATGGTATTGAAACTCAATGCGAAAAATTGGGCATTAGCCTTACCAATGTGTACGAGTCGAAGGTTAATAATAAACTCAAACATATCGATGGCATATTGTTAGTAGGTCGCTTACCCAATGAACAACTGTCAGCAGTAAAATCGCTATCTACAAATATTGCTTACGTAGACTATACCGATTTTGATCAAGACTTCGATTCTGTCGATATCGACCTTGCTCGTATCAGTCAAGAAGTTATTAATTTCTTTATCGCGCAAAATTACAATCGTGTTGGATTCATTGGTGGGCAAGACTGTGCCAATAAGTCTGATGTGCGAGAAGTTGCTTTTACCGAATACGGTCAACTTAAAGGCGTAGTCTCTTCTGCTGATATCCATCGTGGGGACTTTACTAGTTCATCAGGCTATAAACTGGCGAAAAAGATGCTCGCTGGTGATCATCCTAAAGCATTGTTTATTGCTTCAGATTCTATTGCAATTGGGGTTTTGCGTGCCATTCATGAGCAAGGTCTCTCTATACCAGAAGATATAACTCTGATTAGTGTGAATGATATACCCACAGCAAAGTTCACCTTCCCTTCATTGTCTACCTTTAGAATTCATTCTGAGTTAATGGGCAGTCAAGGCGTTAATTTGCTGATGGAACGCAGCCGAGATGGCCGCACAATCCCTATTCACTCTTATGTACCCAGCAAGCTTAGATTAAGAGATACAACGAAAAAATAACAGCTTATCTCTGCTTCAATACGAATGGTACTTTTGTGCCATTTTTTATGCCTATCGCAAACAGCTTAGACAGACCAGAGAATAAACTCTAACTAAGTTAAAAAAGAAGACTTACTCATCTATTATATTTGTATTTTACTAAAATTTAACCAGCATTCACCTTAAAGTATAACTACATCCAGAAAGCACTCTGAATCGCTCTCAACAAACATTTCCCTTAATAACGCCAAAAAGTATACCTCTCGCGTACATTAAACCATCGACCAGTCGTTTTTTTCACTCCTACCACCTTTTTTATATGCTAAATGCTCATATTCTTTCCCGCCAAGAATGTTAGTCGGCTCACAAACTCAAGAACAAAATGTGACCAAGTTAAAGTAAAATAGTTTTACCAATTTATTTTACTAAAACTTTAACTAACATGGCTCTCAGATTATAAAAATATGTCCGGGAGGCATTGTGAATAACTGGGAAAACTTTAACCATCTTAGCGAAAATAGAATAGAGCCACGCGCTTACTTCTTCTCTTACGACGCATTAAATAAAGCTAAGAGTTTTCAACGTGATCTGAGTAGTCACTTCATGCTACTTAGTGGGCAGTGGACATTTAATTTTTTCAATAATCCAATGCTTGTTCCTGATGAATTTTACAATCAAGAAATGTCTGAATGGGATAGCATTCAAGTTCCGAACATGTGGCAAATGGAAGGTCATGGTAAGCTTCAATACACTGATGAAGGCTTTCCTTTCCCTATTGACGTTCCTTTTGTTCCGACTAACAACCCTACAGGTGCATATCAACGTACTTTCACATTGGGTGACGGATGGGATAAACAACAAACAATCATCAAATTCGATGGCGTTGAAACCTATTTTGAAGTGTATGTAAACGGTCAGTATGTAGGGTTCAGTAAAGGCAGCCGCCTAACGGCGGAGTTTGATATTTCAGAACAAGTAAAAGTGGGTAAAAATTTACTCTCTGTTCGTGTTATGCAATGGGCTGATTCTACCTACATCGAAGATCAAGACATGTGGTGGACAGCTGGGATTTTCCGTGACGTTTACCTCGTAGGTAAAAAGCCAGTTCATGTTTATGATTACACAATACGCACAGATTTCGATGCACAATATCAAAGTGCTACACTTTCTGGTTCTGTCGTCATCGAAAACTTACAAACAGCACAGGCTTCAGGCTTCCAACTTGAATATGCTTTATACGACGGCAATCAGCTTATCTCCGATGACTCAGTCGATAACCTAGCTATCGAAGAATGCCACACAGCTACTTTTGCTATTGATGTGACTAACCCTGTTCACTGGACAGCCGAAAATCCGCACTTATATCACCTATTCCTCACGCTTAAAGATCATGCTGGCACTATTATCGAGATCATTCCACAGCGTGTTGGTTTCCGCGACATTAAAGTAAAAGATGGCCTGTTCTATATCAATAACCAGTATACCATGCTTCATGGGGTTAACCGCCACGACAATGATCATTTAAATGGTCGAGCCGCAGGCATTGATCGTGTCGAAAAAGACCTGATCTTGATGAAACAACACAACATTAACTCAGTGCGTACCGCACACTACCCTAATGATCCTCGCTTCTATGAAATGTGTGATATTTACGGTTTGTTTGTGATGGCCGAAACCGATGTAGAAACCCATGGTTTTGCTAACGTTGGCGACTTAAGCCGTATTACCGATGATGCCGAATGGGAGAATGTGTTCGTTGATCGTATTGAACGTCAAATTCATGCGCAAAAGAACCACCCTAGTATCATCATGTGGTCTTTAGGTAATGAGTCTGGCTACGGCTGCAATATTCGCGCAATGTGTAAAGCAGCAAAAGCCATTGATGATACCCGCCTTGTTCATTATGAAGAAGATCGTAATGCTGAAGTTGTAGATATTGTTAGCACCATGTATTCCCGCGTTCAGCTGATGAATTATTTTGGTGAACAACCCATGGACAAGCCTCGCATTATTTGTGAGTACGCTCATGCAATGGGTAATGGTCCGGGCGGACTAACTGAATATCAAAATGTCTTCTACAAACATGATCATATTCAAGGGCATTTCTTATGGGAGTGGTGTGATCACGGTATTCTTGAACAAGACGAAAAAGGGCGTGACGTTTATAAATACGGTGGTGACTACGGTGATTACCCGAATAATTATAACTTCTGCATGGATGGTTTGGTGTATTCGGATCAAACTCCTGGTCCAGGTTTACGTGAATACAAACAAGTTATCTGCCCAGTAAAAGTCAGTGTAAAAGATGCAGAAAATGGCCTTATCACAGTTGAAAACAAATACTGGTTCTCGACCTTAGATGACATCACCTTACTGGTCGATATTCGTGCTGAAGGTGAAACACTGGCTCAATACCAACTTTCAGCAACCAATGTAAAAGTAGGTGAAAGCCGTGACCTTCAAGTTGCTCTACCTGAATTAGATGAACGTGAAGTCTTCATTAATGTCTCAGTACGTAAAAATTCAAGTACGCGCTACAGTGTCGCAAATAGCGAGCTGGGCATATTCCAATTCCAAATAAAAGAAAATACCGCGCAATTACCTACATTCACACACACAAATAGCACTGCGCTTAATGTTAAAGAGCAACGCCTAGAGTGGATAGTTGAAGGTTACAACTTCGAGCTGACGTTCTCTAAAATTAGCGGTCAATTAACATCTTGGCTGAGCAACGGTATTGAAATAATCGCTAGCTCACCAAAGATGAATTTCTTCAAGCCAATGGTCGACAACCATAAGCAAGAGTATGAAGGTTTATGGGAACCTGCTCATCTGCAAATAATGGAAGAACATTTCCGCACACTACATATAGAGCAGCAAGACGGGAATGTTATCGTCACTGTTAACAGCATTGTTGCTCCGCCAGTTCTAGATTTTGGTATGCGTTGCACTTACACCTATGAAATTCATTCAGAAGGTCAAGTAAACCTCTCTCTTACAGGCAAAAAATACGGTGAATACCCACATGTTATTCCTGTAATTGGATTGGATATGGGGATCAATAATCAATTCGAGCAAATTGAATACTACGGGCGTGGTCCTGAAGAAAACTACCTTGATAGTAAACAGTGCAACATCATTGATGTTTACCAATCAACAGTAACAAAAATGTTTGAGAACTACCCTTTCCCACAAAACAACGGCAACCGCCAAGACGTGCGCTGGGCCTCACTCGTGAACCGCCAAGGTAATGGACTATTTGTAAAACCAGAACAGCCTATTAATTTAAGTGCATGGCATTACACCGGTGAACACTTGCATGAAGCACAACATATCAATGAATTAGAAAAAAGCGGTTATATCACGCTAAATCTTGACCATAAGCTAATGGGATTAGGCTCGAACTCTTGGGGTTCTGAAGTATTAGATTCTTACCGTGTTTACATGAACGATTTCCAATACGCCTTAACGCTAGTGCCATTTAGCCAAGCGAATTGCCGTGCAAATTACTTGGCGGGGCAAGATTTTTCACTCAAAACACAAACAGACCAAAACATTCAAGAAAATACACCAAGCATGATTAGCGGAGATAAATAAATGGTTGTTTTAGAGAACCTCGAGCAATTCAAAACATTATACCGCGACGGACGTAAATGGAATCGCTGTGTCGAAGCTATCGAAAACATCGGCAATATTCGTGATGGCGTTTACCACTCGATTGGCGATTCACTGGCTTACATGATTGAAGATGGCGTGGCTAAAAACTCAGAGCACTTCATCGGAAACCGTCGTTACTTTGATGTCCACTACTACCTCGAAGGTCAAGAAACCATTGAGGCAAACCACAAGCAGCAACTTGACATCGTAATGCCTTATCAAGATGAAACGGACCGAGAATACCTTGCTGGCTCTGGCACCTTACAAACGGTTGGTCAAGGGCAAGTGGTCATATTGGACAATAACAACGCTTACCGATTCATCGGTGATAAGCGAGTTCGCAAGGTAGTCCTTAAAGTCACAATAGAAGATGGCTACTTCCTTAATAAATAACGCTGAATAACAACATGAAAAAACATACAAAATAAAAGGCACTGGCTTCTGAGAAGAAGATCACAACCTCTGCACTCTCCACTCCATACCTACTAGGAAGTGGAGAGTTAAAACAAATATAATTAACGTGATTCACCGGAGAAAATAATGTCTAAATCTGCACGAGGCACCATAGGCAAATTTGCCTTGCTGTCCATGACATTTGCGGCTGTGTTTAGCTTTAATAATGTCATCAATAATAATATTGAAATTGGGCTATCTTCTGCCCCTATGTTCTTTATTGCCACCATTTTATATTTCATCCCATTTTGTTTAATTATTGCTGAATTTGTCGCATTAAATAAAGACTCTGAGGCTGGTGTATATTCATGGGTTAAAAGTTCACTAGGTGGTCGCTGGGCATTTATATCTGCCTATACCTATTGGTTTGTAAATCTCTTCTTCTTCACTTCATTGCTACCACGTGTCATTGCTTATGCGTCGTATGCGTTTCTTGGGTATGAATACGTCTTTACACCTATGACAACGGCTGTTCTAAGTACTTTACTTTTTGCTGTTGCTACTTATGTATCGACTAATGGTGCAAAAATGCTTGGGCCGATAACTTCAGTTACCTCGTCGTTAATGCTATTACTTACAATGTCATACATATTTTTAGCGGGTGCGGCTGTAGTCGGTGGTATTCAGCCTGCAGATCCCATTACGATTGAAGCTATGACACCAAGTTTTAACTGGGCCTTCTTGGGTGTTACTACCTGGATATTCATGGCAGCAGGTGGGGCCGAATCTGTTGCTGTCTACGTTAACGATATTAAAGGTGGCCATAAATCATTCGTTAAAGTAATTATTCTTGCTGGTATATTTATTGGTGCGCTTTACTCCGTCAGCTCTGTATTAATCAACGTGTTTGTTGTTCGTGAAGAGTTAAAATTCACCGGTGGAACAGTACAGGTTTTTGAAGGATTGGCTAAACACTTTGGTCTACCTGAAATAATGATGAACCGTTTTGTTGGTATGGTATCTTTCACTGCAATGCTAGGCTCACTATTAATGTGGACAGCAACACCAGTCAAAATTTTCTTCTCTGAAATTCCCAAAGGCATCTTTGGTGAAAAGACAGTTGCCCTGAATAAAAATGGCGTACCAGCACGAGCAGCATGGGTACAATTCTTTATTGTTATTCCACTTATGCTCATTCCAACCATCGGATCAGAAACAGCACAAGATCTAATGAGTACCGTTATTAATATGACAGCAGCAGCGTCGATGTTGCCCCCACTGTTTATTATGATTGCTTACTTGGTACTACGCTGGAAGCTTGATCATTTAGAACGTGATTTCAAAATGGGTTCACGTACAACTGGCATCGCAATCGTCTCTGTTCTGATTGTTATCTTCACTGTTGGGTTCTTTGCAGCAACCTTCCCAACCGGCGGTAATATACTCACCATCATATTTTATAATGTTGGCGGAATTGTCGTATTCCTCGGATATGCATGGTGGAAATACAATCAGTATGAAAAAAAGTTAGTCATAACAAATACAAAAGAACTTAACACCGCTACAGAGTAAATACGCCCACCTGTATGGAAAGTAAGGCACAAAACGCCTGTGAATTTAACGACATACAGAATCAATAGCCCTCATCGGTAGTATGCCTTTGAGGGCTTTTTAGTGACTAGCAATGATTCAACTACTGCAATTAACTTTTAAATCAATAAGTTAATTGACGACCATCGTCACAAACCGAAAATAAACCTTTGTAACTTGAAGCGCTATGCCATCATGTGTATATACTCTATAGAAATAGGGATTCCCCCCCATTTTATGGATAATATATGAAAAAGGCTTTACTTCGTTTTATTGTATTACTGTTACCTCTTCTATCAATTACGATAGTAGCGACACTGTACATATATCATGAAGATGCTAACCAGCTAGAACTACGCATTCAGGAAAAAGAGCTTACGAAACATCAATCCGTTCTTCATATCACCCGCTTGCACTTCACACCGATCATTGATGATTTACGCTATTTAACGGCAAAATCACAAGAACTGGCTTTCACTCCGGGGTTAACACAAGAACAAAAAGATCGGATGCTAGAAACATTTATTCGTATCATGAAAACAAGAAATCATTACGATCAAATACGCCTTATCAATGCAAATGGCATGGAAGTTCTACGGGTTAATAAAAAAGGTGACGATATCGTTATAGTTGCCGATGATAAACTTCAAGATAAAAGCAAGAGACCTTATATTCAAAGAGGCCTTCAGGTGCCTGTAGGCAGTTTTTATACTTCGCAATTCGATCTAAATGTTGAAAACGGTAAGATTGAAACTCCCATTAAACCCATGCTGCGCTTTGTTAGTCATTTCAACTCAAATGGCGAATCTTGGTTAATCACATTAAATTATCTAGGTAATGATTTTTTAAGCCAAATACAACAAGAATATAACTGGGGGCAAGGTGGTGGAAACTGGCTTGTCAATAACAATGGGCAATGGCTTTTAGGTCCAAATCAAGACAGTGCTTGGCAATTTAACTTAACCCAAAACATCGGCGCCAAAGACTTCTTCCAGCAATACCCTAATATTTGGGACGAAATAGGTAAAAAGAAACACGGTCAAATACGCACTGGTGATTACCTTTATACTTATTCTCGCTTCTTTTCTGGGAAAGAATTAAGCAGTACCAAGTTATTTGTACTTCCTTTTGAGGGGGCAGATTTACCTTGGACGGTCATTTCAAGAGTCAACATGGCAAGTTTAGTAACTGAACTCTCTTTTTCTCAACAACGTATCATTAAATTTGCCACCTTTGGCATTCTTGTAATGGCATTAATAGCCGGCTGTATCGTACTTGCTTGGCACCTATTCCAACAATTAATACATGAAAAAAAATTAAAACAAGAAATTGAGGACAATGCTCAACGTTACGCTTCAGTATTAAAAAATGCACCTGATGGTTTAATGACGCTAAATAATAGGTTAGAAATAACGGCTTTAAATCATTCAGCTGAACGAGTTTTTAATATTACTGATACCGCCGAAGCCATAGGAAAAAACATTTATGACATAGTCCATGATAAAAAGGCAAAAAATATTCTGAACCAACTCATTTATCAAGTTCAGCTTGCTATGGCAGATGGTAACAATACCCCAATTAAGGCTAGTATCCAGCTGCCGAATCACACAAGCATAAAATATGTCGCTCTTATTGCTAGTGAAACCGTTTTTAGCTCAACCAGTGAAATTTTGCTTCATATTAGTGATGTCACAGATTGGATTGAAAGAGAGCTAAAGTTAAAAAGTCTATCTCATGCAGTAGAGCAAAGTGACAATACTGTTCTTATTACAGATAAGAACGGTATTATTGAATATGTAAACCACTCTTTTGAAGCGTTTACTGGTATCACCTCAGCTGAGGCGGTAGGACGAGATTCACGCACTTTAATGAAGGGGTCTAATGAAACAACCAGTGAAATAAAGCATATTCGTCAACAATTAAAAGCAGGAAGAACAATTAACCGCGTTATTACACGGAAAAAATCTGATAATACGGTTTCCTATGAAGACGAAACTATTTCACCAATTCGTAACGATACCGGAAAAATAAGTCACTACATATCGACGGGAAAAGATATTACAGAGCGCGTGCTGTTTGAAAGTAAGCTTCATAAACTCGCTCATTATGACCTTTTAACGGAGCTACCTAATCGTCTACTTCTCCAGCAGTACATTGAACAAGCGATCACAAACGCAGAAGAAATGAAAACGTCTGTTGTCGTATTAAATATAGACCTCGATTGGTTTAAAAAGATAAACGATTCTCTTGGTCATGATGTGGGTGATAAAGTATTAATCACCATTGCCAAGCGTATTACACGTTCACTTCGAGATGAAGACGTTCTTGCTCGTTTAGGGGGCGATGAGTTTGCCATTTTAATTCAGTCGGATACCACATCGCAGAGTATTGCTACTCTGGCTGAACGCATTATAAATAATATTGGTGCCTCTTTATCTATAGAAGAGAAATCATTATCGATTACAGCAAGCATGGGGATTGCCGTTTACCCTGAAAATTCTTTAGATAGTGATACCTTATTAAAAAACTCTGATATTGCACTTTATCACGCTAAAGATCAGGGACGTAATCGATATTGTTTTTTCACCCCAAAAATGGGTATAGAAAGTGTACAACGTCTTCAACTTGAATCTGACCTACGTAAAAGTCTAGGTACTGATCAGTACACATTTTTTTATCAACCTAAAGTGAATGCTAAAACCCATAAAGTATGTGGTATTGAAGCATTATTACGTTGGAAGAACGAAGAAGGTCAGATCCAGTCTCCACTAGGGATCATTCCGATTCTCGAAAATTCAGGACTTATTGTTAATGTTGGCGAAACGCTGATCAATCAAGCCTGTGAACAGTTAGCAATTTGGCAGAGTAACGGGTTAGACCTACACTTTGCATTAAATATCTCTGCACGCCAATTATTGCATTCAGACATCGTAGATACTGTGTATAAAGCCGTTACTATGTCAGGCTGTAATCCCCACTACCTAGAGTTAGAAATAACGGAAAGTGTTGTCATGGCCGATGTGAAGTTAGCCTTCGATAAGCTCATTAAATTAGAAGCTCTTGGTGTGAAAATTGCCATCGATGATTTCGGTACAGGATACTCTTCACTCGCCTACCTTAGTCGATTCCCAATACATATTTTGAAGGTAGATAGAGAGTTTGTTCAAGACCTGCCAATGAACAAAGATAGCGTTACAATCACGCGTTCTATTATTGAACTTGCACATAACTTATCGATGCTCGTTGTAGCAGAAGGCGTCGAAAACGAAGATCAAATTAAATTTTTGACCAACATTGGCGTTGAAGAATTTCAAGGCTACTACTTCGGTAAACCTATGCCAATCGATGAATTCGAAGTGAAATTTATCACTGATAGTATAAATGCTGAAGATATTCTGGATGAAAGCTAGTCTGTTATAAACAATAAACGTCTCAGATGTAAAAAACGTCCATACTTAAGTTATTAAAGCTTCTATTCAGCAAGAGGCTGACTTACTATATTCAAGATATAATAAAGGGGCAGCATTATGAGCTTTAGTGATTATTTAGATGATTTTATTAAACAACGCGATCAACGCCCTCAAACACCCGCTCGTCAACAGTTTAGACGTCAACCTGCACAATCAGTGCAAGATGCTACAAATCAGAGCAAAGCGCGTGAAGCTATGGCGCGAGAACAAGAAGAAGCATCTGAGCGTGCGACAGAAGAAACAAAGCAACCTCATACGCGTATTCATGGTCGCTGTATGACTGCTCAAGAATTGTATGCACTTGACCAACAAAAAGTAGACGCGATACCTGTTAGTCAATCACGATTAGATTTTATTCAACAATTAAAGAAAGACCTAAAGCTGAAAAAACGCTCAGATTCTTAATTTAACGTATTTAAACTCAAAACTCGAAGTGTATAGACTTAAACATACAGCAGCTGGTTTAGTACCAGCTCTTTTACCCTAAAATAACGTTCATTACATCTATACATAATGAACGTTAAACTGACAAAAGAATTCACACTAGCTATATTATTGATAACTCTTCCCCTACTTATATAACAAACATTATCGAGAAAACCTCCCCATAAACTAGACCCATTGCATTCAAAACCTCAATTTAGAACAAAAAACGAGCTATTTTCTATGGTTAGATAATTTATAGATTAAAAGATAAAATTAAATTTAATAAATATTGCCAAATTTTCACCAAAATAAACCATAAATACTCTCTGCTTATTTTGCTGTTTACTTTTTATACTCTATCAGTGCAGATTTAACTGAGGTTTTACACAGCAAGGAATATATAGAACATATTATGTAGCACTATAACGATGGTATATCCATGTTTAATATAATGTTTATTCAATTGTACGCTGTAAGTTTCTTATAAAGAATCGTTTATTCAACATATATATCCACATAGAACCAGCACATCAGACCAATCTTACTCTCTACAAAATAATCACAAAAAAATCACTTTAGATAAATTCAAGATAACAACCCAACAAACCTTCAACATTTGAAACATTAATACCCCGTGACGCCTACACTATTAAAGCGATTAGCACAATATAGGCACAAGAGATTTTAGCGGTTAATATTGGCCATTAAGAAAAGTATGAAAAGACTAAATCATGAATACTACAATTCAAATAAACGAGCTAGAATCTTTGCTCATTGCGATTATTGTGCTTTTTCTTGGCTACTTCATTAATACAAAAGTAACGGTTCTTCGGAAGTATAATATTCCAGAACCTATTGTAGGAGGCCTAATAGTCGCGGTTATAATTGCTTTAATACATCAGCAAGGCATCGACATTACTTTCAAACTCAGTATTAAAGACACTTTAATGCAGATGTTTTTTGCTACCGTCGGCCTAGCTGCAAGCTACAAGCTACTGGCACAAGGTGGTTCACGCGTATTTTTATTTTTAGGGTTAGCAACGGTTTTCATCATCATCCAAAATGCTGTTGGTGTAACACTAAGTACCTTACTTGGCTTAGACCCTATTATTGGCTTAATAGTGGGCTCAATAACACTGTCTGGCGGACATGGTACGGGTGCAGCTTGGGCACAAAGCTTTGCAGCAGATTACAATCTACACGTTCTTGAACTGTCTATGGCTTCTGCAACATTTGGCTTAGTGATGGGCGGAATTATTGGTGGACCTGTTGCACAGCGCCTGATTAACAAACACAAATTGAAGTCATCGTTTGGTGATGGTGAGCATCACCATATTGAACACCCTGATCTGATTACTTATAGCGATAAAGAAGAAGATCGTATTACGTCAAAGAACACCATTGAAGTACTGTTCATCTTGTTGATCTGTGTTGCAGGTGCTGCACATGTGAAAGAACTTGTTGATAGCTTTGGTATTTCTTGGCTTCGTATCCCTGACTTTGTTTATGCATTGTTTATTGGTGTTTTTATCACCAACATTAGTGAAACAACGAAAGTTTATAAGATCAACAGTGAAACAGTTGATGCATTAGGTACCATTTCATTATCACTCTTTTTGGCAATGGCCTTAATGAGTCTTAAGTTGTGGGAATTGCTTGAGTTGGCTTTACCAATGCTGATGATCCTAACAGTACAAACAGTTGTACTTGCTGCGTTTGCATATTTTGTTACCTTCCGCGTTATGGGAAAAACGTATGATGCTGCGGTTATTGCTGGTGGTCACTGTGGTTTTGGTATGGGTGCCACGCCAACAGCTGTGATGAACATGGGGTCTTTAGTGTCACGAAATGGGCCATCACCTCAAGCTTTCATGGTTGTTCCTATTGTTGGTGCTTTCTTTATCGACATCGCGAACTTGATCGTTTTACAAGGCTATTTAAGCTTTATTCAGTAGTACTTTGCAGTAATGCCAAATTGCTATATATCAAAGGGGATGACATCGTCATCCCCTTTTTTTCGGTTATATTTCGTGATACAACGCTCATCACGGAAAATTGAAGTTAATAACGAACAAACGTTACACAATGAAGTCATAAATTTCATACCTCATTTCTTACGTTTGTTGTAATCTAGTCTTAGTGTAGAAATGAGATACAGCACACATCCATTGTCATTATTTGGGCACAACTTTTACGCATTCATAGGTAGAGATGAACAATGAAAAAGAATAAAAACAAGAACAACAATGATGCAAAACTACTGAAGAAAGCCATGGAGCTAGGCTTTGCTTTCGCTAAAAAGCAAGGATATGGAGACTTAGAGAAAACCGTTTCATCCACAGAACGTGTTGAATGCATTTACCGTTTACTCATCGAATGTAAGCAAATTACCCCTCTTGCCGTTGATCAAGAAGACGGCGTGAACATGAAACACAAATTAGTGCTATGGATCTCTCGCCTACTCCCACCTGATCACGAATTACTACAGTAATACTCACTGCGGTTATCACCTACATTATATAAATCAGCAACCAGGTTGCTGATTTTTTGTATCAAGCTATATTTAGAACAACAAGTTACCTAATTCTTTGCCTTCGTTGCAATTACAATAAACAAACATTGCTACCGTGTTTACAGGCATGTAACTTGTTATATGCCCAAGTCACCTCAGCGAGAACCTTGAGGTTCTATGGGTATATCTTCAATCAGATAATATCAAGGATGGTCATAATGCGTCGTGTCGTATTTAATCAAAAAGGTGGGGTTGGTAAATCCAGCATTGCAGCTAATTTGGCAGCCTTAAGCGCGGCTAAAGGGTATAAAACGTTATTGATTGATCTGGATGTTCAAGGTAACAGTAGCCATTATTTAGGCTACGACGTTAACTCAGAGAGTAAACAAACCATAGCAGATCTATTAAACCAAACTGTTGGCTGGTTTAGTGTTTCCACTCCTGTGATTGAGTTCCCACAACCTACATCGTTTACTAACCTTGATATTATTCCATCTAGCCCACGATTAGAAAAAATCGAAT
The DNA here is from genome assembly GCF_003026215.1 of Photobacterium indicum. Taxonomy (GTDB): domain Bacteria; phylum Pseudomonadota; class Gammaproteobacteria; order Enterobacterales; family Vibrionaceae; genus Photobacterium; species Photobacterium indicum. The sequence goes on from NZ_PYOC01000002.1 coordinate 82,308, forward strand.
CTGAATTAGAACGCCGCTATAAGATCTATAAGCTTCGCGATGCGCTAGATGAATTAGATAAACGATATGAGCGCATTTATATCGATACCCCACCCAACCTAAACTTTTTCAGTAAAGCCGCCTTAATTGCCGCTCAGCGCTTACTTATCCCCTTCGACTGCGATAGCTTTTCACAGCAAGCACTATTAACGTTACTCAATAATGTTTCTGAATTGCGAGAAGACCATAATCCAACACTCGAGGTTGAGGGGGTTATCGTCAATATGTTTAATGCTCAGGCTAACTTCCCAAAGAAAATCATTACTGACTTGAAGGATCTCGGATTACCGATTCTTGAACCTTATCTGCCTCAATCGATAAAAATGAAAGAATCGCATTACTATCAGAAGCCACTAATCCATTTACTGCCGACACATAAACTCACGAAGAGTTTTGAGCAGTTATTCATGACACTTGAAAAAAGTGCACCCGTGCTAGCTGAAGTAGAAACATAGCATTACCGTCAAATTATCATTGATGACAACTGGTGAATGTCTAGAAAACCATCAGTCGTCATTAGTGTAAGCGCATTAATATTATGGGTGGAACATTAAAAATGTCAGCCTCAATCTCTATCATCATGATAAATCTAAACAACTCCCCCTTAATTAATTTGTGTTTTCACGCTCAGACTGGCACCAAACTGGTCACTCTGCGAGCGAATGAATGCAAATTAATAAAAAAGCGATCTCAAACACTTGCGCGAAATTAATCGAATCGCTACTATTCTCTCGTTCCCAAAAACGGAACAATACAATTTGCTCGCTTAGCTCAGTTGGTTAGAGTACTTGCATGACATGCAAGGTGTCACTGGTTCGAGTCCAGTAGCGAGCACCAAATTTTAAATAGCACGCAATAGCTTGTTATTAGACAGTACAATTTGCTCGCTTAGCTCAGTTGGTTAGAGTACTTGCATGACATGCAAGGTGTCACTGGTTCGAGTCCAGTAGCGAGCACCAGTTTTAGATAGCACGAAATAATTTGTTATCACACAGTACAATTTGCTCGCTTAGCTCAGTTGGTTAGAGTACTTGCATGACATGCAAGGTGTCACTGGTTCGAGTCCAGTAGCGAGCACCAAATTCTCTTAGAGATACATCAAGCCTGCTTTTAGCAGGTTTTTTTGTATCTGCTGTTTATTGCTACAATTCCTACCATCGAACTTGATACTAACTCATTCTTGCTAAGTTAAAAAATCAACAGCCCTAATCATTCGTATAATTAAACAATGCATATAAGGAGCTGTATATACCCAAGTTACCTCAAGATGCTCATTTCAGCGAGAATTTGTTAGACTCTAGGCAAGGCACTTATTTATAGACCTAGTCGTTCTACGTTGAAAATAAGTAACACCGCATAGAGCCTAACAAAACTCGCCCTTCGGGAGTGATTCAGCGTATCTACTTCTGTGTCAAATGTGTTTGAAAGGGAATGCCATTCCTACACACATTTTCCTTGAATTAAATACGCTGATATCACTCTGAATCCTGTAGCTTGGGTATAGTTGAATGTCTGAATCGATCTTGCAATATCACATACTTGGGCTGTTCTTCTCGATAGCGCTGCTTACAGGGTGTGAACGAAACAGTACTGACGTAGCTTTTCAACGCTATCATGACCGATTGGCAAGCGCTCTAGATGTCGACACTAAGCCTCCCCCTACAACGTCCATGATTCCCTTTCCTGACGTTCGTGATCTCACGCTACCAAATCCAGATATACGCATAAGTTTGCTGAACGCTTATGAGCTCAGAAAGTGTGATTTATTCCACCTAATAGCCGAGCGCAATTCAATATTGGGAAAGGTGCAAGATAAAACCCACCAGCTACAATATGAACTACTGTTAATTAATGGGCTAAATCGCTGTATTGCTATATTCGATAACCAGTCAATACTCGATAACAATTCAACACTTCACAGTGAATTAGTATTATTGGAAGCACAGAAGCAACAACAATTACCTCACCATCTATGGAATATGTTAGTGAGTGGCAAAGAATGGCGGCAGCAATTTTCACCCGTGTCAGTAACCTTTGAATTTAATCACTTCCCAGGCTTTGTCGAAAACCAAGAAGCCTTTCGCAATATTGCAGGCATTACCACCAACATTCTCACTAAAATGCCAACATCAAAGCAATCAATAGATGCTTTGCTATATCATCAAGAACAAATCCACCTATTTCGCTATTACGGACAATTATTTTACTCAATGACACGTGCCCGTGATTGGTTACTTACCACAACAGCCTTACTTGAAGCACAAGAAAACACGATCAGTTGCGGTCTGAGCCGAAATCAACAGAAAGCGACCTATTTACGTAATGTCTTCTTCAAATTCTTTGCTGAACCTATTCAGCCTTACCTGGCAGAGTTAGATTCACAATACCAACAGCTTCAACCTGATCTTATTACTGCATTTTCAATTATCTCTCCGCCACTCGGTGCTTTCTCGCCCTACCATCGCACTTATATCGAAGGGCAATTACATGCATCATTTCGTGCAGCCACTCTAAAACACGTCAAATTTTGGCAACGTACATTCAAACGTTGTGGCATAAAACTCGGAAATTAAATCTGAGCTTTTTATCTAACACCATCATCACCAACACCAACACCAAGAACAACTTAAAACCATTATTTATCATTGACATATAAGATACTCGCAAAATAGTTAATTTTAGTTATTGACTAAACCCAAGCGGAAGCATAAATTAATTACAGAAGTTGCCAGATGGAACTTCAAACCACTTGTCTCGTTCGCCTCGTTAGAGGGAACAAAGAGAAAGTAAACAACTTGAAATGTTAGGCATCACGTCCCTGAACCCAAGGTGGTCTGTGGAGTGTATGTTCTGATCCCCTTAGTGCTTAGTTACGTCTGATACCCTCATGCGTATTTATCACTAAGGCTATTGCTTATTTATGAGGATAGTTTTATGAGAAATGTCGATTTTACTCCCCTATACCGTAGTGCTATTGGTTTCGACCGTCTGTTTGACATGATGGAATCAAACAACGCAAAAAATGCGAAAAGTACATCAAACGGTTACCCTCCGTACAATATCGAGCAGAAAGATGAAAACAATTACCGTATTACCATGGCGGTAGCTGGTTTTTCTGACGATCAGATTAATATCACCCAAAAAGAAAATCTACTTATCATCACTGCTGAAAGTAAAAACAACGAAGACGCAGACAAGAATTACATTTATCAAGGCATTGCTGAGCGCGATTTCGAACGTAAGTTCCAATTAGCTGACTACATCAAAGTGCTAAACGCAACCATGAAAAATGGTCTACTTCATATTGATTTAGAGCGTGAAACACCAGACGTCATACAACCACGTACGATTGCCATCAGCCATAAATAACAGTGTGTAATAAGGTGAGGAATAACCATTGAGCAACACTATGAAACAGAGCAACACGGTGAATAACATCAAGAGCATGATTTAATTAATATTGCCCTTGCTTAAATACCGTTTTTGTCATGTTAGTTCTCATCTATAAACAATTGATAAATTGATATATCCAACGGCTGATTATTTCCGATAAACGACACGATACCATCAAGGTTACTGCGTTTTAGCCTTCAGCCGTCTACAAAATTCTTGGAGAAAAGATTATGAGTAAGATTATTGGTATTGACCTAGGCACAACGAATTCTTGTATTGCCCTATTGGATGGCGACAAGCCACGTGTAATTGAAAATGCTGAAGGTGAACGCACCACAGCCTCAGTGATTGCATATACCCAAGATGGCGAAATATTAGTGGGTCAACCCGCAAAACGCCAAGCTGTAACCAACCCAAAAAATACATTATTTGCAATCAAACGCTTGCTTGGCCGTCGTTTTGAAGACGAAGAAGTTCAACGCGACATCGAAATTATGCCATTCAATATTGTGAAAGCCGATAATGGTGATGCATGGGTTGAGGCAAAAAGTAAAAAAATGGCAGCACCGCAAGTCTCGGCTGAAGTCTTGAAAAAGATGAAGAAAACCGCCGAAGACTATTTAGGTGAAGAAGTAACGGGTGCTGTTATCACCGTGCCAGCGTATTTCAACGATGCACAGCGTCAAGCAACCAAAGATGCTGGCCGCATTGCAGGGCTTGATGTAAAACGTATTATCAATGAACCAACAGCCGCTGCATTAGCTTATGGTTTAGATAAACAAGGTGGCGAACGTACCATCGCGGTATACGATTTGGGTGGGGGTACATTTGATATCTCTATCATCGAGATCGACGAAGTAGACGGTGAGAAAACCTTCGAAGTGTTATCGACCAATGGTGATACCCACCTCGGCGGTGAAGACTTTGATAGTCGTATGATTAACTACTTAGTTGGCGAATTTAAGAAAGAACAAGGCATTGATCTGAAATCCGACCCACTAGCAATGCAGCGTGTGAAAGAAGCGGCAGAAAAAGCAAAAATTGAGCTTTCTTCCGCACAGCAAACCGATGTGAACTTACCTTACGTCACTGCTGATGCTAGCGGCCCTAAACACATGAACGTTAAAGTGACTCGAGCGAAATTGGAGTCACTGGTTGAAGACTTAGTACAACGTTCATTAGAGCCACTGAAAACAGCGCTGACAGATGCTAATTTATCCATCACCGATATCACTGACGTTATCTTAGTGGGTGGTCAAACCCGTATGCCTATGGTTCAAGCCAAAGTAACAGAGTTCTTTGGTAAAGAGCCGCGTAAAGACGTGAACCCTGATGAAGCAGTTGCTGTCGGTGCTGCTATTCAAGCTGGTGTATTAGCTGGTGAGGTAAAAGATGTCTTGTTATTAGATGTGACTCCACTGTCTCTTGGTATTGAAACCATGGGCGGCGTGATGACCAAGTTGATTGGGAAAAACACCACAATTCCAACCAAAGCGAATCAAGTGTTCTCAACCGCAGAAGATAACCAAAGTGCCGTTACGATTCACGTGTTGCAAGGTGAACGTAAGCAGTCGAACTACAACAAATCGTTAGGACAGTTTAACCTCGAAGGTATTCAAGCTGGAGCACGTGGAACAGCACAAATTGATGTGACCTTTGACTTAGATGCCGATGGTATTTTACATGTTTCTGCTACGGATAAAGCCACAAACAAAGAGCAGAAGATCACCATCCAAGCTTCTAGCGGGCTAAGTAACGACGACATCGAAAAGATGGTACAAGAAGCAGAAGCTAACAAAGAAGCGGATAAAATGTTCGAAGAGTTAGTGACAGCCAGAAACCAAGCCGATCAACTGGTACACAGTACCCGTAAGCAAGTCGAAGAGCTGGGTGATGCACTTCCTACTGATGAAAAAGCAAAGATTGAGACAGCAATAGCCGATGTTGATACTGCACTCAAAGGCGAAGACAAAACTGCGATTGATAATGCCACACAAGCATTAATGACAGCATCTCAAGCCTTGGTACAAATGGCGCAACAACAAGCACAAGCGCAACATGCTCAATCAAGCCAGCAGACGAATAACACAACAGGTCAATCTTCAACTGACGATGATGTGTTTGAAGCCGAGTTCGAAGAAGTCAAAGACAAATAAAACAAAAAAGCCCACTATTCATTTTGATAGTGGGCTTTTTTATTAGAAACGTATCGCGGTGAATCATACGTGTAATACCAAATCCATTAATTATTACAACCACTCACTCATCACCACATGGGTTTTGATTTTGACAATATCGACGTGTGCATCCAATGTTTCACGTATTTGATGTAATCGTTGGATCGAATCGGCTTTTACAAACACTAATAAATCCATATCACCACTAACCCCATGACAAGATTGTACTTCAGGCAACGTTTTAAATATTTCGACCACATCGGCACACCGTGCACATTGATGACGAATTTCAAAATATGCCGATACGCCTTCTTTCTGTGATTCCGACAGTAAGACTTGATAACCGCGAATCGTACCAGTTTGTTCTAACTTTTTGATGCGCTCTGTAACTGCTGGACGAGACAGATTCACCGCCTCCGCAATTGCAGACACACTTTGGCGGGCATTTTTTCGTAATTCGGCAATGATTGCCTGATCAAATTTGTCCAAGGGCGTCCTCTGCTCTTTTCTGTGCACTACACATTAGCTGCATAATGCCTGCAAATTGTCGCGAAAAGCTGCATATTTCAAGGTTAATCTGACAGATTGTCAGCACAGAGCCCATTATACTCAACCTATCTACTAGAATATCACCACGAATAGACAGGTTTAGCAATGGATGACCGTTCAACAAAAATGGGGCGATGGCAAGGTGCAGGCTTAATGGCCACCACATTATTAGGTACTGGCGTGTTTATTTTACCGCAAATGACCATTGATATTGCTGGCTATGGTGCGGTCTATACATGGTTATTGTTAACACTGACTATCATACCTGTCACCGTTGTCTTTGGGGCGCTAACAGCCAAATTCCCGCACGCTGCTGGTCCCGCTTATTTTGTCGAACAAGCCTTTGGTCAAGTCGCTGGTCGTTCCATCGGTTTACTTTTTTTATTTGTGGTGCCAATTGGTGCGCCTGCTGCGATTTTACTGACCTTCCATTTTGTCTATGCATTAACCCCTCTATCAGAACAGGGTTTATTGGCGGCAGAACTGGGATCATTATTATTGCTGTTTGCACTGAATTACAAAGGCATCCAGATATCTGCTAAGTTACAATTTTTACTGACATTAGCGATTATTATCGTCGTTATAGCGCTCTTTTTGATAATACAGTTAGGGCTAACAACTGGTGAATCGGCATTACAGACTTTTTCTACGGTATTACCACAGGAAAAGATCCAACCAAATCTAATTATGACAGCCGCAGGATTAGCATTTTGGAGCTTCCTTGGTGTCGAAGCCATGTCTCACTTAGCCAATGATTTTCGTAACCCCAAAAAAGATATGTTACCCGCAATGATGATCGGTACTGTCTTAGTCGGCAGTATCTACTTCTTATGTACATGGGTGTTATTACGTATGCCAATGCCTACCGACATTGTCGCGAGTAACTTACCAAGCAGCAATTTAGCCATGATTAATGCATTTAACTATGGCTTTGGCGGCTTAGGGGAACAAGTCATTGGTATTCTGGGGATTGCTGGCGGGTTAGCCACCGTTAATGTGTATACCGCTAGTTTATCTCGCTTAGCGTGGAGTTTCAGTAAAGACGGCGTATTGCCGCGTTACTTGTCGCCCCTTAATCAACACAATGTACCATCACGTGCTTTGGCTGCCATATTGATTGTAATGGGCTTAGTGATTGTACTGGCCTATGTGGCTAACCGAGAGCTGGAAGATTTGATCGCATGGGTTAATGGTGTGTTTGTGGTGATCTATTTTGCCTCAATGATGGCTGCCGCTAAGTTGTTACCTAAGCACTACCAACCACTCATTTTTCTAGGCTGTTTGTTCTGTGCTCTTCTCGCCTATGGGTTAGGTTTGAAAATGGTGTATGCCTTATTGTTACTAAGCCTAACCCTTCCCTTTCTAAAATGGCAACAGACTCACCTCGCCCGTGAATAATACGCCATCGCTACCTGCGTAGGCTCCTCTCTATCTTTGCTCGTCACACTATTTCCATACGGTAATAATCATTTACCATTTAATGGGATTATCATCATGTGAGAAATGACTACAATAGCAACCATCGAAACGGGGATGCGAACTTCTTCTCCCTTTCTCCCGAATTCTAATAGAGAGACACATCAACATGACTGAACAATTCATCAAATCAAAAGCTGCTATTGCATGGGGTCCAAACCAGCCACTTTCTATTGAAGAAGTGGATGTGATGTTACCGAAAGCTGGTGAAGTACTGGTACGCATCGTTGCAACAGGCGTCTGCCATACAGATGCATTTACGATGTCTGGCGATGATCCAGAAGGTATCTTCCCTGTCATTCTTGGTCATGAAGGCGGTGGTATCGTCGAGATGATTGGCGAAGGCGTAACGAGTGTTGAAGTTGGTGACCACGTTATTCCTCTTTACACTCCTGAATGTGGTGAGTGTAAATACTGTAAGTCTGGTAAAACAAATCTTTGCCAAAAAATTCGTGAAACACAAGGTAAAGGCTTAATGCCTGACGGTACAACTCGATTCTACAAAGACGGTCAGCCAATCTTCCATTACATGGGTTGCTCGACATTCTCTGAATACACCGTACTGCCTGAGATTTCACTGGCAAAAGTAAACAAAGAAGCACCACTTGAAGAAGTCTGCCTATTAGGCTGTGGTGTAACAACCGGTATGGGTGCAGTACTTAACACTGCCAAAGTACAAGAAGGCGACACTGTTGCAGTCTTTGGTCTGGGTGGTATTGGTCTATCTGCGATTATCGGTGCTCAAATGGCAAAAGCGAGTCGCATTATTGCAATCGACATTAACGAAAGTAAGTTTGATCTTGCTCGTCAATTAGGTGCTACCGACTGCATTAACCCAACTAAATTCGACAAACCAATTCAAGATGTAATTGTTGAATTAACGGATGGCGGCGTTGATTACTCATTTGAATGTATTGGTAATGTAAACGTAATGCGCTCAGCCCTTGAGTGCTGCCATAAAGGTTGGGGTGAATCGGTGATTATCGGTGTTGCTGGTGCAGGTCAAGAGATCTCCACCCGTCCATTCCAGTTGGTAACTGGTCGTGTATGGCGTGGTTCTGCGTTTGGCGGTGTTAAAGGTCGCTCTGAGCTACCTGAAATTGTTGAACGTTACATGGCTGGTGAATTCAAATTGAATGATTTCATTACGCACACCATGGGTTTAGATGACATCAATGAGTCTTTTGAACTGATGCACAAAGGTGAAAGCATCCGTACCGTTATTCACTTTGATAAATAAATACGATTACAGCGGCGGCGATAAAGCGTAGCCGCCTAACGACCTCATTGAGTGTCGACTAAACAGCCTTCATTCGAAGGCTGTTTTTTTTATTAAGCCGTGATGATTACTGCATCCAATATATAGGATTTGTTTCTTGTCGATATACTCATCATAACGACAAGGCAAAAGCGCAACAATGAGCAAAAAACATTTTATTTCACTGCCTATTCAGCTATTTCTATCTGCCGTTATTGCTTGGCTTCTCGCCACACTGTTACCACTTCCATCGAATATAACGCAAACGACGGCTTTTCAATTACTGATGCTGACAAAAACAACCTATATTGGGCTGTTAAAAATGGTGGTCGGTGCGGTTGTGATGTTTTCTCTGCTACAAGGGATCACCAGTTTAGGATCCACATTACGACTGAAAACTCTGGGTTATAAAGCAGTATTGTTTTACAGCTTTACCTCATTAATTGCGATTACATTAGGGTTAGGCTCATCCCTCGCCTTGCCCGCCTGGCCACAGCTGATCGATACTGCATCGGTTTCAGTTGGTGAAAATGTACAACTAATTGATAATACTGCCGCTTCTGGTGGTGCTATTGCAGAAAAGCTATTCAATATGGCATTGGCTAATCCTTTCTCTGCACTTACTAATACAAATTTGCTCGCTATTGTTGTTTTTTCTCTGCTATTTGGTGTGGCGCTACTAACAAGCTTACCGACTAAACATCCTGTGTTTGAGGTTATCTCTGGCGTTAACAGTGCTTTGAACCGTTTTGTCTCGGGTATTATTCGCTTCGCACCCATAGCTGTTTTTGCCATTGTTTTCGAGTTTACAGCCACCAGCGGTAGCGCTATTTTTGGTCAACTCGCCCAATTCGCTTTATTAGTTTTCGTACTCACACTGATTCACGGCGGTGTCGTATTACCCGTTATCGCCAAGCTAGCAACGGGCATAAAATTCAGTACGTTATTTAAAGCATTGTCAGCACCTATGGCCATGGCGTTCGCAACATCATCGAGTTCTGCAACCTTGCCGTTATCGATGCAAACAGCAGAAAATGAGTTAGGCGTTTCACAGTCAACCAGCAGCATGGTGCTTCCCCTAGGGGCTATCATGAATATGGATGGAACAGCGCTATTTGAAGGCGTAGCAGCTATTTTCTTGGCGCAGCTTTACGGCGTTGATCTGGGTACTAGCGGTTTAATAATGATCTTCATTATGGCGATGGTATCGTCAATTGGTGCGCCGGGTATGCCTTCTGGCTCTATGTCTGGTATGCAGTTAGTACTACTTGCAGCAGGCATACCATTAGAAGCGATTGCTATCTTGCTGATCATTGAACGTCCACTTGATACCTTCCGTACAGCGGTCAATGTTGAAGGTGATATTATCGCCGCTTATGTTGTCGACAAATGGCAACGCTCATAACCAGTAAGGTAATGCCACGATGTCTTTAAAACAACGACAAAAGACCAGAAACAGCTCGTTAGTAACCACACTTGCTTTGTTAAGGCGATGAGTGGTCTCAAGATATGTTTATATCTACGTTTAAATAAGTTGTAAGCTGCAATCTTTGTTGAGTTATATCGTTGAATATAAGACATAAATACACCAATATACGCACTTACATTGAATTGAGGTGCGTATGTCTGAAGTTTCTTTACTTAATAGTCCTAATGAAAGCCTTGCAAAACGGGTAGTGCTTGAAGGTGATGACGCTATCCACCTATGGCTAAAGGGTAAAGACGCTTGGAATCAATGGGTGGAAGATAATCCAGAAGCTGATGTCAGTTTTGAGGATGTTGACTTCAGTAAATATGCCCCACGTCTTCAAGCTGACCATTCTTCATTAGCGCATTCATTTCGTGATTTTCATTTCCCAAACGGAGATATTACATTTTCAGGAACTCATTTTGGGAATACAGATGTAGATTTTTCAAACATCACCTTTGCAAAAGGCAAGATAGATTTTTCTTATGCAAACTTTGGTGAAGGTAATGTGGATTTTGCCTATACTCAGTTTGGCGATGGAATCGCAACATTTATACAAACGTCATTTGGTGATGGAAATGTATATTTTACTGAGGCTAAATTTGGTAATGGAATAATACTGTTTAGTAATAGTAAATTTGGGCAAGGTAATAAATATTTCTCTGAAGCAACTTTCGGTAATGGCAGGGTCACCTTTAGGGATGTCAATTTTAATAGTGGAGACGTGTGCTTCACTAATGCAACGTTTGGTATTGGAAAAGTAGACTTTAGTAATACTAAATTTGGGGACGGAATCTTATCTTTCATTAACACTGAGTTTGGTGAGGGAGATGTCGATTTTTCAAAAGTAGAATTTGGTGATGGTAACGTAAGATTTGCTAACTCAATCCTCGACAGTGGAAAGGCGGATTTCAGCCGCACAGTATTTGGAAATGGTGATGTAATTTTTTCAAATGTTGATTTTGGTGAGGGAGATGTCGACTTTTCAAAAACAAAGTATGGCTACGGAGATATCGATTTTACTAAAGCAAGGTTTGGCTTGGGACAGACAGACTTCTCTGAAGCTAAATTTAGTGATGGAAATATACGTTTTTCGGGTGCAACAATAGGATCTAACTCTTTTCTATTTGAAAAAAATACAATAAAGGGATTTGCATATTTTAATGACTTACTTGGTTTAACATCAACCAAGCTTATTAGTTTCAGACATTCAATCTTCGAAAAATCCCTAGACTTTTCAGTGAAAGGTATGGGGTGTATTCCTGATTTCACAAGTACTAAAACTACAAATCAAGTTGTGTTACAAGAGCTAGAATATAAGTTACGGAGGGAAGGTTCTTGGTTTAAAGAACAAGCCACAGATATAGATGACATTGCCCGCCTAAGACGCATCAAAGAAATAGCCGAAAACAACAAAGACCATGCCGCAGCACTTCGTTTCCATGCAGACGAAATGAGAGCTAAGCGTTGGCATGAAATGGGGACAAGTGCGTCTCTACTGGATATGTGCTTCTCTGGTTTGAGTAATTACGGGCAAAGTATCCTAAGACCATTTTCAGCCCTGTGTACATTGATGCTCACTATGGTTTTGTATGTAGTAGGCTTTGCTTTCCCATTAAGCCTTAACCCGAAAGACTATTCACAATGGCTGTCTAATACCCTTAACATAGATTTTTCCACTTATCTCTATGGCTTCGAGTTGGCGGTTTCAAGTGCCCTGCCTTTCATATCTAGTTCTAGGAATGTTAATAAGACAGCAGGAGAAGCCCTCGCCGATACCCTACCAAGTTACTTCGGCGCAATAAGCCTTGTCTATGGTGGTCTTTGCTTCCTGTTCCTATTTCTCATTGGCCTAGGATTACGTAACCGCTTCAGGATTTAAGTAGATCCCAATGGCCTCGGAAGATGATCAAACATCATAGAAAGTAATCGCCATAGGTATCCGAAGATGCTGCTGGCTTATTCCCCCGACAATAAACATGACATTAGTCACACTATTTTGCTAGAATCCCGCGGTTTTCTACTTACTTCCCACCTTGAGGGTTTTATGAACAATAAAAGTCTAATAACCAATATTATTTCATTGTTGATTTTGCTTATTGGCTATCTCACAAACCAGCAAATTGTCATGTTCTGCGGTTTATTTGCATTTTCTGGTGCGCTAACAAACTGGTTAGCTATTCATATGTTGTTTGAAAAAGTACCAGGCTTGTATGGCTCTGGGGTTATTCCGGCTCGTTTTGAAGACTTTAAATTAGGCATAAAAACCTTAATGATGGAGCAGTTTTTCACCAAGCAAAACGTTGACCGTTTCCTTAGCAATGAAATGGCAAGCCCTGCTCAACTCGATCTTAAGCCTGTAATTGAGAAGGTCGATCTAAGCCCAACATTCGATTCTTTAATTGAAGTTATTATGAATTCTTCATTCGGAGGCATGCTGGTGATGATGGGTGGCGCAGAGGCATTGCAACCACTGAAAGAACCTTTTATTGAAAAAATGCAAGATGCCATTTCTGATATCAGTCAGCAAGACAGCTTCAAGCAAGCACTGAAAGATCAGATAGAACAGCCTGCGATGTTCGATGAAATTCGAAGCACGATCGAAGATATTATCGATCAACGCTTAAACGAATTAACGCCGCAACTAGTGAAAGAAATGATACAAAAGATGATAGCTGCACATCTTGGTTGGTTGGTGATTTGGGGGGGTGTATTCGGTGGCATTATCGGTATTATTTCGGCACTGATTACCGCGTAACATTGAATGTTCTGACTGAAGAATCCGCAACATAAAATACAATACCGCTTTATACTTTCACGAAATAATGACTATCACGTAATAATAAGTATAAAGCGGCATGTATATATACCCAAGCTACTTGGGTATAACACTTCGAATTACAATATTTTAGATAAGAACTGCTGTAAACGAGGATGTATTGTCGTATCGAATACATTTTCAGGTGTGTCACTTACCAGTAACTCACCATCTTCCATAAACAACACCCGGTCAGCCACTTCTCGCGCAAAGCCCATTTCATGGGTTACCACCACCATGGTCATTCCATCAGCAGCAAGTGCTTTCATTACATCAAGCACTTCACCTACCATTTCAGGATCGAGCGCCGACGTAGGTTCATCAAATAACATAACATCAGGCTTCATCGCCAATGCACGTGCAATAGCCACACGTTGTTGCTGCCCGCCAGATAAATGAGAGGGATACACATTCATTTTTTCAGCTAAACCAACGCGGTAAATCAAATCTTCTGCGTGTTGTTCTATTTCTTTAGCATCACGCTTTGTGACTTTCAATGGCGCAAGCATGACGTTTCCCTTCACTGTTTTGTGAGGAAATAAATTAAACGATTGAAACACCATACCCACGTTTTCACGTAATGCATTAATATTGCTACCACGGGCGTACATGTCCATGCCATCAATCATGATATCGCCTGAATTAATCACCTCTAACTGGTTCAAAGTACGTAAGAACGTTGATTTACCAGAACCAGATGGGCCAATAATAACAACCACTTCCCCACGCTTTATAGTTGCACTGACCTTTTTCAATGCATGGCATCCGTTGGGGTAGATTTTATCGACATTCGTAGCAACAATCATATCGTCGCCTTGGTAATTACTAGTCACTAGACGCTAACCTCTTCTCAATACGTTGCACTACCCATGATAGTGAAATAGTCAGTAATAAATACAAACCAGCAACCACAAACCACACTTCAAATGTTGCAAAGCTGCCACTAATTACCTCTCGCCCAGCTTTGGTTAAATCAGTAATAGAAATAACAGATACTAATGAAGAATCTTTAATTAGCGTAATAAGCTGCCCCGCCATTGGCGGTAATGTGCGCTTAAATGCTTGAGGTAGAATGACGTAAGCCATTGCCTTGGGGTAATTCATCCCTAATGAACGCGCCGCTTCCATTTGCCCAGGGGGAATAGATTGAATACCCGATCGAATGATCTCTGCAATATAGGCGCCAGTGAAAACAGACAGCGCCACCACACCTGCTGTGAATCGTTCTAAATCAAATATTGTGCCTAAGAAAAAATAGACAATAAAGATTTGGACTAGCAGCGGCGTACCACGAATAATTTCAACGTATAGAAACGAGAGATTTTTAGTCACAGGGTTATTTGAAATTCGCATCAAACCTGCAACTAAGCCGATAATCACGGCAAAGAATAAGGATATAACCGATATTTTCAGGGTTACCCACAACCCTACGATTAAAGGACCGACAGACCAATTTTCTGACTGGGCAAGAATATCACCCTCGAAAACAATATCGCTATCAGCAACAAACAGCTCGTCGTACTGAGTCACAACCTGTGGTTGATCATCGTAATCGAAATTAACAACCAATGAGCCATCATCGTTAATAACAACACTACCATCGCCACCCGCTCTCACTTCTAGTGGAGAGGTATCAATCAAGAAAGGCGTCACCCTTTCCCACTGCCAGTTATAGTTAATTTGTTTTGAGGATTGGTAAATACCAAAAATAGACAGCGCGACGATAACTACAAAAATGCCGTGCCACAACCAACGATTAGACGTCCTAAGCATAACTACTTCCATTAGGCGTATTGGAGATTAAAACAAGAAGATAAAAAATTGGCCAGGCACTACGCGCCTAGCCAATAAAAGTTACTGTACTTGTTTTAACCAGCTGTCATTTTTAAACCACTTATCGTAAACACGATCATAAGTGCCATCGCCTTTAATCTGGCGAAGGAAGTTATTCAAAAAGTTCAACATGTCGCTATCGCCCTGTGCAATAGCCCAACCTAAAGGTTCATAGGTAAATGGTTGTTCTAGGTGAATAACTTTGCCGTCATTTTGTGACGCATAAATCGCGTTAAATGGCATATCGTAAATGAACGCATCCGCTTTACCGTTAGCCACTTCTAGTACAGCATCCGATTGCGTTTCGAAAACATTTAGCTTCGCTTTGCTAATCATGCGCTTAATAGCTTGCTCGCCCGTTGTACCTAGCTTGGTTGCAATCGTATATTTACTGTCGTTCAAGTCTTTATAGCTAGTGATTTCACCCTCAAGCTCAGGATTTATCAGAATAGATTGACCAATAACAATGTATGGGTCAGCAAAATTCACGCGCATATTACGCTGTGCATTGATTGTCATACCGGCATTGATCATGTGGCACTTACCCGTCAACAATGTAGGAATGATGCCATCCCACGCGGTGTTGATAGGTACATACTTAACACCCATTTGGCGAGCCATCTGCTTGCCAATATCAATATCAAAACCAATGAATGAGCCATTCTTACTCTTCATTTCAAACGGCATATAACCCGCATCAAAACAAACACGTAGTTCGCCTGATTTAGCTATATCGTCAAGAATAGGACCCGCAGTAACGGCAGCAGAAGTACTCATTAAAGCTACAGCGGCAACAATGCCACTCAGTAATTTACGCATAAACATCCCTGTTATTTGTCGCTGCTTCAGTAATGAATCAAAACAATCAATTTGTTTTTAACAGCATGTATCAAAAAAGATACTACCGTTTTATAGCAAATAAACCGCTAGTAACTCAAACATCTACAACACATAAAATAACAAAACCCTTAACATCTGACATAACCAAAACAAACTAACGGTGGCTTTAAAGTATAAAATTAGTGGTAAGTTCTACGTAGAGAGATAAATACATGATCACATGTCACTGCTGAATAGATATGTGAAACTTTAGAAAATATATTTAATTTATGTATAAATCCTATTTAATGCCTTTTTTTAATGATCATTGCCCCACGCATGAAGCATATCGCTTAAAAAATCATCCCTTGATGTAATACATATGACAAATTCATGATTTTTCATTGATGTCGTCACAATTTGCACCATAATACTGGATATAAATACAGTTAATATCGGCATAGAGGCGAAGCTGTGAGAATAACAAACCCTAAGAGCACCAGTGGCTAACTTCAATACACATTTGAATTATGCGGCTATCGCCAGTAGTTTAGCGGCCACCGCTTTATTATCGGCAGGAAACATACAGCCTATTACTGCACTATGGTTGACCTTTTTAGGCACTATCGGTGGATTATTGCCTGACATCGATTCAGACAATTCAACCTCTATGCGCACCCTGTTTAGTTTATTTGCTTGCGTATGCAGCTTTGTCTTAATTTGCCACCTCTATGCGCAAGTCACAATGCTAGAACTTGTTTTGGCAGCTGTGGCTTTTTATATATTTATTCGTCATAGCGCAAAGTCATTTTTTGAAAAACTCACCATCCATAGGGGCTGTTGTCATTCGTTGGCCTTTATTGCATTACTGAGTATGTGCATTGTATGTATGACCCACTATATGGGGTATAGTAATGCGACCAGCTGGCTATCTGGGTTATTCGTCGCTTTTGGTGGGGTGCTACATCTTGCATTGGATGAATGCTATAGCGTTGATTTAGCCAACCGAAAGTTAAAGTCCTCTTTTGGTACTGCGATGAAGGTTATTTCTTTTAAAAACCCTTTCATTAGCACAGCGCAATTGATTGCGGTTGTTGCCTTATTTCTTATTGCCCCCCCCCTTCAACTCAACAATAGATTTGCTCTCTGATTGGCATCGCTTTCAGTTTCGACCTGAGTGGCTTAATCTACAAGTCACTTCAAGCTGGTTAAAAGATATTCTTAGTTCAACGGCGGGTATTTTTCGAGGTGAAGTCCCTTCGTAGTAACGTCGAAACAAGAAAAATAAAGATGTAATTTCTTAACTGCGGAAACTGTACCACTACAAACAAACTCAACCATTTTTTGCCAAGTCTAAGGGCCGTGCTAGCTTTAATAGTGTAGCTACATGCCGGAAAAACAACATGAGTGAAACCAAACAGGCATTATGTGATTACTGCTGCCCTATCTCAAATATGGGCAGAAATGAGTCAGATGTTTTGCTAATTTAGCAGAACATGAATTAATTGATGTATGGCAAAACTCGCTTAGATAAGTGTCTTGTAGTACTCACGTCAAACACAGGCTAAGCCCCTTAACCAGTACAGTGCGTAAAATGGTAATTTGACTAATTGAATGCACAAGGAATAGGATATAAAGGCACATGACAATAATGTTCAGTTATATGCTGTATACCTTGATTAGTAAGAGCAATCCAAATGTCTAATATAGTTCAGTTCTCTATGTTCAGTGGTAGTAAGAAGACTAACACTACCCCACCAATCAAATCACCAAGCCCTAAAGCTTTAAGGGAACAGGCAGCATTGCAGCAAGAGAATCGCTGCTACTTTTGTGGCAAACGTAAAGAACCGAAAGAGCTAAACTGGCTTAATAAGATTGGTTTTAAACAAAAGGCTTATGTTGTCTGCGGTACTTGTAGTTCTGAAGCTAAGTCACGTTCAATGGATGAGCTACGAATAATCCTTGCGCTGAAGGCTATGAATTTTAGAACTGTTAAAATTCAGCAGTACCTTGAGTTGAGAGAGAAAGGTGTTCAGATAGACGGTGTACGTAAATACAAGTTCCACTTTGAAATTATTGAGTGATTATGACCATGAGCTAAAGGTGAGTCGATAAGTGAAAACCAATAACTATCGACTTCATAGACACTAAGTCTGTAATAGAAAAATACCAAATGACGCTTAATTTATTAGCTGATATTTTTATTCGTCAGAAACTTTGGGGCAAGAACGTGTCAGACAGGTTGTCGCTGACACGTCTCAGGACAAGAATGTGTTAGTACTCTTGCACTAACTCTTACGATTCGGATTAGATAATGAAAAGTATACCCTTACTTGTTTAGTTGCTATCTCAATTGTAACCTTAAGCTGATAATTACTCTGAAATTCAAAAAGCAATTTTAATCAAACAGCCACGTTCTTGAAAAAATAACGCTCCAACTCCTCGATTTGTCCACTACATAGCAATTTCATTGCACTCTTAATATGTTCCAGCGGCCATTCCCACCATTGTATGTCTAATAACGACTGAATGGCTTTTTCATTAAATCGCTTTTTAATTACGAGGTTGTTACCGACAACTACAGAGTAAGGCTCAATATTTTTCGTAATTACAGCCCTAGCACCTATCACTGCACCGTCACCAATTTGAACGCCAGGCATGATCATCGCTTCACTGCCAATCCAGACGTCATTGCCTACTACCGTATCACCCGCTTTCTGGAATCCTTCTTTAACACCTTCACCAAACACTTCTGCTGAAAATGGAAACGTTGATATCCAATCAAGTCGATGTCCTTGGTTTCCCGCCATCATAAAAATTGCTCCCGACGCAATGGAGCAAAACTTACCTATGCGCAGTTTATCAATATCTCCAAACTGACCGCTTTGCCATGCATCCTCCGTTGTTTTGTCGCCTAACAAATAGCGTACAGCTTGTTCTTCAAACGACTTAGAATGATAAAATCCTGAATAATAGCTATAGTCTCCGACCTCAATATTCGGATTTTTAACGTGATCTTTTAGGTTTTGGCTTTCAAGCCAACTGCTGAATAACTCCATGTGTTAACCCTTGTCTAATTCATGTTGCCGAGAGTTTAAATAATCCCTATTATTTCCAGTAGTGTTCATTTAGACATTCAGAATTACCATATGGAAATAAAGTGGCTTCACTACATACCCATCTACATCGCATTATGTGAGGAAAAAAGCATTGCGGGGGCGGCTAAAAAGTTAAATTGTTCAAATGCCCATGTGAGTAGGCAGCTAAGACAACTAGAGGATATTTTGTCAGTTCAACTAATTCAAAGGACAACTCGACAGTTTAATCTTACTTACGATGGTGTTGAGTTTTATAAGCAAGTTAAGTACCTACTGGAGAGTGCTGAGGCCATTAATGAAAAGCTATGTTCAACAGAAAACGTCGCAGGCAAATTGCGTGTAGCGGCTTCAGCGTCATTCGGAGCGATGCTATTAACTGAACCCTTAGCCGAATTTTATCGGACTTACCCAGAGATAGAGATAGAGGTTATCTTCACTGAAAGTCCGTTAGATCTTATCGAGTCAGGCTTTGATGTTGCATTTTACCTTACAGACTCCCCGCCAGAAGGTTATGTTGGACATTACCTTCGCTCACTACATTGCAAGCCATTCGCACATAAGAGTTATATTAAAGAACAAGGTGAGATTGCGCATCCATCGGAACTCGGTAAGCTCAGTCATATTCTTTATAGGAATACAGAGTTCGCATTAGATAACTGGAAGTTTCTGAATAAAAAGTCCAAGGAAGATGTACATATTAAGCTACATGGAACATTCAGCGTCAATTTAGTCGCATCTATGGTCGATGCCATGTTAAGTGGATGTGGTGTAGCAATGCTGGATGAATTTGCACTGTCTAAACTGTCGCTGGCCACACGAAAAGAAGTGGTTCAACTCGTTCCCAATTGGAAAACGAGCCCGATATTGCCCTTATACATTCTCTATCCTAAAAGGCAACATTTGCCCAAACGTACCAAATTGTTTGTTGAATTTTTCCGAAACCACCTGAATGGTATTCAATCAAAGCAGCTCAAGTGATTAACATTAATCCTCAGCAAGAGGAACGAACTTTGTTTGTTGAAACAAGTATACCAAGATCATCGCATCACTTTAGGTATCTAAAAGCAGTATTAATAGCTTATGAATGAGTATCAGTACTAACAAAAAAAGGGGCAAAAACGTGATAGGAAAGGCTGGTTTGGTGGTGTAATTAAAGCTGACACTCTAAGGCACTATGTGCCCCATGGCGAGATGTCGTCATATTCTGCGAACCAAGAAATGTCAGTAAACCCGGACAATAAAAAAATCCATTGAGAGGCATAGTTTTTTGTAATTTTAGTTCACTTTGTTCAATTGCAAATATCGTTCTTTTTATTAACCGGGATCATAAGAACTCAGCCTTCACGGCAATAAAGGAGGCTAGGTATAGAATATATGTAGGAGGGCGAAATATGAAAAATGGCGACGAAAAAGTAACTGTTTATTACGATGGCAGCTGCCCGCGTTGTATTAAAGATCGTAATAATTATCAAAGTCTGGCAGGAGAGAAGAGCGATTCAGTATGCTGGGTTGATATTACCGGGCAGGAAAAGTTGCTGCAGCAGCTAGGTATCGACCCCCTGAAAGCATTGACCGAACTGCATGTAAAAACAGCAAGTGGGAAAGTTTTGAGCGAACTTGATGCGTATATCCTGTTAATGAGCCGAGTCAGTTGTCTTAAACCGCTGGCTTTTTTTATCGGCCTGCCGCTTATTCGTCCACTTCTGGCCCGCTATTATCACTATAGTGTGGCTAAACGGCTGAAGAAAAGCGGCCGCTACCCGCAGCGTCAAAATCGGAAATAAAAACCGCTTGCAGCTGAAAATTTTTCCATCTGCAATTGAACAAAGGAAGAGCTTATCAGCATTAACGAACTATCTGTCTGCTCGTCAAACACCTGCACCATATTGTCGACCACGCTGACCAGATAAGTCGCAATATCTTCAAATGCCGGGGGAGATAATACTGTACAGATTTTGTAAGCGACACCCATCACATGAGCAAATGTATGGCAAATTGCTATGAACATATTGTGAATGAGTTAAAGCTCTAACAAGCTTTGGGGCAAAGGCGAGTCAGCATAGATCTCGCTGACTCGATGGTGAATATTTCCGTGTTTCAAATTTTTCACAAAACACTACGGTCTAATACCATTAATTATAACAGCCAAGACCCTCTTTGCTGTCACTCACATGACTCTGAGCCTTGATAGCATTTAGATTCTCATGCTATTAAGACCATCAGGGTTCGGACAATAGCCTCATAAACAATCACGCATTAATAAGTACTAGAGAATCTAAGATCCCTTGACCGCTATGAATGCCACCTTCATTTTCACTGGCAGGCTTACTGCGAATTAAGTAACCAGCATAGCCGTCTAGCTCCGTTACAGGCTCTCCTTGATAATGGGCGGTAAACAAGCCGATTTCGCTCACAAGATCGTTCACTAACGTCTGCTTTCCATCACGAACCGCAATGGTTGGCGTATCTCGTTCATGCGGATACAAACGCTGCATCAATGCCCATGCGTCATACTCTTCTGGCTTCAATTTGGCTAATGTCTCACTGATCTGATCTCCAAACACACAGTGACCACCACCTTCGCCTTGGTTCTTGAGTACCCACTCTTGCTTATCGGCAGAGGTATTAAACCATTCGATTGCCTCCTTCGATATGGGTTTCATATCTGCCAATACACTCTTTACTAATCGGGCTTCTTCTAGGGTTAACCTCCAACGGGCATACTCTTGTGCAGGCATCATGGTCAGTAGCATCTGCATTGATTTACTCGTTGCAAGCTGCTGGCTGATGGTCGCGTTCATTGCCACGTAATGCATTTCAATAAACAGACGCGTTTGGCTTAATGTGTGACAGCAAATATCTTCATTCAGCTCTGGTGCCCAGTAGTCTGAATATTGATAGCCCGCACGTAAGTAAACCGTGTCAATTGCGCCAACATTTTCAAGAATTAGACGCTGATTTTCACCACTAGAGAGCTGAGTGCTCAATTGCTCAAAGGTGCGTCTTACTGTGCGAACCCCAATATTTTGCAATGCAACTTCCAATAGGTGCTGATCGTAAACATTGTCTTCATCTTTCTGCACAATCATCAGGAAGGTTGGCTTTTGTTCGTTCGCACTATCACCCAATTCAGCAAAGTGCGCCTTTACCTTTCTTGCTGAGGCGGCAATACCTATAGCGAGTTGTTCCATGCCGTGATTGTCTGCTGGTATTGCCGTATCGTCTTCTAACCAATTACGGTAGACATCGTTCCATTGATCTTGCACAAAGCAATGCAACTCTGTAGCGCGCTGACCAAATGGTCCCATACCAGCAGCAATACCATTGAATTCGATCACTTTTGCCCCATGCTGACGATCATCCATAAAATCGGTACGCATCAAAAGTAGTGGCTGGCGAGCAGGTTGCTGACGCTTAGTTACATCACCATGTGCTTGCTGATGCAGCTCCATCAAACGACCAAAAAACGGGTCTGCCTTTGCCATATCACTAAGCGACTCTTGCAGGAAATCATGATCTTCAGACACGTTGCTTACCAACTTAGCGATCAGTGGTGTAACAGAAAGCAGGTGTTGGTACACAGAGCGTTCCATCGTCATCGGTGCGATGCTGAATGGTACGTGCCTTGCCGTATTATCGGCCTGACGAAACGCGACTCCGTGCATAATTTCCCACTCAAGAATATCGTTAATGACGTCTTGAGGCATAAATTGCTTATTTTCGTTATTAATAGTGTCGTTATTAATAGTGCCGTTATTCATAATGTAATGACTCTTTCTATTTTATCACTTATGCCGCGCTCACAGCCGCTAGGCCTAGCGTGCTGTTTTGATGTTCGTTTTCTTCTTGCGCTTTCTGTGCAAGGTATAAATCTCGGTAATCGCCATCTTGTTCGATTAGCGCCTGATGTGTACCACTCTGTACCACCTTTCCGCTGTTCATCACCAAAATTTGATCGGCGTTTTGAATCGTCGATAAACGGTGCGCAACGGTGATAATAGTTCTGCCGTCTTGGATATTCTCAAGAGCCTGCTTTACCGTTTCTTCCGATTCACTGTCGATATTCGCCGTCGCTTCATCAAGCAGGAATATTTTCGGATCGTGAGAAATCGCACGAGCTAATGCCAATAACTGTCTTTCACCCACAGAAAGCGTAGCGCCGCCATCGCTTGGTTGATGATCAAAACCATCAGGTAAACGATGAATGAAGCGATCCGCTTTCACCATTTCGGCTGCTTGTATCGCTTTATCACGGCTAGCTTTTAGTGCTTTATTGTCATTGTCATTAAGCGTACTGTCATCACTCGTATAGCTATCACTAAAAGCAGCATCATGAGATAAATCAATATTATCAACGATTGAACCGCTAAAGATGGTTGGGTCTTGTGATACCAAGCCAAACAGCTTTCGCAGTTGTGATTCAGGCAGTTTATTAAGCGGTTGTCCGCCAATAAGGATGTCGCCTTGCTGCTGTTGATAAAAACGCATCAACAGGTTGATCACCGAACTTTTCCCGCTGCCGGTATGCCCAACAATCGCTGTAAACTCACCACCTTTTGCCGTAAAGCTGACATCTTTGAGTACTGGCTTATCGACTTCGTATCCCATGGTGACATTACGAAACTCAATATCGTTGCTATCATTTATCTTCACTTCCGGCATCGATTGATTATGAATTTCAGAATCATCGTCTAGCAGCTCAAAAATACGTTTCGAAGACACAGTTGCAACCTGCAATTTGTGCAATTCCATCGATAACTGTCGGAACGGGTCAAAGAAGCGCTCAATGTAGTTCAAAAACGCATATAAAGTACCAATCTCAACAACGGTCGACATCGATGCTCCTGCAAACCACGCTACAATGCCTGCTGCTGTCAACGTCGAAATCAAGCGTGTCAGTGGTAACAACATCAAGCTATCAATTGCGACTGACTTAGCACGGAAGTTAAACCAGCTTTGGTTATCTTTCTCAAACTTAGTTTGGAACGCCTTTTCTTGACGAAACGCTTGAATCAAAGCCATACCTTGCAACGATTCGTTTATTTGCCCGTTAATATTGCTGACTTGAACTCGAATGCCGTCAAACACTGACATTGAAATCTTGCGATACAAATGCATCGTCATCAACAAAATAGGAATCAGCACCAAACTAAGCAACATCAAACGCCAATCCAATAATGCAATTGCGATGAAAATAACCGTGATGCGCAATGCACCTTGAATCACGGTTGGAATCGTCGAAACGTACATATTCCGTAGCGATTCAGTATCGTTGGTAATGTAAGAGACCAGTTTACCCGTTGACAATTTATCGAACGTCGCAATAGGAAAGTTCAATACATGGCGGAATAGTTGTTCACGTACGTCTTTAACCACCAGCAATGCACTGTGTTTAAAGGTAACCGCTTGTAAATACCCAAACACCGCAGCAAGCACATAGAACAGCATCACAAGCCCGATCAATGTGATAAGTTGTTGCCATTCAAATTGCTGAGGCACAATGACCTCATCCAACACAATTTTAGCCAACCATGGAATCGCCATCTCGGCACTGACCGCAAGCGACAGCATCAAAAAGGCAAAGCTAAAACGCGCTTTGTGCGGCAATGAGAAGGTCAATAAACGGCGATAAAGCGTATTATCTTTCATTGATTCAGGCTTCTCAGCACTATTGTTTGTTCGAGCATTACTTGCTTGAGACTTACTCATCGTCTTTTCCCTCAATGCCAGTACCTTGAATAGCAGCATCGCCACTTATGGACAGCCCCAACTGGCTTTGACGTTGATAAACCATTGAATACCAGCCTTGATTTGCCACCAACTCATGGTGAGAACCACGCTCTTCTACTTGCCCATCATTGAGCACTAAAATATGATCAGCTTCGATAAGATTCGTTAATCGCTGCGTTACAAGCAACATCGTTTTATGCGAATAACGCGCCTTTAGGTTTTGACGAACTTGCACTTCAGTGTTCATATCTAATGCACTAAATGGATCATCCAACAAAAGGATATCAGCACCCGACAATAGAGCTCTAGCAAGAGTCAAACGCTGTTTTTGACCACCCGACAGATTCGTACCGCCCTCTCTAAGTGAAGTATCAAAGCCTTCAGGCATCGCTTCAATTTCTGCTCGAATACCCGCCATTTCAGCCACATGCTCGATTTCTGCTTGCGACGCATCAGGTTTCGCCAACGCGATATTCTCTGCGATAGTGCCTGAAAACAAGTGCGGCTTTTGAGGAACCCAAGCCAGCTTACTGCGTAAGGAACCAAACGTTAGGCTGTCGCTTGGCATACCTGAAATGTGAATTATTGACGGCTTCTCAAGTTGAAATTGGCGTAGTGCCAAGTGCAATAGCGTGCTTTTACCGCTGCCCGTTGGCCCAGTAATGCCGACCAACCCGCCCGATGGCAAATCAAATTTCACCTTATCGAGCGCTTTACGGTTCGCTTTTTGATAAGTGAATGACTTGATATCAAAAGACATACTTGCGTCCGCTGTTTTCGGCAGTGTTATGTCACCTTCTACGACTTCAATATTTTCAGCAAATAACTGCTCCAGACGACGCCATGACGTCTTACCTCGTTGAAATACATTGAACTGCCAACCAAACTGCATAAATGGCCCAAGTAGTTGCCCAAGGTAAAGTGTAAAGGTAGTAAACAATCCCACAGTTATGCTGCCTTGTTCTATCAACCATGCTCCGTAGCCCAGTGAAATGATGAACGACAGCCCATAGACTAATTGAATCGTGGGACCAAATGCCGCATCCACTTTTGCAACTAAAAGATTTGCATCTACCGTTTCATCTAAGGTTTTTCCAAAGCGCTGTTCTTGACGTTCAGAAATGCCGTGTGAGCGAACCGCACGAATACCCGATACCGTTTCACGAGTCTCTTCGGTTAGATCAGAAAACGCAGATTGCGCCTTACCGAACGCCTTATGTAGCTTGACACCATAGCGGCGAGTAATGAGTACTAGTAATGGGAAGGGAAGCAGTGCGACAGCGGTAAGTTCACCACTAACAACAAAGATCATTCCCAAAATGACCGTAATACCTGCGATCAAAGAGTCCACCAATGTCATAACCCCCATTCCCATGGTTTCTTCCACCGCATTAAGGTCATTGGTCGCATGTGCCATCAGATCCCCTGTACTTCTGCGAGCATAGAATGCAGGTGACAATTGAGAGAACTTTTGAAACAACTCACTTCGAATCACACGAGTTATCGCAATAGAAGCACCATATAGTTTGCTTTGCCATACAAAACGCAAACCGTACATTGCCGCGCCCGAGACTATAATCCCAACGACGTGAACAATCATCGTTTGAGTGTCTAATGTGTCCGTGCTAATGCCGTCGACAATTCGACCAATCAACCATGAAGGAATCAAATTGACCAACGCAACCACCTGCAATGCCGCAAAGGCAATCAGATAGTGTCGGCCAAACATTTTAAGGTAGCCCTTTAATTTCCAAAGAATATTCATAATTACACAATTTTCTCTTGAGCTTGGTTTGTCTGAGATTGGGGCGAATGGCACCGAATTGGCTGCATCCGCTTTCCATAACGATTGGCTAGCCCTTCACGATAGCGAGCCTTCACCATTCCAGCATTCGAAGTACCGTAACGAGCAATATCGTGATCATCAGGCAATGCAGGGGGCATACTCGCAGCACACATCGACTCACCCTCATTCAAATTAGCCGCAACAAAGTGGTGTAAAGAAGCCAGTGTTTCAAATGTCTCACTTCTCTCATTAACCGCAGGAGTCACTAACTCTAGTTGCGCTTCTGAAAAATCGGTGGTGATGTACGGGAGAGTAAGTGCAGAGCCCAAAGATACAGGGTGTGGTCGTTGAGAAAGCGACCCATTGGGTGTAATTCGAACCATTTCACGTTCAATTCCACGGCGAACATCACGCAGGGTTTCTTTCGCTTGATCGCTTGCTAAAAATTCCAGCATTTCTATAACTGGTGTCTTAACTTCAGAGGGGATAGCTTCATTTCTCATTTGTCTTATTCAATAAAAATGTTAATCATTCTATTAGGACGTAGGAAAATGAAAAAAGACGCAATTTTTAAAAATATTTTTCCAGAAAATTAAAATATAGATGGGGGCAAGACGAAGAAGCTCTTCTAAAAGAAGAAAGCGACCCAGAAAGTGAGTCGATTTATAGAAAAAAATATCAATGAAATATTAAAGATTAGGCTTAACCCACACAGTTACTTTTAGCGAATTCAGCACACTCTGCTTTGGGATAGAAATCAATGATACCTTCGCGTCCCGTTTCCACATTACAGCAATTCATTAGAATTTCTTTAAGCTTAACTCGACCACGTTGAACCCGACTTTTCGTTCCGGATAATGACAACCCTAATTGTTCAGCGACTGCCTGTTGAGGTAATCCATCTAATTCTGAAAGAATCATTGCTTGGCGATATTTCTCTGGCAAACAATCAAACATCGGGCGTAAGCACTGCCCCATTGTTTGTAAATTGACAACTTCAGCAGGCACCTCTTCTTCTATTTGGTTATCCATCAGCTCTTCATGGCTTTGGTGCGATCGGTAGAAATCCATAATCGTATTATAAGTAATGCGATACAGCCAATTTTTAAGTTTATCTTTAGCTTCTAGCTGGTGAATTTTCTGGCTTGCTTTAATGTATACCTCTTGCAAGATATCGTCAGCTAAGTCTAGATCACCTGTTTGTTTCACTATGTAACTTCTTAATTGGTCTTTGTGTGTTAACCACTCCGCTAGCATAGCCTTCCCTCAATTTACGACACTTACTATATTTCGATAATAATGGAATTATGAGTAAATTTAAAGTGTCAAAGACCAAGTAAGTCGATTGTTAGTCTTTATGCAGGTATGGCGGTTACCACCCATCGCAAAGGGCCATTTACGCTAACAGTAATAAAGGGATAGCACGTAATTAAGGTTAACTGCGACCACGGCGTTTGTGCAGCTACCTTTGTTTCTTGTTGGTTCACCACCCGCACACTTGTGACAATGTAACGTACAATCTTTCCATACTCATCTTGTACTTCAATACCATCACCTATTTTAGCTGTTTCTAACGACTTAAAATGCGTATCGTTATGCCCGTAAATCACCACATTGCCTTGCTCATCTGGCTTTGCAGTGAATAACTGTAAAGTAGGCCCAAACGCTAAGTTACGCCCACTAACACCCGCCAGTACTGTTTGTTGCTCACCGTTAGGTAAAATCAATTGCGCAATGGGCGATGTATCTGCCCACGACCATGGTTTAGTTGGTATACCTGTTGCTGTTTGTTGTTGCCAAGCTTGAGCAATCAATACTTGTGCAAGCCACGCCTTAGCTTGGATATAGCCCCCTCGACCCATCATTAACAAGCCAACACTCAATACAACAACCATCAAAGCTGTGCGAACATTAGAAAGTGTTAACATCGTTTTACCCTTTTCGTTTTGCACTACGATCTCGTGCGGCATATCGTGATGCGATTCTTAGAGGTACACCCGATTAATAAAGCAAACAGTGACAATAATGCGCCGACAAAAATCATAACTTCACTGTTAGTACCCGTTTGAGCCAATTGGTATGGTGCGGGCTGTAAAGACGCCTGTTTCGACTTCCACCCTTTTGGTAAATGCGGTTTCACGTTGGCATCATTAACCACTTCACCTTCTGCACGGGCTGGGGTTTTATCAACGGCAATCAAACTGGTATACCGCGTTACAATGTGGTGCTTCATTCCTAGTTGCTCGATTTGCTTTTTCTTCTCTTCCGCAGATATTTCAGGGTTCATTTGTATGCTGCTAATTTGATTACGCGCCCATATAATGTCTAACCCAATACGCGGTTGCGGTTGTTTTTCGCCTATCGCCAAACCTTGATATATATCTACTTCGTTACGCCATTCATGATCAACTTGTTGGCCTGTAATTACCAAATTAGCGGCATTTTCAGGGATCTTAAATGACACTTGCAGAGGTTCCTGTTGATATAAGTCCGGCACAGGGTTTGGCCAATAATCAACAGATCTACCATCAGACCATGCCAGTTTAATATCACGCATTACGGGTTGGCTGATTTTAGAAAACAGTAACCGCATTTTGGTATCAACCTCTTTCACATCACCAATGTAGGTATATGTACCTTTGCCTTTCATTGCTGCTCGGGTCATAAAATAACTGTTTGGTGCAGAGCCAATACCGACTGTAAATAAACGACGATCAACCAATTGTTGCTCAATCAAATCAAACAATGCCGTTTCGTTACCAACGCTGCCATCGGTAATGAATACAATTTGATTGAGCCAACGTGTGCTGTTCGGTTGATCATATGTTTTGATTGAAAACGCAGCCTTTAACGCAGCTGCCATTTCTGTGCCACCATCGGCATCTAACCCATCAACAAAACGTAATGCGCGAGCGATTGTTGACGATGTAGCTGGCAGTAATTGCTCAGAATAGAGCATGGCTTCATGATTAAACGTCACGATATTAAATGAATCTTCAGGCTGTAGTTGCTGCAAACCGTATTTCAATGCTTGTTTCGCTTGCTCGATAGATTCACCGTACATTGAACCTGAAATATCGAGCACGAAAGTGACAGACTGGTGGAACAAGGCACTGCTCGTCGTACTAGTCGTACTAGTCGTACTATTAACTTGATGATTCACTTGGGGCGGCATGGTCAATAACAATCCATAACCTTGCCCTTCAACATGCTGAGTAAATAAGGCTGTAGAAGGTAAATCCGTTGCTTTCGGTCGCCATGACAAAACCACATCGCGATCGGCAATATCAGGCTGTATCAAAGACAAGATGTAATGATATTCAGATAACGTCTGCTGAGTAAAAGCATGAGATGGTGTATTAATAACTGCGATGGGTAACCCAGCATTCAGATCAATATTGAGTGAAAAAGGTAAGGTTGGATCGTCTTGTGAATCACGTAGAGAAGGAGTAATTTCGTTCACATCTGGCACTTTATTTAATGGCACAACGGGAATATAACGAGGTGCAACCACTGTGGGGAAACGCAGGCTGAATTCGCCATCGCGGTACAACACTACTTCTTGGTATTCAATTTCAACAGTGACAGATTCATCAGGCGCAATGTTGGCCACCTGAGTCGAAAAAATGTTTGGTCGATGTTGTTCAACTAAGCTGGCTTTCACGCCTGCCTGTTGCGCCGCTTCATATTGCTTTTTCGCAATAGCTTTAGGCTGAATATCCCCTTCTATAAAGCGTTCACCAATCCACAACCGCAAATGGTCGACAACCGCTTTATCAGGTAAAGGAAATATGTAGCGACCATGAATCCAATCTGTGCTCGTATTCTTGAATGTCTGACGTACTGTGACCCGATTGACCAAGCCATTCACCGTCATTGTTACATCAGTCGACAATAATGGCGCTGTTTGAGTGCCATGTTCATCACGATATACCAAGCCTAAATCGTCCGCTTGCACAGCCAATGAACACAGTGCCAGTATGCCTGTTAGCCCACCTATTAATAGTTTATGTAGCCCTTGTTTAAGTAATCCTCTTTTTAATCGCCTAGACCGATCTCTTAATGCACACCAGTAAGCGGCAACCACCCACGTTTTTATATTAATACAGACCATGATATCGCCTTCGCTTCACCCATTAATCACAAAGAATTGTTTCTTGCTAATAAGGGCATTAAAGCAAATAAGCATGGCGAGAACAGGCAAGAAAAATGATTAATCATGGATGAAAAGTGGCGGAAAAAAGGCAGCCGACATAGAACAAAACTGTTATCTAGAAAACTGGCTGCTATACCATTCTGGATAAGTAAATGATCAGATAAGGCATAGCCTAGGCTATGCCTTAAATAAAAATTAAATTCCAGACTTAGCGAGGTACGATGCCATCTCTTCACTTGGAACCATACCACCACCCGTAGCCCAAACTAAGTGGGTCGCGTTTTTGAGTTTTTGCTCATCCATTTGGATTCGCTGAAGATATTCTTCATTGTCAGAAACTACAACAGGACCAAGCATTCCGGCTAAAGCTGAAGGCTCTAGCTGAATATCTTCATACTTACTCAGCTCTCCGAGGTGGTGGTACATTCTTTCATCACTAATGGTATAAAAACCATCAAGTAATCTTTCCATTGCTCTTCCCACAAATCCAGAAGCACGACCAACAGCTAGGCCGTCAGCAGCTGTTATATTATCGATACCAATATCCTGAACTGAGATTTCATCATGCAGGCCAGTATGAATACCCAATAACATGCAAGGTGAGTGGGTAGGTTCCGCAAAGATACAATGAACATTATCGCCAAATGCCATTTTCAAACCAAACGCCACACCACCAGGCCCTCCCCCCACGCCACATGGCAAATAAACAAACAGTGGATGCAGCTCATCTACTAGAATATTCATGGCTTCAAACTGGCTCTTTAGTCGCTCTCCAGCAACAGAATAACCTAGAAAAAGTGTTGGTGAATTTTCATCATCAATAAAGAAGCACGTTGGATCTTTTTCTGCTTCTTTTCGTCCCTGTGCAACCGCTACACCGTAATCTTCTTTATATTCAACAACAATTACACCATGCGATCGAAGTTTGTCTTTTTTCCATTGGCGGGCATCTGCCGACATATGAACCGATACAGAAAAGCCAAGTTTTGCACTCATAATACCTATAGACATGCCTAGATTACCGGTAGAGCCTACAGCGATACTAAACTGCTTAAAGAAAGCTCTAAATTCATCCGTAAACAATTTGCTGTAATCATCAGACTCAGATAGCAAACCAGCTTGGATTGCTAATTTTTCAGCATGAGTTAACACTTCATAGATACCACCACGCGCTTTTATTGAACCAGAAATCGGCAGATGACTATCTTTTTTCAATAGTAAGGTTCCTTGAATTTCTATGTTGTACTGCTGTTCAAGAACTGTTTTCATGGCTGGAATAGCAACAACATCAGATTCTATAATGCCATTTGTTTTGGCTGTTTCAGGAAATGCCTTTGCCAAATAAGGAGCAAATCTTTTTAGTCGGTCACTTGCATCTTTTATATCTGTATTATCAAGCCCTACATAAGGCAAGCCTTCAGCCAGAGTTGTAATATTTGGATTAAACCAACTTACATCGTCTAAGGCGATTAGTTTTTCAACCAGAGGAAAATCAGTAACTAATTGTTGAATATTCAATGTGCTCATTTTAATTCCTTAAACCTAGATGATGTACGACAGTAGGAAGGTGCCACCCAAAGCTACAAAAGAAGCAATAAAAGTAGCTGTCGTATAGTATTTGAACGTTTCTGACATTGACGCGCCGCAGTACTGTTTGACTAACCAAAACAATGAGTCAGTAACGATAGTACAGCCAATAGCACCAGAGCCAATTGCAAGAGTAATAATTTCAGGGCTGATATCTGGGTATAGCGGAAGCAGAGGTGCAACGATTGCAGTTGCTCCCATCATGGCAACTGTTGCCGAACCTACAGCGGCATGCAATATAATTGCGACTAACCAAGCCAGTAGAATTGGGGGCATATCTAAATTAGAAAGTATCTGTGCTAACACATCAGCTAAACCACTACCTTTAAGCACTCCGTTGAACGCACCACCAGCACCGATGATTAATAGAATATTGGCAATAGATGCAAATGCACCTTCCGTTTTTTCTAGTAATATAGACATTCCCATGTTTTGCTTAATACCTAAAATGTAGTAAGCAACAAATGCAGCAATAAACATTGCAGTTATAGGGTTACCAAGAAACTCAAGAATAGAGTAAACCGTAGTACCATGCTCCATATTAAGTTCAGCTGCTGTTTTAGTCAGCATAAGAATAATAGGAAGAAGAACAGTAAATAGAGTAGCTCCAAGTGATGGTAGTTCGTTTTCATTTTTTACTTCTAGAGAAGTAAATTCTTCTGGTACTTTCTTAAATGGCAAGTTAGCACCAACTACTTTTAAGAATAGTGGTCCACCAACAAGAGAAGCAGTTAAACCAATTAAAAGACCATAAAAAATCACAGTACCAATATCAGCACCAAGTGCATTTGTTACATA
This sequence comes from Photobacterium indicum, assembly GCF_003026215.1. Taxonomy (GTDB): domain Bacteria; phylum Pseudomonadota; class Gammaproteobacteria; order Enterobacterales; family Vibrionaceae; genus Photobacterium; species Photobacterium indicum. The sequence continues at coordinate 115,293 of NZ_PYOC01000002.1, forward strand.
AAGAGCTGCCGGATGAGGAGGTACAATACAATGTACAGCCATTAAAGCGGTACATAGTGGTATTGCTAAATTTAACAAAGATGTATTTGTTTTTTTAGCGATAGAAAAGGCAAGAGGAATAAGAAGGACAACACCCACTTCCACAAAAAGTGTAATACCGCAAACAAGCCCAATTAAAACCATGATTACTTCAGGTGATAACCAGCGACATTTTTGAAGTGTTAATCCGATACGCTCTGCTGCACCGGAAACCTCCATCATTTTCCCCAGAATGGTACCAAGCCCAATTATTGCAGCTAAGAAACCTAGAGTTCCGCCAATACCATTTTCAATAGCGTTAACCATTTCGACTGGGCCCATTCCCATCGACGTACCAACATAAAAGCTGGCTAAAAGTAGTGCTAAGAATGGGTGTAGCTTAAATTTAACTATCGCAAAAACGATCATTACAATACTTGATACGAGGGTTGCTATAACCCAGAGTTGCGACTCCATATTTTACACCTTGTTTTTATTGTTTAATTTCGTCGTATTAGACAAAGGATACAAAGTGCTGACAAGCGATCAAAAATCACCAATACATGAGCTAAATTTAAACAACCGCGTGATCTAAGTCGACATTCAGAATAATTTCGCTATTTGCGTCACATTTATTCATGTGAAACCAGTATGGTTAATGAGATATGTAATAAGCAAACCTCATTTAAAAGGCGACTTAATGTATACCAAGGATAATATTCTTGCTAAAAATCAGCGGTTAAATAGCTTTCAGCTCTCAAAACTTCATACATTTGAAGTCGCCGCAAGACACAGTTCTTTTTCTTTAGCTGCAGAAGAACTCTCTATGACACCCAGCGCGATATCACATCGAATAAATGGATTAGAAGATGAGCTTGGGATTCAGTTATTTAAACGTTCCCATAGAAAAATAAGCCTAACCACTGAGGGGAAGCGAATCTATCTTTCCTTAAAGCAATCCCTAAACACATTAAATCAAGAAATTTTTGAAGTACGAAATGGCGAGGTTTCGGGAACACTTACTATCTATTCACGACCATCTTTTGCACAGTGCTGGTTAGTGCCTCGCATATATAAGTTCAAAGAACTACATCCCGCTATTGAACTTAAGATTCTGACGGGTAACGAAAATATCAACTTCTGTGGTTACGGTATCGATATCGCTATCTATTTTGATGATAAAACACCTAAAAAACTTTGGTATCAAGAGATAATGTCAGAGACTATTGTCCCGGTATGCACTCCAAATTATGCGAAAAAGCACGATTTGGTGGGTAAAGTTCAAAATTTACACAAATGCACATTACTGCATGATAACCAAGCATGGGATTACGAGTCTAACCTAGATGAATGGGAATCTTGGGCAAAGACATATGACATTGAGTCAATAAAACAGATACCAAGTATAAGTTTTGATAGATCCGACTTGGCGGTCATTGCCGCGATAAATAATGCAGGTGTTGCAATGGGCAGACACAGCTTAGTTCAGAAGAAAATAAAGTCCGGAGAATTGATTCAACCATTTTCGGAAAAAACAGTCTCTTGCCAACAAAGGTACTACGTAACCACGCTTCAAAATCAACACTCAAAACAAATTGAGCTATTTCTCGATTGGCTTAAGCGCGAAGCAGAATAATTCACACATTCTAGACCTCCTAGAGATTCGCCAAACTTAATGAAATAAGTAACTATTCCCAGCAAATATCAGCCGCCACAATTATCTCTTGTGGCGATTAACTCCCCTCTTTAACCTCCATTTCACTATCACAGATTCATGATAGTGAGCATTTTTCATTATCTAAACAATGCCGTTATGCTTTTTCCACTTAACAATCAAACGCTCTGTTTAACGACAACAACCCATATGATGTCTCTAATATTGGCATTATGCAGAAAAAACGTACCAGAATAGAAATACACTATAGTATTCATTCAGTTCGCTTGTGGTTATCGTTCGATTGTTAAGTCTCACACTCTTATAAAAGGAATGCTCGATGAAAAGCATCAAACCAACTCTCTTGGGACTTATGATAATGACAGTACAATCTGGTCTAGCACCGTCAGCAATAGCAGCACAGCAAACTGCTGAGACGATTCTAACCAATGCTGTTTTTTATACTGGTCAGCCCGTCAAAGCTGTAGCGATTGCTGACGGAAAAATAATTGCGATGGGCAAACAATCTGACATCAATGCTTACCGCTCACCAAACACTGAGGTTATCGATCTTGAAGGCGCTTTTGTATTACCTGGCTTCGTCGATAACCATAATCACGTTTTTGAAGCGGCATCAGAAGCCGGTGGTAATTGCGAACTGAGTATGGATGCATCACTTGAAGAGCAAATCCCGTACTTACTGCAATGTCGTAAAACCAGTCAAAAAAATGTGTCGTCAAAAAATGATTGGCTAATGGGGTACGGCTTTTCACTCGATATGACGTTGAGCGATGACAACACTCGTACACCGCTTGAAGTACTGGATGAGATTTTCCCCGATCAACCCGTTGTGTTGATGGAACAAACATCGCACTCCATGTGGGTCAACTCCCAGGCTTTAAAATTGGCAGGCATCACGAGAAACAGCCCAGAACCGCAAGGTGGCAAGATACTCACCGACCATGAAACGGGCGAACTTAATGGCATTTTGTTTGATAATGCGGGTGACGTCGTAATGGAAATGGCGTGGAACAGCTTAGCCGATAAATTTAACCAAAGTTACGACGGGCTCATGAACGGATTAGAAGAAGCCGCGGTATACGGTATCACTACCATTGGTGACGGACGCTTGTATTGGAAGCGCGGCTGGTATGACGTATGGAAAGCGGCAGAAAAAGATGATGCGTTAACAGCGCGTGTGTCGTTACGTCCGTGGATTTACCCGTCAGATAGCATGGAAGCCCAACTTCCCTATTTACAACGTATTCAATCTCGGGATCCTGAATCACGCTTGATCGTCGATCAGGTCAAAATGTACAGCGATGGTATCTTGATCAACGGCACAGCTAAAACACTGGCACCGTATCTATCTACTTACATCGAAGATGAACCATACGGCATTAACTACATAGCCCCAACTGCAATGAAATCGTGGTTAAAAGCACTCGATAAAATTGGTTACGGGGCGCATATTCATGCCATCGGAGACGGTGCGATTAATGAATCCCTGAATGCCATTGAGGCTGTCAGACAAACGCATTCTAACCGTGATTATACGCTGACCCATGTCGAGATGGTGCAAGATGCAGACTTACCGCGTTTCAAAGCCCTTAACGTGACGGCTGATTTTCAGGTCGGTTCCGATTACATCGTGGAACATGACCATGAATGGGCTGTTCCTTTTATTGGCGAGAAGCGTGCCAACAACATGATGCAAGTGAACCGTTTATACCAAACAGGCGCGAATGTTAGTCTAAGCAGCGACTGGAACGTGCACGATATCAACCCATTAGTGGGTATCAGTAATAGCCTTTTAATGGGAAAAACAGGCTTACCGGATATCAAAACAGCCATCGATGCTTACACGATTAATGCAGCGGTCAGTTTAGGTTTAGACGATATTACAGGCAGTATTGAAGTCGGAAAATCGGCAGACTTTGTGGTGTTAGATAAAGACATTCGCACCATGAAACCTAAAAATATTCCGAATGCTCTCGTTATGCTCACTATGCTACAAGGTGAAGTCGTGTTCGATAGTGATGACAAGTAACATAATCAAGAATAATGTAATCAAGAGTAACAAATAGCTTACTACTCGACGAGTAAGGCATGTTCTGTTTTTATCAGTGATAATAACAGCTTGCCTTGCTCGGTTTGTGACAACCCATGTTGCCATACTGCTTCAACACGACGGCTCATCGCTGCTTGTTCAAAATCGGTCGATAATACCTGTAAGCGTTTATCTGCCTGATTAGCCGCTAGATATGGCGCGATCTGATCATACGGCAACATTGCATAACCCACGCCGTTTTGAAGTACCGCCACTAAAGAAGCCAACTCGGTAAAGGTTGCATACGTTGGGCTATAACCCACTTCTTCATCGTCAGTCATGGCTTCACGAGTCCAGATCAGTTCTCGATAGGCTGACAAATGATCGGCAGTTACTACAGATTCAGACGCTAACGGGTGCGATATCCCTGCCACTAGCACATCTCGGTAACTGCCCAATCGGCAATAATCAAAATCACTATAATGCAGTGTGGTATGTTCGGTGAGTAAGCTAATGTCTAGCGAGCCATCATCTAGCCCCACTAATAACGCTTTACGGCTATTGGTCGACACTTCAAGATTAACGTTCAGTTGCTGCAACGCCTTCACCCATACTGCTTGCAAACACGATTGGGGAATATAATTATCAATACCAATCCGTAACAAGGTGGGTTCTTCAAGTGATAACGCAGATGCACATGCTGTCAGTTTGTCTGCTTGGCTCACGGTATGTACCATCATTGGTAGCAGCTCTTCCCCCGCTGCACTTAGGCGAATACTGTTGCCTGTTCGCTCGAGTAAAGTAACCCCAAAGTCGATCTCTAGCTCTGAAATCCACTGGCTAACCTGCGACTGGCGCTTGCCCATAGTGCGGGCAGCCGCTGAAATAGAACCCAACTGGTGAGCAAGTACAAACGCTTTTAAATGTTGAATATTCATGACACTTTATTCCTACTCACAAACAGAACCATTCACACTCAGTAACGTCGACCTTTGGCGCGCGCGATAACAATCAAACGATTCACCAACACCTTTTGCTTGGCATCATCTTCATTCTTGATCGCCGATTTCAAATCCCGTAAAACACGAGCCAATTCGGTTTCAAGGTATTTAATGGTTTTCGTTTTAACCATTGAGCGAATAAGTTTTTCGCCATTAGGTGGAATAGGCTGTTCTATTGCCCATTTATAACTGTACCCATCTTTAACTGAAGGAGCGGTTATTACAGGCTCTGGCGGTGCTTCTGCCATATCATCTAAACGGCCCAAATGTTTACAGTAACCCTGAGCGATCAGTGATTTATGGTACGGGATCGGTTGTGCCTCATACAACATAGGACCCAAAGCTTGCGCCACTTTCATATTCGCTTCTAACACGAATTGGCTGGCATTTTTATCTGGCCTTACGTATGTGCCTTTTTTAACAGGTTCAACGGTATAGTAAATTTTAGCCTGCTCTTTAGCCCGCGTTATACCGACATAAGCTAAACGGCGTTCTTCCTCTGTATCGGCTGAGATACCTGCCGACGAGCGATTCACATACGGAAAAGCATCTTTATCCCAATACGGTAGATATACATGGTTATATTCGCAGCCTTTAGCACGGAAAATAGTGGTCAGCTGAACAGGCTGTACGGCTTCATCTGCCCCACCGATTACACCTTGTTTCTGTTGTTGCTGACTTGAACTTGGATTTGAACTTGGATTTTGATACGAATTACCGCGGGAGTTTGACGCTGACTTCTGTGAGTAATACTCGAAGTATTGCAGTGCTTTACCACAATCTTGATCCATTGAATCTAAAACGGTTTCGATACTGTCTAAGCGCTCAATAGCTTCTTCAATTTCTGATGCGGTCGATTCTGTTTTCCAAATCCATGCATCTAATTGGCTTTCAGCACGGTACTGACGGTATACACTAACCGCTTTCACGCTACCTTTTTGTTGTAATCGAGCCAACAAGTTCACTCGCTCAATAAGCGTATCTAACTTGCCGTCACCTTTCGCTTTTTCCAACTTCTTAGCGTGTAATTCCCATTGCGGCGCAGGCATGTTTGCCAATTCATCACAAATCGGACGTAACTGCGCATTAGGCACATAGCAATGTGGAAAACACAGTAAATTAAACAATGATGTCGCACGAAAATGAGGTTCGTTTTCATTGAAGCGCCCCGTTGCCAAGCTCATAACGTCTAGCAACAGTTTGACCTCTCGGCTATGAGCTAACACTGAAGGCACTGGCATATGATAAGGAATTTGCTTAGTCAAAAAGGCTAATTCAAACAATAGCGTTTGTGACCAGCGACGCACTAAAATCGCCACTTCAGAAGGCTTTCCACCTTGCGCTAAATACTGCTGGATTGATTGTACAATTTCGCCCACTTGGCGTTCACTGCCAATCACTTCCACCAAGGTATCGTCAACATTATCGTGAGATACGGTTAAAAAATCATGGAAACGTTGTTTATTGTTTGAAATCAAATGACTAGCAGACAGCGCTAAACTGTGACCAAATCGGAAAGTACGCGATAAGGTGTAGGTTGTCGCAGGCGCAAAATCTTCATCAAAATTAAGCATAAACTGTGGTGCACTGCCACGCCATTTGTAGATGCACTGATCCACATCGCCTACCGCCACTAGCTGGGCATTCGGTGCGAGTAAATGTTTTAACAACCAATATTGCGCTGTGTTGATATCTTGGAACTCATCAACCACAATAAATTTAAAACGTTGATGATAGAAATCGCGGATATTGGTATTCGTTTTCAACACATGTACAGATTCAACCAACCAATCATCAAAGAACAACAATTTCTGCTCTTTTCGTATGGTTTCAAACTGCCAATATGCATCAATAATAAACAGGTATTCGCGGTTAATGTCCGACATCTCGAACACTTCTTTAGGCGGTAACATGTAGGCTTTAACCAAACCAATGAAGCTCATTAAAAGCTCAATGGTTTTAGGGTCTTTAATCAACTGCTGACGTTGATAACTTTTTTCACCCGCCGCAACAGTGCGTAAGATGGATTTAGCGATAGTTTTGTCGCGATCGCCTTCATTAAAACTTAGCTGAAAACCAGTTTCATTCAAATAGCCTGTTTGCTTAAGCAATTGCATACAAAAACTGTGAAAAGTATGAACAGGAACAGCACTATTAATACCTTTCGCCTGCAACTTGGCTTGGAAATCGATTCGAATGTCACGGTTGAACATCATCACCAACATTTCGTTGGCAGGTACGGTATCGAGTTTATTCGCAATCAAACCGACCAATGTCGTGGTTTTACCGGTGCCCGCCCCCGCAACACACAAGGCATTGCCTGATTGGTGATTAATGAAGGCTGTTTGTTCTGGGGTAAAACTCGTCATGCTTTGATTCAGCTCTTAAATGTAATAAACAAAATGGACTCGATAAACGTACTGTATTTGAACATGATATAGCGCCTAAAGCAGCAAACGCCGCGTCTTTTATCTTCACACCACTCACCAGTGCATAATAATTAACCTTATTATACCCAAGCCACCTCAAGATGCAGGATTCAGAGTGATATCAGCGTATTTAATTCAAGGAAAATGTGTGTAGGAATGGCATTCCCTTTCAAGCACGTTTGACACAGAAGTAGATACGCTGAATCACTCCCGAAGGGCAAGTTTTGTTGGGCTCTATGCGGTGTTACTTATTTCCAACGTAGAACGACTAGGCCTATAAATAAATGCCTTGCCTAGAGCCCAACAAATTCTCGCTGAAACGAGCATCTTGAGGTGACTTGGGTATACACATATAAGACAAACGGCTATAGACAATAAGCAATATATATCCCTTTCAAGGTTCTTTTTGATATCAAATTACGTTCAAAAATCGCTCAAGATAATTCTAACTTTCATTTCTGGAATCGTATAACTCACCCACAAAAGGCAAACGTTTGCTTTTTTTACTGGCGACCGCTGTAAATTCTGGTATTATTCTCATCAGAATTCGGCTAAAGGGCTTATATCTCAGTCATTAGCCGCGAAGTGCTTTTATCATTATATTGATTATTGAAATAGGAATTTCACCATGAGCCTTGCTGATCAAGTTCTTGCTGTAAATGATGACCTACCAATCCGTACCGACAAACCTGTACACAGTGGCAAAGTACGTTCTGTTTACTGGTTAACTGAAGCGGATAGTCGTCGCCTGATCGAAGAAAAAGGGTATAACGTTGCACCGGATGCACCGCTTGCCATCATGGTAATCAGTGACCGTATTTCAGCTTTTGATTGCATTTGGCATGGTGAAGGCGGAATGAAGGGCGTACCAGGTAAAGGTGCTGCATTAAACGCAATCTCTAACCATTGGTTTAAGCTTTTCCGCGACAATGATTTAGCAGAAAGCCATATTCTAGATATTCCGCACCCATTCATCTGGATTGTACAAAAAGCCAAACCAGTAATGATTGAAGCAATTTGCCGTCAATACATTACTGGTTCAATGTGGCGTTCTTACAGCAAAGGCGAACGTGATTTCTGTGGTATTGAAGTACCAGAAGGTCTAAATAAAGATCAGAAATTACCAGAACTATTAATTACACCGTCAACGAAAGGTATTCTGGAAGGTATTCCAGGAGTTCCAGCAGTTGATGACGTAAACATTACGCGTAAAAATATTGAAGAAAACTTCGAAGCATTCAATTTCCGTAATACGGATGATATTAATCATTACGAGAAACTACTAAAAGAAGGCTTCGATGTTATTAGCTCTGAGCTAGAAAAACTTGATCAAATCTTCGTCGATACCAAGTTCGAATTTGGCTACGTGACAGATGCGAGCGGTAAAGAAAAGCTTATTTACATGGATGAAGTCGGTACGCCAGATTCGTCTCGTATTTGGGATGCCGCAGCTTACCGTGATGGTAAAATTGTAGAAAATTCGAAAGAAGATTTCCGCCAATTACTGCTTAACCACTTCCCTGATCCAGATATTCTTTTGAATAAAGATCGTATGGAAGAGCGTTCCGCTTTAGCACGCGATAATGCATTACCTGAAGAAGTATTGATGCAAGTATCTAAAATTTACACTGACATTGCAGAAAAAATCACAGGTAAAAAAATCATCCTGAGCAAGAACCCTAAAGCAGAAATTACAGCGATTCTACGTGACCAATATGGCTTAGTTGATTAAGCGACGCAGCTAAACTTAGTTACAATTACAAAAAAGGGTAGCATTGCGCTACCCTTTTTTGTTCAGCATTCATTCAGGTATACATGCTATTAATAATGAAGAGTTATAAAAAGTTCAGGCATCACCAGAACAGCTATTCATTACTTTTCTAAATAGCTCTTAATATCTTTACTTCCGTAAATTGTTAACGTATTTCTAAGATAGAAATGACCACCTTGTTAATCACTGTGTTTCATATTTTATTTCAGCTGCAAAATAACCTTTTCTTTATTGTGGGTAGTAACAACTCGATACATTACCGCTACAAATAAAACAAAGTGTATACATTCAGCTACGAAAAAATACTCTTCATATCTTTTCATATTTACTCTTACTTCTTCTTATTTGTATACATAACAACACATTAGATCGCATCTCATTAATAATCCTGTGCAGCATCAAAAAACTTATTAAATATAAGGTTTAACCCCTAAGTATTAATTGAACTATAGGGAGTGACTACTTTATGATCTGCGTATAAATAGTTTGTTACATATTGAAATGCATTCTATTTAAATAAAAACATAAAAAATAGCAGGTGGTGTTTATGAGTAGTGTAACTAATAACGGTGATGGGGAAACCCGCTCTAGCGAGTGGAAAGCCTTCCTTTTTATCACTGTCTTTTTATTTCCAATTCTTAGTGTGATGTTTGTAGGTGGGTACGGTTTTATTATTTGGATGCTGCAAGTGTTCCTTTTAGGTCCTCCTGGCCATGGCGGCTAAGCAACTTACCAATAAATATAACTGAATTTGTTTAGAAAGAGCACATTATGAAATCATTTTTATTAAAAGCTTGGAAGACGTTTGCTCGTCCAAGTGTACATATCAGCCTAGGTGTCCTAACCCTAGGTGGATTTTTAGCTGGCATTATCTTCTGGGGTGGGTTTAACACGGCACTAGAAGCAACTAACACCGAAGAATTCTGTGTTGGTTGTCATGCTGATAACATCGCACCAGAATACGCTGGCACTATTCACGATAAAAACCGTTCAGGTGTTCGTGCTACTTGTCCTGATTGCCACGTTCCTCACGATTGGACATCAAAGATTTCTCGTAAGATTCAAGCAAGTAAAGAAGTGTTCGCTCACTTTGCTGGCTTTATCGATACACCAGAAAAATTTGAAGAACGTCGAATAACACTTGCCCAGCATGAATGGGATCGCTTTAGCGCTAATAAATCCTTGGAATGCCGTAATTGTCACGATTACGATGGTATGGACTTTACTAAAATGTCCCCTACTGCTCGCATTCAAATGAAGCAAGCGAAAGAACGTGACCAAAGCTGTATTGATTGCCATAAAGGTATTGCACACCACCTTCCTGAAAATATGGATTCAAGTGGCGGCATGATCTCTGAACTAGAGCAATTGGCATCAAACACTAAATATGAAAAAGATGAAAACTACACCAGCGTTCGTCATTTACCTATCTATGAAGATAAAGCATTATCCGTTGAAGCGGGCCTTCTAAACCCTGCGTCTTCAGTAAAAGTTGTTGCTGAATCTGGCGATGTTATGCAAGTTGAAATTGCAGGCTGGCGTAAAGACAAAGGTTACGGTCGCGTAATTCAAGAAGACTTTGGTATGAATATCGCGGTTGCTTCTTTACTAAAAGAAAGCGCACAGAACGATGCGGTTGTTGATAAATTCGAAATTAAAGAAGACGACTTAACCGGCCTACCATGGCAGCGTGTGAACGTGAAAGTGTGGATGAAGAAAGATGCAATGCTAGCAAATGTTCAACCTATTTGGGATAAAGCTAAGCAATCTTACCAAACTAACTGTTCTGTTTGTCACACTCAACCAGCTGAAGATCACTTCGATGCCAACACATGGCCGGGTATGTTCAACGGTATGATGGCATTTGTAAACTTCGACACAGACAGTAAAGCACTGGTATTGAAGTACCTACAAAAACACTCTTCAGATTTTTCTGATAACAAACACTAAGCGATTGATGGAGTAATTTGAATATGTCTGTTAGCAGAAGAAGTTTTCTTAAAGGCTTAGCGACAACAAGTGCAGTATCTGTAATTGGTCCTAGCCTACTAGCATCATCAAAAGCGATGGCTGCAGAAACAACAGGAACATGGAAAACATCCGGTTCTCACTGGGGTGCATTCCGTGCCCACGTTTATGCGGGTAAAGTACAAGAAATTAAGCCATTAGAAATGGATAAATACCCTACTGATATGCTGAACGGCATTAAGGGAATTATCTACAGCCCATCACGTGTTCGTTACCCAATGGTGCGTCTAGATTGGTTGAAGAAACACAAATACAGTGGCGAAACTCGTGGTAACAACCGTTTTATCCGTATGACGTGGGATGATGCGCTTGATTTGTTCTACCGCGAACTAGAGCGCGTTCAAAAAGACTACGGCCCATGGGCATTGCACGCGGGTCAAACTGGCTGGCGTCAAACAGGTCAGTTCCACAGCTGTACTAGCCACATGCAACGTGCTGTCGGCATGCACGGTAACTTCATCACAAAAGTAGGCGACTACTCGACGGGTGCAGGCCAAACTATTCTGCCTTACGTATTAGGTTCGACAGAAGTTTACGCTCAAGGTACATCTTGGTCTGAAATTCTTGATCACAGTAAGAACATCGTACTGTGGGCAACAGATCCAGTGAAAAACCTGCAAGTTGGCTGGAACTGTGAAACACATGAATCATTCGCATACCTTGAACAACTGAAAGAGAAAGTTGCAAAAGGCGAGATCAACGTACTGTCTGTTGACCCAGTGAAAAACAAGACACAACGTTTCTTGGGCAACGACCACATGTATATCAACCCGCAAACTGACGTAGCATTCATGCTGGCAGTTGCGCATACCTTGTACACTGAAGATCTTTACGACAAAGAATTCATCAAGATGTACTGCTTAGGTTTCGACGAGTTTGTTCCTTACTTCATGGGTAAGAGCAAAGATAACATCGAAAAAACACCTGAGTGGGCAGCGGAAATTTGTGGTTTACCTGCTGATGAAATCCGTGACTTTGCACGTATGTTAGTTTCTGAGCGTACTCAGATTCTATTTGGTTGGTGTATTCAACGCCAAGAGCACGGTGAGCAGCCTTACTGGATGGGTGCTGTAATCGCAGCCATGGTAGGTCAAATTGGTTTACCTGGTGGCGGTGTTTCTTACGGTCACCACTACAGTTCAATTGGTGTTCCATCAACAGGTTTCGCGGCACCAGGTGGTTTCCCTCGTAATGTTGACGAAGGTCAGAAGCCTAAATGGGATAACAACGACTTTAACGGCTACAGCCGCACTATTCCTGTAGCTCGTTGGGTTGATTGTTTGCTTGAACCAGGTAAAGAAATCAAATACAACGGTTCTAAAGTTACCTTACCTGATTACAAAATGATGATAATCAGTGGTAATAACCCGTGGCATCACCACCAAGACCGTAACCGTATGAAGCAAGCTTTCCAGAAGCTTCAAACGGTTGTAACCGTCGATTTTGCTTGGACGGCAACCTGTCGTTTCTCTGACATCGTACTGCCAGCTTGTACACAATTTGAACGTAACGATATTGATGTTTACGGTTCATACAGTGGTCGTGGTTTGGTTGCGATGCACAAGTTAGTTGACCCGTTATACCAATCGAAAACTGACTTCGACATCTTTACTGAGTTGTCTCGTCGTTTCGGTCGTCACAAAGAATATACCCGTGGCATGGATGAGATGGAGTGGGTTCGCTCATTGTACTCTGACTGTCGCGACGCAAACAAAGCCAAGTTCGACATGCCTGAGTTTGATGAATTCTGGGCAAAAGGCGTACTTGATTTTGGTGAAGGTAAACCATGGGTTCGCCATGCTGATTTCCGTGAAGATCCTGAAATCAATGCACTAGGCACACCATCAGGTTTCATTGAAATTTCAAGCCGTAAGATCGACCGTTTCGGTTACGAACACTGTCAAGGCCACCCAATGTGGTTCGAGAAGAGTGAACGTTCTCACGGTGGTCCTGGTTCGAAGAAACACCCATTCTGGATGCAGTCTTGTCACCCTGATAAGCGTTTGCACTCTCAAATGTGTGAATCTGAAGAAATGCGTGCAACTTACGCCGTGAAAGGTCGTGAGCCTGTATATATCAACCCGAAAGATGCAGCAGAAAAAGGCATCAAAGACGGTGATATCGTTCGCGTATTCAATGACCGTGGTCAACTACTTGCTGGTGCAGTTCTTAGTGATAGCTACTCTCGTGGTGTTATCCGTATTGAAGAAGGTGCATGGTACGGCCCGCTTAACGAAAAAGTTGGTGCAATTGATACCTATGGCGATCCAAATACCCTAACTCAGGATATTCCGTCATCAGAGCTTGCTCAGGCAACAAGTGCAAACACCTGCTTGGTTAACTTTGAGAAGTTCAAAGGTGAAGTGCCACCTGTTACTTCATTCGGCGGTCCGATCGAAGTAAGCTAATTGGTATTACTGCGTTGAGCTATATCACTGCATATGACTAACCAGTCAATAAAGGGTATTCATGACATTACTTATTCAAGTAAAGCATGAGTGCCCTTTTCTTTTTCATACCGGTAACGATTCTCTACCCCCCCCCCCTTTAATTTCATTTCTACCAATGCCTAGCCCACAATTCATTGACCATTACATTCACCTTGACACATATCGTCATTTGGCACTTATTATTGAGAATATCAATTACCCCACAAACTAAACCTGAAGCGGCATCACATCCCCTTACATAAAGTACAAACCATATATTCTTTTTTCACATATTTCTTACATTCAACCTATAGAAACCAGCCTTATTGCCGATAAAAAGAACATAAGAATAGAAATACACTGTATTTGACATTTGCTAAAGGAATAACCCGATGAAATTTAATCACAAAATTGTGGCGACCTCTTCCGCCATTCTCTTGGTTGCGCTGTCTGCGCTCTCTGCTAATCAATATTTCAATATAAAATCGCAGATCCACTCACTGGTTACTAAAAGTGTGGAAGAGATTGTATCGGGTATAGGAAGTGCCGTTAATGCCGAATTAAACAGTCGTAAAGCGCTAGCCAGCTATGCCACCAGCATGGCAGAAGAAAATCTAACGCCATCTGAGATTGAAACGGTGATTAGCCAACCTATCGTAAAGAATACTTTTCTACTTGCAGGGCTTGGTTTTGAGTCAGATGGGAGCTTTGTGAGTAACGATCCTAACTGGGATCCTGGTGCATCATGGGATCCGCGTAGCCGCCCTTGGTATAAAGATACCAAACAAGCCAATAGTATTATAATAACAGCACCGTATGCTGATTCAGTAACCAATGAAATATTGGTATCAATTGCGACACCAGTGATGCAAAACAATCAATTTAAAGGGGCTATCTTCTTTGATGTCAGCTTATCTGGTTTAGCGGAATTGGCGAACAAGGTTTCTTTGCTTGATGCTGGCTACATCTTCCTCGTTTCGGCTGATGGCATTATCATTTCACACCCAAATGCCAAATTAAATGGCAAACCAATGTCGAGCTTCTTAGGTAACACATCAATTTCTGAGCAATCACAGAGTTTTGTAGCTGACGGAAAAGATCTAGAGGTATCATTCGACAAAATTGATGGTCAAGACTGGTACGTAGGTGTTGTGCTCGATGAAAGCATCGCATTTGCTGCCGTTGATGAGCTGAAAAACGATTCTATCATCTATTCGTTGGTGGCATTGTTCGCTGGCATCATCGCTTTGTTGTTAGTATTTAAAGTCTTAATGCGCCCACTGCGCGAATTAAACGAAGCAATTCAAGACGTCGCCTCAGGTCAGGGAGACTTAACCCGTCGTCTCGATACCAACACTGACGAAGAGTTCGCAGAATTGGCAAAAGGCTTTAATGCCTTCACTGAAAAGCTGCAGCACTTAATTATCGAAAGTAAGTCGCTAGGTGAAGATATTATGGCTGGCACCGAGCAAACGGCAGAAGGTGCAAAGCAATCAGCTAGCGCGATGTCGACTCAGCTGCAAGAATTAGAGCAACTCGCAACAGCAATGAACGAGATGGCATCAACCTCTTCAGATGTAGCCGGTAACGCACAAGGTGCAGCCGCTTCAGCCCAAGAAGCCGATAACGCAGTAATCGAAGGGGCAAGCATTGTCTCACATACAACATCAGCCATTAACGAGCTTTCAGAGCAAATTGACCAAGCCGTAAACGTGGTTCGCGAACTGGAACATGCGACAGGCAATATCGAAACCATCTTAAAAGTCATTAACGAAATTGCAGACCAAACTAATCTGCTTGCGTTAAATGCAGCCATTGAAGCCGCTCGTGCTGGTGATTCAGGCCGAGGTTTTGCAGTGGTCGCCGATGAAGTAAGAACATTGGCACAACGTACTCAGCAATCAACCACAGAAATCCGCCAGATGATCGAGCAGTTACAATCTGGATCAAGCTCTGCCGTGACCGTTATGAGTCAAAGTAAAGAAACGGCAACCAATACAGTAACGAAAGCCCAAGAGGCAGATGGTGCGCTAGAGCGCATACGTGTTGCCATTCAGCAAATCAGTGACATGAACATGCAAATTGCCTCTGCGGCAGAAGAACAAAGCCTAGTCGCTGAAGAAATCAACAGTAACACTATTAAGATAAAAGATTTATCGGAACAGGTCGCAAGTGCTGCAGATGGAGCCAACGACGCGATGGCAATTCAAATTAATACCGTACGTGCCCAAGATGACATCATGAATAAGTTTGTGGTGTAAGCTATAGCTTAAAATAAAAGACCGAACTGCATACACAGTTCGGTCTTTTTTATTTTTCAATTAACAGCATCTTGAAGCTCGCCCCACGCCACTAGGCGTTCAAAGTATGCTTTAACCGTTTCATACCGTCATCAATACTCACCAAGGGTGTATAGCCTAAATCACGCTTAGCAGCACTAATATTAAAGTAATGGCTAGTCGACAGTTGGCGCGCAACAAAGCGAGTCATTATCGGCTCTTCTTGCTTATTCAAAGCGCCATAAATCCACTCTAATAATGCACCTACCTGATATGCTAATCCCGCGGGTACACGCTTTGTCACCTTCGGTAAATCAGCACACGATAAAATTTTATTGAGCATAGATGCCATTGTTATGGGTTCATCATTACTCAAAAAGTAAGCCTTACCAGCACAAGTACTGCTTGGATCGGTTAAACGTAATGCCGCTAAAATATGGGCATAGGCAGCATTATCAACATAAATGGTATCAACCAGTTTATCTTCACGCCCCACAAGCTTTAAACGCCCCGCTTTCGCACGTTCAATGACTCTAGGCACAAGATGTGGATCATTCGGCCCCCAAATAAGGTGAGGACGCAATGCGACAGTTCTCACTGACTTCCCGTTTGCAGCCAATACCATTTTCTCGGCAATGGCTTTAGATTCTGCATAAAAATTAAGGTAGCTATCGGCATAGGGTGTCGATTCATCAATGTCTGCTTCATCATTGCCTGCAAAGGTAACACTTGGCGTGCTGGTATAAACCAACTTATCGATACCAAGCTCTTGACATGCCTCTATGATATTACGCGCACCGTCTACATTTGGGCTGTAATAATCACTTTTCGATCCCCACACCCCTGCTTTTGATGCAACATGAAATACAAGATCACAACCTTGCATCGCTTGTAATAAATCAGACTTAGTACTGATATCACCTTTCACCATGGTGACACCCATTTGCTCTAAATCGGGGTAACTGCCACGGGCAAAACCTGTAACTTCAATACCAGCAATGCGTAGGTATCGACAAATTGCTTTACCTAGAAAACCACCCGCCCCCGTAACAAATGCATGTTTTACACTTGAAGATAACGAGAGTAATGCCGCTTCTTCAGCCGGTAACAATTCTCGACATGGGAGCAATTCACGATCAGGAAATTTACGATTAAGCAGGCTTTGTGAGTGGGATGAAATACTCATGATGCTTTCCCTTCTTTTTGCGCCCATACAGCCAGTTTTTCTCTGAAGATCTTGGCGTTATGGCGTATATCAACGGGAAAATCAGGATGAATAAGAAAATCAACAATGCCCACAGTTTGCTGATGTTTGGCGCCAATCGTTTTAAGCTCGGCAAAAAACGTATTACGGGCAGTATCATCTGTTAGGGTTGTGCCTTTATTAAGCTCAACACACAGCAGTGGTACGGTTTCACCATTACGTTCAATGCCTACCAATGCGGTACGCTTGACTGAAGAGTGAGTATTAAATATACGTTCACAAGGAATAGAGAAATACGGCAGCCTGTCTGATGCAACCGCAACGCGATTGGCTTCAACACGGTGAGCTTTACGACCACACATCCACAGCTGCCCGTTTTCGTCTAAATAGCCCAAATCCCCCATGCGGTGACGTACAGTATCCGCTCCATCGGTAATTTTAGCCTGAACAGTTGCATGATCACGATGATAATACGCACGGCTCACCATTGGACCTTTTACAACGATTTCGCCAATTTGGTTTACAGGTAAGCACAGGGCTTCGTCCCACGTAGTAATTGGATCGTCAGTGATCGTAATGATCGCAATATCAACACCATCAACAGGTTGCCCGACACAAATACCACCACCGTTATCAGTGATATCCGTGGTTTGCATTAATCGGTCACTACCAATCATAGTAAGAGGTAATGATTCTGTCGCACCATAAGAATTCAGTACTTCAACCCCATCCTTTAGCATTTTACTAAAGCGCGAAATAGACGAAATAGTGGCAGGTGCACCAGCGGAAATAACACGTTTGATACTGGGTAATGTATGAGGCTTATGACGCTGCGTCCCTGCTTGCCCTAAACGCTCTATCAATGCAGGATTCACAAACATATTGGTACATTGGTATTGTTCTATCGCAGCAAACAAACTGTCGGGATTAGCCGTTATTGGTTTACTGGCATCCATATCAGGCACAATCGATGCCATGCCTAAAGCTGGACCAAAAAGAGAGAATAACGGGAAGGTAGCGAGATCACGCTCGCCGTGGGCGATACCATAATCATTTTTCAATACACTGATTTGTGCTTCAAACATTGCATGGGTATACACAACACCTTTCGGCGTACCCGTACTGCCACTGGTAAATAGAATGGCAGCCATATCATCATTTTTGAGCTTGGCAATATCGTAATCAACCGCTTGATGCATTTTACTGCGCGGCTTAATAACGGTATTTCGCTTAAGCAATGCTTTTAGTGTTGTGCCACCAAAAATATTGGCGAACACATCATTCCCACCAACGGTGAGTAAACGTCGAACACTCGGTTTACCCCAACCAAATAAACAACGGGCAATATGTGCTTTAGGAATACCAATAAACGCATCGGGCTTAGCTTCATCAAAGCACTGTTTGAGGTTTTTAACCCCCATTCCGGGATCCACCAAAATAGGAACAATACCCGCTTTGAATAACGCAAATGTAAGGGCAAAAAAATCAAGACTAGGCGTTACCATCAGTACCGCTTTCATGCCTCGTTTAATACCGTGATCATTCAGCGCTTGCGCAATCGCATTACTGTCAGTATTTAACTGTTCGAACGTTAACTCTTCATAGCGTAGTTTGCCGAATAATGATTTTATTTGAACAGCAACAGCGAGTGAATCAGGCGTTTCTTTTGCCGCGCGTGTTAAGTGGCGGCAAATATTGGCTTTATTAGCTTTCGAAGATGCTAACGTCGACGCCTCATCTGAATCGAAAGAGGCATCAGTCTCATGCCCTTTATCCATCACAAATCTGCCTCGCTTGGCTTGCTATCAGTTGCTAATGGCGTCTTCATAAAATCTGAAATAAGCGGTACAACCTCATCGCAGGCATCTTCTAATATGTAGTGTCCGCAATCTTCGAACTCATGCACTGTCGCATGTGGCATTTTTTCACGCCATACAGCTAAGAAGTGCTTATCAAATACAAAATCTTTCAAGCCAAAACAAATAAGCGTTGGAACGTGCGAGAACTTCGGCAAACTTGCAGCGATCTCAGAAACTAGCTCGTAGTTTCTATCCCCTTTTCTTAATGGAATATCTTGCACAAAACGTAATGTAGAAATACGGTTTTCCCAAGAATTGAAAGGAGAAACATACGCTTTACGCACTTCAGGGCTCATTGGCTTACGCTTAACGCCAATATAAGAAGCAATGGATGAGAATGCATTAAAACCACGTACTAAGCCTGTGCCTAATAACGTATTGCGGCAAATCCATAATGCCCACGGAAAAGGTTTAGTGTCAGGTAAATGGAAAGCACCTGTATTGAGTATCACTAAACGTTTAATGCGGTCAGGATAACGAGCCGCATAACCCATGCCGATCATTCCACCCCAGTCATGTACGACAAGGGTAATATTTTCACGTACTTCAAGGTGTTCAAGTAACGCTTCGAGATCATCGATACGGTTCTTTAACGTATAGTCATAACCCGTGTCATCGGGTTTATCCGATAAACCACAACCGATATGGTCAGGTACGATACATTGGTGGTTCTGGCTTAATTCCGTCACCAAATTACGGTAATAGAAAGACCAGCTCGGGTTACCATGAACCATGACGACAGGTTCACCCTGCCCTTCATTTACGTAATGGAGTTTGTGCCCATTGCGGCTAAGAAAATTACGTTTAAAGGGAAACAACGTGTCTAACATGACCAATCCTTGACTATTCTCAGCATGGAATTACCCATCCTGTTTTTGTAACTATTTCGGTATTTGCACTAAGCATTTATCAGTAACCATCTCTGCTGTTTCATTTTCATGCACTTTTAATATGAATTAAAAATGAAACAACGATAAGGTTTGATTACCACTTTAGCCCTAACATCATACAGTTAAGTCCACTACCTATACCTAGAAAACTCACATTATCGCCTGATTTTAAGAAACCATGATCGTGAGCCATTGCAGCGGTAGCAGGTAAAGAAACACTGCCCATATTGCCCATTAGCTTATAGGTCGGAAATTCTTTATTTACTGGAATATTGAGGGCATTAAGGACTTGTCGACGATTCGAAGCGCCAACTTGGTGACAAATAACTTTATCTACATTTTCAACAACCCAGTCACGCTGTGCTAAGAAATGTGACCATGTATCACGCGCCAGTTGCACACCTTCTTTCAGAAGGGTTACGCCATCTGTTCGCATAAATTCACGGTACAGCTGAGGCCCTACTTCTTGTAAGCCCCACTGACATAGATCGTGGTGCTCAGGTGCTGATAAGTGGCTAGCACCTAATAGCTGATGCTGGCGCTCATTGTGAAGAGGAAGGCTTCCATCTGTTAATATCACAGCAACAGCACCTGAACCGCCAGTTAAGGTCGCTAAAGATTGTGCAAAATTTTGCATCGTCGGTTCGGCAAGCATGTGGTCAATTGTAATATCAACAATATGACGGGCAGATTCACATGAAACCACTAATCCAGCTTTGATTTGCCCTAGTTCGATACGATTTGCGATATCAAGAATGCCCGAAAGTACGCCTAAACACGCATTGCTGATGTCATAGATAGCCGTATTTTTTGATACACCTAATTCAGCTGCAATACGGCAAGCCGTTGCGGGTTCATGCTGATCTCGGCATACACCGGTGTACACAACAGCACCTAAATCTCCAACATTGATACCCGTTTCATCAATCGCTTTACGGGCTGCTAATAATGCGCCATCAGATAAAACGTGACCTTTCGGCCACCATCGACGCTCTTCTATTCCAGTAAGTGCTGCCAGTTGGCCCATAGGAATACGGAATTTTTGATATAAAGGGGCTAAACGGGATTCTAACTCAGAACTCGAAACCACTTGTGGTGCTAGCTCGTAAGCTAGACTATTGATAAATACGCTAGAATATTTCATTAAGCTATATAACTTGCTCACTATCTCGGCGAAAAGTGCCGATCATCGTTATTATGGGTTTATACCAAAACAACCTCAATCCATCGTAGATGCGCTGCTGAAGATTCAGTTAAAGGCAAATAAACGGCAGTAAACCATCGATTTTAATCTCACAGATCCCTGCGACTTGAGGTAACTTGGGTATAGTAACGCGCCATTTGAGCAAGAAAACTCGCATGATTCAATAAAAACTGTCATATAACGAGATGTTGCTAGCTTGTACGACCAGTTTTAAATCATTTGAATTTACAGACTGTAACCATCAAGGTAGATAAGTTCATATTGAGTTACACCACTTGGGTTATTCCTCCTAATAATGAGCGCCAATTAGCATAATAATATTATTATGCTTGTATATTCCGACCTTCATGAGAGTTGTTGCAGCAATGAGTAAAATTTATCACCACCCAGTGCAAATCTATTACGAAGATACCGATCATTCTGGTGTGGTTTATCACCCAAATTTTTTAAAGTATTTTGAACGTGCACGCGAACACGTTATTGATAGTGATAAACTCGCCACATTGTGGAACGATCACGGATTAGGCTTTGCCGTATACAAAGCGAATATGATTTTTCAAGATGGTGTGGAATTTGCTGAGATCTGCGATATTCGCACATCGTTCACATTGGATGGCAAGTACAAAACACTATGGCGTCAGGAAGTCTGGCGACCAGGTGCAAGTCGTGCAGCCGTTATTGGTGATATTGAGATGGTATGTCTAGATAAAGAAAAACGCTTACAACCTGTACCTGCTGATATTCTCGCTTCGATGATGGCTGATTAAATACGTATCGCACCCTGCACTGCCTGTCATTCTCATGTTTACCTACATGCGAATGACAGTAGCATCTCATTTCAGCATTGGCTTTTAGAGCGTTTTCCCTCTCGAATTAAAGTTATCAAATTATATAGTCACCGTTGTTACTTAGGGAAAACTTCCAACCAATTAATAACCCTTGCTTAAATCGTATAAATAACACCCATTTATTTGACCGTCAACTTTACGATAACAAGTCACTTTAATTAACTTGTTATGACTCAACCTTCTCCTGCTTTTTTCTAACAATTCACTTGATTCAGAAGTTTCAATAACACCAATTTTGATCATATAACCGGTACGTTGATACAAAAGACAGAGCCATAGCTGAATAGTACTTGAAGATGACAAAAAAATATCCTTTCGAGTAATCAGCCATATCTTTTATATCTACTCACATCCTGCCAATAAGTTACCTGTTTGTGGAGTAAAAAAAGTGTAATCATCTACTATATTGTCTAATGACTTTTTTTTGCAATCAAGCTCTAAAACCCGTTGATATCAGCTGTTACATCACACTTATTTACAAAAATGCGGCATAGGTCATATTTTCAATTGCATCTGAGTATTTACACTAATTTGGTAGGATAATAGATATACAATCAATAACTTAATAACGTAAACATTACAAACGCTCGGGAATTGCTTTTTAAAACGGCTCTGAAGTGATCCAACCTCTTGCTCCAGTGATTGTAACGAAAAGCGTCCTCGGGTAGTCTGCCAACCATTAACTGATTAAGCATGCTTTCATTACGGATGGTAAGTACCTCCTTATTTGATAATCGCAGCAGTAGTACAGCAGGATTATGATGGATATTACCGTTACGGATGAAAGCACAACTGTGCATCGTCGAATGTCAAAAAAATGCAGTCATAAATATGCATAATCTTTCTACTCGTACATTCCGAAGCCATGATGCTGCCAATCAATTTTTAGCGCCTGTACTCACACATGCGTTATGCCATTTTTTCACTCTTATTTTTCACCAGTTGCCTAATCGCAACGCCCACACCGAATATATAACACCCAGCTCTTGGGTGTTAAGCGGAGACTCATGATGAGCCAAACCCCGAAAACCACGTCTGAATCGCAGGAAGATACGCGACTCAATAAACGTCTTAAAGACATGCCAATTGCGATTGTTGGCATGGCGAGTATGTTTGCGAATTCCCGTTACTTAAATAAGTTCTGGGATCTTATCAGCGAGAAGATTGACGCGATTACAGAAGTGCCAGAAACTCACTGGCGCCCAGAAGATTATTACGATGCAAACAAAAGCACGCCGGATAAGTCTTACTGTAAACGTGGCGGCTTTATGCCGGAAGTTGATTTTAACCCAATGGAATTTGGCCTTCCGCCTAACATTCTTGAACTAACTGATACGTCACAGCTACTTTCACTGATCGTAGCAAAAGAAGTGTTGGCTGATGCCAAGCTTCCTGAAGCATACGACCGCGATAAAATCGGTATTACCCTTGGTGTGGGTGGTGGTCAGAAGATCAGTCAAAGCCTTAACGCTCGTCTTCAATACCCTGTTCTAAAAAAAGTATTCAAAAACAGCGGTATCAGTGACGAAGACAGTGAAATGTTGATTAAGAAATTCCAAGATCAATATATTCACTGGGAAGAAAACTCATTCCCAGGTTCTTTGGGTAACGTTATTTCCGGTCGTATTGCTAACCGTTTCGATCTCGGTGGTATGAACTGTGTGGTTGATGCAGCATGTGCGGGCTCTCTTGCTGCATTGCGTATGGCATTAAGCGAGCTTGTTGAAGGCCGCAGCGAAATGATGATCACAGGTGGTGTGTGTACCGATAACTCACCAACCATGTACATGAGCTTCTCTAAAACACCAGCATTTACAACCAACGAAACAATTCAACCATTCGATATTGACTCGAAAGGTATGATGATTGGTGAAGGCATCGGTATGATTGCGCTTAAACGTCTTGAAGACGCAGAGCGCGATGGCGACCGTATCTATTCGGTTATTAAAGGTGTTGGTGCATCTTCAGACGGTAAGTTTAAGAGCATTTACGCGCCGCGCCCTGAAGGCCAGGCTAAAGCACTTAAGCGCGCTTACGACGATGCCGGTTTTGCACCGCACACACTTGGCTTACTTGAAGCCCATGGCACAGGTACAGCTGCAGGTGATGTGGCAGAATTCAGTGGCCTGAATTCGGTATTCAGTGAAGGTAATGACGAGAAGCAACACATCGCATTGGGTTCAGTGAAATCTCAGATTGGTCACACTAAGTCAACAGCAGGTACTGCAGGTCTAATCAAAGCGTCTTTAGCACTGCACCATAAAGTACTGCCGCCAACAATCAATGTAACCAGCCCTAACCCTAAACTGAATATTGAGGACTCACCTTTCTACCTCAATACACAAACGCGTCCATGGATGCAACGTGTTGATGGTACACCACGTCGTGCTGGCATCAGTTCATTTGGTTTCGGTGGTACAAACTTCCACATTGTATTGGAAGAATACACCCCAGAACATGCACGCGGTGACAAATACCGTCAGCGCCAAGTCGCACAAACGTTATTGTTTAGCGCAGCGTCTCGCGAAGCACTGATTGCGAGCTTAAAAGAAACATCAGCAAATATTGCTAACGATAGTGTGAATCTTGAAACACTGGCTGAAAGCCATGGCTTACGCAGCATCGAAGAATCACACGCACGTTTAGGTCTAGTTGTTAAAACAAGCGAAGAGCTAAACACTCAGCTTGCTCAAGCAATTTCAAACCTAGAAAGCCAAACTAAAACACATTGGCAGCTTCCTAGTGGTACAAGCTACCGCGAATCAGCGCTTGTAAACGGTAATGATTCAGCAAAAATTGCAGCATTATTTGCGGGTCAAGGTTCACAATACCTGAACATGGGCCGTGAGCTAGCATGTCATTACCCTGAAATGCGTCAACAGTTAGCGAAAGCTGATCAAGTATTCGGTCAGAATAAGAAAACAGCACTATCACAAGTTCTGTTCCCTATTCCAACGTTCAATAAAGAAAGCACACAAGCACAAGAGGCTTTACTGACTAATACCGCCAATGCACAAAGTGCAATCGGTGTAATGTCGATGGGTCAATTTGAACTGCTAACGCAAGCAGGCTTTAAAGCCGACATGGTTGCAGGCCACAGCTTTGGTGAGTTAAGTGCCCTATGCGCTTCTGGTGTTATCTCTCAAGATGATTACTACCAGCTTGCTTTTGCACGCGGTAACGCAATGGCAGCAACACCAGCAGAAGGTGATAGCGGTACAATGTACGCTGTTATTCTTGACGCTGATAAGCTGGCAGATGTTGAAAAATGCATTAGTGCATTTGAAGGCGTAAGCATTGCTAATTACAACGCGCCTACACAATTAGTTATTGCGGGTCCTACAGACAACGCTCAACTTGCTGCCAAAGCACTAACAGAGCAAGGCTTCAAAGCGATTCCTCTTCCGGTTTCTGGTGCTTTCCACACCCCACTCGTTGCTCATGCACAAAAGCCTTTTGCAACAGCTATTGATAAAGCAACGTTCAGCACACCAACATTACCGCTTTATTCTAATGCGACAGGTGAGCTGCATAAGAACGATGGCAAGGTCATTAAGAAGGCGTTCAAGCAACATATGTTGCAATCTGTTCGTTTCAGCACACAGCTTGAAGCTATGTATGATGCTGGCGCACGTGTATTTGTCGAATTCGGACCAAAGAACATTCTACAAAAGCTGGTTGAAAAGACGTTAACGAATAAAGCCGATGAGCTTTGCACGATCAGTATTAACCCGAACCCTAAAGGTGATAGTGATCAGCAATTACGCTTAGCCGCTGTTCAGCTGGCTGTTGTGGGTATCTCGCTAGACAATATCGACCCATATCAAGCAGAGATCGCGCCACCAGCAGCAACATCACCAATGAACATCAAACTAAACGCAACGAATTACATTAGCCCTTCTACCCGTGCGAAAATGGCAAAATCATTAGCAACCGGCGAAGTAAGCACAAAAACTGAAATCGTTGAAAAAGTCGTTGAGAAGATTGTGGAAAAAGAAGTGATTAAAACGGAAATTCGCGAAGTACCTGTTGCTGCAGCGCCAACGCAGGCTGTAACTGTACAAGCAGCGGCGCCAGCAGTCGCAACAACAGCGCCAGCTCAAGTTGTTACACAAACAACGGCACAACTGCCAGTCGGTGATGCGTCACTGCATGCATTCTTTAGTGCTCAACAGCAGGCCGCTGAACTTCATCAGCAGTTCCTAGCGATTCCTCAGCAATACGGTGACACATTCACGGCATTGATGACAGAACAAGCTAAAATGGCAACGGCTGGTATTGCGGTACCTGAAAGCCTACAGCGTTCGATGGAGCTATTCCATCAGCATCAGGCTGAAACGTTAAAAGCACATGCCCACTACCTTGAGTTACAAGCAAGCAGCAATAACTCTGCATTAGGTATGTTGACTTCACAAGCGCCTGCTCATCAGGTTCCTGTTTATCAGACGCCAGTTCAGCAAGTATCAGTAGCTCCGGCTCCTGCTGCTCCAGTAGTTGCTACGCCAGTCGCGACACCTGCGCCAGTTAAGGCTGTTGTTCCAACTCAACAATCAGCACCTGTCGCTTCAGCACCTGTCGCTTCAGCGCCAATCGCAGCACCTGTTGCACAAACAGTTAAGCCAACACCTGTTGTTCAGGCAGTAGCACAAGCGGTTGTTCAAACCGCGAATCCAGAACAAGTTATGCTAGAAGTGGTTGCAGAGAAAACTGGCTACCCTACCGAGATGTTAGATCTCGATATGGATATGGAAGCAGACCTAGGTATCGACTCGATTAAGCGTGTTGAGATTCTAGGTACAGTGCAAGACCAAATGCCAAACCTGCCTGAGCTAAGCCCTGAAGATCTTGCTGAGTGCCGTACACTG
Organism: Photobacterium indicum; assembly: GCF_003026215.1. Taxonomy (GTDB): domain Bacteria; phylum Pseudomonadota; class Gammaproteobacteria; order Enterobacterales; family Vibrionaceae; genus Photobacterium; species Photobacterium indicum. The sequence goes on from NZ_PYOC01000002.1 coordinate 141,822, forward strand.
CGCGAAATCGTTACTTACATGAACAGCAAAATGCCTGCAGCTTCTTCTGCTGCAACGGTTACTTCTGCTCCTGTAGCATCAAACGGCTTAGACGCAACACAAGTTCAAAGCACAATGCTTGAAGTGGTTGCTGAAAAAACTGGCTACCCAACTGAAATGCTTGATCTAGAAATGGATATGGAAGCAGACCTAGGTATCGACTCTATCAAGCGTGTTGAGATTCTAGGTACGGTTCAAGACCAGCTACCAACGCTTCCTGAGTTAAACCCTGAAGATTTGGCTGAATGTCGTACGCTAGGCGAAATCGTAAGCTACATGAACAGCAAGCTTCCTGCAGCTTCTGCTGTAGCAGCGACAGTTGCTTCTGCTCCTGCATCAAATGGCTTAGACGCAACGCAAGTTCAAAGCACAATGCTAGACGTTGTTGCAGATAAGACTGGCTACCCAACTGAAATGCTAGACCTTGCAATGGACATGGAAGCAGATTTGGGTATCGACTCTATCAAACGTGTTGAAATTCTAGGTACAGTGCAAGACCAACTACCGGGCTTACCTGAACTGAACCCTGAAGACTTAGCAGAGTGTCGTACGCTAGGCGAAATCGTAGATTACATGAACAGCAAATTACCTGCTGCTCCTGTACAAAATGTAGCGGTTCAAACAGCAGCACCAGTAGCGGCTCCTGCATCTCACGGTTTAGATGCAGCACAAGTTCAAGGCACTATGCTTGAAGTGGTTGCCGATAAAACTGGCTACCCAGCAGAAATGCTAGACCTTGCAATGGACATGGAAGCAGACCTTGGTATCGACTCTATCAAGCGTGTTGAAATTCTAGGTACTGTGCAAGACCAACTACCGGGTTTGCCTGAACTGAACCCTGAAGATTTAGCTGAGTGCCGTACACTGGGCGAAATCGTTGACTACATGAACAGCAAACTACCAGCTGTCTCTACACAAAATGTAGCAGTACAAACAGCAACGGTATCAGTAGCTGCGGCTCCTGCATCAAACGGTTTAGACGCAGCACATGTTCAAAACACGATGATGAATGTGGTTGCCGACAAAACAGGTTACCCAGCAGAAATGCTAGACCTTGCAATGGACATGGAAGCTGACCTTGGTATCGACTCTATCAAGCGTGTTGAAATTCTAGGTACAGTGCAAGACCAACTACCGGGCTTGCCTGAATTGAACCCTGAAGATTTAGCTGAGTGTCGTACACTGGGCGAAATCGTTACTTACATGCAAAGCAAGCTTTCTAACACTTCAGCAGTTGCAGCGCCTTCTGCACCTGCTGTTGAAAACCTTGTAGAATCGATTGCAGAAACAAGCAATGTAGAGCTTCCTCCTCACAGCGAGGTGGCGCTAAAAAAGTTACCAGCGGTAGATAAATTAGTAGACTGTTTTTCCAAAGAAGCTTGTATCGTGATTACCGATGATGGTCACAATGCCGGTGTTCTAGCAGAAAAGTTAAGTGCAAACGGCCTTCAAGTTGCTGTTGTACGTAGTCCTCTATCTGCCGCGTCACCGTTAAATAGCGAAATCGCGAGCTACACATTAGCAAGCATTGATGACGCTAGTATCAAAACTGTCATTTCAGACATTGAGAGCAAGCAAAAAGCAATTGGTGGATTCATTCACTTACAGCCTCTTGCTGCCGATGTTAAAACAGATAAAACAACAGCTGTAACATTGCATGCTGCGGCAAAAGAAAGTATCTCGATTGCTTTCCTATTCGCTAAATTGCTTAAAACTCAGCTAAACGCAGCAACAAACCGCAGTGCCTTCTTTACGGTAAGTCGTATTGATGGTGGCTTTGGTTACTTGAATGCAGAACAACTTATCAATGCAGAATTAAACCAAGCGGCATTATCTGGTTTAACGAAAACATTGAGCCACGAATGGTCAACAGTATTCTGTCGCGCACTGGATGTTGCACCAACGCTTGATGCTCGTCATCTTGCAGAAGCAGTAACAGCTGAATTATTCGATATTGATACTCACACTGTTGAAGTGGGCCTTGCTGATGCGAATAACGGTGAATCTGGTCGAGCAACACTGATTGCAACCGATGCTGGTACTGCTCTAACAAAAAACACCTCAGCAAAACTGGACAAGAACGATAAAGTGCTTGTAACTGGTGGTGCTAAAGGCGTTACGTTTGAATGTGCATTAACACTGGCTAAACAGTGTAAATCACACTTCATTCTTGCAGGTCGTAGTAAGCATATTACGACAAACGAACTGCCAGAATGGGCACAAGGTAAACAAGCAAACGAGCTAAAGCCAGCAGCCATTCGCCATATTCAAACATCTGGCGATAAGCCAACACCAAAGAAAGTAGACGCGTTACTCAAACCTGTATTAAGCAGCCTTGAAATTAACACTGCTCTTTCTGCATTTGCTAACGTGGGTGCGAGTGCTGAATACATAAGCCTTGACGTATCAAACAGTGACTCTGTTGCTAAAACATTGTCTCAGTTCAATGATATTACGGGTCTGATTCACGGCGCAGGCGTGCTAGCTGATAAACATATTCAAGATAAAACGCTTGATGAGTTAAACCTTGTTTATGGCACTAAAGTAGGCGGCCTTGAAGCTGTGCTTAACGCATTAAGCAGCGACAAGCTAAAACTGGTTGCGATGTTCTCATCAGCAGCGGGCTTCTACGGCAACACTGGTCAAAGCGATTACGCGATGTCCAATGAAATCTTGAATAAAGCAGCATTACAGCTGTCTGCACGTAACCCTGAAGCTAAAGTAATGAGCTTCAACTGGGGACCGTGGGACGGTGGCATGGTAAACGCAGCATTGAAGAAAATGTTTACTGAACGTGGTGTATACGTGATTCCTCTTCAGGCGGGTGCTGAGCTATTTAGCTCTCAGCTGCTAAGTGAAACAGGTATTCAACTGCTTGTGGGTACAAGTATGCAAGGTTCAGACAACAAGGAAGCCGCTGTAAAAAAGCTTGATGCGGAGTCTGTGCTAGTAGCAAAGAGTCCGCTGAATTCAAGCATCACTGTAACACGCGATCTTGACCCGAAGGCAATGCCTTTCATCAATGATCACTGCATTGCCGGTAACCCAGTGTTACCGACAGTGTGTGCCATTCAATGGATGCGTGAAGCAGCAGAGCAAGTGCTAGGGGCGAACGTTACTATTCGCAACTACAAACTGCTTAAAGGCGTGATCTTTGATACTAATGAAGTACAAACACTCACATTGACACTGACGCCAGACGCAAAAGCAACGGATCAAATTAAAGCTTTGATCAGCTGCCAAGGCCGTCCTCAGTATCAAGCGATGTTGGTTGTCGAATCCGTATCAGTTGCACAGGCTAAAACCTTTACCGCGGATTCAAATGAACCCGTGACAACGGCTGAAATCTTATACAGTAATGGCACCTTATTCCATGGTCCACGACTGCAAGGCATCACAACGGTTGAACGTTTTGATGATGCTGGTTTGCTAGCACAGTGTCAGCTACCAACAGTTGCTGATACAGACTGTGGCGTATTTGTACCAACCCAACACCTTGGTGGTTGCCAGCCTTTCGCTGAAGACTACTTGCTACAAGCAATGTTGGTGTGGGCACGCTTGAAATACGGTGCTGCTAGCCTACCTTCAGCAATCGGCGAATTTGTTTCTTATGAACCAATGCAAGCCGGTGATAAAGGTTGGTTAGAACTCGACGTAATTAAAAATACGTCGCGCTCACTACAGGCTAACATCTCGCTTTACCATCAAGATGGTCGTTTAAGTGCTGTTATGAAAGGCGCAAAAGTAACGATCAGCAAAAGCCTAAACGAGGCATTTTTGGTGAAGTCTGAGCCAGAGAAGGAGCTTCTGTCATAGTGGCTGATACTTCTAATAAAGCGATGCCATTGCGCATCGCTCTTTTAGCCCAAGCAGCAGACGCTGCTGGGCTTTCTGCCGATATTTTAGTGTCATTACCAGCAATTCAACATATTGCGGTTGATGGCAATTTCAATGCCGCGCTTCAAACTGCGATTCAAGCTGTAAACCAAGGTCAGTTGGTTCAACTTACCCTTCAATGTAAGCCAAACGAACCACAACACCGTTTACTAATGCTTAACGGTTTAGCTGCAGCTAAAAACAAAATCCACCCACACGCATATCTTGCAGGTTTTGCTGAAGGCTCTGTTAATAGTCTAGAAATAGCCCTCAACCAATCTCGTCGCCAGAATGCCGATCTCAGTCATCAACAAACATCTGAAACATTAGCTGCCGATCAGCAGTTTTTGGCTTTCTTTAAGATGATTGATGGTATTGCCAGCCGAACAATAAAAACAGCTGATAATACAAACCATTATTGGTTCACTGAACCGCATAAAGCACGCGTGGCAAGTTTAACGTTTAATGCCAATTCTGACTCAGAAAGCAGCTTGGTATTAACACAAGCAACAGGCTTACAAAAAGCGCAATCATTACTGAACGCCTCTCGCCTTTTCTTCATCGTGGCAGGGCAAAATGAAATAGACTTATCTGTACAATTAGAGCAGCTAAAGCAACGCTTAACAGGCTTCCCTGATAACTTGACTGCAAATGACAACGCCACACTTATTGCTTTAATGACAGAGAACTTAACACAGTTTCAAACTGACGTTTCGTCTGCCACTTCATCGATGTCACTACCGACTATCGTATTGCAAGGTGCTTCTGTTGCCGCTGTTTTGCAGGAAATATCTGCAATCAGTAATGCTTTACCAAAAGTAATAGCAGAGAAAAGTCATTACAAAACACCAGCCGGAAGTTGCTTCTCACCTGCACCCAATAGCAAAGGCGGTGTTACTTTTGTCTATCCAGGCGTTGGTACTGTATACCCTGGCATGTTCCGCGAATTTCATCAGTATTTCCCCGCACTTTTCGCACAACTAGAGCGCGAAGGAAACCTGAAAGAAATGCTGCAAGCCGAAAAAACATACGGTGAAAATCCAGCCGAAATGACACTCGGTGAATTAGCCATTGCTGGTGTTGGTAGCAGCTACTTGTTAACCCAATTACTCTGCGAAGAATTTGCCGTTAAGCCTGATTTCGCTTTAGGTTACTCTAAAGGTGAAGCCTCAATGTGGGCGAGCTTAGGTGTGTGGAAGAACCCACATGCATTGATCGAGCTAACCCAAACGAGCCCAATTTTCACCACAGCTATTTCCGGTAAGCTAACCGCTGTTCGTGAAGCATGGCAATTAACTGATGCAGACGAAATCACATGGAATAGCTTTGTTGTTCGCTGTGATTCGGCGTCTATTGAAGCATTATTACCTGAATTCCCGCGCGCCTACCTTGCGATTATTCAAGGTGACACTTGTGTATTAGCAGGTTGTGAAGCGACATGTCGTGCCTTACTCAAAAAGCTTGGCAAACGCGGTATTGCAGCGAATCGTGTAACCGCTATGCACACCACACCAGCATTAAGCCAGCATTCACAAGTCACCGAGTTTTATACTCAGCCATTATGTGATCAGCTACCGACGAACATTAAGTTCATCAGCGCGGCTGGGCTATTGCCTCAGAATCAAAACGTACCTGTAAATATCGACAGCCAAAGTATTGCCAATTCGATTGCCGATACTTTTTGCACAACACTCGATTTTACCGCTTTGATTCGCACCGCCCGTGAACAAGGCGCACGTTTATTTGTTGAAATTGGTGCCGACAGACAAACCAGTACGCTTATCGATAAGATAAACCGCACAGATAACGTAACAACAGAGAGTTGTACTATCGCAGCAAATGCAAAAGGCGGCGAAGATATCGTTACTTTGCTTAAATGCATTGCCCAGTTAATTACGCATCAAATACCGCTGTCACTTTCACCCCTGCTTCAAGGGTTAGAAGAACAAGTGAATACACTGGAATTACGCAGTGCATCTTCAGCTAATACCACACCGAACACTACACAAGGAGAGCCAGTGTGAGTTCTCAACATAGTACTGCTTCCCAAAGCAATAAAATTGCCATTGTCGGTTTAGCGAATCAATATCCTGATGCGGATACGCCAAAGGATTTCTGGCAAAACCTACTCGCTAAAAAAGATTCTCGCACCACCTTGAGCCCTGAAAAATTAGGGGCTAACCCTGATGCCTATCAAGGTGTACAAGGTGAGTCAGATCGCTTTTATTGTGATAAAGGCGGCTACATTCAAAATTTCTCTTTTGATAGCAACGGATACCGTTTGCCAGTAGAGACATTTGAAGGTTTAGATGAAAGCTTTCTTTGGGCATTAGATACCAGCCGCAAAGCACTGGCTGATGCTGGCATTTCATTAGATAGCGCGGTACTTGAACGTACGGGTGTTATTATGGGTGCCCTATCGTTCCCGACTAAGCGTTCAAATGACTTATTCCTACCGATTTATCACTCTGCGGTAGAGAAAGCATTACAAACCAAACTGGGAAATGAACACTTTTCATTAACCCCATCAAACGCAAATATTACTAGCCTTAATCCTGCAAACGGTTCTGCGGCACACAATGCCTCTAAGCTCGTTGCCGATGCACTGGGTTTGGGTAGCGCACAGCTTAGCCTAGATGCGGCATGTGCAAGTTCAGTCTATTCACTGAAATTAGCCTGTGATTACCTAAGTACAGGTAAAGCAGACATGATGTTAGCAGGCGCAGTATCTGGCGCTGACCCATTCTTCATCAATATGGGTTTCTCTATCTTCCACGCTTACCCTGACCATGGTGTATCGGTTCCATTCGATACCAATAGTAAAGGGCTTTTTGCAGGCGAAGGCGCTGGTGTTTTAGTACTAAAACGCCTAGAAGATGCAGAGCGTGATGGCGATAATATTTATGCCGTTGTTAGTGGTATTGGTTTATCTAATGATGGTCGTGGTCAGTTTGTACTGAGCCCGAACAGCAAAGGACAAGTCCAAGCATTCGAACGTGCTTATGAAGCGACAAATTTATCACCAGAAAGCATTGAAGTCATAGAGTGCCATGCAACAGGTACACCTTTGGGTGACAAAGTTGAGATGACCTCGATGGAACGTTTCTTTGCAGACAAATTAAACGGTTCTCAAGCTCCGCTTATTGGTTCTGCAAAATCGAATTTAGGCCACCTGTTAACGGCTGCCGGTATGCCAGGGATCATGAAAATGATCTTTGCAATGAAAGAAGGTGTACTACCACCAAGCATTAACCTTTCAACGCCATTGTCATCACCTGAAGGTTTATTCGGTTCGCATACGTTACCAACTCAAGTTCAAGCTTGGCCAGACAAAGCAGGCAATACTGAACGATGTGCTGGTGTATCAGTCTTTGGTTTTGGTGGCTGTAATGCCCACCTATTACTTGAAGCACATTCAGCTAACTCTGCAAGAAATAGCCCTGCAACAAATAGTCCTGCAAAGTCAGCTGTTTCAGCACCATTGAAAGTAACAGGCCTAGCGTCACATTTCGGTTCGTTAAAAACCATTAATGCGCTACATAACGCCATTACAACAAATACTGATGCTTTTATTGCTTTGCCAAAGAAACGTTGGAAAGGCTTAGATCAACATCCTGAGCTATTAAGCCAGTTCGGATTAGATGCCGTTCCACATGGCGCATACATTGATCAGTTTGAATTAGATTTCTTACGCTTTAAAGTGCCACCGAATGAAGATGATCGCCTAATTTCACAACAACTTCTGTTGATGAAAGTTGCCGATGAAGCCATTCGTGATGCAAAACTTGAGGCGGGTCAAAAAGTCGCGGTACTGGTAGCAATGGAAACGGAACTCGAAATGCATCAGTTCCGTGGCCGTGTAAATTTACATACCCAACTTGCTGACAGCCTACAGAACATGGGCGTTGAGCTTACAGGTAGCGAATACCAAGCGCTTGAAACCATTGCGATGGATAGTGTTCTGGATGCAGCAAAGCTAAACCAGTACACCAGTTTCATTGGGAACATAATGGCGTCGCGTATTGCCTCATTGTGGGACTTTAATGGTCCAGCCTTCACTATTTCAGCAGCGGAACAATCTGTTGCGCGTTGTATTGATGTTGCACAAAACCTCATGTCGCAAGAGTCATTAGATGCAGTGGTTATTGCCGCTGTTGATTTAAGTGGCAGTGCTGAACAAATCATCCTTAAAAACAGCGTAACGCCTGTTGCATTACATGCGCAAGACAGTGGCTGGAATGTGGGTGAAGGTGCGGGTGCTATCGTTCTTGTCGATACTGACAATACGCAGACTCAAAACAGCTACGGTGAAATCGCTGCGCTTGATTTTGGCTCTGCCGCTCAGAGCAATATCATTAGCGATCGTCTGTTAACTACTGCGGGAATTACAGCAAAAAACGTCAACCTACTGGAGCTAAACCAAGCACCAGAAAGCATTGATGTCGTGCAGTTTCCACTGCCATCAGCAGTGCAAACTCAGGCTAACCAACGCTTAGGGCATTGCTATGCTGCATCTGGTATGGCGAGTATTCTTCATGGCTTGTTAAGCCTGAATACAATACCTAAACAAACTACAATATCCGACCTCAATACTGCGGTATCTAAAGCGGCAATCGTGGCTAACGTCAGCGAAAACCAATGCTCTCAGCTGCTGTTAACCCAAACCAGTTCTGAAACTCAGTCATTAACCGCTCGTCTAAATAGCGAACTGGCTAACGACTCAAAACGTCAATTAATTAAGCAAGTTACCCTTGGTGGACGCGATATTTATCAACATATCGTGACAACCGAACTTTCTGACATTCAACAAATTCAGCAGAAAGTCGCGAATACGAAGCCGAAGATTCAGAAGCCTCGCATTCAAGCTATTGCAAAACCCGTAGCTCAACCACAGAGCATCGAACAGCCAGCAGCAGCTCCATCAGTATCCCCGATTCTGACAACACCACGTCAGACGCCGATTACAGGTATTCAAAGCAATATGACCAATGTCCTATCCGCTAAAAACAAGCATGATTTAACTGCATTCCAAAGCTCTGCGTTTGTTGAAAACCAACAACTCGCGCAACAAGTGCATCAAGCTTTCCTTCAAAACCGTGAACAAGGTTTGAAGATGGCTGACGCTTTATTAAAAGCACAATTGAACGAAGTAACGGCTCAAATAAATGCCGCTACAGGTCAGGTATTTGACCACCAGCTAGCACCATCTCCAGTACAAACAGAAGCTTCAACAGCAGTACCTGTGAATGTGGCTGCTACACCAGCGGTTATGAACCCTATTCGCAAACCTTGTATCTGGGATTACGAAGATTTAGTGGAATACGCTGAAGGCGATATCGCTAATGTGTTTGGTCCTGACTATGCAGTGATCGATAACTATTCTCGCCGTGTAAGACTACCAACCACCGATTACCTGTTGGTATCTCGAGTAACAAAGCTTGATGCAACCATGCTTGAGTACAAGCCAAGCACAATGACGACAGAATACGATATTCCTGTTGATGCACCGTATTTGGTTGATGGTCAAATCCCTTGGGCTGTTGCAGTAGAATCAGGTCAGTGTGACTTGATGCTAATAAGCTACTTAGGTATCGATTTTGAAAACAAAGGCGAGCGTGTATACCGTCTATTAGATTGTACGCTGACCTTCCTTGGTGACTTGCCTCGTGGTGGTGATACACTTCGTTACGATATCTCGATTAATAACTTTGCCCGTAATGGCGATACTTTGCTGTTCTTCTTCTCTTACGAATGTTTCGTAGGCGACAAGATGATCCTGAAAATGGATAACGGCTGTGCAGGTTTCTTCACTGATGAAGAGCTGGCAGACGGTAAAGGTGTTATTCGCACTGAAGACGAAATCAAATCAAGAAACCTCGCAGTTAAACAGCGTTTCAACCCGCTTCTGCATTGCCAGAAAACGCAATTTGATTACCAAACACTGCATAACTTGCTAAACGCCAATATTGCAGGTTGTTTCGGTGAAAGCCATATTTCAGACCGTCATCAACCATCGCTATGCTTCAGCTCTGATAAGTTCATGATGATTGAACAAGTTAGCCATGTTGACCCACAAGGTGGTACATGGGGACTGGGCCTAATCGAAGGTCACAAGCAGCTTGAAGCTGACCACTGGTACTTCCCTTGTCATTTCAAAGATGATTCCGTTATGGCGGGTTCATTAATGGCAGAAGGTTGTGGTCAATTACTACAGTTCTTCATGATGTACTTAGGCATGCACACGCAAGTGGAAAATGGTCGTTTCCAACCGCTTGAGAATGCACCTCAACAAGTACGTTGTCGTGGTCAGGTACTTCCTCAATCAGCAGTGTTAACTTACCGCATGGAAGTGACCGAGATTGGTTTAAGCCCTCGCCCGTATGCAAAAGCAAACATCGATATCTTGCTTGATGGCAAAGTTGTGGTTGATTTCCAAAACTTGGGTGTGATGATCAAAGAAGAGTCAGAATGTACTCGCTACATCGGCTCATCAGACTACACGCCGGAAAGTACCCCGACTCAGGTAGAAATCATTGCTCCAGTCGAAGCTAAGATCAGCCAACAAGCATCAGCGAATGCGCCGTTAATGGCACAAGTACCAGATTTTGATACAGCGTCAAACAAAGGTGTTATTCCTCTTCAACACGTTGAAGCACCTATCGTTCCTGATTACCAAAACCGTACACCAGACACAGTACCGTTCACGCCGTACCATATGTTTGAATTCGCAACGGGTGATATTGAAAAATGTTTCGGTCCTGATTTCTCTATCTATCGCGGCATGATCCCACCACGTACTCCTTGTGGCGATCTGCAGCTAACGACTCGTGTTATCGAAGTTAACGGTACACGTGGCGATTTTAAAACGCCGTCATCATGTATTGCTGAATATGAAGTGCCAGAAAACGCATGGTACTTTGATGAAAACAGCCACAGCAGCTTGATGCCATATTCGGTACTAATGGAAATTTCATTACAACCTAATGGCTTCATCTCTGGTTACATGGGCACAACGTTAGGCTTCCCAGGCTTAGAGCTGTTCTTCCGTAACCTTGATGGTAGCGGCAAGATGCTGCGCAATGTCGACCTGCGTGGTAAAACTATCGTCAACGATTCGCGTCTGTTATCAACGGTAATGATGGGTACCAACATCGTTCAAAGCTTCAGCTTCGAACTGAGTACCGACGGTGTTCCTTTCTATGAAGGCACGGCAGTGTTTGGTTACTTCAAAGGTGCAGCACTGAAAGATCAGCTTGGTCTGGATAACGGTAAAGTCACCTACCCATGGCATGTTGATAATAACCGTACGCCTGACGTAAGTATTAACTTGCTTGATAAAGAAAGCCGTTACTTCAACGCGCCACTTTCAGCAACAGGTGAAGCACAACCGCACTACCAGTTAGCTGGCGGCCGTTTAAACTTCATCGATAAAGTAGATATTACCAGTGATGGCGGTAAAGCAGGCTTAGGTTACTTATATGCCGAGCGTACTATCGACCCGAGTGACTGGTTCTTCCAATTCCACTTCCACCAAGATCCTGTAATGCCAGGCTCACTAGGTGTAGAAGCCATTATTGAACTGATGCAAACTTATGCCCTAAACAAAGATTTAGGCGCAGGTTTCCGTTCGCCGAAGTTTGGTCAAATTCAATCTGAAGTAAAATGGAAATACCGTGGTCAAATTAACCCACTAAACAAGCAAATGTCATTAGATGTACACATCACCGCGATTAAAGATGAAGACGGTAAACGTATCATCGTGGGTGATGCCAACTTAAGTAAAGACGGTCTGCGTATTTACGAAGTGAAAGACATTGCAATCTGTATTGAAGAAGCCTGAAGTAAGGGTAAATAGAATATGACAACGCAAACAATGAATAATGAAAAGCTGTCGCCATGGCCGTGGCAGGTTGAAGAAAATGCAACTCACTTTGATAATGCAGCAATGGCTAAAATTTTAAAAGATTTGAGCCTAGGTTGTTACGTAGTGAATCACCCTGAAAAAGGGGTTGGCATTAGCCAGCAGGCTGAAATCACATCTGGAGATAGTGCAAGTGCAAGCCATGTACACCCAGTAAGTGCTTTCGCACCAGCATTAGGCACCCAAAGTTTAGGCGACAATGATTTCCGTCGTGTACACGGTGTTAAATATGCTTACTACGCAGGTGCAATGGCTAACGGTATCTCTTCTGAAGAGTTAGTGATTGCATTAGGTCAGGCGGGCATTTTATGTTCGTTTGGTGCCGCAGGTCTGATTCCTTCTCGTGTAGAACAGGCAATCAACCGTATTCAAGCAGCACTGCCTAATGGCCCTTACGCGTTTAACTTGATCCACAGCCCAAGTGAACCCGCACTAGAGCGTGGTAGCGTTGAGCTGTTTTTAAAACACAAAGTACGTACCGTTGAAGCGTCTGCATTCTTAGGTCTAACGCCGCAAATCGTTCAATACCGTGCAGCAGGCTTAAGCCGTGATGCACAAGGCGAGATCGTTATCGCAAACAAGGTGATTGCGAAAGTAAGCCGTACTGAAGTGGCGATTAAGTTCATGGAACCTGCACCTGCTAAGATGCTTCAAGGCTTAGTTGATGAAGGACGTATCACTGCTGAACAAATGGAATTAGCCCAGCTAGTACCAATGGCTGATGATATTACAGCAGAAGCTGATTCTGGTGGCCATACAGATAACCGCCCTCTTGTTACGCTATTGCCTACTATTTTAGCGTTAAAAGAAACCATTCAAGCTAAGCACCAATTCAAAACACCACTACGTGTAGGTTCTGGTGGCGGTATCGGTACTCCTGATGCTGCACTCGCAGCCTTCAATATGGGCGCTGCTTACATTGTGACAGGGTCAATCAACCAAGCTTGTATTGAAGCGGGAGCAAGTGAACATACTCGTAAACTGCTTGCGACTACCGAGATGGCTGATGTTGCAATGGCTCCTGCGGCTGACATGTTCGAAATGGGTGTAAAGCTACAAGTTGTGAAGCGCGGTACATTGTTCCCAATGCGCGCTAACAAGCTGTACGAAATCTACACACGTTACGATTCAATTGAAGCGATTCCAGCAGACGAACGCCACAAGCTTGAAGCTCAGGTTTTCCGTTCAACGCTAGATGCCATTTGGGAAGGAACCGTTGCTCACTTTAACGAGCGCGATCCTAAGCAAATTGAACGTGCGCAAGGCAACCCTAAGCGTAAAATGGCACTGATTTTCCGCTGGTATCTTGGTCTTTCAAGCCGTTGGTCAAACACTGGCGAAGCAGGCCGTGAGATGGATTACCAAATTTGGGCTGGTCCTGCTCTGGGGGCATTCAATGCATGGGCAAAAGGCAGTTACTTAGATAACTACCAAGACCGTCGTGCTGTTGATTTAACCAAGCATCTAATGCATGGTGCTGCTTACCTTGCACGCGTTAACCTACTTGCAGCTCAAGGTATTCGATTACCTGCAGAGCTTGCACGTTGGAAGCCTGTTGAGAAAATGATTTAAAGCTAAATACTAGAAACGCTTATGAGCCCCTGTTGTTATGACTGGGGCTTTTTTATTTTTACGTTATTCCTGCCTCAACGGCTATGAACTCCATACCAAGCGGCTTCAGGCTAAGACCTCTGGTTTTACAAATATAACGGTTAGTTACACCCTTTCAACCTCTCTCAACCATTTTATTAGTTCTGTTTACTACAGTCAGCAGACAATAGTTTGATCACAATGTCAGGCAGGATCACAAAACGATCATAATTACTCTAAACCATATATGGACAAAACCTTGTTAGAGTTGCGACTCCAACAAGGTTGATTTACATTAGGGAAAGTATCTTGAAAACTTAAACTTTTGTTCAATCCCTTATATGCTTAGCCAGCGTTTTAGCCCTTCGGCAACTCCATTTATACTGTGTTGAGCAAACGAAAATAAATAAAGGTGTCAACGAATTTAATCAATATTACTGAGGCGGCAGTAATATCAGCTTCCCTACGAATTTTTTAGCCATGAAATCCTGTTGTGCGCTTTTAATTTCTTTCAATGAATATTGCTTAGCGACTAAGGGGTGAAGCTCACTACGTTCAATATATCGGATCAGGTTCTCGAACACTGATCTAGGTTGGTAAGTACAGCCCAAAAAACTTAAATCCTTTAGATATAGTGTTCTGACATCCAGTTCCACTATTGGCCCCGCAATTGCTCCTGCAACAGTATAGCTGCCTCCTTTTCGTAGTAGGTCGGGGAGTTCTGGCCATTGCTTCCCTGCAACGAGATCAATTACAACATCCACTGAGTCTTGCCCCAAGAAATCAAGTAGGTTTCGTCCACGTGGAATCACTTTATCTGCCCCGAGCGCAATAAGTTGCTCCATTTTATTTTCACTACAGATAGCAATGACCTCAGCATGACGTCGTTTGACCAATTGTACCGCAGCTGACCCAACACCACCGGATGCACCTGTAATGAGAACTGTATCATTGGGTTTAACGTTGGCCCGATCGATCATATTTTCAGCCGTTGAGTACGCGCATGGAAACGAAGCTAATTCAGCATCGTTCAACGAGCTTCGAATCGGAAACGCTTCCGTTGCCAGTACCTTGGTATACTGGGCAAAGCCCCCATCACACTCAGAGCCATAAGTAATACAACTGTACTCAGCCTCTGTCATTACCGATTGTTGCAAAGTTCGCACCAGCACCCGTTCTCCAATTCGGTCAGAGCTGACTTGTTCTCCGACTGCTACTATTTCACCGCAACAATCAGCACCTTGTATCCGGGGAAACTTAACTGGAATACCAGACCAACTGGCATCATTGTCATTAATAGTCTGAAAGCCATCGAAAGCACCTGCATTGGTTTGCTCTATTACGCATTTTGAATACCACCCGATACGGGTGTTAATATCGGTATTGTTCACCGCACTAGCTCCAACCTTGATAAGTACCTCACCTTTTTCTGGAGTTGGTACTGGCAAGTCAGTGCGATACTCCAGTTTTTCTAAACCTCCGTGACCAGTCAATATAACGCCAGACATTTTCTTAGGTAGCTTGTTCATTGTAATACCACTCTCTTCGATCTCATTGAACGACAAAAACTTGTTTACATATTGCTATTCCAACCCTTTCTTCACGTATCAGCGCTTGAAAGCCGGAACAGCTCAACTACCTATAACTATAAAAAAAACGTATACTTCAACCAAACGAATAATAGTGAACCTTCGATTCAGAATTTATGAACTGAATCGTAAGTGTCTAATTTATAAAGCAGAAGAGATAGCTGAGATGGATAAAAGGTTGAAAATAGGTCTATTGCTCGATCTTGAGTTATTACGTACCTTTGTCATGGTCGCTAAGACCGGAGAATTAAAGAAAGCAGCTGAAGCCATTTTCCGCTCTCAAGCAGCCGTTAGTATGCAGATGAAGAGACTAGAGGAATTAGTTGGCTGCACGCTGATGGAACGCAGCAACCGGGGGATACAATTAACCGGTGCCGGAGAAACCTTACTCGGCTACAGCGAACAGTTTCTGAAACTCAATAACGCAACCTTTTCGGCATTAAATGAGCGAGACCTGTCCGGTCAGTTCAATTTTGGCGTTCCGACGGACTATGCCCAAGATTTTTTAAATTACTTTATGCCAGTATTGACCCGTGAGATTCCAAACCTTGAAGCGAGAATAGTCTGTGACCGTAGTCGAAACTTACGAGAGAAGCTGGAAGCTGGCGAATTGGATATTGCTATTGTTGCAGGGGAAGCAGACTACACAGATGATCTATTGCTCTGGAGTGAGCGATTGATATGGTCAGCCTCTACCCATATCAATTTGAAAGAACTGAAAGAAGTACCTGTCGCCATTTATGATGATAACTGCATCGTTAGCGATTTATGTATCAGTGGATTGAAAAAAGCCAATATCTCATATCGGCAGGTATTTAGCAGTTCAATACTCGAAAATGTCGCCACCGCCGTTCATTCCGGTTTCGCCATATCACTGTTACCAGAATCAATGTTTAATGCTTGCAAAATCCAAGAGGTATCTTCAAGTATTTTAAAAAGTAATTTAGTGCTCAATATGAATATGATTAATTCACCAATGATAGACGAACCAATACTAACTAAAATAGCAGAATGCTTGCGGCTAGCCAGCACCAGCCAACGGTTAGGAAAGACATCTGTTTAGGGAAATTTCGAGCAAAATTCTCTTGCACGCTTTTTCTGAAAGCGGACAAAAAAACACCACGAACCTGAACCGAAAAATTTTGCGCAACGCTCACAAATGGGAGTTATAAGCGATGTTGACTCTCAGGAACACGACCCATTACCACATTACTTCAGATATGGAAAATCGACATGAACAGGATGTAAATGAGTAATAGTTCTAGCAAATAATGGGGTAAAGATGAGTCACAAGAGATGTTTGTGTGAAAAGGCCACGGACGTGACCTTTTTGCTTGTTTATACAGAAAAAACCAGCTTGGTAGCCATTCACGGGCGTTATGGTAAATCAGGCTAAAACTACTGAGTAATAGCGGTCGCTGCGATTGCTTTGATTGGCACGAAACTCATTACTTAAGTATTATCCCAAAAGGATTCCCTCTTACACCTTTACCGTTAATATTTCCCGCCAACCCTATACTATTAATAACCATAAAGAAAAAAGCGCAATTACATGAATTCCCCGCCGGCAGAGCTTTAGAATCATAAACTTCAGGCATAAATCGTTTTAAGTCATTAGATGTAATACTAGAGCCTGAAAACTCGGTAAAGGTAGAAAACATATCTGGTATAGAAAGGTATATTGTCGACTTAGACCTTGTATAACCAACTTTATAGACTAATACTTGTTGCACTTTCGACGAGCCACCACCAGGATAATAAAATATAACACCATCAGATAATGCATCTTTTATTAAAGCTTGAAAATGTTGATATTCCATCCCAACCGCCTAAATTCCTAACTTTGTATTAAACAACGCCAAGTGTCGACCAAATCAGTAAAGTGATATTCTAATTTTAGGTCAGATTCTTGCGACAAGCGGCTTCAACAGGCCTATTTAAGTTATGAATAACTTTATATTTGGCTTCTACCTCATTTGTGGCATTACTACATAGGCTGATGAGTTCATCATTGAATGATTTTTCATTTTCAACGCGTCTCTTAATTTCCATTAGAAATGAGCGCTCAGTTGATTGAGCGATATCTAGAATCAATAAATCACGATTACACATGATACTCATTACTTTTAATACCAACATTCCCACTAACGATGTTACAGAACTTATCATCACCATTTTAGGATTATGGTAGAAATACACAGAAATTAATATTCCACCAACGAGCATTACTCTTGCTATATTGCTCACAATATTTATAACATTCATATGTGTAGCCCAATAATTTAAAATTTGGTTCGTTCGAAAACTAAACTTCAAGCTAGTAATTTGTAAGTAAACACTGTCCTTCATATAACCAGCATAATCAAAGAAAGTACCAAGGAACAATTGCCATCTTAATTGCTTATAAGTGGAATCAATTCAATCCCCGAGTAAAGGAGCAATATGCTCTTTTGGATTGAATATACCAAACATTTATAACCTCAGTACTTCAACGTAGTCATGGTTTCAAATAACCATTTCACAGAGCCCAAATGTTCGTTCGAGCAGCTGGAGAAGGTATAATGCTCGATTGCGAGCAATGGTTCTGTGATGCTGTTCAAAAAAACACCCCATCAACAAACAGTTTCCTTCCGCCACTATTCTAATGGCGATCCGCTGGTATGTGGCCTACAAGGTCAGATGGTCTTCTCCCTTGCTATGCCCATTACGTATTTACAGCGTGACTGCTGCAATCACAGATTTTTCATCTGTATTAATTAGTCAGATAAGTTACATATAATTGCATTTGATTGACCAACCAAATCACTTACAAACAGAGCATTCACCCCGCAAATACTTACTTGGTTAGTTGATAATCAGATCTTCAGCGCAATTATTAATCTTTTTTTTGTTTTTATTCACGCTTATAAATTAACTGAGCTATATGTAGCATGTTGCCTATCTGGTACAGATATTCACAAAAAATGAATAAACATCATTAGGTTATAAGCAATAAAAATGCTCATAAAAAAAGGAAAGAGCGGATGAACAGAAAAAATAAAATTAGCGTTGCTGGTATTACGTTATCAGTGATAACCATTGCCCTCGGTGTAAGTGCATCAGCAAACGCTAATGAATTGGCTAGTTTTAGTAAACCGAATATCCCAGTTAAATATATTGTTAAGTTTAAAGAGCAGCAGGACAATACTCGTTCACTAAGAAGTGCAAGCACAGCATTCTCAGGGGAACGTGTTGCTCAAGAAACGCTTCTTGACCGCTTAAGTGCTAAACAGGTTGAGAAGTTTGGCAGTGCTTCTGCTTACAGTGCTTTACTCGATACGAAAGCAATTAACCAATTGCAAAGCAACCCTGAGGTTGAGTACGTTGAAGTCGATCAACCTCGCTATCTACTCTCCCAAAGCCTTCCATGGGGACAAACCTTTGTTGGGGCTACGCAGCTCAGTGACAGTAATGCAGGCAACCGTACCGTTTGTATTATCGATTCTGGTTACGATTTAGCCCACAACGATTTGAGCGGCAACCAAGTTGATGGAACCAACGATAGTGGTACAGGTAATTGGTCTTCACCAGGTAATCACAACGCACACGGTACACATGTTGCCGGTACCATCGCAGCAATATCTAACACAGAAGGTGTAGTAGGAGTTTTACCCAATCAGAATGCTAACTTACATATCGTTAAGGTATTCAATGAATCAGGTTGGGGCTACTCTTCAAGCTTAGTGAAAGCGATTGATACTTGTGTTGCAAACGGCGCTAACGTGATCAATATGAGCTTAGGTGGTGATAACTCAAGCCGAACAGAAGAAAATACACTAAAAGATCACTACAACAATGGAGTGCTACTAATTGCTGCTGCAGGTAATGATGGTAATACCGCACACAGCTACCCTGCTTCATATGATTCAGTAGTATCGGTAGCTGCTATTGATAACCAAAAACATCATGCTGATTTTTCACAGGCAACTAATCAAGTAGAGATCTCTGCACCTGGCGAAGCGATCTTATCTACCGTTACATTAGGTGAAGGTCGCCTTGCGGATATTTCACTGGCTGGTCAACGTTATTTTGATCGTGGCGTGGTTCCGCATAACCGTCTAGTTAATATTAACGGCAGCTATGAATCGTCACCAGTTCCAGGTTCAAAAACGGGTGAACTTGCCCATTGTGACACCTCTTCAGGTAGTTTTAACTGTGGTGATATGACCGGGAAAATCTGTCTTACTGAGCGTATAGGTAATCAAGACTCATCCGGTGTCTATCCTGAAGTTGATGCTGTAAAAGCTTGCTACAACGCGGGGGCATCTGCGGCAATTGTATACAGTAATGCTGAACTTGCTGGTCTACAAAATCCGTTCCTCGTTGATACTAATGACAGTTACAATCTAGTGTCTGTATCTGTCGATCGAGATCTTGGTCTTGAGCTAACAAATGCTGTTGGCCAAACGATTACTGTCGATAGTTCGGTTAACGAAGATTACGAATACTACAACGGCACATCAATGGCAACACCACACGTAACAGGTGTTGCAGCACTAGTATGGAGTTATCACCCTCAATGTTCAGCTAAACAAGTCCGAGATGCGCTAAATGCCACAGCGGAAGATATTGATGTTGTAGGTCGAGATAATCGTACTGGTAATGGTCTTATCAACACTGTCGCAGCTAAAGAATATTTAGATGCAGGATGTAATGGCCCAGACGGTAGCGGAGGTGGTTCTAAGGCAAGTAGCTTTGAAAATGCACAAGTAACAGCTATTCCAGACAATAACCTTTCAGGTATCACAAGCGACATTAATGTCACCCGTCAAGGTGACGCAGGTGTGGTAACGGTTGATCTTAACATCACTCATACCTATATCGGTGATCTAAACGTGGCGTTAATATCACCAACAGGTCAAAGCGTTGTTTTACATAATAATAGCGGACGTTCAAGCAATGATATCATTAAATTATTTGAAGCTGATTTTACTGGTGTCGAATCTGAAGGCACTTGGCAATTGAAAGTGTACGATGATTCTCGCCGTGATACTGGTACTCTAAACAACTGGCGTATCAACTTTAAATAAGGTTGACCTATGCAAATGAAACTACGTTCACAGGCTTTATTGAGTGTTGGGCTAGCTGTTGGATTTACTGCTCTTTTTAGTATTCCTGCACATGCTAATAACCCAAACATGCTTTTTCCAGCCTCTGATCAACAGTCAGAGCAAGGTCAGGAAAATATGCAGATAAGCTACTATCTGAAATATAAGCCTGATATGCAGGAAAAAACTGAATCTTTAGTGAATAAGCTTGGTGGAACAATCACTGACGCTATGCCAGAACGACGTATTTTGATCGTCACGCTTGATAAAGCGGCTTTTGAAGAAATCGACTCTGATCGTATAGATTATCGCGGCATCATCGACTATGTGGAACCCAATCCAGAGCGACAATTATTTGAAAAGAAAAACGGCTTATCTTTGTAAGATACACAATAAACACAAGGTAACCGTATCTACTCTAATCCAGGAATATAAAGGGAGAAGATAAGGTTTTGTCGCAAATAGTAAATTTGGACGTTTTTTCATTTTTTAACAATCTGTTTTCAATCGATTTTAAATTTGGATTTTGGCTAAAAAACTCTATTTGCGACAGAACCGCCGTCGGGTGCTTTTTTAGATTAAATACTCACTGCAACTGCTTTTACTTACCCTGGATGTGTATTCCATCCCCCCCCCTCTAATATGGATAACAGGTGAGCACATGAACCATTTGCTGGATATCACGACATCAACTCTGGCCTCGAGTTGTCGGTTCTGGCACGGAACCTTGGCCAGCAAAACCACCGCTCAGCCTAAGCAAATGCTGATCTTGTTTGATCAAGAAGGCAACCCGGAGTGTCGGCTTGTGCGCGAAGTACTAACCGAGCTGAACTTGGATGTTATCGTCGCTCCCTGTCCCGCCGGCGGGCTAAATATCACTAAATTTAAATCGGTATTCAATGGTGTTAGCCCCCCAATGCTGGTTGATCTCAATAGCCCAAGCGTAACCAAAGGGGCTATTGAGATTGTCCGTTACCTGTTTAAACAGTACAAAGAAATGCAAGCACCAAGAGAATTTGCCAGCATACTAAAAAGCAGTCTGACATCCAAATTGGCAACAGGAGTTCGTTTTGGGGCCGGCATTAAAGCGCGGCCATCTCAACAACCAGATCTGCCGTTGATCTTATACAGTTTTGAGTCCAGTCCTTTTTCCCGTCCTGTCCGTGAGCGACTATGCGAACTTGAGCTGACTTATATCCTGATCAACCTTGGGAAACAGCAATTTTCAGATATGGGGCTGGCCAATATCCACTGGACCCTTAAGACTTACAGGCCATTGCCAAATACCAAGCGGGATGAATTTTTCAGGCGACACGGCAATGTACAGGTGCCCTATCTGATTGATCCGAATACCAGCATAGAAATGTTTGAGTCAAAAGATATCCTGCGTTATTTACAGCAGACTTATGCGGTGTGAAATGCATTTTGTGGGTTATTTGAGCGCTTCAACAAAACCCTTAATAGGCGTTATCAATTTATGAAATTGCTATAGATATGCTGATTTTTGCATTTCTATAGGTAACGAGTATATAACTTATAATATCAAGCATGGGCTAATATGTAAGGTGAAAATAATGACTTACCTAATACTGGCAGATTTGCTGGTGCTAGTGCATTTGCTATTTATCATTTTTGTACTTTTGGGCGGGCTATTGCTTATGTTACGCGGCTCTCTTATTTTTGTGCATCTCCCTGCCGTCATCTGGGCAACGCTGATTAGTTTTAAGGGTTGGATTTGTCCATTGACTCCGTTGGAAAATCACTTGAGGCGAGTTGCTGGTTCGGCTGATTATGAGCAAGGATTTGTCGAGCATTATCTGATTCCTATCATTTATCCGAATAATTTAACTCCTAATATTCAGGTCATGCTTGGCATCTTTGCTTTACTAATTAACCTCAGTATTTATTGTTTTGTCTATTATAAGCGTATGGCTAAGCACGGCGGGAAACGGGTATGAAAAGTACCTTAACGACAATACTGCTAATCTATATTATATTCTGTCTGCTACTGTTCGTTTTGCAACGTAAATTTATATATTTTCCGCAACCATCAGCTGCGGTAAGAGGAATAACTGAAATCAGCTTTACTACCGACGGTGTACAGTTGAGTGGCTGGGTGGTTAATGAGGGCCAGCCGAAAGCATTAATCTATTATGGTGGCAATGCAGAACGTATTGAAAATAACATCGCATTTTTTGAAGCTGTATTGTCGAATTATAGCGTATATTTAATTCCGTATCGGGGTTATGGCAACAGTACTGGTACGCCTAGCGAAGCATATCTCTATCACGATGCCTTGTATATTTTTGATCGGGTAAAGGTAAACCATGAACAGATCTCTTTGATGGGTAGAAGCCTTGGCTCAGGTGTTGCCACCTATGTGGCGGTTTTAACCGGCAGGTGGAAAAACTGCTACTGGTCACTCCCTTTGATAGCATCGTAAATGTCGCCAAGAATATCTACTGGATGTTTCCGGTCTCCCTGCTTCTTCAGGATAAGTTCCAGTCAATAAACAGGGCGAAAAACATTACTGCACAAACTTATATCTTTATTGCGGAAAACGATCGGGTAATCCCGCGGGCAAGAAGCGAGCGGTTAAAAGATCAATTCACAGAGCAACTGATCGACTCGGTTCTAGTCAGCGGAGCCGATCATAACGATATTTCACTGTATCCTGAATATATTGCTGGGGTGAAGCGAGCGTTGCAATCATACTAAATCCGATAACTTTCTATTCATTCATTTCCCACTTATCAATTAATTGCTTATTAATTGTCACCATAATCATAGCGTGACGGACGCTATGGGGCGGGATGGTTCATTACATTAGCCCCCTTGAATCGTCTCTTCAATGTTGAGGCGATTTACTAGTAATCATTGGGCCATCACTGGGGTAGAGCTGTCTTACCTGGTTAGTTGCCCCCCCCCACATAACCCCCTCAGCAAAACTGTTGGTGAAAACTAACCTTCAGCTCACGAGCGTTCGAACACTACGGTTTTGTCGTTAAATAGAAATATGCGTTTCTCGACGTGATATTGAATGGCTCGGGCCAATGTCAGGGATTCGACATCCATCCCTTTTCTAGCCAAATCAGCGGGATAATAGGTATGGTTTACGGTTCCCATTCCCTGAGTAATAATCGGTCCTTCATCCAGATGGTCGCTGACATAATGGGCTGTAGCCCCCACCAACTTGACCCCCTTGTTATAGGCCTGATGATAAGGCTTAGCCCCTTTGAAGCCAGGTAACAGCGAGTGGTGGATGTTGATGGCCTTCCTCGCCCAGCGAACGCACATTTCATGAGAAAGCACCTGCATATAGCGGGCAAGCACCAGCAGCTCACAGCCAGTTTCATCTAAAACGGCTTGTACCTGAGCTTCCTGCTGCGGCTTAGTATCTGCATTGATCGGAAAGTGGTAATAAGGAATATCGTGCCACTGGGCCAGTGACTGTAGATCAGGGTGATTGGAAATCACAGCTCGAATATCGACCGGAAGATTGCCGGTTCGGAAGCGGTATAACAGATCGTTCAGACAGTGCTCGTATTTAGACACCATGATCACCACTTTAGGTCGGTAATCTGACGGCGTCAGCTCCCACTCCATATCAAACGCTTCGGCCCGCTCGGCAAAGGTGGCGCAAAACGCAGATTGATCAAGCGGGGCATTATCTTCCATGCGAAATACCGTGCGAATAAAAAAACGCTGGTTCAGTGCATCGTCAAAGGAATTCAGTTCAGTAATGTAGCAGCCAAATTTCCGTAGGAAGCGAGTTACAACATCCACAGTACCCGAGCGTCCGGGGCAACTCGCAGTCAGTATATAAGTCAAACTTTGTTGGTTCATATCCTCATCCTATTCAGTACAAGTCCAGCAGCATTGCTCAAGTGCCATTTATAGAAATTTGACTCTGGCTAATCTTAAATCTGCTTCTTCATTACCGTTTTCTTTTTGCTGTAGGCGCACCAAGATATAATTCAGCTCTTTGGCTAACCAGATATAGGTTTCGCGTTTGCTGTTTTTTCTGACTTTTTTCAGCTTAATGGTATTTACTTTGCCATAAGGCAGCTTCAATAACTCCTCTCCCACCACTTCAAAATCAAGCTGACGCAAGTTACCCTTAATCACCGCTGGATAAGTAAAGGTTAATTTATCCCGCATTACATCGAGCCTTAATTGTACCTGGTAAGAAAGAGGATCAAATAAAACCTCTTTGACCTGAATCACTTTCTTCTTATTGTCATAGTTCACCCAAGCTTGCCTGGCGGAAAAATTAACCAGCATTTGATGGTCGCGGCCTGTTCCTTTCCGAGTAAAATAATAAGAGACTGGCTGCAACTGCCCGTCATGATATGTAAACTCAGTCGCCTCGTAACGTGTATCAGATATGAGCAGGAACCTGAGTTTGCTTTCGCTACTCATCCGGTACTTACCATTTGGCAAACGCTCTAACTTTCTGACGCCATTTCCCAAGTGAGCGCCTTGATAGTAAGCTTCATAGTTGGCATGAAAAAGCTGCAATTCCTCACTGGCCTGAGCCAGACATGCAAAAAGCCCCACAACAGTAGCAACCAGAATTTTGTTCATGTACAGCTCCTTTGATACATACCTTCGTGATATATATCAGCCACTTTCCGCGGCTATATGGAGAGATAGATGCCTTCAAGCATATTAGATCAGTATAATAAGAAACGTGCACATCAGGAGAAAAAATGCTGCTAAACGTGAATATCGGGTTGGTGCGGCTTTGTTGAAGCCCTCAGATAATGCTTAATTATTCCATTAACACTGAGTTCAGTTATCATGGTCAACCTATTTATACAGGTTGGCTATTTAATACCAATCTGGATAAGTAAATGGTCATAAATTTGCGCAAGAAAAATCAGTAAGAACAAGGCAGAAATTGAAGTAACTAGTGGTTCTAATTATAAAATTTCTAACGCTGTTATTATCGATTTTAATCAGCAAGAATGAACAGGTACTTATTTAGGTTGGTATAACAATTGAATTCAAGCAAAGGCAGCACAAAAAAGGGCTGGCGCTATGGCCAACCCTCATCATTGTTCTTTGTGTTATTAATTACTCATACTCAGACGCATAAGTCTCTTCATAAGTATGTGAGTAAAGCTCAAATAGGTTGCCAAATGGGTCTTCTAAGTACACCATCTTAGCTTGCTTGTTATTATCTTCTGGGTGGTAACGCATAATATCCATGCGTACTTTACCGCCAAAGTTTTTAGTACGCTCAATAACACCATGGAAGTCATCTGTTTGAAGGCAGAAGTGGAAAATACCGATTCGAGAAAAATCAACTTCGTGACGCTCTTGGCGCTCTTTCATTTCAAATAGCTCAATACCAATACCATCAGTAGTGACTAGATGTGCAATGTTAAAGCCTTTAAAACCTTCACCAAAAACTGCAACACACATTCTACCGATTGCTGTTTCGCGCTCTTCTTCAACCTTGGTATTGCCCATTACGACTTTAAGACCAAGAGCATTAGTATAAAACTCAACAGCTTTATCCATGTCACCCACCATAATACCGACATGATTCATTTTCATAATTTACTCCAAATTCAGATAATTGATTCATTATTCGTTTTGATGGAGTGAGTATATAATCCTCTTTTAATTCCTTGAAATTATCATTATTTATAAAAATGATAATGAAAACTTATTGCAATAGAGTAAATACAAACTCTATATACTCATAAAAACAAAGGGCTAGCACGATAGCTAGCCCCTTTTCACGTTATAAGTTAACCGTTATTAAGCAATAGGCTTAATTGGCTCACCATCAGCAACGTCTTCAACTGCCTTTGGTTTACCCTGAGATTTAAGTTTCTTCTCCCAGAAGTCCGCATTTTTAATACCTAACTTGACAGGGTCAAAGGTAAATTTAGTAACACCCGCTTTCTGTTGCGCTTCATAATCTTTAAGAGCCTTAAGCGCAGGTCTACCTAAGAAGAAGACAATCAGAATACCGACAATGTTCAACCATGCCATCAAACCTACACCCACATCGCCCAAAGCCCATGCTAAGTTCGCTGTTTTCACTGTGCCATAGAAAGTTGCCACAACAAGCACACCTTTTAAGATGAACATCAAACCAGGCACTTTGAACGTACGACGAATGTATGCAACATTGGTTTCAGCAATATAGTAGTAAGCAAGAATCGTAGTGAATGCGAAGAAGAACAACGCAAAGGCGATAAATGGCTTACCAATACCTGGCATTGCACTTTCAATTGCCATCTGTGTAAAGACTGGGCCATTCGCACCAATATTTGTCGCTAGATTCTGAACAAGGAATACACCTTCAGCACCACCGTGTACGTTATACGCACCAGTGATGATGATCATGAACGCCGTGGCTGAACAAACAAGTAATGTATCAATGTAGATAGAAAACGCTTGAACAAGACCCTGCTGGGCTGGGTGCTCAACATCTGCTGCAGCTGCTGCATGAGGACCAGTACCTTGACCCGCTTCGTTCGAGTAAACACCTCGCTTAACACCCCAACCAATCGCCGCACCAAAGCCAGCCATCGGTGTAAAGGCATCACCCACAATCATTGCAAAAACAGTTGGTACTTGACCGATGTTTAGAAGAATGATGATGAAAGCAACAACAATGTATGCCAATGCCATAAATGGCACAACAATCTGTGTGAAGTTAGCAATACGCTTAACGCCACCAAAGATGATGAAAGAAAGAATGATAGAAATTATTGTACCTGTCACAATCTTAGCAAAGCTGATTGTTCCGATAGCCGTTTCAATCATTTCGCCAGGACCAAATGCAGCTTCTACCGCATTACCGATACTGTTTGATTGAACGCCAGGAAGTAAAATACCACATGCAAAGATGGTTGCGATGGCAAAAACCCATGCGTACCATTTTTGTCCCATTGCTTTTTCAATGTAGTAAGCTGGGCCACCACGGAACTGACCGTCTTCATCTTCTTCTTTATAAATCTGTGCTAACGCTGATTCAGTGTATGCTGTTGCTGCACCAAGAAATGCCACAACCCACATCCAGAATACTGCACCAGGACCACCAAAACCGATAGCCGCTGCAACACCTGCTATGTTACCTGTACCTACACGCCCCGATAACGAAACTGCTAATGCTTGAAAAGAGGAAATACCTTGATCGGAACTTTTGCCAGAAAGAAGCAGTCTCCACATTTCGCGGAAGTGCCTTAACTGTACAAAGCGTGTTGCGATGGAATAGAACAAACCAGCACCCAAGCACAAATAAATGAGGATTGGGCTCCAAATAATACCGTTTAGAAAATCTACAAACTCCTGCATAAAACTCCCTGTTATATAGCTTGGTAAATAATGTTCAGCAGCATAATAAACAGATTGTAAGTGAATTGTTAAGTTTTTTATTTTGTAACACCATTCCGTGTGACAGCAAGCACAAAAAGATAACATTTACACAGAGAGCTCTACTCTATCCAATGGCTAAATATAATTATTTATTCACAGCAACACACTGATATGCAACAGGTATTCATATGCGCGTTCATCAAATTTAAATATAAACTGCCAATAACCCCCTTAATTCGCCGCATTTAAACGCACCAACTTAAAGCAAAAGCGCACCATACTAGTGCGAAATATTCACTTTTTATTCAAAGAAATCAATATATACAAACGATACACAAAATAGTAAACGGAACAAATGGTATGTTAAAAACATTTAACATAGTGGCAAGTTTCATGTCGCTGATTCAGCAGAAACAGGCTAATAACTGATTCTATAGGCCATATTTCCCCTAAAAAAACCACCGCCCAGTTGACTGAACGGTGGTTTTTTATTGAATAATTAAGAACCAATTATACGAGATTACACATCGTACGTGGTAGATGCTGTATCACCGCCCGTACCTGTCCAGTTCGTGTGAAAGAACTGACCACGAGGTTGGTCTAAGCGCTCATACGTATGCGCACCAAAGTAGTCTCGTTGTGCTTGAATCATATTGGCAGGTAGACGACCTGTTGTGTAACCATCAAGGAATGTTAATGCTGATGTCATTGTTGGCATAGGCAAACCCACTTCCATTGCTTTCGCAGCCACTTTACGCCATGCTGGTAAGCCATCGACCAAGATATCTTTAAAGTATGGGTCAGTACCCAAGAACTTAATATCAGGTGTGGCTTCGTATGCATCACGAATATTGCCCAAGAAAGCACTTCGTATAATACAACCGCCACGCCACATGAGTGCTACGTTACCGTAGTTCAGTGACCAATTATTTTCTTCTGAGGCTTCACGAATCAACATAAAACCTTGTGCATAAGAAATAATTTTTGAAGCAAGCAGCGCCTGACGCAGTGCATCAACCCACTCTTTCTTATCACCATCAACCGGTTGAATGGCTTTGCCAAATAACACTTCAGCTTCCACACGCTGATCTTTAATGGCTGACAGGCAACGTGCAAACACAGACTCAGTAATCAGCGTTAGCGGAATACCAAGGTCGAGTGCATTAATTCCCGTCCATTTACCAGTACCCTTTTGACCTGCCGTATCAAGAATTTTCTCTAGCAGCGGTTCGCCATCTTCATCACGGTAGCCTAATATATCGGCTGTAATTTCAACTAAGTAACTATTGAGTTCAGTGTCATTCCATTCTTTAAAGATTGCTTGCATCTCATCATAAGATAGCCCTAAGCCTTCTTTCATGAAATGATATGCTTCACTGATCAGCTGCATATCACCGTATTCGATGCCGTTGTGAACCATTTTAACAAAATGACCCGATCCATCTTTACCTACCCAATCACAACACGCTTCACCTTGATCGGTTTTTGCAGAGATTGCTTGAAAAATCGGCTTCACATGTGGCCAAGCTTCAGGAGAGCCGCCCGGCATAATCGAAGGCCCAAATCGTGCACCTTCTTCACCACCCGATACACCCGTACCGACGAAGTAAATACCTTTTGCTTCTAAATCAGCAACGCGACGGTTCGTGTCAGGGTAATTAGAATTACCACCATCAATAATGATGTCGCCCTTATCTAATAAAGGCACAAGGCTATCAATGAAATGATCAACCACATCACCAGCACGTACCATCAGCATCACTTTACGGGGGGCTTCTAAGCTTGCTACAAGGTCTTCTAAAGACGTTGCGCCAATAATGTTCGTGTCTTTCGCAGGGCCCGCTAGAAATTCATCCACTTTAGCAACGGTTCGATTAAACGCTACGACTTTAAAACCGTGATCGTTCATGTTTAAAATCAGATTCTGACCCATTACAGCCAAACCGATTACACCAATATCACCTTTCATCCTACTCTCCTTTACACTAGCGCTTTGGCTGCGTCTGAATCTAAAAACCATTCTGTTTGACCGTGTACGGCCTTAATTTTTGCTGCTGGGTATGGCAATGCTTCTGCTGGTTGATCATTAATTTCTTTGATTACATCAGCTTTACTGGCACCCAAAACTAAATACGTAATGCGATCGGCATTTTCAAGTAAACGTGCCGTTTTTGAAATACGCAACTGACCACTTTCAGGATGTGCTGCAATCACTGTCAGTGCTGGGTCATTGAAGTTCGTTTGGTTTGGGAATAATGACGCGGTATGCCCATCGGTTCCCATTCCTAGCAAAATCCAATCAAACGCAGGTAAGCCGTTTTTATGCGGAATAACGGTATCCATTTCACCGGCTAAACGCCCAGATTCTTGCTCAGGTTCATCTTCACCACGAATGCGATGAATATTAGCGTTTGGTAGTGCTATATGTTTAAACAACAGTTCGTTTGCTTCACCAAAGTTGCTTTCGGTATCTGTCGGCTCTACACAACGCTCATCACCCCACCAAAAATGCAGGTTATTCCATACAATCTGTTCAGCGAATGGAGATTGCGCTAGTGTCTTGAATAATAACTTCGGCGTACTGCCACCAGAGAGAGAAATATGGACTGGTCGTCCTTCTTGGCTAAATGCCAACATTGTTTCTGCTAACGACTGCACAACATGAACGGGAGTTTCAAATACGCGGTAATTCATCATGGTTATAACTCACAGTAGTCAGTATTCGTCAGGTTCTTACACGGAAAGCGCCAATTACGTTCGTCGCCTTGTAATAACTCATCTGCTTCTTTTGGTCCCCAAGTACCTGCCGCATAACCAAATAAATGTTCAGGGTTTTCTTTATAGTCAAGAATAGGTTGAACGAACTTCCAGCACGCTTTTACCGCATCAGTTCGGGCAAACAACGTGGCGTCACCCTTCATACAATCAAGTAATAAACGCTCGTAAGCGGTAAGCATATTCGTTTCTTCTAAATCACCGTAATGAAAATCCATGGAAACTTCTTCAGCTTCAAAACCAGCTCCTGGCTTTTTCAAACCGAAGCTCATTAGGATACCTTCATCGGGTTGAATACGAATGATCAGCTTATTCTCTGGTGCATTGGTTCCGAACACTGGGTGTGGTGTTTTCTTAAAGTGAATGACCACTTCCGTAACACGAGTGGGTAAACGCTTACCAGTACGAACGTAAAATGGCACGCCATTCCAACGCCAGTTCTGGATAAACATCTTCATACCGACATACGTTTCTGTTCGAGAATCATCTGCTACGCCATGTTCTTCACGATAACCAGGTAAATAATCCCCTCGTACCGTAGATTCAGTGTATTGACCTAACACAAGATTCTTTTCTAAATCTTTTTCTGATAAAGGCTGAAAGCTTTGCATAACCTTTACAACTTCATCACGGATAGAATCGGCATTGATTGCTGCTGGCGACTCCATTCCAACCATAGCAAGTACTTGAAGTAAGTGATTTTGGAACATATCACGTACAGCACCTGCTCCATCGTAATAACCACCGCGCTCTTCTACACCTAAAGATTCAGCTGCCGTGATCTCAACATAATCGATGAAGTTGCGGTTCCATAGTGGTTCAAACATCCCATTGGCAAAACGAAATACAAGAAGGTTTTGCACCGTTTCTTTGCCCAAGTAGTGGTCAATACGGTAAATTTGCTGCTCTTTGAAATGTGCGTGAATACGTTCATCAAGCTCGTTGGCTGATGCTAAATCGTAACCAAATGGCTTTTCAACAATAAGGTTTTTCCAACCTTGCATTTCATCATTTAAGCCATGTGCCCCCAAACATTCAGGAATAACACCATACAAGCTAGGTGGGGTTGCTAAGTAATAGACAGTATTACCTTGGGTATGATGCTTATCATTCAAATCACCCAAACGCTGTTTTAACAGCGCATATTCAGCCACTTCTGACGTATTCAATGCTTGGTAATATAAATGCTCACAAAATTTAATTAGCGTTTCTTCGTTTACCTTTTCTGTTTCTGAGAGTGAAATTTTTAGTTTTTCACGAAAATCTTGGTCACTGTACGCTGTGCGACTTACGCCTAAAATTGCAAAATCTTCTGGTAATAACCCATTAGCATAGAGGTGATAAAATGCTGGAATCAATTTTCGGTGAGTCAAGTCGCCTGACGCACCAAAAATAACAATCGCGTTATTTTCTGGCTTAACCATATAATTTTCCCATTTAACACAGATCGGCGATCTGAGGTAGCAATCAGTTTTGCTGGCTGTTCATGATGTTAGCATTTATAGTTTTCAGTGATATTCGGTATTACCTATCGTATTAATAGGCAAAAGCTTAAACTGTATGAAGCTTAGTCAAAGACTGTTACATCCACACTTTTTCAAAACCCGCCGATTAACGTCACTTCTCAGCACTGTGTTTTAGCTGTTATAAAGTAGGAAGAAATTTATGGGTTTCGACCCAATATAGTCTGCTCATGATCAATAAATAGTGAGAATATATGCGCTCAAAACGTCTGAAAACTTGCTTGAAAGCTGTGATCCCGTTAACATTATCGCCAACTGATGGCGACGAGGCATAAAACTGCTGAATTTTCAGCGTTACTCGTAATATAAACGCCCAATATTTTGAAAAGCCTGCTTGTTGAGCAGGCTTTTTCTATTAACACCTTACTCAAATTTCCCATCAGCTCTTAAGAGAAATGGGTAAATGTGTGTATACAGGAAGTCGTAATGTCTAAATTTTTCTTTAAAGGCCGCATTGAAAAAAAACCTAAACACTCAAGCTGTGGTTACAACACTAAGCGTGAAGCTAAGCCTGGTACAGAAGAGAACCCAATTTCTGTTATCGTACAAACTGAAGCACGTAAACTAGAAGTTGAAGCAATTCTAGAAGAGAACACGTTATTCGCAACAATCGAAGTAAACGCTGACGTTGAGGAAAACATTGTTGATTTAAACGGCTTGCTGAATAAGCCTAAAACGACAACCTTCGAAAAAACACCTAACCGTAATGACCCTTGTTCATGCGGCAGTGGTAAAAAATTCAAGAAGTGTTGCGGTTAATATTAGAGCTGCAACTTCGCTGTTCAAAGCGTAATAAATACAAATCTATTATGTTTTTTTATCAGTATCCATATTATACGTGCTAGGGATTCACACACTTTTCCAGTTGTAATCCCCTGATTTTTAAACACATATAATCCCGCTTCAATTTTTCAGTTAAGATGTACATTATGAGCAAAAAAAGTAAAGGTTACACTTGCATAGGTCTGTTTAATCCAAAGACACCAGAAAATGTTGGCTCCGTTTTACGCGCGTCTGGCTGTTATGGTGTTAACTCTGTTTTTTATACTGGCACACGCTATGACCTTGCTAAGCAATTCTGTACCGATACGAAAAATGTCATCAATAATATTCCTCTGATTGGTGTGCAAGAGTTAAAAGACATCATTCCTGTTGGTTGTACGCCTGTTGCTGTTGATCTGATAGAAGGCGCAAAGCCACTACCAGAATATAAGCACCCTGAGCGCGCATTCTATATTTTTGGACCAGAAGACGGTACGTTAAAAAAAGAGATCACAGATTTTTGTCGCGATACGATTTATGTACCAACCAAAGGTTGCATGAATTTAGCTGCTGCAGTCAATGTTATCCTTTATGATCGCATGGCTAAAATTGAAAGAGGCGAAGAGTTTTCTAACCACTAGAAATCTAATAAAAAGCCACCTTGTATCTGAATTAGCAACAAATCTTATACACGGTGGTTTTGTAACATTTAGGCTAGTTACTATTACGGTAGGCTTGTTTATCTTTGTACATCGCTTTATCTGCTGCTTTAAACATCTTTTCAGGGGAAATACTTTCGCTACTTAGCCAGCCTAAAGCAAAATGAATAGGCAATAACTCGCCCGTCTCTATTTGCGTAAAGGAATGACCTCGAGTACTATCAAGACGAGCTGATAACCGGCGGCAAGCTTGCTCGCTACCTTCTTCTAACAAAATAGCGAATTCATCACCACCTAAACGGTAAACTCTATCTGTTTGACGACAAACACCTATCAATAATTCTGATACCGCTTTTAGTAATTCATCCCCCACATAATGACCGAATTCATCATTAACTTGTTTAAGCTTATTAACGTCAATAATAAATAAACCAAATTGTCGCTCGGGGTAACGCTTCAATCGCTCAGCATTGTTTTTAAAATCGTTATCAAATGCTTTTCTATTGGGTAGCTCTGTTAATGCATCGGTTACAGCAATTCGTTCAAGTTCAGCGTTCAGTATCCGCCCTTCAATTGTTGATGACAATTGACGCGCAAACAATGAAACAATTTCCAAGTCAGTTCTTGCTAACTTCTCACTTTTCATCACTAGACGCCCTAGCAATTGACCTGAAGAATCAATCAAATTGAAACAGTACAATAATTTAATATCTGGAACAAAAAAGTACTCAGCTTTATTTTGAACTGCATCCACTTTAGCTA
Organism: Photobacterium indicum; assembly: GCF_003026215.1. Classification (GTDB taxonomy): domain Bacteria; phylum Pseudomonadota; class Gammaproteobacteria; order Enterobacterales; family Vibrionaceae; genus Photobacterium; species Photobacterium indicum. The sequence goes on from NZ_PYOC01000002.1 coordinate 175,746, forward strand.
ACACAGACTCAATAATACCGTCTGATTGCCATTGGTTATTATCGATTTTACTCAGCTTTAGTGCCCAATTAGCTTCAGGATACAGGCTTGAAACTTGGGCGAGTGCAACCGATTTAATATCTTCTTGTTGCAGCTTCGAGCTAAATGCCAATAAGGATTTCAATATTTCACGGCGCCTTTCTTCTCGCTCAAGTGATAACGTTAATTCCCCTGTTTTTTCCTCTACCTTTTTCTCTAATTTGTCATTAAAGTTGATCAGCTGACGGTTATATTCTTCTTTCTGATTATTAGCCTGTTTCAGCTCTGTATTTTTGGATGCTAGATCTTCAAGCTGCTCTTCAATCGTGGTTGCCATATCATGAAACAACTCCCCGACTTGATAGAATTCAGAAAATCGTAACTTTCGCTCACGCTGGTTATAATCACCACGAGAGTACGACCTTACCATTACCATCAAAGCAGCCAGTGGGCGCGTTACCCAACGGTAGGTTATCGCTGCACCAAATATGCCGACAATAACCATACAGATACCCACAATAGAAATAATCTGAAGCGAATGGGTAAACTTATCCTCTTCCGGTTTTTTATCCATCGAGATCTTAATCTCGTATTCAAGCGGGTTCGAAATTAAATCACTGTCTATTTTAATTTTTTGGTTTAACGTTAGTATCCCGTTACTCCCCAAAGACCCATCTGATTTAATATTCAAGATTTCTTTTTCATTACGTAAAAACGTAACCTTTTCATCGCCAGTCAAATACATTCTCAACATTTTACTAATATTTTCAGTCGGAATGACTACAATTAAATACCCAACAGGTTTTCTTTTCAGCCCACTAGATAATACTGAAGAGTAAATAGGGTCAACAACAATAAGCCCATCATCAGAGGGGTTCTCTTCATCTAAAACGAGCTCTTTATCTACATAAGTAAATAGCCATTGATAGCCGTTTTCTAACAACTTTTTTTCGTACTGCTCAGCGAGATAGTGCTTTATCTTACTGAAGCTATTTTGACCTGAAATTCCGTTGTAATTCTCAACCTCTTCCCAGTCGCTATCAATCAAATAAGCAGCTTCAACTAACGGCACCTTTCTCACTAACGAATCTAATGTTTCACGTACGTGGCTAGTAAGAAAAAAGTCATCCATCGCTTGAACTAACAAGCGATCTCTAGAAAGTACATCTAAGCTGGTTGATAAAACATAAAAACGATAATTGAATTCCTGCTTTAGTGTATTGCTTAAACGCTCAAGTTTTTCTCGCTGATAATTGGTTTCAATTTCAGTCTGCTGTTTAAGTAGTAGCCCACCAACAATCACCGCAGGTATCACTGCGATAAGTATCATTAATGATGCAAGAGAATACTTCAGGCGTAATTTCATTTTCATCGTAACCGCTTGCTCTGTTTATTAGCTACCTTCTGCATGTACTGTGCTGATTCTTTCGCTGATAAACCATTTCTAAACCGTTGATAACCTTTTTCCATTGCAGCCCAAACAATAGCCATGTTTGTTTCCGATGACATCGGCTTAGCAAATTGTAGCTGCTGTAATAACACTAATTCATCACCCTTTGCTTGAGAAACAACCTGTTGAAATAAAGCTTGATGAACAGGTAATAAATGATAATTTTGGTAGACCCACTGTTGGTTATCTTCACGCTGAACAAATGTTAGGAAAGCTGCAATTCTATTTTCCCTCTCACTGTTTTTTGTCAATTTACCAGGAAGGGTAAAGACAAACGTACTTTTCATTGAATACATAGGTTTGCTGTTAAGTGTTGGCAACAATGCCACCCCTAAATCATCACCCATTTCATCTTTTAAGTCTTGATATGCCCAATCACCATTAATTGCATAAGCTTCTTCACCTTTAATCAAACGTTGCTGAGAGCAATTATAATTACATGTTTTATCAACAACTTGCTGAACAGAGAGTTGTTGATAGTAATCAAGTGCTTCAACCATTTCAGGCGTATCTAAAGTGATCATATCACCATCTAGAGGTTGCCCATTAAAAGCGAATAGAAATGGCATGAAAAAGTACATATCAGTATAATTCCAGCCAATTGGCATAAGATTATTATCTCGATATTGCTGAGATGTTTTTATAAGTTCTTGCCAACTAGCTACGGGTTCTTCGACAAACTTTTTATTATAAAACAACATTAAGTGGTTACCTTGTATAACAGGCACCCCCCAATAAGCATCATCGACTTTAGCCGTTTTTAATGCATCTTCGCTAAGGTCAGTACTCAACCACTGTTCCAAAACTGGCTCTAATCGCATTTGCTGGTAAAGACCCAAAAAATCAGATGGTACTAAAGCAAGATCCGGCACGCCACCGTATTGAGCCCCTAGCAAAAGTTCTGCTTTAATTTTACTCGGCTTAAACTGGACTAGCGACACTTGAATGCCAGTTTCTTGTTCAAAACGCTGCACTAAACCTTCAACAAATCGTGATGACTGATGTGAATACCAAATAGTAATATCTGCCGCAAAAGCGGATTGTGAGGAAAGAGTGCCTAGTATTAAGGCTACTAACATCAATATAAAACGGCGAAAAACGGTCAACTCACACGCCTCTAAAAAGGAACCATCGGTCAAATGACCATAAAAACGGCATAAACGCCTATTTATTTAAGCACTTAGACTACCATTTTTTATACAGTATCACTCTAAGTTATAGACGAAAAGTACAGAAACACGTGTACCACATAGTTAACATTACCACTATCAAGATTATCCTCTACCATTTTATAAATTATCATATAGAAGATGAAACTAACCACATAAGAAGCTGTCTTTATACCCAAGTAACGGTAATAAATTAAATACGACTCTTTCGTTAAATAGTCTACCTTCAATGCTACTTATGTATTGAACGAATACCACGTTTTTACATTTTTAAATGGATTTAAGAGATAAAATTTATTTCACACTTAAATCATGATTTCTATAAAACAAAGAAAATAATAAAATGAACACCTCACACTATTTTAAGTTTTCATCTTGTATCATCACGCTTGTTTTTATAACAGCTTGTCAAAGCCCTAATGCGCCTTCAAGTTCAGTAGCCAAAAACTTAACGGTAAATAGCCCCACAAGACATGAACAAAAAATGATCAGTTATGCGCGTAGTTTTATCGGTACTAAATATGTGTGGGGCGGGTCTACCCCAAAAGGCTTTGATTGCTCAGGTTTCATTCAATACGTATATAATAGTTACAATATTAAAATTCCAAGAACGACGTCAGAGTACTCTCAACTTTTCACAAAATCTGTGACGTTAAAGGATGCACAAGTCGGCGATCTGATTGTATTTACAGGAACAAACCCTAATGTACGAAAACCTGGCCACGCTGGTATAATTTCAGAGATAAATAATAATTCAATAAAGTTTGTACATAGCTCATCATCGCAGAAGCACTTCGGTGTAACGGAAACGAATTATCATAAAAGTGGTTACCCCAAACGCTTTTTAACTGTCGTTAGAATGTAACGATAAAAATAACAATACATTGACAAAAATGTTTATTTTATTCGTAGAAATACGCTTAATTTTTGTTAGTATCTATATCTAAGCTACATCAAGACTCTTGCTTCATAGATAACCTTCATCTTGAATGGCATATAAGCACCCCAGGTACTATTCTTACTGGGATTAATTCAGATAAATAACATATAATGACAGAACAATGCAGTTAGCTGAAAACACGCACACAATCAATGATGAAAGCCAAGTTCTGGTTCTCGATTTAACACCGTTTGGTTTTAAGTTCAGCCTAAAATTATGGCCGTGGGATCAGCAATTACTTTTGAAGCGCGAGTACACGAATGGTGATATTGAATCCTTAGAAGGAAACATTGGTTTTTCTATCGATCAAATCGCCTTTACGCCTGGTGGCGATGAATGGATTGCCTCTATTCCCCCGTTACTTGTAGAACGCGTAAAACCATTCCCTGAAACTTCAATTTATATGTTGAGCTTGGCAGCTTCCAATAGAAATGCTCGTCAGCTTCTTGAATTACGCCCTGCTCTATTATATTTAATCTGCAATGAATACCCTCTAGATCGCGAAAAATCATTAGAACTTTGCCAATACGGTCAACGTGAAATCTTACGTATACTCGGTTTTTCACACAGTAAAGCAGCCTTGCGCTTTTTAGATCGTCTAGATATTACGTTTGATACGCGTTCAAGCCATACCTTAGTTACACGCCTATTGCATCCAATTGCTGAGCGTTACCGTCTATTTGGTCATTACCCTATTATTACTCATCAGTCATTACAGCTTGATATGGTATTACCGGGATTAACTGGCTCAAACCTTGCTATTAATTTATCTGAGAGCAAGCTCAAAAGCAGAATTAAACTGCCAACGTTACTTAATGACACATTAATGATGGGGGTTAATTTAGGTTTAACTGAACCTATGCGTTATTTACGTAAGTTACGCACCGTCGAAGATGTTTCAGCACTACATGATAGCTGGATTCGAGCCCAAAACCGTAAGCACTATGTACCGTGTCCGACCCATAAAAAGCCGTATCAGATAGTCTTTACTGGTACTGAATATATTCAGCCGTTAACAAACTATTTTGAATTACGTGATGAAGGTGAAGAGCAACGCCATTGTGTAGGAGCTTACCATGCGCGAGTTTTAAACGATGAATATCAAGTATTCAAAGTCACTGCACCAGAGCGTGTCACGATGGGAGTTAGGATGATAAGGCGCCCTGATGGTCGTAAGTATTACGAAATTGACCAAGTTCAAGCAAAATGTAATCGTCGCCCTCTTGAAGAAACACTTCAAGCCCTTTATGCATGGCTCGAAGGTGAAAAGCAACGCATGAATTTATAGCCTTCGATAGTCGCTCTAAAGACCACAACGTTATTGAAGTGGTCTTTTTTATTGCATCTCGCTGTGTTAATAAGAAGCTAACCTTGGCTACAGTCTTTCAAAAACTGCATCATGCCGTACTCCTTTAGCCAAGCCAGTTGTTCAGGCTCTTTCACTAAAAAACGACCACTGTAGTTAATGCCATTCGCAAACACATCATTTACCTGATTCGTAGAGCGTGGAATCATTAACATCCAGTGCTTAGTTAGTAGCAAATTGTATGGCTTACACACTAGCTCGCTTGGTAAGCTATTGTCATTAGTTAAACCATTTTTATCCAATATACCTAGTTCTCTTAACCCCGCTAAATAACACAAATACAGTCGCTCACCACTGAGTGAATCAAACTGATACAAGTGATGTTTGAACGGTAGTTCATGATTTATAATTGCGTGTTCTAAAGGAATAGAAGATTGTACGAGCTGCATGTGTCGGTGGGCTTGACTCGCGCCTGCAATCGTTCCGCTATTATAAAAACCTAACACATTGTCACTATCGAACCCCATTACCCATGCACAAAAATCCTGTAGCTCTAAAGGCGATGTTTGAGGAACGAACTCACGGGAGCAAATTAACAAGTGGGGAGATAACACCGGAAATTTATTAAGCAGGCAAACATGACTCTCACCAGCATTATCGACAAACATGTCTTCTTCGTAAGGTAAAAAAGGATTGTCTTGTTTCGTACCTGACTGAAATTTACGTTCCGCGTTTTGAGTAACGACATGCCCAAAGTAATCAATACCAGCTTCGTTGATCACACAAGCTTCGGTTGTTATGGGTAGAAGACTATTATTGACTAGTGCTTGCTCAACAACCTTTTCAGCTTTTTTCCAAAACATGCCCTTATCCTTCTAATTTACCGATGAAATAACATAAAGCATGTTTGCCCTGCTGTCATGTCGCCAAAACGACAACCTAAGATTCCGTGCTTGATCGGTGCATTCAAACTAAAGTGTATTGTTTAGTTTACACTTACATCAAAAATAGCAATGACAAAACTCAGGCCTTTTGTAGCAGGTTTGGATGAAAATTTGTATGATTCCCGCATCAAGTTAAGTAGTGCTGTTTTCCAACGAACCCGTTTTCGTACTCCATGGAAAAGAGCAAGATTTAGCGGTAAACCTTTATTTTTCGGTCACTTAAAGGTTTACCATTAGATAGGGGTATTTTCAGTTCGGTCAAACTGATTACCCCTATTTTCCCTCTCTACTCCGTAAACCTTCGCGTTAATACATCCATTCTTATTTCTACTTGTTTGCTAAAGACCTCTGCCTTCTTCGCATCCTATTTTCCAGATTTACACTTTAAGAATACAAAAAAAGACGCTTACCTTTCGATAAACGCCTTTTTCATCTAAATCACATTCTATTTCTACAATCAGTAATCAACAGCTCTTATACCAACTGAGCACCAATTAAGAAGCAACCAAATACGAAACTAAGCCCCATAGCAACCGAGCCGCCACCAGCTTGGTAAGCTTCTGCCAGAGCTTCATGCCCAGATGACTTTTGCTTTTCAAAACTACGTAACTTCATTGTCATCGCCATTGGTACAAAGATAGCCAAGAACACAAGAATAAAGCCAGCATAACCCAATACAGATAAGAACTGATCAGCGGCCCAAAGTGCACCAACTAATGGGAAAATAAAGGTAAGTACATAGGTAACGGCTTTATTTTGCTTAAATGTATCCGCATTTTGATCGAACAGTGCCATGGCCACGCCCAAGAATGACGTCAGTAACGCTAGGCCTGTGAAAGTAGACAGAATTACTTGAATGCCGCTGAAACGCTCGCCCAATGCGGCAATCAATTCAGACACATTTGAAAACTTCACCAATTGTTCTGGGGTTAAGTTACCCACAACGGCATATAACCACAATAAGTAACAAGCTAATGGAATAACAGAGCCTACAATAACCATGTTACGCAAATCACGGTGTGACGCGCCTTTGTTGTAGGTTACAAGTGATGGAATCACGACCATAAAACCAAAGCTGGTGAACAACACTGAGCTGGTTTTTATTAGCTCAACTTTATCATTGCTTGCCGCATCTAAAAGGTGTTCAAAAGACATAGTCGGCACGAGCGAGAATAGCGTGATACCTAATACGACAACCATTACAGCAAACAACAGGCGGTTAATCTTATCGATGGCTGCAGTACCAGAGGCAACGACTACACCTGCAACCAGTGTGAACAAGATTTGTGTCTGCATCATCGACATTTCAATGCCAACACCGTGCAGCATCTTCTTCACTAAATCACCGGCTCCGATGATGTAAGCCATCAATAAGCATACTAACAACGCGTAAAGCAAACCGTTGGTGACCAGCTGGCCGCCTTTACCCAAGGTCTTACGCGCAATGGTGTTCATGCCTAAGCCACCACCAGCTTTAATACTGGCTTCAAGTAATAACAATGCGGCGTAGGTTGTACCCAACCAAATCACCCCCATCAAAAGAGTGCCCCATAATAGGCCAAACTGCGCCAGTACCATCGGAATGGCTAACATACCTGCGCCCAGCGCGGTACCTGCAATGATTAACGAACTACCCACTAATTTTAAATTCACAATATTTACCTATACCTAATTGTTACTTGTTTACACCCCATTGCTTGCAGAAAAGGTACGCAATACTCGGTCAGTTGTGCGAATTCCGGACATGATAGACTTTGATATAAAAGAGTATTCATCATGTACTGCAATCAAATTGAAAAAGGTGTAACGAATAAAGATGTCTTAATAAATTGAAATTTCAGGATTAAAATCGAAAAGCACTAAGACCTGAAAAAGCAAAAAAGCCCATAAATCGGCTTGAGGTATAGGAAAGATAGACGTGGGTGCGTGAAGCAATACGGGTCGACCCCGAACGTATAGCGGCGGATATTGCATGTAGTATGCTTGCTGGCATTAACTGCAGCACAGCAGAAATGTGTTTCATTTATCGTACTCCAAAAACGATGTAATCCCTATTTTCCAATGACAGGTCTTCTGCCATCTACACTGCTCCGGTCAGAACAGTAAATCGGTCACTGAGCAAAATAATAAACTTCGCACTAAAGCACAATGATTATTTTACAATAATTTGTTATAAATACGTAAAATTTACTGCTAATCATAATGGTCGATAAAGGTTTTTAATGCTGAAAGACTGACTATTGAGATTTCCGCCCCCTCTTTTTCTATTAATCCTTTCTCTATCAGTTCTTTTACTGCGCGACGATAAACGCGGCTAGAAGTGCCAAACCGCTCAGCTTCCAACGTCACTTTATCGAAGTTGCCAAGCATCACATTCACTTGGCTGCGATGCCACAAATCGTAAGCAATATTATAAGTAATCGGATGCAATAACCTATGGGTATAGATATCTAACGAGTCTTGGTAATCGGCAGCCAGCGCGCTAGAAAAAAACACTTGAAACTCAGGTCGCTCAATCAGCAATGTCGTCAATGCTTGTAAACAGATAATATCAACATCGAGATCTTCTTCTGCCACCACACTCCATTGGCAAGGGGTGTCACTGAAAAATTCCATTTCACCAAAGATATGATGATCACAATCGATCTCTCCCAATTGAAAACGACGGCCATTCATTGCGGCAATATTCATTGAAACACGCCCAACCGACACCACATACAAGTATTCTAACGTTTGTCCCTGACGCAAAATTTCATCGCCAGCACAGAACAACTGCTGGTGCGTTTGGCATTGATAAAACGCAGCTTTAAAGGCAGGATAAAGTGTTTCAAGGTGACGTGTGAAACGTCCTTGCTGATAGGGCTTAATCTGCATAGCGTTGGGTTTCCAACATATTCTCGAGCAATTATTGGCTCACATGATATACCTAAATAGCAGGATTTTCTAAAAACAGGGTTATTTAAAAACAGGGCTATCTAAAATAGAAAGCCCTGCACATGTTAATAAAAACATATGCTGGGCTCTCAGGTTGTACACTGTATTCATATCAATCAAATACAGCCCTCAATACAGCAGCAGCCATAGTAATGTTACTTGCTCGCTTAATCGTTACACAGGGCATGCAACGCCGCCAAGGCAGCACGTTGTTCACCATTCATCATCACGGCCTCAGCATTCACATAGTGACCAACACCTTCTTGTACATCTTGCTCGAACAGCACGACATTATTCAAAATCGATGCAACCTGCATCCCTCTCAACTTACCGACAGTCAGTAACGCCGAAGTTTCCATATCTGCGCCTAGTACGCCTTTTTCATGCCAATGCTGGCAAAGTTGCGCTTCGTTATCGGTATAAAAGCTATCGTGTGAACGTACCACACCGTAATGCACCTGACCGACATGTTGCTCGGTATTTGGCATTGTCAGAGAGCGATTCAAATAAGCTTCTATCTTGGCTATCAGATGACGATCTGCATATGCTGGAAAAGCACTCGAAACATACGTTTTCGATCCACCATCATCTCTTACAGCAGCCTCGGCAACAATCAAATCACCCAGTGCAATATTAACTTGCAGTGCACCCGATGACCCCACGCGGATCACTTGCTTCACACCACACAAGTTAAGCTCTTCGAGTGCGATAATAGCTGACGGTGCACCAATGCCAGTACTGCAAATCGTGATGAGTTGATCATTGAATCGTCCATTCATCAAACGGTATTCACGGTTTTCAGCAATGATTTCGACACCATCCAGTAGGGCAGCAATGCGATTAACCCTATCAGGCTCACCACATACAATCACACGCTTAGCAATTTGTTCTGCCGAAACACAAAGGTGAGGTTGCTTACTCATTATGCTTTTACCTCAGCCGCCTGATCGTATTGCTTGCTTTGCTGATTTTGCTTCGCTGTATTCATCCACTGACGTGTACCATTCGCCGCAATAAACAGTAAAATCGCATATTCAATAGACAGAGCATACACACCTTGCGCGGCATAAATACACACGCTGATCATGTTAATTACGACCCACAACATCCAGTTTTCAACGTATTTACGCGTCATTAGGATTTGCGCCACAATCGACAAGACTGTCATTACTGAATCCCAGAATGGGAAAGCATCTGGCGACAATTCTGGACGTGCTAAATCAGCACCAAAAGTATTCAGTACATCCACGCTGATATTCGCTAAAGCAAAGAAAATAGGATCGATAAATACCGTCATAATAGCGATAGCAGCAACACTGACCGCAGCAGTAAACGCCATTTTTTGCTTATTAAGCCAACGGACTTCCAACATCTCGCCAGCTTCCGAGGAAGGACGTGTCCACGCATACCAACCATAGATGTTGGCGCAGAAGAAAAACAATTGCAGCATCAAAATGCCGTAGAGTTGGATCTGAAAGAAAATGATCGCGAAAAGGGAAACGTTAATCAGACCAAACACGTAATTAATGGTTTTTTCTTGGCTGGCGTACCAAATACACAGCAAGCCAAAAACGGTACCAACAGCTTCAATCCATGACATGGCATACCCGCCACCAATTGGAATATTCACCAAAGTATTATTGATATCAAACCACGCAAGTATATCCATGTTCTATCCCTTCTAATGTTATTGCATTTATTATTTAGCTGTATTGCTGTTGTGGTTATCAGTGTAATGAATGTACGAAAACAGCAAGAGGACATTTGTCCCCTCGTACTCGACGTATATCAAAGATTGAAGCAAGAAAGCCCCGACAACAGTGTTTTAACACCATCATCAGGGCTTCAGAATAAGAAATATCATGTTTATCACTAAGCATATCTGCCATTACGCGATGCAGCTTAGCAAATCGGCTTACACCAAAGGCTACTCCAGCATGCTTTCATGCTCAACCGATACCAACGTTAACCGATTAAAAGCACCGGGCTTCACTGCAATTAAACTGCCGTCGCCAAATTGGATACCGTCGAAAATACGACCTCCCCAATTAACTTTTTTGAATCTGGCGTAACGGGCTTTTACATACACCGCTTCTAGCGCGTTCAGTGCCCCTTCCTTTTTTGCTTGGGCTTCAATGGCAGGGCTAAGTAATTTATTGGCAATCGTCATATTGGACACCTGCTTCCTTGAGGTCATACTTTGTTTTACCAAATCGAGACGCAGATGCAAGCCTTAATTTCTCTTTGTAATACTATGAAACCGGTATCTGTCTATTAATTCACCTTTTAGCTGCATGAGCAAACTAACCCACCCTCTATTTTAGTGGTACTGCAACCACGCAAGAGGATGGGTTTATTTATGTAACTAAGAACCGATCATTTTCAGAAGCATCAATTTACAGGAGGAGGCACTTCACCCTCAACATGTACTGGATTAATAATATTCACGTATTCACCATCACTATTAATAAAGGATGCTACTGCTTCCTGTTGCATTGCCATCGACTCATTCAGGTAACCCATGTGACCATTCACTGACCCAGGCACTCCATCTTCGTTAACAGGACCTTCATAAGGAAAGAGGTAAGTTCCATGACCGCCCGACTTCACTCGAATAACCCCTTTTATGACATCTGTACTCATTGTTATATCTGCAGTAATAGCATCTAACCCTAAATGCGTAATTAAAGGCTCAGTTCCTGTTAACGGAATACCCTCAACAGAGTTAACAACCACATTGTCTGATATATACTCAACCCCCACTTCACATTCAGGGGTTGAACCATCACCACAGTTACCTACTGCTTCCAATAACAAAATCGGTTGGGCACTGTTTGCTTGCTCTGTCGTAAAGTTAGCGGGATCGCCACCATCGACAGTTGTTTGCGTTGCCTGCAACAGAGCAGGGGCAACCATGTCGTAAACAATATTTTCAAATTTAACGACCTTTTCCTCATCTTCAAGACGGTACGCATCAATCGCTGCTAACCCTTCCTGCGGGGTATCAGTACTCTCATCATAAAGACCCAACATGCTTGCCACCGCTAATTGCACATCTGTTGAGGCTTTAATCTCACTAACAACCTCACCGCTCAATAATGGCGAGTTCAACATAATATCGGTTAAGCCCATACCCGGAACAGCAAGATTGACAGTGGTAAACTTGAATTCATCACCAGCTTTAGAGCTATCATTTTGTGACATTTCGCTTACCATAGTTGATACAATCCCACCTAGAGAATGACCAATCAAACTAACTTCTGCGTTATCAGTTCCCACTCTTTTCTCAATAAAACTCGTGTTATTAAGCGCTTTACGTAAGGCTAACTGATCAAGCACCGCTTGGCGTTGGTTATCACGTAAAGTTAAGGGGCTTGATAGATTGAGGTAAACAGATTTGTTTTCAAATTCGTCCGTGCTGGTAGCGGTAATGTCTAGGATACCGTCACCATCAAGATCAACACCTCGACCACCATCCGTTTTTGTCGAACCATGAAGCGGCTGATCAATGGCAATAACAAGCCTGTCCCTTCCTTTTTTACCATCTCTACTGGTAATACTTGCCACCATGGTTGCTGCAGATTCTTTCCAACCAGTAATACCATGGACAAAAATAGCTGCCGGCAATGGTGTACCATCCCAGCCTTTAGGTGCATAAATAACCACAGGTACAGTTTGGTCTGATTTCTTTGTCAGCGCAGTATTACCACCATGAACAAACCCTTTTGCACTGTCTTCCCACCAGCTATAAAGCGCAGGGCAGCTACCAATAGGATCTGCTCGAACAGCCAATTTTTCCTCTTCAGTCAGTTGAGTGCCAGATAACGTCAACACTTTGCAGTCATTAACCGAAGTCGGTGACTCCAGATAATACGGTAAAGTTACCGTCGTGCCGTATGTATCATATTTTGATAGCCCACCACCGCCAACAGCAATTTCTGTTAAATGACTAAAGCTGTCATTGAGCGCTATATCATCAGGAATCAACGCTCGGCCAGCCTCCATTACAGGCATAATGCTTTGTGTTGTAAAAGCAGCGCTGTAGACAACCTCGTTCGTTACGCCGACCTGTTTGAGTAAGCTTTCATTCTGGGCTATCTGCGCAATGGCATCACTACTACTTGCTTCACCGTCAAGCACTTTCCCTTGTGCGAGTTGCTCATAGTTATAATCTTTTCTTAATGGCACACCATCAAGATCTTTTACCCCAGCGGTAACCGCAAGAATATAGCTTGTGGATTCAGGCAATACTTCGGTAGGTAGTATTTCAATTTCACGTTCAGCGGAGACACGGCTGATGAATTTATCTTCACCCAGTAACTTCCCTGCCGCAACATCATAAACAACTATATTGCCAGCCAAAGTTCCTTCATCGATATCGGTTTCGACACCAGAAAGCGGCAAACGAATTTTATACCCCGTCGACCAACCATCAAGTGCCCCATAAACATTTTCATAATTTTGGTAATCCACTTCATCAGTAGATTCAGACGGCAGCTCAATCGTGCCATCACTCCCAGTTAAATAAAGATCATTCGGATAATGCAGTGCTTTTAAATCGTAAGTTATGTATTGCCTTGTATCTACCTCAAGTTCGCTATCATCAAAACAACCAGTTAACAAAGCAGCAAACGGCAACAAGCAGTAATGTAGTTTTTTTATATTCATTATATTTCCTATGTAGGTGTATAGACGCATATGCACCCTACAAACCAACCCATAGAGAAATGTTAGAGGAATGTAAAATCTTCACTAAGTGTGAAACCAACTAACCATTTGATTTTAACTATAAAAGCGAGATGTATAGTTGCAGTTAAATACATGCACAAAGTAAATACTTACTCGTACCTGGCCGTAAATATTTTTTATTTAAATACCATCACTCAAAATGATTATTTGCTCACAACCACTCATAAATCATTCATATTTCGTGTAATTTTCTTTCAATATACAGCATAAAAATAAAATACCACTCATAAGTTACTGATAATAAAGGTATACCTCTTTAGGGTTATTTTAAAGTGTGGTTGATTTACATCATATTCATTCACAAGCTGACTTATTATTATCCAATCAGATTTAACGCCTTCGTTAAGAGGATATTATGAGCAAAGTCAGATTGGCAATTATCGGAAACGGTATGGTCGGCCATCGCTATATCGAAGAACTTGTCGATAAAGCAGACATGGAAAATTTTGAAGTAACAGTTTTCTGTGAAGAACCACGCATTGCATATGACAGGGTTCACCTGTCTTCTTACTTCTCGCACCACACTGCAGATGAACTTTCTTTAGTAAAAGAAGGCTTCTATGAGAAACACGGCATCAATGTCCTTATTGGTGAACGTGCTATCACAATCAACCGCGCTCAAAAAATCATTTACTCGAATACTGGTCGTGAAATTAAATACGACAAATTGATCATGGCGACAGGTTCTTATCCTTGGGTGCCACCAATTAAAGGTAACGAAGGAAAAGACTGTTTCGTTTACCGTACAATCGAAGATTTAAAGACCATTGAAGCAACAGCCAAACGCAGTAAAAGTGGCGTTGTTGTTGGTGGCGGTTTACTCGGGCTTGAAGCCGCTGGTGCATTAAAAGCACTTGGTGTTGAAACACACGTTATCGAATTTGCTCCCGTATTGATGGCTGAACAGCTTGATCGCCAAGGCGGTGAGCAGCTTCGTAACAAGATCGAAAAGCTGGGTGTGAAAGTACACACAGGCAAAAACACCAAAGAAATCTTGGCAGAAGGTACTGAAGCACGCAACACCATGAACTTTGCTGATGGCACATCGCTAGAAGTCGATTTCATCGTGTTCTCTACTGGTATTCGCCCACAAGATAAACTCGCAATGCAATGTGGCTTGGCAACAGGTCGTCGCGGTGGTATTGCAATCAATAACACTTGCCTGACATCAGACGAAGATGTTTACGCAATTGGTGAATGTGCATCGTGGAATGAAATATTCTACGGCTTAGTCGCACCGGGCTACAAAATGGCACAAGTTGCTGTTAGCCACCTTATTGGTGAAGACAAAACATTCGAAGGCGCAGACATGAGCGCGAAGCTAAAATTGCTTGGCGTAAAAGTAGGCAGTATTGGCGATGCGAATGGTCGTACACCTAACTGTAAGAGCTACGTTTACCTTGATGAAAACGAAGAAGTGTATAAACGCATCATCGTTTCTGAAGACGGTAAAAAGTTATTAGGCGCGGTATTAGTCGGCGATACATCCGATTACGGTAATCTACTGCAACTTAAGCTTAATGATATGGATCTGCCTAAGCATCCAGATACATTGATTTTGCCTGCCCACGCTGGTGCAGAAAAGCCATCAATGGGTGCAGACTCGTTACCTGAAACAGCAGTTATCTGTTCATGTTTCGATGTGACTAAAGGCAAGATTGCAACCGCTGTTGCGGATGGCCATACAACATTAGGTGAAATTAAAGCTGTAACGGGTGCGGGTACGGGTTGTGGTGGTTGTATTCCACTGATTACACAAGTACTGAATGCTGAGCTAGCAAAAGCCGGTATCGAAGTTAAAAATCACTTATGTGAGCACTTTGAATATTCTCGCCAAGAGCTATTCCACCTCATTCGTGTTGAAGAAATCAAATCATTCGACGAATTATTAAAGAAATACGGTAAAGGCTACGGCTGTGAAGTTTGTAAGCCAACCGTCGGCTCTATTCTTGCGTCTAGCTGGAACGATTACGTTCTAACTAAAGACAATACGCAACTGCAAGATACCAACGATATCTTCCTTGGCAACATGCAAAAAGACGGTACATACTCTGTTATTCCGCGTATGGCGGGAGGCGAAGTTACACCAGTAGCATTACTTGCCATTGCTCAAGTGGCTAACGACTACAACTTGTACACCAAAATTACAGGTGCACAGCGTATTGGCTTATTCGGTGCACACAAAGATGACCTTCCTGCTATTTGGGAAAAATTGATTGCTGCTGGTTTTGAAACAGGTCAAGCCTATGCAAAAGCCCTTCGCATGGCAAAAACATGCGTAGGTAGCACTTGGTGTCGCTTTGGTGTTCAAGACAGTACCGCTCTAGGTGTTGCTCTAGAAAATCGCTACAAAGGTATTCGCACACCACACAAAATGAAGTTCGGTGTATCGGGTTGTACCCGTGAATGTGCGGAAGCACAAGGTAAAGATCTGGGTATCATTGCAACGGATGCTGGTTGGAATATGTATGTGTGTGGTAACGGTGGTATGAAACCTCGCCATGCTGATTTATTAGCAGCCGACCTTGATAAAGACACACTAATTAAATACATCGACCGCTACATGATGTTCTATATACGTACTGCCGATAAGGTACAGCGTACATCGGTATGGTTAGAAAACTTAGAAGGCGGTATCGAATACCTGCGCGATGTGATCATCAACGACAAGTTAGGCATCAATGCTCAACTTGAAGCCGATGTTGAGAAACTGATTGCTAGCTTCCAGTGTGAATGGACAACAACACTTGAAGATGACAACCAATTGAAGCGTTTCAATCATTTCATTAACTCTTCAGAGCGTGACAGCAATGTCGCTTTCGTTCCCGAACGTGAACAACATCGCCCTGCAACTGAAAATGAAAAAGCGCCAATCTACACTATTTCATTGGAGGAAAAAGTATGAGCCGGTGGATTTCAGTATGTGCAATTGACGACTTGATGCCAGGCACAGGGGTATGTGCTCTTATTGAAGGCGAGCAAGTTGCTATCTTTCGCCCATACGCGTCAGAAGAACTTTTTGCCATCGACAACATGGACCCATTTGCACGCTCAAACGTGCTATCTCGCGGTTTAATTTGTGAACATGATGGTGAACTCTGGGTTGCAAGTCCATTGAAAAAACAGCGATTCGCTTTAAAAGATGGGCGTTGTTTAGAAAACGCTGACGTTTCAGTAAAAAGCTACCAGATACAAGTAGAAAACGGCGACGTTCAAGTCGCAGCATAGAATAGTTAGAAACATCATTCAGGGAATTCAGCATCTCCAGTTGTTTTGAATTCCCTGCTTTTTGGAATGAGTATGGATACTTCTTTTATCTATTCCAAAAAGATTTCGATTTAACTTAAGGAAGAACTACATGTACGCAGATACAATCAAGAAATGTTCAGCTACCGCTGCACGTATCGTCGATTTTGCAGATAAAGAAAGATTTGGATTCTGGCTAAGCTCTGCCATGGCTGGTGCTTATGTTGGTTTAGGCATTATTTTGATATTCACACTGGGGAACATGGTTGATCCATCAATCCGTTCACTGGTAATGGGTAGTACATTTGGTCTTGCTTTAACACTCGTTATTATCGCTGGCTCTGAGCTATACACCGGACACACTATGTTCCTTACTTTTGGTGTAAAAACAGGTCAAATCACTGTTGCAGATACCTTACGCGTACTACCTCAAACGTGGATGGGTAATTTAATTGGCTCTGTCGGTGTCGCCCTACTGTTCTTCTATGCTGGCGGCGGTAAATTATTACCTGATAGCAACAGCTTATTAAACAACGTGGCGATGGCAAAAACAGCCGCCCCAGCGTCAGTACTTTTGTTTAAAGGTATTCTATGTAATTGGCTAGTTTGTCTGGCTATTTGGATGTGCCAGCGTGTTGAAGGTTCATCAAAATTCATCGCTATCTGGTGGTGTTTGCTTGCCTTCATCGCATCAGGTTTCGAACACTCTGTGGCTAACATGACTATTTTTGCTCTGTCTTACTTTGGTGAACATAAAGAAGCCTTCACATTAGCAGGCATTGGTCACAATCTACTTTGGGTAACTGTGGGTAATACGATTTCTGGTGTTGTCTTTGTAGGCTTAGGTTACTGGTTTTCTACACCCAAAGCGCAACGTCCTTTGCTTGCTTCTGCAAAAAAAGAACTGACTAACAACGTGACCCAAACAGCTTAATACCAGACTGAACATACCGAATAATGACGCGGAGTAAGCATACAATGGCAACTATCAATACAGTAAGTCAGCTAAACCAAGCAGTGAATCAGAAACGTGATAACACTCAACTCGGTAAAGTCGTACTTGTTGGTGCAGGGCCGGGCGATCCTGATTTGCTAACCGTGAAAGCGCTGCGTCTTATTCAGCAAG
Organism: Photobacterium indicum; assembly: GCF_003026215.1. Taxonomy (GTDB): domain Bacteria; phylum Pseudomonadota; class Gammaproteobacteria; order Enterobacterales; family Vibrionaceae; genus Photobacterium; species Photobacterium indicum. The sequence goes on from NZ_PYOC01000002.1 coordinate 193,628, forward strand.
CTGATGTCATCGTGTATGACCGACTTGTCTCTAACGATATTGTGGCACTTGCGCCAGAAAGCACTGAATTAGTCTTTGTGGGAAAACGTGCAGGACACCATTGTGTACCGCAAGAGGGTATTAACCAGATTTTAGTTGAGCATGCATTAAAAGGTAAATTGGTGGTTCGCCTAAAAGGCGGCGACCCATTTATATTTGGTCGTGGTGGTGAAGAACTAGAAGCATTACTGCCATACCAAATTCCATTTGAAGTGGTACCCGGTATTACGGCTGCGGCGGGTTGTGCGGCTTATGCTGGTATTCCTCTGACTCACCGTGATCATGCGCAAAGTGTGCAATTTATTACAGGTCACCTAAAATCAGAAAAAGAGCAAATTGATTGGGCCTCATTGGCCCGTTCAAACCACACTTTAGTGTTCTATATGGGATTAAGCCAAAGCGGTGAAATTCGCCGTCGATTAGAAGCTAACGGCATGTCACCTTCGACACCTGTTGCTATTGTTGAACGTGGTACAAGCAAACAGCAACGTGTACTACCTTGCTCACTTCAAACATTAGACATTATTGCTGAACATGCACAAAGCCCATCCTTAATTATTATTGGCAGTGTTACACAGCTTACTCATAAGTTGTCATGGTTTGCACCAGAAAAAAATATCCATGACGAATACTCTGAAATGCGAGTTGCTCCAATAGCCAAAGTAGCAGGTTTATAAACTCTTTTTTTAACAAAGTATAAAAGCCGAGAACAGACCTTAGATAGTTGTTTAAACTAATATCGAAGGTTATGTCCTCTGGTTTTTCGTAATTTATCACCTAATATCTGCAAACGTGCACTAAAATGAGTACAGTTGGTTAACAACTGTAGTTGAGGTACGTATGTTTGAAATAACGCAATGTGGTGACAATCGTATTGATATGTCATTCGGCGGCAAACTTGATAGCGAAGAAATGAAAGCACTATTAGATGAATTCGTGGATAAAACCAAAGATGTAGAAAATGGCACTATGCTATACACCATTCACGAATTCGATTTTCCGACACTCAGTGCTATAGGTATAGAACTCACTCGTTTGCCTGAACTTTTTCGCCACACACGTAAATTTAAAAAAGTGGCAGTGCTTGCCGAACAACAATGGATACGAAAAATCAGTGAACTAGAAGGTATGTTATTTCCAGGATTAGACATTAAAGGCTTTCCACCCAATGACACTGAAAATGCCGAAGCATGGCTAACTCAATAACATAATCAAACGCTGCTAATTACTTATTAAATTACTGACCGAATAACCTAACATAGTGAAACATCGTAATTAGCAACGTACCCTCTTCATAAGAGCTTAATCTGTCTAGCTTAATATCCAAGCAAGAAAAGTTACGCTAGCGCAGAACGTTTTTCATCAATTTTAATGCCCAACCACATACCCGCCAGCATAAAAGCAATAAATAACAACATCGAACTATTCAACGCAGAAAGCGATGTAAAGGCAGGTCCTGGACAAATGCCTGCAATACCCCACCCTAAACCAAATAATGCCGCACCACTGATTAAACGCTTATCAACCGTATTATTTGAACTGATTTGAAACTCACGGCTACACACAGGCTTTTCACGCTTTTTAATCACTAACAAGTAAATTGGCGTAAACACTAACAATGCCCCACCCATCACGAATGCTAAGCTAGGATCCCAATCGCCCGCAATATCAAGAAAGCCAATGACTTTAGTGGGATCAACCATTCCAGACATCATCATGCCTAATCCAAACAGCAGCCCCGCTATAAGTGCAATCACCTTAGATAATAGATTCATATTCATCATGCTCTTATAAAAGATGTAAACGGACAAATACCGTCACAAACGCAACGGCCATAAAGACACAAGTCGCAACAATCGAACGTTTAGATAAACGCCCCATTCCACAAATCCCATGCCCACTTGTACAACCGTTACCAAGCTTCGTGCCAATACCGACAAGTAACCCAGCCAACGCAACCCAAAATACTGATGTGACAGGTAGCGATTCCGGTACGTTAAAGCCAAGTAAAGGTGCCAGTGCCCCACTCATCACCATGCCTAGAACAAAAAGAAGCCGCCACGACACTTCACCTTTAACGGGTTTAAGTAACCCAGAAACAATGCCACTTATGCCTGCGATTCTTCCATTCATTATTAATAACAACGCTGCGGCTAGCCCAAGTAACATACCGCCACGTAATGCATCCCATGGGATTTCAAATGTCATATGTTTTCTTTCCTAATCAAACATAGATTTCGTTAATTAGAGATTACTAAATTATAAAAATTAGTCAATAGTAATTTAGCCTTAACTAATAAAGCATATATTTTATTAGCTTTTACTAATTGATTGTTTATAGTATCTTACAATACCGATGGAATAGCTTATACCCAAGCTACCTCAAGATGCATTGAAAGGAAGTAATAGATGACTAAAATTCTTATCGTCGGAGGCGTTGCAGGTGGTGCTTCAGCAGCAGCTAGAGCACGTCGTTTGAGTGAAGATGCCGAAATCATCATGTTCGAACGAGGCGAGTTCGTATCGTTTGCTAACTGTGGTTTACCGTATCATATTGGCGGCGACATTCAGGACCGCAGCAAACTATTACTACAGACACCTGAAAGTTTCTTGGCGCGTTTTAATGTTGATGTTCGCGTGATGAACGAAGTCGTGAACATTAACCGTAATGAAAAAACAGTGACCGTTAAAAACCTATTAGACGGAAACGAATACACTGAACGTTACGATTTTTTATTGCTAAGCCCTGGTGCTGGCCCTATCGTTCCACCTATTCCTGGCGTGAAAAATCCGTTAACGCATTCTCTGCGTAATATTCCTGATATGGATCGCATCCTTCAGACGATTGAAACCAACAATGTCGAACACGCAACAGTTGTAGGTGGTGGGTTCATCGGTCTTGAAATGATGGAAGCGTTCCACCAACGTGGCATTAAAACCACATTGCTAGAACTTGCCGACCAAGTAATGACGCCTGTTGATAAAGAAATGGCTGGCTTTGCGCATGCCGAAATTCGCGATCACGGCATTGATCTGCGCCTTGGTATTGCCCTATCTGGCGTTGAATATATACCAGAGACGCACATTGCCAGTTTTGAGTCTGGTGAAAGCACCGAGCATCAACACATTAATGGGCATTTGAACCTATCACTCAGCAACAGTGAATCACTAAAAACTGATCTTCTTATTATGGCGATTGGTGTTCGCCCTGAAACGACACTGGCTTCAGAAGCTGGGCTTAAAATTGGCGAGTTAGGTGGCATTTGGACAACGCCAAATATGCAGACCAGCGATCCAGCAATCTATGCTGTAGGCGATGCAATAGAAGAAACTGATTTCGTTACAGGTAACCAAACACTAGTACCTCTTGCGGGCCCAGCAAATCGACAAGGTCGCATGGCGGCAGACAATATGCTTGGTCGAAATGAGAACTACCAAGGCACACAAGGCACAGCGATTTGTAAGATTTTCGATTTAGCTATCGCAGCTACAGGCAAGAACGAGAAGCAGCTTAAACGTGATGGCGTTGATTATGAAAAAGTCTACGTACACACCGCGAGCCACGCCAGCTATTACCCTGGAGCAGAAATTGTTTCGTTCAAGATGTTGTTTGACCCTAAATCAGGCAAGATTTTCGGTGCGCAAGCAGCAGGTAAAGATGGTGTCGATAAACGTATTGATATCATGGCCGTTGCGCAGCGTGCAGGTATGACGGTTGAACAACTTCAACACTTAGAGCTGACTTATGCGCCCCCTTATGGCAGCGCAAAAGATGTTATCAACCAAGCTGCCTTTGTTGCCAATAACATCATCAAGGGAGACGCAACACCCATCCACTTTGATGAGATAGATAACCTAACGGATGACCAAGTATTGCTTGATGTGCGTAATTCTGGGGAATTAGAGAACGGTGGCTACATTGAAGGCACGCTCAATATTCCTGTCGATGAACTTCGCCAGCGCATGCACGAACTACCAAAAGATAAAGAAATCGTTATTTACTGTCAGGTTGGGTTACGCGGTAACGTTGCTTATCGTCAACTGGTCAACAATGGCTTTAAAGCACGAAACCTTATCGGCGGGTACCGCACTTATAAATTTGCGAAAATGTAATCAACCTCAAAATCCTAGCCAGAAAGATTCCGTTCTGGCTTTTTTTATTTCAAACACTTAAATATGATTTGAACCACGATTCCTAATACAAGTTAATTGCGTACGATTGGATTTTTCATTAAATAACATGCAATATTGGGCAGATGACAGATAAAACTATAACGACTCACCTACCATCATTAATTCATCGAATCGGCTCAGACAACACAAAGAAGGCAAAGCTCGTTGCCCTTGAGTGTGGTTGTGAAATCAAGCGAATTCGACGTTCTAGAAATTGGCAAGTAGCTGGCAATGAACATTCATTTAAAAAACTGTCTGAAAGGCTGCGACTCTCTGAGCCTGAAGCCATGCAATTTCTAATACGAAAAATTGACGAAAGACTCACTACATACAACGACAAGCTAGAACGAATAGAAGATAAATTAAAAAGACTCGTTATACAGAATTCAAATATCACGCTTGCTGAGCTAATGCAGATAACTAACTGCTCTATCACAGAAGCTAGGTTTGCTCGATTCGACGCTGATTCGTTTTAATGGCGGCAATTGAGATAACATCACCATTCGTCTATCTTGATTGATTACTGGATAGCTAAATAGCAGCATGCCCAAGCGTACATTGGCATCGGGTTTGTCTGACCATTTTCAGTCAATTGATAAAACTGCCCTTGATCACCTAACTTGGCACCATTACGAGTACCAGCAACAAAATGCCCACTCGGTGCCGCTCTACCGTCATTAAAACGCATACGCGGATACTCAGAAATAAGGGGAGCAACAAGTTCACGGTTACTTTCCCAGCTCTCTAAACGGTATATTCCTGACTTAGCTGCCAGTATAAAACCTTCATCACGCCACATAGCGAAACAGCCTAAAGGATCATCCCAGCGAGGGCATCCTTTCGCTTAAGGGAATTTTTCATCTCGGTGTATCGCCAGACTCTACACCAAACGTATGTAAATTGAAGAAACGTTTCGTGACTTAAAAAGTCCGCAATACGGTTTGGCTTACGCCAAAGCTACCCCCATTCTTCTAAACAATTCGATATTCTACTGCTTATAGGTCTACTTACATTTATGGTCGATTGGTGGTTTGCGGTTATTACAGAGCACAATTGGCGGTGCCGTCATTTTTTTGACAGGTGAGATAAAGGCCGAAACATTTCATTTCGTTATATTCTGAAAAGAGATTGTCGACAGTTGAAATATCACACAACAAATCAAAAATACGCTGGATGAAGTGTACTCTTATTCTAATGTCGATGAATAATTATCATCCATGACGATATAAAACTCACCAGCATTTAAATCAACACTGAGATTTATTCAATTTTCATTCATACAAAAAGCCATTAAATACAGCACAGGCATTAGAATTCAGCTTCTTTTTCATATTATACCGCGTACAAAATCGATCGAATTTAATAAAAAGAGACATTTAACATATTTTAATTATTGATTGATGAGTTTTATTATATAGAATAACGTCACTTTCATTTCGTGAGCTATCTAATGAAACTCATCTCAATCACACTCTGTATTAAAATAACATTGATCAGCATCACAATATTTATTACTGGCTGTGCAAGCACTACTCCTCCAGAATGGTATACCTCACCAAAACCGGATACAAATAAGTATATTTATGCAGCAGCTCAGGGGAGAAGTTTAAGTCACGCCAAAAAAATGGCGATCAATAATGTCAATGAAAAGCTATGGACACAGGTAGATTCTTCTTTCTATATGAGAGATGTAGCCAAAGAAAACAATGGGCAGAGTACATCAAACAACCTAATTGATAATAAAATCAATACTAAAACTGCAAAGTTAACACTAAACGGTGTTGAGTTCTTGAATACAGAAGAGAACGAGTTAGGTTTTTTTGTTGAAGTTCGAGTAAAAAAAGAGCTTGTAAGAAAACAGCTCATTTTAGAACTAAACCAGCTGAATAATAATGCACAATCTCAATTAGATTCATTAAAAAATTCAGATTCATTATTATGGTGGTTAAAGAATCAAAATGCTTTTCAATTAAAAAAAGATGCACTCATTAGAATTGCAATGTTATCTGTAGTATCTCCACAAGATAAGTTTAATACCCTTTTACTGGATGAATCACTAGTATCATTAAGTAGTGTAAATAGTTCACTTCTTATTCAAATCAAAACAAATAAAAGAAATAAAAAATCAGCTTCATTATTAAGTGATAAATTTTCACTAGAGAACATATCTACCACCAATACCTATAACAAATACACTACACATACGTTAACTCTAATAAGCGAGCCGCGTAAAAACATTATAGGTGATGCTTATGTATCAACACTAGTCACTGAGCTTAAACTTATAAATAAAAAAGGTAAGACGATCGCAAGTAATGAGATCATCTCCTCAGGAAACTCAGTCACTAGCTACAAAATGGCGAATGAAGGTGCTAGCCGTCATTTTGCACAACAAATTGATGACCATGGTCTATGGACGTCACTCGGAATTACTCAATAATAAAAACGCATTGGAGCAAATTTTAATGTTCAAAAAAACACTGTTGGCTACTATTTTACTGACGACTTTATCAGGCTGTGTAACTACTGGACCAGAGCGCGTATGTACCCCTGACACTAAAGTTGCTATAGAAACTGCAGACGTAAAAACACCTTCAACAGAAAACTTAAAAGTGATTGTTTTACCTGTAGATGCAGAGTTTAAAGACAGTTCAAATACAAAAGTGAAATCAGTTCTTCGCAACGATTTAGAAGCCCAAATAGCTCACTCTGGTGCAAATTTGGTTGATCGTAAACTGGCTAATAAATTAAAAAATGAAATAAAATTAGCAGAACAAAGTGGTCGCTATAACAGTAAAGGTGTGCCTATAGCTGATTATGCAATCCTAACTGAAATCATCTCTACTGATTTGAGTAAGTCATATAAAGAAGCTTATACCTATGAAAATAAAGATGGTGAAACTAAAAGGGTTCCCGCTAAATGTAGCTATAAAGTGGATATTAAAGCCATTGCAAAAGTAGTTTCTCTTCCAAGCATGGAACTAGTCAAACGCATTGAGTTGACTGGTGATGAATCAATTACAACGGAAACTCGCAGTTCAAAATGTCCTATCTCTAGCGCTCAATACACAGGTTTAGCAAGTAAGGCCGCAGCAGAGTCAGTCAGTTATACTCATGATCTAAAGAAAATGCTTGCGCCAAGTGCGTCAATTCTAGAACTTCGTCAATGTACAGAAGGCAGCATGGTTAAAATTGCCATGGGTACAAACAAAAAAGTAACACCAGGCATAGACGTTGCTTTTTCCAAATCAATGAAGAATGACGACGGTGAAGTTGAAACATTTGCACTTGGTGAAGGTACCGTTGTTAGCATCCCTGAGCACGGTATTAAAGCCAAGTATTCTTGGGTTTCCGTTGATAAAGAATTAGCAAAAAAAGTGCAAAAAGGAAATATTGCTAAAATTATCCCAGAAGAATGCAGCTTTATAGACATAGAATGTCAAGCAAAAGAATGGATGAAATAAATGAAAAAACTACTTCTTGCTACAACAATAACAGTAGCACTGGCAGGCTGCTCAAGTACACAAACTGTTGAACAAACTCAAACATTTGCAAACTGTACTTTTCCTGATGCACCGGCGGTTGAAGCGCCAGCATGGATTTGTGATGTTATGCCAAAAGATCTGGCTGCTGGTGCTACAGGGCATGCTAAGAAAAGCGTTGCTGGTATGAGCGTGATGCGTAAAGTTGCAATAAACAATGCACGTGTTGATTTAGCATCTCAATTCCAAGTAGACATTAACAATATGTTCAAGCAAGCAATTGAAGCCACGACAGAAACAACGACGGCTTTAGGTGCTAATGAGCGCGTTCAGGAAACGTTCGAAAGCATCACTAAAAATGTGACAACAAGAGCGCTAACAAACAGCCATTTGATCGTCAGCCAAGCAAGCCCTTCTGGTGGTTTGTATGTTTTAGTTGGAATGGATCAAGCTGCTTATGATATGAATGTAAACAAAGTAGTAGATGAAGTGAAAAATGAAGATTCTGCTCTTTGGGACAAATTCAATAACGAGAAAGCTGCTAAAGAACTTGCACAAGCATTAGAGTCATTAAAACGGTAATAGCCCAATTTAATGCCTATCTCAATTTAAAGGCTACCTCAAGGTAGCCTTTTTATCTTGTATTCTCGATACCTAAAAATCAGGATGATGTTTATGTTTAATTCGATAGTCAAAAGTACCCTTGCCGTTGCTATTGCATCTGCACTCTCTTTCAATATAGCCATTGCCGACGATAAGTTTGCAGAGCTTGATCAAGCCGTCACAAAACAAAAGCAATCTCATGTTGATAAAGTTGTTGAATTTCATTCTTATATTAATGCGTATTTAGATGAATATGAAAGCTGGAGAGATCAATATACAAAAGATCTAGACGCTCAGCGTGCTAAATTAATTGCATCATGGGGTGAAGGTGAAGTTTCAGGTAAAACAAAAACAGTCGATTACTCTGAAGATGGTCAAGTAAAAACAGTGGTTGACTATGATACAAATACAATGTCAGTCTCTTTACTTGTAGATGTAAACTATAACCCTAGAGACATGAAACAACTCGCTAAAAAAGTACCGTCATCAATTGATGGTCAAAAATTTGAGCTTGAAAAACTTGAATTTGAAGAAGAGTTAAACCTATATTCACCGGAAAAAGAAAAGAAAGAAACTCAATTCATTATTACTCAAACACAGCAACAAATGAATGAGTTAGACATTCAAGCTGAGCGATTAATTCGTTCAGATACTGGTGTTCCAGATTCTTATATTTATGAGCGCGCTTATAAGAAAAACATGGCGCTAATCATGCAGTCAAAAAAGCGTATTGATGTTCAATCTAAAATTTATAAAGAAATGAGAGCAAAATACGGCATTCCAGAAGAAGTGATTATAGCTAAAGAGAGCTCTCCCATCGAAAGTACCCCAGTAAACACCGTACCGATAAAAGTAGAAAAAAAGAAAACTGGCACTCTAATAAGTGCGCCAACACAAAAAGACGATCCAAAAGTACAACCTCAGAAAAAAACAGAAACGGCAACAGCACCTGTGATTGCAAAAAAAGCACCTGCGGTCGTATCTACGCCTAAAGTAACGACACCCAAAAAAGTGGTTAAGTATAACGTTAAATTACCTGCAAACAGCTTGAAGATACGAGCCACTCAATACCAGCCTCTTGCAGAAAAAGAAAGCCAGACTTGGAAAATTGATGCTGCACTCGTGATGGCTATAATGCACAGTGAATCGGCGTTTCGGCCTGATGCTAAATCACATGTACCTGCATTTGGTTTAATGCAAGTGGTGCCTTCAAGTGCTGGCCACGACGTAAACAAACAAGTCAGAAACATTGATGCACCAATGAAAGCCGCTGACCTATATAAACCAGAAATTAATGTTGAAACTGGTACTGCTTATTTACACATCTTGCACGATAGGTACCTTAAGTCGATTAAAAGTAATGAGAGCCGTTTATATTGTGTTATTGCTGCCTATAACACTGGTGCTGGTAATGTCGCCAGAGCATTCAATACGAATAAATCGACAAGCGTTGGTCGCGCTGCAAAGGTTATCAATTTAATGTCTCCAGATGAAGTTTACGACCACTTGATTAAAAACCTTCCATACGACGAAACAAAAAATTACTTGAAAAAAGTAAACGGCCGTATCGCTTTATACCGTTGATCACCACGACTTAATACGAGCTATTTATGTTTAAAATTTTTCCATTAATTTTTATCTGCTTGGGCATCTATCTCGGCCTCAACTACAACGATGAAGTTGAAACAATTATGGATACTGAAACATTTGAAAAAATTCAAGAAAAAGTAGAAGAAGGTAAAGACGTCCTACTAGAAAGAATAGAAATATTAAAGGATAAATAATGAGTGATATAAATGCAGCAGACTTAACGGTTCCGACATTTAGAGACCAAGTTCAAAACAAATGGGCAAAAAGTATCGCTCTCGCCTCTGTTGTCTCTATTGCTTTAGGTGGATTCAATGACACCTTTGAAGCATTAGAAAAGATAGCTGATTTCAGCTTATCTCAACTTACTGATATCCCATCTCACCATAAGTTAGAGCGTATTTATATTCGAGCCTCGTCTGATGTTTTAAATGAAACATTTGGTGCCCCTGTATACATTAAACGGTCAAGTTCTGATGATGTAATCAAGTACTATTTAGACGAACAGTTTATTTTATCTGCAATTACTCGTGATGATGCAATTGTAGCGTTTTTAGTTTTTCCTAATAAAGGGTTTCAACCTACAACACTTGAGCATGCTGGCGGTGAGTTGTTTTTCGAACAACCATTAGATAACATCGAAAGCGTTAATGATGTTCGTTCATCTTATGCAAGAACTGGAATTTACTATATTGAAGAAAATAATGGCGGTGATTTTGGCTACCTATACTCTTCAATTAGTGGATTTAGTGAGTTTTTAATGCCGTCATCAGTTGATGATAAGAAACGCCTTTCTAACTTAACTGATGCACAAATGTTAGATGAGAATGTAATTGAGACTATTAAAGACATTAGAAAAAACATTAAGCCTAACTTTTATGGTTATAGCACTCTTAGCCTAGCTACCTTAGAAGACGCAATTTTGTCTAATTCAGAATACAGACTTATTCATAAATAAAACTTGCCCCTCAAGGCTACGAGAACATTCACAATTTTCACTTGATGGTAAGGAATTTCAATATTTCTTACCATCAACATAGACCGGTTTAAGTTAACTCTTTTGGGTTACAATTATCTTCAACTCTTCTTTATAAAATTCTTCGTGAAGAATACACTCTCCTCATAAGTACCTTCCTAAATTACTGACATTTAAAAATATTCATTCATTTCTTAAATATACTTTTTGATTATTAGCAGGCTTGTTTTTTCGGAGGCTTTGGTGCATAAAAAGAATAATAAATTCAATGTATTTACGCGCAGCCACATCTTAATTTTATTAAGCCTTGTTCTTACGGGCTGTGATAGCAAAGAGCCTGCAGTGCAGCAACAACCGCAATATGATATTGGTTACACCACTATAGTGCCCCAAAATATAGAGCTTAAAGATGAAATACCTTGGCGCGCAAGTTTCACCTTACAGTGATTGGCGACAATTTGTGCAAAGCAACAATATTCAGCGTTCACAATTGTTCCCTAACATTGATTTATCAGCTGATGCTTCCAATCAACGGTTATCGTAAAATGTCAACGGAGGCAATTCCACCATTGACCGTCAGTACAGTGTTAATTTAGGTATCACCAGCTACGAAATTGATTTTTGGGGACGAATTTCTAGCCTCGAAAAACAAGCATTAGAACAATACTTATCAACCATTGAAGGACGTCGAAATACACAGCTCACCTTAATCAGCAGCGTAATAGAAGCGTATTTGAATTTAACCACAACAAAAAGCCTATTGCAGTTAGCAAAAGAAACATTGGTTAGCCAACAAAGTTCGTTAACGTTAACCCAGAAAAGCTTCCAAAATGGCGTTTCATCGGGGCTTGATGTCGCACAAGCCGAAACAACCGTTGCAACTGCATTGAAAGATGTCGCCCTCTTTACTAGCCAAGTTAATATCAATGCCTTGAATGTGTTGGTTGGGTCTCCAATACCTGATCACCTATTACCCCGTACTGGTGATCTAAATACCCTTTCACCTGTTGCTGTAGGTTTACCGTCACAGGTGTTATTGCAGCGTCCTGATATTATGGCCGCAGAGCACAACCTAATTGCTGCAAACGCCAATATTGGCGCAGCACGAGCCGCGTATTTCCCGACGATGTCATTAACGGCAACAGGTGGGATATTAAGCTCGGCAGCCGATGATTTATTTTCTGGTGATAGCCGAAGTTGGGTATTTTCACCCGCATTAAGCCTACCGATATTTAACTGGGGAGAATTAGACTCTCAATTGGATGTGGCGATTGCCGATCAACAGATTGCCTTGAATCAATACGAAAAAACAATTCAAACTGCTTTTCAAGAAGTGGCCGATGCCCTTGCTAATCAAGCTACATTAGATGATCAACTTTCGACACAACAAATGCCCGTGGATGCCTCAGGCGACAGTTTCCGATTATCAAATTTGCGCTTTAATGAAGGGGTCGATGACTATTTCACTGTGCTCGATTCGCAGCGGTCTTATTACACCGCGCAACAAGATTTGATTACAACGAAGCTCAGTAAGCAACTCAACTTATTGACACTCTATAAAGTACTTGGAGGCGGTTGGGTCGAAACGGATGTTCCATTACCAGAAAAGCTAACATTGCCAGAGTAAACACAGCGCTTAGTCGAATATGGTTCATCAATACACAAAGCCCGAATATACTTCTTCAAGATATTTGGGCTTTGTATTCTGTCAGTTGAATAACGAAATCACGAAAACCAACAGCCTTATACCCAAGCTACATGCTGATTTGACCACTGTCATTATTATTTTCTTTAGGGTTTTCGCCATATTCATTAGAACCGGGCTGGCTATCTTGAATGAAGAAATACAACAAAACCAATGCGCCAATTAAAGGTATTAAACCAATTAACATCCACCAGCCTTTGCGACCAGAATCATGTAACCGACGTACCCCAACGGCAATACTTGGAATTAAAATAGCTAAAGAGTACAGAGAACTAAGAAGCCCTGATTCAGGTGTCCCTGGGGTGCCTAAAACACCATCAAGAATACCTAGGGCAATCGCAATCACAATATTAAATAGAAAGAAGTACCAATATTCTTGTCTTCTTGCTCGTCCTTGAAACACCGCATATTTTTTCAAAACTGCCAAATACCAATTCATTCTTTCACCTATTGATTCAACATAATTAAACACGTAAACACTGACAGACGTCCATAAAACTGAATGGCATTCACAATGGATCACTTCGTTCACTAACAGTGTGTTATATCAGTGTATACCCAAGTCACCTCAAGATGCTTGGGTATAGTACCAATAAAACGTCATACAAATAATTTTGCACTTAATATTAATGCCACGCTATCGATATATGAAAATTATCATCAACTGCTACGCTTAATTTATGTCCCTTTACTATCAAAAAGCGAAGTACCATGAATACCATCCATTTGCATTCAATCCGAATTAAGCAACTTGTTACCTTAGCCTTATTAACGATATTGTCTGGTTCAGTATCGGCAGTGACTACTGAATTAACACCCCACATCTACTCACCATACAAAGGTGTAATATGTGATAAAAAAGCGGGATTTTGTGTTGATTCATTCGGTATCTCTATGGCATTTACCCAAGAATACTTAGGCAATGAAGCCCAAAAAGAGATGATGAAAGTGATCGACTCTGTTGGCACTAAAAACTTCGACACAACGCGTTATTCACTCAGTAATGGCGTTTTTTGTGATTCTCTTAAACAAGGCTGTTTCAAATCCCGTTTTAATGACACGCGAGAAGTAAAATTCTCTGACATATTATTCAACTAAACGTATTTAATTTAACTCTTTATAATCAAAGCAATTAAAAGCACTCACGCATGGCTAAATATCGCTCTCTGATGTGTTCTATAAGCAAACGGATTTTCTGAGGTGGCTGCCGTGTAAACGGATAAACAGCATATATACCAAGCTTTTTACCCACGCGTTTAGGAAAAACATCAATTAGGTCACCTTCTAAAAAATCTTGATAGACCAAACAACGAGGAACATAAGCTAAACCATAACCACCTAATGCCGCTTTTCGTAACGCCGCGGCATTATCGGTTGAAAAATTACCCGCGACTTTGACGATATAGTTGCCGTTATCCCCTTTGAATTCCCATTCAGATGCCCCTGTTGTTTGATACGCGTATTGCAAGCAATTATGATTAACCAAGTCTTCTGGTGTCACCGGTTTACCCACACTAGCGATATAAGCAGGCGCTGCGCAAATCACCCATTGTGAATCGAGAATATGGCGTGCAATTAAGCTTGAATCTTCTAAGTATCCTGTTCGTATCACCAAGTCATAACCATCTTCAACAAGATCAACAAATAAATTCTCAAGCGACATATCAACAGTTAATCCAGGATGCATACTGCAAAATTCGGCTACCGCATCAGCTAACAATAAATCACCCGAGATAGTAGGCACCGACATTTTTACGTGCCCTGTAACACTTTCACCGTATCCATACACCGCATCAATAGCTTCTACCGCTGCCTGCTTCACATTTTTCGCACCTTGATAAAGTACTTTCCCTGCTTCACTGACCGTTAATTTACGTGTCGTTCGATACAAAAGCTGCACACCAAGGTCTTCTTCCAACCGCGCTATACGCTTACTAACAACTGAATTTGTAAGGGAATTAAGCTCTGCCACTTTACTAAAAGAACCCTGTTCTACCACCTGAGCAAACAGGATAAGGTCATCTGTTTTTGCCATCATTAGTCCACTTTTGGAAATAATCTTTTTCATTATTTCTCTATATTGAAAAAAAATAAAGGAGTACCGTTACATCAAGTTAACAAATGGATTACAAGGAGGCCTACAGAAAGCCGCATGTGAACATACAATATAACAACAAATAAAAATAACGATAAACGAATTTCACTCTCTTTTAAACATACCTATTACGACACAACAGCTGTACGAAGGAAGGAAACACAATCATGAATGATACCCTACTCGCGTTAATCGCATTTTCACCAATAATGGTCTCAGCCGTGTTGCTGGTCGGCCTGAACTGGCCAGCAAAACGTGCCATGCCTGTCGCCTTTGCGCTGACAGTTGTTGTGGCACTATTTTGTTGGGATATGTCTGCCACTCGTGTTATTGCCTCATCCCTACAAGGATTAGCAATAACCGTTGCGGTTCTATGGATCGTCTTCGGCGCTATTTTCTTACTCAATACGCTGAAACATACTGGTGCTATCAGTGTTATCCGAAATGGATTCACCGATATCTCTGCCGACCGCCGAGTGCAAGCTATCATCATTGCTTGGTGTTTTGGTTCGTTCATTGAAGGTGCATCTGGTTTTGGTACACCTGCTGCTATTGCTGCCCCACTTTTAGTTGCCATCGGTTTTCCCGCTTTAGCTGCAGTCTTAATGGGGATGATGATTCAATCTACCCCAGTATCATTCGGTGCTGTAGGTACACCCATCATTGTTGGTGTTAACAAAGGCCTTGATACCCATAATATTTCTGAAATTCTAGTTTCTGGCGGTTCAACGTGGGAGTTCTACCTACAGCAAATCACAACCAATGTGGCCATCATTCATGCAACCGTCGGTACATTTATTCCTGTACTAATGGCAATGATGCTGACTCGCTTCTTTGGCAAGAACAAAAGCTGGACTGAGGGGTTAGATATACTGCCTTTCGCTATTTTTGCAGGTTTGGCATTTACTGTACCTTACGCATTAACGGGTGTTTTCCTTGGCGCAGAGTTCCCATCATTGATTGGTGGTTTAGTGAGCCTCGCGATTGTGGTAACAGCAGCTAAAAAAGGCTTTCTTGTACCTAAAACAAAGTGGGATTTTGAAAACGAAAACAAGTGGCCTCAAGAATGGTTAGGCTCACTGAAAATGGATTTGAAAGACGATAACAAAAAACCAATGAGCCTCGCGCTTGCTTGGACACCTTACGTATTATTGGCTGTGGTACTTGTAGCTAGTCGCGTTAGCGCTGATTTCAAAGGCTTCTTAACAGGTATTAGCTTATCGTTCAGCAATATCTTAGGCGAAACAGGCGTTAATGCCGCAATTCAACCGCTATACCTACCGGGTGGAATTTTGGTTTTCATTGCATTACTTGCTGTTTTATTACAATCACGCAGTGTTAAGCCTTTAGCCAATGCTCTTCACGAATCAAGTAAAACACTGGTTGGCGCAGGTTTTGTATTGGTGTTTACCATTCCGATGGTACGTATCTTTATAAACTCAGGTGTTAACGCGGCTGATTTAGCCAGTATGCCTGTAACCACAGCGCACTTTGCCTCAGGTTTGGTCGGTGAGTTCTTTCCCGCTCTTAGTGCCACTATTGGTGCGCTAGGTGCATTCATTGCAGGTTCTAATACCGTTTCAAATATGATGTTTAGTCAATTTCAGTTCGAAGTGGCGCAAACATTAACCATATCAAGTGCCGCGGTTGTTTCCCTTCAAGCTGTCGGTGCAGCCGCCGGTAATATGATTGCCATTCACAACGTTGTGGCGGCATCTGCCACTGTTGGGCTGCTCGGTCGTGAAGGTGCAACACTGCGTAAAACGGTAATCCCTACCTTCTATTACCTTGTTGCAACAGGTGTTATTGGTTTAGTGATCATCTATGGTTTCAATATTACCGACGCCCTGATGCTTGCTCAACAAGGTTAAACACAGCGTCACGTTTACAACACGCCCATGTTTACAAAGACCACATTTTTCAGCATAGGCTTAGGGAATAAAGCTAAGCCTATTTCTACACTGAAACCGTAAAAAGAAGCCCAAACTATTTCGTTATTCAGATCATATAAATGCCCATAGTCACTGACTAAAAGTGCGCACTAGAATAAAGACTGAATAGCGATAAAGGAGAACACTAATGCGTATCTACCCTGCAAAGCCGGTAAAAGTCTATTTCTATGCTACGTGTTTAGTTGACATGTTTGATCCAGAAGCCGGTCTTGATGCCATTACATTATTAGAACAACAAGAGATCGAAGTGATCTTCATCGAAAAGCAAACTTGTTGCGGTCAACCGGCTTATAGCTCGGGTTACGATAAAGAAGCCAAACAAGTCGCGCAAAGCCAGATGGATCTCTTTACTGAAAACTGGCCTGTTGTCGTATTATCAGGCTCTTGTGGTGGCATGATGCATCATCACTACCGTCGTTTATTTAAAGACGATGAAAACCAAGCACACGTGGATGCTTTCTGTGATCGTGTATTTGAAATGACTGAATTTTTGGTTAACGTCTGTCGAGTAAAGCTCAACGATAAAGGAGAAAGCACGTCGGTTGTTATGCATACCTCATGCGCTGCTCGTCGTGAAATGAACGTGCACGTTACTGCAACTCAACTGCTTACTCAGCTCGATAATGTTGAAATTCGTGAGCAAGCCTATGAGAGTGAATGTTGTGGCTTTGGTGGTACTTTCGCAGTACGCCATCCTAATATAAGCCAAGCCATGGTCGAAGATAAAACTCGCCATTTATCAGATACCCAAGCCAGTGAATTTGTCAGTGCTGATTGGGGCTGTTTGCTCAATATTAACGGTGCGCTGGAATACCAAGGTAAACCTATGCATGGCCGTCACCTTGCGAGCTTTTTATTAGAGCGAACGGGAGGAAAATAAGATGAGCCAATCAAATAACGGTGTTCATATACAAGAACTGGCACCAGAACATTTTCATGACCAAGCTAAAGCGGCACTCGCCGATCCACAACTGCGTCAAAACTTTCGTGGCGCAATGGACTACTTGCAAGACAAACGCAAAACAGCTTTTTCTGATCCCGCAGAAGAAAAACACATTCGTGATTTATCTGAAGCGATTCGTCAACGTTGCCTTAGCAAACTGCCCGATTTACTTGAACAACTTGAAACCAATTGTACCAACAATGGCATTCAGGTGCATTGGGCTCAAGACGCTAAAGCAGCTAACGCAATTATTGCCGCTATCTCTCAACGCCATAATGCAAAAAGTATTGTGAAAGGCAAATCGATGGTGAGTGAAGAAATTGAACTCAACCATGAAATGGCAAAGCTAGGTATCGAGTGTTTAGAAAGTGATATGGGCGAATACATCGTTCAACTCGATGGCGATAAGCCCTCGCATATCATCATGCCCGCAATTCATAAAAACAAACAAGAAGTCAGTGATACGTTTGAGAAAAACCTCGATAACTTTACACCAACGCTCGATGTTGATGAACTGATCCAAACAGGTCGTAGTCGTTTACGTCAAAAGTTTCATGATGCTGATATTGGCTTATCTGGCGTTAACTTTGCAGTCGCAGAAACAGGGTCATTGTGCTTAGTAGAAAACGAAGGCAACGGGCGTATGTGTACGACAGTGCCGAATGTACATATCGCCATTACTGGTATCGAAAAGGTGGTGGAATTCTTAACCGATGTACCGCCTCTTTATAGCGCGTTAACTCGCTCAGCAACCGGACAAGCGATTACCACCTACTTCAATATGATCAGCTCACCCCGTCGTGATGGTGAATTAGATGGTCCTGAAGAAGTGCACCTTGTATTACTTGATAATGGCCGCTCGCAGGCGTTCCGCGATGAGGAAATGCGTAAAACACTGCAATGTATTCGTTGCGGTGCTTGCATGAACCACTGCCCTGTTTATACCCGTATTGGTGGGCACGCTTACGGCACCGTTTACCCAGGACCGATTGGTAAGATCATCTCACCCCATATGATGGGATTAGAAAAAACCAAAGATTTGATTACCGCATCAAGTTTATGTGGGGCATGTGGTGAAGTATGCCCAGTGCGGATCCCTATTCCTGAGATGCTACAACGCTTACGCAATGAAGCAAAAAACCCGCCAAAACCCGATATGCCAGCGATGAGAGGGCAAGAAGCCGCAGCCAGTAAAGCAGAATCTTTGGCAATGAAAGGGTTTGCATTTGCAGCATCACATCCGTCAATTTATCACATGGGTACATGGTCAGCCACCAAGATGAAAGCCTTAATGCCCAGTAACCTAGGGCCATGGACACAATGCCGAACAGCGCCTAAACCCGCCAGTAAAACCTTGCACCAATTAATCAAAGCTCGGAAACAGGGAGAAAAATCATGAGTACGTCAAGAAATGCGATTCTATCCCGTCTTCGTGACGCCAAGCCTGAAGCAAAAGCAATGGAAACCATCACCTATCAACCGTGGGTAAGCAACGATGCTCAACTCACAAGGCAACGTTTTATTGATGGTTTATCTGCCAGCCATGCTGAAATTATTTCAACAGATCGTGATGCATTAAATAACGTCATTAAAAACATCGTTGTAAGTAAGCAGTTTTCGCGCATCGCACTAGGCACCGCAGGTGAATTTCATTCCGATATAGTGAAAGCCACGCAATCATTAGAAACACCAGCAATAGAAACACAGCCATTAGAAACAATGACGTTTGATTGCGACATCAGTGATTTGAAGTCAGCGCTATTTAATGATGTCGATGCCGGTATTACCCATTGCCGGGCGGGTATTGCAGATACAGGTACATTAGTGTTGTGGCCAGACATTTCAGAACCAAGAACCCTTTCATTAGTCCCACCATGTCACATTGCCTTGATAAAACGCTCGACCATTGTTAGCAACTTTGCTGAACTCATAGTAACGCAAGCATGGCAGAACAATATGCCTACCAATATCGTCTTAGTTTCTGGTCCATCTAAAACCGCCGATATACAGCAAACACTGGCTTATGGTGCACATGGTCCAAGCCAGTTGGTAGTGATTTTGATTGAGGATATGTAATGGAATATAACTACCAACAACTGAAAAATATGTTGGCGACTCGTCTTGCTCAAGACAGAATTTTCACCGAAGAAGCCCAGCTTCTTGCATACGGTACAGATGCCAGCTTTTACCGTTTAATTCCGAAAATGGTCGTGCGCTTAAAAGACCTTGATGAAGTCATTTTCACCATTCAAGCTTGTGATCAACTCAATATTCCTTGTACATTTCGTGCAGCAGGCACTAGCTTATCTGGGCAGGCGGTATCAGACTCCGTGTTAATCACATTGACTGATGGTTGGCGTGAGCACCAAATTCACGACGACGGACATAAAATCACCCTACAGCCGGGCGTAATTGGTGCCGACGCAAACAAATACCTCGCGTCGTTCGGTCGTAAAATAGGGCCTGATCCCGCCTCTATCAATACCTGTAAAATTGGGGGCATCGCAGCAAACAATGCCAGTGGTATGTGCTGTGGTACTGCACAAAATTCTTACCGTACTGTTGATAGCATGAAGTTAGTATTTGCCGACGGTACGCTACTCGATACAGCCAGTGAAGAAAGTATTGTTGCTTTTGAACATAAACAGCCCGAATTGATATCGGGTATTAAAAACCTGTGCACCGATGTCAGAAATAATGTCGAGTTAGCCCAACGTATTCGCCATAAATATCGCCTAAAAAATACCACAGGCTATTCGCTCAATGCGTTAGTCGACTATTCCGACCCGATCGAAGTGATCAAGCATTTAATGATCGGATCCGAAGGCACATTAGGCTTCATTGCTGAGATCACCTATAACACAGTGATCGAACACCCGTACAAAGCCTCTGCATTGATCGTTTTTAACAGCATTGAAGAAGCTAGCCAAGCGGTTACCGCTTTAGCCAAAGATCCCGTATCAGCCGTCGAAATGATGGACGGTCGCGCGATACATTCAGTGGCAGACAAACCGGGTATGCCTGATTTTATTCAGCATTTGAATTTAGAAGCCGGTACGCTGTTAATTGAATCTCATGCCAGTAACCAAGCAACATTAAACCAACAGTGCAACGCCATCATGCAAACGATCGCGCAATTCAATGTGATTGAATCTATCGCTTTCACCACCGATGCCCACACCGTCGCAACCTTATGGGGCATTCGTAAAGGCATGTTCCCCGCCGTTGGTGCTGTGCGCGAAGTTGGCACTAGCGTTATTATTGAAGATGTCGCTTTTCCCGTTGAAAATTTGGCAGCAGGTGTACGTGATTTACAACAGCTCTTTGACCAATTCCATTACGGCGAAGCCATTATTTTTGGCCATGCACTTGAAGGCAACTTGCATTTTGTTTTCACTCAAGGTTTTGAATCACCCGATGAAATACAACGTTATGGTGATTTCATGGATGCCGTGGCTGAATTAGTTGCGGTCAAATATCAAGGATCATTAAAAGCAGAACACGGCACAGGGCGTAACATGGCACCGTATGTCGAGCTGGAATGGGGCAAAGATGGCTATGCCTTAATGCAGCAAATCAAAGCGTTGTTTGATCCCCGTGGCATATTAAACCCTGGAGTCATTATTAATGATGATCCTCAATCACACATTAAAAACCTGAAACCTATGCCTAAAGCTGACGATCTGATTGATCGTTGTATTGAGTGTGGTTTCTGTGAACCTGTATGCCCTTCTCGTACACTTACTTTATCGCCACGCCAACGTATTGTGCTATACCGCGAGATTCAACGTCGAGAAGCCGCTGGCGAAACAGCCAATTCAGCAGCATTGCGTGACATATTTGAATACCAAGGGCTAGACACCTGTGCTGCAACGGGTTTATGTGCTGATCGCTGCCCTGTCGGTATCAATACTGGTGATCTGGTGAAAAAATTGCGTACTGCCAAGTACCAGAAATTTACCCCAATTGCCCGCTGGACAGCAGATCATTTCACTGCAACGACCAAAATGGTGAATGTCGGGCTTAAAGCCAATGAACTCGCTCAGAAAGTACTGGGTGAAAAAACAGTTGGTAAAATGACCAACGGTATCCGTAATCTAACTGCTGGTAGAACACCTATTTGGATGCCGGAAATGCCAACCTCTAATCGCCACCAGCCCAAAAACATAAAAGCACACACCGGAGTCAATAAAAAGGTGGTGTATTTGCCTTCATGTGCCAGCCGCACTATGGGCCAACAAGCAGGTAATACTGATAGCCGACCACTCACTGAAGTAACCACATCACTGATCAAAAAAGCAGGCTTTGACATAATCATTCCTGAGCCTTTAGCCGACCAATGTTGTGGGATGCCTTACGATAGCAAAGGCATGACTGCACTGGCAGAACAGAAATCGCAACAATTAGAAGATGCACTATGGCAAGCGAGCGAGCAAGGAAAGTGGCCCGTGTTAATGGATACCAGCCCTTGTACTAAACGCAGTATTGAGCAATTTACGCAACCTATGGAAATCTTAGAACCCACAGGTTTTGTACTCAAATATTTACTCGACTATTTAACTATTTCACCCATTGAAGAAACGGTAATGTTACATGTTACTTGCAGTTCTCGACGAATGGGCTTAGAAAGCAGTATGCTTAAATTAGCCAATGCCTGTGCATCTGAAGTGGTTATTCCCGAACATATTCAATGCTGTGGATGGGCGGGTGATAAAGGCTTTACCACGCCAGAACTTAACGCTGCGGCTGTACACCCACTAAAAGAACAAGTGCCCAATAACTGTACGCGTGGATTCAGTAATAGCCGTACCTGTGAAATAGGATTATCACACCACAGTGGTATTCCCTATCAATCAATCTTGTATTTAGTCGATGAAGCGACATCTTAATATAAATAAAAGAACAAATTAAAAACGACATAAACCATTGCCACCTAGAGATACCATCATCCACTGTGGCAATGGTTTTGCTTTATTCTCTTTTATTCCACTCGCCATGTAGCACCAAAAAGCCGCCCTACATATTTGTAAAACACAGCTTCATAGCACTCCTGCATTACTAATTAATCAGCGATCTTTTTTGTACGTTTATCTGGCTTCGTCAGAATCGATTTCGCTGTAATGTTCTTTTCAGGTTCTTCATCTTCAAGCTCACTCTTCTTCGATTTCGGCAGCAACATATTCAAAACCACGGTCGCTAGTGTCCCAGTCGTGATTCCCGAATGAAACAGCATCTTAAGATCTTCAGGGAAGTGTTGCAGCAAATTAGGCTCCAAGGTGACTGCCATACCAGATGCCAAACCAACGCAAACCACCAGCGCATTACGACGTGAATCTGCCGCTTTCAGTAACATGCGAATACCGGCATACGCAATCATACCAAACATTACAAAGCCGACCCCGCCCAACACAGGTTTCGGTACAGTAACCGCCAATGCGGCGACTTTAGGGAACAAACCGCCAAGGATCAGCAACCCACCCGTGACGCCAACAACAAAACGGCTAGCAACGCCACTGATACCGACTATACCGACGTTCTGGCTAAAACTCGCGACTGGCATCGCGGTTAGCAATGCACCAAAGGTACTGCCTAAACCATCACCAAGTAGCCCCCGTTTTAGATCTTTCCCTGACACTTCCACATGACAATTACTGCCTAGTGCCATGAAGTCACCAGTTGCTTCTGCCACCACCACGATATAGACCAAGGTCATGCTAATAATGGCAGGCAGTGAGAATGTCATGCCGTATTTCAACGGTTCAGGCATCGCAAACCATGATGCGTCAGACAATTGTTGCAGGTCGACCATACCCATTGGTAGAGCGATGATATAACCCACTGCCAAGCCGACCACTATCGCCGATGCGGCTACTGCGCCTTTACAAAAAACGGAAACACCAATCACTACCGCCAATGAAACTGCGGCCAAAAAGATTTTGGGTAACGAGGCAAATTCAGGGCTTCCTGCTGGCGCATCACCAATCCAGCTCATGGCGACAGGCAAAATAGTCAAGCCAATCAGGGTCACCACGACACCACTCACCAAGGTAGGAAAGAGCTTTCGGATATATTCCATATAGAAACTGGCAATAATCACCATAAAGGAACCAACAAACGCTGCGCCGATAATACCGGACATACCTTGGTTCGTTCCGATCGCAATACACGTACCCAAGAACGCAAAACTGGACCCCATCACAACGGGTAAACGAATCCCAACCGGCCCAACACCGATACATTGCACGATGGTCGCAATACCAGATACAAACAACGATGCACTGATGAGCGTCACTATTTCATCCGGTGGTAACCCTATAGATCCACCCACGATCAGGGGTACCGCCACTATCCCGCCGATTGATGCCAACATGTGTTGTAGCGCGAGAAAGAAGGTCACTCCCTGGGGAGGCTTTTCGTTCAGCTTGTATAGTAACTTCATTGTTGTATCCTCAATGGTAAAACGCATCCGTGCCCCCCCAGAGCTTATGTATAGGCTACCTGCCTCTCACTCAACCGCAGGGGGAAACTCGTTATGAACGGTAGTTATTGAGCTTATAATGGCTATTGCTTATCCTTGTCGTGATTGCGCGCGATTACGGCTTTTACGGAACTCATGATCGGTTGGTACCCCGTACAACGGCATAAGTTGCCTTCCAGCGCGTCCATGATTTCGTCGTCAGATGGCGTGGGCTTTTTATCCAATAATGCTTTAGTACTCATCAACACACCCGGCGTACAAAATCCACATTGCACTCCTCCTTCTTCAATGAAAGACTGTTGCAGTTGATTGGCTAACGGATCTTCGGCCACGCCTTCAATCGTGGTGATTTCGGCACCATTACATTGTGCCGCCAAAACCATACAAGAACACACTGCTTCTTGGTTCATGATGACGGTACACGCCCCGCACTCACCAATTGAGCAGCCCTCTTTGGTGCCCGTGTGGCCTAAGTCATTACGAACTAAATCCAACAGACGGGTATTGCCGTCGATATCCAACAAATGAAGTTTGCCGTTCACCGTTAGACGAATACGCGTAGTTTCACGCTGATCAATCGCTGTCGCTTGTAATTCATTCATTGCGAAACCCCTTCTGCTTGCTCTGCACGAATCTCATTCATCAAATCACGGAACATATTGGTGAAGACTGGTTGTTTGTATTTCGCCGACCAACGCCCGCCAATCGCAGTATCAATTGCATCCATCAGCACCGCTTCTGCACGTATTAGCCGCTCTTCGTCGAGTGGATAGCCCAGTAATTCATCTTCAACCGCAGTTAAGCGTTGTGGCTTACTGAACAATGCCCCATCAACCAAGCGGCAAGTCGACACATATCCTTCTTCATCAAATGCCATCAAGCAGCTTAAGCTCAAACGGGTAATGTTGAGCGCATTGCGTCGCCCCAGTTGGCTATACTTCTGGATATAACCACAAGACCGGGATGATATTTGAGTAGGCAGCTTCGGTAAGATCACTTTGGTGAGCAGTTCGCCAGTCTGCAATTCTGTGCGATACCCTCCTGTGATGAACGCAGACAGCGGCATACGACGAGTGATGACGCCTTCGCTCGCACCCTCTGATAGGGAAGAGCTCGCCATACGAAGCTCAACTTCGGCGCCGTAGATCATCAGTGGAGGAACAGAATCAGCACACGGTGCCGCATTAACGATGTTACCGCCGACTGTAGCGCGATTGCGGATCTGGTGGGAACCAATGGTGTGGCAGGCAGTTGCCAATAACGGGAAGTTCTCCGCTATGGCCGGATGCTCTACCAAGCAATTAAAGTGCACACCACCACCGATAGTGACATGGGTATCGTCTTCGATAATTTCGCATAAGCCTTGCAAGTCAGCAATATTGACCAACTTACGCTCGCCACTTTGCATACGACCTTGCACCAACACATCGGTGCCGCCAGCAATCGCGGTGGCTTTACCATCTTGCAACAACGACAATGCTTGAGCGAGTGATGAGGGGTTTACCACCGAAAAGCCCGTTAAGCGATGGGTATGTTTCTTCTCTTCCGATTTGAGCATCTGCTCACTTTGACGCGCAGGTTTCTTGAGATTATAGCCCAACACCAATTGCTCAAGGGTCAGTGGTAATTGGCGCATACGTTTATTGAGTGCAAAACTGACTGCGTTATTGATTGCTGCCGCCGCAAGCTCCGTTGCGGGTTCACCAATGCTCTTGGCACCAAAAGGCCCACCCGTATCTGCATTTTCGACTGCCATAATGGTCATCGGTGGCATATCTTTGATGGTCGGCAAGAGGTAGCTATCAAAGTTTTCAGACTTTAGTTCACCATGCTCAATGTTGTAATCTTCCAGTACACCTAAACCAAAACCTTGTGCTATACCGCCAGCAACTTGACCTTCAAAGCCCACTTGGCTGATCACCTGCCCCACATCATGAACCGCTGTAATATCGAGCAATTCCAATTTGCCCGTGCTGGTATCGACCTTGAGATCGACGACTTGGCACGCATAGACCCAAGTAAAATACGGGCTGCCGCAGCCTTGTTCCTCATCCCAACTAATATCTGGTTGATCGAACCAGCCGTACGCAGCCAGATTCACACCAGCCCATTTCGCCTTGTTTGCCGCTTCAGCAAACGTGATATGCAAATGAGGTTGTTTGTTATTACTAATGACACCGTCTTTCCAAATCGTATCTTCTAGCTCTGCGACCTGAAGAGTTTCGGCAATCACCGAAAAAATACGGGCTTTGATGATGTCAGCGCCATTTTTGACGGCATTGCCGCCAGTGATCGTGGCGCGCGAGGCAACAGTTGGACCGCCGTCAGAAATCATAGACGTCGGTGGCTCTGTGAAATTCACAGCATCAACAGGCAGACCCAAGACTTCAGCCGTTATCAACGACATAGTGGTTTGCAATCCTTGACCGTTTTCACATACGCCTGTCGAGATATTCACACTACCATCGGTATTGACTGACACCAATGCAGATGAGGTATCGGCGCCTTCCGCTCCCATTGAACAACCTCGGTAGCTAATCGCTAAGCCAATACCATATTTGACCGTGTTATCGGACGCATTCAACGCCTTGTACTGTTCCACTTTACTGAGGTATTCTGCTTGCGTTGTTGCCTTTTCCATCACTTCCAGCGCAGACACCGCGTGGTTATCGAATTTCTGCCCTGTAATGCTATGGCCACCCTGTTTAATAGCGTTTATTTCACGGACAGCTATCGCACTGATGCCACAATGTTCTGCAATTTCATCCATCAAGGATTCATTGGCGAACACAATTTGTGGCGAGCCAAATCCACGCATCGCACCTGTGTATGTGTTGTTGGTGTACACACCTTGAATATCAACACGAACATTCTCGATGTCGTATGGACCTGCCGCCTGTACTACGGAACGCCAAGTCACAAACGGCGTGCATGCCGCATAAGCACCACTATCAGCCAGAATATCAACCTTCATGCCATGGATTTTTCCGTCACTATCAAAGCCAACTTTGTAGGTCATGTGATACGGGTGACGCTTGCTGCTCTCAGCCATGGAATGCTCACGGGTATAGGTGAACTTCACTGGGCGTTTCGTGAGCATGGCCATCAAACCTGCACGGCATGACAAATGATCTATGGTGTCATCTTTGCCGCCAAACGAACCGCCCATAACAGCTCGGCGCACATCGACTTTCGCTTGTGGTAGACCCACATACGACGACACAAAACCGCGAACACGGTGTGGGTTTTGAATTGACCCTGTCAGAATAAGATCAGAAGAGGTAGGATCGAGGTAAGCGGTAATAGATTCAGGCTCAATATACGCGTGTTCTTGGAAGCCAATTTGAAACGTTCGCTCAATCACGTGGCTCGATCGTGCAAACCCCGCTTCGTAATCACCACGCTGAGTATGATGTGTCGCCACCACATTCGAAGGCTTATCGGGATGAATACGACGCGCATCAGGTTTGAGCGCATCATGTACATCCGAAATCGGCGAATATGGCGTGTATTCCACTTTGATTTTATCTGCCGCCAGACACGCCGCTTCATAGGTTTCAGCAACCACCACAGCCACTACGTCGCCCATAAAGCAGACTTCATCTTTTACTATGGGGTAATAATCACGAATGATCACCCCAGCAGTAGGATCTCCCGGTATATCGTCAAAACGCGCGATACGTATTACACCTGCAATTTTCTCAGCGTCTTCTGTATCTATCTTATTGATTTTACCTGCCGGAATATCAGCGTAACGGCATACTCCATAAAGCATGCCAGGAATCTGAATATCATTACCGTAAATCGCCTTTCCCGTCACTTTAGCAAGTCCATCGACCCGAGGGGTGCGCTTGCCAAGCTGATTAAAGCTAGTCATTGAAATATCCTTCTCAATTGGGTTCTGACTCAACAAGGTATTCACAGCGGAATTGCATGTGAGATAGGGATACCCTGCAGGCCAACCCAGAGCGCAACAATCTTTGTTTACGATTATCCCTACCCGTCTTGCCTGGGCACTCTATCCATTAGAAGGAACAATAAAAGACTGAATCCACTACTCTGGGGCTAATCTGTTTACCCACGAAACGATGAAGACGCATGGGTTATCCAATTACCCCTTGTCGCCATACTTTCACCGAGATACTTCCATAAACACAGAAATGATAAACAGGTAATCTTGTTAAGCAGAAATTAGACCGACTTGGGGCAAGAGTAGAAAACAAGAAGGAGATATGTGATCTTGCAGGGGTTGATTCTTAATCAAAGATATTAGTTTAAGGATCAAACTAATCACATCTGTAAATTACAACTGCACACTTACGCAATGAGAGTGCGTAAATATCAGTTTGATAGTCATTTTTACTATCAAAACAATAAACAATATCAAAATGATAAAAGTGAACATTGAGGCTAAATTGACTAAAGGTAGGGTTAGTTGACAAGGACAAAGCTATCTATAAAGTTGCTCATCCACTGTGGGGATGAGCATTGGAAAACGTATTGTCTTTCGGCGGGAAACAATTTTAATATTCGAAAAGCAGCCTTCTAATGGCTGTACACCGCCATTATTTATTCTATCGCTTTTCTATACAGCTTGACCCATTTTCTTTGCCAAGTACTGGCTTGCCGTCATACCAAATAACAAACGATCATCGGTTGATTCTTCGGTATGAAAATACCCTGCTTGGTTACCTTCAAGTACATAACCTGACTTACGCAATACACCTGCAGACCCCACATTTTGGCTATAACAGTCTGCAGTAACCTTATGTGCATTAAGCTGTTCAAATGCGACTTTAGTTAAGTATTCACACGTCAATGTACCGATGCCTAAACCCCAAGCATGTTCGGGTAGCTGGAAGCCAACTTCAAAATTACCCGCTAACAGCATGACTTGCGTTAAACCCGCCATGCCCATGTATTGATGGTTCTTATCACGAATGATGATAGTTAGATGTTCTGGCCACTCACCGCTTGCTATCGCTTTTTCTGTATTTTCAATGATTGGCAAGAAGAACGCTTCATACAGCTCAACGGGGGCTGGTGCGAAAAATAAAAATTTAGTCACATTCGGGTTTTCAAGCATCACTCGAATATCGGTAAAATCTTCTTGGCGAATAAGTTGAATAGTAAATGTATTTGATAGGGGAACAGGTTTACCTTGTTTTAAATCTTCAAGTTGCAAAATGTTACTCTTCATTAATATAGATCCTGCATCAGAGCATAACCTCTAAAGCAAAATGGTGATTGAACAAAAGCGACAATGTGTGGTGTGGTCAGATAAATAGCGACTTATTCAAAATCACCATACACATCAATAATCAGATTACGTGTATTCAGGTATTTGTTTGGGGTATGTCCAATCGCTTGCTTTAACTGACGGATAAGATGTGGTTGATCACTAAAACCAAAGTACTGTGCGATATCAGCCCAATCAGGCTCTGTTATTCTCGTATCATTCTTGGGATCAGTTAAGTTCTTAAAGATATACATCAGAACGGCATCTAACCGCATCATCATTTCGTACTGCTTTATTGATACACCCGTTACACGCAAAAATGCCCTTTCAAGAGTTCTACGTGAACAAAACAGTTTAGTTTCGATCCCAACCGATGAATTATCAGCAAGTAGACTCAACGCATCACGCACCAATATACTGTGGCGATCTTCTTTTGCTAATTGAATAACTTGCGAAAACAGGTTATCCAATCGTTCAATCACATTATCAACGCTGTATTTGATCTGATCCGCCTGTTTATCAGAAGCATAGTCAGTATCAATGAGCTGACGTATATTGGCAAGAGTGAACGATGGATGCAACAGCGACAAATCAGAGGTAACCGTATTCTGTGTTTCACTTCCTTCAATACCAAATAACGCATACAGCGCACCTGCTTTAAACTTAATGCCAAGCCGAATAATACTGCCTTGGTCATTAATACTGATTGCTTTGCTGCATAGGTGAAGTAAATGGCTACCCTGCCCGACTAATTCCTGCTGTTCTTGGTGATAGGAATATTGCTGAGTCGGCAATGTAAAAATGAGGTTAGCATTCGGATTGGGAATTAATAGCGCGGGTTCATAACCACTATCGCTTTCACCAACCTCTAGCCACCAGTATCGATCTACGTAGTGTGAAACATCAATATTGCGTGGCTGGTGCATCCAAGTTTTCATGAGATCCAATCATTTAATAAACGTCGGATGAATATTCTCATAAATCCCCTTTGTACCCAAACTTCATAACCCTCTCAGGAAAACGAATATATGCATACATGACTAACTATAAGCATAGTTAGCCATGCATAGCACTAAACGATGAAAGCACCTATCTAGCCATAAACGGCATTAGGTAACCAAGTTGCAAGAGCTGGCCAATACGCTAACAAACCAAGTACGAACAATTGAATGCCAATAAACGGAATCACCCCCCGATAGATTTGTGGTGTTGAGACTGAATCAGGTGCAACCCCCCGAAGATAAAACAGTGAAAAGCCAAAGGGTGGTGTTAAGAATGATGTTTGGAGGTTTAACGCAATCATTATTCCCAACCAGATTGGATCTAGCCCCATAGTCAGCAGTATTGGTGCAACAATTGGAATCACAACAAACGTAATTTCAATAAAATCTAAAAAGAAGCCCAATAAAAACATGACAATCATAACTAACAGTACAGCGCCAAAGACACCACCGGGTAGATCAATCAGAAAATCTCTAACAAGATCATCACCACCAAAACCACGAAACACTAACGAAAATACCGATGCGCCAATTAATATCATGAACACCATCGCAGTCACTTCCGTCGTGCTTCGCATGACCTGTTGAAGAATATTGAAGGTGAAAGTACGTTTAAAGCACGACAGTATTATTGCCCCTACAGAGCCAACCGATGCAGCTTCTGTCGGTGTCGCAATACCCCCTAAAATTGAACCCAGTACTAATACGATCAATAAAATCGGCGGTATTAAAACGGTGAGCACTTGCATCCACAGTTCTTTGCTGACTTTACGTTCATCTTCAGGAATAGGGGGGACTTTTTCTGGCGAGATAATCGCAATGGCAATAATATAAAGTGCGTACAGACTCACAAGAATCAAACCTGGAATAAGCGCGCCAAAAAACAAATCACCCACGGTGACACTGTCTGGAGCGAAGATCCCCTGATCGAGCTGAGCTTGTTGATAAGAAGATGAAATCACATCCCCCAATAGCACCAATACAATCGACGGGGGAATAATTTGCCCTAACGTACCAGATGCACAAATGATCCCAGTAGAGATTTCAGGCGAGTAGCCCCGACGTAACATAGTCGGCAGCGACAGTAACCCCATGGTAACGACAGTTGCTCCGACGATACCGGTACTTGCGGCTAATAACATGCCGACTAAGGTGACGGATAAACCTAAACCCCCCGCCATACCACCAAATACTTGCCCCATGGTATCGAGTAATTCTTCAGCTATTTTAGATTTTTCTAGCATTACGCCCATGAACACAAATAGCGGAATCGCAATTAATAGCTCGTTCGATAATATGCCTTGAATTCGATTGGGTATGGCTTCAAGAAATACAGGATCAAATGTCTCTGTTACATAACCAATTGCGGCAAATAATAAAGCTGAACCTGCTAACGAAAACGCTACGGGATAGCCAAACAACAACACAATAAATACAACAACAAAAAGTAAAAGAGGAAGAAGCTCAATCATAATGCGTGCTCCTCGTCATGTTCATCAAGCGCTTTCACTGCATCTTCATAACCCGCAATGGTTAAAAGTGCCTTCATACTTTCTGCCAAGCCTTGCACAATCATTAATATAGGCATTAATAGAATCGTGGTTTTAAAAAGATAACGGGCATCAACTCCCCCAGCTTCTTGCGAACCTTCAAATATTTTCCACGACAAGGCGACATATTCCCAAGCAATGACAAAAATGAATAAGCAGGTCGGTAACAATAGAAAAAGAAAACCGAATAAATCAATCCACGCTTTCTTCTTATTCGACATAGGGCGATAGAATATGTCGACTCTGACATGCGCACCTTTGAGCAGTGCATAAGCAGCACCCAACATGATGACATAATTATGAAAATAGGTGATTAATTCCTGTAGAAAAACCGAACCCGTATTAAACACATAACGCATAACCACAACGACGAAGGTGATTAACACTATGGCTAAAACAAACCACGAAACAAACCGACCAGTAATATCACTGAAACGATTAAGACGCCGTATAAAACTGATAACAGCGGGAGATGGTGCGTCCATACACAATACTCATTACAACATACAAATTGATGGGGTAAGCCTTCTACCCCACCGTATTACGACTCTTTATTCAGGGTTTCTCGCATTCAAGTAAGCTTGCTCTGAAACAGCATGCCAATCGACCGCTTGATCACGGAAAGCAATATAAGAGGCATACACCTTCTTACTCATTTCATCTTTCTGAGCTTCTTCTGCGACGACTTCATCTGATAAGGTTTTCAGCTGGCTTAACACTTCTGCAGGGTAAGGTAATAACTTAACCTTGTGATCCGTAATCAGGCTTTGCAACGCGGCATTATTTCGTGCGGTGTATTCAGCCAACATGTTCGAGTTAGCCACTTTTGTCGCGTTTAATACAATCGCTTGTA
This sequence comes from Photobacterium indicum, assembly GCF_003026215.1. GTDB lineage: Bacteria > Pseudomonadota > Gammaproteobacteria > Enterobacterales > Vibrionaceae > Photobacterium > Photobacterium indicum. The sequence goes on from NZ_PYOC01000002.1 coordinate 226,304, forward strand.
AGTCTTTAGGTAGCTTATCGAAGGCTTTTTTATTGATCAGCGCTTCAAGTGTTGTACCTGGCTCATGCCAACCTGGGTAATAGTAATATTTCGCGGCTTTATAAAGACCAAATGCCATATCGTTGTACGGGCCTACCCATTCAGTGGCATCAATCGCACCCGACTGAAGCGCTGGGAATATTTCACCACCCGGTAACAATACAGGCGTGCCTCCTGCACGTTTTAATACCTCGCCACCAAGACCTGGGATTCGCATTTTCAAGCCTTTAAGATCACCAAGGGTTTTGATTTCTTTATTAAACCACCCCCCCATTTGCACACCTGTATTACCACCAGGCATCGGAATAATCCCAAACGGTGCATAGGCTTCTTGCCACAGTTCTAAACCACCACCACTATAAATCCAACCGTTCATCTCTTGCGCGGTTAAGCCAAAAGGCACAGCCGCAAAAAACTGACCTGCAGGTACTTTTCCTTTCCAATAATACCCTGCACCATGCCCCATTTCAGCAGTACCACGCGACACTGCATCAAAAACTTCAAGTGCACCGACAAGCTCTTTTGCACCGTATACTTTGACTTGAATACGGCCATTACTCATTTCATTAATTTGGTTGGCTAAATCATTTGCACCTGTACCTAAACCAGGGAAATTCTTAGGCCATGTGGTCACCATTTTCCACTTATATTCAGCGCTTGCTGCCTGCACAATAAGTGGGGTAAAAAGCACACTGGCGACTGTTGTAATCAGTGCTAACTTTTTTATTACTTCTTTCAACTGCATCCTGCTCTCCTTGTTGTTAGCGCCCATATAGATCACTATTAGGTTACAAATTTGTTAATACAACTGTAGACATAACTGACACTTATAAAAATTTAATTGGTCTATGTTTGAAGCTGATCAAACATTCATTTGCTCTATATGAATAAAAGTTCACTTGAAATTGGATGAAAAAACACCCCAATCCTTCCGCTAAGTTAGCATTAGGTATTGAGGTGGTATGCAAATGCACAATGATTAGGAAGCGGTTTAACTTATAGCCACATAACCTATGTATATAAGGTTCAAGTAACGCTCTGCGTCTGAGGTGATTTCATGGTGATCAACCACTGCTCAATGGCTTTAGGAGACATAACATTGGGATCGCCTAAATCAGAGTCTTGAGCATTGATCAGTTCAGGTGGCACACAATTAATAATCAACTCGAGATCTTCATGAGATAAAATTTCTCGTTCAAATACATCTGCCATCTCTGTACTGTGCGCTGCATGTCTTGCGCGAACCGCCTTCACTAAACCATCAAGCAGGGTATACCACGTCGTCATTGGCCCTTGCACAATAGAAGCGGATTCGGCAGCAGAATCAATGAAAGCAAAAGGTACTGTTGTTATAGGCTGATTCATCTCCATCGCTGCAAGAATCCAATCGGTATCAAATGAGAAATCATACACTGTCGGTGTTTTGACAATTTTTCTTAAAGCTACATTACCGTATAATTTAAAAGCGGCTTGAGTGTCTTTAATACCTTTAGTAAAAATTTCTTGCCCTATCATTCGCTGTATATGACGTAGTGTTTTTATACCCACACCCCAGCGTTCTTCCTGCTTGACCAAAATTGAATCTGGGTGCTTACGATTACCCAATACAACTTGATAATCATTTTTGATATAAGGCTCGACCAGCAAACCCAACTGCCCTAAGTGAACAGAGTTATCTGCATCGGTATACACAACACAATCGACATTATCTTTTAAGGCAACCTCACAACCATAAATAATCGCACCACCTTTACGCGAATCATCAGCATGATGAAGATTCTGCAAAGGGCCAGATTCAGTGGGAATCGCATTTTGAAGCGCTAGCACGGTCACTTTATTCTTATCTGCATGGGAGGCCAGTATGTTCTTCGCTATTCCTCCGCTATTATGCGGACACCCATCATCAACGGGGTATAAATGCCAATCAACCGATGTACCTTTTGTTATCCAATTTAGCTGATTTATTTTTGTTCGCAGGGAATCTTCACCGTGAGGGTTAGTAACACTCTTTACATTTAATCTATTATGTTCCCCCCACATGGCAAATACGACGCCAATCGTTAGTGGTTTGTTCAGTGATAATAAATAACGACGAGACTCTACCAATTTAATAGCAAGGCGAAATTCTAGAGGGCGCCTTACCTCTTTGATCATATTTTTATAAAATTCAGTTGATACTTCAGTAAGGCAATATAATTTATTTGCAAGAATCAGTAATTTTTTTTTGATGTACTTCTTCTGGACGAAGTACATCGTAATGGCGAGGGTCTCGCCCATCAAATAACAGATCGATACCATTTATTGTGGCAACATCGTACGGGTCTAATCGCATCGATTTTTCTGGCACAATATGCCAATCTACATACCCGTAAGATGTATATTCTTCGACGCCTAGTCGACCTTCTTTGTAACGAAATATCTGCCCATCATTAATTGCCCCACCATATAGTTCCCCATCTTGGCTGACTAGCTCACAAAAATTCCAACGTAAAACAGCTTTATCAACGTATTCTGAAAATTCTGGATTACGCTGCTTAATAATGGCTAGAACGATTAATAACCGTCCAACATCAATCGATGACCAACCAATATCACTAGGTTGATTGCCATAATCTACTTTTTGACCAGTATTTGTGCTGTAAACCTTATTGGGAACCCCAGTCGGCCCGAGGTTCATTTTGGCAAGAAAACTAATGGCTAACGATAGGCGTTCATCATGTTCTTTACTTGTAATAAATTCAAATTCACGCGCAGCAGTTAAAGCCAGTAAATAATCAGCCAGACCTGCCATGTTAGTTGTCGGGTAATTATCGATAGTATTCACTAACCCGGTACTAAGCTGCGTATTATTTTCAACATATTTCCACGCTACCCTAGCCCATTCAATTTCAAGTTCTGTAAGCTCGCCAAAGCGCCCCTGACGAATCACTTGCGACTCGTTAATAGAGGAAACTCCATCTTGCACACCTTTATACACCACCCCACAAGCAGATAATGATAAAGCTAGACTAACGGCAACAGCTACTTTCAACATCGACATCCCTTTCAAACAACCACAACTACGGGCGTGCTGTTGGCTTACGAGGTAAGCATTGGCCTTCGTAACCAAACGGGGTTTCTAATGCTTTATCCCATAAACTTGGAGCAATATTATCTTTATAAGTCAGTAATTTCCCTTGCTGTTTACACAAGAGTATTTCCATCGTTATACCGTTATTATTCGATGTGAATGTGTTTATTAAAGGCTCTGTTGTATTTCTGTGTTGTTAAACTATATTCACAGTAACGACTAAGTTCACTCTTGAGGCGCTTTGTCATGAAAAACATAGCACTGGACTCAATTTTACAGTTAATCCTCTCCTTAAATTACGTTGACACCAAGCGTCTTAATTCTTCAGTAAAACAAAAGCTAGATTCAGATATAGTCGGCAAGGTTATCGCTGAACGAGAAGATATAGTTTCCGAATGCCCTCACTGTCATTCACCAGAGTTTGTAAAGCACGGTGTAACTGCAAAAGGTATTCAGCGATACCGTTGCAAAGAATGTAAAAAGACATTTTGTTCTCTGACCAAAACACCGCTATATAAGATGCGAAAGCAAGATAAGTGGCTTAGTTACGTATCTATGATGTGGGATGGAATAACACTGAGAAAAATCGCCAAAACCTTGAATATTAGCCTGAGAACAGCCTTTTTCTGGCGACACTGATTCCTGCAAATGCCCGACAAGAATCAGCCTTCGAGCTTTACGGGCATTATCGAAGCTGACGAAGCCTTCTTACCTGAACCCTTTAAAGGAAAAAGGAAAATGCCTCGCGCATCCCGTAAAAGAGGTGGTGGTAAAGTTCCTTTAGTGCCAGTGTTGATTTCATATCAACGTGGCGATAAATTTACGTATAAGGTGATGGATAGAAACACGAAAGAGAACATATCCAGAGCAATAACACCCTTATTGTCAGAGGGTTGCTGTCTTTGCACAGATGGCAATTTATCCTACAAGAGTATCGTTGAAAAACTAGATATTAACCTCGATCACAAGCGCATCATTGCTTCTGATGGTCGCATCGTTGAAGGGATATACCACATTCAACACGTCAATGGGTTTATTAGTTTGTGGAAAGAATGGCTAGACCGTTTCCGTGGGGTCGGAACGGTCTATGTTAAACACTATCTAGCTTGGTATATCTGGATGAGAGATAAAAGCTATGGTGAGGAAAATCTTTGGCTAAAGGAGGCCACAGGTCAATTAACGCCATTTGAATGAATGCTTCAAACACGAAAATGGACAAACCCAGCTTAACTAGTTTGCACTCTAATTCAGTCCAAACTAGTTAAGCTATTCCCTATCACTTCATAACGATTTCACGTTACCTATAACGTATGGGCTGGCAGTCATGACTTTACCTGCTGATCTAACCATTAACTTCGTGGTAAGAGTCATTTGCTGCGTCCAGATAGCCCTTTATCCAATTGATAATGCATTCTTTATCATTATATGGACAATGCTCTATTGTTTCTTGTGATAAATACGCTCTATATCCTTGGTTCCAAAGTTTATCAATATTCATAACAAATCCTCCGTGATAAATTCCAATAAGACAAGGCAAGTTACGTTCCAGCTTTATGTCTTTGTTTTTAATCAGGAATTGGTGTGTCGTTTGCAGATTGCGTTGAATTTTGAGAGCTGGTAGCAGGAAGTTCTCGAAAATAAATTTCAAATGGAAAAGCTAATAGGTTAGTAATTCTTTATCTTTTTGTCAGTTCTGGTTGGTCTATTCGGTAAACTTGATTAAATTTTGACAACACAGAAGTACAACAGAGCCGTATAGATACATAGCTCAGCTCTACCCCCGTCAGCTTTTTTTGGGTAGGTAATAAACGACGAACAAGCTCACCTGCAGACTCTAAATCTTTCTTAATAGTCGCATAAGCACCATCAAGCTCATCATTTTTTTCTGTTATTTGATTATGCAACGCTAGCGTTCTGAACCCTGCTCGAATACGTGCATCAAGTTCATCGACATGGGTATCTTTTACAACAAAATCATCAGCCCCTGCATTAATACCATTGATTATCGAAGCCTGATCATCTTTACCTGATAACAAAACGAAAAAAATATACCGAGAGTAATCACCTGATTTTAAACGTGCGCACAATTCTATGCCGTCCATTTCAGGCATCATCCAATCACTGAGTACAAACTGTATATGAGCATTGACTTTCAACACTTCCAAAGCTTGCAAACCATCACTTGCTGTAATGACATTGAAACCACGCTTTGTCAGCATTTTTCCATAAACATAAGCATTGTTCGATTGTCATCAACCAATAAAATGTCTCTCATAAATGTCGTACCTTCTTTTCATTCTTACTCTGCATGAAAAACGACTGCATTAGCTAAGATTAAATTCAACTTATAAGAAATACATAGCATATATAACAGAGTCTAAGCCCGCTGAATCTGACTTAATTTGGAAAGGCGTATCCAGCTCTTTTGATTTGCCATTTGAAGAATGGGACAACGATGATGAAGAACGTACATGGCTACACGGTTTAAGTGGTAATTTGAATTTTTAGGTAATAATACCGACCTGCTACAAATTAATTATTGGACAAACGATGATAATTACACCAATGATCATGCAAGGATCATCTTCTTGGATTTTGATGCTTCTGAAGATTTTCACCGTTATGGGATTAAATGGACTAAACATGCTATTCAATGGTTTATTGATGGAAAACTTGTATTCAAAGTTAAAAATACATCATCAGATCCCATTCCAAAGAGTAGCGATAGCCCACTGCGCATAATGGCAAATATATGGGCAACAGACAGTGAAATATCGGGATGGGCTGGCGAGTTTGAGCAGAGCAGTGTGCCCATCACCGCTGAATATCGCAATATTCGTTACATTAAAGGCGGCAGATGTAACCTTAAAGGCTAAACAGATAGCCTTTATAGTTGGACTGTTCTTTCATAACCACGGCTTGTCTTACTTCGTACGGTGTATTGCCGCTAATAAAAAATCAACAAAGGCGCGTGTTTTTAACGGCAATGCTTTGTGCTTATATAAAAGATGTACAGGCATTGGTTTTGGTGTATCGCTACTTAGAATTTCAACTAATTGCCCACTACTGAGTTCATCATTTAGCAGTAAACGGGGTTGAAGTAAGATACCCGCACCTTTTAAAGCTGCCACCTTCAATGCTTGCCCGCTGTTAGATATAAGCCGTGTATGCTGCTTATCAAACGCTAACGTGTCTAGTCGCAAGGCAAGGTTGGCGTGAACGTCTCCATAGCTAAAGCCTAAACACTGGTGCCTTAACAACTCATCGAGTGATGTTGGGGTTCCACATTCCGATAAATAGCCTGCTGATGCGCAAAACACCATTTCATACCGTGCTATTTCACGAGCAATTAATGATGAGCTCGCCAGTTCACCAATGCGAATCACAAGATCAAAAGGATCATGTAATGGGTCAATCAAACTATTGTCTAATGTAAAATCGATATTAATTTCAGGATAGTCTTGTAGAAAATCAGCAACGATTGGTGCCAAAACAATATTGCCAAACGTAACTGGCGAATTAATACGTACCGTGCCTTTTGGCTTGTTTTTCAGTGTTTGTAAGCTGTTCTCGGCCTCTGCGATATCATCTAATATTCGCTTACATTCCAAGTAGTAAATCTGCCCAGCTTCCGTTAAAGATTGCTTGCGAGTCGTTCGGTTTAATAGCTTAGTACCAAGGTGTACTTCCAGAAACTTGATGTGTTTACCTATCATGGTTGGGGTAACAGAGCAGTCAGCAGCAGCCCCTGAAAAACTGCCGTGTTGAACAACAGAAACAAATGCTTGCATACTTTTCAACCGATCCACATTAACAACCTATAGTTTATAAATAACAAACCAAATGATGGTTTATCAACTATAGAGAGTCAATTAAATTAACCCTCTTACTTTTTATATCACTCTTTTTTGTGCCGTATTTTTCGCACTGCTCATTTTTCACAGTGATACTTTTTACATATTGCTACTTTTGATAGATTTGGAAAACATTATGTTTAAGCAAGGCTTGTTCATTACTGCAGAACTACGCATTAAACCCGAGAGCGACCTCAATGTTGCTATCGCGGCTATTCAAGATTTTTGTGACGGTATGAACAGCGAAGAAGGATGCTCAATGGCAATTCCCCTTCAAGATAAGAAAGACCCCCGTCGATTTATCTTTTGGGAGCGCTATGACAACCAAGAAGCTTTTGAGACACACTTTCATGCAGAGCACACCCAGCGTTTTATTCAGGCAGGGCTAACCGATCTCGTCCAAGCATTTGAAACCCAACTACTTACCGCGGACATAAAATAATGGAAAAGACACTTAATTGGGGCATTCTCGGCACAAGCTTTATTTCTGGTGTAATGGCAGATGCAATTGTAGAAGAAGGCAATACAACGCTGTATTCTGTCGCTGGACGTTCGCAAGCACCTTTAGCTTCCTTTGCAGAAAAGTACGGCATTACGCATATATACAATGATTACGATGCCCTGATTAACGACGATAATGTTGATATTATTTATATCGCCCTGCCCAACCACCTGCATCATGACTTTATAATTAAAGCGGCCAATGCGGGTAAAGCGATTCTTTGTGAGAAATCACTCTCTGTTGATATGGCTAAAACCGACGAAGCATTAGCAGCAGTCGCGAAAAATAATGTTTTCTTTGCTGAAGGTTTAATGTACCTCACGCACCCACTTGCAAAAAAAATCAGTGACGTGATTAATAGTGATGTCATTGGCGATATTCGCTCAATCAACGGTCAATATTGTGCCTCTATCGCCCAGTTCGTTAACCCTGACAGCAAAGGTGCACTGTATAATTTAGGTTGCTACCCTGTATCGCTTGCCCATTTGATCATGCAGCAAGCGTTTGGCGATACTATTTTTGATAACTATACGGTTACGGCATCAGGGCGACGTGGTGAAGACAGTAATATTTGTGAATCGGCGGCAACTATTCAATTTGCAAACGGAACACTTTGTCAACTTCATACCGCTGAAGATTATGGCTTGCATGCTGAATTTACAGTACTTGGCAGTAAAGGCAGTTTACAGCTAATCTCTAACCCTTGGTTGCCAGAAGCAGAGGGCAATCAACTTGTGATCACCACTTACGAGCAACAAGGTGAAACAATTACCGTACCCGCACAAGGAAATGGGTTCTTGTACCAAGTACAACTGATTCGTGAAGCTTTAGAAAAGGAACAGTTGTCGCTTCAACGTCCAGCGGCAACACCGAAAGATTCACGCCAGATAATGAAACTGCTTACAGATTGGGAAAACGCAACCAAGACCCAATAAATGTCTAATCAATAGCCAGTCAAACCCCAATTAAAAACAAGAGTACTGCATTAACATACGTTGGTGCAGTATGTTGCTTACCTAATGCAATTTGATTCTAACCACTCGCATAGTTTCAATCTCGAAACCTGCAACGATATCGCAATCAACGTAATAGGTCATATTAACAAGCTTCCCTTTCAGGTTTTTGTATCTCTTTTTTCGCTTAAATTTGAACGGCGCATCGCACCCTTCAATCATCAACGTATGCAAAAACCAATTTTCATTATCTTCTCGATGAGTATGAGAGGTTACTTTCATTGCATCGGTATGAATCAAATCTTGATGCTTGCCTAATAATTTATCAACAGGTGATTTCATAATACGTATCTACTATTTAATGAATCGGCTTAAATGATAACAACTTAAAATATATTCTTCGTTCATAAACATGAGAAAAAGCATCTACAAAGCACTATTCGATCATGTTGTACACTCTATATTATCATATTTGAGACACGGAGAAGAGCCGCTGTGACTAGTATTAGGTTGTCCTTAGGTCTTGCACGAAGAAAGTATTAAGCCCGCATTCAGTGCGGGCTTTATTATTGCCAGAATAAAACATACCCCAGCCTCTTCCATTGTATTCATCAGATACACAAACAGAGAGCCTAAGCCCTCTGTTCTTTCTATCGTATATCGTTATTGCGATATCTATTTAGACACGTACTTAAGCATCGCATTAAAACGATAAGAAGATACCCGCAACGGTTGCACTCATTAAGTTTGATAATGTAGCAGCAAAAATCGCTTTAATGCCTAAACGAGCAATATCAGGACGACGGCTTGGTACAACGCCACCTAGCCCACCCATTAGCATTGCAATCGAGGTTAAATTAGCAAAGCCACACAGTGCAAAAGTAACAATCGCTTGTGAATGGGCACTTAGCTGATCTTTAACTTCCATTAAATCTGCAAAGGCAACAAATTCATTCACCGCAATTTTCTTACCAATCAAACTTGCAGCAACCATTGCTTCAGACCAAGGCACACCAATCAACCAAGCAACAGGGGCGAATAAGTAACCAAAGATAAGTTCTAGGCTAAAGTTGTCAATGCCAACCCAGTTGCCAATGTGGCCTAAACCACCGTTGATTAATGCGATTAAACTAATAATTGCCAGTAAACTTGCACCTACCGCCGCAGCAATTTGCAAACCACTCAGGGCACCACGCGAAGCGGCATCGATGATATTAACAGGCTCATCATCTTCTTCATCTGCCATTTGTGATTCTTCAGTAACCACTTCAGTTTGTGGCACTAAAATCTTTGCCATCATCAAACCAGCAGGGGCAGACATGAAGCTTGCAGCAATCAAATAGCTAATATCAACACCTAAGCCAGCGTAGCCAACCATTGTGCCACCAGCAACAGAGGCTAAACCACCTACCATCACTGCAAATAATTCAGAGCGGCTCATTTTCAATAAATAGGGACGAACAACAAGAGGGGCTTCAACTGAACCTACAAAAATATTAGCAGTAGCAGACATTGATTCAGTGCGGCTTGTACCAAGGAAACGCTGAAGTAACCCGCCTAAACCACTTATAACCCATCCCATCACACCTAAGTAATAAAGCACAGAGATAAGCGCAGAAAAGAACACAATAGTCGGCAGTACGTTAACAGCGAAGATAAAGCCCAATTTAAACTGTGCAAGTTCACCAAATAGGAATTCAGTACCCACTCGACCGTAGCCGATAATACCCGATACCGCATCAGATACACTGTTTAATACTTCACGGCCAACCGGTACATATAAAATAAAGCCTGCAAAAATGAGCTGGATGGAAAAAGCACCACCGACAGTTCGCAAGTTAATTGCTCGGCGATTTTCTGAAAATAATACGGCAACCGCAAATAGCGTAATGATACCTAATACACTGACCAAGTAATTCACGGCCATTCTCCACTGTTATTGTTTTAGTAAACGATTGCGGACGCATTCTATTGAAGTAACGAAATGTGACAAGGATCAAATTGTTATGCAAAATTACATGCGATTAACATTGACAGGGAGATTTGATGACTATTTGAGCAAAGCAAACGAAATCGGCAGGATTAGTTCTGTAGCGGGATACTATTGTCTTCACTGGTGACAATTGAGGGTGTTTTGAGAGTTTTATCACACAACCGCCCCTTTAAGAACGGTTATTTTTACAGCGATTAAAAGATACTTCGATCCCAGTAAGCTGGCTTTCCAATGTGGCTTCGTATGAAATCGATGAATACTTGCACCTTTTGTGGCAGGTATTTATGCCGAGGATAAACGGCATATAGCGGCATATATTGGGTCAAATCCCAATCAGGCATAAGGCGTATTAATTGTCCTTTCTGCAATTCATCTTTCAGTAAGTACGTGGCAAGGTAGCCAATACCATTACCCGTTAATGTTGCATCACGAATCGAATCTGCCGAGTCGACACGATAGTTCCCTTTTACTTTGATCTGATGGCTCTCTTCTTCTTTACGAAAGCTCCATACATTGTCTTTACGCTCTCGGCTAAAGTACGTAATACAATTATGCCCCTTCAGATCATTAGGGTGATAAGGCACACCATGTTTAGCAAGGTAGGCAGGGCTCGCCGCTAATACAAAATTACAATCGATAAGATGACGCGCAACAAAACCTTCAGGCGGTGAATCCATAAAACCAATCCATAGGTCGAGTTGTTCTGCGATTAAATCGACACGGTAATCAAACAGGCTCATTTCTAAATCGAGCTGTGGGTATAAATCATGGAACTCAGAAATAAAAGGGGCAATATGGTTAGAAGCAAAAGATTGAGCAATACCGACCCGTAATGCACCTTGCAAAGAATCCGTTTCAGACAGAAGCTCACTTTCCGCTTCATTGATTTCACCCACCACATTGGCGCAATGAACAGCAAAAGACCGCCCTGCTTCAGTTAACGCAAACGAACGCGTAGTACGCTGAACAAGTTGCACCCCTAGCCTTTCTTCTAGTTGCTGGATCTGTTTACTCACCTGAGTACGTGAAATATCAAGCAATTGCGCAGCTCGCGTAAAACTTTGTTGTTGTGTTAATGCGTTAAACACGACCATTTGTTGCGCTTTTTTTAGCATAAGGCCCCATACGCTATTTATTTATGAAGATCTGTTTTCATTAATAAAAAAGACCTGCATAAGCAGGCCTCTTTATAGTAACTATTGTAAGTCAGATTATACCCATCGGGATAAGTTAATGATCATCAATTTATTCAGAAAAATGACCAAATACTCATTTACGATGGTATTACAGCTTGAAGAAAGAAAGCTGTTGTTTCTGTTTTTCAGCTAATTCAGATAACTCATGGCTTGCAGCTGCACTTTGGCTAATACCAGCTACGTTTTGATTCACGATTTCAGACATGTTAGTGACGTTGCGGTTAATGTCTTGTGTTACCTGTGACTGTTGCTCTGCCGCTGTCGCCACTTGCGTATTCATATCGCTAATCTGAATAACAGATTCAGTGATACCAACAAGTGCATCATTCGCTTGATGCGCAAAACGCTGGTTTCGTTCTAACATTTCCAAGCTTGATTGCATGCTTTCATTGGCATTGCTTGATTGTGATTGTAACTCTTCAATAATCACTTGAATTTCTTGTGTCGACGTTTGTGTACGTGCAGCCAGCATACGTACTTCATCAGCAACAACCGCAAAGCCGCGACCCGATTCACCCGCACGCGCAGCTTCAATGGCTGCATTCAGTGCCAATAGGTTAGTTTGCTCTGAAATACTGCGAATTACTTCTACTACATTGCTGATTTGCTCTGATTGCTCTTTTAAACGCGTTACAACACCGGCAGCTTCCGACAAAGTTTGCGTCATTTGCGCACTTGCCGCATTACTTTGCTCAAAGATGTTCATGCCTTCTTTAGCTAGTTCATCGGTTTGTTTTGCCGTTGCATCCGCTGCTGTCGCATTATCGCTTACGTTATCTGCAGTACTTGATAATTCATTAACCGCAGAAGCAACCTGATCGATCTCGTTCAATTCAAGCTGCGCATTAGCTTCAGATTGAGTCATTACAGCTGCAAGCTCTGTCGATGCAGAAGCAACATCTTCACTAATCCGAATTAATGAATCGACGGTTGTGTGAAGTTGAATAACCGTTTTATTGATATCGCCACTAAGTTCGGCAAGCTCATTAGTACCATCTTGTTCAGCACGAACTTGAAGGTTACCTTGAGCCACATTACGCATAATCGCTTGCAGTTTTACAATAGGGTTAACAATTAAGCCTGATAACCACCATGCAACTATGATTGCAAATGCAAACGCTAGCATGATAGCAATCGTTGCCGTATTCATCAGGCTTTTATTATTTTGAGCACTTTGTTCCATGCTCGCCGTTGCGTACACATTTACGCGCTGAGACAAGGTATTGATCGTAGAGACCATTTTGTTGCCCACAACGCGGTACTGTGCAACAAAATTCGATTTTTCTTGTTCAGTTACATTGCCTTTATCAAATTCATTGAAAAGCGTAATTGCGCGGTTCGAGTAATTAATATAATCATTGATTGCCGATCTAACTGCATCAGAATCCGATTTAAACTCAGGTTGCTTATTAAGTGCTTGAAGACCATTAGTAATGTCTGTAGTAGCGGAACGTAATTCATTTTGGAAAACACTACGGCGCGACGCATCATAGATAGCATAAACAGCATCAATTCGTAGCGGATATACTTTGTCATCCACGTTTGCGAGTGCATCTTTGTACTCAACCAGTGAATTAGTATTAGCCATTATGGCTTGCTGCTCACCTTCAAGATTACTTTTCGTCACCCATAGTGATGTAAAAAGCACAACAATGATTAAGAATACAGGTAATAAAACCTGATAACGGATAGATACATTTTTTAAGGAAAAAGACATTGGAACCTCAAAAGAACTTTTTGCGCACCTATTCTTACAATGGGTACTTATAATAATGTGACGTGCATTATCACTACATAACCCCAAAAAAGATAGATCTAGATCACAAAAAAAACAATAATTCATTGTTTTCCAAAGAGTAAACGAGAACCTGGCGCCATTATTTTGACGGCGACGTCATTTATTCAACAAAAAGGATAAGCCCACCTTTTATATCAATTACTTCCTTTCGTTTAACAGCACTATCTCTATTCCTCTACGGTATTTATGACAATCGTCATATATGATTCAAACTTCTGAAACATAACTGTCATAAAGATCTCCTAATCTAGGCCTCGTTCATTCAAAACCTATTGGCAATTAAGCCAGCATGTAAAGGATTAGGAAAATGAAAACAAAGGTTATCGGTGCACTAGCTCTTGCAGGTTCAATGGCATTCAGTGCTGCTGCAGTTGCAAACGAAACTATCTCTGTTGTAGGTTCAAGTTCAGTTACACCATTAATGGAAGTGTTTGGTGAAACTTACAGCCAAGCACACTCTAATGTTTTTGTTGAAGTTCAAGGTCCAGGTTCATCAGCCGGTGTTCGTGCCGCAACCGATGGTTCTGCTGATTTGGGGATGAGTTCTCGTAATCTTAAAGATTCAGAGAAATCAGATGATTTAAAAGAAATCGTCGTTGCACGTGATGGTATCGCTGTTGTGGTTAACAACAAGAACCCAATCACTGACTTATCAAAAGAAGACGTAACGAAAATTTACAAAGGTGAAATCACTAACTGGAACCAAGTTGGCGGTGAAGATAAGCCAATCGTAGTGGTAACACGTGACACAGCATCAGGTACTCGCGGTGCTTTCGAAGACATCATGTCGCTGAAGAAAAAAATCAACGACATCAAAGTATCAGCTATCTCTCAGCGTGCTCAGGTTACAAGTGGTAACGGCCAGCTTAAAACAACAGTTGCTAACAACCCATTTGCAATCGGCTATATCTCTCTGGGTACTGTCGATGATTCACTAAAAGCACTATCAATCGACGGTCATGTACCTTCAGTTGCTGCTATCAAGTCTGGTGAATACCAAGTTCAGCGTCCTTTCCTTGTGCTTTACAAGGCAAGCAAAATTAACCCAGAAACTCAAGCTTTCTTAGATTGGTCTCTAACAACTGAAGCACAGAAACTTGTTTCAGCTAAAGGCTACATTGCAGTTAACTAAACCACTTTAATAACGCTTGGTTATTGCCAAGCGTTATTTTCTACCACAACGATATAGGTTTTTCCCTACAGCTATTTTGCTTGCTGTTACTTATTCATGAGTTTTAGAAATAGTGACGTTGTTGGTATTTGGAGTTATGAAATTATGACCATCGCAAACAGTATTGAGAAGACAGTTAAAGCTTCATCACTAAAATCAAAAAAAGTGATTGATTGGCGCGAACTGTTCTTCAAAAACCTTTTTATGCTAAGTGCCGCTATCGGTATTTTGTCTTTAATCACTATCGGTTATTTTATTTTTAGAGAAGGTTACGCGGCATTTGCACATGCTGGTGTAACAAACATCGTTCTAGGTACAGATTGGTTACCACCAGCACTGTTCGGTATTGCCCCAATGATCGTTGCATCATTAGTCTCTACCGCGGGCGCTGTTATTTTGGGTGTGCCTGTTGGTGTATTAACAGCAATCTTCATTGCTGAAGTGGCACCTAAACGCCTTGCAAACATTGTTCGCCCTTTAATTGAATTACTTGCAGGTATTCCATCGGTTGTTTACGGCTTCTTTGGTTTGGTTATTATTGTTCCGCTTATCCAAAGTGTCTTTAATGTACCTGCGGGTAACACTGTTCTAGCGGGTATTATCGTACTTGCGGTAATGATTTTACCGACTGTTATCACCGTATCTGAAACCTCGATTCGAGCTGTACCCCGCGTATATAAAGAAGGTTCTTTAGCGCTTGGGGCATCTCATATGTTCACTATATTCAAGCTTTTATTACCAGCAGCGCGCTCAGGTATCATGACTGGCGTGATTTTGGGTATAGCCCGTGCTTTAGGTGAAACGATGGCCATTATTATGGTTATGGGTAACTCACCAGCCATGCCTGAAGGCCTTCTCGATTCGGCGCGTACTCTTACAGCCAACATTGCGATTGAAATGTCTTACGCAACAGGCATTCACGCAAGTGCTTTATACGCGACTGGTATTGTTCTTCTTGTTTTCATCATGACGTTGAACGCCGCTTTACTGTACTTAAACCGTGAGCGTGCGAGGTAATTATTATGTCAGATACAATTAAACGCACTGTGTCTCTGAACACGAAAAACAAAGCGTCACAATTATTAAAAGATAAAATTTCACTCGGTGTTATTTGGTTATCTGCTGGTATTACAGTGGGTTTCCTTATGTGGGTTGTTTGGTACATTTTAAGCAATGGCTTAGCATTTGTAGACTGGTCATTCATTTCAAGTAACTACACAACAATTGGTGAAGAATCTGGCATTTGGCCAATGATTGTTGCCACGCTATACATGGTTGCAGCGTCGATTGCTGTTGCCGCACCACTGGGTATCATGACGGCGATTTACCTGACTGAATACGCAGCCGTGGGCAGTAAATGGGTTAAGGTTATTCGCTTTTGTACTGAATCATTAGCGGGTATTCCATCGATTATCTACGGCCTGTTCGGTATGACATTCTTTGTTGTTGTGCTTGGCTTTGGTTATTCGATTCTATCAGGAGCACTCACCCTTAGTATTTTGATTCTTCCTGTTATTATTCGTACAACAGAAGAAGCATTAATGGCAGTACCGCAAACTTACCGCGAAGGTTCGTATGCATTAGGTTCATCTAAAATTTACACCATCTGGAGGCTTATCTTACCTAGCGCTATGCCTGGTATCGTAACCTCTATCATCCTCAGCGTGGGTCGTGTTATCGGTGAATCAGCACCCGTATTCATGACCGCAGGTATGGTTGCACGTATTCCCGAGAGTGTTTTTGACTCGGGTCGTACGTTGACTGTTCACTTGTATAAATTAACGCAAGAGCTATACACCATTCATGAATGGCAACAAGCCTACGCAACGGCAACCGTTCTAATTGTGATAGTTCTGATTATTAACATGCTAACGAAACTGATTGCTAGCCGCTTCAATACTGCGACTTACTAATTTTTGAGGAAGATGAAGATGAACAAATTTAATATTGATAACCTAAACCTATTCTACGGCGAAAATCAGGCTCTTAAGCAAATCTGTCTACCGATACCAAACCGTCAGGTTACGGCATTAATTGGACCATCAGGTTGTGGTAAATCTACCCTACTTCGTTGCCTTAACCGTATGAACGACCTTATTGAAGGCGTTAAAATCGACGGTTTACTGTCAATCGATGGTGAAGATGTATACGGCAACATTGATGTAGCGCAGCTTCGTATTAAAGTTGGAATGGTTTTTCAGAAGCCAAACCCATTCCCAATGAGCATCTACGAGAACGTGGCTTATGGTTTGCGCGCTCAAGGCATTAAAGATAAAAAAGTATTAGATGGCGTAGTAGAAAAATCACTACGCGGCGCAGCACTGTGGGATGAAGTTAAAGATCGCCTTAAATCACATGCGTTCGGTCTTTCTGGTGGTCAGCAGCAGCGTTTATGTATTGCCCGTACTATTGCAATGGAGCCAGAGGTTATCCTTATGGATGAACCCACGTCAGCATTAGACCCTATTGCCACCAAGAAGATTGAAGATTTGATGGAATCTCTTAAGAAAGATTTCACCATTGTTATCGTTACGCACTCTATGCAGCAAGCACGTCGTATTTCAGACCGTACTGCATTCTTCCTAATGGGTGAATTAGTTGAACACGACGATACACATGCACTGTTTAGCAACCCACGCGACGATCGCACTCGTGGTTATGTAAACGGTGATTTCGGTTAACCCGTATTGTAAAAAATAATAAAAAGTGATGGTACTATTGCCTCCT
Organism: Photobacterium indicum; assembly: GCF_003026215.1. GTDB lineage: Bacteria > Pseudomonadota > Gammaproteobacteria > Enterobacterales > Vibrionaceae > Photobacterium > Photobacterium indicum. The sequence goes on from NZ_PYOC01000002.1 coordinate 243,607, forward strand.
TCTTGTAAGGGGGCTTTTTTGTTTATTGCCAATAGATTAAGATAAGTTCGAGAAGATAAAGAACGTATCAGCCCAAGAGGTTTTAGTTGGCCATCGATTTCCGATTGAACTGGCTGCGATTATTCCCAGTGGCGGTACCCGAGGCGCCCCTGTTAAGTTCAATGAATGAGGTAATACCCGCTTGCGAAATGTTTATGGATGCGGTGAATAGTGACACGGAAGTGCCGAAAAATCTGCAGTTTGAGTTCACATTGGTGAATAGAGAAGGCAAATAGCCCTCTTATAAGATGGGTTAGGTTGGATTTAAACTGACACTTTTTATTAACCGACTTTGGTGACGTCGGCCCGGCGCCATAGCAATGGTTGACTAACTATGGCTCGGTGATAAATTTAGCAATGTTGTTAGATAAAATCCTATCTATTAATAACGACTAAACTAACTTTTAGTTACATAAGTTAATTTGTATCGCACGGTCATCATCTGCAACTTTTAAATTGCGTATAACCGTTTTAAAAGATAAATCTGAGGCAACGGATTGAATTGAAAGATTGGTGTTACTAGTTCCATGATACACCTGAACAAGCGTACCATATGAATCATATTCCCATTTTAACACGAAACTATCCGACGAATCATTTTTAGGTCTAACATAATACTGTCTAGTATTATCGTCATATTTTAGTCTTTGATTCATATATGATGCATTCACTTGATTTCCAGAAGCTTCCACAAAGCAAGATACACCCCCATCGACAGCATCCCCCATAAAGTTATACGCTTTAAAGAAACCATCGCTAGTAATATAGGTTAAGTTTTCATCAACCAAACCATCATCCTGCTCAAAGTTTGCACTATATAACCTTTGATAAGTGAGTAGTCTATAGAGCTATAATCATACGTATCTTTGCCTATTTCAGTATTATCACTATCACCACAAGCAGTTAGCACGAGTGTAGGGATAAGTATAACCAACTGTTTTTTAAACATTTTTACTCTCCATTTTTTGAATGACAACATACAGAAATAAAATAGAATGTTCAAGATTGATACGCAGTATGAATACGTGTATTTGGGAACAAAAGTTTACTTTGTGCAATACTGCGTTCAGAGATGATGATATTTAAGTCAGTGCAGTTAAGGACTTTAACTTCAGTAAATTGAAATTTCACTCCCCCCCTCAAAACAACGCTAGCCCTTGCCCTACTTGGCTTCAAGCCTTAGTCACCACCACTTTATCGTGATCAACCAGATCATTAAAACAATGACAGAAAACACACCATACTCTTTATTTTCAATAAGGTAGATAAAGCCTGCATTCAAAAGACCAATCGAATATCGACCGGCTATGCGGATTTATACTGCAGTTGTAGTGACCCCGAATGTGGTCACTCTTTTGTGATGAACCTTAGCTTTTCGCATACTCTCAGCCCTTCAGCCAAGAACACCAACGAACTGGTTGTTGCTTTAGTTAATTCGATGCCACCAGAGAAAGCAAAACAGCTTCGTAGCCAACTCTCAATGTTTTAATTTTGGCAGCATTAAGCTGCCTTTTTATTTATCTTTCCTTACCCAATAATTAACGCTTGTTCATCCAATTGCTCTACAAGTGCTTTTAATCCTAACAGCACTTCAGGGGTAAAATGCTCTGCCTTATCTGCCAATACTAAACTCGCCAAATAAATACCTATCGCACTTTTGTTTTCATCCCCAGTATTCTGCACAACGCTATCGACAATGAATTCAATAGTTTCCATAAATTGTTCTTCATTTTTCATTAGTACAGCCAACCTCAAAAATAGCACTGTATGAATATACAGCACACCTGCCGTATGTGTAAAGTTTTCATAATGTTATCAATAAGCATCATTGATAGTGTTGATGTTCACACAGACAGCAGAAGGGGTGAAAGGTGTACTTAAAACAGAATTAGCTCAGTAACGTAAGGGGACAAAAAAAGGCTGCGTTTAGCAGCCTTGTAAATAAAAAGACTTTAAGCCTATTCTAATGAAGTAAGTAAATGCGTTACAGACGAAGAGTCACCACCCAAATCTTGAACTCCCCAAGTGACAACACTGCCATCCTCTTTCAAAGCTGCGAAGGCATTATTATTTGAAAAAATCATCTTCACACCACTTTTTAAGTCAGAAGCGACTAACGATGAATCCCCACCGTAGTAGGCTAAGCCCCAGGTAACTACGCTGCCGTCTTCTTTCAATGCAGCAAAGGCATACTCGTTTGAATAAATCGCCTTAACGCCACTAGACAGCTCTGAAGCCACTGAAGATAAGATATCGTAAAAATTGGCAGATCCCCAGGTTACAACGCTACCGTCTTCTTTTAGTGCAGCAAAGATATTAAGAGTGGCATACAAGCCCGTCACACCACTTGTAAGATCTGATGCCACTGAGGAGGGATCTCCACCGGCATCACTATCCCCCCAAACAACAACACTATTGTCATCTTTTAAAGCAGCAAAAGCATTTTCAGTCGAAACAATAGTATTCACTCCACTTGATAACTCGGTGGGAAATAGTGAAGGGTCATCACATTCCGAGCCACAGCCCCATCCCCATGAAATCACACTACCATTATCTTTTAAGGCTGCAAAACCTCCTACATCTGAGGTATAAACTTCTTTGACTCCACTCGTGAGGTTAGACTTTTGGTATGAGTTAGGCTCATAAATGTAACCCCACATTACCAAACCGCCATTGTATTTCAATGCAACAAAACCATTGTTTGATGGGTAGATTGATTTAATATCACTAATCAGCTCAGCAGCGACAGATGATGAATCTCCACCAGAATGTATCCCCCCCCAAGTAATGACACTACCGTCATTTTTTAATGCAGCAAATGCACCTTTGGAAGAATAGATCTCTTTAACACCACTTTCTAATGCAGATGAAACTGACGATAAATCGGCATAACCTTGGCTTATTCCCCAGACTACAACCCTTCCGTTGTCTTTCAGCGCGGCGTAATCACTATGAGGTGTAGCAAGAAGACGTTTGACGCCGCTAGTAAGGTCTGAAGCAACTGCTAAGTAACTTGGAATAGTCGCTCCTCTTCCCCATATTACCGAACTACCATCACTTTTTATGGCTGTAAATGTATTATAAGTTGAAAGGATAGTTTCTACACCTGTGGACAGTTCAGTATCAACATCTGATGAATCTCCACCAAAGTCACCTCTTCCCCACGTTACTACACTGCCATCTTCTTTAAGCGCAGTAAACGCTCCGCTCGTTGAGAAAATTGTTTTAATTTCTGCGGGGTTTAGCCGACTGATTGCTTTTTCGTAACCTTGACTTGCTGCCTTTTGGTACCAACTTCTGGCGATGTTGTTGTCTTTGGTAACTCCCAACCCTTTCTCATATAATATACCCAAGCCATAAAAGGCCGCAGGATAATTCTGCTCGGCTGCTTCTCGGTACCAAATCAACGCCTCTCTATAGTCGATACCGTAAAGCTTACCTTCTACATTCATATCAGCATATTTATTTTGAGCACGGGCTACTCCTTGTCTTGCTGCCTGATAATACCAAGAGTAGGCATTATAACGATCCTGATCCCGACCTTTTCCGTAATATAAAGCATCTGCAAAATAAACTTTCGCATAAGCATGATCCTGGTTCGCTGCTTTTTCAAACCAATCTGCAGCTAATTTATAATTTTGGGCGACTCCAAGACCATCTTTGTGCAATCGACCTAAATTATACTGAGCATACTCATTATCTTGCTTCGCTGATGCAAGGTAGAACTCTTTTGCTCTGGCATAGTCTCGTTCAACACCTAAGCCGTTTTCATACAAGACGCCTAAATTATTTTGTGATGCAGGATAATTTTGATCGGCGGACGCTTGATACCAATATACTGCTGTCTCATAATTTTGTTGCACCCCCACACCCTTTTCTGCCATCCAAGCCACTTTAAACTGGGCCCATTTGTCTCCTAATTCAGCCGCCTTTTCATAAAGGCCATATGCCTTTGTATATTTACCCTCGTTATATGCTTCATCAGCTGAAATAATGAAAGTATCAACCTTCGAAGCACTGTCACCTGAGTCGCCACCACCACCGCCACAGGCAACTAAAGAGACTAATAGAAAAATAAAGAAAACACTTCGAACTAAGTATTTCATGTGATATCGCTCCTTGAGCTAATTCTTATCCTAACCGACGTTTTTATAATTTGTTTGGAATTACAAAGTGAGATTTTGTTAAAACAACACCGCAACCGCTAATAAGGTGCTGATTATATTAGCCAAACATTGATTGTAAAGATAATTAGGCACGATGTATGGGCCACATCAATAATTGGTATATTTGCTGTCGCTTCTATTCATCACACATCATCACTCCCTCATATCAGCAGATACGGATCACCGGTATTAAAATACCGCTCGTATTGCTCAACCATTAACATGCTTCTAGATAATTCAGCTTCATGGTCAACCTGCTTTTCATGGCTGAATTGTTCATCATGTAAAACGCTTTGCCAGTAAGCGCGCTTTTCTTTAAATCGGTAATAACTATCGGCATATTCAACGTCTGCAGTTCGTTTGGCTTCGGCTACGGTTTGGCGATAGGTTTCATCTTCAGATCTAGATTCTATCGACCAGCCACGCGCCCCTGCCGACCAAAGCAGAAAATCCCACGTCATTTCTTCGGCATGTTCGCCATCGAATGACATACAAAATATATTTTTAGTCGTTGCGTACACGTTACGACTTTTTATTTTTTCACGATTAGACCGAATTTGATTTTCAAGACGAATAATTCTGCCTGTTAATTTATGAACAACGTCGTCCGGCTTTTTGGCTTGTTTGGCGATTGATTTCGCTTTTATGGTTTGTTCTAACTGTTTTTCAATACGTCGAATACTTCGGTTTAATGGTTTACGCCATTGCTCTAATTTATAACCACACTCTTTTATAATGGCTGCCATGTTGCCAGCTTCAAAACTGTCAACACATACCCATGCTGGGGCGCGGCTACACTGGGCAATATTGTAACGATTCCCTTTGATTAGCCCTTGGTCGGCATTTTCACCTTTTGCAGCATAGCCAACAGCTTTGATTAAGTAGGTTCCTGCGGCTTTGGGTTGTTTAATACGTTGTAAGTTAGCGAAGCCATTGCCCCATATTTTTTCAACACGCTTTGACCAGGTAGAAAATAACGGCTTAGGCACCGACCAGTTTAATAAAATATGAACATGGGGATTGGGTTCACCATCCTCATTCGCTGGGCATTCTGCTACCCAAATATAATGAAAGTCTGCAGGTTCTTGAGTCGGACCACATCACTGGCCTTGGTGTAGTCGGCTATGGATTTCCCTTCCAGATTGCAATATTCCGCACCGCTTTCAGAATCAATTTCAACTGTATAATTGGCTATCCAACCAAGGTGATACACTTTTTTAGCACCATCCAAAAAGCAAACTAACTAGCGTAGATTTCATCTAAATCAGGTAACAAAGGATCATGAGCAATATGGAAGAACTGTGCTTTCGCATTATCTAAAGCAAACCATTCGCCAGACATATCATTGATAATGTTCGGGAAGCCTTATGTGGCGGGGGTTATGAAAAGCGAGGTAATAATAGCGATGGTACTATTGCCTCCTTCTTGAAAGGGGGCTTTTTTTGTTTATTGGCAATAGATTAATATATATATACACTTAGCATACCCAATATTGGAAAGAACTTTGTAACCGTAACCTCTGCCTATAAATTTATTTATGGCAGCATAGACGTTACTCGCAAATGTAACTTTGTGTTGAAACTGTTAGTATGAAAGTATCAAAATGGATTGTTACATCGTCTCTTGCTTTCTATCGCATTATTTGTTTTAAAATTCATGTTTATGTTGGGTAAATACGTTAATTTTAATAGAGTTAAGTATCTTTACTACTGATGAAGCAAGAATGAAAAAGCTTATTTTAATCATTTGCTTGATGTTGCCATGCTTATCTTTTGCTAGTGGTAGTCAATTACATTTATCGAAAAGCCTCCAAGTAAACTATGATGCACCAAAATCTCTAGTGCATTCCGGTAATTTACTCATATTTAAGTATGACGATTGGTATTTTTCACATGAGTTAGTTGATGCGGCAAAGTATTATCATCCCGTTGATTTAACTGGCGTTGAAGTGGACTTTTTTCAATCGTTGTTCTTACTTGAAAAGAGGAAGCAACTGCCCGAATGGTTGAGTTTAATTTCATCTGAATTATCAAATTCATTTGGAATTAAAAATGACAACACAGATATGAAAAAATTAAATAAAACAACGGTTTTTGGCGTTTATTCTGACGAATATAAACAAGGTAATGTTTTTATTATAGGTGGCTCTCAAATTCATCATTTACACATTAATGGCTTGGAAGCTAATTATCAAAATGTTTTTAATTCTATTATGAGTAAATAAGATGAGTTTAACGGTTGCAGAAAAGTATAATTTACGAATATTTCTAGTTACAATTTATGGCCCTCAAGCTAATAACTGGCCATTAAATGATGAGGTGTTTAATCTCACATATAAGTTATTGTCTGAATCCAAGAAATGTTCTGATGTAATGGATTTAGTACCTAGACCTATGCCCATTGGTGCAAATCCAGCTAAGTGGTTAGCGAAAGAAGTTCGCAGCATGATCCTTAGAAAAATAAAAGAACGAAAAGGGCACTATGCCATATGCGTAAAATCTACCTCATTACGGATAAAAACCGAGTTTAACCTGAAAGCTGCAGGGCTTTAAACGCAAGTCTATATCCATTTTTCCCGTTGCTGGGTTGTAGGTTGCTTTAGTGAGTAGCAGTAATTCTTCTACAAACAGCTTGTGAGTTTTGCTGGCGCAAATGACTTTTCTACAAGTGATTATAAATAATAGCAGGTCATCATGATCTGCTTTTTTATGGCTGTCGATTCAATCAAGCTGATATTGTAAAACGACCGATTAAAGATTAAAAACCTTACGGTTAGCTTGAAAAATAACCTGATGCATCATGATATAGATCAATGAATGTGTAGGCCTTACCGAACATTAATGTACTACATTTAATACATTGATGCTCACCATCAAACAATATATCCACTTCATAGCAAAAAGCGCTTAATTTATGTCTATTCGAGGGTATAGATCATGTCTAAAGTAATAATATGCATACACGGAAGAGCTAACAAACCGGAACCAACCACATTAAATCAATGGTGGAAACAATCTATAAAAGAAGGACTTAAAAAAAATACTATTACAGAATTAGAGCACATCGATATCCATATGGCCTACTACGCAAATATTTACTATGCGGAAGTTGGTCCTGTTACTTATACACAAAATAAAGAGGTTTATGTTGAAGCAAAACAAGGTGCCATAAAGCCATACAAAAAAGGAATGTTTGACCGTTTAAGAAGTATATCTGAAAACTGGGTTGATACACCTATCGACGAGCTTGAAAAACACAGTGATTTATTATCAAAACTTGCTCGCTCAGTATCTAAGAAGCTTTTAGGTGATCTAGGTGAGTATTATTCAAATAGCAACAGACGTAACCAAACTAATGATAGGTTAAAAGACCTTCTTATCGAGCACCAACATGATGAGATTATATTAATATCTCACTCTATGGGTACGATAGTGGCATACGAAGTATTAAGAGAACTAGGTCGAGATAAAGAGCATCAAGGTTTTGTCTTAGATCATTTCATAACGATGGGCTCTCCTCTTGGTTTAACCGTCGTAAAAGGAAATGCCATAGGGAACCATAAAAACTTAAGAACACCATCTTGTGTAAAAGGTAGCTGGACAAATTTTTCAGATCCGCAAGATTTTGTTTGCCTAGATTCCCATCTGGCTGATGATTACTCTCCAAATAGCTTCTCGATAAAAGTTAAAGATGTAATGGTATGCAATGATTACCCTAATAATGAACACAAATCATATGGGTACCTGCGTACACCAGAATTTTCAACTCACTTAGCTTCATTGCTTTAATTGATAGAGAACTAGGGTGTGTTTCTGTGCCTATAAGAATTGCAATCGCCGAAACATCAACCAGCAAGGCTTTTACCATCTTCAACTGGGCTGCATTTAGGTGGCCCTTTCTTATCTTTCAGAACCAGTTACTAAACTGGTAAATTCCTACATATCCTAGCCGAATCGGGACATACTATCTTAGGAAAAATGCTACTCTCAAGGTCGCAAGGGTAAACGCATTCGTAAAACGTTTTCGACCAAAGGGGAAGCCATCGCCTTTGAACTGCATATAATGAAAGAAGTGGACGATAAGCCTTGTGCTGCATAGATTACTGTATGAGTGGGGGAATAGAACAATGTATAAATAACTACTCATTAAGATTTTTTCTTATTTTTACGACAGATTAGATGATTCCCTCTCTCTTTTTACGCATTCCTGACATTCAATATTTTTTATTTATCTAGACTGTTTACAATAGTAAAAAACACTGTTGTTATACATCGACAGTTATATCTCAATATATAGACAAGTTTGTAAGGGAGACATCAAGATATGCCGAAATCTAAAGAAATCACCCAAGTACAGGCTTGGATAAAGTTGTTGAATACACTTGAAACAACCCCACGGTTAATCGGTGTGCTCACGTCACCGCTATCATTGACGAAATGTTTTATGGCGAAGTTACAAAAAAATGACTTAATGTCATTCTCTCACACCTCTCACTTAGATATACAGTTGCTAGCAGAAACGATCGCAGCTTCTGCCTGTGATACGCTTATATGCGATCGTGAAAATTATCCATTATTACAACCGATTTTATTACTTCAACGCCAACCTATGACTATCATTCTAAACCAAGAATGCTGGTCTCCGGATTGGTGCTGGCAATACCCGCAACATCACTTCTTATGCCAACAAGATTTGGTGTAAGTTATATACCCAAGCCACTGCCTTCTACGATAGACCCTGCTCACATTTTAAAAATGCATCCTTTTGCCCGTTAGAAATTATTACTAAAGCCGCTAATTTGGCGGCTATAGTTGTTTATAAGAAAAAATGAACGATGATTGACGTTCAATTTAAATTCTTTCTTTTTTTAATCAACCTCAGTTTGTAGGAGTATCATTGAAATGCGTGTATTGGCTTTCTTATGCGTTTTTATATCATCGTTCTGTTTCGCACAAGCCGAAACCCCGTCGCCTCAAATTGAAGTAGTATCGCCTCAAATCGAAAAACTCAATAAATTAGATAGCGAAATTTTACAGCTTGTTACCGAAGCCTCAACCATGACGGGATCGGCCAAAGATGTCGTTAACTTGCAGCTTTTAAATAAAAATAATGATCTTCGAGACGTTATAGAAAACTTAATATCAAATAGAACAGAAGAAACTCAACCACTTCTACTAAAGCATGTTCACCAACAGGTTACTTTCATTTCTGAAGCTTCGGCTTTCTTTTTAAAGAAAATCGAAGAAGGCGAAGCAACATTAGATAAAGCCAGTAATGAAGAGAAACTCATTGCACAAAAAAAACTTGATGAAGCTCGACGATTTTCAACCCGCTTATTAGGTGAGCAATGGGTTAACTATCAATGGTTAAAGCTACTGGGCGAAGAATCACCTGAAAAAGTGCAAGCATTAATCGATGATATCGATCATCGCCTAGAGTTTATGTCTGCATCTTTAACGTTCGATAGCCAACAAGAAGAAGTTTTAGCCAAGCAGTTAAAATCGGCATCTGAAGGTGAAAAATCTTCGGTACAATTATTACATTTACTCGCCCAACGAAAAGTAGCGAGTGATACCGATAGCTTGCAGTTTTTAGTTCAGCTAGCGGATAAGATGAAGCTTGATACTTCAAAATATAAGCAACAACTATTTGAATCTACAGGTAATCTAACCAATGATTTGTTGAATGCAAAAGTCATCATGTCGATTATAGCAACATGGACTAGCGGCATTACATTGTGGATTTATCAAAATGCACCACAGATATTATTTAAGATCCTTATTTTTGTCGCCATTATTTTTGTGTTCCGTTTACTAAAAAAACTCACCCGTAAAATGGTTAAACGTGCAGTATCGTCTCCCAATTTAAAATTATCTCAACTCATGCAAGAATTCTTTATCTCAATGTCTGGTAAAGGCGTGTTCTTCATTGGTTTGCTAATTGCGTTATCTCAAGTCGGCTTGAATCTTGCCCCGATTCTTACCGGTTTCGGTGTTGCAGGTGTGATTATTGGTTTTGCATTGCAAGATACCCTATCAAATTTCGCGTCAGGCATGATGCTACTTATCTATCGTCCATTTGATGTCGGTGATTTTGTAGAAGCTGGTAGTGTATCGGGTAAGGTTAGCCATATGAGCCTAGTTAATACCACAATCAAAACCTTTGATAACCAAATTATTATTGTACCTAACAGCAAAATCTGGGGCGATATTATCAAGAACGTTACCCATGAGCGTGTTCGTCGGGTTGATATGGTTTTCGGTATTGGTTATAGCGACGATGTTGAACTGGCAGAAAAGGTATTAAATGACATTATCGATGATCACCCGATGGTGCTACGTCAACCAGAGAAAACAATTAAGCTACATACGTTAAATACATCGTCTGTTGATTTTATTGTTCGCCCTTGGGTAAAAACAGAAGATTACTGGGATGTGTATTGGGATGTAACCCGTGAAGTAAAAATGCGATTCGACCGCGAAGGCTTGTCGATTCCATTCCCGCAACAAGATGTACATTTGCACATGATCGACAAAAAAGCGTAACTATACCCAAGTAACCTCTAATCAAGGGCGAATCTAACTGTTCGCCCTTATTATATCCAATACTGCAATTATCCTGCTTTAAATATAACAATTATCAATCATTCTTCCGTTCAAAAAAAATAGAAATAACGCCATTTACTTTCAATTAATGACCATTCTTTAAATAGTTATAAAAAAGCATTTAAGATATGACACCGTTCTAACACTGCTCATTATTTTCTTTGTGATAATAGTTTTAAGTATTAGGATTATACCCAACTTACCTTATTTTTGTTCTCGTTAGTGTATGTTCAGCATTTAGCCAATATAATGACGACAATTATTTCTAGGATACATACAATGAAAAAGCGTTTACTAGCAGTTTTAGCACTACCTATCATTCTTGCAGCATGTGCAAACAACGACTCTGAGGCAACGAAAGTGGCATCTGAAGGTGATCTTGTTAATAACAACTGGGTGCTAACTCAAGTAGATAGTAAAGCACTTGATCTTCCTGAACCGTTCAAGGCACCAAACCTTGAATTAACTGATGGTTTAGGCGCGAATGGTCACTCTGGTTGTAATCGTTACTTCGGTCAAGCTGAGCTTAAAGATGGCAAACTACGCATCGAAAAGATGGGGATGACGATGATGGCATGTCCTGAACCAGCAATGACGATGGAACAAACAATGACTAAAGCATTAAGTGACTGGAGCGACGTAAACGTTTCTGGCAACCTAATGACGTTAACTAATGCTAGCCACACGCTAACGTTTGAGCGTAACAGCATTAAATAAACCCTTCATTCAGGCTCAAAAAATGATTTGAGAAAAACTGAACGAAAGATAAAAAAAGACGAGTACTGCTATTTATATTAAGCAGCCTCGTCTTTTTTATACCTGATATTTACGGTTTAAAAGCTAGAAATATCTTTTCAGTCCCTTTCAATGTTTGGCTTTAAACCGCTTTTGCCTGCCACTGTTCACGTAATTTCTTCGTCGCTTCTACCATGCTACGCAGTGCGGCTTCTGTTTCTTCCCAGTTACGTGTTTTTAGTCCGCAATCAGGGTTTATCCATAAGCGTTCAATTGGGATAAGTGTTTCAGCTTTTTCTACTAAGTGAACAATTTGCTCAATCGATGGGATGTTTGGCGAGTGAATATCGTAAACGCCGGGTCCAATTTCGTTCGGGTAATCAAATTCTTCAAAGGCTTTTAGCAATTCCATATCTGAACGTGATGTTTCGATAGTAATCACATCGGCATCCAATGCGGCGACTGATTTGATGATGTGATTAAATTCGCTGTAACACATGTGAGTATGAATTTGTGTTTGTGGCTCTGCACTTGCTGCTGAAATCTTGAATGCATTCACCGCCCAATCAAGATACGCCTGCCACTGGCTTTCTTTTAGTGGTAAACCTTCACGAATTGCTGGCTCATCAATCTGAATAATCTTTATGCCTGCCGCTTGCAGATCTGACACTTCATCACGCAATGCCAAAGCAATTTGATTCGCGATACCTTCACGAGGCAGATCTTCACGTGGGAATGTCCAACCCAGAATGGTGACAGGGCCTGTAAGCATACCTTTTACTAACTTGTCAGTTAACGATTGTGCGTATGTCGCCCACTCTACTGTCATTGGTTTTGCACGGTAAATATCAGAAACAATAACCGCAGGCTTAACACAACGAGAGCCATAGCTCTGTACCCAACCAAATCGAGTTACCGCAAAACCTTCCAGCAATTCTGCAAAGTATTCCACCATGTCGTTACGTTCTGCTTCACCGTGTACAAACACATCGAGATCTAAATCTTCTTGGCGCAGAATGGCATCAGCGATGTGCCCTTTTAACGCAGTGTTGTAGCCAGACTCACTAAGAAGACCAGCTTTAAAATCGCGACGTTGGGTACGAATTTCATTGGTTTGAGGGAAAGAACCAATGGTCGTTGTCGGTAATAGCGGTAAATTAAGCGCTGCACGTTGTTGGCGAGTACGTTCTGCATACGGTGCTTTACGCGCGGCTAACGCGGCTGTTATTGCATTGGTGCGCTGGCGAACATCTGGATTATTAACTAATGCGCTGGTTGCACGTGCTTTGATCGGCGCACTGTATTTTGCACATTCTTGTATCGCAATATCATTACCGTCTAGCGCTTGTGCCACTAAAGAAATTTCACGGCATTTTTGCTTCGCAAAAGACAACCACTGACGCACTTCTGGTGATAAATCGGTTTCAAGGTCTAAATCGATTGGGCTATGAAGCAATGAACATGAACTACCAACCCATAATCGCTGCCCTAACTTCGCTTTCACTGGCAGCAATACGTCTAGCACATGCGATAAATCAGCACGCCACACGTTGCGGCCATTCACCACACCCGCCGATAATACCCAGTTTTCTGGCAGTGCATCTACCACTGCATTTAACTGTTCTGGTGCTGCAGATAAGTCGACGTGCAAACCGTCGATGTTCAACTCTACAATCCTATCAAGGTGATGCGTTATATTATCGAAGTACGTGGTTAGCAATAGCTTGGTGTTACCATTCAGTACTTGGTAAGCCAACTTAAATGATTCAGCCCATGGCTTAGGCAATTCTAGCGCAAGTACTGGTTCATCAATCTGAACCCACTCCACCCCTAATGCCTCTAATTTACTTAAAATTTGCTGATAGGCTGCCAATAAACGCGGAAGAAGAGATAAACGATCAAAGCCTTCTTCCTTTTCTTTACCTAACCATAAATAAGATACAGGGCCTAGAAGAACAGGCTTAACCTTATGCCCAGCTTTTTTTGCTTCAGCAACTTCTTCAAACAGTTGCTGCCAACTAACATTGAACTGATCGTCTTCAGTGAACTCTGGAACGATATAGTGGTAGTTAGTATTGAACCATTTAGTCATATCAGATGCTGCACACGAGCAGCCTATTGGTGCTTTACCACGGGCAATGCGGAATAATGTATCTAAATCAGGAAAGCCATTATCATGACGCTTAGGGATGTGACCTAACAGCATGCTGGTATTGAGTACGTGATCGTACCAAGCAAAATCACCAACAGACACATAATCTAACCCGGCACCCACTTGATCGCCCCAGTGGCGATGGCGCAATAAGCTGCCCACTTCTTTTAATTCATTTTGCTCAATCTCACCGCGCCAATATTTTTCTTGTGCGAATTTTAATTCTCGTTGTGAGCCTACTCGTGGATAACCGAGGATGTGCGTTACTGTTTTGAACTCTGTTGTTATTGTCATAGTCTTTCCCTGCTGAGTCTTTAGCGGTATGGATGGCTAAACAATGACGCAAGAAATCATTATGAACAACATCGAATTATTCAGAATGGTTATGAAGAAAACTAATAATCAATATGTTAGCGGAATATTAGGTGTTCTTATGCGTTGCTATAAATAAACCCAACACCTGAATAGACGTCTAGATGTTTACACATCCATATTTAACAGGTACATTAAATATATTCATGTAATACACAGGGACGTTAGTAAACTTCATGATAGAAATTAAGCACCTAAGAACCCTATCCGTTCTTCGCGATACAGGTTCGCTAACAGCAACTGCAAATACCTTATGCCTTACACAATCGGCACTGTCACACCAATTAAAAGATTTAGAGCAGCGGATCGGTGGTCAGCTTTTTCTACGTAAAACGCGCCCTGTTAAATTCACATCTGAAGGTGAAATATTACTTCGCCTCGCCAATGATATATTACCGCGCTTAGCCAAGGCTGAGCATGAATTAGCCAGCCTTAAAGAAGATATAAACGGACGCTTGCACATGGCTATTGAATGCCATTCTTGCTTTCAGTGGTTAATGCCGGCATTGAAAGAGTATCAAGTGCATTGGCCTTCTGTGACGTTGGATTTTTCTTCTGGTTTTGGCTTTGAACCTATACCTGCGCTCGCTGCTGGTGAGTTAGATTTAGTTATCACGTCTGATATTCAGCAACGCAACGAGATACATTACGAGCCTTTATTTGATTTTGAGATGCGTTTAGTCGTATCGCCCCAATCGCCACTAGCAGATAAAGCAGTGATTGAACCTGAAGACTTACTTGAACATACAATGTTGAGTTATCCGGTACAAAAGAATCGATTAGATGTGGTGAAGCACTTTCTACAGCCCGCGGGCATTGAACCCAAAGCTTGGAAGCAAGCCGATAACACATTAATGCTGGTGCAAATGGTCTCGGCAGGTCTAGGTGTCGCAGCCCTACCAAACTGGGCAATTCATGATTTCGCTCGCCAAGGGTTAATTGTTAGCAAGCCACTAGGTAAAGGGCTATGGCGTCGTTTATTTGCAGCTGTTCGCGCTTCCGAGCAAGATCGCCATTACCTAAAAGCTTTTTTTGCGACAGCCAGACAGCAATGCCAAACACACTTAGAAGGCATTAAAGCCGCTTAAAAGATAACTACAGCAAATTAATACAAAAACGACCCAATAAGAGTCGTTTTTTATATGAACAAGCTATTTCTAAGCACTAGGTTATCGAAATTGATTAGAAAGCGGATCATAGTGAAAGCCATGCTCATCCATTTTTTCAATGAGTTCAGCTTCATCTAATTCATAGCGGCTTACCAGCTCTGAAACACTGCCGCACTCTAACCTAAGCTTTTCATTTATAATACTAAAAACAATATTACCGTCCATTCTAAGCAAGTTATTGATTTCCATACTGCCTCCCACTTTAAGCACTATATATTGGGTTCCTTTTACAATAATAGACCTAGCACTGAAGGCTGATACAAAAAAAAGCGCCCTTAAAAAAGAGGCGCTTTTAGCTCTATACCAATTTAAATCACATATAAATACCAATCTAGACAAGTACCTGATCATTCTTACTGGTTTAAATTGCTTATAACTACGTTATAAATTTTATAATTAGAATAACTAGTTACTTCAATTTATACCTTGTTATTATCAATTTTTCCTGCGCAATTATCTGACCATTTACTTATCCAGAATGGTATAACGCATCAAAAGATGGCTAATTGCATCGAACCAGACAGCACCAATAATGCCGATGCACCCAGCAACTGCCAACGATTAACAGTGCGACTTAATAAAAGATGGCCAGCCCACACTAACAACGCAATCAACATAAGTACTAAAGCGCCTATTATGCTTGTTGTCATTCCACTTATCGTTGCTTCATCAATACGTCCTAATTGCCAAAGCATGAACAGAATCGAGGCAATTGCGCTGCCAAAACCCACAAAGGGTAAAATACGGTGGAATGCTTGAAGGCGAGTTCTCGCTTGAGTCAGTAATAAGTGCGCTAATAGGCTACCAAACAACGCTATCGCCATAAAGCTCATGCCCACTTGAGGCAATGTCATCGTAGGTATCAGCATTAACCAGCTAATTGCAGCCAACATGTTCGAGGCCATCAAAATCTTAATAGGACCCGCATCACGCGTTTTACCTGTTTTCACTTTAAACGTGAAAAAAGCCAAAGTGAGCAACGGCAATACTGCTAACGGTTGAGTCGCTACACATAAAAGCCAGCCAGCAAGAATGATCGGAAGTGTTTTATGCACTCGCCCACGTTGACCAGGGCAAATCTCACCTTTAGTCAACACCAGTGTCAGAATACATTGTGCCCCTAGTAAAGCAGGGATAAGAAACATTAAGTAGCCAGTGAACATGATCATTCTGTCTCAGAAAAATGGAGGTTGATTATACCAACTTGTATCGGTATGTGAATGCATCAATATTTTCTGTCGTTATCAAGCATTTTTATTTTTTAGATACAAATAAAGCACATCTTTATTATTAGCTGGCATTTCTTGAACAAAGATCACAGTTTGTGAGATATATTGATAGAATAATGACAACTCTATTGATACCTCAGTTAGTCCGCCTCTCTTCTTCAATGCTTTGAATTCAGTGACTAATAACTAATGAGTATGGTTAATGCGAGAAAATGCAGTCAAAAACATTATATTTAAGATGCCACATTTCTATGATCTCTGGAGTTCTCAAGCACACTCTTTAAGCTTTAAAAACACACGAAGTGATTACCTTCTCAGTCGTATAATTATACTTTCAACCGTGCTGGGCATACTGCTTATTCTATGGATTCCCTTTGATATTCTCTTTTTAACATCAGATCAAAGTATAAAAATCACGTTTGCTCGATTATTTCTGAGTAGCTTCTTTTTCTTTCTTGCCCTCAATAAGTATCAATTTTACTCATTAAGGCAAATACAACTCTGTATTGCATTACTCACTCTTTCCTTGAGTATTTTTTATCTCTATTGTTTAGCGGTATTGGATTTTCCCGATAGCAACTTGAAATACGGGTATATCTATACTCTACTGCCTATTATTCACGTTGCTGTACTCACCATTTTTCCTGTCACGTTCAAAGAAAGCCTATCTTTGCTTTCTATTACTGCAATAACTCAAATTTTTACCGATTATTATGCAGATCGTTTATTTGCACCAGAATATTTAGCAATCTATTGGCTACAAAGCGTTTTAGCGTTAATGGTGATTTGGTCGCAAGTATCAAAGTTACATATGCTGATGAGGTTGTACCGCCAAGCCATTTTAGACCCATTAACGGGTATTTATAATCGTCGGATGCTCTTACGGCTCGGAAAAAAAAACATGCTAGAGTGCCGTCAAAATGATAAACCTTTTTCTGTATTGCTCTTTGATATTGATAAATTCAAGCGTATTAACGACACCTGGGGGCATAGCGTTGGTGATAAAGTACTAACAGGCTTTACCACTTTCGTGCAAAGTAAAATTCGTAAAACGGATTTGTTTGGCCGCTACGGTGGTGAAGAGTTTATTTTATTCTTGCCCGACTGCCCCTCCAATACAGCAATAAAAATTTCAAATCGAATGCTAACGGCTATTCGTGAGCTAAAACTGCCTATCGACATAGAAAATCAATCACTTAGCATTACGACTTGTATTGGCATTTCAACTTATTCTGAAAACGATACTTTAGCTTCAATGCTCGAACGGGCAGATTTTGCGCTTTATAAATGTAAACACTCAGGTCGAGATTGCAGCCACTTCCATCCTATTGATCTTCAATATGAAAATGATGAACGTCTGAAAATAGCAGAGAAGATATCGATAAATTAATACGTTAAGTCTATTTTTGAATCAAATTTTAAGGACCTGATGGTCCTTTTTTTGTTTTTATCGCTCAAAAATACGCATAACCACGCATAAATGCGCGAACGAAAGCTCGATCACTCATTAGTGTGGTTCAGATCAATTAATAACCTTACATAAAGTGGCATATTTATGCCTATATGATAGGGAATCAAATAGATTCTGTATGAGCTGGTTAAAAACTATAAGCGAAAACGAACATGACTAGTTGGTTAGAAACAGACGTTGTTATTATTGGTGGTGGTGCAACCGGTACAGGCATAATGCGTGACTGTGCACTGCGAGGCATCAAATGTATCTTGGTCGAAAGAGATGATCTAGCATCGGGCACGACGGGTCGTAATCATGGATTACTGCACTCAGGTGCGCGTTATGCAGTAACAGATGAAGAATCTGCACGCGAGTGCATTCAAGAAAACCGTATACTTAAAAATATCGCGCGTCATTGTGTTGAAGACACGCAAGGTTTATTCATCTCCCTACCCGATGATGACCTTGATTTTCAAAAATCATTCCTTACAGCATGTGGCCGAGCAGACATTGATGTTGAGCAGTTAAGCCCTGAAGAAGCTCTTCGCTTAGAGCCAAACTGTAACCCAAATTTAATTGGTGCAGTAAAAGTACCCGACGGCACTATTGACCCATTTCGTCTCGCATCTTCTAATGTATTAGATGCTGTAGAGCATGGTGCACGCTTATTTAATCACACACATGTTACCGGGCTTATCCGTGAAGGGCATGCTGTGCGTGGTGTGCGTTGCTTGAACATGAAAACTGGTGAACATTTTGATATTCGCTCAAAGCAAGTAATCAATGCAGCAGGAATATGGGGACAACAAATCTGCGAATACGGTGATTTGAATATCAAAATGTTCCCTGCAAAAGGATCGCTACTGATCCTTGATTACCGTATCAATAATTTAGTGATTAACCGTTGCCGTAAACCCTCTGATGCCGACATTTTAGTACCGGGCGATACCATTTCACTGATAGGAACAACATCTGAGCGCATTGATTACGACAAGATCGATGACTTACATGTTACCAGCCGCGAAATCGATATTTTGCTTGAAGAAGGGGCAAAACTCGCGCCTATTATGGCAAATACTCGCGTATTACGTGCGTATGCTGGCGTTCGCCCTCTTGTTGCTGTTGATGGCGATACCAGTGGCCGAAACATTAGCCGTGGCATTGTGCTGTTAGATCATGCTGAACGCGATGGTATGGACGGCTTTATAACGATTACAGGCGGTAAGTTAATGACTTATCGCATGATGGCTGAATGGGCAACAGACTTAGTCGCTAAAAAGCTGGGTAACACGCAACCTTGTATCACCCACACCAAGCCTTTACCTGGTTCAGAACAAGCGCAGAAAAAAGTCAAACATACCGCAAGCCTTGCTAAGCCTATTTATCAATCTGCTTACTATCGCCATGGCGAACGTGCGGAAAAATTCTTAAAGAATGATAAAAAAAGCCAAGCCGTTATTTGCGAATGCGAAATGGTAACCAGTGGCGAAGTTGAATACGCCATTAAAGAATTAGACGTACATAACCTTGTCGATTTACGCCGCCGTACCCGCGTAGGTATGGGCCCTTGCCAAGGTGAGCTTTGTTCTTACCGCGCAGCAGGGTTGTTTTCAGAATATGGTCAGAGCTCAGGTACAGAAGCTAGCCATTTACTGAGTGATTTCTTAGAAGAACGCTGGAAAGGCATTAAACCCGTTTTTTGGGGAGATGCATTACGTGAGGCGGAATTCACCTATTGGATTTATGAAGGTTTATTTGGTGTCAGTGATATCCCCGATTCTGATCTACCACCATTACCAACGCCGAACCTAGATACTGACAATTCAACCGCTACACAAACAAATGAGAACAAGAGTGAGGTCGCATCATGAAATTCGATAGCTTAATTATAGGTGGCGGTGTAGCAGGATTAAGTTGTGCGATTCGTTGTGCAGAAGCAGGCATGAAAACAGCAGTGATCGCTGCTGGCCAAAGTGCTCTTCACTTCTCATCAGGCTCTATTGATTTCTTAAGCCGACTTCCAAATGGACAGCCCGTTTATCACCCAATGGCTGCATTCGATGAGTTACAGCAGCAGAGTCCAGAGCATCCCTACTGCAAGCTGGGCAAAAGAAAAGTACAAGAAGCATTAGACTGGTATCAAGAAATGATCAAAGCGCGTGGTATCTATCTTTCTTCACAAGAAGATGAAGCGAACCATCTACGCTTAACCCCAATGGGAACCTTTCGTTCAACCTGGTTATCGCAGCAAACTGTGCATCAATTTCCACTGACTAATACTGCTGGTGAATTAAATCATATCGCATTGGTGACAATCGATGGCTTCCGTGATTTTCAGCCTAAATTAGCGGCTGATAATCTTTCAAAATTAGCGCAATTTAAAGATGTGAAAATAACCACGGCTGCTGTTGAATTGCCTGACTTTGAAGAGATGCAGCGTAACCCTTGTGAATTTCGCTCTATTGATATTTCACGCGTATTACGTGATGAACGCAAATTGCACGCTTTTGCTAAATCAATGATTCAAGCTGTTGGCAAGGCAGACCTTGTAGTATTGCCTGCGGTATTTGGCAACGGCGATGGTGCTGCAATAATCAAATTGCTTGAAGGCTTAACAGGCTTTACGATTTGCGAACTGCCTACCATGCCACCTTCGTTGCTGGGTATTCGTTTAGAAGAAGCCATGAAGTCTCATCTCAAAATGCTGGGTGGAATCATTCTTGTTGGGGATGAAGTTCAACGTGGTGATATTGAAAATGGTGAATTAAAGCGTGTATTTACCCGTAATCATCGTGATATGCCATTAATTGCGGATAACTATTTAATCGCAACAGGCAGTTTCTTTAGCCGTGGTATGGCTGCACAACGTTTAAGTATTGATGAACCTATTTTCAATCTTGATACTGTTGCTATTCCAGATCGAGACCAGTGGTACCAACCTGAATTTTTCACATCAAAAGCGCATCCATTTTTGAAGATGGGCGTGATATGCAATGATCAACTACAGGCTTCTGCTAATAATCAAACTGTTGATAATTTATTCTGCGCTGGCGCACTATTGGCACACTACGATCCCGTGTTTGAAGGGTGTGGCAGTGGCGTTGCAATTAGCACCGGATTCCACGTTGCCGAACAAATGATCAGTAAACATACCGCACACCAAAATCAGAATAATAAAGAAAGGACTGTCGCATGAGCCTTCTGAAGAAAGACACCAGCTTTGACCAATGTATTAAGTGCACCGTGTGTACTGTTTATTGCCCCGTTGCCAAAGCAAACCCTGAATACCCAGGCCCTAAACAATGCGGCCCTGATGGCGAGCGTTTACGCATCAAAAGCCCTGAATTTTATGACGAAACCTTAAAACTGTGTACTAACTGTAAGCGCTGCGAAACGGCATGTCCTTCAGGTGTTAAGATTGGCGACATGATTGCGGTTGCACGTGACGAACATGCAAAAATGCCGTTAAACATTAAAACCATTCGTGATTTTGTACTGAGCCATACTGATTTAATGGGAACAGTTGCAACACCATTCGCACCGATAGTAAACACGATCACCAGCATTAAACCTGTTAAAAAAATCATGCATAAAACCATTGGTGTGCATGACCATAAATCATTACCAAAATATTCACACGGCACGTTCCGCCGCTGGTATAAGCAGAACTGTACCAGTCAGGCATTGTACCCTCAACAAGTACACTACTTTCACGGATGCTTTGTGAATTACAATCACCCACAACTGGGTAAAGATTTCGTAAAAGTAATGAACGCAATGAGTATTGGTGTCCAGTTATTGGATAAAGAAAAATGCTGTGGTGTGCCATTAATTGCGAACGGTTTTTTCGACAAAGCCAAGAAAAATGCCAAACTAAATGTGCGTAATTTTGAAGCTGCGATTGAGAAGTATAATTCATCTATTGTCTCAACGTCTTCAACCTGTTCTTTCACATTGCGTGAAGAATACCCGCATGTATTGAAAGTCGATAATGCCAATGTGGCCGATAAAATTGAATATGTGACCCGTTTTTTACTTAAACAATTCATGAACGGTAATACACCGAAAATGAAGCCGATTAACAAGAAAATCGTCTATCACACACCGTGTCACCTTGAACGTACTGGCGGCAATTTATACACCATCGAACTGTTAAAGATGATCCCAGGTTTAGAGGTTGTCGTGTTAGATAGCCAATGTTGTGGGCTGGCGGGTACCTATGGTTTCAAAACTGAAAACTACGATACCTCGATAGCAATAGGTGAAAGTCTATTTAAGCAAATTCGTCAATCAAATGCAGATTTTGCAATCACAGACTGTGAAACCTGTAAGTGGCAAATTGAAGAAAATACGCAGTTAGAAACCATTCACCCTATTTCATTACTTGCGATGGCAATTCAATAGTCGCCCCTTCCCTTTTTACAACTAGGGCGCTTTCGTGCCCTAGTTCTTCTTCTCAGTTTATACCCAAGCTACCTCAACGAATATCCGAGATAACTTGCGTATAATCATTTTATTAGCAAATTTTCACTCTGATATAAGCATTTCTAAAATATACGCCTATAGTTGAATATTGTTACTCATGAATATACACGATGAAGCACTTTTTTAGCCTTCATGAGCAATACAAATATGGCATGGGAAAATTCGAAATACTTTATTAGCTGAAATTGGTAGTAGCTAATGCATTTATCTCTATAGCGTGATCCCATCGCGTTCACACATCTCTGAGAGTATATGTATGCATGATTCTGTTGCTATTGATAATACAAAACACACAAAAACTCGTCGCTTATTCTCGTTTTTGTCAGTCAAAACAATTAAAGCGAAACTCTACTTCATAACGAGCATATTAATCTTAGGCATGCTGCTATACGGCACACTTGAAACGGTATCATTTCGAAAATTAGATAATCTACAGTTTGCCATGCAAGAAATCACTCGCAGCAGTACAAATTTATTGACACTTCGCCGCTATGAGAAAGATTTTCTTACGCGATTAGATACGCAATACATTGAACGTTTCAACAACGAAACAACCACTTTAAATCAAAGAGTTAAAGGCATTAAATCCATAATTCAACAATATCAGCCTGAATACGGCAATGACCTGCGCATATTACTCGAAAACCTTGAGCAATATGAAATGCAATTTAATGTCATTGCCGACCAGAGCCAGATCATTGGGTTAACCGCCGATGAAGGATTAAGAGGCAATATCACGACATTTGCTAATTCTGCGGAAGAACAACTCTTAATATCAGGAAACGATCACCTCTACCGTATGCTGCTCACTTTACGGTTGAATGAAAAAGATTTTATGCTCTCAATGAATACAGACCATTTTACGACGTTTCAAAATAATATCGACTCTCTTATTGCCGCCATAAAAAATACCGATCTGAGTACTAAACAACAAAATAAATTAATTCGCAGTCTGAATCGTTATGATTTAGTGTTTGATGAACTTGTTGAAGGTTATAGCGTCATTGGTCTTACACCGGATACTGGGCTCTACGGTGATTTGCGAAACATTGTCCATACCGTTGAAAGCCAACTATTGGTGATTGAAACAGAGTTATTAGCCGATATTAATACCATTCAAAAACAAGAAAAGTTAACACTTGCGATTATTGGTATAGCAACAACACTTATCATGGCAACCTTGCTCATCACAATTAGCTTTCACATATCAAAACGACTTGCCAGCGTTAATCAAGTCATGCGTGATATTGCCGAGGGAAATGGTGATTTGACCGTTCGTATGAATGATCATGGTCATGATGAATTAGCGCAACTTAGCGGCTCATTCGATCTCTTTATATCAAAGTTGCAGGCCATTATTTCTAATGTCAGCGATATTTCAACAAAACTCTCTTCCATTTCAGCGCAATCAGAGTTGGCAGTCAGCCACAGTTTAGAGAATGCTCAGCAGCAACAAGCAGAATCATCTTCTGTCGCCACAGCGGTCAACGAATTACTCGCAACCAGTAACGAAATAGCGACCAACATTAGTGATGCAGCACTCACTGCAGAAAAAGTTAAAGCCGATGCTCAAGAGAGCCTAAAAACCAATCAACAAGCTGAAATCTCTATTAAAGGGTTAGTATCAGATATTTCACAGTCTCAAGTATTGACCGAAAAATTAGCGCAAGAAAGCGTTAATATAAACAGCGTGGTTTCAGTCATTCGCGATATTACCGGACAAACCAACCTACTGGCGTTGAATGCAGCTATAGAAGCAGCACGGGCAGGTGAGCATGGCAGAGGGTTCGCGGTTGTAGCAAATGAGGTCCGTGAGTTATCAGAAAAAACCCACAGCTCAACCAAAGAGATTGAACAAACGATTGAAGTATTGCATTCCGGTATAGAGCAAAGTGTTGCCATTATGCAAAAAAGCCAATCACAAACAGACAGTACCGTTCATAAAACCGAAGAAGCTATTGATGCAATGAAGCGTATTGTGTCTTCAATTTCAGAGATCTTTGATAAGAACCTACAGATTGCCACAGCCTCAGAACAGCAAGCGATGGTATCAGCCGAGATAGACCGAAATATTACCCGTATATCCGATCTTGCTATCGACACTGTCACCGCAGTTAATCAATCATCTCAATCAAATCGTGAAGTGTCTTTAATGTCTGAACAACTCAACAAGGTTGTAGGGCAATTTAAGTATTAATTACCCACTCAGCTAAACTCAACTACACCGCAGTGTGTGTACCTTTTAGCACTGCGGCTGTATCTTCTTTTGATTGAGCACGACAATGTAAGTGCCAACATAACAGATAAATCAAGCCATACAGCACCATGCCACCAGCAAGAACACCATGCCAGGCACCATATTGCCAACACGCGATTAAATAGAAGCCACCGACGCTGCCACCAACATAATAATGAACAAGGTATAATGCAGTTGCTGTCGCTTTTGCTGTTTTCGCTTTTTGACTGACCCATGCATACGCCAGTGAATGTGTGAAAAATGCCCCAGAACTAATAAACAATAAACCAATAAGCATTGCGTACAGTGAATCATAAGCCGCAATCCACATGCCGACGGCACTCACCGTTGTACCTAATACCATACCGCTTATCGGGCTGTAGGCTTGGCTCCAGCGGCCACTAAGCTTTGCCGTAATAGTACCGCTGAGATAACAGAGAAAAATCATCGACGCTAAACTGATGGGCAATGAATACGGGGGGGCAACAAGGCGAAAACCCATTACTGTATAAAGGTTAACAAACAACGCAAAGTTCAATCCGCCAATGAGCATAGCCAACCATAATTCTCGTTGTCTTAAATGACCAATTACACTGCGGTTATGTGTACGTAGTTTCCCTTTCTGTGGGGTAAAATATTGCTGTTCTGGTAATAGCCGATTAACCGCCAAAGCGCCCAAGAGACTAAAAATAGCCATACCAATCACTGCCACTTCCCATCCCCAATATTCAGTGACAAAACCGCCGTATAAACGCCCAGTGATCCCCCCTAATGAATTCGCACTAATATAGCCACCGACTGCTAGCATTAATGCTTTTGGGGTAAATTCTTCAGCCATATAAGCCACAGCGACAGCAGCAAAACCCGCCAAGGATATACCCATAGCACCGCGTGCTAACGTTAGCATTAATAGGGAATCAGCTAACAGCATTGCCATACCAACAAACGGCAATAAGAAAAGACTCAGCATCATCACTTTACGACGCCCAATGATCTCTGAACCCACCGCCCATGGCACCAGAGTAAGCGCTAACGTCAGTGTGCCTGCCGCCAATAACCAATTAACCTGAATAGCACTCGCGTTAAACTTGTCAGCCATTAATGGCAACATAGGTTGAAAAAGGTACAAGTTACAAAATACGATAAAAGAGCCTAATGCTAATGCAAAACTCGCACGCCGGTAGGCAGATGTTTTTATTTCAATCATGACAATAGCACTCAGAATATGACGATAAATAACATATCTAGCCATCTATAATGGCATTAACCAAACAGTAGCAATATACTCATAATAAAGAAAATATATAAAAACTATCATCTCGATAATTAAAGGTTATAACCATGAACACTCGCCTGCTCACTTATTTTGTCACACTAGCTGAAACAGAGAACTTCACTCGCGCCGCAAAACGATTGCACATCGCACAGCCAGCATTAAGTGTTGCCATCAAAAAGTTAGAGCAGCAATTAGAATTTCCTTTGTTTCATCGAAATGAACGTAAAATATCACTCACGCATGAAGGCGAGGTTCTGCTCAAACATGCGCGACTTATTTTGCAGCAAATTAACGATGCAAATATTGCAATGGCTGAATTAAAAGGGCTTGAAAAAGGCGAAGTGAAGTTAGGGGTACCTAGTATGTTGGGATCATACTTTTTCCCTGAAATATTAATGGGCTTTAAAAGTCAGTATCCCAACCTAAAACTCACTATCATTGAAGCTGGCACCCAGTCAATTCGTCAAATGCTGTTAGATGGGGAATTAGACCTTGGTGTTATTCATAACGAAGATGTACCAGAACGACTTGAAACTGAACATTTAATCACATCTCAAATGGTTGCAGTGGTCAGTGAAGATCATCACCTTTCTTCACGACAATATATCGACTTTGAAGACTTCTTTAAAGAAGAGTTAGTCATGTTTAAACCAGGATATTTCCATCGTGAATTTATTGATGAAGTGTGCCAAAGCCATCATTTCATTCCAAAAATATCTTTTGAAACAAACTTGCTTCCTATGATTCTGAATATAGTTCGACATAACTTTGCAATATCAGCATTGCTTGAGCTTGTTACAGAACATGAAAAAGGCGTTATTCCTATCCCATTTAAACAACCTGTCTACCTTAACATTGCAATGGCTTGGCGAAGAAATGGGTATTTATCACTGGCTGATAGAGCATTTATCGACTTTGTTAAAAAACAGTGCGGATAAATTATATTATTTACATTTTGTCACTGTTTTTCATAAATCGTTAATGGCAGTTCCCTTAATTTATAGGTGGTTAATGAGCATTTGAACATTAAACCGCCAGCGACTAGAATTAATCATTTTATTACAGCAAGATAGGTATATTTTTTCATATTTGTAGCACAAATTTAACACCCATATTTAAACCCTGCTTTAGATCATAACTTATGACGTTAACTGTCGTGCCCCCCCCCCTTTTTAGGTAAATTACTCACAAACAATATGTAAGAGAATGTTTTTACAAATATACATTTTTTGTTTTTATTTGTGATTGAAATGAACGTTTCCATGTTGTTATTTCATCGTGGCTTGTATGGTCTACACATCATTATACAGGCGCTACAACGATTAAATATTCAACACGATCTCGGTTCTAAAAGCGCAAGCACATCGACAAATTCCCTTTTAGCTTAATCACTAAAAGTCTGTGTGCTTATCGCTAATACCAATCTGGATAAGTAAATGGTCATAACTTTGCATTGATTTAAAGGATTGAATCAACGACTCACAAGACAGCTAACTTACATACCAAAATTTGATTCATCCAATTTTAAAATTTCATTTTAGTTAGAGAGAAAAGCTATGTTAGAACTATTGATTGGCCTGGTGGTTACCATCGCTGTAGGCTATTTCATTGTAAAAAGTTATAAACCTGCTGGCGTATTATTAACCGCTGGTTTGGTGCTACTTATTACTGCAGGTGCTATAGGTCATACAGTACTACCATCATCTATTGCATCAACAGGTAACATACTGACAGATTCACTTGAATTCGTGAAATACATGCTTAAGTACCGTGGCGGCGGTTTAGGTATGCAAATCATGCTTTTATGTGGTTTCGCTTCTTACATGACACACATTGGCGCAAACAATGTTGTGGTTAAGCAGTTTTCTAAGCCCCTTTCGTTCATCAAATCGCCTTATATTCTTTTAGTCGCTGCTTATATCGTAGCTTGTCTAATGTCTTTAGCTGTTAGCTCAGCGACGGGCCTTGGTGTTCTACTAATGGCAACACTATTCCCAATGATGACAGCAATGGGGATTTCCCGCCCTGCCGCTGTGGCAGTGTGTGCATCGCCGGCTGCAATCATTCTTTCACCAACATCTGGTGACGTTGTTGTTGCGGCTGAAAAAGCGGGTATGCCATTACACGTATTTGCTGTTGAAACGGTTCTTCCTGTATCAATTTGTGCAATCATCGTTATGGCTGCCGCGGCATATTTCTGGAATAAATACCTAGATAAAAAAGAAAATACGCCAATGGAAAAGGTCAACATTTCTGAAATGGAAGTGAAAGCCCCTGCGTATTACGCAATCTTGCCTTTCTTACCTATCGTGGGTGTATTCTTATTCAATGGCGAAACAATCAAAGGCCTATCATTAGACATTTACACCATTGTTGTGGCTTCTATCTTCTTAGGTGCAATAGTAGATTTCGTTACCAAACGCTTCAAAGGTAAAGAAACGCTGGAAGATCTAGAATCTTGTTATGTAGGTATGGCTGATGCATTCAAAGGCGTGGTAATGCTGTTAGTTGCTGCCGGCGTATTCGCTCAAGGCCTTATGTCTATCGGTGCTATCGATAATCTAATTGGCCTTGCAGAGGCTGCCGGTGCGGGTGGATTCGCATTGATGATACTTCTAACAGGTCTAACGGTTGCAGCTGCTATTGCGACAGGTTCTGGTAATGCACCTTTCTACGCATTCGTTGAACTAGCGCCAACACTAGCTGGTAAAATGGGTTTAAACCCTGCATTCTTGATTATCCCTATGCTACAGGCTTCTAACCTTGGTCGTACTATTTCACCGGTTTCTGGTGTTATCGTTGCAACATCTGGTATGGGTAAAATCAGCCCATTTGAAGTTGTTAAACGTACGTCGGTTCCTGTTCTTTGTGGCTTAATTACCGTTATTATTGGCACCATGGTTCTTGTACCAATGTACACATAAACATTGTTTGCATAAGCATTGTTTACATAAGCAATGTACGCATAAGCCATAACCAAAGTAACAATCTAAGCCCACATTCTTGTGGGCTTTTTTAATCATCTCGATTCACTTCAATAAACGTACCGCGATTACAAAAAAGGTTACTGTGAATCATCTTTATTTGGGGCTTCTAGACCAATATCATCTTCAGAGTACGCCTTATGGCTTCCATCACAATACGGTTGATTACCGCTTTGTTTGCACTGACATAGCCAACGTTGTTCTGTTTTTTCTGCCGTAAAATATATAGGTTCAAATTCAGTACCTAGGTGTGAATCATCACAAAACGGTTGTGTGTGTGAATAACCACACACACAAAATTGGTATGTTTTACCTTTTTCTAATTGGACAAGCACTGGCTGATTATCCGCAATAATATTATTCGACATACTCCTCCCCTTTACGATAAAGATTGAATATCCCTAATGGAGCATATCTTCACTAAAGCGTGTATGTTTCGCATTAGCCATAATGCTTTTAAAAGCCTCGTGATCTACCTGCAATAGCGTCTGATGATCCCCAGCTTCAATATAGACACCTGCTAAGGTATCAAGAAGGTCATCACACACAACCGTCATATTAAATGCACCGCCAACGGGGGGAATTGCACCGTCTTCACAATCAGCAAACAAATTATATATATCCTTCTCTTTAATCAGTTGATAAGACGCATTAAATTTTTCATTCAATGTGGATATACATATCTTTTTATCTGCGGGTAATACAGCCATGACTTTGTGCCCATCATGATCGACAAGCAAGACTGCTTTTGCGATATTCTTAGGATGAATGCTTGATGCCACAGCAGTGCTTATTGAACCTGTGCTATGAAAGTGAGGAACCGTTTTATACGCAATATTATTTTTGTCTAAGTACTCATTCAATCTAGTAGAAATAGTCATAATGACCTCCAACATTACTCATACACAATAACGTCAATTTAATGTGTAGTAGTAAGGTAAGAATCATGGTCATCTTTTATATCACTACGACACAAAATATATCTGCCAGTCCATCCTAGTTGAGTATAGTTCTGCGTCGATTGTTTAACTAGCTAAGCGACTTCCCAACTCACTAGTCGCACAATGATTAAAACAGAAATACAAGATTGCTATACCCAAGCAGCCTTAAGATGCAGGATTCGGAGTGATATCAGCGTATTTAATTCAAGGAAATAGATATCATTAGTCTTGATTCAACAGATTAATGAAATAGGAAAGGTACAGAGATATTAAATAATGCGTCGGTGGATATAACCATCAGTCATTTCACCGCCAATAAAATCAACAGAGTCAACAACATGCACAATCATTGACGCATGTAATACAACCATTGATATTACGGCTAAACTAAACTTCTTGAACTTAATTAGAGTTGATTCAGAGATTCGACCAGTTTTTACAAGGTAAATTAACACGACCCACTTAAGTAAAGAAAAGATTGCGTACATAAAGCCCTTATTTGTATTGTAGATAGCACCCGCACATTTTACATGATTTCATAAACGAGACAAATCAACGACCAACTCAACATATAGAGTGTAAATCAAACTTAACATGGCCATTTATACCATCCTACATAAGTATTTGATCATTCTTGCTGGTTAAAATAACTTATAACATCGTTATGAATTTTGTAATTAGAGCCACTAGTTATCTGCAATTCACGCCTAGTTATAAGCGATTTTTCCTACGCAATATTATGATCAACGACTTACCTGGAGTGGTATTACTGAACGACTATAATTCCCGCCCCCCAAATTTATCTAAAGTAGAAACCCTAAAACAGCATTCAAGATGCACATTTTTGTACACTCAACTATTGCGCAATAAAACACCATCCATTATGCTAATTCATTATTATTATCAATGAATAACACAAAAGCGCACAATAAAACGCATATATGGAATGTAAACATGAAGAAGAACACGCTAATTGTATTGCTTGCCGGCCTATTTCCAATGCTTAGCATGGCGGAATGCGTCCCAAGTGGAGTGATGGAAAACACCGTATGCGTCGATTCTAACGGGACGGTTCGTACAACATACCAACATGATGAAGAATTCCGTTCGCGGAACAACCTTGACCAACCACGAAAAAATGACCCTCGTGGTAACCCATTAGGCCAGTCAGGTGATAGTGTCGGTTTTACGCTTTGGACGGATGAACCAGAGAACGAATTTGAACTAAATCTTACACCTAAGCATCAAGAAACAATCACCAAAGCGAATGACCCAACACGATCAGTGATGTTATCTGCTGAAACGTGTGATGGATATGCATGCCCTTATCCGTGATGCCTGCTGTACACCGCCCCAATAGGCATCGTCTATTTGTAACGCTTATATTCAGGTTAACTTCAGTTATATAGTTTAACATAGTTAATATGTTGCATATGGTGACTACTCAGAAGTCTCGATGCAATCTTAATCTGCTAGTTACGCACCTATAGAGGCCACTAATTAACCAGTAGATTTTATAAATATGTATGCTGATATAATGGAGAAATCGTAATGAAAAAGTCCCTCATATTACTGTGTTTCTTTTTTTCTAGTTTTACTTATGCAAACTTCAGTGGTGGAAGTACTGTAACTGTTCCCCATATCGTCTGTATGCAAGATGGCAAAATGCTCGGAACGACAGCTATGCCTATAACCGAGTGCAATGAACTCAAAGCCGAACAAGCCAATAAAAAATAATCAACATTTTGCCGTTCACTATAACAAGGCCAGCATATCACTGGCCTTGTTAATCACCTTTTACCATGCCTTATTTATTCTTGTCAGACCACGCATTGCTTGGTGCCTTTTCATGCTTCTTTATCACCCAATAAACGAATTACAATTGATTCAGTATTTAATGTCTTTATCTTGATGTTTTTTGTCTCAATATTTGTAATAGAGCATGCATATTGTCTCTAGAATACTTCCTATCAACTTTGAAGAGGAAGAAACATGAACCGAAAAAATATTAGTATTGAAATTTCAGAAGACCATCCTGCTTATCAGTGGGCGAAGCGCCAGTCTGATTCTGTAAATGCAATGGGCCATATCGGCACCCACATTGATTGTTATACCAAAATACCACTGGAAGCAGCATATACGACACCAATTCACATTATTGACTGCTCGGAAGCAATGCCAACGTTAGCTCAGGTTGAAACGCTTGAACTATCGGGAAAATCATTGATTCTATATACAGGAAACTTTGAAGAGAATGGTTACGGGAATTCAAATTACGGTGCGAAATCTACAGTACTGAATAGTGATGTACTAGATTCGATCCTGAATAGTTCGCCAATGTTTATAGCGATTGATAGCTATGGAATTGGTGCGCATGGAGATGAACATATTTCGTTTGATAAGCGCTGTGAAGAGAATAATTGTTTCGTTATAGAAAACATCTGCCTGAGTAAAGTAATGCTTGATACCTTAGATTCACTGGAGATTAGTTTCGATCCAACCTCTGCCTCAACGGGTAAACGCTGTAACGTTATTGCGCTAGGTAAGGAGGGAGCGGTCTGTGAATTGTAAGATCCTTAATTTGACGTACTTTAACACAAAAACGTTAAGCGTCATTTTAGAAGCCGAAGGTGACTTCGATTTTCTTGCGGGTCAATATGTACTACTTGAGTTAGGGGAGAGTGAAAAATTACCATTTTCAATTGCCAGCTCACCTGAGGGGAACCGCAAGTTTGAACTACATTTAGGCGGCATTTTAAATGATAGCACGTTAGCTAAAAGTGTAGTGTACCTGCAACAGTGCTTTCAAAATGAAGAAAGCGTGATTGTTGAAAGCGCGAAGGGGCATGCTTGGTTGCGTCCTGCTGATGGGAAAATAGTACTGGTTGCAGGAGGTTCAGGTTACACCTATACCCGCAGCCTATTAAAGGAAGCTCTAAAACGTAACCCCGAGAGTGAAATTACTCTCTATTGGGGGTGCCATAGTGAGGCTGATCTTTATGAGCATGGTTATCTTGCTGAATTAGAAGCAGCATACTCTGGCTTTACTTATATTCCTGTAACTGAAGTTAGCCCAAAGAGTGTAGTGGCACGTCAAGGAAGGTTACTCGCTATCGTTTATGAAGATTGCGACTTCAGCACTCTGCCAGATATTTATATCTGCGGGCGCTATGAAATGGTTCAGGTTGCATATTCACACCTTAAAAATAAATGTGAAGGTCGACTAAATATTTATTCAGATGCGTTACCCGCAGCATAAATTTGTTCAGGCACAGTTTAGTGCCTGATTTAATCAACCCATAGCGCAGATGCGAAACAAAGCAACGCCACTGAGAAACAAAAAAGCCCAGCGTTTAGCTGGGCAAGTGGCCGGAAAGTACGCATGCCTGCACACTATCGTCGATAAGCTTCTTTCGGCTCTCACATAAGGCGGGAATTATTAACGATAGTTATCGAATAATGCTCATATATGAAATGTAACTTTTCGCATCACTATTGTACGACGTTTTATACATATGTGTTATTTTCGCTGATGGTTAAACACAAAAAAGCAAAGGCTTAATAACAACCTGCTTTCATATAAATACCATCCACCAAACGTATAGAAAGGTATTAGCATACGTTTCAACCCGTGCTGATTAAACATAAGGAGTAATGAAATGGGTAAATTAATTCTGATTGGATTCATCTTTGCGTTGTCAGGTTGTACAGGGGGGCATGGCGATTCCTCTCCAGCCAAACAACCGACCAATGATGATGAACCCTATCATGGTCACTACGAATCAGGTGGCGGATTAGACGTTGATGTACATCAAGAGGGAGAAGCTCAAGGAATCAGTGTCAAACAAACGTTTTAACAGGGATTGAATGATGAAGCACTTCTTTATAGACAAGGATCTTAGCTTTCGTGTACTTGCTGGTGATTCAGCATTAAGGGAGCTCTCACGCCTTAAGCATGGTTACCGAACCATCTACACTAGATGCCCAATGAACTATAGAGACCAGACTTTTATCGTCTTTGTCGACTCTGAGGTTTTTGTCACTGATGCTTATGCCACGTTCAATGAAATGATGAATACCGCAATACCCACCACACCAAGCTTCCGACTTTCCATTAAAAAAATAACGAAGAAGAAATAATAGCGATAAGAAACTATTTGAGAAATGCATGGGAGACTTAACGGTCAGCATTCAGGATAAAATTAATAGGGTCACATTATGATTTTAGATATGAATTCGAGGGTTACCTCCTTTAAGAAGACAGCTGTCTTTTTAGATGCTGTTTTCACGATTATTTTAACGTTAATCACTATTGGAGCTATTGCAATTATCATTTTAAATCCAGCGAATAGTCACACCACCACTAAAATTGATGTCGCTATCGCTCTGCTAATTTCGTTTTCAGCATATGTAATAAAAGTTCTAGCTTTTGGGATCTCATATTCGCTAATAGAAATGACTGAAAACGTAGCATATCTAGCCGACAGAGAAACAGAACGTGAGAGCCGTGAGATAAATAAAAGGGATGGCTAACTTTATTCAACATACCACTTTTAATAGAAAATTATGTTTTTTATTGGGCTATTTAACAATCTAAAAAATCATTCAACAACTGTTGCTCTCTATAAGTACCAATAATAACAAGCGAGATCGAGATAATGATGAAGCGTATTTAATGTTTAACGAAATTATTGAAGTCATACGTTTTAACTAATGTGAAACAATATACATTGAAGAAAGAATTCAGACGGAGTCAGCATGTCTATGACGTAAAACAAAGTGGCGAACGATTTCATTATTCGTCACCCGTTACTTCGTGGAGTGTTTTACTACAGTCCCAGCATGGACTATAATAATAAAACACTCCACATTGAGATTGATATTATGAGCCTAGCAAAAAACACCGGTTTTAACTCTAAAGCGCTGGCTATGGCCGGATTTAAAGCCGCTGATAACATTCTTTCATCATGGGGATGTACCGCACAGCAGAGTCAGAAAATACTCAAACTCTCTAAATCGTCATATCATAAGTTCAAGGCGGATCCTGAAATGACGAAGTTAAGTGATGATCAGCTTGAGAGAGTAAGCTACATACTCAACATGCACCAAGCACTGCGTATTGTGTTCAGCAATCCAGCTAACATCAGTGGCTTTATGAGTATGAAGAACAACAATGACTATTTTGCAGGCCATACACCACTTGAGATTATCGAGTCAGGTAAATTTGGCGATTTGTATGAGGTCGCTCGACGTGTTGACGCATTAAGAGGTGGATTATGGGGCTAGATGTAATCAAAGGGCATCGTCTGATCAATACCAAGTATCCTGCCATTACTTTATTTGATGACGTAGCCAGTCCTGAAGAATTTGAGATTCTCTATGCAATCCAAGCGATAACCAATCCCCGATTACGTGATGAAGTCGGGGATATTACTTTAATTAGCCAGTCAGAAATCCCTTTCCACTGTGAACGCGGTAGGAGTTATGCGATTGCCCCGTTTACACATATTAATCCAGATGGGGGTCGGTTCAATGACGGCTTGTTTGGCGCATTATATATTGCCTCAAATGATCAGGCAGCCGCATTAGAGGTTAAATACCACCAGCAAAAATATTGGTCAAACATTGAGGGATTGGAATATGACCGCTTCTTGTTTCGTGGACTTATCATTGCTCATAACCCCACTCCAATCCATATAGTAGAACCAGACAATACAGCCATCCTAGATCTTAATTGCTATACGGCATCTCAGCAGCTCGCCCGTCATTTAAAGAAAGATGGTTATCAAGCCGTACAGTATCCATCAGTACGTTCACCTAACGATGTATGCTGGGCACTATTCACGCCTAAGCCTGTTTATGACGTAGTACAAACTTATCTTCTTGAAATGATTTGGGATGGCAAACAAATAGCGGAAGTCAACAAGGTCAAAAATATAGCTATTTAGACCTTGTAAATCAGAGGTACGGATACCATTCGTTATAAACAGATTGTTATGTTTGTTTTTCTAAGTTCCACTGAACCGCCATTTTGTAATATAAGACACCTGACTTTTTAAATTCTATGCCTTGTTTTTGAAGGCCCAGTTTCTCATAGAAACCTAAAGCACTCGTACGCGCGTCACACCAGAAATAGTCCACACTTGAGTCTTTCAACTCAGAAATAATGTGTTTGATAACTTTAGTTCCAATACCGTTATTTTGGAATTCAAGTAACGTCGCAAACTTCCTCAATCTAGCTTTGTCACCATCAATATAGCCACCTCGTCACTAGTTAGAGGAAGACGGGATACACGTGCTTTTTGTTCATCATCTAAGCTTTTAAAACATAGATTCAATCAAAGCATCCGCCGAAAACTCTTTGAGTTAATAGAAATAAAATCTTCTATTCTGTTAATTTTATTTTATATTTCACATAGTAGTAATATCTCGACAGTGACTAATAATCATTTGACGAAACCAACGATGACTAGGATCTTTTTCTTGATGCTGTCCCCAAAATAACGTGTATGTGATAGAAGGAAGTTCAATCGGTAGCGGTAATACAACTAAATCAAGTTTGGTAACGAGATTATTAACAAAATAACTTGGTGCTGTAAGAACAAAGTCAGTGTGAGCACACAAGTTTACTGCACTATTAATATCCGATACATAAATTGCTATATCACGACTTAAACCTTTATCAGCTAATATATTATCCAGAAACAAATGATCATCTAGTCCACTGCGTACTTGTATGTGTCGTTGTTCTAAGTAATATGATTGATCCCATTCTCTATTACTTTTACATAAAATTGGATGATTTTTTCGAACTATACACAACTGACTATCACTACATAATTCATGAGAAGAAATACCTTTAGATTGTTTAAAGGCCGGAATAGCATCTTTATCTTTCACATCTTGACCGAAGATACCAAAGTCAAGCTCTCCATTTTTTAATTTTTCAAAAGTATTTGGTTTCCACCAAGATTGAGCATCTAAAGTGATATTTGGCGCTTCAGTAAAGATATCATTGATAAATTTCGGTAAAAGTAATGTATATACTGTCTCTTCTAGAGCTATTTTAAAACGACGATTGCTGGCATGCGGATCGAAAACGACAGGAGCAATAAAATCCTCAACGTCGCATAAGAGCTTTTCTAGTGTAGGTAATAGTTCAAGTGCACGTGGCGTAGGTTTCATTCCGTGAGAGGCACGAATAAAAAGTGGGTCATTCAGCAGTTCTCGTAATCTCGTTAAATTTTTACTAACTGCGGATTGGCTCAAGTGAAGTCGCCTAGCGGCATGAGTAACACTGCACTCTTCAAGCAATACATAAAGACAAACTAAAAGATTGAGATCAAGAGCTGTAAATTTTTTTAAAGAAAGCATGTTAATTACCAGGAGAGCACGTTTAAAAGGACAGGCTATCCTATCTCATTCGCTATTGTCCTAACCTGAGCTAAAACACATAAACTAATTATGGACTGACTTCTCATCAACAAAGCGAAACACTCTAATCCGAATATTATAATTCGAACATGAACCAATATTAATCATTTATTCATCGAATCTCCTCTAATGGCTGAAACGATTCCTTACCCCACCAATAAAGTAGAAAATAACAAACTATCACCGCCCCCTACCGAATACTTCCACAATCAGCGGCTTTAAATTGGTTATCGTTCTTTCACCAAACAGAAAGCCAAGAACCAACAAATTAATTACGATTAAAGCTGATTGCTGTTGTTCGGTATATGCTGGCGCCTTCGTGAACCATTCAAAATCAAGGTACATAACAAAGAACCCCCACATAGGACGCTGCAGACCACGTAGAAAAAGGACTACCCGCCCTACGATTGGCAATTGCTTTAAATCACTTGCCGTCCCCTCTTGCTCAGCGATACGCTGGTTTAGCGTTTTCTCAGCATCCGCAGCAGCTTCAAGAATGGCTATCTGCTTCTTAAATTCCATTTCATCGATTTTTCGCTGCAGCTCTGCTTTCTTTGCAGGGGACATATCCGGTGGAAAGTAATCTGTTATCAACTCCTTAACCGAGCCAAATAATGAACCGCCAACAACATCCGTAATTTTTGTTAATAGGCTCATATCTCATCTCCCAAAAAGTGTTTGATTCCTAAGGCGTACGCTTTAGCCAGGCCATCAAATCTTTCTTGTGCCAGTTCAAGCGAACTATCACTATCAATGAAAAACGGCTCTACAATTACACATGGCATTGAGGTTTTCTGAAGAAGTAAGCCACCACGGTCGCCCGCTTTACCTTTATAAGATGCCACACAAGGTTTGAGAGCACGATTTTTTAAACCGAGGCATTGAACCACTTCTTTCTGTATTGCTGAGGCAAGAAGAATACCTTTCGCACTATGTTTATAGTAAAGCGCCTCTGAGCCATTCGCTTTATCATTAAAGGCATTACAGTGGAAGGATATCGCAATGTCTGCACCCGTTTGATTCACCTTCTTGGGCAATTTTGAGTAAGAACAATCACGATAAACAATAATCGGATCGAATCCATACAGCATCAGCTTTTCAGCAACTGAATGCGTAAGCGGCCCATTAAATTGAAATTCATTGATACCGTGAGTTCTATTTGCGGCTCCGCCACTTTTCGCAGAGTGGCCAATAATTAAAGCAATAGTCTTCATTACATGCTCCAAAGTTTATGAGATTAATCCATGACGCACCGTTATGGTTGTGTGGCATTGTCATAGAGCCATTCGGCCTTCTCTCTGGATACAGCGGTATCAATTTCAATCTTATGCAGTGTTGTTGCGATGTCTTTAGTGTTTAACTCAAGCTGGTGGATGTGCTCAGCGTTAACTTTAATCTGACGGCTGTTTTCTCCATCGTGAAATGATGAATATGACACGCTACCAAGAAGTGCTACACCAGCGCTGATGGCCCCGGCTAAAACGGTTACTCCTGCATGAATAGTCATGATCTACCCCTGTATCTATACACAGTAAAGATAAATCACTACAAGAAGGTGGTTGTGGTTTTGTGGGAAGCTTTTAATCATTTTTGAAAATTATGTGGGCATTAATCAAAGGAGAAAGCTCACCTATAATTAGCGAATTGATTTGACTATTTAATGCATTGCTCAATAATCTGGGCAACGATAAGTTGGTTATTTTTTATGTGGTTAATGTACGTTCCAATCTTTTCAACATCGACGTAATCTATAAGCAATCCCTCAAGTACCAAGACCTCCAACACTTCTAGCATTGCTACTGATGAACTAAGCATCTCATCAACATTTCTCATGTTATGTTCCGGCATGATGCAGCCTCTCCATAATATTAAACGTTGTTTGATTATGCTTAACAAAACAATTAGAGCCACCAGCACTGATTGTTTTCGTCATATTTAATGATTGTGGCGTGCGCTTTAAACACGTTTTAGGGCATATTTGGTTTAAAGCGACTCAACTACACTAAACTGTATATGGAGGAAATAAGTTAGCTTTTTTAAATAAATCAAGAATTAACTTAATTATGGCTAATTCTTTTAACCCAATCGTATACTGACTTTAGTTCCTTAAGTTTGCCCAGAATATTTTCTTGTACATTTCCCTCGGTACTCAACGGTGACCAAATAGTTAGATGGGGCGAAACAGTCATAGTACGAACTTGATTTTCACCACTCTGATTTTCGAGAGTAACATCTTGAACAGCACGACCACGGTAATCAGCCTTTTTGTTTAGACATTCTAATGCTTCGTTTAGTATTAACGACCACTGAGTCGCATTAATGTCGGCAAAACAGTATTCCTTTCCGCCCAAATATTTTTCAACAATATTTGGCCTAGCAGTGACTTGCCAAGCATCCCTAGTAAACCTAATAAATACGTTTTCTGGCATACTTAATCGCTCTCTAATGGCGAAAATTTGAGGATTGCTTATTTCAGATTGAATAAATTTAGAAATAGGCCAATCAACATACTTCATACCTTCTAGATTAATACCAAGTTTGATAGCACCAGTATCAGTAGAAACAGACAAATTCCATTGAACTCCATCATATCCATCACTCATACCAAAAGTAGGTTTGTTAAGTTGCCCAAAAGAACGACCTTTGACGTTTAGTACAGAAGAGAATGATTGAAGTAAATCTGCGTACTCAGAGTCGATTCGCTTAAAGTTATTTTTTCTCTTAGTCTTGCGATGCTTGACTGTTGTGGGCATCTCTTGTGGTACTACGATTTTATCTTCATTAATTTTCTTTATTTCAGATTGGTTGTCGAGTATGGATATCAATGCGACGTGAGCATCATCTGAATTAAGATTAAAAAACTCTCGCCTCTTCTGTCGTAAAGGAGCTAACTTTGAATGAACTAAGGACTCAAATTTTTTACAGTTATCCACCGCAATGTAATGTGCCACTGACCAAATAAAATCTCCAGTTGAGCTGTTGTTTATCTCATCGCATCTTTGGTATGGGCTTCGGGTAGTCATCCCAACTTTACAGACAGGGAGAACAATATCTTTTACTTCTAAAATATACACAAAACCTTTGGTTTTCTCTTCCATTTCGTTGTATTCGGCAGCTAAGAAGACTAATGCTCTACACCATATCAATATGAAGAATATTGAGTCAAATAAGAAGAAGTATAAATATTATGACCAATATTCATACAAGCTTAACAAGGCTAAACTTATTAGTTTATCGGATAGTCAGCAGCTGATGAAGAAAGTCGACTGGATTTGCGACTTAAACAGATAGCAAATATTTTTCAAGTCCAGGCAACAGAAAACTACTCCTCTATCTCATTTTTTCTGCAAAACTCGCTGGTCGAAACCGCTACTGACTCAAAAAGCCACATAACCGCCCTTCGGACTACCAAGTTGCTCTTACTCTTAATTAAATGACAAAAACTATGATTTTGATTTGTTAACCATCAAATCATGCCGAAGCTGAATTGATAACATGGTCAACATCATAAGCATTGATATTTGCAATAAACTTTCAGACACATTTTGTATTATTTTCTATACATGACGAGCTAAAATAGCAGGCAGTAAGCGTTAAGGAGCTTAGTGCGGTGTTTTACCCTACTAAATCGGCTATTTAACGTAATAGGTATTTTGCGAACCAAAAATTTTGTTTGAGGCAATAATGGATTGGATTACTTTTATTTCTTTGGCTCTAGCTGTATTAAGTACGGTAATCGCTGTTTACCAATGGGCCGTCATTAATGAATCTAATAAAACGAAAAGAGAGTTACAGTACCTTCTTGCTGGAGTTAATAACGCTGCACTGCAAAAACAAATGGCATGGCAAAATCAAATTAACACTTTAGACAAATTTGAAAGTCGTCAAGACTGGGATACAGGGCGGCTGTACCTTCGTGAAAGAGATGATTTTGCAGAGTTAGCTCAGCTTGCTACTGCATTAGAAGGTGTTATAGATACGGATAATTCTGCTATCGAGTCTATGATGGATAGAGCTATAAGCATGGTAGAAAAGAACAATAAATTACAATCCCATGGTTTAAAAAACCCTACCAACGTTGCTAATAAAACAGATGTTGAAGGTGGTAAAGAATCCCCCGTCTAGTAATGCGGGGGAAGGTTTGACATACACTAGAAACCAACACCCAACTACGCCTGACTATATGGTTACGCTATTACAGTGAGATATACGATCTAAGATCGTTGAATACAATTTTAGGGAGAAAAAATTGAAACATTTGGAAGCAGCTTATAAAGATCGTATTT
Source organism: Photobacterium indicum (assembly GCF_003026215.1). Taxonomy (GTDB): domain Bacteria; phylum Pseudomonadota; class Gammaproteobacteria; order Enterobacterales; family Vibrionaceae; genus Photobacterium; species Photobacterium indicum. The sequence continues at coordinate 285,169 of NZ_PYOC01000002.1, forward strand.
CTGGCCTTTTTGCTGATGGATTCGAGCTAGCATTGCTTAATTCCGCATTCAGTAATTTAAATATTTCCAACCCACTACGGTTTAATAATTTCGCATACTCTTTGAGAGAGTTGTTGCGCCATGTTTTACATCGACTGTCTCCTGATGACGAAGTATCTCAATGTGATTGGTTTAAACCTGATCCAACATCTTCAACAGAATATACACGTCAGCAGCGGTTAAAATATGCAATTCAAGGCGGATTGTCTGACTTCTACGTGACTAAAAAACTTGAAATGGAAGAAATTGATGAGGTCATTAAAGAACTTCTTTCTATTATAAAATTACTCAGTGGATATACACATATTGAACCACATACATTTGATATTACTGAATCAGAAGTAGAAAGGCTATCTACAGAATGCTTAGAAGCTACTTTGGGTTTTGTCGAAAAGATCTCCGAAACACGAAACCAAGTACTTGGTATGCTGATAGATGAAATAGATAGCAGTCTTCTAGATCGTATAATTTCTGAATCTGTTACCGAAATCATGGAGCTTTCGACGCACCAGTTTATCGAAGACATTTATCATGACGGAGCTCATGTAGAAAATATTGGTCCCAAATCTCTAATACTTAGAGTAACTGGGCACCTTGATTGTGAGCTTCAATATGGTTCGGGTTCAGACCTCCGAAAAGGCGATGGAGCTGTTATTTCAACGTCATTTCCATTTGGTGGAACAATAGATGTTAAGTTTAAGGCACCGCTAGGCAGTGTAATGGAAGTCGATAATTTAAATGTCGATACCTCGAATTGGTACGAGTAGCTCCCTAATAAGTCAATTCAAAGGACAAAAAACAGCTGGATTTGCTCCTTCGTCGCTAATTTTAGCCAGTTATTTTTCACCTCTGATTGAGGTGTTATGTGCTTCTACGAGTTGTAAGCTAGGTAAAAATAAAAATAAGGTTAATAAATGAGTGGTAATTCATCATCAATGGTTCAAAAAATTATTAGTGCTTCTGCTTGGTCATTCATAGGTGTACTAATGGCCGCAGCGTTTTTTTATTGGCAAGAATATAGAAATCCTTTTCAATTGAATATCTCACTAATCGATGAAGTGAATTTGATCGAAGTTAAAGGGAAAATTCAAAATTTGAAAGTGCTCTATAAAAATGATGATATTTTAGAGAGCAAAAAAGAAATAAAGGTGATACGGGTAAGTATTGAAAATAAAGGCGATACTATACTTCAAAGCTACTATGATCAGCTAGAGCCTTTCGGGTTACGGTTCTATAATGCCAAAATTCTTGATTCAGAGGTCACTTATAGTAATTCAACGGATTTAGAGTCGAAGTTACTGTCAGGGAATGTTAGTGTTAGTGAAAAAGGCATCGACGATGTAATTTTCTCAAAGGTAATATTCGACTCTGGTGACACTGTTACACTTAAATTTACTTTATTACAAGATTCCGATAAAAGCCTTGAAATATCGCCTTTAGGTAAGTTAGCGAATATATCAGACTTAACCATAACGAAATTTAGCCAAGCTGACGATAACAACCCTTGGAACCCTGCAGTTTATGTATTTATTGGATATTTTCTAGTTCTCTTTACCTTGTTCGGATTAATTACCATCTTGGTATTTCTGGAGAGTTATAGTAAGAAAAAGAAAGTAAAAAGTTTCGTGACTAAGTTTGGTAAATTAAGTGAAAAACAAAATGTTGTGACTGAATTTTATTTATCTTGTTCTTCTAGAGATGAACGACTAGTTTCTGATCTTATTGATGAAAATTACGCACTAGATTTAAGCGACTATATAGAAAAGCCTAAAGTTAAAAGAAGTCCAATGAATTTACTATTCATCAGGCACAGTAACGTGAGAGTGCTGAACAAAGATATTTTTTCAATTGAAGATGATTTTATTTACTTCAACCAAGATAATGAAAAATTTATCGTTGAGTTTTTCACGTTCATTTTGGAAAAGTAAGCACACAAAGCAATCAAGGTGATGCCGTAGAGCAACTTATATTAGACGTTAGGCAGCCGAGCAGGTAGGTGATGATAATTTAAGGAAGAGTTCGTTATCAAGTTTTCAGGCATACACTAACAACCTTTATTCAATGGTTGTTAGTGTACTCACCAATAGTTGTTAGTTCTTTAGTGCTTTTCTTAACGTCCTTGCTGTTTTCATGATTAAAGATACATTACGACTATCCTGCTCTGCACCTATCTCTAATATCGCTGTGCTTGTTAATATTTTGTTTGAAGAGATACTTAAACCATTTGGTGAAATTAGATTTTCTTTGGCTATTCTTCACCCTATCCAGCTTTCGCTTATTCCTACCTCTCTTCCTGTGTACATTCTCATTAGCCGTTTACACTCTGGTGGTATCTCTTGACCTCCATCCCATAGCGTGATGGTTCTCACACTTTTGAAGCATAATTCGCTGGTTTCATTCTTGCTTAAACCGCACTCAAATCTGCGAAAAATGTAGTTCCCTGTGAGTTTCGAAGACACCATGACTTTTGTTAACCTTATCAACAATTACAAAGGCTTATGGTATCCATTGCAATTATTGATATTGCAAATCTGTCAACTTTGTTTCTATTTACCATAAAGCAAACACAGTGCGCACCACCACCATTTCCTCGCATATTTGGCAGACATTGTTTTTTTGTAGGTGAGTCATCAAAAACAACGCTACTAAGAAAGTCACAACATACCCGTTGATTAATTCGAGGTACGCAGTTCCTGTACCACCATGGCGATAGTCTCGAACAAAGGCTACTAATGAGGGTTACAATCAATAGTACCGTCTACACTTTATACCTCAGAACAAACTAAAATAAAGGCACCGACTATAAGTGCCTTTTATTTGAGTTATAGTATGTCTTATTATTGTGCTGCTATTTCAGCAGCGCGATTAGCCAAGACTTTAACATCAGCTTCTGAAAATACAGTATTATTTGAACCTGAAACCTTAGGAGCTGCCAGTTTATGAGGGAAATAACCATCATTTGCATAATTCATAATACTATAAACATCACTACTTTGATGTGGAAGTCCAAACGCATGGCCGAGCTCATGAGTTATAATCGCATTCGGAACGCCTTGGAAAAGTAAAAAATTATACGTTTCTTTGATTTTCAATAAATTAAACTTATGTGCTTTTGCGTTATATGAACAACAAGAAGCTAGAGGCCCATCACCCTCTTGACTTATTATTAAATCAGCAGTATCACTATCACTTATTTCTTCGAAAGTTACAGCATAATTAAAAGCATTCAACGAGTTTTTCATATCTTCCAGCGCATTAACCACTGCATCTTTCTCACTAGCTTGTTTGTAGTGGTCTCTTACATCGCTAATCGTAGGGGCAAGGAAGTATGTTATATTCCCTTGAAGTGGCAAGAAGGGTGAAGAATCAATACCAACTTGCTTAGCTGTATAACTAGACCAAACCACATATTCTTTTAAACTTTTCGTAATGTTATTTTCAATATTATATTTTGCAAACAAATAATTATCTTCTTCATTAGGAAACTTCCAACTTATCAAGTTTCTACTTGATTCTGTAGCTTTCATAGGAGAATTTAATTTAAATGCTATTTTATAGTTTTCGTTAGCATGAATATCAGCTACACACGTAAATTGTAAAAGATACTTATGGTTATTAATAATATGTTTCGTATTACTGCCGCTTAGCATATCAGTATTACCTTCAGAATCTAATAGCTTAAAACTATTACAATTACTTTCAGCCAACCTTAAGTATGGTCTAAAGGAATACTTGAAAAAACTATCAAAGTCAGTGACTCCAGCTAAGTTTGAAAATGCATTTTTATCAAAATCAATATATAAGTCATGTGATATTATTAGGTTAGTTTTATCTACGCTTTCACTTACACTTACTGCAGGGGTTAGGCCATATTGCTCTCGATCCACCCCTAGCCCATGCGAACGTAAACTAATTTTCAGACTATCTACTTTCTCTGCATTAATATATTTTTCATGGTTAGGGTTACCTGCTGTCGCTGTTTCACTTGCACTTGCACTTACTGAATAACAAAAGCTAGCGACGGAAAGACCAGCTAAAATCAACATATACCTGCATGATAAAACATTACTTCCAATTATTTTATTGTTCATTATTTTTCCCTTTTAAATTTAAAACCTCATTATGTTTCTCTTTTCACCAACATGGCGCAATAAAAGTCCAGACAAGAAAACTCCACTTGTCATAATCAACTTATAGCTCAAAGATTCAATCAAGGTATCTAACCTCATTTACTCTGTATATATAAGATAATCATAAGTGTTAATTTAATATTTATATTCTACCGCCTTAGAGAAAATGAATAACATGGAGAAGAATATACCCTCAATTGCATAAGCTGGGCAGTTGTTAATATTGAAAGATAAGAAACACAAAATGAACACTGTTTTATTGATAGGAGTAGCAATAGATAAAAACATGAAGAAATCTATAATGTTATTATAAGTAAATCATACCGATCGTTTTTATGACTACCATTCTTTGATGTGACTCCGATTCCAATACTTTATTTCACCATTTGTAAAACTCATAAATCCCTTATCCATCTAATAGCAAAAAATTGCAGAACAACAAAATAAAACGTCAACTGTAAATTCACTAATAAAATCGATGAGTTTATTACAAACTATATCTTATCCTCATTATATTAATCCTTATCATTTCCTCGCATACTTGGCCGACATTGTTTTTCTTGCCGATGGATTATCGAAAACGACGTTACTAAGGAAGTCACCAGCATACCCATTAATTAGTTCGAGATACGCAGTTCCTGTACCGCCATGTCTGTTGTACCGAACAATGGCTTCCATCAATTCCGGTGGGTTTGGTGAGTCAGCGTGATATACCGAGTCTCGGTACAGCCCAATCCAAATATCGCAGTCTTGCTCAATCTGACCGGTATCTCGTGAATCAGATGGCAGTGGTCTTTTATCTGCGCGCTCTGCCAATTTGCGGTTAAGTTGAGTAACCAGTAATACAACGCAATTTAACTCCTTGGCCAGCTGCTTGAGCCGCTTAGTGATATCGCCGTAAGCCTAGTCATTACGTTCGGCCTTCTCAGTAGTCATCAGTGTTAAGTAATCCACCATAATTGCAGCCAGTGGAACCTCACGGTGCAACCTGCGCGATTCAGCCTCGATATAAGTAATAGTGACGCTGGGTGAGTCATCGATATAACTCTTGGTATTGTTGTATTCGCTTATGGCCAGGCTGGCTTTGGCAAACTCAGTATCGAAGTTATATACATCTTAGGAGTTCTGATAGAACAAACCTGAATCGATACGGGCTCAAGGCTTCACGCTCGACAGCTGCATTTTTCACAATGGACACGTAAGCCATTACGTTACGGGATGATGGCGTGTTATTGACGAGCTCAACAAAGTACGACAGGTGGAAATCAATCTGGTTGCTATCAATGCCTAGCAAGTTACGTAATTCAGCTTCAACGGTAATCAAGTCAATGCGAGAACCTGTTTGAGCAACGTTGTTAATTGCTCGATAAATATCACGATGCATGACCTCACCAAAACTACCCATTTTTAGCGAGTAGAATATTTTACAGCCCTCTTCCATCACACTGGATTGACACGGTTTATTTAAAGCAAAAAATGTTTTATTCCCTCCATTTATTTACAACTATGCTTAACCACATAAAAATCATGCGTAATTGCGCCAAAAAGTCAGTAAATATAAGGGCTAGCCAGCCATTTACTGAACGGCTATAATTCCCGCCTCCAAAGATTGAGGTCAACACATGCACACGAAAGCAACACCAATAAATAGCTATCCAAAGTACTGGGCAGGATGTTGGCACTAAAATATTAACCAATTGTTAAACATGAAAAAATCATTATATATCAATAAACTAAAATACACTTTGATAATATTTTTTCCATTTCCAAGCGTTTTTTTTTGCCCCCATTTTGCCCCCAAACACCATTTTTCGATCAGTTTTGCCCCCAATATGCCCCCAAAAAATCAAGAGATATGAGCCCTCAACAACCTACATTTTTTGAAGATAACGCACCTGATAAACTTGTTTTTTTTGCAACAAAGTTCTTTAAGTACTCATTGGATAGCAGTGGAATAAGATCGAAAGAATTCTAGCGAATACTGATCATTTTATTAAAATAAGAAAGTTCTAAATCTATACACGTTCGTCTGTTATAAAAAAGATCAAACAGAATGAAATGGCTTCAATCGACAAGTGGGCAACTAACTTGCTACCCACTTTTCATTCAACTTTTTATAAACGAGTGCTCGCTAAAGTAACACCAAAGCTAAGGAATAATCCTCCACTGACATAATTTAACCATTTAGCCACTTTGGATGATGTTAGCATCGCTTTAAGTCTTACAGAAAACAAGATCACAACGAGAAACCAACTAGCAACGACCAATGCATGAGTTATTCCTAACACCATGCTTTGTTCCAACATATGCTGCGGTGAAATAAATTGAGGGAAAATAGATAAGTAGAACAATACAATCTTAGGATTGAGTAAATTAGTTAATAACCCCTTGAAGAAGCTATTAATTAAAGGTGTTTTTTTTATATTCGGACTCGAATCATATTTTAGCAATGAAATGTTCAAGCCATTTTTGATGTTACTTACACCGAGCCAAAATAAGTAAACAACACCCAACCACTTAAATATGTTGAAAGCTGTAGTTGATTGAGCAAGTAAAATACTCAAGCCTTGTGCAGAGACGAAGGCATGCAATAAAAAACCAAAACTTATACCTAATATATTAACAAAAGCCTGTCGCTTTCCATGTGTTAGGGAGGTATACAAAATTAGAAGGGCATTGGGGCCAGGAATAATCGCCAGCATGAATACGATGCCAGCAAAGGCACTTAAAGTATGAATAGTCATAAAAAAATCCTATAAGATATCGCGACGCATAAAATGCGCCTTAAAAAATTTCGTTAAATCGATACTTTACAGAATGGGCGGGCAGCGATTACTACCCAGCTTTATGACTACATACATACATCTTGCTCCATGTTTTGTTCGACAATTGTCTGAACAAAACGAACGTATCATAACGATACAAATACCTCAATAACTAACATAGCAATTAGTCCTTCACCTTGATAAACGTGTACTTCTTAATGTTCGGTGCAATATCAACGACAGGGATATTTGGGTACTTCCCTGTAGGAAACATCTGCTTTAATCCATAATAAAACGGCGGGATCGTTGAACCATCACATTGGTGATACCTTCCACCAGCTGGGACACCTACCTGCTGCCCATCTTCGATAACAACCTCAATCAAGCATCCAACCCAGATACCACCAATTTGAGAGGATTGTGGCGGGTTAGCTTTTGTGAAAAAGTCATAAGTATGACGGCTATCCCTTCTCCACTTTGGAACCAGTTTACTAACCACTTCCATCTGCATTTCTTGATCGCCGAATATGAGCTTGCCGTTACTCACAACGAGGATATAACTTCGGTTGTATTTAATACCATGTACACCAAGCTCAAGGTCAGAATCCAGCGTCCCCCCTAGGCTCGCAATACCACCGCCCCCTGATGATGGTTCTATCCACGTTGAAGACCAGCCCCCCGTAAGCTCAAGCAATTCATACACGCCATCAACCGTGTGGTACTCAATCAGGCTCCCATTGGTACCATTAAAGCCCTTTTTGATTTCCATTAAGCCAACATAATTGTTGCTCGGTAATGTTGGCGCACCGGTAAACTTACCATTGACGTAATAGAGCCCCGCTTTTTTAGTCTTTGGATCATCGCCAACACTAATAAGCCCACCTCCTTCCAATAGCCGTCTTGTCAGTTCATACAGCTGGGAGAGTAAAACGAGCGAGTCATCTTTTCCATTGACCTCAATACTGGGTGCCTCTTTGGCAGCTAAGTGAAGCGACATATCAGCATCACCCACATTAACAGTTTGCTCTCCATCTAATGCATGGACACCAAAGACTTCTTTTATACCAGCGCTAGTTCTATATTGAAGTAATGCACCACCCGACCCAAACCAGGTAAAGGGGCCTGTCATAGTTCCACCGTTCGGATCTAGATAGTTCAAAGAGGATAAATCAACCGTCTTATCATCGCCGGTTGAGTAGAACTTCGCCGTGACAGCGTCATAATGTATTTCACTGCCATTCTCGACCGTGGCGTAATCAGTCCCGACTAAATCACCGCCCGTATAGGTAAATTTCAACCCTTTTGGTAACAGTACCCACCAGATGGTTGATAGTACTGGTGTATCTGGATAAGGCTTTTCAGCTGTCGGTGTAAACACCCCACCGTCTTGTATTGCCCCTGCAGCGGCAGATTGTGCACTCACGGCAGCTTTTTCCGCTTTATTTTTTGCGACGTCAGTATCTTGCTTCAATGCAATGACAGCTTGACGATCTGCACGCACCGCGACTTTATCTCCAGATACCTGAGAGGCAGCAGCCTGAACATCCACTCCTACTTGCGGAATGTTCATCGCATCAATAGAGGTTTTATCTGTTGCCATCTGACGGGCAATATCAGCGGCTTTTTGTGCGTAGTGATACGATGAATACTTGCCAGGTTCAACTGGCACATCTTCAGGATTTACCGCCCATTTTTTCGCTTTGGGTATTTCACTCGCTAGCGCCGCCAAATCTGGTAAGTTTGTAATCTGTGATGCGTCTGGTGGATTATCTTCTGTGAAGATCTTCACTGCGGCCTCGGTACCTTTGGCATGCCATAAAAACCCTTCGCCAATTAAAAAGGATTCCTGACTATTCGGTAGACTAGTGTGATGAGAGATAACCGTTTTAGTGCCATCTGACGTGAGGGACATTTCCCCCGATCCCCAGGCATAAGGTTGGTTAATCACAGCTTTCTTTATTCTGTAAGACTGAACCGCACTTGATCGCTCACTACCAATCATTATCGCGTTATTAGGCAACGCAATGTCACCATTAGGATCGAGGATACTTAAGCGATGAGTCGGTTTGATATTTGAAATATCAGAGACCAGTTCATAGAGGTTCGATTTATCGACGTTCCTGACCTTAATATTGAGCCGGCTATATTCTTGACTAGGCGTGACAATCGTTACCTGGTAAAAGGTCTCGGGAATGCTTTGCAGTTCATTGGGCCACAAGTCGAGTAATGCGATGCCTGCTGCATCGGTATTCTTAACGATAACTTCAGGAATAATGATCCCGTTATAAATGACTACATCATTCAATTGCGCCATAACCGTCGCATTTTCGATGGGTGTTCCATCCGCAGTGGTTATCATCGCCTTTACTTCACACGTTGTAATCGCCATATATCAACCTATTCGCAATACGCCTAAACCCTATAAATCAAGCAACACTACCGTTAATCGTACCGAGATTGTTGATGGCCACACTGTGCCCATTCTTCCTTATCGCTATCCCAGCACGACCACCACCATGACCAACTGAACCATGGCTTACGTTACCATTAGCACCTGTTTGCCCTGTCCCACCATTACCGCCCCATGTTCCGCCGTTACCACCATTGCCGCCGCGACCAGCATTCCTTCCACCAGTACGACCTGCTGAACCATTTTGTTTACCTTGCCCGTAACCTTGACCTCGTCCACCAGCACCTCCGGTTCCACCGTTTGTTGGTGATGTCGTTGGCCGCACTCTACTGACCCCGTAATAACCATTACCTGCGGTTCCTTGATGAAATGTCCCTCGGTAATAAGTTATGTTCCCAATTCTCTGACTTGTACTGTGAAATGCCGCATGTTGATTTGAATAAATTTTTTGCCCATTCCAATAAATACTGGTTAGAGAGCCGAAAATGTAATAGTGGTATCTCCCTTTACTGTATTGTTCTCCGTCCCTAATCGTTGTTGGGTATGAACCTCGACCACCAGCCCCACCATGGCCACCACCGCCGCCGCCACTACGAATGGCACCATGGTTGTTGATGATTACATTGTCAGAATTCGCAATAATCGCATCGCCACCATTCCTATTTTCACTCCCACCGTAACCTTGGATTTCGCCGTAGTTATCGATAACAAGCGTGCCACTCATACCTGGTTCAATATTCAATAACGCGCGGGTTACACCGCCATTGATAATGGCGCGTTTCGGAACGTTCTGTCCCCAGAAAGCCCCAAAGCTAGCCTTGAGTCCGCCTGTGGTGATTGTTCTAACAATTTCATTTACAGCGCCATAAAAGTCAGTCAGGCTAATTGTTCCTGACGTTGGTATATGATCATTCTGTGGAATATCGGGAACACGGCCACCACCACGGTAATACTCAGTCAATGAATGCGGTGCATCCCCACCAAACTCATCGACAATGTCCTGTATACTGATTGTTCCCGATGATTTGATTGTCATAACGTTTTCTTAGCCGATACATTTTGTTCAGCACTCACATTCCCTGTTGAGTCAATCTGCCAAATGATGTTTTGGCCATATAAAATCTGCAGCTTTCCCCCCGTTTCTCTTAACGTAAAATCACCAAATTTTCCGTTTTTGTTTAACTCATCTTGAAGCCCAGGTACATCTTCAATCCCGCTTGGTAATAAGTCCGTAGAATCAAAAACCTTCGTTTCTGTCCCATCCGAACCACTGTTATAAATCTCAATATGTTTTTTTGTCTTAACGGTTTTAAATGCTGTTCGTTTTAACCCAGCAACTAGGCCACCCATACCTGAATAATCCATTTTCCATAAACGAATGATGTGCCCACGAATGGTTTGCAAAACCTCTGTTGAGTAATCGCTACTCAAATCAGGCTTTGACAGATTATTTTGGTCTGACATGACTAATATCCCCCAAGTAAAATTGATACGGTTCCGTCGACACGTGCACTGTGCTCGTCCCACGCCATCACCCTAACGGTGGGAGTAGAACCACTGTCATCGATGACAACATTCGTTTTGGCAATAGCAGGACTATTGCGCGGGGTGACGATGGCACTGACAATATCAAGCCATTTTTTGGTTGGATTAAAGGTAGTTCCATTGATATCTGATGCTTTTAATACCAGGCGGCCTGATTCAGTTTTATCTTCGACTCTTATATCCACGTTCACCGACGTCACGACAATCAAATCATCATGGCCAACGCCTTCGGCCATCACACTGACCCGCACATACCTGACATTCGAGACCTGAACTTCAATGGCACCAGTCGGAGCAACCTTCCAAGCTGTATTATCATGACTCCACTCAATCTTGATTTTTGCCGATACGCTACCGACACTGTGTGATTGAGCCAGTCTTACAGAAATAGTGGCGGAAGATAGAACCTTCCCTAAATCCTTCACACCTATCAATTGGGCATGTTCAGCACCTGGTTCAAAGTAAATGGGGAAAGTGGCATCGACCTGATCTTGTATCGTATTCCATTGACGGGATTTAAAATGCTGCTCCCATGTCTCACCCGTTGTTATCAGCATTAACAACTCACCATCAACATAAGCAGCATTAGAAAATGTTGCACCTTCGACAGCGTTATAATTCATGGCTATCGCATAATTCGCAGGAAGTGACGCCGTCACATCAATATTTCGAATATGACTGACATTGCCTGCGACATCCTCTGCCGACATGAACACCCTGAAGTCGCCACCAGACGTGAAGATAACAACATCAGAGCGAGAATCAGCCCCTGCTTTACCGTAAAACATAGCCGTAGAGATATCGCTATTAACGGAACCGATACTAATCGTATAGCTCTTAATTGGCTGACTTGTTTTCGCATCCTCCCATGACAACGACAAGGCATTAACCTGCATCGATGATCTTGAAATTGTCACATCTGATGGCGGAGAGATATTCAAATTAACAGAAGAGGCTCGTACGCTGGCTAATGAAGGGTTCCAATGACGAGCCCAGAATCTATTATTACCGGCAGGTAACCATTTACTCAGAAAAGTATTGCCCTTAACCTCAGTGATCACCTCTGCCGTTGCGAAAGTAGAGCCGAATCTCAATTCAGTTTTTACGTAATCAGGATCTTGGCAATCATCCCACGAGATCAATATTCCATTATTTGAAATACTCGCTTTCAGGCCGAAAACATCCGTTGCTGGGTAAATTTCATCATGAATGGTGAACGAAATTGAACTTGGCTCAGTGACCCGACCACCATTAAGGTGAGCTGAGACATTTGCCTCATACACCCCTTTGGGAGCGTCGAAGCTGATATCTTGATAATCGGTTTTTATTTCACTCCATATACCGCCGTCCCGCAGCCGGTATTTGAATATGTAATTCTCGGCATCAAGAAGTCTTAACCATGACGCTGAGGCTGTGGGCAACCTTACATTTTCACGCGTCCATCGGCGCCCTTCGATCACATTCAGACCCACGACGGTTTCACTCACCGTGGTACCAAGGTCGACATTTATCGCTGAAAAGCCTGGATGATAGATATAGTTACTATTTTCAGCATTGAAGTAGTCTTGAGAGTAATCAATAGCAGAGAATTTAAATCCTTCACTGCCCGATGCCTGAACATCGATAATTTTCACCTTGCGGCCTGGTGCAGCCACTTGATCATAAAACCATAGGTAATCACATGCCTGACTGTCACTTTCAAACGGCAGCAAAGTATTCGCTGATGCCGTGATACCCGACAGTAAAGAAACCTTATTACCATCAACAGCAGAAACAACATATGTCTCATATATTCCGTTCGGATACCGAATTCCAATAATTCCTGAATTGGCACTAATTGGCTCCGGCACATCACTATCGAGATAAACATTGAAATGATCACCTCCTTCAAGGAGTCTGCCAGAATGTGACCAGCTAACCATGTCATGACTCAGTAGAACGACATCGCCTTTCGAGGCAACAAGTCCTTCAACATCGGTCTCCCAATGGGTTCGGCGTTTGAAATGTTGCTGTGAGGCAGCAAGCAATGACGCTTCTTTCCCTGCCTGATCTTTATCGGTACATCCAATGAAATCCATTTCTACCGGATTATCTGGATTGTTAATCCCACCTACAGTGGCTCTCACACTGTCGGCATTCCAATTATTGGCTGCATTCTTGAAATTGATAATAAATTCATCAGCCAATTTCCCTGAGATGAAGTCAATACTGAAGGTACCAGCTTTGATATTGGCAGGTCCGAAAACAGCCACAGGTGATAACTGATCATCATCCCAAATAACACCATACTTGCCCGTTTGCCATGTTGTTTGCCCACGACCACAACGCGTAATGATCTCTGCAACACTCTTTACTGACTGGCTAGAGTTTATGACAGCATTACATTCGAGATTCTTTCTATCACACCATAATGCAAATGCTTTGATTGATTCCAAGTCTATCCGTTCGTCAGATAAACCTGCGCCATACAAACGTCGACCATTCGCATCTCGTTTACCCCTGAACCACCACAAAAGCCACCATGCAGGATTAGACGAGAATTGAATCACCCAAGCAGTTCCTGTCCATGTTGGAATAGCTGAGTGACAGATAGCATTAAACTGATCTAAGCGACCAGAAAACTGACCACTCGCTTTAGCGGTTATACCAATACGCTTTTGCCCTGTGTAATCAGCATCATCTTTCTGGAAGGCCTTTAAGCTAACCCAAGATAATTTCCTCGTTTTCTTTGTAGTTTCTATGTCACCAGTCGTTTTTCTTACCTTGACGAGAAAACTGCCATTAGCTTTGAGTGCTATTTTATGGGTTGTTCTAGATGAACTAATTTTGTCACCATATAACGTCAACAATAGGCTGTTATCTAAAACGTTCGACCCCGATGAGACATTGTAAATTTCAACTTCAACAATGATTGTTTGAGAGGTCACCTTCCCCATATCATCAAGATCGAAGGCGATAACCTGAAAATCAAGCTCAAGGGATTGCGTATTGTCTTTGGTTGAGCGTGTTACCCACCCATCCGATTTTTTAATCTCGACACCTTGAATAGTGTCTATATTGCCGAATTTTGGGGATAGCTTCCCGTCATGGCCTGACTCCTCCATCGTAATATCATTAAAATTACTAATTTCAGCATTGCCGATCCTGACATCCGTGACAGTAAGATTGTCCTGAACACCAAAGTGAAAGGCTTGATAAAGAAATTGGGCGTTACCCGAAAAGTCAGTATAAAAATTAGTGGCCGCGTCTGGGTAAACACGCATCTTGCCAATAATAACCATCATGGGTTCAAACAGTCGTATATTGTTATTGGTACCTGAAATGACATACCTTTCTTTTTCGGCAATTTCAGGTGTTTTTCCCGCACTGGGTGGCGGGAACATGGAGTTAACCAACATAGTGCCGGCAATAGTCACTGTTGCACTGACGATTGCACCAAATGCACCTGCTGCGGATGTTCCCCACCCAGCACTTGTCGCCCATGCTGTAGCTGCACCGCCTGTATATATCGACAGTGCCACGATAGCAATGGCCGCAAGGATGCGACCTGATTTACCCTGCACGGCAGCTCTGACATTGATGATGTCATGATGCTTAAGCCTATAACTCTGCCAATTATCAGCCAGACGATCTTCATTGACATACACAATGACAGGATGATCATTCATGATCACGACACCAGCTCTTAATAAGTACGACGCCAGCGTTTCACCTTCAATGAAATTCAAATTAAATCGAAGGCTACCCTCCGTAATGAGAGGATTAGGGTAATGCGTCAATCGCGCTTGTTTTAAATCCGCCATTGATAAAAGCCCTCAATCCCGCCACCAGCATCAATACGCATCCGACTCATTCTCTCCATCACCACCCCCATTCCAGCCAAGTTGTGCAAACACTGCCATTGCCCGTTCACGAACGTCGCCACACCAATATGAGACGGTTCACCACGGTCAAATAACACAACGGGATGCCCCTCAACAGGTTCATCGATACGGATTGCGTAATCGTATTTCATCAACTCGATAGTTTGGGCCTGTTCACCATTTTTGATAGGTCTAAGCACATGCTCTGGTGAAGTGATGAATAAATTAAACTCATTGTTCGCCACCTCGACAGCAAGATCCAAGCAGTCATAGGTGAGTGGGTCGAAAACACGTCCGATATATTTTTCAGTCCAGTGCATTAGAATAATCCTGGTGAACGTTCGGGAGTGAAGCGCATCGTCACCGCAGGTTTGTTAAGCATGTCCTCGTAGCCCAGGGTGGCCGATATTTTCATTTGGTCGATGGTGACATCCAACACGTCTAGCTCAATGCCCCACTCAACATGCGATGGGTTTGACCTCAGCACTTGCATGATCACGCATGTTCCTCCTTCGAACCCACGTGTTCCATCGAGCTCATCGGTTAATACTCGTCCCACGTTATCAACGATCAATTTAGCCTGTGGCAGTTTACCTTCCCCCTCATCAGGCAAGGTCACTTCGATAGGAATAGCCGTATATTGATAGCCTGCATGCGTAATATCCTGCGTATCAGCGACAATACGGGCTGGCTCTGAAAAGCTTTGATGATGAATTTCGACCAATATTAAAAATGGCTCATCAGCAGAGGTGGCATTGAGATTGACTCGGGCATTCTTCGTATAGTTACGAGGCATTTAGATACCTCCTATCGATTCGATTTCAACGTTGGATTCCCATAAATGACGGGAAACCATCGTCCAGGACAGTGATGGATTTTTAAACCTTACCGTCACTGTCGCTCCACCGCGTAATGGGTCCTGGTAGGTAAACCATGCCGAACCTTTGATGACATGGATATACCACCGATCGAACTCGTCCTTATCTGAAAAGGACTGAGCAACAATTTTTGCTTTTCTAACCACAACCGGTATTGAGTATTTAGGGCGCTGTTTCGCAATACCGCCATCCATATTCGTACGATCTATACCAAGATCGACCTCTTCGTCATAGCCCATTACGAGCCTAATATTTGAGGGGAAAATGGGAAGCGTCATGATCTAACTCCTGCAATTGCAGATCTTAACGGTCCACCACGCTGAACATCATCAAGCAATACATTGACCACCCATTTCTTCATCTGGCTATCATAGGCAGGCTGTGATTGCTTAGCCGTCATTTCTCGACCTGACTTATTGATAACGTTGACTTGAACGCTCATGGCCGATTCACCACTACCAGATTGGCGAACACCCAGCCGGCCTTGTGCGTCGCGGGTTAACGGCATGACTGCCTCGGGACCCGCTTCCCCCATCAACCCCATGCCACCTTTGGCCATCGGAAATAGTGTGGGACGGGTTACCACACCTCCATTCGCAAATTTCTTAACCCCATTTTCATATACACCACCTTTGGCATTAGGAAAAAGACCGGCAGCATAATCAGCAAGAGGACCCGTGATATTTTTCTGAATAGCAATACGAATTAAGTCTTTGACGATGCTATTTGCCAGGCTTTTAAAATCAGCTTTACCCGTTACGACAAAATCTGTGAGTGCATCGGTAGCACCAGACATGGCGTTTTGAATGGCTGTTCGCGCTTTCGTACTGGCTTTCTCAGCACTTAGTGCAAAATCAGCAAATCCAGTTTTATAACCAACAAACATCTTCGTCTGATCTATTTTTAAGTTTGCTAGTTCTGTTTGCGTTTTATTTTGTTCATTTTTTGCATTCGCTAATAACTCGTTAAGTTTTAACTCCAGCCCAATAGTGCTGTCTCCATGCGCTCTTCTGGCATCAATTTCAGCATTTAATTCTTTTTCTAATTTTTTGTTATATATGCCAGTTACATCAAGACGATCTGCTAATGCTCTTTTTTGAGCATTAATAAAATAAGCCTCTGAACGGGTACCTTTAGATTGAAGAGACGTTTGATTAGATATGAAATCATTCAAATCACTAATTGATTTGTTATATGTTATCTTTGCTGCACTTCGGGCACGTTGAATACCCTCGATACTTTTCTTGTATGCCTTTTCAATCGCTTCGGTCCGGAGTTTATCCGGCTTATCATCCAACGTTTTATTAAGGATGGTAATCTGTTCGCTAAGGTCTTTTGCCTTGGCTTTTAGGTTGGCAATTGATTCAGCCTGTCCATCAAACGGCTTCATCTCTTTAATCAGTTTCAGGTTTCCTTCAGTCACTTTAAGCTCACTCTGAAGCTCAAGTAATGCATTAGATGGTCGGCCAAGGTTCTTTAAACCATCCCATAGGTTGGTGAACACAGTCCCTACACTACTGGCCGCACGTTCAAGAAAACCCAAATCTTCTACCGCCTTTTTTGAAGCGTTACTGATTTCCTCGGTATACGCTTTTTGAGCCAATGACGCAGCAGCAGCGTTGTCACCCATCGATGTAAAGGTGACGAGTTGTTTGTAGGTGGTCTTATCAAGAAAATTGAACTGCTTATTTAATGCCAGAGCCGCTTTTAATGGTTTATCAGACAGAGAAGAAATGCCCTTGGCGTACTCATCCAGCGTCGATATTCCCGCTTTCTGGGCCTTAATCCCCATCGCTATCACTTCACCAGTAACAGCCGATGCCTTTACATTCGCCTTCTCAAACACTGTAATGGCTTGTGCAGCTGCTCCTCGTGTTACACCTGCAAACTCACTCGCTGCGAGTGTTGCGTCTATCATTCCTTCCTTTGTATAACCCAGGGCTTCACCTGTTTTGTACATCTGTACTGTGGCTTCATGTAATTCACTCTGACCTTGATAAAACGCATAAAACAAACCACCAGCAATAGCGGCAGTAACCGTTATAGGATTAATCATTGCGCCAATAGCTTTTGTCACCCCTCGGATAGCGGGTTTAATGCCCCCGAACATATCTTTGATCTGTCCACCTTGCTGGAAGAGCACTTGCAACGGTCTTTGGCCACCCTGAAGCGACACAAAAATATCCGTAAATTGTGCTGGCAGCCCCTGCATAGCAAATCTCATTTGCTTAGCTGATCGACCGGCTTTTACTTGAGATTCTGATAGACCGTTAAAGCCAACAGCGTTTGTCTTAATCTGGTTATTGGTATGTAACAGAGTATTGGCAAGCTTGCGATTGGCTTTCTCTGTTCTATAAATCTGATTGGTGATGCCGTCATACTTACCCTGGAGATCTTCAGGTAAGACAGAGATACCTTTAAGGATCTCTTTTGTACGTTGGTACTGTGATGACAATTTTGGCGTATCGAGGGTTAATGCTTTATTGAGGTTAGCGGTGCCTAAACCTTTCAAGCGACGTTCGAGCTTTTTAACCTGCTCTCCAGTTAAATTCACTTCACGCTGAGCAGTTTGCCCAAATTCTTTAAATTCAGACTTTATATTCTCTAGCGTTTTATCAAGGCTAGATGCATCGCCAGTAATGGGGATATTTAAAGAATCAGACATCATTAATCCTCGTTAATATTTTCCAATGCGCTCTTTTCAATCACTTGCAGGCTAGAGAAAACATCCCGTTTAACCTCTATGCCCCAGTCCTCGATATCCATCCATGAAAAAATGACGTTGTAATCAAGTCCGATAACCCCATTTTGTCCACATCGCCATTGCGTCGACATTCGGCTGAATAGTTGAACAGCAGGCCAATTTTCAGGCCATACCTCTTTGTCACCATCATCTTGCTCAAAATCATCCAATGACATACCCAGCATTTTTAAAGCTGCATCAATATTCTTCCCTACCAATACAGATGCAGCCTTTGTTAGTTTCCCAATCGGCGCTCAAGCAACGTACTGCGATGCTCATCAACAATCGCAGTGAATGCATCAGGATACTCATCACACAACTTAACGATATTCGCTTTAGTGAATTCAGCATCGATGTCCCATCCCACTAAAATTTGTTGCAAGACTTTGGCGTATTGATCAAATGTTTTCTTAACAACAGCTTCATTGGTTTCAGCCAACGAGGTTGTTTTCGTGTCATTATCCCCCCAGCCATCTGATAGTTTTGCATACTCCAGGCTAGTGAAATATTTGAACGTGAGTGGCAATTCTTGGCTTGAACCGCCAGCATCAATCAGCTCAACCTTCCCCTCAAATGAATCGGGTGTTTTACCTAGCACTAATAAAGACATCTCTTTCTCCTAAGCTTTTGTATAACGAGTTGGACGAACGATAAGGCTAATGGTGACGCCGATGGCCATTACCTGATCTTTAGTCATGCTGGGTGTTTCATTCACCGAGATATAAGCGTGGTAATAGAGTGTGGCGCCATTCGGTAACGTCGCTCGGACAACCTGAGTCTCTTTTCCATCAGCCGCTTTTTTTAACGCTATATAACCAGGTAAGGTATCGTCATCAGCAATGCTCAAGGTCAGAACAACAGGTGATGTTCGCGTTGGGATCTGTGTTTCAAAGTCATTTTCAAGGAACGAGTAAGTGGCGAACTGCTGATCACCACCCGACGTCTCGGATGAGATAACCTGCGTAATCTGCTGCCAATCAGATACTTTAATTAATTTACCTATTCCCGAATCAGTAGGAAATTTAGTCGTATCTGAGGTATCAAAACCCAACAGTTTTGATGTCGCACCCACCTTTGCGATCTGCTCATTAATATTGCTCCACCCACTTTGAACAATAACAATGTCATTAGTCGCTATCGTATTTCCGGTTACGGTTGCGACAGCATCCGCTGCATTAGTCAGTGCAGACATGACTGCAGGTGCAGCCTTCGTTTTAGCAATCGCAAACACGACGCCATTTGGTAGTGAAACGGCCATGAAGCCTCCTCAATTGGTGGTAAACCACACGTTGAAATCTTGAGCTAAGATGTAAAACCCATCAGGGTTTTCATCTGCTATCGTTACGGGTTCGGTGCGTGGTGATGATAAAAACACATCGGTACCCACCATGGCTTTCTCGATCTCTTTCATTGTTATTGCAGCTTTTATTGCCGTCGTTTCAAAGAATGTGACCCTTACGATCGCGTGCGACTTATCAGCTGCAGTGTTATCCATAAAGTAAATAGGAGTACCACCGAGCCTTTCCCAAATCGCGACCGGTGCGTGAATCGCAAACGGACCTTTTACGGGGAAGCATTGATGCACCACCGGTGACACAACGGCATACATCTTTTCTTCAAGCGTCATGTTGCCCGCCTTGCATTCAGTACCTTAAAAAACTGCTCTTCAAAATTCAGTCGAGCCTGCGTTTGGCCTTTATGGACCGCAGGAAAAAAGAATGGAACGGATTTTCTTTTGTATTCCGCTACCGTCACCTTGCTATTCGTTTTCCACTCGCCCGTCTTTCTATCTAGGTACACAGGGTGGTGTCTAACCTGGCCATACTCGATAAAGTTAAGAAAGTTAGCATTCGTCGTTCCCTGTGTGGCATTTTCTGACACCGTTTTGTTCCACTGGGGCATCACGTTATACACAGCGAAACCCACCTCATTAACAGAAAAGCTACTGCGCCCTGAAATGATGAAATCACTACGACCAAACCGTTTCTTTCCTTCGGCATCGAGCGACGCTTTAATCGTTTGAGCGGCCTCTTTCGTGCCGGAGAACACAGCATCAACAACGTCTTCTTTGAGACTGTCGACATAAGCATCAATGCGACTCACATCCACGTGCATTTTCATGAACGTTTCTCAATCAAGAGGTCCATAAATTCCATTGTTTCTTCATCAGGTAATACGTTGGTAATGGCATAGGTCATCCCTCTATGGATAAGACGCATGTCCTCATCGATGTCCTCTCTATACCGAATACGTACGCTGCCACGCCGCACAGCCGTGTCGATACCATTTCTCATGGCCTCCGTTCCACGCTCAAAACGCACATTGGCCCAGACAGAACAGACCTCTGCATACTCTGTAATCGGCTGACCAGCAGCATCAACATGCGATCGGTCAGCACCTTCAATCGTGATTCGATGGTTCATTCGCCCAACGTCCATTACACCCCCTTGGAATAATCAATGTACTTATCAAGCAGGTGCTCGGAAAAAGGACTCATCGTTAATGGCTTCTCGGTTGCCAGCCGACGCTGGGCATACATTTCCAGCGTGGCCAGCTTGACCCATGAAACCAATGGCGCTGGTAGGTAGCCATACTCAGTCCTCACCTCAGCAAAAGATCGAAACAGACGCCCTTCACACAGTGCAATGGCAGCAGCCGTTAATGACTCGATATACAAATCTTCATGGTCATGATCCACGCGCAAGTGCAATTTCATATCTTTCAAACTGATGGGTGAGGTCGCTGAATCCAACACGGCGTTTACTCCAACACGTCTTGTTCTAAATTAACGGCAGCTTCCTGACTCGTTGCTTTGAGCTCATGATCAATCGCAGCTTTTGCTGTATCAACAAAGCCCAGCTCCTCTAACTCATTAATCGTTTTCTCAGGGCCGGTAATAACAATGCCTGGGCCGATATCAAATACGCGCAGGCGTTTAAGTACGAGTGCTTTTTTGTTAGCCATTGGGATACTCCATTACAATTAAGTGGCTGAGTTTTGGTAGTACTTCACAGCCCCACCCACATCGATTAATGCACCATCAGCACGTTGATACCCAATAAAACCTGTTTGTGCTTTTTCGGTGTACTTACTATCAGTCATGCGGAACAAGCGAAGATCCATCACTAGACGGATACGGTATTTATTCAGAGCACCAAACAGAATGGATTTGGCATCTGCTGTCATTTCGGCCATGTGTTGATTGATGGTTATTGGACGGTTCAAAATACGATCGGGGGCACCGCCAGGGTTCCCCGTTTCATAACCAGGAACGAAGATAGGACGGTCATTTTTATCTTTGATAACACGCAAGGCTTCAAGGGTCGTGTCGTGGAACATATAACCGACACCCGGTGAATTGCGGTAAGCGGGATCAACACTGTGTTCTAAAGACACAAGATCCTCATAGGTCACCAGTGCGGTTTGGCCCGTTTTCCCCTTCTTACCTAGCGCCGCCCCAGTAACAATACCTGCAGGCTGATTTGTACCTGTTCCCACCGTAAAGTGACGATTGGTGATACGACCTATACGCATACCCAGTAAATCTTGGATATAGCCGTCAATATCAAAAAAGCTGTCTTGCAGCAGTTCCCAAGGAATGGCAATGGACTTTGATGAGTACATATATGAGCCGATAGATTTATTGCCAAAGGTGGTATCTTTGGTACCGGCAGGCGCATTTTGACCAACAATTTCACCTTCCTCTGCCGTCGCATCGGTTGTCGGGAAATTGATCGTGTTACCCGTGGCCGTACGCATCACCGTCGATACGTTATACATACCGCCATATGCTTTCATCGCTTGTTCAACCTGACGGATCCATTCCGGTGCGGTGGTATATCCCCCTTCAGTGGGTACCGTGGTGCTCATGGCATTATTGATATCCGAAGGGCTACGCGCCGTCATTAACTGATACTGCTCAGGTGTCAGGGCACTGATCCCACCCAGCATGTAAGCACGCATAGCGGCTGCCACATCTGACTGTTTATTGGGTTCTTTGGTATGTTTGTCACGCAAGGTGTTATTCACACCGCCGTCATCGACATCGTTTTCCAACGCTAAATCAGCAACCTGCTGCTCACGGCGAATATCCCCATCAATCGCTTGGATATCAGCTAAAATGCCATCCAGCTTTTGGCCATCTTCCGCGCTCATGCGTTTGTCTGCAGGGTATTTATCGTTTAGTGCATTAGCTTCTTTCGCTAATTTGTCGCGCGACTCGCGCAATGCTTTAAGTTTGGACATAAAGCCCTCCTAGTTAATTAACTGCGAGTGCGCAGCGGGTTAAAACGTTCAATCGTTGCATTTGTCTGTCACGATGCTCATCACTGACATATTCCTGAGTGTCAGGCCGATTAACTGCATTAAGGAAGGCATTACAATTCCAATTCGGACGTATTGCGTTATTGGTGCTACCTTCTTTTTTCGGTGCTGGCTCTGCGTCATAAACCGTATCGGCAATCCCTGCCGCTACCGCTTCATCAGCCGTAAACCACGTTTCATTTCTCATATAATCGGAAAAGGTTTTTTCATCCCCGCCCGCACGTTTTGCATAGGTCTTAGCCAATGTTCCATCGAGTTTTTCTAGTAATGCAGCTTCAGCCAATAAGTCGTCAGCATTTCCCCATGAGACAGTCCATGCCTTGTGGATCATCATCATCGCGCCTTCACCAATAATGATTTCGTCACCGGCCATCGCAAGAAACGACGCTGCAGAAGCTGCCAATCCATCAATGTGTACCGTCACGGTCGCCTTGTGCTCACGCAATGCCTGCTCCATCGTTCGTGCGGCAAAAACCGAACCACCAGGTGAGTTAATTCGAAGGTGAATATTTTTGGCATCGATTCCGCGCACTGCATTCACGAACGTCTCGGGATCAACACCACCCCACCACTCAGCCTCGTCTTTGTCTGAAACAATGGCGTCATAAAGAAAGATTTCAGCGTCATCACTGCCCTCTGCACTTTCAATGGCAAACTTACGGTCGGCCACATGACGATTTTCAAAGAGCATCTGAAAATATGTATTTTTAGGCATCGGCATTAGACTGCTCTCCATTGTTTGCCTCAGTAATTTCCGGCTTAAAGAGTTCGTCTCCATCGGCAGCCGGTGCCATGTTTTCACGCTTTCTCACTTCATTAACGCTTATCCAACCAGGTTCGCCTGCTCGACCCAATGCACTGCGATAAGCATCAAAGCGGGATTTCATATCACCCCGCTCAAGTTGTGAGGTGTTGTGATCGAGAAACCGTTTACTTCTGGCTGGCCATAACTTGTAATTGAATTCCTGTTCAATCTGGGTGAGATGACTGAGCAAGGTATAGCGAACAAACGTAGAGCCCATGGACTCGAGTCCCGACTGCCAGGATGTCGACTTGTTTGTATGCCCAACCATGAAAGGAAAAACACCAAAAATTCGGCAAATCTCCTCAATCGTAAAAAGTCGCGAGGCCAATATTTCTGCATCACGCGGATTAATGGTGAGCTGGGCGGGTTTCAAACCACCCGACAATACCAAGGGCATCCGTGAATTCTTTTCTCTGGCTATCACCGTGTCTTTAACGTCTTTCAATTGGGTGCGCGACATCTTGGCATCAGTACTCAGGGCATAATCAAA
The DNA here is from genome assembly GCF_003026215.1 of Photobacterium indicum. Lineage (GTDB taxonomy): Bacteria > Pseudomonadota > Gammaproteobacteria > Enterobacterales > Vibrionaceae > Photobacterium > Photobacterium indicum. The sequence goes on from NZ_PYOC01000002.1 coordinate 309,160, forward strand.
CGTTGCCCCTTCATCAAAGAACTTCCCAGACCATTTCTGACCCGCAATGGCTGTACCTATTGCTTCAGATGCCGCATAAGTGATTGGACTTGGGCTTCTCAGTCCGTCATAACCCAGCGAAGTCAGTTGAATGACATCAGCCTGATCTAACACTTCTTGCTCACCATTCTCCCGAGTGACACGGTAATATTTGATACCCGTTAATCGGTCTCTGAAAGGGTCAACTTTGTCAGGATGTAATGGTTCCCAACCAATCACTTTTGAGCTTCGGTAACTGGCTCGAATAAGCTCTGCGAAACCATCACCATGGGTAAATTTTGATGTGATCAAAAACTGCCAAGCATCTGAGCTGGTCATGTCGATATTGGCGCGACAGTTAAACAGCCAGTTGTAGTCGTGATCGATAGGTTGATGCGCATCCCCATTTCTTTCATGCACATTAAAAGGCAGTACTTTAATGCTGCTACCAATGAGTTCGATACAGCGGTAAACCGTCGTTACCTTTAAGGCCGTCGTCTCAGTCACCGGCTCACCGGACGCTGTCACTCCGACGCCCAACATATCAACCAGCTCGTTAATGCTCATAGCTTGAGGATCAAGTGACGTTTCCGCTTCAGGGCTCTTGTCGGTCACCTCTTTATCCGGCGCACCAAAAAAGAATCGGGCTATCTTCCCCATCTACACGTCCTCCAAGTTGTACACTTGTGGCGTGGTTACACCTTCAGGGTTTTGCGCCATAATTGATGCGGCATCAAATAACGCCATGAGTGGGTCAATTTTTGCGGGGCCAGATTCTTGCTTGGTGATCATGACGGCATTACCAACAGGTCTTGTTCGGGCGTTCCCGACACACCACTTCATCATCATCGAGCCATCATGCTCGGCACTTTTGTCGGCCAGGCGTCGCTCAACAGTCTTAATCGCACTCATCATCTTCCAGCCCTGGGAGATACCGATGATTTTATCTTCATCAATTTGTGCATCGATAAGGGCTTCCACCAGCGATGCCAGGCCATGTTGATCAATCCCTATTTGAACAAGCAGACCGCTATCATCCACTTCACTAACCGTTGCAACGATGTCATCCATGTCATCGCCAATTTCTTTGACCAGTGTTAAATCCCCATCCTTCTCAAATCCCTTGAAGCGTGGCGCTTGGGCTTTACGTCGCTTCAGGACAATGGGATGCGCCCAGGCATGCGTCCAAAACATCCATCGTTGTGTTTCGGCATGGCGTCCAATCACGGCCAAACCATATAAGTCATCCAAACCGCCACCATCAATGCCAATTGAAATGGCATCTGACTCCTCAAGGATGCGTGCGAGTGTCACGTCCGTTGCGCAGTCAGACCAAAAATCAGCCCCAACCCACCGGTCATTACGCAGATTCATGTCGATTTCAATATTGAGGTGTTTAGCCAGGAAGCCGATGAGACTTTCATCCCCATCTTCTTGAGCTTTTGCCAACTCACGAATTAGAAAGGTTTCAGAAACGCTGAGTCCCATATTCGGGTTCGTTAACTTGAAATACTTCTGCTCGAGGTAGGATTTATCCTTAATCATGCTTTGGGGAAATTCGTAAAGCACAGGGAGAAAATAAGGGTCATTCGTCTTACCATCACGCACTTTCCGCGCGTACTCGAGCTTGGTTCTAAATACACCAGCCGGTGGTTTATCTGATTGCGTGGTGAGATAAATCACGAATCCTTCAGGCCGTGATGCTAAACCGCCAGTCGCTTCACGCAGCATGTTTTCAGCATTGGGCTTTGAGCCGAATAGCCAAAGCTCGTCCACCAGCACGACGGAGGCTTTCTTACCTGAAACAGAATCTGATTCAGCTGCCACCACCTTGAGAGTCGAGCCAGTTTCAATATCCGTAATCGTTCTGACGTGATCTTGTACTTTAAGAATGCGCTCAAGCTCAGGGTCCGCTTTTATCATGTCCCGAGCAGGTTGATAGGAGTTGTTGGCCACCTCGATAGTCGGCGCCAAAATCAAAAACTCGGCAGACGCCCGCGTATTAAGAATCAACAGAGTCAGCATGATGCCGGCTGCAGTCGATGATTTAGAATTCTTCTTGGAGATAAGCAGCAAGATCTCTTTGATGATCTGCTCTTCTGCTTCAATGTCATAAGAGCCAAAGATGGCATCACAGAACTGGCGTAACCATGGCAGGTGAGACTCACCAATCGTTGGCTGTCTCAAGGCATCAACAACCTTCAATTCCTTCAAAATTTCCCAGGCTTCATCAGCAAGGGACTGGTTATACGTCTCAAAGGGAATAATGCTTTCACCTGCAAGGATCCTTTTTTCCCAATCCAGGTTGGCTGTAGACTGCAGTGGCATCATCACTTAACACTCCGTAATCCAGACTTTCTGAACTTGCCCGTTTTGCCAGCTCTCGCCGCATCTTCTTTCTCAAATTCTTTCTTGGTTTTGGTCTTTTTCGACGGTGGCCGTTGGTCAACCTCATCATAAAAAGGCATGGTCTTCAGGAACGTGGTCATGACCGGTGCCCCTTTACCAATGGCGAATAAATGCATTATTTTTGCATCGAAAGTGAGCTTACAATTCACTTTTGTGAGCCCAATTGCAGTCATATCTTTCACCTTTACACCTAGCCAATTGGCTATTTTTGCCGAGGTATAACCCGCAACAAAAAGGTATTCGGCGCGAAGATAATCTTTTTCAGAAACAGCGACTTCACCGATCATAATGACTTTTACTTCTGGCTCATCGCCGTCATTATTTTCGTGAGTCTTGCCATTTTTATCGTGATTATTCATACGACCCCCATTACCTGTGCTTTTTTTTCTCTACGTGAGAGCAAGGTGAGGTTACCGACCAAACCCGTACCACTATGACAGCCCCCCCTTGCCTATCCACACGCATCGTGCGGGGTTATCTGGAGACAAAAGCTATACAGCCGAGCATGGCATCACTGACTTATTGCACCTCTCAGTCGCGCTTACCGTCACGATTACGCAAGGTGTTCTCAGTTGTCGTTTTGAATTGGTGACAAAGAAAACATAACGGTTGTAAGTTTGACTTCTCATCAGTACCACCCAAGTGAAGCGGAATAATATGGTCAACCTCCATTGCTTGCTGTGTGATCCCTGCAGCTAGACATAACCTGCACAGTGGTTCATCCGTTAATACCGCCTTGCGTATCCGTTGCCATTTACCACCATAAGTACGGGCTGTCGCTGAACGGTTCCCATTCTTTCGTGTGACTGAAGGATCTAGCGTCTTCGTGATCCTCGGCTTAAGCGTTTTCATTATTACCCCTTAGTTGCATTAATCGCAATCACTACCTTATCAGATGCATAAAATGCAACACTGAGAAACAAAAAAGCCCAGCGTTTAGCTGGGCAAGTGGCCGAAGAGAACGCATGCCTGCACACTATCGTCGATAAGCTTCTTTCGGGCTCTCACATAAGGCGGGAATGATTAACGATAGATATCGAATAATGCACATATATGAAATGTAACTTTTCACGTCACTATTGTACGACGTTTTATACATCTGTGTTATTTTTGTGGATAATTGAACACAAAAAAGCAAAGACCCAGTAACAATCAAGTTTCATATAAACATCATAAACCAAACATATCGAGAGATATGAGTATGCATTTCAAGCTAGGGCTGATTAAACATAAGGAATATGAAATGGCTAAATTAATCCTGATTGGATTCATCTTTGCGTTAGCAGGTTGTGCGGGGGGACACGGTGATTCCTCTCCTGCCAAACAACCGACCAATGATGATGAACCCTATCATGGTCACTACGAATCAGGTGGCGGATTAGACGTTGATGTACATCAAGAGGGGGAAGCTCAAGGGATCAGTGTCGAACAAACGTTTTAACAGGGAGCAAATAATGAAGCACTTCTTTATAGATAGGGACCTTAGCTTTCGTGTACTTGCTGGTGATTCAGCATTAAAGGAGCTCTCACGCCTTAAACATGGTTACCGAGCCGTCTACACTCGATGCCCAATGAACTACAGGGACCAGACTTTTATCGTCTTTGTAGACTCTGAGGTTTTTGTAACAGATGCTTATGCCACGTTCACTGAAATGATGAATACCGCAATACCTCCCCCTCCAAGCTTCCGACTTTCCATTAAAAAAATAACGAGGAAGAAATAATAACTATAAGAAATATTTGAGAAATGCATGGGAGACTTAACGGTCAGCATTCAGGATAAAATTAATAGGGTCACATTATGATTTTAGATATGAATTCGAGGGTTACCTCCTTTAAGAAGACAGCTGTCTTTTTAGATGCTGTTTTCACGATTACTTTAACGTTAATCACTATTGGAGCTATTGCAATTATCATTTTAAATCCAGCGAATAGTCACACCACCACTAAAATTGATGTCGCTATCGCTCTGCTAATTTCGTTTTCAGCATATGTAATAAAAGTTCTAGCTTTTGGGATCTCATATTCGCTAATAGAAATGACTGAAAACTTAGCATATCTAGCCGACAGAGAAACAGAACGTGAGAGCCGTGAGATAAATAAAAGGGATGGCTAACTTTATTGCAACACAGTGGGAAGTCACAGATACGGGGTAAACACTACCTTTGTTACTAATTACTCCAAACGCTCATATGACTATCCCTGTTATTTAAATAATACTAACGTGGAGATTACGTCGTGAAAAAATCAATTATTATTGCTATCACTATAGTGACGAGCTTAATTAGCTCATATTCATATGCTGGTAGTTTTCGTGTAGAGGGCGGTATTGGATCATCAATTTCAGATATTGATGATTATACAAGTGACTCATCAACCGGTTGGACTGCAGGTGTCGGGTATGATTTTAACCGTATTGTTGGAATGAGCCTACGTTATACAAAAAATGACGATAACTTCAACAAGGAATATAAGGTTGATACCAAATCTGTTCTAGCCGCGATCGATATTGGTTATGAGTTCAAACCAAATAAGACCTTCAGTATCAAGCCATATGCCCTATTGGGTCTAGAACATATGGATGTAGACTTTACACAATATTTCAACCGCTATCTTGGAAATATAGACCTAGTCAGATCAGAAACAAAATCAGAGACTCAAAACGTTTTCGCACTGGGCGGCGGTGTTCGCATGGCATTCAATGATGAAGTCACCCTTTCAGTAGGTACCAGAGTTAGTCGCATCACTGAATTCGAAAGAGATATTGATGTAGTTCAATCTGAGCTGATGATTGGTTACAAGTTCTAATATAAAAACTCAAAAAATAATAAAAGGTCGCTGTCAATGCGGCCTCCTTATTGCGCGAAGGCATTTATTTAAAGGTTACAATGTGTTAACACACAATAAACTAAGTGCGACTAATGCCACCAGCAAAGGAAGTTGCACTATGACTAATTCTATCCATTCATTCCGTAATTTCTATCTTGCATGTGAAAAGTTAAGTAAATTAAGAGATTATTTATAATGGCTACTCAATCAAACTGTAGATAATAGCCAACCTAACCTTTAACTGTGGACAAATATTTAGGTTTCCCAAAGTGTAAAAGGTATAAAAGGAAAACGCCTATACAAAAAGTTATTGTGTAGGCGGAAGAGAGAAACAATGCTTTTCTTTTATCAGAAAAAACCAGATCTAAGTCTAGGGTTACCTTTCCCATAAAATGTTTCTACTTCAATTTTATTCGATAATGTTTCTGGTATATCAATATTTTCGATAATAATGAATTGGGCTAAATCACTAATTTTACTTAAGTAATCAAGAAAATTGTAACGTACTGATGTTTGCTTCAGGGCTAGCTCATCTTCAGCTAACTCCCCCATCTTATGCTTTACAGGGTCGCGATAAGTTACTAAAGGTGAATCTAGAATTAAAATACCAGGATGAAATAACTTTTTCTCTTTACAATAAAGTAACAAAGCAATTTTGAATATTGAATGAAGAATTGCTTTAACCCCTTTACCGTTACTATCTCTTGGGTTTCCATCAATAATTACATCATAAGTATCAAAGTCAAATTCCACACCGTGCAGCCCTGGGAACTTAATTTCGTCTAATATATCTTGATATATACGACAGAAGTCTTTTATATGAGAGGACTCAGGTAAAAACATTTCTTTATCATAAGGCTTAGGTGCTTTCTGTAATTCTGACTCTTGCAGCTGAGTTTTATATTTGAAAATCTTATCTCGAATATATAAATCTTTACGAATTGCACTTAAAACCCCCCTCAATCCAGACAAATTCTTATCACCGACTTTAATAATAGGCGCTCTTCTTTTTGATTCATTATCTAAATACGTTAATTTAACATTAAGATCATTTACATGCTGTTCGAAAACTTTTTTCTTTTGATTTGTTGTTTCAATTGCAAATGATAACTCATCTTTTTTTACACGGATTTTTTCTATCTCTGCAATAGAAGCTATTGCAAGATCATCTATTAATTTTATCTCTCTACATACGCTTTCAGAGCTATTACCACATACACCACATTCACCATTATGCCCAACGGTAAGTAAAAATGCAGCTTCTTCTTGAGAACTCAGTCGATCAATATCTTTCACATAAAGATCCTGCAATTTGTTAAAATTAATTTCGTTAACTGTTAAATTTCTAACACGGAAATTAGCACTTTCTAATTCTTTTGAAATTGTTTTTTTATTGTTAACTACTTCTAATAGTGATTCTTCTGCAGATGAAATATTTTCAGATTCCTCATCTATTGCTCTTTGTAACTTATCACATCGTTCCTCAAGACTTATTAATTCTTCATCAGGGAAAGCTAAATCAAATTCTAAATCCGTGATACAGTTTTCTAATACAGATGTCTTCCCTTTTTTTTCACTTGTAAATGCACCACGACTGACTAACGTTTTAATTTTAGAATCATCTTCACCTGTCAATAAAAATTTAAATATACTTTGGTACTTCGTATCCTCTGTATAAACTGGTGTTAGTATAGGTGATATATCATCGATTATACTTTTTTCATCAGACCTTATTGAGCGAGATAGTGTTCGTATCGTTAAAGATTCTTTTTTTGCACTTCTATTTGTCGATAGAATGACATTACTAACTCCTAATTCACTCAAATAAAAGCTATTGATCGTTTTTATCTTTTTCGTTTCGTTACCAACTTTAAAAAATGAATAGAAGTTGACGTCAAAATCATGTTCGAAACCATTGTAAACTTCATAAACATCATGATTAAACTTCCTTTTTATAGAAAAAGGCTTGTCATTAAGATACATTTTAATTATACATTCAGTATAACCATGAGCTTCTTTAATAAGCTTTAAGTTTTCTTTTCCGAGCATATAATCAATCAAAGAAAGCAGAAAACTCTTGCCTGTATTAGAAGCTCCATTAACAATCTTTATCTCTTTATCAAATGAAATTCTCGCAGCTTTCTTGTTCTCACCATATACAGATATTTCAAATATCTTAAGCCCTTTATTTTTAGTCACGAGTAAACCACCTGCTTTAATAACTCATCAATGCGATGAAACGAGTTAGTATTAATTTCTTTCGATAGCCACAAAGCTACTATTTGTAACTCTTTTGAATATGTAGTAACCATCAATTTTAGATAAGGTTTTGTTTTTTCGGTTGTGTAATAAACAGCCCCCTCTTGGGATAAAATCACACTAACTAAACCAAAACGCCTCATTAACTCTAAGCCTTGACGTATACTTTCTCGCCGAGTAACTAATTCACCTTTACGATTTGGCAATTTTGAGTGAAGGCTTTTCGGCCCACTGAAATCATTCGAGTTAACAAGGACATAATCAGTTTTTATTAACGATTCAAAATCTAATCCTTTAGGAGACAAAGCATTTAGAATGCACAAAATACGGACCCCCGCTTCTAAATAAGAGTTAAATATCCTGCGATCACTTACAGTTATTTTTTCATCCATGACCTTATCTTCCCTTCATTAATAAAGTGATGGCAATATCCTTGCTTAACATCTATTTTAGCATGAATCGATAATTTACCTGAAGGTTGTAAACTTGCAGCTTGCTCTAAAACTGAACACATACGCTCATAACCATCTTGATAACGTTTCCGGTGTGTAGGGGTAACGCCTTTATACACTTCATCTTCAAAAGTATTCAATACTTCATCAGTTGTACTATCTCTATAAAAACACTTAAATACTTCAGCACTATAAAAGCGCTCTCTTTGTTCAATGAAATCTTCAGAAAAATCTAAATTTAATTTTAGATCATCAATTGATGTATACACTTCGCTTTCACAATCACCATATGCATCAAGAATTTTAGATATATATACAGACTCTGAGTCTTTAATATCTATTGGGACTTCATATTTTGGTGGTGATTGCAGCTCTCCTCCAAACTCCTCAACCAATGCTGATTTAAATTTACTGTCACTAACAATTACATCAATATCAATAACTTTAATATTACAAAAATCATACTTTTCAATGAAGATTTTTAGCTCTGGCGTTAAGCAAATAGGAGTCGTTGATATTTTCTTTTTACAATATTTATCCCACTTTTCAATTAACTCTTTTTTAAAATAACTTGGATTATCAATCAGCTCATCCAATGTACTATTAACTCCTCTTGGGGCAACAAAGAAGTAATTTTTTGGAGCTGTAAAACGGCCATCGAAAGCGAAATATAAAACCTTACCAACTTCAACAATACCGGAACCATGTTGTAGTGGCTGCCCATACTGTTTACATTGATAGTTATCCCATTCACCTTCATGACGTCTATTCGAATAAAAGCCTACGACATCCCTTCCTCGATCACCTTTTGAACCGTAGCGCTTAACAGACTCATAATTATCCACCTGTTTATCTACCCAGCGACGTACCAATATCTCAAGCTCAGTCGCATCAAGAGATAATATTGCGCGTCTATAGTTTCTGTCTAACACTGACCATAGCCCTCTGGTTGGTTAATTTATAACGCCACGCGATATATTTTTCTCTCTAATTATCTAAGTAGTCGTAATCTAAATAGTAACTTTTAACACCTGTATGTACCTTATGATCTAAAATCATTGCTGCCACATGAAATGAACCTCATCAATTTCCACACATTTCTAGCAGCTCAACGAAAAAGGGCTGATGTTTATTTGAAACATCTTTTTTAGCACTGTTAGACATTATTTTTACAGTGATTACCCATCTTGCATTTGATCGTTAACTGTAATTACAAAAGACTCATCGAAAAGATTAAGCCATTGCGTGGATCTGCCTTGCTCATGACGAGCCCAGCTTTTCTATCGCGCTCTCACAGAACACCTTGCATTTTCATCGCGGGAATTCGCCAAGCTTCATTTTGATTAACTCAAGTAGGCGATTAGGTAGTTCATGTAATTTTACTTTTCAGGGTCACGCGCGCCCCCCACTCGTCATAGTGGATTACTTCAGGGTTTACCTTGAGTTGCTCTTATCCAAGCGTCTTAAATCGATATTTATTTGTACCAAAAATATTTGGTACAAATTTGGTACAAATGGACTTTAAATGCAAGTGAAACCTGTTCAATATGCGCGAGGATACAAAAAATGATAAGAGCACTTTGAATTAAGTTAAGTGATTGTATGTAAATAAGTTATTTATAATAACCAATTGATATAGAAGATGATGAAAAGTCATTAAGTTGATACGTGCAATCCACCAAAAATTAATGGGAAGAAGCTTGTTAAAATAATGATAGCACTACTTATTTTAATTAAACGGTTCAAGCCAAGTTTGATTGATATATCTTACTTCACCCTATATAGCCCAAACGATACCCTGTCCCATTCCAAAGTAGAAACTGATAATCCACTTCACTGGCTCACCTCTTCCTACCGAATACTTCTACAATCAACGGCCTTAAGTTCGTTATCGTCCTCTCTCCAAATAAGAATCCAAGAACCAACAGATTAATCACAATTAAAGCTGATTGCTGTTGTTCGGTATATATTGGCGCCTTCGTGAACCATTCAAAATCAATGTACATAACAAAGAAGCCCCACATAGGTCGCTGCAAACCACGAAGAAATAGAACTATCCGCCCCACAATTGGCAGTTGCTTCAGATCGCTTGCCGTTCCCTCTTGTTCAGCAATACGCTGATTAAGGGTTTTCTCAGCATCCGCAGCAGCTTCAAGAATAGCTATCTGTTTCTTAAATTCCATTTCATCAATTTTCCGCTGCAGCTCTGCTTTTTTTTCTGGGGACATATCCGGTGGAAAGTAATCCGTTATCAACTCCTTTACCGCGCCAAATAATGAACCGCCAACAACATCCGTGATTTTTGTTAATAGGCTCATATCTCATCTCCCAAAAAATTTTTAATTCCTAAGGCGTACGCTTTAGCCAGGTCATCAAATTTTTCTTGTGCTAACTCAAGCGAACTATCACTATCAATAAAGAACGGCTCGACGATTACACATGGCATTGAGGTTTTCTGAAGGAGTAAGCCACCACGGTCGCCAGCTTTACCTTTATAAGATGCTACGCAAGGTTTAAGACCGCGATCTTTTAAGCCGAGGCATTGAACCACTTCTTTCTGTATTGCTGAGGCAAGAAGAATACCTTTGGCACTGTTCTTATAGTAAAGCGTCTCAGAGCCATTCGATTTATCATTGAAGGCATTACAGTGGAAGGATACCGCTAAATCAGCACCTGTTTGATTCACCTTCTTTGGCAATTTAGAGTAAGAACAATCCCGATAAACAATAATCGGATCGAATCCATACAGCATCAGCTTTTCAGCAACACAATGAGCAAGCGGCCCATTAAATTGAAACTCATTGATACCATGAATTTTGTTTGCTGCTCCGCCACTTTTCGCTGAGTGGCCAATAATTAAAGCAATAGTCTTCATTACATGCTCCAAAGTTCATGAGATTAATCCATGACCCACATTTATGGTTTTGTGGCATTGTCATAGAGCCATTCGGCCTTCTCCCTGGATACAGCAGTATCAATTTCAATTTTATGCAGTGTTGTTGCGATGTCTTTAGTGTTTAACTCGAGCTGGTGGATGTGCTCAGCGTTAACTTTAATCTGGCGGCTATTCTCTCCATCGTGAAATGATGAATATGACACGCTACCAAGAAGTGCTACACCAGCGCTGATGGCCCCGACTAAAACGGTTACTCCTGCATGAATAGTCATGATCTACCCCTGTATGTATACACAGTAAAAATAACAGCAAAGATAAATCACTACAAGAAGGTGGCTGTGGTTTTGTGGAAAGGAATTAATCATTGTTGAAGATTAGGCGGGCATTAATCAAAGAAAAAAGCTCACCTATAATTAGCGAAATTGAATTTAACTATTTAATGCATTGCTCAATAATCTGGGCAACGATAATTTGATTGTTTTTTATGTGGTTAATGTACGTACCAATCGTTTCAACATCGACGTAATCTATCAGCAATCCCTCAAGTACCAATATCTCCAACACTTCTAGCATTGCTACTGATGAACTCAGCATCTCATCAACATTTCTTATGTTATGTTCCGGCATGATACAGCCTCTCCATAATATTAAACGTTGTTTGATTATGCCCAACAAAACAATCAGAACCACCAGCACTGATAGTTTTCGTCATCTTTAAGACTATGACGTACGCTTTAGGGCACATAAGGCTTAAAGTGATCACAATTACTCAAAACCATATATGGACAAATGTTTTAGCGAAGTAGCTAATTTAGCAAAAAATGAATTAACTGAAGTATGGTAAAATCCACTTAGGTGAATATCCAGTATTACTGGAGCAGATCACTAATAAGGCAATAGCCCTATTAGTGATAAGTCTAAGGACTAGTTAACTAAGAGCATTTAGCTCCTTAGGTCGAACATAACTTTTAATTGACTCATCTAGTTGTAATAATAGTCCCAGCAATTCATACGCTAAATTTTCGTCGAATTCCTCATCACGATTTTCTTCATGAGTGCCTTTATTCAGCAGATTCCAATTAACTTGATGCTTCTTACTTTTGTCTTTTATGGCTTCTAGTGCGCTCTTAGAAGGCACAAACGATAGAACACCAGGTTTCTTTTCTATGGTATTAAGCAATGCAATTAGACCATCTACTAAGGAATACAAATCTGGACTTCGACCTGGAGCAAATAGCTTAACTGAAACTGGCGAACTGAATCCTTCGTTACTAAGTTTGCGCCACAATCGGTCAGTAAGATCCTCAAGAGCTCTCCTACATTCCATTAAGCCATCTTTAGTTTTACTTGCATCTAAACTATGCTGCGCTTTCTCCAAATACTGTCTGTTTTGGTCTTCTGAAATAACAATGTCTCTCCCATTTTTATTTCTCACCAAATCATAACGCTTGAGTACCTTGGATAAATTCTTGTTTGGAAGTTGATTTTCTAAACGCTTTACAAAATCCTCGCCGTGAGTGGTAACTATTATTTGTTTTTCTTTGTATTTGTTCGTCTCGAAGATCTCATTGATAACCCCAGTTCTATGTTCGTCATCAATAGCGTTAACTACATCATCAAAAATAAATATACTCTGTTCGTCTTTTATCGACTTGGCCAACAATATAGATAAACCTAAACATCTTAAGTGCCCTTCACTTAACACTCTAAGTGCGTTTTCATTCTGACCATCTATAAACTGTACCATTATATTTTCGGAAGGATTTTTCGGTAATCTGAGATCAATCAAAATTTCATGGGGGTACGGATGTTTGTTTATGTTGTTATATATATCCATTGATGCATCCGATAACTCGCCAGCGATAATGCCCGGCAAATTATTTGAATAGTCCCGCAACTTGCTAATAAGCTGGTCATAAGCGATTGCGTAATGTCCAATCATGTCTATTCTTTTAGATTCATCCGAAGCCTCCAATATTAGATTTTTATTTCGAACATCAAAAGTATCTATCTTGTTTTTTTCTTGTTTTATAACTCTATTTGACTCTTGGTAAAGTTCATTTATAGTTTTTGCTTCAGTGTAATCCAAACCGTGTTTTTTTATTAGATTATTAAGTTCTTCAATCTCTTTTATTAAAGGGGTGTTTTCTTTATTCTCCTTTTCATATTTAGATAAAGTACCTTTTAACTTAGTGTCTACATTACCAATTGCAGTTAGAAAGTTATTGTAATTCAAATCGGTTTCTATTTCGTATTTCTGTAATTTGCTTACAAATATCAATATGCCGTTTTCGATAGCCGACTTCATTTCCTTAAAGTCAGTCTGTTTTCTAGCTATGTTTTCAAGCTCTATAAGTTTAGTCTTTGCTTTATCGAATGGATTCTTAGCTACCTTATCTAAAGGAGTATCACAAGAGGGGCAACAAGTTGATCCCTGTTTCAAAGCCGATATTGCTTTGTATAAATCAAGAAAATTTATTTCATTAACAGATTGGCTAAGTTCTTTTCCCATCAATATACATTGGTTATGCTTAATTCTAAGTTGCTTTACATCCACTATTAACCCATTAAGTGGGCTCAGATCTCTTATGATTACCTTTTTATATTTGGATAGTTTGTTATTCAGATTATCCATAAAGACCGAGTCGGGTTTTAGTTGTTGAATGACATCAGAGACTAAACTCAATTTTGGATACTTTGCCATTAGTTTGTTTTTTCTTAACTCAAACCCCTTAATTTGTTCTTTACTGTTCTTTATTATTGCTTTTGAGGAATCAACCTTTTTCCTTTCAATAACCAGCTCTTGGTTTTTTACCGGATTAATGACTAAAGAGTTTTTAATAGACGTACTAAAGCCTGTGCAAAATTTGTTAAATTCGTCAAGTCCAAATAGTAGTGATAGTCGAGATTGCTTTTCACTATTTGTATATGATGATACACGTGCAAAACCTTCGATTCTGTTTCTTTCAATAAACATGAATTCGTTTTCAGGCGATGCTATTGATTCGGATACAGTTCCATCAGAGTATTCAACTAAAAGACTAACGTTTGTATTGAGTTCCTTTATATTTCTTGTATATACACCGTCGTCAAATCGCTTTGATTTTGCTTCATGTATCTTGCCTGTTAACTTGTATTCTAACGCTTCACAGATACTAGACTTACCAGTACCATTTGGGCCATAAATAAAACTATACTGCTTACTTAAGTCAAAATCTTTACACTCAGTAAAACCACGAAATCCTTTAATGGAAAGCTTATTCAAACGAGTTATTTTTTTCTTATTTTTCGAGATTTCTTTACGAAGTGATGTAAAAGGCACCATTGGCGTATTTAATATCAAACTTGATATGTATTTCCCTCTGGAGCCAGCAGCGACACCTTTACTTGAAACTGTATCGAAATTGGTAAATATTAGATTCGCGATTTCTTTCTCTTTTGTGGAAAAACTACATAGACTCGATTCTAGAAAATTCAAATATTCGTTTTTTGTCTCAGACATAATACACCCCTTTATGCATATGAGCGTAACTATACACCTCCGCGGTTATAAATAATTGAGGTGTGTTACATTTCAAGTTCTTAGGTCAGAGAATAATATTGAATCAGGCAATTACCCTCGTGTGAGAGCGAGGGGCACAGTTTAAGCGTATGAAAATTTCAGAAAGTGAGAAGTAGCAGTTTATCCAACTATTCGAATAACTTTTGATAGGGAAAAATCTCATTAACAGGATATGAATGAACCCTAACTCTAAGTAGCAATGGGGCATAGCTCGCTGGTCGAAATCGCTGCTAACTCAAAAATCCGCATAACCCCCCTCACACAGCCAAGTTACTTTTTCTCTTAACTAGATGACTAAGCTATGGTTTTGATTTGTTAACCATCAAATCATTCCGAAACCGAATCAATATCATGATCAACATCATATGCATTGATGTTTGCAATAAACTTTCAGACACATAATGTATTATTTACTGTACATAACGAGCTAAAATAGCAGGCAGTAAACGTTAAGGAGCTTAGTGTGGTGTTTTACCCTACTAAATCGGCTATTTAACGTAATAGGTATTTACAAACCAGAGTATTGTGTTTGTTGTTACGATTAAATGCTTGATGTAACGATGAGATATACGATCTTAGGTCGTTGAATACAATGTTAGAGCTATCCATAGTAATAAAGGTAAGTTATGTGTCGAAAATTATATAAATATGTTGGTCCAGATATCCTAGATATTGCATTTAGTGAGCCTGATTATTGTGGCTTTAAGTTTTCATATCCGAAAGATTACAATGATCCATACGAGCTATTTCTAACCATTGATTATGAAGATAACTCAGATGTAGTTGCGTTTTACAATGAGATCGTTCAAGAAATTCCTCAGTATCCAACTACATGTTTTTCTAAATCACCAATAGTTACACCTATGTGGGCTCATTACGCGCATAACTCTAAGGGTTTTATTATTGAAGTTGATGAGGAAAAATTAGAGTCATATGTTGAAGGTGTAAGAATTGATGACGTTGTGTATCAAGATACCCCGCGTGAAAAACTTAAAGGAACATTACAAATGGCAATGTTCCGTGGCAAACCTAGAGATATAATGTTTTTGCGTAATGGCGTTTGTAATGCAGCTTACTTTACTAAAAAGGAGTGCTGGAGTTATGAGTTAGAGCGTCGAGTAGTTGTTTCAGATAGTGATGTAAAAGATGTTGCTGGGAATATGATTCTACATATACCAATTGACTGCATCACTGCAATAATCGCAGGGCCACGAACTAAACCTGAATTCCTTGTTAAAGGTGAAAAATGGAGTAATGAGATCGACGCTGATTTCTTCCTTGCGAAAGTGGGCAAAAGTGTTTCAGAGCCATATTTCTTAAATCTTCAAAATGAAACATTCCGTTTCGATGGTGTCTCTATAGCTCAATCGGTGTCAGCATGTGCAAATTGTTATGAGCCGACAGAGCAATTCCAAGAAGAGTGCTCATGGTGTTCTATTAGCGAGCATCAAGAGCATATTGCAGCCGCTAATAATCCTCTGCGAGCCTTAGCGGATATAGGTGCTTTAGATTCATATGTTGAGCGTTTTAATGCTGTTGGGCGTAAATAGCCCTAACAAATCCATCAATACGACCACCAACACTCGGCATTCTAGGTCTGAATTGGCTGTGATGTTTTCGGTGGGCTATCAACATTAGCGTAATACGTTGTGGCGTATTATGGCGGGCGTTATACCTATGAAGGGGAAAAAAATTGAGTGAATATTTTGAGATTGCCTACGCTGCAGTATCAAATAGGTTGTGTCTGTTTACAGGGACGGGCTTTTCAAAATCAGTAACGGATAGTCAAGCCCCGAGCTGGCAAGGACTTTTAGAATCAGTTTGTGATGAAGTAGCTCAAGGTATTTCATTAAAAGCGAGCTTATTTCCATCTAATGGAAAAAACCCGTTAAGCCTTGAAGAAGCTGCGCAAGTTATTTCAATTGAATTAATGAAAGAAGATAAAAGTATCCATAATGAAATAGCTAAATTAATTAAGCCAATTGATCTTCATGGTGATAACAGTCCAATTTCTGATTTTTTATCATCAAGAAGCTTGAGAGTGGTTACTACAAATTATGATAAACTTGTTGAAAAGTTATCAGGAGAATCTGATTGCCATTCTTTAACTCCTGGTCTACCAATACCACGTTCACCATCAAGGATAAAAGTTTATCATGTTCACGGCTCTGTAGACTCACCTGATAATATGGTGGTCACATCAGATGATTACTTTAAATTTATAAATGGTACGTCTTACTTTTCAAGGAAGTTGAGCACTGTACTTCATGAAAATACAGTCGTGATCCTAGGTTACTCTTTAGGTGATACAAATTTAAAAGCAATCATTAGTGACTATAAAGGCTTTTCTCGTAGCCATGTGATTGGATCAAACATTTTCTTAGTATCTCGTTCTTCTGTTGATCAGCCTGTAAAAGATTATTACTCCCATTGTTATGGGATAAGAGTTATCGATGACACTAGTGTTCATGATTTCTTCACTCAATTAAATAATACAATCCCTAATGCAGAAAAATGCGCAGAATCCTCACTAGATAATATAAGGAAAGTTGTTTTCAAAAATGCTTATTTCACAAAAGATTTTTTGCGTATTGAAAATAATTTTTATGAAATTATTTCTTCAATAGCTGCTATTGGAGTAAGTATTGACGATCCTCGAGTAGTGAGAGCTTTGGGGCAAATTATAGAGAAAAAAATTGAGTTGACCGGTGAAAATTGTGCATGGGAACAGTATGAGCATTTAGCTCGATGGTTGATTTATCTAGCTAGTATCCTTGAACTTAAGGGGACGTCAATTGAAGACGTTTATCTTAAAGCAACGCTTACTTCAATGACCACTATGAGAAAAGAACTTTATACAGGGTATTCATGGCATGCTTATAAATCTTGGAGTTATCGTTGGTCAGGTATCATTGCCTCGAATAGATCTTTGATAAAAAAATATATCGAGGAAAAAAGTTCGTGGCCTGATGCACTATCTGTCGTGCGAAATGGCTAACTGCCCCGAAAACTTATCGGTATACAAAGCAATCAAGGTGACCTATTACACTCGGCAGTTTTGGTACGAAGTTCTGTGCGCTTTGCTGGTTCATTGCGGGGCACCTTATTGCAGGCGTTATGTTTATGAGGTTTGAATATCGAATGGATAAGAAGGATAGTCTTGCGAAGTTAAGTGAAGAGAAAGCTAAGAAAACAATTGAAAGGCTATATTCCAATCCAAAGAATTGGAGAAGAAAAGAGTTTAGAAAAGCTTACTTCTTACTTACTGGTCAGAAGCAGTTAATGTCAGAAGATACGGCCAAGAACGTTATTGAAAAATGGATCCGTGATGACTCCCGTAGTGAGAGAGTTGATTATGTTTCAGCTTTGCTGTTAATTACGGGCAAGTGGATATTACCAAAGGCTATAGCTACCAAAAGGATGTCGAGTCAAGTTAAGGCTAAGTACAGCCATGGAGATTTAGGTTCTTGCTCTAGCCCAATAGCTTACAAAAAATAAACATAACAAGGCCATTAAAACGACCACCAACGCTCGGCATTCTAGGTCTGAATTGGCTTTAGTGTTTTCGGTGGTTAAATCAACATCACCGTAATACGTTGTGGCGTATTATGGCTGGCGTTATGCCTAAATGTAAACTTTCACATAAATAATCTAAATATTAGGAGTTTTAGATGCCAATTTTTATTAGTTATTCGCATGAGAATAAAGAGTTTGTTGATAAGCTAGCAGTTCAACTTGTTCAGAATAATGTGAATATCTGGATGGATCGTTGGGAATTAAGCATCGGCGATTCAATTATCGACAAAGTGCAGGAAGCTGCTGACGGCGCAAGTGCTCTATTGGTTATTATGTCAAAAGCTTCAATTGCATCAGAATGGTGTAAAAAAGAATTATCAGCAGGTTTTCTTCGTGAACTTGAAGAAAAGCGGGTTGTTGTAATGCCTGTTCTTTTAGAAGACTGTGATATTCCTTTGTTTGCACGGGGTAAGTTATACGCTGATTTTAGAACTAACTTTGATGATGGTTTAAGAACTGTAGTTGAAGGTATAGCTAAAGTAACAAACCCTTTTTTATCTCGAAGTAATGCTCCTCAATACCATACCGATTGGTCAATTGATTGGGGAGATGTAAATGGTAACTTTGCAATTATTTTGAATTTTGTCGAGCAAGCGAAAAATCAACCGTTTACATGCTTAACAAACATAGAAGTTCTCGCATCTCCGTTTGCAACACAAAAATATCATCAGAACTGTATCGATCATAACGAGGAATATGCTCGTAGTTATATCATTGGTATTATAAATGAGCACTTTTCAAAAAGTGAAGATTATCGTCCAAGGTTAGTGTCTGAAAGAGAGCATATTGATCATATTGTTATACAAGGTAATTCACCTCAAGAAGTGTATAAATTAAGAATTGGTTCAAGACGTTTAGGTGAAGATACTGGAAGAGATATCTTGGTAAATACGGCTAGTTTAATTTCTCAAGCTTATAATCATATGACTGAAGTACTGCGTTCTGAAGGAACCAAGGCATAACAAATGCTTCAAGAGGGATTCGTAAACGCGTGCCATTTTCGCTTCGCTACAATTTTGGCACACGTGTACTCTCCCCTAAAGCGGGCGTTAAGTTTATAATTAATTCAGAGGTTGTATTAGAAAGTATATGAAACGTTGGTTTGGATTATTGATTTGTATAACGTGTACTCCTGTTGTCTTCTACGCATACAATTTTGGGGTAGGGTTTTGGCGTAATAATGAAGACTGGGCTTATCTTGGTACTTATTTGGGTGGCGTACTTGGTCCTGTTTTAACATTTGCCTCCGTGGTTTTACTATTACTTACATTAAGAGAAACTCGGTCAGCCAATAAAGCACAGTTGACGTTACTCCAAAAACAGCAGTTTGATAGCTCATTCTTTAATACAATGAATTCATTAAAATTGGCTCTTGATGGTGCGAAGTACGGTCGTCCAATTCGAGTTAATGAGCTATATGATAATTTTTTCTCCGAGGCGAACATTTGGGTGAACGAACACTTTGAAATTCATAAGCATACTGATCTGAATGAGGATGCTTGGGAAACAGCAAAAACTTATATTCGTAGACATCAGAATATTTTTGAATCGGAAGCTGCTCTGCTTATTCCTGTCCTTCTAAATCTACGAGATTTGTCTGCTGATGAGAAAGAGGATTATGTGATGCTGATGAAAGGGTTAATCGACAATGACAAGAGATTTTGGTTAGAAGTTTACGCATTAGTATGGTCTCCTGAACTAAATTATGCGCTCAATACTTTCATATTCTCCACATTACCAATACATATTCAGAGCAGAATAACAGAGCTCGAAGGTTAGAAAACAAACTATAAAGCCATCAATACGACCACCATCATTTCCTCGCATACTTGGCAGACATTGTTTTTCTTGTAGATGGATTATCTAAAACAACACTACTGAGGAAGTCGCCAACATGCCCGTTGATAAGTTCAAGGTACGCAGTTCCTGTACCGCCATGTCGGTTGTATCGAACAATGGCTTCCATCAATTCAGGTGGGTTTGGTGAGTCAGCGTGGTATACCGAATCTCGGTAAAGGCCAATCCAGATATCGCAGTCTTGCTCAATCTGACCGGTATCTCGAGAGTCAGAAGGTAATGGCCTTTTGTCTGTTCGTTCTTCCAGTTTACGGTTAAGCTGGGTAACTAGAAACACAACGCAATTTAACTCCTTGGCCAGCTGCTTGAGCCGCTTAGTAATATCGCCGTAAGCTAAGTCATTACGCTCGGCCTTCTCGGTAGTCATCAGTGTTAAGTAGTCGACCATAATTGCAGCCAGTGGAACCTCACGGTGCAACCTGCGTGATTCAGCCTCTATATATGTAATCGTGACGCTGGGTGAATCATCGATATAACACTTGGTATTGTTGTATTCGCTAATGGCTTGGCTGGCTTTGGCAAACTCAGTATCGAAGTTATACACATCCTCTGGGCTCTGATAGAACAAGCCAGAATCGATACGAGCTCGAGAAGAAACCATACGCTCATAAATTTGCTCTTTTGGCATTTCCAGTGAAAACGTTGCAATCCCCTTCCCTTCTTCGATCGCAACATATTCAGCAATTTTTAATGTGAATGCGGTTTTACCCATCTTAGGTCGCGCACCAATGGCCACCAGCGAACCAGGTAAGATGTTTTTCGGGGCTAAGATTTTATCAAGGTTAACCAATCCCGTTTTTAACCCGAGTGGCACCTCTCCGTTAAACCTCGCCTCTACACCTTCAAGCCATTCTTTGCCGATATCAGACATACGGGATAGACCACCAGCACTCACTCCAACAGCAGAGTTTCTGGCTCGCTCAAGAGACGAAATCACAAGGCCAAGGCGTTCAATCGGTGTCCCTTCCGATGGGTCAGACATCAACGCCAAACCTGACTCGAGTAAGCTCAAGGCTTCACGCTCGACAGCAGCATTTTTCACAATGGACACGTAAGCCATTACGTTACGGGATGATGGCGTGTTATTGACGAGCTCAACAAGGTACGACAGGTGGAAATCAATCTGGTTGCTACCAATGCCTAGCAGGTTACGTAATTCAGCCTCAACGGTAATTAAGTCAATACGAGAGCCTGTTTGAGCAACGTTGTTAATTGCTCGATAAATATCACGATGCATGGCCTCACCAAAACTACCTATTTTTAGCGAGTAGAATATTTTACTGACTGCAGGTGCTTTCGGGTCGCCAATTAAAAACAATGCTCCCAACACGGATTGCTCCGCAGCATTGGCTTGGGATTGATAATTGATATCCATGTCTAATCCTTAATCGATGTCACTTCATCGTAGGTTGATGGCCGTAATGCGTATTCTAAATTTGCTATCCAGCCACGATCATTCAGACCACGGTGGTGATCGGTGATGTAATTACTAAACCCCTGAACCAGGTAAACACACACCCACATGGTAATTCCCTTGGGCACCTTCCCTCGTTTTTTGCATTCGTTGCCATATTTCGTATAACCGACCTTGATGTGCTTCATGCACTTGTCGGTTATCTTCCGATGCTGTTTGAGATCCATTTCATTCCAAACAGCAAGAATTTCCTCCTCGTCGATTTTGCTAATCGACAAAGGGATCTTTTGATCTTTTCTTTCTTTCTTACATTCTTTGTTAGTCGTCACCCGCTCGTCGCTTACCTGTCTTTGGTCTGTCACTTGCCTGTCAGTTTGTCCGTCACCTTCATCAGAATCACCACTGTAACCAACTGTATTTTCGTCACTTTCGCCTGTCTCTTTGTCCGTCACCTTGTTCGACTCTGGACTGACGCCGTGTGACACTGATCTGTCACAAGTGCCTGTCTCTTGTCTGTCCCCTTGTCCGTCACCCTCTCCATGATTTATATCGTAAACCTTTGAATTAGTAATAGTTCCGACTGTCCCTTTGTTCGTCCCTTTGAAATCAGCCAACCCCCAATCTTGTAACTGTTTTTTAGCTGTTCGATATGCTCTTTCTGTTAACCCAAGGCCTCTAAAATCCCCCAAAAAACACTGACCCGCTTTCAAGCCATTCATAGGATGATCTGTTCTTCTTGCCCTATACGCCATGACCATCAGTAAGTGATTAGCATGCGGATGACCCAACAGAAACTCTGCTTCTTCAGTTCGCCTATATTTAATAAAACCAGCATCAGCCATGCTTACCTACTTAGCCTTTATGGCTGTCATATAAATGAGCTCGTAAGCCAACTTTGGATCACGAGATGCCAGCTCTTTAATCTGCTGTAGACCTAAGAAAATAGCGACATCAATAATCATTGAGTCATTGCAATCAAGTACATTCGCTAGGTCAGAGACCTGCTGTTTATCAAGAGTCGACATAACCAGCTCCTCAAGATTTATACTCACCAAAGATATCGGGACGTAACATCTCTTTTGGGTAGCCACAGACCTTCTCTATACGAACGGCCAAGCTTGCACTTGGCTGTGCTCCCATTTTCCCTATGTTTCTTAGATGAAATGCCGAAACGTTTAATTTTTTAGCTATCTCATCTCGATCCTGAATTGAAAATTCACGCCAAAATACTGGCCATTTATTGAATTCACTCATAAATAAAACCTAACTTAAAAAACGTTAACACAAAAACTAACCACTTTGACGTTAGTTGTCAACTTTCGAAAATTAGTCAAACTACTACTAACTCGTTTTTAGTTTGATCGTTGAGGTACTAATGGAATCGATTTATGACAATAGATGTAAGAATCTAAACAAGGTTAGAAAGGAATTTAGTACCAACAGGGATATGGCAACCAAATTCAATACAACAGAGCAGTCCATTGGGCAGTTACTCAATGGAAACAGGAAGATAGGTAATGCTTTTGCACGGCGAGTTGAATCGGAGATGGGATTGCCCACTAATAGCTTCGATCGAAGAAATATCGACATACCTAATGAAATAGAAGAAATTTCTAAAAAAATTGCCGAACTAATTGTCGAACTCGATGTTCCGCCAGAAAAAATCATCCAAATTATAAAAACTATTTACGCATCATCAGAAAAATAACTAACTAAAGATTAACTATTAAGATACTGATAACAATAAAATTAAGTGGTAACCACTAAAAAAAGCACATTTATTGTGCTTTTTTTTGTTGCATTAACTAACCATTTTGTAGTTAACTAACTTAAAATGAATTAGGTTAGGTGGCTTATTATGCAAGCGGAATTGAACTCAACCATCCGAAAACGCCGTGAACGTCGAGATGCCATTCTCGCAGGTATCGCGCTCTTTTTGCTTACTGCGTTCCTTACGCTTGCTGATTTGGACGCACTGCTGGTGGCCTTAATTCATGACACCCATTTTTAATTTGTCCTTCGTGGGACATGGCTAGTGCGTGAACGGCAAGCGTAACTAGCCATACTTTCTTCAAAATTAGTGAGGCGTGAACAATGAAACTCTTCTCATGTAAATTTATCACTCTCGAGTGTCACCCTGACCATGTGATGCTAGGTACTGAACAACAGATCACCGTGTTCGTTACGTGCAAGTATCAAAAAGAGGTTCGAGAGCTTGCAGAGAGAGAGTTGTCATTTTGGGATCGTGAACATCACCAGGACTACAAAGTATCTAAAATTGGTACCGCCACAACCAGCCAATATAAAAACTACCTATCGGAACGAGAACAAGCTGGTTATAAAAACTATACCGCACTGACTGAAATGGATGATCCCGTCTTGTTCTCTTACCTAGGGTTGGTACAAGACACGCTTTATCGTCTCGACAATGACTTCGCTGATACCTGCCCTATTGATATTCGCCAAGAGATGGCTGAAAAGCTGGAGTGTGCTTTCAATGAACATATCGACAACACGCCTGATTTTAATATCGATGCAACCAAACGCGAATTTCTTGAAATCGAATGGGATGATTATGAAGCCGTCCGGCAGACTCTGCTCAACCGACGCTGCTTGCGCGTTCTTCTCCGCGAAGTCGCCCACATCAATACCAAGGGCAACCAACCAGCACTCACAGAGCCTGCTAAACATAAACACACTGACCATCTTGATTATGGCCACTTTGCTGATATTAAGAAGCAACCTAGCCAATACACCACAGATGTCGCTGCAAATAAGATCCACTTTCTAATGGGTGGCAGTGTTGAAATGGATGACATCCGCATGATCGTCAGTTTTATCAAAGATTATCAAGTGCCATACATCATGTTCACAAAATAGAAGGTGTCGCATGGGAAAAGGATACATGACGAATGCTCAGATATGCCGTTACTTCTGTATTGAACGAACAACGTTATGGCGCTGGTGCCGCAGCGGTTACTTCCCGACACCTGATACCTACGGAACGTTAAAGCGTTGGAAGATAGAAACCGTTGAACAGTTTGAGCAAAACAACAAACGCCGCACTGATTCGAGGTGCTGATATGACCACCAGCAATCACATTGAAGGGACGAACATGCAACGATTTATCACTGATAGAAAAGCGCTGGCGCAACGTATTCGTGTAGCAAGAGAGTGCAGAGAGTTAACTCAAGTCAGAATGGCCAAATATTTAGGGCTTGCTCGTCAGACCTACCTGGATATTGAAACCGGCAAAACTGAACCGAAAGCGGGCACCCTACTCGCTATTGCTCAGATATTAAAAACGGATTATCGGTTTCTATTAACGGGTGAAAAATATAACGGTGGGATCCCGTTAACCGTCGATGATGTTAATCAATACTTCGCGAGGAATTGCGGGGATATACACCTGCAGGTAACCCTGAATTAACCCGACTTTGGTCAACAGATAAAAATACTCCATGAGGTGAGATATGAATAAGGACATAAAGGAAAGCGACCCACGTGTGATCATTACCCTCCCACAAAGCAAATGGGTAGGCGAAAACATCATTCAAGCCGTTTATGGACTCACGGCCGCGGCCATCATGAATTACCGGTTAAAAGCATGGCAACAAGGTGTCCACTATCGAAAAGTTGGCATTACAGGGGTACCATCAGGCAGCAAAGCAAAAATCCTCTACAACATCCATTCGATTAATGAGTGGATAGACGCTTATCCCCAAATGTAAGAGTAGGATTGATGAAGAAGCTACCTACCGGTGTCGAGATCCATTCAGGAAAGCTGAGGATCTGGTTCATGTTCAGAGGCAAGCGCTGCAGAGAAAGCTTATATTCTCCGCCAACGCCAAGAAACATCAAAATTGCCTTTGAGAAAAGAACCTCGGTTTGTCACGCGATCCGACTGGGTACTTTTGACTATCTGGAATGGTTTCCTCATTCAACCAATCACCAAGATATGGTCAACATCAACACGCTTACAGTAAAGGGGCTATTCGAGCGATGGTTAACGCTCAAAAGAATTGAAGTCACAGAAGCGACGTTAACGAACTACCATAACCGACTCAAACAAACGCTGGCTTACCTTGATCCAGAGCTGCTTGTCAGCCATCTGACTCAAGAGCACATCTTAGATCTACGTATGGCCTTATTAAGTACGTGTTCGGCCTCAACGGTAAACACCTACATGCGAACAATAAAAGGGGTGCTGAGCTTTGCCATTACAAATGAATACTGCAGCCCTCGAGTAATAAGCGGTATCAAAGATTTAAAACAATCCAAGTCGCCCCCTACGCCCCTTAGCCGTGATGAATTTTTTCGGCTTATCGAGGCCTGTAAAAATGAGCAGGATAAACACTTGTGGGCATTAGCCGTTTACACAGGGTTACGACACGGCGAATTAATGGCGCTTGCGTGGGAAGATATTGATCTCAATAAAGGCCTTATTTATGTAAAGCGTAATTTAACGTTAAAAGGTATTTTTAAATTACCTAAAACCACAGCGGGTGAAAGGGTAATTAATTTATTAGATCCCGCGATTAAAGCGTTAATAAAACAAAAGCCTTTAACTTATATGATGTTGCCGGAAAGTATTACGGTTCAGCAGCGAGAGCATGGAAAAATAGAAATAGAAACCGTGCACTTTGTTTTCTCTCCCCGTGTTACTGCTACAAAAGAAACGAAAAGTTATTACTTTCATACTAGTATTCATGATAAGTGGACGGCAGCGATAAGACGTGCAAGAATCGCCTACCGAAAACCCTATCAGACCCGACATACGTTTGCTTGTTGGATGTTATCTGCCGGTGCGAACCCTACATTTATAGCAAAACAAATGGGACATTCTAGTGCTAAAGAAATATATCAAACGTACGGAGATTGGGTTAGCGAGCATACCCAAAATCAGCTTGATGTACTGAACAAAAAATACGGCGAGAATGCCCCCAAGATGCCCCTAAAAACTAACAAGTTAATGTAACCCAATGAATTTAATGAAGATAAACGAATACCCTAAATACTGGGCAGAGTGCTACGGAATTGCACCCTTCTTACCTACCACGCGTAAAGAAATGGATGCACTCGGCTGGGATAGCTGTGACATTATTATCGTAACTGGTGATGCGTACGTAGACCACCCAAGTTTCGGCATGGCGATCATCGGCCGCTTGCTCGAGTCTCAGGGCTTTCGTGTCGGTATTATTTCTCAGCCTAAATGGGATAATAAAGATGCCTTCATGGAACTTGGTCAACCGAACCTATTCTTTGGTCTGACTGCTGGTAACATGGATTCCATGATCAACCGTTACACAGCTGATCGTAAATTACGTCATGATGACGCCTACACACCGAATAACGAAGGCGGTAAACGCCCTGATCGTGCGGTACTTGTGTATTCTCAGCGTTGTCGTGAAGCGTATAAAGAAACACCTATTGTACTTGGTGGTATTGAAGCGAGCCTACGTCGCTTAGCGCACTACGACTATTGGTCTGATAAAGTGCGTCGCTCTGTTATTGTCGATGCAAAAGCTGACATTCTTCTTTTTGGTAATGCTGAACGCGCCTTGGTAGAAGTCGCTCACCGTATTGCTAAAGGCGAACAACTAGAAGATATGAAGAATATCCCTGGTACCGCCGTTATCATCAAAGAAATTCCTGAGCGCTTTAGAGAAATCGATTCTTCTCGTATAGAAAAACCAGGCAAAGCAATGCCTATGATCAACCCTTACGCGACAGAAGAAGAATGTAAAACCAAACAAGAAGATGAAGTAAAAGTAGAACCCGTAGCCAAACCTATCGTGGTAACGGCTTCTCGCCATGATCCAAAAAATACCTGTATCCGCTTACCTTCGTATGAAAAGTTATGTAACGACCGTATTCTGTATGCACACGCAAGCCGAGTAATGCACTTAGAAGCCAACCCGCATTCATCACGCGCATTGGTTCAAAAACACGGCGATCGTGAACTATGGGTAAATACCCCCCCTATTCCGTTAACCACTGAAGAAATGGACTTTGTGTTTGGCTTGCCTTTCGCACGCGTTCCGCACCCTTCATACGGTAAAGCAAAAATTCCAGCTTACGACATGATCAAGACGTCTGTGAATATCATGCGTGGTTGTTTTGGTGGTTGTAGCTTCTGTTCAATTACCGAGCATGAAGGGCGTATTATTCAAAACCGCTCTCAAGAATCGATTATTGATGAGCTAAAAGACATACGCGATAAAGTACCTGGTTTCACTGGTACTATTTCAGATCTTGGTGGCCCAACAGCAAACATGTACCGTTTAGGCTGTTCAGATCCTAAAGCGGAAATTAACTGCCGTCGTCCATCTTGTATCTTCCCTAAGATCTGTGAAAAGCTGAATACTGATCATAAACATACTATCGATCTTTATCGTGAAGCTCGCAAAGTTGATGGCATTAAAAAGGTATTGATTGCATCGGGTGTGCGTTACGACTTAGCGGTTGAATCGCCTGAGTACGTGCGTGAACTTGTAACTCACCACGTAGGTGGTTACTTAAAGATTGCGCCTGAACACACAGAGAAAGGCACCCTCGACCTGATGATGAAACCAGGTATGGGCACATACGATCGTTTTAAGAATATGTTCGAGAAGTACAGTAAAGATGCAGGTAAGAAGCAATACCTAATCCCTTACTTTATTTCAGCGCACCCAGGTTCAACTAACGAAGATATGTTGAACTTAGCATTGTGGCTAAAGAAATATGAATATGAGTGTGATCAGGTTCAGAACTTCTATCCGTCACCGATGTGTAATGCAACCTCTATGTATCACTCTGAAACTAACCCGCTAAAACGTGTTAAGTATAAGAAACGTGAGGAATTATTCGTTGCAAAAGGTGAACGTGAACGTCGTGTGCATAAAGCCCTACTACGTTACCACGATCCACTTAACTGGCCGCTTATTCGTGAAACGCTAATTTCTATGGGTAAGAAATACCTTATTGGTGATCGCGCCAATTGTTTAGTACCTGAAGAAGGTTCTGAGCAAGAAACGCAGCTAACACCAGCGCAACGCCGCCAATCAGGTCGTCATGGTGCAAAACGCTTTGCAACCAAGCACCCGAATCAGCCAGATATCCGTAAAGATGGTAAACGTCCGTCAGGCAACCGCCCGACCACGGGTAACCGACCAAATGGGAATACCCAGTCAAACGGTAAGCCTGCAGGCAACCGCCCAAGCAAACCAGGGAAGCCGACCTCGACTCGTCAAGGTCAAGGTGGAAAACCTAACCGAAGCAGAGTAAAATAACTGTTTAAGTGGGCGCTGAATATTCAGCGCCTTTTTTGTACCGTTATTTATAAGCTTTCGTTTTTACTAATTAATCTGACATTATTCGAACAACACTTAACTCACTGTTATATTAAGATGCTATAAATAAAATACAGACTATCAACGCCCTCTCTTTTTGTTGTTAGTTAACTGACATCGAAAGGACTCTCTGTGACTCATTACTACATTTTATGCCTGCTCAGCCTTCTTTTTGCCATCTCTTTCAATGCATTTGCAGAGCAACCTATCAGTTACAATGAGTGCCTTCTCAATGCTGTAAAATATCACGATTATGAGTTAACACTGGGTGAAGTAAGATCAAAATGTAAAACAGAGGCGGAGCTCGCTAAAAACGAACAAGATTTACTGTCTGAACGGATGGCAAATGAACGTAAAAACGCATTCAACCCCTATGTAATTACACCTCATAGAATGAATTACATCTTACCTGTAACGTATACCAACGATGTAAACAAAGACGCTTATGCAAAAACAGGTTGGGAAGACAGCCTTAAAGATGTCGAAGCTAAATTTCAGATCAGCTTTAAAGTACCATTGAATTACGACAGCATGTTTGTCGAAGGCGACGGGTTGTTTTTTGGCATTACATTAAAATCTTGGTGGCAGGTATACGCCGATGATATTTCTAGCCCATTCAGAGAAACAAACTATCGACCAGAAATGTTCTACTTTGCACCAACGCCATGGACACCATTAGAGGGTAATACATGGGTCGCATTTGGTATTGAACATGAATCTAACGGCCGCAGCCAAGAGTTATCGCGTAGTTGGAACCGTATTTACACCGATTTTGTTTTTGAAAAGAATAATTTTGCTTTATCTTTGCGCCCTTGGTGGCGTATTCCTGAAGATGAAAAGGAAACACCAGAAAGTGCAGATGGTGATGATAACCCTGATCTTGAAGATTATATGGGGCACTTTGAGTTATCCTCAGCCTACCGCTGGGATGATTACGAATTCACCTTCTTAGGGCGTCAGAATTTCAGTGAACACAAGGGCTATGCTGAGCTCGGTTTAACATTTCCATTATGGGGACGTTTACGTGGATATGCACAATACACAACGGGGTACGGGGAAAGTCTAATAGACTATAACCACAACCAACAACGGATTGGTGTGGGCATTGCGTTAACCGATATGTTGTAAGCACAAACGCAATAACACAGAATGATTTACAGGGTCTCGTCCTAAAATACGTTGACGATTTTAATGAAAGGCTAAGCAATCTCGAGATACCCTTTTTACGAAAGTTACGAGGTGCTTAGCTTTATGAGTCTAATCAAATCACCGGGCTGGAAACCGTGTACCTGTTTTGTTAATAATATAAAGATATTATCGGAACAGCTCTGCACCCATGAATAAAACAATCGCACCTGCTGCAATAGCAGCTAACCCGATAAAGATTTTTTTCTGAATCTTTTCATCAAGGTACTTAGTCGCTAACAAAGCGAGAGCAAGTAACCCGATAATCACGCCGATCTTCAACATAGTATCAGCCTCTAAAAACGGATAAGCCATCTTAGCACAGTACTAACTTATTCATTTAAGGGTATATTTATTATGAGTGGCGAAGCAGGTTAATGATTAAAAAGTGCCACTGTTAAACAACAAGTGGCACTATATCCAAGCGAATCAATTAAATCTCAAACATCTGGTAATCTTTCAGTTCAGGAATCGCTTTATGTAACTCTTGCTCTTCTTGTGCCAGCCCTTTTATCGAATCACACAAGTCATCAGCTTTCACTGCCATTTCACCTGACCTTGCTTTTATACGCTCTTCAATACGTTGTTTTAGATCTGAGAATTTAGTTTGAAGCTCAGTGAAGTTAATTTCGCCATCTTTCATCTCATCAGATAACGCGGCAAATAAGCTCGACATTGATTCAACACTGACGTGCTTCATCGCTTCATCAAATTCTGTTTTCCAACTTTCATCTACATCGGCAAACATATCGGCTGGCATCACAAATTCATCGTTTTTGTAGAATTTATCTTGTGCTTTTTGACCATATTCATCAATCAATGCTTCAACATTGGCAAATGATTCTTTTGAATCAAAACTCGATGATACTTCATCAAGAACATCAGTGGCGATACTCGCACCATCACTGGCAATATCAGCCATTTTCGGGAGGTACTCTTTAACACCACTGCTGTAAGCTTCCAGAGCCTGACGCTGCATGGCATTTAAATCCAATTGCTTACCATTGATAAATACATTGTTATCTTCATCAATCATGACTTTCGGTTGGCCACTCTGATAGACAGATACGTCGCCATTCTTGATGTGAATTTCATTGGTTACATCGACAGGACAGCTTTGCGCAAATACGGCCGTTGAGCTCAATAACAACCCTCCAATCAAAATACTTTTCATGATTCTTCTCTCTTATTATCTCTGCCGCTTAAGACTATCAAATACAAACTTGTACCACTTTATTTTATATTGAGCATGAATGCATATAAATAAACATTCTCAGGCTACTTTTCAGCACTATTCAGCAACGGTTTACATAAACAAGGCTACTATACATACAATCATATTATTCACCATGGTAATACAAACATGCTTAAAAAATTATTACTCATTGCTTTTACTCTACTGCCTATATCATACGCTCAAGCGGATGTTTCAATCTCAGGAGATGGTTTTGAATTGAGTAAAGACTGCCTAAAACTGGAATCGGACAATATTAAAATTAACTCTGAAGATTGTTCTGATGGGAAAGGAAAAAGCAAGGGTGACAAGAAAAATAGCAGTGTCCACGGTGATAACAACCCAGGGAAAGGCAATAAAGACAAAAAAGAAAAGAAGTAATCATAGTCGCAAGCTAACTCTTGAAGCCTTATGTAGCAGAGCAACTAAGAGTTAGCTTGAATTTTTATGTAATTCACGTCAACATGGTACTGCATATTCTTAATTAACCTAAAATCAGGATTATTGTGGAAAAAGTTGCCATTTTCGTTGATGTTCAAAACATCTATTACACCGTAAAAGATAAGTATAAGTGTAATTTTGATTACAATGCCTTTTGGGCTGAAGCGACACAAGGTCGTGAAGTAGTTGCAGCTTATGCTTATGCTATTCATCGAGGTGATGAAAAGCAGGGTCAATTCCAAAATATTCTTCGTGGTATCGGTTTTGAAG
This sequence comes from Photobacterium indicum, assembly GCF_003026215.1. GTDB lineage: Bacteria > Pseudomonadota > Gammaproteobacteria > Enterobacterales > Vibrionaceae > Photobacterium > Photobacterium indicum. The sequence continues at coordinate 340,897 of NZ_PYOC01000002.1, forward strand.
TAAAACTTAAACCCTTTATTCAGCGCAGCGATGGTTCAGCTAAAGGTGATTGGGATGTTGGTATCACACTTGATGTGATTGAGCATGCTGGCGATGTTGACCGTGTGATTTTACTTTCTGGCGACGGCGATTTTGATCTACTCGTCGATAAAGTACAAACCAAGTATGGTGTTGATGTTGAAGTTTACGGCGTGCCTGGGCTAACAGCGACGTCACTGATTAACACTGCACATTATTACCGTGAGATCGAAAGCACACTATTACTAGGTCGCTAATTTTCGTTCAAGGTGCACTGGCATTTAAAACAAGTGTTAAACTGATGATTCAACCGTATTTCTTGGTTGAATCATCATCATTTAATAGCCAACGAACCCCATAAACCACTCGTTTATTTATCATCAGCTGGTTGAACTGATAGAAGCATCGTGATTATTGTCATCCGACATTGGTTGCTTATCTAAGACTAGTTGTTGAATAGCTTCATAAGTCATTTTCAATGGCACAATAATAAAATATATAGAAACAATAATAACCATTACAGGGTCGGCATATACGGCATACGATTGATATTCTGTTAGCGATAAAATCTTAGCAAAAACAAAACCAACCATTACTGCAATACTTATCACGGTATCCATTAACCACTGCTTTGCTTCTGCATCCACTAAACCTGAATTCGCACGCTTACCCTTTTTGACCAATAGCCAATAAGCACCAATACAACCTAGAACATTAATAACACCAAAAATAAGTGCCACACCAGTATTCACATCGCGACCACCATTCAATATTGCTTCAACGGCTGATGCAAAAGAAATACAGCACATTAGCGTGATCACTAACCCTTTGAAAGCGATAACCATTGGCTCTACTTTGGTAATATTGATAGCTGAAGGATTCTTTCTCGGCTTATGTATATAAGATGCCGCAGCAACCGATACTAAGGTAAGAAAAAGACTAACCAACGAGTAAGCCCCATCAAATATGATGACTAAAGAGCCAATCCATACCCCTAAACTGATTCCCATAACCGCAAATAACAGCGCAAAAAGAGTCGAAAAGTGAAGAAGCTTACGTTCAAGCTGAATATTACGAGTCATAAACCCTCCTTTATCGACAATTTTTTCGTCGATAAAGTGTTTTTTTAGAATGTATTCATAGTATCTGGTTGAAGTAGAATGTAATAATCCCTCAGCGACAACTTTTTCGTCGCTACAGGTAATACCATTCTGGATAAGTAATCGGTAAATGACATTTGTTTGTCAGCAGGAGCATTAAATTGAAAATAGCTCAGATTGAAATATTTCTTCATGCCAGTAAAACAGGATCGATAACGGAAGCGGCGCGTAAATTAAATAAGAGCCGAACAACGGTGAGTGCTTCTCTATGCGCACTTGAAGATGATCTCGGCGTCAAATTACTCGCACGAACAGGGAATCGCATTCAGTTAACGGATATTGGTGAAAGCATTGCCAATGATTGCACTCGCCTCTTACAAATTGCTAACGATATTAAACGAAAATGCACTCTGCATATTGATGGTGTTGAATCTGTTGTTCGTATCGCCCGTGATGATGCTTTACCTGAATCATTTTGGCGTGACACACTCAACCGCTTGAAGGAAAAATTCCCCAATACCAGCATCTCTATCTATGCTGCTACACCACCAGAATTAGAAAATTTAGTAGAACAAGATGCCGTAGATGTAGCTTATGGCTTATTGCCAACTGAACATCGTATTCCACGTTTGCTTCATTTAGACTTAGGGCAAATTCGCATGATGTCTGTTGCTCATAAAGACCACCCTCTTAGTCAATTACGAAAGGTTACCAGTGAAGATTTCGCTCGCTATACAGAAATCATTCTGGCTTACATTGAAGATGACAATTTAAAGACGGATATACCCAATTCGACCAACTACATCGCCCTAGCTTTTTATGAGTATTTAAGCCATGCGGTATTAGACGGTACTGGGTGGTCTAATGTTCCTGCACTACTAATTAACGAACATTTACGTCAAGGCACAATCAAGGTCATTAAACACAATAAAGCGATGAGCTGGCAGCCTTACGGTGAAATAGTAGAAAGTGAATCACGACGCGGATTAGTTATTCAGTGGTTATCTGATCAATTAGAAGACTATTTACTTGATGTGACAGATTAGGTCGTGTCGACATTTCAAACGTCTAGCCAGTGAAGCCTTAAAACGTCAACACGCCCTAGTAAAAGCTTAAAAACAATCTGAATAAAAAACATTGTGTAGGTATGCCTTTTAAAATTACGTAGCTACACTTTTTACATCGTAACTTATCAAGTGGTTAAGAATGTTGAATAGTTTTGAATCTATGATTAATCATTACCCAGTATATAAATAGAGATTAAAAGCTATAAAACTTACATAAAAGATACTGCGCCCCTCTAGTTAATTTATGTCAGTTATCACACCATATCTTATTAAATTTTCGTTATACGAAATTGTGGACAGGAAAACTAATGATGATAAAAAAACTTGTTGCTGAATTCATTGGCACATTTTGGCTAGTATTAGGTGGTTGTGGTAGCGCTGTGTTAGCAGCAGCATTTCCTGACGTTGGGATTGGCCTACTTGGTGTTGCACTTGCCTTTGGTTTAACCGTAGTGACGATGGCTTACGCTATTGGTCATATTTCAGGTTGCCACCTAAACCCTGCTGTAACTGTTGGTTTATGGTCTGGCGGTCGCTTTCCAGCAAATGAAATTATCCCTTATATTGTCTTCCAAGTTTTAGGTGCTATTGCTGGCGCATTTGTACTGTACATTATCGCAAGTGGTCAAGCAGGATTTGATCTTGCTGGCGGGCTAGCATCCAACGGATATGGTGAGCATTCACCTGGTGGTTACACCATGTTGTCGGGCTTTGTAACCGAGTTTGTAATGACCTTTATGTTCTTGTTCATCATTCTTGGTGTTACACACAAATTAGCCAACCCTGGTATGGCAGGGTTAGCCATTGGTTTAGCGTTAACGTTAATCCACTTAATCAGTATTCCAGTTACTAATACATCTGTTAATCCTGCTCGTAGTACTGGCCCTGCAATTTTTGTGGGTGATTGGGCTATGTCTCAATTATGGCTATTCTGGGTTGCACCTATACTCGGTGCTATCGTCGCGGGTATTATCTATCGCTGGTTGTGTCCAAACGAAGATTAATTAGATTTAAGCTAACTCAAGCACTCTTTGACCGTAAAAAAGCGAGCATTCATTGCTCGCTTTTTTATTGCTAAATTCAATGTCGCTTTTAGGTGCCTGTTCTTAAATGCCAGCTCTTAAAAACTAGCTTTTAAATACCAGTGCTTACGACTACGACAGTAATTGCAACAACGCCTGAACGGGGTGTTTCATTTTGATGTGTTCAAACCGTTTCACCTGACTACGGCATGAGTAACCTGTCACCAAACAACGCTCGGGATCCAACAGATCAATGTTTGGCTTCCAACTCAGATTGTAAACACCCTTCGAAATTTCAAGTTTGTCTTTCTCATGCCCAAACGTACCCGCCATGCCACAACAACCTACAGCAACAGGCTTTAGCCCTGCCCCGAATTGATTGAAGATTGCCATCCATTCTTTTTCTGCATTAGGCATTTTGGTTTTTTCAGTACAATGCGCAAACAAGTACCAATCGTCGTTGTTATTTGCAGCATCACGTAATACATCATTCGGCTGCTCAGCCAGAAGTGGTGTTAACCATTCATGAGCCGTTAGTACATGAAAATCACCACGTGTTTCTTTCAGTACCTCTTCATACTCATCGCGATAACACAGTACAAGTGCGGGATCGACACCAACTAACGGAATCCCCAAAGACGCCAATTGATTCAAAAAATCAGCCGTATTACGTGCTGTTTTTGCAAACTGACGTAAAAAGCCTTTCACATGTTGTGCTTTACCGTTGGGTTTAAACGGAACCAACATGGGTTTTTTACCTAATTTTTCAATTAAGTATACAAAATCACGGATCACTTCCGCATCGTAATAGCTGGTAAACGGGTCTTGAACAATAAGTACGTACTGACTACGCTCTGTTTGTGACAGTGCTTGTAACCACAATAGATCAAAATGAGTAGCATGATGGCCATCTAAGCCTTCCATCAATGTTGGCACCGACAGTGCTGGCATATCAACATAACCGATCGCTTTTTCTGTCAGTTTCTTCGACCATACTGGTCGCATTATCGCGTTAAACGTAACGGGCGCTTTGGCCATAATCGGCAGATAGTTTTCGACATACGCCACCAAGTAATCTTTGGCCGGACGCTGATAACGGCTGTAGTAGATATTCATGAAACGGGAACGGAAACTCGGCACATCCACTTTAATTGGACATTGGCTTGCACACGCTTTACATGCAAGGCAACCATTCATTGCTTCCATCACTTCGTGAGAATAATCGTAATCATTCTTGTGTGAACCATAGGTATTTTTCAGACGATCTATAATCTGCTTTACCGTGGGCGTTGTGGTGAGCAGCTTCTGCTCCAACTCATCCGCATTAATACCTTGTTCGGCTAGCTGGCGTAACCATTCACGTACTAGCCCCGCACGACCTTTTGGCGAATGACGGCGATCTGCCGTGATTTTCATCGACGGACACATAGGAGAGCTTGTGTCGTAATTAAAACACAAACCGTTACCGTTGCATTCCATCGCTTGTTTAAAGCTATCACGCGTTGTTACTTGAATCTGACGGTCGTAGAAACCGCGTTTAACACCATCAACTTTGACTAACTCATCGCTGCTACCTAACGGCGTACAAATTTTACCTGGATTCATGCGATTATCAGGGTCAAATGCCGCTTTAATCCGACGTAATTCAGTAAATAGCTCGTCGCCAAAAAATGCAGGGCCATACTCAGAGCGGAAACCTTTACCGTGTTCCCCCCACATTAAGCCACCATATTTCGCGACTAAAGCAACAACTTGGTCTGAAATTTCTTTCATGGTAAGTTCTTGCTCAGGATCGCACATATCTAATGCAGGTCGTACATGTAACACACCAGCATCAACGTGACCAAACATGCCATAATCAAGTTTTTTGTCGTCTAGAAGTTGACGAAATTCAACAATAAAATCGGCTAAATTTTCAGGTGGCACACAAGTATCTTCTGCGAAAGCAATCGGCTTTTTATTGCCTTGTACTGCACCTAATAAACCCACCGCTTTTTTACGCATGGTGTAAATTTTTTGAATGCTTGCCAGTTCATCACATACTTGATAGCCAATTAAGCCATCTTTCTGCTGATCGATAAGAATATCTAGCTTTGCGCATAAATCGGTAACTTGGCTTTGATTTTCTTCAGGGTCATTATTGGCAAATTCCACCATATTAATACCCAACATTTCTTTGCCCGGTACATCGGTGAGTAAATCGCTGACGGTGTTCCAAACAATATCTTGTTTAGCAAAATTCAAAACACGTGAATCGACAGTCTCTACCGATAACGCTTGAGCCTCAACCATCATCGGGGCGCTACGCAATGCAGAATCGAAGCTATCGTACTTAATGTTGACTAAGGTACGAGACTTAGGAATAGGGGTAATATTGAGTTTTGCTTCAGCAACAAAGGCTAACGACCCTTCAGCACCGCATAAAAGACGGGCAATATCGAATGTTTCAACGTTTTCGTCAAATACGTTTTTAAGATCATAACCCGTTAAAAAACGATTTAGCGGGGGGAATTTATCGACAATCTGCTGGCGCTTTTCGCGACATACCGTAGATGAAGTACTAATCGCATTACCGACAAAGCTGGCTTCATTCGCATAACGAGCCACTGCTTTACTGTCTAGCGGCTCGGTATCTAATATTGAACCATCAACCAATACGGCTTTCAATGCTAATACATGATCCGATGTTTTACCGTACTTTAACGACCCCTGCCCTGATGCATCGGTACTGATCATACCGCCAATGGTGGCACGATTACTGGTTGATAAATCAGGCGAAAAAAAGAAACCGTAAGGACGTAGAGCATCATTCAATTGGTCTTTAATTGTACCTGTTTGTACTCTTACCCATCCTTCTTCAGCATTCACTTCAAGGATTTGGTTCATATGCCGAGATAAATCAACAATGATACCCGGTGTTAATGATTGGCCATTGGTACCTGTACCACCACCGCGCGGTGAAAACGTTACTTTTTTATACGCCTCTTTTTGACCAAGTTGACCTATTAGGGATAAGTCATTCACTGAACGAGGAAGCACAACGGCTTGTGGTAATAGTTGATAAACACTATTGTCGGTAGCGACGGCAAGACGGCTCGCGTAACTTTTTTCAATATCGCCGGTGAATCCAGCAGATTCTAATTCAGTCAGATAAGACAGTACGACTTCGTCGATACTATTCTGATATGTCAATACAGGTAACATTGCTCTCCCTCTCCAGTATCTTTATCGTATCCTACGAAGACTGGCTTGTTATATTTTCAAAATAGAAATAAACCACTTTACATCACTCTTTATCTTAAAAAAAGTGTGACCAAGCTCAACGTGAAATCACTAAGGCCATCGTTAATCGAATTTAGCTTTTAAAAAACACGCTTTATTTGCCAACTTTTTATACAACAGAGAGGGAACGATCACCATCCAGCCTACTGCCACAAAAGACCCGATAGAATTTATCGCAACGACAATCAAGCTAACCGTAGAACTGTGTGCAAGAGACGAAACAAAGTAACCAATAACCACAATACCAATCAACGTTATTAATGCAGTTACACAACGGTTAAATACAGATAACCTAAGCGAGTTTTTAGGTACCAATTCTATGCTTAAGAAAATGGCTAATAATGCAGAGAATAAATAAACATGATCTGGTAGTTGAACAACACTAGCAATAACACCAACAAAGATCGTTGTACCCAACCAAAACCATTTACTGACAATACTATTTTTTAATGGTATTTCTGTTGAGTGATGCCATTTACTCCATAGAATAACAACCACAATACCCAGAATAATACTGGCAATCGTATCACTCATATAATGTACGCCGTACCATACTCTAGCAATAGCTTGACCAATGATCATTAGCACAATAAATAGTGAAAACAATAAGCTATTCTTTGGCCTTTTTGCAACACCGTTTTTCTCACGCACTAAGCACCACAGCATACCCCATAACACAGTCGCCATTAGTGTATGCCCACTAGGAAAACTAAAGCCATAAGCATTTGTTTGTTGTAATTCCGGCACGATATAAAAAGGTCTTGGGGAGGCAATACCATACTTTAGTAAAGAAGAGATGAATATAACGCCAACTAGCATCACTAATAGCTGCAATAAGGCCATTGGTCCATAAAGAGCAATAACCACTATGGTGACAAATAAAAGGAAATACGCTTCTCCAGGTAAATTAACGACTGTCATCGTTACATCAAATAATGATTTAACAGTATTTGATTGTGATTTAACCCATTGCTGAAAATCATTCATTAACGTTAATTCAAAGCGGTGTAAGGCATTCACTTTATCACTCAAATCAGAATAGACTGTTATCTCACTATTTGGCGTATTCTTAATCCACTTAGCCAATAGCTTTGTATCATCAGGGTATCGATACTCATCACTATTCATTTTGTCGGGGTTGATCAAATAAACCCGTTTTACTTCTTTGCCAAAGTGCTCTGCAAACCACGAGGCTACAACCGTATAATTTCGATAATCAACCCGTGAAGATACTAAAATAGGCGCATCAGCCACACAGCTGTATATCGCGGCACGTCCACGGTATTGCAGTAATTTATCAATAGAAACCACCAGCCCCGTTTCTTCTAGCGCTTCACGAACAGCTGCTTCTTCTGCCGTATTTCCGGCATCAATATATCCACCAGGTAACGATAGCTTCTGGGTAATCACTTCCGACAACATCACAATTTTATCGTCATGACGAATAACACAAACCGAACCCACAATATCTTCAGGCACTATCTCTTCAGGCGCTATCTCTTTTTGTGTAAGGCGTTCAGATACAGCATAACTAGAAGAAGAAAAAAGCAAAAAGAAAAAACTGAGTAGCCATACAGAGTAAATAGAAGTCTTGGCGTTATAAAACACGGAATAGCCCTATCGGTAAGTCATTGATCTTATGCCATCTTACCTATCTTTATAGTAATCGTCATTCTGATTACAGTAAGAAATGCTTCCGTAAAACATCTATTGCCACATTCGCCATAAAATCGTAGAGCATTATATAACCGCAATTGACGCACTCCATCACCTTATAAATTGCTTGCTCATCACATTCTTAAAAAAGTCAGCACTACAATCAACGACATTGATTCCAAAGAATAAACCCATCAGGAACTATTGATAATGTTTATAGGTAACCTGTTAAACATACCTATAACAATAAATCTAACTCCACTTCCCTTATGTAGATTCTATTTATTAATAAGGCATACCAATAATGACAATAACGTTAGGAACATCCTTTGCACGCGCCTCTGTGCTTACCACCGCAATCATAGGTAGCAGCTTCTTTGCCACTTCAGTTCAAGCCGATACCATTTTGCATGCATTTAACTGGTCATACAGCGACATTACACTACAAGCCAAGAGCATCGCACAGGCTGGCTATAAAAAAGTGCTTATTTCACCCCCGCTGAAATCATCTGGCAATGAATGGTGGGCACGTTACCAGCCGCAAGACATTCGCTTAATCGACTCACCTGTCGGTAACAAAGAAGACTTACAAAAACTGATTGCCGCCCTTAAAGCTGAAGGTGTTGAAGTCTATGCCGACATCGTGCTCAATCACATGGCGAATGAAAGCTGGAAACGTAACGACCTTAATTACCCTGGCAGTGATCTGTTGACGCAATATAGCCAAAACATGGGTTACATGAACAAACAGAAATTATTTGGCGATCTGACACAGGGCAGTTTCTCTGCAAATGACTTCCATCCTGCCGGATGTATCACCGACTGGGGAAATCCGGGACACGTGCAGTATTGGCGCTTATGCGGCGGTAACGGTGACACAGGTTTACCAGATTTAGATCCTAATAATTGGGTGGTGAGCCAACAGCGTTTGTACCTGCAAGCATTGAAAACCATGGGCATTAAAGGATTTCGTGTCGATGCAGTAAAACACATGAGCGAATACCAAATAAATCAAGTGTTCACTCCTGAAATCACAGCTGGTATGCATGTATTTGGGGAAGTGATCACCAGCGGTGGAAAAGGCACTAACGATTACGATGTTTTCTTACAGCCTTATCTGAATAATACAGATCATGGCGCTTATGATTTCCCACTATTTTCTTCTATTCGAAATGCTTTTTCTTACAATGGCAGCATGAGTCAATTGCATGATCCGCAGGCATACGGGCAAGCGCTAGCCAATGATCGTGCGATCACTTTTACCATTACCCACGATATTCCGACTAATGACGGCTTCCGGTACCAGATTATGGATCCGACTAGCGAGAAACTCGCTTATGCCTATATTCTCGGGAAAAATGGCGGTACTCCACTCATCTATAGCGACGCGCTTAAACCAGAGGAAGACAAAGACAACGGTCGTTGGAACGATATGTGGAATAACGCTGATATGGTAAGCATGGTTCGTTTTCACAACGCGATGCAGGGCAAGTCGATGGAAACCTTATACAGCGATAAATGCCTACTTATCTTTAAACGTGATAAAGCAGGACTAGTAGCCATCAACAAATGTGGCGAAGCTCGCAGTTACACAGTCGACACTTACCGCTACGAATTTAACTGGTATCAACCTTACATTGATGTGCTCAGTGGCAGCAGTGAAACCATTACTTCACAAAACCACAACTTAACTGTTCCAGCGCAAACCGCTCGGATGTGGATGCAATAACCTATATTGGCCCGTTTGATACAAATAAAAAGCTCTCCGCTTACTCATAATAATGCGCGAGAGCTTTGTTTCGTTAGCATAATTAAATAATACCCATCTAGACAATAACGCCAATACAGCACATAACACTCTGATATTAAATACATTTACCCAATTGCACAGCCCCCCGTTCATACATCCCCCTCTCTTAAAATTACCTGTAAATTTTAGGTTTCTTTTGGGCTCAAGGTCTATGATTTAACTATTGAACCTTATTTGGGTTTAGCTATGAATAAAACAAGAAAGATAATAACAATCCGATACGGATTAAAAGCAGGGGCAATGACTGCATATATCGATGCAGGTAATATCGCAGAAGTCGATCCATTTGTACTGTGGGATCATTTTGCCGCAAAAAACAAAATGAAACCTGTTGGGCTTGATTTTCATGGGCACTCTGGCGTCGATACGATAAGTTACTCTGTTGTAGGCAAAGTAAAACATGTCGATTCTTCTGGTTGTCATGCGACGCTAGAAGGAGGTGACGTGCATGTGATGACCACAGGAAGCGGTATCGTACACAAAGATACATTAACCCCAGTAAATGGAGTAGTGGAAACGTTTCAGCTATGGACGGCATTACCCGCAGGCAATGCGGAAATGGAAACCGCCTCGAGCACCAATTACAAAACCGCGATACTTCCCCTTGTCGAAGAGGCCGACTCAACCACAAAAGTACTTGTTGGTAGTTACAAAGGAATAAATAGTCCCGTTAACTATAGTATTGATATTGTTTACCTTGATATTATTATTTCCTCTTATGGTACGTGGACATTTCAACCAAAGAATAACCTGACTGCTGGCTTTATCTATTTGCGTTCTGGTAAAGCATATATTAGTGGAAATCAGCTACAACCCAATCAAATGGCAATATTAGATTTGAGTTCGCACGCCTTAGAAATAAAGACAAGTGATATTGGCACTCGTTTGTTTGTTGTGCTTGGAGAGCCGTTAAATCAACCACTTATTAGCTCAGGTGCTTCTATTCATTCATCGCGTAAAAATCTAAAAATCGGAGGAGAAAAAATCGAAGAACTAATGGAAAATATAGAGATATGAAAATATGAATAAAGCCGATTTCAGATTATTACAAATAATAATCTGAAAGGCTGTTTATATATCTACATAATAGCTATGTAGATATATAAATGATGCTATCTACTCTCGAAGGCCAGATTTAAACGTACCATTCGAGTTAAACCATAATACTTGTTTTTTCTTACGACCAATCAGCATTGGGCCGTCATCAAAGAATAAGAAATTCTTCCAATTACGTTTAAATACGCCCCATTTGGTCTCAATTACATTGTATTTTTCATAACAGAAGAAGACCGTTGTATTATCTTCCCAGTCGATGAACTCTAGCACTTCGTTGGGCAAAGTGGCGTCATCATTATCCCACTCTGTTTGCCAATCAGTATCTTCACTCCAGATTTTTTCATTCGAGGCCCAATCACCTTTTTCAAAGTGATCAGCATCAGGGCTGTGTTTACTGATATGCTCCGACCAAATTTGTGAAGAGCGCGCTTGGGTAAACGGCTTAATTTCTTCCAAATCAGCAGCTGCGACTGGCATAGATGCGTGGGTAAAAATCCACTTGCGAGAATACTTATCTAACTCTACGTAGTTCATTCATCGACCTAACAAAACATTGACGGAAGCAATTTACATCAGTCACCGATATTGTGCCAGTTCTCTGTGAAAAAACGCTCATATAATGCCAATCTAGTTTCGTCATCATTACGAATACTAATACCAATTCCATTAATTATCGGCCCATTCAGAATACCACTGGGAGTCGAGTTCAAGGATAGTATTTGATAGAAGAGTAGTTCTCTTTTGAAATCGCTAGACACAGAAGTTGCTTCCAGTGATATTCCCTTTGAGCAAGTTTAAAATACTTTTATACTGCGTTAATAAATTTCAATTTAGAGCCACTAGATCCTCAATTTATCTCCTTGCCTAAAAACATTTTAACTCTCGCTGAACTGAGCAGATAATTAATGGATTTGGTATTATAAGGGCGTTTAGCGTATTCCGCTATCGCCCCTATCTCTACATAGCCAACTAGATACATTGAATGATTTTATTTTAAATCCCACGTATTACTTATCCAGCCACCAACATTCTCATCAAAATGACTTCCGCTAAATTGAGGAACGTCTTTGACTACTTCATCATGTGCATGAGAATCTAGCAACTGAGAGATATGATTAGCCATAGGATCATTTTGTTCAGTAAGCCGTCGCCGTGTCATTACTTCTTTTATTACCTGTAAACGATACGACGAGTTCATTCTTTTCATTTTTTGATTCCTCCTCTCAGTTAAACCTCAATAAAAATAGAACCCTCACCCTAAATCGTCAAATTTGTGACTTGAAAATGTCACATCTATTTAGTAGAGAGATATTTTATTTTTCACAAAAAAAACAGGCACTTATTGACAAAAGCACACGACCACACAAAAGGGATATAAAATATTTTGAAGTAAGCCAATGATTTATATATGTTAATTAATTTATTTATTTTAATTAACTTTTTATTTCATCATAAGATGATGACATTATACCTACAGTAAATACCACTACACTCATAGGCATTACTGTCCACTTTTTCATACAGTCTCTCTACACCCGCATCTTAAAAAGGTTTTTTAAATGCCTCTATTTTTTACACTTTGGTATTTTTTTATGCACAAAAAATTGCAAAGATCGTAAAATAAAATCATACCTAAATAATACGCTTGCTTACTCGTTAACATTTGCGCTTATCAAAACTGTTTAGTGCCACATAATTAGACGAAAAGCAGCTTCATAAAAAAGATAAACATAATCATGTATAACTTAGCGACTAATTTAGAGCGTAATGCGAGCTTTTGCCCTACAAACACTGCGTTGATTTTTCAAGAACATAAAATTAACTACCAAGAACTTAATCGTATGGTTAACCAAGTGGCTAATCAACTCGTTAAATTAGGTATCAAACCTGATGATAAAGTGGCGCTATCTTGCCCAAACATGCCGGCTTTTGTCATTAGTTATTATGCAATTCAAAAAGTAGGCGCTGTAACTGTCCCTTTAAATATTATGCTAAAGGGAGCTGAGGTTGCCTACCACCTTGATGATTCAGATGCTATCGCACTGATTTGTTACCAAGGAAATAGTGCGTTACCAACAGGTCAATTTGGTCATGCGGGGTTCCTGCAAGCTAACAGCTGTAAACATTTCATCATGATTGAAGCAGAAAATAATCAAGAAGCCTTGCCTGAAGGCACTCATGCTTTTAACACATGGTTAACATCATCAGAAACCCACTTTGATGCTGTGTACCGTAAAGCAGAAGATAGCTGTGTCATCTTATACACCTCTGGTACAACGGGCCATGCTAAAGGGGCTGAATTAAGCCAAAGTAACATGCTGTGTAATGCGCAAGCCTGCCAAGCATTAACCAACCAAAAAGGCACCGATGTGAGTATTGCGGTTCTCCCTCTGTTTCATACCTTTGGTCAGTCTCTAATACTTAATACCTCAGTGCTTGTAGGCAGTGCCTTAGTATTAATTCCACGCTTTGTGCCTAAAACAGTCATGCAACAGATGTACACACATAAAGTCACGCACTTTGCCGGTGTACCTACTATGTATATCGGCTTACTCGCGTTTACTGAGAAGCATGGCAGTGAATATACCAGTGAAATTGCAAAGAATATGAAAGTTGCTATTTCAGGTGGTGCTTCGATGCCAGTTGAAATATTAAAACGCTTCGAAGAAATATTAAATGTTCCAGTTATTGAAGGTTATGGCTTATCAGAATCATCACCTGTTGCTGCATTCAACTTACTTGAATATAAACGTAAACCCGGAAGCATCGGACAACCATTGCCAGGCGTAACGATGAAGGTGGTTGATAAAGATGGTGTAGAGGTCGCGCAAGGTAAAGAGGGTGAACTTCTTATTCGCGGACATAACGTAATGAAAGGCTATTATAAGAAGCCGGAAGAAACGGCTAAAACGATTGTGAATGGTTGGCTTCATACGGGTGACATTGCTCGTATTGATGATGAAGGTTATGTGTTTGTTGTCGATCGTTTAAAAGAGGTCATTATACGTGGTGGTTTCAATATCTATCCTCGCGATATTGAAGAAACCTTCATGACACACCCAGACGTACACCTAATTGCCGTTATTGGTGTACCACATAAAACATACGGTGAAGAAGTTAAAGCATTCGTGGTGCTAAAAGAGGATAGAAAAGTAGCACCTAAAGAATTGGTTAACTGGGGTAAAGAACGTTTAGCTGATTACAAGTACCCTCGTCAGGTTGAAATACTAGAATCGTTGCCAATGACTGCAACAGGAAAAATCCTTAAGCGACTACTAAAATAAATAAGCATAATAAAACGTAATAGCGGCTCAATTTATGAGCCGTTACTTATTTTCAACGTAGCACGCTAGGTCTATAAATAAGTGCCTTGCCTAGATCCCAACTAATTCTCGCTGAAACGAGCAGCTTGAGGTAACTTGGGTATATATATTTCCAAGGAATTTAAACGCAAAAAAATGGCGATGAAATTAGCTTCAACGATATGTTTTTTCTAATTTTCAGTTTTGCTCAGGCTAATAAATTAAAATCTAACTTATTTTATTTGAACTTAATCTACTGCTTACTTAATATCCCTTTCATTCACACACTGCACATTTCTTCAGCTAAATCACGACTGATTGCTCTCAAGTCGTTGAAGCCATAATTTATTACTATCCACTAGGTGTATTGTATATGTTGTTTGGTAAAAAATGTCCTTCATGCACTACAGGAACACGTTTCCATCGGGTACAACGAAGTTTTGTTGAACGTAATCTAACAAGAACTCATTACTTCAAATATACTTGCCAATCATGCCGCCACCATGTTTTCTTTCATACTAAAAAGACAAACAAGTCCATTATTGGTGCAAAAAATAGTGTTATCTGACTGCTTATGCTGACAGATTGATTCATTTTCTGCCTCTTACTAATCTCACTTGATTTTGCGATAACCAGCGCTAAATGCTAACGTTTTACTATGATGAGTTATTCTTAGTTGGGATATCAGCAGAAACTGGAGGCAGTATGAAAAGCACTTACTTATCTATAACAGCTTTACTGATGAGCTTTTCATCATTACTACCAGCTACGGAATTACCTAAAAAATATCACCAATGTAAAAAGATACTGACGTATAACGTTTTTTTTCATGGTGCCAAAATCGGCACTTTTGAACGACAAATTAATTGGAATAATAACAACGTTAATGTTTACACTTATAGCAAGATAGATGTATTGGTGACAAAGTCATCCCTGAAGCAGCACTCATCTTATAACTGGTCTGCAGAAAAAAATAGCTTCATCTCACAGTCATTTGATCGGGATGTAAAAGGACTAATTTCCGGAAAGTTCACGGCTAAATTTAGCGATAATGCCAGTAAATCATCCGTCGATTCTAACGGTAAAATAATGACATTTTCAGACGATTCAATGCCACTACTGGATGCTGATGCACTGGCCAGCCAAATGCGCTTAAATATTATCAATGACGAAACGAAGTTTGATTTTTTATTACAAGATGCTGATGAAGTAAATCATTATTTTTTTGAAGTAAAAGGACAGGAAACGATTAATACGAACTTTGGGAAATTAAAAACAATTCGTGTTGAGCAAACCAGAAAAAGTGACAGAAAATTATACCTTTGGTTTGCGCCAGAGTTAGATTATCAACTGGTACTCGGAACGTATAAACGTAACATCCTCGACTTAAAAACAACATTAAATTCAAAGAAAGTAGTCTGCCCACCAGTGAAGGTTGTCTCTCAGCCATTCATACCACAAACACAGTAAGTCTCTAAGGTGCCACCTAACACCACAAAAAATAAAACCGCATTATTAACACCGCTTTTAAACTCACTAAACGTTATTTGGCGGTTACTTTACCACCTATCATTTTATATGCAGGCGTTCCTCGTACTAAGGTATCACGGGCAAATTGCACCTTACACTGAGGGCAAATACACGGTTCATTGGTAAAATCTTTCGTTATACGTTCTTTAAAACATTTTACTAATGCACCTTTCCCGCCTTTTCGATATTTAAACAATTGCGTTTTACAGCCAGCACACAATACATCAACGGTTTTGGTTGGGCCTTTTTTGTTCGGTTTTGCCATTTACTCTCTACACTATTTGCTAAATTAAGGTATGACTACATTAAGAAGTTACGATGTTCTACTTTAACGGCAGTCTAACTTGTTGAATCAACGTGTCTATTGTGTATAAATGCTCATCAAGTACCCCTGCTAAATTGCCGTATTTAGGGTTATGGCGATCGTTTTCCAGCGGATGATGCCAGCCATGAGTGGTTTCCACAAATGTTTTAGCAAACGACTCCGAGATCGATAAACAGCCAGCCAATACTGTATCGACATAAGTCTGTACAATTGGTTGATGCTCGCAAGGTGCTTCAGTATCATCTTTAACGTACACCCAAACGGTTTCATCTACTTCCAAGATACATTCATCGCTTACACATACAATGCTATCAAGGTTTACACGTACACGGTGATAGCCTTTTTCTCTACGATCAAATTCTTGTAAGGTAATGTCATCAACAGCAACCAACACCCCATTACAGTGCCCTTCACCGACTCTTGCCACTAACGGCGCTATTTTATAGCTACCATCAACTTTCCCCCAGTAACGCTGTAAACCCTGTATCACCGCAGGAATCGCTTTACCCGTTTGACCCGTTAATTGACGTGAATGATTGTTAATCAAACTGCCATAACCAAAAATATACATAAAGCTTATGTCCTAATGTTTGTTGCCCCTAATACGGCAAGCCAAAATATCGCGAAAACTGTATCCACTCTTGCTGTAGTTCTTCTAAATTACCACGCAAGAACTGTACCTCTTTACCAGGAGCTGCTTGGGCAAGCTTGGCCATATCAATCCGTGCAACACAGCCCAACTTAGGGTATCCCCCCAATGTCTGCCGATCATTAAATAAGATAATAGGTAGTCCATTAGGTGGAATTTGTATTGCGCCATACGCAATGCCTTCAGAAATAATGCCATTTACTGCTGTATTCAAATTAGGTCCATCAAGGCGGCATCCCATGCGATCGCACTGCAGGCTTACGCGGTAGGAATTAGAATAAAACCTTGCCTTAACGTGTTCAGAAAACAATGTATGTTGATACGATTCAATCACTCTAAGCGTTAATGGTGCTTCATAATCCGGAATAAAACGTGGCGCGACGTATAACGCTTTGTGCGCATACCTAACATGAGATTCACTTTTTGAAGATGGAAGAATCATTGGCAACATATCACCTACAAGTAATGCTCGTCCACCATCAATCCCCCCCACTTTATTTCGAACAACAGTAGAAACACTGTCCATCATCGGTTTACATTGAAATCCCCCCTTTACGGCTAAATACGTGCGCAGCCCTTTTCTAGGGTAATTAAATGCTAACAACGATCCTTTACTCAAACAAAATGTTTGCCAAGGTTTAACAGGGATACCATCAATAGTGGCAGCGGCATCTGCCCCAGTGATCGCGCATACAATATCGTGATCTGATTTGAAACTGGCTTGCCCTAAAGTCATTTCCAGTTGCGAGCATGACATATCATTACCCAACAAATAGTTAGCCCAGCAATACGCATGCATATCTAATGCACCGCCTTGGCTTAAACCTAACTGCGCAACACCTAATCTTCCCGAATCTTGCAGTAGAGTTAACATACCAGCACGTACTACTTCCAATGCGGCCATATTTCCCCTCCAAGATCTAAAAATGTTTGACGGTCAATCGCTTCAAAGGTCACTTTATCCCCTACTGCAAAGGGTGAAATGGGATCTGTATTCGGTGAGAATAATTGCTGAGGGCAGTTACCAATAATTTGCCAACCTCCGGGAGAATCATCTGGGTACACTGCGGTTTGTTGATCGGCAATGCCAACACTGCCTGCAGGTATTTTTAGACGGGGTTCTGCATGCCTAGGAGTCGCTATCATATTGTCTACAGATGCAAGAAAAGCAAAACCAGGGGCAAAGCCAATCGCACAAACTGTATACGTTTCCTGCTGATGCAAACTAATAACTTGTTCTATCGAAAGGCTTTTTTCTTTGGCTAACGACGCTAAATCAGGCCCTACACTTACATCATAATACACCGGAAGCGTAATGGTTTTACCACGGCAGGCTATGTATTGATCGTCTCTGTTTAGTCTATGATTTTTACTCGATTTTAATTCTTTGCTCGCCCAAGCTAATACACTGGCTTGGATCATTTTAAAGTTGATCTTTAAAGGATGATACTGGATCAAAATTGACGTATAGGAAGGCGTAATATCAATCAACTGTTCTGAAAAGTGCTGTTCAAGGTAATTAGCTAATTGTGCGATCACCTGAGTTAATTGAAGATCTATCTGATCACCTAAGTAAATGATCAAGCAGGTTTCAGATACTTGCTCAATCCTTATCATGGGTTAAGCACCTGATTCAATTCAGCAATAGTCGCGATTGAAACTTCATTATCGCCATGTACGCACACTGTGTCGGCATTGATTGCCACTCGCTTC
This sequence comes from Photobacterium indicum, assembly GCF_003026215.1. GTDB lineage: Bacteria > Pseudomonadota > Gammaproteobacteria > Enterobacterales > Vibrionaceae > Photobacterium > Photobacterium indicum. Next base: position 359,427 of record NZ_PYOC01000002.1, read on the forward strand.
CCATCAACCGTAACAACATAACCTTGAGATAATTGAATAACTTGCAGTTTAATTCTTTCTGGGCTGTGGTGGACCGCCCCAATTTGTGCGCGTGAGACCAAAGATCCATCTGAATTATATGCACGATCAGCAAAGGCTTCTTCCAACAACTCAACGTGATATTGCTTAGCCACTTCTTGATAATCCGAATTATCAGCTCGCGCTAAAATCATCAATTTAAGTGCATTAGAAGGCGCACCTTTGATTCGATCAACATTCAAACCTGAGATAGCTTTTACTATCGATTCGAAAATATCACGATTTGCCATCATGTCATTATATAAAGCACCATGCGGCTTAACATAAGACACCTTGTTATTGTGCAGCCGACAAATCGCATCTAACGCCCCCACCTGATAGGCAATTAAATGGGTTATTGATGATGGTGTATGAGGAATGCTACGTCGTCCAAAACCAAGCTTGTCATCGTAACCGGGGTGAGCGCCTATTTGTACTTGGTAGGTGGTTGCCCACTCAACGGTTTGCGCCATAATATCAGGATCGGAAGCATGAAAACCGCAGGCAATATTTGCCATATCGATAAATGGCATAACCTTTTCATCATTACCCATTTGCCACGGACCATAACTTTCACCCATATCGCAGTTCAATTTCATCGCGAATCCTTGCTTATAAAATTAACAACATCAAAACACTGGCAGCACGTTATAACAATAGATTAAAAACGCAATTTTCTAAAATGGCTTCACAACAAGTCTATTGTTAATCAAGTCATATAATAAAAAACGCTTTTATCTATATTAATAATTTATCATTTGAATACACAAGTAATCAATGAGACGCTCATACCCAAGTCACCTCAAGGTGCAGGATTCAGAGTGTTCTCAACGAGTACCTTGAGGTAACTTGGGTATACAGGTAAGTTTCTACTAATGAATTGAAGGAAAAGCGATGAAAAAATTTCTTGTACTAATGACAGCGGTTTTTGTGTTATCTGCTTGTGCACCGGAAGTTGGCAGCGAAGATTGGTGTAAAGAAATGAAAGACAAGCCAAAAGGTGACTGGACGGCAAACGAAGCGACTGAGTATGCAAAAAGCTGCTTCATGAAATAATCGCCTTCAAATTCGTAAAACGAGGAAAGTGAATCTTTACTTTCCTCGTTTATGATCCTCAGGCATTACTAACGCAACTCCTTAGCAACTCGTTTTATCAACAAGATATTCTTCACCATTTTGATCTCTAAATACATACTGCAGCCCTTGTTCTAGAAGTGGCTTTATTTTAGGCTGCTGGCAAAATGTTGGTCGAATCCAGCTCTTTAATCCATCAAGATCGTTCCCCTGCAAGGTAACAACAACGGTTGGACCAATAGCATAAGCTTCTACTATTTCAACGCCCTCTTTCATAGCAACATGCTTAGCGTCATTAATCGTTTGAGCATGCTGTTTAGCAAGACGATTCATTGCCATTAAGTCGTTTTGCTTCGACGAGCTACACCCTGCTAATAGTATGCTTACTACAACAATATTGATTATTCTTTTATAGTTCAAAGCTCATTCTTCCCAGTAGTAAGTAATACCCAAGTTACCTTAATCGCCCCCCAGTATGAGATAACTAAGATATATGACAATAGACTCGTATAGAACGATTCAGTTCAAGAAAGTAATTAGAGAGTAATAAAGAGGGCTTTTCAATTTGGAGCGACACACGAGGCTCCCGATCTTCAAGGCTTAGGCGTGACCTCAACCTTGGCAAGGTTGCGATCGACCTGCTGAGCTAATGATTGTTGAGATAACGCGTTGAGACTCTTTTTTATATGCTACAAACGTCAAAAAGCCCAATCATTTCTGATTGGGCTTTTCAATTTGGAGCGACACACGAGGCTCGAACTCGTGACCTCAACCTTGGCAAGGTTGCGCTCTACCAGCTGAGCTAGTGTCGCATGCTGAAATCCTCTTTTCAGAGAATATCAGACTTTAATAGATGGTGCCCCGGGCCGGACTTGAACCGGCACAGCGCGAACGCCGAGGGATTTTAAATCCCTTGTGTCTACCAATTCCACCACCAGGGCACGCAATTCTTTATTGCGATGCTCCTAACCAATGTGCTTTATAAAAAGCGGTTAGACACCATCTTATAACGGTCTGCCAATGTAACGTGACCGTTAGTACAAAATTTGGAGCGACACACGAGGCTCGAACTCGTGACCTCAACCTTGGCAAGGTTGCGCTCTACCAGCTGAGCTAGTGTCGCATATTATTCTCAAGGAATAATGGAGGCGCGTCCCGGAGTCGAACCGAGGTACACGGATTTGCAATCCGCTGCATAGCCACTCTGCCAACGCGCCATATTCTTTAATGCCAAAACATCTTAAAGAATTAAGCAATCTTTCAATCGCTAACCGTTAATGGGTTGCCCCGTTGCGGTATGGGCTGCATTTTACGGATTGCTCAGTATGAGTCAACATCAAAATCATATTATTTTGATCGTTTGCTTACTTTATATCCAAAACGCAATAAATAACAATGAACCGCCTATTAATCAAGCAGTCGCTAGTTCACACACGGTTCTTTTTTAATAAACCTAAACACATACAAAAATCGAAAACCTTAATCTCTTATTTACAAGTAATTGTTTGAAAATAGCTTTTAGCCTTTCGGCTTTGTTGAATCGCTCAGATAATGCTCCTTTATTCCATTAGCACTGAGTTCAGTTATCATAGCCAACCTTTCATTCCGGTTAGCTGTTTAACACATACCTTACAAACACAATGACGCCAAACACTATCACTTTAAGAGGCATACATATGCCTTATACCATTCTAGGTAAGTAGCTGATCATAATATTGCGCAGAAAAAATCGCTTACAACTAGGCATGAGTAGTTTTAACCAGCAAGGATGATCAGGTTACCGGGGCTTTATGATAAATATGGCATGGGTTTTGCTTAAAACTCCCCGGTGGCAATGAATGGCCACATACGAAAGGTTCTTAGTATGATGTTTTTAAGAAAGATTTGCGGTGTAATGAGTAAAGAAGAAAAACAATTTAAAAAACAAAAAGCTTTAAAAGAAAAATTACTATTTGCTATGTCACAATCAATTGAACGAATTGTCTAATAATACCTTGCTATACCAGAGATCCAAAAGGCTACCTGTTGGCAGCCATTCCAACGCGTTGGCATTGCATCATATCTATGTTGGGCTTTGGAATAACGGGGACATGCTGAGTCTAATTGAAATCCTTTCAATCAAGTATCTGAATAATATCGTCGGAGAAAGCGAGTACTGCAAATACGGCACTCGCTTTTTTATAGTGATTAATGAGGTTGTTGTGATGATCGTCCTCTTTCTTCAGTTAATCTTATTTTTTTGGTTTCCACGCTTTGAGGTCAATATCTAGATCAGGGAAATCTTTGGGGTCGAACTGTGGGTGTTCGATACCTGCTTTAAGTTGCTTCTTATAGTCTTTCAAAATACGGATGAGCGTAGGAAACAGCATTATAAGTGCTAACAAGTTAACGATAGCAAGGATGCCCATCATCGGATCTGAGAAGAAAAACACTGACGTTGCTCCTGGAGCAACTGCGCCCATAAAGATAATCCCGATCACAACAAAACGAAGAATGTGTACAGACAGTTTGTTCTGTGACATGAATGTGAGGGCGTTTTCCCCCAGGTAGTAGTTGTAGATGATAGAACTAATAGAAAAGAGCAAAATCGCCCCAGTCAGAAAGTACTGAGACCAAGCCCCTATGTGTGAAACCAGTGACTGCTGAGTCAAAACGACACCATCAATGCCTTCTGCGCCAGGAACATAAACGTCACCCAGCAAGATAACAAATGCCGTACAGCTACATATTAGGATTGTATCAATAAAGACCGATAAAGACTGTGTGATGCCCTGGCTGATTGGGTGAGCGACATCGGCCGTAGCGGCGACATTAGGCGCCGAACCCAGGCCAGCTTCGTTTGAGAACAGGCCACGGCGCAAACCTTGTGCCATCGCAGTCCCCATACCGCCACCAACAGCTTCCTCCCAACCAAATGCGTTAGATACAATACTACCAATGACCGCAGGGATCTCAGTGATATTGATTAGGATAACTAGAAGCGCCATTGCGACATACCCGATAGCCATAATAGGTACGATAACATCCGCAGTTTTAGCGATACGTTTAATACCACCGTAAATAATGAAACCAGTAATAATAGCTAACAGGCCACCAGTCCACATGCGGTCAATACCCAGGCTATCCTGCGCAGCCCCTGCAACGGTATTACCTTGAAAGGCATTAAAACCAATCGCAAAGGAAGCAATCAAACAAACAGCATATAAGTAAGCAAGCCACCGATAGTCTTCACCAAGACCATGAATTATCGAACGTGCAGCACCTCCACGAAATGCATCACCTTCTTTTCGCTTATAAAGCTGAGCAAGTGAACATTCCACTAGGCTTGTTGCCATACCAACCAGCGCAATTGCCCACATCCAAAATACAGCACCAGGGCCGCCAAGAGAAATTGCAACAGCGACACCTGCAATGTTACCGCCACCAACACGACCACCAACAGATAATAAAAGTGCTTCACGACCAGAAATTGCATTTCTGTCGGCTGTTTGGTTTTTGTTTAATAAAACACTGAACATACGTCCAAAGAAAGTAAATTGAACAAATCCGGTAACGAAAGTAAAGAATAGGCCCAATACGACCAGGAATGGTATAAGTGCCCACCCCCAAGTGAGATCTCCAATTACACCAAAAAGGCTTTCTAACAATTCCATCTCGACTCCTAAACATATCAGCCCGGAATAGAGGAACGAGATATCCGGGATCCAGCTATAGCCGTGTACGCCTTGATACCGTACAAGTTCGTTCCTCACTTTACGGAATGATTAAGTTTGGTGACTGACTCGTCAAAACTTCTGTTATGTACTACCGACCCTGAAAGATAGTTGAGAAGAGTATAGTCGGTCACAACATCTTTAGTCGGAAATCTCTGAGACGCTTGGGTTATTTCAATGCCAAAAGCGCTTGTGTAACTAAAGGTATTTTCTATCCGATTGGAATAACATCTATACCAAAACCTGAGGAATCTCCTCGAAATTAATTAGCTATCAATAAGTTACTGAGACATTAACTTCTGTTCTTCACAAAATATCTTTCATTGCGTCGAGCGGAATAATCGCTCCTGAGTATTGAATAACTGTCGAGGCCAAGCGATGACCAAGTACTGCTGATGACGACGCTGATTCACCATTGAGTCGCGCTGCTAAGTACCCTGCTGCAAAGGAATCACCTGCGGCACAGGTATCAGCAACATTCTCAACCCTATTCGCTGCCACGTAACTTGTTTCTGTTACGTCTGATTGTAAATTGGTGACAATTTTACAAGGCTCACAGCCGCGCTTTATAACGACTTCATTACAACCATATTGCTTACAACGCTCAACAATATTGGTTTTACCCCATACTCGCTGATCGTCGTCTTCAGTAATTAATGCGATATCGACAAAAGGGAGTACTTGCGCATACCAGTATTGAGCTTGTTTTTCTGTCCACAACTGTGGGCGGTAATTATTGTCGAACAACACTTTACCCCCAGCCGCTTTGTGTTTTTCTAACAAGGTAATTAATACCGCTTTGGCATCTTCAGCCAAAATCGCCAGGCTAATACCACTGATATAAAGTGCATCAAATTGATGCGAGTCAATCGCCTGCTCTAATGGCGACAATTGCTCTGAGAAATAAAACTTTGCAGCACTGTCATTACGCCAATAATGAAAGTGACGTTCACCGTTTGGTTCCGTTTCAACCAAATACAAGCCAGGTAGCTTATCCTCAATTTTACGAACTAAATCCGTTCCTATGTTTTCTTCTTGCCAAGATGCCAACATATCCTGACTAATTTTATCAACGCCTAAGGCTGTCGCATAGCTAACAGAATGATGGCGAGAAACACCCAATCTTGAAAGATAAAGTGCTGTATTTAAGGTATCACCACCAAAGGTACGCTGCAGAGGCTGGCCACTTAACTCAACCATACATTCGCCAAAAAATGCAATTCTCACACTATTACCTTTATTTTTATTTGAGTGGTACTAAAAGAGTAATTTATATTGCGGATCTCGGCTCATCACAAAGACCCGCATTTCATCTAGTTTTAGTCGATTATTTTGCCATTACAGGCTTTGCCGATACTGTTTCTACAGCATCTTGTTCCATGGCTTGACGTTCCGCATCTAGAATGTGGTCCAATCTGCATTAAACATGATAGCGAATGCCCCTCCAGATCCCATCCCACCGCTCTACCGTTGCACCTTACTATTTAATGTGTATTATCGATGCCACTCAACATAATAGACGTGCCACAAAGCCCATAAAAAATATAGGGTTAACAATCAGGTACGCATTAGTAAATTGCCAGAAAGGAAAAATATCCATGGAACTTATCGATTTTTTGCAAGCCGGATTATTCAGCATCGGCGTACTGCTTTTTGCACTGGCAGGCGGCTGTTTATTCATGATGCTTACGGTGAAAAAAGAACACGTTAAATGCGTTGTAGAAAAGCGTATCGAATTTGGTTTTTTCGGTGGTGCTTGCTTAACATTTTTAGGATTGATTACTTACGTATTGGCATAGAATATTTATAGCCTCACTCAGTTTCTATACTCTACCTCTGAGCGTTTATACCTCGCTCAGAGCACCTTCAAAGAATCGTTCACCCTCTAATCTATCGTCTAATTCAAATAAAATTCAAACACTTCACTATACTTAAAAATTAAGATTTAACGTGAGGATGAAAAGCAATGAAAATAACTATATTTCAATTGGTTAAGCGCAATTCGTTACGTTCCATCATCTTAAGTTCTATTGTCTCTATTACCTTTATGCCTCAAACAGCGTTCGCAAATGAAGGACGATTTGCCGATAAAAAAGGAGCATATAAATCACATGACAAGAGTCGCCCTCTTCATAGACAAGATTCAGTACGGGTAAATAAGAACATACAAAATAACATTAAAAACAATGATATAAAGATTAAAAATAAAGACGTAAATATTAATAAGAATAACAATGTCGTCATCAATAATAATCGGCATAACACTGTTGTTGTTCCCTCTAACCGACATCGTACTTATCGCAATGTTGTTGTCGTTCGCCCGCATGGTAATGTCTATTATGGTTACGGTAATTACTATAATGATAACGATGCTTGGAAATGGTTAGCATTCACCGCAATAACCTTAAAACTGCTCGATAACCTCAATGAACAACAAGAAAGAGAACACGAAGCCGCGCAGGTCAAAGCCACAACAGCCCCTATTAACGAACAAATAAACTGGAGTGATGGCGACGCATCAGGTTCGGTAACGGCAACACGTGAAGGAACAACAACCAGTGGTCGTTATTGTCGGGAGTTCCAGCAAAAAATCACCGTTGGTGGGAAAAATGAAAATGCTTACGGTACGGCTTGTCAAAATCAAGATGGGTCGTGGGAAATCGTATCGACGGGTAGTTAACCTCCGCTATCTTAGTAACGTTATTATTCGCTCTATACGCATTAAAAAAGGAGGCATTATTTAGATAATACCCCTTTAATATTTTAATTAATGGCTAACATTGACCACCAGCTGTAGCTAATGGGTTTATTTATACGTTAGGCACAGCAACGTTATTCTGTAATCGTTACTTTTTCAATAATGATTGCTTCACACGGTACATCATCATGACCGTATTTAGAGGTTGTTTTCGCTTTCGCTATCGCATTAACAACATCCATACCTGCGCTAACCTTTCCAAATACCGCATAGCCCCATCCCGCATTGGACGTGGCTGTATAATCAAGAAAATCGTTATCGTCTAGGTTAATAAAAAACTGCCCAGTCGCCGAATGCGGAGCATCTGTTCGTGCCATTGCTAGGCTACCAACAACATTTTTAAGTCCACGATTCGCTTCATTCACAATAGCATCACGTGTCGGCTTCTCTTGCATGTCGACAGTAAAACCACCACCTTGGATCATGAAACCTTTTATAACTCGGTGGAAAATAGTGCCGTCATAAAAACCATCTTGGCAATATTTTAAAAAGTTTCTTGAACTGACAGGTGTTTGCTTCATATCGAGTTCAATCTCAATATCGCCGAAATTAGTGGTAAAAATAATCATACTTGCTGCACTATGTTGGTATAAATTCAGTTTTATCAGTATACGCAATCACAGTCTGCAACTGTAGTGCCGAATTAGAGTCAATGCGTTTACTTTAACGTTACGCTTCAATTGATGAACTGAGGTGCGATGATAAAGCCGACACTTATAGGCAGGTCAAGAATAAAGGAAGACGTTAGTGCTTCTCTTTCTAATTAAAAACATATAACGCCTCCCCTACTAAAAGTATCAGAAAATCATTTAACAAATAGTCATTTAGCAGCTAGCATTAGCCCCCATCAGTTACAGCTAATGGTTCTTGCTCAAATGCATTACGTTCTACTTTCTCGCTTTCACCTTTTTTCGTTCCCGGCATTAACTCAAAGTCAGGCGTAAACTGAGTCAGCATTGTTTTGAGCTGGTCAATCGGCTTACGATCTCCCTCTAGCTTCGCTTTACCTGCATCAATTTGCTCATCCATGCTTATAGCACCCATCATGACTTGTTCTAAATCTGAACGATTAATCGTTAGTGTTAGATCTGGCTTATCAGCAAGGTAGCCTTTGATATTCGTTAGCGTAGAGTTGTTTAATTCTACCGCATACTTTTCATCGTTATCGGGCGTGACTAAATTGATGATGAAATGTATACCATCCGCTTTTTCACTGTCTAAACGAATAGCCAAGAAGTCGAGCCATAAGCTTGTCGACATAGCACGAATAACATCAGGTCCCGATGTTTTCGGCGAGGCACCTGTTGGAATCCCCGAGCGTAATTCAAAAGCAGCGGCCAAGAAGCTATTTCGTACACTTGGGCTTTCTTGCTGATACCCTATTTGCTCAAAGACATCGGCTAATAAATCCTTACCTTTTTGGTTTTTAGGCTCACCGTAAACCAATTTATTTAGAATTTCAGATGCTTGAAGGTATTCACCTTTGTCATATAATTCTTGCCCTTTCTTAAGGATCTTATCAGCTCCGCCCATCATTTCGATATATAGCGGACCTGTCTCACGCGGTGACAAAGGGATCAAAGTGGCTGGGTTACCATCCCAATAGCCTAAATAACGGTTAACAACCGCACGGCTATTATGTTGTTCAGAGCCATGGTAACTGTGTGCCGACCATTGTTCTTGCAAGCTTTTCGGTGGCTTATATTGATTATGTATTTCATTAATGGTGACACCTTGGTTAGCAAGGTGAAGCACTTCATTATTTAAGTTTGCGTATATATCGCGTTGAGAACGCATAATTTCTTGAATACGTTCATTACCCCAACGCGGCCAGCTGTGTGAGGCAAACATGACTTCAGCCTCTTGACCAAATTTATACAGCGCAATATTGATTTGTTTAGACCATTCCAGTGCATCTCGAATCAATGCCCCACGAAGAGTATAAATATTGTGAACAGTACCGGTAATATTCTCTGCTGCCCAAAATGTTTTTAAATCAGGGAAGTAGGTATTCATTTCAGCGGGTGCTTCTGTACCTGGGGTATTTTGAAAAATCATTCTCACGCCATCGACAGTCATCTCTTCGATGTCATTTTTGATGTAAGCCGTAGGGGGTACTAACCCAGTTGTACCTGCTGCCGTATTTTTACCGATGGACTGATCAACATGGCCAAAAGGGCTACGCGGTAATAACACACCATATTGAAAGAACATTCGGCGGTTCATTGCGTTACCAGCGTAGACGTTCTCTGATACTGCATGCTCCATAAAGCCTTCTGGGGCAATAATCTGCACTTTGCCGGCTTTAATCTCTTCGTCAGTAACCACCCCGCGCGCACCACCAAAGTGATCGGCATGTGAATGGGAATAAACAACGGCGACTACAGGTCGTTCCCCTAATTGTTCATTAACAAACTTAAGCGCTGCTGCGGCGGTTTCTTTCGCGGTAAGTGGATCGAAAATAATCCAGCCAGTATCACCTTTAATAAAACTGATATTAGCTAAATCAAAGCCGCGTACCTGATAAATTTTATCTGGTACTACTTCATATAAACCATAAGCCATATTTAATACGGCTTGGCGTTGTAATGAAGGGTGGATACTGTCGAATTCTTTATCTTGAAGTAGCCATTCGTAGCTGGCCATGTCCCATGCTACGTTGCCAGCTTCTGCTTGAATTTGTTTGTAATCTGGGGCTGCGATAAAACCTTTTTTGGCTTCATCAAAATCGCGGGTATCCGATAATGGAAGAGATTTACGAAGGGCTTGCTGTATTTCGATAGTAAAGCTGGATGGTAATTTTCCTTTGGGATCAAAATGCTTCCCTTCTGCGGCTCCAGGATCCGAAAGAACAGCTCCACCACCGCTAGCAAAAACATTTCCCGCAGAAGCAGCAATAAGGCTAACACTTATTGTAAAAGCTAAAATTCCTTTATTTTTCATTTAACTATCCTGTTTATTCGAGGAATAACCATACGGATAACTAATGCATTGTGAATACTACACACCAAACAGACAATACACCGCATGCTCTTTCGTTTTGAATCAATATCAATGATCTAACGAAATCAGTGTAGGCAAAGAACCGTGGTGTATACAAATATGAACGGCTCAATTTTCATACAAGCGGGGGAATGATAAATAGGTATATACCCAAATTTCGTCTAGATGCACAATTTAAAGTGGCAACTGCGTATATATCTTTAAGCTTTGTCTTCTCGTCTATTCGAGCGAATAGATCGGATACCTAATAGGCCAAATAAAAGTAAGATAAAAAAAGGCGCAAGCCATAACACATACGTTTGAGGAGTGAACTTGGGTTGATACAAAACAAAATCACCAAAGCGGCTTGTCATAAATTCAATGACTTCTTGATCGGTGCTGCCAGCATTGATCATTTGATACACTTTTAAGCGTAAATCTTTGGCGACTGGCGAGTTTGATTCAATCAGGTTTTGATTCTGACACTGTGGGCAGCGCAAGGTTTTGGCTAATTTTAATGCTCTTTTATGTTCAAGCGGCGAACGAAATTGAAAGGTTTCAACCGACTCGACTAACTCGCTATCAGCAGCAATAAAAATTTGTTCCCCGCTAGCTTGAACAGGTGATAACACGCTTAATATCACGATTATAAAACCAAAGATCAAAGCTAAATAAGGCGCTTTAGACTGATTCAAATGTGGCTCCTTTAAATGCAACGGCTTCAAATAAAGACGTATCATACTCATTCCTTTAATTGAGCCACTAGCGGTGCAAATTGCTGATCCCAAATAGTCGGGGTTAATGCCCCTACATAGCGGTGTCGAATAATACCATTTTCATCAATCAGGTATGTTTCTGGTGTGCCGTACACCCCAAGGTCTAATGCTAACGATCCTTTAGGATCATAAATCACTTTCTTATAAGGGTTGCCTGTTTGGGCTAATTCATTTAATGCCGCTTTACGTTCATCACGATAATTTAATCCAATAATGCTTAAAGACTGCTCTGTTGCTAATTGCTGTAAATAGGCATGCTCAGACTTACAAATACTGCACCACGACGCCCAAACATTCAGCAGTTGTACACCCCCTTTCAAGCTGGCTTGAGTAATGCTGCCCAACTCTTGTTGCAAACTAGGCAGAGCAAAATCAGGTACAGGGCGATCCGCTAAAGGAGACACCGTAGGAACAGATTTACTGTTCATTCCTATCACTAACAAGATGCCAGCCAATGAAGCAAGTACCAATGGAATAAATCGTGTCTTTTTCATCACAGTAGCTCTACTTCCACATGATAATTGTTGATGTAAGTTTTGCCTCTTGGCATTGACGCTGCTGCTTCTTAGTCATTACCATGATTCTAATACGCGCAAGCACAGCCATAGCACCACCCAACATCATCAACAAACTACCGATCCATAACCAACGAACATAAGGCTTATATTGAATACGCACGGCGTAATCTGTCTTATTGATTTTGTCACCCAGCGTTATATAAATATCACCTTTCCAAAACCAATGAATACCTGGCTCACTCATGTTCATTGTTCGCACCGTGTAATGCCGACGCTGTGGCTTAATAAAACCTATATTTTCAGCATCATTCTCAACACCATTAATCCGTGTTACTGCAATATTGGCTTGTTCAGCCGTGTAATTAGGGCCAATTAATAATTCCGTTTCTTGGTAATCAAACTGGTAATCACCCAGAACTAATTGGCTACCCGGCCCCATTCTATTATTGGTTTCTTCAACGTAATAACTGACTAACGTTGCCCCCACAAGCGCAACAGCCACACCAATATGCGCGGTCACCATCGCGAACTGGCGGCAAAACTGACTATCAAACCGCCAATTTTTACGCGACTTTTGATCGAAATAAAGCGCCTGTAAGGACGTTAGCGTAACCCACAATGCCATGATAAAGGCAACGCAGACTACAAGGTTAATGCCTCGTTCAAACATCACCGAGAGTGCAACACCAATGACCACAGAAGCAGAAAAAGGGGCAATAACACGCATGATGAAATTATCTGATGTCGCATTCTTCCATTTTATCAATGGTGCTAAGCCCATGAAAGCAAAAATCACGAAACTTAATGGCACGAACAAGCTATTAAAATACGGGGCTCCTACTGAAATATTTCCTAACCCAAATGCTTGGAATATCATTGGATAAAACGTGCCAAGTAAAATAGTAAGCGTCGCAACAGCAAACAAACTATTTCCCGCCAAGAACGCAGCTTCACGCGATAAGAATCCAAACCGTACGGGTTTAATATATTGACCGCCCCTTAAAGCAAACAACGCCAAAGAACTCAATAGCACCACGCCTAGAATACTTAGCAATGCAACACCACGGGTTGGATCTACAGCAAACGCGTGCACAGAAGTTAGTACGCCTGAACGAACGATAAATGTGCCGAGTAAACTTAACGAGAAGGTAAAGATCGATAGCAGTAACGTCCAACTGGTTAACGCATTTCGCTTTTCAGTCATTATTAAAGAATGCAGTAAAGCGGTACCCGTTAACCAAGGCATTAAAGAGGCATTTTCGACAGGATCCCAAAACCACCAACCTCCCCAACCCAGTTCATAGTATGCCCACCAAGAACCCAGTGAAATACCACCGGTTAGAAACACCCACGCCGCTAATGCCCAAGGGCGACTCCAGCCCGCCCAAGGCAGTTCAGATGATCCCGACGTTGTTAACGCAGCAATGGCAAATGCGAAACTCACCGCAAAGCCGACATAACCAAGATACAGCATAGGAGGATGAAAAATTAGCCCCACATCTTGCAACATTGGGTTTAAATCTCGCCCTTCCATCGGTATTGGCAATAAACGTAAAAAAGGATTCGAGGTAAATAAAGTAAACAAACTAAATGCGGCAATTAGCAAAGAAAGAACAACCAATACCCGCCCGATAAAAGCTTCATGCTGCACTTGTTTTTCTGGTTGATTAACGCCAGAAGGAGCTTTGTACTGATAGACAAATGCAACAGCAGCGCTCCAACCTGCAAGTGAAAATAACCAAAATAGAAATGACCCTTCATGTCCGCCCCATACGGCGGCAATTTTAAACACTTGAGGAAGCTGTGAATTAGAATGATGCGCGATATACGCAACCGAAAAATCATCAACCGCAAAGCTGTAGCCAAGTAATACGATAGAAGATGAAATAGCGAAAAAAGCACCATAGCTTAACGGCCACGCATAGCGGATAAGATATGGGTCTTTTTTGATAAGGCCATACAAAGGGATCGTTCCGCCTAGTACCGCAAATACACACCCAAGTATTAATGCGTAATGTCCAACTTCAGGGATCATTAAATTTCCTTTTTTTATGCTATAGAAGTACCAGGTGTATTCACTCACCATCATCTAGTAACACATTGCTACCCGCTTTGCATTTGATCAATAACTACGGAATTTAAACAAAAAAATCGCCACAAATTGTGTGGCGATTTAGATTTAGTAATGCTTAATATTAAACCAGTGTCATTTGCCCAGCGTATAAAATAAAGGTACGTAACATCAACACACCAATAAGACTGAGAGTAGTCACTAGCATGATAAAGGCTTTATTGTGTTTAACACCGTCTGAACTAACGGCATTCAAACCCAACGGCACCAACATGCCTAACCCTATTACCCCATACCAAAACCACGATGCCCAAAAGCCTCCGCCAATCGCTGCCATAACCGCCGCTTCTCTTTGTCCACCACCGAAGTAAAGACCAGAAAAGAATGCAAAAAGAACAAACAATTCGAACACCACAACCGGACGTTCAAACTTGTGAATCCATTTAACACTGGCGCTATGCGCTGATTCTTTGAAACCAATAATGCCAAATAGCAAACAAGCAGCTGCTCCCGACGATAAACTCGAGAACAAAAAGAGTATTGGCAATACAGGGTTATTCAACAATGGGTAGGTTTTTAGTGCTGATAATAAGAAGCCAGTATAAGCCGCTAACATTACCGCTAAGAAGCCTAAGAATAGCTCAATACTATTTTCATATTTGCTAATGATCCCCATTACTTTATCAACAATCGGTAAACGACCGTTCAACAGTTTAAGTAAATCATCTTTAAAAATAATGGCTATCCAAGCAAACAACACCACCATGTAAATTTGGAACAGCATTACCCCCATCGACATGACTGACGATGTGTTATAGAAAATCATGATTTTCCAAAATGACCATGGTTTAGTCAGGTGGAAAATTAGAATTACTAAACCAGCAATAATACCAAATGGCGCAAGAATAGCTGTCGCTTTAATGATGCCATTAGTGCTTGGATGGCCTTGAATAACTTTACGTTTCAAGTATATCGAAATCATTACAGCCCCAGCAGACATGCCTGCTAGAAACAAATAAATTGCGATAATCCAATCCCACACTAAGGAATCAAAATAAAAGGCATCGGCAAAAGTAGTCATCATCCTTTTATCTCCCCTTTTCCATAAGGCACTTTATATAACTTCGGTGATGTACCTAATTCCACCTTTTGTCGATAAACGGTTTTTTGCTCTAATAACTTCGACACTTCACTGTTTGGATCATTCAGATCGCCAAACGTCAGTGACTTAGTTGGGCAAGATTCAACACAGGCTGGCAGTTTGCCTTCCTTCAGGTTGGTCTTACGACAAAAATCACATTTATCTGCAGATTTTGTTTCTGGATTAAAGAAACGAACCTTATACGGACACGCAGCAAGGCAATAACCACAACCTACGCATTTGAAAGGATCAACATCGACAATGCCAGTATCAGGATCTTTGAAAGAAGCCCCTGTAGGACAAACATGCACACAAGGTGCATTATCACAATGCTGACAAGAAATCCGAGTGAACTGATAGCTCACATCCGGGTATTCTCCCTGAGGTTCACTGCGCACTATTTCTAGTCGAGAAACACCTTCAGGTACTTTGTTTACTTCACGACAAGCATCAGTACACGCAGTACAGCCAATACACAATGTTTCATCATGCACCATGCCATAGCGTTTAACACCGTCTTCCATGGTCGCAACTAACGATTGGCGACCCAGTACACCGCTACCAGCGCTAACTCCGGTGGTAAAAATCACCGCACCAGCACCCGCTAAAAAATTTCGTCTTGAACACGTCATACCATCATCTCCTACTTCTCTTTTTTCTGGTCTGAGTGGCAGTCGACGCACATCTTAATCTTCGACTTTCGATCAATACCTTTCATCGGATCAGTATCTGGGTGCACGGTATGGCAAGAAGCACACGATAGATCCAGCGCATGCACATCATGCGTCCAGTTCACTTCGCGTAAATCTTTTGGTTCGTGACAGTTTATACATGTATTGTTTTGCTGTTTAATCCACGCGACATCAGCAGCAGGTTTCTCTGAACCGGCAACCGATTGAGCTGGCGCGAATTTTGTCACTACTTTTGCACCATCACGGTGGTTCTCACCCACATTACTGTGGCAATCAACACACGTTACATCTCGACCCGTTTGCGCATGAATGGCATCACCATGCGCACCTTTTAGTACATCTTTTTCATCTTTATGACACTGTGTACAAGCGTAATCCCTGTCCCTTATAAATTTGACAACATGTTGACCTGACTCTTGATTAATCACGGCAGGGGTCGCGGTTGTGGCGTCCTGTGTGTTCGAGTCTGCGGCAACGTTTATAGAAAAACCAAAAATACACATGGCTACAAAGAATGTAATCATTGTATTCATGGCAACTTTATAATTGCCCATTATTCACCTTTTCTTCTCCATAATTGCTACTCACATACGAATAACAATCGGTGCTTAAATGTAATTTCTGTTTAAACTCTTGATTAAATTCTGCAAAACGTTTTTCTTTATTATTTTTCGTGACCACTGCTGCTACGAAATAAACACTGGAAAATAAGTGCAATAAAAAGAAATAAAAACCATTTGCAATTGAAACCCATTCTCATTAATCTGATATTATTAGCCACAACGCTTAACACACTTATTAAATAATATTTTTAAATGTAAAAAATTGAGTCAACCTACAATTACCCCTTAAGTAGCATCAGAAATGACCTTTTAATGATTAAGATCAAGAAACACAACGCCAACCTGCTGATTTTTAAGATTTAAAGGGAAAGATAAACAGTAACCACCCATAAAGAAGTAAATACCCAATAAGGGGTATATATGCATTTTTTACTGGTTAGATCCCACCAACAAATAAACACTTTTGATCCAAAACAAATATCCATTCATTTCCATTAACAACCTTAAATAATTTGCTACTATTAGTCTGAACTCCATCTTTTATTATTTGAATTAGCCGCATTCACAACGCTTGGCCTTATTTAATAATTAGAAAACTGGAGTAACACATCGTGAGTAAGAAATGGACGCGAAATACTGCCGCCATGGCAGCTATATTGTCAGCGTTATGCTTATCGACTAATGCGCTGGCAACTTCTGAACAAGCAGTGACTGATGAAAATCAGACAACTACTCAACAAGAAGGAATGCGCTTTGAGCCTCGCAACGAAAAGTTTGCTGAAGCTCACGCTGAGCAATATAAAAGCTGGAAAGCAACCCAAGATAGCGAAGAAAGAGAAGATGCCTTAGAAAGCGATCCTAATATGGTCGTTCTATGGGCAGGATATGGCTTTTCTAAAGACTATAACAAAGCGCGTGGACACTTTTACGCGATTACCGATGTACGTGAAACATTACGTACTGGCGGACCAACAGATGACAAATCTGGTCCAATGCCTATGGCATGTTGGAGCTGTAAAAGCCCTGATGTTGCACGTGTAATTGATGACCGTGGTGAAGATGGCTACTTTGAAGGTAAATGGGCTCGTTTAGGCGCTGAAATCAACAACGCGATTGGTTGTTCAGACTGTCATAACACAGGCAGCGAAGAGTTTGCCAAAGGTGGTCCAGCATTACAGCTGTCTCGTCCATATGCAGAACGCGCAATGGAAGCCATCGGCAAAAAGTTTGAAGATCAATCTCGCTTTGATCAACAAGCACAAGTCTGTGGTCAATGTCACGTTGAATACTACTTCACTGGTCCAAAAAAATCGGTCAAATTCCCTTGGGATAAAGGCACATCAGTTGACGACATGGAAGTGTACTACGACGAGATTGGCTTTAAAGATTGGACTCATGGCGTTTCAAAAGCACCAATGCTGAAAGCACAGCATCCTGGCTATGAAACATGGCGTGAAGGTATTCACGGCAAAAACAATGTGACGTGTATTGATTGTCACATGCCTAAAGTACAAAACGAAGACGGTACAGTATTTACTGACCACAAAGTGGGTAACCCATTTGACCGCTTCGAAGATACTTGTGCCCAGTGTCATACGCAAACGAAAGCAGCACTTAAAAGTGTCGTAGCAACACGTAAAGCTAGCGTACTTGAAATGAAGTTACGTGCTGAGAAGCAAATCATTGCTGCACACTTCGAAGCGAAAGCGGCGTGGGATGCAGGCGCAACTGAAGCAGAGATGGAACCTATCCTAATGGATATCCGTCATGCACAGTGGCGTTGGGATTACGCAATCGCGTCTCATGGTGTGCATATGCACGCTCCAGAAGTTGCATTACGTATTCTAGGTACTGCACTTGATAAAGCTGGTGATGCTCGCGCTAAAGTTATTCGCTTATTAGCAACCAAAGGTATTACTGAAGAAATTCAGATTCCTGATATCTCAACCAAAGTGAAGGCACAACAAGCACTTGGTATGGATATGGATAAGATGAATGCTGAGAAAGATGAGTTCTTAAAGACCATCGTTCCAGAGTGGGACAAGCAAGCAGACGCACGTGAAGCGAAATATTAATCGTTACTGACCAGTCGAGAGACTGCTAAAACGTTAACGCTTATCACATGTAAAACAAAAGCCAGCATTCGATGCTGGTTTTTTTCGTTTGATTTCAATGTGATAAACGCAGCTTTATATGAACACGAGCTTTGCGCATTATGTATAGCCTTTATGCGTTATGCAAAGTCTAGCTCAATATTAGTACAGCCTTTTCTGCAGCTAATACCAGGCTTTTCACTGGCTTCTGGCGTAACCAACAATAACGCTTGCTTACACTCTTCGCACAATACCTGCTTACCCTGCATTACCCGTTTAATGATCGCACGTTGATCACCAAAAGATTTTTGTGTTTGCTTGTTTAAACCTGAGAAGTCTAATTTCATAAAATCGCTGTGTTATTAAGCTCTACTAAAATTTATTGGCTTTAGTATACGGTATATGCCCAAGTCACCTCAAGATACAGGATTCAGGGTGACCTCAACGTATTTAATTCAAGGGAAGTATGTGCAGGAATGGCACTCCCGAAGGCGAGCTTTATTGAGCGAACACCGTATTACGTTAAAAAGGCAGGTTTCACTGAAAAATAAACAGGTTAACGAACTAAAATTTTAGCGCGATTAATCGCAGAAATAAGCGCGACGCGATCTAAATCTGAGCGTTCACTGTCTAAGGCTTGCTGCCATGTATCAATGGCTTTTTGGTAGCGGGCATTTAAGAAAAAATCTGATGCTAATAGCATTAAAGCAGGCAGGTTGTCATTATCTAGCTGCAAGGCGTAATCTAGCAACTGCTGAATGCTCTCTGTCAGCTGTTGACCATTTTGATAATACTCAGCAGTGGCTTGCGCTGAAAAAACATTAGCTTGAGGGCTATCAGCTAATCGCGCAGAATAACCAAAAGCGATTGCGGCTTTATCGAATTCGCTCACGTACATATACGCATTGCCCAGTAAATACCACGCTTCACTGTTTTGCTTATCTTCGCGTAGCGTATTTTGAATTTCTTCTATACGTCGTTGGTTAATTTCATTGGCGGTCATACCCGCAAATTCATCATTCGCACTATCAACAGCTGATTCTGCATGGTATGTCGGCGAACCTAACATGGCATATAAACTGCCAGAACCACCAATCAAAACAAGGCTGATAGCAACAGGAATCCACAGGCGTTTATCAGACGATCGCGACGGCTTCCACCAAATCAACATCAAACTCACGGCGATAAGTAAAACGACAACTGCAAACATTTCTAATCCTGTCCCGAATTCACTCATTTAAAAAGTACTTATCATCCAATGAATTGATGCGTTTATTTTACCTGTTTTCAATCCTAGCAGTAAGAGAATAACCGCTCTAACAGCTTATCCATTAATCTGGATCAACACTTATAAACACCACCAGCATACCTATTATGAAATCTAAGCGCTGCCCTAGATTACGCATGACCTAATAAACGGAAATTCCAGTTCTCTACCGTGCCGGTTTCGATACGTTCCGTTACCCTGTCACGCCAGCTGTTCGACAATGCCGTGCATTGCTCTAATACCATCAAGTATTCAGGGCTCAGCGGTTCACCGAAAAACATATTGCATACCTGTTTAACGGTAAGCGGCTTCTCTGCTTGCTGAATTAACACCAGCTGATCATCATTGCGCACGAAACCAGGTTGAATAACACGGTATAACCAGCCACATCTGCTAATGTTTTGCATTTCTACCGATAGCTTGTCGACCTGCCATATTTTATTCAATTTATAGCATGGCGAACGTGGTTGGCTCACTTCAACAATAGCTTCACCCCATTGGTAACGATCACCAATACACACGGTATCTTCGGTCATTCCAAGGGTGCTAATATTCTCGCCCATACCCGGAGCTTGCCAATCACGCTCTGGGTACTGCTGCATCCAATACGCATAATGTTCAGCAGGGTAATGATGTACCGCCCTTTCAACACCACCATGGTGCTTTGGCTCGGCACACTCGTCCCCTTCAAAACCCAATACAGTAAGAAAAGCGCCGTCGACAATAGGCGTTTTATCAATTGCGGTATTAAAGTCGTATTGTTGCTTCACTTTGCCGAAAAATAATTGATGATTACGTTGCATGGCTCGTCTTCCTGTCCTTTTGGGTTAATGCGTACATCATACAACAATGTATTCACCATATAGTAAAAAAGCTCCTGCAGGAGTCCTTACCTAGAAGCTAAAACCTTTATAAACATAGACTTACAAAAGCACAATAATCATAAACCTAATGGTTTTTGCGGCGTGGGGATCCAGTTTAAAATTAACGCTGAATCCAATCCAACCCTAGCGACACCAAACACTTTACACTCTATGCGGGAAAGCGCCAAGAAGGACGCAGAGCTGGCTAATCAAGCATCATTTTTTGATGTCCCCTAAAAAATTCGAACGCCAATGCTGGGCGTAGGCCGTTACCGACAGGGACGGGAGTACAACCAATAAAACCCTCTGAACACATCAAAAGCTTCTGTGGTGTTGTACTCGACTCACCGTGGTGTTCTGAATGGTAAGTTAATTAACGGAGTTGATACAACGGCTATCAAATTGATAAAAGTGATATCTCAGTAATCAATTTGATACTTGCGATGTGCGCTCTCGCATACTGCGTGATAAGCCGCCGATGTGACCTGAATTGAACCAAACATGCCCCGCCGGTAATCAGGGTTCACGACAATACTGATTTTCGCATTGTTTTCATAACGCTCAGCCAGCTCGTTACCACTATGCCCGAGCACCAAAATAAACGGATTGCTTTTACGCCTGTAAACCAAAGTGTCAGGGATCACACCAAACCTTGTTGAGCAGCTCAAAAATACATCCCCTTTCACAATTTCTATTATTGAAGCCGATGGCGCTAAGTGTTTGCCAATTAAGGCACCTTCTGGGCATGAGCCTTGCATTCCAATTAACTTGGATATGGTGTTCCTTGCGGCATCTACGCATGGAAAGGTGCTAGTAATAAAACGGCAAGTGTAAAGTGACTCACTACAGTCCTTTACTCGACACGCCATGGATACCAATTAGTATTTAATCCATGCGATCTTTTGTTAATGAACGGATAAATAAAATACCAACACCATTAGATATCTTACCAATCAGAGAGAATTAAAATGGCTTTAGACTAGGCGAAAGATTGAAGTTCTAGGGTTCTAAATCAAAAGCTTTCAACGCAGTATAAGACCATTTTAAACTCGCCCAAAGGGAGCCTCTCTGGAAAGCAATTTCTGTGTCTAGCGATTTCAAAAGGGATCTACCCTTCCTTCAATCACTATCCTGGAACTTGCCTCCCAGAGAAGCTCTGAATGACAAGATATTTAACGGTGTTGGTATACCCCTCTCTTTATTTGCTACCTGAAGTAGAAGTAACCAATGAATAAGCTCAATCGCATATCAATAAAAAATAAAATCATATTCGCTACCTGTATTGCGCTACTCTTCTCACTTTCAGCAACAACACTGATAAACAATTATCAGGTAAAACAGTTGATGCTCAAGCAAGTTGAAGAGCAACAGTTACCGACAGCCCTTGCGGTCATTCGTGAAGCCATAGAAAGTGATATTAACCTTCCGGTTCAAGCAGCCAGTCAATTAGCCAGCAATGTCTTTATTCAGAACTGGATAATAAATGGCGAACCCGATAGCAGACGAGCCGAAGTCTTAAGCCAATTAGATTCGCTGGCGAGGATGGAAAATGTAAACGGTACCTTCCTGGTTTCAATGAAAGGCTTACATGACTACCGCTCGGGCGAAGGGCTCAGAGGGGCAGTTTCAGCCGATGATCCAGCCTACTCATGGTTATATAACCAACTTCGTACTGGTGAAGCCGTCAATCTGACTTTTGATACTGGCCAAGAAGGACAGGAACGCCTATTTATCAATAATCTGACCACTAAAAATGGCGAGCCGCTATCGGTTTCCGGTATGGCAATTGACCTCAGTCAATTATCCGACATGTTGCGACAATACAAGTTGGGCGAAACAGGTGGCGTGTATCTTGTCTCACAACAGGGCGAAATCAGAATACAGCCTGAGACGGGAATCATGAAAAATCAGTTACCCGCTTCTCTGACATCAACATTGCTGAATCAGCAAGAGTTCAGCCTTGATAAACTGAATACCGATCAAGGTACACACCTTATTGCTTCAAGTTATTTGCCCATTATCGATTTGTATATTGTTGCTGAAATTTCCGAAAACGAGTTATACCGCGCCTTTGACGCCGTCACTGAAAAAAATATCCTCATTAATATCGTCCTAGCGGTATTATTTACTCTTCTTGCTGCGTTTTTAGCCGCAAAGATCGTGACTCCGATCCGCAATGTCGCCCATTTAATGCGTGACATTGGTGAAGGTGAAGGCGATCTCAACCAGAGATTAGAAATAAAAGGTAATGATGAAATAACTGAGCTTTCAATAGGTTTCAATAGCTTTATCGAAAAAATACACGATTCGATAAAAGAAGTTTCACAAGTCAGTACAGAGTTGGTCACCTCAATTGAAAACACCAAACAGCTCTCTGAAGGTGCAGGAAATATTGTAGAGGATCAAAAAGAGCAGACAACGCAAATCGCAACGGCGATTAATGAAATGGGCACCACCATTTCGGAAATGGCACGCAACGCCTCAATCGCTGCGGACTCGGCTCAGCAAGGCAACAATGAAGTGTCGAACGGCATCGATATTGTCCAAAGCAACATTGACTCGATGTCAGCGTTATCTCGCAATGTTAATTCAGCCTCTTCGGTCATTGCCAACCTCGCCTATCAAACCGACAAAATTGGAGCCATCATCGATGTCATCAATGGTATTTCAGATCAAATCAATCTGCTCGCGCTGAACGCTGCGATTGAAGCAGCCCGAGCCGGCGATCATGGCCGGGGATTTGCTGTTGTCGCAGATGAGGTTCGTTCACTGGCACACAGAACAAACCAATCAACGCTTGAAATACAGGAAATGATTACACAACTGCAGCAAGGCACCAAAGAAGCCGTTGATGTGATGGATGAAGGGCAAAGCAGCAGTAAATTAAGCTTAGAACTGGCAGGCAAGATAGGTAGCTCTTTAGCCGCGATTCAGCAAACCATTTCCACCATCAATGATATTAACACCCAGGTTGCGGCCGCGACGGAAGAACAAAATGCCGTGGTTTCTGATATCGGCCGGAACATAGAGAAAATCAGCGAACAAAGCTATCAAACGTCAGACGCTTCCAGCCAGACGATAGAAGCCTGTCATCAGCTAAATGCATTATCCGGCCGTTTAAAGAATCTAATTGGGCAGTTTAAGATTTAACCCATAAGCTGAAATTACGAAATGGGTGTAAGGCGCGGTATTTCAACAAGCCATAATCACCTGAAAGCCACCATCAGCCCCATGGATCTCACTCACATGGGGGGATGTTGCAAACCATGACATATGCGCACTTGGCATCTGACGACTTAAATGAAGCAAAAGAACTAAATCCATTGTCCACATTATGACAAAAAAAAACAGCAACAATTAACAATACCCAGCAACATCTCTTATCAATAAATCGTTGAATTTATATGTTATTTATTGATTCTAAATGATTTTAAAAGGCCCCCGTAGGAGCCTTTGAAGTCATTCAAACTTACAGTTCGAAATCACCTAATTCTTCGGTATTCACTTGGCGCTCAAGAAAAGCGACTAAATCATCATGACCACCAATATATTTACCATCAAGCATAATTTGAGGCACGGTGCGAACTGTCGTATTAGCAACTTGCTCGATGAAAGCAACCATCTCTGTTTTTTCAAGATCAGTACCGAGTACTAATGTTGTGTACTCAGTACCGCGATCATCTAAAAGCGCCTTTGCTTTTACACAAAATGGGCAATGTGGCTGAGTAATTACAAGGTTTTTGTATTCTGATAACTGTTCAATGGTCATTGTAGACATGGTGTTCCATTTGGGCTAATTAACTTTGTAGCTGTACGATAATGGAAAGCGTGGGTCAAACACAATGGTCGAATACAATATTTCAATAAAAAACTTAGTAAAAATCAGCTAATACGAATTGGAATGCGCTGCCGTCCAAATGCTTTTTTCTTTGCAGTAAACCGTCCTGCCAACTGATAACCACAATATGAACATTTCCCTGTACTATCTACAGCATATTGTCCAAGCTGAAACCAATTGCGTGAAATCACTTTTTCACTGCAATTAGGGCAATAGGTACTATCTCCGGCTTCATCATAAATATTACCGACATAGGCATAATGTAATCCGTTCTTAATCGCAATTTCTCTCGCTCGCTGCACAATATAAGGCGCTGTTCTGGGCTTATCGACCATTTTAAAATCGGGATGAAAGGCACTAAAATGAATGGGAATATCGGGTCCTAAATTGTCAAATACCCAACGGCTTAATGCTTCGATTTCAGCAATGCTGTCGTTTTCATCGGGGATCAATAACGTGGTTATTTCAAACCACACATCCGTTTCATGTCGAAGGTACAACAAGGTATCAAGCACTGGCGCAAGGTGGCCGCTACAAATATTGTGATAGAAATGCTCAGTAAAGGCTTTTAAATCAATATTGGCTGCATCCATATAACGGAAAAAATCAACTCTGGGCGCATCACATATATACCCCGCACTCACCGCGACACTATTGATTCCTTCTTCATGGCAAGCCTGAGCAACATCGACTGCATATTCCAAAAAAATCACTGGGTCGTTATAAGTAAAAGCGATGCTGTCACAATCCTGTGATTTTGCTGCTTGGGCGATTTGTTCTGGCATGGCTTGCTGCCCTAAAGTATCAATCTTACGCGATTTACTGATACTCCAATTTTGGCAAAATTTGCAGCCTAAATTACACCCTGCCGTACCGAAAGACAGCACTGAAGTGCCAGGGTAAAAATGATTGAGCGGTTTTTTCTCGATAGGATCGATACAAAACCCACTTGAACGCCCATAACTCGTTAACACAATTTCCCCATTGTGTGCTTGCCGAACAAAACATGCCCCAAGCTTTCCATCGCGCAACCGACAATGGCGTGGACACAAATCACACACAACGCGACCGTCATCTAAACGATGCCAATACTGTGTTTTAAAAAAGTCTGGAGGTGATTGCATGTTTCTGACTCACAAAGGAATATTCTTACCTATACTAAATATAGTCCTGTACAGGATATCTGTGTGATTTCTATGGAAATAGGCCGATGACAACTCGCTCCCCTGCAGTGGCTGGTCGATTTTATGAAAAATCTGCACCACTGCTGCAAAAACAACTTGATGATTGGGTTTCACCACCAGCGACACATTGCAATTTAATCCGCGCGTTAATTGTGCCACATGCTGGCTATATCTATTCCGGTGAAGTGGCTGCAAAAGCGTATTGCCAACTTCAACCTCAGGCTGAAACCATTAAAAAGGTCATCTTGGTAGGACCTAGTCATAGATACGCATTTCATGGTTGCGCAGTGCCTAATTCACGGTATTTTTCGACGCCATTAGGCAGCGTATCAATCGACATACAATCTATTGATAATTTAATTGAAATAGATGATATTAAGGTGTCAGATCAAGTTCATGCGCAAGAACATTGCCTTGAAGTACAGCTGCCTTTTTTACAAACATGCTTACACCAGTTTACTTTGTTACCACTGCTCACTAGCGATATTTCCGCTACTCAGGTAGCAAAGATCATCGGTGAACTGTGGCAGCAAGAGGATACACTGCTCGTAATAAGTAGCGATTTAAGCCATTTTCATCCCTATGCGGATGCACAATGTATTGATCAAAACACCTGCTCTACCATCGAACGTTTTGAACCATCATTAACTGCAGAGCAAGCGTGTGGCTCAACAGGAATTAATGCGTTGCTACTACTAGCAAAAAAACGGGGATACCAATTAACACGAATGGAATTAAAAAACTCTGGTGATACCGCTGGAGATAAGGAGAGAGTCGTTGGATATGTCAGTTACCTCGTATCAGAAATTCAATAAAGGGGAATTAACTCAACTTTTAGATATTGCTCGTGAAGCGATTCGTGGGCATTTATCAACAGGCGTTATTAAAACCCCACAACTTGATTTATACCATAAGAAATTGCTGGCTCCTTCCGCTTGCTTCGTCACATTAGAAGTGAACGGACAGCTACAAGGTTGCCTTGGTTCAACGGTTGCGTACTCGCCATTGGTGCTTGAAGTACATAATAAAGCCAGAGCAAGTGCGTATGAAGACCGACGTTTTATGCCACTAACAGAAGACCAACTTGATGATTTAACTATTGAGATTTCTGTTTTATCAGAGCCTCAAACAGTCGATATCGAGTCTGAAGAAGCGTTAATTGAATTCTTAAGTTCTCATAAAGTGGGTGTGATTTTATCCAATGCCAATGAACAAGCATTGTTCTTACCACAAGTCTGGAAACAACTGCCAAAGCCTCAACAGTTTGTTCGCCAACTAAAACTAAAAGCAGGCTGGAACGCCGCTTACTGGTCACCTAACATTACAGTTAAAACATTTACGGTCAGTAGTTTAAAAGGTAAATACAACACGATAAAAGGCAAATACTTCTAAATAGTTGCTATCGCCATAGTGCTAATTACACTATGGCGAGTCTTCTTTGCTATTTCAGAACACTTCATTGTTATACTTTTTTATTATCCTAATTTACGTTACTTCCTCATTCACACCAGTATGATTCTCGCTCAACTGATACCAATCTACACAAGTATCTGATCATTCTTGCTGGTTAATATTGTCAATTTTTCCTGAGCAATTACCTGACCATTTGCTTATCTAAAATGGTATACCTTCCCTTTTTTACTGAGCGAGTCCTTTTCGATGAAGAAATTTCTTTCTTTTTTTGCCGTCCTTTTTTTAGCACTATCAACATTAGTAGGCTGCGCATCAACCAATACAAATAACCAACCGACAGTGACAAATGGCGATGGTGAGTGGGTTAAGATTTCAGAGAAAACCGTTAACTTTAAAACCGAAACAGACACGGTATCACCTACCCCACTTATAGGTCATCGTGCGTATTCCAAAATAAAACTGACTTGTACGCAAGGCACAGTAAACATCAAAAACATCACCGTTAATATGACTGACGGTTCATCTCAAAAATTAGATACTTTGGGCACACTGACGAACGGCATGTCAACACGCGCAATGACGCTGGCAGGTGATGACCTAAAACTAAAGTCAATCGACTTGGAATACAGTAGTGTTGGCAATGTGACACTGAATGCAGTGGGTGTAACTAAAAAATCAAAAGTGGAAATCTGGGGTAAGAAAAGCGTTAAATAATAGCATTCTGCTATCGATAGGATATGACCATAGGAATGGTGCTAACTGTTTTTTCTCGTTACGTTAGCACCATTTTGAACATGTTATTTCAGCATAAATACAATATTGTCAGCATAAAGGCTATGATTCAGAGTCCGTTTACTTAGCTTCTAAACCATAGGGCATCGACGAGAAAACATCAGGTTGCTGTTTATAGGTAGGCGCAACATGCGCTCCTTTCCAATCTAACAACATAATCGCCAAAGTATTACGGTGCTCCCCATCAAGAAGACCCACACCACCGCTAACAGATGGCACCAAACCATGCTCGCGGTTTATCGCATTTTGAATTACTTTTCGGGTTTTTAGCACAACAGGATCGTTATCCAAACCAGCTAACAAGAAATTAATGCCCACTTCTGCAATCACATCTTCTTTTGCTCTTTCGATGATGGTATCGATATTTTGTCGGTAATAATCAAAAACCCATTGGTAATCTTGTTCTTTAATCGGGTGTTGGTAATATTCTGAAGCAGCAAAAATAATATGGGTTAAGCCATAGATTTTATTACCAAACTGATAAGCTGAAAGCTGGCTATCTTGATTGTCTGGATAGGCTTTTTTAAAAGCCATAATAAAATCATCTACCACATCCTGTTCGCCTAGCTGACGTAACCAATACACTTGATTGGCTATTTGGGCTGCCCATGCTTTGATCATCGCTTCATTCGTCGCATACTTTTTAAAGTCGTAGCGTTCTATTACATTACGTAACTTTTCATCTTCACGATGTTTAAGGCCATATTCATTTGCGCGGGCCATCGAACCTAATAGATCAACACCAAGATAAAGGTATTCAGGCATATTCTTGGTTGCGGCATAACGTAATTTGCTACGTTCATCTTTCTCATCAAGGTAGCCATCTATACGCTGTTGTGAATACGCAGCAATCTGCTCAGGTGTATGCACTTCAGTAGCAAATTTATTTAAGCGACTCGCAACCCGTGCCATGTCTGACCATACCGCTGCGTTGTATTTAGAGTCGAGTGTTTGGCGATACATTCTCAACCCATAATGACCAGATTTAAACGCGGGTAATGTGTAAAGCTGCGATTCGTAAGTATCACGAATCATATTGGCATCTTGCTGAAAAGTACTTGTTACCGCATACGGCTCAACGCTACTTGATGTCGCATTCACTGTTGTCGATGCAATCAACCCTGTTAACAATATCGACGATATGACCGGGGTCATTCGTAACTTAATGTTAGATAACGACTTTAAGACTGAAGGTTTCATACAATTCCTTGAACATTAGCCTATTCTATAAGACAACGATCTGTTGTTCTTCAACAGTTCTCTAATATTGCACGCACAAAAATGCTACCAATCAAACGTCAGGGTACGGTTAAAATGATGCCAAAAGGAAAAATGGCGTTAAAAAATGAGACATCGAACTGCTTTACCCTTGGGTATAGGTTATCTGTAAATATGTCGAAACGTAAGATTAATTCGAGGTAGCATCGGCTTGACGGTTTTAGGTACGGAATGCGCCCAATATTGCTGAGTATCACCAGCCATGATCAGTAACGAGCCTGAATGCATTGTGAACTCAATTTTTTGTTTGGTGTGCAAGTGCTTTAATACAAAACGCCGCTCTTCCCCCAAACTCACCGAAGCAATGACAGGCTGAACACCTAGCTCTCTTTCATTGTCTTGATGAAACCCCATATAATCACTCCCATCACGGTACTGATTGGCGAGCACCGAATTAAACGATGTATTGGTGATCGCTTGGCAGCTTTCTTTAATCGATTGCAATGTAGTTATCCAAGGATCGGGGTTCATAGTTAAACCCGAATAGGTATAAGGTACATCTCCACACCAAGCCTGTAAGCGGGGCTGCAGAACTTGCTTACCAAAAATACGGATGGATTCTTGTCGCCAATTTAACTCGGATAATAAACACTTAAAATAGTGTTCAGCTTGCGGTTGCGCAAAGTGCTGAGGTGACCAATACAATAAACCCTGAGGAATGGTTATCCACTCCCCTTTTGAACGACTATCGTCGGCCTCTAGCGCCGTAAATAGATCATGAGTCACCATCGCCCCTCAGCCAGATATCTTCTCGTTTACCTTGTATATCCAAGTTACCTCAAGATACTCATTTCAGCGAGAATTCATTGAACATATGCTAATGCCGTTTATCAATGGGTAACCAATCTTGATGTTCGGGTCCAATATAATCGGCACTTGGGCGAATAATACGATTATGATCGCGTTGTTCGAACACATGCGCAGCCCAACCGGTTAAGCGACTCATAACAAAAATAGGTGTAAACAACTTCGTGGGTATATTCAAAAAATGGTATGCCGAAGCATGAAAGAAATCGGCATTACAGAACAAGCCTTTTTCTCGTTTCATCACGGTTTCTACACGCTCTGAAATCGCATATAACACCGCATCATCAGTTTCTTCTGCCAACAGTTTCGACCAATGTTTAATTAACACATTACGTGGATCAGATTCGGTATATACCGCGTGCCCGAACCCCATTATTTTCTCTTTCTTCGACAACATAGCCAAAATGCCCGCCTCAGCTTCATCGGCAGTTTGCCATTGTTCAATCATTGCCATAGCTGCTTCATTGGCACCACCATGTAATGGGCCTCGTAACGTACCAATCGCGGTGGCAATGCAAGAATGTAAATCAGACAATGTTGAAGCACAAACACGCGCGGCAAATGTTGATGCGTTAAATTCATGCTCGGCATAAAGAATTAGCGAACAGTGCATTACTCGTTTATGTAATTCAGACGGTGACTTATCTGTCAGCATTTTTAAAAAGTAACCGCCTAAGCTATCTTGATCGCAGTACGTTTCAATGCGAACCCCATGATGGCTATAACGATACCAATAACAAATAATGGCAGGAAATAATGCAAGCAAACGGTCGGCTTTGTCGTACTCTTCACCAAATTCATGTTCTTGCTCTAGATTGCCTAGCATAGAACACCCTGTTCGCATCACGTCCATTGGGTGAGCATCGGCGGGTATTTGTTCTAATACCACCTTCAATGCCAGCGGTAAGCCACGATAAGAAATCAGTACCGTTTTATAAGCATCCAATTGTGCCTGAGTGGGCAGCTTTCCTTTTAACAGTAAATAAGCCACTTCTTCGAAATCAGCACTCTCTGCCAAATCGGAAATATCATACCCCCGATAAGTAAGCCCTGTTCCCGTTTTGCCCACGGTACAAATCGCGGTTGAGCCTGCGCTTTGTCCCCTAAGCCCTTCACCGCTTAATACTTTATCTGGCATAACCCACTCCTTGTCGTTAAAACGCATCTCTTACATTAATGGCTCTCATTAAAGATAGGTCACATTAATATATTGAGGGTTAGCACTTTGTTTTTTATTGAGAACACAACTGTAAATCGACCCATACTAAGCGGTGATCAGAACCATCTTGTGCTCGCTCTTTACCCTTTTCATTGGTAATTAAATGGCGCAAAGGGTCTTTTTTATCCGGCCAGAACACCCCTGTTTGTTTAACGCTGAGATCCACAGACGGTAATACATAATCCAATCGTAAACCGCTTAAATGCGTCCACTCATTTGAACGACCAGAACGAGGTTGCCAAGGTCGATGAAAACGACCACCTAGGCTCTTCGGTGTAAGTGTACCCGCGCTAACTGAACGATTAATTCTGCTATGGTAAATCAAGCTTTGGATCGCGCCCTTAATACCGTCTCCATCCGCTGAGTCTGCATTTAAGTCACCCAGTACTACAAACGAATCACCCTTTGATAACCCACCATTTTTACCGTTATCATCCACTAAATAATCAGCGTTATTGATAATATCGGTGACTAAACGTAATTCATCATGATTACGACGCGCATTACGCTTTTCTTCACCATCAAAAACAGGCGGAGTTGGATGGCAACACAATAAGTGAATAACCTGATTATTCACTTCTATAGGTACAACAACATGATTCTTTGATGACAAACGCAATACACTTTGTGCTTGTTCACTGTAGAAACCTTCAGGCATACAATGTTCAGGCATGTCTCTCCATAATAGATGCTGCCAGCTACGAATCTGGTCCATTTTTATAGGATAGCGTGACAAGATCACAAAGCTAAAATGACCATGATGTTCACCAAAACCCTGTCCATCTTCCGGCAAACTAATTACGCCATCACCATTTAAATCAAACGGGCTTAATAAACCAGTGTTACTTGGCGGGCAGTATTGGTAAGGGTAGTCGATTTCGTCTTGTTCATACTGAGGTACAGCCAAATAATGATGACAAAAATTGGCTAGTGCACCGTCATCACCTCCATCGCCCGGGTGATCAAATTCGCACAGTAACAACACATCAGGACGGACAGATTGAATAATGGTTGCAAGTTTAGAGAAGCGTTTATTTTCTGCGTTGGCTGTTTGCTTAAGAATTTGACCTGATACAGGTTCAGACATTGATACATTAAACATGGCAACACGTAGAGTTTGGGTAAGCAAGAGCCGCTCAATGAAGAAAGGGATAATGGTGTGATTGTAACGGCTTAATAAACGACTGTAACCACTTTACCAGTAGCTACAGTGTCATTATTTAATCTGTTTTACTGTACGAATAAACACACATCTCATTCCACTAAACGTGTTATTGCGAGTCGAATTTGTTTAGCATCTTCCATTGCTCGGTGCTTTATCGGACCTTGCTCTTCCAATGCCAATTGAAAGCGAGATCGCTCAATACCATTTTCTTGCATTAGCCAGTGCCCAATTTCTGTCAACATAAATGAAGGCCGCATGTGCGCCGCATGATAAAGCCGGCCTAACCAAAAAAGATCCCATTGGCTGTCGCAAAAAACATGTTCAAATTTACCAAGAACAGCATTTAGATGCTGGCACACTTCAACCACTTGATTTCCTTTAATTTCAAGCTCTTTTCGTGAAATTCGATGTATTTCATTTTCAGCATAATCGTCCCAATGCTGCCATACATCGCTTGCTGTTAAAGGGTTGATGAGTAAACTTTCTCCATAACCGTCTGGTAAAGAATAACCTACTTCAATTGGGTAAGATTGATCTGATAATCCAGAAGCTTCAAAATCCAACGTCGCCCACATTGCACTCTCCCTGATGCCATTATTATTAATTACTCGATGTGAAAGACACCATCCTGATTATCTTTCATTTTTTTCGTTGTTACTTTATCGCTCAAGCTGTCAGACAATTGAATAACCTAGCTACAAAATAACTTTAGACCGAATATGCATTTCAGGAGTAAAAATTCATCAATTACTCAACTTCAATACAATAATTAAATAACTATGCCGTTTATGTGGCAAAAAACATGCTGTTAACTGACAATGACGTAACGTCTTATTTCCTCTAAAATGCCTCTCTATTTTTACGATGACGTATTGAGACGAATATGACCCCAATCATTGGTTTTGCTGGCTACAGTGGTTCAGGTAAAACAACTTTACTTGAGAAGCTGATTCCTTTGTTAAAACAGCAAGGATTACGTATTGGTTTAGTCAAACACAGTCACCATAACATCGACCCGGATAAGCCAGGGAAAGATAGCTATCGCCTTCGTCATGCAGGTTGCGACCAAACTCTTTTAGCCACAAAATCACGCCACATGATGTATTTCGAATATACAGAACCCGACCGTGGCGAGCCTGTATTAGCAGAATGCTTGGCGCAATTAGATCATAGCCAATTGGATATTGTGTTAGTGGAAGGCTTTCGGGATGAGACATTCCCAAAAATCGAAATTCATCGCCCTGCTTATGGGAAACCTTTGTTGTACTCTAATGATGAACATATCATTGCATTCACAACCGATGATGTAGTACAAGCCAAACAGCATTGCAAACTACCAATACTCGATCTTAACCAACCACAAGACATTGCCGATTTTATTCTAACTTGGCTCGGTACATCTGAAACAAAACAACATTATTGTCCATCTTGTGGTGAAGCTAGTTTAGCCTTTCAGCCACCAAAAGTGTTTTGTTGCGATACCTGTGATTTCACGTATTTTCACAATGCAGCTGCGGCTGTTTTAGCCGGTATCTGCTATAAAGATGAAATCTTGGTCGCGACCAGAGCAAGAGAGCCAGGTAAAGGGATGTTAGACCTTCCAGGAGGGTTTGTTGACCCTGATGAATCGCTTGAGCAAGCCTTGGCGAGAGAGTTACAAGAAGAACTTGATTTTATCGTGCATGATGCAAAATATATCGCGTCATACCCAAATACATACCGTTACAAAAGTATTGAATATAAAACCTGTGATACTTTTTTCGTTGTTACCTTAGACGAAAAACCAGCACTAAAAGCTAGGGATGATGTAGAAAAAGTCGAATGGATCAGGCTACAAGACATTGAACTGAATAACTTTGCATTTAATTCTGCGAAACAAGCGGTTCAACGATTAAAAGACCAAACTAGCAAGTAATTTGTTGAAGGTAGCAAGCATGTTTAATCAAAAAAGTGATAACTACACCGTCATTGATTCAATCTACGCCTGCTACCTCATCTACTAAAAAAAAGAACAGGGATGATGCTTTATTAACCAGCAGACGACAACATATTATGCATAAGCACACACAGCACAGAGCCATTACACATGTTAACGTTTAATAAAAATTATATTTTCACTCAGCATTTAGATACAGCAGACAGCATCCCAGTGCCTGATTTATCTAACGATACACAGTCTGAATCAGACATTCAGCGCCTTGCTTTACTTAAAAATGCGCAAGCAAAGGGGGGCATTCAACTTCAAGAATAATGGATTACAATTCAATTTTTGATGTTAGAGCTACCATTAAAAACGCAGCCAATATTCATAAATGGCATTGTTATGAACGAATATTGGCTGCGCTTTAATTTTCTTTACTCAGATTTTAGCGATGAATCAAGCGAGAAAATCATCACGCCATAATGACTGCCCTGCCCATAGCTTAACGCTAGTTTACCCGCAAAATATGAGAACTGATGGACGTCTGCAAGCTGCTTTAAAAAGCGATTTTCGTTTTGTGATAGCTTTGGATCTTGGCAAGCTTTACGCGTTGAACCCAGTGACGATACTGAAATATCACCAGGCATTTTCCCCGCTTTCACTGTCGCAAAATAACGGTTGCAGCCAGATTGACCAACGAATTTATTATCTTGGAAAGACAACGTAATAGGTTTCGATTGATATGCAGATTCACCGTAGCGCCAACTCTCAAGTACCCAAGAATTTCCAGCTAACGTTTTGGGACTTAGCCGTGACGTTTGTTTATTCGATTCTACTTCTTGTAACGTCGTGCCGTTTAATTGCCATACTCGTTCTGCCACTTCTCCTGGGCAACAAATGGAATCTTTGGGGCCGACTTGCACAACACCTAAAACAATCTTGCCATTTTTAATCTGAAGATCGCGAACACGTACCCGATCACCAACATATATTGTCGCGATATTGTCAGCTTTACTGGGTGCTTGAGCTCCCGTCTTCGACATAACCGCTAAATTCAAAAACTGCCCTGTTCCACCTGGGGCATAATTTAGTAGCACAACGGCTTCATCTTCACCGTCACCATTTAAATCCCCCGTCGCTTTTATGCCATCAATAAGCATAACTTGCGGTGCAACTGCGCCCCCAGGTTGATAGGGTTCGCCTACCCATAAACCATTATTTAAAACAACACGGCGATAAGCCCCACTTTCAAAACCCTGATAGGCTGTATTTTTTAATGCTAAAAATGAAAATGCATCATCACTGGCATTCACTGCCGTTGGCTTTATTGCTTGGCATTGCATTTTTGTACCAAACCATTCAAGAGAGGCCTCACCTTGGTGCTCCCATAAACTGACATTTTGCCCCTCATACCGTGCACCGCTCGCTGTTCGAGTCGAGAAGGCTAACGCTTGATCATCACCGACGGTAATCATTGCACTGGCAGGGTCAGTTTGATTATAAAAGACCACGGTAACGGGTTTATCTGCCATATTGGGGCAATTAAAACCAACAGGCGAAGGCACTTCGATCAGCCCACCAGCAACTTGTAAATCGACTATTCGACTCTTATAGGCATATTCAACGCAAGCTCGCTCGTCTTGTCCTTTCCAACACTCATTACGACCTTTAATCCAGCCTCTTTGCATTGCTTTCATTATTGAGCGTTCTGAATCCGGAATATTCTGGATCGCTTGGTCATAAACCATCTCCATCTTCGTATCTAATGCAGCAAGGGCATCGTCGTTGCAAATACGTTCTTCAACCTGACCGCTTGCTTTATCACAATCAAAGCTAGGGGATTCTGCCCACAAGAACGGGCTAAAAATGCTTAAGACCGTTGCCAATATTGTTAGTTTTAATCGCATCAGCTTATCCTGAAAATATCCGTCTTACATAAATGATCCCACTAATTTGATACAGCATAGAGCACCATTGGTTCAATTTATCGTCATAGTGCGGGTTAAAACGAAGGGGTTCGTGATTCAACTATGAGCCTCGTCACGCTACATGTATACCTTATTTTCAACGTAGAATGACTAGGTCTATAAATAGGTGCCTTGCCTAGAGCGCAACAAACTCTCGCTGAAACGAGCATCTAGAGGTAACTTGGGTATAGACTCATCACCCAACTGTTATACCCAAGCTACCTCAACATGCAGAATTCAGAGTGACTTAAGCGTTAGTCTTTAGGTCGCTTCGGTATATACCAAGGAGATAAAAATGATGAAAATATCGTCTATTGGCAGTGAAGGCAGATTGATGATAGTGGCATTACTTTGTGCTGCATTATTAATTCTAGGGCATTTACTTCTAGCAAAAAGCATTGCATATCAAGCATGGGCAGAATACACCGTCGCTACCATTCCTTTTTTGTTAATTATGATTTGTGGGGCTGCAATTCGGTATGCAGTGAAACATGACGGGGATAATTCTGAGGACTCGTAAACAAAGAGAAAAGCCTTCACATTTATTCACTAAAGCGAGTGAAAACATGAGGGCTTTTAGATGATCTGTTATGAGGGTAAATTAACGCTCACCTTGTACCTCAAAGTCATCTGAATGTAACTTCGCAGTACCGTCTGCTTGCAATAACCAATGCTCACGATGCACAACACCAAATACTTTATTCATTGTCCAAGATGACGTTAGAATAAAACCGTTATCACCCTTGGCTTCCCATTTCGTGTCTTGATAATCAACATCGCAAAAACCATCACTCATAATTTTTTGCCAAAAAGCTTGGATTTCTTCACGTCCCGTAAATACACCAAATGGTCGAGCATGCATAACACAATCAGCTTCATATTCAGCAGCACACCCTGCAGCATTTTGGGTATTAAAAGCGATTTTCCAACGTTCAATGCCTTGCTTGCAGGCGTCTAGTACAAGAGTCTTTTGTGTGTTCATTGTCATTATTATTTCCACCATTAATAAGATTTCTAATGACAAATATAGTGAAATAATTAACACTTAAAAACCAAACAATAAGAAATGACTGTTCTGTTTTTACGAACAATATATTCGGGTAAATATAAATACGGACAATTAAAGTGAATTATCTTCGTCATATGTCAGTTTTTGCGAAAGTTGTTGAATCGGGTTCGATCAGCGCTGCGGCCGAATCACTTAACTTGTCAAAGTCTGTTGTTAGCCAACACCTTAAAGTACTTGAAGATGAGCTAGGTGTGGGGTTATTAAAACGCACAACCCGCCGACAAACATTAACACCAGCCGGAAAAGATTTTTTTGAAAAATGCCAACAAATGAATCAATTGGCGACACAAGCATGGGATAACGCCAGAGAAAGCCAAATAACCCCCAAAGGGCATATTCATATTACTGCACCTCATGCATTAATGGGAACGATCGTCGCGCCAGCGGTTGGCAAGCTCGTCGCTCAGTACCCAGAAATACAACCAACACTCTCTGCCAATGACCAACGGGTAGATTTACTTCAATCCGGAATCGACCTTGCAGTACGCGTAGGCGAATCACCTACAAGTAATCTAAAGCAACGTCGTATCGGGCAGTTTCGAGATGTACTCTGTTGTGCACCACATTTCAAAATAGAAAAAAACACGGCGTTCGAAAAGTGTTTATACGTGGCAAATGGCTGGCAAAAACAAAAAATCATTCATCATTTTGAACGTATTAGCCAAAACACAGCAATACCTGAATCTGTTTTAACGATGTTTTCTGCAACACGCTTTACTGATTCTATCCATACGGCATTAGCTTTAATTGAATCAGGGGCGGGTGTCGGTATTGTGCCTGAATTTTTATTTAGGGAGGGAGCAAAGAAAGGAACATTAAAGTCAGCAATGGTTGGATACCAGCTACCGCAAGTGACGGTTTATGCGATGCATGCGTTTAATCAAACACCGCCACTCTTGGTTAAGCTATGTTCAGATGCTATTGAAGAAGTCCTTCAACAGCAATCATAATTTTTGTAGCCTTTTTATTTCTTTGTCGCGCGTTGTTGCTCTTTACGCTGTAGTTTTTCTTTACGTCGTGCTTCAATAATTTTGTCAGCTTCACCACCAACATGCTGCTCACCACGTAGGTTAGCTAGTTGAACTTGCTTTTCACGCTCGCGGAAACGCCCTTTTTGCTCTTCAGTATATTTATCAACACAACGAGGGCAGCTCACGCCTTTTTCAAAGTGCTCATTCTGCATATCTGCATCAGTAATAGGTAGACGGCAAGCATTACAGACTGAATACTGCCCTTTCTCTAACTGATGATCGACCGCTACACGGCCATCAAATACATAGCATTCACCTTCCCAAAGGCTTTCTTTTTCTGGCACTTCTTCTAGGTATTTAAGAATGCCGCCTTCCAAGTGGTAAACTTCATCAAAACCTTGCTCTTTCAAATAAGCTGTCGATTTTTCACAACGAATACCACCCGTACAGAACATGGCCACTTTCTTGTGCTTCTCGGGGTCTAGGTTCTTTTCAACGTATTCTGGAAATTCACGGAACGACTCTGTTTCAGGGTTAACAGCATGCTTGAATGTGCCAATTTCAATTTCGTAGTCATTACGAGTATCGACAACAAAGACATCAGGATCAGCAATTAATGCATTCCAATCTTTAGGCTTTACATACGTACCCACAACATGACGAGGATCGATACCTTCGACTCCCATTGTCACGATTTCTTTTTTTAATTTTACTTTGGTGCGATTAAACGGTTGGTTTTCATCAAATGACTCTTTATAAACCACATCTGCTAAGCGCTGATCTTGTTTAAACCACGCCAACAATGCATCGATACCTTCGCGAGTAGATGCAACCGTACCGTTAATGCCTTCACTTGCCAGCAATAATGTACCGCGGATTTTGTTCTTTTCCATCACGTCTGTCAGTGGTTGACGGATCGCTTCGAAATTTTCAAGTGCAACAAATTTATACAATGCACATACTACATATTGAGCCATTCTATTTCCTTTTGCGGACTGGATCGTAAATCCAGAGCAGATTGCAGATTAGGGCGTGTTGACGTTTCAAGATTCGGCCTGCTGAGAGCAATTTTTTCAGATAACAAGGCAGAAATTGCAGTGACTAATGGTTCTAATCATAAGATTTCTAACGTAGTTAGCTGGAAAAATAGTCTCAGCCCAAAGGGTGAAGCCTGAAAAAGCTTTATACTGCGTTACTCAATGTGCATTTAGGTGACTAAATATTACATTTCGTGCCTTGTCTAAAGACGTTTTCAGACTTCACAGGCTAGAATGTGAAACGTCAACACGCCCTAGTTATTACTAAAAGGAAGCCAAATACCACGCCAGATAACAAGTCGTTAGTTTCAGCTTTTAATTATATTTTATATTGAGCGGATGGATTATAGCTGAGGGAACGCACGGCAAATACTCACAGTTTAAGTGGGATTAGCTGAGATCTATTTACACAAAATATTTATGATTGATTTAGAATGTCATGATCCAGCGCTTCTTATGCTGCATTGAATTTCTTTATAATATTTTTCTTCTTTATTTTTAGGGTTTTATGATGTATTTCATTCCCAAGGCGGTTTTCCCTGCCATTGTCTTTGCCAGTTTTTCGGCACAAGCTACGACGATTAGCTTTAATGATCTTTCAGTTATGCCAGCCTCTGATATTCAAATAATTGATTGTCGTTCAAGTAATCATTACAACGGTTGGCCAGAAGACGGTGCCACTCAAGGTGGCCATATTCCAGGTGCAATCAATATTGACGCCAACTGGATCAACGATCTTTCACCGGAATCGTTACAAACTTTACTCACAGAAAAACAGATCGATACGAGAAAGCCGACGTATTTATATTGCAATGAGACGGGCAGCCAACTACTCAGTTCAGCACTTAACACGCAGGGCTTAAAAAATGTCAGTATCATCGATGAACCCCTTCAGAATTACACCGGGGAACTAGAGGCTTTACCTAAATTCCAATATCTTGTTTCACCTCAATGGGTAAAAGATGTTGTAGAAGGTAAGCAGTCAGCATTTGCACCTAAAAAAGGGTATAAATTGGTCGAGGTTGCTTGGGGCCCCCCAGGTAAATACCTTGCATCACATATCCCAACGGCTCTGTACCTTAATACCAATAGAATTGAATCTGAACCATGGTGGAATCGTGTGAGTGACGAAAAACTGACTGAGATTATTCGTGATCTTGGTATTCGTTATGACACCACCGTGATTCTTTATGGACGCGATAACACAGCAGCAGCACGTGCAGCAAGTATGATGATGTATGCGGGTGTCGATGATGTACGTTTACTCAATGGCGGTTGGACCTCATGGGTTAACGCAGGGTTCACTACTGAACCGTTACTCAATACCAACAAGGATAAAGTCGATTTTGGTAAGACTATTCCAGCTAACCCCGAATTAATCATCGATATTCCTGAAGCAAAAGAAATGCTAACCAAACCAGAAGATGAACAATCTTTAGTGAGCATTCGTACTTGGGATGAATATATCGGTGTGACTAGTGGTTACCGATACATCAAGCCCAAAGGACGTATTGAAGGTTCAAAGTGGGGACATGCAGGTAGTGATGCAAACCATCTTGAAGATTTTCGTAACCCCGATTTAACCATGAAAAGTGCTACAGATATCACTCGTATATGGCAGGAATGGAACATTACACCCGCACAGGATGTTTCTTTCTATTGCGGTACAGGTTGGCGTGCCTCTTCAACGTTTTTCTACGCTTACGTAATGGGCTGGGAAAATATCAGCGTATTTGACGGCGGCTGGTATGAATGGAGTGGCGATAAATCGAATCCGACCAACACCGGTGATATAAAACCACCTCAAATGATGACGCTCTAACTTAGTTGATAGACAGCGCGTTTTAGGTGATGCAAAAACGGTAGCTTATATCTCTAAGCTACCGTTTTTTTCATTGAATAACGTTTAAATTACTTACGCTGAAATATAGTAACGTCTATGGCACACCATGCCCTTTAGACGCCGCCCATACACGGAACCACTGTTCACGTGTTAGCTCAATATTCAATGATTCAACAGCGGCTTGAACACGTTCAATTTTACCTGAACCAACAATCGCTATTGGATTAGATGGCAAGCGTTTTACCCAAGCATAAATCACTTGATCAATACTTACAGCTCCCACTTCTTGACGAATCAGCTCTAATTCATCACGCACACGAATTTGCTGTTCAGATTGACCAGAAAAAATATCGCCACCAGCAAGGCAAGACCACGCCATAGGCTTAGTGCGTTTCATTTGTAAATGATCGAGTGTACCGTCATGAACAACATCAAAATTGAGCGGATTAATCTCTACTTGATTAGTAACCAATGGTGCATCAAGGCGCGATTGCAACAAATCAAATTGTGCCGCTGAGAAATTAGAAACACCAAAATGATTCACTTTTCCTTGCTGTTTCAATTGGGCAAAGGCTTCAGCGACTTCATCAGCATCCATTAGCGCATCAGGACGGTGGATAAGAAGCACATCAATATTTTCAATATTCAAACGAGACAATGAATTATTCACAGAGCCTAAAATGTGCTCTTTACTCGTATCGTAGTGATTAATTTTTCGATCAGGGAAAGAATCGGTGCATAAATTGATATCGCACTTAGTCACGATTTCAATTTGATCACGCATGCTTGGTTCCAATGCAATGGCTTCACCAAAAAGCTGCTCGCAGCTATATCCACCATAAATATCAGCGTGATCAACCGTGGTAATACCCATTTCAACGTGCTGTTTTAGGAATGAAAGACGCTCTTGAGCGCTCATACCCCAATCGCCTAAGCGCCAATAACCTTGAACAAGCTCAGAAAACTGTGGACCTTGTGGTACTAACTCAACCTTGTTAACCATCATCATTCTCCATAAAAAACTGCCCTCATCCTATGCTGGTTTCTCAATGGCAGCAATGCTATAACAATGAAACCTCGAACTAGAGTACGAAATTATGACATTTGCCGACCGCCTAAAAACCTTAATCGGAGAAGAGAGTGTGAGTGGTTTTGCACGCCGCGTAGATATCAGCGAAGCGCTTATCCGTAAGTATTTAAAAGGCAGTGAGCCAAGTTTCACCAAAGCAAACCAAATCGCAATACGGGCAAACTGCTCTTTAGAATGGTTAGCGACAGGCTGTGGTTATTTATATCGCCATGCTGAAGTGGTTGATCAAGATGCTTTAATAGCGGCATACACTGCTGTTACAGAGCAAACTCCTAACGATGAAAAAGTCACTGAATTAGTCAAGGTGGTTTCTGGCTATCAATTTTTGCGAAAACACAAAAAAACAGATGGCTATCTTGACATTGAAGCAATGAATACTTTCTTATCTATCGCTAAATTAGAAAGTAAGTAATAACTTGTTTTAATTAAAACTTACAATCAATGACATAAGCGTAAAAAACACTAAGCAAAATAGTTCTGACAATAAATTGACAATAATTGCACGGTGTTCTATTGATTAATATAGCAGCACCTTGGTAGGATAAAGACATCGTTACTAACGTTATCTTTGAACTAAGGTGGTTATATGTCGAATATTGCTCTCGCCAATGTATACGGTGCTCAACATCAATACTGGCAAGCCCAAAATGCGTTCAATGCGAATAATCTCCCCAAAGTGACCACCTCTTCACAAGCTGTAGAAACACCCAAAACTATTTCAGCTGTTCCTAACTTCACTGGGTATTCAAAAATGGGCGATGCCCCGCCAAAGAACCAAACAAGTACAGGAAGTAGAATTAATATAACGGTATAAAACCAGCGTTAAACGCTAATTAAGCAAGAATAGCCATTATCGCTTAACGCAGATAGCAGATCGTACAGAATCGACCTGTATGGCTTGGATAATTCGTGAAGGTGAACGAACATATGTCTGACTCAATGATGATACCCCTAATTTATCTTTCAGGTATTCGACATAATCATTAAATTTATGCTGTGAATGCGCTTGAGGATAAAAGCGACTACATGATTGATACCAATCAACATAACGCTTAAAG
This sequence comes from Photobacterium indicum, assembly GCF_003026215.1. Taxonomy (GTDB): domain Bacteria; phylum Pseudomonadota; class Gammaproteobacteria; order Enterobacterales; family Vibrionaceae; genus Photobacterium; species Photobacterium indicum. The sequence continues at coordinate 402,647 of NZ_PYOC01000002.1, forward strand.
AACATACTCGCTTGCTGGCTATTCATTGAAATCATCAGATTTGCCATATCTCGGCTAACTTGAAAGTGCTGATAATCAATAGGTGTATCCCAAAAACCGCCCCAATATTGAAAACCATTTTTAGCAAATAGCTCGATAACCTCTTCTGCCATCCCCCCTCTTTCTGTTTTACCAAATCGGTATTTCATCCGGTTCGCATACTTTATACCTGCTTGCGGCTTAAATGTAGCGGTATTTGTTGTACTAAATTCAACAAATGGGTTCTGTACGGGATTAATATCAATCGCCAAACCATACGCATGTAAAGATAACGAACGCTGCCCACTGATCGAACGGTAATTAAAAGCAGAAGTATTATTATCTGTCATCGAACGATCGTCATCACCTTGATAATGCTCAATGGTGATCGCTTTATTGATCGGAAATTTAACAGAAAATAGGGAATCAAAAAGATGACCAACATGAGGTGCAACGGCATCTAACACAACAAGATGCCCGTCGTTATGCTGCTTACCATTAAAGTCGACATAGTTAAATGTCACTTGCCTCAAACGTTGGCATTGAACAGGAGCAGCGTGGTCCATCACCCCTGCTTTCGTCATATTTCGACATAACGCATCTGAAATAGGTGACACCGTTGCGGACGATGCTTGCCATGATATGCAAAAAAGGATACTCGCAATGAAACCACCTATTTTCATCTTTATACCTTTAGTCTTTAGTTAAAGCATTAACCGTACTATTAAAAACTCATCAGCTTCCGACCCGTTGACTGATCAGGGTTATTGACTGCTTTAGATTCTGATGATTTATTCTGACCACCCTTATTTGCCTTTTTCGATGCACTCTTTTTAGGCTTGTTGCCTTTATTAGCATTTTTTGGCTGAGGTTTCTTCGCTGCGGGCTTTTCCGTTTTCTTTTTTACTGGTTCATCAGAAGTCTCTTGTACTGGCTGGTCACATAGCACAACATAATATTCTTCGTTAAATTCAACTAAGTCACCGTCATACATTTTACGGCGCTTACGTTGTTCCAATTCACCGTTAACAGCAACATAACCTTCAGAGATGGCCATTTTTGCTTCGCCACCGCCACTTACCGCGTTGGCAATTTTTAATACTTTATAAAGCTCAATTGGTTGAGTTGATACTTCAATACCAATCGCTTCTACTTCAATTTCTTCTTGAGACATTGTATGTCGCTCATTTGATAACTTACGTCTTAAATTGTACCGCACAAACGATACTTAGGGTAAACAAAGCAAAAAGATCTATTTCACTGTATTCCCTCCGACACATAACTCATGTATAACGGCGCTATGAAGATACCAAAACGAATCCAACCTCTGGTTGATGATGGGTTAGTAGACGACGTTCTACACCAATTAATGAGTGGCAAAGAAGCCTCTGTCTACGTTGTACGTTGTGGTGACGACATTCGTTGCGCGAAAGTGTACAAAGAAGCGGATAAACGTAGCTTTAAACAAGCTGCACAATACCGTGAAGGCCGAAAAGTAAAAAATAGCCGACGCGCACGCGCAATGGAAAAAGGCTCCAAGTTCGGTCGAGACCAACAAGAACAAGTATGGCAAAGTGCCGAAGTTGACGCGTTGTACACACTTGCTAATGCGGGTGTTCGCGTGCCTCAGCCTTACGGGTGCTTTGATGGCGTACTGTTAATGGAGCTTGTTACTGATGACGAAGGCTTAGTTGCCCCACGTTTAAATGACGTCTCTATTACTAAAGAGCAGGCACTTATCGACCATGCTTCTGTAATGCGAAGTGTCGTGCGTATGTTATGTGCAGGTATTGTGCATGGTGATTTATCTGAATTTAACGTATTAGTTGATCAATACGGACCGGTAATCATCGATCTTCCTCAAGCCGTTGATGCATCAGCTAACAACAATGCCAAATGGATGCTAGAACGTGATGTTAATAACATGACGGCCTATTACGGACAATACGCACCTGAATTACTTGATACTCAGTTTGCTAAAGAAATCTGGGCTCTTTATGAAGAAGGTAACCTACAGCCTGATGTAGAATTAACTGGCTGCTTTGAAGAAAGCACCGAGCTTGCAGATGTTGATGCTGTATTAGAAGAAATCAATGCCGTTATGCTTGAAGAGCAGATGCGCAAAGAACGCATTCAAGAAGTAGAAGAAAGTAATTAACTTCTGACTGCTTAAATCAACGTCTAACGCTACAAGTTAATAAAACTTGTAGCGTATTCTCAAAAAATATAAAGAAGTTATACCAAATATCGAAATGTTAGGTTTAACTTTGGCACTAAAGTCTTCATAATCACGCACTATTCTCATCCTAGTTTATTTAGTTATTAGGTTAGGAGATCATCGAAAACGATGTTGATGTTGCCAACAATAGTTGTGTGACTTCATGAAAACATATTCTTTTGTGACGTTATCTGTACAGGCTAGTCATTCTTAACGAGTCGATTTCATCGTCAAATGGGCAAACAGCAAAGCAATTACCCTCTATAATTGCTAGCTAGATGCCGACATTTCATCGTTTAATGAAAAAAGCGGTACAAATGGTCACTTAATAACCCTGAACCTATGTTCTGTTTGCGGTAATAAGTGGTATACTCCCGCCGAATTAAGAACATCATTATCTATAGAGAAAGACAATGTCAGATTTATCGAAATACAGAAACATTGGTATTTTCGCGCACGTTGATGCGGGTAAAACCACGACGACTGAACGTATCCTGAAACTTACTGGTCAGATCCACAAAACTGGTGAAGTTCACGATGGCGAATCAACAACTGACTTCATGGAACAGGAAGCTGAGCGCGGGATAACTATCCAGTCTGCAGCAGTAAGCTGTTTCTGGAAAGACCACCGTTTTAACGTTATCGATACTCCTGGACACGTTGACTTTACAGTTGAAGTATACCGTTCACTTAAAGTACTTGATGGCGGTATCGGTGTATTCTGTGGTTCTGGTGGTGTTGAGCCTCAGTCAGAAACTAACTGGCGTTACGCGAACGACTCAGAAGTTGCACGTATCATCTTCGTTAACAAACTGGACCGTATGGGTGCAGATTTCCTAGCTGTTGTTGATCAGATCAAGAAAGTTCTTGGTGCTGTTCCACTAGTTATGACTCTACCAATCGGCCGTGAAGACGACTTCGTTGGTGTTGTAGACGTATTAAGCCGTCGCGCATTCGTTTGGGATGACACTGGTCTTCCTGAAAACTACGAAATCACTGATGTTCCTGCGGACATGGTTGACGATGTAGAAGCTTACCGTGAAGAACTAATCGAAACTGCTCTAGAGCAAGACGATGATCTTCTAGAAGCGTACATGGAAGGCGAAATGCCTACAGATGAACAAGTTAAAATGTGTATCCGTCGTGGTACTCGTGACTGTTCATTCTTCCCTACGTACTGTGGTTCTGCGTTCAAGAACAAAGGTATGCAACTTATTCTTGATGCTGTTATCGATTACCTACCGTCTCCAACGGAAGTTGATCCACAGCCGCTAACTGATCCAGAAACTGGCGAGCCAACTGGCAAAGTAGCTACTGTATCTGTTGACGAGCCACTAAAAGCACTTGCGTTCAAAATTATGGACGACCGTTTCGGTGCTCTTACTTTCATCCGTATTTACTCAGGTAAACTGAATAAAGGCGATACTGTTCTTAACAGTGCTACTGGTAAGACTGAACGTATCGGCCGTATGGTTGAGATGCAAGCAGATGAGCGTAACGAACTAACTTCAGCACAAGCTGGTGATATCATCGCCGTTGTTGGTATGAAGAACGTTCAAACTGGCCACACTCTTTGTGATGTTAAGCACGAGTGTACGCTTGAAGCGATGATCTTCCCTACTCCAGTAATCTCGATTGCTGTAACGCCTAAAGATAAAGGCGGTTCTGAGAAAATGGGTATCGCGATCGGTAAAATGGTTGCAGAAGATCCATCTTTCCTAGTTCACACGGACGAAGAAACTGGCGAAACTATCCTTAAAGGTATGGGTGAACTTCACCTAGATATCAAAGTTGATATCCTTAAGCGTACTTACGGCGTTGACCTTATTGTTGGTGCTCCTCAAGTTGCTTACCGTGAAACAATCACGAAGCCAGTTGAAGATAGCTACACACACAAGAAGCAATCTGGTGGTTCTGGTCAGTTCGGTAAGATCGACTACATCATGAAGCCAGGCGAAGTAGGTTCAGGCTTTACGTTCACATCATCTGTTGTTGGTGGTAACGTTCCTAAAGAATTCTGGCCTGCAATCGAGAAAGGCTTCAAGGGCATGATGGATACTGGTGTTCTAGCTGGTTTCCCTGTTCTTGACGTTGAAATTGAACTTCTTGACGGTGGCTTCCACGCAGTCGATTCATCTGCAGTAGCATTTGAAATCGCAGCGAAAGGCGCATTCCGTCAGTCTATGCCTAAAGCTGGTGCTCAACTTCTTGAGCCTATCATGGCTGTTGACGTGTTCACTCCTGAAGATCACGTTGGTGATGTTATCGGTGACCTTAACCGTCGTCGTGGCATGATCAAAGATCAGATGGCTGGTCTAACTGGTTCTCGTATTAAAGCAGACGTTCCTCTTTCAGAAATGTTTGGTTACATCGGTCACCTACGTACAATGACTTCTGGTCGTGGTCAGTTCTCTATGGAGTTCTCACACTACGCACCATGTCCTGCAAACGTTGCAGCGACAGTAATCGAAGAAGTTAAGGCTCTTAACGAGAAGAAGTAATTCTTCCTTTAAGCGTTAACTGATAAGAGCCCCGATAGTGAAAACTATCGGGGCTTTTTTATTATCCAGTAATGGTATTACAAGCTCATTATTTTCTTAAATTCTTCTTTTGAATACTTTTTCTCGGTACTTTTAGTCAGATCTGTCATCATCTTATAACGTGTTTCGGTCGCCATGCTTAATGTACGTTGAAGTTGACCATAAGAATAATCTGACGCCATATCTAACGCTGCTTGCTTATCCGTTTTATAAAGTGTTTTCAGGGTCTTATCCATGCTACTAACTTGTTTATATAGCTTGGTTTCTTCTTTGTTCCACACCTCATTTAACATCGGTAGGTACTTGTCAGGGTTCGCGGTAGCTAAAGCCGTTAAACTGCGGAATTGCCAATATGCAGAGTCATCAGAATAAATATCGTTTCCTATAGTATAAGGCGTTGGGTAATCTTGTAAGCTGCTGTATAACGGCACTAATACTGATTCAGCCAATACACCGTAACTTTGCCAGATCAAACCTTGCAGCTCTTTAGGCATATCTTTACGTAGCTGGATAATATGAGATTCTAACTGACGTTCTACACGTATTGGGCGTTCACCTTTATCAGCTAAGCTGGTGCCTTCATACGTTGCACTGAGTACATCAGCCACATCTTTTACCGACAGTTTATTATCGGGTTTCATAAACAAAGGGTACTGCTGTAATCGTGTATTTTGTTCATTAGATGCCGATAGCATATGTTGCCCTAGCCATTCGCGGTCAACATTGTAGACATCACCAATAACTCCAAATGCTTTGGCAAAATTGAATGACTTAGCATCAGGCTTATCTAACAGTTCGTTTGACTTAACAAAATCCAATAATCCTTTAGAATGCAGTACATCGTTAGCATTAAGATTAACCCCATGCACTCTCAATCCATTGGCTATCATGGCATAGCTATCATCAGGTACTTTTACTGCAATCCAATGATGGCCAGAACCGATTTCAACTAGCCATGCTTCATTTACATCGGCGATATATAGGCTGTTTCCCTCACCAGCGCCGTATTTTTCAATATATTGACCAAGTAATTCAACTCCCTGCTTAGCGGTTTTAACTTGAGGCAATATCAACGTAGGAATAACAGCTTCAATGATGCCATTTTCAATCAGTGGATCAGCAGCAGCTGCTTTATCATTGACTTCAGCGCTGGTTGTCGCCGAAACTGCGACATTAAATTCATTAATACCACGTTCTTCGTAATATTTTCCGTCACTGTTTACCGTATTAGCATCCCAATCAGGAATAGCCGAGTACGCATAAAACTGCTTAGGCATAGGTACAACAAGCCCATTACCTAGTGCCCAGTCCCCTTCTTTATTTAACTGAGCAGGGCGGTACGCCAAGTGTTTATTCCAATTATTAATGCCAAAATCTTCATTTCTAGCAATCATAATACTGCCATCTGAAGAGGCATTTTTACCAACAATAAGACCTGTACACGCATTAGCACTTAGACTGATTGCAGATAAAATAGCAGCAGAAAGCAAAGTTAAAGTCATCTTCTTCATCGTATCTCTCTATATTTTTTATAATGGAATAATATTCACTAATTTTGCAACATTTCTAATTTGATAAATATAAACCTTATAATTATCAATTTAATAGCTTATATCACCAAGAAAGTGCGTTTTGTATAGAGGATCACGCTGGAAGGAATTCACTAGGATTAAATACAAATAAGGCATGATGTTTATATAACTAAACATCATGCCTCTAATATTATGATTAATTCAAACGTAAGAATGAATGCAGTATCCCCAAGCTAACTTGAGTGTATAAACGTGCTTTCTAATGCGTGTTTTGATGCTTCAAAAGCCTGACAAACCGTTTTAATATCTAATCCATCAAGCGAGCCTGCTTTACCTGCTTTCTCAAAAAGTAAGCACTCTTGATGTAATCGAATTAAGCCCATCGTTCCTGCTGCACCTTTTAAAGTATGTGCATGATTAGAAACCTCAGCCATATCTAAATCTTCAACGGCTTGCTGCAGTTTACCTAAGGTTTCACTTGAAGAAGTTGCAAACAACGTGATCAATTTCTGAACTCGTTCGACACCTAATACTTGTAAATCGTCACCCAGTACAGATTCTTTTAATATAGGAAAAACTGAGTTAGGCTCACTCTTTTCGCCATTGTTATCGTCTTGCTTATCAAGCTCAATAGTAGATACATTGTCAAATGGAATATTCTCTACAACCACCCGCTTGTCTCCTTTTAGAATACTGCCAATTGTTTCTATTAATAGCTTTTCAGTCACAGGTTTAGGTAAAAAACCAGCAAAACCAGCTGTTAAATATTGCTCTACTTCTTCTCTAAATACGTGAGCAGAAAATGCAACCATTGGCGTCGGTTCTTCCCATGATTCACCATTAGCCTCTTCGATACGACGTAAACGATGCAATAAGGTTACCCCATCTGTATCAGGTAAATTGATATCAAGTAACGCCATATCAAATACATTTCGATTAAATTCACGCTCGGCACTTTCACCGTCTTCTGCCGTAATCACACTATGTCCTAACCGTCGTAGAAATCCCTCTGCAACCATGCTATTTACTGGATTATCTTCTACCAATAAGATATGAGCTGGCGGTATTGTTATCGTAGAGCCTTCAATTCCTGTCGACAATTCCCCTCGTTTTAACGGAATAGAGAACCAGAAACAGCTACCAACATTAATCGTCGAATCAACACCAATTTCGCCGTCCATTGCTGCAACAATATGTCGGCTTATCGCTAAGCCTAAACCGGTACCACCAACAGTTTTCCGTCCTTCTTCTGCTTGCTTGAAGGCGTTAAATAGGATGTCTTGTTCCGCCTCATCGATACCAATGCCACTATCAGTGACTTCAAACAGTAACTCATCAGGCATATCTGGGTTCATACTGACTGCAATCGTCACTTGACCGTGGTCGGTGAATTTAATCGCATTACCCACCAAATTAATCAATATCTGACGAATACGCGTCACATCCCCCAGCCAAACATTGTTCATGGTGTCATCAATGTGGTTCACTAATTGAATATGTTTAGCTAGCGCGCGACTTTCCAACATATTGTGTACGTCCAACACTAATTCTGACAGTGAGAAATCAACAGGTCGTATATCCAAATGACCAGCTTCAATTTTTGAATAATCCAAAATGTCGTTAAGAATATCTAATAATGTTTCTCCGCTGCGGTTGATCACACGCAGATAACGCGCTTGCTGGTCGTTAAGCCCTGTGTCTGCTAACAATGAAGCGGTGCCGAGCACACCATTCATTGGCGTGCGAATTTCATGGCTCATAGTCGCGAGGAAAGCTGATTTGGCGCGGTTAGCCTTTTCTGCTTCATTACGTGCTTTATCGTGATTAACCACTTCTTCGTTTAAGCGGCTATTGGTCTTTTCTAATTCAGACGTTCGCTGTGCAACTAATCGTTCTAGACTTTCTTTATGCAGTTGCAGTTCATGGCGGATTTTTCGCTCAACTTGTATTAAACGATACCGTTCAGATGCGGTATCACGGGCGATCATGATGGCACGTCCCATGTGTGCTAATTCATCATCACCTTTAATATCCAATTGAATACCAAGATCGCCGCGGGCTAACGACAATAATGCTTGGCTATAATCATTAAAACGGCAGATAACGCTCGCATACACAAAGCGCCACATAATTAATACCAAGGCAGCTAAACCAATAACAGAAATACTGATAAGAGTCGTTCTTGCAACGGTAAGGGTTTCATCAACTTTTGTAACCGCTTGTTGGGTACCCTCGTTTGCCGCTGTTATAATACCGTCGACAGTGCTATTTAACTGCTGAAATAAAACGAGGTTTTGTTGGTCTAGACGCTCAACATCTTTTTTGGCATACAGTAATTGCTCTAAAACTCCAAATAATACTCCGCCACGATTTAAATTAGACGTTAATTCTGTCAGTTGCGCTGAACGACTAGGGTCTTCTACAGACTTAACACGGTAGCTCATCACATTAACCGCATGAATAAACCGTTCTTTTAAGCGTGTTAAATTACCTATATCACCTAACCGTTTGGAATCATCGAGCATGTTAATGACTTGGAGAGCTAAAAACCTCAGCTCAAAAAGACGCTCAGACAAATCCATATCGACTTCAACTAAGCTATCTAACGCGTTATATACCGCCTGATTATCACCAGACTCAACTAAATCATAAATACGTGAAACGTTTGCAACCGCAATAGTGCTCGCATTCGAGACTTGGGATTGTGACAGCGAATCAACCTGCTGTGTTGCAACGAGCATCTTCGTGGTAAGTTCATCGGATTGAGCTTGCAGGCGAATCTGCCGCCCGACCAATAATCCCATTAAAGCGAGATTATCGATAATGCTCTTAACATCGTCGTCTAATTGAGACATTAAGTCTTCATTAAATGGGTAGCTTTTTAGTGCCGTTAAGCTATCTTTCAACCCTTCAATATAAATGGTTAACGCACGACCTTGTCGTTGACGCTCATGTTCTGTTTTTGACGTTGCTAGAACCTGAGCGGTAAAAATAATTCTGGAGCTCAAATCAGACAGGTGACGAGCTTCTACCAAAGCGGGGACTGCCGAATTAATGACTGTTTTTTCTGTTTTTGCAACCAACGAAAAGCCAGCAACACCAATCACAACAGCTAAAATCATTAGCGCAGCCATGGCTGAGAATGCTAAAAGTAGCTTGCCACCAATACCATTTCGGTTAAATGTCATAGACTAGAACCATATATATGAAAAATGGGGTTTAACCCTACCAAATAAAACATTACTATTTTGCCAGCGATATCAGTACAGATGCTAATAATCATGCTCAAAAAATCTATTATTTCGTTTTTATTACTCTTTTTTACCCTTCATTCTGCGTTTGCGCGTGAAATAAACACGTATAAGCCGCCTTTTAAACATGAAAAGCAACCGCAGAGTATTCCATTTAAACCGCTTCTATCTGTATCGAAGCCATGGAAAGTTTGTGCCGTCTATCCACATCTAAAAGACTCCTATTGGCTTTCAATCAACTATGGCATGGTTAAACAAGCTAAAACCCTGGGCATTACATTAAAAGTATTAGAGGCAGGCGGTTACCCTGAACTTAAAAAACAAAAACGTCAATTACAATACTGTAAGCAATGGGGTGCCGATGCCATTATCTTAGGGACTGTCGATAGAACTGCTTATAACGGAATCTTATCGCAATTTACTGGCGATATACCTGTCTTTTCGATGACCAATGATATCGATATGTCAGACCCAGATATTAAAATGCACATTAAAGCCAAAGTGGGCGTTGATTGGTATTACATGGGAAAACAAGCCGGTGTTTTTCTCGCACAGCGTCACCCTAAAGGTAGCGGAAAAGTGAAAGTGGCATGGTTACCAGGGCCTAAGCAGCGTGGTGGTACAAAGCCTGTCAACTCTGGATTTTTAGATGCCATACAAAACAGTGATATCGAAGTGGTGAGCACACTGTGGGCTGATAACAGTAAAGAACTGCAGCGTAACCTTATACAACAGCTTTTTATTGAACATCCCGATATTAATTATATTGTCGGTGGAGCTGTTGCTGCAGAAGTTGCGATCAGTGAACTTCGCACCAACCACAAAACAGACGATGTGAAAATTATATCGACCTACCTGAGTCATGGTGTCTATCGTGGATTACGCCGAGGAAAGATACTCTTTTCTCCTACAGATAAAATGGCTCAGCAAGCACAAATGTCTATCGATCAAGCTGTACGTTATCTTGAGAATAAGCCGATGGAATTCGATTTAGCACCAAAAATTCAGCCATTAACACCAGAGTACCTTCCCAAAGAGGTCATTACAGACTCTTTATCACCAGCAGAATATAGACCTGTATTTAATGTTGAAAACCATGATGTTGCCCACTAAAAATAAGTCTTTGCGCTAGCTTATACTTTCGGTGCATGTCGTTGTACATCAATAGATAGCTTTGTTATTAATGAGCGCAGATATCATTATAATTATACCCAAGCAACCTCTCGTATTTTGTACGAATAAATTGGAGTTCTACATGCAAGTCACAACACGTACAATGAACAAGAGCAAGCATATTGCCTTAGTTGCACATGACAACTGTAAACAAGACCTTTTACGCTGGGTAAAAGAGTTTGAAGACAAACTTGAAGGACACACTCTGTATGCAACGGGCACTACAGGTCACCTTCTTTCTAAAGAAACAGGTCTTAAAATCAACTGCATGATCAGTGGCCCTATGGGAGGAGATCAACAACTCGGCGCTTTAATTTCAGAAAGTAAAATTGATATGATGATTTTCTTCTGGGATCCGCTAAATGCAGTTCCTCATGATCCTGATGTGAAAGCACTATTGCGTATTTCTGCCGTCTGGAATGTACCTGTTGCAACCAACCGAGCAAGCGCAAAATTTATGATCACATCACCATTATTATCAGAAGAAATTTCTATCGAAATTCCAGATTATGATGCTTACCTTGCTGAACGTATTGGTTAAAACCTCTCATTAATTAGTCACTGACTCATTGAGCCTTTTGTTTATCAAAAGGCTTTTTTTATTTGAACTAAGCAATATAACGCTATTAGATATAAAGTTATAAAACAGAATAGTAATAACAATTATTATAATAAATGCAGAGGCAGTGGTATATGAATGCATGGAGACTCACCAAACCAGAAGGATTAACACACCTAAAATTAGAGAAAGCAGCAAAGCCAAGCCCTAACGCTGATGAGATTTGCATTCAAGTAGCAGCCGTTAGCCTAAACCCAATGGACTACAAACTTGCAAGCTGGGGATATGCAACATGGAATTACCCCCAAGTGATCGGCCTTGATGTATCAGGTACCGTCACTGAAGTGGGTAAAGATGTTGTACAGTTTAAAGCGGGCGACAGAGTGCTTTTTTTCGCCGATCCACGCACTGCTGGTGGTTTTGCTGAATATGCAACGTGTAAAGCAAATGCCGTTAGCCGCATTCCAGACTCGTTAGACTTTCAACAAGCAGCTGCGCTACCCTGCGCAGGATACAGCGCATGGATGGCGGTATACGATAAACTCCAGACTAAACCTGGTCAGCATATTGCTATTACGGGGGCAGGTGGTGGTGTCGGCGGGTTTGCCGTTCAATTAGCCAAGCTTGCAGGCGCTCATGTCTATGCGATTGCCGACCAACAGCACCATGAGCGTTTATTGCAATATGGTGCAGATGCAGTTATTGATCCCCATAAAGATAACGTTGCAATGCGGATTATTGAGCTTACCGAAGATCATCTTCTTCATTCTGTGATTGACTGTGTTTCTGCTAAATCAGGCAGCATGATGAGTGCTTTAATCCGTTATAACGGACATATTGTGATGGTGGCAGATCAATTTAATCAAGTTCCTTTGCTGGCAACAACAAAAGCACTTAGCCTGCATGAAGTAGCGTTACACGGCACATTCGCACACGGTTCACCTGAACATATTTACCACCTTGCCGATATCGGCAATAGCTTGAGTAACCTTGTTGCGGAAGGAAAGCTCGACGCAATGGTGACGGAGGTTTTACCTTTTAAACGGTTACTTGAAGGCTTAGAAAAATTAAAGGCGATGAGCCACAGTGGTAAAATAGTCGTAGTTATGGATTAAACGAAGCCCCAACCAACTAGAGTTGAGGCTTCTCATTCAGTATTAAACACCCTGAGCGTTATTTTACTTTCATGCGCTTGATCTTATTCATTACCGCATATTTATCATCAATCAATTCATTCACAAACGATGATGTTTTTTCAGGATCAGCACAGACCCAAACATGTTTTTTCGCACGTGTTAGCGCAACATAAAACAATCTGCGTTCTTCTGCGTCGGCATACCCTTCACTCTTAGATTGTAAACATGCCGCTAACCCCGTTTCACGCTCTGGAGCGGGGAATACACCACGGTTCACATCTAATATGAAGACAAAGTCAGCTTCACGCCCTTTACTACCATGACACGTCATAAATGTCATATGGAGTTGAGGCCACTGAGTTTGCCAAGCTTTTAGTTTTTCAGGTCGTTGCTTATTGTTCCGGCCTAGCAGTAACACCGTAACAGGCTTTTCATTCTGGGAAGCTAGCTGTACCAGTTCTTGCTCAAGTAAATCCTGACATAATAGCGTAACTGCTTTGCGTTTCTGTTTTTTATGGCTTGTCAGCTCTTTCCTGAGCTGCTGTGGGTTCTGTTGAATAAAGGTATTTGCCACTTCACCGATCATGCTGTTAAAACGATACGTGGTATCCAACTCTGTAATATGGCTTGAGCCAAATCGGTCAGCAAAACCTGTTGTTAAATTCACATCAGCACCCGCAAAACGGTAAATAGCTTGCCAATCATCGCCTACCGCAAACAAGGTTGGACGCGGTTTTGCTTCTTCTTTGCTATGACATAAAGCTTCAATTAATGACAAACGCTGTGGCGAAATATCTTGGTATTCATCAACCATAATAAAACGCCATTCTGGTACAAATTTTCCATCATTAACGTATTCAACGGCTTTTTGGATCATGGTATTAAAATCGATTTGCTTATTCGATTTTAAATGTTGCTCGTAAGCACGAAAACAAGGCCACAATAACCCTAGTTCACTCTTCATTCGCTGCTTAGTTGCAGGATTATTACTTTTATCTATAACCGCTAAAAGATCGCTTTTGCTTAAACCGCTTTGCCCGATCAATTCAATATGACGCCAAACCCAATTCGCTAGCTGTTCATTTTTCGCTTGCTGTTCCATCGAATTATCAGCTTTAAAACCTGGAATACGCCATTGTGTTAAATGTTTCTGCCAGCGTTTAGCTGATGCGGCAGTTTCCCATTGCTCTTTTAAAGTAGAGGCTATCCACTGTGTTTTTGCTTTGTCATCCAATGCTAATGGGGAGACATTCGGGCGTTCATCTTCAACAGATTGAATGATCTGCGTGCCCAGTGCATGAAATGTCGCCACCTTAATTCTATCGTTGACCTTCAACGCTAAACGTTCACGCATTTCTTCTGCCGCTTTACGACCAAAAGCCAACATCAGAATTTCTTCAGGCTGTGCTGCCTGATTGGCAACAAGGTAACCTGCACGTGCCACCAGCACACTTGTTTTGCCGGTACCCGCACCCGCTAAAACTAAATTGTGATCTTGATTGATTAATACAGCTTCACGCTGAGAGAGATTGAGTGGTGATGTTTCAAATTTATCAAACCATGATGACCATTTTTCAGCTTCTGACGTTAACCACTCTCGGTTATTTTCTTCTACCCAATCACCATTACCTTCTAGCCAAGGTTCTATTCTCTCGAATGCCATAGGGCGAAAAGACGCAGCAAGTTCATGGGTTAAACCAGTTGTTTTTAAGGAATCGTCAAGAAATTTACACAAGTTATCGTGTTCTGATTCGCGTAAATAACCTTGCTGTGTCACAAAGCTATCAATACGGTTAAGAACATCTGGCAGGGTTTTATCAAGCCTATCAACTCGACCATGTGCCCAATCACGATACGATTCAAGAAGACGTGCAGCAAAAGGCTTACATTGTTGCCAAGGTAAACCATGAATCGTCCAACAATATTGTTGATCAGCAGAGGTGAGTTCTAATGAACCCCACACAACCCCACGATGCACTTCAATCGCACCATCCCAATCATCAAAAGAAATCGTGCTTGTTTCTGTCTGGCTATCAAGAATTAAACTATGTTCATTCAGCTCAACACTGAAATAGTCACCTTGCACAAACCACTGTGCTAATACACTGGCACTTAAACGCATTTTTTCACCAAAATCTTCCTAATTTTCATTCAGGTTTTTTTATACCTAAGTTACCTCAAGATACTCATTTCAATACTTTGAGGTAGCTTGGCTATAATACCCATAATACTTCAAGATGCCTTGCCCTACAGGGCGATATATTACCAACAACCCGTATTTCACCATAGCACCACAATACAGAGTTGATTATAATTTCGTCTTACAGCTTGATTAGCCATTATTTTTTATGTGGTTTAATCTCAACTTTGTTATCTTATATACCTTGTCATTTTTTTCGTTACTCACATACGATTGTAACGGTTCATTTGCCGCCTTTTATCAGAAGATTGTTAATCATACATGCAAAAAAACCGCTTTAGATTCAATTTACGCCGCTATTGGGCCAACGACCGTATTAACTACAGTATAAGAGTATTAATCGCGCTAGTCGGTGTTGCCTTGCCTTGTTGGCATTTAGGCTTAACCACCGAAATTACACCACTTGTACTGGGTATTATCGCCGCCGCACTCGCAGAAACCGATGATAACCTAACAGGGCGAATTAAAGGATTGGCGATGACACTCACGTGTTTTCTTATCGCGTCTTTTTCTATCGAAATTTTATTTGATACCCCTCTCTTTTTTGCGATTGGCTTATTCGTCTCTACGTTCAGCTTTATAATGCTTGGGGCTATTGGTGCTCGTTACGCTAGTATTGCATTTGCTTCACTCTTACTAGCGGTCTATACCATGCTAGGAGCCGATACGAGCCCTAACTTATGGTATCAGCCGGTAATACTATTAGCTGGCGCGGCATGGTATGGCTCTTTATCCTTACTTTGGCATATCTTTTGGCCTAACCAACCCGTACAACAAAGCTTAGCACGTGTTTTTAGTGAATTTTCACACTATTTAGACAGTAAAAGTAAACTGTTTGAGCCCGTATCTAACCTTGTTCCGCAGCCCTTGCGCATTGAAGCTGCGCAAAAAAATGCCTTGGTGGTTGCCGCACTTAACTCAGCCAAAGCGACGCTACTGCACCGTGCACGTCGCGGGCACCCTAATGCCACCGGCGATCGCTTTTTGAAAATCTATTTTCTCGCACAAGATATTCATGAACGAGCCAGCTCTTCACATTATCGCTACCAAGATTTAGCGGCAACCTTCCAACGCAGTGATGTGCTATTTCGCTTTCAGCGCTTACTAGCCTCACAAGCCAATGAATGCCGTGCGGTGTCACATGCCCTCGCAATGGGTAAACCTTACCACCACAGTGTTGAAAGTATTCGTGCATTAGATGAGTTACAAGAATCGTTAATCCACCTAAAAAGTCAGAATAACCCTGAGTGGCGTTCGTATCTGATTCAATTAGATTATCTGTTCAATAACCTCGCAACTGTTGAGCGCCAACTGTCTAATGTAAGCAACCCAGATACCGCGCCTACCGATCCTGACATTGAACTGGCAGATACTGAAGCTCGTGGTGCTAAAGAAATGTGGAAACGCGTTATTAGCCAGCTTAAACCAGATTCAATGCTATTTCGTCATGCACTGCGCATGGCAATTGCGCTAACCGTTGGCTACGGTTGTATTCAATTTCTAGAGCTTGAACGAGGGTATTGGATTCTACTTACAACACTCTTTGTTTGCCAACCAAACTATAGTGCAACACGCCAAAAACTGGTTCAGAGAGTCATTGGTACTCTGGGTGGGCTGTTAGCTGGTATTCCATTGTTGTACCTGTTTCCTGGTCAAGAAGGTCAACTAGTACTCATGGTATTAGCTGGAGTCTTATTCTTCGCCTTTAGAACCGTGCAGTATGGCTTAGCAACCGCCTTTATCACGCTATTAGTCTTATTCTGTTTCAATCAATTGGGTGAAGGATTTGCGGTTATTTTACCACGACTTGGCGATACCTTACTTGGCTGTTTATTAGCAGTGCTTGCTGTCAGCTTTATTCTGCCTGATTGGCAAGCAAACCGTTTACATACGGTAATGGCATCGGCAATTAAAACCAATTGTAATTACCTTGCTCAGATCATTGGTCAGTACCGTATTGGTAAAAAAGACAGCTTAAACTACCGCATTGCACGTCGAGATGCGCATAATACCGATGCTCAACTCAGTACCGCGATAAGCAATATGCTCGCAGAACCTGGGCGCTATCGTATGTGTACCGACGAGAGTTTCCGCTTTTTAACACTTAATCATGCCATGCTTAGCTATATTTCAGCACTCGGGGCACACCGTACACGACTGGAAGATGAGCATACACACCAGCTAGTCGCGCAATCACACCGTCTGATTCACGCTCACCTTGATAGTTTGGCTGAACAGTTATCAAGTAACCAAGTGGTACCAACACCTGTTATTGATACTGAAATCGAGCAGCGGCTTGCTCAATGGCGAGATGAAGACTGTACATCAGTCCGTATGGTATTGCAGCAGCTTCACTTGATTCATCGCATGTTGCCTGAATTGCATTCATTAGCGAATAAATTAGCAGCAAGAACCAATAAAAAAGCATTAGAAACTACGTAATCCAAGTTACCAGCCTGGATAAGTAAACAAATACTTATTTAGGCTGGTATATACCTATACCTCCCCTATTTTCCGTTTCTCTCCTCAGTCAACCTCAGAAAATTATTTATCGTTATTGCTGAAATATTTACTACAGTAAAAATTGACCTTCATGGCATAGAACTGGATGGCTTACGATGAAAAGTGTGTTGGTAAAAATAATAAAGCGGACAGCATTCAGCACAGTGCTATTTACTCTTATGACTCCCACGGCTTTTGCTGACAATGGATTAATCCGTGTAAAAAGTGCACATACCGTAAAAGTCACCGCTGATAGGCTCGAACAGATATTGAATGATAAAGGCATGACGGTTTTCGTTAGAATTGATCATTCAGCGGGGGCAAAACATGTTGGTGAAGTATTACGACCAACTGAGCTCATTCTTTTTGGCAACCCTAAAGTGGGAACACCTTTAATGCTATGCAGTCAAAGCGCTGCAATAGACCTACCTCAAAAAGCCTTAATCAGCCAAGACGAAAAAGGGCAAGTTTGGTTAACCTATAATAACCCTGACTATTTAGTTAAAAGGCACAATATTAAGGGCTGCAAAGAAGTTATTGCCAAAATTGAAACGGCTTTAGCCAACGTTTCAAAAGCTGCCACTATGCCCTAAAGTCCTCGTTCTGTTATAGGGATGGTTGTGATGATAAATGCACCACAGCCCATCTACTTCATCAGCAATTAAACGCAGCATACACGATAACGTCATCAACCAACACGAAGTGACCTACTTCAATTCTATTCATAAGCCACCAACTACAACGACCTCAGTTTAAGGAGATCTGTTAAGTATGTACTATGTTCAAAAATTGTCTTAATACCGATAAAGTTCACAATGAAAGCAATGATGACCACACATCCTTATTGCTTACAGGAATACAACAATTAGATCAGAATGCTTACACCCCGACATAGCATCAGCAACAAAAACCAAAAATAATAAGATATCCAGCAATTAACGCCAGTTAAGACAAACAATAGCTTTAAATATATCCCTATAGATGTAAAATCCAGCCCTTCACTCTGAAACTGACTCGCAAACTATGATTGATTTATCTATTCTTCCCGTGTATTTAACAGCAGTTGTTGCTCTATTACTGATCCCTGGGCCCGACATGTTACTTATCGCCAGCTCTAGCTTAAGCTACGGAAAAAAAGTCGGAATCTTTGCAAGCCTAGGTAATGCGACAGCAGGTTTAGTGCTGACTTTACTGGCTGCAATGGGTGTATCTGCATTAATCGCCATGAATCCAATTGCATTACAAGTCTTGCGTTTATTAGGCGGCGCTTATTTATTAAAAATGGGCTGGGACTGCATGCGTACCAATCCAGCCGATGCGCCAGAGATAGAACAACAAACGGGTTTAGCAAAAACACTCTATCGCCGAGCTGTTATCAGTAATTTGCTTAATCCCAAAGCATTGATCTTCTTTGTATTGTTTCTACCACAATTTGTATCGACTCAATCGACAGCAACCTCTGGCGAGCAAATGCTGGTTCTTGGCTTGTTATTGAATGTACTGGGCTTAATCTTCAACTTATTCTTAGTATCTATGGTCGGAAGCCTTGGTAAATCTTTGTTGAAAAATGAAAAATTCCGCACTAATCAACATAAAGTGATGGGCTTGGTCTTTTTCATATTGGCAATATGGCTTTTAGCATCACAGGTGCCAACACCCGCAATAAGCTGACTGTATTGAAAACAGAGCTTAAGATCTGAATCGCTACAAAAAAGGCTTTAACTGCACTCTATATCAGAGCAAGTTAAAGCCTTTTTTATATATACCCAAGTCAGGTACGTATTCAAATACAGTGAATTACTTGAATAAAGATTTACGCTTTCTCTATCAACAGCACCAAGCATTCATACGGTTTTAGTCGTATTGTTTGGCTTGCTGTTCGATCTTGATACCCTTCATAATTACCTAAGATATAACGTCCCTGAGTCGCATCAATATCAGGCGGTAGATCGCACTTAATATCAGTACCATAATAATTGTTAATACAGACAAGCAGTTGTTGTCCTGACTCTCGGCGATAACAAAACAGCTGTGCATGATCTGGCAGTAAATCGCTGTAATCTCCCGTTGTGATCACTTCAATCTCTTTGCGTAATTCAATCAACTTACGGTAGAAATAGAAAACAGAATTAGGATCTTCAACGGCTTGCTGCGCGTTTATCTCATTATAGTTTTCTGCAACAGCTAGCCAAGGTTTACCTTGGGTAAACCCTGCTTGCTCGGTAGCATCCCATTGCATTGGGGTACGAGCATTATCACGGGATTTTTGCGCCAAAATAGCAAGCATATCGGCTTCACTGACACCTTGCTGATTTACCATGATGTCGTACATATTGGTACTTTCCACATCGCGGTACTGTTCAATCGAGCTATAAGCTGGATTGGTCATGCCAATTTCTTCACCTTGATAAATATACGGTGTGCCCTGCATCATATGAATAGACGTCGCGAGCATTTTAGCTGACTCAACTCGGTATTGCTGATCATCTCCTAAACGGCTAACTACACGGGGTTGGTCATGATTACACCAGAATAATGCGCCCCACCCTTTGCCGTTTAAGCCTTTTTGCCAATGGTTAAAAATCTGCTTAAGTTGCAGAAAATCAAACGGTGCTTTGGTCCACTTTTCACCATTTTCATAGTCAGCTTTTAGATGGTGAAAATTAAACACCATAGACAACTCTTTACCGTCATTCGCTGAATACTGCTGACAGTGCTCTAAGGTTGTCGACGACATTTCACCCACGGTTACTGAACCGTATTTTTGAAAAACACTTTCGCTGATCTCTCTAAGGTACTCATGTACACGCGGGCCATCTGTATAGAAACAGCGCCCATCACCAACGCGATCATTTGGGAAATCTTGTTGTTTAGATATTAAATTAATCACATCTAAACGAAAACCATCGACACCCTTTTCGGCCCAGAAACTGATGACCTCTTTCACTTCATTCCGAACTTTTGGATTTTCCCAATTCAAGTCTGCTTGTTCTTTCGCAAAAAGATGGAGGTAATATTGATTGGTTGCTTCATCTAATGCCCATGCATTACCACCAAACTTAGATGCCCAATTCGTTGGCTCGGCACCATTAACCGGATCTTTCCAAATATAATAATCTCGATATGGGCTTTGCTTATTGCCTAATGCCGATTTAAACCATGCATGTTCAGTCGAGGTATGATTGACCACAATATCCATAACTATACGGATACCTTTTTGATGCGCTTCGTCTAATAACTGATCGAAATCGCTCATAGTGCCAAAATCTGGATTCACATTATAGTAATCAGATATATCGTAGCCATTATCGATCATCGGCGAACAATAAATGGGAGTTAACCAAATAGCATCAACACCTAGCTTTTGAAGATAATCGAGCTTTGAAATAATCCCTTGAATATCGCCCGTACCCTGACATCCGCTGTCACAAAAACTTTTAGGATAAATCTGGTAAATAGTCGCAGTGCGCCACCATTCATTATGCTCTGTTATCATGCTTATTTACTCGGAGAGTATTGAGCAGCAGAACGCTGCCCAACAATTTACATAGTTATAGAAAAGTACGGTGTATTAGTTAGCCACAGCCTGTAACTTATCATCTGGCTCTATATCGCCCTTGGCTTGGGCACGCTTATAAAGCAATAACGTTAAGGTCATTGGCACAGCCATGGCCACTAGCATAGCGATAAGATAGACTGTCCAATATTGTGGCTGGATAGATAAAATACCCGGTAAACCGCCCACACCGATGCCGTTCGCCATCACGCCCGCGCTGCCACAAATACCCGCAGCTAAAGCTGCACCTATCATTGCGCTTAACATTGGAAATTTGTATTTCAAGTTGATGCCGTACATCGCAGGCTCAGTCACACCTAAGAAAGCAGAAATAGCGGCAGGCACTGAAATTTCACGTTCATTGTGTTTTTTGCTGATCCAAATAATACCGACAACCGCAGAGGCTTGAGCAATATTTGATAATGCAATCAGAGGCCAAATCGGTGTACCGCCCATATCTTGCATCAACTGTAAATCCACTGCGTTGGTTGTATGGTGGATACCCGTAATAACTAATGGTGCGTAGAAAAAGGCAAAAACCATTGAACCAAGAACGGCAAAGTCACCTGTCATTGCAACTTTAGCGGCATAACCTACAGCATCGCCAATAGCACGACCGAATGGACCAATAAATGCGTGCGCTAAAATAACGGCAAGAATCAATGAGATAAACGGCACGATCACTAAGTACAAATAAGAAGGAATAATACGTTTAAGATTAGTTTCTATGAACGCCAATGCCATACCGGCGAAAATTGCCGGAATAACCTGTGCTTGGTAGCCCACTTTCTCTATCACAAACCAGCCGAAATCCCATACTTCTGGTACTTCTTTACCAATCATATAAGCATTCATTAACTGAGGCGAAACCAGAGTGACACCCAGCACAATACCCAGAATAGGCGTCCCCCCAAGCTTTTTCACCGTAGCCCAACACACACCAACAGGTAGGAAGAAGAAAATCGCTTCACCAATCAGCCACAAGAATGAATGAACGGTTGACCAGAATTGACTGATTTCGACTAAGGTTTTGCCATCGAACATGCGAATATCGCCGATGACGTTACGGAAACCAAGAATCAAACCACCAGTAATGATTGCCGGTAATAGAGGAACAAAAATTTCAGCAAGGTGAGAAATACTTCTTTCAAGCAGACTCATGTTCTGACGAGCGGCAACCTTAGCTTCTTCTTTTGATGCTCCTGCATTTCCGGTTATGTCGGATAGCACTTTATAGGCTTCATCAACTTCAGTGCCGATAACCACTTGGAACTGTCCCGCATTAGTGAAACACCCTTTCACAGCAGGAATTTTCTCGATCTCTTTAACGTTTGCTCGCTCTGTATCGTTAAGAACAAAACGCAATCTGGTTAAACAGTGACTAACGCTGGCAATATTGCCTGCGCCGCCAATCAGTTCAACCAAACGCTCAATATGCTGTCGATTTATTTTACTCATGCCAATGTCCATTATGTTGTGAGGGTACGCTTAGCTTATTTTTATCTTTAGTTTTAAATTTAATCAATGGGAACATTCCCATCAACTGGCGACTATAATGACAAAACACTCGCAAACATGAAATGGGAACATTCCCATAACGTGAAAGAGTTCACAAATAGAGAGCAATTTTTCACTCTTAGTATTTATATAATTATGGCTTATTGAGCAATCATGGCTTTTTGCGTGAGGTGTATAACTTCATGGCAACCAGCTAGTTGCTTGATAAGTAAGGAGGCAGACGCTTTACCCGCCGCATAATAACCAGGATCAATACTGAAGGTATTAGGAAATATAAAAGACAATAAATCCGTTGCACCCACACCAGAAACCAATACATCACTGCGGTCTAATTCTTGTAAACGCTTCGCCACTCCCATTGCTAGCGTGTCACTTGCGCACACAATCGCTTCGGTTTCAGGCTTAAGTACATAATCTGTCAGTTCATAAGCGCTTTCATGGCTAAGTTGACCCGTCTGATAACGCGGTTCAATGTTGGCAAATTCGCAATATTCAATATACGCATTGAGGCGCATTAAACCTGTCGTTTTATCGCTAGGATCAACACCGATAAAACTAATGTGCTGCTTACCCTGCTGTTGAAGGTTCGCCATCGCCAGCTCAATAATGCCATAGTTATCGTAACCCACAGATGAGATCCGCCCGGTGTCCACCGCAATAACAACGGCTTTATGATTCAAACTTTCCACAATCGACAAGTCACAACCGCTAAAGCCAAATAAAATCACCCCATCTACATTGCGCTTTTGCAGTACAGACAAATGCTCATTGGTTTTTTCAGCACTAAATTGGCTTTCCATAATGACGGCATCATAACCTGCCGCATAAATCACATCCAAAATGCCACTCACCGCTTTGTTCTCTGAGGGAGAATCAAGCCGCGAGATAATAACTCCCACCACTTTCGCACTGCCACCTCGCATCGCTTGGGCTGATTTAGATGGCACAAAACCTGACTCTTGAATGACTTGTTCAACTCTTTCTCGGGTTTCAATCTTCACTTTGGGATCATTGGTTAATACACGCGAAACGGTGGATTTCCCAACCCCTGCTAACTTTGCAATATCTAAAATGGTGAGTTTTCTAGTCATAAATTCATTCTGGCTTATAAGAACAGTTTCATTGTCACCGTCGGCATCGATAATTCAATTCTTTTTGTTATCAACGATGAAAAACGCTTCATCCATCCACTTTTTTCGTTAAAAGTGCTTTTTTTATCGACACTCATACCTACGGTAACGCAACTATTACGAAAAGGTATAGTCTTATAAAAGTACCGTAAAATAATAATATTACTTTGATAGTATGTGCTTAGGCTAAATATGAGTAAAAACGTTTAAGTAGGCGTTATCGATGTATGCCACCAATTTTTGTTCGGCGTTGAAAAAAACTGACAATATCCAAACAAAAAAGGAAGCAACATCAGATAAGTTGTATTTTGTACGATAAATTAGGCTTAAGATCTGCGATAGCTTGAAAAGCTTTAGCGCTATACCCATATCTTTTAGTGATAATAAATAAAAACAACTTTGTGCAGCATTTTTCTCTTCCATTTTTCTCTTAATGCACACAGGGTACAAAACCAAGGATTATTATGAATACTCACGTTGGCATTATCGATCAAGATCCCGTTAGGTTGATCACCCCTTTGCTTGATCACGGCATTCCCGCCGATAGAATGATCTTTATTGGCACTCCCAGCCAAAAAGCACAATATGAACGCCTCGCATCCATACTGACGCCACGTAATATTGATGCTGAATTTTTTGAAATACCAGATTCAATTAACATTACTTGCCTTCGCGAACGACTAAATGCTTTAGCTGATGATCTAAAAAAGAATCATCAAGAAGTATGGTTTAACGCGAGCTGTGGATTACGTCACCGTTTACTATCTGCTTATGAAGTGTTCCGTACGTTTCATTGGCCTATCTATGTTATCGAACCTTATAGTGATGAGATGTGCTGGTTATACCCGTCTGATCGCGAACAGCAGCAGGTTGAGGATCGCATTCAATTAAGCGATTACTTAACAATATTTGGTGCGCGTTGTGAGCTACCAGAAACAACAGTAACTGATGAACTCAATGACCAACTATGGGATTTGGGGCAGCGTTGGGCGGGTTCCGCGTTAGAATTAGGACCAGGACTGGCCACACTGAATTACCTCGCGACAACGTGCCGTAAAGAACAAAAATTAGATGTTGCTTTAAGCGAAAAACAACAAGGCTACAAAGAATTGGGCATGCTAATTAATGATTTGCATGAAACCGGTTTAGCGACTTACGAAAATGGCATTCTTACCTTTAAACACGAAGAAGCCCGTCGCTTTGCAAATGGTGAGTGGTTAGAAAATCTGGTTCATAGTACGGTTCGTGCGATACAAAATGAATTACCAACCATTCAAGACCATTCATTAGGTGTACAAGTTTACCGTAAGATTGGGGATCGTGAAGTACGTAACGAACTCGATGTGGCAACTCTGGTTAATAACAAACTGCATATTATTGAATGTAAAACGAAAGGCATGCGGGACGACGGTGATGATACGCTCTATAAACTGGAATCATTACGTGATCTACTTGGCGGCTTACAAGCACGAGCAATGCTGGTGAGTTTCCGGCCATTACGTCATCACGATTTAGTTCGCGCACAAGATTTAGGTTTAGCGATTATTGGTCCTGATCAGTTAGGTGAATTACAAACTCACTTACATAACTGGTTAAAAGGTGCAGGTGGCCAGCCGCACGATCACAATATCGCCTAGCCCTTTATTTCACGAGCATTTCAATGATCAATAAAAAGCCACTGACAGTGGCTTTTTTATACCCCCCAAACAGCTATTTCTCTTCCCGCTGAACGATAAGCATAAAAAAACCGATGCGCTGGCATCGGTTTTTAAAATCGTGTAGTACTCGTTAAATACTAAATTCCGCGTACGACACGCAAGTAATCACTTACTCAGCTAGCATGCGACGAGCAGCATCAACAACCACTTTAATTGAACGCGTTTCAGTTGCTTTTAATAACGCGTGATCAGGGATTTCTTTCTGAGTACGGTTTACAATAACACCCGCAACACAGCCTGCACGTAGACCTGAACTTGCACACATAGTTAATAGCGTTGCTGATTCCATTTCGAAGTTCAACACGCCCATGTCTTGCCACTCTTGCATTGAACCTTGGAAACGCTTAACAACACGACCACTGAATGTATCGTAACGCTCTTGACCAGGGTAGAACGTATCACTTGAAGCCGTTACGCCCGTGTGTACTGTAGCGCCTTCTTCTACAACAGCTTGCTTCATTGCAGTTGCTACATCAAAGTCAGCGACTGCAGGGAACTCCATTGGTGCAAAGTGTAGACTTGCGCCATCTAAACGTACTGAACCTGTTGTTACGATCATATCGCCAACATTGATATGTGGCTGAATCGCACCTGTTGTACCAACACGTAGGAATGTACGAATACCAAGCTGCGCTAGCTCTTCTACTGCAATAGAAGTAGATGGACCACCAATACCTGTAGAACAAACAATTACAGTTTTACCGTCAAGTACACCACGGAACAATGTGTACTCACGTGAACTTGCTAAAAATTCAGGGTTATCCATTAGGCTGGCGATTTTTTCTACACGCGCTGGATCACCTGGAATAATTGCTAATTCTGCGCCATTGAGATCTGCTTTTGTCACACCTAAATGGAAAACTGTAATATCAGACATAATCATATCCTTGTTATTGTTTATGGCTCTGCATAGGGGAATCAGAGGTTTATTAATAATATTGTAATGTTTAGGCAGTATTCATATCTGTTACAACAAATTGAACACTCTCAAAACACGAAGTAACGATAGCCTATAGAACCGCACTTTTGAGTGACCGAAGTCACAACTAACAAAAGACACTCAATTACATCTCTCACCATAAGGTGACATCGATCACACCAAATCGATTGCACGTGCTAAATATCACAAAAATAAAACATCACAAAAAGCAGGTAATACATTTTTATCGACACAATAAATGAGAAAAACCCTCTACCATTTTCAAGATAGAGGGCTTAATTATATTTACTGGTTACTTATTAGCGGTTACTGAATTTTCACTCAGTTTACTTAGACTTTGTTCTTTGGTTCAAAGCGAAGCAATCTTAATGCATTCAACGTCACTAACGCAGTCGCACCACTGTCAGCTAAAACAGCCACCCACAACCCCGTTAAACCGAATAATGTTGTCACTAAGAAAATAGCTTTCAGACCTAATGCTAGCCCAATGTTTTGGCGAATATTATTTAAGGTTGCTTTAGATAGCTCAATCATCACTGGTAATTCTGATAAACGGTTATGGGTAAGCGCAGCATCTGCAGTTTCTAAAGCCACATCTGTTCCGCCGCCCATGGCAATACCAATCGAAGCCGTTTTCATTGCTGGGGCATCATTAATACCATCACCGACCATGGCAACATGCGATTTTTCATTCGCAAGTTGTACTTCCGTCACTTTATCAGCAGGCAACAAGCCTGCGCGGTACTCAATACCAATCTCGCCCGCAATGGCGGCAGCGGCACGTGGGTTATCACCCGTTAACATTACTGCCTTTATACCCATTTTCTTTAGAGCAGATACCGCTTGAGCAGCATCATCACGTAAATTATCACGCCATGCGATCATACCAACAGCAATGCCATTTCGTACCACTACAACCAATGTTTTACCTTGTGCCTCAAGCGCTAATACTTGAGCGTTTTGCTTGCTAGTCAATACAACAGATTCGGTTAATCTGTCTGCGGCACAGAGCAATACCGTCTCACCATTTATAATGCCTTGTATGCCACGTCCGGGTAGAGCTTCACGTTCTGCCGCTTCAATCACCGTTAAACCACGATCTTGTGCTGCTTTTACCACGGCCATTGCCAGAGGGTGTAATGAACCCATTTCAACCGCAGCAGATTGCGCCAACAGTTTATCGTCGTTGCCATCCCAGCTTACCAGGTCTGTCATTACAGGCTTACCCTGTGTTAGTGTTCCCGTTTTATCAAAAGCAATGGTTTCAATGTGGCCTAGCTGTTCTAGCGCTGCACCACCTTTAATTAAGGCACCTCGTCGTGCGGCTGCCGCTAACCCTGATGTAATAGCTGCTGGCGTCGAGATCACTAAAGCACATGGGCATGCGATCAATAGCAATGTTAAGCCTCGGTAGATCCACTCATCCCAGGATTGTGCAAACAACAACGGTGGAATCACAATAACCAAAGCAGCAAACACGATCATTGCCGGAGTGTACCAACGACTAAAGCGATCTAAAAAGCGCTCAAGTGGTGCTTTACGTGATTCTGCATCTTCAATCAGATGTAGGATACGATCGATGGCGTTCTCACCTTGCTCTGAAATGATGGTTAAGCGCACCACCTTATCAGACACTAGTGAGCCAGCCATTACCTTCTCGCCAGGAATATGTTCAACCGGAACTGATTCACCTGTGAGGGCACTTTCATCAAAACTAGCAATAATATCAAGTAACTGTGCATCTGCAGGCAAGCGTGAGCCCGGAGCCACTTCGATCACATCGCCTTTTTGGAGATCTTCAGCTGCAACCTTCACTCTTGTGCCATCAGCACGAATAACCGTCGCTTCTTCTGGCACAAGATCCATCAAGGCTTTTACACCACTTCGTGCGCGTGCTGAAGCATACCCCTCAAGCTGTTCCCCGATAAGAAATAACAACAACACCATTGCCGCTTCGGCGGTTTCGCCTAAATACAATGCACCGATGGCTGCAATGCTCATCAAGGTTTCAATCGAAAATGGTGTGCCTGATTTAGCTAATACAACGGCTTTTTTGGCTATGGGGAATAAGCCTAAAATGCTGGTCAGAGTAAACGCAATTAAACCCATCGGTTCAGACACTTGGCTTATCAGAAATGACACCGCCATCATGCTTGCAATGGTAATGACCGCTAAATTTTGCTTTATAAAGTGGGGCTTTTCTTGTTGTTGTGACTTACGCCCACTAACTAATTGGAACCCTGTTTTTTTTGCTTTAGCTTCAATCACTTCAGCCATATCGGCTGACTGACAGTTTACCACCAGCTTTTCAGTTGCAAACATCACTTTGGCACGTTCGACACCATCAAGTGTTATTAATGCTTTCTCAAGTTTACTGGCACAGCTTGGGCAGTCCATACCGAGCACTTTCCAGCTTTGGCTATGCCCTAAATTTGATTGAGTTAACTGTTCTTCAAGCTTTTTTTCTTCATCTTTCTGCTGTTCTAACGAAACGTTAGATGTACTACAGCAAGATGTTGAACAGCTGCTTTCACTTACAAGATCACTTTGATGATCATGCTGTTCACCTTTTGAATGCGAATGCTGATGAGTAGGCGAAATGTCATAAAGATAAGGAGAACTGGAAACAGGGCCTTCAGTATTTGAATCACCATCACCATTATTTTCTGTTTCAGTTGATACAACAGTCGCGGTATTGGTTGTACTACAACAATCGCTTGATGTGCACGCTTCGACTTGAACAGAGTTACTCTGTATTGCTGTAGGTTTAATGCTATGGATATGTGGTTTCTTATTATTGCATTGAGCACACATAGGTCACTCTCCTTAATCACTATTTTTATTCTAGCTTGATGGGCTTCTCCACCTGCAATAACTATAAACCTTGGAGTTGAATCTAAGGTCAACCAAAAAAGCCAAAATAATTTATTTTGGCTTTTTTGGTTGATAACAATTTGAATATAAATAATAAATATTACTAGCGTAAGCGCCTAAAAATAACACTGTTATCTAATATGTCAGTCCAAGGTTGGTAGTCTAACCCCATATCAAATATATACTCTGTGATTAGACTTCGTGCCGATGTCAGTAAAACTTCTGCTTTCCACGGTTTTTCAAAATAACTTTCGATACGAGCACGGTTTATTGCGGCAATCGTATCTTGGTGGGTAGCTTGCCCTGTCAGTAATACTTTCTTAGTACGGAGAAAGCGTGAGTCTTGTGATATTTCGGTTAATAACTCGACACCGGTTTTCCCAGGCATAACATGGTCTGAGATCACTAAAGCGATAAACTCACCTTCTGCATCTAATTCGTCCATTAGATCTAATGCTTCATCAGCCGACTCACAATCTTCAACATGAAAATAATCATTTAACGGTGCTAAATCTTTAAGTACAGCGCTAAGCACTTCCCTCTGGTCATCTACACAGATGATATTTAACTTTTCCATAACCGTCCCTCTACGCAATAGGCAGCTTAATTCGAAATTTTGTTTTTTCTGGATCACTTTTAAGTGCAATCGTACCGCCATAGCTCTGTACGATACGCTGCACAATAGATAACCCCAGCCCTAAACCAAACGACAAACCTCCTTTTTTGGTGGTGAAGTTTGGTTGGAAAATTTTTCTACGAGTCACTTCTTCTATAACTGGTCCGTTATTGCTGATAGTGATTAATAGTCGATTCTTCGAGCAACGGGTAATAATCTCTATATGCGGATTATCCGTATACTCCATTGCATCACAGGCATTTTTAATGATGTTAACCCACACCTGTACTAACTCTGTCACACTTGCATTAATGGTTGGCAGCACTGCTGGTCGCAATACGACATTTACACGGCGTAAGTTACTTTGCAGTAAAGCCAACGATTTATGGATGGTGTCATTCACATCAATATCTGGCTGACGTGCTTGATCACTCCCCCCTAACTGTTTAACAGAACGCACAATACTTGCGGCATGTTTACCGGCTAAGCGCATGTCATGAAGATCACGCCCTATATCCCAATATTGTAAGGCTTCATCTAAGTTGGTAAGCCATGAATCAGGAATATCACCTTGTGGTACAGCTCGGGCTAATTGTCTAGCTTGGTCACGGTCTAATCGATACATCTCTTGCAGAATCTTCGCTCGCTTGCGAACTTCAGCAGATGTTGCAGATTGTCCATCACAAATACCCGAGTCTAAAAATGGCGATACCTCTGGCTTGTTTTCTTCAAGAAAACGACAAATGGAATTCTGAACTCCTTCTGTTTTGCTGCTTAATACACCCACAGCATTATTCAGTTCATGGGCAATACCTGCAGCAAGCTGACCAAGAGTGGTCATTTGTTCTGCGGCATACAAAGTTTGTAATGCTTTTTCTTTTTCTATTGCCTCTAATCCGGTTAACATTTGGCGCTGAGCTAATTCATGTACCATCACTGGCATAAACTGCTCAACCAATGAACCATAGATTTCAGGTTCAACCGCTTGAGTGTTTAAATCAATCCACGCAATTTCACTGTCTTTCTCTGCGATTACAGTGGTTGATGCAACCAGTGTTTGCGCAAAATAACTATGCACACCAAAGAACATACCTTGTTCAACACGAAATACTTTTGCTGTAAGACCACTGGTTTCATTTTGAAGAGAGCCAGATAGCTCTCCCCTCTTAACCCAGTACAATTTGTCGTTAAAACCATCTTGCTTTAAGACCTGTGTACCAGCCTTAACAGAAACCGTTCGTGCGCTGTGACTAAAATAAACATCGACAATACGCTGTAAAGCCTTCGGTTGATGCATCAATACACCCCTTTAAGCACTTATTAAATATGACCGATAAGGTGCAGTAGCCAAATCATCACAAAACTCATTAGCACACCAACAATACCAATAATGACACCTACACGTGCCATCTGATTACTTTGAACATGGCCTGTCGCATGCGCTAACGCATTCGGTGGCGTACTGATAGGTAAAGACATACCAAGAGAAGCCGCAAAAGTAACGACAAGAATAATTGTAATTTCACCACCTAATGGTGTGAGTGAGGTCATGGATGTGCCTAATGCCGCCATGATCGGCATTAATAAGTTAGCCGTAGCCGTATGAGACATGAAATTGGCCATCAATAAACACAATACCGCTGCCCCAGCGAGCACAACATATGGCGAGTAGTTATCAAATGGGATGCTATGCACCATAAGGCGAGCTAACCCAGTTTGATCAAGTGCTAAACCAAGTGCAATACCACCAGACACTAACCAAAGCACATCCCAAGAAATCTTCTTCAGATCTTCTTTATTGATGATGCCTGTTAATGAAAATATTGCGACAGGAATAAGTGCAACAGTGTAAGAATTCATACCATGTGATGAACCCATTAACCACAATAGAATAGTTAAACCAAAAGTAATGTATACCGTGATTGCTTTCGGCGTTTTAAGGAATTTACCTTTAATGGTCAGTTCAATTTTCTCTTGCTTTGCAGGGTAAAGATAGTTGATAAGAAACCATGCAAATACAAGTAAGATAGCGACAAAAGGCACACCAAAGAACATCCATTCCCCGAACGAGATCATGTTATCTTCTGAGATATACTTCAGCGCAATCGCATTGGGCGGGGTGCCAATTGGCGTACCAATACCACCAATATTCGCAGCGACAGGCACACAAAGTGCAAAAGCTATTTTACCCGGATCTTTCACGCCAAATAATGCAATGACAGGTGCGAGAATAGACAACATCATCGCCGTGGTGGCGGTATTCGACATGAACATCGAAAAAATAGCGGTGATCAACATCAGTCCGAACATGACATATTTGGGCTGGGTACCAAACGGCTTTAACAGCACACGTGCAAGGTTAACATCGAGGCGGTATTTGGTTGCCGCCATTGCAAGGAAAAACCCCCCTAAAAACAGCATAATAATAGGGCTCGCGAACGTTGCCATAATATCGCTAGAGACTAATAATTCACCAAAATGAGCTTGCCCCTCGCCCTGACGAAACAAGTACAGCCCTTTATCGGAAAGCAATAACAACTCAAGTACAATGATAACCACTGATGTCGCATAAATAGGGATCGGTTCAAGCACCCAGCATAGTGCAGCCAGTAAGAAAATGGCGATAACACGTTGTTGGACAACAGTAAGCCCTTCAACAGGAAATGCTGACGCTGGCAACAATAGGATTATGAGTGGAATTAAGATTGGTACTATGTACCGGATGTACTGACGCATAATGATGTTATTCCCTTAAAACAAAAAATGAATCTGTTGTTCACAACCTCGGTCTATTCCTTTGTCGCTGTTTGTTATTTTTGAGTAATACAACATTGGCATTGCGCATACAAACAGTCGTTCTTGTTGGTGGAATGACTCTGAAAAAGCTGTGTTTCACTGCTGATCTGATAACCTAACCATAATCAACAACGAATCTAAGACTTTATACCCAAGTAACCTCAAGGTGCTCGTTTCAGCTAGAATTCCCCTTGAATTAAACACAATGAGGTTACTTGGGTATATTAGTATTCATTTTGAGTGTAAAAGGGCTACTTTTCTTCGTTATAGATCAATAATTATGTGAAATGTAAGTAAGTTTTAATGAAATACTTATAATTCCGGTTGCTCATATACAAGGGATTAAACGAGGAAACCATCATAAATAGAGTTCTAAATCACAAATACAATTAAATCGTGATTTATATCACCTTTTCTAGGCTGAGCTATATAAGCCAAAGTACCTTTAGCAAAAAACGCCTGCAACAAAATTTGTTACAGGCGTCTAGGTAGATGCTATTCATTACGGTGGTGCAACGATGCTCGTTAGAAGTGCATTTCAGTAACCATTATTGCGGTTTAGTTTCCTTGCTGAATGTTTCTTCTAGGGCATCTTCAGACGCCATATAAGTACGAGAAGAACAAAATGGCGTCATTGGTACACTTGGCTCTAGCACTTCCAATTCTTGTAGCTTACGCTCGTGATCGTGTCCCATTTTTTTTACTTGGCGAATAACTAAAAAATAGCCCAAAATACCAAAGACGACAGAGCCTACCGCCTGCCCTATTAGCACCCCACCAGCACCAGCAATTTGACCGCCAAGAATGACAAATGGAATCGTGCCGATGGTTGCTTTACCCATATTCAATGCCGTTGACCATGTAGGACGATTCAAGTTATTGAAAGCGGCATTTGCCACAAACAATGCACCATTAAAAATAAAGGTAATTGCCACAAAAGAGCAAAAGATCATTACAATTTCGGCGGAATCGCCTTTTAGGCTAAA
This sequence comes from Photobacterium indicum, assembly GCF_003026215.1. GTDB lineage: Bacteria > Pseudomonadota > Gammaproteobacteria > Enterobacterales > Vibrionaceae > Photobacterium > Photobacterium indicum. Next base: position 435,910 of record NZ_PYOC01000002.1, read on the forward strand.
CATACCTATGAGCAAATCTTGCCCTAGCCACAATATGATTGATACCAAAACACAATAGAGAGAAGTAAACAACATCGCGTCGCGTAACGTGCGATTAATACGATCCCAATAACCTGCACCGAAGTTTTGCCCTATGATAGGGCCGACTGCACCAGATAAAGAAAACACCAACGCAAAACATACTGGCATAATTCGACCAATCACGGCGTATCCCGCAACATAATTCTCACCAAACCGCGCAATGTTACTGGTAACAATTGCGTTACCGATTGGTGTTGCGGTATTAGTTAATATGGCCGGAAAAGCAATTTTATATATGGTTGGGATATATGATTTAAAGATACTAAAGTCTGGTTTTGCTACTAGGTTATGCTTGTAAATAACGGCATAGAGCGAAAAAGCCATTACCGCTAAACGCGCAAAAACCGATGCAATTGCCGCCCCTTGCACCCCCATTGATAGCCCAAAAATAAATATTGGATCCAATATTGCGTTTACACCGCCACCAATTAATGTGGCGACCATAGAGCGTCGGGCATCTCCAACTCCACGAAGTGCTGCCCCCGCAGACATAGAAATCGCAATTAAAGGGGCGCTTGGCAGTAAGATAACCAAGTATTGGGTAGCCACTTCAGCTACTCGCCCTTTCGCACCAATCATGCTTAATAATACAGGCAGTTGCCAAAGCATAATCGTCACTAAAATTGCGCTGATGATAAAGGCAAATATCATTACATTGACGGTTAGTATTCTGGCTTCATCGCGTTTTTGTGCCCCTAATGCCCTTGAAACAAGTGCACCAGCCGCAATAGAGGTACCAATAGAAGCAGATGTCGAAAAGAAAACTAATGTACCCGCAAAACCAATTGCTGCCGCAAGCTCAACCTCACCCAACATACTAATAAATAGCATGTCGAGTAGATCAACCAAGAACAGCGCCATTAAACCCACAGCCCCAGTACCCGACATAATGACAATGTGGCGCATGGGTGAGCCAGTCACAAACTTCGCTTGCTCGTTATGTGTCTTATTTGACGGATTTTTTACTTCTGACATTTGTGCCACATGCACTCCATTCTTTTTATAATAAACGGCACTTTATCGTTCGATCCTAAAAAAGGCGCATAAAGCGCCTCCTTAACATATTTTAGTAATCATAGACTTAAAATTAAACTGGGTGCTTAAAGCATTCACCAATCTGGGTGCTGATGGCCGTTAATACATCACGACGAGTAATCACCCCAACCAATTGTCCATTATTAACGACTGGATAAATTTTTGGTTTTTGACCAGACATTACTTCTGCGAGTTCAATAATTGAATCTTCAGGTGAAACAGTCAGTACATCAGGTCGCATGCAATCATCAACATTGTGCGTATCTTGGCAGTGATAGCCTACTTTCAATAGCTTATGAATCATATCTTGTTCAGATAAAAAACCAACCACACGTTTTTGTTCGTCGATGACTGGCCCACCGATCTGCTTAGCCGTTAACAACTTATCAAGCGCGACCGATAGTGACATATGCTTATCAAATGTGACTGGTCGACTGTTCATATAATCTTTAACTTTTAATGATTCCATACATCCCCCAAAACCTATTGTTATAACAAGATAAACAAGTTACGAGCCTTTTTATTATTGCCGGACACCTGTTCCGATAAATTAAGTGTCGTCTATTTCCTTGAAAATACTAAATCGAAATGAGTAATTTTATTGATAGCTAAAAACTATCAATCAACGAAATATCTGTTTTCCACTTATAAAAAAGCCCTTCTGCTCACTAATGATTAGAAAGCAGAAAGGATCATGCATGCATTATGCCATTATTCAGCGAAAAGCCTTGGCGTTATCACTGTGTTTGCTTACATAAATAACATCAACAGCATCGCAATCGGTAACTGATCACCCGAGGCTAGAACAATTTGATCGCCTTTAATTTGCATTTGAAGTTTATAGTTGCCGTCTTCAAGTACAACCACGCCACCCTGTTCCATCATTTGGGCTCTTTCTAAAAGCATCGGATCTTCATCTACAATTGCTTGAGGTAAAATCAAATTAATTTGCCCCGATAACTTCTCAGAAATTTTAGCCATGTTTTCAGAAGCACGAGCAAGACCAGGTGCAACGTCTAAAGTAATATTACTGCTCACATCACCTTGTGGAGTTGTAACACTCAAGTCTTCCAGCTGAACCTTTAAGCCTTTCGCAACCAGCAAATCGAGTGCTAATGCCGCTTCCTGCGCTTGCTCTGGCGTCATATTTTCATTCAAATCATCAGCCATATCACCCAAGCGACTTAGCGCTGAATAATTCAAGTCAGAAAACGCTAATTTGAAGTTCAGATTGGTAAATTCATCACCATTTAAAGACACAATTTTACCAATTGTCGCAGTATTGGTATTGATCATTATCTGGCCGTTAGTGTCAGATGCTTTTGCATCATCTTGCGTTAATACGTTGCTCATACCAGCGCTCATGTCTTCAAGAGACACTTGCATCTCATTTATCTGATCAATAAAGCTAACGCTTTTTAATGAAAAATCCTGATTACCAATCCAAAATTGACCATCAAGTATCCCTTTTGCACTACCAGATAAACCAGTAAGTACCATGGCTTCATTTGCAGTCGTAGTAAGTTTCGCTTCTGGTAAGGCATATTCAAATTCGCCATACCCTTTCGCATCCACCACTCCTTTTAGCACTAACGCACTGGTATCCGCTTTTGCCCCTAATTCTTCAACATATGACATAGGGTTAACCGTAATCGTGAAATCAGTTTTACGTGTAAGTGCTGTTGACGCAGTAAAAGTAATAGGTGAAACATCTTTTCCCCATATTTCAGCAGCAATAGGTTTTAAATCATCATCAAGTACTAACTGACTTTCAGATGAAATACCAAATACGCCATGCGTCATTTTGCTGTCAATATGCCAAACAGTTGGTAAGCCTTCTTCTTCAAATAGAGGCTTAAATGCATCTTTAATTTCAACACGAGAAACGACATCAGAAGATAAGTAACCACGATCGTAACTTTCGTTGGTGATACTTACATAAGGGCTATCATATTTTCCGACTGTATCCAGATAAATTCGTTCTCCAACCTGACCAGTTGCAAAAGGCCAACACAGCACAATTAACACTGCACCCGCACCAGCAGCCGCTTTCTTCAACATATCACTTCCTAAAATAGTTTTATAAACACAGTTAGTTTATTACAAACAGCAGTAATGAGGTATCGATATCCCTATGAATCAAACAGTAAAGAGATAATAGTTTACAGGTTTGCTAGATGCCTCTCAGTCCAATATGGCGAATTATTCTACACTTTTAAAGCCAATGAAGTTTATAAGGATATAAGGGTGAATAGTTTTGTCATTTTGTGCCTCGATGATGATCCAAGGATCATTGAACAGTTAAGCAAAGAGCTTGTCCCCTTTGCTAACCTGTTCGATATTATTAGTGCTGAAAGCATAGAAGAAGCGCATGACACACTTGAATTTATAGCACAAAATGGCCAACGCGCTGCAATGGTTATTTGTGATAATGAGCTTGGCAGTGACAATGGTGTTGATTTTATTATTGGGCTAGACCAGCACCCTGTAACCCAAAAAGCCCGAACCATCCTGCTCAATGATAAACCCCAGCTTGATACCATCATGCAGGCTGTTAATGAAGGGCGGCTCAATTACTGCCTCACTAAGCCTTGGAATAAAGAAGAGCTTAATCGTGTATTAATAAAAGAGTTAACAACCTACATTCTTAAAAACCCCCAAGAAGATTGGCTGCAATACAGCCGTACGTTAGATCATCGTCGTATTCTTAAAGCCCATATCGACCGCCAGATGTCTAATTTTCGCTCCGGTTTTATTCAAAATACCAACAGCCTAGACGACGATACGCTTGCAAAACAAGTAGCCGATGCTTTACATGACTTTTTTAATGGTAATGATGAAAGCCGAGCATGCCGCACATATAGCGAAGGACACTTATTAACCAAAGAAGGCACATCGAATAACTTTCTCTGGTTAATTACCCAAGGAGAAGTTGCTTTATATAAAGAAGATGATGAAGGATATAGACATGAGGTTGTTCGCATCGGTGCCGGACATTTAGTGGGAGGTATGTCATTTGTAACCGGAGAAACCTCATTCTCGACTGGTGTCACTCTAGGAAAGACTGACGTAATCAAGCTTGATCGTCAGTTATTTACCAAAGTTATGAATTCACGTAATGAATTACTCCCCCTTTTTACCAACCTTCTATTACGTAATTTTAATCGTCGCTTACAAGGCAGCATTAAAACCGAACTACGATTACAGCAAACATTAAAATCACTCGATAACGCTCACCTACAACTTGTTGATCAAGAAAAAATGGCTATTCTCGGTCAATTGGTCGCAGGTGTTGCACATGAACTGAATAATCCGGTATCAGCAATTTTAAGAGGCAGTGAAACACTTCAAGAAACTATCGGTAAACTAACTGAATCTGAGTTAGGTCTAGAAAACCAAAGACGTGGTAATCATATTCTGCAACAAGCGATGCAATCGAGGCCATTATCCACATCAGAAACTCGCCAACGAGCTAGACAATTAGAAAGCCAACTGGGTGATCGTCAACTTGCACGCAAAGTGGTTCAAATGGGCATTGATGATAATAAACACCTTTCTGATTGGTTATTGCCGCAAAAAAATCAATTAAAAGAAGTGATGAGTGAGTGGGAACACTACTACCAAATGGGCAACTTTCTACGCTCGATTAATGTTTGTGCACAACGTATTGCTGATTTAGTTAAAAGCCTAAAAAGTTATGCCAGACAAGATGATGAAAGTACCCATACCGTCGATATTCATGAAGGATTAGAAGATACCTTAGTTATTTTTGAGAACCGTTTAAAGCGTCATCGAGTTACGAAAGAATATACCCCATTCCCTCTTTTTACCTGCCAGCCCATAGCCCTACAGCAAGTATGGACCAACCTAATTGCGAATGCTTTAGATGCTGTTACTGAACCAGGTGAAATTCGTATCAAAACCCAATATTCACCCGGTAGCAATAAGCAATCGATGGAGATTGTTATCGAAGACAATGGCAAAGGTATTCCTCTAAAACAACAGAAAAAAATCTTTGAATTGAATTACACCACTAAGCGAGAAGGAAACTTCGGGCTAGGTATTGGCTTGTCGGTTTGCCAACAAATAATCAACCAACATGATGGAGATATTCGGGTTGAATCTGAACTCGATAAATACACTCGAATGATTGTAACGCTGCCGATTAACCACAGCAGCTAACGGAGAGCATATGAACAAATACCTCATCCTATGCGTCGATGATGAGCGAGAAGTATTAGACAGCGTATTTCATGATCTCGCCATACTTGAAGAGCACTTCATGATTGAAGCCGCAGAGTCTGTCGATGAAGCTAAAGAAGTACTTGCCGATGCCATTACAGATCATATACCGCTGGCGTTGATTTTATGCGATCACATAATGCCGGGCGAAAAAGGGATTGATTTTTTAATTGAATTAAAGCAACAACCTGAAACAAGAAAAGCCCGTAAAATATTATTAACAGGCCAAGCTGGATTAGAAGAAACAATACAAGCCGTCAATAATGCTAGCCTCGATTTTTATGTCTCAAAGCCTTGGAATGGCGATAAATTAAAAGAAATAGTTATTGATCAATTAACCACCTATATCATTGAGAACGAAAAAGACTTAATGCCATGGATCAGAGTGCTTAATACTGAACGCATCATGCAGGCGCTAAGCGACAACCGTTTATCTTTATCTGACATTTAATTGTCATACAAACTTTTGGAAATCGTTATAAAGTGTTATCTTTGTCACAAAGAATAACCTATCGGGTTAGTCAAGTATTTACTTACTAATCCGATTGAATAACAGTTATCCAAAAGGTAGCCTTATGAAAGTTGCAGTCTTTAGCACTAAAAAATATGACCAAAAATCCTTTGAATTGATAAATACCAATTATCAGCATGAGTTAACATATTTTGATTTCCGTTTAACCCAACAAACAGCAATCATGGCGCATGGGTTCGATGCTGTTTGTGTTTTTGTAAACGATGATTTAAGCCAACCTGTACTTCAAGAACTCGCCAATCATGGTGTTCAACTTATTGCGATGCGCTGCGCTGGTTTTGATAAGGTTGATCTTGATGCTGCCAACAAACTGAATATTCAAGTTGTTCGTGTTCCCGCTTATTCCCCTGAAGCCATTGCTGAGCATACCCTTGGGCTTATGTTAAGTTTAAACCGTCGTATTCACCGTGCATACCAGCGTACTCGTGACGCTAATTTCTCGTTAGAAGGTTTAACGGGCTTTAATTTCCATGGAAAAACGGTGGGGGTAATTGGAACCGGTAAAATAGGTATTGCGACGATTCGAATACTTAAAGGGTTTGGCATGAACATTCTCGCTTACGACCCGTATGAAAACCCTATTGCTATCGAGTTAGGGGTCACTTACACCACACTAGAAGATATCTACCGCCAAGCCAATGTTATTACTTTGCATTGCCCGATGACCCAAGAAAATTATCATATGCTCAATGCCGATGCCTTTGACCAAATGCGTGATGGCGTGATGATTATCAACACAAGTCGTGGTGGTCTACTTAATTCTATCGATGCCATTGAAGCATTAAAGGCCAGTAGAATTGGTTCATTGGGTATTGATGTTTATGAAAATGAACAGGATTTATTCTTTCAAGATAAATCAAATGATGTGATTAAAGATGATGTATTTAGACGTTTATCCTCATGTCACAACGTCTTATTCACTGGACATCAAGCATTTCTAACAGAAGAAGCACTGGGCAATATTGCTGATACGACACTCAACAATATTTCATTATTTGGTCGTAATACCCTGTCAGGCAATGAGCTTATTAACAAATAAATTAATAATATCGATACCGTTCACCCAAGTGATCTTAGCGAACATATTAAGCTAACTTAGATACATCAAGACAGGAAGTGATATTACTTCCTGTTTTACGTTTTACAAGCGAATCGATACCCAAACCATTTAAATCACCGCTTTTCACTATTAAATAAAAATATCTTATTCATTCTAGCCGCAAATAGTTGTATCAAAGTTCTGGCACAAAAGACAAATCATGTCGGAAATCATATTCATTTGTGACTTTCGCTGCATTTTTAACCTCATACCTATCATTTTTTCAACTAAATGCATTAATAATCTATTATTGATAATCTTTGTCCATTAAAATAATGTCCATTATATTTATGCCTCCATGGACCTCTTTCATGCGTAAAATTCTTTGTGCCACTGGCATCTTGTTAGCATCTGTTTCAGTTGCTCATGCAAATTCATCAACAATGAGTAACTTTAGCTACGATTACGCTGAAGCACGTATCGGTGTTAGCCCGCTGACTTATGGTGCTGGTTTCAGTAAATCAATTCACCCAAACGCCCACATTCTTGCTAGCGTTGATACTGAATTTGATAGCGATTGGAACCTAGCGGCTGGTGTTGGCTTCCATGCCCCAATTAATAACTGGGCAGACGTAACTGGTGAACTGAAACTTCGTAATGAAAAAAGCGAAAAGCACGATGGTTCAGGCGGTAAAGTAGGAATGGAAGTAAACATTGGTGTTCGTCAATGGCTTGGCCCGCAACTTGAAGTCGGCGGTTTAATCGGGCATACAAGTATCGATGATGATGATAATGTCATCGGAGCAATCTACGGTCGTTTCCATGCCACTGAACTGTTTTCTATTGGGGCTGAAGGCCGTTTTAACGACACTTACGGTGACACTGTTTTACTGACAACACGCTTTAAGTTCTAACGTCTATGCTTACTCGCTTATATTGACGAGTAAAATGATGAATAAAAAAGTCCTATATTAGGACTTTTTTATTATCTGTTATAAGTTGCATGGAGGTATTACCACACACTTTAAATACGCTGCATTTATTCAACGCTAGCAATCTCATCTGCCAGCCAATCTTGGAAGGCTTTCACCCGTGGCGAAGACTTCATATCTTGTCGGCAAACTACGTAATAACTTAATGGTGATTTCACGGGCATATCAAAAGGTATCACTAACCGTTCATTTGCTAGTTGCTCTGCGACAAATGACATTCTGCCCATTGCGACACCAATTCCCCTTTCAGCGGCTTGTAACGCTAAATCTGAGCGATCAAAAGTACAACCAACCTCAGGTAAAGTTATCCCTTGTCGTTGTGCCCAATATTGCCATTCATCATTACGCCCCGCCCTTGCCCAAGGCGCCGCATCATGAAGCAACATACACATGACTAAGTTATCAGGACGATCATACAAATTGTACCTAAGCGCATATTCGTGCGTACATACCGGAAGCATGCTTTCATCCATTAACTTTTCCGAATGTAGGCCTGCATATTTACCATGACCAAAATAAATTGCGCAATCAAATGTTTCCGTTTGAAAATCGATCAAGTCATTACGGGTACGAAGATGAAAACGTAATGCAGGGTATTTATCGATAAAGCTTTTAATACGTGGCATTAACCACGTCTGTGCAAATGTAGGAGGTGCTGACACATTGAAATCACCGCTTAACTCCAACGTTTTCAAGTCACGAATTTCATGTGCTATGTCACCAAAATTTTGAGCAACCACAGCTTTTAGGCGTTTACCTTCATCTGTCAGTATCACTTTCCTTGGCTGTCGAATAAATAGCTTCACCCCAAGACTATCTTCAAGGTTCTTAATTTTATGGCTAACAGCACTTTGCGTTAGACACAAAACTTCTGCTGCTCGAGTGAAACTCATTTGATCAGCTGCAATAAGAAAGCAATGAAGCCCAGAAAGTACAGAGCCCGTTAATTTAGGTAGTTGCATAATGCCTCAAGATGGCACAAGAAAGAGGCAGTATAATAACAAATAAAATAGCCACCGATAATCAGTGGCTAGGTAAATACGTAACTTATCCGTTTTATTATTCAATGGCGTTCAAAAGTTTCTCTTTATGGTCATCATTCAATAATGACCAATGGCAACCGTTGATTGCACCAGCAAACATCCAAAGCAACTTAAGATCGATATCAGTCCCGTGCGTTTTACGCACTTTACGAAAGACTTCAGCAGCACCCAATAAAAGAAAGCTATTCACATCTGGAACACCGGCTTTTTTAACCATTCTTTCAAGCGTTAAACGCATATTGGGTAAATCACGTAGACGTCGACTCTCTTCTGAGCATTTAAACGCCTTCTCTTTTTGTGAAAAAGAGATAGATTCATTGATAAGTAAGTGGCATTTATTTTTGTCACGTAAAAACAATTTCGTTATATCATAGTAGTTTACAGTTGCCGTGGTGCTTTTTTTAATATGTTTAAACTTCAGGCAACCTAATTGGAGTAATTTATCATCTAACTCACCACCACCACGTATAAATATCGTGGTATCCGTTAGAATTGCATACATAGCCCCATGAATGAAAATCCCAGTCCCGCCAAACATTGACCGTTTTTCATAACACCCAAAGTTGCCTAAATACGTTAAATAATCTTCCTTGAAAGCTGACACAGCATGTCCTCCGGTTAAGCGCTAATGGTTTCGATTATCCAGTAACGCCACACATCACGACGTCAACAAATTGACTTTCTCATATACAATTTATAAATTCCACATATGAAACAAGTAACATTAGATTTTGAGATTTAAGGCATATTATTTAACGCAAAATAAGAAAAAAGGGACAAAAATTGACCATAATTTTTGCGTTTTACCTCACAAAAAATTCATAACAATCAACTATCCTTTATCGCTCTTTTATCAATGAGGTCTATCTTTATAGTATTAAATTAGGGAAATAAAATGACAAACATTGCACTTTTACCTTCATCAAGCCACGTTTTGCCGGGCGGACGACTGGAAATTATCGTCGCCGAAAAGCGTTATACCCGTATGGTAAAAGATTCTCTCACTTCCGGTGAAGGATTTGCTATGTGCATGCTCAATGAAAATGAAGAGTCTGAAGAAGTCAAAAAAATTCCCGCGATTGCTACTCACGTAAAAATAATAGACTTTAACGCGCTAGAAGGTGGCCTACTTGTTATTACGGTTGAAGGTATACAGAAGATCCGATTGCTCAGTATTGAAATTGACCCTGACGGCTTATTAATTGGTGAATTTAAGCCTTACCTTGAGTGGATATACATGCCTGTAGATGATGATAACGTTAGCCTAAGAGAGAAGCTGAAACTTTTTTACTCGTCTATGCCAGAGATAGGCGCATTATATAATGAGCCTAAATACAATGATATCAGTTGGATATGCCAGCGGTGGATAGAGGTACTACCTATAGAGGTAAAATATAAACAATTATTAATAACGCAAGACACAACAAAATTAGCGATTCGTTTTTTAAAAAAATTACTCGACTATGAGTATTATGGATAAAACAATGGTTTATACCCATTTTTTAACTAATGTTTATTGTATATGCGTTCAAACTCAAGATAAAATACCTAGAATCAATATTTACTTATTTGTAATAATGTCACATTTATCTTTTTTTTGGCTAAAAGCTGAAAATGAAAAAATAATTAAAGGTTTAGAGTCTGAATTTTGCACGCTGGTAAAAGAGACAGTAAAGCATAACACTCTTTCACTCCCCCCTATTCCGGAGGTTTTAGCGAAGCTTCATACACTCTGTAACGACGAAGAGACGACAGTTCGTGATGTTGCCGATCTTTTGCTCGATGATCCGAGCTTAGCTGCTTCTATTATTCGTACATCAAATACGATAATGTTTAACCGACGTAATATTATTTGTCATGATCTGTTAACTGCGGTATCTCGCTTAGGAATCATGCGAGTACGAGATATAGCAACAGCACAAGCCATTGATGAATTAAAAAACAATACACATTGTTTTGAACACGAATGTAATACCACATTATTAAATAGTGCAATACGTTCACGTCAGCTGGCTGGAACCATGGCTTTAATATGCCAAGGTTTTATCAAAACATCCACAAAACCGTTTAGACTTGAGCCAGAAAAAGCATTGTTAGTCGGCTTATTAGCAGACATTGGTTTATTTGGTTTAATTAATGAATACCAAAATTACTTAAACAACGGTAATTATTTGGATCTTGATATCGCAATATATATATTCCAGCATTGTTGTACTGAAGCAAGTCCTATTGTTTTAAAACATTGGGGGTTTGATAAAGATTATATCGAAGTTTCATCAAATAAAAAAATGCCTTATTGTAATGAACAAAACACCAGCTATTTAGACATTGCTCGTATGGCTAACCACCTTCTGCTATTTAAAAATAATGATGATGCCATTGAAGACCATCATGTTGAGATGGATCTGACTGGTGCAGAGGTCATGTATGAGTTGACTAATCTTTCAGACAGGGATTTTAATTCCGAACTTCAAAATGTCATGAAATCATGCGGCTTATAATTAAATAGCAATACGACATAAAAATGTTGCTCCTTAAAACAATACGGTATGCGCCGTATTGTTTTCGATTGACCATCCTACATAGCAATTGATAAGCTTCTATACCCAAGTTACCTCAAGATGCTCGTTTCAGCGAGAATTTGCTGGGCTCTAGGCAAGGCACTTATTTATAGACCTAGTAGCTCTACGTTGAAAATAAGTAACACCGCATAGATCCCAACAAAACTCGCCCTACGGGAGTGATTCAGCGTATCTACTTCAGTGTCAAATGTGTTTGAAAGGGAATGCCATTCCTACACACATTTTCCTTGAATTAAACACGCTGAGAACACTCTGAATCCTGCATATTGAGGTAGCTTGGGTATAAAATCTAAAAAAACGATTGAATAATCTCTGTTTATCATAAAGTAAGGATGCTCATGTTCTCTGGGATGCTTTTCATCTTCCTGCCGCTAATAATCGGTTATTTAATACCAGTACATAAAACATCCGTACTTGAATTTATCAATACCCAAACTAGCAGACTTGTATTGGTTATTCTGGCATTGATGGGCTTAAGCCTTGCCGGACTAGACAACCTTGGGCAGAATTTAAGCCAAATTCTTCTCTATACTGCCACTTTCTTCATCTCCATCAGCTTCTGTAATCTTGCCGCATTACCATTGCTCGATAAATTATGGCCCACAAACACAGCACATGACCATCGTCAGCTTCCACTGGGTAAAATGATCATGGAATCGGTTAAACTGGTACTTGTTGTTGCTGGCGGTTTAATTGTCGGGATTACACTTGGCTTTGATCTTTCTTGGGTTGATCAAGCCAGTGAGACTATTTTACTTTTACTGCTCTTTTTAATTGGTATTCAATTAAGAAACAGTGGCATGACTCTACGTCAGATTCTGTTGAATAAAAAAGGAATTATCATAGCCCTTGTCATTATTGGCACCTCTCTGCCTGGTGGCATTATTGCAGCCTTAATATTGGATATTCCTATTACACATGGCTTAGCCATGGCTTCTGGCTTTGGCTGGTACTCGCTAGCAGGGATATTGATAGGCGATGGACTCGGTCCCATTTATGGCGGTGCTGCCTTTTTAAATGAATTAATGCGAGAACTTATTGCGCTAAGTTTAATTCCCTTAATCATTCAACGTTACCCTAGTACAGCGATTGGTTACGCAGGTGCAACAGCAATGGATTTCACACTACCTGTAATACAAAACTGTGGTGGTATAAAATGTGTCCCTATCGCTATTGTAAGCGGCTTTATTCTTAGCTTACTCGTTCCCGTACTTATGCTTTTCTTTATCTCTCTGTAGTGTCATACAGGCGTTATAGCACGTCTAATCAGTACTAGCTTAACGATAAGGTTGCTTTAATACCGTATTCTTCACTCATGCTGCATTACTCAAAAGGCCATCTCTATGGCCTCTTGTATTTCACTTATACCATCACAAGTGATCACCGTAATAGTATTCCTCCTAATTCAATTAAGAATGATAGGTATAGGTTAAAACTAAACCGCTATGGCAGTTGCACCAAACCCACACAATTTAGCAGAATCAAAAAAGGGAAGCCGAAGCTTCCCTTTTATTTATAGATTCAGTGAGTCGTATTAGTTATTACGAATCCACTCATCCATATCAGATTTTAGGTTGTCAGACTTAGTACCGAAGATAGCTTGAACACCACTACCTGCAATAACAACACCTGCAGCGCCAAGCTTCTTAAGACGATCTTGGTCAACATTCTCAACACTTGCAACAGATACACGTAGACGTGTAATACATGCATCAAGGTTAGTGATGTTGTCTTTGCCACCAAATGCGATAACTAATTCTTTAGCCATCTCTGAACCTGCACCAACAACAACAGCATCAGTTTCTTCTTCGTCTTCACGACCAGGCGTTTTCAAGTCTAGCTTAGCAATAACTACGCGGAATACTACGTAGTAAATTGCAGCGTAAATTAGACCCATAACAGGGAATAACCATAACTTTTGAGCGTTCGCAGAAAGAACAACGAAGTCAATGAAACCGTGAGAGAAAGAAGTACCGTGTACCATACCCAGCATATTTGTCATTACGAACGCAGAACCCGCAAGGAAAGCGTGGATTACGTAAAGTACAGGAGCAACAAACATGAATGAGAATTCGATTGGTTCAGTAATACCTGTTAGGAATGAAGTCAGCGCAGCTGAAATCATGATACCACCAACTTTCGCACGGTTTTCAGGCTTAGCTGAATGCCAGATTGCGATTGCTGCAGCAGGAAGACCAAACATCTTGAACATGTAACCGCCAGCTAGCTGACCGAAACCGTTACCAGCAAGACGAGTTGCTTCATTTGCTTCTAAGTAACAAGTTAGAACACCTGTACGCGCTTCACCCGCAGCGTTTACACAGCTACCCGCTTCGAAGAAGAATGGTACGTTCCAAACATGGTGTAAACCAAATGGGATTAGAGAACGCTCAACAACACCGTAAATGCCGAATGCTAATGTTGGATTCTGGTGTGCAGCCCAATCAGAGAATGCGCCAATTGCGCCGCCAATTGGAGGCCAAATAATAGAAAGAAGAATTGCAAGACCTATAGAACAGAAGCCTGTCATGATCGGAACAAAACGCTTACCAGCAAAGAAGCCTAGGTACTCAGGAAGTTGAATACGGAAGAAGCGGTTAAATGCCCACGCCGCAACACCACCAACAAGAATACCGCCAAGTACGCCAGTTTCGATGTTTTCAAGACCCATCAGGTTAGCCATAACCTTCAGAGTAGCAGCCATGATACCGTAACCAACAATAGCCGCTAGACCAGCAACACCATCGTTGTTTGTAAAACCAAGTGCTACACCTACTGCGAATAGTAGTGGCATTTGACCAAATACAGAACCACCCGCTTGTTCCATAATTTGTGAAACAACGTCGGGTAGCCAGCTAAAGTTTGCTGCGCCAACTCCTAATAGAATACCTGCTACCGGCAAAACCGATACAGGCAGCATTAGCGCCTTACCGACTTTTTGCAGGCTAGCAAAAAGGTTCTTAAACATATTGTGCTCCTGAGTGGAATGTTTTAATTAGAGTTCAAATGGGTGCAAGCGACATACCCCCGTAGCCATAATGCTAGCACCACTTTCTTTTTCTTTCGGCACTTAGTATAAAATGCGGTGCTAAATATAACTTGATGGCAATCAAAAATGCTAATGCAGCATGAAATTTAATTTCAAAATCAAGTGCCGATCACAATCGGCGATCATGAAAAAAACAAACAAAAATACAGCTAACATATTGAATAACATGAAAAATGCACTAAAAAGAAAGACAAACAAAAGATGTAATAAAATTTCAGCTTTGTAATTCATGTTATTTTACGTAACGAAGATACTTTCAAGCTATAAATCGCAGAAAGCGACGATTTACAGATCAAAAATTAAAACAGCAATTTGATTATCAAAAGAATGAACTAAAACCATTAAAAAATGGAGCTAAAAGCTCCATTTTTATAAATTCTATCTTTCGGCTCGCGAAAAAAGGTTAAAGAAGTTATTCGTCGTGACTTTTTCAACTTCTTCGACAGATACTCCTTTTAGTAACGCGATATATTGTGCAACTTCACGAACATACGCAGGCTGATTCTGCTTACCACGATAAGGGATTGGAGCAAGGTAAGGTGAGTCTGTTTCAACTAATAAACGTTCTAATGGCAAACTACTGACTACATTTTTAAGTTCACTAGCTTTATTGAACGTTACAATACCCGATATCGAGATATAAAAGCCAAGCTCAATCGCTTCTTGTGCCATTTCAAGGCTTTCAGTGAAACAATGCAGAACACCACCACATTTCTCTGCGCCTTCTTCACGTAAAATTCGCATTGTATCTTCACGTGCCATACGGGTATGAATGATAAGTGGCTTATTTAATTCAACCGCTAAACGAACATGCTCACGAAAAATGTCTTGCTGCTGATCAGCCAATTCAGGCTGATAATGGTAATCTAACCCCGTTTCACCGATTGCAATAACGCGATCATGCTGAGCAAATGCTTTCAATTGATCGAAATTAAACCCTTCTTCAATATCAAGGGGATGAACACCACATGACGCAAAAACATTGCTATGAGGTTCAATCATTTCCATCATTGCTGGAAAACTTTTAAGTGTAACGCCCACAGATAAAAAGTACTCAACACCACGATCTTTAGCTTTTGCTAACACATCATCAATGCCTGTATGAAGTTGCTCGTAATCTAATTTGTCCAGGTGACAATGTGAATCAACTAACACGGTTATTTTCTCCAATAAATCCTGTTAACCACTCTACAATGAGTAATTCAATATTCAAACCACTGTGCTTCTCTAACTTTCGATGTAGTTCGTTAATTTTTCGAACCTGCGGTATCAGAATAGTAGAGGGTACCGCTTGTGCTACTGATTGAATCTTGTCGATAGATTCACAATGCGTCAAATAGCCAGTAACACCTTGTTGAAGTTTAATACAGTCAACAAGAAAGTAGCTTAACCACTTCATACTGATGATACCTTCACTGCTACACAGTGATACAACATCGTAAATGCCAATATGCGGTGGCTGTAAAAAAGCAGTAAATGCTTCCATCAAATGATGGTGACGAATGTCCATTCCTTGCTCAATAAACTGCTGTGTTGCTAACGGTGCACACGCATTCAAACGAATAGATTCAATCTTGATCGTTTGCATTAATTGCTTTTCCACCCACTGCTTCACAAACTGCTCGTCAGGGGTTTCAATACGCCATTTATTACAACGACTGACAATAGTCGGTAATAAACTATCCAGCGATTGTGCCGTTAGAATAAACTGACATCCTGATGGCGGCTCTTCCAATGTTTTTAAGATAGCGTTAGCACCCGCTTCACCCATTGAATCGGCACAGTCAATCATGATAATGCGTTGCCCTGCCAGCTGAGAGGTTTCCATTGCCCAGCGATTACATTGCCTGACAGCATCAACACCAATCTGTTTCCCTTCTTGTTCTGGCTGAATAAGGTGGAAATCAGGATGGGTGCCTGCAGCAAATAATTTGCAACTGTGGCAAACACCGCAGGGTTCAGAGTCACAGTTATGACACAACACAGTTTGCGCTAATTGTTGCCCTAAAACCTCCCGCCCAGTACCTTTGGGTGCAAGTAATAGAATTGCATGGTGCAGGCGTCCCTGTATTAACAGCTGCTGCCAACTTTGCCATAGCGCTTCATGCCAGGGATAGAGCATCTATTGCTTCTCCAACCATTGATTTAATGCTTGCTTCAGATCACTCGTTACATTTTCTAATGACTGACCAGCATCAATAATGATCACTTTAGGATTATTTTCTGATAGTTCAAGAAAACGAGCACGCGCTCTATGGAAGAAATCCACATTCATTTTTTCGATACGGTCTAGCTCGCCACGACCACGCGCACGTTCTAGTCCGAGTATTGGGTCAATATCCATATAAATCGTTAAGTCAGGGCAAAAGTCACCTAACACGGTATCACGCAAGTTTTCCATCAATGCTTTATCAAAACCACGGCCACCACCTTGGTAAGCTTGTGATGACATGTCGTGACGGTCACCAACGACCCAGCGGCCTTCAGCTAAAGCAGGTTTAATAATGTTATCAACCAACTGAATACGAGCGGCATATAACAAAAGCAGCTCGGCCATATCGGTTAATGGCTCATCTGGGTGCCCTTCTTTTATCAATGCACGCATTTGCTCTGCTAATGGTGTTCCGCCAGGCTCACGCGTTGATTCTGGATTTTTAATACCATGTGCAGCAAGGGTATTGATCACTTGCTGAATGGCGGTGCTTTTACCTGCGCCTTCAAGGCCTTCAATTACAATAAATTTAGCTGTCATCAGTTTCTTAACGTCTTTAAATAAGCGCGTACAGCACGATTATGCTCTACCAGTGATTTAGAAAATTTATGGCCACCTTTACCGTCAGCCACAAAATAGTAAAACGAGCTTGTTTCTGGGTTTACCGCGGCTAAAACAGATGCCTTACTCGGCATTGCTATTGGCGTTGGGGGCAAACCAAAAATGGTATATGTGTTATAAGGTGTTGGCGTGCGTAAATCACGCTTACGAATATTGCCTTCATATTTATCACCCATACCGTAAATCACTGTAGGGTCTGTTTGAAGACGCATGCCTTTATTTAAGCGATTCATGAATACCGAAGAAACCAAGGTTCGCTCATCATCAACGGCTGTTTCTTTTTCAATAATCGAGGCCATAATTAAGGCTTCATAAGCCGACTTTAATGGCACATCGTTATCACGAGCTTGCCATGCCGTATCAAGTAAGTTCGTCATCTTATTGTACGCGCGCTTTAACAGCTCGAGATCAGAGGTACCCGCCGTATAATTATAGGTTTCAGGTAATAAGTAGCCTTCGAGCTTACTAATATGTGTCGCACCAATTGCTTGAGCGATATCATCTTCTGACATGCCTTCACTTGCATGCACAACGGCTGGTGCTGTTCTTAATTGCTCTAACCAATCAACAAACCGGTCACCTTCAACAAGGGTAATAGAAAACTGATGCTCTTTTCCTGATGTGACTAATCCAAGCACTTCTCGCAGGTTTTGATCTGGCATGATCAAATATGTACCCGCTTTAATATGTGTAAGCTGAGGCTCTAAACGGCCAATCCAACGTGTCCATTTTGATGGTGTTACAACGTTAGTATGCGCTAATTGATTCAGTAACCCTCGAAAACTGGTTCCAGGTGTTACCGTTAAAAGTACATCTTCTTGATTAATCACAGGCTGTTCAAGAGACTGGTTAACCTGTTGATACGACCAGCCTGCAACACCTGCTGCAAACACACCCAGTATAAGTACAACAATGAACAACTTCTTTAGCACGTATACAACCTCTTGTTTAAAGCACTGAGCAATATTCGCTCAGAGAATTCATTTTCATTAATCTTTTTAATTGGCACCAATGCCATAAGCGCATTAGTAATAAAGATTTCATCAGCACAAAGCAATGACTCTAATGATGTTTTGACAAACTCAACACAATACTCAGTGCTACCTAGCAATTCCAGTACATGTGCTCGCATCACACCATGTACACCTGACATATCAAGCTCAGGTGTATATACGGTATTTTTACACCGCCAGAAAATATTCGACGCTGTCGCTTCCATTACATGTCCATTAACATCAAGAACAACAGCGTCCAACCAACCGCTATCATCGACTTCTTGCTTTAATAGCACTTGTTCAAGTCGGTTAAGATGCTTAAACCCAGCAAGCATCGGCACAAGCCCAAGACGTTGCAGGCAAACACCCAATTCAATGCCATCTTGCTGCCATTCAACATAATGCTTTGGCCAATCAAAATCAGAAATGATGACCTGCGTATCAGCACACCCCGTAGGACTATACCCTCGCCCACCTTCACCACGGCTGATCACGACTTTGACGACGCCTTTGTCTGGATATTGTTTAGCTTGTTGATACACCTGCTGAGTAACGTCATCCCAATTAGGTGCAGAGATCCGGAATGTTCGTACATTTTTTTGTAACCGCTGAAGATGCAATCGCCACAATAGCGGTTTACCTTGCTTAATCAGCACAGTAGTAAAACTACCATCGCCATATTGAGCGGACCGATCTCTTATCGAAATGCTGGATTGTTCCGTTCCATTTACCAGTACCATATTGAAAATTCTTCACGGCAAAATTAAATATAAATAAACGCGTATAAAAAAACGACCCGATGTAAACACCGGGCCGTTCATAATATCAGGTTATCGCTAATTTTTCCTGACCACTCACTTTAGATATCTAAAGAGAAAAGTCTTAGATCTTCTTGAATAGTAACGAGCCGTTTGTACCACCAAAACCAAATGAGTTACATAAAGAGTATTCAAGGTTTTTAACTTGGCGAGCTTCACCAGCTACATAATCAAGGTCACAGCCTTCATCAGGGTTATCTAAGTTAATCGTAGGCGGTACAGCCTGATCAACAAGAGACATAATAGAAATAATAGCTTCAACAGAACCCGCGGCACCTAACAGGTGACCAGTCATCGATTTTGTTGATGATACTAATACATCATCAATAGCAGAGCCCATAGCGCGCTTAATACCAAGCGTTTCAGCTACATCTCCTGCAGGTGTTGATGTACCGTGAGCGTTAATATAACCAATTTTATCAGCATTGATACCCGCATCACGCAGTGTTGCTTCCATTGCCAAAGCGCCACCAGAACCATCAGGAGTTGGTGAAGTCATGTGATAAGCATCACCACTCATACCAAAACCAACAAGTTCAGCGTAGATTGTTGCACCACGCGCTTTCGCATGTTCGTATTCTTCTACAACTATCACACCGGCACCATCACCTAGAACAAAACCGTCACGGTCTTTGTCCCAAGGGCGAGAAGCCGCTTGTGGATCATCGTTGCGAGTTGATAACGCTTTAGCAGCTGCAAAACCGCCCATGCCTAGCTCTGTAGATGCTTTTTCAGCACCACCAGCTAGCATTGCGTCAGCATCGCCATATGCAATCATACGTGCTGCATGGCCAATGTTATGAAGACCAGTAGTACAAGCAGTAGAAATAGCGATGTTAGGACCACGTAAGCCATGCATGATAGACATGTGACCCGCAATCATATTTACAATTGTTGATGGAACAAAGAACGGGCTAATTTTGCGCGGTCCTTTATCCATAAAGGCTTGATGACCAGCTTCGATAAGCCCTAGACCACCAATACCAGAACCGATAGCAACACCAATACGGTGTGCGTTTTCATCTGTTACTTCAATGCCTGAATCTTTAAATGCTTGCACGCCAGCTGCAATGCCATATTGGATAAATAAATCCATTTTACGGGCATCTTTTTTGGTCATGTATTCTTCAGGGTTGAAGTCTTTGATCATACCGGCAAACTGAGTAGCAAATAAGCTAGCATCAAAATGCTCAATAGTACTAATACCACTAGTACCAGATAGTAAAGCCTTCCAAGAAGATTCAACCGAATTGCCAACAGGAGTTAGCATACCCATGCCAGTAACAACTACACGACGTTTTGACACGATTAATTTCTCCGGGAAAATGAGGATTAAAACAGACTTTAAAAAAAATCAGGCGGTCATGGTGACCGCCTGGAGGTGTTCTTTATTACTCAGAAGCGCTGTTTACGTAGTCGATTGCAGCTTGAACTGTAGTAATTTTTTCAGCTTCTTCGTCAGGAATTTCTGTATCGAATTCTTCTTCAAGAGCCATTACTAGTTCAACTGTATCTAGTGAATCAGCACCTAGATCGTCAACGAATGAAGCTTCGTTCTTAACTTCTGCTTCGTCCACACCTAGTTGCTCAATGATGATTTTTCTTACGCGATCTTCGATGTTGCTCATACTAATATATTTCCTTAAAACAAGAATTCGCTAATGCGATTTGCTGTAGTTTATTCATTACTACAAAAGTTGCAAGACCCTCATTGCTGGTCAAACCACGATTTTTCATGAAAACATGCCGAGTTTGACTTGCGTCATCAAGTATTGCAACTTTTTTGATTAAATCATGTACATGCCGCCGTTAACATGTAACGTTTCACCGGTTACATAAGCAGCATCTTCAGAAGCTAAAAAAGCAACAGCTGCTGCAATTTCACGCGGATCACCTAAACGACCAGCAGGAACATTTGCTAGTGTAGCAGCACGTTGCTCATCATTCAGGGCTTTTGTCATATCTGTTTCAATAAAACCTGGTGCTACCGCATTCACGGTAATACCACGAGATGCTACTTCACGCGCCATAGATTTAGTGAAACCAATCAAACCAGCTTTCGCAGCTGCGTAGTTAGTTTGACCCGCATTGCCCATCGTTCCGACAACAGAACCAATGCTAATAATACGGCCATTACGTTTTTTCATCATGGCACGTAGCACTGCTTTAGAAAGACGGAAAACAGATGTTAGGTTAGTATCCATGATATCTTGCCATTCGTCATCTTTCATACGCATTAACAAGTTGTCACGAGTAATTCCCGCATTGTTTACCAAAATATCAATATCGCCAAACTGCTCTTTAATCTGCTTTAGTGTATCAGCGATTGAGTCAGGTGAAGTAACGTTCAGGGCTAAACCTTTACCTTTATCACCTAAATATGCGCTAATCGCCTCAGCACCACTTTCAGACGTTGCAGTACCAATAACAGTTGCGCCACGCTCAACCAAAATTTCAGCGATTGCACGACCAATACCACGGCTTGCACCCGTTACTAGAGCAACTTTACCTTCCAGGCTCATTGTATTTCCTCTTTAAATAATACTTATTTTGCTGCTTCTAAACTTGCAGAATCGTTCACTACAGCACTTGATAATGCACGATTAATGCGCTTTGTTAGACCAGTAAGTACTTTACCTGGCCCCATCTCAAGCAATTGTTCAATGCCTTCATTTGCCATGCGCTCTACAGATTCAGTCCAACGAACAGGACCGTATAGCTGCTTAACAAGCGCCAGTTTAATTGCAACTGGATCGCTCTCAGTCTGCACATCGGCGTTATTGATAACAGGAATAGAAGGCGTATTAAATTCAATTGCCTCTAATGCCACAGCTAGTTTATCTGCCGCAGGCTTCATCAATGCACAGTGTGAAGGCACAGATACTGGTAGTGGAAGTGCACGCTTTGCGCCTGCTTCTTTACACAGTACATTTGCACGCTCAACCGCTTCTTTATTACCCGCAATCACAACCTGACCCGGTGAGTTAAAGTTAACCGGAGAAACGATTTGGTCTTGTGCTGCTTCTTCACATGCTTTCGCAATTGAATCATTATCCAGACCAATAATTGCAGACATTGCACCCACACCAGCAGGTACAGCTTCTTGCATTAATTGACCACGAAGTTCAACTAATTTAATGGCTGCTTTAAAATCAATCACACCAGCACAAACCAATGCTGAATATTCACCCAGACTGTGACCTGCAAGTACTGCAGGTTGCTCACCACCTTGTTCTTGCCATACACGCCAAATCGCAACAGATGCTGCTAATAAAGCAGGCTGTGTGCGATCAGTTTGATTTAAATCTTCAGCAGGTCCGTTTTGTACCAGTGCCCATAGGTCATAACCTAGTACTTCTGATGCTTCAGCAAAAGTATGCTTAACAACATCAAATTTTTCAGCAAGTTCAGCCAACATACCAACAGCCTGAGAACCTTGCCCAGGAAAAACAATCGCGAATTTAGACATTCGAGAGTCCTTTAATTTTTTTAAACTAAGTTTTTCAGTTTTAACCTAACTAATCGCTTTAAACAATCCTGTTATTTATCAGGTTGTTATTATTTTAACTTTAAGCAGTTTTTTAATCGTTATCGTTAAAAATAGAAAGCAATTAGCAACATAATTAGAATTTAACTAGGGCAGAGCCCCAAGTAAAACCACCACCAAAAGCTTCCAGCAGCAAGGTTTGTCCGCGCTGGATACGTCCATCACGTACGGCCTCATCGAGAGCTGTCGGTACGGTTGCGGCCGACGTATTGCCATGACGATCGAGTGTTACCACCACTTGATCCATCGACATAGAAAGCTTTTTCGCTGTGGCTGAAATAATACGCAGATTCGCCTGATGAGGTACTAACCAATCAAGCTCAGATTTATCCATGTTATTTTCAGCAAGCGTATTTTTAACAAGATTAGATAATTGTGTAACCGCAACCTTGAATACTTCATTACCAGCCATATACAACCACTTATCCTCAGTGAATGTTTGACCGTGATCAGGTATTGCTAGGCTTAGTAAACCGCCAAAATGACCGTCTGCATGCAAATGCGTGGAAATAATACCAGGCTCTTCACTTGCACTAATAACAACAGCCCCCGCAGCATCACCAAACAAGATGATCGTCGAACGATCTTCTGGATCGCATTTGTGCGAAAGGGCATCAGCACCAATCACCAAAATATTCTTTGCCATGCCTGTTTTAATATGCTGATCTGCAATACTTAGAGCATAAACAAAACCAGAACATGCAGCCGCAATATCAAATGCAGGACACCCTTTAATATCGAGCATCCCTTGAACCTGACAAGCAGCTGAAGGGAATGAGTGACTTGCACTGGTTGTTGCGACAATAATCAGATCAATGTCTTCTTTATCAATACCCGCCATTTCAATAGCGTTTAAAGAAGCTTGATATCCCATCACTGCCACAGTTTCATCTGGCGCAGCAATACGACGCTCGCGAATACCGGTTCGGGCAACGATCCACTCATCGCTGGTATCTATCATTTGC
Source organism: Photobacterium indicum (assembly GCF_003026215.1). Lineage (GTDB taxonomy): Bacteria > Pseudomonadota > Gammaproteobacteria > Enterobacterales > Vibrionaceae > Photobacterium > Photobacterium indicum. The sequence continues at coordinate 459,663 of NZ_PYOC01000002.1, forward strand.
TCTAAATCTGCATTAGAGCGAATCTGAGATGGCAGATAACTGCCAGTACCTAAAATTTTACTATACATGAAGACTAATAATGCCTCTCGAGTAAGACTTCTTCCAAACGGTCACTGATTTTAGTCGGTATTTGCCGTTTGACCTCGTGTACCGCTTCACCTATCGCATTTGCGAAAGCGGCAGTATCAGCTCTTCCATGGCTTTTAACCACAATACCTCGTAATCCTAACAGACTTGCACCGTTGTACTGGTCGGGGTTCAATTTCTTAAGACTAACGAATAGGTCGCTAAACAACCATTTAGCTAACAAACGTTTCATTGGGTTAGTAGAAATTGCCTGTTTAAAGCTACTAATGAAGAGATTAGCTACGCCTTCACTGGTTTTTAAACTGACATTTCCAACAAAGCCATCGCAAACAATCACATCCGCTTTACCTGCATATAACTGATCACCTTCAATGTAGCCTATATAGTGAATATCAGGCGAATTGCTTAGCATTTCAGCACAACGTTTTACTAAATCATTACCTTTAATTTCTTCTTCACCGATATTCAGCAAAGCAACGCGAGGTTTTGACGGTAAAGATTGTTCAGCCAGCACAGAGCCCATTACTGCAAATTGAAATAACGTATCTGCATCACAGGATACATTCGCCCCTAAATCCAATAGCCACGTTTTATTTAAACCATGGGTAGGTATAGCAGAGACTAATGCAGGACGATCAACACCAGGAAGCTGTTTGAGAGTATAGCGAGACAGGGCCATTAATGCCCCCGTATTACCAGCACTAACACAAGCATCTGCTTCACCATCGGAAACAGCATCTAATGCCATACGCATAGATGTACCTTGGCTTCGACGCAAAGCATGAGATGGACGAGTTTCGTCGGCAATCACAAGATCGCTATGAATGATACTAATACGAGAATGAGAGTGTTGATTAAGAAGAGTTAGTTGCGCGGCGATAGCACCATGATCACCATAAAGTTTAATTTTGAGTTCAGGGTATTGTAACAGTGCCTGCACAGCGGCAGGCACTATTACTTGAGGACCGAAATCCCCACCCATCGCATCAAGTGCAACGGTTAGACCAGTCAAGGCTCAACCTTATTTGTTGATAACCTTGCGGCCACGGTAGAAACCGTCAGCTGTCACGTGGTGACGTAGGTGAGTTTCACCACTTGCAGAGTCTACAGATACAGCTGCAGTTGTTAGCGCATCATGTGAACGACGCATGCCACGTGCTGCACGTGATTTTTTGCTCTTTTGTACGGCCATTAACCCTACTCCTGTTAAATAACACTTACTTAGATTGTTTCAATACTGCAAACGGATTCGGACGCTCATCAGCAATAGGGAGTTTACCAAAGACTTTATCAGATGAACTCACTTTACAGTCAGCATCATCATGCATAGCAATCTGAGGTAGTTCTAATATCAACTCATCTTCGATGATTTCAACTAGATTAATCTCACCATTTTCGTCGACTTCAGCCGGCTCATAAGCTTCCGGAAACTCATCATCATCTTCATCAGTTTTGAGAAGCGGACTATAACAGAACTCCACACTAGAAGTGTGATTGAATTCTTCCTGACATCGCTGACAGGTTAACGTTACTTCTACATCAGCACTACCGTGCATGACTGCGAGGTGACGTCGGTCAAAGTCAAATGACAAGGTGACGTTTGCATCACTTTTTACGCTCTGAGTGGATTCAGCTAGACGCGTCAGTAACTCGGCTTTGATGATACCATCATAATCAAGTTGTTTCTGAGCTGCGCGAACTGGATCGACCTTCAGCGGTAATTTTACCTTTTGCATAGGGCGCGAATATTAGCCTTCTAATTAGTTTGAGTCAAAGGAAATGTGTGTGAAATAACAGCTTTTGGCCATTTCGCCAAAGAAGGTTCAACCCCTCTTGCTACAATCACCACTTTCCCATCGGTTTGATGGTTATTTGCTCATGAGTCAATCACTTGCTCTCCTTATCGAGAGCGAATAAATAACACACAAAAATAGTATGAAAAACGTTCTCACCAGCAGCGAAGATTGCTATCAACCACTCATTTAATGGTACTTTAGCTGAAAATTGTGCCATGGCATTTTATCTATAGTCAGCGAAAAACTCGATTCCAATACCTGAGAGAGTTAGACTGTGCCTAGCATTCCTTCACAAGTACAAACCATGACACAACCTTTATTACTTGCATCAACCTCCCCTTTCAGAAAGGCGTTATTAGACAAGTTTCAATATCCTTTTGAGACAGCAAATCCCAATACTGATGAGAGTAGCTTCTCTGGTGAATCTGCCGAAGCTCTTGTTCAAAGATTAGCAGAACAAAAAGCCAAAGCATGTGAAAACAATTACCCCGAGCACTTAATCATTGGCTCAGATCAGGTCTGCGTGATCAATGGTAAAATTATTGGTAAGCCCCACACAGTTGAAAATGCTTGCCTACAACTTAAAGCAGCAAGCGGACAAATTGTAACGTTTTATACAGGCTTATGCCTCTACAATGCAAAAACAGGACAGAGTGATGTTATATGCGAACCTTTCCACGTTCACTTTCGCCAACTAACAGAACAAGAAATCAAACGCTACATTGAACGTGAAATGCCGCTTTATTGTGCTGGTAGCTTTATGTGTGAGGGACTCGGCATCGCTTTATTCAATAAATTAGAAGGACGCGATCCTAATACTCTCATTGGCCTACCCTTAATTGCTCTACGTGAAATGCTAGAAAAACAAGGCATTCATATTTTATAGATCAAATACAGCTTAGAAAAGAGAATCAGCCTTCAGGTTCAACGGTTCATAGAAGTAATTCGAAATCATCAATAAGACACTCGCATTGCTTCTATCATACCCAGCTCGTCCTTTATCACGATTAAACAACAATCTATTTATTCGCAAGACCAGGAACCATTAACAGCTCTTCAATCAAATCAATGACAAATACTGGGTTATATCGATTCAATGTTTCTCTATCATCGACTCCCCAAGTAATACCAACAACATCTACTCCGGCATTATTTGCAAGCCGCATATCATGAACACTATCACCAACCATTAATGCTTCATCTGGTTGTAACCCTAATTCAGCCAGCACTTCATGAATCATAAGAGGGTCTGGTTTCGATGCAGTTTCATCGGCGCATCGAGATACAGCAAAATAGTCTTGAATCTGTGTGTGTTGAAACGCACGATTCAATCCCCTTCTACGTTTACCCGTTGCTATCGCAAGAACTAACTTCTGCTGTTGTAACAATTTTAATGTTTCAACGACCCCTGAATAAAGCTGGCTATCTTGTCGGTTATCCGCAGCCACATAGAGTTCACTATATCGCTGTTGCCATAGCGTGTGTTGCACATCAGTCGCATTTGGATACAAGCTATTTGCTGTTGCTTCCAAACTTAAGCCGATTGTTTGTTTATACGCGTTAACTGAAAGGCTTGTTAATCCATCCGTCATTTCAGCAGATTGATGCATACAAGTTACAATTTGAGAGATAGTGTTCATTAACGTTCCATCCCAATCAAAAATAACGACCTTGTACTTTTTCATACTTTTCCTTTATCGAGTCTGGCTAAATTCAAGTAAATAAGAGCAACAAGCCTTCAGTGTAAATACGGTTATAGCTTACGTAAATTATCAAGCGAACGGGTTAACAGCGCATCTAACGGTGCACTAATATCAACTGGCTCATCAGTACTTGGATGAGTAAATTTAATATTAGCCGCATGAAGGAATAATCGATTCAAGCCCGTTTTTTTCGTGTAAGCATCAAATCGAGGATCACCGTAGCGATCATCCCATGCAATCGGGTGCCCTTCATATTGGCAATGCACACGAATTTGGTGTGTGCGCCCTGTTACTGGGCTAGCCTGCACTAATGTTGCGTGTTCAAAACGTTCTAATACTTTGAACCGCGTATCAGAAGCTTTACCATTTTGGTTAACACGTACAATGCTGTTCACTTCATTTTTCAATAAAGGTGCAGTGACTTTTTTACAGCTAGCCTTCCATTCCCCCATAACAAGCGCGAAATAATACTTTTGCACTGTCTTTTCACGGAACTGTTCTTGCAACTTACGTAAAGCTGAGCGTTTCTTCGCCACTAATAATATACCCGATGTATCTCGGTCTATACGGTGAACCAATTCTAAATATCGAGCATCAGGACGTAGTGCACGTAATGCTTCAATTGCGCCAAATTTCAACCCACTGCCACCATGAACAGCAGTACCCGATGGTTTATTCAAAACCAATAAATGATCATCTTCATAAATAACGCACGATTCCAATTCAGCCACTTTTGACAGTTTTGTGCTGATTGGTGCCTGATCTGCCTGTTCAGGTAAAAAAATCGGCGGTACACGGATAAGATCACCATCTTGCAACTTATATTCAGGTTTTATACGTTTTTTGTTTACTCGTACCTCACCTTTGCGCAGAATGCGATAAATCATACTTTTTGGAACGTTTTTAAGCCGAGCACGGAGAAAGTTATCGATCCGTTGGCCAGCAAAATCATCAGTAATGTCGATGAATTGCACTTTTGGTTTATCTTCTTTCATAGATTTGATTCTAACACGCATGCAAAGCAGATTGCCGCAAAAAAGTCACCCTGCTATCATTGCTTACTAGAGTAGGTAAAATTGCCTACTTTATTGACAGGGTGAACAAAGGTTCACCTTAATGGCTATTTTTTATGCACTCTTGGCAATATGCGCAGCATCTGGCGTAAGACGTTATAGTCCCAGGAGTGATTATTAGTGTGTTCAAATTATATTTTTTTTACTGATGTGATAGATACAACCGCGTTGAAGCGGTGATACCAGCTGTATATTTTAGATCTAAACATCTCGATATAGTTGGATGATAAGTGTTGCCAAATAGCACTCCTGAATTTCCAGCCGTGAGGCTGCACTCGTACATAGACCTGGAGTCCGGCACCATCAGTAAACTATCTGTAGTTGACGCACTAAAACAACGACAATAATGAGTACAATATAATGAAAAGAATGTTGATTAACGCAACTCAGAAGGAAGAGTTGCGCGTCGCATTAGTTGACGGGCAGAAGCTTTTCGATTTAGACATCGAAAGCCCTGGTCACGAATCTAAAAAAGCAAATATTTATAAAGGTCGCATCACCCGTATCGAACCAAGCCTGGAAGCTGCGTTCGTTGATTACGGTTCTGAGCGCCATGGCTTTCTTCCTCTTAAAGAGGTTGCTCGCGATTACTTTCCTGCTAATTACACCTACCAAGGCCGTCCTAATATTAAGGAAGTGCTTAAAGAAGGTCAGGAAGTTATTGTTCAAGTTGACAAAGAAGAACGTGGTAACAAAGGCGCAGCCCTTACTACTTTCATTTCGTTAGCGGGTAGCTACCTTGTTCTTATGCCTAATAACCCTCGCGCTGGTGGTATTTCTCGCCGTATCGAAGGTGAAGAGCGTACACAACTTAAGGCAGCACTAAGCACATTAGAACTACCAAAAGGTATGGGCTTAATTGTTCGTACTGCTGGTGTTGGTAAATCTGCTGAAGAACTTGAATGGGATTTAAATGTTCTACTGAATCACTGGAGTGCTGTTAAAGAAGCCGCTGATTCAAACCCTGCACCTTTCCTTATTCATCAGGAAAGTAACGTTATTGCTCGTGCAATTCGTGATTATTTACGCCGCGACATTGGTGAAATTCTTATCGATAGCCCGAAGATTTTCGACCGTGCACGTGATCATATTAAACTTATTCGTCCTGATTTCTTATCTCGTGTTAAGCGTTATGAAGGCGAAGTACCACTATTTAGCCACTACCAAATTGAAAGCCAAATTGAATCTGCGTTCCAGCGTGAAGTTCGTTTGCCTTCAGGTGGCTCAATTGTTATCGACCCAACGGAAGCACTAACCTCTATTGATATCAACTCTGCTCGTGCAACGAAAGGTGGTGATATTGAGGAAACAGCATTCCAAACTAACCTTGAAGCGGCTGATGAAGTTGCCCGCCAACTTCGCCTACGTGATCTAGGTGGCTTGGTTGTAATTGACTTCATTGATATGACGCCAGTTCGTCACCAACGTGAAGTTGAAAACCGTCTTCGTGAAGCGGTTCGTATGGATCGTGCTCGCGTACAAATTGGTCGCATATCTCGCTTTGGTTTACTAGAGATGTCGCGTCAGCGCCTAAGCCCTTCATTAGCAGAAGCAAGCCACCACGTTTGCCCACGCTGTACAGGTACAGGTGTTGTTCGTGATAACGAATCGCTATCTCTATCTATTCTTCGTTTAATTGAAGAAGAAGCATTAAAAGACAACAGTGCACAAGTACTGGCTATTGTACCGGTGGCTGTCGCATCTTACTTATTGAATGAAAAACGCCGTTCAGTTCAGCATATTGAAAAATTCCACACAGTACGTGTTGTAATTGTTCCAAATGCAGAGATGGAAACACCGCACTTTGAAGTGTTACGTATCCGTGAAGGCGATCAAAAAGATACACTTTCTTACCAAATGCCTAAAGTCATTGAAGCGATTAAAGAAGCTGAAGCGGCAGAAGCACCACAACAAGAACGTGTTATTAAAAAGCATGAGGAACCTGTATTACAAGGCTTTGCTTCACCTAAAACGCCAGCGCCTGTTGTTGCTGCAAAACCTAAACCAGCAGCACCAACGAAAGCAGCTACCGAAGCAAAAGCTCAACCAGGTTTAATCAGCCGTCTATTCTCTGCGCTAACTAATCTGTTCTCTGGTCCGACAGAACAAGAGCCAGAAAAGAAAGTTGAAGAGAAGCAAGATACCCGTAATGACAACCGTCGTGGTGATCGTCAAGGCAATCGCCGCAATGATACTCGTCGCAATGATACTCGTCGCAACAAAGATAGCTCTCGTCGCAACAATCGCCAAGATAGTGATAATAGCGAGAATAGCGGTGAACAACGTCAGCAACGTCAGCAGCGTCCTCGCCGCAACGAGAAGCCTCAGCAGGAACGTCAGAATGACAAGCCAGCTAAGCAACGCTCTCCGCGTAGCGAAGACAAACGTCAAGCTCAAAAAGCACCGCGCCGTCAAGATGAACAACAGCCTAAAGTTGAAAAACCAGTTGTTGATGTAGTTGAGAATAAACCAAAGATTGAACAGGAAAAAGTGGCGACAGTTAAACTACGCCGCCAACGTCGTCAACTAAGTCAAAAGATACGTATCACTGACGATATAGAGAAGACACCTGTACAAGCTCAAGCCGTTGATGCAGTTGAAGCAGCACCATTAGTAGAAGAGCAAAAACAAACTTCTCCTCTACAAGAAATGGGAACTGCTGTAGCAAAAGAAGCATTAGCGACTGATACTGATACTTCTGAGCAAGACAATGAGCAGAACACTGAACAAGAAGCAGGTCAGCGTCGCAACCGTCGTTCGCCTCGTCATCTTCGTGCTAGTGGTCAACGTCGTCGTCGTATTCGTGATACACGTGAAGAGAAATCTGACCATGTTTCACACCCAACGACAGATACTAAAGGCTATGCAGCAGTAGAAACGACTGATGCGATAAACGACATGGAAAATGTTATTTCTATTGTCGAGAAGCCAAAAGCAATACGCCCAGTAACGGGTGTCGCATCTCCTGAAATGGCAATGGGTAAAGTTTGGGCTCGCGCAAGCAAGCCATCTGTTGAGACAATTACTGAAACACCAGTAGAAGTACCGACACAACCTGAAGTTATTGCTGAACATGCTGTATCTGCTGAGCCAGCAGTTGAAACTGAAATGTTAAGCGGTGTAGCAATGCCGGAAATTGCTATGGGCAAAGTTACGCCAATGCGCTCAACAGTTGAAGCATCAACAACATCAGTAGAAACTCAGTCAGTGACGATTGATGAGCCAATTATTATTGAGCCCGTTGTCGCAGCACCTGTTGTTGAAAAAGCTGAAGTTGAAGCCGTTGTTGAACAGCCTGTCGCTGAAGTTAAAGTGATTGCAGAAGAGACGACAGTTAAAACGACAACTGAAGAGGCTGTAGTTGAGAAGCCAGTTGCTAACGTTGAAATGCCAACGCCAGTAGTTGCAGCAACCGTACCAGGCAATGATGTCGCGACTACAGCTACATCACCTCGCGGCCGCCATGCAGTTTCTCCGATGACAAAGGCGCCAGCAATCGCTGAACCTGAAGTAGAAGAGATTACTGTTGCTATCGCCCCTTTACGCGATGCAAAAGTGCAATCTCGTCAAGCTGGTAGCCAAACGGCAACAAGCAAGGCAATGGCTCCTATGACTAAACCATCATACGACTAAGCCATAACCCATATAAAAGCCATGCTTTATGCATGGCTTTTTTTTGGCCCAAACGAAAATGTAATTAAATGTATCGATAAGTATATTAAATACTAAGATGATCACATTCTCTTACTCTTTTAACTGAATGAACTGCTATCGTTAGCTACAAAGTTGAAGTATGTCACATACAACTGTAGCATCCGTGTCCATTCACGCCCCTTTTAACCACCAAACTGAAGCCAATTTATAAAATGTTTGAATTCCCCCAAGTTTCACATCAATCAGTCAAGAATGACGTACTTTCAGGTTTAACCGTTGCGTTAGCCCTTATTCCAGAAGCGGTTGCTTTTGCCTTCGTAGCAGGTGTCGACCCTATGGTTGGTTTATACGCCGCTTTCATTGTTGGCTTCATTACAGCTATTTTAGGCGGTCGCCCAGGAATGATTTCTGGGGCTACTGGTGCAATGGCTGTCGTAATGGTAAGCCTAGTTGCTGAACATGGTGTTCAATACCTATTTGCCGCCGTTATGCTTGCCGGTCTTTTCCAAATTCTTGCGGGAATATTTAAGCTAGGCAAATTTATTCGCATGGTACCCCACCCTGTAATGATTGGCTTTGTAAACGGTTTAGCGATCGTTATCTTCTTAGCCCAACTTGGTCAATTTAAAGTACAAGGAGCAACGGGTGCACTTGAGTGGATGCAAGGTTCTCAGCTGTATATCATGCTAGGGCTTGTTCTTCTTACAATGGCAATTATCCATTTCTTACCTAAACTAACGACTGCAGTCCCATCATCTCTTGTTGCTATTATCACTGTTACTGTATTAGTTCATGTCTTTGGTCTAGATTCTCGTACTGTTATCGACTTCGTTCGCACAATGAGCGGCGACAGCAATGCAACATTAGCTGGTAGCTTACCTACTTTTGCTTTGCCTGATGTGGGTTTCAATATGGAAACCTTACGTATTATCTTACCGTACTCGCTAATCTTAGCTGCAATTGGTCTGATTGAATCACTACTAACACTAACTGTAATTGATGAAATGACAGGCACTCGTGGTAGAGGTAACCGTGAATGTGTTGGTCAAGGCATAGCAAACGTAACATGTTCAGTGTTCGGTGCAATGGGTGGCTGTGCGATGATCGGTCAATCGATGATCAACATTAACTCTGGTGGCCGTGGTCGCTTATCGGGTATTACTGCCGCTGTTGGTTTACTTTGCTTTATTTTATTTGGCTCTGCGCTAATTGAAATCATTCCTCTAGCTGCACTAGTTGGTGTTATGTTCATGGTGGTTATTGGCACCTTTGAATGGGCAAGCTTTAAAATGGCGCGTAAAGTGCCAAAGCATGACTTCTTTGCCATCATTCTTGTTACCTGTGTAACTGTTGCTGCCGACCTTGCTATTGCTGTTATTGTAGGGGTTATCTACTCTGCGCTTGTATTTGCATGGGATCACGCTAAACATGTTTACGCGTCAACGCATACAAACGAGAAAGGTACAAAGATCTACGAAGTAAATGGTCCAATTTTCTTTGGTTCTGTTTCTCACTTCCAAGACCTATTTAACGCAAAAACAGATCCAAATGACGTTATTATCGATTTTGCTAAATCACGCGTTGCCGATCACTCTGCAATCGAGGCGATTGATACAGTTGCAGAACGTTACGCAAGCCAAGGTAAAACATTACATATTCGTCATTTAAGCCCTGAATGTCGTAGCTTACTTAAAAAAGCGGGAACGCTAGTTGAAGTGAATATGCTAGAAGATCCAACGTACAAAGTAGCAACAGATACGTTAGGCGGCTAAGCCCAACGATAAAGACGCAAGAAAAACGCCCACGACGGCTTCACTTTATGATAGTGAAAGCATGTCGTGGGCGTTTTCATATATCAGTACTCCGTCAGACTTAATAACAATACTTATCTAGCATAGTGGCTGAGCTTTGGTAATAAAAAAGCGGGCTTTCAAATAAAAAGCCCGCCTTACATTACAGTTGTACTTTGAACTTTTGTACTAACTTTGCTCTTTTTCATTAATGGCTGCTTGATACGCAGTTACACGAATAAAGTGCACAATATCTTGAGTAAACAACTCTACGGTTTCTTTAATCTGTTCGTATTCAAGCTCAACATCATCATTTTCTAAAATGCCTTTTGCTAAAATAACACCAACTCGTTCAGCCAATACTTCTTCCGTTTGACTATCAATAAGCTGAGATTCTACAAGTATACGAACGTTCCGATCACGGGTACCAAGCAATGCTTTAGCACTTCCAATGAGTGCACCATAAGGAAGTACCTCTGTAATTTGAAGATCCTCAAAATCGGTACTGGCGCGGCTGATCATAATATTCAACGTCGCTGTATCAGCACCTGTTTTGTCAACCACCTCAACACCCTGAGTAAGCTCTTGCTTGACGATCGTTGTTAGTCGTTCAGATACTTTATCTAGCACACTCTCAGGGATTTGGCGTACCGCTTTCGCATTCTGATGGATACCAACATCATTAATCAGTATTTTATTATACTCAGAAATCTCCACTGTCGGAGATACCCACTGCAAACCTGTCGCATCTTCTATGTATTCAACTTCAATCAATTTATCATTATTTTTAATAAATTGAGTTTGTCGTTCATCTTCTGTCGGTAAGCGGCTTGAACAGCCAAGAAGAACAAGTGAAAAGCTTATAATAGACAATAATTTAATATTCATACGTCGCTATGCAGTTGGTTAAATACCACGCAATTAGAACACTATACGGTTAACGCTTTCAAGCACTATTTTGCAACCACGTGGTGCGTTTAAAAATATAATCACCATATTTGCCATTTCTTCATTGCTTTGCCAGCTTTGCTGCCGCAAAATTTCAGCTTGCTTCATTGCGTTAAACGATATGCCGTCATAAACGTTATCTTGCCAGAACAAGGAAATCTGCACATATGTTTACCATCACTCAGCCAGATACTCAGCCATCCGACCATATTCAACACCAAATAAATAACAAGACAAAACCATTAGGTGCATTAGGTCAATTAGAAGCTGTCGCATTACAACTAGCTTTAATCCAACAAACTGAAAAAATTGAAATAATGCATCCTCATCTGCTTGTTTTTGCTGGCGACCACGGCATTGCTCAACATGGTTTAAGTATTGCGCCGAGTGAAGTAACAGCACAAATGGTGGCAAATTTTCTCGCTGGTGGCGCTGCAATTAATTGTTTTTGCCGAACAAACGACATGGCACTAAAAGTCATTGATGCTGGCATTAAAGTAGAACCAGAAGATCACCCTAATCTCGTTAAACAACGTCTTGGGCACGGCACTGAAGATTTCAGCCAGTACGCAGCAATGACAGAGAGCACCGTTTTACATGCCCTACAATATGGCGCAGACGTTGTAGAAAAGCTAAACCAGAAAAGTTGTAACCTTGTAGGCTTTGGTGAGATGGGGATTGGAAATACCAGCAGTGCTGCTGCCATAATGGCTGCACTGTTGAATATACCAGCAGATGAGTGTGTTGGGCGTGGTACTGGTATTGATGATCAGCAACTACAACGTAAAGTCGACCTGATAACTCAAGCGTTAGATCTGCATGCAGAACGATTATCCGATCCTTTATCCATTCTAGCCAGCGTCGGTGGGTTTGAAATTGCTCAAATCGTGGGTGGCATGCTAAAGGCTGCTGAAAATAAGATGACGGTATTGGTTGATGGCTTCATTTCTACAGCCGCTGCTATGCTTGCCGTTTCAATGTACCCTGAAGCAAACCACTACTTTATTTATTGTCATTGCTCTGAAGAATCAGGCCATCAGCGGATGCTCCAACATTTGAATGCCACACCATTGCTTAGTTTAGGTTTACGTTTAGGCGAAGGGACTGGTGCGGCATTAGCGCTACCACTACTGCGCTCTGCTTGTTGTTTCTATAACGAAATGGCCAGTTTTGAAGATGCAGGGGTAACAGTGTGAAACGCGAACCAGATAGTCAAACTATCACGCAACATACAGACACAACGAATCGCTTAGACGCCACTGGTTGTAAACGTCAGTGGCAAATATTTTTGGTTGCATTGGCTTTTTTTACGCGCATTCCTATTCCTGAAAACACGCCTTACTCGTCAGAAAGACTCAATCAGGCAAACCGTTATTTTGGGGCTGTAGGTATTATTGTCGGTTTATTAACGGCAATAATGTATTGGATTTCCGTACAGGTATTCCCTATAGAGCTCGCCGTTGCAGCCGCAATCATTTGCGGGCTATTGTTAACAGGAGCCTTTCATGAAGATGGCTTAGCCGATGTTTTTGATGGGTTCGGCGGTGGTTGGTCTGTCGAACAAAAGCTAAACATAATGAAAGATTCACGCCTTGGTACGTATGGCGCATCTGCTTTGGTGATGATGCTTGGCTGTAAATGGGCAGTGTTAATTGCGTTAGCAAAAATTGATATCTTGCTACCTGCTGGGCTATTAATAGTGATGCACACGTTAAGCCGAATCTGTGCAGCAAGCCTAATATTTTCTTATCCCTATGTAAGAGCAGATCAAGATAGCAAAGTAAAGCCATTAGCTAATCAGCAAAGCCAACACGATTTGTGGGTTTTAATTGCCACAGGATTGATTATATTACTACTCTTGCCTTTAGAGGTGGCTATCAGCTTAACGTTAGTTTTACTTATTGTTCGTTGGCTCTGTGGTAAATGGTTCCAACAACAATTAGGTGGCTATACCGGCGATTGCTTGGGGGCTGCACAGCAAATTGCGGAACTTACGGGCTACCTAGCCTTGCTAGCCTGGCTTTCATAAAATAAACACATTAATAAAGAGGGAAACTCATGGTTGATCAAACCAACAAGGACGAACGCTATAAATCACGCCAGGAAAAAGTAAAAGCTGACGTCGATGCTCGTGTTGAAGCAGCTCAAGAAGAGAAAGGGCTTTTCCTCATTATTACAGGTAACGGTAAAGGCAAATCTACCTCTGGTTTTGGCACAATTGCCCGCGCTGTGGGTCATGGTTTTAAATGTGGTGTTGGGCAATTCATTAAAGGCACTTGGGACTGTGGCGAGCGTAAGCTGCTCGAACAACACGGCGTACACTTTTCTGTAATGGCAACCGGGTTTACTTGGGAAACACAGAATAAAGAAACAGATAAAGCTGCCGCTCAAAAAACGTGGGCAGAATGTAAAGCAATGCTCGCTGATGATAGCTACGACGTTGTTTTACTCGATGAGATGACCTACATGGTAACTTATGGCTACGTAGAATTAGAAGAGGTTGTAGAGGCAATTAACAACCGTCCAAATATGCAATCGGTTATCATTACAGGTCGAGCAGCGCATCGTACATTGATTGAAATAGCAGATACAGTATCCGAAGTAAAAAGCGTAAAGCATGCCTTTGAAAGCGGTGTTAAAGCACGTAAAGGCGTCGACTGGTAATTAGGTAGCAACGTTAATTTTGACTTGCAGAGGCAATACTGATGTGTTGCCTCTTTTATTTGCGATTTAAAATAATTATTTTCTTTCTCTATCTCTTTCCTATTCTTATAATCTCAACTTATTATTCCTAAAGCCGTAAAAAGCGGTTAGTACATTGTTTCCGGAGAATTTATGCCTTCCCAGTTACCAAAGAACTTTAGTAAACCTTTTCTCAAAATATTTCACATTCTTGAAGCAATCCTGCTGGTTGCCATTACCCTAGCCACCTTGTTCGCCATGGTTAATGAGTTTATTCACGTCATTACCCAAAGAGACATCCAGCTGACCGACATTTTATTGATGTTTATTTATCTGGAAGTATTGGCAATGGTGCAGCAATTTGTCGCCCACGGTAAAATTCCAGTGCGTTATCCAATTTACATTGCGATAATGGCGATTGCACGCTATATCACGCTAGGCATGAAAGAGTTAGATGGGGTTTTAGTTGTATGGCTAGCACTCGCTGCCTTTATTCTTGCAGCTGCAACATTAATAATCCGTGTTGGTCATCATTACTGGCCTTATGAAGCAGTAACAGACCCATTAAAGAAACAGTCTGATGACTAAAGATTTATCAGCTATAACGCATTCCTCAATAGACATCTATTCATAAACAAAAAGGGAGCAATTGCTCCCTTTTTCTATTCTATAAATCAGCGTTCTAAATTAGGACAGCCTACACAACAATTTGTGCGATGGTATAGCCGATCATACACGCTGATATCACACCAATAAGACCTGGCATCATAAAGCTGTGGTTAAAATAGTACTTACCTATCTTTGTTGTACCCGTAACATCAAAGTTACACGTTGCGATATCTGATGGGTAATTAGGAATAAAGAAATAACCGTAAGTTGCTGGCATTAAACCAATCAATAATGCAGGGTTAAGTCCCATTGCAAGACCAACAGGTAGCATCATACGTGCCGTTGCTGCTTGGCTATTCACCACAACAGAGACAATGAATAGTGCTAGAGCGAAGGTCCAAGGGTAACCTTGTACCATCTCAGTAATACCCGACTTAAACGATGGCATTGCATACTGGAAGTAAGTATCACTCATCCACGCAATACCGAAGATGGCAATAGCCGCTACCATGCCCGATTTAAATACCACGCCTTCGGGTACTTTCTGTACATTAGTTCGCGTAACAAGCAGGATTAAGCCACCAAAACCCAGCATCATCATCTGAATAATCAATGACATCGAAATCGGTTTAGTTCCCTCACCTATAGTGCGGATTTCTGGCACCATCGCAACAACCACAATTGTAGCCAATGCCAAAATAAATAGCATTACCGCATGCTTTGAAGACGATGGCAGCTTTTCATCAAGAGATGTTGACGTAGTATGAAGAATTTTATCACGCCACAATGGATCTTGTAGACGACGCTGATATTCAGGATCATCATTTAACTCTTTACCACGGCGTAAACTATATAGAGATAATAGAATCGTACCCAATAGCGTAGAAGGCACGGTTACCATTAGAATGGTTAGCAGGTGGATGCTTTCATTGATACCCGATAGCTGTGCCAAATAGTACACAACCGCGGCAGAAATTGGACTCGCTGTAATCGCAAGTTGCGATGCTACAGATGAAGCTGCCATCGGACGCTCTGGTCGAATGCCATTTTTCAATGCAACATCACCAATAATTGGCATGATAGAGTAAACCGCATGACCAGTTCCCAACATAAAAGTCATGGTGTAGGTTACAAGCGGACCCAGGATAGTTACGCGTTTAGGGTTACTACGTAAAATTCGTTCAGCAACCTGTAACATGTACTTCAAGCCACCAGCCGCTTCTAAAATAGAAGCACAAGTAACCACAGCAAGAATAATTAACATTACCGTGATCGGTGGCGAGGTTGGCGGCATCCTGAAAATGAACACTTCTACCAACAAACCTAAACCTGAAACGACGCCTAAACCAATACCGCCAAAACGGCTACCAGCATATAAGACGAGGAGGAGGAATAAAAATTCCAAATACAGCATACTCGTTATCTCCATATATCGAAAAATGCGATCTCAACATAAGACCCTTAATACTTTAGGAGTATTTTGGCAGCTGTATAACACTTCACTATTGATAGAAATCAATTAATTAAAAAAATCATACCTTAGAAAAGTAATGTGTGAGCCCACTCTTAGAAACAACGCTCTATAAAAATAGAAACGCTACAATACTTTTTGTAACAATTCACTAAACATACGACTATATGCAACATTTAGAACGGTGTGATTTATGTGGCACATAAAAAACATCATTAACAATAAGAAACAGATTTACTATAAAATAAAAAACTAACACAGTTTTATCACCATATTAGCTTTTAATTTTGTATGAAGAAAAACCGTTATAACAAGCTATTCATGTCATCAGGGCATTCTTTAATATGACATAAATTCGCATTAATATTTTGATTCCCTAATAAGCGCAACCATAATGCGGGTAAATGTTTGGGTCTGACCCGTTTCTCTTCCATTTTTTCAGGCGATAACATTTTCCATTCATCATTATTACTTTCCTGAGCAAACGCAAAACTAAACGGTAGGTATTCAGCCATGCCTAAACGTAAATCCGTCACGATTAATTTGTCATCAATTTGTTGATAACGAACAAACTGATCGCTGAACTTTTCAAGCATAAGTAAATGTTCAGGCTTTTCATTCAACAGCCACTCACCACGGGACTTGGCAATAAAATCAATCGTCTTATCTTTATCTAATAACGACGTTAACCCTTCCCAATACGTATCACCATCTAATACAACGACACGCCACAGCACAGTATTCACAGGTGTTGGGGCAACAAATACAGGTTTATTTTCAAGTGGTGTACCCGCCAAGTCCCCTTCGACTCTCGATTCGATAAGTTGCAAAGCAATCACTGACCACGCTAAATACACTGTCGAGATAGCTAGCCCTACTCCACATAGCTTTGCCATCTTCTCTCGCCAAAAAAGGCTAGCAAAAATCACCACGAGCAAGGGTATGGTATAAAGTGGATCGATAATGAAGATACTTGATACCGAAAAACTAATATCAAACGGCCAAAACAGTTGAGTGCCATAAGAGGTAAACGCATCAAGTAGCGGGTGCGTGATAAGACAAGCCGCAATAAGCAGCCAAAGCTGAGTAAAAGAAAAACGAGAAGGGCGCCACTGATGCCAGCCTTGTACTAACAACCAAGAAAACGGTAACAAGATAAATAATGAATGACTAAAACCACGGTGTTTCACCATATCTGAAACAGGATCACCATAGCCAATCAATACATCAAGATCAGGAATCGTACCTAGTGCAGCACCTGCCAGTAATATTTTTGGGGTACTTTTTTCCCCGGCGACAACCGCAGCAACTGCAGCACCTAACGCAGCTTGTGTAACTGAATCCAACCACCTTCTCCTTGTTTTTTAAGCATATTGCAATCACATTGCAAATAGATGCCTTATAAATACACTAACTGAAGGCTCCTATAATAACGACTGAAAAGTAAATAGAAAGTCATACTTTTGGTTAAGAGATAAAGTAAAACAAACACTGAGTTAACATTTCAACTAAAAAGCCCTTACAATTATAAAGCTAACGACTATCCTTATTTTATCATCACTAAATTACTATTTAGTTATTGCCGTTTGATACAAAGGACTTTGATTTATAAGAGGATATCAACCTATGGATAAACAGTGCCCATGCTGTAATAAACAGCTTGATGTACCAGCACTAAAAGACATTGAAAAGAATTTCAGATGCTCGCATTGCGATGCAATTTTAACCCATAGTGAAATACAAATTATTTCATATGGCGCTATTTACCTTATTGTTGTCACTTCACTCTTAATATTACTTGGTGAAAATACTTTCCTTGCTACAGTTATTGCGTTCGTCACTTACCATTTTCTACGCCCAGTAATTGTTGAGCCTAGACTTGATATTAAATTAAGTTATATACCTAAAATTAAAAGCTTAATGCCATTTAAAACAAATAATAGTCTTTAAGGCTCCTTTCTCACTTACGGCCACTAATTTTGTTACACAAAAAACGCCCCCTCTTTTCATGCCTTCACTTTTTAATCAAAGACTTAAAAAGTGAAGGTTAACAATCCGCTTACTTTATGAACAATATGTGCCATCGATCGCAAATTAATACCGTTGATTTCGCTAGCTTAGATAAGGATACCCACATACCTAAAAGGAAACGCTAATGCCAACAAAAGTATCTGAATATATGACGAGAAAAGTTGTCACTATCCAACCTGAAACAGGATTACGTGAAGCATTTTTTTTAATGCGAGATAATGCAATTCGTCACTTACCAGTTACCAATATTGATGGTGAATTAATTGGTTTTATCAGTGACCGAGAATTACGGCGCCCCGGATGGGTTGATGAGTCGCCGGATATCGGCCATGAATATGACTTAACAGATGACCTACACGTAGGTGATGTTATGGTTAAAGATATCATCCATGTTAGAACGTATGACACATTAACCAAAGCCATAGGTACGATTCTTAATCACAATATTAGCGCAGCCCCTGTGTTAGATAAAACGGGGCAATTAGTAGGAATACTATCTGCCGTTGATTTATTAAGTGCTTTCCAAGATACGTTAGAGTCGCAGAAAACGAATAAAAATAAGAACAAAAAAGCGCTGGCTTGATTCTATTTTATAAATAATAAAGGTGTAGCGATGAACCATCTGCTACACCTTTATTGTACTAAAACTAGGGTACTTCTACGGTTTTACATCCTCGACATTATTAACAGCCTTAGGAGTCGCTGTAGCGATCCACGCAGCGCAAAATAGAGTTAAGCGAGCATAGAAATAAAAGAATGCCATTAGACCGATAATAGAGCCAAAGGCAGCACCTGATGGTGATTTCGCTAAGCTTGGTAATATTATAGTCATCGCAAACTTGATAACCTCAAAACCAATGGCTGCCAATAAAGTACCTTGTAATAAAGCCCGCGTTTCTAACTTCTTCTTTGGTAACATCCAAAAAATCCATAAAAACATCAGATAGTTTGCTGTAATTGAAATAGTGAGTGCAATCAATGTTAGCGCAGGACGTAACCACGTGATCCCCCCTAAACCTAGCGCCTCTACAATCGTTTTCTGCGCTGAACCCGCCACTGATGTTAATGCAACAGTAAAGATAAGCGCAGCAACCAAGCCCGTAAGCGCGACAAAATCTTTCCCATATTGTAAGAACAGGTGATCTTTATCTTCTGGTTTTCGCTCCCACACATCACGCGTTTGCGCTCGAATGGCTTCACGCAAATTACCCATCCAACTAATACCTGAATACAAAGCAATTACTAAGCCACTCAAGCCAACAGTAGTACGTTGATTTATCGCGGTGTTCACGGTGTTTTCAAGGGTTTTTGCAAGGCTTGGATCTGTTACACCCGTTACTATTTTATCGATTAGCCCCGTTAATAAATCGGAGTTTGAGGCTAAGACAAAACCAGCGGCAGCAAATAACACCATTAAAATAGGGATCAGAGATAAAAAAGAAAAGTAGGTAATAGCGGCACCAAATTGACTGCCTAAACGGTCATTAAACCGATCAGCTGCACGTAATAGGTGATCGACAGGAGGAGACGCTTTTACCTTCCCTACTGTTAATCTGCACATCGAAATAAATCGATTTACGATGGTGTTTTTCACTTCTTTTTTATCTTGTTCCATACTCTCTTTACTACTTAATCAACACATTAAAATTCTGATGCTTATTTAGTTTTACATTGTAATAGAACAGCAAACCAGTAAATCATTCTTAATTGCAGTTTTATTATGTACTTATACTCAAGGTGCAGGTTGGAATCGCTACATCCTCTAAAAATAGAAAAGGCTTGCCAAAAATGGCAAGCCTTTTTACTCAAAGTGCGGGTTTGCTTAGTTAAATAAGCCTTTTAATAACTTATCAGCCGCTTTTTTGATATTGTCGTCTTTGCTTTTATCACCCAGTAACTTTTCTAAGCCCCGATCGATTTCTTTCTTTGCTTTTTCTTCAAGTTCATTGTTTTGTTTAAACAACTCTTTCAAATCCAGAGCAAACGAGGGTTTAGTCCAATCGCCTTTTACATTTACAGGCACAGTCAAATCAGCAATATCATCAATACTTTTACCACCCTGACCTTTACTACTCGCAACCACAGATGTACTAATGATGAAATCAAGGCGCTCGCTCACTAGATTGGTGTTGCCCTTGCCATCAATACGTAATAACGGTGACGCAAGGTGAATATTGGTTGAGGAAGCAACACTTTGACCAATTTTGAAGGTCGCTTTTAAAGCAGAGAAATCCGTCTTCTTTTCTTCTTTCACATATTCTGCTTTTTTACCTTTCAATGTCGCTTTTGCTTCACGAATCATCTCGGGAATATTCACACCGTAAATTGCACCATCAGCAAAATTTATCGCAATGCTACCAGCAACATTTTCACGAATACGCTTTTCAGCCAACCCAGTACCCGACAGTTTTACATCGATATTACCCGTACCAGCCAATGTTTCATTTTGTGCAACGTCTTTAAGTAAGGCATGTACATCAACGCCTTTAATATGCTTTGTTACCTGATATTTAGGCAACTTACCATTTGCATCGACGGTAGCATTAGCACTAACAGTACCGCCATATAACTTGGCATTGAAGCGCTTAAGGTTCAGTACGCCGTTTTGTACCTTCATATCAACTTGCACATCAGACACTATAGCATTCGCAGCTTTCAACTTTCCAATAGCAACGGTACCAGCGATATCCAATGTTCTTAGAGCCGATAAATCTGGCTCTTCACTTTTGCTAACTGTTGATGTTTCACCACCAGCAGAAGGCGCAGAATCTGTTTCTTCTTTGGTAGTATCTTTCTTTTTAGCTGATGATGCAGTACCTAAGAATGCATCCAGATCGATGTTATCACTATTAACATCGAAACGAACAACAGGGATAGCTGCACTCTTAAACGAGCCTTTACCGTTTAAAGCTAGCTCATCGATCGATGTTTCAAAACGACTTAACGTCGCTAAACCTTTTGCAACATCATAAGTCACATCAGCACTTAACCCGACTTTCATTTCAGGACGCGGTAACGTGCTGCCTTTAAGATCGGAAGATAGTGTCAGCTTATCAAGTTCAGCAATATTGTAATCAGTGCTTATTTTAAGGCGTGTTGCGCCACTTACATCAAATGCAAGATCAGGCATTTGACCTTTCGCTGCAAACGTAATGTTAGCCCAATCGCCGACTTTAAAGTGTTCAACACCCAACACGAGGGATTGAATATCATTAACACTGTCTTTTGCAGACGTGGTTAAATTTAATGCTTTTAGTTCACCACTTTTATAATCTGTCGCAATCAACAACTGGCTATCACCCTTAGCAGTAAAGCTAAGTTCGGCATTCTTGCCTGTAATATCAAAGCTAGCTTGAGTCCACTCACCTGGCGCGAATGTATCAAGTTTGAAATTCAAGCTATCAATTGTTGTAGCAGTACCTGCTTTATCATCACGTACTTCAGCACTCGCATTTACAACTTCAACGCCAGCTAAGCTGATTGTCCACGGTTGCGTCGCTTCACCTTCTACTGACGGCTGAGTTACAGGTTCGCTACTCGTACCTTCCGTAACTGTACCTTCAACAGCGGCTTGTTCACCGAAACTATCTAGGTTACTGACACCATCTTTACGTGTTTGAATAAATACACGCGCATCATTTAAACTGATATTACCAATTTCAAGATGCTGAGAGAAAAGAGGCATCACCGACACAGAAAGTTCAGCACTACCCAGCTTCACTAAATCAGCTTCAGCAAATCCTTGAGGGTTCTTAAACTCCGTCTCACCTAAGCTAAAACCAATACTAGGGAAAAAACGCCAGCTAATATCGCCATTAATAACTAAGTCTCGCCCAGTGGCTTTTTTAACTTGTTCACTTAATAAAGGTTTAAATTGGTTGGGATCGACCAATGCAAGCAAGGCACCGATGCCAACGACTATAACTAGTACAATGGCTAATAATACGTAAAGAAGCTTTTTCATTGTATCCTCTGAATTATCCGTTATTCCTGACTTTTATTACGTTAAAATTTTTAGTCAGAGTCCATTTATGACAGCGATGGCTACAATTAGTTTCTTGACGAAAAAACAATAGCCATAAGAAAAATATGTGACCACTAAATAGCACTACACCTAAGTTACTTGGTTATATATCAATAACAAAGATATTCTATTACCTAGATTAAAGCAGAAAAAAAGGCAGTCGTTAAGACTGCCTTCATAAAGAATAACTAAATCGGCAATAAGCAGATATAAAAAAGGCTGACAATGTCAGCCTTAGTAATCACATTATGATTTTAGCAACTTGGCAATATGCGCCTTCAGTACATCAATCGCGATTCGGTTTTTACCCCCACGCGGTACGATGATATCGGCATATTGTTTAGACGGTTCAATAAACTGCATGAACATAGGGCGTACCGTCTTTTGATACTGCACAAGCACAGATTCCATTGTACGACCACGTTCAGCAACATCACGCTGCAAACGGCGAAGTAAACAAATATCTAATGGCGTATCCATGAACACACTTGCGTGCATAATTTCACGTAAACGTGGGTCCGTTAATAAAAGAATACCTTCAAGAATGATCACTTTTTTAGGTGTCATTGGTGTGGTTTCTTTTAAACGAGTGTGTTCGCTGTAGCTATATTGAGGCACTTCAACAGCTTTGCCTTCGATCAACCGTTGCAGATGGTCACAAAGTAAATTGTGGTCAAGTGCATTTGGATGATCATAATTCGTTTTAACCCGCTCATCCATGGTCAGGTGACTTTGATCACTGTAGTAACAATCTTCCGTGATAACACCGATCTGGTGATCGCCTACTTTTTCTTTTAATTCTTTATAAACAGTACTGGCAATCAAGCTTTTACCGGACGCAGAAGCACCTGCGATACCAATAATGACGCATTGGTGTGAGTTTTCAGACATATCAGAAAGCACCTGTAAGACAACGAGACGAGGCGGAAAATTAACCGCATTATTATAGGCACTTGCAGCGCCAGAAGCCAGTAAAAATGTGACTTCCAGCACGCTTTGTTAGAAACCTGTCACATTTTTCTCATATTTAGTGCCTTTACTCATTCGTATACTCTTACATCGTACGAATTGTAATCTGCTCTGTAACCACGTCACCTTGCCAGAATAATCGACTCGCAACTTGTCCAGCAAGATCAATGTATGCAGCGGCTTGCTCTGAATCAGGCGATGCTGCGACGGTTGGCTTACCACGGTCGATATCTTCACGAATCGTAATATGCAGTGGTAGTTGCGCTAATAAAGGTACGGAATATTCTTTAGCCATGCGCTCTGCACCGCCAGTACCAAAAATAGTTTCATGATGGCCACAATTGCTACAAATGTGATAACTCATGTTTTCAACCAAACCCACGATAGGCACATCCACTTTATCAAACATGCTTATACCTTTAATGGCATCAGCTAATGCTAAGTCTTGTGGTGTCGTAATAACAATCGCACCTGTTACAGGAATTTGTTGAGCAAGTGTCAATTGGATATCACCCGTACCCGGTGGCATATCAATAACAAGATAATCGAGATCTGGCCACCATGTTTCAGTGATGATTTGTTGTAAGGCTTTTGATGCCATCGGTCCACGCCAAATTGTAGCGCTCTCTGCAGGTACTAAATAGCCAACTGAATTCGTATACAAACCGCATGATTCAACAGGTAACATCATTTTGCCATCTGTTGATTGTGGCTTCTCATCTACCGTACCCAGCATCAAAGGTACAGAAGGGCCATAAATATCGGCGTCTAATAAGCCAACTTTTGCGCCTTGCTTCTGCAAGCCTAACGCTAAGTTAACAGCGGTTGTCGATTTTCCCACTCCGCCTTTTGCCGAGCTTACAACTATAATATTTTTAACGCCCTTTAGCGGTTGCTTTTTACCACATGCCAATGGTGCAACACGACACTGAACAACAAACACCATACTGGCAGCTACATGATGCAACTCTTGTTGAGTCAGAATCCAATGTTCAAGTAATTCAGTAATGGCGGTAGCAGCAAAAGGAAGGGTTATGGTCACTGTACCTTGAGCAGATACCGACACAATATTTTCAGTCTCTGCCCATTCTGAAATGAGTAAAGGGTGTTCAAAGTGATTTAACCAAAGACAGATATCTGCAACATTTTCAAAGCGAATCATCGAATCATTCCCCATAAGGTTTAAGGCTCCACGTTCATATTAGACTTATTATCGCACCCACTAACAACCTAGGTATAAGCAAAGTATTGAGGTAGTTAGGGAAAAGGATGGATTCATCTTCTTTTTCTTAATCCTACCACTAATGTACTTAGACTGCCGCTGTTTAGACAGCGTTTAACTTGGATAAATCACCGACTGACGCTAGGCAATATGCTGCTGATCAGGTAATATTTGATGCTTATTCTATTTTTACCCATCATGAGCGAAATAAGTAATTATGGCTGCAAACCCAAGAAAAATTCTGGTGACCTGCGCCCTACCGTACGCTAACGGTTCTATCCACCTTGGCCACATGCTTGAGCATGTACAAGCGGATATTTGGGTGCGCTATCAGCGCCTTCGTGGTAACGAAGTACACTTTATCTGTGCAGACGACGCACACGGTACTCCAATCATGCTTAAGGCCCAGCAGATGGGTATGGAACCTGAGCAAATGATTGCAGAAGTAAGCAAAGAGCACCAAGCTGACTTTGCAGGCTTCGATATTAGCTTTGATAACTATCACAGCACTCACAGTGACGAAAACCGTGAGCTAGCATCATTTGTTTATACTCAGCTAAAAGACAAAGGTTATATTACTAACCGTACTATCTCTCAGCTATTTGATCCTGAGAAAGAGATGTTCCTGCCTGACCGTTTCGTAAAAGGCACATGCCCGAAATGTAAAGCAGAAGACCAGTACGGCGATAACTGCGATAATTGTGGCGAAACATATAGCCCAACAGATCTTATCGATCCGAAATCAGCAGTCTCTGGCGCAACGCCAATAATGAAAGATTCTGAGCACTTCTTCTTTGACTTACCACAATTCGAAGACATGCTTAAAGCGTGGACAAAGTCTGGTGCACTACAAACTGAAACCTCAAACAAAATGCAAGAATGGTTTGAGTCTGGTCTTCAACAGTGGGATATCTCACGTGATGCACCTTACTTCGGTTTCGAAATCCCAGGTGAAACAGGCAAATACTTCTACGTATGGCTAGATGCACCAATCGGCTACATGGGTTCATTCAAGAACTTATGTGATAAGCGCAACGATCTTGATTTTGACGAATTCTGGAAGAAAGACAGCACAACTGAGCTTTATCATTTTATTGGTAAAGACATTGTGTACTTCCACAGCCTATTCTGGCCTGCAATGCTTGAAGGCGCAGGTTTCCGTAAACCAAACAATGTATTTGTACATGGTTACGTAACAGTAAATGGCGCGAAAATGTCAAAGTCGAAAGGTACCTTTATTAAAGCAGGTACTTACCTTGAACACCTAGACCCTGAATGTCTACGTTACTACTACGCTGCGAAGCTAAATAGCCGTATTGATGATTTAGATCTTAACCTTGAAGACTTTACACAACGTGTAAACAGCGATGTTGTAAACAAGATCGTGAACCTTGCTTCACGTAACGCTGGTTTCATTGCTAAGCGTTTTGAAGGTAAGTTGTCTGACACATTCGCAGAACCAGCGCTTTATGCTGAGTTTGCAGATGCTGCAGACCGTATTGCTGAACTTTACGAAACGCGCGAATTTAGCCGTGCTATCCGTGAAATTACAGCACTTGCTGATAAAGCAAACCAATACATTGATGAAAAAGCACCTTGGGTTGTGGCTAAGCAAGAAGGTCAAGACCAAGAACTACAAGATATCTGTTCTGTGGGTATCAACTTGTTCCGTGTTCTGATCACTTACTTGAAGCCAGTAATGCCATTGCTTGCTGAACGTACTGAAGCATTCTTAAACGAAACGCTAACATGGGAAGGTGTGGCACAGCCATTAACTAACCACGAAGTGACTAAGTTTAAAGCGCTATTCAATCGTATTGATCCTAAGCATGTTGAAGCGATGGTTGAAGCATCTAAAGATGATGCAGCAGTAGCACAAGCACTGATCGAATCAGCAAAACCAACTGGCCCTCTTATTGATGAGCCAATTGAAGCTGAAATTGAATTCGATGACTTTGCTAAAATTGATATGCGAATCGCGAAAATTGTATCGTGTGAAGCAGTGCCAAAAGCAAATAAACTACTGAAGTTCCAATTGGATATCGGTGGTGAAATGCGTCAAGTATTCTCGGGTATCAAATCAGCATACACACCAGAAGAGCTTGTCGGTAAGCACACCGTAATGGTTGCGAACCTTAAACCTCGTAAGATGAAATTTGGTATGTCTGAAGGTATGATCCTCGCAGCAGGACCTGGTGGTAAAGATCTTTGGATCTTAGAACCACACGAAGGTGCTCAACCTGGTATGCGTGTTATGTAGCGCTATACATCTTAATACTAAGGAGCCTATTGGCTCCTTTTTTTATAAGTAATGTCAACCTAAACAGACCTCTTACTCATCTTTGATCGTATAGTTACCGGACAATACTGAAATAAAACGCTATTTATGCACAAAACATTCAACCAGACTATCACTCTTTACCGCACCAAAATGCAACATTTAACACTGCTAATATAGTTCAAATCCAGTTTATTTAACCAACTCGTTGTAAACTGTTCAATTTTACCTCCGAACAGCCCCAAAAAAAGCATTTATATTTGTTAACAGCACTTTCGAGTTACATGCAAAAATTCACCCTTAATTAGATATTACTCTACCGAATCTACGCTAATAGTGCCGTGAGCTTAACAAAATCGACTATGATTTAACCACGATGTTAACGCACAGTTAAATATTCTATTTTTCAAGCTTAAGATGGCATAAAAAGTGTGATCTAAAACAGACCTTTGCACTTTAGATAACATTTTACTTCGCTTTAACACCCAAACTACTGCTAATCTGCTCCGCACTCTGATGAGTGATTTACAGAGTGAATAATTATAAGGAGTGTTCTATTCATGAATACAGATAAGAAAAAGATGTCTCTAACTGGCCGAGTTATCCTCGGTATGCTTTTAGGCATATTAACAGGATTTATCATTCGCTCTCTGTTTGCCGATACGGCTTTCATTCACGAATATATCGTGAACGGTTTATTTGACGTAGGTGGGAAAATCTTTATCGCAAGCTTAAAAATGCTTGTGGTTCCATTAGTATTCGTATCTTTAGTGTGTGGTACTAGCTCACTAAAAGATATCAGTACTCTAGGCCGTCTTGGTGGTAAAACCGTCCTGTTTTATCTCGTTACTACGGCACTAGCGATTACTCTTGCACTAACAATGGGTACAATCTTCCAACCAGGTGCAGGTGCTGACCTTTCTGCTGCAACAACTTTTGCATCTAAAGAAGCTCCATCATTAGGCGATGTCATTGTTGGTATGTTCCCAACAAATCCAATAAGCTCAATGGCACAAGGCAATACACTGCAAATTATCGTATTTGCGATTTTATTTGGTATTGCTATTAGTGCTGCTGGTAAAGCAGGCGAACGTATTGCCGCTCTATTCGTTGACTTAAACGCCGTAATCATGAAGTTGGTTGCATTATTGATGAACATTGCACCATACGGTGTGTTCTTCTTAATGGCCAAACTATTCACAGGTCTAGGCTTAGATGCAATCTACAATCTTCTAGGTTACTTCTTAGTACTTGCTGCAACACTATTACTACACGGTTTCGTCACTTACAGTGTAATGCTGAAAGCATTCTCAGGTTTAAGCCCGATTGTTTTCTTGAAGAAAATGGAAGATGCTGTAATGTTTGCATTCTCTACCGCATCTTCAAATGCCACCATTCCTGTCACAATGGAGACAGCAACAAAGCGTCTTGGTGTAAATAACAAGATTGCATCATTCACTGTTCCTCTAGGTGCAACCATCAATATGGATGGTACTGCGATCATGCAGGGTGTCGCGACCGTATTTATCGCACAAGCATTCAATATTGACCTCACGATGAGTGACTACCTAGCCGTTATCATGACAGCAACATTAGCTTCTATCGGTACTGCAGGTGTTCCTGGTGTTGGTCTAATCATGCTTGCGATGGTACTTAACCAAGTAGGTCTACCTGTTGAAGGTATCGCGCTTATCATGGGTGTTGACCGTTTACTAGATATGATTCGTACTGCGGTAAACATCACGGGTGATAGTGTTGTTACTTGTATCGTTGCTAAGTCTGAAAATGAAATGAATATTGATGTTTTCAATAACCCGAAAGCGGGTGAGAAAGACGAAGAAGTTCACTTCCATACCCTAAAACAAAATAGCTAATTACACGTTTAATACCGCTGTAATCAACTAGATCTAAGGCTTCGCTATTCTCTATAGCGAAGCCTTTTTTCTGTATCAATATAGTGCAACACTCACTAAAACAGCGCAAATGCTTGCCCTTTATTCTATCTTACAAATATAAGTCATTGTTTAACTCACTATAAAATAACAACACTAGTAGGCATAGATATTGCTCAACCATATTACGTATGAGATTTTATACCAATATTTGGAGGAGTTATGTTGATACTATTACTACTCGTAATAATCTTTGGTGCTAGTTGCTTCTTCCTTTGGCAGGCAAGAGAAAATAAGCGCTTTTTACAAACTCGGTTTGATCAAGTCATCGGCCTTCGACAGCTTATTTTTTTACTACGATTTCATCGCCGTGAAACACATCACTTTTTATCTCAGTCTCATCCACTTGAAACAGCACAATTAAATGAAGTCGTTGCGATCAAATCATTGATGAAGATCTTGTCTTCTCGAGCCGATAAGGTGCATAAACCCATGTATCGTATTCTTGCAAAGCAAATCAATAAATTATTGGATGAATGGTTAAGCTATTCTGTTCGCCGTAATCAAGCCGCTCATGGAAAAGCGATTCGACATGTTTTGTACTTAATTGATGATGTGGTCACCCAAAGCTTGCTCGCGGCAGATAAAGAAGCGCTATTTAAAACCTATCAAACCGCTTGGCCTATTACTTTAAATTCGATTGATAGTTTAAGTCGATTTCGCTACGCCATTGATAGTTACACCTTAGGAAAAAACTCAAGTAAGCGTGAGTTAAGGATACACATAAGTGTTATTCAGCGTCGATTAGGACAGATAGCCTTACTAACAAATAAGCCGCCGCTCACTTTCATGATTGAAGATCTAATGTTGGAGTTTGAGAGCATCAATTTACAAGCAAGAAATTTGGAAGACGTTAAAGGTGAACTATACCAATTATCACTTAAAATCTCTGATACGATTTTCAATTTATTCGACATCATCTTGACTAATATCGCGACTGATATTTCTGTTCGTTTTCCTGAACTTCAGCACACTAGCAGCAATGTAGTGGCTTTTCAGAAAACACCAAACTTGTATTCTATTTCACACTAATAGCAATGTTCGTTTCTCATTCTGATTATATTGCACATATAAAAAAACCCAGCCTTAGCTGGGTTTCTTCTTTATCGCTAACCTCTTGAGAGATTAACCGATGTGCGTAGCACCTTGCATGTACTTACGAAGTACGACAGGGATTTCAATACGACCATCTGCTTGCTGACCATTTTCCATGATAGCAACCATTGTACGACCAACAGCAAGACCTGAACCATTAAGTGTGTGAACAAGCTCTGGCTTCTTCTCACCTTTACGACGGAAGCGTGCTTGCATACGGCGTGCTTGGAAATCTTGCATGTTTGAACATGAAGAGATTTCACGGTAGGTTTCTTGTGCTGGAACCCATACTTCTAAGTCGTATGTTTTCGCAGCGCCAAAGCCCATATCACCCGTACAAAGAATCACTTTACGGTAAGGTAGTTCTAGCAGCTGAAGCACTTTCTCAGCATGACCTGTTAGCTCTTCTAATGCTGCCATTGAATCTTCAGGCTTGGTGATCTGAACTAATTCAACTTTGTCGAATTGGTGCATACGAATAAGACCGCGAGTATCACGACCGTACGAACCAGCTTCAGAACGGAAACATGGTGTGTGGGCCGTCATCTTCAATGGAAGATCTGCTTCATCTGTAATCGTGTCGCGAACCATGTTTGTAACAGGTACTTCTGCTGTTGGAATAAGTGACATACCAACGCCTTCTTCAGTCGCAGGCTTAGTATGGAACAAATCTTCACCAAACTTAGGAAGCTGACCAGTACCAAATAGGCTGTCTGCGTTAACTAGGTAAGGTACGTACATTTCAGTGTAGCCATGCTCTTCTGTATGAAGATCTAGCATGAACTGTGCAATGGCGCGGTGTAGACGCGCGAATTGACCTTTCATCACAATAAAACGTGAACCAGAAATCTTCACGGCACTAGCAAAATCAAGGCCACCAGCCATTTCACCTAGATCAACGTGATCTTTCACTTCGAAGTCGTAAGCTTTTGGCTCACCCCAACGTGAAATTTCAACGTTCTCGTCTTCATCTTTACCAGCAGGTACAGAATCATCTGGAAGGTTTGGTACCATCATAGTGATGCTTTGAAGCTCATCCAGAAGTTCTGCCAATGCTTTTTTCGCATCGTCTAGATCACTACCTAGGTTTGCTACTTCAGCTAGAATTTTTTCAGCTTCTTCGTGATTGCCTTGTGCTTTCGCTTGACCAATCGACTTCGATCGCGCGTTACGCTGTGCTTGAAGATCTTCAGTCATCATCTGAAGGGACTTACGCTTTTCTTCAAGAAGACGTAAATTTTCAACGTCAAGGGTAAAACCACGACGCGCGAGTTTTGCAGCTGTTTCATCCAGCTCAGTTCGAAGTAATTTAGAATCTAGCATGCTAATCCTGTGCTCTTAATATTCTGAAGTGCTCGTTATTTAGGCAGTTATTGCCAAAATAATCTTAAATTTCGGTACGTCAGGAACTCTGACGCCAATTGCTTAACGATACCCAAAAAGCCTTATTATTGGTAGCGCTTTAATGTGCTTTTAGCATCTAATGAAGCAAGATAATCCAATTTTTCGGCAATTTTGGTTTCTAAGCCACGATTTGATGGTTCATAGTAGCGTGTATCTTTCAATTCAGGAGGGAAATAGTTCTCACCCGCAGCATACGCACCTGGCTCATCATGCGCATAACGATATTCAGCACCATAACCCAATTCTTTCATTAATTTAGTTGGGGCATTACGCAAATGAGGTGGTACTTCATAGTCAGGGTGATGAGCTGCATCTTGCTTTGCTTTTGCAAACGCCACATAAACCGCATTACTTTTAGGGGCACAAGCAAGATATACAATCGCCTGAGCAATAGCACGCTCACCTTCGTATGCTCCGATGCGGGTAAAACAATCCCATGCTGATACCGCAACCTGCATTGCTCGAGGATCAGCATTACCGATATCTTCAGAGGCAATCGCTAATAGTCGTCGCACAATATATAGCGGATCACAGCCTGCTTGCAGCATACGTGCAAACCAGTACAAAGCACCATCTGGGTTAGAGCCGCGAATTGATTTATGCACTGCCGAAATCATGTCGTACCAGAGATCACCTTTATTATCAAAGCGCCCTATTTTCTCGCCTGCCACTTCAGCAAGAAGCTCTAACGTGATTTGCTTCATGCCTTCTTTATTTTCTTCTGCCATATCAATTAACTGTTCAAGATAATTGAGTGACATACGAGCATCACCACACACCAGCTCGGAAAGGCGTTCTTTTACATCATCAACAAATTCAAGTTTCGTATCAGATATACCACGAGAACTATCATTGAGTGCTTGCTCAACAACTGCCAACACTTCTGCCGTTTCTAATGATTTCAACTTATAAACACGTGCACGAGACAACAATGCGTTATTTAGCTCAAATGATGGATTCTCTGTCGTGGCACCAATGAAAGTCACCGTGCCATCTTCAATATGAGGCAGAAAAGCATCTTGCTGACTTTTATTAAAACGATGCACCTCATCTACAAATAATATCGTGCGTCGCCCTGCCATTTTATTTTCGCGGGCTTTATCGATAGCAATACGGATATCTTTAACGCCAGAAGTGACTGCAGATACACGTTCCACTTCTGCATTCGCATAATTAGCTGCCACTTCGGCTAATGTTGTTTTCCCTGTGCCCGGCGGTCCCCAAAGAATCATCGAATGCAGGTGGCCCGCTTCTAAGGCACGTCGTAGTGGTTTCCCTTCACCAAGGATATGTTGCTGACCAATGTATTCTTCAACAGTACGAGGTCGCATTCTTGCCGCTAGCGGGCGGAAATCAGATGAAAAATCAAGACTGAAGTTACTCAAAATAACCACTCCCTTAAAGACAGAAAAGGTGGCATTAAATGCCACCTATTTTAAATAGTATTTTCTAAGCCAATATAAAAAAACACCTAACGTTAAGTGTTCTTATTTTTGACGTTTTTATCAATTTCGTTGGTCATCAAGCTCTACACCTTTTGGAGGCGTAAAAGTAAATAAATTCGCTTTTGGCACTTGCTTGCTGAACTGACGGAATTTGAAATTACTGCGTTGACCATCTTGCTCTACAACAGAAAAATTACGCACCTCACCCGATTTTGCAACGGTAACAACAAATTTACCCATCGTTGAAGTTGTATCTTTCGGCGTTAGCGTAAAGGTGTCTGACGTTTGAGCCACGTTATAATTAGCCCAATCACTCGCGCTATTACGGGTTAACAGTACAAACGGTGTTTGCTCCGTGGCATCTTTCAACCACATAGCAGTGACTTGCTCAATAAATGGGCTGTAGTACCACAAGGTTTTACCATCAGAAACCAGTAAATTTTCATCAGGGGTGACGGTGTTCCAGCGAAATAAATTAGGACGTTTAATTGTTACGTCCCCTTTTCCTTCTACCAGTACATCACCTTCAGGACTAACAACTTTCTGGTCAAAATTAGCACTGAATGCATTCACTAAACTCAAACGAGAGCTTAACTCTTGCTGTGGGTTTGCCCATGCAGCAGAAGACAATACCAATGGTGCAGCCAAAAACAGCCCTATCATTGCTTTTTTAATCATTTTACAACCTACTTATATATTCGTTATGTTGAGGATCTACCCTCAACACAACATCATTAATAGTTAGTCTCTTGGTGGCGGAGGCGGTGCTAATACCTCACGGTTACCATTATGACCAGGAGCACTTACAATACCGTGTGCTTGAAGTTGCTCGACAATTCGAGCCGCGCGGTTATAACCAATTTTAAATTTACGCTGAACACCCGATACCGAACCACGACGAGTTTCAGTCACAAATGCCGCTACATCATCAAATAGTTGGTCCAGATCTTCATCACCAGATGCCGCTTCACCTGGAAGCAATCCTTCAGAACCTTGATCTGCACTTAGAATGCTATCTATGTACTGAGGTTTCCCTCTCGCTTTCCAATCGTTCACAACGTTATGTACATCATCATCTGATGCGAATGCACCGTGTACACGAATGGTATGACTTTGACCCGATGGTAAATACAGCATATCACCCATGCCCAATAGTGATTCAGCACCGCCCTGATCCAGAATCGTACGGGAGTCAGTTTTGGTTGATACTGTAAATGCCATACGTGTAGGAATGTTAGCTTTAATCAAACCTGTAATAACATCAACAGATGGGCGCTGAGTGGCCAGAATAAGGTGAATACCTGCGGCACGGGCTTTTTGAGCCAAACGGGCAATTAGTTCTTCAACCTTCTTACCAACTACCATCATCAAGTCAGCAAACTCATCGACGATAACAACAATACTTGGCATCTTTTCTAGCAGTGGCGCATGCTCTGCCATGCTGTCACCAGGTTTCCACAATGGGTCATAGATTGGGAAACCAGCATCAGCCGCTTCTTTCAATTTAGCGTTATAACCCGATAAGTTTCGCACTCCAACGGCTGCCATCAACTTATAACGACGCTCCATTTCCCCTACACACCAACGTAATGCATTACCCGCATCTTTCATGTCGGTAACAACCTCGGTTAATAGGTGCGGAATACCTTCATAAATTGAAAGTTCCAACATTTTCGGGTCAATCATAATGAAACGACAATCTTCTGGCGTACATTTGTACAGCAAGCTCAGAATCATTACGTTAACACCAACAGACTTACCAGAACCTGTCGTACCAGCCACTAATAAGTGTGGCATCTTACTTAAATCTGCAACAACCGCTTCGCCAGCAATATCGTTACCTAAAACAACAGGCAATGCACTATTCATATTCTGAAAGCGATCACTAGCAACCACTTCAGACATGTAAACTGTTTCACGATTTCGATTGGGTAATTCCAAGCCTACATACGGTTTACCAGGAATCACTTCCACCACGCGTACTGCAATTGCCGATAATGCACGGGCTAAATCTTTGGCTAAGCCTGAAATACGGCTTACTTTTACGCCTGGAGCAAGATCCAACTCATAACGCGTAATAACAGGACCAGGGTAAACCCCCGCTACTCGTGCTTTGATTTTATAATCTTCCAGCTTTGCTTCAACCAAGCGGGCTGTTTCCATCAGCTCTTCTTCTGACGCAGGTTCTACGTTCTGTCTCGCTGGGGCCAACAAATCAATGGTTGGCATTGGCGATGTTGGCACTGGAAGATCTGGCGCTGACTTCATCAAAAACGGATTATCTAAACCCGCGGCATGCACTTGTTCTTTTTGCGCCTGACGAATTTTCTGCAAGAAAATTTCTTCATCAGTCAATTCTTCGACATTGTCTTGTTGCGAACGATCTAGCTCAGATAACCCATCTTGGACACCAATTTCAATACTGCTAGGTTCAGCTACAACCTGCTCTACATGGGCTGGCGACATTGGTGTTGCTGTTTGTTCTGGAGGGTGAACTGGCGTTTGAGTGCTGCTTGATTGAGGTATATGTACCGGTGGCACTGGCACCGATGTTTGTTCAGTAACCCTTTGTGATACTTGCTCTATGTTTGCTGTTGGTGCTTGTATTGGCTCAAAAGGAGCAGATATATCAACCAGTGACTCATCACTTATCGCCGACATAGCTGGCATTACAACGCTTGCAGCAACCGCAGGTGCAACAACAGGTGCAATATTCTGAGCGACCTGCGTAACAACCTCTTCGACACCTTCATGTTGCTCTTCAACATACATGGTGAAATCTTCATCTTTTTCTAGCTCTCGCTCTAACTCTGCAATGGTTAGTCCTTTTGCTTGAGTCGTTGATGTAAGTTCAATCGGGTCTGTTTGTTCAAGGCTAGTGCTACTTACAGCACCGTTATTCACAAGGATACTTTCTTGCGCATCAGGCTTAACCGCCAGATTAGGTTCAGGGACACGAACAGAAGTCGTCACATCCATCAATGGATCGGCTAGTTGCTCGCCTTGCACCATCGTCACTTCTTGAGCTGCTACATTGTTTGCAACAACATGGTTTTCAATAACCCTGTTTGCAACAACAAGGTCTTCAATAACATTGTTTTCAACAGCACTGCTAGCAACAGCACTGCCTGCCACGGCAGTTGCCGCAACTACTGGTTGACGGAATGTATTATCAGAAGCAGGTTGTTGTGTGGCTGTTTGTGTGCGATTTGGCATCACAATCTGTGGCGTAGATTCTGAATTCCAAGCCTGAGAAGGCGCATCTGCTAATACAGGTTCAGGAGAAGCACTCTTAGAAAAATTAATTTCTGGTGTTACTCTTCGACCATACGAAGCAAGTAATACATCGTCCGCATCAACCTCTGCTGGTTGTTCAAGCTGAAGCTGTTTAGCATATGCAGTTTGCTGTTCATCAGGAATGTCGGTTGCAAATGGGGTCAGCGTTTCCGATTTATCTGAACGGACAGTATTTAATAACCGTGATATCCCTCTAAGGGTTTTATCACCGATGGTATCAACAATGGTTAGCCAAGAAATCCCCGTAAACAGTGTAAAACCAACCGCCCAGAAAAACATCAAGACCAATGTCGTACCAAGTACATTTAGCAGAGGTAATGCCATGTTAGACACAACATCGCCAATTACACCACCAGACGAGAAATACCAAATATCATCAAAGTTTAAATCAGCTAAACCACAGCTTGTAAGAAACAGCAGAAGCATGCCTAATAATCGTGTGCCATAAATCATATAATCAATAGAAGCAGGCTCACTACGATGACGGAATAGCACCCACGCAGCTAAAACAATGGCAGCGGGTAAAGGGTAAGCTAATGAGCCTAATGTGAAAAAGAATGTGTCTGCGACAAACGCACCCAATGCCCCAGCCTTATTCTGAACTTGACCTTCCCAAGCAGTTTGAGACCATGATGGATCGGCGGGGTCAAAACTGACCAAGGCAATCATAATAAAAATGGCAGCCAAAATACCAATGATCAAAAAGCTTTCAAGAATGCGTTGACCACCCGAAAGACGTAATTTGGGCTGTTTGCTTTTAACCTTCCTCAAAAAAAACTCCGGTGTAACTATTTAATTGCCAAAACAAGAACCTGATTTTTACTCAGAATTCATACTCTTAGTTGTGAATAACTCAATAATCTTAATATGCTTATTGTAAAGGAAATCGCCATATTTTGATGACTTATTAAAATTTTATTACCAATTAACCAATTTTTATTACCAATACAGACTGCAATCACACTAAGCAATTAACCATAATAAAGGGGAAAAGCCGCATTATCATGATAAATGGCTTAATATCATTAATCATAAAAAAACTCTATTGTAGACGTTTATCCCTCGAAAAAATTCATCCTTTTGTCAATTCACATTAATGTTTAATAAATTGAATAATAATCACGCGATTCGTCAACATTTAGACCCAAAAGCAATAGATACAAATCGAGCGGCACTAGGCCGCTCGATTCAATTCTTTACTCAGCCACAATGTAACTAAATAACCATCTTACGATGGATCACAAAGCCATTAGCGAGTTTTGATAACCAAATTATTGGTTTGCTTAACTTCTTCCATCACAACATAAGTACGCGTGTCGTTTACACCTGGTAGACGAAGTAAGGTTTCGCCCAACAGTTTACGGTAAGCAGACATATCGCATACACGTGTCTTCAACAGGTAATCGAAATCACCTGAAACTAGATGACACTCTTGAATATCTTCAAGTTCTTGAACTGATTTATTAAATTGTTCAAAAACATCAGGTGCGCCACGATTTAGTGTGATTTCAACAAATACAAGTAAGGATGCATCTAGAAACTGAGGGTTTAGCAGCGCAGTATAACCACTGATGTAACCTTGTCGTTCTAGTCGACGCACACGCTCAAGACATGGTGTTGGAGAAAGACCTACACGCTTAGACAACTCAACATTTGAAATGCGGCCATCTTTCTGTAGTTCGTTCAATATGTTGCGGTCAATGCGATCCAATTCCTTGGATGGTTTCTTTTTGGTATCTACCATTTTTTATTCCACCTTCTTACTTCCTTGCAAAAAAATATACTACAACTTTCTAATATTTAGAATCAAATACTCTGATAGTCAAACTATACTGCCATTAGATCCGTATTTTTAACCTCGTCACTAGCAACAAAAACTAGTAGACCACGGAGGTAACAGTATGATCATTGGTGTACCTAAAGAAATCAAAAATCACGAGTACCGTGTTGGTCTGATTCCAGCTAGCGTTCGCGAACTTATCTCGTTCGGCCACCAAGTTGTCATAGAAACCAATGCCGGTGCAGGTATTGGTCTCACAGATGCTGACTACAAAGCTGCAGGAGCTTCCATTATTTCTAACGCTAAAGAAGTTTTTACCAGATCAGAGATGATTATTAAAGTAAAAGAGCCCCAAGCAGTAGAAAGAACTATGTTACACGAAGGACAGATTTTATTCACCTACCTTCATCTCGCACCAGATTTTCCACAAACAGAAGACCTGATAAAGAGCAAAGCTATCTGCATAGCTTATGAGACCGTAACAGATAATAAGGGTACATTACCACTACTAGCACCAATGTCTGAGGTCGCTGGACGCATGTCGATTCAAGCTGGAGCCCAAACTTTAGAGAATTCACGCGGTGGTCGTGGGTTATTATTAAGTGGAGTACCTGGGGTCGAGCCAGCTAGAGTCATAATTTTAGGTGGCGGTGTTGTAGGGTCAAATGCAGCACGAATGGCTGTAGGTATGAGAGCTGACGTGACAATACTCGATAAGAATATTGATACCTTACGCGCATTAGATGCTGAATTTCAAGGTAAAGCAAAAGTCATTTATTCTACAAAAGAAGCCATTGATAGGTTAGTTGTACAAGCCGATTTGATTATTGGTGCTATTTTGATCCCTGGTGCAGCAGCGCCAAAATTAATTACTGCCGCTCACCTTAAAATGATGAAATCAGGCTCTGCGCTGGTTGATGTCGCGATTGATCAAGGGGGGTGCTTTGAAACCTCTCATCCTACAACACACGCTGATCCAACCTTTATAATCGATGACATTGTCCATTACTGTGTTGCTAATATGCCGGGCGCTGTTGCTCGAACATCGACCTTTGCTTTAAACAATGCAACCTTGCCTTATATCATCAACCTTGCCAATAAAGGATACAAGAAAGCACTTCAAGATGATGAAGGTTTCTTGAAAGGTCTGAATATTATGCATGGCAAAGTCACGAATAAAGAGATTGCAGATACGTTCAACCTCCATTATACCGATCCTGTAACGGCCATTAATATGCACTGACACTTCAAACAATTGGTCATATAAGTAACAGACATAATAGAGAAGAAAGTTATCTAAGCTTTCTACTGTAAAATGGAAAATTTGCTAACTGATTTTCCATTTTTACCCACTATCCTCCCACCGCGTTTCACGCTACTTTGTCTTTATCTGATATTTATTTCGTTCAACTGATAAATAAACATGTTGTTAAACTTCATTTCAGAGTGAATAAGTAGCAATACACCCACAGCAATTAAGGCTTTTGGATCAGTTAAATCAGTAACTTTTGGTATTATTGATTGGGCTCTTTCTTTACGTCATCATTTTACCTACAATCAGCCTTCAATAAGAAATCATCTCATTCAGCCTGGAGAAGTAATGAGTAACGTAAGACATTGTAATCTACTCATCCTTGGTTCTGGCCCTGCTGGTTACACAGCGGCGGTTTATGCAGCACGTGCAAACCTCAATCCCGTTATGATCACAGGCATGCAGCAAGGTGGTCAGCTAACGACTACCACAGAAGTTGAAAACTGGCCGGGTGATGCAGAAGGCTTAACAGGTCCGGCATTAATGGATCGCATGAAAGAGCATGCTGAAAAATTTGAAACAGAAATCATCTTTGATCACATCAATGAAACTGATTTCAGCCAGCGTCCTTTTCGTTTAAAAGGTGACAATGCCGAATACACATGTGATGCGTTAATCATCTCTACTGGTGCATCTGCGAAATACTTAGGTTTGGAATCTGAAGAAGCTTTCAAAGGTCGTGGTATCTCTGCCTGTGCAACATGCGATGGATTCTTCTACCGTAACCAAAAAGTAGCTGTCGTCGGTGGTGGTAATACCGCTGTTGAAGAAGCACTTTACTTATCGAATATTGCCTCTGAAGTTCACATAATCCACCGTCGTGATACGTTCCGTTCAGAAAAAATTCTGATTAAGCGTCTTATGGATAAAGTAGAAAACGGTAACATCATACTTCACACCGATCGTACTCTAGAAGAAGTACTTGGTGATGATATGGGTGTAACAGGCGTTCGCATCAAAGACACTCAATCTGCTGCAACAGAAGATTTAGAGGTAATGGGTGCATTCATTGCGATTGGGCATCAGCCAAACACGGCCATTTTTGAAGGCCAGTTAGAAATGGCAAATGGCTATATCAGTGTGCAATCTGGCACACAAGGTAATGCGACTCAAACCAGCGTAGAAGGTATTTTTGCCGCTGGTGATGTTATGGACCACACATACCGCCAAGCAATCACTTCTGCGGGTACAGGTTGTATGGCCGCATTAGATGCAGAACGTTACTTAGACGCACTAGAACAACAAAAATAATAATCTTACCCTGGCCGCTATGCTCAACAGCGGCCAGATTCTTTCAGCCTGCTCAACATCAGCATTCGCTGTACACCATTTAAAAACGATATCTTTT
The DNA here is from genome assembly GCF_003026215.1 of Photobacterium indicum. Classification (GTDB taxonomy): domain Bacteria; phylum Pseudomonadota; class Gammaproteobacteria; order Enterobacterales; family Vibrionaceae; genus Photobacterium; species Photobacterium indicum. The sequence goes on from NZ_PYOC01000002.1 coordinate 499,633, forward strand.
ATATGGATAAACAAATACAGAAAAATTTAACCAAATGGTTAAAAGAACAAAGCAAACTAGCAAAACGCTGGTTAATGCTCACTATTGGGCTGGGTTTCCTTTCTGGATTACTGCTCGTCGGACAAGCCGCACTTCTTGCTAATATTCTTCATGAACTGATCATGGAACATACCGACAAATCTGAGCTGATTAATCAGTTTATTGGTTTGATCGTTGTAGTTGCCTTTCGTGCTGCATGTAGTTGGGGACGTGAAATAACAGGATACCGCTGTGGCGAACAAATTCGCTTACATATTCGTCAACTTATACTAGATCGCCTCCATAATTTAGGCCCGGCCTATATCAAAGGGAAACCTGCGGGTGTCTGGGCAAGCCTTGTGCTTGAGCAAGTGGAAGAGATGCAAGATTTCTTTGCTCGCTACCTGCCTCAGATGTCGATTGCAGTTTTAGTCCCCGTTATTATTTTAGTGACGGTTTTCCCTCTCAATTGGGCTGCAGGGTTAATCTTTTTAATTACAGCACCGCTTGTACCTATCTTCATGGCACTTGTTGGTTTAGGTGCTGCTGATGCTAACCGTCGTAACTTTAAAGCACTCCAGCGTCTTTCAGGGCACTTTTACGACCGCTTGCAAGGCTTATCAACCTTACGTTTGTTTAATCGAGCTGAAGCGGAAGCAGAAAACCTGCATGCTGCATCAACCGTGTTACGCAAACGCACAATGGAAGTATTGCGCCTTGCCTTCTTATCCTCTGCGGTTTTAGAGTTCTTCTCTGCTATTTCAGTGGCTATTGTTGCGGTGTATTTTGGTTTTGCTTTCATTGGCGAATTAAACTTCGGACATTACGGCATTCCAATTAGCTTATTCACGGGCTTATTTATCTTGGTACTTGCTCCTGAGTTTTATCAACCTCTGCGTGATTTAGGTACGTTCTACCATGCCAAAGCACAAGCGATTGGCGCAGCAGAATCGATTGTTGAATTTCTAAATGCTGAAGCTGATGAGATGAAGGCTGGTGATACAAATTTACCGTCACCTGAAACGATAGAGCTTCATGCTATCGACTTAGAAGTGCTTAGTCCGGAAGGACAAATTCTAGCGGGTCCACTCAGCTTTTCTATTCACTCACAAGAACAAGTTGCGCTTGTTGGCCCTAGTGGTGCAGGCAAAACTAGCCTATTGAATGCCCTACTCGGTTTCTTACCTTATCGTGGTAGTTTAAAAATTAATGGCATTGAACTGAATGAACTTGATCACAGCCAATGGCGTCAAGCAATTAGCTGGGTTGGACAGAATCCTTTATTGGTTCACGGCACAATTAACGACAACATTACGCTAGGTAACCCATTAGCAACTGAACAACATATTGCTCAAGTGGCGAAACAAGCTTATGCGAGTGAGTTTATTGACCGACTGGAAAAAGGCTACCAGCATCGTGTGGGTGATCGCTCTGGTGGGTTATCGGTTGGTCAGGCTCAGCGATTAGCTGTTGCACGTGCCATGCTACAAAACGGTTCTTTTTGGTTACTGGATGAGCCCACTGCAAGCCTTGATGCAAACAGTGAAAAGTTGGTACTTGATAGCTTGGCGCAAGCCGTTAAAGGTCAAACAACATTGATGGTCAGTCACCGCTTAGATCAACTATCAGCTATCGACCGTGTACTTGTCTTAGACAATGGCAAGCTGGTTCAAAATGGTCATTTCGATAAAATTAGTCATGAAGGCCTTCTCGCTGACATGTTGGCACATACTGATAAGAGGGATCTCGATGCGTGATTTAGTCCCTTACCTAAAGCTTTACCGTAAGCACTGGTTTGGCTTAACTGTAGGCATGATACTCGGCTTAGCGACTTTACTTGCAGGGCTTAGCCTACTCACCTTATCGGGTTGGTTTATCTCTGCATCTGCTGTTGCTGGCTTAACCATTGCCCGACAAACATTTAACTATATGTTACCCGGAGCCGGTGTTCGTGGCTTCTCGATGGCAAGAACCGCTGGTCGCTGGGGGGAAAGAGTTGTTAGTCATGATGCAACTTTCAAACTGCTTGCCGACTTACGTTTATTCTTTTTTAAAAAGCTAACACCATTAATTCCAGGCCGACAGACGAATCTGCGTGATGCTGATTTGCTCAACCGCCTTGTGGCTGATGTTGACGCAATGGATCATGTTTATTTGCGCCTTGTTAGCCCTCTTGTTATTGGTGTTATCGGGTTATTAGCAGTAACAGGCTTTCTTGCTTGGTTTGACTTAACCATTGGTTTAACGCTGGGTGCCGTTCTTTTATCGCTCATGCTAGCGCTACCCGTTATTTTTTACCGCTTAGGAAAATCTAACGGTGAAGAACTGACTTATGCCAAAGCCAATTACCGAGTGAAGCTGCTTGACTGGTTGCAAGGCCATGCCGAGTTACTTCTGTTCAATGCAGAAGACCGTTACCGTAAAGAAGCAGAAAGCGAGCAAGAAAAATTACTCGCAGCACAACGCAAAATGGCAAGCCTAACAGGATTCGCTAATGCAATACTGATGGCTGCGACAGGGTGGACGCTAGTACTAATTCTGTGGATTGCCGCTGATGGTGTTGGCGGAGCAATGCCTGATCCCTTCATTGCCATGGTAGCTTTTGCGACAATGGCAAGCTTTGAAATGATGATGCCTGTCGCAGGTGCTTTCCAATACTTGGGGCAGACACTGACTTCAGCACGTCGTTTAAATGAAATTATTGAAGCAACGCCTGATACGCAATTTGATCCTAATGGGCATCAAGCTGTCGTCCACGGTGATATCAGTATTGATAATATCAGTTACACCTACCACGATAGTGAACAGCCTGTTGTTAGTAATGTCTCTATCAAGCTTAAAAAAGGTGAAAAGCTGGCATTGCTCGGGCGTACTGGTTGCGGTAAATCAACCTTGCTTCAGCTAATCACCCGTAATTGGGATCCACAGCAAGGGCAAATCAGCATTGATGGTGTTGCTTTACCTTTATGGCATGAAACATCTCTTCGTAAAGCGATTACCGTCGTTAGCCAACGGGTTGATGTGTTTAATGGCTCATTACGTGAAAACCTTATGTTGGCGAAACCTGAAAGCACTGATGAAGAGTTTAAAGCATCACTCATGCATGTTGGGCTAGAAACCTTGCTTGAAGATAAAGGATTAGATACTTGGTTAGGTGAAGGGGGTCGCCAGATCTCTGGTGGTGAACGCCGTCGTTTAGGGATTGCACGGGCACTGCTTCATAACACCCCTATTCTTCTGCTGGATGAACCAACAGAAGGTCTTGATCGCCGTACCGAACAACAGATTCTAAGCCTGTTACTAGAGCATGCGAAAGATAAAACCGTCTTATTCATTACCCACCGTTTAGTCGGTCTAGAGCAAATGGATCATATTTGTTTAATGGATGAAGGTGAAATCATCGAACGCGGTAAACACCGAGAGCTGATTGCAGCTGGTGGTCGATACACTGAATTGTGTAACCGTATCTAGTTACCTTAGACAGTAGGTTTCGATACCGAGATAAACAAAAGGCGAGGATATTCCTCGCCTTGTTTGTTTTTCATGTTGACACAATTGCTTGATTAAAATTCTTTATCAACCCTTACGCCATCATTGAAGTAGAGAATCCGCACATTGTCACCTCGATTAAACACAGAGGTTTGATCAACATCTTGAATGACATCAATGAGCTTACCTTGATCGGTTTTAATTAGCACTTCAACTAAACGATATTCAATAACGGTTTGTCCTTGCTGGCGATTATGAGCAATACCGGCCCCCGCAACAGCACCTACCGCGGTAGCGACTTCTCGACCTGTACCACCACCAAATTGGTTACCAATCAAGCCACCCACCACACCACCTAACAATGTTTCCCAACCATTTCGTTGTGAATTAATCACTTCTTGTTGGGTGATATAACGAACAGATTCAACCTGGCCAAAAACAACGTCATTTACTGGTCGCGCTTCATTTCGATTATACGGTGCCGCTGTTACGATCAAAGGAAGCATTAGCAGTAACAATAAAAATTTTCTCATATATAATTTCTCCATTGACGCTAATTTTTAACTAAAAAGTATTCTTTTAAAGACTATTTAACGAGAACAATTGAGTTTTATGGCAATTTACCTACCGGAACTTGACCCGGAAAATACTTTTTTCCCGAAACCTGAAACCGCACTTGATGAACCCAATGGCTTACTTGCTTTTGGAGGCGACCTTCAGCCTGCACGTTTGCTTGCGGCTTACCGTCAAGGTATTTTTCCTTGGTACTCTAATGGTGAGCCTATTTTATGGTGGAGCCCTGCCCCGCGTGCCATCTTTCTGCCTAACGAATTTAAGCCCAGTAAGAGCTTACGAAAGTTCTATCGAAAATCAGGATACCAAATCACACTGAATAATGCCTGTCATGACGTTATTCGCCAATGTGCCGACTGTCGAAGTCCTGAAGAAACATGGATCACCGAAGATATGATCCAAGCTTATCAAACGATGCACAACCTTGGACACTGCCATTCAGTAGAAGTTTGGCACCAAGATAAACTCGTTGGCGGATTTTATGGTTTACAAATCGGTTCAGTGTTTTGTGGTGAATCAATGTTTTCATTAGCCGATAACGCATCAAAAATTGCACTATGGTTTTTTTGCCGCCATTTTTCAGATCAAGGTGGCACCCTCATTGATTGCCAAGTGATGAACAATCATTTGGAGTCACTTGGCGCACTAGAAATTCCACGAGCACCGTTTATGCAACAGCTGCACCAGCAAAGAGCTGCCATAATTAAACCAAATAGTTTTGCTCCTCAAACGCTCAAAATACCTATTGAATAAAGAGATTTATGAATAACCTTTCTTTACGCATCGGCCTCACACCAAACTCCGACTGCAACTACTTACCTAACGAGCAAGAGCAGCTCGGGGTAGTCATGGATGAACATTGGCTATCACCTGTCGGCTATAACATATTACTCTCGTCAGGCTATCGTCGCAGCGGTAGAGCTGTCTATAAGCCAATGTGTGAACTATGTAGTGCATGCACCCCTCTACGTGTCGATTGCCCTAATTTTATCGCCTCTAAGAGCCAAAAGCGCCAGCTAAATCAAATGAAAAAATTCCGCTGGGAGTTTAAAGCTAAACTCGATGAAGAGTGGTTTCCACTGTATGAAAGATATATCCGTTTACGCCACTCTACGGGCTCAATGTATCCTGCGAATAAAGAGCAATTCTTTGATTTTTGCACCGCAGAGTGGATGGATACTTTGTTTTTGCATGTCTACGATGATGATAAGCTTATTGCCATCGCGGTGACCGACGTATTTGAGAATGCCCTCAGTGCTGTATATAGCTTTTTTGAACCCGATTCCACGCTATCTTTAGGTACTCTATGCGTGCTTTATCAAATTCAATATTGTCAGCAGACGGGTCGCAAATGGCTTTATCCGGGTTATCAAATTGATGGCTGTAAAGCGATGAATTACAAAGTCAGATTCCAACCACACCAGAAGTTAATACTGGGCGACTGGCAATAACTGTTCACCATACAAACAGCTGGATGAAAATCCAAACAATTCAGCACTTACAAATGAATGTATTTTGGCAAAAAACAGATAAAAGCGACTTTAGACCGCAACAAAAGCTGACAAAGTGTACTGGCAAGGGTAGAATTGCGTCCTAAACTTTACACTCAAACAGTTTCAAGGCATTATCTTGCCCGATCAGAAGAATGGCAGGTAGCCTAAGAGGATTCAATGGCAAAAGAAGACGTAATTGAAATGCAAGGTACTGTACAAGATACACTACCTAACACGATGTTCCGCGTTGAACTAGAAAACGGTCACGTTGTTACCGCTCATATCTCTGGTAAAATGCGTAAGAACTACATCCGTATTCTAACTGGTGATAAAGTTACCGTGGAACTGACTCCATACGACCTTACTAAAGGCCGCATCGTCTTCCGCGCACGTTAATCTTTCACCAAGATTAGACTGCAAATAAAACCTAGCCAAGTGCTAGGTTTTATTTTATCTGAAGATTAGACTCTGTTGGTCTTTCAGCACTTTACGGTATTTAATTCAGATAAAAAAACCGCCTCGAAGGCGGTTTTTATTTAATGCTAACTCAGTAATGGATTAGTGTGCAGCTTCTAATTCATTGTTGCTGTTGTATTGGAAATCCAATTCATTGTTAATGTAATCAACACGTACCGAACCACCGTTAACTAAACAGCCGAATAACAATTCATTCGCTAATGGTTTTTTCAAGCGGTCTTGAATCAAACGCGCCATCGGACGTGCACCCATCGCTTTATCGTAGCCTTTTTCAGCTAACCAAACACGTGCGTTATCAGACACTTCCATTGATACGCCCTTCGCATCAAGTTGTGCTTGCAACTCTACGATGAACTTATCAACCACTTGATGAATAACATCTTTCTCAAGATGATTAAACCAAATGATACTGTCTAAACGATTACGGAATTCAGGTGTAAATACACGCTTAATTTCCGACATTGCATCATGACTATGATCTTGTTGAATCAAACCAATCGACTTACGTACCGTTTCCGTTACGCCGGCATTGGTTGTCATGACAAAAATGACATTACGGAAATCAGCCTTACGGCCATTGTTATCAGTTAGCGTCCCGTTATCCATAATCTGCAGTAGCAAATTAAAGACATCTGGGTGCGCTTTTTCAATTTCATCTAACAATACGACTGAGTGTGGTTGTTTGATTACCGCATCGGTTAACAGACCGCCTTGGTCATAACCCACATAACCAGGAGGCGCACCGATCAAACGGCTCACTGTGTGGCGTTCCATGTACTCTGACATATCAAAACGCAGAAGTTCGATACCCATGGTACGTGCTAACTGAACAGTAACCTCTGTTTTACCCACACCAGTAGGACCTGCAAACAAGAAAGAACCAACAGGCTTATTCTCTGCACCCAACCCAGCACGACTCAGTTTAATAGCTTCGGTTAGTACATCAATGGCATCATCTTGACCAAATACCAGCATCTTCAGTTTGCTGTCTAGCTTCTGAAGTACATCACGGTCACTTGAAGACACAGATTTCTCTGGAATACGTGCCATTTTGGCAATCATCGATTCAATATCGCTAACATTAACGGTTTTCTTACGACGGCTTGCTGGTGCTAAACGGCAACGCGCACCCGCTTCATCAATAACATCAATTGCTTTATCAGGTAGATGACGTTCATTGATATATTTCGCAGATAGCTCTACAGCGGCACGAATCGCTTTATTGGTAAAACGAACTTCATGGTGCGCTTCATACTTAGGCTTCAGCCCCATCAAAATCTTTGTCGTATCATCAAGCGAAGGCTCAATAACATCAATTTTTTGGAAACGACGTGATAATGCACGTTCCTTCTCAAAAATATTGCTGTATTCCTGATACGTCGTTGACCCCATACAGCGTAACTTACCGTTGCTCAGTAATGGCTTGATAAGGTTCGCAGCATCGACTTGTCCACCTGATGCGGCACCCGCACCAATAATGGTATGAATTTCATCAATGAACAATACAGCGTGATCTTCTTTCTCAAGCTGCTTCAGAATACCTTTGAAACGCTTTTCGAAATCACCACGATATTTAGTACCTGCAAGCAAAGAACCAATATCTAAAGAATAAATCACACAGTCTTGAATAATATCAGGCACTTGACCTTCAACAATACGCCATGCCAACCCTTCAGCAATCGCGGTTTTACCCACACCAGCTTCACCCACTAGCAAAGGGTTATTCTTTCTTCGGCGACAAAGCACCTGAACGGTACGCTCAAGCTCACTGTCACGACCGATAAGCGGATCAATACCACCAGCACGGGCTAACTGATTAAGGTTCGTTGCAAAGTTCTCTAGCTTGTCTTCAGACGACTGTTCAGCTCTTGGTTCTTCACTGCCAACTTCAGGGCCGTTTAAATCATCATTGTCACTGTCTTTCACTGTGCCATGAGAAATAAAGTTAACCACATCAAGACGACTAATATCACTCTTCTTGAGGAGGTATGCCGCATGGGATTCTTGTTCACTAAAAATAGCGACAAGAACGTTAGCACCCGTAACTTCACTACGACCTGAAGATTGCACATGAAAGACGGCACGTTGAAGTACACGCTGAAAGCTCAGTGTAGGTTGTGTTTCGCGGCTCTCATCATCAGCAGGAATGAGAGGAGTTGTTTGCTCGATAAATGAGTCGAGCTCTTTACGCAATACATCGAGATTTGCGCGACACGCAAGCAGAGCTTCTTGAGCTGCTGCATTCTCAAGTAAAGCCAAAAGCAAATGCTCAACAGTCATAAACTCATGACGTTTTTCTCTTGCTCGTGCAAATGCACCATTCAAGCTAGCTTCTAGTTCTTTATTTAGCATAAGGCACCTCCCCTAAATACCACTCAAAGTGGCGTGCCGGAAAAATTAAGCTTTTTCCATCGTACACAGTAGCGGATGTTCATTCTCTCTTGCGTGCATCATCACTTGTGCCACTTTTGTTTCGGCGACTTCAGCAGTGAAGGTTCCACAAATTGCTTTACCTTCGTAATGCACGTTGAGCATCAACTGTGTGGCTTTCTCCATGTCCATTGAGAAGAACTTCTGTAACACTTCTATCACAAAATCCATCGGAGTGTAATCATCATTGTTTAAAACAACTTTGTACATCGCTGGTGGTTTAACCTGAGCTTCTTCCTTATCTAATACATCTGACTCAGGAATAATCCATTCGTATAACTTACTCATAATCTCATCTTAGTCATTAGTTCAAGTGCTTGCTATATCTAGGCCCAGAAAAAAAGATTTTATCAAAATGTTACAATATGCACTTGACTGTCTAGCTCTTTTTACTAAAGTGTAACCTGTAGTAGATATAAACTGCATCAAAACAGCATTAGTATGCAAGAACAAAAAGGAATACCTTGTATACTAGTAGTTAAATGGATCTTGAATGCAAGAGGGATGTAAAGCATGGCAACAGGTACAGTTAAATGGTTTAATAACGCCAAAGGTTTTGGTTTTATCTGCCCAGAAGAGGGTGAAGGCGATATTTTTGCGCATTATTCAACTATTCAAATGGATGGATATCGAACTCTCAAAGCTGGCCAACAGGTCAACTATGAGATTCAAACAGGGCCTAAAGGTCACCATGCTAGCGAGATCGTCCCAGTCGAAGGTGAACTAACCAAATAGTCACTGAAAGTTATCGCATCAATTTCGAAGGTGAGCACTGGCTCGCCTTTTTATTGAAAATACCGCTTATCTACCCACTCACCTGATTAATCATACCTACATCAGCAATCCTTCTTACCCACTAAAATTTATAAAAACCTTAATGAATAATAAATGAATAGCCTCGAACACATTTTATTAACAATACTATTAACAAGTGTTGGTTAATGTTCCTCTAAGAGAATCATCATATATGTCTATCATAGGCGAAAAAAGAACAAGAGCAAATCGAGACAAAGCAGATAGAAGAAGAATTGAGAGTAAACGCACTGATTACCTTTATATCTTCTGAACTTGCAACTTAACTGCTTTAATATGCAGCAGAACTATGGTCAGGAAAGCATCGAGATTTGAAAGAGAGAGAGAAAGAAAAGAGTGTAGCAAACATTATTTTACCTGAGATAGAATAAAGGCCCAGCCTAAGCTGAGCCTCCAATATCTTACAGAGTAAGAGATTTGCAATTACATGTGTTCAATCATGTCATCTGCAAACTCTGAACACTTACGTAAGGTCGCACCTTCCATTTGGCGTTCGAAGTCATAAGTCACTGTCTTGTTACTGATTGCAGCTTCCATTGAACTGATGATCAAATCAGCAGCTTCAAGCCAGCCCATATGACGAAGCATCATTTCAGCAGAAAGGATTAGTGAACCTGGGTTTACTTTATCCTGTCCAGCATACTTAGGTGCTGTACCGTGAGTTGCTTCAAACAATGCAACACCGTCACCGATGTTCGCACCCGGCGCAATACCGATACCACCAACCTGTGCAGCTAGTGCATCAGAAACGTAGTCACCGTTAAGGTTCATGGTTGCAATTACATCGTACTCAGCAGGGCGAAGAAGGATCTGCTGTAAGAATGCATCTGCGATACAATCTTTGATAACGATCTCTTTACCAGTATTTGGATTTTTAAGCGTCATCCATGGACCACCGTCCAATAACTCAGCGCCAAACTCTTGTAGGGCAACTTCATAGCCCCAATCTTTAAAAGCACCTTCAGTGAACTTCATGATATTGCCTTTGTGTACCAGCGTTAGCGAGTCACGGTCGTTATCAATTGTGTACTGAAGTGCAGCGCGAATTAGACGCTTGGTGCCTTCCTCTGAAACTGGCTTAATACCGATACCACATTGCTGTGGGAAACGGATTTTAGTTGCGCCCATTTCATCTTGTAGGAATTTAATAACTTTGTCTGATTCTGCAGTACCAGCTTGGAATTCAACGCCAGCATAGATATCTTCAGAGTTCTCACGGTAAATAACCATGTCTGTCAGATCAGGACGTTTAACTGGGCTAGGTACGCCATCAAAATAACGAACAGGACGTACACAGATGTATAAATCAAGTTCTTGACGTAGTGCAACGTTTAGAGAACGAATGCCGCCACCAACTGGAGTTGTTAGTGGGCCTTTGATTGCGACTTTGTATTCACGAATGAATTCTAAAGTTTCTTGCGGTAGCCATGCATCCTCGCCGTAAACTTGAGTTGATTTCTCACCGGTGTAGATTTCCATCCACTCAATTTTGCGATCACCTGCATAAGCTTTATTTACTGCCGCATCGACAACTTTGATCATTGCAGGGCTTACATCAACACCGATACCATCACCTTCAATGTATGGGATTACCGGGTTGTTAGGAACGACCAGTTTACCTTCAGAATCCAATGTAATTTTCTGACCTTCTACTGGTACAACTACTTTACTATCCATTTAAATCTCCTAGCGTCCATTTGTTATCTTTTTGTAAGATGCGCGCAAATCATACTCGAAAATTTATCGACACGCCAATACTGTTATTTTCGCGTATAATAGGTATGTCGATTTACTAATCCCCAGTACAGCAGCTATTTATGAAGCCAAATACCCCTTTTCGTCAACCTCAACGTGCCAATAATGAGCGTCGAGCATCAAGAAAGATATCAAACCCGAAGCGACCTCGCGGACCGCAAAAGATCATTTTATTTAACAAACCCTTCAATGTGTTGACTCAATTTTCGGGTGAACCTGGCGATAAAACGCTGGCAGATTATATATCTATCAAAGATATTTACCCTGCAGGGCGACTGGATAAAGACAGCGAAGGCTTATTGGTTTTAACTAACGATGGCATTCTGCAAGCGCGTTTAACACAACCGCAATCTAAGCAGCCTAAAACCTACTGGGTTCAAGTTGAAGGTTCACCAAGTGATGACGATTTGGAGCAGCTTCGTAAAGGCGTCACATTAAAAGATGGGCTAACGTTACCTGCAGATATCGAACGCATGGAGCAGCCCGTGATTTGGGATCGTACTCCACCAATTCGTGAACGGAAAAACATTCCAACCACATGGCTTGCACTTACCCTGCGCGAAGGACGAAACCGACAAGTGCGTCGTATGACGGCTCATATTGGCTTTCCTACATTACGTCTAATTCGTTATAAAATGGCAGATTGGACAGTTGATGATTTAGCGCCTGGTGAATGGCGTGAAGTAACGCTGCCAGAGACACGAACGCGCTAAATTCTATATTTTAAGCCGCTCTCCTATAAATTGGTCGCTCCAACGACCAATTTATAGCCGACACAATTTGTCATCAAACCCATAATAAAAAGCTACACATTCCCCCAGACTTACACTATTATTGCCCGCAAATAGCAAACGATTGCGCCACTGATAAATAAAGCATTACATATAGGGCGTGTTGACGTTTCAAGATTCAGCCTGCTGAGAGCGTTTTTTTCAGATAACAAGGCAGAAATCTTATGACTAGTAGTTCTAATCATAAGATTTCTAACGAAGTTAGGTGGAAAAATAGCCTCAGCCCAAAGGGTGAAGCCTGAAAAAGCTTTATACTGCGTTACTCAATGTGCATTTAGGTGACTAAACATTACATTAAGTGCCTTGTCTAGAGACGTTTTCAGACTTCACAGGCTAGAATTTGAAACGTCAACACGCCCTAACAAAATAAATTTATTTATATACAGCATATTGTCAATTTCTCGGTTCTTTTTACACAATGAAACAAATTTGTCTCAGCCATGAAAAAAAACGATTAAATTATTAAAGTGTGATTCTGTTCTCGGTCTGTTTCGACAGATAGCTTTCTGTTAGAATTACGCTCTTAACACTAAATTGCGACTGAAGAGAAATATGTCAGATAACAGCCAGAAAAAAGTCATTGTCGGCATGTCCGGCGGCGTTGATTCATCGGTATCAGCCTACTTACTACTTCAACAGGGTTACCAAGTTGAAGGTTTGTTCATGAAGAACTGGGAAGAAGATGATAACGAAGAATACTGCTCTGCCGCAGAAGATCTCGCTGATGCACAAGCTGTATGTGACAAATTGGGTATCCACCTTCATACCATTAACTTTGCAGCTGAGTACTGGGATAACGTATTCGAGTATTTCTTAGCTGAATACAAAGCAGGTCGTACTCCAAACCCGGATATCCTTTGCAATAAAGAGATCAAATTTAAAGCGTTTTTAGAATTTGCCGATGAAGTTCTAGAAGCAGATTACATTGCAATGGGACACTACACACGTCGTAGTTTCCCGACAGCTGAAGGCGAAAAGCCTAAAATGCTACGCGGTGTTGATAGCAATAAAGATCAAAGCTACTTCTTGTACACACTGAGCCATGAACAAATTGCTCGTAGCCTATTCCCTGTGGGCGAATTGGAAAAACCTGAAGTACGCCGTATCGCTGAAGAGCAAGACTTGATCACAGCAAAGAAAAAAGATTCAACGGGTATTTGTTTTATTGGTGAGCGTAAATTCACTGAATTCTTAGGTAAATACCTTCCAGCGCAGCCAGGTAAAATTGAAACCGCTGATGAAGGCAAGGTTATCGGTGAGCATCAAGGTTTGATGTATCACACGTTAGGCCAACGTAAAGGTCTACATATTGGTGGTCAAAAAGGCGGGAACGGTCTTGAAGATGCATGGTACGTAGTCGATAAAGACCTTAAACGTAATGTGTTGATTGTAGGTCAGGGCAAAGATCACCCTCGTCTAAAATCGAATGGTTTAGTCGCATCTCAATTAGATTGGGTAGATCGTCAACCAATTCGTGAAACAATGACATGCACAGTGAAAACCCGTTATCGTCAAGAAGATATCCCTTGTACCATCATCCCTATCGATGATGAAAATATCAAAGTTATTTTTGATGAACCTCAAATCGCAGTTACACCAGGTCAATCAGCTGTTTTCTACAGTGATGAGATCTGTTTAGGCGGCGGTATTATTGAGCAGCGAATCTAAAGGAGTCGTCACAAGTGGCACACACCTTATATGACCGTACAATCGCGTTTGCCAGCATCTGCCAAGCAGTAAAGCTGGTTCAATTAGTTGCGCAAAATGGCAACTGTGATCGCGAAATTCTAGAAGCTTGTTTGAACAGTATTACTGTAACGAACCCTTCTAATACCATTGAGATTTATGGTAACGAGAGCAATCTACGACTTGGTCTTGAAACCTTATCGCAAGAAATCGATAGTTCACCAACAGGCAGTGAAATTACTCGCTACTTAGTGAGCGTGATGGCACTTGAACGTAAATTATCAGGTCGTCGCGATAGCATGGGTCAGCTTGGTGACCGCATTGATGTCATCATACGTCAGAAAGATCATTTTGATTTATTAGACGATCAAATGGTTAGTAATATCGCCAGTATTTACCTTGATATTATCAGCCCTCTTGGCCCTCGTATTCAGGTAACAGGTGCGCCAGCACATCTTCAACAGCAACAAGTACAGCATAAAGTGCGAGCATTATTACTTGCTGCTGTTCGTGGTGCAGTGCTATGGCGTCAGGTTGGTGGTAAGCGTCGTCATTTAATTTTCGGTCGTAAGCAAATGGTCGAGCAAGCCAAAATCTTATTGGCTCGCTGTTAATTATTTTTATTTTTTCTCGCTGCTCATATGCTCAAGATAAGAGCAGCGATGTTTACACATCCTCATAAATCAGGAGAGATACAACATGGAACTGTCAGCTCTGACTGCTGTTTCCCCGGTCGACGGCCGTTACGGAAGTAAAACAAGTGTACTTCGCAGCATTTTCAGCGAATTTGGTCTGCTAAAATACCGCACTATCGTTGAAATCCGTTGGCTACAAAAGCTGGCTGCAACTGATGCTATCGTAGAAGTTCCTGCATTTAGTGATGAAGCAAATCAATTTTTAGATCGTGTTGCTGCTGAATTTAGTGAAGAAGATGCCCTACGCATTAAAGCTATTGAGCGCACAACTAACCACGACGTTAAAGCTGTTGAATATTTCTTGAAAGAGAAAGTAGCAGAGCTTCCTGAGCTACACGCTGTGAATGAATTCATTCACTTCGCATGTACATCAGAAGACATCAACAACCTTTCTCACGCTCTTATGCTGACTGAAGCACGTGAAAAAGTAATGTTACCTGAAGTGCGTAACGTTATTGATTCGATTAAAACGCTTGCAAATGAGTACCGCGAAATTCCATTGCTTTCACGTACACACGGTCAGCCTGCTTCTCCATCTACGATGGGTAAAGAAATGGCTAACGTTGCGTACCGTATGGAACGTCAATTCAAGCAAATCGAAAGCGTTGAAATTCTTGGTAAAATTAACGGCGCAGTAGGTAACTACAACGCACACGTGATTGCTTACCCTGAAGTTGACTGGCACCAGTACAGCGAAGAGTTTGTAACGTCACTAGGTATTACTTGGAATCCATACACAACTCAAATTGAACCGCATGACTACATCGCAGAGTTGTTCGATGGCTTTGCTCGTTTCAACACAATTCTTTTAGACTTTGACCGTGACGTATGGGGCTATATTGCTCTAGGTCATTTCAAGCAAAGAACAATTGCGGGTGAAATTGGCTCTTCAACAATGCCGCATAAAGTTAACCCTATCGACTTCGAAAACTCTGAAGGTAACCTAGGCTTAGCTAATGCAATCTTCTCGCACCTAGCACAGAAACTACCTGTTTCTCGCTGGCAGCGTGATCTTACTGACTCAACAGTGCTTCGTAACCTAGGCGTTGGTTGTGGTTATGCAATCATTGCTTATACTTCGACGCTAAAAGGTATTAGCAAGCTTGAAGTTAACCAAGCAGCACTAGAAGCTGAGCTAGACAAAAACTGGGAAGTATTGGCTGAACCAGTACAAACAGTAATGCGTCGCTATGCTATCGAAAAGCCATATGAGAAGCTAAAAGAGCTAACTCGTGGCAAACGTGTTGATGGCGAAGGTATGCGTAACTTTATTGACAGCCTTGAGCTTCCTGAGCACGAGAAAACACGTCTTAAAGAAATGACACCAGCTAACTACATCGGCGATGCAGTGAAGCTAACAGACCAACTATAACCTGGCTGTACAGACTCTTTTAAGGCTGGTTTCGACCAGCCTTTTTTATGCCAATTTTCTAATTAAGTAGCTCGCCTTTTTCAACGAACACTTCCCTCCTGAAATCATAACAAACCATTTTAAAATTTAAATCCTTATAAATCAAAATGATACCTAAAACATGTATTATTTATACATGTTTACTATTGCCATGACCAGCCCTCGGGTATAACATGCATTCAAAATACAGGTTATCGGAATTATAGGTTGGAATTATGTCTATTCACGTTAAGAACAATATTCACTGGGTAGGTCAGCGCGATTGGGAAGTTCGAGATTTTCATGGCACTGAATACAAAACATTGAAAGGAACGAGCTATAACAGTTACCTGATCCGTGAAGGTAAAAACGTGTTAATTGATACCGTTGATCATAAGTTTAGCTACGATTTCGTTCAACAACTAGAGCAAGAAATCGACCTAAACGAGATTGATCTTATCGTCATCAACCATGCTGAAGAAGATCATGCTGGTGCTTTATCTGTTTTACTTAGCAAAATTCCAAACACACCGATTTACTGTACTGAAAATGCCATTGACTCTATTACTGGTCACCACCATCACCCTGAATGGAATTTCAATGTAGTCAAAACTGGCGATAGTATTGACATTGGTAATGGTAAATCACTCGTCTTTATCGAAACACCAATGCTGCACTGGCCTGATAGCATGATGACGTACATGACAGGTGACGCGGTACTTTTTAGTAACGATGCCTTTGGTCAACACTACTGTGACGAACGTTTATTCAACGATGAAGTTGAGCAAAACGAACTGATGGAACAATGCTTACGTTACTATGCCAATATCCTAACGCCATTTAGCCCGCTTGTTACTGCCAAGATCCATGAAGTGTTAAGCTTTAATCTTCCTGTTGATATGGTTGCGACATCTCATGGTGTTATCTGGCGTGATAACCCAACTCAGATTATCGAACAATATCTTGAGTGGGCCAATGAATATAAAGAAGACAAAATCACTATCTTCTACGATTCAATGTCTAACAACACGCGCATGATGGCAGATGGTATCGCCCAAGGTATCACCGAAACGGATCCAAATGTTGCGGTTAAAATCTTCAATGTTTCTCGTCATGATAAGAATGAAATACTGACTAATGTATTTGGTTCTAAAGGTATTCTTGTCGGTTCATCAACCATGAACAATGTGATGATGCCAAAAGTCGCTGGCATGCTAGAAGAGATTACGGGCTTACGCTTTAAAGGTAAAAAGGCCGGTGCATTTGGTAGTTACGGTTGGAACGGTGGTGCTGTCGATCGTATTCACTCTCGTTTAACCGATGCGGGCTTCTTTACTACTGTCGGGTTAAAAACCAAATGGCGCCCAGATTCAAATGCAATGGAAGAATGTCGCGAACACGGGCGTAAAATTGCTCGTGAATGGGCGTTACACCCCCTTACTGTAACTGCGACTACACCTGCGATAAACGAACTTAATGTTGCACCTCGCAGCGTTGTAGCACCACAACCAGTAGTAGAAACAGTAATACCAGCAACAAATGAAACGACAGCCGTGCAACAAGAAGTAACCAACACCACAACGTCTAGCAGCACAGATCAAAAACAGAAACAAATTTGTACTGTGTGCCAGTGGATATACGATCCAGAACTAGGCGAACCTAATCAAGGTGTTGAACCCAAAACAGCATGGGAAGAAGTACCCGATTCATTCTTATGTCCTGAATGTGGTATTGGCAAACAAGTATTCGAACCCATCAACTAAGGCAATAGTATGAATAAGCATATTGTTATAATCGGTAGTGGTTTCGCGGCTTATCAATTGGTCAAATCACTACGAAAACAGAATGAGCTAACCCCTATTACGGTTATTACTGCCGATAATGGTGACGATTACTCAAAGCCTGACCTAAGCCATGTATTCAGTCAGCAGCAAACCGCTAATGATCTGATTAAGCAAGCAGCTGACGACTTTGCTCATACGAACAACATCACTTTAATTGCTAATACCCGAGTAAGGGCGATAGACAGTTCAGAACAGGTGGTTCATTTTAATGACCACTGTGTCGGCTACTCTGATTTGGTGCTGGCGACAGGCGCGACCTCTTTTGTTCCGCCGTTTTCTGGTAATGGAACAAACGAGATCGTCACATTAAACAGCCTAATGGAATATGAAGAGCAGCAAGGTAAGCTAGCAACAGCGAAGTCTGTTCTCGTGCTTGGTGCAGGTTTAATTGGCACTGAAATCGCGATGGATTTAGCGACATCAGGTAAAAAGGTGACATTGCTAGATCGTGCCACCAGCCTTATGCCAACGCTATTACCGTCATTTATTAGTGCCAATTTATATCAAACCATGCAAGAAAAAGGGGTTGATATAAAGCTAGGCAAAGAAGTTAAAACAATTACCCGTCACCATCAGGAATTGATAGTGACGCTGCAAGATAACTCTTATCAACACGCTGATGTCATTATTGCTGCTATGGGTCTAGCACCTAATACACAATTAGCGCAGGAATCAGGTATAGATGTTGCGAAAGGGATTCTGGTTAATCAGCACATGCAAACATCAATAAACAATGTTTATGCGTTAGGCGACTGTGCCGAACTAAATGGCAAGGTAAGAGCTTTCTTACAGCCAACCATGTTAAGTGCTACGGCATTAGCAAAAACATTACTCGGATCGCCAACGCCAGTTCAACTGCCAGCCAGTTTAGTGAAGGTGAAAACGCCCTGGCTGCCGCTGCATTTATCGGGCGATACCACCAGCGATAATTTAACTTGGGAAGTAAAACAAGAACCTGAAGGCTTAGTTGCCAAAGCCTTTAACCAAACAACTGGCGACCTCGCAGGTTTCATTGTGAGTCACAACCAGCTGAAAGCAGCATTCCCGCTTTTAAGATTATTACCAATAGAATAATTAAAACGAGGGCTAATACCAACCTTCGATAATCACTGCTAGAAATGGATTTCATATTGAGAGGCATCACGATGCCTCTCTTTTTTGCTTCACCTAGCTAAATCACTTAATTAAGCTTGCGTAAAAATAACAATACCGCGCCGGTTAAGGGCGTTTGCTTTTAGACTGTGTGCTTTAACAATGGGGTTATTTTCGCCAAAATACGCAACTTCAAACGTATAGTTTTCTACTGGAATACGCGCAGATAAATACTGTTGGATTACTGTAGAGCGGCGGAATGATAGCTTTTCATTATAATCATCAGAGCCTTGATAATCCGTATGTCCCGCAATAACAATATGCCCTTTCAAGTTGATGACTTTAGCTATAAAGTCATCCAGTTCTGCAATATCTTCAGGCTTCAAAATAGATTGGTCAAAATCGAAATGCGACACCAATGATAGGTAGATTTTCTTCTCAGGCTCCACTGTCGGCTGTATTTCTGCAATCAGAAACTTCTTCACCGATAGGTCATCAAATTTATCAATATTTTCATCACTGACATAAGTATCTGTGGCACAGCCAGCCAGCAGGGTTAGTAGCAATGTTATACAAACAGTGCGTAAAAAAACTTTCATTATAGATCCTGTAAATACGTATAGGCGGTTAGCCATGTTATTTAGAACTTACCAACAACATTGATAAAGATACCTTCTGCGTCATAATCATCGTTATGCACAAGATCATCTTCAAAGCTCGAGAAGTTATAGCCAACCCCCACTTTCATATTGTCGTTAATATGCTTATTCACTGATACTAATGCCCCATGTTCAAGCTGGTCATTTTCCTGATCTTTTTTCCAATGGTATTCGCCAGTGACATCCCAGCTTTTCATCACGTTATAACTTGCGCTTAAACCCGTCAGGAAAATATCGTTCTTCACTGGCACATCAGCACCAGACTCGCGCGTATAGATTTCATCTTTTTTCTTGTAGGCAACTTTGGCCCCCACATCGATATGTGCATCCACTGAGTAGATGGTTTCGCCTTCTATTATGTGGCTTTTCTCGTCTTTATAATCGACATCACGATTCATATTGTCGAAATCAACCAAGTAGGTATAGCGAGTTAAAAAGTTAAGGCGATCATTAAAAATTGGACGGTACGCTAACCCCATATTACTTTCGATAAAGCGCTCGACCACTTCATCTGAAGTGGCATTCTCTGATTTGGAATAATTGAATTTAGCAAACAGTGTGTATTCGTCGGTCAAATGGTGGGTATAGCGGTTGGTGGTAACGTACTGACGAATTTTCTCTTCACCATCATCAACACGGTACTCAACTTTATCTTTTAGAGTGTAGTTATCTTGATCGAAGGCGACATACAAACTTGTTGCTTTGCGCTCAACCCCCACTTCATCAGGATAATCAATGGTGCCTTGCTGAAAAGCGATTCCCGCTTCAATATCATCATCCATATCATAGTCGAAACCAAACGAATCAATCCGCCCTTTGCCATTATTTTCATCAACAAATTGGTTTTCTTGATAAACATCTATCGTATCTGTGAGCGTCGCTTTCTGACCAAAGACAATATTGTTTTTATCATCATATTCATCTTCTACATAGCTTACGTAGGTACTGTAATCGTCCGTTACATCGTAGTTAACTGTTGCTTCTGCTGCATCGCCTCGATCGCCACTGGTATACTCGCCAGATAAGGTCCAATCTTCCGTAATTTTAGTTTCGGCCCCCACAGTAACGCTGTCGTTCTGATCATAACTGCTGCTCTGGTTGATGGTTTTCTGGGTTTTAGCGTACACGCTGTTATCGTCATCAAAAATATACTCAACACGTGCCCCCACAAGATCGCCATCCCCCTTTTCATCTTGGTTATTCAGCTCTTCAATATGCTTTCCGGCAACTGCAACCTTGACGTGCTCTGTCACCATATATTGGGTTTCTAGCTCGATTTCGTCGGTATCAGTGGTGATATCGCCATTTTCTTCTTGTTCTTCAATATGCTTATAGCGCGCCAATACCTGCGATTTATCTCCGGCTTGTAATCGAAGTTGCGTACCGTAAGCTTCTTGTGCCAAATCGTCGGTTTGACTGGCGTATGAATACCCGGCATCTTTATTTTTGTACCAACCACGAACGTCATTGCCTACCGCGCCAAATGTATCGGGCATAAGATCATAAAGGCTAGCAACACCAGTAATTTCAATCGAATCGCCTTCTCGCACTTTTGTACCAGAACTCACCTCCTCGAAACTCAAACCACCATCGAAAGACACAAAGTTACTGTCTGCTTGCGTACCTTCACTATGACCAAACTCTGTTTTTAAATAGGTCCCTTCTGTCGCACGCAAGGTTAAATCGCTGGCATACATTTCATAATCTTGGTCGTCTTTTTCTTCTTGTACATACGTCGCACCAACCCCAACATTGTCGTTTACCCAACCTTTAACCCGCCCGCCCGTTGCCATCTTATCAATAGCTTCAGACCCTTCAGGTACGTATTCGTAATCAACCGTTAGGTAATTTTCTAAATCGCCACGAGGGCCGCTGTCAATCACGGTGCCAAAGTCATCGCCGACGATGTCGGAAAGTGGACGGGTTAAAATTAAGCGACCTTGGTATTCATCAATTTCATAATCACGCCCTGATTGGAGATACACCTGCTTTTCTGCAATATTAGTGTCTTTATCAATAACTTTTACCGACACCTTATCGCTTCCCGGTACAACCTCACCATGGCGTAAAAAGTACAGACTACCGCCAGTACCTAAAAATTCATCATGTGAGTACAAGCTGTCAGCTTGCGATGCAAAACCAACAATATTGAGCTTATCGTCACCAAACTTGGTGGTTTCACGGGTGCGGTAATCCCCTTTGAAGCCATACAGACTACGGTTATAACCACCCGTTTCTGTGCCCGTTACACCTGTATTGTAGTTGCCCCATAAGTAGCGTGATTTATCATATTGCACATCAAGATAAACCTTACCTTTGGTATTAACGACTTTCTGAATATTGGCATTATCGCCATAGTTACCGTAATACATTTCATCGTCATCTTCTACGATATCGAATACTGTGGTTTCATCGGCTGCAAACGGATTTTTGAACATGTCTTTTAGCGCAGCTTCTTTAGTATCAACATGAGCAACTACGCGCAGCTTATCGCCAAACTTACCTTCACCGAAGTAGGCTAAACGACCACGGTTGTATATATCACCTTGGTATTGTTCATCAACACCAAGTACGTCTTTATTGCCCGATACGCGATTTTTACCTAAGTATAAATCGGCTATACCTGCTTGCGAATAGTAAGTATCTGGAATACGGACAAATAGCTGATATTTCCGTTCATCACCGTTATCGTACTCAACACGTACAGGAAACATGTATGCATCTGTCGGTAAATATTGTTCAACATAGAGACGATTATCTTCAATATCATATTCATCGTCGCCGATATAAACTTTATCGATACCTTTTAATCCAGTACCCATCAACTTCGCCATACCGGAAGATGTGGGAATGTTATGGCGCATGAGCTTTGCTTCACCGTAGCTACGCCCATTCTTATCGTCTTCATCATCAAACTTATCGATATCAACTTCTTTCGTAGGTTTTACCATGTCGGCAACACCTATCGTTGATATATCCATGTTGCCATCTTTATCCCAAACTTTTAGGCGAAACAGCAACTGCTTCCCAGATTCAAATTTATAGCCAGTTTGGGTTTTACCATCCCAGTCGATATCAAAATCATTGCTCAGTTTATCACCAGAAAGTGTCGCTAGCGGTTGAGACAAGTGGCTATCTTTACCTTGGTAAACCTCTAACTGCCATTTTTTCACATAGTAGCTATAGTTAGTTTGAACATTAAAATTCAGGTTGCTATTTATCGCATCATTTTCAATTTCAACCTCATCACTCAGGCTAATATTTAATACGGGGTCAACCTTGGTAATATCTCGGGTCGCCCAAAGAGCACCTTCTTTCAAATAAATACGAGAGTTATCTGTTTGCTCATGAATCTCTTTTTTTATGTCTGTTGATTCGCTGCTAATTAATTCCAAACCATCTGTTACCCCAGCTTTGGCGATAAAGGGTAAGCAGGTAATAATAAGTAATGACAGTCGACTTAATTTAAAATTCTTCACTCTTTAACCTTTTAAAAATGCTGTTACAGAAAACCAAAACGAAAAAACCTAGGGCTGATGAATTTTCATCAGCCCTTTTCCTTTGTAATTACTCTTTATTAGGAACTTATCGGCTTCTTCTTTTGGCTATTACCTGCACTGGTTTTGGCTTGAACGCTAAAGTTAAATTTCGCTAACGCATGGGGGGTAATACGTTTTACTTTAGGGTTCTCACTGATCACCTTCATCCCCGTTGGCAACGAGTCAGAATCTAACTTCACTAGGAAGTTACGCCCTTTCTTATCTGTAACCCATTGGTCGGGAACGTGGTAGCGACCGTATTCATCGGTTTCTATCTTGATACCCTCTGTCGTTATCAAGCGAGCACCAGGAATACCATCTTCATAGACACCTAAATTTTCGATGATGATTTCCCATAAATAACCATCGGGTGCTTTATAAAGATTACGGGTCACATTCAGCTCTTCAGCAGATAACTCTTCTTTAACATCACCTTCTAGGTGGCGTTGAATTTGACCTTGCGCATCAAATGTTATTGTTGTGCCATTATCCGTTTCTATCACCAGTGAAAATGGCGTCATCGTGCGTGTCTTGAATTGGATATATGCCTTATTTGACTGCTTCAACGTGCGGTTTTTAGATTGACCATATAACTCATCAATATGAATACCGTCTATTGCTGGCACCGTATTTTCGTCATCAACCACCACAGTGTGGCCATTAACCTCGAGGGTGGTTGAACCCGCTATATAGTCTTGTGGTTTAACCGTTGTAGTTAGCTCAATATCATCAGCCGTTGCATCGGCTTGGAATCCATCACCATTGAGATCTTCAAACACCTTACCGATTATCGATGCGGTATCGAATAGTTTATCCGCTTCAATTTCCACCGTTGCCGAGCCGGTGTTCGATACATTGCTATTATCAACTTTCGCTACCGCGGTATTAACATACTTACCAAACGTCACCCCTATACTTACCCGCATCAAGTAGCGAATACGTAATTTTTCGTAAGGGTCAAAATCCACTTGAGGGAATTGCAAACTGCCTGATAGCGTAGGTTCTGCTGACACAACCACATCGTCAGAAGTTTCAAATTCACCATCAGCACCGCTTATCACCATCTCGGTAGAATCTGGCACATATTGAAAACCTGCAGGGAATCGGTCATCAACAACAACATTGTTAAAGTAAGATTCATTGTTGTTATCAACAATGATTTCATACTCAACAACATCACCCACTTGCGCGTCAGTCTTTGTCGCGCGCTTAGTAAGATCTAACTCTCCTGTATTATCGGGGATCTTTTTAATATGTGTGGTTGCCTCATCTTGAGTAACCTTGCCATTTTCTTCCGTGGCTTTGAATATATTGGTAATGTCATCATCCAAATGCTTATTGATCGTTGCAACAATCATCATCTCTATATTGTTGCGACCATTCGACTTCATATTTTTGATCACATTGAGGTTATTCTTATTATTTTGGTCACCTTTAATTGTAAAGTGATCGATTAATCGCCCTTCTTCAAACTCACGACCGGTGATCACCCAATCTGTAAATACATCAATACCTTTGGTGTTTTGAAGACCCGCAATATCGTCAAACAATGCTACGTTGGGTGCATTGCCACCACCGGTATTATTAACCGACAATTGATACTGTACCGTTTTGTCATCATCGGTATAAGAATCCTTCTCCACCGTTTTCACCACATTCAGCTTTGAGCCAACAGGCGGTATTTGTAAAACTTCTAATTTGCCTGACGTACCTACCTCAATCTGTTTGGCTAGCTGCCTAGCAGCCCCCGTACCCGGTATATTGATGGTCGAATCTAAAAAGAAAGTTCGCAAATCAATGGGCGTTAACATGTCTTGATTAACGGTGGCTACGATGGTGTATTCAACTTTGCCATGAGGCGCGATATTGATTGATGTTGCTATATCACTATCATCGGTAAACGTACCTGACGTGGTATCAACTCCATCGGTTACGGCTTTAATGGTCCAGCGATCAAACGCATTGTCCTCATGGCCATCAATATAGGTACCCGATGCCTTATTAAACTGCGTAAGCAAATACACGTTTTTAGCAATGCCATCACTATCATTCGCCAATGTTAAGTGGTATTCGATGGTGTTGCCTGGCACGTACTCCTCTTCAACGGCTGTTAATGTGCCTTTCACTTTTGCAGCTACCGTCGGCACCCAGTTACTTTTCACATCATCCCCATTAAGCTGGGCAATGTTTTGAATATCACTGGTTGCATGCTCATTGACTGTGCCTGTTACATCAAACGTAACGGTAGACTTAGGTGCGATATCCACTTTATAGCTGGTCTCGGAACCTTTAACAGTTAATGAGCCTGCTGGTACAACTGTCGGCGTAAAGCTGATAGTACCCGGAATGAAAGCTGGTCCAGTCGTACCGTCAATGTACTTCACTTGAACCGTAGACATATCATCGACGACAATCATATCGTCAATGTAATTTGACGAGGTATTTGCAATCGTCAGTACGAAGCTTAATGGCTGATTAGGTGTATATTTTTCTTCAACACTGACTTTACTCACACGCGTTGAGGTCGGTGCAGGCTCGACAACTGCATCATCTTCTTGAGAAGCACCGTCAGCATCGGTGATAACCGCTGTATTTGTGATGGTGCTAATCGCATGGTCTTGAACTTTCGCCGTTACAGTGAAGGTCACCGTATCTTCTGGCGCAATATCCATCACCGCATCAATATCACTATTGTTGGCAGGATGATAAATCTTGCGGGTATTTGCCATCACGACAGTTTTACTATCACTGGCTTTGTACTCGACTTTCCAGTCGGTAAATGCAGGTTCAGACATGCCCAAATTAGTATCAACAACTATGTTGGATATCTCATCGGTTAGCGCAATATTATTGGCAAAAGATTGCGATTTGTTATGTACATCAATGTGGTAAACAACCTTGCCACCATCGGTATAAGTTTTACTTTCTGAGGTCTTGGTAATTTCAACTTCTGACTTTGCAGCAGGCGTTACTACACTTGCATCTTGCCCGCTGGCTGACGCGTTATTGGTAATGTCGCCAATAACGTTATCTGCAACCTTGGCTTTAATCACAAAGATGACTGATTCATTCGGCGCAATATCTGCCTTCACCGTTTCGTCAGTGGTTTTTGCCACAATACTGTTGATGACGACTGGATCTTCAAAAATAATCGAACTGACATCAAAGGCATTGCCTATTGCAGGCACAGATGCTGATCCCCCTGCAATTTCTGCCTGGATCTTTGATACTTCGTCCCTTATTGCAATGTCATTTGCCCAGCTGCCAGAGATATTGCTAACCGTGACCGTATACGTTAGTTCCTGCCCTGGTACATATTCAGCAGCATCAACTTTTTTCGTAATTTCAAGCGTTGATTCTTTAGGAGTAATGACCACCTCTTCAGAGGCAATATCATTAGCGAACGCGGTATTGGGAATATCGCCGACAACATCGGCAGCCACTGTTGCTTCAAAGGTAACTGTCGCTTTACTTGCGGGACCAATATCTACCATTGCCGATACGCTGCCATCTGGATTGGCAAAGACAAACCCCTCGCCGTCGACTACGCCTGAAATCACTTTTAAGGAACTGATATCAAATGCTGGCCCTGTTTTTCCCCCCGCAACTTCTACATTAATCGCAGCTATATCATCGGTAATTTTCACATCATTCGCCCAAGCATCCGTCGTATTCTCAACAACTAAGCTATAGGTCATGACTTGACCCGGAATAAACGTGGGCTCATCGACACTTTTTATGATGGTGAAAATGGCTGTTTTCGGGGTAATAACGACTTCTGCCGATTTATCGTTGGCATTCGCAATATTACTGATCTCACCGACTACATTTGAAGCCACATTCGCTTTGATTGTAAATACCACATTGCTATTTGGTGCTATATCAGCGGTGGCATTCTCACCAGTACCATCAACAAAGCTCGCCCCTTTCGCAATATCGACAGTGATAGTCGCGGCATCAAATGCTGGTCCCGTTATTGCGCTGCCTGCCGTTGAGTCATGTGCGATTTCAGCTTCAATTTTTGAGACCTCATCACTAATCGCAACATCGTTAGCCCAGCTATTCGTCGGGTTAGACACTGTCACGGTATAAGTAATCAATTGACCAGGTACAAACTCTTTTGTATCTGCTGTTTTAGTTACCTCGATATCAAAAGGTGCAGGCTGGATAATAACGGTTTCTGAAGGAATATCATCGGCTGTCGCGGTGTTCGAAATCTCACCGATAACATTGTCAGACACAATCGCTGCAATCGTAAACGTAATGGTATCGCCCGGCTTTATATCTGCGATCGCTGAAATAGAACCATCAGGATTAGCCGATACGTAACTCTCACTTTGCTTAACAGATAACGATGATGAACTAAAGGCTGGTCCAATATTCGATGTAGACGAACTGCCCGCTATTTCAGCTGTAATTGCACTAATTGGATCTTTTATTACAACATCGTTCAGCCATGTATCACCGGTATTGGTGACTGTAACGGTATAATTAACAGTCTGCCCCGGAATAAACGTATCTGTATCAACCGCTTTATGAATTTCTAGCGAAGATGCCTGTGGCGTAATAGGATCGGTTGTATCATTTTGGCTATCGATAATCGCAGTATTCGCATCAATAGTGCCTAACGCATTGTCTTTTATTTGGGCTTTTATGGTGAAAGTGATCCCTTCTTTTGGTGCAATATCAGCTTCAAGATCCAAGTTACCTGTTGGTGAATAATTCGGTAAATAGGTATCTTTTTCGAGATCGGAACCTCGGCTAATTACATGGGATACAACCCAAGAAGAGAACGCGGTTTCTGTCTTATCACCAGCAAGTTCAACCATGATTTTGCTTATTTCATCTTTCATGGTGATATCATTCGCCCAACCGTCAGATTGGTTATCGACTGTTATTTGGTATTCAACCTCATCACCCGGTAAATAATGGGTGTCCTTTGAATATGTCGCCCCGCCTACTGATACAATCGTTTTATGATGTTCCACTTGCTTAGGCTGCGGGTCCAATACCGCAGTGGCAGATAAACTGCGATTACTATTATCTCGTGATAATCCTGCTGCTGCTTTCAAATGAGCAGTATTAGTAATTTGACCCAACGCAGTGTCGCGAATAGTCGCTTTTACCGTAAATTCAATGTAGCCAAGTGGTGCAATATCGATATCGGTATCAATATCGACATTATTCCCCCCCGTAAAACCGCCTACATTAGTAATACCGCTTGATTGATCAACAGATACATTCCATAACACGAACGGATTAGCCGTTGGATTCTCTTTACCAGTACCAGACAGTTCAGCAATATCGGTGGTGATTGACGACAGAATATCGGAGAGGTGTTGATTGTAGATAGTACCCTGCTTGGTATTTTCAAGGCGGATCTTATACACAACATCTTGGCTTGGTAGATATTGAGAAATAGCCTTGCCTGCTGAGTCAAACACTGCTTTTTTTAGAGTGACTTTCGCTGGCAGCATTGTTGAAACAGGAGAGGCCTTTTCTAACCCATAAACATCAACGGTATTGCTAAAGTCACCCACCGCTTTATCACTGATTTGGGCTTTGATAATGTAATCGACAAACCCATCGTGACCAAGATCGGCAAGAGTATCGATATCATGGTTATCGCTGGTTGAGCCAGCATTAGACACACCACCAGAATCTTTTTCTGTCGTTATCTCCCAACTAGTAAATACTTGTCCTATCGAATTATCAAAGTACTTCGTTTTAATGCTTTCTATGGCGTCTTTCACCGGAATATCAGCAATATTACTGCTACTGTTATTTTGGATATGAATGCGATATTCAACGCCGCCACCCGGCATGTATCCATTGTTGTTTGGCAGCTTATCGCCATCGACATCGTAATACGCAACAATCTCTTTGCTGACATCGTACTGGCGGGTTTCAGGGCGAGTCGTCACACTGGTCGTATTGCCATTCACATTTAGGACATTCAGAATGTCGCCAGCAGCTGTTTCAGCAACTTTCGCTATTACGTGATAAACGAATTTACCCCCGAGCGGGATATCTGCCATTGTATTAAGATCGGTGTTATCGGTATAACTTCCTGGTGAAGCGAACGATTTGAAATCACCAGAATATACTGGTTTTATGGTCCATTCAGTGAATGCTTTAATTAAGTTGTTATTAACATCTGTCACTTCCACAGATGAAATAGCATCTTCAATATTCACATCCTGTGCATGCGCCTTGCCCGTATTCTCGACGGTCAGTAAATACTCAAGTGTTTTGCCCGGTGCATAGTTCGCTTCAACTGTTTCTTTCTTATATTCAATCTGTGCTGCATAGGGCTTCACAATTAAACCATCATTATTGATCTCGCCAATGGCATCATCACGTATCGTACCTGTAATGGTATAAACCACCTTATCGTGCGGCGCGACATCGATAATAGTATTTAAATCGGTATTGGCTTTTACAACACCATCCAATGTTCCATCTGTCGAGCCACCATCTTTAGGAATGGCATCGTCTATTGCAACATCAACAGTAAACAGTGGGTGGGTAGGATCATCGTAGGTGGCAAAAGGGTTGCCTTCACCGCCGTTTAACAACGTAACACTTAATTTGCTGATCTCATCTTGAATAGCAACGTTATTAAAGTAGCCTAATGAAGATGAAGCAGTGATGGTATACGTGACTTTATCACCGGGTTTATACATCGCGGGGGACACTTTACGAACAACGGCCCCACCAGATTCCGCACGGTGGTTTTGCACTTTTGCAAACGCTTCATACGTGTGCTCTTTCCCATTACGATCTATCGAAACAACATTCAGATACGCAATGTTTTCAAGGGTATCTTCGATAACGTTATCTTTCACAATCGCGCTTATGTAATAAACGGCTTCAGCTCCCGGCTGTAGCGTTATGTGATCATTAAGATCGGTCGTACTACCCGGCGGTATGATTTGTTCGCTAGCTGACCCTATCGTTCGTTCTACTCCCCAACTTTCGAACGCTGTATCTTCATTAGCATCGGCTTTATGACCGTCTTTATCATTCGCGGTTTTAACCCCTATTTTTGATAACTCGTCAATAACGGATACATCATTCATTACATCGTTGGAATGATTCGTTACCGACACGACATACATATGTTTCTGACCAGGGTGGTAATACACTTGCTCAGAGTACTTATCGATACTGACACTGATATCTTTATCTTGTTTGTCGATATCTGCTGACTCATCAAACTCACGATTGTTTTGATTGTCATACACTTTTACAGTGTTGGTGATTTTTCCACGATCGGGAGAGCCATCGACGACAATACCCGTTACCTGAAAAGTAATTGCAGAGTCGGGGGCTATATCGACCTCGGTCTTAATATTTTTCGTGGTTTTAGCTGAGTTGTACTCTTCATCAACAC
Source organism: Photobacterium indicum (assembly GCF_003026215.1). Lineage (GTDB taxonomy): Bacteria > Pseudomonadota > Gammaproteobacteria > Enterobacterales > Vibrionaceae > Photobacterium > Photobacterium indicum. Next base: position 529,773 of record NZ_PYOC01000002.1, read on the forward strand.
GCGTACCTACGCCTGTTTTTTCATAATCTATCGTCCATTCATTAAATAGTCCCAAAGAGGCAATATCATCAAACACAGTAGTATCATTGGCATAACCATCACCAATATTTTCAACCACAATGGTGTAAGTGACCTTTTCACCCACAGCGTAATAAGGCTGGCTCACGTCTTTGGTAACACGTAAATTAGGCTTTTTAGGCTGACTAATCGCATTACCAGTCACATCATCAGTCACATCACCAGTCACTAGCATGGCATTAACTGAGTTTGAAAACGGGCCCCAAATAATATGATCTTGCGTACGCTCTTTTAATTGGCCGACTACGGTATAAATGATTTTCCCGCTGGGAGGAATATCCGCGTAAACATTAAGATTCTTATCCTTAACTGAACCACTAATGCCAGAGTCGGCTTCATCACCTTCGGCAACCGCAGTAATTTTCCATGATTCAAACGGATTTTCGGCAGGACCAAATTCTAAAAGATCAGCGCGAATGCCTTCAATGTCATCAAAAACATGCACGCCTTTAGCAAAACCTGCATAGTCGCCATTCTTGACTTCAATCGTGTAGGTAAAGGTATTTTCAGAATCACTGTACGTACCGTGATCAACATTTTTGCTAATGGAAATATCATGGATATACGGCGTAGAGCCAACTTCTGAATTGCCCCCATCACCAGCCGTCACTTTGTTGCGGATTTCATCGTTTACTTTCACATTCGTTTTAGCTGTAACGGTATATGTGACAGTATCACCAGGATAAATAGTGGCATGGGTGTGAATATCAACGTTATCATTAATGGAACCGTCTAAGTCAGGCTTAGTCGGATTGGTTGCTGCGCCTGAAGTATTCGTCGCAGAGGCAACTACCGTCCAGCTATCAAACGCCTTAATATCAACATCATCAACGCTACCTGCCATTACATCCGAAATAGCGTCATCAACAGGTACATTAATCACATACCCTTGCGCTGGGTTTTCAATAGTGATGGTGTAGGTAAGGTTATCGCCGGGAATAAATTGAGTTTTATCGACTGTTTTCTTTACTTGAATTTTGCCTTTTGGCATTTCAAGCCCTGAACCGCTCTCATCAATAGCATCACACCCGGGGGTATCACGAATATGACCCACGCTATTTTCAGTTACCAATGCTTCAATGTGGTAAACCACTTTACCATTGGGCGCTAAGTCAGCCACAAATTCAAAATCGCCACTTTGTTGGCTAGTTTTATTCGCAACCAAACCAGCGTCAGTACCCTCGCCAATTTCTTCAACACTCTTCACTTTCCAGCCAGAAAACGCATCCGATGTTGAACCGTCAGCTTGCTCTGTTTGCACACAGGTTGTGAGGTTATCCACCATGGTGACATTGTTAGCAAATTTATCGCTGTCATCATTTTCAACTGTGATGTCATAAGGCACCCACTGACCGGGAGAGTATTGGGTTGCCGTGGACTTTTTGCTTGCTGATGCAGTATCTAATACGTCTAGGTTAGTCGAAGTGGCAACATCAGAAGTGGCGACTTGAGCACCCGCACTATCATTGATTTGGGCACTATTATCTATTGGAGAAATCGATACCGATTTTGTTACCGCTTTAATGGTGTATTTAACCGATTCATTTGGTGCAATAGAGACCACATCATCTAAATCGACACCTGAGGCTTCACCCGCTAGCTTTAATGCAGACTGACTGTTGGCCCCTATCGACGCCACTTTTATCGTCCAGCTCTGGAATGGGTTAGCACCTACATCGGTATGATCATGCTTAGCTGATGCATCGTTAGCTAACAACGATGAAATATCACTAATCGCATCTTTTACCTGATATTGGTAGGCAATGCCACGCCCTGAGTTTAATGCGGTAATGGTATACGTCAGCTCATCACCTACCTGATAATCATTTTTTTTATCAACGGTTTTCGTAATAGAAAGGTTAGGCTTGGCAGGGTTTATAACAATAGTATTTGAAGGATTAGTTACTGAGTGGGCTGTCGCTTCTGCCGTATTATCAATAGAAGAAACAATATTAAGTACAACGGTTGCCTTTATTTGGTATTCAACCCATCCACCAGTATCAATACTTACATTCGTTGCACTTAAATTGCCAGATGAATTAAAACTACCGACATTTGATCGCGAACCGGATTTTGAAGCTGTAATCAAGGTAGAAGAAAAAGCAGGAACTGGGAGACCGTCAATCGAGATGGCTTGAATTGCCATAACGGCATCGGCCACTGTCATATTTTTAATAGGCGATGTACCGCTATTATCAATATGGATTTGGTAAGTAATCACTTCGCCTGGTGCAAAGTCCCCTTCGACTACCGTTTTACTGACTGAAAAATCGTATTTAATTCGCTTAACAGAAACAACATTAGATTCAATCGTCTCATGAGGGGCGGCAGTTACAAAAGAGCCACGAGCATCAATGGAACCAACAACGTCATCAGCAACCCTTGCTGTAAGATGATAAGTGATTGTATCACCAGCAGCTATCGTCACATTCTGAGCATATAGATTCCCCGAAGACGAAAAATTACCAGCTGATGATTTAGCAGAAGAAGCATCAGCTGAAATTGAAACCGAAGAGAAGGCATTACCCTTTCCACCACTATCAATGTCTGCTAAAACAGCAAGCAAATCACTTTTAACTTCAATGCTTTCTACACCGCGTCTAGCTGAGTTAGTAACAACTAACTTATAATCAATGTTATTGCCATTATCATATTCTTTACTGGTACTTGAGAGCGAAATAGCCACATTGCTGCTGGCAGCAAAAACATTACCTGAAAAAATGACAGACAAAAGAAAAACACACAGGGGTATGAACCTGACTTGAGCTAAACCGTTATTCATAGACTTGCTGCTGACCTTGCTTCGTTATATTAGTTATATTTTGTTTTAACGAACACATGCCTACGCTTCATATCAAGCATTAAGATCGTCAAATTTAGTCAAAGTCTAACAAGTCAATAATTTGGCGTTAAATAATAAAAACGCGGAAAAAATCACGTCGGTATTTTATCTTCGCTCATTTTCTAAATAATAAATTTACCTTTTACCCCCCTAATGCTTTCCTAATCGAGCCATCACTATGGTTTAACAACTGAAGTCTCAAAAATAAAAATATCAAATATTGTCCCCTATATACAGAGCAGCAATACCGAAACCATCAAAAGCACTTAAAAAACAAATCACTACAAAGACAATCAGACAGATTCAGACTAAAACCACTCTACTTTCAAAATAAATTTAACAATAAACATTCAGTTTCGACACGAAAATGAATCAAAAAAAAGCCAATAAACACCGTTCTATTCACCAAAACTTTGGCGTAAGAAATACCCATCATTAAATGATTTTTTATCTAGCATGGTGTGCTTTGCGCTATAATCGGCACTAAGCTCAATAATTAATAGTTTGAACATGTACCAGTTAACCTTCTCGTTTGAAGAATTTCTTGCCGAATTCTGGCAGAAAAAGCCTGTTGTCATAAAAGGTGGTTTTAAAGATTTCATCGACCCAATCAGCCCTGATGAACTTGCAGGATTGGCAATGGAAGAAGACGTCGATTCTCGCTATATCGCAAGAAACGGCGAAGAGTGGGACGTTCGTCATGGTCCTTTATCCTTTGATAATACACCAGAAGATCACTGGTCATTCATTGTTCAAGCTGCGAATCATTGGCATGAAGGTGCTGCTCGATTAGTTACACCATTTCGTCAATTACCCAACTGGTTATTTGATGATTTAATGATCAGCTATTCAACGCCGGGCGGTGGTGTAGGTCCACATATTGATCAATATGATGTATTTATTATCCAAGGTTCAGGTAAGCGTCATTGGCGAGTTGGTCCTAAAAAAGATGATTATGAAGAAGAACTCCACCACCCAGAGCTTCGTCAAATCAAAGGCTTTGAGCCAATCATTGACGAAGTAATGGAACCTGGTGATATTTTATATATTCCGCCAGGATTTCCGCACGACGGTTACGCGATAGAAACATCCATGAGCTTTTCTGTTGGCTTTCGCTCACCAAAGAAGCAAGAATTATTAAGTAGCTTTGCTGATTTCATTATTTCTAACGATATTGGAGATGTGCATTACCACAACCCTTCAATCCCGGCTCGCCAAAATAGTGGGGCAATCTTAAAAGCAGAATGTAATGACCTTGAAGCAATGATGCGCAGCTTATTGGATCACCCTAATTTAATGAAACAATGGATGGGCGAACATCTAAGCCAGAGCCGCCATGAACTCGATATCATTGCATCAGAGCCACCTTGGCAAAAAAATGAAACCTATCAATTTTTAGAAGATGGTGAAGAGTTCAAACGTTTAGGTGGTTTACGTGCTTTTTACCACCCAGAACAACCTAATGTTTTGTACATAAACGGTGAAAAATTCGAACTACCAGAAGAGTGCGCAGAAGCTGCTAAATGCCTATGTGATGAAGAACAAGTAAACCTATCCTTGCTTGGAAAACAGCTCGATCACCCAGCCTTCTTAGCAATGCTGACACAGCTTATTAATATGGGTTATTGGTATCCCGTTGAGTAATATTCAATAATCGTTTAATTTCCGCACCAAACAAAATGTTTGGTGCTACTTATTACTAACATTCTCCCCTGGTATTTTCTATTAATCGCCCTAGTAACCCCCCTTCAAGACATACAACCTAAGCTCTTGATTTGAAAGAAAACAAACCTCAACCAACGACCATTTCGCCCTATATAATGCGGCATAATAAATAATCATAAAAACTAATTATTTAACAAATATGTACTTATCAATATGATTAAGAACAGTATTGCCCATTATTTTGTTAAATTGTTCCATTGCTATTCACTTAGATAAGCCGCCTGTGAACATGAAAAAGAAATCAACATACATGCTTTCTAGCCTAATAATTATTGTGCTCTGTATGATAATAGGATTCGCAGCTTTATTAATATCTAATAATGCGAACAAAGTACTTTTTAAATATCACTTCAAATATGCAGAAAATCAACGTATTGAACAATATTTTGAACGAGTAAGAGCGACATCTATATTACTTGATAACCTTCAATATGAACTCAACTATACCTGTGATAATCAGGATATCGATACGCTAGAACATGCAAGCTATTTTAACGCTGAAATTAGGCGTCTAAGTTTGCGTACGCCAAATGGCATAACCTGCGGCGACATGGTAGATACGCTTAATATTTACGCAAAACCAAAACAAGAGATTTATCTGAACCAGCAAATTAGTTTAATTGCTAATACCTCAAAAGACAGAACAATTATTCAATATCATCGCCAAATATTAAAAGGATTCATGACGGTAGATATCACGCCACAAGATCCCATTAGTCTACTTAAAAATGAATGTGACGGTTGCTGGCTACAAACAGTAGAAGGTAATGGCATTATCCTCTACACCGGGAATGCTAATCGCGCTGAAAGTAAAATATTTAATTCACCTCTACAGCTGAATAAAGACTTAACCGATCAAGTCGTAAAACCCATATTATCGATGCCATTACTTGATAACGCTTGGATTAAATATTACGTAGCAGATAATGTCATTCAGCATTATCGCGAAAACATTCGCCCCTATTTGATCATACTGTTATGCAGCTTAACGCTCATTTTACTCGTATTAATGCATCGTCGCTTTCATAACGGAAAGATGCTAACATTTTTGTTAATCAAAGCATTGAAACAAAATCGATTAATACCTTTTTATCAACCTATCGTAAATGCTGAAACAAACCATATCTGTGGCTATGAAGTACTTATGCGTTGGGAAACCAAAAAGGGGAAAATCATTCCGCCAGATGTCTTTATTCCAGAAGCTGAACTCAATGGTTTAATTGTTCCAATGACTGTACAGCTAATTGAAACTGTTGCTAAAGACATCAAACGCCTTGAGGTTCAGCACTCAATAGCACCACTACCACACTATTTTAGTATCAATGTATCTCCTGACCTCATTCAATCTACAGCATTAATTAATGTAATCAAAATGACACTAAACAAGTTTAAATTACAACCTCATAACTTCTCATTTGAGCTAACAGAACGTACCCCTATTTCAGACTTTGATAAAGCTAAAAATGTGTGTGATTCATTGAATGAATTAGGTATCCAAGTGAAACTCGATGATGTAGGTAATGGCTATTGTGACTTTTTAGCGCTTCAGAAATTACAAGCAAGTACGATAAAAATAGACAAAATATTCGTGAAAAATATTTGCGACCATAACGGTATGGTTATTATTGAGTCGATTGTCGCTTTTGCTGATAAAGCAGAAGTTGAAGTTATTGCTGAAGGCATAGAAAATAGAGAACAAGCCTCGGCATTACTCCGAGCTGGCGTAAAGTATCACCAAGGATATTACTACGGTAAACCAGTCCCTTTCGATAAAATAAAGTTTAATCTATTCGAATAACTTTATACCCAAATAATGAACATAAATGATAGGAAGCATAATCTGGCAAGGATGCCATACATAATGCAAAAAAAGCAGATGATGATATGAAAAATAGTTTGATTATTTTAGTCAACAGTATTGTTATTCTTTTCGCCCTTTCTATTAACATTAGAAATGAGATCGAGAATACAACATCATACCTTGAATCAAATTTATCAATAATAAAATCTAGCTTACTGACACTTGCTTATCGTAATGAGCGTTATGCTAAATATATTTCGTTAGCGGTAAATAATAATAACAATCAATTAGGTCAGTCTTTGGTTACCGTTCATCACTACCCTGAACTCAATGAATTCGGCTTTAATCGCGGTCAATACAAAGATAATTTATTGAATGGTACCTTGGTAGGTATTGGTGAACCCTCACCTTCGGCACTGACCGATACTTTTATTTTCCCTACCATTGATGATCTGTGGGCAGAGAAACATCACCTTAATATTAACTACAATTATTATTATGTGTCGTACCTAAACGAATACTTCTATGTTTCAAGTAAGTACACATCCACATTATTTAGGCTACCCTCTAACATTTTTGAAACTCAAGACTACAATGAACAACGCTCATATTATAAAAGTGAAGAAGAACTAAAAAAAGGGTTCTATTTCTCCCAACCTTATATTGACATTGTCACGAAGCAAAAAATATTTTCTATAAAATCCCCTATCTATTCAAACGATAAAATTATCGGTGATATTGGGGTTGATGTACCTCTTACATCAATAACATCGGCGATTACCTTACCAAAAGCACTTCATTCATCTATCTTCATTTATCTCGATGCCATGTCGACACAACAAGAGATTATATTACGAAAGGGACTACATATATTCTGGCCAATCATCGACGTACAGAAAACTATTGGTGACTTTCTACATATTCATGCTGAAGTTGATATTCGTTATGTCTTACGTTCTGCAGCCCCAAACATTGCACTCGTTTTGATTTTAATTATCTTACTCAACTATTTGATGATGAGGGTTGAACGGCACAAAATCCAGCAACAAACCTATAAAAAAGAAGCACGTACAGATTTACTAACGGGGCTATATAATCGCCGAGTATTATCATCGATCGTGGTCAATTTAATTGAAGAATGCCGGATATCTTACAATGCAGTTTCTTTAATCGTTATTGATGCAAATGGCTTTAAGGCCATTAATGATAACTATGGCCATGATATTGGCGATGCCGCACTTAAACATATCTCAAGCCAAATATTTCTTCTTAGCAGAAGTACTGATATCTGTATTCGTCTTGGTGGGGATGAGTTCTGCCTTATTTTACCGTATGTGACACAGGCTCAGGCATTGAAATTAGCTTCACGGCTCGAATCATCAATAAGCACAACACGCTTTTGCCACCATGATATTTATACATCAATTACGACAAGCTGCACTCAAATACAGCCTGACGAAACCGTCGACAACGCCCTGATACGAGCTGATAAACAGCTCTATCAAAACAAGAGAAATAGATATAAAGCGTACAAAAAGACCGAATGAAACCATCAAGATAAGTAAATTTAACCTGTTATAGCGCTATAAAAACGTCTGATGTCCTGACGTTTTATGCCGTAAATATATGTACAATACTTACACTTTAAACTGACTCGCGAGCGCTTTCTGGCGTTCAGAAATCTCTGTTAAACGCTGCCCTATATCTGCAGAGCTTTCAGCATGCGTTAAGATGCCCTCACTCAGCTCGCGAATATTAGATACATTACGATTCACTTCACCAGAAACAGCTTGCTGCTCTTCTGCTGCCCGCATTATCTGTTCATTCATGGCTTGAATCGCACCAACTGATTCCGTAATTTGGCTTAAACTCTCAACCGCTTTACTTACCTGCTCTGCCGTATCACCTGCGAGTTGGTTTCCTTCTTCAATTGCACCAACAACACTGCGCGTCCCTTGTTGTAAATCGTCAATTACTGTATGAATTTGCCCAACAGAATCTTTTGTTCGGCTGGCGAGCAAGCGTACTTCATCAGCCACAACAGCAAAGCCTCGCCCTTGATCTCCTGCACGCGCAGCTTCTATCGCAGCATTTAATGCTAATAAATTCGTTTGCTCAGAAATACCTTCAATCACCTTTAATATTTCATTGATATTCTCGCTATTGCTTTCTAGCTCTTTAGCAATAGGGACCGCACTATCCATACGGTTAACAAGGCTTGCCATTAAGCCTGCTGATAACTGTATAACTTGCTGCCCTTCTTGTGCTGCACTATCTGCTTCCTTAGCAGCGTAGACAGCTGTTTCAGTGTGGCCGACGACTTGGGCTGATGTTTGGGTCATTTCTTCTGATGCAGTTGCAACCATATCAACTTCTTTAAACTGTGACTCACTACCATCACGAGTATTACTGGCAACATGAGCCGCTTCACCTGCTGTTTTACTCACCTCTTCAACCGTGACAACAACCTGACCAATGGTATCTTGCAACTTATCAAGGAATCGATTAAACCAAATTGCCAACTCCCCAACTTCGTCTTGTTGAGTAACTGTGATACGTTGTGTTAAATCGCCTTCACCAGATGCTATTTCTTTTAGGCTTTCGACAACTTGTTTAATCGGTGCAACTAACCGTGATGCTGCAAATAACACCACTAAAATGCCAAAACCACCTATCATTACACTCGCGATAATTTGAATGTTTGATGATGCAGAACGCTGGGCTTGAATCGCGCTGTCTAATGCTATTGCTTCTTCTAATACTTGCTCAGCAGGAAGTTGAACTGTAATCCCCCATGTGGTGTTACCCAGCATTACAGGTGTATACGCTAATAACGTTCGTTGGCTATCACTCCAACCAATAAAATCATCGCCCTGACTTAACCAAGAGGGTAACATTTCGGGCAATCCATCTTGCGGTGTATATCGATCCCCTAAGCGATTTTCACCTTGGTCCCACGCTACAATCGTACCGTCGTTACTTAATAGACTAACGTTACCGACACCATTAAATAAATTGTTATCGACGTCATTAATAACAGGCTGAAGGGTATTTAATTTAATATCGATTCCCATAATACCGATAGATTTACCATCAACAATCAACGGCGTGGTTATTGAGCTAATAAGGTGACGTCCAGATTCTTCACTTGAAAAGGTAGGATTCATCACACAGGTATTTTGAGAAAGTGCACTACATGAAAAAATATTATTAGCTGCACGCCCTGCTGCATTCAAACTCGTATTCTCAATTTGCTCTTCAGTAAATACACGTTGAACGGCTTCCTGGTTTAATGGCTTTGACCAGTAGGGTGCAAAACGCCCGATACTATTGGCACCTACATAACTAGCATCATGATAATTATTGTCTTCACCGTCTAGCGCATTGGGTTCGAATACCACGAATGCACTATAGATATTGGGGAAATTATTGACCGAACGCCGCAATAATTCATTAATGGAACCACGAAGTTCTGCACTATTTGTATAATTTTCTTCAGCATTAAACTTTAAAAACAAAACACTTTGCGCCAACATTTCAGCCCTATAAGTGGCTTCATCCATATACTGTTGAACATATATAGCCTGACGTTCCGATTGTATTTTTACGAGCGCTTCAGATTGATTACGCAAGGATGTGAACGTTTGCTCACTTACAAGTTGCTGGTTTTGACTAGAGAAATAAAATGACAGCCCAGTTAATACGAATACTGTAAGTAGTATCCCTACTCCTGCCATCAGCGTGATCTTCCATTGAACAGAAAGCGAACGCATATAAACAATCCTTGTTTGTATTTGATACCAAAATGTAACTGTTATTTATTAAATTATCAACATGCGAAAATATTAATTAACCATTTATATATCATACCAATTCCATTAATTATCTGACCATTCAGAATACCACTGGGAGTCGAGTTCAAGGATAGTGTTTGATAAAAGAGTGGTTCTCTTTTGAAATCGCTAGACACAGAAGTTGGCTTCCAGTGGTATTCCCTTGGGGCGAGTTTAAAATACTTTTATACTGCGTTAATAAATTTCAATTTAGAGCAACTAGATTCTCAATCTATCTCCTTGCCTAAAAGCATTTTAACTCTCGCTGAACTGAGCAGATAATTAATGGATTTGGTATTAACGATATACGATATTTTTTTGACATAAAAAAAGCGCGGTTTTGACACCGCGCCTAAAGCCTGTCACAGGCTTGAACTAGTAAGCTTTTAAACAAGATACGGCGTGAACATCACCGCCTTGCAAGCCTGGCTTTGTTTGAGCACACTCATCAGAGGCAATTGGGCAGCGAGTGCGGAATACACAGCCTGATGGTGGATTTATCGGAGAAGGAAGTTCGCCTTCTAGCAGCTGAATCACTTTACTTTTTTCCAACTCTGGATCAGGAATCGGTACAGCAGACATTAATGCTTTGGTATATGGGTGTTTGGGTTCAGCAAAAAGTGCATCGCTTTCACCCATTTCAACCGCATTGCCTAAATACATAACCAATACGCGATCAGAGATATGTTTCACTACCGACAGGTCATGCGCAATAAAGATTAAACTTAAGCCCATTTCTTTTTGCAATGATTTAAGCAAGTTCACAACTTGTGCTTGAATCGATACATCAAGTGCAGAAACAGGCTCATCACAGATAATCATCTTAGGCTTTAACACCAAAGCACGCGCAATACCGATACGCTGACACTGTCCGCCAGAAAATTCATGAGGATAACGGTTGATTACGTTAGGTAATAGACCCACTTTGGTCATCATTACTTTAACTTGCTCTTTCACGTCATCATCGTGCAAATCTGGGTAGAAAGCTTTCAATGGTTCCGCAATGATTTCACCAACGGTCATTCGTGGATTTAGTGAAGCCAGCGGGTCTTGGAAAATCATTTGAATTTCTTTGCGTTTTTCACGCATATTCACATGGCTTAATTTTGTTAAATCTTGACCAAGCCAAACAACATTGCCATCGGTAGCTTCAACTAGGCCAATAACGGCACGTGCAAACGTTGATTTACCACAGCCTGACTCACCAACAACGCCCAATGTTTCACCTTCATACAGACGGATATCAACCCCATCGACGGCTTTAAGCTTTAATGGTTTAGTCCAAGGCCATGCTGATTTAGCGGCAATGTTAAAGTGAACTTTTAAATCTTTAATATCTAATAATAGATTTTTTTGTGCATTCATTACCACGTCCCCAAGTCAGAAAAACAAGCACGTAAACGACCGTCAGAAAACGCTTTCAAATCTGGCGCTTCTTGTTTACAACGGCTCGATACACGGTGACAACGCTCTTGATAAGGACAACCAACAGGCAAACGCAATAAGTTGGGTGGGTTACCAGGAATTGTCGGTAATTCTTCACCTTCGGTATCTAAACGTGGAATTGCGCGTAGTAAACCTTCGGTATAAGGGTGCGCAGGCTTATAGAAAATCTCATTGATTTTTCCATATTCCATCGTACGACCAGCATACATCACCAGTACTTTGTCACAGCTACCAGCCACGACACCTAGATCGTGGGTGATCATAATGATCGACGTGTTAAAATCTTTTTTCAGATCATTCAGCATTTCCATGATCTGTGCTTGAACAGTTACATCCAGTGCGGTTGTTGGTTCATCAGCAATCAGCAATTTAGGGCGGCATAATAGCGCCATCGCAATCATTACACGCTGACGCATACCGCCTGAAAATTCGTGCGGGTACATAGTAATACGCTGACGGGCTTCTGGAATTTTAACCGCGTCTAACATGCGTACACTTTCTTCAAACGCCTCTTTTTTACCCATGCCTTTGTGCAGCATTAGTACTTCCATAAGCTGATCGCTTACTTTCATATAAGGGTTCAGTGACGTCATTGGATCTTGGAAAATCATCGCTATTTGCTCAGCTCGAACTTTATTCAGCTCTTTTTCAGGCAAATTAAGAATTTCATTCCCTTCAAATTTAGCACTACCGCTAATAATACCGTTTTTAGCCAATAGCCCCATAATAGCGAATACGGTTTGGCTTTTACCTGAACCCGACTCACCAACAATACCTAGGGTTTCACCTAGATTAAGAGAAAAATTAAGATCATTTACCGCGGTGACAATACCGTCTTGTGTTGTAAATTCTACGCGTAGATCTTTGACATCTAATAAGCTCATCATTACTTCCTTATACTTGTATACCTAACTCAGCCCATTGCGTGAGAATGTCACCATTAACAGCACTGAGTTAAGTATCACTGATTCTTATCTGTCTTTTGGATCTAGTGCGTCACGTAAACCGTCACCCACATAGTTAAAGCAGAACAGGGTTACCACCATAAATGCCGCAGGGTACATCAACTGCCACAAAGCAACTTCCATTGTTTGTGAACCTTCTTGAAGTAGTGCGCCCCAACTCGTCATTGGTTCTTGAACACCTAAGCCTAGGAAGCTAAGGAAAGATTCAGTCAGAATCATGGATGGCACAAGCAGTGTTGAATACACAGCAACAATACCTAGTACGTTCGGCACGATGTGGCGTGTAATGATTCTCCAACGGCTCACACCTGATACATGCGCAGCTTCGATAAACTCTTTGCTACGAAGTGACAAGGTTTGCCCACGAACAATACGTGCCATATCAAGCCAAGAAATCGCACCGATCGCCACAAAGATCAGCATGATATTTCGGCCGAAGAACGTCACCAATACGATTACGAAGAACATGAATGGGATCGAATAAAGTATTTCAAGAATACGCATCATTACACGGTCAGTACGACCACCAATAAAGCCAGAAGTCGCACCGTAAAGTGTACCGATAACAACAGCAACTAACGCACCTAACACACCAACCATTAGTGAGATACGCCCACCAATAAGCGTACGGGTGAACAAGTCTCGACCTAGACTATCGGTACCAAAGAAGTGACCTTCTGCGCCATAGCTTGGTGCAGCGTGTAACGAATACCAATCTGTATCATCAAAGGCATAATGGCTCAGCATTGGGCCAAAAATTACCGCTAGCATTATTAGCGTTAATATCGCTAAACTCACCATTGCTGCTCTATTTCGTTTAAAACGCGTTCGAGCATCTTGCCATAAACTGCGACCTTCGATTTCCAGTTTTTCTGAAAACGCTTCGACAGCTTCTACATTTTCTTTTTTAGTTAGCATCATCTGTCTGGCCCCTAGTAACGAATTTTCGGATCGATATACGCAAGTAAAATATCAACAACAGCATTGAAGATAATAGTTAGCGTACCAATAAGAATTGTAATACCTAAAACCAACGAGTAATCACGGTTGAAGGCTGCGTTTACAAAGAGCTTGCCGATGCCTGGCAGACCAAAGATCGTTTCAATAACCACAGACCCAGTGATAATGCCGACGAATGCAGGTCCCATATAAGAAACAACAGGCAATAATGCAGGTTTTAGCGCATGCTTGATAATGATATACGGGTAACTTAAGCCCTTCGCACGTGCTGTTCGAATAAAGTTACTGTTTAGTGTTTCAATCATACTGGCACGTGTAATACGCGCAAATGTAGCAACGTATAACAGTGACATACCAAACATAGGCAGTAATAAGAACTTCATTGAACCGTCTTGCCAGCCACCGGCAGGCAACCAACCAAGATTTATTGAAAATATATAAATGAGAATAGGAGCCAAAATAAACGAGGGCATTACAACCCCGGCCATGGCTGTCGACATAATGGTGTAATCAATCCAGGTATTATGTTTCAACGCTGCAATGGTTCCGACGGTTACCCCCATCACCAAAGCAAAGATAAATGCAAAGAAACCAATCTTTGCTGATACTGGTAATGCTTTAACAACCAGTTCATTTACCGTGAAGTCTTTATATTTAAATGAAGGACCAAAGTCACCTTGAACAATATTACCAAGGTAGGTGATGTACTGCTCTGAAACTGGTTTATCTAGCCCGTATTTAGCTTCAATGTTTGCCATTACTTCGGGCGGTAATGGACGCTCGCTTGAGAAAGGGTTGCCTGGCGCAAAGCGCATCAGGAAAAACGAAATGGTAATAAGTACCAATAACGTAGGGATGGCTTCAAAAATCCGTTTTGCGATGAATTTAATCATAAACTCTACCGTTTTATTTTTTACAGCTGTGACAGAAAGAGCGCTACACCCAAAATTCCGGGTGCAGCGTTAATAGCGTTATATATCTTGCTGTTTATTTGTCAGCAATGATGTACATGTCTTTAGTGAACAATTTGTCTTCTGCGTTATTTGACGCGTAACCACCAACTTTAGTGCTTACAAGACGCGCCTTAACGTATTGGTAGATAGGTGCGATCGGCATATCTTCAGCAAGTTGCTTTTCAGCTTCGGCGTAAAGCTTCTCACGTTCAACATCAGACGTTGAACTCAATGCTTTAGCCATGATGCCATCATAAGCTTTGCTGTTATATTTAGGATCGTTAGAGCTGTTGTTACTTTGCATTAGTGATAAGAAGCTTGATGCTTCATTGTAATCACCACACCAACCCGCACGTGTTACGTCAAAGTTACCCTGACGGCGGTTATCCAAGTATGTTTTCCACTCTTGGTTTTCAAGCTTAGCTGTTACACCTAGGCTCTTCTTCCACATAGAAGCAATAGCAACGGCTAGCTTCTTGTGGTTTTCTGATGTGTTATAAAGCAGAGTAAATTCTAGTGGGTTACTACTATCGAAACCAGCTTCAGCAAGAAGTTCTTTCGCCTTTTCATTACGCTCTTTCTGGCTTAATTTACCATACTGAGGTGTAACAGGATTAAAGTTAGCTGTAATTTCAGGTGTTAAGAAGTAACCAGGCTTTTGGCCTTGGCCTAATAACGCTTTAGTAATAATGTCACGGTCAATTGCGTAAGAAAGCGCTTTACGAACACGAACATCATTGAATGGTGCTTTATCGTTATTAAAGCCGTAGTAGTACGAACAAAGGTTACCAGTAATAGAAACGTCTTCAGCGTGCTCTTTTTGTAAGCGACGGAAGTGTTCATTCGGTAGTTCGTTAGTAATATCGATCTCGCCAGCTAAAAAGCGATTCATTTCTGAAACTTGGTTTTCAATTGGCAAATAAGTTACTTGGTTAATTACCGTTTTCTTATCATTCCAATATTGAGTATTACGCTTTAATACGATGCGCTCGTTAACAACCCATTTGTCTAAAACATATGCGCCATTACCCACAAAGTTCGCAGGCTTAGTCCAATCGTTACCAAACTTCTCAACCACTTTTTTGTTAACAGGCTTCACGGTTGTGTGACCCATCATTTTCACAAAATAAGGAACTGCTTCGTTAAGCTCAATTTTTAACGTATTGGCATCAACCGCGGTTACACCCAACGTTTCTTTATCAGCTTTACCCGCTATGATTTCAGCAGCATTCTTCATGGTAGTCATTTCGATATACCATGAGTAAGGTGATGCCGTTGCTGGATCAGCTGCGCGCTTAAAGCTGTATGCAAAATCTTCTGCTGTTACTGGATCGCCATTTGACCACTTAGCATCTTTGCGAAGGTGGAAAATAAATGTTCTGTTATCGGTTGTTTCCCAACTTTCAGCGACGCCAGGAACAGTATTACCGTCTGCATCTTGGTTAACCAAACCTTCAAGTAGGTCACGAATAACATGCGACTCTGGAACACCTTCAGTTTTATGGGGATCAAGAGAGGCAACTTCAGTGCCGTTACCACGAACAAGTTCTTGTGTTGCAGATAGTTTTACACCTTCAGGTACTTCAGCTGCAATTGTAGAAAAAGAAGTGGCAGCAACCGTTAGGCCCGCACTGATTAGTAGTGCTTGAGTGATTTTGTTCTTATACATGCATAACTCCAATACATAATTCTTAGCATCCATGACTTTCTTCAGCCGGCATAATAATTTGCACCCCATGCACTGTTAGTCCTAAACAATGCATAGCAAACCGAAGAGTTGGTCAAAACATTAACAGGCATTGAAGCAATTTGCCACAAAACCATTACAAAAAGTGAGATAATTCTTAATAATGGTGCTTTATGCAGAACAAATGACCAGACAAAAACAAACGGTTAGATATATCTATTAAAAAAACCACTCCGCAGAGGAAAATCCGCCAATAAAGCTAATAAAAGTGCCTATTTGAATAATAAAAACACCAAAATGAATAAGTAATCAGCATAATATGCTCATAAAGATAACATCTGACGGCGGAGTCAATAACATAAAAGTAAAAGTATGATCTTAAGGCATAAAAAAAGCGCCTTTATTAAGGCGCTAATTCAAACCAGTTAACAATTAAAAATAATGAAATTTACTTGTTTTCGCTATCAAACTGGGTAATTTGCTTATCGTCACTCACAGATTGCTGTCTTTGCTCTAATAAAAGCTGTTGATCATCATCTAATTTTGCATTATCTGAAATGCCTAAATCATCCATCATCTGCTTAATCTTCTTGCTGCCTACGCGTCTGTGTTTCATATAACTCTCCGCTGTTAAATAAGACCAGATAGATAAAAATTCACATTTTTATCAGGACACTCAATAAATATGGCACAGAATTTAAGTATGCGCCTGAGCAGGCCTTTATTAGCAGTGAAAATAGAAATTATAAAAGCATGATATCTGCCTTTTTCGCATGACTGAAGCACGTATCTTAATAACAAAAACGTATAAAAAAAACACTGATAGATTAAGATTTCACAACGCTGTTTTTTAATGAACTTCCTGTACCTATCGATCCGCAATAGCGCTACTATCTTCATATCGGGATGATTAATTAGATTTCAGTAATCAAGCTTGATCTTACCGATACTTCCGTTTCCGTTCTGTTAGCATTTGTGAGTTTAGTATGGCATCAGCAAAACCAGCAGCTTGTCTCGCTCGTCCTAGTCCTACCCGTGTTCGTCATGGCTATGTGCCACCTGCACACCGTCCTCAGTACAATAAAAAAAGTGATTAATAGCTAAATTATGCTATGAAATCAATAAAATAATAGCTCCTATATAGGGGCTATTTTTTACTCGAAAATAAATTTCATTTCTCACTCTTACCCCCCTAAAACTAGCAGCCAATTTCACGAAGAATAGTATTGGTATTAGACCCTAGTTGTGAAATGATAAGCCGATAGAAGCATAGTTCGATAGATAGAGAGTAAGGATAATGAAAATGGAAAGTAAGGATACTTTCTCGATTTCTCAGCTTGCTGACGAGTTTGGTATTACACTAAGAAGCATTCGTTTTTATGAAGACCGCGGTTTACTTACCCCTACACGTAAAGGTAAAGTTCGCGTATATTCAAAGCAAGATCGCGCTCGTTTAAAGCTAACTTTACGAGGAAAACGTTTAGGTTTTAGCCTTATTGATATTAGTGAGCTCTTTGAATTTTACGATTCAAATAAGAGCAATAAGAAACAACAACAAGATATGTTAAATGCCATAAAACACCGCCAACAGTTATTAATACAACAGCAGGCTGATATAAACGCAGTAATGATGGAATTAAATGCTGCAGAAAGAAACTGTTACTTACAGCTAGCTAAATTTGAACAGCAGAACAACAAACCACTTTCAAAAAGATGTAGCATTCCCGCTAAGCTACACCGTTAACGTTAGTTCTATACTTATGCCGCCCCTCTAAGTCGCTCGCGACCTTATTGTTAGGGTATCTACTGCCTTTAATACTCACAAATCATCATAGCCTCTCTATATTCATCTGATGAGGTGTTTAATTAAATAATGTAGATCAGTAGATATAAAAAACCCGGCTACAAGAGCCGGGAAAAAACAGGGATATAAGGGATGTATCAGTGTGCTTACTTACCAGTAAACACGTGCACCTAGTGCAAAAGAACTTTCACTATCTACTTCAGTTGTACCAATAAATGAATCAGATCCTTTATTCGAGTAACCTAGTGTTGTACCGTCGCCGTAACCATATTCAGCATAAACACGGAACCAGCTATTCACATTGTAATCAGAACCAACATAAATCAATGTACCGTCTTGATCTTCAACGCCATCTGCGGATTGTTCTGTATATTCATAGCCAGCATACGCAGTTGCATTATCAGCCCAGCTATATGTACCCGCTAAACTATAGCCATTCTCATCAATCGAAAGGTTCGAGTTTTTATCCGACAGCTCTGCGTTGTAATAAGTAAAGCCAATAAGTGCCGCCCCAACGGTATATTCTACCGTACCTTCAAAATAGATATTTTCGATATCAGCAGTGATTGCTTTCTCCTGAGTAAATTCAGGAAGAGTCGGTTCTGGAGTTACTGTTTCTGTGCCAATTTTATGTGACTTATCACGGTTTTGGCCACCACCAGCATGTAAGTTAAAGCTACCAACACTTGTACCAACATAAAGTTCTGCTAGTTCTTGGTTACTATCATCTTCAGATAGGCCGTAGTTCGCTGCAACCCAAAAGTCTTCGCCATCAAAATTATATTTAATTAATGAATCATGACGAGCACCAGAAAGTGTGCTGTAACGAAGTGCTGTACCACCGAAGAAATACGAATAATCAGCACCATAAACATCATCTGATACTGTCCATTGACGACCAAATGAAATTTTACCAAATTCTGAATCAATACCAATATAATGCAGACGGTTATTCATAGAATAATCTGAACCATCTGCTTTATAATTCAAACCAAATTCAACTTTACCAAACACATCCGTTGTGTCTGTTAATTTATATCGAGCGTCAACACCAGTACGAGAAGAGCCCGCATTTAATGTAACGTCTTTATCATCAAGCTTTTTAACTTCCGTTCTAAGCTGACCATAAAAATCAACGGTACCGTCTTCTGTCTTAATAATTTCGGCGGCCATAGCTGAATTAGCTAATAATAATGTTGGGATTGCAACTGCTAACAATGTCTTTTTCATTCTACGTTCCTGTAATAATTTCTAATTATTTAACTCTTCCTGAGCTGCAGAGAACTTAGCAGTAACAAAAAAACACCGCAACACGGTAAAACCCCGAAAAATTAACACAACAGAAACAACTCGCATGAAAAATAACATTTTCAAAAAACACGACGAATGAGTGATTAATCAGTATTTTTAAATAAAAAACCACCAACACACCCATAAAATTGAATTTATAACGAATAATAATTCCACAAACAATAATTTGCATTTTATAAATTCTAATAGCAAAAAAGAATAACGACCAAGAAAAAAAGATAAAAAAATATTAATAAAAAATCAAAAAACCTAAATTACGGTCAAAAAACACCCAATTCATTATTAACGTTCAACTCTACGCTCATTTAAGAATAAGATTAATAATAGCAATTCAATATAACCCATAGCAAACCAATTCACAGGGTGTATTAGTTCGAGTTATTGATGACTAATTAAATTGAGTTACCCCTTCCCCGCAAATTGGATTTATATAAACGAAGACAAAGGTAAATAGTCATTAATTATATGGGAGCCAACCTAGCAATAGCTAAATAGAAAGCATCAATAAGAGGAATATACAATCAGTACACTTTATAAGGGAATATAGATTCATGCAGATAAACCTTTCACATCATTGTTTCAGCCATTAAAAAAGGAGCTATTCGCTCCTTTTTTTGACCTACCTAACAATCCGTATTAGGTTATTTTTTATGCCAACGATCTGCAGCAGAAGTGTCGGTATCTCTAGCATCGACCCAACGAGTTTCGTTGCTCGTTTGCTCTTTCTTCCAAAAAGGCGCTCGGGTTTTAAGAAAATCCATGATGAATTCACATGCTTCAAATGCTGCACCACGGTGTGCACTTGTTACACCAACAAATACAATCTGATCGCCTAATCCCAAATCTCCAACACGGTGAATCACACGTGTTTTTAATAATGGCCAGCGCTCGCGTGCTTGCACTACGATTTCTTCTAACGACTTCTCTGTCATACCAGGATAATGCTCGAGCGATAGCCCTGTTACATCATCACCTTGATTAAAGTCACGTACTTTACCAATAAAAGTAACCACGGCACCGGCATCAGTGCCTGCCGATAGAAGTGCATATTCTTCAGCAACAGAAAAATCATCAAACTGAACCGAAATCATCATTAGCCTCCCGTTACTGGCGGGAAGAAAGCGACTTCATCACCATCTTTAATTTCAGTATCTAAATGACAAATCGTTTGATTAACCGCAACTAATAATTTACCCGACTCGAGTGCCAACGGCCATTTATCACCACGTTCCGTCAAATGTGCACGTAGCATCTCTGCTGTTGCATACTCAGCATTAACCTCTAAACGATCAACACCAACTAACTCTTTAACTTGAGCAAAGAAAAGTACATTAATCATGCTTCTACCTTAAAGTGGCCTGATTTTCCACCCGTTTTCTCTAGCAAACGAACTTGGCTAATAACCATATCTTTCTGAACGGCTTTACACATATCATAAATGGTTAATGCAGCGACTGAGGCAGCTGTTAATGCTTCCATTTCAACGCCTGTTTTACCTGCAAGTTTACAACACGATTCAATGCGTACCATATTGGTTTCATTTTCATTAGCTGCAGGTATTGCTTCAAGCTGTACTTCAACTTTTGACAACAAAAGAGGATGGCAAAGCGGTATCAGATCCCACGTCTTTTTAGCCGCTTGGATACCCGCAATACGTGCTGTGGCAAACACATCACCTTTGTGATTCTGACCCGATACAATCAGTTCTAATGTTTCTGGTGCCATATGTACAAATGCTTCTGCACGAGCTTCACGTACAGTTTCAGCTTTCGCTGACACATCGACCATGTTTGCTTCACCAGAAGCGTTGATATGAGTTAGTTGATTCATCAATATTTTTTCCATAAAGAGGCATGAAAAAATGACCTGGCATGCCTAAATGTATTCATAAGTAAGGCTTCGTTCTTCGCGATTCAAATGCACTGTAAGGTGTTATACAACTAACACCTTACTGAGTAAGCTGAAGAATCAACCGCCGATAGAAGCAAGATTAGGTGTCATACCAGTATTGCCGGCATCAAGGAAATGGCTAACGGATTTTTCCTTTAATCCACCTCGAATACGACTGATGAGTTCTGGGCGTTGTTCATCTGCCGACAATAAATCACGAAGTTCTACCCCATGCTCACCAAATAAGCACAAGTGAAGTTTACCTTTAGCTGAAACGCGTAAACGGTTACAACTTTGGCAGAAATCTTTTTCATAAGGCATGATGAGCCCAATCTCACCCAGATAATCGGGGTGGCAAAAGACTTGTGCTGGGCCATCATTTTTGCCATTGATCTTTAAGAGCCAACCGTTAGCAATAAGATGATTACGAATGCTTACACCAGATACATGATGCTTCTGGAATAACAAATCCATTTCACCAGTCTGCATCAATTCAATAAAGCGTAGCTGAATTGGACGCGTTTTGATCCATGCTAGAAACTTAGGTAGCTCTTGTGAATTCTGATTTTTTAGCAATACCGTATTGATTTTGACTTGTTCAAAACCTGCGTCAAATGCCGCATCGATCCCAGACATCACCTTATGAAACATATTTTCACCGGTGATTTGATAAAACATCTTAGGATCTAGGCTATCCACACTCACATTAATATGAGTAAGGCCAGCCTCACGCCACTCTTTGACATTCTTTTCCATACGATAACCATTCGTGGTGGTAGCCACTTTAGTTATGCCGGGTTGAGCCGCAACAGTACGGATAATATCCGTATAGTCGCGACGTAAACTAGGTTCACCACCCGTGATACGCACTTTCGACGTACCACATTCAGCAAAAGCCCTTGTTACGCGCTCAATCTCATCCAATGTAAGAAAAGACGGTTTCTTTTTTTCTGTCGGCTTGTAGCCATCAGGCAGGCAGTAAGTACATTTAAAATTACAGACATCTGTGACTGATAGTCGTAAGTAATAAAACTTACGATGAAAGCGATCTTCAAATTGAAGATCATTATCTAATTGTTGCGCCATGGAACACCTTTCCAAATACGGGAGGCCGATTCATTTCTAAATTGACCCTGGTGACAGTATGTCACTGGCTCTGAGCACATATATTCTGAATTTAAGAAAGCAGAAAACGTAGTGACCAAAGCTCGGAGTTATGGCAGCTATGCAAACTAATTCATTAAGAAACAATCAACATAACAGCTAATCTAATTATAAAAGTATCAGATAAAATGCCTTATTGACAAATTACTGAAAAAATATTGCCGTATTCTACCTTTTGGCGCAGATAGCGACAATACTACTAAAGGGAATATTCTTTAAAATTCTTACTAATTCTGGGGGTATTATGTCCAATATTATTGAATCTGCGACCATTGACGATATAGCGCTCTATCTGCAGCGAGAAGACGGTATAGATGTAAAAGCATCCTATCAACAGGCACAAAGTGTTATTGATGGCTTCAACGACATGGCGAACAAAGGAATTATCAAAGGCTGGTATTTTAACGACCAAGGGCATTTAGAACTGCTACCCAGTGACAATGCGCTTCGTATTATTGCTAATCAAAAGTAAAGTGCTTTGCATTTTGCACTATTGATGGACTCGTTATTTGCAGTATACAAAAAAATGCACCCTATATTGCTTGCTACCAAGGTGTAAAACTAAAGAAATAGCGGTATTGAAATGTCGGCATCACATTTGCAGTGTCTACCTTATCAGACACCAATCTTTGTAAATGGAGCCGACAATGACGAATTTACTACCGCTACTTTTTCAAAAACGTCATGTTTTACCAACAGGCAGAATGCCAATAAGGATCGCTCCAGGACCTCAAACTGAAGTATTTAAAGTCGCAGTCACATCTGAAGATGGATTTGGCGTTTGTATGTTTGACCGGAGTGAGCATAATCACCAATTTTTTCATATTGGCACACGTGTAACGGTTGAAGATTTTGATACATCTAAAAAAGATGGTGCATTAATCGTTACTGTTTATGGACACGAAAGCTTCCGTATCAAATCGTTAGAACAAAACGAGAATGGTGTTTTCTTTGGAGAATATCAGGCGCTACCACAATGGTCTGAAATGAAGGCACGTAACAACCAACAATTGTTGGCTGATAAATTACAAATCATGTTTGATAAATACCCTGAATTAGATAATTTACACAGAACTAAAGAATTTCATAACCTGAGTTGGTTATGCCAACGTTGGTTAGAGATTTTGCCGGTACCCGCAAGTGAAAAGCAGCTGCTACTCAACACACCAAACTGTCTCGATACCTGTGATTACCTTATGAGTATGATGCTGGAATCACATTAGGGTATATTTTCGCCTTATGATTAAAGCGTTTTATACTCGCTTAAGCTTCACACAATAATGCTTACTAAGCGTGATACAAGCAGCATATTAAAGCCCAAGCCTTGTATTCATATTGCAGCCTTGTATACACTCACGGGTAAATACAGATCACGAAAGCTTGCAAATTGAACATGACAAACACGCAAAATAAAATAAAAACAAAAATCGTCGCTATTGGCGGTGGTCATGGTTTAGGCCGTATACTTTCTTCGTTGTCTGATTACGGCTCTCAGGTTACTGGGATCGTTACAACCACAGACAATGGTGGCTCTACTGGACGAATTCGTGCTTGCCAAGGCGGAATTGCATGGGGAGATATGAGAAACTGTATCAACCAATTGATTACAGAGCCTTCTGTTGGTTCAATGATCTTCGAATACCGATTTCGGGGTAATGGTGAGTTAAATGGTCACAACTTAGGTAATTTAATGCTTACCGCACTCGATAACCTATCGGTGCGCCCTCTAGAAGCAATAAACCTTATTCGCGATATGCTTAAAGTTGAAACACAAATTATCCCCATGTCTGAGCATCCTGCCGATTTATCTGCTTTGACGCTAACGGGTGAAGTCATTTGTGGCGAAACCAGTATCGACGAACTGCCAGACGTTCCACAACGTCTGTATGTTGAGCCATTAGTACCAGCGACAAAAGAAGCAGTAACGGCTATTCATAAGGCCGATATTGTTTTACTAGGTCCCGGCAGCTTTTTAACCAGCATTATGCCACCACTACTATTGAAAGAAATTGCAGGTGCATTAAAAGAATCGAATGCCAAAATTGTTTTCATCTCGAATTTAGATCAAGAAAATGGACCTGCAGGGCAAATGTCACTAACGACAATGTTGCATTGGTGTGAGCGAGCAATGAACGGCAAGTATATTGATGCTGTCATTACTGACAAGCCGATACCTGAGCTCGCACCTCGATATGAGCAACTAATCGAAGACTTAGCATCTAATAATCATGAATGGCGTCATGATAGAGAAAAATTAAAGCATGCTATTGATAAGATCATTATTGCTGGCTAACTGCTTATATTTATACGCAGTCTCTTTAACCATCGTCTTAAATTCAGGCAGACGTTCGACTATCCAATGATCTTGCTCTTGCTTCACTCTCGATTCACATTCTTGAGCCATTTGAGCGAGATCATCTGCACCAAAACTAGCAGCACTGCTCTTTACAGCATGACTAATATCACCAATTTGGGCTACCGTTGGTTGATCGGATAATTGACGCAAATATTGCTCTAGTTCATCACTAAATACATTGAACAAGATCGAAACGGTTTCGTCACCCACTTCATCAGCTAGGCGCTTTATTGTTTCTTGGTTAATATTAATAGCCATAATTAATCGATCTCCCTATTACTACCTACAGCATCTTGCCAGGCTTGTAATTTTCTATAAATTGTTGATGGGCTAACTTCTAGCAAACCTGCAGCACGAGGAACATTACCATCACACGCATCAATAGCAGTTTGTATTGCGCGTTTTTCGACAACCCAAAGCGGCTCAATTGCAGTCCGTTCAATGGGTTCGGTGTGTAAGATATCTTTCTGTACAATCGTACTTTTTTGTACTCCAGAAGCAATTCTTAGAGGGGATGCAATTTCAGTGCCAGATATCTCACTAATTGGCGGTGGAACCATTTGAAGTGTCACTTCTTCGCCAGAATTTAAAACGACAATATTACGAATAACGTTTTGTAATTCACGAACATTGCCCGGCCAAGCATGTAGCTTAAACAATTCAATCACGTCTGAAGAAAAACGACTAAAGTTTTTACCTTCTTCTACAGACATTAACGCTAATAACGCATGTGCTATTTCTATCATATCGTCACTACGATCACGCAGTGGGGGTAATGCAATTGGAATAACATGTAGGCGATAATAGAGATCTTCTCGAAAGCGCCCTTCTTGAACCTCAATCCACGGATTACGATTTGTAGCACATACAAAGCGCACATCAACAGTGCTTGTTTTAGATGAGCCTACTTTTTGATATGTTCCTGTTTGAATAAAACGTAGCAACTTACTTTGCAAATCCAAATCCATTTCGCAAAGTTCATCAAGAAACAATGTTCCTTTATGAGCCATTTCAACAGCACCTTGCCGCTCTGTCGATGCACCTGTAAATGCACCTTTAACATGACCAAATAACTCACTCTCAATGAGTTCTTTAGGAATAGCGGCACAATTTAATGCGACAAACGGTTTATCATTACGCGGGCTGGCTGCATGAATCGCTTCTGCACACACTTCTTTACCCGTACCACTTTCACCGGTAACAAAAACGGTTGCCTTACTGGATGCTGCAGATTCAATAACACGATATACGGCTTGCATCGGAATACTATTTCCAATAAACCCTTGGTATTGCGCTCCACCTTGTTTGGATTTAGGTGATTGCTGACTTTTACAATTATCCTTTAGTGCATTATTAACCGTAATGCGTAAACGATCGGCTTCGCAGGGTTTGATCAGGAAATCTTGTGCGCCGTGTCTCATCGCATCTACCGCAACATCAATAGACCCATGAGCAGTCATAATAACAACAGGTAAATCCTGATGATTAAGGCGTACAGATTCAAGTACTTCCATACCTGTCATATCAGGTAAACGAAGATCTAGCAGGATAAGCTCGGGCACTGTTTCTTTCATGAAGTTCAGTGCATCTCTTCCTGTTCCGACAATCGTGACATTTAATCCTAATGGGTTTAGATAAGATTTATACAATGCCGCTACCGATGCCGTATCTTCGACCATTAGGACTTGTCTTTGTTTTATTCCGCTTTCCATTGCCACTCCACGCTATCTTTCCCTGAACTAATTGTAATCAATACATAAATTTATGTAGTGTGTATTTTTGTATTTTTGCAAAAAACTTACGACCGTCGCATTTTAATTCGCAAAACGATTCGCAAAATGCGAAAGACCTAGAAAAATTAGCAATAATTTATGACAAATTAATCGCTATACGCTGTATTTATGGCAAAATAGGCACAATAAAAAAGTTGGCATAAGACATGCATTAAAAGAAATGACTCTTAATGTAGAGTCAACCTAGCCAACTGACGTTGTTTGTGGAATGAATTCACTAAAACAATGATGCCAACCGAAACTATTACGGTTGGCTTTTTTTTACCTGTAATTTGGTAAAGAAGAGAAATCGTAATGAATAACAAGCAAACGCTGGCTTGTTATCCACGATTCATTAACTGTTCATGATAAATTGCTGGCGTAACGTATGTATTTTGTCACGGGCTTCGGCTGCTTTTTCAAATTCTAAGTTCTGCGCTAAATCATACATCTCTGTTTCTAGCCGCTGTATTTCAAGTTCTAACTGCTGAGGAGACAGATTTACATAAGTGCCTTTACTTTCAGCAACACGATTGAGCTGTGCTGCTTTATTCGTTCTAGAACGAGAACTAGGCTTACCCAACTCAAGAATATCACCCACTTTTTTATTCAGCCCCTGCGGAGTAATACCATTTTTTTCGTTATGGAGAGCTTGCTTCTCACGCCGGCGATTAGTTTCAAAGATTGCCCGTTCCATTGAGCCAGTGATCTTGTCACCATAGAGAATAGCGCGACCTTCAAGGTTACGTGCCGCACGACCAATTGTTTGAATCAACGATCGTTCTGAACGTAAAAAACCTTCTTTGTCTGCATCAAGAATAGCGACTAAAGACACTTCTGGAATATCGAGGCCCTCTCGAAGCAAGTTGATACCCACCAACACATCAAACTCACCTAACCGTAAATCACGAAGAATCTCTACACGCTCTACCGTATCGATATCAGAGTGAAGATAACGTACTTTGACACCATGCTCTGCAAGGTATTCGGTTAAATCTTCAGACATACGTTTAGTCAGTGTCGTTACTAATACACGCTCACCTTTCGCTTCTCTAATCCGGATTTCAGACAGAAGGTCATCAACTTGTGTTGCAACCGGACGCACCTCAATAATAGGATCGAGTAAACCTGTAGGTCTAACAACCTGTTCGGCAATATCATTACCCGATTGCTCTATTTCATATTTACCCGGTGTTGCTGAAACATAAATAGTTTGTGGGGCTAATGATGCAAACTCATCAAATTTCATAGGACGATTGTCAAGGGCTGATGGCAAACGAAACCCGTATTCAACCAAGTTTTCTTTACGAGAGCGGTCACCTCGATACATAGCACCAATTTGCGAGACAGTGACATGAGATTCATCAAGAATGAGCAAACCATCAGCCGGTAAATAATCAAATAGCGTTGGAGGCGGCTCACCTTCCTCACGGCCACTTAAGTAGCGAGAATAGTTTTCGATACCCGAGCAAAAGCCTAATTCGTTCATCATTTCAATATCAAACTGCGTACGCTGTGAAATCCGTTGCTCTTCTACAAGCTTATTGTTATCCATAAGCTGCTTGCGTCGAACAACCAGCTCATCTTTAATTTTTTCAATGGCTTCCAGAATTTTTTCTCGGGGAGTTACATAGTGCGTTTTTGGATAAATCGTGCAGCGCGGTAAATCTTTTTCAAGTATAGCGCCAGTTAAAGGATCAAATACGCTGATACACTCAACTTCATCATCAAATAGCTCAATACGAATAGCATCATGTTCTGATTCCGCAGGAAAAACGTCGATAACTTCCCCTCTTACACGAAAATGCCCACGTTCAAAAGAAACGTCATTGCGCGTATATTGCAACTCAGCGAGACGACGGAGAATATCACGTTGATTTAACATGTCTCCACGGCGTACATGCAACATCATTTTCAGGTAGGAATCAGGATCACCCAGACCATAGATGGCAGATACAGAAGCAATAATAATAACGTCACGACGTTCTAATAACGCCTTGGTAGCAGATAGTCGCATCTGTTCAATATGTGCGTTTACAGAGGCATCTTTTTCAATAAAAGTATCGGTTGTCGGCACATACGCTTCAGGCTGGTAATAATCATAATAAGAAACAAAATATTCAACAGCATTATCAGGAAAGAACTCTTTCATCTCGCCATAGAGTTGCGCGGCTAACGTCTTATTCGGCGCCATAATAAACGTAGGGCGATTGGCTTCTGCGATTACATTCGCAATAGTAAACGTTTTACCTGAACCTGTAACGCCCAGTAAGGTCTGATGAGCAAGCCCTGAATCAAGCCCCTCTAATAATTGATTAATCGCTGTCGGTTGATCACCTGCAGGTGAGAAACTAG
This sequence comes from Photobacterium indicum, assembly GCF_003026215.1. Lineage (GTDB taxonomy): Bacteria > Pseudomonadota > Gammaproteobacteria > Enterobacterales > Vibrionaceae > Photobacterium > Photobacterium indicum. The sequence continues at coordinate 558,715 of NZ_PYOC01000002.1, forward strand.
AAGATAGAGAAAAGACTTTACTCATAATAGCGCGTCCAAAACAAGACAATAAGCCTCCATTTTGCGTTGAGATATTGTAAAGTCAATGCTAATGGTGGCATTTGAATAAGAGGAAAGAAAGACCTAAATAATAATCGCAAGGGATTGACCGATATTTCTTATCGGCGTATTATCCTCACCCACAGAGTTTCTCATACTCAGCTTCCTGCTGAAAATAAACATTGATATTCCCTTTTTTATTTTTTGACAAAAAAAACCATCCACAGCTTTTCCTCTTTTTGTTTTAAATCAATTCACAGTTATATTTATAATAAAAATAATGTAGACCATTTATTCTAATAATCTATTCAAACTTAATACTTATTTTTCAATCGCACTGATAACAAGTATTTATCCATCATTATTCATATTGATAAAAACTCACATTGAAAATCATTTTATACATCGATGATACTTTTCTAGTGTCCATCAACACAGTTATCCACAGTTTCCGTGGATAACCAAGGTAAAGCCTTGTGCGGATAGGGGTAAAGAAAATCAAGATTTTTTTTAAAAAAATTCAAATTAGCCAGTTGCGCTTGCTTTTCATACAGTGTGATGTAAAACGAGGCTAGTCATTAACGAGTAATGCTTACTAGCCTCATTTATGTATACCCAAGATACCTCAACGAGCTTCTGGTATATCAAGCCCAAAATGCAAATATGCGCGGTGAGTTGCAATACGTCCACGCGGTGTTCGCTGTAAGAAGCCTTGTTGAATCAGATAGGGCTCTAATACATCTTCAATTGTATCTTTTTCTTCACCGATCGCGGCAGCTAAGTTATCTAACCCTACTGGTCCACCCATGAATTTATCGATAATGGCTAAAAGCAGTTTTCGATCCATATAATCAAAACCGCTACTATCAACATCTAACATATCTAAGGCTTTTTTTGCGGTATCTGGACATATAATGCCGTTACCCACCACTTCAGCATAGTCACGTACTCGACGTAATAAGCGGTTAGCAATACGTGGTGTACCACGAGCACGTTGCGCCATTTCTAACGCGCCCTCTTCTTCCATTGAAAGACCAAGGCAATTAGCACTGCGTTGTACGATATCTTTCAGATCACCTACTTTGTAATACTCTAGTCGCTGGGTAATACCAAATCGATCACGCAGCGGCGAGGTCAAGGAACCCGCGCGGGTTGTCGCACCTATTAGCGTAAAAGGCGGTAAATCAATTTTAATAGAGCGTGCGGCAGGTCCTTCACCAATCATGATATCTAACTGATAATCTTCCATTGCAGGATAAAGTACTTCTTCTACATGTGGGCTTAGTCGATGGATTTCATCAATAAAAAGTACATCGTTAGGCTCAAGATTGGTCAGTAGCGCAGCTAAATCACCCGCTTTTTCTAATACCGGGCCAGAAGTCGTGCGAATATTTACCCCCATCTCGTTGGCAACAATATTCGCTAACGTCGTTTTACCTAACCCAGGAGGACCAAAAATCAATAAATGATCGAGGGCTTCTTCACGAAGCTGAGCCGCTTTAATGAAAATCTCCATCTGGCCTCGAACATGATCTTGCCCTTGATAGTCATTTAATAACTTAGGACGAATTGCTCGATCAATGACTTCGTCATCGCGGCTTTCAAAACTATTTGATATTAATCGATCAGCTTCAATCATAATATGTTTGCCTGTTTAGCCTTATACCATCGAACGCAATGCTTCACGGATGATGTTTTCACTGCTCATCTCAGGCTTCACCACTTGGGATACCACTTTTGCAGCCTGTGGCGCTTTATAACCTAAAGCAATAAGCGCACTTACCGCTTCATCTTCAGCACGTGCACTTGAGTAATTTTGTACTTCTGCATTAGATGCCGCAGCATCTGAAGCAGGTGTGAATAGATCGCCTTCACCCCACCCCTTCAAGCGATCTCTCATTTCGATCACTAAACGCTCTGCTGTTTTCTTGCCAACACCGGGAATTTTCACCAATGTCGTAATATCTTCATTTTCAACACTCAAAACAAACTGGCTTGCTGTCATCGCAGAAAGAATGGCTAAACCAAGCTTCGGGCCAACCCCATTGGCTTTTATAACTTCACGAAAAAGCTCTCGCTCACTTTTTTTATTAAAGCCATACAGTAATTGCGCATCTTCACGGACAATAAAATGCGTACAAATAATCGCAGCCTGACCTACCTCAGGTAGCTCATAGAAACAACTCATTGGCATTTGAACTTCATAACCGATACCACCAACATCTATTAATACTTCTGGTGGCTGTTTCTCTAAAATTGTTCCACTAAGTCGGCCAATCACTGCACTATCTCTGTATGAGTTTAAATTGGCTCTAGGATAGTAAAGTGCTGGATGGATATCCAGCACTTTATGTCTTTAGGTGAGTAGAAAATCGGAGATGATATTCATTCTATTTACGTATTAAAAAATCAACTCACTTTTGGAGGGGATACGACTGCGTTTAAGCTGTCGGCTAAACCTTTTAATGCTTCAACACGTTGTGCTAACTGCGTCCCTTGTATCGCCACGGAATCTGATACTTTATTTGTTTCAACAACCCCCGTTGCTACTTCATGGCTTGCCGTATTTAACTCTTTTAATGCATGAACTTGATGGCTCATAATATCTGCTAGCTGATTTACATCACCAGAAATACTGCTTACCTGCTCTATAATAGCCGTCAACTCTTGGGCTGTTGCTTTAATTACCGTTTGACCGTGATGCACTTCTTTACGGCTTTTATCTAATAATGTACGAATTTCGAGTGCCGATTCATTACTTTTAGCCGACAACTCTCGCACTTGTGAAGCCACGACAGCAAAACCTCGTCCATGCTCTCCTGCTCGCGCTGCTTCAATCGCAGCATTCAATGCTAGCAAGTTAGTTTGATCGGCAACCGTTGTGATCAAATCAGCGACAGAGACAACTTCTGCATTGCTACTTAAAATACGGTCGATTGCATTAGTTGATGCTTCAAGTGATTCGGCGCTTTTTTGCGCTTGCTCGCCAACCAATTGACTGCGTTGTTTTAGCTCAGTAACAAATCGGTCTGATTCATCAATACCTGATGTCATATGAATCAATTGCTGACTCATTTCTTCAGCTGAACTGGCCTGCGATTCGCAATTAATATTTAAATGATTAACTTGCTGATAAAGCTCACCTGATTGCTGTTCCAATTGATTGGCAACATCTGATAACTGGCTAGCATTTGCATTTGCTTGTTGCAATACAATAGATAGTTTTTGCTCGCCTTGTTGAGCATTATCAGCAATTTTTTGACTGGTTTGTTGAGCTTGTTCAGACGCAGAAAGCGCAGTTTGTCGTTGCTTCACCGTGTAGGCTTGCGCTATACCGATAACCACCAGCGGTAATATAATACCTGACCACGTTTCAACAATGTGCGCACTATCAGTCAGTATTAACTCTGGAAATACATAACCACTTAAGGTGACGTTAACCATCCATGCTGAACTCGCAATAACGAACACACTCCACAATGTCGCCATCAAAGGTCTGGCAGTAAGAAAAAAAGCGATCAGCAATAATGGCATCCAAAAGGATTGAGTGGAGTTGACGATACCACCACTTTGATAAACGATATTGAATGCATGCACTACCATGCCAACAAAACCAATATTGAGAGCTAATTCAGGCGCTTTGAATACTCTTAACATCAAACCAGCAAACACTTCGCAAGCAATTAATAACAGTGATGTTATGATCAACAATGAATGGTCATGTTTATACCATTTGATCAAGCTATACATACCCACAAAAAAGGAAAGCAGTGTAAAGAATACGAGCGTATCAACATAACGGGTTTGTTCAGAATTCCACTGATAAGAAGGCGGTAAAAATAAATGTCGCCATATTGAGATGGGGGTCATAAAACCTTTCCTTTCGATAATTCGATTTGTTAAACCATTGCGGATGAGAGAACCGGTACAGTATGAAACAGATCACTTATATGACCTCTGACCAATATATGCTAATTAACAATACACTCAAAAAATAAAAAGCAGCCAATGGCTGCTTTTTTGATCTGGCTAACACTACATAAGCAAATACTTATTATCGCTTGTTATTAATCACTTAACGATAACGACCACGGCGGGCACTACTTGCTTTACCAGACATAGCAATTAATGTTTTATGTGTATGGGCATGACAAATGGCAACCGCTAATGCATCGGCCGCATCAGCTTGTGGTTTACCTGGCAACTTAAGAACCGAACATACCATATGTTGAACTTGAGCTTTATCTGCAGCCCCGGTACCAACTACAGCTTGCTTTATTAGACGAGCAGCATATTCACTTACAGGTAAGTCAGCATTAACCGCTGCGACAATCGCACTGCCTCGTGCTTGCCCCAGTTTCAGCGCAGAACTGGCATTCTTCCCCATGAAGACTTCTTCAATCGCAAACGTATCGGGTTGGAATTGGGTGATCACTTCAGACACACCCGCATAGATTTGCTTTAATCGGCCAGGAATATCTTCAGAAGACGTTCGAATACAGCCACTACCAAGGTATTCAAGATTTCGACCAACCTGACGAATAACACCATAACCTGTAATTCTAGAACCTGGATCTATACCTAAAATAATCGTCATTGGTTTGTCACTGCGTTAGCGATAAATACATCAACCATTATAGTTGTTCAGCAATTTCATCGGTAATTTCACCATTATGGTAAACTTCCTGCACATCATCTAAATCTTCTAACGCATCAATTAGACGCAACAATTTAGGTGCGGTTTCTAGGTCTAAATCAGCTTTTGTAGAAGGTACAAGTGTGACTTCTGCATTCGCAGCTTCAAAACCTGCAGCATCTAATGCATCTTTTACCGATCCAAAATCAGATGGGGTTGTGTATACATCAATAGAGCCATCATCATTAGTTTCAATGTCTTCTGCACCGCTTTCTAACGCTGCTTCCATCATTACATCTTCATCAAGACCCGCAGCATAAGAAATAACGCCTTTCTTATCAAACAGGTAATTAACACTGCCATCAGTGCCTAAGTTACCGCCAGACTTACTGAAAGCATTACGCACACCTGAAACAGTACGATTACGATTATCTGTCATGCATTCAACCATAACAGCGGTACCAGCAGGGCCATAACCTTCATAGATAACCGTTTCTAAATCTGCTTCTCCGTCACCACCAGCGCCACGTTTAACGGCACGGTTAATCGTATCGCGGGTCATATTGTTGGATAAGGCTTTATCCACTGCCGCACGCAAACGGGGATTATTTTCTGCTTCTGGGCCACCGTCTTTGGTCGCAACAACAATCTCACGAATTAATTTAGTAAAAATTTTTCCACGTTTAGAATCTTGCGCAGCTTTACGGTGTTTGATGTTGGCAAATTTACTATGACCAGCCATGAATACTCCGAATTTTTAGTCAGCCTGTTGGCTTGAGGTTTCACGAGGATGAAGATTGGCCAGTGGAATCACTGGCCAAATAGATTACGGTGATAAATTAAAGCACAGAGTCTTTATTCAGCACTTTCTTCTTTAGCTGTTTCTTTTTTTGCAATCGCAACGGCAATAGAAAGCTCTTTTAGCGACTCAGGGTTCGCTAGGCTTGGTGCATTGGTTAGCAAACAAGATGCAGCTGTTGTTTTAGGGAATGCGATAACATCACGAATGTTATCTGTACCGCATAACAACATAACCAAACGATCAAGACCGAACGCAAGACCTGCGTGTGGTGGTGTACCGTACTTCAATGCTTCAAGTAGGAAACCAAACTTAGACTGCTGCTCACCTTCTTCAATACCTAGAATGCTGAATACTGCTGATTGCATCTCTGCGTTGTGAATACGCACAGAACCGCCGCCCACTTCATAACCATTAATTACCATATCGTATGCGTTTGAATTCGCAGCCGCAGGGTTAACAGCCAATTCTTCAGCCGTAATACCTAATGGTGATGTGAATGGGTGGTGCATTGCATGTAGGTTACCTTCATCGTCTTCTTCAAACATCGGGAAGTCGATAACCCATAGCGGTTTCCATGCTGACTTGTCAGTCAATTCAAGATCTTCACCCAGCTTAAGACGTAGTGCACCCATCGCTTCAGTAACAACACGCTTGCTGTCAGCACCGAATAGGATGATGTCGCCCGTTTGTGCTTGGGTACGATCTAATAGGGTTGCAACCACTTCTTCGTTCAAGAATTTAGCGACTGGAGATTGAACACCTGCAAAGCCAGCTTCACGGTCGTTCACTTTCATCCATGCAAGACCTTTCGCGCCGTAGATGCCCACGAACTTAGTGTATTCATCAATTTGCTTACGCGACAATGATGCGCCACCAGGAACACGGATAACCGCAACGCGGCCTTTTTCGTCGTTAGCAGGGCCAGAGAATACTTTGAAGTCTACATCTTTTAGGATGTCAGCAACGTCTACCAATTCAAGCGGGTTACGTAGATCTGGCTTATCAGAACCAAAACGGCGCATCGCTTCTTCGAATGACATGATAGGGAATGTGCCCAGATCTACATTAAGTAGCTCTTTCCACATTTCAGTGATCATCTGCTCTGTCACCCCACGCACTTGCTCGGCGCTCATGAAAGAGGTTTCGATATCGATCTGTGTGAATTCAGGCTGACGGTCAGCACGTAAATCTTCATCACGGAAACATTTAACGATTTGGTAGTAACGATCGAAACCAGACATCATCAACAACTGCTTAAATAGCTGTGGTGATTGCGGCAACGCGTAGAAGCTACCTTTGTGTACACGACTTGGTACTAAGTAATCACGTGCACCTTCTGGTGTCGCTTTAGTCAATACTGGTGTTTCAATATCTAGGAATGCATTCTCATCTAGGAAACGACGAACAAAGCTAGATGCTTTAGCGCGTAGTTTAATGCGATCGCTCATTTCAGGACGACGTAAGTCTAGGTAACGAAACTTAAGGCGTTGTTCTTCAGAGTTATTCTGATTGAAATCTAGTGGTAACACGTCAGAGCGGTTGATAATTTCAAGGCCTGTAGCCAAGACTTCAACTTCACCTGTTGCCATTTTTTTATTTACTTGGCTTTCTGGACGAACGCGTACTTCACCGATAAGACGGATACAGAATTCGTTGCGCAGTTGGTTAGCCAGTTCGAATACATCTTTCATATCCGGGTCGACAACTACCTGAACAATACCTTCACGATCTCGCATGTCGATGAAGATTAGACCGCCTAAATCACGGCGACGGTTAACCCAGCCACATAATTCTACTGTTTGTCCTTCAAGGGACTTGTTCAGGTGACCACAATATTGGGTGCGCATAAGAAATTCCTGATCTGTTTACTAATATCCTGTGAGCGATTTCAGCAAGCTAATCACTTACCTTGCACAGGCTGATTCATTCCTGACCACTAACCGCTCAATCTTTATCCAATTTAGGATGTTAAGTGTGGCCAAGATGCAAAAATGACGAAACATTATAAAGCAAAAAAACCAATGTAGGAAAAATCCGCCCCCTAAATCAAGGAAAAATACTCACTTCTTTGCAGATAACGTTGACCAAACGCAAATTCTGTACTCACAATAAAGACTTACAGCACTAATACGTAATGTATCAACGTTCAAAAATCATTCAATGAGAGAGGATTGTTATGACAATTCCAACTAATAGGCCTCTTTTTCTCGGCCTAGCTATGTGGTCTCATAACCAATGGCTGAAAAGTTTATATGGCTCTGGATGTAAAAATAGTGACCGTTTAGCGCGCTATGCAGAGGTCTTTAATACTGTAGAAGGCAACACCACTTTTTATGCAACGCCTGCAATTACCACGGTAAAAAAATGGCATGATGCAACCCCGAGTGATTTTCGATTTACCTTCAAACTGCCCAGCACCATTACTCATCAAAGTCAGTTAATGCATTGTGATCAACTGTTAGCGGATTTTTTCAACGTAATGGTGCCACTTGAAAGTAAAGTTGGGCTATGGAAAATTCAATTACCCGCCAACTTTGGACCTGATGCATTACCCGCACTCAAAAAGTTTCTACAAAAGATCCCTAAGCACCTTACTTATGGTGTTGAAGTGAGGCATTACGCCTTTTTCAATAAAGGTGAAGCTGAAAAAGCCTTAAATGGATTGCTAATCGAGCACCAAGCCAACCGTATTATTATGGATAGCCGCCCAGTGTTTGCCGCCCCACCGACCTCTGAAGCGGTAATTGACGCCCACCAAAAGAAACCGCATGTGCCTGTTCATGCCATCGCAACGGCTATGCAGCCAATGATTCGCTTTATTGGCCATCCTGAAGATTTAAGTAACGACCCTTTCTTTGATAACTGACTAACCCGGTTACCCAAGTGGATGGCCGATGGGAAACAACCGTACTTGTTCATCCACACTCCTGACAATGTTTTAGCCCCTGAATTAGCCATTCGTCTGTATCAAAAATTACAGCAACGCATTGCGAACAGCGCATTATCGTTGCCTGATATTGCGCTTCCTCCGGAACCAGAAGCAAGCCCTCAAATTACATTACTCTAGCAGCGACAGTTTCTTCTGTTTAATTACGTAATGAACCAGGGCTGTTTATTATTAATTCACTAAAGACAAATGACATCATTTTCTCTACAATACGCGACCTTTCAGAGGGTGATGGAACACGCTTTGCGTTGAACAGCAGGATCCATGTTCTTTATCAATTAAGAGGTTCGTGAGAATGGCAGGCCAAGACAATATTTTTGCTGCGCCAATTGAAAAACTCGGTGATTTTACTTTCGATCAAAAAGTTGCAGAAGTTTTTCCAGATATGATTCAGCGCTCGGTTCCCGGGTACAGCAATATCATCTCTGCGATTGGTATGTTGGCGGAACGCTTTGCTAAACCACACTCAAAGATATATGACTTGGGTTGTTCTTTAGGTGCCGCCACGCTGTCTATGCGTCGTTCTATTCAGCAAGAAGGCTGCGAAATTATCGCTGTCGATAATTCAGCTGCCATGGTTGAGCGTTGCCGACTACATATTGATGCCTACCGTTCTGATACCCCAGTACAGGTGATTGAAGCCGATATTCGTAATATCGATATTGCCGATGCCTCTGTGGTTGTCTTGAACTTCACCTTGCAATTTCTAGTACCTGAAGATCGACAAATGCTACTAGAGAAAATCTACGCAGGGTTGCGTCCTGGTGGCATTTTGATCCTGTCTGAAAAATATATTTTTGACGATGAGCAAGCACACGAATTGCTCATCGATCTTCACCACGATTTTAAACGAGCCAACGGTTACAGCGAGCTAGAGATCAGTCAAAAACGCAGCGCGATCGAAAACGTAATGCGCCCCGACAGTATTGATACGCACAAAAAACGCTTAACTGAAATTGGCTTCAGTAGTACTGAAGTATGGTTCCAGTGCTTTAATTTCGGTTCTATGTTCGCTATTAAATAAGGTATTTTGTTTTACTATGTTTAGTTTTTCTGAGTTTTATAAGCTAATCGCCCAGCACGAAACACTTCGCCCTTGGCTAAATACCTTACCAAAGCAATTAAGTGACTGGGAAGAAGCAGAGCACGGCGACATGGGTCGCTGGATGCGTGCATTGAAAAAATTCCCGACAGATAAGCCTGATATCATCGATATCAAAAACGAAGTAAGTGTTCGTTATGAAGATGGTGTTGCTATCGGCGAACAAAAACGCTTAGAAAGCCTGTTACGTTTATTGCACCCATGGCGTAAAGGCCCGTACAACATGCACGGTATCCACATTGATACTGAATGGCGTTCAGATTGGAAATGGGATCGCGTATTACCGCATATCTCACCGCTGAAAGGTCGTTCAGTGTTAGATGTTGGCTGTGGCAACGGCTACCACATGTGGCGTATGTTGGGTGAAGGTGCAGAGTTAACCGTGGGCATCGACCCTTCTAACCTCTTCTTAATCCAGTTTGAAGCGATTCGTCGCCTAATGGGCAATGATAACCGTGCGTTTTTATTACCTTTAGGTATTGAACAGCTACCAGAATTAAAAGCATTCGATACTGTTTTCAGTATGGGTGTACTTTATCACCGTCGTTCGCCATTAGATCACATCATTCAGCTAAAGAACCAACTTCGTAAAGATGGTGAAGTGATTCTTGAAACCTTGGTGATTGAAGGTGACGAAAACTCAGTACTCGTGCCGACTGGTCGTTACGCGCAAATGCACAACGTGTACTTTTTCCCATCAGCAAAAGCGTTAAAAGTCTGGATGGAAAAATGTGGTTTTGTTGATGTCCGTATTGTTGATGAAAGTGTAACAACCACCGATGAGCAACGATCGACAGATTGGATGACCAATAATTCCTTACCGGAGTATTTAAGCCCAGATGATCCAACAAAAACCATTGAGGGTTACCCTGCACCTAAGCGCGCTATTTTAGTTGCTCGGAATCCTGACTAACCACTGACAAAGGGGTGCTTTTCGCATCCCTTTTTTTACGCTAAACTATCGCCGCTTATAGAAAAATAGAAGTTCTTCTGGGAGAGACCATGCTTCGCCGTAGCTTTACATTACTCACTTTAGCCATGCTTTCAGGCTGTACACTTACGCAGTCAAAAAATCACGAAGAAACCTTAATTGCCATTAATACAATGGAAAGCAATGTCAATATTCAGCTTGAGACAATGACTCAGCAAATTAATGAACAAAATGAACACATTGCCAATTTAGAAAATGAATTATCATCAGTTTCAAAAGATGTGAAGTTCGTTAAGCATAAAGTATTAACTCAACCTAAACTGGTTGTAGAGAAACAAGTTATAACGATTCCAGCAGAAGCAAAACCCATTGATGTAAAAGTTGCTAATGGCAAAGCAGTTTTAGGCCAAGAAGAATGGATTTGGCTTGATTCGGTTAAGCAGCACTTTAAGGCTCGGATTGATACTGGTGCAACAACATCGTCACTGAATGCTGTTGATCTGCAAGTTTTCGAACGTGATGGTAAAGAATGGGTTCGCTTTAACTTAAGTCACCTTAACGATGAAACAAGTAAAAAGCCGGAAATCATTGAAGCGCCAGTTGTACGCTGGGTTAAAATTCGTCAATCAACTTCAGAAGAAGCAGCTCGACGCCCCGTTATAGATGCATGGATTCAATTAGGATCATTACACGAGAAAGTACAATTTACATTGGCAGATCGCACTCAAATGGCCTATCCCGTATTGCTCGGTCGTGAATTTTTTAAAGACATTGCCTTAGTCGATGTTGGCAAACAATTTATCCAAGGAAAGAGTCAGCCCGAAACGGCATCAAAGACTAATAATTAAATGATGAGGATGTCATGACGTCAAGAATACCTTTTTACTTTATAGTTTCATTGCTCGTCTTTGCGGGTATTGCACTAAGCATGTACCGTCATGATGTGTATGGCGTACCTTGGACGCCAGGTGCTGAACGTGCCGTTTGGGAAGTAGAAGCACGCGTTGAATTCGATGCGATTGGTGATCCGGTTAAAATCTCAATGGCAGCACCTGAAACACAGCAGGGCTTCACATTAATTGATGAAAGTACGTCATCACCAGGTTACGGTGTTGCGTTAATTGATACCGATAAAGGTCGCCGTGCTGAATGGTCTATTCGTGAAGCAATGGGACAACAAATTCTGTATTACAAAACGCAGATGCTTATCGATGATCAGGCCAGTTATAAAGACACCCCTCCCAAGGGTGAGCCAATGATGGTTAGCTTAGATAACCCACAACAAACAGCTGCCACAGCATTGCTTGACCAAGCCCGCACTCGTTCTTCTGACAATCTGACTTTGACACGTGAATTGATTAAACAATTTAACGATAAACAAAATCAGAATGCAGGTTTGCTTCTCAACAACCTAAGCCGTGAAGAAGCCATTACTGGGCTACTTTCTTTAGAAAAAATTCATAGCCGTGTGGTTGGTGGACTTCAACTTGAAGACGGTCGTCGCCGCCAAAGCATTAATCCTATGGTTGAAGTATGGGATACCGCCTCTGAAAAGTGGGAGCTATTTGATCCTCTAACTGGTAACGAAGGTCGCCCTGATAACGTATTAGTATGGAATCAGCAAGGTCATTCATTATTGGATGTTGTTGGCGGTCGTAACTCACACATTAGTTTCTCAATCATTGCACAAGATATTACCCCTCAACAGGCAACAAGAGAAAAAGTACAGGCAGAAGACCTCTTAAACTTCTCGATTCATACGCTGCCGGTTGAAGAACAAGCAATGTTCAAAACCATCATGCTTGTGCCTATTGGTGCGCTAATTGTTGTTTTCCTGCGCGTTATCATCGGGCTAAAAACATCTGGTACATTCATGCCAGTATTGATCGCTGTCGCATTTGTACAAACGCAGTTGATCACTGGTATTATCGGCTTCTTATTGATTGTTGGCACTGGTCTAATAATTCGTAGTTACCTCTCTAAACTCAACTTACTTCTCGTCGCCCGAATATCCACGGTCATTATCTCGGTGATATTGATTATTTCAGTATTTACCGTTGTTGCCTTTAAGATTGGTTTAGTCGAAGGTCTAACGATTACGTTCTTCCCGATGATCATCCTATCGTGGACTGTAGAACGTATGTCTATTCTATGGGAAGAAGAAGGGGCAAAAGAAGTCTTCATTCAAGGTGGTGGTTCATTGTTAACGGCGGTTTTAGTCTATATCGCAATGACCAATGAGATTGTTCGTCACCTTACATTCAACTTTATCGGTATGCAGCTTATTATCATGGCTGTCATTCTAGTGCTCGGTAATTACACAGGCTATCGTTTAAGCGAACTTCGTCGATTCAAACCATTAACGGAGGACTAAACTATGTCTATATTGTCACAGTTCACCTCACCGTTTAAGCTGCGCGATCGCGGTATTATGGGCATGAATAAGCGGAATCATAGCTATATTGGTCGTTATAACGACCGGACGCTTTATCCGTTAGTTGATGACAAGTTAAAAACGAAAATTATCGCACAAGCAGCCGGTGCAACAGTCCCCGATCTGATTGGCGTCATTGATAGCCAAGTGTTCGTGAAACGTGTTCACGACATGGTTAAAAACTGGCCGGGATTTGTTATCAAACCAGCACAAGGCTCTGGTGGTAAAGGTATTCTTGTTATTATTAATCATAAAGATGGTATTTATACTAAGCCATCTGGTGCACAAATAAATAAACAAGATGTTGAGCGTCACGTTACCAATACACTGGCGGGGTTGTTCTCTCTGGGTGGTAAGAATGACGTAGCAATGATTGAAAACCTGATCCAATTTGATAATGTGTTCGATGGTTTCAGTTTTGAAGGTGTGCCTGATGTACGTGTCATCGTATTTAAGGGCTACCCTGTAATGGCGATGATGCGTTGTTCAACCGCAGCATCAGATGGTAAAGCAAACTTACACCAAGGTGCTGTTGGGGTCGGTATCGATATTGCGACAGGCAAAGCGGTACGTGCAGTGCAATTTAATCAACCGATTGAACACCACCCAGATACCGATCGATTGCTAAGCGAATTAGCGGTACCTAACTGGAGCAAGTTATTAACACTTGCAGCCAGTGCATGGGAAATGACAGGGTTAGGCTATTTGGGTACTGATATGGTACTTGATAAAAGCAAAGGCCCTATGGTGTTAGAACTCAATGCACGACCCGGTTTAGCGATTCAAATTGCCAATGGCTGTGGTTTATTACCTCGCTTGCAACATATCGAGCATTTAGGTATGACGGCTAAAATGCCGCCACCTGAAGACCGTGTTGCTTACGCCGCTGATCAGTTTGGTGTAAAACAACGTTCTAATCAAACAAGATAACCTGAACGTAAATCAAGAGTAATACCTAAGCCTCAGAGACTATCTGGGGCTTTTTTATATCTCAAAAATGTGCGAATAATATTACTTTCAACAAAGCCTAAGCAATTATTCATCTAGCTTTCAAAACAAATGGAATTCACTATGTCAGCAACTATATCTAATGCGTTATTTGACTCACATGTCGACCGCAAACAAACCAATAGCATAAAGTGGGATAAATATGAGAATGAAGATATCTTACCCATGTGGATCGCTGACAGTGATTTTCGTGTACCTAAAGAAATAACAGAAGCATTACAAGAACATATCAATCATGGTGTTTTTGGCTATGGTAAACCCCCTGCTCGTTTAACTGAATTACTCGTTGAGCGTATGAAAACGTTATACAACTGGGATATTCAACCCGAGTGGATTGTATTCTTACCCGGTCTAGTATGTGGCCTTAATCTCGCAGTGCGTTCACTAACAGAAGCACATCAAAGTGTGATTACGCCAAGGCCAATTTATCCTCCATTTGTATCATCCATTAAACTAGCGCAACGTACTGCTTCATACGCGCCAGTCACATTGCAAGATAAACGCTGGTTAATCGACTTTACACAAGTGGAAACCGCTCCAGAGTCCAAGCTTCTCTTGTTCTGTAACCCATTAAACCCTGGTGGAACGGTATATCGTCGCAACGAATTAGAACAAATATTAACGTTCACTGAAAAAAATGACTTATATGTATGTTCCGATGAAATTCATTGCGATTTAATTCTAGATACGGATGTAAAACACATACCGTTTGCAAGTTTGAATAAAAGCGCCGAGCAACGGTCTGTCACGTTAATAGCACCCAGCAAAACCTTCAATATCGCAGGTCTTGGAGCATCAATGGCTATCATTCCAAATTCTGCTCTGCGTAATAAATTCAATAAAGTGCGAGCGGGAATAGTACCCGATGTTAATGTACTCGCCTATACCGCTGCACAAGCGGCTTATGAAAGCGGACAGCCATGGTTAGAGCAACAACTTGCCTACTTACGGCAAAACCGTGGCACGCTAACAGCTGCCATCAACTGCATGCCTTATTTAACGATTCAGCACATTGAAGCCACCTATTTAGCATGGATTGATGCTTCAGCGTTACCTGTCACAAGCCCTTTTAAATTCTTTGAGCAGGCAGGTGTTGGTCTTTCTCCTGGAGCCGATTTTGGTGATCCAAAATTTGTACGGTTAAACTTTAGCTGTACCCATGAAACGCTTGTTGAAGCGCTACGCCGCATGAGTGTAGCCATTGCTACACTAGAAAAAGATACAATTGAATCATTTCATAAATAATGAATATTTAGACTAAAGTTCTGCTATAACAGTCCGATAAAGAGATACTTTAACAAGGAATCTCTTATAGCGATGCAAGTCCACACTTTAGATAAAGCACAGTTAATTAACGAAGTGCAGCTTGGTAACCAACTCAACCATGCGGTTGAAGGTGGTCGCCGTGCTGATTTTGCGTTAATGCTCGCTTTTCTATCACCGGATCATCTAGAGAGAACCCCCGTAGACCCAGCACCAGCTTCAGAACAAACAGAAGCAGATCTACGCGCATATTTTGAACTACCCGACCCGCAACCGCTAACAAGTACTGAGTATTGTTATGATCGCGCAGCCGCTCAAGCAGATGCTTTTCATAACGGAGGTTTAAGTAGCTCGCAATTTCTTCATGAATTAAAGCCAACAGCACTTACTTTCCCCCCACTAGGTACAAAAGGTATGCCCGAAGAGTTGTACCATAATCTATCTGGTCACGAACGCCGTAAATTACCGCCAACGGAAGATGCAACCATTCAAGCATCACCACAAGATTTGTATTTATCATTGATACAATCAAAACGCTATGCAGAAATGTATCATTCAGCATAATGCTACCTACTCTTCCAGCATTCGTTAGATAAATATTTATTTCGTGACAGTCATCATAGCTTTGATACCTCCCAAAGGAAGCATCTTCACACTTTACTAACATTTATTAACAGAGTCTCATTATATGCGTGTCTTTTCACATTCAATCAATTGAAAAGGCGTCAGTATATTCAAATAACGTTAGTAATTTATAAGCTGGATGGTAGGAATGGATATTGCGAACTCAGTTATTTTAATAACCGCAGCAGGCAATCCGATGGGAAAAGCAATTTCAATGCACTTTGCCTCCCTAGGTGCACAACTTGCTTTACTTGACACTAATCCATCTACACTAAAACAGACCTATGAGGCATGCCTCGCAATTGGTGGTTCTTGCGAACAATTTTTGCTAATAAGTAAAGATGAAAACACCATCATGCATGCAATCAATGATGTGCATAATCATTTTGGGGCAATCGATATACTTGTCAATTATTGGTTGGGGGAAGATCTTCCAAGCTTATTCAGTGATGGTTCTGTTGATAAATTTTGCCGCTCAATGACAAAAGGGGCGACAACATTTTTCATTTTTGGCAAACAAGCCGCTAACTACATGCGAAAAAACAACAGCAAGGGTCTAATAATTAATCTTGCAGCTCATCAATTCAATACTCAATCCACCATAACCTCTGGTTCCAAAGCGATGATTTCAGGTTTAACACAGAGTTGGGCATCAGAACTTGCTGAATTTAATATTCGGGTTGGTGGGGTTGTACCTATGTGCTTCAGCCACGAAGCAAATAACCCGCAAGGCAATTTATTAAACCAACACCTTCAATACGAAATAGTAAGAAGTGCTGAGTATATTGTGTCAAATGATTATTTTAATGGAAGAATGATCGAAGCCGAAGTGGGATAAGCAAATGTACCCTAGCGATGAAAACTCCCTCCATAAAAAAACCCGCCAAATTGGCGGGTTTAATAATCATGATTCGCTATTTAAGAATTAAGCTTTAGCTGCTTCTTTCTTTGCTTTCACTTTTTCTACTTTTTCAGCAACTACTGCTACAGGCTCAGACTTCTTAATTACAGTCGTACCTTCGAAAGTTTCACCTTCGATATACGGAGTACCGTAGTAAGCAGACGTTAGTACTTCTTTCAGCTCGCTGATAAGAGGGTAACGTGGGTTAGCACCTGTACATTGGTCATCGAACGCTTCAACAGACAGTTGGTCTAGTTTCGCTAGGAAATCAGCTTCTGGAACACCCGCAGCTTGAATTGATAGCGGGATATCTAGTGCAACTTTCAGTTCTTCTAACCATGTTAGTAGGCGCTCAATCTTCTGAGCAGTACGGTCACCAGCTTGAGATAGACTCAAGTGATCAGCAACTTCTGCATAACGACGGCGAGCTTGTGGGCTTGCATACTGAGAGAACGCAGTTTGCTTCGTTGGGTTATCGTTCGCGTTGTAACGAATTGTGTTAGAAATCAACAATGCGTTAGCTAGGCCGTGTGGTACGTGGAACTCTGCACCCACTTTGTGAGCCATTGAGTGACACACACCTAAGAAAGCATTCGCAAACGCAATACCAGCGATAGTTGCAGCATTGTGAACTTTCTCACGAGCGATTGGGTCAGCAGCACCATTTGCGTAGCTTGATGGTAGGTATTCTTTAAGCATCTTAAGCGCTTGTAGAGCTTGACCATCTGAGTATTCGTTCGCCAGAACAGAAACGTAAGCTTCTAGTGCGTGAGTAACTGCATCGTAACCACCAAATGCTGTTAGCGACTTAGGCATGTTCATTACTAAGTTTGCATCAACGATAGCCATTTGAGGTGTTAATTCATAATCAGCTAGTGGGTACTTAGCACCCGTCTTATCGTCTGTAACAACAGCGAAAGGTGTTACTTCAGAACCTGTACCAGATGTAGTAGTAATACATACTAGCTCGGCTTTTTTACCCATTTTAGGGAACTTGTAAATACGTTTACGGATATCCATAAAGCGCATTGCTAGTTCTTCAAAGTGAGTTTCTGGGTGTTCGTACATAACCCACATGATCTTCGCAGCATCCATCGGAGAACCACCACCAAGTGCGATGATTACGTCAGGCTGGAAGCTCTTCATTGCTTCAGCACCTTTCTCAACAACTGATAGCGTTGGATCAGCTTCTACGTCGAAGAAAGTGTGAACTTCAATGCCTTGAGCTTTAAGTAGTTTAACAACATCATCAGCATAACCGTTGTTGAATAGGAAACGGTCAGTAACTAGAAATGCACGTTTCTTGTCTTCTAGATCGCTCATTGCGATTGGAAGGCTACCACGACGGAAGTAAATTGACTTAGGTAGTTTATGCCACAACATATTCTCAGCTCGCTTCGCTACAGTTTTCTTGTTGATAAGGTGCTTAGGACCTACGTTCTCAGAGATAGAGTTACCACCCCATGAACCACAACCAAGAGTTAGAGAAGGTGCCACGTTAAAGTTGTAAAGGTCACCGATACCACCATGAGTAGTCGGGATGTTTACAAGAATACGTGCAGTCTTCATCTTGTCGCCGAAGTACTTAATACGATCTTTGTTTACATCTTGGTTAGTATATAGACCAGATGTGTGACCGATACCGCCGATATCAACCATAGTACAAGCTTGCTCTACCGCATTTTCAAAAGAAGTTGCGCGGAACATACCTAACGTTGGAGATAGTTTTTCGTGTGCAAATTCGTCTTCGTGCTTAACTTCAACGCCTTCACCGATAAGGATCTTTGTATCAGCAGGAACAGTAACACCCGCCATTTCAGCAATTTTAGTTGCTGGCTGACCAACGATATCTGCGTTTAGGTTACCGTTGATAAGTAAGATTTTACGTACTTTATCAGCTTCAGCTTTAGACAAGACATAACCGTTGTGAGATGCAAAACGTGCTTTCACTTCGTCATATACTTCGTCCATAACGATAACTGCTTGCTCAGAAGCACATACAACACCGTTATCGAATGTCTTAGACATAAGTACAGATGCTACAGCACGCTTAATATCAGCAGTTTCATCAATAACTACAGGCACGTTACCCGCACCAACACCGATAGCTGGTTTACCCGAAGAGTAAGCCGCTTTAACCATACCTGGACCACCAGTCGCAAGAATAAGGTTAATATCGTCATGCTTCATTAATGCATTTGAAAGTTCAACTGAAGGCTGATCAATCCAACCGATGATATCTTTTGGCGCACCAGCAGCAACAGCAGCATCAAGCACTAATTTAGCAGCATCATTTGTTGAGTTTTTAGCACGCGGGTGTGGAGAGAAGATAATTGCGTTGCGTGTTTTAAGAGAGATAAGAGATTTGAAGATTGCAGTAGATGTTGGGTTCGTAGTTGGTACGATACCACAAATGATACCTACTGGTTCTGCGATAGTCATGGTGCCGAACTCTTCGTTCTCTTCCAAAATACCGCAAGTTGGTTCGTCTTTGTATTTGTTGTAGATAAATTCTGAAGCGAAGTGGTTTTTGATAACCTTATCTTCAACAATACCCATACCAGACTCAGCTACAGCTTGTTGAGCTAGAGGAATACGTGCGTTGTTCGCCGCTAGAGAAGCAGCACGAAAGATTTTATCAACTTGCTCTTGAGAGAAAGTTGCAAACTCTTGTTGAGCAGCTTTTACGCGGGCAACCATTGCATCTAGTTCAGCCATATTTGTAACAGGCATAGTTAACTCCTAACTTAATATTGAAAATTCTTTAGTAAGGATACGTCTTAAATCCTTTAAGGCGGCTGGATGGAAGCTTATTGTTTCAACAATCCCGCAACACACATACTTAGTAAATTGCTTTCAAAACTGATTATAAAATTTCACACTGCGAATTAATTTGATTTAGATCACTTGTAATCCAAAAGGAGTAATTTTTGTCAACTTTTGATCTCAAAAAGACCAAATCAATAAGTTACAGCCAAAAATACGACCTATAACCTTTTTAAAAGTAAGTAAAACAAAATAAACCTTCAAAACCTGCGGAAATATTACGTAATATTTATACATAGTATGTAAAAAACGTTATCAGTTGTGACAATAATCACATTTTTAATCGCTGAGTGATTAAACTTTGTTTCATATTTACTAGCACGAACATTACCCACTTAGAGTAATACAGTTCGCCTTAAATTTACAGCCTGTTAACAAGGAACAAAATCATTAGAATGTTTATTGTTAGATATAACAATTTTTAATTGGTGGATTTATCTTCTTTAGCTTAAAGTGTTGCTGATTGGCAGAGACTCGGATAAATCATCACTATACAATAGTGATTCATTCCTCATTCTCCCTTATGTTCTTGTGTTTTATGCCTTCAATTAACTGTTATCAAAGCAGAATTAATGAATGCGAATAGAGAATATAAATGCAAATCGTGAGCAAGAAGTACGCTTCTTTTTTATTAACGTTTGTCTAATGGTCAAACAATGCAGTCACTAGAATTCGCCATTTTTTTACAATTTTTCGTCGGTTTAATTGCAGCAGTAAACCCTATCGGCATCATGCCTATTTTCGTTACTTTAACGGCTCATATGGGGCCTGAAGAAAGAAACAAAACCGCATTTACTGCCAATATAGCTGTCGCAATTATTTTGACTGTATCTCTACTTGCAGGTCAATTTCTGCTTGATATGTTCAGCATTTCGCTCGATTCTTTTCGGGTAGCTGGCGGCTTATTATTACTCACAATTGCCTTCTCAATGATGAGTGGTAAACTCGGTGAAGATAAACAGAACAAGCAAGAGAAATCAGAATCCGCGAGCAGAGAGCAGATTGGTGTCGTCCCCCTTGCCATGCCTTTAATGGCTGGTCCCGGTGCGATTAGTTCAACTATCGTATATGGTTCTCGCTTCCCTGGTATCCCTAATACGCTTGGTATTGCCGCTACAATTATCGCGTTTGCGTTCTGTTGTTGGCTATTATTTAGAGCGGCACCTATTATTGTTCGATTCTTAGGTCAAACAGGCATCAACGTTATTACCCGTATTATGGGCTTAATATTAGCGGCTTTAGGTATTGAGTTTATAGCAACAGGCTTAAGAGCACTGTTTCCAGGCTTAAGTTGATAGTTAGTGCAGTACAGGCGCTGAATAGTCTGAAATTTGATTAAAAAAAGGGCTGCCAATTAGGTAGTCCTTTTTATATATGGTGAATTCTAACTTATTCATTATATACACAAGTCACTCTGAATCCTGCACCTTGAGGTGGCTTAGATATACTATAATAAACCTCACCTTTTACTGATGCCTAACCGTGAGTGCTAAATAGCCTTTCGACATAAAACATCATTTTTATTTAACGCTTAGTGAAGAACGAACATGGCAGCACTTACTCAACGACAAAAAATATATCAAGTCATTTTTGGTACTAGTACGCGAGCTGGTCAAAACTTCGATATAGCCTTAATCATTGCAATATTAAGCTCTGAAGCCATACTCATTTTATCGTCAGTCTCAGCAGTAGAAACACGCTTTCCTGATACGTTATTATATGCAGAGTGGCTGTTTACTATATTATTTACAATTGAATATATTACTCGATTGTATTGCTCCCCTAAACCGATTGCTTATGCCCGTAGTTTTTACGGCATCATAGATTTACTGGCAATTATTCCGGCCTACATTGCCTTTTTCATACCCGGTTCTAATTACCTACTGATTATTCGCCTTATAAGAGTATTGCGAATATTCCGAATACTTAAATTGGCGCGTTATCTAAGAGATTCCAATATCTTGCTGCGTTCTTTAAGACAAGCACAACGTAAGATATTCGTCTTTTTTAGTTCAGTACTCATTCTAGTGACAGTATTTGGTTCGTTAATGTTTGTTATCGAAGGGCCCGACAACGGCTTCACCAGCATTCCACAGAGTATCTACTGGGCAATAGTAACCATAACCACCGTAGGATATGGCGATATGATTCCCCACACAGTTATGGGGAAAGCGTTGGCTTCTCTTACCATGCTATTAGGTTATTCAATCCTTGCGGTACCTACAGGCATCATAACAGCTGAACTCAGCCAAGAAATGAAAACGCATCGCGAGTTTATTCGCTGTCCAAACTGTGCCACCAGCGGTCATGAAACAGATGCGGAATACTGTAAAAAGTGCGGAACGAAACTGCCGGAACATTTATAAGATGAATGTTACATGTTTGTGTGGACTTGCTTTATTTCACGGCTAAAATTAAATAGAGAGCAGCCAACAAAGCTGTAACATAAAAAAAGACAATACGTTTACTGTTTACTTAAACACAGCTGCGATATTGTCTTTTTTGTTTTTATATTCAGCTTGATGCGTTAAATGCTACCTAGGTTGAACGCCCACTGGTTATCAAAACCAATTTATTTACTGCTTTTCAGTAGCTAGATAATTTACCGCTTTATCAGGAAAATCAGTAAATACACCATCAACATTGGCTGTGTTGTAGAAAATATCTAACATGTCGTCAAAGTTATTGGCATACGTTGGAATTCTACCTTGGTCAGCGCGGAATGTGTACGGATGTACTTTCATCCCTTCAGCATGGGCAGCTTTAACCAACCCTGTTAATTGAATATTACCTTTAGAGGATTTATCTGATACAACCATTGGTTTCCATGGTCCGATACCATCAGCATACTTAGCAACTTGCTTCATCCCTTCTTTTTTAAACATCCAATCATAGCTGTAAGGCTGTGAATTGCCTTTGTTGTCATACACCATGGTTTCATTCCAATCGGTGTACGCCATTAACTGAATTAACTTCAAATCCATATTCATTGCTGGCATTAATTCTTCATGAATACGTTTGAGCTCATTAAAGTCAAAGGTTTGCAGATACACATTGCTGTCTTTATCGGTATAGCCATACTCTTTCAGCACTTTTAATACCGCTTTACTGATATCTTTTCCTTCATGGCGGTGAAACCAAGGCGCTTTAATTTCAGGGTAAATACCAATGTCATAACCCAAGGATTTATTCAAACCTTGGATCATTTCAATTTCTTCTTCAAAAGTCGGGACTTTAAAATCTGACTTCCACATTGGGTAGCGTTCAGGGAAACCTTGAACCTGCTTGCCCTCTTTGTCGACATTGAACCCTTCAGTTACGCTCAGCTGCTTAATCTCAGCAAGGGTAAAGTCTATCGCGTAATATCTTCCATCGTTACGTGCTCGATCTGGAAACTTTTGCGCGACATTAGTAACACGATCAAGATAATGATCATGAAGCACGACAAGTTTATCGTCTTTTGTCATAACAACATCTTGTTCAATGTAGTCAGGCTTCATAGCATACGCCATCGCCTTTGCAGCCAAGGTGTGTTCAGGCAGGTACCCCGATGCACCGCGGTGGGCAACAACGACTTTACCTGTTTCAGATGCTGATTGAGCAAAAAATGGGGACATAAGTAAGGTGCTACTAATAGCAGCGGTAAGCCATAGCTTTTTCATTATTATTTTCCTTAATAATCAATACTTATCCTTCACGATATGAAAAGGGAGGGAACAAGTATGAGTAAGATAAACCACGGAAAGAATAATAAAGATTTCCTTCTATTTAGCTTCGATTGAATATACTAATTGTGATCAGTTTCGCTCGAAATCGAACATTTATGCTTCGAATGGTGACACCGGATCCATAATCAAAATATCGTTCTTAAAGCAAAATAGTGCATCTATATTTTTATATCCTGTTTTTTCGTGCTTCCGCTTATCAAAAACAATAATAAAAACAGCGATGAAAACAAAAAAATGACATAAAAAAACCGAAGCCAATGCTTCGGTTTTCAATTTATCTTCTAACTCATTGGCTTACACAGCGATTACCCAATATGTAATCGCTGACGTACTGCAATTACTTACGGCGCCAAGTTGTTCCTTGCGGACCATCTTCTAGAATAATCTTCATAGCAAGTAGCTTATCACGAGCAGCATCGGCGGCAGCCCAATCTTTTGCTGCGCGAGCATCAAGACGTTGTTGAATTAAACTTTCAATTTCTGCTACATCATCTTGGCCAGCGCCACCTTGAAGGAAAGCTTCTGGGTCTTGCGATAATAAACCTAGAATATCAGCTAGCTCACGTAAACGTGCACCTAATGCTGATGCTTGTGCAATGTTGTCGGCAATTGTTTCATCAGCCTTTAGACGGTTGATTTCACGAACCATATCAAATAATACGGAGTACGCTTCAGGAGTATTAAAGTCATCATTCATTGATGCAGTAAAGCGCGTAACAAACTCTTCGCCGCCTACTGCTTGCGCAGTCAAATCC
Source organism: Photobacterium indicum (assembly GCF_003026215.1). Classification (GTDB taxonomy): domain Bacteria; phylum Pseudomonadota; class Gammaproteobacteria; order Enterobacterales; family Vibrionaceae; genus Photobacterium; species Photobacterium indicum. The sequence goes on from NZ_PYOC01000002.1 coordinate 582,711, forward strand.
AAACCACGTAATGATGTGTATAAACGCTCTAGTGCCGAGCGTGCTTGTTTCAGGTTCTCTTCACTGTAGTTCAATTGGCTACGGTAATGACCCGACATCAAGAAGTAACGTACACTTTCTGCGTCATAATGACCGAGTACATCGCGAATAGTGAAAAAGTTACCTAAAGATTTAGACATCTTTTCACGATCAACCATTACCATGCCACTGTGCATCCATGTATTCACATATTGCGAACCCGTTGCACAGCATGATTGTGCAATTTCGTTTTCATGGTGTGGAAATTGTAAATCTGAACCGCCACCGTGAATATCGAAATGATCACCTAGAATTGCAGAGTTCATTGCTGAACATTCAATGTGCCAACCCGGGCGACCTGCACCCCAAGGTGATTCCCAAGTAGGCTCACCAGGCTTAGACATTTTCCACAATACGAAATCAAGAGGGCTACGCTTAGCCATATCAATATCAACACGAGCACCCGCTTGAAGCTGGTCTAGATCTTGCCTAGATAGGCGACCATATTCTTCAAACTTGCTTACTTCGAACATAACATCACCGTTGCTCGCCACGTATGCAAAGCCACGTTCAATCAAGCGCTCGCACATGGTAATAATTTCAGCGATGAATTCTGTTGCACGCGGTTCAATATCTGGACGTTTCATGCCTAAAGCATCAAAGTCTTTATGCATTTCACCAATTAAACGTTCGGTTAAAGAATCACAACTTTCGCCATTTTCAGCCGCACGCTTGATAATTTTGTCATCGATATCAGTAATATTTCGAACAAACGTTAAATCGTAACCAGAGTATCGCAGGTAACGAGAAACAACATCGAAAGACACAAATGTACGACCATGCCCAATGTGACATAAATCGTAAATGGTTACCCCACAGACATACATGCCTACTTTACCAGGCTGAATGGGTTTGAATTCCTCTTTCTGTTTTGTCAGTGAGTTATAGATCTTCAACATGCTTCGTACGTACTCATTTAATGGGTGTCGATATAAGAGAAGTAATTATACCCAAACATCGTCAAGATGCGAGTTTCAGTGTGAATTTATTGGCTTCTAGCACAATGACTCACTGTATTTTTATCACCATTTGAAACATCAAAATTTGTATGAATAGGTACTAGTAAGTTAGACTTCAAAGTCTAAGCATATACAATCCATTAAAGGACAATCTCATGGTAACGCTTCACACTACTTTTGGTGACATCAAGATTCAACTTAACACAGAAAAAGCGCCTGAAACGTGTGCAAACTTCCTACAATATTGCCGTGACGGTTTCTACAACGGTACGCTTTTCCACCGTGTAATTGATGGTTTCATGATCCAGGGCGGCGGTATGTCTTCTGGTATGGTTGAGAAAGAAACACGTGAAACAATCAAAAACGAAGCAAGCAATGGCCTAAGCAACAAAGTGGGTACACTTGCTATGGCACGTACAATGGAACCGCATTCTGCAAGCTCTCAGTTTTTCATCAACGTTAACGACAACAAATTCCTAGACTTTAAATCAGCAACGCCTGATGGTTGGGGTTACTGTGTATTTGCTGAAGTTATTGAAGGTATGGACGTTGTAAACAAGATCAAAGCTGTTTCTACTGGTAACAGCGGCTACGTTCACCAAGACGTGCCAGTTGAAGACGTTGTAATCAACGACGTAACAATCGAAGAATAATCTTTGATTAGGGTGAGCGTTTGCTCACCCTCTTTCTATTATGACTACTCTCTTTATTGCAGATTTGCACCTCAGCGCTGAACGTACAGATATCACCGATTGTTTTCTTCACTTCATGCAACATGAAGCAAGAAACATTGATGCGCTCTATGTACTCGGCGATTTATTTGAAATGTGGATTGGAGATGACGATAACTCACCTTTCCTGCAACAGATAAAGCACGCATTCAAACAGCTCACAGACTCAGGCGTGCCTTGCTACTTCATTTATGGTAACCGTGATTTTTTAATTGGGTCACGTTTTTGCCAAGAAACCGGCATGACATTATTACCTGAACACACTGTTATCGACCTTTACGGTACACCCACGTTAATCCTTCATGGCGATACACTTTGCATTGAAGATGAGGATTATCTACGTTATCGAAAAAGAGTGCATAACCGTTTCATTCAATGGCTATTTTTCTGTTTACCTTTAACGTATCGCCAAAAAGTTGGGGATAAGATTCGTAGTGGTAGCAGTAAAAATAATAAAGAAAAAACAACCAGTATTATGGATGTAACGCCAGATGAAGTCGTACGATTAATGGCAGAACAAAACGTTGTTGATATGATCCATGGTCATACTCACCGTCCTGATGTACACCATATTGAGGTTAATGGAAAATCCGCAACCCGTACGGTTTTAGGTGATTGGTATCATCATGGTTCCGTTTTAGTATGTACTCCTGACGGCTGTAAACTTGAAACGCGTGATTTCAACGAAAAAGTACAATAACGGGAATACATCTTGTATCACAACGCTAGACCAATAAAAGGTACGCCATAACGTACCTTTTATTGTTTTATATCGGATATTTTTTATAGCTAATATCGTTTATAGCGGAAAAATGGTGTCGCAGGTACTAACCAGCAGATGCTTCAGTACGCAGACTGGTGCGCTCTTTTGTCCATGAACGATACATTGTCGCTGAAGTATAAAGTACAACAGCAGTCACTAACCAAGCCAACACATGCATATCTAATGACTTCACTAAATACGCCGCAATAACCACACCAATCGGCCCAGTAATAGCCACTACAATCGCTGCACGGCTATTAATTCGATTCATACGAATAAAGCTGCTAGCAGAGAAAAAGCTTAAAAATGCACAAGAACACATCATAATAGGAAAAGCAGCCAGCGGGTGCATGCCCAGTAAATAAACCATTACCATACACGGTGCATATAAACCAATGCCAACGGTCATTAGTGCACCAAATAAGAAGTTACCAATAATACCAATGGCTAATTTCCAACCAGTTAACCCCAAGCTCATCCCACCTAAAGGAAACAGCTTTAACTGCCCCGCAAGCATTAACCCTGCAACAATGAGTAAAGCAATGCACATAACAAGGCGAATGACTTGTCTATCCCAACTAGACACTAAACGAGCCCCCCATGTTGCGCCTAAACAAGCAGCAATGACAAGGCTGACTAAGGTCGTTGAATCAACATCTACAGCCGTTAAAAAGATCAACGATTGTACAACGGTTGCTAAAACAGCTTGGCAATTCAACGTGCCGGGTAACAACTGATCATCAATAAGCTTAAATTGTTTATAACCTGCCGTTTTTATAGCAAAACTACCAACACCTAATGTGTCGCAAAAGTTGGCAAAGCCACCAATAAAAGCAATAGGAAGTATTCTTGTTTGCGCCTCATGCGCTCGGTTTTTACGCCATGATAAAAAAAGCATAGCAATAAACACGCCTCCTCCTACAAGCAATCCCGCTTGTAGCAAGGTAAATATATTCATTTAAAGTACAATATGTTGAAAAAGGAAAAATATTATCTATTAATGCCTATAATCAGTCTTTGTCCTATATCATTGTCTTAATTTGTAATGAACATCACATTGAGTATTGATAGTAATTTGTAATATAACTAATCAAATGATTCTATTCACTAGCATTATTAATGGGTACAATTGGCATTGTTTTCCTATTCATTTCCTTCATATTGGTTATACGAAAAGCACATGCATTCATACCTAGCACGGCAACCTATTCTAAATAAAGACAAAGTAACCGTCGGGTACGAATTACTTTTTCGTGATGGCCCAAATAACTGCTTCCCTGATGTTGAAGATGAGCTCGCAACCAATCGTTTATTGATCAATAATTTTTTCACTTCAGGGTCATCACAAGTCACTGCGGGTAAAAAAGCCTTCGTAAATTTCCCAGAATCAAGCCTTCTTCAAAGAACGCCTCTTCTTTTTCCCAAGCAAAGCTTTGTGATTGAAATTCTGGAAAGTTGCACCCCTTCGGATGCATTACTAGAAGCGGTAATTGAGCTCTATAAAAAAGGCTACACGCTGGCATTAGATGACTTTGTTCCAAGTAAAGATTGGCTACGTTTTTTACCTTTCATCCATATTATTAAATTTGATATCCGTGCGATACCAATAAGTAGAACGCGCTTTTTTATACAAAAATATAAGAAAAATAATATTAAGTTTTTAGCAGAAAAGGTCGAAACGTATGCTGAATTCATTGAAGCTAGTGATGCTGGATTTGATTTTTTCCAAGGCTTCTTTTTCAGTAAGCCCGAAATGATACAAAGTAAGTCGCTGAAACCATCAGCTTTAACAACAATGCAGCTCTATCAAGAAATATGCTTACCACAGGTTAACTTTGATAAAGTTGAAAAAATTATAGCCACCGATGTATCACTGTCATACAAATTGCTTCGCCATGTAAACACTATTACATCGTCAAAGTCGAAGCCTATTTCATCGTTCAAACAGGCATTAATCTATTTAGGTGAAGAAAAATTACGCCGCTTTATTTCTTTTGTCGCTGCATCTCATGCTTTGGCGGAAAAACCCCAATCGTTATATAGTCTCTCCTTACAAAGAGCTAACTTTTGTGAGCGTTTAAGTGTGCTCATAACACCCAAAATAGTGAGTAATCAGGCTTTTTTAACGGGTTTATTTTCACTGCTTGATTCATTACTTGATCAATCAATTGAAGAGCTAATTGAACAGCTGCCTTTAAACGCGGGAATTCAAGCTGCACTAGTGAGTAAAACAGGACCTCTCGGTATAATACTTAAATTAGCCATCGCTTATGACCAAGCAAACTGGGATAAAGTCTCCCTCTACAGTAAAGAACTTGGAATTGATGAAACAAACGTTGCAGAGGTCTATGTTGAGTCATTAAAATGGTCGGCAATTATAGAGAAATCATCAGCGACCAAATAATCATGTCTAACCCAATCACGTTATGCCCATGTGGTAGCAAGAAACAATTTGCTGAATGTTGTCAGCTAATACATCAATCAGCCGCATCAGCGACACACCCTGAACAAATTATGCGCGCGCGTTACAGTGCACACGTTCTAGGTCTTGTTGATTTTGTTGTTGCTACCTACCACCCAAGTTGTGAAGCAGAGCAACACCGCGAAGCAATTGCAGATTCAGTTCACTCAAAATGGCTTGGACTTCAAGTTATAAACAGTGAGATTGCAGACAATGGTGAAGGCTTTGTTGAATTCAGAGCCATGTATCAAGATGGAAAGGAGCAATATACGCTTCATGAACGTTCTCGTTTTCTGCAAGAAAAAGTCAATGGAGAACAGCAATGGTTCTATATCGATGGCGATTATCCTGAAAACCACACTGTAGAAGAAACTGCAGAAACGCCACCCGCGATTCAACCAGCAGTAAGTACCAAAACCATTGGACGCAATGACCCTTGCACCTGTGGCAGTGGTAAGAAATTCAAAAAATGTTGCGGATAACCGCAGCAACTGAAATACATCATCCGTCTTAAAACATCCTAGAGATCAGCGTTAGCAGATCTCTTTACTTACTTCTTTGCTTATCCCGCCCTCAACATTATTTCTCTGCACAAAAGCCGCCTAGCATTTCATTGATGCACACAAAAAAACAGCACAAAAAACACTCAAGTTGTTCACTAATATGCCGACACGTCCTATACAACATCTATAAACGTGGAGGGAAAGACATGATCAATACCAACAACAATCTGCCGCGAACTGCACAGAAACAGCTCAAAAAAGTCACTCAATCAACCATGCTCATTGATCGCCACCAGCGGGTTGAAACCAAACAAGAAGACACATCCGAAGAACCTGAAAAACAACAAGCAAATAAACATAAAAAAGGGTTATTAGATATTTATGTTTGATAGGCGCGTTAACTAACATACACACTGCTACACTTTTGTTAATACAATTCTAGAACCTCCTCACGGGATACCCTGTATCTCCGTGAGAAATCCAGCACAAAGAAGAACTTTAGTCGGTATAAATAATGAATTCACTATTTACATAAAATTAATGTTGCAAATTCTAATTAGCTTCGTTAGTGTGAATACCAAGCATTACACACTAGTGCATTCAGTAACTATCCATACAGAGTAAATAATTATGCGTATCACAATGGTAAACCTACATCACCATCATCATCCTGACTAGTCTTTCGGGAGGATACGCCTCACTCTGGAAGATAGCCAAAAACTCTTCCAGTGTTTGATAAAATAAAGAATTCAAACCCTCGGAGAGCAACGCTTCCGAGGGTTTTTGCGTTTTAGAGCTTTAAAATACTAACTTTACAGAATTGGATTAAGGAATATGACCATGCAAACACAACGATTAAGAATTGCGATTCAAAAGAAAGGACGTCTGAGTAAAGAGTGCCAAGATTTACTTAAGCGTTGCGGTGTTAAATTCAACATGATGGGTGAGCGCCTAGTGGTTCACTCTGAAAATATGCCTATCGACCTACTCCTTGTTCGTGATGATGACATTCCTGGTCTTATCATGGATGGTGTTGTTGACCTTGGGGTTATTGGTGAGAATGAGCTAGAAGAAGTGGGACTAGAACGTGCAGCTCGCAATGAACCATCTGATTATAAAAAGCTTCGTCGTTTAGATTTTGGTGGCTGTCGCTTATCTATCGCTATAGACAAAGATGCAACGTATAACGGACCACAAGATCTGCAAGGTAAGCGTATCGCAACAACCTACCCTCAACTTGTTAAGCGTTATATGGACGAACAAGGCGTTACATTCAGCCCTTGTATGCTAAATGGCTCAGTTGAAGTCGCTCCTCGCGCTGGACTAGCCGATGCGATTTGTGATCTTGTATCAACAGGGGCAACACTGGAAGCTAATGGGCTAAAAGAAGCCGCGGTTATTCTTCGTTCTAAAGCCGTACTGATTCAATGCACTGCCGATCTGGGTGCTGAAAAACAAGCGCTAATTGACCGTTTATTAACACGTATGCAAGGTGTTATTCAGGCAAAAGAATCAAAATACATCATGCTACATGCACCAACAGATCGTCTTGAGCAAATTAAAATGCTGCTACCTGGTGCTGAAGATCCAACCGTATTACCACTATCACAAAATAACAACCGCGTAGCCGTTCATCTTGTCAGTACTGAAAACTTATTCTGGGAAACAATGGAACAATTAAAAGAATTAGGGGCGAGCTCTATTCTAGTACTGCCAATTGAAAAAATGATGGAGTAACACAATGAAAACGGTTGTTTGGCAATCTCTCAGTGAAAACCAGCAAGAGTCTTTACTTCAGCGTCCAGCAATAACTGAAGGCGCAAATATTACCGCCATTGTCGCTGATGTGGTTGCTGATGTCCGTCAACGTGGTGATGAAGCACTATTAGATCTCACTGAAAAGTTTGATCGAGTTCGCCCTGATTCAATCAGAGTATCTGAACAGGAAGTTACGGCTGCTACATCACGGCTTAGCGATAACATGAAACAGGCGCTGCAACAGGCTTATCAAAATATCGTAACATTCCATAAAGCACAAAAAATAAAGCCACTACGTGTTGAAACACAACCCGGCGTAGTATGCGAGCAAGTAACACGCCCTATTAACTCTGTTGGCTTATATATACCTGGTGGTAGTGCACCATTACCATCGACAGTATTAATGCTTGGTGTTCCCGCGCAAATCGCAGGATGCCGTCAGGTCGTTTTATGCTCACCGCCACCCATTGCCGATGAAATATTATATGTGGCCCAGCTATGTGGCATTACAGAAATTTATAATGCTGGGGGCTCGCAAGCCATTGCAGCTATGGCTTATGGCACAAAATCGGTCACTAAAGTCGATAAAATTTTCGGACCTGGTAATGCATTCGTTACAGAAGCGAAACGCCAAGTCAGTAATGATTTCCGTGGCGCGGCGATTGATATGCCAGCTGGTCCTTCCGAAGTATTAGTCATTGCCGATAAAACAGCAGATCCTGATTTCATTGCCGCGGATTTATTAAGCCAAGCGGAACACGGTCCTGATTCTCAAGTTATTTTATTAACACCAGAACCAAGCATTGCGGATCGTGTGGCCGATGCGATTCAACTGCAACTGCAAGTATTACCTCGTGCTGATATTGCGCGCCAAGCCTTAGGATCGAGTATCCTCATCGTTACGGAAACAATCACACAGTGTATATCGATTTCTAACCACTACGGTCCTGAACACTTAATTGTACAAACACGAGAACCACGAGAGTTAGTGCCTTTATTGGATAATGCTGGCTCAATCTTCCTCGGTGATTGGTCGCCTGAGTCGGTGGGCGATTACGCCTCTGGCACTAACCATGTATTGCCAACCTATGGCTACACTCGCACCTATTCAAGCTTAGGTCTCGCTGACTTTTCTAAGCGTATGACAGTACAAGAAGTCACCGCTGATGGCCTGAAAACCTTAGCACCTACAGTGGTTACCATGGCTGAAGCCGAAGGTCTGGATGCACATAAACGTGCTGTGACTATTCGTATTGAAAAGTTACAACAGCAAGCAATATTAAAAGCACAACAAGCTAAAGAAAAGGAGGCGTAACAATGAGCATTGAAGAATTAGCGCGTAAAACAATACGCGAACTTACGCCTTACCAATCAGCACGTCGTTTAGGCGGTAGTGGTGATATTTGGCTAAACGCAAACGAATCACCTTTTGCAAATGAATATAGTGTCACCTGTGGCCGCCTAAACCGCTACAGTGAATGCCAACCAGCCGAACTTATTCAGGCTTACGCTGATTATGCTGGCGTTAATAGCAAGCAAGTACTGACATCACGCGGTGCAGACGAAGGTATCGAATTATTAATTCGCACATTCTGCGAACCAAACCAAGACAGCATTCTTTACTGCCCACCGACATATGGCATGTATGCTATCAGTGCAGAAACGTTTGATATCAACACGAAAACAGTGCCACTAACACCGGAATGGCAATTAGATCTGCCTTTGATTGAAAATAACCTTGATGGGGTTAAGTTAGTGTTCATTTGTAGCCCTAACAACCCTACCGGTAACATCATGAAGCCTCGAGATATCGAAAAGCTACTTGATATGACCACAGACAAAGCAATTGTAGTCGTTGATGAAGCATATATCGACTTTTGCCTTGAAACCTCGACGGTAGATCTACTCGCCAAATACCCACACTTAGTGATCCTTCGTACGTTATCAAAAGCATTTGCATTAGCAGGCTTACGTTGTGGTTTTACGCTAGCCAATACTGACGTTATTAACTTATTGTTGAAAGTTATTGCACCGTACCCAGTGCCAGTGCCAGTTGCTGATATAGCTGTTCAAGCCTTGTCTGTCGCTGGTCGTGCTAAAACGAAATATCAAGTACTCGACATCAGTGCAAATCGTGCTTACTTACAAGCCGGGTTAGGGATGCTGCCTGGTGTCACTGTCTATGATGGCTACGGTAATTATTTACTGGTGAAATTCTCACAAGCCGATGCTTTATTCACAGCATTATGGGATCACGGCATTATTTTACGACGTTCTCCTATTGAAAACTGCATTCGTATCAGTGTCGGTAATCGTGATGAATGTGAAAAAACACTGGCCTTTATTCGTGCTCATATCACATCACAGAGCAATGCATCAGCAAATAATGATGAATTAAACTCATCTAATTAAACACAAGGAAGTACATTGTGAGCAAAGAAAAAATTCTATTTATTGATCGGGATGGCACCTTAATTGTTGAGCCTCCCGTTGATTTTCAAGTTGATCGATTAGATAAACTCAAGCTAGAACCGTTTGTTATACCAGCATTGTTAACGCTGCAAGATGCAGGGTATAAACTTGTGATGGTGACTAACCAAGATGGCTTGGGAACAGATAGCTACCCACAAGCAGATTTCGATGCACCGCAAAATATGATGATGGAAATCTTCGAGTCGCAAGGTGTTAAGTTTGATGATGTATTAATTTGCCCACACTTCAATGAAGACAACTGCAGCTGCCGTAAACCAAAGCTAGGATTAGTGAAAAGTTACCTACAGCAAGGTCGGGTTGATTTCGCAACATCTGCAGTAATTGGCGATCGTCAAACTGATCGTCAGTTGGCTGAAAATATGGCCATCAAAGGTATTCAATACAACCCACGACCTACCGATAAGAGCAGCTTGAACTGGCAACAGATTGTAAAAGACCTAACAACAAACCCTCGTATTGCTGAAGTTGTTCGTACCACTAAAGAAACCGACATTCGCGTTAAAGTGAATTTAGATGAAACTGGCGACAACTCTATCGAGACAGGTTTGGGGTTCTTTGATCACATGCTCGATCAAATTGCGACACACGGCGGTTTTCAAATGCAGGTTAATGTGAAAGGCGACTTACACATCGATGATCACCACAGCATTGAAGATACAGCCCTCGCATTAGGCCAAGCACTAAAAGAAGCCTTAGGTGATAAGCGCGGTATCGGTCGTTTTGGCTTTAGCTTGCCAATGGATGAATGCTTAGCACAATGTGCATTAGATTTATCAGGTCGCCCTTATTTAAAATTTGAAGCTGAATTTGGTCGAGAACAAGTTGGCGATCTTTCAACCGAAATGGTATCGCACTTCTTCCGCTCACTTACAGATACGCTGGCGTGTACCTTGCACCTTTCATCGACAGGTCATAACGATCACCACATTGTAGAAAGCTTGTTCAAAGCATTTGGTCGCACATTACGCCAAGCAATTCGTGTTGACGGTAATGAGCTACCAAGCAGTAAAGGAGTTCTGTAATGGCGAGTGAAAATCAAAAAGTTGTCATCATTGATACAGGCTGTGCCAACGTATCTTCTGTTCGCTTTGCGATTGAACGCTTGGGTTATACCGTTACGATAAGTAAAGAAACAAGCGTGGTACTAAATGCTGATAAGTTATTTCTTCCCGGTGTAGGCACGGCAAGTGAAGCCATGAAAAACCTACAAGAGCGCGATTTAGTTGAACTCGTCAAGCAGGTCGATAAACCATTACTTGGTATCTGTTTGGGGATGCAATTACTGGGTGCATTATCTGAGGAACAAGGACAGAACGGAAAAGAACTTGTTTCTTGTTTAAACCTTTGCGATGCCCCTATTAAAAAATTAAAAACAGGTAATTTACCCTTGCCACACATGGGTTGGAATACGATTACTCCCGTTGACAATCACCCATTATTTAAGGGTATTCCAGCAGGCAGCTACTTCTATTTTGTACATAGTTACGCCATGCCGGTTTCAACAGAGGTCAACGATTACACCATCGCCCAGTGTGAGTATGGTCAGCCTTTTAGTGCTGCGATTCAAAGTGGCAATTATTTCGGTGTGCAGTTTCATCCCGAACGTTCGAGTAAAGCAGGCTCTCAACTAATTAAGAATTTTTTAGAGATGTAACCTGCTAATAAAAATTACAATTTACGAATAAATTGATCTATAGGCATCAAAAGGATTTAGGATGATAATTCCCGCACTCGATTTAATTAATGGTCAAGTCGTTCGTTTGTTTCAAGGCGATTATGGCCAAGTCACTGAATACAAAGTAGACCCAGCAGAACAATTTAAGCTGTATAACCAAGCAGGTGCTAACTGGCTACATTTAGTCGACCTTACCGGAGCAAAAGACACATCAGCTCGTCAACTAGACCTAATCCGTCAATTATTGGCAAGCACGCCGGCAAATATACAAATTGGTGGTGGTGTACGGTCAGAAAAAGATGTGTCTGATTTATTGGAAGCTGGTGCACAACGTGTCGTTATTGGTTCAACAGCCGTAAAGCAACCAGAGATGGTGAAAGGGTGGATGGAAAAATACGGACCAGAACACATTGTTTTAGCCCTAGACGTTAATATTGATAAAGACGGTAACCGCAACGTGGCGATTTCTGGCTGGCAAGAAGATTCAGGAGTGAGCATTGAGGCATTGCTTGAAGACTTCCTAACCGTTGGGCTAAAACACGTATTGTGCACCGACATTTCACGTGACGGCACCTTAGCGGGATCGAATGTTGAACTATATGTCGATCTTTGTGCTCAATATCCACAAGTCCAATTTCAATCTTCAGGTGGCATTGGCGATTTAAACGATATTGCAGCCTTAAAAGGCAGCGGTGTGGCAGGCGTCATTGTAGGTCGTGCTTTATTAGACGGTAAATTTACCGCTGAAGATGCTTTCCAGTGCTGGAATAGCTAGAACAAGGAGTCAAACAATTATGTTAGCTAAACGAATCGTTCCTTGTTTAGACGTTCGAGACGGTCAAGTAGTAAAAGGGGTGCAGTTTCGTAATCACGAAATTATTGGTGATATTGTCCCTTTAGCCAAACGCTACGCAGAAGAAGGCGCTGACGAGCTGGTTTTTTATGATATTACCGCATCCAGTGATGGGCGCGTGGTTGATAAAAGCTGGGTCGCTCGTGTTGCTGAAGTTATTGATATTCCTTTCTGTGTTGCTGGCGGCATTAAATCTATCGAAGACGCGAGCCGTATATTGCAATTTGGCGCAGATAAAGTATCGATAAACTCCCCCGCTCTTGCCAACCCTGCGCTTATCACAGAACTTGCTGATAAGTTTGGCGTGCAATGCATCGTGGTGGGTATTGATTCATACTTTGATGCTGAAACAGGTAAATATCAGGTTTACCAATTTACTGGTGATGAATCACGTACTAAAGCAACCCAATGGGAAACCCGAGATTGGGTTCAGGAAGTGCAAAAACGTGGCGCAGGCGAAATCGTATTAAACATGATGAACCAAGATGGCGTTCGTAACGGTTACGATCTAAAGCAATTGAACATGGTGCGTGAAGTTTGCCATGTTCCTTTAATTGCATCTGGTGGTGCAGGTGAAATGATTCACTTTGCAGATGCTTATCAAAAAGCCAATGTGGATGGTGCACTTGCCGCTTCCGTATTCCACAAACAAATCATCAATATTGGTGAACTTAAGCAGTACTTAAAAGAACAGAATGTGGAGATCCGACTATGAGCCTTGTAACAACAATTAATTGGGAAAAAGTAGACGGATTAGTCCCTGCTGTCATTCAAGATAATACCAGCGGTCAAGTACTGATGTTAGGGTACATGAACAAAGAAGCCTTAAACAAAACGCTAGAAACAAAACAAGTCACATTCTGGTCTCGCACCAAAGAGCGCCTTTGGACGAAGGGAGAAACCTCTGGCAATGTACTTGAGCTTAAAAGTATCAACCTTGATTGTGACCAAGATACATTATTAGTAAAAGTGAACCCTATCGGGCCAACTTGTCACTTAGGTACACCAACATGCTTCGACAACGATGCAGAAGGCAAACAAGAACAACCTGCATTGGTGTTTCTTCATCAACTTGAGCAAGTCTTGGCTAATCGTAAAGGTGCAGATCCCGAATCTTCTTACACAGCCAGTTTATACGCCCGTGGCACCAAACGTATTTCGCAAAAAGTGGGCGAAGAAGGCGTTGAAGTCGCGCTTGCGGCAACGTCGGGTGACAAGGCGGAATTAGTGTGTGAATCCGCTGATCTGATCTATCACTTGATTGTATTGCTACAAGATCAGGGACTAAGCTTATCTGACGTTACTGAAAAACTGCAAGAACGCCATAACAAGTAACAGGCTTGAAATGGTTATTTATAATCGTAAACCAAACCGTTAGATGTTATTGAAATAAATAAAAAGGGAGCAAATGCTCCCTTTTCTAATTCATATTATATCACTACGTACGGTATCGTTATTAACGACCTAATGCTTCTTTATAATGCTTCCGACAAACTGACACATAACGATCATTACCACCAATTTCGACCTGATCACCATCAGCAATGGCATGACCCGTTTCATCTTGGCGAATAACCATATTAGCCTTACGACCACAATGACAAATTGTTTTTAACTCTACGAGCTTATCAGCCCAAGAAAGTAAATATCGACTGCCGTCAAATAACTCGCCACGGAAATCACTGCGTAACCCATAACATAGAACAGGGATATGCAACTTATCAACGACTTCTGTTAATTGGTAAACTTGTTCTTTCGTTAAAAATTGGCATTCATCAATTAATACACAATCAATATGTGTATCTGCATGCATCATGCTCAATTTAGACCAAAGATCGTCGTTTTTATTATATAGTTCAGCGTCTTCTTCCAAGCCAATTCTAGAACTCACCTTCCCCGTACCAAATCGGTCATCAATTGCAGCCGTAAAAATCACTGGTCTCATACCGCGTTCACGATAATTAAAAGATGACTGCAATAATGTTGTCGATTTACCCGCATTCATTGCAGAGTAATAGAAATACATCTGGGCCATGTGGCTCCCCTAATAAGACGATTAGCTTGGTTCAAAATCAGCCGAGATGCTACAGAAAACCCCTGTAAATTGAAAGTCTCGACCAGATAGAAATACGATTAATGGCGTGTAGCGCTGTTAAATACCCTCTAAACGAAAAAAGCCTGTGAAAATATCACAGGCTTTCGCATTTTCTTTACTTTAAGTATGCACTCGTTATGCGTTAGCGATTGTGCCTTTAGGGCGTCGAGACAACCAAGACAAGAATACACATACAAGAATAAAGGTAATCGTTGCAGCCATAAAGGCAACGGGTAATGAATCCGTTATGCCAAGTATTAAGAAACCAATAACCGATACAAACGCGACAGATAATGCGTAAGGTAACTGCGTTGAAACGTGATCAATATGATGACAACGAGCTCCCGTTGAAGACAGAATCGTTGTATCAGAAATCGGTGAACAGTGGTCACCAAATACCGAACCGGCTAATACTGCACCCAACATTGGTAACATTAATGCGATATCCGTTGCACCAGCAAGGTCTCCGGCAATCGGAAGCATAATACCGAATGTACCCCATGAAGTACCTGTCGAGAAAGCCATAATGCCAGCAAGTACAAATAGAATCATAGGTAACAACATCGGGTTAATATTGCCTTGTACAAGGGTAGACAGGTATTTACCGGTTTCCATATCACCAATAACACTACCAATACTCCATGCAAATAGAAGGATTAGAATCGCACCAAACATCGATTTAGCACCAATCCACATTGTCTTCGCAACATCGGCCATTGGGATCTTCTGACGAATCACTGGTACTAGAGCTGAAATCAGACCGATTAAGCCACCGTAGCAAAGTGATAGACCAACATCGGTATTTTCAAAAGCACCAAGAATATTAAACGCAATGCCATCTTCGACAAGCACTTGATAACCAGTGAAAATCATAAAGAAGAATGTAGCAAATATTAGCGCAATGATAGGCAGAACCAAATCAGCAACACGGCCATTGCTGCTCTCGTCGATTTCGAGCTCATCATTTAAATCTTTTGCTCGGCTACCATCATCACCTTCATCAAATCCACGGCCTTGGCTTGCCTGAATTTCATGCTTCTTCATTGGACCAACATCAATTTGGAACCACGCAACAACAAATACCATTGCAAGTGCGAAGACTGCATAGAAGTTCATTGGCGCTAGCTGAACAAAAGCACTCAGCGCTGAATAATCAGTCACACCATGTGATGCTAAAATACCACCAATAAGGGTGATAATGTACGCACCCCAGCTTGACGCTGGCATAAGAACACACATAGGAGCAGCGGTAGAATCTAAGATATAAGCAAGTTTAGCGCGAGACACATAAAAACGGTCTGTTACTGGGCGAGCAATCGAACCAACAGCTAGGCTATTAAAGTAGTCGTCAACAAAAATGAAAACACCTAAAAATGCTGCTAGTAATTTTGCACCACGTTTACTTTTAATACGAGTCTGCGCCCACTCAGCAAAAGCACGAGTACCACCAGATAATGTAAGAAGTGCTGTCATCATTCCAAGTAACAGAAGAAAAGCAACAATGCTCATATTCCAACTATTAATTGCGCCATCATCGATGAACAAGCTTGATACTGTCGTTGATAAGTAACCAACAGTTGCACCTGCGGAGAAGTCTGTAAGTAATACAGCACCTAAAAGAACACCTACACCCAATGAAACAAGTACTTTACGTGTAAGAATAGCTAAACCTAGTGCCACCAATGGTGGTAAAAGCGATATAGCTGAATGGGAAAAATCTACAATATTCATGATCTCTACTACAACCGGTCTGGTCGGAGATCTACTGCCAATACGGTGTAATACCGCAATTAGAAGAGTTTAAGGAAAGAAGGTAAAACCTCTCCCACCCTCACAGTAGCGCTCCATAGTTAATGTAATTATATACTATGGCAGTGTTGCACCTATTCGATACAACCCCAGCAAGAACGTTCGATTAACGCCTTCTTACTTCGGCATTGGCTCCTTTCACAAGCAATCATAGGAATCACCCTCCAGCTTGTTACTTATAGACAATGCGCCTCTACCCTTAGTTAAGGAATGGTTCATTCTACGGACTGACAATTCATTTGCAACAAGTTCTAGTGCATTTTTTAACAGAAATAGTGAATAATATTGCCAGCATGATGATTTTTTAACCACCAAATCTGAATGCTTATCTTCTTTATTATGAAATCACACACATTAATAAATAGATATGAACTAAAAATGTATTATGGCTTTTCATCAAAATCTTCCATTACATTTTTCAAAAATGAGAACATCTTTGAAAAATAATCATTATTTAATTAGTAATTAAATAATTTGTTTGGCACATTACATATAAAAGTATTACTATTGCTGTAAATTAACTTTGACTGCTATTATTATTTACAGCTAGTTTAAAACTAACAGGAAATAAAAATGTCTGACGTAATGAAAGTACTATTAAACCTACGTAGCCTTCGCGCACTTTCTCGTGAATATACAGTAGAACAACTACAAGAAGCTCTTGAAAAGCTACAAACTGTCGTTTCAGAACGTACAGAAGCTGAAGCTGAAGATTTAGCGAAAGAAACTGAGCGTAAAGAAAAACTAGATCATTACCGTGAATTGCTAATGGCTGATGGTATCGACCCTGAAGAACTATTATCTAGCCTAGCTAAAGCACCTAAAGCGAAACGTGCTGCTCGCCCTGCTAAATATAAGTTCATCGATGAAAACGGTGAAGAGAAAACATGGACAGGTCAGGGCCGTACTCCAAGTGCACTTAAGAAAGCACTAGATGACGGTAAATCTTTAGAAGATTTCGAATTATAATTTAGCTGAATCTAAGCTGAATAAAACCCAGTTAACACTGGGTTTTTTTATACCTTGACCAAAAACACTGCACCATCAATATAAGTAATAAACATAACTCTTATTCTTACCATATACTATTTCGATACCCTTACCTATTAAATTTATCGTATAAAAACACGTTCACAACCTAATGTAACCCAATGACTACCAAACCAACCGCCCCATAGTAAGTTACTGTTTTAAAGCAGTTAAATCCAAGCACGATAGGGAATACATAAAGCTTTATCTATACTAATATTATAACAATATTCTTATTTATAGTTTCCTATCAAAGTCATTATCCCAATACAAAATAACAACAAAGATGTAATCTTCAGTTTCGATTGCATTACAAAATACGCGAGTAGGTTCTACCTATATAGTATTACGGTAATTCAACACAAAAAAGCCAGACATTAATGTCTGGCTTTGAAAAGCGATTATAAGTAAGAAATGAACCTAATACTTATAACGTCGACTATCGAATTTTATCTGCTAGATGACTAACGGCCAAAGCAAAATAATGCGATCGATTCCACTTTAACAATGTTTGGTAATTACCATAAACTAAATACGCTCGGCCATGATTATCATCTGGTTGAACCAACCAAGCATTAATTGCAACATCAGGTAATGACTCGCCATTAAGTTTGCGAACACCAATGCTCTGCCAATCAGCTAATGATTTAGCTTTTTCTTGTTCAACGCCTTTTAAGCCAGAGCTAATCGGAGAGACTAATTCAACTTGTCGTCCCCATGTATATTCATCATTCCATCCCGACATTTTCAAGTAATTGGCAGCGGAGGCAAAGACATCATCAACATTTTGCCAAATATCAATCTTGCCATCATTATTTCCATCTACAGCATAAGTCAGGAAAGACGTCGGCATAAATTGTGGCTGCCCCATAGCACCAGCCCAAGAACCTTTCATATTCTCAGGTGCGATATGGCCTTCATTCAATATCTGTAATGCGGCCATAACTTGTTTACGGAAGAACGCTTCTCTACGCCCGTCATAAGCTAATGTAGAAAGTGCTTCAACAACATTATAATCCCCCATAAGACGACCAAAATTACTTTCGACCCCCCATAAGGCAACAATAAATCGAGGCTGAACGCCATATTCACGACCAATTCGGTCTAGGGCTGCTTTATGCTCGTTATATAAACGATTCGCTTGCTTTACCTTCCAATCAGGTACCGCACGAGGAATGTATTCATCCAGCGTCAACTTTTTCTCAGGCTGATTTTTATCAGCCTTCACCGCACGTTCAGTATATTGAATATTGTCGAAAGCTGAATTGATAATCGACTCTGAAATTCCATTACTACGAGCTTCAACTTTTAATCCACTCACATATTCATCAAAACCTTCATTAGCAGAAAAAGCTGATGAAGATATCCCTAATCCAATGACCACCATGGCCGATATCAGTCGCTTGTGCATATTCACCTTTACGAAGTTTGTGAGGCTTTCTCTGCCTTATATTGATGTAATAAATTGGTTATTGGGGGTGGTACTTGTAAGTAATAACCGACAGTAGCAAGTGATTCCTTCACTTTTTCTACATCAGCCGATACCAGCTTACGGCCTTCAAGCTTTAACACCATAACAAACTGTGGCGCTCCAAAGGTTCCCATTAAACTATCAGGCACATCTGAAAAGTCGTCTTTTTTATTAATATATAAGTACGTATTTTCTTTTTTTGAACTTTTATAAATTGAACACAACATCAAAAATCGCCTGTTTGTTAAAGCTTCACTCAATTCGGACAACTATTTTGCTTAATCATTCCATGAAATACCGATTTGATAAGGTACTGGATGAGAAGCTTGTCTGAATTTCCAACGCTAAGGCAAGGATAGCTTGCCGATATACCTATAGGAATATACCATGCAAGTACCTTTGTGATAACGTATCTAATTGGCTAATTCAGTTTAAGTCATATAATGAACATGACCAAAATGGCAGAATTAAAAGGGAGCTCCTTTACGCTCTCCGCCCTACACTTAGTTGATGGGGATATAAAAAAGGCGACTGATTACTTAAAAGAAAAAGTAAATCAGGCACCTAACTTCTTTGCGTCTGCACCAGTTGTAATCGATATAACCCAAGCAGGACGTGAAATTAATTTTAAGCAGTTAAAAGAAGATGTAAAAGATGCAGGAATGATTCCTGTTGGGGTTAGTGGTTGTAAAGACGCTCGCATGCAAAATGAAGCAAAATCAGCAGGCTTTGCTATTATGAATGCTGCAAAACAGGCTAAGGATATGCCTGTTGCTATTGAACCAACGCGAATTATCCGTACCCCGGTACGTTCTGGACAACAAATATATGCGAAAAATTGTGACCTTGTTGTTATGAGCCATGTCAGCGCTGGTGCTGAAATTATTGCAGATGGTTGTATTCATGTTTATGGCAACCTACGAGGCCGTGCAATTGCAGGCGCTAGTGGCCAGCATCAAGCGCAAATTTTTTGTCAGAACATACAATCTGAATTGATTTCTATTGCTGGTAACTACTGGCTTAGTGATAAAATCAAGGAAGAGTTCTGGGGTAAAGGTGTCGTTATCTCACTTGCGGAAAATAATTTAAACATAGAGCATTTAACTCTATAACGTTTGATAAGGAATTTAATAGATGGCGCGTGTTATCGTTGTTACCTCAGGCAAAGGTGGTGTTGGTAAAACCACATCCAGTGCGGCAATCGCATGCGGTTTAGCCTTAGCTGGGAAAAAAACGGCAGTAATCGATTTTGATATAGGTTTACGTAATCTTGATTTAATCATGGGTTGCGAGCGCCGTGTTGTATATGATTTTGTCAATGTCATAAATGGCGAAGCTAGCCTGAATCAAGCTCTAATAAAAGACAAACGTGTTGATAACCTTTTTGTGCTTCCGGCCTCTCAAACACGAGATAAAGATGCGCTAACAAAAGATGGTGTAGCACGCATTCTACATGATCTTGGTGAAATGGGTTTTGAGTTCGTTATTTGTGATTCACCAGCAGGTATCGAGACAGGCGCCTTAATGGCGTTGTATTTTGCCGATGAAGCCATAGTAACAACGAACCCTGAAGTATCTTCAGTTCGCGACTCAGACCGTATTTTAGGTATTCTAGATTCGAAGTCTCGCCGAGCAGAGCAAGCTGAAGAGCCAGTTAAGCAACACTTGCTGTTGACACGTTACAACCCAGCGCGCGTTGCTAGCGGCGATATGCTGAGTGTTCAAGATGTCGAAGACATTCTGCACATTCCACTTTTAGGTGTTATCCCTGAAAGCCAAGCAGTACTCAACGCATCAAACAAAGGTGAACCCGTTATCTTTGATACAGAATCTGATGCTGGATTGGCATATGGTGATACCATTGCACGTTTACTGGGTGAAGAGCGCCCATTCCGTTTCTTAGAGGAAGAGAAAAAAGGCTTCCTTAAACGCTTATTTGGAGGCTAATTTATTATGGCTTTGCTAGAGTTCTTCCGTCCAAAGAAAGCGACTACGGCAAGTGTAGCGAAAGAAAGGCTACAAATTATTGTTGCTGAACGTCGCTCTGCGGGTCAAGGCGCTCCCTCTTACTTACCTCAACTGAAGCTTGATCTTCTAGAGGTTATTAGAAAATACGTACATATCAATCCAGATCAAGTGAGTGTCAATCTCGATCAAAAAGACGAAGATCTGTCTGTTCTTGAACTGAACGTTACGTTGCCTGAAGATAAATAATAAGATGCCCTGAAAGATACTTTCAGGGCTTTTTTTAACCAAAACAAAACGTACTGTCTATTTCTTATTCAGTAATGGTAAGACGTGCTCTTCAAACAATGGTTTACGCCATGTTTTTAGCATATCAGGCAACTTATCGTCTGATTTCTGGTATTTCCACGCCCATGAAATTAGCTGATTTATCTGCTTTTTAGATGCTAGGAACTCAGGTGCAAGACCAGTTTCTACCTCGACTTTAGTGACCACATCTTTGATATGTTTCACCACCTGCTTATAACCAGATAGATCGACCAAGCGGATAATTTTTTCTGGGTACTGTTCAGCTGGAATATCTTCTACATCCTGAACAATCCTTAAAAGTCGATTACCATGGCGTTGAACTTCCATACTCTCGAAACCTTCAGTCGACATCACCGATTTTGACTTAATATTATATTTAGCCAACTTCCAGATATGTAATTCTTTCACCACGAAGTTCAATGCGATGTCACGCTTGCGAGCTTCTAAAATTCGCCATTTCGCAGCATGCTGTAATACTGCTAATTGTTTAGGGTTTAGCTGCCAAGCATTTTTCACTAAACGATATGCTTTATCTAAATCAATCCCTTTCGTACGCTTCTGCATCAAAGCTGCACATTCTAATTCTAATGCTTCCATCCAGCCTTTCGCTTTTACTTTTTCAAGTAACGTTTCATACAAAGGCAGTAAATAAAAGACATCTGCAGCGGCATAGTCGAGTTGCTTTTCTGTAAGTGGGCGGGCTAACCAGTTAGTACGTGCTTCGCCTTTTTCTAGATCAACACCAACATATTCACTGACTAAAGAGCCAAAACCTGCTGAAACACCATGGCCTAAGAATGCCGCCATTAATTGTGTATCGATCATTGGTGTTGGTAAGCAGCCTGCATGATGCTGGAATACTTCCAAATCTTCACCACAAGCATGAAGTACTTTTATAACAGATTGATCACGCAGTAAATCCCAAAACGGTGTTAAGTCTTCTATTTCAATAGGATCAATCAATACAAGATTATCACCATCAAACATTTGAATAAGACCCAGCTTAGGATAAAGCGTGCGAGTACGTACAAACTCGGTATCAAGCATAACTACCGAATGTGTGCGGGCATGATCACAGATTGTGTCTAAACGTTGAGTTGTCGTTATTATTTCAAAATTCACAGCAAACCTTATTTAGCTGGCAGTCATATCTACTCATTCATTATCACAAATGAATCACGATATTCAGTCATGTTATGCCCACAGCTATTTCGTACAAGAGCGAAAAATAGAAGTGATATTAATAGCCATATAAAAAAGAGCTATTCACTACGATTTAATCGCTACTATACGAAATAGCAATGAGCCAACACCCAATGATATGGATAATTTACTATTAAGCGCCTTAACGAATTAAGACTATAGTAACTGGGTATAACAATCATCATCTCAAATAAAAAGTGCCGACTATAATAGCCAGCACTTAATTGTAACCTTTTTTGCCTCTTGCGTATTTCGATTTTTAACGGCCAAATACATTATCAGAAACAAGGGCCCCATCAAAAACAGAGGCTTCATCAGAAACAAAAGCTTCGTTATGCATCTTGAGATTTTGCTGCATTTTCCGATTCTTCACGCAAAGCACGACGTAAAATTTTACCTACGTTAGTCTTTGGTAACTCTTCTCGGAACTCAACAATTTTAGGGATTTTATACCCTGTCAAATGCTCACGACAATGCATTAAAAGCTCATCACGTGTTAGGCTCGAATCACGAGGAACAACGCACACTTTCACAATTTCGCCTGACACTTCGTGTTCTTGGCCGATTGCTGCGACTTCAAGTACTTTAGGGTGAAGCGCTATAACATCTTCAATTTCATTCGGATAAACATTAAATCCAGAAACAAGAATCATGTCTTTTTTACGATCGACAATATGCAGGAAACCTTCATCATCAAACCGAACAACATCACCAGTTGAAAGCCAACCATCATCAGTCAAGACTTCTTTCGTCGCCTCAGGGCGTTGCCAGTAACCTTTCATCACCTGAGGGCCACGTACCTGTAGTTCACCCGTTTGATCATTCGGAAGTACATTTCCTTCGTCGTCGACAATACGTACATCCGTTGAGGGTACAGGTAAGCCAATAGAGCCATTATAGTCAACCAGATTATGAGGGTAAGCTGCCACCAGTGGTGCACATTCTGTTAAACCATAACCTTCAAGCAAATACGTTTTTGTAGTGTCTTTCCACTTTTCAGCAACAGCACGCTGAACAGCCATGCCACCACCAACAGATAAACGCAAATTACTGAAGTCTAACTCATGGAAATCTTCATTATTCAATAATGCGTTAAACAACGTATTCACGCCGGTAATCGCTGTAAATTGATAACGTTGCAGTTCTTTAACAAACGTCGGGATATCTCGTGGGTTAGTAATCAATAAGTTCTGACCACCAATTTCAATAAATAGTAAGCAGTTAACCGTCAGAGCAAACACGTGATACAAAGGCAGTGCCGTAACAATTAACTCTCGACTATCGGTTAATACTGGTCCGTAAGCACCTTTCGCTTGCATCACGTTAGCCAACATATTGCGATGAGTCAGAGTGGCTCCCTTTGCTACGCCTGTCGTACCGCCAGTGTATTGAAGGAATGCGGTATCTTCGCCTGATAAGAAGGGTTTGACGTACTGCATACGACGACCTTTCTTTAAGGCTGCACGCATTGATGTAGCATGTGGAAGATGATACTTAGGCACCATCTTTTTCACATACTTAACAACGAAATTAACCAATGTACCTTTCGGGCGAGAAAGCTGATCACCAAGGCTGGTTAAAATAACATGGTTTACACATGTCTTTTTGACCACATTTTCTAAGGTGTGTGCAAAGTTAGAAACGATCACAATTGCTTTCGCGCCTGAATCGTTAAGTTGATGTTCTAATTCTCGGGGTGTGTAAAGTGGGTTAACATTAACAACGACACAACCAGCACGAAGAATACCGAATAAAGCAATTGGATACTGCAACAAGTTAGGCATCATTACCGCTACACGGTCGCCTTTCTTTAGTTTCAGGTCATTTTGCAAATAAGCAGCAAAAGCACGGCTGCGCTCTTCCAACTTACGGAAAGTCATTACCTGGCCCATATTAATAAATGCTGTTTGATCTGCAAACTTGTGTACAGATTGCTCAAACATTTCAACCAGTGACGGGTATGCATCCGGGTTAATTTCAGCCGGTACATCTTCCGGATAGCGGTTAAGCCAAACCTTATCCAATTGTATTCTCCTTCTTTTCTATGGCATTTCGCCACTAACTCTGCTGTATGAGCACATTAAACAATTGTTTACGCTCAGTATTACAGCACAACCAACAAATAATTAATTAACATAAACTGATTAGACCAGCCATGTGACGTTTGAAGTCAACATCAAAAACCTTGCGTAAAGGTCAAAATATAACGGTATACATCATTTGGGCTGTCGATATGACAATGATGACCACCCGTCACTTTCACCTGCTTAAGCTGCTGAAACCAAGTTCTTTCTGGTTTTTTTCGTTGTAATTGTTGAAAACCATTATGACCAACAATTGATAAAGCTGGGCATTGAATCTGCGACATTAATGCTTGTGCATGCTCTTCAGCCATTCGATACAGTGAATCACACCGCAATCGCTCATCATGACGCCAATACCAATGCTTACCATCGGTTTCTGTTCCTCGTTTCACTAACGGATACAGATCAGATTTTGATAGCTTGTTAACAACACTTCGTAAATTCAACGCCTCTTCAAAGGACGCCATTTTTCGTTTGGGACGCGTAGCATTTCGTTGACGATAACGTTGACGGCTCGTAATGCCTTGCTTTAATCGTAAAGCGGCATTGTCTGTTATTTCATAAAGTGGTGTTAAACCTTCGATTAACACAATACCTTGCACTTTTTCAGGAAACGCAGCAGCATAACAACCCGCGACAATAGCCCCTAAAGAATGCCCAACCAAATAAAGATTTTGCACTGACAGAAGCTCAACAATCTGATGCAAATCATCAATATAATCAACAAAGTGATAATAGTTATCGCTATGACGATGTTCAGATAAGCCATGCCCTGGCCAATCAAGCGCCACAACATGATAGTGTTTAATTAAATCTGTAAATAGCACGTCAAAACTGGCTGCATTGTCTTGCCAACCATGCAGCATTAATAACGTTGGTTTCTCTGTACCGTTATTTTTTTCTATCGGTACTGATAAGCTATTATTGCTGTTTTTAAATGAACAAAGCCCAGCCAACTGTTTTTCAGCTAGCTGAATAAAAATATTGTGCATCAAGTTTAAGTCTCTAATGACTGATGATATCCGGTTACTTAGTTACACGTTGCTTTACTTCACCTCGTGTCGAACCAAAACCATAATTCATAAACGAACAGCGAGTACCTATACAGCTATGGTACGCATCGAAATTATCAATGCGTATTTCTTGTTTAATCTGCCAGATTTGAGAACCAGAAACCGTCACTACGGGAAATGTATATTCAAATTCCCCAACCTTACCTTTCTCGTTGCCATCTAGCGTACCGACAACCGTTAATAAACGCCCTTGGGTATATTCTAGTGGTTCAAGAAACCCATCAACATAAGCAACGAATCGACCTTGTGGCTTCTCATCCAATTTTGGACGACCATCAGAGGTTAAAGGCAAGCTTGCCATTTCAATACGTGTTCGATGCTTTTCATTGGTAATCGAGGCAATAATTCCGCCAAGACGTACCTCTTTATGCTGTACAAATGCGGGATCATCAACGATCGTCGCAAAGTCAGTTATTGGGGTTTCAGTCTGAGTTTTCAGGCTATCTGGTATGCTGGCGCAGCCTACCACAAAGAAGATAAACAGCCCAAGAAATAGCTTTCTAAACATTGGGTTCTCCGTCATAACGTTCAATATACGCTCAACAACTAACAACATCAGTAAACAGAGAGTTTATCGTAAGTAAAATGATATAAAATCGTCGATAGGTATAAGTAGTAGCATTTTATAGTGAATCGACTTTATATGGACTTTGAGTCTATATAACTACGCATAAAGATCGACACCAACGAGATTTGATAATTCATCTCTCTTATTTTGATGCATCACACCGAGGTATGAATCCAGCGCTTCTCGATTTATGCCTTCAGGTTGATCATATTGAATATTGGCACGTGCATTAAGAATAACATCAGGGCTTGTAGCTAGCTTTGAAACACCACTAGCAATAACAGCAGATTGTGTATTATTCACCACTGCAGCAGGCTTTGAAGCCTGAGGTTTTTGTTGTGAATGAATGGAAGGTGGTAAACGAGTAATTGACACCATAATACGCCTCCGATAAACAAAGAAACGAGCGCTAACATGTATAATTTAACCAGTTGTACTGATTGCTGTTAATGTTCGTTTCTTATTTATTACTTCATATTTCGCCTGCTACTAAAGACGCTTTATTCTCGACCTGGTAGCTTTTTCCAAGTCACGGTATCACGTACATACACAGGGCTCGCGTTTTCAGCAGAAACCGCTTCACCTCGTGCTAATGCATATTGAGCAAGCACAACCATATCTTGTGAGTCAGGATAAAGAATCTCGCCCTTTTGAGCATTAATATTCAGCTGGCTACGTAATTCAGCATAGCTTTCCCAACCTGTACCTGCCGTTAACCAGATACCGGAATCGGTTTGGTTTGCATTCTGTTCTTGTACTAGAGCATCAGGAGCAAGAACTCGCTCTTTACCCTGTAGTAACCAATCACCGTCGATTTGACGTCGGTATTGTCCCCAGTAAATCTCACCCATGCGAGCATCGATAGCCGTTAACACTTGCTCTGATTGATGTGTACGGTACGTGCCTTGTGCCATTGTCATCAATGTTGAAATACCCACCATAGGTAAATCAGCACCAAATGCTAAACCTTGAGCAATACCAATACCAATACGAACGCCAGTGAAACTTCCTGGGCCTCGACCAAAGGCTAACGCATCAAGTTGAGTCAACTTCACGCCACCTTCAGCCAGAACAGTATCGACCATAGGTAATATTTTAGTTGTATGTTCACGTGGTGCATATTCACAACGTGAGATAATTTCATCACCCATCATAAGGGCTACAGAACAGTTTTCAGTTGATGTATCAACTGCAAGTATTTTGGTGCTCATTCAAGCCTCTGAATGCTAGTGGTCATCAGTTACCGACGTATCAACACCGTTAACTTCCGACAGAAACTGCCCAACACGACTGATATCACGCGTACGTGGTATCTGTGGTAGGCTTCTTAAAAAGACAGCGCCATAAGGACGCGTGACCAAGCGATTATCACAAATAACGAGCACACCTTTATCCTGCTTATCGCGGATCAAACGACCCACACCCTGCTTTAGGGTAATAACAGCATCAGGTACTTGCACTTGTGAAAAAGGATCACCACCACGTAAGCGGCAATCTTCAATACGTGCTTTTAGCAACGGATCATCCGGTGCAGTAAAAGGCAATTTATCGATAATAACACAGCTAAGCGCCTGCCCTCTAACATCAATACCTTCCCAAAAGGCACCTGTCGCCACTAAAAGTGCATTACCCCGTTCTAAATATTCAGCTAAAAGCTTTTGCTTCGTTGTCTCCCCCTGTACTAAAACAGGTAAATCTAACTTCGCACGAAAGCCTTCTGCTAAGTCTCGCACCATTTGATGAGAGGTACATAAAAAGAAACAACGCCCATTATTGGCTTCAATCAGTGGCGTAAGCATCTCCACCAGCCTATCTGCGGTGCCAAAGCTATTTGGTTCGGGTAAGAACCGGGGCACACACAACAACGCTTGTTGTTGATAATCAAACGGGCTTTCTAACGAGAACTGCTGTTTAGGTTCAAGCCCTAAGCGATGGCTAAAATGACTGAAGTCATCATCGACAGCAAGAGTGGCCGATGTAAAGATCCACGCTCCTTCTTGAAGAGCCATTTGTTCTCTGAATTTTTCAGCTACTGATAACGGGGTAATGTGTAAAGAAAAATGACGCGGAGTACATTCAAACCAATAAGAATAGCCCGTAATAGAGGTATCACATAGACGATTCAGGCGTGCTTTTAATAATGTGGCACGTTCAAATGCAGCGTCTAACAGTTGGCTTCGCCCTAGGGCTAATTTTAAGACATCGTAAGTGAGATCTAACGCATCGTTTAGACGAGTTAATTCACGTTGTACTGCAGGGGCTTTCATTGCATCACGCCAGTTTCCTCGAAAACCGGGTTCACCTAACACAATCCGTAAATCAAAAGCAGCTTGCGTTAATCTATCAGCCGTTTTTTGTAGCTGCCGCATATCTTTTGCTTCAGTACGGTAAGCAATTTCTACGTCTTTGGCTAATTCTTGAAGTTGGCGACTCGATAAGCTCTGACCAAAATATTGGCTCGCGATATCAGGCATTTGATGGGCTTCATCGAAAATAAATACTTCAGCCTCGGGAATTAACTCACCAAAACCGGTTTCTTTTATCGCGAGATCGGCCAAAAATAAATGATGGTTTACCACCACCACATCAGATTCCATCGCCTTACGACGAGCTCGCACAACAAAACAATCATCAAAAGACGGACAATCACGTCCCAAACAATTGTCGTTGGTAGAGGTGATCATAGGAATAACAGGGCTATCTTCTGCCACACTATCACACTCCCCCAAATCACCACTTTTTGTCGCAGAAGACCAGCTACGCACTTTGACTAATTGGCTAAGCAGCGTGGGATCGGCATGTACCCCATGACTTTCTGTCATTTGACGACTGAGACGATCTAAACATAAATAGTTCGAACGCCCTTTGAGCAACGACACTCGCCCCGTAAAGCCTAATGAACGCATCATTAAAGGTAAATCACGGTGAAATAATTGCTCTTGTAAATTTTTCGAGCCTGTACTGATAATCGTTTTTTTGCCACGCGCTAAAGCAGGAACAAGATAAGCAAATGTTTTTCCCGTCCCCGTACCTGCTTCTACTACTAACTGTGTTTTATTACAGATAGCATCATCTACAGCTTGTGCCATATCAATCTGAGGTTGTCGTGCCTGAAAGCCCGGAATTGCTTTATCTAGAGCGCCTTTAGCGGCAAAAAATGACTTTATCATTCATGGTTATCTATACAGTATAAGATTGAGCATTATGCCAACTTTGTTAATCTGCGACCATGATTAATTAAAACAAGTATTCGTTGTTGTCAGTGCAATGCCATAAGGAATATAGAAATCAAATGCATATCTAGGCTATTCAGTAGCGTGATAATTCAATTATCTTTTGACCCTGTTATAAATACACGGTACATAGAAGGGAGTGTAATTTAAAAATACCGTTCAAGGATGACCATGGAAAAGAAAACGCTCCTCACCGATAGCCCCGATGCAATAGGTCTTATCTCAAAAATCACGAACATCTGTTATAAGCATCAACTCAACATTGTGCACAACAATGAGTTTGTCGATAACACCAACAAGCAGTTCTTCATGCGTACCGAATTAGAAGGGTATTTTAACGATAAAACCTTCTTAGCCGATCTGGATCATGCACTTCCAACAGGTAGTCACCGCCGCTTAATCAGTTCAGAGCGTAAACGTATTGTTATTATGGTGACGAAAGAAGCACATTGTATTGGTGATATTCTGGTAAAAGCGTACGACGGTACGCTTGATGTCGACATCGCCGCTGTTGTGGGTAATTACGATACATTAGGTAAATTAACAGAAAAGTTTGATATCCCCTTCCACCATGTGAGCCATGAAGGACTTACCCGTGAAGAGCATGAAGATGAAATGCTCGCATGCATTAAGCAATATGAACCGAATTATGTCGTACTCGCCAAATACATGCGCATACTTACGCCAGAGTTTGTAGCCGCACTCCCGCACCAAATCATTAATATTCACCATAGCTTTTTGCCAGCATTTATTGGTGCAAAACCTTACTTACAAGCTTTTGAGCGAGGTGTGAAAATCATTGGCGCAACAGCCCACTTTGTAACGAATGACCTAGATGAAGGCCCGATTATTACGCAGAACGTAATCCCAGTTGATCATAATTTCAGTGCCAAAGACATGGCACGATCAGGGCGCGATGTTGAAAAATCAGTACTCAGTAAAGCACTAGGGCTCGTTGTTGATGATCGTGTGTTTGTGCATGGTAATAGGACGATCATTCTTTAGTAAGCTAAGATAATTATCACAGAATCAATAACGAGTTGAGAGCCACTAATGCCTACAACTCGTTATTTAATTCTGCCTTCTGTCTGCCTATTCGCTATTTAAGCATGTTCGCTGTCAATCACCGCTTTTAGCGAACACGGATGTAACTTAATACATACACCGTTTTTCTTAAACGCATAGGTGGGATTCGGCAAACGCTCTTTTTCGCCAGAAGGTGAACTTGCTTTCAGCTTGATGCCCTTTTCAGAAAGTCGAGGCCATTCTCGTTCAAGTTGGGGAAATGCCAACTCTAATACGTCTTTGAGTTCATCAGTGTTCTTCGCCTTACCTGGGATCACAAACTCCACATGCTCCCACCCCTCTTGTGGATAGGCCTTATCACTTGGGTACGGTAACTCTAGACATTCTATCGACCAAGAACCGACATTTAATGGCTGGTGAAAACCAATCACAATGATGGGGCGACCATTAATCATATTGTTTGACCACTCATCACCATACGCTAGCCATGCTTGATGAAGTGCCTTCGCGATATCCAAATCATTAACACGCAATGCGATATGATCCGCTTGGTATTGATCTAAAGGTAACCCAAGTTCATTTGCCAATGCCGTAATACGATCTAAAAAAGCGGGTAAATTGGCCAACATTTGCTCAGGATGTAGGCCGATGTCAGTTAACTTCTGCATGTTTTTTCTCCAGTAATTATTAAGTCAGCCAATGAACGCATAATTATCCACAGTTTTGCCATAAGAGGAACCCTCAAGCACCATACGACAGACCTTGCTGCATCTGATTCGTGCATAATTTTCATCCGTTACCCACTCCTCAAAAAAAAACGCAAACAATACCTTTTTCAGGTTGCCAAAACACCTTAATATGTGGGTATTATTAGGGCTATACATATTAATGTATTCAAGATGCTATCTCTTAGTCCAGAGGATGTTCCGTCAAAAATACTCACGTAACGTATATTTGCATTAATTTATTCGAATTTTTGTAGCCCATTTTCGTGATTATTTTTGACGGTTTTGCGTATTGCAACTCTTGAGTACCGTAACGTTTTCATCTCGCTAATCAATACATTAGCGTTACAAACGATTTAAAGGATCTGCGTGTGAACATTCAAGCACTAATTAACGATAAAGTCTCTCAGGCACTAGAAGCCGCTGGCGCACCAGCAGGTAGCCCAGCAGCAGTTCGCCAATCTGCAAAAATTCAGTTTGGTGATTACCAAGCAAACGGTGTAATGGGTGTTGCTAAAAAGTTAGGCACTAACCCTCGCGAATTCGCTCAAAAAGTTATCGATGTGCTAGATCTTGACGGTATCGCTGAAAAAGTGGAAATCGCAGGCCCTGGCTTCATTAATATCTTCCTAGATAAATCTTGGCTTGCAGCGCGTGGCGAAGAAGCACTAAACGATGACCGCATTGGTGTTACCGCTGAGAAGCAACAGAATATTGTTGTCGATTACTCTGCACCAAACGTTGCAAAAGAAATGCACGTTGGCCACCTACGTTCAACCATCATTGGTGATGCAGTAGTACGTACCCTTGAATTTTTAGGTCACAACGTTATTCGTGCTAACCACATTGGTGACTGGGGTACGCAGTTTGGTATGCTTATCGCAAACCTAGAACGCGTTCAAAATGAAACTGGCGAAGTTTCTATGGAACTTTCCGACCTTGAAGGCTTCTACCGCGAATCTAAAAAGCTATACGACGAAGATGAAGAATTTGCAGTTCGCGCTCGTGGTTTCGTTGTTAAGCTACAAAGCGGCGACGAATACTGTGCAGAAATGTGGAAAAAGCTTGTTGACGTTACTATGGTGCAAAACCAACTTAACTATGACCGCCTAAACGTATCACTAACACGTGATAATGTAATGGGTGAATCAATGTACAACAGTATGCTTCCAGGAATTGTTGCTGATCTTAATGAAAAAGGTCTGGCTGTTGAAAGTGACGGCGCACAAGTTGTATATCTTGATGAATACAAAAATAAAGATGGTGACCCAATGGGCGTTATCATCCAAAAACGTGACGGCGGTTTCTTATATACAACAACAGATATCGCATGTGCTAAATACCGTTTCGAGCAATTAAATGCCGATCGTATACTTTACTTCATCGACTCACGTCAGCATCAACACCTAATGCAAGCTTGGTCTATTGTGCGTAAAGCAGGTTACGTACCAGAAGAAGTCACACTTGAGCACCACGCATTCGGCATGATGCTAGGTAAAGATGGACGCCCTTTCAAAACACGTGCAGGTGGTACTGTTCGTCTAGCTGATCTTCTTGATGAATCAGAAGTACGTGCTGCGAAACTTATCGAAGCGAAAAACCCAGATCTAGATGCAGCTGAGAAAGACAAAATTGCTAAAACAGTAGCAATGGCTGCGGTTAAATATGCCGATCTTTCTAAGCACCGTACAACAGATTACATCTTCGATTGGGACAACATGTTGGCATTCGAAGGTAACACGGCACCGTACATGCAATACGCATATACACGTGTAGCTTCTATCTTTAAGCGTGCAGACGTAAACCTAGCAGATCTGACTCATCCTATTGTGATCAACGATGAGAAAGAGCAAGCACTTCTATCAACTCTTCTTCAGTTTGAAGAAGCAGTTCTGAATGTTTCTCGTGAAGGTCAGCCACACCTTATGTGTACTTACCTATTCGAACTTGCAGGTAAATTCTCAAGCTTCTATGAAGCTTGCCCAATTTTGAATGCTGAAGAAACTGTGAAGCAGAGCCGCCTGAAGCTTGCTCTACTAACGGCTAAAACAATTAAACAAGGTTTAGACCTACTAGGCATCGAAACCCTTGAACGTATGTAATAAATTTTGAGCTCTGGCTGATAATTTAAACAATACAAACTAAAAAAATTAAGCCTTCTAGGGTATCCTTAGAAGGCTTTTTTATTATATATTCACGAGACAACTCAATTAGACCATCATAAACATACCTTTAAGAGCACCTTGGTATTATTTTTGAGCATTAATATTTATCTTGATTGGCACAATATCAAGTTTTGCGTTTAGACATGGAATTAGGTTATGAGTACAGATAGCTTTGTGGAATCAACTGAAACGTTAAAAAAAACCGTTCCTCTTATGATGAAACACAAAGTCCCAATAACCCCGACTAACTACGCTCTTTGGTATACGTATACAAAGCAACAAACCCCTGAACTCAACCTAGCGATTGATCAAGGCATTGCTGAACTCGGGTTATGTACGCCTACATTGTGTGAATCGTTATATCAAGAACACTTAGCCAATCAAACTGAGCAAGATGTACGACAAGTGAAGCAGAGCCTAACGGCTATGGTACAAGAGCTCTCACACACAATGATGGATGCGCTATCTGATACCGAAACATTCCAAGGTGTATTAACAAAGAGTTTTGATAAGCTCGAAACCGCAGAACAAAATGGTTTGTCGCTTGACGATACAATGAAGCTTGTTAGAGATCTCATTCGAGAGTCTCGTCAAATTCAAGCCTCAACGGGTACATTTAAAGGTCAACTCAACAGCGCAAAAGATGAAATAACCGCATTACGTGAAGCTCTTGCTGAAAGCCAAAAAGAAGCCAATGAAGATGCGCTTACCGGTATTTTAAATCGCCGCGCTTTTGACCGAGATTTCCAACATTACATCGAAAGCAACACCCCGCTCAGTTTTATTCTATTAGATATTGATAAATTTAAAGATTTCAATGATAAATTTGGACACTTGATGGGCGATCAAGTACTGAAAACCATCGCACGTCGCTTAAAAGAAAACTGTCGCGATTATGCTCAAGCTTATCGTTTTGGTGGTGAGGAATTTGCTATTATTCTTCCTCATAAAATGAAGGCATCAGCACGTCAACAGGCTGAAACATTCAGACGAGCATTTGAACGAATTTCTGTGATTGATAAAAAAACAGGTCAGCGTGTTAACTCAATAACCGCATCCTTTGGTGTTGCAGAGAAGCAGCCAAATGAGTCAGGTGAATGTTTAATTAACCGTGCTGATACCTTTATGAATCAGGCTAAACAATTGGGCAGAAACCGCGTATTACCTTTAAATTAACAATAGCGTTGAACTAACAAAAGCACTCAACGACATATGTCGTATGAAAAAGGTCATCCTAATGTTTGAAACAAAAGAATGACCTTTTCCCTCACAAAGCCGATATAAAGTAAATCACGTACACTTAATATCAAGTGCTCTTAATATCAGGAGCTCTTACCGCTCATCACTTTATTGCCCAAAACGCTGCCCGCCACCATTTAACCAATGCATTTCTTCAGGGGTTGATAGCCGCCCATGAACAGCATTACGATGCGGGAAGCGACCAAATAACTTAATGACATCGTGATGGCTGATCGCGTACTGATAAAAGCCGTCAAAGATAACCGCGTTTTCTGGTAGCACTGTCTGTCGCAAGCGATCAAAGCGAAATACGCACTCTTCCTGATCTTCCTGTGTTTCAGAATGTTCTAACGGCAGATAGAAAAAAACTCGTTCAATTGGCGTTAATTCTTCATCTTGATTTTTTGCTAACCCCCGCTTACAAATAGCCAGAGCCAATGAATCGTAGCGAAACGCCGCACTTAATCCACGGTAAATATTTCGAGTAAACTGATCGAGTAAGATGATAAGTGCTAACGCACCTTTGGGGGTTTCAGCCCACTTGCCCAACTCACCTCGCCCTGCGCGGCTCATCAGATCTCTATACTGCTCTGTGATTAATGTATCGGTCTCTTTATCACCTTTAAACCACAAGGCGTTCTTATCATTTTTAGGGACTTCACCATCCAACTCACCAAACCAAAAGTCCAACACTTGCTGATATTCATAAACCATTTTCATCTCCACTCAAGCAACAAAGACTTGTTTAACAAGTTAACAAGCTAACCACTCATAGACACTGATTACTCAACAACGCTTATACCTGAATAAATACACCGACAGTAAGCAGAGTGTCTTTACTTCAAAGATAATGTCAGAATACCTATGTACCTATTTATAGAAATCGACAATGTTTTAGCTTGTGAGCAACACTGTACTCTTAAGGAATATTTACAATGAGTTTCATACTACATTCACGATTAGCGTCAGATACCACAATCTTAGGTGATTTACCGCTTTGCCAAGTGCTATTGTCTAAAGAAGCATTAGGGCCATGGTTAATTCTAGTACCGCGCAAAGAAGACTTAACCGAAATTCATCACCTTCCTGAAGATGAGCAGTATCAGCTCATACGTGAATCAAGCGCGGTTGCTTCGTTATTAGAAAATAACTACCAATCAGATAAAATTAATGTAGGGGCATTAGGTAACCTCGTTCCTCAATTGCATGTACATCACATCGCACGTTTTAAGGTTGATGTTGCATGGCCTGGGCCAGTTTGGGGCAATACTGATGGCACACAGCGCGCTGAAGAGCTACAACTCGCATTAGCAGAAGATCTTCGTACAGAGTTAAACAACATCGCTGGATTTATTTCAGCATAGCGCTGTCATGATTAGCCGTTTTCAAACGACACGCATTAAAAAGGCAACCAATAGGTTGCCTTCATATTCTGTATCTTATAGAGCAAAGATTAGCGCATAACGGTTACTGATAACTCGTTTGCATCTAAGCATCGATACCAGACTTCTTTTGCTGATTGGCAGCAGCCATCACTGTCACAACCCACTAGCTCTTGGCCAATAAGTCCTTTACGGATCCATACCGCTAGCATCGCTTCAACCCCATCGGCTGACATCCCAAAATGAGTCGCTAAGTTGCTACGGCTCGAGCGCCCATGTTGCTCAATATATTGCTTTAACTGTTGAAGAATCATAATAATGCCAATTCTTTTTGCTGTTTTTGTCCTTGGTATTTAAACACAATAAACAATCCAACATTAATCAAAACGAAGAAAGCGATCCATCCCATGCTACTTACCGGATGCTCAATGAAATGTGCGACTTGGTAGAAAATAGTCGCAAAAGTATATGCTA
The DNA here is from genome assembly GCF_003026215.1 of Photobacterium indicum. GTDB lineage: Bacteria > Pseudomonadota > Gammaproteobacteria > Enterobacterales > Vibrionaceae > Photobacterium > Photobacterium indicum. Next base: position 618,835 of record NZ_PYOC01000002.1, read on the forward strand.
GCAGCATTGTCCAGCCGGCAATAAATACAGAGAACTTCTGACCAAACTCACGAACATACGCACCCATAGCAGCCGCACAAGGCGTGTATAACAAGATGAATATTAAATAAGACATTGCCGCAGCAGAGCTCACGAAATGCGCTTGAATATTACCAAAGATAGACTGATCGACTTCTTGCTCTTCAGCCGCAGTACTTAAATCATCTAGCTCGCCAACGGTAATACCAAGGGGATCCGAATAACTAAGATCAGCTAAGTTTGCAGGAATTGATGCTACCGCTTCTTGTAAACTACCAAATAAATCATATTCTGCATCTTCATCTGCCGAAGGAGCATACAAGCTGTTTAGCGTACCAACTACTGCTTCTTTCGCAAAAATACCAGTGATAATGCCAACCGTCGCAGGCCAGTTATCTTCTTTTACACCAATAGGCGAAAGAACAGGAGTTACGATTTGTGCAGCTCTTGATAGTACTGAATTTTCACTGTCTTCATTGCCGAATGTACCATCAGTACCCAATGAGTTGAAAAAGCTTAGGCAGGCAACAACAACAACAATCGTCTTACCCGCACCAAATACAAAACGCTTTAGCTTCTGCCACGTTTTAATGCCGACATTACGCATAGTTGGAAATTCATAATCTGGCATTTCCATAATGAAGCTATCGCTTTTACCTGGGTATAGTGTGTAACGAAGCACAACGCCCGTCATTACAGCAGCGAAAATACCCAACACATAAAGACCGAAGACTACGTTTTGACCATTATTAGGGAAAAAAGCTGCGGCAAATAAAGCATAAACAGGTAAACGTGCACCACATGACATGAATGGCGCCATTGCCGCTGCAAGTTTACGCTCACGCTCTTGCTCAAGAGTACGTGTCGCCATAATTGAAGGGACGTTACAGCCAAAGCCTAGCACCAATGGTACAAACGCTTTACCTGGCAAACCAACTTTCTGCATCACCTTATCTAGCACAAAAGCAGCACGAGCCATGTAGCCAGAACTTTCAAGTACTGCCAGGAATAAGTACAAACATGCAATAACAGGAATGAAGGTCGCAACGGTTTGAACACCGCCACCTACACCATCAGCAATAACCGTCACCAACCAGACAGGTAAATGACCATCTAATAAATAGTGGCCACCATCAACTAAGATCGCACCAACACTAATATCGAAGAAATCGATGAATGCACTACCAATATTGATAGAGAACATAAACATCAGATACATTACAACGAAGAAAAATGGGATACCAAATGCACGGTGTAATAATACAGCATCAATTTTGTCGCTAATGCTTCGGCTTAATTTACCTTCTTGACGACGCACCTTTTGGCAGAGTTGGTGCAAATAGGTATAACGCACATCAGCAACTTGAATATCAGGGTCAACTTCAACTAATAATTTATTACGTATATTACATGCTTGGCTTTTATCTGCTTCAGATAAGCCATTAATCACTAAGGTATCATTCTCTAATACACGAATAGCTTGAGAACGTGCGTTTAGTTGGCCATTAGAAAATAAACCTTCAAGCTCAGCAATTGCTGATTCAAAATGCTTACCATAATCTAAAGCCATGTCACCAACTGCGACACCCTGAGCAAGCATTTTATGTAGGTTCGTTTTGAACGCTTCGACTTGTTTTAAATTATTTGCAGATAAACATAAAACAGGGCATCCAAGCATTTTTTCTAATGCTTTAACATCCAGAATTTGACGCTGGCGCTGTAACACATCCATTTTATTAAGCACGACCACCATTGGGCGCCCTAATTCACGTAATTGCAGTGTCATATACAAACTACGTTCAAGACAAGATGCATCAACCACATTGATGATGACATCGGCAGGTGTCGTTAATATTGCGCGTGAAGCAATAGCCTCATCTAAACTATTCGCATCATTTGCACTGTCTAGGTTATAGATACCAGGCAAGTCTGTTAATGCAAAATTATCACCGGCACATTGGTAGTTACCCGTCTTCTTTTCTACAGTTACACCAGCCCAGTTACCGACTTGCTGCTTTGCACCAGTAAGACCATTAAATAAAGTTGTTTTACCACTGTTTGGATTACCAACAGTTAAAATATTGTACTTCATTAATGTGCCTCCACTTCAATATCTGCAGCAATTTGCTTACGTAAGGCAATATTAACACCACGAACTCGAACCTGAAGAGGGTCTCCCAGCGGAGCAAAACGCACGACCGTAATTTCAGTGTTAGGCAATAGTCCCATTACCATCAACTTTTTACGGGTTGCAGTAGGAAGATCAGATAAATGGGTGACAATGCCGCTTTCACCGCACGACAACTCAGACAGTTTCATAGTAAATAACTACCTTAATAAGAATTATTAGTATTTCCACTTAAGATCTTACACATTCAGTTGCATTCTATCTTGTTTAAAATCAACATTTACCCACTCACACATGGATTCATTGATTCCAAAAATGAAGGTTTTAATTTTAGGAAATCTCATACTTCTTTCCAGTATTTTGAATCCATAAAAAAGCGCACTGAGTGCGCTTTTTTCAATTACGTAGTAATACTAATCTAGGCAAGTTTAACCAGGCATAACATTCAATAATCTTTGCTTCTCTTCACTCGCTTCTTTCTTAAATACTGAGCGTGCTTTTCCTGCTATAGGTGCAGCTTGAGGTAAAGGTACTTTCATTGCATTCACTGGGCGATTATTTTTAATCAATTCAAAATGAAGATGTGGACCCGTTGAACGTCCAGTATTGCCACTTAAAGCAATACGTTCGCCCATTTTTATTCTATCGCCAACTTTGACTAAGCGCTTACTCAAATGCAGATAGCGCGTCATATAATCACGCCCGTGCTTAACGACAATGTAATTACCAGCTAATCGGTGATATCTTGATTTCACCACAACACCGTCTCCTGCTGACAGTATTGGCGTACCAATAGGCACAGCAAAGTCGGTACCATTGTGTGGTGAGATCCGCCCTGTTACAGGGTGCTTACGATTAGGGTTAAACGACGAACTAATACGATAACGTTTCGCCGTTGGGTAACGTCGAAGAGCGCGATTCAAACTTTGGCCATTCACATCATAAAACTGACCATCAGAGTGACGCATTATGAAAACTTCTCGATTACCACTTAAGTAAAAAAGAGCCTTAACATCCCCTCGCCCCACCGACTTACCATCAATGAATTCACGATCAACAGAGACTGCAAAACGATCGCCTTTTCGCGCTACACGCCCAAAGTCAAATTTCCATTGCAATGCTTTTACGACAGTTTGGATTTGTGATGGTGACAAACCAGCAGCTTGTGCTGAGTTATAAAAGCTTCCTGAAACTCGCCCCGTTAAGAAGACGGATTGGATTACACCTGTTTTCTCAACGGCTTTATAAGTATAAGCTTTAGGGCCTAACACAAAGGTATCGGTCGTTTTTTTATTGCGCTGAATAGAAAGCTCTTTCACTTTCCCCTCTTTATTCAACGACCATTCAATACTTTGCCCTACATGTAGGTTCTGAATTGTTTTATTCGCATCAATTAAACGATACATATCGCTTATTGGTAGCGCATATTGCGAAAATATAGACCCTAAGGTGTCACCTGATGTGACAGTATGAGAGTGCGCAACATCTGTAACTTCATCAAGCTTCTGTTCTAATTCATCTTTAGGCGCTAAAAACTCGGGATCGGCTTGATCAATAACGGCACCTAAAGGCTCGCTATTGTTTTCTGACAAAATTTCAATATCATCATGAGCGAGTTGAATCTCAACTCGCTGAGTAGATGGAAACGTAGGAGTAGTATGTTTACCAGGTTGCCAAAGAAGGGCAAGAGCCACCAATAATGACGTAGAGGCCAACGCAATCCGATGCTGCCTAGGTAACTGTTTAGCTGAAGAAGTTGCAACCTTGTAAAATTTCATTTTTATTTAAGACACTTGCTAAAACTTTCCCCCAACTCCTCCAGGAATTGGACATAACCTCCCTTGCCCTCAGCAATATTTGTTGCCATAGGGTCAAGAGTACCTATCTTCACTTCAGTGCCATTAATTACACTGTTAATAACAGAAGGAGAAAACTGAGGCTCACTAAAGACGCAAGAAGCTTGTTGATCTTGTAATGTTCGACGAATTGAGATTAACGTCTTCGCACCTGGTCTACGATCTGGCTCTACCGTAAAATGACCAAGATTGTTTAATCCAAATTGTTCTTCAAAATAACCATAACCGTCATGAAAAACAAAATAGCCATGGTCAGCTACTGGCTTCAATTTATTTTCTAGCGCTAGAATTGCCTCTTTCACCTCTGTAGTGAACTGGGAAAGGTTAGCTTCATATTCATTTTTATGCAATGGATCATGCTTAACAAGCGCGCTAGTGATCACATTTGCAGCTTGAATTGCTTGCTTTGGCCCTAACCATAGATGCGGATCTATACCATCATGGCTATGTTTATGGTCACCATGGTCGATAACCTCATCATTATCATAATGGCGAAAATCGACTGAATGCGAGAGCGTAATTGCTAAACTGTTCTCTTTATCTGTTAACAATTTGGTGAGGAAACGCTCCAATTCCGGCCCTACCCATATCACCAAATCAGCATCTTGAATTTTTTTAACATCTGAAGGACGTAATGCATAATCATGTGGAGAAGTACCTGGAGGCAAAATACTCTCACTGGTTGTTACACCTTCTACCAGTTCTTGCACAATCAAATTTAATGGCTTCACCGTGGTAACAACCGTAAAGTCTTTTGCTGATACTGTTGTTGAAAAAGCTAACGCAATGGCACTACACCACAAGGTAAAGCGACGCATAAGAATTCCTATAAAAATTAAAGATGACGAGCAATATGGTGTGATGTTATAATATAACACCTTACTTTTGCAAATCTCTATAAGCATTCTTTTTTATGACAACGTTAGTTGAATTACAATCGGTGACTGTCACTTTTGGTGACCGACATGTACTTGACCAAGTATCAATGAAACTTGAGCGAGGGCAGATCACCACATTAATTGGTCCTAATGGTGCAGGTAAATCGACTTTAGTTAAAGTCATTACAGGACTACGTAAACCTTCTGCAGGGCACGTTGTTCGTCAAAAAGGAATTAGGATTGGCTACGTACCGCAGAAGTTACAACTCAACTCAACCTTGCCATTAACGGTCGACCGCTTCATGCGTCTAGCTGGTAGCTATGACGAAAATGCCAGGAAAGAAGCATTAACCTTAGTCGGTGGCACTCACTTACATCATAGTGATATGCATTCGTTATCGGGTGGTGAAATGCAGCGGGTTTTATTAGCGCGTGCACTATTACAAAAACCTGACGTATTAGTGCTAGATGAGCCTGTTCAAGGTGTAGATGTAAATGGTCAACTTGAACTCTACAATCTAATTCAAAGACTTCGCGATATATTAAATTGTTCGATCTTAATGGTATCGCACGATCTACATTTAGTGATGGCAAAAACTGATAACGTTATTTGTTTACACCATCATATTTGTTGCTCAGGTGAACCCGATACAATTACTAATCACCCGTCATATGTTGCGCTATTTGGTCAACAGCAGAGTGAGCAACTCGCATTATATCACCACCACCATAATCATGAGCACGATTTAGCTGGTAGCCCTGTCGGCCCATGCCAACATAATAAACAACACGGACACGATAATGCTTGAGTTTCTTCTTCCTGCGCTTGCTGCTGGTATTGGTATCGCAATTCTAGCGGGGCCACTAGGTTCTTTCGTTGTATGGCGAAAAATGGCTTACTTTGGTGATACATTATCTCACGCATCATTACTAGGAATAGCCCTCGGTTTTCTATTTGATATAAACCTAAACTTAGCGCTAATTATTTGTTGTATGGTGCTAGCCGTTATTTTAGTGAGCTTGCAAAAACAAAAATATGTCGCAACAGATACTTTACTCGGTATTTTGGCACACAGTGCATTGTCGTTAGGCTTAGTGGCAGTGAGTTTTCTTGATCATGTTCGTATCGATTTAATGTCTTATCTTTTCGGTGATCTACTGGCCGTTACAGCCGCTGATTTGATGTGGATATACGGCGGGGGGATTTTAGTACTTGGTGCGCTGATCGCACTTTGGCGTCCGCTACTATCAATGACCATCAATGAAGACATGGCACAAGTGGAAGGGGTAAATGTAGACTTAATGCGACTGGCACTAATGCTAATGGTGGGTATGGTTATCGCCGTAGCAATGAAGTTTGTTGGCGCATTAATTATTACATCATTACTCATTATTCCAGCAGCAACCGCCCGTAGATTCTCACATAGCCCAGAAATGATGGCGTGTATGGCCTCTGTTATTGGCATTATTGCAGTATTTATCGGTCTTGCAATGTCATGGCATTATGACACACCTGCAGGCCCTTCCGTTGTTGTCGCAGCAGCTGCGATGTTCATGCTAAGCCAGTTGAGAAGAGCAGAAAGATAACGTTGCTACTACATTACTGTAGACAGAGAAAGCCAGCATGTATTGCTGGCTTTTCTTTATCAACGAGAAATACGATTGATTAAAAGCATATAATTAAATATCTAATTAAAGAAGCTACGGTGCTTCTCATTACATGTTTTTTTAATTTTCATTGATACTGCTCTATTTTTGGAATCTGGCAGGTAATCGAGTAAACATTGATTATAGTTCGCATCTTCTTCAGACAACATGAAGTTATCAACATAAAGCTGGTTACAGGCATGGGTTAACATGCTGGCCGCACTCGGATCTTCCGTGCCAGTTACATACTGTAAAACACAGTCTTGATACGCTGCTTTATCTTCCTTAGCTTGTACACTACCTACAATAAACAGCAGTACGAAGAATATTTTGTACTTATTCATAGACATTAAATACACCGTTCAATTTTTAGTGATTATACAATAAAAAAAATATATTCCTGCTTAACGAGCAGTGAATAAAACCGACTAAATTGAATCGCGTTCAAATAAAAAAGCCTATCTAATAATAGATAGGCTTTTTACACTAGCAAAAACTAAAGAAGTAAAATAATTACCAACCAGTAACTTCACGTAATGCTTTACCGATATCAGCAAGGCTTTTCACTGTCTTAACGCCAGCTTCTTCAAGGGCTGCAAACTTATCTTCAGCAGTACCTTTACCACCAGAAATAATCGCACCAGCATGACCCATACGCTTACCAGGAGGAGCCGTAACACCTGCGATGTAAGAAACAACAGGTTTAGTCACGTTAGCTTTGATGAATGCTGCCGCTTCTTCTTCTGCAGTACCACCGATTTCACCAATCATTACGATTGCTTCAGTTTCAGGGTCTTCTTGGAAAAGTTTAAGAATATCAATGAAGTTAGAACCAGGGATAGGGTCGCCACCGATACCAACACATGTAGACTGACCGAAACCTTCGTCTGTAGTTTGCTTAACAGCTTCGTAAGTAAGCGTACCTGAACGAGATACAATACCTACTTTACCTTTCTGATGAATATGACCAGGCATGATGCCGATCTTACATTCGTCAGGAGTAATAACGCCCGGACAGTTAGGACCAATCATCACTACGCTGGCTTCATCTAAACGTACTTTTACGTCAAGAAGATCAAGCGTTGGAATACCTTCAGTTATCGTTACGATTAACTTAATGCCAGCATCAATTGCTTCAAGGATTGCATCTTTACAGAAAGGTGCGGGTACATAGATAACGGATGCTGTTGCGCCAGTTTCTTCAACGGCTTCACGTACGGTATTAAATACAGGAAGACCAAGGTGCGCTGTGCCACCTTTACCAGGTGAAACGCCACCAACCATTTTTGTACCGTATGCGATAGCTTGCTCTGAGTGGAAAGTACCTTGACCACCAGTGAAGCCCTGACAAATAACTTTTGTATCTTTATTAATTAGTACAGACATTATTTGCCCTCCGCTGCAGCAACTACTTTTTCCGCAGCTTCAGATAAAGAAGTCGCAGCAATAATATTCAGACCACTTTCCGCCAGTTTTTTCGAACCTAGAGGTGCGTTGTTACCTTCAAGGCGAACAACTACGGGTACTTTAACACCAACCTCTTCAACAGCACCGATGATGCCATCAGCAATAAGATCACAACGTACGATACCGCCAAAGATATTGACTAGAACCGCTTTAACATTCGTATCCGATAGGATGATCTTAAATGCTTCAGTTACACGTTCTTTTGTGGCGCCGCCCCCTACATCTAGGAAGTTAGCAGGTTGACCGCCATGTAGGTTTACGATATCCATCGTACCCATAGCAAGTCCAGCGCCATTAACCATACAGCCAATGCTACCGTCTAGTGCAACATAGTTAAGTTCCCATTGCGCAGCATGTGCTTCGCGCTCATCTTCTTGAGATGGATCGTGCATTTCGCGTAGCTTAGGTTGACGGTACATTGCATTTGAATCAATGTTGATTTTTCCATCAAGACACAAAAGGTTACCTTCAGCAGTAACAACAAGTGGGTTGATTTCTAATAGCGCTAAGTCGTATTGAGCAAACATGTTGCCTAGACCCAGAAAGATTTTAACGAATTGCTTAATTTGATCGCCAACTAGGCCAAGTTTAAATGCAAGTTCACGACCCTGATATGGCTGAGGGCCAACCAATGGATCAATCGCAGCTTGGTGAATAAGTTCTGGCGTTTCTTCAGCAATTTTTTCAATATCCACACCGCCTTCAGTCGATGCCATGAATACAATGCGACGTGTAGCGCGGTCTACAACCGCACCTAAATATAATTCGTTTGCGATGTTAGACGCTTCTTCAACCAAGATTTTCGTTACTGGTTGACCATTTGCATCAGTTTGGAAAGTGACGAGGTTTTTACCCAACCATTTTTGAGCAAATTCTTTAACACCGTCTTTTGTATCATGTATCTCTACGCCACCCGCTTTACCACGGCCGCCTGCGTGTACCTGACACTTAACAACTTTTTTATCTGTACTAATACGACCAGCAGCTTCAAATGCTTCTTGCGCTGTATCACATGCGAAACCTTCTGGAACTGGCAAACCGTACTCAGCAAAAAGCTGTTTTGCTTGGTATTCATGCAAATTCATGATGTTCTATCCGTTTTATATCCCTTAGGGGAAGTGTTATATCCATATGAAATACTCTTGGGTATTTCTTCGTCATTCTATCTTCAAGCTTTTATGTAAGCCGGACGTTGAGCCTGCCCGGCTTAGCTTTTTAGATATTAAACGTCTAGTAATAGACGTGTTGGGTCTTCTAATAGATCTTTAATTGTTACCAGGTAACCCACTGACTCTCGACCATCGACTAAACGGTGATCATAAGACAGTGCAAGGTACATCATTGGTAAAATTTCCACCTTACCATCAACAGCCATTGGGCGGTCAGCAATTTTATGCATACCCAAAATAGCGGCTTGCGGTGGGTTAATAATCGGCGTAGACATCAGAGAACCGAAGACTCCACCGTTGGTAATTGTGAAGTTACCACCAATCAATTCGTCAACAGTAAGCTTACCGTCACGACCTTTGATTGCTAGCTCACGAATACCTTTCTCGATTTCAGCTAGGCTCAGTTTGTCACAGTCACGTAGAACCGGAGTAACTAAACCACGCGGCGTTGATACCGCAATGCTGACATCGAAGAAGTTATGATAAACAATATCATCGCCATCGATTGATGCGTTTACTTCAGGGTAACGTTTTAGGGCTTCAACAACCGCTTTCACGTAGAAAGACATGAAACCTAAACGAATACCATGACGCTCTTCAAAGATATCTTTGTATTGCTTACGAAGGTCCATGATTGGTTTCATATTAACTTCGTTAAACGTCGTTAACATTGCAGTGCTATTTTTAGCTTCAAGCAAACGCTCTGCAACACGCTTACGTAGGCGAGTCATAGGAACTCGTTTCTCGCTACGCGCAGCAAGTGGCGCTTCTACTTTAGCTTCAGCAGCAGTAGGAGTAACCGCTGGAGCACTGCCATTTTTCAGGTAAGCTTCCACGTCTTCACGAGTGATTCTACCGCCAACACCAGTGCCTTTAACCGCAGATGCTTCAATGCTGTGTTCGCCAAGTAGACGACGTACAGCAGGGCTTAGTGCTTCATTCGTTTCTTCAGTCAGTGATGCCGTATTGCGCTTGTTCGGCGATGATTCAGCAGCAGCTGGCACATCCTTTGTTGGTTCACCAGCAACCGCACCCGCTTTAATCTTACCAATTAGCTGCTTAGATAAAACAGTGGTGCCATCAGCTTCAATAATTGCTTCTAAGATACCATCTTGAGGTGCTGGAACTTCCAACACTACTTTGTCAGTTTCAATATCAACCAACACTTCATCACGTGTAACAGCATCGCCAGGCTGCTTATGCCAAGTCGCAACTGTCGCATCAGCAACGGATTCAGGTAAATCAGGAACCAGAATTTCGATCGTCATATCGGTTTTGTCCTTTTGTTTCCAGTTCTTATTCTGTAATAGTCAGAGCGTCTTCAATTAACGCTTTCTGCTGCTTAAGGTGTACCGACATGTAACCCACAGCCGGTGACGCCGATGCAGGGCGACCTGCATAATTCAAATCAGAGCCTTTTGGCAATGCTGAACGGAAGTTGTGTTGACTTGAATACCATGCGCCTTGGTTTTGAGGCTCTTCTTGACACCAAACAAAGTCAGTAACATGTTGATAGTCAGCCAATGTAGCTTCAACATCTTCTTTAGGGAATGGGTATAATTGTTCAATACGAACAATCGCAACATCTGTTTGTTCATTTTTACGACGTTGCTCTAGAAGATCGTAATAAACCTTACCAGAACAGAACACGACACGTTTCACTTGTGTCGGCTCTAGTGCATCCACCTCACCAATCGCAGGTTGGAATGTACCTTCCGCCAAGTCTTCCATTGTTGAAACACAGAGTGGATGACGAAGTAGTGATTTTGGTGACATCACAATCATAGGACGACGCATAGGGCGTACAACCTGACGACGCAACATGTGATAAACCTGCGCAGGTGTAGACGGTACGATAACTTGCATATTTTGCTCAGCACAAAGCTGCAAGTAACGTTCAAGGCGAGCAGATGAGTGCTCAGGACCTTGACCTTCATAACCGTGTGGCAGCAGCATGGTTAAACCACACATACGTCCCCACTTTTGTTCACCTGAACTAATGAACTGGTCTATAACAACCTGAGCGCCGTTAGCAAAGTCACCAAACTGTGCTTCCCAAATGGTTAAACCACTTGGTTCTGCAGTCGCGTAACCGTATTCGAATGCTAACACCGCTTCTTCAGATAGAACCGAATCGATAACTTCGAATGGGCCTTGCTTATCATGCAGATTCGCTAGCGGTACATAGGTACTTGCATCAGCTTGATTATGCAATACAGCATGGCGGTGGAAGAATGTTCCACGACCAGAGTCTTGCCCTGTAATACGAATACGATTACCGTCATCAACTAACGTTGCATACGCTAATGTTTCCGCCATACCCCAATCAACAAGCTTATCACCCGCTAACATGGATACACGGTCGTTATACAGCTTCTGTACTCGCCCTTGTAGCGTATGGCTATCAGGGAACTGACAAATACGCTGACCAAGCTCTTGTAAGCGTTCACGTTCAACTTTGCTTGCCCAGTCAACTGTCCAGTCATGGCCTAGGTATGGAGCCCAGTCGACTGAATGCAGCTTCATCGGACGCCATTCTTTAACCACACATTCGCCGCGGTCAAGCGCATCTCGATATTCGTTCACAAAGCTAGTTGCTGTTTCTAACTCGAAGATTCCGCTATCAGTCAATGTATCTGCATAAATTTTACGCGGTGTTGGGTGTTTTTTGATTTTCTGATACATCAGTGGCTGAGTTGCATTAGGCTCATCAGCTTCGTTATGTCCATGGCGTCGGTAACAAACCAAATCAATTACGACATCGCGTTTGAAGGTATTACGGAAATCAAATGCGACACGCGTAACAAACGCTACCGCTTCTGGATCATCAGCGTTGACGTGGAAAATAGGTGCTTGGACCATTTTCGCAATATCGGTACAGTATTGCGTTGATCGCATATCCTGAGGGTTAGACGTTGTAAAGCCGATTTGGTTATTCACGACAATACGCACAGTACCACCAACGCGGTAACCGCGCGCCTGAGACATATTAAATGTTTCAGCTACGACACCCTGCCCTGCAATCGCAGAGTCACCGTGAAGTGTAATAGGCAGAACTTTCGAACCATCACTATCACCTAAGCGATCTTGACGAGCACGAACAGAACCAACAACAACAGGGTTAACAATTTCTAGGTGTGATGGGTTAAATGCGAGAGCTAAATGCACATCACCACCAGGGGTTGCAAAGTCAGCAGAGAAACCTTGGTGATATTTCACATCACCTGTACCCCAACTTTCCCCATGTTTACCCGCAAACTCGTCAAATAAGTCTTGCGGTTTTTTGCCCAGAACGTTAACAAGCATGTTGAGACGACCACGGTGAGCCATACCAACAACAACTTCACGTACACCCTGACTACCAGCATGACGGATCAGTTCTTTCATCATTGGAATAAGGGCATCGCCACCTTCCAACGAGAAGCGTTTCGCACCTGGGAATTTTGCACCAAGGTAACGTTCAAGACCTTCGGCAGCTGTTAACTCTTCAAGAAAACATTGCTTTTCATCTTTACTAAACGTACCAGTGCTCGATACAGATTCAAGACGCTGCTGAATCCAACGTTTTTCATCCGTATTCGTAATATGCATATATTCTGCACCGATAGACCCACAGTAGGTTTTCTTCAGTGCTGCATATATTTCTGAAAGTTTCATCGTTTCTTGACCAACGGCAAAAGAACCGACGTTGAAACTTTCATTAAAATCATCCTCGGTCAAATTGTGGAATTCAGGGGCAAGTTCAAGGACTCGCTCCTGTTCCCACAATCCTAGAGGATCGAGGTTTGCGTGTTGATGCCCACGGAAACGGTATGCGTTAATTAACTGCAATACCTTAACTTGCTTAACATCTACATCTGGATCACTGACGGTAGCGCTTAGATGAGTTGTTTCTTTCGCTAGACGTCGGAAATAATCACGAACACGTGAATGAGGTTGTTCTACAACATTCTCATTAACTACTGGCAAATCACCAAAAACGGTTTGCCATTGTTCATCAACTAATTCTGGGTCGCTAAGATACAACTCGTAGAGGTCTTCTACATAAGTCGCATTGGCGCCAGCTAGGTGTGAAGACTCAAGCCATGCCTTCATAACGCCGTTCTGCATTGTTTTCCCTTAACCACTAGTTATCGCCGTTTTTCCGGTCTCTAAGCCGGACTTAAAAGCTAGCCTTGCTGACAAAGCAGGTCAGGCTAGCATATCGATAATTCTTTTACTTATACCGCTCGTTTAAGCAGCATTGATTTAATGTGACCAATTGCTTTGGTTGGATTTAATCCCTTAGGACAAACATTTACACAGTTCATGATGCCATGGCAACGGAAAACGCTAAAAGCGTCGTCAAGATCAGACAATCGTTCATCTGTTGCAGTATCTCGGCTATCAATTAGCCACCTGTACGCCGCTAGCAGACCAGCAGGTCCGATGAATTTATCTGGATTCCACCAGAAAGACGGACAAGATGTCGAACAACAAGCACACATAATACAATCGTATAAGCCGTCAAGATGAGCACGGTCTTCTGGCGACTGGAGGTTTTCACGCGCAGGCGGTATTGCACCATCATCAATAAGGTACGGTTTCACTTTCGCGTAGTTCGCGTAGAACTGCTCCATATCAATGATCAAATCACGAATAACTGGCAAGCCCGGCAATGGACGAATCACAATAGTTTTATCAGTGATTAGTGCAGACAAAGGAGTAATACAAGCAAGGCCATTCGTGCCATTCATGTTTACGCCATCAGAACCACACACACCTTCACGGCATGAACGACGGAAAGCAAGTGTCGGATCTTGTTCTTTCAGCAAAATTAATGCGTCAAGAACCATCATGTCAGAGCCTTCAGGCACATCAAGGGTATAACCTTTCATGTGCGGCGCATTATCAATGTCTGGATTATAACGATAAATTGAAAAATTCAGTTTCATTAGTCTTCCCTTCCCTAGTAAGTACGCGCTTTTGGCGGGAACGCTTCGCGAGTTAGCGGTTTCATATTTACATCACGCTTCGACATTTGCTCTGTCTCAGGGTTGTAAATTGAGTGACATAGCCAATTCTCATCATCACGCTCAGGGAAGTCGAAACGAGCATGTGCACCACGACTTTCTGTTCGGAAGTTTGCAGCAACGGCTGTCGCGTATGCAGTTTCCATTAAGTTATCGAGCTCTAAACATTCAATACGCTGAGTGTTGAATTCAGTCGACGTATCGTCTAGACGTGCATCTTTCAGACGCTCACGGATAGCTTTAAGTTCTTCTAAGCCTGTCGCCATTGCTTCACCTTCACGGAATACCGAGAAGTTATTTTGCATACAAGACTGTAAATCTTTACGAATTTGAACTGGGTCTTCACCTTTTTGCGTGTTATTCCATCGATTTACACGTTCCAAAGATGCTTCAATATCAGATTCACTTGCAGGGCGAGCCTCAGATTGCGCAGAAAGCGTTTCACCTAGGTGTAAGCCTGTTGCACGACCAAATACAACCAAATCAAGCAATGAGTTACCACCTAAACGGTTTGCACCGTGTACCGATACAGAGGCAATTTCACCACAAGCAAATAGGCCCTGTACTTCTTCATCCTGACCAGCACTGTTTTGTTTAAGCGCTTGACCAGAAACTTGCGTTGGTACGCCACCCATCATGTAGTGACATGTTGGGATAACTGGAATGGGCTCTTTCACTGGATCGATATGTGCGAATGTACGCGACAATTCACATATACCAGGAAGACGAGATTCAAGTACATCTTTACCAAGGTGATCCAATTTAAGCTTGAGGTGTGGACCCCATGGGCCATCACAACCACGCCCTTCACGAATTTCAACCATCATTGAACGCGCAACAACGTCTCGACCAGCAAGGTCTTTCGCATTGGGTGCATAACGTTCCATGAAGCGTTCGCCGTCTTTGTTCAGCAGGTAACCGCCTTCACCACGACAACCTTCCGTCACTAAAACACCTGCGCCAGCAATACCCGTAGGGTGGAATTGCCACATTTCGATGTCTTGCATTGGTACACCAGCACGAAGCGCCATACCAACACCATCGCCAGTGTTAATGAATGCATTCGTTGTTGACGCATAAATACGACCAGCACCACCAGTCGCTAAAATAGTCGCCTTTGATTTAAAATAACACGTTTCACCTGTTTCCATACAAATGGCTGTACAACCAAGAATTGCACCGTCTTGGTTTTTAACTAAATCAAGTGCATACCACTCTGAAAAGATAGTTGTTTTATGCTTGATATTCTGTTGGTAAAGGGTATGAAGAAGTGCATGTCCAGTACGGTCAGCCGCAGCCGCTGTACGTGCCGCTTGTTCGCCACCAAATGCTTTTGATTGACCACCAAAAGGACGCTGGTAAATCGAACCATCTTCAAAACGAGAAAACGGAAGACCCATTTTTTCAAGTTCGATTACGGATTTAGGTCCGTTTTGACACATATATTCAATAGCATTCTGATCACCGATGTAATCAGAACCTTTTACTGTGTCGTACATATGCCATTGCCAATTATCGGGATGTGAATTACCAAGAGCAACGGTAATACCACCCTGTGCTGACACAGTATGAGAACGTGTAGGGAAGACTTTAGACAACAAGGCACAGCTAAGGCCTTGTTCAGAAATTTGTAGTGCTGCGCGCATACCTGCACCACCAGCACCGATAACTACGGCATCAAACTCACGAACTGCAATGCTCACTTACACACCCCACACAATGAAGAAACCTGAAAACAGGTAAACAAAAAGTACTGCTACAACACCAAATTGAATGCCTGCTCGTAAAGCCGCGCATTTTATGTAATCGGTCAATACTTGCCACAACCCAATCCAGGCGTGAACAAGAATCGAGATTAACGCCAACATAGTGAAAACCTTAGTACTCAGCTGCCCCCAAAAGGCAGTCCAAGTTTCAAAACTAAGGTCAGGACCAAAGGCGAAAAATCCGACCATATAAATGGTGTAAAGGGTTAGAATGATTGCGGTTGCACGAATCAAGATAAAATCGTGGATACCATTACGGCCGACTGTGGATACGTTGTTTACCATACTAGGCCTCCAGCAAATACAGAAAGAACAGCAACAATTGCAAAGCTCACTTTCGTGCTTGCAATGCCTGTTTCCATTTCTTCAAAATATCCCATATCCATTAATAGGTGACGAACACCTACAACAATGTGATAGAACAATGCTGTTAACACACCCCATAATATAAATTTCACAAAAAAGCTGTCAGCAATGCTGGCTGCGCTTGCAAAACCTTCGGGGGAAGATAAAGAAATATTTAGTAACCAGAGTAAGATTGCAACAGAAACGAACGTAATAACGCCGGATACGCGGTGTAGGATTGACGCAATCGCAGTTAAGGGGAAGCGAATCGTCTGTAGATCAAGATTGACAGGTCTTGGCTTTTTAACTTTCACGGTGTTTGCCCACTCAGCTCCATTGAAGCATTTTATTTTTATAAAACTCCCCGGCCATCTGCTACGCCAACGAATAAGTGCAACATATATGTAACGTTAGGTTGCTAGGTTGTTTTTACATTAAAGATAAACAGCCTTCAACCTAAGTAACTAATATTATTAATAACTTAAGCATTCGCTTCTGGCATTAGCATAACCAGAGACCTGCCGCGAGTATACGCCCCGTAACAACCAAACACAAATTTCGTTACATGACCTCTAACACGCTTTTAGAAATCTACACCTTTTTATTCAAACTTATTAACAAGCGCACACAAAACGGCATCAAAATTGACATTTGGGCCAACGAAAGGTACAACAAAAGGAGGTCCGAATCGGATTAGGATTATAATAATAGCAAAGGAGATTGTTATGGCGGATAAGAAAGCGACTCTTCACATTGAAGGGAAGGCCCCAATCGAACTACCAATTCTTGGGGGCACTAAGGGTCCAGATGTAATTGATGTGCGTAAACTTGGCGCTAACGGTTACTTTACATTTGATCCTGGTTTTCTAGCCACAGCATCATGTGAATCTCAAATTACTTACATTGATGGCGACAAAGGTATCCTGCTACACCGTGGTTACCCTATCGACCAATTAGCCAATAACGCTGACTACTTAGAAGTATGTTACGTATTGTTATATGGTGAAGTGCCAACCCGCGCTCAGTACGAATCTTTCCGTACTACAGTAACGCGTCACACAATGGTTCATGAACAAATTGCCAGCTTCTTCCACGGTTTCCGTCGAGATGCTCACCCTATGGCAGTAATGTGTGGTGTGGTTGGAGCGCTTGCAGCGTTTTACCATGACTCGTTAGATATCAATAATGATAGCCACCGTGAAATCACGGCATTCCGTTTGCTATCAAAAATGCCGACACTTGCTTCGATGTGTTACAAATACTCAATTGGACAACCATTCATCTTCCCTCGTAACGATCTAGATTATGCAGAAAACTTCCTGCACATGATGTTTGCGACTCCGTGTGAAGAGTATGATGTAAGCCCAGTTGTTGCGCGTGCAATGGATAAGATCTTCACCTTACATGCCGATCACGAACAAAATGCTTCAACATCTACAGTACGTTTAGCTGGCTCTTCAGGCGCTAACCCGTTTGCATGTATTGCCGCTGGTATTGCGTCACTTTGGGGACCAGCACATGGCGGGGCAAATGAAGCCTGCTTGAAAATGCTAGAAGAAATTGGCAGCGTTGATAAAATTGAAGAATATGTAGAACGAGCAAAAGACAAAGATGACCCATTCCGTCTTATGGGTTTTGGTCACCGCGTTTACAAAAACTATGACCCACGTGCAACAGTAATGCGTGAAGCATGTCATGAAGTATTAGAAGAGCTTAATATCCAAGATCCACTGCTTGACGTGGCAATGGAGCTGGAACGTATCGCACTTTCTGACCCGTACTTTATTGACAAGAAACTGTACCCGAATGTCGATTTCTACTCAGGTCTAATCTTGAAAGCTATTGGTATTCCAGTTTCAATGTTTACGGTTATTTTCGCCATGTCTCGGACTGTTGGTTGGATTGCACACTGGAGCGAAATGCACGGTGACCCAGATAATCGTATCGGTCGTCCTCGTCAGCTTTACACTGGTGAGCTACAGCGTGAATTTAAACCTCTTCATGAGCGTGAATAGTGTCGATTTAACTTCTTAATAGTTAAACACTAGAAATTAAAAAGGTTGAGCTAAATGGCTCAACCTTTTTTATATACCCAAGCTAGACAAGTACCAGATCATCCTTACTAGCTAAAATCACTTATTAGATATAAGGCTCTACACTGGATTATCGATATCGATAAACGTCACATCGAATTGATGCTCTTGCGCTAACCATTCACCTAACGCCTTTACACCATAACGCTCAGTGGCATGATGCCCAGCCGCAAAATAATGAATGCCTAACTCACGCGCAATGTGAACTGTCCGCTCAGAAATCTCACCCGAAATAAATGCATCAAGCCCTTTTTGTGCAGCTAGATCAATATAATCTTGTCCACCGCCAGTACACCAACCCACCGTTTTAATCTCAGTAGGTGCATTGTCACCAATATGCAAAGGCTCACGATGTAACCCGATAGAAAGTCGAGATGCTAATTCAGCGCCCGTTATCGCTTTGTCGAGCTGTCCATACATTGCCACAGATCGGGGGTTAGCCTCTTCTAATCCACCAATCACTTCCAGTTCAAGCATTTGTGCCAATTTAGCGTTATTACCCAACTCTGGATGCACATCTAGCGGCAAATGATAAGCATAAAGATTAATACCGTTCTCAATAAGCGCTTTTATACGACGAAATTTCATACCTCGGATTTCAGCGGGTTCACCTTTCCAAAAAAAACCATGGTGAACTAATAATGCATCCGCTTTTTCTTCAATAGCACGCTCTATTAGGGCTTGGCATGCTGTTACACCTGTTATGATTTTGTTGACCTGAGTCTTACCTTCAACCTGAAGGCCGTTCGGGCAATAATCTTTGATTAAATGAGGGCTGAGCAATTCGTTTAATGCCGCTTCCAGTTTCAGGTTATTCATTATGGCTTCCTGTTATGATCTTTCTACCCGAGTTATCTTGATTATAACTTTGAAAAGTAAAAGGTATACCCAAGTTACCTCAATATACAAAATTCAGAGTGATCTCTCCGTCTAGCCGCTTTTTCAATTGATAGAACAGAAAGAATATATTTGAGCATCTCAATAAAGTTCTTTTGCGCCATGTTCGGTCTGTTTTAACCAAACAGGTTTATTACTGGTTTTAAGCCAATAGCGATCTAAATAACTATAGATCCGAGAACGTGTTGATATAGGTAAAAAAATGACGATAGGAAAAGATAAAAGTCCTGCAAGTACAACAAAAATGCGGCGAAGGATAATCTTAAAAAGCGAAAATGACCTGTACATACAACCTCCAAACTGGCCTAACCTGTATGTATTCTAAGCGATAACGTACAATTAAATATATGATTCAGCACAATAATTGAACGACTTCGCTATCTCAATAAAGTAGGTGTTCGTTATGCCATTTACAGCCAACAACACAACCAAAATAAAGCAATTCAGACGTGATATCTCTGCTGTATTATCATGCCCCACCCTAACCCTTGGCGTTAAATATCAAATAGATAATGAATGGCTAGAGGAACTCCGTAAACACGCATCTATTCCCAGCTATGAGGCTTATAACGGCAATCAACGGCTTGGCTTCTATTATCAATGGTTGTGGTTAAAAATTATTAATGCTCATTCAAATTATGAATTAATCGCTGAAGAAATACAGCTACAATGGGATAATCAAACCGTTGGCGCGATTGATTTTCTTGTAAAAAATAAGAAAAGTAATGAGCTGGAACATTGGGAAGTGGCGATAAAATTCTACCTTGAACACCAAGGTAACTGGATTGGGCCTAATGCCAAAGATCAATTAGACAGAAAAATTAACCGCATGAGCTGCCATCAACTTGAATTAAGCCACCATAATGCTTATCGCACTCAATACAATTCGATTTATGGGCAACCAGCGGTAAAGCGTCTCATTATGCAAGGGCGACGATTCAATCATGATGCAGCAAGAAATCATCAACCTAGCATTGAAATTAACCCTAATAGCCTTACAGGAAAATGGTGCTTTCAGGCAGAGGCTAAAGTAATGTCTAGCAATGGCATACAGCTAAGAGAACTCATTAAGCAACATTGGATATCGCCACCCGCTTACGAAGAGTTAACAGCAATACTAAATACCGCGTCATTAGTACACCCAACACAGGCTATTTCACCTGATAATCAAGTTTGGTTTATCGTACCCAATGAATGGCCATGGCATAAAAAAACGCCCTAGTATCCAATAGTAAAAGTGGATAGTAGAGCGTTTATTGGTATCAATTATTGTTTGCTTTACACGCTAACAATAACGAAAATCCGTCTGTTATAAGCCAGCATCAGCAAAGACTTTACTTACAATTTCTTGTGCTTCTTTTTCAATAAGGCTTAGATGTTCTTTACCTTTAAAGCTTTCACAGTAAATCTTGTAAATATCTTCAGTACCTGATGGGCGAGCAGCAAACCAACCGTTCTCTGTTGTTACTTTAAGACCACCAATTGCTGCACCGTTACCAGGAGCATGAGTTAGTCGCGCAGTAATGGCATCGCCAGCTAATGTTTCAGCAGCAACCATCTCAGCAGATAGCTTGCTCAGTACCGACTTTTGTTCGCCATTTGCAACAGCTTGTAATCGGTTGTACTCAGAAGCGCCATGCTTAGCAGCTAACTCTTCATAATACTGCTGTGGGTTTTTACCCGTTACCGCAGTAATCTCTGCCGCAAGTAAACATAAAAGAATGCCATCTTTATCTGTCGACCATGGTGTGCCATTCATGCGAAGGAACGATGCCCCTGCACTTTCTTCACCACCAAAGCCTAATTCACCAGAATATAGACCATCAACAAACCATTTAAAGCCAACAGGTACTTCGCATAAATCACGACCTAAATCAGCAACCACACGGTCGATCAGTGCACTAGAAACCAATGTTTTACCAACAGCAACACTTTGATTCCACTCTGGGCGGTGACGGTATAAATAATCAATACACACAGCCAAGAAATGGTTAGGATTCATCAAACCTGTAGGCGTAACGATACCATGACGATCATAATCAGGATCATTACCAAACGCTAAATCGTAGTTATCTTTATGTGCAAGAAGACCAGCCATTGCATATGGAGAAGAACAATCCATTCGGATCGCGCCATCTTTGTCGAGTGACATAAAACGGAATGACGGATCAATTGATTCGTTGATCAATGTTAAATCGAGACCATAATGTTGACCAATCTGACGCCAGTATTCAATACCAGAGCCACCTAAAGGATCAACACCAATCTTAAGATTCGCTTTTTGAATCGCAGCCATATCAACAACATTCACTAAGTCGTCAACATAAGGTGCTACAAGCTCTTTTTCTACCACTAAATCGCTAGCACGTGCCACTCCAATCGCAACACGCTTAACATCAACTAAGCCCTTAGCAATTATTTCATTTGCGCGCTTTTCGATTGCAGATGTTAACTCACCTTCAGCAGGGCCACCATGTACAGGGTTGTACTTGATGCCACCATCTTGAGGTGGGTTATGAGAAGGCGTAATCACGATACCATCAGCTTTATCTGCATTTGCCAAGTTATGGCAAAGGATGGCATGAGATACACCCGGTGTAGGGGTATAACCATTATCTTCTTGGATAACCACTTTTACATTATTCGCAACTAATACTTCCAATGTAGAGGTAAAAGCTGGTTCAGATAAAGCATGAGTGTCTTTACCTAAAAAAAGTGGACCCGTTACACCTTTTTCAGCACGTACCTCAGCAACAGCTTGAGCAATAGCCCAAATATGATGCTGGTTAAACGTGCCTTTATCAGCCGTTCCACGATGACCAGACGTGCCAAAAGCAACATGCTGCTGTGGATTTGAAGCACTAGGCTCAATCAAAAAGTAGTTCGCAACTAATGCAGGAATATTATGCATATCTTCTTGCTGAGCACGTTGCCCAGCGCGAGGATGGATCGCCATGTACTTATCCTTGTAAAACGAAGGCATATAGCCAGTTAAATTACACCGCAAACTTTCTCAATGATGTCAGTGTTATAGTTCATCTTAACCATAAGCTGATCAACCATCTGACGTTTACGGTCAGTATTCGTATTCGTAATTACCCAGTAAGGTGTTTCTGGGATAGCTTTCGGCTTAGTCGTTTTACCACTCGCAAGTAAAGCTTCTTCGTTATCTGCAAAGTAAACGCGGGTACGACCTTTAATTGCCGCAGCTTCAATGAAGCCTTCAGAATCGATGCGATAAAGTGAAGATAAGATCATCATAAATCGACCAATGGCTTTATCTTGTACCGCAAACTCATCAGAAATCAGCAACGTTCGCATTTCTTTAACACGATCAAGTTTCTGCTCATTTCCTGCGTCTTTGCTAACAACAATACCTTTTGGACGTACTGGCACGACAACCTCAAGTTGCTGCTCTGCAGGTACCATTAACAAGCGACGCAAAATATCGGATGCACTTTCACCAATATGTTGGGTTTGGCTTGCGATATAACGATATAGCTCTTCGTCTACCTCAATACTCTTCATCGTAGTGTTCATTATCGTTCCGTTTAAAAATCACAGCGCGATTATACCGTGATCCGAGGTTATACTCTACGGTAAATACCACACCTAATAAGAGAAAATAGTCAGTGAATCTTCATTATCGTGTTGAAGGCCAAGGAAAGGCGATCGTTTTGATCCATGGTTTGTTCGGAAGTTTAGATAATCTTGGGTTACTCGCTAGATCATTGAAAGATAATTATAAAGTGATCAGCGTGGATCTTCGAAATCATGGTAAGTCTGCACATACCGACACATTCACTTATCGAGATATGGCCAATGACGTGCTTGCCGTTATTGATGAATTGAATATTGAGCAATTTTCGGTTGTTGGTCACTCTATGGGTGGAAAAGTAGCCATGGCGCTCAGTGAAGTAGCAACCACACGTCTTGATCACTTAATGATTCTTGATATGGCCCCTGTGCACTATCATGTTCATCGCCATGAAAATGTGTTTGCAGGTCTACGCGAAGTGGCTAAGCATACCGTTCATAAGCGAAGTGAGGCTGAAGTTTACCTCGCTAAGCATGTGCTTGAACCGGGCGTTCGTCAGTTTTTATTGAAGTCATTTGCAAAAGATGGTGATAGCTATAATTGGCGATTTAATGTAGAAGGATTAATTGCGAATTACGCTACAATTATGGGCTGGAATGACGTCTTACCTTTTATTGGAAAAACATTATTCATAAAAGGACAAGAATCAGAATACATATTGCCCGAGCACCGTGAAAAAATTGCTCTACAGTTTCCCCATGCTAAGGCACACATGGTCGCAAACACAGGTCACTGGCTACATGCAGAAAAACCTGAAACCGTAAATCGTATCATTCTCAGCTTTTTGCAGCGCCCTTAACATTAACAGTGAGCGTCTGTCGTGATATAGTGCGCGCCTAGTTCGATTGTTGTAAGGGATGATATGTTATATGAGTATATGGACTTGCTTGAATCTATTGGACTAGATTTGCTTTTTGCTTCAATATTTTTCTTTATTGGCATGGCAATTAAAGATGTATTAAAGCAAGGTAACGTTCCTCCTTTTGGCCGCAAAATCGTTTGGATGGTGCTATTTTTAGGATGTGCGGGCTTTATCACTAAAGGTCTGATTCAGATCAGCTGGGAAGGCGCAGGCCTAGGCTAAATTTCAATAGCTTGATGCATTTAACATGCATCGAGTTATGCTCATTATTATGAGCACATGATGATCTAACGATTATCACTAAACATTTCGGGTTTAATCCTGATCTAATTTATGTAAACCGTTAACGATAACGGTCAACAACTAATAAATGGGTAATCTCTACTATGGCGAGTGTTGGACTCTTCTTTGGTAGCGACACAGGCAATACCGAAGCTGTCGCGAAAATGATTCAAAAACAACTAGGCAAAAACTTAGTTGAAGTAAAAGATATCGCTAAAAGCAGCAAAGAAGATATTGATAATTTTGATCTACTGCTTCTAGGTATCCCTACTTGGTACTATGGTGAAGCACAGTGTGATTGGGATGATTTCTTCCCTGAACTAGAGAATATTGACTTCTCAACAAAGCTTGTTGCTATCTTTGGTTGTGGTGACCAAGAAGATTATGCAGAATATTTCTGCGATGCGATGGGTACTGTACGTGACATTGTTGAAGGACGTGGCGCAACAATTGTTGGTCATTTCTCTACTGAAGGCTTTGAATTTGAAGCCTCTAAAGCACTTGCTGATGACAACCACTTTGTTGGTTTATGTGTTGACGAAGACCGTCAACCAGAATTAACTGAAGAACGTGTTGAAAAATGGGTTAAGCAAATTTTTGAAGAAATGTGTCTTGCTGAACTAGCAGACTAATCAATTTGCTCCTATGTTAAAAACGCGCTTTAAGAGCGCGTTTTTTTATGCCTCTACTTTACACAGCTTCACTTTGCACTTCAGCACTCACCTCTTCCATAGAATCACTGTCAGTTTCTATCGGGCGGCATTTAGGCTTTTTACGAATATACAGTACTCGTCGAACTGTAGAGACAACTTCACCTTTATCGTTATACACATTAACAATAAACTCGGGAAAATATTTATCACCATTAGACGTATATCCCCATTAACATCAGGGTATAAACAGGATCAGTCAGTGAAAAAATACTCCTACCATATTGGATGCGATTAGCATTCTTATTCCACCACCTTAGCTTCAACTTAATTTTCACACAGCGAAAGTCGTCGCTGATATGAACGATTCGAATGCCTGCCCCCCAAAATGGTGGCCAAATATTCAACGCAGATCTCACAATTCGAGGCGTATAATACTTAAATATAGTCTTAATCCTTATTGACTGTTACGACGAGGAACTCTATACATTTCTTTAACATTTTTACAAACTAAAGAAAATTTGCATAACTCATAGATTCATTGCCGTTTAAGGTTTATTGTTATCTTATCGTCCCTTATAATGAACAGATATGGGGAAAGACTACTGCATTTCATTTTTGCAGGTAGCCAATAGGAAACTCAGATGTCAGATAATAATCACGCACTTAAGCAAGCAGGCTTAAAAGTCACACTTCCTCGTTTAAAAATTTTGGAAGTGTTGCAACAACCTGATTGCCAACATATCAGTGCGGAAGACTTGTATAAGAAATTGATCGATATTGGTGAAGAAATTGGTCTTGCTACAGTTTATCGTGTACTAAACCAATTTGATGATGCTGGTATTGTTACACGCCATCACTTTGAAGGTGGTAAATCTGTTTTCGAATTAGCGACTCAACATCACCATGATCACCTAGTTTGTCTCGATTGTGGCAAAGTTATCGAATTTTCTGATGAAATCATTGAAGAACGTCAGAAAGCAATTGCAGCTAGCTTTAATGTTCGCTTAACAAATCACAGCCTATATCTTTATGGTCACTGTATTGAAGGCGATTGTAATTCAGATCCAAGCCTTCACGAAGCTAAATGAATATTTAAGCATAAATCCTTACTTCTGCTAATACAAAGTAAGCATAAAAAAACCAGCCAAATGGCTGGTTTTTTATTAGACAAATAAAGCCGACTATTCAATCAGCTTTATTGGTGATTAATCACCAATTTTTGCCCATGTATCACGTAAGCCTACGGTACGGTTAAATACTAGTTTCTCTGCTAAAGAGTCTTTGCTATCAACACAGAAGTAGCCTGTACGCTCAAACTGAAACGCTTTTTCTGCTACGGCTACTTTTAAGCTTGGCTCAACAAAACCATTAAGCACTGTTAATGATTCAGGGTTAATCACTGAAACGAAATCATCTGATGCTGCTGGGTTAGCAACAGTAAATAGACGATCGTAAAGACGAATTTCTGCCGGTAAACCTGCATCTGCAGATACCCAATGAATAACACCTTTCACTTTACGGCCATCAGATGGATTCACACCTAATGTTTCATTATCGTAAGTACAGTAAATGGTCGTAATATTACCTTCTGCATCTTTTTCGATACGTTCAGCTTTAATTACGTAAGCGCCACGTAAACGCACTTCTTTGCCTAACACTAAACGCTTGTATTTTTTATTCGCTTCTTCGCGGAAATCTTCACGTTCAATCCAAACTTCACGCGTAAATGGTACTTCACGCGTTCCCATTTCTGGTTTACTTGGGTGATTGCTCACTGTTAAGACTTCTGCATCACCAGTAAAGTTTTCAATCACAACTTTAACAGGATCAAGAACAGCCATTGCACGTGGTGCATTTTCATTCAAATCATCACGAATACATGACTCTAGTGAGCTCATTTCGATGGTGTTTTCTTGCTTAGTAACACCAATACGTTTACAGAATTCACGAATAGATGCAGACGTAAAACCACGACGGCGTAAACCAGAAACAGTTGGCATACGTGGATCGTCCCAACCAGACACCAAGTTATCAGTGACTAATTGATTAAGCTTACGCTTAGACATTACCGTATATTCAAGATTTAAACGGCTAAACTCATACTGGCGAGGTTGGCAATCAATCGTAATATTATCCAAAACCCAATCGTATAAACGACGGTTATCTTGGAACTCAAGCGTACAAATCGAGTGCGTAATACCTTCTAGCGCATCAGAAATACAGTGTGTGAAGTCGTACATCGGGTAGATACACCACTTATCACCTGTTTGGTGATGAGTCGCGAAGCGAACACGATAAATAACAGGATCACGCAACACCATAAAAGATGAAGCCATATCGATCTTAGCGCGAAGAGACATAACGCCTTCTTCAACCTCACCGTTCTTCATTTTTTCGAACAGTTCAAGGTTTTCAGCAACGCTACGGTCACGGTATGGGCTTGGTTTACCAGGCTCTGTTAAGTTGCCACGGTATTCACGCATTTGCTCTGGACTTAGCTCATCAACATACGCTAAGCCTTTATTAATTAATTCAACTGCAAACCCGTATAGCTTATCGAAATAGTTTGATGAATAACAAATCTCACCGCTCCAATCAAAGCCCAACCAGTTAACATCGTTCTTAATTGACTCAACGTATTCGATGTCTTCTTTTTCAGGGTTAGTGTCGTCAAAACGTAAATTACATTGACCCTGATAGTCCTGAGCAATACCGAAGTTCAAACAAATAGATTTAGCATGGCCGATATGCAGGTAACCATTCGGTTCCGGCGGGAATCGGGTATGAACGCTTTTATGTTTGCCACTATCTAAATCCGCATCAATAATTTGGCGGATAAAGTTAGTTGGACGAGCTTCAGATTCACTCATCAATTACACCTCGTGTGCTTACAGGATTTTAGAACTGACTATGATCCATAAATATGGGTCACGACTCAACAATTAGTATGCTTTGTTTACCAATATATATAAAAAAACCCCGCAGAAGCGGGGTAAATAGAACTATTACATTCTTTATGACCCTAAATGAGGGTCAAAACAACAACATTCCAGTCAGGAATTCACATGAAGGATGAATTACCGAATCCTTAAATCTGACAATTTAAGGTACGAAACTACAACAGCAGCTTCTTAATAAGCTCTGGGGAGAGCTTATTAAGAAGCTGGCGAGAGAACCTCTCTCGCACAACTTTATTTTAAATCGTTAGTCGGAACATTCATCAAATTACAACGATGTTACTCGACTAAAGCGTAAACCATTCGCACTCACGGCACGCACCGATACATCACCCGAGATGACCGGCTGAGCATCATGGTTATAAGTATTCCAGCTATCACCCCCATCGGTTGAATACTGTAATTTAAGACCAGGCATACTCACGTTCATTTGTAATCTACCGTTTTCAATTTTCGCACCAGGAACGGGAACGCGATATTGAATACCTGCCGCATCTAGCTTCGCTAATTCACGCTGACCTACTACGTTGGCAAAACGTGCCCACTCAGTATTAAGCGCCTCTTTATTCACGAAATTAGTTTGCTGTGAATACTCAACGCCAGCTTTGTAATCCACTTCCCACTCAGCTTTATGCCAAGCACGCTCTGCAGCCGCTAAAACACGTGGGAATACCATGAATTCATATTGTTCATCGGTACGTACAGTTTCACTCCAAAGCTGAGCTGATAAGCCATAGAAGCCTTTGTATTCTGCCGCGCCTTTGCTCGCAAAACCGTTACCATCCCGATCGAGTGACGTTTCAGCATTTTGTGGCAAGTTTTCTGGTGCGAAACCAAACATTTTACGCGTATCTGTCGCACGTGTTGCCCAGTAGTAACCTCGCTCTTCTGGATCCACTTCGTATGGCATATCCATGTAAACATAATCAGGACTAGATATGATTAGATCGTAGCCTTTAGCTGACCAATCATAAGCTGAAGCACCGCCGCCCCAGTAAAGTACATCCCAGAAGTTCACCCGCACATTATCGGTTGCGAAAGCTTCTGCATCCTTTGAGTACTTCAAGCCATCTTGCCATGCTTGGAAGTTTTCAATACCTTGATCTGCCACTAACTGGCTAACACGCTCTGCAAAATAACTAGGTAAGTGATCATAATCTGCCACGGTACCGTCATTAATTGTCTGCTGGCACATTGGTGATTTTGCAAATGGCTTATCTTGTAGAGATAGGTCAAGATCGCCCTTCCAAGCCACTTTTTCTACCGAGTTTATATCTTGGAAGCCAGCACCTTGTTTAATATTTTTGGCCTCATCACCACCGAAGTGCCACGTATTTAGAGGCATGCCCGCAGCTTTGTGCATTGCAGCCATTTCGGTGATCACTTTATCGACGAAAGCAACCGATGAATCCATACATGGGTTAATGAAGCTACGCTTGTCATAAAATTGCACTGTCGTCACATTGGATGTGTCTTGCGGGTCCATCAAGCGATATTGATTGGCTGCTTCCATATCACCCGTAGCAGCTAAACGCTTATAACGTGCTTCCATTGACACTACCGCAGCACGAGCGTGCGCAGGCATATCAATTTCAGGAATCACTTCAATGCCGCGTGCTTTCGCGTACATTAAGATATCAATGTAGTCTTGCTT
This sequence comes from Photobacterium indicum, assembly GCF_003026215.1. GTDB lineage: Bacteria > Pseudomonadota > Gammaproteobacteria > Enterobacterales > Vibrionaceae > Photobacterium > Photobacterium indicum. The sequence goes on from NZ_PYOC01000002.1 coordinate 648,117, forward strand.
CGAGTAAAAACCAGATCCAAAGTTATCTGATGCTGGGCCAGAACCTAACTGAGGCAACACACACTGTGTTTCTGATAAGTCATGACAACGATTAGAACCGATATCCGTTAGTTCAGGTAAACCTGGAATTTCGATACGCCAACCTTCATCATCAGTCAGGTGGAAATGGAATTTGTTCATCTTATACGCTGACATTTGATCTAACGTACGAAGAATGGCTGCCTTAGAGTGGAAATTACGGCCCACATCAACCATTACACCACGGTAATCAAAACGTGGAGCATCGCTGATTTTAACCGTCGGAATAGTATTCTTATCACCCGTTGTCATCAACGAAATCAATGACTGCATACCATAGAAAGCACCTTGGTAATTATAACCAACAATGTACGTCGCATCTTTACGGACATCTAATTGGTAAGCGCCTTCTATCTTTTGTTCTTTCGTAAATCGCGTTGGGTCTAGACTCACTTTTACCGCGTATTTTCCTTCCGTGTTTACGCCTAACATCTCTAAACGATCATTTAGCGCAACCATCATGCTGCCTGGAATCGCTTCATTTTCAATATTAATGCCACCAGCTAATGATATTGAATCACCCGTTAGCTGAGTACTCAAAGGCGTAGGAATAATTGATCCTGCAAGCTCTTCTTTTGCAATGAGATTAACGTCGTTATTTTTTTCGAAGCGAGACTGAGCAGTAGCCAATACATTATTGTCATCAGGCGTACGCTTCCAGTTATCACCAGAAATAGGTGTTAAGTATGCAGATGGATCTTCAGCATCAGTACTTTTGATTGTTTTAGGCTTGGCATCACCCGATACAACATAAGCACGAGGCATATAATCATTTTCAAATAACGTCCAGTACTCACCTATGTATGGGATAACAACAGTCTCGCCTTCGGCAAAACCATCAAATTTATCGGTTGGTTCTAGCGTATGTAAATCGCCAGTGACATGTGTGATTTTAAACTGGTCATTCTGAACATCCAAGATCATGCGGATACTGTGGAAATAGATAGTCCAATCTTTGCTATCAACAGCTGGGCCATTATTTACCAGCGTCAAATTAATTAAATCGCACGATGCCCATTCTGCATTCAATTCCTGGCACTTCAGGCCTTCATTTGCACCGTGATTTGTAACAAGTTCATAATTAACATCAAGATTCTCAGCAAGGTTGTTTACAACGTTTTGTTCAGGCGAACCTTGTGATGCACACCCTGTTACTGCTAATGCAATAACAGATGCTAGCGCTGTTAATTTAAAAGAAATAAAACTCATGATTTGTCTCCCGAAGCCCCCCGTAAAGGGGAATTTTAATCGAGGCCTTAAATGTTAGGCACTCAAAATAACGGTCTCCTATTCTCTTTGAGAATGTGGAGACCGTTTAATTTAAAAATAAAGCTTTGTTACGTTACTTAAGAATTTAAGTAATTAAGGCAGTTTTACAGCAGATAGGTCTTCTGAAGCTGGGATACGTTTCATTTCACCAGCAACTATTTCAGCAAGAGGACCAAGGATAACCTGTAGGTTGTTTGAACCTAATTTAACCACACCCATTGCACCTAGCGCTTTTAGTGTCTTTTCATTAGCAAGACTGCTGTCTTTCAATGTTAGACGTAGACGCGTGATACATGCATCGATGTTTTCAAGGTTACCGTGACCACCAAGTGCTTTAAGGTACTGCTTAGCAAGCTCACCCGTTTCTTTTGAACCAGTCACACCGCTCTCTTCTACTTCGTCATCCTCACGACCAGGTGTCTTAAGGTTAAACTTAACGATAACTGTACGGAAGATTGCGTAGTAAAGACCAAAGAACACGAAACCTTGAAGAATTAGCATGTACCAGTTCGTTGCTAGTGGGTTACGTGACTGTAGAACCATATCGACAAGACCAGCCGAGAAGCCGAAGCCTGAAACCCAGTGCATTGAAGCGGCGATATAAACAGAAAGACCGGTTAATACTGCGTGTACTACATATAGACCTGGTGCTAGGAACATGAATGCAAATTCTAGCGGCTCAGTAACACCTGTAAAGAATGATGCGAAACCTGCAGCAATCATAATTGATGCTACTTTTTCTTTGTTCTTCGCTTTAGATGTGTGGTACATCGCAAGTGCAGCACCAGGTAGACCAAACATCATGATTGGGAAGAAACCACCCATGTACATACCTGTAACACCAGGAATCGCAACACCTGAATCAATAGACGCCTGACCACCAAGGAAGTTAGGTAAATCATTAATACCAGCAACGTCAAACCAGAATACTGAGTTTAATGCGTGGTGTAGACCAACAGGGATTAGTAGACGGTTGAAGAATGCATAGATACCGGCACCCACTTCACCCATACCTTGGATACCTTCACCGAAGTGCACTAAGCCACCGTACACTGATGGCCAAACGTACATAAGTACAAAGGCAATAAAGATACCAGCAACAGACGTTAGAATGGGTACTAAACGTTTGCCAGAGAAGAACGCAAGTGCTTTATGTAGCTCTACAGTATGATAACGATTGTAAATTTCCGCAGATATGATACCTACAAGGATACCAACAAATTGGTTTTCAATTTTACCAAATGCAGCAGGAACTGCGCTTGGGTCGATACCTTGAATTTGTGCAACTGCGCCTGGTGCTAGAAGCGTTGTAACAACTAGGTAACCAACGAAGCCAGAAAGTGCTGCTGCACCGTCTTTGTCTTTCGACATACCATACGCAACACCAACGGCGAATAGTACAGACATGTTATCGATGATTGCAGCACCTGATTTAATCAAAAAAGCTGCAAGTGCACTGTTTGCACCCCAACCATTTGGATCTATCCAGTAACCAATACCCATTAAAATTGCAGCAGCAGGTAGCGTTGCTACCGGCACCATCAGTGCTTTACCTACTTTTTGAAAATATCCAAGAATATTCACCCTTAGTTCCCCCTATGGCTCTCTTAGAATTTGAAATGGACAACTTTTTTTCGTTATCCGATTAAGTCCTTTGCAGTTTATGAAATTAATTTCGCTCCGCAAATTAAAAGGTCACCATTTGTGATCTCAATCACCCGAACAGCCAAGATCTAAACGAATTTGCTAGCCCGATCATAAAAATTATTTTATTATTCGAAACAAAAGCGATATGTCGTTAAGATTTTTTTGATTTAAGTATTTTCAATGAGGTGTCACGGTGAGATTAATACCACTTAATAATGCTAAAGAAGTAGGTTTATGGTCAGCACGCTATATATCTGATCGTATTAACAAATTTCAACCAACAGCAGACAAACCGTTTATTTTAGGCTTACCTACTGGGGGAACTCCTCTCACAACTTATAAGCGCCTTATTGAACTTTATGAAGCAGGCGAAGTAAGTTTTAAGCATGTCGTGACATTTAACATGGATGAATACATTGGCATTACCGCCGATCACCCTGAATCTTACCGTAGTTTCATGTATAACAACTTTTTCAATCACATTGATATTAAAGAAGAAAACATTAATCTTCTTAATGGCAACGCAGACGATGTTGATGCAGAGTGCCAACGTTACGAGGCTAAAATTAAGTCGTACGGGCGAATTAATTTATTCATGGGCGGTGTTGGTAACGATGGCCATATCGCATTTAATGAGCCCGCGTCTTCATTAGCATCTCGCACTCGAATCAAAACATTAACGCAAGATACCCGTATCGCGAATTCTCGTTTCTTCGATAACGATATAAATCAAGTACCTAAATATGCATTAACCATCGGTGTAGGTACCCTGCTTGATTCAGCAGAAATCATGATTTTAGTGACGGGTCACAATAAAGCATTGGCACTAGAAGCCGCTGTCGAAGGCAACGTCAACCATTTATGGACAGTATCTGCGCTTCAGCTACACCCTAAAGCATTGATTGTTTGTGATGAGCCTGCAACACAAGAATTGAAAGTCAAAACAGTTAAGTACTTCCAAGAGTTAGAAGCTCAAAATATTAAAAACCTTTAACCAAAAGGACATGTTCATGTACGCGCTTACCAATTGTCGCATTTTTACCGGTAGCGATGTGCTGAATAACCACGCCGTCATCATTGACGGTGTGAGCATTCACGCTGTTTGCCCGGTAACAGAATTACCAGAAAATATTGAACTCGTTGATTTAGGCGGTGCTAACCTAACACCCGGTTTTATTGACCTACAACTTAACGGTTGTGGTGGTGTCATGTTTAATGATGAAATTAATTCAGAAGCAATTCACACCATGCACCGCGCTAACCTTAAATCAGGTTGTACAAGTTTCTTACCGACACTAATCACATCTTCTGATGAAGATATGAAAGCTGCCATTGCAGCGACACGTGACTATCAGAATCAATATGAAAATCATTCTTTAGGTCTTCACCTTGAAGGGCCATATCTAAATGTCATGAAAAAAGGCATTCATTCTGTTGATCATATTCGTCGTTCTGATAATGCAATGATTTCAACAATTTGTGAAAATTCCGATATCGTAACTAAAGTTACTTTGGCACCGGAACAAAATGCGCAAGAGCATATCGAACAACTCGTTGAAGCTGGTGTTGTTGTTTCAGCTGGCCATACAAATGCAACGTACGTAGAAGCCCGAAAAGGCTTTGCTGCTGGCATTAGTTTTGCCACGCACCTGTTTAATGCAATGACACCAATTGCGGGGCGTGAGCCTGGTATGGTTGGTGCAATCTACGACACACCCGACGTATATACTGGTGTAATCGCAGACGGTTTTCATGTCGATTATGCGAACATTCGGATGGCGCACCGTATGAAAGGCGAGAAACTTGTTTTAGTCACCGATGCAACTGCACCCGCAGGAGCAGACATGGATCACTTTATTTTCGTCGGTAAGAAAGTATATTACCGTGATGGCAAGTGTATTGATGAGAATGGTACACTTGGAGGTTCGGCATTAACCATGATTGAAGCGGTTAGAAACAGTGTCGAACACGCAGGTATCGCTCTGGATGAAGTGATTCGCATGGCTACCCTCTATCCTGCACGAGCGATTCGTGTTGATGATAAACTGGGAGCAATCAAAAAGGGCATGGTTGCTAACTTTGCTATTTTCGATCGCGATTACAACGTTCGAGCGACTGTTGTTAACGGTGAATACGAGCAGAATTAAAATATGACAGGCGGACAAATTGGTAATGTAGATCTGGTTAAACAGCTTAACAGTGCGGCTGTTTACAGATTAATAGACTTGCAAGGCCCTATATCACGGATTCAGGTTGCGGACGTGAGTCAGCTTGCGCCTGCAAGTGTTACTAAGATTACCCGCCAGTTGCTTGAGCGCGGCTTAATAAAAGAGGTCGCGCAACAAGCCTCTACCGGTGGTAGACGTGCTATTTCGCTGACAACTGAGTCAGCCGCTTTCCACTCCATTGCTATTCGCCTTGGACGAAATTATATCGAAATTACGCTGTATGACCTTAGTGGTAAGCATATCGCAAGTGCTGCGCATAATTTCTATTACACGACTCAACAAGAACTGACTGATGGGTTATTAAGCCATATACGCCGGTTTATTTCGGGTAACCAGAACGTAATAAAAGAACTTGTTGCTTTTGGTATTACACTGCCAGGTTTAATTAACCCTGAAAAAGGCATTGTTGAATACATGCCTCATATTGATGTCGATAACTTCCCATTGGCAGATACAATCAAAAATAACTTTGGTGTTATTTGTTTTGTTGGTAATGATATCAGAGGCTTAGCGCTTGCTGAACATTACTTCGGCTCAAGCAAAGACTGCAAAGACTCAATTCTTGTTAGTATGCATCATGGTACTGGTGCCGGTATTATCGTTAATGGTCAGGTATTTCTTGGGTTTAACCGTAACGTTGGTGAAATCGGGCATATTCAAATCGACCCTCTTGGTGATAAATGCCAATGTGGTAACTTTGGTTGTTTAGAAACAGTTGCTGCCGATCCTGCTGTTGTTGCACACGTTCAACAACTTCTGGATCAAGGCTACCCGAGTAGCTTACAAGAGTTAGATGGCATTACGATGCTGTCAATTTGTGAAGCGGCCAATAATGGTGACGAGCTCGCAAGTCAGGCGTTAATTAAAGTAGGTAATCAGCTAGGTAAAGCCTTAGCGATGACGATTAACTTATTCAATCCTCAGAAAATCTTGATTGCGGGCAATATTACTCAGGCAAAAGATGTGGTTTTCCCTGCAATTCGCCGCTGCATTGAAACTCAATCACTTTCAACATTCCACAAAGACTTACCAATAGTTGCATCAGAACTATACAACCAACCTACCATTGGCGCTTTCTCAATGATTAAGCGTGCTATGCTAAATGGTGTACTTCTACAACGACTATTAGAAGACTGATAGTTACTGTAAATGAATGCTAAGTTGATATAGCTGATTAATTTGTAACAATTTATTTTTAAGGGGGTGCGTCAGACAGACACACCCCCTTATGCTATATTACGCGCAAATATCAGCTAAAGCTTAAATATTATATCGATAATACTAATGGGTACTCAACGAGAACCTTGAGGTAACTTGGGTATAGATATAATTTTAAGCTCTAAATTAAAGGATTGTCACTCCGGCTATGGAACTCGTTTTCGTTATTGCCGCATTTCTTGCAGGCTTCATTGCCTTGAGGTGCAAACTTCCGCCTTTAGTGGGCTTTTTATTGGCGGGTTTTGCCCTTAATAGTGCAGGCTTTCATTCAACCGAAACGCTTACAGTATTGGCCGATCTTGGTGTAACACTTTTATTATTCACCATTGGTTTAAAACTCGATGTAAAAACGCTACTAGCCAAAGAGATTTGGGGAGGAGCAACACTCCATAATTTACTGTCTACAGCATTATTTACACTGGCATTACTGGGTTTTAAACAGCTCGGCATTGGTATGCTAGCTGATTTAGAGCTAATGCAACTCGCATTGCTGGCTTTTGCGCTCTCGTTTTCAAGTACGGTATTTGCGATAAAAGCATTACAAGAAAAAGGAGAACTCAACGCAACATACGGTACTCTCGCCATTGGTATCCTCATTATGCAGGATATTTTTGCCGTACTTTTCCTCACATTTTCAACAGGCAAAGTACCCGAAATTACCGCGTTAGGGTTATTTGCCCTTCCTTTGTTACGTCCGCTTATGTTCAAGATTTTGGATAAAGCTGGGCATGGTGAAATGCTCGTACTTTATGCTATTTTCCTTGCATTAGTTGCAGGCGCGGGTTTATTTGAATTAGTCGGTATGAAAGCCGATCTGGGTGCGCTAATTCTTGGCATGATGCTAGCCGCTCACCCTAAAGCATCAGAAATGTCGAAAACGCTCTTTAATTTAAAGGAGTTATTACTTGTCTGCTTCTTCCTCAATATAGGCTTAGCAGAACAACCAACGTTTGATGGCTTCTTAATGGCAATTCTATTACTACTGCTATTACCGATTAAAGGATTGCTTTATTACGCTATCTTCAACTTTAGTCGCTACCGTGTTCGTACATCGTTATTGGGTACACTCACGTTATTTAACTACAGTGAATTTGGACTTATTGTGAGTGGCATGGCATACAAGCTGGGCTGGTTACCAGGCAACTTCCTTGTCGCCATCGCCATCGCTGTATCGTTATCATTCTTAATTGCAGCACCACTCAACAGTATGGGGCATCGACTTTATACAGAGGCATCAAAATGGCTCAAAGAATACGCCCCTGAAAAGCTCAACGCGAATGATCAACTCATTGATCTAGGTGAAGCAAAAATACTCATTTTAGGTATGGGTCGTATTGGCAGTGGTGCCTACGATGAGCTTGTCACCCGTTATGGCAAACAAGTGATTGGTGTTGAAAACCGTGAAGATTCGGCACTGAATCATCGTAATGAAGGGCGTAATGTGATTCATGGTGACGCTACTGACCCCGACTTTTGGGCAAGAGTCATCGCTAATCACCGTATTAAATTAATTTTATTGGCAATGCCACATAGCCAAGCAAACACCTTTGCTTTAGAACAGGTTAACTTGCGTAATTTCGATGGAAAAGTGGCAGCCATTGCTAAATATAATGACGATGAAGAACTGCTTCATGAGCTAGGCGTAGATGCCGCTTTTAATATCTACAACGAAGCAGGAAGTGGCTTTGCTCGCCATGTATGTGAGCACTTAGAACCTGATATTAAGCCTATTTAACCTCAACTCGGGATAAGAAAGTCTCATAAACAAATCAACGGCAGCTTCGGCTGCCGTTTGTTTTTTTGTACGAAAAAGCCACCGACATTAGATTAAATTCGGAAAAAACCAATTTAACTGAATGATATTCACCACAGGCTATTTTCTTTAATTGAACAGATATTTTTTATTGCATTTACTTACAGAATACGCAATTTTAACAATCAGAAAGGGAAAGGATGAGGCAGTCTATAAATCTAACTAGATGCTGGAATCTTAACCCGAAAGAATTTAGGGATAGAATTAAAACCGTTTGGTTGGAGTGGAAAGTATGTGTTCAGTATTTGGTATCTTAGACATTAAAAGTGATCCATCAGCATTGCGTGCGACTGCACTAGAAATGTCAAAAAAGATGCGTCACCGTGGTCCTGATTGGTCAGGTATCTATTCATCGGATAAAGCAATTCTTGTGCATGAACGCCTAGCAATTGTGGATTTGAATAGCGGCGAGCAGCCACTTTACAACCAAGATAAAACACATGTTTTAGCAGTTAATGGTGAGATTTATAACCACAAAGAATTAAGTGCAGAATTTGCACCAGACTACCCTTTCCAAACCGAATCTGATTGTGAAATCATTTTGGCTCTATATAAAGAGAAAGGGCCTGAACTACTTGATTACCTAAACGGTATCTTTGGCTTTATTCTTTATGATGCGGTTGAAGATGCGTATTTAATCGGACGTGACCATATTGGTATTATCCCGCTGTACCAAGGTTATGACGAACATGGTAACTATTACATTGCGTCTGAAATGAAAGCACTTGTACCAATCTGTAAAACCATCAGTGAATTCCCTCCTGGAAGCTTTCTGTGGAGCAAAAAAGGGGAACCAACACGTTACTACAAACGTGACTGGATGGAATTTGAGACGGTTGCTGATGCACCAACAGACAAAGTGGCACTAAAAGATGCACTAGAAAGTGCAGTTAAACGCCAATTAATGACCGATGTACCTTATGGTGTACTACTTTCTGGCGGATTAGATTCATCGATTATTTCAGCTATCACCAAGAAATTTGCTGCTCGTCGTATTGAAGATGATGAAAAATCGCAAGCTTGGTGGCCAACATTGCACTCTTTTGCCGTCGGCCTAGAAAATGCGCCAGATCTTAAAGCAGCAAAAGTTGTCGCAGATAGTATTGGCACTGTTCACCACGAGCTGACTTACACGATTCAAGAAGGTATCGATGCAATTCGTGACGTGATTTACCACATTGAAACATACGATGTAACAACAATTCGCGCATCGACACCTATGTATTTAATGTCACGAAAAATCCGTGCAATGGGTATTAAAATGGTACTTTCTGGTGAGGGCGCCGACGAAGTATTCGGTGGCTACTTATACTTCCACAAAGCACCTAACAAGCGTGAATTCCACGAAGAAACAGTACGTAAGCTACTAGCGTTGAACATGTTTGACTGTGCTCGAGCAAACAAATCGATGGCGGCTTGGGGCATTGAAGCACGTGTACCTTTCTTAGATAAAGAATTCTTAGAAGTTGCGATGCGCATTAACCCAGAAGATAAGATGTGTGGCAACGGTAAGATGGAAAAGCATATCCTACGTGAGTGTTTTGAAGATCACCTACCAGAATCAGTGGCATGGCGCCAAAAAGAACAGTTTTCTGATGGTGTAGGCTATAGCTGGATTGATAGTCTAAAAGAAGTCGCTGAAGCTAAAATCACTGAGCAACAACTAGAGACAGCGAGCTTCCGATTCCCGTACAACACGCCAACAACCAAAGAAGGCTACATGTACCGTGAAATCTTTGAAGAGCTATTTCCACTAGAAAGCGCTGCCAAGTGTGTTCCTGGTGGTCCGTCAATCGCATGTTCAAGCGCTAAAGCCATTGAGTGGGATGAGAGCTTCAAGAACAGTGCAGATCCTTCAGGGCGTGCCATTGCAGCCGTTCACAACGAAGCTTATAAATAAGAGTATATAGAGGGGCTAATTTACACTCTCGCCTCTTCTTTGTTCAAATTAGCGCAGATATAAAACAAAAAACCGCCATTCTTTGGCGGTTTTTTTATTCTCGAAACTCGGTTCTAGAAACTCATAACTCTATACTGAAGCTTAACGCTCCCAGTATGCTTCTTCCAGACTATCTTCGCGCTCAGGCAAGCCACGAGAAAGACGCGGAGAGTGCTGTGCAAGCACTTCATAGCTCACTCGGTTTGCATATAAACATACCTGTGAAAATGAAGAATACGTTAGGAAGCTCTGCTGATGCTTACTTGAATTAGGCACATTCTCTTTGTGGTAATGATTAGCCGACATATCGTGCAGTAACGCAGATAGTGCGCCATCACCCGCGCCATTGGTGTTCTTAATACGCTCTGGGCCACCCATGTAAGGTGCAATGTGCGAATACGCTTTAATTGGCGTTTCACATTCTGTTTTCAGCATTGGGCGGCTAAATTCATAACGGTTAAATTCAGCAATTTCACCCGGTAATAATGGTAAGCTAGTTTCGCGCTTCGCAGTATCTTCTGTGTAGCCTGCAGTATAAAGACCAACAGGACCCGCGGTACATAAAACAAGATCAACCCAGTCCAGAGTCTTATCTGAAGCAACTAATGGATCTGACTCACCAGTAAGTGCTTCAGCTTCATCTTCGTTCATCGCAACCACAGTCACATGCTCACGAAGGAAATCACGCCACCATTGTGGATCATCTTCGATAACAAATTTTGTGCCCAACGTTAGTACAACAGGTACATCATATTTCTTAGCAAATTCGATCGCTCGCATCGTTGCTTCTGGCATTGGATCACCATCTTTACAACGAACAAGGTAAGCCGTTAGCACAAGTGCTGCAGCTGTTTCGAAAATAGACTCAGGAATATTATCAGGATGCAGTTGGTTCATGCGTCCTTCATTTATGGCGAAAGTACGTTCACCATCTTTAGACATTAGCGCAAAACAACGGCCAATAGGACCCACTACAGGTTGAAGGAAGTTCATATCCATACGGCTAGAGGTATTACAAAGATAACGGTATGCATAGCTACCAATTTCAATATCTTTGCTCATAACACCTAATAGCACTGATTTATCATCAGCCAGTACAGAGTAATTGTGTAATGTATTGCCAATCGTGCCACCCGCAAATTCATGCGTAATGAGATTATTGTCTTTTAATTCACGGTATAGCTCTTCTGCTTTTTCATCAGTGATGACAAGCGAGTGCCCTTTACTTAGCTCATAGCGTTCCAGGAATTCGTCATCAACATACGCTTCAATATCAACCAAAGTCTGATCAATACCGACCACATGAGTACGAGTTAAACGCTTTTCTTGTTTCGTTTGACTTAAAAGCGGATCACGAGCATGTACTGGAAAGTAATGCTTTGATTTTCGTTGGCCTGGAAATTTCATGTAAATGGGCTGTCTGTTGTGAGATTTTTGTGGATTCTATCACACAATATAGTACAAAAAATACTGAGCTCTCACAGTTTTTAAGAGCTCAATAAAGATATATCAACGACGCAAACCTTTGCTACCAACCCTGAGTGTGCTGAATAACCAAATTTTCCATCATGCGAATATGTGCTTCGTTATCGTTTAAACATGGAATCAAATTAAAAACTTCGCCCCCAGCGTTTATAAAGGTTTCTTTGCATTGCTCTGCAATTTCTTCCAATGTCTCTAAACAATCAACAGAAAAAGCAGGGCACATAACGTCTAACCGTTTAACGCCTTTTTTAGCCAATGCTTCAATAGTCGCTTCAGTATATGGCTGCAACCATTCTTCACGACCGAAAATTGATTGGTAACTCATACTCATATTTTCACGAGGCATTGCCAGCTTTTCAGCCAGTTTTTCGGTTGTAGTATGACAATGCTTAGGGTACGGATCACCGTTATCTGCATAACGTTTGGGAATACCATGATAAGAACACAGTAAATAATCTGGCTTACCGTTTTCAGCCCAGAACTCTGAAGCAGATAGTGCTAACGCATCAATATAATCAGGGTGATCAAAGTAATGATTAATAAAACGTAACTCTGGAATATAAGGCTGTTGTTTTAGCTCTTTTGCAATACGATCAAAAACAGCAGCTGTGGTTGTACCCGAATATTGAGGATACAGAGGCAATACCAATATTTTGTCGCAACCTTGCTGCTTTAATTCTGCTAACCCCGTAGAGATACTCGGCACACCATAAGTCATACCAAGTGCCACTGGTACATTCAACTGTTTTTCTAGCATTTGTTGCTGGCGTTGAGAATACACCAGTAGCGGAGAGCCCTCTTCCATCCATACAGACTGATAAAGCTTTGCTACTTTAGGCGAGCGGATGGGTAAAATAACACCATGTAAAATAGGCAACCAAAGCCAACGGGTCATATCAACAACACGCTGATCATGCAGAAATTCGGATAAGAAACGTTTGATAGCCGCTGGCGATGCTTCATCAGGCGTCCCTAAATTGACTAGTAAAACACCATAGTTATTATTTTTCATTGCTACCACTGCACATTCATCAAAATCAAGAATTAAGTCTATCTTATCATTAAGCGACGAATTCAAGTTTTATAAACAAAAAAAAAGCGAGCAACCTAAAGGTATACCCGCTTTTTTCTTACTGGTAATGAAACCAATAATTACGCTAGTGCTTTTTCTAACTCAGCACTAACTTCTGCAACAGCCTTAGTACCATCAAACTTCAGGTACTGTGTGTTGCCAGCTTCTGCTTCTTTACCGTAGTAAGCAATCAATGGTGCCGTTTGGTTGTGGTACACACCTAAACGAGCACGCACTGTTTCTTCTTTGTCATCTTCACGGATAACAAGATCTTCGCCAGTTACGTCATCTTTGCCTTCAACCTTCGGTGGGTTGTAAACACTATGATAAGTACGACCTGATGCAAGGTGAGCACGACGACCTGCCATACGCTCAACAATTACACTGTCAGCAACATCGAACTCAATTACGTAATCAACAACAACGCCCACTTCTTTCAAGCCATCAGCCTGAGGAATTGTGCGAGGGAAGCCGTCAAGTAAAAAACCTTTTGCACAATCGTCTTGGGCAATACGCTCTTTAACCAGACCAAGGATGATATCATCAGACACCAACTGACCAGCGTCAATAACTGACTTCGCTTGTTTACCTAGCTCAGTACCCGCTTTGATCGCTGCGCGTAACATGTCACCAGTAGAAATTTGTGGAATGCCAAACTTCTCCATGATGAATTGTGCCTGTGTACCTTTACCTGCACCTGGAGCGCCCAGAAGAATGATGCGCATCTTGATCCCCTTTAAAAAATAAACTGTAGTTTTACAAAGTTATCGTTTTTAAAACCTGTAATTTAAATAACACTAAAAAACATCGGATTTAAAAAGGGTAACTTTGAAGACATGGAAAATACACTGAATAGCCCCTACTCGCAAGCCTAGAGCCCGTCTTGCCTGCGATTACATGCGTTATCAGAATACAATTTGATACAAAAACGAAAACAAACAATGCCTGATACTAAGATAATCAGTATCAGGCATAAAAGCGATTAGGCCTTAATCAAAAGCTTGTTCACCGCAGCAACATACTGTGATGGGTCTTCTAATGAACCACGCTCCGCTAACATTGCTTGGCCAAGTAGCAGCTCAATCCAACGACCGAATGTTTCTTCATCCGCTTCGTTCGCCATTTGCTTCACTAAACCATGCTCTGGGTTAATTTCGAAAATGTACTGCACTTCTGGTGCATCATGGCCAGCAGCTGCGAGTAATTTCGCCATCTGCGTGCCCATTTCATTTTCATCTGTGACAACAACCGCTGGTGTATCATGTAGTTTGAACGTTGTACGTACGTCTTTAACGCGAGCACCAAGGTAGCCTTTTGCACGTTCAACAACAGATTTGAATTCTTCTTCTGCTTCTTTTTGCTTTTCTTTATCTTCTTCGTTTTCAAACTTAGAAAGATCAAGATCCGCTTTGGTAATTGCTTGGAACTGCTTACCGTCGAATTCAGGTAATTGGCTCATCAACCATTCATCAATGCGATCGTGCATTAAAATAACTTCTAAGCCTTTCGCGCGGAATTGCTCAAGGTGAGGGCTATTTTTTGCTGCAGTAAAGCTATCAGCCGTTAAGAAATAAATTTTCTCTTGGTCTTCTTTCATACGTGATACGTAATCAGCTAAAGATACTGTTTGATCGGCTGTATCGTTCTCTGTAGAACTAAAGCGAAGTAAATTAGCAATTTTTTCTCGATTAGAGAAATCTTCAGCAGGGCCTTCTTTTAGCACTTGACCAAATTCAGTCCAAAAAGTCTGGTATTTTTCTGCATCGTTCTTTGCCATACGATCCAGCATGCTAAGTGCACGCTTCGTACATGCTTTACGTAGCGCTTGAGTCACCTTGTTATCTTGCAAGATTTCACGAGAAACGTTTAGAGGCAAATCATTTGAATCAATCAAACCACGCATGAAACGTAGGTAGCTTGGCATAAACTGCTGAGCATCATCCATGATAAACACACGCTGAACGTATAGCTTAAGACCATGCTTACTATCGCGATTGTTCATGTCCCACGGGGCTGCAGATGGAACATACAGCAAGCTTGTATAATCTTGCGTACCTTCCACACGGTTGTGGCTCCACGTTAATGGCTCAGCAAAGTCATGAGAAACATGGTTGTAGAATTCTTTATATTCTTCTTCCGTTACTTCTGACTTATTACGTGTCCATAAGGCTTGAGCTTTATTGATTTGCTCCCACTTACTGCCTGTTGGTTTTCCTTCATCATCGTTCTCAGTCACTAAGATATGAACGGGAATGCCGATATGATCAGAATACTTACCGATGATGTCACGTAAACGGTGCTCGTTTAAGAATTCAGTTTCATCATCACGCAAGTGCAGAATAATATCCGTACCGCGTGTTGTTTTGTTGATATCTTCAACGGTGTAGTCGCCTTCACCTTCAGACGTCCAACTTACACCTTTATCTGCAGTTTCACCCGCAGCTCGTGTGTTAACCGTTACTGATTTAGCCACGATAAAAGAAGAATAAAAACCAACACCAAACTGACCAATTAACTGTGAATCTTTTGATTCATCGTTGCTCAATTTAGAAAAGAAGTCTTTTGTACCTGATTTTGCAATCGTACCTAGATGTTCAATAGCATCATCACGATTCATACCAATGCCATTATCGCTAACGGTTAGCGTACCCGCTTCTGCATTGAATGATAATTTCACACCGATATCGGCATCATTTTCAAATAAATCAGGTTGAGACAAAGCACGGAAGCGAAGCTTATCTGCAGCATCCGACGCATTAGAAATCAACTCACGCAAAAAAATCTCTTTATTCGAATATAAAGAATGAATCATCAAATGAAGTAATTGTTTGACTTCAGACTGAAAGCCACGCGTTTCCTTGTTGATATGTGTACCTTGTTCGCTCATCTAGTACTCCGAAACAGTTAGTTTACGTAATTCATTAGATATATATGGTCAAATAATGTATTTTCAACCTAAAATAGGCCTTTTCATACACTTTAGATTTTTTCAGTGTGTGTTTTTATTTTTTTATATTCAGACTGTGTTCAGTACAAATATGATATATAGACGCACGAACTATATATCCGGGGCAAAAAATGCTTAAAATTTCCACCAAATACTTGATCGGGCAACGATTCCTTTTTGACCCTTACGATAACAGCCTGATCGATCAATATGAAAGTGATGAGTTAACACGCCTAGGTAGCAATGAAAGCCGAGCCCTAGGTTTATTAATTGAAGACCCAGGCGCCATCATTACTCGTAACCGCTTACATGATTATGTATGGCGAGAGCAGGGTTTTGAAGTTGATGATTCAAGCTTAACTCAAGCAATCTCAACACTGCGTAAAGCATTAAAAGATTCGACAAAGTCACCAGAGTTTATAAAAACCGTGCCTAAACGCGGTTATCAAATGATCGCTCCTGTTGAAGAATACAATAGCGACACTGATAGTACAGAAACCCCAGTAACAGAAGTCGCGGACAATACAGATTCAATAGATGAAAGCAGCCATCACAAAGATGAACCCCGCCATAATACGGCAGCAACTGCACATGTTAATCATTCATCAGGCAAGGCGACTGTTACTGCTGCTGTGCCAGCACAAAAAAACATGGTATTAGGCTGGGTTGCTCTAGCGCTCGCATGCTTATTACCTCTACTGGTTAACCTTAGTTTTCCACCTAAGTCAGCAGCATTTACACCACTACTAGCTGTAGATGGCATAACCGTATCAACGACAAAGATTCATCCTGTTCTTAGTGATTGGAAACCGATGATTTCAGAGTGCGTAACGACCTATTTAGAAAGTCATAAAGATAAAATTCGCCCCGTCGATATCATTGTAACGGGCGGTCAAAACAACTCAATTTGGTTGAACTATATTCACGACACATCAGTGCCAAATGAAAATGTAACGCTTCGCCTGCTAACAAGCCAAGAGGATAATTCGAAGCTATGCCAATAAAAAACAAATCGACTCAAATGCCCTCTTTTGTCAAACGTTTTTGGCCATTTATGGTCTTGATCATGTCGGGAATCTTTAGCACTTGGCTTTATTATTCAAGTGACTTTAAGTTAGACCAATTGCTGATGTCTCGTGAATGGCAATCGACTACAGTAAGTCGTATTGAAGAAACGCAATTTAATACGCTGGGTATGCTACGTCGCGTAGAGCAAACGAGCCATGTTGTGTATTTACCCAATAAAACGTATTCGCGCATTACACTAATGAAATTATTCAGTAATGAAGAATCGCCATTAACGCTACATATCTCTGAGTCTGGTAACTGGGATATTAGCGGTGGTTACTTATTGACTGAACCTGTGGAATTTAAAGATATTACATCAGGGAAAAATGCAGACTTTAAAAAGCAGCATCTTACTATTGTGAAGAAGATTTTCCGTATGGATGCTCAACAAAGCCGTCGCATTGATATTATCGATCAAAAATCAATGTTGCTAACAAGCTTAACTTACGGTTCAAATATTTTGTATTCACTGTAAGAATAACGGTAACTCTAAAATGATATAAAGACCCTTTTATTCTAAAACCACATCTGATTAGGTGTGGTTTTTTTATGTATGAATTTTTCTGGTGAATAGATAGGGATCTGACTTTAGCTAAAAATACAGTTCCGACTCCTCTATTAATCAAGATCAAATAAGGAGCCACTAGGCTCCTTATTACTGTTCAATCTTTAGCTTATCGCTATCTTAGAATGCGTAACGAGCACCGATCATTGCTTCATCGTCAGCATTATCGCCTACATAAGAAGCATTCTTATTGTCATCAAGAAGTGCAAACTTATAGCTTACGAACGCAGTAAAGTTACCCATATAATGTGCGTACTCAACCCCGATATTATTAATATCGAAGTCTTTAGAATCATCTGCACTTAAATAATTATATGTCGCATTCACATTGCTATTGCCAAAGTTATAACCTAAGTAAGCATCTACCGCATTAAAATCACTTTCATTCAAGCCTGTACCGCCATTGCTGTTTACCGCAGAAAGCTTACCGCCTTGATAAGTCATCGCTACATCAATACCCATATCATTTTGGTATTGTGCAGCAACAATAGCAACATTCGAATCAGCACGTTGGTTACCAACGTTATTGATTTTTTGTTCACTACCAGAGTAGCCCGCACCTACGTTCAGACCGAAGCCTGTGTCGTAGCCTAGCATTGCATTCCAACCTTCGTTGTTAGTTGATGTGGAATCAATGTTGTAGCTTGCTTGGAAGTTTAGGTTGTTTGTCGCATAACCATAACGGATAACGTTTGCCGCGCGGTCAGAAGTAGAAGCATTATACTCGTTGATGCTACCACTGAATGTTTCAGCTTTATCCGTCCAGTCTGTTAAGTAAGTAACAGCATTATCTTGGTGTCCGAAGGTTAAATCACCCATCTTTTTAGATGAGAAACCCGCATACATATAACGAACTTCATTATCACCGCTGTAATCACTATCTTCAGTAATTTCAAACTCTGTAAAACCAAGAACACTTAAGTCATCATTAACAGCATGTTCACCACCAATATTCAAACGAACACGCGAGTTGTTTTCAAAACTATTATCATCACCTAGTGTTTTATTTGCATCTGAAAAGTTAGCACGTACTTCTACACGACCACCAACATCGAGGCTTGTAGTGTCATCTTTGTAAACTGTAGTAGCCATTGCAGATGCACTTGCCATACAAGCACCACTAACAAGGATCGCGATTGTTGTCTTTTTCATGTTCACTCCTAACTGTCAGCGTATTTATTATTAGCCTTACTTGACCAGATACACTTGACGATGTTTTATTAAAATATCCGTAGTAGCCTGATGCTTTCATTTTCCGTCAATGTGTTGTTACACACTCTGACGAGTATTTTGAAACATCTTCCTTAGCTGTAAACTTCATTCCAATGATGGGAGTTATTAAACAATAGATAACAACAACTTATAAAGAAAAACAGACTTAAACATTATTTATATAGTTATCATTAGAAATTAACCTGATATAAAAACTAAACAGAACTACAAAAAACTCAACACCTCAAAATAAACGTTAATCCATTGATCTTTAATGGATTTATATAACAGCACAATAAAGACATCAAAGAAGAGAGAAGCAAGAGGGAAAATGGCTAGTTAAAGGATAATTTTTAAACGGGTAGCAAAAAGACAAAAAAATACCAACCACAGATTATCTCTATGATTGGCATCTATTACGAACTCTGTTCAATTCAATCGAAAGGTCTAATGTACATTGCTAAGCAATTAGTTCAGTTTCTGGCGACCCGCTAATGAATGAGAAAGGGTTGTTCCATCAACAAGTTCTAGTTCACCACCGACCGGTACACCATGTGCAATACGCGTTGCTGGTACACCGTATTCATGGCAAAGCTCGGCAATATAATGCGCTGTTGCCTCACCTTCTACAGTAGGATTCGTCGCCAAAATTAATTCAGCTATCGTTTCTTTTTGTAGGCGGAACTCAAGGGTATCTAAGCCAATATCTGAAGGGCCTATACCATCTAATGGCGATAAGTGACCCATCAATACAAAGTAACGACCAGAAAACTGTCCTGTTGATTCAACCGCAACAATATCAGCAGGGCTTTCTACCACACAGATCTGACCATTTTCCTGACGACGAGGATTCGCACAAACTGCACAAATGTCATCTTCAGTGAATGTACGGCAATCACGACAATGACCAATATCAGTCATTGCGCGATTTAATGCATCAGCAAGCTGTAAACCGCCTTGGCGATTTCGCTGCAACAAATTGAAGGCCATACGCTGCGCCGACTTGGGACCAACCCCAGGTAGACAACGTAAGGCCTCCATTAATTGTTCCAGTAAATGACTGGTTCGCATTGATTAAAATGGCATCTTAAAGCCAGCTGGTAAATTCATACCGCCAGTAACACCTGCCATTTTTTCTTTCTGCGTTTCTTCAACACGACGTGAAGCATCGTTAAATGCCGCAGCAATAAGATCTTCTAACATGTCTTTGTCGTCTTCCATTAAGCTATCATCTAGCTGAACACGACGAACACTGTGATTGCCCGTAATAGTCACTTTTACAAGGCCAGCACCAGACTCTCCAGTAACTTCCATATTTGCGACTTCTTCTTGCATTTTCTGCATGCGCTCTTGCATTTGCTGCGCTTGCTTCATCATGTTACCCATACCACCTTTACCAAACATATTATCTCTCTCTATTGGTCTGGTTGAAATTCATTATGCTCTGTAGCAATTCGCTACATTACAATGGCCGAATACTGTCTTCATCCAACACTGCGGCAAAGCGCTGGCGGATAAAAGTGACATTAGCATCACTCTCTAAACTTTCTTTTGCTTGACCCAGCTTCTGCTGATAGAGCCCTTCACGCCATTCTAATGGCGTCTGGCCTTTACCACTCAGCTCAATCTTTAAATCAATGTCTACACTTTGTAGCTCGCCAATGGCTTGCGCCAGCTGCTCTCGTGCTTTCGGGTTATCTAGGTGACTCTGCGATTGGCGTAAATACAAAGTAACCTGATTGCTATCTTGTTCAAACGCTGAATTTAACGCTAGCTGTTGAACTAACCGTCCTACATTTAGCTTAGTCACTAAATCGGACCAACTATCCTGATTTGCCGCTTCTTTGACAAGTAATTTCGCCATTTCAGGTGTTTTTTCATGCTCTAACGCTTGCTTTAATTTACGCGGGGCAACCTCAAGCTTGGTATCTTCTTCAGGTGCTACCGGTTGCATCGGTTTCCACTGATACTCATCTTTTTTCTCAGGCACATTTGCTTGAGTACCATTTGCATGAGTCGCTATCATCGACGCTGGCATCGCACTGTTAGTTACAGTGTTTCCTGTGGTAGGAACACGCATCCCCGCATGCTTGTTGGCAATACGGTCTAACACATTCGTTGCGACTTTTTTAGCTGGCGCCGGTTCACCCTTTTTTACAGGTTGCTCTTCATTACCACGTTTTGACTGGCTTCGTAACTTGTTACGCGCAGCCAGTAAACCAGAAGCTGCTGAACGTGGTTGTGCTGGCGGTATATTCTGTGGTGCTGCAGACTGCTCTGAATGAGGAGCTTGCTGTTGGTACTGTACAGGTGGCGGTGTCGGATCTTGTCGAGAAGGCTCCTGTGACGTCGGCACTTGCTGATGCTGCTCTGCCGGTACTGTACCCGCTGATTCCTGAATAGAACTTGAAGTAGCGGCTTGTGGCTGCGATCCCATCTGCGCTTTTAATGCTTGAACACGCTGCATACCTTGTTGAGGCGCATTGGGTGCTCTTCCAGACGGCATCGTCGGTGCAACAGCAGGCTCGCTTGCCGGTACATTAATAGATTGAGGTGTAATCCCACTCCCCGATACAGGTCTGAACGCCAACATGCGCAGCAACACCATCTCAAGTCCTATACGACCATCAGGTGCGAACGCTAAATCTTGACGACCTTGCAACGCAATTTGATAACACAGCTGAACATCTTGTGGGGTCATTGCTGAACTAAGCGTAATAATACGATCAGCATCGGGGGCACTCATATCTAATGCTGCCGGTAATGCCTGATGCATGGCAACACGGTGTAATTGTGCGGCTAATTCACGTAGTAAACTATCCCATTCCACACCAACACTCGCGAGTTCTTCAAGCCCACCCATCGCTGTATTCGCTTGACCACCAGAAACAGCCTCTAACAAAAACAATGCTTGATCTGTATTTAACGTACCCAACATCATTGAAACCGAATCAGCATGAACTTGGCCATTACCCAGCGCTATCGCTTGGTCAGTCAAACTTAATGCATCACGCATACTACCTTCGGCAGCACGTGATAATAGGCTTAATGCTTTCGGTTCAAAATCAACATTTTCTTGCGTTAATACGTTAGATAACTGGCTTTGAATCTGATCATTGTCTAAATGCTTTAGATGAAACTGCAAACAACGAGATAAAATCGTCACTGGCAACTTTTGAGGATCAGTGGTTGCGAGAATAAATTTAACGTATTCCGGTGGCTCTTCTAGCGTCTTTAATAAGGCGTTGAAACTATGACGAGATAACATGTGCACTTCATCAATTAAGTACACCTTAAAACGGCCACGTGCAGGCTTATACTGAACGTTATCAAGTAACTCACGCGTATCTTCTACTTTCGTTCTTGATGCCGCATCGATCTCTAATAGATCAACAAAACGTCCCTCATCAATTTCTTTACACGTACCACATTGCCCGCAGGGTGTTGCTGTAACACCCTGTTCGCAGTTAAGCCCTTTGGCAAAAATTCGTGCGATAGTGGTTTTACCCACACCTCGGGTGCCGCTAAATAAATATGCGTGATGAAGACGGTTGTGCGCGAGAGCGTTAGACAGCGCAGTCAATACATGTGACTGCCCTACTACATCACTAAATTGATGCGGTCGCCATTTCCGTGCCAGAACCTGATAACTCATGTCGTATAGCCCTACAAAATCAAGAATTCAATGCTAGCACAGAGAGGGTATTTGAGCGAGAGGGCGCAATGATGAGCGCCCAATCATTAGCCAGATTTAAGTCATTCTGGCTAGAGGAAATAATTAACTATCGTAATCACTGCGTTTAATGATCCAAACAACCATTAATGGCCGTCGAAATCACAAATACTAAATACATTCAGGCCAATGCCTTTTAAACGCTCTGCACCGCCAATGTCTGGCAAATTAATAACAAACGCAGCATCTTCAACCACACCGCCTAAACGACGAACTAGCTTTGTTGTCGCTTCAATTGTACCGCCAGTTGCGAGTAGATCATCAACAAGCAGAACCTTGTCACCTTCTACAATAGCATCGACGTGAATTTCAAGTATGTCTTTGCCGTATTCTAATTCATAGCTTTCAGAAATCACTTCGCGTGGTAATTTACCCGGTTTACGCACTGGCACAAAACCCACACCTAACTCTAATGCTAAAGGAGCACCAAACAGAAAACCACGCGCTTCAGTACCAATGACCTTGGTAATTCCTGTATTGCTGTAACGCTCAATCAGCACCTGCATAGTGGCACGATAAGCTTCAGGATCTTCCATCAGGCTTGTTACATCACGAAATAAGATACCTGGCTTAGGGTAATCAGAAATCGATTTAATACTGTTCTTAATCAACGTTAGTTGTTCGTTATTTACAGTTTCTTTAGTCATAATAATTTTCCACGCACCCAATATACTCTACGAGTTGAATGCTAAAAGCGAAGTAAATGCCAGCGTTGGCAGGCTTAAACAAAAATACCAAACTGAATGATTATCTGCTTAATCAAAGAGAATGGTTCAGTTTGGTATTCTTACAGCCGGCAATTTTATTGCTTTTCTTGAGTTGTAGCAACCGACTCCATTACAGGCAATCGATTAAACCAAATAAGGAGTGTTGCAGCGATCACAATCAGCATCATTTTATGCCAAAGAAGCGGGACGATATAAATTGAAAAAGCAAAGCTAAGCACTATCGAAATATTTGCTCGACGTTTTACAACAGTAGAGACAGCACGATGTTGGTGCCAATTGTTTAAAAGGGGACCAAAATGAGGATGCAGATGTAGCCAACGACTTAAACGCGGCGAACCTCGCATGAAACAGGCACTCGCTAACAATAGAAATGGCGTAGTGGGTAATAAAGGCAGAAAGATACCGATAACACCGAGTACGACACAAATCCAACCTATCGTTATCAGCAATGTCCGTTTAATCAAATCCCTCATTATCTACTCCAGAGTTCGACATTTTTTGATTCTATACCCAATTATACCAATTCCATTAATTATCTGACCATTCAGAACACTACTGGGAGTCAAGTTCAAGGATAGCGGTTGATAGAAGAGTGGTTCTCTTTTAAGATCGCTAGACACAGAAGTTGGCTTCCAGTGGTGTTCCCTTTGGGCGAGTTTATTGGGTTGTAGGCAAGTAACAAAAAACGCAGCCTAAAATTATAGATAATAAGACGAGATAAGAGAGAAGAAAAAAAATATCGGTTATAAGGGCGTGATAACCATTTGTACAACACGCAACAACGAGATGCATATTTCTTAACTCTTGTACAAATGGCTGGCACAATATTAACGCGTAAACATACCAATTAATGTTAAACTTGCTGGTAAAGTCGGAATTAATAATACTGCTAAAAAACCAACAAAATAGGTGAAATTGTATGGGTCTTTAAAATCCTGTTCCATTTTGTACTTCCTTCTTCGACTATTTTGAGCGACTGATAAAATTTCGATTCGAAGCTTCTTTGAACTCCATTTATTGTTTGGCCACTATAGCGAATAAAGAAAGTGACAAAAACCGAAGGAAAATGAGGGTATTCGAGCAAAGAGTCATAAAGGTTTGATTCAAATCACAATCAAAGAATAAAAGCGATCTAGACTGAATTCACCACCACTAAGAAAATAAAGCAGCTATGACAACGTCAGACATTATTTACCAAGAACTGCAAAGTAACTTAGAGCAAGAGCATCTGATGCTCTCAAAAGATCTCAAACATGAAATGCAGCTCAATACATTAGTACCATCAGCATTAGCTATTGAGAATGCCGATCTTAATAACCTGATCATGATGGCAAAATCCTCTTTTATTCCTAACTTGTTTGATCTGGCTATTCGAATGGAAAAAGTGGATGCAGCGGTATACTCAATAAAGTTAGGCATGTATGGCTTATGTGTCGATTGCGAAGAAGAAATTGAGGAATCAGAGCTAAAAGCTGATCCTGCACAACCGCGCTGCCATGCTTGTCGTGATCATAGCCGTTATCATCATGACTAGGCTTTGCATAGCAAATTCCAACCTAAACAAGAAAAAGGCAACAAACAAGAAAAGGGCAACGAATCTTTTTAGACCCCTCGCCCTCATCTTGTTAACGGCTTAAAAGCAAAGTACGTATAAAGGACTCGTACTCCTGCCCTATTAACTATTAGTTAAAATCATGCTCTGCAGCCCAGATCTTAAATGCTTTCTTTTCTTTGGCTGATGCCTTGGTATACCACATTTTTAGCTGAGTTAAAGAATCACCAGTAATTTCAATTTTTCCTGCCTCATCGACCTTCACTGCGACTTGCTCTAAATCAACAGCATAACCTTGCTCAAATACAATGCCATGCTTACTGTTGTACTTAGCAACTAACTCTTCCATATTACTGTAAGAACCAAAACCATCACCTTTCAGCTCTACCGTTTTAAGCGCTTCTTTTGTGCCATCGGTATATTCTAGAGTCCAATCTGCACCGCGATCAAAGTAAGCCTTGGTTTGTGAAAGTGTCGTCAAGGTTGGCAAGACAATTTTGGCATCTTTATCTGCGACATTAATATCAAACAAATAAGGGCGTGTGGTGTAAATTGTATTTTTTGATCCATTTTTCACTTCACCATCAAAGCGAATAACGACTTGGTGTTTACCATCGGCCAGTTCCACACTTTCAGTGGGTGACCAATAAGACGATTCCACCTTCTTACCATCAATCACTAGCAACTCAATATTCTTACTGGTCGACAGGGTTGCAGCCTGCACCCCTGCGGTTGCCAATGTCATAATTGCCAACGATGTTAAAAGCGCAAATCTTTTCATGTTAAATCCTTTCGTAAAACGGCAAATAATATACCCATTCATTTTGCCACTATTCTGTAATGACACGCTACATAGCATTAGAGAGTAAATCACGAGAAACAAAATGAATGCGGTGTAGATAGCAGAAAGCCGCCAAAATGGCGGCTTTCTTAAGAAGTTTTCTTAGATTGAATCAATCTTAGAAAGTTACTTCCATACCAGCTACGTAACCGAACTCAGAATCTTTTTCATCTGAAGTACCGATTTCGCCGTATACTTTCACATTGCTGTGAAGCTGCTGAGTAACGTTCGCGTAGAATACGTTAACATCATCATTCTCAGGTGCCCAGTATGTGTAACCTAGAGCGAAAGTTGTTTTGTCCATAGTGTATGAACCAGCTAGAGCTGCAGTATCTGCATCAACTTTCTTTGTATTATCTGAAGCTAGCTCATAATCAACTTGACCGAAAGAAGCAGAGAATGCGAATGCATCCATTACATATTCAGCTTCAAGGTTGTAACCGTCAATGTTGATAGCTTGTGCTTTTTTGTCTGCATCTTTAAAGATATCAAACTTATCAGAGCTTACGTCATCACCAGAGTATAGGTAAACACGTGCATCGAAGTTACCGAAACGCGCACCTAAACGACCGTCATATACTGTTGTTTCATCACCATTGTCTTTGCCATCTTCTTGAAGAAGCGCAGATACACCAGCGTAGAATTGACCATTGTCAAATACATACTTGATAACTTGATCGCCATCCGCCTGAACGAAATCGATACCGTCACCACCTAGCTCGTAATCTTTACCAATGCCTGAATCATCAGCAATTAAGTATTGACGACCGAAAGTAAGTGTACCGAAATCACCACCAACACCAACCCATAACTCGTCACTTGTTACTTCTTGATCTTCAAATTTAAACGCGATACCAGCAACAGCGTTCATTTGGTCAGAAACAGCAATTGTTGTATTAACTGCTAGGTCACCATCATCCAAACGGATTTTAGACTTGCTATCTGCTGCATAACCTTGGAAGTACTGAACTTCAGCCGCACCAGACATATCGACTTTAACGCCGTCTGCATCATATAAGTTGATGCCTGCATTTGCTGAACCAGCTGCAGTTAGAACTGCTAGTGCTACAAGAGTCTTTTTCATGATAATCCACTGCCTTTTATTATTTAGAGTGAAATTCCGTTTAAAGAATTCCTTTTCTTATATTCCCTCGGCTAACTCTCTGTTTGAAATGTAAACAGAAAAAGTAAACCAAGAGCGAGTAACTTGTTGAGCTCATCCTGACAGAGTTTCATTCTACGTGTCAAATACTCTAAATAAAAAAACAAAAAACATAAAACCCATTAAAAAACAAATACATGAATATAAAAAGACCACATGATGACCGCTAATTGCAATAAAACCCACCAGATCAACCTAATTTCCAAACCACAATAAACAGGATAAAACACTGAAATAATGATTATTACGCACCAAAACAAGACCTTTAATATTATAAAACACCGGTTTTTATAGTTTTTTTATTCTGCTTTGGTATATTTAGATAACTGTTTTATAAGGTTCAATCTAATTTCGTGATATCCGTCGCACTTTATTTATAAAATATACAGAAATTAGTC
This sequence comes from Photobacterium indicum, assembly GCF_003026215.1. Classification (GTDB taxonomy): domain Bacteria; phylum Pseudomonadota; class Gammaproteobacteria; order Enterobacterales; family Vibrionaceae; genus Photobacterium; species Photobacterium indicum. The sequence continues at coordinate 675,072 of NZ_PYOC01000002.1, forward strand.
TCCGCTCACATTTAGAGCTTCGTGCTATAATGCCCTTCCTTACCATTATGAAGTTTCAGAGATGTTACACAGTCAGATTAAAAGTGATATCAAACAATGCTATGAGAACCTGGGAAACCAGCTGGATAACTTTATCCCTCGTCGTGCACAGAACTACCTTGTAGCTGAAATTGCTAAAACACTGGCTGGTGAATATCATCAGAAACACCGAATGTTGGTGGGTGAAGCAGGTACAGGAATTGGTAAGTCACTTGCTTACTTGCTTGGAGGGATCCCCTTTGCACTTTTCAATAATAAGAAGTTACTGATTTCGACCGCAACAGTGGCATTACAAGAACAATTAATTAACAAAGATTTGCCATTGTTTAATCGTATTTACCCAAAAGAATTCAGCTTCATTCTGGCTAAAGGGCGTCAACGCTATTGCTGCAACCACAAATTAGAAGCTTGTTGTGCCACAAATAACGACCAACAAGTAGCATTATGGGAAGAAAAACCTAAAAAGTCGGATTTAGATCTTTTAAGAAGAATGCTTAAAGCCACTCAAGACGGTAAATGGGATGGTGATCGCGACAGTTGGCCGACAACCATTCCAGATCGTGTCTGGCCACAAATAATGGCAGATAAACACAGCTGCCATGCTGGTTTACCCCAGCACCGTAGTTGTCCATTTGCGAAAGCGAGAGAACACTTAGACAAAGCCGATGTCATTATTGCTAACCATGCTTTGCTAATGGCAGATATTGAATTAGGTGGTGGGGTGATTTTGCCCGAACCAGAGCAAACCATTTATGTGATTGATGAAGCGCACCACTTACCGAAGGTCGCGCGAGACTTCTCTTCAGCGGCATCAAGCTTAAAAGGTGCTGCGACTTGGTTAGAAAAGTTAAATCAAACTATTGGTAAACTAGCAGAGCTGGCCGAATACAAAAAAGCAGCTCGCTTCCAAGATGCTATCTTAGAAAATATTCAGCACCTTATTCCAACATTACGGCAAGTAGCCAACAATGTTGATGCCGGTATGTTCAGTAAAGACGGTATCTACCGTTTTGAACACGGTGAATTACCAGCATGGTTAGAACAAGAAGCAAAAGGCTGCAAAGATGCCAGTAAAAAAGCCTTACAATCATTAGGTAAGATACACGACTTAATTTCTGAACGTGTGAAAGATAACGAAATCCAACAACGTTTAGGTGAACAAGCCCTTGCTGAATCAGGTGTTTATCTACAACGTTTAGAAAATCTAGAAAAAGTATGGGCATTGATGGCACAGCCAAAAAAAGATAAAGGTGCCCCACTCGCACGCTGGATAGAAAAGAACCCTGATAACGAAGGGGACTATATTATTCAGGTTTCACCACTTGAAGTCGGTTACCGTTTAGATCAGTTATTATGGAGCCGTGCAGCAGGTGCCATTTTGGTCTCAGCAACGCTGCGTGCTTTAAACCAATTTACTTACTTTTGTCGTCAAGTGGGGATCTATGAAATGGACAGCACGCGCTTTTTAGCCCTTGCTTCACCGTTTGATTATCAAAATAACGCTCGCTTAGTTATTCCAGCATTATCCCTTGAACCTCAGGCAGATAAATTCACCGATCTATTAATCAAAATATTGCCAGAATATTTAGAAGGTGAAACCGCCAGTCTCGTGCTCTTTTCATCATACTGGCAGATGAATAAAGTTGCCGATGAATTACGCCCACTAGCCAAGAAAAACAAATGGGAATTATTGGTACAAGGTGAGGAATCACGCCACATAACTCTAAAAAAACATAAAGATAATTGTAAAAACGGTAAGTCAAGCATTTTATTTGGTACCGGAAGCTTCTCTGAAGGACTTGATTTACCAGGCGATTTATTAAAAAACCTGATAATCACAAAAATCCCTTTCGGTGTACCGACCTCACCAGTAGAAGAAGCCCATGCGGAATATATTGAAAGCTGTGGTGGTAATCCGTTTATGCAAATTTCAGTGCCAGAAGCCAGTAAAAAGCTAATTCAATCTGTGGGTAGATTACTTCGCAAAGAAGAAGACACTGGTCGAGTCGTACTGCTTGATCGTAGAATAATAAACCGTCGTTACGGTAAAGCCTTATTGGATTCACTACCGCCATTTAAACGCGTTATAGAATACAGCTAATACATTCTAGGTAAGTTGTTTTGGTGCTAAATTTATTCGCCCAGTATTTATCACTGTGGTGGTTATTCTTGCTGGTAAACTTGCTTGGCAAGCTTGGTTTTAATTAAGGTATTTTTTATGTCTGATCTTTCACGTTTAGAAGCTATCGTAGACCAGCTCCTTCACGAAGCGATACAGATTGATCACCAACGAAAAGAAGCAAAATACCCTTTGTTTGATGAGCAGCTGTTTCATTGTCGCAGTAAATTACTCACGCCTTGCGTGAAAGAGATTCAGCATGAAATCTCGGCTTTACGCCAAGAACGTCAAGCAGGAAAATTACTTGCATCACGTACTCAATACATCTGTGAAAGTGTTGTCGCTCAGATTCAAGCGGTTCAACGAGAAATAGCTACACTAAATATTCGTAAAAACGAGCCGAGAAAAAAAGCAGGCTGGCGTAAACCCATTAATGAATTACGCCAAGATCTGGCCAAACACAAAGAGTGGGAAAGCCGATTAGCCGCAATGGTTCGCGATAAAGAAATGCAGCTTAATCGTTGTGGTACTTACGCAGAGCAGCAAAGCATGCAAAAAGAAGTATTAGCGCTTGAAGGTCGCTTAACTCGATGCCGTTCATCATTAGCCAATATTGAAAAGAGTATTAGCCAAAGTGAACGAGGCCGTTAATTGATGTTACCTCTTGTCTACCACCCTATATATTCTCAGCTGGATTTACCGCCAGCGCATCGTTACCCTATCAGTAAATATCGTCGTTTATACCAATATCTAAATGATTCACTGCCTATAGATAAACAAACGTCAGTTAAATTTCATCAGCCAAACACACTAACACCAGATAACATAAAACGTTTACACAATAGCGATTACGTTGACGCGCTTATCAACAATACTTTACCCGCAGTAAAAATGCGTCGAATTGGCTTCCCTTGGAGTCAGCAGCTCATCGACCGTACTCTTATGTCTACCGCAGGCACGCAGCTTACGGTTGAACTTGCTCGTCAGCATGGTATAGCCATACATTTGAGTGGGGGCTACCATCATGCCCATCATGATTTCGGCAGCGGGTTTTGTCTATTTAATGATTTAGCCCTAGCAGCTCATCATGCACTCACCCTTGAAGGTGTCGATAAAGTCATGATTGTTGATTGTGATGTACACCATGGCGATGGCACCGCAACGTTACTGGCGAAACACAGCGACATTATTACTTTTTCGGTGCATTGCGATAAAAATTTTCCAGCCCGAAAGCCCAACTCAGATATCGATCTAGCGCTACCAAAAAATACCTCAAGTAAAGACTACCTTGATACGTTCAAAGCCATCTATACACTTGCACTGGCACAACATCAGCCGGATTTAGTACTTTATGATGCGGGAGTCGATATTCATGAAGATGATGAACTCGGCTATTTTACTGTTTGCAAAGAGGGTCTATATCAGCGTGACCACTTCGTCTTCAGCACATGTGAACAGGCAGGTATTCCTGTAGCAGCAGTGATTGGTGGAGGCTATCGAGAAGATCACCAAACACTGGTGGAACTACATGCACAGCTTATTCATGCTGCTCTCGATGTTTATATACCCAAGATACCTCACGATGCAGGACTCAGAGTGAGGTAACTTGGGTATAAATAACACCATTGCTGTATGATCAATTATCAACATTCAACGCAGAGCTCTATTATGTCAAAAGATATTAGAACCAAAGATAAGGCCCCTTCATCTCTTTCTGATGCACCAGAAGAGATCCAACTTGCTGTTGATCTAATCTATTTGTTAGAAAGCAACGAGATAAAGCCAGAAATAGCACTTGCCGCTCTTGAAATCGTCAAAAAAGATTTAGAATCAAAAATACAATAATTGTCGATTTATCCCTACCTCCCAAGAATATCCTGAAACAACGGAGTCATTATATTGACTCTTTTTTGACAACATAATGGCAATTTTTATTAAAATCTCGTTTTTAGCATTATATATATAATTTCATTTCCGACTGAATTTAAAAACCTTATAATAAAAGCTTACGTCACTATGCTATAAAATATAAATAACTTATTGGTGACTGTTTTTTATTTCTCATATACTTCGTCACATAAGGTTTATTTATGAAAAAGGAATTTCGTATTGCTGCACTTGCTGCGGCAATTACGTTATCAGGCTGTGCATCAGATTCAGATGCTACAGCAAATGTGGACCCACAAACCAATCAGGCACAACTACAAGAACAGATTAGTTCTTTTAAAACAAAGATTAACGACGCAGAAAGCGCACTAAAGGCAGTAGAAGCTAAAGACCTGGCATGGTTTGCCACGCGTCAAATTACCGACGCTAAAGCCGCATTAAAAGAAGCCAAGGAATATTTTTCAGAGTATGAATCTGATTCTTCAACGATGAATAATAGCATTGGACTTTTCACATCAACAACATACCTTCAAGCAACAACAGAATCATTAGATACGTTTACAGATAATTTAAATAAAGCAAAATCAATATATGTTGAAACGGCGACTGTATTAGAAGATGCATTAAACTACCGAAAGCAACTTGAAAAAATTGATGCTAAAAAACATTATCCTAAAACAGCACAGCAGCTAGAACGTCAACTTAAAACATTGGTTGATTACATGGCTAACGATAATAAAGATCGAGCGATTAAATCCCAACCGGAACTTGTTCGAAAACAGCATAATCTAGAAGTAAGAACAATCACAAAAATCTATTTATCTGATAACCAAAAAGAACTTCAACGCCAGAAGACGGCAGGTGTCGCACAACACGCGCCAAAAACATTACGACATGCTGAAGCAAAACTAAAAGCGTCTGAAACATTTATTGCAACTGAACCTCGTGCTATTTCTTCCATTACACAGAAAGCAGAAGAAACCCGTTTTGAGCTTGCTCACTCGCAGCTAATAGCAACCGCCGTACAAAATCTAAAAGCCATGCCAGATAAAGATTATGAACGCCATATTCTAAGTTATGAGCATATCTTAACTGATATTAGTGCCGCTCTAGATTCAGGTGATGTGCGTGACCAACCAGTTCTTCAACAAGGAAAACACGTTGTTGCCTCCATCAAAGCTAACCAAAAAAGTCAAAATGACCTTATTGCCGCTTTAGAGTCACAATTAGCAGAAGCCGTTATGGCTCAAAAAACGACAATGCTAGCCTCAACTAAAACAGAAGAGGTAAAAACAGCTGCTGTAATTGAAACGCCTGCAACTGAAACTGTTGAAGCTGAAATCATCTCAGAAACACCTGCGGCTGAAACAGTTGAAGCGGAAATCATGGAAGATGTGATTGATGAAACAGCAGCATAACTCGAATTAGAACATTTGACTTACTGCTAGTAACAATAAAGGAGAGGGGGCACCTCTCCTTTATATTTCTCAGCATTCTGTACCAAGACCCCTTAAAACTCTTGATTCATCTTTGTTAGATACATCAGTAAGTTTTTTCGCTCAGTATCGTCTAACTTAGCGGTAATATCTTGAGTTAACGATAAATGCAAATGATCGTGCTCTTGATACATCTCTACCCCTTTCTCGGTTAAATCAACGAGAATAGAACGGCGATCTGACTCATGCGGACGGCGCTGTATTAATTCAGCCAGCACCATTTTATCGACTTGAACAGTTAACGTACCAGTTGTCACACCAATTTTATCTGCCAGCTCTTTCATTCGCATTGCGCCATGAGCACCCAGAATCTCAACAATATGTACCTGTGGCAAAGAAAAGCCTTTCCCGCGCACAACTGATTGCTCCCAAGATGACAACTTCTCGTAAAATTCAATAATAGTGTGATTTAACTGTTCAATATCTTTCATTCAATATCCGCAGCCGAAGCTAAGCACTTCGACACTCATTAACTTCAATGGTCAGGTGGCTAATCTTAGCGAAATTTGCCAGTAATTGCTTGTATTCCTCGACCAATTTAGGCTTTGCACTCACGACTGAAATCATTGCTGCATAATGATCGGCACTGACTTTCCAAATATGAATATCACTGACTCGGTCATCATTATCAGCCTCTAATTGACTGATGATTTTCTGGCGGTAATCATCATCAATACTTTGATCTAATAATATAGGCCCCGTCTGCTTCATTAGTCCATAAGCCCAACGGGTAATAATAACTGCCCCAACGATACCCATTAAGGCATCAAGCCAGTTCCAACCTAGATATTTGCCAAAAATAAGCGCAACAATCGCCAATAATGATGTAAGAGCATCTGCCATTACGTGAAAATAAGCCGCTCTCAAGTTGTGATCATGATGATGCTCACCTTGATGATCGCAGGCATGCCCATGATGGTGATGTGAATGATCATGGTGGTGATCATCTTTCAGCAAGAACACACTCACAATATTAATGATTAAACCTAATACCGCGACAGCAATCGCTTCATTAAATTGAATCGCCTCTGGTGACCATAAACGCTGTAATGATTCAACCAGCATAACTAATGCCACCAGCCCTAAGGCTACCGCACTGGTAAAGCCTCCAAGTACACTCACCTTGCCAGTGCCAAAAGAAAAACCATCACTATTCGCATGTTTGCGAGCATAACGATAAGCAAAAATCGTAATCATAAATGCCGCGGCATGTGTGCCCATATGCCAACCATCAGCAAGTAACGCCATAGAACCAAATACTGTACCCGCAACGATTTCTGCCACCATCATCACTAGTGTTAGGCATAACACATAATAAGTTCGCCTCTCTCCGCTATGATTTAACGAGACAAAATCATGTTTATGTTTCCATGCTGCTAATGATTGTGTGTTCACCGACTTCTCCATATCCACTTCGTTTAAACGTTCTATCTTGAAATCATACAATGTAACAAGAGAGTAATTTGATAGACATATAGTTTGATTTTCAAAGTATATTTACATTATATACTTTGATAATCAAACTATATTTTCAAACAAAACCCATTACGATATGCCTTCCCCCTAATGGAACCTCAAGCACAAGACCTCGTTTTTATTGCTCGTGTAATAAAAATAGAAAGTGATGAATGACAAATACAATCATTAGGCGTAGCTATACCCAAATCACTATTCCCCTAGTAATAACGATCACTAAGATAAGGAAATGAGAATGGGATGCTGCAATCAACCACCGAATGGCGGTTCAAATAATATAGGGTTACTCTTGAAAGTTATTGCGGTGCTGTTTGCTGTCATCATGTTGTTGGCTTTTTTGTTCAATTAATTCGCAAAAATGAGCCACAAATAAATACTACGATTACTATACTTCAATCACTTGACCTTACCCCTAGGGAAAGGTTTAAACTTCGACTATCTCATTATGCAGCCATGCTTGTGGCTTAGTTAATCATGACTTAGGTAATAGCACTAAAACATGAATGTTAAATACTGTTCAGACAATTTGTTTGCTGTCGTACTGGTTGTAATCATTAGTTTGATTGCAAAGCCAGTAATGGGCATGTCTGTCAGTATGGAACCAATGAGTGGTACCCTTTCATCAATATCGATAAACACGTCGGAAGCCTCGAAAACGGTGATGAACATGCCTATGGGCTGTCACGGTATGATGGGAGAAAACCAAGCAACGACCAGCACGGCAGCAGTACAAACATCAATGAATATGATGAGCTGTACTTCTCACTCTGAGCAAATGAGTGATTCTTGCTGCGATATGACGCAATGTAGTGTGATTTCTGGTTGGATTCCGACGAATCTCGCTTTCACTACGCACTTGCCTCGTACCAACCCTATTTCATCAATGCTTAACCTCAATCCGATAGCGCGAACAGAAACCTTATTTCGCCCACCGATAGCATAACCCCCTCTGTAAGCACACTGCTGGCTATAAAACTGCATCTAGAGTATTTAACATATTTCTTTATGTCGCTACGCAGTACTCAAACCATTTAAATAATAAGCATTATTTAAATGAGCAGTAATCCTACTCTTAACAAGTCGTTGATCAGACTCTTGTTCCGATGAGGATCAAACCTACAAAGTGGATGTATTTATGCAACCAAGCATACTTTCCCGCGTATTAGCATTAACACTCATGACTGCCACTGCGCAGCCCGTGTTTGCAACTACGGATATTACAAATTCAGGGGCGACTAATGCCCAAATAAGCGCATCAACGAATGCAAATACTGAGCTTAAGCAATTAATCAGTTGGGCTATCGAGCATGACGCGGGGATTCAGCAAATACACTATCAAGCAGATGCCGTTCAAGATATGGGCGTAGCGACTTCTCAGTGGATGGATCCAAAACTAAAAGTGGGCGTTGGTGGTCTACCGGTTGATAGCTTTGCCTTCGATGACGATCCTATGACCAATATTTCTGTTGGATTAATGCAGCAATTTGGACGAGGCAATACGCTTGGCCTAAAACAAAAACAGAGTGATCAACAAGCTAATAGCATTCGCGAGAAAGCCGGTGTACGTGACCTCGAATTAGAAAACGCGATTACAACGCAATGGAACGAACTCGTTTTCCAGCAAAACGTTTATGGCTTATTACAGCAAAATCAGACGCTATTTAGAGAGCTTGAACATTACCTCAGCACTAATTACGGCATTGGTTCAAATCAAGCCCAAGATATTATTCAAGCCCAACTCCAAATCGGCCTGATTGATGACAAGCTGCAAGCTAACCAACAAATGCAGCAAAAAATCAAAGCTCAGTTGTCAGAATGGATTGGCGATAATGCTTTTACAATGCAAGCCAATAACTACCCTGACTGGGGCGTACTTAATGGTTATTTATCGACAAGTACAGGGGCTAGTTCATCGATAACGTCCGAAGATAATTACCAAGCATTGGTCAGTCATCCGTCTATTCGTATGAGCGATTTGCTGATCAAAAGCAATGAAACAGGTATCGATATTGCCAACGAAGCATACCTGCCTGAATTTGGTGTTGAAGTCATGTATGGCTATCGACAAGCCAACGGCATGGGAGGCCAACCGGCATCTGATTTAATGAGCGTTTACCTAACTATGGATATCCCACTGTTTACCGAAAAACGCCAAGATAAAAAGTTATCCTCAGCACAGCATCAACTTGGCGCGGCGAAATCGCAACGCGACCTTCTTCTTCGACAAATGAACGCCAAAATAAATGCACTGACAGTTGATCGCTACAACCTAGAACAACGCATTGAACGCTATCAAGATTCATTGTTAAAACGGGCAAAAGAAAAAACGCACGCCATTGAACGCGGCTATCAAAACAATACTAGCCAGTTAGATGAATATATTCGTGCCGCCAGTGATGAACTCACATTGGCTATCGAACAAGAGCGCCTTCAAGCTGATTTACAAAAAACAAATAGTAGCTTGGCTTACCTATTAAATAAATTTTAGGAATAACAATGAATAAGACATTTTCAGTAGCAGTCATCACATTGGCTATTGGCGGCGCACTTGGCTACTTTGCCGCAACAACCTTCCCTCAACATATTGATGCTCAGGAAGCCGCTGTATCCGGTGAAAAACAACCCTTGTACTGGGTAGCACCCATGGATCCTAACTACCAGCGTGACAAACCTGGCAAGTCACCAATGGGGATGGACCTGATCCCATTCTACGCAGAAGAACAAAGCGACGGGAAGAAAGACCCTGCGGGAACAGTCTCTATTTCTCCGGCAGTTGTAAATAATTTAGGGGTGAAGACTGCCAGCGTTATTAATGAAAAATTAACCCCCCAAATAGATACGGTCGGTTACATCGCTTTTGATGAGAGTCAGTTATGGCAAATTAACAGTCGCGTGAGTGGTTGGATCCAAAAGCTGAATATCAATGCTATTGGCGAAAAAGTACAAAAAGGTGATGTTTTATTCGAACTTTATTCACCAGAACTGGTTCGAGCACAAGAAGAATTGCTGAACGCAAAACGCATTGGTAAAGCTGTACTTGTTGAGGGGGCCAAAGAACGCCTCTCTTCTCTAGGTGTCGACAACAACCAGATCAATGCCATATTGCGAAGAGGTAAATCTTTTAAGAATATCGCAATCAAAGCCCCTGCTGATGGCATTATTGCAACCCTAAACGTACGAAATGGTGCTTATTTGTCACCAGCGCAGAACGTGATCAGTGGTGGTTCACTAGACAATATTTGGGTTGATGCTGAAGTATTTGAACGCCAATCCAACTGGATACAGTCTGGTACAGCAGCTGATATGGCGCTTGACGCCCTACCCAGTAAGCATTGGCAAGGTAAAGTCGATTATGTCTACCCGATCCTTGATCCTAACACCCGTACCTTACGTGTACGCCTTAAATTCCCCAACGCCGATGGCGCTCTAAAACCGAACATGTTTGCCAATATTACCTTAATGCCACAAAGCAATAACAAGGTATTGATCGTTCCCAACCAAGCCGTTATTCGTTCTGCTGGTATGTCTCGTGTGGTATTGGCGTTAGGTGATGGAAAATTCCGTTCAACGCGTGTTGAAACAGGCCGGGAATCGGGCAACCAAATCGAAATAGTTGAAGGGCTCAATCCAAACGATACTATTGTCACGTCTTCACATTTCTTATTAGATTCTGAATCAAGCTTAAGCGCCGATCTCAGCCGAATAAGTAACCGCAACGAAACCAAAGCTGCGGTTAGCGCACCAGTACACGACATGGCAAGCCATTCAGCAGAGCAATCTACGGGCTTCTCAGCTGATAATTCGGCTTGGACAACGGGTGTCATTCGCAGCGTTATGCTTGATCATAAAATGCTGACCATCCAACACTCTCCTATTCCAGAGTGGCAATGGCCCGCAATGCAAATGGACTTCATGGTGAAGGACGATGTTGATATGAGCCAATTTGTCGGCGGTCAAAGCATCCGATTTCTGATCGAAAAAACAGCTAATGGCCAATATGTTGTCGCAGATGTTGAGCAAGAAAATACCGATAACGATGCCAGTAACAATAATAATGCGGAGGTTGCACAATGATCAGTGCCATCATTCGCTGGTCGGTCAAAAACCGTTTCATGGTACTTGTTGCCACGTTATTTCTGGTTGCCGCCGGTATATACAGCGTTAAAAACACCCCGATAGATGCTATTCCTGATCTCTCCGATGTTCAGGTTATTATCAAAACCAGTTACCCAGGGCAAGCGCCGCAAGTCGTTGAAGACCAAGTTACTTACCCATTAACAACAGCCATGTTGGCTGTGCCGGGGGCTGAAACCGTACGGGGATATTCTTTCTTTGGAGACTCCTATGTTTATATCATTTTCAACGATGATACCGACATGTACTGGGCTCGTTCACGTGTTTTGGAGTATTTAAGCCAGGTCGCACCTAAGTTGCCACCTAGCGCAAAACCTACCCTAGGGCCCGATGCTACCGGTGTGGGCTGGGTATACAGCTACGTGCTGACCGACAAATCAGGTAAGCACGATTTAAGCGAGTTACGCAGCATGCAAGACTGGTTCTTAAAGTATGAGCTGCAAACCGTTGATGGAGTATCAGAAATTGCGACCGTTGGTGGCATGGTCAAGCAATATCAGGTGCAGATTGATCCTTCAAAATTACGCGCTTATAACCTGACCTTACAGCAAGTTAACAAAGCAATTCAGGCAGGCAATCAAGAAGCTGGCGCATCAGTCATTGAAGTGGCTGAAGCTGAGCATATGGTGAGAGCAACAGGGTATATTTCAAGCATATCGGATCTTAAAAACGTACCATTGAAGGTCACGGACAAAGGCACACCACTACTACTCGGTGATATTGCTGATATTAATCTTGGTCCACAAATGCGCCGAGGTATTTCAGAGTTAAACGGCGAAGGTGAGGCTGTCGGTGGCATCATTGTGATGCGCTATGGTGAAAATGCCCGTGAAGTGATCCATAACGTTAAAGCAAAACTTGCCGATTTACAGCGCAGTTTGCCTGACGGCGTTGAAATAGTACCCACCTATGATCGCTCAGAGCTCATCGATAATGCCGTAGAGAACCTCTATGAGAAATTGCTGGAAGAATTCATTGTCGTGATCATTGTTTGCGCCCTGTTCTTATTCCACATTCGCTCATCGTTGGTCATTATGATCAGCATGCCCATTGGTATTTTGGTCGCATTTATCATCATGCACTGGCAAGGTATTAATGCCAATATCATGTCACTCGGCGGTATTGCCATTGCCATTGGTGCAATGGTCGACGGCGCGATCGTAATGATAGAAAACGTACACAAGCATATTGAGCGAACACCGCTAACCAATAAGAACCGTTGGCAAGTGATCACCAAAGCGGCAGAAGAAGTCGGTGCGCCGCTGTTCTTCTCACTATTAATCATTACATTAAGCTTTGTGCCCGTATTTGCCCTTGAAGGTCAAGAAGGCAAGATGTTCTCGCCGTTAGCATTCACTAAAACCTACGCGATGGCAGCTTCTGCTGGCCTAGCGATTACATTAGTGCCTGTTTTGATGGGTTATTTCATTCGCGGCAATATTTTGCCTGAACACAAAAACCCCGTTAACCGTGCTGTTGTCGGTTTATACCGACCATTGCTGAACCTTAGCCTACGCTTTCCAAAAACAATCATTATCATTGCTTTTGCTTTAATGGCCTCGGCTTATTACCCAATACACAAAATGGGCAGTGAATTCATCCCACCTTTGGATGAAGGCGATTTGATGTACATGCCAACCACCTACCCGGGAATTTCAATTGGTAAAGCCAGAGAGCTACTGCAACAAACCGATAAACTGATCAAAACAATTCCTGAAGTCAAAACCGTATGGGGCAAAATTGGCCGCGCTGAAACAGCAACCGATCCGGCACCATTAACCATGGTTGAAACCATCATTCAATTTAAGCCTGAAAGCGAATGGCGAGAAGGCGTTACCAAGGCAAGTTTACGTAAAGAGCTCGATGCACTAGTGCAATTCCCTGGGGTAACGAATGCGTGGGTAATGCCGATTAAAACCCGTATCGACATGCTGGCGACAGGCATTAAAACTCCTATTGGCGTCAAGATTGCGGGACCAGATCTAAAAGAGATTGAAGGCATTGGCGAACAACTTGAGCAAGTACTGAAAGATATCGATGGCACAACCTCTGTGTATGCAGAACGCGTCGCGGGTGGACGTTACCTTACTATCGATATCAAACGTCGTGCTGCTGCGCGTTACGGGCTGAATATTCAGGATATCCAGCAAGTGATCAGTACTGCTGTTGGCGGTATGAATGTAGGGGAAACCATTGAAGGCTTAGAGCGCTACCCTATCAATGTACGCTACCCGCAACAATACCGAGATTCATTAGACAAGTTGCAAACCTTACCGCTTGTTACCCCTAATGGGGCGCGTATCGCACTGGCAGATGTTGCTGATGTACGTTTTGAAGATGGTCCACCTATGATCAAAACAGAAAACGCACGTCCAAATGGCTGGGTATTTATCGATATTGAAGGTCGAGATTTAGGTTCATACGTGAAAGAGGCTCAGCAACGTGTGGCTGAACAGCTCAAGCTGCCTGCCGGTTATTCACTTGTCTGGTCAGGACAATATGAATACATGGAACGTGCTAAAGCCCGCTTAACGACCGTGGTTCCAGCAACCATCGCGATCATAATGGTATTGCTGTACCTCAGCTTCCGTCGTGTGGGCGAAGTCATGATTATCATGGGTACATTGCCACTCGCGATGGTAGGTGGTCTGTGGCTTATGCATATCCTCAACTATAACTTCTCTATTGCTGTTGGCGTTGGTTTCATTGCCTTATCCGGTGTTGCTGTCGAAATCGGGGTCATCATGTTGGTTTATCTCAACCAAGCTTGGCATTACAAACAGCTTCACGCTGAAGAAAACCAACAAACCTTAGGCAAAGCCGACCTTGCAACTGCTATCAAAGAAGGCGCAGGTTTACGTGTTCGCCCTGTAATGATGACCGTGGCAACCGTCATTATCGGTCTCATTCCTATCATGTATGGTGATGGTACGGGATCTGAAGTCATGCAGCGTATTGCAGCGCCCATGATCGGCGGCATGGCATCAGCACTACTGCTTACGCTCGTAGTACTGCCTGCGGTCTTTAAGCTATGGAAAGAAGTAAGCCATAAATTGAAGTGATTTAGCTATTTATCTCGTTAGCTAATGAAGCAGGAAAACCACAAAGTAGCTAATAAAGTAAAAAGGCTGTGTTATTTCTCTCTCAAATAGCACAGCCAATCAATAAAATGAAAAGGAATTAATAATGAAAGTATTTACATTACTCGCACTGACTTTGGCTCTTTCTTCTACCACAGCTTTAGCAGCAGGTGATCACGCTGGTATGGACCACGACAGTATGGACATGAAGAACATGGCAGGTATGGATCATAGCAAGATGAACCATGGCGACATGGATCACAGTAAAATGGGTCATGGCGCTATGATGTCTGCAGTGGGTATGCCCGCGCCTGCTGAACAGGCGACCCAGACAATTCAGGTCAGTCTTAGCGATGATATGAAACTAAAATTTGAACCATCACTGAACCTTAAACAAGGTGATATTGTTCGTTTCGTTATCATTAATAATGGGCAGATACCTCATGAGTTTTCCATTGGCAGTATCGATGAACAGAAAAAGCACCGCGACATGATGCGATCAATGCCAAACATGGAACACAGCGATGGCAGCACGATCAGCTTAAAAGCGGGAGAGAAAGGCGAAATAACGTGGCATTTCATGGGACAACCCTTCATTGAGGTGGCATGTAATATTCCCGGTCATGCTGAAGCTGGAATGAAAATGAATTTCGTCTTAGCGGAAAAATAAATTATAACGCGCATCAACCTGATGCGCTTTTTCTCCTGAATAGTTATCGATTTTATGAAAATACTCATTATTGAAGATGAAACCAAACTAGGTAAATATCTCCAACTCGGATTAAATGAAAGTAGCTTCACCACCGATTGGGTAAATAATGGTTTGGATGGATTACATCAAGCCATGTCGCCTGAATATGATTTAATCCTTCTTGATGTCATGTTGCCGGATCTTGATGGTTGGGAGATATTAACCAAAATAAAAACATACTATCCAACACGTCCAATAATTATGCTGACAGCACGAGACAGTGTTGAGGATCGGGTAAAAGGCTTACAGTTAGGCGCAGATGATTATCTAGTTAAGCCCTTTGCATTTATAGAGCTTATTGCCCGTATACAGAACCAAGTTCGAAAAAATGAAAATGTTGCAATAGAAACAACACTCACCATTGCAGATTTACACATCGACCTTATTCGCCGACGTGTTACACGCAATGACCAACATATAGATCTAACAGCTAAAGAATTTTTATTACTCGAACTTTTGGTTTCGCGAGAAAAAGAAGTGCTATCTAAGGCATTTATTGCCAGTAAAGTATGGGATATGAATTTTGACAGCGATACTAATGTTATTGAAGTTGCGATTCGCAGGCTGCGCAAAAAAGTAGATGATCCGTTTGAATTCAAACTCATTCATACCTTACGAGGTATGGGATATGTGATGGAGAGCCGAGAGTGAATAAACCTTCATCACTAACCGTAAATATTGCTGCCTGGTTTGGCTTAAGCTTACTGTTTACAGTCACTATTATCGCTTGCATCATTAGTGCCTCTCTCTATACTCATTTTAATGCCTTGGATAAAGAAAAGTTGCAGGCTATTGCAAATACTGCACAAGATTTAATTAAAGAACAGACGCTTAGCAATTCCTACTCAACGCTTAATACTATTATTAAAAATGAACAAAATATAAGTCTTTTTATCTACAATAAGAAGGATGAGTTATTATTTAAAGATGAGCGATCACATCTATTACTCTCTCCTGCACAATGGAAACTAAATATCATCAACAATTGGAGCCAGAATGAAAATCAGTACCGAGGGATAAGAATATCAGGAGGAAGTAATACCTCGTCCCCCATTTTTATTTCAGTGGTTATGAATAAAGAGGTACATCAACAGTTTTTAAATAAGATGTATACCTTACTTTTTTCAATTTTTATGGTTACTGCAATCAGCTTAAGTATTGGTGGATACTACATCGCATGGCGAGCACTAAAACCATTAAGAAACCTAGGAATAACACTCACTCAAATTAATGCCTCATCATTATCAACTCGTCTAAACGATCAAGCTGCACATCAAGAGCTCGCACCTTTGGTCCATGCCTTTAATGAAATGATCGCTCGGATTGAAAGTTCTTTTTCCCAATTGTCATTTTTTAGTTCCCACCTCGCCCACGAATTACGTACACCACTTTCTGCTATCATTTTACAAAACCAAGTACTACTGCAAAATGAACGCGATAAAAAAACGTATCAAGATGCCCTTCGTTCTAACCTTGAAGAGCTGGAATTCTTATCTAAAACTGTTACCGATATACTGTTGCTCACACAAGCGCAAAACAACCAGTTACCGTTTAAGGTAGAGATCATTGAGCTCAAATCCCTAGCCGAAAAAGTAATCGAATACTATCAACTTTTAGCGGAAGAGAAAGACGTAAAATTCACCGTTATCGGTGATTGTATCGTTCATCATGACAGTGCCCATCTACGCCGTATTATTGGAAACTTACTCTCGAATGCAACTCGTCATGCAGATCCTGATAGTGAAATTACTATCGTAATCATACCAAATGAAGAACTCGTCACTTTTTCAGTGACGAATCAAGGCAAATCAATCAACATCAATGAACAGCATCTTATTTATCAACATCAATATCGTAGTCCTGCCTCAAGTAATATGAATTCTACAGAGGTCAATATAGGTGTGGGGCTCAATATATGCCAAACGATTATCAAGGCGATGGGAGGCAAAATAACGTTATATTCAAAAAATAGAGAGACAACCTTTACGGTCAGCCTCCCCATTAAGTATGGTTGAATATAAAAAAAACAGGGAGGCTAACCATACCTCCCTCTGCCATACCGAGTCACTTTAGTTATTCGAGTCATGGATACGATAGTGATACTTCACCGTTACCAAAGCTTGATATTCAATCACATTGGGTTGCTTAGCAAACTCTTTTACTGTCACTTCTTTATCTTCAACCATAATAGATTTAGCATCTAAATCACGCGAAGAAACATTAAGAATAGGTCTTAACTCTGATGACGACTTTCCATGCAGGTTATTTAAAATATCATAACCTTGCTGATATGCTGAACTACGTGTTGCAGTTACATCAGATAATAAGGTGGTAGTCCCAGTTTGCACGGTATAGTTTGCGGCTGATCTCATATAGGTTTTATCCATGGATTCAGCGGAACCAGCCATCACTTGCGTACTCATTAATACTAAACCAGTAACTGCCAATAATGTTTTTTTCATCTTTACTTTCCTTTCTTGTTATTTATTACCAACAAGAATAACCAAGTAAATTGACAGCTAGCTGTCGCGAAAATTACATTTTTGTCAGGTTGAATTATAAATATATTGAAAGCCGAAATACCAAGGTTATTATTCATATTCAATGCAAACGTTAATATCTACAGAGTGAATAACACCCCCCATCATATTCAGTGAGCAAATTCTGAACCGTAACTGAATTCGAGCCAATACCTGCCACCAGATCTATTAATAATCCGTATAATGCCGACAAAAATACCCTTAATTACATCGTATAGGATAATAATGGCATTTCTCCGATTAATCACAGCTTTGTGCTTATCTGTCATATCAATATCACCGAGCATTGCTCAAGAGCTACCACAAGAAATAAGACAAAAAGAGCTCACTATGATTGATGACAAAGTCGTACTTGGTCGAACAGAAAAAGTCTACTTGCCCGATATTGCCGCCCTGAACGATATTGGTATTCCAGCCAAAATTGATACAGGGGCGGATTCAACCTCTATTCACGCCGAAAACATCAAAATAACAGCAACCAACCCGCTATTTAGCGGTTTAGAAGGTAAAGCATTACTGGATGCGATAGCCGTTGAATTCGATGCACTAACCAGCACTAAGCTACGAGATCGCGAAGATAAATCCGATATTATGGTAAGCTTCGATCTTATTCATCCTTATAGTGGCGACACCATCGCTGTTACCTTACCGCTATTTCGCCTAGCGATGATAAAAAGCCGCGGTGAAGGTCACCTTGCTCGCCCTGTTGTAGAATTGAGTTTACAGATTGCTGGAAAAACGGTTCTTACTGAGGTCAACCTAACTGACCGCACACGCTTTTCATATCCCATACTCATCGGTAAAACTTTCTTACGGAATACGGCGTGGGTTAATGCGGGGTATGACTACTTACAAGAACAAGACACGGCACTCGTCATCGGTCGTAAAGAACACGCATACATCAATGATATCCCTATAGAGACCAGCTTATCCTTCACTAACCGATATAGTATTTTGCATGCACTTAATATCAAAGTGGATGAAAAAGCCAAACAAGTAAGCTTTACGCTCGAAGGTGATAATAAACAGCATCAAAAGATGACTGTCCCTTTAGTTAAAATGCTTAAATTTAGTAATGCCCAGCGACCGCTTGTTTATGTACCAGTACAACTCGGCTCAGTAAGCGATAACAAAGCATTCAATAAACCAATACTGGTTTACTTACGCG
Source organism: Photobacterium indicum (assembly GCF_003026215.1). Taxonomy (GTDB): domain Bacteria; phylum Pseudomonadota; class Gammaproteobacteria; order Enterobacterales; family Vibrionaceae; genus Photobacterium; species Photobacterium indicum. The sequence continues at coordinate 693,762 of NZ_PYOC01000002.1, forward strand.
ACAGATCTAAAAATAGCAGCCAGCTACGTTTAGGGACTGAAGCGCTTAATCAGAACTTTATCGTCGATTTAGGCAGCACTTATATTACAGAGCGCCCTATTGCACTATTCAGCTCTGTTTCCGGCGATAAAACCTCATTTATAATGAGCCCTAAAGAACAAATTACCATTGACGGTATTACAGTAAATGCCAAGCCCTCTGCGATAATCAAAACACCGTTGCTTAAAGTCTCTCACATTTATGAAGACAAAAAAGACACAGGCCGCATGGTCAGCTACGAGTTAACGGATATTAACAATAACGTCCATACATTCGAAAAACCGATCAAGCGAAAAATTAAAGTGGGAGATGATGTTCGCCCTATCGCTGTTTCAGAGATCACCTTACCGTCTTCATTGCTGATCAAAAATATAGCTTTAAAAGCGATGTCAGCCAATGATAATGACCCATCTCGTTTTGAAATAACGCCAAATCTGGTACATGGATCGTTACTGATCAATACACGTACAACTCATTTAATTCATAGCCATGCAGCATTGAAAGCTGGCTATATTGAACAAGCTCAAATTGCTGGCTTATCTTTCCCAGTAAAGCTTGATACCGGTGCCGACGTAAGCTCAATGCATGCCACAGATATTAAACCATTCGTTAAAGATGGCAAAAAATGGGTGTCATTTACTTACACTAATGCAAGTAACGTAATGAAAACGCTAACTGAAGAAGTTATAGATGAAATGCGAATTAAAGGCCGAGTGGGCGAGAAGTCTAACGTACGACCTGTCGTAAGTATGCTGGTCAAAGTTGGGAGTGTTGAAAAAGAAATTGCAGTAAACCTTCGAGATCGTAGCCGCTTTAAATACAGCATGATACTGGGTAAGAATTTCTTAAAGAATGACATTATAGTCAGCAGCGATCAGCAATTCATGCTAACCAGCAACGCTTCTTTATAGGGTAATAAAAAGCGGCGTTACCTATCAACCCATAAATTGGTAGACAACGCCGCTTATTTTAAATCACTAAAATACTCAGTGTTTAAGCTTACACACCAGCACGCTTCAACAAGCCATTCATTAATGATGAACTTGCTTTCACTTGCTTAGATTTATTCTTCAATTCACGCGCCAATGCGACATCATGGATATCATTCGCAATATAAATCATTGATTGATACATATCACGCGGAGTCTTAATGCGTGCTGTGTCATTAAGTGGTGCGATAATTTTAATGACATCGCCGCCTGTTTTTTTATTCTCATTAGCATACTTAAGAATTGAATCGAACAGCTTGTCCAAATCAATCATGAAATCAGAGTTTTCTACACCCTGTTTCTGCATCTCTTTCTGGTTTCTCTTTCTTACTCGATTGATAATAAATGCAGGCGTGTTAAGTTTCTTATAAGCGACGAAACCTGCAAGAATGAGTAAGGCAACACCACCCGCTACATAACCCCAGATAGAACCTGACGACTCAACAACTGGTTGAATCACCTCGGCAGTATTTGTAACAGACACTGGTACATCAGACATATTTGTGGCCTTTAACTAGAATAATACGGAACATCACAGACATTATGCATTTAGTTCCTACAGGACTATGCGTTTTATCAATATTTAAGTTGAATAGAGTGACAGAGATCTAAGGTTTGACAAATTATTGCACATATTCAGCAATAATATCCCCCTGCACTGCTGCAATGAATCCGACAAACAGATTACAGATGGAATATTTCACGGCTAAATATGCAGATAGCAGCAACCATATAAAAGCAGTGTCACCCTTTCAGTATAGCGCTTCTCCGTTTGCTTTCTTCTTTCAACACTCTTTCGTTTTTAGGTACACGGTCGAGGTTTTTACAGGAGAAGAAATAGAACTACCTTTCGCAGCTAACAATGCAAAAAAACTCCACACCACACTGAGCCCAGCACAGATACTCAACGGTAAAACCCAATTCCCTACTGATTCATGTAACGCCCCCATCGCAATAGGCCCTGACGCCGCCAACAGATAACCACAGCATTGTGCCATACCTGATAGTGCTGCCGCTTGATGTGCGTTTTGCGTACGAAGACTCACGAATGCGAGCGCAAGAATAAAACCACCACCCGTCCCTACACCAAATACCATTACCCAAAGCATGGCTAGTGAAGGCATAGTGATCAATCCAACAATGCCGATGAAAACCAGTAAGGTCATGCATACTGTCAACACACGTTTATCGTGAATCTTAGCCATCAAAGGGATCAAAATAATCGCAGGTACAGCCGTTGCTAATTGCAGCATGCCATGAATAAATCCGGCTTCTTGATGGCTATAGCCAAGATCGACCAAAATAACGGGTAGCCAACTGATAAAGATATACATCAGCAGCGAGTTCAACGCTAAGAAAATAGTAATATGCCAAGCACTGGTTGAACGCCAAAGGTAGCTATGACTATCAATCTCTGCCGTATCTGCTGTTGGGGCGCTGTGTTTTTTTAACTGTGGAAGCCAAAGCCCAATCGCAATAACGGGAAAAATAACAATTCCCACCAAAGAAAGTGACCAATCAGGGATGGCAGTGATAGATAACGCATCTGCCATATTCATTATAGGAATAGCCAAACTCGCACTTAACGTTGAGCCAACCCCCATCATCAATACATACACTGCTGTAATCGTCGCCACCTTATTGGGGAAATCACGCTTCAACAAGCTGGGCAGCAATACATTCGAAATCGCAATACCGGCACCGATAATCACAGTGCCGATAAACAGCCAACTGGCAGAGCCCAACGACCTTACAATAATGCCCGTCAGCATTAGTACCAGTGCAACCATCAATGAGTGCTCAAGCCCACGAGAGCGCCCCAAAATTGACGCAATAGGCGAGAAGAAAGCAAACGCTAATAATGGCAAGGTGGTTAACATACCTGCTTGCATCGCAGATAAATGTAACTGTTCGCGAATCACGTCCAGCAAAGGACCAACACCCGTAATAGGGCTGCGTAAGTTAAGTGATATCAGTAAAATGCCCACAATAAGTAGAAAAGATGTCGAGGATTTTGGGGACGTTGGTAATATTGGAGGCGTTGAAGATAAAAGCGGTTGTGGCATAAGAATGCTCCTGTTATTCACAATAGCACTAGATTACTCTTCATTTTCTTTACCGTATTGGGCTATATTGACAACATATATCTATAAACAGTCATTATATGTTACCTTTTCAGCCTTACTTTCCCGAATTCGACTCTGACGAGTACCCTCAAAAAGTTGTTGCTTTGCAACTTACCGGAGGTGAAAAAGAAGCCGAAACACCGTTTCATCAGCACCGAAAATGTCAGATCGTGATCCCCTTAACAGGCTTCGTGAAATGCAAAATAGCAGATGCTATTTGGATGGTGCCCCAACATTGTGCAGTGTGGATCCCAAGCCACGTACCACATAGCAACAAGATCTCGGCTGACGCTAATGTCTGTATGCTTTTTATCGATCCTGATGCGATTGTTATGCCCGATCAGAGCTGCACGATTTCTATCTCACCATTGGTGCGAGAATTGATCGTTCACCTCACGATGCAAGATCAACATTATTTACCCACCAGCCAAACGGCACGACTAGTGAATGTATTGATCGAGCAGTTAGCCACTATGCCGACAGAGCATTTTGATTTTCCTATTCCAGTAGAACCTAGACTGAATGCGATCGCTTTAAGGTTACTTGCTGATCCATCAGATCGACGCACGGTCAGTGAATGGGCTACACAATTTGCAATGAGTGAACGTACCTTGGCACGCCTAGTCAAACAAGAAATTGGGTTAACGTTTGGTAAATGGCGCGGACAACTGCATATCGTAGTGGCACTACAAAAACTAGCCTCAGGCGATTCAGTACAGCGGATTGCAGATCACTTGGGGTATGAATCGGTTAGTGCGTTTATTACGTTTTTTAAGAAAACCCTCGGACGCCCCCCAAAACAATATATGAAAGGGCGTGAAGCATAGTTACTAACTAAAAAAATAAAGCCGCTAGTTCCTCTCAGAACATAGCGACTTCATCATCTTTAAATTAACCGCGTATTGGCTTAACTTTTAGATTTGATCCAATTATCAATACTTGTCTCTACCACTTCCATGGGCTGATCACCGTATTTTAGTAACTGGTCATGAAACTCTGCCCAGTCGAATTCGTTACCTAATTCAGACTTTGCTTTCTCCAGCATTTCTTTGATCACCAAATAGCCAGATTTGTACGAAACGGCCTGACCAACATACGCAGCATAACGGTAACTTTCCGATTCGATATCACCAGCACCCAGCGCAGAATTACTCCCCATATACTCTTGTGCCTCTTTAATACTCCACCCTTTAGCATGAATACCGGTATCTACAGCCAAACGCATATTTCGGAGTTGGGCTTCATTCAAGCTACCAAAATACTGTAAGGCATTACACTCTTCAGCATCTAGATAAATACCGCCTTGGAAATCATCATAATTCAGATCCACTTTACACATACCGGTCGCATTAACAAAAGTAGGCTTGCCCTCTTCATTCAACTCACCATATATACCCATTTCCATACCCAGCCATTCGGTATATAACGCCCACCCTTCGGCATAGGCGGTGTACCCAACGTTTTTAATATATTCCGGCTTATTGGCTGGTGGATACTCAATAGAATACGCATTTTGAAAATGGTGACCCGGCGCTGCTTCATGCAGCAACAAAGTAGAGACATTCCACTTTTGCAAACTGTAGTCAGGATTGGTATTTAGGTTAAACTCATTACCACCATAAGAGGCCACCCCGTCATACAATTCACGACTATCAGGTATAGGTACAATGCTGTAATCAGTTTCAATTGGCTTAAAGTACTTAGCGACTACATCGTTAGCATCATTTTTAAACTTGTAGTAATCGACTAATGCTGCCTCACAGGCAGACGGTACTGATGCCGAGGTACAAGCCTGCGCATACGGCGTACCCGTAATAGTTCGGTCATCTCGACCATAGAAGAAAGTTTCGCTGTTCAGATAGTCAAAGAATTCAGCAAGGTTAATCTTGCCATTATCGTCTGCTAGCGTGAATGTTTTATCCTGAAAAGTACCGTCAGTATCTCGCCACTTGGCTGTCACAGTTTTTCCGCGCTTTGCGACAATCAGTTTAGCAACTCGCTCCATCTCGGCTTTAGCGTCTGCCACAAGATCTTCACCCAACTGGCTGAGCTCCATCGCTGGTTTCCCCGTGGTACTGTTGCGATCCAGCTGCCACTGATACCATGCCTGCCCATTAGGTAAATCGCCCCAGCCAATGTTGGTGTCGGCTATAGAGCCACTATCACTCTTACTATCACGAGCGGCATCCATATAGCCTGTATCTAGGTATTCCACCAAATTACCTGTTGCCGTAGTCGCATCATCCACCGCTCGCTGGTATTCAGCAATAAAGGCTGGTTCATAATCCGCACTGTGACTATTGATATCATTCAGGCCGATTTTGAGTAAGGCATAACTATCTTTAGTTACAGTATCTTCTGTACTTTGAATAAGGCGTTCAATCAGCACTTTGGGTAACTGCACATGCTCAACCTGACCCATTGAATATTGGGAGTGTAAATTGTTAACCCAAGCTGTAAATTCACGAACGACCTGAACATGGCTTTTATACGCTTCAACATCTTTTTGCTTAGCACCCGCCGTTTCTGCATTCCACTCGATATAGTTATAAAAATGGGTAATCGGAATCGTGAAATTACCGAAACGAGTATTAGGCAACGACGCTCCACGAATGCCGATGTTTCGGTCAAAACGGAACGTGTCGTAATAAATTTTATCTTCATCGGATAATGCACTGCGATCGAGCGCTTCAAGTTTATCTAGGTACAGTCTATCTACCGATTGTCGCGAAGATGCCATCTGATCGGTTATCTGACCAAACGTCGTATTATCGAGTATATCCATCGCCTCTTGGTAACCAGAAAAAACGCCCCTCATATCTACCGCAACATCTGGTGTCAGTTTTGGTTGCTCAATAATGTTGGTTTCATCGTTACAACCTGCCAGCGTAGTTAACGCTAATATCGCCAGCGACAAAGAGGACAAACGCATAGTTCCAATACCTTTCATACTGTATTCCTTTATATTTTTATAATCGTATCTCATTGATGAGTAATGCAATTCATCGGGAAGACTATAGGAATACATATGTCTATATTGTGAAAATATTCACGCTATTAAACGTCGCACTTTTATTCAATTAAGTGCTTATTCTTGTTTATGTGTTTTTATTCAACGCGCTAATAAGAAGAGCAGATAAAGCGAGTACTTAATTGCATGAATACAAAGGGCTGGTGCATATATAAAAATGAAGTCGAGTGAAGTAAAATCCAAATCTTGATTGAAGATCAAACTTATTAAATTAAGTGTGAACTCAGCACAGATATTATTTCAATAAATAGAATAAAAACGAAATATAACGAATAACAGGTAAAAAAAATGGCTTCCGAAGAAGCCACTATATTATCTAGTTATGACGACTAGTATTCCCAGTGCTCAAGACTGTGAGCGCCAGAGAATTGGTTAGGGAAATAATCTTCACATGTACCTTCACGCCATACATCGGCTGTTGCACAGTGTAGACCACCACCAAATGCGTAAGCATCACGTAAATCAACCGGTACAACATCAAAGCCGAGCTTATCGAATTGCTCCATTTGTGCTGTTTCAGATGCTTCAACACAGACTGTTTTATGATCTAAGATCAATGTATTCATCGACAACCAAGTGCTTGAGTAGCAAAGCGGTGGTGGGTTATCCCACGCTGGGCTGACCGCTTCCACAATTTCCCAATCATTTTTCTCGAAGATTTCACGCTGTCCTTTGAATAATGGGCGATTAGGGTTCAGCAACATTAAGCCAGGACGTAACGGACAGAAGGTCGCATCAATATGAATTGGATGGTTATCTTCAAAGCTTAGCGTGTGAACACGGTAACCTTGAGATTCATACTTACGCTTTATCCAACGAATACCCGCTAAGTTGGTGGTAAGACCGTGCTGCACAAAAATATCTTTACCTAAACGCATTACATCAGCGGCATCGAACAGAATATCAGTTTCTTTCGTGCTGTACTCTTTACGCAGTGAGCGCTCCATGGTTTCTGCATCAGACAAGTATTCGTAAGCCGCCACATAGTCCATACGGAAGCTATCATCAGACAAACGTGGACGCGGTGCTTGCTCGATCATACAATTTGGATCAGATTCAAAATACTCACGCATCAAATCTACGTAAGCCAAATATTCAAAGTAACGACTACGGAAGCTCATTGGTGCCATCAGCATGCTCTTACCCATAGTAAGTAGGCAGTCACGTGGTGGCATTACGCCAAAACCAGAACTGATGCTGAAATCAGGTGTGGTAATGCGCTCATGCCAGTCTACTGCCCCTGGGCGGTCAACAATGATATTGCGATCTTCTAAAATCTTCGCAAAACCATTCAAGCATTCATTGGCACGTTCGATAGATTCTTGAGTACGACGACCTGCCTTACCACCTCTCATAGGAGAACCAGCTGGTATTTTTTCATTACTTGCCGGGCAAGCTTCCGGGATATGTTGATTATCCGCTATACCAACAATGACGTGACGAAGTGGATCGAAGTCATTATAAGATTCAACATGCAGACCTTGTCTTACATAAGGTACACCAGAATCTTTTCTTTCTAGTGGTAAAGAGGCATTAGGATATAGATCGTTAGAAATACTCATTACAAATCTCCAATAGAATGAATATAAATCAAGAAGTCGTGCTTCCATATATTATTAATGTTGTCACTTTATATTCAAGCAACAATATGCCAGCCATAATCCATGATAAATATTATTAATAGTCATTTCTTTATTCTGATTAGCAGTTATATTCGCTGCTCTTCAATAACACTAATATCGCGCTAAACATCGACTGATAATAGTCATTTACTGCTAACAACTGACTGTTCCCTGCTCTGATGTTGTTTTTATTATATAACCAATAAAAGATTTATTTCGATAACGGATACACCAAGACCTAAACAATACAATTTGTCACAGAGTATTCATGTGCTGCATAATTATTCACAAACCTCCCCTATTAAATAGAAGATAGTTATTACTCCTATTCCATAGTGGCACCGCATTGATACTATTTATAACTGTGTAACATCACATTTATAAAGTGATTAGTTGGCATTCATTTTTTTCAAGGGTAAATATAATGCGATACGACAAGGGAGGTATGTTTATGTGTCAACGTGTTATTGCCAACACCCCTAAATTTCAGATGTTCGACTTACAAAAAATAGAAGAAACTGAGCACATGATATTTGGAGCGGACTATATATTAATACGCCCTAAAACAGCGGGATGTACGCTGCATTTAGCCAATACCCACTTCCAGTTAAGAGTAGGACAACTGATATTACTCGCACCATTTAACCCATTTAGGCTATCACTAGACCAGCATCAAAAGGTGCCAACTGACTGTGATACCTTGCATTTTAGATTAAATGCAATGGGACAAACATTCGTTGATAGTGTTCAATTCTTTACCATCAAAAGCATGCTAGAGCAGTCACGCAATGGTACTCTATTCGAAGGTCAGGGTATTTCAGATATCCATCATATCTTAGATAAGATGGAAAATTCTTTTGAGTTTTCTCAAGTGCTTAATTTGCTTGGTTTACTCGAAAAATTATCAGCAATGACACCAGCCCGCTATCTTGCTAATAACCGTTTCGAAGTAAATAATATTAAACGCACAGAAAGCCGCGTCCATATTGTACAAGAATATATTGCGAATAATTTAGCAGAGCAATTATCTGTTGCATTGGTAGCAGAACAACTTCATATGGCTGATAGTACTTTTTCGCGGTTTTTTCATGCTAATCTTGGCGTTACTTTTCGGCAATATGTTATTGAACAACGTGTTAGGCAAGCGGCAAGGTATTTAGTCATGACAGATTGGACTATCGCTCATATTGGCTCTGAAGTAGGCTTTTCATCTTTGTCAAACTTTAATTCTAAGTTTAAAAGCCTATTGCGCGTTACGCCACGAGAATACCGTGCGAGCCATATTGATATGCGTAAAGATATTGAAAGTAGTCGAGCTGTAGAAGGACAAATACAAAAACAGCTATCAGACACCATGATATAACTGGTACTAAGTGCTTTTAATAACTGACTTTCATTTAATAGATATTAATATTTTAAAAGAGAGTAGCAATAACTTGCTACTCTCTTTTTATTAGTGAGAAGGGAAAGAAACAGTTGATGGCTGGTGATTAAAACATTTAGCGACTAACCAATAAGTACCACAAGCAAATAATGAGGAATAAATTGGCGCTTCAACCCAGCCTAAGTTGAATTGTAAAAATAAAAGACACCCTGAACTAAATCCGATAATCATCGAAAATAACGCTGCATATATATTGGCAGGCACAAAATGAGCAAGCAATGTAGGGGCAACCAATGCAGCCATTAATGTTCCGGAGCCCAATATTGCCAACATAGACAGCATAAAAGGAGGAGCAAGCAACATAAGCACAAACCCCGTTCCACCTAATAACCACACCGCACTTCGATTCAATATTAATAACGATTTTTCTGATAACCGACAGTTAGGCCAAATAGCCTGACGCAAGTCGTGTGATACAGAACCCGCAATGGCATGCAAAACAGAATTAGCTGTCGACTTCATAGCAAATAAAATAAACAGGGTGACAACGGCTGACATTGAAGGGGATAAAAAGTTGGCGAGAAAGGTAGGCATCGCTTCATCAGGTGTTGTTAGATTGGGTACTTTTAAGCGTGTATATAATCCCGCTAAGGGCACTAGGCTAAGTAAACAGGCAATGGGGGTCATATAAGCTGCCACATGATGTAGCTTGGTGGTTTTTGCCAGCGCCATAAACCGAACAGACATATAAGGTAATGTTGCACTATAAATAAACGCGTAAGGCAACACCATAAGCACATGCCAAACCGAGGAACCATAAGGACCGGAATCGGTTGGCGCGAGTAACTCAGGATCAATCGCGTTTAAACCTGAAATCAGCTCACTGGGTGACATATCAGAAAAAATAGTCACTACGATAATAAGAGCTGATACGCACATTCCTATTACCATAAAAGCATCGGTAAATGCGACAGCTGCTAACCCACCAATAGAGGTATACAAAATAATGATACCAACCATTAATAATGCAGCCGTATCTTGATCGATACCTAACCATTGCCCAGCCAGTAACCCAAGTGCCTTTATTTGCCCCACTAAGAAAACCAGCAATAAAATAATAGTGATAATGGCTGCAAAGGCTTGAGTGAAACGCTTAACAATTTCGGGACCTTCGTGACTGCGGGCAATATATTCAGGAATGGTGAAACTGCCCATTTGTTCTGCTTTCTGATGTAAAAAACGCGCACAAAATAAGACGGCAAATACCATAGCTGGTGCAAAAAAGAAGTTACCAAGTAATTCAATCGCACCGTATTTATAGGCAACACCAGGGGATCCCATGAATCCCCAGCCTGAAAATCCTGTCGCAACAATCGTTGCGGCACCAATGAAAGGGCCAAGGCAATTGGCGGCTAATAAAAAACCACCTTCGCCATTACCTGTTTTCATAATTTTATTACTGTATAACGCGAGTCCTACCATGATGCTCACCGTCACCAATAGGAGCACCCAGTTTAATGAGGTGATCATCGTAGCCTCCGATTAATGTTCTAGTTGACTATTTTTGAGAGCAACGCGCTTCTTGGTCATACTAATAACAATCTCGCCCATGCCGCCGCCTATCACTAAGATGCCACCGATACTTTGAAGTAATGTGAGTGATTCACCAAACATCGCAATCCCAATGCCAGCTCCCACTACGGTTTCAAGGTATGACACACACGCTAACTCTGCTGCTTTCAAGTGCTTCGCAGCAATAGTCAGTAACGTTAACGCACCAAAACCAATGAAGAACCCCATCGAAATTAACCAGATCCAAGAGCTGGTATTCATATCAGCAAGCGAAGGAGGTTTAACAACAAAACATACCCCAATAGCCACTGCACCAAACAAGAAGTTGAAGAAAGAGCGTGAATCTGAGCTTACATCAGTACGATAGCGACTGAAGAACAAATACAAACCGTAACCTACCCCTGAAGCTAGCCCAAGCATATCGCCGATAAAGTTTTCTTTAGAGAAAGACAGAGATACGGTCAATCCATCAGTCGCGCTGTAATTAATAATCCCGATAATAAATAAACACCCAATGAATACTGCCGTTAATAGTGAAGCAGTCAACTTAGATATTTTTTCTTTAAGAAAAATAGCCGCTAAAATGGTCGAGAACACCGGACCGGTGTAGATAAGAAATACCGCATTGGCTAAGGTGGTGTATTGGGTGGCAGAAACATAAGCGGCTAGACATAACCCCAAACAGGCACCGCTCGCAATAACCGTTGATGTTATTTTGGTGGCTTTTATCAGCGATGTTTTACCTTGATAAAACATCAGACCCAAAATACAAATCGCGCCAACAGTCATGCGGGTAAATGCGATAACATCACCGCTAGTATTAATATTTCTAGCAAACAATCCAACACACCCCATCAGGGCTGCCGAAACTATCATCGTGGAATAGCCCAACGTTTTGGTGTTCATGATTTACTCCTTTGATTATTGTCATCAGGATGATCGCAAAGCATTCCACCGCCAGTGATTTGGTAATAACCGTACACCAGCATTACCACCACACATAGAGCAACATTAGCGAGTATAAATACATCGACAGACCAATATCCTGTAAGCATCTTCATTCCCTTTTCAAGGCTAAAATAACAACATACGAAAGTGAGTAATGAAGTATGTTGTGATTGATATTTATATTGATTGAGTACTGACTCAATAACTAGTTAAAACCTGCCGTCTACTTGCTAATTGCTGCTCAATAGTAGAAAACACGATCAAAAAAGGCAGCCCGATGGCTGCCGTTTGGAGGCGATGGAAAATACAATTGATACCATTATAAATGAGCAATTTATTAAAAAATCATGTCAAACGGTACGAATTGCAATATTCGCTTCTCGCAGAGATCACATTGCTAGATAAGGGGAAAAGATTGCTTTTTACCACTTAATCTCTCCAAATCACAGTGTCAGGTACTTACCAACGAATATTTGGGCCACTAGGTACAATACCAAACGGGTTAATGTGCTTATGCGAAAAATAGTAGTGAAGCTTCATGTATTCAATATCAATAGTGCTACGAATACGCTTATCACTAACAAGACCCAGCATATAGCGATATAAGTGTTCGAATTCTTTAATTGGTTTTTTGTTTGCTTTGAAGTGGACTTCGTAGACAGCTTCAAACCTCACTAACGTAGGTAAAAGAAATAGATCAGACAGCGTTGCTCTACTTCCATGTAAATACTTAGACTGTGCTAATCGTCTATCTAGAACATCTAATGCATTAAACAAGTCGTCGCTCGCTTTATCGTAGTCTGATTGATTGGTAGCAAAGCCAACTTGGTACACTTTGCGATTCACATTGGTATGTAACCAAGGGTTTAGCTGTTCAATATCATCTTTTAAAGCACGAGGTACGAGTTCCACTTTATTTTTCGCCAATGGTAGCCATTTGGTCGCCAATTCCATTGCAAGCTCTAAAGAGTCATTTCCTACGATACAGGCATTTTGTTTATCCCAAAGCAGAGGCACCGTCACACGCCCTGTGTAATCAGGTTTAGCATGTACGTGCAGCTCTGCTAACGTTTGAGCACCGTGAATAGGGTCTTGATTTTCATCGTCAAACAGCCAGCCATCGTCATACCGCTTAGCGGCAACAGAGGACACTGAAATTGCCTCTTCCAACCCTAAGTAATTGATCACCAAGTATGGACGATGAGCAAATGGACAAGCGTATGACATGTACAAATGATAACGATTTGGTTCGACTTCCATCACCGTATCAAAAGTATCTTCAAACGCTAGTTCGTGGGGTTCTTTGTTTGGGTACCACACCCCTTTGTCTAAAACTGCCATGCGTAGCTCCTTAAATGTAATTGGGGGGAGACTGCATTTCAGATGCGAAGTACAACCCTACTCACGGTGAAGGTATCGATAGACTTAAAGCATAGAGCGTAACATCCACGCTGTTTTGTCATGCTCACGCATTCGGTCTGATACCAATGAGGCGGTTGACTCATCGTTACCATCTTGCGCCAATATCAACTTTCATATCATTTCTCTCCCAGTGAGTTTTCAAAGTCAGCCATTAGCGTCGTTAACCGGCCTTGAGTCGGAATATCAAACGAACCATTCATTAGTTTGTCGTGATAATGACCAAGACTGTAGGTGCCTTTTACATCAGCACCCCACCAAGGCATAAGCTCAGCCATCGTTTTTAAATTCGTTGCACCACCATTTTCACCAGGAGATGCACTCACCAATAGAATTGGCGTTTTATTGGAACCAAAAAATGATTGTCCCGGCTCGGCAATACGTGAAAGCCAATCAATCACGTTTTTTAAGAAAGCTGGCATAGAACCATTGTGTTCAGGCGAAGCAATAATTAACGCATCGTATTCGCTCATTATTTTCTTAAGCTTAATCAGCGTCTCAGGGATCCCGTTAGATTCAACATCAATACCGTACATTGGTAATTCAAAGTCCATTAAATTAATCGTGGTAACTTTTGTTGAAATTGCTTTTGCGGCTAACGTATTAATCAATACGCTGTGAATTGATTGACTGTGGTTACTGCCAGAGAACGCGAGTATCTTTTTCATACCTTTACCTACTCAATTATTGGGTGATGACATTGCATAACACACATGCTAATTGACAAGATTCAGTAGATAAACACTATACTAGTGACAAAATAGTTCACTATAAGTAAACAATAGCAGGCCGTTATCGATGGATAAAATTAGAGCGTTGACCGTTTTTAGAAGAGTAATAGAACTTGGAAGTTTTAAAGATGCAGCAGAAGATCTTAATCTATCTAAAGCCGCAATAAGTAAAAATATCAATGAACTAGAAGATTATTTACAAAGCGCTTTAATAAACAGAACCACTCGAAAACTACATATAACAGAGAATGGTCAGCTATATTACAATCAAGTTTGTAATATACTAGACAGCCTGCAGCATGCTGATTTATCGGTAATTGAGTCTTCGCATACCTTAAAGGGCTCGTTAAAGATCAGCGCGCCAATGTCGCTAAGTCTCGTTGAGATCAATCCTATTATCTGCGAATTTATGACAGAACACCCTGAACTGTCTATTGAACTGGTGATGAACGACCAATTTGTAGACCTCATCGAACAAGGGATTGATATTGCAATTAGAGGTGGCGGTGAGCTATCGAGCTCTAGTCTTCGCTCTCGTAAGCTTACGGATTTAAGGCGTATACTTTGCGCATCACCAGAATATCTTGCTCGTTCGGGATCGATTAATCACCCGGCCGACTTAGCTAAGCACAACTGTTTAATCTATAGCTTTTCGTCATCAGCTAGACGATGGGTACTTAGAAATAATGAGCGTATTGAAGAGATAGAGATCCCACAAGGTTCCTATGTAGTCAACAATGGCTTAGCCTTGAAACAAACGGCAAGCTTAGGTCACGGGATTATGTTAACACCTGAATTATTTATAAAAGACGAATTGGAAAGCCAAACACTAATCGAGATATTACCCGAGTGGAAAGCCGATAATCATTCGTTATATTTGGTATACCCTTATCATAAAGAGCAATCCCAGAAAGTTCGCACCTTCATTGATTTTATCGTTAAACACTTTGAACACTAGCTCCCTATAAGGCATATTTGAAGGTGCCTAGGTGTGTGAAATATGTCTATATGAAACTCGTGCATTCAAAATCAATGCATTTAAAAATAGTTCGTTTAACAATAGCGCCCTTAAAACAAAGATACGCCAATAAACAAACGTTCATTGGCGTGCTTCAAGAATAAACTTTCGTAATCCACCCCTTAGATTACGACTGCCTATTAAATATTTGAAGAAGACATGTGCTCGCGATCGATAATAAGATCCCAGGATAAACGGCTATTGGTATCTGTTGCCCGCTGAACACCAACATGAACAACGCGACGAATACAGGGCTTAAATAGATATACGCCATGACTTTAGTTGGCCCTAACACTATCGTTGTCTTATGGATAATGTATGTCGACGCAAGAGTTGCGAAAAGTGCGAGATACATCATGTGAGCACCCAAATTGAAGCTAAGAGCCTCCCATCCTAAAGGTTGCTGAAATACAATCATCGCTAATGTCATCCACACCATTCCGCCAATCAAAATACAAAACACCGTGACCAATGATTCTTCACCGCGGTTCAAGACTTTCATTGACAGAGAAAAGCAGACCATCGAAACACAGCCGAGTAAAAAAATTACATCGCCATGGTTAAAATCCAACGCAAGTAAAACAGAATAATCCCCTTTTGCAATCACCCAGCATGTGCCAACAGCGGCTAATATGTAGATGAGTAAAAGCTTAGGTGAGAGCTTCTGTTTAAATATGGCAGCCCCAGCGATTGCGGTAAGAAACGGAACCAATGTATAAAGCGTGCCAGTATTCAGCGCTGTTGTTGTCGTTAGCGCTTCAAACATACATATAAAAAATAGAGAAAAGAAGAAACTCATCACTAAGCTTCTAGGAAACACTTTTCGCGCTATTTTTATTCGTTCAAAGCGTATAAAAATAAATGGAGACATCATTAGTGCAGCGAGCGAGAACCTCAGTAACGTGAGTGAAAATGGATTTATCACGCCTGAGAGTTCAGCAGAAGATATGAATGATCCCGCAACAAGCGCAGTCACTAACAAGGATAAAAGGTGATATTTAAGTTCTTTCATGATGATTCCATCTTCCTCAGTGTATTCACTGCGTTTCATTAGGTATAAGCCGCTAGATTACGCCCTCTAGAAAGTAGATAAACCGCCGTTGAGTAATTTAATAGTTCACCAAATCAATACAATCCTTAAAGACTTGAATGTAAAAGGTACAAAAAACATAGGATTATTTACCAATGGTAATCAATAAGTTCACTTAACTACGGTTTATCGACGAAACATCCAGATCTACACTCACTATCGAAAACACGGCGTAAAGCCAAACCTTAAGTGAGGAATGAAGTATGAAGAATTGGATGAAATTAACCCTAATTGGAATGATAGCTGCACTGCCAGCTACTCAAGGCTTTGCAAAAAGTGTCACAAATTCAGGCCAACTGACCCTTTCCTTTAGCGACGGAAGAGAAAACGCAGTAGGCGTTGAAAATGTAAATGAAGTACTCTCTTCAGTTGGTGTCAGAGTCAGCACTATTACGATTCCAGACGCCGCAAAGCCAATTATTGAAGTATCTAAAGAGCGAGCAATTAACAAGCAAGAAACTGATAAGTTGATCTCAATCTTTTCCTTACATCGCGGGGAACTGCTAGATCAGATTGAACAGGCAGGTCGAAAACCTGAAGTGCATCGCGGTGGTTATCTTTCAACATCTGAAGTCGGCGTTGCTCCTTACCCGAAAGTTTACGATATGAAGGCAATGACACCAGAAGTAATGCAGTATCTGCAAGAAAAGTTTGGCAAGTTACATGTTAATAGTGCAGACAATGGTCAAGGTATTGACGAAGTAATGACCATTGTCTCTGGTGGAGATTGGACTTGGTTTTTTACTTTGCCTAATGATGTAGTAGGTAAGTTAACGCTAGGCTTTGTACCAACGGACGGTAAAGCTTGGCGCATTAGCTACCCAGGGCTAGGTCCACATGGCGGTTTCCTAGATGCACCTTACGGTCTAGTTGTTGCTTATGCACATGGTCCTAAGCATTTTGTCATGCGATATGAAGAGCCAAGCGTTCAAGGAGCAAAAACTCTCGGAGGAAACCCTTGGATCGATTTATCTAACGATATTCCAAAATTAATCGACTGAGATAAAAACTAAGTCGCTTACCCAGTAACGACGCCCGAAATATCTTATACCGGATTATGGTGCAAACCCCAAAAGCTGAAATAGTAAAGCACTGCTATTTTGCAGTGCTTTTTTAATTGAAGACTCAACTATTTCAAGTTAAAACCGCTTAATGATTTCATTGGGTAATAAGTCGGTTTAAGTGATGTAGATACTTTAAGGTAGCTCAAATCGTCAATAAAGAAACGACTCGTCATCGTATGCTTACCACCATTGATAAATATCTCTATCACCGACTGGTCAACATACACTTCAATTTGTTGGGTTAGGCTTAACCTTGGAGCTTTGCGAGTTAAACCGAACTCTTCAGCATAAATTTCACTCATCTGTGAACGGTCGAGAGTAAACTCAGCTTCCGTCCCTTTGAGTTCAATTTTATCTCCAACACTGTTCCCTAACTCAATAGAAAAATTCATGGTATCGACATAAAGAGTTAAATAGAAACTATTGCTTGGTAGCTGAAGAACATCCTCAAATTCAATTGCCTCACCACGCAGCGCTTCTAACTCTTCTAACGCTTTTTGAACCATAAACCCATTTTCTATTCTCAGCTCTCTTGGGAGTGATAGCATTCCTGCCCATTCGTACTTTACTGAAGGGGTGTCGATTTCTGGTAACCCTACCCATGCGTAGAGAATACGACGCCCTTTATCATCAACATATGTTTGGGGGGCATAAAAATCAAAACCATAATCAGGCTGTCGAATACTCTGCTCGCCCTCTAGCTCCATCGAGCTAAAGTTCACTCGGTCACCAACCAAGTAAGTCACGGAAAAAACATTTTTAAAATCATAAGGATCAGACGATGACACACCTTGCGGTGAAAATAGCATCACAGCTTTTCCATCTAGCTCAAAAAAGTCAGGGCACTCCCACATGTAACCAAAGTCGTTGTGCGTCGTTTTGATTGGCCCTTTATGATCCCACGTCGACAGATCCTGACTATGATAAAGGATCATCGCCCCTTTTAAATCTTGTGTTTGAGCGCCAACCACCATGTAGTAATCATCACCTTGTTTCCACACTTTTGGATCTCGGAAATGTTCTGTGTAGTGGTCATTTTCAATGATGATTCCTTTCTTTTCTATCTCACCTGCTGTATTCATCGTTGCGTAACATTGTGTTGGAATGCGTTTCCAATTCTCATCACGTTTATTGCCTGTAAAGAACAACAATGCTTTATCGTTCTCCACAATCGCGCCACCTGAGTACACGCCATGCGAGTCGTAATCTTGATCTGGATGAATAGCGGTACCATGATCGGTGAAATGGATAAAATCTTTGGTAGAAAGATGATACCAATACTTCATGCCATGAACGGGCCCAACAGGTGTCCATTGATAAAAAATATGATGTTCACTATTAAAGTAGCACAAACCATTTGGGTCATTTAATAAGCCAAAAGCAGGGGCGATATGATAGCTTGGGTACCCATTATCAAGGCTTCTTTTTTCCATCATCTCAGTGATTTGAGTATGGGAAATGTCCTCTAAACGACGATATCTTTGTTCAACCATCCAGTTTTTCTTTGCTTCTCTAGCCATACACTTAAACCCGTTATTTCGACAGTGAGTGATTCATTTACCTAGGGCGTGTTGTTAATAAAATCAGACAGTTCTTTTTCGGTCGGAAGTGCACTCATCGCACCCTTTTGAGTTGTGGCTAACGCGCCACAAGCATTTGCCCACATGATTGCAGCTTGAATTGTCGAAGTGCTTTGCCACTCTGAAGTTTGAGACAGCTTCGCCAGTAATCCACCAACAAACGCATCACCAGCACCTGTTGTGTCTACGGGCTTAACGGCCGTGCCCGAAACCAGCTCTCGCACTCCATCAACATCGATAAGAACGCCCTTAGCACCTTGAGTGACCAATACAAGCTTATTGCCAAAAGAGCCAATAACATCTAGCCCTTCAGCAATACTGTTCGTATCGGTAAGAAACGCCAATTCTTCTTCTGAAAATTTAACAACGTCAGCAAGTTGAATGGCATCCAATACCACAGACTTAATCTCAGCTGGATTATTCCAAACTTCATCACGTAAGTTCGGGTCGAAACTGATGTAACCACCTGCGGCTTTCACTTTTTTAAGTGCTGTTAATGTCGAAGAACGGCTTGGTTCATTAGCTAGTGCAATAGAACATACGTGCAGCCATTCCCCGGCAGTAAACTCTGGTATATCTTTGACCTGAGTGAATTGGTCAGCGCTTGGTTTAACCATAAACGTAAATGTTCGTTCACCATCTTCATCTAAATCGACTAATACCGTGGATGTACGCTGATTGTCGTCTTTAACCAAATAATGTGTATCGACCTGTTCGTCTGACAGCGTCATAGCCATGAAATGCCCAAAGGGATCATTACCAATACGACCAAAAAAGGCTGCGTTTCCGCCAAGCCGAGAAATTGCAACCGCGACATTAGCCGGCGCACCACCCGGACACTTCAATAAGGTATTGCTTGAATCAGGGATCAGATCCACAACTGCATCCCCAGTAACCCATACTCGACTCATAATACTCACCATTGAAAAGACTAATAATTGCTCGTTGCTGAATTTGACCGTTCAGCAACAGGAGGATTCTAAAAAAGCGAGTCAAACGACCGGCTTGACTTGCAGACCTAAAACTAGGAAAAGAGAAGCTGCAAAAGGGGAGCAGCTTACTCCAGAGGCAACAGAAATAAATGTCGTTACTAAAGATAGGTTAAGCGGTAACTTTTACATTTTGCTTAGCCTGCTCACGTAATCCTAAAACTATCGTTAAGCCAAATGCTGTAACAAATGCAATAAGCATCCCTACTACGTAGTAACCAATTTTATCTGGAGCGATTGAAATAATGCCCGGTATACCGGCAGCACCAAGAGCTTGTGCTTTAACGTTAAACATGGTGATAAACGCACTAGATAGACCAGCTGCCGTAATAGCGGCTATAAATGGGTAGCGAAGCTTTAAGTTCACACCAAACATTGCGGGTTCAGTAATACCTAACAGACCAGTTATGCCTGATGGAATTGCAATGCCTTTCATCTTCTTATCTTTGCTCATTACACCAACAGCTAATGCTGCTGCACCCTGAGAGACGTTTGACATCGCAGCAATAGGGAAAATGAATGTGCCACCTGTAATGGCGATATCAGCCAGTAACTGCGTTTCAATAGCAATGAAGCTGTGGTGCATACCAGTAATAACAAATGGCGCATAAATAAAGCCAAATAGAGCTCCACCGATAAAACCAGCTGAGTTATATAGCCAGTTAAGACCATCACCCAATAAGAAACCAATATCACGAGTAAATGGACCAACAATAGTAAAGGTCAGCAAACCAGTGATAAAAATAGCTAACATTGGAGTCAGTAGGTTATCTAATACAGACGGGATAACTTTTCTTAAACCAAGTTCAACTTTCGCCAGAATGAAAGCCGCAACCAATACAGGAAGCACCGAGCCCTGATAACCAACCTTCTCGATCTCCAAGCCCATAATATTCCACACAGGAATCGAACCGGACACTGAAGCACCACCAAAACCCCACCCATTGAGTAAGTCTGGGTGCACCATCAACATGCCGAGAGCTGCGCCCAAAAATGGGTTGCCCCCAAACTTCTTGCTAGCCGAGAACGCAAGCAAAATTGGCAAGTAGACAAAAGGCGCATTAGCAAAAGTATTGATCATGCTTGCAAGGTCAGTTAGACCAGGGTTTGCATCAATCAAAGAGAGCCCATCAATAAAAAGGCCCTGAGCGGTCAGAAGGTTGTAGATACCCATTAATAAACCACCAGCAACAATTGCTGGAATAATGGGTACAAAAATGTCAGAAAGACCTTTTACTGCGCGCTGTAAAATGTTTTGTTTTTGTGCGCCCGCAGAAGCAACATCATTGGTCGACATTTCACTCATGCCAGTTAACTTTGCCATTTCTGCATAAACTTGGTTCACAATGCCAGAGCCAAAAATCACTTGATACTGACCTGCGATTTTAAACTGCCCTTTCACGCCTTCTAAGTTGTCGATTGCATTTTCATCAATCAAAGACTCATCGGCTACAGCCAAACGCAAACGCGTCGCACAGTGCGCCAGTGCGGTAATATTGCTCTTGCCACCTAAATGAGTGATTAGCTCTTTTGCTATTGATGGATAATTCATTACAGACCCCGATTTTATATCTAGTTTAACTATACTTGAATCTTTTTTTGGGAACGTTTGCAATAAGGATTTTTGCTGATCCAGCCTAGATCGTCAAAGGGAAACAACAAATTGTGTGAAATTGATCGTCTAAAAGTCTCCATCATGAGCAGAAAGCACTGTAGAATCGGCTTTAACAAAGGGATTCATAGTCGAAAAATTGCAAACAATCCCAGTTTAATGAAAGTATAACGAGATGGATTAACGCAGATGGCAAGCCTACACGATGTCGCCCTAATTGCTGGGGTATCAAAATCAACGGTGTCACGAGTTATTAATGACGAGTATGGCGTAAAAGGCGCGACAAAGATCAAGGTACAAAAGGCTATTTCAGAATGTGGTTATATTCCCAATCAAGTCGCTAAAGATCTTAAATCACAGAAAACTAATTTAGTTGGCGTTATTGTTCCACGCGTCTCTTCTCACGCTACGGCGTTAGGGGTAGATGGATTAACGAGTATTCTTGATAAAGCAGGAAAGCACGTATTACTTGCCAGTACGCACCAAGAACATCAAAAAGAACTCGAATATATACAGATCTTTAACCAAAAACGCGTGGAAGGGATCATCTTATACGCGACACATCTCGACAAAACCCTTGTTAATGCAATTCAAATATCAAACGTACCAGTGGTATTAGTGGGTCAAGATGGTTCTATGCATAATATTCCGAGTATTGTTCATGATGACTACCGCGTTGGCTATGAGGCAGGAAACCGACTGACAGCAAAAGGCTGTAAAAAAATTGGCTTTATTGGTGTTCAGGGCGACGATTTAGCGGTGGATAAGCTGCGCTCTCAGGGTCTAGCTCAAGCGCTTGAATTTAACCAGCTCTCGTTACTTTTCCACGCTCGTGGAAACTTCTCCATCGAATCGGGTTACGAAACAGTGAAAGAATATTTAAGCAAATTCACCGAAACCGATGGGATTTTTTGTGCGACAGACCGAATTGCCGTAGGAGCAATACGCGCAATTCAAGAAAATGGAATCACACCAGGAAAGGAGATAAAAGTACTTGGTGTAGGTAACGACGAACTTGCTTCTGTTTGCACCCCTTCCCTATCAACGTTTAATTATGCCTTTGATAAAGCAGGTGAAAATGCCGCAAAATTACTATTAGAGCGAATCAACAACCAAGGTTTCGAAATGAGTAAAGTGGTACTGACTTTTCAAAATATTGAACGTGAGACCTGTTAATCGCTATAACAACGCCAGCCACCAAGGCTGGCGAATTATGGTGTATCTTTTAGAACCACGTTTCCATTTGAAGCGCGAATAGTACTTCGCCACCATCCCCCATGGTTGCAGCATCGGTATCAAGACTGACCGCGTAATCATTAAGATCTTCGCTCCAATCCACATAACTTACCGCAAAACGTAATTCAGGGCGGTCAAAGAATCCCTTACTGGTAGATAACTTCAAGGTTGGTGCAATCGTCGCTTTGTAGAAGCTGCCACTCGCTTTATCTGTTGCGTTATCTAAATCCATATACTGATATGAGCCTTCATACACCATCTCAAAGTTCTCAGTGAACTCTTGTGCCAAACGCAGATTGACAGAAGCCCATGCAAATTCATCATTTTTCTCAAAACGGTCTTGGCTATACTCCGCCATAAACGAAGGTGCCGCACGCCAATTTTCTGCAAAACGAGTTACACCATAGGTAAACACACGAACAGCCTGAGCATCTTCCGTCAACAAGCCATTTGAACCAATGCCTTTCAACTCAGCCCCCAGACCGTCTCCAAATAGTACGCCTGACTTAGCGAATCCTTCTCCTGCACCATAAAAGCTATCAGCATGGTAAGCCAGCAAAGCATGGAAACCTTTATCTGCCGAGCCTTGCGTCAGCTCTTTGTTATCTGAAGCCGTCATACCACTTAACATGAACTGCCAGTTACCTACCCAGTTGTTCATTGTTGCGATATAGTTTTCGATATCCGTTGATGAACTGTCAATATTTCCAAAATCACGACCATAGATTGAGAAGTTAGCTTTCCAATCATCCGACAGTTGGGCATCATAAACACCCGCTCCGGTACCAGATAAGAAAACAATATCAGAATCTAAGAAATGGATATCGTAGTTGGCACGATCAAACCGTTTCCCAGCCCAGAACGTTGCATTTGATAGTGCTTCAGAGTCACTAAACGCACGCAAGTTCGCTAACTCGGAGTATACCTGACGCACATTCAACTGGCTCTCTTCTGCCGTCCATTCATTGTTTGTCTCTACACTATCTGCCAGCATAATATGGAAGCGAGCACTAGAACCATCATCTAGATAACGATTATGAATTAGGTTTGCTTCCACATAGTTGTCATCTTCAACGCCTAAACGGCCAATTGGAGCACCAATAGCACCTGCAGCAGTCATGTAGGGGCCAGTTCCCGTCGCGCCATTCAAGTTATCATTAATCAGCAAGCCCGCACGAGCATAGCCATGAAACTCAAAAGATGAGGCTTGGTCGTTTGCTTCTTCTGTTACTTGTTCCGTTTTGACTAAGCGTGCTTCTAGTTCATTAATGCGTTGTTCTAGTTCTGCTACATCTGTATTCGCTATTACTGAGGTAGATCCAAGCCCTAACACCACTGCTAAGGTAAGCGTGTTCATTTTCATTGTTATATTTCTCCGTTTTGGATTGCAAATAGGCATCGAATTGCAAACGTTCCCATTCATACAAATACAAGCAGATGAAATATTATTCCTACTGTAAGTAGGCATATAAAGTAACCAGTAACTCATAAAGTGAACTGATTACTCGTACACTTTATAGTTACCCGAAGAATATACATAAACTTTCGGGAACGATCCCGAAGAAGTATAAAAAATGTAATTCCAATCACGTTAATAGTCGTTTTACATAGTATGAAACGCAGAGTCGCGCAGTAATAACTGAAATTTGACGCCTTGCTAAATTAAAACGTCTTCTTGCAGAGCAAGCAAAAGAGGATGAAATACGTAGTAATACCAATTCCATTAATTATCGGTGTCAACTTTATATCAACGCTTGTCAGTACTTCGTGTTTATAATTAATCTATTCCTAAATGGAATTATTGTTATGCATTTCAGCCTCCTTATCACCCCTTAATGGAATCGATATTATCATCTCATCGCTTAATGGGGTTACGCCTCAACACCAACTTTTGCTAAGTAGCATGGCTACTAAAAATGACCGAGGAAATGATGATGGAAATGCAGCAGCAACTACAACAACTATTAGATAAACAAGAGATGACAGAGATCATGTACAAGTTCGCTCGTGCTCTAGACCGAGTAGATGGAAAACTGATGAAGTCAACTTACTGGGAAGATGCCATTGAAGAGCACCAAGATCCTATTTTTCCAGATTTATTTTTCTACAATGATAATGCCCACGCATTTGTTGAGCCTGCGATGGAAGGGTTCCGAGCGTTAAAAACCACTCAGCACCGCATCAGCAACCCACTGATTGAAATTGATGGTGATACAGCCACAGCAGAATGTTACGTATGGGCTTACCATGTGCATGAGGAAAATGGCGTAGACAAAGAAGGTATTTTAGGTGGTCGCCACCATTTTCGTTTCGAACGTCGTGATGGCGTATGGAAAATCAAACATCGCTCTACTGTTTTTGATTGGAACCAGAATCAAGATGCAACTGCCATCTGGGCAGAGAGCTACAGTGATAAATACCGTGGCAAACGTGATAAGAATGACGATAGCTACAATTACCTAAAACATCAATAAATGAGATAAAGTTATGTCAGCCTTAAAATTTGAAGCAGGTGCCACCTTCCCTAATATCTTAGTTCAGACATTAGAAGGTAAAGACGTCACATTAGGTAAACCAGAGAAACGATACGATTGGAAAATGGTTGTCGTTTATCGTGGCAAACATTGCCCATTGTGCACACGCTACCTCAATGATCTGGAAATATTAGTTGAAGAATACAGAAACATTGGCATTGATGTCATTGCGATTTCTGCAGATAGCGAAACGCAAGCTCGTCAACACAAAGAAGAACTGAAAATCAGCTACCCATTAGCTTACGATTTAAGCCCCGAGCAAATGCAAACATTAGGGCTATATATCTCTACTCCTAGATCTGAACAAGAAACGGATCACCCATTTGCGGAGCCTGCGTTATTTGTAATCAATCATGAAGGAAAAGTGCAAGTATTGGACATGTCGAATGGACCTTTTGCACGGCCTGATTTGAATGTATTGTTACAGGGGTTAAAATTTATTCGCAATCCCAATAATAATTACCCAATCCGCGGGACTTTTGTGTAAGTTAAAATACAATAATACTTACGAAGCAATGAAGGCGATATCATCACCTTCATTGCTTCGTGAACAGCATAAGGAATATCATTGGTACAACGGATTATCTGCTAGCTTTTGCTTCAAATACTCAATAAAGCAGCGTACTTTTAGCGGTACATATCGATTTTGAGGGTAAATGGCGTTAAATGGCAGAGGTTTTGATATATACCCTTCTAACACCATTGCTAATTTACCAGAGCGAATATGCTCATCCACCATCCATACAGGTAACTGCGCAATACCTGCGCCATCAAGTACCAACTGTAATATCACATCACCATTATCACACCGAAAACTGCCTGTCACGGGTACAGACATATTGTTATTCTCCTGCTCAAAATGCCAAATATTGATCGACTTCAACATCGAGTAAACGATGCAATTGTGATTTTTCAACTCATCTGGATTCTGAGGTTTCGTATTTTTCTGAAGATATTCAGGAGATGCAACCACAACCAATGGGTTATTGAATAAGTGTCTTGCCACAAGAGTAGAATCTTCCAATTGCTTGGCTCGTATCGCGACATCTACACCATCGGCTATCAAGTCAATATGCTTATCATTTAGCATCAGATCAACTTTGATCTCTGGGTAAGCATTTAAGAATTCAACTAAAATGGGAGCCATAAACTGGCGGCCAAATACAACGGGGGCTGCAACACGTAACACCCCCGATGGCAAAGCAATTTGTGAACGCACTTGGGCTTCCGCTTCATCGAGCTCACTGAGAATAATCACGCAGTTTTCATAATAATCAGCCCCGACTTCGGTTAAAGACAGTTCTCGACTGGTGCGCGACAATAATTTCGCTCCTAATTTTTTTTCTAATGCTGCAACCTTCTTACTGATGGTCGCTTGGGTGGTATCTTGCTCTCTTGCTGCCGCTGAAAAGCTGCCCATTTGCACCACTCGCACAAAAGCTCGCATCGCACTCAGCTGATCCATATGCCCTCCTGATTAAATTTCTAAGGCCAATTATACTCAATTATCACCAAGCTATTCTATATTGGAATACATGGTGTTCTATTTCCCTTAGTTCTATTCGCTTCTTTGGCGATTTATAGTTTGAACATCTTTCAAAGCATACTTTTGGAGTTACCGATGACTCATAACATCTTATTCGAACCATACCAACTAAATCAGAATATGACGTTAAAGAATCGCATAGTGATGGCCCCTATGAACCGTAGCATGGCTGATGATAACTTTATTCCGACATCAGCAATGGCAGACTATTATGCTCGCCGAGCTGATACAGGACTAATCATCACTGAATCCTTGATGATTTCGACAACAGCTCAAGGCTATCCAAATACACCTGCGATTTATTCACCTGAGCAAGTAGAGGGTTGGAAAGCAGTAACAGAAAAGGTTCATCGTAATGGCGGAAAAATCTTTGCTCAGATATGGCATACAGGTCGAGTATCCCATCCTATTTATTTAAACGGTGAGAAGCCTCTAGCTCCTTCAGCCGTTCCCCTAAAGGGGCGCGTTCCACGTACAACAGATTTACAGTATGAAACACCAAGAGCAATGACAAGCGAAGAAATTGAGAAAATAATCTCAGATTTTACTCATGCAGCTGCAAATGCCAAAAAAGCGGGATTTGACGGTGTTGAGATCCACGCGGCCAACGGATATCTGCTTGACCAATTCTTGCACTGGGATACGAACCGTCGTACTGATGAATGGGGCGGTACACCAGAAAACATGAGCCGTATACTATTTGAAGTTATTAGAAAGGTAAAAAAAGAAATTGGACATGTCGGTGTGCGACTTTCACCTACCGCATACTTGCATTTAGATCATGATGAACGTGATATTCACGTGTCCGATTATGTACTCAAACATTTAACCGAATATGACTTAGCTTATGTTCACACCGGAATGTTCGAAGACAATTATCAGCCACATTTGAATGCTACCGTAACCCAATATATAAAACGACTATACAAAGGGACTGTTATTGCATGTGGTGGATATAGTGCTGATACGGGGGGCAAAGCGCTTATTGATGGAGATGCAGATTTAGTCGCAATTGGTCGTCCATTGATCGCAAACCCTGATTATGTAATAAAAGTTCGCCAACAGCTACCTTTGGTCTCATACGACGTTAAGATGCTAAACCAGCTTTTTTAAGATACTGAAAAGCCACGATTCAAACTCAATTGTTGCTGCGTATTTGTGGTTCTGCTTCTTAGAGCCACTAATTTTCTAACCATTTTGAGAAAACAGGTCGTTACTTCTATTTGGTCAACAAACTGTGGGGAAATTTTTGTTTCCAATTTTTTCGATAAACAATATCATCATCGCAATCATCATAGATATAGATTTAAAATGAAATTCAATGACATATAAAATACAGGATACAAACCAATGGTTACGCGCAGAACATTTCAAGTTCTACCAAGATTTCACTCATCCTTGGTATAACATCTGTTCAAACATCGATGTTACTGAGCTATATCATTATTGTAAGCAGCACGGTCATCGTTTTTTCCATGCTTACCTTTACCTAACTCAACAAGCCCTTAACCAATTTGAGCCGATGGCATATCGCATTGTAGAGGATGAAGTACGCATCTATTCACCAATGTGTGTCAGCGTCGCCTTGCTCGCTAATGACGATACGGTAAGATTTTGCGACCTCCCCTATGCGTCTATTTTTAAACAATTCACCCAGAGTGCGACTAAAACTGAAATAAGAATAAAAAACTCGCCGTTTATTATGGAACAGTTTATTGGCCAAGAAATACGTCAAGATACTATCCATATGA
Source organism: Photobacterium indicum (assembly GCF_003026215.1). Lineage (GTDB taxonomy): Bacteria > Pseudomonadota > Gammaproteobacteria > Enterobacterales > Vibrionaceae > Photobacterium > Photobacterium indicum. The sequence goes on from NZ_PYOC01000002.1 coordinate 722,043, forward strand.
CAGTACTACCCTGGGTTGATTTCACCAGCATGACGCACGCAAGAGACACCAAACATCCAGACAGTATTCCCAAAATGGCGTTAGGAAAATTAACTCAAAATGGTGATCGCATGAGAATGCCTCTTTCGATAGAAGTACACCACGGGATGATGGATGGTCTTCATGTCGGCCAATTCATTAATATCTTACAAGTATTATTCAATCAGCCATCGTTGTTAGATTTAAACAGTTAAATGGGTAAAAAGGCCGCCAGTTGGCAGCCTTTCGAAAAATCGCAGTTAAAATATTATTTTTCGTTTCTACATCCATACTTATCGCAAGTAACTTTTTCTGTTGAGGCTACCCAATGCTTTGAGCGTACTTTTGTGTTAATTCGGCATCCTGTAGTTCCACCTTTAGTACCTTTATGTACGATACCTGTAGGGGTGTGTTTTACAGTCATTTTTTAATCCTTTTGGGTGATTAGGGCGTGTTGACGTTTCAAACTATAACGATATAAATAAAGCCTTCAGGCAGGGCAATAAAAGACCTTATCGATAATGAATATTCGAGGTGAAAGTAAGTATCAAACTCAAGGTATGACTCAACAATCGTGACTTGATTCATTTTAGCACTGACAAACTTAAAAAGGTTCTTTTCGCGGGAGTGTTTTTACTTATGCAGAGTTATGGTGCAATCACCAAACATATTGCTTGCAACATAAGCTGACATAGTGCAATGAACCTATCAGCAAGTTAACACAATTTGAGCACCTCGTTATATATCTATGTGGAGAGTGATTTCGCATAGGTGCTTTAGGTTACCTAATTCAACACGAATTAAACGCGTAATATCAAAATTTGGAGCTGCAAAATCCCACTCAATTGTGGCTTTTATCCTCATATCTAAAAAGCAAAAAACTCCCCAGCACGAAGTACCAGAGAGTTTTACTGTAAACCTAATTATTAATCTAACGACTAACTAACGTGATTAGTTAACTTGGTTAGTCGATACCTGAGGTTTATTAACTTCCGTCAACAGCCCTTTAAACAGGCTCACACTGCCTAACAGAAGAATAATAGTAAACGGCATTGCTGCAATAATGGTGATTGATTGCAGAGCTTGAATAGATTGAGTGCCACCAATCCACAACATAACCATTGCGATAGCACCAGAGATAACAGCCCAAACTACCTTTTGTTTCACTGGTACTTCTAACTTACCACCTGCGGTCATACCATCAATAACGATAGAGCCTGAATCTAACGTTGTTACAAAGAAAACGATAATCAGTGCTACAGCAATAAAGGATAGAATATCCCCGAACGGGTAAGCATCTAGCATATGGAACAAGCTTAGAGAGACATCGGTAATCCCTTGATCTACACCTAATTTCCCAACTTTATCTATTACTTGTTGAATAGCAACGCCACCGAAGATTGACATCCAAGCCGTTGTTACCATTGTCGGAATAAGCATTACACAAAGAAGGAATTCGCGAACGGTGCGTCCTTTAGATATACGAGCTACAAACATACCAAAGAAAGGTGCATACGCAACCCACCACGCCCAATAGAACACAGTCCAACCATGCAACCACGTTGTATCATCACGACCCGAGGTTTGACTTAACGGAATAATGTTTTTTACATAACCCGTTACAGCAGTTACTAAGGAATCCAATACTGTAGTGAAATTCAAAATAGCAATAAGGCCAAGGAATATAAATGCGATAACCATATTTAGGTTACTGAGAAACTTAACCCCGCCATCCATACCACGCAGAACAGAAATAATGGCTAAGCCCATAATCAATACGATAATGGACTGTTGAAGGTAGATATTATTTTCCATTCCGAAAACATGGCTGATACCACTAGCCGCCTGTGTGCCCCCTAAACCAAGAGACGTTGCAAGGCCAAACAAAGTAACCAATACCGTTAAGATATCAATCACATCACCTGTTTTCCCCCAAACTCGATCACCTAATAATGGGTAAAACACAGAGCGCATTGAGAGTGGTAAGCCTTTATTGTAAACAAAGTAGGCAAGGCAAAGTGCTGTCATGCCATAGATAGCCCATGCATGTAAGCCCCAATGGAAGACGGTTGCGCCTAATGCCAGTTCACGACCCGCCTCTGTAAAAGGCTCAACATTAAGTGGAGTTCCAAACCAGTTGGTAAAGAACGCGGTTGGCTCTGCAACACCCCAGAAAATAAGTCCAATACCCATACCGGCAGCGAATAGCATCGAAATCCAAGATGCTTTTGAATAATCTGGCGTTGCGTTTTCACCACCTAAGCGAATTTTACCTAAAGGTGAAAAGGCTATAATAATGGCAAAGATTAATAAGATGTTGGCTCCCCACATAAAGAGGAAGTCAAAATTTGATAGCACAGCACCCTTAATGGAATCAATAGCTGCTTTTGCATCTGCTGGCGGTAATGCGAGAAGGGTGACAATGAAGAGAATAGATAAGCCGACTGAGGCTACGAAAACTGTGTTGTGGACATCCATGCCCCATTTACTGATGTTATCTTGACCAACTTGATAATCAGTAGAATCAATACTGTACTTTTTTGATTTAAAACCCATAAATTATGATGTTCACATACCCGAATCAACGAATACAAGGACCAACTCCATATCCAATTACTACTTGATTGGCTAGCCGCACCATATAAACAAACATGATGAAAACCACCGCCGTAGGTGATTAATGGCTTTTTGCTCAATCCCAAGCGGCGTATTGTAACACAAAATGGCGCTGCCTGATTAGATGTTAACCAATAGCCTTTCCCTTCTCTGTCTGCAAAAAAGGGAAAGGCTATGGGAGAATTGCGAAACCATGGGCTTCGCAATCAAAAAAACTGACAGAAATATTTTTAATTGTTGCTGGAATCAACGCAATTGAAATCTGGCTTATATGGGCAATCTCGGTTAAAGCATTGATAGACAAAACCGACAGGTTGAGCTTCATAAGAATGAATATGAGGAGAGCCTTCAGCGATGAAAACACGATTCATCTTGGCACTAACAAATTTATATAGATTATTTACACGGGAGTGCTTGAGATTACGCTTATACATGACGCAAACTTTTTGCAGTAAAACCACATAAAAAAGCAGCCATAATGCGTAAATACGCATGAAGATAGCGTGTTTTTTCCATCACTAGGGGGATGGGAACATTTATTGCCAATGAAGAGCTAGTATAGATATAATCGATATTTCGTTGCCCTTGAGTTGTTAAACATGAAAGCTATTGCCGAACGAAATAGAGCATTTGCTGTTCTTTTCTTAGTTTTGTTAATATCGGTTTTCACAGCATACCACTACCCATATGCAACTCCGAATGCTGTGGATATTGTACTTGAAATTACAAATGTTTCGGCGTTTATCTACTTATTGCTTACTTTTGAACAGCTTAGGGAAGACTCAGGCATCTATAAAGTTCTCTTCCTATCTATGTCTTTACTGGTTGTAGGAAATAGTATTGATCTCTTGGACGAATTTTTTGTAATTGATGGTATTTTGGATATAACAGAAGATATTGTTAAATCATTGGGCTTTATTCTATTTATCTTCGCCTGTATACACTGGGTAAAACATCATAAACAGCAATTGGCTCATATGAGGCACTTAGCCGAAATCGACTCATTAACGGGCGTTCCAAATCGCAGAACATTCCTGAAGCTAACAGCAGAGTACTTTGAATTAAATGAAAAAGATTCTCTTCATGTGAGTCTATTCGTAATAGACGTTGATGATTTTAAAGATATTAATGACACCTATGGTCACCCATTTGGCGATGAAATTCTGATTGAGATTGCTAACACCATAAAACTTGCATTACGCAAAGGGGATTATGTCGCCAGACTAGGTGGGGAAGAGTTTGTGGTGTTTTTGAAAGATGCTGACAGTGAGGAAGCAACTGTTACTGCGGAAAGAATACGTCTAAACGTCCAAAATTTGAATATCTATCATAATTACAAGTATGTGAAATGTACGGTCAGTATAGGGATTTCAACGTCTAGCAGGCATTTGTTAGGATTTGAAGAGCTATATCATCGAGCGGATGAAGCTATGTACAAGGCAAAGTCATTGGGTAAAAACTGCTATTGTTCATATACTTAATGCATTTCCTCATATGCATTGGACAAATCAGCAAGTGAATATTTATGCAAATATAAGTCTCTTAAGTGGCAGTTGAAAATTGCTCATAACTGGAAGAAAGTGCGCATTACCTTCTCCCTACTTGAAATGAGAATATGTAAGGAAAACCCAAAACGAGACCTAACAGCCTAAATCTCGCTAAATTATAAAGGGGAAAAATGTATGGTACGCCCCTGATAGTGATAAAATCTCCGCATCAGAATTAACGAGAAACTCTATGTTTATCCATCATGTTAACGGCATCGACTGGCTGGTGATTACAGCTTTTGAAGAACTGAAAACTATATTTATCGAAGAAGCCGGTGCGATCCCCTTTTGCTTCTCTACCGCCAGCGAATTGAACCTGATTGATCAAGCCAAGCGCACTTATGGATATTTGCCTACACTCAGCGGCGTAATCACCGATACCGGCACTTTTCAAAGCCAAGATAACGAAGAAGATTTGAACCCACAGCTTGCCTGCCTAGTTGAGGGGCGTGGTCGGGTGTTTATCTATTACGGCGGCTTTGTTGCTTTTGTGGATGACGAGCAAACCTTTATTACCCGAATGGACTGAAAATTATTCAGTAAGTTGAAATCGGCGAATTGGCATCCCTAGCCGTTCATCCGCAAGCGTTTCGTTTATTAACAGGGTGCGAATTGAATGGAGCCGGATCCTAGCTTCAATAAGAAAAGCAATGCTGCGGTTAACTGGCTAGCTGTATCCCTAGCAAGGAATGAGGCATAAATTTGTTAGAGAAAAGGCCACGGACGTGACCTTTTTGCTTGTTTATCCGCGAGGCGCATTACGGGCGTTTGAGTGTGATTACCGAGGGACTTTGTCGTTCCAGCATGCCAGTTCACAGATTGAGTACTCAACTAATAACCTTCGCTATGTATGGGAGAGGAATAAAGTGTCATACCAAATCACCATGTTGCTAACACGGTTTGGGACATCTATATCTTATTTGTTAGGCTCAATATCCTAAATTGATGCACTCAGATTAGAAAATGTATAGATATTGAGCATCAATAGAACTCGTACTTTCAGTCGTTTGTTTTGGTATAAAAATACTGATGCTTATTATCTTTAATTGCATCGGGTGATGCTATTAAGGATGAGATTTTTGATTTTTACGTCAATAGGCTCACAATTTTCATCACTACGTTTTTTCTGTAGTAAACCATCCAGAAGTGCGTTTGCAGATACTGACCAGCATTATGTACACATAACACCTCGAATAATAGGCTCGTTAATGCGACCTTAACCAACTGAAATATTGAAAATTTCTCGTAAATAATAGGCTGTAAAATAGGCGAGTGCCGCTGCTGCCCCTCCAGTCAGAAGTGTACGTACTCCAGATAGAAAAACAGGCTTTGCCAGCGCAAGACTTTTAAGCATACCGATTAAGAAGAACATTGTACCAGCAAGAAAAGCACTCATAGAAAATTGTTGGCTAACCTGCAAAGATGAAACGATATATGGCATCAAAGGTATTGCACCGACTGCAATGAATGACAGAAAAGTCACACAGGCAGATATAGAGGGATTTCGTGTGGTTTTGCCAATGCCATGTTCTTCCATAAGCATGATTTCAAGCCATATTCTTTTGTCGGCGGTTATTGTATCTACAATTATTTCAAGTAGCTCGCCCTTAAAACCTTTGGCTTTAAATATTTGCCTTATTTCTTCTCGTTCACCTTCGGGAACTTCTTCAATATGTCTTTCTTCTGACTGCTTGATGCTTTCAAAATATTCCTGCTCTGCTTTGCCAGATTCATAATTACTTATAGCCATGCTAAAGCCATCAGCAAATAGGTTTGCGAAGCCGAGTATCACCGCGACAGAAGATGGAAAACCGGCGCCAACAGAGCCAGAAACCACAGCAAATGTAGTTATGCACCCATCAATACCACCCAATACAGCGTCAGAAATATTTTGCCTTTGGGGCCCCCGAGATAAGCGCTCCCGAATCATCTCTGGTTGATGATCTCTTATAAGCTCCTCTTTTTTTGTTCTTTTCATCCTAGAATACCGCATGTAATAAATCGTATTGACGTATTTGTCAGGCGCAACTCCAGAACTAATTGTGGCCTTAAAATCTGTGACTCGCTAGCTGAGGGTTTGAGTGATATTTTTTTTGGGGTATGTCTCGCAATTAAATTTCATTAAAACAAGAACAACCAGCAATACGCCTTAATTTGTCATCAACTCCTTTTGTGTAAGCTGCCTACTTTGCCTCTCTTCAAGCCCCTCTAGGCAAATATTCCCCACAGAAACTCGATAAAGCTCCAACACTTCGTTTTGAAAAAAACCAAACATCCGTTTAACTTGATGATACTTACCTTCAACCAGTGAGAGCCTAGCGGTGTACTCAGAGAGTATCTCTAAACAAGCGGGCTTAGTTGTAATGTTAATGCCTACTTCAAGGCAGGACTGTTCTAAACTCTTGCTCCAAAACTCAGCTCCATTATCAACAACGAGTGATTCCATCTTACCTTGGCAATACCATTCACACTCGATACTAGGAAATCGTTCTGCTATATCAGTTTTGGGCTTTATCGCGTTAAGAATGGCCTTCATTACCGAATAATAACTAGGCTCTTTGAAACCCAAATGAAAGCCAACAATGCTTTTACTATACTGATCAATGGAGTACCAAGTTTTTGTGCTTTTTCCTGCTTAGCTTTAAAGCGATGAAGAAAATCTGGATTCAGGGTTTTCGCGAAAGGTTTCACTTCAATCCACTTCGCGGTATCGTTCTCAACAATCTGAAAATCAGGTGTATAAGGAAGATCTTGCTCATCAAGGTGATAGATGAAGCCTTCAGGCTGGGCAATAAAAGACGTTATGGATGATGAATATTCGAGGTGGAAGCAAGTATCGAACTCAAGATATGACTCAACTGTCATGACTTGATTCATCTTAGCACTGACAAACTTAAAAAGGTTCTTTACGCGGGAGTGTTTTAGCTTTCGGCGGTACATAATAGACCAGCTCATTTGTTGTTTTACTACAACAAAAATAGCTTATGCAGGGTATTAGGGAAGATATGTCAGCTTATGGTGCAAACTACAACAATCAGATGGGTGGAAGCCCCCACCAGCCACATCCCGGCACACACGTCACCTGCTGCGGTTGCTCCCTTCCGGGTCTGGCCGAGTTCACAGGTTAGTGTTGCGGGAGGACCAATGGGGGCCTCCATAGATTCTTTCAGTTCTGCTTGAGAACGGAAAGGATTATCTACTAAGGCTGCATACAATGCAAGGTGTTATCTCACTCCACCGAATCAACTGCTGAATTATTACCCAAAGTGATTGATTGTGATAAGAAGTGATTACGGATCAGCTAGGTATCGCCCTATACTTCTTCTGGCTCTTCCAATAGGAATTCACCCAATAACGCACCGCCAAGTATCAATAGCCATGCAACTAAGACAGGGTTAGGCACGTCAAACTGCGGCACAATCACTAATGTCGCAAAACCAACTGCAGGTAATACCCAAGCCAAGCGAGGCACCCAATCTCCGACTTTAACCTTTTTCATGCCTTGCAGTGCCGCAATTAACCCTGTGATACACAAGGCCACTAACGCAGCATGCTGTAATCCCCCAACCCATAGCGGTACCACTAAAAATAATGGCCACCACGTATTTCCTTCTACAGTGCGCCAAGATCGAGCGGCATACCAAATAAGACATACAGCAACAATTTGTACTACAGTAGCACCAACGCTACCAGGTAACTTCCCTTCGCCTTGTAAAGCCATTAGCCCCACATCCATTGCAAGAACAACAGAAACAAGTAATGCGCCTAATTGCCAATTGCTTTTAGGCGAGAAGGTGACAGAAAAAATGGGTAACATCATAAAAAGGCTAATTGATAATGCTAAAGATTGATCCGGCAATACAGCACCAAAAGAGGCTAAACCAATCAATAAAAGCCACGCAGCAGCTCCACCTTGAGGGAGCAACCACAGTGCAGGAATCGCTAAAGCGAGTGCAGGAACATCTCCTTGACTATAACCTAAGGCAGTAACACCTAATACAGTCAAAACTATGCTGACAAAAATGAGTAACGCGGCATACAACATGGCAGCACCTCCTTGCGTTATCCGATAGTATTATTGAAATACATTGAAAACAGCAGCTATCGGTCGATATCAAATTTTTTTTACATCAGGTTTAAATATGGACGATTTTTCAGCTCAAATCTACACCCAAGTACATCAAATTCCATATGGAAAAATATCTACCTATGGAGAAATAGCTAAATTTTCAGGTTTTCCTGGTTATGCTCGCCATGTTGGGCGTTTAATGGCAACGTTGCCAGAAGGATCGAAAATCCCTTGGCACCGAGTCGTTAATGCTAAAGGGATGATATCGTTAACCGGAAATGATCTGATTCGTCAGCGAGAAAAGCTGCTTGCTGAGGGGATAGATGTATCAGAAAGCGGAAAAATATCACTGCGTCATTACCGTTGGAACGGTGATCCAGTGTAGTGAGCGATGTAATAAACAAGGTGGCTTACCTCTATAGCCATAGCCAAGCGACCTCAACCTCGCTGAAACGAGCATCTTGAGGTACTTGGGTATACAGCATAATATTTTTATTAGGCTATAAAGGTCGAATTCAGGTTGTTTCTTTTATTGTACTTTAACCAACATTAAATCTAGATTATTGGTTGTAGACGCATCTGTAATCACATGGTTTGCGGTATCAGTAATAAAAATCAATTTACCGTTTACTTCAATGCGAGCACTAATCGCATAAGTATGATTACTTTTAATATCTTGGAGTTTATACCCAAGTGAAAAGTCATAAGGAGCTTGCTTGCCTTCAGACATAAATGCCTGACTGCTAATGACTTCCGCAGCTACATCCATTTTCGATACATCAGATAAGGCCACTGTAATACGCGCATTATCAGGAAGCGCAACACGCTCACGATAAGCTAGAGAACCCGTTACTGTGCCCATATCATTGTCATTTGGCACTAGAGTAGTACACGCTGTAATAACAAGAGCTAAAATCAGCGTAAACAATAGTGCAAAAAACTTTTTCATGATTAACCCTTAAATACTAAAACTCCATTAAGCTGAGATGTAATTACTATTTAATAACACATAAGTCTGTGTTCTAGTCTGGTAATAACTCCTTAATAATAACATGGTAATAGGATCCACAATGAGTAAAGAACTGAATGAACTTCTCAATCTTTTACAATTAGAGCGACTGGAGCAAGGTTTATTCCGCGGTCAGAGTGAACATTTGGGCTTACCTCAGGTTTATGGTGGTCAAGTTATCGGTCAGTCTCTTTCTGCCGCAAAAGAAACGGTTGATAGCCTGCGCCATGTTCATTCATTTCACAGCTACTTTTTATTGCCTGGTGATCCTGAAAAACCCATTATTTACGATGTTGAAAAACTGCGTGATGGTAAAAGCTTCAGTACACGCCGAGTGAAAGCGATTCAAAATGGCAGACCTATCTTTTACTTAACCGCCTCTTATCAAGCAGAAGAAGCAGGATTTGAACACCAATCAACAATGCCTAATGTTGCGGGCCCCGAAGGGTTAGCATCAGAAAAGGAACTGGTTCAATCTATCGCACAGTATCTGCCGAAAAAAGCCGTTGAAACCTTTGGTCGTGATCGCCCTATCGAAGTACGCCCTGTGACCGTTATTAACCCACTAAAACCGAAAGCTGCAGATCCCAAACAATACCTTTGGGTTAAGGCTAACGGCGAGATGCCGAATGATCCTCGTATCCACCAGTATGTATTGGCTTATGCATCTGATTGGGGTTTTCTGGTTACAGCACTGCAACCACATGGGGTGACACTCTTAACTCCGAAAATGCAGGTTGCCACCATTGATCACTCAATGTGGTTCCACCGCCCTTTCCGTCTTGATGAGTGGCTGCTTTATGTTATCGAAAGCCCATCAGCCAGTGGAGCGCGAGGCTTGGTTCGTGGTGAAATTTACAACCAGAAAGGTGAACTGGTCGCTTCAGCTGTTCAAGAAGGGCTAATGCGCCAACATAAAGATTCGGAGTAACTAATCCTAGTCATATTCTGACCTACAATGATAAAAAAGCGGAGGGCGATTATTCATCAATAATCTCACTCCGCTTTCACTTGTTATTTATCTGGTTGTTTATTAAATAGTAACTATCGTTTCTTCTTCTAACTGATGTAAATGCTCACTCGCCTGTTGCAGTTGATACATCTGCCAATAATGCCCTTTCTCTGTCAATAGCTGTTGATGTGTTCCGCGCTCGGTAATATCGCCACGGTGCAACACCACAATTTCATCAGCATCCATAATGGTTGATAAACGGTGGGCAATAACCACAATGCTCATATCTTGACGTAATACATTCAATGCCAGCTGAATTTTCTTCTCTGTTCCCGAATCAATGTTTGCTGTCGCTTCATCTAAAATCAGGATTTTCGGTTTTGCCACCAATACTCGAGCCAATGCAAGTAGCTGCTTTTGCCCCGCAGACAGGTTCGCCTCTCCACTGCCAAATAACGTATCTAGACCATCTGAATATTGTCGAATTTGCGCTGCCAGCCCCACTTTGTCTAAAGCGTCCCAAATCACAACATCTGTAACATTTCGCCCTAATTGGATGTTTTCCCGTACCGTGTCACTCAGAATATGCGGGTCTTGCTGCACCATCGCGATACCATCACGAAATACGGTTTTATGCAGGTCAGTCAGTAGGCGCTTATCAACCAATATTTCCCCTTGTGAGGCCGGATAAAAGCCCATCATCAACGAAGCTAATGTACTTTTACCACTACCTGTATGCCCAACTAATGCTAAAAACCCACGATGATGCAGATGTATATCGATATTGTTTAAGACCGTTTGTTCACCGTCGTAGCTAAAACTGACATTCTTGCATTGCAATTCACCCAGTTGGATCGCTTGTTCATCATCACCGTAATCTTGCTGCTTTGCATCGATCAAGGCAAAAATACGTTCACTGGCAACCAAAGCTTGCTGTAACAAGGATAGTTGCTGCGTCATTTCAATTAATGGTTCCGTTACCCGCCCCAAGTAGCTGATAAACGCATAAAGCACACCGACCCCGATTAACTCAACGCCGCTCACTCCAAATAATGCGACCAATGATATTAAGGCGATTCCCGATAACAAATCGATGAGTGGGCGCAATAACAAACCGTTTAGCTTCATTACCCCGACTTGTGCCCGTAAATGATTATTGGTCAGTGATGAAAACTGTTCGCTGAACGCGCGTTCTTGTCGCATTAATTGAATTAAACTCATTCCCTGAATAGATTCACTCATCGAGGCATTAATATCAGCCAACAAATCACGCATTTTTCGATAAGCATTGGCACTTTTTCGCTGATAAATAACCATAATAAAAATAACAATGGGCAATAAAATCAAGACAATAATGGTTAAACGCCAACTTAAGAAACTCATAACCACCAGCATGACACTGATCAGAGTGACATTTTTTAATACCGTAGCAATCACGAAGACATAAAAATCTTTAATTGATTCAGTATCATTGGTAATTCGCGAAATAAGCTTGCCCGTCGGCATGTAATCAAATGCTGATAATGGCTGATTAAGTACCTTGCCAAATAGCTGCTTACGTACAGTTTGAACCACGCCAATCGCAATCGTATTAAAACGAATAGATTGAGCATACTTTAGCCCCGCGCCAATAATCATCAAACCAATATAGGCAGCAGCTAACATAGCGATGGCTTCTATTGGGTAATTATCTTTCGCAATATAGTTATCGATGAAATGTTGAATTAGCCATGGCCCTGATACATCGGCCAGTGCTCCTGCAAACAAAAGTCCAATAGCAATGGCCAATTTCTTTTTATCGTTCAAGGCATACCGTAATAAACGCACTAAAACGGCTTTGTTGACGGCTTTATTTTCCATTATGCCTCCTTGATTGCGCGTTCTAATTGCTGATAACGATGCATCTCTGCATACCAAGCATCATCTTTGATCAAGTTCTGGTGCTTGCCTTGCTCAACGATCTGGCCATGCTGCAACACTAAGATTTGATCTGCTTGCTCTAATGCCGTTAAACGGTGAGCAATCACGATCACTGTTTGCTTTGTTTTCGTTGCTTGTAAATTCTGCAAGATTGTATGTTCGGTTTTACCGTCAACCGCAGACAGTGCATCGTCCAACACCAATATTTCGGCCTCAAGCAATAAGGCCCGTGCAATGGCAATACGCTGTTTTTGCCCACCAGACAGTGTGATCCCTTTTTCACCCACTAAGGTGTAATACCCTTCCGGAAATTGAAGAATATCGTCATCAATACACGCTAATTGTGCCGCATGGCGAATCTGCTCATGAGTGGCTTCAGGTCGACCGAGTGCAATGTTGTCGGCAATAGAACGTGAGAACAAAAATGGCGTTTGGCTCACGACAGCAAATCGACTGCGCCACTGATGCAAATCAGCCGCTTTTATCGATACATCACCATACATAATCTGCCCATGCTGTAATTCTTGCTGACGCAGTAATAACGCCAGCAGTGTTGATTTACCACTGCCGATAGGCCCCGCAACACCCAGCATCTGCCCAGCATTTAACTCAAATGAGACATGTTGCATTGCCGCTTGTGCTTGTTTGTCCCAATGAAATCGCTCAATATCCACATGCAATGTTTGACCTGTCATTTCAAGGCTACTTTTACCACTCACAATGCTCGGGTGCTGATCAAAGATGTGCTGTAAACGTTTTAAGGCTGCCGAGCCTCGTTCTAAAATATTGAATACCCATGCCAGTGCTAACATTGGCCAAATCATTAACCCTTGGTAAAGCGTAAACGCGGTAAGATCCCCCAACGTCAGCCGACCTTGCGACACCATATAACCACCACCCGCAATACTGAGGAAAAAAGACATACCAATCGTGAGCTGAATCACGGGATCAAACTTGGCATCGACCTGCTCTACAGCCAAGTTTTTCTGCCCGACAGCGTCTACAACCGCGTCAAATTCCTGTTGCTGTCGTTGCTCTAAACCAAACGCCCTGATCATTCTTACACCGTTCAATGACTCTTGGGTTTTATCGGTAAGATCAGAAAATGCAGCTTGTGATTCAGAGAAACGTGTATGTAATTGTCGACCAAAACCAAAAACGATAAACGCCATAACTGGCATCGGTAACAAAGCAAGAATGGTGAGCTCCCAGCTTAGCTGTGTTGTCATTACCAGAATAACGGCTAACCCCATAATCAATGAATCTGCAGCGGTTAGTACACCTTCACCAGCCGTCATCACCACGGCATTCACATCATTAGTTGAGCGCGCCATTAAATCACCGGTTTTATAGCGTTCAAAAAAAATAGGGGAATGGGATGAAAAATGACGATAAAGCCTATTGCGTAATACCGTGCCTAACTTTGCGGCCGCACCAAACAACCAGACTCGCCATATAATGCGCAGTACATAAACAAGGGGCCAGAGCAGTACAATGCCCCCTAGCCACATAAACATCGTCGACGAGCTCATATCACCCGATACGACACCGTCCACAATCCAGCCAATTGCACGCGGAGGAAGCAATTCAAAAGCAGACACTAAGCACAGAATAAAAATAGCACCACTATAACGGCGCCATTCCTGCCGAAAAAACCAACGGAGTTGCCAAAAAACCTGCATATAGCCTCCAGAAATAGTTCTGCTTTATTCTCGTAATATGAGTACCTAGGCTTCGCCTTGAACCATTTGGCAATTAACTAAATAAAGAGTAAGTGATTGATATAATATGAAATGAAAAACAAACTGTTAACACCTATTTTCAAGATGTTAAAGAGGAATTCAACCACAATATAGTGGTCAAATTAAAAACAGAGGTTAATCCTGCCTGCGTTACAAGCAGGATCTAAAAGCATGTGCAATAAATCGACAACACGATGAAACACCAGATTTATAGCCAGAGGTTTATAAACCGCCATCGCTTATAAAGACAATAATTTATAAAGGCAATGCGGTGGTATATTTTAGAGGCTCCATCGCAAACGTCGATGTCACATTGGTTAATCCTTCTATGCTGTTAACCAACTTCTTATAAAATTTATCAAATGCAGCCATATCAGCGACTTGTACCTTCATCATGTAATCATATTCGCCAGCCATGCGATAAAATTCCATTACCTCTGGAAATTCAGACACCGTCTCGACAAAACAGTGATACCACTCTTTCGAATGATTACTGGTTTTAATCTGCACGAATGCAGTAAATGATAACCCCAGCTTAATGGGATCAAGTAAAGCAACACGTTTACGAAGTATTCCACTTTCTTCCAGTCGCTTAAGGCGTTTCCAACAAGGTGTTGTTGTCAGATTCACCGCTTCTGCTAAATCGGCTAAGGCCATTGTTCCATTTTGCTGCAACAACCGAAGCAATGTTTTATCAACGTTATCTAAACTGTTCATTACTTTCCTTCAAGGCTCAAAGCAGAGAATATTTTTCTCTATTATGCGTACTTTACAATAAACAAAGCAAAGCTTTTTCTCTCAAGTGCAGTACTATAATTCTAACAGTATAAATAAGAATAATACTGGGTCACAAAATGAATAATTAAATCAGCCTAATCAGACATTTAAGGATATAAAATGAAGAATGAATTGCAGGCTAAAAGCAGAAATCCTCAATGGATAAATAGCGCCATACGCAAAATTGAAGCCGACTACCAGCGATCTGCTGATACGCATCTGATCAAGCTTGATATCGCTTGTTTAGAAGGCATCGACATTTATCTCAAAGATGAAAGCACTCACCCAACAGGTAGCCTTAAACACCGCTTGGCACGTTCATTGTTCTTATATGCGTTATGTAATGGTTGGATTAATGAAGACACCACGATTATAGAATCATCATCAGGTAGCACTGCGGTATCTGAAGCCTACTTTGCACGCTTATTGGGTTTGCCCTTTATTGCTGTTGTTCCTCGTAAAACGGCTTGCAAGAAGATTGAACAAATTAAATTTTACGGCGGTCGTGCACATTTGGTCGATAGCCCCAATGCCATCTATGAAGAATCGCGTCGTCTGGCAAAAGAGCTCAATGGCCATTATATGGATCAATTTACCTTTGCGGAGCGTGCCACTGACTGGCGTGGAAACAACAACATCGCGAACAGCATTTTTGAACAAATGCAGTTAGAAGAGCACCCTATTCCAACTTGGATCGTAATGAGCCCTGGTACGGGTGGTACATCTGCCACTATTGGCCGCTATATTCGCTATCAAATGCACGACACTAAATTGTGTGTTGTCGACCCTGAAAACTCAGTATTCCACACCTATTTCAAAACCCGAGATGTTCATTTAACAGGAACAACAGGAAGCCGTATTGAAGGTATTGGTCGCCCACGCGTAGAGCCTAGTTTTATTCCTGATGTGATCGACGAAATGCGTACAATTCCTGATACAGCCAGCGTTGCCACTGTGCATTGGCTTGAAAAGTTACTGGGGCGAAAAGCGGGCGCATCAACCGGAACAAACCTTTTTGGCGTACTGCAACTCGCGAGTGAAATGAAAGCCCGTGGCGAAACCGGATCTATTGTGACCTTACTCTGCGACAGCGGTGAACGCTACCTCGATACCTACTTTAATGCTGAATGGGTACAAGAAAACATTGGTGATATATCACCTTACCTAGCTCAATTAGCTGCATTTGAACAAACAGGTACATTGTAAATTAGCAATTTATTTGTCTGCCTATTTTAATTCATTAATACATTTATCTAATTTGTTGTGTTTGTAAGGTTTATACCTTTCGTTTGCCGTAGCTTGTCTACGGTTTTTTTTTACACTTTTTTCTATACCCGATCTAGGGCGTGTTGACGTTTCAAATTCTAGCCGAATCTTGAAACGTCAACACGCCCTAGGGTACGATAGTCGCTCATCTACATATTATTGAGTCGGTACCGACTGTTTTTCGGTAAGGCTACAAATAAGGACACATTCCCATGCGTAAAGCTGTTGTCGTATTCAGTGGTGGACAAGATTCCACAACCTGTCTAATCCAAGCTATTGAGAACTACGACGAAGTGCATTGCATCACTTTTGATTATGGCCAGCGTCATAAGCTGGAAATTGAAGTGGCACAATCGATAACGAAAGAGTTGGGTATCACTGCCCATAAAGTGATGGATGTTGGTTTGCTTAATGAACTGGCCATTAGCTCTTTAACACGCGACAACATTGAAGTTTCACACGAACTGCAAGCAAACGGGTTACCTAACTCGTTTGTACCGGGCAGAAATATTTTATTTCTAACGTTATCTGGTATTTATGCATATCAGATTGGCGCTGAAGCCGTTATCACTGGTGTATGTGAAACCGATTTTTCTGGTTACCCTGATTGCCGCGATGAATTTGTGAAATCCCTAAATCAATCATTGGTTTTAGGCATGGATCGCGCGTTAAAGATCGAAACACCACTAATGTGGCTAAACAAAGCTGAAACCTGGGCTTTAGCCGATCAATACAAGCAATTAGACTTTGTTCGTGAGAAAACCTTAACCTGTTATAACGGTATTATTGGTGATGGTTGTGGCAATTGCCCGTCTTGCGACTTGCGCCGTGCTGGTTTAGAAGATTACTTAACGAATAAAGATGCCATCATGGCTGATTTGGTGGCAAAGCAGGCTGAAGGGCAAGCTTAGTGCTGTTGTAACAAGCTAAAATGCACCTAGTTACAATTAGATACAAAAAAACCGGAGCGCAGTGATGAACTGACTCCGGTTTTTTAATTCGACTACCATTCAGACGTAATCACTCTTACACGATTAATCGCGGTACAGAGAGAACTCATCTTTGCAGTCTAGTAACTGTTGGCGTGTCATCATGAATACACCATGACCACCATTAGCAAACTCAATCCAAGTAAATGGGATATTTGGATATTGCTGCTCCATGTGAACCATAGAGTTACCCACTTCGCAGATCAGAATACCATCGTCTTTCAGGTAATCTGGTGCATTGGCAAGAATACGACGAACCAGTTTCAACCCATCCGTACCTGCCGCTAAACCAAGCTCTGGCTCATGGCGGAATTCTTCGGGTAGATTGTCCATATCTTCCTGATCAACATAAGGAGGATTGGTTACAATCAGATCGTATTTATCTTTAGGTACATCACGTAATAGATCAGAGCGTAGCGGAATAACCTGCTGCTCTAAACCATGGTCGTGAATATTTTGCTCGGCCACTGCCAGTGCATCGATTGAAATATCAACCAGATCCACTTCTGCATCAGGGAATGCATGTGCACAAGCAATACCAATACAACCACTACCTGTACACAAATCCATGATTCGTGTTGGCTCTTGTTGTAAAAACGGTTCAAATTGCGTTTCAATCAGTTCAGCTACCGGCGAACGCGGTACAAGTACACGTTCATCAACAAAAAATTCTAAACCACAGAAGTACGCTTTGTTTGTCATGTATGACACTGGTGTACGGTCATTAATACGACGAATAACACGTTCAACTACACGTAAACGCTCGCTGCTCGTCAGGCGTGAAAAACGCACTTCTGACGGAATATCAAGTGGCAAATACAGTGTTGGAAGTACAAGCTGAACAGCTTCATCCCACGCATTATCTGTACCATGACCATAAAAAAGACCAGCAGCATTGAAACGGCTGACAGTCCAACGTAGCATGTCTTGCAAAGTGTGAAGTTCATTGACAGCTTCGTCGACAAAAATCTTATCCAAAATAGCCTCCGAAAAACGCTACAATACCGCCATACAGATGTTGGAATTTCATTATGAGTAAAAAAAATCCTAACTTAGAAGATGAGTTGTCACTCTTCCAAGATGCGGTAAAAGGCGTAAAAAAGTTCACGCATGATACCATAATCACGCGGCGCCAACAGAACTCAAAGGTTGATAAAGCCAAGGTCTCGAGTAAAGAAACCCAAAACCACGAGTTTTATTTCTCTGATGAGTTTGAACCGCACCTAAATGAGCATGGCCCGACGCAGTATGCGCGTACTGGTGTGTCTAAATATGAAGTAAAAAAGTTACGACGTGGTATCTATGTACCAGATATGTATCTAGATATGCACGGTATGACGCAACAAGAAGCAAAACGCGAGTTAGCCGCAATGTTAGCTGCTTGCATTAAAGAGAATGTATCTTGTGCCTGTGTAATGCATGGCATTGGTAAGCATATACTTAAACAGAAAGCACCTTTGTGGTTGGCACAACACCCAGATGTAATGGCATTTCACCAAGCACCTTTAGAGTTTGGTGGCAACGGTGCATTGTTAGTATTAATTGATATTCCTGAACGCTAGTGCAGGTTGTATACATTCAATACACAATTAACCCCAGACTAAACATAATGAACACCTACCGGTTCAAATGTTGTTGTCTGGGCGTTATCGCACCAAAAAATAACGCCTATTAATATGTATATCTAGCTAATGAACCAACATTAATGACCTGACCCTCTTGAATCAGCGTTACTTCACCACTCTCACAAATCTGCATCCGTGTTTTCACTGATGATTCACTGTAATAATGCTCACAAGATCCATTACGTGCACTATCGATACGTGAAAATATAGTAATTGATCCCGCAACCAGTAAGCTACCCGGTGACGCAAAAGTCAGCGTACTGCCCGAGGTAGAAATGCGCATCTCTTCACTGATACCATTAGCCCATTTAATGGCACCATTCGCATTAATCGTTGGTTTTTGAGGGCCACCCTGAACACAACCGACAAGTAGTGCAGCACTAACTACTGCTAATATTTTAGTTTTCATTATTACCGTTTCTTCTATTTCAAATTGGTTAAATGAGTGTTCATTGAATCGGCTCAATAAAAAGCGGCAAAACAATGCACTTATGATTAGCTACAAGCAAGAAGTGTTCCATTTAGCCATATCATGAAATGGGACTGCATAATTGCGATAACACTCGTAAAAAAGCGCCAATTCCATATTAGAATCAGCGCCTTATAATATTAACTTCTTATCTGTTATTTATACAGGCACATCTTGCCATAAGAATTCAGCCACCTCTGTATCAGGATCGTAGTCAATAGCGGCAATCGCTGACGTTCTAAACATGGGAGGTTGTATACCCGTAACGATATCTGCCGTTAGGTATCCGACAAGAGGAAGATGAGATATCAACATCACGGTTTCAGGCCGTTCAATAGCAATCAATGCTTTAAGATAAGCAGCAACATCTTCTGAATCACCATAAGGGGTAATGTTATCAGCCGTTATGACTTTTTTCGCTTCAGGTAATTCAGCGGTCATCACTTGCCACGTTTGCTGTGCACGCAGGTATGGGCTAACCCAAACAAGATCGAGATTACCCTCTAAATGCGTCGCTAACTGGCTTGCTACCTGCTTAGATTGCTGCTCACCTCGAATCGTTAGAGGGCGTTCAGCATCACTTGGTGCAAAGTTTTGAGCTTCACCATGCCGCATGATAAAAATTCGCATGTGTATTCTTATCCAATCATGAATATCTAACGCTATGCTAGCAACTTCAGGCAAAACAGCATAGCCATTCGAGCAATTCTATTGCCATTCCGTGACAGTGGGATCACTCCCCATATTGATCACTGCTCTAACAAGCATGCCTTTTATTTCATCACTTTTTATCTATTCAACTGATTTAACATATAGATAATTAGACGTATTTCCAATTTGCCAGCTTGCTATATGAGGGTCATAATTACTTAATTCCCTTTGAAAAAGGTTCTTCCTGTGCACATTAGCCCCAACGACCATAAGCAGTACCGCTATTTGACCTTAGCTAATGAGCTCAAGGTACTTTTAGTGCACGATGCAAATGCACCACGCTCAGCAGCAGCGTTATCTGTTCAGGTAGGTCACTTTGATGATCCTGATGATAGACAAGGGATGGCACATTTTCTTGAGCACATGCTATTTTTAGGGACCGAAAAGTACCCTCGTATCGGTGAATTTCAAACATTCATAAACCGAAGTGGCGGCAGCAACAATGCCTGGACTGGCACCGAAAATACGACATTTTTCTTTGAAGTTAGTCCCCATGCTTTTGAAGAAGGGTTAGATCGCTTTGGTCAATTTTTCACCGCGCCATTATTTAATGAAGAAGCCGTCGACAAAGAACGTCAAGCCGTTGATTCTGAATATAAATTAAAACTAAACGATGACGTACGACGCCTTTATCAAGTACATAAAGAAACCATTAACCCTAACCACCCTTTCACTAAGTTTTCTGTAGGTGACTTAACCACGCTGGATGATCGAAATAATACGTCGATCCGAGATGATCTATTACATTTTTATCAAACGCATTATTCAGCAAACAAAATGGGGTTAGTGCTATTAGGCTCTCAGTCACTCGAAGAGTTAGAAGCATATGCTCACGACTTTTTCAGCCATATCAATAACACGGGATTAGCCAAACCTGATATACCGGTACCACTTGTAACCCAAAAAGAAGTAAAACAATTTATTCAGATTGAGCCGATAAAAGATATTCGTAAACTAACACTGTCTTTTACCATGCCATCAGTCGATGCCTACTATCAGCAAAAACCTTTGTCATACATCGCCCATATGTTGGGTAATGAAGGCACTGGCAGCTTGATGTCCGTCTTAAAAAGTCGGGAGTTGATTAATACTTTATCTGCCGGTGGTGGTGTCAATGGCAGTAATTTTCGCGAATTTACCATCAGCTTAAACTTAACACTCAAAGGTCTTGAGCATACCGATGATATTGTTAAGTCTGTCTTCCAATACATTGCATTAATACAACAACAAGGCATGGAAGAGTGGCGTTATGAAGAAAAAAAATCGGTTTTAGAATTGGCATTCCGTTATCAAGAAAAAAGTCGTCCACTTGATACGGTAAGCTATTTAGTCATGAACTTACTGCATTATGCTCCGGATGATGTCATCTACGGTGATTACATGATGGCTGGCTATAATGAACCATTAATTCGCGATCTACTTGCCTACTTGCGCCCAGAAAACATGCGATTAGTGTTAGCAGCCCAAGGTCAACATTACGATCAAACGGCACAATGGTATGCCACGCCCTATTCCGTAACACCGTTCACAGGCAAACAATTAGCTGACTGGACGAATATTACTCTCGATCCTGAGCATCTTTTATCAGAGAAAAACCCGTACCTTTGTGATCGCCTTACCCCTCATGAACTTGAACCTGAATCAGAATTACCGCCACAATTAATTCAAGACTTACCCGGTTTCCGTCTTTGGTATAAGCAAGAGCATGATTTTCGTGTACCGAAAGGGGTTATTTACGTTGCTATCGATAGCCCTCACGCAGTTAACTCTCCTCGTAACATTGTCAAAACACGCTTATGTGTAGAGATGCTACTCGAGGCGATAAACGAAAAAGCCTACCCCGCTGAAATTGCTGGTATGTCATATAATCTATACGCACATCAAGGTGGTGTAACACTGCAACTATCTGGCTTTAGTGAAAAACAACCCTTATTAATGAAGTTAATATTAGAATGTTTTGCCAGCCGTACATTTGATGAAAATCGTTTTAATAATATCAAAGCGCAAATGTTACGTAACTGGCGTAATGCGGCAGAAGATAAACCTATCTCGCAGCTTTTTAATGAGCTTACAGGCTTACTTCAACCCAACAACCCGCCTTACCCGGTATTGATTGAAGCGCTTGAGTCTATCGATGTTGATGAGCTTCCAGTTTTTGTTGAATCAATGTTTGCAGAGCTGCACATTGATACCTTTGTTTACGGAAATTGGTTAAAAGAAGACACGCTACAATTAGCTGAAATACTCAAAGATGCATTCCGTGTTACCGACCAGCTTTATGGCGAGTCTCAGCGCCCACTGGTTCAGCTTAATAAGTCAGGTACGTTAAATTACGAAATCAATGGCAAGCATGCCGATTCTGCTATTTTAATGTATTACCAGTCGCGCGAAGTTTCCCCACGAAAAATAGCGGTATACACGTTAGCCAATCATTTAATGTCGACCACCTTTTTTCATGAATTAAGAACGAAGCAGCAATTAGGTTATATGGTTGGTACAGCCAATTTACCCCTAAATCGCCACCCCGGATTAATTTTATATATCCAGTCCCCGGTTGCTGGACCATTGCTGTTATCTGAAGCTATCGACGATTTTACCAATGCCTTCTCGCTCGTATTATTAGAGCTCAATGAAGAACAATGGCAAGCGAGTAAACAAGGATTAATCGCACAAATTTCAGAACCTGACACTAACCTTCGCAGCCGTGCTCAGCGTTTTTGGGTCAGTATTGGTAATAAGGACGAAACATTTAGCCAGCGTAAAAAAGTGATTGAAGCACTCAAAAACCTAAGCCGTGCCGATATGGTGCGATTTATCGTCGATATTGTAAAACCACGTACTGCAAACCGTATAGTGATGCATTACCAAGGCCAAGCACATCAAAACTTTCAACCTTTGGATATAGGCCAACCCATTGAATCAATAGCTGAATTCCAACAGAACGCACGTTAAAAACAGCCTAGTTTTACAGCCTTCACTGCGCCTTTATGACGTAATGAAGGCTACTAAATAAATCTAAACCCCACCTTTATTCACGTATTGTCTCTATTAATCAGTTTTATTCATTAGCCATCACAAACAAAACGGTTTAAGAATTATGGTTCAGTCGACAAGCATGGGCACTCCGTCGCACCCATTTTTATAAACATAAACGCTCAATAATATTCCGTTTAAGAATGAGTAAAATAAAAGAGAAAGTCATGAATCAATACTGCCCACATTGCGAAATGGATATAACTGCGCCACCAATGAGTAGCTATAACGAAAGCTTTCATTGCCCACATTGTGCAAGTAGGCTATCGCAGTGTGAATTTGATATTGTGTTTTATGCTGCCATTTTTATTACTGCCGCAACGCTAACTTTAACACTAGTCTGTAACGTAAATAGCTTCGTTGCCCTTCCACTGGCAATGACTGCTTACCATCTATTGCGTCCCTCTTTTTTTGAGCCTCGTTTTCGCTTACGAAGCCTTAATACGATAAAAAGAAGCAACCCATTAATTCGAAAAAACAGCGACACATGAAGCCATAGCCAGCGTGCATAAAAAAGGTCTGCTGTTATAAAAAACAAGGCAGACCTTTTACATCCACATTTTAAATAACAAAGTGGCGTATATTCAGACAATACAGATGCTATGAATAAAAAGATTGCTCTTCATTTGCCATCGCAACCAACCTGTCACACGGCGTAAAACGTCCACCGTATTTGTCAGTATGATCCTTCAGCATTTCTACTACCCTTTTAGCCCCTAACGTATCCATATAACGGAATGGACCGCCAAGGAATGGTGGGAAACCGATGCCGAAGATTGCGCCAATATCACCATCTCGTGCTGATTTAACAACCCCCTCATCAAGGCATCGTGCCGCTTCATTCAACATCATTAGCGTACAACGAAGCGCAATATCTTGCCCTGCGGCTTTTTGTTCTGGTTCTAAAGAAAGCAGTTTATAAACACTCTTATCAACTTCTTTCTTCTTCGTATTGTATAGGTAGAACCCTTTGCCGCTCTTGCGCCCCTTACGATCATCACTCAGTAATAGATCGAATACATCCGGCGCTTTAAATCGTTCGCCTAATTCAGCCAATAATATCGGGCTGATCTTCGCACCAATATCGACACCGACTTCATCGAGCAAGGTTATTGGCCCTACAGGGAAACCGAAATCCAATAATGAACGATCGATATGTTCGATTGGCTCACCACTTAATAGCACGGCAGCGGCTTCATTCATGTATGGCGCTAGAATACGGTTCACATAAAAACCCGCTTTATCAGCGACAACTATCGGCGTTTTACCCTGCTTCTTCGCTAAAGCGACGACTGTAGCGATGGTTTGCTCAGAGGTCGCACTGCCATTTTCAGTGCCTTGATGTGGAATAACTTCAACCAAGGGCATTTTTTCTACCGGGCTGAAATAGTGTAAGCCAACCACATTTTCAGGACGATCTGCTGCAGCTGCGATTTGATGAATAGGCAATGACGATGTGTTACTCGCAAAAATCGTATCATCCGATGTTTGCTGCTCAATGTCTTTTACCATTTGATGCTTTAGATTAATGTCTTCAAAAACGGCTTCTATCACCACATCGACATTCGTAAACCCAGTAAATGTTGTACCACCCGTAATACTGAACATTTTATTTTGTAGTTCAGCCTTACTAATGATTCTGCGTTTACGCTGCTTATCGAGTAACTTGAAGTTATAAACAAGGGCATTTTTAATACCATCATTTGATATGTCTTTAATTCGAACAGGATAGCCGGCTTTCGTTGCCGTTACATGGCTGATACCACCACCCATCAAGCCACCACCCAGCACACCCACCTTCTTGATTGTTGCTGGCTCGGCATCAGAACCTGACTCTTTTTTCATGGCTGTTGTAGCGAAGAATATGCTGCGTAATGCGGCAGATTCAGACGTCATCACCAGTTCACCAAAGCACTTAGCTTCTTGCTCTAAGCCTTTCTTCATACCATGTTGCAGACCATATTTGATTACGTCTAATATGGCGTCTGCGGCGGGGTAATTACCACGGGTCTTTTCATGTGTTTTTTTCGCAGCTTGATCAAAGACAACAGAACGACCCAGTGCATTGCCTCCCATTGCCCACTCTTGGAACGAGCCCTTGCGTTTTGGCTTACTTTTCAGAGCTTGTTTTTCAGCTATATCAAGCAAGATACTTAATGGTACCGCTTCTTCAACAATACCCAGCTTTTTCGCTTTCTTTGCACGTAGTTGCTTGCCCGTTAGAATCATATCTAACGCATTAGCCACACCAATTAAACGCGGTAAACGCTGCGTGCCACCTGAACCAGGCAGTAAACCTAATTGTACTTCTGGTAGACCTAAGCGTGTTTTACCATCATCACTACATACTCGACTATGGCAGGCTAAAGCAAGTTCTAAACCACCGCCTAAACATGGGCCATGAATGGCAGCGACTACATGAAATGGTAATGCTTCTAATTGAGCAAACAGCTCTTGCCCCTTTGCGGCTAATTGCTGTGCTTCGTCTGCCGTTTGACATGCAGCCAGCATGCGAATATCAGCACCAGCAATGAAATTATCAGGCTTGCCGGAATACACCACCATGCCTTTAACGTCTTTCTTTTCTTTCAACTGTGCAAGAACATCTGTTACTTGATCAACAAATGCTGACTGCAACGTGTTCATTTTTTCGTTGGGTACATCAATTTTCAACCAAGCAACGCCATTATCGCCAAACGTTAACGAGAAAGCGGAAGGTTGTGAATTTGCAGATTCATGCTGTGTCATTATTCTGCCTCCAAAATCATTGCTGCACCTAGTCCACCAGCAGCACAAGCGGTATTCAATGCAAAACCACCGCCACGACGTTGAAGCTCTCGCAGTGTTTGCGTAATCATTCGAGCACCTGTTGCAGCAAATGGGTGGCCATATGCTAACGAACCGCCAAGCACGTTGAATTTATCCATATCAATTTCACCAATAGCTTGGCTACGGCCTAGCTTTTCTTCGGCAAATTTCTTTGACCCGAACATTTTCACATTCGCTAGCGTTTGGGCCGCAAATGCTTCATGCATATCAATCAATGTAAGATCTGACAAACTAATACCAGCACGATCTAGTGCCATTGGCGTCGCATAAGATGGCCCCATCAGCATATCGTTCTCAACACCAATCGCTGAAAATGCATAAGAACGAATGTAACCTAATGGTTTAAGACCTAGCTCTTTTGCTCGACCTTCACGCATTAACAAAATAGCCGCAGCACCATCGGTTAATGGCGTACTGTTTGCCGCTGTCACTGTGCCAAATTTACGATCAAAAGCCGGACGTAACTTGGCATAAGATTCTAAGGTTGAATCTTCACGAATGTTATTATCTTTATCAATCCACTGCCCGTACGGTTCAGGGAAAGCTGTCATTACCTCGCCACGAATCAAACCATCTTTCCATGCTTGAGCTGCTAAAGTATGTGAGCGGTATGCCAGTGCATCTTGTTCTTGGCGAGTAATACCATGGCTTTTTGCCATTTGTTCAGCAGTTTGCCCCATACTAATACCCGTTGAATATTCAGCAACAGCGGGTGGTACAGGCATAAGATCTTTAACACTTAATGTACTAAGCAGTTTTAAACGCTTACTCATTGTTCGCGCTTTGCTCAGCGCTAATAATGTTGCGGCTAGCTTCTTTGATACGCCAATCGGCAATACCGAAGATGAATCAGCCCCGCCAGCAATTCCAATATCAATAGTGCCAGAAATGATACTTTCCGCCACATTCGCTGCCGCTTGAAAGCTAGTTGCACAGGCGCGAGTAACACTATAAGCATCAGTACCGATGTGCATACCCGTACCCAGTACTATTTCTCGTGCAATATTCGGCGCTTCAGGCATTTGAACCACCTGGCCAAAGACAACTTGTTCAATTAATTTAGGGTCAAAATCGAGCTCTTGGAGCATCTCATTGACAACCATTTTCCCCATGTCGAGTGCAGGCACGCCATTAAAGGCAGTAGCCTGACGAGCAAACGGGGTACGTAATCCACTTACAACGGCGATGCGCTCACCCTGACGAGTGGTGAGGTTTTGGATACGTGTCATCGCTACTCCTTATTAATGTTAGTGGCCAGTTTAAAACTGCCAGTATTGGCATGCAGAACACTGCATGTTCGATTTAGAGGTCAGACCACAACAATTGTAATCAAATTGTTATTAACTTCAAACAAATGTTTTATTTTTGTGGAGGGAGACAATAAATACGGATGATTTATAAGATAAAACCCAAATCACCCCCCTAAAAACATATAAGATATGAATATTAGTTAAGAAAAATAGATAACAAAGAGATAAGTCAGTATGAAGAAAGCCGATATACTGTGCAGAAATGGCTTGGGGGAACTAAAGCAAGCTGATACAAGTTAACATCCTATACTTTTCTTTAGACAAAAAAAAACCATACCCTAAGGTATGGTCACTATTGCATAGAAAGTTAAAAACCATCTAATCTAAGTATTAAGTCAATTAACATAAAGCCAATTGCAAATCAGGATAAACCTGATAAGAGAAAGTAAAGTCAGCCTTCAAAAGGAAGTTGTCATCTTGCTCAACAGACGATGAACACAGAATGTAATACTGTTCCACAGAAACTACATTCGTACTCATCATCAGATGACAGGGACTACTATATCTTCCCGCTGAAGTCAGAGTTTGAACCAGATCAATTTTATGGCTGATTATTCATTTATTCGTGCATCCGATGAAAAAAAACGAACAATAATCGCGATGTCGACACCAAATTAACGGGCAAATTCATGATTAAACAATTTTTCCGTAAGAAAACGCCAAATGCCACGGTCTCTGTAGATATGAATAAACAAAGACGTTATGAAGCCCTTGTCAGGGCGTGGCATCGAGACTTATACCGTTATGCATATTGGTTATGCCATGATCCCCATATAGCAGAGGATCTGGTGCAAGAAACATGCTTAAGGGCTTGGCGTTCTTTAGATAGCCTACAAGATGACAAAGCAGCCAAATCATGGTTGATTACAATTTTACGCCGAGAGAATGCACGGCGTTTTGAGCGAAAACAACTCGATCTTGTCAACATTGATGACTATGCCATTGCTGATACCCATCAACAGGGAACAGAAATGGAAATGGAACAACAGATGTTACACCGTCAAATTATGAAGCTCGCTCCTGAATATCGAGAGCCTCTCGTGTTACAAGTAATGGCCGGTTTTAATGGTGATGAAATTGCAGAAATATTGGGGTTAAACCGAAATACGGTAATGACACGTTTATTTCGCGCGAGAAATCAGTTAAAAGACCAAATAGAAAAGCAATCTGAGCGGAGGGATCACCACAATGGACGATCTTGAATTCCGTCGTCGAATTTTGGCTGATCCAAACGATAACAGCCCAGATTTGTCGGCAGCCAGAAATGAATCGATAGTCAATCGAAAGTTATACGATGAGCTATTGCAATTAGATGCCCAGCTAGAAAAAGCCATGAAGGTCGATGTGCCCGATGACTTAGCCGATCGCATTCTATTTCATCAATCTGGGCAACCTAACGAAAAACCAAAAAGTAATCGTTTCCATATGGCTATTGCGGCATCCGTTGCGTTAGCTGTCGGCATAATGATCGGTCAGTTTAATCACTTTGCACTGCCTTCTGCACAAGCTGAGGGCATTGGACAGATTGCGCTACAGCATGTCCACACCGAAGCGCCTTTTGTTAATACTGTTGATGAGTCTGTTAGCTTGCAGCAAGTGAACGCGAAATTGTTACCCTTTGGTCCACGCTTAAGTAACTTGCCCGGACATGTTTCGTATGTAAATCACTGCGGGTTTGGTGACAAAAATGCGTTGCACATGGTGATGGATACACCACAAGGTAAAGTCACGGTTTTCATCGTACCTGAAGTAAGCAAAACTATGACGGCATTTAACGACAAGCAAATGGATGGCATTGTAATGCCTATTAAAAATGCGAGCTTAATTGTGGTAGGTGAAAAAGGACAAGACGTTATGCCTATTATTAAAAGCATCGAATCAGATTTATACTGGCAAATTTAACCATCTAGTCAGCCAAATGTAACTTCAAACGTTATACTGCTTAAAGCCATCATTATTAAAAATAATGATGGCTTTTTTATTCTCATCAGTCATATCACAAGTATTTATGTTACACCTGTTGCATATTTGGCGATTGCTCATCCACCATTCCACTCAATTTATGTACAATCCCCCTCGTCAAGCATTAACTTATCTATAACAATCAACAAACTAACAACTGGTCAGATTTGATAGATAAGCTAACACTCTTACAATCATCCGCGATCTATCAATATAGATAGACATGCAGTGTAAATGATTAGGAATAATAATAAATATGAACAAGAAGCGTCTGTTTACTAAAACGATGATTGCTGCAGCAATCACACTAACATCTCAGCAAGCTCTTTCTGCTGGTTTCCAACTTAACGCACAATCTGCAACCGGCCTTGGTCGCGCATTTGCTGGTGACGCAGTTATTGCAGATAACGCATCTGCAATGGCACGTAACGCCGCGGCAATGTCTTTATTCGATGCACCAGCAATCTCGTTAGGTCTTAATGCGATCGATTCTGATATCGATGTAAAGAATGCTAAATATGCTGGACAAGATCTAAATGACCAGCAAATCGGTGACATATCATACGTACCAAACATCTATTATATACACCCTATTAATGATCAATGGGCTGTAGGTGCGGGTGTCTACTCTAACTTTGGTACCAAAACTGAATTCGATAGTAACTATGTGGCGAATGAATACGGTGGTTTAACTGACGTTAAAAGTATTAACTTTGCTTTAAGCGCTTCATACCGCATCAATCAACAATGGAGTGTCGGTGCTGGTTTAGACATCGTCTACGGTGAAGGTAAACTTCAACGTACAACTCCACTGATTCCAAACGGATCAAACTCTCAAACTAAACTTTTAGATGTTGATGCTAATGGGGTTGGTGTGGGTTGGAATGTGGGTACAGTTTTCGAGTTAGATGATCGTAACCGCTTTGGATTCTCCTACCGTTATAGTCCAGAACTAGAAACTGACGGTGATATGTATTACATCAAATCCAAAGACGGAAACCCAGACATTAGTGGTGACAAATTAAAAATGCCATTGCCCGATATGGCTGAATTCTCTGGCTTCCACAAGCTAAACGATCTGTTCGCAGTTCACTACAGCGTACAGTGGATTGGCTGGAGCGCATTTGACAAACTAGCAACAACTGGTGGCGATACCCTCAACACTTATGAGTGGCAAGACGGTTGGCACTATGCATTAGGTGGTACTTACTATCTTAATAACGATTGGACACTACGAGCTGGTTACATGTACGACACCAGCGCACAAGATCAAAAAACATCGATTTCTGTACCAGACTCCGATCGCCAATGGTTCTCTGGTGGCTTTACTTACCACCTAGATGCCAAATCAAATATTGATTTTGGCCTAACCTACCTAATGGGTGAAGATGTTAAAGTTACAGAGTCGACAGGTTTAGCGCCAATCACAGCAACGACTCGTGCAAACGCACTACTATACGGTATTCAGTACAGCCGTTCGTTCTAATTTCAGCGAACACATAACTGACTATTTATATTAAGGGAGCCTGAGGCTCCCTTTTTTATTATCAATTTAACGCCTTGTTTATAGGCACTAAAGGCATATTACTACCAAATAACAATCAATCACCTTTCACCTTCAGAGTACAGTTGAACGCTGAAACACGCTTTTACATACACACGTGTACGCTCAATTATCATCATTAAAAAATTATTGATGCTAATTTCATCGCATTATCACCACTAACTTTCGATAAATCAGCATAAACGTCCAATTAATGCGCTATAACGAATAAAGAAATGAAGTATTTACTCTAAAGAGTATTATTCGCACATTAGAATTCAGCGAACAAAGCAGAACAATGAATAAGAATAAAATAACATTATCTTTAGCAGCAGCGTTAACACTGGGAATGAGCGCCAATACAATGGCAGCTGGTTTTCAACTTGCAGAATATTCAGCAACGGGCTTAGGCCGTGCGTTTGCTGGTGAAGCTGCAATGGCAGACAATGCTGGCGCGCAATTTCGCAACCCTGCAATGCTGACATACCTTGAGGGTACACAGTTCTCTATTGGAGCTATTTATGTTGACCCTAACATTGATGTTGAAGGTTCGGTAAACGGTACACAAACCAAAGCCAGCAATATTGCAAATTCAGCCGTTATTCCTAACTTCTACCTATCACACCAACTTAACGACAAAGTATTTTTAGGTTTAGCGTTCGGTACTAACTACGGTATGGAAACTGAATTGGCGGGTGATTACCAAGCAACGCAATTTGGTAATCAAGCTAAGGTTATGTCGATTGAAATCAACCCAAACATTGCTTACAAAATCAATGAGCAGTTTAGTGTTGGTGGTGGTATCCGTTACGTTATGGGAGAGGGTCACTTTGGTGCAGCTGCATCTTCTGACATGCCTCTTGCTCCAGGAGTTACAGTACCTAAAGGCGCTGACCTGAAGTACATGGAAGGTGATGATACAGCATGGGGTTGGCAGGCGGGTGCCGCATGGCAAATCAATGAGAATAATCGCATTGGTTTCAACTACCGTTCTGAAGTTGAGTTAAACTTAACAGGTAGTGCTTCTGGGGCTATTTACGACCTCGAAGCACTAAAAAAAGGTAAAAAGCCAAGCGCAAGTTACGCGGGTAGCATGGCATTAACTTTACCTGCAACAGCAGAAATTGCGAGCTTTCACCAATTAACGAATAAGGTTGCGGTACACGCTAGTTTCAACTGGACAGATTGGAGCAGCTTCGACAAGTTGGAAGCTAAAATCCCATCGCTATATGGTAATGATCCTGATCTGATTAAAGAAGAAAACTGGGAAGACAACTACCGCTTAGCTGTGGGTACAACTTACCAATACACTAACAAGCTCGTGCTGCGCTCTGGTATTGCTTACGATACATCAGCAGTAAGTGATGAGCACCGCACACAAACTATTCCAGAAACTGACCGCTTATGGCTGAGTATGGGTGCTGGCTACAACTGGTCACAAAACCTAACACTTGATGCTGGCTTCACGTACATCTTTGCCAAAGATGCACCAATGAATGAAGTGGATCCAAGCCTTGGACAATTTAAAGGTGAAACCACAGGCAGCATATGGCTTGTTGGTGTGCAAGCAAGCTACCGCTTCTAAAGCCCAGCAAACATCAATCTAAAAGTTTGTCATAAAAAAGCGACCTTTTCTATCGGTCGCTTTTTTAATCTATCAATATTTCTGCTCTTAGATACTAAAGCACTGGCACTTAAATTTAGTAATCGTCTATTTCATCCAAATAATCATCAAACAATTCTTCATTTTCAGGTTCATCAACAGGAGCTTCACCGCCTGTCGCTCTGAAGTTTTTATGCTGGATATAAGCATCACGCGTAAATACATAAGGATCAGGGGAATCTTCTAGTAACGCTTCTTGCTTAACTAGCGCTGCACGATCTTCCATGCCCTCAAATGCCCACTTACCTAAACTCTGCCAAAACGTGAGTAAACTTAGTGGTAAATAAAGACCATCGGCAGCATCACCAACACCTTCACGTAAGGTAACGGGGCCATAAAACGGCACCATAAAATACGGTCCATTACCGACACCGTAGTAACCTAATGAGTCACCAAAAGCACGATCGCCAGGAGTGGTAATATCAGCGGCAGAAGCAATATCAATCAAGCCTGCAATACCAAATACGGTATTAATCCAGAAACGGTTGAAGTGGGTAACCGCATCTTCAGGATTTTGCATGATAAGGCTATTTACCATACTTGCTGGTTCATCGAGGTTCGCTAAAAAGTTAGCAATACCTAACCGAACAGGATTGGGCGTGTAATCAACATATGCCAATGAAATAGGCCGTGCTAAATATGGGTCAAGATAATCATAATTTAAATCCCACATTACACGGTTAAACCCTTCTAGTGGGTCATACACATCATTTACTGAATCGAGCTCTTCAGCATTAATCTGTTCCGCAACATTTGTTGGTACTGTTTCTTTTTTCTGGTTTTCAGGCGTATCAGCACAGCCGACTAAGCTAGCTGAAAGCAAAACAGAAAAAATAATATTTTTAGTCAATTGGTTACTCATTGGTATAAAAAAGCAGACTGGACAATAATATCCAGCCTGCTTCATTTGTGCCAGTAATGTTATTGATATTGTTTATTTATTGTCACAATAGTAGAAGCCCCTAACGATAAGACATCACTTTGACCGTACCAGTCACCTTGCTTTGTCATAACATTTCCATCTGAATCAATTCGTGCCTTCACAATCATTTCAGATAAAGACGACATCTTACGCTCTGGTATCATACTGTCGTTATCATCTAGCGTTACCGTTACAGGGAACTGAGATGAAAGCGGTATACGACGAGCCGCAATCGGCATTGGCGCACCATCTGCAGAATGAACCGATAGAATAAGGAAGCCTTGCGCTGGTAATGAGACTGCAGGATCGAGTGCAACATTAACCGTTACACTATCAGCCGAAACATCAACCGCATTCACTTTATCAATACGAGCTTGTGCTCGCTCAATACTACGAGTCAACATATTTGCACGCGGATCATTGTCACCAATGATGTTTTTCATCATGGTCCAATATGACACCGCCTGCTGGTACTCATTTCGCTCAAAAGCATCAAAAGCAAGTAAAGACAGTGCGCGAGTATTGCTTGGATCACGTTGCACTACTGAACGCAGTATCTGGCGAGCAAAGTCACCTTGATTAGGATCACCGATCAACATAAGTGTTTGTGCGTAACCTAGCTGAATGTCTGGGTTGCTAGGATCAAGCTTATAAGCACGAATCATTGCACCTTGCGACGTTTCAGCATCACGATTCGCCATGCCAATACGCCCTAACAATAGCCAGCCAGTCGCATCATTTGGGTTATCGTGTAAGCGAGTACGCAAAGCTAATGTTAAGTCATCCATTTCTTGATCACTTAACGGTTCTGCATTTTGATCATCCATTAAACGCTTTGAAAGATCAGGTAAACGCGATACCGTTTCTTGCCAAGCTTCAACTTTATTCAAACTGCCAACACTTAAATACATACCGTAACAGATACCAACAAGCAAAATTAGACCTGGAAGCACCATTAATGGGCTAATTCCAACGGCTTGTTGTTTCGCCTGCATAGGAACATCATCAAGTAATGACTGTTGCAGTTCAGAAACCAGTTCGTCTTGATTAACTACCAAGCCTTCACTGTTTTCTTCCTCTAGTTCACTAATGCGATCTTTAAAGAAAGCTTTGTTCAGTTCATCGCGGCTAGCTACATCATCTTGCTCTTTCCCTTTGTACATAGGAATGACAAAGATTGCGCCTGCAATTAAAACCAAAATAACTGTTACAATCCAAAACAGTGTCATGATTTCACCTTACCGTTTTTATTCTGAGGGTGTTGCTCCGCTTTTTCTTGCTGCTCCATCTCATTTAATAATTCTTTGAGACGTACTTCTTCATCTGCCGCTAGTTTAGTTTTTTTCTTTGCATCTTCAGTTTTACGAGAGCGAACAACTAACACAGTGAAGCCAACAAGGATGAATAAGAAAGGTCCCATCCACAGAACTAAGGTAGATGCCATCAACGGTGGATCATATGTCACGAAGTTACCGTAACGGGCAATCATGTAGTCAATAACTTCTTGCTTACTCTTACCTTCTTCCAGCATTTCAAATACTTTTTGGCGCATATCTTGCGCCAATGTCGCGTTAGAATCAGCAATCGTATTGTTCTGACATTTAGGGCAACGAAGGGTTGCTGTCAGATCTTGAAACGTTTTCTCTTCCTTAGCACTGTGAAACTTATAAACATCAATAGATGCTAAAGCAGGTAGTGCTGAAGTAACGATTAAGCCAAAAGCAAGAAGCATGGTAATTACACGTTTCATCATCCTTTCGCTTCCTCTTGAAGTTCTTTAAACATTGGTTCTAATGTTTCAGCCCAGTTACGCGGGTTTACATCACCAACATGACGATAACGAACAATACCATTAGCATCGATAAGGAATGTTTCTGGTGCACCATATACACCTAAATCCATTCCGAGCATACCGTTACCATCGAATAAGCTATGAATATAAGGGTTACCTAGCTCATTTAGCCATTGAACAGCCTTAAGACGTTCGTCTTTATAGTTCAAGCCAATAATCTTAATCCCTTGACCTGCTAACTCATTAAGGTATTTATGTTCGGCATAACAGGTAGGACACCAAGTTGCCCATACATTCAAAAGCAGTGGCTCACCTTTAAAAATGTCTTGCTCATAAAGTTTGCCCGCTTCTACCAAGTCTTCCAATTTAAAGTTTGGTACCGGTTTACCCACAAGAACAGATTCTAGTTTCGTCGGATCATCGCCACCTGCATTACGTGTAAGTTGAACCATGAAAACAACGGCTAACGCTAAAAATAATACCAAAGGTATAAATAAAATTTTCTTATTCATTAGTTACCTCGGTTTGCTTAACTGTTGACACTGTTTTGTCACTCGCTTTTTTACGGAAACGGTAGCGTTTATCACTAATTGCAATTGCACCACCAAGCCCCATTAACGCAGCACCAAACCAAATCCAATTAACAAATGGTTTGTAGTAAATACGCACAGCCCAAGCGTGATCATCCAGTTTCTCACCCATTGCAACATATAGATCACGGGTAATTCCACTATCAATAGCAGCTTCAGTCATCATTGAGCCTGCTGTACTGTAAAAACGCTTTTCTGCATGTAATGTTGTTACCGACTTACCATTACGCGTGACAGTAAAGTCAGCAATGTAACCATCATAGTTTGGTCCATCTGCATCACGTAAGCCGTCAAAGTAGAAATCGTAACCCTGAACTTGTGTTGTTTCACCAGGAGCTAAACGAACATCACGTTCTAGATCATAATTCGATACTAGTGTAATACCGATAATCGACACTGCTAGACCCATATGACCCAATATCATCGCCCAGTGGCTGCGACCAAGTTTACTTAAACCAGTAATGAAACTATGACGATGCGTTGCACGTTGATATAACTCAAAGCCATGCATTATTACGATCCAAATAGACATTGTTAAACCAAGTACAGCCATTGGTTCTAATGAATCAGTAAAAATTGCAATACATGCAAAGGCTAAAGGTAACGTTATTGCACCAGAAACCAGCATTGGTTTACGTACATTAGCGATTTCATCACGCTTCCAACGTACTAACGGACCGATACCTAAAATAAAGGCAAACGGAATCATTAACCATGTAAACAAGGTATTGAAGAAAGGCACACCTATCGAGACAGAACCTAAACCAATTTGCTTGTGAACTAACGGTAACAACGTACCGATAAGTACGACTAACAATGCAGCAACTAACAAGATGTTGTTGGAAAGCAATAAGTTTTCACGGGAGAACAAACTGTAACTACCACGTGATTTAATTTTGCCGCCTCGTAATGCGTATAGCAGTAATGAACCACCAATAACAACGATTAAGAAACCTAGAATAAACATGCCACGAGCCGGATCAGACGCAAATGCGTGAACCGACACTAAAACACCAGAACGAACTAAGAACGTACCTAACAAGCTTAATGAGAAAGCTGAAATAGCTAATAAAACTGTCCACGCTTTAAACGTGCCACGCTTCTCGGTAACCGCTAATGAGTGCATTAACGCAGTACCTGCCAACCAAGGCATGAAAGAAGCATTTTCTACTGGATCCCAGAACCACCAGCCACCCCAGCCAAGTTCATAATAAGCCCACCATGAACCTAGTGCGATACCTACTGTTAAAAATGACCATGCCGCAATTGTCCAAGGACGAGACCAACGAGCCCATGCAGTATCAAGACGACCTGTCATTAGTGAAGCAATAGCAAAAGAGAAAGCAACAGAGAAACCCACGTAACCCATGTAAAGCATAGGTGGGTGAATAATCAAACCAGGGTCTTGTAGAAGAGGATTAAGATCGCGACCATCTACAGGAAAATAAGGCAGTAGACGTAAAAATGGATTAGAGGTAACAATGATAAACAGTAGGAAACCCACTGAAATCATACCCATAACAGCCAAAACACGTGCTACAGATTCGAGAGGCATATCGCGGCTAAAGCGCGCAACAGCGGCAGCCCAGCCAGCTTGAATCAACACCCATAATAGAAGAGAGCCTTCATGCCCACCCCATACGGCCGTAACTCGATAATACCAAGGTAATAAGCTGTTTGAATTACTCGCGACATATGTCACCGTAAAATCATTCGTATAGAAAGACCAGCACAAGGCAAAAAACGACAATACAAGCATGCCGAAAGCGCCGTATGACAACGGTCGTGCCATACGCATCATTGGCTGATTACCAATAGAGGCACCATACAATGGATAGATGCTGGCCAAGGCTGATAACCCCAACGCAACAATAAGGGCAAATTGCCCTATTTCAGGAATCATTGAACACTACCTTGTTTTTGTTCATCTGAATATTGAAGAGGTTCATGCGTTTTCTTCATCGCTTCAGCAACTTCAGGTGGCATATACTCTTCATCGTGTTTTGCTAACACTTCATGCGCTTCAATCGTTGTAGGGTTAACCAACACACCTTGAGCAACAATACCCTGCCCTTCACGGAATAGATCAGGCAAAATACCGTTATAGGTAATCGTGACAGCAGGACCGACATCGGCAACATCAAATGTAACGATTAATGATTGTGGGTCTCGCTTTACAGATCCTTCAACCACCATACCGCCAATGCGTAATCGTTGTCCTACCTCAGGTTTAGTACCATCAGGTTTACCCTGCACTAACTCTGTTGGTGTATAAAACAAATCCATATTTTGGCTTAATGCATATAGCATTAGACCAATTGTTGCGCCGAGGCCAAAGACAAGCGCTACAGCTAACGTCAGGCGCTTTTTACGTCTCGGATTCATAGTGTGTTCTCCAATTTTTTAGCTTCTTCAATTCGTTGCTCTCGAGCCATTTTATTATGTATATCCGCCAGAAGGCGCTTTCTTCTATTTAGGCTCGACAATAAAATCCATAGTAATGCGATAGTCGAAATTCCGTATGCACCCCATACATATGATGCATACCCTCCCATCGCTAAAAAGTCACTGAATGATTCAAAATGCATCTTGGCCTCACTTCACTAAGTTACGTACCCAAGGTCGATGACTTTCACGGGCAATTATTTCATTACGGAGACGTACTAACGTCACTGCACCAAAGAAACATCCGAAACCAATCACATTGATCAGTAAAGGCCAGAGCATGCTGGAATCCATTGATGGCTTTTCAAATTTGCTAATAGTTGCACCTTGATGCAGCGTATTCCACCACTCAACCGAGTAGTGAATAATCGGTAGGTTAATCACACCAACAATCGCTAAAATACCCGCCGCTTTTGCCGCAGTTTTTTGATCATCAAACGCACTATAAAGTGCAATAACACCAAGATATAAGAAAAGAAGAATGAGTTCTGATGTTAAACGCGCATCCCATACCCACCAAGCTCCCCACATAGGCTTACCCCAGATAGCACCGGTTAGTAAGGCTATAAAAGTAAAAACAGCGCCAATCGGAGCCATGGCAGCAGCAGCCATATCAGACATTCTCACTTGCCATACCAGACCAATAAATGCAGCAATGGCCATTGATAAATATGCCCCCATCGACAACATTGCGGCAGGTACATGCAAATAGATAATACGGAAGCTATCACCTTGCTGATAATCAGTAGGTGCGAACATTAACCCCCATATAGATCCTACAATCAGGGAGGAAAAGGCAATAATAGAAAACCATGGTAATAGCTTGCCGCATAAGCGGTAGCAATTTTCAGCTTTAGCGTAGGGATGTAACCACTTCCACATAAGTCCACTCTATTCAGTTTATAGTTGTAAGTACGTTGCAAATCTAAATGCATCTTTCATGTTAGGGATTAAAAGATAAATACCTCTGTTTGGTTATTTACACTTCTGATTCACCATTCATTGTCTTTGCTCAATAAATGGTTCTCCCTCATAAATTCAATATTCGTTAATTCACACTTATACGTAAAGATGCCGCCACAGCGAAAGGTGATAAGGTTGCCGAACCAATCAGCATTGCTCCCATTAACGCAAGTTGCCCGTTATATGCCATACCTAAACTTGCCGCTTCAATCGCTGAGGTTGCAAAAATAAGCACAGGTATATACAACGGCAAGATAAGCAGGCTCAGTAAAACGCCACCTTTTCTCAAACCAACTGTTAGTGCTACACCAATGGCACCTAAAAAGCTCAATGTAGGGGTACCGATAAGTAATGTCAGTACGACCGCTTTCCAAGTTACCCAATCTAACGACAATAAAATCGCTAACAGCGGGCTAATAATCAACAACGGCACACCCGTTAACAACCAATGCGCGATCATTTTCGCTAACGCTAATGCAGGTAAAGGTGTAGGCATTAGCAACATTTGCTCTAGCGAACCGTCGACAAAATCATCACGAAATAAACGCTCTAGCGATAACAATGCAGCCAGTAACGCAGCGACCCATACTATGCCAGGCGCAATACGCGCTAATAAATTCGGCTCTGGACCAACGCTTAACGGAAATAACGTAATCACAATGATGAAGAACCACAGTGGATTAAAAACGTCTGCTTGACGTCGAAACGCGATGAGTAATTCACGTCGCACCACTTGAGTAATAGCTTTTATCATCCTTGTTACTGCCCTAGCTTGATTTTTCGTAAATGGTTGCTGTCTGCAAACATGTCTTGGTGTGTAGTGAGTAAAACAATACCCCCTCGTTCCACATGAGAGAGAAACAGGCTTTCTAACACTTTTACACCTTGCTTATCAATGGCAGTAAGAGGTTCATCAAGAATCCATAATTTATGGTTGCTAATCCATAACCTTGCGAGTGCAACACGCCGCTGTTGCCCTGCAGATAATTGTCCAGCAAGTACATCTTCACGCCCAGCAAGACCGACTTGTGCTAGCGCTTGCCATAAGCTTTTATCACCAAGCACGGGGGGATTTCCACTCATGTCTTGGTCAATACTTTCATTATGCATGGCTTGAAAGAATGCTAAATTTTCGTAAGCTGTCAGCTCTCGCTTCACACCTGTTTGATGTCCTAAAAACAACAAGTCTTGATAATAATCTTCACGAGCAGACTCAATACCTTCACTTTTCCAGCATACCTGCCCACTATCAGCACGCCCTAAACCAGCAATAATTCTTAATAATGTGGTTTTACCAGCACCGTTGTGGCCTTCTATCTGGATTAGCTCTCCAGAAGAAATCGTAAAACTCAAATCATCAAACAGTACACGCTCATCGCGAACACAACTTAGTTTTTCTACTGACAGCATATGAAATGATGCATCCTAAGTGACACAATTAATCCCGCATATTACCACATTGGCCTTCATTTTTGTTAGACGCTACGTTGCATAGATTTCGGATAAACCTAAGTAAATGTGATGTGGATACGCATCTTTCACATCACAACTATCCCTTATCGTAAAAAACGCCAATAAAGATAGACAACAACAACCTAAAAAAGTGCAATCTTATACGTTTTTTTTGACAAATCTCAATCGGTTAACGTTACTGCAATATGTAATTTGAATAACAACAGCTTTCACCAATTCAAATGTAAAACCGACAAGAAACATTTCTTTACACTTACCTACAAAAATTGCAAATTAAGGAAGTCACCACTGGATACTAATGCGTCTTTTTTATATTTATAAATTCGCTAAAGCGTTCAGCGCCATAATAAAGTCCTATTAAAATATTAGCGTAAAATCAATTTATTTGGACACAAAGCAAGAAAGTCCTAAAAATAATAATTCAGCGACTCATCTGTTTCTTACTTGAGTTCGATACTTACTTTTTCGCTATAAACGAAAAAACCCCTCCCAAGAGGGAGAGGTTTTAATTATTCATATCACATTAACGTTCATTATCAATGAGCCATTAGATGCGATTATCTACGCCTTGGTGGTGCTATTTTCTGCTGAAGTCGAAGCAATAATTCTGCTTCCGCTTTAGGTAAATCACACTCTTGCATGAGCTCATTAACGTCAGCACCCAACTCAACCATTTTACTGGCTCGGCTATAGAGCTTACCTTCAGGATCTTGCATCGCCATCTCACCTTGTCGATCTGAAAGATCTTCAAGCTGCTGTGCCATATCTGCCATCTTTTGGCTCATGCCCATCGTACCTGCGCGCAATTCGTTAAATTGTTTAGAAAAGCTTTCTTGCTGTTGACGGGCATTTTTTAGCACAACTTCAATCGCTGAAAATTTCATTTCTAACGCTTGGCGAGCTGCGCGTTCTCTGCGAACCATAACAATCGCAAAAATGATTGTAATCAGCGAAAACGCAACGGGTAACCAAGGCATGATCTGGCTAAACATTATAAGTAAGCCATCTCATCCCATTCGTCATCTGATAATAATTTATTCAGATCAACGAGAATAAGTAGCTCTCCATCGCGGTTGCTTACACCTTGAATGAATTTCGAGCTCTCTTCTGTACCAACACTTGGCGTAGTATCAATTTCAGAACTACGTAAATAAACAACTTCCGCTACACTATCGACTAAAATACCAATCACTTGCTTGTCAGCTTCAATAATTACAATACGGGTATTATCAGAAATTTCACCCGGCATTAAACCAAAGCGAGAACGCGTGTCGATCACTGTGACAACATTACCACGTAAATTAATAATACCTATCACATAATCAGGTGCACCGGGTACAGGCGCAATTTCTGAATAACGTAATACTTCACGTACCTGCATTACATTAATACCATAGGTTTCTGATTCCAACTGGAAAGTAACCCACTGTAAAACTTCATCGGTGCCGTCTTCTTTTTGGATCTCGGCTACGCTAACCTGCGACATACTGTTTCCTTTTAGTCTCACGCTCATACAATACTTTTAACATCTAACCCCTCATTTAACATCGAGATGAGAGCATTAACATGAATTAGAGCACACATTTTTTCTTTAACCATACCGGCAAGCCAAGGGCGTTTTCCCGCCATCTCCCTCCACCGAACACTTTGTGAAGTCAGTACTTCAGTTCCATGGAGCTTATCACAAGCCAAACCCCATTTACTGTCTCCTAACATCACGATATAACTAAAATCATCTTTATAATCGTCATTTTGCAGTTTGTCTGCCATCACCCAGCGAGCAGTATCAACCACATCGAATTGCTGATCTTTGCTGGTAAGCAAGCCAAGATACCAAGCTGGCCGCCCCATTAGATGGTTTAAATCCATCATTTGGTGGATACCACCAAGCTCAGTCAATGCTACCGCAAAGGTAACACCACAGACTTCAAAAAATAACGCTTGAAAATCTTGTTCTTTATCTAAGTGATGCCATTGCTCTGGTGGTTGCTCACCTCCAGCTTCCACTTGAACAGCAACATCTGTATCTGTATCTGTATCAGTTTTTTCAGATATTGATTCACTTGTGACGATGTCAATATCATCAGAGGTAGCACATTGCGTATCTTGTTGTGTCACCGTCAGTGATTCTGTGTCGATCTCTGCGGTACTGGCACACTCTGTTTCTATTTCAACCTCAGTCTCAGAGTCTGTCGATATCGATGTCATTTGACTTAACAATCGCTGAACACTACCCAACTCAGCAAAATGTTCGTCACACGATGCCTCTGTTTCAAAAGCACGAGGTGATTCAGGTAATACCTGTTCACTAAGACTTGCAGGTTGTGCTCTTATTGTGTGCACTGGCTCTGGTTTTGATGCAGATGTCCAGTCTAGCCCTTGATGTGTTTTTTTCGACCTGCGTTCGACATCGGCTAAAATAGGTTGCTCAGCTAAAACAGAAGATGCTGACTCT
The DNA here is from genome assembly GCF_003026215.1 of Photobacterium indicum. Lineage (GTDB taxonomy): Bacteria > Pseudomonadota > Gammaproteobacteria > Enterobacterales > Vibrionaceae > Photobacterium > Photobacterium indicum. Next base: position 764,733 of record NZ_PYOC01000002.1, read on the forward strand.
AATTGAGTACTAGTATCGTTACCTCTCGATTCAGCCAATTGCTCAAAATCAAACGGAATACTGGTTTCATCAGAGATGACGTCATCTTCAACAGCAGAAGGCTCTACCAGTAAATCATTAAAATAATCATCCAGCGCTTGTTCACTGGATAAACGACTTTTATCGTTCATCTTGATCCAACCGCTCTAAATAATTTAATAATGTTTTATACGCAAAAACACCACGGCAATTACGCGCAAACAGTGACGGTGGCATATGCTTCATACTTGCATCACGAAACTTCGTATCTATCGGTACTGCTGATGCCCATATTTGATCAGGAAAGCGCATTTTTAATTCTTGTAATGTCTGCAATGAGGCGCGTGTACGTTTGTCGTACATCGTGGGCACAATGCTTACCTTAAAACCTGATGGACGTGACTTTTGCATAATCTGTAGTGTTCGCATCATACGTTCAAGCCCTTTCATGGCTAGAAATTCGGTTTGAACGGGGATCAAAATACGATCACTGGCCGCTAGTGCATTCACCATCATTACCCCTAATACCGGAGGGCAATCAATCAAGACATAATCATAATTGTCGATTAGGCTATTCAAGGCTTTTTTAAGCACTAACCCCATACCACCACGGCTTCCCATTACGCGATCTAAGGTCGCCAGAGACATATGAGCCGGTATAATATCAATATTTTCAAACGCTGTATTTAGAATCAAAGGCTGTACTGCGCTTCGAGTCACCTCTGGCAGCTGAAATAAATCGAAAAGACTTGCAGGCACAGAGTCTGAATCAAACTTTAAATATGTCGTCAACGAAGCATGCGGATCGGTGTCGACTAATAACACACGTTTTTTCCGCTCACTTAATAAACCAGCAAGAGTGACTGTCGTGGTCGTTTTACCGACACCACCCTTTTGATTCGCTATGCTCCAGATTTTCAAAGCCGACTCCTTACCGTCCAACTTCCACTAAAATACGTTCCGCAAAACGTTCTAATGGTAAATCTTCCGTTGAGATACCGGCTTTTGCAACAGCTTGCGGCATACCGTAAACCACACAACTTTCTTCATCTTGTGCCCAAACGGTTGAACCATGCGTTTTTAACATTCGCGCACCTTCACGCCCATCCGCCCCCATACCAGTAAGGATCATCGACAATACTTTATCGTTATAAACCTTAGCGGCAGAACCAAATGTCACATCTACACACGGTTTATAGTTCATACGTTCGCCACCATCCAATATGCGAAGGCGGGCAGAACCAGGTCTACCTTCAAGCATCATTTGCTTGCCACCTGGTGCTAAATAAGCAACACCAGCACGCAATGTATCGCCGTCTTCTGCTTCTTTCACACTAATTTTGCTCAGATTATTCAAACGAGCAGCAAATGCAGCAGTAAACGTTGCGGGCATGTGTTGAACTAACACGATTGGATACGGAAAGTTTGCAGGCAATTGCGTTAATATTTTTTGCAATGCAACAGGCCCTCCCGTCGACGTACCTATTGCCATCAATTGGTATTTCTTACCCGATGCTTTAAAGCGCGCCATTGGCTTCGCGGCTACGGCAGAGTGCATCGTTTGTCGAGTCGTCGAAGTCGGCGTTACGCGAGCCGCTGTTGTTCGCGCTGCTGTAGTTAAAGCCGCATTGACAGGTGCTGAATGTCGGCTAACAGGCACAACAGCGGGTGTCGTTCTTAGCGGGCGGCGCATAAACATGCGTTTACGTGCTAACTCGCCGACACGCTTTTGCAACAGACTAATTGCTTCATCGCGATTGCGTGCAATATCTTCAAATTTCTTAGGCAAGAAGTCTAAAGCACCCGCATCTAATGCATCCAGTGTCGCCTTTGCCCCTTCCTGGGTTAGCGATGAAAACATTAGAATAGGCGTAGGCAGTACCTTCATTATTTCCCGAACCGCTGTAATGCCATCCATTACAGGCATTTCAATGTCCATGGTAATAACGTCTGGTTGCAGTTTCTGTACTAATTCAACAGCTTCTTTGCCATTAACCGCATTGCCGATTACCTCTAAACGAGGATCTGCATTAATAATTTCACTTACTCGGCGACGGAAAAAACTGGAATCGTCCACCACCAAAACTTTAACTGTCATGTAGTTATAATCCCGTATCTACCTGATCTTAATGGTTAGGGGCATTGCCTTGCCCCTAACATTATAATAATGAGTGATCAGATTAATTAGTTGCCAGCGTAATGCTTTAATAAATTGGGCACATCAAGAATAAGTGCAATATGACCATCACTTGTAATGGTTGCACCTGCCATACCAGGCGTACCTTGAAGTAAATCATCAAGAGGCTTTATCACGACTTCTTCTTGACCAATTAACGTATCGACCACAAAGCCTACACGCTGGTGACCAATCTGCACAATAACAACATGGCCATGTACACGATCGCTCTTCACCGCAGCTCTACTACCCAACAACCAATCTTGGAGGTAAAACAGTGGAATCGCTTTATCACGCACAATGATGGTTAATTGCCCATCGACTTTATTCGTTTTACGCAGATCTAAATGGAAGATCTCATTCACACTCGCTAAAGGCAATGCAAAAGGCTGTTCAGAAACGCCAACCATCAAGGTCGGAAGTATGGCTAGAGTCAATGGAACTTTAATATCAATTCGGGTGCCTTTTCCTAAGGCGGAATCAATATAAATTGAACCATTTAATTGGTTAATCGCTGTTTTAACAACGTCCATACCCACACCACGACCCGAGATATCTGAAATCTCTTTTTTGGTCGAGAACCCCGGTGCAAAGATCAGGTTATAGGCTTCGTTATCTGATATTCGAGAGGCTGAATCGGCATCCATCACACCACGTTCGACTGCAATTGCACGTAATCTGTCTGCATCCATACCACCACCATCGTCTTCAATGGTCAGCAATATGTGATCACCTTCTTGAGAGGCTGATAGTAAGACAGTACCGACAAGAGGCTTACCTGTTTTTGCACGAACATCTGGCATTTCGATACCATGATCGACAGAGTTTCGCACCAAGTGAACCAATGGATCCGCAAGTGCTTCAACCAAATTTTTATCAAGATCGGTGTCTTCACCACGCATTTCCAACACGATGTCTTTCTTTAAGGTACGTGCTAAATCTCGCACGACGCGTGGGAATCGACCAAAGACTTTCTTGATTGGTTGCATGCGGGTTTTCATTACCGCACCTTGTAGATCTGCCGTGACTACATCAAGGTTAGCTACCGCTTTTGACATGTCTTCGTCATTATTGTTTAGCCCTAAACTGACTAAACGGTTTCTAACCAAAACAAGCTCACCCACCATATTCATAATGTTATCAAGCGTTGAGGTTTCTACACGCACCGTTGAATCTGCTTGGGCTTTCGGCTTCACTTTTTCAGGTATAACTTGCTGAGATTTACGTTCAGCAACTGGCTGAGAAATCACCGCATCAGCAACTACCGTTGCAGTAGGCATTACAGGTAATGGTTGAGTAACAGCTGGCGTATTACTTTCAGCTATCATTGTTTCAATAGATTTAGTAGCAGCTTCTAATTCTTCTTCTGACGGACCTTTACCACTACCATGTAATTCATCTAACAGACGTTCAAATTCATCATCTGACATTAAATCATCATCGCTAGCACCTACCTCTATTGGAGCTGCTGCAACGGGAATCGGCTTGGCCGTCGATTCTGACATCGTAGTTTGATTCAATACAGGGCTGTTCCCAACACCATGCAGTTCATCCAGTAAACGTTCAAATTCATCATCAGTGATATCACCGCTTTCTGCTTGAATTTGAGAAATCACACTAGTACCAGCAGCAGGTGCTGACTCTGGCACATCTAGGCTAGCGGTTGGGCTCATACCTTGGCCGTGAAGTTCATCAAGCAAACGATCAAATTCGTCTTGTGTCATATCATCAACTGAATCACCAACCATAGCAGATGTATTACTCTGAGAGACTGGTGGCGTTACAGGTGATAACACGGGTATTTCGGCAACAGGAGCTGGTTCAGCAGCAGGCTGAGTCAGTTCTTGTGCAGTTGGCGCCTTACTGAAACGGTGCATCGCTTCAAGTAGGCTCGGCTTTGCTGGGTCTAATGGCTGACTCTCTTGAACTTGCCCAAACATGATGTTGATGGCATCTAACGCTTCAAGAATAACATCCATCAGTTCAGGTGTTATCTTTCGTTTACCAGTTCGCAATAAGTCGAACACGTTTTCCGCACCGTGGCACGCATCTACGAGTTCAGCTAAAGAAAGAAAACCAGCACCGCCTTTTACTGTGTGAAATCCACGGAAAATAGCATTCAGTAAATCTGAATCATCAGGATTACGCTCTAGCTCAACGAGCTGCTCCGAAAGCAACTCTAAAATTTCCCCAGCTTCAATTAAAAAGTCCTGTAGGATATCTTCGTCTAAATCAAAGCTCATATTTTTCCCCTAAAATCCAAGACTTGATAGCAAATCGTCAACATCATCTTGCGTAGACATAACATCTTCACGCTCTTCTGCATTAACAATTGGACCTTCAGGGGTCAGCGCCGCTACCGTGAGGGTTTCTGCTCTATCGTCTTGTTCCATGCCAAACGCTTTAAGAATATCAACCAATCGGTCTTCAACTTCATGCACTAACTCAATCACACGACGAATAATTTGTCCGGTAAGGTCTTGAAAGTCCTGTGCCATCATTATTTCTGTCAGTTGATTGCGAAGTTCACAACTATCACCTTCAACCTGCACCAATAGATGATCAATGTCGTGGCACATTATTTTGAACTCTGAGAGTTCAATTTTGCCAGCCATTAAGCGCTTCCACTGGGGGTGAACTTGAAGCAATGTCTCGTGAAGTTTATCTGCGATAGGTAAAGTACTTTCGACCGCATCCATCGTTTTGTTCGCTGCCGCTTCCGTTTTATCAATCACATAAGAAAGACGATCGCGGGCGTCAGGTATTTCAGTTTTAGCTAAATCATTAATACGAGGATCAAGGCGAAAGTTTGCGAGCGAATCATGTAATTGCCGGGTTATTTTACCCACCTCTGCAAACATCGGTTCCTGTGAATCAGAAACGACAGTCTGCACCAGTGAATTGGCTTCAGCCTGCTTGCCACTTTCCAGTAAGCTAACAAGTTGTTGTGCCTGTTCGAGTGAAATCATTATTATTATTACCCTTGCCCTTTACGCTCAATCAGCAGCTATTACTGCATCCGCTCGAAAACTTTATCCAGCTTCGTTTTCAACGTTGCGGCAGTAAATGGTTTAACAATGTATCCATTCACACCAGCTTGTGCCGCTTCTATGATTTGCTCGCGCTTTGCTTCTGCCGTGATCATAAGAACAGGTAGGTGCTTCAATTGTTCATCAACACGGATGTGTTTAAGTAAATCGATACCTTGCATACCTGGCATGTTCCAATCTGTAACGACAAAATCAAAATCGCCTTTTTTCAACATTGGTAATGCCGTTAAGCCATCATCAGCTTCATGGGTATTATTAAAACCCAGATCACGTAATAAGTTTTTAACGATACGTCGCATTGTCGAAAAGTCATCAACAATTAAGATTTTTATATTTTTGTTCAAAGTTGCCTCCACTGAGGTCACAGTGTTTTTTATCTAGGTTTTATTTAGTAATACTAAACAGTATTAAGCAGCCCAAGCGGTTAGCTTAGAGCGCAAACGTTGCATAGCCTGACTATGAATCTGGCAAATTCGGGATTCACTCACCCCAACAACGGCTCCAATCTCTTTAAGATTAAGTTCTTCGTCATAATAAAGTGATAGAACCAAAGCCTCTCTTTCAGGGAGCGTTTTGATGGCATCTGCCAAAGATTGACGGAAATTATCATCTACAACACCCTGAAAGGGAAGATTTTCTTCTCGTGACGTCTCGGTTGTCACTGCATCTTCTGATACGCCAAGATCGTCCATGCCAACAAGACGCCCACAATTAACATCATTTAATGCTTGATGATACTGCTCGAGCGTCATTTCGAGATGTTCGGCAATTTCTGTATCTGTAGGGTCGCGACCTAACTTGTTTTCAAGCTGTGCCATGGCCTCGGTTATGCGTCGGTTATTCTTATACACAGATCGAGGAACCCAATCACCACGACGAATATCATCCAACATGGCTCCTCGAATACGAATACCCGCAAAGGTTTCAAAACTCGCCCCTTTGGTTGGGTCATAATTCTGCTGTGCTTCTAGCAAACCAATCATACCTGATTGAATCAAGTCTTCGACTTGTACGCTAGACGGAAGCCTTCCCATCAGGTGATACGCAATGCGTTTAACCAGCGACGAATAGCGCTCGATAAATGCTTGCGGGCTTTCCTTATATTGCCCATAAGCAAGAGCTTTATTCACCTCGTGGCACCTCTGAAGAAGTTGGCTTCACCAGTAATCTTTCAACAAAGAATTCTAAATGACCACCCGGATTGTGTGGAACAGGCCAAGTCAACGCCTTGTTCGATAATGACGTTAATGCTAACGCTGCCGGACAGCGTGGGAAGGCATCAACAACAATCTTCTGCCGTTTAACCGCTTGGCGAACGCGGTCATCTAGAGGCACACAAGCAACAAGTTCAAGGTTTGCATCTAAAAATCGCTCAGTGACTCGCGTTAACTTAGTGAATAAATCACGCCCTTCACGGTAGCTTCGCACCATGTTGGCTACAATTTTAAAACGCTGAACATCGTATTCACGGCTTAATACTTTGATGAGTGCATACGCGTCAGTAATCGAGGTTGGTTCGTCACATACGACCACCAAGACATCTTGTGCTGCGCGAGCAAAACTTAGCACCATATCCGAAATACCAGCGGCAGTATCAACAAGTAACACATCAATGTCATCTTGCAAGTTACCAAAGGCACGAATCAAGCCTGCATGTTGTGCCGGAGATAGCTCCGCCATTTTTTGTGTGCCTGATGAACCGGGAATAATTTTAACACCGTACGGACCTTCAAGAATCACATCTTGCAAGTCACACTGCCCAGCAAGTACATGCGATAAGTTTCGCCCAGAACGTAGACCTAACATCACATCAACGTTTGCCAACCCTAAATCGGCATCGAGCACCATCACTTTTTTACCTTGGCGAGCCATTGAAATAGCCATGCTTAACGTCACGTTAGTTTTACCCACGCCACCTTTACCGCCAGTCACCGTAATCACTTTCGTTGATGATAATTTTGTCATACGGCGCAAGCCGCTTGCTTGATCGTGCATCATGTTCTCAATCATAATAATCCGCCGCCTTGTTCTCTGAACTATCACTACTCCAGAAATGAGATTGCTGACTAATTTCTTGTTCTAATAATTCATTAGCGCGTGAGACAAGGTAGTTACCTGTTGCAACTTTAATGTCTTCGGGAACACGCTGACCATCTGCTAAGTAAGCAATAGGTAATGCATTTTGTATTGTCACGCACATTACCTCTCCTAAACTTAATGATTCATCCAGCTTTGTCAGCACACAGCCTGAAAGCGGTATCCGGCGGAAATGTTCAATGGTTTCTTGTAATACTCGACGCTGAGCCGTTGAAGGCAAAACAAGGAAGCTGCGAATATGTGCGCCACTGTTTTGCATTAAAGTATCAAGCTGCTCTGATAAACGAATATCTCGTTGCCCCATGCCCGCAGTATCAAGCAATACTAAACGTCGATGTCTTAACTGATGAAGTATATCGGCAAGTTCTTCAGCATCTTTAGCAACTCTTACCGGACACCCCATAATTCGTCCATAAGTGGCCAATTGTTCATGTGCACCAATACGGTAAGTATCGGTTGTAACCAGTGCAATTTCATCTGCACCGAAATCCATCGCCGCTCTGGCAGCAAGCTTGGCAATGGTGGTTGTTTTACCTACGCCTGTTGGTCCTAATAAAGCGACCACACCACCGGTTTCTAAAATACAATCGCTGGTCGTAATAATTTGATCTGCTAATAAATCCAGTAATGCTGGCCATGCTTCATGGGCGGGTACATCTTCTGGAATATAACTCGCAAATTGGTCGGCAAGTTCTGATGATAAACCCATTTTTTCTAATCGCTTTATCATCATTGCGCGCATAGGTTCACGTCGTTCGACTTCTTGCCACATCAAGCCAGATAACTGGTGTTCAAGCAAACTGCGGATCGATGACATTTCTGAACGCATCGTCTCCATTTCATCGTTTGAATGTGGCGATTTCGCATCATAACGTGACGGATCTAAACGCGACTGATTAAAACGAGAGCTATTATGGCTAAAAGAGGATTCAGCTCGGCTATCACGTCCACGGCCAAACTCTGATGCTTGCTCGCGCTGTCGCGGTTCATTTTGCGGCTTTTCATTGCGCGCAGGGTACGGACGACGATAATCACCAAAATCTAATGGATTAGCCTTCGATTGTTGAGCAGAATTCATACCTCGAGCAGAGTATCCTGATTGACGATTATCGCTATGCTCGCCACTGAAACGATCAGAGCCTGCACGATGTCCATCGCCCATATTCCGATAATTCCCCTGCCCTTGAGCATGAGACTCCCTTTGAGGAGGCTGCTTATTATGTGCCTGTAACGCCGAAGGCGAACGTCCACCGCGATTATCGCTGTTTGAGCGATCGTAGCTATGACGTTCCGAAGACTCACCGTGCTGTTTGGACTGGCGGTTCAGTAATGCCGATAACGAGTCAGGTTCTGGTGAACTATCTTTTGGCTTATCGCCAGTATAGTTTTGCAATACACTGGCAAAACGACTTGCTGCTGATTGCTTTATCTGTACTTGGTCTTCAGCCAGCTTTCGCTTTGCTTGACCAAGACGATTAGCCAAAGCATCACGTGTGTTTTGAGATGCTTTTGGTGGTTCATTCGCAATATCTGTATCAACGGCAGCAACAATTTCGACTCCGCCGGTCACTTTTTTATTGGACATGATTACCGCATCAGCACCTAGCTCTTCTTTTACTTCACTGAGCGCTGTTCGCATGTCTTTGGCAAAAAATCGTTTTATTTTCACTCTTATATTCCCGTCAAATCACGCTTTAACCGAAGTCGAGATTTCCATCAAATCCAATTAACAGACCAAAGTAATTAGCCAATAAGGCTCTTCACAAATAGCGTTTAATTACCGACTGCATTCACGATACGTATTTGCTTCTCATCAGGCACTTCTTGATAAGACAGCACGCGCAAGCTTGGTATTGTATTTTTAACAAACTTTGCAAGTGTTGAACGTAAGACACCAGATGTCAGTAATACTGCAGGCTCCCCTTTCAACTCTTGCTGTTGCGTTGCTTCAGTCAATGAACGTTGAAGTCGCTCAGCTAAACCAGGTTCAATACCTGATGATTCACCACCAGCAGATTGCATTGTTTTATGCAAAATTTGTTCCAATTCTGGAACCAATGTAATTACAGGCAATTCAATCTCTATACCATTGATTTCTTGTACGATTAAACGTTTTAAACCAATTCTAACTGCCGCAGTTAAAATGTCAGGATCTTGACTCTTTGATGAGTACTCCGACAATGTCTGAATAATTGTTCGAATATCGCGGACAGGAATTGCCTCGTTCAGTAAGTTCTGCATCACTTTAACCACCGCACCTAACGGCAACTGATCCGGCACAAAACCGTCAACCAGCTTCGGTGTTGATTGACCTAGCATCTCGAGTAAGTTCTGTACTTCTTCATGTCCGAGTAATTGTGATGCACTATTGGTCAATATTTGACTTAAATGTGTTGCTAATACCGTTGCGGAATCGACAACGGTATAACCTAATGCTTGCGCATGCTCGCGCTGTGATTCCATTATCCATACCGCTTCTAACCCAAAAGCAGGATCAGTGGTTGTCTCACCATCAATCGTACCAAACACCTGCCCTGGATTAATCGCTAATTCCATATTGGGGTGAATATTGGCTTCACCACAAGCTACGCCCATCAAGCTGATACGATAGCTATTCGGTGGCAACTCCAAATTATCGCGAATGTGTACGGGAGGAATAAGAAATCCAAAATCTTGTGATAGTTTTTTACGCACCCCTTTCACGCGATCAAGTAACTCTCCGCCTTGCTCTTTATCAACCATAGGGATTAAACGATAACCCACTTCAAGCCCAACAATATCAACCGGTTGAACATCATCCCATGAGAGCTCTTTCTGCGAGGGTTTCAACGCCAGCTCTGTTGATGGTGCTTCTTTTTCGATAAGCGCATCACGTTTTTCTTTCTTAATTCGCCAATAGGCGAAGCCACCGATCATGGCCGCTAATAACAAAAATGGTATATGCGGCATACCAGGTACAATACCCATTACAAATAAGATACCGCCCGTTACAACCAACGACTGAGGATTATTGAACAACTGAAAATACAGCTGCTGCCCCATGTCCTCGTCAGTATTTTGACGGGTTACCATCATTGCCGCACCAATCGACAGTAACAGTGACGGTATCTGAGCGACCAACCCATCACCAATGGTCAATAAGCTATATATTTGAATAGCATCACTAAATGGTAAGTCATGTTGCACCATACCAATGATCAATCCGCCAATAATATTGATGCAAAGAATCAATATACCCGCAATGGCATCACCTTTTACAAATTTCGACGCACCATCCATAGAACCGTAAAAATCCGCTTCTTTTGTTACTTCGAAACGGCGAGTACGTGCTTGATCTTGATCGATTAGCCCTGCATTCAAGTCGGCATCTATTGCCATCTGTTTACCGGGTAAAGCATCCAAGGTAAAACGCGCGCTCACTTCTGAGATACGCCCTGCACCTTTAGTTACAACCATGAAGTTAATGATCATCAAAATAAGAAAGACGACCAAACCAACCGCGTAGTTTCCGCCTATCACAACTGAGCCAAAGGCATCAATCACTTGCCCAGCCGCATCAGGACCTTCATGGCCATAGAGTAAAACAACTCGGGTCGAGGCAACGTTAAGGGCTAATCGCAATAACGTGGCAATTAAAAGCACCGTTGGAAATGCAGCAAAATCAAGTGGGCGACGGGTATAAATCGTAACCAGTAATACCACCAGCGATAGCGCGATATTAAAAGAAAATGCCATATCCAATAGCATTGGAGGCATCGGCAAGATAATCATTGCCAATGTTGCCAATACCATGACTGGTGCGCCTACTGCAGGCAAAGACTGTAATCGGGATAACGGTAATTTATCCAAAAATGGTAGCGATAGTTTCATGAAATCTTAATTTTTCAACACGGCACACATGACAATGGTGGCTCAGATTAATGTATTCGAGCGACCAGAAAGAATAACTACCTAAGCAAGAATCATGCCCATACGGTTGTCACTTTTTTGACACCAATGGAGGTTAACAGATATTTATATAAGCGATTATAAAAGGAATGAATTTTGTGATTCTTGCCATTATTTACAACATTATAAGTTAGCGCGTAAATTTAAAAAGTCCTAACGTGAGCATTATTCAATCAATATATCCATTCAAGTTCATAATCACGATATACCTCCTTTAATGACGTAGTTCCGTCGGGATTATCATCGCTTCTTTAGCCAACTTAGGCCGCTGCCCTTGCCCTTTTCGATATTGCTTCAATTGGAAGATATACGCTAACACCTGAGCAACCGCGACAAATAATCCATCAGGAATATGTTGTTCTAACTCAGTGGTATGATAGATAGCACGTGCCAACGGCGGTGCTGGCACAATATCGATATTATGTTTATTCGCGATTTCTCGGATTTTCAATGCTGTATGATCTACACCTTTGGCGATAACAATAGGGGCTGAATCGAGCTTAGGATCATAACGTAGCGCAACCGAAAAGTGCTCTGGGTTGGTGATAATAACATCTGCTTGAGGCACATCAGCCATCATTCGTCGTTGTGCCATTTCACGCTGAAGCATACGAATACGCCCTTTTACTTCAGGCTTACCTTCGGTGTCTTTGTATTCATCTTTCACTTCTTGCTTGGTCATTTTTAATTGTTCATTGTGCTGCCAAATTTGATATGGCACATCAATTGCCACAATCACCAGCAGTGAACAACAAATCAATAAAATAAATTGCATCAAAATATCAAGTGCATGAAAGATATTAGACGGATAAATTTCTAGACTTAATAAGAAGAAATCGTTCAAGCTTGAATACATTAAGTAAGCTGCAACACCCGCAACCAACAAAACCTTCAGAATTGATTTAATGAGTTCAACCCAACTTTGCATGCCAAACATGCGCTTGAATCCACTCATTGGGTTCATTTTTGACAATTTAGGCATTGCCGCTTCAGCAGAAAAACTCACACCGCCTAAACCCGCCGCACCAATCAGCGCCGCAGAAAATAGAACGACCAATACCAAACCAAGCGGAAAAACAACACTCCATATTGCACTGAGCATTATTGAGAATAACCGACTTAGATCATAAATTTCTTCACGACTAAGCGAAAACATTTGCGCCATGACTTCAGATAACGCTTTACCCAGCCCTTCACCGAACCACATCAGCGAAACAGCTCCCATTACCAATACAGCAACAGACGCTAACTCTTTAGAACGTGCTACTTGCCCTTTTTCTCGAGCTTGCTCGAGTTTCCTGGGCGTGGCGTCTTCGGTACGTTCTTGTCCGTCAGACTCTGCCATCAGCAATCCACCCTAATCAGGCTACAGATCTGCTGAAAGCCAAAATCCCAAGCATGTTGATACTGAGGCAACATACCCATAACCAAGTACCAACTGATAAGTAAACCCAGTAGCAATGCAAATGAAAAGCCTAACGCAAAGATATTTAGCTGTGGTGCAGCTCGCGTCATTACGCCAAACGATAAGTTCACCGTTAACAAAGCAATAACACCTGCCAATGCCATGTTAAGCGCACCTTTAAACATATGACCAAACCAACCCGCCAATTGGTAATAATCATCGGGGCGAAACATTTCTTGCCCTATCGGCAATGTTTTAAAACTCAGTACGATAACATTTAGCATTTCAAGGTGACCATCTGTTGCCAAGAACAGCATGATTGCAAGAAATAGGTAAAGCTGACCAAGCACTGGCGTATTCTGGCCATTAGCCGGATCAACCATGGATGCAAAACCTAAACTAGATTGCATGCCCAATATTTGCCCAACTAAAACAAAGGTTTGCGTCACAAATTGCGTCACTAACCCAATGGATACACCAATAACAATTTGTTGAGCCGTGATTAAAAAACCCTGCAAAGACAATAATTCAATGTTAGCTGGCACTGCGGGTAATGCAGGCATGACTGCAAAAGTAACGGTTAAACCAAGATACAAACGAATTTTAGGCGAGACAAAACGGGCACCAAAAAACGTCATTGTCATCATCATCGATGAAATGCGCGTAAAGGGCCAAAAATAATTAGCTAGCCAATCGAGTATAAGTGCTGACGGGTAAGCCATCGTTACAGGTTAGCCATTATTATTGATAAACCATCGTTATAAATAAGCCGTAGATTATGCGTGATCAAAAAAATCATAAGCAACGCTAATATAAAATCTGGGGGATACGATCTATGATGCGAAAAAAATAATCCATCAGCATTCCTGTCATCATATGTCCAAAAAACATCAGTGCTAATAAGGTTACAATTAATCGGGGCAAGAAACTTAATGTTTGTTCATTGATCGAGGTGGCCGCTTGGAAAACCGCAACGACTAGACCAATTAATAGACCAGGCACAACAATGGCACACACCATAATAAGTACCATAAACAAAGCTTCTTGAAATATTTCGACAAACGCTTCAGGTGTCATAACACTTCCTTTTCGATTCGATACTTAATAAGAAGCCAGATGTAGCAATAGACATCTAACAACTAAGTACCAAAACTTCCCGCCAACGTGGTCAAGATAAGGTTCCAGCCATCAACCAGAACAAACAACATTAACTTAAAGGGTAACGATACGATCATCGGTGACAGCATCATCATACCCATTGCCATCAAGACAGAAGCAACAACAAGGTCAATGATCAAGAAAGGCAAAAACAGCATAAATCCAATCTGAAATGCCGTTTTCAATTCAGATGTTATAAATGCAGGAATCAATACCGTAATCGGTACATCTTCGGGTGTAGTTACTGTCGAGCCTGACATATTAACGAAACTTTCTAAGTCTTTAACACGTGTTTGTTTGAGCATAAATTGGCGTAACGGCACTTGGGCTGTTTCAAATGCCTGCGCAGCGGTAATTTCTTCATTGATATAGGGCTGAACAGCATCAGCATTTACCTTATCGATGACTGGCGACATCACAAAGAATGTCATAAATAGTGCAATACCAATAATAACCTGATTCGATGGCGTCTGTTGTAAACCCATTGCTTGTCGAAGAATGGATAACACCACCACAATACGGGTAAATGAGGTCATCAAAATAACAATGGCAGGTAAAAAACCCAATGCCGTCATTAAGCCGAGGATCTGCAACGTTACCGAATAATCTTCGCCGCCATCAGGATTAGTGGTGACAGAAAAAGCAGGAATACCACCACGACTTGCAGATTGAATAAAGCTCGCAGCTCCTTGGTCGTTTTGCATGCTACTCACGGTTACGCTTTCACTGGCTGACGTCGCAGGCAGTACCATTGCATCCGTTTCTGCCATTACAGGTAAACTGACAAAGAAAGCAAAAGCTGCCAGAACAGCAGCAATAAGGTTATTTTTTATCATTGGTCTTTAATAACTTACTTAAGTGGTTCGCAAAATCACCACTCGGCTGTGCATCCAGTGCCAAAGGCTGTTCTAACTTCGTCAACAAAGAAATATTGTGCTGAGTAACACCAACCAATAATTGCTCTTCACCAACTTGTAATAAAACAATACGTTCACGTTGTCCTATCGGTAACTGCTTCAGGACTTTAAGTGCCCCATCAGCCCCTTGAATACCAGGCAACTTCATACGTTTTAGTAACCAAGCTAAAAAAACAATAAAAATAACCACTAACACTAATGAAGCTAATGTCGTGGCTATATTCATCTCGGGAGCCAGAGAGGCTGCCAATGCCGGTGCAGTAAAAACGACCAACCCAAAGCTAATCAATACTAAAAAAGGGGATCTCATAACAAACCTTAACGTAATTTCTTAATGCGCTCTGTCTGGCTAATTACGTCGGTAAGACGAATACCGAACTTATCATTCACGACAACAACTTCACCATGCGCTATCAATGTGCCGTTCACCATAACATCCAATGGCTCACCGGCAATGCGGTCAAGTTCTACAACGGAACCTTGGTTCAATTGCAGCAGGTTACGAATACTAATTTGAGTTCGCCCTACTTCCATTGAAATAGTGACCGGAATATCCATGATCGTATCAAGTTTACGACGCTCATCATCCGAAATCGGCGTACTTTCATCAACAAGCTCTTCTAAAGGTGCGGGTTGTGCACCATCGACAGTTTGCTCAGCAAGTGCCGCAGCCCAATCGTCAGCCATTTGTTGATCATTCTGAGACATAATATTACCTATTTTTTTAATCGTCTGAGTTATTAATATTGAGTAATGCAGCGCCGAGTTCATCACGGTCTAGAAAAGCTAAATCCGTTTTTACCATATCTGGTCGCTTGAGTTTTTGCGTAACCTTTAAGGCGATGTTATCACCCGATTTACCCATTTTGGCGCGATAAGTCGGCAGATCTTCTACAAATACTGTTGCCGACTCTGGTACATCAATAGGGATAATATCGCCAGCTTGTAATTCCATTAAATCGCGTAACGATAAATCGACATCCAATAATTTAGCACGAAGATTCACAGGTACATCCATGATCTCCTCACGCAGCGCCATACTCCAACGGACATCTTTGTCCATTTTGTCACTTTGAACACCAGCATCTAGTAGCTCGCGGATCGGCTCTACCATTGAATACGGCATAACAACATGGAAATCACCACCACCACCATCCACTTCAATATGGAAAGAACTCACCACAATGACTTCTGTTGGGCTAACGATGTTTGCCATGGTCGGGTTAACTTCTGAATCTAGATATTCAAATTCAACGCCCATAACGGGAGACCACGCTTCACGGTAATCTTCAAACACTAATTTCAATAGCATTTGTACAATTCGACGCTCTGTTGGCGTAAATTCACGCCCTTCAATCTTGGCGTGAAAGCGACCATCCCCGCCAAAAAAGTTTTCGACTAAAATAAAGACTAAACGTGCTTCCATGGTTATCAAGGCCGTGCCTTTTAAAGGACGGAATCGCACCATGTTTAAACTGGTAGGTACATATAATGTATTTTGGTATTCACCAAATTTGATCATTTGCACGCCGTTAATCGACACTTCTGCGGTTTTACGCAGCATGTTAAACAAGCTGATCCGCATGTGGCGAGCAAAACGTTCATTGATCAATTCCAGCGTAGGCATTCGACCACGGACAATACGGTCCTGTGACGAAAAGTCGAACGATGATATCCCCGTCTCACTTAAGGATTGTTCATCTTCATCTTCTACGTCGTCGACACCATGTAAAAGGGCGTCGATTTCATCTTGAGTTAATAAGTCACTCACATTTAACCTACTGCATTACGAAGCCAGTAAATAGCACACGATCGACTACTTGCTGGCCAGAGATTTTTTCCATCGAAGATTGAATAGCAAATAATGCCTGCTTACGTAAATCAACACGCCCATTTGGTGTACGTAACTGCTCTACAGTTGCGGCACCAAATGATTGCAATAATGTACTTTCAATCAACGGAATATGTTGCTGTGCGAGAGCTTCATTATTGTTACCACGCACCATTAGCTGAACTTTTACTTGCACGACACGATCACGCTTATCACCCACGACATTAAAAATAAAGGGTTGCGGCATGATGACATAATACGCAGGCTCGACGACTGCCGAAACTTGTTGATTTGCTGATGTTGTCGCCATCTCGGGTTCAGGTGTTTCATCACCCATTAAAAGCCATGCACCGACCCCTGCACCAATTAAAAGTGTTACAGCCAATGCAATCAGAATAAAAAGCTTCTTTTTACTTCCCGTATTTTCAACACCATCAGCCATTCGTTTTACTATCCTTTCTTTTGTAGTCAGCTTTAATTTATTGTTTTATATCTTGCTAGCAATTCTAACGCATTAAGCATAATAGTCGACACGATCATCAGCAGGTTTCACATACATATCGACAGTTTCGCCTCCCGACGTAACGTTATCGTCGTGATTATTACCACCAGCGTGAGAGCCATTACCTGAATGATTGCCAGATTGCTGTGCACCCGAATCATTCTGGTTTTGTTGGCCAGACTGCCCTGAAAATGCCTGACGAGATGTATCCTGCTGCACTGAGCTTTGTGCTAACTGCAAGCCTTGTTGATGCAGCATTTCTCGCAACCTTGGCATTGAATGCTCAACTAAATCGCGAGTTTGCTGGTTACCAACGGTAAACTGAACAGATGCCTGATCTTGGTTAAGTGACAATCTAATTTGTAATTTTCCAAGTTCAGGTGGATCAAGCCGAATATCAACATGCTTTAAGTTTTTCGACATCATCATATTGATACGTTCAGAGACCTGATCACCAGCTTGTTCTTTAGATAATTGTAGCGGTGACTGTGCTTGGGCTAATGCTTCACTTTTTGCCTGCATATTCAAACCACTTTGCTGCCCACTCAGGCTACTGAGTTGCTGAGAAAAATCACTCGCTTTATTGTCTGTATTTGGCGTCGTATTATTTAACGCACTGTCCATGCCTGTTACTAGCCCTGCATTGTCAACAGCACTATTTATCTCTTTCGTTTGAGTGCCATCAGTATTGTCGCTATTCGTTAACAACGCTGCTGCACCTGCGATGCCAATACCAACGCCCATCATTGAATGACTCGCTACAGCCTCTGTTGGACTAGCGACAAGCGGTGATGCTGCCGCCCCAGCTGACACTGTTGCTGCTGAGGATGGAATTGATGCAGATGTCGACCAAGGTATCGATAATGATATATCTGCTTGCACAGACGGTGAGGCCTTTTTTTCTGCCGATGCGGCTTGCTCATTGTTTGGCATCACCAATGCCCCTGCCATAGCAAGTTGACCACTATCTGGTGACGATGCATCCACATCCATATCCTCAGATTCAGTTTCAGTCACTGCACCCGACGTAGCGACAACTGAGGTACTTATCTTAGCATTATCTATCTTGCCCTCACCGATATTAGCATCATCCGCCACATCTGGTTTATCGAGCATATTATTTGATGACAAACCTGAACTGTCAATTTGTTGACTGTCATTATTAACACTGGATGATGCAAACACTTTTGCTAACTCACCCTCACTTAACCCGCCTGATTCCTGTGTTTCTGTTAGCTGTTCTTTGGTTGTACTAGGATTGTTTTTTTGCTGAAGTATCGTGTTTTGAGTTAGCAAGCCCGAAGTAGGTAACTCCACCTCAACATTACTGCCATTTTTTTGACCGTCAAGATTAGAGGTTTTCGGTGGCAATAACTTGCCATCTTGCTCACTTGGCGCTGCTAATTGCTTATTTGATACCGATAGCTGGTTAAGGAACTCTTCCCCTTCAGCCATTACTTGCTGCTTTGACTCTGTATCAACGGGTATTTTTTGTTCTGTTCCATTAATAACAGAAGCATCGCTAACTAAAACATCCGTAACTGAAACAACATCGGAAGCGGCGGTATTCTCACCATCAAGAGAAACTTCTTTGTTACCTTTAACCTCTAAGACATGTGTTCCGCCTGGTTGGCTTTTAAGATCAATAGCTTGATTTTTCTCAACTAAATCATCATTAGATGACTTTTTCATCATCTCTGCTGAAGGTGTTTTATCGCCCTTAACTGCTGCTTCGTACTCACTCGAAAAACGATCAGTTTGAATGCTTTTATCAGTCGATTTATCTGCTGATGTCGATTCAGTAACAGTATTATTGGTTACAGACGCACCTTTAGAAGAACTCGCTGCGGTAGCGTTCTTCAGAGGTGGTGCTAAATCTGCAGACAATAAGTTGGACGATTTCATGGCCACTCGAGATTATGAAAATAACAGTTAGCCATTATATGCAAAAATTGCGCCAAATAGGGGGTTACAATGAGGCTTATAAGTTTCGTCGTGCAAATTGCAGGGTTGAAAACTCATCCATCATTTTCTGCTCTTGCCGGTCGAGCATTTTTTGTTGTTCTGTTTGCTTTTTCTCAAGCAGCCATTCGATTGAACGACGCTTTTTTCTTACCTCATTCCAGTGCTCGCTGCATTGTTCAATTTGAAATTCAAACTGATGCCCTGCTTCTTTTTGTTTCGCGAGCGTTTCATCTAACTGGGTAAGAAACTTTTGCAAATGCCCATACGAACTGGCCGTTAAACCTTCCTGACCACGAGTCGATAGTTGTTTACAATAATCTAATCGATACTGTTCAATTTGCTGTAGTTGTTGTAGGTAATTCTGACGCTCAATACGGGCTTGATTCAGTGCAAGAGAAGCCTGATGCTCCTCTTCTTTTGCGTGCTCTAAAATCAAATTCAATGCGTTATTTGACATAATATTTCCAACTGATTACACCACCCTAATTTACCCACCAAGGGTCGATCGCAGCATATTCACACACATTGCATACGGGACAGCTTCTTTCATTTCTTGCTGTAAGTACGCATCTAATTTCGGCTTAAAGCTAAAGGCCTGATCGATAGTAGGATCAGTGCCCGGCTTGTAAGCACCAATTGATACCAAGTCTTGGTTCTTACGGCAAATAGACAATATTTGCCTTACTGCTTTCGACATCAGCATATGTTCATCGTCAACAATTGCAGGCATAACACGGCTGACTGAACGCTCAACATCAATCGCAGGATAATGCCCCGCATCTGCCATCTCACGAGACAACACAATGTGACCATCAAGGATGGCACGAGATGCATCAGCAATAGGATCTTGCAGATCATCACCTTCAGTTAATACGGTAAAAAAGGCAGTAATAGAGCCTTGATCACCAGAACCGTTACCGGCACGCTCAACTAAGGCTGGAAGTTTTGCAAATACAGATGGCGGGTAGCCCTTGGTAGCTGGCGGCTCACCGACTGATAACGCGATCTCTCGTTGTGCTTGAGCAAAACGGGTCAGTGAATCCATAAGTAGCAACACATCTAACCCTTGGTCACGAAAATACTCCGCGATAGCCAATGCTGTTTGACAGCCTTTTAAACGCATTAACGGTGAAGTATCCGCTGGTGCTGCAATCACCACCGCACGCTTACGCCCTTCTTCCCCTAGAATCTCATCAATAAATTCTTTTACTTCTCGACCACGCTCGCCGATCAGCCCAACAACGACAACCTGAGCGGTTGTTCCTCGGGTCATCATGCCAAGCGTGACAGATTTACCCACACCAGAACCTGCAAATAAACCAATTCGCTGCCCTTTACCCACAGAAAGCAAACCATTAATGGCTTTAATGCCGACATCTAACGGCTCTTTAATCGGTTTACGTGAAAGAGGGTTGATTGCGGGTGATGTAAATGAGGCACGCTTTTCAGTAAATATATCACCCAGCCCATCGAGTGGATTGCCCACACCATCAATGACACGCCCGAGTAATTCAGGGCCAACAGGTAAACCATTATCATGCAATACAGGGGTTACTTTAGCCCCAGGCATTACACCTAACAATTGTTCGCTGGGCATTAAATATAGTATTTCACCGGAAAAGCCAACGACTTCCGCTTCTAAATCACCATTCAGGGTTTCAACGATACATAGGCTACCGACAGGCGCACGACAGCCAATCGCTTCTAGCGTAAGGCCAACAACACGCACAAGTCGCCCAGAAGCAATAGGACGGCACGTAATGCCTTTAGTTTGATATTGAGAAAGACGGTTAGCCAGTGGGGAAGACATTATAGCGCTTCGCCTCGTTGACTGTTTACACCGCTAAATTGTTCTAACAAATGGCGAATACGATCCTCGATATAATAATCGACGGTTGAGTCTCCTGATTGTACTTGTAGATCACCGCGATTAAGCGATGGCTCGCCAATCAATGTCCATTTACGTTCAACAAGGTTTTCATCACCATAGGCTTGACGAACGTTTTCAAGATCATCAGGATGAAGGCTTAACCGTGTTTGGCGTTCAGCAATAGGCAATGTCGCAATTACTTCACGAATGGTGTTCAATATCACTTGTGGATTGGTTTGGACTTCAACTCGAATTAGTTCACGCGTTAAGCTCGTCACTAAATGTAACACTTGGCTTTCCACTTCAGCATCAAGCTGTTTCAGTGGATTTGCTAACTTCTCGACTAATTGAGTAAGGTGCGATACATGCTCTGTTATTTGTGCCTGTCCCTGCTCTAGCCCTTGCGCTAAACCCTGTTCAAGACCTTCAGCATGCCCAGCTTCAAGGCCTTCAATTTTACCGGCATCAAAACCTTCGGTGTGACCCGCGGTTTTTCCTTCATTAAAACCTTCATCACTCGCAGACTGGCGAATGTCTTCCAGATCGGCAGCCGTAAGGGGCGGAGGTCCCTGTTCTTCTTCCTCTTCCAACTCTTCTGGTTGCCAAAGAGGATCAT
Source organism: Photobacterium indicum (assembly GCF_003026215.1). Taxonomy (GTDB): domain Bacteria; phylum Pseudomonadota; class Gammaproteobacteria; order Enterobacterales; family Vibrionaceae; genus Photobacterium; species Photobacterium indicum. The sequence goes on from NZ_PYOC01000002.1 coordinate 786,286, forward strand.
AGTTTAAGGCGTTATCACGTGGTGCTTCTCGCGTCTTGCTGTAATCTGGGTATGCCCAGCGCTCAAGCTCTTCTGCTTGATGCTCAGGTACACGCAAGAAACCACGACGACGATCATCGTTCATAACAACACCCTGCTATAAATTTGCAAAAAACGGATTATAAGAACTCATCAGCACCGCCGTTACCTGTCAGCATAATTTCACCAGCATCAGCTAAACGACGAGCTACCGATAGAATTTCTTTTTGTGCCATTTCGACATCAGCAACACGGATTGGTCCCATGGCTTCTAGATCATCTTGTAGCATTTCAGCTGCACGTTTAGACATATTACGTAAGATTTTCTCACGCAACATATCATCTGCACCTTTAAGGGCTTTTTGTAATAGATCTTGCGGTACATCACGTAAGATAACCTGAATACCACGATCATCCACTTCTGCAAGGTTTTCGAACACGAACATCAGATCTTGAATTTGTGTCGCGGTATCTTCATCGTTCTCGCGAATTTGATCCATCAACATACCTTCAACACTGTTGTCGAGGTAGTTCATGATTTCTGCCGCCGCCTTCATGCCGCCAATTTTCGCCGCTTGAGCACCCGCTTGACCAGCAAACTGCTTCTCCATGATGTCATTCAATTCATGAAGAGCTGCTGGTTGTACTTCTTCTAAATTAGCGATACGCATCATTAAGTCGAGTCGTACACGCTCAGGGAACTGTGCCAGTATTTCAGCTGATTGCTCAGGTTCTAAATACGATAATACAATGGTTTGGATCTGCGGGTGTTCGTTCAAAATAATGCTAGCAACCTGGCGTGGATCCATCCATTTCAACGAATCTAGGCCACGAGAGCCACTGCCCATCAAGATTTGATCAACCAAGTTGTTGGCTTTATCTTCACCTAACGCCGCAATTAATGTATTACGAACAAAGTCTTCGCTGCCCATACCAATGCTGGTGTACTTCTGAATATCTTCCAGAAAATGTCGATGAACAGCCGACACTTTATCTTGGTTTAAATCTGCCATGCTTGCCATCGAACCACCTACCCGCTGTACTTGCTTGGGCTCTAGGTGGCGAATAATACTCGCGGCATCTTGCTCACTTAGGCTCAATAACAAAATGGCGGCTTTATCAATACCTGATAGCGAGCTGGCATCAAATTTTTTTTCTTCTGCTGTTGCAACTTCATTAGCCATCTTCATTCACCCAATTTTTCACAACTTGAGCCGCCAAATCAGGCTCGTTGGCAACCAGTGCTCTGACTGCTTTTAATAAATCTTCATCTTTATGTAAATTCGGCAAATCTAAATTACTGCTGCTTAATTCAAAACCATCAACACTGTCTAATTCAGAGCCAATAAGGTCAATATCATCGCCAGACGACAAGATAGGCAAACCGTTCTTATCCAATGGCGTACCGTCTGCAGCTTGATGTGGATACAGTAGCTTTTTCATTGCCGGACGAATCAACACAATCACGATAACAATAATAACCAGTGCCGCGGCTAGCCAACGTACCCATGTATTGAAGTTCGGGTTTTCCCAAATAGGCAACTCGGCAATTAATTCTTGGGTTGGTAAAGCAAATGGCATAGCGATAACTTCTAACATATCGCCACGGGCTTCAGAGAAACCGACGCCCCCCATCAACAAACGACGGATCTTAAGCAACTCGGCTTCGCTTACGGGTACACGCGTTACTTCGCCTGTTTCAGGATTCGTTATCGACTTATAATCAACAGCGACAGAAACGGTTTGGCGACTTACCGTACCAGTTTGAGCTCGTCGATGGCTGATGGTGGTATCAAGTTCAAAGTTACGGGTTGCTTCTCGGTGAGATGCACCGTCACTCGATCCTCGACCAGATTGCATCTCAGCAATGTCTTGAGGGATAGAGGCATCTGCGGGTGGTTGATTACTCAAAGCCCCCGGAATACCGGCAACAATATTACCGTTATTGTAATTCTCAACCGTGTATTCACTTCGGGTTGACGGCGTCGATGGATCAAAACGTTTACGAGTTTCTTCTTGTGCGCTGAAATCCATCGCAACATCAACTTGCGAGGTATAATTACCAAAACCTAGGATCGGGATTAAAATCGAATCAATTTTCTCGCGCATAGCTTGTTCTTGCTTACGCTCTAATTCATATTCTTTTCGCTGTGCAGTCGCTGATGGGTCTTCTGTACCCGAGCTAAGTAGACGACCATGTTGATCCGTCACTGTTACCCGATTTGGTTTCAAACTGGGTACAGCACTTGCCACCATATCAACAATTGAATCAACTTCTTGCTGCTTCAAAGAGCCATTGGTACCTAACGTTAAAAATACCGTGGCTGATGCATCTTGGTTATGACGAACAAAAACACTTTGCTTAGGCATAGCCAATAGCACCTGCGCTTTACGTACTTGGCGAATTTGTTCAATAGCACGCGCCAGTTGTCGCTCTCGACTTAATTTTAAACGTTCACCTTCTAGGCGTTGAGATACACCAAACCCCATGTCTTGTAATAAGATTTCATCGCCTTCTGCAACGGCATTGTTCAAGCCTGCACGGGTGAGCCCTAATTGAATCGAAGAAAAATTATCTGCAGGTACGCGAATCGTGTTGCCATCTAATTCGTACTGAACTTTTGTTTGGTCAAAATGGTCAAGAATCGAAATAAGTTCAGCCGTATCATAAGTACCCAAAGGACGCATTTCGGGTTCTTTAATCCACATCACCATCATCACGATTAACGCGACGCAAATAGAGACAGACAGCACAAGAATAACCTGACGTAATAAGTCTAGGTTTCCGAGTACACTATCGACGCGTGTGGCACTTTTTTCATCTGCATCAGGATTCTGCAATTCAAGGTCATTGTCTGTGACCATTTGAGTTGATGCATCATTGCCTGCAACAGCTAATTCGCGGTTTTGTTCCGACACTAACTAACTTCCTGCATTATACGGGCATATTCATTAATTGTTTGTACGCTTCAACCATCTTGTTGCGTACCTGTACCGTCGCTTCAAAAGCCACACTCGACTTATTACGGGCAATCATGACATCGGATAACGACACACTGCGATCGCCTTGATCAAAACGGGTACTTAAATCACTCGACTGACTTTGTAATTGATTCACCGATTTAACTGCATCGTTAAACAAAGCACCGAAATCGGCACTGACTTGCTGTCCGGTTGCTGGGCGAGAAGTATTTTGAGCCTCCAAGCCCATCACTTTCATTTCTGCTTGTAGTCCATTAACGTTCATTCTATTCCTCACAAAGTCAGCATATTGACGTTTTTATCGATTATCACCGCTTAAGCCCTAATACTGCAAGCTTAACGCCCGTTTTAAGCAGTAATCATATTAAGTGGTAATTATTTATTAATCAGAGTGGGATCTCTATTCCGGCATCGCGCATTTTAGCTAATTTGTAGCGTAGGGTTCGCGGACTGATTCCTAGCTGTTCAGCAACGTCTTTTCGACGCCCTTCGCACGCTTTTATGGTTTCGATAATAATAATAAACTCTTGTTCGCGTAACTCACTACCTAGTCCATCACGTGCAGACACCGTTTGTAACGGCTCAATTTCAGGTATAATAGGTTTACTGCCTGTATTTAATTCTGACTCAACGGCATTTTGTAAACTAACAGCATCTAGCCAATCTAACCCTTCAAGCAAAATGTGCTCACTTTCAATGCTACTGCTATCACATAAAATCAGAGCGCGTTGAATAACATTATCAAGCTCTCTTACATTACCTGGCCAATCATATTGCTGTAATTTTGCTTCTGCATTCGCGCTGATTACCAGTACGGGTAAACCTTGGTTCATGCAATGGCGCTCTACAAAAAAACGGGCTAACGGGGTTATATCACCGGTGCGTTCAGATAATGCAGGCCACACTAGTGGGAATACATTCAAGCGGTAATAAAGATCTTCTCGGAAATTCCCTTGTGCAACATATTGCTTGAGATCGCGATTACTGGTCGCAAGTACTCGAACATTCAACTTAATGCTTTTTCGGCTACCTAAACGTTCAACTTCCCGCTCTTGCAATACGCGTAATAGTTTGGCTTGTAAGCTCAGATCCATTTCACTGATTTCATCCAGTAAAATTGTCCCGCCTTGTGCCTGTTCAAACTTACCTGGGCAAGCTTGAATGGCCCCCGTAAATGCCCCTTTTTCATAACCAAACAATGTTGCTTCCAGCATATTATCTGGAATTGCGGCACAGTTAATGGCAACAAAAGGCCCATCACTACGGGTAGAGTGGTCATGAATATAACGTGACATGACTTCTTTACCTGAGCCACTAGGCCCAAGCACCATGACATTGGCATCTGTTTTGGCGACTTTTTCGGCTAAAGCGAGTAGTTTTAGACTTTTTTCATCAGCAACAATAGCTTGGCTTGAGGCACAGCGAGTAGGAGCATAACGGCTCACCATATTAAGCAAGACTTCAGGTGCAAATGGCTTCGCCATATAATCAATAGCACCTTCTTTCATCGCAGAGACTGCATCTTCAATATTCGCGTAAGCCGTCATTAGCAAAACCGGTGTTTTAGGCCAGTTTTGCTTAATATTACGCAATAAGCCTAATCCGTCCATGCCTGCCATTTGTACATCCGAAACCACTATGTCAACGGGTTCTGATTTTAAAATAAGCAATGCTTTTTCGGCACTATCCGCTTCCAACCATTGGTAACCAGCTAATGCTAATGTATCAACTAATGCTTCACGAAGTCCTTTGTCATCCTCGACAACTAATACGCGGCTTTGATTCATCAAAATTCCTTCATCGCTTATTTTTTATTGTGATGCTAGCTTAACGGCTTTCAAGGCTCGCTTCTGTCGCTAACGGCAGTTGATCTTGTGCTAAAGGCATTTGATCTTGCGCTAAAGGGATCGTGATACTAAAGCAAGCGCCCTGCCCTAGTTCTGATATCAATGACAGTTTACCGTCATGTGCATTCGCAACCATTTGAACAACCGCAAGGCCAAGCCCTGTACCTTGCTGTCGCGTGGTGTAAAAGGGTTCTAAAATTTTCGCCTGCATGTCTAGCGCAATACCGGGGCCATTGTCTGAAACCGATAAGCTTACACTGTCATTTTGAACTTCACAGGTGATTACAATTTTGCAGCTTGTCTCAACATACTCTGACATTTGAATCGCATTTGTAATCAAATTACTTAATGCACTAGCCAGTGCATTTTCGTTGCCTAAGATCATCACGCTTTCATCATCACAATCAATGCTAAAATCAACCTTGTTTGTCAGAACTTGCGCTTCGACCATGTTTTCTAATTCATTGAGTAAACTTTCGATGCTAAAGCGGCTTATAACTTTGTTATCACCACCTTTGGCGAACAACAACATATCATTGACTTGTTTTTCCAAATCATGCAATCGATCAACCAACTTGGTTTGAAAACGTTCACGGGTTTGGGTGTTCAAATTAGGCGTCGACAAATTAGCAGCATATAACATAGCGCTAGATAATGGTGTTCTAACTTGGTGCGCTAACGATGCAACCATTTTGCCTAATGATGATAAACGTTGCATCTCACTAATACGTGATTGCAAAAGACGGGTTTCCGTCATATCGGTAATAAAAATCAATTGCCCAGCATCAGAAGCAGAAATAGCTAGCTTTACTTTACGCCCACTGCGCAATGATACCTCATGTCCATCGTCGTCTTGCGGCGCAAAAGCACGCTGAATAACCGCAAACCATCGCTCACCTTCTAGCGGTGCCCCAAGTAAACGGTGTGCCTCAGGATTGGCTTCGCAGACACACCCCATAGGATCAAGCAAAATCATACCTGAAGGCATAACTTCCAATACTTGTTTATAACGACTGACTTGTTGGCTCAGCGTTCCCAGCGGGGATTCTATCTCGTCCATTTTACACCGAATAATAGCGCACAAAAACCATATACAGCATTTTTCGTGCCAAAATATATCAAACAATATCAGCCAGTTATGAACTAAAAAACATCAAGTTCAAAGTCAAAAAAATGACAGTGACAAAAAGTGAACAGTCAAAATGTGCGAAGAGAAAGTCATAATAATACACAAACAGCCCTTATTTTTTCAAATAAGGGCTGTTTGTTATATATCAAAGCGGTGTCGGTATTAACGAATGTCTTCTTTGTTCAATCCGTATTTCCGCATTTTTTCAACCAAGGTAGTACGACGCATGCCCAGCATATCAGCGGCACGAGAAACCACCCCCGCTTGTGCTTCTAATGCTTGACGAATCATTTCCACTTCTAGCTCGGCTAACATCTCTTTTAGATTTAAGCCTTCAGGGGGTAAATCATTCAAACCCGCCGGATCCTCTTCTTCAACATACGTAGAAGCAAACATATCAGCCAATGCAGATTGTTCTTGCTCTTCTGTTGATAAGAAGTTGTCTTCCGGTTGAAAATCGGGAATATGGCTATAGCGATACTTCATTGGTAAATGGTTCACATCAACCATTTCACCAGGATAAAGAATAATTAAACGCTCAACCAAATTGGCTAATTCACGAACATTACCCGCCCACTGATGCTCCATCAGCGATGTAATTGCACGAGGAGTGAAATGAATAAGTTTCGCGCCTTCAGCTTCCATTCTTGCTAATAATTCTTGAAGCAATAATGGTATATCTTCAATACGTTCACGCAATGCTGGCATTTCGATTGGGAACACATTCAAGCGATAGTAAAGATCTTCGCGGAATGTATTATCAGCAATCATTTCATCGAGGTTACGATGCGTTGCAGCAACAATACGCACATTTACTTTGATTGTCTTATTACCACCAACACGCTCGAAACTACGTTCTTGTAAAACGCGTAATAATTTAACTTGCATTGACATCGGCATATCACCGATTTCATCAAGAAATAATGTACCACCATCGGCTAATTCAAAACGCCCTTTACGTGACGAAATAGCGCCTGTAAATGCGCCCTTCTCATGACCAAAAAGCTCACTTTCTAATAACTCAGAAGGAATTGCACCACAGTTAACGGGTACAAAAGGCCCTTTACAACGTGAAGAGTGGTAATGAATATTACGTGCGACAACTTCTTTGCCAGTACCTGATTCACCAAGAATCAACACACTCGCATCAGTTGATGCGACTTGTTCAATTAATCGTCGAACCTGGCTAATACTATCACTACGACCCACCATGCTACGGAATAACATATTTTTGCTTCCGAGCTGTGGAATATGCAGTGTCTGCTTGCCAAGAAACTCCTGACAATGGCGTAGTGCATCTGTTAATTGATTGTAATTAAGTGGTAGTGATAACTCCCCCACATAATTAGGTAAACCTGCTAATTCATTATCGTGGTTTGATAATGCAATCACTGGAATATGATTATGAATGCGTAAAAATTCGAGAATTTTATTCAGTGATTTACCGGAGTTTATTTTCCCCAACAGACAAGCGCCCCAAGCCTTCTCCCAAAGAGAGCTATCAACTTCATTTGTTGAAACGGCTTCATGCTGTTCACCAACAAAATTAAGAATGACACTTAGGTCATGACGATGCTGCAGATCGTCATCAATAACGAGGGTCTTTGCTAAACCTTGCATAAGATTGATATTGCCTGCCTTTAAGGTAATGTTCTATTTTGTGGCGTATTCGAGAGGAACAGCAACCAGAGGTATGCTGCTATTGTAATAAATGCACAGGATAAGGCAACCAGAGACAGCAAAAAGCTGTGATACCAGTACAAGGTAAAATGAAAATAGAGACAAAAAACAGAAAAAAACAATCTAAACAAACATGTTATTGACGTAAAAAATGAATATACCTTATTAGGTTATAAAGAATTAAATGAAAACGATTATCTCTCGCTAAGCACCAGAGATAATCGAAAATAATCGTTTCACTACATTTCAAGCTGAGTAATGTTGTGGAATTCAGTCGGAATTTGCTCCCAAGCTGATTTAATTTCACGCAACATATCAATGACGTCATCTATTGGCTCAGAGATGTTTTCTTGGTTTGCCTTATAGATTTGATGGACCATAAAATCATATAGTGCATCGAGATTAGTCGCGATATCACCGCCATCTTCCATTGATAAACTACTACGCAAACAAATAATGATATCTAGCGCTTTTCCTAAACGTTCGCCTTTAACAGCAATGTTACCTTGCTCCATTGACGCTTTGCCCTGAATAAGACGCTCGATTGCACCGGCCATTAACATCTGGATCACACGGTGTGGTGATGCTGATGTTAGCTGACTATCAACAGAGACTCGTTTATAAGCCTGTAGAGATCCTCTCATTGCCATGTTATTACCTTACCGAAATTTATTATAAGCCTGCATCGAGCGTTGCCCGTGCTGAAACCGTTGCAATTGACCTGCCGAGTTATCTCTATGATGACGAATTCGAGCAAGTATACTTGTTGTACGTTCAATAGCTGTTTGCCATTCTGCTTTATTTAAGCATTCAGGCGCAGCCATTAACTGTTGAAGAAGCTGTTCACGCTGTTGCAGCAAACCTTGCAATAAATCAGAGGCAACATCACTATCGACCGCAAGTAGCGACTCTAGCTGGTTATCTAATTCATTCAAACGTTGCATGCTAAGTTCTCTTTATGTATTTATTTTCGCTTTATCAACGACTGTGTTTACGACTTATTTAGCGTAAAAAGCCATGTTATGAAAAGCATGCCATTAAAACTATGCCATCATGCTCATCATCGAGCCTAACTGCCCTTTCATTTGCCCCATGGCTGCATCCATCGCGACAAATTGATCGTGCGTACGTTGCTTTACGCTCTCCATACGGCGATCTAAATTCGTTTGATCAGTATTCAATCGCGTTACTTGATCGTTCAAGCTATTTTCACGGCCTTTAATACTGCCTGTGATGCCAGTATAAGAATGGATCAGATCTTCAATACGGCGAGCAAAGCCATTTTGATCACCAAAGAATTCACCCACATCATTAAAGTTCTGATCAAGTTGCTTATCTAATATGTCGTAATCGACTTCTAAGCGCCCCGTCATGGTCGTTGTAATGCCCAGTGCGCTCAGCGTTTGAATTGACTCTGGTGCACCTTCTACGGGGTTAGCGAATGCCGCTCGAAGTTGATTCGTAACAGAGCGAGTAATGCTATCGCCCACTAATGGGCCTTTCTCTTGCGATTCAGGATCAAATCGGCCTAATTCTTGGCTTACATCGAAGAACTGATTATAAGCATTGACGAACTGCTCTATCGAACCACCCACTTGATTGCGATCGTAACCCACATTAACCACAACGTCAGGTGTTTCGACCCCATCCGTCAACTTTTTAAGATCAAGATCAACACCGTTAATTGCATCTTCAATACTGTTCGTGCTGCTTGTTACTGATGCTAAACCATCAATTAACACTCGAGAGTCTGCTGCAGGCTGCATTTCCCTCATCGAATTAGCATCGTTATTAATGTTAAAACCAAATTTTTGCAATGTGCTGAACGCAGGTGCATCAACGTTTACTTTAATGCTGTTTTGTTCACCTGTTTTATCTGCAGCTAGCACAAGGCGAGCCCCATTATCATCTTTGATAACAGAAGCCATTACACCGGGGTTGTCTGGTGCTCGGTTAATCAGCCGAACAACATCAAGAATTTTGCTTTCATCTGCTGGAATATCAACGGTAAACGGCTTGCCGCCTAACGCCATTGATAATTTACCCGCTCCCATTTTCTCTTTTTCATTAAAAGAACTGGAGACAATTTTATGAGATTGGGCAAGCTGCTGAACATTAACGGTGTATTTACCTGGAATGGCTTCAGAAGAGACGTTTGCGGCTAAAACCTCATCGTTGTCAATCGATACGCTGCGTGCAGACATCACGTCATTACGACGAAAATCTGCCATCAAATTTTTCATGGTATCTAACGAGCCTTTTAGTCGTCCGTAAGCACTTAAGCTCACATCAACCTGATCACGCTGTTGATTAATACGCGATTCTTTGGGTGTTCGTTCAGCATCGACAATGCTTTTTACCATGCTGTTAATATCAAGACCGGAAGCGGTGCCCGCTGCGCCTATATTCATTAACTACCTCAAATGATGACAATACTTACACTTGCGTTGTTACTAGCCCCCCAGAATGTGATGCAATCTGGCGGGATAGCGTTAAAATATCTTCGTCTGGAATCTGTCTAACAATCTCACCACTGCTCTTATCGTAAATAGTGACAATGCTGCGGCCTGATTCTTCATCAATCCGAAATGCGAGCCCTTTATTTAAGGTGCCGACAAACTCTTCAAGCTGTTCAACCACTTTTTCAAGTTGTTGACGCTGCATTTCACTTTGCTTCTCGGCCGATGCTGTTTGTTCAACGCGGCGAATATCCGTTTGCCCTTTATCACTACTTTGCTGAATACTACTTTGATTCAGTTTATCGGAGATCAGCGGCAAATCTTGAGAACCAGTAGAAGATAAAGCAAATTTTGTGCCAGAATTACTAGTTTGTACTAAGGGGGATGAACTTGCTATCGGTTTTACATCCATAACCATTCACCTTTATATATTGCGAAATGCGCTAATACAAGATTAACAAACGATAGAAAAAAGGCATAAAAAAACGGCAAGGGCAATGTGATTACCCTTGCCGTTCTTAGCTGGATTAACCCAGTAGGCTTAGTGCAGCTTGTGGTGCTTGTTTTGCTTGCGCAAGAATCGAGCTAGAAGCTTGAGAAAGAATCTGGTTCTTGGTCATTTCTGTCGTTTCTTTTGCGAAATCTGTATCACGAATACGGCTGTTAGACGCAGATACGTTTTCGTTAACATTGTCTAAGTTATTGATTGTGTGGCCAAGACGGTTCTGAGACGCACCTAGGTTTGCACGGTCTGAATCGATTTGCTTAAGCGCATTATCAAGTACAGCTACCGCTTGCTGTGAGCCACCTACTGTTGTTACATCTAAATTCTGAACAGTCGTATCTGCTTTTGTAGTTAAATTCAATTTAGCAGCTGTATCCAGAGTAGAGCCGGCATCGAATGCAATATCTTTATCTGAAACAAGTTGTAACGTACGTTGCTCACTAATGCTCCCATCCGCAGCTTTAACATTAACCGTTGCGACAGAAGCATTTACACCATCAACAGCACCGTTTATTTTGGTGGCTAGCTCTTCAATGTCATCACCAGCCTTAACGTTAACATCTGTACCATTGATTGAGAGTTTATCAGCTGCATCAACGGTCCAATCAGACTTAACAGCACCGGCCCCTGGAGCTAACAAACCGTTCGCATCAGCGGCTCCACCACCTTGAACAACTTTACTTCCCATCGCATCTGCACGAGTATCAGTTAAAGTAAGCTGTACCGCTTCACCAGAATCAGCACCTACCTGAATAGAGCGGCTGCCAAACGTACCGTTCATCAGCTTGGTACCACCAAAAGAAGTGGTTTCTGCGATACGGTTAATTTCATCTTTTAATGCGGTAACTTCTTCTTGAATCGCAACACGATCATCTGATGAGTTCGAACCGTTAGATGACTGTAGAGACAAGTCACGCATACGTTGCAAGATACTGGTTGTTTCCTGCATGGAACCTTCGGCTGTTTGTGCCATAGAGATACCGTCGTTTGCGTTACGTACGGCAACGTCTAAACCACGGCTCTGGGTCATCAAACGGTTAGAGATTTGCAGACCAGCCGCATCATCTTTCGCACTGTTGATCTTGCTACCCGTAGACAAACGCTCCATTGATTTACCTGTAGCTTCGGTTGCCTGGCCAAGGTAACGCTGAGCGGTCATCGCAGAAACGTTAGTATTTACAGTAACTGCCATAATTGTATCTCCTTAATTATTCTTAATGGCTTAACCAGCCCAGCCGGCAAGACCTCTATAATCTTTATTCAAGAGTTGTAACGGCATGGAATAGAAAACCTTTAAGCTTTTTTTTAGTTTTTTTACAAAAGAGACAAAAATGTGACTCAGAAGGGCTATTGATGAATAGTGGGGGGATTATCAGGCAATAAAAAACGGCAAGAGGTTGCCCCTTACCGTTTTTAAAAGCTAAAACTAAATAGTGCTTGCTGTCGTGTTTATTGCAACAATGTGAGTGCAGCCTGTGGAACCTGTTTAGCTTGAGCCAAGATTGACGTACTTGCTTGCTGTAGAATCTGGCTTTTAGTCATTTCAGTCGACTCTTTGGCAAAGTCCGTGTCACGGATGCGGCTGTTCGAGGTCGATACATTTTCAGCAGTATTGGCCAGGTTATTGATGGTATGACCTAAACGGTTTTGTTTCGCACCTAAATCTGCACGCTGGCTATCAATGTATTTTAATGCAGAATCGATAGTGCCAACGGCTTCTTGTGCACCGCCCACACTTGTAACTTTAATTTGCTGTACCGTCACAGCTTCACTGGTAGAGCCAGTAAATAAGTCAACAGGAAGCCCCGCTGCATCTTTACCTTTTGCTAGCTGAGTTTTTGTCGTATCTAACGTTACCGCGCCGTTTTCAGAAAATAACTGAAGCTCACCATTATCACGAACAGAAGCAGAAACACCAGACTGCTGGCCGTTAATGCGGGTTGCCACTTCTTCAATATCATCGCCTTCAATTAGGTCAACTGAAATTGGATCGGCTAAGCCTGCCACGTTAATGCTAATTTTATCTCCGGCACCTGCTTGCCAGTTTTCATCAGCCATACCCGTCGCACGGAACGTTTGCCCCCCCATACGGGAATCATCGGCACGTACACTGGTTAAACCCATGATGAGTGCTTCACCAGAATCAGCTCCGATTTGAAAAGCCGCTTCGCCAAACTGACCGTTTAGTAGTTTGCGCCCACCAAACGAGGTGGTTTCTGCAATACGGTTCAGCTCATCTTGCAAGGCACCCACTTCTTGTTGAATCGCCTCGCGATCTTCATTTGAGTTAGCACCATTCGCTGACTGCAATGACAGATCTCGCATACGCTGCAAAATACTGGTTGATTCTTGTAATGCACCTTCTGCCGTTTGTGCAATCGAGATACCATCGTTCGCATTACGTATGGCGACGTTCAAACCACGAGTCTGAGCAACCAAACGGTTTGAAATTTGTAAGCCTGCAGCATCATCTTTTGCGCTGTTGATCTTACTACCTGTCGATAGACGTTCCATTGATTGACTAAGATCGTTAGATGCTTTGTTCAGGTAACGCTGCGCAGTCATGGCAGACACGTTGGTGTTTACAGTTACAGCCATTTTGCTCTCCTTTGACTTTTCACTCTTAGGTAAAACAGACTACCCGCAACGTCAATCTTTCAGACAGTGAAGTGGGACCAGCCATATTAAGTTATTTAATGGGTAATTTTTTGCCACTAGTCCATTTAAAGCAAACTGTATGCCAACAATAAAAATTACGGTGTTATAAGTACGTAATTCAAATATATTTAGTTAACCCTAACGTCATCAAAGTAAATTTATTACCCGTTACCTTTAGATATAATTAAATAAATTTAGATCCTTCGTTTTTGCGAACGCTTGCTGCGATGCTTGAAGTGCCGCCATATTTTGATTCAACTCAATCACTGCGGTGGCGTAATCAAGATCTTCTAATGTGCCACGCGCTTCATTCATTACAATTTTAAAATCTTGGTGCATATCTTCTTGGCGATCTAACGTTTGCAGTCGTGTGCCCACTTCCGATCTTGCTCGGTTAATGTGCTTAAACCCTTGTGCTAATTCTTCAGCAACCTGATGCAACTCTGCCGTCGCTGATGCATCTGATACATCACTGTCTGATAGTTCGATACCACGCTTAAAAGCATCAAAGACACTGACATTCTCTTGCCTGTTTAGCGCGATACTATCGCCATTTTTAATTTCCCCTTTAAGATCAATCTGTAAGGTATTCCATTGAATACCTTTGTGAGGATCAAAAGGTGCTGTACTGACTAATGCCCCATCTTGATATAACTCATATGACGTATCGCCCGATGATGTTGAAAAATCGACACGATATTCAGATTGATCAGCATCATTGTCATTTTTCGCTTGCGAAAGCAGTAATAGCGAACCACTTTCTAGCGCATAATCAGGCTGGTAGTCACCAAAGGGGTTGGCGACTTCAAGGAAAAGCTTGTCACCTGCATCATTGACTGGAACATCAACTGATGGGGCAATTTTTGCCATTCGTTGGTAGCTATCGCCGACATAAGCCACATCACCGTTGTTATCACGGAAAAAAGGCTGTTGGCTATATTGCGTACCCGCGAAAACATAGTTGCCAGATTCATCGCGAGAGTTAGCCAAATTCATAAATGAATCAAAAACGCCCTGCATATCTTGCTTATGTGCCACACGATCATCGCTAGATAATGAGCCGTTTACCATCATCATAGATTTACGTTTGGCATCATCAAGTAGATTCTCGACTTCAGTGATTGCCGCTTCTTCATTGTTTAGGCGATTTCTTGCCATGGTAATGCTTTTTACTGATTGGTCGATCTGAGTGTTTTGCTGATCAAAATTCTGGATGTAAATAGACGCAACAGGATCATCCCCCGCCGTTAATAAGCGCTTACCTGAAGCTAATTGCTGCTGGTTTTCTTGCACTTTTATTTGCTGGCGATTCATATCATTAGATACAGAGTTATAATGATGGAAATTGGCAATACGACTAATCATGGTTGTTCATTCCTATCGTATATTTAACAAAGTATCGAAGGTTTCATTCGCAACAGACATGATGCGCGACGATGCCATATACGCTTGTTGAAACTTCATCATATTAGCCGCTTCCTCATCCATGTTTACGCCCGCAATTTCAGCAACTCGGCTTTGTGCTGCATCTTTTTCAACTAAGCCCACTTCTTTTAATCGTGAAGCCGATGCTTTTTGTACACCCATTTCAGTATTTAGCCCTTCATACACATCAATCACACTAGAACGTCCGTCGTTCATGATTTTCTGAGCTTGAAGCTCTTGCATTTTAATGAGGTTACCATTATCACCATCAGCCGCATTAAGGTTGACGGCAAAGACATCTCCCCCCATCGCGCCCGACGATAACGTGAAACGCGTGCCCCCCACATTCACCTCACCACTCGGCGGGTATACTTGCGGAGCCTGCAAAATATTGCCTTTCATATCAAGTACGGCAAACTGGCTTGCATCAGGCGACACGGCGACCTGAAACTCATTCAGACCACCCGCAGCGTTAATTGCTAGATCTGCATTGCCGTTCGTTTTAGTCGCAGAGCTTAAATAACTTTGAGCGGCAATTTTTGCAGGATCATCCAATAATGCTTTAATGTTACCCGCACCATCGCGGGTTGGACGAATAGCAATACGCTCACCAATGCCTATTGGTGAATCCATCTGAATACGTAATCCATCAACAGCAAACGCTGCTGGGTTTCCGCTGGGTACAACGCTCTGACGTGATCCATCAGGTGACGTTAACGTGTGTTGGCTACCGTCAAACGTGAGCCCATATTCGCCCACTTTTAACTGGTTAATGTCTTCGATATACACTTTTAAATCGGCAGTCGATCCAGCAGGAATACGGGCACGTGCAGCGGCTGATGCGGGATCATTCACATCATGAAATAGATTGCCGCCCACTTCACCGTTTAAATCTAAACCTTGCGATTGCAATTCATTAACCGAATCAGAAAACCCTATAGCAATACGCCCCATTTCATCCATTGCTTGAGACAGAGTTTCATCACGGTATTGAAATAAAGCGGCAAGCTTGCCGCCAATATCGTCGTTACGAATCGGTTTTAAAGCTTTGCCTTCAACAATCGCTAACTGAGTTTGCTGTGGATCTGGCTTACCATTAATCATGCGCAATTCGCTAGATTCAGTACCCGATACCAAGGTATGTCCACTACCAATCATGACGTTGAAGGTTTCATTATTTTTAGGGGTTACCGTCACTTTGGTATATTGAGATAACTCATTAATTAAGTTTTGATGGCGATCCATCAGGTCATTATCAGCCCCTGAAGCTGGTGTTTTAATGAGTGCTTTATGCACTTCTACCAGCTCACGACCAATATCATTCACCCGATTTAATGTGCCTGAAAGCACTTCGTTCGCTTCACTTTTTTGCTTCGCTAATATGCCGTAACTGTCATTTAATCCCGATGCCACTAGCTTGGCTTTTTCTATCACAACTTTACGTGAACCCAGATCATTAGGACTATCGGCCATAGCTTTAACTGCGTCATGCCACTGATTCATATCTTCAGGGATTTTCTTAGAACTGTTGGCTAGCATATTATCTAGTCGTCCTAATTGCCCTTCTCGTTCAGTCGCATAACTTAAATTCGTGGTGGTTATATTTAATTCATTAGTGGCAAACTGATCGTAGCCACGGCGAACTTCTGCCGCATGCACACCCGTACCATGTTGGCTACCACCCCACCAAATGGGATCATTGGTTTGCTGCACCACAGACTGACGGCTATACCCTTCGGTATTAACATTATTAATGTTATGGCTGGTCGTATTGAGCTGTCGTTGTGCAGTCAATAAACCTTGAGAGCCCATATTGAGCAAATCAAATGCCATTACGCCTCCAGTTAGTCATAAAGTTTATAGAATCAAATAATTAACAAAACTTAATGCAATATTCATTCCAACTTTATATGCAAGTTAAACCACTGATTTAATTTATTTTTTTATCTAACAAGCAGAAGGCAGATAGGAAGAGGCAAAGGCTTGCCTGATAAGTGTTTAAAGAAGTGGCTATTCGTATTACTTCATCAACGACTTTACGGTGTCCATCACACTCAATACTTTTTCAGTGTATTTTGGATCCGTCGCGTAACCGGCATTATGAATATTACGAATAAATTGTGCTGGCTCTTTCGGGTTTTCAAGAGCTTTAGAATAACGCGGGTTATCATTTAAAAAACGCACATAATCATTAAAGCTGTCTTGGTAGTTCTCATAAGAACGGAACGCAGCTTTTTCTTGCACTGCAATACCATTATGAAATTCAAGTGTATTGGTTGCGACTTTATTACCAGACCAACGGGGATCGGCTTTAATATTAAAAAGGTTATTACTTGAACCAACAGCATTTTTTATCACTTTTTTACCCCAGCCCGTCTCTAATGCAGCTTGCGCAATTAACACGGAAGGATCGGTGCCAATCGCATTGGCTGCCTTTTCAGCATACGGACGCATGCGAGTAACAAAATCTTTTGGCGTATCGAAGGTTTCAACCGAACGCGCCATTGGTGGCTTGGCTGTATTCAGAGTGCTTGCTTGCATGGCTTTTAATGCATCATCTGTCGCTTGGTTAATAACCTGTTGATCAGGCTGACGGCTGTTAGGGTTAACAGGCAAGCGTAATGTTGTATCGTTCATGACTGTACGAATCGCATTTTCAGAATCTTTATCTTCTTCACTACCGAGTTGCTGAACAATAAGATCAGCAAGCCCTAACGACCCTGTCGAACTTAGCTCGCTGGCCAGTTGCTCGTCATGCATTTGTTCAAAGAATTTTGAATTACTATTGCTGGTTAAATCAGATTCAAACGCTTCATTCGCCTGACGCATAGATTTAAAAAGCATCTGGGTAAAAATAGCCTCAAACTGCTGAGCAGCAGCACGTAGCGATCCGCTTTCATCGTCACCAATGCCCGCTCTAAGGCGTTCAAGGCTAGATATATCATGTACAAAACCAGGATCGATACTTTTCATTTTGTGAGTTCTTTACCGTAAATTCAGTGTAGTGACGAGTAACATTAAGCTAGCTACGCATTACTTAAATAATAATGAGCTGCCCTTCAATTGCACCCGCTTGTTTTAACGCTTGTAAGATCGCCATTAAATCTGATGGCGCAGCCCCAACCTGGTTTACCGCACGTACTAATTCATCAAGTGTAATACCCGGTTCAAATTTGAACATGCGTGAGTCTTTCTCTGTAACGTCAATTTCAGAGTTAGGTACAACAACCGTTTCCCCCCCTGAAAAAGGCGCAGGCTGACTCACTTGGTAATTTTCTTTGATTGAAACCGTCATACCACCGTGCGTAATCGCCGCTGGTTTTAATTTCACATTCTGACCAATCACAATGGTGCCAGTACGTGAATTAACGATGATTTTTGCCGCCCCGACAGCAGGGTCAAATTCGATATTCTCGACAGTAGCAAGGAAAGCAACACGTTGACTCACATCTCTGGGCGCACGTACTCGTACAGAGGTTGCATCGATCGCCGCTGCCATTTCAGGGCCAAGAAATTCATTCACAGAATCAGCCATACGCTGTGCTGTCGAAAAGTCTGAATCAAATAAGTTAAAGGTAAGAAAATCGCCTCGACCAAAAGGGTTCGGGACTTCTTGTTCAACCATAGCGCCATTACTAATACGCCCTACGGTTGGAATGTTACCGACGAGCTTTGAGCCATCCGCCCCAGTTACACTGAAGCCGCCCACCACTAAACTACCTTGTGCTACCGCATAAACTTTACCGTCTAAACCCTTTAAAAAAGTTTGCAATAACGTACCACCACGCAAGCTTTTTGCAGAACCAATAGACGAAACAGTGATATCAATTTTTTGACCTTGCTTTGTAAACGCGGGCAATGTGGCATTAACCGCAACCGCAGCAACATTTTTTGTTTTGGGTTTCGTACCAGCAGGTAGCTGGATGCCAAAGTTTTGCAACATGGCATTAAAGCTTTGATCGGTGAATGGCGTTGTTTCACCGGTGCCGGGCAAACCAACAACTAAGCCATAGCCCACTAATTGGTTACTACGTACCCCTGCAACTTCTGAGACATCTTTAATGCGAGCAGCTTGCAGCGGCAACGCTAGCAGTAGCATAAGGCTGATACAACAGGTACGTAATTTCAC
This sequence comes from Photobacterium indicum, assembly GCF_003026215.1. Taxonomy (GTDB): domain Bacteria; phylum Pseudomonadota; class Gammaproteobacteria; order Enterobacterales; family Vibrionaceae; genus Photobacterium; species Photobacterium indicum. Next base: position 805,118 of record NZ_PYOC01000002.1, read on the forward strand.
TCTACGGCTCCGGGTTACTCATTAATCAAAATCGGGGGATTTACTATTTTTACTACATACATGTCATTTATAAACTGACATTAAAGAAACGGGCTAGCCAGCCTTGTTCCTGTACATCTTGGCGATCACCGGTACCTGAATATTGAATACGGGCATTGGTAATACGCGTCGATTCAATGGTATTTTCTTGGCTAATATCATCAGGGCGAATCGTGCCACTAACACGAATGTATTCATCACCCGTATTCAAGGTTAGCCATTTTTCACCCCGTACCATCAGGTTACCATTGGCAAGCACATCAATAACCTCAACAGAAATAGAGCCTTTAATACTGTTGCTTTGATCAGCAGAGGTAGTTCCAGAAAATTTATTGGCATTTGCCACTTCATACGATAAATCACGATCACCAATGGTAAGCGGCTTGCCGCCTAGAACTAATGGATCCATCGATAAATCGGTCGACTTATCTAAGTCTGAACTCGCGCTTTTTTTGGCTTGCGTTTTCTCTTCCAGCATCACGGTCACAATATCCCCAATACCTCGAGGCTTGGTGTCATCATATAAATCTTGTGCTTGTACCGAGCTAAATAATGACCCCGTAGCTGTCGCGTAATGCTCTGGCTTTGCTTGAGGACGAATAGAGTTCCATGCAGGATCGCCAGCTTGTGGATCTTCTCGGCGACGCAACATATCAATTAAGCCTGAATCTTGCTCTGTCGAACCTTCAACTGCATCGACTGTTGTGGTGGCTTTCTCTATATCAGATGGAACCAAGTCTGGATCCATTGCACAGCCGCTCAATAGAAGAATGACAATACCAGCAAGTACCTTTTTCATTGTTAACTTACTTCCCGTTATAGCTGTTGGTTTACGTAGCTCAACATCTGATCAACGGTTGAAATGACTTTAGAGTTCATTTCATATACGCGCTGAGCTTCTATCATGTTGACCAATTCTTCCGTTACATTAACGTTCGAAGTTTCTAACATCGACTGACGAATTGCCCCTAGACCATCAAGACCCGGTACACCTTCTTGGGCATCGCCACTCGCCCCCGTAGGTAAGAATAAGTTCTGACCAATAGGCTCTAAACCGCCTGGATTAATAAAGCCAACCGTTGTTAACTGACCCAGCACTTGGTTTTCTTGCTGTCCACGAATACGTGCTGATACTTCGCCATCATTGCCAACGGTAATACCGACAGCATCTTCTGGGATAGCGATCTCTGGTTGCACCACATAGCCAGAACCCGTAGTTACCATTTGACCATCACCGTTAATGGTAAATTGACCATTACGGGTATAGCCAATGTTGCCATCGGGCAGTAAAACCTGGAAGAAGCCTTCTCCCTCGATCATCATATCCATCGAGTTATTGGTGGTTTGCGTATTACCCTGCGTAAACACTTTTTGGGTTGCGACAACTTTAGAACCTGCCCCCAGCATTAATCCCGACGGTAATTCCGTATCTTGAGAAGATTGGCCACCTGGTTGGTTAATATTTTGATAAAAAAGATCTTCAAATACAGCACGACTTTTCTTAAAACCAATGGTTGAGGCGTTAGCCAGGTTGTTTGAAATGGTTGATATATTTGTCTGTTGAGCGTCAAGACCGGTTTTACTTACCCATAAAGCTGGATGCATGTTAATTACCTTTTATTGGATTAGCCTAAACGCACGAGTGAGGAAGATGCTTGATCCATTTCTTCTGCTGTTTTCATTATTTTCACTTGCATTTCAAAATGGCGCTGCAAATCAATCATACTTGTCATTTCACCAACAGCATTGACGTTACTGCCTTCTAACGCGCCTTTTAGCAAGGTTACGCCAGCATCAGCATCGTACGTTTCTCCTGGTGTTTTCGACTTAAATAAACCGTTAACATCTTTGAATAAGTCACGGTTATCAGGGCGAACTAGCTTTAATCGATCAACGATTTCCATCGCATCTGGCGGTGCACCTTGTGGTAATACAGAGATCGTACCGTCGTTACCAACTTGAATTTTACTAATCGGAAGAGGGATGAAAATCGGACCGCCATTTTCACCTAACATTAAATTACCGTTGCTGTTTTGCAGCATACCAGTTTCATCAATTTTAAGATGACCCGCACGGGTATAAGCTTCTTGACCAGAGGCGTCAAGCACAGCAAGCCAACCATCGCCTTCTACTGCAACATCAAGATCACGACCTGTCGTCATCACTGAACCTTGAGAGAAATCTTGTCCGGGGCGCTCTGTCATGGCAAAAACACGAGACGGTAAACCTTCACCATACGCTTGCATACTGCGCGCTTGTTCCAAGTCAGCTCGGAAACCGGTCGTTCTTACGTTAGCGAGGTTGTTGGCATGTGTTTGCATACCATACATATCTTGCTTTGCACCACTCATAGCTAAATAAAGCGCACGATCCATTATTGCTCTCCCATCTCATCTGAATGGTTTGAAGCAATAAGTATGCCAATGCAATAAGTTACTTATAAATCAGCATGTTGGTTAATTAAAGCGTGAACTTAAAGAATAAGGAGGAAGCGAGGAGACATTTTTTTGGCAGGTTAAGACAAATATTGCCGCTTAAAAGACAAGCGGCAATATTGGCAATAAAGCTGATACAGATTGACTAAAGAAAGAATCTTATCGAATCTGTAGAATAGTTTGTTGTAGCTGGTTATCGACTTCTAACGCTCGTGAGTTAGCTTGGAAGTTACGTTGCGCAGTAATTAGATCAACCAGTTCTTGTGTCATATCGATGTTTGACTGCTCCAGCGTACCGCTTTTCACAGAACCAAATGCACCTTGGCTTGCTTCACCCCAAATAGCAGCACCAGAATCTTGACCCGTTGCCCACTGAGTACCACCTTTTGATACTAAGCCTTGCTCATTCGCAACACGTACCATACCAACACGGCCTAGTGTGACGTTTTCGCCATTACTGTACGTACCAACGATTGACCCTTTAGCATCAATATCAACTTTTGACAAATAACCAGTTGTCGCACCATTTTCACTGAACTTACGAATTTCAAACGGCGCAGCATACTGCGTTGGCGAATCAAAATTCATGGTTAATGTCTGAGCTTCATCTGCACCATTTAGATCAAGGCCAGCTCCACCATCGCCTAATGCTTCAGATATAATTGGCTGCCCGTTATTGATTTGAGCAACAGAACCATCAGTATTGAAATCAAGCGTACTACCTTGATGTCCATTGACTGCAGTTGTACCACCGTTAGTGATATTAATCGGTTTTTCACCTGTTGCATCTGTGCCTGTATAATAAACAGACCAGCGGTTCGGCGCTGAGTTATCTTTTACGTAATACGTCGATAACTTGTATGGCTGCCCCAATGAATCATACATACTGACAGACGTTGATTTATCGTAGCTGTTACTATCATTGAAATCGAACAATGTTGCATCTTTTGCATCAGCAGAGGCTGGCAGGTTCACCCCAATATCAATACTGGTTGATGCGCGAGGTTGACCGAACTGATCAGGTACTTTCATCGCTTGTGGTTCATAAGACGTCACTTGATCTGTTTCTTGATCAACACCATAACCCAATAAGTACTGACCTTCTGAGTTAACGATCTGATTGTCTTTATTTAGATGGAATGCACCGTTACGAGTCAGGTTATTATTCTGTGGTTGTAGCTTATCGTCAGTAACAGCAAAAAATCCACTGCCTGAAATACGCAGATCCATCGGGTTATTAGTATAAATACTCGACCCTTCATGGAATTGCTGAGCAACAACCGATGTTTGCACACCGCCACCTGTTGTGGTTTTTGCATTAGAAAAGATCGAACTTGAATATACATCACCAAATTCAGCACGAGACTCTTTAAAACCGTAGGTATTGGAGTTAGCAATGTTATTACTTGTGGTGTTTAGGTCTTTTTGAGATGCGCCGATACCACTAAGCGAAATATTGAATCCCATGTTCTGACTCTCCTAATACTTGTGCATTAATTTCGCATTAATTTGTTTATTCTATGTGCTGTTAACAGCTTATGCCTTACCAACTTCAAGCACTTCTGCCAGCTTGAATGGCGAATTGTGACCCGCTAGATTTAACATAACGTTACCGTCACCTTTACCCAGCAATACACTGTTAACGTTGGCATAAGTAGATACTTCAAAATCACGGTTTTCACCGCCCACCATACCTGACGCTTTCACTTGGTAGCGGCCTTCTGGCAAAGGTTTGCCTTCTTCATCGGTACCATCCCATTCTAGGCGGTGTTCACCTGGAGGTTTCGCGCCAAGATCGAAGGTTTTGATTAACTGCCCTTGTTCGTTTTCAATACGTACCATCATGTTATCAAGGGCTTGTGGTAGCTTAACCATCCCTGTGATACCACCTTCTGCTTTTTTAACACCAGTAGCACCAGGGATTAACACATCACGCCCCACAAGCGATGAGGCTTGCAATGCTTGGCTTGATGTCATGGCTGAATTCAAGCTACCAAATTGTTCATTCATTTGGTTGATGCCATCTACCGTTGCAAACGATGCCATTTGGGCAATCATCTGATCGTTGCCAACTGGTTTAAACGGGTCTTGCTGGGCAAGTTGTTTTGTCAGCAATGATAAAAAGTCATCTTGTTTTAATTCATTTTGACCCGTTACTTTTGATTGCGTTTCTTGTAGCTTTTTCTCTTGCATTCCCTTGAGTTGATCAAGATAAGACAAGTTGCTTTGACCTGCGCCTGTAATACCAGCCATAACAGTGACTCCTTACCTTATTTACCCATCTGCAATGTTTTCATTAGCATTTGCTTACTGGCATCTGCTACTTGCACATTACTTTGATAAGAACGCGACGCTGAAATCATGTTGGCCATTTCTTCCATAACGTTAACATTCGGCTTATAAATATAGCCTTCATCATTCGCTAATGGATGCTGCGGGTTGTATTCCGCGCGTAATGGCTTCTGGCTTTCAACAATACCTTTAACCTGAACAGGCACACTTTCAGCACGCTGATAGCTTGCACTGTTTAATGCCGCGGCAAAAATTGGATGACGCGCTTTATAGGTTTCTTCTGCAGAACTACTGACGCTATTGGCGTTAGCAAGGTTACTTGAGGTGGTATTCAAACGGACTGATTCTGCGCTCATAGCAGATCCGGTTACATTAAATACATTAAATAAACTCATTTATTAATCCCCTCTCAAGGCTTTGCTTAAATTCTTAAACTTAGCACCCAAGAAATCTAACGATGCTTGATATTCCAGTGAATTCTGCATGAACAAGTTCTGCTCCAGCTGAGCATCAACCGTATTGCCATCACCAGTGTCTGGTTGAGTAGGAACACGGTACATTTGTTCACCCATTACATTTGCAGAGGCAGAAATATGCCGCCCATTAGTTCGGCTCAGACCAATGCTTGCCCCTGATGTTGCCGCTTTTAATGCGCGATCGAAATCCATATCTTTAGCCTTATAACCAGGCGTATTAGCGTTAGCAATGTTGCTGGCAAGGGTTTCAGCACGCTTACCACGCACACCAACTGAGTATTGATGTATACCCAACGCTTTATCAAAAGAAATAGACATAGTTGCCTCCACAATAACTTAATGTATATAAAGCAAATAGGATGCCAAGTTTTTAAATGGCAAATAAACAGGCGAATAGACAGATAAACAAAAAGCGGCCAAAGCCGCTTTTTATTTATTAATGATTTGAATCTGTCATTACTTCAATTTGTAGATGATACCAGGGTTGCATCGAACCATTTCAAACTTATCGGTTAGCCCAGTCAAGGATTCTGACGCGCCTAACAATAAATAGCCACCAGGGTTCAAGCTTGCCGCCATTTGATTCAAGACTTTTGCTTTCATATCTGGCGCAAAGTAAATCAATACATTACGACAAAAAATGATGTCAAACTTTCCGAGTAATGCATAACTGTCTTTTAAGTTCTGCGGACGGAAATTCACCATACGCTTTACTTTGTCATTCACCTTCATTCGGCCATCGCCATTGTTCTCAAAAAAGAAACGGCGACGCTCAGGCGATAAACCACGGCTTAACGCTAAATTGTCATACGCGCCAGCCCGACAAGTATCCAACATCGTTTGTGATATATCTGTAGCTGTAATCTGAACACCCGATGCCAACATCCCTGGTCGACGATTTTGCAGCTCCAATATCGTCATCGCAATAGAATAAGGTTCTTGACCTGATGAGCTAGCAGAAGACCAAATTTTAAGTGGTCGTTTACTGGCAGCCATTTCCGGTAGAATCTTATCGGCAAGCACTGTGTACGGATAAGTATCACGAAACCATAATGTCTCATTGGTTGTCATCGCATCAACGGCAGCAACACGTAATTCACGATTACGACCACTAATCACAACTTGGAGTAATTCTGATAGAGATGAAAGCGAAAATCTGCTGACTAATGGACTTAAGCGACTACGCACTAAGTACTGTTTACTATCGCCAAGTACAATCCCGCATTGAGCTTCTAGGAAACGGCAGAAATCCCGATACTCTTGATCTTTTATTGTTATAGCTGTCATCTACTACTCTTTATAATTATTGCTTCTTGTTTGATATTGTTATTATTGCTTAGAAGGCATTGCAGCCTTAACAGCAGTACCCAATTCATCTGGGTTAAATTTAGGTATAAATGCATTTGCACCTACGCGCTCAACCATCGCTTGGTTAAAAACGCCACTCAGTGAAGTGTGCAGAATAACATGTAAATCTTTTAAATTAGGATTATTACGAATTTCGGCAGTCAACGTATAACCATCCATTTCTGGCATTTCAATATCTGAAATAACCAATGCCAATTGATCGTAAATACTGCCTTCTTTAGCCATTTCTTTTAGTTTAATAATGGCTTCTTTACCATCTTTAACTAAGATACATTCACAACCAATGGCTTCAATCGCACGTTGAACCTGCTTACGTGCGACACTTGAATCATCAGCCACTAATACACGGCGAATTTCAGGTAATGAATCAATTAATTCTTCAAGCACTGAGCCGGTAATATCCGTATTAACAGGCGAAATTTCATCAAGAATTTTTTCAACGTCCAAAATTTCAACAAGTTCACCATCAATCTCGGTGACCGCTGTCAAATAGTTCGCTCGCCCAGCCCCCTGTGGCGGTGGCAAAATTGATTCCCAATTCATATTAATGATTCGTTCAACAGAAGAAACCAAGAAACCTTGAATTGAGCGGTTGAACTCAGAAATGATCACAAAACAATTATCTAAATCATCAATAGGGCGCCCCCCCGTTGCTAGGCTCATATCGATAACAGAAATAGTTTGACCGCGAATATGTGCAATCCCTTTAACCAACGGATGCAAATTTGGCATGGTCGTCAGCTTTGGACACTGAAGTACCTCTTTCACCTTAAAAACGTTAATCCCGTAACGTTGGCGTCTATTCAGCCTAAATGTCAAAAGCTCTAATCGGTTTTGACCAACAAGTTGGGTGCGCTGATTGACTGAATCAAGTATCCCCGTCATAAAGGTGACTCCATGTTATATATTTTTCTATTTGGAAAGTGAATACGAGTAATCTCGCCTGTAATCACATATTATGATCCTAAGACTAACAAGCGTAGCCTTCGTAACTATAACCAAAGAGCCAGAATCGTGACCCAAAGAACACATTTAAAACTCTTCGTAATTTTTATCGGCTTTATATCGATTTTCTTTAGCACTAATATTTGGGCTTCAAAGCAAATCACGCTCGATACAGTACAGCATACAGCTGAAAGGCATGTCGAACAATTAATCAGTGTACCAGAGCGGGGGGAGCTTAAGCTAACGGCCGCATCATTAGATTCTCGATTAAGACTTTCAGAGTGTACAGAGCCTTTAAACAGTACCATACCTGGTAAGCAATCATTAACAGGGAACGTAACGGTACTTATCCGTTGTTCACCTGAAAATTGGCAAGTTTATGTGCCGGTTCGCGTTCAATTGCTACTACCACGTGTTGTGGCCGCAACACCCCTAGCCCGTGGGCTTGTTTTGAATGCATCACATCTTAGTGTAAAGCTCGTAGAAAGTCGTTTCCAGCGTGGCATTGTTTTTGAAGAGCCTGCAGAAATTATTGGCTCTAAAGTAAAACGTACCGTCAATATGGGCGAAGCCGTGCAAGGCAACGACATCTGCTTAGTATGCCGTAATGATGCCGTAATGATAAAAGCAGGTAACGGTGGATTAAATATTATCACCAATGGAACAGCTTTATCTGATGGCGCTCTTGGTGAACAGATCCGAGTACAAAATACTAAGTCTAAACGGATTGTAGACGGTACAGTTAGTGCTGTAGGCGAAGTAACCGTTAACTATTAATCACTCGAAACCTGCGTATTTCTATCACTAGAAATCACTTTTTACACTACGACGGTATAAACTGCATAGAATGTGTAAAAAGTGCTAAAGTTACTCTATATGCAGCCGATAGTGTTAGCGTATTCAGTTTATTGTTCAAAGGCTTAATTTATGGCAAGTATTGATCATCTGCGCAACAGTCAACCGATGACAACCGCTCGGAATAATCAGAGTAAAGTAACGACATCATCGTCAGGCAGTCAACCTACTGCGGCACCAAGTCAGGGGCGACAAGATGCTGTTTCGTTAAGTTCACAAGGTAAAGCTGTTGGTCAAATCCACCAACAACTAGCCACTGAACCTAGCTTTGATAGTGCAAAAGTCTCGGCAATTAAAGAAGCCATTTCAAGTGGCGCTTATGTCGTTGATGCAGATAAACTCGCATCTAATATGATGAAGTTTGAAGATGAGCTACGCGGGCTATAATGTTGCCCCTTAGCCTTATTTTGACATTAAGAATAATGTGACACTATGCCTGATACTATTGAGCAACTTCTAGAGCTGCAACACGCTACATTGATATCCCTTTCTCGCCTATTAGAGCAAGAAAAAGGGGCAATTGTTAATCGTCAATCCGTCGAAATTGATCGTATAGCCAAAGATAAGCTCAGCTTACTCAATAAAATTCAGCAACAAGATCACCTTATAGCAAGTCATGCTCAACGCCAATTACTAACTGACAATACCGAATGTATGCAGAAAGTAACGGAAATAAAAACGATCGTTACACGCTGTAAAGCTGCCAATGAAGTTAATGGTGAAGCATTACAACGCGCTCAACTTAGCTTTCATAAGCTAAACAATTTATTTCAGCAGAGCCGCGGTAAAAGCCAAATGACGTATAATAGTGAAGGTGTCGCGCAAAACATTCGCACACTAGGCACGAATATTAAGGCGTAATTGGAGAGCGAATAATTAAAACATTGTCTCTTGATTCGTAGGGACATGATAAACCTCACCATGTTTTTTCATTCGGTCCATAACACTTAAGTCAAGTTCCATTTCAGTTACATAGCTATCACCCACTGGGTAACTGCTAATTACCTTCGCACCTCGAATAATGCCATCAACAGCCCCATCAGTGCTTTCTACACCCAACTGCTGATCATCCATTTCCGCTCTGGCGCTAATACGCATACCGTACACTTGTTCGGTTAATTCACGGTAAGCATCAATCTTAGATGCACGCATTGCACGTATGCGTTTTTCTTCGTTGGTACGACCTCGTTGTTCACTGATCGTCGCATAACCAACAGCAGTGATTACGTCGTTATTCTTGCGCATTTGCGTTAATGGCTGACAGCCGACTAACAGCAATAAGCTCAAAATAATCCAGCGATGCATGACAACTCCTAAGGTTTTAATATTATCGTATTTCGATCAATACTTGTTGCTTCAGAACGGATAATAACGCCATTCTGAATACGCATTTTGTTTAAAGAATCTAAATCACGACCAATCCGATCGGCGGGTAAGAAACCTTGAGCAGAAGCAATAACAACCCGTGAACGCATACCTATAATACGTGCATTCACTAGTAAACCAGCCCCTTGGCGCAACATAGTGCCAGTCAGCACATAATCGACTGGTTGCTGCCCTGCGAGTTCTTTCCAGTTTCGGCTAAGGGAGAAGTCTCCGTTAGGCGTCACTTTAATGGCCCCTGTCGATTTGTAATCAACCACCGTAAAGCCGCGTTGCTGCATCTGATACATGAAACTTTCACTGACCGTGTTACCCAGCCAGTTCGTTTCATTCATCTCTTGTAAATCAACAAAAGAAGTAACCGCTAGCGGGGTCTTTGCCGTCAAATACTGATTAGAAACAATAAGTTGCTCTGTTAGCCCTTCGATAAAATAATCCAAGGTATGGCGTGGGGTTTCCGACAAAAGTAAAGGACTGCCCGTATAAAGTTCTTTTCCGTTATAAATCGGAGTTTGTGCACACGATGTGGTCAATACTGATAGTAGTATGACGATCCATTTATTCATTCTAGCCAGCTCCGGATGAAAAGAAACTTGTAGCCTGTTATCGTTCGATTAAAGAAAAACTTTATCTATTATTTCCTAAATCTTATGAAAAATGCTTTTCGGAACACTCTTTGCATATCGTCCTAGCACAGAAAGCATAGAAAAGAGTTGAGCATTAACTTGATATAAAAAACGGTAAGTTTTATCTTCAGTTAATCGCTAACAAGCAAATTTCATACCCAAGTTGAGTGAGACATGAAAAAAAATACAATTAAGTGCTTAAGTGGCTTGTGTTTACTAATGGCATTTCAAGCGAATGCCGCTTGGTTAGAAGTCACAGGGAAAGCCCCTATCCTAGAAAGCGACAGTACCGCGCGTATCAATGCATTAGAAGATGCTACCTATCAAGCCATGCTGTATTCCGGTGCTGACATTGCTAGCTTTAATCACATAAGGCCTTATTTAGCGACTGAAAAAGAAGAATACCAATTCAGTGGTAATTCAATTCGTCATGTCATGGTATTAAAGCAGAATAAAAAAAGCGGCAATATGTACGTTACGGCACGTATTGATGTGTATCCATCGGCAAATAGTTGCCACAAGAATCAATACAAGAAAGGAATACTGCTAGGAGAGTTTGACCTAATATCACCACAGCATGCTTCTATGGGCAGTATTTATCAGATTGGTGATGATTTCACATCCTTATTACAACGCCAGATCCAAAGAAAATCACAGAGCTTTGTCGTATCGGGCGTCACGCAAGTGCCCATACGACCAGGGCAACCAACAGTAATGACGATGCTAGCGGAAGACAACGACGCACAATATATAGTGAATGGACAAATTACCGATCTTACCTCGACACTCGATCAGAAATTTATTAAAGATGATCAAGTCAATCGGCAGTTTGCAGCAACGTTGCAAGTTATAGATGGTAAAACGGGGGATATTTTATTCCAAAATAATTACCGAGAGATTGCAGAATGGCCTTTTGCCAAAACAAGCCAGGTAGACACGAAAAGTGCTCGCTTTTGGCAATCAACTTATGGTCAAGCAGTACAACGTATAACCCGTAACATGATGCTTGATCTTGAAACAGCACTGTCTTGTCGAACCAGCCTACCTGAAGTTATTAATGTTCATAATAATACTGTGCAGATCAATGCTGGCCGTATTCATGGTGTTAACCGTGGTGACCAGCTTCAGCTATGGCATAGTGCTGGGTTCATTGATCCAATGGGCATTGCTCGAAATCGTATGGTACAAACAGACATCACATTAACGGTTGAACGTATCTACGAAAAATCAACAGAACTGTCTGTTGACCAAGCAAATCTTGCGAACAGCATTCAACCTGGTGATTTACTGACCAAGCAAATCGACCGATAGCACTAATTACTTAAAAAGTTGAAAAATATGAGTATAATGGTGGCCAAGTGCCCCCTTAGCTCAGCTGGATAGAGCGTCCCCCTCCTAAGGGGAAGGCCACAAGTTCGACTCTTGTAGGGGGCACCATTTCAAACATAGGCTTACAAAACCTTTCATCTTGTAAGCTTATGCCTTTGATTGAGCTAGGTAACAAACCTTACTGCTTACATCTCGAAATCAATACTTATATAAATATTACCTAATTGCCCCAGCTCATGTTCTTTCCATTCATCAAGTGTATCAAATACCCGGTAGCCAAAATCAGCACTCATGGTGTCATTGATCTGATAACGGATACCAGTCTGACCGCCAAATGTCCAATCATTCACATCATACAAACCGAACTTATATCCCACACTACCGCCAGCAAATGCCTGCCAACGACGAGTCTCTGATAATGGGTAAAGATAGTCATAAGCCAAATGGATGCTGGTTACCCCTGAAGAAAAACCATGGGAGTAATTAGCAACTACGCGATGCTGCTCATCAAATATAACTCCTAAGCGAAATATCGGCTCAAACTCCAATGGTGCATAGTATTTCGTCCCATCCGTAATCCCAACCCCCATAAAAGATTGGGAATCTTCAACCGCACCAATAACAGAAAAGCTAAGTAGAGTAGTTAACAGTATGCTTTGTTTTAAAACATGTCTAAACACAATAAAAACGCCGTTTTAAATGGAATTACAAACGTACTCAGGAGCGTAAATAATAGGAAGGTCTAGAAGGATTAATTCATATGAAGAATATCTCAAGAAAGCTAAATGAAGCTGCCTTATCATTTTATGATTAAAAACAAAAACTAATATTAGAACATCGATTATTCAATCGTAGAAAAAGCTGATATTGGGAGGCAATTCGAATAAACCCCTAACTCAAATTAATAAGCGAGTGTGATAATAAATATGCAGCAGACTACTGTGCCTTCAATTATTCCGGTTAGGGCACCAGAAACTTTAAAGGCTTAGCAATTTACGTTGCTAAGCCTTTTTCATTTATCTTACCATGAGTTAAAAGAATGCTTTCAACTTATACCAACCTAGACAAGCACCTGACCATTTACTTATCCAAAAGGATATTAATCATTAGAATGCATAAATTAAGTTAAATCCGCCGCCGTTTTCTGTAGATTTAGCACCACCAAACTCACTCAACTCATAGCTATGAAGTTCTACCGAAGCAATAACACCTGCTGCAAATGCATAAGAAACACCGCCAGCAATAATATCTCGCTTACCTGTCGCCCCTACACTGTTGTCATCGAAATCAATGCTTGAGTAATAAGCAAATGGCTTAATACCAAAGTCCATTAGGTAACTAGTGTAAATATCAAACGCGTTGGCATCAGCCCACTTTCCGTCAGGACCAAATAAGCCAGCTTTATGAATTTTGGTACCTTGAGTATAAGCAGCGGCAACTTTAAGGCCATCAACTTCATAATGACCCGCAAACGTTAATGCCTTCTGGCTATCACCGTCGTTTAGGCCAATGTTACTTGAACCCGATTCCACTTTTACTTTGTTCTCAAGGTAAGTCGTACCAAGGCTAAGACCAAAATCGAAATCGTAACTTACAGCAGCTGCGTAGTTATAATCACGGCTGACTTTTTCACCAGTTAACTTCGCGTCTTGATCAGTTAACTCTGCATTATAGCCATCCGTTGATAGACCGTAATGCGCCGAAACATTCAAGCCATTCTGGCTGTAACGGTAAGCAATCAACTCGTCACCACGACCCGTTGCCGCAAACCCACCATCAGCACCTTCTGAATAAATAGGTGTCGCATCAGGATCGATAATGACCATATTATCCATGTAACGCGCAACATCATGATAAGCAGACCACTGCTTGCCAAAACGCAGATTACCTAAATCTTCATTATTAATAGTTATATAGCTAAGACGATTTCGGAAATTGCTACTACCCGAATTTGGTGAATTAACAAACTGATCCCACTCAAGTTTGAAATCAATGCTCCAGTCATTAGCCATTTTTCGTTCAGCGGCAATATTGAAGATACTACGACCCAAACTTAAGTCAGCTTCATCAGCCCACATAGGTTCAGCTAAATCAAGAACGGCTACGCCGCCTAGCTCCAGTTTATTAGTGTCATCCTGATAAATAACCTGTGCAAAAGCTTGTCCAGATAGAAGAGCTGCAGATATGAATACAGGTAATAATGCTTTTTTCATTGTTGTTAAATATTCTTTGATATTGTGTATGTATTTCGAATGTTGCCACAAAGACATATAGAACTCTAGACGTCTGCTGGCAATTGATATTTTTTTATGTTTTTTCACAAGAAAACATCAGAGTAACAATCAGGCAACGATGTACGCCAATGAGTAACATCCACCTCACATATGAATCTGGTTGTGGCGATGTAATTTAGCGGAAATATTGGTTATCACAAAATGTAGATACAAAAAAACCTCGCCGAAGTATTTATCTTCAAACGAGGTTTATTGTTTTCATACTCATCCATTTCTCAATTATAAGAAAAATAGATAATTAATTTGGTGGAGCTATGCGGGATCGAACCGCAGACCTCTTCGCTGCCAGCGAAGCGCTCTCCCAGCTGAGCTATAGCCCCAAATTGTTTACCAATCATAAAAACTTAATCATTTCATGTCAATAGAATCAATGTAAGTACAAAATATAGAATCAAATTCTGTGAATTTGATCAAACATCTCCAATTTTTGAAATTCAATCTAATTCTATAAGGTCTTATATTTTGAGTAAGCAAGGCTACGCTTATTAATATTTGTAAAATATGATTTTGTTCTACTCTAAGTATGTAAGCAAAGCCAAGCAGACAAAATTTATGAGACATGGACACTAAATAATGGAGTGAATATTATGAAAAAGCTAGCGACTATCTGTACCGCGATAATGTTGTCAGCAAGTTTTAGTACTTCAGCTTTTATACTCGCAGGTCAAGAGGCAGATTTACCCGAAGAAGCGGTTAAAGAGTGTGCAACAGCTAAAAACTTCATTGTTTGTATTAATAATTACAAACAGATGCATAAAAAATAATTAAAAAAAGGAAGAGATTAACCCTCTTCCTTTAAATGAACGTTTAACAACACAATTATTATGCGTTTGCTTCACGCTCAGCAATGAATGCTAGTGCCATAGTAATACGATTAACAACACGCTCTTTACCAATCAACATCATGGTTGCATCAACCGAAGGCGATTGGCCTTGACCGGTAACAGCAACACGTAAAGGCATACCTACTTTACCCATACCAACTTCAAGTTCGGTACATGTATCTGCAATTACTGCATGCAGGTTTTCGGTATTCCAGTCTTCAAGTGCTTCTACTTTAGATAACACTAAAGCTAATGCATCTTTTGCGACAGGGCGTAAATGCTTCTTCGCAGCGCCAGCTTCAAACTCGCTAAAATCTTGGTAGAAGTAGCGCGATTGATCAGCTAGTTCGATTAACGTATTACAACGCTCGCCAACTAATCCAATGACATCGGTAATTTTAGGGCCATTTGCTGTATCAATTTCTTTTTGATCGAGGTGCCATTGCAGGTACTTTGCAACATACTCAGGTTCAGCAGTCTTAATGTAATGGTTATTCAACCACAGTAGCTTATCTGTGTTGAATGCAGACGCTGATTTACTGATTGATTCAAGACTAAATAAGTTAATCATCTCTTCCATAGAGAAGATCTCTTGATCACCATGAGACCAACCTAAACGGATTAAGTAATTAAGTAATGCCTGAGGTAAATAACCTTCATCACGATACTGCATCACGCTAACCGCACCATGGCGCTTAGACAATTTAGCGCCATCATCACCAAGGATCATCGCACAGTGTGCGAATTCTGGTACTGGTGCACCGAGTGCTTCATAAATATTGATCTGACGAGGGGTATTGTTAATGTGATCTTCACCACGAACAACCTGAGTAATACCCATATCCCAATCATCAATTACAACACAGAAGTTATATGTTGGACTGCCATCAGTACGACGAATAATTAGATCATCAAGCTCGCTATTGGCAATTTCGATGCGACCACGTACTTTATCTTCAAATACAACCGTACCTTCTTTCGGGTTACGGAATCGAATACAGAATGCGCTATCTTCTGTTGCTGCTGCATTTGCTGCTACAATTTTTGGATGATTAGCATCGTAACGAGGCTTAACACCAGCTGCCATTTGCTCTTCACGAAGTTCGTCTAATAACGCTTTCGGGCAATAGCACTTATACGCTTTGTCTTCAGCTAATAGTTGATCGACTAACTGATTATAACGATCAAAACGCTTAGTCTGGTAATAAGGACCTTCATCCCAATCCATTCCTAACCATTCCATACCTTCAAGAATGGCATCGATCGCTTCTTGTGTAGAGCGTTCAAGGTCAGTATCTTCGATACGAAGTACAAATTCGCCGCCCATGTGCTTAGCAAATAACCATGAATACAGTGCTGTACGAGCACCACCTACGTGCAGAAAGCCTGTTGGGCTTGGTGCAAAGCGAGTTTTAACCGTCATGTAAATGTACCTTATGAATACAGGATCAGGCAGTGAGGGCCACTGCATTAAGATTATTGCGGGGTATTTTAACACTGTGAAGTAAATCTACAATCACCAGTGATAAGAACAAAGAAAGAGTGAGTCACCCCACCATATTCACAATCGATGAGGTGCAATAAGTAATGATGGATATTCGCGGGCTGATAAATAGTAATTATAGAGATATCTACTTCATTATTTTAAGTTTTTCATAGCCCACTGCATGAACTGTTGCTGCTCATCTGCAGATAAATCACGAAACGTATTATGCAAAAACGTCATTTTGGCTGCCGGATTCGGTGCTACCGATTGAGGATCAATTGCAGTGTAACCTACACTAGCCGTACTAATAGACACTGCGGCACGCCCTTCTTGCCCTTGATTATAAGCCTGTAACTCTTGCTGATAATCGCGGAAAGATTGCATCCCACTAGCATTTAATACATCAATTTTGTAATTAATATTTTTGCCATTAACATCCGTAAAAACAAAGGATGGCGATTTCTCAAAGGCCTTAGCTTCTTGAATCGTGCGCATTTTATCGTAAGTAAGCGATAACGGCTGATCGTTAGCGTTAAATTTCAATATATACGATGGAGAATTATATTTACGGCGCTTCGCATCTTCAAAAACAATTTGTCCGACCGTAATTAGAATTTGATTTTCACCTTTTTGAACACCAACTTGTTGTTCTGAAGAAAAAATACCATTACCAGCTTTGCCACCGTTCACTATTATTGGGTTAATTTCTGGTTGAAGTGTTAATACTGTATCTGCAACAGCTTGCCCACTTCCAAATATCAATAAGATCGCAACGCCGAGTGATTTCATTTTCATAATATTTACCCTGTAATACAACAAGAAAGGGCGAACGTCTTCGCCCTTGGGTTAATGGTTGAACCTACAAATTAGAAGTAGTATTCAACACCTACAGATAACTCATCAAATGAACCTGATTTCCAGCGCTCTTTACCATCAGCGCCCACAGCTTGATCACCAAAGTCATTGGTACGCGCACGCGCATACAGCACAGCTGATGGGTCAACGAAGTACATGGCTTGAACTGAGATGACATCATCATCTGTATTCTTTATGGTTTTCCCATCAACTTCTAACTCAAAATTGGCTGCATATGCCGCTTTAAACTGCCAATCACCAGTTGTGTACATCAGACCAGTAGAAATAGCGTCTTGCTTCTCATCACGCCCTAATTTCGTAGATGCTTCCATGTATTTGTACTGAGCGAAGAATGAAATACCGTTATCAAACCAACCTTGAAGACCTAGCAAATACGTGTCGTTTCCCCAATCTTGACCTTCCGATTCAATATTACGGTTACCTTCATACGCGGCATCAAACTGCAAAAAGCCTATGTTATAGTGCGCGGCAAGACCGCCCCAATAATCATCGCCAGACCCAGTACTTGCAGAATCACCTGCACCGACAGCTACATCAAAACTTAGCCCGCCCGCATAAGTTGGAGAATCCCAACGAATGGTATTAGATTGACGATCTTGGTATTTAGCGCCACCAATTGAACCGCCCCAATCATACACATCACCTAAACCAGGATTCGATGCTGGCCAATCAATCAACTCATAAATAGGTGTTAATACACGCCCTAAACGAACTTGACCTAAACTATCACTCTCAAAACCAACAAAAGTGTCACGCTCACCAAGACCAGCCCCCTCGCCACCAAAGCTAGGGTCGACATAACCACCTTCGATCTGCCAAATAAATTTAGGACCGAAGTTTTTAAATTGCTTTGAGCCACGGAAACCAATACGTGACTCATTATTTAATTGAGTGCCGCTCATCTCATCATTTTTTGTTGACGAATAGTCAGAATGGTTTTTATTGTAATCATAATCACGATACGCCGCCTGAAGTGCGATAATACCGTAAACTTCATATGATGCTGAATCTTGTAATTGTTGGCTATCAACCCCATCGCCATCAGCTGCAAAAACAGAAGCTGATAACACTAAAGAAGAGACTGCTAAACCTAAGATCGTTTTTTTAAATTCCATGGAAAACTCCTAATAAGTAGCTGTATTTATATGCATCCTTAAGTTGGCCGCCGAAGGTCTACATACAAGTTATTTATATAACGTTGTTTCAATAGGGAGAGAGGTTACAAGCTTTTTTTATTTCAGGAAGTTAACGCAGGAGAATTTATGACCGTGTTCAAACCACACAAATATAAAAATAAATTAAAACCGTAAAATCAATAAGTTGCAAATAAAACATCAGGAAACATAAACGTTAAAACACTATACTGACTGTGAATCAACTCACATAAAGCCAAATTTATAAGACTAAAAGCAGCCACATTGCCCGTTCATTTATAAATATATATTTTGCCTTACGTTTATTGAGGACAAAACAATGATCTACCTCGCAAGTTGAAATAGAAACATTGAATTAATTAACCCGCTACTTTCTAGAATTGACGTTTTTACTTAATACATATTTAGCATTAATTATTAAATCAAATAAGCACTAGAAATTCCCCCCTCTTTATAACTAGTAAGCAATTAAAACAACAAGATACAATTCTTACAAATCAAGTAATGTTCTGTTGTAACTGCGACTAATTCACGCTGTTGTGATTGACCTCTGATAACCATTATTGATAGGTCGAATAAACTTTTTTGTTCGCTGTATCAGCAGTAAAATCGAGAGGGAAATTATCTTTTTTACTTTTGGACTGGCTACCGTTTGTAGCTGACAGGGAAAGAATATGAAACTTAAAAAACTTGCCTTAGCTGCACTACTATCGCCCTTATCATTTCAGGTATTCGCAGACGTAACTGTTGAATTACCTGAGAATGTGCGCTTACTTGTCGTTAATGAACAAGAAGTGAATAAAGGCTGGAGTGGATTTTTAAAGGCCAGTGATGATTCAGTTACATTAAAGAATGGTCAAAACCAAATAGTTTACCAAGTTGATCATTATTTCTATAAAGGTGATAGTCAAAGTGAACGGTATCGTTCAACCCCATTTGTTTTAAGCTTTACAGCATCCGATCAAAATTTAAGCTTTATCATTCCTAACTTTAATGACATTGAAAAAGCACAGCAATATACTAAAAAGCCAACACCACAACTAACTGATAAACAAAAGAAAACCTACCCATTCAAGCATGATAACTTAGCGTTTGATGGTATATCTATCAATCATGATTATGAAAAATACACAAAAGAATATAATAAAAAAGGTGGTATCGCCGCATTAACAGGGCTAGCAATTACAACGTCTTCATTACCTGTTACAAAGCAAGCCTTACCTGAAAGTGCATCAGTAGAAAAAACAGCAACGACAACACAAACAAGTAAAACTGAAGCTAACCTTGCGGGCGATAATCTGAAATATTGGTTTGAACAAGCAGATAAAGAAACGCGTAAAGAATTTGTTAGTTGGGCAGTACAAAATCTATAGTGATAAAATTCTGTTAAAAAAGAAGGGATAACCCTTCTTTTTTTTCATCTGTATATATTCCCTCGATACCTTTTATCGGTAACCTCATAATCTTATACCGTACAAATCGAACACCAAACATAATCATTATTACAATAAAAAATATGTATAAAAAACGGGAGCCTAAATATAGGCTCCCGAAATATAAGGCAGTTTTATAACATTAACTTAGAAACCGTATTCGATACCAACACGTACTACGAATGTTTCAGTTTGTGCTTTATCATCTTTAATATCACGCTGAGCTACACGTAGGTAAGGTACAAAACCATTGTGAACATACATTAGCTGACCAGATACAACGCTATCTTCATCGTCTTGCTTCACACCAGCAACTTCAGATTCAAAGTTCTCTGTGTAACCGACTTTAACGCCCCATGGGCCGTTCCAGTACTGACCGATAATAACGTAAGAATCCTGTTCAGATTTAGCGCCACCTTTCACGTCGCTCTCACCTGATTTCCATGCACCAGCAAGACCGAATCCAGCAGGTAATGACGCTTCAAAGCCAACTAAATAACCGAATGTATCTGCATATTGTGCCGCTACAGCATCAGATGGTGCTGTCCACTCTTTTTGTGTACCGTCAGGGTTATAGCTCCATGAGCCGTCTGTTGCATCTTTTGCATCTTCAACTTTACGGTCTGTTTCTGTTTCGAATGCTGCGTGGAAAGTCACCATATCAGCTAAACGGTAGTGCGCAGCACCACCATAGAAGTTGTTACCATCAACAGCCTTATCACCACGACCAGTAGCAAGGTTGAAAGTGAAGTCACCAAATGCAGGTGAATCATAGCGAGCCATGTCACCGTGACGGTCACGGTTAAATTTCACATCACCGCCCCAGTCCCAAGAAGCACCTAAACCTGGGTTAGCGTATGGCCAGTCAATTACTTCATACATAGGTGTTAGCATGCGACCGAAACGTACTTTACCCCAATCGCCACCAAGACCGATGAATGTGTCACGGTTACCAAGCGTAGCACCCGTTCCATCTTCACCCACATAACCAGACTCTACTTGCATGAAAACTTCTACGTTTTCAAACATTTCTTTACCAGCACGGAAACCGATACGTGATTCATTCTCGTAATCGTAACCTGTGTAAGTATCTGTCTTAGCGCCTGTTGCTTTATCCGTTTTATCACCATCATAGTTAACAATAGAGATTGCTGCGACACCGTAAACTTCAACGCTAAAATCGTTATTTTGACCGATTTCGTAAGCACTTACTGACATTGAAGCCATTGCTGCTGTCGCTACTGCTGCACCTAAAATTGAACGCTTGAACATGTTTTCCATGGAATAACTCCTAAAAATACTAGCTGTTTACTTGTGTCTTAAAGGTTGGCCGCCGAAGACATCAAGTAACTCTCCTATATGTCAGCTCAATAATCTAAATCAAGCTAAATCATAATTTTTTAGTTCTTTATGAACCGCTGTGTTACTTCAGGTACAAGACTACTTTCGCTGCGCAAAACATCAATAACAACTTAATTAATTGTGTGAAAAATATGACACAGTGCAAATTTATTACACAACAGTGATCAAGTTCAAACTCTCTAGCAATGATTTTATAAATAAAGATAAATTAAAATAAAAACAATACCTTAAAAGAAAGCTAAAAAGTTTAAATGTGATGTAACACGAGAAAAGAATCGATTCTGTTTTTATTCTTATAAATTTTTTTAGGCGTTTAAAAAAAGAAAATTGAACTATTTTGAGGTAAGAATAATGCCGAGAGGGGTAAATTTAACGATATTAAGAGGGAAATATAAAAGAATACCTGCCTATTTTTCAAAAATAAGCAGGTTTGATACAAACTTAATTAACGATTAATAAGATCAACAAGTGCTTGCTCATCCCAAATTTCAATATCAAGTTCTTGTGCTTTGGTTAATTTAGAGCCTGCCGCTTCACCGGCAACCAATAAATCAGTCTTCTTTGAAACACTGCCTGTCACTTTCGCACCAAGGGCTTGAAGTGCCGCTTTAGCATCAGAACGAGTCAGTTGTGATAACGACCCGGTTAACACAACAACTTTACCATCAAGGGGTAACTCTACCCCTTCTTCTGGTTTATCAATTGCCGGCCAATGAATGCCGACTGCAATTAAATCTTCCACTACATCCATATTGTGTGCTTCACGGAAGAAGTTAAGTAAGTTATTGGCAACAACCTCGCCCACATCAGGCACAACCAGTAACTGTTCTTTCGATGCTGCTGTGATTGCTTCCAGTGTCTCGAAATGATTAGCTAAATTAGCCGCAGTTGCTTCACCGACTTCACGAATACCCAATGAATAGATAAAGCGTGGCAAGGTGGTTTCTTTTGAGTTGGCGAGTGAGTCAACCAGTTTCTGAGCCGATTTGGGCCCCATACGATCGAGTACAGTCACAACACCAGCTGATAATTTGAATAACCCCGCAGGTGTTGTGACCATTTCACGATCAACCAATTGCTCGATGACTTTTTCACCACAACCATCAACATCTAACGCTTTACGTGAAACAAAGTGCTTCAATGCTTCTTTGCGTTGTGCTTGGCAGAATAACCCCCCTGTACAGCGCGCAACAGCTTCGCCTTCGACACGCTCAACGTTAGATTCACACACAGGACACGTTATTGGGAAAGTGATTGCCTGTGCGTTATCTGGTCGGCGAGATTCAACAACAGACACGATTTGTGGAATCACATCGCCAGCACGGCGGATTATCACTGTATCGCCAATCATAACGCCTAAGCGAGCGACTTCATCAGCATTATGTAGTGTGGCATTACTCACTGTAACCCCACCAACAAAAATCGGCTCAAGTTTCGCGACTGGTGTAATAGCCCCTGTACGACCCACTTGAAACTCGACATTGTTAAGTAAGGTCATTTCTTCTTGTGCAGGGAACTTATACGCTATTGCCCAACGAGGAGCACGAGCGACAAACCCCAATTGTTCTTGGGTTTCAACATCGTCCACTTTAATCACAACACCATCGATTTCATAAGATAGTGATTGACGACGCTCACCAATATCTTGGTAATAAGCAATAACATCGTTAATTGTTTCTAACTGGCGGATCTCAGGACACATTGGAATGCCCCAGCCTTTAAGCTGAACTAAGCGATCATATTGGCTATCAGCTAGATCCATTCCCTCTACAACACCAACAGAGTATGCATAAAAACTCAGAGGGCGCGTTGCAGCAATTTTTGAATCAAGCTGACGTAAGCTACCCGCAGCAGCATTACGTGGGTTAGCAAATGCCTTATCGCCTTTTTTCAAAGCGCGTGCATTCAGTTCATCAAAGCCTTTCTTTGGCATAAAGACTTCACCACGTACTTCTAACCGTACAGGCCAGCCTTCAGCTTGAAGCTTCAGTGGGATCGAACGAATGGTACGTACATTGGTCGTGATATTTTCCCCTGTAGCACCATCGCCACGGGTAGCAGCTTGAACCAGTACACCATTTTCATACATTAAGCTAACAGCTAACCCATCTAATTTAGGCTCACAACAGTAAGACACATTACCCGCAGTCATTAGACGATCTAACAGGCGCTTTTCAAATGCATTTAACTCTTCATCATTAAATGCATTATCTAAAGACAACATTGGCAGTTCATGTTTTACCTGCGTAAAGCTGTCTAATGGCGTACCGCCCACACGTTGGCTAGGTGAATCTACGCTCATCAATTCTGGGTGTTCAGCTTCTAATGCCAATAACTGCTGCATCATACGATCATATTCAGCATCAGGTATTTCAGGGTTATCTTCGACATAATAACGATGCCCATGATAGGCAAGTTGTTCACGCAAGGTATCAAGTTGCTGCTGAATATCGGTACTCATTTCACTACCTACCAAAACTGTCTTTGTTAAAATTGATCTTTCGGGTTTACCATTTCTGAACCAGCAAACACAAAAAAATAAGGCCCCTCAGAAGGAGCCTCATTACATTATTTGTCGATTAAGCATTACGCTTGAGAATACAGCTTCGCTTTATCTCGATATTGGGCAATACGATTAGGTGTTACCATCGCACGCTCATGATCGAGTACATCTGCATTCAAATCATCTGCAATACGCTGCACGGTTTGTAACATCAAGTTGAAGTTACTCGCTGCACTACCGTAGCATGGCAGCATCAAATAGAAAGACACACCAGGGGTCTCAAAATTATATCCACCATCTTCAGGGAAATTACCAGGTTGAACCATGTTTGTTGCAGAAAACAATACAGGCTCTGTTCCAGCTAAATCGGCATGTCGGTGATATACGGCGTTTTCACCAAAAATAAGATTATGTTGTTCAAGGCATTGGAATAGTTTCGCTCCTTGCAACATCTCACCATTACGAGCATGTACGCTTAGTGCGATATAACTTGGTGCTAAAACTGGCTCTGGCTCTGGCTCTGGCTCTGGCTCTGGCACAACATTCGTGATAACAGGTTCAGGCTCTAGAACTTTACTCTCTTCAGGTTTCACCTCTTGTTCTGATACTTCTGGAATATCAGAAATAGGGGTATTGAGCACTTCCGTGTAATCAGCCACCACCGAAGCAGGCTCAGATTGAATAGGTTGCTCAACGTGAATAGATTGTTCAGCCGCAACACGAACGGGCTCTTCTTCGATAGCAACAGGAGCTGGTACAACACTATCGCTGCTAAATTTCGGTTCGACTTTTTCAGATGTGGCTGACATTTTAGGTAAATCAGCTATATCATCGATCACTTGAACTGGTGCAGGGGTATCCATTAAAGGATCTGCCTGAATTTTTTCACCAAAATGAAGTTCTGGTTCTTTTCTTTGTGGAGTATGTGCTGCCACTTCCTTTTCAGGTGCATTATTTATAATGCGAACAGACCCCACACCATCATGATCGAAACCTTCGGTATCACGGTTAGAATCATCTAACTTACCGAGTGGCTTTTCACCAAATTTAGCGGGTTTTTCTTTTCTACTGGTCCACAATCCGTGCAAAAGAAGCGCAGAAATAGCTAGTGCACCAACAATAATAAGGACCAAACGCAATTCCTGCATATGAATACTCTAAATTAACTCGTTATCCCTGACGGGGTTAATGATAGTAAAATCTACCAGAGCTTACAAAATCAACATTGCTGATTTATAGCTGAATACTACTAATGTACCAAAACTCAATTAATAATGAGAACACGAATGTTGTGATTCATGCAAGATAGTGCGGCTGAGCACAGAATCGGGTGAAAAATAAGCTAAAAATGCTTCGTTTTCCTTCTCTTCTTTTTCTGACAACGTGTTTGGTATTTGATTCCATGCCGTACTGCCCGTTAACATGTCACATAACCATACGATCAAAACAACAATAATGTGGTGTTTTGAATGATGTCTTTAGTAAGGAGAAATGAATGCCACAACCACAAATAACTCCGTCTCCAGCAGGTGGAGCAGGATATTTTTTCCGTGGAATGTCGTTAGCAATACAACCGGGAACCCGTCGCTTTGTTATTTTCCCACTATTTATCAACATTCTTTTATTTGGGAGTGCGTTTGGATTTGTTTTAAGCCAGCTTGGGGATTGGATTAATGGCTGGATAGCAGCACTACCATCTTGGTTAGATTGGCTGTCATATCTACTGTGGCCATTGTTGGCAATTGCCACCTTAGTCATCTTTTCATACCTATTCAGCACAATAGCTAACTGGATAGCCGCCCCTTTTAATGGTTTATTGGCAGAACATCTAGAAGCCAAGTTAACCGGAGAACCAGCACCAGATACCGGATTAAAAGATATTATTAAAGATCTTCCCCGTATCATGAACCGTGAATGGATAAAGCTAAAATATTACCTACCTAAAGCATTAGGGCTATTGATATTGCTTTGGATCCCAGCAATTGGTCAAACGGTAGGCCCTGTATTATGGTTTTTATTCAGCGCATGGATGATGACGATCCAATATGCCGATTATCCATTCGATAACCACAAAGTACCCTTTCCAACAATGCGCGATGCATTAAAAGTAAAACGTGGTAAATCATTAAGCTTTGGTAGCTTAGTGATGCTTTTCACCATGACACCCATTCTAAATTTATTTGTTATGCCCATTGCCGTCTGTGGTGCTACCGCAATGTGGGTCGATCATTACCGTGATCAATACAAGTTAAACTAAGTATTATCATTCTGACGAGGAGGGCTCTCTCCTCGCCTTTTCCCTAGCGTCAAACACCCACTCTTCAGCATAACGTCGCTTCATTGCTCACCTAGTTCGGCGTTATTCTCATTTCCAAACACTTTTTCTTCTCTTTATAACAATAAGATATAACCATTAATTACTTTCCAAAATGCTATTCGTGTATATGCTTAATTGGTCTTAGGTTATAACGCGTAGCGAAGGAACGAAAAGTATGAGCAAGATTTACGAAGATAATTCACTAACGATTGGCAACACTCCCTTAGTACGTCTTAACCGTGTTAGTAACGGTAATGTACTGGCAAAAATTGAAGCTCGTAACCCTAGCTTCAGCGTAAAGTGCCGTATTGGTTCAAACATGATTTGGGATGCTGAAAAGAAAGGTACACTTAAAGAAGGCGTTGAACTTGTAGAGCCAACCAGTGGTAATACCGGTATTGCCTTGGCCTTCGTAGCAGCAGCACGCGGATATAAATTAACGTTAACGATGCCAGAAAGCATGAGCTTAGAGCGTCGTAAACTACTTAAAGCCCTTGGTGCCAACTTGGTATTAACCGAAGCACCTAAAGGTATGAAAGGCGCAATAGAAAAAGCAGAAGAAATTGTTGCATCAGACCCAAGTAAATATCTACTTCTACAACAGTTTAATAACCCTGCAAACCCTGAAATTCACGAGAAAACCACAGGACCTGAAATTTGGGACGCAACTGATGGCGAGATCGATGTCTTTGTTTCTGGTGTAGGTACTGGTGGTACACTAACGGGTGTAAGCCGCTTCATTAAACATCAGAAAGGTAAAGCAATTACAACGATTGCAGTAGAGCCATCTGAATCACCAGTTATCACTCAAACACTTAATGGCGATGACGTAAAACCAGCACCACACAAAATTCAAGGTATTGGTGCAGGCTTCATTCCTGGAAACCTAGACTTAGCATTAATTGATGAAGTCGAATTAGTTAGTTCAGAAGAAGCTATCGCGATGACACGCCGCTTAATGGAAGAAGAAGGTATTCTTGCCGGTATTTCCTCTGGTGCTGCTGTTGTTGCTGCAAATAAAATAGCTGCACGACCTGAGTTTGCAGGCAAAAAAATTGTCGTAGTGTTACCTAGCTCAGGTGAAAGGTACCTATCAACAGCTCTTTTTGCAGGCATCTTCACAGAAAAAGAAAACCAACAGTGATCACATTTTAATGTGATCTATACCAAGTTGACGTTCAAAAAAGCTCCTTCAAGGGGCTTTTTTGTTGCATTTTGTTCCCAGCTTGATTATAAAACCGAAGCGCTTTATTTTAAGCATCGAAATAAAAGGGTCTTTAGACCTACATTAGTGCGACCCAAGTCAAAATATTTCATGAAAAATTGACTTGGATTAAGCTAAGACAACGAACTGTTGGGTAGTTTATACTCCTAGATTAGCAAGCTAATGTAGCTCACGTTAAACTAACTTTCAGTTACAACGTTATTAAATAATTATTATATCGATAATCGGGGTGAAAAAATGTATCAGAAACAAGTTGAGATCACTGCAGAAAACGGCCTACACACTCGTCCAGCAGCTCAGTTCGTAAAAGAAGCAAAAGCATTTGACGCAGACATTACTGTTACTTCTAACGGTAAAAGCGCTAGCGCAAAGAGCCTATTCAAACTACAAACTCTAGGTCTTGTTAAAGGTACACTAGTAACTATCTCTGCAGAAGGCGCTCAGGCTCAAGCTGCTGTAGATCACCTAGTTGCTCTAATGGACACACTACACTAATACGTAGTTTGTTTATTACTTCCCCTAGTTTTTAGTTAATGTAAGGTAAGGCTATGATTTCAGGTATCCTGGCATCTCCGGGTATTGCTTTTGGTAAAGCACTACTATTGCAAGAAGAAGAGATTGTTCTTAGCAAAACTCCAATCTCAGCAGATCAGATCGACAACGAAATTCAGTGTTTTTTCGATGCTCGAAAGAAATCTGCCGAGCAACTAGAAGTAATCAAAGAAAAAGCACGTATCACCTTCGGTGAAGAGAAGGAAGCGATCTTTGAAGGTCACATCATGTTGCTTGAAGATGAAGAGCTTGAAGAGGAAATCATAGCTTTCATTAAAGACAATAAAGCGACAGCTGCTCTTGCTATTCATTCAATTATTGAAGAACAAGCAATGACGCTAGAGTCATTAGATGACGAATACTTGAAAGAACGTGCTACTGATATCCGCGATATCTGCAACCGT
This sequence comes from Photobacterium indicum, assembly GCF_003026215.1. GTDB lineage: Bacteria > Pseudomonadota > Gammaproteobacteria > Enterobacterales > Vibrionaceae > Photobacterium > Photobacterium indicum. Next base: position 833,296 of record NZ_PYOC01000002.1, read on the forward strand.
TTTGTTAAAAATGCACTTGGCATTAGTATCGTTAATCTTAGTGCTATCAGCGAAGAAGTGATTTTGGTTGCTAACGACCTTACGCCTTCTGAAACAGCACAAATCAACCTAGATTACGTACTTGGCTTCATTACTGATATTGGTGGTCGTACATCACACACCTCTATCATGGCTCGTTCTCTAGAGTTACCTGCTATCGTTGGTACCAATGATATTACAACTCGTGTTCAAAACGGTGACATGCTGGTTCTTGATGCAATCAATAACCAAGTCGTGGTTAACCCAACTGAAGGCGAGCTAGCTAAATTCAAAGCTATCCGTGACAAGCACCAAGCTGAAGTTGAAGAACTTGCGAAGCTGAAAGATCTTCCTGCAATTACCCTTGATGGTAAGCAAGTAGAAGTCTGCGGTAACATCGGTACTGTTAAAGACTGCGACGGTATCAACCGTAACGGCGGTGAAGGTGTTGGTCTGTACCGTACAGAATTCCTATTTATGGATCGTGACGCACTGCCAACAGAAGAAGAACAGTACAAAGCTTACAAAGATGTAGCAGAAGCAATGCACGGCGAAACCGTCATTATCCGTACAATGGATATCGGTGGCGACAAAGATCTTCCTTACTTAGATCTTCCTAAAGAAATGAACCCGTTCTTAGGCTGGCGTGCAATTCGCATCAGCTTAGATCGTCGTGAAATTCTTCGTGATCAACTACGTGGTATTCTACGAGCTTCGGCGCATGGCAAGATTCGTATCATGTTCCCGATGATTATCTCTGTTGAAGAAATTCGTGAACTGAAAGCGGCGATTGAAGAATACAAAGCTGAATTACGCACTGAAGGTTTAGCTTTTGACGAGCAAATCGAAATCGGTGTAATGGTTGAGACGCCTGCTGCAGCAGCTATCGCACACCACCTTGCTAAAGAAGTATCATTTTTTAGCATTGGTACAAACGACTTAACCCAGTATACTCTTGCAGTTGACCGCGGAAATGAGCTTATTTCTCATCTATATAACCCGCTATCTCCAGCAGTACTGTTAGTGATCAAGCAAGTTATCGATGCTTCTCACAAAGAAGGTAAGTGGACTGGTATGTGTGGCGAGTTAGCTGGTGACGAACGTGCTACCCTATTACTATTAGGTATGGGTCTGGACGAGTTCAGCATGAGCGGAATTTCAATTCCACGTATTAAAAAAGTTATCCGTAACGCTAACTTTGCTGATGTTAAAGCTATGGCCGAGCAAGCACTTGCTATGCCAACAGCAGCTGAAATCGAAGCACACGTAGAAAAATTCATCGCAGAAAAAACTATCTGCTAATATAGCTTCAGATAGAATAATAACGCTTAGGAGCAATGACATGGGTTTGTTTGACAAATTAAAGAAGCTGGTTTCTGACGACAGCAGCGAAGCTGGTGCTATTGAAATCATCGCACCAATTTCTGGCGAAATCGTAAACATCGAAGATGTGCCAGATGTTGTTTTTGCAGAGAAAATTGTTGGTGACGGTATTGCTATCAAGCCTTCTGGCAACAAAATGGTTGCACCTGTAAACGGTACAATTGGCAAGATTTTTGAAACTAACCACGCTTTCTCTATCGAGTCTGACGATGGTATTGAGCTTTTCGTTCACTTTGGTATCGACACTGTTGAGCTTAAAGGTGAAGGCTTCACTCGTATCGCAGAAGAAGGTCAAACTGTTAAAGTTGGCGACACTGTAATCGAATTCGATCTTGCACTTCTTGAAGAGAAAGCTAAGTCAACTCTGACTCCAGTTGTTATCTCTAACATGGACGAGATCAAAGAGCTAAACAAGCTTTCTGGCGCTGTAACTGTGGGTGAATCTCCAGTACTACGCATCAAAAAGTAAGATTGTTTGACGCTTAAAAAAACGCTGCCTTCGGGTGGCGTTTTTTGTTTGTGACAATAAAAAAAGCGAGAAGTATTCACCTCTCGCCTATACCGATTCGCGTACTTCTCTTATTGGAAATTCATAAGAAATAACGCATCGTTATCTTTTTATCCGCTTTATAAGCTATCTAACATCTCGACTGATGGTGCAAAGAAGTAGGCGCCTGTTACAGCTTTAGTAAAACGCAACATTTGATCTGACTTACCGTCAGATTCACCGTACATGCTCTCTAACATCACATTGAAGTTATGTTGACCAGAGCAATAGGCAATGAAAAGTAAACCATGCTCACCCGTTACAGAACCATATGGCAGGCTATGACGAACAATCTTTAACCCTTTACCTTCTTCTTTAATATCAACACGACCAACATGTGACGCTGCTGGTACATCATCAAGTTCGATCGAATCAGGTTTAGTTCGACCAATAACTTTTTCTTGCGCTTGAATACTTAAGCGGTTCCATGCTGGAAGGTTATGGATGAAACGCTGAACCATAACAAAGCTACCACCAGCAAAATCACCTTCTTTAATTAAGGCCACATCACTGCGCGCTTCAACTGTTTTTGGATTCTCAGTACCATCAACAAATTCCGTCATATCACGTGAATCTAGATATTTGAAACCATACGTTTCATCCAGTACTTCTATCTCTTTTGCCATAGGCTCAATAAAACGGCGAAGCAAATAAAAATTCAAATCATGACGGCTAGAATTGACATGCAAAAGAACATCACCACCCGTTGCTGGTGCAGTAATATCCCCTTTGCCTAATTCACGAAAATCAGAAAATTCAGCAGGAGAGCCTTTTTCTAGCGACGACCAAAATGATTGACCAAAAGCAATGCTCGCACGAAGTTCGGCACCCGGTTGTTGTTCGTTTAATACAGCTAAGGTTTGATGCAATGATTTACATTGCTCAATAACTGTATCTTTATTTCCTACAACCTTCATAACAACATAAAGGGAAAAAGGGCCAGCGTCTGGCAAGATTGCAGGTTGTGAGGTAGCCATTAAGTTCTCCTAAATACAAAGTATGACGAATCTAATTAATCGACTATCGATTATATACCCAAGTTACCTCAAGGTAGTCGACTAATTTTAACCTGAAGAGTGAACAGCGACTTATCTAATACCAAACCCATTAATTATCTGATCAGTTCAGCGAGAGTTAAAATGCTTTTAGGCAAGGAGATAAATTGAGGATCTAGTGGCTCTAAATTGAGATTTATTAACGCAGTATAAAAGTATTTTAAACTCGCCCAAAGGGAAGCCAACTTCTGTGTCTAGCGATTTCAAAAGAGAACCACTCTTCTATCAAACACTATCCTTGAACTCGACTCCCAGTGGTATTCTGAATGGGCAGATAATTAATGGAATTGATATAGGTAAGTAGGGTAAATAATGGGTATAAAAAACGCCCCATTTATGGAGCGTTATATAAATAGTGAGCGTGAATTACGTTACACAGAGGTCACTTCAACTTGTAACTTTACTTGTTCTTTCGAAGCATCATTCGTACTCACAAACGATGTTGGTCCATTAAGACCTGTCGATAGAATTGGTGAAATAATCGTGCGCCATGCACCATCATCTAAACGTTCTTTGACAGTAAATGCGATTTTTACTTCTTCTGCAGAGTATTCTAATAGCTCTGCACTACCGACCAATTCACGACTACTATTCCCTTCATCTGAAGCCGTACCAAAAATAATGGTCTCTTCACCAGGAAGTAAAGACAGTGATGTATTGACGCTTTGTTTTGTATTTTCGCTAGTCAACTCAAAGTTAACATCCAACAGCCAATCGGCCATTGCTAGCGGGCTTAAAAGTGCACTAAATAGTACTAAACCTTTACTCCATTCATTCATTTGGTTTACCTCTCTACAGGCTTATCTGCAAATGTATTCTGAACTCTTGTGCTTCTTATCAGGTATACGCTAAACCATAGCGTTAATAACATGATAATTGCCCTCGTCCAGCTGAATGCACCATGTGTGAGCGACAGGTGATACAGTTGCAATAAACAATCAGTTAAATAGGCAGCGAGTAATAATTTTTTTCCATGCTGCCATAATATATTCATTATTTTTTTATTTTTATATCGTTGGCCCGATAACCACATCAATAATATTGCGGGGAACCCCATTGCCATTCCGATATATAAACTATCTCTATATGGATAGAATATTGTCAATATTTGTGCACCTTGCTCGCGACTGGCACCTGCCATCACAAAAACAAACCATGCTTTGGCACTAAACGTCAGTGTCAGCCATAACATTTTCGATGGCTTCAATGTACCGTGCTTGTCATAAGCATCTATTGGATAAAGCAAAACAATTCCTCACACACTCTCTCTTACTGAGCAATGGTGCCGAACGGCCTTAAATTCAACCAAAGTGTGAAATGCACAACGTATTAATTACCCGCTCACAATAATCTAAATTACGGATTTAAGAACTTAGCAGTGATAAATTCTGTGGCGCACCGCACTGTTCAATTTTTAATCTTGCCGTTTTGATCACATTTTTTGTAAGAAAAACTATAACTTCATCTTTTATTCAGGCAACAAACAGGTTGTCACACGTATTTCCCAAGCTAGATAAATCAATATAAAAACCACTTAAAACAATTCAAAATCAAGAGTTTAAATTGGAACTTTAAAGTTAAGCCCAGCGATATGGCTATTTATTACTTGTTGAAATATTACTACATATCTATCCATTCTGTTTGTTCAGATACACTCACACACAAGATACAGACAAGGTATAATGTCGCTTAAACAATCAAGGAACCAAACGATTGCCCTTTAGGTGGAATTAGAATGAATATTCAAAAAACAAGTAATGCTCCATCAGCAGAAACGCAAGCCGAAGCAATGCAAATAGCCAAAGCAACTCAAAAACCCGGCCAAACTAAAGAACAAACGCGTTTAGTGGCACAAGGGATCCAAAAAGGGATTGAGTTATATAAAAAACAACAAAAAGTAAAATCACGTGAGCGTGACAAGATCAGAAAAAAAGATCTTAAAGAAAAACAACAAACGATAGAACCAGTAGAAGCACCTGAAACGCGTTCAGAGCAGATTATCGTACACAAGCAACATTGGTTGCCTTGGGTGTTAGTTATTGCATCATGGGTAGGTTTTGCTGCGTATATTGCGTTATAAATAGATTGCTTCTACATTCGTTGGTAATTCATATGAACAAGGATTGAACATGAACTCTCGTTTGTTGCTACTTGCAATAACCACCACCATGGCTATGGCTGGCTGTTCAAACGCTGATAGTGAAAATGCCATGGTTGCCGACCGGTCACTACAAACTTGTGATGACAAGCCAAACTGTGTATCAACACGCGATAAACGCGATGATTTCCAGCTTGCTAAATTCACGCTCAATGAAACTGGTCTCGCCCACTGGGCAGATATAGAGCAGATCGCACTGTCTTTATCGGGTGCTAGCCTAGCTAAAAAAGCCACTAATTACCTTCATATTGAATGCCGTAGTGCTGTCTTTGGTTTTGTCGATGATTTTGAATTACGCCTTCAAGGCAATGAAATCATTGTTCGATCTGAATCGCGAACAGGCTATTCTGATTTTGGTGTAAACCGAGAACGAGCAGAAGCATTCCGCACTATGTTATTAGAAAGCCACTACCTCACATCAGAGTAAAGTTAGAGGTTTAATTCAAAAAACACACTTGATAATAATTATCATTTAGATTACCTTATTCACTAATGAATAAGGAGCAACCAGATGGATAGACCTTCTTTTTTAGTCATCAGCTTTATTGGCTTAATCAGTATGGTGGCACTCCACCTTGGTGAAGTATGGTTAGAGGGCACGGCACTAATCGGTGTACCTTTCTTCATCGAATGGCTTCCACTCTATATTGCCTGGACAGTGATGATGCTAATCGGCTTATTTCAACGCACCTCCCAGTCAAACAGCACGCATTAAAAAAAGCCACGTCTTATCGACGTGGCTTTGACTTTATAACCGTTTTTGAATAACGATATGATCTATTTACACGTTTTTGTCTTTACCTAACGATAAAAGCCAAATTGAAACGGCAGCTACAGCAGCAAAGCCAGACAAGATAATAACGGGCATTGCGGCATAACCTAATACATGCCAAATCACTGATTCTAATGTACTCATACTCTACTTACCTTAGTTATTACCAGCCTTCCACACCTTGCATGTCAGGCAGTTTGTGTGCAATACCCTTGTGACAATCTACACAGGTTTTATCACCCGATGCTAACGCCGTTGAGTGCTGTTTCACGCTGCGTGGACCTTGCTCAGAGAAATCCATGTACTCGAAGTTATGACAATTACGACATTCTTGAGAGTTATTCTCTTTCATTCGATGCCATTCTCGTTCCGCTAAATGACCTCGACGCTCTTTGAACTTCTCTTCTGTATCAATCGTCTTCGTTACATAATGAGCAAACAATTCTTTTGATGCTTGAACTTTACGTACAATTTTATCTGTCCAGTTATGAGGTACGTGACAATCTGAACAAATAGCTCGTACACCAGAACGGTTAGAGAAGTGAACTGTTTCACGGATCTCTTTAACGATAGGTGCGTGACAACCTGAACAGAATTCCTCGGTATTGGTTGCTTCCATTCCGGTGTTAAATGCACCCCAGAATAATAAGCCACCCATGAACCCCATAAGTAAAACAACGCCAACGGCCACTTTACTCGGTGATCTCAACCTTTTCCAGAACGCTTTTATAATGTTCATATATAGCCTCTCTTATGATTGCGGCTATAACTAGCGCAGCGCGTCAACACGTTGGAAATCATTACCGACTAATGGTTTAGCATCAGCTTGAGGTACGTGACATTGCTGACAGAAGTAACGGCGTGGTGATACATCTGAAAGCACTTGGCCTTCACGTGTTTCATAGTGCGTTACACTGATTTTGGTTGCGCCCATTTCTTTCGCATTTTTCCAACTGTGGCAAGCTAAACATTTATTGGCGTTTAATGACACTTCGTAATTGCGAATAGTGTGCGGAATCAAAGGTGGCTGATAAACGTAATCGCTATCAATTGTACCTTGATCACGTGGGTAACGTTTAAATGCATCTGCAGGGCGCGTTGTTTCTAGCTCGCTTGCACCACGTAATGATTCAACACCACCAATACCGCCTGGGTTCATCGTGATTTGGTCTAAAACTTTGTGATTTTCTGTTGCTGGTGCGCTAGTTTCTTCAGCACTTTGCACCGCTCCAGCTAACAACATGCCAACAGTCATAACTGCTAAAACTAATCGTTTCATTGCTTTCTCCGCCTAATGGCTAAATTCGAGTCAAGCAGATGATTACCTATATGGGTTACAGGCAATCAGCTACTAATATCATCCGATTATTTAAACTTTGGTGATTTTAATTGGGCACTTTTTGAAATCTGTCTGTTTCGACAGTGGGTCAGTAGCATCCAAAATCAGTTTATTAACCAAAACACGAGCATCGAAGAACGGTACAAATACCAATCCAGCAGGTGGACGGTTACGACCTCGCGTTTCTACTCGACAACGAACTTCACCACGACGAGATTCCAATAGCACTTCATCACCACGGCGTAAACCGCGTTTTTGCGCATCATCAGGGTGGATAAAGCAAAGTGCATCAGGCACTGCTTTATACAACTCAGGAACACGACGTGTCATTGTACCTGTGTGCCAATGTTCAAGCACACGACCTGTACATAGCCACATATCATATTCTTGATCAGGTTCTTCTGGTGCTGGTTCAAACGGAGCAAAAATGATATTCGCTTTACCATCTGGCTTACCGTAGAAACGGAAACCTTCACCTTCCGGTACATATGGATCAGAGCCTTCAACAAAACGCCAAAGTGTTTCTTTACCATCAACAACCGGCCAACGTAGACCACGTACTTGATGGTAAACATCGTACGGTGCTAAATCGTGACCATGGCCGCGACCAAATGCTGCGTACTCTTCAAACAAACCTTTCTGTAAGTAGAAGCCTTGTGCTTTAGCATCATCGTTAAGCTCTTGTGCTTCTGAAAGCGGGAACTTATCAACCTGACCATTACGGAACAGTACTTCGTACATTGTTTTACCACGGTACTCAGGCATTTGTGCTAATAGGTCTTCACCCCATACTTCTTCAATCTTGAAGCGCTTAGAGAATTCCATTAACTGCCATAAATCAGACTTTGAATCACCTTGTGATTCAACTTGCTGATACCAAGCTTGAGTACGACGTTCTGCATTACCGTAAGCACCTTCTTTTTCTACCCACATTGCTGTTGGTAAAATCAAATCAGATGCTTGTGCCGTTGCAGTTGGGTACGGGTCTGAACATACGATGAAGTTCTCTGGGTTACGGTAACCCGGTAAACGTTCTTCGTTAATGTTTGGACCAGCCTGCATATTGTTATTACACATTACCCAGTAGGCATTTAGCTTACCGTCTTTCAACATGCGATCTTGAACAACGGCATGATAGCCAGGTTTTGGTGGAATCGTACCGTCAGGCAGTTTCCAGATTTTTTCTGCAATAGCACGGTGCTTAGGGTTTGCTACAACCATATCGGCAGGCAGACGGTGTGAGAATGTACCCACTTCACGTGCTGTACCACAAGCTGATGGCTGACCTGTTAATGAGAATGGGCTATTACCAGGCTGAGAAATTTTACCCGTTAACAAGTGAATGTTATAAACCAGGCTGTTCATCCAAACGCCACGAGTATGTTGGTTCATACCCATAGTCCAAAGTGACATTACTTTCACTTTTGGATCCGCGTATTGCTTCGCCATTTCTAATAGTTTTTCTTCAGACACACCTGACATCTGCGATGCTTTCTCAACAGTGTACTCAGCAACAGATGCCTTGTACTGTTCGAAATCCATTGGGTGAAGCGCACCAGAGTTAGGATGCTTTGCTTTCATCTGAAGAGGGTTATCATCACGTAGACCATAACCAATGTCTGTTTCAGCACGTTTAAAGTGGGTATGTTTTGTAACGAAATCCCAGTTAACTGCATCGTTTTGGATGATGTAGTTTGCGATAAAGTTAGCAATGGCTAGATCGGTTTGAGGTTCAAAAATCATACCGTTATCAGCCAGTTCAAACGAACGGTGATAATAGGTTGATAACACGTTTACTTTAACATGGGGGTGACTTAAACGACGGTCAGTAATACGTGTCCACAATACTGGGTGCATTTCAGCCATGTTAGAGCCCCACAGTACGAATGAATCTGCGTGCTCGAAGTCATCGTAACAACCCATTGGCTCATCAATACCGAAAGAACGCATAAATCCACCTACAGCCGAAGCCATACAGTGACGAGCGTTAGGATCGATGTTATTTGAACGGAAACCCGCTTTCATCATTTTTGATGCTGCGTAGCCTTCCATAACAGTCCACTGACCAGAACCGAACATACCAACGCTTGTTGGTCCTTTCTCTTTCAGTGCTGTTTTGAATTTCTCGGCCATCACATCAAATGCTTGGTCCCAAGAAACAGGGGCGAAATCGCCTTCTTTATTATATTCGCCATTTTTCATACGCAACATTGGCGTTTGCAGACGATCTTTGCCGTACATGATCTTAGAAAGGAAATAACCTTTGATACAGTTAAGGCCTTTATTTACCGGAGCTTCAGGATCACCCTGCGTTGCCACTACACGACCATTCTGTGTACCAACGAGCACTGAACAACCTGTGCCACAAAAACGACAAGGCGCTTTATCCCACTTAATTTTTGTTTCATCAGAGCTAACAATTAAATTAGCCGCAGATGCTGGCAGGGTAATACCCGCAACAGCTGCTGCCGATGCTGCCGCGTTTGCTTTCACAAACGCACGTCTTGTCATTTTCATGAATCATCCTCAGATTGCGAATCAAAGTGTTCAATTTGGTGATACACTAAAAAAGTTATTAAAACATGTTCTAAATTATTTATTTTATCTATAGTATCAGTCACATAGCCTTGATTTTCGGTTTCCAAAACTACAATGACTTTTCCCTCAGGACTGTCGCCAGGTATTTCAGTATTCGGCATTTCCAGAATCTGAGCTTTTACCTCTTCTAAATATTCAGGTTTTACATGAACAACTAGGCTTGATATGTGTACTTCTTCTTGCGCCATAAGCTATTTCTCTTCTAATTTTTCATGGTCATACTGATGGCAGATGCAGGGCAAACTGATAAGCAAGCGCCACAACCATTACAAACGTCCGTATCCAATTCTGGTAATGCCACACCACCAGCTTGTAGTTTGAAACGAATCGCCTGTACTTCACACATATCACCGCAGCTCCTGCACTCTATTTTGTTATGAGCAAAACAGTTGGAGGTAATCTGCGCCTTTAAATCCCAAGGTAGCTCCGTTGTAGGGCGGAACAATCTCTCAGGGCATGCTTCAGCACATTGTGTACAAAAAGTACACTCACCACGATTAAAGTCGATAATGGGGAACCCACCATCGCCCTTTACAATAATCTGTGTTTCACACACATTTATACACTTGTTGCAGCGGGTACAACTGTCTACAAATGTATCTTCATCTACAACCCATGGCATTCGCGGCAATTCTGGAGTACGACGCCGAGAGAGTAGATTCCGGCGGGAACGATCGAACATTTGCTAATACCTTTCGTAAAGTAATATGAATAAAAATATATACTACGGACTGTAAATGTGTGTATCGACGGTAAACACCTTAAAATACTGTTCATAACCCGTCATTTTTTTACATAGTAAGTGTAAATATAGTCACAAATGCTTAAATACCCACTTAGGGCTAATTTGCGGGGTTAATTGTTTTGGATCAATAAAATAAAACGTCAACCCTCACACTATTCATCTACGGGGTACAGCATCAAGTATGGTGTAATACAAAACATTACCCAACTATTCTTAATGATTACATTGCCTTTCACCCAAAAAGGAAAGACTGTGCAAAACCGACCACTCAAACCAGTCACATCCACAATTGCCCGTGCAATGCTGGTTATATTGCTATTATCCGTCGCGACGACCAGCTTTGCGCTTTTAACATTAGCCTCAAGTTTAAACGATGCAGAAGCCATTAATGTTTCAGGTTCATTGCGTATGCAGAGCTATCGATTAGCTTATGATATCAATACGAATTCACCCGAATTAACTCACCATCTAGACCAATTTGAACAATCCCTCTTTTCTCCCTCGATGGCAGCACTAGAGCATTGGACTGTTCCCACGAACATCAAAAAACATTATTACGGATTGATCGATCGCTGGGAAAATTTACACCCGTTAATGCATACCCCCAAACAAGATCAATACCTGCAAGAAGTGGCTGAGTTTGTTCACCTCATCGATCGCTTTGTTTTCGAGCTGCAAGAGTTCTCGGTTATCAAGCTACAAGTGTTATCTGTAGCTGGAGGGATCGGCTTAAGCCTTATCTTAATTGTGGCGCTATTTACCATTCACTTTACGCAGCGAAAAATTGTGTCGCCGTTAAACCAATTAGTCGCTGCAAGCGGAAAAGTACAAAGCGGTCATTTTGATATAAACATTGATATTAAAAGTGATAACGAGATTGGTATTTTAGCTGACAACTTCAGTAAAATGTCGTCTGAACTAGGAAAGTTATACCGTGGCTTGGAAGAGAAAGTCGATGAGAAAACCCGTCGATTACGCCATGCTAACGAATCATTACAGGTGCTCTATAACTGCTCACAAGAGTTATCGGTTAGCCGGCTGACCTCGCAAAATTTTTCAACAATGCTTGAAACATTAGTTGCGATAGAAGGGCTTACGGCTGCTAAACTCATCATAGATGAAACCAAGGTTGGCAATACCGAGATCGTGGTCGGAACAGAAATAGACCAGCGCTGGCATTATCAAGATCTCAACATTGATGGGCAAAATTTAGGGCAATTATGCTGGCAATATACACTACCCTGCCCCGATCAAACCCTTATAGACAATATTTCAAACATTTTGGCTCGGGGAATTTATTATAACCGCGCGCAAAAGCAAAGTGAGCAGTTACTACTCTTAGAAGAGCGTGCAACAATTGCACGAGAGTTACATGATTCATTAGCTCAATCATTGTCATACCTTAAGATTCAAATGACGCTATTGAAACGTCAGTTAAAAGAAAAAGATAATGGCTGTGATAATACCAATAACATTGTGACAGATATAGATAGCGGCTTATCCGGTGCTTATACTCAATTACGTGAATTATTGAGCACGTTCCGCTTAACCATTAAAGAGGCGGACTTTGGTGAAGCATTAGTCGAAATGCTAGAACCACTCGATAATCAAACCGATGCCATACTGGTTATTGATAACCATTTGTCGTCGTTGAGCCTAGATGCACATCATCAAATACATGTTCTTCAAGTCATTCGAGAAGCAGTGTTGAATGCGATAAAACATGCTCAAGCTGACGAGATAATTGTCACTTGTAGTCAAAAAGATGAACAGGTTGATATCAAAATTTCCGATGATGGATTAGGCTTCGACCCTAAAAATGAAAAACTGAACCATTACGGCTTAGCCATAATGGCTGAAAGGGCTTCGCGCTTACATGGCAATATTAAGATTACAACAATGCTAGGCGATGGTTGTGAAGTTAACTTAACCTTTTCGCTTGAAATTTGAGGACAAAGTATGACGTGTTGGAAAATAATGATAGTGGACGATCATCCACTTATGCGACGTGGTATTGGTCAATTATTAAGCTTTGAACCAGATTTTGAAATGATTGGCGAAGCAAGCAACGGAACAGATGCTGTTGCTATGGCACATGAAAAAAATCCCGATCTTATTTTGCTTGATTTGAATATGAAAGGCATGTCTGGTCTTGATACGTTAAATGTAATGCGTGCTGAAGGTATTCTTGCCAGCATCGTAGTACTAACGGTTTCAGATAGTCGCTCTGATGTGAAAGCGCTGGTCGCTGCAGGTGCTGATGGGTACTTATTGAAAGATACTGAACCCGATGAATTAATTAGCCTGCTGAAGCAAGCATTATGTGGGGGTAAAGCCTACAGTAATATCGTTCGAGAACACTTAGAAAGTAATACAGAGCAAGATTGCCTATTAAGCTCACTTACTGATAGAGAAACTCAAATATTACAAGAAGTTGCTAAAGGCTACCGTAATAAACAAATTGCAGATGCACTGTTTATTTCAGAAGCGACCGTTAAAGTACATATGAAAAGTTTACTGAAAAAGCTACAAGTAAAATCACGTACAGCAGCCACTGTTTTGTATTTAGAAGCACAAGGGCAATAATGAAGAAAATATACTTTATTGGCTTACTTTCTTTTTTATTAGTGGGTTGCGAAACAACCGCCTTACACCACGATGGTAAGCCAGTTCAGGTGACATGGAATGACACTCTGCATATGAGTGAATGTGAACCCAAAGGCACCATAGTGGCCTCTCAAGGTACGTGGTACAACTACTGGTTATTGAACGATGGTGATTTGACAGAAGCTGTGTTGAATAATCTCAGAAATAAAGCAGGGAAACTGGGTGCAAATACTATCCATCTATACGCCCCACAAACCTTTGGCACATCCGTCACGATAACTGCAAATGCTTACTTATGCCCTAAAGCATAATGCTCACTTTTTTATTATTACGTTGTAAATAAAAACCGCAGTAACTGCGGTTTTCTTTTAGCAAGCAACAGAGGTAATGAGATCCTTTTCTCGGTTTTCAACCCATTGCAGATCGAAAGGCCCCCAATCACTTAGCTTATAATAGCCATCATTGTGTCGTTTACCATCTTGAATAAACGTAAGTTCGATACCGATACCCGGCAAAGCTTTCAATACATCTTGAATCGTACGGCGTGGCCAACCAGTTTGTTCAATCAACCTTGGTACATTTGGGCGTTCGGTATGCTCAACAAGTAATGCCAAATAAAGACGGCGAGCAAAAACTGGATTCAGTTCCATTGAGACCTCCATAATACAGAGGCTTCATTATTCCGAGATCCACAACTGGCATGTTGAGTTTGATCAATTAGCTATTTAGTTTTCACCCTATACAAAGTCAAAAGTGCGACTTAGGTCTCACTAGCACATAAAAAAAGTAAAAAAGTGCCACGTCAGACATCAGACATGCCATTTTTAAAGATCTCTCCTGTTTAACGATGTTTAAAACTTATAACCACCAGAAATCATAAATACCCAAGGGTCAATATCAGTTTTAATAGTCACATCATCAGCACCCGCTTTGAATTTCACATCAGTGCTAATATCGGCGTACCATACCGATGCCCCGACAAACCAATCATCGTTGATCATATAATCAAGACCCGCATTGGCAGCCAACCCCCATGAATCTTCCAGTTTCAAACCGCTCAGACCTGCATCTTTACCAGCAGTATTAAACTCTTCATTAAAGAACGTGGTGTAGTTGATACCTGCACCTACGTATGGACGCAGTTTACTGCCACTATCCATAAAGTAATACTGCAGCATGAACGTCGGTGGCAACTGCTCTACTTCTGCGATTTCACCTAGTGAGCCTAAAGAGATTTTGTGTTTGAAAGGGGTTGCCGCTAGCACTTCAAAACTGATGTTATCAGTGATCATATAACCAAACGTCAGACCTAGCTGGGTATTTGAGTCGATCTTAAACTCACCTAAATTAAGCACATCATCACTGCTTTCATTAGGTACAACCGATGCAATACCTGCACGTACAAGAAAATCACCTTTCTTATGCGCTAAAGCTTGGGGAGCGGCTGTGATACTGGCTATTACTGCTAGTGTACAAAGGGTCTTTTTCATTATTATTATCTCCATTCCTTTTGAGCTGAATTTATCGTATTCAGGCTAATTTGGGGCTTCATGTTGGAACGGAGCAGAATGTAACCATTTTGAAACACCCTGTTATTGATTGAAATCAATTTATAAAAATTCACTATAATAAATAACTTTTGATTCAGATCAATAACTTAAAACCATATTTAACGACAACACGCTCCCGATCCTAAAGTTGTACTTCTCTCACCCTTAATAGGTACTCTGTGTCACATAATTAGCGTGTAAGCTAGGCCTCTTTTTAACGTTACTTCTGTCTTTTTGAACTTAATTAACCACAAAAATAAAATGGTTAATTAAACAACAATCATTATTCTGGACTTAACATCGAAGAAACAAATGTAATTTCATTGGCTTGATAGTCTAAAGTTTGACTACAACACTTTAAAATTCTGCTTATTTTTGTTCAACGGAGTCGTTATGACACCTGCTTTCTGGTGCATTATTATCTTGATAATTGTTAACTACCTTTTGGCAGGACTAGGAGGCTGGTTAACGATAAAACAAACGGGTAGATTTGATATTAATCAACCTCGAGTTCAAGAACGTGCTTTGACGGGAGCCGCAGCTCGAATAAAATCAGCCCAAGCGAACGGCTGGGAAATCATTCCTGTTTTTGCCATTTGTATTTTTATTGCCCACTTAGCTGGAGTACCCGAAGAGCAAGCCGCCCTGCCCGCTTACCTATTTCTCGCAACTCGCCTACTCTATATTCTTTGTTATGCTTTCAAGTTGAGCCCTTGGCGGTCGTTAATCTTTTTCACCAATATCATTGCGTGTGGCTGGCTAATTAAAATGGCCGTAGCCTTGGGTTGATAAGTAGCAGCCAAGCAGTATCAGTAGTAATATCTGTGCTTTTTTATACCTATAAATAAGGTCATATGATGAGCGGTGCACAAAAATTACTTAAGGCCACACAAGATGCGATCAAACAGAAACCCGTATTACTTGATGTATTAACTGAAAAAGAAAGACAAAGTGTTCATCAAGCCTTTACTAATGGAACACCGCTGGAACTCAATGCCGCATCGTTATTGATCATTTTTCAAGCCCCGCAGCGCTTAATTGAAGATGAACTAACACTGACAAACGGTGTGTTGTCTGTCTATTCATGGCAAAACGAAAATAATGCAATCAGCCTTTTTACTTATTTCGATGAAACGCGTTGTCTCGTCACAATAAAAAATAACGCCATTATCGCTCAGCCAGTCACTCTGAATTCTGTCATCAATGGGGATAGCTTTACGCCTTTTACACTCGCAGATGATGAAGCAAAAAAAGTGGAGACCTTTTATCAAGAATTTCGCCAAGACGCGAATGATGAATGGTTAAACGAATCAAAATAAGTCTGTTTTAAAAAGTGACCACCATCACCCATTGCGAAGGTTAGCTATTCTCGCTATAAAGGAAAGCTAACAAATAACAAAATAAAGTCAGCATCATTATGAGCACAATCGCCTACGGCATTAAAAACTGCGACACCATTAAGAAAATGAAAAAATGGCTAGAAGCAGAAAGTATTGATTACACTTTCCATGACTACCGAGTTGATGGTCTAGATCAAGCAATGTTAGAAAAATTTGAATCTCAATTAGGTTGGGAAGCCATGGTCAATAAACGTGGCACGACTTTCCGCCAGTTAACTGACGAACAAAAAGCCAACCTAAACCAAGAAACAGCGATTTGCTTAATGTTGGAATCACCAGCAATGATCAAACGCCCGTTACTTGTTCATAACGATAGCTATCACCTCGGTTTCAAACCAGCGCAATATCAAGAAATTTTCCAGCAACCACTCTCTAAGTAATAAAGGAAACAAGGATGTCAGACAGCCCGGTAATCGCATTAGCGAAAGACCTTATGAGCCGCAATTCCGTAACACCAGAAGATGCTGGTTGCCAAGACGTGATGATTGCACGTCTAGAAAAACTCGGTTTTGTCATTGAAACGATGGTCTTCGATGATACAACTAACCTATGGGCACGCCGTGGTACACAAGCACCACTGTTTGTCTTTGCAGGTCATACTGATGTGGTTCCTGCTGGTTCATTAGAACAGTGGCACACCCCACCGTTTGAACCAACGATCATTGATGGCTATTTACACGGTCGTGGTGCAGCAGACATGAAAGGATCGTTGGCTTGCATGATCGTCTCTATCGAGCGTTTTCTTGCCGAGCATCCCGATCATACAGGTTCAATAGCCCTGTTGATTACCTCAGATGAAGAAGGGCCATTCATTAACGGTACAACCCGTGTTATTGATACCCTTGAAGCGCGTAATGAAAAAATCGATATGTGTATTGTGGGTGAACCTTCAAGCACACATGCAGTAGGTGATGTGGTTAAAAATGGTCGTCGAGGCTCAATCACTGGCGATCTTACGGTTAAAGGCATTCAAGGGCACGTTGCTTACCCACACCTTGCAGATAACCCTGTTCACAAAGCGTTACCCGCATTAGCTGAACTGGCTGCTACCACGTGGGATAACGGCAATACTTACTTCCCAGCCACCAGCTTTCAAATTGCTAACTTAGCGTCAGGTACTGGGGCATCTAATGTGATTCCTGGTGAGTTTGATGTGCAGTTTAATTTTCGTTTCAGCACAGAATTAACCGATGGTGAAATAAAACGCCGCGTTCACTCTATTCTAGATGCACACGGTCTAAACTATGATCTGAAATGGACACTCAGCGGTCATCCATTTTTAACGGATGAAGGCACATTGGTTGAAGCTGTCGTTGCTGCGGTTGAAGACGTGAATCACACCAAACCAGCACTGCTGACGACAGGTGGCACCTCTGACGGTCGCTTTATTGCTAGAACAGGCGCACAGGTTGTCGAGCTGGGCCCTGTTAACGCGACAATTCATAAAGTGAATGAGTGTGTGAAAGCTGCCGATCTGGAAAAGCTCACGGATATGTACCAAAAGGTCTTAGAAAAATCACTAACATGATCACAACATCCGCCCAGCAGCTAACTGCTGGGCAACTCACTGGTCAAAATACTGATCACTTAGTGAGCCATCAACAACATCTTCTGCATAAAGATATGCAGCCAGCTTTTGCGGCCTTACAACAGGCCGCACAGCTCGCTGGATTTGATTTGCAACTAGCTAGTGCTTTTCGCCCTTTTGAACGTCAATTAATCATATGGAATAATAAATTTAATGGCTTAAGACCTTTGCTTGATAGCAACAGCCAGCCATTAGATGCGAGCACGTTATCTGAATTAGAAAAGGTTGAAGCTATTTTACGCTGGTCTGCATTACCTGGTGCAAGCCGACACCACTGGGGAACTGATGTCGATGTCTATGCTAAAAACTGTTTACCTGCAAACACCTCACTACAGCTAGAACCATGGGAATACCAAACCAACGGACATCAAGCTGAATTTAATCAATGGCTAAGTGCACATATGGGTAAGTATGGATTTTACTTACCTTATGCTGAAGATAAAGGTGGCGTTGCCCTAGAGCCTTGGCACATTAGTTATCACCCAATAAGCCAGACCTTACAGCAACAGCTTACGCTTGATCTGCTTTACCACACACTTAGTGAAAATGACGTAGCAGGAAAGTCGCAGATCCTGAAAAACCTTGATAGTCTTTATACAAGGTTCATCACTAATACCTGTGAGGTCTAAATGGAATGGTTACTTAACCCTTGGGTGATTACCGTTGTCATACTAAGTGTCGTTGTTAGCAACATTATGGCGTTGAAATACACGGCCAACATGAAGTTCGGTGATCGTGACAAAATTAAATACCTCAAAGAAAAACACGACAAAGAACAAGCACTGCAAAAAGAAGATAATAAAAATAGCAGTAACAAGACTAGCAACTAGCCTCACAAAAAAGGTGGCCAATAATCCTGTCTCTTATACACAAATCCCCAGTTTAAAACACTGGGGATTTTTTAACGTCGTTTCAATATCACAACCTGATCTTTTGTTATTAAACCAAAAACGATCATTATGTATATTTCTGCTCCTCAACATTGGAGGATTCATTCTCATTCCACTTTATACCAAATCCATTAATTATATCGGGAACGTAGAGCAAGGAGCACACTCGCTGACGTGAAGCGACAGCCGATGATTAAAAATGCCCCCCCCTCTCTTAACATTTATCTTTTTGGGATATATTTGACGCATTCTAAACCGAATTATATTTAAAAATCAGTAAGTTTGTACTTCTTCATTACTTTTCGATATAACCCTCGCTAAGCAACAAGATTGATATAATTTTTAGGTATTTTAGAGCTTTATTAAATTCTTAGCGGTGTATTGTGCGCGGCTTATTTTATGGATTATAACAAATGGATGTTCGAAAACTTACAACGATAGGCCTTTCTATTTTGGGTATTCTTGGTTGGATTTTGGCTGTAGGGATAGTATTTTCTGATTACCAAGATAAAGGACAAGAAGTTAAGGCTCTCATTGATGAAAACAAAGCTCAACAAGTCATAATCGTCGATATCTTGAGTAAGGAAGTTGATGCCGTAGTTTCAAAGTGTAGCAAAAAATCAGGGAAGGATATTAAGTGGACGGGTCAATTTTATCTGGTTGATAAATACTGTAAATTGCCAATATTAAATAGCAATATTCATATTAGATCTCAGTGTCAGGAAATTAAAAAATGCTTACCATCGAAGCAAGATTAACATTGTTTTTTATTGTATGCATAATTGAAGTAATGTTTCTTTTGTCAATAATGATAATTAATCTGAAATCTATTAATGTAATATCATTTGATGGTAATCATATGCGGATTGGTGGTGAAATTGTTGTTACGGTTAGGTTAGGGTCTGGTAATCAGAGGTTATTATCTTACCTATTCGAGAATCAGGACACCCCCATATCAGTGGAAGAAGTTGAAAAGGCTTTGGGTAAACCCTGCTATTTGAGCAAAGTCATTGATAATTTAAGAATACCTAAACACATAAGCAAAAGAATTTTTCATATAAGTGACGGTAATAAAACAGTAATATTTTCGCCAGCAGTTTTAGGGAAAAAAGCCAGCAAATAAAAATATCATGCTGGCTGTAAAATTGGCTAGGTTTCAATCCCCACGTGTCGTATTGGTTCGTGGGGATTTCATTATCAAACAGCTGGCATATAGTATTTGTGATATACATCACCTTTTTTTATCTAAGAAAGATTGAGAAAAGGATAACTAACGTGTACCTTATAAAAGTAATTTTTTGTGTTAATAAACAACACCTTAAATCACTGGCAATACCTACCTTTGGTTTAATCACAAAGGATCATAGGTTGATATGAAGCTCAAAAAAATCCCCAGCTTTTACACTGAGGATTTCTATACAATAGCCAGCCAATGGCAACTTTTTTGATGAGCAATACCATTATTCTAGCTTGGTATAAGCATCACACTTATGGGCGTACTAAGTAGTCAGCCTGACCTACCCACTTGTAACTTGTTAGCTCTTCTAAGCCCATAGGGCCACGTGCATGCAGCTTCTGAGTAGATACTGCAACCTCGGCACCTAAACCAAACTGCGCACCGTCTGTAAAGCGTGTAGATGCATTCACATACACAGCAGCAGAGCCTGCCGCATTAACGAAACGTTCAGCAGATTGAATATCGTTAGTCAAAATCGCATCAGAGTGGCTCGCGTTATGTTTACGCATATGAGCAATCGCTTCTGCAACATCGGCAACCACTTTTACGCCTAACGTGAAACTTAGCCATTCAGTATCAAAATCACCGTCTGCAACATGACGTAATGCCGCCGCTTTTCCTTCAAGGAAAGAATACGCCGCATCGTCAGCAACAAATTCAACGTTACTTTTGTTTAAACGCTCAGCTAAGCGGGGTAAAAAAGTCTCTGCCACTTTTTCGCTCACCAACAACGTATCCAATGCATTACACGCTGATGGGCGCTGCGCTTTGGCATTTTCAACCACATCAATTGAACGAGATATATCCGCAGAATGATCAACGTAAACATGGCTAATACCAAAGCCACCGATAATCACAGGAATGGTGCTGTTTTCTTTACACATTTTATGCAAGCCAGCACCACCACGTGGAATAATCATATCAACGTACTGATCAAGGCGCAGTAACTGCGATACTAACTCACGATCCGGTTTGTCGATGTACTGAACCGATGCGGCTGGTAAGTCTGCTTTTTTCAGTGCGACTTGAATGACTTTCACTAATTCCACATTGGAATGAAATGTCTCGCGTCCACCACGTAGAATACTTGCATTACCCGTTTTCAAACACAGTGCAGCAATATCAATCGTTACATTTGGGCGGGCTTCATAAATAACACCAACAACCCCCAAAGGCACACGGCGGCGGCTTAAACGCATACCGTTCTCTAATACTCGGCTATCGAGCTCGGCACCTACAGGATCATTTAAACTGATCACGTTACGTACGTCATTGGCAATGCCGGTTAGCCTTTCTTCATTCAGCAAAAGGCGATCAATCAACGCATCTGTCATGCCTGATTCACGTGCGGCATTAATATCTTTAGCGTTGGCCGCCAAAATCGCATCTTTGTTTGCTTCTAGCTCATCAGCAATGATCGCTAATGCTTGGTTTTTTTGTGCTGTTGCCACTGTTGCTAATTCGAAAGCCGCTTCTTGAGCCGCTTTGCCCATATGTTCAAGATTCACAATATTTCCTCTTTCATGCCAAGTCATCAATATACGTTACGTTGGTTTAATTACATTACTACTGTAAATAACCACTTTAAATGATGACTTTAAATAACCACTAGATCATCACGGTGAATAGCAACAGGACCATATTCATAACCCAGCACTTTATAAATTTCTTGGCTGTGCTTACCTACAATCATTGCCATATCGCGGCTTGAATAGCGACAAATACCGCGGGCTAACAAAACACCGTTGGTATCGAAAATTCGTGCTACTTCGCCACGTTCAAATGCCCCTTTTACTTCGCTAATACCTTTCGATAGTAAGCTACTACCTCTTTCCAGTACGGCCTTAGCGGCACCAGTATCAATCACAATATCACCAGCTGGTGGGGGGCCTGCTAAAATCCAACGCTTACGACTTTCTAGTGGTGTATCTAACGGAAGAAAGCGTGTTCCTACCGACTCACCACTGGCTAAATCAGAAATCACATCGGGGCGACTACCCGCTGCAATAATCACTTCAATACCCGCACGACGAGCAACATCTGCGGCTTGTAGTTTAGTTGCCATACCGCCAGTACCTAAACCACCTACGCTGCCGCCCGCCAATTTGCGCAGTGTTTCATCAATGGTATGCACTTCGCGAATAAGCTCTGCATCTGGGTTATTACGAGGATCCGCCGTAAATAAACCGGGTTGATCGGTTAATAGCAGCAGTTTATCTGCACCACCTAAAATACCCACCAAAGCAGATAAATTATCATTATCGCCTACTTTTATTTCAGTGGTAGCAACCGCATCGTTTTCATTTACAACTGGAATAATGCCGTTATCTAATAAGGCAATAAGCATATCTCGTGCATTCAAGTAACGTTCACGATCATCAAGATCGGCACGTGTTAGCAGCATCTGACCGACATGAAGACCATAAATGCCAAACAAGCTTTCCCACTCTTGAATCAAACGGCTTTGACCTACAGCAGCAAGTAACTGTTTGCTTGCCATTGTTTTAGGCAGTTCAGGATAACCTAAATGCTCTCGACCAGCTGCAATCGCACCTGATGTCACAATAATTACTTTATGACCATGGCGTCGAAGATAAGCACATTGGCGAACCAACTCAACCATATGAGCACGATCTAGCTTCAAAGTACCACCCGTTAATACACTGGTACCAAGCTTTACAACAATGGTTTGCTTGGGGGGGAGCGTTTGTTTATCCGATAAAGGCGGTGTCATAGACCCTACGTGTTTTTCAACATTCGAAAGATCGCCTTCAAGCTTTAGTGCATTAACATTTAGGTGTTTAGTATCAGCCATGGGAATAAACAAAAAGTAGATAATAAGTGTGCATTTGTTTTATCAATCCCATTGCAAGATCACAAGAGAAATGCAGCAATCATATGAAGAATTAATAAAATAAAATGGGATTCAGCTAAAAATAGAACGAAACAGCCTAAAGTACCGTTAAAATGATAAAGACCTCTTTGTCGCTAACCGCTAACAATGAAGCCTTTTAAGATCGTTTGTTTGTTATTTATTACGCAGAACCAAGTACCGCTTCTTCTAACTCAGCGCTTGCTTGTATATCCAATTGACAATCTTCTTTGACAAATTTAGTCAATTTAACATAAAAATCATCTAGTGTTTTTAGCACAGCTTCAGCATGTTTTGCCGGTAACGAACCTTTAATCCAGTTACCTTTCGCATCATAGCGACCAAAATCGTAACGGTATTCAAAGCCGATATCAGTTGCCGTTAAGACTAACCACCACCCCCAAAATTCGCGCTCTTCAGGAGATTTATTGGCACTAATACAGCTTGCTAAGCAGTCAAAGAAAAACTCACCTTCTTTGGATTGCTGTTTGCGTAAATAAGGTCCAAGCGCCGTCAGTTTCGTCATTAAACGACCATGTGGCGGAAAAATAGTATCAGTAGTCATCGCATATCCCCATCCATAGTATATGTATGTAATGTCATACATAAAATACTCAGCCACTTAGGTATGGTCTAAGTCAGTTATAAAACCATTAAAGCCATAATAGACACGTATTGGCAACATTTTATTTACATCATCAGACCAGTTCTCGTCACTTCCCTTATGCTAATTTATCTTTCAGCCATTCAATAACAGTGACCATTGAGCGATGATAACCATCATGTAGCGGTGTGTCTGGCAATGTTATTGCTTTACCACCACGACTCGACATTTCTATTAATTGATTGTCTATTTCGCGGCAAACAGGATCATTTTTTAAGCTGATTCCTAACATTGGGATATCTACTTTTCGCCGACCTAATAAGCCTTGATTTTTCAACGACCACGCGGGTAAATGCGAGGTCAAACTCGATTTTGATACACCGTGTTTCCCCATACGAGAGGCAATCACATCCAAATACATACGTGGCATAGCATCCAGCATTTGAGGCTGAGTAAGCACGCTATGAATCGCACCACCTAGGCTGATACACGTTTTTAATCGTGTCGGTTCCATAAAGCCCAGTCGTATCGCGGCATTGCCACCAAAACGTAAGCCCAGCATCGCCACTTTGGTATTATCAACCCAAGGCACATCGCGAATTTGCTGTACCAATGCCTGATGAAGACGACTAGTATCTTCGGTTAATGCCCAACGAGAGCTATGACCAACAGAAGGCATATCCAATGTCACCATGGCAAAGCCAGCCGGGCCAAAGTAATCGCGGTATAAACGCCACAAGTCCGATTGCAAAGAATCTAATCCACCACTTACAATAACGGTAGGCAGCAACTTATCAGTACGCGGTAAATGAATAAAAGCTTGGAATGTTTTACCTTCATACTTCACATCAATAGTACGTATTTGATGTGGCGTTAACGCCATGGATTCGCGATAAGATTGATTTGCTTGGATCTCAGCTTGAGCTGCTAGCGTATCGCCCTTAAGGTGTGGATATGCTGCAACACTGTAATACATACTGGCTTTTAATAATGTATCAGCTGCTTTTTCTTTCTGACCCACTTCAACGTAAGCACGGGCTTTTTTTTGTAGCTTTGCCCCTACTTGCGTCCATTCATAGGTCCAGTTACCCGGTTTATATCCAATAACTGTATCCAATAATTCATCGCTAGTACGTGTTGCTGTTGAACTCGCCATCCGTGATAGAATCGCTTCCATCTCAATAGGATCAATACCTTGCCAAATCCATTGAGGCCGGCGTAAAACACGATACCACCCCTTCTCACTATCTCCATCTAATGCATTATGCACCGAGGCCGATTTTAAGTTCGCTATTTTCACCAAATTTGATGTTTCTTGGGTATTCATTCGAGGTGCAAATAACTGTTCGGATAAATTTGTTTTTGATGTATCAGACACAATGGACTCCGATATTTAAAATCAAGCTACGCATTAAAGCCAGCAAAAACAAAACAAGACACTACCGTCATGATAGGTTTAAGACTGCCGATGAAAACACGTAGGATCAGCATATAATTTATAGTATATCACTCAATCCTTCATTACTTTGATAGCAATCTGTAATACCAATATTGCAAAAAAACAGATAAAAAAAAAGGCACCATCACTGGTACCTTTTTTAGCGAAATTAACTGTAATCAGCTAATCAATAATTATTTTTTTGAGATAGGCTCAACAAACGTAACAGCCATATCCCAAGGTTGCTCGATCCATGTGTCCTGTGCAATATCAACAACGTAGTCATCAATAAGGTGCTTACCAGCAGGCTTAGCACATACAGTTACAAACTTTGCTTTAGGGTACATTGCACGGATCAGTTCAGCAGTACCACCAGTATCAACAAGATCATCGATTACGATGAAACCTTCACCATCGCCGTCTGCTTGTTTAAGTACTTTCATTTCACGCTGATGATCGTGGTCGTAGCTTGAAATACACACTGTATCAACATGACGAATGTTAAGCTCACGTGCAAGAATCGCTGCAGGTACTAGCCCACCGCGACTAACAGCAATGATACCTTTCCACTGATCAGCTGGTAGCAATTTTTCAGCTAGCTGACGTGTATACATTTGCATGTTATCCCATGTGATAACGAACTTATTACTCATATCCAATGAACCTCTAAATTCAGCGAATTTATCGCCAAAAACGTTTATAAACTGTTATAAAAAAATAATTTTAGCAAGGAAAAGAGCAGAAATCACCCATACACTGATATTCACATCACGTCCCTTGCCACTCATTACTTTTACTGCAGCATAAGTGATAAAACCTAAGCCAATACCTTCTGCAATTGAATATGTTAGCGGCATAAGCAAACAAACAACAACCACTGGCGCAGCTTCTGTTAAGTCGCGCCAATCAATGCTAACTAAACCCGACATCATCAGAATAGCAACATAGAACAATGCACCCGCAGTCGCATACGGTGGAACCATACCCGCTAACGGTGCAAAAAATAAAGCTAATAAAAATAGTACGCCGACAGTAACAGCCGTTAAACCAGTACGTCCACCAACAGCCACACCAGAAACACTTTCGACAAAAGATGTGGTATTTGATGTACCTAATAATGCACCAATCGATGTTGCTGTGCTATCCGCTAAAAGAGCGCGATTTAGGCGAGGTAGCTTACCATCTTTATCGATTAAGTTGGCTTTCGTTGCCACACCGACTAACGTTCCTGCCGTATCAAAAAGATCGACAAACAAGAAAGCAAAAACAATTGAAATAAGACCAACTTCCATTGCACCAGAAAAATCCAGTTGCAAGAAAGTAGGTGCAATGCTTGGTGGCATTGACATGATGCCATTGTATGACACTTCACCAAATAACACGCTCAGTACAGTCACCGCTATAATCGCAATTAAGACAGCCGCTTTATAACCACGGTGAACCAGTGCAATCGTTAAGAAGAAACCCAATGCTGCCATTGCTGCAGGGAAACTGGTTAAATCGCCGATATGTACTAGCGTTGCTGGGTTATCGACAACAATGCCAGAGCTTTGTAGTGCAATAAATGCCAAAAATAAACCGATACCCGCAGAAATGCCGGTACGTAGTGCTAAAGGAATCGCATTAATGATCCATTCACGTACTTTCAATAAACTAAGCACGATAAAACATAGGCCTGAAATAAACACAGCAGCCAAAGCAACTTGCCACGTATGCCCCATGCCTAATACAACGGTATAGGTAAAGAATGCGTTCAATCCCATGCCTGGCGCTTGAGCAACAGGATAGTTAGCAACAAACCCCATGATGAAACAGCCAACCATTGCCGCTAAACAAGTCGCAACAAAAACTGCGCCGTGATCCATGCCCGCGTTGGATAACATCGTTGGGTTAACAAAGATAATGTAAGCCATCGTTAGAAAAGTCGTCAGACCGGCTAACAATTCAGTACGAACATCCGTACCGTGCTCTTTCAGTTTGAATAGTTTCTCAAGCATTGCTCTCAATTCCTTGGAGATAGTACGCAGCAGTTCAAAAAAGTTTTTAAAATAGGAAACGTTTGCGTGTCCGATTTTGGGGGCGATTATATGCTTCTCAAAACACAATTTCCAGAAAATAACCAAATCATCAGTAAATAAACTAACCAAACGAGCAAAAAAGCACCCAACAGTTCCTAGCTAAAAATAAAATCATATAAAACCAAAGACTTAAGCACTAGCTTCGAAGTGCACTTTTTCATCAATATAAAATTATTATCGATAGGCAAACGTTAATATCCCTAACATTTTTGTTAAAATAACGCTTCACGACAATATGTAATCGAATACACACTCTTCGGTATATTTTCATCATATTAACAACAAAAAATACGGCCATTACATGGGAAATATTAAATAAATGAGATGAATGCAGATTAATCAGTTACTTACTATTATCCAGAGGGGCCCCTAAACGTGAGGCAAAAAAAACGCCATCTCAAAAAGAGATGGCGGCAGAATTTGGGCAAATAACCAGATTTGATTATTTAAATATTCTTAATATTTGGGGTGAACAATATGTTCGGCTAAGTAGTGTCGGCAACACTACTCGGCAAAATTAATAACCGAAAGAGCTCGGGTAGCTGAAATTACTCGTGTAAACAGAGCGGTTATTCCAGAAGTATGCAATAGAGTCAAAAGCTTTCATTTTAATTACCTTAATCATAAGTTAGTCCAAACACATGCAACAGTTAGCATGGCTCAATTCCTTGGAGCATTTAGACCGTCGTTGGTCTCACTTAATCTCGGTTCCTTGGAGGCAATATATCGGGCTCATCCTGAGCAGTTAGTGTGTTTTATTTGTCTTCTCTAGAAGATGAACAAACTATAAACTCATCGTAATTTAATTACAAGCATTTTCTTTAAGCTCGTCACACTTTTCGACAAAAGCTCTTGTGGATCACCTTATATTGAAAGTTTATTACAGCACAAGCATCCCAAAGGTTACTGGCACGCGACCAAATCGTAACGCTGGCATTGTTAATTTGTTGCCACCTTTAGGCGCTTCTATATTAAATAACGAATAAAGGCAGTCATGAAGATAAAAGCGAACCTAACACAACGTTTATCATGTAAAGATAAAGACGAACAGCCTAAATACCATGCAACAAGGCGAGCATATTGCAGCTACCAGTGAACAGCTTCTTGCGAGTGGTCACAGTCTGAATACCCACATTTCACATTTTAAGATTTAGCTACCTCACCCAATTGCACAATGGTATGCTTGAGTTAACCATGATAGTTAATTCTGCTATCATTTTGGTCGTTTATCCATCAATTATACTGGATAACAACCTTAGCCCAAGATTGTATAAAGGGAGTCTGCTGTGTCTGAGATTAGTCAACTATCACCACAACCTGTGTGGCAATTCTTCGATCAAATCTGTTCTATTCCTCATCCATCAAAGCACGAAGAGCCATTGGCTCTACACATCATCAAATTCGCTGAAAGCGAAGGATTAGAAGTTCGTCGTGATGATGTTGGCAATGTATTCATTAAAAAGCCAGCAACACCAGGAATGGAAGACCGTAAAGGCGTTGTTCTGCAAGCGCACATTGATATGGTGCCGCAGAAAAATGAAGATACTGACCATGACTTCACAAAAGATCCTATTCAGCCGTTTATTGATGGCGAATGGGTTACAGCAAAAGGAACAACCCTAGGTGCCGATAACGGTATGGGTATGGCTGCATGTCTTGCTGTTTTAGCAGCAAAAGACGTTGAGCATGGTCCACTTGAAGTCTTACTGACTATCGACGAAGAAGCTGGCATGACTGGTGCTTTCGGTCTTCAAGAAGGCTGGCTTGAAGGCGACATCCTATTAAACACGGATTCTGAACAAGAAGGTGAAGTGTACATGGGTTGTGCTGGCGGCGTAGATAGCGCAATCACACTAGAACTTGAGCGCGAAGCTGTTCCAGCAGGGCACGCCGCCGTTAAGCTAGTTGTTAAAGGCCTGAAAGGCGGACACTCTGGCTGTGATATTCACACTGGTCGTGGTAATGCCAATAAGCTACTGGGTCGCTTCTTGTTCGCTCATGCTCAAGAACTGGGTCTTCGCCTAGCAACATTTACCGGTGGTAGCCTTCGTAATGCGATTCCTCGTGAAGCATTTGCCATCGCAACATTACCAGCAGCCAACGTTGACAAGCTAAACGAGCTATTCTCGTACTACCACTCAATTTTAGTGGCAGAGCTAGGTAAAGTTGAAACTGATATCAATCTGTTTATTGAGCCTGCTGAGCTGCCTGTAGATGTATTCGCCGCAGCAACACAGACCCGTTTTAATGCTGTACTAAATGCGTGCCCTAATGGTGTTATCCGCATGAGTGATGACATCGAAGGTGTGGTTGAAACCTCACTGAACGTAGGTGTTATCACTACAGAATCTAGCAGTGTGACTATCTTATGTCTGATACGTTCGTTGATGGATTCTGGTCGAAGCAATGTTGAAGGCATGTTGAAAGCCATTGCTGATCTAGCAGGTGCACAGTGTGAATTCTCTGGCGCATACCCAGGCTGGAAGCCCGATGCGGATTCTGAAGTAATGCGTCTATTCCGTGAAACCTACAAGAATATCTACGGTAATACACCTAATATCATGGTTATTCACGCGGGCCTTGAGTGTGGTCTATTCAAAGAACCATACCCAACTATGGATATGATTTCTTTTGGCCCAACCATTAAATTCCCTCACTCACCTGATGAGAAAGTACAGATCGCGACTGTTGATCTATTCTGGGAGCAAATGGTTGCTATCCTGAAGAACATTCCAGTTAAGAAATAACGAGTAAAAAGATGCGAGAGGCGAGTTCATTGGGACTCGCCTTTTTGTACCTAAGTTCTGCAGGCCAGTTTTTCTAACTAGCATAAAAATCAAGCTCTTCGCTTATCCATAAGATCTCTTGGCCATATACCGCTCTTAAAACTAAAAACCCTCAAACGTTAATTGCTGCGCTTTCATCCCATGATCAAGCCCAACACTGATGCCTATCAAACGAATTTCTCTCCCCTTTTGACGGGTAAGAGCTTCTTTGAGTAATCCAACAAACTGTGTTTTATCTAATACGCCTAATGTATGCTCAACCGTTGTTTGTTGAAAATCGGCAAACTTAACTTTAACGCCTTGTTTCGATATATTCAGTGCCGGACGTTCTTTCTTCAATCTTCGTTCAAGTTCAGGGTATAACTTTTCAATGACTTGCCAGCATTCGTCATACTCACAAATATTCTGCGAGAACGTTGTTTCTACTCCCACAGATTTACGTAAACGTTCGACAACGACTTCTCGGTTATCGATACCTTGTGCTCTCGACCACAAAGATTGGCCTAATTTTCCGAACTGCTGCAATAGTAAATGTTGATCATAAGCCTGTACGTCACGCCCGACGAATAATCCTTTTTCGTGAAGCTTTTGAATGGTGACCTTCCCTACTCCTGGGATTTTTTCTAACTTTAGGTTAGCGACAAAATCGGCCACCTCATTGGGTGTTACAACATATTGACCATTGGGCTTGTTTAAATCTGACGCCACTTTAGCGATAAATTTTACTGGCGCTATGCCTGCAGACGCCGTCAAATTCAGTTCATCTTGAATTGCTCGCCGAATATCTTGTGCTATGAGTGTTGCTGAGCCGTAAAACATTTCACACTCAGTCACATCTAAATAGGCTTCATCTAACGATAATGGCTCAATCTTATCGGTATAGCGTTGAAAGATGGCGCGAATATGCTGCGAGACTTCCTTGTAGACCGACATACGTCCCGGAACGAGAGTAAGGTGAGGACATAGCTTCATGGCTTGCCCCGAAGGCATGGCTGAACGCACACCGTATTTACGCGCCAAGTAATTACATGTACTGATCACACCTCGTTGCTCTGAACGACCACCAATCGCAATAGGGATATTCTTCAAGGCAGGGTTATCACGCATTTCAACGGCTGCATAAAAACAGTCCATATCAACATGAATAATTTTACGCTGTTCGATCTCTACGCTGGACACTTATTTCCTCTACCCTCGCCAATCTGTAAGTAACAACCCACATCAACTGTTTTTATATACAGTGTCATTATAGGCTATTCAAGCAGTCAATAGAAACCAGATACATCGAAGTATCTAAACATAAGCCCGAAAAGTCACAAAATAGTATCTTGTGAGCAAGATCTGACTCACACCACATTTTACGCTTCCTTATTCACAATACCGATGAAATTTGATAGAACTATAAATAAGAATAATTAGGTAAGGAGAACCGTTTGTTCAACAAAGTATTGGTTGTTGAAGACAGTAAAGCCTTTCGTAAATTTCTTGATGCACAGTTGCATCAAGCAGGCTTTCACACAGTATTCGCAGAATCGATCGCTGAGGCGAACGCAATCATTGCGAAAGACAACAACTTTTTATGCGCGGTACTCGACTATTGCCTACCAGATGGGACGGACGGTGAGATCATCGATATCGTGTTAAGTCACCACATCAAATCCGTAGTACTGACAGCACACTTCAGCCAGACCATTCGCGACAAAGTACTGTCGAAAGGCGTTATTGATTACCTATTAAAAGACAGTGCCGCTTCGGTATCTTATTTGGTACCGTTATTACAACGCTTACAGGCCAACACCCACCATAAAGCCATGGTAGTTGATGATTCAACAATGATCCGTCGTCACTTGGTCAATTTGCTCGAGCGCCAAAACCTCTCAGTAATCCAAGCTGAAAACGGGTGTGAAGCCATTAGCTTGCTAGCCGAGCATCCTGATGTCACCTTGATCATCACCGACAATGACATGCCAAAAAAAGACGGTATCACCATGACCCGTGAGATTCGTCGCATGTACAGCCGCAACCAAATCGCGATTTTAGGATTATCGGGCAGCAGCGATAACTCCATGACAGCACAATACTTGAAAGCCGGTGCCAACGATTTCTTGTACAAACCGTTTAATCAAGAAGAGTTTTATTGCCGTATTCACCATATGCTCAACATGAAAGATACATCTGACAAGCTGTATAAGATGGCTAACCAAGACACCTTGACCGGGCTATGGAACCGTCGTTATTTCTTTAACCAACAATGTGATAAAGGTTGCCAACACCGCAACATTGCCATGATGGACATCGATTTCTTTAAGAAAGTGAATGATACCTATGGCCATGATGGTGGTGACGCCGTGTTAATCCACGTAAGCCGTTTGATTCAGGCCCGCTTTGAGGATGCCGTTGTGGCGCGATTTGGTGGGGAAGAGTTTTGTATACAAGCATGTGGAGCATTTTCTCACTTTCAACAACGATTAGAACAATTGCGTGTCGATATCGAAGCCTTATGCATTCCTTATCTCGATAACACGATAAACGTCACCATGAGCATTGGTGCGGTATCAGGCGCAGCACAAAGCCATGCTATTGATGACATGCTGAGAACAGCCGATGATCACCTGTATTACGCCAAAGAACATGGGCGCAACCAAGTGGTGGCCCATGCTTTATAGCGATTTGGTTGCCTATAAATGAAGCACCGCAACAAATTGAAAAATGAAAATAAAAAAGCCTGACTCAACAGAATCAGGCTTTTAGATTGTTCATCAGTTATTTTTCAACTAACCGTAACGTGATAACCTACCACGCCAGTACTTCACAACTAGATGATTTGGTTCTTTTTCCAGTCGGCATGACGTGCTTCTCGGGCTTCACGTTTTTTACGCGCATCGCAAGGTTCAGGGCAGTCACACTCTTTTGCAATGCCGATACCATCAAGCCCACCGCAGCTACCGCTAACGCTTTTACGCTGAAAGATGTAGCCGACAGCCATCGCTACGATAACCAGTAAAAACACCGCGAAGGTTGTTAGATATACAGCCATGATTACTCTCTACTTTTTCTTCAAATAAGGTACAAAATCATCAGATAGATACTCTTTGAAGCCATTTTCCGTTTTTATTACTAATAAAATCGGTAAATTTTCTTCGTTAGCGAGTTTTATCGACTCTTCTTCACCCATAACAGAAAATGCAGTAGCATAAGCATCGGCTGTCATACTTGATGGGTGAAGCACTGTAACGGATACCACATGGTTAGCAATCGGTTTGCCTGTTTTTGGGTTAATCAGGTGCGAATAACGAATACCATCTTCTTCAAAGTAATTACGGTAATCGCCTGATGTCGCCACGGCCATATCACCAGGTTCAATAATTTCTTGTACTGAACGGCTACCATCTTCCGTTGGTTTTTCTACTGCAATACGCCAAGGTATACCTTCAAGGTTGTTACCTTTAACGCTAAGTTCACCACCGATTTCAACCAAGTAATCAGCTACACCTAACTCATCAAAATAATCAGCAACAACATCAACACCGAAGCCTTTAGCTATTGAAGATAGATCAACATATAGGTCTGGAATATCTTTTATTAGCATATTACCATCGACCTTAAGGTGGTGATAACCAATTATTTCACGACGCTTATTTAACTCTTCATCTGTTGGTGTTGCTTCTGGGCGAGCTTCAGGACCAAAGCTCCACAAGTTAACAATCGGTCCAACAGTAACATCATAAGCACCATTCGTTAATTCAGATAAACGTAATGATTCTTTTATAACTTTTGCCGTATCAGCAGATACCGCAAAAGGTTCATTCGTTGTGTGTTGGTTAAATTGACTGAGCTCGGAATGCTTACGATAAGTCGACATCTGATCATTCACTAATTCTAGACGACGATCAATCTCTGCCTGAATATCCGTGGCTGCGGGTAAGCCTTCCTGCTTAATCAACTTAATTGAATAGTAAGTTCCCATCGTTGAGCCATTTAAATGAATCAACTCACGCTGATCGCCACAACCCACCAATGTCATTGTCATAACAAGCAGCATAACTGCTCGAGTAAGGAACGTCTTCATTCAACAACTCCAAAAATGAAGGGATTACTTATGTTTACCAATATTAACTACGCTTACTTTTACAATAAATGCGAAGGCTAGGTTGTTAATATAAATAACCATAGTAAAAATATGCTTATTTAAAATGCTTATATTACGAAAATGGCTGACCCTTAACGGATCAGCCATTTTAACTATGTGTTCATGGCTAATTAGCCACCGAAGTCATCCAGTAGGATGTTTTCATCTTCAACACCTAGATCTTTCAGCATGCCGATAACAGCTGCGTTCATCATTGGTGGACCACACATGTAGTACTCACAATCTTCTGGTGCATCGTGATCTTTCAAGTAGTTCTCGTAAATCACGTTGTGGATGAAACCTGTGTAACCATCCCAGTTCTCTTCTGGAGCTGGATCAGACAGTGCAACATGCCATTCAAAGTTCTCGTTCTCAGCTGCAAGCTTATCGAAATCTTCTACATAGAACATTTCACGCTTAGAACGCGCACCGTACCAGTAAGTCATCTTACGAGTAGACTGAAGACGGTGTAACTGATCGAAGATATGTGAACGCATTGGCGCCATACCAGCACCACCACCGATGAAGACCATTTCATTATCAGTCTCTTTAGCGAAGAACTCACCAAAAGGACCAGAAATAGTACATGTATCACCAGCTTTAAGTGACCAAATATACGATGACATAATACCAGGAGCTACGTCAGGGTTATTTGGTGGCGGTGTTGCGATACGTACATTCAACTTAATCAAACCTTTCTCTTCTGGGTATGAAGCCATAGAGTAAGCTCGGATTGAATGCTCTTTCACAATAGATTCGTAACGGAATAAGTTAAACTTATCCCAGTCACCACGGTATTCTTCCGGTACATCGAAATCAGCGTATTTGATGTGGTGCGGTTCAGCTTCAATCTGAATGTAACCACCCGCACGGAAAGGAACTTCCTCGCCATCAGGGATTTTAAGAACCAACTCTTTAATAAAGGTTGCTTCGTTATCATTCGAAAGAACTTCACATTCCCACTTCTTCACGCCGAAGATTTCTTCAGGAAGCTCAATGTTCATGTCAGATTTAACGTTAACCTGACAAGCAAGACGCTCACCTTCACGTGCTTCGCCTTTTGTGATGTGATCAAGCTCAGTCGGTAGAATATCACCACCACCTGATTTAACTTTCACTCGACATTGACCACAAGAGCCACCGCCGCCACATGCAGACGAAACGAAGATACCGCTAGAAGAAAGAGCATTTAGCAGTTTGCCACCGGCAGCGGTTGTAATCGCTTTTTCCGGATCGTTGTTTACAGAGATAGTAATATCACCTGATGGTACCAGCTTAGATTTAGCGAAAAGAATCACTAAAACTAGAGCCAGGATAATCAAGGTAAACATCACTACGCCAAGAATAATATCCATTGACTATTTTCCTTTTATCCTGATTACAGCTGTACGCCGGAGAAAGACATAAAGCCTAACGCCATTAGACCAACAGTGATGAATGTAATACCTAGGCCACGTAGACCAGGAGGTACATCTGAATACTTCATCTTCTCACGGATACCCGCAAGAGCAACGATAGCTAGCATCCAACCCACACCAGAACCGAAACCGTAAACAACCGATTCAGCAAAGTTGTAGTCACGCTGTACCATGAAAGATACACCACCGAAGATTGCACAGTTAACTGTAATCAGCGGAAGGAAGATACCCAATGCGTTATATAGCGGCGGGAAGAAGCGGTCCAGAATCATTTCCAGAATCTGTACTAACGCTGCAATTACACCGATAAACGTGATGAAGTTAAGGAAAGTTAAATCCACTCCGTCAACAATCGCACCATCTTTCAGTAATAGGTTGTAAACTAAGTTGTTCACAGGTACAGCAATAGTCAATACGACGATTACCGCAACACCTAGACCAAAAGAAGTCTTAACTTTCTTCGATACAGCCAGGAATGTACACATACCCAAGAAGAACGAAAGTGCCATGTTCTCGATAAAAATCGAACGAACTAAAAGGCTTAGATAATGTTCCATGTTGCCCTTACTCCTTCGCTTCTACTTGTGCTGGACGAATAATACGAATTGCCCAGATCATGAAACCAATTAGGAAGAAAGCAGACGGTGCAAGCAACATCAGGCCGTTTGGTTGATACCAACCGCCATCAGAAACTAGAGGTAGAACCTCAACACCAAACAACTTGCCTGAACCTAGTAATTCACGGAAGAAAGCAACAGTGATAAGTACAAAACCGTAGCCTAAGCCATTACCAATACCATCGATAAAAGATGGAAGTGGCGCCGATTTCATTGCGTATGCTTCTGCACGACCCATTACGATACAGTTCGTAATGATCAGGCCAACAAATACAGAAAGCTGCTTAGAAATATCGTAAACAAACGCTTTAAGTACTTGGTCAACCACGATTACCAATGACGCGATAATCGCCATCTGAACAATGATACGCACACTGTTAGGAATATGATTACGTATTAGCGATACAAATAAGTTAGAAAATGCAGTAACAAACATTACCGCTAGCGTCATAACAAACGCTGTTTCTAATTTAGTTGTTACTGCCAATGCAGAACATACACCAAGAACCTGAAGCGCAATCGGGTTATTATCCAGAAACGGCGCAAACAGAATCTTTTTCATTTCTTTAGTATCAGCCATTGTTTAGGCCTCCCTCACGAACCTTAGTTAGAAACGGACCAAAGCCCATGTCACCTAACCAGAAGTCGAAGGTGTGTTGTACACCATTACCCGTCAAGGTTGCACCAGACAGACCATCTACACCGTATAGATCGCCAGCAGGAGCGCCGCCTTTAACAATACGAATTGCTGGTTTGTTGTCGTCGTTAAACAACTTCTTACCAACAAACTGAGCACGCCAGTTAGGGTTCTCAACTTCACCACCTAGCCCAGGAGTTTCACCCTGATCGTAGTAAGTAATACCCGCAACAGTGTTGCCATCAGTTTCAACAGCAACGAATGCGTACATCATCGACCAAAGACCATTACCGTGAACCGGTAAAATCAATTTTTCAATGTTGTTGTTAGCATCTTTAACCAAGTAAATCGTTGCAAGATCAGCACGACGAATAATTTTCGCCAAGTCTTGATCGCCAGACAGTTTAATTGATTGTGCTGGATCTTTTGCAGCAATACGTTGCTTATACTGAGCAGGTGTTTGTCCTGCTTCAGATTGCTCAACGAAGCTACCAGTTTTAAGATCAACAAGCTTAGGCTCGATAAACTGAGCGTAAGATTCTTTGATGTTCGTCGAATCATCCAGTAGGCCAGCTACTGAAAGGATATTTCGCTGAACGTCAAGCACTGCATTTTCTTGTTGAAGAGGGCGCAGAGCAACCGCAGCAGTTGATACTACGATTGAGCAAACAAGGCTCAATGCAACAACAACAATCAGCGTTTTTTTAATGCTATCGTTATTACTTGACATGACGTGCTAGTCTCCGTTTGATATTGCCCTGAACTACTAGGTTGTCAAATAGAGGTGCGAATAGGTTAGCGAATAGAATCGCTAGCATCATACCTTCTGGGTACGCTGGGTTAACCACACGAACCATCACAGCCATAGCACCGATCAATGCGCCATACCACCACTTACCTTTATTGGTAAATGCTGCAGACACAGGATCTGTTGCCATGAACATCATACCGAATGCAAAACCACCTAGAACTAGGTGCCAGTGCCAAGGCATGCTGAACAGTGCATTAGTATCAGAACCAATGATGTTAAACAGAGTTGCTGTCGCAATCATACCAATCATAGTACCTGCGATGATGCGCCATGAAGCAATGCCCATGTACACAATCATTGCACCACCAAGGATGATAGCTAGCGTAGAAACTTCACCGATAGAACCAGGAATACGACCAATGAAAGCATCCATCCACGTAATCGCGTCGCCAGTAACAACGTTGATTAGTTTCGCGTCACCACCTTGAGCCCACTGGCTTAGTGCCGTAGCACCAGTAAAGCCGTCAGCTGCTGTCCATACTGCATCACCAGAAATTTGCGCTGGGTATGCGAAGAATAGGAAAGCACGACCTGCAAGTGCAGGGTTAAGGAAGTTACGACCAGTACCACCAAAGATTTCTTTAGCAACAACAACACCGAAGGTAATACCTAGAGCTGCTTGCCAAAGTGGTAGCGTAGCTGGAACGATAAGAGCGAAAAGAATAGAAGTAACAAAGAAACCTTCGTTAACTTCATGCTTACGCACCATACAGAAAAGTACTTCCCAGAAACCGCCCACAGCAAATACTACTGCATAGATAGGTAAGAAATACGTCGCACCCAGTAGCATTTTACTGCCCCAGCCAGCATCTGCTGACATGGCGCCACCGAGCATATCTGTTAACCAGTAATGCCAATCACCAGCGATGATCGAAACTAGCTGATCGCCTGCATACATGTGGTTCAGTGCAACGATAGCTTGATCACCAACGTTGTACATACCCCAGAACATAGCTGGGAAAACCGCAAACCACACCATGATCATGATACGTTTTAGATCAACGCTATCACGCACATGTGAGCCAGTTCGAGTCACTGTACCTGGTGTGTACATAAGAGTTGCAAACGCTTCATACAGCGCAAACCATCTCTCGTGTTTACCACCTGGTTCAAAGTGATGTTCAACTTGCTCGAGTAAATTCTTGAGACCCATGAATTACCCTTCCTTCTCAATTTTGTCCAGGCACTCACGTAACAGTGGACCAAACTCATACTTACCTGGGCATACAAACGTACATAGAGCTAGATCTTCTTCATCCAGTTCTAACGCACCCAGTAATTGTGCACTATCGCTATCACCAGCACACAAATCACGAAGAAGTAGTGTTGGTTCAACATCCAGAGGCATGACTTTTTCATAGTTGCCAATTGGCACCATGGCGCGATCACTACCATTGGTCGACGTTGTCATATTAAACAACTGACCTGGGAAGAATTGGCTTAGGAAAGAACGTGTAACAGAAAACTTGTTTTTACCTGGAACAATCCAGCCTAAGAATTCTTTTTCATAGCCTTCACGAAGCGCAGATACCTGTAAATGGTAACGACCAAGGTATCCATAAGGACCTGTCGCAGGAGTACCATTTAATACAGAACCTGAAATCACACGAATTTGACCAGGCATTAGCTCTGAATCAGTTAGCTGTTCAATAGAAGCACCAATCTGAGTACGAACCAAACGCGGCTTATTCACAACAGGACCAGCCAATGCAATAACACGATCAGTATAAAGCTCACCCGTTAGGAAAAGCTGGCCGAACGCAATCACGTCTTGGTAGTTGATGTGCCATGCTACATTTGCAGCATCAGCGCCAAATAGCATATGAATGTGTGTACCAACAAGACCAGAAGGGTGTGGACCGTTGAACACATGCTCTTCAACATTCGCTTCAGAACATCGAGGAAGGCTAGCACCTGATTTACAAACATGTACTTTATCGCTTGTTAAACGCGACAATAGCGTTAAACCAGCAACAAAAGCATCTGTTTGCTCATTGATAATAGCTTCAGGGTTGGCAGCTAGCGGGTTAGTATCAACCGCCGTCACAAAGATAGCCTTTGTTTCAGAATCGATTGCAGCAACCTTGCTGAACGGACGCGTACGAAGCGCAGTCCACATACCAGACTCAACCAATTGCTCAACAATCGCAGCGCGATCTAGTTGGGCTAATTGATCAGCCTTATAGCTGTTAAATGTGACTTGCTCGTTGCCTTCTACATCAATCACAACTGATTGTAGAACACGCTTAGCGCCACGATTAATTTCTGCAACCTTACCACTAGCTGGAGCAGTGAATTTAACGCCAGGGTTCTTCTTATCTTCAAAAAGAACCTGACCTTTTTTCACTACATCCCCTACGCGAGTATGCATTGTAGGACGCATACCAACATATTCTTCGCCAAGTAAGGCAACTCTTGTGATGGTATTACCATCATTTATCGCCTGGGTAGGAGTCCCTGAGATTGGGATATCTAACCCTTTTTTTATTGTAATCATACGCACTTGCACTACATTAACGGGAAAAAGAATTTTA
This sequence comes from Photobacterium indicum, assembly GCF_003026215.1. Classification (GTDB taxonomy): domain Bacteria; phylum Pseudomonadota; class Gammaproteobacteria; order Enterobacterales; family Vibrionaceae; genus Photobacterium; species Photobacterium indicum. Next base: position 873,107 of record NZ_PYOC01000002.1, read on the forward strand.
TATTGCGCAGTTAAGACACGACTTTCCTTTGTCTGACACGGGCTCTTTTTGTAACCAGTATCGCAACATCCTATTAACCAACTTGGCACATCATTTGATACCAAGTCGTTTTCAAGCCCGCGATTCTAGCACTAATTCACTAGATTTTGCCACGGCAAACCGCGTTAATAGGTCCGAAAATCAATTAACAACCCAAAGAGAGTACCTTTTTTGAGTGATAAGTTTGACTCAACGCACAAATGTGGAAATATCTCGATTCAACAAAATACACCCACTTACATAATTAAATTAACAGAGCGCTTACACACTAAAAACAGTCATAATAATAGGGCAACAAAGCCCCATTTCCATTGTTAAAAAAACAGTTCTCGATGTTAATCGATATTTACATCTGCATTCTCTGTAAAACGCCCATATTGCCGAACATCAATAAGAAAGCGGTAATAAGAGTCATACACTTTCTTTAATGTTGGGTCTGAGTCACTTTTTTCTACTAATAATTCGTTAGTCAGTTGCTTAAGCCGAAGCAAAACGTCGTCGGGAAACACTTTCAACGGCACATCATGTTCATTGAGTAAAATATCCAATGCCTGAACATTTTTGAATGTGTATTCATCCAGCATATCTTGGCTAACGGCACGTGCAGCAACCTTAATGACTTCTCTTAAGTCAACAGGCAATGCTTGCAAAGCATCTTTGTTAATCAGGAACTCCAGATTCGTTCCTGGCTCATGCCACCCTGGGTAATAGTAGTACTTGGCGGCGTTATGTAAACCAAAGGCTAAATCATTATAAGGACCAACCCATTCTGTCGCATCGATCGCCCCCGTTTCTAACGCCGTAAACAATTCACCGCCAGGTAAACTAACAGGAATCCCTCCGGCACGTTTAAGTACATCTGCACCGAAGCCTGGTAAACGCATTTTCAATCCATAAAGATCATCGATAGTGGTGATTTTTTTGTTAAACCATCCCCCCATTTGCGCCCCAGTATTTCCTCCAGCTAATGGAACAACACCAAAAGGTGCATAGAGTTCCTGCCATAATTCAAGGCCACCACCGTAGTGAAGCCAAGCATTCATTTCTTGTGCTGTCATTCCAAAAGGAATAGAGGCGAAAAAAGGCGACGCTGGAATCTTTTTTTGCCAATAATAAGCCGCAGAGTGCCCCATTTGTGCTGTACCTTTAGAGACAGCATTAAAGACATCAAAACTGGGTACTAATTCCCCCGCGCCATACACTTTTATTTGTAAACGACCTCGGCTGAGTATGTTTACCTTTTCGGCAAAATGCTCTGGAGCCTCTCCCAACCCAGGAAAACCTTTTGGCCAAGACGTCACTAACGTCCATTCAACAGTACTAATATCTTCAACATTACTTGTCGAATCATTACTATCACAAGCACTAATAAGCATCGATGCTATAAGTACTACAATCGCTTTAACACTACGTAGCATCATCTATTACTCCTTTCGCTTGGCACGCTGCAGACTATATTTATTAGTATCAACGCTTATCAGTGCCAAACTCTTCACAAGTATAGCCAGAAATTTAGACTCTACTTATTTCCCTATCCTTGGGAGTGCCATTCAATAATACGCCAATCAGGCTTCTAATGTTGCTTTTCAATTCAAATTTTTAAACGAAAAAAACCGCAACAAATGCGGTTTTTATATTGAATAAATCGTAACAGTCACGATCTACTACCCTAAAGAGGTATTTGTTCGTGTTTCGATTATTTAGAACCACCTTGGCATGACGGTGATAACGGCGCACCATTTGATAACTCTTGCCATTCACTAAGCGTATACGTATGAATAGCTAAGGCATGTATGTCATTGGCTAACTCATGCGCGAGGGCTGAATTCACCGCGCGATGGCGGCCAATTAAACGTGTTCCTTCAAATTGCTCACTCACCACTATCACTTTAAAGTGGCTTTCAGAGCCTTCAGGTACGTTGTGCATGTAACTTTCATTTATCACTTCTAAATGAGCAGGTGAAAGTGCTTTTTGTAACTTTTCTTGAATGCGTTCCTGAATCATAACTCTTACTCACGGGTGTTTATATTCGTAAATCAACTGCTTTATTTGGCTCTTTAAATCATTGCATATTCAAAAAACAACAGATAAAAAAGCAGTTAAATTCGATAATAGGATTGCAGTACACAGTGGTTCTGCGAAAATAGATAACTAATTTCAAACATACCTGAAAGTTATCTGTAATGAAACCAGCACTGACTCTGCATGATCGTACGTTAAAACTTAACCGTTTTCCGATACGCAAAATTGAAACTCTGCAAGCATGGGATGCTGCAGATGAGTATTTAATTAATCATACTCATGACATGGAGCTCGATCCACAGCGCCCAATTCTAATTCTGAATGACAGTTTTGGCGCTTTAAGCTGCTGGTTTGCTGAACGAGCCAATGTTACGACCGTTACTGATTCTTTTGTGGCAAAACAAGGCTGTATAGCGAACCTAACAGCTAACCAACTGCCCAATGTTAATATTATTGATTGCTTGGCTGAATTGCCTAAAAACCCACAATTAGTATTAATAAAGCTGCCTAAGAATAACCGCTTACTGACTTGGCAATTACAACAACTATGTCATCTTTTACCAGAAGATTGCATGGTTATTGGCGCGGCAAAAGTAAAAGAAATTCACACCTCAACATTGAAGCTTTGTGAGAAATTTCTAGGCGAAACCAAAACATCTTTAGCCGTGAAAAAAGCCCGTTTAGTCTTTATTAAACCTAATGCTTCACTCGCAAAACCCATGCCTGAACCTAAAACATGGGATGTGCCAGAGCATGACATCAGATTAAGTAACCATGCCAATGTCTTCTCAGGTGAAAGCCTAGATATTGGTGCGCGTTTATTACTGAAGCATATTCCACAAGATCATAAATATAAAGACATTATCGACTTAGGCTGTGGTAATGGTGTAATCGGTATTAAAGCTGCACGACGTAATCCACAGGCAAAAATCACCTGTGTCGATGAAAGTTTCATGGCTGCCGCATCTTGCACAGAAAATGCGAAACAGAACCTAGAAGCACCCGAGCAGCTCACCGCTATTGTTACCGATTGCCTCGCTGACATTGAACATAGCAGTGCTGATCTCGTTTTATGTAATCCACCGTTCCACCAGCAAACAACCATTACTGATCATATTGCTTGGCAAATGTTCTGTGATGCAAAGCAAGTTTTAAGACCAAAAGGAGAGTTAATCGTCATTGGTAATCGCCAGTTAGGATACGATGACAAACTTAAACGTCTATTTGGTAATGTCGAAATCATTGTGCAGAATGACAAATTCATTGTCTATCAATCTGTAAAATAGTTGAGTTCAGCTTTTTTCTATAATGAGCCACGTTAGTCTGTATCTAACCTGGCTGGTTATATTTCAGTTAAGGATAAAAAGAAAAATGAAAAAGTTTTTTTTAGCAGCTTCCGTCTTTGCGTTAACAGCTTGCTCTGCACCATCAGAACCACAATTAACCCTTGCGCCAACACCTGTAATTGCGACCCAGCCTACCGCTAATGGACTGGCACTCGACTTAGAAAGCCGTGACTTACGTACCGCACAGTTTATTGCTGTAGTTGATAGCGGCCGTCAAAATGTACAGCCATTACACGCAACACAAAATCTGCGAATTACATTGGAAGATGCCCTTGCACGTCAACTCCAGTCACAGGGCTATAAGCTAACTGACGATACACAAGACAAATTACGCCTTGATATTTTAGAAGCTATGGTTAACGTTAAACACAGCATCATGAGTCACGACTTGAGTAGTAAAATACAGCTACAATTGGTTGTTGAAACTAATAAAGGCAAATTTGTTAAACGCTATTCAGGCAAGTCTGAACGTACTGGTGCAATGAGCGCATCCGTAGAAGATATGGAATTAAGCATGAACAACCTGATGACCGCAGTATTAAAAGATATTTATTCTGATGCTGAATTGAACAAATACCTTCAGGAGAACTTATAATGCACCGTTACCTTCTCGCTTTTTGTCTATTGCTGGCCTTGCCTGTAACAGCTGCGACTCAAGTATTAGTCACAACCAACCTTGGTGAGTTCACCATTCAACTGAATGAAGAAAAAGCACCAATTTCAAGCGAAAACTTTTTACGCTATGTTGAAGATGGCAGCTATGTAGACACGATTTTTCACCGAGTGATTCCTGGTTTCATGGCGCAAGGTGGTGGCTTTGATCAGGAAATGAAACGCCGTGATAGCTATGCGCCAATCAAAAATGAATCAACAAATGGCTTAGAGAATAATCGAGCAACAGTTGCGATGGCACGTACACAAAACCCTGACTCAGCAACTCGTCAGTTTTACATCAATTACCAAAATAATAGTTTTTTGAACGCTCAAGGTGGTCGTGCTGGTTATGCCGTATTTGGTGAAGTTGTGAAGGGCTTCTCAACTCTTGAAAAAATGACTGATATACCCACCACAACTATTGGGTCTTTAGGTATGAAAGATGTTCCTCAGCAACCTATAGTTATTAAGGCTATTAAAATTATTAAATAGATTAGATAACGTCACCTGATCGTTATCTAACGTTCAGGTGACTGCTATGCTAACTCTTGTATCATCAAAGCCAGATATTTCGTCTGAAGTCATTGACAAACACATTGCCGATTATGCTCCCGCACTTGCAGTAAGTGCACTTGGCACGATGAATGGTGATGTAACTTACACTTCGCTAAAAACAACCTGTACTGAACACCTTCATGAGTGGTGGAAATTATCAGTTTCTTCCGGTACGCCCGAAAATGGATATGAATCTACTTATTGGCACCTTTTACACCTATTGGAATCCTTAGAAGAACACCAACTACTGGGTAATAGCTTTATTCAATTTAAAGTGTCTGGTTGCGCTCAATTCTTACTTGGTGTCGGTTCAATGCCTATAAAAATGCAAGGGATAAGACCTTAGAAGGTCACCCTCTACCGCCTAAATAAAGCAATATATCGCGTCCTATTTGTCAAAATGACAACTACTTAATAATAAACCGTATTTTTGACTGTCTTTTTACAGAAGTTCACAGTAGCTTACCTTTATAATTGATAGATACAGCGGCGACGCTATCAAGGGCTAGAGGTATTCATGGAACAAGCGGTAGAAGATAGTAACAATCAGGGTTGGCGAGTATATCTAGAGAAAAAAGTGCTCATCATGCTGGCGCTAGGCTTTTCTTCTGGACTACCAATATTACTTGTATTTGGTACCCTGTCATTTTGGCTTCGTGAAGCCGAAGTCAGCCGAACTGATATTGGCTTCTTTAGTTGGGTAGCACTCGCTTACGGCTTTAAATGGATGTGGTCACCATTAATCGATCGCTTCCCTATTCCTGTATTTTCACACCTATTTGGTCGACGACGCGGCTGGATGTTGTTTTCACAACTAATGATTGTGCTTTCATTATGCGGTATGGCACTCAGCAACCCTCAAGTTGATCTGATTCAACTCGCCATCTTTGCTGTTATTGTCGCATTTGCCTCTGCATCTCAAGATATCGTCATTGATGCCTACCGTATTGAACTTGCAACAGAACGCCTTCAAGCCGCACTTGCAGCCGCTTATATGACAGGTTATCGCCTAGCGATGATTATGGCTGGAGCCGGCTCGCTTGCATTTGCAGCATGGTTTGGTTCAGATACAGAATACGATGTAACGGGTTGGAAATTCGCTTACTTCATCATGGCTGGCTTTATGCTGGTCGGTATTATTACAGCTCTTTGCATTAACGAACCCAGTATAGATAGCGCTGAAATTGAAAATACTGAGCGAGAATATCGTCAACAATTAATCAATGATGGTATGACTCCGAAAAAGGCCAGAATAATCGCATGGTTCTATACTGCAGCTGTTATGCCATTTAAAGACTTTTTCGACCGATATGGGCGCCATGCTTTACTGATCTTAGCCTTGATCGGTTGTTACCGAATTTCTGACGTTGTTATGGGGGTAATGGCCAATGCTTTCTATGTCGATATGGGATTCACTAAGACACAAGTTGCCTCTGTCACCAAAATCTATGGTGTGATCATGACACTCGTAGGTGCAGGGCTTGGCGGTATTTTGATCAGTAAGTTCGGTACTATGCGTATATTGGCACTGGGGGCATTTTTAGCTGCCTGCACAAATTTACTGTTTATGCTCTTTACCTTTATTGGTAATAGCATTCCTATGCTTGCTATTGTTATCTCTGCCGATAACTTAAGTGCCGGTATTGCCACCGCAGCCTTCATTACTTATCTATCTAGCTTAACTAATGTCGCATTTTCAGCGACACAATATGCACTATTTAGCTCGATAATGTTGTTATTCCCGAAGTTCATTGCTGGTTTTTCAGGTATGTATGTCGACAACTTTGGCTATAACATTTTCTTCTTTACGACCGCACTGATTGGCTTACCTGTTTTACTGTTAATTTATTTAGTGGCAACAAAAGCCCAAAAGCATGATGAAGTCAGTTCCAGTCTTACTTCATAGCGAAAAACAAAGTCAAAATTTCACTTAGAAATGAGATTCAAAGAGGTATTCTGTTGATGCAGAATATCTCTTCGTTTTTTATAACCCTATTTCCCTCTATCTCCCCCTTTTGCTTTGTACATAAAAAGACGCCTTTGTCACTCACATCTGAAAAAGTTCAATTAAATGTCAAAAAAAAAACATAAAGATCACTAAAACCTTCTCTTTGAAATCGATTACAGCCGATCAAGATCACACTTAGCAAAGGTTTGCGCAATCGTTACATTCCCAAAGGTGACATAAAGCAATAGAATCACCGCCATAAATACGGACAGCCCATATAAGTCCGATCATATCGACACAATTAGCGAGTATCTGATCATGCGTAAATCACTAGTAGCACTGAGCGTATTAGCAGCAACAGCACTTCCTACAGTAGTAAGTGCAGCTGACTATTCTGATGACATCCACAAGAATGACTATAGCTGGTCACAGTTCAACCTAATGTATGCTGTTGACGAACTTCCTGGTGGATCTAGCCATGATTACCTAGAAATGGAATTCGGCGGCCGCTCTGGCATCTTCGATCTTTACGGTTACGTTGACGTATTCAACCTAACGTCAGATCCGGACAGTGATAAAGCTGACGCAGAAAAAATCTTCATGAAGTTTGCACCACGTATGTCTCTTGATGCTGTAACAGGCAAAGACTTGTCTTTCGGGCCAGTTCAAGAACTTTACGTAGCGACTCTTATGGAGTGGGGCGGCAACTCTGGTGTTAACACTCAGAAAATCGGTCTAGGTTCAGATATCATGGTTCCTTGGTTTGGCAAAATGGGCCTAAACCTTTACGGCACATACGACTCAAACAAAAAAGACTGGAACGGCTACCAGATCTCGACTAATTGGTTCAAGCCATTTTTCTTCTTCGACAATGGTAGCTTCATTTCTTACCAAGGTTACATTGATTACCAATTCGCAATGGAAGATGAATACGCAACAGCAAGCAGTGGCGGTGCAATGTTCAACGGTATCTACTGGCACTCTGATCGCTTTGCTGTTGGTTACGGTCTGAAAGGTTACAAAGATATTTACGGTATCAAAGACACCTCAGCGTTTAAATCAACTGGCTTTGGTCACTACTTCGACATTACATACAAGTTCTAAGAAGTCCCCCCCTTCTTGTTGAGCATGAAAGGCGCCTATTGGCGCCTTTTTTAGTGCCTTTAAGTGAAGATAGCGTCAATTTAACTCTATAATTCGCAAAAATAAGACATTTATTATTTTTAATACACCCTAGCTTTTCACCGCTTTTTCAATACCTTCTTATATCTTCATGCCATCTGCGCAACACTTTACTTGCTTAAATTTAAGACCTTCACACAAAACTAAGAATCTACGCTAACCTTGTTTTAGATGCATTGCTTATTATTTAACCATGCTGAGCAACGCACTACTTTCTAAAGTTATGTTCAACGACAAATACAATATGGGCATAACGACACAATGAAACAGCAACGGCATAAAAGCGAGATCTCTCCATGAAAAAAATACTCTCAACATTCAGTATTGGCTCAGCTTTAGCGTTATCTAGTACCGTTTTCGCCGTCGATTATTCCGACGATATTCACAAAAATGACTACAAATGGCTTCAATTCAACCTTATGTATGCCTATGAAGAACTACCTCGTGATCCCGAAGCTCATTCTGGGCATGATTACTTGGAAATGGAGTTTGGGGGGCGTTCTGGGATCTTTGATTTATATGGCTATATTGATATTTTTGATTTAACCGAAAGTAGTGCGAGTGATAAAGACGGCAAACCTAAAATGTTCATGAAATTTGCCCCACGAGTATCACTCGATGCCGTTACCGGAAAAGATCTTTCCTTTGGCTCCGTACAAGAGCTCTACTTTGCGACATTATTTAATTGGGGAGGCGGAACAGAAGCTGATTTTGAACCCAATAATTCCTTCTGGGGTATTGGTTCCGATATCAATGTGCCATGGTTTGGCAAGGTTGGGCTTAATTTCTACGGTCATTATAATATTACCGCCAAAGACTGGAATGGCTACCAAATATCCACTAATTGGTTTAAACCATTTTATACCTTAGATAATGGTAGTTTTGTCGCTTATCAAGGCTATATTGATTATCAATTTGGTGGCGGGAGCAGCTTTCAGGGCAACTCTCAAGCCAGCCATGGCGGTGTAATGTTTAATGGCTTTTATTGGCACTCTGACCGCTATTCAGTCGGCTATGGCTTCAAGCTATATAATGATGTGTACTTAATTGAAGATACAAATGCATTCGAATCAACAGGCATAAGCCACTACGTTGCAGCTACTTATAAATTCTAAGTTATCCCTCTTCTTAATTGCTATTTTTAACGGCTATTTCCCCATAGGTTCTTCATGATAATTTTCATGAAGAACCTATCTTATCTTGGATAAAACGTAAGACAAAAGCTCAAGCCATAACGTTATTATTCCGGCTCATGATATGATCCTAGTAAGGAATAAATTAGGAATAATGCCGTGCAGATAACGATTTTAGGCGCAGGTGCCATCGGATGTTTATGGGCTTGCCGCTTAGCAAAGCAAGATCATCACATTCACTTTTGGACAAGAACAGACAAACCGTCATTCTCTATCGTATTGAATGACTGCGTTCAAACAAAAGATCATGCTCAAACGCCATTAGCACCAGAGCTCTTTGATTTTACGAGTAATAATATACAAAGCATTGCCAAGAGCGAGCTTATCATTATAACGGTAAAAGCATTCCAGGTTGAGCAAGCCTTAAACGACATCTTTGATCATATTGCACCACACACACCCATTATGATTATGCATAATGGAATGGGAACACAGCAGCACGTTAAAACGCGACTCGTTGATCACCCTATTCTTTACGCCACCACGTCTCAAGCTGCTTTCAAACCCAACAAAGAACACATAAACCATACTGGATTAGGGCCAACATGGCTCGGTGCTTTCAATCAATCGGCTCAGGGTTTCGCTAGCCTTGCCGAGCTCTTTCATCAAGCTTTAGCGCCTTGTGGCTGGCATCATGATATTAATGAACCATTGTGGCAAAAGTTAGCCATTAACTGTGCGATTAATCCACTTTCAGCAATTCATCGATGTCAAAACGGTGAATTAGCAACCCCTCAATTTCATGCCGTTCTCACGCAAGTTTGCCATGAAGTCGCAGCGGTCATGCAAGCTGAAGGCTATGCAGTAACCGCTAAAAAATTAAAACAAACAGTCGATACCGTTATCAAAGCGACTGCGGCTAACTATTCATCCATGTATCAAGATATTTTCCAGCAAAGAAAGACTGAAATCGATTATATTACGGGTTATCTCATTACACGGGCAAAGGTGCACGGCATTGCTGTACCAATGAATACCCAGCTATGGCAAGACGTTAAATTATTGGAGCAAAACCACGATGACAAATGATGATCACAACCGCACAATGACTGTTGCTGTTTGTATCGCCCCCGGCACTGAAGAGATGGAAGCGATCAACACGATTGATATTCTTTTGCGCGCAGGGTTTGATGTAACAACAGCCAGTGTTGCCTCAGACGGTGCATTAATCGTTGCTGGCTCTCGTGGCATTAAATTAGTTGCCGATGCGGCATTAGTGGCGGTTGCTGATGAACAATTTGATTGTGTGGTGTTACCTGGTGGTGTAAATGGCGCTGAATGCTTCCGTGACAGCCCGTTACTGGTTGAGTTCGTAGAGCAGCATAAATACGACGGTAAACTGATTGCGGCTATCTGCGCAGCTCCTGCCCTTGTTCTAGAGCATCACAACATGTTTCCGACGGCAATAATGACAGCACACCCTGCCTTCCAAGCCTATATTCCTGAAGATCGTCGTCGTACTAAACGTGTTGTTTACGATGTAAATAGCAATTTGCTAACCAGCCAAGGACCTGGTACTTCACAAGAATTTGCATTAGAAATTATTGTTCGTTTAGCGGGTAAAGAAAAAGCGGCAGAAGTCGCGGGTCCGATGGTTGTATGGCCGAATATGCATTACGATGTTTTACCAAGGGTATAAAAAAAAGCGAGAACTAAGGTTCTCGCTTTTTTATTTTGATGATGTTTTCAACTAGGGGCGGTAAACTTTGATGTTACCGTAACCATTTTCGGTCAAATATAGTGCTTGTAAGCGGCTCATTACACCACGATCACAATACAACAAGTATTCTTTGTCTTGATCAAGATCGCCAAACTGAGTCGCTAATTTATAGAACGGAAGATGTTTTACTTCCACGCCATCAATAACAAGCGGGCTTTCATCTTCTTCATCTGGACTACGAATATCCAGAACGATTGCACCATCACCAATTTGATCAACAAGCTCTATCTCTGGTGCTTGTTCTTGGCTTTGTTTTTCGATATCACGAATATCCATCACGCGCGCCTCTTCAACCACACGATCAAGGATAGCAAAATCAAAGTTAGCTTCTTCTTTTTCAAGCTTGGCTTTGACTGCTTTAATCGTTGGGTTTTTCGATATAACACCACAGAATTCAGGCATTGTTTTTGCGAATTCTTCTGTGCCAATATTACGAGCAATATCAATGATATCTTCTTTATCCCAATTGATAAGTGGACGAAGGATCAAACTGTCCGTCACATTATCAATCATACGTAGGTTGGTTAGAGTTTGGCTCGACACCTGACCCAACGCTTCACCCGTAACAAGCGCTTGAATACCATAACGCTCTGCAACCTGACCAGCAGCTCGCATAAACATACGTTTTAGAACAACACCCATTTGGCCGTTGTCCACTTTATCAAGGATTTCAGCAACAACAGGTTCGAAATCAATCGAGATAAATTTAACTTTTGCTGATGACCCGTACTTTTTCCATAAGAAGTGAGAAACTTGTTTCACACCAATCTCATGGGCAGGACCACCTAAATTAAAGAAACAGTAATGAACTTTACTGCCACGCTTAATGTGCAAGTAGCTTGAAACACCAGAATCAAAGCCACCTGAAATTAGGCTCAATACGTCTTCTTGCGTACCAAGAGGGAAACCACCTAAGCCTTTATGACGGTGTAATACTTGGTGCAGGTGATCGTAATCAACTTCAACGCGTACTGTTATATCTGGGTTCTTTAATTTAACACTTGCCGATTCAACCGCTTGGTTTAGACCGCCACCAACGTAACGTTCCAGTTCAATCGACGTAAAATCATGCTGTCCACGGCGCTTAGCACGTACACAGAATGTTTTACCTTCTAGTTGTTCGCCAACAAGTTCAAGCGTTTGCTCGAAAATATCGTGCAAATCTTTAAATTCAGTCTGCTTCACTTCCAACGTATGATGAATACCTGGAGTCTGCATCAAAATCGCCAGTATTTGTTCGCGATCACTGTCATCGTTTGCTGTAACTTCAATATGATAACGACGGTTATATACCGCAACGGATTCAGACACACGCTTAACCATAATGCGAATGTTGCTATCAAGAATCTTTATAAAACGTTTACGAACAGAGTCGCTTTTACAAAAGATCTCTGGATGGGGCTTAACGATAAATTTCATAACATGCTTCGCTACACTGGGCCAAATTAATACCGAACGGAATCAACGGCGCGGATTATACAGCAAGCAAGCAGTTGCTGAAACCTTGCTGTTATTGAAACCTTATAACCATAGCTGCCAAATAGAGCAGACGTCACCTTTCAAACTCAAACAGTTACAAAAAGATAGCTGCTCTAAAACACCGCACCTTGATACTAATAATAGCTATTCAGCGCTTTTCTGTATGTCTGAACTCGTCACTTCATCAGAGTAATGCGGCTTACCCTGCATGATCGAAATCTCAACTCGACGATTTACTTTCCGTTCTTCCGCCGTTTTATTGCTATTTAATGGCGCAGTATCCGCTAATCCAACCACCCGTAATCGCTTGTGATCAAACCCTTTAACTTGCTCCATTTCCTGAGCAACAGAGACTGCTCGCTGCGCAGATAAATCCCAATTTGAACGGTATAGTTCAGAATCTAACTTCTGATTATCAGTATGACCTGAAATTCTAATAATGCCGGGAACATCTTTCACTAAGTCAGCAATCTGTCGCACTAAGGGGCGAAATTTAGGCTGTAAAAAAGCAGAACCCGCCGGGAACGCCCCTTTTTCTTTGATTCGAATAACGACTTGTTGACCAAAATTTTCAACTTCAATCGCACCATCTTGAATTTCGCGATCAAGTGCTTTTTGCATGACTTCCAATAACTGCTCTTGCGACTCAGACATCTCAGATTGATTATTTTGATTCATTTGAGTTGCCACATCAGCCGATTGCCCACCAGTTAACTTACCCGCATCACGCTTGGTGCCTCCGGCACGGTCTGATTCACCATCATGGAAATCTAGCGTGCGTTGAGTCATATCAATGGTTTGTTGCATGATAACTTCAATCGGTGTTGGCTCAGGCCGCCCAGGGCGAAACTCTTGCGCGATAACACTGGTGCCTTTAGGAATATCTTTCACTTCCAGCATATTTTGAACACCAAAAGCAAATTTCATCGAACCTGCAATCTGTTTAAATTTCAGTACATCCATCTCTGAGAATGACAACAAGAGTACAAAAAAACACATTAACAAGGTCGCTAGATCCGCAAAGGTCGCCATCCATAACGGCGCGCCAGGGGGGCACTTGCAATCATCTTCTTCCATTGTGACCTCTAACCATCTACGTCTACGCCACGTTTTTTCTCATTAAGGTAATTTTTCAAGTACCCATCGATCACTCGCGGATTCTGACCATCTTGAATAGCAAGAACACCATCAAGAATTAGTCGACGATTCAGTTTCTCTTCGTTCTTACGTAATGACAATTTGTCAGCAATCGGTATTGCCACCATGTTCGCAACAATAGAACCATACAAGGTGGTTAACAAAGCCACAGCCATGGCAGGGCCAATTGATTTAGGGTCATCCATGTTGGACAACATCGCGACTAAACCGATTAGCGTACCAATCATCCCCATTGCTGGTGCAACATCACCAAAGGAGCTAAAAATACCCACCCCTTTTTCATGTCGCTCATTGGTTAAGCCGATATCTTTTTGTAACGTCGCACGAACAACATCAGCATCATGGCCATCAACAAGCAGATCGATACCTTTACGTAAGAAAGTGTTATCAACTTCCATTTCTTCTAACGCTAAAAATCCCCCTTTTCGCGCGGCGTCAGCCATTTCAACAATTTTAGCGATTAAGTCTTCTGGATTGTCCGTTTTGAACATGAATGCTTTAACTGCAATTTTAGCTGCACCGAAAAACTGACTAATGCTGTATTTAATCAAAACAACAAATGTCGTTCCTCCCAGTACAATCAATACCGAGGGAACATCAAAAAACATCCCTAAACTGCCACCTAGTAACATTGCCATTGCTACAAATGCGAATGAACCTACTAGGCCTATAAGCGTTGCCAAATCCACGAAAAGCTCCCCTTTTTGTGACGCATCGTATTTATTATTAAATCAACAGCGGTATTCTACAGAAGTGTACCTATATCGGCACCTTTCGTTTTTCATTTAGCTTTCTTCGTTCAAAAGACGAAAATTACTGCCTCAAACACAAAATCATGTGACATAATTTGACCCAGATTACTCTCTGCGTTACTTTTCCAACACTTAGAAAATAGTGAATGATTTATGGCCGCTAAAAAACCAGAAAATATGGCATTTGAAGCTGCATTAGATGAACTCGATTCCATTGTAAACGAGTTAGAGTCTGGTGATATTGCACTCGAAGATGCATTAAAGAAATTTGAACGCGGCATTATGCTTGCTCGCACTAGTCAGAAAAAACTTACGCAAGCAGAGCAGCGTGTAGAAATATTACTTCAAGCTGATGATGAAGCACCACTGACTGAATTTAATGAGAACAATGAATAACAATTTAACTTTATCACAGTCACTGAAACATTATCAGGATCGTAGTAACCAACATTTAGCTCAATGGCTTGAAGCGCAGCCTTTTGCCGATCAAGCATTAGTAAAAACCATGAAATATGGCACATTACTCGGCGGCAAACGCGCGCGTCCGTTTTTAACCTATATTACGGGTCAAATGCTAGGGGCTGAATGTGCAGATCTTGATACTCCTGCTGCAGCGGTAGAATGTATTCATGCTTATTCATTAATTCATGATGATCTGCCTGCTATGGATGACGATGAGCTACGTCGTGGTCACCCAACATGTCATATTGCATTTGATGAAGCTTTAGCTATTCTTGCTGGAGATGCACTGCAAACACTAGCTTTTGAAATTCTAGCTGATGGTCAATTAAGTAATGACGGTAATACGCAACGTATCGCAATGATCAAAGAGCTTGCCCAAGCCTCTGGCGCTGCGGGAATGTGTATAGGTCAAGCACTTGATTTAGAAGCAGAAGGTAAACACGTTGATTTACAGCAGCTTGAAGCTATTCACAAGCACAAAACGGGAGCACTTATCCGATGTGCCGTTCGTTTAGGTGCACTCGCTGCAGGCCAAAAAGGTGTAGCGGTATTGCCACAGCTAAACCAATTCGCCGACGCGATTGGTCTCGCATTCCAAGTTCAAGACGATATTCTTGATGTCACAAGTGATACTGAAACACTGGGGAAACCACAAGGTTCAGATCTCGCGCTTGATAAAAGTACCTACCCAGCTTTATTAGGATTGGAAGGTGCACAACAAAAAACACAACAACTTTATCAAGAAGCGCTACAAGCATTGGATGCAATACCCTACAATACAACCCAATTAGAAGTTTTTGCCCGATACATTATCGAACGCAATAACTAAAATCAGTAAAAGCGCCGAAATGTTATGACTCTGGATATATCAAAATACCCTCATCTTGCTTTAGCCAATACGCCAGATGAATTACGCTTACTGCCGGTTGAAAGTTTACCGGAGGTATGTGATGAACTACGTACCTACTTGCTTAACTCAGTCAGCCAGTCAAGCGGGCATTTTGCCTCAGGTCTTGGTGCTGTAGAACTGACTGTTGCCCTACATCATGTGTATAACACGCCTTTTGATCATTTGATCTGGGATGTCGGTCATCAAGCTTACCCACATAAAATTCTAACTGGTCGTCGTGACCAGATGTCAACGATCCGCCAAAAAAACGGTATCCACCCATTTCCTTGGCGTGGCGAGAGTGAGTACGACGTATTATCTGTCGGTCATTCTTCAACCTCGATCAGTGCTGGTCTTGGAATGGCTATTGCCGCTAATAAAGAAGGCTTAGGCCGTAAAGTTGTTAGCGTAATTGGTGATGGTGCGATTACCGCAGGCATGGCATTTGAAGCCATGAACCATGCTGGTGATGTACATTCAGACATGTTAGTGATTCTAAATGACAATGAAATGTCAATTTCAGAAAATGTCGGCGCACTGAATAATCACTTAGCTCGCTTACTCTCTGGCAGCCTTTACACCACGATTCGTGAAGGCGGCAAGAAAGTATTAGCTGGCGCGCCACCAATCAAAGAATTGGTTAAACGCGCAGAAGAGCATATCAAGGGCATGGTTGTTCCTGGCACCATGTTTGAAGAGCTAGGCTTCAACTATATTGGCCCTGTTGATGGCCATGATGTTGCTGAATTAGTCAAGACCTTGAAAAACATGCGCAATCTGAAAGGACCGCAGTTCCTTCATATTATGACGAAAAAAGGTAAAGGTTACGCACCAGCTGAAGCGGATCCAATTAATTACCACGCAGTACCTAAATTCGATCTAAGCCAAAACCCGTTACCAAAAGCGGCAAATGCTAAACCGACTTTCTCGAAGATTTTTGGCGATTGGCTATGTGATATGGCCGCTGAAGATGAAAAACTAATGGCTATCACGCCAGCGATGCGTGAAGGCTCTGGCATGGTACGCTTTTCGAAAGAATACCCAAGCCAGTATTTTGATGTCGCGATTGCAGAGCAACACGCAGTAACGCTAGCAAGTGGTATGGCTATTGGTGGCTATAACCCCATAGTTGCAATCTATTCGACATTTTTACAGCGCGGCTATGATCAATTAATTCATGATGTTGCCATTATGGAACTTCCGGTGATGTTTGCTATTGATCGTGGTGGTCTAGTGGGTGCTGATGGTCAAACTCACCAAGGTGCTTTTGATCTTAGCTTTATGCGTTGTATTCCTAATATCGTGATTATGGCACCAAGCGACGAAAATGAATGTCGCCAAATGCTATACACGGGTCATAAGCATCAAGGCCCAAGCGCGGTACGTTACCCTCGCGGTAATGGATTAGGTGCAGAAATACAAAAAGAAATGACCGCTCTTCAAATCGGTAAAGGGATTATTCGCCGTCAAGGTGAGAAGATTGCTATCCTGAATTTCGGTACAATGCTGGAATACACACTAGAAGCTGCTGAAAAATTAAATGCTACTGTGGCCGATATGCGGTTTGTGAAGCCGCTTGATGAAGCGCTCATTCTAGAATTAGCTGCCAATCATGATGTCTTGGTTACGGTTGAAGAAAACGCTATTGCCGGTGGTGCTGGCAGTGGTGTTATCGAGTTCATGATGAAATCAAAATGCTTAAAGCCAGTGCTCAATATTGGCCTTCCCGACCGTTTTGTTGAGCAAGGCACGCAGCAAGAACTGCATACCGCATTAGAAATTGATGCCGCAGGTATTGAGAAGCAAATTCGTGATTATATTGCTTAACTTAAGCTTTATCGCTAAAAGGTAAGTCTCAACTTACTTACCTTCCTCCTAGTTTCTAGTTTTATCTAGATACTAGGAGCTTCTCTTCTCATCCTACTTTATCTCTCTATTTTACTCTTTTAAGCACCGCCCCTTCATAGCCACCCAATTCAATATAATGCATTGAGGCACTCAACGAACCGTCACTGTTCACGCGTTGATATACGCCAGGCAACGAGACCCGTAATGGTTTTGAACTAAAGTAACTCGCTTGATTACGTTCTTTTTTTGCTCGATAAACCACCAAGCCATCGCTGTATTGTCTTGCTATTACCCCTTCATCAGGAAATTCACTGATCCAGCCGGAGCGGTATAACCAAAACCAGTTCGCTTTCTGTAAACTCACTTTTTCTTGTCCGACTAGAAGTTTTGTTTCTGTTGTCTTTGCTTTACCTTGCTTACTTTTCCAGTAAACAGGCTTGTAGCCTTTCGGGGTTTTACTGGGGTATCCAATAGAAATATCGAGCATTTTAGTCGGTTGATAAGCCCAATTTTTCGGGATACCTTGGCGATACCAATTCGACGAACCGCGATTATCATTACCAAACTGGGTATTATTACTGCCGTAAATAAACGTCTGATTCCAGCTATGGTAATACGTTACTTTTGGCAAATTAAAAAAGTAATATAAAGCTAAACCCGTCTCGATATCTTTATGCCATGCAATACTTGAGGTGAGATTGTTTTCGCTTCTACCCCCTCGTGTTGTTGCCATGATTAAGCTTTTATCACCTAATCTCGCTAATGCAAAGCTATCCCACGATCGTTGCATTCGCTCTAGCCCCATCGCAGGGCTAAGGTAATGCTCACGTAACCATACGTCCATTATATCGCGTAACGGTGTGGGCCAAGCTGTGTACTCCCAAAGGTTAAGCTCTGATATATTTGCAGCTAACCAGCGTGTGCCGGTTTTAATTTTGATTATTTGAAGAAAGTCAGCCATCTGCTCGGCGTAAAATTTAGCGGCCTCATCATTACCAACCTTAAAAGGAAGCTCTGCAATCTGCCCGCCAGTAATTAATGCAAATTGATTTTCGCCAAGCAACTTAGCCATATCATCATTATAAGCACCGCTCAAACCTTGTCGTTGCCAATCATAATGATACCAATCACCGTATAAATCATTTATCTCAGAGCGGTTAAAATTGGTTCGATACCAACAGCTATTTCTCCACAGCCCAGAGGCTGGAATTAATCTTGCTTGATGCTTAAAACGTGCACTGGCATTTACGTTACTTCTTGTGCTGTATTCAATTTTACTAATAAATCCATCATGATTACGATCATTTTGATCATCCCAGCCAGGGAAAGACAAGGTGTTATTATCAGCCTTAATCCAAGGCTTTAAACTCAATGCAGACAGCGTTGTACCTGCTGGCCAATTTAATTTTAATGCCCAGATTTTCAAGCCGCGACTTAATACCTTCAACCCCGTGTTCATTTCGCGATCTTGATAGAAAGGGAATGCCGACAGCCAAGCGGATGCTAACGTAAATTCGCCTTGCCAAGTTTTTTGCCGCTTTAGCCACTGAGTATCTGACGAGGTCCATTTAGCGATATTGCCATCATCACCAGCAACACTCCTCATAACGCTCGGAACAGTATCAGCAACGACATCAAACTGATCAAACGGATAAGAAGAAATCAATATTATTTCGTCTGAAGGCTTAAGGGTTAAAGGCGGGCGGGCGGTAGAAAGATTGCCATCACGAATGAGCAATAAGTGAAGGGGCTGCCCTTTTAGTAAGTAATCCATCCCCCCATCAACCGAAGGAACAGATAAGATGGTATCTTCCAAGTAATGAAGATACGCATTTTCAACGTCGATACCTCGTTCTGCCGTTTTTCTATTTAACCATGCGGTTTTTTCTTCAGGTCGACAATCAAACTTCTGGGTATACATATAGCCCATCGCGATTGTTTGCTGGTTTAAGGCAACATCATCTAAACTTCCAAAGACCACATCAGCATGCTGAACTTCCCACTCTTTTACCTCTTTGGCGGAATCAAACACTGATGTCGCTAACGGCTCTTCCCACACGCCGGGTAATACCCAGCCAGTTGCCGTTGATGGATATACTTGGCTTGACGCCGAAAAAGAAATAAAAAGAAATGCAATCCAAACAAGGTGTAACCAACCCATATCTCACCATGACAGTTAGTGATTTAGTTTACATAAAGGTTAGACGAACAAATAATAGCCTGTTGATTGATTTAGCTTAAGGTATAAAAAAACCGCGCCATGCACGGTTTAATAATGGTATTCAGCTGAAACAGTAAATACTGAGTTAGTATAACGATTACCAGCCAAACCAGTGGCCGACACCCCAAAGGCAAATCATCGCCATGAAACCTGCTAGAATGTCGTCAACCATAATGCCAAAACCACCATGCACATGCTTATCTAACCAACTGATAGGCCATGGCTTGATCATGTCGAAGAATCGAAACAACACAAATCCCGCCAGTATCCATTGCCAATTCACCACAGGCGCAATGGCCATCGTGATCCAGAAACCAACAAATTCATCCCACACAATACTGCCGTGATCATGTACTCCCATATCATCAGACGTTTTCTGACAAATAGTAATACCAATCACCGCAGCAACAATCGTTATTAAAATGTATGCAGCAAAGGGAAGTTGAACGATCAATAAATACAAAGGTATAGATGCAACTGTACCCATTGTTCCGGGAATAATAGGTGATAAACCACTCCCGAAACCTGTGGCTAAAAAGTGCCACGGGTTTTTTAAATTTATTCTATCTTTAGGATTACTCACACTTTACTCCGCGAAATGATCAAAACCGTGCAACTGCCAATCTAGCAGTTTATCGTTTTGGGTCAACTGAATACCTTGCCCTGGTCGCAACTGACCAATACAAGTCACTTTAACCCCAGAGTGTGCTAGAGATGTATCGACGGCTCCTCGATTTTTCTCTGGAACAGTAAAGCATAATTCATATTCCTCACCACTGGTAAGCGCAAGCTGCTGGGCTTTTTGTCTATCACTCTCGAACGTAAGCAATTCATCAGAAATAGGGAGTTTATCAACATCAATAACGGCTGAAACCTGCGACCGTTTTAGAATATGCCCCAAATCTGAAATAAGCCCATCAGAAATATCTAACGCAGCAGAAGCGATACCAATCAATGCTTGCCCAGCAAGTACTCTAGGGTGCGCTTTATAGTGCCGTTCTAATAGGGTATTTCTTAATGCATCATCTGCAACCGTGACTTCATTAAGCAATATCGCTAACCCTGCAGCGCTATCACCGAGGTTTCCGGTTACGTAAATCCAATCACCAGAATTTGCCCCGGCGCGAGTGAGTGCCTTCCCTTCCGGAACAAAACCGTGAACGGTTAGGGTAATGCTTAACGGACCTTTAGTCGTATCGCCACCAATAAGCTGCACATTAAAATATTCAGCTAAGGCAAAGAACCCTTCACAAAATTTGCTTAACCATGCCTCATTAGGCTCTGGCATAGTCAATGCTAACGATACCCATGCAGGTGTTGCCCCCATTGCTGCTAAATCGCTCAGGTTCGAGGCTAAGGCTTTATGAGCAATGAGTGCAGGATCGGCATCAGCAAGAAAATGGGTTCCCGCAACAAGGGAATCGGTACTGACAGCGAGATGACTGCCAGTAGGCACAGAGAGTAAGGCACAATCATCGCCAATTGCGAGGGCAACATCACGACGATTGACAGATTGGTGCTCAAAATAGCGAGCGATAAGATCAAATTCGTTACTAGCCATAATATTTTATTATTAGTTGATGGATATGATAGTAAACAGAAAAATCAGATAGAAAAAAGGCCAGCAATTGCTGGCCTCAAAACGTCTTTTTCGATTACTTTTTACGAAGTGTTGGCGCTGCTTTATCAAGCACACCGTTCACAAATTTGTGGCTATCTTCAGCACCGAATAGCTTAGCTAGCTCGATTGCTTCATTGATAACAACTTTATAAGGAACATCATCGCGTTTAGTCATCTCATACATCGCTAAGCGAAGTAGAGCAAGTTCCATCTGGTCCAAATCTTGAAGTGGACGAGAAAGGTAAGGACGCATCTTGCTGTCCAATTCCTGATGGTTCTGTACAACACCATTCAAAAGATCATGAAAGTAGTTCAGATCTGTATGTGGTGCAGCAAGACTAGGTGCATCAGCCTGGTGCTCTTCTTCTTCAAATTTGTCATCAGAAAGGAACTGTTGCTCGATTTCCGCAACATTACCTTTCGTGATCTGCCATGAATAAATTGCCTGGATAGCAAAATGACGAGCATTACGACGTGCAGCTGGTTTCACATTAACCCCCATTAGGATTCGATTTGGGACAGTACATTTACCATTTCAAGCGCGCTTAGTGCAGCCTCTGCCCCTTTATTACCAGCCTTGGTACCGGCACGCTCAATGGCTTGTTCGATTGAATCTACAGTCAGAACGCCAAATGCAACTGGAGTATTGTACTCTAGTGCGACTTGCGCCAGACCTTTATTACACTCGCCGGCAACATAATCAAAGTGTGGTGTTCCACCACGGATCACAGAGCCTAAAGCAACGATAGCGTCATAACGATCGCTCTTAGCAACCTGCTGAGCAACAAGTGGTAACTCATAAGCGCCAGGGCAACGAACAACTGTAATATTGTCATCGCTTACCTGACCTTGACGTTTAAGCGCATCTAATGCACCAGCAAGTAAGCTTTCATTAATAAAGCTGTTGAAACGTGCAATTACGATAGCAATTTTTGCGTTTGGTGCCGCGATAGCGCCTTCAATTACATTCATGGGCCTTCCTGTGACTATGTCTTTCCGATACGAGAAACCGCGGGAGTCTACCACACTTTATATAAAAGTCGCTACGGACAACCGCTGGTTTATTCGTTTGATTAAATTAAAGCCCTCTAAAGTGCTTATCGCACTTTGGGACAAAATAGATATTACTTACATTCTCGCTGGCAATTTACCAACCAAGCAATAATTATTCACAAATATATTCTACAACTTCTAGGCCAAAACCTGAAAGTGAATGATAACGTTGTGTACTTGATGCAAGCAGACGCATTTTTGAAACGCCTAAATCCGATAAGATCTGAGAGCCCACACCAACCTGACGAGATTGATCTTTCGGGTTCAATTTCACTTTAGGCTGTCCGTTATCGTTCGCTGCAAGATTTTTCACTTTCGTGATAATTGTGTCATGGTTTTCTTGCTTGCTCAGCACAACCAATACACCACCTTCAGAAGCAATACGTTGCATTGCAGTAGGCAATGTCCATTGCGATGCGCCTGAATGTAGAACATCTTTAAACGTGTCTTGCAAATGAACACGTACTAACGTTTCTGCATTCTCTTTCACATCACCATTACGCAATGCATAGTGAATTTCATTATCGATGGTATCACGGTACGTAATCATATCGAACTCACCAAACTCTGTTGGTAAACGGCATTCTGCTATTCGTTCAATAGTGGTTTCGTTATTATTACGATATTCGATAAGGTCAGCTATTGTACCTAGCTTCAATCCATGCTTTTCAGCAAACACTTCTAACTGAGGACGACGTGCCATCGTGCCATCTTCGTTTAGGATTTCGACAATAACACTTGAAGGCTCTAGACCCGCTAAACGCGCAATATCACAACCCGCTTCGGTATGACCAGCACGGCTAAGTACACCACCTTCTTGTGCCATTAATGGGAAGATATGTCCCGGCATCACGATATCAGAAAAGCTGGCATTCGGGGCAACAGCGGCTTGTACTGTTGTTGCACGATCTGCGGCTGAAATACCGGTTGTTACGCCAGCGGCGGCTTCAATAGAAACAGTGAAGTTAGTACTAAACTGTTCAGTATTGTCTTGTACCATTAATGGTAGGTTGAGTTGCTTACAACGTGCATGCGCTAAGGTTAGGCAAATCAAACCACGACCGAACATTGCCATGAAGTTAACAGCTTCTGGCGTAATTTTCTCTGCTGCAATGATAAGATCGCCTTCATTTTCACGATCTTCATCATCCATCAAGATAACCATCTTACCTTGGCGAATATCATCAATAATTTCTTTCGCAGTGCTTAAACCCATAACAATACCCTTCTTTAATCTTTATCCTAAAAACCCAGTTCTTGCTAATAAGTCCATCGTGACTTCTGACTTTTTGTCAGCGGCTTTATCGCCTAGCATTAAGCGTTCTAAATAACGGGCAATAACATCAACTTCTAAGTTAACAACACGACCAACCTGGAATGATTCCATTGTCGTTTCTGAGGCAGTATGAGGAACAATCGTTAGCTTAAATTCATCGCCACGAATTGCATTAACCGTAAGGCTGATACCGTCAATCGATACTGAGCCTTTTTCAGAAATATATTTAGCTAAATGCGCTGGCGCCTTCACCCAAAATTCAATGGCGCGACCAGTGTGAGTGCGTTCAATAATCTTGCCCACCTCATCAACATGACCAGATACCATATGACCACCAAAACGGGTAGTTGGTAACATAGCTTTTTCTAAATTCACTTTCTGGCCAGATTTATAGTCAGTAAAAGCAGTACGCTTTAATGTCTCTAACGATAAGTCAGCAACGTAGCCTTTATCGGTTAATGCGACAACGGTTAGACAAACCCCATTTGTAGCAATACTGTCACCCAGTTTAACATCGGATAAATCAAGGTTACCTGAATCAACCGTTACCGAAATATCAGCACCTTTAGGCGTCAATGCAGAAATAGTACCGATAGCTTCAATAATGCCAGTAAACATGTTTAAAATTCCTTGGTTCGCTCAAGCGTTAAACGCGAGCAATAATACGTAAATCAGGACCAACCATACGAACATCTGTTATCTCAAGATTAAGTACTTGAGACATCGATGTCAGCCCTTTTAAGTTAATTAAGCTACGGCTATCACACCCCATCAGTTTAGGAGCTTGATAAAGAATAAGCTCGTCAACTAACCCTGCCGCTAACAATCCGCCCGCTAACTCAGCCCCCGCTTCCACCCAAATATGGTTAATATCCTGTTTCGCGAGCTCAAGCATTAGCGAAGTTAAATTTAATTGCTCTGAATTATCTTGCTTTGGAATGAGGACCTGAGTGACAGAATCAGACCACGTTTCTTGCCCCATTTCAGCACGTGCTAATAGGGTTTTCCCCGCAAGACTAAACAGTTTAAAGTCGGGTGTAACACGGTTTTTACTATCAATAATAACACGCGTAGGTTGACGTAAAGCGGCTTCTGGGTATTCAGCATGTACTGGCTCACCCAATTCACTCCAACGTACATTTAACGATGGATCATCAGCAATAACGGTAGAGCTTGTTGATAAAATAGCTCCCGATCTTGCGCGAAAGCGTTGCACATCAGCACGAGCTTCTGGGCCAGTGATCCACTTACTTTCACCATTCGCTAAGGCTGTTCGCCCATCAAGGCTTGCTGCTAATTTTAGCTGTACATACGGTAGCCCGGTTTTCATTCGCTTGATAAAACCGAGGTTCAACGCTTGCGCATCTGCTACTAATAAACCCGTTTGCACTTCAATGCCCGCAATTTGCAACATTTCGATCCCACGGCCACCCACCTTAGGGTTGGGATCAACCATGGCACAAACAACACGAGAAACATTGGCATTAATTAAGGCTTGGGCACAAGGTGGGGTACGACCAAAATGGGAGCAGGGTTCAAGCGTTACATACGCAGTGGCGCCTTTCGCTTGCTCGCCAGCAGCACGTAAAGCAAACACTTCAGCATGAGGCTGACCAGCTTGGTAATGAAAACCTTCGCCAACAATGGTAGAGCCTTGAGCAATAACGCAACCTACATTGGGATTAGGTGCTGTAGTGAAGCGACCACGTTTCGCCAATTCAATAGCACGTAGCATCATGGAGTGATCAATAGGTGAGAACATCGAATGCATTCTTTTAGCTTAGAGAGTAATAGCCTAGCTCGCTGATTCTTATCGAAAGCAGCAAGCTAATACTATTCTTTTATTTTTCTAACTTGGCAATTTCTTCGCCAAATTCACGAATATCTTCAAAACTACGGTAAACAGAAGCGAAGCGGATATAAGCAACTTTATCCAGCTCTTTTAATGCTTCCATTACTAAGTTACCAATCATATCTGATGGCACTTCGCGTTCACCCGTTGCGCGTAAACGGGATTTTATCGTGTTAATAGCACGTTCTATATCATCTGCGCTCACCGGACGTTTTTCTAACGCACGCTGAATACCACCGCGAAGTTTATCTTCATTAAATGAATCACGGTTACCGTTGGTTTTTATCACTCTTGGCATCACCAATTCGGCAGTCTCAAACGTTGTATAGCGTTCATTGCACGCTAAACATTGGCGACGACGACGAACTTGATGACCATCTGCAACTAAACGGGAATCGATTACTTTGGTGTCATTGGCACCACAAAAAGGACAATGCATCACGCCTCCTAACTTTCGTCGACTCAGTGTAACCCATTTCAACGCTAGAAAGAGAATATAACCATGGTTTTATTTATAATCTCGTAACAAAAAGACGGCACATTGTGACTATTTGTTCTGAAAAACAAAACGGCACCTTAAAAGGTGCCGTTAATTTAGGTTTGAAGCACGAGGTGACTACTATTTAATCACCGCCGTTCAAGTATTCATTAAGCGTATACAGGTAAACGCTTACAGATTTCTAATACTTTCGCTTTCGTTGCTTCGATAACTTCAGGTTTATCTGTGTTATCAAGCACATCACAAATCCAACCAGCAAGCTGCTTAGTATCTTCAACCGTAAAACCACGGCGAGTAATCGATGGTGTACCAATGCGAATACCAGAGGTTACAAACGGGCTACGTGGATCGTTTGGAACACTGTTTTTGTTAACGGTAATATTAGCTGCACCCAGTGCGGCATCCGCTTCTTTACCTGTGATGCCTTTGTCGATTAAATCAACAAGGAACAAGTGATTCTCAGTGCTACCAGATACAATCTTGTAACCGCGCTCTAAGAACTCGCCAACCATTGCTTTCGCATTTTCAACAACACAAGCTTGATAAACTTTAAATTCAGGTTCCATTGCTTCTTTGAAGGCTACCGCTTTTGCTGCGATAACATGCATTAGAGGGCCACCTTGACCACCAGGGAATACCGCTGAATTCAACTTCTTATAAAGGTCTTCACCGTCATTTGACAGAATTAGACCGCCACGAGGGCCGGCTAATGTTTTATGCGTTGTTGTTGTTACAACATGGGCATGTGGAACCGGGTTAGGGTAAACACCTGCCGCAATAAGACCCGCAACGTGTGCCATATCAACAAAGAAATATGCATCTACTTTGTCTGCAATTTCACGCATGCGTTTCCAATCAACAATTTGAGAATACGCAGAGAAACCACCGATAATCATCTTAGGTTTGTGCTCTAACGCCAATGCTTCCATTTCTTCGTAATCGATCTGACCAGTTTCATCGATACCGTAAGGGATGATGTTGTATAACTTACCAGAAAAGTTTACTGGAGAACCGTGAGTCAAGTGACCACCGTGAGCAAGGCTCATACCTAATACAGTGTCGCCTGGATTTAGTAGTGCCATGTAAACAGCATTGTTAGCTTGAGAACCAGAATGAGGCTGTACGTTCGCGTATTCAGCACCAAAAAGCTGGCATGCACGATCAATAGCTAATTGTTCTGCTTTATCAACAAACTCACAACCACCGTAATAACGCTTACCTGGGTAACCTTCAGCATATTTGTTAGTCAGCTGAGATCCTTGAGCTTCCATTACACGTGGGCTTGTGTAGTTTTCAGAAGCGATCAACTCGATGTGTTCTTCTTGACGTGCTGTTTCTTCCTGAATGGCTGCAAAAAGTTCCGCATCATAGTCGGCAATATTCATATCGCGCTTTAGCATCTGTCTCTCCTGACTAAGGTAGGTATAACCACAATATTTGGGTAAAAACGAAAAACCGCAAAGCTAGACGCCACGTGGACGCAAACGTTTTCGTATCACCAGTAATTAACGCTGTATTTTACAGAAATTGATCTAAATCAGATACCCCTAAAATCATTTATTATTACAATTTCTTCATGTTTATTATCGATGGTTACATGAATTATTTTCATAATCTTGCAAACGCACAATAGACAGGAAACATTCACTCTATACAAATTCAAGAAAAATCAAAAAATAATAATTTACAACGACGTAAAAAAATAATTACAGCTTCTATTTTTTGCTTTTACCGTACTACTTCTTTCTATGAGGTTACACGATTAGAATTGCGCCCATAAATTATAAGGAGTTTTGTTTTGAGCGGTTCCAAGCATTCATTGAATGAGAATATTATTGCCATTCTCACGGGTACATTTATCGTTGCACAGGGAATATTTTTTCTTCAACAAGCAGACCTCTTAACGGGAGGCACTACAGGGCTAGCACTGCTGCTTACCCAGTTCGTTGATGTGTCTTTTGGTAAGTTATATTTCTTAATGAACACGCCATTTTACCTCATGGCGTGGTTTCGTATGGGTAAATCATTTGCTATTACCAGTATCATTTCTGGTGGGTTAGTGTCGATTATTACTGACAATCTACATCTTGTATTAGAAATCAGCCGTTTAGACCCTATTTATTGTGCCATTCTCGGTGGTCTGTTGATGGGCTTAGGTATGCTAATACTCTTTCGTCATCGTACAAGTTTAGGTGGGTTCAATGTACTCGTTTTATACTGCCAAGAAAAATTTGGTATTCCAGCGGGGAAAATGCAGATGGGAATTGATGTCAGTATTTTAGTGTGTTCATTCTTCTTTGTAACACCACTTGTACTTATGCTCTCGGTATTAGGAGCTGTGATGCTTAATCTTGTATTAGCCATGAACCATAAACCAAGCCGTTACAATCCAAGTACGGCGAAAGCAAGCAGTTGACTCGCATACCCAAATAGCAAAAAGGCTTACCGTTATGGTAAGCCTTTTTTAGCACTAGACAGATACATATAGGTATCTTATCTAGTTAAATCGCATCTTCGTCTTCTTCGCCAGTTCTGATTCGAACAACACGCTCGACATCGAACATGAAGATTTTACCATCACCGATTTTACCCGTTTGCGCGGTTTCGATAATCGTTTCGATACATTGCTCTGCTACTTCATCGGTCACAACAATTTCTAGTTTCACTTTTGGCAGAAAATCGACCATGTATTCTGCACCACGGTACAATTCTGTATGACCTTTCTGACGTCCAAATCCTTTCACTTCAGAAACAGTCATACCTGTGATACCCACTTCAGCTAATGCTTCGCGAACATCATCAAGCTTAAAAGGCTTAATAACGGCTTCAATCTTTTTCATTTCTCATCGTCCTTTGCTGAGTATGGGTCTATTTATGAATACGATTACGTATAAACCTATTAACGTTAGCGCTATTATCACAGATTCAGCACTGTAATTTAAGCGTTTTCCGTTTGTAAAATAGTATTAGAATCCATCATTCGTAATAATAAAAACACAGCAAAGAGCAACACAATGCTGTTCAGGGTTAGTACCGCAATACTCCGAAACTCGGGAGAAACAAGGCTAGGTAGAAATGGAATAATACTAATACCAAAAAACATTGTGGCTGCTGGAATGAAAAAATACAGTGGAATAAAGCCCCACATCATACCTCTAAATAATCCCGTCGTAGCGAAGATCCCAGAAAGTAACACCAACATAGCGACAATACTCGGCACGATACCGACTTGATTATAACTAAAGATAACTGTGAATGAGTCTACATACCTGAGTAAACAAGTGGCAACTAATACCGCCAAGATCTTGGCTGCATTGACTACATTTTTTTGTTTAAGATCGTCTAGCCCCATACTTCATCCTTGATAAGACTTTGAAAATTAACAGTACCGCATAGAGCCCAATAAAATTCGCAAAAGACACTTTGCCCCTACATATTGAGATCTCCTAGGTATATATAATTATACTTATTAGTAACACCTAATAAGTGTGACAGCTCTCAACGTAAAAGTTCCATTTACTCACGCAAGCCACTAATTCAATCATAACTGTATTAGATCAAAAAACTCACTAGATTACGATTATTCAGGTAATAAAAAACCGCCACCCAACCAGATGACGGTTTTCAATGTATTGAAACCTAGGTTATTGTTTTAACCTATTTCCATTTTTCATCGTTAGCCAAGATTAACGCGGGCATTACGGAACATGCGCATCCAAGGGCTATTTTCATTCCAGTCATCTGGGTGCCATGAGTTAGCCACAGTACGGAATACACGCTCAGGGTGAGGCATCATAATCGTTACACGACCATCAGTGGTTGTTAACCCTGTAATACCATTTGGTGAACCGTTCGGGTTCGCAGGGTAGTTCTGAGTAACATTACCGAAGTTATCAAGGTAACGTAACGCAACAGTACCTGATTGCTCAATAGCATTTAGGTGCTCACCGTTACGCACTTCTACACGACCTTCTCCATGAGAAACCGCGATTGGCATACGAGAGCCAGCCATTTCATTGAAGAACAACGAGTCACTCTTCTGTACTTCAACTAGGCTGAAACGTGCTTCAAAACGCTCAGACTCGTTACGAACAAAGCGTGGCCACAGATCTGAACCTGGAATAAGCTCACTTAAGTTCGACATCATCTGGCAACCGTTACACACACCCAATGAGAATGTATCGTTACGTTTGAAGAATGCTTCGAATTGGTCACGAGCAATGTTGTTAAACAACACTGATTTAGCCCAACCTTCGCCGGCACCTAATACATCACCGTAAGAGAAGCCACCACAAGCAACAAGCCCATTGAAACCTTCTAGCTGAACATTGCCAGATAGAATGTCACTCATATGAACATCTTTAGCTTCAAAACCAGCACGGTCAAAAGCCGCTGCCATTTCAACATGAGAGTTAACACCCTGCTCACGTAGAATTGCCATTTGTGGTTTGGCACCTAAATTAATTGCAGGTGCATTAACTACTGATGCACCAGTCTTTGGTGCTTTTGTAATAAATGGAGCAGCAATAAAGGGTGCGGCTACATCTTCATTAATGTCGAAGGTTAGCTGAGCGCTTAGGCCAGGATCACTATTATCTTTCTTCGCTTCAAATTCTTGCAAGGCACCCGCAGGGTTATCACGCATCGCTTGCATCTGGTAAGTTGTTTCAGCCCAGACAGTACGAAGGTCAGTACGGCTTTGCTCAAGAACGCGCTCATTGCCATTCCAGATACGAACCACATCTTCATCTACTACGGTACCAATAACATGGCTACATGCTGTTAAGCCATGCTCGGCAAGTACTGATTTCACCGTATCGAGGTCTTCAGTACGAACTTGAAGTACAGCACCTAGCTCTTCATTGAAAAGCATTGCTAGTACATCGTCACATGCATCGCTTTCAGACGTATTAATGTCAACTTCAACACCAGTGTGGCCCGCAAATGCCATTTCAGCCAGAGTCACATATAAACCACCATCACCACGGTCATGGTAAGCCAATACTTTTTCATCACGTATTAATGCTTGAACTGCATAGAAGAAGCCTTTTAGTAATTCAGGGCTATCAACATCAGCAGGCTTATCACCCAGTTGCTTGTAGACCTGAGCCAGCGCAGTCGCACCAAGACGGTTTTGACCACAACCTAGATCAATCAAGATTAAACTTGAATCACCTTTATCGGTACGCAACTGTGGCGTTACTGTTTTACGTACATCTTCAACACGACCAAATGCAGTAATTACCAATGATAACGGAGAAGTGACTTCTTTCTGCTCGCCATCTTGCTCCCACTTGGTTTTCATCGACATCGAATCTTTACCAACGGGAATAGTTAAGCCAAGAGCAGGACACAACTCTTCACCTACTGCTTTAACGGCTTCGTATAAACCCGCATCTTCACCAGGGTGACCCGCTGGAGACATCCAGTTTGCCGATAGGTTAATACGCTTCATATCGCCAATATCAGCACTTGCGATATTGGTAATCGCTTCGCCAACGGCTAAACGAGCAGATGCGCCGAAATCAAGTAGTGCAACAGGTGTACGTTCACCCATCGACATTGCTTCGCCGTGGTAAGTATCATAACTCGCCGCTGTGACTGCACAGTTAGCAACAGGAACCTGCCAAGGACCTACCATCTGATCACGTGCAACTAAACCAGTTACGCTGCGATCACCAATCGTGATAAGGAATGTCTTTTCAGCAACAGCTGGTAAACGTAATACACGTTGTGTTGCCGCCTCTAATTCGATGCCACTGCGGTCAATTTCCTGACCTTCAACTTTCAGTGTTTTCGCGTCACGATGCATTTTGGGTGCTTTACCTAATAGAATATCCATAGGCATATCGATTGGCGTATTATCGAAATGTTCATCTTCAAGTGTTAGATGACGCTCTTCTGTAGCTTCACCAACAACGGCAAACGGGGCGCGCTCACGTTTACAAATAGCTTCAAATACGGCCAGATTTTCTGGCGCAACAGCCATAACATAACGTTCTTGAGATTCGTTACACCAAATTTCTAGCGGGCTCATACCCGGTTCATCATTAGGTACGTTACGTAGCTGGAATTTACCGCCACGTTCGCCATCATCGACAAGCTCAGGTAAGGCGTTTGAAATACCACCAGCACCTACATCGTGAATAAATGCGATTGGATTATCATCCCCCATCTGCCAGCAACGGTCGATCACTTCTTGGCAACGACGTTCCATTTCTGGGTTTTCACGTTGTACTGATGCGAAATCTAAATCTTCTGCTGATTGACCAGACGCCATTGATGAAGCAGCACCGCCGCCCAAACCAATGTTCATCGCTGGGCCACCAAGTACAATTAGCTTGGCACCAACTGGGATTTCTTTTTTCTGAACATGATCGGCACGAATATTACCCATGCCACCAGCAATCATGATTGGCTTGTGGTAACCGCGAATCTCTTCGCCATTATGCGATGTCACCTTTTCTTCGTATGTACGGAAGTAACCTAATAGGTTAGGACGACCAAATTCATTATTGAATGCCGCACCACCGAGTGGGCCTTCCAGCATAATATCTAATGCATTAACGATTCGACCCGGCTTACCGAAATCTGTTTCCCAAGGCTGTTCAAAGCCAGGAACACGTAAGTTAGATACAGTAAAACCAACCAAACCAGCTTTTGGTTTACCACCAAGACCTGTAGCGCCTTCATCTCGAATTTCACCACCAGAACCGGTAGATGCACCTGGCCATGGTGAAATCGCCGTTGGGTGGTTATGTGTTTCTACTTTCATCAGGATATGGGCAGCTTCCTGATGGTAGTTATATTGGCGAGATTCAGGGTTAGGGAAAAAACGCCCTACTTCTGAACCTTCCATCACTGCCGCATTATCTTTATATGCCGACAGAACGTGCTCATGATTTTTTTCGTAGGTGTTCTTAATCATCTTGAACAATGACTTATCTTGCTCGACACCGTCGATAGTCCAGTCAGCATTAAAGATTTTATGACGACAGTGCTCAGAGTTCGCTTGAGCAAACATCATTAATTCAATATCGTTAGGATTGCGACCTAACATAGTGAAATTTTCGACTAAGTAGTCAATTTCATCTTCAGCTAATGCTAAGCCCAATTTTAGATTGGCATCTTCTAGCGCCTTGCGACCACCGGCCAAGATATCAACACTTTGAACAGGTGCAGGCTCTGCTTGGGTAAATAATGCAGCTGCAGAATCGACATTAGTAAAGACAACTTCCATCATACGATCATGGATCAGAGCCTTTAACTCTGTAAGTTGTGCATCCGTAAGATCTGCTGTGACTTCTACGTAGTAAGCCGTACCACGCTCTAAGCGTTTAACGTTACCTAACGCACAGTTCTGCGCGATATCGGTAGACTTAGAAGACCATGGAGAGATAGTACCGGGACGAGGAGTAACAAGAAGCATAGTGCCAGTAGGCTCATGCTCTGCGATCGTCGGACCATATGTAAGCAGGCTCGCAAGCTTGCTTTGCTCATCTGAATTCAGGGGAGCAGAGACATCAGCAAAGTGCATGAACTCGGCATAAATGCCGGACACAGGTAGATCTAACTCGCGACAACGCTCTAATAGCTTATTAACGCGAAACTCAGATAGTGCGGGTGAACCACGCAAAATTTCCATGTGCGTACTACTCTCGATTAGCTAATTGAATGAAGGTGATATTGGCCTAACACCCAACAAATTTGGGTTTATTACGTCAATGTCACCTTAACCACTTCAGCAACTTTTTAGCGCTTTATCGTGAGTACATGGATTACGATGGAGCACAGTATAAAGGAATTTTTTTTGTGACGTAACTCTTGACGCAACCGTTTGCGCGTTTTTTTTACAACAACTGTAAAAAAAAAGATTTAAACCCGTTTTGAGACACACATTAACGAATTCATACCGAGTTCAAAGCAGAGTCTCTTTGCTGTGGTGCCGACCTTTGGTATAAAGAACACCAAATAATAATGATGAGCATGTTTTGTTGAGTAATAATTCGTTAATTACAAAGTTCCGAGAGCTCTTTGCCGCCACATTGGTATTAGCATTGCTTTCTGGATGCCAATGGCAAGATGATAACTTGACCGATCTTGAAAAGATCCGAGAAAGCGGTGTTATACGAGTGGGAACATTAAATAATCAGCTGTCTTATTACATTGGTAATGATGGACCAACTGGGCTTGATTATGAATTGGCTCAGCGCTTTGCCCAAAAGCTGGGAGTAAAGCTCGAAATGCAACCCATGTTTACCCTTTCTGGGTTATTCCCCACTCTCGAACGTGGTGATATTGATGTTGTGGCGGCAGGCCTTACCATATCTAAAGACCGTATCGAAAATTATCACGCAGCCCCTGCTTATTATTATGCTAGCCAGATTGTAGTATATAAAAATGGACAATGGCGCCCAAGAAAACCTGCCGACTTAGCCTTAAATAAAGGTACGTTAAGCGTTGTAAAAGGCTCTAGCCATGAAAAACACTTAATTAAACTGAAAGAAATTTACCCTGATTTGACTTGGGAGTCGATTGAAGAAACCGACTCTGATGAGCTACTACGCCTAGTGGCTAAAGGGGAACTTGATTTTACGATTGCCGATTCAGTGGATGTTGCGCTAAGTCAGCGTATTCATCCCGATGTCGCAATTGCAATGGAGCTTACCGAAGATGAACCGATTGCATGGTTTGTCAATAAATCAACGGATGATAGCCTGTACGCTCTGCTCATTGAGTTTTTTGGTGAAATCAAACAAAGTGGTGAATTAGCTCAATTAGAAGAAAAATATTTTGGTCATGTTGGCAGTTTTGATTATGTCGATACACGTGCATTTTTACGGGCGATTGAAAGTAAATTGCCCCGCTGGGAATCGTTATTTAAGAAGTATTCTAATGAGTTTGATTGGCGCTTAATTGCTGCGTTGTCCTACCAAGAATCCCATTGGAATCCACAAGCCGTATCGCCTACGGGTGTGCGCGGCATGATGATGTTAACCTTACCGACAGCCAAATCTGTTGGAGTGAAAAACCGCCTAGACCCAGAGCAAAGTATTCGCGGTGGTGCAGAGTACTTACGCAAAATGATTAGCCGAGTACCCGATAGTATCGAAAGCCATGAAAAAGTATGGTTTGCGCTTGCTTCTTATAATGTTGGCTTTGGTCATATGATGGATGCGCGTCGCCTTACCCACAAGCAAGGCGGTAACCAAAATACCTGGACCGACGTAAAACAACGCTTACCCTTATTACGCCAACGTAAATACTATCAGCAAAGTCGCTATGGTTATGCCCGTGGCGATGAAGCCTTAAATTATGTCGAAAATATTCGCCGCTACTATCAAAGTATTATTGGCTATGAACAAGCGCACAGCCACGATTATGATAGTGATGATGTACAAGTTGTTGATGGTTTGCAGACCATTACCTTGCCGCCCGCGCCACCCAGACAAGCCAACGTGGATGGTTCATTAAACAGTGAAGCAGCAATCAGTAGTGCAGAAAAGACAATAGAAGAGCCCAAGCCATCACAATAAACCAGTAACAAGCAATGTGATCTGTCTTCCTGCTCATACAAATACAGCCCTGTATTACTCATTATCGAAATCAGGGCTGTGTGTTTTATGACCGAAGGGTCAACTATTCAAAGTTATTGCACTAAGATGGGATCGGGATCGTACGCGATTTTCAATAAGTAGGTAACAATCGAGCCATATGCATCAACGGATGCAATGAGTTCTGTGAACAATCATTTTCACAGTTTTTCAAAAGAGAAATGCTATGAGAATATCCAAACAAAAAACGATGGCGAATAACTTTAAAAAACACATGACATCAGCTGCTACACGCCGAAAACGTTTGAGTGTGAATATTCGTCGTAAGGTTCTTTGGCGTCAACGCACTTATGTACTCTCTGCAATATTGACAAGTTAAGCTTGCGTTACCCATGTTAGAAAATAAGAAGCCCGGTCAATTGAACCGGGCTTCTTACTTTATAACCAAAAGACTCAAACAGGACACAAGGTACTTAATTTACTGATTATCTAACGCTGCTCGACGCGCTTTCTTTTCAGCTTTCTTTTCAGCACGACGGCGTTTAAAAAAGGCTTGCAGCTGGGCTCGGCATTCTTCATCTAATATCCCCGACTGACAATCAACATGGTGGTTCACTTCATCGTAGCTGAGTAAATTCATTACACTGCCCGCTGCACCCGTTTTTAAATCACTCGCACCAAAAATGACTTTACCAATTCGACTATGCACCATCGCCCCAGCACACATCGGGCAAGGTTCAAGTGTCACGTATAGCGTGGCATCTAATAAACGGTAGTTTTGAATCACCTTTCCTGCTTGACGCAATGCCATCATCTCGGCATGGGCCGTTGCATCATGTTGACCAATCGAGCGATTCCATCCTTCACCAACAATTCGACCTTCATATACCACTACAGCACCGACAGGCACCTCGCCTTCAGCTTCTGCTTGACTGGCAAGCTCAATAGCACGGCGCATATATAGTTCATCATGATTTTCGTCGGTGTTATCTGTCACAAGTTTTCTCATGTCTACATTTATTAGGGCGCAAATTATACCCAAACTACCTCAAGATACTAGCCGCTGTGATGATAGGTTACCTTTCAGCATGCACAGCCTCTTGCTCCATCTACAGCAGTTTCACTGCATATGATAAAACTACCACCCAATTATTTCACCTGAGTAAAAGTGATTTGCCATTTACCCTAATTATCATCTCACCAGAAATAAATATAATACCTTCCATCAAAACAAATGACGAGATAGCACTATTTATTCGTCACTATCAGAATTCTCACCTACTGTGTATAAGTGGGAAAACTATCAAAATTAATAGGCATGATTACTCACTTTGTGATTAGCCTAATATAGAGAGAAATAAAATGTCTGATCAATTTATCAAATCTAAAGCTGCTATCGCATGGGGCCCAAAACAACCTCTCTCAATTGAAGAAATCGATGTAATGCTACCGCGAGCAGGCGAAGTATTAGTACGTATCGTTGCGACTGGTGTTTGCCATACTGATGCATTCACCCTTTCAGGCGACGATCCTGAAGGTATCTTCCCTGTGGTACTAGGCCATGAAGGTGGCGGTATTGTTGAACAGATTGGTGAAGGCGTAACAAGCGTTCAAGTCGGTGATCACGTTATCCCTCTTTACACTGCAGAGTGTGGTGAGTGTAAGTTCTGTAAATCAGGTAAAACTAACCTATGCCAAGCGGTACGTGAAACCCAAGGCAAAGGCTTAATGCCAGACGGAACAACTCGCTTCTATAAAGATGGTCAGCCTCTTTTCCATTACATGGGTTGCTCAACATTCTCTGAATACACAGTATTACCTGAGATTTCACTAGCAAAAGTGAATAAAGAAGCCCCACTAGAAGAAGTATGTTTACTGGGTTGTGGCGTCACAACGGGTATGGGTGCTGTTCTTAATACGGCAAAAGTAGAAAAAGGCGACACAGTTGCTATCTTCGGTTTAGGCGGAATTGGTTTATCTGCGATTATTGGCGCGAAAATGGCTGGTGCTAGCCGTATTATTGGTGTTGATATCAACGAAACTAAATACGAACTTGCGAAAAAGCTAGGTGCGACTGACTGCATCAACCCAACTAAATTCGACAAGCCAATCCAAGACGTTATTGTTGAAATGACAGACGGCGGTGTTGATTACTCATTCGAGTGTATCGGTAACGTAAACGTAATGCGTTCAGCACTAGAGTGTTGTCACAAAGGTTGGGGCGAATCTGTCATCATCGGTGTGGCTGGTGCAGGACAAGAAATCTCAACCCGCCCATTCCAACTAGTGACTGGGCGTGTATGGCGTGGCTCTGCATTCGGTGGTGTTAAAGGCCGTTCAGAATTGCCAGAAATCGTTGAGCGTTACATGGCAGGCGAATTCGCACTGGATGACTTCATTACTCATACTATGGGTCTTGAAGGTATCAATGATGCGTTCGACCTAATGCACGAAGGTAAGAGTATTCGTAGTGTTATTCACTTCGATAAGTAACCTGTAGATCAAACGTAACGGCGATTATAACGCTCGTTCTAATTGAACTATTCAAGCGCTGCTCTGGCAGCGCTTTTTAATACTTACTTAATTTAAGGCTATCCAATGACTTTAGAGAACATCAGCTCCAACAAAAGTTTTGGCGGTTGGAACAAACAATATACTCACCGTTCGACTGCATTAAACTGCAATATGCGTTTTGCCATTTTTTTACCACCGCAAATTGTTAGTGGTGAAAAAGTGCCAGTCCTGTATTGGCTATCAGGCTTAACCTGCACTGATGAAAACTTCATGCACAAAGCAGGCGCGCAACGCCTAGCCGCCGAATTAGGTATGGCTATTGTTGCCCCAGATACGAGCCCACGCGGTGATGATGTTGCTGATGATGCCGACGGCAGCTATGACTTTGGATTAGGTGCTGGCTTTTACGTCAATGCGACACAAGCGCCCTTTAACCGTCATTATCAGATGTATGATTACGTGGTTAACGAGCTACCCGACCTGATTGAAGCAAACTTCCCTGTAACCCAACAACGTGCTATCAGTGGTCACTCAATGGGTGGTCATGGCGCATTAACAATTGCCCTAAAAAACCCAGCACGCTTTAGTTCGGTATCAGCTTTCAGCCCAATAGTTAACCCGATGCAATGTCCATGGGGACAAAAAGCATTCACAGGCTACCTAGGCAAAGACACCGAGCAATGGAAAGCCTACGACACAACTGAACTCATGAAACACACTGATGCTCGGCTACCAGCGTTAGTTGATCAAGGCGATCAAGACAATTTCATGGTAGAGCAATTAAAACCAGAAGCATTGGTTGCTGTAGCAGAAAATGTCGGCTACCCATTGGAACTACGCATGCAAGAAGGCTACGACCACAGCTACTTCTTTATTGCGAGCTTTATTGAAGATCACCTTCGCTTCCACGCTAAGCACTTTGCTTAATCGCTTATCGTTACCAGTATTATCTGGATAAAAAAAAGCCTCGCATGCGAGGCTTTTTTTCATTGTAGAGCTTGCAATAACAAGCCAGTTCTAACGCATATAACTGATATTACATGCTGTATGTATATGGTGCTTGAACACCTAGAGGAATACCCAATGCCCAGTATGCTAGCAAGAAGATAGTCCAACCAATCAACATTGCAATTGAGTAAGGCATCATCATTGACGCTAGTGAACCAATACCAGAACCCTTCACATAACGCTGCATGTAAACCACAACAAGCGGGAAGAACACCATCATAGGTGAGATGATATTAGAAACAGAATCACCCACACGGTAAGCCGCCTGAGTAAGCTCAGGAGAGATACCCACAGCCATTAACATTGGCACTAAGATAGGACCAATCAATGCCCACTTCGCTGATGCCGAGCCCACTAACAAGTTAACAAACGCTGTTAGCAAAATCATACCAACAATTGTCACCTGCCCCGGTAAGTTCATTGCATGAAGCAATTCTGCACCAGAAAGAGCCAGCAATGTACCCAAGTTAGATTGTGTAAATGCAACTAAGAATTGAGCAATAAAGAATGCCATTACCATGAAGCTGCCCATGCTGCTCATCGTTGCAGACATAGACTTTATAACATCGTCACTTGATTTAAAGGTACCAGCAACTTTACCGTACACCACGCCAGGAATGACGAATAGAATAAAGATTAGCGGTACAATCGACTGCATTAACGGTGCATTGAATGCAGTGATATCACCAGTCGGCGAACGAAGTGGCGACGTTTCAGGAATAACAGACGCAACCAATACCACGATACCAGCGATCATTGCCCAACCAGCACGAGAGAAAGCTTTACTTTCTACTTCAGTGAAAGAGCCCATATCCGGCGCTTCTTCTGCATCTTCATCAATTGCAGTATTTGCCAAGCGTGGTTCAATTACTTTATCTGTTACATACCAACCAATACCCACAACAAGTATTGAAGATAGACCGGTAAACAGTAAATTAGACAATGGGTTTACGATATAAGTAGGATCTAAAATTTGCGCCGCAGACTGTGTAAAGCCAGCTAATAAAGGATCAATCCCTGATGGAATAAAGTTAGCAGAGAAACCGCCCGATACACCCGCAAATGCAGCCGCAATACCCGCAAGAGGATGACGCCCAGCAGCGTGGAAGATAATAC
Organism: Photobacterium indicum; assembly: GCF_003026215.1. Lineage (GTDB taxonomy): Bacteria > Pseudomonadota > Gammaproteobacteria > Enterobacterales > Vibrionaceae > Photobacterium > Photobacterium indicum. The sequence continues at coordinate 913,069 of NZ_PYOC01000002.1, forward strand.
CACCTAGTGGAATAACCAACACGTAACCCGCATCAGCAGCCGTGTGAGAAACGATTGCCACCAAGATTAACATTGGTGTTAATAATTTCGCAGGCGTGAAATTAAGCATCTTCTTAAGGCCAGTATTGATAAAGCCTGATGCTTCAGCAACACCCACACCCAACATCGCCACTAATACGATGCCTAAAGGTGCAAAGCCGGTAAAGTTCTTAACCATATTTGCTAAGAAGCTGGCAAATGACTCACCGGTTAATAAATTCTTCACTTCAACAGCTTGGCCCGTCACTGGGTGGATAAACCCAAAATCAAACTGAGCGAAAACGGCAGAAAGGATCCAAACAATGATTAATCCCCAGAAAAACAATAAAGCGGGATCGGGAATTTTGTTACCTGTTGTTTCTATTGCATTCAAAAAGCGGTTCATTGCACTGCTAGGTGCAGGAGGCATTTGATCTGTTGCTTGCTTACTCATGGGAACTCCATGGAAAATGATGTTGTTGTAGATTCGTGACGGTGTCTTTACCACTTTTTACAGTGGCGTATTTATCTTATCGTCCGTAAATCTGTTTGCTTCACCGTTACGATGAAAGTTACCGGTAGATTGTAATGAAAAATGACAAATAAAAAGCTGGTTTAACCATGTAATAACAAAAGTCTACAATACTATATTGTAAATAAATATTAATGCGACACATAAAGCCAACAATTCAAGAACACTTTTCACCCGTTAATTCAACACCGAATATCATGTGTTACTACATCTGAATAATATAAATAGTGTAGCTGAAAACAAAAAGGCACCCGAAGGTGCCTTTTCTAATGTTTATTCCGATTTTCAGTATCTCGTGTTACTTTTTTCGCTATAAGTTCATTTCATAATGCTTAATATATTGCAGCATAAAATGAACCAGCTACGAAAATTATTCCCACTCGATAGTTGCTGGTGGCTTACCAGAAATATCGTAAACAACACGTGAAATGCCATCAACTTCGTTAATGATACGGTTAGAAACCTTACCTAAGAAATCGTATGGAAGGTGTGCCCAATGCGCAGTCATAAAATCAATAGTTTCAACAGCACGCAGTGATACAACCCAATCATATTTACGACCATCGCCCATTACGCCAACTGAACGTACAGGTAGGAATACCGTAAATGCCTGAGACACTTTGTTGTAAAGATCTGCACTATGCAATTCTTCAATGAAGATAGCATCAGCACGACGGAGTAAATCGCAGTACTCTTTCTTTACTTCACCAAGTACACGTACACCTAGACCTGGTCCAGGGAACGGGTGGCGGTAAAGCATGTTGTAAGGAAGGCCTAGCTCTAAACCAATCTTACGAACTTCATCTTTAAACAATTCACGTAGAGGCTCAACTAATCCCATTTCCATATCATCAGGCAGACCGCCAACGTTATGGTGAGATTTAATCACATGCGCTTTACCATTTTTAGAGGCAGCAGACTCGATAACATCAGGGTAAATAGTCCCCTGAGCTAGCCACTTAGCATTTTCCAGCTTCTTCGATTCTTCATCGAATACATCGATAAATACGTGACCGATAATCTTACGCTTAGCTTCAGGATCGTTCTCACCCGCTAATGCGTTTAAGAAACGATCTTCAGCTTTAACATGTACGATGTTCAAACCAAAATGGTCACCGAACATCTCCATTACTTGCTCACCTTCGTTTAAACGAAGCAAACCGTTATCAACAAATACACATGTTAGTTTGTCACCGATAGCACGGTGAAGCAGCATTGCCACAACAGATGAATCAACACCGCCAGATAAGCCTAGGATAACTTCATCATCACCCACTTGCTTTTTAATGTTAGCAACGGCGTCTTCGATGATATTCGCTGATGTCCAGAGGTTTTCACAACCACACACATTAAGAACAAAGTTCTCAATAATACGCATACCTTGACGAGTATGGGTTACTTCAGGGTGAAACTGAACACCATAAAAACGCTTTTCTTCATTTGCCATCGCAGCAAATGGGCAAGTTTCTGTTTCTGCAACTTTCACGAAACCATCAGGGATTTCAACAACTTTATCACCGTGGCTCATCCATACATCCAGTAATGGTGCGCCATCTTCAGCAATTGCATCTTCAATATTTTTAAATAGGCCTGTTGGTTCTACAACTCTAACTTGTGCATAGCCAAACTCACGTTCAGTAGAACCTGCAACTTTACCGCCAAGCTGCTCAGACATTGTTTGCATACCGTAGCAAACACCAAACACAGGTACACCGGCTTCAAACACATATTGTGGAGCACGAGGTGAACCGTCTTCAGTCACACTTTCAGGGCCACCAGAAAGAATAATACCGTTTGGGTTGAAGTCACGAATATCGGCTTCATCAACGTCCCAGCTCCAAAGCTCACAATAAACACCGATTTCACGGATACGACGTGCGATTAGCTGAGTATATTGAGAACCAAAATCCAGAATAAGGATACGCTGGTCATGAATATTAGTAGATGTAGTCATTATCGAGAAGTCTCAAAAATAATTGAAAATAGTGGGGGCTAAAAACGCCCCCGATGTTATACAAATTTTTCGCTTAGGCAAACGTTTTCGTCACGATTGAATGATCAATGAACGAATATGCTAAAAACACGTTTAAGCCATGCGGTAATTTGGTGCTTCTTTGGTAATTGTTACATCATGCACGTGTGATTCTTTGATGCCAGCACCAGAGATACGAACAAATTCAGCTTTAGTGCGTAAGTCGTCAATCGTAGCTGAACCAGTAAGGCCCATGCTTGAACGAAGTCCACCCATTTGCTGGTGTACGATCTCTTTAATGTGACCTTTGTAAGCAACGCGACCTTCGATACCCTCTGGTACCAATTTGTCTGCTGCATTATCAGTCTGGAAATAACGGTCTGAAGAACCTTGAGACATCGCGCCAAGCGAGCCCATACCACGGTAAGACTTATATGCACGACCTTGGTACAGTTCCACTTCACCCGGTGCTTCTTCAGTACCTGCGAACATTGAGCCGACCATTACACATGATGCACCAGCAGCAATTGCTTTACACATATCGCCAGAATAGCGAATACCGCCATCAGCAATAACTGGGATACCGAATTCAGAAGCAGCGTCAACAGCATCAGAAATAGCAGTTAACTGAGGAACACCCACACCTGTCACAATACGCGTTGTACAGATTGAGCCAGGGCCGATGCCGACTTTAACAGCATCTACACCAGCATCGATTAGGGCACGAGCACCTGCAGCAGTTGCTACATTACCACCAATAATTTGTAGTTCAGGGAAAGCTTCACGGGTTTCACGAATACGCTGTAAAACGCCTTCAGAGTGACCGTGAGATGAATCGATAAGAAGAACATCAACACCTGCTTCCGCTAATGCTTTAACGCGCTCTTCGTTACCAGCACCAGCACCAACAGCAGCACCAACGCGTAGACGACCGCGCTCATCTTTACATGCGTTCGGTTTGCGTTCTGCTTTTTGGAAATCTTTTGCAGTGATCATGCCTTTCAGTTGGAAGTCATCATTAACCAGTAGTACTTTCTCTACGCGGTATTCTTGCATGATAGCTTCAACGTCTTCACGAGAGGCACCTTCTTTTGCTGCCGCCAATTTTGTTTTTGGCGTCATCACATCTTCAACCTTCATCGAAAGGTCTGTAACAAAACGTACATCACGACCAGTGATAATACCAACGAGTTCGTTGTTATCAGACACTACCGGATAACCAGCAAAACCATTTTCAAGGGTAAGTTGTTTTACATCTGCAATCGTTGCAGTTGGCTTCACTGTTACAGGTTCAGACACAACACCAGCTTCGAACTTTTTAACCATGCGAACTTGGTTAGCTTGTTGCTCGATAGACATGTTCTTGTGAATGAAACCAATGCCACCTTCTTGAGCTAACGCGATCGCAAAACGACCTTCAGTTACTGTGTCCATTGCAGCAGAAACCATAGGAATGTTTAGCGAAATCTTTTTCGTTAACTGGGTGCGCAGATCGGCAGTGTTAGGGAGAACCGTAGAGTGTGCTGGAACCAGCAAAACATCATCAAAAGTTAAAGCTTCTTGTTTGATACGTAACATTGCAATATCTCACACCGTGTTAGGGGTTAAAGGAGGATAAAATATTGCGAACAAATTATACGTATGAAGCAATCGTTTGGCTACTAAAAAAATAAAAAAAATAATTGACACTTTTATCTTGATACGTAATATATTTCGGTTAAGTTTCCGGTGTTGCGGTCAATCGTGTATACCCAAGATCTGTCTATAGATCTGCCTGTACACTTTCATTCTCTTCCTGCACACCACTTGCCTTTCGACAATAGGTATTTCACTTCGTGACTCTATTCACCCAGACGCAATCTAACGATCGTATATTTACCGTTTCTAGCCTTAATGCTGAAGTGCGCTTATTGCTTGAAAATGAGATGGGCATTGTGTGGCTCGTCGGTGAGCTATCTAATTTATCGATGCCTGTTTCGGGTCATTGGTATTTCACCCTCAAAGATTCGCGTGCTCAAGTGAAATGTGCCATGTTTCGGGGCAACAATCGTCGCGTCACATTTAAGCCAGCCAACGGCACACAAGTTCTGGTAAAAGCACGTTTATCATTGTACGAACCACGTGGTGATTATCAGCTCATTATCGAAAGTATGCAGCCTGAAGGTGATGGTCGATTACAGCAACAATTTGAGCAGCTTAAAATGTCGCTGGCGGCGGAAGGGTTATTTGCTCAAGCATTGAAAAAACCGCTACCCGAGCAACCTAAAAGAGTTGGTATTATTACCTCTAAAACTGGGGCCGCGTTGCATGATATTTTAAATGTTTTGCACCGTCGCGATCCCAGCTTACCTGTCGTTATTTATCCCACTATGGTGCAAGGTGATGGCTCTGCTATTTCGATTGCTCAAGCCATTGGTCGAGCGAATGCACGCCAAGAATGTGATGTATTGATCGTAGGCCGTGGGGGTGGTTCGCTAGAAGATTTATGGGCATTTAACGAAGAGATCGTGGCGCGTACAATTGCCGCCAGTCAGATCCCTATTGTGAGTGCTGTTGGTCATGAAGTTGATGTGACCATTGCCGATTTTGTTGCTGATATGCGCGCACCTACCCCATCAGCTGCAGCTGAATTAGTGAGTCGTGATATCACTCATCAAACGCAGATAATACAACAAAAAAATCAGCAACTTAAAAATGCCATTCGCACTTATCTATCTAAGCATGAAGCGAAAACAGTCCAGCTAACCCATCGCTTAGAACGTCAACATCCTCAGTTACGTCTTAATCAACAACAGCAACATCTTGATGATATTTCTAGCCGTTTAGAGCTCGCAATGGCGCGATTACTGTCAAGTCATCATCAACATGTAGAGCGTATAAACTACAAATTATCACTGCACTCACCTGTGCAAACAATTAAAAATAATCAAACCACATTAGACCAAAGAAAACGCCGTTTACTCGATGCGATGGATCACCGCTTATTAAATGCAAATCATAAGTTAGCACTGGCAGCCGAAAAGTTAGAAACTGTAAGCCCATTAGCAACACTCAGCCGTGGCTATTCAATAACTCGAGATACTAAAGGTAAAGTGATTCGTCATGTTGACCAAGTAAAACCTGGCGATAAGTTAGTAACCAAAGTGACTAACGGTGAAATACATTCAACAGTGAGTGAGTAACTTCTTTCTTACTCGCAATCGAGATCAAGAATAGATGTGGGTTTAGATGGGTATCAATACTTACATTTTATAAAAAACGCCGCAAGATGCGGCGTATAGATAATTATTGCACAGATTCAAAGCATATTGTAATACGCGATTTTGACTTTAATCCATTGCAAAAATTACAAAAATAACTGGCTGAACCGCACGCTTGAAGCTTTTCCATTTCATGTTCACAGTCAGGGCAAAAAACATGTTTCTTGACTGTATGTTGGCAAAAATCACAATAATACCCGTCGTCTTTCCAGCTCAATTCGCTCTGACAATCGGGGCAAACATTATCACTCATAACCTTCCCTTTCTTTCAAATCGTCCATCTACATGATGAGTGATCATATAATCAAGCACAAATAAAATTATTAAGTCTAGATCGATCCTTTGATCCAACGCATAAGTAGACTTTATCTTGAGCATGATCACATAAGAAGCAAACAATGAAACCGGTCTCTGTAACCGGTTTCATCGTTGAAGTATTATCTATCTGTCCATCACATTTCGTTTCATGATCTAAAGGTAAGCTTGCTATGTCGACCAATAAAATCAGCTCAGCGTTTCCTGATAACTTTTTATGGGGAGCGGCATCTGCCGCTTATCAAGTGGAAGGAGCCCATAACGTAGATGGAAAAGGACCGTCCATTTGGGATGATTTCTCTCATCAACCAGGTACCACTCACGAGGGAACAAATGGCGACGTAGCTGCAGATCACTATCATCGATTTAAAGAAGATGTGGCATTAATGGCCGAGATGGGCATGCAAAGTTATCGATTTTCGATCAGTTGGCCTCGTCTATTTCCCAGCGGTCGTGGGACAGTCAATAAAGCAGGGGTTAAGTTTTACAGCGATTTAATTGATGAATTAATTAAATATGGCATTAAGCCCATGATAACCCTGTACCACTGGGATTTACCGCAAGCATTACAAGATATTGGAGGCTGGGAATCACGTGAAACCGTAGAAGCATTCGAACAGTATGCTGCGTTATGTTATCAAGAATTTGGTGATCGCGTTTCACTATGGTCCACCTTCAACGAAACATTAATTTTTATCGGTATGGGTTACTTTACAGGGGCTCACCCTCCAGGATTAAGCGATCCTAAGCGAGGAATTCAAGCTTGCCACCATGTTTTTATCGCACATGCTAAAGCGGTTAAGACTTTCCGTGAATACCAACATCAGCAACGCATACCACAAAACGGACAAATCGGCTTTGTTAATGTCATGCAACCGCATGAGCCCATCACCGACAAACCAGAAGATATTGCCGCATGTAAAATGGCGGATGATCTGCTAACACACTGGCTTTATGATCCGGTATTAAAAGGTGAGTACCCTTCGCACATTCTTAATATTACTCAGCTAACATGGGGCGTGCCTGTATTTTCACTTGAAGATGATGATTTACTTAAAAACAACATCTGTGATTTCATCGGGGTGAATTACTACAAGCGAGAATGGATCGCAGCCAACCCAGATATTAGTAATACTAAAATAAATACAACGGGTAACAAAGGTTCAGGTCAAGAATTTGGATTTAAAGGATTATTTAAATTTGTTCGTAATCCAAAATCAACATATACCGATTGGGATTGGGAGATTTATCCTGAAGGTCTATGTGTGGGAATGCAACGCTTAAAAGAGCGATACGGTGATATTCCGTTCTACATCACTGAAAACGGTTTAGGTGCAAAAGATCCGATCATTGATGGCGAAATCGTTGACCAACCGCGTATTGATTACCTATCAAGCCACACTGATGCTGCTGAATCGGCGATTAAGCAAGGAATTGATCTTCGTGGATACTACCCATGGTCTTTCATTGACTTACTGAGTTGGTTAAACGGTTACCAAAAACAATATGGTTTTGTATACGTCGACCGAGAAAATAATTTGCAGCGAAAACGTAAGAAGTCTTTTTTCTGGTATCAGGAAGTGATTGAATCAAATGGTGCTAAACGTTAATTCGCCTTGTTGATCTTGCAATGATCTTTATACTTCCCTTTCGGAAGAGAACCCACACTTTGTGGTAACTTGCATATATAATTGCCCGGCACTGTTCGGGCTTTTTATTAGCCCTAATACAGAAGTCAAAAACAACAGCGATAAACGACAAACATCCCGTTTAATATATTGATATCAACCTCGTGGAAATTGAACCAATGGCAACCATCAAAGATGTATGTAAATTAGCAGGCGTTTCAAAAGCCACGGTTTCCCGAGTATTAAACAGTACAGGACAAGTAAAAAAATCCACGGCAGACGCCGTGTATCAGGCAATTAGTGCCTTAGATTATAAACCAAGCAGTCTGGCACGTGCTCTAGCCACCAACAGTACCAATACTATTGGGTTAGTCGTTTCTGCTTTCGAAGGTGCATATTTCAGTAGTTTATTGCGGAAAGCATCGCAAACAACATTACAAGCTGGTAAGCAATTACTGATCATGGATGGTGGGCATAGTAGTGCAAGCGAACAATTGGCTATCGAGAGCTTAGTAGAACGTAAAGTCGATGCTGTCATTCTTTATACACGCCAGATACCTGAAGCCGTACTCAAACAGTTAATGAATGATCTTTCCATTCCTCTGATTATCATTAACCAACAAGTGGAAGGTTTTGAAGAGCGTTGTATCAGCTTTAATCAGTATGAAGCCGCCCAGCAAGCAGCAGAATACCTTTTAAGCAAAGGGCATAAAGAGTTTGCCTGTATTACTGGACCTGAATCTTCCATAAACTCCCATTTACGCCTACAAGGGTTTCAAGACACCTTAATCAAGTACAACCTGCAAACTTGCACGGCTTATCATGGTGATTATTTTACCCAAAGTGGTTATCACGCTTGTAATGAGTTACTCGCCAGTAAGCAATCTTTCACTGCTATTTTCGCCGCCAATGACAATATGGCAATGGGCGCTATCCGGGCGTTACACGATGCAGGATTACAAGTACCTCAAGATATTTCAGTATTAGGCTTTGATAATGATCCTGCGGGCGAGTTCACTATTCCGAGTTTAACCACAATCATGCTTCCGGTGGAAGAAATGGCATATACCGCAGTCAAGCAGGCATTACAGTTAATCGATAAGCAAGAGATCAGCACTATTGCTCTATTTTCAGGCAACTTGATCGTTCGCGAATCAGTTGATCATTTGTGAAAAGGATTGTGATCAGCGATCTGGTACCAAAAGAATATTTATGAACACGCATCCCGAAAGCATAAGTTACATATTCTGTATATGGACTTCACGCAGGATAAAAAACCACACCAAAGCCGTTTGAGCTAAAGATCCAGATGTAGCTATATATTGGATCAGTTCTCATCTATCGATAACAGCCCACTCTATTTACGAGCGTTTTTACGCTTAATAAGTCAGTATTAATCAATATTCGGTGGCGATAGCGTATTTCATCGGTTTCTAATAGTAATTAACCCTTCATATTCAAAATTAAAAATCGCCTTTCGGCGATCATTAATTAGTATAAAACTCGATTAAATAACATTAGTTAGGGTTTTGTATGGGTAACCATTACTAATTCCTGATCACTAACGTGCTCGAACTCAACAAATAGCGCACTGTATTCAGCAAGAGATTGTATATGAGAACCACCACATGGAATTTCAATGATTTCACCCTCACCTAAATCACATTGCCAGTAACGTGAATCTGTTAACAACGTACCTTCACGGCGCATCACTACCACAGCACCACTATGACGCCAAGTTTCTAGCTGCTGGTTAATGAGATCAGTTAACGCGGCTAAATTAGCCAGCATATCAGCGGTGTTTAGCCCGCGTTTACGCAATGTTTTGCCCAACCGATAGGTATCTGTACTTTTATCTTCACTTACAATGCTCTGCTGCTGAGCGTAACTGTGAAAATCATAATGGCCTAATTCATCTTTACGTGAGGCATCTTTACGCCAATAATCGCTATGTAGCACTTTATTGAGTGCTAAAGAGGACAGGTGCCCTGCGCTATGCCCACGGCTTAATGCCTGTTGATAAGCCTTATCAACCGACAAGATGACTGTATCTCCCTTGCTCCATTGAACGTCTTCAGCAATATAATGCACCACAACAAACGCCCAATTTGGTGTATCACGTTTAACAGGAATATCTGTGCCGACATAAAGCGTATTCGTCTCTAAATCAACGGCACCGGTAAGACAACCAGCCACATCAAAGCAACTATCTCCCAAGGCAATAGTGCCTTTATCTGCAGGGTGATCTGGCCAAATATGACTTACAGGGTGAAAAGAGGTGCGATCTGTTACGACGTATACACCATACGAAGTCGCGGGGTCACATAGCTGAATTTCAGCTTCTATTTGCCATTGTTGCTCCGTAAATAGCACGTGGGTTGGTGTAACATCAGACATATTTTTAACCTTTCTTTATGATGGCATCTATTTCGACAAGTCTATGACTTCAACAGATAAAAAAATACCCAACACAAGGCTGGGTATTTCAATCGATTCGTGATCAATAAAACATGTTACTTACGGCGACCGTGAAGCATACCCGTTAAACGCTTACGCTGACGTTCTTGAGAAACAGTTAATTTCTGCTTCGTTGTTTCAAATGGGTTTTCACTATTCTGGAATTGAATACGAATAGGTGTACCCATCATTTCTAATGAACGGCGGTAGTAATTCATCAAGTAGCGCTTGTATGATGCTGGCAGCTCATTAACCTGATTACCGTGAATAACGATAATGGGTGGGTTGTAGCCACCTGCGTGTGCATACTTTAACTTCACACGACGTCCACGAACCATAGGTGGTTGGTGATCATCTTGAGCCATTTGCATAATACGAGTTAGAAGCGATGTACTAATACGCTTAGTTGCTGACTGATATGCTTCAATAACTGAATCATATAAGTGACCAACACCTGTACCATGCAATGCTGAAATAAAGTGAATACGAGCAAAATCAATGAAACCTAAACGGCGATCTAATTCTGATTTAACGCGCTCTTTCACTTCATTATCAAGCCCATCCCACTTGTTAACAGCAAGTACAAGTGAACGACCTGAATTAAGAACAAAACCTAATAGGCTTAAATCTTGATCCGAAATATTTTCACGAGCATCAATGATAAGCAGAACAACGTTCGCATCTTCAACCGCTTTTAGGGTTTGAATAACAGAGAACTTTTCAACCGCTTGGTTCATGTTCTTACGACGACGAACACCTGCGGTATCAATTAGTACGTATTCTTGTCCATCACGTTCCATTGGAATGTAGATCGAATCTCGCGTCGTACCTGGCATGTCATATACAACAACACGTTCTTCACCAAGAATACGGTTAGTTAGTGTTGATTTACCTACGTTAGGACGACCAATGATCGCTAACTTAATAGGCTGCTCTTGTAGACGTTTATAAGCTGCTTCTGCATCTTCTTCCGTCAGATCCGCTTTTTCGATGTCTTCTACTGAAGATAAGTCAATCAGACCTTCTTCTTCGTCATCATCTTTCAACGAATCTGCAAATGGGGCTAATGCACGTTCCATCAACGCTGTTACACCACGGTTATGTGCTGCAGCAACTTGATACATCGCATCAACGCCTAGTTTCCAGAATTCAGCACAAGCACTATCAGCATCAATACCATCAATCTTGTTTACAACAAGAAAGGTTGGTTTTTCACGGCTACGAAGGTGTTTTGCAATCGCTTCATCAGACACAGTCAGACCAGCACGACCATCTACAAGAAACAGTACAACATCTGCTTCTTCAATCGCGGCTAATGACTGTTCAGCCATTTTAGTTTCAACACCTTCTTCAGTGCCATCAATACCTCCAGTATCAATAACAATAAATTCGTGCTCTTCTAGCTCTGCTCTGCCGTATTTACGATCCCTTGTTAGGCCAGGAAAATCAGCTACCAGCGCATCCCTTGTGCGGGTAAGACGGTTGAATAACGTCGATTTACCTACGTTAGGGCGGCCAACTAGGGCAACAACAGGAATCATAAGTACCTCTTACTTTTTAGTGTCTTACAGACAATTGTCCCATTCATTCTTGCCTCCAGCTGACATTATAGTGCAGCCTTCATCCGACAATAATATGCGAATAGGTATAACAACAACGGCTCCTGACTGTTTGAAACAGCAGGAGCCGACAAAAATTTCACTGCATTATACCGACTAATTACGGCATTTGCATTTTGTTGATTTTACCATCACGAGTCACAACTAGATAGCCATCATCTAAAGCAATTGGCGGTATAGCAAAACCACTACCATCTGTTGCTTGTTGAGCAACAAACTCACCAGTATATGGATCTAACCAATGAAGATAACCTTCACTGTCACCTAATACTAAGTAACCAGAAATCATAGCAGGTGCACTTAGTAAGCGATATTCCAGATCTTTATTTTGCCAAAGTTCTGTGCCACTACGTGTATCTACTGCAACAATGTGATCTTTGTCTGTTACTAAGTATAACTGGCTACCATCAATAGCGAAATCTGTAGCTGATGAGTAAGTACGCTTCCAAGCAACTTGACCACTACGCAGTTCAATTGAAACTAACGCACCGTTGTAACCTAAAGCATATAAACGCTCACCGGAAATAACGGGGGTTGCATCAACATCAACTAAACGATCTATCTCTGTAGCACCTTTTGGTGAACCGATAGGTTGCTGCCATAGCATTTGACCAGTATTCATCAATGCACCAGCAAGACGACCATTGGCCTGTCCCCAGAAAATACCGCCTGAAATCGCTACTGGTGAACTATCACCACGCAATGTCAGTGTTGGCACTTCACTGCTTAGCTGCCATTTTGCTTCACCGGTTTCAGCATCAAGCGCTTGTAACACACCACGGCTGGTATTAACGACCACCATGCCATTATCAACAAGCGGTTTTGCTAGTACTTCGCCTTCAACTTTTGTGCGCCAAATTTCTTCACCAGTTTCTTCATCCAATGCAATGACATCCGCATTTTCTGTACCAATGAATAATTTACCGTAAGAAAGCGTAATGCCACCAGCAAGCTTAGCCGTTACATCACCTTGCAAGTCTTGTTGCCAAATCACTTTACCGTTTTCAGGGTCAAGTGCTTTAACAAGACCATTTCGATCAGCCGCAAAGATTTTGCCATACCCGATAGCTGGAGATAATCGAGAGAAGTAACCTTCAACGCCATCACCAATGGTCTGACTCCAGACTTGTGTTGATGCAATTGTATTCTCAACAACAGGCAATGGTGCCATCTGATTCGTATCTTCTTCACTAGCACAGCCAGCAAGAACGCCAAGCGTTAGCGCAACAGTTAAAGCTCGCTTAAACACTTTTTGCATAGTCATCCGCCTTACTGAGCTAGATCATCAAGCTTCATCTGCAATGCAGGCGAGGCACCAAGTTGCTGTGCACTTATGTAAGCGTTACGAGCAGCAATAATATCGCCTTTAAGCAATAAGATATCACCGCGTAGCTCAGCAATTTTTGACTGCCAGCTTGTCGCTGTTACTTTATCAAGCTCAGCAAGCGCTTCATCGAATTTCTGTTGCTCTGCATAAATACGTGCAAGACGCGTCTGTGCAAGAGGCAAGATTGCTTGATCTTTAGTTTGGCTAATAGCCCAAGTTAGCTGCTTAATAGCACCGTCTAAATCACCAAGCTCGACTTGTGTTTTCGCCAGTTGAAGTGCAGCAAGTACTGAGTACTGGCTACTTTCATTTGCCGAAATAAACGCTTGTACATCAGCCACAGCATTTTCGCTGCCACTATCGAGAGTCGTCATTACCTGTGAATAAGCATCAGATGTCAGTTCTTTTGTTGTTTGAACTTCACCTTGGTAATAACGCCAGCCATAAAGACCACCCAAACCAATCACAGCACCAAGAACAACGGCTTTGCCGTTCTCTTTCCACCATGATTTAAGTGCTTCAACCTGTTGTTCTTCGGTCTCGTAGACTTCCACTTCCTGTCCTCTCTTAAATCAATTCAGCCAACTTTGCAGCTACTTCATCCTGTGCCATGGTTGTTTGCTCACCACCACGGAGATCTTTTACTACCACAGTATTATCAGCGATTTCATTCTCACCAAGAACCAGTGCAATAGCTGCGCCTACGTTATCAGCACGTTTAAATTGCTTTTTAAAATTACCGCCACCGAAGTGGTTCATAACACGTAAACCGGGAACATTTTCGCGTAGCTTTTCAGCCAGCTTCATTCCTGCCATCATCGTGCCCTCACCAACAGTAACGACATAAGCATCAACTGAGCGACGAACATCTGCCAGTTCAAGCGTTTCCATCAGTAAAACTAAACGCTCAACACCCATAGCAAAACCAACTGCAGGTGTTGCTTTGCCACCAAGTTGTTCGACTAAGCCATCATAGCGACCACCGCCACAAACAGTACCTTGGGCACCTAGGCTTTCAGTAATCCATTCAAATACGGTACGGTTATAGTAATCTAAACCACGTACAAGGCGTTCATTTACTTGATATTCGATACCAGCAGCGTCTAATAGTTCACATAAACCAGCAAAATGTGCTTTAGAATCGTCATCTAAGTACTCAGAAAGCTTCGGTGCATCGACCAAAATTTCTTGTACTGCTGGATTTTTAGTATCAAGCACGCGTAATGGGTTCGTGTGCATACGACGCTTACAATCTTCGTCAAGCACATCTAAATGCTGTTCTAAGAATGCAATCAATGCTTCACGGTATGTCGCACGAGCTTCTAAGGAACCAATTGAATTCAGCTCTAGGCGAACGTGTTGATTAATGCCTAACTCACGCCAAAGGCGCGCTGTCATCATGATCAATTCAGCATCAACATCAGGGCCATTCAAACCAAATACTTCAACTCCAACCTGATGAAATTGACGGTAACGACCTTTCTGAGGACGTTCATAACGGAACATCGGACCGATGTACCATAAACGTTGCTCTTGGTTATACAGCAAACCGTTTTGAATACCCGCACGTACACAACCAGCAGTACCTTCAGGACGAAGGGTTAGGCTGTCACCGTTACGGTCTTCAAAGGTATACATTTCTTTTTCAACAACATCGGTGACTTCACCAATAGCACGCTTAAACAAATGCGTTGATTCAACGATAGGCATACGAATTTCGTTATAGCCATATGCGCTTACTACTTGCTTAATTGTACCTTCCACTTTTTGCCAAAGAGGAGATTGTGTAGGTAGGCAGTCGTTCATGCCTCGAATTGCTTGAATTTGTTTCGCCACGTTTTTTCTCGTTTACCGACGGGGAATTGAGTCGAATATAAAGGTTATAAAGGAAATAGTGAACCGCTCCCTGACAATCAGAGGGCGGTTTCGGTTTATTTCTCTACTTCTTGTACATTAATGCGGTTATTAACGTCCAACATCGCTGCTTTTGCGCGGATTTTTGTTTCTAGCTGATCAATGACATTATCGTTATCAAATCGTTCTTTTTGACGAATGCCATCTTCATAAAATGCGCTTTTACGGCTACTGCCTGCAACACCCAAATGGGAAACTTCCGCTTCACCAGGGCCATTAACGACACAACCGATAATGGAGACATCCATTGGAGTAGTAATATCTTCTAAGCGTTGTTCTAACTCGTTAACTGTACCAATAACATCGAACTCTTGACGAGAACATGTTGGGCAAGCAATAAAGTTAATACCACGAGAACGAATACGCAGTGATTTAAGAATATCAAAACCAACTTTGATTTCTTCAACCGGATCGGCAGCTAATGAAATACGTAACGTATCACCAATACCTTCAGCTAGAAGCATGCCTAAACCAACGGCTGATTTAACCGATCCTGCACGCGCACCACCCGCTTCGGTAATGCCTAAGTGCAAGGGTTGTTTAATCTGCTTCGCTAATCGACGGTATGATTCAACGGCTAAGAAAACATCAGACGCTTTCACGCTCACTTTGAATTGATCAAAGTTCAAACGATCTAGAATATCGACATGACGCATTGCTGATTCAACAAGTGCATCAGGCGTAGGTTCACCATATTTCAGTTGGATTTCTTTTTCTAACGAACCACCATTAATGCCGATTCGAATAGGAATGTTTTTATCGCGGGCACATTCAACAACAGAACGTATACGCTCTTCGTTACCAATGTTACCAGGGTTAATGCGTAAACAATCAACACCGTATTCAGCCACTTTTAGTGCTATGCGGTAATCAAAATGAATATCGGCAACCAGCGGTATATTGACCTGCTGCTTGATAAGCTTAAACGCTTCTGCTGCATCCATTGTGGGAACAGACACGCGCACAATATCTGCACCGACTTTTTCTAATGCTCTTATCTGCGCAACGGTTGCTGCAACATCTGTGGTGAGCGTATTTGTCATCGATTGAACGGCAATCGGTGCACCATCACCAATCGGCACATCGCCGACATAAATGCGAGTGGATTGTCGACGTATAATTGGAGATTCACTATGCATTACATATTCTCTTTACAGCGGAAGCTTAAATCTTGCGACTTTACCAGCAGGATACACGCTAAGATCAACAGGTTCGCCTTTGTAAGTCATTTCGACAACACCCGGCGCACCAAGTACAACTTTAAACGGTGCTGCGCCATTTAAATTCAGCACATCCCCCGTTTTCTTAATACCAGTATCAAGACGCTTACCATTCGCGTCACGAACATCAATCCAGCAGTCTCCGGCAAAGCTCAGTTTTAAATCCGAAACAATGGCACCGTCATCTGTGCTCTCTGCACTTTCAGATATAACTTCAGATGCTTGCTCTGCGACAAAACTGTCGTTATCGCTACCCACATTAATAACTGTGGATGGATTTGAAATTGAAACTTCATCATCAACAGCAGAAATCACATCACTATCATTGGTGGCTGATAACACAGTTTCAGGTTCGCTTGCGGTAACAACGGTACCTTCCGCTGCCGCATTAATGTCAGAAGCAGATATACCCGTTATCGCCGGATCAGATAAGTCAGAATTGGCTATGGATTCATCTAACGGTTGAGACAGCTCACTAGAAACCGTTGATAAGTCAGTACCCGACTCTAACTGCTCACTTTGCCACCACCATGCAGCGGTTAGACCGATGATAATCGCCGCGACCCCCCAAGTAATCCCCATAATTCGACTATCATGTGCTTCACGCTTCGTTCGACGAGAGAAGCTTTGCATTTCTTGTTCTTTAGGCTGTGCATGGCCAAGCAGATCCAGCTTTGCCAGTATTTCTTTTTCATTTAAGCCAACATATTTAGCATATGAACTCACGTAACCTCGCGTAAACGTAGCTACTTGAGATTCTTCAAAAATGTTGTCTTCAATATTATTGATAACAGAAAGTTTAAGGCGTAAACGGCTGGCAATATCTTTTTGAGAGTAGCCTAGCTTTTCACGCGCTTGTCGCAGCATATCCCCTGGACGAATCACTTCTTCTGTTGAATTCTCTTCGTTCTCTTTAATATTCATTGGCTAGATATTTCTGATATTGCTGAGAGTCTGGGAACTGCTCTTTAAGCAAAACGGCATACTTATCCACTTCTGTTAATCGTCCAGCCTGATTTTCTAACTGAATGAGTAGCCACAAGCTATCCGCTTTATACCCATATCTCTTGTTAAATTTAAAAAGCATGACGCGTGCATCTTTAAAATTATCAGATTCAATTTCAAGTTGCGCCAGCTGCAAAATAGATTTTGGTCTGTACGGGTCATGAGAGAGCGATTTTTTAAAATAAAATTGTGCTTGTGAATTATCACCTTTTTTAAGGCTACACAAACCTGCATTCTCATAACTGGCAGATATCAAATAATAATACGGTTGTTTAATTGCCTTTTCAAAGGCTTTGATGGCATCGTCGTAACGTTGCTCACTACACAAGAATACACCATAGTTATTTAAAACATCGCCATTTTTTGGTGAATCTCGTAATGCTTTTCTATACATACTTTCAGCAGCGTCATTCTCATCCACAGTCTGAAAGTAATATGCCATTGCATTTTGAGCACGATAATACCTAGGAGCATACTTTAATGCTGTTTCAAGGTTTTCTCTTGCTCGTTGCCATTGACCATCATTTAAATAGCTAAGACCAAGAGCGATCCTGGCCTCAGATGCATCGATACGATTAAATTCTTTCTTCTTGCCCGTTTCTTGGACTGTTATACAGCCTACCAATAAACTACACAATAATGGGTACAACGTCCATTTAACCATTTTTATCTCACATCGACATCCTTGTCTATACGTCTGTTTTTAGACCGTTTTAACAGGGATTTGTTCACCATCATGTTGCGTAACTTGTGTGCGTTTCGTGCGGTCAATCACATCACCGACTAATTGCCCACAAGCTGCATCAATATCGTCACCGCGAGTTTTACGTACTGTTACTGTAAAGTCATATTCCATAAGCGTTTTCATGAAACGGTCAATACGTGAATTACTCGGTTTACGGTATGGTGAACCAGGATACGGGTTAAATGGAATAAGATTAATCTTTGCAGGGGTATCTTTTAGCAATACTGCTAACTGACGCGCATGTTCCATGTCATCATTAACATGATCTAACAAAACATATTCAACAGTTACACGACCGCGGTTCGCATTTGATTGCTCAACGTATCGACGAACCGACTCTAGGAAGGTCGCGATATTGAAGCGATCATTAATTGGCATGATTTGAGAACGCAGCTCATCGGTTGGTGCGTGCAAAGAAATAGCCAAAGCAACATCAATATTACCGGTCATCTGATCAAGACCAGACACAACTCCTGATGTAGAAACAGTTACACGACGTTTAGACAAACCAAAGCCGATATCATCCAGCATAATTTCTAATGCAGGGATCAGGTTTTTCATATTAAGAAGTGGCTCACCCATTCCCATCATTACAACATTGGTGATAGGACGACGACCCGTTTCTTTTTCAATACCAATTTCTTTTGCTGCACGCCATACCTGACCAATAATTTCAGATACACGTAAATTACGGTTGAAACCCTGTTGAGCTGTTGAGCAGAAAGTACATGCAAGAGCACAACCCACCTGTGAAGAAACACACAAGGTTGCACGATCACCGTCAGGAATATAGACAGTTTCAACATCTTGATCGCCAACACGCATGGCCCACTTAATGGTGCCATCAACTGAGTGTTGTGCTTCCGAAACATACGGTGCACGGATTTCAGCAACACGCTTAAGTTTTTCACGAAGCTTCTTATTGATATTCGTCATTTGATCGAAATCATCACAACCGAATTGGTAGATCCACTTCATGATTTGATCAGCACGGAAGGCTTTTTCATTCAGCTCTTCTGCAAAGTATGTACGCAACCCTTTGCGATCTAAATCCAGTAGATTAGTTTTGACTGTTGTCATCGGTTGTTGCCTCATTAAAAAATGACGGATTCTATGCCTTGGCAATCTTAAAAGTATGATTGCGTGTAATAGGACAATTCAAGGCGCGAAATTGTACAGCCTTTGCCTGCCTGTTTCCACTTGTAAGCACTAAGGTTATTTTAGCAATGGCACGTAACTTCAGTGAAAAAACACCTTATGCAAAGTAAAAATGACAACGGGAAGCCGAAGCTTCCCGTTAATAATTTGTTTTGTATGAAATTTAATCAATCATTAGTCACGTGAACAAATTTCATCTTCTGTAAAGAAATAGGCAATTTCACGTGCCGCTGATTCGGGGCTATCAGAACCATGCACAGAGTTATAGCGCATACTTAATGCAAAATCAGATCGAATCGTGCCACACGCCGCATCTTCTGGGTTAGTTTTGCCCATTAATTCACGGTAACTATAAATAGCGTCTTCACCTTCAAGTACCTGTACCATCACAGGGCCCGATGTCATGAATTCCACGAGCTCATTAAAGAATGGCTTATCTTCATGCTCAGCATAAAATCCCTGTGCTTTAGTTGCATCGAGGTGAACCATTTTTGATGCCACAATTTTTAAGCCAGCGTTTTCAAAACGCTGATAAATAGCACCAATCAAATTACGCTTAACAGCATCGGGTTTTACAATTGAAAACGTTTTTTCAATAGTCATTATAATACTTCCTTTTGAGTCAATTCGTTCTTGGCTAAGCCTATATACCAAACAGTACGTAGTTTTAGGTTACAAGTTCTACTATGCTGCTTTCTGGTCTAGTCTAGGCAAGTTATAACGTTGATAACTTGCCTTTTTCTAACTATTACAGCAATAACGCTGCAATATTGGCAACCCCTAATCCCGTCGCGCCGGCGGCCCAACGACCATCAGCATTGTCACGGAAGCAAGCTGCTAAATCAAAGTGAATCCAACTGCTTGTTTCGTTATCAACAAAACGTGATAAAAAAGCGGCAGCGTTAGATGCACCGCCCATTCCGCCACCTTTTTGCGTTCGGCTATTCGCTGTATCCGCATAGTAAGAAGGACAATTACCTTGATGCCACTTTTCAAGTGGTAACGGCCATGCTGGCTCATTCACTAATTCAGATAGCTCTTGTGCTTTCATCAGTAGTGGTTTATCTAAACCAAATATCGCATTGTAATCGGTACCTAATGCCATCAAAGCAGCACCGGTTAAAGTCGCGGCATCGATAATCAATGGTGTTTTGGTTTCGCTTGCAGCAATTAAGCCATCAGCCAGTACCAAGCGACCTTCTGCGTCAGTGTTAACCACTTCTACGGTTAACCCGTTTTTATACGTTAACACATCACCTAGCTTATAGGCGTTACCTGCAACCATGTTTTCTGCGCAACATAAGATCAACTTCACACGTTGATTTAAACCTTGCTCAATGGCGTAGCCTAACGCTGCTGTTACTGTTGCTGCACCGCCCATGTCGCATTTCATAGTTACCATACCAGCACTTGACTTCAAGCTATAGCCACCGGAATCAAAGGTAATCCCTTTGCCGACTAAACATGCTGACACAGGTGCATTGTCATCACCCGTTGGGTTGTAGTCGAGGGTGAGCATCACTGGTGGTCGACTACTTGCACGGCCAACGCTGTGCGTGCCTATCCAGCCGTTTTCCAGCAGTTGGTCACCCACTAGCATTTCATAACTTATTTTATCGCCCGCAACGGATGATAAAAATTCAATTGCATCGTTTGCCAACTTTTCAGGGTACATATCTTCAGGTGTAGCATTGACGACTTGGCGTACCCAATCAGCGCTGCGGCGACGTGCATTAAGCAGTTCTAGTTCATCTTCATCGATAGATGCCCACTTAATTGCAACAGGAGTCATGGTTGCAGCAAAACCACAATAGAATGCCCACTGACGCTCGTAGCTCCAGCCTTCGCCATCAAGGCTGACGCTTGTTGCACCTTGCGATTGCAGCTGACGCGCAGCCTGCTGAATACGACGTAATGGGAAATCACCACTAAAGTGAATATCTGCGCCGTCTTCTTTATAACTGAGTAATGCTTGCTCTCCCCAAGCCCCTGAACTGGCTTGCGCTGATAATGTAATCCTTAACATGAAAAGCCTTTAAATTTTAATTATTCGTTTTCGATAATATGAGTGTTTTAATACTAAACATTGCTGACCACCATGGAGCATCATGATGGTCGGCTGCTTATATTTAGCTAGCTGAATTTAAGATGTTGGCCAATGTACGCACCCCCATACCCGTTGCACCAGCACACCACTTGTCGTTACCGCTCTTACGGTAAGTACCACTTGCATCAATGTGCATCCAACCTTTCTTATAATCTGTTACAAAGTACGATAAAAACGCTGCAGCTGTACTTGCACCAGGTAAAAAGTCACCACTTGAAATGTTCGATAAGTCAGCAAAGTTTGATGACAGCATACCACGGTGGTTATCTGCTAATGGTAACGGCCATAAGCCTTCATGCTCTTCAGTCGCTGACGCTAAGGCTTTTTGAGAGAGTGTCTGATCGAAACTTAGCAATGCGTGGTAATCATTACCCAGTGCATTCTTCGCCGCACCCGTTAATGTTGCACAGTCAATAATTACTTCAGGATTTTGACTACTCGCGTAGATAAGACCATCAGCAAGCACTAAACGACCTTCTGCGTCAGTGTTTAGCACCTCAACCGTTTTACCATTTTTATAAGTAATGATGTCGCCGAGCTTAACAGCGCGACCCGAAACCATGTTCTCTGCACAACATAGGATCAATTTAATACGCTTGTTGTTACCACGAGCAATCGCAAGTGCTAAACCGCCCGTCGCCATTGCTGCGCCACCCATATCAGCTTTCATTGCCGTCATGCCTGCTGAAGGCTTCATGCTGTAGCCGCCCGAATCGAAAGTAATACCTTTACCCACGATGCAGGTGTGCACAGGCGCATCAGCATCGCCTGTTGGGTTGTAATCTAGACGTAGCATTGCAGCTGAACGTTCTGAACCGCGACCAACAGTGTGCGTGCCCATCCAACCTTCATCAATCAAATCATTGCCTTTAATGATTTTGTACGTTACGTGCTCTGGTGCAAGTGACTTAACAAATTCACCCGCACGTGCCGCAAGCTGTGAAGGGCGCACAACGTCTGCCGATTGGTTAATAACTTCACGTACCCAGTTTGTGGTTTTAATGCGCGCCTGCAGTTCAGCTTCATCTTCAGCATTTAAGCCTTCCCAAGTAACCTGGTTACCAGGCTTTGAATTACGGTGTCCTTGAATGAAAGACCAAATTGCTTCTAAGTTCCACTCACTACCCACAAGTGAAACTTGCTTAATTCCTTGTGTATCCAACTTACGACCAGCACGCTGTAAAGCACTTTCTTGATCGCCACTTAGGTGAACCGTTGTGCCATCAGCAGAAAAAGAAAGTAGCGCGTTTGTTCCCCATTGCTCTGCAGCAGCGTCATGGGATAAGAAAACAGACATAATAGAAGACATTAGAAATTCCTTGGATTCTTGATGAGGATATCAGCGCAATATAGACAAGATTAAAAAGACATTATCCTTGTCTCTTATCATCCCCACGCGATAAACAATATGCTTTTTGATAACAAGGATATGACATTTGCCAAATCACTTTAAGCAGGCTTACAGCAAGTTATGGGGGTAATAGTGCGGTTTTACAAGATATTTACAGGTTTAAATACAACAAAGCGGACCATATGGTCCGCTTTTATATTTCTTTCACTAACTCTGCTCTGTTATCCGCCCATAAACAAGTTGTTTACATCAGGATGTAGAGCGAGATCATATTGTTTTTATTGTTCAATCAAAAGTGGGGCAATTGTTCAATTATCACAATATGTAAACGGTTAATCTTCTTCTTCCATCCAACACATTTGCACAGCTTCTAACACTCTTTCACTGCAGTGGTTGGGATCATCATCAAACTCTTCTAAATCTAGAATCCATTGGCGAAGATCGGTAAAAAGAATCAGCTTAGGATCCGTTTCTGGATACAGCTCAGATAGTTCAATCGCTATTTCTCTAGAATCCGTCCATTTTAAGCTCATGATGCTACCTCTTAATCGTTATAACGTGATTGTCACTAATATCGTTGCTTTTACTTACCTTAATACTCAATATTTTGATAAATAAAAGAACAAAACTTAGTGCTGCTCAGAAGCTAGATTGATCGTATATTTAGGGATCTCTACAACAAGATCACTATCCGCAACCGTTGCCTGACAACCTAAACGGGATTCAGGTTCAAGACCCCATGCTTTATCAAGCATGTCATCTTCTAGCTCATCACTTTCATCCAGTGAATCAAAACCTTCACGGATAACAACATGACAAGTCGTACATGCGCATGATTTTTCACAAGCATGTTCAATACCAATACCATTACGCAGTGCTACATCAAGTACAGTTTCACCCGTTTTAGCTTCTAAAATTGCGCCTTCAGGGCAAAGTTCTTCATGTGGTAATACAACGATTTTAGGCATGCCTAAACCTCATCTATCGATTGACCAGCCAATGCCTGTCGAATAGATTGATCCATTCGACGTGAAGCAAATTCTTGGCTCGCTTTATCTGTTTTCTTAATACCCTGTTCAATTGCTCGGTAATCATTACCTTGACGCAGCTGAACAAGTTCCATCATTACGCCTTCCAGCGTTTCACGCTCTTCTTTTGACAGTAATGTATCACCATCGATTGCGAGAGCTGTAATTAGGCCTTCCAATACACGATCAGCTTCAACTTGTTGCTCTGCTAATGTACGTGCATCTTTATCATCTTGCGCGTGCGTCATTGACTCACGAATCATGGTTGCGACTTCATCATCACTTAAACCATAAGAAGGTTTAACTTGGATAGATGATTGAACGTTACTGCTCTTTTCCATTGCAGTAACAGACAATAGACCATCGGCATCAACTTGATACGTAACACGAATATGTGCAGCACCGGCCGCCATAGCTGGGATTCCACGTAGTGTAAATCGCGCTAAAGAACGACAATCGCTGACCATTTCACGTTCACCTTGAACCACATGTACCGACATGGCTGTTTGGCCATCTTTAAACGTGGTGAATTCTTGCGCACGAGCGACAGGAATTGTCGTGTTACGAGGAATGATTTTTTCAATCATGCCACCCATTGTCTCTATACCCAAAGACAATGGAATAACATCAAGTAATAGCATATCTGAATCAGGCTTATTTCCTACAAGGATATCAGCTTGAATTGATGCACCAATCGCAACAACTTTGTCAGGGTCAATCGATGTTAGTGGTTCTTTACCGAAGTAGTTACCCACCATTTCACGAACCAATGGTACACGTGTTGAACCACCAACCATCACGGTTTCGATAACATCTGTAATTTCAATGCCTGAATCTTTCATCGCTCGGCGACAAGACATCAGTGTTTTCTTTACTAAAGGCTGAATCAACGCATTAAACTGTTCACGAGTAACAGAACCTTGCCAATTCAACACATCAATCTGGGCTGTATCCGCATCTGTTAACGCAATTTTAGCGTCAGTGGCAGCATCTTGTACCATACGCATTTGTTGTGCAGTTAAATCACCAGTATAGCCCGCTTGCTCTTTAATCCAATCTGCAAGTAAATGATCAAAATCATCACCACCCAATGCTGAATCACCGCCAGTTGCTAATACTTCAAATACACCTTTCGATAAACGTAAAACAGAAATATCGAATGTACCGCCACCTAAGTCATAAACAGCAATAACACCCTCTTGACCAGAATCTAAACCATAAGCAATCGCAGCGGCTGTTGGCTCGTTAAGTAAACGTAATACATTAAGGTTTGCAAGTTTAGCTGCATCTTTAGTTCCAGCTCGTTGCGCATCATCAAAATACGCCGGAACCGTTATAACGACACCTTCAAGATCACCACCTAATGTCGCCACAGCACGTGCATTAAGGGTTTTAAGGATCTCGGCAGAGACTTGTACCGGGTTAACTATCCCCGTACGTGTCATTATTTGAGGCAAACCATTATCTGACGCTTCAAATTGATACGGCAAATGCGGGTAACGTTGTTGAATATCCGCTAAAGAGCGCCCCATCATTCGTTTTACTGAAAAGATAGTATTACTAGGATCTTGCTGAGCAAGCTCTCTGGCTTCATGACCAACAAGCAGGGATTCCTCACCATAATGAACAATTGAAGGCAAAATAGAACGCCCTTCATCATCTTTTAAGGTTTCTGGTACACCACTGCGCACGGCAGCAACGAGAGAATTTGTGGTACCCAAATCAATGCCCACCGCTAAACGATGTTGATGCGGTGCCGCACTCTGACCTGGTTCAGCAATCTGTAACAGTGCCATTATCTTTCCTGTGGAGTTAGTGCTCGGGTGAGAAGCAATTAGTCAAAGAAAGTCTCTTCAAGACGTTCAATTTCATAGCGCAGCTTATCAATAAATTTTAGCTTACGCACGGCATCTGCCGCTTCTTCCCAATCTTCCTGATTTAATAGTTGCTCAAGAGTGCTCAATTGCGATTTATATAACACTGTTATTTGCTGTTCAAAATCGAATAGCGCACTTTCAGGGTCACTTGCATCTGAGATATCTTCAAGTTCTTCACGCAGCTCCATTTGCTGCATTAAGAACTCAGGATCTTGTAGCGTTTTTTGTTCGCCACGAATATCCATATCTTGCTCAGAAAGCATATATTCAGCTCGTGAGATTGGATTTTTTAGCGTTTGGAATGCGTCGTTAATTTGCGCTGCTTTTTGGACCGACATTAAGCGATCACGTTCTGAAGCTGTAGCGAAATTATCAGGATGGAAACGACGTTGTAGTTCCCGGAACTGAGTTGACAGAAGACCCCCATCCAATTCAAATTGGAAAGGCAGTCTAAATAATTCGAAATGATTCATATCGCGTCTGGTATCTCTAAATACTAAACCTAACTGGTATATATGAAGATATAACAGTTAGGCTCAGTGGAAACGACTATAGCGATTAAACGTTGAAGCTTTCACCACAACCACATTCGCTTGATACGTTCGGGTTGTTGAATTGGAAGCCTTCATTTAGCCCTTCTTTGGCAAAATCAAGCTCAGTACCGTCAAGATAAACCAGGCTTTTTGCATCGATTACGATTCTTACGCCCTTCTCTTCGAATACCTCGTCCTCTTCATTGATATCATCAACAAATTCGAGAACGTAAGCCATTCCTGAACATCCCGAAGTACGGACACCTAGGCGAAGGCCAAAGCCTTTACCGCGATTCTCAAGGAAAGTAGCTACGCGACTTGCTGCCGCTTCAGTAATAGTAATGGCCATACAACAACCCTCAACGTCTTAGTTTGCTTCGTGTTTTTTCTTATAATCGCTAACTGCGGCTTTAATTGCATCTTCTGCAAGAATAGAGCAGTGGATCTTCACTGGTGGTAGTTCAAGTTCTTCAGCAATTGCTGAGTTCTTGATTGCTGCCGCTTCGTCTAAACTCTTACCTTTCACCCATTCAGTGATCAGCGAACTAGAAGCAATTGCAGAACCACAACCGTATGTTTTAAACTTCGCATCTTCAATGATACCTTCATCACTTACTTTGATTTGAAGCTTCATTACGTCGCCACATGCTGGTGCACCCACCATGCCGCTACCAATGTTTTTATCATTTTTATCGAAAGAGCCCACGTTACGCGGATTCTCATAATGCTCGATGACTTTTTCACTATATGCCATGATGATTTCCTCGACATTTGATGATCACAAGTTTATGACCGCTAGCTTAGTGGTGTGCCCACTCAACAGAGTTAAGATCAATACCTTCTTTGTGCATATCCCATAGCGGCGACATGTCACGCAGTTTTTCTACTGCAGTACGGATCTGTGTAATTGCGTAATCAATTTCTTCTTCTGTCGTGAAACGACCAAAAGAGAAACGAATGGAGCTATGTGCTAGTTCATCATCTAAACCAAGTGCTCGCAGTACGTATGAAGGCTCAAGGCTTGCTGAGGTACATGCTGAACCAGAAGAAACAGCGAGATCTTTCAATGCCATTAATAAAGACTCACCTTCAACGAAAGCAAAGCTAATATTCAGGTTACTTGATACACGTTGCTCTAAGTCACCATTAATATGAACTGATTCCATATCTTTTAGGCCATCAAGAAGGCGAGTACGTAGTGCTAAAGTATGCACACGATCTTGTTCCATCTCTTCTTTAGCAATGCGGAATGCTTCACCCATACCAACAATCTGGTGGGTAGCAAGAGTGCCAGAACGCATACCACGCTCATGACCGCCGCCGTGCATTTGTGCTTCTAAACGAATTCGTGGCTTACGACGAACGTAAAGCGCACCAATTCCTTTAGGACCGTAAATTTTATGCGATGTTACTGAAATAAGGTCAACTTTCATTGCCTGTACATCGATCGGTAGCTTACCAATAGATTGCGCAGCATCAACGTGGAAAACAATTTTGTTTTCACGGCAAAGTTCGCCAATAGCGGTAATATCTTGAATTACGCCAATTTCGTTATTTACGTGCATGATAGACATCAGAACGGTGTCTTCACGAATCGCATCACGCAATTTTGCCATATCGATTAAGCCATTTGCTTCTGGCGCAAGATATGTCACTTCGAAGCCTTCACGCTCAAGCTGACGACAAGGGTCTAATACCGCTTTGTGTTCAGTCTTACAGGTAATGATGTGCTTACCTTTTTTGCTATAAAAACGCGCAGCGCCTTTAATTGCAAGGTTGTCAGATTCTGTTGCACCAGACGTAAACACAATTTCACGTGGGTCAGCATTCATTAGATCAGCAACTTGCTCACGCGCTGTATCAACAGCTTCTTCAGCCTGCCAGCCGAAGCGGTGTGAACGAGAAGCAGGGTTACCGAAATTCCCGTCCATTGTCAGGCATTGCATCATCTTTTCAGCAACACGTGGATCTACTGGGCAAGTAGCGGAATAATCAAAATATATTGGCAATTTCATTTTCATCTCCGAAAACACGGATGTCTAGCGACTAAGAGCGGACATCGACACCTATAGTGGTGCTATCGTGTGTGTTTTTATGTCCAAAAGACGTTCTTAGCGAACTATTGCTTAAGACTTGATCTTGACGACCTGAAATCTCTTGAACGTTATTATCTTTCATCAACTCACCAAGAGTGATGTTATTCAAAAAGCCGCTGATACGGGAGCTTAAGTCATGCCATAAAGTATGTGTTAAGCAGCGTACACCACCTTGACAGTCACCTTTACCATGACACTTTGTAGCATCAACCGATTCATCAACAGCTGCTATAACCATGCCTACCGCGATGTCATTCGCATCTTCACCTAAGCGATAACCACCACCTGGTCCACGAACACTCGCCACAAGACCAGCTTTACGTAGGCGTGAGAAAAGTTGTTCTAAATAAGACAGTGAAATACCTTGTCGTTCGGAAATATCCGCTAAAGGTACTGGACCATCTTGAGAATGCAGAGCGACATCAAGCATCGCAGTTACCGCATATCTTCCTTTTGAAGTCAATCTCATAACACACCGCTATCCACTTATGTATATAGCACGAGTGTTACATACCCGACTAAAATGGTCAAGTATTTACCTGACTATTTTAGTCAAGCTTTAGACCTGACGCACAGTAGGGTTATTTGTCGCGATGTTCTAATGATTTTTCAATAGAAGAAAGAATACCACGCAGAATATTAAGCTCCTGCTGCTCTGGACGAGCACGGGTAAACATGCGGCGAAGTTTTGTCATCACCATACCGGGATGCTTCTTATTAATGAACTGGGTCTGAGTTGTTACTTTTTCAAGGTGCTCGTAGAACAACTCTAATTCTTTAGCACGCGGGTATTCATCAATTTTCTTCTCACCCGTGTACTTTTGCGACTCTAAAAATGCCATACGAACTTCATAACTAACAGTTTGCACTGCCATTGCTAAATTTAATGAGCTGTATTCAGGGTTCGCCGGAATGTAAACGTGGCAATGACATTTTTGTAATTCTTCATTCGTTAAACCAGTACGCTCACGACCGAATAAAATAGCAACGGGGTGCGCAGCTGCTTCTTCAATTGTTTTGATACCTGATTCACGCGGATCAAGTTGTGGCCATTCTAATGTACGAGAACGTGCACTTGAGCCAATCACTAAACCACAATCTGCAATTGCTTCATCTAATGTTTTGACGATTTTTGCATTGGTTACGACATCTGCCGCGCCAGCAGCTAAAGCAAGAGACTTAGCGTCTATCTCACAAGCTGGGTCAACAAGGACTAGATTCGTAAGCCCCATCACCTTCATGGCACGTGCTGCTGAGCCAATATTTCCAGGGTGAGATGTACCAATTAAAACAACGCTTATTTTATCTAACATGGTTTAGCAATTTCCGACTATTTTTAAGAGCGGGTGGATTTTAGCACAGCCTATAAAGAAGTGGGGAAAACATGTAAAACTAAAGCGTGTTTTTCTACTTTTTTTAGTTTTCGCTAATGATGTTTAAAAAATAACCACTTCCCTTTTGCCCTAGCTCTGTTATACTCGCCGCCGATTTTTAGTTCTTTAACATCCGTTGGGAAGATCCTATGCATCCGATGCTTAATATCGCCATTCGCGCTGCGCGAAAGGCTGGTGACCATGTCATTAAATCGTTAGAAAAACCTCAAGGCATTGAAGTTGCCAATAAAGGTAGTGACGTCGTTACTAATATTGATCATGAAGCTGAAGCTATCATCATCAATTCTATTCTTAAGTCTTACCCTGATCACTGCATTCTTGCAGCAGAGTCTGGTACTAAAGAAGGCCGTGACAAAGAGTGTCAGTGGATCATCGACCCAGTGGATGGCACCAAAAACTTCGTTCGTGGTTTGCCTCATTACGCTATTTCAATTGCACTACGCATGCGTGGTCGTACTGAAGTTTCTGTAGTATACGATCCATCTCGTAACGAACTCTTCACTGCAACACGTGGTTCTGGCGCACAGCTTAACAGCCAACGTCTACGTACATCACAGCCTCGTGACCTTAGCGGTACTATTATTGCTACTGGTTTACCATTCGCAGCTAAGCAACACGCAGAAGCGCTTAACAAAGTACAATCAGCAATTTTTGTTGAGTGTGACGATATGCGTCAATCTGGTTGTACAGCACTAGACCTTTGTTACTTAGCAGCAGGTCGTGTTGATGGCGTAGTTAAACTAGGCCAAAAGCCTTGGGAACTAGCCGCTGGTGAACTAATTGCACGTGAAGCCGGTGCTATCTGTACTGACTTTACTGGTAACACTAACTACCTAGTATCTGGCAACATCGTTGCTGGTAACGCACGCGTAGTTAAGCCAATCATCGCTAAAATCCGTGAACACGGTGGCGAAGCATTAGCTAAGTAATCGTTTATAACGATTCAAAATTTCTGAAGCCTCGACTGTGTCGGGGCTTTTTTTATGCTTACTATAAATGCACAGCCATTCGGGCATCAGATAGAAACAAAACAGACATTCAAGTCACTCGTGATTTTAATTGCTTCAATATCTAGCGCCATGGTTATCGCTGTTAGCCTATAAGAATAAACAGATATTCGGGTTAGTTGATCCCCATAGTGATAAATCATAGATACAAAAACGGAGCCTATTGGCTCCGTTTTTTATGAATGAAGCTACACACTACCCATTAAGGCATTGCGTCGAATTCTTCACCTTCTTTTTCTACCTGTGGTGGCATTAGGTGTTCACGAGTGATACCCAATTTCAATGCTAGTGCCGAAGCAACGTAGATTGATGAATAAGTACCCACCGTTATACCGATCAATAATGCCAAGGCAAAACCGTGAATCATTGTTCCGCCTTTCATAAAGAGAGCGACAACAACAAACAAGGTTGTACCCGATGTAATCAGCGTACGGCTTAACGTTTGAGTGATAGAACTATTTATCACATCAGGTGCTTCACCCTTACGCATTTTACGGAAGTTCTCACGGATACGGTCAAATACAACAATCGTATCGTTTAGTGAGTAACCAACAACGGTCAGCAAGGCTGCAACAATTGTTAGGTCGACTTCCACCTCAAGAAGAGAAAAGATACCAATCGTAATTATAACATCGTGCGCAAGTGCTAATACCGCACCGGCAGCTAAACGCCATTCGAAACGCATCGAAACATAAAGCAAAATACAAATTAGCGAGATAATAATCGCCAATCCACCCGCTTCAGCCAGTTCGTCACCCACATTCGGACCAACAAACTCGATACGACGCATTTCAACGCTTTGCCCTGTTCCCACTTTTAATGCATCGATGATCTGGTTACCCAGTACTTCACCTTTTGCATTTTCACGAGGTTGCAGACGTACAAGTACATCACGAGCAGTACCGAAGTTCTGTACGATAGCATCGCCAAAACCCGCCGCTTCTAACGAATCACGAATTTTAAGCAAATCTGCAGGTTGTTCAAAACCCACTTCAATTAACGTACCGCCAGTAAAGTCGAGACCCCAGTTAAGCTTCTTTGTTGCCACTGTGCCAATTGCTACTGCAATCATCATTAGTGAAAAAACAAAAGCGAACTTTGACCAGCGCATAAAGTCGATCGCATTATCCACTTTCAATAGTTGAAACATGTTTGCGCCTCCTATATCGACAGTTTATCTACGCGCTTACCGCCGTAGACAAAGTTAACAACCGCACGTGTACCTATAATCGCCGTGAACATTGAAGTCAGGATACCGATTGATAGTGTTACAGCGAAGCCTTTGATAGCACCAGTACCAACAGCAAACAGAATAATTGCTGTGATAAGTGTCGTAATGTTTGCATCGGCAATCGTACTGAATGCATTACCGTAACCTTGCTGAATCGCTTGTTGAGGGCTTCGGCCTTCACGCAATTCTTCACGGATACGTTCAAATATAAGTACGTTCGCATCGACAGCCATACCGACTGTTAATACGATACCTGCGATACCAGGTAAGGTCATCGTCGCGCCTGGAATCATCGACATAACACCGATAATCAATACCAAGTTCATAACGAGTGCCATGTTGGCAATTAGACCAAAACCACGGTAATAAATTAAGGTAAATAGCATTACTGCTACCATGCCCCAAATCATCGCCTGAATACCCATATCGATATTCTGCTGACCCATTGACGGACCAATCGTACGCTCTTCAACAATAGAGATAGGCGCAATCAGCGCACCAGCACGAAGTAGAAGCGCTAAGTTATGTGCTTCTGCCTGCGAATCGATTCCGGTAATACGGAAATTACGACCTAACGCAGTTTGAATCGTTGCTTGGTTGATCACTTCTTCATGCTTTTGAAGAATCACTTTACCGTCGGCTTGACGTTTACCGCTATCTTTATACTCGGTAAACACTGTCGCCATCAGCTTGCCCACATTATTACGTGAGAACGCTGTCATCTTGCTACCACCTTCGCTGTCTAGCGAGATGTTAACTTGAGGACGGCCATATTCATCAGCACTTGAACTCGCATCAGTAATATGAGAACCCGCAAGGATGATACGTTTCTTTAATACCGCTGGACGCTTGTCACGGGTGTACTTTACTTCACTGCCTGCTGGTACTCGACCAGCCGCAGCTGCAGCAAGGTCTGCCGTGCTATCGACTTCACGGAATTCAAGTGTTGCCGTCGCACCAAGAATTTCTTTTGCGCGAGCAGTATCTTGAACACCTGGAAGTTCAACCACAATACGGTTAGCACCTTGACGCTGTACTAGAGGTTCAGCAACACCCAGCTCATTCACTCGATTACGAAGAATCGTGATATTTTGATCAACCGCGTAGTTACGAATTTCTTTCAGACGGGCTTCAGTAAACTGTGCAGTAAGAACGAAACGTCCGTTGCTATTACTATCGGTAAATAGCATATCAGGGTGTAATTGCGCGAGAGCCGTTTCTGCAGCTTTTAGATCTTCATCATTACGAAGGCGTACTTCGACAGAAGAGTCTGTTTTGCTTATCGCACGGTAACGCACTTTAGCTTCACGTAATTCGGTACGGAAAGTCTCTTCTTGTTGACCGAGTAACTTTTCCATTGCCGCATCCATATCCACTTCCATTAAGAAGTGAACACCACCACGTAAATCAAGACCCAGCTTCATTGGTGAGGCACCAATGGATTCAAGCCAGTCAGGTGTTAATGCTGCTAGATTAAGCGCAACGACAAAATCATCGCCTAGCTGTTCATTGATGATATCGCGAGCACTGATCTGAGTATCAGTGTCGTTAAAGCGGACAAGTACAGTACCGTTTTCGAAAGCGACAGATTTATAGGAGATATTGTTCTTTTTTAAATCTTCGGTGACAGTATCCAGAGTAGACATATCAACCGAGGCGCCACGCGCCCCGGTGATTTGAATCGCTGGATCTTCACCGTAAACATTGGGAAGTGCATAAAGCAGACCGATGAGCAGTGCTAACACCACCATCAGATTCTTCCACAAGGGATAACGGTTTAACACTGCGATGATCCTTCAAAGCGAAAAATTATAGAGATTTCATTGTGCCTTTCGGCAGTACAGCTGTAACGAAATCTTTCTTGATAGTAACTTCATTGTTGTCGTTAAGTGCAATCACGATGTAATCAGTTTCTTCTGAAACTTTTGTGATCTTACCTAACAAACCGCCATTAGTTAGCACTTCGTCGCCTTTGCCCATCGAACTCATAAGTGTTTTATGCTCTTTCGCACGTTTCGCTTGTGGACGATAAATCATAAAGTAAAAAATAACAGCAAAAAGACCAAGCATGATAAAAAGCTGCATGCTGCCGCCTTGCGGAGCACCTTCAGCTGCGGCATTTGCCTGAGAAATGAAAAGACTCATTTAGTAACGTCCTCGTTTAAAATATTAAGCGTTTTTTAATGGTGGAACTTCTCTGTCACGACGCGCGTAGAATTCTTCTACAAATGCATCGAAACGATCTTCTTCAATCGCACTACGGATACTAGCCATCAAACGCTGGTAGTAACGTAAATTGTGGATTGTGTTTAGGCGTGAACCTAGGATTTCATTACACTTATCCAAGTGGTACAAATACGCCTTTGAATAATTACGACAAGTGTAACAGTCACAATGCGGATCTAAAGGTGTTGTATCCGTTTTATGTTTCGCATTACGGATCTTGATCACACCACCAGTAACAAATAGGTGTCCATTTCGGGCATTTCGGGTCGGCATTACGCAATCGAACATGTCGATACCGCGTCGAACACCTTCAACTAAGTCTTCAGGTTTACCTACACCCATCAGGTAGCGAGGCTTATCTTCAGGTAATTGAGGACATGTATGCTCAAGAATACGATGCATGTCTTCTTTAGGTTCACCAACAGCCAAGCCACCCACAGCATAGCCATCAAAGCCGATATTTGTTAGGCCGTCAACAGATACATCACGTAAGTCTTCATACACACCACCCTGAATAATGCCGAATAATGCATTTGGGTTTTCTTGTTTATCAAAATGATTACGGCTGCGTTGTGCCCAACGAAGTGACATTTCCATCGATTTTTTCGCTTCATCATGTGTTGCCGGGTATGGCGTACACTCATCGAAAATCATGACGATGTCAGAACCTAAATCGTACTGAATTTCCATCGACTTTTCTGCGTCCATGAAAACTTTATCACCGTTAACAGGGTTACGGAAATGTACACCCTCTTCAGTGATTTTACGTGTAGCACCCAGGCTAAATACTTGGAAGCCGCCTGAATCTGTCAAAATCGGACCATGCCACTGCATGAAGTCATGCAAATCACCGTGAAGCTTCATCACTTCTTGACCAGGGCGTAGCCACAGGTGGAATGTATTGCCAAGCAGAATCTGTGCGCCCGTATCTTTTACTTCTTCAGGCGTCATACCCTTAACTGTACCGTAGGTACCAACAGGCATAAAAGCAGGGGTTTCAACCGTACCGCGTTCAAACTGTAAGCGACCGCGACGCGCGCGTCCCTGCGTTTTATCTAACTCAAATTTCACAAAGCCTCCAAAAGCCAGAGAAACAATCTGACATAATTCCCAAGTGGGATTCAATGCAAAAGGCCAATTGCCCAATGCACACTTTCATTATCACATAATGCCAATCATTCGATTGAGATCAAATCACCACGCCATAAAGCGTAGCGGAATAAATAAATATCACCATTACTAAGGCGTGCTGTTCTTTCACATAATTGTTGCTGATATTTGCAGTTCACCTGACACAACAAAGGCTGCTATTTTAACAAAAGCAGCCTTAAGGCACACTGACTTAATAATAAGAAGTGTTACACGTTGTTCCGACGAGTAATAAACATCGAATCGCCATAACTGAAGAATCGATATTGATTATCGACCGCTTGTAGATATGCATTCATGGTATGTTCATAACCAGCAAAAGCACTTACTAGCATGATCAACGTCGATTCAGGCAAGTGGAAGTTAGTCACCAATACATCCACCAGCTGGAATTCATAACCAGGAAAAATAAAGATTTCTGTATCACCAAAAAAAGGGACTAATTCAGTTCCCTTTTTAACTGCATCTTGCGCGGCACTTTCAAGAGAACGTACCGACGTGGTACCAACAGCTATAACACGACCACCATTTGCTTTAGTCGCATTAACCGCATCAACCACATCTTGAGGTACTTCAACATACTCTGAATGCATGTGGTGATCATCAATGTTATCAACACGAACAGGCTGGAAAGTACCCGCACCGACATGCAAAGTAACAAAAGCAAAATTAACCCCTTTTGCTTTTAATGCTGCCATCAGTTCATCATCGAAATGTAAACCTGCTGTAGGTGCAGCGACTGCACCAGGTTTTGCATTATAAACCGTCTGGTAACGCTCTTTATCAGCATCTTCATCAGGACGATCGATATAAGGAGGAAGCGGCATATGCCCCACTTCTTCTAAAATTTCTAAAACAGTTTTATCGCTGTTAAAACGAATTTCAAACAACGTATCATGACGCGCAATCATTTCAGCTTGATAATCGTCATTTTCGCCCAGTAATAATTCATTACCCGGCTTTGGCGATTTTGATGCTCGTACATGCGCAAGAATGCTTTTATCGTCAAGCATGCGCTCAACTAACACTTCTATCTTACCGCCTGACGCTTTACGGCCAAAAATACGGGCAGGAATAACACGCGTATTATTGAATACAAATAGATCGCCAGGTTCAGCTAAATCTAAGACATCCTTAAAGCCCTTATGCTGGATATTTCCAGTTTCACCAGTTAGTTGCAGTAGACGACTAGCAGTGCGTTCAGGTTGTGGATAACGAGCAATTAGCTCATCAGGTAGATCAAAGTGAAAATCAGAAACTTGCATCTTTTTATGCCCCAAATAACAGCAGGCAGCTAGTATAGGCTGCCCCACTGCAATTTCAAGGAAAGATGGGAATCACAAATTAATTTTCGGTCTAATCTCGAAAGTAATGGATTACATCCCACAGATAATGGCCAGCCAAATTTAAGAACGACGCCAACGGATAAAAGCAGCCATAAATAACACACTGAAAAAACCTAAGCTGCCACCACTGTCATCCGACGTTACACCCGTTGTTGAAGGTGTAGCAATATCAGAACCTGCGCCAGTATAATCAGAATGAAATGGATTAACCGTAAATTGTGGCATTATCATAGCCTCGATGTTCAGTTCACTGCTAAGCAGGCCAGTAATCCAATCATGGTATTGAGCAACTTCGGTATAAACACCGGGCAGCAGCCCCGCACAACCTTCACCAAAACTCACTAACCCAACTAAACGCAATCCAAAATCATTGTCGCTAGCCTTCTGCACATTTTGCCATACTAGTGGCCCTCCAGAATCACCAAAACAACTGTCACGGGCAAGTAAGGGGGAAGTAGAGCCAGCACAAAGGAAAATACTTAATTCACTTGCGCTAATATTCGAACCCCACACATTATCACAGGTCGTATCAGGTACACCTGATAGTAATGTCTGTCTTAACGTTGTTGAACCTGCACTATTATCGGGTTCTATTTGGGTTGCGCCCCACCCTGATACTAATAAATTCGCAGGTCGCTGACCGTTGGCAACCCATCCATTAACAAATTCATTATCCGCTAATTGTTGCTCTGCCCGAGTAGCAGGTAAAATAGGGATAGATGCAACAGGCAAAGGGGCACCAAGCACCAAAAGCGCAATATCATTGGCAAAGCGACCGTCATTATAAGAAGGGTGAAGAATAACTTTTGTTACAAGAACTGCATTAGATGTACGGGCGCTAAATACACTGGTAATCCCTGCCCACACTTTTACATTTTCAGCCCGAACTGTTGTTGCTCCATTTTGCATGCAATGGGCAGCGGTTAGAACAACTTGAGAGGCAATAACCACACCACCACATACAAATGTCTCACTGCCGTTGTCGGTGGAATACGTCATATTAAGATAAGCCTGCCACGGTACTTCATTCTGGGATGATTCAATTCCTCCAATAATCTTGGCTGTCGCTGCCACTTTATCGTCGGCCTTAGCCTGAAATACAACTAACGCAAA
This sequence comes from Photobacterium indicum, assembly GCF_003026215.1. GTDB lineage: Bacteria > Pseudomonadota > Gammaproteobacteria > Enterobacterales > Vibrionaceae > Photobacterium > Photobacterium indicum. The sequence continues at coordinate 950,697 of NZ_PYOC01000002.1, forward strand.
CCAAAACAACAGGCAACTAACAAAGGCTTTAGTCATTAAGTGTTCCTACTGAGTGAACGTTTATTAACTCTAGCTTTCTATTATTATTTTTGTGGCTCGAAAATAATAATACGATCTCAAACTGGCAACAGTAACTCGCTAATTACCGGACTAATCATTGATTTTGGTCATTCGTTATTACGCTAGGATTAGCTACATTCAGTAATGAGAGGTTAAAAAGATCGTTGCCTATATTTTAAATATTGCTTTTATTGTCAGGTTATTACGCAGATTTATAACAATTACATTCAGCGTGAACTGATGTCTCAATAAAAGGAAGAAATGATGGATACAATATTAGGATAGGTGCTAACGAATTGTTGAAACCTAATTGCAGTAGGACTGCCGGAGGTTTATATGTTTACAGTTTCCGATATGATGACCCCAAACCCACATACCTTACAGCCACATAATACATTGGCCGATGCAAAAGCCATTATGGAAGATGTTGGCATTCGACACATTCCAGTAACCGATATGGATGAACAACTTATCGGTATTATAACTCAGCGTGATGTGCTGTCTGCCCAAGAGTCCAGCCTAGAGCACATTACAAAAAACAACTTCCTATCTACTTTAGATATCCCTCTAGAGAAATGCATGCATCACACACTGATGAGTGTTGATCCTCATGCCAGCCTTAAAGAGGCTGCTATCTATATGCAAAAACATAAAATTGGCTGCTTACCCGTAGTGGAAAAAAAACGATTAGTCGGCATAATTACAGATGCAGACTTTGTTTCTATCGCGATTAACTTACTAGAGATACAAGAGGAAATAGACCCGATTGCTGATGATAACGACACCACCTAAAACAAGACTGTACCCATGAATTTTCTTGCTCATCTGCATTTGGCTGACTGTTGCCAAAGTGATATGGCAGGGAACCTTCTGGCTGATTTCGTTCGGGGCGATCCTTACACGCAACACGTTAAGCCCGTCGCCGATGGTATAAAACTGCACCGCTTTGTCGATGGTTATATTGATGCAATGCCGGAAGTAAAGGCATGTCGGTACTTATTTAGTGACAACACGCGCCGTGTTAGTGGCATTGCATTAGATATTGTTTGGGATCACTTCCTTGCTGTTCACTGGCAAGATTTTCATCCTTATTCCTTAGAGCACTTTGTACAATACGCAGAAAGCATTGTTCGGCAGTACCAATCAAACTTACCCGAACGCTATGTTCTGATGAGTGCCCGTATGTGGCAGCAACAATGGTTAATCCAATACAGAGAAAAAACAAGCGTTGAACGGGTTTTAATGCGAATGGCAGCAAGACGTCCTAAGTTACATCAACTCGCGCTGTGTTCTGAACAAATAGATGATAATTATGATGAATTAGAACGTGTCTTTCACATCGTTTATCCCCAAGTAATAACTGCAACCAAACAGCATCGCCTTACTCAACGCTAGTATCTGCTCAAGAGAAAAATGTATAAAAAAAAGGAGCAACAAGTGCTCCTCGACGATAACCTAATGATGCTTAGATTAATTAAAACTGATCTTCTTCTGTTGAGCCCGTTAATGCCGTTACTGAAGATTGACCACCTTGAATCGTATTTGTCATCTTATCGAAGTAACCCGTACCTACCTCTTGCTGGTGAGCAACAAACGTATACCCACGTTCTGCCGCTTCAAACTCAGGACGCTGTACCTTCTCAACATAATGACGCATGCCTTCACCTTGAGCATAAGCATGGGCTAATTCAAACATGTTGTACCACATGTTATGAATGCCAGCTAACGTGATGAATTGGTATTTATAACCCATATCTGCCAACTCTTGCTGGAACTTAGCAATTGTCTCGTCATCCAGGTTTTTCTCCCAGTTAAACGATGGTGAACAGTTGTATGCCAATAATTGATCAGGGTACTGTGCATGAATCGCTTCAGCAAACTGACGTGCTTCTTCTAAACATGGCTTCGCAGTTTCACACCAAATAAGATCGGCATACGGTGCATACGCTAAGCCACGAGAGATGGCTTGATCGATACCTGCACGTACACGGTAGAAACCTTCCGCAGTGCGGTCACCGATAATAAAGTCGTTATCGTATGAATCACAATCTGACGTTAACAAATCTGCTGCGTTAGCATCGGTACGCGCTATAACCAAAGTGGTTGTACCCGCGACGTCTGCCGCTAAACGTGCAGCCACTAATTTTTGGACCGCTTCTTGGGTTGGCACCAAAACTTTACCGCCCATGTGACCACATTTTTTCACTGACGCTAACTGATCTTCAAAGTGAACACCTGCGGCACCAGCATCAATCATATTACGCATAAGTTCATACGCATTAAGCACACCACCAAAACCCGCTTCAGCATCGGCTACAATCGGTAAGAAGTAATCAATGCCTTCTTCTGGGTTACTGCCACTAGACCACTGAATTTGGTCTGCACGACGGAATGAATTATTAATACGAGTAACCACTGATGGTACTGAATCTACAGGGTATAACGACTGATCAGGATACATCGTCGATGCCGTGTTGTTATCGGCAGCAACCTGCCAACCTGATAAATAGATTGCTTCAATACCGGCTTTAGCTTGCTGAACTGCTTGGCCACCGGTCAATGCACCTAGACAGTTAACATATCCTTTTTTCGAAGAACCATTGACCAAATCCCACAGCTTATCAGCGCCGCGCTGGGCAATCGTATTTGCAGGGGCAAATGAACCACGTAGATTTACTACTTCTTCAGCGGTGTAAGTACGTTTTACGTGCTTCCAACGTGGATTTTCAGCCCAGTCTTTTTCAATAGCTTCTATTTGCTGCTGGCGAGTCAATGTCATAATGATGTCCCTCGTTTCATTTGGCGATAATTCGCTTAACGTAATCGTTAATGCATTCTTTACTTCGACTTTTACTTTTCTAATTTTTTATCTATTTACTGTCAGTTTAGATATTCAACTAACTAAGCTAGATATTCATAACCTGAAACAGTCAAGAAATTCACAAGCTCGTCGCTGGTTGTTAATCGCGACATAAGCGCTGCAGCTTCTTCATACTGGCCTTGTTGGAATCGTTCGCTTCCTAGCTCTTGTTCCAACACCACCATTTCTTGATCTAACATGTCTTCAAATAACGCGTTGGTGACCACATCTCCATTGCTCAGTGATTTACCGTGTTTAATCCACTGCCAAATTGAAGCGCGTGATATTTCAGCGGTTGCTGCATCTTCCATCAATCCGTAAATAGGCACACACCCATTCCCCGTAATCCATGCTTCTATGTACTGAACAGCGACACGAATGTTGTGGCGCATTCCCTCTTCCGTACGTTCACCGTCGCATGGTGCGAGTAACTTTGCCGCAGTAATTGGGGCATCATCTTCACGGCTAATATCTAATTGGTTATTGCGCGTACCCAATGCTTCATCAAACACGGCACGAGCAGTATCGGCTAAACCTGGATGCGCAACCCATGTGCCATCGTGGCCATTGTTCGCTTCTAATGATTTATCGGTTTGAATTTTATTGAGTACCCATGCATTGCGCTCTGGCTCTTTTGATGGAATAAATGCAGCCATTCCTCCCATTGCAAATGCACCACGACGGTGACAAGTACGCACCAATAAACGGGAATAAGCATTTAGAAATGGCTTCTCCATCGTAACAACTTGTCTATCTGGCAAGATGCGATCCGGATGGTTTCGTAGCGTTTTGATATAGCTAAAAATATAATCCCAACGGCCACAATTAAGACCAACAATATGCTCTTTCAAGCTATAAAGAATCTCATCCATTTCAAAAACGGCTGGTAAAGTTTCAATCAATACCGTTGCTTTGATTGTGCCGCGTTGCAAACCAAACTCATCTTCAGTAAAACTAAAGACATCACTCCACCATGCCGCTTCTTGATACGCTTGTAGTTTGGGCAGGTAGAAATAAGGGCCGCTCCCTTTTTCTAGTAACTGTTTGTAGTTAAGGAAGAAGTACAATGCAAAATCAAACAGTGATCCAGGAATAGGCTCCCCTTGCCACAACAAATGCTTTTCTGGTAAATGAAGACCACGAACACGACAAATCAATACCGCCGGATCATCATTTAACGCATATTCTTTTCCGTTATCTGGGTTGGTGTAGCTAATATTGTTATTCACCGCATCACGCAGATTACGCTGCCCATCAAGCACTTCATTCCAAGCTGGCGCAAATGAATCTTCAAAATCAGCCATGAATACTTTTACATTTGCATTCAGGGCATTAATCACCATTTTACGGTCAACGGGACCGGTAATTTCAACACGTCGATCTTGTAGGTCGGTTGGTATATTTTGAATACGCCAATTACCGTTGCGTATGTCCGTCGTATCTGGCAGAAAATCAGGTAGCTTTCCAGCATCTATTTTTTGCTGGCGTTCTTCTCGTGCAGAAAGTAATTGAGGAACTCGGGAAGCAAAGCGCTGAACTAAACGCTCAACGAACTGCAAGGCTTCACTACTTAATATTTCTTGTTGTTCTGCTGTCAGTATTGTCTGTAATGACAGTTTAACTTCATAATCCGCGTTGCCTTGATTGTCCGTCATTTTCACCCCTCCACTCACTTGTAACTTAATCACTACTTTTATCAATAATTGAAAAACCTTAAATTCTGCAATCATCTGCGTTAACGCCCTATTTACGTTGCCGTAACAAATCAACAATTGCAAATTATTTTTTTACTACACGCTTGCAGCAAAAGAGAAGTAATCAATTCAAAACAACAAGTTAAATACTAGTAGAGTTAAAGCTCAAAACGCAAAATTAAAACAAAAAACAGTAAAAAACTCGGTTGATATAAATAGTAAGAATTACAGCAAAAAATGTAACAAGTTACGTAATTAAATTACCAGAAGTGAGCGTTAAGGATTTTTAATAAAAAACGTTTAAAACAGAATGCATCCATTACATTCGCTATAAAGATTTCAATAACAGTATATTAGGGCTACATTGTGGTTGCATTTCATACAGGAATTATAGGCGAGAATATTCACTCAATTTCATTTATTTGCAATACGAAACATAATAAACCTACAAAAAAGAGGTATTCGCTCAGAAGATAATAAGATGATATATCTTGATTTTTGATGGGATATCAGAAGATCGTGCTGGAATATTGTGCTTTCTACCAGCACGACTTCAAAAGGACTATAAAAGTCCTTCTACTATGTCGGCAAGACCGTTAAAGGTCTTGATTCGGCTAGACGTCGGGCGCCACACTAAACCAATTTCACGGTAAGCAGCCTGCCCCGGTGGTTCAATAACAACTAAGTTTTGATTATCTAATAAGCCATGATCGATAGCCATTTGAGGAATAAAGGTTGTGCCTAACCCATTCGCTACCATCTGCACTAACGTGTGTAAGCTTGTGGCTGTAAAGGGGTTTATTTTTTCTTTGGTGGTCAGCTTGCACGCAGAAACAGCATGATCAGTTAAGCAATGTTCTTTCTCTAACAAGAAAACCGATTCATCTGGTAAATCAGCGTATCGAAGGGGAACATTCACTTTTTCAGCCTGATTTTTGCTGATCACCATTTTAAAGGCATCTCGCCCTACGACCTTGCTGTGCATGTTATTGATATCAACAGGCAAAGCTAAGATCAGTACATCCATTTCACCATTACGTAACGCTGCTAACAGGTTCGTGGTAGTGTCTTCACGCAGCAGAAGGTTCAAGTTAGGGTGCATACGATTCACCTCTTGCACCAAATCGCACAGCAAGAATGGAGCGATAGTCGGTATACAACCAACCCGAAGCTGGCCTTCCATGCCATCACCTGTGCCACTTGATAATTCCATCAGATCTTGGCTACGTGCCAGTAATTCACGGGAACGTATCACGACCTCTTCCCCTGTAGAGGTAAAGACTAACGATTTGTTATCACGCTCGATTAATTGGCAATTCAACAATTCCTCAAGATTTTGAATGCCTGAACTCAGAGTCGATTGGCTAACAAAGCACTTTGCTGCCGCTTTGCCAAAATGGCGCGTTTCAAACAAAGTAACAATATAGTGAAGCTGCTTTAGTGAAGGAAATTTGCTCATCGTTTTTTCCGATTACTTCAATCTATTTATTCCGCTTTTTTCAATCTAACAGTTTAGGTATAGTTTGTCTCGTCCAAACAAGGAGCCTACCGAAAAGGTCGGCGACAAACAGAATATTTTAGGAGCACCAAAATGGTACTAGTAGGTCGTCAAGCACCAGATTTTACTGCTGCAGCTGTTCTAGGTAACGGCGAAATTGTTGATAACTTCAACTTCGCAGAGTTCACTAAAGGTAAAAAAGCAGTAGTTTTCTTTTACCCACTAGACTTCACTTTTGTTTGCCCATCAGAGCTAATCGCTTTTGACAAGCGCTTTGAAGATTTCCAAGCGAAAGGCGTTGAAGTAATCGGTGTTTCAATCGATTCTCAGTTCTCTCACAACGCATGGCGTAACACTGCTATCGAAGATGGCGGTATCGGTCAAGTTAAGTACCCATTAATCGCTGACATTAAACACGAAATCTGTAAAGCGTACGATGTAGAGCACCCAGAAGCTGGCGTTGCTTTCCGTGGTTCTTTCCTTATCGACGAAGACGGTCTTGTACGTCATCAAGTAGTTAACGACCTTCCACTAGGCCGTAACATCGACGAAATGCTACGCATGGTTGATGCACTAAACTTCCACCAGAAAAACGGTGAAGTTTGTCCAGCACAGTGGGAAGAAGGCAAAGCAGGTATGGACGCATCTCCAAAAGGTGTTGCTGACTACCTATCTGAGCACACTGCAGACCTATAATTCTTCTTATTGAAGAGTTAACAACACCATGCTCACGGTGTTGAGGCAACGAACGCAAAAGCGTAAAGCCTAAGTCAGCCAAAGGCAAAAAGAACGATGAGGCCCGGATTGCACCGGGCCCTTTTTTTATCTGAACAAAACTGCCCTTTCAATATTAATCGAACTGCCCTTATTCCCTCCCAAAATTTAGTCACATTTATGGTCATATGGATTAAACTGCCAACACCTATACACTCGCATTTGAATAATAATGACAATCCAACTTGAAGTTTGTATCGACAACCTAGAGTCACTTCACTATGCACAGCAAGGTGGCGCTTCCCGCATTGAATTATGTTCTTCATTGGCCCTTGGTGGTTTAACACCCAGCTCAGGTTTTATGCAGTTAGCAGCCAAACACGCCTCAATTCCTGTTTATGCCATGATTCGCCCACGCCAAGGTGATTTCTTATTTTCAAGTGATGATGTCGAAATCATGCTGGCTGATATTCACACAGCGAAAAAATCACAGCTTCAGGGTGTCGTTATTGGGGTATTAACGAAAGAAGGTCATATCGATCGCGATATTCTTAATAGCCTAATGAAAGAAGCAAATGGCTTAGGGGTAACGTTTCATCGCGCTATCGACCAATGTATTGATCCAATGGCAGCATTAGACAACATAATGGTCGCCGGTTGTGAGCGAATACTAACATCAGGCTTACAAGCTAATGCGCTTGATGGCGTAGATATGATTGCTGAAATGGTTAAATATTGTGGTGAACGTCTGAGTATAATGGCGGGTGCCGGAGTAACGGCTACTAACGCAAAACAAATTATCACTCGTACTGGTATTAGTGAAATTCACTTATCAGGGAAAAGCACACGCCCGAGTCATATGGTGCAATTCGCTAACCAAGCACATATGGGTAGCGCCGATATTGATGACTTCAGCATTCCTGTTACATCGGTTGAAAAGATCTCTGCAGTAATCAACGCAATCCGTTAGGTTTCATACTATTTAAACGATAAAGCCAGCACTATGGCTGGCTTTATTTTCCTGTCGATTATGTACCTTAAAAACCACGAACTCTTTTCGCCGGATGGATATCGTCTTCAGACGCTATACCGCTAGAGTACATGGCCGATTTCGTTTGAATAGAGCCATCGCAGTTAATATTACCAACAGGTATTTCTGGGTTTAATAAATATTGCGTCGTTGGGTTATCGATACACGTATTGCCATCAAAGCTAAAACCGTGGTCAACATAGTTATTCACCGTAATCAGAGAAGCCAAGTTACCAAATTGCTGACGCATCGATTCCGTCCAAGCATATGGTGTCGCGGGATCATACTGCCCGCCGATAATCAAAATACGCTGACCCGCTAACTTTTGCTCCATATTCTCGATATTCGCGACTGAATCTCGAGAGTTCGGCCAGTCTGCACATAACGATGCATTTTGTTCATATTGATAATGGCCAAATAATTTAGATTCCTTCATAAAATCAGATCTTAATACCTCATTCGTACTTATCGGACTAAGTTCATCGGTACAAATCACAGCACCAAATAGAGCATCACTTCGCGAGTAAGAAGATGAAAAGTTTTCACTCATTCTTGAAATAGGTTGAGACAAAGCTGTTTGCAAATCAGTGGCATCATCATCCTTCAGAAATTTGAATAACCCATCTGAAATTGGAGCCCATTCGTTATAAGATTGTCGGCTAACAAGACGATTCAATGTGCTGTCAGATTCATATTTAGAGAACGTCTTATTTTTTGTATCAACGTAATAGCTAGAGGCATTGATGGTATCGACCACTGTTTCGAATTTACTCATTCTTGATGTATTTTCTAGACGGTAATTCGCCACCGTGTCGTAACCTTTAGTATTACCTAAACGCAATTGTAGGTAGTTTTCTGCATTTGGTGGCATCGAAGAATCAAGCACAATAGCGCGCACATGCTCAGGAAACTGTTGCGCATATAACGAACCTAAACGCGTACCATAGGAATACCCGATAAAATTCAGATAATCATCCCCAAATTTCTGACGTAATTGGTCAAGATCCTTTACCACACTATTACTGCCTACGTACTGCGAAAATGTTGCATATTCATTATCACAATTACCGTTTTCAGCACACTGGGTAAGTTCTTTAGCATATTCACTACGGCCCGCCCCCCTTGGATCCATTCCAACAATATCAAAGCGATTCAAAATATCATTGGGTAAACGGTTTGCAGCCATAGAACCAGCACCATTTACTGCACTCGCACCAGGCCCTCCAAAGTTGAAAACCAAAATACCAAGGCGCTGAGACGGAATATTTGCTCGGCGAACACCGTAATAGACATCAATATTGCCATCATTCAAATTACTGTAATCTTTCGGTACCGACAAAAAGCCACATTCCATGTTTTGTGGGCAAGTGCGTTGTGCGTCAGTGGTCGTTTTAGAAAAATCACTCCCTCCATCACCACCACCACAACCTGCTAGTAATAAACTAACAGCCAATCCAGATATTAATCGGTACATCAAAAAACCTTATTCAGTGAAGTTGAAATAATAAACCATTAATTAATAATAATTATCATTACAATAAAAACACATATAAAAATAAAATGATACACCATGCAATTGCAATTCAAACAAATAGTTAGCTACAGCTATTCTTTTTTGTCATATCAATACCTAAAATTTACTGAACAACTATTCTTAAGGTTACAATTACATAACATCCTCTCTTAAGTACGCTTTATCTGGAGTGAACAATGTCCAACAATTCAGTCAATCGATTAAAGAAAAAGGACTATGAATCTGAGCTAGCCAACTTGCAGATAAAGCTGGTAAAACTGCAAGAATGGATAAAACACTCTGGTATGAAGGTGGTCGTTATTTTTGAAGGGCGGGATGCCGCGGGTAAAGGTGGGGTAATAAAACGTATCACTGAAAAGCTTAATCCTCGTGTTTGTCGTGTTGTTGCACTGCCTCAGCCGACAGAAAAAGAGAAAACACAGTGGTACTTTCAACGTTATGTTTCTCACCTTCCTGCCGCTGGTGAAATGATATTGCTTGATCGTAGTTGGTACAACCGCGCCGGTGTCGAGAAAGTCATGGGCTTTTGTTCAGATGAAGAATACAACGAGTTTCTTCGTTCATGCCCTGAATTTGAACGCATGCTTAAACGCTCAGGCATTATCTTGGTTAAGTACTGGTTTTCAGTCTCTGATGACGAACAAGAAAAACGCTTTTTAGAACGTATTAATACCCCAATGAAGCGTTGGAAGTTTAGCCCTATGGATTTAGAATCCCGCAATCGTTGGGCTGAATACTCCGCAGCAAAAGACGCAATGTTTGCCTATACAGACACAAAACAATGCCCTTGGTGGGTTGTCGATGCAGACAATAAAAAGAAAGCACGCATCAACTGTATTTCACACCTATTAACTCAGATCCCCTATAAAGAAATTGATTACCCAACTATCTCGTTACCTAAGGTGAATAAAGAAGGCTACGTACGTTCACCAATAGACAATCAAACTTTTATACCTGACCTGTTCAGCCCAAAATAAGTTTTGATCGCGCATAATGCTTTGTTCAAACAAAAAAGCACTTTGTGATTATCAGTTTTCTGGTAGCTTGATATCAACATGGATGGTTTAAGAGGTAGCCAGTATGGCGAAAGATTTATATTTAAAGCTCGATCTCAATCTACTACGAACATTTGTGATTCTATCGCAAGAGCTCAATATGCGAAAAGCCTCTGAGCGACTGTTCGTCAGTCAACCCGCAATCAGCCAAGCCTTACTCAAACTTCGCAACCATTTTGAAGACGAGCTTTTTGTGAAAACGCGACACGGTCTAAAACCAACAGCTTTCGGTGAAGAGCTGATGGATAGTATTAATCCAGTTATGGATGAACTATCTTCTACCTTAAACTGCAGCCAAGACTTTGATCCCGCCGATCTTGAGGGATCAATCCGTATTGCACTAGCGCCACATATCCTTACTTACCTTTCTAGTAAGTTGTTCCATGCTATTCGTAAAGATGCACCTAATGTCGATGTACATCTTCTTAACTGGTCACCGACAACACTTGAAGATTTGAATAAAGGTGAGATAGCCATCGGAGTTAATTTTGATATTCATCATGCACCTAAAGAACTAATTCGAAAAAAAGTCGGGGATGACACCTTCATTGTATATGTACGTAAAGATCATCCAATTAAAAAAGACGTCATTTCCCCCAAAGATGTCAAAGGCTATGAAATGGCTAACTTGATCATTCCAGATTGGAACTCAAATACCTCTCAAGCAGAGCGAGTAATGAAAAGTCATGGATTGAGTGTCAGAATTGGATTTCGCTCTGAATTACCAATGGCAGTGCTCGATGTAGTAAGACACACCGATATGGTCTATCCATCAACCACTTTTGTCCCTGAGCGAGAATTGAGAGAGTTACGCGGAATGAAGGTCAGTATTGATGGTAAAGATATCACTTTCCCTGTTATCGCTTATTATCATCAAAAGAATAAACGAAACCCAACAACACTTTGGCTGCATAAACTCATCAATCAGTTACTGCAAAAAGAAACTGTAAAATAACGCGATATTGCCTGATAAACTTCTTTCTTATTATTAGGCAATTCTACTTTCTACTAACCTTCCTCCTTATAAGTACTCCTTATCGGCTACTTAAGCTAGTCAGATTAATTAGCAGGCCTTATCAGTTAGATAATAATTGGTGATTAGATAAAAAACACCGCTCAATTTAATATTCTCTCATCGACTAGGAAGGTCAATAAATAGCCATAATAAAACGGCACTGCAGAGCAATGGAAGCTCGTAATATCTAACTAATTTTTATTGAGAGAATCAAATGAAAAAGAAATTACTGGCTTCACTCATTGCTGTGTCTGTTTTGGCTGGCTGTTCATCTTCTTCCGGTTCAAAAAATGAGGACGTAGATCCGGGTTATGGCTTTACCCCTAAACTTGAAAATCCTATTGAACTGGATCCAGAATATGGCAATCCAGAATTAGATCCTGGCTTTGATACTACAACACCAACATACGGTGATATTTCAGAAACTCATAATGGCTTTGCTATTACTGGTGATAATGGAACTGTCATCACCGTTGATACAAAAACCCATGACTCAACCGTCATCTACACAGATTCAGGTGTATTTACAATTAATGACAATAATGAGATCACGAATTACAGTACAGGTGAAGTAGTAGGTCACGTCCAGATCACTGATGATACTGTCACTCTCCGCACCGATAATGGTACCGAAGTTGTCTTTCGAAACGAAGATGGACGACTCTTCGCAGCAGTTATTTCTCGACCTGACAACCAAAATCCAATAGAGATGGAGCCTACACTCCCTATTCTTGGTGATATTTTGCCAGTTAACTACTCTGTTGTTGCTGTTGGGGATAGCACTTACAAAGCACTTGATTCTGAAGGAAATTATATTGCTTTGATTACCTATGATGACTCGGCCAATACCGCTCGAATCACGATGGGTGGTCAGTCTTATAACTTTGAAAACGTATTTGTATACAAAAATGATAATAATCAGGTCGTTGGCATTATCCATGATGATAAATATTGGACAGCTAACGGTGGTATAAAAGATATTGCAGAAATTAAATCAAATCTTGGTAACCTTTCTAACGAGCAAAAATCTCAGCTGCGTACCAAAGCGAAAGATCTACGTGAAAACATCAAGGCACAGATCAACCGTTCTTAACCATACGGGTTAAACGATTGATTCAAACCTAAAAAAGAGCCGCCATTCAGCGGTTCTTTTGACAATAAGCCTTGGTGAACATATGAAATTTATTAGCAAGGTACTTGCCGTTGCTGCAATATTGGCAAGTTCTTTTCAGCCAGCCACAGCTGAACCACAAATCGGTTTCCAAGTATCTAAAACGGGTGATGACTGGATAGGTACAGTAATCGGATCAATTCAAGCTACCGAAGAAATCAATGTAAGCGCCGAAATTGATTCTACTGGCTACCTAGAAATAGGCACTGGTTATGGGGTGATGTTTGGTCAATTTTATACTGAAGCCTTTGCGAGTTATGGCCGTGCAGATAGCATAGATATTTATGATCTTGGTATCTTCACAGGTACTGCATTAACCGAGAACCTCATGGCATTTGCAAGTACCTCTCATGAATGGCGTGACACAAAAGCCTTGATAGATATTGATTGGCTAGATCAACGAGAATGGAAATCATCAGTTGGACTTAGTTATAGCCCTTTAACGTGGCTTAATACCAGCTATAACTTTAATCATGATCGACTACTTTCAGGCAACCGCTGGTCTCAAGATGTCGTAAATGACAACATCAACAGCCATGATATTACTATTACATTTAAACCCAAATGGGTTGAACCCTATTTAAAGTATACCTACGGTGAATACCGAGTACGCCCAGGCGAACGTGTTACATCTGAAAGCTCATACGAAATGGGGGTTAATTTTAAATTCTAGCTTTTTGAATAGTATTTATACCAACCTAAATAAGTATCTGATCATTCTTGCTAGTTAAAATCGATAATAACAGCGTTAGAAATTTTATAATTAGAACCACTAGTTACTCCAATTTCTATAATGAAAATATAACCCATTCAGCCATTTGGTTACTCTCGCCCCTACGACTCATATCTTTATTCTAGGGGCTTTTTTGATCGTCTTATCAAACCTACCTTTCTTCCCCTCACATATTCATCAACAACGATAATTAAGTTACTGAGTTCCCAATAAGCCTCCAATATACCCCTTCGGCATGAGCACTTAACACAGGTAATAAGCATTACTAATAATCGATATAGACCAAACTAATTACATTATGAACAGTGTTTAATTTAATATCTCTCACATCGAAACGCAGTTACTTCTGCGGGTATAAAAACAATCACAACTTATTTATTTGGGTATATTATGAAAAAGACAATCTTTGCTCTAACTATCGCATCCTTACTTTCAGCTCCAGCCTTAGCATCTAAAGATGGTTTTTACATCGGTGCTGACTTAGGCTCAAACCGCCTAGATAGTGAATCATTCGATACTGGCATTGGCTTGGTGGCAGGCTATGACTTCCAAATCACGCAACAGATTGTCATTGGTGTCGAAGGTGAATATCGTAGCTATGGTAAGGATAAAGTGACAATAGTTGATGGTTGGTCTGCCGAATTGAAAGCTCACTCATTCGGTATCAATGTAAAACCTAAATATTATTTCAATGATAACTTTTACGCAGGTGCTCAGTTGGGCTTACACAGTGTAAAAGAAGAATTCAAAGAAGACTTTTTTGGTGATGTTGATAAATTCTCTGACAGTGATACTGGCTTGTCATACGGCTTAGAAGCAGGCTATGATTTCAATCAAAACGTGACAGTCAAGGCAGGTTACAAGGCCATTTCAGTTAAGCCACTAGACGTCGACTCTGATTACAGTACGTTCTACATTGGTGCTAACTATAAGTTTTAAATAACCATAAGTTTTAAATAACTACGCCGTAAAGCACCCTGTATAACCTATTCAGGGTGCCTACTGCTGCTATTGATCACTTCAATATATTGCCGATTTCATCAGGATTAGTATGACGAACATCTTTGCCTTTAACGAAATAGATAATATATTCACAAATATTTTGGCAGCGATCACCAACTCGTTCAATAGAACGCGCCGACCACATTACTTGTAATACATTGGGTATTGAGCGCGGATCTTCCATCATATATGTCATCAATTGACGAATTATCGCTTCATATTCACGATCAATACGATCATCTTCTTGATACACTTCAACGGCTGCTTTTACATCCATCCGCGCAAACGCATCAAGTACATCATGCAGCATTTTCACGGCATGTTGACCAAGTGCTTCTAACGATACCAATAAGTTATATTGTTTATTCGTAAAGTTTTCTAATGCCACTTTTGCAATACTTTCTGCTACATCACCGATACGTTCTAGATCAGTAATGGTTTTAATTATGGCGATAACTAACCGTAAATCACTCGCGGTTGGCTGACGTTTCGCGATAATACGCGTGCACGCTTCATCAATTGCTACTTCCATCGCATTAACTTTGTGATCGTCTTTAATCACACGTTTAGCTAATTCAGCATCTTGCTGATGCATTGCTTTTAATGAATCTGCTAACTGCTGTTCAACTAACCCACCCATTGCTAATACATGCGTACGGATACTTTCTAATTCGGCATTAAACTGACCAGATATATGGCGGCCAAGGCTTAAATTATCTAACATATTGCGACTCCTTAACCGTATCGGCCAGTAATGTAATCTTCAGTGCGTTTCTCTTTTGGGGTGGTAAAAATATCATTGGTACTAGAGTATTCCACCAGCTCACCCATGTGCATAAATGCGGTTTGATCCGACACTCGAGCAGCCTGTTGCATGTTATGGGTTACGATAATGACCGTGTATTTCGTTTTTAGATCATTGATCAATTCTTCAATCGTCAGCGTCGAAATAGGATCCAGCGCTGATGTAGGTTCATCCAATAACAAGACTTCAGGCTCAATCGCAATCGCTCGGGCAATCACCAAACGCTGCTGCTGACCACCTGATAAACCAAAGGCATTTTCATGTAAACGATCTTTTACTTCATCCCACAACGCCGCACCACGTAATGAGTTTTCAACCGCGTCATCAAGTACTCGACGCTCTTTCAACCCTTGCAAACGCAGCCCATAAACCACGTTTTCATAAATCGATTTAGGAAATGGATTCGGGCGCTGAAATACCATACCCACTCGACGACGTAATGATGCTACATCCACTTTACTGTCATAGATGTTTTGACCATGAAGCATGATCTTGCCATCAACACGGCAACCTTCCACCAATTCATTCATTCGGTTAATGCAGCGTAATAATGTCGATTTACCGCAACCTGACGGACCAATGAATGAGGTAACCTGCCCTTTCGCAATGCGCATATTAATATCAAACAACGCCTGCGTATTACCGTAATGAAGATCGAGCCCTTCAATTGACATCGCCGTTTTGTCATCGGGTAACGAGGCTAAATCTAACGGCTCAAATAAGCCCATTGATGGATTAACTGAAAGCATGTGTTTCTCGCTATTATATCAACGCGTTACTGCTCTAAAGAGCGGAATTTCTCACGTAGATGATTTCGAATACCAATGGCTGTTAAATTCAAGCCGACGATAACAGTCACTAGTAAAAATGAGGTGGCATACACTAATGGGCGAGCCGCTTCTACATTGGGGCTTTGAAAGCCGACATCATAGATATGGTATCCAAGGTGCATGAACTTACGATCTAAATGCACATAAGGAAAATGACCATCAACAGGCAGCGTGGGTGCCATTTTTACGACCCCCACCAACATAAGAGGAGCAACTTCACCTGCTGCACGTGCAACCGCTAAAATTAAACCTGTCATTATTGCAGGGCTTGCCATTGGCAATACTATTCGCCACAACGTTTCAAACTGCGTGGCACCTAATGCCAATGAGCCATGGCGCACTGAACTAGGAATACGCGCCAAACCTTCTTCTGTTGATACAATCACAACAGGCAAGGTTAAAATGGCTAATGTCAGTGCCGACCATAAAATACCTGGTGTACCGAAAGTAGGCGTTGGCAGTTGTGACGAAAAGAACACATCATCGATTGTTCCCCCAACCATGTATACGAAAAAGCCTAAACCAAACACACCGTATACAATAGAAGGCACACCCGCTAAGTTAATCACAGCCACACGAATAAGCTTAGTAAAGCCATTTTTACCTGCATATTCATGTAGGTAAATAGCAGCCATTACGCCTAGTGGTGTCACTATAATACTCATTAGTAGCACCATGAAAACAGTACCAAAAATAGCAGGAAAAACGCCACCTTCAGTATTAACTTCACGGGGGTCTTCGGTTAAAAACTTAACCACCTGATGCCCCCAGTGCGTAAACTTACCCAAAAATGATAAATTATTCGGATACCACATATCCAACACTTGTATCATCGGCAACATTACTTCATTACCATGCATATCAACGACAACTAATGCATCATTTTGCAATTTTTCTTGCAGCACAAAAAGACGTTGTTCTACCTCTAAATAAGCATCTTGTAACCGTTTTATTTCTGTATCAATCGATTGTTGTGCCGATTCATCTAATGAGAACTGTGCAGGATCGTTTGATGATTCATTCACGGCTAACTTACGCAGCTTTAACCGCTGCTGATTTAATTGCCAATTAATATCTGCAATCTCAGTCTCTTGTAGGTCATCTAATTGGGTACGCACAAGATTGGCTTGTAATACGCCAGCCTCAATATCTTCGACACCGCGACGCTGACCGCCATCAATAAAACCGATAGGATAACCGTAAAATTTACCATTCTTATCACGATCGATAACCGCTATATTGTCTGCCAATACTTGGCGTGTGATTTGCGTTTTCAGTAACGTTATAAAATCAAGCGCGACACGCTCTCGATTGCCCGTTTTAATTAAGTAACGCGGTACGCTATTACCTTCAATGCTAGAAACATCGATTCCTGCATCAGCTAGCTGTTCAACCGGTATACTTTTTTGTTCGTATATTTCGCCAATAATTATTTGGTTGCTACCATTGATCGACACATCAAATTGATAAACAGGCGCCGGCCAAAAAAAGCTGAGCCCTTTCCAGCCAATCAATAGCAATAAACCCAATACAGCAACCAGACTTAAACTTACCGCACCCGCAGTAAGCCATATCCAAGGCGAGCCTGATTTAAACCACTTAATCATTAATCAACATATTCCATATTCCTATAACGACAGAATAAACTCTATTTGAATCAATACACGAATACACATTGCCCATCCGTGGTATCACACACATGATTATTACAATGAACTGTACTTTTCGCGCAAGCGCTGGCGAACCAATTCACCGATAGTATTAAAAATAAAAGTGAATATAAACAAGACAAATGCAGCAAGAAATAGGACGCGATAATGTGAACTGCCCACTTCAGATTCTGGCATTTCAATCGCAATCGTTGCCGCTAATGTACGCATCCCTTGCAGAATATTCCAATCCATAATAGGGGTATTCCCCGTAGCCATCAGCACAATCATTGTTTCACCGACAGCTCGACCTAACCCCATCATTAGCGCAGAAAAAATACCCGGACTTGCCGTTAACAGCACCACTTTTGTCAGAGTTTGCCAATGCGTTGCA
The DNA here is from genome assembly GCF_003026215.1 of Photobacterium indicum. GTDB lineage: Bacteria > Pseudomonadota > Gammaproteobacteria > Enterobacterales > Vibrionaceae > Photobacterium > Photobacterium indicum. Next base: position 968,741 of record NZ_PYOC01000002.1, read on the forward strand.
CCCAATGCTAATGAACCACTGGTTAAATGACCCGGCACAGAAAAGATGGCATCTTCAGCAATAGAGAAAATGGTAGGAATAACCGCAAACCCCATTGCAATACCAACAACGAGTGCATTACGCTGATCGTAGCCAATACCTAGTTCATTGGTAAGAAAGCCGCGCACATCGCCGTCAAATAACCATTGATCGATATACGGACTCGCCGCTATGCACCCGTAGCCCAATAGCACAATCACAGGCATAAGAATCACAATGTGAAAGCCATTAGGAATACGGTATCGCCATTTCCCCGGTAATACAGCCCATCCCCAGCCAACCAATAAAATAGTCACTGGAAATAAAATCAAGCTCATCACAATACCTGACAGGTACATTTCTACAATCGGAGCTAGCCACAACCCCGCTAAGAAACCGAGAATAACGGTTGGTAGCGCTTCCATAATTTCAACGGTCGGTTTAACTACATTACGCATTCTAGATGACATAAAGTATGCAGTATAAACCGCGCCAGCCAATGCTAACGGTATTGCAAAAAACATGGCATACAATGCTGCTTTTAGCGTACCAAATACGATAGGCACCAAACTCAGCTTAGGTTCAAATTCATCACTGGCAGACGTTGATTGCCATACGTAATCAGGCTCTTGATACCCTTCGTACCATACTTGTTGCCACAAAGAAGCAAAGCCAATTTCAGGGTGAGAATTTTTAACGGTATAGGTTTGCCATTGATCCCCTGAAATGGCTAACAAGCGATCTGCACGAGGAGAAATAATCAGCTTATCAGGTACTTGCTCAAATAGAGGTTCTTTGTATAACACGTTACGTTCTGATGTGTAGTATGCCGACAACATGCCATCTTGCTGTACAGCAAAAAAGCCTTTGCGGTAGTACTCAGAAACCAACTCTTTTATCGGGATAGCTGAAAACTCAAAATCACGAGCTTTCACTAACGATCGTTTGCCATCACGAACCACTTCAAACCATTGCGATACAGAATTATCAGAGGCAGTAAGCAACAATGAATTAGCACCTGATAGCAACTCTATCTTTTCAATGTTGCCATTTTTATCACTCACATTCACGACATCACGGACTTTGGCACCAGATTGGTTTACCTGTACGACGTAAATATAATTACCACTGCGTAAATAGACGGTGCGCCCATCTGGCGTCACAATAATCTCATTAATGTTTTGTGGTACGTCTGTAATTTCGAATGAATGAGGTTGCCAGATAGAGCCCGTATTTAGTGGGCCGCTATTTAATGCATCGTCTTGACCTTTAAATGTCATGGCAACAATGCGGCTATCAGCCGTTTTACCAACAATAATGGCTTCACTATCTCGAGATGAAATAGCAAGATCCACAATGGCTTGCCCTTGCGGATCAAGTAAGAAACGTGATTGCCCCAAAGGGTAAGAAACACTGGCTGTGCTTATACGTTTATTACCAGGAAAGCTAACCTGAAATATGGGTTTTACAACGTTAACGAAACCATCGCTTAGCCCATAAGCAAAAATAGCATCGCGAGGGAGACTTTGTGCAAAACTAACGGGGTTATTAGCAATAGAGTGCTGGCTAATAATAGGATCGAGCGAGTCTTCAGGTTTCAAGCTGACAAAAGTCAGTTCGCCTTGCTTAGAAAAGCGAAAAGCGAAATCGTTATTTTCTTCAACGCCAACGGCTGCAACGGTATCAGGGAAAGAAGCAATAGTGATATTACGAGGCTTTACGGTGACTGACGAGAAGATTGGCAGCGTGACATAAAGTAAATAAAAGAAGATCAAAACCAAAGTAATAAGTACAGAAATGCCACCAGCTGTTACACCAAACCGCACCAATCGGTCTCTTAAACGTCGACCACGGTTTTCCCCCAACAAAAATGCGCTGGCACTCGCCATTATTACCTCTAGCTTTTTATACGTTTACTAATAATATGTCTTTTAGATGACAATTTTGTGACAACAGGATCCACAAAGATCATTGTAACCTCTTTATTGAAATCCCGACTTATTAAAATGACATAAAGTTGCAATAAAATGTCAGTACTCTTAATGATTTATGATCCTATTCAGATTTCAACTCATGGTTCTCGTTCGAATGTGGACAGAATCCCTCTATGCTTCAATAATTAATATACCCAAGCAGCCTCAATATGCAGGATTCAGAGTGATCTCAGTGAGCATCTAGAGGTAACTTGGGTATAGTACTAATATAAAAGTTTCACTCTACTTTTACTCATTACCCACTCTCACGAAAAAGGAAATTCGTTATGAAACATCTTATCATCACCATTATCGGTAAAGATCGCCCAGGGCTTGTAGAGCTTCTCTCTGACACGATTTTCCAAAATAACGGAAATTGGTTAAGCAGTAGCCTGAGTAAACTAGCTGGTCAGTTTGCCGGTATTCTGCAAGTGGAAGTGGCCCCTGAAGACATGCCGCAATTAAGTGCAGCGTTAACCAAAATAGATGAATTACAAATACACATAGTGGAAGAAGCAAAAAAAACAGCGCCTTTACCAGAATTACATCAACTAACAGTAACGGGCAATGATCGCCCAGGTATCGTAAAAGAAGTCACCACGCTATTGAGCCAGCTGAACATCAATATCAACAAATTGAAGACAGAAACTCAAAGTGCACCTAACTGGGGATACCCCATTTTCATCGCGACTTTTCAATTAGAAACCCCTGCCAATATTGATCTGGATATTATTCAAGATGAACTCGAAAAGTTAGCCGATGATTTAACTGTGGATATCGAAGATTACGTACCTGCATAAATTCCACGTACTTCAATAGGGAATGAAGAGTCATTCCCTACTTTTAATCAAACCACAATACTGCGTTTATTTATCTTGTAAGAAGCCGTTCGCAATATCGTCTATTCAATAATACAACAGGAAAACAATGAGCACGGAATCTCTCTATATTGAAAAAGAGCTTAGCTGGTTATCATTCAATGAACGAGTACTGCAAGAAGCGGCTGATAAATCTGTCCCTTTAATTGAACGTGTTCGCTTCTTGGGTATTTTTTCTAGCAATACCGATGAATTCTATAAAGTAAGATTTGCCGACATTAAACGTAGAATTCTGATCAATCAGGTACAAGGCGGCGATGATGGCGCTAAGCACCTCTTAAGCAAAATTCAAAGTCGTGTGTTAAAAATGAATCAAGACTTTGATACTTTATACAATGAGATATTACTTGAAATGGCACGTCGCCATATTTTTCTCGTCAACGATCTTCAATTAGACGAGCATCAACAAAATTGGCTGCGCCGATATTTCCGTGATTCCATTTTGCCCCACATTACGCCGATTCTGCTTACTGACGATATTGACCTACTGCAATTTCTGAAAGACGAATACTCATACCTTGCCATTGAAATGCAGCAAGGTGAAAAAAAACGTCATGCGCTTATTGAGATCCCAACCGATCAACTCCCCCGTTTCATCGAATTGCCAGAGCCTAAAGGTAAACGAAAAAAAACCCTCATTTTGCTCGATAACATTATCCGCTTTTGCTTAGATGATATTTTCAATGGCTTCTTTGAGTACGATAGCCTAACCGCATACTCAATGAAAATGACCAGAGATGCCGAATACGATCTTAGCCAAGAGGTAGAACATAGCTTACTGGAACAAATGTCTGAAGGGCTAAATCAACGCATCACGGCAATGCCTGTACGCTTTGTTTACCAGCGTGATATGCCGGGCAATATGACCGATGTGCTGTGTGGACTACTTAAAGTGTCCCGTTACGACAGTATTATTCCTGGTGGTCGTTACCATAACTTCAAGGATTTTATCGGCTTCCCTAATGTCGGGCGTAAATACCTTGAAAATGCCTCATTACCACCCATTCAAAGCTACCATTTCACCCAAGCACGTAACGCATTTGATGCCATAAAAGCACAAGATATTCTGCTGTATTATCCGTATCACACCTTTAACCATGTAACAGAATTTATTCGCCAGGCGTCATACGACCCCAAAGTACGTTCAATAAAAATTAATATCTACCGAGTAGCCAAACACTCACGGGTGATTGATTCAATGATTGATGCGGCCAATAACGGTAAACGTGTCACCGTAGTGGTTGAACTACAAGCGCGTTTTGATGAAGAGGCCAATATTGAATGGGCAAGGCGATTAACTGAAGCCGGGGTGCATGTCGTTTTTGGGGTACCAGGTTTAAAAATTCACTCTAAGTTATGCCTTATCACCCGACAAGAAGACGATAAACTAGTTCGTTATGCGCACATTGGTACTGGGAATTTTAACGAAAAAACAGCACGTATTTATACTGATTTCTCTTTAATGACCTGTAGCACAGAGATTGCAGACGAAGTAAAGCAAGTCTTTAGTTACATCCAAAACCCCTATCGCCCAGCTGAATTTACCCACCTTATTGTTTCACCTCGTAACTCACGAAGCCGACTCTACGATTTAATTGATCGTGAAATTGCACATGCTAAGCAAAATTTGCTATCTGGTATTACACTTAAGGTTAATAACCTTGTCGATAAGGGCTTGATTAACATGCTGTATCAGGCGAGTAATAACGGCGTCAAGATTAAGCTTATTGTTCGAGGTATGTGTGCGCTTATACCAGGGTTAAAAGGGATCAGTGAGAACATTTCCGCAATCAGCATTGTTGACCGCTTTCTTGAGCACCCAAGAGTGGCAGTATTCAATAATAATAATAACCCAGATGTCATGATCTCTTCTGCCGACTGGATGACACGCAACATCGACAACCGCATTGAAGTGGGTTGCCTGATCAATGATCCTGCATTAAAGAAAAAAATCATCGACATCTTAAACATTCAGCTTACAGATACAGTGAAGGCACGTATTCTCGATAAAGAAATGAGCAATCAATATGTGCCTCGTGGTAATCGTCGTAAAGTTCGCTCACAAATCGCCATTTACGATTACCTAAAACACAGTGAAAAGCAGCTGAAGAAACGAGCAGAAAAGGCGATAACAAACAATGACACTCATTAATAACGAACGTCCTCGTGAAATTGCAGCAATTGATATGGGCTCAAATAGCTTCCATATGGTTGTTGCCCGCGTTGTAGGGCAAAGCTTGCAAATTATCAGCCGCCACAAACAGCGGGTACACCTTGCTTCAGGGTTAGATTCCCAACAGAACTTAGATCAAGCTGCGATTCAACGTGGCTTAAACTGCTTAACGATGTTTGCAGAACGATTACAAGGTTTCGCACCCGAAAATGTACGTATTGCTGCCACCTATACCCTACGCCAAGCCCGTAATGCCCACGTTTTTTTAAAGCGTGCAGAAAGCATATTGCCCTACCCTATAGAAATCATTCCCGGCACTGAGGAAGCTCGCTTAATCTATTTAGGGGTTGCGCACACCCAGCCCGATACGGGACGTAAGTTGATCGTAGATATAGGCGGCGGCAGTACTGAACTGGTGATCGGTGAAGAATTCGATACCCATATACTTTATAGCAAGCATATGGGGTGTGTAAGCTACAATAAAAGCCACTTTCAAAATGCTAAGTTAAACAGTAAAAACTTTGCAGCGGCACAACTTGCCGCACAACAAAAAATGGAATGTATCACCAGTAAATACCGTAAATTCGGCTGGGATAAAGCAGTAGGATCCTCAGGCACGATAAAAGCTATTCGAGAGGTATTAATCGCTAGCGGTTACTCTGATGGGGTGATTACCAGCAAACGCTTAAACCAACTTATCGAACAAGTGTTGTCATTCAAAACAACGGAAGACCTTGATCTACCCGGTTTAACCGATGACCGTAAACCCGTTTTTGCTGCTGGTCTTGCGATTTTAAGTGCGGTGTTTAGCGCTTTGAATATAGATGAAATGATTTACTCAGATGGTGCACTACGTGAAGGTTTATTGTATGAAATGGAAGATCGTTTCCGTCATAGCGATATTCGTACACGCACGGCCAATGCCATGGCAAAGCAATATAATATCGATATTGGCCAAGCAAACCGTGTGAAACATGCTGCTGAATATTTTTATAACCAAATAGACACGCATCCTGGGTTAGCAAAATCAGAGCTCTCAATATTATTAAGCTGGGGAGCATTACTTCACGAAGTGGGATTAAGTATTAGTTATCCAGGGTTTCATCGTCATTCTGCTTATCTACTTCGCCACAGTACGATGCCAGGCTTCAATCTTGAACAACAAACGGTATTAGCCACCTTGGTGCGTTTTCAACGTAAAGCATTAAAACTAGAAGAAATGCCAGAACTTAGTATCTACAAGCGTAAACATTTATACCCTCTGATTCGCACGCTGCGTATTGCTACCGCTCTAAACGGGCAACGCATTGATGAACCTTTACCTACCATCAAAATTAAGGCAGAGAAAGAGCACTGGCAGCTTACTTTACCCCTCGGTTGGTTGGGTAATAATAAACTATTAGCGGCTGATTTAATCAAAGAACAAGAATATTGGCAAAAAGCGGGATGGCAATTATCGATTGAAGAATAATGGTCATTAAGAGTAATTAACATAAACAATCGAGATAACTAAAATCTAGTTATCTCGATTCATTTCGTTAAATCCAATCAGTTTTAATTCAACAACTTAAGCAAGGCTAAATCGGCTTTTACAACACCGCTTGGTAAGGGTATATATCCATCTTTTTCAACGACACTTTGCCCATTGTGCGATAAAACAAATTTAAAAAATTCAGCTAAAATCGGATCCAATGGTTTATTCGGATGCTTATTAACATATACGTACAGGTAACGAGCTAGTGGGTAGCTGCCATTTATCGAATTCTCAATCGTTGCATCCACATAGTTATCTCCCTCTCTCGCTACTGGAATCGCACGAATACCCGTCGTTTTATAACCAATACCAGAGTAACCAATCGCATTCAATGATGTTGATACCGACTGTACGACGGATGACGATCCTGGCTGCTCATTAACATTATTAAGAAAATCACCTTTGCATAGTGCTCGTAGCTTAAAATAACCATACGTACCTGATACCGAATTTCGTCCAAAGCGTTGAATATCTCGGTCAACCCAGCGCCCTGTTAAACCTAATTGACCCCAACGTGTAATAGGCTGCGTTGCACCACAGCGATACGTTCGAGAATATACGGCATCAAGCTGCTCAAAATTAATGCCCTTTAACGGGTTATCCTCATGAACAAACACTGCTAAAGCATCAATGGCGACACGAATAGCTGTTGGCTTATAACCGTATTCATGTTCAAACGCTTCAATTTCTTTGGCCTTCATTTTACGGCTCATAGGGCCAAGTTGAGCCGTTGCTTCTGTTAATGCGGTAGGGGCTGTAGATGAACCTGCGGTTTGAATTTGAATATTCACATTCGGGTATTTACGTTTAAATTCTTCGCCCCAATAGGTCATCAGATTGGCGAGCGTGTCTGAACCGACAGACGATAAATTACCAGAGACACCACTGATTTTTTGGTATTCGGCTAAATCAGCATCTAATGCCCAAGCATTGTGCATACTGAATGCTAATATCATGGGAAGAATACGGCGAATTACACTCATATAAGATGGTTGTCCTTATACATTCAGCCAAAAATAAAATGGCAAAAGCGACCTTCTATGGTCGCTATTGATTGATGCTTTGTTCGCGTCGCTATTATGCTGCTTTCGCTACTAATCGTTGAGGCAAGGTGAAAGAAAAGGTACTGCCCTTTTCTAATTCACTTTCAATCTCAAGTTGTGAATCGTGGTGGCTCAGCGCATGCTTCACAATAGCCAGGCCTAAGCCACTGCCACCCGTTTCACGTGAGCGCGCTTTATCAACCCGATAAAAACGCTCTGTTAAACGGTGAATATGTTGTGGTCCAATACCTTCTCCACTGTCAGTCACTTCCAACCTTGGTCCACCAGCAGAGAGATACCAACGCACTGTAATATTGGCATCGTTAGGGGTGTGTTTAACGGCATTATATACCAAGTTAGACACGGCACTGCGTAGCTGATCTTCATCACCGAAGACATTTAATGATGCATCAACATCAAACGTAAAGTGTTGATTTTTATCACCACTTAACGAGATGGCCTCTTTCTCTAGAATGTCGAGCATGGCAGGAATATTAACGGTTTCTTCTAGCTCTATCGTCGGGGCTGCTTCAATCTTAGAGAGCGTCAGTAACTGCTCAACTAAAGAGTTCATACGCACAAGTTGCTCGGTCATTACACCGTGTGCCTTACCCCACATTGGCCCCACCAGCATTTCTGGGTCTTTCGACATTTCCAGATAACCTTGCAGTACTGTCATTGGGGTGCGTAATTCATGAGAAACGTTAGCAAAGAAATTACGACGCATACCTTCTAACTGCTTCAATTGAGAAACATCACGCACCACCATCAGGTATTCGCCTTCGGTATAACGCATGATACGCAGCTCTAATGTACGGTCATAATTAAGCGGTGAAGTGATTTCTAACGGATGCTCAAATTCTTGCTTGGCGATATAGCGAACAAAATCAGGGCTACGCAATAAATTACTGATCGGCTGGCCTGCATCATCTGGCCAACGTAAACCCAATAAGTGCTGTGCCAGTTTATTACACCAAACAATATTGCCTTCGCTTCTAAAAACAACAACGGCATCAGGCATAGATTCTGCGCCATTTCGGAAACGGCGAATTAATGTAGCAAGTTCTCGACGACGACGGCGATTACGCTGCTGCAAACGATACATGCCATTAAAAAGCGGTTCCCAGCTACCGGAACCAGAAGGGGGAGTCAGGCTACGTTCTTTCCATAGCCAGTCAGACATCTTCAATTGATTATGAAAATGCCAGATTAACTGAATCCAGGTTGCAACCAATAAGAACCACGGCAAATAGCCAAACACTAAACCGAGAATTACCCAAGGAAAGTAAAAAAGAGCCAGTTCCAAAACCAGCTTTTTCCACGACAACCGCTCAACCATTAAAACTCCATATCAATGAAGATTAGCTCTCGCCCCTTCATCGCTTTTCAATATACTTCTGTTCTCTCATTCACCGTGTGGCAATAGAGATCATACTTTGCTGTTGATAGACACTGTTTATAAAACAGTCACTGTACTAAACGATCGTTATACTAAAGCACACCATTACAAACGTGTCGAGAATCGGTAACCCGCACCACGCACTGTTTGTACCATTTTATCGTGCCCGCCCGCTTCAAGCGCTTTACGTAAACGACGAATGTGTACATCAACCGTGCGATCTTCAACATACACGTTAGTACCCCACACATTGTTCAATAGCTGCTCACGACTATACACACGCTCTTGGTGTGTCATAAAGAAATGCAGCATCTTAAACTCTGTTGGCCCCATGTCTAATGGTTCATCATTCGTTGTTACACGGTGCGACACAGGATCTAACTTTAAACCTTGTACATCAATAACATCATCCAATGACGTAGGTGATACACGACGCATTACCGCTTTAAGACGTGCCATTAGCTCTTTAGGTGAAAATGGTTTGGTGATGTAATCATCAGCGCCCACTTCAAGGCCACGCACTTTATCTTCTTCTTCACCACGTGCAGTTAACATTACTACAGGGATCTGACGCGTTAGCTCATCACGCTTTAGGTGCTTAATCAGGTTAATGCCTGAGCCACCCGGTAACATCCAATCCATTAGAATTAATTCAGGATAAGGTTCACAAATTTTTTCTAATGCATCATCATAATCTTCGGCTTCAATTGGTTGATAGCCTTTTTGTTCTAGAACAAAACACAACATCTCGCGGATTGGTGCTTCGTCTTCTACAACAAGAATCCTTCTTACCATAGTGATACTTACCTAGTAGTTGCTGTATTTGAGCGTCATTATGTGTGTTAAGTATGACACTTTTGTGACTCTTGGCGATAAAAACGTAACCAAGTGTTTATCTAAGTGCAATGCATCTGGTGTCTTATTGTCTTAATGACTCTTCATATGTATTCAATTAGTTACGTTTAGCCCTTAATTGATACTTGGCTACGACCGCCACCGACTGCCTCTACCGCAACCTGTACACCAATACGTTCGACCAGTGTGCCCACATGTGAAATCACCCCAATCTGACGCCCATCGGCCTGTAATGCATCAAGGCAAGCTAATGCCATCTCTAAACTATCAGGATCTAATGTGCCGAAGCCTTCATCGATAAACAAAGAGCCTAGCTGACGCGTATCCGCAGCCAGTGAAGCAAGCGCTAACGCCAAAGAAAGAGACACTAAGAAACTTTCACCACCCGATAGTGATTCAACACTGCGCACTTCATCCCCCATATCATGGTCGATCACTTGCAGTGCTAACGGGCTGCCCGGTACGGGCTGTAAAGCATAGCGTGGTGCTAAATCTTGCAGATGCTCATTGGCTAAAATTACCAATTGTTGCAATGTTAAACCCTGCGCCAAAGTACGGAACTTATTACCCGTCGCCGAACCAATCAGCTCATTCATTTGTAGCCACAATTCGGTTTGCGTTTGCTGCTTTATAAGCTGCTGAGTCAATTCGCCTGATTGTAACTCAGCTTGTTTCGCCAACTCTAATTGTTGACGATGTTGGAAGACTTGCTCATCCAGTGCACTTTTTTGCTGGTTCCAATCAGCAACTAATTCAGCTTGCTGCTCACTGTCTTCTGCCAGCTCATGCTGTACTAACCACTGATGTGATAAAGCTGCTAATGCTTGATGTTCAATAACCGCTTGTTCGCGTTCCACTAATACCGTTAACGCGGAAGATAGCGCCTGTTCAATCAACTTTAGCGCTTCACGCTCTTGAGTTAACCACGCATCGTCTTTGCTCAGTAGTGCCGTAAGCTGTTGTTCGGTTAACGTTAGCTTTTGCTGCCATTCATTCCAACGTATTACTGCTTTTTGTTGTTCTTTCTGCGTCTCTATTTGTTGCTGTTGGACACTTTTCAGTGCGGCATCTGCGGCTGCTTGTGCTTCACCCGACTGACGTTGCACCGCTTGTATTTGGGTTAGTGATTCTTGTTGCGTTTTTAACGTTTGTTTATGTTGCTGCTCTACTTGCTGTAGATTTTTTTCACCAATAATCTCGACGCGTTTTAACCAAATTTGTTGAATGTCTTTTTTCAGCAACGCGACTTTTTCACCCGTGGTTGAACATTGCTTTTGGGTATTTTGCAGTAACGTTTCTGCTTCTGCTATTTTAGGCGCAAGCTCTGCCAGTAACTTTTCACTAGCCAGTAAGTCACGTTGGTTAGCCATGAACTGTTGAACATCCAGATTAAGCTGCAGGAAGAATCCTTCTTCACCTTGTGCTTTTAATTGCTCAAGCCACACGTTGCTGGTGTATTGCTCATTCAATGCATTCGAGCGTGACGTTCGTATTGCCTCTTGAGTTGCGCTTTGCTTTTCAAGTGATTTAAGACGCTCTTGCCATTGCATAGCGGCTTGCGCTAACTCATGAAGCTGCTTGGTTAACTTTGACTCATCCTGTTGAAGCTGCTGTAGCTGAGTGTGCAACTGACGCCCCAACACGATTTGCTGCTGACGTTGTTCACCGCTTTGCTGTAGTTTTCTTAGATCATTGTCAGCCTGTTCAACGTCTTGCTGCCATTGGAGCAATTGCTGGTTGAGTGTTTGAAGATCAGCTTGTGGCTGTATTACTTCAGCACTATTTACTGCGAGAAATATGCTTTCATACTGCGTGTATAACTGCTCAATACGGATATTAAGCTGCTGAAATTCAGTATTAAGCAAGACCAAACGTTGCTGATCTCTAGGTAATGATTGCTGAAGCTGGCGTCGTTCGACATCACCATCTTGCAGTTGCTTAGTCAGCGTTTGTAAGCGTTGTTGTTGGCTTTGTAATAATCCATCAACAACAGGATTACTGATCGCATAAGGATGCTCAAGCGAACCACACAACGGACAAGCTTCTTCATCTTTTAATTCATTGCGGTAATCACCCAAATTCATGACAGCGCGACTTTGCTGCAGCATGTACTCAACTTCTTTCTGCTGAACCGAAAGAATATCAATTTCTGGCTGCAATACCGTTAGACGTTGCTCTGATTGCGCTAACACACCCTGTAATTCATGCTGCTCTGTTTGCAACTTGCCAGCTTGAACTAGCAGCGATACCCATTCTTTGGTTCCCGAAATAGCCTGACGCAATACATCGCGATGTTGCTGCTTTTCTGCGTACTGTGCGCGCTCTTGCGTTTGCTGTTGCTCTAACCGTTCAAGATCAAGCGTTTTGCTTTGCGCTTCACAATCCGATTTATTAATTTTCAGTGTTTGTACTTGCAGCTCTAGTACTACCCGCTGCTGCTGATTATTGTCTTGTTCAAATTCTATTTGCAGCTTTTCTTTACGCAGTACCGAGTAAGCGCGGTGTGCCGCTAAATATTGCTGTAGGTTATCTTCAACAGAAGCATATTGCTCAGCCACACCTTTGAATGTATGGCTTTGCTCAAGAGCAGCCGACAATTGCAGCTGACGCTGCTGCTGCACTTGTTGTTGCTGTTGAATTACCTGAAGATGTTGCTGCTGCTCTGTGATAATAACGCTATATTGCTGAAAGACATTTTCCTGCTCAGTTAACTGAATACGCAAACCATCGGCTTGCTGATCCCACTTAGCGGCTTCTTTTATTTTGGGTTCTAATTGTTGCCACTCTTGCTCAAGCTGGTTTAACGCTTCTGCCGCTTGCTTTGCCTGTAAATCTGCATCTACACACTTTTGTTGCTCTGTTGCTAATTGTTTTTCTGTGAGAACGAGTGCTTGTTCAATCTTGGTTAATTGTGAGCTGACCTGTTGAAGCAAAGAAAAATCACGATGGGCTGGCTGTGCTTTTTCAATGAGCGTTAATTGATCATAACGCGGCAGAGCCTGTTCTTTTTGCTGTTGAGCTTCTGTGCTTTTTAGCTGCGTTTCAGCCACACGAGCTGCTAACACTGACTCAGTTTTTAACGTTTGTTGGTGTTGTTTAAATTCGTTTAGCTGGGCATCTAATTGCTGTACTTGTTGTTTTAATTGCTCACATTGGGTACTTAGCAATTGCTTTTCATCGTCCGATAACAATGCAATATCACCCAATTTATCTTGTAGCTGAGTTAATGCCTGCTTTTCAACACGAGCACGCTCATAAGCTGCCACTGACAATTGTCCGTATATTTCACCGCCCGTCATGCGTTCTAGCAATGCAGCTCTATCATCAGCCCCCGCTTTTAAGAACGCGGCAAACTCCCCTTGCGGCAACATCACCGCACGGCGAAACTGTTCGAAGGTTAAGCCGATCAAGCGTTCGATTTCAGCTTGTAGTTCTTGCTTCTTACCCGCAAAACGCTGCCCAGTATCGAGGTTTTCAAGCCATTGTTCTGCAGCTTGAACTCGCCCTTCAGCACGCCCGCGAGCACGACGAACATGCCAATGCGATCGCCAATGGCTACCGTCGTTGGCAACAAAATCAACTTCGGTAAATGCCTCTGCTTTGCCGCGAGATAAAATACTTCTTACATCGTTCGCTTTAATTCGGTTTTCATCACTATCACGCCCAATTTCAGCATCATTTTTTTTATTCGATTGCAGACGAGGAATACGATCGTATAACGCTAGGCAAATCGCATCTAGTAAGGTCGATTTACCTGCACCGGTTTTTCCCGTTATTGCAAATAAACCCGCTTCACCTAGACGACCACCCGCAAAATCGATATCAAATTTGCTTTGTAAGCTGGCAAGGTTCTCACCTCGTAATGCTAAAATTTTCATTATTTGCCACCTTCACTACGCACTGCATCACCATCTTGGGCATCTTCAACTTGAATCAATAACTGTTCGAAAGCAGATGCCATCGCTTCATCTGGCTCACCTTGATATTTCTTCGCCCAACTTAAGGCGAACACTTGCTCGGGTGAAACATCTGATAAACGTCGATGATTCAACGAATCTTGTTGCTCTTGTTGCTGATAATGCGGGGTGATTTTAGCTAATCGCACGGCTTTACCATCGATGGCTTGTAATACTTTTTCTCGCAATAATGCTTGAGGTTTATCAAGCAGTACGTGCACTTCTAAAAATGGTTGTTGCTCACGGGGTACCTCATCAACCGATAGCGCTTCAAGCGCTTCCAACACTTGATCGAGTGGAGCCGGCGATGATGGCACTTTCAACATATCAACGGTACGAGGAATCATTATCGACTCAATTTGGCTGACGGCTTTACCATCGAGTTCAACAATAACCGCTTGGTGGGCATAATTGCGTTCAGACATTGATAGCGGAATTGGCGAACCGCAATAACGAACATGTTCTTTCTTGGCCACACGCTGGGCTAAATGCAAATGCCCAAGAGCAACATAGGTTATATCGTCAGCAAATATGGATGCAGGCAAGGCATGTTGATTACCACCCAAAACACGACGTTCCGACATTTCAGATAATTTGCCAGACGCCATATACGCATGCCCCATACCGATCAATGCTTGCTGATCTGTCTGTAACGCACGAGCAGCCTCTGTCATTTCGCCATATAAGGTTTCTACGCCTTTAATCAGACGATCATCATCTTCATCAAGATCTTCAGTACGCAAATCGGCGCTGCGTAAAAAAGGCACGGCTAATATCCAAGCTGCTTGCTCGCCTTGTTTGTTCGTAATCGGAATCAACATGCGCTCGTGATCAAGCTGTCCACTTTCATCACGGTGAATACCGCCCACCATGTGCAAATCAAAAGCTTTCAATAATTCATGTGGGGCATCTAACTTACTTGGAGAATCATGGTTTCCCCCAATCATCACCACATCAAGGTTTGGCAAACTTTTCGCGACACGCGCAAGAAATCGATACAGCATGCGCCACGCACTTGCCGGAGGATTTGCAGTATCAAAAATATCGCCCGCAACCAACAAGGCATCAATCTGCTGTTGTTCCAAAGTATCGGCTAACCAATCTAAAAAAGTTTGATGTTCATAATCACGACTATAACCATGTAGCTGGTGTCCGAGATGCCAATCTGATGTGTGAAGAATTTTCATTATGATATGTATGCGCAAGCCAAGAAAAACTTCCTCGATTGTACCCTACAAATCGTAATATCCACGCAAATCCTCATCAGAAAAATTGCGACAAAACCGCAGCAATACAATAGTATTAAGCCTCAAATGCACAACCCTAGGATTTGTAACTACCATGATGTGGTTTAAAAACATACTGACCTATCGCTTTACCCGTGAAATCGACTTAAACCCTGAGCAGATCGAAAAACAGTTGGAAGAATTCCGCTTCACACCTTGTGGTAGCCAAGACATCCAAAAGTTTGGTTGGGTACATGCGCTAGGTAAGCACGGTGATATGTTCACTCACGTCGTCGGTGACAACATTCTTGTTTGCGTACGTAAAGAAGAAAAAATGCTGCCTTCTTCTGTCATTAAAGAATCGCTTAATGCAAAAGTAGAAATGCAGGAACAAGAGCTGGCTCGTAAGCTGAAGAAAAGCGAAAAAGACTCGATTAAAGACGACATCGTGATGGATCTTTTACCACGCGCATTTAGCCGTCATCAGCAAACCTACGCACTGATCATGCCGAAACAAGGCTACATTGTGGTTGATGCAGGTAGCTACAAGAAGGCTGAAGATTTACTGGCGCTATTGCGTAAATCTATCGGTTCATTGCCGGTTGTGCCTGTA
The DNA here is from genome assembly GCF_003026215.1 of Photobacterium indicum. Classification (GTDB taxonomy): domain Bacteria; phylum Pseudomonadota; class Gammaproteobacteria; order Enterobacterales; family Vibrionaceae; genus Photobacterium; species Photobacterium indicum. Next base: position 984,409 of record NZ_PYOC01000002.1, read on the forward strand.
ACGCCAGAAAAGCCTGCAGAACTGACAATGACAGAGTGGGTACGTTCAAATACCTCGCCAACAGGCTTCACTATTGGTGAAGAAGCTGAATTTAAAGCCATTCTTGAAGAAGGTGGCGTTATCCGCTGCAAGCAACAAGATCTAAGCTGTGACGAAATTCTGGCACACATTGAAGCAGATAAGCTGGTCACTAAGCTTTCGCTTAACTGGCAAGACCGTATTGATTTCATTCTTGCAGATGATTTAAGCGTTAAACGTCTGAAATTCTCTGATGAGATCAAAGATCAAAACGAGGATATCGACCGTGAAGATATGGCAGCTCGTATTGATGCAGACTTATCACTCATGTGTGGTGAATTCTCGGTATTCTTACCAAACGTCTTTGAAGTGTTGGGTGGTTTAGAAGAAAAAGGTTAATCCTTCTCTATAGCCAGTCAAACATTAAAAAGAGCGCTTCGGCGCTCTTTTTTACAGCTGTTAGCTCCACTTTCCAGATTCATCCTGTTTTTGCATACCGGAATAACCACTTTTTTTGCCTGATAATTGCTATGAGGCACCGATCACAGTAAAATCCGCGCTCCTTCCGCATCACTAGGTGATTGCGGCCTGATTTGCAATCAGACAACGAGAATTTGAGATATGTTTAAACCTGAATTGTTATCCCCTGCGGGCAGCCTTAAAAACATGCGCTACGCTTTTGCGTACGGTGCAGATGCCGTCTATGCTGGCCAACCACGTTATAGCCTTCGTGTTCGTAACAACGAGTTCAATCACGAAAACCTTAAGATTGGTATCGACGAAGCACATGCGCAAGGCAAAAAGCTATACGTGGTATGTAACATTCAGCCACATAACTCAAAATTAAAGACCTTTATTCGCGATCTTAAACCTATCGTAGAAATGGGCCCAGACGCCTTAATCATGTCTGATCCAGGCCTTATCATGATGGTACGAGAAAGCTTTCCTGATGTGGTTATTCACTTATCAGTACAAGCGAACGCCGTTAACTGGGCAACCGTTAAGTTCTGGTCTACCCAAGGGGTTGAGCGCGTTATTCTTTCTCGTGAGCTATCACTAGAAGAAATCGAAGAAATTCGCGAACACTGCCCTGAAACAGAACTAGAAATTTTTGTTCACGGTGCACTTTGCATGGCTTATTCAGGCCGTTGCCTTCTGTCTGGCTACATGAACAAGCGTGACCCAAATCAAGGTACGTGTACTAACGCTTGTCGTTGGGAATACAAAGCAGAAGCAGCAAAAGAAAACGAGAACGGCCAGATCGTAGAAGCAAAGTCTGCTGATACTGGTGTTAACGTACAGGAAGTTGAAGTACAAGAAACTCGCCCTGACAACACTCTTGGTCTTGGTAAGCCAACGGATGAAGTGATTCTGCTTTCTGAATCTCACCGTCCTGAAGAAAAAATGGCTGCTTTTGAAGATGAGCACGGCACCTATATCATGAACTCGAAAGACCTACGTGCTATCCAGCATGTAGAGCGTCTAACGAAGATGGGTGTGCACTCATTAAAAATTGAAGGTCGTACGAAATCTTTCTACTACTGTGCACGTACAGCTCAGGTTTACCGTAAAGCCATTGATGATGCAGTAGCTGGCAAACCATTTGATGAAAGCCTAATGGGCACACTAGAAAGCCTTGCTCACCGCGGCTACACCGAAGGTTTCTTACGTCGTCATACACATGACGCGTACCAAAACTACGAATACGGTTACTCTATTTCTGATACTCAACAATTTGTCGGTGAGTTCACAGGTAAGCGCCGTGGTGATCTTGCTGAAGTAGATGTTAAGAATAAATTCATGGTTGGTGACAGCCTTGAAGTGATGACACCGCAAGGCAACGTTGTTTTCACGCTTGAAATGATGGAAAACCGCAAGTCAGAATCTGTTGATGATGCAAAAGGTAATGGCCACTTTATGTTTATCCCAGTACCTGCAGACATGGACTTAGAGTACGGCCTACTAATGCGTAACCTAAGCAATGGTCAGGATACTCGTAGCCCTCACGGTTCTGTAGACGGTAAATAATCTGATGGCATTGCTCATTAATGATAAGTGCATCAACTGCGATATGTGTGATCCTGAGTGTCCAAACGAAGCGATCACCATGGGCGAAGAGTTCTATGAAATAGATCCTGCTCGTTGTACTGAATGTATAGGCCATTACGACAAACCAACGTGTCAGTCTGTATGCCCTATTTCAAAATGTATTATCATCGATCCTGATAATGTCGAAACCGAAGACGAACTGCTTGAAAAGTTTGTCACCTTGCAAGGTTTGGCATAAGGAAAAAGCGCCTAAGGGCGCTTTTTTTATACCTAGAATTCAAGCTGTAATCACTACTGAATTAAAGCTAAACATTGAGGAGGCGGTATTTTTACTGGTTTCTTTTTCTTTGGTTTGGTTTCTTTTTTCTTGTTCTGAGCGGTTTGTTTTACTTTCTTTTGTGGCTTCCAAGATGCCAGTTCAGCCCCGCAGCCATCCCCTGGAGGTGGTGGGTTTTGTGCCTTACAGTTAGTGCTGCCATCAGGACAGCTTAATCGGACATGAAAATGATAATAATGCCCCCACCAAGGGCGCACTTTTCTTAACCAATCGCGGTTTTGCCATTCCGATTTACACAGTTGTTCTTTGATCACCGGATGAACAAAAATACGAGCAACACGATCATCAGTGGCCGCTAATTGAATTAACAAGGCCTGCTTGTTACTCCAATTTTTATTATTAATTTTATAATCCTTTATATGTACCATCGGAAGAGGCTGTACTTCTACCAAGCTTTCTTTTTCCAATGGGGCATCAGCTATCTTTAACCAAATATCAGCATCAAGCCCTGTTTGGTGGCTAGCATGCCCTGATGAAAAGCGTCCACCCCGTGGCATTGATATATCGCCAACTAGCATATTACCTAGACGTAATTTTTGCGCATCTGACGATAATTCGGTTAAGAATTGGATCATCTCACTATGGCCGTAATAACGACCTCGTTGTGAGCGAATGACCTGATAACCTTCTCCTTCTAGCGGTAAGGTTTCACCGCCAGCAAGGCAACCATTACTGTATGAACCAATAGAATTTGATACGCCATTGCTCGGTACTTTTACTTTTTCCCAAAGTGTAGCAGAAGCAGACAAGCTGTAGCTCATCAGCATAACAGCAAGAAGAAGTATTCTATTCACAGTACCATCCCAATATTGTTATTAAATCCATTATTGAAATCATAGCGCACTCTCACTGTTGCATAGCAATAAAAAACAGCTCATAGGCTGCTTTTATTATTTATTAGCATCATCGATACATGTTACTACTTCATTTGCTGATCAAGGTTTAATATTGTCAGAGCATTACTCACACTGGTCGCGACAACATCAACAACACCCGACCGTAATGCGCCTAACAACGCTAAGGCTTTACTATTTTCTGCTGCAGATACAACCACTGTTGGTATATGTCGCAGTTCTTCCATACTCAAGCCAATCACCCGATCACTCATCATTGTATCGGCTTGATTACCTTGGCTATCAAAAAAATCATAGCCCGCAATATCGCCCACAACACCTTTTCGAATACGTGCTTCTACAATTTCTTGCGGCGTAAACCAGCCAAGTTTAACCATGTGGCTATTTTCATTCATATCACCGACACCGACTAGAGCAACATCAGCCCGACGAGCACGGTCTAATGTTTCTTTTACCGTACCATTTTTCATGAAGGCTTCTTTTACTTTAATATCTTCAACGTAGGCTGGTGCATACAAGGTCTCACTAATGCCATCGTATTTCTTCGCCAGTAATCGACAAATATGATCAGCATTAATGGCATTACCTGAACGGTGAGTACCGCCGATACCACTCACAAAGCGACATTTCTTATGAGGAACAACACCAATGTGGCTAGCAATCGAAGCAATATTTCGCCCCTGCCCAACCGTCACAACCATTTCATCGGTTAAAATCGTGGCTAAATAACTAGAAACAAGGCTAGCGACTTGCTGTCGCTGAGTTTTATCATCAGGCTGATCAAGTGCGATCAATGCGCGCTTTAGATTGAAGCGTTCAATAAGCTGTTGCTCGAGTTTTTCGCTAAAAACAGGGTGGTATTTAACAGTAATTTCAACCACACCTTCTTCACGAGCACGACGAAGCAGACGACCCACTTTGGCACGTGACATACCAAATTTTTTCGATATCTCTTCTTGAGTCGCACCATCTTGATAATAAGCGATAGCAATCTCGGTCAATAAATCACTATCAACATGTGGGCTATCATTGGTATTTGCACTCATCGTACGATCCTTCCTAGCTGCTATTTAGCGCATTCATTACCGACAATATTACTATATGCGTGCCGTTAAATGGATAGTAAAGCTATGTATTCATTACAGACTTTATCTTCCCTTATCTTGTACAGCCTTTCTTAATATTTACACCGAAAAGATAACCAAAATTACGGTCGTTATCTTCATTCAACAAATCCAGTATAAGCCATTGATTAATAAGAGCTGACAGATCGTACAGCTTTTTGAGCACTGGAGCTCTAAAGCTATATTTTATCAAGCTAGACAACTTAACAGTCATAAATTGCACAGGAAAATTGATCGAAATGAACAAAAAATTATTTGGTTTGGTGTAAATCGCCCAGACGTAAAAAAGCCCTAATCTTTCCTGCTCTACCTTAAAAGAGGGGGGCTTCTTCAATAATGGCTACGTTAACGGGACTTTCTATTACCTCAAAACCAGCGCGCCCCCAGCGTGGCTGGCCGCTAAGCTCTCCAATAAAAACCTAACCAAATGAACTACCACTCTGCAATGTCTATTCAGTGCTAATTTTTATTTTCTATAGACGAAAAAAAAACTAATCTTTCCTGCTCTACCTTAAAGAGAGGGGCTTCTTCAATAATGGCTACGTTAACGAGACTTTCTATTCACCTCGAAACCAGCGCGACCCACGGCATGACAGGCCGCTAAGCTCTACAATAAAAAGCCTAACCAACTGAACTACCACTACGCAGTATCTATTCAGTCTTCATTTTCTACAGACGAAAAAAAGCCCTAATCTTTCGATTAGGGCTTCTTCAATAATGGCGGAGTGGACGGGACTCGAACCCGCGACCCCCGGCGTGACAGGCCGGTATTCTAACCAACTGAACTACCACTCCGCAGTGTCT
>NZ_PYOC01000020.1 GCF_003026215.1 Photobacterium indicum
AAGAAATGAAGCATAAATTGACTGTGTCATCTTGCGATGATTAAGGTCACTCAGTTCATTGATAAATCTTTCGACTTAAAATTTCACGAGTGCCCACACAGATTGCATGGTCAAATTGTTAAAGAACGTTGACTTTCAATGCCTTGGCGTTGAACGCTTCAGCAAGTCAGGCTGCGTATAATACGCTGCAAATTTATTAAGTCAACAAGTATTTTCGAAATATAATTTCAAACCCTTGTAGACTCTAGCTTGAGTAAAGAAAAGTTAGAGTTTTAACACTTAAACCAACATTACTTGAGCTGGGCGGCAATTTTAGATAAAAACAAAAGCATGTCAAGCATCCTTTATGACGTTTTTATTTACCACCTTAAATATCGACAAGTTATACACAGCTTACAAATAGCTTACTAACCGTGATACATCCTGTTGATGTGGCTGTATTATAGGGAGCTCTGGCATGATAACAATAGTTTTATTGTCTTTTTTGCCTGTTTGCTGATTAATCAAACCAAAAGCATCAAAAGAAACAAAAAAGCAGCTATCAGCGAGCAGGCGAAACTCCACATATAGTGTTAAAAGACACAACCTTTGATTGAAAGGGACTTTAAGCTTAGTTGAATACGATAAAAGTAGCGTCTTAAGATAGAGGAAATAAGACAACTAACATTCTAGTTGCCTTACTTATTAACAGAAGGTGGTTAAATGATGGAAACTATAAAGGAGGGGTTTAGTAATTTGTCTCTATGGTACTGAAGCTCTTCGCCATCTAATTGTAAAACGGTCGCTCCCGCACTTTCAGCAACACATTGCCCAGCAGCTGTGTCCCACATCATCGTTGGACCTAAACGGGGATAAGACTGAGCTACCCCTTCAGCAATAAGACAAAATTTTAACGACGATCCTACTTCGACCATATTATGATCGCCCACCTCTTGTAGATAATTCGCCATGTCAGGGCTTGGATGAGATCGACTTCCAACAATGGTCGGTATAGTTGCTGCTATCGCTTTAATTTCATTGCGTCCAGATGCCGTGTCTAACCACGCTGTTGAGCCATCTGCGAGCCAACTTTTATTTAATGCTGGCGCATGAACAACGGAGAGAGTTGGTTTTCCCTCTTCTATTAAAGCAATGTTAACGGTGAACTCCCCATTTTGGCGTAAGAACTCTTTAGTGCCATCTAAAGGGTCCACCAGCCAAAATGCAGTCCAGCGTTGTCTTTCAGACCAAGACGTATGTGCTGACTCTTCAGATAAAACGGGAATATCAGGTGTTAGCGTCATTAATCGTTCAACGATAATATCATTCGCTGCTACATCAGCAGCAGTAACCGGACTGTGGTCCACTTTTTCTTCGACATAAACATCAGAGTGATAGTGATTCATGATCGCCTTGCCTGCATCCAAAGCAATTTCATAAATAGACTCAAGTAAAATACTCACTCATAACTCCTTTAAATCGCAAATGATCGATCGTTTCCGTAATGAATGTAGCGACAACTCAACTAGCTCCGAAACAGTTTTATCGCCGGCTGGTAAATGGATTTCAGGATTAGCAGGCGCTTGATACTCGGAATCAATACCGGTGAACTGTTTTATTTCCCCTGCACGTGCTTTTTTATACAGCCCTTTAGGGTCACGCTTTTCGCACACATCTAATGAAGCATCAACAAACACTTCAATAAACTCACCGTCTGGTAGCAAGTCTTTTACTAATTGACGTTCTGCTCTATGTGGTGAGATAAATGCACTTAATACAATAAGGCCCGCATCTGCCATTAGCTTAGCAACTTCCCCAATACGACGAATATTTTCACGACGATCTTCTGACGAAAAACCAAGATCACGACACAGTCCATGACGTACATTATCGCCATCCAATAAATAGGTATGATAGCCAAGCTCAACTAAGCGATTTTCAAGTGCGCCCGCAACGGTGGATTTACCTGCACCACTTAACCCGGTAAACCATAATACACATGGCTTCTGCTTTTTTTGCTCAGCGCGTGAAGACTTATTTACATTATGGCTATGCCAGACTATGTTTTCATTATCATGGGATTTAACAATCGTGGTCATAACAGACTCCGTTCCATCGTTTATGTTCATTCAATTCAAAAAGGAAATAAGATAGGGATTAAAGTGAGTACTACGATTGAGTAAACAATTGAAATCGGTAAGCCGATACGTAAGTAATCCCGTAATTTATAATTACCAACACTAAAAACTAATAAATTAGTTTGATAACCATAAGGAGAAATAAAACTTGCACTAGCACCAAACAACACAGCCATAATAAAAGGCATAGGATCTGAGCCATACCCTAGCGCCAAGCTATAGCTAATAGGAAATGACAAGGCGGCTGCGGCATTGTTTGTTACCAGCTCGGTCAATATTAGAGTCAACAGATATACAGCAATCAAAGCACCGTATATTCCCCACCCATTGAATGACACCATCAACATGGATCCCATTCGTTCAGATAAACCACTGGTGATCATTAATTGAGCAAGAGATAACGCCGAGCCAACAATGACAAAGATATCAATTGGAAACTGACGCCTTAATTCAGTAAAAGAAATGATCCCTGTCGCAAGCAATACCAATATATAAGCTGCTAAGCCTTTGATCAGCGGAAAAACACCAGATAATGCAGCAACAATTACCATTAAAAAGCCAATTAGAACGCCTAAGCTTTTTGTTCCATCTAAGCGAGCACTTGAATCTAAACCATTAACAAGAACAAACTCTCGATTAAGCTTCTGCTTTTTATCATGGAATTTTTTACCCGGAACAACCACTAACGTATCGCCAGCATGTAGCTCTATATTGCCTAAGCCACCAGCTAACCTTTCATGTCCTCGGCGTATTGCAACCACAACCGCATCAAAACGATCTCTGAATTCGACATCTTTTAGCGTCTTACCACGTATACCTGCAGAGTGGCTCACAATTACTTCCATCATTGATTGGCCATTAAGGTGGTGCTGACCAAACAAATGCAATCCGTTGATCTCTTGCAGAGTGGTAACACTTTCTACATCACCACAAAATAATAAGGTATCACCCGCTTGAAGCTTAGTATCTGGACACACTGGTGCAATAGTTTGTCCGTCTCGTAATAACTCAGCTAAAAAGAGACGACGTAAAGCGCGGAGCCCATTTTCTGTTACCGTTTTACCCGCTAAGGGAGAACCACCTTCGACTCTCGCTTCTAAAAAATACGGAAGTTCATCATCCGCACCGTCATCATAGCTAGGAAGGAGATGGCTAAGTGGGATCAGAATAATTAAACCAATAAACAGAACAGCAAGACCAATCATTGTAGGCGCAAAAAAACCGAGGCTAGGTAAACCCGCATCTTCAACAAAGCTATTTATGATTAGATTGGTTGATGTACCAATTAAAGTAAGTGTGCCACCTAATATCGCAGCGTATGACAGTGGGATAAGTAATTTTGACGGGGCATGTGTTTGATTGCGCTTAACGGCACCAATTAACGACACCACTACTGCGGTGTTATTCGTAAAAGAAGAGAGAAACGCCGTTGATAAACCAAGTTTTGCGACTACCAGAGAATGTCCTCCCTCAGAGATTTGTCGCCCAACCCAGCTTATCAAACGGGTTTTTTCTAAAGCAATAGAAGCAAGTACCAACAAAACTAACGTTAATAATGAAGAATTAGTAAAATTGCCTGCCAGTGTTGGCAAATCAATCATTCCCGTTTGAAATCCAATAAAAGCTGAACCTGCAAACAAATATGCGGGTTTAATTTTCGTGGTTATCAAACACGTCACTATCACCATTAGCATGGCCAGAACGACACCTTGCTCCCAGTTCATGCTGCTACCCCAGTAACTTACTAATGTCGTTGGCATTCCAATGAGGGAAGTGCTTACGAACTAATGCATTAAATTCAATTTCAAATGCACTGAAATCACCAGTAGATAATACGGTTTGATCAATTAATGCTTCACGAACCATGCCAGCACCAACCGTCACATTTGTTAAACGATCAATGATAATGAATCCACCAGTATCGATACTGTTTTGATAAGCATCTACCGCAATGGCTTCATTTAATACCACCTCACATAAACCAATACCGTTTAATGGCAATGCCTCGATAGTAAAAGTCTCAAGGTTATTGATATCGACTTGATGACGAATACCTTGTACTGAACCAACCGTCTTCTTACCTGCAACTTTGATATCGTACTGGCGACCAACCTCTAATGGTGCCTCTGCCATCCAGACAATGTCAGCCAACAAGTTATTACTTAATGGAACATCATCATCAGCGGCAACAATTGTATCGCCACGACTAATATCGATTTCATCTTTAAGTGTTAATGTTATCGCTTGCCCAAAGGACGCTTCAGGTAAATCACCATCAAATGTCACGATGCGATCAATCGTCGAGATTTTCCCTGACGGTAATGCTTTAACTTTATCGCCTACCTTCACAAGGCCTGACGCAATCGTACCTGCAAAACCTCGGAAATCTAGATTGGGACGATTAACATATTGCACAGGAAAACGAAAATTGCTGGAATCTTGCTCCTGAACAAAATCAACATCTTCAAGTAACGTTAGTAATGAGTCACCTTTATACCATGGCGTTTTCTCACTAAGACTCACTACGTTGTCGCCATCTAAGGCTGAAAGTGGTATTAATTTGATATCAATATGTTTATTTAGTTTTTCAGCAAATTCTAAATATTCATCGCGAATGGATGTAAAGCATTCTTCATCAAACTCCACAAGATCCATCTTATTAACTGCCACGATAAAATGGCGAATCCCTAAAAGGCTTGCGATATACGAGTGACGACGTGTTTGATCTAATACGCCTTTACGAGCATCGATCAAGATAACAGCGACATCACAGGTTGACGCCCCCGTGGCCATGTTTCGTGTGTACTGCTCGTGCCCAGGAGTATCAGCAATGATGAACTTACGCTTTTTCGTCGAGAAATAACGATATGCAACATCAATGGTAATCCCTTGTTCACGTTCTGCTTGCAGCCCATCAACCAATAATGCGAGGTCGGGTTTATCACCCGTGGTCCCTACCTTTTGGCTATCGGTATGAATAGCAGCTAACTGATCTTCATAAATTTGATGAGAATCATGGAGCAAACGCCCAATCAAGCTACTTTTTCCGTCGTCGACGGAACCACACGTCAAGAATCGAAGCAGTGATTTATGATGGTGTTGGTCTAGATAGGCTTCGATACCTATCTCTGCCACTTGTTGTTCAATAATACTGTTCATTCATCTTTCCTTAGAAGTAACCTTGACGCTTTTTCAATTCCATCGAGCCAGACTGATCGTGATCAATCGCTCGACCTTGACGCTCACTTGAGGTGGCCACCAGCATCTCTTCAATAATGCCGGGCAATGTATCGGCTTTCGATTCAATAGCACCAGTTAGCGGATAACATCCTAATGTTCGAAAGCGGACACTCTTGTGTTCAATCTTCTCACCCGGTTGCAATTCCAATCGGTCATCATCAGCCATGATCAACATACCGTCACGCTCAACAACAGGTCGTATATCCGACAAATAAAGCGGGACGATCTCGATATTTTCTAGATAGATATATTGCCAGATATCCAACTCGGTCCAATTTGACAACGGGAATACACGAATGCTTTCACCCTTTTTAATTTGACCGTTATAGGTTTTCCATAACTCAGGACGTTGATTTTTTGGATCCCAAGTATGATTTTTGTCACGGAATGAATAAATGCGTTCTTTGGCTCGTGATTTTTCTTCATCACGACGCGCACCACCGAATGCCGCATCAAAGCCGTATTTATTCAACGCCTGTTTCAAGCCTTGGGTTTTCATTACATCGGTATGTTTTGAAGAACCATGTTCAAACGGGCTAATCCCCATTGCCATACCTTCAGGGTTCTTATGAACCAGAAGCTCAAAACCATACTTTTCAGCGGTACGATCACGAAACTCGATCATCTCGCGAAACTTCCAATCGGTATCAACATGTAAAAGAGGAAATGGAATTTTCCCTGGATAAAATGCTTTCCGAGCTAAGTGCAACATGACTGATGAATCTTTCCCGATGGAATACATCATCACAGGGTTATCAAACTCAGCAGCTACTTCACGAAGAATATGAATACTTTCCGCTTCAAGTTGCTTGAGGTGAGTTAATCGTTTTGGATCCATGACTCTCTCCATGTTATGCCAGCTTTACAACAGCAGACTGCTGTAGAGACTGCTCCTGTTTTCCGAACCAATGTAACTTTTCTGATAAATTAACCACCTCACCGATAACAATTAGTGATGGTGACTCAGCGTTTTTAGCCAGTTGCTCAAGTTCACTTAACTGACCTTTGATAACTTTCTGATTTTTCTGTGTGCCTCTTACAATAATCGCGATCGGCGTATCACCTGAACGACCATTAATAAGCAGTTGTTGCTGAATATGACCCGATTTCATCAAGCCCATATAAATAATGAGAGTTTGTTTACCGCGCGCTAATGTCGACCAATCCATCTGATCGCTTTCAGCTTTTAAGTGACCAGTAACAAACATTGCGGTTTGGGCATAATCACGGTGAGTTAACGGAATACCGGCATAAGCTGTCGCCCCAGCCGCGGCGGTTATACCAGGCACAACTTGAAAAGGGATATTGGCGTCAAATAACACTTCAAGCTCTTCAGCGCCCCGACCAAAGACAAAAGGATCGCCCCCTTTCAAACGCACAACGCGTTTTCCTTGTTGAGCATATTTAACGATAAGCTGATTCGTCTCTTCTTGGGGCACACTGTGGAAGCCTGCTTTTTTCCCGACACAGACCAGCTCGGCATCTCGACGGACTAAATCCATCACCTCATCAGATACGAGGTAGTCATATAAAACCACATCGGCTTGTTGCATTAACTGCAATGCACGCAAAGTCAATAACCCTGCATCGCCAGGACCAGAACCAATCAGTGCAACTTGGCCTAGAGGTGAAGTAGATAGAGGTGAGATAGATTGTGTCAGGTTAATTAACTCTTGCTTGGCATCTTGCTCTTGCCCAGAAGCGACAAATTCAGCAAAGCGACCATCAAAAGCTTGTTCCCAAAATTGACGACGAGCAGAAAATGAGGTGACTGTTTTCGCTAAGCTAGCACGAAAATCACCCGCAATAGTCGCCATACGACCTAAATGCTGCGGTAATAACGCTTCTAGTTTTTCACGGATTAAACGCGCAAGAACAGGGGCTTTGCCTGATGAGGAAACCGCAACAATAATAGGAGAACGATCAATAATAGAAGGAATAATGAAACTACAACGCTGTGTATCATCCACCACGTTGACTAATACTTGACGCTGATTAGCCGATTGATACACCAGTGCATTAACGGCTTTGTATTCAGTCGCCGCTATAGCAAGAAAAATACCATCAAGATGTGAAGATTCAAATTCATCAGCAACATAGCTGACTTGCTGTTGCTCAATAGCTTGTTGAAACGCTTGATTCAACACTGGTGCAATAACACGAACATCCGCTCCGGCTTTCAATAGCATGCGAGCTTTACGCCATGCCACATCACCACCGCCCACCACGAGGCAAGGTCTACGCTTCAGATCCGTAAAAATTGGCAAATAATCCATTTCCAGTGCCCTACATTTATTAACTTAACTGCACTATAGCTGTAGGGTGATATTACTTGTAATTCTATAATCTAATCTTTTATTCCAAAAAGTTTGATCGAAAGCAAAAAAAGACATCGACGATGAAAATTGAACAATAAAAGCAGAATTTAGCTAAAAAGAGTCCTTATCACAGAACAATTTAGTAATAGAACTAAAATAAACTAGATCCGTTGGACTTAACTTATACCTTTTTTATCTTAGTAAAATGAATGGAAATCGTTTAAATCCCCATCGGTAACAAATTGAATATGCTCTATGCCTCAAAAAAACGAGATACAAAGCACAATAATATGAGAGGCACTAATTACTTCCACGGTATATTTGCTACCTTAAGCATGCTTTCCCATGCCTAACCTTCTGGAGAAATACATGAAATTATCTGCCAAGCCACTGTCATTAGCCATATTGGGTGGTCTACTAATGATGGCTGGTCCTGCTACTGCTGAAACCATTAAGCTGCGTATTTTAGAAACAACAGATATCCATACAAATATAATGGATTATGATTACTATAAAGACGCACCAACAAAAAAAACTGGCCTTGTTCGTACCGCGACATTAGTAAAAGAAGCACAAGCAGAGGCAACTAACAGCGTATTGGTAGATAACGGTGATTTGCTGCAAGGTAGCCCAATGGGTGACTACATGGCAGCAAAAGGGATTAAAGCCGGCGAAGTTCACCCTGTATATAAAGTAATGAATCAGCTTGGTTATGAAGTGGGAAACTTGGGTAACCACGAATTCAACTACGGCTTAGACTTCCTAAAAACATCTATTGAAGGGGCTAACTTCCCTTACATCAACTCGAACGTGATTGACCTAAAAACAGGTAAAAACATGTTCACACCATACATTATTAAACCTTACATGTTTAAAGATACTGATGGTGTAGAGCACGAAATTAAAGTGGGTTATATCGGTTTTGTTCCACCTCAGATCTTAATCTGGGATAAGAAAAACCTAGAAGGTAAAGTTGAAGCGTTAGACATCAAGCAAACTGCTGAAAAGTTTGTACCACAAATGAAAGCAGAAGGTGCAGATGTTATTGTGGCGATTCCACACTCAGGTGTATCAACCGACCCGTATAAAGTGATGGCTGAGAATTCTGTTTATTATCTCACAGAAGTAAAAGACATCGATGCTATTGCATTTGGTCACTCACACGGTGTATTCCCAAGTAAAGAATTTGCCAATGTTCCAAATGCCGATATTGAGAAAGGTACCATCAATGGTGTCGCTGCTGTTATGCCGGGTCGTTGGGGTGATCACCTTGGTGTCATGGATTTAACACTTAATAAAGAAGGCGATTCTTGGGCTGTTACTAACGCGCAAACAGAAGCTCGTCCAATTTTTGATAAATTCGAAGGTAAGCCAATCGTTGAAGCCGATGCAGAACTAGTCAAAGCCGTTAGCGAAGATCATGACGCTACACGTACATTTGTAAACCAACCGATTGGTAAAGCAAATGATGTGATGTATAGCTTCCTTGCATTAGTACAAGATGATCCAACCGTACAAATCGTCAACTTGGCACAAAAAGATTATGTTGAGCGCTTTATTCAAGGTGACCCTGATTTAGATGGTACACCAGTGCTTTCTGCCGCAGCACCCTTTAAGGCGGGCGGGCGAGGTAATGATCCTACCAACTTTTCTGAGGTTGAGTCAGGCCAGCTAACATTCCGTAATGCCGCAGATCTTTACTTATACCCTAATACCCTTGTTGCTATGAAAGTAACGGGGAAAGAAGTGAAGGAGTGGCTAGAGTGTTCAGCAGGACAATTCAATCAAATTGATCTGACGAGCTCAGCTCAACAAGGTCTTATTAATTGGGATGGCTTCCGTACTTATAACTTCGATGTAATGGACGGCGTTGAGTACGGAATCGATTTATCGCAACCAGCACGTTATGACGGTGACTGTAAGTTAATCAATGCCGATGCAGAGCGTATTACTGGTTTAACCTTCAATGGTAAGCCCGTTAACCCTAAACAACCGTTTATTATTGCGACGAATAACTACCGTGCTTACAGTGGTAAATTTGCGGGCACAGGTGAAGACTTTGTTGCTTTCGCAGCGCCCGATGAAAACCGCACAGTTGTTGCCGATTACATCAGCCGCGTAAGTAAAGAAGAAGGTCAGGTTGTACCAAGTGCTGATAATAACTGGCACTTCACACCGCTGAAGAGTGATAAAAAGTTAAACATCACTTTTGAAACGTCACCAAGTGAAAAAGCCGCTGATTTCATCAAAGAAAAAGGTCAATATCCAATGAAGAAAGTGGGTACAGACAAAGTGGGCTTTGCGGTTTACCAGCTAGATATTCAAGCTAAATAAACATTCATTCTTCATAAAATGAATACATCGACATACCGCGGCTTAGGCTGCGGTATTTTTTTGCTATGATACTTAAAAAGCAAAATGAATCGATATAATTATGAAAGAAGCACTGGATCACTTTTTACTGCAGCTAGGTGCCACCAGCGAACAAGCACACTGCATATCAGAACAGGCGAAGTTACTAGAACTTCCCACTCGTCACATATTACTCAATCAAGGGGAGTATTCAGAACATTGCTTCTTTTTGCTTGATGGGATTTGTCATGCATGTTATTTAACAGAAGACGGCAATCAGTTCAGCAAAGAGTTTTATTGGGATCAAGACGTTTTATTAGGGTTTGAAAGCCTTATAACCCACCAAGCATCACCATTTTTATTGGAAACACTTTCTGCCTGCCAGCTGCTTTCTCTACCTATCCAATTATTAGAGGAATGGCGAGAACAAGGAAACCCTCTTTACATCAAGCTCGTTGAACGCCAGCTAATCTACAAAGAGCAAAAAGAACGCTTTATGCTAATGCATACACCTGAAGAACGCTTCAAGCTCTTTAGCGAGAACTTCCCAGCTTTATTAGAGCGTATAACAGATTATCAGGTAGCGTCTTACCTTGGCATTAGCCCTATAAGCTTAAGCCGTATAAAAAAGCGAATAAATGAAGAATAATCGCAGAATACATTAACAATTGTTAAGGCGGATCCGCCACGAAACCATTATTTTATAAGTATCTATCTCGATTATCTAATAGCCTCATCCAGGAGCGATAACGTATGCAGTGGCAATGCCTTTCTTTCAATCAATTATCAACCGACCAGCTGTACGACCTGATTAAACTACGGGTCGACATTTTCGTTGTTGAACAAAACTGCCCTTACCATGACCTCGATAACCACGACCGAAAAGATGGCACTCACCACTTACTTGGTTATAAAAATGATGAATTAGTCGCTTATCTCCGTTTATTACCCGCAGGTACAACTTACGATAATGTCAGTATGGGTCGTGTGGCGACCTCAGCTTCAGCGCGAGGCACAGGCATTGGGCATCAGTTATTAATACAAGGTCTTGAGCATGCTGAATCGCTTTGGCCAAAACAAGATATCGATATTGGTGCACAAGAGCACTTACAAGCTTATTACAAGCAGCATGGTTTCAATGCAATTTCAGCCATGTACTTAGAAGATGACATTCCACATGTTGATATGCGTTTAGCGAAAAGCTAATCCTACGAATTAAGCATCATTATTTATTCGTGCTCCCATATAAAAAGGTCACCAATGTGACCTTTTTATACAAAGAACTTGCAATTATAGACTACTTCCCTCGAGCAAAACTTCCATCAGAGCGACGGAAATACATTGTAGAGCCAGCACTGCTTTCAATCTGCAGCGCATCAAGTTTGCCATCTGGGGTTTGCTTATAGCGCAACCATTGCCCTGATTTAATCTGACTTAATGGCTTACCTTCTCCTTCTATTGCGGCAACCGCATATAAATCCGATAACGGCAGTGATTTTTCGCGGAAAATATTCGATAGAGTTTCACCTTTCTGCACTTGGTGTTTCGCCCACTCACTCGAAATAGCACTAGAACTCTTCGCCGTCTTTACTGGCGGTGGTACAGCAACAGCCTTAGGTTTAACGGTATTCAATGGCTGAATATTATTTGTAATGGCACGAACTCGCTGTTCAACAGGCTCTTCAAACGACGCTGCCTCTTCGTTTGTTGTCACTTCTTCACTGGTAATATTTAACGCAATATCTCGTCGAACAGAGGTGTCTTGTTCTCCAATGTCATTATTGAGTTGCTCTGTTGTTGGAAGTATAAGCAACACCAATACAACAGGAACAAGAATCAATAATACACGGCGGTGCAAAACAGGAAATTTCTGCCACCTATTTACTAGCGGTGTCATTTTTTCTTGTAATGAGGCTTTTACTTTACTGAAATTCACTTTATCAAAAGAAAATTCAGGTAGTTTAAATTCACTTTTCTTCGCTGAACGGCGTTTGGCCTGTCCCATATACAACACTCCCGTGCTTCTTAAGCTGCACAATCAAGGAATACTAATTCAAACATTTACCCACTGGGGTCGAAACTGTTATCCTTCCTGCTTTAATTCACTCTACATTAAGAGATGACAAAATGTCTGACGTTAAACTAGATACAGTTGAAACTAAAGCAAGCTACGGTATTGGTCTACAAATGGGCCAACAACTAGCACAAAGCGGTCTTGAAGGCCTAAACGTTGCTGCTATTGCAAAAGGTATCGCTACTTCACTAACTGGTGATATGCCAGAAATCGAAGTTGATGAAATCAACAATGCACTGCGTGAACTTCACACAACTGCTGACGCTGCTCGTCAAGAGCAAGCTAAAGTTGCAGCTGCTGACGGTGAAGCTTTCCTAAAAGATAACGCACTACGCTCAGAAGTAACAGTAACTGAGTCTGGTCTTCAGTTTGAAGTTCTTGTTGAAGGTAACGGCGAAATCCCGACTTCTGACAAACAAGTACGTGTTCACTACCACGGTGAGCTAACTGACGGTACTGTATTCGATAGCTCAGTAACTCGCGGTCAACCTGCTGAGTTCCCTGTAACTGGCGTAATCGCTGGTTGGGTTGAAGCTCTACAGATGATGCCTGTTGGTTCTAAGTGGAAGCTATGCATTCCTCAAGACCTTGCATATGGCGAACGTGGCGCAGGTGCTGCAATTCCTCCATACGCAGCGCTAGTATTCGAAGTTGAATTACTAGACATCCTGTAAGCTACCCTCGGTAACTTCCAGTAGATTACAAAGAAGACGAGACAGTGTTCACATTGTTTTGTCTTCTTATTCCCCTCGCTCTGCTTTACCCTCTAGTTAATCACATTTAATAACCTATATTAATTATAACTTTCACACTTTCTCCACTAGGATTATGAAATAACCTATCAGGAGAATGACATGGATAACATTCAGAAAGTAACCCGCCGTTTCTTCAGCTTAACAACACTTTTCGTTCTACTGGTTTCCAGCCCAGTGAGTATGGCATTTAGCCTTTCTGACATTTTTGGTGGTGGCGATGAAGAGCAAGCCTCTGTTGCAACGAATCCTCTTACGGAATTACTCGCCGGACAGCTTGGCGTTTCAACAGAACAAGCAGCTGGCGGTGCTGGTGCACTTCTCTCAATGGCCAGTAGCCAGCTTTCAGGCGATCAAGCCACTGAACTTGCCAATATGATCCCCGGCGGTGATGCTCTAACCAGTGCTATTCCTGCAGGGTTAGGCGGCTTACTTGGTAACACCGAGGGGTTGAATCAAGTTTTCTCCGCACTTGGTATGGATGCCAGCATGGTCAGCCAATTTATACCCGTCGTTTTGCAATTCGTCGGTGATCAGGGCGCAAGTGCTGGGCTCGTTGAAGCGCTAGGAAAAGTGTGGAGCCCTACAAGTTAATCATATCCCAAAAATTTCACGCCAAGATCATACAAGTAAAAGATTTTATCTTGTCATGAACACGTAAAATAATGGCATTAAAAAAGCCTTATCTATTAATAGGTAAGGCTTTTTAACTTAAAAAGTGTCAGCACGGGTCAAAGAAAATATGACACATGAACGGTTAAATACCGGAGCCATCAGATTCCGCATCATCTTCATGTAAACCACACTCTCGCTTTAAGCCAAAGAAGCGGGTTTCTTCCTCCGTCATTCCAGGCTCCCACTTTTTGGTCGTATGTGTATCCCCCATAGAAAGGTAGCCTTCATCACGAAGAGGATGATAAGGAAGATCATATTGATTCAAGTATTGCTCGATATCATTATCCGTCCAATCTATAAGAGGCAGAAATTTAAATACACCGTTTTGAATCGCCAACACCGGCAGTGATGCACGAGAACTCGATTGTTCACGGCGTAATCCTGAAAACCATGCGCTTACATTTAATTCATCCAATGCACGTCGCATAGGTTCGACTTTATTCAAGCGGTTATATTGTTTAATACCGTCAACCCCTTGCTCCCACAACTTACCGTATCGTGCCTCTTGCCATGCCGAGCTTACTTCTGATCGGTACACATAAAGGTTTAATGATAGACGGCGAGTCAGCTGATCAATAAATTGATAGGTTTCAGGAAACAAATACCCCGTGTCCGTTAAAATAACCGGGACTTTAGGGAATTCATTCGTGACCAAGTGCAACATCACAGCTGATTGAATACCAAAACTAGACGCAAGAGCAAATTCACTACCAAGATTCGCCAGTGCCCAACGAACTCTTTCCTGTGCAGAAAGCGCTTCAAGTTCAGCATTAATCTCAGCCAATTGAAGGATCTGTTCTATCTTCGTTTTTTCCAGTAAATCGGCTAATGCATAGTTAGGCATAAAAATCTCTCTTAGATACTAGAACGGGTTCAATAATGCCAACACGAACAGTAAAATCGCCAAAGTCTTCGCCGTCTTCACGTTCATTGGCCCAGCGACCAACAAGCAGATCTATTTCATCCATGATTTGTGGCACTGTTATATTTTCACGGTACATTTTAGGAACGCGGGTACCGTTACGATTACCACCAAGATGCACGTTATAACGGCCAGGGGCTTTACCTACTAAACCGATCTCAGCCAACATGGCACGACCACAGCCGTTCGGACAGCCCGTTACACGTAAGATGATATTGTCGTCTTCCGCAAGGCCATGCTTGGCTAACACACCTTCGACATCCGTGACAAAGTCAGGTAAAAAACGCTCCGCTTCTGCCATCGCTAGCGGGCAAGTCGGAAAAGCGACACATGCCATCGAGTTTTTACGCTGCTCACTGACACCATCGTCGATCAAACCATGATCGCGAGCGATCTGCTCGATCTTATTCTTATCAGCCGCAGGTACACTTGCCACAATTAAGTTCTGATTCGCCGTCATGCGGAAATCACCTTTATGAATTTTGGCAATTTCAGCAACACCTGTTTTCAGCGGTTTTCCTGGCGTATCTAACAAGCGACCATTTTCGATAAATAACGCTAAATGGTGCTTACCATCGATGCCTTCAACCCAGCCAATACGATCGCCACGGTCAGTAAACTCATAAGGACGAGTCGCTTCAAAGGCAATACCAGCGCGTTTTTCAACTTCCGCCTTAAAAACATCAACCCCAACACGATCTAAGGTGTATTTAGTTTTCGCATTTTTACGGTTAGAACGGTTACCCCAATCACGCTGCGTCGTAACTACCGCAGCTGCTATATCAAGCGTGTTAGCCAAAGGGATAAAACCAAAGTCATCGGCACGACGTGGGTACGTCGTTTTATCACCATGAGTCATGGCCAAGCCACCACCGACCAACACATTAAAGCCGACTAGCTTGCCATTATCAGCAATCGCAATGAAGTTAAGGTCATTGGCATGTACATCAACATCATTCTGTGGCGGGATCACCACCGTCGTCTTAAATTTACGTGGTAGATAATTGCTGCCTAAAATAGGCTCTTCATCTCCCCCTTCGACCTTTTCACCATCGAGCCAAATTTCAGCATACGCACGGGTTTTAGGCAGTAAGTGTTCACTGATCTTTTTTGCCCACTCATACGCTTCTTGATGTAATTCAGATTCAACAGGGTTAGTGGTACAAAGTACGTTACGGTTCACGTCTCCAGCAGTCGCAATTGAATCAATGCCTATGCTGTTCAGTGTTTGATGCATCAACTTAATATTGGGCTTCAACACGCCATGAAACTGAAATGTTTGACGAGTTGTTAAACGAATACTGCCGTATAAACTGCTTTCTTCAGCAAACTTATCGATTGCCAGCCACTGTGTTGGAGTAATGATGCCACCGGGCATACGCGCACGCAGCATCACATTGTGCAAAGGCTCTAACTTTTGCTTTGCACGCTCAGCACGAATATCACGATCATCTTGTTGATACATGCCATGAAAGCGAATTAACTGGAAGTTATCAGCCGTAAAGCCACCCGTTATACGGTCTTGAAGGTCATCAGCAATGGTGCCACGTAAGAAATTACTTTCACGTTTTAGGCGTTCGTTATCTGATAGTTTTTGTTCAGTCATTAGTACACATCCTTTTGATAACGCTTGCTCTTACGTAGCTCATTTAAATATTGTTCAGCCTGCTCACGGCTTTGCTTCCCTTGCTGTTCAATCACGGTCAGTAATACGTCGTGTACATCTTTCGCCATATGGTTCATATCCCCACAAACATAAACATGCGCACCTTCTTGTAACCATTGCCATACCTGCTCGGCATGTTCTAACACACGGTGTTGTACGTATACTTTCTCAACTTGGTCACGACTGAATGCCACATCAAGTTGCTGTACAACGCCTGATTTCAGGTACTTTTGCCATTCGACTTGATACAAGAAATCATCAGTAAATGTACGGTCGCCAAAGAATAACCAATTCTTACCTTCAGCTTCTCGGTTGTCCCGCTCTTGTACAAATGCACGGAAAGGAGCGATACCAGTACCAGGACCAATCATAATCACCGGGGTATTGTCATCTGCAGGCAGTTTGAAATTATTGTTTTCTTCAACAAAGACTTTTACCGTTCCGCCTTCTTCTAGACGGCGAGATAAGAAGCTAGAAGCACCACCTTGACGACTTTCTTCACCTTTTTCGAATTCAACCACGCCAACAGTTAGATGAACTTCTTCGCCAACCTCTTCCTGACTAGAAGAAATAGAATATAAACGAGGCGTTAAACGACGTAATAAACTAATAAGTTGTTCAGCACTTAATTGGGTTTTCTTTTCAGCTAACACATCAATGATTTGAGTATTACCCGAGTATTCACGAAGCTTATTTTTATCTGCCACCAGCTTTTCTAACTTTTTACTCTCAGAAAGCGCAGCAAATTTCGTCACCAGCTGTGGGTTCGCGGAAGTAATTTCATATTGGCTAACTAAAGCCGTTACAAGTTGGATGCTTTCACCATCAACCTCAACCAGCTCTTCACCACTTAACCCCACTTTAGCAACGATGGCTAACGCTAATTCAGGATCATTTTCATACCATACGCCTAGTGCATCACCAGCTTGGTAGGTTAAGCCTGAACCTTCTAAATCAATTTCAATATGGCGAACATCTTTACCAGAATTACGACCAGTGATCTTCTGGCTAGTCAGCAGTGTCGCAGCATACGGATTCTGCTTGGAGTATTGCGACACAGCCTGTTGAGGTTGAGTTACAGGCAGCTGCACAACGTCGGCATCACCTGCTGATAATGTCTCTTTGACTTTGGCTAATGCCTTCACTCGCCATTCCGCAGCAGGTGCATCATAGTCAACATCACAATCTAAGCGATCTAACATCGGCAGAGCGCCAAGCTTGCTTAAGTAACCATCAAAGTCTTTCGCCGTTTGGCAGAAGAACTCATAACTTGAATCACCCAAGCCAATAACAGCATATTGTAGGTTAGGCAGTTTGGGGGCTTTCTTCGATTGCAAGAATTCATGTAAGTCGATCGCATCATCAGGCGCTTCACCTTCACCATGGGTAGAAGCAATAATAATGACATGGGTTTCTTTCGCGAAGTTTTTACCTTTGTAATCACCAGCTGATACTAACTCAACAGCAATACCCGCAGCAGTCGCCTCTTCCTTTAACGCAATGGCAACCCCTTTAGCATTACCCGTTTGTGACGCATAGATAATGGTTAATTTACCAGCAGGTTGCGCAGCGGCAACAACGCCGGGCTGTGATACAGATTGAAGATGAGTTGAAGCCTGAGTTTGACTTAGCCCCCAAAAGTAACCACTTATCCATGCAAGCTGCTGTGGTGATGATTCTGCAGCGGCTTGTTGTAACTGATCTATTTGTTGATCATTGAGTGGGCTGGCTACAGCCGATAATTCCTTAAGTAACATGACACGACGTTCCCTATACATTGCGTTATGTTAGATTAGCCACTGAATGAAATAACAAGAAAGAATAGATGAGAATGTTTTATAACTTTTAGTTAGGTGCAGGGGTGTGAATATGCAGCTTAATGGGTTACTAAGCATGCAATGTGGCGAATAAGTAGAAAGAATACGTTAGAAAGCGTCGGCAATTCTCACTTGATGAAAACCGACCTCAAACGCACTTTCTGTTGCAGAATCGACATCCTGATAGCATTTTTCACTACCAGTATGGTCAGTTAAAGGGACTAATCCGCCACGACGGTGACGAAATTCCACAATCCATCCGTTAGTTTGGATTGACGGCTCGACAACAGCTTCCACTAAATCGCTGGTTAAATATAAGCGCTGTAATTCATCTATAGTCATAATCCTGTTTCCTGATGAATGTGTCACTTATTAAAAATGGTACAAAAACAGAGAAACAGGCAACAAAAAGCCACGAATAATTCGTGGCTTTTTAATATTCATACAATTAGTCAGGCTTAGAAATCTAATTCAACACCAGCAAACCAACCGTCAAGCTTCACGCTATCACTGTTTTTAACGCTATCAAAATCGTAATCCATCACGCGGTAACCACCACGAACGTTTAGATCAAGCGCAACTAAAGGAATAGACCACTTAACACCCGCTTGACCATCAACAGTACTGTTGCTGTTGAAGCTACTGAAGTTTAGATCACCAAACACAAATAGTGGTGTCATCGGGATGCCCACTTCTACGTTACCGTAGATGCTAGGCTGCCACTCATCAAACGTATCATTCTTATCACCAAGAGTAACGTTACCCGATCCGAACTTCGTCATTGTAAGACCAAGATCGAATGCAATCGCATCGTTATCTAAGATTTCGTAGTAAGCAGTTAAGTCTGTTTGTTCGAAAGCAACAGCGCCAGTATCGATGTCGTTGTAACGAAGACGGAAGTTAGGCACTAATGGAATAAAGTGCTCAAATGCTACGTAAAATGAAGGGGACGTGTCGTCACTTTTGTCGTTAGTAGTGCTATTGACTTTCGCATTAGCAGCCCATACGTCAACGCCGGCTTTAACTCCTAAAAGTGCTGCAGCTTGTGCTGGTACTGCTACAGAAAAAGCTACAGCAGCCGCTACAGCTGTAAGCATTAATTTGTTCATTCGAGTCTCCGCTCTTATAAGTATTTTAAAAAATCGGCAAGACTATAGCAGAAGCTGTACAAGAAAACCGCACTTCATTCGCTTTGCTGAATTATTGAGCCCAAAAATACTTATTGTTGCTATACAAATTGACTCGATACCGCTAGTAACGACGGCGGTATGTTGATCTCTCGCGGTGAGACTTGTCTGCTTTTTTCTCGCGATAAAACCACACAACAATCGCAATCAATGCAATCCATGGTAATAGCTTAAACACAATTCCAATCATACCCGCGACTGCCATAATGGCAAAACCAGCAGCCACAGCAAGTAATACGCCAATCATACTGACACCGGTAAAAATCAGTACTAATGAAAAAGCAATTAAAAATAGAAACTCGATCATATTCATTCCCCTTTATTATCTACATATAACCATTGCACAAAGTAAGCCATTATTTGAGTCAGAACATAATTCATTGTATTTCAACATGATACAAAAAAGCGTAACCTCTCATTAAGATTACGCTTTCTAAACTTGGTCAAAATAGCCATTTGTTATGGTTAATATTGCCAACCTTTAATCAGTCTGAATAATACTAATATTAGTTATACATCTAGATCATGGGGAACTTTGTCTAACGCGTGTTGCACGACCTCAATTCCAGAGCCTGATTTATGCGCATTCTCACTGATATAACGACGCCATTGACGTCCACCAGGTATACCTTGGAAAAGCCCAAGCATATGACGGGTAATATGGCCCAGTTTAGAGCCATTCGCCAACTGGCGTTCAATATAAGGAAACATTGCTTCTGCAGCCTCACGACGTTTAATAATTGGCTTTGAACTGCCAAATAAACGTTGATCGACTTCTGCCATCAAATACGGATTTTGATAAGCCTCGCGACCCACCATTACCCCGTCCATGTGCTTTAAATGCTCTTCCATCTCATCAAACGTCTTAATGCCACCATTAATCGCCATGATAATATTTGGGAAGTCACGTTTTAATTGATAAACACGCGGGTAATCAAGCGGTGGGATCTCACGGTTCTCTTTCGGGCTAAGCCCTTTGAGCCACGCTTTACGCGCATGTACCGTAAAATTATCACAGCCACTCTTCTCGTTGACGGTACCAATGAAATCAACCAAGAACTGATAAGAATCCTGCTCATCAATACCAATTCGAGTTTTAACGGTAACAGGAATATCAACCACTTCACGCATTGATGAAACACATAAAGCCACCAGATCTGCTTCACCCATTAGGCAAGCTCCAAACCGTCCATTCTGAACACGATCTGATGGGCAACCTACATTCAGGTTAATTTCATCATAGCCACGTTCTTGAGCTAGTTTCGCACAGTGCGCTAAATCAACAGGGTTTGAACCACCCAATTGTAATGCGACAGGATTCTCTTCTTCATTAAACGTCAGAAAATCGCCTTTACCATGAATAATTGCCCCTGTTGTAACCATCTCGGTATAAAGCAAAGCATTTTCACTTAATAGACGATGGAAATAACGACAATGACGATCAGTCCAATCGAGCATGGGTGCAACGGAAAAACGCTGCATTGGATAACCAGAATTATCTTGCGTTTTTATTTCATCATTTTGGTTATTCAATAAAGCATCAGTGACCATTGTCATACCTTCATTCTAAGTAGAGCTATAAATACAAAATATTGCCAATAGGCTTTTCAATACTTCAAAAAGTAAAAAGCACAGTGTTTATTAGCAAGGTGCGCTAGTTTACGCGATTTATTAACGAAGCCCAAGATAGAAACTAAAACCAGATAACAACCAATCCACCTCCCCCATTAAAAACTGTAAAGGCGGATATACTCATACATCACCTCACGTTTTATTTCAAAGGGTTAAAATTAACATTGTTACTCAACCTTCTCGCCATTCTTTACAAACCCTTCCCGAATACACTTACGTTATAAAGGTCTATTACAAGCCGGTGACATTCTAGAAAAACGCTATTAATCTGCATATCACGTTATTTTTATTGAATACATACGGTAGCGTGATCAAACTCGCGAAATATTCTCCTGATTGTTCTAGAATTTAGAGACCAGACATACGTTTATCGAATGCTGTGATAAACTGTCTGACTTATCGCTGTTTTCTGAGGTTTTAATGGCTAATCAAACGCAACTGCTGAATAAAGCACAACAGCTTTGCGAACAACGAGGAGTTAGACTTACACCTCAACGGTTAAAAGTTCTTGAGTTAATTATTGAGCACCACAGTTCAATAAGCGCTTATGAGTTATTAGATTTACTTAAAGTAACCGAGCCTCAAGCAAAGCCACCAACAATATATCGCGCGCTTGATTTTTTATTAGCTCAAGGGTTCGTTCATAAAGTTGAATCCACTAATAGCTATATTGCTTGTTGTGTACTTGGGCACGCCGATCATTGTTCGCAATTATTGATTTGTGATGAATGCGGCTATGTAGAAGAATCTCATGATGATGATTTAGCAAAATTATTACGCCAAAAATCAGAAAAATACGGCTTCAAAATTAATCATCATGTAGTAGAAAGCCACGGTATTTGCCGTAAGTGTCAAAGCAGCAAATAATATTTTAAATTTTCATAGGCACAATACGTAATTATGCGAGCAGAATTCGTAAACCCTTTCTTAGCATCACTTTTGAATGTTCTGAAAACCATGGCGTCAATGGAATTGGCCCCACAAAAGCCACGCATTAAAAAAGATGAAGTGGCACGCGGTGATGTATCAGGTTTAATTGGTTTAATTGGTCCACAAACGAAAGGATCAATGTCGATTACCTTTGATGAAAACCTCGCTTTAGAAATCATGCAGCGCATGCTAGGTGAGCGCCCGAATGGTATCAACGAAGAAGTCACTGATATGGTTGGTGAAATTACCAACATGGTAACGGGCGGGGCTAAACGTATTTTAGCCGATAAAGGGTATAACTTTGAAATGGCAACCCCTGCAGTAGTCTCAGGGCGAGGTCATACAATTACCCATAAGACGGATGGTGTCATCATCATCATGCCTTTCAATTCTGAATACGGTAAAGCGTTCATCGAAATCTGTTTTGATTAACCCTACTTCACCATTGAAACAAAGCCATAACTATCAGATAAAAAAAACACCGCCAATGCGGTGTTCTTATTTCTAACAACTATTTCACAACGTGAACTTATTTACGCCATTGTTTGAACGCGTTAATAAGACCATTCGTTGAGCTATCATGGCCAGTAATGCTGTCTGCATTATTTAGTTCAGGTAGAATTTGGTTAGCTAGCTGCTTACCTAATTCAACACCCCACTGATCAAAACTAAAGATATTCCAGATAACACCTTGCGTGAAGATCTTTTGCTCATACAGAGCCATTAAAGAACCCAATACTTTCGGCGTTACTTGTTTAATCAAGATAGAGTTAGTTGGACGGTTGCCGTCAAAAACTTTAAACGGTACTAAGTCTTTCACTTCATCTAAAGTTTTACCTGCAGCAACAAACTCAGCTTCCACTTGCTCTTTTGTTTTACCAAATGCCAATGCTTCAGTTTGTGCAAAGAAGTTAGCCATTAGTTTCGGATGGTGATCCGTTAATGGGTTATGGCTAATCGATGGTGCAATGAAATCACATGGAATTAACTTTGTTCCTTGGTGAATCAACTGATAGAAAGCATGCTGACCATTTGTACCTGGTTCACCCCAAATAATAGGACCCGTTTGGTAATCAACAGGGTTGCCACCACGGTCTACACACTTACCGTTTGATTCCATGTTTCCTTGCTGGAAGTAAGCAGCAAAACGGTGTAAATATTGATCGTATGGCAGAATAGCTTCAGATTCAGCACCGTGGAAGTTGTTGTACCAAATACCGATTAGCGCCAGAATCACTGGTAGGTTTTCTTCTAACGGTGCTTGTGCAAAGTGCAGATCCATTTCATGAGCACCATCTAATAGCTCAACAAAATTGTCGAAGCCAATAGATAAACAAATAGATAGACCGATAGCTGAGCATAGTGAATAACGACCACCAACCCAATCCCAGAATTCAAACATATTGTCTGTATCGATACCAAACTCAGATACTGAGCCTGCATTGGTTGAAAGCGCAGCAAAATGCTTCGCGACATGTGCTTGATCTTGAGCTGTTGCTAAGAACCAATCACGTGCAGAGTGTGCATTCGTCATTGTTTCTTGTGTTGTGAACGTTTTTGATGCAATCAAGAATAACGTTGTTTCTGGGTTCAAATCTTTCAGTGTTTCTGCGATATGCGTACCGTCAACGTTTGATACAAAGTGCATGTTCAAACGCGTTTTATAAGGTACTAATGCTTCAGAAACCATGTAAGGGCCAAGATCTGAACCACCGATACCGATATTAACAACATCGGTAATTTCTTGGCCTGTATAACCTTTCCAATCACCGTCAACGATGCGTGCAGTGAAGGCTTTCATCTTCTCTAGTACAGCGTTAACTTTAGGCATAACGTCTTCACCATCAACAACGACTGATGTATTGCTACGATTACGTAATGCAGAGTGAAGAACAGCACGATCTTCAGTTTTATTAATCTTTTCACCACTGAACATTTCGGCAATAGCCGCTTTTAGTTCAGTTTGCTCAGCTAATGCAAATAGCTTCGTCAGCGTTTCTTCTGTGATAAGGTTTTTAGAGTAATCAAGCAGAATATCTGAGCCGAATGTTGCAGAAAACTTAGCAAAACGCTCGCTGTCGTTAGCAAACAAGTCGCTTAATTGTAGATCTTGCGCATCTTCATAGTGTGCAGTCAGATCTTTCCAAGCTTGAGTATGCGTTGGGTTGATGTTTTTCAACATGGTGAAGTTCCTGATATTTTTAGTTGTACAATCCATCGAGCATTTCGAATCAAATCACTCAATGGATCCCCGATATTCGAATGTTGTTGTGGCGCATACAGTCTGTTTATCAGACTTTTTTGTAATTTTACAACTTATGACAGATTATGACGTGAAGACACATCTACCTTCATTGAGTCAGGTCACGAAAACCAAGAGTAAATAATAGACGTTATTATTACTTCTTGTTCCAGTAACATCTCTGATTGCAACAGAGCTTCAATCAAGACGCAAGAATTAATGTGGTTTCAAAAGGCAACACCAGCTAAAAGTGTAACCCTCGTCCCTATCTAATAACCGATGAAATTGAACAACAAATTACAGAGATACACCAGTTTTATGTTGGTTTAGTACATATTTTCATTCAACAAACATCCACGCGTCTTACCTACATATCGATGAGGAAGAGTGTGTGTAAGCCCGGCAACAATTAAAACGGCTGGTTAATCATTACGCGAAACATATTATCTTCACTACCCCACGCGATTTCAGTACGAACAACCACACCTTCAACTTGGAAACGAATCGCACCACCGGCGCTCCATTTCATATCTTTATGTAACTCAACTAAATTATATTCATCCGCAACACGGCCGATATCAACGAAAGCCACCCACTGCCACCATGGTACGTCATACCAATCAAAAACGGGCCAGTCACCTAAGGGTTGCCAGTCAGGCAAGACTCGATATTCCATGCTGTAACTCAATGCTGAACGATCAACATAACGACCGCCTTGGAAGCTACGTAAACGATATAGACCACCTAGCCGAGTACCTGCATATTCTGGCGGGCGATTATATTCATCTTTGCCATTGATATTTTGGGTATTATTCCAACTAGGGGTATCGCCGGTATAAACATTAAAAGCAAAGACTTGTTGATCAATAAGATCTTTAAATGCACCTAAATCCCAAAACCAGCTTTGGCTCAGTTCCCATCTCCACCACTCCGGACTATCAGTATCACCGGGGGAATAGGTTACAGAAAACTGGCTACGGCTACCTTCTGTAGGATTACGGGTATTATTACGGTTATCCCAATCAAAACGTGTTTCAAGCCCCCACACACTGGTCGGCTCTTCAAAGCCTATATCACTAGCTGTAGAATCGGTAAACTCTCGACTTTGATAAAATGGCCGAAATTCTAATGACGATACCCCACTCGTCCATGGGCTGCTTCCTGTCAGAGTACGTGCTGGCTTAATCGCAGCCATGAAACCCTCAGATTCCCCCGCTCCAAACGGTAAAATATAGCGAGCAGTCAAACGGTATTGGGCTTCTTTACCATCAGCAATAATGGCATCGTCTTGAGAAGAATCATTCAATGTGCCGTCACCCACATAATAATCAGCCTGATTAAAATCAGCAGCGTACAGCTCAGCACCAAATAACCATCGACTATCTTGTGACAACACATAATTGTTCGCAGCAAGAAAGGTTATCCACGAATTTTTATCGGTAATAACACCCACACCAAGCAATGATGCCTGAGGCTGCCCAGCACTTTTAATCAAGCCTGCCGCACCAACCGCGAACCCTAAAGAGTCACTGGAAAAAGCAAACGGAACGGCCGCAAAATCAGGGGGATATTTTTTTTGATGCTCATCAGATAAAACTGATGCTGAATGCAATAAAGCCGTAGCAAGGGCTACGGCTTTAATTTTTTTATAGAAATTCAAATTAATCTGTTCTTCACTTTGCGATTATAAATAGGTCATATCAACTCGTGATGTTAGCTTGGTCACTAACTCGTACGCGATTGTGCCAATATGCTCAGCGACAACTTCTGCAGGTAAACCATTGCCCCACAAAACCGCTTCATCACCGACTTTATCTTGCGCATTAGGCCCAAGATCGACAGTCAGCATGTCCATAGACACACGCCCAGCCATGGGTACGATACGACCATTAACTAAAACTGGGGTGCCATTCGGCGCTGTACGTGGGTAGCCATCACCGTAACCAATCGCAATTACGCCGACTTTTGTATCGCGCTCACTGGTCCATATGCCGCCATAACCGACTTGCTCACCTGCTTTCACATCACGAACTGCAATTAAGCTAGAGGTTAGTGTCATTACCGGCTGCAGGTTAAATGCTTCAGCTGAACGGTCTGGTTCAATAAATGGAGAGACACCATACATAATAATGCCAGGACGAATCCATTCAAGCTGGCTATCAGGCCAAGCCAGTATTCCCGCCGAAGCAGCCAAAGAACGCTCGCCACTGCAGCCTTCCGTTAACGATAGGAAGGTATTAATTTGTTGGTTAGTGACATTACTCGTCAGATCATCAGCACAACCAAAGTGACTCATATATCGCAATGGTTTAGCGACATTATCGCAGGCATGTAAGCGTTGTACAAAATCATCGAGTTGCTCAGGGCGCACACCTAAGCGATGCATTCCCGTATCAATCTTCAACCAAACAACCGCTTGGTTGTCTAATTCAGCCGATTCTAGCGCCTCTAGTTGCTCGATTGAATGGACGACAGTATGAATATTATTCGTAACGATAATAGGTAAATCAGATGCGCCATAAAAACCTTCTAATAATAAGATAGGTTTAACGACCCCCCCTGCACGTAACGTTAATGCTTCTTCAATACGAGCAACACCAAATGCATCAGCATCAGGTAAACTTTTTGCTACATGTAACAAGCCATGTCCGTATCCATTCGCTTTCACTACGGCTAATAATTTACTATTCGGTGCCTGTAAATGCAGTTGTCGAATGTTATGTGTTAGCGCGTCGGTATTGATATAAGCTGTCGCCGCTTTCATCGTTAATTCCTAATTCCTAATTCTAAGATCATTCTTCATCGAATGCAGGTCCTGCATAATTATCAAAGCGCGAGTATTGACCTTGGAACGTTAAGCGAACAGAGCCAATAGGACCATTACGCTGCTTACCAATGATAATTTCTGCAATGCCTTTTAATGCACTTTCTTCGTTATACACTTCGTCACGATAAATAAACATAATCAAATCGGCATCTTGCTCGATCGCACCAGATTCACGTAAGTCAGAGTTAATAGGGCGTTTATCAGCACGCTGCTCCAACGATCGGTTAAGCTGCGAAAGGGCAACAACAGGAACATTCAATTCCTTCGCCAATGCTTTAAGAGAGCGTGAAATTTCAGATATTTCTAAAGTACGATTATCTTGCATGCCAGGCACGCGCATTAGCTGAAGGTAATCGATCATGATCATGCTTAACCCGCCGTGGTCACGAGCAATACGACGCGCCCGTGAACGCAATTCGGTTGGTGTTAAGCCCGAGCTATCATCAATGAACATATTCTTCTTCTCCATCAGAATACCCATTGTTGATGAGATACGCGCCCAATCTTCATCATCAAGCTGACCGGTACGAATTTTCGTTTGATCAACACGAGATAATGACGCCAACATACGCATCATGATTTGTTCTGAGGGCATTTCCAATGAAAAGATAAGCACCGGCTTTTCTTGGTCCATTGCTGCGTTTTCACATAAATTCATCGCAAACGTGGTTTTACCCATAGATGGACGTGCCGCAACAATGATTAAATCTGAACCCTGCAGGCCTGCGGTTTTCTTATTGAGATCACTAAAACCAGTCGATACACCTGTAACACCATCTTGTGGCGTTTGGTATAGCAGTTCAATTCGCTCTAAGGTTTTTTCCAGAATGGTATCAACACTCTGTGGACCTTCATTATCATTGGTGCGCTGCTCTGCAATCGCAAAAACTTTACTTTCTGCCATGTCGAGCAAGTCTTCACTGGTACGCCCTTGCGGATCATACCCGGCATCAGCAATATCATTCGCCACACCAATCATGTCTCGAATTAATGCTCGCTCACGAACAATCTCGGCGTATGCTGCAATGTTTGCCGCTGAAGGCGTATTTTTAGCTAATTCTGCAAGGTAAGCAAAACCACCCACATCTTCTAATTTATCTGCACGCTCTAAATGTTCAGACAACGTAATAAGATCGAGGGGCTGCCCGCCCTCAAGTAACGCTGCTGTAGCTTCAAAAATAATACGATGAGGACGACTATAAAAGTCTTTTGAGACAACCTTCTCCGCAACGCGATCCCACTTTTCATTGTCCAACATTAAACCGCCCAGCACAGACTGCTCGGCTTCTAATGAATGTGGAGGCATTTTGATTGCATCCATCTGGGTATCTTTATATTTTTTCGGTTTACTATTATCAGCCATAATGATCGCGCGGTTACCTGAAACGAAGCCTGTTAGTATACCTTATTCATGTCATCTCTACGCATATCTCGTACAGGATAAATAGAAAGATGCCTTTTTGTTGATAAGATGATTATGACGCTTTTTCTGCGAGCAAGATGTATCCCTTTGCTATTCTTGACCAAAAGCTGACAATTTTAAGGTAAACTGCCCGCCAGCATTTATACCGACACGCTATTTAAATAACACTCGAGCAACGGAGGACACTTGGCAAGATACTTACTCGCTTTACTACTGCTTGCCAGTTCTCACGCTTATGCTGATGATGACGATACGCCAAACCTCCCCCCTTCACCGCTATCTACGGAGATAGAGCTTGGTTACCAATCATTGTCGGGTAATTCAGACTCACAATCGTTGAACACGCGGCTTGGACTTACGTATGTAAAAAACCAATTCCGTCACTCAGGTGAAGCAAAGTACTTATTAGTCAATAAAGATGGCGAAGAAGACAAACGTAAAGGTTCGTTAGAATTACAGTCAGATATGAAAATTAATGAGCGTGCCTATCTATTGGGTAATGCTAATTATGTTGACGATCGCTATGGGCCGTACTTTATCGATTTTACCTTAGCAACAGGTATGGGTTATCAGCTCTTTCGTCGCGAAACCGTCTTGATGGAAGTGGAAGCAGGCCCAGGCTACCGGCACCAAGAACCGAACCTGGACGAGATTGATTCCGATGACATCATTGTGCCAGATACGGTCGACGAACTTATTATCAGGGCAAGTACCAAAGTAACGTGGAAGCCGGTTAAAAATATGGAGTTGGATCTACGACTAACAGGCATAGCGGGTAACAGTAACAGTACGTTAGAAAGTGAAATAAATCTGACCAGCTCTGTGACCGAACACATTGCGATAAAGATTAGCAGTTCACAAAAATATAATAGTTGGGTGCCCGATGGTTTGAAAAAGAGAGATTCAACCATGACGGTCAATTTACTGTTTAAGATTTAGCGCGTCGATTTCAGGGAAGAAGTTCTGTCGAACCCGCTAGATTCAGTTATGAATGGCATATTACAGATACAAAAAAACCAGCCCAAAGGCTGGTTTTTTTATTAACACTAAAAACTATTACTCTGCAGCAACAATTGTTAGGTTAACTTTAGCGAATACGTCAGAGTTTAGCTGAATGCTAACTTCG
Organism: Photobacterium indicum; assembly: GCF_003026215.1. Lineage (GTDB taxonomy): Bacteria > Pseudomonadota > Gammaproteobacteria > Enterobacterales > Vibrionaceae > Photobacterium > Photobacterium indicum. The sequence continues at coordinate 29,301 of NZ_PYOC01000020.1, forward strand.
TATTCGCCAGTGTTACGTAGCGCGCCTTCAGGTAGACGAACTTCGCTCTTCACTACTGCTTCGCCTGCCGCTGTAATAGCGTCAGCGATATCGCGAGTACCGATAGAACCGAATAGTTTACCTTCGTCACCTGCTTTAGATGCGATAACGATCGCTTCTAGAGCAGCTAATTTTTCTGCACGAGCTTCAGAAGCAGCTAGTTGCTCAGCAACTTTAGCTTCTAGTTCTGCACGGCGAGTTTCGAACATTTCAACGTTAGCTTTAGTAGCCATAACAACTTTACCCTGTGGGATAAGGAAGTTACGAGCGTAACCAGACTTAACGTTTACTTGATCGCCTAGGCTACCTAGGTTACCGATTTTATCAAGTAGAATAACTTGCATTATCTTGTCCTCTTTATAAGTCTAAAAACTACTACGCTTACAGATGCTTATCTGTGTACGGTAGAAGTGCTAGGTAACGAGAACGCTTGATAGCGCGAGCTAGCTGACGTTGGTATTTAGCACGAGTACCAGTGATACGGCTCGGTACAATTTTACCAGCTTCAGTAATGTAGTTTTTTAGAGTAACTACGTCTTTGTAGTCGATCTCTTGTACGTCTTCTGCAGTGAAACGACAGAATTTACGACGACGGAAGAAACGTGCCATGGGCTAATCTCCTGAACAAATTATTTCAATGTGGTCGGCATGCAACACTAATTTACCTATGCCATTACGGCCGGTTTGGTATGAGATAAATCCCGCTACCTTAGTGTGAATACCAACGGCTAAATCTTGAGTGAGAACTTGTAGACCTTTACCACTGATTACTACGTTGATGTAACAATACACCTGTCGAGGTAAATCAGCTTCCCGTTGGTAGGAGCGATGCTCAAGCACAAAGTGACAATGAGGCACACCTGCCGGGGACTGGCTTCGTTTGGGGTCTTTGGCGATAACGCCAGATAACTCCAGACGATTGGTCATATTACAAATTACTCAGCTGCAGCTTCGTCTTCAGCTTTTGCTGGAGCTTCTGCACGTGGCGCTTCTGAACGGTCAGAACGCTCTTCGCGGTCGTCACGCTTAGTGAAACGCTCTTCTTTAGCCTTCATCATTGGAGATGGCTCAGTTACAGCGTTTTTCGCACGCATGATCATGTTACGGATCACAGCATCGTTGAAACGGAAAGTCGTTTCAAGCTCGTCAACTACAGACTGCTCAGCTTCGATGTTCATAAGAACATAGTGTGCTTTGTGCAGTTTGTTGATTGGGTAAGCCATTTGACGGCGGCCCCAATCTTCTAGACGGTGAATTTGACCACCAGAATCTTTGATTGAACCAGTGTAACGTTCGATCATGCCAGCAACCTGTTCGCTTTGATCAGGGTGCACCATGAATACGATTTCGTAATGACGCATTGGTTGCTCCTTACGGATTAATCAGCTTCCAGATTTGGCTCGGTTAACCAGAGGAAGCAAGGAACTAAAAAAAGAACCGAGAATTTGGACACCGAATAGTATAGAGAATACCCAATTGAAGCAAGAGCTTTTAGGTATTAATCCCAGTAAAAATGAAAATAAAAAAGGGCAGTGAAAATCACAGCCCTTTTATGTACTTCATAATGTCGCTATCTAGCTAAAATAAAAGGCTAAATCTGACGTTGACGTACAGCTTCAAATAAACAGATACCTGTCGCGACAGACACATTAAGACTTGAAACAGAGCCAGCCATTGGGATCTTGATTAAGTCGTCACATGTTTCACGCGTCAGACGACGCATTCCCTCACCTTCAGCACCCATAACAATGGCTAGTGGCCCTGTTAGTTTACTGTGGTAAATATCATGCGTTGCTTCACCAGCAGTACCGACAATCCACACACCTTTGTCTTGTAGTGCACGCATGGTACGCGCCAAGTTCGTTACACGTACCAGAGGCATCACTTCAGCAGCACCACAAGCGACTTTACTTGCGGTTGCAGTCAGCTGTGCTGCACGGTCTTTAGGAATAATTACCGCAGCGGCACCAGCAGCATCAGCATTACGTAAACAAGCACCTAGGTTATGAGGATCAGTTACGCCATCTAAAATCAATAACAGCGGATTTTCAGAGCCTTCTAAGATGGCATCTAAATCGTGTTCATTCAGCTGTTTTGCAGGCTTAACACGAGCAATAATACCTTGATGAGATGCGCCTTTAGCTTTGTCGTCTAATGCTTTACGACCTGCTTGCTGAATAGTAATACCTAAGTCTTTCAATTCAGTAAGTAGCGGCATTAAGCGATCATCTTGACGATCTTTTAGCACAAATACTTCGATTAAACGTACCGGGTCTGTCGCTAAAACAGCTTTTACGGCATGAATACCGAAAATCATGTCATTACTCATTAATTAGCCTTCTTCTCTAACCGTTCTTTTTTACCAGCACGCTGTTTCTTTCGTGCCTTGCTTGATTTCTTCACTTTACGCTTAGGGTCGTTCGCTTTCTTTGACTTTGGATCCCCCGTAGCAGGACCTTTATCACCCTCAGCCAATGGTACAGCACCTTCTTTCAGCTTTTGGCGCACCGATGAGCGTACTCTCTTTGATTTCGAACGATGTGCCGTTTTTGCTTCACCATCTTCAACAATGAACGCTTTCTTAACTGGGTTCCCGCCGAATGAGCGCATACCTTCTGCTTTACGCATTCGCTGTTGTTTTTTCTTTGCTGTTTTACCTTCACCACGCGGTTTGCGGTTACTACCAGCAATATCAAAATCAATCTGGCGATCATTCAAGTTAATGGCAGCAACCTTCACCTGAACCGTGTCGCCTAAACGGTATACCAGACCAGAACTGTCACCAATCAATCGCTGACCAATCGCATCATATTGGTAGTAATCATTCGCTAGATTCGAGATGTGCACCAAGCCATCAATGTTCAGCTCTTTTAAACGAACAAAGAAGCCAAAGCCTGTTACATTCGCAATCACACCTTCGAATTCATCGCCGATATGGTCTTGCATGTACTCACATTTCAGCCAATCAGCCACATCGCGTGTTGCATCATCTGCACGACGCTCTGTCATTGAACATTGTTCGCCGATTTTATCAATATCATCGAATGAGTAATGATAACCGCCAGTTGGTGTCACACGATCTTCGTTCTTACCTTCATTTTTCGCAATTAAGTACTTAATTGCGCGGTGTAAGGTTAAATCAGGGTAACGACGAATTGGCGACGTAAAGTGCGCGTATTGCTTCAGTGCTAAACCGAAGTGGCCGATATTATCTGCTTGATACAAAGCTTGCTTCATAGAACGAAGTAGCATAGTTTGAATCAATTCTTTGTCAGGGCGATCATGAATTAGCGTCGCCAATGCCGCATAATCACGCGGTGTAGGCTCAAGGCCACCTGATAGATGCAGGCTCAACTCACCCAAGAAATCACGGAAACCCTGTAAGCGTTCTTCGCCAGGAACATCGTGTGCACGATACAATGCAGGCTCTTTGGCTTTTTCAACAAAACGCGCTGATGCAATGTTGGCTAAAATCATACATTCTTCGATGATTTTATGTGCTTCGTTACGCTCTGCAGGCACAATGCGGTCTATCTTACGATCTGCATTGAAAATAAACTGCGTTTCGATTGTTTCAAACTCAATCGCACCACGCTCTTCACGTGATTTTTTCAGCACTTTATACATGCCAAAGAGTTCTTCTAAATGAGGAACTAATGGCGCATAACGTTCGCGTAACTCTTCATCACCATCCAACATTTTACTCACTTTCGTGTAAGTAAGACGAGCATGAGAATTCATTACCGCTTCGTAATGCTTATAACCTGACAGGTTACCTGAATCAGAAATAGTCATTTCACAAACCATACACAAGCGATCGACTTGTGGGTTCAGTGAACATAAACCATTCGACAATACTTCAGGTAACATCGGGATCACTTCGGAAGGGAAATAAACCGAGTTACCACGTTTAGTTGCTTCGTTATCTAATGCTGAAGCAGGGCGAACGTAATGGCTTACGTCAGCAATGGCTACCCATAAACGCCAGCCACCTGACTTTTTACGCTCACAAAAAACAGCATCATCAAAGTCACGGGCATCTTCACCATCAATCGTAACTAATGGTAAATCACGTAAATCAACGCGTCCTGCTTTCGCTTCTTCAGGTACTTCTTCGCCTAGCCCCTGAATTTGCTTAGTGACTTCAGATGGCCATTCGTTTGGAATATCATGGGTACGTAGGGCAATTTCGATTTCCATACCCGGCGCCATGTTTTCGCCCAACACTTCGACGACTTTACCTACCGCGTTATGCTGACGAGTGGCACGTTGATTGATTTCAACCACCACAACATTTCCCATACGAGCACCCATGCGGAAGTCGTTCGGGATCACGATATCTTGCGAAATGCGGGAATCGTCAGGCACCACGTAACCCATGCTGTCTTCAATGAAGAAGCGACCCACAATTTGCTTGGTACTTTCTTGTAAAATACGAACAACACGACCTTCACGACGTCCACGTTTATCAACACCTGACACTTGCGCCAAAATGTAATCACCGTGAATCACACCACGCATTTGGTGGCTAGGCAGCATGAGGTCTTCTTTGTTTCCTACACCTTCAGGGCGCACGAAACCAAAGCCATCACGATGACCAATAACATGACCTTTAATGAGGTCGAGACGCTCAGGTAAGGCGTAACACTGACGACGGGTAAAAATAAGTTGACCATCACGTTCCATCGCACGTAAGCGACGGCGTAAACCTTCGTAATGATCATCCCCTTCTAGCTTTAATTCAGTAAATAACTGATCACGGCTAACAGGAGTAGAAAAGCCACGAATCACTTCAAGTAGAAGTTCACGGCTTGGAATTGGGTTTTCGTAATTTGATGCTTCGCGATCGCGGAAAGGATCGACCGGTAAATCGGTTGTACCTTTGGACATAAGCTGATCCATGTTGGCAAAATATACGTTAGGTATACTCAAACCATAGGTGAACAGACGGGAGCAAAGCAAAAAACTTTACTCCACTAATAAGATGGGAAGTTATTGTTATATGCGTTATTCCGTTACAGGACGATCGAGCAATACAAGTAACGGTGGATTATTATCAATTAAGCTTAGCAAAGTATGTTTATCAAGCTCAGCTAAAAACGCACTTCTTGCTGATGCCAAAATTCCTTTTAGTTGGCAAGCTGGCGTAATATGACAAAAGTCTTCACTGCAATTAACGATCTGCAGTGGTTCAGTTGCACGCACAACATCGCCCAGAACAATTCGGTTAGCAGGCATTCCTAAACGAATACCACCGTTTTTTCCTCGCACAGTATCCACATAGCCAAGTTGACCTAATTTATTAATGATCTTAACCATGTGGTTACGGGATACACCATAAACTTCAGTCACTTTACTAATACTGGTTAATTCGCCCTCAGGCAAAGTCGCAAGGTATATCAAGGCACGAAGGCCATAGTCTGTAAAACTGGTTAACTGCACAATAACTCCTCTTTCGCCCATTTTAATCTTGTTATTGACTAAAAGATACAGATCAGATACAACTTATAAGGTGCATTATAAATATAACTTTAAGAGAAAGTCATGATAAGTCAACAAACTATTGATATTGTTAAAGCAACAGCACCTGTTGTCGCTGAAACAGGCCCAAAGCTAACCGCGCACTTTTATGAACGTATGTTTAGCCATAACCCTGAACTCAAAGATATTTTTAACATGAGTAATCAGCGTAACGGTGATCAACGTGAAGCATTATTTAATGCAATTTGCGCTTATGCGAACAACATCGACAATCTAGCAGCCTTATTGCCTGCTGTTGAAAAAATTGCTCATAAACACACAAGTTTCATGATTACAGCTGAACAATACCAAATTGTTGGCGGTCATTTACTGGCAACAATTGATGAATTGTTGTCACCAGGACAAGAAGTATTAGACGCTTGGGGTGAAGCATACGGCGTGCTTGCCAACGTATTCATTACTCGTGAAGAAGCGATCTATCAAGAAAAGGAAGGAAAAACGGGTGGCTGGCGTGGAACGCGTGAATTTACATTAATCGAAAAAACACAAGAAAGTGATGTTATTACCAGCTTCACTTTCAAGCCAACAGATGGCGGTACGGTTTCAAACTTTAAACCGGGACAATACCTAGGTATCTACCTCACTCCTGACGCTTTTGAATTTCAGGAAATACGTCAATACAGCTTATCGTCTGCGCCACGTACCGATAACTACCGAATCTCGGTTAAGCGTGAAGAAGGCGGTAAAGTCTCTAATTACCTGCACAATGAACTCACTGTTGGTGATACCGTACAACTTGCCGCACCTGCAGGCGATTTCTTTTTAGATGTATCGGCAACTACACCCGTTACACTAATTTCAGCTGGTGTAGGTTTAACACCAACATTATCAATGTTAGATGCGCTAACAGAACATCAAGCATCGGTGCATTGGTTGCACGCAACTGAAAATAGTCGTCACCACGCCTTTAAAGATTATGTAAATACACTTGCAGATAAGTACGATCATATTAGTGCAACAATCTGGTATCGTGAACCACTAGCCACAGATCGTCCAGCTGAAGATTTCGATTACCAAGGCATGATTGATTTGAATGCTGTTGCACCGCAATTAATTGACCCTGCAATGCATTATTACTTCTGTGGCCCAGTTGGTTTCATGCAGCATGTTGCAAAACAGCTTATCGAGCTCGGTGTGCAGGAAGACAATATTCACTACGAATGCTTTGGTCCACATAAAGTACTATAAAAGATACTGTGGAAACATGCTGAAGCTGCTCACTGATTCAGTATGTGCGATAAAAGCGAAGTGTCATAGTTCAAAAGCGTAGCCAATGGTTACGCTTTTTTTATTGCGACATAGAATGGAATTAGAAGCAGGGAGCCTTGCAAGAAGATAAATATTTACCAAAAAGTATCACGACGTTTTGCTCGTGCAATAATATTTTCAGGCATCCGGCGTTCAAGCCCCATACGTAACTGGGCAATTTTTCGATGCGAGCTCTTACTGGCAGTCACTGTGTTATACAACCAGCGGTATGCATCTTCAAAATCCAGTGGGCTGCCGTAATTATTCAATAATAACTCAGCGAGTTGAATGCGGGCATCAACATTTCCCATTGCAGCCGCTTCGCGTAAGTATGGGATAGCCCGTTCACGATCTTGTTGGACTAACGTGCCTTTTGCATAATAACGACCAAGCTGTTCCAGTGCAGCAGGTGAACCTTGATGCGCAGCAGACTGCATGTAATATACGCCTAACTCAACGTCACGCTCAACACAAACGCCCCAAGCCAACATATCGCCATACAAGAACTGGTAAGAGGGGGACTCTACGCGTTTCGCCCGTGCTTCAATATCTTGCACCAACTGGCAATCATCTGCTTTTAGCTGCTGCAGATGGGCATTACTTTCAAACAACTTAATCAATTGAGAGTCAGTATAAACAGGTACAGCATCACCTACATCTTCCAATGCATATACAGGTGTAACTACCAGTAATGTCGAAAATAATAAGTGGCGCAGGTTCATCAACGAATCTCTCTTAAGCCGTAAATAGCTTATCGACCATACCATTTCAGACTTTAGAGAAAAGCGATAAAAAGCGGCAACTTTTTGCCACTCAAAAAATAGACTAGAGGGTAACATCAAATGGCAGGCAATAAAAAGCCAACCTTTCGGTTGGCTTTCATCAAACATTATCAATTACCTTATAGGTAATTATTCACCGTATGGGTGAACCTTGATAATAGTTTCATTACGATCTGGACCAGTCGAAATGATATCGATTGGTACACCCGTTAATTCTTCAATACGAGCAATATAATTTAATGCTGCTTGTGGAAGCGCGTCAAGTGTCTTTGCACCAAACGTGGTTTCAGACCAACCAGGCATTGTTTCGTAAATTAGCTCTAGGTTCTCGTAAGCATCAGCCGCCATTGGAGAAACACTTAAAGTTTTACCGTCTTGAGTTTTGTAACCAGTACAAATCTTGATCTCTTTTAAGCCATCCATTACGTCTAGCTTAGTTAGGCAGAAACCAGAGATTGAGTTGATCTGTACTGCACGGCGCATAGCCACTGCATCAAACCAACCAGTACGACGTAGACGACCAGTCGTTGCGCCAAACTCGTTACCAACTGTACCTAGGTGCTTACCTACTGGGTCTTGTTTCTCTAGACCATCGTATAGCTCAGTCGGGAATGGACCCGCACCTACACGTGTGCAGTATGCTTTCGCGATACCTAGGATGTAACCTAGGTGACGAGGACCAAAACCAGAACCTGCAGCAACACCACCAGCAGTCGTGTTAGAAGACGTTACGTATGGGTAAGTACCGTGGTCGATATCTAGAAGCGTACCTTGTGCACCTTCAAACATGATCTTGTCGCCACGTAGACGCGCATCATCAAGTTCTTTAGTTACATCGATAACCATCGAAGTTAGTAGGTCAGCTTGCGCCATCACACCGGCAAGAACTTCTTCATAGCTTACTGGTTCAGCATTGTAGTAATGCTCAATTTGGAAGTTATGGTAAGCCATTACTTCTTTAAGCTTCTCAGCAAATGCTTCTTTATCGAATAGATCGCCAACGCGTAGACCACGACGAGCAACTTTATCTTCGTACGCAGGACCGATACCACGACCCGTTGTACCAATTGCTTTTTTACCACGAGCAAGCTCACGCGCTTGATCAAGTGCGATGTGATACGGAAGAATTAGCGGACAAGCTTCTGAAAGGAATAGACGTTCACGAACAGGGATACCACGCTCTTCTAGCGGGCCCATTTCTTTCATTAACGCGTCTGGAGAAAGAACAACACCGTTACCAATAATACATTTAACGTTGTTACGCAGAATGCCTGATGGGATCAGGTGCAAGACAGTTTTTTCACCGTCAATGACTAGGGTGTGACCTGCATTGTGTCCGCCTTGGTAGCGAACCACATATTTTGCATCTTCGGTTAATAGGTCTACTATCTTACCTTTACCTTCGTCACCCCATTGGGTGCCAAGAACGACTACATTATTTGCCATCTTCTTCGTCTATCTGTAGTTAAAAAAGGATTCTAGCACCTTACTGTACGCCTTGCAGTCATTTTTTAACGGTAAGGAATATTTCAGCAAGAAGGGCATCACGAATATATACTTGCCCGATTTACATGCTGCGATACATCATGTAAGCAATAACACTGCCAGTAACAACAAGGCACCCGCCAATGCGGCGTAAGTTGTTATCATTCTGTTGGCTTAACTGGCTCACCATATCTCGCCATCCCTTAGGCGCAAGCAGTGGACCTAACCCCTCAACAATTAAGACTAATCCTAGTGCCATCCAAATCGTATTCGACATATTCTATTTCTCGCAATAACACCGTGGCATTGTTGCCACAAAAAAAAAGACAAGGCTAATGCCTTGTCTTCTTATCTATCATTAACCGCGTATTAATTTACGCCGTTCGACTCTTTCATGTACTTAAAGAACTCTGTATTCGGATCGACGATCAGAATATCGCTCTTAGAACTAAAGCTCTTCTCATACGCTTTTAGTGAACGTAAGAAGTTATAGAACTCTGGATCTTGATTAAATGCATCAGCATAAATCTTAGCAACAGTTGCGTCTGCACTACCACGAAGCACTCGTGCTTCACGATCCGCTTCAGCAAGAACTTTAGCAACTTCAAGTTCAGATTGAGCACGGATTACTTCAGCTTTCTCTCGACCTTGAGCGCGGTGTTTACGTGCAACAGACTCACGTTCAGCACGCATACGGCGATAGATAGATTCACTGATTTCATCCGGAAGGTTGATTTTCTTCATACGAAAATCAATTACTTCAACACCCAAGTCTTTCATTGCACTTACTTTTGTTTCAGCAAGTACATCAGCCATGATTTGATCACGCTGACCTTCCACTTCTTTACGAGGTGCAACTTCAGCAATAATCTCATTCACAACCGCTTCTGCTGCAGCTGGTTCTTCTGCAACTTCAACGGCAGATTTACGCTCTGGACCTGAGACGATTTGCTTGATTTCTTTCGAACCAATTTCAGCACGAAGATTATCAACAACTTTACGCTTTAATAGTGCTTCAGCAGTCGACTTATCACCACCACCTGTTGTTAGGTAATACTGACCAAAATCACTGATACGCCACTTTACGTAAGTATCGATGATTACATCTTTTTTCTCTGCTGTTACAAAACGGTCTGCTTGGTCATCCATTGTCTGTATACGTGCATCAAGTGTACGTACGCGGTCAAATAATGGCACTTTAAAATGTAGACCAGGCTCGTAAATACGAGCAACTTCAGTATTGTTGTCTTTCAAGATACGACCAAAACGTACCACAATACCGCGCTCACCTTCATTCACTACGAATAAAGACATTAGTAACAGAGCGATAAAGATGACAACCACTGGGATCATTAATTTACGCATGATTAATATCTCCCTTGACGGCCGGTATCAGAACGTGGAGACGTCGATACAGGAGTTGGGCTTTCAACCTTTTCAAGCTCGATACCATATGAACTGCTTGATGTACCGGTCTTACTCTTAGTTTCACCAGATTGATTCATTAGTTTATCAAGCGGTAGATACAACAAATTACCATTCGACTTAGAGTCAATCATCACTTTGCTAGTATTGCTGTAAACACGCTCCATCGTCTCAAGGTACAGACGGTTGCGCGTCACTTCTTTAGCAACTTCATACTCTGGCAATAATTTCTCAAATTGAGCCACTTCACCTAGAGCACCATTGATGGTTTTCTCAGAGTAACCTTGTGCTTCTTTCTTCAAACGCTCTGAACGACCCGTTGCTTTCGGCAAAATATCATTGCTGTAAGCTTCGGCTTCACGAACAAAACGCTCTTCATCTTCTCGTGCTGCAATCGCATCATCAAAAGCATCTTGTACTTCTGATGGTGGACGTGCTGACTGGAAGTTCACATCAACAACAAGGATACCCATGTCGTAGCCTTGAATGATCTTCTCAATCGCTTCTTGAGTATTCGCACGAATAGCCTGACGACCTGTTGTTAAGGCCTCATCCATCGACGAATCACCAATAACGGCACGCAATGCAGAATCTGTTGCTTGGCGTAAACTATCATCAGCGTTCGTTACGCTGAATAGGTAGTTTTGCGCTTCAGAAACACGGTATTGCACATCCATTTCAACTTTCAATACGTTTTCATCTTTGGTTAGCATTAAACCAGAGCTGCGTAGTGAACGAATTGCTTGAACGTTTACCGGTGTAACTTCATCAACAAATGTTGGCTTCCAGTTAAGGCCAGGATCAACCATTTCATAAAACTTACCAAAACGTAATACTACGCCTCGTTCAGCTTCACCAATGGTGTAAAAACCTGAAAAACCCCAAACTGCAGTAGCCAGCACTGCAACCACCCCTAAACCAATAGCGCTGCCACCAGTTGAAGGACCTTTTTTATTTCCATTCCCAAAAATACCACCAAGTTTACGACTTAGTTTTGAAAAAACCTCGTCTAGGTCTGGTGGTCCTTGCTCACGTCCGCCGCGATTCTTATTACCCCAAGGGTCTTTATCACGGCCGTCGTTGTTACCAGGCTCATTCCACGCCATTATAGAACTCCATCAATATGATATGACGACAGTTTTAATCCATTAAGCAACGATAAAGTCATCTAACAAATTACTTTCTTTTTTTTGTAACCGTGACCAATCAGCCAACGGTAATCGAATATCAACCATTAGGCATCCATCAGATTCATACTCTTCACGCAAAATACAGCCAAGCTGATAAAACTTACTTCGATATCGACCAGCATTCTCAGGCGGTAAACGCAAAGTATGTTTTACCATGGTGCCAGAAAGACGTTCAGTTAACGCTTGGAACAATAGGTCTATACCTATACCTTCCATTGCAGATACCCAAACACAACGGGGAAGCCCGTCTTCATCTCTTTCTATGCGAGGTTCAGCACCTTCCAAGCAGTCAATTTTATTCATGACTATCAAGCGAGGTACATCACCAGCATCGATTTCATCTAGCACTAAATGAACTGCGTCCATGTTTTCACGGAAACGCTCATCACTGGCATCAACCACATGAAGCAACAACGTCGCTTCTTGGGTTTCTTTCAGTGTTGCTTTAAATGCAGCCACTAAATCGTGGGGTAAGTGACGAATAAATCCTACTGTATCAGCCAGAATTGAAGTTCCCACATCAGCTACATCTATTTTACGTAATGTAGGATCCAGTGTTGCAAACAGCTGATCGGCTGCGTACACCCCTGCATCTGTAATGCGATTAAACAAAGTGGATTTACCAGCATTGGTATAACCAACCAGAGAAATAGTAGGAATTTCAGCACGGTTTCGTGCTCGTCGTCCCTGCTCTCGCTGTTTTGACACTTTATCTAATCTACGTAAAATTGTCTTAATGCGATCACGCAGTAAGCGGCGATCCGTTTCCAGCTGAGTTTCACCCGGGCCTCGAAGACCAATACCACCTTTTTGACGCTCAAGGTGGGTCCAGCCTCGAATTAATCGAGTTGAAATATGACGTAACTGAGCAAGTTCCACTTGAAGTTTACCTTCGTGGGTACGTGCACGCTGGGCAAAGATATCAAGGATCAAACCTGTTCTATCTATCACCCTACATTGACACAATTGCTCAAGATTACGCTCTTGCGCTGGAGATAGGGAGTGGTTAAATATGACAATTTCGGCTTCTTCAGCACGAACTGCATCGGCAATTTCTTGCGCTTTACCTTCTCCCACATAGTACTTAGGGTGGGGAGTTTTTCGGCTACCAGTGACAACACGTAGCGTATTCACTCCCGCAGAGGAGACCAGCATTTCACATTCGCTTAGATCTTCCCATTCCCCGTCTTGCGTGAAGTTGATATGAACAAGAATCGCCTGTTCACCGGCTTCATAACGGTCAAACAAGCAATCAACTCCTTACTTTGAATAAAATATTATTCTTCTGTTTTTTCTGGGGTAGCTGGACGATCGCTCGCATGGTGATGATTCACCGGACGAGCTGGAACAACTGTAGAAATTGCATGCTTATAAACCATCTGGTTAACAGTGTTTTTAAGCAGGATCACAAACTGATCAAATGATTCAATCTGGCCTTGAAGTTTAATGCCGTTCACCAGGTAAATTGAGACCGGTATTCTTTCACGACGCAGCGCATTCAAAAACGGGTCTTGTAGAGATTGCCCCTTAGCCATTCTTTTTTTCCTTATTTATTTATTTATTTGTAGTTGTAATTAGCAACGAACACAAACTAAAAAATACGCAAAACAATTCAGAGTATACACGCGAATCAAACATCACATCTAATTGAGTTTGTGACTGTTTGTAACGCAGCATCCCCATCATTGCTATCCAACCACGTCAAATCTTTCCAGCCGCGTAGCCAGGTAATTTGACGCTTCGCCAATTGACGGGTTGCACAGACACCACGGAAGACCGCTTCGTCTAAATCACAATTCCCGCCCAAGTAGTCCCACATCTGTCGATAACCAACACAGCGAATTGATGGCAGGTCGGGGTGAAGATCACCTCGCTGATACAAAGCACGTACTTCTTCTTCAAAGCCAGCTTCGATCATGTTCTCAAAACGTTGTTCGATCCGTTGATGTAAAACAGCCCTATCCTTGGGTGCTATTGCAAATTGATGAACCCGATATGGCAATGGTTCACCTTGAGTTTTCGTCAACTCAGTTAATGTTTTACCTGAGATACGAAAAACTTCTAATGCTCGAGATAAACGTTGTGGATCATTAGGATGAATCCTAGCGCCCGAAACTGGGTCAATCCTTACTAATTCCTCGTGCAAAAATTGCCAGCCTTTCTCTTGTGCTTCTCGTTCTATCCCCGCTCGAACATCTGGGTCCGAAGCTGGTAAAGGTGACAATCCTTCAAGTAAAGCCTTGTAGTACAACATAGTACCACCGACCAACAAGGGTATACGCCCTTCTGCAACTATATCAGCCATTTCTTTAAGTGCATCAGTACGGAAGTCTCCAGCAGAATAACTTTGCGCTGGATCACGAATATCGATCAAACGATGCGGTGCTAACGTAAGTTCTCGCTCATCCGGCTTTGCTGTTCCGATATCCATTCCCTTATAAATAAGGGCGGAGTCGACACTAATCAACTCTACAGGCAATTGTTCTCGCAAACGAATCGCAAGATCCGTTTTACCTGATGCTGTTGGACCCATAAGAAAAATAGCTTGGGGTAATGGCTTACTCATATAAAAAGGCTTCTATTGCTGTACTAACATCTACAGGACGAAGTAAATATTGATTATGTTGTTCAATATCACTTCCCCATAGTTGTTCTAATTCGGTCACTAATTGGATCGCCTGAGACAAACTAAACGTATCAACGGGCATCACACACTGTGTTGCTAACCAATCCCATAATTTATCCCAGCCCTGTGCGTCAGGATCTTCTGCGATAGATAACAAGTAGGTTAACAAATTTGGGATAAGCTGTTGTAAGTTTTGCTGCCTTAAAGGCAAACAAACCGACAAAATAATTAATCCAGACTTACCTTTCGCTTTTAAATTGATACCTAACTGTTTTAAAAGCAGTGCATGTTGCTCTGCACATGCTATCAAATCTGACTCAACGGGCACTGAATGTGGGATCAATAACGGCTGAGGTTTCAATCCTTCCGTTGCTGCTAAGCGTAACTGGCCTTTATGATGCAAGCGTTGAGCATGATCGAGTGACAGTACATGAATACCATCATGCCGACTAACCAATAAATAACGCTCCGCCACAATACTCAGAGCTTTGCCTAACCCGACCCCAACTTGTGTATCAACCACATTTTGTCGAGTTACAGCAGTGGAACGGCTCTCACCAGTTAACGTTGTACTCGCTTTTGCTGGCGCACCTACCGATGAAGCGTGTGAAGGTATTGATGGTGGTGTTTGAATTAGTCGTTGATAAGCCGCTACTTCCTGCTTTGAAGGCGCGCTTTCTGGTTGATATCCAGCATTATTACGTCGTTGAGCTGTATCATAACTCGATTGCGAACTTCGCCCTGATCCGCTATTTCCATTACTCTGTGGTGAAAGGCTATCGATAGCACGCTTACCATTTGTATAATCTGAACGCTCTACTGCACGATCATTGCGTTCTCGCTTATCATTTAGTTCTTGGTGTTGTGTGTTCGATGCTGACTCACTCGCCACAGAAGAAGACAACCATTCTTCAGGCTGCGCTTTATTCGGGTAGTTTGGGCTGTCTGCAATTGCCTGTAATGCGGGCGCGGCTTCTGCTATTTGGTGAGAGTGAGCACTCTCTACCGATTCAGAGGCAGTATCAGCATAAGGTGTCGCTATTGCACTTGCACGCTGTGGCGCATGATAACTCTGTTGGTCATCCATCGCCCCTTGCTGAAGAGCACTTTGAATTCCCTGATAAATAAAATCATGCACTAACCGAGCTTGGTGAAAACGCACCTCATGCTTAGCTGGATGTACATTCACATCCACCTGATGAGGGTCAACTTCAATAAAGAGCACATATGCTGAGTATTGATCGGAGGCTAAGTTGGCCTCGTAGGCTTGACGAATAGCATGATTGATCAGCTTATCTTTCATCATGCGACCATTCACATAACAGTACTGAACATCATTTTGTGACCGTGACCCTTGCGGCGTGCAAATCCAGCCTGATAGTTTTAAATCACCATGCTCAAGCTCCACTGCTAATGCATGTTGCAAAAAGCTTTGACCACATGCCGATACTAAACGACGCTCTTTTTGAATTTGTGTTTGGGAAGTGCGATATTGACGAATGGTCTTGCCGTTATGACGCAAGGTAATCGACACATCGAAGCGACTAAGCGCTATGCGCTTTAGCAGTTCATCAATGTGATTAAATTCTGTTTTTTCAGTTCGTAAAAATTTACGACGAGCAGGAGTATTGAAAAAGAGGTCAAGTACTTCAATTGTGGTGCCAATTGGGTGTGCTGCTGGTTTTAACTGCACATCCATATCTCGCCCTTCAGCATAGGCAGACCAAGCTTCTTCTTGAGTTGCAGTGCGTGAAGTGAGGGTTAAACGCGAGACAGAACTAATACTGGCCAATGCTTCACCACGAAAACCGAGGCTAACAATGGCTTCTAAATCATCTAATGAAGATATTTTAGAGGTTGCATGGCGACTAAGTGCCAGCCCGAGTTCATCCTTCGCAATACCTTTACCGTTATCGCGAATACGGATCATGCGGCTACCACCTTTATCGATATCAATATCAATACGAGTGGCACCGGCATCCAGACTGTTTTCAACCAGCTCTTTAACCACAGAGGCTGGTCGTTCTACGACTTCACCTGCTGCAATCTGGTTTGCCAGCCGAGCAGGTAAAATTTGAATCGGCATAATTAACTTCTTGGTATAATTAACGTCTGACCAACTGCTAGTTTATCAGACTTTAGCTTATTAGCATTACGTATGCTAGCTACCGAGACCCCATAACTGGTTGCAATTTTACCCAGAAATTCACCACGCTTAACTTTATGGCTAATCGACTTAGGCGCATCCACTTCCACTTTTAACTTCTGTCCGACCATAACATTGTCAGACTTTAGGTTATTAAGCTGACGAATACTGTTCATTGTAACGCTGTATTTACTGGCGATTTTACCCAGGTAGTCACCACGCTGTACCTTATGTATCACCACTTTCTTAACCGTTTTTGACGAAGAAGACACTGATATAGAAGATGTTCTCACCGTATTCGATGCCGAAGAACCAGGAATGATGAGAACCTGCCCAATATGCAAATTATTCGACTTCAAGTTATTCACGGACTTGATCGACGATATCGACACCCCATAACGCTTAGCTATCACACTCAATGACTGCCCTGATGTTACTTTATGCTTCGCACCACCTTTGCGAGAAGCAAATAACGTCCCTTCCGGAGGGTTGGTTTCAAAATACGCCAAGATACCTTTATAAATAGCATTGGCTAACTTATTTTGGTGCGATGACGAATTTAATAAACGTTCTTCGGTTGGGTTAGTTATAAACCCAGTTTCAACCAACAACGATGGAATATCTGGCGACTTCAGTACCGCTAAACTTGCGTGTTCTGGTTTGCTTTTATGCAAACGCGTCACTTTACTGATTTCCTTTAATACATTGGTAGCAACTTCGTAGCCTTCTTTGGTCGAATTGCCGAACTGCAAATCAAGTACCGCCATGCTGAGGTACTGATCATCATTATCACCAGACAGTACATCACCACCACCCAGCAATTCAGACTGCTTCTCTTGCTGCTCTAGCCAGCGACCTATTTCGCTATTTGCACGTCGAGTGTTTAGCACCCAAACCGATGCCCCGCGAGGCTGGGGTTTAGTAAAACCATCAGCATGTATTGAAACTAATAAATGTGATTTATTTTTGCGGGCAATTTCAGAGCGCTTATTCAAATTCACAAAATAATCGCTGCGACGCGTCATTACGGCTTTCATACCTGGTGTCGCATTAATTTTAGCCGCCACTTTTTTAGAAACAGCTAATGTTACATTCTTTTCGTATTTTCTTGTCGGCCCAATCGAACCTGGGTCTTCACCACCATGCCCGGGGTCAATCGCGATAATAATATCATCACGCCCTGATGGTAGCTGTGCTTGTTGGTTAGTGGTTACTTTGCCTGAGGGTCTTTTTTTCTGGACTACAGGGGCTATCTTGCCATGTGGTAAATCTAGCACTAAGCGATAACCATAATGACCATCTGGCGTCGGCGCTAATGTAAATAGCTTGGGAGTCATACCCGTTTTCGTTTCAAAAACAAGGCGAAAAGATCCCTTATCAGGTGCACTGCTGCTACGAATTTTCGTCAATACAGCACTATCACTAACAATAACAGGTAGTTTAGTTTTTAATGATGTTGCTTTTAAATCAACCACTAAACGGTTAGGTTTAGTCAGCGTAAAATAGGAATATGTCGCCTCACTTTTCATATCAAGCACAACACGTGTTTCATCTGGCGCTGGCCAAACTCGAACACCTTTCAATTCATTAGCTGCAACGATGGAGCTAAATAGCCCCACCATGCCTAATACCCAAATCGTTATACAGGTACGAACAGACATCCTTATCAACACATCTCCAAACGCTTAATCAACATGCAGCCATACTCATTATTGGCTGTAATCGTTACTTGTCGCTGTTCACCTTGATAACGTAATTCCAAGTCGATATCAGGCTCCGGTAACAAGCCCTGCCCTTTTTCAGGCCATTCCACTAAACAAATGGCGTCATTTGTAAAGTAATCACGGATCCCCATAAACTCTAATTCTTCAGGATCAGCAAGACGATATAAATCGAAATGATACACTTGCCAAGGTGGTAACTCGTACGGTTCAACCAAGGTATAAGTCGGGCTTTTAACATTCCCCTTATGTCCTAAAGCACGAATAAAACCACGGCTAAACGTTGTTTTACCTGCGCCAAGATCACCATGAAGATAAATCGTTGTCTGGCGTTCACATGCCTTAGCAAGGCTAAGGCCTAAATCTACTGTTGCCTGCTCATCAGCAAGAAAGGTTTCAAATTTTTGCATTATTATCTTTATCTTGGGTTTATTAATTGTCGAATATACGGAAATAGATCACTTGCCAGCATACCACGCTCTCCCTTCTGAGCGCATAAATCAGCCGATTTACTGTGGACCCATACGCCTACACAGGCAGCATCCGCTAAGGATAATCCCTGCCCTAATAACGCGCCAATAATACCTGATAGTACATCGCCCATGCCACCAGTAGCCATTCCTGGATTACCAGCAGTACAAACCCAAAGTTGCTGTCCATCAAAAATAAGGGTTCCCGCACCTTTTAATACCGCCACACCACCGTACTTTTGTTGCAACTTTCGCACAGCAGCAAAACGGTCACGTTCAATCTCGTTAATAGCCATATTTAATAAACGTGCAGCTTCGCCTGGGTGAGGCGTTATTATACGATTCTTTTTATAGTCTGGTGATTGTGCTAATAAGTTCAATCCATCAGCATCAAATACCGTCTTTTTTTCTGTTGATCGTACAATATTGAATAAAGCTTTACTCCAATTACTCGTTCCTAGCCCTGGTCCCAATACGACAACATCAGCCCATTCGACTCTTGAAATACTCTTATGGGCTTTGTCAGACCAACCTTGTACCATTATTTCAGGTCTTGCGGTTACGATTGACAAAATATTGTCAGGTTGTGTGATAACCGCCGACAGTCCAGCCCCTGTTCTTGCACATGCCTCTGCTGCTAACCGAATCGCTCCCGCCATGCCAAGATCTCCACCGACACACAATACACGACCATAAGACCCTTTATGCGCTGAACGATGACGTACAGGTAAACACTGCTTAACATAGTTGTGTTCTACACGAAATACGGTTGGTTTTACAACGGTTGAAAAAGTACTCTCTACTTCAAGATCGGCATACAATAACTCACCACAGTGATGGCCAGCTTGACCAGTACACAACCCTTGCTTTATACCAATAAAAGTCACGGTTAACGTCGCATTAATCGCAATGCCAAGCATCGCACCAGTATCAGCGCAGAGCCCTGAAGGAACATCAACGGCAATAATTGGTTTACTGGCTTGATTCATCATAGAGATATAACGAGCGATATTCGTTCGTACCGCTCCGCTTAGCCCTGTACCTAATAAAGCATCAATAATGATATCAGTTGAAGTAAATGAGGCGGTATCAGAAAGCGCCTCAACTTTACCGCCAGCAGCTAACCACGCATTTCGCGCTCTAGCGGCATCCCCCGTCAGTGCTTTGGCTACATCAAGTTGCAACAGTTGAACATCTAAGCCAGCTTGCAATGCTAAGCGGGCAACAATATAACCATCACCACCATTGTTTCCGCCTCCGCAACAAACCGTTATCGAACGCGCGGCTGGAAAACATTTCTTTAAGGTAATGAACACCGCCTGACCTGCACGTTCCATAAGCTCGTACATATCAATATGTAATATTTTTGCCACGGCTTTTTCACCGTGACGAACTTGTTCCGCTCGGTATAGTTTTGTCGGTAACTGCGCAATCATCATTACCTGCCTTCTAATTTATCGCAAAGTATATAAATGCTCACCATTACGATGGCACATATTAATTGAATAAAAACGCACTCAAACCACAAAGGCTTTCAAGTTAATAAGTAAGTATAAAAAAAACTCAGCATTACACGAGAAAAACAGTCAAAACCTTGAATATATGCCACATCAATTGAAGAATACCAATTCCATTAATTATTTGACCATCCAGTCGTGTTCCCTTTGGGCGAGTTTAAAATACTTTTATACTACGTTAATAAATTTCAATTTAGAGCCACTAGATTTTCAATTTATCTCCTTGTCTAAAAGCATTTTAACTCTCACTGAATTAATCAGATAATTAGTGGATTTGGTATAACTATTTCTTCAGTTCTAGCCCTTTTGGTTTTAATCTTATGTGGTACACTTCGCACCCCATAATTTACGGCTATTCTCTAACTATCATGAGCATCGATTACACCGCACTCACCCAGCAAATAAAGCTATGGGGAAAAGAGCTAGGATTCCAAGACGTCGGGATCTGCGATGTGGATCTGCAAAAACATGAAGCCCAGTTACAACGCTGGTTAGATGCAGGATACCATGGAGAAATGGATTGGATGGCACGCCACGGAATGATGCGTGCTCGCCCAGCTGAATTGCTGCCGAATACCGTTCGCGTGATCAGTGTAAGAATGAATTACCTGCCTCCAGAGGCTGGATTTGCTCAAACACTCAAGCAACCGCTAAAAGCTTACATTAGCCGTTACTCTCTAGGGCGCGATTACCATAAACTCATCCGTAATCGCCTTAAACAACTTGGTCAACGAATTGAAAAAGAAGTTGGTCAATTTGGTTACCGCCCGTTTGTTGACTCAGCGCCAATTCTTGAACGACCATTAGCTGAAAAAGCAGGACTAGGCTGGACGGGGAAGCATTCATTGATTCTAAATAGTGATAGTGGCTCTTGGTTCTTTCTTGGCGAGTTGCTAATTGATCTACCACTTCCAGTTGATACACCTCAAGAGAATCAATGTGGAAAATGTGTTGCCTGTATAACAAGCTGCCCAACTGGCGCCATTGTTGAAGAAGGCATTGTTGATGCACGACGCTGTATTTCTTATTTAACGATTGAATTTGACGGTGTAATACCAGAGGAATTAAGAGAGAAAATAGGAAACCGTATATACGGTTGTGATGATTGTCAGTTAGTTTGCCCATTTAGCCGCAACGGTGAAATCACGCAAGAAACGGATTATCACTGTCGAGACAACTTGTATCAGCAAGACTTAACAACGTTATTTTTATGGGATGAAGCGACATTCCTAAAGAATACTGAAGGCTCTGCTATTCGCCGTATTGGCCATATCCAATGGCTACGAAACATCGCGATAGCAATGGGTAACGCACCTTATAACGTAGACATTCTTGAAGTATTAAACAGTCGATTAGCCCTCAATGAGATACTCGATATACATATTCAGTGGGCAATCAAAAAGCAACACAACAAATACGCCAAGAATGCGATTGATGTACTACCATCAAACACGAAAAGATTAGTTCGCATTGTCGAGAAAGGTCTTCCACGAGACGCTTAACAACACTTAAAATCGCGAGCTCGCATACTGTAATACACTGAAGTTATACACGCAAAATGAGAGGTAGCCTACATTCTTAGTGAATGTGGAAAACATTTTCAACACTTCTCTTTCCTACCTGCTTCTTAAACATTAAACACAGGTGGTGGATAAAAAATTCAGCCTATTACTCCCATAACGAAGCATACTGATCAAGCTGTATATAAGTATAATGAAAATGGCAGCATAGCCATATAAAACAGTGCCTTAACCTGTTAATAATCATTTTGTGGATAATTTAAAAAAAGGAGAAATCAAGGAGAGATATAGAGTTATTCACACCGTATCAGCACATCTAATCAACTGACTTACCCACAGACTATTTTTTGTGGATAACTCTGTGAATTAAGCGCTACTTTTCACTTAACAACAAGGGTATAAAGCCTGAAAACATCGGTTTCCATGCTACTTTATGATCTGAATAAATGAGAGCAGATACGTATTACAAGCTCTTTAGTATAGCGATGCTATGAAAGGCTTATACCGTATTTTGATACCAATGCTTCACAGGATTGGTGACTACAGCGCATCTTATTTACTTTTTATCAGATAAAAAAACCAACCTCATAGAGGCTGTGCTGATATAGAAACTAAGATGATGTATTGAAGCTGATTGCTTCCTATGGTCTTTTAAACCAATGTTTAAAAGCGCTTTGAGGCAACACACTAGATTGTCGGTAATCGATAAATCCAGGAATGCTACATTGTGCTACTACTTTCCAGTAGTAGGTATGCATAACTCACTATGTAAGTATTGCATGTCTTGTCTCTCAACAAGTAAATTGGTTGCGGGAGCTGGATTTGAACCAACGACCTTCGGGTTATGAGCCCGACGAGCTACCAAACTGCTCCATCCCGCGTCCGATTTATATTCACCGTTAAAGTACGGTAACAACTTTCATCTCACAGCTTATCGCTATGAAATCAATTTGGAGCGACACACGAGGCTCGAACTCGTGACCTCAACCTTGGCAAGGTTGCGCTCTACCAGCTGAGCTAGTGTCGCATTTCTGGTCCTTGTCTCTCAACAAGTAAATTGGTTGCGGGAGCTGGATTTGAACCAACGACCTTCGGGTTATGAGCCCGACGAGCTACCAAACTGCTCCATCCCGCGTCCGATTTATATT
>NZ_PYOC01000021.1 GCF_003026215.1 Photobacterium indicum
CACAATAGTGCCTACTATTATGTATAGTAGGTTTAGTACTCACCGATATGGACAAAATCAATGAATAAGGATTTTCTTGATAAACAAATCGTTATAACATTCTTATTTGGAATGTTCATCACATTATTTTCATCCCATATTAATGCTGAAAGTAGCTCTGATAATAATGAGGTAGAGTTTGCCGTATTTTCGATGAATAATGATATCCCCGCTTTAAGTAAAAGCAAAGCGAGAATGATTTATAAAGGAAAAACAAAAAAAATAAATGGTAGCTTAAAAATCATATTAGTTGATTTGCCTGTGAATTCTATTCATAGAGAAGAATTTTATTCTATGTTACTTGGCAAATCCATATCTCAGATGAATGGATATTGGGCAAGTTTATCATTTTCAGGGAAAGGTAAAGCACCAGAAGAACTTAATAGTGATGATATAAAAAGCATTATTGAATGGTTGAATAATAATCCAAATGGTATTGCGTATGCTCCCATTGAATCTGTTCCGGAAAATGCCAATATTTTAATCACTATCTTACAGGGAGAGTAAGACAATGAATAAAACACTTTTATCAACCATTATTATCGCTGCAATTCCATTCTGCTCACAAGCTGCAATCGACGTTACCGATAACTTTTCAATCAGCGGTTTTGGCTCAACATCGATTACTCAGTCAGATAACAAAACACCACTATTTGTGAATCGAGAGATTACAGATGACACTTGCTACGATTGTGATACAACATTTGGCTTACAGGCAGACTGGGCAATATGGGATGAATTAAGTGCTTCTGTCCAAGTCGTTAAACGTCCTCAAGATGATTGGTCTGATCCAGAATTAGAATGGGCTTATCTAGCCTACAACTATAACAACTTATCATTTAAAGCCGGGCGCCTAAGGCTACCTCTTTTTCTTGCGTCGGAATATTATTATGTCGGGCAAGCTTACACATGGGCACGACCGCCACAAGAGGTCTACGATAGCATTTTAGGATTCAATTACTTTGATGGTCTTTCGGTCAGTTGGGAATATGAGCTCTCCGATGAAATAGTGCTCGCGGCAATGCCATATTATGGTTTTTCGAATACCAATAAAACGGATTACGATAGTGTAACGCTTGAATTTGATACAGAGCGAGTGGCAGGTATTTCATTCGATATTAGTGGCTTTAATTATCGTATTCATATGAATTATATGAATGCAAAATATCGAATCGTTCCATCACCAACCTATGAAACATTAAACATCTACACGTTCGGGGCTGAATATTCACTTGATCAGTGGCATTTTATGGCAGAAGTAGAAGCAGACGAGATTCAAACGAATTGGTATACAAGCGCTTCTTATAATATCGATAAGTTTACCCCTTATGTAGTGTATGGAGAGAGCCACCAGCGCCGGAAAAGCAATAGCATTACGACAGGCGTAAGATACGATATCACGCACACAGTCTCTATTAATGCTGAATGGCAGAATATTTTTATGGATAGAGAAGATTACAACGCCGGAAATTCAGGACAATTTGTTGCACCACCAATCGCTTACGGTGAAGACAAAGATGCCCAGTTGTACACTGTTATGCTGAATTTCGTATTCTAAATTGACACCTATAAATCGACACCTAAATGTAAGGGAGTAATGACATGCTGACGATCAGCAATAATTACTCCCTTTATATTGATACCAAACTAGAACAGTTGAATCGCTTATTTCACCAACATCGCAGCCCCAAATACACCAGCGCTATCACCCAGATCAGGTTTAACGATAAGTGTATCTAATATTGGGTTAAACAAGTGACGCTTAATCGCTTGTGGGGCGTGCTCATAAAGTGCATCTATATTACCGACTCCCCCACCCACAACAATCACATCGGGGTCAATAACGTTAATAATTTGTGCAACAGCTAAACCAAACTTATCGATTAATCGCGTTAATGTATGCTGAGCGAAGCTATCTCCGCTTTCAGCTAATTTTACGATTTCAGGCAAAGAATGCTCTTGCTTGGTAATACTTTTGTAATGCGCTTCTAAGCCTTTCCCTGAAATCACTGTTTCTAAACAGCCTTCTTTACCGCAATAACATAACGCACCATTAGGTTCTAATACATTATGCCCCCACTCGCCTGCAATGCCATGTCGTCCGTTTATCAGCTTGCCATTAACAACAACACCAGAACCGACACCTGTGCCCATGATAATACCAAATACGACTTCAGCATCGGGCTTTAAGCGTTTCACAACACCTAAGCGGGCTTCCGCTAACGCGAAACAATTTGCATCATTTGCAAGTACAACTTTAGTGCCCAACATTTCTGAGAGATCTTTATCAAAAGGCTGACCATTCAATGCTGTTGAATTGCAGTTTTTCATTACACCTGTTTGAGGATCTAACGCACCAGGCGTACCAAACCCAATTGCTTCGGGGGATTCACCTATAGATTCAGCACACATATCAATAAGAGACTTGATACGTTGTAGAATATGGGCATAACCTTTACTGCCTTCAGTGGCTACTCGCTTACGCAACACACACTGATCATCTGTTCGTGACATCACTGCACACTCAATCTTCGTGCCACCTAGATCAACGCCCCAATAATACTGACTCATCGTTACTCCAGATTTTTTATCATTATATATCCAAGTTACCTTACTGTACTTACTTCAGCGAGAACCTACACCGTAAGGTTACTTGGATATAATACTTAATAATTAAGGAATAAGAGCAACACATGCAACAAAGTGAACCAGAAAAGTGCCAATTAGTGATACCGCTTTTGTTTAGATAAATAATTTTTGCCCCAAATGCCAGAGCAATCACACAATCAATTTTAACGACAAGATCGCCTAATCATTAAAATCAGCCATAATTACTTAACAATGGTCATGACTTTGACTTATTTCTTTTTAGACAAATGTCGTCAAGGAGAATCACACTATGTTTCTTAAAGAGACTCGTACTGGTGATCTAGTAGATGTGATTGATATGGGGTCTTTAATAAACCCTTTTACTCAACAGGTGGATGTTCAATACCAATCAGGGGAAGATTTAGCTGATCCTGTTGCGATAGACAAACAGAATTTGGCTTTTCCATCTGGTGAGCAATTACCAGAATGCTGGATAAACGGCTACTACCGTTTTAAACAAGGATAATGGATTCGATAAAACGTAATAATGACTCGACTATTTTACTCGCCATCTCATAACTACTTAACACTAGTTATAATTGATGGCGAGTGACTATAACTTTGCCCAAGCTACTTTTGAAGGTTTTTAGCTAGCTCTAAACAATGCAAACGAAGCTCTTCTACCCGAGACGCATCCATACTCGACTTCTGGCGAAGCTGTTGCTTCAAATCTTTCGCTTTTTCTTGTAACTCACGCCCAGTCAACGTTAAAGAAATCACTTTTTTACGCTCATCAATGGGTGAAACTTGACGAGTCAGCATTTGCTTGCCTTCTAAACGCTTCACTATCGGGGTTAATGTTCCCGGATCGAGATGAGTATCATGAGATAGCTCGGTCAGGCTTACATCATTGTTGTACCACAATGATTGCATAACAATATATTGTGGGTAGGTTAGATCAAACTCGTCTAACAATGGGCGGTATGCGCGAACTAATGCATTGGTCGCCGTATAGAGTGCAAAGCACACATTGTCTGATAACTGTTGAGACATTCTTTCCCTCTCCGGCATACAATCACTTTTCAGTGATCATTTTTCACCCAAACGATACTGGTTGTATCCACTCCAAATCTATACTCCGCATAATAACGTGTATTGCATCACAGTAATATAGTTAGCCTTAAAATACTTAGCGCGCAAAATATTTTCGCACAAGCCTATTGCATAAATAAAAAACTGGGTGTAATTTAAAAAGCAGATTTAGTTAGTGCGCAAAATATTTGCAGGGAAAGTAATTAGATCTTACTCTATCAACAAACCATAACTATTAAACAAGCAGTAAGCTTTTGAACAAAATGAAAAGAAGCTGCTACTGTTACTTAAAATCCTTCAAAGGAAGACATAATGAACATTCAAGAAATTCAATTAACTTCTCGCCCTACAGGCATTCCGTCAGCTGAAAACTTTGCATTGGCTCAGAACACATTACCTGAAATACAAGATGGTGAAGTATTAGTAAAGAACCTTTGGATGTCTGTTGACCCTTACATGCGTGGCCGCATGATGGATCGTGCAAGCTACATTGCCCCTTTCCAAATAGGTGAAGCCTTAGAAGGTGGCGCAATTGGTGAAGTTCTTGAATCGAAAAACAGTGAGTTCCCTGTTGGCACCAAAGTAAACAGTATGCAGGGTTGGCGCAGCCATTACATCAGTAACGGAAACGGTTTAACCGCACTTCCTGTAACACCACTACCCGATCAAAGTTTCTTAGGCATTATGGGTATGCCCGGTATGACCGCATGGACAGGCCTGTTCCGTATCGCAAAATTAAAACCAACAGATACTGTTTTCATTTCAGCAGCTTCTGGCGCAGTGGGTAGCGTCGCTTGTCAGATTGCAAAAATGCACGGCTGTACTGTTGTCGGTTCAACTAGTTCTGACGATAAAGTGGCACTGCTTAAAAGCTTAGGTGTTGATGTTGTGATCAACTATAAGAAAGAATCAAACCTAATAGAAGCATTAGCAAAAGCAGCACCGCAAGGTATTGATGTGTATTTTGAAAATGTTGGTGGTGAACACCTTGAAGCTGCATTGGCAAACATGAATGATTACGGTCGTATCGCGGTATGTGGCATGATTTCTCAATACAATGCGACAGAGCCTCAGCCAGGCCCTACTAACCTTGCCATGCTTATTATCAAGAAATTAAAAGTTGAAGGCTTCATCGTATTCGACCACTGGGCGCACTATGGTGAATTCGCACAGCAAATGGGCCAATGGATTTCTGAAGGTAAAATCAAATGGGAAGAAACTGTGTACGAAGGCTTAGCTGAAGCGCCTAATGCATTTATCGGACTGTTTGAAGGTAAGAACAAAGGAAAAATGCTGGTTAAACTGTAAGCCTGTTATTACCACTGAAATAACAGCCAACTTTATAACCTAATTGAAAAAGGAGCCTTCGGGCTCCTTTCTATCCATTCAATAAATGATGATGGCCTATCGGTTTTTTATTACAAAGAAGCTGGCGCCACTTTTAGCCGTTGTGCAATCTGAGTAGTTAAACGGTTTATACCTTCAGATAAGGCTTTAACCTGCGCGTCGTACCCTTCTTCTTGTAAAGGTACTTGGAACTGAAATGGGTACACACCATTCAAGTCACCATCACTTTTTACTAGCATCCACTCGCCGCTAATTTTAGCCATGCCGGAATAGTGTCCATTGAACTCATCAATTTTCACCTGTAACCGCGGTGAATTATACGTACTTAAGGCTGGCGTCAATTCAGTTGTCCAGAACTGGCTTTGCTTATTACGTAAATCTTGATTAATACGCCGTGTCAGCTGTTTACCAATACTTTCAGCCCATAGGTTTTGTTGAGCTTGCACAACTTCGGTATCACTTACTTGATACACAAGGCCTGTACCTGCTAGATGTTCAGCCATCTCAACCGGACGAATAACCAGTAATGGTTGGTTAGACCCAATTTGAGACGTTGTGCTTTGTGCACCAGTAGGCAATAGATAACTATTCACAGCATCGGGTTGACTACTACAACCAGCTAAGAATGCAGTTGCGACTACCATAAATAATACGTGCTTTTTCATTATTGGCGGCCTCCAGCCGGAATAGGATCTTGTACTTTATCGTCACCGAAAACTAATGAGTTAGGCTTTTCATTTAATTGTCGTAAAACGGGTTGTAGCTCTTTCATTACTTGCTCAAAACGCGATAATGCTCCCTCAAGATTTCTATAAGGTGCAGCATCCGGCCCAAAGCCATTCAAGGTTGTCTGAATCTCTTGTAAACTTTTACGCATATCACTTGGTAATGCTTGGGTATCTTTTTGCGCTAACAATTTGTCTAAACTTTTCGCTACTTTCTCTGCTGCTAACAAGGTTTTCTGCGAAGTGTCTAAGGTCTGAGTTAAAGACGTTAACGTATCTTTGACAGGTAAATCATTAAACTTCTTCAGTACACCGCTAATTTGCTTCTGTATTTCAGCAAAACCACCCGCTTTGGTTGGAAACAACGGATAATCATCATATTTATTGATTGGTGGCATTTCTTCATCTTTGTATACATCCGTATCGACGAATAGTGCACCAGTTAATAAATTACCAGTTTTAAGACTGCCACGAAGCCCGCCTTCAAATTCACTTTCTAAATTACGTTTCAAATCATCAAGAGAATCAATGCCATTCTGACCATAGACTCGACCAAGCTCGATTCGAACAAGAACAGGAATCTGTTTGCTAGAAAAGCCTTCTTCGCGTGTTGGTAGACGCAATGGTACTTTCTTCACCGTACCTATGCGGATACCACGATATTCGATAGGAGCACCTTCATTTAAGCCACGAACTGATTCATCAAATAGCATGACATATTCGATATACTCATCGAAAATTCGCTCACGTACCATATTAAAGTTGTTATATAGCTTAAATAAGCTCATCTGCTTGGTGATGAGGTTTCCTTCTTCAGAACCATTAGGCACTCTAAAACTGACTCCACCTGTAATTAATGATTCTATTGAGCCTATTTTCAAGTTGAAACCCTGCGCCGACATCTGTAAGTCAACACCTGATGTTAACCAAAATTTAGTACGGCTACGGATCAAGCTGTCATATGGCTGAAAAATAAATAGCTGGTAGTTAGCTTTTTTAGTGTCAGTATCAAAGCTCACCTTTTCAACTCGCCCGACTGTAAATCCTTCATATAGGACTGGATCGCCAACACTTAGTTTACCCGCTTCACGGTGCGTTAATATTAGTCGTAAACCTTTAGCTTCTGCGGGTGCAACAGGCGGTACATCTAGCACTGTAAACTCACGTTTTTCGGTTTTTTTAATACCCGGTTGTAACTCAATATACGATCCAGACAGCAAGGTATCTAAACCCGAAATACCTTCCTTGCCTATTCGGGGTTTTACTACCCAAAATCGTGTATCTTCTTTCAGCATTCTTTCGGCGTCTTTATCCATCTGCACTTTTGCTGTGATATACGTATAATCATCACTCAGCTTGATTTCAGTTACGACACCTACTTTTACATTCAGTGATTTAATCTCGGTTTTTCCCACTTCAATACCTTCTGCCGTTTTTAACGTCAGCGTTATCTCTGGGCCTTTACTTCCAACAAATTGCACCAACATCCAGATACCAATAACCAACGCAACAATAGGCACTAACCATATTGTTGATATCTGTTTTAAAACTTGAACATCAGCCTTCGCTGGCTTGTTATCACTCATAATCAGGCTTCTTATTAAAATTAGAAATGGCTGTCGATTGAACTGAATGGTCAGCAGTATCGAATTCTTTTATTTCATCTACAAGCAAGCTATGTCCATCATCACCACTTGGTTGTGTCCAGAAAACACGAGGGTCAAACTGCATGGCTGACAGCATTGTGCAAATAACCACAATCGCGAAAGACAAAGCAGCAGGACCAGGGAAAATTGCCATTAAGTTCTGTAACTGTACCAACGCAACTAAAATGGCAACAACAAAAATATCAATCATTGACCAACGCCCGATAAGCTCAGTCATTCGATACAAACCTAAACGTTGAATAGCACGTTTGGTGGATGAATCTGCAGTTTTACGCGCGCTGATAAATAGCCAGACCAATGAAAACATTTTAGCCAATGGAATGACTACACTCGCTAAAAAAATCACCAGCGCGATAGGATATGAACCCATATTCCACAGTAAAACAACGCCACCCATAATTGTAGAACCCTCCACTTTTCCCAAACTCACGGTGTACATCATTGGGTAGAGGTTTGCGGGAATATAGAAAATGAATGACGCTAATAGTAATGCCCACGACTTTTGCAGGCTCAAGTTAGGGGCGTACTGATGTAAATGGCTGCCACAACGTAAACACTTTGCGTGTTCCTTTGCTGGCATTGGGTTTAATTGAGAACACATATGGCAGTTAACATGATTATTCGACATATGCGTGTCGCCAGGTTTCACGTCACTAAGCGGTACCATCGGAATAAATTGATCCCATAGCCACGTTCTATCAACCATCGAGACACACTTAACAACCAATACAGTGTAAACACAGAAAGCACCAAAAGAGATACCTAGCCCAACATCCGCTAACGATGCAATTTTAATTAAACTAACAAGCACCCCAATAAAAAAAACATCTACCATCAACCAAGCTTCAACACGAAAAAGACCACGGCATAAACGTTTTATCACTCGTAGATTCACATTTTCTCGCCCCACTTGCTTAATTTTCGAGGCTTTGTAGTACAAATACATCACAATGCAAATATAGCCAGCAGGTAATACAATAACAGTCATCAGCAGTAATAACGCCAACAAGCTATTTTCAAAATGCTGCAGCATTTCAGCAGCATGTAACAAGGTTATTTCTTGAGAGATCCCTTGAACACTAAAAGACATGAACGGAAAACTAATACTCAAGACCAGCATAATCATACAAGCAATACCGTAGGCTAACGGACGCTGAAACGGCATAGAAATTTGCTTAGTTAACGTATGATGGCAACGTGGACATCCCGCCTTTTGCCCTTCTTCGAGCCTTGGCTTATCTACAACTAACCCGCACTCTTCACACGCAATCATCAATTCAGGTGCTTTGTGTTCTGTCATGGGTAAATTTGACTCATTTAACACGTATCACCTCAGTATAGGTAAGAACAAGGCATAAGCTTCGATAACAAGAAAAGTAAAACCAATAAATACAATAAGATATATATTGTTATGCGCCAAGTCACACAATGCTATGCCTAATAATAATTATAAACACAGATATATCGCAATACTTTCTTAAAATGCAGAGTTTACAACACTCCCTCGAAAAGTGAACAGTGTTTTTTACTAAGAGAATAGTATTATTCGTTAAGAGGAATGTGAAAACTTGAACTTTGGGTTGAAAGTAAAAACTACAAGATTAGCCTCAATAACAAAAGTTATAAAAAAGCTACACACTGCATTTAATATTTTTTATTCGCTTTTATACCCAAGAATTACCCTCAATTAGTTAGCACAGAGTGATAACCCAGCGCAGACCATGAAAAAAGCCACAACAAAGATGCGTGGCTTTAGTTACATCGAGTTCATCATTAGTAACATGCTACTCTAGACAACGATCAGTCTTCGCTGCGCAAATGAAATCATTCTTATGTAGCCCTTTTGCTGAGTGACTCCACCAACAAACGGTGACTTTCCCCCACTCTAACGTTATGGTTGGGTGGTGAAATTCTTCCTCGGCTAGCTCTGCAATTTTATTACTGAAAGCCCAAGCAAGTTTAAAGTTTTTAAATGTAAATTCACGTTCCAGTTGTTTAATTCCATTACGTTCTATTACGCTCCACTGCGAGATACCCTCTAACATTTCTTCTAATTCAAGGTCGGTTACTTTTGGTGCATCAATATGGCAAGCTTCGCATTTCAATTCATGTAAATTAGACATATTCCCCTAAATGCTCCTTTTTCTTTGGTGGAAATAACGGTTTGTGTAGCCCCAAAGCTTTGGCTTCTTGCACCATGCTCATGATGTCTTTTTGTGCTAATTCATACAGCTGGTTAATGTTTTGAATTACAAAATAGAGTGGCTGCATAATATCTATTCGGTAAGGTGTCCGCATTACATCGACGGGTTCAAAAGGCTTATAACGCGCCTTTCTTCCTTTATATACATACTCTGTCTCGCCAGGGGAAGATAAAATACCACCGCCATAAATAGTACGCTGATCAGCTGTTCTCATTAAACCGAATTCCACCGTGAACCAGTACAGTCGAGCTAAATACACGCGATCTTCCTTACTGGCTTGAGCACCTAGCCGGCCGTACGCGTGAGTAAATTCAGCAAAAGCGGGATTTGTCAGCATCGCGCAATGGCCAAATACTTCATGGAAAAAATCAGGTTCTTGCAAATAGTCAAATTCATCACGATTTCGTAGAAAGGTCGCGACTGGAAATTGTTTGTTAGAAAGTAAATGAAAAAAACGGTCGAAATTAATTAATGCAGGGACTTCTACGCACTCCCAGCCCGTCGTTTCTTTCAACACTCGATTAATATTTTTTAACTGCGGAACATGGTCGGTCGGTAAATTTAGTAACTTTAACCCAGCAAGATATTCTTCGCAGGCCTTCCCCTTAATACAAGTGAGCTGCCTTACAACCAAATCGTGCCAGATTTGATTCTCATCTTCACTCCAATCAATAAAGCCATTTTCATCTGACTTTTTAGAGACATACTTGGTCGCTTTTCCCATAAAAATGCCCTCTAATTATCTCGCCTTACCATGGCTTTAATCGGAAGTTAACGATTAACGACATCATCATTTAGATCAATGAACGCAGATAACCAATACCAATCCTTTTTATAAAGATTAGGTGTTTTATAGGGTGAATTGGAACCCACAAATAAGAATCAAATAAAACCAATGCGTAACATAAGCTTTACATTTATTGTTGAGCTCACACTTAACCTGCAATTATCAAAGATAACCTATCAGCTCTTTTAACCTGCACTTAAAGGGGAAATTAACCACATGAAAACACTATCTTATCTTTGGCGAAAGAAAAATTTTAGAAATACATATATGTAAAACATTCAACACACTATCGGTATTTCTATTACTGTTATTTAGTTGATTGTTTATCATAACTCCGCCAAAGTTAACTTATCGGTTAACATTTATTTAACCAATACTTGGATCATGATCTTGGTTGAGCGATGTTAAAGAGGCTGACTAAAGAGGGATTTAATGATGCAGCAATGGTTCCAGTTTCCAATCATTGAAGGGAAAACTTCTCGGCAGGCACATTGTGATCTTCCAGAAGGTACTTTCGAGCGCGAATGCGGGAAAGAAGGTTTCTTTGGTCCAGCTAGCCATATGTATCATAAGCACGCGCCAACAGGCTGGATCAAATGGGAAGGCCCACTTCGTCCACGCGCGATAGACACCACCAAACTTGAACAAACAGGCATTACACCGTGGGATGCCTCACTGCTTCTTCATAACGACAATGTGAAAATACGCGTTTGGAATAGCCAACAAAGTATGGATCATCTAGTACGTAACGGCGATGGTGATGAAGTGCTATTTGTTCATAGTGGCAGTGGTCATTTCTATTGTGATTACGGTCATTTAAGCTTTAAAGACGGTGATTACATTGTTATACCACGCGCCACCAGCTGGCGTATTGAAATGGATGAGCCCGTATCATTGTTACTGATTGAAGCGTCTAACAGTGGCTATAAAACACCCGATAGAGGTATTGTTGGGCAACACGCCGTTTATGATCCTGCGATATTAGAATATGCCCGCATTGATGATGACTTTTTAGCTCAGCAAAGCGGGCAACCCAACAATGAGCAAACGTGGGAAGTACTCTTAAAAGCACGTAACCAAATGAATACCATTACCTACCCTTACAATCCATTAGATGCACAAGGCTGGAAAGGTAACCTCACTGTTTTCAAGTTGAATTGGCGTGATATTCGTCCGTTAATGAGCCACCGCTACCACTTACCACCGTCGGCACACTCCACATTTATCGCAAATGGTTTTGTCATTTGTACTTTTGTACCTCGTCCGATCGAAAGTGACCCAAATGCGCTTAAAGTGCCCTTCTTTCATAACAATGATGACTACGATGAAGTGCTGTTTTATCACCGTGGTAATTTCTTCAGCCGAGATAATATTGAAGCCGGAATGATCACTCATCACCCTTGCGGTTTCTCTCATGGCCCCCACCCTAAAGCACTTGCAGCAAGTCAAACCAATCAGAAAAAAGAAACCGATGAAGTTGCCGTAATGATCGATACACGCTTCCCATTAGAAATAGCAGACTTACCTGAAGGTGTTGAAAATAAAGACTATGTTTATTCTTGGTTGAACCGTAAATAACGGCAAGTAACAACACATAAATCATTCATTCCATTGCTTATTTTCTATTAACTTGAATATATAGATTTACATTGTAAATAAGGAGCACACCGTGAAATTAGCGTCTCTACATCAAGGTCGTGATGGGCAACTCATTGTTGTATCAAGAGATTTAACACAAGCCGTTCACGCACACGACATTGCCCCGACCCTACAATTTGCGTTAGATAACTGGGAACAAGTCGAAGCCGATTTACAACACCTCTACCGTAACCTTAATGATGGTGTTGCACATGATGTCTTTCCTTTTAACCCGCACGGATGTGCCTCTCCGCTTCCACGAGCATATCAATGGGCAGATGGCAGTGCTTATGTTAATCATGTCGAATTGGTTCGAAAAGCGCGTGGCGCAGCCATGCCAGAAAGTTTTTGGACTGATCCTTTAATGTACCAAGGTATGTCAGATGGATTTTTAGGGCCTTACCAGGATATTCAAGCAGCCGATGAAGCATGGGGAATCGATTTTGAAGGTGAAATAGCCGTTATTACCGACGATATTCCGATGGGGACACGCACAGAACAACTACACGACCACATTAAATTGCTGATGTTAGTGAATGATGTGTCGTTACGTAACCTTATTCCTAATGAACTTAGCAAAGGGTTTGGGTTCTTCCAATCAAAACCCGCATCAGCTTTTTCTCCGGTAGCAATAACGCCCGATGAATTAAATGACAGCTGGCATGATTTTAAAGTACACCACCGCTTAACGGTTCACTTAAACGATGAATTATTTGGGCAACCTCATGCCGGTACAGATATGACATTTAACTTCGCTGAATTGGTGCAGCATATCGCGAAAAGCCGCCATGTTGGGGCAGGAACTGTTATTGGTTCAGGCACTGTATCTAACCTTGACCGTACAAGTGGTTCTTGCTGCCTAGCCGAGCGACGTATGCTTGAAACTATTGAAAATGGCATACCCGTAACCCCCTTTATGAAGTTTGGTGATACCGTAAAAATAGAAATGTTTGATGACGATGGGCGCTCTATTTTCGGTGCAATAGAGCAAAGGGTCGTTAAATACACTAACGTCTATGATAAACAAGATTTAGAACACCATAAACCCGTTTAAATAAAAAGGGCTGGAATAACAATGGATGATGCAATTGCAGTAACGCTATACGACTATTACCGTTCTTCTGCCTCATACCGTGTACGTATTGCATTAAATTTGAAAGGATTAGATGCAGGCAAAAACTACGAGCAGCACCCTATTTCACTCATTGATAATGAACAAAACAGTAGTCATTATACCAAGGTAAACCCTAATGGCTTAGTGCCTAGCGTGAAAACCGAGCATGGTATATTGAGTCAATCTTTAGCAATCATTGAATACCTTGATGAAACGTATCCAGATATTCCTTTGCTGCCTAACGATCCTTGGCAAAAAGCGCAGTGTCGCTCTTTTGCCCTATTGATTGCCTGCGATATTCACCCTTTGAATAATCTACGTGTGCTGAACTACTTAAACAGCGATTTAGGCGTTAACCAGAACGAAAAAATGGTTTGGTATTTTCATTGGCTTGAACGCGGTTTTCAGGCATTAGAAGCCATGTTGAGTCGTAGCCCATCGTTTGAGCAAACTTTCTGTTTTGGCAATCACGCAACGCTGGCTGATATTTGCTTAATTCCACAAATTTACAATGCTAAGCGTTTTGATTTTGATATGACTAAATACCCCAATCTCTCGCTCGTTGATCAGCATTGCCAACAAATAGACGCATTCAAACATGCACACCCCAATCAGCAGTAAACAAGTAACAGCAGTAAACGAGCAAGATAAGCAAAGCAGCACAAAAAATAATAAATATAACGACGTTACACACGGAGGGTTTAATCAATGACAGTAAATACCGACGATCCACAAATGCTGTGGCGCCCTTCACGGGAACGTATTCAATCCAGTTTACTCTATCAATTCATGATTCAATTAAGTGAGCAACAAAATACGCTGTTTCATGACTACCACCAGCTACATCATTGGTCTGTTGCCCACAGCGATAGCTTCTGGGATCAAGTCTGGGATTTTTCTGATGTAATAGGTCATAAAGGCGATCCCACTTGCTTTACCCCCTTGCAGTCAGCCCTGCCAGCTAAAGAGACACAATGGTTCCCTAATGCAACACTGAACTTTGCTGAGAATCTACTCAAAAACTGGAATCGACATGCAGCTGCAGATGCCATCATATTTCACTGTGAAGGGCAAAAAGAGCACCAGCAACGTGTAAGCTGGCAACAGCTCTATCGTCAAACATCACAGCTTACCCAGTTTCTCACCGCTAAAGGGGTTAAGCAAGGTGATGTAGTCGCAGGATACATACCCAACATACCTCAGGCCATTATTGCCATGTTAGCTACATCGGCATTAGGCGCAATCTGGACATCGACATCACCCGACTTTGGTGCAGATAGTGTTATAGAACGATTTGGCCAAACTAAACCCAAAGTATTATTAACGGCAGACGGCTATTTTTATAACGGAAAATCACACAGCAGCTTAGACAATATCACGCAAATGCTTGCTCAACTTCCCAGCGTTGAACAATTGATTGTTATTCCCTATACCCAGATAGATATACGTACATTTACTGCTTCTATCCCCAAAAGTGTCACACTAACCCTTTGGCAAAATGCATTAGATCCATACGAACCAGCAGATATTCAATTTACACCTGTGCCTTTTAACCACCCGCTGTATATTTTGTATTCCTCAGGCACGACTGGCAAACCCAAGTGCATTGTGCATAGCACGGGGGGCTTGTTATTGAATCACCTTAAAGAACAAAAGTTACACTGTAACACCAAGCAAGGTGATCGGATTTTCTATTTCACGACATGCGGCTGGATGATGTGGAATTGGTTAGTCAGCGGGCTAGCTTCTGGGGCTACCGTCGTACTGTATGACGGTTCACCATTTTACCCAAATGCAAGTGTGCTATGGGATATGGCAGAGAAAGAGCAGCTATCGTTGTTTGGCACATCAGCTAAATATTTAGAAGCGCTCGAAAAACAAAATTACAGCCCAAACAAATTCTATTCATTAACACACCTACAAATATTATGTTCAACAGGTTCAGTGCTTGCACCAGAACAGTTTGACTATGTATACAACCACATAAAATCTGATGTTCAGCTTGCTTCAATTTCTGGTGGTACAGATATTTGTGGTTGCTTTGCTATCGGTAATCCCCTTAGCCCAGTTTATAAAGGAGAATGCCAGAGCCAAGCTTTAGGTATGGATGTGCGTGTTTTCAATGAACAGGGGCAATCAGAATTAACCCAACAAGGCGAACTTGTTTGTTGTAATAGTTTCCCAAATCAACCGATTGGTTTTTGGAATGATCCGGAAGGAAAGCGCTACCATAATGCGTATTGGAATACCTACCCAAATACATGGCATCACGGCGATTTTGTCGCATTAAGCACTACAGGCGGCATGGTTTTCTTTGGCCGTTCTGATGCCGTATTAAACCCAGGTGGTGTACGTATTGGTACAGCAGAAATTTACCGCCAAGTGAACCCATTAAATGAAATAGCCGACTCTGTAGTAATAGGACAAAACTGGGAAAATGATGTGCGTGTGGTGCTATTTGTTCAACTGTCCGATGGCTGTATGTTAGATGACGCGCTAAAAGCCACAATACGTCAGCGAATTAA
Source organism: Photobacterium indicum (assembly GCF_003026215.1). GTDB lineage: Bacteria > Pseudomonadota > Gammaproteobacteria > Enterobacterales > Vibrionaceae > Photobacterium > Photobacterium indicum. The sequence continues at coordinate 15,728 of NZ_PYOC01000021.1, forward strand.
ACAACATTGCTCTCCCCGCCATATTCCTGCGGTTATCTTACCCGTTCGCGATATACCAAGAACTAAATCCGGAAAGTTGGTAGAACTTGCTGTGCGTAATATCGTACATAATTTGCCAGTAACAAATATAGGAGCCTTAGCAAATCCGTCCGCATTAGAACAGTATAAAGGGCTAAAAGAGCTGGAGTAGTATTCAACTAGCCATTGGAATATGGCCTATTAGGCGTACTTTCGTCTAAATTAGCGTGTTTTTCGACCACTTTGGTCATGCAAAAAATACCTCTCTTCTACCTACGGCTCTTTTTAAGTAACATGGATGTATTGAAGACGGTTACCCCGTCGTTCCCAAGGAGATCTGTCACAGCATGAAACGCATTCCTACTAATATCATCACGGGCTTTTTGGGTGCTGGTAAAACAACCTCAATTCTATCTTTATTGGCTCGAAAACCTGAAAATGAAAAATGGGCAGTGTTAATTAATGAATTTGGCAACGTCGGTGTCGATGGTGCAATCCTTTCTCAACAAGGGGCGATCATTAAAGAAGTGCCTGGGGGTTGTATGTGTTGTGTCGCAGGCTTGCCTATGTCTGTGGGTATTAATGCTTTATTAGCCCAAAAACCTGATCGTTTATTACTTGAACCAACAGGCTTGGGTCACCCTAAAGAAGTCATTGCGAAGCTTACTTCGGGCATATATGAAGATTACATCGACCTTCGTGCAACCATTACTGTTGTTGATCCTCGCCATTTTGCTGATACCGCGTATACCGACAATTCCAATTTCCAAGATCAGCTCGCGCTTGCCGATGTGGTTGTCGCCAACAAAATCGATGAAAGCACAGAGTATGACCTCATCGCATTTGAACATTTTATTGAAAACAGCCAACCAGCAAAAGCAGCGATTGGTAAGGTTCAGCAAGGTGAGCTTGAACTTAGCTGGCTAGACGTTGAACGCCTAGAACGAGAAGCGCAACATAGCCACCATCATCACCACTCAGAAAGTGCAGATATGGCGCCGTTACCTGAGTTTGAATTAGCCCCAGGACAAGTTTTTATTCGTAAAGAAAATAGCGGTCAGGGCTATCGCAGCTGTGGCTGGTTTTTTGCTGCCGATCAAATTTTCGATTTTTCCAAGTTATTTACACTATTCTCAAATATAAGTGCCCAACGCGTTAAAGCCGTTGTTAACACTGAACGTGGTTGTATTGCCTTTAACGTGGTAAACCAAGTGGTATCTATCAATGAATTATCGTTAGATGGCTTTGAATCACGTATCGAGTTTATCGACAAAGAGCTTCTGCCTTGGGATGAACTAGAGAGTATTTTGTGCTCAATAGTTAAAAAAGAGTCTTTATAATTCATAGAATCAACCTATCACACTAATAATGTGAACACGTTATCGATTAGTGATAGGTTGATCTGGTTATTTTATTCAGCAAGGAGCAACCATGCTAAACCCTGCTACTGCTAAAGCAGTTATCGATCATGCCCTCTTTCTTGGGGCTGATTTTGCCGAATTATTTGTAGAACATCATCAATCAAGCTCTGTAGAATTAGTCTCGGGTGAGGTTGATAAAGTCAATTCAGGTATCGATTTTGGTATCGGTATCCGTTTGTTTTTTGGTTATAAAGTACTTTACGGTTACACCAATAGCACGGAAGAAGAAGAATTAAAACGTGTTACTAGCCTACTTACCGCAAAAGATAAACGCGATCAAATCATTGATGGCGTAGCACTAAATCTTAACCGTTACACCAATAAACATACTTGCCAGTACCCACTGAGCCAAGGTGCAGAACTTGCACAAAAGATTGCCTTCTTAAAAGAAGTGAACCATGCAGCCCGCGCTGAAAGCGACAAAATCTCTCAGTTTATTGGCCGTATGTTGCAACGTGAACAACAAATCGAAATCTTCAACTCTGAAGGTCTTCATATTGGTGATACCCGCCATTATACCCGTATAGCAGCGACTGCAATTGCACAAAATGGTAGCGACCAATCTACCGGTTTTGAAGCACCGGGCGCATTAACGGGCTGGGAGTTTCACAACAGCGTAAATGCGAAAGATCTTGGTCAACACGTGGCTAAACAAGCCATGGTTAAACTATTTGCCGATCCTTGTCCGTCTGGTGAAATGCCAGTGATTATCGGTAACGGCTTTGGCGGTGTTATTTTCCATGAAGCCTGTGGTCACCTACTGGAAACCACATCAGTTGCAAAAAAAGCCTCGGTTTTCCACGATAAAATGGGCGAAATGATTGCCAATACTGTTGTTAACGCAGTTGATGATGGCACCATGACGAATGAATGGGGTTCTATCAACATCGATGATGAAGGTATGGAAACCCAACGCACTCAGCTTATCAAAAACGGTAAGTTAACCAGCTTTATGGTGGATAAATTAGGCGGCATGAAGACTGGTTATGCGCCAACAGGCTCTGGTCGTCGTGAATCATACAAATACGCACCAACTTCTCGTATGCGTAATACCTTCATTGAAGCAGGCAACAGCTCGCTTGATGAAATGGTAGCCAGTGTTGAGCATGGAATTTATGCGCCGAAGATGGGCGGTGGTTCTGTTCAACCAGGTACTGGTGAATTTAACTTTGCCGTACAAGAAGCCTACTTGATTGAAAATGGTAAGATCACTAAGCCATTGAAATCAGCTACATTGATCAGTACTGGACCTAAAGTATTGAAAGAAATTAGCATGGTAGGTAATGACTTTGCATTAGCAGCTGGCATGTGTGGATCTATAAGTGGTTCAGTGCCAACAACTGTTGGCCAACCGGCACTAAAAGTTGACAATATTCTTGTTGGGGGTGGTAACTAATGGCTGATCAAAACAAACTTCAGAATGCGATTGACCACGTATTAGAAAAAGTAAAAGCGGCGGGTGCGCAAGCCGATGTTATTGCCAACCGCAGTAACAATTTTTCACTGAAAGCCAACGACGGTGAACTTGCAGAATATAAAGTCACATCTGGTCAAGTTATTGGTGTACGCGTAGTGAAAGATCAGCGGGTAGCCACCAGCTATTCTGAATCATTAGCGCCAGAAAGCCTTGATATCATGCTTGAACAAGCACTGCAAAATGCTCAGTTCTCTCAGCAAGATGAACATCAAGCTATTAGCTGTATTAACAGTAAGATCACGACTAACATTGCTGAAATCTATCAACAAGATGACGCAACAGTTGATGATAAAATTGAAATGGCGTTAGCGCTTGAAAACGGTGTGGTATCAAAGCCTCACGCTTCTAGCTCGCCATACAATGGTTTCGCAGAATCAGACAGCCAGATCATTCTTGCGAATAGCCAAGGCACACTTTGTCACCATCAAGAACGTTCTACTTATTGCTATGCATACACCTTGTACGAGCAAGACGGTAAACAATCGATGCATGGTGGCATGTCTTCAGGACGTCACTTTGACCAACTCGATGCAAACTTCTGTATCAATCATGGTTATGACATCGCTCAAGCTTTGCTTGATGGCGGCCCTATTGCGACTCAAAACTACTCTGTTGTTTTCGACCTCAGCTCGCTAAGTAACCTGTTTGGTGCATTTAGCATGAGCCTGTCAGGGCAGTCGGCAATGAAAGGGATAAACCCTTGGCGCGACCTGTTAGGCCAGCAAGTTGCCAGCTCATTGCTGACGATTTCTGATAAAGCGATTGTTGAAGGTGGTTTTGCAATTAAGAGCTTCGACAGTGAAGGTTTTGCTGCCCGTGACACCATTCTAATTGGTGAAGGCAAGCTACAGAACATGCTTCACAATAGCCATACAGCTAACTTCTTTGGCATTGAAAATACCGCTAATGGTTCACGCTCAGCAAAAGGTGGTTTAGGCGTGTCACCTCGCCATACAGTTATTGCTGCAGGCACAAGTTCAGATGCAGAAGTTACGGCGGGCGAATACCTTGAGCTTATCGAACTTCAAGGGGTTCACTCTGGAGCTGATGCTGTAAGCGGTGATTTCTCGTTCGGCGCGAGTGGTTTCTTATGCCGTGACGGTAAACGCGTTCAAGCTGTTCGTGGTATTACCGTTGCTGGTAACTTCTATCAAATGCTGAAAGAAGTTGATGCCGTAAGTAACACCCTGAGCAACGATTACGAGCGTGATTTCTTTGCACCACAGATTCGTTTTGCACGTTTGAGCATTGCGGGCAAATAGAACAACAGTGAGTTAGTCTGACACACAAAAATAGATCACAACTGTGGTCTATTTTTTTAATAACAGATATTAAAAATTTTATAGTCAAATACCTTCCCTATTCTGCCGTCATTAATCCCCAAGAAAAACACTCGCACAACTAAGACTTAAAGAGAGGTAATTGATTTACCCTGCAAGTGATAATAAATATCATTATCGTTAGGGTTCTTATAAAGCGAGGTTACTTATGGAATTACAGCAATGTTGGGTCCGTTATTTAAAAGCAGAGCAGCTTATGGAGCAAGGCCACTGGCCTGAAGCACATCACCTATACAGTGAAGTGTTAAATAACCTTCCTGTACATATCCATCTCGCTTTAGAAGACGAGAATATTAAACCCTGTCAATTCTCATGCTTATTAATCGCATTAAGTGATGCAACTGTCGCACAATCATCAATACTTAATCGAATGGGGCAATATCAGGGGGCATTTGCAATCTTGAATCAATCTTATGCCTTGTTGCAATTTATCTCTCTTGAAACAAGCCTTCTTGTTCAACGCACAAGCTCGACTCTCGATAAACAAAGTGACGATCTTCTGCATTATATGGGGGCTTTTTGTATCGCTCAAAGTGATTCTCAATGGATGGCAGAATACGAACAACTACAAAAAGCACACCATTACTTTGCCCAATTAAAAGTAACCCCAGATTCATTTCACCCAATGCATCTCATCAATTGATAAGGATATATCATGCCAGACCAAGCCATTCTTCAAGTTCGTAACCTCTCTGTCAGTTTTACTACTAATGATGGAATGGTCGATGCGGTGAAAAATATCAACTTTGATTTACACGCTGGCGAAACACTTGCCATTGTAGGGGAATCCGGTTCAGGTAAATCTGTCTCGAGTAATGCGTTAATGTGTCTATTACCAGACAATGCCATTATCTCTTCACAATCGAGCATTATTTTTGACGATGAACCAATATTAGCAAAAACCGAACGTCAAATGCAGTCTATTCGAGGCGAGCGTATTGGTATGATTTTCCAAGAACCGATGACCTCTCTGAACCCTTATTTACGGGTGGGCATTCAGGTTGCAGAAGCGATTATGTGTCACCGCCGTATATCTCAATCTCAGGCAAAAACCCGTGTTTTAGAGCTTTTTAAGCTTGTTCATTTACCCAACCCTGAACAAGCTTATACTAAGTACCCTCACGAGTTTTCAGGTGGTCAACTGCAACGTATTATGATTGCAATGGCCCTTATCAATGAGCCCAATATTTTGATTGCTGATGAGCCGACCACTGCGTTAGATGTGACGGTTCAAGCTGAAGTTCTCGATTTAATCAAAGAGATCCAAACTAAAATGGGAATGGCGATCCTGTTTGTTACTCACGACCTTGGTATTGTTAAGCACTTTGCTGACCGCGTACTGGTAATGTGCAAAGGTGAAATAGTGGAAGAAGGCAAAACAAAACAACTTTTCCACGCCCCGCAACATGAATACACACAAATGCTGATCAACTCAATCCCCAAAGGTCAGAAAGATCCCATCACAGCCAATGCTCCCGACCTTCTTCATGCTGAAGATATTCGAGTGAAGTTCCTAATAAAATCTCACTTCATTAAAAGTAGGAATCAGTACTTTGAAGCGGTAAAAGGTATTTCATTCACACTAAAACAAGGTGAAACCTTAGGGATTGTAGGCGAATCTGGCTCCGGTAAATCAACACTAGGTCGCGCCATTATTGGCTTACTTCCCTCGACGGGTAAAATTGCTTACAAAGGAATCGACCTTAGTTCACTCACAGATAAAGAACGCTTTGAACTGAAAAAAGACGTACAAATGGTCTTCCAAGACCCTTACGGTTCTTTGTCACCTCGTATGACGGTAGGAGAAATCATTACTGAAGGTTTAACGGTGCATCAGCCTCATTTGTCTAAACTAGAGCGTTTGCAAAAGGCCCGTGTAGCACTTGAAGAGGTTCGCCTAGATCCACATTCAATTAACCGTTACCCTCATGAATTTTCAGGGGGGCAACGCCAACGTATAGCGATTGCTCGTGCGTTGATTCTTGATCCATCCTTTATTTTACTCGATGAGCCCACATCAGCACTTGATCGCTCTGTTCAACTCACTGTGATTGATTTACTTAAAGATATTCAAGCCAAAAGCAATATAGGCTTTCTGTTTATTAGCCATGACCTTTCTGTCGTCAAAGCGCTGTCTGATCGAGTATTAGTAATGCAAAATGGGGAAGTAATGGAACAAGGCACAGCCGAAGAGATATTCCATAATCCTCAGCATGAGTACACGAAAAATTTGATCAACGCTTCGTTTGATTTAGATGAAGAAGCAATACCTTAGGTATTAATTAATTTTCAGAGCTGGTCATATTTATGGCGGATTATATTTTGATCTGGCCATACTTATTGCAGGTTTCAGGACGGGTTTCATAATACAAAAAAGCCGCAAAAATGCGGCTTTCATTATTCTAAAATCAACTCTAACATCAATATCTGGCTAGAAGAGTGGCTTAATAGAATTGGAACATCTTTTGAACTTCTTTGTAATCTTGAGTTTGTGTTAAAGACAACATCAATAAAATGCGGGCTTTTTGTGGATTCAATGTACCTGATGCCACGAAACCAAATTTAGCATCATCCACTTCTGCATCAAGTGTTGTTGAACCCGTTGGTGTACGAGAGCTACGGACTACCATAGTGCCATCTTTACTCGCTTTTACTAGCTCATCAAAAATAGTGTGGTACATATTACCGTTACCCACACCTGCACTTACAATGCCATCATACTTAGCATCTATCAGTGCTTTTACCGGTAAATCTGAAGCATTTGCATAGTTATATACGATACCGACTTTAGGTAGCTCTTTTAACTTAGATACATCAAATACGGTATCAGACGTATGCTTGCGTTCTGGGCTACGCTGATATTTTACATCACCATTGTGGATATAACCTAGCGTACCAAAGTTTGGCGATTGGAACGTATCAACTGATGTTGTATTGGTTTTAGTCACATCACGAGCATCGAATACATTGTCGCTCATCGCAACCAATACACCACGCCCCTCAGAATCTTTATCTGCAGCTGTTACAACAGCATTGTATAAGTTCATTGGTCCATCAGCACTCATAGCAGTCGACGGACGCATCGCCCCAACAAGTACCACTGGCTTATCGCTTTTAACTGTTAGATCAAGGAAGTAAGCTGTTTCACCCATAGTATCTGTACCGTGAGTGATAACGACACCGTCTACATCATCTTGTGCAAGTAATGCGTTAACTCGATTTGCCAGTGTTAGCCAAACTTCATCATTCATGTCTTGAGAGCCAATTTTAACGACTTGTTCGCCACTAATATCCGCAATTTTTGTCATATCAGGTACAGCAGCAATCAGCTCATCGATACCCACTTTACCTGATGTGTAGTTAGATTCTGTTGCTGATTGGCCTGCGCCTGCAATAGTGCCGCCAGTTGCGAGAATTTTAATATTCGGCAGATCGGCAGAAGCAAAAGAAAATGTGCTGAAGCACAAACCAGCAACAACCATACCTAAGCGAATTGGATTATTTTTCATTGTTATACACCTATAGAGATTCATCTGGAGTTATTTAATTAATCCAGAATTCTAGCCTGATGTAATAATACTTTTGTGGTAGGCATCACTTAAATGAATATTCAAATAGTGATCTGTATAACAAAGCGGACAGGTGTAACCAATAGATTAACGAACATAAAATCAAAGTAAAGATGATGACTTACTGGTTATTTACGACTTTAACAATTACACCGCTAATCACCCAATTCATCGACAACAAGTACGAATAATTTACCTTTTATACCATTCAGGGTAGGTAAATGGTCAGATACTTGTCTAGATTGCTATTAGTATCCAATCGCCAAATCAGGGTCAATCTGATAATAAGTATTTACAGAAGAATCGCCTAATTCTGGCTCAAGAAATTCACGAATACTATCGATAGATTCAGCTTCCCACATGCACTGGCAAAGCCCCTCACGTTGGCTGAGCATGGTCGAGTGTACTCGCATACCAGACGGTGGATGCGTTAATGCCCCACTGGCTTTTTGCCAAAATTGTTCGGGATCGGTAATTTCATGTTGAATTGCAATAAACATAGCGACTCTCTCTTTTCTATTGAGTATAGAAGCCAAGAATATAAAATGTAGAAAGAGCCGCTAAAGCAAAAAAAGTATCGATTATAAGACGCTATAAAGGCGAAACGGCTACATCTTTTAAGGCACGTAAATACGCTTTTTCAGATTCAATATACTCTAATGCTTTTTTCGCACGATTCCACTCAGGGTAAATGGCACGACGTTTCTGATTGAGTGAATCAATATATGCAAATTGTTCAACGGTTGCTTGGGATTTTTTTTGAATTCGATCAACCTCAAATAAAACGTGGCTTTCATTTACAAGAAGTTGGTTGAACGTTTTGAATTTAAACTTAGTCAATTGGGGCCAAATTTCATAATGTGCACTAAGCAATGATTGCTCAATGGGTTTAATCTCATCACACAGTACTTGATACCAAGCATACGCCTGCCCTAAACGCTCATACATAACACGTTCACGTTCTGTGTAATAAATCTGAGTTGTACGATCCTTTATCCTGTGTGCGATGCTTTCCGTTGCATCAGGTTGAGGTTGATTGCTCACCGCGTTATCTCATCCTAAAAGTGCAATTGATTGGTTTACGGACCTTAATGAATTCTCACCAACGCTGTAACTGTAGATACAGTATCGAGGGAATGTGAACGTAAGATGTCAATAAACAGCAAAAGTTCATCTTTGGCTTCATGGATAATATTTCGCGTTTTATATGCTCAAAATAACAGCGAATCAGCTTATTTTGTTGTGCTTAAGGCGGTTTAGGCATTATCAATTAAATTCGTGAATGCCGATGTGGGGTATGCTGATATACCTGTAACTAGTCATGTAGCAGTGCCTTTAAAGACTGCTACATGTCTTTTTTTAGCTAAGAAACGATAAATTACATCTATATATACAGCAGTAGAGCCTTATACTCTTTCTACCACTTTCAATTCATCCCCTTCAATATCGATAATGGTATCGCGTAAATGCTGAGACAAATTATCTGGCTTTTTATTCTTAAAATTAAACATAACGACTTTTGCACTACCGACAGTCGTTATTGCATTTAACTTCTTACTATAAATTTCATATGTCATGGTGAAACGATCGTCTTTAATTTCAGATACGCGAGAGCCAACATATAGCGTATCCGGGAAAGTGACTGGTAGCTTATAGCGGCATGTTGTTTCACCCAATACAGGGCCAACACCGGTCAATTTCATATCTTCCATCAACTGTACTTTATTAAAGTAATCAATACGTGCAGTTTCCATATAACGAAAATACACCACATTGTTCACGTGATTTAACGCGTCCATTTCCCCCCATGCCACAGGGATTTCTGTAATCACTGAGTAACCTTTCAGCATGTCAATCATGTTAGCTCCTTGCTTTTAATGAATAGCAGTTAATGAAACATTCAAGTGCAACGCTTTAAAATTCAAACGACCGCTTGAAGTAATTAATCTAGCTTTGATTTAACAAATTTACAACAAATGTATTTCAATAGTGTGCAGTACACTTTGTGTACCGTATATAAGCGGATAGCGCCTTATGTTTCTTTCGCTATGTGGCACGTAATGAGCGTTGTTGAACTTTTATCTCAATTAACTGATTAAGCTTTGAACAGTTATGAAAGCGGCGTGTGAATTTTCATCGAGAAGACGCCGCAACCCGTGTTTTATAAGGGCTTAGAGTGTTTTTTAGGGTATCCTATGCTCCCTTTTTATAGCTTGCCGGCATGCCCGTCACGCTTGTGTGCATTTTGCCCTAAATACAGATAGCCTCTTATGCTTTACAACGAAAATTTACCAGTAAGATACCCGAAAGGGACGTTCGCAATGTGGACGGTTTATAGCTTTACTGGCGCATCTATCCTTGCGTCTATTGTCTTTTCTCTGCTTCTATTCTTGTCCATCGATGACGATCCATTGATGAAGGTGTTATTCGGCGGTTTAGCGGTTATTTTTGAACTAGGTAAGTTTTTTGCTTGGTATGAAGTTGGCGAGCGTAAATCTCGTCGTAATTACAGCGGCACCTTTTCTGCCTTCACATTCTATGCAGTTCTTGCTGCTATTTCGATTGGCGGTTCTGTTGGGGGCATTAACAGTGCAACGAATAAAGCACAAGGTCACGTGAATGTTCAACAAAGTAAAATCAACGCATTCAATATGCAGATTGAATCTATTGATCAGCAAATAGCATTGAATAATGATGCCGCAGAAAAATACATTCAGATGGAACGTATTGCGATGGGCGTTGCACGTATTCAAAAAGAAAATGAAAAGTTACGTATTCAGCAACAAGAACTGGCGATGCAACGTGATAGCTTACCTATTGTTGGACAAGGTTCAGTACTAGGTTTAATCGATAGTCTGGCAAAATCGCTGAATATTGGTACGCAAACTGCCCAGCTAGGTTTGGTGATTTTTCTATCAGTACTTCTCGATTTCTTTGCTGCGTTCTTTGTTGGTTTAATTGGTGAAGAACAACGTTTTCGTAACCAGTTCCGTCGAATCAACCCAATCACTATCGATGCTTTCAATAACACTGAGCCTAAAAGCCCAGAGCTATTAACGCATACGCTTAATCCATCTGATATTGGCACCAGCGAAATTAATGCTGAAATGATGGAAACAGCCGCGAAAGAACAAGAAGACGTTGAACCTAAAACACTATACGAACAAGCGGTCGATGCATTAAGTAAAAACCAAGTAAATTGTAGTAAACGTGCAATGGCAAGGTTTCTTAAAACAAGCAGTGATGATATTGATGGTATTTTTAAGCAATTACTCGATGAAGGTTTTGTCAGTAAAAAACCGAATAATCATTACCAATGGCATGGCTTAACAGAAAGTTAAGCCACATATCCCCCCTTCTTAAAGAGGCTCATCAACTTGATGAGCCTCTTTTTTTATCGCTAAAATATAAAAAAAACACCAATAGCCAAGCAAACGCAGTTACACTTTTATTAACCTTATAAATATCGTAGACAACTATTTAATATGCTTCTTTTTAGGCGAGTTCAACCTAGTACACCTTTTCTTAAATTATCACCAATTTGGTTATTAGCGTGTACCATTTTAGCGTTAACGGGTTGCGCTAAACATATAGAACAAGAAAAGGAAGTGATGTACTCGATCCCTGCCAATAAGCATACGAGCCTTTCAAAGTATGCAGCTCCTTATATTACTGCACACCCTGATAAAACGGGGTTCTATCCATTAGGTGACGGTCAAGAAGCTTATTTTATGCGACTAGCAATGATTTATGGTGCAGAAAAAAGTTTAGATATTCAGTACTATATTTATCGCGATGACAGCACAAGTTCACTGATGACATGGTATTTATATCAAGCAGCAGAGCGTGGAGTACGCGTTAGAATTCTTTTAGATGACATGCAAGCTCGTAATGATGCTGCATTAGCCAAACTCGCCGCCCACCCTAATGTAGAACTCCGCTTGTTTAACCCGTTTGAAAACCGAAGCATGCGGGCTGTTGGTTTTCTCGGTGATTTTAACCGTTTGAACCGTCGTATGCATAATAAGGCGATGATTGCTGACGGCGCTTTCGCCATTATTGGCGGTCGAAATATCGGTGATGAATATTTCTCAGCCAATAACAATGTTGAATTCGGTGATATTGACTTGCTTCTATTAGGCAAGGTTATTCCTGATATTGCCCACCAATTTGACGTATATTGGAACAGTGAGCCTGCAACACCCGTTGAACACTTAGTTGGTAATGTGAAGCCAATAACAAAAGCTGATTTAGATGCATGGAAAGAGTCCAAACTAATTTATCTAACACGCTCTGACTACGCGAAATCACTTAAAGAGCTCCCCGTTATACAACGACTAATGGAACATTCCCTTCCGCTGTACTGGAGTAACGCTAAATTAAGTTACGACTCACCGAATAAAGTAAATGCAGACAACCCTACCAATCAATCTGATGACGGCTTATTGCTACATAAAATTTCAGCGGTACTTAAACAAACAGAAAACAGTTTACTCATTATTTCGCCTTACTTCGTTCCAACAGAAGATGGGGCAAAAGCTTTAGCAGAAGCCGCACGCCAAGGGATAGACATTACAGTGATTACCAATTCATTAGCTTCAAATGACGTATTTTCTGTGCATGGTTGGTACGCGAAAAGGCGTAAAATATTATTAGACAGTGGTGTTAAGTTGTATGAAGTTAAAGTAGGACAAGAACAAGACAAAAAGCACTCTTGGTTAGGCAGCTCACGTACCAGCTTACATGCAAAAGTCTTCATCATAGATAAATATAAAACCTTTGTTGGGTCTTATAACTTCGATCCCCGATCTGCTTATTTGAATACTGAAATGGGCGTTTTCGTAGATTCTCCTCAATTTGCAGAACAATCAATACAAGCCATTTTATCTTCCCTCAAGAATACAACTTATCGTTTAAAACTTGATAACGATGGTGATATCACTTGGGTCGATGATATAACGGGCAAGCAGTACAATACAGAACCCGACACCAGCATTTGGCTACGATTTGGAGCTTGGTTTTCAGGGCTGCTTCCAATAGAAAAACACCTTTAGGTAAGCACTCAGATTAAGAGCAAGCCTAGGCGCTTGCTCTTATTCGTGAGAGATCGAGTGGCTTCATCTTTTACAGTCTAATTTTCCACTACTCTTCTGTAGCATCAATCACACCGCGGCGTATTTGATCTAACTCGATAGACTCAAACAATGCTTGGAAGTTGCCCTCACCAAACCCTTCATTACCCTTGCGCTGAATAATTTCAAAGAACACAGGACCAATAACAGTATTCGTGAAAATCTGTAAGAGAATGCCGGTATCGTCACCATCAATCAGAATATTAAGATCTTTAAGCTTTGCCACATCTTCTACATGTCCCGTCACCCTCTTATTAACACCTTCATAATAGGTGTGAGGTGTTTCCATAAAGGGTAATCCCCCCTCTTTCAGCTTTTTGACGGTACTGTAAATATCTTGGGTGCTAAGTGCGATATGCTGAATACCTTCACCGTTATATTTATCAAGGTATTCTGCTATTTGTGACTTATCATCGTGTGATTCATTGATTGGGATACGAATTTTCCCGCATGGCGCGGTTAAGGCACGCGAAAGTAGCCCTGTCGATTTACCTTTTATATCAAAATGGCGAATCTCATGAAAGTTGGCAATTTTTTCATAGAAGCTCGCCCAAAGATCCATGTTGCCACGTTTTACGTTGTGGGTAAGGTGATCTAAATTTTCTAAACCAGCATCTAAACTGGCTAGACGCTGCTTATAATCAGGATAGTAATCAAAATCGATTTCATAAATATCATGCTCGCCGAAACGATCAACCAGATAAATGAGCGATTCACCAATGCCATAAATAGCAGGAATATTCAGTTCCATCGGTCCTGCTTGCGCTGCACATGCCGTAGCACCTTTTTCTACCGCATAAGCCAATGCTGCACTTGAATCATCAACACGAAACGCCATGGCATTTACGCTTGCACCATGCGTACTCGCAAATCCTGCAGCTTGTGAATGGCTTTCGCTATTAACTATGAAATTAATATCACCTTGTCGGAATAGCCACACTGCTTTATGTTTATGTTTTGCAATTTCAGCAAAACCCATTAGCCGAAATAGGTTTTTTAGATTAGCAATACCTTCTGGGGTTGGCGCTGTATATTCAACAAACTCAAAGCCATCCGTTCCCATTGGATTAAAGTTAGTGTTTTCCATCCATTTATCCTCACTTTGTGTTGATACTAATGTTAGTCACGTAATCATTTTATTAATCTTCGTTGCTACTTATAGGATTAGCATTAATGTGCTGATGATGAGAAGTCTCGCGACAAAACAATGTTAATGAAATGTAAATCAACGCCGTAAACATGGCTTGCCATTCATTGATTGAATGTACTAACTCGCTTTTTCGATGAAAAGTCGATGCCAATGTCGCATAACACCCGTTATCGGTTTAACACAATTTTTATTTATGCGGTTTTGCTATCAGTTTGCTTAGCTTTACAGCGTTATGTTTTTAAAGGTGTATTCTTATACTTAGTAATGCATAAAAAGGGGTAGTAATGAATGTAACGAAGCGGGATAAATTAGCACTTCCTTCACGTAAGAAAGACAAAATTAAACTATCAGCTAAAAAAGAGGTTTATCTTCCCGTTCATTCTTATCTCTTTGCTGAGTTTAATCATGCTCGTAAACATGAGTCTGGATTGCTAAGAGATGATGACAGTGAATTTTTACATCAATATAGGGTATCGCTTCGTAGATGCCGTGCTATCACAACGTTGATGAAAGGTATTTTTCAACCTGAACATAGTAAAGCATTAACAAATAACCTAAAGATATTGATGCAAAAAACCAATCGACTACGCGATCTAGATGTCTACCTACTAAAGATGGATGACTACTTTGATTGCTTAGAACACAAACATCATCAAGGGTTAGCACGTTTTTTTGATGATTTGCAAAACCATCGTAGAAAAAGCTTTAAAGAGGTAAAGCTATGGATAAAAACAGATGATTATCAGCAACAGTGCCTAGAAATAAAAGAAGTGATTGAACAATTAAGACAGAATCCATTAGATGAGGGGAAAGAACCAAGCCTGATATATGGAAAAGAAATGATCGATAATCGATACCATAAAGTATTGGTTATATGCCAAGCATTAACCCTAAATAGTAGCGATGATGACATTCATCATCTGCGTATTGAATGTAAAAAGTTACGTTACTTATTGGCGTATTTTTCTCCCCTATTTTCAAACGAAATCATTACCAAGCAAATTTCCACATTAAAAGTGTTACAAGACAGCTTAGGGTTATTCAATGACTCTTCCGTTCAGCAGATATTCTTAGCTGACTATTTAACCGCTCGTAAACCCACCAGCCACCGGTACCTAGCAGTAGATCAATTACTTACAATTACTCAAAAAGAGCACCTCGTAACAAAACAGAACATCATAAAGCAACTCTCTCAATTCACTGATTCAACAAATATTGAGAGCTATGATGCACTTTACGCTCTACCACCTACATCAAACGAATGACGCCACCTAGACTGTATCTACTCGATAACATCCAACGGCGTTTTCATCATTTAACATTCGATTATTTGACGATAACAAGCATATGGTTATGCCTTTAACGCTCGAACAATATCTGCTTCCATCGATTCTGGTTTCTTGGTAGGAGCAAAACGCTTTAATGGTTTACCCTCACGACTAATCATGAATTTAGTAAAATTCCATTTCACCTTAGAGCCAAATGTACCGGGCAATGCTTTCACTAAATATTGAAATAGCGCGTGACTATCCGCACCATTTACATCAACTTTCGCAAACATTGGAAAATCGACACCGTAATTAATCAAACATGATTCAGCGATATCTTTATTCTCACCCGGCTCTTGCCCACCAAATTGATTGCATGGAAAACCAATAATCACTAAACCCTGATCTTTATATTTTGTATACAAATCTTGTAAGCCGCGATATTGAGGTGTAAAACCACATTCACTCGCCGTGTTTACTACAAGTACGATCTTGCCTGCAAACTCATTCATCGATACGCTTTCACCACGTATATTATCTGCTGATATGTCATAAAAAGTCGTCATCGTCATTCTCACACGTATATGGGGGATTAAAAATCCATTCTGCTTCCACTATAGCAAGTGATTTTAGAGTCAAATATCTAATTCGTTATTTTTCCAACCCAATCACGTATAATGTGGAAAGATTTTTGCATTTAATGACTTAGAGCATGACAGACTTACTAACCGAACTAAAAGCAATAGGCTTAGAGCAACTCACCTTTGATGATCAGCAACGCATCGAACTTGACCAGTTTATTACGGTTTGTTCGCCTTTTTTTAACTCTATATGCCAGCAAAAGCCTGATAGCCCTCGTCATGATTTACTACTAGGCGTAATGACCAAGGCTCAGAGCGAAGCTCAACTGGATTTTGAGCAAAAGCGTCAAAGCCTTCATAATATGCAGCAAGTCTTTAAGAAAACAGTAGGTAAAGAACATGCTGATAAGTTAGTACCAACAGACAGTAACCAGCTTATTGTTATCACAACATTGTGGTTACTCGTTCAAGGCTATCAGGGTATTGATTTTAGCTACGCAAATGATCACGCAACAGAGGTTGCTAACCTGCTATCGGATGATAAAGAAAGTGATTCTTCTACACATACCGACACGCTTCGTTCTGGTTTTATGCAAGCTTATTATATTAGTGTTGATAACGCGCAAGCAAATAAGCCTGCCACCAGCATGATGGATAAAATGAAACAGTGGTTACAACGTTCGTTCTTTTAGCATTTGAATGTTTGATGTTTGAAAGAAAAAACGAATGTGTCATGATGGAAAAAATTTCATGGCACACCCGTATTCACAGCGTATATATTCATAAAATGGGCTTTAATTGCTTATCAATATAATGTTGCAGCACTTCTTTCAAGGCAGTTTTCTCTTCCAATGTGAGAAAGCTTGCTTCGATTGCATTCTCGGTAAACTTAGCCAGTTCGCGTTTTGATGGGTTAAGAGCATGCGCAACAGCAAGGAAGTTATCTACCATATAACCACCAAAATAAGCAGGATCATCAGAATTTACCGTCACACATAATCCTTTGCGCAATAACTCGACAATATTGTGATCACGCATATGATCAAACACTTTAAGCTTTACATTCGATAATGGACAGACAGTGAGTGGTATTTGCTTTTCCATTAAATGCTGTACTAATGATTCATCTTCAATGCACCTCACTCCGTGATCGACACGAGATATGTGCAACATGTCTAACCCATCCCAAATATTACTAGCTGGTCCTTCTTCTCCTGCGTGTGCAACCGTCAAAAAACCAAGTTCTTTTGCTTGCTCAAAAACACGCTTGAATTTTTCAGGTGGATGACCTTGCTCAGATGAATCTAAACCAACACCAATGATTTTATCTTTATATGGCAATGCTTGCTGAAGGGTTTCAATCGCATCTTCTTCGCTTAAATGACGTAGAAAACACATAATTGTGTGGCTACTGATATTAAGTTGTTCTTGGCCATCCTCTAACGCACGAGTTATACCGTTAATAACGGCATCAAAAGGAACACCACGGGCAGTGTGCGTTTGGGGGTCAAAAAAGATCTCAGTATGAATAACGTGATCCGCCTTACATCTTTTTAAGTAAGCCCACGTCAAATCATAAAAATCTTGCTCGTTTAACAACACTTGAGCACCCTGATAATAAAGATCGAGAAAAGATTGTAGATCATCAAAATCATAAGCAGCTTGTACTTGAGCAACACTCTCATAGGGTAAATCAATACCATTGCGCTTAGCTAACGTAAACATAAGTTCGGGCTCTAGGCTCCCTTCGATGTGTAAATGCAGCTCAACCTTAGGTAACGTCTTTATGAATCCATCCATATTATTCCCTTTCATTATTTGACAGCATTAGAGATAAATACTTTAACAATAGTGTAGCCAACCAGAGTCAACCCATGCGTCAATTTTCCTTTTAAACAAAACCTTCAACTATGTTCTAAGATTATCTCTATCGACTATATTTTCTAACCTTGTAAACAAACAACACATTCCAGATATTATTAATGACGGGACACTCAATGAATAATCAAACGCCCGACGACAAGAAACAAAGTCAATTTTTTATCAATAACATGGTCGAGTCAGCAATACGTGTTGGCTTGTTATTTATTCTGTTAGCGTGGTCTTACGGTATTGTAAAACCCTTTCTAATTCCCGTTCTGTGGGGTGCTATTATTGCCGTAGCCCTCATGCCATTAACGGTAAAGCTCGAAAACATGTTGAAAGGAAAGAGAGGATTATCCGCCACCGTTATTGCTCTTATTGGCATTCTAATTCTCACCGTTCCTTTTGTTATGTTTTCTATTTCAATGGTTGAGTCTGTAGAAGGTATCACCAGTACCATCAGCTCAGGTACGTTGAAGATTCCAGGCCCGACAGAACGAATTGCAAACATTCCCATTATTGGCCAGCAAATCTTCGATGTATGGCAACTTTTTTCGACCAACCTAGAAAAAGCCTTCACAAAATTCTTACCACAACTAACATCCGGTTTAGCAATGATGGCATCGGTTGTTGGTAACAGTATCGTCAGCATCTTGATGTTTGTTATTTCACTATTAATTTCAGCCGCTTTTATGGCGAATGCAACTAGCATTTCAAAATCTGTCAATACACTTTCTGTTCGTATTGCGGGTGCACACGGCGAAGAATGGGCAACGCTATGCACAGCAACGATCCGTAGTGTGTTATTGGGGGTTGTCGGGGTTGCCTGCATTCAGGCATTTCTAGTGGGTATCGGTGTTTTCGCAATTGGTTTGCCTACTGCAGGGTTAATTACCATTTTGGTTCTAGTACTCGCTATTGCTCAGCTACCTGCTTTATTGGTTGTCGCACCCGTTATTGCCTATGTATATTCCATTCATGACTCAACAACTGCCACCATTTTTGCAGTATGGACTTTACTTGCTGGGTTAAGTGACAACTTCTTAAAACCTTTATTAATGGGCCGTGGATTAGATATTCCTATGCCAGTTATATTACTGGGCGCAATAGGTGGCATGGTGTCATCTGGCATACTAGGGCTATTTATCGGCCCTGTTATACTGGCTATTTGGTATCAACTATTTAATGAGTGGATGCATGAAAGTGAAAAAGAAGATAACCAAGCTCAGTAATCAAAACGATGTGATTAATGAAAGCAAAGATGGGTATGTTCTGAAAGCTAAGAGTACAGAGTAAGTGAGTTGCCGTTAACAACTATCACTTTGTGGGGGGATTTCGATTCCCCCACCCAGTTAGAATCAACATATTTCATAATAAATTTCTGTTATTTCACACATAACTCTCCCCTTGCGAGAAAAAAAACGTAGAATGCATCCATATTAAGAGTCACACATGGATGCTAATTAAACATGAAGATCATGGAAATTGACAAGGCTGTTTATCGTAAGAATATTAATCGAGTGATTGTTTTTTTTGTTGGCAGTTTAGCCGTATTATCGCTCGCTTTTGGTGCGCTATTAATTGCGGTGTTTGGTGCTGAAACAGTTGCCCGATCTGGTTCTACAGGCAATTTTCATCTCAATTTGATCGGTGTAGTTTTGGCTGCTATCGTTTGTGCCAGTGTATTAAGTCGATTAAGAGATAAACCATATCTTAAAGAAATCTATTACGTTTGGCAGTTAAAACAACTGCACAATAAAATTTATCGAAAACTGGCTAAGATAAAAAACAGAGCAGAATTACATGATGTTAATGCATTAATAATACTAAAATTCTATTATTCGAGTTTAAAGCAAGTCTACTTACTGGATAACAATTCACTCACGTTAGCAACATTAGAAAAAGACATTATCAAATTAGACTCTCAAATAATATCGCAAAACTTAACAATTTCTACTGATCAATTTGAAGCTGATCTATTAAATAAGATCGTTTAGTCATCTTAATAACGAATATAAAATACGACCAGCATACACTTTCATTGCGTGTTGCTGGTCAAATTCGCCTCTACGACAAACTTGACCATGTAAAACTAACGTAAAAATACTCTGTAACCCATAATGCTGATTAAACGTATCACCACACTTCATGCGGCATGCTTAAAGCTAAAAATATAGTGAAAAAAAATCTGACTCCCATTCATCATTTTTGCAAATTGCTCTCAGTTCAAACCAATTCTTTATCTTTTGAATCATTCTCATTACTCCTTATCGATAAATCTTATCTACAGCCATGCTGATATACTTCATTGTGATAGTAGCTCAAGTCATTGAACTTTAATCGCTTATATTCTACCCCTAAAAACTCGGCTTACACGTGTAAGCCGACTCAGAGTACAACTGTACGCTGAATGGGCATTGAGATCAACAATCTAAAGTGAATACTCTACTTTGATAAATGTAACAAAATAAGACAGAAAAAAAGGAGGTGATACAGCAATGAAAATTGCTATATCATTTGATATACATACCGTGGGTAACATCACTATTGTATATTATTTTACTGTTCAGTGATTCTGTTGGTATAAAACGAATAAAAGAAAAATAGTTGTGAATATAAAAATCCTACCATATAAATCATTACACTTATTTACACCCTCCAATACTAATGGACATAATTATTATCTTTAACATTTAAAATGTGGTCATTTCCAGTATGTCGTCATACGTTAAACCTACAGCCGTCAAGTAAGCACCTAGTTTATAAAATGCATCATGAAACGGCTCCTCAGGATTACAGCTTATAAGTTTGTCTCTACGTGCAGCGGTAACACCGGACTGATAATGCCGCTTTATCTCCCTTGGCTGATAAGGATGCGATACTTTGTACCGATGGCGCTGCGGTTTATAACGCCTTCTGTAAAGAATTGGGGATTGCGCATGAGGTAATTCACAGCCAAGGTCCCCGAGCGCGAGGTGTTTTTCACATTCAGAATGTGAATGCCTTTGATAGTCGACTTAAAGGGTGGATGTATCGATTTCATGGAGTGGCAACAAAGTATTTGGGGAATTATTTAGGTTGGCGTCGGATGCTAGAGCGTTATCGAACGGCAATCACGCCCGAAGATTGTTTATTAGAAGCTGTTGGGCGCACGCCGCAACAGCTTATTCAGACATAGCCATAAAAAAGGCCCTCTATGACTAGAAGGCCTGTTTATGTTTTTCGTTTATATAAAATAGGCGACTTAAAATCTAATAAAACCTACTCAGCAAATGGCACCCAACGATCGCCGATAGCACGGTAGTTCATCCAGAATTGAGCACCCTCATTGACCGACTTCACAAACAGGCTCAACTCCCTCGCGTTGGTCGGTACGGTAAAGCGTGAGTCGGCGAACTCATTACTGCAGATCGCTTGTGCTTGGTAATAGCTCACCGCTTGGCTGGTAGCCTGAATTTGACCTTCGCGGTTCATGCAAAGCGCAGGATACTGCTCGCTTTGACTTGCAGTGGCAAAATGGGCATAGCCATCAGAGCCCACCGATAACTTAACATGCTGTCGACCAACTCTCGGTGTCTCCAGACCGTTTCGCCAGCTAAAGATATGATTGGCAATATAGCCATCGGCATCATCGGGCAGGAACTGATCGCGACCGATAAAGTTGATGCCGCACTCCAACGCAGGTCGCACTTGCGATACCGGCAAATAATGATCCCAAACCCAACCGCGCTTGTCTTCAACAATGGTACTGAAACGACCCAGATCCCAAGCAGGCAGGCTTGATGGACAACCAGCA
Organism: Photobacterium indicum; assembly: GCF_003026215.1. Lineage (GTDB taxonomy): Bacteria > Pseudomonadota > Gammaproteobacteria > Enterobacterales > Vibrionaceae > Photobacterium > Photobacterium indicum. Next base: position 37,343 of record NZ_PYOC01000021.1, read on the forward strand.
GCATAGTCATGGTCATCACTGGTCTCTGGTCCCATTCGATTCCAGATCACGCTACGGTAGTCGGTATTGTTACCGCAATCACCGTTAAAGGCGAAGAACATGATCTGCTTGCCGTCATCGAGTAACTGTTTGGTGGTCAAGGATTCCGGCGCATAGTTACAGCCATTGCCAGCATCTCGAAAGACCATATTGCCGAAGGTTTCAATGATCTCTCGGGCTACATCCTGCTCATAGCCTTCATTCTTGCTAGAGTGCTCAAACTTGACATAGATAAACTGCCCGGGATTGACCCTCAGCCAGTTTTTGATCTCAGACATGACCCGCACAAAACTGGTGCCGCTGGTATCAACCTTGTGTTTGAGTGTACGACCGACAACATCAATCTCAATCGCCCGCACCCCTGACTCCAACTGCTCGACAATAGAGGTGGACTGATTGGGTTTAGCACTAGCCCAGTAATAATCGCCCGAGTTATAGGAGTTATGAGTACCCATCCAAGTAGCTTTGTAGATGGGTGAGTAGGTTACTAGCTCGTTCTGCGCCGCCATCTGCTCCTGTAGCGTTGAAGGTTGACGGGTGTGAACCCTAAAACTGTCAGCCTCATCATTGAAACTATGGTCTTTAAGGTTGCCAGATGAGCGTATCAGGGTGACGCTACTGTTGTTGAAATTGGGGTAGCGATACAAAGTAGCGCCGGCATTGCCGCTAAGAAATACTGAACTCATCTCGTTGGTTAGATCAGCTATCCCCATATCAGCGATCCCCTCTCCCGCCATCGAGCACATCGGAGTACCAGCATAGCCTGAATCTTGATAGAGGCACGCAAAATCGTCGGTGGTTCTTTCCAAAAGATCGAGTGAGGAGATGCTGTCATTCAGCCTTTTAAACAGGAAAGTATCCTGCATCACTGTGGTGGACTTGCCCCCTTGGTTGCCATGTTCATAAACTTTGACATAGGCGTTGCCATAAAGTCGAATCGCCGTGACCTTATCGTTCATACTACTTGGCATATTCTGCTGGCCCAGCTGCTGAGTACACCATTTCTGCCCAAGAAAGTTTTCATCTTCGTAGAAGCACACTTTGGCATCCTCCGCCCAGGCGGTGCCAGATAACAACACAGATGCTATCAATATAGTTTTTTTCATCAGAGATCCTGCTCTTATAGTTAATGAACAGAGTAACGACAGCATACCCATTGCTTCAGCGCATTGCCGCAAGATAGATATGAGAAAACACGCACCCTGGGTGCTGAGTCTGATCTTAGAGACACAATGTCGATGTGGCACCACGCAAGGTGCATGAACTTCCTGCTGTCATATTTTCAGCCAAGACATTCGCACGTCGTTACGATCTTTTTCTGCGATGCCGAGCTCGGTTTGAGCTCAGCAGAGCAAGATGTACTGTACCTGCCATAGTTGGAACCAATCAAAAACACGGCTCTCCAGCATTAGACTTAGTATCTTCAGAAACTTGTAGGCAGGTAACATCATTGTATTACTAACATGTTTAGTTACGGGGTTAATATTGAATGCTTAAATATCATCAATACTATTTAGGCTCGACATTTGAAATAACAGATAGATGATCGGAAGAATAAATCCCATCTTTAATGACATTGACATATTTAAAGGTATTAACGCGCAGCTTATCATTCACAAAAATATAATCAATGTCTTCAGTAGGCTCTTTAAAATAACCATGATATGTATATTCCTTACCGTCAATACCTTCAAATGGCTTTATAGTTGTAGATCTCGCATCATTAAATAAACTGGTTAATGCTTCATATGAAGCGACGTCACTTCTTTCAAAGTTTAAGTCACCTAAAACAATAACTGCATCATTATCATCACCAATAATTTCTTTGGCTTTCTTACTTAATAATTTAGCACTCTGCTGCCGTGCGACTTTACCAATATGATCAAAATGAGCATTAAATACGAGTACACGTTTACTTGACTCTTTGTCTTCAAGTCTTACCCAACTTGTAATGCGAGTTAGATCTGCATCCCAACCAACACTAGCGACAACCTCTGGGGTTTCAGAAAGCCAAAATGTACCACCACCAAGTTTTACATACTTATCAGCCCTATAAAAAATTGGGACAGCCTCGCCTTTTGT
>NZ_PYOC01000022.1 GCF_003026215.1 Photobacterium indicum
ATAAATCTTTCGACTTAAAATTTCACGAGTGCCCACACAGATTGCATGGTCAAATTGTTAAAGAACATACTGACTAGGTTGCTGGCTAAGCGCCGTGCTCCGTGTCAGTGAGGTCGCATTATAGGGAGTTTTATGAGAGTGACAACACTTAAATTCACTTTATTAACCGTTCGAACAATTGTTAAACAATCACTGGTGAAATTGAAAGAAAAACGAACAAGACTAATAATTCCTCCCCTCTTTCATTAAAAAACGCCTTGCTGCAAAGGCAACAAGGCGCTACTTCAATAGTGTATCTTTCTCTTTTGCTCTTTTTAGCTTATAGCCTTCTAGCTTTATTGCTTCGTTACCAGATGCTCATCTTCAATCAGTAAGTCGATTGACTTACCTGTCTCCAACTTACCAGAGAGGATCTCTTGAGCGAGAGGGTTCTCTATATACTGTTGAATAGCACGCTTTAATGGTCGCGCACCGTATACAGGGTCAAAACCAGCTTTAGCAATAAAGTCTAAAGCACTTTCTTGAACCGTCAGTTCGTAGTCTTTCTCTTTTAAACGATTAACCAAGCGTTCAATTTGAATGCTAGCGATATGTTTAATATTTTCTTGCCCTAACGGGTGGAAAACAACAGTTTCATCGACTCGGTTAATAAACTCAGGGCGGAAATGATGGCTAACAACCTCAAGCACCATATTTTTGATACCTTCATAGTTCAAGTTACCAAAGTTTTCCTGAATCCTATCTGAGCCAAGATTAGAGGTCATGATGATGACGGTATTTCGAAAATCAACCGTACGCCCCTGTCCATCAGTCAATCGACCATCATCCAGAACTTGCAGCAAAATATTGAAAACATCAGGATGTGCTTTCTCAACTTCATCCAACAAAATGACTGAATAAGGACGACGACGAACCGCTTCAGTTAAATACCCGCCTTCTTCATAGCCGACATAACCAGGAGGGGCTCCGACTAACCGTGCAACAGAATGCTTTTCCATGAATTCTGACATGTCGATACGCACCATGTTGTCTTCACTATCAAACATGAAGTTTGCCAATGTTTTACACAGTTCAGTTTTACCCACACCGGTTGGACCTAAGAATAAGAACGATCCAATTGGACGATTCGGATCTGACAAACCAGCACGGCTTCGTCTAATGGCGTTCGCCACAGCTTCAACCGCTTCATTTTGTCCGATTACACGTTGATGTAATTCATCTTCCATACGCAATAACTTATCACGTTCGCCTTCCAACATTTTGGCGACAGGAATACCCGTTTGCTTAGAGAGCACTTCTGCTATTTCAGCATCTGTAACTTTGTTCTTCAACAAGCTCATTTCTTGCATTTCAGCTTGAGCTGCTAGATCCAGTTGCTTTTCAAGTTCCGGTATTTTCCCATACTGCAATTCTGACATACGGTTAAGATCACCAGCTCGTCGCGCAACCTCCATATCCATACGTGCCTGCTCAAGTTCAGATTTAATATGTTGAGTACCAGAAAGTGCAGCTTTCTCAGCATTCCACACTTCTTCTAGCTCTGCATATTCACGTTCTTTAACATCAAGTTCTTCACAAATATCATTCAGGCGCTTTTGACTCGCACCATCACTCTCTTTACCGAGTGCTTGCTGTTCAATTTTTAATTGAATAATTCGGCGTTCTAAACGATCGAGTAATTCAGGCTTCGAATCAATTTGCATACGAATGCTCGATGCGGCTTCATCAATCAAGTCGATTGCTTTATCTGGTAACTGTCGATCTGAAACATAGCGATGTGACAAACGTGCTGCAGCTACGATAGCAGGATCGGTAATTTCGACATGGTGATGCAGTTCATAGCGCTCTTTCAGCCCTCGTAGAATCGCTATCGTGTCTTCTACTGTCGGTTCATCCACCAGCACTTTTTGGAAACGACGCTCTAGCGCTGCATCTTTCTCTATATACTGTCGATATTCATCAAGGGTTGTGGCGCCGACACAATGTAGTTCACCCCGTGCTAATGCTGGTTTTAGCATATTACCAGCATCCATTGAGCCTTCGCCTTTACCCGCTCCAACCATGGTGTGCAATTCATCAATGAATAAAATGACACTGCCTTCTTCTTGAGAAAGTTCATTTAAGACCGATTTTAAACGCTCTTCAAACTCTCCTCGAAATTTAGCGCCTGCAATCAAAGAGCCCATATCAAGAGAAAGTACCCGCTTATTACGCAGCCCTTCCGGTACCTCACCATTTACAATTCGCTGGGCTAGCCCTTCAACAATGGCTGTTTTACCCACACCAGGCTGACCAATAATAACGGGATTATTTTTAGTCCTACGCTGAAGCACTTGAATAGTACGGCGTATTTCATCATCACGCCCAATAACAGGATCGAGCTTACCTTGCTCTGCTCGTTCCGTTAAATCAATGGTGAATTTCTCTAATGCCTGACGATTTTCTTCCGCATTTTGATCATCGACTTTTTGTCCACCACGCACCTGATCAATAGCTTGTTCAATTTTAGCTGCTGTTAAGCCGAGTTCTTTAAGCAGTTTACCTAAAGGACCTTTGTCATCGACAGCCGCTAGAATAAATAGTTCTGATGAAATAAATTTGTCTTTACGTTTCTGCGCCAACTTATCACACATATTTAGCAATAAGCCCATATCGTGTGATAACTGCACTTCACCGCCAATACCCGTTACTTTAGGTAAATGATCGAGTAATTCGCCTAAACGAGAACGTAACTGAGAGATATCGACATTCAACATCGTTAACAACGGACGAATAGTACTTCCATCCTGATTAAGTAACGCCACCATCAGGTGTGTTGGTTCGATGTACTGATGATCTCGCCCTAAAGCCAACGACTGTCCATCAGATATCGCCATTTGAAATTTGCTTGTAAATCGGTCAAGACGCATGAGTTCTCCCAATATTTGATTAACTACTTACCCATAAAGTATATGGATGCCCTGAACATTTTTTTCAAGCATTCATCACAAGTGATTCGCGACTAACCATAAAATAACGCTCTCTCATCGTTATGATTTCTTCATTGATGACAAACATTATCTCTACCGTGTCTCTTCTATGAGAAAGATAGACTATTTAACCTTAAAAGATAAACAGAATAACAGTGCCTATATTGACAACTCTTTATAGAACGGCACACCATAAATAGAACGTCATTCTGTATAGTGAGAAATCATATGTTTAAGAAAAGTCTAATAACAGTCACTGTGGCATTAGCAGTATTGGCTTCATCTACTAGCGCAATAGCACAACGAGATATTCAAGAGAAAAGACAAGATGTACGCCAAGAGGTGCGCATTGAAAATCGAACTGAAGATAGAATTGATAATCGTCGTAACCCAACGACGGTGGCAACAGTGAATACCGTGGTTATGATTCAAGGGGCAATGGTTCGCACTGTAAGCTATAACGGCATCGTATTATTGCATGACACAATCAACCAACGTTTCTACCGCGCAAAAAATAATGGCTATGAAATTTACACCGTTCCTTATGGCGCAAAAGTGATTGAGCTATCAACGGCAAACCCTACCAATATAACCTTGATCCACTAATATTCTAATTTGCTGAATCAGATCGACAAATTCAGGTTAATCTGCCACAAATAAAAAAGGCTCTGTTGCACTTATTCTATTACTCAACAGAGCCTTTTTCAAAACAACTTTATTAGCATTAATCTAACCAAATTAACGACGCTTGTCGGCCAGTGGTTGGTTCTCGACGGTATGAATAAAACAGTTCAGGTTCATTCACTGTACAGTGTTCACCACCATATACCTGCGTGATACCGTACTTCTGTAAACGCTGCGTGGCTAACAAGTAAATATTCGCCAACCATTTATCGCTACCGCTTTGACCATCAACCACTTTAGCCTGTGGTGTAAACGCTAATGCCGCTTGTGGATCAACAGCCATAAATTGCTGGCGAACTTCACCACCAACTTCAAATGCTATTGGTCCAATAGCAGGTCCAAGCCATGCCATTATCTCATTGGCCGGCACTGAAAATTTATCCAGTGCGGCTTCAATAATCCCACCAGCTAGGCCTCGCCACCCAGCATGTACAGCCGCCACTTGTGTTCCGTCTTTGTCACACAACAGCACAGGTAAGCAATCAGCAGTCATAATGACACATGCTAAACCTGGTTCACGGCTATAGCTGCCATCCGCATCGATTAACCCAGTAAGAGGCTGTTTCAGATCTATCACCTTGCTACTGTGAATTTGATTAAGCCAAGCAGGTGCCTGAACTAAACTCAATTCATGTTGCAACAAGCTTCGATTTTGTTGAACACGTTCTGTGTCATCCCCGACATGTAAACCAAGGTTTAAGCCATTATAAGGCGCAAGACTCACGCCACCCTTACGGGTAGTGCTGACTGCTTTAACACGCTTAGGTGCAGGCCAATCGGGGATTATCAACATCTTAGAAGTCGTCTTCGTCGTTTTCGATTTTATCTTTACGAAGAATATCGATCATCGCAAGAATATCGTTTGGCAATGGAGCACGCCATTCCATTAGCTCACCTGTAATTGGGTGAGATAAACGTAGCATACGTGCGTGCAACGCCTGACGGTCAAATGAACGCAATGCTAAGATCAGCTCATCAGATGCATGACGTGGTGGACGAGGACGACCACCATATATTGCATCACCCACTAGCGGATGACTCATATACGACATATGAACACGGATCTGGTGTGTACGACCCGTTTCAAGACGAAGTACTAAACGTGTATGTTCACGGAAGTGTTCAGCCACACGATAGTGTGTGATCGCTGGCTTACCTAATTCGTGAACAGCCATACAAATACGCTTAGTCGCATGACGACCGATCGGCTTTTCAACTGTACCGCCTCCCGTCATTTTACCCATCGCGATAGCTTCGTATTCACGAGTGATCTTACGTTTTTGTAATGCGCGTACTAAACGTGTTTGTGCTTGAATGGTTTTAGCAACCACCATCAAACCCGTAGTGTCTTTATCAAGACGGTGCACAATACCGGCACGTGGTACTTCAGCCAATGCAGGGCAATGAAATAACAAAGCGTTAAGTACTGTGCGGTCAGGCGTACCTGCACCAGGGTGAACAACAAAATCACGCGGCTTATTGATTACAAGGATGTGTTCATCTTCATAAACAATATCAAGCGGGATGTCTTGTGCCACCCAACGGACTTCATCTTCGATCTCAGCTTTTATGAATAGTTCTTCGCCACCCATCATTTTTAGACGAGGTTTATTGACGATTTCACCATTCACTGAAACCATGTTCTTCAAAATCCATTCTTTAACACGTGAACGTGAGTAGTCTGGATATAATTCAGCGATAACCTGATCTAGGCGCATGCCCAGTTGGCTATCATTTACTGTATTTGTTAACTCTATTTGCTGGGCCATAGCGAACTTTTTTAAAAAGCGTGGGACTAATTGCCATACGCTGCGTAAAATATACCAAGCTAAAAACTAACCGTGGTATAACCTAATAGTCTCATTGTATCTGTTAACGGCTCTTACCGTAATGGATCCGCAGAAATAAAATTTTTTTCAAGGAAGCTGACGCCGTAATGAAACGCCTGACAATCACGACTCTTCTTGCCGTAGCCATTCTTTCAGGCTGCTCAAGTACTGAAGAAGTTGTACCCGATATTCCGCCAGCAGAGCTCTATGTTACTGCTCAACAAGCATTACAGAGTGGTAGCTGGACAACAGCTATAGAACGTTTAGAGACTTTAGACTCGCGTTATCCTTTTGGTGCGTATTCTGAACAAGTCCAATTAGACCTCATTTATGCTTACTACAAAAATGATGATTTGGCTTTAGGCGAAGCGACTATTGCGCGCTTTAACCGTCTAAACCCAGCTCATGAGAAGTCTGACTGGGTGCTTTATATGCGCGGATTAACGCAAATGGCACAAGATCGCAGCTTCATGCATGATATTTTTAGTATCGATCGCCATGACCGAGATCCTGAACCAGCACGTAAAGCCTTCCGTGACTTTAAACGTTTGTTAGATCGATACCCTAATAGTCAATATGCCGCAGATGCTAAAGCTCGGATGATTTTCATTAAGAATCGTCTTGCTGATTACGATCTAGCAACGGTTGATTTTTATATTCGCCGTGAAGCATGGATTGCCGCTATAAACCGCAGCCAGCAAATTCAGAAGTTATACCCTGATACACAGGCTGCACGTAAATCGCTCCCATTGATGCTAACAGCCTACGAAAAATTAGGTTTACAAGAGCCGATAGAAAACACGAAAAAGCTGATTGCGTTAAACCCAGTCAACTAAATACTCTCGTGGTATGTGTCAAATATGCAAACGGCAGCCACTCGGGCTGCCGTTTTTGTATTCGTGAATGATGAATATTCTATTTAAGTCATAAAATAGAGATATGTGCATAAACCTGCGATTCATGCCTAGACAGGAACATGGTTAAACTTCGTTCAAACCCATGTTTTAAATTGAAAAAATTCCCTAGTTAGCACAAGCCACCAGCGTCTCTAGTTCCTTCATACTGCCTTAACTATCTAGTCCTCGACAAGCACTTTATTGATAGTTTTTATTAAAAAATAAAACTTGGTCACAGAATTTTTTCTATTTATCTTCCATAGATTAAAGTGTGATATGCGTCACATTATAAAGCCGGGATTTTAGTAATCTGAAGTTAACCCAACAAGGGGTAGCACAAGAGGAAAGATAATTATGACATTAGAAATTACTGGTAAAAACATTGACATTACTCCTGCTATCCGTGAACGTCTTGACTTTAAATTCAAGAAGTTAGAGAAGTTCCAGCTACCACTCGTCAATAAACATGTGATGATTAGTAAAGAGCCAAGTAAGACATTTAAGATTGAAGCATCCGCCGCTATTCCTGGAGGAAAAATTGTCGCCTCAGCGGAGCACAATGACTTATTCGGTGCGATCACCGAGCTTTACCAAAAACTAGAACGTCAAATTAATAAGCAAGCGCACAAACCTGCAGCACGCCGTGCGAGCCACAGTGACAAGCCAGTCGTTGAAGAAGATGAAATCGAAGCAGAAGATGCATAGTAAATAAAAGAGGATTCCAAACAGCCCTGCTACCTATAGCGGGGCTGTTTACTTTCAGTGACCCCCACTTCAAATACCTAACAGACCAAGAAAAAAGCCTTATATTGACCTTGACAAGATCACGTAGGATTAATAATGTTGAGTCATATTCACAACAAAACATTTACTCATGATGACAATACGCCTGTTTTTCTTTAGCTTCTTTTTTATGTCACCCTAGTGGAGGCGATTCGTTACGCAAGAAACAAGCTAAAGACGAATAGACAGCCTCCTCTGACCAAGGAGGCTTTTTTGTATCAGAAAAGCCGATACGCAAGCAGGGAATACAATGACCGAACAATACTACTCACTTGATGATATTCGTAAAAATGTTAGCCGCATTGATAACGAGATACTTAAACTACTGTCTGAACGACGCTTACTGAGCTTAGAAGTCGCTAAAAGTAAAATTGGTACTGCGAAACCAGTACGTGACCAAGCACGAGAACAAGAACTCTTGCTTCGTTTGATTGAAACAGGCAAGTCGCAGCAGCTCGATGCTTTATATGTTACGCAAATTTTTCATACCATTATTGAAGACTCTGTATTATTTCAACAAGCGTATCTACAAAAATTAGCGAACCCTGATAGCTTACAACCTGTGGCACGTGTGTCTTTCCTTGGAGCGAAAGGATCATACTCTCATCTTGCCAGCCGTAACTACTTCAGCCGTAAACAAACCAAACTCGTTGAGATGAGCTGCTCTACATTCCGTGATGTGTTGAACATTGTAGAAACAGGCAATGCTGATTATGGTGTGCTGCCAATTGAAAATACCAGCTCTGGTTCAATCAATGAAGTGTACGACTTACTACAACACACTAGCCTATCAATTGTAGGTGAAATAACCCAACCGATTGAACATTGCTTGCTCACTGTCGGGGATGCCGATATTAAGGGGATTAATACCTTATATTCTCATCCTCAGCCACATCAGCAGTGTAGTGAATACTTGCATTCAATGGGCAATATTACACAAGAATACTGCTCTAGTACCGCTGAAGCGATGCAAAAAGTAGCAGAATTGAATCTACCGAATGTGGCTGCAATTGGTAATGCGTCAAGTGGTGAACTTTACGGTCTTACCCCAGTAAAAGACAATATTGCCAATCAACAAGAAAACTTCACTCGCTTTATTGTTGTAGCCCGCAAACCTGTTGATGTCACGTCACTGATCCCGGCCAAAAGCACCTTGATTATGTCTACGGCCCAGAAAGCGGGTTCATTAGTTGAATGTTTAGTGGTATTACGTAATTTAAATATCAATATGACTAAACTAGAGTCTCGCCCAGTGATTGGAAATCCATGGGAAGAAATGTTCTATTTAGATGTTGAAGAGAATTTAAAATCTGATGTGATGCAGCAAGCATTAGAAGAGTTAACACGTCTGACGCGCTTCATTAAGGTGCTAGGCTGTTACCCAAGTGAGAATGTAAAACCAACAGAAGTTGAGATCGAAGAATAGTATCTATATAAACGCGAGTATCTTATCTAGATACTCGCTTTTTTAATTCTGTCTTTATTGATTGATGCTACGAACGGTGAGTTGAATCGTTCGCTTGTCTTAATAAACCTTGGCTTTCAGCAAGAAAGTGTCCCGCATAATCACCAAACCAATGCTCAACCTGATTAAATGCTTGTTTGAACGCCTCTTTATCTTGCGTCTCAAGCATCTTTATAGCCTCACCAAAACGTTGGTGGAAGCGTTTAATCATCGCAATGTTTTGCGGCGCAGACATAATAATGTCGGCATACAATTGTGCATCTTGAGCAAACAAGCGACCGACCATTGCAAGTTCTAAGCGATAAATCGGTGAACTTAACGACATGAGCTGCTCGATCTTCGGATCTTCCTCTGCCAAATGTACACCATAAACAAATGACGTAAAGTGGCGTAAAGCTTGGATCAACGTCATACCTTGATCATGCTCAATCGCACTAATACGATTTAGCGTTGCCCCCCAAATCTGAAATTGCTCAAGTAACCACTGGTAATCTTCAGGGTTTCGCCCATCGCAATACACAATCACTTGCTTCGCCAAGCTAGAAATATCGGGACCAAACATTGGATGTAACCCAATCACGGGGCCATTATGCACTTCTAGCATTGCCTGTAATGGGCCACTCTTGATCGAGGTTAAGTCAGCAAGAATACAGTCATCTGGTAAGTTGGAAAGTTTACCAATGATTTGCTCAGTGATGTTAATCGGCACAGAGACGACAACCATACCCGCATCGGTAAGGATCTCATCTGCACGATCCCAATCTTGACTACCTAATTGACGAACTTGGTAACCTGAAAGTTCAAATAAACGGCAGAACAACCCACCTAGCTGACCATGCCCACCCACAACCACAATAGGACGAAGTTCAGGTTTTAAACACTTAAACCCTGAATCATTTTCACTCGAATAAGATTCACGCATGGTACGACGCAAAATGTCTTCAATAAGATCAGGCGGTACACCTTTTTGCTCAGCTTCATGACGGCGTGAGGCTAGCATCGCAGCTTCACGGTCTGGCGCATAAATAGGTAAACCATGCAGGCTTTTCACATGACCCACTTCTTCTACTAATGATAAACGGCGAGCTAAAAGCTCTACCATTTGCTGATCAACATCATCGATTTGATCTCTTAATTTACTCAGTTCAGCAACCATGATCTCACTGTCCGTATTTATCTGCTAAGTATCTGACGAATTGAATATTACCGTTTAGCATCGTGCTGTTTATTCAGTGCAAAGAAAAAGCGCTTATTTATAAGTATAAATGGGCGCTTTTCTTTGGCTAAACCAGTGTTACGTTTAAATGATACGAAGTAATTTAACCTTCGCAACGATCCTTTAAGAACGGCGTTAATTCTTTACGAGTACGACGCAATAGCGCTTCTGTATCTTCCCAACTGATACATGCGTCAGTAATCGAGACCCCATAAGCCATTTCTTCACGCGGTAAATCAGCGCTTTGGCTCCCTTCATTTAAATGGCTTTCAATCATCAAGCCTATAATCGATTTATTACCTTCACGGATTTGATGAAGTACATCTTCAGCAACTAACGGCTGACGACGGTAATCTTTGCGTGAATTTGCATGGCTACAGTCTACCATCAAGGATGGTGAAAGGCCTGACTGCTGCATCTCATTTTCACACTCAGTGACCGAAACTGAATCATAATTCGTTTGCTTACCGCCACGTAAAATCACATGGCCATCAGGGTTTCCTTGGGTGTTCAACAGCGCCACCTGACCTTCTGGATTAATCCCCATAAAACGGTGCCCAGAAGCTGCTGCTTGCATGGCATTGATAGCCGTCGCTAAACTTCCATCGGTACCATTTTTAAATCCAACGGGCATTGAAAGGCCACTTGCCATTTCACGGTGTGTTTGTGATTCTGTAGTACGAGCACCAATAGCAGCCCAACTGAATAAATCACCTAAGTATTGAGGACTAATTGGATCAAGCGCTTCTGTTGCTAAAGGAATCCCCATTTCAACCAAGTCAATGAGTAGCTGACGACCAATATGTAGCCCTTCTTCCACTTCAAAAGAACCATCAAGATGCGGGTCATTAATAAGACCTTTCCAACCAACTGTTGTACGTGGCTTTTCAAAATAAACACGCATTACAATGTACAGTTGATCACTTAGCTCTTCAGAAAGCTGCTTCAATTTTTGTGCGTACGCTTTCGCTGCGTCAATATCGTGAATAGAGCATGGTCCGCATACCACAAGCAAACGGTGGTCACGCTTGTGAGTAATATCTGCAATGGTTTGACGAGATTCACGAATGAAGTTTAATGCAGTTTCACTGAGCGGTAACTTGGTTTTAAGTTCTTGAGGGGTGATCAATACGCATTCATCTTGAATATGTACATTATTCAGTTGGTCTTTTTGCATGGTGGCTTTCCTCAATCTATTCTGGGTAGTAGAAGGCAAAGCCGTTCTCACTAACTATATTCAATATTTAACAGGTATCTCCTGCTCTCTAGTTAACACCATAACAAGTGATTTCCCTTCTTGGCAACACCCTGTAAAGAATAAATACCACTTGTAAATAAAAGTTTACACCAAATGGTTTTTTGGCTATCTGAACAAACACAGGTAACCTATCTAAAGAGCCCACTCGTTCAACACTATTATCATGGAACTGATTTTTTCATTACTCCAACAACTCAGTGTGTACTTAGTTATTGCTTATCTGCTAAGTAAAACTCCGTTGTTTATGCCTCTCACTACGGTATCTGGGCGTTTATCCCAACGTTTTTCATGCTATGTCTTGTTCTCTCTTTTCTGTATTTTAGGCACCTACTTTGGCCTCAATATTGAAGATGCTATCGCGAATACGCGCGCGATAGGTGCTGTAATGGGAGGGTTACTCGGTGGACCCATTGTGGGGTTTGCTGTGGGCTTAACTGGCGGCATGCATCGTTACAGCATGGGAGGCTTTACTGATGTCGCTTGCGCTATCTCGACCACAGCTGAAGGGTTGCTTGGTGGGCTCTTACACAGCTACTACGTACGCCGCGGGCAAGTCGACCAGCTCTATAGACCTTTCATCGTTTTCACTATTACATTAGTCGCTGAAATCATTCAAATGTTTATCATTTTAATCGTGGCTGAGCCCTACGATAAAGCCTTACACCTTGTCAGCGCCATAGCCTTACCAATGGTCATTGCTAACTCGCTAGGCGCAGCTTTATTCATGAGCATAATTCAAGATAGAAAAACGATTTATGAAAAATATTCAGCTGCATTTTCCAGTCGAGCATTAAAAATAGCCCAACGCTCTGTCGGTATTTTAAGCCAAGGATTTAATGAAGAAAGCACAAAAGAAATAGCCAAAATCGTTTATGAAGAAACGGGCGTTGGCGCAGTTGCGATTACTGATAGAGATAAAATATTAGCGTTTATTGGCATCGGTGATGATCACCATTTACCCGGTACACCAATATCATCGGGCTATACTCGTCGATCGATAGATAACTGCGAATTGGTTTACGCAGATGGCCATGATATGCCTTACTGTTGTTCGCTAAGTAATCGCTGTAAATTAGGCTCTGCACTTGTTATTCCTTTAGTGGGAGGAAATAACGATGTGCTAGGAACGATCAAACTGTACGAACCAAAACGTAAACTATTCTCTACAGTTAATCTAACGCTAGGTGAAGGCATAGCAAAATTGCTCTCAAATCAAATTTTAACCGGGCGCTATGCGCAACAACAAATCCTACTGACTCAAGCAGAGTTACGCTTACTGCAAGCTCAGGTAAACCCTCACTTCCTATTCAATGCACTTAATACAATAAGTGCAATAATTCGTCGAGACCCAGATAAAGCACGTCAGTTGATCCAACATCTATCACAATTCTTCCGTCGTAATTTAAAGCAAAACATCGAAACCGTTACCATTAGCGAAGAGCTACAACATGTTCGTTCTTACTTGGAAATTGAGCTTGCACGTTTCTCTGATCGTCTGAATGTTGAGATCATTGTTCCCGATGAATTAATGAGGGTAAATTTACCGACGTTTACCCTGCAACCCTTGGTTGAAAACGCCATTAAGCACGGTACTTCGTCATTACTCGAGAACGGTCAAATCATTATTCGAGGGTACGTTTTTGATAATCAGTTAGTTTTGGAAGTAGAAGATAATGCTGGTACCTACCAACCAGTGGGTGAAGAAAGTGGACTAGGCATGAAAATAGTCGATAAGCGGTTGAAAAACATGTTCGGACAACAATACGGTTTAAAAATGAGTCGTCAGCCTAATGTATGGACACGGGCTACAATTACACTACCAGAAGATAAAACCTTGCAACACAATGATATAAACAAAATATACGTCGAAGCAAACAAGCAAGATCACCGTAATGGAGAAAACACAGCATGATTAAAGCCATCGTGATTGATGACGAACTATATGCCCGTGAAGAACTGATCGATCTTTTGCTTGATAGCGGTGAAATTGATGTTATCGGTAGCTGTAATAATGCGATTGAAGGGCTAAAAAAAATAAATGCCCTAAAACCTGATGTGATTTTTTTAGATATTCAAATGCCGCAAATAACCGGGATCGAAATGCTTAGCATGCTAGATCCAGACACCATGCCTAAAGTCGTATTTGTTACCGCTTATGATGAATATGCCCTAAAAGCATTTGAAGACAATGCTTTCGATTATCTATTAAAACCCGTTGAAACATGCCGACTCAATAAAACGATTAAACGTCTTAAGCGTGAGTATGAAGCAAAAGATTATTCACCACTCATGTCAGACATGTTGGAATTGATTCCCTGTACAGGCCACAACCGCATTTTACTGTTACGCCCTGAAGACATTGAAGTGGCTTACTCAGATTTATCGGGGGTGCATATTTTAAGTACAGAAACAAAAGCCAATACTCAGCTAACCCTTAAAGTTCTGGAAGAAAAAACTCCTCTTATTCGCTGCCACCGCCAATACTTAGTTCACCCACAAGCTATCCGAGAAATTAAGTTATTGGATAATGGTCTCGCCGAGATAACAACCCAGTATGGTTATCAAGTACCCGTCAGTCGCCGCTATTTGAAAGAGCTCAAAGATCGGTTTGGCTTAAGCTAAATAACACAAAATTATTTACAGGATCCAAACACTAGCTCTTATACCAATTCCATTAATTATCTGCCCATTCAGAATACCACTGGGAGTCGAGTTCAAGGATAGTGTTTGATAGAAGAGTGGTTCTCTTTTGAAATCGCTAGACACAGAAGTTGGCTTCCAGTGGTGTTCCCTTCGGGCGAGTTTAAAATACTTTTATACTGCGTTAATAAATTTCAATTTAGAGCCACTAGATCTTCAATTTATCTCCTTGCCTAAAAGCATTTTAACTCTCGCTGAACTGATCAGATAATTAATGGATTTGGTATTACCCATCAGGAAGAACTAGTGGCCGCCGACACCATCAAACGATACATATCGCTCAAAGCCTTGCTGCCAGAATATTTTATATAAACCATCTTCATCTCGGCGAAATTCACAGACACCCCATTCCATTTTTCCTTCCATACCAAATTGCTTCACCTGCTCTAGAGTACAGTACGACTCAAGCCCTTTCTGATACCCTTGTAAGTATGTTTGATAGTCGACTGAAATGTCCTCACCGACAATCTTTGCATCCTCAAGTAAACGTTCCTCAGCGGCGGCCTTCTCCCCCCACCTCCCCTTATTCACTCCTAGTTGGTACCAATCTCCATTCACAATCAATGACTGTCTGGCATTCGACATCGAGCACCCCTGCAACAGCCCCCCGATTAAAAGCCCGATGACCACTAGCTTTATCATCATTACCTCCTGACATAACAATTCATAACTAACAATAAGTTAAGTTGCTTAATCTACACTGAATTTTGACTGACCTTTCCTGATATGGCTCGCAAAGTAAGGATTAATACGGTTTCACTTTAATTATCGCGCATAACCACTCAGTCAACTTATCGACCGCTTACCCCGCTATACAACCACTCACTGTTTTACTGCGTGCATCTATCATCCATCACTTTACTATTGTAAGCGTTATCAAATTCCCAACATCACAGCGAGAAAACAAAATGACTTGGTTCTTACTCTGCGTTGCTGCACTAGTCGGTGGTTATTTCATCTACGGTGCCTTTATTGAAAAAATATTTGGCGTAAATGAAAATCGCCAAACACCGGCATATAGTAAACAAGATGGCGTAGATTATGTGCCAATGTCGAACAAGAAGGTTTACCTTGTTCAGTTATTAAACATCGCGGGTGTGGGGCCGATTTTTGGTCCGATTATGGGCGCGCTATATGGTCCAGCAGCCATGTTATGGATTGTATTAGGGTGTATCTTCGCCGGCGCAGTACATGATTACTTCTCGGGTATGCTGTCGATTCGTAATAATGGTGCATCAGTACCTACCATTACAGGGCGCTACCTAGGCAACGGTGCAAAACATTTTATGAATATCTTTGCTATCGTGCTGTTGCTATTAGTGGGTGTGGTATTCGTATCAGCACCTGCTGGTATGATCACAAACCTTGTAAACGAACAAACTGGCATCGATATGTCGATGACAACAATGGTTGTGATTATTTTTGCTTATTACATCATCGCGACAATTGTTCCTGTTGATAAAATAATCGGTCGTTTCTACCCATTATTTGGCGCGTTACTTATCTTTATGTCTGTGGGACTCATTACCGCGATTGCATTCTCTAGTGAACACTCGCTACTGGGTGATTACGAAATGAGCCAAATGTTCACTAACATGAACCCGAATGACTTGCCTCTTTGGCCTGCACTGTTTATCACTATCGCTTGTGGTGCTATATCTGGTTTCCACGCAACCCAGTCGCCACTGATGGCTCGCTGTCTCGAGAATGAAAAGAACGGTCGCTTCGTATTTTACGGCGCAATGATTGGTGAAGGTGTTATTGCATTAATTTGGTGTGCTCTTGCATTGTCTTTCTTCGGCTCTGTTGATGCACTATCAGAAGCAATATCTACTGGCGGCCCTGGTAGTGTGGTATACAACTCATCTATCGGTCTACTGGGTGTGTTTGGCGGTATTATTGCTTTCTTAGGTGTGGTTATCTTACCGATTACCTCTGGTGACACTGCATTCCGTTCAAGCCGTCTAATTCTTGCTGAATATTTCAATATGGATCAGAAAGCCCTGCGTAACCGTCTACTAATGGCATTACCATTGTTTGTTCTTGGTGGCATTCTAACGCAAGTCGACTTCGGTATTATCTGGCGCTACTTCGGCTTTGCAAACCAAAGCACAGCCGTAATGATGCTGTGGACAGCCTCTGCTTACCTACTGCGTCACAATAAACTGCACTGGGTAGCGACTGTACCAGCAATGTTCATGACAACAGTTTGTATTACCTTCATCTTAAACAACAGCCAACTAGGCTTTGGTTTATCGATGATGACATCAACGATTACGGGTTTTGTAGCAATGCTAGCTATTACAGGCTACGTCATTAAGAAATCGAAAGGTAAAGGCGAAACTGACCTTGCCAATGAAGAAGACGGTAAGTTAGAAACTGTATAAGTTTTAGTTCCCCCTAAAACACAAAAACCAGCCACTAGGCTGGTTTTTTTATGGCTATGATAAATATGTTATTTACTCTTCAGTAGAGTTTACTGACTTATCGTTTGTCCGGTCACTCATTCGCTACAAACAGTTACTGTTACCCGTGCATTATAAAATCAGGCACAGGCAATCAGCCTGTTATTTATCGGCTTGTTATTTTGCTTAATGATCGCTGAGTATTTGTTTATTCAGGAAAGGACATTTTCAGACAAAAAAAAGCCCACCGTAAGGTGGGCTTTTTCGATAAACGTCATACGTTTAAGATTACTTGCGAACAAGCTTCTCTTTGATACGTGCTGCTTTACCAGAACGCTCACGTAGGTAGTACAGTTTGGCACGACGTACTAAACCACGACGCTTAACAGTAATGCTATCAACTACTGGAGAGTGAGTTTGGAACGCACGCTCAACGCCTTCACCGTTCGAGATTTTACGAACAGTAAATGCAGAATGTAGACCACGGTTACGCTTAGCGATAACCACGCCTTCGAACGCCTGTAGACGCTCACGGTCGCCTTCTTTTACTTTAACCTGAACAACAACTGTGTCGCCCGGTGCAAAAGTAGGTAAGTCTTGTTTTAGTTGCTCGTCTTCGAGCTGCTTGATGATGTTACTCATTGGTATACCCTAGAATAAACTGATACTAAATTAAATAATGCTTGCTTTGTATTCGCGAATAAACTCCGCGAGCAAGAATTCCTGATCGTCAGTCAGAGCTAGATTTTCCAGGAGCTCTGGTCTTCTTAGCCAAGTACGGCCCAACGATTGTTTTAATCGCCAGCGACTAATATCCTTATGATTTCCTGACATCAATACTTTTGGTACTGCATGCCCGTCTAACACATCAGGACGCGTGTAATGTGGACAATCTAACAAACCATTTGCAAAAGAATCTTCTTCTGCTGACGCAAAGTCACCCAGCACACCCGGTACAAACCGAACCACTGCGTCAACTAAGGTCATGGCTGGAAGTTCACCCCCAGTCAGCACAAAATCCCCAATAGACCATTCTTCGTCTACTTCCTGTTGGATAATGCGCTCATCTACCCCTTCATATCGACCACAGATAAGAATCAGGCTCTCATTCTGTGCTAACTCCTCAACACCAGCTTGATCAAGCTTACGGCCCTGAGGGGAGAGGTAAATCACTTTAGCCTTGCCTTTAGCAGACTTTTTAGCGGTATGAATGGCATCGCGCAAAGGCTGCACCATCATTAACATACCTGGTCCACCGCCATATGGTCGATCATCAACCGTACGGTGTTTATCTTCCGTAAAATCACGAGGATTCCACGTATCGATAGACAAAAGGCCTTTTTTTACCGCCTGGCCTGTTACCCCAAAATTGGTAATAGAAGTGAACATTTCAGGAAAAAGGCTTATAACACCAACCCACATGTGTTCGCTCGCTTAGTTACCAGAGGTTAAAATCCAGGATCCCAGTCAACTTCGATCCGCTGAGCAGTGCGATCAATTAACTTGATGACCTGCTCATCGAGGAACGGTATTAAGCGTTCCTTCTGTCCAAAAGCATCTTTCAGGTTAGCTTTCACAACTAATACATCGTTTGACCCTGTTTCCAGGATATCTGTCACTTTACCTAGGTCGTAACCTTCGGTAGTAAAAACAGACATGCCATACAATTCACGCCAGTAGAATTCTTCTCCTGACAGTGCGGGTAGTTGATCGGCATGTACAGCGACCTCAGCGTTAGTGAAAATCTGTGCATCCTCACGGATGTCCAGGCCCTCTAACTTAGCCACCATGCCCTGACCATGCTTCTTCCAGGATTCAATCTGGATTGGCTTCCATTCACCCTTAACTTTAATAAGCCAAGGTTGATAGGCGAAAATACTTTCAGACTGTTCAGTGTAGGAAAAAACCTTGAGCCAACCCTTGATACCGTAGGTGGCACCCAGTTTACCGACAACAACTAAGTCTTGGTTTTGTGAGCTCATAGTTCTATATCTCTACCTGATTTGCTAAATTAAGCAGCTGCTTTAGCAGCGTCTTTGATTAGCTTAGCTGTGCGGTCAGACACAGTTGCGCCAAGACCAACCCAGTGATTAACACGGTCAAGATCTAGACGTAAACGCTCTTCCTGACCCTTAGCTAGCGGGTTGAAGAAACCGATTTTTTCGATGTTACGACCGTCGCGTGCGCAACGAGAATCAGCAACAACGATTTGGTAAAATGGACGCTTCTTAGCGCCGTGACGTGCCAAACGAATGGTAACCATATCGTCCTCTTTAGTTTTGCATTACTGTAAATAAATTGGCCCCGTCTAATAAAACGGGGCCAGTGCCAAATTTTGAAGCCTCGGAATTTTACTCTTTGAGCCGATGAATGCAACTTATTTAGCTACTTTTTCACCAATCAGATAAAACAAAAAATAAAAAACCGATAAATATGAACGAATTAACGCCCAGGGAACATGCCGCCGCCAGGCATCATGCCCTTCATATTGCGCATCATGTTCTTCATTCCACCTTTTTGCATTTTTTTCATCATCTTTTGCATCTGAGTGAATTGCTTCAGTAGGCGGTTAACATCTTGTACCTGTGTACCAGAACCCTTTGCGATACGCTTTTTACGCGACCCTTTGATAATATCTGGACGTGAACGTTCACCTTTAGTCATGGAATTAATAATAGCTTCCATTTGTAAAAACATACGGTCGTCAACTTGATCTTTTACGTTATCGGGTAGCTGAGACATGCCTGGCAGTTTATCCATCATGCCACCCATGCCACCCATGTTCTTCATTTGTTGAAGCTGGCTACGGAAGTCTTCAAGGTCAAAACCTTTCTTTTCTTTAAACTTCTTCGCTAATACTTCTGCTTGGCTTTTATCTACATTACGCTCTAGGTCTTCAATCAGTGACAGTACATCACCCATACCAAGAATACGTGAAGCCACACGATTGGGGTGGAACGGTTCTAGTGCGTCGGTCTTTTCACCCACACCCAAGAATTTAATCGGTTTACCGGTAATATGACGCACAGATAAAGCAGCACCACCACGAGCATCACCATCGACTTTCGTCAGAATGACACCGGTTAACGGTAGTGCATCATTGAAGGCTTTCGCAGTATTTGCCGCATCTTGACCTGTCATAGCATCAACAACGAACAAGGTTTCAACCGGATTAGCCGCTTTATGGATGTCTTTAATTTCATCCATCATTACATCATCAACATGCAGACGGCCTGCTGTATCGACAATAACGACGTCATAAAACTTCAATTTACCATGAGCAACTGCAGCGCTTACGATATCAACCGGCTTTTGCTCTGCTGATGAAGGGAAGAAATCAATCCCAATATCGCTCGCTAGCGTTTCTAGCTGTTTGATCGCCGCTGGGCGGTAAACATCGGCAGAAACAACAAGAACATTTTTCTTCTCGCGTTCTTTAAGAACTTTACCTAACTTACCAACACTGGTGGTTTTACCCGCACCTTGTAGACCCGCCATCAAAATGACCGCAGGAGGCTGACAAGCTAGGTCCAGTGCTTCATTTGATTCCCCCATAACCGACTCAAGCTCAGCTTGAACAATTTTGATGAATTCTTGACCCGGTGTAAGGCTTTTAGATACTTCACTACCTACAGCGCGCTCTTTTACGCGCTTGACGAATTCGCGAACAACTGGCAGCGCAACATCAGCTTCGAGTAACGCCATACGTACTTCACGTAGCGTATCTTTGATGTTGTCGTCCGTCAGGCGACCACGGCCACTGACATTTTTAAGCGTTCGCGATAAACGCTCCGTTAAATTTTCGAACATGTGCTACTCGCTCGTTACGCAATAAAATCTATATAATTACAGTTAGTATACCGCAATCCTGCATCCGCTTTCATGTTATAGATAGCGACTATTGTTTGAGCAGGGTATAATTGCGATCTCTAACCATCTTAACTAGTTAACAGTTTACTATGGATACGTTAATAGCCTTAGTGGCCGCTTGCTTTTATTTTCTCGCTCTGGGACTTGTTGTTCCAGGCTTAACCAATAGTAATGGTATTAAAACTAAGCCGGTTTTTATTGCGGCTTTAGTGGCAATAACGCTACATACCTTATTGTTGAAAGACTTAATTTTGGGCGGCTCAGGGCAAAACCTCAGTATATTGAATGTTGCCTCTTTGATCAGTTTGATCATTGCAACATTAACAACATTCGCCATGTTACGCATGCGAGTGTGGTTTTTGCTTCCTGTTATATATAGTTTTGCTGCCATTAATTTATCGGCCGCAACCTTATTGCCCGGTGCCTTTATCACCCATTTAGAAAGTCATCCTCAAGTCTTATTTCATATCTCTCTTGCATTGTTTTCTTATTCAACACTCATGATTGCGACCTTGTATGCTATTCAGTTGGCATGGTTGGATCATAAATTAAAAAATAAAAAGAGCTTGAAAATTAACCCTAACATTCCTCCTTTAATGATGGTGGAACGTCAGCTTTTCAAGATCATTTTGGTCGGTAATTCACTTTTAACCGTTACCCTGATTTCTGGCATCTTTTTTATTCAAGATATGTTAGCACAAGGCAAAACCCATAAAGCGGTGCTTTCTCTACTTGCGTGGGGGGTTTATAGCGTATTACTTTGGGGACACTACCAAAAAGGGTGGCGTGGTCGTAGGGTAATCTGGTTTAGTTTAGTCGGTGCATTTCTTCTAACACTTGCTTACTTTGGTAGCCGTTTTGTGAAAGAAATCATAATTGGGGGCTAAAACCGTCTAATAATGAAGTACTATTGACACTTGTAATCAAATAAGTACAACTGTACTTGTGAACAAAACGTTAAGGAACTAGATTTTTGGACGACATATCCACGGGAGTATTATTCTCCCTACTGATATTGCTACTCATTATTTCCGGATATTTTTCCGGCTCTGAAACCGGCATGATGTCCCTCAACCGTTACAAGTTGCGGCATTTAGCAAATCAAGGGCACCGTGGGGCAAAACGTGTTGAAAAACTGCTTTCCCGCCCAGATCGCCTTATCGGTCTGATTCTGATTGGCAACAATCTCGTCAATATTCTAGCTTCAGCCATTGCGACCATAATCGGAATGCGCTTATACGGTGATCTCGGTGTTGCTATTGCAACGGGCGCTCTCACCTTAGTGGTATTAGTATTCTCTGAAGTCACGCCAAAAACTCTGGCAACGATTTACCCTGAACGCGTTTCTTACCTCAGTAGTCTTGTGCTTAACGTGCTCATGAAAGTGCTGTATCCGCTGGTCTGGTTTGTAAACGGTATTACCAATGGCTTTTTGCTTCTTCTCGGGCTAAAAGTCGATAACATGGATAGCTCAAAGCTTAATTCAGCTGAATTACGTACGATTGTTGATGAAGCTGGCGGCTTAATTCCTCGCCGTCACCAAGATATGCTTTTATCTATTCTAGATTTAGAAAATGTGACCGTCGAAGACTTAATGGTCCCACGCAGTGACATTGCCGCTATCAACATTAATGACGATTGGAAATCCATCACGCGTCAACTCATCCACTCGGCACACGGTCGTATCGTGCTATATAGGGATACGATTGATGAAGTCGTTGGTATGTTACGTGTGCGAGAAGCATACCGTTTGATGATGGAAAAAAATGACTTCAGTAAAGCAAACCTATTGCGTGCCGCCGATGAAGTGTATTTCATTCCAGAAGCGACCCCACTCAATACTCAACTCTTAAAATTCCAACGTAATAAAGAACGCATTGGTTTAATTGTCGATGAATACGGTGATATTCAGGGCTTGATTACACTGGAAGATATTCTTGAAGAAATTGTGGGTGAATTTACGACATCAATTACACCGACATTAGCGGAAGAGGTCACATCACAAGCCGATGGTAGCTTGCTGATCGAAGGCAGTGCCAATATTCGAGACCTTAATAAAAGTCTGAATTGGAATTTACCGACCGATGGTCCGCGCACACTGAATGGTTTGATTTTAGAACAGTTAGAAGATATTCCTGATAGCCAATTAAGTATCGAAGTCGCAGGACATCAAATGGTCATTATGGATGTCTCAGAGAACATGATTAAGTTGGTTAAGATCTTACCAACGACGTTGAAACAAACAGGTTAATCTCCTGTCGTGCACCTTAACAAAGAAAAAAGCCAGCAAGATATATGCTGGCTTTTTTGACTCTAATAAGCCGTGTATATCTACTTTACATCAAGCTCTTTCAACATGCTTTCAGGCAAGGCTAATTCGTCGTTCTTGTTAACGTTAATCCCTTCAGCCAGAATTGTTTTAGCAATCTCTTTTGCTTCTTCTAATGAATGCATACTGTATGTACCACACTGGTATTCATTCAATTCTGGGATTTTATCTTGCGACTCAACGTTTAGTACATCTTCCATGGCTGCAGTCCAACCAGCGGCAACATCTTGCTCGCTAGGTGTGCCAATTAAACTCATATAAAAACCCGTACGACACCCCATTGGTGAGATATCAATAATTTCTACACGACTTGAATTCAAGTGGTTACGCATAAAGCCTGCGTATAGGTGCTCAAGTGTATGAATTCCACGCTCACTTAAAATATCCATATTAGGACGACAGAAACGAAGATCAAATACTGTGATTGTGTCACCTTTGGGTGTTTGCATGGTTTTTGCCACACGTACCGCAGGGGCATTCATTCGCGTATGATCAACAGTAAAACTATCTAATAACGGCATAACATCCTTCTCCTTTGCCTAGCGTTTAGTTCTCTATACTGAGGGAAACATAACCGCACGGTCGTTCAATTAGAACGGCCACCAGCTGCGGTTATCGTCTAACTCTTTGCGGCATTGCTTTAACTGCCAGCCATAATCTTTTGATTGTTTCTCTACTTTACGGGCAATCTTAATCAACGTCGGTTTGCTTTTGTAAGAACCACGTTTAAAGCCACCTCGTCCCTCATGGTACGCCAAGTATTGACTATAAGCATCCCATTTAGAGATACCTAATTGGCGCTGAGTTTCATGGGTATACCAGCCAATAAAATGTAATGCATCATCAAAATTTGTTCGTGAACCACCATTGCTGGTCGCTTTTTGATAATCTTCCCATGCCGGATCTTGTGCTTGTGCATAACCATACGCACTACTCACTCTACCCCAAGGAATAAAGCCTAAGATGTAATCTTTCGGTGGGCGAGCATCATGACGAAAACTACTTTCTTGTTTAACAAACGCCATCGCAACATTAATGGGAGTACCCCATTCTTTTTGCATATCAACAGCATCATCATACCAGCTCGGATTTTCTCTGAAGATACTGCAGATATTTGATTGTTTTTTTGGTGGAGGAGTAGCACAACCCGTGACTGCCAGTAAAACACCAGACAGTATCAGTAAGCGTACAGCAGACAGCATATTTTTATTCACCAAACAGTGTGTGAACAAACCTAACTTAAGTTAATGCAATTCAAAAATCGGTTTGAACCAAGTGCATTTATCACGGTCTGAATTAATGACAGGCAGTAAAGCTGTCGTCATCCCTGCGAAATTATTTATGGGCGGCTATATATAGCCGCCCAATTTTTTATCTTATTGTTCTAAGATTGAAAATCACTTCAAATCAGCAAAGTAATCTTCTAAAAATTGTTCAAATGATACCGTATCACCTTGCTCAATTTTATGTTGTTTCTCTACTGATGTTTTGGCTTCCATGTCAAATTCTGATTGAGAATAAAAGCCATAAGAACGCTCAACCAACGTTTGGCTGTGTTCTGCTGCGAGCTGATGCCCAACGGAACCGATTCCTTCGTTTTGTTTCACTTTCTCAAGTAACTGTGCAGATAGCGTTAGATCGGGATTAAGAATCCAACCTTTCAATCGTTCACAGGTTTCCTGATATTTATTGTTACCCGCAGCTTTATCCATCACAACCGCAACATCTTGCAGCTCTTTGAATACACGCACGCCCCAATCTTGCAGTGATAAGCGCTCACCATTACAGCCAATTTTCAGCATTAAATCAGGATTGCGACCATCGAGCACAACGCGATTCCAGTTATCACGCCAGCATGCTAATTCAGAGTCATCCATATCATCTGACGGTGTAAGCACGGCCCACGTAAGGAATAAATCAAGGAATCGAACCTGATCTTCCGTAATGCCAATAGGGCTAAAAGGATTCACATCTAATGAACGTACTTCAATATACTCAACACCAGCACGACCTAGTGCTTCTGAAGGCTTCTCGCCATCTTTTGCAACACGCTTAGGGCGAATAGGTGCATACAATTCATTTTCAATTTGCAGTACATTGCTATTTAACTGACGGTACTCACCATCCACTTTTACGCCAATGTCTGCAAAATCATCAGACGGTGTACGGATAGCTTTGTTCAAACCGTCAAGGTACTGATCTAGGCTATTAAAGCCAATTTTCAACGAACTTTGCGCATTATTGGTATAACCCAAATCACTTAGGCGTAAAGCTGTCGCATTCGGTAGGTAATAAGTACCACAGCCTAACTGCTTAAAATCAACCGAAGAGTTATGTTTATTCAGGAATGAGCTGCATAACGCTGGCGATGCACCAAATAAGTACGGGATTAGCCAACCAAAACGATAGTAGTTTCGAATCAGGCCGAAATACGCATCTGAAATAGAGTCTTGGCGATCTTGCTCGCTTTGATCACCGAACAATTCTTGCCAAAATGATTCAGGGAAAGAAAAGTTGAAATGCACACCAGAAATAACCTGCATAACGCTGCCATAACGATGCTTCAACCCTTCACGGTACAAGGTTTTCATGCGCCCGGTATTTGAACTACCGTATTGCGCTAATGTGATGTCATTTTCTTTACCGACAAAACATGGCATCGACATTGGCCATAAACGTTCGTCACCCATTTGGCGATACGTAAACTGGTGAATATCACTTAATTGCGTCAATAAATGGTCAACATCTTGCGATACTGGAGTAATAAACTCTAACAGTGATTCTGCAAAATCGGTGGTGACCCACTTATTGGTTAATGCTGATCCTAACCCAACTGGATGTGGTTGATCTGATAAGTTACCTTCCGATGTAATTCGCAGCGCTTCACGCTCAAGACCACGACCGAGTTGTGTTAAGGCATCAGAATTAGCGGAAATCTGCTGCAACCTTTGTGAAAAATCCATGAAGGCCATTCTCGTTTATTATCATAATTGAAAAAGTAGAGTAATCATTATTGTTACTGATTACCATTAGTTTTATAGAGAAACACTTTTACTATATGGCAAAAACCGACGCTCTTACACGCCGGTTTTTCATTAAATAATTCAGGCTACCCCTTAAAGATTAGGCTGAATTGTTTTCATCGGAATACCCAGTGTTTCAAATTGTGGCGTCAATGCCTTAGTGTCCCCCACTACAATGATTTGGTAATCATCAGGGTTAAACCACTTAGCCGCTAATTCATTTAGTCGCTCTTTACTGATTTTCGCCACAATTTCATTACGCTCTTCAACAAAGTTTTCAGGTAGCGAATACGTTAGGATCTGACCTAGCAGTTGTGCTTTTTTACTTGGTGTTTCATAACTTAGCGCATCTTTCTGCCCAACGGCTAAACGCATAAAGTCGACTTCTTTATCTGTTACACCTTCTGTGCTCATTTTTTTAAGTTCAGCCAAGAACTCTTTCGCCGAAGCTAAGCTGGCATCTGCACGTACTTGAGCGTAATACACAGATAACCCTACTTCTTTCCCACCAGTTTGGTAGCCACCCGCGCCATAGGTATAACCTTTATCTTCACGCAGGTTTAAATTGATACGGCTATTAAAGTTACCCGCTAGATTGAAGTTAGCCAATTGCGTTTCATATAACTCACCGGTTGCATCATACGGTAGGCCTTGGCGAACAAGACGAATGATCGTTTGTGGCGCACCCGGTTTATCAACCATCCAAATCGCTTGTTTTTCTATGCTCGGTAATACAATCGCGCTAGGTACTGGTTTAGCAGCCCCTTGCCATTTAGATAGAAAATCAATTTTTTTCGTTAATTGCTGCTCGGTTACATCACCCACAACAACTATGTCGGCGCCATTCGGTGTGTAATAAGTATCATAAAAGTCTGTTACATCTTTTAAAGTAATACTGTTTAAAGATACCTTAGTACCTTCTGGCGGTAAGCTAAATGGCGTGCCTTTATACAGAATTTCACGCGTTGCTTGGCTCGCTAGCCAATCAGGTCGTTGATGTTCGTATACCGCACCTTCAATCGCTTGGGCTTTTAAACGGTCAAAATCCGCTTCATTGAAAGCAGGTTTGAATAAACGCTCTTCCAAAATATCCAGCGTTTGTACTATGTTTTTATCCAACGATGTTACCGAGACGGTTGTACCGTACAAGCCAGCATTAAAGCTAACAGTACTGCCCAACGAATCTAATCGTGATGACAATTCTTCTGCGGTTGATTGAGTGCTTGCTTCATTCATCATGGCTGCAACAAGCTTAGATAACCCTGTTTTCCCCATTGGCTCAAAACGACGCCCTGCAGGAATAACCATTTGTAATTCTACCGTTGGGGTTTCTTGGTATTTAGTACCAAGTACTTTAATACCGTTGGCTAGCTCAAATTGGTACAAGGTTGGCATTACAGCTTCCACTGGCTGTGAAGGCTGTGGCATTACATTACGATCAAAGTTATCAATCGGTTCACGTAAAGCTAATTGTTCCTCTGTCAGTTTTTTATGCTCAGGAATAATACGAGGCATTGGCGTGTAATTTGACTTCGCGGCAACCAAGTTAGTTTTACCTTTAGGCACAACACTTAAGGTGACATTAGGGTTACCATTTACGTACTGCATATACGCAGACTCAATGCTATCTGTCGAAACATCACGTAATTGTTGTAGCTCTACACTTAAATGATTAGGGTTGCCGTAAAACGTCTGATAGGCAGCCAATTGAGACACTTTTCCGCTCACACTTTGCAAACCAAAAATAGCGTTCGCTTCTACCATGCCTTTTAGTTCGTTCAGCTCTTTTTCACTGACCCCTCGCTCTTCTAAATCATCAAGGGTGGATACCACTTTACTGCGCAGCTCTTTTAAGTTGCCTTTCTCACCACTTTGTCCAATCGCATACACATACATGGTACACGCAAGCTCAGCACAATCATGGTAGGCACCCGCATCAACAACATCACCGGTTTTCACTAAGTTTTGATAGAGCAGACTGTTTTTACCACCGCCAATCACTTTGGCCAGCATATCAAGCGATGCTTCATCTTCTGAACCGTTAAACGATGTCGGCCATGCCATCATCAGCATAGGTTGCTGTACTTTATCTTCTAAGGTTATATAGCGGTCAGCATCCAGCGTAACGGGCTGCTTAGGCATATCTTTTACTTCAGGGCCACGAGGGATAGAGCCAAAGTATTTATTAACCCATGCTAATGTTTGTTCTTTGTCTAAATCACCACCGATTGTTAGCGTGGCATTATTCGGACCATACCAGCGCAGGAAGAATGCTTTTAGATCATTAACATCAACACGTTCAAGATCTTCAACATAACCAATAGTTTGCCATGAGTAAGGGTGAGTACGCGGATAAAGAGCTTCGCCAAGGCGCTCATATACTAAACCATAAGGGCGGTTTTCATAACGCTGGGCGCGTTCATTTTTAACCGTTGAGCGTTGAATTTCGAATTTACGTTGAGAGACAGCACCGAGTAAAAAGCCCATGCGATCTGACTCTAGCCATAACATTTTTTCTAATTGATTCGCAGGTACCGTTTCGAAATAGTTGGTACGGTCTCGATTGGTCGTTCCGTTTAACGTACCACCGGCCTCGGTAATTAAGCGAAAATGTTCTTGATCGCCGACGTGCTCAGAACCCTGAAACATCATATGTTCAAAGAAGTGAGCAAAACCTGATTTACCTTCTTGTTCACGGGCAGAACCAACATGGTAGGTCATATCGACATGCACTAATGGGTCTGATTTATCTTCATGAAGAACAACGGTTAAACCGTTCTCAAGTGTATATTTACTGTAAGGAATAACAGGTTGCCCTTTCACACCTGCAACTTGCTCGACGAATGTAACACCTTCAGGCAATGTTGATGTCTCTTGCCCTATTTGATTACTACACCCTGCAATTGATAGCAACGTGACACTTAAAACCCACTTTTGCACTATAGCATTCCTTATAAAAAACCTTGTACTACTAGAGCCAACACAATGTAGCGCACAGCTTTACCGATCATAATAATGATAAAGCTCAGCCAATGGTGCATTCGCAACCAGCCCGCAGCTAAACATAAAGGGTCACCAATAACGGGTAACCAACTAAAGAATAAGCTCCAGTAGCCATATTTTTTCAACCACTGTAATGCTTTATGACCATGTTTTTCTTTAGAAGTTTTATCCGGTAGTAAACGCCCTAACCAGTAGTTAGTCATTCCACCCAGTGTATTACCTATTGTCGCCACTAATACCACGAGCCATAGGGCATTATCACCCAGCTTAATTGTTGCTATTAGGTTGGCTTCAGAGCCGCCCGGTAACAACGTGGCACTTAGAAAACCAGTGGTGAACAATACCCATAATGCTGAATCGCCATTTAATAAATCTAACATCTTATTTACTTACATCAAGCTAATCGAAAAAAACACTGCATATTAAATGCTTGTCGCTAAAACAATTTAGCCACGAGCACGACCTATTTAGATCTGCTTATACGCACAAACACCTTCAGATTAGACATATTGCTTCCTTTTTAGTGGGTTAACTTTATCGGCTAACTGAAAGTTACGTCATTAACCTTAATAATGAGTCCCCCTTATACCAAGCTACAGACATAAAAAAAACGGATAGCGTCAAACTACCCGTTTCAAAATGTGTACTTATAGATATCACTAACAGGACTAGCCCAATCAATTAACGCAACGAATTAACACCTGACGTTAAATAATCGCTATGGCTGTTCTTCATTAACCGACAAGGGCTAATAGAATACCAGCAGCAACCGCTGAACCTAATACCCCTGCAACATTCGGCCCCATAGCATGCATTAATAGGAAGTTTTGTGGGTTAGCTTCTAAGCCAACCTTATTCACTACACGTGCAGCCATAGGTACAGCAGAAACGCCCGCTGCACCAATCAATGGATTAATGTCTTCCTTGCTGAAACGGTTAAGTAATTTAGCCATCAACACACCACCACCAGTACCCACACTGAATGCCACTGCGCCTAATAGCAAAATGCCCAAAGTTTCAAATTGTAAGAACGTATCTGCTTCAAGCTTTGAGCCCACGCCTAAACCCAACATGATCGTTACGATATTAATCAGTTCATTTTGAACTGTATTCGATAAACGATCGACCACGCCAGATTCACGCATCAAATTACCTAAACAGAACATACCGATTAATGGTGTTGCTGATGGTAAAAACAGAATAGTCATCAACAATACAGCCAACGGGAAGAGTACTTTCTCAGCCTTACTGACATGACGCAATTGCTGCATCTTAATTTGTCGCTCTTCCGGTGAGGTTAACGCTTTCATGATAGGTGGCTGAATGATCGGCACAAGAGCCATATAGCTATAAGCCGCTACGGCAATCGCCCCTAAAAGATCAGGCGCCAAACGACTGGCAAGAAATATTGCAGTCGGCCCATCTGCACCACCAATAATCGCAATTGATGATGCATCTGCAAGTGTAAATTCCATTCCAGGAACAAGGTTCAGTAAAATTGCACCAAATAAGGTAAAGAAAATACCAAATTGAGCGGCTGCACCTAGTAACAATGTTTTAGGGTTAGCGATCAATGCCCCGAAATCTGTCATTGCCCCCACGCCCATGAAGATCAATAACGGGAAGACACCCGTTTCAATACCCACATGGTAGATGTAATACAGCAATCCACCCGGCTCGGTAAATCCCGAGTTAGGAATATTCGCAAGAATAGCGCCAAAGCCCATTGGCAATAACAGTAATGGTTCAAAGCCTTTACGAATAGCAAGAAACAGTAATCCACTGCCAACCAAAATCATGATGATTTGGCCGAACTCGAAATTAGCTATCCCTGTCTCTGCCCAGAGTTTTAATAAACCGTCCATGGTACCCTCTTACGCCAAACTTAGTATTGGCGAACCAACCGAAACGGAATCACCCTCTTTAACATGCAACTCTTGAATGACACCATTACGAGCTGCACGAATTTCTGTTTCCATCTTCATCGCTTCAAGCACAATCAATATATCACCTTCAGACACTTGATTGCCCGGCTTAACATTGATTCTAAAGATACTTCCCGCTAGGGGTGCTGAAATATCTTCCGCATTACTCACAGCAACGACAGGTGCTGGTGTGGAGGCTGATGTTGCAGATACAACACTTGATAGCTCACCACTTGGGCCGACTTCTACGTTATAAACCTGCCCGTTAACTTTCACACTGTACGCTTCAATCCCGCCAGTAGAGGCGGCTGGTTTAGCAACTGGGGCAGTAATAGCAGGTTCCGCTTCAGGTGCAGGTTCAAATGCTTCTGGGTTATTACGGTTTTTAAGGAACTTCAAACCAACTTGCGGGAATAACGCATATGTTAAGACATCATCCACAGAGTCTTCAGCTAACTTGATATTGTCAGCTTCTGCTTTTGCCTGTAGGTCGTCCGTTAGGATTGAGAGTTCATCAGCAATAAGATCAGCAGGGCGACATGTGATAGGTTCAGCGCCTTCAAGCACTCGGGCCTGAAGATCTGCATTCACAGGCGCAGGCGCTTGACCATATTCACCTTTCAGTATGCCAGCCGTTTCTTTCGCAATACTCTTGTAGCGCTCACCCGTAAGCACATTCAATACAGCTTGAGTACCAACAATCTGTGATGTCGGTGTTACCAAAGGAATAAAGCCAAGATCCTTACGAACTCGAGGGATCTCTGCTAATACTTCATCAAAACGATCAGCAGCACCTTGCTCTTTTAATTGGCCTTCCATGTTAGTCAGCATGCCACCAGGCACTTGCGCAAGAAGAATTCGGGCATCAACACCTTTCAAGCTACCTTCAAATTTCGCATATTTTTTACGAACTTCACGGAAGTAAGTCGCAATGGGTTCAATTTGCTGCAGATCTAAATTGGTATCACGTTCTGTGCCTTCCAGCATCGCAATAACAGTTTCAGTAGGTGTATGGCCATAAGTTTGGCTCATTGAAGAAATAGCCGTATCAAGAATATCTAAACCAGCCTCTACCGCTTTTACTGCCGTTGCTGCAGACAACCCCGTTGTTGCATGGCAATGAAGGGCAAGCGGTACATCACATGATACTTTAATGCGTTTAACTAACTCTTCTGCTTCATAAGGCTTAAGCAGACCAGACATGTCTTTAATACAAATAGAATGACAACCAAGATCTTCTAAGCGCTTAGCTAAATCAGTCCATGTATCTAAATTGTGCACAGGGCTTGTTGTGTATGAAATCGTACCTTGAGCATGAGCACCAACATCAATTGTTGATTTCACTGCTTTTTCAAAGTTACGTACATCATTCATTGCATCAAAAATACGGAATACATCCATACCATTTGCATGGGCACGTTCAACAAACTTCTCGACCACGTCATCGCCATAGTGGCGATACCCCAATAGATTTTGCCCACGTAGCAACATTTGCATCGGTGTTTTAGGCATCGCTTGTTTTAAAGCACGTAAGCGTTCCCACGGATCTTCACCCAAAAAGCGAATGCATGAATCAAATGTTGCTCCACCCCATGTTTCAAGGGACCAATATCCCACGTTGTCTAACTGCTCTGCGATTGGCAGCATATCTTCAATACGCATGCGGGTAGCAAACAGTGACTGGTGGGCATCACGTAATACAACGTCAGTGATAGCTAAAGGCTTAGACATGATCGAAAACTCCTTGTAAGTGTAATTAGCCTATAAATCATTTTTAGGCGTTACGTTGACGATACAGATGTACCGCGGCAGATATTGCTGCCACAACGTCAGGTTGAACCCCTGCATGATTTGACTCAACCGTTGTCATAGGCTTTGGAATTGATACTGCATCTGCAGGTGCCAGTTTTGACAAAAGTTGAACTAAATAGATTAAGACGCTCAGAAATCCAAAAACCACAAACATGCCAGTTAACATGATTGTTGCTGCTTCCTGTAGCAAACTTCCTAAATCAGCCATCATAGATTCCTTTCATTATTTTGTGACTGGTGCGTTAAGGATTATCACGACATGAAAAAATAAGTCAAATTTATTAACAATATCACTTCATTTAGTTGAAGATTGTACTCATTTTTACCTATTCAATAAGAAAATCGTGATAAAACAGCCTATTCCTCATAAATCGCAGAAAAATAAGTCACTAACAGTGCCCACTATCATTAAATAAATCAACAACAAGCTATATAAAACAACATATAAAATGCCACAAATTACGCTTACGTTAACGTAATGATAATAAAATTAATTGGATTTTTTAAATCGAAAATAATGTTAAATCAAACAATTACAAATAACCGATAAAGAGTGCGATTACATTCACAAAACTTATCGCTATTTCATATAAACAAATCAATTAAACAGTCAGCTCACATCATCGAGAGATATACCTGTGCTAAGCAAACAAGATAATAAAAGTACCCAATGAAATATCGCCGTTTAAAAAACTTAGAAAGGAATTTAGCTTAAAACTAATACCATTCGGATAGGTACATTAATAGATGCTTATTTCTGTGGGGGTCGTTCTAGAGCGGAGTCAATGCGATTTTAGTAGCTAGAGGTGTAAAGATAGAAGATCAAAATTTAGATACAAAAAAGCCCAGCCGAAGCTGAGCTTTAAATGATGGTGCACGCGGGAGGATTCGAACCTCCGACCGCCTGGTTCGTAGCCAAGTACTCTATCCAGCTGAGCTACGCGTGCACTAATTCTGTTTTACCACAATGACAATCACGAAATACTGTCATTGCTTTTAAATGATGGTGCACGCGGGAGGATTCGAACCTCCGACCGCCTGGTTCGTAGCCAAGTACTCTATCCAGCTGAGCTACGCGTGCACTAATTCTGTTTTACCACAACGACAATCACGAAATACTGTCACTGCTTTTAAATGATGGTGCACGCGGGAGGATTCGAACCTCCGACCGCCTGGTTCGTAGCCAAGTACTCTATCCAGCTGAGCTACGCGTGCACT
>NZ_PYOC01000023.1 GCF_003026215.1 Photobacterium indicum
CCATCCATCGCACCCTCAACAATTCCCGTCGAGGTTGATGCCGTACCATTCACACCGCCACCCGTTAACCCTGTTTCTAATAAGCGGTCAGTTTGTTCACCGATAGCGCCCTCGATACCATCACCAATACCGCCAACGGCATCAACTAAATCATCATTGCCTTGCTTGTATTGGTCGCGCAATTCACGCCAACGACTTTCGCCTTGAGCATCACTGTTTGCCAAGGCTGCTAATAATTGGTCGGTACGTTTTGAGGATTGGGATTCATTGACAACTAACGTTTCATTAATTGCATCGAGCTTGTTATTCCCCGAACCTAATTGATTGTTCATTTGGGCGAGTTTGTCATTAACCGACTTTAATTCATTGTCTGTCACTGAATTATCACCAAGGCCAGCCGTTAATTGTTCTATATTAGCCAGTAAGTCAGTTTGTTTTTTGGTTTCATCAAATTGCGCGAAGGCTTTATCTAACTGGGCTTTATTTGCAGCCGTTAATTCATCAGTATTGGTTTGAGTCAAACGCTTAATATCATCTAATAAATTATTATTACGCTCAGATTTTTTATCTAATTCAGGAATGCCGACACCAAAACTATCACTTAATTCTGCCATTTTATCGGCAATGATTTTTTGATAGGCCGTTTGTTCATCAGATTTCGCGCCCAAGCTATCGGCAGTATTTTTAATATCAGATAGGGCATTTTTATTTGAGACTTTCAGTGCATCAATATTGCCACCCAAGCCACTGGTTAACGCTGATATGGAATCAAGACTAGAGCTTAAATTACGACGACTTGTAGCCGCAGAATTAAACTCACTGGCATTGAAACTTTTTAAGCTGCTAATGCTATTTAATACAGGTCGAAGGTCAGCGGGTTCGGCATCTTTACCGTTTAAACCATCAACACCGTCTTTACCCGACGCACCGCGTTTACCATCAAGGCCATTAATACCGTTACTGCCATTTGTGCCGTCAATACCATCACGCCCATCAGCACCGTTTATTCCATCTTTTCCATTAATACCACCTATGCCATCAGTACCTTTTTCCCCATCGATACCATCAACGCCATCTTTGCCAGCTTCTCCCGTATCGCCTTTATCTCCCTTATCTCCCTTGTCGCCTTTTTCGCCTTTGTTACCATCCCCGCCAGACGTACCGCCACCGGAAGACGAACCACCACCACTTGAGCCACCGCCTGTATTACCACCATCGCCGCCAGTACCCGAACCACCACCGCAAGCATCCCCCGTACAAGGTTTATTAATTGGCACTGAGTCACACCCGCCTAAAATAGCTTTCGCCTGATTACTACAAGAATAACTGTGCGTATTTTTATAGCCGACGGGCGGATTGTCTATACAAGCACTAATAGCGTTACTTAACGCGTTTTGACCAGAAGCCGTATCACAATATTTAGATTCAGGCTCACCACAAGTACCCCCTGAATTTAATTCCTCCCCAGAAGGGCACGCATTTTTCTTATAAAAAGA
>NZ_PYOC01000024.1 GCF_003026215.1 Photobacterium indicum
CCATCCATCGCACCCTCAACAATTCCCGTCGAGGTTGATGCCGTACCATTCACACCGCCACCCGTTAACCCTGTTTCTAATAAGCGGTCAGTTTGTTCACCGATAGCGCCCTCGATACCATCACCAACACCGCCAACGGCATCAACTAAATCATCATTGCCTTGCTTGTATTGGTCGCGTAATTCACGCCAACGACTTTCGCCTTGAGCATCACTGTTTGCCAAGGCTGCTAATAATTGGTCGGTACGTTTTGAGGATTGGGATTCATTGACAACTAACGTTTCATTAATCGCATCGAGCTTGTTATTACCCGAACCTAATTGATTGTTCATTTGGGCGAGTTTGTCATTAACCGACTTTAATTCGTTATCAGTGACCGAGTTATCCCCGAGTTCTGCGGTTAATTCTTTTATATTCGCCAGTAAGTCGGTTTGTTTTTTGGTTTCATCAAATTGTGCGAAGGCTTTATCTAACTGGGCTTTATTGGCAGCCGTTAATTCATCAGTACCTGTTTGAGTCAGACGCTTAATATCATCTAATAAATTATTATTACGCTCAGATTTCTTATCTAACTCAGGAATACCAACACCGAAGCTATCACTTAATTCTGCCATTTTGTCAGCAATGATTTTTTGATAGGCGGTTTGTTCATCGGATTTAGCGCCCAAGCTATCAGCAGTATTCTTAATATCAGATAGGGCATTTTTATTTGAGGTTTTCAGCGCATCAATATTGCCACCTAAGCCACTGGTTAACGCTGAAATAGAATCAAGACTAGAACTTAGATTACGACGACTTGCAGCAGCAGAATTAAACTCATTGGCATTAAAACCCTTTAGACTGCTAATGCTATTTAATACAGGTCGAAGGTCAGCGGGTTCAGCATCTTTACCGTTTAAACCATTAATGCCATCTTTACCCGACGCACCGCGTTTACCATCAAGGCCATTAACACCGTTACTGCCATTTGTGCCGTCAATACCATCACGCCCATCAGTACCGTTTATTCCATCTTTTCCATTAATACCATCGATGCCGTCAGTACCTTTTTCCCCATCGATACCATCAACGCCATCTTTGCCAGCTTCTCCCGTATCGCCTTTATCCCCCTTGTCGCCTTTTTCGCCTTTGCTACCATCCCCGCCAGACGTACCGCCACCGGAAGACGAACCACCACTTGAGCCACCGCCCGTATTACCACCATCGCCACCTGTACCTGAACCACCACCGCAAGCATCACCCGTACAAGGTTTATTAATTGGCACTGAGTCACACCCGCCTAAAATAGCTTTCGCCTGATTACTACAAGAATAACTGTGCGTATTTTTATAGCCGACGGGCGGATTGTCTATACAAGCACTAATAG
>NZ_PYOC01000025.1 GCF_003026215.1 Photobacterium indicum
TGCACCGTATTTCTCATATTCTAACGAACAAAAAGAAATAATGGTGCCTCGAGGCGGAATCGAACCACCGACACGAGGATTTTCAATCCTCTGCTCTACCGACTGAGCTATCGAGGCAACGGAGCGCATTAAAAAGGTTTTCGACTGTTTCGTCAATGGTTTTTTTGAGAAAAATGTTTAACTTTTGTTTTTTTGCACTGATTGATGGAATTTTGAACTTGTTGGGCTCGTAAATACCGAAAAATATCTTTCTAGTGATCATCTAAAGCCTGTTGCTCTTTGTTCAATGCGCGCATTAATGCTGGCCGTTGGTTTAGTTTGTGACGGTATTTTTCGAGTCTAGTGGGTAATTTTTGCTCGAACTTGACTGCCCAATTGAGGGTGTGGGCAAGAAGGATATCTGCAATGCTAGGTGAACGGCCTATTACATAATCAGAATCAGGCAGCCAAGCTTCGGCTGTTTGGGCTGCTTTCTTAAATTCCCAACTGGCGACGGCAAGCATTTCTGGTAATCGAATCTGTTCAGGTAGGGCAAATTTATGTTTGCCCATGCTCCATAATGGTTGCTCTAACTCTGAAATAATAAAGCTGACCCACTGATGATGAAGCGCAGATTCTGCGGTACCAGGTTTTGGTAGCCATTGTGGAACGTATTTTTCGGCAATGTAAAAGCAAATAGCGGATGATTCACATAAGGTAATGTCATTATCTGTGAGGGTCGGTATTTTACCTTGGTGGTTGAGAGCTTGGTAACTTGGCGATTTATGTTCACCTTTCATTAAATCAACTAAATGGTATTGCCAATCTAGACCACTTTCTTCAAGTAACCATGATACACGTAATGAACGAGAGCGAGGGTAGCCATATAAGGTGATCATTGGTCATCCTTGAGTTAGTAAAAAGATTAATACTCTTACCTAAACGTAGTCGAAGATATGGTAAAAAAAGCCTTTAAAGTGCGATTTATGGCTTCTTCTGCTTACCTATCCACTTAACTATATCTATTTGAATTATTGCGTAGGTGAACTTTATAGAGCGAGTATGGAGAGGTACAAAGGGGGAAGGGGATTTCTGAGTATAATAAGCGTATTAATGTGATGAAAGGGGGGATAATGACAAATAGCAGGCATAAAAAAGCCTCGTCCGAAGACAAGGCTTTTTAATGTGGCTCCCTTTGCTGGACTTGAACCAGCGACATACGGATTAACAGTCCGGCGTTCTACCAACTGAACTAAAAGGGAATTGTATGGTGCCTCGAGGCGGAATCGAACCACCGACACGAGGATTTTCA
>NZ_PYOC01000026.1 GCF_003026215.1 Photobacterium indicum
CAGCACTTACACACCCTGCCTATCAACGTCGTAGTCTTCAACAACCCTTTAGGATACTTATAGTATCAGGGATGACTCATCTCAGGGCTCGCTTCCCGCTTAGATGCTTTCAGCGGTTATCGATTCCGAACTTAGCTACCGGGCAATGCTACTGGCGTAACAACCCGAACACCAGAGGTTCGTCCACTCCGGTCCTCTCGTACTAGGAGCAGCCCCCTTCAATCATCCAACGCCCACGGCAGATAGGGACCGAACTGTCTCACGACGTTCTAAACCCAGCTCGCGTACCACTTTAAATGGCGAACAGCCATACCCTTGGGACCGACTTCAGCCCCAGGATGTGATGAGCCGACATCGAGGTGCCAAACACCGCCGTCGATATGAACTCTTGGGCGGTATCAGCCTGTTATCCCCGGAGTACCTTTTATCCGTTGAGCGATGGCCCTTCCATTCAGAACCACCGGATCACTATGACCTGCTTTCGCACCTGCTCGAATTGTCATTCTCGCAGTCAAGCGGGCTTATGCCATTGCACTAACCTCACGATGTCCGACCGTGATTAGCCCACCTTCGTGCTCCTCCGTTACTCTTTGGGAGGAGACCGCCCCAGTCAAACTACCCACCAGGCACTGTCCGCAACCCCGATAAGGGGCCAACGTTAGAACATCAAGCATACAAGGGTGGTATTTCAAGGACGACTCCATACGAACTAGCGCCCGTATTTCATAGTCTCCCACCTATCCTACACATGTAGGGTCAATGTTCAGTGCCAAGCTGTAGTAAAGGTTCACGGGGTCTTTCCGTCTAGCCGCGGGTACACAGCATCTTCACTGCGATTTCAATTTCACTGAGTCTCGGGTGGAGACAGCGTGGCCATCATTACGCCATTCGTGCAGGTCGGAACTTACCCGACAAGGAATTTCGCTACCTTAGGACCGTTATAGTTACGGCCGCCGTTTACCGGGGCTTCGATCAAGAGCTTCGACTTGCGTCTAACCCCATCAATTAACCTTCCGGCACCGGGCAGGCGTCACACCGTATACGTCATCTTTCGATTTTGCACAGTGCTGTGTTTTTAATAAACAGTTGCAGCCACCTGGTATCTGCGACTCCCAGCAGCTTAGAGAGCAAGTCTCATCACCGCCAGGAGCGTACCTTCTCCCGAAGTTACGGTACCATTTTGCCTAGTTCCTTCACCCGAGTTCTCTCAAGCGCCTTGGTATTCTCTACCTGATCACCTGTGTCGGTTTGGAGTACGATTACTTATAACCTAT
>NZ_PYOC01000027.1 GCF_003026215.1 Photobacterium indicum
ATTGCCGCAGCTTCGGTGTATAGCTTAGCCCCGTTAAATCTTCCGCGCAGACCGACTCGACCAGTGAGCTATTACGCTTTCTTTAAATGATGGCTGCTTCTAAGCCAACATCCTGGCTGTCTGAGCCTTTCCACATCGTTTCCCACTTAGCTATAACTTTGGGACCTTAGCTGGCGGTCTGGGTTGTTTCCCTCTTCACGACGGACGTTAGCACCCGCCGTGTGTCTCCCGGATAGTACTTACTGGTATTCGGAGTTTGCAAAGGGTTGGTAAGTCGGGATGACCCCCTAGCCTTAACAGTGCTCTACCCCCAGTAGTATTCGTCCGAGGCGCTACCTAAATAGCTTTCGGGGAGAACCAGCTATCTCCAGGTTTGATTGGCCTTTCACCCCTAGCCACAAGTCATCCGCTAATTTTTCAACATTAGTCGGTTCGGTCCTCCAGTAAGTGTTACCTCACCTTCAACCTGCCCATGGCTAGATCACCTGGTTTCGGGTCTAATCCTAGCAACTGTACGCCCAGTTAAGACTCGGTTTCCCTACGGCTCCCCTAAACGGTTAACCTTGCTACTAAAATTAAGTCGCTGACCCATTATACAAAAGGTACGCAGTCACCCAACAAGTGGGCTCCTACTGCTTGTACGTACACGGTTTCAGGTTCTATTTCACTCCCCTCACAGGGGTTCTTTTCGCCTTTCCCTCACGGTACTGGTTCACTATCGGTCAGTCAGGAGTATTTAGCCTTGGAGGATGGTCCCCCCATGTTCAAACAGGATATCACGTGTCCCGTCCTACTCGATTTCACGGTAAAAGCGTTGTCGGTTACGGGGCTATCACCCTGTATCGCTGTACTTTCCAGTACCTTCACCTAACGCTAATGCCGCTTAAGGGCTAATCCGGGTTCGCTCGCCGCTACTGCCGGAATCTCAATTGATTTCTCTTCCTCGGGGTACTTAGATGTTTCAGTTCCCCCGGTTCGCCTCATAACGCTATGTATTCACGTTATGATAACTGCTTATGCAGCTGGGTTTCCCCATTCGGAAATCCTAGTCTCAAGTGATTTTTACTATCTAAACTAGGCTTATCGCAAGTTAATACGTCCTTCATCGCCTCTGACTGCCAAGGCATCCACCGTGTACGCTTAGTCACTTAACCATACAACCCCAAGAGGTTTCGTATGGCAACAACCAAGGTTTCTCT
>NZ_PYOC01000028.1 GCF_003026215.1 Photobacterium indicum
AACTAGGCTTATCGCAAGTTAATACGTCCTTCATCGCCTCTGACTGCCAAGGCATCCACCGTGTACGCTTAGTCACTTAACCATACAACCCCAAGAGGTTTCGTATGGCAACAACCAAGGTTTCTCTCTTTAAAAGAGAGGATTTGTTTTCGCCGGACTCTTACACAAGACACTTGAATGTGTGTTTGTTTTGAGAACTCGTTTTTATCATTCGATAAAAACATTTGTAATTGAATCCTAAGATTCAATTTACTAGTCAGCTTTCCAGATTGTTAAAGAGCATGTGTTTTTCTATCTCTACAGAGACAAATAATCCACTTTCTAACCACACTCCACTCATCATGAGTAAGAATATATTTAGAAAGTGGTGGAGCTATGCGGGATCGAACCGCAGACCTCTTCGCTGCCAGCGAAGCGCTCTCCCAGCTGAGCTATAGCCCCAATATATATGTTTCTTTTCTAAGACAAGGCATGAAGTGAGGACGTTTAGTATGCTAAACGACGAACTTCATAACGAAGTATTAGGAAAGAATGGTGGGCGATACCGGGCTCGAACCAGTGACCCCCTCCTTGTAAGGGAGGTGCTCTCCCA
Source organism: Photobacterium indicum (assembly GCF_003026215.1). Taxonomy (GTDB): domain Bacteria; phylum Pseudomonadota; class Gammaproteobacteria; order Enterobacterales; family Vibrionaceae; genus Photobacterium; species Photobacterium indicum. Next base: position 593 of record NZ_PYOC01000028.1, read on the forward strand.
ACTGAGCTAATCGCCCTCCGTATTCAGCTTGTTTTCACTTTTAAAAAAGTGAACTCAAAACTGCCATCCTCGAAGAGAAGATGGTGGGTCGTGTAGGATTCGAACCTACGACCAATTGATTAAAAGTCAACTGCTCTACCAACTGAGCTAACGACCCATTGTTACTTTCTTTATTAACTAAATAAGAAAGTGGCGTCCCGTAGGGGAGTCGAACCCCTGTTACCGCCGTGAAAGGGCGGTGTCCTAGGCCTCTAGACGAACGGGACTTAGTTTTCTGCCAGCGTTGTTGGGCAACGCTAGCGCTCTTTTACATTTCGACCAAGCAATCTGTGTGGACACTGCATCAAACTATAAATCTTTAGGTAAGGAGGTGATCCAGCCCCAGGTTCCCCTAGGGCTACCTTGTTACGACTTCACCCCAGTCATGAACCACACCGTGGTAAA
>NZ_PYOC01000029.1 GCF_003026215.1 Photobacterium indicum
CGCCCACGAACGCAGGCCATTGCGACTCATCAAAAGCAAAAGCCGTAAGCTCATCGACACGTTGTAAATATTGTTGGTACTGGTCGTATTGCTCATCAGCCATACGTTGGTATTCTCCCTCGCGTTCAAGTACCTCGAAGATGTCAGTGACACCCGTCATGATGCGCTTGGTTCCACGAAGGAATTTTTCTTTGTTTTCGGTCTTCCATTGACGCCCACGTGTAGCTAAGTAAGCAGCCTTGAAGACCACACCAATCACACGTGTGTTGGCATCATCGCCATAGCGGGTTTTAGAGGTTAGGGTGGTTGCATGCTCTTCACCGAACTCATCTATCAGCTTTTCCATGATGGTAGGCACTTGATAAACAGGCTTAACGGTTTGGTCATTACGACGCACGAACACACCGCCCATTGCTAAACAGAAAGCTTCCCAATCAGAAGAATCCGCAGCACGACGAACATTTTCAAGAGTGAGCCATTCACCCTTATCAAGGCGATTAAACACAGCATCATCCTCTTTCAAATCTTGACGAATTCGGCGAAGTTCACGCCACACGGTAACGGATGGACCACCAATAAATTGAAACTGACGAATGCGATTAACACGCGCCCAAGTAACAACACGTTCAGCGGCTTCCGTTCCTTCCAGCGTGGTTGAACGGTCAGAATCGATATGTTTACCATCGATATTCTTTGACAGGTACTTAGCCACGTAGCCAACCGCAGAGCCTTTCGACCAATCGATTTTTTCAGATGTGAAACGGTATTTCTTTGCGCCTTTTTCATTCGGTGAATCCTTCATTGCTTCTTTTTTAAAGAGGCTTGTCACCGTGGATTCATGACGCTTTTCCATGAAGAACA
>NZ_PYOC01000003.1 GCF_003026215.1 Photobacterium indicum
CCCTTAGCAGCGAACCACTTATTAGGGTCATTTGAAGAAGAAAACTTCCAACTAAAAACATTACTTCCTTGACTCCAAGAAACCATTTTCGAATTAGCACGCTCATAAGAACCACTATTCAAACATTCAGCAAGTGAAGCCTTAGTACCAGTTGAACCACAATAAAGACTGGCTGGATAGGTTAAAACATAAATATCAGCTGCAGAAGAATAGAAAGGAATCAACACCAATAATAAAAATAAATACCGTTTCATATATTGCGCTCATAAAAAAGGGCGACCGAAGCCGCCCATGATGTAAATAACAAAGGGGTATCGTTATTCGATTAAACAGCTCGATTAACAAATTTCTTGAATAGCTTGATACCGATAAACGCGCCCGTTACCGACAGAATGACAGGCCATGTGTAGCCTTCATATTCAGTCACTTGAGCACCGACAGCAGTAAAGGCCGCCGCCGCGCCATTGCCTTCAGCAAACGAAGAGCCAGACACAACCATCAGACCAGCTGCAATCAATTTATTTTGGTGAACAGTTAACGCATTTTTTAATGTAGACATAGTATTGTTCTCATTATTGAGGGTTTGAAATAAGAAACACTTACCCCGTGTAAGTGGTTTCAATGAATTTTTTGTACGCTAGAATCGAGAACCCAAAACACCAACCTAAACCCCAAGCCCCGAACAGATAGGCAACAATTTCAATCATCGTTGACCACCTTTAATCGCACCAAGGGCGAAGCAAATGACCAGACCCACGCAGAACAGAATCTTTGTAATGTCTTCGGGATTTAAGTCAGTCATGGGTTAGCCTTGTTGTGTTGGTTTGCTTTCAAGTGACGGAACAGCCAACAAGTGCCAGCCTGAAAAGCTCACGTGTTTACCGCCATCACCTGCAAAAGATCGTTCTACGTGTTGGATCTTAAACTCGACTTTCTTATCGATAATTTTCTGTAAATCCGAACCACCGCCCATTGAATCCCACACATCAGGGGACACACGACAATCAACCACCTCGGAGGGGTTAAACAGTTGCAGTTTCACTGTGCCAGAGTCGCGGGATTCACCCGTTTTCTCATTGGTATTCGTTTTCTTTTCGATATCGTCAGAATCGTTGATGCGTCCTTTGATAATCATTTGAGTTCTCCAATTTTTAAAAGGGGGGACAGTTATTGACACAAGTCCAAGGATGAATCGAAATAACCTACGTCATGGGCTGCGCCCACGAACGCAGGCCATTGCGACTCATCAAAAGCAAAAGCCGTAAGCTCATCGACACGTTGTAAATATTGTTGGTACTGGTCGTATTGCTCATCAGCCATACGTTGGTATTCTCCCTCGCGTTCTAGCACCTCGAAGATGTCAGTGACACCCGTCATGATGCGTTTGGTTCCACGAAGGAATTTTTCTTTGTTTTCGGTTTTCCATTGACGGCCACGCGTCGCAAGATAGGCAGCTTTGAAGACCACACCAATCACACGAGTGTTGGCATCATCGCCATAGCGGGTTTTAGAGGTTAGGGTGGTTGTATGCTCCTCGCCAAACTCATCAATCAGCTTTTCCATGATGGTAGGCACTTGATAAACAGGCTTAACGGTTTGGTCATTACGACGTACGAACACACCGCCCATCGCAAGACAGAAGGCTTCCCAATCCGATGAATCAGCCGCACGACGGACATTTTCAAGAGTGAGCCATTCACCCTTATCAAGGCGATTAAACACAGCATCATCCTCTTTCAAATCTTGACGAATTCGACGAAGTTCACGCCAAACGGTAACGGATGGACCACCAATAAATTGAAACTGACGGATGCGATTAACACGCGCCCAAGTAACAACACGCTCAGCGGCTTCTGTACCTTCAAGCGTGGTTGAACGGTCAGAATCGATATGTTTACCATCGATATTTTTAGACAGGTACTTGGCGACGTAGCCAACCGCAGAGCCTTTTGACCAATCGATTTTTTCAGATGTGAAACGGTATTTCTTTGCGCCTTTTTCATTCGGTGAATCCTTCATTGCTTCTTTTTTAAAGAGGCTTGTCACCGTGGATTCATGACGCTTTTCCATGAAGAACAACAGATGCCAGTGAGGACAACCGTCGGCATGAGGCTCAACAACACGCAAGCCGTAAACTTTAATCTCAGCTTTATCGAGTGCCTTGCGAAAATCAGCAAACATCGACGTCATATAATCATGTGCGTCTTGGGTTGTTGGGCAGTCTGCGTCTAACCATTTCTGATTAACTTTGTTACTGGCCACAGAGTGAAAGCGGCTAGGGCATGTGGGTGTATAGAACATCCCAACATGATCATTCGCTTGTGCAATACTCTCGAACCCCTTCAAACGGACAAACATTTCAGCACGTCGAATTTCAGGGTTAGAAATAGATTTTCCCGCCAACTCATTCAGCGTGAACCAGTTAGATTCGTCATCCGCATCATAAGCAATGGTGTTTTGCATCATGGATAAGTTGTCTTGGTCACGAACGCGACGACGTTGGAGCGAAAAGTTTGAGCAGTAAGACTGACCATGCTTATGAACAATTGTTAAATCACGGGCAACACGTTCAATTTCTAACGCACTGCGTTGACGTAAAGCACGACGCCACCAAAGCTCATTGGTTGCGCGGTTAATCAAACTTTGTAACTCGTTATCTTTTTCCTTTTGTTCAACCAGCTCATCACGAAACGCCAAACCGTAATCAGCCAGAATGTTACGTGCGACTTCAAAAGCAGCTTGTGTGTCATCAATGGCCGCAACCTTACGCATGACATGTGCAGACTTGGCTTTTGCAAACTCACATAATTCTTCATCGGTTGAGGTGTAACGAAATTCCATTTTTGTCAGACGTTCGTTAGCGGATTCAACAGCACGAACGGCATCAAGGTAATCAATTTTTTTCGTCATGTTGATGAAGGCACGTGTCATCACCGGTGCAAATTCTCGATGTGACTTACACGCATCAAATGCACGAACAACCCAACTTTTTTCAGGAACGAAAAACGTCTTCTTTGAATGGTCATCAAAACGCGGGACTAAGTGAGGCTGGGGCGCGGCATAGAATGGATTGATACCAAACTCATCATTAAAGATGGACGCGACCACGTTGTAACACTCTGGCATTACCGCCTGAGTTGAACCAGACTTAAAGTGACAAGGTAACTTTAGTTCTAATGCTGATTTTTCTGCCAGTTCGTTACGCGTGAACCAGTTCGATTTCTCTTGCTGCTCAGCTTGAAGGACAACATCAGGCGACATCATGATTGAGCATCCTGACCAACAGACTGAACAACGCCAGACCAGAATGAAAGCGAGCGACCATCAGCAATTTGAGTTGCCAAGTCAGTAATCTCGAAAACTTCTTTGTTTGAGTAAGCCTTGGCTTGTAAATACTTGGGAGCATACGCAGCGGTAACAACAACAATTTCTCGACCGTTATCAAAGAAACGAACACCGTCATTAAGTTGAATGTTGATAGCCATATGTAACTCCAAATACTTACCAGTCCTGATTTACCGATACTGTAGTCCTGATGAATCGATACCTCAAGACACGATTTTTGGATACTAATGGTCTAAACTAGGAAAAAAAGGAGCAATGCAATGTATGCAAATCAACTGTTAGATGCCTATAAACAAGCTAAAAGCTATGTGCAAGACAAACAAATTGCGCATGATTTGGGTATTAGTAAGCAGAAGATGAGTAATATTAGAAGTGGAGCTAGGCAACTCACTGATAATGAAGCTATTTTTCTAGCTGAAAATTCAAACATTGATGTGCACGAAGCATTGATCTTTCTTGCGGCTGATAAAGCTAAGACTCATAAAGCCCAGCAGATATGGCAGGACATCACGGCAAAGTTAAGTAGCCAAGGATTTCAGCGCCTAAGCCTTGGTATTACTGGATTTATGGCGTTTGGGATTGGTGTCCGCCAGTACGCATTATGTATAGCGTGGTAAATCATGCTGAAAGCCCTTTAATTAGGGCTTATTACTCGTAAAGCGTTGACTAGGCGGGGGTTTTCATATTTATCTTCCAACAAATTGTGAACGACTTTGTGATCTTCTAGTTCTAAAAGGTCAGCAATAGCAAAAGCTATGTCCCAATCCATCGAATTTTTCTTACATCTCCAGTTACTAACTCTAGCACCTGTGACATTTAATTTTTTGGCAAGCTGGTAATCGGAGGTCAAGTTATATCTAGCCTTGACCATATCGAGCAATTCAATTGTATATGTCATGCAAATACCGTGTTTTAGCCATAAGTTGTTAAATAATAGGCGATCAAAATGTCATTTCCTATAGTAAGGGGCATCTTGATATCAAGATTAAACTTACTAATATGAACCCGTACACATTAACTTGCTTTGTATGGGGATACGGACATGACACCACTAGAACATATCAAACAGTTACAAACGGAATTGAAGCAACATCGCATTAATAAACCAATTAAGAAAAAACTAAATTTCATACCGCTTGGGTGTAGTGATTACCGCTATAGCCGTACTTTTCAAGTTCAAGCACGTCGCGCAACTATCGCGAAAGGTGGTGCATTATGAACATGACAACCAAAGAAACGAAATTCTATTCTCTTTGCATGGCTATTTCTGCAATAAAGCACAATAAACGTGAATCTGAAAAACATCTTAAGAAATTTAAACAAACAGGCAATGACGAATATATACAACGGGTAACTAAAACGCTTGAGAATGATGAACTCGTTATCGAAACATTAGAAGCAATGTTGTCGGAGGTGTGGAAATGAGCACATCCGTTGAATGGTATTCCAATGCAGGTGCAACAGTTAACAAAACGTTGCCTTTCACCCCTGAATCTAATTTCTATCGTGCGGTTTCACAGTGCGTTAATTTTGCAGGTAATGAGCCATCATATCTGCGTTCTGTTATGGCAATTATTCCGGTTGATGATAAACGCCGTTTAGTGGTGATGTCATGAATACTCAAAGAATCCCTAAGCAAGTGACTAAAGCCCCTTCGGGGGCGGCGGTTTCTTCTATGCCATTGCACGAAGTTGCGATCCCAGTAGATAAATCAATCACCGCACAGTACATGGCTGACCATGCTTATCGTGAATGTAAGCGTTCTCTAATGATTGCGCGTCAAAATCGTCTTAATGGCGATCATGAAGATGTCGCGTTTTTCTTGAATGATGCTGCTGAGTTTCGTCGCATCTATCAGGCTTTTGCTAACGCCGTTGATGTTATGGGTGGCTTGTAATGAACAGCACCCTTTATCAACTTTTGAAAAATGACATTCGAGCCAGCATTGCGCTGGCGCGAAGTTATCGATTGGCGGGCGAACGCCGCACCGCCATTCAGTTTATGGCCTATATCAAAGAGACTCGAAAGGAATTAACGGAGGTGATTGCTAATGTTGCCGCCTAACGATGTTCTCTATGTGGCTGGCGCTGTTCAGCCAGTCGATATTACTAAAAGCAATCAAGCCGCCTTCGAGAGCGGTTTTTTAGGATTCAATTTTTGTGGTCCACGACCTCAAGAAGTTACACCGCAACAGTTTTGGAATTTAAATCGCGTTAACCGAGATACTGATTTTATTGCCAATAAACAAAAAGCGTATGCTGCTTCTTTGCCTAACTATAACGCTAAACATCTCCGCGAAGCGGCGGCACGAAGTGACGAAAACAATAGGCTTGTCCAAGGGCGCAAAAGTCCGACACACCCACAACAAGCCCAATTAGATAAGATTCTGCGACAAGAACGCAAGCTACAGCGCGGTGATACGGTTCTATCCAGTACCGAGGCTTTCTACAATCAAGACACGTTATACACGATTACAGAAGATGGAAACAAAGCACGCGTCTTAGCGCCTAAAGGCAAGTCGAAGATTACCGAGCCAAAAATCAACCCAAATTCAATCAGGTTGATGAATCGTGAATGGTCTGGTCAATATAAAATCCAATATCACACTCAAACACCGTCAAGTTCTGCACCCGATCCACAAGAGGGTGATCGCTTTACTGAAAGTCTGACTAAGCGTGCTGTGAGCAAAATTTTTGAATCGGGTGCTTATGTTGCAACATGCTGCGGTGGATTTACCACGTTCTTAACCCTGACCTTTACCAAAGAACAACGAAATAAATTATTTGGCGGAATGGTTGATGGTGACGCTGCGCCATATTGCACCCTGCCTAAACCACCGCTTCCAGCCAGTAAAACTCGTGGTTCACGCTCAATGTTACGTGGTCGTCCACAACTGAAATGCACTGATGGAGCCAATACCCCGATAAACATAAAACGAAACATGGCGAAACCGATTAATCATATTGCAGGGCCGTATTGTTACATTGATATGTGTGCCGATGACCCTGCGCTAACCGTCGATATTAATGATGATGGCTTGGTTAAAGTGATGAACGAAAACGGTGATATTGCAGGGTCATACTCGCCATTATTTGCTAAGCCAGAAAAAGTATTCACATTAACGAAAACCGCGGAAACAACCATAGGCAAAGAGGTTTCTCGTTTTCTTGATAGCGCTAAAAAGATGTATCACCGTGGTTGGATAGCAAATCACACCGTAGAGGTTGATCTGGAAAGTGGTGCGGAATATTGCAAACTAAAAGACAAGTCGGTGGCTGGTCATAGTAAACCAAGTGAATTTGGTCCTACTCAAGACCCTGCCGACTTTCATTACATTTGGGTGGCTGAATGTCCTGCGAATGAGAACGGTGAGCCCAACCCACATGTTCATGTTTTACTTAATTGGTTAGTGCCTAAGCCGTTATTTTCAGCCTGGTCAAAACGTATTGAAAAAATATGGGGTAATGGCATGGCTAACTTACAACGTATTAAACAGCCCAAAGCTGCCGGAACTTACCTAATTAAAGCCGTTGGTTATGCGGCCAAAGGTGAAAACGCCGACCAAGGGTTAATTAAAGGGAATCGTTACAATATTGCCCAATGTAGCCGCGCCCCCGCGTGGGTATGTGTTGACAGTTTTGAAGCGGGAAATATGGCAGCCATTATCAAAGAATGTGGTTACAAGTTAGAGCAATGGCGCAAACCGCTAGACCGTAGCTTGAGGCGACTTAATAAGCAGTTAGACCAAACCGTCAAGGCGAAAGCGATAGCCAAACAAGCCCAAAAGCCACAAGACGTGATCCACAAATTAACAGGCCGCATTATTCGGCTTGAGCACCAACAAAAAGCGGTTCGGAGCCAAATAAAAAGTCGTGAAGTACATGCCTCCACTAAGAACATTTTCAGTTTGTCATTTGATGGAAAAAAAGCAGAAGAAAAGGTGTGGGATTTTCTGCTCTGGGCGGCGGGTGCACGGGGCTGGTCAATGGAATCTAAATCTGATGATGATGCTTATCGCCAAACCGTCAATGAAGCCAAACAGTTTGCCCGTATTGAATACGCCAACAAGTACGAACGATTCAAAGAGAAACGCGCTTATTGGCAAAGCGTCCTAAGTGACCCATTAGTGCCAAATGAAATCGATAACGAGGCGGAGTTAGCCAAATCTATGCTAATCCGCGAACAGTATGAAATCCACGTATTAGCTGCATAGAGGAAACCGTAAACCATGGATGAATTGAAAGTAATCACGCTAGAACTGGAAAACGAAGTGAAAAAAGCTAAAGGCAACATGTTTGCCTCAAAGCTGATTGCGCCACTGCGTTTGGTGTTGGTTTGGATGAATGGCGTTAATCAGAAATTGGCTGAATTAGAACAGCGTAGTGGAGGGCATTTCAATGGATAACAACGGATGGCCGACACGCGCCTCAACTAATCCGACCGTTGGCGGTCAACGCTGTGAATGTGGTGATGTGCGTACCTTGCACCGTTCGCGGGGTAAACGTGCAAAGTTCCTATATTCAATGTGCGATAAATGCGGCACCGACCAACGCACCGGTGATCCGGTTCAACGTGTATTTAATCAATTCCATGTAACCAACACGGAGCTAATCGCCAGTGAGCAAGCGCAACCCGAAGAATCAATCATCATTGAAGAAACATCGCCAACATCAACAGACACAAGCGGTGAAGTCGGAGGCAATAAAAGCCCAATCGTTAAGCCAGAAAAGCCAGCAACTACCTGCCTTGCAGAGCAAACCAGCAGCCGAACCACAACCGATAATCAAACCGAAAAAGAACCGCAACAAAAGCGTATTGGTTGGGGTGCTGTGCTTTGCGGCATTGTCCTTGGCGGGCTTACTGGCGGTGCAATCGTTAAATTCAACTAACCCAATCAACCTATAGGAAACAACATGGAACTAGAAGAACCAATCAAGCCAGAAGAAGCCGAACAGATTGAACACCATTCAGAAGAAGATGAAAAACGGTTTACCAATAGCTTCAATGATGATGTCGATTTTGACCCAACACAAACCGACGTTAAAGCAAAAGAAGAACCCGAAACCATGTCCATTGAAGCGGCTGCGGGCATCGTATTCATGGGTTTAATGGCGGCAGAATCAACACTTAAAATGGCGGTACATAAAGACTTTAAATTTGATGCCGACCAAGCCGAAAACGTAGCCTATAAGGTTGCGCCCTTGATTGTGAAGTACGGCGGTAAACCGCCACCATGGTTAGAACCGTATATGGACGAAATCATGGCATTGTTTGCGATTGGTTTATTAGGGTTCAGCAGCATGATGCAAGTCAGGCAGTTAAAGCTAGAAGACATAAAATCGAAGGCGGCAGCGAATGACGATGATAATGAAAAGGTGGCCGCGTGAAACTCCAACCTGTTAACCAAAACAATACGCTAGATAATCATCATGCGTATGCGGTTGGCATGTCTGGCTGCGGGAAAACCTCCGCAGCCAAAAAGCTGTTTGTTAAGGCAACCGACCAAGTACTTATCTTTGATCCTCTTAACGACTACCAAGGCAAGCTTGCGGGGCGTGTCGTTCGTAGCTATTCCAACCTGCGTGACTTTGCTATTGCCGTCATTGCTGGTCGTAAAACCAAGCAAGGGTTTAAGATTGCGTATTATCCGAAACGAGAAACCACCGAAGAAGATTTTGACCGTTTCTGCTCAATTGCATGGGGTGTCGGTGATGGTAAACATGCCAAACCGATAAAGGTGATTTGTGAAGAAGTTGCCGAGCATAGCCACACTACAGGCAAAGCAACGGGCTATCATGGCAAGTTATTGAGGCTAGGGCGGAAATACAACATTCACACCATCAACATGTTTCAACGTGGTCAGGAAGTATCAAAGACGATCATTGATAACTGTCAGTATGCGTGTGTGATGATGCAAAAAGCCGATGACAGTGCGCATTATATTCAACGTAAAACAGGGATACCTGCGAGTGAAATTATTCCTTTAGTGAAACTTGAGTACATCTTGCAGGATGGGAAGGCGTGGACGAAGGGCGTGATTTGTTGGTAAAAATGTTAGTTTTTTTGTTTAGCCATAATTTACACTGACAAATCTAGCCGATGATCTCGTTCCATAATTTAATTTCCTTTATAATCGATAGTTATTAATTACACTGTGTGGTTTTGATGTGAAATTCAAATGTTATTTACACCAATAGATATTCATCAAAACCACATCATAATGGAAATAAAAATGAAACACCTAAGAAACGTATTTATTACTCTTGTTGTTATTCTATTTTCAACAGCAGCAACAGCAGCAACAGCAAAATGGCTAACTACTGATAATACAGATGCTATTACAGGAGAACGGACGGTCAGTGCTTTTTATTATCAATACAAGTTAGAGAAAAATATCGGTATTAGATGTGATGTAAATGGAGGAGATAAAGACATAATGCTGACATTTGATACGGATTCGGCATTAGCTACTCCCCGTTCTAATGTGGAGGTTTTCATCAAGGTGGATGATAACGCTCCTGTAAAGTTAAGTGGTAGTTTATACACAAACTCATACCGTTCTGGCTATGTAAATGATTCTACTAAAAATAACCTTAGTAAGATTTTTGCTCAAATGATTGCTGGCAACAATGCTTATATAAAAATCCAAAATGATAGGAGATCAGAAGTTGTTAATTTTAAAGTTAACCTATCTGGTTTTACATCAAAATCTAAGAAAGCTCTTTCAGCATGTGATTTTAATCCGAAGAGTAAATCTATGACTAAAGATGATAAAGATAGATTAGTTAAAATTGATGCTGAAATACGTAAGCTACAAACTGAAAAAACAACCATTAAAGCTAAATACTAATTATTTATATACCAACTTTAATTTGGAATTTAACCTAATATCTGTTCTATGTACCGTGAAAAAAGGTCTGCTAATAGCAGACCTTTTTTGTAATCTCGCTTAAGGAAAGATAGCCTTATATTATGTTGTTTCCCTTTTAAACTTGCGAGACATCTCCACACTTTTTAAACCTAGATTAAATCACCTAAATTTTCGTGTTACTAATACTCTTAGGCGTTAATTGAGGGTACGAGATGTATGGTATTAGAATTGAGTTTGAGCCTTGCCCAGAGTGCGGGCAAGAGGAAGACTTTTACGTTGATGAGGAGCGAGAAATCGTTACATGTATTTGTGGTGAGATTGTAGTTGAACCTGTTCTGCATTAAATTTTGTGCGTTAAACCAAATTCTTTAAATCCCGTAAACCTATAGGTTCGCGGGCTTTTTTCTGTTTGCCTTAAAACCGAATCACCTGTTTTCCTATTGGCTCTTAACCACGTTTATACAGAGAGCTAATAAACATGAATGCAAAAACTAAAGGGTATGCAGTCACAGCAGTGATTGCACTGCTTGTCGCTGCTGGCGTTGTCTGGGCATCAAATAATGTTGATGCCGTTGAAGACCAAATCGGCTAAGGGGTAAGCATGGAATTGTTAAGCACAAACTTCGCTCCACGCCCTAAAGAACTTGATCCGATTGAAGGTGTAGGTTGGGGCAATCGTGCTTCACTGCGCATGGTTTCGGGTCCCACTTATCACAGCATCGAATTGGTGACGGATATTACCGATCCAAAAGACATTGAACGCGTTGAAGTGTCTTTGAATGGTTCTGCTAAATACAGTATTTCAGGCGAAACACTGGTTGCACTGCAAGCCCACCGTAAAAACTACGCTCAAGAAGGTCGTTATACCATTTCATTTGGTGATGCGACGCTGCGTACCAAGATTGGTGTTCGTCAAACTGACCTCGTTACCTTAGCGGGTGAAATTTGGTTTATTCACATCACACTCAAAGCCAAAGATTCGTCAGTAAAAGCACCATCAATGCGTGCCCGCGCCCATGTGCTGCCAGCACAAGCCGAACGCTATTACATGCCGCGCTTGTATGAATTGACTTGGTTTGCTGCCGCATCAGGGCGTACGCCTTTCGACTTTTCAGAGCGTAGCGCTGGCTTAAACCTCAAACGTATCCACTTCAAAGATGATTCCATTCAACGTGTTCGTGTTATTCGTGATACCTACGAAGAAATGAACATCACCAAAGATGACAACGCTTACGATCTTGCTCAATCGAAGAAAGAGCAAACAGTGGGTTGGTTTAGTCTCGACTTTATCCGTTACGGCTTTGGTGCTGATGGCATGTTAAACACTGCCGCCCGTAGCCAATTGTGCTTCGAGCTGGATAAAAACGCAGTCGGCAGTATTCCGGTGATTGTTGAAGCGGTTGAACAGGTCAAGCCATTGCCGAACGCGGCATAAGGGGACGCCATGAGTTTAATGGATAGCTGGGGCGAAAGCCTCGGCGGTATCACCGATTCTATTTTCAATGGCGGTGAAAGTTTGGTTAATGCTTGGTTTGATAGTGAAGCCGAGAAAGTCGCATCAGCCGCACCCGAAGAAAACCGCCCAAAACAAGAGCAAGCCCAACAGCCAACGGGTCAACCGATAGCGTACGCACCAATGAACAACAACATGTTGATGATTGGCGGCGGTGTTGTGGTCTTGATGATGTTCATGATGCTAATGATGCGAGGTAAGTAAATGCCACTTCTATTTTGGCCGTTATTCGCGGGCAGTATCGGCTTTGCGGGCGGATTGTTTAGCGGTGAAGCCTTTGCCCGAACGTTTAAGATTTTGCTCTTTGTTGTTATGGGGCTTTGGTTAGCCAATATCATGGGGGTGATGAAATGATCCCCGGTCTAGGTGCATCGGCAGGCGGTTCAATGCCAATCAGTGCGGGCGGTGGTGCGGCGGGTCCATCAACCGCAACGTCTGAATCCAACATGGGTTTCAAGGTGGGTGCCATCAACATGGGTGGCGGCAATACGTTATCCAATTGGCTTCCTGTCTTATTAGCCTTGATGGCGGTCTGGTTCTTAGTGAAAAAGGTGGGCTAATGCGCTTACAACTGATGCGACCGAACCGCGCTGATATTCACAGTCAATTTTTGTTATTGCGTCCAGCGTTTGATCGCGTCCAGAACGCTAAAACAGAATTTGAATTTTGTTGTGATGCAGTGAAAAACAAACACGCCAGCTTGTACCACTTAAAAAGCAAAGGTGTGTCGGTTCGGTTTGTTGGAATGGTAACGGCAGAGAATGACTACCTGATTTTAGCCATGACAGGGCGCGGGCTGACACATGCCGCGCCAACCATCATTGAGGCCGTCAAATCACAAGGCTACCGCTCGATTAAGTACCACACAGTGCGCCAAGGCATGAAACGTATTTTACAACGCTTTGGTTTTTCTATTTTAGACACGACAACACATGACACCGTGTTGTCACTCAGTTTGGAGGGTTCGTAATGGGTGGCGGCGGCAGTAGCTCCAGTAAGAACACCACAGAAAGTACCAATACCAGTGGTCAGAATGCCATTCAAGGTGACAATTTAGGTGTCACCATTGCGGGCGTTAATGACTCAAACATTGATGTCACCATGACTGACCACGGCGCAATGGAACGCGCCGCAGAGTTAGGCGAATTAGCCTTAACCAGCAACGTAAAAGCGTTGGGGATTGCGGCCAATTTAGGCAGTGATGCCATTGATGCGAATAAAGACATTGCCAGCGATGCGATCGCACTCAGCCGTGATACCACCAAACTGGTGAGCAATTCCCACAGTGAAAACTTGCAGTACGTGGCAGGGCTAGCGGGTAATCAAGCCAAGCAAAACACCGATAACCTTGAAACCCTCAAAGAGCTAGCAGAAATGAAAATCGACGGCGGGCAAGTGGCAACCTCAAAGCAGATGACCATTGTAATTTCAGTGATCGCGTTCTTGTTGGTTGTGGCGTTTGTGATGCGAGGTAAGAAGTAATGAGCTTTAAACAATTCATGCAACCGCGTCAACGTAACCAATTTCAGATTATTGGTGAATTTCTGTATGTCGAAGCCTGTAACAATAAGGTTTTATTGCAAACAGAACGCGGTGAATACCGATTACAGCAAGGCGCTCAAATCATTGATGACAACCTCAGTGGGTTAGTGTCCATTGAGAACTTGGGTGAAGCGGGCAACGTTGAAATTCTGTATGGCTTTGGGCGATATGTACCACCAACGGATGGCAAGTCTGTGACCGTGTCACAAATGCCGCCCGTTCAAGTATCTGAATTACCCGCCATGCAACTGGCTGAAAATCAGCAGGTTGCCGTTTCAGCCTTGCCTGCAATGGTGTTAGCTGCGAATCAACAAGTTGTTATATCTGAATTGCCCAAGGTGCAATTAGAAACAGGGCAAAGAGTAAATATTTACGCCACTAACCCCGTATTAACCAAACCCGTTGGCGGTGCATCCGTTGAAACGTCGCTATTAACCATCGCCAGCGGGCAAGCGGTATTAGATGCTAATTCATTACGTTGTCACGTTTTGTTAAAAGCCAGTTTAACTAATGTGGGCGTTGTCACCATTGGTAATGGCTTCACATTATCACCAGGGGAAAAGCAGCGAATAGACAGCTTTGGCGGTTTGAGCTTTTCGGGTACTGACAACGACACAATAGAAATCATTGAGGTGATTCGATGACAGAGAAAACATTAAGCCAGCGTTTACCCGTTGGCGATCCACGTAACAAAGTAGAGTTTCTTGCTGATGAGTTTGAGAAAACAGCCGCCGACCTTTACGCACTGATTGATGGTTTAAGCTCTGGTTCGCAGCCAGCCGCCGTTAACTTACTGGCTAACTCACAGTTCAATGAAAATATGGAGCTTGAACCTAACTACCGTCAGTTAATTGCCGAAGCAGGTAAAACGCTCGATTTATCCCGTACCATTGGAAACGGTCGCTGTTCGATGATGGTTGCACCAGATTGGGCAGTTGAAGTACCCACCGAAAGCAATAGCGTGTCAGGGTTTAAAATTGATGGGCTGTCTGATGGCTATTACGAGGCATACCCAGACATAGATAAGGAAAGCGGAGTGCTGTCTTACTATTCGCCTAACTTTACGCTTTATCAGGTTGTATCCGTTCCTTATAACGGTAGTGCTCATCAAGCCTTGAAAGGACGAGTTTCTATGTCTGGCGTTGCCGGACAAACGGTCACTATCGGTATTGCGCGTTTATGGCATGACTACGAAGGCAAGCTAAAACTGAGTCAGCGTATGGGGGAAAAGGTTTATACCTTTACTGAGTCTGACCCATGGCTGCCAATCACCATTGAAACCGAAACCGTGGGCTGTAAACGTTATGGTGATGCCGGAACATTAGCCTTGTATATCAAGGTAGAAGGTGCGCAGTCTGGGCGAATTTATAACGCCCACCTTTGGCACACCGATAAGCATGGCGATAACCCCGCAATTTTTGCTAACTCCCACCATGGAGATGCTTACCGCCGTTCATTTGGCTGGCGAAACCAAATCAGCAGTAATGCTGAAGTTGTCACGCCTAACGTGGTGAAGTTCAATTTCAAACGACACTTGCCGTATATTTTCGCCCCCGAACAGCATGTGATTGTAGAGAGTCGAATGAAGCCAAGCGCCCAAGTGACAGCGATTGAACCGAATTCCATCACGCTGACATTTAGTCCCGAAGACTTTGCAAGCCAAGTTAATAGTGGCGGTAATTTTTACGGAATGATTGGAATGCAATATTCCGCCATGCCCGTTGGTATAGGTTTTTATTAATGCGTGGGGTCTTGGGTTTAACCGTCCTTTGTGGGCTGTTTATATGGCTAAGACAGAAAAGCATTGCCACCAATCAGGGTGGCAATAGCAGTCCGATTAATGATTTTTGGTGGTCAGATTTACTCGATAATTCAGGAACACTTAACGACATGACAACAGGCTCAACGGTTCGCGGTATCCGTAATAAAAATCCGTTAAACATCGAATACAACAAGCGTAATAACTGGCTAGGCCAACAAGGCACAGACGGGCGTTTCTGTATTTTCTCTGATAACAAATACGGTTTTCGAGCGGGTGCACGTGTACTAAGAAGCTACCAGCGACGCGGTATCAATACCATTCACAGCATCGTGCATACCTTTGCCCCAAGCCATGAAAACGAAACCGACCATTACGCCAATATGGTCAGTGAATGGATGGGTATCAGTAAACATGCGCCGATTGATGTCAGCAACGATCATGTAGCGGCGAACATCATCAAAGCGATGGCGAGAATGGAGGTCGGGCACAGCTACCCAATCAACACAGTATTAGACGGGGTGAAACTGGCATGAATCCAACCGTAAAAAGCATTGGTATCAGCGTTGTCGGTGTCGTGATTGGCGCGTACACCCTAAAGTTTCTACGTAAAAAAGGATGGTTATGATCGACTTTAAACAGAAAAGTACGCAAACAGGTTTAGTACTTATCGCCAGCGTTGCCACAGGTATCTTAACAGGCAACACAGAACTAGCCGATGTGACTATCGGTGAATCAGGAGTTCAAGCGTCGGGCGCAATTCCAGCCGTAGCCGCCATGCTAATTGGCTTATGGGACACGTTCAGAAAAGAGAAGAAATAGGGGATTTGGATGGAGTTATATCAAACAGTGTTAGTCGCTGCGGCTACTGGTTTTTGTTCGGCATTTGGAACTGGAATTGCAATGAAGACAGATATTACATGGATAAAGAAGTGTCTTGAATCACATGAATCCAGAATTTTACTTTTGGAAAAAAAATAGTAACAACAATAATTTAAATGTAAAATACCAAAAAAAATCATAGGTGAAATGTATGAATAGTAAGGCGTTTGAGGTTGTAGCAAAAATAGTTGCCACTCATGGTCTAGCAGTGTTTTTGGTTATTTTTTACACTTTAATTATCTATCCAGAAAGTCAACAAGAACGTTCTGCATGGATTCAAGAGATAACTAAAGTAAGAATGTTAGTAGATCCAGTTTCCAGACCGCTAAATACAATACAAGCAGATGCGATTTCAAAAATTGCAATAGACCAGTTTATTGCAAGGCTAAGATCATCATTTAATGATGATCTTAGTAGTTTTAGTGGTCTTAGTCGTCTTAGTAGTAGAATGAGCACGTTACAAAAAAGCACTCGTGATATTTTGAATGGGGTTCATGATGAAAATGATGTAACTAAAGAGAAAAAGAACAGTGCTTATTTTAATACCAATAAATACGAAATACTTAACAATTCGCAGAAATCAGATTTCTTCTCTTTTTATCAAAAAGTTTTTACAGAGGTTAACACTTTAGTTGAGCAAGAAAAAACGGAGAAAATGAAGTCATATAGAAGGTTATTTATACAAGAGGTGCAAAATAACGAATCTATCGTTATTCAATTAGAAAGGCTTCGATTAGATAATGGAACTTTAGAATCAATCTGGCGTGCATCACTAAAAATTGCACAACAAGAGTGGTTTAAATCTATCAACGGTAAAGTTACACGTGGCAACTATATCGAAGTTCAATATTTTTTAAAGGAAGTATCCACTTTCCCATATTTTAATGAATGGAAACGTGAAAATAGAGAAAGTGTTGACTTACTTTTAGGAGTCCAAGAGTTTAGTAATTATTCTGATTTTGAAAACTTAAACAATTTACTTCAAGTTGAAATGGCAAAAAAAATTAACTCATCTGCTTTCAATATTTAAAAAGAGGCCCGCAACTGCGGTGCGGGCTTATTGTTTAATTAATAGGAACAGTTCCCCAAACTATACTCACATCACTATAAAGTGCGCCTACGAGTTGGGTAGTACCGTTATCATCCACCGTAAATGCAGCCCCGTCGTAATCCCCGTTATAGCTTGCAGGGCTACAAGCTGTTGCCGTCATTGAAACCTTGAAGTAATGGTCATTCTTGGTCAACGTACCGGAAAAAGTACACATGCCATTAATCGTAATATTACCCGCTGAATCAATGTCCCATGTTGAACCATCATCTGTATTAGTGTGTGTACCGATTAACTGATTAAGAGACAAACTATCAGGCTGTTTCACGAAAGTATGAACAAATGACTGACTATCAATGGTTGTCATTGCGCTGGCTGTATTGCCATTGAATGTCAGCGATGCTGTTTGTGATGAATCGTAAAAGCTAACACTATTAGACCAAAGGTGAACGCCTTTAAGATCTAATGTGTCATTATTTAATGTAGCCGTATCGAATAAATACAGATTATTACTTGAATCAGCAGCAAGTACGCCATGAGTAATCTCGGTATCAATAATCATCACGGCATCATCTGATTTATAGATACCATTGGGTTGAATTGATGGAGTCGGGGAGATCGCAGTGTTTCCTGTGGCTTGTGAATCAGACGAACCGCCGCCACATGCTGATAATAACGCTACCGAAACGGCAATAACTAAATTTCTCATTCATAATCCCTTATATGTACAAAACTAAGGTGAGGATGATAGCCATAAAACAAGAGGCATATTAAGTTGAATGTGGATTCTTTGGGTTCACTTAACTATTTGATTTTGCGTTTCTTGTAGTGTTTCTTTTTCTCTTTGGCGACTGTCTCAGATTCCGGTTGATTAATGCGGCGACCACCACGAAATGGCAGCGGCGTAACCACATTGGTTCGCACTGGAATATAGTCCAGCTCATACAGTCGTTTTAGCGCATGAAACTCGTCACAGCGAACAGCCCATGAATCCAGTTCTTTAGGGCCAAATTGGCGACCTTCGGGAGTGATAATAATGCAGCGATACTCATCAATACGAAAACCACGCCAACGGGTATCATCGGGTAAATAGCCACGGGCGCGGATGATAAGTAGCTTTTCAGCCATCGGATTTACATCAACTTTACCAGCCAACCAACGTTTGACGGTCACGGGTTTTACATGAAACCATGCGGCAGCTTGGGAAATTGAGTCAAAATGTCTCCAAAAAAGTTTGACGAACGATTCGTGCAACATGATATACCTCGCAAAATTTATTCTTATTAGAAAGTTATTTTCGATTGATAGACACATGATTGATTGGTGGTAGCGATTAAAAATCCATTTTAACCAACACCACGAAAATAACGACATAACCATGGTTTTCATTCTGCCGATAACGTAACGAGTTCATTGATGGTTTAAAACCAAAGAAAGTTAATTTAACTAACTGTTTCCAAAGGTTTAAATAGCCTTATCAATAAAAGTTTCGTTAGTGACGCATCAATATCAAAAATGACCTTTTAAATGTTAAATTTGGCCCCGTCAGTGCGCATTATGTATATTATGTTAAATTCCGGTCGGGGCACCATAACTTCATGGGTGTGAAGTCTACTCTGTTATATCAATAGCTTATAAATCACCAAAACGCATTGGCAAAATGAATCTTGTGTGTCTACTATAACTTCATTGAACATAATTGTATTTACCATAAAATAGGTAATTAGCACCTTACTTTAAGGTACTGCTGCAAATGGTCAGTTTGCATTGTCCTTCAAGTTCGGTACTCATTACCAAGAGCTACAAAGATCAAAATCTGCAAGCACATTGCTTCGCTGCTGCTGTAGATTTCACACAGCACACGATCAAAAACGGCAAGCAATTGACTCAACAGTCGTTGCTTGCGTTATTTTTCAGGTGTTCGCTTCATCGACATGTGGCCGAACGATTTACGCGATGTTCTGGTATTTGTTCAGTATCTGATTCAGCTCTACCGCACGAATCGGATTCGATTTGGTCGTGCTGCATAGCGTTGGCCGTTAATGCGATAATTGAAATGTTGAATTGGCGCTGACATAAAATCCGCGTGGTGCGCTTGTAAGTCATCCAACACTGGCAAGCCATCAACACGATATCAATATGCCCACGCTTTTCTAACTAAGCCCAATTGGATTGGTGTTGCTGTTGCCAGCAAGATACTCAACGAACGTCACGCGGTGTCTTTGACAATATGGTATCGAGGGTTTGTGTACTTTCAAGTGCTTCAGGAGGCGTTGTTTCAGTCGAAGCTTGTATTTGTTCAGTTTAATCCTAAGTTGAGTCTCTATATTTTTGACGTATGGATAGAAACCCTGATGGCGAGAGAAAAATCAGATTAGCTAAAACAGATAATAATCACTTATTCTTAGAGTATTCTGCTTACATTCTGCAATCAAAATACTCTAAGTAATGTGTTGTTATTTAAAGAATAATCACCACACACTACTGAAATTAGAACAACTTGGATCTACGCATGCTTCAGGAGTATTAACTGTATTCATTAAGTGTTCTTCCAGTAATAACGGCGTATTAGCTCTGATCTCATCCATGCTATTATAGATTGTCATACCATCACGAATAAGCTGGCTTGAACAAGCTTCGTGACACCAATCCTCATAGTTACCAACAATGAATAAATGGTGCTTTGCTCGTGTAACGGCAACATTAATCAAGTTAGGTTTGCTGTTTGCCCACTTGATCCCACCAGTGGTTCCCCTAGCCTTCGATGCGGCTAAACAGAAGATAACAACAGATGCTTCTTTGCCTTGGAAAGTATGAACGGTGCCGATGTTATCTTTTGTAAAATCACTGACTTCCCCCCCTTCTTTACCACCGAGTTGAGCCGCTTGCTGCATCCATTGTTTGTTCGAAGACTGTTTGTATAAAGATTTCCAGTTAGTCTGAAGTTCATTCTTCATGTGAGTAAAAGGTGTAATTAGGTAAATACCACCTTTTGCCATATCGGGTTGATGCTCAACAAGATAACGCATCAATTCAAAGGCGGAATCGGCCTCGGTATGGTTATTGTAACGTTGCCGTTTAATAGAATCTTTACTCTCAACCACGTTAAACCAGCCTGAAGAGACCGATTTCCACTTGTAAGGCACTGTAGCGATAACCATTTTATTATCGTAGGCAATACTATTAGCAATAGAGAACATAGGGTCTGTACAGCGGCGGTGAACTAACAAAGGAAGCCCAACCTGTCGTTGGCCTATTAACGCTTTTATTGGCCCGGCTCTATCGGCTAATAACTGAGCTGAAGATTCGCTAACAAGG
The DNA here is from genome assembly GCF_003026215.1 of Photobacterium indicum. Taxonomy (GTDB): domain Bacteria; phylum Pseudomonadota; class Gammaproteobacteria; order Enterobacterales; family Vibrionaceae; genus Photobacterium; species Photobacterium indicum. Next base: position 20,279 of record NZ_PYOC01000003.1, read on the forward strand.
AAGCAGTCACCCCACGAGGTTTCACCATCTTTGTTGGATATAGCAATAAAATCAGATGCAATACCTCTGTCAATTTCGCCTTGGACTGGAACCACAGGTTCAAGCTGAATAGGATCCCCAACAACCATAGCCTGTTTGCAGCGCTGAAGTAACCCAACGACATGATAGTTAACTGACTGTCCTGCCTCATCGAACATTGCTAAGCCTATCGTTGCTTTCTTTTGCATCAAGCGGAATTGGCTTTCTACTGATGATAGCGATGTTGACATTACTGGATACAGAAGAAATAACAGCCCCCACAATGTTTCATGGTTAGGGGTATTTTCATGACTTTGATATTTACCGTTGATGAGCTGTGGTAGCAATTTGAAAGTATCATGATGCTCAGCTGCATTTAGCTTTATCATTGCCTCGTTAACACGCAAGGCCGCAACGAAAAGCTCACTTCTGAGCTGATTGATCCCCTTACTGCCAATTGGTGATAATTGTTGGATACGGGCTTCAGCATCATGCTCTTCTTCATTACCTTGTAACTCAAATGCAGCCTTAGAAATTAAATGGCTACATGGATCTATTCCCCACTTATCAAAACGACTTGAGTTTAAATCTTCTAGCGCATCACTATGGTTATCAAGCAAACCGTTAAAAGCATCCTTTGCATCTTTATACTCAGCTTCTAACTCATGTTTCCAAAGCTCTGACTTCCACCAAACCTGTGCTAATTTTTGTAAAGCATTGAGGGATTCTAGCCAGAGCTTTTCATCTAACTGGCACCATTTTTCGACGAACTCTTCAACTAATAGTTCATCATCAGCTACTTTTTCAAGTGCTTCACTCAAGGGTGCTAAAAATCCCATATGTGTTTTTAAGAACTTTTGACTGGACGCAATACCTTGAATAAAAGCAGCAATGTTCCCTGTTGTTTTTAATTCTCCAAAGTAGTCGTTAAGCAGGCTCTGAGCTTCATCCTGAGATTTTCCTTTCAGCTGATACACCAAAGGAGACAAACCAAGGTAGTTACTTAACCCTTTAAGGTATCGTAATAACTTATTTAACCTATTGTCACAAAATGCTTTTCTATTACTACTGTTTCCTAGTACGGCACAGAACATACCCCATTCATCGCTTTGCGATTGATGGCGGAAGTAACCGATATCATCGCGATATGATTCATGAATTTTACCTAGAGCTGGTAATTCCATTGATATGTTTTCGACCGCTTTGTTGTTACTAGATGCAACAACAATTGAAGCATCTAGAACAGCTTCCAGCGCCCTATCAGATGCCAACCAATCCTTTTCTGAAGACTCAGTTTCAAGCAATCTAATGGTTCTAGTAACAAATCGGTCAGCAATAATATCTTTGAGTAATGTCGTTTTACCAGTACCGGGAGGCCCATTAACTGCAACGATAGGATTATCAATTTTCTTTGTTGCTAAGTTTACAGCGCAAGATTGCAATAGACTCAAGCCATAATCAGGATTCTCAGGCCAGCGACCTTTAAAGAAGCCTCTTGTCATCTTATAGTAACTATCAACGTCTTCTCTCGCAGAGCCAAGCATCACTTGGTTATCATTACCGAGTAAATATTGGTAAAGCGCTGGAGACAATGCATTCTTGGCAGATGTCTTACCTATTTGTTCCGCAATATGATTCAAATCATCGGCAAAAAATGGGCCTAATTGATTTTGCTCGTTCCCATCAGGGTAATAACAAAAGCGCCAACGAAATGTAGTGATATCTTCTAAGTGAGGTTTAATCTTGCTAGGGTTTATCGATTCATCGTACTTATCTTGCTTGTTTACTTCTACAGCCTTAGCATACTTCTCCATGAATTCTCGTGATTCATGGGTTGGCCAAAACTCTCTTGCAATACAGCGATTTATTTCAATGATTGCCAACTTTAACTGTTCTGTAGTCAGAGGCTCTGCCGCATTAGTTTCAGGATCTTTTTTCCCCGAAAGATGTTTATTTAGCAGCTGATCAATTGATTCAAAACAGGTATCGACCCAATCAGTTAAAGTCATATTGGCAGGCACTGAAGACCTGCATCGTCGATAAATAGTACGGATAGTTGCAAGGTTAACGACTTTGTCTTGATCTTCTTCGGAAAGTTGCCAAGTTAGGTATTTCTCACCTGTAGACTCATGAGTATTTAATGTTGGAATTAAAGCGACCCCCAGTAAATAGCTTTTAGGAGTTACCGTATTAGGGTGTAAAGGCTTACCGTTTTCGCCATCCTCATTTTTGAACAAATATCCGGCACGATGGCACTGAAACATCACAAACAGTTTGCTGTCTTTCTTAATCGCAGGAAATGGTTGTTCATCATCCAACCACTTTTTATCAAAATCATCAGCAGGTTCGCTAACAATGCCTTTCTTGAAATCATAAGGGCATTCTGGAATATCAAATAACTCAAAATCCAACCAGTAATCCAGTACAGAGAGTATTTGAAAATCAGTTAACAACGATTGCCTATTCGATGTGAATTGCTGTACAACGCCCCTATTACTACTTGCTGCTTCTGACTTGTTACTCGAATGCTCAGATTGACGGCCAAACAATGTTTTTACTAATGCTTTCAGAGAGAAGCGCATCCCTGTTCCTTCTTTTGTGACTAATGTTTGAACGCCAACCTAAGGTGTACGAACTCACGAATAGAAATAACCTTAATATATCGATTATTTCAAAAAGTTCATTTTATATCAATAATTTAAAGCCATATCTTCATCGTATATGCTTATACAAAACGTGTGCTAAGCTCTTTAATCATCATAGTTTCATGATCTGCGATGTTTTTAAGCCCCTCTTCGCTCCCTACTCCCCATTGGTCATAGCTCATCATGAAAATCTGTTTAAGGCTCTCGACGGTTGTTGCTTTCTCATAATGCTCTTTCTTTGCTGTCGGCAAATAGTTACTTAATTTAGAGTTGTTATGGCGACTTATCAGGCAAAGATTACCAAAACTATCCACACCGATTGGCAACTCATCAGATTTATTTATTGGTTCACTCCCCAGTGGGTTCTGTGGGAAGTAATGTTCAACTGATGTTCTAAAAGAAAAGCTGAATCCTGCAACACGCTTGCGTATGTAATCCATGTTTACACCAGAGAACGACTTACCTTGCTTGAGCTGTTTCCAAAGCTTGTAATCAAGTCGATTAAAAATAAAGTTCTGAACTCCAGTACCTTGATTTAAATATGTACGATCAAGCTCTACCTTGTGTAAGTCAACATCAGCAAACGTTAGATCTAAATAATCAGTATGTTCAGCATTATTGGCTAGTTGTCCGAATCGCCCAAAGAAGAATCGGTCACTTAACTTTTCTAAGAACGCCGTATACTCAGAGGAGTCAACATCGCCACTTTCTGTCGAATTTGCATAAAGATAGTGTAATGAAGCATTAAGCCAATGCTTATAGACAAGAGTAGGAAAAGACACATGAAACATGGAAAGTAACATGATCAGTTGCTGGTTACGTTCTTCTGAAGCACTGTTGGTATAACTAAAAGTACGCTTATTACGTTCATAAAGTGTCAGCGTCTTTAAACTCCAGTCTTCATCGTTTTCTCGCTTGATGATGTAGCGGTCGAACAACATGCGACACTTGAGCAAATCGAGAGCGAATTGGCGAGCATTAGGTTTCTCTTCCGCAAAGGTATCCAGAAGTCGTTTATCATCTAGTGGAATGTCTTTTTTCAGTGTTACACGCAGCACATGAAGCAAGAAGTTTGAGAAATTGATAACAGAGCCAAAAGTCCCCGCTTCTTCGTTAACATCATGAGTAGATACCTTCTTGGCGTGGTACTGAGGTGCTCCGATGATATCTGCCATGGTTCTTACTTGCTTATTGGTACTCTCTACTTTCACTTGCTGGCACAGAACCTCAAAGCTCTGAGGGATGTGATTCCAATTTGAACCAAACACATGACTTCTGACCTTAGAATTAATCCCTAATTGAACATAGCGATTCATTTCAGAGCAAGCATCCCATACGCTTGCGAATGCATTTCGCTCATCATCATTGGTTAGCTCTGACATCAATCGTGCTTTAAGCACTTCATGCTTTTCGAGCTGTTCACCACGGTTATTCATGATCTCAAAGTAGTGATTCAAATCTGTATCTTCAGGAACAATCACCCGTAGAATTCTCACGTTATTCAGCAAGTAATCACTGAACTGTGCAATATCCTTTATATGGTTAGACAGGAAGCGTTTTGAAATTTCATAAGCAGACCGAATGTTGGCTTCTTCAAGCTCATCGCCTCGGCGATTCGGTTCATTAAAAAGCTTCCGTAACGTTTGAACGGATTTAGGGCGACTATCAAAACCAAGGTTCAACTTATGAATATCAGGCAGCGTTGTCGAAAACTCATTCTTTAACACAGATAGAATAATGCTTAACGTAGTATGGCGCTGCTGACCATCGATAGTCTCGTATTGATTAGCATCGCGCTTATAGGCGACTAGGCTACCAATATAGTACGTACTCTGTCCTTTACCTTTTGAAGCGATATCCCACACATCTTGAAGGAGTTGTTCGACTTCAGATTCCCCCCATGCGTAATTACGCTGATAGATTGGGATAATATAGTCATCTTGTTGGAATAACTCCGCAACTGAAAGCTCTAGAACGCTTTGATTACTGTCCATTTTGTATATACCCCAATGTTTTAAATTTTCCGACTAATCCATCAATTTTTGTTCCTTTAATATCGGACTCTTGTATTGGTTCAACGGTAAAAGATAAAACCTCATGAGGATGAAGTGCTTTCTTTATTATATTGAATATTCCTTGCTTTCCCATTGCTGGATTATCTATCGATTCAATTACAACGCGGTGCTGTACTAACCGAATACGATAACTCCAAACGAAACATAACAATGCCGCTTTTTCTAATTCAGCATCACCAAATTTGTCATAATAGAAAAGCACAGCACAATAAAAGAGATTTCGGACATAGTGGTCACCTACTCGATTACGCCCTTTGTAGGTAGTGATAGTTTTCAATATTTCTGCTAGTTCAGGCTTTTCATCAATGAACAGGTTCTGGTAGGTCTTTGTATAGTGTTCAATGTATTCGAAGAATCTCTTGCCGTTGAGCATGGTTTGATCAACCAAAAATGGGTACAACATCGTCTGCTGATCCCACTGGCGCACACGGTCTGAGTTGTACTCCTCAACCATGTAGTCCATAGCTCTTAAAGGTTCAGCATAACGATACGTTGCCGAGCTTAAGTTAACGCCTTTGAATACATCAATGTTATTACGGCTAAAGTATTTGCCTTGTTCGCCTTCAGACCAACGTCTCAGCCTGAAAAGAACATCGCTCATGATCATTTGTAAACTAGGCGTTTTGTTATCAGGGCTAACACCACTTTCCCAACTATCAACACACGCTAATCTTTCTTGCTCAGTATTAACGGCCATTTCACGTAGATGGAAGGCTTTAAGAAGGTCGTAAGGTGCGAGAGCTTTACCACGGGCATTTTGTGAATCGAAGAATTGGAATGCTTCACTCAAGTCATCAAGTTTTACACTTATTAACTCGCACTTATGCAATAGAAATTCGACTAACTCTTCGCGATCGACTTCACTGAGTTGCTTAAGTCGGCTTTGAATAATGGCTGCATTATGCTGCAAGTTTTTGATTGTGGTCGGTGAGTCAAAGTTATGCTCAAGTAATGTAGGGTTACAGACACGATTTTTGTCTATTAAGTTACAGAGTAACGTTAAAGTCAGTAAACGCTGTTGCCCATCAACAATTGAGAGTTGTTGAAAAGGTTGTGATTGGTTTGCTTGCTCTTCATGAATGACCACCGTGCCAAGACGGTAACTGCTTTTATTACGATGACGTAGTACATCATCGAGTAGTTGATTTACATGTCTTGCGTGCCACTTATAAGGGCGCTGATAATCTGGAATAGTTAAAGGGAGTTCCAGTATTGATTTAACGGAGAGGACTTGCTTCTCAATGATTGCCATTTAACTTAAATTCCATTTTTTATCAGTAGATAATTCTATTTGTGCTTATAGCGTTGGATTTCATCATTATAGTTGTCAATTTTTTTGATAAGGCTTTCGAATTTGCTGTAACTTAGTTTCGGTACAAACGTATCAGCAATTACGTATTGGGATGTAGATGTTTGAGTTCATGGTGATTGGTATACATTGATTATAAGGTTAAATAAATAGCACTCTAAACTATCATTAACCCAATTATTTCATTGACTTTTTCATACTGATTGTGTTCGTACCATATTGGTTTTATATTACAAAACATTAGTCGTTGTTCAAGCTCATAAAATTTGTCATTATTTTCAGGTGCTTCAATAATCGCGTAGTGATCCGCAATTTTATTTCGTTCTTCACGTTCAAAAAGTTGTTCAAATGCTTTAACCGTTCTATCAACTTCAAGACTACAACCAATAAATAAAAAGGAGTGACTTAAATATAGATGTGTAAGTAATTTAGGTAATGGATAATCGATATCAACAAGACTTTGGGCATCATTACTATATGCTCGTTGATATTCTGCTTTTGTAAAAACCCGATATTCAGGGTTATCCATATTCCCATGTAGTTTTAATAGGTATCTATCACCACGAGTCATTGCTTTAATGAAATTATGAGGATTGTTCAGCCCAACGGTCTTTTCTTTAAAGGATTTACCTTGACGGGCATAACAATCTTCAATAACTCGATCAAAGTTCGTAGTTATTACGCAAGCATTAAAAATATCTGGGAAATTCCAAACATATGAATTTTCAGGATTTGCATGTTCAAAGTCCTGCGTAAAGTAGAATTCAAACGCCCTTCCTCTAGGTTGACGTAAAATAAGGTCAAGTAAGTCTTCCAGCATGTTACCACTTAGATGCTGTTCGATAACATCATCATCAATATCGACTTCTTTAGCTTTACATTCTAGATAACGACTCCAACTCTGGCAGCCCGCACTTATTGATGCTCCAGCACCAATGAAAGGTGTCACTTTATTTGAGCGCTGTGCATTTAACAGCTCATCAAAATTTTGTTTGTTACGTGGAAATACTTCAGTATTTAATACACTTGAGAATCGTTCAAGTCTAATACGTTCACTTTCTTGATTATAAAGATTTAGGTCTCCATGAAATAAAGCTAAACTTGGCTTCGCTAGTAATACTGGGTCATCTTCACCTTTCTGAAAATAAACAGCATACCCCGATTCATCATCATCAATAGTTTCATTTTCAGCTTTATATTCATGATAAGTTTGCAATGGTTCTAAATTATTTGTCATAGCATCAGGCATGGTTCAATTCCTATTAAAGCGACTTGGCAACAATCGCATCAGCAAGGTGAATTTGAGTTATTTGACATTGATTTAATTTCAGTCTTAGGTTTTCAATAATTGAAAATATTCGATTCACTTCGTTAACTACTTCCAGCTGCACCTGCTTATCTGCAGGAACTGGAATACTAACGTTCTCAACGACTTTTTTACTGATTTTCGGCATTGTGCCTGAAGTTCCAGTCATCTGAGACCACATTGACTCTCTAGAGCTGGAGGCTGAAAGTACTAGTGATAAATATTCAGAGGCAATAAGTTCATTTGTTCTTAACTTCATCATAAGATCTGGATATATGTATCCTGAATAATCTTTATCGACAATAACATTCGAGCCAACAAAAGTAGCAGAATTACCTCGTTGAATTAAAATGTCGCCTTCCTTTAGCCATAGATGAGATTCAGGATCGACGTCAACATCAACAAACTTAGACTGTTCAACATTAAGATATCCATAAGAAGTAGCACCAAGTTTTAGTACTTTACAGTCAGTTGGTGTTGGGGCCTCTTTTGGTGAAACCCCGTTTCTTGGCCCAAAACATAATAACTGTTTAACTGTTTTCATTTCGAAGTTACCGAAATCAACGAACTTACCCGTAATCGCCAATTGCAATACGGTTTGTTTTAGCAGGTCAATGCAATACTCTGTTGTTAATAAAATATCAAAATGTTCGCTTACTCGTGCCCAGTTTTGCGTCAGTTCACCTGCATCCGTGCTATTGGTAAGCGTTGCAAACAGAACTTCTGCTAACGTTTTTTGCGCATCAATATTAGATTTGGTTTGCTGTTCCAGTTGATCGCAAAGTGCCATTAGTTCATCGACTTTGGTGACAATGCGGAGTTGTTCAGCTAAAGGAGCTAATGGAATAGGAGCTGATTTCAATTTATCTTGAGATATATTCATCTGGCTTTCAGCCATGCCTGACTTTGCCGAATCTAAATATTCAGCAGTTGCCCCAGCATTCAAACATAACGATATATATCGCTCACACATTTTAATATCAACCAAGTGAAATCTGATGATTTTATCTGAAATCATTAATCTTGGGCGTGTACGTTGAACTAAACAAGAAACGCCAACTCTATTTTTGGGGCCAGCCCTAGTAATCAAAATATCGCCAGTCTTAACCTCATATTGATGTTTAGGTTCTTTATTAACTGGAAGCACTTTATTTTCATGCTCTCGGTATTCCATAGATTGAACTGCGGTAGTCTTCAATACTCCCCACTTTTCATCTGATGGCGACGGTTCAGGAGGGCAAGCTGGGCTCCATCCTGCATCCATTACTGTAATCAAATTTTGAAGGCTTACCCACTTCCAACCTTTAGGTTCTCCAAAAGGCTTTTCTTCATCAGTGATCTCAGGAAAAACTTTTTGCTTTTTGATTTTATTCTCTTTCACCAACAGCGCTTTTTCTTCTGCAATACGCTCAAGAAGTACAGGTGCGGGCTCATCGTTGAGATCTTGAGGTAATAACTTACCGTGTACGGCCAATTCTAAAATCAATTCACGCAGCTTCTTTACGCCATAAAGCTCAAGTTTTTTTCCGTTACCACGTCCTGATGCCAATTTGGTTTTAATCGCAGATGTCCAAATGTCGATATTGTCGGTGATTAGCGTTTCTACAGACATTATTTACCCTCGCCTGAAGACTCTTTACCTGAAGATAAGGCAGCGGCCAAGACATTTTTCAGTTGGTTGCGTAATTCACTGATCTCTTGCTGTTGCTTACTGTAGCTTGCCAATAACTCTTCAGGATTATGGTTTACTATTTCACCTTGGTATGGATTTTTAATATCAAGGTTGAAGTTGCGCTCGATGATTTCATCAATCGACACTTTCCATGCTTGATTGTTTTCAACACGGCTAGCAAAGCCATCGTCTTCATTGCCCCACCAATCTAGCTCAGACTGGAACTCTTCAAACTTCATTGGCTTGGTTTTACTGTAGTTTTTAACGCCTGTTGGGTATGGATGCTCGTAGAACCATACATCTTTGGTTGGTTCACCTTTGGTGAAGAACAATATATTGGTTTTAATACCCGTGTATGGGTTAAACACACCATTAGGTAAACGAACAATGGTGTGAAGGTTACATTCTTCCGTCAGCATCTTTTTGATTTTGGTTTTTACACCTTCGCCAAAAAGTGTTCCATCTGGCAATACAACGGCTGCACGGCCCCCTTTCTGTCCATTAACTGGCGAGGCAAGAATTTCAATAATCAGCTGTAGGAACAAATCCGCCGTTTCGCGGGTTTGCATTTCCGCCGGGAAATTCTTCTCGATACCGTCCTCTTCTGTTCCACCAAATGGCGGGTTAGTAACAATTACATCAACTTGCTCATCCCAACTTGAAAGAGGTTTAGCTAATGTGTTCCCGTGCTTAATCTGTACTGGTACTTCAATACCATGAAGTAACATGTTTGTAGTACATAGCAAGTGAGGTAACTGTTTTTTCTCAACACCATGAATTTGAGATTGAAGCGCTTTATGATCGCTCGCAGACTTCACGTAGTTAGTTTTAACGTGATCAAATGAGCACGCAAGGAAGCCACCTGTACCACATGCAGGATCCATAATGGACTCACCCAACTTAGGATCAGTAACTTTGACGATGAACTTGGTGATGGCGCGAGGGGTATAGAACTCACCTGCATTACCCGCACTTTGCAGGTCTTTTAGAATTTGTTCGTAGATATCACCAAATAAGTGGCGTTCACCAGAGTCGGTAAAGTCGATTTCATTTAGCTTGTTGATCACCTGACGCAGCAATGTACCGTTTTTCATATAGTTGAAAGCATCGCTAAAAGCTTCTTTAACGACAAAACCACGAGGATTTTTATCAATAGGCGCTGTCAGGTTTCTCAAATCATAAAACAAACGAGCGTTAACGAATTCTAGTAACTCTTCGCCTGTCATACCTTGGTCATCGGCAGCCCAGTTGCGCCATAGGTACTGCTCAGGGATTGGCGCTCGGTAATCATCTAGTTCAAACTCTAGCTCTTCTTCTTGCGCATCAAACACTTTAAGGAATAGCAGCCATGACATCTGCCCTAAACGCTGTGCATCTCCATCTACACCCGCATCTTTACGCATGATGTCTTGAATTGATTTAATTGCTGAACTTACCGACATGATTATCTCTTTATTTCGTTGGGGTATTCATCATTTTTGTAGCGTGGAAAGTCTCCGACAACTGCAAGCTTTATGATGAATAAAGGCTTGATTGAATAGATTCAACCAAGCCTGAAATTTGTGTGGGATTATAGCGAATTACACGCGTTATTTCTAAGGTAGCAGCGCATTAAGCGGACTTAATTTCACGATAAATTTCTGACTCTAATTCGTTAACTGCTTCTATGTATCCTTGTTTACCGCCAAACCCTTTCTTAGCGATTTCAAGAGGACGCCCGATTTCAACAATTTGCTTTGCTTTAAGCGCATCCTTAGATTCAATAGCCTGTACACCTTCGTCGGCATATTCATCTAGTAAGGCATTTAGTACCCTTTGAGCAACGTCTGAATACTTGGTGAAGTAGTTACGTTTCTTCACATTGTTTGCTCGTTCTTTACGCGTTAATGCTGGTTGATCGAACACGACGTGGCAAATCATATCGAATGGGTCGAGGTCTTTACCGACTTCTTGCTCTAGTGCTTCCCAAATGATGCCTTCGTTTGACAGTTCATCGATAATGGCCTGCTTACGCTCTGCGTCGTTCCACTTTTTGGTAAAATCATCAAGCGAAGCAAATTGTTTAGCGATGGTTTTACGGGTGTAATCTTTAAAAGATTCGGTAACAAGCTTGCCGTCAGTATCATAATATTGAACACGCTCGGCAATCTTCTTCACGGTTACACCAGACACATGGAATTTAATGTAGCGAGATTCTTCTTCAGTACCCCATTCAGGCTCTGGTGAGCCAGTTCCAGCGTTATCGCCATTGGTGTCAGTTTCTTCTAAACCATCATCTGGGTTCTGACCACCTTCCTCTGTATCTCTTATTTCAGGTTCTGTTCGGTCGCCCCCCTTATCAATATCATCAACGCCTTCTGGTGTTGTTACTATGACTTTTTCAGGGATGCCGTCAAAGCGCTCATCCGCAAACAGTTCGGTGGCTTTTTTGAAATCGAGAATGGTAAACCACAGCTTGCCATAGCGGTCATCAATACGTGTACCACGACCAATGATCTGCTTAAACTTAGTCATCGATTTTATGTTCTGATCAAGTACGACAAGTTTGCACGTTTTGGCATCGACACCTGTTGTCATCAGTTCTGAGGTGGTCGCAATCACAGGGTAAGGCTTTTTAGGGTTGATGAAGTTATCTAACTGGGCTTTACCTAAATCATCATCTCCCGTTATTTTCATTACATATTTTTCGTTTTTCGCAACTTGCTCTGGATTCATGTTAACCAGAGCCCGACGCATACGTTCAGCATGATCGATATCGTTACAGAACACGATGGTTTTCGACATTGGGTCGGTACGCTTCAAATACGATGTAATTGTTTTGGCTACAAGCTCGGTACGTTCATCGATGATTAACGTACGGTCAAAGTCTTTTTGGTTATAAACTCTGTCTTCAATAATTTCGCCGTTTTTATCAACCTGTCCTTTGGTTGGTCGCCAACCTTGACCATCAACATCAAAATCTATGCGTACAACCTTGTAAGGTGCTAGGAAACCATCTTCAATGCCCTCTTTGAGGGAATAGGTATAAACTGGATCGCCAAAATAATCGCTATTAGAGACTTCATCAGTCTCTTTGGGGGTGGCTGTTAAACCAACTTGGGCAGCACTACTAAAATATTCAAGAATTTCACGCCATGCGCTATCTTCAGCAGCACTACCACGGTGGCATTCGTCGATAATGATAAGATCAAAGAAATTAGGATCGACTTGCTTGTAGGCTTTCTGCGACTCTTCTGGCCCAGTCAACGCTTGATACAAAGCTAAGTGAATTTCAAAAGCAGGATCAACTGTTCGGCCTGTTACTTTTGTCATCGCAGAGCCAAACGGTTGGAAGTCATTAATACGCGTTTGATCGATAAGTATATTACGGTCAGCAAGGAAGAGAATGCGCTTCTTATTGCGTGCTTTCCACAAACGCCAGATGATCTGAAATGCGGTATAGGTTTTACCTGTACCTGTTGCCATCACTAATAACGCACGGTTTTTACCCGAAGATATGGCTTCAATGGTTTTATTGATCGCCTGTAGCTGATAGTAACGCGGCGACTTACCGCTACCATCGTCATAGTAATCTTGTGTAATGATTGAGCGTTGCGCTTCTGTGTAGCCTTTCCAAGCGCAATACTTAGCCCAAAGTTCTTGCGGTGTGGGGAAGTCTTCTAAACGTATTTCTGATTCAAGCTGGTTTTCCTCAGGCGTACCAATTTTGGTTTTATCGTGGAAAATAAAACCATCACCATTGGATGCAAAGATGAAGGGAACCTCAAGTAAGCGAGCGTAATCAAGCCCCTGCTGCATACCCTTGCCAATTTCATGCTTGTTGGCTTTCGCTTCAACAACGGCCAACGGCATACTTGGCTTATGGTAAAGCACAATATCAGCTTTCTTGACGGTTTTACGTACACCCATCTGACCACGAACAATCACCTTACCATCTCGAAGAGCAACTTCTTGACGAATCTGCGTCATGTCATCCCAACCAACCCCTTTGATGGCTGGCATAATGAACTTTGAAATGATGTCAGTTTCAGTAAGGTTCTTTTTGTTGATGTTCTGATCTGATACGCTCACCGTGCCCCCTTAAATAATTGGGATAATACGCTTGCGCATAATATACGAAATGGCGTTTTGTGCCAAACTTCCAATGCATTTAAGTGAGTAATGTCTAGATTACAAGTGATTGCTTTAAGATATACATCTAAATTTATATCTTAAAGAGTGATATTACTTTCTGACGGTATTGACCAATCAATTGATAATCTGGCGCCTTGTATAGTTCATTTGAATTACCATTGTTACTTAGGTTGGTATTTGTTCGCCCATCAAAGCGTAGTGACAGTTCACTAATACCATTTGGCTGAGACTGTCCTGTTTGACCACCATGGCTATAGTTAGCAGCTTCATTTTCTAACTCATAGATAACATGAGTGTCAGGTAAATCGCTTTGAATTCTATTTGCATACTTAACCAAGTTGGCTTCTGCGAAAGTGTAGAACCATGCCTCTTGGTTTACTGAGGCGTTTACCCGCAAAATTCTGCCAAGCACTTGTCGATAGTACATTTCGGTTCTTACGTGGCTTAAATAACAACACACTTGAAGTCTCGGAATATCTGTACCTTCTGAAATCATCCCTACACTTACAATCCATTCGGTAGTTTGCTTTCTATAACTATCAATGATCTCAGATGGCATCGAGTCTTGATGTGAAACCATTACAGTACTTTGACCAAATTCGCTTTGAAGCATTTGTGCTAATTCAATGGCATGTTCAATCGAAGAAGCTACAACTAAACCACCTGCATCTGGATTTTGTTCTCGTAACTCAGATAATTTTGATACACCTTGAGAAAGGATATGCTTCATCGTTTCTTGTTCAGAAATGATTGATTTGTAAGCTAAGTCTGAACCAGAAAAAGCATCTGTCAGGCTACCAAATATTTTGGCATCTTCTTTCCCTGATGTAACGGTGATCCTGTCATTATCAATCAGTACAATTCGTGGTTGACGACAAACGGCATCGGCAACAGCCTTTTTCAAACCATAAGTGAAATCACATTCAATTTGGTTATCATCAAGATACCTACCTAGTGTTATCGGTAGTCGATCCGAACGCCACGGTGTTCCAGAAAGCCCCAATGTATACGTTGCATAGTCACAGATATTAATCAAGATTTGAGCACCCCAAGCATTAGCATTTGCAAGACGATCCCCGGCGCAATGATGAAGCTCATCAAAAATCACTAATACACGATACTCACGTAATATTTGCCAAAATTCTGGTGTGAGCGTTAGTAAGCTTTGATAAGTATACACTCCACCTAATGCTCCTATTGAACCATTAAAACTCCGGCTTAGATGGCGTTCAAAAGTACGTCGGATTCCCTGCTCTACTTCTTTTGTGGGACAGAAACATATGACGAAATCTATCTTATCTTGCTTAACTAATTGCAACGCTACTTCAGCAGCCATTGTGGTCTTACCCGCAGCAGGAGTCGCTAAACACATAAAGTGTTTTAAGTAATTATTGTATTTCTGTAGTACTTGTTTTACGCAAGCAGATTGCCATTTTCTTAGCTTCACCCTTGCACCCTTTTACAATCAGTAAGAATTGTCTCGATGGCAGTAACTTGCCCTAGTAGCCTTGAACACTTTTCACGCGCTTGCATAAAGTAAATTTCAAGCTGAGGTTTCAGTTCAGGCAGTTTTTCATGTAGGCGTTGATATTCTTCCGACTCAGCAATACTTGATGATAAATCGACCTGATACTGTTGCAGTTCTGCTTGAAGGAATGAAACAACAGCACCAACATCAGCTCCTTTAGGGAGTTCATGAGGTGCGCTTTGATCTTCACTTAAGCAGAGCAACACGATGGTGGATTTATTAAACAAATCAGTTTTTTTATACGTCGCATTTCGTACTGTGTTGCCTTCTTGCTTTAGTAACAACCCTTTTTGCAGCAACCTTGTTATCTGTCGATAGACAAACTTACGAGCTTCGATCTTGCAAGCCTCGTTTCGATTACAGCTAAGGTAAGCATCTCTCAGTTCAAGGACGGTGAACTCGTCCATCTCGTTTGCAACCAATAATGCATGCATTTTTTCATTAATCTTAAAGACTTGCTTTTCCACAGTTACTTTTACTCACGTATTTGACTTTAAAAATGTCTACATGGGTATGCCACTCAGCTCACAAACCCAATACTTAGGATTGCTAAGTATACCTGAATGGTAAAAACTTAGAAAATCTAAGTTATCTAGGATTTATATAATGAAGTTTTCATGTATACAGAAAACCCTTTGCCGATACGACTCAAAGAAGCTCGTAAGGCAGCAGGTATCAGTCAGAAAGAGTTGGGGATTCGCTTGGGAATGGACCCAAGCTCTGCGAGTGGGCGTATGAACCACTATGAAAAAGGCAGACACATGCCTGACATTGCAACCCTTCGTCGTATCGCTGACGAGTTGGGTGTTCCACTCTCCTACTTTTTCTGTAATTCGGACAATTCGGCGAAGTTAGCTTGTTTGATTGAAAAGCTATCAGAGGAAGATAAGAAGGAGCTTATTAGAAAGCTTGAGGGTGGTTAAGATACCTGACCTTATCCAATAAAGTTTAGTTAAAGCAGAAATAAACTGTTATCTATTCCTATTGAGTAGAAGCCAGTTAATGAGATGCAGGCTGTCAGATTTGACTACGTCATGAACGCCAAAATGTCACGCTGACATGAGTCATATAATTAGAATGAACCTTTTATGCGTTTTAATGCTTTGAAATTACCTGATTTCAGGTGGTTCATGAGTTTGAGCTCCTTACTTAGGTTAACCTAATACTATTAAATTCTTAAATGATGTTCTCAGTAATTATTCACCATCTTGGTGAACTCCAGAAAAGTTAGATTCCGCTCGGGGCACCATAACTTATAAATCCCCCAAACTCATTGGAAAAATGAATCTTGTATGACTACTATAACTTCATAGTCTTATGCAGATAGGATCACCAATGTATAGCGTTAGTAAGGTTTACAGTGAAGACCAGCGACACTCCACTTGGGTGCTTGAGGACACCGAGACCTGCATGCCTGTCTTACACCCGACGTTGTTTATGTTGTCTAAATCTGGTCATGCTCAGTCAACACATGAGAAAGATCTCCGTGCGATCAGTTTCTTTTATACATTTTGGGAGCGTAAATTTGGGCACTCTTTCTGCTATTCCTTAATTGCCAATAAATATGACCTCAGTGAGCCTATTAGTGAGCTGGAGAATTTCTTTGATTGGCTTTGTACCAAGCAGCATTTAGATGATATCCCTCTTGATGAAACGGTACACCATATAAATTCTGCGCCAACAAAGTTTAAGCAGACAAATGCTAAGCGTGTCCAAGTTGTTGCCCGATTCTTCAAATATCTCATCTCTCACTACATCACACTCAAATACCAAGACTTATCGGTGAAAGAATGCCGCAAGATACGGCAGGATTACCGTGATGAGTTAGCTGAGTATGAAAAAGAGTTAAAATTACTATTGAAGCAAGGCGGCAAAGGCACTGGCACATATTCGGTCTATAAAAGTATTCCCGATTTGATGCGCAGGGCGATTATTGTAATCTCCACCCCATCTACCCCATCACGGCCTAATAATCGTAATCCATTTAAGCATAAAGATGAGTGGATGCAGCAATTCATCCAGCTTCGAAACGACCTTATGATACGGCTATACTTCAATTATGGCCTAAGGCGTGGAGAACTGTTACTCCTCGATATTGATTCGGTAAAGATGTCAGCGCCAACACCTTCTGGTGAGGTTAAATATCTCCTTGCCGTGACTAGCCTTGATGATGATTACATTGATCCTAGAAGTTATGAGCCATCAATTAAGACTGCATATTCACATCGGGTTTTAAGCCTTACTAAACGCGACTACACGCACCTGAAAGGGTTTATTAATCAGTACCGCGCAAAATTATTTGATGATGATATCGAGAATCATAAGGTTTTGTTCACCTCATCGCAGTCTCCTTATAAACCAATATCAGTATCTAGAATCAAGGATATTTTCAATATTCTCGACGGGACAATAACAAAACACTATCCAGATTTCCGCAACACAGCCATTTATGAATCATTACCCCGCCTTACACCTAAGGTTGCGAGGCATACATGGGCATACGAAATGTTGAAATACAATTATGCCAAGGAGTATGACGCCTCAATAAAAATAGCAGCTCATACAGGTGGAGAGTTTATTGGTGAGAAACAGATTATGGAAAACGTTGTTGATTCTCTGAGAAATCTTGGCGGTTGGTCTGATTACAGTGACATGCCGAGAAATTACGGCAAGCGTTTCTTTGCTGAGCAGGCAAACCAGAAGAATATTCGTAGGGTTAATGAAGATGCCAAGAAGGTAAAGGATGAATTGGAGTCCATCATAGAAACTGAGAAAACTGAGGATATTTTCTATGCGTTCTAATGCGATAGCTATACCTTCCTTTGATTGTTTTAGTGCCGCTCAGAAGAAGGTGATAAATGCTCTTGAAATACCGAACAAATTTGTTTTTATGGCGGCGGATGAATTTGATGATAAATACGTTAAGACGACTGGTGATTCATGGAAGTTTCGTTATTCAGGTGCTGATTTGCACCTTGACTTTAGTAGCTTTGAGTGTGGTTACCAGAAGAAATTATGCAAATACCTAATACGTAGATACGTTATCGACCATATTCCTTTTACCACCAAGACATTATTGTATGGGTTTAAGCAGATATTCATTTGGCTCAAAGAACAAGGGGCTTCTTTCTCAGAAAAAACATTTATACCACTACTCCAGAGCGGTGAATACTCAAGTTTCAAAACAAGGAACGAAACATTCTTTTATTTATTGTTCATGTTAAGGGAGCTAGGTTCCATTGACTTCCCTGCTATTGGCGAAGATATTGAAGATGACTTGGTAGTATTGCCTCGGCCTGATAATGACAATTGGGGTATCTATCAGAATGCGGGTGAAGCAATCCATGAGCGGCGAATCTCACAAGTTGTCAAAGGGCTTTGGCGGATGAGTAATAACATCCAGAAAGGCACCGAATTTTCCAAAATGGAACTACGAAATAACTCGTACTTGGGAATTGCCTATGTTGCAGGGCCACGAGCAACGCAGTTCGATAAATTGAAGGTGTCTGACTTTAATGTAGACACAATAAGAAAGGCTGGAAAAGCTACCCGATATTCCTTGAAAATCCCTTATGCAAAAAAAGGTCGTGTTGTTGATGTTACTGAGAGAATGGATATCGCCCTGCCAGAAGAAGTCGGCGTGATACTTGAGACTTATATTTCAGCACATGAACTTGATGATACTGACAAGCTATTTCCTAGTTTTGCTCAATCGAGTGATTCAATAAATAAATGCATAAGTAAGTGCTTGGATGTTTATTGTCAGGATGATGTTAAAATTTCATTGAGCCAATTTAGGCATAATGCTGCCCACTCACTAGCAATGCGTGGTGCTTCAGCCGAAGATATCGCCTATATCCTTGGTCACACCTCTCTTGTTGTTGCTAGGCATTATATTATGGCAACACCAGAGTTGGCATTAGTTCGATTAAGAGCGCTTGGAATGAATCAAGCGTGGAAAAGTATCATTCAACTAATGACGACTGGCGAATTGGTTTTTTCAGATAGGTGGACAGGACGAAAAGTTGCTGGAGTTATAGGTGGACAGCTTCACTATCACGTAGGTGGCTGTGACAGAGATTGTGCAGAATGCCCTTTTGCTGAAGTTCGAAGTTGTTATTCATGTTTATTCTTCAGGCCATTTATTGATGGTGATCATCTTGCAGTTCTATACAGCATCCAGAAGGAAATAGTACAGACTGTTACCTTATCTGATGATATTGGTGACATGGGTAATCCAGTTATCCCCCTACTCACCGTAATGAGGGGTGATGTTATGTCAGTAATGAAGCGACTTGAAAAGCGATACGGTAAAGGCTTCGGCAATTATAATGATATCGAATTTGTTGAGGTGCAATAATGAAAGAGAACTTAGAGATACTTGGACAATTCATTGCCGAGCAAAAGATTCGTTGGGACTTAATGAATCAAGCGTATAATTCAAATGTTTCTTGGGATAAAGATAAGCAACCTCTAGGAGCAAAAGGTGTCGCTTGGTTAAGTGGTACTGGAAATGGTGCGAAAGCTCAGTTCCATCAAGTTGGAAAGATTAACAAGATAAAAGAAACATTCGATATCACTGATAAGTATTATCAGGACTTTATGAAGGCGTTTTTCGTATCATCTTTTAACCCTAACAAAGATGCGGAGACACCATCAGCTTCAAAGTTGAGGGCGGCTAACTTATTATTACGCCAGTTATACTATTCGTTGAAAATGACAACGGGACAATCAAATCCAATTTATCTTTCTAGTGAGGTGTTCAACCATGCAATGGGTATGATTGCTGAAGCTAAAGCCAAAGACATAACTAACCTTAAGAACTCTGCTATTGGGTTGCAGTCAATATCAAGGTTTTTAGATGAGAAGAAGTTTGTATTAACTGAAATTAGTTTCGTTTCAAAATATGGCTCACATAACACTACTAACACCAAGAAGCGACAGAAAGCGATAGACGTCAAACTGGCCGAAGAAGGCACATTAAATATTAACGATGCTGATGATGACAAAGATAAGTTAATATCAATAAAGGCTTTCCTCAACGTTATTGCATTGATAAACATTGTAGAGGATGATGGTGAAATTATTCTGTTAAACCTGTTGCTCATGTTAATTATTACTGGCTTTAGGTTTGATGAAGCAGCCTCATTAAAAAAAGGCTGCACCGAGCGCGTCCCTATTAAGGGTGATGCATTGAAATTGGCGAAGAAGTTTAAGCTGTGCGAATACAACTTAAAAATTAATTACCTTGGGATGAAAGGTTCTAAACAAACTGTCCATTGGGTTGAGCCTAATGCAATCCCCTTAGTGGAAGCAATTGTTGCTGCCGTAGAAGGAGTGACTGAGCCTTATAGAAAAGTTCTTATTCGGGAGAGAAAGTTTGGATTTGCCGATTTCTTGCCTCCTGAAATTCACAAAATTGATGGCGAATTTGTTGAGCTTGATGATGTATGTGATTATTTACTTAAGTCTTCAGCAAGCGGCAAATATTGGTCAGATATACGCGACAAAGGAAAGAAAGCGCTAACCAATATTGGTATTCTCCCGGTCGAGCAAGAAAAGAATGTCGGTGTAAAAGCCTCAAGTAAAACGCTTACATACTATTCTAAAGATGATTTGAATAAGGGCTTTATCAAATTAGCTCAAGATAAAAAGCACCTGAAGGAAAATAGTCAATTCAATAAAGTGGTTGTTCACCAGAAAAAGAAATATCCTGTTGATTATGAAGAGCTTTTGTTCATAGTGCCCTATGGTGGTTCAAACCTTGGTCGTGGTCGTGTATATAAGAATTTCATCATTTATATCACTCATCCAGCAATACAACGTTTTCTCGGCACTGCGGGAGGAATGTCTATCTTCAAGAAATACAAGTTATTTGACGAGGATGGCAACCCTACAGAACTATTAACTCACATGCCGCGCCACAATATTAACACCTTTCTTGCAATAGCAGGTATTACTGACCATTTGCAAGCGATGCTTATGGGCCGACGTGACATAAGGCAAAATGAGGCTTATAAACATCTTAGCCTTGCTCAGGAATTAGAATCACCGTTGCCTGATCTTCTAGGTGATTTGGATGAAGGACATCAGTTTGATTTTTTCTCAGATACCAACAACCCTGTTATTCAAGAAAGTGATTCAAATGATGTAGTCGATGATCTAGACGAACTCTTTAGTGACTCACCATTAGATGAAATGGAGATGACCAACCCTGTTAAATATACCAAAGTGACAGGACAAATTGTATTTGACCCAGATATCTCATTAGAGAGCAATTTTAAAAAGTCGCTTCACACTTACGGCGATAAAGATGAACAGGCAAAATATCTTGCAGATATGGTATCCGAAGATTTTTTACCAGAATTAAACGATGCCTACAATGAATTATTGAATGAAGGTAAGAAAGAAGAAGCTGAAGAATTATTAAGACGACACGCTGAACTTAATCCACTAGTCCTTGGCACCTGTACGCGTAATTTGGCTCAATGGGGATGTCCATTTGGTGCAAAATGTGTGAATGGTGAAGAATGTGGATATCATGCAATGACAGGTCGAAGTGGCGAATTAGAAACCATCGTTAAACATTCTATTAACGCCAAGAATAACCTTCAGAAGTTAGAACTGATTGCTGAAAAAGATGATGCCTTTAACTACTCACTGAATAAAGCACGTAATTCAGTTTCGATTCTAGATAAGATGAAGAAAAAATCTCAGGAGGCGTTAGCTAAAGGCATTATTGTCACGCTTATTGACAAACCTACTCCAGAACAACTTGGTGCCTTTAAAAAGCCTACAACACTTGCTGATTATTTCGCTATTGAACATCAGCGCAACAAGAAAGGCTATTCTTTAGATGATACTGTAGTTGAAGAGGATAAATGATGGGTGATTTAAGAGGATCTGCACTCGATGAAGCAGTCGCTGTTGAGTTAGAGCTAATCAAGGCTGAAGGTAATGTTGAAGAAATAACACCGATATTGGTACATAAGCGTCTTGTAGCTAAAGGACTTATTACAGGTCAGGTTAGCACCCTTACTCCTAGAAAAGGAATGATTGAGAAGGTAAATGCCGAATACCTGAGTGGGCTTGGTTTCACTAAGCGCGATATGGATCTTTTTAAATCCAGAAATAACAAGCTAGCATTTAGAGCAAACATCGAAAGACTTAGAGAAGAAAAACAAGAACTAGCTAACCAGCTAGCAACTAACACATACACAATGATCGCAATAATAAGGCTGCTCAAAACCAACACTAATATCCCTATTGAAGCTATCTTGAGTTCTTATTTGGTTAAGGAACTTAGGACGGTAGAAAACATGAAGGATGATGATGTCGAATAATAAAAGTCAGAATGGCACAAGTAGGTCTGATGAAATATTCGCAGACTTTCAGGAATGGAAAAAGCATGTGTCTGATGATGAAATTCGGGAAATTATTAACGACGATGATTGTCTTAACCGAACGGAAATTTCCAAAGCCTTGGATTGCTCTCGTTCTGCTGTTTATTCAAATAGAATGCAAAACGCAATTACAGAATTCGAAGATGAGAAGCGAAAAGAAGGCATCCTTCCTAAAAAGTCTGAGCAAGACGTTAGCAAAGACTCAAACAAAAAAAGCTCTAATTCCAATAAAGGTGAAGCGCTAGCTGAATTTAATGGCTCCAACAATGAACTCCTCTATCTAAGGAAGAGGAACTCTGACCTTGAAGAAGAGAATATGATACTGAAAGCTGAGTTAAAACGATTTGGCGAACTAGGTGCGCTTATTTCTGATGAGCTTGACTAATGCAAGATAAGTTAACAGCATACATCCGAGTTCGTACCATTTGGAAAGAAGGTGACCGTTTTTTCATGAATGGAAAAATAGTCAGACGTGATAGTTTGCAGGTTGCTACTGCTCTATCTTATGTTGCCGTTAACGTGCATATGGATAGTCTACATGCTAAACCTAAGAAAGGAGATTACTGGAACATATGAATATCGCACCGAGACATATTCGAACAACTATGAGAGAACAAGGGTTTACTTCGAGAACCCATCTAGCCTTGAACTAACAATGCCAAACGATATTGATGAAATGATAACTTTTATTTCTGATAGCAAAGAGTTTTATCGAATTGGCAGGAAGACTATGGTGGATGCACAGGATGTATTGCGAGAAGAGTTATTCCCCTCAATTATCAATAAAGACCTAGAGAAATTAAGGACAGCGTTTACCGATAAGCAAGTAGAAACCTTGATCAATGGCTTTGAGCGTTTTGAAAACCTACGCCATTCGATTTGGCTCTCACAGCATCACATTCCTCCAAATATCCAACAGAAACTCTTCAAATTAAACAAGTCATTTGATCCGCGAGATATAAAGAACAATCCTTATGAGTTGGTAACGCTAGGATTATCCTTCGAGCAGGCAGACAAGATAGCAAAAGAGTCATTTGGCTTTACTGGAGACCATCCATATCGACTTATAGGTGCGACTAATGATGCACTGAAATCTATATCAAAATGGGGAAACACATGGGCAACCGCTGACCAAGTATTACCGCTAGTTCGGAAACGGCTTAAACTTGACGTTAATGAGTTTGACCTTACTGAAAGCGCAATGTCATTAGCCGTTCGCAAATTTGGCTTCACTGAAATAAACGGCAGATTCCACCACGGAACCTATTTGTTTATGGAAATGGTGATAACTCATCGTTTCAAAAGTATGCTTTCCACAAAAGCAGAATGGACTGACTTGCACCCTGAAGTTATTAATAAGGCGATGGAGAACAACCCATTTTCACTCACTGAAAAGCAAGCTGAAGCTGTATTTAAAGCTCTTGAATACAACCTCGCTACAATAATTGGTGGCGCTGGTACAGGTAAGACAACGGTATTGCGTACTGTCTTAAGAGCCTTTCATGAATTAGGCTATAACATCCATGCAGTTGCGTTGGCTGGTAAAGCTGCGATGACGTTAAAAAAGTCAGTTGGTTTTCAAACATCAACCATTGCAAGATTTCTCGGCCAGAAGCCTCTGGTAGAAGGAAAGCATGTCGTTATTATCGATGAGGCATCAATGGTTGATTTACCAACCATGTTTCAGATAGTGCTTCACTGTAGCCCAGACGTTCGTTTTATATTGGTAGGTGATGATAACCAGCTTGCATCTATTAGAGCTGGATTGGTTCTAACTGATATGGTTCGTTCTGGAGTGATGCCTGTAACTGAGTTAGATATAGTGCAAAGGCAGGAAGGGGCTACGGGTATTCCAGATTATAGTCGCAACAAACAACATGAAAGATGCCATCAATAAATATTGCCAAGCCACTTTTAATGGGGCATCGGAACCCTTAATAGTTGATATGGGTTACAGGAAATTCGGTACTAAGTTCAGAAAAGGTGACCCAGTAATATTTACTAAGAACAACTATGAAGTCGACATCCAGAATGGAACCTTAGGAAAGCTCATTAGTGTAACGCCCGATGAGAAGAAGGGTTCATTTGGTGAGGTCGTACTTGATGAGGGAAGGACAGTTTTATTAACCCAAGATTTGTTGGCAAAGTTGGATTTGGCATATGGTATAACGCTCCATAAAGGCCAAGGTTCACAATTTAAACGGGTATTAGTTGCTGTTGAGAATAGTGGTCTAGTTGACCATTCATGGGTATATACAGGCATCACAAGGGCAGAAGTAGAATTACATTTGTTTGGGGCAGAGTATAAGTTAATTAGCGCCATTACAGGTCTAAGCGCAAAATATAAACGGCAGACATATCTGGCGGATTTACTAAAAGAGCACATCGAGCCTTTGGCATAAGGCGCTTGGATCGGTTGAATTAAGCGGAGCGCAGCGTAGACAATTCAATCGGCGCGAGTGCCAAAACTCTGCCGAACGGCAGTGATGCGAAGCATCAAGCAGATCAGGTGTACTTACTCTTACACGATCTGACACTTTGTCTCTTAAGACAGTGCAGGCTTTATCATATTAATTGTACAATATAATTTATTCTAATATATTTGGCTTTTATGCTCTGAGACTAATCTTTTTTCTCTTCATTATCGTCATCTGGGTCTGGGAGCGTCGCTATTCGATCTTTTAACCTATTTAAACCATTTACATCTGCATAGTCAATGTAAACCCCTCTCTTCCCATGAGCTTCTCTATGTTCATCCATCCTCTCCTTGGCTTCGTCCGTAACCACAATATCTTCGTTTGTGAATGCAAGCAAATGGATTGCACAGCGAGCGTTCTTTGTTGTATCCTCAGAATGATCATCTGCCATATCAGCTGAGAATGTTTTTCCACTTTTCACATCAATGCGCACTTGTAACTTACCTCGACCTTTAGTTTTGAGTCTTGAAAAGTCGGGTAGATCTTCTGGGTTCGCACCAGTCAAATCACACGTAAGTTGAATTGCATCATCTGTTTTGGCGGAAACGACAAAGTCTCGGCCACCATCAGAAGCGTTAGTAAACGTCTCGCGCTTAACATCCATACCTTTTATTCGTATAGCAAGCTCATTAAACACATTTACTGTTCTAAGTTCTGAACGTTTTGGCTTTTCATTATCGTATGGTTTTCGCTTTGATTTCTTAGATTTATCATCACTCATTATCCGTCCACCTTGATAAACGCATAATCATCATCCTCGAAATCTCTTTGTTTTTTGTAGAACAAATTAAGAACATTAAGGAATGTGATCATAACAGTAATACTATCTTTCAGTGTTTGTGCACCATCACAAACAGCATCATACAGTTCAACAGCAAAACACTCATCACCACTAGGAGCTTTGTTGCCCCCCTTGCTAGACAAGTCATCATTTTGTTTGATCACCAAGTCCTTATAGGTGCACTCCAATTTCAAAATGATTTTTGCTACATCTTCATTGCGGAAGTGATCGATAGTGAAACTTTTATCGGAGTCAGGGGCGAAATAGACCTTTGTGGAAATAATTTCGAACTCATTTGCAAGCATATTCAAAATAGCGTCTGGAGCAGCTACGCTGTCAATACGCTCTACGCCGCGCTCATTTAACCTGTCGCCTTCTGACTGATATAAAGCTAATGTTAGTTTTTGAGACATGTTAACCTCTCGTTAGTATCACTGTGATACTAAGCCACTTTATGCCTTTATTTTAAAGATGTTAAGAGCCAATTATCAGTTCTAATACAGTCATCAAGCAATGCAGTAAAAGCAGTTGCTTTATTGCTAATACAGTTAGAAAAATTTAACGACACTTACTGGTGAACGTTTGTGCGAAGGATGGATCGTGAAGTGTGATTACTCTAACACGTAAGGGCATAAACGTGCCAGATAAAGAGGCTGGCACGAAGTGGGACAAAAAAGAGCTAGAAGTTATGCACCCGCTCGTGAGGTTCAGATTAGCAAAAGTAAGTCAAATCACTGAGAGAGCAAAACGCAAGACTTGCCCTCAATTGTGTGCTCAGATCACACATCCAATGAACATTAATTCATGCATTTTAGAGTTGTGATTACTGAGTTTTCAATCAGTTAACTATCCACCAAAAGAGCATCAACAATTTGAAGATCAACATCTTTAATTACACTACGTACTAGCTCAATAAGCTCAATAACATCTTGTTGGGATACATCAACAGAGAATCCGTCTGCTTTCTTACCATTGCGATGTACAATATCATGTCTTGTGAATACTGATGGTCGCAGCTTAGACAGTTTGTCTTCTGGAAACTCGCAAGCTAGAACTTTCTTGTACAACTCTTTTACTATGTCGATGTTATGAAAAGAAATCTTGTCGATTTCATCATTTAGTGTTTTTTCTAACGAATCAAAGAATGAGAACACATCCTTTTTTGCAATTTTCTCTTTAAATGATTGATGAGACTCAACAAATCTACGCTTAATCGCGCTTCGATTTAGTACATTACGCTTCATCGTGTCTGACAGATACGCTTCCATTGTCGTAATGACACTGGCAAAAACCATTCTTTGTAGAATCACGTTGTTAGCAGACTCATTCAGCGTAGATAGTTCATCCAGTGACGTACAAAAATGCTCGTGAAACTTCGTCTCTCCTGCTTGAACTTCAGCGATATCATCAAAATCACTAACCCATCCACCGTTAACTAAGTCTGTTATATCAAGGACACACTCAGCATCATCTGAACAATTTTCCAACAACACAACTGCATACGTTTCAGCATACATACACGGAAAAGTTGAACCCGCAAAACCCTGATTATCATCATAAACACTGTGAAATGCAGACAATATGAACGACAACAATGGTTTCCCTTCTATGTTTACTTTTGGGTTAAAGTAATCTGTATCGAAATCTGTACTCGATTTATTGAAAGTTTTGGGAAGAGTACGCAGCCAATCTTGAAATCCATGCTCTTCAACAACTTTCAAATCAGCTGTTAATTGCTCAGAATCGTCAGCATAAATGCTGTCAGGATTATCTCTGCAAGACTCAAGAGACTCTTTCATCTCAGCAATCCAAGAGGTTTTTACTTCATTGAAGTCCAATTCAGCTGATCGCAAATCGTAACCAGCTAACTGTAGGCGGCGCTTAAGTGCTTTCGCATCGACTTTGTAACCAATGAAATCGTCTATCTCTTCATCATCATGTACATCTCGAACCCTATCCTGTTTTGTAAAAAACCACTCATCAAAAGTGTTATTCCAAGACAATAGTTCTTGATTATTGATGTTTATATCTGCGTAACTTCCCACTTAACTCTCCAGCTAAAAACAATCTGCACTTATTTGATCAGCAATGTGAATGACTTACATAACCATATCCATTTTGGCAATCTGTTCCTCATAATCTGCTGATTTAAAAACTCTGAAGTTATGTTCTTGTTCCATTCGATAAGTTGGACTTGCATCTTTCAGCACAAATCTGCGCTGCAATATTTTGAACGAGTCTTGATGGATTGGAGGAAGCTGAACGTTACTATACTCAAAAGAGTCTTCAATCTCGCTAAGCTGAGGAGGGCTTGATAAGTAGGTTTGAAGATTATTTTTCAGCTCTTCCAAATCTGCATACAATTCATACCATGCAATATCTCTCATATTACCTTGCTCACACGGAACTGACATCAAACTCATAGTCTTTGACTCAAAATATGCTTTCAATATTTTTTCATCAACAACTGGAATCCCATCAAACTTATAACCAATAAACATTTGAGCGCTATTCACAATACATTGAGCAAATTTATATTGCTTCGTTGAGTCAAACTCCCATCCTAAGCGCTCAAATACCAACTCTATGTTATCCTGTAAGAACTTTGTTTTTCTGTTTACTTGAATACCCGCATATTCAAGAGTATCAGCAGTACGCTGCTTCATTATTTCAGAATCGACAGTGAGTGTGGCTTTAAATTCACCAACGATTATCAGGTCGTCAATACGAGCCAATAAATCAAACTCTTCCTCTCCTGACGGGAGTTTGATGCGTTTTCCAACTGCTTGGTCATAATCCTCTATAAATTCGTTCTGAACTAACTGTTCGTTTAGCATATCAATAACAGTCTGTTCGTACTTATACCCCTTCTGACCTAAATCAATGCCTAGTTCAACACACCACTTTTCGATAAGTCTTGTCATTACGGGTGAAACTAAAGCACTCACCGATATCGCATACTCATTATTGGATTTTTTGACTAATGGTTGACACCATAGGTCAGACGTCTTGTCTGCTTTGAATGTCATAAAATCCAGAATATTTGTGATTTTTTCAGAATCTAGACCTGTAGCTTTCGTCAATGCCAACTTTAATGAAAATGCTTGTACTGTGGGACAAAACTCCAAAAGTTTGTTAAGACTGAATGCACTATCATCTTCTGGAAATCTCTCCATAAGATCACCAGACATTAGCATTAAACATCTCATTACTGACAATGCATCTCTAATAGCAAAGCCCTTGTCATGTTCTTTGATTAACCACTCTTCGGGATAATATTTGAGCATATCAGTAGTAGTGATCTGCCAGTGAGTGTTCCGTGATAAAGTCATCTCGTCGGCATCTTTCACATTTACGACTTCAACAAGCTTTCTTTTTCCTCGTTTTCTTACGACCACATATTTGTCATTAGAGAAAGTTGCTTGAATTGTAGGATCACTTGCAATGTGTCTTTTTTGAGAACCGAGTCTTTCTCGACGAATTGCACTACTTTCGAATGAAAACTCAAAATCAGACGCTGGCTGCTTAACACAATAAATTTTCTGCTCTTCATCGACTCGAATAATGTCATAGTCAGACCAAAACAAGCACTGCCACACATGTGAATATAATTCGTACAATTGAGACAAGTCGATTTCACGACGAATAAAGTTCATTAAATCAATGGGATCTGATGACGCTTTAATCAGTTCATTATCATCGATTCGCTTCTGGCACATACGAATTGCTGGCTGTAGCCCATCAACACATCCATGAGAGATTTCTTGAAGTGTTAATGAGTTCCCCATGTAGTTGGCATTTATCTTAATGCCAAATGCGCTAGTTCTAACCTCTGCAAAAGCAGCTTTCATAGCAACTGCAAGTTCTCTATTTGACATTGCCAGATAAGCTAACATCAACTTTTCATTAGTCGTTTTGGGGGCTCTTAAGTAGATTTCGTCCAACATTGTGCGGATTTCAGAGAGCAAACTATCGATAATGTACCCAGCTGCAAAAACTTTTCCGTCACGTTTCGAAGCTTTGTCTTTAACTTTCCCCCACTCCTCACCCCACTTATCTAATTTAAAGCCAAATCGTGTTGGTGGTTTGATTTTGTTCTTGATTATTTTTTCGACAAAAACGTCTTTTACTTTATCACTCATTGGATCAATTCCTTAGTTTTATAAGGCGTATGATACCAGTAGAGCATTGCTCTTTAAATCAGATAGTTACGCAAATGAACAGTTAGACACAGTGTTTGTTTTTGGACAGTTTCTTGATACGAACCAGAGAATTGAAATCGTTTCAATGGCATGATTTATCGTAGATTTTTCTGGGAGGCTCTATGACGGACTTATACACCAATAGCAATTCGAAGCAAGATTTCATCAGACATGGAATCATCACTAGCATAGAAGATGGTATGGACGTTTTTATAGCATCCGCATTCTTCACCGAATCTAGTGTCATTGGGGTCACGTCTTGCGTTTTGCTAATCCATTAGATCATGAATCGCAAAAATAGTTTTCAGCAACTCTGATTTTCATTGGCCCTAACAAACTTTGAGGCAAAAGCCGTTTTAAAGCAATTTGTCAGATCTGGTCGAGTCGTGATTTGAACGTTGACTGATAACATCTAACTAATCCATCTAAACACCATTCAAGGGCAGGTTTCAAGGGCATGACAATCTGTAAGTTTCACGAAATTAACTTCATGGAAAAACGCTGAAATTTGCTGACATCAGCCATTTTTGACCTATTAACCATAACTTCATGAAGTGATTTTTTCATGACTTTCCTCCAAGCCCCCTATTCCTGTGGCTTTCAAGCACTCACACACACATGAAGTTGGTTTCGGTGCTTAGAAGTTAAATTCCCCGGGTGGCAGCGTAACTTCATATACTATGACCCTATCTATATATATCAATAATTTATAAATGTGTATTTTACATTGGTAAAGTCAAGGAACCGTGTGTAATGTAACTTCATGATGAATTCCTTGTGGGTCATTATAATTCATGTCTATTTAACAGTATTGAGTATTTACCATAAAATAGGTAATTAACACCGTACTTTAAGCTCTTCTGCAAATGGTCAGTTTGCCTTGATCTTCAAGTTTGGTATTAATTACAGAGCTGTTAAGTGCAACAGCATTTAACAGCTCTGCAAGACCATTAAGTTCTAGTTCGTTTAGGCAATGTGCTGGTATTTATTCAGTATTTGATTAAGTTCGATTGCTCTTATTGGTTTAGCTAAGAAATCATTCATTCCAGCTTTTTTGTATTCAACTTGATCGCACTGCATTGCGTTTGCTGTTAGTGCAATGATTGGTATGGTGATCTCTTCTTCTCGTAATAGCTTGGTAGCTTGGATCCCATCAAGTACTGGCATTGAAATATCCATCAAAACAATATCGAAATAATGTGTATCATTCTCTAAGGCCTTTATAGCTTCCTCACCATTATTTGCAATTTGTACTCGGTGACCACGCTTTTCAAGCATTAATTTAGCAACCAGTTGATTTGTGTTGCTGTCTTCCGCAAGCAAGATGTTTAATGATCGCGTTGATATTGGGTATTGCTCTGGAAGCTCTTTTTCTGTCGTATTAACTATAGATGTTATTGGTATCGAGACGGTAAAACAACTGCCCACATTTAGCATGCTATCTAATGAAATATTACCATCCATTTTTTTGATAAGATGCATGCTAATTGCGAGACCTAAACCCGTACCACCATAGCGCCGTGTAATACTTCCATCTGCTTGGATAAATGGATTAAACAATGTTTTTTGTGCATACGGTGCTATGCCTATTCCTGTATCGATAACGGCAATCTCAATATGATTGTTAACTGCTTTTACAGAGACTCTAACAGAACCAACATTGGTGAATTTTATGGCATTCCCAATAAGATTGAACATGACTTGAGTTATTCGATTTTTATCACCCTGCATACTGTCTGGTACAGATGGATCGATTGTTGTCGTTAAGGTGATATTTTTTCTTTTTGCTTGTTCGTTTAGTTGATTAACGACGAGGTTAACACTGTCTGCAATACATATCTCTGTATTGAATAGCTCAAATTTACCTGACTCAATCCGTGATAAATCGAGGATGTCATTGATAATTGTAAGTAGCAATTGAGCAGATTGTTCCATCTGGCTCACCCACTCCATTTGTTTACTGTCGAGCCCAGAAGCAACTAACGTGTCCATTAAGCCCAGCACTGCATTTAAAGGCGTGCGTATTTCATGACTCATCATCGCTAGAAATTCAGATTTTGCGTTATTCGCTGTTTCTGCCTGCTTTCTGGCGAGTTGTAATTCAACTAAACGCTGTTTTCTGTTTGTAATATCTTTTGCGGTACCGCGATAGCCCAATAATTTACCTTGTTTATTAAAGTAAGGTGTCCCACTTAGCGTGATCCATAAAGCGCCTTCATCTTCAGGTAATTTCCATTCAATATCTTCGAATGTCTTTTTGCTTTTTAATTGTTCTAATAACTTTACGCGTAATTCAGATTGCTCACCAAAGATATCTAATATGTTGTCATTATCGATGACATGATTAGCAAGATGTGGGGCCGAGATATAGGTAAATTGATAGTTGGTATCGACTTCCCAAAACCAATCCCCGACTGTTTTGGCGAAATCTTTAAATCGTTGCTGGCTGTGTGTGAGCTCTTGTGTTCTTGCTGTTACTAAAGATTGTAAACGTTCGCGGTAATCAATATCTATGATTGCACGTTCTAATAACGGTCTAAATCTGTCGAGTACTCTTCGGCACTGAGGTGTAAATTGCCCTTTTTTAGAATGCACAAATAATAGTACAGCATCGCCAGAGCTGACTTTCACTCCCGTCATTAACGCTGAATTACAGTATTCGAGTATTTCAGGAGAAACCTCTTTAAACTCTGTAACATCTTTTGGGGAAAATAAAGCGATACTTTCACCGTTAATACAACGTACAAATGTTCTATCAATGGCCCATGAACTTGATTCAAATGCACTACATGTTGTAACTAGCTCTCTTAGCGGGCCGGTTTCGTCGTCACGAGTAAGGGCAAGTGCGTGCTCAAAGCCTATGTATTTTCGCAATACAGATAATAAGCTATTGAATACCTGACGCTTATTGTTTGCACCCGCCATAGCGGAAATACCCGCTAGAATAGCTGAATTTTCTTCACGTAATTGACATTCTCTTTCTTGGCTTCGTAACAAGTCAAGTAATGTCTCTTGTAATTTTTCTGACTCAGAATTTAGCATACTCATCCCTATGAAAAAGAACGGCGGAAATCATTAAGTTTCCATGAGCGTTTTCACCACCAATAAATTGCCCTTGCTCTCCAAAAGTAAAAGGACTAACAAACGGAGCTTGATGCATGGCGTGATTCACATAACTGGCGACTTCATGCATTCTGTCTTGTACTTTTAACATGCAACCAGCGCAGTAAATGGTAATGCCACCAATAGGGTCTAATTCGCCTTTCCTGCCAACATCATTGGCTGAGTCAATCACTCTACCCGCCCTGGTAATTAGACGTTCATCGGTTCCCATCATACAAAAAACGGTTTCAGATTCTTCTACCGTTGCGAAAAGCTCTATTCCACCGCGTTCTGTAACTTTTAGTGGATGCGCAAGTTTGTAATATTCGAGCTCATGCACTTTCCCCACCACGCGTCCTAAGGGGTTAAGGCTACTCTCGTTAATGATATTGCTTGCTTGACTTAAATTTTTGTCTAACCATTTTTCATAAATATTTATAGCGGGTTCGTTATCTAATTCAACAATCTCTCGGCCTTCAACTCTTGTCACAACCGCTGATTGATTGGTATTGGCATAGCCAGAATGAAATGAGTAACTTACTTGGCAAGATGGGTAAAAAACGCAAACACCTACCCCATGCTGACTGGTATGCTCATGAGTAAATAGCTTCCAATTTCCGCTAACAAAATCATCCGCCGCACTACCACCAATAATCGGTATTGACGCGCCTAACTCATGCTCAATACCTTTAATAACATCTTCTTCATTCCCTGGAGTGGCATGTAGCAAAATCAATGCCGGAAGTTCACCAGGGCGCCCACTATTTTCTATTGCTCTTAATACTGCTTGTTGAGCCATTTCGAATGGGGATTGATTAGTAGAAACTAACGCAGTTCCAAATGCACCGTTGTAATCACACATAGCCCATAAAGCAATGCTATCGCCATAGTTATAACCCTCGTCAGTCATGACTCCTCGGCAAGATGAACACCCCAAAACTTGGGCGTCAGGGTATTGTTCATGCAATATGTTCTTTATCAGAGTTTCATCATGGTGCTCTGAAAAATACGCCAAGACTAACTTAGGGTTCGTGATTTTTTGCTGTAATTTGCAAATTGCATCTAAAATAGCGCTTTCAGATGAATTAATAGCAGAGATGCTGGTTGCGATATCCATTATTCTTCTTTCTGTCATTACTTTTCTACATAAGTAACATTATTACATTTGCATCCAGCAAAGGATTGAGTTTTTTATGGTTTTTTGATTAAAGTCTGCTTTGTTTTTGCCGTTATTCATTATCATCTTTCGAGTATGCAGCAAATGAAGGGATGCAATGGCTAATCAAGTGATTTTGGTAACAGGCGGCGCGAATGGCATCGGTAAAGGAATTTGCGAATTCTTAGTTAAGAACAGTCCTGCGATAAATAGCACCAGTGGAAATGAGACAATTGTTATCGCGGTTGATATTGATGAAAATGCGGGGTTTAAATTAGTTTCTGAGGAGCCTCGTATTCGTTTTCGATGCGCTGATGTTTCTAATGAAACTGAAATGTCGTTGATCATTAACGAGATCACGACACAGTATGGTCACCTAAATGGCTTAATCAATAATGCTGCTATCTCCAATCCCTACAATTCACCGCTTGAAGAATTAGATTTAATAGAGTGGCACCGGGTTCTGAATATTAACCTTACTGCGCCATTATTGATGAGTAAATTGTGCTTACCTTTATTAAGAAAAGCGAGAGGTTCCATCGTCAATATTAGCTCTACTCGCGCACAACAGTCTGAACCTAATACGGAATTATACAGTGCTTCTAAAGGTGGTTTAGTGGCTTTAACGCACGCTTTGGCAAACAGTTTAGGGCCCGAGATTAGAGTTAATTGTGTTTCTCCCGGTTGGGTCAACACAACCAATGAACTACTAAGGGATATTGATTCTAGCCAACATCCTGTAGGTCGGGTTGGCGATATAACAGATACTGCTGCAATCGTTAACTTTCTTCTTAGTGAACAGTCTGGCTTTATTACAGGGCAAAATTTTACTGTTGATGGTGGAATGACAAAGAAAATGATTTACGTAGAATAAAATAATTATCACATGCAGAAAACCAAAGCAATAAGCCTATTTGGGGCTTATTGCTTTCTAATGTTTAGTTTTTATTATGTTAAAACAAGGCGGGGATAATCAACCCCCACAGAACCAGATGATTAACATTTAAGCTATTTGAATGTTAATCATTTTTTTACAGTGAATGTAGCTATTGTGGTTTGATTTCCTTGCGTAATTGTTGCCTTCCAATCCATTTCATCATGAATACAGGCTGGAACACTAAAATCACCCACCCAATACTCGCCTTTTTGTTCAAAAACGACGGGGATTGTACCCATAAACATATCAACACCCTCAACAACACCTGTTGGTTTAACATCAATGTTGCCGATTTGTAGTACAAGTGGCGACTCAGCTGTAGCAGGTAATGGGGCTAATGTTATATCTGCAGTCTCGTCCTGCTCAACAATTAAGCACTTTTCTTCACTTATTACACAGTGAATAGCCTTTTGTTCTGCTGATTGCCCTTCTTCATAGGTGACTGTTCTCCAAACAAATGCTGAAATTAACACTGCCATTAGGACAATAATTTGAATTAATCGTGATTTTGTTAATTTTTCTGCTGCCATAATTACACTTAATCCCGTGTTACATGGTTCAAAGTTTTCACATAAATGTTGCTTAACCGTAAACAATGTGTGGGCATCAGCCTGTCAATCGCTTGTTAACTAACGTATTATGCACACTGAAAATGCCACTTTTACAATAAAATAGCAATTTGATTGTTGAGTTGTTTAAAAAACAACAAGACTATCAATAAGCTTTGGGTGGCATTGCGACAACTTGTTGTTCGCACAAGGAAATATAAGTGTAGTTGAACAATATATAGTGGAAGTAGCAACATGAGCCAAGTAAAGCAGCTTGAACAAAACTATAACTATACGGTCGTTCGCCAATTTACCCTAGCTACCATACTATGGGGAATTGTCGGAATGAGCGTTGGTGTATTGATTGCAGCTCAGCTGGTATGGCCGGCGCTAAACTTCGATACTCCTTGGTTGACATACAGCCGTTTGCGTCCTCTGCATACTAATGCAGTAATTTTCGCATTTGGTACCAGTGCGTTATTTGCTACGTCTTATTACGTAGTACAACGTACATGTCAAACAAGATTATTCGGTGGGAAGTTAGCCGCGTTTACCTTTTGGGGTTGGCAAGCAATAATCCTTTCAGCGGCAATTACATTGCCAATGGGATGGACCACAGGTAAAGAATACGCAGAACTGGAATGGCCGATTGGTATCGCTATTGCAGTTGTATGGGTAGCCTATGCCATTGTCTTTTTCGGTACTATGATTAAAAGAAATACGTCGCACATTTATGTTGCGAACTGGTTCTTCGGTGCCTTCATTCTAACGGTAGCGGTACTTCACATAGTGAACAACCTTGCTATTCCTGTTTCTATGAGTAAGTCATATTCGATTTATTCTGGAGCTGTGGATGCAATGATTCAGTGGTGGTACGGTCATAACGCTGTAGGCTTCCTGCTTACTGCGGGCTTCTTGGGTATGATGTATTACTTCGTACCAAAGCAAGCGGGTCGTCCTGTTTACTCGTATCGTTTATCTATCGTACACTTCTGGGCACTAATTTCTCTGTACATCTGGGCTGGTCCTCACCACCTTCATTACACAGCACTACCTGACTGGACTCAGTCGTTAGGTATGGTGATGTCGCTTGTTTTATTCGCACCTTCTTGGGGCGGGATGATCAACGGTATCATGACCTTATCTGGTGCATGGCATAAACTTCGTTACGATCCGATTTTGCGTTTCCTTGTTGTTTCATTGTCTTTCTACGGTATGTCTACCTTCGAAGGCCCAATGATGGCAATTAAAACAGTAAACGCCCTATCTCACTACACGGACTGGACCATTGGTCACGTTCACTCTGGTGCGTTAGGTTGGGTTGCAATGGTTTCTATCGGTTCTGTGTATCACCTAATCCCTAAACTGTTCGGCCAAGAGCGTATGTATTCGATCAAATTGATCAACGTTCACTTCTGGTTAGCAACAATTGGTACGGTTCTGTATATCGTAGCAATGTGGATCTCTGGTGTGATGCAAGGTCTGATGTGGCGTGCAGTAAATACCGACGGTACATTGACTTACAGCTTCGTTGAATCGCTGCAAGCC
Organism: Photobacterium indicum; assembly: GCF_003026215.1. Taxonomy (GTDB): domain Bacteria; phylum Pseudomonadota; class Gammaproteobacteria; order Enterobacterales; family Vibrionaceae; genus Photobacterium; species Photobacterium indicum. Next base: position 57,120 of record NZ_PYOC01000003.1, read on the forward strand.
TCTTATCCGTTCTACTTTGTTCGCTTTGTTGGCGGGTTAATCTTCTTGTCTGGTATGTTCTTGCTTGCGTATAACGCATACAAAACAATTTCAGCACCGAAAGAAAGCCTAAAAGCAATTGAGCAACCAGCATAAGGAGTTCGACAGATGAGTAATCGTCACGCAATAGTTGAAAAAAATGTCGGCCTTTTGGCAATCCTTATCATCATCGCTATTAGCTTTGGTGCGCTGGTTGAAATTACGCCGCTGATTTATCAAGAGCAAACGACTGAACCAGTAGAAAATCTTCGCCCTTATACGGCATTAGAGATGGAAGGTCGTGATATTTACATTCGCGAAGGCTGTAACGTTTGTCACAGCCAAATGATTCGTCCGTTCCGCTCTGAAACAGAACGTTATGGTCACTACTCTGTTGCGGGTGAAAGTGTGTGGGAACACCCATTCTTATGGGGTTCAAAACGTACAGGTCCTGATTTGGCACGTGTTGGTCAGCGTTACTCTGACGATTGGCACCGTGTTCACCTTCGTGATCCTCGCGCTGTTGTTCCTGAATCAAATATGCCTGGTTTCCCATGGCTAGAAGAAAATGTACTTGACGGTAAATTAACTTCTAAGAAACTTGCAATCTTTAAAGATAACTTCGGTGTTCCGTACACTGACGAGCAAGTTGCAAGCGCTGGTGATGACGTTAAAGGCAAGACTGAAATGGATGCAGTTATTGCTTACCTTCAGTCTCTTGGCCATGCGATGAAATAAGGAGATATCATGGATATTATAACTGTTCACAGTGTCTGGACTGTTGTGCTGTTCATTAGCTTTATTGGTATTATCCTTTGGGCTTATAGCAAGCGCCGCAAGTCTGAGTTCAGTGAAGCTGCAAACCTTGTGTTTGCTGACGAAGAACAAGATTTAGCCACGCGTGGGAAAGACAGGAGCTAGGAAGCATGAGTACGTTTTGGAGCCTATGGATCTCTATTATCACTATTGGCACTTTAGTCATTATGGGTTGCCTACTTTTTTGGTGCAGCCGCGACAAGATGGGTGTCGAAGAAGGTGAAGATATGGGACACGAATACGATGGTATTCGTGAAAATAACAACCCACTGCCCAAGTGGTGGTCGTACATGTTTTGGGGCACGATTGTCTTTGCTGTACTTTACCTTTTCCTTTACCCAGGGTTAGGTAACTACAAAGGCTTTTTAGGCTGGACAAGTTCTGACCAAACGGTTCGTTCACTTGAAGAGTCAAAGGCATCACTTGCTAATGCTCAGCAGAACAAACAGTTGAATCAGTACGCACGAGAATTGGATGAAGCCGAGGCTAAATACGGTGAAACATTCAAAACTCTAGCTTACGATACCTCAGGCAATACCCTACTTCCTATTACTGACATCGCTGCTAATTCAGAAGCGATTAAAGTAGGCCAGCGTCTGTTTATTCAGAACTGTTCACAATGTCATGGTTCAGATGCTCGTGGCCAAGCTGGATACCCTAACTTGACAGACAATGCGTGGTTATATGGTGGTGAAGCAGAAACCATCAAAACAACCATTATGGAAGGTCGTCAAGGTGTTATGCCGGCTTGGGGTGATGCACTAGGTAAAGATGGCGTTAAAGAAGTAACAAGTTATGTTCTTGGTCTATCGGGTCGTAAAGTGAATGCAAAAGAAGCAGCAGCGGGTAAAAGTCGTTTTGTTGTATGTGCAGCATGTCACGGTACGGACGGTAAAGGTAACCCTGCGTTTGGTGCACCTGACTTAACAGATAGTAACTGGTTGTACGGTGGTTCTCGTCGTGCAGTTGAAGCTACTATTATGCATGGTCGTCATGGTGTAATGCCAGCATGGAAAGATGTGTTAGGTGAAGAAAAAATTCAGCTAATTTCTGCCTATGTCTGGAATCTAAGCGAAAAGACCGATAAGTAATATTACTCGTTAATAATCAGTTACATGTTTATTAGCAATGTGTGATTTATTACCGAGACATAATACCTAGCCCCTGTTAACTTCAGGGGCTAATTTCATCTAAATATCAAAGGTTGTCATCATGCAAAAAAAACCATGGTATAAGCAGTTTTGGCCTTGGTTTGTCATCGCTCTTCCTGCATCTTCTGTTGTTTATAGTTTAACGGCTGTTTATATTTTCTCTCAAAACCAAGTCGACCTTGTTGCTGAAGATTATTACAAAAAAGGCAAAGCGATTAATGTCGATATTTCACGCCTTCGCGTAGCCGATGCATTAAAACTTCATGCAACAGTGGCAGTAGAAGAAAATCAAATTGCGGTTAAATTTGATAAAGGAGAACTCAGAAGTAATCCTAATTTACGTGTTACTTTTACTCACCGTACACTTGCTAATCAAGACTTTACTCAAATGGTAAGTGCCGATCTTAAAGGTACCTATCACTTTAACTCGCCAGAGCCACTACAAGGCCCATGGTTTATCGAAGTTGAAGCGTTTGATGGTGACTGGATGTTACAAGGTCGTGTAAACTTACCTACTTCCGATCCGATTGCGTTGTACGGGCAGAATAAGGGATGACAAAAGAAATCAGCAGAGATACCGACTGCTATCATTGCGGCGATCCTGTTCCACAGGGTTGCCACTATGAAGTAGACATTTTAGGTAAAGCACGAGACATGTGCTGCCCAGGATGTGAAGCTGTCGCGACAACCATTGTAGAAAGTGGCCTTACTTCTTATTATGAATATCGTACTGCCCCCGCAGAAAAAGCTGATTTAGTACCACAGCAACTTAAATCACTCTTACTTTATGATCATGAAGAAGTTCAACAAGAATTTGTACGTAATCTTGATGATTGCAAAGAAGTGTCACTTTCACTTGATGGCGTATCCTGTGCGGCATGTGCTTGGCTTATTGAAAAACAACTTTCGCGAGAAGTGGGATTAGTTTCAATTCAAGTTAATACGACCACTCACCGCGCCTTATTAAAGTGGAACCCTGAACAAACTAAACTCAGCACCCTACTTTCGGCAATTCATCGCCTTGGCTATAAAGCAGCTCCTTTTGAGGCTGATGCGCAAGAACAGCAATATCACAATACAATGAAACAATACCTGTATCGGTTGGGTATTGCGGGCATAGCCACTATGCAAGTAATGATGATTGCTGTGGCACTATATTTTGAAGTGTTTAGCGATCTAGACACTGAATTTAGAAACTATCTTCGCTGGGTTAGCTTAATTTTTGCTACCCCGGTACTACTGTATTCTGCACTGCCTTTTTACATGAGTGCATGGCGAAACCTACGAGCTCGAACGCTTGGGATGGATGTGCCAGTTTCAATTGCCCTACTTTTCGCCTATGTTGCCAGCCTTTACGCGACAGTCGCTGAAAAAGGTGAAGTGTTCTTTGAATCCATTTCAATGTTTACTTTCTTCCTATTACTGGGTCGTTTCCTTGAAATGCGAGCCCGCCGGCATGCAGCTGCTGCCAGTGCAAACTTATTAAAGTTAGTTCCTGCGATGGCTACATTAGAAGATGGAACTCAAGTCGCAGCGAAAACACTAAACATTGGTGACGTTGTCACTGTTCTGCCTGGTGAAAGCTTGCCTGCAGATGGCGATATTATTCAGGGCGAAACCGCGATTGATGAATCAATGTTATCGGGTGAACCAATGCCAATTGCTCGCTCAGCCGGTGAGCCAGTTTTTGCAGGTACAATTAATGGCGATGGTAATATCACGATTAAAGTTACCAAAGATCGTCAGAATTCATTAATTTCTAATATTGTGCGCCTTCAAGATGAAGCACAAATGTCTAAACCCAAGGTGGCTGTGCTTGCCGATATAGTCGCGCGGTATTTTGTCGCAGGGATCTTGATTATTGCTGCGGGTACTTGGCTTTATTGGCATCAGCAACAACCAGAAGATGCACTATGGATCACCTTAGCCGTATTAGTTGCAACCTGTCCTTGTGCGTTATCTTTGGCAACACCCACCGCACTCACTTGTTCTACCTCTAGTCTCGGCCGCTTAGGTATTTTGCTTCGTAGAGGCCATGTATTAGAAACGCTTTGCAAGGTGAATCAATTAGTCATTGATAAAACAGGCACACTAACTGAAGGTAATATCCGTTTAATCAATACTCAGTTATTTACTCACGTGGCAGAAAACGATGCCTTATCTTATTCCGCTGAATTAGAACGTTTTGCCAATCACCCCATCGCTCGCGCATTTACACCGCATAGAGACCAAGCCTTTGCCTTTGACCACGTCGACAATGTGATTGGTTGTGGCCTTAAAGGTGTTAAAAATGGGCAAGAATGGCGTATTGGCCAGATTAAATTTGTACTTGAGGGGAATACGAACGCCGAATTTTTAGTGAATCAAGCAGATAATAGTTATCAAGTTTGGCTATCGTGTGACACTCAACTTGTCGCAGCATTCAAATTAGATGATCCTATCCGCGAAGACAGTGCTGAGTTAGTTCGACAATTCCAGCGTGCAGGTATTCAAGTCACGATGTTAACTGGCGACAATTCCGTTAACGCGCAGCTTGTTGCCGATAAACTGAATGTCGATAAGTTGGTATCTGGCGTTACACCAGAAGGCAAATTGGATTACTTACGCAGTTTAGATGACAAAGATGTGGCACTAATGATTGGTGATGGTGTGAATGATGCCCCGGTTCTGGCGGGTGCGCACCTTTCTGTTGCGATGGGTGGCGGTACAGACATTGCCAAGTCTTCAGCTGATATGGTGTTATTGGGCGACCAATTAACCCGTATCTTACAAGCTCGTCGATTAGCGTTGAAAACTAAAAAGATTATTCGCGAAAACCTTGCTTGGTCCTTAGGGTATAATCTGATTATATTACCTCTTGCTGTTGCTGGGATGGTTGCGCCGTACATTGCCGTTGTTGGCATGTCTGCAAGTTCGATCATTGTTGTATCAAATTCTTTAAGGTTGTTAAAAGAAAATGGCTAGTCTTTACTTATTAATACCTATTGCCATTATTTTTGTATGCATCGCAGTTGCTATCTTTTTATGGGCAGTAAAATCAGATCAATTCGAAGATCTTGAACGCCAAGGCTTCGATATTTTGTTTGATGAAACAGAATCTAAGTCAAAAAGTGCACCTTCTGCTGAAGAAATAGAGCCGACTACAAAGACGATAGAAAACCAAAATACTGGCGATAAATCGTGAATATAGATTTCTATGCTGCTTTTGCTATCGGCCTGATGGGCGCAGGACATTGTATTGGTATGTGTGGTGGTGTAGCCGCCGCACTAACCTTAGGTATGCCGGGTCAAGAACGCAATAATCGTTGGCTTTACTTACTGGCCTATAATATAGGGCGCTTATTTTCTTATTCTATTGCCGGTGCCATTATAGGTGGTGCTTTCGCAGGCATGGCAGCTTACAGTGGTTATTCAAGTGCATTGATTTCATTGCGCTTATTTGCCGCTTTAATGATGATCGGCTTGGCACTATACCTTGGTCAATGGTGGCAAGGCATCACAAAAATTGAGCGTCTCGGGCAATTCCTTTGGAAATACATCTCCCCGACGGCGAAATCTTTTCTACCTTTGAAATCACCATTATCAGCACTACCCTTTGGGGTTCTCTGGGGCTGGTTACCTTGTGGTTTGGTGTATTCGACTCTTAGTTGGGCTGCAGTCTCTGGCAGTGCCATTGGTGGTGCTAGTGTGATGCTTGCTTTCGGTTTAGGCACACTGCCCGCGATGTTATTGATTGGTTCAGTTGCTGAACATGCAAAACAACTTTTAAAAAACCTCTACTTTAAACGCGCGAGTGCCTTGCTGTTATTGGCGTATGGCGTTCATACTGGTTACATCGCAATCAAACAAATGTTGTAGAGTTTTTATTACTCGTAATATTACTTCATAATATGTTAAAATATTGACCTACATCAAATTGGTTAGACAGGCTTATGATTTCAGACAAACTTACAACCAAACGTATCCAGTCAGGGGGATGTGCTATTCACTGTCAGGATTGCAGTATTAGTCAGTTATGTATTCCATTCACACTGAATGAGTCTGAACTTGATCAACTCGATCAAATTATCGAACGGAAAAAACCTATCCAGAAAGGACAAGAGCTTTTTAAAGCTGGCGATGAGTTAAAATCTCTTTACGCTATCCGCTCTGGTACGATCAAGAGTTACACCATTACAGAACAAGGTGATGAGCAAATTACAGCTTTCCATCTTGCTGGTGATCTTGTTGGTTTCGATGCTATCAATGAAATGATGCACCCTAGCTTTGCACAGTCTCTTGAAACATCAATGGTATGTGAAATCCCATTTGAAATTCTAGATGACTTATCAGGCAAGATGCCAAAGCTACGTCAGCAAATCATGCGTTTGATGAGTCATGAAATCAAAGGTGACCAAGAAATGATTTTACTGCTTTCTAAAAAGAATGCAGAAGAGCGCTTAGCGGCTTTCCTTTATAACTTATCACTGCGTTTTTCGCAGCGTGGTTTTTCACCTCGTGAATTTCGTCTAACAATGACACGTGGTGATATTGGCAACTACCTAGGTTTAACGGTTGAGACTATCAGTCGTTTATTGGGTCGATTCCAAAAATCAGACATGCTAAGTGTTAAAGGTAAATATATTACAATCCTTGATCACGACGAGCTAGCTCGCCTTGCTGGTGTTAGTAAAAAAAGCATCTAATCAATAACTATTTGTTTTCAGAAAAAGTGATACGACTATTGATGCGTATCACTTTTTTTATATTTTTTGTTATATCCTCTCCCTTTAATACCTTCTATACGTTACAGTTAATGTACTAATCTGATTAGACACAGTTTTACCTGCTATCATTCAGAAAGGTATTTTGCCAGCACAGTTGTGTAAGGGGGCAGTTATGAAAAAATACAATAATATTCTTGTTGCTATCGACCCGGCTCAGGATCACCAACCTGCGTTATCGCGTGCCATTCATCTTGCCAACAAGTCTTCCGACGTAAAAATCACCATCTTTCTTGCCATTTATGATTTCTCATACGAAATGACATCTATGCTCTCATCTGAAGAACGACACGCTATGCGCCGTGGTGTTGTGATGCAAAGAGAAGCATGGCTTAAAGATCTCATTAAGCCACATGCTGAAGACGGATTAGATATAGATATAAAGGTTGTTTGGCATAACCGTCCGTATGAGGCAATTGTGGCCGAAGTATTTACAAGCCATATAGACCTGCTAGTTAAAGCAACGCACGAACACGATAAAATTGGTTCAGTTATCTTTACGCCAACAGATTGGCATTTATTACGTAAGTGCCCTTGCCCGGTTCTTATGGTGAAAGAGCATAGTTGGCCTGAAAATGGAAAAATTGTCGCATGTGTTAATTTAGCTGCAGATAGTGAAACACATGAGTCACTTAATAATGCCATTGTAAAAGAAGCGCAATGTCTCGCGGGTATTTTAGGGGCAGAAATCAACCTTGTGAACGCATACCCAGCAACACCCGTTAATATTACCATTGAGCTACCCGAGTTTGATCCCGCTTCTTATACCGATGCAGTGCGTGGGCATCACTTAACGTCAATGAAAGCGCTACGACAGCAATATAGTATTTGTGAAGATCAAACTCATGTTATCGAAGGATTACCTGAAGACGTTATACCTAAAGTGGCAGAAGATTTAGACGCTGAACTTGTTATTTTAGGGACTACTGGGCGTACTGGCTTATCAGCCGTCTTTATCGGCAATACTGCCGAGCATACTATTGATAGTCTAAATTGTGACTTACTCGCGTTAAAACCCGATGGCTATGTAAGCCCTCTCGCACCTAATATTGATTAAAGCTCGATGTTAAACACAATATTGCTACGATAAAAGCCTCTAACAACGAGGCTTTTTTATTATACCTAAATCTTCTGGGATAAGAATGTGCAGAACCTTGTCTAAATTGGTATTAAAGGTTCGTTGCTGGCAAAGGAACAGGTTTTGTTGCACCTTCGGTCGTTTTTTTGTCTTTGTTTGCAGCTAACCAGCTCGCCCAAGCAGAAATATAAAGTTGGTTAATTGTTTCTTCGCAGTATTTACGGCTTAAACCACGTCGGCTCCATTCACTGGCAATCGCAAAGTGAGTCTGTGTTGTACTTCGACCATATAAGTACGTTTCGCAAAGCTCTAAATTAGACATTTGCTGAGAAACTTTTGTAACAGTACTACTTCGCATTCCCAGCTGTTGAGATTGCTTCGCTGAACATCCAGATAAAGCAGCTATAGCAATACCAGCAATTAAACATCGATGCAATTTATCCATTCCCATCCCTTTACGTAAATATTGTTTACGTATTTATCATTGAGTAGGTCTATATGACTTACTGTTAATAGCCAATTATGGAGTATATGGTACTAATATCTTAATTCAAAAGCAGTTTTATTGTTAGTTTGGTTTTTGTTTAAATTTTACGTGTTGTTACACTTTATGTACCTATACCAAATCCATTAATTATCTGCTGAGTTCAGCAAGAGTTAAAAGAGAACCACTCTTCTATCAAGTACTATCCTTGAACTCGACTCCCAGTGGTATTCGAATGGTCAGATAATTAATGGATTTGGTATTAAGCACAAGAACACTTCCCTGAACGTGTAAAAAAGCATTATAATCCCCCGCTAATCCATCAGCTGTTCACTACTTCATTTACGGTAGTACGAGATTTGAGAATGAATCAACAAGATACGCACAAAGAAAACCTTGAATTTAATAAGCTTCAAAAGAAACTTCGACGCAATGTAGGTAATGCGATTACTGAATACAACATGATTGAAGAGTCAGATGTTGTAATGGCTTGTATCAGTGGTGGTAAAGATTCTTTTGCGATGCTTGATATTCTTTTGGGCTTGCAAAAATCAGCACCGATTAACTTTAAAGTGATCGCTGTAAATCTGGATCAGAAACAGCCAGGTTTTCCAGAGCATATCTTGCCAAACTATTTTGAATCTCTGGGCATTCCTTATTATATTGTAGATAAAGACACCTACTCTGTCGTTAGAGAGAAAATACCTGAAGGTAAAACAACATGTGGCCTTTGTTCTCGCTTACGTCGCGGAACCTTATATTCTTTCGCAGAGAAGATTGGAGCGACTAAAATTGCGCTTGGTCATCACATGGACGATATGGTTGAGACAATGTTCTTGAACATGTTCTATGGCTCAAGATTGAAATCAATGCCGCCTAAATTACGTTCTGATGATCAACGTAATGTTGTTATTCGCCCTCTTACTTATTGCCGTGAGAAAGACTTAATCGCTTACGCTGAATACCGCGAATACCCAATCATTCCTTGTAACTTATGTGGTTCACAAGAAAACCTTCAGCGTCAAAACATTAAAGCAATGCTGATTGATTGGGATACACAAACACCAGGTCGTGTAGAAAGCATTTTCAAATCAACACAAAATATTAGCCCAAGTCAGCTAGCTGATAGAAATATCTTTGATTTTGAAAATCTACCGTTAGATAGAAATGGTGAAAGAGCTGAGTATGAATTTACTGAAGCAGAAGTATCGTCTTCTAATATCAATATTGATGAATCAATGTTCATTGATGTAACTAACATTTAATACCATTCTGAAGAATATATGGTCAGCAAGGATGATCAGATAATTATCTAGATGAGTATAAATATGTTAGAAAAAACCCACTTTCTCTTGTACAGTGAAAGTGGGTTCAATTCTAAATCTATAATTGATTCAGCCTGTTAAGCTAGTAATTACTTAAACAGGTTCGCAAAAAACATTTTAACATAATCAATTAAGCGACTAAAGATACCGCCTTCTTCAACCGTTTCTAAAGCGACTAACGGCACTTCTGCAATATCTTCACCATTCACTTGGTAGAAGATTGAACCGACATTATCACCAATCACAATTGGTGCCATTAAATCATGTGTTAATTTAACATTGGCTGTCACTTTCTTTGCATCATTGCGTGACAGTGTCACGTAAGTATCACTATCGACCCCAAGGCTAATTGTGTCGGTGTTACCCATCCAAATACGCTCATTCAGCACCTCTTGCCCTTTTTTATGTGGCGAGATTGTACTAAAGAATCGGAATCCATAATTTAGCAGCTGCTTACTTTCGGCTTCACGGCTTTTTGTACTACTAGAGCCCATAACAACTGAAATTAAGCGCATGTTCCCCTGCGTTGCTGAGCTCGCTAAACTATAACCAGCACCGCTAGTGTAGCCCGTTTTCATACCATCAACATTAATACTTTTATCACCGAGTAACCCGTTACGGTTACGCTGTGTAATATTGTTGTAAGTAAAAGAACGTTCACTATATAGAGGGTAAAGATCCGGTAAATCTTTGATTAATGCTTGCCCTAACAAAGCTATATCGTAAGGGGTACTGAACAAATTAGGGTTATCAAGACCATGTGCATTCGCAAATTGGCTGTTATTCATGCCTAAATTTTTAGCCCATGAATTCATTAATCCAACGAATGCATCTTGAGAGCCAGCAACATGCTCAGCAATAGCAACACTTGCATCATTACCCGATTGAATAATAAGGCCACGGTACAAATCCATCATTGAGACTTCAGTACCTACTTCAATAAACATCTTAGATGAATCAGAAAAGTTTCTAGCCCATGCATTTCTACTTATAACAACAATATCATCTTGACTGATGTTTCCGCGTTTCATCTCTTGCCCTGCTACATAGCTGGTCATTAGCTTTGTTAAACTGGCAGGATTTAATTTTACATTTGCATTTTTTTCGACGAGAACTCGACCTGTATTGTAGTCCATCAATACATATCCTTTAGCGCCTAATACAGGTGCGTCAGGAACCACAGTTGGTACGGCTAGAGCAGGCAAAGATAACGAGAGAAAAAAAGTACCTGTTACTGCTGAAATTATTCTTGATGTCTTTTTCATTTTAGTATGAAAATTCCTAATTACGACTACTTTGGGCATTATATCTGACTATCAATTCAATGCGCGCGTACTTTACAAATTCTTACGAAAGTGTAAGTGTTTTGACACATTAGAGCTTATCACGCTTCATTTATCACACTACACAATATGACATTAATTACATATATTTGCAGTGATTTTCTGAGAAACGTTTTTAGAAAATACGTTCTTAATTTCATAATGCCTTTTTAGCAGAAAAGACCAGTCAGATTCAACACTCTTCATTTTTATACTGACAGTTTTGTGTCAATAAATAGTAATGTGCGTTTTATAGGATAATTAACCAGCGTATTACTCTGCAGTAGCTGATAAAACTCGACAAATTCAACCGTAATAGCAAATAAATCACTCAACTGCGGTAAAATGCCCTGTTTGCTAGTTAAGGCATTCTTTATTCCGGTATTTATCGATATTCTTAGTAGTTAAAGCTACTAAGTCAACGCAAGGATTGATGATGACTTACTATGAAAAGTTAGTAAAACACTCAAAGAAAATTAACCGCTTATCACATCTTGGGGCTATCTGTGGTTGGGATCAGGCTGCAATGATGCCTGAAGGTGGTAATGATGCTCGTTCAGAAGCCATGGCTGAATTAGCCGTTATGTCTCATGAACTCTCCACAGCCTCTCATTTAGCTGATTGGTTCAATCAAGCAGAAGCAGAATCATTAACGGCTGAAGAAACCATCAGCCTGAAAGAGATGAAGCGTGTTTGGCAAATGAGCAATATTCTTCCTGCTGAACTTGTAGAGGAGCAATCGCTTGCAGGTTCTAAATGTGAGCATGCTTGGCGAACTCAGCGCCAAACCAACAACTGGCATGATTTCAGTAAGAATTTAGAAACAGTTGTTGAGCTAGCACGAAAAGAAGCCGCGATACGCGCAGAAGCTACGGGCTTGAGTCGTTATGATGCATTGCTCGATATTTATGAACCAGGAATGACAACTACTGAGCTTGATTCACTATTTGCTGATGTTAAATCATGGCTACCTTCCCTTATCCAGCAAGTGCGTGAAAAACAAAATACAGAATCGGTTTTAACACCTAAGGGGCCTTTCTTCATTGATGAGCAAAAATCCCTTAGTTTAGAGGTTATGAGCAAGCTGGGATTCGATTTTGACCATGGCCGTCTAGATGTAAGTACACATCCATTCTGTGGTGGTGTGCCAAGCGATGTACGTATTACTACGCGTTACGATGAAGACGATTTCACTTCTGCATTAATGGGCGTTATTCATGAAACGGGCCATGCTCGTTATGAGCAAGGTTTACCTCAACAACTCGCGGGATTACCCGTTGGCCAAGCGCGTTCTATGGGTATTCACGAATCTCAAAGCCTATTTTTTGAAATGCAGCTTTCTCGTAGCCCTGAATTTATTGCCTTACTTGCACCTTCTGCACGTGAAGCATTTGAGCGCGAGAACGATAAAGCATTAACGAACGAGAACCTTGCTCTATTTAATACGCGTGTTAAACCGGGATACATTCGAGTAGATGCAGATGAGGTAACCTACCCTGCACACGTTATTCTTCGTTATGAAATCGAACGTGATTTAATTGAAGGTAATATTGAAGTCGTTGATATTCCAAGACTTTGGGATAAGAAAATGACTGAGTATCTTGGGCTTTCAACCAAAGGAAATTATACCGATGGCTGTATGCAAGATATTCATTGGACAGATGGCAGCTTCGGCTATTTCCCTTCTTATACATTAGGTGCAATGTACGCAGCCCAGTTTATGTCTGCTATGCGTACTGAAATGAATATTGAAAACCTTATTCGTGAACGTAACCTAACGCCGATATTTAATTGGTTAGATCGCCATGTTTGGAAGAAAGCCTCTACATTATCGACGGACGATATATTAAAAGCAGCGACTGGCGAACGTTTAAATGCTCAATACTTCAGAACACACCTAATTGATCGCTATCTGAAATAATCTCGCCTTTATCTCGACGTAAAGACTGGTGACGTTGTTATCGTTGGCGAAAGTAAGTAAACACCCAGCTCAAAAAGGGGCTCTTCTGAGTCCCTTTTTTTTGTTTCCGGTGAACACCAGAAACACGCTAAATGCCGAATAAACCCAACCACCTTATATTATACTAATCATATATTGAAGACATGTACAAAGCACCGCATAAGCTTTTAATTTCTTTTCGCAAAAAAAATCAAATAATCATTTATGTGCATGACAGGAGGATTATTATTAATACATATAATATGATGCAGAAATAACTTTTAATCACCCTAACCATTTCTAACCATTTCTAATCATTTCTAATAACGTTTGTTTTTACTCAAAACCCCATCAAGCATAGCATACACCCCGTCGAATAAATCGCAGTAAGCGAATGTGTGAAATTTTAATTTTGAAAGAAAGTAGAATAATATTTCTCACGGAAAGTCGCTTGCACCTTGAACCGAAATTTAATATTCAACACTGTCAACGGAATACAAAACCTTGCGATGGATTGCTTGATAGAAAAAGCAGATAGGGTTTAAAAATGAAAAAGGCTATTTTAGCAGCAACTCTAGTTTCACTATTCTCTGGCGCGGCTCTGGCTAATACAACTTATGAAATTTCACATGATGGTGACCAAGAAACCACCGCAAAATTTGATTCAGAATTGATCGGAGGCTTACATGGCGGCATTGAGCTTGTCGCCATGGATAACCTTAAATACCACAAAGAAACTACTTTCTCACTGGATTACAAGTTTGACATCACTGATGCTTGGTATATTGAACCTCAATTCGATTTGACAATTCCATCTCACCATGTTGGTCGTGCTTCTTATTATGGCAATATTGACGGTAGTGCAATGATGCCGGGGGGAGATGAGGTAAATGCTAGCTATAAATCTAGCAACACTGCTAAATTTGGTATCGAAACTGGCTATAACTTCGGTAATGGCTTTTATACTAGTGCTCGTTACCGTTATGAAGTTCGTGACGGCAAATTAAATGCTAAGTTCTTATCTGTAAACGATGGAGTTGACGCCACGCTTTCTTCTAAAGAGAAAGAGAAGCTACATCGCTTTGATCTTACTGCTGGTTATGTAGTTGGCGACATGGTTGATTTGTCAGCAAACTACATTATTAAAACGGGTAAGTTAGATATCGATAGCGAAGTGCCAAAACACCAACTCACAAATTCACTAGATGCAGACTTCAGTCAAACAGAACTTGAGCTAAAAGCACAATATGCAGGATTTGATAACTTTAAACCATACTTCGAATACACGGTTAAGAGTGATACTAACTTTGACGGTGGTCTTAACGGTAAGTTGAAGAATGACAACGTTTGGAAAATCGGTGCGCAATTTAGCTTCTAACTAAGTATGTATAAGAGGCAGTCATAGACTGCCTCTTTATTGGTGATTTTATGAAAAAAACTATTGTTCTGACTCTTCTTTCTACTTTCGCTATGTTTGGCTGTGAAGCAATCAACATGACGCGTGCCGCCAGTCTAATGTTGGACTACAACCTTCTTGCAAGTGGTGCTTCTGTATTTAATTCGCAGGATGGTAGTCAATACCTTATCCCACCGGCGCATGATAGCAACAAAGACCTAATGCTTGTATGTTACACCAATAGTGGCCTTTTTAGTGACACTGAAGAACAACCTCTGCGTGATGCTGCAAACGAATGGCTGTCACAAAACAAAGATGGCATGGTAGCGACTGCAAGCAAAAACCGTTCTGGTGTTTGGGAATCTCGAACTTGTTATGAGTTTCAATATGAAAACAAAGAGCTAATGGCACAAATCAGTCGAGCTTCTGGTGCTTACATACACGATTATGAAACGAAGACAGAGAAAGAGCAGCCAATTGGTGCTTATCTAGATGAAGAAACGGGTGATGTTGTAATAGTAGGAGAAACAAACTCAAATTAAGTAATGAAGGAGAACTAAAGTTCTCCTTCATTACTATACCCAAACTACCTCAAGATGCAGGATTCAGAGTGATCTCAGCGTGTTTAATTCAAGGGAAATGTGTAGGAATGGCATTCCGCTGGAGTAATACAATGAGTGCAACACATTTGACACTCCTTATTTATTTACTATACAGCCTGTAAGCAGAGTATATTCCAGACAAACCAAATACCGTACTTAAATAAACCATGCTGTTCGGCTAATACAACAAGAAGGTTAAGCTTGTCTTTATATACGTAATCTATTTCAACTAATCACTATTGATCACCCTACTACCTTTAAAAACCCCGCATGTATATCATTCCCCCCACAATCAATGATAATGCGGTAAATATTAATTTCATCTATATAAATTGGTTGCGTTTCTAATCAGGAAAATACTATCCATTGCCCATACATAAATAAAAAATGAGAAAATCATTATGAAGAAATCATTTTTAGCAGTATTACTATTACCATTTTCAGCTATTTCTAATGCTGCTGACACTCCGCCAGACCCAAGTGACTTAACTCAAGTTAACTCTTTTGTTTATGGCACGGTTGATAATGATGGAACACTAAAAGGCATAGCTGGTCTCGCCGGTCAGTATACAGAAGGTAATAGCTTCCTTGGCTTGATTGAGCACTCAAGCGCGACAAAGGATAACACTATCGGTAAAAAAGACCATAATACTCGTCTCCGTTACTTTCAAGTATTAGATACTGGTATTGATAGCCTTCCTCAAGCAGGCTTCTCAATCGACTACATGAAAGGCTGGAAGAAAACTAATGGTGTTGATAGCGATATTGTAGCGCTTGGTACAATAGCTAAAGTCACTACACCCTGGGAAAGCTTTACTATTTTCCCTAATGTTGCTTATGTAACAGGCAAAGCTGAAGCTAATGGCCTTGGTAGCCTTAGTATCAAAGGATATCAAACTAACTTATTTGGTTCCTTATCATTTGGTGAAGCTGGTCAGTATATGGTGTTCCAACCACAATGGATGGATACTAACGTTGGTAGCAAGTTTGAAATGCGGACCGCATATGGTCAACCATTTAGCTCAGACGCTAAATGGTGGGTTGAAGTTGCGCACTCTTATACTCGTATAGCTGGTGATAGCGAACTCAAAGGCCTTGGTACTAGCAATGATAACAAGTTCACATTAGGAGTCTCTTATTATTTCTGAATAGAAGTCAGTCCACAGGGCAAGGATGCCCATTTCTAAATCCCAAATAGTATTTCTAATTACATCTAATAACCCCCCAAATTACTTGAAATAAGCGTTGCTCTACTATTCCCCCATCAAATGAAAACACTTTCTAATATCTCTGATAAAGAAGGTGAAAATTAAACAATTTACGAAAAAACACATAAATCAAATGGTTATAACATTGAGATTAATATCATGAGAAAATCAGTCATTGTTACATTGCTTGCAGTTTCAGCTTTTGGTGCAAAAGCCGAGCTTATCCAACACACTGACCAAATTGCTGAGGTTAAATTCACGGGTTCATCTTATGAACTTGGTAAACATGTTGGTGCTGTTGCCAAAAACCAAGTTCTTGATGCTATCAAACGCTTTGATAGCACATTAGATGTAATGCTTCCTGGTTTAAGCATTTCAAAACTGTCAACTTCATTTAAAGAAAAGAATGTTTATGGCAAATTGCAAAAAGCATCTCCTGACGCGGCAGCCTATATTGAAGGTTTGGCAGAAAGCCTCGACAAAGATCCTGACTTGCTTCTAGCTGTTGGTATGTCAGATGAAGCAATTCTTGAATCTCAGCGCAATGGTGGTATGGGCTTTCTTCAGACTGAGAAAGCCGGTCATGATCCAAAAGCTCCTGCTAAATGTACTGTAATGGGGGTAAGTGATGGTAAAGGTAAAGCTTGGGGTCAAGCAAACTTTGACTACATGGGTATTAATTACAAAGGGTTGATTGTGTTAAATCATACTGACATAGATGGTAAAACACGTGTTATTCAAACCTGGGCAGGCCTAATCCCTTATGGTGGTGTTAGCAAAGGTGGCCAAGCGATGCTGATGAACACAATGGCCGATGAAGGCACAGCACGACAAAATGCTAATAGTGATATTTTGTCTGAAACGGCTACCCCATCATACTACTTGAGCTGGGATGCTTATAATGCTGAAAGCTACCGGGATGTGATCGATATGTATAAAGCATACCCTGAATATACAGCGTTCTTCACTTACACTGTAGTAGATGCAAACAGAAAAATAATGAACATCGAAAATAATTATGGTGGTGATGTTTCTTACAGCATTTCTAACAAACAAGCTCATGCTAACCACTCAATTTTCCATTCGAAGGACTTTGTAAACCATGAATTTGCTGCGCACTCTCTTGATCGTCAAAAAGCAGCTGAAAGATTCATTCAATCTGCGACAGTGAATACTACTAAGGCAGAAACCCAATCTTTTGCAGAGACTAAACCATTATGGAAAGGCCGTGGCGAATTGATGGGTACAGTCACATCAACTCGCTTTGAAGTAGACAAAAAGAAAGTTGATATGTATATCAAGACAGATGCTGAACATCCAGAAGTTCATATTAAGAATTATTAATCAATCAGTCTATAGAGGAGAGAATAACCTCTCCTTTTGTTCACTATGAAATTTCATTCAACATTAAAATATTCTATTTCATTTGTATTGATTCTAGTTTTTCTTTGGTATCACACTACTGATGATGGCCATATTAGCAGCATATCCATCTATTGGTTATGTAAGTACTTTCTATTTCTTATCACTTGTAACTTCTGCTGGTATGCCTAGTTCTAGCTTATGCGATTTGATGTGGTTTGGAAAACGCCGAAAGTATAGTTTTCTATAAGTCATTGATATTGTGTAAGTGCTGATGTCAACAATATGCTACAGTTTAAAGCTCAATTCCATATCGGATAAGATGAATTCTCAAGTGAGCACAATTATGGATGAAAAATCGCGTTCCCAACTTGGACTTCTACTAACAGACCAAGACAAACTTCTAGATATATTAGCTCAAAATCCATCAGCTCTTGAAGACTATCCAGAACTTCAAACCCATATCTTAGAGAAGAATAAAAAATCAGTTGAATATCGACGCGCTATAAGAAACAAAGAAATCACAAAAGATGAGTACATTGAAGCTATCTTAGATCGCATAGACTGGATAGGGTTTGAGTTGTGCATGACATTGAATCTTGATTTCTTGGTAAACAAAGTAGCTTCGCAAGTTGGTTCAGATATCGAAGCAATCAAATCTTTAGAAATCAAAGAGTTTGGTAATGATACTTTATCTAAACTTTTACACCTTATGGGTAATGCAATATATACGACACAGGACAATAAACCATCATATCCATGGTTAAGTGTAAGAGGCCATGCAAATCCTGCATTTTGGCGTAAAGCACATCTTGCTTATGATGCATTTCAAGATGGATACTCAAGTCATTTCAAACTCAATGAATACTTTAAATTTAAGTATGGTATAGCTGTTCCACAGTCATTTACACGGTTTGTGCGTCAAGAAGGTGATCCAAGAGAAATTGAAAGTTGGAGAGAATTTGCAGGATACGTGGATCGGTGTTCTTCCAGGTAGCATTTGGATGGTACTCATTTTAAGATGCATTTAGAAAATCGTTACTTGAAATAGTAATAGCTGATTCTGACAAAGACTCATTTTTATTGTGAGTCTTCTCACACTGAAACGCCCTGTGGGACCATGGAGTGTTTTGTAGAAATTTCTGAGGTACTCGCATCACGAATTAATTAACACTTGCAGTTGTACCTTTATGTTCATTGAGAGGGTTTGCAACGACCGAATTTCTTACGATATATAAAAAGAAACAACTTAATTATAATTTTTTTATCATACGTCACAATTTCTATCTATTTATTTTCTATACTTATTTAGCAATATTATTCGATGTTGTTTATGAATGAAGGAATAAGTATGAAGTACAAAGCACAAAATCTAGACTACAAAGGTGAAAATTGCGGCGTACATAACTGGATTTCTGATAAAGGAAATTCATTTTACTGGCACCCTGATTGGCTACACATTGCGGAAGATGAAACAGGCTTGCATGCACAACAACAATTAGACATTCCTTCTGGCGAGAAAGGCACAAAAAAACATGCTGTCACAGCAATTCTTAAACACTTAAATGATTGGATTGTAGATGGTCTTGAAAAAAATCCTGACATTAAAGATGAAGCTGAAAAAGCCGAGAAAGGTTTGAAATAGAACGTCGCTGTTATCGAGTGAGTTATAACATCTACCTACTTGATTATTTCTATAAGCCAGCAATTCCTTGCTGGCTTAATACTTTCTAATCAATCACACCAAGCTAATCTCAAGAACGGCATTTACTGATGCCCCATTCCATTTATATGAAAAGTGCTTTGATTGGCAAACTTTACTGACTAGGTTAGGTTTGAATAACGCATAGCAATCGTAACCTTGGTGCCGTACTGATTGATAAAGAATTCCGTCACCTTTTTTGCCTTTAATATCATTAGCAACAGCTTGCGAGTGGGTATAATTCGTTGGGTGATAAACCTCTGAATCTAAAGAGCCTTGATCAGTTAAATCAGCAAGTTCACCATTAAACCAAGCATCTATACAGCGCATTTGAATATCTTGCGCGGGCTCTTTGGTATACCCCATTAAACGCTCAAGGTGATAAACCGTTTCTTTAATCGCAGTATTGATATCAGGCGCCGCATAATAAACCCCATAATCTGCTGTATTAAACCGAGAACCGTCAGGGTTTATATGGGTAAACGCAGCCATAACATAGCTGCAATGTGGAATACCAACCAAACGATCGCTCACGGGTATTCCACTAAAATCACCGACTTCTTCGGCTAGTCTTGGGTTGGTAATCGCTTCAACAGCAAAGATCGCTTCTAACTGTTCTGGATTTGCCACATCTTCATAAAGATTTATCGGTGGATATTTAGATGGGATCAGTCGAAAACATAATTGTTCTGAAAAAGATTTCATTGAATACTGCATTAAGACTTCCCACCACGCCAAGCATTTAAGCGTGAAGCTACCTGGTAAAGATCAATCACTTTACCTTGCATCATGACATCCATTGCGCTTCGGCCAGAAAAGAAAGGATGTGTGTTGGGTTTCTGTACCCAGTTATAAACACTTTCTTCCGCGGTAAACATTATGCGTAGACATTTGTGAATATTTAATATGTAGCTCATACGCTCTAGTAAATCTTTCGATACTTTTGCAGACTCTGGGTGGCTACGGTATTTATTCAAGGTTGAACGGCTGGTTAAGCCAAGTACAGCCATCTGCTGAGCTTGTGTACAAGACCATTTATCCAAAATATTGAAAACAACTGGCAGTACTGCATTTCCAGCATTGAGTTGAGCTTGTTGGTGAGTCGCTGGTGTTGTATTCATCGCACCCTCTTCATTTTACTTTTATATGTATATTTATAGACTAAATTTAATTAAATGTCCATTTATGGCTAGTCGTGTATTCTTTATTAAACCCGTAACGATTCTGAGCTAACAGGGCTAAGAAGTAGCTCAATACCATTGAACTACGTAATAAAGGCACTTATTATCAGTACGACTGAGGTTCGCAACAATGGTGCTTTTAAGCCGTAGAAACAACGTATTAATTAACAGATTAGTTAGCGTTAGGTGGCTTAAAACAGGTATGGTAAAGCAACGACGTATTTTAGCTGTTTTTGTTGAGAGCAAATCATGATTCACAAACTACAATCTATCGAGCGGCAATCATTGACTGTTGGTGTTGTTGCAAATCTTGTAATGGCGCTATCTGGCTGGGCGACTTTTTACCTATCAGGGTCTGAAGCCTTATTACTCGACGGTAACTTTTCGTTCATTATGTTCTTGTCATCTATCGCTGCACTGAAAGTGGCTGAGATAAAAACGCGGCGCTCTCACACTTTCCCTTTTGGCTTATTTATCACAGAAGCCTTATATTCTTTGGTTAAAGGCTTATTGATTGGTGGCGTGCTACTGGCTGCAATCATCGGTAACGTGTCTAAAATTGTCCAGTACATCAATGGAGCAGAATTACCGCCTCTCAAAACAGGTCCTATACTGATTTACTCCATTGCGATGGTCATCATCTGCTTTGGCTTATCTTTGTTTTATCATTATCAAAACAAACAGGTAGGCAATAAAAGCAGCATGCTCAGTATCGACAAAAGTGCATCGCTCGTCGATGGCTTCATGTCGGCAGGCACCGGTGCCGCTTTGGTTATTATCGGGTACGTGAATGCTGATAGTGGATGGGGTTTTCTTCTTTATATTGGTGATGCCATCATGGTTCTAATTTTGGCGTGCCTGATGATAAAACAACCTATCTCTATCATCAGAAATGCCTTTATCGAAATGGCAGGCGGACAGTTACAAAATCAACAAGATTATCAGCGCATTGAAAGTGTTATTAGTGATTCACTCACTGCACAAGCACTTAAGCAAGAAGCCTTGTTCATCAGCAAAACAGGGAGCAGCTATTTGGTCGTGATCAGCTTTTCGGCTGAGCAACTCACATCTATAGATAGCGACTCTTTACAGACAGCAAAAAATGGCATAAGTCAGCAGCTTAGTCAGACATATCCGCATATTGATGTTGAGTTTGTTCTAGCATAAAGAGAGTAACTTCTCGTTAGGTACAAAAAAGGCGCCGTAATCATACTGCGCCTTTTTTACAGAGCAACTTTACAGGTCAATGCTAAAAACACATCAAATTTACTGGTACTTCTCTGATGTTTTCTCAGCTAATTTAACGATAACACGTACAGCCTGCTCCATGCCTTCAATCGTAATGAATTCATGAATACCATGGAAGTTATAACCGCCAGTGAAAATATTAGGACAAGGTAAGCCCATAAACGATAAGCGAGCTCCGTCTGTACCACCACGAATAGGCTTGATATCAGGTTTTACATCACACGCAATCATTGCTTCTTTCGCCAATTCAATAATATGCTGATGTGGCTCTACCATTTCACGCATGTTGAAATAACTATCGGTAAGAATAAGCTCAACACGTCCTTTCGTTAATGAACTGTTTAGCTCATCGACTTTACTTTGCATAAAGGCTTTTCGTTGCTCGAGCCCTTCGCGATCAAAATCACGGATAATGTAGCCAAGTTCAGTTTTTGCAACAGAAGGCTCCATTGATTTTAAATGATAGAAGCCTTCATAGTGCTCGGTACATTCTGGTGTTTCTTCTGTAGGCATCATTAACTGGAATTGAGCGGCAATATTCATCGAGTTAATCATTTTGTTTTTTGCAGTGCCAGGGTGAACATTCACACCATGACAAATAACATCAGCCGACGTGGCATTGAAGTTTTCAAACTCTAGCTCACCAACAGGGCCACCATCTATGGTGTAAGCCCATTTTGCACCAAACTTTTCAACATTAAACAAATTTGCACCACGACCAATCTCTTCATCCGGTGTAAAACCAATACAAATATCACCATGTTTAATATCTGGGTTAGCTTTAAGGTGCGCAATAGCCGTAATAATCTCTGCAATACCCGCTTTATTATCAGCACCCAGTAATGTTGTACCGTCAGTGGTAATAATATTGTGACCAAGCAACTTTTTAAGATCAGGGTATTGAATCGGCGAAAGCACTTCATCGCCTATACCTAATGCAATGTCACCACCTTGATAATTTTCAACAATCTGTGGTTTTACATCTTTGCCTGAAGCATCTGGTGCTGTGTCCATATGCGCGATAAGACCAATCGCTGGCACATCATGCTCTACATTTGACGGCAAGCGTGCCATCACGTAACCGTTCTCATCAAGCTCAACATCAACCAATTCTAGCTCGATAAGCTCATTCTTTAATTGTTCTGCAAGTACAATCTGACCACTGGTACTTGGGCAGTGGGTAACTGAGAAGTTAGATTGAGTTTCAAAGCTTACATAACGTAGAAAACGCTCAACTAAATTATCCATAGACCACTCTTAATTAGGTTATTTAAGTACTGTTACGAAAATAGATAAGTACTTACAAAATGTAACAGTGATTATTATGCACATTGGGCAAAGCTGGCTTTGAGGTGGGTCATTTTTTAAGAGGATAAGTAAAATAAATATTGCTTTAATAGACAAAAATGAAAAAAAGAGAGCCATCACAGAATGATGTACTCTCTTTGATTTTGTAGTCAATTATCAATAATTACTGATAAATCAACTATCTTGCGGAATCCATGGTGTCACTTTTATTGGATTTCCTGGAAACTGAACATTCTCACCTTCAGTTAAATCAGCAAGCTTAAGCACAAGCGTTTGATCGCTTACGGTTAATGTTTTGCCATTACTTAATGTAATAGGGTTCGATGATGGTGTTGCAAAGTGCACAACCACCCCTTTCACTTCAGGCATAAACCATTTAGAGAACATGCCACCTAAGTCACCCATCATGTTATTCATTTGAGGAACAAGGTTGGCAAGTTCAGCCTGGCTGATAGCATTATCGTAAGCCTTATTTGCAATAACCTGCATAGAGACATCACACGTAATACCATCATCAATCACGAAAGTGACATCAGGGTTTGCCGAGCGTAAGTTCTTATCGACAGGAACTGCGAGTTCATTACTACTTGGAATCACCAATTCTTCATAGTGCTCATCTTTACGCATTGAACCTTTTTGAATCTTACAGACTTCACCATTAGCCTGATTAATCAGATACAGTGCAATGCGTACGTCGTCATGCCCTTCTTTTACATTTTGCTTTAGTTTGCCGTAAAGCGTGCTATAACGCATTTCAATATTTTGTGCTGCTGCATCTTGAGCGTAAACAGATCCTGTTGCAAACAGACCTGCTAATAGCCAATGAGTTAACTTCATTTATCCTTGGCTCCAATATTTATTGTTATGTTTAATCATGGCTTGAATTTCAGTGACGTAAGCGTTACCACGTTCTGAGTAACGAGTTAGCCCTTCAGCAAGCTTTGTCCCTTCAATCGACTTACCTGCGCGACGTTGAGCGGCACGTAAGTCACGAAGTTCAGCATAAGCACTATTACGATTCACATTCATAAAGTAAGCATTAACAGAACGATAAGCTGATTCAAATACAGCAACTTCGTGTGTAGAGCCTTCACTTCTTGCTAACGGTACTAGTCCACAGCCTTTACGATAACACCACTGACCAAAATAATTATTCCCTTCAGTGGCAAAGCGTGATGTACCCCAAGCGGATTCATTTGCAGCTTGGCTTAATACTAACTCTTTCGGTAAAACATCAACTCGAAGTAGCATATGAGACAACCAAGCATCAGTTACACCGTCACCAATGAAGGAAACGCTATACATTTTGCTTAAACGTCTAGCATGATCTATTTCTTCATTATCTAATGATTCACCCGCATCAAGCTCTGCTTTTATTTTTAATAAGAAATCCCTTTCTTTCGTCACTCGTTTATTTTCTTGTTCAACAGATGGCATTAAATACGCAAAGAAAGCCGCTTTCTTTTCATTCACATCTGTCATTGCAGAAAAATTAGGTTTTGAAAGTGACGCAACATTTACACTTTCATCAGAATTTGGTGTATCACCACACCCCACCATAAGTGCAGACATTAACGCTGCAATAACAACCTTGTTTTTATTCATTACGCGTTAAATACCTTACCGCCTTTTTCTGTGTCATCGTTTTGTGGCGTATCTCCACTACCTTGCTGGTGGTTATCATTTTCATCATCATCAGCGTGGTCTTTATTTGGCGTCGGTGCAGAGTCTGTTGTGTCAGTTTCATTGTCTAGGACAGACGTCGGTTGTTGCTGTTCATTCTCTGATTGAACATGACCAGTCAGCACGTTGTTTTCTGATGTGTTTCCCTTCGTTTTAGTTGATGTTACTTGCAAGGTAATACCAAACATATTGCGATATATAATTGCTTTCACATTAAAGAAAAATGGAATCGTCCAAAGAAGACCAATGCCTGCTGTTGCGAAAGAAACAAAAAACATAATCAAAACAACCAGAAAAATAGCTGTCATTGGCATGAATTTTTTGAATGTAGCTTGCAATGAAATTTTAATCGCTTTAATTGGCGCAATGCGTTTTTCACAAACAAGAATAATTGCCATGCTAAAGCCCATAGACAGCAATAAACCGATGATTGGAAATATCGCATTACCAATACCCTGAAGAGAGGATATCAGTAGCATAGTAATGATAGAAACAAGCGTAAACGGAAAACCTTTGATCAAGTGCCCAGGCTTAGAAGGTAAACCAACAGCATGATTAAGCGCCATTAAACTTGCGCCTACATACAATGGTGCACTCAACACATCAGACCAAAAATTAGCCATGTAGCCAGCTTGAACGATCTCTTGTGTCAGTTCTTTTCCTGTTATCACGGCATCGAAAAATATTGCCGGATTACCAAGCTGAACTTGCAGACCAAGCAGCAATAACGCGATTTGCGCCAAAAACAACCCGATCACAGCAGGTAAAAATGTGAGAATGTTGCGAGCAGTTATCTTCCACGCTTCTTGTAAAACAGCAACAGCCTGCAGTTCTACATCTCCCTTTAACGCTTTTTCAACCGACCCGCCAACATGGAAACTTTTATTCATCGCGTCTTTCATAAACATATCATTCTGTGTGAGGAACGCCCATTGTACGACATCAACACCTTTTTAAAAAACCTAGCCATACTAAAAAGTAGTTACCATTTGTTGAATTGTTCAATATTTGTCCGATAATGGCTCGTGATATCATTTTTCATGCTGGTTCTTAGTGTTTTCATTACGGTTGATATAGCACTGAAACAGTATTGCTCACAGGTGCACATTCCAAAGAGTAAAAAGTCATGTTAAATACGCCTATTTTTCATGTTCATAACAACTGTAAATTGTAGCAAATAAGTGACATTTTTTCGATTGAAGGAATTTAGGCACAACGTATTGCACCCACTAGAAAAAACACTGAAAAAAAACGCTTTGAATTGCGCGATTTGAGGTCTATTATGCGCCTCCTAAAATTAGCCTTTATATTGGGGTATAAGCAAAGCCTCAGGATGGAGATAACGTAGAATTGAACGCTTCAACAACATCTAAGAAACCAGTCATTCAGCTTAAAGGGTTAAGCAAGAGCTTCGATGGTAAGCAAATTATTGCTGGTTTGGATCTAAACGTTAATGATGGTGAGTTCTTAACCATCTTAGGTCCATCAGGTTGTGGTAAAACCACAGTACTTCGTCTTATTGCTGGTTTTGAAAACTCTGACGCTGGTCAGGTTATTATTGCCAGTAATGATGTTACTCAGATTCCCGCTGAACAACGCCATGTCAATACGGTGTTTCAAAGCTACGCACTGTTCCCCCATATGACAGTATTTGAGAATGTTGCGTTTGGTTTACGCATGCAAAAAGTAAACGAGAGTGAAATAGAGCCTCGTGTTATGGATGCATTGCGCATGGTACAGCTTGATAAGTTTGCACCTCGTAAGCCACATCAGTTGTCTGGTGGACAACAACAGCGTGTTGCTATTGCGCGTGCCGTTGTAAACAAACCAAAAGTATTATTATTAGATGAATCACTCTCTGCTCTTGATTACAAATTACGTAAACAAATGCAGCTCGAGCTAAAACAACTGCAAAGAAAATTAGGCATTACGTTTATTTTCGTTACGCACGATCAAGAAGAAGCATTGTCGATGTCTGATCGTATTATTGTTATGCGTGACGGTAATATCGAACAAGACGGCTCTCCGCGTGAAATATATGAAGAACCAACAAACTTATTTGTTGCACGCTTTATTGGTGAGATCAACGTGTTTGATGCCACTGTAAAAGAGCGTTTAGACGAAAAACGTATTATGGCTGAGGTTGAAGGTCGTATAGCGCAGGTTCACTGTGATCTTGCTGTCAACGCTGGCGATAAACTGAAAGTATTGCTACGCCCTGAAGATATTCGCCTTGAAGAGATCAACAATGGTGAACAAGCTAAAGGCATTATCGGTTACGTACGTGAACGTACCTATAAAGGGATGACACTCGATTCAGTCATAGAATTAGAATCAGGCATGTCAGTAATGGTAAGTGAGTTCTTCAACGAAGATGATCCAGACGTTGACCACTCACTTAATCAAAAAGTTGCTGTAACTTGGGTAGAAAGCTGGGAAGTGGTATTAGCTGATGAACAAGAAGCTTAATCTACAAAACATCATCATAGCAATTATCGTCAGTTGGTTGGTTTTATTTGTTTTCGTGCCAAACTTGATGATCATCGGAACCAGTTTTCTGACCCGTGATGATGCAAATCTGATTGAAATGACCTTTACCTTTAATAACTACATAAGGTTGTTTGATCCGTTGTATGCAAAAGTTATGTGGCACTCGTTCTACATGGCAATTACGGCAACGGCGTTGTGTTTGCTTATTGGGTATCCGTTTGCGTACGCCATTGCGAAGATGCCAGTAAAGTGGCGTCCGTTTATGTTATTTTTGGTTATCGTGCCATTTTGGACTAACTCGTTAATCCGTACCTATGGTTTGAAAATCATGCTTGGTACGCGTGGCATTCTTAACAATACCCTGCTCTATTTAGATATTATTGATAAGCCAATACGTATCATGTACACAGAATACGCTGTCATGATTGGTCTCGTTTATATTCTTTTGCCGTTTATGGTGTTGCCATTATATTCAGCCATCGAAAAACTCGATAATACGTATATTGAAGCTGCCCGTGATTTGGGTGCATCAAAATTCCAAACGTTTATCAAAGTGATTTTCCCATTAACAATGCCGGGTATTATCGCTGGTTGTTTACTTGTCCTGCTGCCAGCACTAGGTATGTTCTATGTATCTGACTTATTAGGTGGCGCGAAGAACCTACTAATCGGTAATGTGATTAAGAGCCAAGTATTGAACGCTCGAGATTGGCCATTTGGTTCTGCAACCAGTATTGCCTTAACGGCGTCAATGGCAATTATGCTTTATGCCTATTATCGTGCTGGTAAATTGCTGAACCGTAAAGTGGAGCTGGAATAATGGGACGTACCTTTAAATTTGGCTTTATGACGTTGGTGTACGCTTTCTTATATACACCTATTTTGATTTTAATTGTGAATTCATTTAATTCCAGCAAATTTGGGATGAAATGGGGCGGTTTTACAACCAAATGGTACGAACAATTACTCAATAACGATAGCTTAATGCAAGCAGCATGGCACTCGATCACGATAGCGGTATTCTCTGCCACTGTTGCCGCTATTATTGGTAGTTTGACGGCAGTAGCATTATTTCGTTATCAGTTCCGAGGCAAGAAATTCGTCAATGGCATGTTGTTTGTTGTAATGATGTCGCCTGACATTGTTATGGCTATTTCGCTATTAGCGTTGTTCTTAATTATGGGGGCTCAGTTGGGTTTCTTAACCCTACTTCTTTCGCACATTACATTCTGTTTGCCTTTCGTGGTAGTGACAGTATATAGCCGTCTTAAAGGCTTTGATGTGAAGATGTTAGAAGCGGCACGCGACCTTGGTGCGAGTGAATGGGTGATTTTAAAGCAAATCATTCTACCATTAGCAAAACCGGCTGTTGCTGCGGGTTGGTTGTTAAGCTTCACCCTATCGCTCGATGACGTTATCGTTAGTTCGTTTGTAACTGGCCCAAGTTATGAAATTCTTCCGTTGAAAATTTATTCAATGGTTAAAGTCGGCATTTCGCCTGAAGTAAATGCACTGGCGACGATCATGTTGATTGTATCTCTCTTCCTTGTTGTGTGTTCACAACTCCTGGCAAGAGATAAGATCAAATAGAGCTATACTGACAACGAATACATCATTGGCATTAGCCAACTAAACACAAGTGATTAATCTAATTAATCACTTGTTTTTTTATTCCCCAATGGGGCTTTGGAGTTGATAGAAAAATGAAAAAATGGTCTGCTTTATTTACTGGTGCTGCATGTGCAGCCGCTATGTTTACGACTACAGCAAACGCAGCAAATAAGGAATTAGTCTTCATGAACTGGGGGCCGTATATTTCTACGGAACTTCGAGAACAGTTCACGAAAGAAACTGGTATTAAAGTTATTTATTCGACTTACGAATCGAATGAAACAATGTACGCTAAGTTAAAAACACACCCACAAGGTTACGACTTAGTTGTACCTTCAACATATTTCGTTGCAAAGATGCGTGACGAAGGTATGTTGCAGAAAATTGATAAATCAAAGCTGACCAATTTTGATGAATTAGATGAAAACTATCTAAATAAGCCTTTTGACCCAAACAATGATTACTCCATGCCGCATGTGGTCGCAATGACAGGTTTAGCCGTAAATACCGATATGTATGATCCTGCCGATTTTGATAGCTGGGCTGACTTATGGGACCCAAAATTTAAAGGTCAGTTGATGCTAATGGATGACACACGCGAAGTCTTCCATATAGCATTACGCAAACTGGGTTATTCTGGTAACACGACAGATCCTAAGCAAATTGATGAAGCAAAAGAAGAGCTGAAAAAACTGATGCCTAATGTATTAGTTTTTAATTCAGATAACCCTGCAGCACCCTACTTAGCAGGTGAAGTTGGCTTAGGTATGCTTTGGAATGGTTCTGCTGCTGCTGCACAGAAAGAAGGTTTACCTATTAAGTTAATTTGGCCAAAAGAAGGCGGTATTTTCTGGGTTGATAGCTTAGCCATTGCTAAAAATGCACAAAATGTTGAAGCTGCACATAAAATGATCGACTTTTTGCTTCGCCCTGAGATTGCAGCGAAAATCTCTGAAGAAACTGGTTATTTAACAGCGGTTAAAGCATCTAACGCAAAATACAAAGACGACCCTACTCTTTTCCCACCACAAGAAGATTTAGACCGTGGTGAGTGGCAAGATGCAGTTGGCGATATGAATATCCGCTATGAAAATTACTTTCTTGAACTAAAAGCTAGCCAGTAATTATTAGTTGACGATTTAAACAAGGCAATCAGTTTAGTTAGTAGATTTGATTGCCTTTATAATCGCGAACTTAAGACGTTAGCTTTATAGTTCTGCTATAATTACCCCTTGTTTTAATTACACTAAAACGGAAATATCATTTAACGTTAAATCGTTGATATGTTTTTTTCCATTTTATTAGGAGAAGCGGTATATACCGCTAGAGAGCACTCTCGATATTCCTGTTTGTTAGGAGCAACAACATAATGAAAAAATGGTCCTCTTTAATGACCAGCGGCATCTGTGCTGCTGCAATGTTTACGAATGTAGCGATGGCTGCAGATGAAGAACTGTATTTCTACAATTGGTCTGAGTATATTCCGTCGGAAGTGCTAGAACAGTTTACGAAAGAAACTGGCATTAAAGTTATTTATTCGACTTACGAATCAAATGAAACCATGTACGCTAAACTTAAAACCTTTGGCGAAGGTTATGACCTAATCGTACCATCAACGTATTATGTATCTAAGATGCATTCTGAAGGTATGCTACAAAAAATCGATAGAACGAAGCTGCCACATTTCAAAGATCTTGATCCTAATTTCTTGAACAAGCCTTTTGATCCTAATAACGACTACTCTATTCCATATATTTGGGGCGCAACAGGTATTGGTGTTAACACCGATATGATGGATAAGTCTGAAGTTAGTGGTTGGGCAGATCTTTGGGACCCTAAATGGGAAGGTCAATTAATGATGATGGATGACTCGCGTGAGTTCTTCCACATTGCCCTTCGTAAATTAGGCTATTCAGCTAACACGACGAATCCTGAAGAAATTAAAGCAGCATACGAAGAATTGAAAAAACTAATGCCAAACGTATTAGTATTCAACTCTGACTACCCTGCAAACCCATACATGGCAGGTGAAACGTCACTGGGTATGTTATGGAACGGCTCTGCATATATGGCGCGTCTTGAAGGTGCTCCAATTGATATCGTATGGCCGAAAGAAGGTGCTATTTTCTGGATGGATAGTTTATCTATTCCGGCAAAAGCGAAAAATACAGAAGCAGCTCATAAGATGATCGACTTCTTACTTCGTCCAGAAAACGCAGCAAAAATTGCAGTCGAAATCGGCTACCCTACACCAGTAGCAACAGCTAAAAAGCTATTGCCTGCTGAATTTGTTAATGATCAAAATATCTTCCCACCACAAGACGTACTTGATGCGGGTGAATGGCAAGATAATGTTGGTACAGCAAATACAATTTATGAAGAGTATTACCAAAAGCTAAAAGCTGGTCAGTAATTTATACCAATCTAGACAAATATCTGGTCATTTTTGCTGGTTAAAATAGCTTATAACTACGTTAGAAATTTTATAATTAGAACCACTAGTTACTTCAATTTCTGCCTTGTTATTATCAATTTTATCTACGCAATTATCTGACCATTTACTTACCCAGAATGGTATTTTGCGCAAATTGCTTTAAGATATAACGCATAAAATTAGAAGAGGCTCTTATTGAGCCTCTTTTTTTATGATATGAATACAGCAGAATAAATGCTATTTGGTACTTAATATTTCATCGATAAATTCCGGCACCACTATCGATGCTGGCCCATAACGTTTTTCAGCAAATTCGCTTTGAACTTCACTCGGTTCAAGGTTTAACTCAATAGTATGAGCACCATGCATAGCAGCCTCATGAACAAACCCAGCGGCAGGATAGACTGCACCAGATGTACCAATAGAAATAAATAAATCTGCTTTTAGTAACGCATCGTGTATGCGCTCCATTCCGATAGGCATTTCACCAAACCACACAACGTTAGGTCGTAACGGTGAAGGAATCTGGCAGCAATGGCAGTGGTCATCTAATTTTATATCGCCTTGCCAATGAATACTCTGCCCTGTTCCACTGCACTGTGCTTTTAATAATTCACCATGCATGTGTATAACATTTTCGCTGCCTGCCATCTCGTGCAAATTATCGATATTTTGAGTGACAATCGTAACCGTGCCATCAAGTTCAGCTTCAAGCTTAGATAAAGCAAGGTGGGCAGCATTGGGGGAAACAGTTCCACTTTCTAGTTGTTGACGACGTTGATTATAAAAATTTTGGACTAAAACAGGATTGCGGCGGTACCCTTCTGGTGTTGCAACATCTTCAATGTGATGGTTTTCCCATAAACCATCTTGATCTCTAAATGTTCTTATACCAGATTCAGCAGAAATGCCCGCACCAGTTAAAATAACAATATTACGGTAGGGAAAAAGCATACTCACTGTCCTTATTGTAACGATATACTATTTATACCATTGTTTTTATATGGTTTTAACCTACTTCGTATAATACCATGGTCTAACAAGCCTTTATCAAGCTCACAGTCTTTAATGAATACTCAATGTTCTTACTTTAAAGCGATTTGTATTTTTTATCTGTGTTTTAACGATCTCAAGTTGTGAGTTATATTGATTGCCAATTTAAAGTTATAGTGCGTTAGGCCTGAGTAAATAAAGCATCTATTTCCATTTGTCATACTTCACTTATTCTAACATAATTGTAACTCATTATAAATTAAGACATTTTACATTACTAACAGACAATAAAAAGCCGATGGATTATACCATCGGCCTCTCTTTAACGTTACGGCGACTACGCCAAATAACTACACATCAGTCGCTATACATTATCTTGGCTTGCTTTACCTTTCGATTCAGCATCCAATTTTTCATCATAACCGGGTTGATTTTCAGGTAAATCTTTAACATCGTCATACCATAAATCGTGGTGTTCTTTCGCCCATGTCTCATCGACTTCACCCGTAATCATGCCATCTAATGCTGCTTCCATACCAAATAAACCAATATAGATATGGAATACAAAACCACAGATTAAGATCAAAGCAGAGAACATATGCACGAGATTAGATAATTCCATATCGCGGCGTGTTTGACCAAATATAGGGAAATCTAATACAAACCCACTTACAGCAATAAAAATACCAAACCAAATCAGCAACCAAAAAATGACCTTTTCGCCACCATTAGAAAATCCAGCGGATGGATGCTTACCTTTATGCTTCCCCACCATTCCGCCTAGTTTCATGAACCATACTATATCTACTTTGTTAACTATGCTCTTACGCCACCACTTAATTAAAACGGTAAACAATAAGATAGCAAAGATAGGTCCTATGTAGTTATGGTATTGCTTCGCGGCATAAATAACCCAACCCCATATTTCTGATGGCACAATGGGTTTAATGAAATGCTTACCATAAACCAGTGTTAATCCACTGAATGCTAACGTTAAGAACGTAAACGCCATGCTCCAGTGTAAGGCTCGATCCATACGGCTCCAGCGCTTAATTTTACGACCAGTTTTAGGTTTGCTTAGCTTCAAAGGGCCAATAGTGACGTACGCGAGTGCAACCATTGCAAGGCTACCGAAGATAGCCAATGCGCCTAACGGTGACATCCACTTTTCTTTCAGAATGTACCACGTCTGCCCAGGAACACTGATCAACACACCATGCTCTGGTGATTTAGATGTTGTTGTCCCTTCTTGACCATTCTTGACCGCGCGCCAATAGTCAGCACCAGCGAAACCTGCCATTTCACCTTTAATGACAGATTCCCCTAAGCGCTCATTATTTATGTTTTGGCTCGACTCTTCACTGGCTATCGCCGACAAAGTAAACGCCAGCATAAATGCAGTAACCAATAAAGTGAACCAACGTTGGATTCGCTTAGTCATTAAAACTCCTAACTGCTTATACAAAACAGCGGTAAAAAGAAACCAGTTTTGTGACTACATGCTGATTTCATTATTTTCATATCATCTTTCTACAATGAGTCGCTCGTGTGCGCTTACACACAAACGAGCGATTCAAATAAGAAATTAGGCTTTTTGTTCTTTACTTGCATCGTATGCAAGATCATCAACATTTGCCCAACCCGCTTCTTTCGCGCCGCGTGCAACTACACGCTCACGGAAGACGTCAGAGATTTTAGCAGCATCACCTGCTAACAAGGCTTTTGTTGAACAAAGCGATGCACACATAGGTAGCTTGCCTTCTGCAATACGGTTTGCACCGTATTTTTGTTTTTCTTCAATCGAGCCAGGTTCAACACCGGGACCGCCTGCACAGAAAGTACACTTATCCATCTTGCCACGTTCAGCAAAGGCGTCCTCTTTAGGAAATTGAGGAGCACCAAAAGGACAAGCAAACAAGCAGTAACCACAACCGATGCAAAGGTCTTTATCGTGACGAACAATACCGTCTTCAGTTTGTTCGAAACAATCAGCAGGACAAACCGCCATACATGGTGCATCTGAGCAATGCATACAAGCGACAGAGATTGACGTTTCGCCGGGTTCACCATCATTAAGGGTTACAACGCGTCGACGTTGAATACCCCACTCTAGGGCATCATCGTTCTCGTTCTTACATGCGGTAACACAACCATTGCACTCGATACAACGCTTAGAGTCACAAAGAAATTTCATACGTGCCATCTGAATGACTCCTTACGCTTTAGATATTTTACATAGGGTTACTTTGGTTTCCTGCATTTGTGTTACAGGGTCATAACCGTATGTTGTTGCAATGTTCGCTGATTCACCCGACACATACGGTGCAGAGCCTTCAGGGTAATTACCACGAAGATCTTCACCTTCAAAGTAACCACCAAAGTGGAATGGAAGAAATGCCAAGCCCGGTCTCACACGACGGGTAACCATCGCTTTAACGTGAATACGGCCTTTCTCAGCACCTTCAACCCACACCATATCGCCATCGCGGAAACCAAGATCGTTCGCATCTTTAGGGTTAACTTCTACAAACATTTCTTGTTGCAGTTCAGCAAGCCAAGGGTTTGAACGGGTTTCATCACCGCCACCTTCGTATTCAACAAGACGACCAGATGTAAGAATCATTGGGTATTCACCCGATACATCTTTATCTTGAATCGACTTATAGAATGTAGGTAGACGGAACATTGCCTCACTGTCATTCCACGTAGGATAGTCAGCAACCAAATCACGACGTGGTGTGTACAGCGGCTCACGGTGAATAGGCACAGCATCAGGGAAGGTCCATACAACAGCACGCGCTTTTGCATTACCAAAAGGAATACAACCGTGTTTAATCGCAACACGTTGGATACCACCAGAAACATCTGTTTTCCAGTTTTTACCTTCTGCTTTTGCTTTTTCTGCGTCGGTTAAGTCATCCCACCAACCTAGTTGCTTCAACAGCTTATCGGTAAATTCAGGGAAACCACCTTCAAGCTCACAACCTAGTGAATAGCTATCGACTGCCAGCAAGCTTTCCCCTTCACGCTCTACACCAAAGCGTGCACGGAAGTTACCGCCACCTTGTGCAACAGTTTTCGATGTATCGTAAAGAATATGTGTACCAGGGTGCTTCATTTCTGGCGTACCCCAACATGGCCAAGGAAGACCATAAGTTTCGCCATCAACCACACCGCCTTCAGCTTCTAGCGACGTTTTGTGGAAGGTATGCCAGTTTTGTTGGTGTGTTTTAAGACGCTCAGGGCTTTGGCCTGTATAACCAATTGTCCACATACCCTTGTTATATTCACGGGTTATATCTTCAATAACAGGGATATTGTTTTCAACTTTAATATTCTTAAACAGCTGATCAGATAAACCGAGTTTTTGCGATAATCTAAACATGATTTCATGATCAGGCTTAGATTCAAATAGCGGTTCAATAACCTGATCACGCCACTGAATAGAACGGTTTGTTGCTGTTACAGACCCCGTTGTTTCAAACTGTGTCGTTGCTGGTAGCAAATACACGTTATCTGTACGGCCGTTCATTACAGCGGCAACACCTGGGTACGGATCGACGATAACCATCATATCCAATTTACCCATTGCGGTACGCATTTCAGGGCCACGGGTTTGTGAGTTTACTGCGTGTCCCCAATAGAACATTGCACGAATATTATCGTTCTGCTCAATGTTGTCTTTATTTTCAAGCACACCATCGATCCAACGAGAAACAGGGATACCTGCATGGTTCATTGGTTTCTTACCGCGGTAATCAGCTTGATCAAAACGGCCTTTTAGCCATTCGTAATCAACATCCCACACGCCTGCCCAGTGTTTCCATGCACCTTCAGAAAGGCCGTAATAACCCGGTAAGTTATCAGACAGTACGCCAAAGTCAGTCGCACCTTGAACGTTATCGTGACCACGGAAAATATTAGCACCACCGCCAGATTTACCCATATTGCCTAGAGCAAGCTCAAGAATACAGTAAGCACGTGTGTTGTTATTACCAGTAGTGTGTTGCGTACCACCCATACACCACACTACACAGCCAGGGCGATTTTCAGATAACAATTTTGCCGTTTCATAAACATCAGCTTCTGGTACACCAGAAACACGTTCAACTTCTGCTGGTGTCCATTTTGCCACTTCTTTTCGTACGTCTTCCATGCCGTAAACACGTTGACGAATAAACTCTTTATCTTCCCAACCGTTTTTAAAGATGTGGTACAACACACCCCAAACGAAAGCAACGTCAGAACCTGGGCGTAAAGAGACATAGTGATCAGATTTTGCAGCCGTACGAGTACGACGCGGATCGGCAACTACAATCTTACAGCTGTTCTTCTCTTTTGCGATCAAGATGTGCTGCATAGCAACAGGGTGTGCTTCAGCAGGGTTTGAACCGATAAACAGAATCGACTTACAGTTATGCATGTCGTTCAACGAGTTTGTCATCGCACCGTAGCCCCATGTATTTGCAACACCGGCTACTGTAGTAGAGTGACAAATACGTGCTTGGTGATCGACATTGTTAGTACCCCACATCGACACCATTTTACGGAATAGATACGCTTGCTCGTTGTTATGCTTTGCTGAACCTAACCAATAAACAGAATCAGGGCCAGACTCTTCACGAATCTTAAGCACTTGTTTACTGACTTCATCTAATGCTTGTTCCCAGCTCAGTTTGGTCCACTTGCCGTCGACTAACTTCATTGGGTATTTAAGACGTTTAGCACCATGACCGTGTTCACGCAGTGCTGCACCTTTTGCACAGTGACCGCCCGCATTGAATGGGTGGTCAAAAGCAGGTTCTTGCCCTGTCCATACCCCTTCCTGTACTTCAGCATAAATACCACAGCCAACAGAACAGTGTGAACAAATGGTACGTTTAATTTCAACTGGCGATGTAGGGTCGACAGTCTTCGCTTCTGCTTTTTTCATCATGCCAGGCGCAAACATGCTGGCACCAGCAACACCACCAGCGGCAGCAAGTGATGTATTACGAATAAAGGAACGACGAGAAATACCTAATTGGTTTTCGTCCTTGCTTACATTATCGGAACGTTTTGTTAATTTCATTTAAAGCTCCGCTTACAAGGTTTCGTAGTAATCACGAACATGCTGAGTTTCGTGATAGCCAGTAGTTTGGGTTTCTTTTTTGCTATCGTCTTGCTTATCAACAGCAGCATGAGCAGCCGTTGTTGTGCCAGCAGCAATAGCACTTACTGCCACGCCTAAACCAATGTTTTTCAACAATTGGCGACGGCTTTCATTAGGTTTACTTTGCTCACTCATAAAGCTTGCTCCTTCGTCGTATTCTTCGACTCTCATAGGAAATCGATTATTTTTTATAGCTATAATTCGTTACATCAATAAAAGCGAATGCGTTAATATTAGTTCGCTTCTACAAATCGCGTTTTTTCTACAGTCAAAAATTGCAATGCTAGTTCGCCAACCGCGCTGTAAAACACAGCACTTTTAGCGGTTTTAAGATCAGCGCAAAAACGTTCACACCATGTTGCGATATGACGATTAAAGAACCTTGCTTGCAGTGTGTTCTCGCCCTCTTCCACCAGCATTGCCATCACTTCTAACAAGGCTGCCATATGATCTTCTGGCTCTTTTACTGATTCATCACGTTCAAATTCCAGTTGTTTAAGATCATGACGCAAATGCGCAAGAGGCATTTCCATTAATGAACCGGTTAAATACCAAGAACCAAAAGGCACAATCTCGCCACGACCAATACCAATAAACAAATCTTGATATTCATCTTCTGTCGCCATCAAGGTTGTTTTCTGTGCCGCAAGTTTTAGTAATGGCCAAGCCGCTGCCATACCTGTTGTTTGTTTCAATGCATTTGGGGCATCAACATCTAATGCCGCTAACCAATCGATCACATTCTGATCGGGTGCTTTACGCAGTAGATGTGCCAACATGCTGTAAATATCAACACGCAACCGAGTATCTTCTGTTAGCGCTATTGTTTCTGATGTAGACATAGTTTCTGAATTAGACATATTTTGTGATTCCATAAATTTGCCCTATACCCTTAGCTGACTTTCAGGATCGTCTTCCATATTTGAGAAAATATCGCGCACACGACAATCTTCACACATGGCTAAACGACGAATCGCATCTCCTTGAAATTGAGAGTGACTCTGTAATTTCTCCGTCAACATTTTCACCATGGATGCAGGGGCAAACGCTTTACCACAACTTGTACAACAAGCCGCTTCTTCTTCATGAACCACAACAGCGGCTTTACGTGTTTCAGCATTCCAATTAAAGCCAGGTTTTAACGTAAGAACCTTTTCAGGACATGCCTTTTCACATAAACCACATTGAACACAATCTTCTTCAATAAGTTGTAATCCTGGACGACCACCCACAGCATGAAATGCACGTGTAGGACAAACCGCCACACAACTCATACACAATGTGCAATCATCCGTTTTACATTCAACAGAACCATAAGGCGCATTGTCAGGCACAGCTGAATATTCAGGTTGCTCTGGGCTATTGGCGTACAGTCGTTCAAGTGCAGCAAACAATTTCTCACGCTTAGTACCAGACAATTGTTCTGCAAAAGTTTGAGAATGTGTAAGCGCAATAAGTGGTTTATCAAATGCCGTAAATGAATCAGCCGTAGATAAGTCAAACAGCGCTATTCGATTTTCTTCATAACCCAGTTCCGTTAAAAAGTTATTGGCAATCGAAAGTTCATCAGCCAAAACACGATCAATCGTTGCTGGAATATAAGCCGTATTAGTTGCAAGTAAAACTTGATGCGCACCATAAACCAATGCACTAAACCAAGTATCAACACCAACAGTCGCTAACTCTTCCAACGCAATAGGCACAACATTTGAAGGAAGTGTCGTCAGTGTTTGAGTAATGGTTTCTTCATCACGGTTACCATAAAAAAGGATCGTTGGTTTTTCTCCCCCTTCTTCTTGATAACGTGCGAGTAAACGATGCACAAAATTTTGTGTCTTTTCAGGATCTGGTAATGCATATGTAATCGCTTCAGTAGGACAAGCCGTTGCACATGTTCCCACCCCCTGACAAAGATAAGGGTTAATTTCGATAGCATGACCAAGGCTTGATAAGGCACCAGCAGGACATGCATCAACACAACGATTACAACCATTCACACCACGAGATGAGTGCGCACAAAGAT
Source organism: Photobacterium indicum (assembly GCF_003026215.1). GTDB lineage: Bacteria > Pseudomonadota > Gammaproteobacteria > Enterobacterales > Vibrionaceae > Photobacterium > Photobacterium indicum. The sequence goes on from NZ_PYOC01000003.1 coordinate 96,409, forward strand.
CAGGGTCTAATCGGAAGTATTTAGGCTTATCAAACGTACCTAACATAGCAGGCAGTTCTTCAGTCACATCGGCCAACTTACCTTTACTTGCACCTACTAGGTAATAACCCGGAGCAGGAATTTCAGTTGCCACAATCCCTTCTTCCGTCATGTCTAATACAAGATCAAAACAATCACGACCAATAGCCACTTTCGCAAGATTGACTTTAGTCTCTGTAATTGTTCCGTCTACGCGACATGTCACTTCAAACGCGCCAAGGTAACCTTTAATGGCAACCTCTTTACTAAAATACAAATTTGCACATTTTTCAGCTTTCGTTGATTTTGATGCTTCATCAATCGCCGTCTTTTCTGTAGCAAGAAGCGTTACAGAATGAAGGGCTGAAAATTGGCTTGCCAGTGTTGTAATCGAACCTTGAGCACCGATGATCAATAAATCACCACGACTCTCATAAGAAACCGTAGGGGGAATCAAATTCGACAATTCTACTGTGCCTGTAATAGCATTCAGTCGAGCTTGACCATTCGTATCAGAAAATGCTTCTAGTGTACTTTTTAACATTCTTATTCCTGTGTACTCGTCACCGTTAGTCAGTGTCGATTAAAGAACGGGATAAGTTCTTCTGCTTCTATAAGAGCAATAACCGAACCAACTTTTAACGGAATAAAATGACCTATAAGGAACTAAAGTCAGAAAGGGACAGTTGGTACAATCTCAACTGGGACAATTTGTCTCTGCACTTAAATGCAAATGCGTCAATTTGTCCCGGTTAATTATAGGGTTATTATTCCCTTAATGTCTCAACTGCCTTTCTTTAGACTTTTTCGTTATTAATTTTTGTTAGCTTCAACACCAACAAGTAAGTCTTCTTCTTTATCTGTCTGAGATAAAGAGGTAGGGATAGACTCACCGTCGGCTAATTCTTCTGTTGTCTCTTCAGCTATCTCTACTTGTGACAGTTCTTGAGGCAGCTCTTGTGATAATGTGTCACCAGTTGTCGCTTCATCAGCCATAGTAAGATTTTCTGCTTCACCTTCTGACGCAGTGCTAGCATCTGTAATAAGATTGGCGTCAGTCAGCTCACCACCAGCACTTTCTTTTCCATCATCTAACGCATCTGCTACTTTCTTAATGCTTTCAGATACATTATTCACCCAACCACGCAGTTGTTTTGCTACGTTAGGATCTAGCGTTGGAATATTCGAGAAATCCTCGGTGTGATCATCCATATCACTGATGTAGTTAAATTCATCAGAGTGAAATAGTTTCTGCAAGGCTGCCTTTTTAACTGCTTTATCAACACCTTGCTTTAAGAAAGAGGCAACACCACTATCAAACGTGACATCTGCTGCATCTTCTATCGTTAAAATCTTATCTTCAGTAACATCAATCAATGATTCAGCTGAGTCTGTTACATCATCTTCACTCGTCCCTGCAAATTCACCGAGTTCAGGTTCAATATATTTTGATTCAAGATCATCCGATGAATCATCAATACTGGCAGCCTGTTGCGCTTCAGTACTTGCCGGTATGGTAGATACAGCAGCATCATTGCTAGTTGGCTCTTCATGCTCTTCCTTGGCAGTCAATTTACGGCTAGACCAACGCTGGAAAAAATTAGTTGCCACTAGAACGTCCTTTCTTGTCTTTACAGCGCTTGCGCTTGAATTCAATTAACTCGCCATGGCGCCCGATGAATGCTTCCATCCACGCCTGTACAGGTAATGGGGTTTTAATGTGTAATACTTGGTAGTCACCGTCCATATAACTACTGGCAACACTTTGCGCAGCAGTAATTAATAACGGGGATAATTGTTCATTCTCTTCTTCACAAACAATGAATAAGTGCGGGTCTTGAGAGCTAAGGTTAAAGCGATAGTCTGTGCGCTCATCACGATAAAGTGTTAGAAGTCGCTCATAACTGCCTTTAGATTCATCAATTTCATACACCCTGTCTTGATCGTAAAGAACAACATCTTCAATCGTCCAAGATAGTGTCGTCCAGCGACCTACTTGCTTTTCTTCCGACACTAAGCGAAAGGCAATCGGCCAAATAGATTCATCTTTTTGTAGTAGCTTATGTTCATCGAGTTGTTGCACACATGCTCCTTAATTCTTGTTTGTTATGTTCAACAGTGATTCTCTTTCATCGTAACTAAAGCAATATTTAGACCAAGAAAGGCAATATTTAGACCAAGTTGAATAATTATGAGAAATAAGGGAAAGATTACCCCTAAGGAGGAGGTGTCCTCGAGTAACAAATCCGTCTAAATAAACGATCTTGTTAACTTAAAAATAAAAAATAGTTAAGTTGGAATGAACCTTGCTTTATCTCTCGCTCTATCTATATTTCAAGTACTAAGCTCTATATAGCATAGTGTTAATGTGAGATATGGCGAGTTCAGTATTAAGAAAGCATGATACGTCTAAAATACTGAACCCTTAGAATAAAAACACATATAATCTGTTTACAGACATTGATGAACCAGCAGGATTTTCTGATGCCCCAATTGCCAAAAATTATAAAAACAAACTCTTCTGTCAGTCAGACAATGACCGTCGACGTGATGGATGAATACGGCGACATGATGACCAAAGAAATCGCCTGCGAGCATCCGCTTACCGTTTACTTGAATTGGATTGAAGTTGTTACCTTAATGACATTAGGTGAAAGACCGTCTGTGCTAGTGTTGGGTTATTTAAAAAACCAAGGATTTATTGATGATATTGAAGCCATTGAATCTGTCATTATTGATTGGGATACCAATTCTGCCGCGGTCATTACTAAAGAAAACACTGACGGTTTAGAGAAGAAGCTCGGTAAGAAAACCGTTACCTCAGGCTGTGGTCAAGGCACCATGTTCGGTAACGTAATAAAGAAACTAGAAGGTGTTACACTGCCTCAAATAACATTAGCGCAGTCAACCTTATACGGTTTGCTTGAGTCCCTTACCCACCATAATGAAACCTATAAAGCCGCAGGTGCTGTTCATGGATGCGCAGTATGTAAAGACACCAATATTTTATCGTTTGTTGAAGATGTAGGTCGTCATAACGCCGTTGATACCTTAGCTGGTGAGATGTGGTTGAAAGGTGAAACCGGTGAAGACAAGATTTTCTATACGACTGGTCGTTTGACGTCAGAGATGGTGATCAAAGTCGCGCAAATGGGTATTCCTGTTCTGCTTTCTCGCTCTGGTGCGACTCAGATGGGCTATGACTTAGCAAAGACGTTGGGCATTACCATGATAGCCCGCGCTAAAGGAAATCGCTTCCAAGTTTATAACGGCATGAATAACCTGATTTTAGATGTGAAAGGTGATGCGTCTGGCTTCAACTTAGATGATAAAGCTAAAGGTGCACATAGAGATGAGCGTTCTGGGGGTAAGGCGTAATGTCCACTAGCTTTCCAGAGTTTATGAATGCTAAACAAGTTGCTGAATATTTAGATCTGAATGAAAAGAAAGTCTACTCCTTGGCAAACGATGCATTGTTACCCGCAACGAAAGTAACGGGTAAATGGCTATTCCCTAAATCAATGCTCGATAAATGGCTATTAGAATCTTGTCATAACGGTGTGCTAAACGATCGCTTATTAATAGCGGGGTCTGACGATCCTTTATTACAGATGGTGGTAGGGAAAATGGCGAACCAATTAGGCAGTACCGCCTTAGTCGGTTATACCTCGACAGGTACTCGACAAGGGTTAGCCATGTTAAGTAAAGGGCATGTAGATATATGCGCAATTCATTGGGGGCATGCTGAAGAAGCGGCTTTGCGTCACCCTGCTTTATTACAACAATATCCGGGTCATAAAAACTGGGTGCTAATACATGCCTTCGAACGCCAACAAGGGTTAGTCGTGAGTCACGACATTGCAGAAGCTGTTAACTCACGTTCGTTAAACCCACAAGAATTACTCGCCTCACGTTGGCGTTGGGCGTTACGCCAAGAAGGTGCCGGTAGTATGCGCGCCTTAGAAGAATGGTTACATGGTCATGCCTTTAATATCAGTATGCTTACAAAGGCTGATACGTGTAACAGTGAACGTGAACTGGCTTCATATATTGCACGTGGGCTTGCAGATGTGGGGTGTGCAAGCCAAAGCACAGCTGGTGAATTTGGTTTGGGCTTTATACCTTTATGTAGAGAAGCATTTGAATTAGTAATACCTAAAAACATTTACTTCCGCACCTTACAACAACAGCTATTGCAATCGTTATCTGACATGGAAATACAAGCCAAGGGTGATCAACTAGGCGGTTATAACTTTGCACGCAGCGGCAAGCAAGTATGGAGTGCTAACTAATACCAATCTAGACAAGTATCTGATCATTTACTTATCCAGAATGGTATTACACAACGGATTACGCCTGTAATAGTCAGGAGCAGAGCAAGTATTTAATGCTTCGTTTTAAATACTTACTCTGACCACATAACAACAATGATTGCAATTCTTACAAGCAACCTGTTATCCCTCGCCGCAAAAAGCCATCATAAAATAAAACACCGTCATTCACCTCTTAATAAATGAACGCTTTTACTATGTATAACAATCTCTTCTTTGTAGAAAACCACGATATAACATTGTCGACCCATCATGATTACCAATACAAAAACTAATGCACTAAATGAGTTGATTTTACATCGCTTCACACCCCAAATGTGAGCAGTTACTCTAAATCTAAAGATTCCATGAAGGAATATTGATCTACTCGATATTTTTGGTTGCTCCTCTTTGAGAATTTACGCCACAAGTAGCATAATAAAGAATCCTCATCCGACCAGTTTGGCTGCTGTGATGGATGACTATATTTATAAAAAAAATCGCGTAAGGAGTGGTTATGAATTATTTCATTACCGGCGCAACAGGGTTCATCGGATCCCATTTATTGCAACGTATGGCAAAACGTCCTGGAGTATTCTACGTATTGGCGCGTAGCGAATCTTCTGAGAAGAAACTTCAAGATTTAATTGAAAAGCATGCTTTTCCTCAAGATAAGTTTCATACCGTAAGAGGCTCAATTACAGAATCAAATCTGGGGCTTTCTACAGAAAACATCAAACATCTAACAGGTAAGATAACGCACTTTTTCCATCTTGCAGCAGTCTACGATTTAGAAGCAGATGAAAATGATTTAATGCGTGCCAATGTTGAAGGCACAGAAAATGCCCTTCGGCTAGCAGAACGAATTCAAGCAGGCTGTTTCCATCATGTAAGTTCAATTGCCGTAGCAGGTCTATTCCGTGGCTGGTTTAGAGAGGACATGCTAGAGCAAGCAACCGATTTGGAACACCCTTACTTCAAAACCAAACATGAAGCTGAAAAGCTGGTTCAAGAAACAGCAACCATCCCTTGGCGAGCATACCGACCGGGTATCGTTATCGGTGATTCAAAAACTGGTGAAGCTGAACGTGTCGATGGTCCTTATTATTTCTTTAAGATTTTACAAAAGCTACGTCGTTCATTACCAGAATGGATGCCGATGCTGGGCCTTGAAGGTGGGCGTTTAAATTTAGTGCCTGTCGATTATGTTGTTGATAGCATCGATCACATTGCCCACAAAGATGAATTAGACGGACAAGCTTTCCATATTGTCGATCCCGACCCTTACCGCGCAGGTGAGGTTATCAATATTTTTGCTGAAGCCGGTCACGCGCCACGTATGGCAATGCGTTTAGATATGCGACTATTTCGCATGATACCGACGCATTTATGGAAAGAGTTAAGCCAATTACCAGTACTTCGTCGTTTCATGGATGCGTTAAGCCAAGAGATGCAAGTACCGAAAGAAGCATTATGTTTATTTAACTACCCTACCCAATTCGATTGCCACAACACATTAAAAGCCTTAGAAGACAGCACAATCAATTGCCCTCGCTTAACAGATTATGCGCCAAAGATTTGGGATTACTGGGAGCGTAACCTTGATCCATCACTTCATGTCGATCGCACCTTAAAAGGCTGTGTAGAAAATAAAGTGGTTGTACTAACAGGTGCCTCTTCAGGTATTGGTTACACCACTGCATTGAAACTGGCAGACACCAACGCCACGTTAGTCTTGATTGCCCGTGATTTAGAACGCCTACAGCAAACTCGAAATGATGTTGAAAGCCGAGGTGGACGCGCATTCATCTACCAAGCCGATCTCAGTAAAGAAGAAGAAAGTAACAAGGTGATGGATGAAATTAAACGCCATCACGGCAACATCGATATTTTGATCAACAACGCGGGTCGTTCAATTCGCCGCTCTGTTATGCACTCGACAGACCGTTTGCACGATTATGAACGTACCATGCAAATTAACTACTTTGGCGCGCTACGTTTAATTCTAGGTAGCCTGCCTGGCATGGTGGAGCAGCAATCAGGGCATATCATCAACTTGTCTTCCGTTGCTGTATTAACGAACCAACCTCGCTTTTCTGCCTATGCTGCCTCTAAATCGGCATTAGATTCATTTACACGTACAGCAAGTGCTGAATTATGTGGACAAGGCGTTAACTTCACGACAATTAATATGCCGTTAGTCGAAACTCCGATGATTGCCGATCATTACCGTAAAGCAAAAGGTGGCATTCCGCTGCTATCGTCAGATGAAGCCGCCGATTTAATCATCAAAGCAATTATTGAAAAGCCGAAACGTATCGCAAACCGTATCGGTCTTTTTGCCGCGTTAGTTCACGGCGTTTACCCTAAATTAGGTGAACTGGTAATGAATACCGGTTTTAACATGGCCCCCGAAACAGATGGGAAAAAACACGACAGCGATCCTAAACAAAATAGTGCTGACGTAATGGCGTTATCCAATCTCATCCGTGAAATACATATGTAAGGACACATTATGCAAGTCTCAGCGATTCATGATTACCAAGAAGATCTCGATACTATTTTACGTTTCTTCAGCGAAGAAGAACTGATTATCGAAAAGTATCAAAAACTCGGTGCGCGTAATGTACGTATCGTCAAAATTGAAGAAACAGAAGATGGCTTCCTTGTGGAGACACAACGAGAAGTACCGGCGAATGTGCCAGGAATGCTAAAAAGCCTGCTAGGTAATTACAACACAATAAAGCAATCTGAAACTTGGCACTGGTTAGACGGTGATCAACTAAAGTGTGAGATGCAAGTTGAGCTTATCGGTGTGCCTGCGGCGATTACCGGTCAAATGCTATTTAGTGAGCCAGCAGCAAAGCTAAAAAGTGGGCCTACAACGCGTAATAATGTGGAGATGACCATTAGTTCATCTGTGCCATTCATTGGTAGCACATTGGTCTCGTTCATTTGTGACGATATAAAGCAGCAAATGCAAACTGAGTATGAATTTTTGCTTGAGGCGCTACCTGTATTACTAACTGAGTAGCACGCAAACTTATACCAATCTAGATAATATTTAGGTTGGTATTAGGCAACTAAACAAACAACGTTGTGTTTATAAACCCTTTCGTTGTTACCAGCAGTAACCTTGGTAACAACGAAACGCTAACCAACAACCAAAAACGTCAGACAAGGAAGAAAAATGAAGACTCGAGATCGGATTCTATCAGTCAGTCTTGACCTTTTTAATCGTAATGGTATCTCGCAAGTGAGTACCTTGATCATTGCTACTGAAATGGGGATTAGCCCAGGTAACTTGTATTACCATTTTCGCGGTAAAGACGAGATTATTGCGACCTTGATTAATGAATTACAAAATTCAGTATCAACCATCAGTATTGAGTATCCCAAGCAAGTTCAGGATTTTGATGATTACTGGCCTTTCATGCATACCGTGATGGCATTGTTTACCCATTATCGGTTCATGTTCAGAAATTTAGATAACTTGAACGGTCAAAACCCACAGATAAAACGTAAAATTCGCACATTAATTTTAAAATTACGGCAACTCAGTAGCGATATGCTTGCGCATTTAGTGAGCTTAGGAAAACTGCAATGCGATAATAACAGTCTACCGCTATTATCAGATAACTTACTTTTAGTCAGTTTGAATTGGTTAAACTACCAAACACTATTAGATGATAAATACAGTGAAACGGAACTCATTCGTGCTGGCGTTTTACGTTTAATTTCAATGGTAGAACCATACTTAACTGAATCTGCAAGATCACCGTTCTATACACATCAAGACTTATTAGACGAACTGGTTAACTAATAACCTACTCAGCGCCGTAACGACATGAACCATGTTACGGCGTAACCGGTTTTCATTTATCCGCCTTTATATCACCATTATTACTTCGTTAATATTTTGACTTAATAACCGCCTTGTTTTTGACGATACAACCTTGATATAAATAAACTTAACAAAATAATAAGACACCAGTTTCACATAAAATCATTCGAGATATGATCGAGTTATCATAAACAATGATAAATGTATAATTTATATGGTTAAAATTAATAAATATAATGACTTTGTAGAAGAATAATTATTAAATATCTACCCTAAGTATATAAAGATATTCAAAGTAGTCATCTGGTACAGTTCTTACACGTAATGGATAACCGTGTACGAACCTTTTCAACTCGAGATAATCGATAGTCATATGACAAGTCGGAATATAAAAGACGCTGAATTCACTACTTATCAAAAATTACAGACTAAACATTACTAACTTAAAGAAAATTAATACTATTCTCATATTTCTAAGGTTCGTTATATCATGCTAAAAAAAGCCATTATTCTTATATCAGTGGGGGTTTCGTTTTGTACTCAAGCGACCCCATTGCTAACAAAAGCCGAGCAAGAGCAAGTCAGCTCTGTAAGAGAACAGTTTAATGATACTGCTGAATTACAAAAATTAACGAAAGTTAATAGCAGTATATTCACGTTAACCAACCAGACGAGTCAGTTAAAAGCCTCGATTGTTAACGAAAGACAAGTCTACCAAGAGTACCAACAAAAACTAAGCAAAGAGATGCTCTCTGGCACAGAAGAAAATACAAATTACTACTTTGAGTCAATGAAAAAGACATCAAATAAGATTAAAGCAAACAATGATACAATTCACAAAAATACGGTACTTGTCACTCAATATAACGCGGAACTTGAGAAGCTAAACCACTCCATTCGCCAATCTAAAAACGTGTATAGCGATAAACTTACCGCCATCAAAAATAGTGTTGTTACCCGTATAAAAACAGAATTTTCAAAGCCCCTTCCTATTAAAATAGAAGGCAAGCTTCAATGCTCCCCTTATGAATCTATTCGCGCCTGTTTTGAAAGCAAACAAACGACAAGTAAGCTTGTGAATGATGCTATTGAATCACGCTTTGGTCAGATTGATATTACAAGCAGTACCAATCAATTTACGGTCAATTCAGCCAGTATGGATTTTGAAGGGAATGTTGATTACAACGTTAGCTTTAACTTATTTGTTCAATATAACGAACAAATCAATGCTCAAATCATGAAAGAAGTCGGCATTAACTCATTTGATATCATGCTTGTAAGCAATAAAGATGCAGTGTTCTATATTGATGGGTTACCAGTAGGAAACGGCAATAATGTCTCGGTAAAAGTATCGAAAGGTAAATACTCGATACTGGCTAAATTTGATGATAAGCAAGAATCATCAATTCAAAACATCACTAGCCCAGTTAGCTTAACGTATAACTTTTCAAGCTAAGCCTATCCCCCTCTTTGACTGAAAAACAAAGACTGATATCACCAGCCAGCTCAATGAGCTGGCTTTTTCAATAAAGACAGTTAACGATTATAACGCAGACAATGCTTCTTTATCTGCTCGTGTTAATTTACTCACAACTAAGCTATAAGATTTATCGGCTAAGTCTTGCAATACACTTTCCGATAGCTCCCCCGTTAAAGCGATTGTTATCCAATGTTGCTTATTCATGTGATAGCCAGGAATGATAGAGGCAAACTCATTAACTAAAAAATCAGCATCGGCAGGAAGGCACTTTAGCGTCACACTGGGAGCCTCATTATGAATGGCAGTCAGTGCAAACATTTTCCCCATCACTTTAAATACATATGCTTCAGGGCCGAAAGGATAACCACCTTGAACCCCTTTTAAGCTAAGCAGGTATTTTTCCAATTGTTCCATTTTCATATGACCTCCTCACCAACACTCGTCTGGCATATTTTCTCATTATAATCCACACACTGCATATTGATTCATCTAATTGCATTGCGTTTCATTAAAATCTGCGTCTGACTGCTTAATTATTCAGCACTTCTCCGTTTTTTTACATAAACTTGACTTGCACGTATTGGGCATTAAAGGGAACAATGCACTCTTTCCTTTTTTATCCATTTCGACTATTTCATCCTCAAGGAGCAATTGTGGGCAGAGCATTATTATTCATTTTTTCCCTGGTAAGCGTAAGTATCGCCACTTCCGCACATGCCACGACTGCCAAATTAGATCCCAACAACATTCAAACAGCGTCAGTCAGTACTTATGTGACCGATTTAAAATCTGGCAAAACCTTATATAAAAAGAACCAGAACGTGGTAATGCCATTAGCCTCTATTACTAAGCTTATGACAGCAATGGTTACACTCGATGCAAAATTGCCTTTAGATGAGAAAATAACCTTCAAGCCGATTGATAAGAAACGGATGTATAACGGTTACACACGTATTCGTATGGAATCACGATTAAGCCGTGGCGAAACTATACACATTGCACTTATGTCATCTGAAAACTTGGCTGCGGCAGCACTGGCAGGGAACTACCCTGGTGGCTACAACGCATTTATTAAAGCCATGAATGCGAAAGCCAAAGCTTTAGGTATGACCAACACAAGGTTTGTGGATAGTTCAGGCCTCGATCCTAAAAACGTATCAACAGCTTCAGATATTAATAAAATGGCAAAAGCCGCATATAAATATACGAAGATCCGTGAATACAGTACAACGCCCGTTCACACCGTTTACTTTTCTAAACCGAAATACAAATTGGGTTACACCAATACAAATGTTTTGGCTCGTGGTAAAAAATGGGATGTAGAAATGACTAAGACGGGTTATTTAGATATTGCTGGTCATTGTTTAACAATGATCACCAAGATTGATGGTAAAGAGATTTTAATGGTTATGCTTGATGCGCAAGGCAAGCTCACCCCTATTGGCGATGCTGGCCGCATTAAAAAGTGGTTACAAACGGGTAATAGCGGCAAAATTTCTGATTCAGCGAAAAACTACCAACAAGTTAAATTGGCTGATTTACAAGGCTAAGTCATACTTTATTATAATTCTAAAATGGGTCGTTAAATCGGTTTACAATCCGACTTAACGACCCGTTTTCTATTTTGGTCACTTATCAAATAGCATGATTATAAAATCATATTAACCACGCTTATAATTTAAAATCTTTTCTATATCTAATGCATCTGAGTACTGGCAAAAGTCGTACTGCTCTTGATCGGCGCCATATACCGACATGCGATCGGCAAGTTCATTGCCCTCAACACCAATGTGCGCTTTTACGTGTGATACTACTACGCGGTTTTTGATTGTGTCGTACAGTGCATGAGCTTGCTGAATCAATTCAAGGTTTTTTATATCCCCTGCAACTTTTCGCTTCCAGCCTTTTGTTTTCCAGCTATATGCCCACAACGTTAAACAATTAATTGCGTACTGAGAATCCGCTAATACCTGAACACGCAAACCTTTCTCAATTTCCTGCTTAGCAATAAGCAATGATTGATGCAGTGCATTTAGCTCTGCCGTGTTATTTGTGCCCATTGGGTTATATAATCCATACCAAAGCTCAGCTAACGCGCCATCACGATACACAGCGACGCCAGAGCCTGATTTACCCGGATTCGGATCGCACGCACCATCACAATAGATATTAACTTCAAAATTAGCCGTTTTAGGTGCAAGAGATGCAGACGGCTTAGACGCTGTCTTTTTTACTGATGACCTTGGGGTACTTACACGGCCAGATGCAAATGCAGCTTCTGCTTCTTGCTCTGTAGGAAATGATTTATAGCGTGCTTGCGGAAATTTATCGACGAGCTTTTTCGTATATGGCCAACTTGTGAAAACACCTGTTTCTCGACCAGCCCAAACAACGTAAAATTTCTTCGCCATACTTTTTCCTATATCGTTTTATTGCCACACTTCTTAGGCGACAATTTATATAGATGTATAGTTACCTAATTCTACGTAATTCACAATGTTAACAAATGTTATCTGGCATCTTCCGGTATCAACTGCTTAGGATTGACTCAAAACCTACACACCTAGCAGCGGTAAATGCTTAATTTGATGATAACGTAACGACAGTGAAATGCAGTGTGCTAACTCACGAGTTGCAATGTCATCGTCAACGGTAAAAACAATGCCTTTATCATCATCAAAACGGAAAGTATCATCATATAATTCTTTAAATGTATCGACCAATTTAGTTTTACATTGAAAATACATTGCATATTGATTGGGTGTATGTGATTTCCAATCAATACGAATCGGGCTACCACCATCAACAACAAAGCTGGGTTCGTTAGCATTGATTGTTTCTTGAACTTGCGCTGGCAAATCAATTTTCTTTGATACATCAATCACTAATTGACGCAGTGATAATAACTTGTCACGAATCCCCTCTGGGTAGGATTGGTATTTTTCATCAACCATTAACACGTTTGCATTATTCATCTGATTACCTTTCTTAATTCTTTCGTGCCCTTTGGGCTAGCCCTAGCATTAATCTACATCTAAACGGCGCTAAAACTGCACAGACCAGAATACTTATCTTATAGTTTTTTCGTGACAGTATGGTGTTGATCACACCTTTATCTGGGCAAGATCACGTATTTATTACTTTCCGATAAAGTAATAATCAATTAACACGCAGGGTAAATAACTGCATGTAATTTGGCACCACAAACAGTGATACGTATCAATATGAAAGCACAGTAAATACAACTTAAATTAATGCCAAAGAGATAGGATTTTAGGACGGTAGCCTTCGGTTAAAAAGGCTATCAGAAAGAAAGGGGTTAGCTGGCCTTTTTCGTTAATGGCTTAGCTTCTTTATATTTGCCTGTAATATATTCAGACATAAGCTTAATGGCTTCACGCGCTTCGGTTAGCTGATAAAACAATGGGTATACATGAGGTACACCTTTAACGATATTGATCGTTACATCTCCCCCTGCTTCACTCATCTTATTGGCGGTACGTATAGCATCATCCATTAGGACCTCTTCCGTACCAGCGGTGATAAAAGTAGGTGGCAATCCATGTAAATCGGCATAAAAAGGAGAGACATCAGGCTCACAAGGATTTTGCAATCCGATATAGTTATTTCTCATCAACAATAAGCTGCTTAAATCGAAGAAAGGATCATCTTTACTTTTTGTAAACGCAGACTCCCCCGTTACAGCCATATCTGTAACCGGTGACATAAGCACGAGAGCTGCAGGCATTGGCTGCTTTGCTTCACGTAAGCGAATAGCCGTTGTTAATGCAAGATTTCCACCAGCAGAGTCGCCGGCAATGATTATCTGATGCGCTAAATACCCTTGTAACAATAACGCATTATAGACAGCGTAACATTCATCAGCTGCTATCGGGTATGGGGATTCTGGTGCCAAGCTGTAATTAACCATTAAACCACGAGATTTGGTTGCATTGGATAGTCTGGCTAAGAAAGCATTATGGGTATTGGGACTATGGAAACAAAAACCGCCACCATGAAAATACAAAATGATTTTATTGCCACTGCTTTTAGGCATATCGACCCAATCGCAGTTGATACTAGCAAATTTTGTAGGAGCAACTTCCATTCCTTTAGGCATGCTAATGAGTGCGCCATAGCTATCAATATTCTTAATAAGTTCACGCATTTCTAATGTGGAGTGACAACTCGCAAGGCGCTGGCGCATGACGCGTGATAAAACTTTGTTGAATGCTCTTGTACGCCAACTGTACATAACGACCCCCCTTAAATTTTACATTCTTTATTAGTACTTTAGGTCATGAATCTTATAAATAAAAGTTCATCGATAACCTATCGGCTTAATCCATGGCAGTAAACGTTAAGTGACATACGTCGTAATAATATAGATTATCACTGTCTTTTTGCCCTGTCCTAATACATAGAATTGTTACAAACAAAAAGAGGTGCGCGTGCATGGCACACGCGCAACCTTAAAAAGCATATAACTAACGTTGTTAGAAAAATCTCTTATAACTCAGTCTATATATGCTATCAGGGCTACATTATTGTCTGGCTTGGCTGGCTTATAACCTCGTAACCCTGTGTAAATTGTAACTATTCTACTTCTGCTAGCTTTTCAACTGCTGATGTTAGTTTGTCGATTTTGTCGTCCATACGATCTAGCTTTTCACGATCAACACCACTTAAGCGATAGAATAAATCATTCATACCAGCTTCAACTTCGTCAGTCGCTTTTTCTGCATTTTTACCAATGCACTCTTTCGCTTGAACTTCAACTTCTTTGCCGCGTTCAACAAGTTCATCAAACGCAGTATTCGTTTTATCGTTAATTTGTTGAGCTTCTTCAAGTGTGCGGCTATATAGACCTAAACCTGCAAGCCAAATATTGCGTGCAACACCTTCGCCACTTTCTACGACATTTTTCGCCGCTTTTGCTACTGTTTTATCAATCATAATAATCTCCTGCGTATAAACGCTGATCTGTATAAGATAATCTCGCTAAGTCTTCTTTAAAGCTCACCATTTCATGCATAAGCTCATCGGTATATAGCGCGTATTAATTCACTTCTACTGGCTTTGTAACAACAGATTGATTGCCAGCAGTAGTTACTGCTTCTGGTTTCTCATTTAATGACTCAGTTTTTGCCAGTTCAGTTTTCACTACGGCAGACTTAGCGTCAGTTTTTGGTTTATCCGCAATAGAATCAGCAACAACAGCTTTAGCTACTACGGTTTCCTGCTTTACTTCAGAATTTGCCACTACTGCTTTTTCTGAAAGTGTTTCTTTTTTTTCTACAGCACTCACTGCTGATTTACGACGCGCAACGCCTGGTTTTTTTCCACGGGTTGCGGGTGTTTTAGCTACTTTCTTTGCTGGCTCTTTCGCTACAGTCTTCTTAACTGCAGATTTGCCTTCTTGTTGACGAACTAATAGCGCTTCAATATTGGCTGTTAGTTGATCAATTTTGTCATCAACACGATCTAAACGTTCATTATCAATACCGATGAAACCTTGCACCATTTGATGCATACGTTCTTCAATAGCGACTGATGTTTGGCTACGTGCTGTATGTACACGTTCTTTTGTATTTGATTCAACTGAACGACCACGCTCAATTAACTCATCAAAAAGGCTTTTGCCTTTGCCTGACAGTTGATTAACTTCATCGGCACTTTTCGCATAAGCACCTAATCCTGCTAACCAAATGTTGTAGACCATGGCATCACGTACAAGCTTTTTCTCTTTGCTTGATTCATCTGCAGTCTGTTTAAAGATGCTCATTGTTGCGCCCTCCGGGATTACTGTTAATTCGACTGTCAGTCAGTGGGTATTGCCTGACTACTTGTAACTAGAATAGGAATTTCAATTAGAATGTTCTTACTAAAACAGCAATTTATCGTGGGCGAGATCAAATATTTGAAGAATAAAGATAATTAATAAGCAAAGAGGTAGGTAAGTAGAGAGGTAAAGGTAACCGAGCTATTTTAATGAAATAACAGCTCGGTAAATAACAACACGAAAAGGTAATTATTGCGTAATCAGTAGCTGATCAAGACGTTTAGAAATACTGTTTTCAATACTTGAAGCAAAAAGGCTAGCAGCAAAGCCTAATTTCAATTGAATGGTAATTTTTCCATGCTGAGAATGAAGAAAACCACGGGCTGACATATGATCAATAATCAAACGGTCATCTTGCCAAGACCATTCGATTCCATACTTATTAGCAAGCTCATCAGCGATTTGTTCTGACATGACAGCAACGTCATCAATATGCAGGTCATGCTCTCGTTCGATTAAAATAGTCACTTTCTTTCCATTTTTTAGTGCAAATACTCTGTTACGTCTTTTTAACATAACGGGATATCAAGTCAATGTCTGTGCTACAGATCGAATAGTCCAAATTTGACTTACTACAGTGAAAAAGAATAGACCAAAATATTACTAAACCACAAAAAAACACACTAACGGCGAAAAACAAGCCGCAATATCTTAGAAAGCACAATCGCCCCCCCTACGGTCAAACGAGCCCCCGCAATCGCCCGTCGATAAGGTCGCTTTTCTGCGGGCGCGATCATACCGCCAACGAGCAGGCCAATCCCCGCTAATTTAATTAGCCTATTTTCAGTTCCCGTAATAAGAAGTCCTGCAAATAATAGTACAAATAATCGTTGAAATTGAGTGCACTCAACAGGCAAGCCATGCGATTGACGAACAAATTGTTCGCAATTACGATTGAATAAATTATAGGGAGTACCTAAATATTGTTGGGCATAGAAATATGCTTTCTCTGGTTCATCACTGGTAATTGAACTAACCAAGATGGTTCTACCTTCTGAAAACTCATATAAAGTATCAAACTGTACTTGCCTACGTTTTTTTGAATTGTGTATTACCCCACCTCTCCCATCAGCCATACCATAGTGCCAATATGATAAGCAACGAACTTTAAGAATGGTTCCTACCGGATAACGAGTTATCTCCATACCATTTCCTATTAACAGTACTATCAAATACATGACTAAATAATAGCTGATTTTTTCAAAATGATTATCGATCGTACCTTTTATAACCCGTTACCTCTCCCCTTAATAACAAGAATATTGTCTCATCACCAAGACTTTGGTTATTGTCATATTCATTCACAAGCAAGACAAATAATTCATGCTATATTTTTATCAATGAAATATTTATGCTTGGTTTTAATGATACTTTTATATCATTAACAAGGTGTATCACATTGATTAGTCGTAGATGGTATTAATATGCAGTGGCTTCTAATATTGTTATTTACACTTATTATTTCCGGTTGCCAAGGGCTCCAAAACGTTGAGCCGACGAATAGCGTTCTAACAGAAAGTGACCACCTTATAACTATAACCTCTGTTGAATTTAACCAAAACTGCCCTATATCTCATCAGCAGCAAGAAGGTTTTTTTATTGCTACTGGTAAGCAAAGCAGCCAGTCTATATATGAACCTTTTAATATTAAGTATTTAAATAGTCAGACATTTAATAGTACAACAACAATTCCCCCTCATTCCGCACCCGATTTGTGGAACGTAATGGGAGAGTCTTTTTCACTACCTGTGCCAAATAACAAACGTATTCGATATTACCGAAATTGGTTTGTCGATAACCCCTTACACATTAAAACGGTGTCTAAACGTGCTGAACCTTTTCTATACCTGATGTATGAAGAAGTACAGAAACGTGGTTTACCGACAGAAATAGTGCTGCTTCCTTTTATTGAAAGCTCTTTTGATCAGTTTGCCCATTCAAACAAAGGGGCATCAGGACTTTGGCAAATTACAGCACCTACTGGGAAGTCTTTTGGATTGGAGTATTGGCAAGGTTACGATGGTCGTCGTGATGTGATTGCATCAACCCATGCAGCATTGGATCTTCTTGAATACTTGCACGATAAGTTTGATGGTAACTGGCTACATGCTATAGCTGCTTATAACACGGGTGAAGCCCGAGTCAGGAATGCCATTAAAAGTAATAAGAAAAAAGGCATTTCAACTGATTTTTGGTATTTAGAATTACCGAAAGAAACACGCTTATATGTACCAAAGTTGCTTGCGATGGCTGATATTGTAAAACATAAACAAGAATACCAGTATCAGCTCGATTTCGCGATGATACCAGCCTCACCAGCAGTGACAAAAGTTATAGTGAACAACCGCGTTCGTTTAAAACAAATAGCGAAACATGCAGATATATCAAGTAAACAACTTTATGCGCTAAACCCTGGGTATACCGCTGGTTACACACTTAAAAATAGAGACAACATTGTATTATTACCCAAAAATAACATTGAAGCTTTTTATAACAACATCGACAGTCGCCTTTATGTTAGACACAAATATTTCATACATAAAATAAGAATTGGTGAATCGTTAAGTGAATTGGCACATAACAATAACACGACAGTGTCAATGATAAAACAAGCCAATGAAATGTCAGATTCGTATATTATTGCGGGGCAGCGATTATTAATCCCACTCATTGATTAAACATGTAATATACCCAAACCACCTCAAGGTTGGGTATATACCCAAGTTACCTCAAGATGCTCGTTTCAGCGAGAATTGGTTGGGCTCTAGGTAAGGCGCTTATTTATAGACCTAGTCGTTCTACGTTAAAAATAAGTAACACCGCATAGAGCCCAACAAAACTCGCCCTTTGGGAGTGATTCAGCGTATCTACTTCTGTGTCAAATGTGTTTGAAAGGGAAAGCCATTCCTACACACATTTTCCTTGAATTAAATACGCTGAGATCACTCTGAATCCTGCATGTTGAGGTAGCTTGGGTATATATATTTACTGTATATTCTCTGTTTCTACTACAGCGACAAGACTGTTTTGTTCAGTATAAGGCTCTACAATGTTTTGAATATTCACTGCTTTCTGTCCATTAACACCGCTGAAATTCAGTCCATTCACACTTAAATCGACGTCTTCAAAAGCAATATTTACTGCTTGTTCCAATTTAGCCAACACACTTAAATCGGCCTGATTATGGGATAGTGATAAACCAATTATAATCCCCATAAATGTACAGGCAGGGGCAATTAAACTTCTAATCGCCATTAGAGTACAAAGTGAAATAATTGAGATAATAGTCGCTATATAAACATTACTACCACCTACACCATTAAAAAAAGCGATATAGACAGCTAAACCTTGAAGCAGCATTCCTATAAAAAGCACAAAAAGTTTCATATTGTAAAACCTATATATCTTATTTGAGTTAATTATAGGCAGACACATTTACAAAAGAATAATTTACTTGCTATGAAAAACAGCCTTAGGGGTATAGTTTACTCTAAAGCCAATAGCTACGTTGCATAAGTGTTACATGAGCTGTAACTTAGCACTTTGCTTTTTATTTGTCGGTTCTACATGAAATCTTTACCTTGGAACGCATGGCTGCTTGCTTTGGTTCAACCCTTTGTATTATCTGTTGGGGCGCTCAATGTGTTTCTTGGTGGCCTTGTTGGGGCAAAATTACATCCTAACCCTGAACTCTCCACGCTTCCTGTTACTGCGCTCATCATTGGTGTTTCCTTAAATATTTTTCCAGCGGCTAAAATTCAACATACGTTTGGTCGAAAAAATGCGTTTATTACTGCTGCCGTTATCAGTAGTTGTGTTGCTTTTGCTGCGGGGTTTGCAATAGAGCATGAATCCTTTTGGGGATTTACTTTATGTACTTTCCTTCTTGGCACTCAATTGTCTTATGTGGGGCAATACCGTTTTGCCGCCATAGAAAGCTGCAACAATGCGAGTCAACACCCTACTGTCATTAGTATTGTTCTGGTTGGGGGTATAGCAGCTGCAATCGTGGGGCCCGAGTTACTTAACATAGGGCAACTCATTCCACTTCATATTTCCGAATATGCCAACGCTTATAATGCATTGGCTATTATCGAATGCATTGGCGCGATGATTTTATTTATTGCAATGAAGCCCATTATTATAAAGGAAAGCAGCGATGCTGATGGAATAGCTCGTCCTTTCTCTGAAATATTAAAGCAACCTTTACTGTGGCTTGCTATTGGTTCAGGTTTAACGGCTTACGCTGTGATGGCGTTTTTGATGACAGCAACCCCCTTAGCAATGCAGCACCATGGTCATGATATTCAAAGTGCTAAATGGGTTATTCAGAGTCATGTTATGGCAATGTATTTACCGTCACTCATTACCCCACTATTGATTAAATACCTTGGCATTTACCGACTGATCTATGTTGGATGTATCGCAATGATTACCTGCATTGTTGCAGGATTGCTAGGTCAGAGTGTGCATAGTTATTGGTGGGCATTGGTGTTATTGGGTATAGGCTGGAATTTCTTGTTTATTAGTGGCACAACATTATTGCCTAAAACATATCAAGCTAATGAACGATTTAAAGTACAAGCTATTAATGACTTTTCAATAACAGCCTTTCAAGCTACAGGCTCTCTAGGTGCCGGTATAGTTTTATTTACTCAAGGCTGGAGCTGGATGTTGCTTGCTTCTATTTTCCCCGTTGTCACATTGTTTTTGCTGAGTGTGATTGTGAAGAAAAAATAGCACCTGTTGATTGTTATAAACGCAAAACCCTATCCTCTGCTTATTGCTGTATTACAGCATACTCAGAGGATCGTAAGCCATTATTCAGTTTTACTTGCTTACTGAATCTTCTGACTTGAAATATTTATGGTCTAAATCTAAGTCTTTGGCTTGTTTTTCATGTAGTGCTTCAATTAATTTTTTGTTGAGCTCAGCAAAGTATATATCTTCTTCTGCTTTACCCTTCAAGCGCATTCGTTCGGTAAAATCAACCATACGTGCTACCTCCAAGTACCTATACTTACTATTAGTGTATGAGGTAAACAATGACATGTCGTATTAAATGAAGAAAAGTAGATCTAGAACAATTTAGGGTGTGTTGACGTTTCAAATTCTAGCCTGTGAAGTCTGAAAACGTCAACACGCCCTAGAGTACACTCGTCGATTACAGTCATATTCTAGTGGTTGCTCTAAAAAAACCACCAAAGCCATAAAAAACCCACAAATAAAAACTAACGTAATGATATACAACAAGTAAATCAAAACAATATGAACAGAAGCACACTACGTTATAGCATTATTATTGTATTGTGAAAAAATGTTGCGCACTTTACGAGCGGAAATAAGAATTTTTTATGAACCTTACTTTGTGAGCAACAATATGATGGTGTTTTACCCTATAATGAATTCAAGATGAAATTTAATCGTTTCATCATAATACTGTCACATTAAGGAGTGTCTATGCAGCATCAAGAAATGATTGTTCCAACTAACCTAGGTCTTATCTCTCGAATTTCACTTGTCGCAACAGTATTTATGGTTATCGGGCTAAGCATGATAGCTGGATTCTAGTAATCAGCGCATCACTCTTAATTCTTACACTGTAAAATAGTACTGTAAAAATGAAATTCTAACGATGTAGTGTGTCAGCTTACAATTCTGCTTTAATTAAATCATTAATCAGGTTGTAGCATGACATTCTCATCGTAATCTTCTAATTAATTAGCTTCAACATCTAACATTAGATCATTAGTCGATGTCGCTTTCTCTCGTAAATATATAGAGAAGGTTGAACCTTTACCTAATTCAGATTGCACTTCAATTTCACCGCCGATTTCGCTAATAATACCTTGGCTAACAGACAGTCCTAATCCTGTTCCACTTCTACGCGTCGTAAAAAATGGATTAAAGATTCTCTTAAGGTTTTCCTTACTGATACCGCAGCCATGATCGGTAACACGCACCACAGCCCCTAATACTTTTCCACTTTGATCAATCCAATCTTCTGTTTTGACTTTCAATAAGCCTTTGTCGTCCATTGCATGAACGCCATTCATTTGTAGATTAATTAATACTTGTAAGAGTTGGTGTCGATTCGCTTCAATGCAACACTTAGCATCTAGCTGAGCTTCAACCTTCACATCATAAGACTTGGTACCAGAACGTACTAAAGTTAAGCTTTCTTCAACAATGAGATTGACATGATGCCACGTAATTTCATCTTGTACGCCACCTTGACGGCTATACTGCAAAAGGCTTCGAGTAATATTTCGGATCCGGTCTATTTGCTCATGAATCGCATCTAACTCTTCTTTAACGCGCAAAGTATCATCACCGAGTTCCAGTTGTAACAATTCAACGTTGCCTAAAATAACAGCTGTCGGGTTATTAATTTCATGCGCTATTCCCGCCGTTAACTCACCGAGTGCTGCCAGTTTTTCACTTGCCACCAGCTTGATTTTCGCCTGATTCAACAATTTGATATGTTGCTCTAGCTCTTCTGTTTTTTCATGCAAGCTACGGGTTCGAATTTGCACTTTATCTTCAAGTTCAAGAGATGCTTTTTTAATGTCTTCATTACGTTGATGAAGCTGATCAAGCATTGAATCAAACTGTAGGCCAAGAATCTGTAACTCGTGGTTTTTAAACAGATCTAAGGAGCCAATACGGCGATCAAGTCCAACTTGCACCGCCTTGACTACGTTATGAATTTTTTCAATTGGACGGAATAAATCACGCGCACCACGATAAACAACCACACCAGAAAGTAATAGAACAATTACAATACCAATACCTAACTCAATAATATTGGTTAAAAACGTTTTTAATAACGGCCACTCAAGGTAACCCGTATACAGCATGCCTATCACATTGCCATCATGATCATGTAGTGGCTCGTAGGAAGAAACGTACCAGTCATCGTAAACAAACGCCCGCCCTACCCAGTTCTCCCCCGCAAGCAGTACTTGCTGTTTTACTTCATCAGAAACTCGCGTACCAATTGCACGACCATAACGCGCTTCACTATCAAGCGGTACATTCGTACTAACACGAAGATCATCCATAAACAGCGTAACCGTGCCAATACTTCCTGCAGGCAATGTATCTGCGGCGTAAACCAAATCACGAATGCGATCAACAAGTAAGGTACTGTTATTTAAAAGTATACCGCCATCAACAATCCATTGAAGCTGATTTTTCTCATTAAAAATTGGAATGAGACTACGGCTAATTAAGCCTCTTGACTCAAATTCACTTTCATTTATTAAAGGTATTTCTGCATTTGCAGGAAGATTAGGGTTAAGGTTTTCTAATGCTTGCCCATCCAATACTTGAAAGAACGTTTGCTCTTTGCCCTTCAGTAATAATCGACGATTTACTTTTGAAAATTCACCTAATGCAGAAGCGGGATGCAGTACAACAAAATCCAACTCATAATTTGACGTTTGAGTACTTACCCAATCACTTAACTTTGCTTCATCGGTTCGTAATAATGTCTGAAAATCATAAGACGATGACAACGACATTAAGCGCATTCGTTGTTCTTTTTGCAGCAACTCCATACTATGGTGTGCGACAGCGAGATCGGCTCTTACATTCATCAATGCACTTTGCCATGTATAAGTCACAGTCCAATACATAGTCAATGCAATCAAGGCAAGCAATGTAATGATAATGGGTACAGATGTAAGCACCAATAAACGATAACGCACCATCGTTCTAAATCGGCGTACCCACTTCAGCACTAGGTGTTTTAAATTCATAAGACTTCTTCGTCAATCCATTCTTTATATTTACGTTCCAATGTCTTACGCGCAACACCAAGCTGACGAGCAGCGGCTGATTTATTCCCTTCATGCGAATCAACAACCTGCATGATATGCGCTTTTTCAACCTCTTTTAATGTCCAATTGGTTGGATAACAGAATTGGTCTCCTTCTACGTCATAAATTGAGGAGCAACGGCAATCACTGCTTACATTTTTAACGACTTCACCATTGATATCATCAGATGTTGTATTTGCAGCCCTTGGCAGAGGATTACTATCACCTTGTAGATCTCGCCAGTATTCTGCTGGCGGCTTACCCAGTAAAATACAACGTTCCATCATATTACGAAGCTCTCGAATATTTCCGGGCCAGTCATACGCTTGCATGGCTTTAATATCTTCATGCGTCCAGTTAATGGTCTTCATGCCTAAATCTTTGGCTAGCTGCTGGGTAAAATGATGGGTCAGAGAAGGAATATCTTCCACTCTATCCCGCAAGGCGGGTAAATCGACCGTTAATACGTTTAATCGATAATATAAATCGCGACGGAAGCGCCCTTCGTCTACTTCCTCTTTCAAATTTCGGTTGGTAGCCGCGATGATCCTTACATCGACTTGCACCTCACGCTCTGCACCTACAGGTCGAATCGCTTTTTGCTCTAAGGCGCGTAATAAAGACGATTGCATTGAAAGGGGCATTTCACCAATTTCATCAAGGAAAAGCGTTCCCCCATTCGCCACACGGAATAAACCTTCTCGCCCTTTTTTGGCACCAGTAAAAGCCCCTGAAACATGGCCAAACAACTCACTTTCTAATAAATCAGGTGCTATCGCACCACAATTTAGCGGTAGAAAAGGACCCGTTCGTTTACTTAATTGATGTAATGCACGTGCCACTAATTCCTTCCCCGTACCAGATTCACCTTCGACGAGAACAGCTGCAATAGAGGGAGCAACCTGTGCGATCAATTTCTTCATCTGTTGGGTTTTTACCGCGTCACCAATAATATCTACGGGGAATGTACGTTCAACATCTCGCTGAAGAGCAAAATTTTGTCGCTCTACTAGGCGACGTTCAATACAACGGCTAACGGATTGCATCATTTGTTCTAAATTGAATGGCTTCAAAATAAAATCAGAGGCACCGGCACGTAGCGCTTTAATCGCGGTATCTAAATCGGCATACCCCGTCATGAAGATCACATCACTGCGGCGGGTTGATGGGTCCAAAGCCTCGTGCCACTCAATGCCTGAGCGTCCGGGTAAATTAATATCTACAATTAGTAAATCGAAATGACAGCGTTTACGGAGTTCTTCTGCTTCTTCAATACTGCCAGCGGTATCGACTTGAGCAAATTTTTTACTTAATGCTTTTTTTAAAATAGCACGCATACCCGGTTCATCATCAACAACCAGTACAGATACGGCAGCCCAAGAGAGAGAAGAAGAAAATTCAGACATAAAATAAACAACAGCAATGATTTAATAGTTGCGACATTTTGTCTCATCGAGGTCAACAAAGTCAAAGCTGTTTCATACATTTATGACATACAGCCTGACTATTGGATTATTTATTGTTTTAAATCATTAAGTTAAATACTGAAAAAGCGTTATTGTTCCATGAAATTACAACTTGGCATCTGATTTGCTTATAAGTTGGTAATGAGTGCTGTTTTTTAAGCACCTAAATGCATGCGTATTATTAATTTCATACATTATAAATAATGTAACTTATTTCGTCAGGAAGACTTATGACTGTAAAACCGATGACATTTATTCAAACGTCGATTGTGACTCTAGCCCTTGCTTCAACGGCAAGCGTTTATGCGCAAGACAGTTCGCAAGGCAACTCACAGGAAAACATGAAAATCCGCCTTGCGACAACAACCAGTACTTATCACTCAGGTTTGTTAGATTACCTACTGCCTGAATTTAAAAAAGACACTGGCTATACCGTTGATGTTTTAGCTGCAGGTACGGGTAAATCACTGCGTATGGGACAAAATGGTGATGTTGATTTAGTAATGACTCACGCACCTAAATCTGAAGCAAAATTTGTGGATGATGGTTTTGGTGTACTTCCACGTAAACTAATGTATAACGATTTTGTTTTAGTCGGTCCAAAAGCGGATCCAGCCAAAATCGATACTGATAAAGACGTTGTCAAAGCAATTACAGACATCGCGTCTTACAACGCTACCTTTATTTCACGCGGTGATGATTCAGGCACGAACAAAAAAGAATTAGGTTTGTGGGAACAAGCAAAAATTGAGCCTAACTTCGGTGGTTACAAAGCAGTAGGACAAGGTATGGGGCCAACATTGAACATGGCATCTGAACTGCAGGCTTACACATTAACCGACCGTGGTACTTGGTTAGCTTACGAGAACAAACTGGATCTAAAAATCTTAGTTCAAGGTGACAAACGTCTCTTTAACCCTTACCAAGTTATTCTGGTTAACCCAAGCCGTTACCCAGACATCAACTACCAAGGTGCTAAAGCATTCAGTGACTGGTTAGTTAACCCTAAAGCGCAAGCTATGATCAATAGCTACCAGCGCCACGGTGAGCAGCTATTCGTTGCTAATGCTGTTGTTCAATAAAAGTGTTATCTCTTACTAAACACATTGAAACGGAAAAAACGTAAATATAATGGATATTTGGCAAACGACCCAACAAGCAGTTCAACTTCTCTTCAGTGGCGACATGGCACTATGGGGCATTGTTGGCGTTTCATTTTCCGTTTCTTTGCTGGCTATTAGCATTGTGCTGATACCCGCTTTAGTGATTGGTTTTGCCCTCGCCTATGGGAAGTTCCCTGGGCGTTGGCTTATCTTGTCTCTATTTAATACATTCCAATCCATTCCTACAGTGGTAATTGGTTTATTACTGTATATGATGCTATCGCGTTCTGGTCCTATGGGTGACTGGAAAATGCTGTTTACGCAGCAAGCAATGATCATAGGTCAAATCATGATCTGTTTTCCCATTCTTGTATCTATGATGCATGCCGCATTTCAAAATAGTGATCGTCGAGCATGGGAAACCGCTTTAACGCTGGGTGCTAGCCTGCCACGTGCATTAATGAGCTTGATGTGGGAATCACGCTTTCCACTGCTTGCCGCAGTTATCGCAGCCTTTAGTCGTATCATTACCGAAGTCGGTTGTTCAATGATGGTCGGTGGCAACATTTTAAATTCGACCCGTAATATTCCCACAGCGATTGCCCTTGAAAGCTCAAAAGGTGCATTCGCCCAAGGTGTTGCCTTAGGCATGGTATTACTGATTCTCGCATTAGGTCTAAACTTCATTTTATCTGTTGCTCGTGGGAAAGCCCACTTGCGTACCAATTAAGTTGAGGAACAGGTGATGTCTCAAGTTTCAATTCAAGCACATGATCTTTCAATGCGATTTAAAGATCGTTTGCTTTTTCATGTCCCTCATCTCACGCTTGGTCCTAGCGACGCAATTTATCTAACGGGTGATAATGGTGTAGGAAAAACCACACTATTGAAAATTTTGTCTGGGTTACAAAAACCCACAACGGGCAAAATGAACCTTCAAAATCAATCATTGCTCCATCGTCTTTTTAAAGGCAATACCAAAGGTGGCATTATTTATATGCACCAAACACCTTATATGTTTGACGGTTCTGTATTTGAAAATGTCTGTTATGGTTTAAAGTTCGCCATTAAAGACCGCCAAACACGACGAAGTGAAGCTATAAATGCCTTACGTATGGTAGGGTTAGAAACCTTAGCTGATGAACACATTTCGGTGTTATCCGGCGGTGAAAGACAACGCGTCGCAATGGCACGCGCATGGGTATTAAAACCCAGTGTACTCTTGATGGACGAATCCAGTGCTAGTCTTGATAAAGAATCGATCGAACGGCAGGTTATTCTGGCAAAAGATTTGCTAGAACGCGGTTCGACATTGGTTATTACGAGTCACCAACAGAATGCACTTACTGCACTTTGTCGTCGTCAATGGACTATTAGCAATACAAAATTAATAGAACGAGCAGATTTACAGCTCGTCACAAAAGACAAAGATAAGGACGATTATGCCTTCGGCTGAACAAACAAGTTGGGTAATTTTAGCGGGTGGACAAGCCAGCCGCATGGGCGGCAATGATAAAGGTCTGGTTGAATTAACAGGCAAAGCAATGATCGAGCACGTTATCGGCACTCTCTCTCCACAAACCTCATCGATAACGATTAACGCAAACCGTAATCAAGAACGTTATTCACAGTACGGTTCTGTGTTTGGGGACAATATTCAAGACTACCCTGGTCCTTTAGGTGGTATTCATGCTGCCATTCACCACTTAGATGATGAGTGGATTGGTTTTGTACCCTGCGATTGCCCCCAACTACCTCACGACTTAGTCGAACGCATGGCCAATGCTTGCTCAGAAAACACAGACATTGCAGTAGCGCATGATGGCGATCACATTCAGCCCGTAGTTACTCTAGTTCACCGTCGTATCTTACCGAAGCTAGAAGCATTTCTAGCCAATGGCGATAGAAAGATCATCTTACTTTACCGCCAGTGCAACATGATCACTGTCGATTTTAGCGATCAGCCAAACGCTTTTGTAAATTTAAATACACCCGAAGAACTACAACAATTTGGACAGACATTATGAGTCAATTTAACGCT
Source organism: Photobacterium indicum (assembly GCF_003026215.1). Classification (GTDB taxonomy): domain Bacteria; phylum Pseudomonadota; class Gammaproteobacteria; order Enterobacterales; family Vibrionaceae; genus Photobacterium; species Photobacterium indicum. The sequence continues at coordinate 124,336 of NZ_PYOC01000003.1, forward strand.
TCTCTGCCATTGTTAGGCTTCGCGGCTTATAGCGGAACAGGCAAAACAACTCTTTTAGAAGCGATGCTGCCTAAATTGGTTGAACGCGGTATTCGTGTTGCTGTTATTAAGCATGCCCATCATAATTTTGATATCGACCAAGAAGGTAAAGACAGCTACCGCTTACGCAAAGCAGGAGCAAGTCAGATGCTAATTTCATCGCGCTATCGTCGCGCTCTGGTGACTGAAACACCGGATGATGAAGCATCCCTTCCCTACTTGATTGCACAGTTAGACCAAACTCAACTGGATCTTATTTTAGTTGAAGGCTTTAAAAAACTCAGTTTTCCTAAAATTGAATTACATCGTGAAGAAGTAGGCAAACCTTGGTTGCACCCAGATGACAGCAATATTATTGCAGTTGCTGCTAATGTTGATGCCGATACAACGCTGCCTAAACTTGATATAAACAACCTTGAAAAGCTCACTGATTTTGTCGTTGCCTTTGCAAAAGATAACAAAGATTTCAAAGCAAACACGCAAGAAAACAAACAAGGCTTATTGTGTGGCGATTTAACACCGAGTGGTATGTTGTCTGTCGATGAAGGACGAGATCGTATTCTCAGCCAAATTGAGGCGTTACAGAACACACAAAAAGTCGACCTAAAATCCGCATTGGGTCAAATTGTCTCACGCGACATTTTATCTCCTGTCAATGTGCCGCAACACACTAACTCTGCAATGGATGGTTACGCTATTCGTGGCGATGATTTAGAGCGAGATAACTATAACGTTGTCGCGCAGGTGATGGCTGGGCATAGCTATGATACCCCATTAGAGAAAGGCCAAGCTGTTCGCATCATGACAGGTGCACCCGTACCCGAGTATGCAGATACTGTCGTGATGCGTGAGCAAGCAGAACAAGAAGGTGACGCCGTCACGTTCAATCTGAATATGTCACCGATATATGCAGGTCAAAATGTACGTCAAGCCGGTGAAGATCTTGCGCTAGGACAAACAGCTATCGCGGCAGGCACAAAAATTGAAGCGCCAGAATTAGGTATGCTCGCCTCTTTAGGCATTGATAGTGTAAAAATTAACGCGCCTGTTCGTGTTGCCATCTTCTCAACAGGTGATGAAGTTCAACACCCAGGTGAAGCGCAAAAAACAAACTGCATTTACGACTCCAACCGCTACACATTGCATGCCATGCTAACGCAAGCAGGTTGTGAAGTTATTGACCTAGGCATTATTGAAGACAGTGAAGCATCGCTAGAAGCAACATTAGTAAAAGCCAGCGAGCAAGCGGATCTGATTTTATCATCTGGTGGTGTATCGGTGGGTGATGCTGACTACATTAAGACCGTATTAGACAAGCTTGGACTCATTAATTTCTGGCGGATCAATATGCGTCCAGGTCGCCCTCTTGCATTTGGTCAAATAGCAGATACCCCTTTCTTTGGTCTGCCTGGTAATCCTGTTGCAGTCATGGTTGTTTTCCTTCAGTTCGTTGAACCCGCTATTCGCAAGCTTCAAGGTATCAATAACTGGCAGCCCGAAGTATTGAATGCTATAGCTTCAGAACGCTTCCGCTCTCGTCCTGACCGCACTGAATATACGCGAGGTATTTTCAGCTTTGATGCTAATGGCCGCTTAACGGTTAAATCAACCGGGCAGCAAGGTTCTGGTATTTTACGTTCGATGAGTGAAGCAAATTGCTTAGTGGAAGTATTGCCCGAGCAGGCAAATGCTGAAGTGGGTGATACAGTACGTGTGATTCCGCTGAAAAGTCGAATTTAAAAAGCTGCAAACGCATACTCAGTATTAACTGGTACATTATTAGCACTCAGTATTCGAGGAAAGTATCCTCGAATACTGGTGCTTTTTTTGTTTGCAGCTTCCGTGCTGCTTTATTTTTCCTGAGTCTTCTACACGTTAGAAGTTGATGTTGTGTGCTGCTCTTCAATCTACAAAAATGCATTTGAAGTATAATTTGCACTATTTTTATATCGTTCTCAGATAAAGCAACCCTAGCCTAAAATTCGGTATTGACCTGTTTTTATTATGTTTGCGCCGCGAATAATACATAACTATGCTAGTAGATGCACTGTAAAACTCATTTATCCTTATATAAATCAAGGTTATATTCTCATTAATTTCAAGTTTGGGTCGATATTAACCCGAAAATAGACAGAAAACTGATGTCACCACGACTTTCAATACGCGCTGTGTTTTATAAAGATGATAAAATACTGCTGTGTAAACATCACGATGATCGCGGCTTTTGGTATATAACCCCAGGTGGTGGCGTTGAGCATGGCGAAACATTAGAAGATGCTTTTCACCGAGAGATCAAAGAAGAAGTCGGCTTACAAGCTGAAATGGGGAAAGTATTATGTATACGAGATTTAATATCAGATAGACAACCAACAAGCTACCTTCCCAATCATTTCCACCAAGTAGAAATATTCGTAGAAGGTATTAACCCTATCTTTACTTACGAGCCCCATAAGATGGATCCCGCGCAAATTGGATACGAATGGATAAAGTTGGATGATCTTCCAAGCCTACTATTTTTCCCTTCAAGCCTCGTTGATATTTTTCAACATAAAGATTTTTCAAATATCTATCTAGGGCACAAGCTTTAAAGTGTTTGTAAGTCATTAATTTACACGTGAAATACTCAATCGTCTTTCAGTTTAATTGATAGATATAATAGAGAATGATTATCAACGCGTAAATATACTTCACTTTCTGTCATACTCTTAGGTATAACAGGCTGTTTGTTTTCTAAACAGAACATCTGGCTAGACCATTTAAACTGTTTTCTCATGTAGAATGGGATGCAGTTAATCACTTAGGTATTAAAAAGTTAAGCATGTTTTTAGACTCGTATTATTCAGAACAAAACGGTGAATTCTCTTTTACTCGTGAGCAAGCAAGCCACTTCGCAAAAAAAATTGCAGGTGATTTCAACCCTATCCACGATGAAGATAACAAACGTTTTTGTGTACCAGGCGATCTACTTTTTTCTGTTGTACTATCAAAAATAGGTTTAAGCCAAAAAATGCGTTTCGAATTTGCAGGCATGATTAATGATGGCATCGCATTAAGTATTGATACCAAGTCTGATACCGACATGTCATTAATTGATGAAAAAGGTAAGGAATACCTGCATATCACCCGTGAAGGTGAAATAACAAACGATCAAGAGCTTATTGGTCAGGTAACGAAAAACTATGTGCAATTTTCTGGCATGAACTTTCCGCACATCATGGTTCCGTTAATGGAATCAAAACAAATCATGATTAACCCTGCTCGCCCATTGGTTATCTATGAAAGTATGGAGCTTGATTTCACGCGCCTTGATTTCTCGGCACCAACAGTAGAACTAACGGGTTCTGAAATTACTGTTGAAGGTAAGCGTGGTAGCGTTACCCTACTGTTCTGCTTCAAAGAAAATGGTGAAGTGGTTGGCACAGGACGTAAACGCATGGTAATGAGTGGCTTGAAGCCATATTGCCAGAATGATATTGATGATTTAGTTAATCGTTTTAACGAGCGCAAAAATCGATTCTTAAATATTGCTGCTTAAAATCTTTTGTCATTGCGACATTTGAGCAAATAAAGAATACTAAAGCCTGTTTTTACAGGCTTTTTCTTTATATGTCATAATCTAATTCAGCTAGTATTGTGATACGTGATAACAGAAAGGACTCAGTGTTGAATTTACGACAAATTGAAGTTTTCTACGCCATTATGAAGTCAGGATCTGTATCTGGTGCGGCACGCATGCTTCATGTTTCGCAGCCTAACGTTACGCGTATTCTTTCTCACACAGAACAGCAGCTCGGTTTTGCTCTTTTTCAACGTATTAAAGGGCGGTTGGTGGCAACAGAAGAAGCTCGACAGTTACAACCCGAAACTGAAAAAATCTATCAACAACTCGGTAATTTACACTCGCTCACTAATAAGATAAAAAAAGGCAGTCAGCACCTTCGCATTGGCGCAACACCGATTCTTGCCACTTCATTACTGACACCAACGATTGCAGATGTATGCCAAGATACCAACCTATCTATAGAGCTCGCCACAGATAACCGTGATGGCCTATGCCAAAGTTTAATTCAAAACCAGTTAGATTTAGCCATTTGCTTTGGTAATAGCACACCACCAGCGATTACCTGCGAGCACCTTTTATCAGATAAGATGATTTTGGTTTGTCATCTTAATGATGCAACGACCTTAAAATCCGTACAGTCAAACACCGTTTGCTTGTCAAAGCTGTTACTTAACAACGTGACACCGTCACCAAAAATTATCGGGCTAGATTCACGAGACCCTTTGGGTTATGCCCTTAATCAGGCTATTCATCAAATTGACCCCAGTTACCAGCCTCAAATTGTTGTTAGAACTTATAGCGCGGCGGCAGAACTCGTATTGCAGGGGGCTGGTATCGCCATTGTCGACCCTTGGACTGCGACACTATACGAAGGGAAACTCAAACAGTTCAAACTTGAAACGGATATCTCTTTTTCTGTTTCCATCTTATTTGCAGATCACAGCCCATTGAATATAACGGCTCAGCAGTTTGTTTCTCAGTTACGATCAAACATCATCAAGCCAATATAAACGCGGTATAACACTAAAAAATTGTGCCCTGTCAGGTTAACCTAATTCTTCACCTATAACACGATGTTATACCCTTCTACTATATAAGTATTCGGCAATTTAAATCGTTCATATTACTGTCGTTACATCCCTCGCCTAAGGCGATACTTTGGTTCTACTGAGCCAACTTATTAATTCAAGGATGTATAATGCAGATCCCTCAGCCATATCTATTATTTCTAGGCGACGTTACCGATCCGCTTTCAGCTAAAACAGCACAAGGTATCCATCAATGGCGCCCTGATGTTTGTGTCGGACAAATTCGCCTTACGGATGAAACTGTCTCACTTGGCTTAGATGACCTGTCACTACAAGAAGCCAAAGCACTTGGTGCTAAAACCCTAATGATTGGTACTGCAAATGCAGGCGGATACATTCCTGCCTCTTGGGTAAATACCCTAGAAGAAGCACTTAAACTAGGCTTTAATATTGCGTCAGGCATGCACCAACGTTTAACGGATTTTCCTTCATTAAATTCACTTGCTAAAAAGCATCAATGCCAACTGTTTGATGTTCGCCATTATGATGAAAGCCTGGATGTAGGTAATGGTAAGCCACGAGAAGGAAAACGCTTACTGGCTGTAGGGACAGATTGTTCTGTAGGAAAAATGTATACCACGTTAGCCCTTGAAAAAGAAATGAATCAACAAGGAATAAAAGCCAACTTTTGTGCGACAGGCCAAACAGGGATCTTAATTACAGGCTCAGGTATTTCAATTGATGCAGTGGTTGCTGATTTTATTTCAGGCTCTGTAGAACGAATTAGCCCTGCTTTCTTTGACCACGATTGGGATGTGATAGAAGGACAAGGATCATTATTTAATCCTTCATATGCAGGCGTTAGCTTAGGGTTATTACATGGTGCTCAGGCTGATGCGTTAGTTTTGTGTCATGAAATCGGCCGTCAACATATTCGCCATTTACCTCATATGCCAATTCCAGCTATTCATGATGTTTTAAACGCTAACCTTCAAGCTGCAAAACTCACAAACCCGAATGCACAATGGGTTGGAATTTGTTTAAACACATCCGCAATCTCTGAACAAGATGCACTTGAGCTATGCCACCAATGGTCATCTGAATACAACTTACCAGTAACAGACCCTGTACGCTTTGGTGTGTCTAGCATTGTCGACAAACTGCATTTAATTTAAACAAATAGCACATTAAAACGAGCAGGATATAATGAAAATAACAGCTATTCACGAGCAATTCCCTCTCGCGCGTTCATTTACTATTTCCCGAGGGTCACGTACTCATGTTGATGTGGTAAAAGTCACCATTGAACACAACGGCATTATCGCAGAAGGTGAATGTACGCCTTACGCACGGTATGGTGAAACGGTTGAATCCGTTATCGAACAAATAAAGCATGTTGCCAATCATGCAGAGCATCATTCCAGCCTACATGACTCAGATTTATCTAGCTCTAATTTATATAACCTCGAGTTACATCAGTCTCTGCCACAATTGTTACCAGCAGGTGCTGCTCGTAATGCTATTGATTGTGCACTATGGCGCTTAGAACAACAGCAAAAAGGCATCGAGTTTCCGATACAGAGCTTTGGTATTCAATCAAATATTATCACGGCAATGACAGTATCAATTGATACGCCGGAGATCATGGCAGAACAAGCTAGAGAGTATTGTGAGCTAGGCGCAAAATTACTCAAAGTGAAGCTAGACAGTGAACAAGTCATTGAGCGTGTTAAAGCGATACGCACAGCGATTCAAGTCATAGCACCTGATACTAAAATTATTTTAGATGCGAATGAGGCATGGGGAGAATTAGACCTTAGCGCCATATTCAGCCAACTCGCCGAATTAAATATTACTATGATCGAACAGCCAGTCGCTAAAGGTGAAGATGACAAACTGTTAGGTATTCCTCACCCTGTACCACTGTGTGCTGATGAAAGTTGCCATACTAGCCAAGATTTAGCACTGTTGTTAGGTTGCTATGAAATGGTCAATATCAAGCTAGATAAAACAGGCGGACTAACTGAAGCCCTAGCGCTGGAATCTAAGGCTATTGAAATGGGGTTCACCGTTATGATGGGCTGTATGCTGGGAACATCACTTGCAATGGAAGCCGCATTGCCAATTGCAGCCCGTGCTGAGATCGTTGATTTAGATGGGCCCGTTCTATTGGCTCATGACCGTGAGAATGGCTTACGATATCAATCAGGCTATATCGTTATTTAAGCGCGAACTGGGTATAACAACTAAACGAGGCTTTCAACACAAATAATCGGCTCTTGATAAGTCACTTTGAGCCCTTTTTCCTCTAACTCATCGAATACATCTTCGTTAGCCTCGACAAACGCTTCACTTATTTGATCGCAAATCGCTTCTCCACCAGCACTTAAAGCAATGGCAGAAAACCATGGGCTTAGCCTCAAGTTACCAACACTCAGCACTTTTTGAGTTCTTTTCATATCATGCTTTACGATCGCAATAATTGCTTTACTCAATGATGTTGCTAAACCAATATTTCGATACTCTGGTTTAACAAATACAGTATGCAAGGCGAGTTCATAGCTAATTTCATGTTTTGAAAAAGGGAAACGGTGATCTTCAACGTAACGGCTAAAGCTTGCGATAGCGACAACGCTACTTCCTATATACAATTGCAAGCAAACATCATTATTGGGGTCTAAAAAGCGAGTTATTGGTGAATAACGAATAGCCACCATATCGCTCAATTGTGCATTTATCTGCTCATTCCCATCTTTATGCAACAACTCATCTAAAACAGGCTTCGAGTCAGCTAAGGGCACTAAAATAAGTTTCGCTTCTGGAATAGGCAATAGCTCAGTTAATTCCCCAATTTCTAACGAATTAATCGGTGTTAAAAATAAATCATCAAGATAGCATTGGCGTCGATGCCCAGTACTTTTTATGCCTTGCGAAAGCTTAACAACAAACACATCATCATCGCCTTCAAGCGCATGATGATCAACAATATAGGTGTGGTCTTTTACAAAGTGTAAATTAATCCCAGAGGTATTTAATACTACATCGGCCCAAGTATCATAGCTATCAATGAGCGAGATACTCTCACCATCATGCGAATACAGACTATATCGACAATGATCCATTTCGTTAACCCTTGAGCTTTACCACAAATCAATAATAAGAAGTGCTCTATAATACTGATTTATTTGTGTTTAGCGTGATTTGAACCGAGTTATTATGCAACAATGCTGCAAACATCACGCTTTGTGTAGCCTATTGCACAAAAAAACGCCTTCAAAAAAATGAACGCGTTTTTAACAACATAACTTATTATTTCAAATGATTACTGCGTTGTTTGGGATTGATAGTAATCATTTTTATAAGCCAAGCTTCCCCACAAGGCATTCGCCCTTGCCATTTCAATCATATTCTCAGGTAATTCTTTATTTAATAATTGCGTTGTTTTTTCATCATAACGAAAGCCAGCAGCTTCTTTTTCTGGCTGAAAAATAACAACATTATTATTATTGTCCATCCAAGCGTAGTTTTTATAAAACTGCATCATTGCTCGAAGTTTTGATTCGTCAATATTCTTCGTCATATCATGCCCAATCATCGGGCTTGTATTGTCTATACCTATCATCGACAACAATGTAGGCGGTAAATCAATCTGACTGGTTAAACGGTTATCTTTCTTATGTTCTACACCACCACCAAAAATGACCGCAGGGATCCTGAAATGATCAATGGGTACAAGTTGATTACCATATGCCCGCGAATCATGATCGGCAACAACAACAAAAATAGTATCATTCCAGTAATCTGACGCTTTCGCATTCTTTATAAATTCACCCAATGCATAATCCGAATACTTCGCAGCATTCTCACGGGTTTGTTTAGGGGAATTATAAGGTGTTATTCGTCCATCGGGATAATCAAAAGGGCTATGATTTGATGATGTAAATACTAAACTAAAAAATGGTTTCTTCTTTTTTTTAAATTCAGTGAATTGCTGATGTGCTTTCGTATATAAGTCTTCATCTGATGCCCCCCAAGAACCAACAAAGTTAGGGTTATTAAATGTCGGAAAATCTTGCATATCAACAAAGCCATTACCTAAAAAGAAAGTCTTCATATTATCAAAGTGACTTTCACCACCATAGATAAACTGGGTCTGATAACCTTTCTGTTTCAGCAAACCTGCAATAGTGAAAAAATTAGTCTGGCTTTTACCTAGTTTAACAACTGAACGAGCAGGAGTGGGTGAAAACCCCGTTGTTACCGCTTCGATCCCTCTAACAGAACGTGTACCCGTTGCGTACATTCGCGTAAAGTTCCATCCTTCTTGCATTAATGCATCAATATTGGGTGTAAGAGGTAATCCCCCTAACCCACCCACATAACGTGCGCCTAAGCTTTCTTGTAACAAAATAACTAAGTTTTTAGGCTTATCTTTATAGGTTGCTTCACGAGTTGTTAATGTCGGCATTGAATCAGATAAGAACTTATCGTTAGGTATACCTGTCGATTGACGGACCAGCCCAATAATTTTCTTAGAGTCCATACTTCCATAATACTTAAACGCATCATCTTCTGAGCTCATTTGTTTAACCGCAAATAACAAGGAGTACGAAGAGTTAAGTGTAAGATCATTCATTAATGGATCACTGGAGAAAGCAACCATTGCAGGGTTTAAAGGCCTATGACCAAATGTAGAACGCGCACCTATCACACCAATAGCAACAATGAAAACAGCGAGAACAGGACGCCAGTACCAACGAGGGTAGCTGAGATTGGATACAAGATGCTTACTCAGTTTCCAACCACCGACAACAGTAATAAGTGATACAACAAAGCCAATAAATAACTCTAGTTTATAACCACTCCAAAGCATACCAAAAACTTCTTTGGGATAAACAAGGTATTCCACAAACAAACGATTAGGACGAACATCATATTCCATGATAAACGATGGCGTCGCAAGCTCCATATATACAACAAACCATAAACTCGCCACAATCCATAGCCGTAAAATAATCAACCATATCCGTCCTACAGTTCCCTTTGTTAATATTATACATGTCAACAATGCAGGCAATATCAGTAAATAGCAGAGGCTCGAAATATCAATTCGTAAACCACTGAGCAGAATAGTAGACCAGCCAGTAGCATCACTAACGCGATCATGCTGCCACAGGCTTAATCCGACCCGAGAAAATGTTAGAATGAAAAGGCAAATAATGAACGTTGTAAAAATAGGGTAAAAAATCCCTGAACGTCTTTTAAAAGAATCAAGCATGTAAAGAATCCTGTCTTATATAAACCAAGTTTTATATTTAATTTTTAATACTCTTTGAAATAAACATATAAACTGTGAATGTTTACAGCAGGATAAAGAACACTGTTCAAAAACTCAAGTAACTCTAAACAGAATGAAAACACATCATTGAACTTATTTAAAAATTACTAATCAAGGTCTGAAATTTAAGAAGAAAAAATGATAACTAGCTGTAATTTAAGAAAATCACGAAAAGGTGAAGATGTTAATATAATACTTACCAAGACCTTGTTGATTAATAATCAACCAAGTAAGTGATAAAGTTATAAATGTTCAGCATTCCTTCTAGTGCATTAGCAATATAAACAAAAATATTTAACCTCATAAATGCGATTAACATCACCAAATGAGAAATAAAAATAAGGTTGATAGAAAGCTTATGTTCAGAATTAAAGAGGATACTTACGAACATGCATAAGACAACGCCATTTATCTCTAAATGACGCTTATAACAATCAACCGCCAAACCATTAATAATTCTTTCGAACAATTACTGCTTCATCATTTCAATCTTCTGGCAGATATGACCGCACAAATAATGGGTACTTAAGTTTCTCTCAACTAAAGAGCTATCTTGTTTGCCTTGCTCAATGACGGAGATCCAATGCTCTATCATGCTAGTGAAGCCTTTCGACGTTAACATTGGTGTCCAGTCTGGTAAATAAATCCGCTGCTCATTGCCGCCTTCCCACTTTGTACCAGAAACAAATGAATCGAATTCGTAAGACGTATTGCGATAATTTGCACTGACCTTCTCTTTCGTCACACCAAAGGTACGATTCATTGAAGCATGGAAAATGGCATTATCTTTTTGCCATTGAACATCTAAACGTGCCAGCTGATTCGTATCGAATTGAGTCAGTATATGTAAGTCGTCTACGGTCACATTGCTTGCCACATTAATACTGTCTAACGGGTGAATAAAATCATCAAAAACAAATGTACGGACATCTCCAGGTAAGTTGTGACGATTCTTTTCCCAGCGCAAAGACATTAATGACGGCTTAGGTGATGAAGAAGATTGTGCCGAATCATGTCGTTGTACACCATCGAGATAGGTATTATAAAGCGGTATGTAACGCCTATTGAACCCCATGAATAAGGGTTGCTTCTGTTGTTCTGCTATTTCATATAGCGCTTCACATTCTTGATAAGAATCAGATAAAGGCTTGTCGACAAAGACAGGAATACCATGAGATAAAAAGAACTGAGCAATTTCATAATGCGATGATGTTGCACTGTGGATCATGACTGCGTCGATACCACGCCTGCCGTCAGTCGATTGGTGTGAAATCAATGTTTTATAGTCTGTACAGTATTCAGTGATTCGATGCGTATTCGCCAACTGTTTTAATCGCTGTTCATTACGGGTACAAAAAACTAACTCAATGCCATCTCGTTGCGTTAGTACTGGTAAATATGCTTTAACCGCAATATCACCTAAACCTATAACCGCTATTTTCATTATTCTTCATCTCTTTCATTGCGAACCACAACGGCGTGGTAACAAAATGAGACTATCACAAATCGTCATTTCTTATAAAAACAAGCGTAAAATTATGATTTGTAGACCTGAAATTTTTCATATGAATTTTAAATCACAAAATATGACACTTTTTTTACTTTGTGAAGTCTACCCTCTGATACCATTCACGTCTGTTTAACGAAAAATATAATCAAATGCTAGTATCTTCTTTTATCGCAAAAAAAATCCCGGGGCTAAGTGCACTACTTGTGTTTGCTGTCTTAATGACCACGGTTATTGTTCTTTTTCAACACCCTGCGCTTACGGGTGATGTCAACGACGGTATTGGACTGCTTAATACCGTGCTGACTGATTCAGCAGGTAGCCCGTATTTCTTAATAACAACTGCGTTATTGTGTGCCCTTCCTATCTTCATGAAGCTTCCTAAAAAACAGATGCTTCAACTATGGATACAATTTGGTATTTTACTCGTGCTAAGCTTTGCGGCTAAAACTGGCTTGAAGCATATAACAGAAGTACCCCGCCCTTATACTTATGAACTTCAACAACTTGGCTTGGTTGATTCTGTAGAGCAATTTTATCAATTAGATGCTGCAGGAAAAGATCAGGTTGTTGAACAGGCAAAAGAAAATGTGAGTGACTGGCGCATTCGTCACTGGCAAGGTGAAACGAACTATTCAATGCCTTCTGGACATACGATTTTTGCCGCAATTTGTGTTGTATTTTGGGGTGGTTTTTTCTTTCGAAGAAAACAAATTATTCCTGCGTTGCTAATAGCAGTCTGGGCAACAGGTGTGGGAACAAGCCGCCTTTGGATTGGCATGCACTGGCCTTTAGATTTGTTAAGCTCAATTATCTGCGCAGGGCTTTTATATTGCCTTGTACCAGAGTGGGAAAGTACCAGCTCAAAATAAGATTCTAGCAGGTACGATAAAGAACAAATATCAAAGAGCCCTTAAACAAACTTATTCGTATAATCAAATAAGTTTGTTTAAGGGCTCTTTCATCAATAAATCAAAATTGTTCAACAAAAAGTATCACTGACATAATGTTGTGGTTGCTCAATTTACGCTGCAGTTTCGCTTACATTATGTTCGTATTCAACGACAAGCTGATTACCAGTGTAATACACCTTTTTTATATCACCATCAAGTATATACGTATTCTTTACTGTGACAGAGTTTGGCATCGATGCCCCAACTTTATTACGTAAAGACGGCAGTGTTAACGCAGGGTCCACATCAATGAAGCCACAAAACTGAGTCACAAATTGATGCTCTAGAGGTAATTTCCCTCTTAAAATATCAGAAAATACAAGTTGACTTACCCCTAAACGTTTTGCCATTTCAATCTGGGTTATCCGCATTTTTGCTTTATAGCTCATCCATGTGTCATGTAAGATATTACGGTCTTGTTCGGTGTATTGCATGCTCAAATTCCTTGCGCACTTTTCTTATTTATACGGATATTTAAACGTACAAATCAGCAATTAGTGTCAGGGAAAAGTAAGTCTTATCCAGCATGAATCGTGTATATGTAACAGTTCTTTTCTACGGATAATTACAAAGTGAGAAGTATCAAGCATTTGAAAGAGAATGCCATTTCTACACACATTTTCCTTGAATCAAATACGCGAATATCACTCTGAATCCTGCATATTGAGATAGCTTGGGTATAGATAGTATCGACATTAGCTTAAAGTCTTTAGAATGTGACAGCACCCCACGCAAAAAAATATAATACTTTCAAAATAATGAAACAAAGCGATTGTTTGAAAATGTAAGCAAGATATAATCATGATGCTATCAATATGAATCTCCATCTTGATTCAGCGCTTTGTACTTTGTAATAACGGTCGAATAAAGTAATGAGTATGCTTAGAAAGCTTGTCTCAAAATTTGTGTTAATTGCTATGCTGTTCACTGTATTTTCAACTACAGCGAATGCAGGTTTACTATACTCAAAAAGCCTTGTTCAGCCGTCAAATTGCATAGAATCAATGCTGTGCTGCCCTACAATGAACATGCATACAATCGCTTCATCAGTAGGCTCATCGCATATGTCCTTAACAGACATGTGTGACTCACATTCTTCCAGCATGGTAGACACAGTCAAATCCACGTCATCTATTACACAATGCTGTAATGATGCAGATTGCCATTCTCAAGTTAGCCCTATTGCAATACTGTCTGGATTTTCATTCACCCCAGAAAGCACACATACTGATCATTTCATTGAACCGCAAGGTCAGCTTTTCACACGTAATGAACCTATCTTACGTCCGCCTGTATTTATTTAATTACTATCAGAAGTTCAAGCAAAATTAAAATTTGATATCAATTAGATAAATTAGGATTCACCATGAAATTTTCGCATTTAACAGCCCTTGTTTTACTTACCCTTAGCACTTCATCTTTTGCGCAAGCGATTAAAGGGACAAATTATCAATCTCCCTACTGTGGCTGCTGTAAAGAATGGGTAAAACATATGGAAGATAATGGCTTCGATCTTGATGTTGTATACAAAGAAGATCTTACACCAATCAAAATTGAACTGGGTCTACGTCCTGAATACGCATCATGCCATACCGCAGAAATCGAAGGCTACACTTTCGAAGGTCATGTACCAGCCGATGAAGTTAAACGATTCTTAGATAAGAAGCCAGCACGTATGATTGGGCTTGCCGTCGCTGGAATGCCGATGGGTTCACCGGGCATGGAATATGACGATCAAAAAGACCCGTATGAAGTCTTAGCATTTGACGAAAATGGTAAAACAATGGTCTGGTCTACGCATAATCAATAACACGCCCTAATGCATGTAGAGCTATCTTAGTCACGATACTTGGTTGAGATATGTTCTTTGAAAAAGCCAGTTAGAAATGTTTTTCTAGTAGAAAGCATATCAAAACTAGCTGGCTTTTTTATCAATTCATCTTTTCAATACGGTCAAATAGCAGCCTATTCGGATCGTCATTTTCTGCCCATTCAGGGTCTGTCTCACGCTTTTCGTAATAGATTTGCAGCCCATTAAAATACGTAAACGCCGTTAATTCAGAGTCTTTCATAAAGAATTCAAAGAAGGTATCTTCTTGCTGAGAAAGCCCCACTAATGTCGTAATACCACGCTGTAAAGCCCACTGAATAGCATGTGGTGAAATCATGGTGCGGTACAGCATCAATTCCTTAATCGATGAACGTTTAATATTTAGTAATGCATTGTCTGTTTTTTGTTGCAGGTTCATTTGCTCATCAAGCACTTGTTGTTCAGCAAGTAGCGCTTTTAAACTCAATAAACTCGTTTCACGTTCAGCGGCTGAATAACCATAGGTTGTTTTACAAAAACGAATCGCATAAGCCAGTTTAGTACGCCCCACTAGCTCAACAACGTCTTCAAGGTATGGTTGAGGGATATTATAAGCCTTAGATAACTGCTCTACGGCTTGAACAAGGCTGGTATATAATATTCCATTAAACTCAAACTGAAACGCTGTTGTTAAGCCCACGACAGGAATACCATCAACGCTAAGATCCCAGCCAGAGTAATTGACTCGCTCTTTTGCAATTTCAAACATTATCCAAGCTTTATCACGGAAGCCTTCAAAAGCTCGACCTTCCATCCCTGAATCTTCAAGCTCTTGCTTGGTCCAATTAACACCAATTTGGAGGTGTTTTTCATAATGCTTATGAAGCTTATCTTTTACTTTGTCGCGCAATAAATCCAAGCTACTCACTTTTATAGATTTACTAAAAGTAAAACACTCTTGGCAAGCTGGAATCATGATGGGTGATGTTTGGTTATCGTAATTAGGCGAGGCCATAAATGCATGTAATTTATAATACGGTTCGCCGCAAAACCAGCAGGTATGACGGAATTCAAAAGGAACATCAATAGACTGATAGTCATCGATCATAGTGGCTTATTATCCTGCATTTAAGAATCAATACGAACAGCTTAGATTCAAATAGTAAGTGCGTAACGTTAGCCTATTATGCTGATCCCCCCTCGATTAAATCAACATGAATGACCAAGTTTGTTTTACCTCACTGATTTACTGTTTGTTTTCCATACAACACCGAGCGATCTTATTCAGATATCTCGTATCTTTTTAAAAAAAAGACATTCATTTTTTGCAAATGTACCGCGGAAAAAGTTAAAATATGTGCCCGTTTTGAATAAGAGTGTGATTGAATGTCTGAACAGAAGCGAAAGGCGCTGAAAAAAATAGCTAAATGCCTAGAGCTGGGTAACTCTGCGAACATCAACGAAGCAGCGCAAGCTATTCGAATGGCACACCGTCTAATGCTGAAATACGGCTTAGATCAAGATGATATCGAATTCATCAAAATGGGCAAAACCAAATCTGAAACCTTATTACCTGCAGATGTAAGTACTCAGATTCTTAAAATCATCCGAGGTATTAATCGTCGTTTCGGTGTTGAATGTGTACTTACCAACCATAAAGGTTTGAAGAAGGCAGAATTTATTGGTGTTGCTGAACGAGCTATTTTTGCAGCTTTTGCGTTTGATATTGTTTACCGCGAAATGAATCAACAAACAGGCCAATTCCGAAATAGCTTTGCGGGCACAGGAACAAGTACTGCAGAAGTTGCTCGACGTGTGGCATCGTTTTTAGCCGGGTGGCTGGAAGGTGCACTTGAAAAGTTACCAGTTTTAAATACTGACGATGATCATGAACAACGTATGTCAAACTACATCGACAAGCAGTTTGAAAACCTAGATCGCGAAACATTCAAACAACAGCTACAAGAAGCAATGAAGGGAATTACAGACGATTACGAAAAGGGAATGAAAAAAGGACGCGCTATTTCAGTCAATCGTCCTGTTGGTGGTTCAGCGACTAAACAAGATTATAAGCTGCTAGACAAATAATTCATCATAGAATATCAATACATTTTCATTGGTTTCGCAGCCCTTAAGAAGTCGTACTTGTTACGGCTTTTTGCTACTTCCCCCCTGTATGCCCAAACTTACTATTCGCAATAACCGTTTTTTAGCAGTCAATATTTCATCCATTAATATCGATTAACAAAAATAGGTTGTTAACGTTTAAAAAAGAAGCATAAAGCCATAATTTATCATCACTTTGCAATGAAATGAGAGAGATGTCTCGTTTTTATGTTAACATTAAACAAAATCCCATGAATCCCGTAGCCTTTACACATGAAATTTCCTGGTCAGCGTAAATCCAAGCATTATTTCCCAGTTAATGCCCGTGATCCATTAGTTGCTCAAATCCAACAAGATAATCCACTAGCGCGCACACACCCTGTTGGTGTTGGTCAAACCATTGTTGATATTGAAGCACGCGTTGATGATGACTTCTTAGCAAGACATGCTTTGAGTAAAGGTCACTCTTTAGTTCTTGATGAAGATAAAGCTGAATTGCTTTACCTTGAACTAAAAGAACGGAAATTGATCAGCCACGAATACCCAGGTGATACCATTGGTAACACACTGCACAACTATTCCGTACTAGCTGATGATAAATCAATTCTTTTAGGTGTAATGAGCCAAGATCTTAAGATTGGTTCGTACGCATATCGTTACTTATGTAATACATCTAGCCGAATGGATTTAGACTATTTACAACCTGTCGATGGCCCTATTGGTCGTTGTTATACGCTGATAAGTGAAGATGGTGAACGTACTTTCGCAATAAACGAAGGTCAAATGAACCAGCTTCGTCCAGAAAGCATACCTGAATGCGCATTTGAAAAAGCATCAGCCCTTGTGCTGTCTTCATACTTGGTTCGTGGTAAGCCAACCGACCCAATGAAAAGCGCTGCACTTAAAGCTATTGAGCACGCAAAAAAGCATGATGTACCTGTTGTACTTACATTGGGCACTAAATACGTTATTGAAGGCAAAGAAGAATGGTGGATTGAGTTCTTGAAAGAACACGTCACCTGTGTTGCGATGAATGAAGAAGAAGCTGAAGCATTAACGGGTGAAAAAGATCCTTTAATCGCTGCAGATAAAGCACTCGATTGGGTTGATATGGTTCTTTGTACTGCGGGACCAGTTGGCTTATACATGGCAGGTTACTGTGACGATGAATTAAAGCGTGAGTCAACGCTTCCATTGTTACCTGGCCGTATTGCTGAGTTCAATAAGTATGAATTTAGCCGACCAATGACCAAAGACAGCTGTGAAAATCCTATTCGTGTCTATTCACACATAGCCCCATACCTTGGGGGGCCTGTTGAAATTAAAAATACGAATGGTGCTGGTGATGCCGCGCTATCTGCACTACTGCACGATATGTCTGCAAATTGTTATCACAAAGCTAATGTGCCAAATTCAAGTAAGCACACAGCTCAATTCTTAGCATACTCTTCTTTTTCACAGATTTGTCAGTACTCTAACCGCGTAAGTTATGAAGTACTAACTCAGCACGCCCCTCGCCTCTCGCGTGGATTGCCTGAGCGTGAAGATTGTCTTGAAGAAGCATATTGGGAACGATAATTCGCCCAATTATAGTTTCTACCTAAGAAAACCCCATTTAAAAGGAGCTAATAAGCTCCTTTTAAATGCCTACATTTATTACAGGCACAAAAAAGGCCGCCTAGGCGACCTTTTATCAATTTCTTTTTATTAAAGAATTATAAAGCTACAACGTTCGCAGCTTGAAGACCTTTTTGGCCTTGCTCTACTTCAAAAGAAACTTTTTGACCTTCAGCAAGCGTTTTAAAGCCTTCTGAAGCGATTGCACGGAAATGTACGAATACGTCAGCGCCGCCGTTGTCTTGAGTGATGAAACCGAAACCTTTCTCTTCGTTAAACCACTTGACGATACCAGTTGTGTTAGACATGTGTGTCCCTTATTTAATATTTAAATGTCGCATATGCGACGTGATAATCTATTGAATTATACACTGTTACGCTAAATAAAAGGAAACATATAGGTACATAACGATAACGTTTTTGTAGCTGTAGGTTTAACTTGTACTTGATGCTGCATGTAATAACTCTCTGAAGAACTGAGCGAGATAATACCATCCGTTCACTTTTTGTACAGCTTATTTTTTGTACAAATACATTTCTAGCCGTAATTATATGCGATGAAACAGAGGAGAAACACAAGTAACTTTTAAATTATCAAACACTTAACTTAAAATGTAAAAGTTTAATAATAACAAAAGTGACCTGCCCCTTATTCTCTTACCGCTAATTAGTATACTAAGCGACGACAGTATGACGTTCAGCACCACGCAACATTGCATGGATAAGTTCGTTAGCTTCAAATTTAGTGAGTGCCTCATCAGCACCAACTTGATGAGCTTGGGAGACGCTGATCTCACTAGATAGAGAAGTATGCAAAATAATATAAACACTTTTCAGTTTTTCAGTATTCTTTACATCAAAAGCAAGTTCATAACCATCAAGACCTGGCATCTCAATATCACTGACTAAAATCTGAAACGGGTCATGATTATCCGCTGCATTTTTCATCATATTTAACGCATCTTGACCATTCGTCGATATAAAGTAAGGAACACTAATACTGTCTAATGCTTGTGACAACTGACGTCGAGCAACAGACGAATCATCGACTAATAGAATCTTAAGTGGGCGTAAAATTTCACGTTCGATATCTGTTAGTACAGGATTAAGGCTATTTGGGTCTTCAGGGAAAATCTTTGACATCAACAATTCAACATCTAGAAGTTGAACAAGATTATCTTCAACTGTTGTTACACCAGTAACAAACACATTATTGCCTAACGATACAGGTGGAGCATCAATTTCATGCCAATTACATTCTGTAATTTTATTTATGCCACGCACCATAAAACCGACTAGCTTTCGTTGGCAATCGGTAATGATAATATAACAGTCTTTTACTTCCTCCTTAACTAACGCTCGATAGCCCACAGCTTTAGCCATATCGATTACAGGGAATGTTTGACCACGCAAAGTAGCAGCACCCAAAACGGTAGAGTGAGAATGCGGAATAACAGTTAGCGGAGTGTAAGGAACAATTTCTTTCACTTTCAACGTTCCAATCGCAAAAGATTGGTTAAGTGTCAGTTGAAAAAGCAACATCCCTTGAGACTGGTTGGTTGCGCTTTTAATCATAAGTCGATCCCGTAATTACATAGCCGATAACATAGAAAGCTATTTTAACCGTTTAAAGGACTTATAGGAATTAAGGTTATTGATTTTATAGATATTAAGTCAATTTTGATAACTTATGCATCAATTATCAAAATAACAAACCGTACTAAGTCACTATCTGGGTAGACACCATAACTTTCTAATGTATCGCTACAGTTCCACCATCAGGCTGAAAATTATACAAACTCACACTATAGTTAAGATGGTGCTATAGCTTGTTAAATGAGGATGGATCGATATGGAACTACGTAATAAAAATGGAGAAATCGCCAAATTAGCCGATAACTTAACATTGAAAGAAATCGCCGATATGGGCTTTTCTATCGATATCTGTGACAAGAACTACGATTCCAATGAACATTGGACAATGCAACAAGACTCAAACAAAAAGGAAGACGGTTATCCATAAAATCGTACAGAACATTCAACGTATCTTTATAAACATTTATGTAAGTATTATGGACAACAAAACGAAAAGCTGACAAATGTTAGCTTTTCATATTTCGATGTTAGACCCAAGTCAGCTCAGGCTGCTCGTTTCAGCGAAAATGACTCAGCATGTCTACTTCTGTGTCAAATGTGCTTGAAAGGGAATGCCACTCCTACACATATTTTCCTTGAATTAAATACGCTGAGATTACTCTGAATCCTGCATCTTGATCTGGCTTGGGTATATAGATTGGACAGCTATTCAGTAATAAATGGTTTCATTCTTTCTTACAAATTTAATTATTTAATAATAACGATTAAATATTACAGCCAGCCACAGTAAGGCGGCTGTTGCATATGCCGGTAAATTATAAAAGACACTTTAATATTATTAGATAAACTGGTAAAAAATCACGCACTTACATCAACACTCAACCATATAAAACTTGTTTGATAGCAAGGCTTTATCTATTCTGAAAAATAATAACCAAGCTCACATTAAATCAGTGGCAAATATACCATTTCTTACAACCTCACCCCGATTTCGTATTTCGTACTGCAAAAATTAGTTGAAAAACCTTCCGACCTCTCAATTAACGCACAAAGTAGAACAATTCTAATTGAAAATTTAATTAATATTCCCATAATAAGAGCTGTCAATATTATTATATTGGTTTATAAAAAGGATTTTTATGAAAAACATCGCTAACTTTGTCGAGCAACTTGAAAGGAGTAAAGTTCCTTTCAATATGTGGATTTACGCTGGTAATAACAGCTATTCCCCTTTGGAAAGTCAAGGGAATAATAAAGCTACACAGATATTACAAAACGCTATTGAACATTACCTACAAGTTGTTGTAGAAATGCACGAAAGTGCTTATTTGCTTCTATCTGAAGTACATATGGCTGTACCTATCAACTTTCAAGACTATCAAATCACTGCTCTGACGGAGTCAAAAGCAGCGTAATATGCTAGCAATACGATGTTTTGATATCAGAAGAAAACGATCAAGAAATAATCTGGCTAGGTAATTTCGACATTAACTGTATTGATAAACTCGTTTAATAGGCTCTTTTTAGAGCCTATTTTTTCATGAACTTGCAAATAAAATTGGTTATCAAAATATATTTTTTCTCAAAAAACTTATAAGTTTTCATGATAATAAACTTTATTTCACTTAGTCATCAATAGTTACTGTTACATCGTATTAAAAATAAAATTCATAAATTCTTTCAAATAAGTCTTGTAAATGTTGAAATCAACACAAAACGCCATCTTTCGATGACGTTAAAATATTAAGCTGTTGTGAGTAAGTTATAATAACAAACTATTATTAGTCAGTTTATTAACTTTCCGTGTTTGGGGTTTTTAATGTATACATTACATTCCTCAACCCATTTTTACATGCCGCATTACCTGCATCCCAACCATCATTAAATCGAGTTACCCCGCCATCAAATGTTGCATCCTTTTGATACTCAGCATCTTCTACATTCTTTTCTTTCAACGCACTCTCACAGCCTTGGTTATAGCCATAATGATAAATACTGTCATATTTAACGTTAGTAACATATTCCTCAGGAAAGAATTTATAATTATCATAATCAGCACTTGTGCACCCGATAGCTGATAATGACAATACAGCGATAAAAATGAGCCTTGCTTTCATCATAGTTTTTATTCCTTGAGTCGCTTTCTATCTATTTGTTTAACCACAACTTCATAACTTTTCCTTGTCACTTAATGTTAGTCTAGACAAGACTCAATGACTTGTTTAAATTCTTCATCACAATAATGGTAAATTTCTAACGAAATAATAAGAAAGGTATACTGATTTATGCTGCAAGTAGAACGACAATTAAAAGACATCGTAGTAAGTATACTGGCTGCTGATCCTGCGCATGACATCAATCACATAGAACGGGTTGTTGCCTCAGCAAAAGCGTTTGCCATTCAAGAAGGGGCATCGTTAGACATCGTGATTCCTGCCGCTTGGTTACACGATTGTGTCTCCTTACCAAAGAACCACCCTGATAGACATTTAGGCTCTCAATTTGCAGCAAAGCAAGCCATTACTTACTTAAAGTCGATCAACTACCCTGAGCGTTTTTACGCTGACATCGAGCATGCTATAGAGGCGCATAGTTATAGTGCCAACATCGATATCAAAACTATTGAGGCAGCAGTCGTACAAGATGCTGACAGAATTGATGCTTTAGGGGCTATTGGTATTGCGCGATGCATACAGGTAAGTACTACATTTGGCGCAAACTTATATTCGAATGATGACCCATTCTGTGAGCACCGTCAGTATGATGATAAACACTTCTCTGTCGACCATTTCTATAACAAGCTTTTTCAGCTCAAGGACACCATGAATACGAAAGCGGCCGAAAAAGAAGCGCAGATAAGAACAGAATATATGAAGGGTTTTCTTGTTCAGTTACAAAACGAAATCGGTGTTTAGAAAAAACAACTCAGACGGAACACAATTGCTATAGGTAACTTGGGTATAAAAAAAGCACCGTCAATACGGTGCTTTTAATCAATAAGTAAAGTGCTGAATAGCCACTCTACTTTCAAATTCATTTAGATTCGATTACTTTGAATCAGCACGGCTCATGAACTTCTGTTCTGCGGTGTTGATCTTAATCTTTTCGCCAGATGCGATGTATTCAGGCACTTGTACAGACAAACCTGTAGACATAATTGCAGGCTTAGTACGAGCACTCGCCGATGCGCCTTTAATTGAAGGATCTGTCTCACTAATAACCATATCAACAGTTGCTGGTAGCTCGATGGCTACTGGCAAATCATCAACAGTCAGAACTTGCAGACCTTGTGTATCTTCGGTAATGAAAAGCAGCTCTTCTGCAATACTTTCTTTATTGAAGTTATATGGCGTGTAATCTTCGCTATCCATGAAGACATACTCATCACCATCGATGTATGAAAACATAACAGAGTGACGGCGGAAATCAGCCAGAGTAATCATTTCATCAGCTTTGAAGCTTTCATCTGTTTTCGAACCAGTTGCCACATCGTATAAACGCATACGATAAAGACTTGCACCAGCACGACCACTCGGTGTTAGCTTCTTAATATCTTTAACTAAAAACACTTTTCCGTTATGTTCGACAGCTGCAAACTTCTTTATTTCACTAGCCTTTGGCATGATCAATATTCCAAAAAATAAATCGTATTGTGGAAAATAGCATGAACTGGATTTTAGGCAAGTACTGAAAGTAATAAGCGCTGATTAATTCACCATATTCACGCATAACAATTAGAAACATGGCGACAGAACGTTCGCGCACTTAGAACGTCCCTTTTCCTAACAATTTTATCACTGATTAGGATTAAAAGTTTTCATCCTAATCATCTATCGCTTAATCAAAAAAGCATCAGAAATGAACAACCCAGCGATAGACTTTACTTTAACAAACCATCAATAACAGCTTGCTGTAGTTTTACTTCAAGGGTTTCCCAAAGTTGTTGGCTTCCGCCTGAAATTCTACGTCCATTTAAGGCAAAGACTTTCTCTTTGGGAATATTGTGCTTTTCCCAACTATGCCCATTACCATGAAGGTTATGTAGTAGAGGTGGAACACGATCAATGGCCTTAGCGTATTTCGATTCCGCCGTTTCACCGGCTTCAAACTCATGCCATAATGACAGATATGCTTCACCCTGCCCACCAGGTAACAAGTCAACAATACGCTTTAATCCAGCTTCTTCATTTCGCTTATTTTCAGCTGTTTCACTGGCGTATATTATCGTATCGCCCGCATCAATCTCGCCTAAATCATGGATAAGCAGCATCTTGATCACGCGGTTAATATCAACGGGGTCATTAGCATAATCTTTGAGCATTAAAGCAGAAAGGCACACATGCCAACTGTGCTCGGCAGAATTTTCATAGCGTTCTAGACCTACTGGGCGAGTATTGCGAATAACCGATTTTAACTTTTCGATCTCGACGATAAAATCGAGAATTTGTGTAATTTCTTTCATTAAGACACCATCCTTGGCTTCAGATTCATGCATTAGATATACAAGTATTATGTGCTATATAGAGTATTACATTCTGCTAGACATAGTGTGGTCATCATTCATTTGAAGCAGATCCCAGCGATTACCATATAGATCTTCAAATACGGCAACGGTTCCATAATCTTGCTCTTGAGGAGGTCTCACAAATGTAATACCTTCAGATACCATTCGGTTATAGTCTCGCCAAAAATCGTCAGTATTTAAGAATAGAAAAACACGCCCCCCCGCTTGATTGCCAATGAAGTCATGCTGCTCTGGTTTTGATGCACGTGCTAACAGTAACGCCACCCCGTTAGAGCCAGGAGGTGAGACAACAACCCAACGTTTATCCTGTTCTGGCTGGTAGGTATCCTCAATCAGATCAAACTGTAATTTATTGACATAAAAATCAATCGCTTCATCGTAATCTTTAACTACTAACGCAATATGAATAATTGATTGTTTCATTTAATCATCAACCTTAATCTTTGTTTTAACAGTACTATACTTATCCAATAGCGTTAAGTCGCAACATAGATATGGATATAATGAAAAAACTTTCGTTTTTCACTGTTTAAAAACTGTCTTTGACCTTTTTGGCGCGAAGTGCCATTCCTGTACAGGTAAGCGACGAAAGCGAAGACTATATCTAAAGCATTTTTCCTTGCACCGGAATTAATGCCCCTGTCAGATTTGTTTTTGCTGGCTGAGTCAATTCAATCATTAAGCTGGCAAACTGAGATGGGTTTACCCACTCATTATGGTCGATATCAGGCATTCCTTTTCGGTTTACTTCTGTATCAATGATCGTAGGCAGTACAGCATTTACCTTTATGCCATATTGAACACCTTCAGCCGCCTGACTTTCTACTAATCCATTAAGAGCACGTTTAGATGCCATATAAGGACCAAAACCATAAGGTACGTTACGAATAGTATCTCTGGCAGAAACATACATAATAGATCCCGCTTCTTTTGGCTTCATAGCAGAAAAAATTTCACGACCTAACATCCAAGCAGTTGTGAAGTTTACACTGAACAATTGTTCAATATCTTTTGGTTCTGCATCTTCCCATGTGCTCCATAAAAAAATACCCGCGCAATGATAATGTGCATCAATAGAGCCTCCCAAAATATCAAGTGACTTAGCCACGAATGCACGACACGTTTCCTCGTCAGTTAAATCACCAAGAAGTACAGTGAGCTTACCGTTATATTTATTTTCTAAATCCTTCGCACGCTGCTCATCCCCTACTCGCCCATAACCTACCACCTGAGTACCAGACTCAATCAATTGCGCAATGATCTCTTGTGCCGTTACAGAAAAGCATGCCGCCACAGTTGCGGTTTCAATTTGGTTTGAATACATAGTCATCTCTCTTCTCTCTTTCATTGTTATTATTTGCTAGACGACATAATAATTATTGCCATTAACGCTGCCTATATACTTATGAACAAATGGCTTTTGTCTTTTAAGCAAAGATGAGGGGTGCCCAATACCTTTTTGACATAACTTAAGCCATATGATGTTCAAAACAGAATGTAAGGCTAAGCAGCGATTACTCATAATAAACTTATCAAAATCTAACGCTGCAAGTAATAAACGGTATGCACGTTACGCAATGGTTACACTGCCGCCATTAGATGTTACTTTTCGTTACGCTTCTTTACGTCCAATGTGACGTTCAACTCGTAAATAAAAATAAAACCCCCGTAATATAGATTCCATCGAAAACGAAAAATAAAACCAAATAACAATAAAAGCAATTAGCACAAGACAATTAACACAAACTACAAAAACGGAATATTAATGAATAGAATTTATTAATATAAGAAACAGTCTAATTTATATTTATTATTTCTCACACCTTAGTGAGCAATAAATAACTTTACCTTTTAATAAACAAACAATTAATCATCTAGTTTTCTAGATATACTTTCTACGTTCATAATGGATGGAGTTCAAATGAACATATTCAGTACAATGCAAAAAATGGGGCGCAGCCTCATGCTGCCAGTAGCCTGTATGCCAGCAGCTGGTATCTTACTTGGAATTGGCGGTAACTCGGAAGTCGCAAAATTCTTACCTGATATTGTCGCACAAATAATGACAGAAGCAGGTCTAGGTGTATTCGCGAATATGGCATTACTATTTGCCATTGGTGTTGCACTTGGATTTACTAAAAATGATGGTGTTGCAGCACTTGCAGCAGCATTAGGTTATTTAACCATGACACGTGTATTGGGTGTTGTCGCTGAAGGTACTGATACAGGCGTATTTGGCGGCGTTATTATGGGTTTAGTTGCAGCTCAACTCTTTAATAAATACCACGATATTAAACTGCCTACCTATCTTGGTTTCTTTGGTGGTAAACGCTTTGTTCCCATTGTGACATCTTTAGCGGCATGTGTTGTTGCTGGTGCTTTAGCATTAATATGGCAACCAATTGGCGCAGGTATCGCAGCGTTTTCTGAATGGGCTGCTTACCAATCACCAGAAGTCGCATTTGGTATCTACGGTATCGTTGAACGTTCTTTAATTCCTTTCGGTTTACACCATATTTGGAACGCTCCTTTCTTCTACGAAGTTGGCGAATTTACTACAGCTGCTGGTGAAGTGGTTAAAGGTGAAATCCCTCGTTACCTTGCGGGTGACCCTACTGCTGGTAATCTAGCGGGTGGTTACATGTTTAAAATGTTTGGCTTACCAGCTGCTTGTCTTGCGATGTATGTAACGGCTAAAAAAGAAAATAAGGTAATGGTAGCGTCAATCCTTGGTTCTGCTGCACTAACATCATTCTTAACGGGTATTACTGAACCAATTGAATTTGCCTTCTTGTTTGTTGCACCTGTTCTTTATGTTGCACATGCACTGTTAGCTGGTTCTGCATTTGTTGTAATGATTCTACTTGGCATTAAGCACGGTACAACATTCAGCCATGGTTTATTCGACTTCACACTGCTGTTCGGTCAATCAACAAACGGCTGGTTACTACCTGTTATCGGTGTTGTTTACGCTATTATTTACTTCTTAGTTTTCGTCACTTTGATTAAAGCTTTAGATTTAAAAACACCAGGACGTGAAGATAAAGAAGAAGCAAGCGTTGCAGTTAATACATCTAAAGATGGCTTAGCACAAGACATCGCAGCAGCATTCGGCGGTAAAGAGAACATCAAAGATTTAGAAGCTTGTATTACACGCTTACGTGTAACGGTATTCGATAGTTCAAAAGTTGATATTCCACGCTTAAAAGCACTCGGTGCGGCTGGCGTATTCGAAAAAGGTGATAACTATCAAGCAGTATTTGGCACACACTCTGAGATCATTAAAGGTCAAATAGAAGTGCTAGCATAATAAAAGTCTGAGTGGACTTTGGCCCGGACTTCGGTTCGGGTTTTTCCTTGTTAAAATCTACCATTAATAATCAATAACACGCCAAATATTTCCTTAAATACTATTTTTCATACTTTAAAATATATTAACTATTCGTTTCCCCTTCTGCATCTACCTCAAAAATAAATATTTTCGGTTCTTCTATTACCGTTGCTGCCTGCATTGCCTCTTTTAATTCCTGAGATTTTAAAAACGTACTGGCATTATCAACAGTATCCCATTCAAATATTAAACATATAGTGTTCAGCTCGTTTGGGGCATGTCCAACACTATATGATAATTCGCCTGCAGATTGTCTTTGTATTAAAAAATCATCAAAGGCCGCTCTCCATATCGATGCATTCTCTACCTTATGTTTAATAAAGACCTTAATCATAATTTTACCTTTCTATCATCAATACTGATTGTCTATTTGATCGAGATTGATCCAGTCATTCCCGCCTCGGCATGCCCTTTGATAGTACATTTAAGGCCTTTGATTTCTGTCGCTTTTACAGGTACAAACCACCATTCAGCAGTACCACCAGGATAAACTTCAATCTCTCGCACGGTTCCTTTTATTTCTGCAATTACTTTACCGTCAGCACTCACCACTTGCGTTTTACGTGTAAATACAGCCTGAGCCAAGCCTTCGGAACTAAAATAGTGCTTCTCTTTCCCTTCATTATGCAAAATGAGCTTGTAGAGTTTACCGGTTTCAAATTCAAGTTTATCAGGGAAAAAACGCATGGCATTCTTGTCATTACCTAATAAAACTTTCATTTCAATAGGCTCTTGCTTTGTCATGTCACCTGCGGCTAGTACACTTCCCGTACACACTAAACTAATCAATACAGCTGAAATTACACCTAACAATCGATATTGCATGAGCCTTCTCCTCAGTAAGTAGGTAAATACATGCATTACACTTGGTAGTAACATGGTTATTGAAAACCTATTCCTTATTTTAGGTGCTGATTGCAAAATCGGTTTAATAATTGCTGATGAAGGAAGGTATGGCGCGTATAAAAAAGGGTGGCTGAGAATTCACTCAACCACCCTATTACTGTATTGAACATGCCTGTATCGTTACTTCACAGTCAGGTCACGCTAGATTATAAACCCTGTGCATACTGAGCATTAGTCGATACTGTTACCATGTTGGCTAGTTCAACTTTTGATCCTTCAACACCGTTCAGAATATTTTCAAAATGCTTAACTAGCTGTGATTTATCCAATTCTTCTTTAGAGCCTGAACCAATGTTTGTTAAATCAATAAAGAATTCGTCGAATAAGCCTGAAAGATCATTTACTACATCGATATTTAAGAATTGCTCGTCGTTATAAATGCTTGGGTAGCCACCTTTTTGCTTATCAACCGCAAAAGAGATCCCCTTAACATTCGTAATCGTGGTCGCTTTTTCACATCGAAGCATACAGCCATCTTCAATTGCTGGTTTGTTACAACCTACCGTTTGTTGGAAGAAACACTGACGGCTCGTCATCATCAAAATCGGATGATAGATACTGTAGAATAACTTAAAGTTTTCAGGGCGCTTAATGTGTCGGATCTGACCACGGTTAATTTCATTCGAAATGAATGCACCAGAACAGTTAAGTTCCTCTTTCATGGTAACGAGAGCATGAGAGTTGGTGGTATTTAAGAATGGACCCGCGACCCAATCAATATTCAGTTCAAACGCTTTATAAGCGATACCGGTATTGTTACTCACAATACGCTTTGGCTTCACTTCTTCTAGTACCTTCACCGCTTCTAAGTAATCTTTACCAATTAATACCGCAGGGAACCAAGGAATCAAACGTGGATTATTTAAGAAGATATTGATGTATTTCTTACAGTTCTTTTTAAAGCTTTCTGGTAGTTTGAAGTAAATATCAGCATCGGTTTCATCACAAAGGTGAAGATCTTTCTCATTAGCGATCAGAATCGACAATGTTGGTTTTTCTTCTACTTTTGGATGTTGTGGTAAAGCAGCAACCTCTACATGCTTAATCACTTCGACAGAATCATTCAATAAAAACGCGACTTCATTTTTTAGTGCAGTAAGCTCTTTAAATGGAATCGTTAAGTTTTCATCAAAATTTTCAAAGCCTAAACGTTCTAGGTTGAAATCGGCATTATTAAAGCTTCTAAAACGCTTTTCGATAGTTTCTGAAGACATTGAAATCTGATCTGCTACGCGCAATGATGAATCAGATTTAACCACAAACGTCTTATTGCCCGTTGTAACGCTAATTGTTAACGGTTCGTTTAGCTTGGCAGTAAAATCGATTGTTAATGTTGGTTTTGAAATATCAAGGAACTTGATCTTATCTTCTAACGTTGCACCAATGGCATTTTTAGATTCGTACAAATCTTTCTTAACATCTTCAATCTGAACAACAGAAATAGCGTTGTTTTTATCGATAGCATAATTCACGCTGTTATCACGTGGATTATCGATAAACATGTCTTTTGTCAGATTACCTTTTAAGAATGAGTTGGTGAAATCACGGTTAAAGACCTTATGAAGATTTGAGTCATCTTCTAGTATTAAACCTGTTTCTATAAAATTATTGATATGCTTGCGCCACGTATCAACAACGGTGTACACGTAATGTGCACCCTTAATACGGCCTTCAACCTTTAACGAATCGACACCAGCATCAACCAATTCAGGTAAATCAAAATACGCTGAGTTATCTTTTAGGTTAAGAGGGAATTTGTTACCAGCAGCTGTAATTTCGTATTCATCACGGCATGCTTGGCTACAACGACCACGGTTACCCGAATTACCCACACTTACAGAGCTTGAGTAACATTGACCAGAGAAGGCAATACACAGTGAGCCGTGTACGAAAACTTCAGTTAATATATCGTATTCATGCGCTAGTGCGGTTAACGATTTTACTTCGCCAAGGTTCAATTCGCGCGATAAGTTAGCGCGTGTTGCACCAACTTTACTTAAGAATAAAATTTGACCTTCGTTATGAGTAGTTAACTGCGTTGAAGCGTGAACATCAAGACTAGGAAAGTGTTTCTTCACTAGGTTAAAAATACCTAGGTCTTGAACAATGATGCCATCAATACCGCTATTAACCAGCTTATTCAGCAGCTTTACTAAACTTGGAATTTCGTGCTCTAAGATAACAACGTTAAGAGTTAGAAAAACCTCGCAACCGTATTGATGAGCAAGTCGTAAAACGCCACTTAATTCATCAAATGAAAGATTGGACGCTCGGTTACGGGCATTAAACATATCTAAGCCACAGTAGACGGCATTAGCACCAGCAACAATCGCGGCTTTAATTGCTTCTACATCACCACCCGGTGCCAATAATTCAATTTTTCTACTCATTACGACAAAGCTCACTTAAATTGTTAGATTATAATTTTTCAGGGCAATTCTACCTGCATCCCGTTTTCATAGCTACAAAATCGGCTTTTGTTGACCCAGATCATTATTATGATGGCATTGAACAACGGTTAACTCGGCCAATTTTACAGAAAACACAGACAGCAGGTTTTCATTTCTTTATATACTTATTCAGGAATATAGGGCTCCTGAATAAGTATCATTATTGATTAACAGTCGTTAATCGCATTGCGTACACGCTTATCTGAAACAGGGTAAGGCGTACCCAGTTGTTGAGCAAAGAAACTCACGCGAAGTTCTTCGACCATCCAACGGATCTCTTTCACTTTTTCTGGTACGGCTTGCCCTTTCGGAATTTTATTCAGTAACTCTTTGTAATCGCTCATTACTGAATCAATCTTCAAGATTTGAACACGATCTTTATTCGGGTCTATAGGTAGTTTTTCCATTCGACGCTCAATCGCTTTCATGTATCGCAGAATATCTGGCAATCTCTGCCATCCACATTCTGTTGCAAAGCCTTTAAAGATCAACCCTTCAATCTGTGCCTTAATATCAGACAGTGCAAATGCCATTGATAAATCAACACGACCCTTTAAGCGCTTGTTAATGCTAAACGCTGTTGTCAAAATAGCTTCAACTTGCTGAGCAACATCGACAACCGTGTCACCCAGTTCTGCACGAACGTATTCTTTGGTTTGTGCAAACTGCTCTGGTTCCCAAATCAAGCCACCCTTCTGCTGAATAAGCTTATCAACACCACAGGCGATACAATCATCGATAAGATCCATCACACGGCCGTATGGATTGAAATATAAACCCAGCTTCGATTTGTTTGGCAAGTTCGAGTGCAGGTACTTAATTGGCGAAGGTACATTCAACAGAACCAAACGACGCTGACCTTGAGTCATTGCCATTCGTTGCTCTTCTTCCGTTTCAAATAACTTAATACCCACAGAATCTTTGTTATCCACCAGTGCCGGGAACGCTTTAACTTCAAAGCCACCCCGTTTTTGCTGGTAGCATTCAGGTAATGCGCCAAAGCTCCATGTTTTCAAGCCTTCTTGTTCAATATCATCATCAGCCACTTGCGACAATGTTTCTTGAACTTGCTCTTTCAGGCCATCTTTTAAACTGTACAGATCTTTGCTTTCTTTCTGCTTGCGGTTCTTGTGGTCAACCACACGGTACGTAATCTTCAAATGATCTGGAACTTGCTCGGCTTTCCAGTCTTCACGCAAGATTGTTACGCCAGTTATACGCTTTAATTCTTTCTCTAACGCATCCAACAATGGCATTGACATCGCTTCTGCACGTGAAAGAAAAGCATCTGCATAATTCGGCGCAGGCACAAAGTTACGACGAATCGGCTTTGGCAGTGATTTAATCAAAGACACAACCAATTCATGACGAAGACCCGGTATCTGCCAATCAAAGTTATCGGGTTCTACTTGGTTCAATATTGGTAGCGGCACATGTACCGTTACACCGTCACTATCTTCACCCGGTTCAAACTGGTAGCTTAATTTCAGCTTTAGGTTATCTTGATGCCAAAAGTTCGGGTAATCCAAATCAGTAATATGGCTCGCATCGCCTCTGAACAACATTTCACGTTCAAAGTTAAGCAGGTTACTGTCTTCTTTTGATGCTTTCTTCCACCAGCTATCGAAGAAGCGCCCCGATACCACAGTGTGCTCAACACGTTGATCGTAGAATTCAAATAATTCGTCATCATCGATCAAAATATCACGACGACGAGACTTATGTTCTAGCTCTTCCACTTCGCGTAATAGTCGACGGTTTTGGTGATAAAACTTATGCTTTGTTTCCCAATCACCTTCAACTAACGCCGAGCGAATGAAAATTTCACGCGATACTTGCGCATCAATATTGCCGTAATTCACTTTACGCTTAGCAACAATAGGAATGCCGTACATCATGATTTTTTCAAAGGCAAAAACAGCGGCTTGTTTCTTTTCCCAATGCGGTTCGCTATAGCTACGTTTCAGCAAATGCTGTGCTAAGGGTTCAACCCACTCAGGCTGAATTTTAGCGGCAATACGCCCCCACAGCTTGGATGTTTCAACCAGTTCGGCAACCATCACCCACTTAGGCTGTTTCTTGAAAATGCCAGACCCAGGGAAGATATTAAAGCGCGCATTACGTGCACCTTGATATTCGTTCTTTTCCTGATCTTTAATACCAATATGAGAAAGCATACCGGCCAATAATGACTGGTGAATGCTGTCGTAACTTGCTTCTTGGCTATTGATTTTCAAATCGAGCTCTTTTACTACCTGACTCACTTGGTAGTAAATATCTTGCCATTCACGAATGCGCAAATAGTTCAGATAGTCTTTCTTACATTGTTTTCGGAATTGATTACCAGACAGCTCTTTTTGCTGCTCTTGAACATAATTCCATAAATTAACAAATGCGATGAAATCAGAATCTTTATCCGCAAAACGATTATGCTTTTCGTCAGAAGCTTGTTTTTTCTCTGACGGCCTTTCACGTGGATCTTGAATCGACAATGCACATGCAATAACCATCACTTCGC
Source organism: Photobacterium indicum (assembly GCF_003026215.1). Taxonomy (GTDB): domain Bacteria; phylum Pseudomonadota; class Gammaproteobacteria; order Enterobacterales; family Vibrionaceae; genus Photobacterium; species Photobacterium indicum. The sequence goes on from NZ_PYOC01000003.1 coordinate 157,682, forward strand.
GCAATGAACCCAGTTTAGGGGCTTCTAACACCATACGCGCAAGGCGAGGATCAAGCGGTAACCTTGCTAACTGACGCCCCATTGGCGATAGACGCTTACGAGGATCTGTCGCTTTAAGATTAATAGCACCTAACTCTTCAAGTAGGCGTAAACCATCTTGAATGTTGCGATTATCTGGCGCTTCTACAAACGGAAAGGCGTGAATATCACCCAAGCCAATTGCCGTCATTTGCAAGATAACTGACGCTAAGTTGGTACGTAGAATTTCAGGATCGGTAAATTCAGGACGAGATAAGAAATCGTCTTCTGAATACAAACGAACACAGATACCTTCTTGAACACGACCACATCGGCCTTTACGCTGATTAGCACTTGCTTGTGAAATCGCTTCAATCGGTAGACGTTGTACTTTAGTGCGGTAGCTGTATCGGCTAATACGTGCAGTACCAGGGTCGATAACATATTTAATGCCAGGTACCGTTAACGATGTTTCCGCCACGTTAGTAGACAAAACAACGCGGCGACCACCGTGTGATTGGAATACACGATTCTGTTCATTAGCAGATAAACGCGCGTACAAAGGCAATACTTCGGTATTACGCAAATTACGCTTTTCTAGGGCATCTGCCGTATCACGAATTTCACGTTCACCGTTCATGAAGATCAGGATATCACCTGGGCCTTCATCGCATAGCTCATCGACAGCATCGAAAATAGCTTGTAGCTGATCACGATCGCTATCATCACCGTCTTCAGACACTGGGCGGTAACGGGTTTCGACTGGATAAGTACGGCCAGACACTTCAATGATTGGCGCATTATTGAAGTGCTTAGAGAAGCGTTCAGGATCGATCGTTGCCGATGTAATCACAACTTTCAGATCAGGGCGCTTGGGCAATAGCTCGCGCAAATAACCCATAATGAAATCAATGTTAAGACTACGCTCGTGCGCTTCATCGATAATTATGGTGTCGTATTGGCTTAAAAAACGATCGTTTTGAATTTCAGCCAGTAAAATACCGTCTGTCATCAATTTGACTTGGCTGCGATCAGAGACTTGGTCATTAAATCGAACTTTATAACCAACGTACGAACCTAATTCGCACTCCATCTCTTCAGCAATACGCGTTGCAACAGTACGCGCAGCAAGACGACGAGGCTGAGTATGACCAATCATACCGTGGGTACCACGGCCTAATTCCATACAGATTTTTGGTAACTGCGTGGTTTTACCCGATCCTGTTTCACCCGCAACAATCACGACTTGGTTGTGTTTTATTGCTTCTGCAATGTCATCTTTTCTTTGGCTAACAGGCAGTAATTCTGGGTATTTGATCGTAGGACGATTCGTTCTACGCAGCTCAACCGTTTGCATTGATTTCGCAATATCTAGCGCAATTTCATCAAATACAACGTGTTTTGCTTTTTCATTCTTAATTCTTGCCGCACCTTGCACACGTTTGTGCAAACGAAAACGATCGCGAATCATGCAATCTTTAATGGCGGCTTTCAGCGTTTTTTCATTATTCAAAACGTCTGATTGAGGAGTATTAGACAGACTCAAAGGAATTCCTAACTTTCTATTTAAAATAATAAAGTATATCCAAACCACCTCAAACCGCTGATTTACGCTAGCGTTGAAGGCGTTTGGGTATATACCCAAGTTACCTCATGATGCTCGTTTCAGCGAGAATTTGTTGGACTCTAGGCAAGGCACTTATTTATAGACCTAGTCATTCTACGTTGAAAATAAGTAACACCGTATAGAGCCCAACAAAACTCGCCCTTCGGGAGTGATTCAGCGCATCTACTTCTGTGTCAAATGTGCTTGAAAGGGAATGCCATTCCTACACACATTTTCCTTGAATTAAATACGCTGAGATCACTCTGAATCCTGCATCTTGAGGTAGCTTGGGTATATTTATAAAAACGGGCGTGATTCTACCACATATTTCGAACTGATTCTGAACTGTGATTAACATCAAAATACAAACAGAAAAAAGCAGAATTCAATGCCACAGTGCACCATATGTACACTGTGGAACTAAATTCTGCTTTTAATGGTTCACATTGATTTCTTTACGACAAAGTTAACTAGGCCGTAAGACACTCTTTTTCATCAATCGGTACGTCGTCATTGTCATTAATCAAATTCGTTAACCACTGGCGTCCTTTAATGCGGTGCGTGGTCAAGAACACTTTAACCACCTCTTCCGTCAAAATAGCCAGCATCACCCAGTGCAACGGCCATCCCAGTACAATACCCGTGATTATCGCAAGAGGAATACCAATTGCCCATTGTGCGAACAGATCAATGAAAATACTGTAACGAATATCGCCGCCACTGCGTAATACGCCACCAATGCCAACCATGTTGTACACTTTTAGGCATAAGCCAAGCGCTAACACTAACGTGACATTCACGGCCATATCCAAATTAGCCGTACCCGCTTTTGCGAATAAATCACCAATGCTGTTATGAAATATTAATACTGTCGCGCCAACAATCATCGCTAACGTCGCGCTTAAACCAATGAACCACCATGATTGATGCCACGCGCGTTGGTAATTTTCAGCCCCTAGCTCATGGCCAAGTATGGTTGATGCCGCTACAGCAAAACCAATAAACCCTGATATTAGCACCCCTTCTATCGGTGATAATAAACTGATGATTGCTAGTTCAGTCACGCCAAGCTGCCCGATAATGTAGTTATAAACCAGTAATCCCATTGCCCAACCACCATCATGGATCACCATCGGCAGTGCAACAGAAAGATACTTTCTGCGCGCCTTTACCGTTACTGCAGCTTCAGCATCTGATACTTTTGGCAAAATCTCATTATATTTCCAATATGTGACAGCCAATAAAATAATCGTTTGGATACCGCGCGATATTGTTGTACCTAACGCAGCACCTGCAACACCCATCTCAGGAAACCCGTATAAACCGAATATCAATAGTGCGTTTAGCGCGGCATTAATGAGTACCGCAATCAGCCCAACGACAGTAGGCATTTTAGCGACACCTACCGAACGTAATGCAGATTCTAAAGGCACAACAATGGCGGTAAAGATGATGCTCCAACCACACACAAACAAATACATTGTGGCATGCTCAACAAACGTTGGATCATTCGTAATAACACTCACGATACTTTCAGGTGCCAAACGAAACAAAATTGCAAAAGGTATTGTTAAAACAATAGCACAAGCCCAAGATTGCAATAGTGTACGACGAACACCGTCCATTCTACCTGCACCAAAGTATTGCGCAGCTAATACGCCGACAGCGCCGCTCACACCTACAATTATCAGTAAATTAAAGAAGAATATTCGATTACCGACACCAACGGCTGCAACCTGTGATTCCCCCAATGTTGAAACCATCATTACATCGACCAAACCCAAGATGGCAAAAAGCATCGACTGCATCGAAACCGGTATCGCCAATCGCCATGTTTTTTGCCAAAATTCTTTATCTGCTGCCGCTTTCCAATTTTGCATTTTTGCCCCCTTGTAATGTTTGCTTATGTGAGGTGGATCATACGCCTAAAGGCAAATAACGACTTATGCTATCTTCTCAACAACCTTTGCCAAACTATCAAAAGATATTTTTATACGATTATTAATGAATATCAAAACAAAATAGAAACAGAAAAGGAGAAAACATGAGTTGGCCTGAATACTATGAAATATCGGATCAATGCCGAACGACAACGATCGACCAAGGTCAGCTTATGGCTTTAGAGAAACACCAAATAGTACAATGCGGCGTAAACTACGCACGCCAGAGTTTTACGGTATACCGTCGTAACCCCAATATGCATATGTTGCTATTTACTTGTTGCGGTGAAGGTTGGCTAGAAACACCCGTGCGAAAATGGACACTGGAAAGCGGTAGCGTTATTCATGTTCCGCCTGGTTCTGCGAATGGATTTGGGATAACCCAAAAAGAACATGATGCTGATAACGAAACATTAGACACTGAAAATACATGGGATATAGCGTGGGTAATGTTAAGTGATAATGGCGAGTGGGCAAAAACAATGCCCAACGAAGTTACATACAGTAAAACGCAATGTGCAGATATGTTACGTAAAACTATTGACTGCTTACATCAATCTATGTCGTTACCCTACCCTGTTGGTAACCAGCTAGGAGATAATCTAGTTGAACAAATACGCTTATTAGTCACGAATCGTTTACCGACATCTATGCCTATCTCGTTACAACGATTAGAAAAAGTGTTTGATCGCGCTAAAGAACAACTTCATCGCCAATGGAGCGTAGCTGAACTAGCGGCATTGCACCCTTGTTCTGAGCCTCACTTTCACCGCTTGTGCCAGCAATATTATTGCCATAGTCCTATTGCGCATTTAACACGATTACGGATGGAATATGCTGCTCGTCTATTAAGTGCTACCGAATGGCCAATACAACATATTTGCGAATCAAGCGGGTATCCAAACCCTGCCAATTTCAGTACTCGTTTTAAAAAATGGAGCTCTCTTACCCCCAGAGAGTTTAGACAACGCTTTCGGTATTAATAAAATAAGCGCCTTGCCTAGAACCCAATAAATTCTCGTTGAAACGAGTACGCTAAGGTGAATTGAGTATAAACATTATTAATAGAACTGTATTTTAATGGAACAGTGTGCGATGAGTGTTGTCATAACCTTTATGGGGAAGGGAGTTCAAGTGGATTCATTTCTATTGAAACCTTGATTTATTGCTAAACAAACCATAATTAATAATAAAGCGTCAAATCAATACGTAGAGTAAGAGGCACATTATGTTCAAACAATTACGCACTTTATTTCGCCAAGTCATGCATGAAGGCAGCGATGGCGGTGCTATTGATACCCCGACAATGAATTTAGCGATGGCCTCTTTATTGTGTGAAGTTGCAAATGCTGATCACCAAATTGATCCTAGAGAAGAGGCAGCTAAAGTACAGTTACTCATAAAGCTACTTGATATAGATGAAGCAATAGCTATAGATTTACTCGCTGAAGCAATGGTAAAAAGTGAAAAATCAGTCTCTTTGTATGAATTTACAACAAAACTGCGTGAGCTTATGCCAGAAGAGCGCTTTCAGCTTATTGAAGCAATGTGGCAAGTTGCCTATGCCGATGGCATTATCGAACCCATGGAAGAAGCCGTGATCCGTCAAGTTGCTGAGTTAATTTACCTCGACCATTCAGAGTTTATCCGCGCAAAATTATCAGCGAAGAATGGGTAATAATACTATTCTAGATTGACATCATCCCAAACTGGCATAAAAAAAGCCTGCAAATGCAGGCTTTAAATAGGCGTTCTTATTCAACTTACTTTTTACCCAAATGTACCCATGTTTCAAGTACCGTATCTGGGTTTAATGAAACTGAGTCAATGCCCTGCTCCATCAACCAATCTGCGAGATCATCGTGATCTGATGGTCCTTGACCACAAATTCCAACATATTTACCCGCTTTATTGGCGGCTTTAATTGCCATAGATAACATTGCTTTTACTGCAGGATTACGCTCATCAAACATATGCGCAATTTCACCAGAATCTCGGTCAAGACCAAGCGTTAACTGAGTCATATCGTTTGAGCCAATCGAGAAGCCATCAAAATACTTCAAGAAATCATCCGCTAGAATTGCATTTGACGGCAATTCACACATCATAATGACTTTCAGACCGTTTTCGCCACGACGCAGGTCAAATTTAGCCAGCAAATCGATAACCGATGCCGCTTCACTTACCGTACGTACAAATGGGATCATGATTTCAACATTTTTTAAGCCCATCTTTTCACGAACGCGCTTCATTGCTTCACATTCAAGTGCAAAACAATCTTGGAACTGTGGTGAAATATAACGAGAAGCACCACGGAACCCTAACATTGGGTTTTCTTCTGTCGGCTCATAGTTAATACCACCCACTAAATTGCGGTATTCATTCGACTTAAAATCGGACATACGCACAATAACGCGCTTTGGCCAAAATGCAGCAGCAAGCGTTGAAATCCCTTCTGTTAATTTCTCGATGTAGAACTCAACAGGGTTTTCATAACCCACAATACGCTTATCTATTTCAGCTTTAAGCTCGTCAGATTGTTCATCGTAGTTAAGTAAGGCTTTCGGGTGAATGCCAATCATCTTGTTAATAATGAACTCTAGTCGAGCTAACCCTACCCCTTCATTAGGAATACAAGCAAAATCGAATGCACGATCTGGGTTGCCCACATTCATCATGACTTTAAGAGGAAGATCTGGGAGATCAGTCACTGATGAACGACGAATTTCAAAATCAAGTTCGCCTTCATACACAAAGCCCGTCTCACCTTGCGCACAAGATACAGTAACATGCTGACCGGTGCTTAAAATTGAGGTTGCATTACCACAGCCCACAACCGCAGGTATCCCAAGTTCACGTGCAATGATTGCCGCGTGACATGTACGTCCACCTCGATTAGTGACAATAGCAGATGCTTTTTTCATCACAGGCTCCCAATCTGGGTCTGTCATGTCTGCAACTAATACATCACCCAGTTGAACCTGATCCATTTCACTTAAATCAGCAACAACACGAACAGCACCAGCACCAATACGTTGGCCGATAGCACGGCCTTCAATGATTGCCGATGCTTGAGCATTAAGATGGAAGCGTTCCATCACTTGTTGGTCATCGCGAGAACGTACTGTTTCAGGGCGTGCCTGAACAATCAGTAATTCACCAGTAATACCATCTTTGGCCCATTCGATATCCATCGGGCGACCGTAATGCTTTTCGATAATCAATGCTTGTTTTGCTAACGACGCAATTTCATCATCGGTTAACGAAAATTGCTGACGTTCTTCTTCGGTGGTATCAATCACATCAACTTGTGTACCTAGCTCTTTGCCCTCGGCGTAAACCATTTTGATTTGTTTTGAACCAATGGTACGACGCACAACGGCATGATTACCTGCCTCAAGTGTTGGCTTATGAACGTAGAATTCATCTGGGTTAACAGCCCCCTGCACAACCATTTCACCTAAGCCCCATGATGATGTAATAAACACCACCTGATCAAAGCCAGACTCGGTATCAAGGGTAAACATTACCCCCGAAGAAGCTTTGTCTGAACGCACCATACGCTGAATACCAGCAGACAATGCAACACCTTCATGATCAAACCCTTGGTGAACACGGTATGAAATAGCACGGTCATTAAACAACGAAGCGAATACATGCTTTGTTGCTTCAATAACGGCATCGATTCCGCGCACATTTAGAAATGTTTCTTGCTGGCCAGCAAACGAAGCATCAGGTAAATCTTCAGCGGTTGCAGATGAACGAACAGCAACAGACAACATGTCGTCACCGTTACCGAGTTCTGCATAACATACTCGAATATCCTGCTCTAAGTCAGCGGGTAATTCAGCTTCCAATACCCAGTTGCGAATGGTTTCGCCAGCAACTTTTAACGCATTTACATCATCAACATCAAGTTCTTCTAATAGTTGATAAATACGCTTGTTTAATCCGCCAGCTTCCAGAAATTGATTAAAAGCATGCGAGGTTGTCGCATATCCATTTGGAACTTTCACACCTGCATTTGCAAGATTGGCTACCATCTCACCCAGCGAAGCATTTTTTCCACCCACTTTATCAACGTCATTCATTGATAAAGCATCGTACCAAACTACATTCTGTTGCACGACGAATCTCCTTGCTTTTGGATTTAGCTTAAATGTGGGCAAGATCTCAACGGAAACGATTGCATTGGCAGTTAAAAAAATACTGCGTCACAATGGTCGGGCTGATGTCTATACCCTGTAAAGTTATTGTTATAAGTATTTATACGGTGAACGTTACAGAATTATTTTAAGGATTCAACTTTTTATGCAGCGCAAATCCAATTTTCGTGATGTGTTTTACGTTTCTGACGGTACAGCGATCACTTCTGAGACACTTGGACATGCCGTTTTAGGGCAATTTCCAATCGAAACACGCCAAACAACGCACCCTTTCATTGAAACAAATGAACGTGCAGAACAGGTTAAATTCCTTGTAAATCAATCTTATAATAAGACGGGCATTAAGCCTTTAGTCTTCTATTCAATCGTTATACCTGATGTAAAGGTCATCATTGAACAAAGTAACGCGCATTTCTACGACGTCTTGAATGTGCTAGTTGAGCCTTTAAAGCACGATTTGCAGCTTGAACCAGAGCCTCAGTTACAACGTTCACATAGTATTAACAAGGATGCCGCTAGCTATCAAGATCGTATCGCCGCCATTGAATATACCCTCGCGCATGATGATGGGATTTCACTGAATAATCTTGACCAAGCAGATGTGATTTTATTGGGTGTATCTCGCTGCGGAAAGACCCCAACAAGCCTATATCTTGCGATGCAATTTGGCATAAGAGCAGTTAACTACCCCTTCATCGCCGAAGATATGACAAGCCTTAAACTGCCTGCTGCCATAGAGCCTTATCGCTTTAAAACCTATGGGTTAACCATTGACATCGAACGCCTAGTCGCGATACGAAATGAACGCTACGCCAACAGCGATTATGCTAGCTTAGAGCAGTGTGAAAAAGAACTGCATAAAGTTGAAGGAATGTTCAGACGGGAAGCGATACCCTACTTAAATACATCATCTCTTTCAGTAGAAGAAATCGCCACCCGACTACTCGACATTAGTGGTTTAAAACGAAAAATGTGCTAATAAAAGATATTTATCTTTAAAAAATAACCTTTATCTTTTGTGGTTTAAAATCATCAAGGGTAAAGGTTCTATACTCATGATTCTTCAAAATGCAAAGTCAGCACCTTAAGGTAACATGGGCATATACTCAAAGACCTCAAGATGAAGAATTCAGAGTAATCATTCATGAGACATCTACAGTCTTATGCGACTGCTTCATTGTCGAAAATATGATTTAAAAACGATTAATTGACACTAATTAGTCCTATTTTTTAGCTTTGATAATAAAATTCTCATATTTAAGAGGATAAATTCTTTTATTTATTAAAAACTTAACATTAGTTCACCTTTACTGCATATATTCATCAAAAAAACACTAAGAATTGAAATATGCTTATTTCGTGGTCAGGAATAATAATAAAAGAGGTTGCTAACATGTTTAGATATGTACTCAGTATTTGTCTTTCTTTTTCTCTTATTGGTTGCGGAGGCTCAAGCGGTGACGATGCAATAGAGGCTGTTATTGAAGAAGTGCAAGCAGTAGCAGAGATAGATCCGAACATTGCAGACCTTAATCGTACGCGTAGTGCTAACGTGCAATTTGTAAATACGTCATTAGACTCAATGGATTATTTTATAAATAGTAGTACCAGTACATCGCTACTTTTTGACCCAAATAATAGAGCTATTACTAACAACAATAATGAAATTATCAGTAAAACCTTCGAATGGACAAAAACCGATTCAATAAGAGCTAGCCTCGGTATACAAGATACTAACAGTCAAACACAACAAGCTGAATTAAAGTCGATTACCATAGAAGACACCGATAAATGGTGGGCAATTGCATGGCGAAATGGTGGTGAACTCCAAGATGATTTGATGCTAACAGCTTTGAAACGACAACCATCAGCTGTGAATTCTGTGTATAGAGTACGTGTTTTTAGCCAATCAGATAATACTCAAGTAGTTAATGTTAATCCTAATGATATTCAAATTATTAGTGCAACTAAAGGTATCGTCACAAAATACCTCACAATTCAATCTTGTAAAGATGATTTAAGTTTTAATGCTCAATCTGTAGATTTATGCAATTTAGATATCAGTAAGTCTTATTTACTGATAACTGATGGGAGCAACCTGCTACTGACAGCAGAAGAAAAACAATAAAAAGTAAAACAATAACTTAGGGTAAAATAAAAAAGCGCTATGTTAGCAACACTTTATAACGCAGGGATAGCCTACAACTACATACGTAAAGAATTAATGGGTTTTCTATATGTGCTTTGCAATGTTATTGCACACATTTTGGGGAGTAGAAAATCAATAATTACTGGTCTAATAATATAAACAACAGTAATAATATTAATCTATTACGACAAATAAAGTAGGCAGCGGTGGTAGTATCGCCCCAGTATTATTCTTTGAATATGCTGGGGCTTTCTTTACCCATAAGTAAAGAGTTAGTATTTATTGATTAACGCTTAGCTTGATGACGCCCGCGATTTTTATGTATTTTAGATTTTGCTTTTATACGGCGTTTTTCAGACGTCGAGCTAGAACGACGGTTATCTTGCGCTTTGATGGTTGGATCTGGTTCGTACCCTTCCAGCCACTCTTGAGGTAAGCGTGTATCTAACAATTCTTCAATTGCACGCAGAGCCCATTCTTCATCAATACTCATTAATGAAATAGCACTGCCCGTTAAACCAGCACGACCAGTACGACCAATACGGTGAACATAATCTTCAGCTTGAAATGGTAAATCGAAGTTAACAACATAGCCTAGTTGTTCAATATCTAAACCTCGTGCTGCAACGTCAGTCGCAACCATCGCGCGTACTTTACCTTCTTTAAAATCACTTAATGCACGTTGACGTGCACCTTGGCTTTTATCACCATTAATTGAAACCGCTTTAATACCATCAAGAATCAGCTCTTTTGCTAATTCATCTGAACCTTGCTTTGTTTTAGTAAAGATTAAAACCTGATTCCAATTTCGAGAACCAATAAGGTAAGACAGTAATTCACGCTTACGGTGTTTATCAACTGGATATACCATTTGCGTAACACTTTCGGCAGCAATATTTTCTGGTGTAACTTCAATTAGCTTGGGATCAGCTAAAATATCGTAAGCTAATTTTTTGACTTGATTAGAAAATGTTGCAGAAAAAAGTAACGTTTGGCGCTTTCTCGGCATGCGCTGCATGATGCGTTTAATATCAACGACAAAACCCATATCTAGCATACGATCAGCTTCATCTAATACTAAGCATTCAATCTTAGATAAATCGACAGTACCTGTAAAAGCGTGATCCAATAATCGTCCTGGCGTGGCAATTAAAATATCAACACCCGACTTCAATGCTTTTACCTGAACCCCCATACTGGTGCCGCCATAGGCAACGGCCACCTTAATCGATGTATTTTTACTGTATGCCAAAATACTATCGTGCACTTGTTGGGCAAGTTCGCGGGTTGGTGTTAAAACTAAAGCACGAATTGCCTCAGGCTTTTTTATATAACCTTCGCCATGTTCTGACTGCTGACTCGCCAGTAAACGTTGGATCATCGGTAGGCCGAATGCTGCTGTTTTACCGGTTCCTGTTTGTGCACCAGCCATAATATCATCACCAGCCAATACTTGGGGAATGGCTTGTTCTTGAATGGGTGTTGGTGTTTTAAAACCCAGCTCTGTAACAGTATCAACTAGCTGAGTATTCAGGCCTAAAGCTTGAAATGACATGGTGTTTTCCTACAAACAAACGGTAAAGAGCGCGGATTCTAACAGACCTACTCTGTTATACAAACCCCAGATATAGGAAATCACTTTATAAAACAGATGAGTTTATACTTGAGGTAGATTGGGTATATACACATACGCTTCAAATACAATAAAGCACCGACATGCGGTGCTTAATAATATTGCTACGTGATTATGTTAATGGGTATCTATTTTTTGATATTCAAAAATGCAGCACCACGTACGCCACCAGCATCACCGTGTTTTGCTTTCACAATTTTAGGCACTTGTGACACTGATAATAAATGTTTAGCGACTCTCTTTGGCAGTTCTTGATACAGTAATTCAAAGTTAGATAAGCCACCGCCAAGTACAACAACATGTGGGTCTAAACCTGTGAAGATATTTGCTAAACAGATCGCCAACATTTCCATGAAGCGATCAACATGCTCTACTGCTTTTGCTTCGCCAGTAGCATGCAATTTAATGATCTCGATTGCCTTCAGATTTTCACCATAATAATGCGCATATAATTGCTCAAAACCACGACCTGATAGGTAGTTGTCGATACACCCTTTATTATCACAACCACATGTAAATAACGGTGCTTTTTCGCCAAGACTAAACCAAGCGTCAATAGGCATACGAGTATGACCAAGTTCCCCTGCTACGTGATTCATGCCAGAGAATACGTGCCCATCAAACACTAATCCGCCACCAAAACCCGTTCCTAAGATTAAACCTAGTACTGATTTTTCACCTTGCAGTGACTCATCCCATGCTTCAGATAAGGCGAAACAGTTTGCATCGTTATCAATAGTAACGGTACGACCTAATTTAGCTTCTAGATCTTTACGTAAGAAACGTCCTTTTGCCGCAGGAATATTCGACGTTAATACAGAACCATCGCGAGCATCTTCCATACCCGGCAAGCCAATACCAACTAAGCCTTCACAACCTAAATCATTATCTGCTTTTTGAATAATGCCAACGATTGTATCAACCAGCTTATCGTAATCATCCCCAGGTGTTGCTACACGCTCTGTGGCTACTCGCTCAAGTTTTTCATTAAACGCACCAAATTCAATTTTAGTACCGCCTACATCAAAGCCGTAGTACATCCTGTTCTCCCTAAAATAAACCAAAAGTGATTATCAAATTATTTAGTGCTACTAAATGTGCAACTATTTCGTTCAATAACACCCTCATATTATTGAACGAAATAGTTAAAGATTTATAACGCTGTTACCAAAAGCGTTGCAAATAAAATTATCCATACTTCTACGCCTACAGACTGTGACGGAGCACTGATTTAGTATGCCACTTTTATGGTGATGATCGCGATTGCTGAAAGAAACAGCAGAAAAATGCATATTTATACCCACCTTACCTTGAGGTAAACACGTAAAGCTCACTTTAGGTCCTGAAATTTAAAAGCACTTAGATATATTGACATGGAATGTTAATGGTATAAAAATACGATGAAGAATACCCTTTCTTCATCGCTACTAAATATTTAAATTGCCGCTATATGACTTTCTAATCGCTTAATTGCAGACTCATCAGGTAACAAACGGTTCATTTTACCTGTCATGTAACTTTCACGAAAAACGTCAAACCACAAATCAAGCATATCCGCGTTATTAGCTTCACCAAATAAATCAACAATACGAGCTGCTACCTCTGCCGTACCCAATTGATTTTCTTTTGATGCTTCACGCATTCTATAACGTGACGGTTTATCTGGGTTAATTGATAAAATGGGAAAACGATCCAGATAGGGACTACGACGGAACATTTTTTTCGCTTCAGACCAACTACCATCGAGCATGATAAACAGCGGACGTTTACCATCTTCAAGCTCAATCTGTTCTGCAACCCGCTCAGGCTCTGCATATTCAGCAGGAAAAATGACATAAGGCTGCCATTGCGGATCATCTAACAAGGTGAGCATGTCTTGATTAGGCTCTGTACGAGACCAAATGTATGCAAATGTATCTTCAAATAAATCAGCGATTAAACGCCCAGTATTACTTGGCTTTAATATTTCATCATCAAACATAACCAATAAAAATGCAGCGTTTGATTGAATTATAGGCTTAAGACTACAAATACACAGGTGCTTACGCAGCATACACTGGCGGCAACGTTCGACTTTAGAACCTCGCGCTTTAAAAGGACGGGTGGAACGAGCAAGTCGTTCTTCATATAGCGTATGTACAGCATGAATGCGCATGGCGGCTTTTACCTGATTCGAGAAAACGCGTGCATTCTACAGAATTTGAACCGCCGGTGTTAATAAAACCCGCTCAATACGCCATTTTACTACTCAAGCTGCCTATTATGAGCCGTTACACATGAATATTCGCTATTATTATGCTTTTACTAATTGATAACGCATAAGTAGAGCTTGTTGTTGGTGTGCAATATTAGCAACCCTACCCGCTTCATCAACTAGTGTATCTAACTGCTGATTATTTATTTGAGCACGGCTAGCAACCTGTTCAATACTACGACCGACTTCGAACGACGCACCTTCTTGTTGCTGAGTTGCCGCTGAGATTCTGATGACCTTATCGTTAATCGACCCAATCATTTCTTGGATTTGATGAATAGATGTTTGTACATCGCCGCTGAGTTCGATTGAGGATGTCATCTCTTGTCGACTAACCACCATTGCATCATTTGCATCTTTAGCCGCTTTATGTAAATCAGTGATCGTTTGTCGAATAGATTCAGTTTGTAAATTCGTTTCACTGGCAAGTTTTCGTACTTCATCAGCAACAACGGCAAACCCACGACCCTGCTCACCAGCACGTGCTGCTTCAATGGCTGCATTCAAAGCTAATAAATTCGTATTATTTGCAATTGAACTAATAAGCTCGACCACTTCGGTAATCTTATTAACATAATTATCTAGCTCGACCATACGTTGCTCATTAATAACAAACTGCCCTTCTAGTGCCATTAATCCTTTAGTGCTTCGGTCTATCACTTTTACACCATTCAAAGCCAACTGATAAGCTTGCTCTGCTTCCGATTCAGACTCTACGGTACTTTGGGCAATGTCTTTAATTGACACTTCTAACTCTGTAATAGCTGAAGCGACGGTAGCCAAGTCAGCACTTTGTTCGTGCAGGGCTTCTCTTGATTGTGATGACGCCGATTGGCTCCGATCAGCAGCTCGATTTAAACTTTGGCTGTTTTCAGTCAACTTGATTAACGCATTACAGTTATTGCTGTTCGATTCATTCAGCATTCTCGCCAACTGCGAAAATTCTTGAGGGGCACCAGTATTGGCATCTACTGTTAAATTTCCTTCGCTCATCGCTTTAACAGTGCGATCAATTTGCTGAATTGAGCCACGAACAATACGGCTAATCCAAACACCAGAAATAAGTGCCACTAACAATCCTATGCCACTTAATGTAACAAAGAACATTCGCGCGTTATCACTCGCCATCAACACACCTTTTTGCCCTTCTTCAACAAGAGCATCAGCTCCTTTCGTTACATTTTCAAGTAACGCCATTGTCGAATCAATCTGCTGCTGAATGTTGCTTGTTTTAACCGCTTGCTCTTGCATTAATTGAAGGACATTGAGATGTTTTTGTACGATTCCATCTTGGTTATATAATTCTTTCACCATCTGGAATGGAACCGTTAAGCTAGAAAAATCACCAATGCTTTTGTCTACTGATTTCAGCTCATTCCATGCGTATTCCATGCCTGACATATTCGAGCTTTTTAAGCTTCTAGCCATTTTTTTTGCTTTATCAACATTAGATTCCAACAACAAAGCAATGAGGTTACTCGCCATTTCCAAAGAATGATTAATAAAGTTAGTCGCATTGTTCATCGCATCAGCGTTATTACCATATAGACCAATACTCAGTCGACTCATCTCTGAACGTACAGAGGAGACTGCATAGTTCATCATTGCTTTATCAGCTTCGACCTGCGCTGTTGTAGTCATAATCAGCTGTTGAGCAAGGTAGGTTTCATCAGCTAAGACTTCGATAGCATCAACTTCAGTTTTAAGTTGTTGAATGTCATTTTGTAGCCAAGAAATTTGAGATGTTTTTGCTATATACTCTAAGGTATTAATAGATTGATGAATGTTTTCTTGCTGGGTTTGAAATGAAAGGTAAGCAGTATCTAACGCTTCAATAGTTTGACTATTAATAATATCAGAGATACTTTTTGATGCTTCTAAAGAGTGTTGAACAATTGCTGAATTATTAATAGATACGGGCAACGCTTGTTGGCTAAGCACATAAAATTCATGAGAAATATTATTTAAGCCTCGATTTCCATAAAAGGTTAATAGACAACCAATTCCCACTAATAACAATAAAACAATCTGAATACTTTTTACTACTGAGAAACGTTCTTTTTGTTGTCGAACCCGTATCATCTTTACTTCCTTGATAAATTAATCGCCAGCATTAGAAGAGCCACTATTTATAGAAACGAAAAAATGTGATCTCGAGCACAATGCTGTTAAACCATCAATTTACACAAAAAATATGACGAAAATATTTCATATTATAATTTTATTAAGCTCAACAATATCAAGGTCATTAATATCAATCAGGGGGGGAAGGTGGTCAAAAATTCACTTATAAAAAAAGCGACAATAGTCGCTTAAAATTCAGCCTAGATACTCAGTTAACTGTAGGCGTAGGAAAACTACTTTTTCTGACTGATTGCACTATCAAATAAGTTTTTAACTAAACCAATATAGTCTTCAAGAAACGAGATCTGCTCAACTGTAGGGGATCTAAGCCAAGCTCCCGCAAGTACCTCACTTAGATCAGCAACGACGGCATCAGCCTCTTGCATTAATTTAAAGCGAAAATCTGCATCTAAATCAGGATTTTGTGAAAAAACAGCCATTAGATTTGTCGCAATCATGTCTGTTACAACATCTTCAACAGTTTCTTTACATACATCTTCACTTGCCTTTTCAAACAATGCAAGATGCTCAGTAAAATATTCAATCAGTGCGTGATAACCTTCAGATTCAACAACCATATCATTACTTTTATACTATTTATAATGCGCTTAATTGTAAGGATAATCAGTAAAAAAACAATGCTCTACCTCAAGACTCTGCTAAGCGGTATCTTTTTCTTGCTCAACTAAGGCTTCAAATACTGTACTTTGATTACGCCCAGATTGCTTAGAGATATACAATGCCTTATCTGCATGCTCTAACCATTGTTCATAATTACGCAGCTCTGGGTACCACTCACACACACCTAAACTGATTGTCACATTGATTGAACGTACATCAACATTCACCCTAGCCAGCTCTATTCGCTGACGTAGACGCTCTGTAAAATACTGCCCCATATCAGATGAAGTATACGGCAGAATGACACCAAACTCCTCACCACCATAGCGACCAGCAATATCACTCTGGCGCTTAGTACGGCGTAATACGTTAGAGACAATACGGATAACGCCATCACCAGCAACATGCCCAAAGGTATCATTTACTTTCTTAAAGTGGTCAATATCAAACATGACTAAAGTCGATGGCGTCTGTGTTTGTCGGCAACGCTCAAACTCTTCGGCGAGGCAAGTCTCCCAATGACCACGGTTATACAGTTGTGTTAGCCTATCCGTCATACTTAAGTGAGTAAGTTGCTTATTTGATTCTCGTAAATGTGTTTTGTTTTTCGCAATATCAGATACATCAGTCACAGACAAACAAACATGCGAAAAATCACCATGAAGTGACTTCAATGGCGTAAGTATGAGGTTTTGATACATAAGCTCCGATCCACCAGAAATCGGGCTAAAGTTTGAAAAATTAAAGACCGAAGGCCGATCTTCCCATGACGTGAACGAACGCATACCTAACTTAAATGTCGATTCAATCTTATTTTTCAGCCACTCTTCAGGTAAATCATCTAACGCATCAAAAAGATTTCGCCCCATAATATCATCAGAACTTATACCACTATAAGCCTGCATGAACGTATTCCATGCCATTACGTTGTAGTGCTTATCAATAATAACGACGCCCACATCGATATTATCCATCACCTGCATAGTCAGGTGGAAGTCTGCTAACGTGATTTCATTCAATGTAAAGTGCCCATTATTTTTTTGATGACCTGAGTTGATCCACTATCCATCAAAAACAGTACATCACACTCTAAATCTAGCGATTCAGCTTGATAAGTATATTCGATGGTAAATAATTCTAATGTACTATTTTCGCTATCCCCCCAGCCCATATATTCTTCTAATACAATAGGCTGACGAACAGAGAATGGTATATTCATTTGCTCAGACAATGCGACAAGGAAAGATGACACCATCAGATTCGCCGTATCAATCACGATTTCATTTTTGTTTTCATCCATTTGGCTAAACCCCAGCTTTTCACCAAAAACACCAATATCATCGCCGCGTAAACACACTAACGCTTCACCGTTAATGCCACCACCAACGAATCGTTGCGCAATAGCAATGGTATCGTCTGTATTTTTAATATCGGTAATAGCCATAGCCAACTCACCAGCATCCATATGAGCAACGTTGGGCAAAGGCATTTTGATGAATTCACCAAAGTGATCTGAAATAATGGCAGCCCCACGCCCAAGAGCAATATTCGCAACTTCTTTGAACGTGTTTACATAATCAGATTCACTATTCACTAATGTTTCATTTTGCAGAGGCGAGTGACTTTCTACACAAAGGTCTAAACTGGTTAACAATGTTTTAAAATTTTTAGAGTCAAAGGGTTTACTTAAAAAATGATGCGCCCCTAAAGAGAAGCAACGCTCAATTGCTTGTTGTTGAACATCTGCCGATACAACCACTACTTTTGTGTCAAAGTCACGCACTGGTAATGATTTTAATACACCAAAACCGTCCATCACAGGCATCGTTAAGTCTAAGAATAAAACATCAATATCGTACTCGCTCAAGCACTCTAAACCCGCTCTACCATTTTCTGCAAAATGAAGCGTCAAAAAATCACTATCAGGTAGCAAGCGAGTGAGTGCTTTATGTACAATCGGTGAATCATCACAAATTAAAATACGCTTAGACTTAGCCACTAATATAATGTGTCCCAAATTACTTTTTCACAATACATATATAATAATCATTTGACTGAGCATTCATAATGTCACTGTATGAAAATTATTGAATAAGTGATACGGATCCTCTTTTGAACCTTCAGAAGTGATTATTGATATTATTATCATGAGTGAATGTCACGTTTTTCACCCTTTTCCGTTCATTTATTGTACAGAAATGCATCTGAGATGCATTTATCATTTTTCAATGAAAACGTACTAATCATGAAGATTCTCACATCTTCACACAGGGAATAATCTTAATGAATAGTTTAATTCAAGTGAAAAGTTATGTCTAAAAAGGCTTTTTTTTCTGCATTTTAAATCATGTTAAAACGTTGTAATATTGACACTGCTCATCATTATTAAATAGGAACAGCTGTAATGAAAATAGTCCGTTGGATCTTAGGACGTATCATACTTTTACTGAATTTTATATTTTCTCCACGCGCACAAAAACGTGACGACTTAGAACAAAACCTTGTTAATCAAGATGTTGCAAAATTAAAGCTCTATCAATTTGATGCATGCCCATTTTGTGTGAAGGTGCGCCGCTCTGCTAAACGTTTAAATTTACCGCTAGAGACACGAAACGCAAAAGTTGCACCTTGGGAGCAAGAGCTAATCAGTGATGGAGGTGCACGAAAAGTACCTTGCTTACGCATTGAAAAAGAAAATGGCA
This sequence comes from Photobacterium indicum, assembly GCF_003026215.1. GTDB lineage: Bacteria > Pseudomonadota > Gammaproteobacteria > Enterobacterales > Vibrionaceae > Photobacterium > Photobacterium indicum. The sequence goes on from NZ_PYOC01000003.1 coordinate 176,895, forward strand.
GCATTGAATGGCTATATGAATCAAATGATATCATTGGCTATTTAGAGCAACGCTTTGCTTAGTGTTAATTTTGAGCATTATTAATAACATCTAATGAGATTAAGTGAACTAAATCAATTCGTTCACTTAATCTTTGTGCACTCTTGAAATAATAGTGAGACACTGTTTATACCCAAGTCACCTCAAGATGCAGGATTCAGAGTGATCTCAGCGAGCAGCTTGAGGTAATTTGGGTATAATTACTTGCACTAAACGCGGTATCAACACTGGCTTTTTGCCAATACAGGACAAAGAATGAAAAAAAATAAAATTATAACAACTGACGATATTCTACTTAAGCTTTGCCAGTCTATTTCAAGTGTTTTATCTACCGCAACAGATAGCCAAATCAACTACTCTGCTATGGTACAAAAGATTAATAAAACAAGCTTAAAGCCTGATATCGGGTGTTTTGTTCTATTTGATGGTGGTTTCACTGGTCTAGTTGTAAGTAACTTTACTCAACAAGCTGCACTTGAAATTTATCAAGCATATATGTTGAAAATGGGGATTCCTCAAGAAGATCTTGCGATTCACCATACTTCTGACGAAGTAGCAGATGTACTGGGCGAACTGATGAATCAAACCGTTGGTGACTTTACCAGTAAGATTCGTCGTGAATTGCAAATATCAATTACGCAGAATCAACCTAAAATGTTAGCGTTAAATAAACAAATTATTCTTTCTGTCGATACTAACCTTGATCGCCCACAAGCGCGTCGTGTTAGCTTTACAACAGAAAAAAATAACATCTTTTATTTAGAACTCGCAATGGATAAGACTGAATTTATTCAACTTGAAGAGTTTGAGCAACATCAAGATATCGATCCTGACGTGATTATCGAAAACGAAAAAAAGCAAAAGGAAAGTAATTTAACGCTTGTAAATCAAGCAGATGAACAAGATTTACTCGATGAACTTGGTATTTAACATTCACGACTAGTCACGCATAAATTACAAAAGGCACTATAAGCTACGTTTTCTATCTAGTCATAAATAGAAAACCATGGTGCCTTTCTTTTCTCATTAATCCTATGAATTGTAACTGCTAATATTTTTCTCTTTGCTAGACTAAAAAGCATCTTCAGTTACATGTTATAGGTCGGCGCCATGGCTATTCAGACTAAAGCTTACGCATTGTACAAACAATACGTCCCCTTCATTATTTTATTATCCACTTTCGTCGCTTTACCAGCCCTAGCCGAAAAAACTAACTATGCTGAGCTTAAACGTGGTGACGTCATTAACGTCAATTTAGACCAATTGCTACCAACCCAAGCAGTTATAAGCTTGGATGAGGAGTATTATAATCTTGGTCGCTATGCTGAAGACTTAAAGACAATGTACAATGACCTTTGTCGTGTTAACGGTGCTAAGGGTATCAAAAAATGGGATAAAGATTCGAACCCTACCGATATAAGTACGTACAGCTGTAAGGCAAAGCAAGGAGAAAATATTGATGCCCTCCCCGCAGTAATAATCGGCCCCGAAGATGGTGAGCTATTTCTTATCGATCACCATAATATTCTATCTACCTTCTGGGATATGCCTAATGGCGGTACCAGTGTGCCAATAACATTAAAAGTTGAATACAATCTACTGGGTTCTGGTGATGATTTTTGGCCGGAGTTACTGAATGATCACGAAGTTTGGTTATACAACAATAAGGGGAAAAAGATCAAACCAAGTGCCTTACCTCAATATATAGGTTCTAAACAATTAAAGCATGATAAATACTTTTCTCTCGCCTATTTCCTAAATGGCATCGCCTATGACATGCCCGATGAGAACAAAATGCCTTACGTGAAATTGAATTGGTCTCGCGTATTACGAGAAAAAATGGACATCGGTGATTACAATCTTAACAATCTTGATGAATACGCTACAGCACTAACGGAAGCTGCAACAATTATCACAGATCTAGAAAGTGACACTGTAATAGGGAAATCAGAAAAAATAGCTAAAGAAATGGGTCAGAAAAGTAGTATTGATACTAAAGCGTTAGAAAATTTACTGACAAATGAGAAATCAACTTGGCATTATGCGATGGCTTATCGCCTTGCCAAGAAAGAGAAGGCGACACCAAAAAATATTGAAGATGAAAATAATAATAAAGAAGATGATGCCAGCAACAAAAAAGTGTCAAAAGAAAAAGAATCAAAGAAAAAAGACAAGCCCAATTCAATCAATGAAACAGATAAAGTAAAAGTTGAATAAAGCACAGAATGGAAGAATAGGCACTGCTGCCACTATAAAATTAAATACTTTAGAACTGAGCCTTACCTTAAGAACAAGGCTCTTTTTTATCACTTAAAGTAGCTAAGTGAATAATCGCTTGTTCTAAAGCTTGTTGCAAAGAGTGCCCTTTAATTGTCGAATAAAAAAATGATTCGCGTAATTGAGCATTATGTAAGTAAACCACTTCAAGGTGCTCTGGAAGGTTATCAATATCGAAAATATCAGATAAACCGTCGGTGCCTTTCTGATCGAGTGCCATTACATTAACCATTATATCCTCGCTGAAATCTTGTGTCATAATCAAAACCGTTACGTTCGCTACCATAAGAGTAATTCAAACGTAGCAGATTACACCGCCCATTAACGCAACATAAGATTTACAATTAGATCGAAGCGTTAACAGCCATGATGTGAGAATGACAGTGGCGACACAAGACATTGGGAATATATATTGCAGATTCATACACTGTTTATCAGTGTATGAATAATAAAGCGCAGATAAAACGTTATTTTTTAAAGTTCTTAACCAAAAAGGTATCAAGCTTATTGGCAAAATTTTGTCGATCTGCCTGACTTAATGGCGGTGGCCCACCGGTTTGAACACCAGAGCTACGCATTGTTTCCATGAAGTCTCGCATCTGCAAGCGCTGCTTAATCGTGTCTTTGGTATATAATTCGCCACGCGGATTCAGGGCATGTACCCCATTGGTGATCAATTCATCAGCTAGTGGGATATCGGCAGTAATCACCAAGTCACCAGCTTCAGCCTGTTGAACAATATGATCATCGGCAACATCAAAGCCCGCTAACACTTGTGTTGAACGAATATGTGGTGACGGTGGTACTCGTATATGGTGATTGGCAACTAGTGTCACCATTATGCCTACCCTATTGGCAACACGAAATAAAATTTCTTTAATAACGTTCGGACACGCATCTGCATCAACCCAGATCTGCATATTATTCCTATATTTTAACTAACTCAATACTGAGTATGATAACGCTGAATACAGAAAAGCCACCATTAAAAAATGGCGGCTTTATAATTGTTTACTTTATTTGTAACTCAAGCAAGCGGTTAAATTAACCTGTAAGACCTTGCTTAGTTAAGTACTCTTCGTAAGTACCGTGGAAATCTTCAATACCGTTTTCTGTAATCTCAATGATGCGTGTTGCAACTGAAGATACAAACTGACGGTCGTGAGATACAAACATTAATGTACCTTTGAAGTTTTCAAGTGCAAGGTTCAATGCTTCAATAGATTCCATATCCATGTGGTTGGTTGGTTCATCCATTAGAAGAATGTTTGGCTTTTGCATAATTAGCTTACCAAACAGCATGCGACCTTGCTCACCACCAGAAATTACTTTTACAGATTTCTTGATGTCATTTTGAGAGAAAAGCATACGACCAAGAATGCCACGAACAACTTGTTCGTCGTCACCTTCTTTTTTCCACTGACCCATCCAATCAATAAGGTTCAAATCTTCAGCAAAATCTGAACTATGATCCTGAGCATAGAAGCCGATATTGTGATTTTCAGACCACTTAACCATACCTTCCATTGGTTCCATTGCACCAGCAAGTGTGTTCAGTAATGTCGATTTACCAACACCATTCTGACCGATAATCGCGATACGCTCGCCAACTTCTACCATTAGCTTAACGCCATTGATTAGAATGTTCTCGCCGTAACCTTGCTTTAGACCTTCAACTTCTAAGGCGTTACGGAAAAGAGGCTTTTCTTGATCAAAACGAATAAATGGCGATTGACGGCTAGATGCCTTCACTTCACTCAATTGAATCTTATCAAGTTGCTTTTGACGTGACGTTGCTTGCTTCGCTTTAGATGCGTTAGCAGAGAAACGGCTTACGAACGTTTGTAGTTCAGCCATCTGTGCTTTCTTCTTCGCGTTATCAGCATGTAGCTGTTCACGTGACTGCTCTGCCGCCGACATGTACTCATCATAGTTACCAGGGAATAGGCGAAGTTCACCATAATCCAAGTCAGCCATGTGGGTACAAATACTGTTCAAGAAGTGACGGTCGTGCGAGATAATGATCATTGTGCAGTTACGCGCCAACAAAATCTCTTCCAACCAGCTAATTGTATGAATGTCCAAGTTGTTCGTTGGTTCGTCAAGAAGCATAATTTCTGGATCAGCGAAAAGAACCTGAGCAAGAAGTACACGTACTTTAAGACCCGGAGCAACTTCACTCATTAAGCCAAAGTGTTGCGATTCAGGAATACCAAGGCCTAACAGTAATTCACCAGCACGCGCTTCAGCAGAGTAACCGTCCATTTCAGCGAATTCTGTTTCTAGATCGCCAACACGCATACCATCTTCATCTGACATTTCAGGTAAAGAGTAAATGTAATCGCGCTCTTCTTTTACTTTCCAAAGCTCTTTGTGACCCATAATAACGGTATCTACAACAGAGAATTCTTCAAAAGCAAACTGATCCTGACCCAACTTAGCCATACGCTCGTTTGGATCTAATGAAACAGTACCACCTGACTGCTCTAATTCGCCGCCAAGGATTTTCATGAAGGTTGACTTACCACAGCCATTCGCGCCGATAAGACCGTAACGGTTACCACCGCCGAATTTAACTGAAATGTTTTCAAACAATGGCTTATCGCCAAATTGCATTGTAATGTTAGCTGTAGAAATCAAAGTACTGTTCCATAAATAGTTTATGTATCAAGCATTAAAAAAGCTGACATCGTCTGTCAGCCTTTTCAATTTTAATTGCGGCATAGTATATCAGGTTTCGTGAGCCACATCACCATTAATAACATTCATAATATGAACAAGTTACCGGTATAGGCATGCAGCCTAAACTTAACACCGATAAACCGCTTAATAGGTAGACGAATAGTCATCTGAATAGTCACTATCTGAATAGTCAGTGTCATCTTCATCGCTGTAACCATCGTCGCTATAGTCATCTTCTACATAGTCATCGTTGGTATAGTAATTAGATGATTTAAGGTCAATCACAAACAGGCAATCAAAAGTAATGAGGTTACCATCTTCATCATTAAATTTGCTCATATCTACCATGCCTGATAACCGCACAGTACCTTTACTATTTTTAAAACGTCCAGTACCGTAAAGAACTGAATTCTTTTTACTTGACGCACCTGTAATATGCGTAATCTTAACGCCGTTCGGGGTAACGGTTTTACGTAGCACTGGTTGAACTGTTGTTTTACCGCGGGTAACTAACTTACCATGTGGTGTCTTAAAAAAAGTGGTACCAACTAACCTAATTCCACCGCCCTCATCATCACTTTTAGCCTCAATGTTAGATAAGCAATCTATCGCTGTACCTATTTCTTTTTGATTCTTCAAGTTAACCAATTGAACTTTAAAACAAATTGCATCGTCTTTATTACCATCCCCATCAATATCAGGTACTTTTCTACTGAACATTTCACCTGTGCCTATTAGATTATAAACAAGGTGTCTATCTGTTTTTTTGTTCTTTCTGTACTTACCGTTATCGTAATACCCATGACCGTAATAGTCATGTTGGCTGTAGTCATCTTCGTTATAGCTATCTTCATCATCACTATATTCATAGCTATAATAATTATCAGAACTGTAGTTATATTTATCCTCATAATAACTATCGTCGTCATCATTTTGTTCACTATGATGATAATCATCGCTGTAATAATCATTCTCACTATATCGTTCATTGCTTTCATAACTTTCATAGTTTTTTGCAAAAACATTGAATGAGACACCGAGGCAGATTGCGATAACAATAGACATTAACTTATTGATATTCATTGCCTTTTACTCCACAAACCTTTTGTATAGATCAATGAGTCAATTCGTTACTCATTGTCAACAAAGCACAGTTGATCACAGAGTCATAAGGCAATATTAAATATCGTAACATACCTAAAAAACAAAAAATTAAGCATAATTGCTTAACAAATGTCAGCTCTGCAATGTATTGTCTAATTATTGTAGGGTATGTTGGTGCTATCGGTTAGTTATGCAAGGCTTGTCTATATCTGTCTTACATATCTGATAAGAGTCCTATTTTTAATAAATCATCACTATATTTTTAAATTATTACGGCCGAATTCTCATTTATGAGACGTAGAATTGACGACTAGAGTTAAAAAACGAATGTAATGACAAGATCTATTTAGAGATTAAAAGGTGTGCGTAAAGAATGAGTTATATCTTTATAATGTATATTTACACTTTGCGAAAGTCAGTAATATGTCGAAAAATCAAAGAGGTAAGTTTACCCTTTAACTGTGAGTATAAATTAGGGAAGGTATTTAAATACATTAAAAGTATGAAGGTAAAGACACTAATTATACCACCAGAGATAAACACCATCCAAGGCGAGAACGTCGCTGAGATAACACTATGAAACAGATACGCCACGCTGCAAAGAGATAAGGTTTTTACCCAACAAGTATGTTTATAAGGTAATGGTTCTAATGACTGACTAACACAGTAAAGTAACGCTAAACGCATGCTATAAACACTGCCTAGCACTGCAACCGCAGCCCATACCCCATAAAGTGGAATTAGAAAGTAATAACCCATTACTGCTATTACTGCACACAAACATTGTATCCACATTTGCTTCTGGCTTGATTCACCGCTGAAACACCCTAAGTTCATTAATTCACTTATATTTTTTATTGCGCTAACTAAAATAAGACCAACTACCACTTTAGCAACTAAATAATAATCACTAGGGAAAAACAGGTAAATAAAACTTGGCACAGTCAAAAGCATTGAAAATGCAATAATAATAATTAAGTTACAACCAATAACAGCCTTTTCTGCACACTGCTGTGAACCGTTTTCTTGTTGTAATATTTGAATCCTATTGGGAAACCACCACAAACAAAATGGTTGCATTAACAAACTTAATATTAGTGCAAACTTAACGCTAACTGCGTATACAGCTAATGCTTCAACGTTTACTTTATCGGCAAGAATCCATTTATCAAGCCCTGTAACGGCAAACATACCGATACCACTAATAACAATGGGACCTCCAAACTTAAGCAATGGCAATGAATAGCCTAAATAACCTAATCGTCCCATTTGCTGCCATTGGAATTTTAGTAAAAAAACAAGCATTAATATACTAGATACCGTACCTGCAATTAACACCCCATCGATTCCAAATCCGTACTCTAACAAAATGACGATAAGTAAAGCCTGAACGATAGCTTTAACAACATTAAAAATACAAAACCACTTAGCCAATGACTGCATGCGCATTAAAGTAAGTGGAATAGCAATTAACCCATCTAATAATGTTGGTATCGCTATTAATACCACTTGGTATACTTCAACTTTTGCAGGTATATACAAAAGTAACCATGGCATGATTAACCAAACAATCCCTCCCCCCATTACTGCTGCAATGAGGCTAAGCGAGAAGCAATTAGCAATTAGCAATTGCCGTTTTTCTCCTTCACTAGAACCAACAAAGCGATACATTGCATCAATCAAACCGAAACCAACCAGAATGGTACCAATATCAGCCAGTAATATTAACGCTTCAAGTGAACCATACTCTTTCGTAGGTAAGTGTCCTGTGACATAAGGCATCATAAATAATGACACCCCTTTCATCATCACAATACCGACTCCGTAATACAAAGACTGTTTGACTACGCTCATGAAGCACCTTATTACTTAATTAGAAATATAAATAATTTTATATTTTCATTAATGATGTATTTTATACTCATAATTCAAACATCTTGATTTGTAGGCGATTTTCGTTTCCTTGGTTTCCATTTTTTTTTTACTTTCCCTAAAAAACTGATTACTCTACGATGTTGGGGTTCTAAGAAAAGCGAGCGAAAACCAAAGATTAGCGTTTTAACTTTGTTGCCTTTAGCCCTGTAATAATCTGCATATTCTTCACTTAATCGAGCTTCAGCTTTCGAAATTGATTTTGATGTTATTAACGAGTTCTGTTCTTTACAACGTGAAATAATATTTTCAATTGATTCAAGATTGTTTAACTTGTTCTCATCAGCTTGTGTTATTGACCCCCCCCTTATTAAGTAACTCACATATACTTCAGGTATTACTGCCACATCAAAACACTCACACACTTTCAACCAAAGTTGCCAATCTTCTGCATATTTTAATTCTGTATCAAACAGCCCGGTTTTTTTAAAGACTGAATTTTTTATCATAACTGTCGATGTACCAATAAGATTATTTGAAAAAATGATATTTAAAGGATCATCCAAAATCTTTGCTTGCTCATCACAATCTTGAAATTGATTCCAATAGCTAAAACAATCGACTAACTTCTGATTACTCTCGGTCAAGTGATCATAATTCGTGAAGCTCATACCCAATTCAGGATTTAACTGATGCATGGAAAGCTGAGCTTGCAGCTTTCCATCATGCCAACTGTCATCTGAATCAAGAAAAGCAATGTATTCTCCACTGGCTTTTTTAATACCTAAATTTCTAGCGCTAGATACGCCAACGCCTTTCGTTGTTATCACTATTATTCTGGTATCACGACTAACTAGTCGTTCAAGATACTCAGCTGTACCATCATCACTATTATCGTTTACGACTATTAACTCTATATTTTCATGGTCTTGTTTTAAAACACTTTCAATAGCTTTTGGTAAATAGTTCAAACAATTATAAGTTGGTATAACAACAGTAATTCGGCACATTACTGACTCCTCTTTATTATGTTTCTAATAAAGCAGGATTCATGCCGTTATAATTTCCAATGAAACATGCACAAAGAAGTACATCTTTCTTATCTTTTTTGCATAATGCAATAATTCCACTTACGTTTTGCAGTTTACTTATAGGAACAAGAATTGCATTCAAGTTTTTATACTGAATGTTATTAAAGAAGACCTATATGAAAAAAGTAGCTTTTATCACTCCAACCTTTCCGGTATTGAGTGAAACATTTATTCGTACTGAAGTGGATGCAATAAACGCATGTGGGCATGACGTGTGTGTGATGACATTTAAAAAAAATAAAACTGATGATGCTTTTAACTATGCCATTTATAAAATCGGCGATTTTTTTAATTTCAATCTTTTAAAAAAATTAAAACCTTGTAGAGTCATTGATTGCTTGAAATTTATCTACTCACAACAATCTATGCCTAAATTATCTTTATTTTGGCATAGTTTTAAAATGGCATCACAAATGGCAAAGCACAATGTTCAGCATATTCACGCACATTTTGCTCAACATACCTGCTCTCACGGTATTGCTTCAGCCAAATTAATGGGTATTTCATGCTCTTTTGTTGCTCATGGTCATGATGTTTATGAGTTCCCTTTTGATCTTGATTTAAAAATTAAACACAGCGATTTCGTCGTCGCTGTTTGTAATGATATGCGCAATGATTTTAACAAGACCGCTGACGGCAATATTAAATTACTTCACTGTGGTGTAAAAACCCAACTATTTAAGCCCCATACAAAACAAGAGCAAGAGACAATCAAGCTCATTTTTATTGGGCGGTTAGTTGAACAAAAAGGTGTTAAGTATTTACTTGATGCGTTGAAACCCTTATGTGGGCACTATCCTATGACTTTAGATATTATTGGTACTGGTGAGTTATTAAAACAATTAAAAGAACAAGTTACTCAACTTGGTTTAGCCCCTTATGTGCGATTTTTAGGCTCAAAACAACCAAACTGGATCCAAGAAAACTTACCTTTCTATGATTGCTTGGTAGCACCGTTTTGTTTTGCGCGTTCAGGATGTGTAGATACCGGCCCTGTCGTTTTAAAAGAAGCCATGGCTGTCGGTATACCCGTTATCACATCAAACATTATGGGCTGTAAAGAAATTGTCGCCCCTGATACAGGCTATTTGGTTGAGCAAAAAAACGCACTCGAGTTAACTGATGCGATTAAGACATTTGTGACATTACCACTAGAGCGAAGAAAAGAAATGGGGATTTCAGCGCGTAAAAATGTAGAACTAAATTTTGATGCATTAAAACAGGCAAAGGTACTATCAAATTGGATAGAAACGCATACCGTAAAACAGTAAAAGCGAGCACTAAGCTCGCTTCTGATTTAGGTATGACTGCTGATTATTCCCAATCGAGAATAACTTTACCTGACATGCCTGAACGCATCATGTCGAAGCCTTTTTGGAAATCATCAATTTTGTAATGATGCGTGATAATTGGTGTTAGATCTAAGCCTGATTGAATCAAGCTTGCCATCTTGTACCACGTTTCAAACATTTCACGACCGTAGATACCTTTAATAACTAAACCTTTAAAGATAACTTGAGTCCAATCTACTGCCATATCTGATGGTGGGATACCCAACAACGCCACTTTACCACCGTGGTTCATGTTAGCTAGCATGCCGTTGAATGCAGACGGTACGCCAGACATTTCTAGACCAACATCAAAACCTTCTGTCATGCCAAGTTCAGACATCACATCTTCAAGCTTTTCGTTTGCTACGTTAACAGCGCGAGTCACGCCCATTTCACGAGCAAGGTCTAAACGGTATTCATTCACATCAGTAATCACAACATGGCGTGCACCAACATGTTTAGCGACTGCAGCAGCCATAATTCCGATTGGACCAGCGCCAGTAATAAGTACATCTTCACCAACAAGATCGAATGAAAGTGCAGTATGAACAGCATTACCAAACGGGTCGAAGATCGATGCTAGATCGTCAGAAATACCTGCAGGGATCTTGAACGCATTGAATGCAGGAATAACCAAAAACTCTGCAAATGCACCATCACGGTTAACACCAACGCCTGTCGTATTACGACAAAGGTGCGTACGGCCGCCGCGACAATTACGGCAATGACCACATGTAATATGACCTTCGCCAGATACACGATCACCGATTGTAAAACCGCGAACTTCTTGGCCGATACCAACAACTTCACCAACATATTCATGACCTATAACCATTGGAACTGGAATCGTCTTTTGTGACCATTCATCCCAGTTGTAGATATGTACATCTGTACCACAAATAGCGGTTTTCTTAATACGAATAAGTAGATCGTTATGGCCCATTTCAGGCTTGTCTACTTCATTCATCCAGATGCCTTCTTCAGGCTTTAGTTTTGACAGCGCTTTAATTTTCATTTTTTATTCGCTTACATCTGAATGCTGTTTAAAGGGAAGACGCTTAGCCTTAATACCCTACTCAGCATTATACGAGGATACTGTTACCTCTGAGCAAACCAGAAGTACGTTTTTGGAAAACTGAATTATCAACGAATATGTTCACGAGATCCGAGAACCTCGTGACACTTATTCATAATTAGGCTATTAAATAATGCCCATATCTTTACCAACTTCGATAAACACATCGATAGCACGGTCAAGTTGCTCTGGCGAATGCGCCGCAGACATTTGCGTACGAATACGCGCTTGGCCTTGTGGTACCACCGGGAAAGAGAAACCTACAACGTAGATACCTTTTTCTAGTGCGCGTTCTGCAAATTCCGCAGCCACTTTCGCATCACCCAACATGATTGGAATAATTGCGTGATCAGCACCAGACATTGTGAAACCAGCTTCTGTCATACGCGTACGGAAATGTGCAGAGTTTTCCCATAGGCGCGTGCGTAAATCGCCACTTTCAGCCAATAAATCAAGAACACGGATAGAAGCAGAAACAATTGCAGGAGCAACTGAGTTAGAAAACAGGTACGGACGCGAACGTTGACGTAACCAGTCAATCACTTCTTTCTTACCAGCGGTGTAACCGCCTGAAGCGCCACCCATAGCTTTACCCAATGTACCCGTGATGATATCAACACGATCAATTACATTGTGATGCTCATGTGTACCACGACCATTGTCACCCATGAAGCCAACTGCGTGTGAATCATCAATCATCACAAGCGCGCCGTACTTATCAGCAAGGTCACAAATAGCAGGAAGGTTAGCGACTACACCATCCATAGAGAACACACCATCAGTAACGATTAATGTGTGACGAATACCCGCTTCTTTTGCTGCAATCAATTGCTGCTCAAGCTCTTCCATGTTGTTATTTGCATAACGGAAGCGCTTAGCTTTACATAAACGTACGCCATCAATGATAGATGCGTGGTTTAACGCATCAGAAATGATCGCATCTTCTGGGCCTAATAATGTTTCAAACAAACCCGCGTTCGCATCAAAGCAAGAGGTATAAAGAATTGTATCTTCAGTACCTAGGAACGTAGATAGTTTTTGTTCTAGTTCTTTGTGAGAATCTTGTGTACCACAAATGAAACGTACCGATGCCATGCCAAAACCATGTGCATCCATACCTGCTTTCGCAGCTTCAATTAATTCTGGGTGGTTAGCTAAGCCAAGGTAGTTGTTAGCACAGAAGTTCAGCACTTCTTCGCCTGTATCAACACCTTCTTTGTTAAGAATAGAAACAGCCGCTTTTTGAGCTGACGTAATTATACGTTCAGACTTGTACAAGCCACCAGCTTTAACATCTTCAATTTGCTGGTTAATTTGTTCGTAGAATGCAGCAGACATAGTGTTCCTCACATTTTATTAGATTTGGGGGAAATGGCTATCCAGTGAAATACTTACCCAACGAATACCTTACAAATCCGCTAAGAGTACTTAACACTCATCACAATGATGATTAGCTAAAAATCGTGCAATTAACTCTTCGATTAACTTTAATCATTCTAATTCAAGTGCATTACAACTATTATCCCCTTATATGGAAAATGATTATTGAACCTGAGGCACAAATCTGTGGATACGAACAAATTGATTGCTGTAATGCCCGACCTTGCCGTCTTTATTATTGTTGTTGATGAAGGCAGTTATACCGCGGCAGCAAAGAAGTTAGGTGTTACCCCATCGGCTCTCAGTAAGCAAATTTCTCGCCTTGAAAAGGCCCTTTCAGTGAAACTTTTAGAGCGCACAACACGTAAGTTAATGATCAGTGAGTCTGGTACTAAAATTTATGAACAATGCAAAGTTATGACGAATGCCGCAAAACAGGCCGTTGAAATTGCAAGTTCAGAACATACAATCCCATCAGGTACATTAACCGTTGCAGCGCCAAAAGCTTTCCTAAGTATAGTATTACAGCCTTTAGTTACTCCCTTTCTTACTCAGTACCCTGACATTCAACTAAAACTTAAAGCCTCAGACGGTGAGATCGACATTTTATCTGAAGGCATTGATATCGTTTTTCGCTTAACAGAGCACCCATCAGAAGCTTTAGTGAATAAGAAAATTGGTAAAGTAAACCTAACATTGTGCGCAAGCCCTGAATACTTGGCGCTACGCGGAGAACCCCAGATACCCACAGACTTACGTCAGCACGATTGTATTTATCTTGGTGAGACCACTACAGATCACATTTGGGACTTCATTAAAGATGATGAATTTCAAAGCGTGAGCGTGACAGGTCGTTACGCCGTTAATCATTCTCAAATGCGCTTAAAAGGTGTGATAGATGGATTAGGTATAGGCATCTTTCCAGATTTTGTGATTAAGCAAGCGTTAGAAAATGGTTCAGTGAAAGAGGTATTAAAAGACTGGACAATGAAAGGAAATTATCAGGGAGATATTGCTTTACAGTTTGCTCAGACCAAATTCATGCCAGCAAGATTACGGGCATTTATCGACTACGTTACTGAACACCTTGCACCATAATCTTATCTGGTACGAATAGTTAAAGGTTACATAGGCTAATCCCCTTATTAAGCGATTTCTCCTATAATCAGAGGGGAATTACACTCTATTACGTTGCTAGTTCGTACTAGGTTATAAAACTTAGGTGCACGCTGATGAAACTATTCATATCTCTGTTATCTCTCGCTCTGTTTGTGGGAATAAATAATTGCGCCGCCTACCCGATGGATTCTATGCATTGGAATCATCGAAGCATCTTGTACTTTGCACCAGAGAAAGATCAGCATGTACAAGAATTCATGAAACAAGTACTAATGAATGAGTGTGCACTACAAGAACGAGATATAAAAACCGTGATTATTACCAACGACGGTTTTAACCAACCTTATGATTTATTTAGCCCCGAAGAAATTAACCATCTTCAGCAAAAATATAATATCCCTAAAGAACATCATACTGGCATTCTTGTCGGTAAGGATGGCTTAGAAAAACACCGCTGGAATGAAAAAACAAATTGGTTACAACTCACCGAAATTGTTGACCGTATGCCGTTAAGAAAAGAAGAGATGCGCCATCAAGCAAGCCGCTGCCAAATCTAATCGTCAGATTCCGCTGATCCAAATGAATTGTTACACGTGTTTTCTACGCCTAACGTCTACTCCTTCCATTTTTGAACCAAGGTGGATTTATTTCTCATCAAAACACGTTAAGTTAGGGATATAGCACGCACAGACATTTCCAATTCAGTTTCAGGCAGAGATAATTACAATGAAAACGCCATTTCTTTACCATGGACAGGATAGCGCCTGGCTTACCTCTACAGACAACATGCTTAACGTCACAATAGTCAGTGACGTTGATACACTGATATCAGCCATCTTCATTCGATGTGAACCCGATAATGAAGAACTATTAATTGATATGGAACGCGGTAGAACCCAGGGTCGCCTGCAATACTGGCATGGGAAGTTACCGATCAATTCAGATAAAGACACCACTTTCTATACCTTTAAAGTGATGCAAAACAGTCGTCAATGGTGGCTACACGGTTGTGGCGTGTCACCACGAGTACCGGGTAAAGAAAAGCACTTCAAATTCAATAACCAGCATCAACCGCCAGCTTGGGTTAAAGAACAGATTTTCTATCAAGTTTTCCCCGACCGTTTTTCAAATGCAAACCCATCAATCAGTGTTCAATCTAATGAATACTGTTTACGTGGCACAGAAAAACCGACAATAGCGAAAGCATGGGGTGAATCTGCATCAAGTCATGATTCGAGTGGACCAAGCGAATTCTTCGGGGGTGACTTACAAGGTATCCACAATAAGATTGATTACTTACAAGAATTAGGTGTAACCGCACTCTATTTAAATCCGATATTTACCGCGCCCAGTAATCATAAATACGATACAACGGATTACCTCAATATCGATCCTCATTTAGGCACGAACGAGCAATTTGCTAACATGGTGGCAGATCTGCATCAACGTAATATGAAGATCATGCTAGATGCCGTATATAACCATACCTCAGTCGATCACCCTTGGTTCGATATGTATCAACGTAATACCGCAGACCAAGCTGTGGGCGCATACGATCACCCTAACTCTACTTACCGTCAGTATTATCAATTTACCGATAACAGCAACGAATACGTTGGCTGGAATGGTATATCAACGCTACCTAAACTGAATTTTTCTAATCCTGAAGTACAGGATTATATCTACACAGGTGACGACGCGGTAATCAAACACTGGCTAAAACCCCCCTATAATATAGATGCATGGCGTTTTGATGTTATCCATATGCTAGGTGAAGGCAAAGGCGCACGTAATAATGCTCATTTTGTTAAATCCTTCCGCAATGCTGCCAAGTCGGTCAACCCTGATTGTTATGTGTTAGGCGAACATTTCTTTGAAGCGTCTAACTGGCTTCAAGGCGATCAAGAAGACGGTGCCATGAACTATTACGGTTTTGCCCACCCTCTTCGTGCTTTTTTTGCTCAAAAAGACATTGCCTATCACGCATGTCAAATCGATGCTGAAGAATTAGTAGAATGGTTAAACGAAGCACGTACAAAATTACCGTGGTTGAATCAGCTTTCTCAGCTTAACCAGCTAGATAGCCACGATACAATGCGCTTTTTAACCATGGTGGATAACAACACAGAAACGATGCACCTAGCATTAATGATGCTTTTTGCTTATGTCGGCACGCCGTGTGTTTACTACGGTACAGAAGTTGAATTACAAGGCGGCCAAGATCCAGATAACCGTCGCTGTTTCCCATGGGAAAGAACAGAGCAAGAACAAAAGCCACAAACATTCAGTTATTTGCAGCAACTTATTGCTATCAGAAAATCATCAACCGCCCTTCAATCCGGCAGTGTTCAGTGGTTATTGGCTGAGAACCAATATTTTGCTTTTGCTAGAACGACAGAAACAGAGCATGTTATTTGCCTTATTAATAACAGTGAATCAGCTAAAACACTGCATTTACCGGTTTGGCAATTAGGCATCGAGTCAGGTTCTTTACACGACCTGTTAACTGATGATGAATGGCACATTAATGACGGAGTTGTATCAATCACACTAGCAGGCAAAGAAGGGATATTACTGACAGCCTGCAAGTAAAGAATAAATATAGCCTAGCGACCTCAAGATGCTCGTTTCAGCGAGAATCCTGCATCTTGAGGTAACTTGGGTACAGAGGTTAAATGTGTTTTTCTATCCACTTAACCTCTTTTTATAGTGTAATAGTCAAGTAAAACTGCCCTCTCTTCTTTGTGCTAGCAATTTGCATCAATAATTTACGCTAACAATCATTCCCTCGATTACTTTTTCCGTTTACATTATGACTGTAATACCATTTATCTATCACAAGGTTATGAGGACTGCACACTCATAGTCTCAAGACATTGCTGATTCAGCACACACTAGAGGTTCTTATGGCAATTGAGCGTTATATCGGCATTATGTCTGGTACAAGTATGGATGGTGTTGATACCGTTTTGGTTGAAATTGAAGAAAACAGTATCCGATTGATGGGAGAAAATTCTTTTCCTATGGGTGAAGACCTTAAACAGGCATTGCTTGATATTTGCCTAGGTCAATCCACCAATTTACAAGCGGTTGGAGAGCTCGATCATCGGCTAGGACATTTATTCGCTGATGCTGTGCTCGCTTTGTTAGAGAAAACGAGTATACCTCCAGACTCTGTTACTGCGATTGGAAGCCACGGGCAAACCGTATTCCACTCACCAGAAACGCAATATGCTTTCACCATGCAACTCGGTGATGCAAATATTATTGCAGCGAAAACACACATCACAACCATCGCTGATTTTCGTCGCAAAGACATGGCTTTTGGCGGGCAAGGTGCCCCACTCGTTCCAGCTTTTCATCAACAGCTTTTTAGTTCTCTTGATACAACGCGTGTAATCCTCAATATTGGCGGCATTGCTAACATCACAGTGCTTACCCCCAATCAACCTGTTACGGGCTATGATACTGGCCCTGGCAATATGTTAATGGATGCATGGATCCACCAGCATAATGGCAGTCAATATGATGCTAATGCCAAATGGGCTAAAACAGGCACTGTAAACAAAATACTGTTAGAAAGACTGCTCGACGAACCTTACTTCAAGCAACCAGCCCCTAAAAGTACAGGTCGGGAATTGTTTAATTTACCGTGGTTAAAACAAAAATTATCAGGTTTAGATATACCCGCAGAAGATGTACAAGCAACCCTAGCTGAATTTACGGCTGTCACCATTACCAATGATATCATCACATATCAACACAATGAAAAGTCTGAATTATCAACTAAACAAGAATTGCTAGTCTGTGGCGGTGGTGCGCATAATCCATTATTAATGGCGCGTTTAGCTGCACGATTACCCGAATGGCAGGTAATGACGACAACAGAACGAGGAGTAGATAGCGATAATATGGAAGCCATGGCTTTCGCGTGGTTAGCTTACCGAACGCATAATAATATGCCGGGGAATTTACCAGAAGTAACAGGTGCTTCTGGCTTAACAAGCCTAGGAGCAATTTACCCTGCATCGTAAGATGCAAAATGAAAAGCTCAAGTAATACACTAACCACTTGAGCTTCTTTATTGTTTATACCCATTTTCAAACGCATTCTTTAAACTTGAAAATAACTTAGCCCTTTCTATCGGCTTAGGAATGTAATCATTCATCCCCGCGGTTAAACAGCGCGTTTTTTCATCATCAAGCACATTTGCAGTTAAAGCAATTATCCTCGGTTGATGACTTAAATTAAGTACTCTAATTGCTTTGGTAGCCTCAAGCCCTCCCATATTAGGCATTTGGCAATCCATTAATACCAAATCAACTTTTTGTTGTTTAATAAAATCGATAGCTTGAATACCATCACTTACCATTGAAATAGTGGTTAGCCCTAATGTTTTCAATAGTGCTTTAACTAATTGTTGGTTCACCATACTGTCTTCAGCAACCAAAATATGCTTGTCGGCATAATTTGATAAATTGAAATTTGGAGAGCATTTTTTTTCAACTACCGGTGCGGCAACTTCATCCAACTGAACGTCAAAGTAAAACTCAGTTTCAACTGATGGCTGGCTCTTTACCTCAAGCTTCGAGCCCATTAATTTACATAGACTATTCGATATAGATAGCCCTAAACCCGTACCACCATATTTACGCGATATCGAACCATCGGCTTGGGTGTAAGAATCAAAAATAATTATTTGTTTATCTAAATCAATCCCAATTCCTGTATCTTTTACTTTAAAGCGTATACATGTGCCATTTTTTGTTTTATTAATTAACGTAACAGAGAGGGTTACCTTACCATGCTCTGTAAATTTAACGGAATTACCCAGCAAGTTAGTCAATATTTGCTTAATACGACATTCATCACCAAGGTAATGAGAAGCTAACTTCGGATCGATATCCTTTTCAAGGATAATACTTTTCCTCTCAGCCTCATATATAATGGACATCAAGCTAGACTTTATTAATTCTGTTATTGCTATGGGGGTATAGTTCAACGTCACATTACCGCTTTCAAGCTTTGAGTAATCCAAAATCTCATTTATTATGCTTAATAAGGATTGTGCAGATTCTTTAATATAACTAACTTGGCGCTTTGCTTCTTCATCTAGCGGTTGAGACTCTAAACACTGGATAAAACCCAAAACCCCATTCATAGGTGTGCGTATTTCATGGCTCATGTTAGCCATAAAATCCCCTTTAATGGTAAGCGCTTTATTCAATGCTAATGTACGAGCTTCAAGTTTCTTATTGAGGGCTTCCATTTTTAGGCCATGTAAATGAATGCATTTATCTGCATGGTCTATTTCTTTTGCCAATACAGTCACCTCCCCTTCTGATTGTTTAACAGGGTTAATCGAAACCTGACCAGTACCCACTTTGGGTAACTCGCCAATTAAATGATTTAATGGCCGCGTTACCTCTCGATACATGTAATATAGTGTATATACTAATAGCACTACGAATGGAAAAATAAAAAGTACCAACTGGGTGAGTATTGCTTGTATAACATCAGATGAGAAGTAAAAAACAACATACTTAAGTATTGGTAAATTATTAAAATCTAACGAATAGCTTAGTTTATAATTCCCTTTATAAATTGATATGCCTTCTTGATAATCAAGATGATAATCAGTTATATCAGACATACTATTATTGGTGTAAAAATGCACCAAATTATCATCTAGATCATATATAGCAACAGAACCTATTTCATTGTAATTACTAAATAGACGGTTTAACTCGATACTTTTTTCTGTATTATCAAAAATCGTCGCGTCGATAATAAGTTGACTTGATGAGTTCATCACAGTTTGTATATCTTTTGATATTCGCTGAGTATTCGAGGTATAAGTAATATACAGCGTTGCCATAAATGACATCAACATTACGACGCCCATAATTACGGCGATTTTTTTGAAAATAACACTGTTAGTAAACCTTTCCAATTCCATGATTGGTCTAACCCTCTTCGTCATACCCCAATATGCATTATTTAATATAAACATTATTTTTCTACAGGTAATTCATTCGCAGACCAGTCCAACCACGAGCCATCGTAATGCGCCACATCAAAACCAGAGCGCTTCATAAGATAATATGATAATATGATAATATGATAATGTTGACGCTAAACCTTTATTACAATATGTAACGCTTTTTTTTGTTTTATCTAATGAAGAAAAAATAAGATCCATTTCCTCTTGGCTTTTTAATACACTGTCACCTTTTTCATTCTTTAAAAAAAAAGAAGAGATTAAAAGATTCTTTGCCGTCGGGATGTGACCATATTTTTCTGTCTTCGATTTTTCACCAATATACTCTTCTTGTGTACGTGAATCATAGAGTTGATAATCAGGGCTGAATGTTGCAACTTTAGCTAACGTCGTATTGGCATATACGTCAGCGTTTAACGATGGAATGTAACTCGTTTTTTGTGGAATAACTACCTGTCGGTTACTAGGGTATCCTTGTGTATCCCAATATGTATAGCCCTCTTCTAAGATCACAACATCACTAATGCCATAGAGCTCTAGCACCCAAAATATTCGTGCTGCATGCTTAACATCGCCACTATCGTAAAGTACTATGAGCTTACTTTTATCAATACCTTTTTCACGCAGCAATGGTGCTATTTCATTCTTCCCTTTAACATAGAAAGAATTCTTTTCGGTTTTATATGACATCTCTGTCGGGAAACTTATTGCACCCGGTATATGCCCATTCTCATATGCACTCTGATCACGAGTATCATAGATAACGACTTCATCACTGTTTAAATTCTTATTCAGCCATGCACTATCCACCGCATACTTAGAAGCAGTAGCACTTGAGATATTAACCCCTGAAGAGTGAATGAATACACCAACCCCTAAAAGAATTAACCATAAAAAACGAGGTATAGACTTCATTCTTTTCATTATGATCCCCAGCCAACAACAATACGCAAGATGGCTGAAGCCAGTTACTCTAAGCCCATCAACGTGTGACATGCCTATAATAGAAGCAATTTTCTTACCAAAATTATTCAAGTTGTATCCAGTTGATAAGTCGCTCACAACCTCATTTCGAGCCGAAAAATCAGCAATTAAGTGCATTTTGCAATGCTTTTTAACATGTAAAATAAAACACTAGCTGGCGCTATATAAAACAAGCGAAAAATTAGTGACGAAACATATTGCTTACATTCCATCAGAAATTAAGCCTGCTACTTTCCGGTCAAAAACCAGATAACAACACTGTATACTGGTAGAGTTCCACCCTTTAAACACAATCCAGTTCACAGTTTAAAGGCCTTAATTTTACTAGGACAATAACTCAACATCTATTACAATCCCGTCACATAAAAACAATAAAAACCTTCAGGTCTTTAAGCCTGTTTTATTCCCTAACGTGAAAGGTTCCTAGTAAAGATGAGTCCGGAAAAATACCTTCTAGACTGGCAAGCAAGCCAGACGAATGCAGAATCCATCTCACCACTTCTTGGCCAGTTATACCGACAGAAAGGCGTTGAAGTCATTTTGTTTGGTCGCCAGTTAGTTAACGCATCAACCATAGACATTATCAAAGCTCACCGTGTGGCACGTCGTTATACTGGTGATGAGCTATCCCCCGCTCAAACACTTCCTTTAATCAAGCAACTTGCTGAGCTAGAACTCTCGCCTTGCCGTATAGATGTAGGTCAACTTGCTCATTCTTATTGGAAAAACCAAGAAGATGAACAAGGCTTAAATGATTATTTGCAAACGGCTTTAGTTGACTCTTTAAATAGCTCAGAATCTGTTGTGCCGCGCGATGTCGTTTTATATGGTTTCGGCCGTATTGGGCGTTTACTTGCTCGCTTATTAATTGAAAAAAGCGGTCAAGGCTACCCATTACGTTTACGTGCAATTGTTGTACGTGGCGGAAAAGAAGGTGACCTTGAAAAACGCGCTAGCTTATTACGCCGCGACTCAGTGCATGGTCCTTTTAATGGCAGCATTACTGTTGATGACAGTCGAAAAGCCATTATCGCTAACGGCAATTACATTCAAGTGATCTATGCCAATAAGCCTGAAGATATTGATTATAACGATTACGGCATTAACAATGCGCTAATCGTTGATAACACTGGTATTTGGCGAGATAGTGAAGGTCTAAGTCAGCATCTTGGTTGCCAAGGCGCTGAAAAAGTATTGCTAACCGCCCCTGGTAAAGGTGATATCAAAAATGTTGTATTTGGTGTTAACGAATCTGTAATACAAGATAGTGACACAATCATTTCAGCCGCAAGCTGTACAACAAATGCAATTACCCCAGTGCTAAAAGCAGTTAATGATAAGTACGGTATTATTTCGGGTCACATTGAAACCGTTCACTCATTTACCAATGATCAAAATCTGATTGATAATTTCCATTCAGGCGATCGTCGTGGTCGTTCAGCATCATTAAACATGGTACTGACGTCAACTGGTGCAGCTAAAGCGGTAGCAAAAGCATTACCAGAATTGGCAGGTAAATTATCAGGTAACTCTATTCGAGTACCAACGCCAAATGTTTCGATGGCTGTTGCTAACTTGAATCTAGAGTCGAATGCCACCGCTGAAGATTTGAATGCTTATTTACAAGAAATGGCATTAGTTTCTCCGCTTTCTGGTCAGATTGATTTCACTAATTCAACAGAAGTTGTATCAAGCGATATCGTGGGTTCACGACATGCAGGTGTAGTCGATGGTGTCGCAACAATTGCACAAGATAACCGTTGCGTATTATATATCTGGTATGACAATGAATTTGGTTACAGCTGTCAGGTTGTACACTGTATGGAACAAATGATGGGCGTTAAATACAAAACGTATCCAGCATTAAAATAAGCGCCTTGTAATAAGGAAGCTAGATAAAAACCATCTAATTATTATGCCGCCTTTAATTTTTATAGGCGGCATTTTTATATGCTTATTTTAATCAAAATCACTGTAAAGCAATGGTGTATTGGCTGGTGTTGGAATCAATTGCCAACGGTCATTAAATGTATAACGTGCATAAAGAATAAAATGATTAGGTTCATAAAAATCTGAACGCTGTAAATCTAATGACGCCCCTATGTACCACCTTTTACTAACACGTTTTTCAAGGGCTGCAAGAAAAGAATAACCAAATCCGCCACCTGTACTGGAACCACCTGTACTTGAATCGCTGGTGAATAAATAAGGTGCATCTTCTTTTGTCCAAGAATTTGAAATTGAGCCATTGAATAAATAAGCCCATGTATTATCGAAACGACCATAATAGTTAACAGGCAAAGATATCGAAAAGTAACTTTGAGGGCTGTAATAACCACCATGACCTAATGTATATTCACTTAGATTTTTGTCATAGGTTAAATACATTAAATTCATACCAAGGCTTAAGCGCTCATCATCCTCAGCAATCAATTTATAATAGCCCCCGCCTAACAACCCTATCCGAGTATTATCTTCAACTTTTTCACCCGTAATTTGATGATACTGTAGACTACTCCAAAAACCAGTGGGACCACCAATGTCGTAGCTACCACCAAGTTTAACACCAGTTCGTACTACTCCACCCCACTCTGTACCTTCTTGGTCAATACTTCCTGCAGGTGGTGATCCCGAGGGGACAGATAACCCAGCATAAGACAACATACTACTCGTTTCAGGCCTACGTGAAAGTGTTGCATTCCACCCAAAATCTCGTATGTCACCATTCAAATTAACACCACCAACCCAAGTGGCATGATCAAAACCTATTGGTGTTGTACCAATATCTGCCGACCATGTTTCGGCTTCCCAACCGACCCCTAAAGCAGTACCAAATGCGCTTTGATCAATAGCTTCAGTGACATTTTCAGCTGACGTCTTGTTGAAATACTCTAATTCCCCCGAGCGGATACTCACAGAATCAATACGAATAAGTAGATGACCATTATATTCTGCAATCGGAATACGGGCTTCGATAGGTATTTGAAATGCAGTATTTTCACCATCTCTACCACTGTAATCAAAACCAAAAACAACATGCCCATCATTGCGGTCACGAAGTTTATCAATATCTCTTTTTACATTACGTGTTAACCAATAATCGTCAGCATTATCGTACAACTCGCGCAGTTCAGGTTTCTCTTCGTTTACTTGTAGGGGCGTTTTGCTCTTTTCTATACGATCTGAATTCAACGCTTGATAAGCCAAAGTATCCGCCATACCCCATTCATGGTTAACCATAGCAACGGACATTGCATCACGATAATCCATCGCCTCGGCATCATGTTTAGTTAACAAGATTGAATTTAATGTATTTGCTTGATTTTTTCGGTCAATTTGATTGAAAACGACAGCCACATCAACCAGTTGTTTCGCTGTTAATTGCGTTCGTTTAGCGTAAAGGTCTTCTGCTAGTTTGCTATATTGCGACGAGGTTTGTAATAGGACACTCGATTGTAGTACACCTATTTGACCATCTGTACGTAAGGGGCCTGCTTGCATTGATACTACTGTGTATAGGTTATTTGCTTCAGCATAATTGCCCGTTAGCATTTTACTGTCTGCTTCAGATAGATAACGTCGAGTATTTAATTGCCGCAATGCGCTGTACTCAGATGAAGATAATCCATCACCATTAAACTGCTTTATCCATTGTTCAAATACGTGGTATTTTTGAAGTTTTACGATTAATTCGCCATAACTCAATTGAGTCGAAAATGGCCATTGTTTATCAAAGATCAACTCATCAAAAATCGTAATCGCTTTTGTTGGCTGCAATAACTCAACCCATGTTGATGCAATTCGCATCATGGCTTCTGGGTTAGATTTATAATTTATCGACAATAACTTTAGCTGCTGTTCGGCTTCAAAAGGTTGTACTAAAAATAAGGATTGGATATCACCAAGTTCAAGATCAAGCTTTAAACGAGCTAAATTCCGCTCTATTGCAGGCGAGCGTTGGGCAATATCTATTTTTTCTAATTCAGCTACTGCCGCGTTAAGTTGTCCGTTACGCGATAAATACAAAGCGTAAGCAAAACGCATTTCTGGTTCAGGAACATTATTCGTCCAAATCACCATTAAACGGTCGGCTCGTTCACTTTGTCCTGTCATTCGCAGTGCATCTGCGATATCAGCACGCTGCCAAGCTGATGTTGGTTTTAACAAAAGCAATGCTTCCACTTTTTGACTTGCGAGAGGATTGTCTCCTGCCAATAATGCAGCTTGTACCTCTTTATTTAGCTGGTCTATTTTCAGTTCGTTCACTTTCACTTTGACAATACGCTTCTGCTTACTTGAGTAAGTATCAGCTAACCTTATGGCTTGATCTGATTTATTTTGACTCAGTAATAGATCAATTCTTCCTCTTAAAGCCGTGCTATTTAAACTATCTCGTTTTAACGCTTGGATATAATATCTATCCGCCTCTTTATAGTTCCCTTTTATTCCATATAGTTCTGCTAAGCGATTTAACGTATAAGGGTTATTGGGCTGAAGTGCTTTGGCTTTCTTATACTGCCGCTCTGCACGACTATATTGTTTTTTCTCTGTATATTTATCACCTTGATCCACAAAAGCCCAATAAGAAGAAGTGTCTATTAAACTTTTCCATTTCGATTGGTTGTCAGGGTCATTGTCATTTTCCAGTGCTTTTTTAAAAAAAACTAATGCCTTGGTTTGATTCCCCCAACGTAAGTACACCTTACCCATGCCACCAAGAATTTCAGGATCATTAGGTCGAGTTGTCATTGCATATTGAAGTTGTCGAGCTGCTGCATTCGTTTGGTTCTTTTCTAGTAACGCTAACCCTTTTAGCTTCGCTAAGTAAGTTGGATCTTTACGCAACTCTTTTTCAGTAGCAAGGCGACGTTGCGCACTTTGATTTGCACGTTTTATCTCTAAATCTGTCGGGTAATAGCTTGCCAAGATCGCATACTGCTTTCCAACATCATCAGTTATTGGTAATTGATTTAACGCTCTTAGCCATGCAGTTGCCGCCTGTTTACCAATATTAGGCTTAAGCGCTAACCGCTGATAAGTTGCTAAAATCCAAGGGTCTGCTGGGCTCTGTTTACGTATATGATTTGCCAATGCTAATTGAAAAATAGGAACCCCTGGATAATTTAAGTTCAGTAGCTCCAATTCCGATTTAACATGAGACCAATGGCTATCAATATTACCTTCAACTTGTAGGTATTCGAGTTGAAGTACC
The DNA here is from genome assembly GCF_003026215.1 of Photobacterium indicum. GTDB lineage: Bacteria > Pseudomonadota > Gammaproteobacteria > Enterobacterales > Vibrionaceae > Photobacterium > Photobacterium indicum. Next base: position 203,062 of record NZ_PYOC01000003.1, read on the forward strand.
TCTGTTGGCATTCCGTTAGGGAATAACTTTTGATAGGCTTTTAATGCTTCTTCATTACGCCCTGATCGCGCAAGTAAGCGGGCATGTTGAAACTCTGCTTTCTTTTCATATTTTATAGCAAAAATTACTGTTAATTTTTCAGTTTGCTTAGCATTGGGTGCCAATGACTTAAGCTGCTCAAAAGTCGCTTTCGCGTCATCAATTTGATTAAGCTTTAAGTACATATTGGTTTGATAATAAAGCCCATCAAGATTGTTTGGTTCAATCGCGAACAAACGCTCTAACGTACTTAATACAATATCATTCCGACTCATTGCTTGGGCAAATTTAAGCTGGCTAGAGAGCCACTCTACCGAGTCGACCTTCTGTAAATTCGAAAAGAAAATAACATTTGCACTATTGAGTTGATAAACTTGAGAGGTATCTTTTTTCGTTGATTGAGAGCCAGTCATTCCATTTCCGGAATTATATCCAGCAGCCAATGTTGGGCTTGTGCCCAAGGCTAGCGTTAAACCGATAAATAGTCTACGATAGACCTTTGTTTTCACTGACATTGCTCAACCCAAAACGGTTGTAGCTCGCCATTGACTCCAAACTGATATTTACCTTGATACCACCCCATGCCAAATAGAGCTAACACGTTGTCATAGTAATAGTTATTACTATTAGAATGAAGTGAAATAGATACGAGCTTGGCTTGTTCTATCGCCAATTCTTTTTCACCTAGCGATTGTAATAACGGTAACAAAGCGGCAGAAAAGCCAGCACTACCGCCTTCCTTAAATGTGCCAGTTTCAGTATTCACACTTCGAGGTGGCGCCTGTAGTTGCTTTATAGCATTCACCATTGGCGACATCATTGATAATAAGGTTAGTTTTTCTTCCGTTTTATCATTTAACATGCCTGCCCATAGGTAAGTTCTTATTGCATTGTAGCTACCAATAGGCCCCGTTTCTGCATCAGCGTAAAACATTGTATTAGACAAAGTTACCCAATCAGGGCTAAAACCTTTTGGCATCGTCTTTTCTAACATGGTGTAGCTTGAGTTATATAAAGATTGCCATTGATCATTCGGGTAATGGGATGCCATGTTTTTAATAAGAAATAGTGGCATATAACTTGGATTAAGACGTAGCTGCCCTTTGCCATTATCAAAACCCTTTCTCCCAGGTAGTAAAACTGTCCCTATGCCTTCAACTTCACGTGTTTCTTCACGTAAGATGCGGCTTGCTAACAAATAGCCTAGCGATTCATAGTAATACTCTCCCCATAAACGACCCGCTTCAATTAAGCTGTATGCTATCCATAAATCTGAATCAGATGCAGGGTTGTTATCAAGCACACCAAATGTATTTAAATCGTTTTCCCCCCACAACCAAGCAGGTAAGCGTGCCGTTAAATCGCCCCCAGCTAGGTGGGTTTCAGTCCAATTTAGCATTGCCTTGAATGTAGTCGGATCATTCGCGACTAACGCAAAAAACAAGCCGTAAGATTGCCCTTCTGAGGTGGTGATTTGTCGTGTATCGCTACCGTCAATCACTCTGCCATTTTGGATATATGTCGATTTAAATTGTTCCCATTCTGGCCAACTACAAGTACTTGCATTCACTTGATAAGAAAAAATAAAGCCTATAATTAATACTAACTTTTTCATACGTCGTCCTCATCCGTTTCTAATCGCTTACGCGCTACTGTACGAAGCAATCGCCACAATACAATCGTAATAATGACAACAAGAAATGCCGAAATAAAAGCTAATAACACAGGACGATTAGAAAAGTGATACCAAATTAATTGCCAAATTGGCAACTCACCAACGAAGTAATGATCACCGACGTTGAAGCTAGCAACCTCATTATTTCGAAGCGTAACAACAGAGCCAAACATATGTGCTATTTTACCGCTGTCTAATAACGCCTCATCAATCAAACTGAAATCGGCTGAATTTGCTGCCAGCAATGATACAAGGCTGCGATTTTGCGTGAACGGTGATTCAGCACCCGTTATTGCAGCAAAGGCACCTTCCGAACGAACTGAAATAACATCTGAAACCACCTGCACATCTTCGACATCAAGTATCCAATTCAGATTAGCTTCTTGTTCATTTTTAACGGGTAACCGAATCAGTCGTTCACCCGCTTGTAATACTAGATTTACTTCATTTTTATCAGACGCAGCTTCTTGTAATTCAGGAACAACGCCAATGCTGAGAATATCTTTATCTTTCAGCTGTTCTTCTGCCCAAGTATCAATTAATTCAACTCGGATGGCTGGGTAGCCTGATTCGGAACCAATTACGCCCATCATATTAATAAACGTTTGTAACGCTTCAATGGGGGCGTTTTTAGGTACTATTGCAACGGTCTCAGATAAGTCAGCCATACGGGTAAAAGGAAAACCTGAATTAGCAAACGCCCGTAAATTTGGCATTTCGATATAATGTGGAAAGCCTGAAAAATCGATCGTCGAATCAGCCTGAATAACCGCATATTGCTTACTCGGCTGTGAACTTTGACACATGCCTTCAGTCATTGAAGCAAAGCCAAATTCAAACTCAATCTCATTATTACTTCCCACTTTAAATGCAGGAATTCTTACCTGATCGCCTAAACCAAGTAAACCATCATCCAATAAAGGTACCCGTATACGCTTAGATTTACCGCCTTCACCTTCCATTTTCAAATTAAAGGCTTCAATAAATTGGCTGTTAATACTCAAACTCATTCGAGAGCCAGAGTTTTCTTCACTCGGTGGCGAATAGCGATACCTAAGATCTAATGGTATACCTCTACTTTGCCAAGTAAATAAATCAGGAGCCAGTCGAAAGTTCACACTAATTGGTGGTGGTGTTCTGCCCTCTACTTGTAAATCTTGTACATTTTTGATTAATTCAGACAATGCAATAGGCCGTAATGTACTTACCCAATTGGGTGCATCATAAGGTCGGCGAGGTGAAATCTGCTTTACGTCATTAATTGTTGCAATGGGCCCAGTTAATATTTTATTACCTAAAGTCAGCCCCATAACCGCGTCGTTCAGATCTTTGCTATCGCGCCCTATAATCAATAATAATTTAATGTATGGATTTTCTGGGTGACTAATCATTTGTAATGTAGGCTTATCGGCATCAGGAAAGTCTTGTAAAAATGCTGGTTTATTGGTGTTAGTAACAAAAACAATGGCATTCTCTTGAGGTAACTCATCCACAGACATAGGGAAACGCGCACCGCGCCAGTCTGATAGAACACCAAAATACGACGCTAATACCCCTGCTGCCTTTACTTCACTTAAATCATAATTTTTACCCATGACGAACGGGATATTAACCTGGCTAAAGTCTCGCTCATCAAAAAAAGGCGCTGGTAATAAATTTAAATCACTCTTAAGAACCGTTTTTTGGACCTGTAATGCTATATGGCTGCTTTGGCTTATTTCAGTCCAGATACTGGGATGATTAGGGTTAGCACAAAGACCTTCGGTATCACCTATAAATTCAATATGCAGTTGATTAAAATTACTAAAAAAACGAGGATCTAGCGGGATATCTGCATTTATTTTTTTACCCTGATCACCATCATTAATAGAAATAACACCCATCAACTCATTATTTAAATAAACCTTTAGATGTGATACGACTGAGCGCAATGCTGGTGAAGGTGTAAAATCAAATGAGAGCATGCCTTTTGAAATCACTTCATCCAACCGAGAGCCAAAACCAATATAAGCATTACTTTCACTGCCAAGCATACTAATAGAACCGTTATAGCCTAATTGTGAAAATTGAATTATCCGCTCTGTCACAATAGGAAAGTCACCAACTTCACTTTTAATCAAGTGCTCTGGATCGGATGTCGCAGCACCTGTAATGCTTGATAATGCAAGCCCTAATGCGGTTGCGACTATTTGTATTATTCTCTTAATTCGCATTATCGTTTGCTCTTGTTAATGTATTCCTTGGTCTAAATGACCCAACAAAATTACCCACTTTTAGAAAACTCTGAACAATTAATACAACCGGTTTGGGGCTGTGTTGCAATAAACTGTGGTAACCATTAAAACCAACTTTGAGTACGCTTTTCATACTCATCAACGGTTTATCAGTTTGATAGCCTTGCTGCCATTTAGTCCAAGTATCTGCACGCGCAAAAGTACATTGCACATAATCAACTTCTTGCTGAGTCGTTAATGGTTCTAATTGCAATCCCATAGAACTGCCATTCGAATAGGTTATCTTTGCAGGAAACGTAAACTCTTGATCTGCACGGCTTAATATTATGTCTAGCTTCTGACCTTGCTGTAATTCTAACGACTGACCTATGACAACCCGTATTCCACCTAAAGAAAAGTCATTCATTTCAGCTTGCAGTAAATGACCAGAGTACAGACGTATCGTCATCGGAATTTTAACGGGCACTCGATGATCCTTTCGAATTTGCTTTGTTTCAGCAGCAACCGCAACTGCACCGCCAAGGATCAAGAGGTTATATACTGTCCATAAAATGTTGACTATCACAGTCGCAATCTCATCTGTTGGCCCCCCCCCCAGTCGATAAATACCAAAACCAGCACCAATAATATTAAGAAAGACTAACGCCAAATAGGGTTTCGATATTACCCAGTCGTAATGTGTTTTGTGAATTAACCCACCTTTCGCAGTTACATTAAAGGTGCCTTTATGAGGAGCAAATAACGCAATCGTCGTGGGGCGTGCGATATACCATGCCAATACTGTTTCATAAACCTCCCCCCAAAATGAGAAACGATAATCCCCCTGTATTCTTGAGTTTGTAATACTGGCATGAACCATATGAGGTAATACATAAAGAACGATGGCTAACGCAGGCGCATAAATGACGTAAGAGTGTAGTAATAAAAAAGCTAGAGGGGCAATCAAGAAAATAATTCGCGGAATACCAGAAAGAAAATGCAGCATCGCGTTGGCATAGCAAAGGCGTTGTTGCCATTTTAACCCTTTACCAGTTAAAGGGTTATCGACTCTAAATATTTGTGCCATTCCCCTTGCCCACCGAATACGCTGCCCTACATGGGCAGAGAGCGTTTCTGTCGCCAAACCTGCCGATAAAGGTTGCTTTAAATAAGCAGAACTGTAGCCAAGGCGATGCATGCGTAATGATGTATGTGCATCTTCTGTAACGGTCTCGACAGCTATGCCCCCCACCTCCTCCAACGGCTTACGGCGTAAAACCGCACACGAACCGCAGAAAAATGTACCGTCCCATAAATCATTTCCATCTTGAATCAAGCCATAAAAAAGGCTTCCCTCATTTGGGACATCACGAAAATTCGATAAATTTCTTTCAAAAGGATCCGGCGAGAAAAAATGATGAGGTGTTTGTACAAGGGCAAGCTTAGGATCGTTCAGAAATAGCCCCATAGTTAATTGGAAAAAAGCACGTGTTGGAATATGATCACAGTCAAAAATAGCCACATATTCACCACCCGACCGTTCAAGCGCGTAGTTAATGTTACCCGCTTTAGCATAATTGTTTAAAGGTCGTCGAATATAATGAACACCTGCTTCTTTGGCGAATTTTTTAAAACTATCTCTTTTTCCATCATCTAGAATATAGATATTCAATTTATCTTTTGGCCAATCAACACCAAGTGATGCATAAACCGTTGCTTTCACAACATCAAGATCTTCATTATAAGTCGGTATCATCAAATCAATACTTGGCCAAAGCGTCGTATCAACAGGTAAGAGAGCAGGTTTACGATTAAGTGGCCAAATATTTTGAAAATAGCCGAGTATCAAGACAACCCATGCGAATGTTTCTGCTAGTAACAATATAAGCCCTAAAACAAGCGCGAGAGGTTCATCCCAATTTAGTGTCGATGTATAACGCCACCATATATAGCGGCAAGAGGCAGTAAGTGACAACACAATCAATAGCATTGTTGGAAAACGCCCAGGCATTCGCCTGAACATCATGGCTAATGACCACAAAATAATTATAAAAACAGTCTGAGCTTGTAAGTTAAAAGGTACGGTAAAACACAAAAAAATCAATAATAAAACAATGAACAACAGCACATAATTAACGGCATTAAATAATTCATCATTTTTATTTTTCTTTATAAAAGGCACACTCTCAGACGAGCTTGCTTTTTTTTCAAGCCAAATAACCAGTAATGAAAGATACTCAAAAGGCATATGAAAAACACTCACAACATTGTTCTTCAGTCTTAATGAATAGTTTTTCACTGCAACATTATTTGTATTAGAGAGGTCTTGCCTAACAATTAACAGCCAAAATGACTGTATTATAAAACGCAGTAAATCCAATATTTTTGGCCTGGCGAAATTTATTTGCGGGTAATACAGTAAGAGTAATTTCCAACTCGGTGTTTCATTGATTTTCTCTTTCAAAAAGATAAAGCAGAATGTAAACCAGATAAAAAGAATAAAACGACCTATACGATTAGAAGCTCCTCCCCCATCACGCTCATAAACTTTCAATTGCTGAAAAAATGTATTAACAATCCAGCTTTTAAATATCACGTTTAAACCACTATACATACTCACCTCTCTTATCATTACCCCTTGAGTAAAGATGAGTAACACACCAAAAAGCTAATGATTGATAATCACGAGCAGCTTGGCTATGTGGTGAGGTAGTATGAACATTCGTTAAGTTGGCAATACTATCAATAACAGTTGTATCACGGTGCAATGATACTGGAAGTAGCATACTGGTGAGTTCTTTTTGTAAAACAAGTCTAAAATCTTGACTCACTTCACTTTCTGGCTGAAAATTATTAATAAGAAATTTAATTTTATTTTCATCGCCAACCAATTTCTTTAACTCGAGATAATTAATAGAGTCATTACGTATCAGATAATAGCTTATAGGTTCAGGGTTAATAACAACAATAACAAGATCAGCACTATTTAATATTTTTCTATTTACTCTTTGATTATGCTCTAAATTTGGTAAGTGAATAATTTGCCAATGCTCAGCATCCATATCAACAATTGACAGCTCACCAGATAGTTTCGCTACCCATTCCTCTTTATGTGCACAATATTTTTCTAACTCAGATGAGTTTAACGTACCAAATGGAACAAAGCGCATTCTTTGAGGGCTTTCATAACTAGCATTAGACCAACATTCATTATTTGAAAAATACTTAGCCCAACCATCATCATTATTAATATCCATGGTGAAATGCAAACGCAAAAGGTTTAACTCAGCTAAATCCACTGTTATTGTTTCTTTACTCAATAAATGTAAAGCGTGAGAAAGATTTGCCGTGACCGTTGTACCGCCAACACCTCCCTTCAGACCAACAATAACGATACGATTCATATAAGCCCCACCTATTCATGATGTATTGTCGTTGAAGGAGTCACTCTCAGCTTCATGCTTGTTATCTCGTTTGACATGACACTAAGCATTACCCACTTTTTTTTGATTGAGTGATAGCGTTCATCTTCACTTAATTCAGCATAATTACATTCATCAAGTTCAAACGATGCATAAATAGCATCAATATCTTTAGCCGGCTTTTTCGTCATAATACAAACCCCTGCTAGCATTACTAATGATAATAGATTTATTATTATCATGAATCAAATGCTTTTACTATTACATTCAATTTGTTAGCAATAATATTGGATTTTTAAAAACCAACACGTTAGTATTATTACAAGTTCGATATATAACTAATAACCCTTCTTAATGACATCGCATTCTGTAAACTCATTTAAGGTCATATTATGTCAGGAATACTAAATCTAGATTTAGATGCAGCTTCATTTGATTGTACCTGTCAGTATATAAACCTGTTTAATACAAAAAAATCGAGTTTTAAGTACATTAATCGACTCATAGTAGATGTAAAGTTGGTATCTCTTATTTCCTTATCAAATATAGATGATTATTTTTCTGGTTTTGATGCTAATGAAAGGCAAGAAAGCTACGATAATATGAATGTAAACTGCCAAAAAAAGTTTTTCCTTGGTTCCAAGTTTACAAATAAAACTATCAATTTAAAAAATGTCGTCAATGATCTCATTAAAATGCAGTTCCGTACCGATTCTATCTTAATAATTTCAATACCTGATAAAATCTTTGATCAATGTAATAATAACGATGTAACGTATTTCTTCAGAAAAACAAAAATATGGGCTATAGATCAAAAAATAGCCATTAATTTTATAATAATTGGCGCTACCGTAACATCTGTCATCAAGCCTCAACTTGCTTTACTTAATCGCTATATATCTGGACTAGCTACATTGCAACACGTTGATGGAACTCACTCTAATTACCATGTGATTTTTTGGGGTAGTCATCATGGCGTAATAAGTAATGTTGAATTCAATCTCAATACAAATGACCGAAATCAATATTATGTTAGCTCTCGCGAAAACGACAGTAATTACCATTCGAGGCTAAAATTCACAGACGATGAGCGGGTATATGCGCCAATGACTGCCATCGGTGATGGCATACAAGTACCTGGTAAAGTCATTATTAGCAATACTAATACTGAACTTTTCAACATACTAGAGACTATACATATACAAGCTTCCACCGTAATTCTAAGTTGTTATGATACGCATGAAGTCAAACAACTTGCACTCGATAGCTTTCATCTAAGACGCAAAGCAGGCAGCGCTGTTAAAATCATTGTAAGAGAAATGGCTCAATGTCTACGGTATTCTGACGAGAAATTTCTGATGAAGGCTGGGATAAACCTTATTACTCCTTATAATATGTCTTACGCCAAATTTCTTAGTTTAATTGAAGCTATTCAAGGGCAAATTTTTACTCGTCAGATACCAGATTCAATTGAATCCTTACTAAAATTTGATAGAGAATATGGCTACAAGGGCTACCTTTCTAATAAAAACTTCGTTTCTTACTGCTCTAAACTGATTGAAGTATCAGAGCAAACACAGCTACATTTCTCTTTGATAAAATTGAACCTTTTACCCGGAATGAGCGCAGAAGAATGTTTACGTTTATGCCATATTCGTCGCGATGGCGATATTGCAACTGCGTGTAATCATGCGATATATATATTATTCAGCGCAGTACGTATGAATGACGCTCAGATCGCCCTCAATAACATTTTTGACATCCCAGTCAGCGATCTCTTTCACTCCCATATTATCATTGAAGATAATTATGATTTTGAGTTGGAATTAAAGAATATTATTAAGCATGCCGTCGATATACCTTCTGATGCTATAACGATTTCAACGGAACAACATATTTCATCTATAAACAAAGAACATATAAGACCTGAATCAGCCATTACACAATTTGCGATAAACAAACCGCTGAAAGTAAGGTGCAAATAATGAATGTTAGCAATTTCATATTAACAGTCGTTGCTAGTCTCTCTATTGGTATTATCATTGGTTACCTACTGCGAGATATCTTTTCAGGTTTAAAGAAGTTCTACCGTCATCGTATTCAAAAACCAACATACTTTGAAGAGCGCATGAAAAAGGCTCAACCGTCAAACAAAAAGAATGAATATAAATAATGAATAGCCAAACATCGGAACCCAAAAACATTCTTAACGGTTTAGGCTGGTGGAATGTTTACTTTATTATAAAAATAGCCTTATTCTTAAAAGGTGATATCAGCTTTCATACGATTGAAAATTTCGCCTTTATCAGCTTTTTATTATTACCCATATCGTTTAAATGGCTAAAAATTACTCGAGCTTTTATCTCTATTCCAATTGGTTTATGGTTATTGCATTTTGACTCCTATTTACCACCACTTGACAGGCTGTGGTCTCAAATAGGACAGCTTATGCAATTTGAGCTGAGCTATCTAATAGAACTCGCGGGGCGATTTATCTCACTAACAACGTTATTAACTATTTTCACGTTGTCTGCTGCTTACTATTTACTGAATAAATATCTTCGAGTAACAGTACTGGTTTTAATCGCTCTCATTTACATCAGTATTCCCCAATCAATTATCACAACGCCAAACATTGAAAATACCCCATCATTATTAGCACAACAGCAAACAACAGACCAAAACGTAAAAGAAAAACAACCGTTACAGATTTCAGAAATTAACGATGATGTACTCAATAATTTTAAAAAAAACTTCTTCTCTGAAGAAGCAAAACGCGTCACGAACTTCGACAACAACACTAAATCAGATGCCCCATTCGACCTTCTTTTCTTAAGTATCTGCTCTGTTGCCTGGGATGATATTAAACTTGTAGGCTTGCAGAATCACCCGCTTTTTGATGATTTTGACATCATGTTTGATAATTTCAACTCTGCTACATCTTATAGTGGACCAGCGGTAATCCGCCTTTTACGGGCAAACTGTGGGCAAGAAGAACATAGCCAGTTATTTGACGATGCAGCATCTAATCAATGCTATTTATTTGAAAATTTAGCAGATCTTGGATTCCAAGAAAACTTATTAATGAACCATGATGGTGTTTTCGATAGCTTCTTAAGCCTTATTAAAAAAGATGGAAAGATTGAAACAAACTTAATGCCGCAAGAAGGGTTAACCCCTTATCAAAAAGGTTTTGATGGCGCATCTATCTTTAGAGATAAAGATATTTTAGACCGTTGGTGGCAAGAACGTATAAAAAATGGCAATGGTAAAGTCGTGGCTCTATACAATACGATTTCACTTCATGATGGCAACCGTATTATTAACAATAATGCATCAACGAGTCTAATCAGCTATAAACGTCGATTAAACAATTTACTCGACGATTTGTATTCCTTCTTTAATGAACTAAAAGTATCTGAACGTAATATTGTGGTTGTGCTGGTGCCTGAACATGGTGCTGGAATGCGCGGTGATAAAATGCAAATTTCTGGAATGCGTGAAATCCCAGCACCATCAATAACCCATGTACCAGTCGGTTTAAAAGTGTTTGGCAAGAATATTGAGCGAACAGGAAAAACTGTACATATTACAGCACCATCAAGTTACTTAGCTGTTTCTTCTTTAATATCAAATATCTTAGACCAAAATATTTATGAATTAGCCACCTTTGATCCAGAAAAACTTGTTATCAATTTACCCGAAACATCTGTTGTAGCAGAGAACTCAGGAACAACAGTTATGGATATAAACAATAAACGTTATATTTCACTAGATGGTAACACTTGGAGTGAATACCCAACGAATTAAGATTCCACTAAGAATAGTGAAATTATTTACGCTCTAGATTAATAACTAGAGCGTAAATTACATTGCCATATATATAGCTATAAGAATAAACATAGAAGTTCTACTCGTTGTCTAAAAACACCCCTCCCTTGTCTAAATTATATTTTTTTAATCATTATCATTTTGCGAATAAAGGCTCCATATTGGCAATCTTATTATTAATATGATGAGACTCTTACACAACCACCTGTTTTCCCGATAAATTCAAATAAAAATATCAGTTCAAAAACTGGTATACATATTGATGCTTCTCGTATGAACTCGACTTTAAATAATTTAGAAGGCATAAATATGAAATGTCTGAAGCGAACAACTTTACTTATTGCATTATGCTCTGCTTCTATTGATGTTTATGGTGCTCATCCATTTGATGATTGCCCGACAGAGGCAATGTTGTTTCAAGGAAGCCCATCAACTGTTTATGAAGTTGACCTTTCCTCAGGGGCATATCGAGTTGCAAATGATCAAAATACCGGCGCTACAGGCGTTATCAATGCGGTAGGTTTCAATGAAACAGATCGCTATATTTATGGCTGGAACAAAGGTGATTCAACGGTTACGCGTATCAATCAGCTTTACCTTATTGAAAATGTATCCGTTACAGGTTTACCTGCTGATACTAATTTCTTTGTCGGTGATGTATTTGATGATGCTTTGTACTTCTATCTTAGAGGTACTGGTATGTATAAAATCGATCTCAGTACAGGTGATGACAATTTTATTGCTGTAGAAATAATGACGGCTGCTGAAGCGACATTAAATTTAACTGACTTTGCATTCTACCCTGAAACTGGCGAACTATTTGCGGTGGAAAACAGTGCTAACGACCTATATAAATTCAGTTTCGATGGGTCAGGCAACGCCAGTTTTGCGGTTGTTGGTTCGACAGGGTTAACAGGGTCTACGACGTTTGGTGCACAATATTTTGACGTGAATGGCTTCATGTACATCAGCAATAATGTAGATGGGAATATTTACCGGATAGATTTGCGTGATATTACAGGAACGATTGATGCTACAGCCGAATTTTTTGCGAGTGGACCACTTTCTGGACAAAATGATGGTGCTCGATGTGCAAGCGCCCCTGTTATCGCAACAAATACTGATTTTGGCGATGCACCCGAAAGTTATAAAACCAGCATACTAACCAACGGACCTCGCCACTTTATAGGGCCTAACTTTTTCTTTGGCTCACTCATTGATGATGAAGGCGACTCAGCTGTTTTATCAGGCTCTTCTGACGATGCTACAAGCTCTGACGATGAAGACGGCATTGTATTTATTAACGATTTAAAACAAGGCTCAGACACCCGCATTCAAGTCACTATTGGCGGAGGTGCAAATACTTATGTAAGCGCTTGGTTTGATTGGAATGATGATGGTGATTTTGCCGATGAAGGTGAACAAGCTATTACTGACCAATTATTACCACCAGGGGTGAATATTCTTAAATTGCGTGTACCAGAAACCGCAACTCCCGCAACAACTTGGGCACGATTTAGAGGGGCAAGAAATACAGGTATCACATATTTTGGGGGTGTAACAGACGGGGAAGTCGAAGATTACAGCGTTACGATTAACGAACAAAACCTTACCCATAATTACTATCCAGGGGAAGGTACATGGGTAACCTTAGCCTACGAAGATAATTGGCCAGAAAAAGATGACTTCGATTTTAACGATGTTGTAATGTTTTACCGTGTTGATACTGTCACAGATACAAATACAGGGAATATTGTTCGCTATGATATCTCTGGCAGCTTACAAGCATACGGCGCTGATTTCATCAACGGCTTTGCCGTACAACTCGATGGTATAGCAAGATCATCTATCGACGAAGATTTAACAAAGCTCGTAGTGAATAATCAAACTAAACACGAAGCAACAGTACTAGAGGCTGGTACTACGAATGCCGTCGCGGTTATTTCTACCAATTTAAAAGCTGAAATTACAGATCCTGTTTGTTCAGGTAGTGAAGGAAACTATTACCGAGTCTGGCAAGGGTGTTCAAGCGATAGCGCTAACCAATTTGTCTTCGAAGCAAGTATTCCATTCAGTACACCACTTGCTGCAGGTACAGGACCCAGTATGCCACTTAACCCATTCATATGTGGGTTAGAAGGTCGCTATCATGGTGATTCATTTGGCGGTAACCCTGGTCGATCTCTCGAGATACATTTAAAAGGTGATGACATTACATCGGTTGCATCTTCAAGCTTTTTCTCTACCAATGATGATACGTCTACATATACAAATTGCCCGGGCGAAGATTGCGATACTTACCACACCGATAACGGAATTTCATTTGGTTTACTTATTGATGGCGAGTGGAACCACCCAAGTGAAAGAACCGATATTTTAGCTGCATATCCAGATTTAGAAGGGTACGCGACCTCTGGCGGTGCAACGAATACTGATTGGTACCTACGTAGTAATGCTGTTATTAATCAATTATTTGAATAAAACACGACAAAGGATTCCAATATGAAAAATTTATTCTTAATCATACCTGTCGTCTTTTTATTAATAGGCTGCGGTGGCGGTGGCGGAGATGATGCATCGACCAGTAATCCTGATTCTCCTGCCGATAGTGCAGCGGTAAACGATGAGTCTTCAGCAAAATTTGAATCATTAGTCGTACCAGACGGCTTCAATTTTAAAAGCTCTTATCCTGTAAGCATTATTATTGACCTTAATGAAACAGAAACCATGTTTTTGAGTATCTATGGGAGATATTCGATCGATGCGACAGGCACGCCAGTACCTGATGCAAACAGCCGAATTATTGCTGGTGAAATTAAAAATGGTAATTTCAAAGGTACAATAACTGCCACATCCCAATTAAAAAGTTTATTAATTGAAGCGTGGTATGTAGACAGCACACAAGAACCTTTTAGAGAAACCGTTAGCCTACCCGCGGAACAGGTAAATATTACGAATTGAAATTATAATACAAACATCCTCAATACGATCAAGCAGCCAGAAACTGGCTGCTTTCATTTCAAGGCTTAATACTATTGTTTACAGTCTCCAATCATTACAATCGTGATTATTTAATATCTACCGTTCTGCTTGCTTTTCGGTATTGTATCTTCCACCCTTGCCAACGAGGCAACTCCCACCGTTTAGGATCTGTTTTTCGGTTACCTTTAATATAAGTAGCAACGACCGCTTTTCGATGAATACCGTATTCAATATTCATCACTAAATCATTTAATTGCACTCGATGTGGATACTCGGTATCAAAATCTTCCCTTTCCCATTCTGGGATGCCCTCAAAATGAAAGTCGTCCATAGAGAATAATTCCAGATCATCTGACGACTCAATCCCAAGGTCTTCAATTTGAATAGATAGCCACTTAACAACATCGATAGATTCGGGCTTTATGTTGGTGCTGTAGAGCGAGGCATCATATCGTCCCAAAGCTAAATATAAATTCCATTGCTGGATATCAGCACTGATCTTTTCTGCTAGGCCTGAAAGCATATATCCTTGGAGAATCAAATCGACTAATGTCTCTTTAGCCACACTTCCTTTAGGTTTTTGCCATTGTCGTTGAATAACCCGCCCAGCATAACGACGTTCAATTTCAACTCGACATTCACCCTCTACAATTTCGCTTTTTCCTGCTACCTGCTCACCCAAATCTAACGCAATCAGCTGTTCCAGGCTTATTGGCGTCATACAGGTTGCCAACGCTAATGTTTGTTTACTGCCACGACCAGGCATTGCATATTGATCAAAAACGATAGCGGCTTCATCATCGTCTGAAAAGCGACTTTCACGGCCAATACTCACCTCACTATAGCCATTACCTAACGCCTGCTTACGTTTTTCTCGGCGCACAAACACTAATTCAGGTGCTGCTTCAATAACTGCATTTAACCATTGTTCACGTTTAATTGATGTCGCAACTTCCAGCATCGGTAATTCCAATGCTTCACGAATTTGGCTCGATAACTGACGCGCATCTTGAAGCACTTGCTTATCAATATTAAGGGATTCAGGTGCATCTTCACGTAATATTTTAATCAGTGTTGTCGCGTCACAGTGCTGAGGTTGCCATTGCACTAACTCTTCTCTGCCCTCTTCGCTTTTAGGAAACTGCCATAAACGCTGAGGTACAGACAACGCAGCAGACAAATCGACCATCGCTTCTTGGCTGGCTTTATTGGGCATAACAGTGATTAAGTGCGCAAAAAGCGTGTCAATCGGTAGCGGAAATAACAGCCGTCCATGTGCGGTGACTCGCCCATTTTGATCAATCGCTCTCATATTGTGTAATCGAACAATCGCTTGCTGAGTCGTTTTCTCTGGAAGACTATCAACAAATGCCAACTCATTAAATTGATAGCCACAACACGCAGCGGCCAGCATCGGTTCGACCAGCTCTTCTCGATGTAATTCGGGTGGTGTTAAATATTCTAATGGCGCAGCTTTTCCGTATAACCGAACGCATATTCCTTCACTCACTCGACCAGCTCTACCTTTTCTCTGTTCAGAGCTGGCGTTCGAAATAGCATGTAAACCTAATACAGTACGGCCATTTCGCTGATGTGTTCTTCGCTCTAGTCCACTATCAATAATTAAAGTAACACCGGGAATCGTTAACGAGGTTTCAGCCACATTGGTTGCAACAATTACCCGCTGTTTGTCACTTTTAGTTAATGCGCGATAGCGTTCATCATCAGATACTGAGGCATGTAATGGGATTACATCGATTAAACCTAAGTTGATTTGCTCTTTAAAATGTTGTGTTAATGTCGATACACATTGGCTAATTTCTTTACGACCAGGTAGGAAAATTAAAATATCATCTTGTTCACGATAATATTGTTCAACCACCTCTTTTACCTTTCGTTCAATACCACGGACATCAGGCATATCGCGGCTATCATTTGCTTTGTAAACAACCTCTACGTTATAGGTTCTGCCTGTTGCTTTAAGATGCTGCGCACCAAGATAGTCAGCCAAACGTTGGCTATCCATCGTCGCTGATGTTGCAATCAATTGGTGCGCATTTTCTTTTTTCAGTAACGCCAACAATAAATCTGTATCCCACCTGCGCTCATGAAATTCATCAATCATTATGGTAGTAAAAGACTGCAATTTGTCTTCTATCATCCAGCGTAAAGCAACACCGGGAGTAACGAAAATAACTTGAGTATTGTCATTAAAGCGATTATCAAAACGGATGGCATAACCAATTCGCTTACCTAACGTTTCACCATTACTAGAAGCAACATATTCAGCCAACGCGGTACACGCTACTCGACGAGGTTCAACCACTAAAACACGTCCAGATTCTGCTGCCCATAAAGGTAATCTGGTGGATTTACCAGAACCAGTTTCAGCTTCAATAACGAGATGAGATGTTTGTAAAGCTTTCAGAAAATCGAGCTTTAGCGAATCAATGGGTAATAGGTTTTGCATAGTATTCTGTAATCTATGAACAATATCTTGCCGCTATGATCGCAAGTATTTTATTGGCTGTCATATTTATATTGAATTAGCGTTGCAGAAAAAAGGCAGCTACATTCACTACTTCGTAACCATAAATCAAACAGCCCCTTCTTTAGGGGCTGTAATGTGTCTCACCGAAAAAATAAAAGAGGTCACTTCTGCGATCTTTTGTCTAACTCAGGTCGATCCCATTCTCATTTAGAGCTAGAACTCATTCACTGACTGTTAAGGCTGATTTGTAATACCTGTGCTAATGTGATTACAGGTGGTGTTCCTCAGAGTTGACGGTTAGAAGAGTTGCTAGTCATAATGTTAAAACTAGTGTCTTGATAAATAACATACTCCCACGACTCCTATTTTGCGACTAAGTAATAACTATTAGGAAAATAATCATGAAAATTATTGCCTTTGCTGCTAGCAATCACAAGAAGTCAATCAATAAACAATTGATTGGGTATGCTAGTCAGTTATTAAATAAAGTTGATGTTGAAATTTTAGATTTAAATAATTATGAATTGCCTTTATATAGTCAAGATAAAGAAGAAGAATTGGGGCATCCAAAATTAGCCAAAGATTTTTTAGCAAAAATAGAGGGATGTGACGGAATTATCATTTCATTTGCAGAGCATAATGGTTCGTATTCAGTCGCATACAAAAACATATTTGATTGGTGCTCTCGTATTGAGCCTAAGGTTTTTCAAAACAAGCCAATGGTTCTGTTTTCCACTTCACCAGGTTCTTTGGGGGGGGCTAGTGTACTTGCCTCTGCGGTACAATCAGCACCATATTTTGATGGAATAGTTAAAGCTAGTTTATCTATACCTAGTTTTTATGATCATTTTGATACTGAAAAGCAAGTATTAAGGCACGAGGAACTCAATGAGCAATTTAAAGATGCGGTCAGTCACTTAAACCATTTGAATTGAACATAGAAAACAAAAAAAGCCGCGGCATAATATGCAACGGCTTTGATTGTTAATAATACTGTCGGTATAAAGCTATGTTAAATAGCCCAACCTCCAGCGTAGAAAACAACTAATACGATTGCGATAAGTACCGTACCGACATTTAGCTTTTTCCATTCACCAGAGACAACACGACCAATAACCAGCGAGCTAAAGCCAAGCATAATACCTGTAACGATATTACCTGTTAATACGATAAATACTGCGCACATTAAGCCAGATAAGGCATCAACAGAATCACTCATATCTAACTTGCTTACATTACTCAGCATTAATAAACCCACATACATCAATGCAGGGGCTGTTGCGTATGCAGGAACAAGATAACTAACAGGTGACAAGAACAACATCAGTACAAACAACAAGCCAACTACTGTAGCCGTTAATCCTGTTTTACCACCAGCAGCCGTACCAGCAGCAGATTCAATGTATACAGCAGCAGGTGCACCACCCACACAACCAGCAACAATACTACTGACTGAATCTGCCGTTAATGCTTTACCGCCATTGATAATCTGACCGTCTTTATCAAGTAAGTTTGCTTGACCCGCAACAGCTCGAATAGTCCCTGTTGCATCAAAAATTGCGGTCATCACCAAGGCTAGAACACTTGGAATAACGATAGGGTTTAATGCACCCATTATATCCATGGTGCCCAGTAGTGATTCACCTTCAGCGCCAAACGATGGCATAGCAAAAAGCCCTTGATACACAACATTCGGATCAAAAATAATACCGAATACTGAAATCGCTACGATCACTAAAAGAATACCACCCGGTACACGGCGTTTTTCTAGGCCAAATATAGCCGCAAGACCAAACACGGACATAAGCACAGGTAACGAGGTAAATTCACCTAGCATTACCGGTAAACCTTCATACGGATTTTTAACCACTAAACCCACACCATTTGCGGCAATTAGCAGTAAAAACAGACCTATACCAATACCCGTACCGTGTGCGATACCATGTGGTAAGTTCGTTAAAATCCACTGTCTTACCCCCGTTACAGTAATAGCGGTAAACACCACACCCATAAGGAATACTGCACCCAACGCAACAGGAATACTGATGCCCTGCCCTAATACCAAGCTAAATGCTGTAAAAGCAGTTAACGAGATAGCACAGCCGATTGCCATTGGTAGCTTTGCCCATAAGCCCATTAATAATGAGCCAAATGCGGCAACCAAACAGGTCGCAATAAATACTGCACCTTGGTTAAACCCTGCAGCCCCAAGCATGCTCGGCACTACAATAACGGAGTAAACCATCGCTAAAAACGTCGTTAACCCAGCGACCATTTCTGTTTTTACGGTACTACCACGCTCTGTAATATAAAAGTAGCCATCAAGCCCTCCTTTTATTTCAGGTTTTGCTTCTGGGTTTTCCGTTTTGTTAAGATCAGTGTCTTTTGTTGATTGTCCTGTATGTATTGCACTGTGATCAGACATGATGTTAGTTCCTTTGATTTGTCGTCAGGAGCAAAAGCGATAAAAATCGAACCGAGATTCTAGAAACTCACCATTGATATTTCAATGATCAATTCTAGAAACTCAAATTTAGACACCCAGTTCTATAAAATCAGTTGGAGTATCAAAGGTCGATCTTTGTTGTTACCTTTGCAGCCTATAGGTTCGTTGAGCTTCCTCTCAACAATGTTCAATTTTAATTCGGTATCAAACTTAACTAGCCGCGTTCATACACTAAGCGCCCATCAACATAGGTACGATAAATACTGCGATCATCGCCTAATGTCATTAAGACAAATAATTCATCAGCAAGGCTTTTTGAGCTGTCGTAACGTAGCTGTTGTAATGGTGTGGCACAAGGATCGATCACAACAAAGTCAGCTTCTTTTCCTACTTCAAAGTTACCAATTAGGTGATCGAGTGATAACGACTTTGCCCCGCCTAATGTCGCAAGGTAGAACGCTTCAAATGCCGATAAACGGTGTTGTTGCAGCTGCATCACCTTGTAGGCTTCATTCAATGTTTGCATCATATTAAACGTGGTTCCGGCACCAATATCCGTCCCCATTCCCACTTTGATTTTACGCTGCCATGCTTCTTGTAATTTGAATAAGCCACTGCCCAAATACAGATTTGATGTAGGGCAAAAAGCAATAGCAGAATCAGTCTCTTGCAAGCAATCCCACTCTTTATCTTCAAGATGAATACAGTGAGCGAAAACACTTTTTGAACCCGTTAAACCATGATGATGATACACATCGAGGTAACCGTCTTGCTCTGGGTATAATTCTTTTACCCATTCAATTTCATTTTTGTTTTCACACAAATGTGTGTGCACATAAGTATCGGGATATTCTTGTTTCAATTTACCCGCCATCGCAAGTTGTTCTGGCGACGAAGTTGGCGCGAAACGAGGCGTAATGGCGTATAACGAACGACCGCGTTTATGCCACTTTTCAATTAATTCTTTGGTTTGGTTATAACTCGTTTCGGGTGTGTCTAATAGATAATCAGGGGCGTTACGATCCATCATTACTTTACCAGCAATGATCCGCATATTGATGCCTTCAGCCGCTTCAAATAATGCATCAACAGATTCAGGGTGTACCGTACCAAATACCAATGCGGTCGTTGTACCATTGCGTAATAACTGCTTGAGGAAGAACGCCGACATTTCACGTGAATAGTCTTTATCTTTATAACGGGCTTCTGTCGGGAAGGTGTAATTATTTAACCACTCTAAAAGCTGTTCACCGTAAGCCCCCACCATTTCTGCTTGTGGGTAGTGAATATGTGTATCGACAAATCCTGGCATAACAATCTTGCCAGGGTAACTACGAATACGCACTGAATCAGGTATTTTGTCTTTACCCTCTTCCCAGGTTCCCACCCATTCAATTCGACCATTATCAACCAGCATTAATCCGTCTTCGATAAAACGCAGGTGTTGTTCGATATCTTCCGGTTTATCTACGACACACGCTATATCTAAAATAGATGCACGAATCGCTTTAATTGATTGGCTATATTCCATATAAACCTCTAATAGTTGTCTTTGCGCTTTCGTCGTCTTTCAGCTGCTGATAAAAAACGTGTAGGGTTAACCAGCAACGCGACGTAACGCTTTATTTTCAAATCTTCTATTTTTATAAACGGCTGTTTTTATAACAATACTTTTATAGCAATGCTTTTATAAACAGTTGCTCTTATAAAGAATGGCTTTTATAAACAACAGTTTTTATAAACAATGACTATTTCGCACTTTCTAACTGTTCTTTTTGTTCAAGCGCTTCCTCTTCTTTCAGTGCTTTGTCGCAAGCTTCACATTCTTTAATTTGTTCTTTTAATGCTTCACGTTTTTCTTGTGCACTTTCTGCTTCATCTTCACGGTTTATACCTAAGAACGCATTCATACCTAACGCAACTAACGAACCTGTGGTAATACCAGAGCCTAAAATTACGCGGAATGAATCAGGTAAATAAGTAAGCACTTCAGGACGAACAGTTACCGCCATTCCCGATGCAACACCCACAGCAATAATCAGCATGTTTCGCTTGGTAAAACTGATACGAGAAAGAATGCCAATACCCGATGAAATGATCATCGCGAACATGACTAAGCCTGCGCCACCTAATACTGGAGAAGGAATAGTGACAACAATACCGCCTAACTTTGGAAATAAGCCCGCTATCAACATAATGACGCCCGTTACCGCCACAACATGACGACTCGCGACCCCAGTGATAGAAACAATACCAACGTTCTGGCTGAATGATGAGAATGGCGTTGCACCAAACAAAGAGGCTAATGCACTGCCCAAACCGTCACATAAAATTCCTCTAGAAAGCTTTTTACCGGTTAATTTTGTATGGGTAGCGTCACTTAAGGCAAGGAAGTCGCCTGTTGATTCCATAATAGTGACTAAATACGCTATCGACATACCGATAATGCCGCTAACCGTAAACGTTAAGCCAAATGGTAATAACTTCGGTAATGCAAAGAACTCTGCATTCTTCACCGGTGAAAAATCAACGATTCCCATGAAAATAGCAGTGATGTAGCCGACAGCCATACCTATTACAATTGCTGCCGCAGAGATAATACCTTTACCTAATTGGGATAAAACAATCACCACCACTAAGACTAATAAACCCAGCAATAAATTGTTTATCTGACCATATTCTTCTTGCCCCACAAAACCGCCAGCAAACCAATCGACTGAAACGGGTAATATGGTTAAACCAATTAAGACCACTACCGTACCAGATACAACGGGTGGAAATAGCTTTCGAATTTGTGGCATAAATCGGCTGCCTACAATCATGACGACCGAGCCAACAAGGGATGCACCAAAAATACCGGCGATACCTGCATCTAATCCGACAGAAATCGAAATAGCCACAAAAGTAAAACTTGTGCCCATGACGACAGGTAAACGAATACCAACAGGACCAATACCTTTGCACTGAATAATGGTAACGACACCCGATACCATCAATGCAGCATTAACCAAAGTGACCATTTGATCTGTCGGTAAACCTATGGCACTTCCAACGACAAGTGGTACTGCAATAATTGCTCCCATCGCCGCAAGCATATGTTGTAACGCCAATAAAATTGACGCTCCGACTGGTGGTTTGTCTTCTACGTTATAAAACAGTTTCATCTCAATACCATCCGTTAATGACTTCCCTGAACGAGTATGGAATCGATAACCTAACCAGAATGACACCAAGGGCCTTACACTTAGCGTGACTATCACGATTGCTGTTACTAACCGCTAATCACAAGTGTTGCCTTACCCCAATAATTGCGATCAAATAATTTCGTAATCACTTAATCTATTGGCCAAGCTATGACAGCTCACTCGTAAACTAAAAAAGTGGTCATTTCCCCATCCCCAGAAAAATGACCACTTCAATATTACTTAGAGCTTATTCAAACCTTTTAGCACTTTCTCTGGCGTGAAGTGCCAGTCTCTTAACCACACACCACAAGCATCATGTATTGCCGATGCAATGGCTGGTGCTGCACCATTTACCCCAATCTCCGAGATTGATTTCGCACCATAAGGCCCAACAGGATCATCACTTGGTACAAGTACCGCTTTGAATTCTGTTGGAATATCACCAATCATTGGTGCGCCATAGCTTTTTAAGTCACGGGTTAGCGGAATGCCGTTATCATCATAGACAAGTTCTTCCGTCATACTGTGCCCGATAGCGCGCATGCTGGCGCCGTAAATTTGTCCCAATGCTAAATCAGGATTTACGGGCGTACCGCAATCTAATAAAGCATGGAATTTATCGAGCTTAATTTCACCAGTTCGGGTATTAACCGAGACTTCCGCAAAGTTTGCACCGTACGGGAAAGCAAATTCAGACGTTGTAAAACAACCCGTTGCTAATAGCTGTCCCCATCCTGTGCCACTTTCTGCTTTATGGGCAATGTCGAAGAAGCTGACTTCACCGGTTTTACCTTTCACTAAGCCCGGAGCTACAACATCTACATCTTCCACTGGCTCTGCCAGCATTTCAGCACCACATTTTAAGATTTTCTCTCTCATCGCTTCTGCTGCACGTTTTGCCGCGTTACCGGAGAAACAGGTTCCCGATGATGCATACGCACCTTTATCAAATGGGGCATGATCAGTATCGCCAGAATGAATCGTGATGTCATCCATAGGGCAACGTAACACTTCAGCAGTCAGCTTACTGACAACAGTATCGAGACCAGTGCCAATATCGGCGCCACCAGAGTGAACAATAAAGGTGCCATCAGATGCCATCTTAATGCTGCAGTTTGCTTGGTCGATATCGGGAATACCGGATTTTTGCTGGATAATCGCAGCCCCACGGCCGACTTTCCAATCACCTTTCGCTGGTTTGGCTGAATCCCACTCGATCAACTTTCGACCTTCACGTAAGATTTCTTTCAAGGCACAGCTATGTACTTTCGGGGCACTCGTTGGCATTTTACCTTCGCCAATCGCCGCCAATATTTTTAGCTCTTGCCCTTCGACTACACGGTTTTTCTCAATCATGTCTAAATGATCGATACCCAGTTCTTCGGCTAATTCTGCCATAGCCATCGTTAATGCAAAGTTACCTTTTGGTGCGCCATAACCTTGATAAGCACCCGTTGGACAAATATTGGAATAGTACGTTGTCACACGGAAATCGACATTATCACAAGGATACAGAGGCAAAGATAACGCCGGACCATTGCTCGGCACGGTTAAAGCGTGGTTACCATAAGGCCCCGTATTTGCACGGAATTCCATATCAATTGCGGTCAATTTACCGTCTTTCGTTGCGCCTAATTTAACGGTTACTTTGGCTACGTGGCGGGTAGAGTTACAAATAAACTCTTCTTCACGAGTATGATGGAAATACACTGGACGACCGGTTGTCCAAGTTGCCCATGCACACACATCTTCTAACAAGATATCTTGCTTAGAGCCATAGCCACCACCCACACGTTCTTTAACGATGTGTACTTTATTTTGCTTAATGCCCAAGATTTTTGCGACCTGACGACGCACATGCCATGGCACTTGCGTGGAATCATGCATAACGAGGCGCTCGCCATCCATGTAGCTATAACAAATATGGGTTTCTACAGGTAACTGCTGAACCTGTTTTGATTCATAAGTACGCTCGATGATCACATCAGCTTCTTCAAAGCCTTTGTTCAAATCACCAATATGCCCACGTACGCTGGCTGCAATATTTTTACGCGGGAAACAGCCTATCGGGAAGTTAACAATCAGCTTACCTTCACGAGGATCTGCGTTGGCATTTTGAGCCTCTAAATCATCAGGGGCACCGACGCCATATTCAATCGGTTCATTGTGAATAATCGGCGCTTCTGCTGCCCTTGCTTCATCAATGCTCATAACTGGTTTTAGAACATCAAACTCAACATCAATCAGTGTTAATGCATGCTCGGCAATTGCAGGGCTTTCAGCCACAACAGCGGCAACCCTATCACCGACATGACGCATTTTCTGACCAAACATACGACGATCAAGTGGTGACGGCTCAGGTGCACTTTGTCCACCCGGAGTATAAGGAATATCTGGACAATTTAAATGAGTAATAACCGATACCACACCCGGTAATGCTTCGGCTTTACTGACATCTAAATGAGTGATCCACGCGTGCGGATGCGGGCTACGTAATACTTTAACAACACATGCATTAGCCGGAATACGATCTTCTACATAGCAGGGTTTAGCTTGCACCATTTTAGCCGAATCAATCTTAGGGCAATTTTTACCAACAATGGTTAGATCATCACGAAATTCTGGTGCAAAACTCTGATTATGCTCAGGATCTTTCAAGCGTTTCACCGCTAATTCAACCACTTCGTAAAACTGCTGATAACCTGCATCTCGGCTGAATAAACCTGACAATGCATCGTCAATTTCTGCACGGTTTGGTTGGGTATTCGTTTCAAGCAATTGCGTAAGGATCAATGCCAACGCAGGATCGTTATACCCCGATTGCACTACGCCTACATCAATCATGGCTTGTTGCACTAGGCTTAATTGGTTCCACTGTCCTAGCGATTCTGCTGTTTGTACTTCTTTGCCTTCAAGCTGTGCTGCTACTAATAGCGAAGCATTCTTTAACACCCCATCGAGCAAAATAACGTCTGAGCCAGCAAAACCAAAACCATCATCACTATTACGCACAGAGTGATAGCCCATGCCGTGTAATAGCGTTTGTACGTTTTCACCCAATTTACATTCTAGCGTTTGCGGTCGACCATTTAAGGTAAATGTAATCGTCATGATTAAGCCTCCTGAGCAAGATGCTGACATTCAGCAAGTAAATCGGTAACCACAACGCCAGCGATATAACGTTTGTATTCCACGCCGCCGCAAAGGTTCGCGACCGGATGAACGGCATCTGCCACGGCTTGCTCTAGTAACTCACCTTTTAAGTCTTGTGCTTCAACATCGCGTAATCGAACAGGAACGGCATAACCATGATGAAATGGTGACACACCGTCTAAAGCAATAATTTTATTTCCTTGCTGATCAACAGAAACAGCGGCAGTCACAACCGCAAGCCCTGCAGCCGAACGCGTAATGTTGTAACCGATACACATCAAATTTACGTTTGGAATAATGACTTCTATGATTAGTTCACGTTGCTCACTATTGATATAATCTTCAATATCCATCTGACTGGCGTTAGCGAGAATAACCGTTGCCTTTAATGCCATTAAACTTGGCACTAACAACGCTTCTGATTGGAATGCTGCAATTTCACCACCTATAGTGGCTTGGTTACGGACATGACGAGAATAGATGAATGCCGCCGCTTGTTTTAATGCCACAGGCGTTAGCTCGTTATCAATCAAACTTTGAATATGACACATCGCGCCGATATGAAGGGCTTCACCCTGTAGTTCGATTTTATCCAGCGCTAGCTTATCAAGAGAAATAGCCACTGTTTTGTCGGTTTTAGTTGGCGTAGCATTGAGTTTTGTACCACCAGCAAACCATGTTGCAACACCTGTATGTTGCTTCATGAGTTCAAGAGCTTGAATGGTCGACTCTGGCTGTAAATAATGTTCAATCATTGTTCTTACCTTTTTTGAATTCTACTTCTATTTGATAGTCATCAGGCATGTCTCTAAGACGAGAGAATGAGTGATTGTTAATCTCTATGGATTCAAAAAGGCAACTATTAAGCCAATCTTATTAAAGTGTTAGATAAGCGATTAGATTCGTGAGCACCGTCAGAATTTGGGGTAAAAATGAGAACTACATCAATAGAAAGACTTTGATTTAGGAAAGGAATTTAACGCTTAAGATAACGCTAAATAAGAGCGTTTCTCACTCACACATGACTATCTATCAAAATAATAAGTCCCTCCTATCAATTTGATAGCTGATAGTAATAAATAATGAGAGCTCTCAGCTTAAGCTGGCTATATCTGCGATAACGATATTTATCGTGACGACACTTAAGGTGATTATGCTAGTCTTGGCACGGATAATTTTTAGATGAAGGCTTATTTGAAAGTGGATACGTTTACTAAGGTTATTAATTTTTTCTCTGATTTAGGTGTTTCAAATCAAGTCATTGAATCACACATATCCCAATTTAAAACGATAACCCTAAATGCTGGCGAGGCATTACTCGCACAAGGTTCAGAGCAACGTTATGGGTATTTTATTACGTCAGGCATTTTAAGAGCCTGCCACTTTAATGAAAGAGGTAGCGAACGCTGCAAAGAGTTTTATTTTTCGGGTGAACTCTGTTTTTTATATTCAAGCTGGTTACAGGGAATATCGGCTCAATACCAAATTGAAGCTATAGATGAGGCTAAAGTAATAAGAGTACCCTTACATATTTTATCTTTACCAGAATATTTACCTGCAAAGGTTTCTCTATTACAACAACAGCTTATATTTAAAGAACAAAAAGAGGCCTTACTTTTACTCAATAACCCCGAACAACGTTATCAGCATCTTGTGCAATATTGGCCACACTGGGTTAAGAAGCTTAACAATATTCAAATAGCCAGCTATATAGGCATTAGTCCTGTTAGTCTATCTCGGTTAAAAACAAGAATTAAGGACTGAATTAACTTAAGTTAATTCCTCTCACAGTATTCACCGTCATAATAATCACTCTATTTTCATTATTAAACAAAAACTTAGAGTGAGAGCATTCATGTCAACATTTGTTTGGTCACAACTTTTAATTGCCATTGCTATCGTGTTCGATCTTGCATCATTTCAATTTAAACAAAGGCAAAAAATTGTCTGTTGTTTATGTTTTTCAGGTGTATTAATTAGTGCCCACTTTATCTTACTTGAACAATGGACTGCTGCGGGTTTAATGCTGCTGGCAAGCATCCGCTATTTTTCCAGTATTTTTACGACGTCTAAAGTGTTGATGTCATTCTTTTTAATTTGCGCTTTAGTCATCACATCTTCGACCTTCTCCGGCTTACTCAGCCTTTTAAGTTTCAGCGGTACAGTATTCCAAACGTCAGCTTCATTTTGCCAAAACGATCAACGCTTACGGCAATTAATGATCGTTGGAACGACAATTTGGCTAGTACACAATTACCTTGCAGGATCGCCAACGGCTGTGATTATGGAACTACTGTTTATCGGCAGTAACATAGTCGGCTATTACCGATATTATGGGATAAACCTAAGGAGACATGCTCAGGTGTAATGGCAAATATATCAGTGGAATAGTTCATACCAGTTACCACTATTTTTGCTATTCTGCATAGAAACATTCTCTAAAATAAGAGTAAATAGTTACATGGAATACAAACTTGAGATCTATCGTAAAGCCATACAAGCGATTCGCTTAGGTAAGAAAAAAGTCGAAATTAGAACCAATAACTCTTACGAATCTATTCAGTATGATCAGCTTAAAATTGGGGATACTATTCTTTTTCAGATCATTGCAGGCCCCCCATTCGTTGGGCTTGAGATTATTGAACCAGACGCTTTGAAAGTAAAGGTGGTTGCTGTTCGTCATTATCCTGATGCAAGAAGCCTGCTTGAGCAAGAAAGCCTCGACGTACTTTCAACATTATGCAATACCATAGAAGATGGCGTTATTTTATTGAACAGCTTTCACGAATACCAAGCTATGATCCCTCTGCACGGTATTTATGCCATTGAAATCACGCTCTAATAACCACTTAATAATGGCCACAGACGTAAAACAATTCCTAAAGTATTTGAGCTTTCATCATACAAAAAAATCGGCCTCAAACATTCGCTTGAGACCGATTAAATTGTTGTCATCATCGTTCGTATATACCCAAGCTACCCCAAGATGCAGGATTCAGAGTGATCTCAGCGTGTTTAATTCAAGGAAAATGTGTGTAGGAATGGCATTCCCTTTCAAACACATTTGACACAGAAGTTGATACGCTGAATCACTCCCGAAGGGCGAGTTTTGTTGGGATCTATGCGGTGTTACTTATTTTCAACGTAGAACGACTAGGTCTATAAATAAGTGCCTTGCCTAGAGCCCAACAAATTCTCGCTGAAACGAGCATCTTGAGGTAACTTGGGTATAAAACTAGATGAATGACCTTAAGCTGTTTTAGGCAACTTTTTATGGTTCGTATATAACGCAAGTTCGCTGTTTAAGCCTTTCACTAAGCTAACGCACATTAGTAACAACACAAAGGTGAATGGTAAGGCTGTCGCAACCACACCAGACTGTAGTGCCTGAAGCGCTTCTTTACCGCCAACCCAAAGCATAACGCCAGCGATAGCACCCTCGACTGTCGCCCAGAAAATTCGCTGTGGAACCGGAGCATCTATCTTACCACCAGAAGTGATACTATCGATGACCAATGAACCTGAGTCAGATGACGTAATAAAGAAGATCAATATCAATATAATCGACAGTACTGAAATTGCTGAACCATATGGTAGTGCATCGTAAACATGGAATAAAGTAAGTGAGATATCATTCATACCATTAATACCTAGTTCACCGACTTTATTAACCACTTGATCAATCGCTATACCACCAAAAGTAGCCATCCAAATAATCGTCACTAACGTCGGGATAAAGATCACAGCAAGCAAGAACTCACGCACTGTTCGACCTTTAGAGATACGCGCAATAAACATACCTACAAATGGTGACCATGAAATCCACCACGCCCAATAGAACACAGTCCAGCCATGCATCCATGTTGTGTCTTCACGACCATGAGGGTTACTTAGACCAATGATATTTTCCACATAAGCCATTAATGTGTCTGGAATCGAAAGCTTCACAACATCAAAACCAACGTAACCAACAAACAGCAACAGAGCAAATGCAAACAGCATATTGATATTACTCAATACTTTAACGCCGCCATCAATACCGCGAATTACCGAGATAATCGCAATCATGGTCACAAATGCAATAACGATAAGCTGCATACCAATACCGCCATCAGTACCGAATACATGGTTAATACCGCTAGTCGCTTGCTGCGCACCTAAACCAAGCGATGTCGCCAAACCAAATAAGGTCGCGAGTACCGCCATAATATCGATGGCATGCCCTAACCAACCCCACGCTCTATCTCCAAAGATTGGATAAAACACTGAGCGAATCGATAGTGGCAAGCCCTTGTTATAAGCAAAAAATGCCAGCGATAACGCGACAATTGCATAAATAGCCCAACCATGGATGCCCCAATGGAAGATAGTCGACCCCATTGCCAGTGCTTTGGCTTCTGGCGTATACGGTTCTACGTTAAAGGGTGTGCCCCACCAATCAGTAAAGTAAGCAACCGGTTCCGCTACCCCCCAGAATAGAAGACCAATCCCCATGCCGGCAGCAAATAGCATTGCTAACCATGAAGCTGTTGAATGTTCTGCCTTAGCTTCTTTGCCACCAATACGAATTTTACCGAACGGCGACAACAGCAGCACCAAAGAAAAGAGTACGAAAAAGTTAGTTGACCACATGAAGAACGTGTCAAAACCATTAATAATACTGTTCTTAAGACCGTTTAGTGCTTCTTTCGCTGTATTTGGATCGACGATCATAAGAGTTGTGAGGAATAAGAGAATAAACCCTGCGCTAATGCCAAATACAGGGT
The DNA here is from genome assembly GCF_003026215.1 of Photobacterium indicum. Classification (GTDB taxonomy): domain Bacteria; phylum Pseudomonadota; class Gammaproteobacteria; order Enterobacterales; family Vibrionaceae; genus Photobacterium; species Photobacterium indicum. The sequence continues at coordinate 233,265 of NZ_PYOC01000003.1, forward strand.
TATGAATATCAAAACCCCACTTTTGAATGTTGTCTTGACCCACCTGATAGTCGGTCGTATCAATACTGTATTTCTTTACTGTACTATCCATAAATGATACTCAAACGTTTTGTCCGTATATTTTTTTTGTTCAAAAAGTAGAAACGAAAATGGTCCACAAAAACCAAGATAATTAGACCACTAAATAAAAAATCCGCGAAATATTAACAATATCGATATAAAAGTTCAAGTGGACTCGGTTTTGCTGGGCTTTTATACTACCAAGGTGGTGGTTTTACCTACTCATTTATTATGTACACTAAACATTAGTCATCATACTAATTTACCCTGAAATACCCGAGACATATGGATTTCAAATAGGGTCTTCTAGAAGGGAAGAGTCGACAAAAAAGGGATTGATACGGAGAAAAGAAAATATACCCAAGCTATCTCAAAATGCAGGATTCAGCGAAAATCTTGAGGTAACTTGGGTATAGAAGTTAGAGGCTTTAAGTAGCTAGCTCCTGAGTAGTATAAGAAGACCAGCCAACGGGTTATTAACGATTAATCATAATTATAGATATCACTCCGTTATCACTTCTTAACTATAGATATTGTTCACAAATAATCGCTAATTCAGACGGATCTCGAATGATGTAATCAGGTTTTACAGACCAGCCTTCTGGCGCTGCCCCACTGTATGCAGCTGCCACAGAAATAACTGTCAATTTTTTACCAAAGGCAGATTGCACATTACGAGCAAACTGTACATCAGCTTCATGATCGCCAATGTACATCACTGTTTTATTCTCTGCGCTATCAAATAATTGTTCTAGACAAATTAAACCACCATCTGCGGCAGGTTTCTGTGCATCGCCTAATACATCGTCATAACCGATAACTGATTTGAAAAAAGAATCAATTTTCGCCTCAGATAAAACTTTACGTATATTTTTTGAAGCATTCTGCGAGCAAATACCATGCGGAATAGAAGATAAGCGTCGTACCACATCATCTATCCCCGTAAACAATTTAACTGGCGTAGTATTACTTAACTGATGTTCAGCCCATAACGTACCCGCTACCTGCATTTCTGATTCCGTCATGCCGTAATAATTTACATAAAGTTCTTGCCAGTTTTTAGCCGCATGATTGGCGTGATGATATGCAGCTTCACTGAGTAAGTACTTAGGCAGGTTATCGCCAATTAAACGAGGCGCAACAACGGATAAAATATTTTTTGTAATCTCTATATTTTTAGGAACAGAGTTAACAATTGTTCCATCATAATCCCACAAGACAGCATCTAACTTCATTATTTCTCTCATATTCATATATTACTAACAGCTAAAAATATATCTGATTCATTCAACAGAATCAGATTTAAAACGTCCATACACAGAAACAATGAGTTGATTATTTTGCTGCAGAATTTATCCTATTGTTACCTGCATATTAACCCCAACGTCTCTGACAAAATCTTTATCATGACTCACCAAAATGAACCCTCCTTTAAAGGCTTTTAGTGCGGTTGCTAGCATCTGTTTTGAGTCGATATCTAAATGATTATCTGGTTCATCAAGCAGTAACAAGGGCGCATCATCAACATGGCTCACCATGAGCATCGATAATTTCATTTTTTCGCCACCACTTAAATCTGCCACTTTGCGGTAAACAGAATCTCGCCTAAAACCAATACCTGCTAATAAGATTCTGGCGTCGCTTTCAATGAGCCCTCTGCAATGGTGCATTAAGCTGTCTAGCATCGAATCATCACATTTCAACAAGCCAAAATTTTGATCCAAATACACCGTGCTTGTATACCGTTTAATCACCCCAAAATAACTCGAGTGTTGCTGTTGAATTGCTTTTAGTAACGTAGATTTTCCACATCCATTCGCGCCATCGAGATAACATCGATCCGTCTGAGATAAAGAAAAAGAGAACAAACGTCCTGTACCATAATGCAACCGACAGTTTTGGACGTCTAACAGCTTTCGTTTCTTTACTTGCGCTGCTTGCTGTAAATACAACGCTTGGGGTTTCAATGCCTCTTTATGAACACCTAAGCTATGCAGTTTGTCTTGATTACGGTCTACTTGATTTTGCTGATTAGTTACCTGTGCCGATTGACTGCGTCCCGCCTTGTCTTTCATCGCGTCCATTAAGATCTTTGGCTGGCTACCCGATTTTCTTAGGCGGTTGCCTTGGGCTTCACGTTGCTGTGCCTTTTCTTTGTTGGCTTGGGTTTGACGCTCTATCTTTTTTTGTTCTGCTTTCAATTGCACTATTTTTCTGTCTAATGCTGCTGACTGAGTCGTCACCTGCTCTTGATATACATCGTAATTTCCACTGAAAAACGTTAGCCCTAAGCCTGTTAGCTGATAAATAGCATCGACATGTTTTAGCAAGCTTCTATCATGGCTAACCAAGAGTATTTGCCCTTCGAATTGTTGTAATCGATTAATGAGCCAACGCTTACCGGCAGAATCTAAATGATTAGACGGTTCATCAAGCAGTAATATTTCAGCATTAGATTCGAACAGTTTATACAACTGTAAAAGGGCTAATTGACCACCGCTTAACGTATGGCAATACGTATTCAATTCCGACTCAATGCGCAATGTCTTTAACACTTGCTGTAATCGAATTTCTATATCCCAATCATCGCCAATTACATCAAAATGTTCTTGCTTACAGCCTCCCAGCTCAATGGATCGAAGTGCCAGCAATTTATTGGTAACGCCTAAATAATCAGAGATACGGGTATTACCATCCAGAAGTTTAGAAGGTAATTGAGAGTAATAAGCAACCTGGCCTTGGCAAGTTACAGAACCCTGAGTTGGTGAAAGCTTACCCAATAACAATGAGAGAAAAACAGATTTCCCTACCCCATTACGACCCACCAACCCTGTAATACCATTAGGTAGGGTGAAATTTAAGTTCTGAAATAGCCACTCCCCAGTATCGAATTGGAATGACAATTGATGTGTGATTAATGCAGGCATAAGAATACCTCCCCTTACGAATGAAATGTAAAAGGGGTCTAAGCCGTTACTTAGGTGTGATTGCCGCAAGAAGAAGCAAGATATAACTGTACTGTGACAAAGTAACGCCCACTAACCCCGAGTGTCCAAATAATGAATAGTCATTGAATGTCGGTAAGTTAGTTATTCATTATGGCGTTAGCTCCGATAGATATGATGGTGGAATTATAATCAAGACGATGGCTATTTTTCAACTACCTTGATCACAATCCCAATAACAGACAAGTCACCATTAAATCAATTATTCATAAGGTATAATTAATGGGTAATTAGTGTATAACAAGTAACATAGGTACACCTAGGAGGGGTTATGAGCGTTGTATTTGGATTCATTATTTTGGCTATCATTGCCGCCTTAATCAAAAAGAAGACAGGCCTAACTTTAACTAAGTTCTTTGAGCAAAAAATTCAAAACTATTACAAAAAGAATGAAGATAAAGAAAATCATTAAACCGTGGCTTTGTCTTTTTAAACAAAACCCCATTAATAAAGGCATTTTATGATTGTAATTACAGGCGCAAGTAGCGGTTTAGGTGCAGCATTAGCACACTTGTACAGCACAGAAGGAAAACCATTACTGATCACCGGGCGAAATGCACAACGCCTTGAAAACGTAGCTGCCAATATGCCAGAAAAAGTACAGGTTAAACAAGCTGACCTCGGTAAAGCCACAGACGTCGAAGCATTATTGGATTCTTTAGAGTGCGCACCAGATACAGTTATTCATTGTGCTGGCAGTGGTTATTTTGGCCCTATCGAACAGCAAGATCCTGAAGCAATCAGCCAGTTAATTCAAAACAACGTGACCTCAACGATTTTCTTATTGCGCGAATTAGTGAAGCGTTACCGTAATCATAAAGTCAATGTCGTCGTTGTGATGTCGACAGCTGCACAAGCAGCTAAAGCTGAAGAATCAACCTATTGCGCTGCAAAATGGGCGGTACGTGGATTAGTAGAATCGGTTCGCCTAGAATTGAAAGGCTGCCCAATGAAACTTATCGCGGTTTACCCTGGTGGAATGGCGACTGACTTCTGGAAAACGAGTGGGAAAGAATTTGATACCTCTTCGTTTATGACAGCAGAAGAAGCCGCACACATGTTGAAGCAGGCGCTTGTGGGTACTGAACACGGTTTTGTTTCAGATATTACGATTAATCGCCATTAAATTCGTTATCAATTTAATAGGGTCTCTGTTCATTTTAAATAAAAGCAGACCCCATTAATTTCTTTACCACAGTCCGTTTCATACCATTCTGGATAAGTGAATGATCAGATATTTGTCTAGTCTAGATTGGTATTACCGCGCGATATCGAGAACATTGTCTTTCACGCCGTTAATACGAAACCAACCTGCAATACTAAATCGCTGTTTATTGGTAGGTAATACTTCGTGTGGGAACTGTTCAGATAAAAACACAAACAAGCGACCAGATTTAGGTGGAAGTTTAGCAATTACATTATCATCTAAATCATAAACAACCAGCTCACCACCATCTTCTTCAGTCCAACTGTCGTTCATATAAAAAACAGTGGTTAATCGGCGATTTTCATTGCCACGGAAGCAATCAAGGTGCTTCTTATAGAAATCCCCTTCTTCATACTTCGCAAAGTGAGCTTCGTACTCAAATAAACCAAGGTAGAAATGTTGGTTTACCTCATGACGAATATTTTCCATTTGATTAAGAAAGACCTGAACTGGCTCGCCTAAATTTGAGGCTAGCCAGTGAATTTTATCACTACGAATTGATTCAATTCGCGTAACGTCATCATTACGCCCAATACAGGCTTGTTTCCAATTTTCAGGCAGACATGATTTGAGCTGTTCAACCTGCGTAGCAGACATAAAATCATCCCAGATGTAGTAACCGTTTTTATCTAGTGCATCAATTAACTTTTGCATCACATTTTCATTATGGGTATTTCAATAATGCGCGTTATATGATCATCTGCACTCACCTACAATTCAGATTACTGATGGTTATGATGAACGTTTTTAATCCTAGCTTCTAGCTGCCTTTATACACCTTAAAATAAAAGAGGCTATTGCCATGAGCAACAACCTCTTGAAGGTAAAATAAACGATAAATGAACAAACAGTTAGGTCATTACTTAGGCAAGTTGAGTTAACCAGCGTTCTAATAAATTCAGTGACACCCTGTGCCGATATTGCGCTGTCGAACGTTGATCATCGATAGGACAAATTACTTTGCTGTAGCCACTCAGTATATTTTCAATAAATAACGGCTCACGTAGCATCTCAATCGGCTGACCAATGATTTTCTGCTCTAAAACAGTGCTACGCACGACGGTTGGACCCACAGCCCCAAACGCGACTCGCCAATCTACCACTTTACCTTGCTCAACTTTTGCTAACCCTGCAACCGACAGTTTTGTTAAAGCATTCGCCGCCCGTGTGCCGACTTTGTGATAGAAGGTAACGGGAAGATCACTCTTAGGAATTACCACGTGGGTCAGTACTTCTCCTTGCTGTAAGCACGTTCTGCCAGGGCCGGTAATAAAGTTGGCTATCGGCATTTCACGTTGACCATGAATCGACGATAGAACAAGCTTCGCATCAAGCAAATACAAAGCAGGTAACGAATCAGCAGCCGGTGAGGCATTACAAATATTACCGGCCATAGTGGCGCGGTTACGCAATGCTGGCGCGGCAATATTGGCGACACTTTGGCGTAGTACATCAGGCACTAGCGGATTAATCTCAATGTCGTGCAAGCTAACACCAGCACCAATACATAGACCAGATTGACACAAACCAGACTGTAAACCAGCCTCGGTACCCAAACCAGACTCTAGTTCAATCAGCGTTATATGTTGTAACTCTTCAATAGCATCAAGAAAAACCACATCGTGCTTAAAATCAGGGGTTATTCCCGGTCGTGCAGTGTGCCTCACCATTAAATCGGTGCCACCTGAAAATAAGGTATGCTCACCCATTGCTAATTTGTCTAATGCTTGTTCTAAAGTGTCTGGACGATATACCGTTACCATAATCCTTCCCCTTTAGTGGCCGCAATATTCGCCGCATCGATAATCATTCCATAACCCGTGCAACGGCAGAGGTTACCTGAAATCGCGGTACGAATTTCTTTTTCGGTCGGGTGCTGTGTTGGATCGCTGCGGCCATTTAATAAGGCATACAGCGCCAATACCATTCCCGGCGTACAAAACCCACATTGCACCCCTTTTGCTTCTAATAACGCATCAATCACGCACTGACCTTTAGCGGTTTGCCTTAAGCCTTCGAGCGTCATGATATTCGCGCCTTCTGCTTGTGCAGTGGGCATCATGCAAGCATTTACTAATTGTCCATTAAATAAAACAGAACACGCCCCACACTCACCTTCACCACAACCTTCTTTCGTTGCTGTCTTTTTCAGGTTACCGCGTAATGTATTCAATAATGATTGCATCGGATCTGCATCCACGGAGACACATTCATTATTAAGGAAAAATTCAATTTTCATCTTGTTCTCCTTGATATTCATGCTGCGATCCCTGTTCATTCGCTTTTATAACAACTACCTTAACAACTGCCTTATTTTCTGCGTATAACGCTTCGCATACTTTTTCGGGCGTAACTGGAATAGATGAAAATGGTTTACCAATCGCTAACTCAACGGCAGCGGCAAATGCAGCGGCTCCGCCATTATGGGTGAGTTCACCGCCCCCTTTGGCACCATTAGGGCCATATGGGTATGGGTTATCCACCAAATCACTTTCAATTGATGGCACATCCAGTGCGGTTGGAATCACATAATCAGCCATGGTTTTCTGAGCAAACACACCATCGCTAGTCAGTTCCATTTTTTCACAGCTGCCATAGCCAAGAGCTTGCACTAACCCGCCATCAATTTGGCCTTTAAATACCTGAGCATCAATCGCGCGCCCAATATCGTATACCGCCCATGCACCCGTTATTTGTGTTTCACCTGTTGCCATATCGACATCAACTTCCACGACATTCACACCATAGCTGGTCACTTGGTAGGCATTGCCTTGATACGTATTTTGATCCCATACGTGATAGTCAGGCTTACGGTAAACTTCTTCTAGCTCTTGATGTTCACCCTCTACCCAGCAAGATTTCAGCTTTTCAGCTGCTTTTTCGAGTAAATAGCCGACAATAACGATAGATCGCGAAGCAACAGTAGGACCAGAATCAGGCACAACACCAGTATCAGGTGTCGCTAAATGCACAGATTCAAGGGGTTTGCAGAGGCTATCTGCCACAATTTTACAGAAGGTTAAGCTTAACCCCTGACCAATATCAGTGTTCGATGCCAAAATATAGACATTGCCATCAGGTTCTTTAACCAAGCGAACTTTAGCCCGTACCAAGGTATCTTCTAGATCACCCGCAAAGCCACAGCCATGTTGGAAAATAGCCATACCAATCCCTTTACGGGTTGCTGTATTCGGCGCTTGATCCAAATAAGATCGTGTTTTTTGAGAGTAGTCCGATAAGTCAGTAATACGTGCCATCATTTGATCGAGCACCAGATCACCAAAGATCTTCGCGCCCGTTAATGTGGTCGAATCTGATTGTAAAAAATGACGTTGCTTAAAGGCTGCAGGATCTTGCCCTAATTGCTTTGCAACGTGATTAAGGTGGGTTTCGATACAGAAACAAGTCTGCGGTGAGCCAAAACCACGAAATGCACCTGTAGGCACAGTATTGGTTGCCCAAGCATGCCCTTCGACACGTACATTAGGAATATCGTACACATTGGTGACAGTTGTGATTGAACGCTGAAGCACAATGCCAGAAAGGCTAAGGTAAGCACCGGAATTCACATCGAATGTCACGTCCATCGCGACAATGTTTCCATGCTTATCAATACCTGTACGGTAGTGAAATGCGACAGGGTGTCGCTTGGAGGTAAACGCAATATCTTCACTGCGTTCTAATACAATTCGAATCGGTTGTTGCAGCTTTTCTACCGCAACAGCTAACGGACCGGCGAGTACATCAGGGTAATCTTCCTTACCACCAAAGCCGCCACCCGTTGGGCATTGAATCGCACGCACATGATCATGACCAAGCACAACAGCCATACAGTGATGTACATACCACGGGCATTGCATCGAACCTTCTATAACCACTTTGCCATCTTGTGGGTAACCAACAACACCTTGTGTTTCTAAGTAAATATGTTCTTGATAACCCGTACTGCATGTTTCTTCAATAATGGTAACTGCTTGTGCAAAGCCCTCGTCGATATCACCTTTCGTCAACGCATGGGAATCAAATACATTGTCTGTTGAATGAATGGCGCCATCGATAAGTGCTTTTGATTGTTCAATAGTATAAGCAGGTGTCAGCGGCGAATATTCTACCTTTATTTGTTGCAGTAATTGCTCGATAACATCAGGAACAGGACCAACTAATAAGAAAATCACTTGGCCAACGTAACGTACTTCTTTATCAGCGAATGCTGGCCAATCGATTTCAACAATTGGCAATACATTGTGTCCCGGAACATCTTTGGCACCAAACAAATGGTAGCCTTCAGGTAATTCCGGTACATAAACCGCTTTAATTACGCCTCTAGAACAAGAAGAGCGGAAAAACCGCCCTTCCAATAGTCCTTCGTAATGGCGGTCGGCAATATACTTCGCTTCTCCAGTGGCTTCTGCCAGCTTGAATCTAGTATTAACCGTATCCATAACGGGATCTCACATTAGTCTAATTGATCCATGGTTTTCCATAAACGCTCTGCCACTTTGCTGGCTTCTGCATAAATGGGCGCGATATCAAACGGGAATGCACGGTCTTCGTATACGAAGCGCCCTTCCACCATCACACTGTTCACGTTACCCGCATTCATACCAAAAGCGACATGACCTGCAAGGTTATCAGCAACAAATGGCGTTGGGCTGGTGTAATCCAAGATTGTTAAATCAGCCTTATTGCCAGCTTCAAGTCGACCGAACTTAGCACCAAAGTTACGGGCTAAAATTTCGTTACCATTCCAGAGGTTCTTCATGAAACTATCTGGCCATAGCGGACCACCAGCATCACGGTGTTTAAAGAACGAGAACTTCAATTCTTCAAGCATATCCGCCCCTATTCCATCCGTGCCTAAAGCGACATTTTTGAAGCGAGTAAGCTTGTTGTTATAGCCCACATTATTGTTCATGTTTGAACGTGCGTTATGCACCAAGAAACCATCTTTCGCATTTAAAATATCAATATCACGATCGGATAAGAACAAGCCATGTGCTAACAAGGTCTTCTCATTAATCAGCCCGAAGCTATCTAAACGCTCTACAATATCTTGACCATAATGATGGTGACTGTGCGTTACGTCGTAGCGATCTTCTGCCACATGCACATGAATACCACGCCCTGTCGCTTGTACAGCTTCGGCCATCATGGCTAAGCCGTCGTTAGTTACCGTAAACGGTGCATGAGCACCAATATGGGCTTCGACTAAATACGGTTCAGTGCCTTCTTCTTTTGCACGATCAATCAGCTGAGCAAAAGCGATGTTTTCTTCGACACCCGCCATCATCTCTTTCATGCCGCCATTGCGATCTGTGGTCTCAAAACAAGTCATGCCGCGAAGACCTGCTTTGATGAAACCTTTACGCAAAGTACTGAGTGAACCACCAATGTAATTTGGTGACGCATGATGGTCTATAACCGATGTACAACCACTTTTAATCGCTTCAAGTGAACAAATTAAACCGCTGTAATACACCGCTTCTTCATCTAAGGCGCGGTCCATACGCCACCATAGATTCTTCAGAATCGAGATGAAATCAGGGCTTGGTTTAATATCAGCCATTACGCCACGGGCTAACCCTGAGTAGAAATGGTTGTGTGAACACACCAAACCTGGCATAACGAGCTTGCCATGCATCTCTTTTACGATGGCATCTGGATATTTCATTGAAAGATTAGCGCCAACTTCTTTAATTGTGCTGCCATCAATCGCAATATCGACGCCTTCTTTAATAAATGCAGGTTCAAATTGCACAGCAGTTGCGTTTTTAAGTAATAACATTCCCTTACTCCTTACCTATACGTCCACTTTGCCAAGTAGGTAGCTATGATGTGCATGCACGTAGCTAATAATGGTTGCTTCATCGGCTAACGACTCTGGCATATCGAGTTCACTTTGCTCATTGATGCTGAAGGTGTAAATTTCCCCTTCAGAACGTACTAGCACTTCAGTTCCTTCGATATAGAAGCCTGCATTTGTGCTATTGGTAAAATCATCGCGTAGGTTAAACAGAGTAAACTTATCTTTGTACGGTTTGCTGTCCCATGGGCAGAACTGGGCACAGTTACCACATTCATTACAGTAAGCATCGAGGTGTATTGTTTGGAACTGATCACGGAAGCCCGGAATAGGCAGAGAAATGTTTGCACGGTTAGGACATACGTCGACACACTTGCTACAAACATACGAGCACTCTAAGCAACGCTGTGATTCTTGTTGGATAAACGCTTCATGGTCATTAATTTCAAGCGTATTCGCTTCAATCAGTTTGACCTGAATTTCCCCTTTACGAGCATAAACATCGTCCACTTGCACATCTGATTTCACGGCAATTAACTCATCATTTTGAGCTTCTCGCGCAAGAATCGTTGTTGCAGCTTTGCGTCCACCAGAAATAGCCGAAACAATCGATGACGGGCCTGTACTCGCATCCCCCATTAGGAATACATTCTCGACACTGGTTTCACCTGTTTCACTATTCACAACAGGCCAACCATCTTCGCCCATCGGAATACCAATACGGGTAAGTGCATCGCGATTGCTTTGCTCACCAACTGCGGTAATAAGCGCATCTACATGCAGCTCAACCGTTTCATCGGTTGCAACCGGACGACGACGCCCTTTTTCATCAGGCTCACCCAATTTCATAACGCGGGCAACTACCGTACCGTCAACATTAAACTCTTCTGGGTTAGTCAAGAACATGAACTTCACACCATCTTCAACGGCTTCATCATATTCTTCTTTATAAGCTGGCATTTCAGCCAATGTACGACGGTACAATACGGTGACGGTTTCAACACCATCGACTTGCAATGCCGCTCTTGCACTGTCCATTGCTGTATTGCCTGCGCCAACAACAGCAACATGCTTACCTAATGTATGCATTGCTGCGCGCTCAGGGCTAGGCGTAAACTCACCATCATTAAAACTACGTAAGAACTCTAACGACTTGAACACATTGGTGTTATCACCCGTTAGTGACATTGGATTGCCTTTATCTGCCCCTATACCCAAACATACATATTTAAAGCCACTCGATTTCAGTGTATCCACCGTCATATGTGGATTACAGCCGTATTCGATATTCACACCATGATCTTGCACAAAGTCGATATCATGTTGAATCACTTCGGCAGGAATACGGAATTGAGGAATGATATTTTTAACCACACCACCTGCATTATGTTCTTTCTCAAAAACCGTTACAGGATGACCCGCACGCGCCATAAAGTAGGCCGCAGATAAACCAGAAGGACCCGCACCAATCACGGCAATCGGATGTTTTTCGCTGTCTAGATCCGGTGCATGCCATTTGGCTTTATAGCCTTCCCAACCTTTTGCAAGGGCAACCTTTTTCATTTCACGAATGTTCAATGCACCTTCGTAATCACGACGGGTACAGTTGTACTGGCACTGGTGATCACAAATATGCCCAGTAATTGCAGGTAGCGCATTACGTGAATAAATCACCTCCAGCGCTTCGGTATACTGACTTAACCCCATTAAACGAATATATTCAGGAATGTCTTGGCTGATAGGACATGCCGTTACACAAGGCGCAACGTAACAGTCGGTTAATGGCAGCGCTTTTTTCACACTGATTTCTTCTGGTCCACGCCATTCTTTTTGCGTGTATTCCGCCACTAATGATTTAGCAGCTAAGGCTTCCAGTTTCACCAAATCAACTTTACCCATGCCCCATTCGCTGCTTGTTTCCAGCTCTTTGGCACAATCGGCTAAACGTAAATAACCACCAGGCTTCAACAGATCGGTTGCCATCGTGATAGGACGAATACCCGTATCAAAAATCTCTTTGATATTGAATTTACTTGCGCCGCCAGAATACGAAATAGGCAAGGTGCCATTAAATTCACGCGACAACTCAAGCGCAACATTAATAGACAATGGGAATAAAGCACGGCCCGACATGTACATTTCTTTGTCTGGCAAGCGTCCTTTTTTATTCAGCGTACCTAATGTGTTGGTTAATTTAACGCCAAAACCGATGCCCTTTTCTTTACCTAAATCAACCAAACGGTGAAGCATGGCTTTCGCGGGTTCAATTTGTAAATCGTGACTAAATGATTCTTCACTTAAGGCAATGTAATCAAAGCCAGCGTTATCCATAATGCTACGAACACGGGTGTAACCAAGCAACGTTGGGTTTAATTTTACGAAAGTATTGATATGCTTATCGGCAATCATATAACGACAAATTGCTTCAATTTCATTCGGTGGACAACCGTGCATGGTCGATAACGTAACGCCACGTGTTAGTTGAGCCGAAATACTGGCGGGTAAGTTCTCTAAACGTGCAAGACGGTGCTCAAATCCGTAGGTTTTAATGAATTCAGGATCGTTAATGAAGGTTTTTAGCTCTGCAACATACGCATGGAAATTTTCATGTTGGCTAGAATCGACCATATCATCGATATATTTTTGCATTGGAGCAGTTTCAATACCGGCCAAGTCATAACCAACGCTCATATTGAAAACAAATGACTTATCTTCCCCTTCTGCACGAGGATCGAAGACTTCTTCCAGCAGGTGTAGCGCAATCCATGCTTTTAAGTATTCATCGTATGCTTTAACTAAGGTGAATTCGGTAGACCATTCCGTATTGAAGCACTCATCTTCTGCATCAATACACGGTTTAGCGATTTCTAACTGATCCAATTTCTGGACAGTTTTAAGCTCCATAAAACGCCCGCCCGCTAGCCACGAACAAACAATGTTTTGTGCCAACTGCGTGTGTGGACCGGCTGCTGGCCCTACAGGTGTTTCACAATGTTCGCCCCAAACGGATAAGCTCTTAGCATTTTCTTTTCGATAAAACTGCTTCGATGGGATTCCAAAAATGGACTTGCTCTCTTTGTATTCGCTAAACATACGATTGAGAAGCTCGCCAAATGGAACGGGACGCATGATGTCTCCCATGATAAATCTCCTTGATGCTGTTTCTTTTTGTTATTACAGCCAGCACATTTCGTCGTGCAATGCGTAGGGCTCAGAAAGTGAGATAAATGCATTGATTTACCTCGTAATGCATTCAATTGAGCAACTACTGCGCCAAACTTTTAAAACACGATAAATAAGGAGGAAATTCGTGACGAATGTCGAAAGAAAGGTAAAGAGTGTGATTAAGGTCAATAAGCTGAATTTTCAGTTAATTAATAATAAAAACAGCCAATTGAGTATGATTCTTACTACGGGTTTAATTCCTATCAATTTAATAAATCGCTATCACTTTGATAATGGGGAAAGTGATAGTGGAATGATTTGTCATTGAAACAAGCCCTTGAGATAGAGCATGGCAGTAATGTTTGGTTGGATATCAAGAATATATAGGGCCTAAATTTCTTTAGGCCATTTTTTGGTGCTGATCGTAAGTGGTATTACAAAACAACGTAACTATTGCGCCAACTAAGTCGGGGGATTACCGCTGGCTAAGTTATCGGTTTTTCAATACGTCTTACTTATAAAACGCTTTAACCGTTCCTTTTACCGTAACAATAAGCGGTTGACCGCGACGGTCTAATGCTTTGTGTGACGCGACTTTTACCCAACCTTCGCTGATGCAATATTCTTCAACATCGAAACGCTCTTTACCATTAAGCAGAATACCAATTTCATGCTCGAAAACTTCTGCCACATGGTGCGGGCTACGAGGATTACCCGCAAGGTGATCCGGTAATTCTGGGCGTGAGTTAGTATCGTTCATGTTTGTGACCTGTCGTAAATAAAAAGTGCGCTATTGTAGAGAATATAGGCCTAACGCTCAAGAGCTGCAGTAATAAATTGTATTAATACATTCATATGTATACGCCATCAGTGACTTGATTTCTTTTATAAAATTATATTTTTCAGTCAGAGCATCAAAACGCAACCAACTCGATGCTGTTTTATACAGGCAAGGTCAAAGGTATTGTTTTCCGTTATAATGCCCTACTCGTTATATACCCTTCTTTAAGAGGTATTAAAATACCATGGATATCAATGGAACCTGTATCTCAACAACAATCGATGATCACGGCCCAATTTATGTTTACCAAACAAGAACCAGCCGGATCCTCAGCTTTGATGGGAAAATCTATCAAAGCTGCATGAAGCTAAATAATATTAATAGATTACACCTCGGCTACACCCAAGCCATGATGGCAGGTTTATTTTTTATCCCCACAGTAAAAACAGCCACCGTCATGGGGCTAGGCGCAGGCTCAATAACAAAGAACCTACTTAATAGTTTCTCCGAGTTGAACGTACACGCGATTGAATACCGTGAAGCAGTGGCGAAGATCGCAAAAGAATATTTTTACTTACCCGACACAGATCGCCTCTTCCTTCATATAGACGATGCTGTGAACTACATGAAGAACACCGATCTAAAAAGCGATATTATCTTTTCAGATCTATACAACTCGGAAGGCATGGAACCAAAACAAGTACAATCATCCTATTTACGTGATTGTAAAAATGCACTCAACAGTCAAGGTGTTCTCGTGCTCAACATCTGCCATACGGCACTTAAGTTACGAGAAGAGTTAGATGAATTACTCGAGCTCGAATTTAAAAACCGACTACTCAGTTTCGAAGTAGAAGGTGGAAACACGATCGTACTCGCATTCAAAAACGACATCCCCTCGATAAAAAGAAAAGAACTACTAACTAAAGGGAAATGGTTACAAGAGGAAATGAACATTCCGATTGAATGTTATGCCAAATTACTTGGGGATGCACAAGATTTATGAGAACACCCGTTTTTACTCAATGAATTATTGATAGATGAGTATATTTTATGGCGGCCGAAAGGTTGCCGAGAATATATTCCATGTCCACTAAGACATTATCGATTTACTTTTGAATAAAATTCGATTGCATGACAAACAAATATGTTTATACCTTGGATCTAGGTGAGTAGTTAATGGCTGGAGAATATAAAACGGCAATGGATAGGTGTCGATTCGCGACACCTATCCTTATCTGTTATACGGCTTCATTTGTCATCAACTCCTTTTGTGTAAGCTGCCTACTGTGCCCCTCTTCAAGCCCCTCAAGACAAATATTCCCCACAGAAACTCGATGAAGCTCCAACACTTCGTTTTGAAAAAAACCAAACATTCGTTTAACTTGATGATACTTGCCTTCAACCAGTGAAAGCCTAGCAGTGTACTCAGAGAGTATCTCTAAGCAAGCGGGCTTAGTTGTAATGTCTTCATAACCAAAATAGATACCCTCTCGAAATACAGCCACATACTCTTCAGTTAAAGGTTTAGACAAAGTAACCTCATAGACCTTTGCGAGCTTTGTCTCGGGTAAACTGATCTTGCGCGACCATGCCCCATCGTTAGTCAATAACACCAGTCCCGTTGTATTAAAGTCTAGACGTCCAACAATGTGCAGTTCGCTCTTCTGAGGGTGCTGAATAAGGTCTAACACAGTAGAATGTTTAATGTCTTTCGTCGCGCTAACAACTCCCTTGGGTTTATTCAGCATAATATAAACCGGATTGTTATCTTGTAAGCAGTTACCATCTAATTCGACATAAGTGAATTTCGTCACTTTCTGTTGATTTGAATGCGCCACCTGCCCATCCACAAGGATCCGTTTTTGAGCAATTAAAAGGCGAGTATCTGAAATAGAAAACGTACTGTTCTGGCTAATAAAACGATCGAGTCGGTTGGTAGTAGATTTCATGAAATAACTATAATCACTGTTTGATATAAGATTCACCGATAAGGTAAGTCTATTTTTGGAAATGAATAAATTCACGCACAACCGTGTATCTATCTCTCTATTTTTAATACTGAAACTAAAGATCCACTCGCCTGCCTGAAACATAACGCCGTAACAGCACGTGTGAACGCCTTAATTGCCAATTATACCCAAGTCACCTCAAGATGCTCGTTTCAGCGAGAATTTATTGCTTTGTATCTGTATTCTTATTTAACCAATGCACTTTTAAGCACGAAATGATCATCGTGCGTTTCAATTACTTGCCAGTTTAGCTTTGAATACAATTCTGGGATTTGAGCAAAAACCAATAACTCTGGCTCACCGATACTCTCGACCAATTTCTCAGCACGATTAATCAATTGTGAGCTAATACCCTGTTTACGATTTTCAGGTTTAATAAAAACAGCATTAATCCAAACAGCTTGCTCATTAGTCATTGGAGATAGAAAACGAGTAAAAACCAAACCACCAACCAATTCGCCGTCTTTTAGAGCAATGATTGGACTTGGGATTACTTTCCCATCCTTTGTTGACGCTAAAGGTTCAACATCATCCCATTCACTTTCAAACCATTGATATAAAGTAATCAAATGCTGAGAGTTACTTTCAACCTCTTGAATTAAAACCATTATCACCCATTAAAATTGTTTTGTATTACGCTGACACCCACGGGCCATTCAGGCTGAAACTTTCTGTATCAAAGTCTATCGTGGCCTTTACCCCGATTGGAGTAACTAACATCGGGTGGGTATGACAACTATCAAAACCACAAAAAATCGGAATGTTCTGACCATTCAGAACTTCAAGCAACACATCAAGCGGAGTTCTATTTGTACCTTTATCATCAAATAGTTCGTGCTTGCCAAGTATGACGGCAGACACCCTATCAAATACACCGCATACTTTTAAATGAGAAAATGAGCGCTCGACAGTTTCGATTCCTAACAGAGAGTCCTCAATTAGCAGCAGATCTCCATCAACTATTTCGGGCATATATGGACTACCCCAAACACCGCCCATCGTGTTTAAATTTCCACCGATTATGCGCCCAGTAACTTTACCAGAGCCAAAAAATTGCCATTCATTTTTATATACAGGCTTTGACGATGTTTGATTTTCCCATTCAACTTTTACATCAGTCCACAAGCTTGGCATCGTATATTGATAATGCATTAAAGGATCACATAGAAGATCACTAAAAGACTGAAATGATTCATCAACTAATGGTGAAAGTTCACCAAAAGAAGCCACTAATGCAGGGCCATAAAACGTAACAAGGCCAGTTTGTGCATAAATACCCAAAAGAAGTGCAGTCACATCTGAGTACCCAATAATGATTTTAGGATCTCGTTTCAAAGACTCGTAATCAATATATGGAAGTAAAGCATTGCTGTTATTTCCCCCTATCGTAGAAATAATACAGCGTATACTCGGATCTCGAATTAACGTATTCAATTCTTCAGCACGCTCTTGAATTGAACCAGAACGGTAGCTATCAGCCTTGCCCGTTAAGTCACCAGCTATAAGCTCGAACCCTTTACTTTCTAGATAGCTTTTTGCTCGTTCAAAACGCTTAGGTGCAAATACTGTTGCCGGAGAAGATGGTGAAAAGTAACCAATCTTATCTCCAACTTTTAATGCTTTCGGGACTAACATTACTAAAATCCTCCATAATTATTTAAGTGTAATCACGCCGAACATAAGTTGCACCATCGCTAACCGACCAAGCGCACTAAACCCCATACCAAAAACATCGAGAAAAATGCATCAAACTTATGTTTTTAGGTTAATTTTCGCAAAGCCTGCTTCTGAAGTGCTCGTGAGCAGCATCTGAAATGTCGTTTCCCATATACCTGCGATCTGAATTTTTTGCCGCAATCAAAGTAGCACCAGAGCCAAAAAATGGATCAACAACTAACTCATTGTTAGAACTGCTTTGAGTAATAAGAGTCTGGATGAGTTCTACTGGCTTTTCAGTCGGATAACCACGATAAACACGCTTATACTCCAGAATATCAGGTATACCTAAATCGTTTAACTTACGCTTACCTTTTTCAAAGAACAAAATGTACTCATGTCGAGCTCGATAGTGGTATCCCATACCAATGCTAACCTTGTCCCAAATAATTGGTTTCCAGAACTTAAAACCAACCTTCTCGGCAATTGGCTTAATAAAGAACATAGTTTCTTGGTCACAAAATAAGTAAAAGTGAGCGTTTTTCTTTAAAACTCGGTAAACCTGATGCAAGAATTCTTCAAACCGATTATTTGGGAATATGTCAAACCACTGATTACTCGAAGACTTACTGACTTTTAGCCTAGTTGTTGTACCTATTTTTCTATGCTTCTCCAATGATTCATATGGAGGATCAGTCACAATAAGATCAACGCTCGCATCAGCGAGCGTTGAAAGCCAAGTTACAGCATCTTCTTTAAAAACTTGCATTTAACCCCTAAACTAAACCGCTGCACGGCCGTCCATTTTTATATACCCGAGAGGCTACACCTTTCGATAGTCTACGACAATCTATGTAATAGCTCTGATAGCCATCAGGATTACGCGCAGTCTTACGAGCTGGCGTTTTACGAGAACACCTCAGCCACCCAGTTCAAGGCGTCGATTTTGAAGGAAAACATCAAAACTCGATCTATCTTTGATTATGACTTTTTTACATTGTGCCGACTCAAATAGACTACGATGATATGAGCATGAATTTTCAGTATCTCGACTGTAGTAACCTTCAGCCCAAACGAGCAGTTTTTCAAAGTTAATTTCAGCATGCGCTGGCTCTAATTGCTTAGAACTTTCCGATCCACGAGAAAGTAAATTTTTATGACAAACCACCCAAGGTAAATCTAAATAGATAAGTAATGTTGCTTGAGATAGAAATTGCTCGACCAGACTCCCAAAAACACCTTCAACGATCCATTCTTGTTTATTTTTGATTGACTCAACTAGAGATGAGAGGTTTTCTTCTGAACGTTTATGGTTGTAGCCACCAGGAAGCCAAAAAAGATTATCAAGAGAAACCGGAGACACGCCTACTTTATTACCGATTAAATTTGATAGATACGTTTTTCCTGAACCTGAATTACCATATATTAATATTCGAGACATATCCGACCTTGATTGATGAACTTAATTTCGTCTAGATCCAAAAATAAGGTGTGCCTCACTGAACTTGAAAAGCACACCAAAAATAAAGACAAAGCTAGAATGCCGAATATAATAAATCATGTTGATACGATTGCTATAGCTTGGAACTCATAACAAACATTTAACCTGCTCTACTACCGTTTGGCATTGGCGTTTCTGGCATCGCTAAACATGGTTTTAACTTATCTGCATAGCCAATATCAAACAACATTCCTTGAGACACTTCACCTGCCATTTTTTGCTCAGGAAGATTTACAACAAATAGAGCTTGCTTACCTTCGATTTCAAATGGATTTTCGCGTTCTTGCTTAATTCCAGCAAGAATCGAACGTACATGGTCACCAAAGTCCACAGTCAACTTCATCAGTTTTTTAGATTTTTCAACTTCTGAAACGGCTGTTATTGTTCCCACTCGTATATCCAGCTTTTCAAAATCACTGAATGCAACAATTTCTTTTATTGGGGCATATTCCATTTTAATTCTCGCTATTTGTTTTTGCTCTACAACACCAAAATAACACGTTGATTGCTTGTAGGTTACATTTATTCAAAACCTAATAAATCAGTAGGAGCAAAAGTATGTGTCTGACTAAACCATTGTGACCAAATACCTATATCATACCCATATGTCAACGTTACTTTAATCACGTCTTTATTTATTGATTCTGAATAAGTATTAACAACTACCTCCCCCAAGTTACGAGCAAGCGCTTCATCAGCCACATTATCCTCTGAAATAAACGCCTGTACATTCACATACGTTGTTGTTTTTGTTTGTGAGTCTTCACTAGTTGAGGCAAATATACTAGAACCGGAAGTTACACTGGCATAGGTAACAGCTGACAAACTATTTATCGTTTTTTGCGTAGATATTAAATCTTCAAACGACTCGACTTTAGCCTGCTGTGATGTATATATAGGAAGAATAACCGATGCGATAAATAAGATCACAACAACTAATAAGTGTGGTTTCCAAATAACCCCAACCGTTTGATGGTCAACCTCTGAATTTACGACATAAGTACCAAAAATCAAATCATGAAGTGATTGTCGAGTAACTCTATTGCAGACATACAGATATATTATTGCAAACAAACCACCAAAAATTAAGAATGAAAACGGATACATTAAGTAAGAGAGTAGCGCTTCGTTAGTAATGTGTATTCCATTAAGAGTGAATGGAATTGCAAATACTGTATACCTTGCGAATGATTTTGAAATAGAAATTGTATCGTTAGATAAATTTACTACTTTTATATTTAATGCCTTCTTACCAAGAGTTTGTCCATTTGAAACGACACTATTCATGACACCAAAATATACAAGTGAAATAGAAAATCCGATAAGTCGGCCCCACTCACCAATATCTACAAAAGTACTTTCAAGTAGAAGCCCTAAAACAAAACCTACAGCACCAAGTATCAAAACATCAATGAATAAGGCCCCAATACGTCTCCAAAATCCAGAAATCCATTTTTTTCCAACTTTTCCCACAATATTTACCCTTTCCTATTTACTTCGATATCAACGCGAACATAAGTTGCACCTCTGGTCATAACCACAACATATCGTTCTGTATGAGGCAACATGAAAGATAAAAAGTATACAATTTATCTATCATTAGTGTCTAAGATGTCTGTCAACTTATCAGAATGCTGTTCACACACTTTTATTGATTATTTAACCAATCATGTTTGCTATAAGCGGCTAATACACCACTTCACTCTTGACTTGGCACATTCTCGATAACATTACTACAGAGATAAAAGTAGGCAATCAAAGCCTAAAATAATGGGGCTATCAGAAGAACCTATCTTACTAATATTGTTGAAAAATGGCTCAAAACCCCACAACTGTAACTCATAAAAAACACCCATCACAATCTATGAATATATCAATACCAATACATACGCTCAGCCAATACTATCGCCCGTCTTATACATTTATATAATACGGACAAGACATGAAACACCTCTTAATCGCAATATTTAGTATTACCCTATCGCTATCTGCTTCAGCTGCAGTCTGTAATCAGCACCTAGATAAAGGTACACCAAATGATAGTGACCAAATTCTATGTCGAGATGGTTATGCTGCTGGCTATAACTACCAGAATAAAGTCTCTAATTGGGTTTCTTACCACATCACTAAAGAGAGTGTGAATGCTTTCTATAAGCGATCTAACAGCTTTCGTGTTGATAAAGACCTACCAGACGCTTTTCGTGCAACAAGCAGTGACTATTCAAAAACAGGTTATGACCGAGGGCATTTAGCACCGTCTGGAACAATGGACTTCTCTCAAGTATCGATGCAAGAAAGCTTCTTAATGTCGAACATGGCACCACAGCTACCAGGCTTTAATCGCGGGGGATGGAAAGGTCTTGAAGAAAAAGTACGTGAATGGGCCAACACTTACAGCGAGCTTTATGTTGTATCCGGTCCTATTTGGGATGGTAATGAAACGTATATTGGTAACGGTGTCTACATCCCCAATCGTTTCTATAAAGTCATTCTCGATCCAAACTACAATGATGCAATTGCATTCATTCTTCCACACCGAAAAATATCTTCTTCTGAATTACCCTCTTTCATTACAACTGTTGATGAAGTTGAAGAAATTACACAACTCGATTTCTTCAGCGAGTTACCAGATGGTGTTGAGAATGAAATTGAAGCTCAAGCATGGGATATGTGGTAATTCCAACTAACAAAATTTAAGAGTGTTAAATAATCATAAAGGCGGCAATGCTGCCTTTTCTTAAATTAACTGATAAGTAAACTGGATACCACTATCAAATGACCGTTAAGAAAGGCTACTAGTTTTGGTTTATTGACGCTAATACCGTTTAGCCATTGCATCCATTCTTTGCTTGGTAGTGTTTTACGTTTCAAATGAGAAAGGCTTAGAACATCGTTTCTGCCACCAGATAACGAAGCCGTCTAAAGTGACGAAATCTTGCTCATTTTCCATCATTACTTCGCAATTCATTACTGATTCTATTAACTCTGGCATGATTTTGTCTTTCAGCCTTGCCTCTTTAAGGGTTGCTGCGAGATACTGCACCTATTGGGTATCGCAATGATTACAAAACGATTAACGACACCGCTACCCATTTGTTATCAATTGAAGGTTTAAGACACGCTCTCTGAATTTAAAGGGTTGTTTAATACTGCTAAGCTGTTTATGTAAGACATGTATGTTGTAATGTGCATATAAAACTATGTACATAAACACATAAATATAATTTGTGCTTACAAACCGTACATTATTTGTAAGCCATTCGAATCACACAAAATAGACGTTAAGTGATTCTAATGGCGTCAGGGTATTATGATGAAAAAAGACAATACGCCAACACTCTATTGGATTGATTATGAAACCTTCGGGGCAACACCAGCTACCGATCGCGCATGTCAATTTGCAGGTGTTCGTACAGATATGGATTTCAACATTATCGGTGAGCCACTGGTAATTTACTGTAAGCCACCTGTTGACTACTTACCGTCACCAGAAGCCTGTTTAATAACAGGTATCACGCCACAAGAGGCGCAAGAAAAAGGGTTATCTGAACCTGAATTTATCGCCCAAATTCATGCCGAGTTATCTAAGCCTAATACCTGTGTTATTGGTTATAACAATGTACGCTTTGATGATGAAGTAACACGCTATACCCTTTACCGTAATTTCTACGACCCATACGCATGGGGCTGGCAGAATGGTAACTCGCGTTGGGATTTACTGGATATTATGCGTACCTGTTATGCCCTTCGCCCAGAAGGTGTTAACTGGCCCAATAATGATGAAGGTTTGCCAAGCTTCAAGCTAGAACACTTGTCTGTTGCGAATGGTATTGAACATGCGAATGCACACGATGCAATGGCAGATGTATATGCAACCATTGAGTTAGCAAAAATATTAAAAACGAATCAACCAAAGTTATTTAACTACCTGTTTGATTTACGCCAGAAGCGTAAGCTGCAAGAGTTAATTGATATTGTGAACTTAACGCCTTTAGTGCATGTTTCTGGCATGTTTGGCGTGGGGTGTGGCAATACAAGCTGGATAGTACCTATGGCATGGCACCCTGATAACAAGAATGCTGTTATTACGGTTAACCTTGCGCAAGATCCTACGCCATTGATCGAGCTAGATGCCGATCAGATACGTGAGCGTATGTACACCAAGCGCAGTGAATTGAAACCAGACGAGTTACCGATACCAGTAAAATTGGTTCACCTAAATAAATGCCCTGTTCTTGCGCCAGCGAAAACATTAAAAGCAGAAGATGCCGATCGTATCGGTATTGATCGCGCCCAATGTTTAAAGAATCTGCAAATTCTAAAAGAGCACCCAGAAATAAGAGAAAAACTGGTGGCTATTTTTGCAGTTCAGCGTGAATACAAAGAAAATACCGATGTTGATTCGATGCTATATGATGGTTTCTTTTCTAATTCCGATCGCTCTTCTATCGATATTATTCGCGAATCGACACCTGAAGCACTGGCTGAAATTAAGCTTAACGTTGAAGATAAACGCATTAAGCCACTGTTGTTCCGTTACCGTGCGCGTAATTTTCCGATGACATTGAATTACGAAGAACAGCAAAAATGGAAGCACCACTGCCAAGACTTCTTTCAAGATAATTTACCTGCGTATATGGAAAATTTTGAAGCTGTGGCGACAGAAAACCAATCAAATGAACATAAAATGAAAATACTGAAAGCACTGTATGACTATATCAACAACAGTGTTAGCTAAATCAGTTATTTTATTTTGTTAAGCAAAAAGATTGAGGTTCATATTAGTCACTGAAATATGAACAATTATCTTCTTAAATAGAATAAGCCTATTAGCCTTTGCGGTTAATGGGCTTTTTTTTGAGACAATATCTCGCATGCCCAGTTTGAACTTCATTCAAATAGCAACAACACTTAAGCAGAGGAAAAGCGTTTATACATAACAGAAAATACCACTCAATAACATCGTTGCTATCAATGCTGTGGTAGACAACGTTTATCACATTTTATTTTAACCCTAATAAGTGATGGCTATGACAACGAAAGCCCTAACCCGCTGTTACCGTTTTCATGATGTTGATTTCGAACCAGATCTCAATTTATTGGTATGGCATGATGAAACCGAAACCCGTCTAACACTTCATGAGTCTCGCTTATTAGAAGTCTTGTGTTATTTCTCTGGTGAAGTCATCACATCTCAAACCTTGTTTGATAAAACATTCGTACAATTGGGGCCTGATACAGAAAATACACACGACCAGTTTGATTTAAACTCACTCTTCATTGGTCTCAATAAAAAGCTAACACACAATAATGCGATGGCAATTCCTATTCAGGTTGTGCCTAAATACGGTTTTCGAGTCCCCCTTCCTGAAAAAACATGTCGTTTATTTCATACATTTAAAGAACCAAAAGCAGAAATCCCCCCTATTCCCCCAAAAGACGAACCTCCTCAATCTGCCACAGAAGACATTGTTAAAAATAGCATTTTTCATAAAGTGTCAGTTATTCTGATGGCAGTTGCAGGTATCATGTTATACCTCGCATCTGAGTTATAACTGTTTCTATTAGGCTTTGATGAAGGCCAACATAATCACCGAAGAAAACGACGTAATTGAAGCGTAAATCATGGCATTAAATGTGGCGTAGATCACAAATTAATTGTATGATGAATGCGTAGTTTGACGTATTTGAAGGGTTTATGAAATACATTCGCTCATTCGCGATCATCTTTGCTTGTCTTTTTCTTGGTAAAGGCATTCAAGCGTTAACGGGAGTCGCTATTCCCGGCAGTATTATCGGCATGCTTATTCTTTTCGCCGTACTTTCTATGGGGCTAATTCCCTCGCATTGGGCAAAAGAAGGCTGTCACCTGTTTATTCGCCACATGGCGCTGTTGTTCGTGCCTGTCGGTGTTGGGCTTATGGATTATCTCGATCTTATCAGTACGAATACCCTACCTATTTTACTTAGTACGTTAGGCAGTAGCTTGGTTGTATTAATTGTTATTGGTGTTGCTACGCACCATAAGGAAAAGTAATGATCTGGCTTATTACTACTCTGATCGTTTTTTATCTTGCGCGTCTTATATCTAAACGATTACAGCACCCTATTGTGAACCCACTGCTTATTTGCCTTGTCATTATTATTCCTTTGCTGATGTGGCTGAATGTGCCCTATACAGAATATATGGCACAAAATAAGTGGCTGAATTATTTGCTAGAACCTGCTGTTGTTGCGTTAGCATTTCCGCTTTACGAACAACTGTCGCAAATACGCCAAAAGTGGAAAGTCATTTTATCTGCCTGTTTAGTGGGTAGCCTTCTTTCGATGATTGTTGGCGCAAGTATTGCCCTATCAATGGGGGCTTCACCTGAATTAACAGCCAGTATTTTACCTAAATCTGTTACAACACCTATTGCAATGGCAGTGGCAGATCAAATTGGTGGTGTGCCTGCGATTGCTGCGATTATGGTGATTATTGCGGGACTATTTGGTGCTGTATTCGGGTATCCATTATTTAAACTATTTGGCATACATGCTCCTATTGCGAAGGGGTTAACAATGGGCACGGTTTCTCACGCATTGGGTACAGCGAAAGCGGCAGAAGAAAACCATCAAGAAGGTGCATTTAGTTCATTAGCCTTGGTGATTTGCGGTATTTTCACCTCGATATTGGCACCTGTTGTCTATCCAATTATTTTGATGGTGTTTGGTTATTGAAAAATAATAGGTAAAAGCGGCAAGGTGCATGCAATCGTGTACATTTTTAAGTCGTTGATAAATGGTAGTGTGATTTTCAAAATACGTGTGACGCCACTCGCATTAATGTATGGAGTGAAACAAGACTTGCCACATTGTGATCAAGATCACACAGAATTTAAAATTGCTCGCCTACAATGTTTCTCCATCAACTAAACGGAGTAACACCTCATGCATGTTAAGATCATGGATGCTTTAGGTTCCTTACCCTCTGATCTTGCATCAGCGGTAAAGCCTATATTTGAAGATGCTAATTTTGATGCAACAATAAGTCCCGAACAATTCACCACACTGCTTTCAACAACCCACATGACAGACAGTGAATTACGCGTTGCCCTTCTTCCTATCGCTGCTGCTTACTCCGTTGCTCCTATTTCTAATTTCTTTGTCGGTGCCATTGTTCGTGGTGAATCTGGTCGTTTGTATTTCGGTGCAAACATGGAATTTGTCGGCGCATCGCTTTCTCAAACTATTCATGCTGAACAATCTGCTATTAGCCATGCGTGGATAAAAGGCGAAACGGGCATTACTGATATTACAATTAACTACAGCCCATGTGGCCACTGTCGTCAGTTCATGAACGAGCTTACAACGGCGAAGACGTTAATTGTTCAATTACCCGAGCGTGAAGAACAAACCTTACAACAATATTTACCAGAATCGTTTGGCCCTGCTGATCTGAATATTACCGATGCACTGCTAGGTAAAATTGACCACGGTATAACGATTAAAGAAACGGATGAATTTGTTGCTATTGCTTGTAAAGCAGCGAATGGATCACATGCGCCATACACTAAGAATTACAGCGGTGTGGCATTGAAAGCGACTGACGGTAAAGTGTTCACTGGTAAGTATGCTGAAAACGCAGCCTTCAACCCTAGCCTTCCGCCATTACAAGTTGCCTTGGTTAATATGAATATGGCAGGTTATGCGTTAACTGATATTGCAGAAGCAGCATTAGTTGAAAAAGCAGACAGCACCATTAGCCATCTTTCAGACACACAAACAACACTTGAAGCATTGAACCCTGATATTCCGCTTACTTATGTAGCGGCATAATATCTCTACCCACCAGCATCTGTTGGGTAGCGTTCATTGTAAGCACAACGAAGAAGCCGCTTTTAGCGGTTTTTTCGTTTAGAATCAGAACCAATCAACTCGCTACTGTACCAATCATAATAAGTTCGGAGTATTATCCGACTTCATTATTCTTATTAGTCTCATTTCCATGTCTCACAAACACAATCCAATTCAAGGTGCGAGCTGGATGCTAACTGCTGGCTTAGCGTTTGCACTTGTAAATAGCTTGGCACAGTACTTAAGCGTTAAACTTCATTTACCCTCGACGACTGTCGGTTTTATCCAATATTTTATTGCTTTGATTGCAATGCTTCCTTGGTTAAATAATTTGGGGTTACGACACGCTTTACGTACCGAGCATTTCGGACAACACTGCTTTCGGGTTTTCTTATCCGTTATAGGTATTCAGTTGTGGCTGTGGGCTCTCGCATATCCTGTGCCTATTTGGCAAGGTATCGCGTTATTGATGACATCCCCTTTATTTGCCACGATTGGCTCAGGTTTATTCCTAAAAGAAAAAGTCGGTACAGCACGTTGGGTGGCAACATTAGCAGGCTTTATTGGCGCAATGATTATTCTCGAACCTTGGGGCGATTCGTTTAACTGGGCGTCGTTATTACCGATAGGTGCCGCTTTCTTTTGGGCAAGCTACTCACTTATGGTTAAGAAGTTATCGGTTTATGATTCACCGACTACGATGGTGGTTTATCTTTTAATTTTGATCACCCCGTTTAATCTGTTTTTGGCATTGCCAACATTCACCCTTCCCGATCAAAACATGACTTGGGTATTACTGGCGGCGGCTGGTTTATTAACAGCATTGGCACAGTGGGCAATCGCGAAGGCTTATGCAGCAGCCGATGCCTCTTTTGTTCAGCCTTTTGATCATGCCAAATTACCACTAAACGTATTCGCTGGTTGGGTTGTATTCGGTTGGGCACCTCCCGGTCGTTTATGGTTAGGGGCGGCCATTATTGTCGCGTCTGTTGCCTTTATTACGCATTGGGAAAACCGTAAAAAAGTAACTAAATTGCTAAATAACTAAATAACTAAATAGCAATTTCTAAGCTAAAACTTAACGCCACTGATATTACTTTTTGTATTTTATTATTGAATACAGGAAAGAATAACAGTGGCGTTGTTCTTTCTGCTTTTCTCTACCGACCGCCTCATCACTGACACATCGAATTAAACAGTACTGTCTATACTGTTCAGAACACATTTTTACATCCACATTCACAATATTGCAGTGAAATGCTTTTCCACACATTTTGATTCAAGGAAAAGAGAATGAAACGTATATCTCTTAGCTCAGTTCTAGTTGGTTTTATTTCATTAGTTGTATCGCTTACCGCGCATGCAGAACAGTTCATTACTATTGGTACAGGCGGCGTTACGGGCGTGTATTACCCAACAGGGGGTGCAATCTGTCGATTGGTGAATAAAGACCGTAAATCCCACGGTATACGCTGCTCTGTCGAAAGTACGGGGGGCTCTATCTATAACATCAATACTATTCGAGCAGGTGAACTTGATTTAGCCATCGCGCAATCAGATTGGCAACATCATGCGTATAACGGCACAAGCCTATTTGAAGAAAAAGGCCCTTTTAAGTCATTACGCTCCGTATTTTCTCTTCATGCTGAACCTTTTACCGTTGTCGCAAGAGCTGACTCTGGCATTAAGACCTTTGATGATTTGAAAGGAAAGCGCGTCAACATTGGTAATCCAGGCTCAGGGCAACGAGGTACGATGGAAGTCTTAATGAAAGCCAAAGGCTGGACAATGAAAGACTTTAAATTAGTGTCTGAATTGAAAGCATCTGAACAATCCAAAGCATTATGTGATAACAAAATCGATGCCATGATTTACACCGTTGGGCACCCTAGCGGCGCCATTAAAGAAGCCACAACATCTTGCAGTAGTGTGATTGTTGAAGTGTCAGGGCCTGTCATCGATAAGTTAGTCGATGAAAATGCGTTCTATCGTATTGTTACCATTCCTGGCGGCATGTACATGGGTTCAGAGAATGGTGTAAAAACATTTGGTGTCGGCGCGACTTTCGTGAGTTCAACTCAAGTTGATAACAATGTGATTTATGCGGTTACACAGTCTGTTTTTGATAATTTCAATGAGTTTAAAAGATTACATCCAGCTTTTAGTGGCTTGAAAAAAGAAGAAATGATTAAAGATGGATTAACAGCACCGCTGCACGATGGAGCTAAAAAATACTTTGTCGAAGTCGGTTTACTCGCAGAATAGTGAACTAACTAGCTGAATAATTGATAATAAATAACGTTCGTCAAACAAAAAGGGCTAACCACATATTATTGGTTAGCCCTTTTTTATACATTCTTATATAGCTGCCACTTCGTTTTAAATTGATTTAAAAACGGACACGAAAACCAAGCGCTGCTTCTAATTCAAGGTCTACATCTTCAACAACATACAGTGTTGGACCTAGCTCACCGTAGAACTCAAAGCTATTCACTGGTAGCTCAAAACCAACACCTGAACGCACACCCACTTTATCGTGTTTGTTATCGACGTATTGTGCACCAACAAAGGTATATAAATTATTTAAATCCGAATTTTTTGACAAAGAGCCAAGGTTGAACGTTTTATCAACTGCCAGCCCGAAGTCATCAATGCCAAGCGAAAAGCGCAAATCGTTATGCTTATATTGAATACCAGACATTGGGCTACCTAAAAAGACGCCAATGGCTTGTGCCGCATGGGCTGAAAATGGAACAACAAAGAATAGTGCTAACCCTAAGAAATACTTTTTCATTTTGTACTGCCTACTTTGTGTTTGATAGAACAACTAAAATCGCAACGCTGTTATTGCAATAAGTAAAACTTAATAATTTATATTAGTTACATCGTCACTTAATGTGTAGGTGTATACACCCCTACCGGCCTCTAGTGGGCGGAAGTAATCTAACCAAAAAGTTCCCTAAACACGATGCTTTAAACAAGAACTGACACAACGTTGACAGGAAAATGCGCTTATCAATACGTTATACCCAAGTTACTTCACCATTCACACTTAATTCAGACTTACCCAATACAACATTGTATTTTTATTACCCATGCGTTCTAAACGTTCAATATATCAACAAAAACAACAAAGCAAACGTTTGCGTCATTGTTGAAATCAGTTATCATTTACCCAGTATCAACACTCATCGTAAGGAAATTCAATGTTTGGTTCAGCAACGCGTTCTGATGCAACCCGTGTGTTACTTCTTGGTTCTGGTGAATTAGGTAAAGAAGTGGCGATTGAATGTCAGCGTTTAGGCTTAGAGGTTATCGCCGTTGATCGTTATGACAATGCACCAGCAATGCAAGTTGCTCATCGTAGCCATGTTATCGACATGCTGGATGGCGATGCACTTAGAAAATTGATTGAATTAGAGCAGCCACACTACGTTGTTCCTGAAATTGAAGCCATTGCAACAGACACTCTCGTCTCGCTTGAAGCTGAGGGAGTGAATATTGTTCCTACAGCAAATGCGACTAAGCTAACTATGAATCGTGAAGGCATTCGTCGTTTAGCGGCTGAAGACTTACAGATTCCTACTTCTCCTTTTGAATTCGCCGATCAATATAATGATTTTGTCGCAGCAGTAGAACGCGTAGGCACACCGTGTGTTGTTAAACCTATTATGAGTTCTTCAGGTAAGGGCCAGAGTGTGATTAAAACACCTGCCGATATCGAAGCATCGTGGCAGTACGCACAAGAAGGCGGCCGGGCGGGTACTGGTCGCGTTGTAGTTGAAGGCTTTATAAAGTTCGATTACGAAATTACGTTGCTTACAATTCGCGCTGTTGATGGCGTGCATTTCTGTGCCCCGATTGGTCATCGCCAAGAAGATGGTGATTACCGTGAATCATGGCAGCCACAACTGATGTCAGATGAAGCACTAAAAGCCGCGCAAGATGTTGCTGAAAAAGTGGTTAATGCTCTAGGTGGCTATGGGCTGTTCGGCGTAGAGCTGTTTGTGCGTGGAAATGAAGTGCTGTTCAATGAAGTATCACCTCGCCCGCATGATACGGGAATGGTTACGTTGATCTCTCAAGATCTGTCTGAATTTGCATTACACGTTCGTGCGTTTTTAGGCTTACCTATTCAGCAAATCATTCAGTATGGCCCAGCGGCTTCTGCTGTTATTTTAGGTAACGGTATTTCAAGCAATATTCGCTTCGATAACTTAACCGCCGCGCTATCTCGTCCACAGACTCAGGTGCGCCTGTTTGGCAAGCCAGAGATTAACGGGCGCCGTCGTCTTGGTGTTGCGTTAACGCGCCGTGAGGATATCAAACAGGCTGTTTCTGACGCTATTAATGCAGCAGCAGACGTTAAAGTTATTTATTAATCCAACTCTATTCTCTCTACCACTGATAGACTGGTGGCAACAGAGGCGAGGCTCTATCATAGAGCCTCGCCTCTTTTCATTCTGCTACTATTAACTCAATAAACGTACCGAGCTTGAAAATCTCGATGTTAAGCGACTTCAATCAACCACGTTTCTTCAGCAAAATGGCTTAATCCATTTTTACGGCGTGGGTGTGTTTCATCTTTTTCATCGCGTGCTAAAAGCGTGATGTTACAACCATCAAATAAACGGCGTACCTCATCACTCGTCACAGAAAACGGAGGACCATTTAATTGCTCTTGTGGGTAATCTAACGTTACCAACAAAATGCGACCGCCTTTTTTCACTAACGACAATAAACGCTCAACATACATTTCACGCATATTCTTTGGCATCGCAATTAATGCAGCACGATCGTAGACCACATCAACAGGATCAATACGCACAGAAAAGTAATCGCCACAATGAATGGTGATCTCATCAAATGCATACACACTTTCATGGCCGATTGCAGTCACCATGGGTGTGTACAAGTGTTCCGCAAAAAACGATCTTACTGCGATATCGCTCAGCTCAATACCGATTACGTTATTATGTTTTTGGGCTAACCAAACCAGATCAACAGACTTCCCACACATAGGCACAAGTACACGATCGTCGCGTGTTGCTTTAACCATTGGCCAATATTGCGTTAATACTGGGTTTGTATCGTCAAGGTGAAAGCCAATGCGATTTTCTGCCCAGCGGCTATGCCAAAATTCTGCGTCCATTTTTAATCCTGTTCTAAAGCTGACTTAGCCGTAGTTGACCATAAATCATGTGCTGGATCTACCCTATCTGCGGCGACCAACATTCTCGGGTTATTTTTTATAGATAACAAAAAGGGATGCCGAAGCATCCCTTTTTGTCGATTTAGCTTCCTGTCAGTAAAGCTAAATCCATAATCTATTCTTCAATTTCACTTTGAGTGATTATTGAATCAACGATCGAAACTATACAGATTAAGATACTCTGAATAGTTTAATCGAATCACGACGAACAGTTACACCGCGGAAAGTGACAGGTTCAAGCAATGTCATAAGCTGCTTAGAAACAAAAAACTTACCGCTGTAGCTACGATCGCCACCTCGATTTACCCAATCAGCAAATTCATCTGCAAGATTGAACATAGAGTTCCCAACGAGCAATACAAGTACTTTCGCTACTTCACTGTCATTATGTCGATTGAACTCAGCGTCACGAACTTTTTTACGATATTCGTCGACAATTCTTTCAAGGCACTCAAATCTGCTCATTACACACCACCACAAAAAACGAGGAGCGGATACTACTGCTCAAACCCACTGAGATCAACCCATCAAGCAAGGAATCTTGCGACTAATAGCGTTATTTTTGCATGCTGATAACATGTTACTCAAAATGTGACATATAAATCACGTTTTAAGATCAAGTTTGGTGCTGAAAAATCATTTGTTGCATTTTAAATGTCACTTTGTTCGAGTAAAATATTCACTCGATATTGTGTAAGTTCTATCGCTCGAACTAAAGGTAATAATATGCATTCAGTTTTGCCAAACATCTTAGCGGGCTCTCTCAGAAGCGAATTTAAAACCCTCAAGCTAATGACTAGTATCTACTGCAAAGCACACCACCAGCATCACAAAATCACTCAGCACGCAGTATCTAGCCCAAACACACTTAAGCCAAACGGCAAACTGTGTGCACAATGTGCAGACTTTGTTGAATATGCACTAATGCGACTGGACCGCTGCCCTTATGGCGAAAGCAAGCCTACATGCCGTCAATGCCCTATTCACTGCTATAAGCCAGAATACAAAGCAATGTCGCAAACGATAATGCGCTATGCTGGGCCAAGAATGTTATTCGCACACCCGATATTGGCTATTAAGCACCTTTTAGCAGAAAGACGACCAGTTCCAATGAAACCAACGGCGGGGGCATCTAATCGACATAAACGAAAGCACGCTAGCCGTAACAAATAGCGATTTACAATTAGCACCAGTAATTAACGGTAAAAATCGACAACTTGAATTTTTGATACGTCGTTATCAGCAGCTAGATCCATGCTGAAGCTGTTTTCACCTAATACTTTTACTGTTGAGCCCATTCTACCCGTCACGCTCACGCCTTCAATCTTGCTGAATGTCTTGTCATCGTTGTAATGCATGGTTACAACAACGTTCGTTTCAACATTAGATGACAGGTCAAAAGTACAAATCCCTGTAGGGCAATATACATCTAGTGTCGTTTGATCAGAAGCAACCGACATTTTGTCCACATTTTTAATCTGTGCAGCAGTGAGCTGTAACTCATCACCACAACCAGATAGCATTAGTAGTGAGGCGACAACAACACAGCCTAAAAAAAATTGCTTCATATCTATCCTCTTAGATTTGTATTTATAATTACGACGTCTTTATCATCAATAAAGAAACTCATTGATAACGATGACTAAAACACCCTGCGTATTCTACGGGAATATCAAAATAAATAGTCACAATTGTGTAAATTTTTTCGCGTCTCATTAACCAGATATAAAGTATGTCAATAATCTTATTTTTGTGAAATCGATTCCATTTATCACACCTAAACTCATTGAGTGACAGCTTAGCTAGACAGCAATGTATTCATCATTTTTTAATGGGTAAACCTATGGATATTAGAAGTGCTCGATACTTTTTAATTAAAAACGAATTCAAACCAATTCAACATCAGGCTTTATGGTTATTTCCCCTATTCAATTTCATCCGATCTTTTTTTATCTTTATAGTATTACTATCCCCCTTTTACATTCATGCACAAGACGGTCTGTATAAATGGCAAAAGCCGCATAAGCCACTAACAGAAGAACAAATAGCAGAGAGCAGCCCTTTTTATCCATCACGTGCCACCACTGATGGTCGCCAGCTAACACCTGATATGTTTGAAAATCCTGAAGTCTGTAAAGGGTGTCACAGTGAAATATATCAGCAGTGGGAAAAGTCAGCCATGGCCTACTCGTGGGACGATCCAATTTATCAAGCGCTATTTCTACGCGCGAGTAAAGCCACTGATGGCCAAGTTGATAATTTTTGTATTGCTTGCCACAGCCCAATAGGCATGACAAGCATGAATGCTTCTGCGGCAATGATAGAGACGAACACCGATTTGCCAGGTGTTAACTGCGAAGTGTGCCATAACATTACCGGTATAACGGGTAATGACAACGCAGCGTATATTTTATCGCCAAATAAAGATAAACATGTAAAATTGGGGCCGCGTACCGATGCAAGCTCGCCTTACCATAAAACTGAATATTCAGATCTTCATACTCGCTCAGAATTCTGCTCGACTTGCCATAATGTTTCTCACCCTTTCAACAGTACACCGATAGAACGTACTTACGATGAATGGCAAGAAAGTGCTTATAACGAACAAGGCATACAATGCCAAGATTGCCATATGACGCCAGGGCCAGGGCAACACGATAATCCAGGTAAATCAGCCATTATGGGAAAAGAGCGTAAACACATTTATTCCCATGAATTCACAGGGGGTAATTCAACGCTACATCAATACTTCAATAATCCAGACAGTGCCGAACTTTCGCGTGCCATGCTAAGATCGGCGGCAACCATTGAGTTTATTGGTTTACCTGACTCACTCATACCAGGCGAGCTTGTTACCATAAAAGTCAAAGTGGCCAATGTGGGTGCCGGTCATAAACTGCCGACTGGTTTCCCTGAAGGCCGTGAGGTATGGGTTGATTTTAATGTTAAGATAGACAATCAACCATCAATCTATCGTTCTGGTGCCGTTGTTGATGGACACACCGAAAAAGGTACACGTAATTTCAAAGTTACGTTAGGTGATGCCAATGGCAATGTGGTTGACCTCAATGTATGGGAAGTTGATCGAATATTATCTGATACGCGCATTCAACCGAATGGCTATTCAATCGTCGATTATACTTTTCAAATACCAGAAGATACTTCAGGTATTATTACCTTATATGCTCAGCTCAATTACTGGCCATTTCCTCAAAAAATTGTTGATGAATTACTCGGTAAAGATAAATTAAAGGTCGATATCGTTAATATGACGTCAGTCAGTGCTGCATTACCCGTTGCTGATGCTGAACAGACGATAGCAATGAAGCCTTAATCGCAATCAGCATATATATAAAAGAACACCCTCTGTTATTTATAATAACAAAGGGTGTTTTACTATTACTGCATTAATAATGAGTCACTGATAATTAGTGGCTTGTTGCTAATTCTTTTTCTGCTTCTAATTTTTCTAACTCTTCGCCTTTGCGAATAAGTTTTGCTATCACTTTAGACAGTACCAATGTGACGAAAACCATCAAGAATGCAAATACTGCTAATGTATAGAAATAGTTAGTATAAACATTTTCTATAATTTCTTGGGTTAATACCTGATCTTTCGGTAGTGCTATTTTTGTTGATATCACGGCCGCTAAAATACCACTTAACGACAAGGCAACAGCCCGCAATCCCATCGAGAATGCTGATAGATAACGTGGCACCATTTCAAAAATGAAACCAGCACCCAAGGCACCCACAATTAACTCTGCAAACGATTGGAAAAAATTCACCCACAAAATCCAGTCTGCAGAAATTTTTCCGTTTTCACCCACAAAACCGGTTGATAGACCCAATAAAGCAAACGCAATTGCGGTAAAACCAAAGGCTGCGGCAAACTTAGTTGGAATCGTCGGTGAATAGCCCTTCTTATCCATCCAACCATAGATATAAATAGCCGGACCACCCAGCACAAAACACCACAGTGGATTAAACGCTACATTAGATTCAGGGCGAATTGGAATAAACCCTAAGAGCTGATCCCCCATTAAGTTAATTGCGTAAATGTTCATCGATGTGAGCATTTGACCGTAATAGAAGTAAAAAACCATGAAAATGAAAATCATGATTAATACACAGCACATCTTATACCTGTACGCGATAGTCGCTTTAGTAATTTCATAGATAAAATACAGAATGACCAGCACACCTAACGCATAAAGCAGGTATTTACCAGCATCTAAGTTAGCGAAGATCCAATACACTAAACGAAGCATTAGGGCAGAACCCACAATAAAGCCAGCCCACACTTTCATGCTTACAGGGCGTTTATCGAGATCATTACCCGCTTCAACCAACTCTTTACGAAAAGTGAAAAATAGAACGAGTGTTAACATCATTAAGAATGATGAAATAAAGAAGTTACCTTGATAGGCAAGATACGCAACAAGAAATGGAAATAGATATTGCGATAAAAAAGAGCCCAAATTGTTGATTGAATAGTTAATTGTTAAGCCTTGCTGGAAAGACTCACGGTTTGTAGCTGAATATGAATTACCGAATAACACCGTCGGACAAGTTGCAGACAACCCTCGTGAATAACCAATTAACGCAATAGCGAAAATACTCATTGGTATATTGAGCTGTGATGCCCCCATTCCAAGTAAAAAGAAGCCAATGGTATAAGTGGTATAGCCAATATAAACAGCGCGAAACGAACCAATATATCGGTCAGCGACAAAACCACCAACAGCCGAGAATACTGGCCCGACGGCACCAAAAGCACCCAACATCATAATGGTATCAGCTTCACTGTAGTTCAGCTCAAACAAGAAATATTTTGTTAATAATACATAGGTACCGTAGAAAGCAGCCCCCCACAAAAACTGCCTGAGGATTAAAATTCTAGCTGTGTGTGGGAATCTAGCATTTGCATCTTGCATATCATACTCCTTTGAAATTATGCATTGCGAAACTTACCACCAATAGGCGTTAATGTTTCGCAATCAAAATCACAATACTCAACAAATAGCGTATGGTGAAGGCGTTTTTTTCTCATTATGATGCATGGCGCATAATCAAGGAGTTAGCACTATTACAAGGGTATATTCCAAAAAAGAAGCATGATCTTAATATCATTACCTTATATGCCCAAGTTACCTCAAGGTGCTCATTTACAGACATAGTAGTTCTACGTTGAAAATGAGCAACACCGTATTAAAGTCCAATAAAACGACGACGATGCGTTTATTCAGGCATTGCAGAAGAAT
Source organism: Photobacterium indicum (assembly GCF_003026215.1). Taxonomy (GTDB): domain Bacteria; phylum Pseudomonadota; class Gammaproteobacteria; order Enterobacterales; family Vibrionaceae; genus Photobacterium; species Photobacterium indicum. Next base: position 270,767 of record NZ_PYOC01000003.1, read on the forward strand.
GGTGGCTGGTAATTAACCACTCGGTACCATCCCAACGATACGTATAAGTGTAACGTCCACTAACAGTCGCACCTGTTTTGGCGAAGGTAAACGTATAAAGACCGGCATCTACCGCAGTATTGCACCCCAACTCAATGGTACGTAAATCAACATTCCCTGATGGGCGATCTTCAAGAAAATGATCGAAATAGTCTTCTTTTTCGTTCGCGGTATAACGTGCCCTATTAGACACTGTCGGTAAAAGCACCGAGCGCACTGCATAATTAGCAACAACATTTTTGGAGTTACCTGTTCGCAACGAGTTATTCCAACGATCAAATAAGGATTCGATTTCAGCTTCAGACACCACTTTGCAGCTTTCAGTATACATTTTAGGAGGGCTGGGTTGATCAGAAGAACAACCAATAAGAGCAGTAGTCACAAACAACACGCTAGGTAATACAATTTTCATAAACGTTCCAACTACTAATAAGTGAAAATACAAACGTCTAGATCAGTATATGAACGATTCTGGCTCTTAGTCGGGGTATTTACCCGCCGATTAATGAGACATACCGAGGTTTTACCATTAAAAATATTACTGAAATCCAGATAAACAGCTTTTTATTTGCGATTTTAACTTAAAAAGACCAAATATTAGTCAGTTAGAATTATAGCGCTTTACATCGACATCAGTATTCATTATTATCCTTCGCACTCAGGAGAGATGGCTGAGTGGTCGAAAGCACCGGTCTTGAAAACCGGCAAGGGTTTATAGCCCTTCTAGGGTTCAAATCCCTATCTCTCCGCCATATTCGTATTTAGGCTTAAGCGTGAATACAAACAGAATAAAGTGTGCCGACTTAGCTCAGTAGGTAGAGCAACTGACTTGTAATCAGTAGGTCACCAGTTCGACTCCGGTAGTCGGCACCATTTATTTTGCGTGCATCGTATAATGGCTATTACCTCAGCCTTCCAAGCTGATGATGCGGGTTCGATTCCCGCTGCACGCTCCATACAATTCCCTCTTAGTTCAGTTGGTAGAACGCCGGACTGTTAATCCGTATGTCACTGGTTCAAGTCCAGTAGAGGGAGCCATACAACAAATAGCCGCTCATTGAGCGGCTTTTTTGTGTCTGGTGTTTCAGGTTAAATGGTTTAGGGACCAAACTAATAAATCGAACCCTTCCTCAATTTCTTCCATAATCCCGCACTGTCATCAGCACCTCAATTTCATAATTCAGAGAACAACAGAACACTTCTACCGTGGAATTTTTCTCACTAAAAATACTCCGTAGGTTTATGGTTCGTTTACTGTTTATCTACCTGATATAAAAACAACTCCTCCCCCTTACTTTGTAACAATATCAACTACTCAAATTAGACCAAATGATGTAGAAAATCACTTCCAATCTGAGTAGACAAATAACCGGTTCCTCAACAGAATGGGGGTTCTGGTTTATACACTTGAAGTTCACTCAAATACAATATTATAAAGACCAGATAGAGAAATGCTCGGTATTGTCGTGCAACAAATTTCCAAATCAAGCTGCGGTATGCATATGCACGAGCTGACCACGCTATTTCGGACGATAAAAAATGAACAAGCATTATATGAAACACGGCTCAAACTCTATTCCTATTACCAACATTAATTCTACTCATGACCAACTAATTTCTAGTTTTGACAAGGCACCTTTAGGCAGCTCTGTTGGTGATTGCTTAGGCTGCCAAATACATACCCTTTCCGGGTATGGTGGATGTACATCTCATCAAGAGGGTCAGAACAAAAAGACCACCTTCCTTCGTCTCCTAACGGTTGTTAAAGGAGACAACATTCGTTGGCACAATGGAAAAGATGGACCCAAGCAATTACAAAAAGGAAAGAGTGTACTCATTTTTTCAGAAAACACATTTAACGATGTCTTTATCAGCGAAAAAGAAAGCTATATAGAAATTGCCGATATTCGATTTGATTGTAATTATCTTAGCTCTATTTATCAGCAAATGAGCGCAAAATTCCAAGAAAGTGGCATCAATCCACAAACCGATAATATACCTTTAGTATTTAATACTATCATTGAGATCCAGCAGTTCATCAATCAATTACAGACAGAACTGACTAACAAAGAATCAGGCGTAACCGACAATCTGCTTGCCGTTTTACAGGCCTATCACTGTTTGTCGAAAATACTAGACCAGCTTGAGATGATTAAGAGCAATAAGACAGACCATGAATGTTCATGTTTATCCAGCCGCACACTCAACAAAGTACGCAAAGCCCATACTTTGATAACATCTAAGCCGGGGAAAAACTGGTCTATTAAAGAGATCTGCAAAGAAGTCGGTACTAATGAAACGAGTTTTAAACGTGGCTTTAAATTGCTATTTGACAATACATTCTCTAAAGCTTTGCAACAAGCCCGCATGGAAGTTGCTGCCAAAGAGCTGTTATATACTGACAAACCTATCATCGACATTGTATACAACATAGGTTATTCCAGCCCTTCATATTTTAGTAAGTTATTTAAACAATACTCTGGAGAAAAGCCTCTCCAGTATCGTCGACAGCGTCAGTAATTGTGCTTTCGTCAGTATTTAATGTTCAAAAAGCACTTATTACAATGAAAGCGTCCACCTAACCATACATATGAAACAAGCTTAATAATCAAATTGATAACTTTAACTGCTAAATATATTATTTTTATGGATCCCTCACGCCCTTAAATGGTAATGTGCATCATTATCATTTACGTTGTGATTATTATTTATCTATGACCTACTATACAGTTCCCTTTAATTTGGAACTAATGGAAGAATCCATTCAAACCAACGGGAATATACTGTTTAAGCATAACGACTGTGAGTTCTCATTACGTTGTTGTGCGCTTAACGAAGAAGTGGTTCTAAGCCTATTTATGGGGCGGTTCTATGCCCCTGTCCAACTCGATACTCCAGATAAAACTGAGTACGATACGGTTACTGTCATGCTCAATTTAGGCAGCGCTGTTTATTATCAAATTGATAGCCTCAAAGCACCCAGAATTTTTCCAAGTAACGCGATAGCATTGTGCTACTCAGACACCAGGGCAGGACTCTGTCGTTATCAACCTCAGTCAACAAAACTTTTTGCCTTACAAGTTCCAAGGCGAGTTCTACTTGAGTATATCGATGTCATGCAAATTGGCTTACTCACCAAAAGAAAACTAGAGCAGCGAGAGCCATTTCTGATAATGAAATCGGCAAACTCTCAATTTCATCGTATCGCTGAAAAGTTATCCGAACCTAATACAAGCTCCAACGCTAGCATACATCGCCACCTTTCATATTCATTCATCAGCGATGCTGCACGCTACCTGCTACAAGAGGAAGTCACCCTCCCCAGACGCATGGACAGTAGCAAAGGCTTAGAGAAAGCAATTGAGATCTTGGATAAAGAGTTTGTGCTACCGCCAACTATTACTCAATTGGCTCGCAGGATTGGTACAAATGAAACCTCTTTAAAGCAGTGGTTTCGTAAAGAGTTTAACACCACCATCCACCAATATATTCTTCAACAAAGAATGTCTAAAGCTGTAAGGCTTCTTTCTCTAAGGGAAAATCCAATTTCCCACATTGCCTTAGAAGTTGGGTATGCCAATCATGGACATTTTGCTGCAGCCTTTAAAAAAGAATTCGGATGCACACCGTCTTCGTATTCAAATAAAAGTAATACACAGCGCATCGCTCTAAATTGCGAGTAAAGTGCCCCCTCCATTAAGTTTCTACTCTAGCTAGAAAAAGCAGAACTGTTCATATCTTCTAGTGCTGAAAAATTAACATCAGGAAACTCTTTTCAAATAACAGTCTCCTGTCTAAGGCGACTGTTGCTTTATCGCAAATATCCATCATCAAAAAGTCTATTCGTGTTTTTTTTTCACCTTATTGAGTTAGCGAGTAGAAGCGGAAATTTGCAATATATAGCCATAAAGCTAAACCTCAAGGAAAAATAAGATGTACAGGAAATGTTTCAAGCTGTCTCCAATCGCATTATGCGTTGCTATTACTACGCTAAGTTACGATACGTTTGCTCAAGATAATGTTCAAGATGTCATTATTGTCGAAGCAACAAAGCAAGGTACACCTATAGGTAGAGTTAACAACTCAGTTATTGTTAAAACAGGCGATGAGCTTGAAAAGGCGGGCATACATGAAGTCAAAGACCTTGAAAAAGCGTTCCCAGGCTTAGTCATTCAAACTCGTGGTAACCGCACATATGCCAATACAACGATTAGGGGTATCAGTTCTCCGGATTATCACTCACCGACAATTGGCATCTATGTCGATGGGGTCTTACAGGACGCTGCTTTCCTTACGCAACAGCTGTTAAATGTTGAACACGTTGAATTGCTAAGAGGCCCGCAAGGAACTTTATATGGCGGCAATGCGCAAGGCGGCATCATTAACATTATTACTAAGAAAGCGACAAATCAGCCGAAAGCCTCTGCGGGTGTCACATATAGTAACCTAAGCCAACAACTTGATGCTTCCACCGCTATCGCACTCAGCGACGAAATATACGCTGACGTAGTGATTCGTTCTCTAAAGGATGAGGGGAACATTACGCACGTGCCGAGCAACACTAAAAAAGCCAACGAAACTAAAGAAATTAGCGGAATGGCGCGTTTGCACTATATACCCGACAATTCTCCTCTTAACGCGACCTTATCTTTTTCAGCTGATGATCTCGACAGCCATGAGGAATGGTATCTGACTAAAGCTGAATTTGACAAAAAAGAGACTAACCAAGACATACCTGAGCTTAAACGTAATGTGAATACGGTATCACTAAATGTTGGGTATGACTTCGGAAGCGCCCAACTAACCAGTATCACAGCCTACCAAGACAGAGATGTAGATCGTACCTTTATCGGTGGCACGTGGGTAGAAGACCAAAATACATTCAGTCAAGAGCTGCGAGTTAACACGCATTTCAACGATGCTCTGACAGCCCTTCTTGGAGGTTATTTTGAAAATCGCCAATTTGACGTAAACTCAGGTTCGCAAAACAAAATTTCGACAGATACTTACGCATTGTTCGGGCAATCAACTTATGCAATGACAAACACAGTAGACCTGACCTTTGGCCTCCGCGCTTCTCGAATGTCGACTAACTCAGACTACGCAGGAAATGCAGCATGGGGCATTTCAGCATATGATCAAAGCAAATCTGAAAATATAATATCACCCAAGGCTGCTATCGGCTGGCAAGCCAATGAGCACTCTCGACTGTATGCATCTTTGACTAGTGGCTATCGCCCAAGTGGCTTCAGTGCTGCACCACGTAGTAACAGCGATAAAGATGGATTTGATGCCGAGAAATCACTCAACTGGGAATTAGGCTGGCGTACAACTCTGTTAGATAATAGTGTGGACCTAAGCGGGGCACTATATTTAATTGAAACCAAAGACGTCCAACTCTATACCGGTGCACCTGGAAGCCAAAAACTGAGTAATCATGGCGAGGCTAAAAGCCTAGGTTTAGAACTAGAGCTAGCTTTCTATCCAACGGATGACCTAACGCTGAATCTTGCTGGTACATCAGGAAGATCTACATTTGAATCTGGTAATGGTGGACTAGAAGGAAATCGTTTACCTTACGCACCAGACACAACGGCTACCGTTGGTGTAGAGTATTTCTTACCCCAATCATTAGTCGAAGGCGAGATCTCGCTGGTATCCAATGCTCGCTACACATCTAAAATGTATTTCAATGAAAACAACACCCTATCACAAGAAGGTTACGCGCTCGTGGATGTCGCGATCGTTTATGACTTCAACGATCACCTGTCTTTCCGACTCTTTAGCAATAACATTACCGATAAAGAATACAAAACCTATTCATTTGCGATGGCAGGTACTTCACTTAGCAACTACGGTACTGGACGAGAAGTAGGACTAAACGCAAAGATGGAGTGGTAACTAGATGACCTTCCCGACTCGCCTTACTTCTGGTTTAAAATTATCTTCGCTGCTCTCTATTATGGCAGGCGTCTACACGACTCAAAGTTTGATTGGCATGTTTACTCTGCAGGGGTTGCCTGCTGTATTAAAGTCGCAAGACGTTTCTACATCACAAATAGGGCTTTTTTATCTTGCGATACTTCCTTGGGCACTGAAATTTCTTTGGTCGCCATACTTGGAAAAAATAAGAAAGAAAGGTGATACCTTGAAGAATCACGGGTATCTAGTCCTATTAGCTCAGGTAGCGATCTTAGTCACCCTAGGGGGACTTGCTTTTACTCAAGCTTTGCATCAGCTGTCGCTTTTATTCCTATGTGTTTTCGCGCTCGCGATGTTTTCTACTATTGCGGATATGAGCACTGATGGATTAGCTGTAGATCAACTGCCTCGCTCTAAGAGAAGAATCGGAAATGTAATGCAAGTTGGGGGGGCATACCTTGGCGCCATCTTTGGTGGTGGCCTGTTTATCTATTTAACAGGCGCAGTAGATTGGCAGGTTGCTCTGTTCGCTCTAATGGGCTTGGTTATCATAATGTCGCTTCCAACACTCCAGTTATTTAGCCGGACAACATCACAACCAACTATAAAGGACGTTTCAACCCCATCTCTTAAAAGTGCATTTTCAAGCTCTAAAGTAAGGCGTGGGCTCTTCCTAATTATGTTATGCCAAATTGGTACTCGCGGCGTATTGTCTATGATGATGCCTTTTCTCTACGAAAAAGGGATTAACTTAGAAAATCTTGGCTTACTTGTAGCTGGTGGTGGCGCACTTACAGGTTTCATTGGTGTCGGTTTGAGTGGTTGGGCAATTAAGCATATCACTGCGATAAAAATGTTAACTATTTGCTTAGCAGTAGAAGCCATCCTCTATACTGGTTTCTTCTTATATTCTGCCAATTTAGTCAACATCCCTTACATGTTAGAGGTGCTCTTCATCCTTAATGCCGTTATATCAGCAGCCAAGTTCTTAGCACTGTACACACTGATGATGGAATGGTCATACGGTTCACAAGCTGGCATAGATTATTCCTTGTTCCAATCTATGGATATGATCGTGACCATCGTTATGGCAGTACTATGTGGTTGGCTAATATCTTATCTAGGTTACTCAGCCCACTACTCTCTTGCCATTATCGCTACGTGTTTTGCAGCCTATCAGCTCACACGCATTTCCGACTTAGCATCCCGCAATACGTTTAGTGAAGGCACACTAAATACACAAAAAAACTAATAGATAAACTCCAAAGCCCGAGTCATCGGGCTTACTAAACCCGAACTTATCTAGGCTGTTGCAGAGCAACTTGCCGGGTTCGTTGCGTCTAAAATTTACCAAAGTAGATATCGTCATGCTTGATAATGAAAAAATAATTTCGAAGTTTAGGGAAGAGATTTGCCGTTCGTTTGACGTCACTGCAGATTCTCTCAGTGACTCTGCCAACCTTTTTGAAATTGGCCTCGACTCTATGTTTCTTATGCGAATGGTAAATCAATTCCGACGCGCAGGGTGCAAAATAACGTTGAAAGAGATGTATGAGTATCCAACAATTAGCGACATTAAAATACTGGTCGACCGCAAGCTTGATGCTGGCAACCAGCTTAAGCAAACATCACTACCTTCACATACATATTCGGTAATGACCGATGGCGCCCCTTTTCCAATGACGCCAGTTCAGCTTGCTTATTACATTGGTAGAGAGCCAAGCCAACCGTTAGGAGGCAATAGCTGTCATCTATACCAAGAATTTAACACCGAGCACCTTGATCTTGCACTCCTCGAAACTGCGATAAATACACTAATTCAACGTCATCCCATGCTGAGCGTTAGCTTTCATAGTGACGGAACACAGCGCTGGGTTAAGCCAAAAGATAAACAGAAAATTACCGTACATGATTTAAGTCACTTTTCCTCTGAAGCTGCTGAACATCAAATGTTCAGCACCCGCAACAAACTCAGCCATCGTGTTCTCGATATACAAAGTGGGCAAACGTTCGATATCCAAGTTTCCGTTCTTAGCGATCAACAATATCGAGTTCATGTGAGCATCGACCTACTCGTAATGGATGCATCAAGCTTCAGTTTGTTTTTTAACGAGTTATCCACCCTATTAAGAGGTGACCCTCTTGAAGAAAAATCTAGTGAATATGATTTTTGTAGCTATTTACAACAAGAATCTACCGAATTTAGTGCTCAAAAATGCGTTTCATCTGAATATTGGCAATCTCAATACGCGACTCTTCCTGTACCACCTAACTTGCCACTAAGAATCGAGCCGGCTCAACTTCAAAAACCAAAATTTAGTCGCCGCAGACACTCTCTACACAAAACGGAGTGGGCGAAACTTCAGCACCTTTCGGCTACAAATAAAGTCACACCGACGATGGTACTAGCGACACTCTACTCCGCAGTATTGTCGCGTTGGAGTGGTCAGAGAAAACTGCTGCTCAACCTGACTCTGTTTGATTGTCATCCATTCAATAAACACCTGAACAAAATGTTGGCGGATTTCACCAACATTTTATTACTCGATGCCGAGATCAGTGACGCTAACGCTTGCGATCTAATTCAAGATCACCAAGACCGATTTGCAGAACTTTACGAACACCGAATGACATCAGGTGTAGAGGTGTTACGTGACCTAAAAAAAAATGGCACTCACCCCCATGGGGCGCCTATCGTTTTCACCAGTAATCTAGGTAAATCACTGTTTGGCGACGATACCAACGGCCCCCTTGGCCAGCCTGGCTGGGGAATATCCCAAACACCACAGGTTTGGCTAGACTTTGTCGCTTTCAAACATGATGAAGGGGTTATCCTTCAATGGGATGGCATCGACGAGCTGTTTCCAGAAGGGTTAGTAGACACTATGTTCCATCGCTTCACTAACCTACTGTCGTATATGTTAGCAAACGACGAGCATTGGAAAATCCCATTACCAGATTTACTTCCTGAGCCTCAAAAAAACATCAGAAAGGCAGTGAACCAATCACAAGGCACACCGCCTCATGGCTTGCTACACGAACGAATATTTGAACAAGCGGAAAAGCATCCAAACCGCACCGCCGTTATTAGCTCAGGCAATATCCTTAGCTTTGAAGAACTGACTTTAAAAGCGAAACAGCTCGCATACCAATTAGTTAACGCTGGGCTAAAAAGCGGTGAGCACGTCGCTGTCAGTATGGATAAAGGAGAGGGTCAAATTATTGCAGTGCTGGCCATCCTTTATGCCGGTGGCGTATATGTTCCAATCGCACCTAGCCAACCAATAGTCCGCAGAAAATCCATTATTGAAAACGCCGATATTCGGATAGTGATTCGCTGCAAGACGACAGAATCAAACTTTGACTGGACCGACTCCATTCACCTTAACTGGCAAGATGTAACGCTTGAAACACTTCAACCCGCAGCTCAACAGCGTAGTCCACACGACAAAGCGTACATAATTTACACCTCTGGTTCGACAGGCACTCCCAAAGGAGTCGTCATTTCACACCAAGCAGCCCTTAACACATGCATGGATATTAATGAGCGTCACGACGTCACAAGTGCTGACCGTGTTTTAGCGCTATCAGCACTGCATTTTGATCTTTCCGTCTACGATATATTTGGCGTTCTCACGGCTGGTGGTGCTTTGGTATTACCTCAAGAAAACCAACTTCGTGATCCAATGGCTTGGAATAACTTAATATGCGAACACCAAGTAACGCTATGGAATAGCGTACCAGCCCTTTTTGACATGTTCCTTACCTTTTGTGAAGGGATGCAATTCAACGCCCCATCCTACCTACGCACGGCAATGCTATCTGGCGATTGGATTGATCTTTCACTGCCTGCTCGTCTACACCAATATAATCCAGTAGCAACATTCAGTGCTATGGGTGGAGCAACCGAAGCTGCTATCTGGTCAAATGAATATATCGTCAAAAAAATCGACCCAAGCTGGCGCTCTATACCATACGGATACCCACTAACAAATCAGGTTTATCGAGTTGTTGATGAAATGGGAAGAGACTGTCCAGACAGGGTTAATGGAGAGCTTTGGATCGGTGGTATTGGCGTTGCACTGGAATATTGGAATGACAGCGAACGTACGTCACACCAATTCATTAACCAAACCTGTCTAGAAAGTGGAGAAACTCAGCGTTGGTATCGTACAGGAGATACAGGCTGTTATTGGCCGGATGGAACGCTTGAATTCTTAGGTCGAAAAGACAATCAAGTCAAAGTAGGCGGCTATCGTATAGAGCTTGGTGAAATAGACTCCGCCTTCAACCGCATTGCGGGGGTTCGACAAGGTGTCGCATTAGCATTAAGCCAAGGTGGTAGCAAAGATAAACAATTAGAAGGTTTTGTCGTAACAGAAGGGACAGAGTTACATTCTGCTTTACAACCGCACCCAGCATTACCGAAACAGTATAGAGAACTATTCCAAGAACATAAGCCCTATTTAGAAAGTACAGAGGAAAATACGGAGATTGTAGATTTCCTACACCATCACTTGTCGAGTCAAGTGTCTGATAACGTTAAGGCTAGAACGCTAAGCGAATGGATGCACTCATATAGCGCCTCTAGAAAGTATGTCGGATTATTTAAGAAATGGTTAGAGTTTCTTTCAGAGCATGGTTCAGTATCCAAACATGGCCAAGGTGAAGGCACAACTTATCAGTTGCTAAGTAATACTGCTGTAGAAAATACGGCTATGGAAAATACTGCAGCGAAATCACGTTCATTACTTGGAGCACAGTCTAACAACCTTCTCGCTCAGGTATTGAGGGGAGAGCGTGAAGCGGCTGAACTTCTCGAAAGCCAGTTATCACCTGAAGCTTTGTTATTTAACCGTGCCGATTTCCAACATCAACTACACCAAGTCATTACAGCCGTTTCCGCTCTTGCCACTAAGTTGAAGAAACCGCTGAATATCATAGAACTAGAATCACGAACTGGTCTTGTCGCTAGTCATATTTCGACTCTTTTAGGGCCAAAGCAAGTTCAATATACCGCATTAGATTCTTCTCTTGCTATGACAAACCTCGCTACGCAACGTTTGAAGAAAGTTGCACACGCAGACGTTATTTACACAGGAAAAACAATCCCTGAAACGCTCAAAGGAACGGTGGATGTGCTCCTGCTCAACAACGTATTACACCGTCAACAAGTTCCTATTGAGTATCTTCATCATATCAAAACCTTGCTTGCCCCTGACGGCCTGGCAATTCTGACAGAAGTTACAAAGTTGGGTGACGCCTCATTGATCAGTGCACAAGTCATCGAAGCAACTACGCCTAATTTACTGTCGGAGACTTTCCTGTACTCAGCTTTTGAGCAAACAGGCCTGCGCCTTGAACATAAAGTACTTGCTGGGAATCACGCGCTATATGTATTGAGAAACCAAAACACTGTACTCAAGACCGATGCAACCAAACTAATGGCTAAGTTAAGTGAACAATTGCCTGACTACATGATTCCTAAACGATTTACGTTCATGGACGCGTTACCTCTAACACCAAATGGCAAAGTTGATCGTAAGTCTCTGACGAGTACCACAGTGGCATCATCTGAAAGTAAACTTGAGCCGGCTCCCTTAACATCCAACAATGAGATTGCCTTAGCTAAAGTATGGCAATCACTTTTTAAAACAAACCAAATCAGCAAAGATAGCGACTTCTTTATTATGGGAGGCGATAGCCTTCTCGCTACCCGTTGCATTGGCGAGCTACAAAAATCTGGCTTACGAGGCAACCTGACTGAACTGTTTACAAAAACCACCCTCAGTGATTTTGCTGCAACCCTAGTCCCTAGCGACCAAGGCATTGCCGTTAATGACACAGTTCTAAAAGCATGTTTAAGTGATCGCTATCTCCCCTTCCCTATGACAGATGTCCAGCAAGCATATTGGATCGGCCGTCAACACGGGTTTGCTTTGGGCGCAAGTAGTTCCCAATTCTTTATAGAGTTCAAAGTAAGAGAACTCGACGTAGTACGATTCAATCAGGCGATGGATAAACTGATCGAACGCCATGACATGTTAAGAGCCGTCGTTCAAAACCACCAACAACAAGTTTTGATCAACGTACCTTCTTTTGACCTCAAGTGTCATCTGTTTGATGACCTTAACAATCCTGAAGCCGACGCAATTCGAAACAAGTTATCGCATCAGGTTAATAATCCAGAATTTTGGCCTCTATTCAGCATTGAGGCAATACTTAACCAGTCACAAGAAGCTCGTTTGTTTATCAATTTAGATAACATGATGCTTGATGGTTTAAGCATGAAAATTTTCTTGTCTGAGCTAGAAACCTTTTATCACAACCCAACATCAAAACTCCCAGAACTAAATGTCACATTCAGGGATTATGTAAATTGGAAAAATACCCATAAGGACTCAGATCTAAGTGTTATTGAGCAAGGGAAAGCTTATTGGCACAGTCAGTTAGCGACTCTTCCTCCTGCGCCTAACCTGCCAATACAGTCAGATCCCGCGAAACTACACAAGCCTAAATTTATTCGTGCAGAAACAAGACTTATGCCTGAAGAATGGGCAGCTCTTAAAGAGATAGCGACCAGACATCAGGTCACCCCGTCGGTCATTCTTATGTGCGCTTACGCTTCTACTCTTTCAGCTTGGAGTGATAATAAGGCTGTCACACTAAACTTAACCCTTTTCGACCGGAAGGCCGTTCACCCTCAAATAAACCACGTTATGGGTGACTTTACGACGTTATTACTACTCGCATGGCACCCTGAGAATAACTGGTTAACTAGCCTTAAGCGTTTACAAACACAATTAGCGCAAGACCTTCAGCATAGAGATGTTTCAGCCGTATGGGTGATGAGAGAACTTGCTCGTCAGCAGAACACTGCAAACACCTCTATGCCAGTGGTGTTTACAAGTGCTCTTGGTACATCAGATGGGGATTTTCTGCCAGATTCAGGCTGGTTAACGCCTTCTTGGGGCATTTCTCAAACACCTCAAGTATGGCTTGACCACCAAGTCTATGAATCTTCGGGATACCTTTGTCTAAACTGGGACGCGGTTGAAAGCTTACTCCCACAACCACTTCTGGACAAAATGTTTGGGCATTACATCGAGCTACTCAAAATGTTAGCTCGAAAGCCAGAGTGTTGGTCACTGCCGTTAAATCAGCTTATCAGTTCGGAGCACAACATTACTCGTTTTACGGCAACACCAGCGACACCTTCTCCTACTTTAGAATACACAAAGGATCAGCACGTTGATCCGATCAAGGTGCGTCAAATTCAAGAGACTTTCGACCAAATAGTATGCTCTTCCGTAGGTGAAAGAGAAAACTTTTTCGACGCTGGGGCTAATTCGCTCCAACTTGTTCAGATGCACAGTGCACTACACCAATTAGGTATGAGTTTATCCGTTACCGATTTATTTACGTACCCGTCTCCTATCTCGTTAGCAACAGCGCTCGTAGGCAAAACAGCACCTTTAGATTCCAATGACACGCTTAAAGTTAGGCAACAACGACAATCAAATAGGAAAAATAACCGCCGCCAACGCATCAAGTAATCATGTGTTCAGTCTTTAAGCTGGGAGCCTTGTATCTACCCGGCACGGTTCAGAGAGGAAATAATGGAAAAATTTGAAACTATGTATGGCAATAGCGACCCAGTTGCAGTCATTGGGTTAGCTTGTCGATTTCCTAAAGCACCAGATGCGGAAACCTTCTGGCACAATTTAGTCAATGGTATTACAGGTCAGTCACACTTTTCCGAGAGTGAACTAAAACAGGCAGGTATTTCGCCAGACATATACAAACGCGATAATTTTGTAGCAAGTGGTGCAGTAATCGAAAAGCCAGATTACTTTGATGCGGCTTTATTTGGCTATTCACCCAACGAAGCCCTGTCAATAGACCCACAACAAAGGCTGTTTTTACAGAATGTATGGCATGCCCTTGAACACGCTGGTTACCCACCAACAAAAGTGAATACAAAAACAGGAGTATTTGGTTCAATACGAACAAGTACTTACACATCGTTCAAGAATTTCGATGTCACGCAAGTTGGTCAAGTTAAAGGCTTACAAGCTTTGATTGGCAACGATAAAGATTATCTAGCTACCCGCGTGTCCCATAAACTCAACCTAACCGGCCCTGCATTCACAGTTCAAACAGCATGTTCCAGCTCTTTAGTTGCCATTCATCTCGCCAGTGAAAGCTTACGTTCTGGCGAATGTGATATGGCGATTGCTGGTGGGGTGGCAGTCTCTTTCCCACAAAAGTCGGGATACGAATATCAACCAGGGATGATATTTTCACCTGATGGTTTATGCCGTCCATTTGACATCAATGCCAACGGTACGTTTGGCGGCCATGGCGTAGGTAGCGTTGTCCTGAAAAGGCTCGACAACGCTTTACAGGATGGTGATAACATCCTCGCCGTTTTACGTGGTAGTGCCATCAACAATGACGGTCAAGATAAAGTAGGCTTTACAGCCCCATCAGTAAGTGGACAAGCGCAAGTACTTTCAGACGCAATCCACTTAGCTGATGTTACACCCGATGATGTAGAAATGATCGAAACGCACGGGACAGGCACAAAACTTGGCGATCCTATCGAAGTAACGGCAATAAAACAGGCATATCAACGCCCACATACCGCGAAACCATGTTACCTCGGCTCAGTAAAAAGTAGTCTGGGCCACTTAGATACGGCGGCAGGCATCGCTTCTCTTATTAAAACTGTCCTTTCAGTCTCAAGGGGGAAAATTCCTGCATCTCTGAATATTGAACAGCCAAACCAAGAATTACGACTAGAGGGCTCTGGCTTCGATCTTGCCGTAAAAACGCTTGACTGGTCGAGTAAAGTTCGAACTGCGGCAGTATCGTCTTTTGGTATTGGTGGCACTAACTGTCATATTCTCGTGCAATCTGCACCTGACATTGCTCAGCCAACGTCGACAAAAAATTCATCTACTCCTAGTTTACTGATATCCGCCAATAGTGAGTTTTCATTAAGAAAACTGGCAAAAGAATACGCCGCTCTTTTGAGAGAAAGCACCAACTTTAACGATATTGCGTTTTCTGCTTTAACAACAAGGGTTACTAACCTCCCATTTCGATTAGCCGTCAAATGTGAAGCGTCTTCTGCTGCATCGCTTGAACACTTATCAACATCAGGTGAAGCAGGAATAGCACTACACGTAGGCCGCCCACTAGCACAAACAAAAATGACTTGGTGCTTTACTGGTCAAGGTAGTCAATATGCAGGTATGGGGCGCGAACACTACTTAGCTTGCAGCACTTTTAGACAGAGTATTGATGCTAGCCAATCATACAGCCAAGACTTGACTGAATACCCACTATCCGAAGTAATGTTTGGAGACAAAACCGACTTACTAAAGCAAACTGATTACGCCCAACTCGCGATTGTTGCATTTGAAATAGCAATGATGGAGCACTGGAAAGCCAAAGGCTTTGCACCTGACATGGTGTTAGGCCATTCTGTCGGTGAGTTCGCGGCTTGTGTTGCTGGAGGCTATTTAACTCATCAGCAAGCAATCCAACTGGTGGCTGAGCGTGGCCGATTAATGCACAAGTGTGCTAGGCGTGACGTTGGTGCAATGTTGGCTGTATTTGCCAGCGAGCAAGACTACAAAAAAATCACAGCTTTATCTAAGCTAGATTTGGCGGCCTGTAATGGTCTTCACCACTGGGTATTCTCTGGCCACGCAGCTGCAATTGAAGCTGCTAAAGTTGAACTTGACTCAACAGAAATAAACTTCCGCATACTCGATGTACCATGCGCAGCACATTCCAAATTACTTGACGATATACTCTTACCATTTTCTGACTTCGCAACGACTCTTTCAGCAACAGCAGGAACCATCCCTCTTATTTCTTCACTGACCGGTCAATTAGTTACATCCGCTACAGAGCTAGACGGTCACTATTGGTCTCGGCATATCCGCCAGCCAGTTAAATTTAGACAAGCACTTGAAACCGCACTTTCTCAAGGTAGCCAAATTTTTGTTGAAATGGGTCCCGCGGGTCACCTTTCCTCCATTGGGAAACGCGAAAACTGGCAGAAAGAAACCAGCTGGTTATCAGTGCATGAACATGATAAATCAACATTAAATGTACTACGCGGACTTTACGTCGCAGGTTTAAACGCAGATTGGACGTCGCTATTTAGCATTTCAGGTCATAAATGTGATCTGCCCCTCTATGCTTTTGATGAACAAAAATACTGGTACGAAATCGACACACACACAAAGACAAATCCAAGCAAAGACAACACCAAAGATGCAATCTTAATACCGAAAACTCTTGAAGCCTGCTACGACCAATTACGCTGTAGTGCAATTCATCACTTTGTACAAACATGTTGCGTACATAAAAAGTTCACTCTTAAAGACGTGATTCGTGGCGGCCGCTTACTTCCCCGCTATCGTAGTCTAGTTTCCACTCTTTTGAATGTTCTAGTCGACTACGGCTATTACACTCAGAAACATGGAGGCTTTGAGCGAACAAAGAGCCCATTACCGACAATAGACCTAATAGCTGCAGAATTAAGAGAACGCCTAGAAAAAAGCAGTAATGAGACTCGACTCTCTCTTTCTCTAATCAGCAACCTAGCTCAATCACCATCAGCGTTGAAAGCTAGACTCAGTAGTTTTGAGCACACCTTTAAGAGTGGTACAGAACAATGCGCAGAAGCTGATACTTTACTTACACAAGCAAAAGAATATCGAACATCAGCGTTCGAAAAATCCACTCCTGCACTGACAAGTACTAGCGGCCTTATCTATCAAGACTGGTCACCAGCGAAAACAGAAGGAGATCTACAAGCGGCGGTTGCTCGAAATATTGCATTGTTGGTAAAAGAAGATATTTCTGAATGGCAAATTTCACTTTCAAGTACCTACTCAGTAAATGAGCTTGGTAACGTTGCTATCAGCTCATTCTCAGGTATGTGGGGTCAGGTTAAATACCAAATTCACGCAAAGTCGCCTCGCGGAAATTGGACGTGGCTTGCAGAAGTAAGTACAAAAGGGTTCGTATCATCCAGCAACACTGAATTACTTCCCTCTCCTCATAACTATTACCAATGGCAATGGCAGGCGATCGAACCAGGCAAACCATGTAGAACTTTATCTGCTGATATAATAGGCAAAGCTTTAAGTCGTTCTGGTGAAATCGTCCAAGTTAATTCTGATCAAAACTTGATTTCATTACCCGAAGGGAACTTGAGTGAAGTCACAGCTTCGATGGCTAATGCATTGAGCTCGGATTATGAAACACTGTACGTGTTGGCTTCAGACTCCGTACATGTTCAAGCCGAAGATGAGATTAAGCCCGAAAAATTGGCACTCGTATCGATGTTGCGTGTCGCTCGCAAAGAGTACCCCAATAGACACATCGTTATGCTGGACATGAAGAGTTCTGAACCAGAACTCATTGCTCAAGTGGTTAAGAATGCTCCCTTTGACAATAGTCCTGAAATTGCTTACCGAGGAAAATCCTATTTCCGACCATCGCTAAAACATGCCAATACATCGGGAAACCCAGTTCCTACCCAATGGTTCACTACAGAAGGTTGGCATTTGGTTACAGGTGGAATGGGTGGTATCGGACGCCTAATTATTGAATGGCTCGCTCACTCCGGAGCAAAACATATCGCTGTATTGGGGCGTACTATACACAATGACTGGGAAACGTTTGTTCAAAAAATAGGGGCTATGGGGTGCATAATTCAGACCCTCACGTGCGACCTTTCTAAGCAAGGAGAACTTGAAAACATTCTTTCAGAATGGAAACCTGGCTTGCCGATCATCGGAGCATTTCATGCAGCAGGCAGTCCAGCGCATGGTTTGTTGGCTAACTGGTCAAGAGAAGATTCCACTGCACTACTTCAAACTAAATCACTGGCTATAAGAACATTACATCAATGGCTTGAAACGCAAAATGCCCAATATCTTATTGGGTTCTCTTCATCCGCAGTACTCGGAGCTAAGGGGCAAGGTCTTTACGCTGTTTCCAATGCCTACCTGGACGGATTTGCTTTCGAACAGAGCGGCCGAAGCCGCTGCCATGTCATGAGTATTAGTTGGGGGGCATGGAATAAAGTCGGCATGACAAGCGATCAAGTTCTAGTTAATAAATTAGCTGAAGAAGGTATGCACACAATACACGCTCAAGAAGGCTTGTGGCACTTAAGTCAGTGCCTCTTAAACGGATTGCCACATTCCCTAGCGATGAACATTGAAAATTCGCATCCTAACTTTGAAGGCTTCTTTGGCTGTCGCCCCGCACGTACCGAGACCAATAATTTATCATCGTCATGTACCTCAGCAGAATCTACACCAGTTAAACTCTCAGAGCTTCCAGAATGGCTTAGAGGTCGTATCGACTACCAGTTAGGCATTTCTGGCTCTATTGATATCGATAAATCACAAGACCTATTGCAATTGGGTATGGATTCCCTGCAATTCCTTGAGTTAAGCGCTGCCATTCAGAAACAGTTCGATTTGAAAATCAATGCCGATGAAGCCTATCAAGATATGTCGATTGAAGGTCTATCCTCACTAATACAAGAGAAGCTGAAAAACAACAGTGGAACGTCACCAACGTTACCGTTCATCATTGAAAAAAACGACAAGTATGCGCCCTTCCCACTAACCCCGATCCAGCACGCATACTGGATTGGCAGAGAATCTTGGATTGAATACGGAGGTATTGCATGCCACGTAGTATTTGAGTGGGATAAGGATCTATCTAATTTTGACCCTCAACAATTTGAAAATGCGTGGAATGCGCTGATTAAACGCCATGATATGTTGCGAATGACAGTAACACCCGAAGGTGAACAGATTATTCAAGCTGAGGTACCATCATTCCAAATTCCTCAATTAGATTTACGCTCTCTGTCTGAAAATGAACAGAAAAACGAACTGATGAATATCCGCAATGCGATGAGCTACGATGTCCGCCCTGCTGATGTTTGGCCTCTGTTTGATCTGCGACTAAGCCGTATTTCAGACGAAAAAATTAGGTTACATATAAATCTAGACCTACTCCAGTTTGACGTTCAAAGCTTTAAAATCATGATGGACGATCTAAGCGTTGCATACCAAGGTTTAGCGCTATCAGAAATGCCAATCACATTCAGAGATTACGTCATTCACGAGCACAAGCTTAGACAAGAACCTGACTGGAAAGCCTCTTGGGATTATTGGCAACAAGCTATTCCTACGTTACCCAAAGCCCCAAATTTGCCATTAAATCCATTGCATGACCGCGATAACCCAACATTCATCACGCTTGAAGGTAGGTTAGATTCCGTACTCTGGAAAACTTTGAAATCTGAGTGGCAAAAATGGGGAGTCACACCTTCAGCAGGTTTACTTACATTGTTTGCTGAAGCCTTATCGCAATGCGCTCAATCGCCTGATTTCACTCTAAACATGACGTTCTTCAACCGACAACCATTCCATGAAGGCGTTCAGAACATCATTGGTGACTTCACATCAGTGCTACTAATGGATTTTATGCTGTCAAAGCCAGCGACCATAAAAAACCGCATGTTAGAGACGCAAAATAAATTATGGAAACGTTTAGGACATAGCCAAGTCAATGGCGTCGAAGTGATCCGCGAAATGGCAAGGCACTTAAAAGCGAACGGAAAAATGAGCGCACACGATGCTAGCTTACCTCTTACCCCTGTCGTTTTTACTAGCATGCTAGGCATGTCAATGGATGGCATGGATATTGAGAAAGCAATGACAAGTATGCTTGGGAAACCTGTGTTCGTGCTCAGCCAGACCCCGCAAGTTTGGCTCGATCATCAAATCATGGAGGTAGACGGTGACCTTGTCTTCAATTGGTATTGCATGGAAGGAGTATTAGAAGAAGGTCTACTTAATAAACTATTCAGCAACTACAATCAAAAGCTTTCCGATACTGCTAGCAACCCTATCTTAATGGAACATCTGCCAGAGTTGATGCAATCAGAATCAATACGACAGGCAGACAGCAAAAATAGTGTCATAACTCTTCCTCAAATATCCAGCGATTTAAAGGTTAGCCTTCCCGAAATCGACTATCACACAGAAGATGAAGTGAAAGCGGCATGGGAATCACTCGAATACCAGGCACTTTGTGGCCTATGGAACACACTTATCAAACACCAACTGTTTACTTGCCAAGGCAAAGCTTACAGCTTAGAAAACATTCGCCGCCAGCTCAAAGTAGCAGAAAAACATTTTAAGCTGATCGACCTATGGCTCGATCAACTATGCAGAGATGAAGTGCTGGTTAAAACTGAGTTTGGATTCGAATTTAGTGGTGTATTCCCTACCCCACCAAAATCTTCTCTGCCTGATGAGAATTGGTGCAAGTGTTTGTCACAGTACCTTGCTGAGAATATTCAATCTCACCCATCTCTACTTGATGGTAGTAAATCGGCGTTAGAAATTTTGTTCAAAGACAACGACGTGACAGATAGCCTTTATCGAACGAATCCGTCATTGAAGCTGCTTAACAACAGCGCCGCTAGAGTCGTCAAAGAACTGGCTGCCGGATCGCTTAACAGCTTGAATATACTCGAAGTTGGCGCGGGGACTGCATCTACAACTCTAGAAGTTCTGGCAAATGCCAATAACACTATCAACCATTACTGTTTTACAGATATTTCCCCGGTATTCTTACAAGAAGCGAAACTAAAACTGTCTGATTACCCTCAGGTTAGTTATGAGCTGTTCGATATTAACAAACCTGCAAATACAAATTTGAGCGTAAAGGAAGGTTACCACGTCATCCTTGCAGTTAACGTATTGCACGATGCAGAGAACCTACCAGAAACATTAAGCCGTCTACGAGGATTACTTGCACACGATGGTCACCTCATCTTAATTGAAGCAACCGACCAATTCAGCCCAATGCAATTGGCCACCGTTGGCTTTATAGAAGGAATAAATGCATTCAGTGATTTCAGAGAGCAACAAAAAAGCGCCATGCTCGGCTTACCGGCTTGGCTAACGCTGCTTGAAAAAAATGGTTTTGAACCACAACTGGCCTTTCCTGAAAGCGAGCGTTCCGTTCTAAGACAACACTTAATCGTAGCGAAAACGACCCACTCTAAGCACAATCGACCAGACATAAGCGAAGCCATCATTGCTCATGAGTCCACATCATTTGAGGCATTGACTGACTCTAAATTGAATTCTAACGCGTTAGATAAAATTCGACTTGCCTGGTCTTCGATGCTTAATTGCAAAGTAGATAATGCCAGTGATTTCTTCCTGAGCGGCGGAGACAGTTTAATGGCAACCAAAATGGTGGTAGAGCTGAATAAAAAAGGTTTCTCCAAAGCAAGCCTACCATTAATATTCGAAAAGTCGGTTCTAGAGGACTTTGTTACTGCCATCTCCGATGGGCCTGACATTGATATACACGGACGAACGTGTTCATTTCAAGAAAAACAAGTCGAACACATACGTAATGTATGGGCGACTCTACTCAATCAATCTGTATTGGATAGCACTGACTTCTTCCAAAGTGGAGGAGACAGCCTCATGGCCACTAAAATGGTGGTAGAGTTACAAAAATTCGGTATTCCAAACGCTAGCCTTCAACAAATATTTGAGCAGCCAGTATTCTCAGACTTCTGTGATGCTATTTATGATTCAGGCTCAAGTCGTCAGTCAGATTCACTATTTAATATGGCTGACGAAGATGAACACATTCAAAAAAATGAATACTATTTAACACCACTTCAAAACGCTTATTGGTTAGGTGAAAGCGAGATGTTTTCCCTTGGCAATGGAATTGCGCACTTCTATGCCGAATTAGAAATACAACACCTCGACCAAACGAGATTCACGCAAGCGTGGAACCAACTGATTGCAGCTCACAGTCAACTGCGCGGCACAATCAAAGATGGTAAGTACTGCATTGATGACGATGTCCCTTACTACCAACCTCAATATGTCGATTTGACAGCGATGGACGAACCGAACAAACAACATATTGTCGATGACGCTAGACGTCGAATCACAGCCAACGGTGTTCCTACTGATCAATGGCCACTTTTCGATATCAATATCATACAAACTGATAGTAAAACCAGTTTGGTTCACTTAGTCGTCGATCTCGTCGTTGCTGACGGCCGTAGCCTGAGTACTATTTTCAAACATCTCCAAGAGTTATATCAAGCCCCCCATACAAAGCTTGTGTTGCCCTCCCTTACTGCTGGGGAATACTTGAAAAAGCTTGATGGCCTGAAAAACTCTTCAGGTTATAACGTCGCTAAAGATTATTGGTTAAATAGGCTTTCTTCTTTACCAGAGGCTCCAACGCTACCGCTCAATGACGACAGAGGTGAGGCTCTCTCTCAAAGCGTTCTGACACACCGCATCAACAAAGAAGAATGGGCTCAGCTTCAACACGTATCTCTGGCCAATAACGTGTTACCTTCAATGACTATGTTGACCACATTCTGCATGGTTTTGAGGAAATGGAGTGAAGCTAAACACTTCTCTATCAACGTTCTCCACAGTAACCGCCAAAGAGTTCAATCTGGCTCTGATAGCGTAATTGGTAACCTTTCGACAACATCAATGCTCGAAGTCAATGCAACAGAGCAAAAGCCATTTATTGATTTTGTAAAACAAATTCAGCTACAAATGAGCGACGATCTTGCTCACGCCATTTTCGATGGTCAGCAAGTTCTAACGGAAAAGAATCGTTATAACCGAAACTTCAACACAGGAATGCCGGTTGTCTTTAACGACACGACCTCTGTTGGACAGGATCAGTCACTCAATATGGGTAAATTGAATGAATTTGGTGCTCAAACTCCTCATGTTTATTTAGATTGCATGCTGATTGCTTCACCTTGTGGAGGCATTGATATCAAGTGGACCATTCAAGAAACCCACTTAAAATCTGGCATATTTAACGCAATGTTCCATGCCTATGTAAAGTCCGTCACCACAATACCTTCCCTATCATGGGAAAACCCTCTGTCTTTACTAATCGCTGATTTACAGCTCAAGACTCGCGATCAGGCGAATGCCACCAGCACCCAATTATCGTTGCCCGACAGAAATGGGCGAAAGCGCCCTACGGATACTCTTTGTGATTTAATTCGTAATGGCGTCGAGCTTCACCCTGAGGGTCTGGCTATTCAACAAGGTGATATAGAGCTGACGTATACGCAAGTTTGGAATGCTTCAATTTCATTGGCATCGAAAATTTTGGCTAACCATAACGACAGTCCGTTAGTTGCTATTGTGATGGACAAAGGCTGGGAACAAGTTATTTCAGCTATTGCTATTATGCTGGCAGGTAAAGCTTACATGCCTATCGATGCCTCATACCCACAAAAACGAATCAAAGACTTACTCGAACAAGGTGATGTAAACACTATCATTGCTCAAAGTGATTTGGCCAATGAACTTGGCCAAAAATCTGGATATCAAATACTAATACCTTGTTTATCTAGCAAAATAAGCTCTCACTTTACTTTACCAAGCGTTGAACCTAGTGATTTGGCCTATGTCATTTTCACCTCTGGTTCTACGGGCAAGCCAAAGGGAGTAATGATGGAGCATAAAGCTGTAGTCAATACTCTACTCGATATCAATCAACGTATTAACTTGACCATCGATGACAAAGTTCTTGCTATATCTGCACTGAATTTTGATTTATCAGTCTTTGATATTTTCTCAACCCTGTCTCAGGGTGCAACCCTTGTAATCCCTGAAGTTTCCCCGGCACAAGCTCCTGAAGCCCTAATTTCACTCGCGAAAGACACCTGCATTACTGTTTGGAACAGCGTGCCTGCATTTGTGCAATTATTGGCAGATTACCTTGAACAAAAGCAATCTAACCTACCTGCTATCCGCCAAATAATGATGAGTGGCGACTGGATACCAGTAAGTCTTCCTGACCGCCTGACCAAACTCACCCCAAATGCACAAGTTCTTAGTCTTGGTGGTGCGACAGAAGCCGCGATTTGGTCTATCAGTCACTCGATCACACAAAGTTATTCGGATTGTATGAGTATCCCTTATGGCAAGCCATTAAGTAACCAGACCTTCCATATACTCGATGATGAATTAGAGCCATGCCCAGAGTGGGTTTCTGGTGAGATTTACATCGGTGGAAATGGTCTTGCTATAGGTTACTGGCAGGATCAAGAAAAGACAGATGCTGCTTTCTTTATACACCCCACAAGCGGCCTTCGCTTGTATAAAACTGGCGACTTAGGACGTTACTTGCCAGATGGCGATATCGAATTTCTTGGTCGTAACGATCATCAGGTGAAAGTGAATGGATACAGAGTAGAGCTGGGAGAAATTGAACATGTATTACGTCAATACAAGGATTCGATGAGCGATATTCATATTCAAGAAGCTATTGTTACGCCTTTCGAACACAGCAACGGTGGAATACAGCTCATTGGTTATATCTTGTATCGCGACCATAATGAAGAAAGTAGTGAGCGACTGCTCGATTACGTAAGGGAAAACCTGCCCCACTACATGTGCCCAGCTCAGATAGTAACGCTCGATACCTTACCGTTAACAGCCAACGGAAAAGTTGATCGCAAAGCCTTGCCATCGCCAGACTTTACTTTGCAAACCACTGATTTTCGCCTACCAACCTCTGATACGGAACTCATGTTAGCGACGAGTTGGAAAGAATGTTTAAATTTGACCACCGTGCCAGCCAATCAAAGTTTCTTTGAACTTGGTGGAAACTCGCTGGTGGCTGTCCGTCTTATCAATCAGATTAACACCAAGCTCAATACATCGCTAACAGCAGGTCAGTTTCAAGCAAATGATACCATCGCACGTTTAGCTGATTTCATTGACGCACAAGGCAATAATTCAGAGACATTACCAACGCTGCTTACACCAAGCAATAAGGCGACAAGCAACGCAAGCACATTGTTTATTATCCATCCAATCGGTGGACATCTACTAAGCTACCAGCGTCTCGCAGACCAGCTTGACAGCGTAACCCTTTATGGGCTGAGTTTTCCTGAACAACATTTATCGCAACAAAATGTGAGTGTTGAACAACTCGCGAGTGATTATTTGGCGATGATTCAAGAGGTGCAACCTCAAGGTCCTTACCAAATTGGAGGCTGGTCTTTTGGTGGTATTGTTGCCTTTGAACTTGCCAACCAAATGATAATACAAGGCCACGAAGTCACTCAGTGCATCATGATTGACAGCTACAAACCAAGCTTAAATGACACCGCTCAGTTGGATGAAGTCAGCATGCGAAAATACTTCTATGCTGATTGTGTTGGTCGGTTCCCAGATCTGAATGAAACCACCACTCCTAATTTTAGCGATGAAGAATCTTTTAGCGCTTCGGTCTGTGCCGCTTTTGCTAGCATGATTGAATCAACGGTTTTGGATACCACAAGCATTACCCGCCTATTCCACATATACCGCAGTAACCTGCTTGCTATGTTGAACTACCAACCGCCAGTGTTAAAACACTTACCCGTAGTACTCTTTACTGCTGAACAAAACAAGCACCTAGAGTTTATGAGCTATCAGCACCCAGACATAGCGACTCGCCCCTGTCACGGTTGGACAGACTGCTGCAGCCCTCATATTCATGATCTTCATGCAGATCATTACACCATACTGCAGGAGCCAAGTGTCACACTTTTGGCGAATATGATCTCTCAACTACTGACTAAGCCGCAAGGCACTGTTGTTTCTACAAATAATATCTCCTTGGAAGAGTTTGAAAATGAATAAACCTAAAAAAATCGTCATTGTTGGCGCTAAATTTGGCGAACTTTATCTTAATGCTTTTATTGAACCGCACCCTGACTTAGTACTCGCGGGGATTGTTTCGACAGGAAGTGAACGATCCAAGCAATTAGCCGAAGCATTTGGGGTTCCTCTTTTCACTAACATTTCAGAGCTTCCTCAAGACATAGACATTGCATGTGTTGTTATTAGAGCATCAGTCATTGGTGGCAATGGTAATTTGTTAGTGGAAGACCTATTACAGCGTCAAATTCACGTAATTCAGGAGCACCCGGTCTCTATCAATGAGCTAAACCGCCACATAATTCTCGCTCAAAAACATGGTGTTCAGTATCGGGTAAACAGCTTTTATGGCGCAACAACGGCAGGACGAACTCTGGTTTTAAGTACACAGTCTTTACGTAGTCAAACGCTGAAAAATGCCACCTATGGCAACCTGACGACAAGCCGCCAATTACTTTATTCATCACTTGATCTATTACTGCAATCGCTCGGAGAAAACGTTGACCTGACACCTACCTTATTGGGTCATCAGGCCCACTTTGACATAGTCAACCTCAATTCAGAACAAGGTGACTTCTTGTTACAGCTGCAAAACTATCTGGACCCACAAGATCCAGATATGCACAGCCTTGCAATGCACCGCATCATGCTAGGCTGGGGTAATGGCTATTTCTCGTTAACGGATAGTTATGGGCCGGTCACTTGGACCCCAGTGTTATATGCGAACCATCATCAAAGTAACGACCAAAGTCTCTACCAACTCTCAGAGTTGCCCGAAGGTAAATACCTAAACCAGCGGACTACTCAAACGCTTTACAAGAACGACAGTCTAGTAAAAGACACCTTCGAAGACCTTGGTCCTGACGGTGTTTTATACACCCTAGAACAAATCAGCCGAGCAATCGATGGCAAACAAATTGATCAAGCTATGACGTTCGAACACCAACTAAAAGTAGCCCACCTCTGGGAACAAATTTTGCTTTTGGTAGGGCAACCGAAAGAGCGCGCCATATCACCAGAAATTCAAGTAGATATACCACTCGCAGAACAGATTTAAAGAGAAATTAATTATGATAGATCAGGTGTTTAAAACGTTATATCAAAGTGGTAGTCACGCAGAGAATATATGGATTGTTTGTCCTTTTGCTGGTGGTAGTCAAAGCGCATTCAAAAGCTGGACAAAGCTTGACAGCGAAACTCTACCAGAAAACTCTTTGGTCATGCTGGCAACATACCCAGGCCGAGATCAACGCATGCGTGAGCGACCACTAAGTACCATTAGCGATCTCGCCGATGACATTTTCGACGCATTTGTTCGTTGGGAAAATCAAACCCAATTACCTCCCAATGCCAATATACGCTTGTGTGGGCATAGCATGGGAGCACAAGTTGCCTTTGAGGTTTGCACACAACTAGAAGAATACTACGGATCTGAAACCCCGGTTAAACAGATTATTTTAAGTGGTTGTCATGCACCCCACTTAGAAAGCCGCCGAAAACTCAGCCACCTTAGTGACAATGATTTTATTGATCAGCTAATAGAAATTGGTAGCGGAAGTCCAGTTCTCAAGCAGAATCCTGAACTGTTACCCATTTTCTTACCCATGCTAAGAGCCGATTTCATCGCAACGGAGACTTACGTAAAGAAGCTAGATAGTGCACCGGAACTGAATTTTACGCAGTGCTCTTTAGTTTTTGGAGAGTGCGATCCTGAGGCGTGGGAATCAGAGGTAAAAGAATGGGAAAGTTGGATATGCCCTTCAATAAAAGCGAGCACCCAATTCTTTGGTGTACCTGGTGATCACTTCTATTTAACAACAACACCCGCAGTATTTATTCAGACTGTAGTTCAACATTCATTAAACAACATATTCGTTAGTTCCAATACAAAAATACCGGCACTTTAAACGCCATTTTCGGAGAACACCATGGCTAATAAAAACATGCAAACCTATAAAACTCTGTCATTTGAGCATCAGTGCCAACCTATTTTACTAGCGACTGAAATCACGAGTGCCGATTTCTGCGCAGACTATATCGTTTACGAACACAATCAGGAATGGGCAATCGGCATCAATAAGCATTCACAACTCACGGTAAACCAAGTGGGTGATATCGTTGACTTCGCAGGCGTCAGACAAAGCGTTAATCATAATAATATTTGCCAAGCGATTCATCAGGCAACCAAAAAAATACAAATCAAAGACTGGAGACTATTTGGACGTGTAGACTTCGAGTTCTGCCATTTTGCTCACAACTTAAAGCAAAAAGAGACCGAAAGATCTCTACTAGAACTTTTTGTACCAGAAACAGATATACGAATCAGCAAAACACATATTACCATTCGTACAATGGATGAGGCCGTTATACCTCAAATTCAACGAATTGCAGCTGACTGTAATAACTATAAAGCTCAACCGACTAAATCACATAAAAGCATGACACAAAAAGATATTGTGCAATGTGAAGAAGTAAAAAAATACTACCAAGACGTAGTCCAACATGCAGTAAATGAAATCAAAGCCGACAAATACAAAAAAGTAATTCTGTCACGCCCCGCTATTCTGCCTTCATCTATAGATATTAAAAACAGCTTCATAGCAGGAAGAAAACATAATACACCTGCTCGTTCTTTCATGCTCCAGATGGGAGGATTTGAGGCATTTGGATTTTCTCCAGAAACGGTTCTAGAAGTAGATACTTACGGAAATTTGAGTACCCAACCACTGGCTGGAACACGTGCACTGCCATCGGACCTTACAGAAGCCAAGCGTTTAAAAAACGAACTTCTTACCGATCCAAAAGAGATCGCTGAGCATGCAGCATCGGTCAAACTTGCCGTCGAAGAATTGGAGCAAGTGTGTGCAAGTGAAACCGTCAATATCGCTGAGTTCATGCATATTTCTGAAAGAGGCAGTGTGCAGCACCTTGCCTCTCGTGTAACGGGAACTCTAACTGAAAATAAATCAGCATGGGATGCATTTAAGGTTCTCTTCCCAGCCATCACAGCGTCTGGTATCCCTAAACGTGAAGCCATTGATGCTATTGCCCGATTCGAACCTCTTCCGCGAGGTTTATATAGTGGAAGTATTCTTGTTTCCGATCAAAACGGATATTTCGACGCGGCACTTATATTACGAGCAGCATATAAACATAAATCACTCTCTATACTTCAAGCCGGAGCAGGTATCATTAGCTTATCTACCCCTCAAAGAGAATGGGAAGAGACCTGTGAAAAGATGGCTTGTGTTCTCAATCACTTAGTTTTTTCACAAGAAAATACACCGCAACTGGTTCCATCAAGCGAAACTGCCTGTGAGGAAGAATCATGAACCCGTTACAGGTTGCTAAAAATTCGAATAAAGATCTGCTTCAAGGTTTCACCCACTACTCAGCAGAACAACAGAACCGTTACGATGAAATATGGGATAACGTGCCACTTTGGAGCGTTCTAACAGACAACGTAAAATTGAGTGGCGATCAAATTGCCATCAAAGATGATGTACGCGAATTTACATTCAAACAACTACTAGCAGAAGCAGATCGAATAGCCGCTCGATTGCTACAAGATAAATTGATTCAGGGAGACAGAGTAGTTCTTCAAATGTCGAATACCTGTGATTTTGCTATCAGCTTTTTCTCGGTTCAAAGAGCAGGACTAGTGCCGATAATGGCTTTACCTGCGCATGGAATCGCTGAAATTCGTCACTTTATCGATATATCACAGGCAAAAGGTTATATCTGCGATGGAGGCAAGGACTCTATCTGTATAGCAGAGTATTTAGAACAGCATTCAAACTCTATTACTCATATTTATACGGCGGTTCCACATACAAAGTACCGTTCACTAACTGGTATTGGAAACACACCATTTACGCCACCAAAGATCGATCCCGACACCCCCGCTATTTTCTTGGTTTCGGGAGGCACCACTGGGCTGCCAAAGCTTATCCCACGCACACACAATGATTATCTTTTTAACATCAAAAGTTGTGTTCAGGCTAGCAATATTAGCGCAAAAGATACCTACCTTGCCGTGTTACCAGCCGCTCACAACTTTACCCTTGGTTGCCCCGGAATCCTTGGTGCGCTTTCGCTTGGTGGAAAGGTGGTCTTTTCAAATGAGGCTGGGCCAGATTATTGCTTTGAGCTTATTGAACAAAACGGCATCACTGCCACGGCTTTGGTTCCTGCGCTAGCCCAAATCTGGACAGAAGCGGCCGAGTGGGAAGAAGCAAACATCTCGAGTCTGCGCTTAATTCAAGTTGGAGGTTCAAAGTTATCCTACAGTGATGCAATAGATATCCAACATGTATTTCCAAACGCACTACAGCAAGTGTTTGGTATGGCTGAGGGCTTGATAGCTTGTACCCGTATAGGTGATGACCCAGAGACAATTGCTGCAAAGCAAGGGTGTCCAATAAGTCAGTGGGACGAAATTCGTATTGTCGATAGTGAAGGTAATCAAGTTGCCAACGGCGAAGAGGGAGAGCTCCTGACTCGTGGGCCTTACACACTGCGGGGCTATTATCGTGCTCCAGAGCACAACCTACGTTCCTTTACAGACGACGGTTTCTATCGCAGTGGAGACAAAGTCAGAATAGATGAAAATCAATACATTTCTGTCACAGGCAGAATAAAAGATATTGTGAATAGATCTGGCGAATGTATTGCTACTGATGAAATAGAAGAGCATTTATTGAGCCATCCTGAAATCGCTCAGGTGGCTGTTGTCCCTGTACCTGATAAACACTTGGGAGAGCGGATAGGTGTCGCTTTAATCTGTAAGGATGAATCACTAACGTTGCAGGATCTTCGCCGTTTTTTACAGACCAAACAATTAGCTTCGTTCAAAATGCCTGATGAGTTGAATATTGTCTATTCGCTTCCCAAAACGGCAGTGGGTAAAATAGATAAGAAAAAAGTTCCAGGCCCAGATGGTAAGCCATGGATGTTCCATGAGTTAAACTAGTATTTTAATGAGGAATATGCTGGTTCGCAATGAACCAGCATAGAAATATAGATCGGCCTAACAGAGCTAAGAACGTTTAAGCCACTTGGCCTGCCTGCCACAACTGACGATAATCAGGTTGCGTTGCAACCAACTCATCATGCTCACCAGAATCAATTATTTGCCCTTTTTCCATCACGTAGATTCTATCAGCACCTTTGATAGTTTCTAGCCGGTGAGCCACTGAAATTACTGTTTTCCCCTTTGATAGCTTCTTGATCGAACTTAATACCTGTGCTTGAGTATTGGAGTCCAACGCCGATGTAATCTCATCCAAAAGAAGTACCGGAGCGTCGTGTAATAATGCTCTCGCTATTGAAAGCCTTTGTCGTTCTCCACCTGACAGTTGGTTACCATTTTCACCAATTAGCGTATCGAACCCTTCAGGTAGTCTTGTTACCAAGTCGGTCAAGCCTGCTGACTCAATCACTTCAAAGAGAATGTCATCATCTGCACTTGGCTTCGCTAATAATAAGTTGTCTCGTAAACTACCACCAAGCAGCTGCACATCTTGAGTAACATAAGAGACATGACGATACCAGAGTCTGGTACCGACCTCTTCAATCGTTTTATTGCCTAATGATATAGATCCCGAATTAGGAATATGGAAAGCAGCAATTAAGTCGAGCAACGTTGATTTACCAGCCCCACTCTTGCCAACTAAAGCTATATGTTCGCCTTCAGCAACTTTTAAGTTTATCCCCTTGAGTACAGGTGTACCCTCTAGAGTAAGATCGACATCAGATAAGCAAACGTCAAATGAGTGAGGCCCAACACCTTCTTCTTTCTGTTGTGGTAACTGAGAAAGAAGTTGTAAGCGGCTAGCGGCTTTAAGCATATATCTAAGCAATGCAGCATATACTGTCATTCGAGCCAATGGACGAATACAAGCGATGGTTGCTGCCGTAACAACTAAAAACTGAGGAAGGGAAAGCGTTCCTTGATCAATAAACCACACAGACAGAGCAATATTTAGCACCAATACAAACTCAAAGACTAAAGTCGCCATAAGCACCCCCGTGCCACCAGCCCATTCAAGCCCTAACCCCTCATGTCTCTGCTGTTCAATCTTGTCGCACAATGGTTTTGCCAATTTGTTACTTTGCGCAAATCCACGCAGCATAGGTAGGCAATCGATGTACTCAAGAAGTTGGTTGGCACTGTCTATATTCGCGTGGTGATAGTGTTCTGCTTTTTGACTAAATGTATTCTCAGACATCACTAAAACACCCAAAGCCAACAGAAACATCCCCAGCATAGCCAATGCAATCAGAGGCTGGACCCACAAAAGAATTATCACCATAGCAATAGGTATGACCCAAGCAGCAACGAACTCAACAATCATATGGCTAAATATGTCTTCAAATTGCTTCAGATCTGTTGTGATGAGTTTCATCTTTTCACCGAGCCCCTTACCTTTAAGGGTAGCAAGTGGCTGGCGACGAATATCAGTTAAAAGTTGACTGCGTAGGTGGTGAGTTATTTCATAGGCTCCCAAAAAACTCTTTCTGGCGCTTCTCCCCAAAACAAACTGAACGACAATGACAGCCAAAGCCACAAGTGCCATATAGGCGAATGGCAGTACGTTTAATGACAATATGAAGGAGAACAACATTAGCCATATTATTAATGGAATAGACTCTGTTGCTATTTTTCCAACTAAGCCAAACCAGAACTGACCTGTTTTTGCTCCGCTATGATTAATTAACTGTTTAACGTTATACAAGGGACACCTCATGAATAGAACCAGAGCGGACATTAAAATGCACATCAACGTGTTTAACTTGTTGATAACGATGGCTGATAATCAATTGGATTTGATTAGGAGAATATTCTCGCAGTGCGGCCAAGGCTTTTTGTTCGTTCAATTGGTCTAGATGTGCTGTTGCTTCATCCAAAATAAGGATAGGCGTTTGAGCTAATGCAGCCCTGATAATAGCGAGACGTTGCATCTCTCCACCACTAAACAGTCGACTCGTTTCTCCAATATCACTACTCAGTTTACTAGGTAAATCGCTGACCAATTGCTTTAAGCCAAAGGCATCTAACAAGTGCCAGATCTCTTCATCTTTAACATCACGTTTAGATAATAGGAGGTTTTCTTTCAATGTTCCGGTGAAGAAATTTACGTGTTGGTCGACTGCTGCAATATACCGACTCCGACTTTCATCATCGAAATCATGAACAAAGTCGTCGTTAATTTTCCATCCACCAGCATCAGAACTGAGCGCTCCAGATAAAGTAGATAAAAGCGTGCTTTTACCTGAACCCGACTCACCTTCAATTAGTACTCTTTGTCCCGGTGTAATATTGAGGTTTACATTCTCGAAGACAGTGTAGTTGCCACGACTAACAGCCATATTTTCGCAAGAAAGAACTTGTAGAGGCTTCTCATACATCACACTGATGCCATCATTGGATGAACAAAGCGGTAATATTCTATCGATAGAAACGGTCGATTGCTGAATCTGAGAAAATACTTGAGTCAAATCCAACCACGGCTTAAGAAGCCCAGCGCTGATACAGACAACCATCACTAGGTCTACAAGAGAAAGCTGTCCTAACTCAACGAGTAGTATTGCTACAGGTACAACCAAAGTCAGTGAAATTTGAGCCAATGTAACAAAGGTAACCCAAGCTCCCACCATTTGTTTGGTATAGGTCGTGACGATTTTATCATGTGAACGCATCGTTCTGCTTAACTCCAAATAAGAGTTAGCATCAACGGCAAATAATTTCATTACCCCAATACTACGCAGAAATTCCAATTGAGCCTGATGCATGTTTGAAACAATTTTGGTGTATTTTTCCTGCCGTTCAGCAAAGCCTCGCATCATCAGAAACTGGGCCGAGAGGGCTAAAGGAAGAGGTACCAACGCGATAATTGCTAACCGCCAATCTATATAAAAAAGGAACGAAGTCATAAGAACAGGCATAAGCAAACCATTAATGATATCAGTTCCATGGTGTGCAATAAGTGGTTCTAAGCTCTGACAATCGTCCGTAACACGCTTTTCAATATCACCTCTTTTAAGACCACGTAGCTTATCAATTTTCATATGAGCCAAAGCCATCACCAAATGCTGACGGACCTTTTGAATAATGTGATAAGCCGCTAAATGAGCGTACCAAATAGCCAGAGTATAAAGTGCATAACGCACTATTAAGGCTATAGCCATCGTAACTAAATACATATAAGGGGAACTCCCCTCATAGATTGCATTGAGAGAAAAATATAAACATAGCCAAGGGATAATTTCCACAAAACTACAAAGTACGGCACTACAAATAGATACCCATACCCTGCGCTTCTCGCTAGACAGCATTACTTTGAAAGCAGCCAAGCGATTCATATCTTTTGTAAGTAACATGCAGACTCCTAATGAAAATAGTAATCATTCTTACTACATTCGGAGTAGTTAACTAACAGAATCGGAAATTAATTTAACACTATAGGGAATTAATGTGGCTTCGTAACAATATTAAACAAGCCACTCATTGAGCGGCTTGCTTATGTCGGTTAATTAAGAATGCATTAAACAAACTAAAGCATCATGACTTGCGCAACCAAAAGAATAGAGCCAAATACAAGTAAGAAGCCAACGATAGGAAGTACGAATTTAACCCACTTGTTAAATGGAATATCGAGCATCTGCAGGGTAACTAAAACTAATCCTGTAGGTGCTAAAAATAGCATTGAGTATTGTCCCCAATTATAGGCTGATACCACAATATCACGAGGTATCATCACGGTATCTGCGAGTGGTGCCATAATTGGCATAGCTAAAACAGCAAGGCCAGATGAAGATGGAACGACTAATCCAAGGAAGAAAAAGACAATCATTTGAGAAACAGCAAATACACTACCATGCATGCCAGATACAAGATCAGATGCATAGGCTAATATTGTGTCTGAAACCATTCCTTGCTCAAGAACAATATTTACACCACGCGCCATTCCAATGATTAATGATACTGCGACTAACTCAGACGCTCCTTTGGTAAAGGCTTCAACAGCTTCTTTTTCTTTTAGCCCTGAAATGAAGATTATTATTATAGCGATAGTTAAGAAAGATGCCGCCATCTGAGGAAACCACCACCCCCCCATGGAAACGCCCCAGATCATTAATGGGAATGCGATTGCAAATAAAGCGAGAATCACTTTACGACGCGTAGTGAAAGGCACATTACCTGAGAGGTCGTCACTTTTTAAAAAACGCGCTTTAAATGATTCTCGATCTTCATAGGTATAAGAAAATGAAGGATCAGCTTTAATTTTTTTACAGTACCAATACAAATAGCCAATAACCACAGTAGTTCCAACGACTAATCCAAAGGCCCTAACACCCAAACCTTCAGTAAAGGATATGCCTGCCGCATTAGATGCAATAACAACAGAGAATGGGTTGATGGTTGAAAAAGCAGTACCAATAGATGCAGCAAGGAATATTGCTCCCACGCAAACAATAGAGTCAAATCCAAGAGCTAGAAAAATAGGAACAAGAATTGGGTAAAACGCGACAGCTTCTTCTTCCAAACCACAAGTGGTTCCACCTAATGCCATAACGATACAAACTAAAGCAACAAATAGGAATTCTCGTCCTTTCGTTTTTTCCGATAAACTGATTAAACCAGCATCAAATGCCCCTGTTTTATTTATTACTCCAATCATGCCACCCAATATCAAAATAAAAACAATAATGTCTGCACCTTCAATTGTGCCTTCAACTATTGAAACAGCAACATCCAACAACCCTTTTGGTGATTGTTCAACTTGTTGATAAGTATCTGGTATTGCTATTGGCTTTCGTATTACACCGTTAACAAATTGTTCAATGTCGATGTTGATATTAAGCTTTTTTAACTCATCTTGAGTTGCTGCAACTGTTGTTACATTCCCTAATGGGCTAGCTATCTGTAACGTATTATCATTTTCGCTATACGCTAATTTTGAATATGATCCAGCAGGAACAATCCATGTAAGACCAATGGCAACTAACATAATTACAAACAAGATTGTGAATGCGGTTGGGAATTGAAATGTTCTCTTTGACTCTTTAATAATATCCATTTTATAACCACTACGTTATTTACATATAAGAAAACTACCTACTTAATAGCCACAAAGTATTATGTAACCAAATGTAAAAACGCTATATCTATCACAAAAGAACAAATGAAACAGGTTGGGTATTAAAAAACGGAAAGACACACATTTGAACAACGTGAAAACAGTGACGGTTCCTATGAAGCGTTTAGTGTGTGCCTCTTACAGGGCGAAATTAATAGCATTATGATCAGCACTGGAGCGTTAAATACTAATTATCTAAACACTTACGTGTTGCTTATTGATTTTGAGCCAAAACGATTCTTGGCAATGGTTTATAAATGTCTTTCTTTTTGGATGCACCATCGTACTCCCTAACTCTGAAATCACTTCGTACGAAATCCAGCACTCTGGGCACATTTGTTCATTGGCTTCAAAAAGCTCAGACTCAATACAATGTTTTATTATCACGCCATTTGAAAAGGTAAATAACGACTCTGTACAATCAACCTCGATACCTTGATCTTTATAGAATGTATCAACCGACTCATGGCTAACGAGTTTTAATTTGGTAGTTTCACCTTTTGTGGCGGTAATGTAAGTGTAAAGATCGTTCATACTGTGTATCTCTTTTTGACAAATACTAGACGTTAAATAGGTACATAATACGACTTAGTCGCCATTTAAACTATCGACAAATGCTAACGGTTAATCGGCATTATGGACTCTTGTACATCAAACGTTTCTCCAACTCTTTCAATGTCATAAGACATAATTCCAATATCTTCATTCCTTTCATAACAAGGGTTAGCGTGGTCAAAGCCATAGCACGTAGCTGGACAAACAACTTGGCTTATCCCCTCTTTTATCGGCACCTTAAAGAATGAGTGTGCATGCCCACTAATAACGGAAAGAGTATGATGACGTATCGCTCTTACTACTGCCGCTTTGTTTTCAATTCCTATTTGAGTGAACCACTCTGTACCAACATCAACCACGGGGTGATGAACAACAACGATTGAGGGTGTTTTACGTGACCATTTCTTCAGCAAACTAAGATCTTTGTTTGAAACTCGACCCGACCCAAGCGGCATATTGGCTAAAGGTTTTTGACTTGAATCGACAAAAATAAGCCGACAACCATTTGCCAGTTTTACCGTTTTCTTAACCATAATACGACTGCCATTAAATACAGCTTTCATCATTTGAAAATCATCGTGATTACCAGCAATAGCATATATTTCACTGTTCGAGACATGAGTCTCTATGATTTCTCTGAAATGCTCATAAGCATCGACTGAAGGGTTACAAACCAAGTCCCCCGTTAGCAATAAAATAGCACCATCGCCATTGCCTTCAATATGCTGTAATGCACGGACTAGATTGGTGCTAGCCTCTGTATTACCAATTTGAAGGTGACAATCACTTACTTGGTATATTCTCATTTCACTCAATCATCAGTATTATTTTATATTAAGGGAATATATATGATAAAAAAACCCAACAAACATTAACAGTAAACCAATGATTAAAAAGAAGATAGTAGATTTACTTTTATCTAATTACCGTAAATAACAATGTCATAAAGCCTCAAAATCACCATCTATTACAAATAAAGTCTTCTACTGTATATATTACTTGCCTCTTATCACTCGACATCTTCAAGGTAAACTCTGTATAATCCGTGACCCTAATCACACTAATATGCACCTTACTTTCGCAGTACTTATCCTGAGCTCGTTTATTCATAAACAGTAAGTCAGATAATTAACCTGTTAGTAAACAGCTAGGACACTCTTTTGATCTCGACCGCAAATATCACAATGCAATTTGGCCCTGAGCCTTTGTTTGAAAACATTTCTGCCAAATTTGGTAACGGCAACCGCTACGGTTTAATCGGCGCTAACGGTTGTGGTAAATCCACATTTATGAAAATTCTCAGCGGTGAATTAGCACCAACATCTGGCAATGTATCAATTTCTCCAGGTCAGAAAGTTGGCACACTAAGCCAAGATCAGTTTGCGTTCGAAGAATACAGTGTTATCGACACCGTGATTATGGGTGACGCTAAGCTTTGGGCAATAAAGCAAGAACGTGAGCGCATTTATTCGCTGCCAGAAATGAGCGAAGAAGATGGTATGAAAGTGGGTGAGCTTGAAAGTGAATTCGCAGAGATGGACGGCTACAGTGCTGAAAGTCGTGCGGGTGACATTTTGCTAGAAGCAGGTATTGAAGAAGAATTCCACTTCGGTTCAATGCAACAAGTTGCTCCTGGCCGGAAATTGCGTGTGCTACTTGCACAATCATTATTCTCTAACCCTGATATTTTGTTACTGGATGAACCAACCAACAACTTGGATATCCACACTATTAACTGGTTGGCTGGTGAACTTAACAAGCGTAAGTGCACCATGATCATCATCTCGCACGACAGACACTTCTTAAACACTGTTTGTACGCATATGGCAGATATTGATTACGGCGAACTACGCATCTACCCTGGTAACTATGAATATTTCATGGAAGCTGCAGCACTAATACAAGAGCAATTACTTGCGGGTAATGCTAAGAAAAGTGCTGAAATGGAAGAGCTACAAGACTTCGTTAACCGCTTTGGTGCTAATGCATCTAAAGCGAAACAAGCTAGTTCTCGCGCGAAGAAATTAGACAAAATCAAACTTGATGACGTTAAATCATCAAGCCGTATGACACCATCGCTAAAATTCCAAGATGGTAAAAAAATGCATCGCCAAGCATTAATCCTTGAAGATGTTGGTCACGGTTTTGATGGCGAAATGTTATTTGAAGGTGGCAATCTTATTCTTGAAGCTGGTGCTAAACTCGCAGTTATCGGTGAAAATGGCGTAGGTAAATCGACATTTTTACGCTGTTTAGTGAATGAGCTACAACAAAACGAAGGTGTGATTAAGTGGTCTGAAAATGCCTCTGTTGGTTACTGCCCACAAGATAGCTCTGCATATTTCGACAACGATCTTAACCTATTTGATTGGATTTCTCAGTACCGTACCGAGAAGCACAATGATCTTATGATTCGCGGTATGTTAGGTCGTCTTCTGTTTACTGAAGATGACGCAAACAAAAAAGCACGCAGTTGTTCTGGTGGTGAAAAGAACCGTTTGTTATTTGGTATGCTAATGCTGATGGACATTAACGTGTTAGTCATGGATGAGCCAACTAACCACATGGATATGGAAGCGATTGAAGCATTAAACAACGCATTAAAAGTGTACCAAGGTACGCTTATTTTCGTTAGCCACGACCGTGAATTCGTCTCATCACTGGCTACACGCATTATCGACATTAAAGATAATAAAATGATTAACTTCCAAGGTACGTTCAACGAGTACCTATCAAATTAAAGCATAATCAAACACAAAAAAGTCGCATAGTGTAATAAAAGAAATAAAGCTGATCGCATAGTAACTCGCCAGAGTTCAATATGAGGTTGGCTTTTTTTTTGTTTATTTTTAACAAGAAATAGCGATACTATCGCTCATATAATTTATACATATCTAGGCAATAACATGACGCTTCCAATACTGTATTCATTACGACGATGCCCTTATGCGATGCGAGCAAGAATAGGAATACTATTGGCAAAGCAGCCTGTTATGTTACGTGATATTGTGATGAAGAATATTCCTGCCGAAATGATTGCAGTATCACCTAAAGCAACAGTCCCGGTTTTAGTGCTTGCCGATTCGACCGTCATTGATGAAAGTCTTGATATAATGCTTTGGGCATTACAGCAAAGTGATCCGAGTGATCTACTTGTTAAAGAAAGTACCGATGCTCTACCTACCATGCTTAACCTTATTCACCGCAACGACAATGAGTTTGTCGAGTCGTTAGAAAAATATAAAGTCGCAGCGCGTTATCATGATATTGCAGAGGTGTTTTATCGCAACCAATGCGAGATGTTCATTACCGTTCTTGAAGAACGCTTAACGACCGATGAATTCTTGATGGGTGATAAACCGTGTTTAGCTGACTACGCACTTTTACCTTTTGTGCGCCAGTTTTCCCGCGTTGATCGAAAGTGGTATCTACACTCCCCCTATACAAACATTCAACGCTGGCTGAATATACATTATCAAAACCCACTATTTTCTAAAGCAATGAAAAAATACCCTCAATGGCTAGATAACCATGAGTCTATTTTAATTGGTGTCGACGAAACGAAGAAAGATACATGAGAACTAACAAACTTTAACCTCTTCTTTCTGCTAGAACATACAGCATGTGATGTATGCTTTATTACGCTGTAAATATTCAATATCTGCAATATACGCTAAATGATGATCATCTTTAAGGTTAGCAATAAACGCCTCATTACCTCTTGCTGCTTCATCACGCATATAATCTACCAACGCTTGTATTCTAGCGATCATCGTATCGACTAAATGCTCACGGCTTTCATTTGATAGACCATAAGAATCACAAAATTGCTTTGCACGTATCGATTGTTCTGCAACATCACCTAATGAATCATAGGTATTCGTTTTAAAAGGTGCCCAACAATAAACAGCATAAGCGACATCCCAAACCCTTGGTGCAGGATGTGCAGTGTCAAAATCAAATATACCAACAACACGACAACCATTTAATGCCACATTATATGGCGCATAATCGCCATGACAGATAACCTCTTGAGGCTCTCTTTTGGGTAAAAGCCACTTCAAATCACTGCATTGTTCACATTGAACAAAAGATACAGTGGCATCGTGGTACTGACGCAACAACGCAGCTGCTGAACATAGTGCTTCCGTCGTCGCAATAGCACCAACTAGCGGGTAGTTATAAACATCGCCTACGATATAAGAGAGAATTTCATTGCCCTTGTTATCAAAACCAAATGCTTCTGGTGCTGAATAAAACTGCTCTGCTTTAAGGTGTGTAAATAAATGATGAATCGATTGAGACCAAAAACCACAAGGTCGATAAACCCTATCAGCTGAACGTTTAATTTTCCCTTCTCTACCGCCTTCAAGCTCTTCCATGGTGTACCCTATTAATGTCAATTTTCGGCCAACTAAACCTTTATCAACGATTGGTCATTACGTAGTAATCACAATAATCATCAGACCCTTGAGACGCAATAACAAAACCTTTTGATGCATAGAATTTTAGCGCCATGTCATTTTTGCTCATGCATTTCAACGTTAGCGGTTTGTCGCTTAAATTTTTGGCGGTTTCTAACAGTTGTGTACCCACACCGATTCTGCTGGCACGCTCTGACACATAAAGGTGATGGATGAAATTGTCAGGCTCCCACACAGAGATAAACCCTAAAACATCATCCCCCTCGAGTGCTACGTGAATACGTTCTTCTTCTGTATCTTGATCAAAATCTAATAACTGGTATGTACTGGTCTCCAGCCAGGTAAAAGTAGATTTTCTTGATTCAAGATAGATGCTTCGCAAAGCATTTCGATATTGTTCAGAAAATGTTTTAATTTCCATATAGATCCTTCAACATTTAATACTACTCTGAATAGATAAATGCTTACATTAACCACCCTGTTCGAAACGATACACCGACTAATACAAACAAGATTGAGAGTATAGTCACGGGAATAATATGCAGCGCCATATCAACAAGGTTTTCTTCTGATAATTTAGGGATCACTCGAAATCTCGCATCTAGTGCAAACATTACAGTTAGCGCAAGTAAACTTAATTTTGCGACAATTCCATGAGCTAACGGATTAGAGAAATCAAACCACAACGACACATCAGGCACTAAGTGATACGCGAGAATTAGCCCACTAATTACCTGAATAATAAGCGCAGGCATTCCTATTTTTTCATATGCCTCTTCAAATTTAAGTAACTCTTGAGGCGACCGATTTTTTAAAACGCTCGGTAAAATAACGCAGGATAAAACGATATGTCCGCCAGTCCAAACAGTGGCAGACAAGATATGAATCGCCAATAGAAAACCATACATTGTTGATACTTCCTTTTATGTGCTAACAGCCTTTATTCAACGATCTTTATCCTGCATCTATTCACAGCACCGTATCTGAATACACTACTGAGATACACACAATAACAATCGACTTAAAACTCATGCTGATGTTTGTAGCAATAAACATGTATAATTAATATATCATTTGATTGAGATGTATGACATCTAAAATTTGTAGTACCAATCAGGATAAGTAAATGGTCATGAATTTGCGCAAATGGATGCTGTAAGGATAAAAATTGACGAATGTAACGCTAGGTAAAATTGAATATTCAATTACCACTTTTGCAGAGTTGCCACCACTGTAACTCACTTTATAATACTCACTTCAACTTTTAGAGAAGTCACCGTTAGTATGAGTAAGAAACCCGACAGAATTACCGCTATGCAACAAATCATTGATGCCGTCAAAAAGGAGTTTCCATTATATGACTCCGAGACTTTTGTGTGTGGTGTAGATAATAGCTGTATCGGATGCCCTAAAAAGCTCATGGAACTGGTAGATACCGATCTCACCTACTGGCAACACGCTATAGACCGAGGCATATCCCCTAGTTTTGATGAGCTATATAGCTTTGGAAAACTCTGCAAAAATGTGCGACGTGGTTTAGTACGCAATAATAGAATCAAGGCTTAGTCGTTCTTTCTTAATAGACCATATCATTATTAACAACAACAATTTATGATTTACCTTCATAACTTTCAAATAACAAGAGATGAAGATGAGTTGGATTGTTTTAACCTGTTTTGCCGCTTTTTGTCAGGCATGGCGAAATGCTTTTCAGAGTAAATTGAGCAAACAGTTAAATGTTGTCGGTGTTACCCTCTCCCGCTTTCTTTTGGCTAGTCCATTGGCTTTGTTATATCTATGTAGCCTTTATCAATGGCAACCTACAGACCTACCCAGCTTTTCTGCTGATTCTTGGTTTTTCATTATTAGTGCAGCTGTCATGCAAATTGTAGCAACAGCATTGATGGTTGTTCTATTTAAGCAAAAAAACTTTGCAGTCGGGGCTGGCTTAGCAAAATGTGAAGCTCCTGTCGCCGCCTTTCTCGGCGTTTTATTTTTTGGCACAACACTAACTTATTGGGGTTGGCTTGGTGTTGCTGTTGGCGCTATTGCCGTTTTAATTTTAAGCTCGCCAGATAAGATTAGAAATATATCCCTCAAAACCGTCGCCATTGGGCTTGCATGCAGTACTGCATTCGCTCTTACATCACTATGGATTAGAGAAGCAAGTCTGAGCTTATCCTTACCTTTCCCTCATAGCGCGGCATGGATTTTATTCTTAGTTATCTTTATTCAAACACTAATACTGACTAGTTACTTATGCATACGAGATAGAGAAACACTCAGGCAGATGTTCAAACAAAGAAAACTCGTAACAATGACTAGTATTGCCAGTTTCTTCGGTTCATT
Organism: Photobacterium indicum; assembly: GCF_003026215.1. GTDB lineage: Bacteria > Pseudomonadota > Gammaproteobacteria > Enterobacterales > Vibrionaceae > Photobacterium > Photobacterium indicum. Next base: position 313,991 of record NZ_PYOC01000003.1, read on the forward strand.
AGGCTGGTTCAGTGCTATGTCATTACAAACTGTTCCTTACGTGAAAACATTAGGTCAGATTGAAATTTTCTTTATGATGGTTATCTCTGCCTTTTGGCTAAAAGAACAAACCCGTCGAAAAGACATATTTGCATTATTGCTTGTTGCGGTTGCTGCTACTTTGGTGATATTTCAATAGGAATATAATTACTAGAAAAGTGGATAAGTAAATAGTCAGATAATTACACAGGGAAAATTGATACAAACAAGGCAGCAGACAATGAAACAGCCCTACTGCCTTTGCTTGTTAGCGGGAATTTTACTGACTATTTACAACAACAATATCAGCTTTGGTCGAACCAATAAGTTCAAGTAACTCTTGAGACTCCTTTGCCGGAACCTTATGCTTTGCGAGTACTTCCTTAAAAAGAACAACCATGCGATCCCACTCAGGTTCAGTGATATTCAAACTCGCATGCGCTTCTTTCATGCCTTTCCCTTGATACTCGCAAGGGCCACCAGTCGCACTACACACCATAGACGTTACACGATATTTCAAATATGCAGCTGGCACATGTGCCCTTGTGGCTTGAACCGCAGGATTTTTATTAAGAAAAGTATCAGGCACTACGATGTCTATAAAGTCACTGACGACTACAGATATCGGCGCTAGCCCTCCCAAGCGGCTATATAGTGAAGATGGATCTGATTTAGTATTGCTTTCGGCAGAAACTGAACCAACTACCAAAAACGATGTTAAAACAAAAATAAGCACTGCTTTTAGGTTATGCACACTCTTAATCATAACGATTTCCTCTATGACCGGATTCATAACGGGTCAAGAAAGATCATAGTTCACGTTATGGTTTATTTCAGCGCTGTCATAACAATGAGTAGGAAAAGTGGACGTTATAAGCAAAATCAACGCTGAATTATGCTTATTGATTTGCTAACGCCTTAGATGGTTTTACAAATTTAGTTCTTAATTTTTTCATTAAAGGGCGTTCAATAAAATTAAAGCTCAGCGTTGAAACGATAATAGTTACCATAATGTAAATTAATACTCCTAATAACCCTATCGACCAATCTGTTTGTGTAAACCAAACTTTCAACAAATCTGGCATCAATACATTAATAAGTTCAATACCTGGTAACAGTAATACCACATGCCACAAATACAGTGAGTATGATATATCACCCAAAAAACGAGTTACTCGATTATCAAAAAAGATGAAAACTAATGTATTACGGCTTTCTTGTTGTGATGATATAAATACCAGTAACACGAACATCATAATATTTAAGTGTGCTGCAACTTGTATGTGCATTAATAAAAAACTTGAAACAAGCACAACGAGAAGCACTAGATCGTTATTTATTATACGCTTGAAATTCAATGGAACAATAAGGTTACATAACCAACCTCCTAATACAAAACCACATAATGCCCGCATAAAAGACGATATACCATGAGTGATATCCAACGACCCATACGTTTGATTCAGACTAAAAAGTATTAACCACACTAATGCTGGAATCCAAAGCGTTATACGAGTTCGCATCGAAAGTATTGGCACCATGAAAGGAAATACCATATAACTTAACCATTCAACACTCAATGACCAAGAAGCAATGTTCCATGTTAAAGAACTGCTCGTTATTGCATGAAACATGAAAATATTTGATAGCAATGAATCAAATGTATTAAATGGCCCTTCAAATGCAGGTATACCCGTTAAACCCCAACTACCGAGTAATGGACCACCATAAAATCCAATATTCTGGCTATATTTGATACTTTCCCACAAAAAAAGCACTAATAAAGTAATAATAAAGAGAGGATAAATACGACTAAATCGCAACCACATAAACTGCTTCCATTGTGATGCATCAACCCCTTGAATAAAGGTTTTTTTGTACACATGCATCATCACAAAGCCACTCAACAAGAAAAACAGATCAACCCAAAGGTAGCTATTTTCTAAAAACAGCGTGTATTCACTAAGAGGTTCTTTCCATTGCGGAAAAAAAATGAGGCGAGCATGAAAAATAGCGACACATAACGCCGCTATTCCACGCAAAGGTGTAAGTAATGGGATTTGAACTTTCATAAGGTCCTTCTATTAAAAACAATCGACACTCTGCCAATACAGATGACTCATCAATTTAATAAGAGTACCGCTTCAACGTAATTCCGTATTAATTTAAAGATAACAAATGCGAGTCATATCAATATACCCAAGTTAATATATTAAATAATAAATATTCAGAGGTGATTACTTTTATATATAACAGTTACAATACGTGGCACCACATTGAATCAATCAAGCGCAAAAAAGCTAATATTCCGGGTAACGCTATAGGGGTAAATTTCGAAATAATTGACCTAGATCATTTTTATAACAAGCCTGTAACGTTATGTTGATAATTAGTTAGCGATTGATTTGAGAGGTATTCGTATGAAATTAATACAAGACACTAGATGTTACACCGATGTTTGTGTGAATGGGAAATGGTTTCACCACGATCACTGTACTACTACTGCCTACATGCTTAAAGGTGGAGCTTCTTGTAATATTGAACTCGCTAAAATGCCAACAACAGAAAGCGAGCTAGTCGATCTATTAACTGAAATCTTATAGTGACTATAGTGCTGCAGATTGCGGCCTAGTTTCACCATCAATATTTAACGACGCTGACACGACGTACACCCTCGACAAGCTGAACGGGAGTGAGGCTCTAGACGGCTTCGCTGTACTTTGCAATAAGCACTTTTAAGTGCGCGACGGGCTGAAAACCAATCATCTGGCTTTTCAAGTAACAAATACCCATTAAAGCGTTTCACTAACACTGTACGGTATTCATCAATAAAGCGGCTATCAAAGCCTATATCAAAATACTCCAACGCTTGCTCTATTGAAGTAAAACTAGCGATAATTTGTTTAATATCAGTCTGAGTCATAATTTAAAATCATGGGAATATTACCGCCAGTTTAGAAGAGCGGGGATATTCAATCATTGATATAAGACGTATTTCGTTCGATTTTTTTATACTGTTATCGAAAGCTACCTTATCAATTGCAACACAGCTGAATAGGTAGATCTATCATTTAGCTTATTGTCACAATACCCAGTGACTATTAGATATATATAAAACCCTGTAGTAGTTACTGGAATTCGTCGCCATGATTCTCAAGCTTTCGATGGTGACATGTTTGGCATTCAACATAACGATCGAGCAAATCTAACGATGCCAATACCGGGCTGGCAGTGCCAGAAAAGAAACCTTCAAGAAATGCTTTAAATTGCTCTTTCTTACTTTTACCGTACTTCGACGGTTTTTGTTTCATAATTTCCTTATGTTCAGTGTCTTTATTGCACTTCTCACAATATTGTACAGCCATAACCTAACCCCTTTCCTTTTCACTACTAAATAATGGCTAAAGCAGACATTAACGCATTGCTTTGAGACATCATGTTTCATTCAAAACAACTAAACATTGAATAGCACTTATTTGCACTATGAATTTATCTCATAATATAATCACAGATTCAAATGATTTGATTTTTTTGTTTATTTAACAAAATGTTGTAAGAGGAAATAAGATGGTAGGCGTATGAAGAGGTAACCTTTAGTCAATCGATGATAGGTTACCTAGAGTTAGATACCTGTCGATAGCCTACATAGAGAACACATGGTTTTTATGCAGCACCCCATCAAGGTCAAAATTCAATTCACCAATAACTTGGAAACCTAAGTAACGATAGAAGTCGATAGCTTTCTGATTATTTACCCAAGTCGATAACCAGAAAGGAGCACCGTGAAGGCTTTCTACATGCTTTTCGTAAAGTGCTTACCGATTTTGGAGCAAACAAAATGCAACGGCATGTAGATGGCGACAAACAGTAATACATCGAACACAAACGATAAGTTGCTCAATTCTGCATAGTTGTCGACAAGGTAGTTCTTAATAAGCACCGCACCAAACACGGTTAAAAATGTCACTAAATAATAGACATGTTTTTCTTTCATATGGTCCTCTATCGCCTTTTTTAATAGCTTAATATAACGTTACATTCGATATTTTACGAAATAACCGCCAGACATTAAGCGGAATAAGGCTAATAATGCCATAGGCTTAGAGTACGTAGCAACAGTGAGCGTTTTAGTTGTATGTCTTACCGTTGTGCTTTAACCACCCATGTACATGAATACCTCTTGGATCACGATGCGTCCAATGAACAACACCACCCTTTGAATTCCATTCATATTCACCATTAAATTCCACTGTATCACCAACATTTAGATTTAAGACTCGTGGAGCGAGATCTATATTATGCGAAATCAAGATAGTCTGATTTGAATAAAGGCGCAGTATGAATTTTTGATGTCGTGAACCTTGGTTATCATCAGGAAGAACGCGAATGACATTACCACTACCAGAAACCTGAACATCACTTTGATGCGACTCATACACTTGTTTCAGTAATACATCATCAGCCATCGTGGGAAATGACGACAAACAGAATACAACACAACAAATCGATAAAATCATTTTCACTCTAATCACTTCCTTATGTATCAAAATTGGGTACCTAGCGCCTGTTCCACAGCAAACTGACCAATCTTACCAAACTCAATACCAAAGATACCTAATGTAATTAGCACCGTTTGATTGTTGTTAGCCAATTTTCACTCGCATTAATTCTGATGGCTTATTGTCTACAAAGTAATGCCAGACATGATCATATAATACGTTTTGGCCTGGAAAAACAGCTAGTTCTTTAGCTTCATTTAAAGTGCACCATTTATATTCCGTATGCTCGTGATTAATAATTACGGATTGATTCGGTTTACAGTAAATAACGAATACAGGAATAACTTCTATTGTATTGAGGTTGTTTTCGTAGAATTGTTCTAAATATTGCCCATTGTATAAGTCTCCCACATCAATTTGAGTTTCTTCTTTAAACTCTCTGATGATGGTTTGCCAACCTAGCTCATTACTTTCAACCGTTCCAGCAACATGGCACCAAAAACCACCCTTTGTTCTTTTCATCAAAAGGATCTTCGTCTGATCATTCACCTCAGATAAGGCAATACCCGAAACAACAGCACATCTAACAGGGATCATTTATTATACCTCATTGTTATATTGAGAATCGGCAAACACCAGCCAGAAGATATATAGCGGCAAATCTGTGTCAGGCAAGATCCGCTAACACATCGCTTTGCAGAAACACGTTAAAACTTGTGATCTATAAAACAACATTCGAACAAGACGATGTAAAATAACTTTCGTATTTAACGTAGAAGTTCACTTTGAGCTTCATCGAGTTCATCAATCGCTTCTTGCAACTTTCTCTCTTTCTTTTCTATTTTGTCAGTATTCCCTTTTTCTTTTGCTTCATTTAACTCTTGTTCTCTTTCCGCTACCTTCTGCTCTTTTTCAGCTATTTTTTCCTTCCTCTCTACTCTTAGTGAATCATCAGTACAGTATTCATTTACTTTTTGTAATGCCGTTTCTAAGCCAGCTAAACGATGTGTATTTCCATATTCCTTTGCATATTTTATTTGTGTTTTAATCTCTTCCTTTTTAGCTTCACAACCTGTTAGTTGAGCCGCCTGCGTTGTAGCTGATAAAGTGAGAAGAAGTGAGAGTGTTACCGCTGTAATAACTTTATTTTGCATATTCGTTATCCTATGGTTGGACTATTTTCGTGTTACGAATGGGGGTATAGCAAAAATCCATACACACCCAACCCTTAATTGTAAGCTTTTCAAGGCAAAACTACCCGATTTCATTTAATTCCCATAGCGCATATCTGTTTATCATTGAACGCGTATCTCAAACAAAAACACATCTGTTTTTTATATTACTCATTAAGTGGCATAAATACTGTGAATAAATGGTATTGCATTATAAATGCGCAGGATGAAAACTTAATAGAAGGATATATGGTATGAATATAACACTACCTTTAGCGATTACTGCTGGCATACTCTCTGCGGGTGTGACTGCAGCGCCGGTGTCTAATGCACAATTGGCTCCCACTCTAGATAAATCAAGCTCGGCATCACCAACAATGGTATCGGTTACGGAATCAAAACGTGCGTTAGCATTGAGCTTGAGTCAACAATACGCACAACTTGCACCTGTACTTCATGAAGAGATCAGCTAGTACCAATTGAATGCGCCACTCAATGAATTAAAACGTAGTAAGCGTGCGGCCCCTTTTGCGCGTTCGATGGTGGCGATGGATGAGACGTTACGAGTAGAGAAAGGCATCGAAGATTATACCGATACCATTATGGAATTACGTTTGGCTGATAAAACTATGTTGGCACGTTGGCAGGCGGGACAGTCTCCACTGTTTGCATGGGAGCCAGAAGGCAACGATAAGAACTGGAGTTATATCGAAGCCTACGATATCGACGGTAACATTCACTTATTGGATGTATATGATGTGCCTGATCGCCCTGTGCTCGTTGTTGATACAAACTCGCGTAAAGAGCTGAAAGCAGGCATTAAGGCGATGAACGATGAAATCCAGCGCTTACAAGGCTTGAATAATGCGAATATCGCACCAAAACCCATGGCACTTCAATCCCGTTCAATGGCTGAGAATGCGTTTGATACACAAGCTGACACACCAAGTATATCGACGACTGTACTCAAGAAAATTCGTCTGAAAGATGACCATGAACCTTGGATTTCAGGAAAAGCTGAAGTATATGCGATAGTGACAGGCGTGAATCCAAGCCGTGACGAGCCAGTACTGGATATTATTGATATGCCGTATTTGGACTATAGCGAGACTGATTACTCACCGAACCAAGTGATGATCTATTGGCAGCGTTACCGTTGGTCTGCGGCTGATATGCTGTTAATGGAGAAAGATGACGGCACCAATTATAAGGATTTAGCACGTACTTTGTTAGAAGTGGCGACTGCAGCTTTAAAATCGATTCCTGATCCTGAAGTGCAAGCGTATGCGATTATTCCACAACTGACAGGGAAAGTTTTAGAAGCGATTCCAGACAGCTGGGCAACAAACGATGATGACTTCGTCGATGTATTTTACACTTTGCGTCAAGGCACCATGTACAGCGACTACTCTGCTGCGGGTAACAATGTCACAGCAACTTTTGCACCATTAACGATTGAGCCGATTCAGTAACTCACTGACATCAATTGTTATACCATTCTGGATAAGTAAATGGTCAGATAATTGCGCAGTGAAAATTGATAATAACAAGGCGGAAATTGAAGTAACTAGTGGCCCTAATTACAAAATTTCTAACGTAGTTATAAGCAATTTTAACCAGCAAGGATGATCAGAGACTTGTCTAGATTGGTATTAGTACAAAAGAGAGCCCAAGCTGTTGGTAATCATCAACGATGCTCGCTATGGGTGAAGGCCTACATAAGTAGGCTTTACTCGCTACTTATGAAGTTCATCTTATTCATCCAGCATGTTTTGGATTAACTCGGCTAGCCGTTTTATCGCTCTTTCTTCCGGCTCTGAACATTCAAACGATGAATTAAGCCGAAAACAATGATTAAACTGTTTACTCGCGGAAAACATTTTCCCTGGCGCAATACTAATATTGTCTTTCAACGCGCGCTGGTATAACTCTGTTGCATCTAAATACTCGGGTAATTCAACCCATAGTGTTCGATATATACCATTTTCCCACTTACCTTCACCATGTAATAAATATCTGCACCACTACACTAAACCTTCACAATTTTGGACGGTTTATTATGAACAATTGGATATCCTTACTTCCACCACTGTTGGCTATTTCATTGGCAATAACGACTCGCAAAGCCTATTTGGCGATTTTTTCAGGTATCGTGGCGGGGTCTTTGATTTTAGCACCGTCATTCCTATCTGGATTAGTCTCAAGTGTGAATGCGATTGCGCTGACCCTTCAATCACCAAGTGCATTAAAGAGTTTGCTATTTATTTTGATGATCGGCTCAATTATCCATTTATTACAATGCTCAGGGGCCATTCGTTGCGCATTGTTTATCATCACAGAGAAGAAGTGGATTAGAAATCAAACTCATGCACAGTTACTAACCTTTGGGGCTGGTTTTCTAATGTGCCTAGAAGGTGTTGGCTCAATGATGATGGTTGGGGTGATTGGTCGCCAACTGTTTACTAACCATCAGGTGTCTAAACAAAAATTAGCGTTTGTAGCAAATGGGACTGGGGCACCTTTAGCATGGCTTTTACCTATCAGTAGCGCTGGTATTTTCTTGACCAGTTTGATTCAAGTTCAAATTGAGCAAGGTATTATTGAAGGCGTTGCGACTCAACTGGTTATGGATTCAGTGCATTATCAGTTTTATACCCTATTTATACTTCTTTCTGTTCCTTTGCTATCCGTGCTACCTCACGACTTCAAATACGAGCAAGAGAAAAGTACGATACAGGTAGTGGAAACCCATATCGAGCAAAGCAATCCGAGTCATCCCCTATGGGTATTAATGGCCCCACTCTACTTACTCATACTAAGTATCGTGACTATCGCAACCGTTACAGGCAGTGGAAACCCAATCAACGGCGATATCAGCAATGCGATTTACTGGAGTGGATATATAGCACTCGTGGGAAGTGCACTTCTCTACCGCCTAAGTGGAATAAAATTCAATCAGACCTTACGTTGGGTTTTTCAGGGTGTAATACAAATTCTTCCAGCGGTAATCATACTGACCTTGGCATTTACCCTTAGCCATGTCATCGGAGAACTTAGTACAGGGAACTACCTTGCCAAAATTATGGTGGGTCATATTTCAGAAAAAACACTACCAGCAATCATCTTTCTGATTGGTATTGCCATCTCATTTGCAACAGGAAGTTCTGGAGCTACCGTAAGCATATTAATACCGATTGCATTACCAATGGCTGCTCAAATGGGATTGTCGTTACCGCTTATTATTGGTGCTGTTATTTCTGGTGCTGTTTTTGGTGATCAAAGTTCGCCTATTTCCGACTCAATCATTGTGGCATCTTCCGCTGCAGGGTGTAGCCCTGAAAGTCACTTTAGAACGCAGCTCCCAATCACGCTCAGTGTTGCAACAATGGCATTTATCAGCTACCTCTTAGTAACCACCGTAATATAGCCCTTCAAACCCATGCCAGTTAAATATTTACCATTTTTTAGATTCACCTTAACCATGCGCAAATAGGTAATTACTTTTAAAATTCAGTCATTACTTACAAAACAAAAGAGATAGATTCATCACTGGCAACACCCTACCTTCTGGTTTTGAATTAACTAACTTAACTCTAGTTGCTCCCATTTTTTGGTAAAAACCTTCTGCATTTGGATCTGAGACGATTACCAATTTTATAGCTTCAACACTTTTTAGATGATTAATTATGAATTGGAACATTTTACGTCCCAAACCCTTTCCCATTGCTGAAGGGGCTAACCAAAATGTACGAGAGGTAAGATCTTCGGGGATAATAAGTAAATCAGGGAGCCAAACTATCCATTAACTTATCGCTATAGCCCCAATATCGTTTAGCCGACTCAATGAGCCTATCTATCTCTTTAATCTCTGTTGATTCTGCTAATACAATATTCATATGGTGCCGACGGCTTTGATTCCAATAAACGGCAATGGATACACTGTAAAAATCAGTATCTATTCAGCGCCTTTGATTTAGCTAACGTATGGCGAGCACGTTTACTCAGCCACATCACTGACACACTAAAATTACGGTTACCTCGTCAGTTATCCCCAAAATGGGTTATGGATTGTCGTCATGTTGGTCGGGGAAAATCAGCTTTATTGTATTTATCTAAATACCTATACCGTGGCGTATTGGTCGTGTCCTTGTTGTCATCATTTAATGCGACATTTTGGCGTATTTCGCCCGAGATAATCTTGGGTTATTTAAGGATAATGGTTCAGTTTTTACTTCTTCGTAATATTTCCCTATATAAGGTAACTCGGGCTTGTTCAACACTTCGGATAGGTGTCGGCTTCGTGACACATATCCTTATCTGTTATGTGCATTTAGCTAACACTGAAGTGTTTCTTGATCCTGCTGACCTTTTTTTAGGGTCATAAAAAGTATCAATAATTTCAAATCCGGCTTTGCGCATCATCCCTGCTGAAGCAGCGTTCTCCTCGTGCCTTTCAATGAACACGTTACTCGCATTCTGATTACGGGCAATAAGAACACACTCTTGAAGCAACTTACTACCCAATCCTTTCCCGCTGTGACTTTTACTCACAACTACTTCCTTGATATAAGCGATGTCTGAAGAATCAGTATACTTTACAAGTTTGACTGGGAATGCATCATTATGAATGATTACTGCAAAACCTATGATTTCACCCTCTTCAACTTCAGCCAAAGCAACCGATGCTCTCCCTTCATCTATCAATGTAAATTGGTTGGATATACTTTCTTCAGTAATGTAATTCCAGTCATTTGCCCCATCTCTTAGCAGGAGAGCCCTCATATTTAAATAATCAATATCGTTCAACTTTCGACAATGTATTTTCATTTCAGATTCACTCTTTGCATATAACGTCTAACATAGGTTGCACCACGGCTAACCAACCAAGTACCTACCCTGCTCGACTACCATTAGGAACTGTCATTTCTGGCATTGCTAAACAAGGAGTCAATTTATCTGCATAGCCAATATCAAACAGCATTCCTTGAGAAACCTCTCCTGCCATTTTTTGCTCAGGTAGATTAACAACAAATAGAGCTTGCTTACCTTCAATTTCGTATGGATTTTCACGTTCTTGTTTTATGCCAGCAAGAATTGAACGAACATGCTCACCAAAATCCACAGTCAATTTCATCAGTTTTTTAGATTTTTCAACTTCTGAAACAGCTGTTATTGTTCCCACTCGTATATCTAGTTTTTCAAAATCATCGAATGTGATTAATTCTTTAATTGGTGCTTGTTTCATTTTGATATCCTTGAATGTTTTTAGACTATTCAGCTAAATGGTGCTCGCTTAACCACTCTGGCCATGATGTAATTTTAAGCTTCTTTGAGTAGTACAAAACTTCCAAGCTCAACCATAAACCTGTAGTGAAGCCAAAAAGTAGCGATATGTATAAATTCTTAACATTTGGTTCTTGAAACTGCCATACCATTAGCCACATACCACCTCCCCAAGTCACCGTTCCAAGAACTAATTGCCAAACAAATAGCTTCAATGGTGATTCAAATAAACAAGGTTTAGCGTTCGAATTAAACAACTTGTACCATAAAAAAGGTGCGAGTTTCACTACTGTTCTACTCGCACCTTTTTGGCGCAAATAAATCTCTATAAATTCTTTCTTATTCATAATGACCGTATTAGGTTTAATAAAACGCAAGCTAATCACATCAGATTTACGCTAAATGTGATACATGACTCATACATTCACCTCGCATATGAAAAATAAGATTTCGAGAACCATAACGCCGAACATAAGTACGCGTAGTAACAACAAAACCAAGTCTCTCCGCCTTTTATGCGATTTCTTGGACAACGAAACGCTACCAAAAGTACGAAAGATAGCGTGTCCGTTTTTCTCGCGCATTACTCGGTGAGCGGGAAGATCTACTCTGTGGCTTCTCTGGATAGAGGGGCCGTTTGTTGAGTCTTCAAAGACTTAACAATCCGTGCGGGATTTCCCATAACGATGGAACCATCTGGTACAGAGCGAACCACAACACTATTGGCCGAAACGACGCAGTTTTTGCCGATTTCAACGCCTTTCATGATCACCGCCCCAGTACCAATCCATGAACCACTACCAATTTTCACGGGTAAAGCTTCAAGCCGCGCAATTTCTGTATCCGTTCCCCGGCCTTCAGTTGTGTGTCCATCACAATCCATAATCGTAACCATTGGAGCAATACCGACATCATCACAAATTTCAACATGGGAATAAGCAACAATGGCGACACCCATCATTTGTACTCTGTCTCCTATCGTAATTTTCCCCGGTGGATTCGCGTTTGCTTTCACTGAAGTGAATTTGGTGCTGGCACTATGAAAAGGAGGACGATCGCTGTCCGATTCTATAAAGCTGTTTTTTCCTATAGAGATAACACCCCGAAACTCTTCAATTTCCAGTTTATTCATTTCTTTATAAACTGAGTAACCGGCTTCATCGTGTACCGACGTGAAACAGATGCGCGGAACATTTGAAATGACGGCAGAGTCATCAACGGTAATCCCCCTTTCCCTCAATAAATTGGCGACGTGTTCCGGATCTGTCTGGAACGGCCCTTCTTCGACTTGCTTAATAAAATCTTGGTCATCAGGCAAGCTAACAAATTTACTTCTGTACGTTGGCATTTTATTCCCTTAAAAATCAGTTTGAAAATGTGAACTTGTCATTATTTAGACAGCAAGATCCCCTGACTCCAATTCATTTTTAAAACGTCAGAAGAAATATCTCCGTGTTTTTCTATGATGTATTTCAAACTTGCCTGACCTAATGCTTTCGCATCTTCAGGCGATTTTTCATGGGGGAGATGAAGCACCAGTGGCTCTGAAAGTAAACCGAACTTACCGCCCGCCGAGAATAACCGTATGCCAAGCTCCATGTCTTCACCACCCCAGCTACAAAAGGATTCATCGAACCCCTCAATGTCCCTTAGCAAGGACGTTTTGCAACTCACATGACATGTCCAGAACACAAACCAGGGGAAGCGGCTTTGCGCATAGCCATTCTCTAATGCGTGGAGGCGATCATAACGACAATCTGGGTACTGATCATTTTGTGCAAGCACACGAAATATGCCTTCTGCTTGATATTCGCGATATAAGCTCAAAAGCGCCTGTTCATTCCTAACTTCGAATTCGTCAAACCCGTATGAAAACCCAATAAGTACATCGTCATCACTCTCTTTGTAGTGATTGCTATGAGCAAGGATCAGGTTATCAGGTGCGATAATTCCAGAGTCGAGAAAAAGACAAATCTCATATTTTGCTGAAAAAATGCCGACATTTCGAGCTTTAGCTACCCGGAACCCCTTGTCCTCCTGAAAGAAATATTTAAGGTTGAGTTTGTTTTTAAAGCTATTAGCTACATCACGGGTATCATCATTAGAGCCATCATCTACAACCAGCACCTCAAACAAATCACCCGCACATTTTTGTGCTACCAGTGAGTTAAGGGTTTCCTTCAGTAATTCGCTGCGGTTATACGTTGGAATCACAACACTTACTTTATTTATGCTCATTTCTGCCTCCTATTCTTTCGGCAATTCAAGCAGAGTATTCGCGATCAGTTCATCCAACGCGCCAACCATAGAGCTCATCCATAGTGTCTGATAGCTATGCTTAGGGTCTTTAAACCCCTCAAAGCGTGCTGCGACAGCGGGTTGTCCAAGTTGATAACCCGCGATAACACAAAACAAATTTTCAGTAGAAAGAAGCGTATCTACACATTTATAAAATGCATCGATTGTATCGGAATAATACGTCAGGCTGACATGTTCAGAATTCAGGTTTACTGTGCGTATTTTTTCGCGTTCTCTTGTGTATATATTCAATTTCAAAGGCGAAAATTCATCAATGATTTTTTCTATATCTTTTGCTACGAAGTAGTCATGAATAACCAAGTTAACAACATCGTTATCTTTGAGATTTTTAAATAACATATCAATACTATCGAGCTGTTCAAAATCCACATAAGATGGCAACGTTGGTGTATGGGTTAACGCCCAACGCCTTTCGCTAAATTCAAAATCTGAGTGAATATTTTTTGCTGAGGAAATAATAGAAGGAACCATGAAACTGGTTCTGAATTGAGATGCAAAAATTCCAACCAAACGTTTTTTATTTTCCATTATGCTGGTTATGTCTTCAAACTGAGTATCTAGCAAACTTCCGCCATTAATCTGGCTAACCAGCCTGTCTCGCATTTCACCACCAAAATCATGTCCGTATGGTAAATCCTCATAAAGGCTGATTCTGCAAGTAACAAATTCTTCTTTATAACGCTGTAGCATTAAAATCGCGGCGTTGCGGGTATTATGGTGATCGGAGTGCGAACCTGATGCGATAGGTATCCAGATTTCATCAGCATTAAGGGGGGCAATAACATCCCTGAGCATGGTGGCCAGCTCTTCAAGTTGGTCAGAGTGCAATAAATCCTGACCGTTACCCTCCATCCATCTGAGGGGTTTGTCTAACTGTCCGATATGAAGGTGAGTAGCGCCAACCATCTCACAAGCAAGCCTAGCTTCCTTTGCGCGGCGTTCGGTCACAAACGCTTTCTCATGCGTTGTTTTTTCATGATAACAGGTATAGTTGGAGTGAAAAATATTGCTGACAATCGTTATTTTCTGCTCCCCCCTCCGATTCAGTAATGCTCCCCCAACAGATAGAATCGCATCATCAATATGCGGTTCTATCACAACAAGGTGCGAATCGCTTTTTCTCTTCAATGGTGCAACTAATTCAATAATCCCAAGGTTCCACCATCGCTTAAGACAAATATCAGAATCCGGGAAATTGCAGAGAATTCGATCCAAGGTTGGCTGCTCATGTAACGTGTCGAACAATTGAATCTGTCCTTCTGACAACTCATCAGATTCACGCCGAGATATGTGGAACCGCCCCAAGTTAAAGAATATTTTCTCGTCAATACGCTGAAAGTTAGGGTTAATAACTATCTTACTATTGATATTCGCATTATAAATATCGTTAACACCTAAAAAATTACTCATTTTATACCTTTATATAATAACTCAACAACATAGAGCTAAAATACAGCGGATAACTTTCAACAACAATTCGCCTCTTCTCTTTTGCGATTCACTTAATAGTACGCCATAATCAATGACTTAATTCTCACTTAAGGCGACTGAGTTAACACTGAAGCCAAACACAATACAGATGAGAACTTTTGTTGCGGCACAAGAATATTGAAGGGTACCTTTTCCTACTCAGCAATAAATTTAGTGCCACAATATTTGAACCGCAACTAGCGTAATAACAAACAACATTAATGAACAATTGCGGCTAAAGAACTTATTGAGCACGATTGAAAATTGGTATGAAAATATTGTTTCGCCAAGCCTTAAACCGCAATAACCGACAAATGAAATTCACGGCATTTCGACTGAAAAGATATTAGATGAGCTTCCACTTGCCGAATAACAAACCAAAAATGCAGAGTAAAGCGCGTCAGCTTCATGTTTTTATTGTTGGACAGTCCCTGCAATGTATAACATTGCAAGTCCATATATTTTACGATTAAAGCTGTATATACCTCTCTGGATATCGCGGCGGAATCGTACTATAAAAGTCCCATATTTGGCGTAAATCTTTTTCTAAGTCACCACTTGGGTAAATAACCTTACCAACCCCAACTTCACGCTTGCTATAGTCCAAGTACCCTAAAAGTATTGGCACTTTAGATTGCATTGCGACATGATAAAAACCTGTTCTCCACCTTTTGGCTGGCCCCCTAGTACCTTCTGGTGTAACTAAAACAGTTATGCCATCTGAGGCTCCAACGAATTTAACCATTTCATCTACCATTTTAGGGCGCTTTTCACCCGCTTTTTTTCCTGAACGGTCAATCGGAATAGCCCCCATAGGTCCAAGAATCAGGTTAAATGGAAAGCGCATCCATTCTTTTTTTATTGTAAAACGTGGCTGAGGTAAGTTCATATAATCGCAAGCTGCCATTGTAAAAACAAAATCCCAATTACTCGTATGAGGAGCACCAACCATTACACAGTTTTTGATATCAGAAGGCGGCAAATCACGTACTTTCCAACCCTGAAGTCTAAACAATAGACGAAAAATAAATTTAAACATTTTCTAGAAATACCATTATTAATAGTTATAAAAAACTCTATGGAGCCCGATTTCGGCTAACACCGCTTAAATACACTTGTTAGCACGGTTGTAGTAAAACCAAGCTACTTTAACAAATACGTTGAAATAACAAAGTGACCAAGCACTTGAAAACTAACATATTCATGAATTCTATAATCATTAGTGGCGAGACTCGGAAAACGAAGTTCTTTACATACAGCTGAAAGACCGTATGGATACCAACAACAGGATATGAATATTTTGCGGATGCTAAGAAAGACTAACTCAATATATTATTGGTTATTACAGCAAGATTAGACCACATCAATATAATAGTGGTTTAACACCAAATGAATCAGAGTGATTATTTAATGAAAGATCTAAAGAACAGGCCTGTTTTCCTTGGCTACTACACTAATATACAACGTGGATTGGGGATAATGTGAATAAGTGTAACGCGTCACCCTTGATTGTGTTATGTGCGCAGCTAATCTGTGCTGAATTCATAGTTCTGGTATTCTTCGTTTAACATGCCAGCCACTGTCAACCACGCAGATTTATCAAGTATAACTAACTCAATGGGCTCTGGCTTCATAGCCCAACCCTGTAGATTAAAACCTCAAAGTAAACCGCCCTTAGGGTAAAAGGCACCATTCTTTTCAGTTAGGCTAAAAAGCTTACCTGAAAACTGAACGTCCCCGTTTGTAGTAACATTTGCAGAAGTAACTTCAATAGATGGAAATTTGGGAGCAAAGCAATGTTCATTACCTGAGGCTACAAATCGAACTTGGAAAACGCCCGATTTACTCCACGAGCTAAGAATACGATTCTCTAAGGTACTATCGTTAAAAACATTTACTATAGCTACCATGCTCAATGTTTGTAGAAAGCAAAGAATTTCGGTACAAGTGAAAAGACAAATATGAACCGAGTACAGCTACAACAATGATCATCAAAGAATAGATATACTTTTTCATATCTCTCCTAAACTCCATACCAAAACCGCCGTGTAACGCACTGCCTTGCTACGACTACAACGCATTGATATGTTTCATCAGGTCAGGATTACAAGAATCTGCACACGTAATGTTTGAGCATCACAACTTAAACAGACAAATCTGGTGATGTGTCTGGTTCTTTAGGAGACACAGACATTCGAATATTTTCCTCTGTAAGATCATCTACATTACTTAACAATTTCATTAATTCTTGACCTTCCAGTAAAGATTGATCATACAATTTAATCACTTCACTACTGAATGCATTATTTTCATCTGCCTTCATCCTAAAAAATTGCATTTGATTCAGTAGGTTGTTGGTAATATGCTGCGATGAATAAATAGTCGCCTTGAATATTAGTCGTTTTTCTTCTTCTTTTTTCAATAGCATTTTTGTTTGAAAGTCAGCATATATACCAAAACTAATCACCAGTATGACGATTACTACCCTCATCCAAAGTTCATTTGAATCAGTAGGGAAAATTTCAAAATTATCTTCCAAAAAGAAAAGATTATGAATCAAAGACTCTATTAGCCAAAACAAAACCGACAAAAATGTTGCCTTGAGTGTGAAATTAAATTTATTCATGATAATCAATTACATGTAAAACCACGAAGACTTCCGAGTTCAACATGGCTCCTTCTTATCCAAAGATAAAAACCAGACTAGACCTAAGTGTTACTTCTTACAAAAAGAGCGTACAGATTTAATTTGAAAATGTTGTACTTATAACAACTTAGTACCAATCCAATAGCGTTAATGTATATCTACGCGTTATTCTGATCCAACGCCAGCAGTAAGGTGCGCTACGACAAACTCACCAAGCGCACCGTATGGGTCGTTGATTGTCGTCATGTTGGGCAGGGGAAATCAGCTTTGTTATATTTATCTAAATGCCTATACCGTGGCGTATTAGCCGATAACAATATTCTTTACAAAGACAACGGGAATATCACTTTTCGCTACTTGGATAGCCAGACAAAAGCGGATTACTTTTGCCCTTGTTGTCATCATTTAATGCGGTGTCTTGGTGTATTTCGGCCAAGATAATATTGCGTTATATAAAGATAAGGTTCTGCTTTCACTTGAGGAGATAATCAGAATTAACCATTAAAATCAGTTGATTATGTTTATTGGCTTTAAGACAAGGCAGGTGCTCACTTCAAGATAACCGCTTATCAATCATCACCCTTCCACTTCTTCGTAATATTTCCCTATATAAGGTAGCTCGGGCTTGTTCAACACTTCGGATAGGTGTCGGCTTCGCGACACATATCCTTATCTGTTATAAAGCTTTGTTGAGTTTATCGAGTATCTTTTGTGGGTACTCAAGCGTAGCTTTATCTACCCCAAAGAATTCCAAACTGTCTCGAATAGAAAGTGCTACCAAGTTTATTGCTTGATCGAAAAATTGAAGTAACTTTTCATCATCGTAGGCTGAGCCTAGTAAAACTTGGGAATCTTTCGAGTTACTCTCGATCAAAGCACCTACATTGCCGTGTGCGTACATTGACAATATAGAATAGTAACCATTATACAATTCCACTAAATCAGCTTTTTTGAAGCGATCCCACACGGAAAGCTTTTTACCTAACTTTTTGTATTTTTCCGCTTTATCACTTTCAATATGCTTTTGAAGCTCGTAAAGCCGCAAGTATTGAGCTTTTGTCATAGCCTCTGGATGACTTTTGTCTTTAATGCAACATTGAAGATCAGCGAAAGTTTCTAATGCGGAGCGTAAAACTATAGGGACTGATGAAACTCGATGATTATTTAAAAGGACTACAGCATCTAAGCATAGTTCCGTAACCCTAATTGCTAATGCAATGATGTACTTTTCCTGTAGATTGTCGTGAATTAATGATGCGAATTTTTCATCTCGAAATTGTAATAGTCCAACCCAATCATCTACTTTATCTGAACTCATTATCTACCTTGCTTTATAACATTTTATTCTACGAAATGAATTCGTATATCCTCACTAAATCCGCAGATATACGCATGGAATATACGATCTGCGATCGTATATCTCACTTCAGTATGAAGAACCCTATAAATACGCTACCACCCTCGGGTATGCCCCCCGCATTCGTGATCACAAAATGTAGGCTATATGATACCAACTGATTTGATATGTAACTTGATGAAAGTCTAATAAATTAGGCATTAATTTCCACCTTATAAGTCAACATACACTCGACATGCAATTTTCAGACATTCATTTATCAAATTCATTCTTCCAAACTGGGCTGGCTGATTCTTATCAAAACGGTCATCAAATAGTAAACGCTTTAAAAAAGACGATAAGAAGATAAACAGTAAACTACTGTATAAACCTACCTACAGGCCGCTTAACTGGCGTGAAGTAACTCAAATATTCGATACGTTATTTCTCATTATTTCTGAGTTTAAGCTGACGTTCTATTTTCTATAAAATCACCATCAATGAAAAATAACACTAATAAACAACGAGATAGAAAACACCTGCGATCTCAGCATGCCGAAAGTAATTTCTGTTAAGACATAAAAGTACAACAAAAAAATACTTGCATCCTCGTCTAAATAACACTACTGTACGTTCATACAGTACAGTATAGATACACAGTACTATTTAACCACTGGTATAAGGATGACAACCCATGACAGCATTATTGAATAACCTACAATCGGTTACTGCTTCTCAGGCATATAAATCAACCTTTACAGCAAACTCTACTTTGTCTCAATACCAGTCGGTTAAATGCCCAATTGATGTTTCATTTACCGATGAGTCACAAACTCAACTCGCCTACTTTCTACGTTTATTAAAGCAAGCAAGTTTGCAGAGCCGTTGGATTATGTTCATTGGCGACGAAGCGATGGTCGATAAGAAGCTTCTTATAAGCGCAGGCGTCGATATTAATAGGGTGCTAGTCTTAAAAAGCAAAAAATTGCTCGACGACCAAGCATTGATGACAAAGGCATTGATCGGTGGTAACTGTAGTGCCGTTATTGCGGCGGGTAACATTAGTAGTTTCCAAACAGATGCTATTCGCCAAGCATCAGAACAAGGTCAAACGCTAGCTTTTGTTATTAATCATGCGACAAAACATAAAGTTACCCTTCACTAGTTGTGAAACAAAGCGTTACAAAGCTACTAATAATGTTGTTGGTTAATCAAAATATCTTATTAATATGTTGATCTATAGCAATGAAAAGGGTTATCCACTGCTATTAAGTTAATCAATGTCACATAATTTCTGAAAATTATCAAAAAAGCACAATGAAATGCTTTATTATCTACGCCCTATAGTTATATACACCGGATTTTATTTTGGATAATAAACTTGGCTTAGGTGCGATGACCGCACTGGTAATAGGGTCTATGATTGGTGCGGGCGTCTTTAGCCTTCCTCAAAACATGGCTTCAGTGGCTAGCCCAGCAGCTGTAATGATTGGTTGGAGCATTACAGGTGTAGGCATGATTTTTCTCGCCCTCGCTTTCCAACACCTTTCCCATTTAAAACCTGAAATCGAAAGTGGCGTTTTTGGTTACGCCCAAGCAGGTTTTGGCGACTTCGTAGGCTTCTGTTCTGCATGGGGCTATTGGTTAAGCGCAATGCTTGCCAACGTTTCTTATTTAGTTATCGTCTTCAGCACGCTAGGTATGTTTTTCGATCAACCTGATATGATTTTATTTGGCGAAGGAAATACCTGGCTTGCTGTTGCGGGCTCCTCCATTTTATTATGGCTTGTACACGCCTTAGTACTTCGTGGTATTCAAACTGCTGCCATTATTAATATGGTAACAACCATCGCTAAACTAGTTCCCCTCTTTATGTTTATTGCTTTCGCATTTATAGCATTTAAGTGGGATACCTTTATTTTTGATTTTACTGGGCTTCATTTTGGTGAAGAGCATGATCTTCTTTCTCAAGTAAAAAGCACCATGCTAATTACAGTCTGGGTATTCATAGGTATTGAAGGCGCAGTGGTTGTTTCAAGCCGCGCAAGGCACCGTCGAGATATTGGTAGAGCAACCATTCTTGGCCTATTAACCGCTTTATCTATTTATGTACTGGTAACGCTGCTTTCTATGGGGGTTATTACCACTCAAGAGTTAGCGACTTATCACAACCCATCAATGGCACAAGTGCTCACGCATATCTTAGGCCCTTGGGGTGGGATTATTATTGGTTGTGGTTTGTTAATTTCGGTATGCGGAGCATTCTTAAGCTGGACTGTATTAGCCTCTGAAGCGCCCTACCTTGCTGCTAAAGATAAGATGTTTCCTAAGTGCTTTGCCACTCAGAATAAAGCGGGAAGCCCTGTAAAATCCCTTTTATTAACTAACATCTGCATTCAAGTTTCATTGTTTTTTGTTATGTATTCAGGCGGAACGTATGACACCCTACTGGCCATCGCTTCTGAAATGATTTTAGTGCCTTATTTCTTAGTCGGTGCATATACATTGCAGTTAGCTATTCAGACTAAAAATCGCGGTTCACTGCTATTTGTTGGGATTTGTGCAAGTAGTTACGGCTTATGGCTTCTATATGCTTCAGGCTTAAATTACCTGCTGCTTTCTGCATTACTTTACGTTCCCGGTTTGTATTTCTACGTCAAAGCTAAACGCGAACAAGGCGTAAAAGTATTCGTTGGGAAAGAAAAAGCGGCAGCTAGTATGCTCACCGTTGCTGCTTGTTTTGCAGTCGGTATGCTTTGGACGGGTATCTTATAATTCTGTTAATTTTACTCGTTCTAAAATAGCAGACACAAAAAAGCCAGCTTAAAACTGGCTTTTCTTTTATCTACAAATGCTAGTTTGGCGCTAGAGCGTGTATCAGATACTGACTCTTAACTGTTCACCATTGTCTTCAATAAATCCAATGTGACAACCCGACTTCTCTTCGATTAATAATAATTGTTCTTCATCCAAAGAATATGGCAAAGAAATTACAATCTCATTAATGTTTTCTGAGCGTGCTAAACGCAACAAACGCACAAGATTACTGGCATCACTCACATTGGTAGAAAGCACTTTTAATGCTTGCATTTGCAACTGTTCAGAAACACTTAACCCGCTAGGTAGAGATGACCTCCATGATATCTCAAACGCAGGTATACACGCTTTTATCGCATCTAAAAAAGTGAATCGATGCTTACAAGACGCAGATAAGAATAACGTGTAATCAAACACTACTTTTTCTTTTTTTGAGGATGCGGCTAATATTTCCATATTTTTCCTTAAAAGAAAAATCACTTACCTTTAGCAATAGCTAGTGCAATTAATTGCATTCGCTATTTACTATACGATTAAGTTGTTTGGAAGATATTCTAAGTTTTTAAAAACTTGCACTGGATCTTACTTTTAGAGCATGTAAATCAATACGCAAATACAATATAAACATACATTTAACACCCAGAAAACCTAACTAGATCATCTATCACACTAAACGTATAACTCTCTTTTTTTCGTAAGATTGCTAATAACAACTAGCATGAACTCAATTACTCACATTGACATTAACGTATAAGTTATTATTTTACTGGGTATAATTAGAAGGCGAAGATGTTAAATATTCTCCTAAAAAACACATACATCAATATCATTGATACTTAACACCAAAATATACTTCTTTATTATAATCTGAAAACTTTACGTGCATATTTTTGTTATTATTCATACGCATAAAAAAGCCCCAGATACTATTAATGGTTAATAGATTATCTGAGGCTTTTTAAAGTATTACTTACACACTACATTTTATGCTGTTGCTAATTGCTCTTGGTCTGATTTTTTCAAGAGTGCATAGCTAATACCTGTTACCAATGTACCTGCCGCAATCGCCACTAAATACATAAGTGCTGGGCTAATCGCATTTGGAATAAGCAGAACAAACAGACCACCATGTGGTGCCATTAGTTGCGCACCAAATAGCATCGACAATGCACCTGTTAACGCACCGCCTGCCATACAACATGGAATTACACGCATTGGATCGCGCGCTGCGAAAGGAATTGCACCTTCAGAGATAAAGCAAAGACCTAATACAAATGATGCTTTACCCGCTTCTGATTCGCTTGAGTTAAACTTACGTTTCGCAAGGAATGTGGCTAAACCCATACCCATCGCAGGTACCATACCCGCAGCCATTACAGCTGCCATTGGTGCATAAGTTTGTGACGCTAATAGACCCACACCAAATGTATATGCCGCTTTGTTTACCGGACCACCAAGGTCGAAACACATCATACAGCCAAGAATAATACCCAGCAGTACCGCGTTGGCAGAACCCATGTTATTCAAGAATTCAGTTAAGCCTGTCATTGCTGCAGCAACAGGGCCACCAACAACATAAATCATGATTAAACCCGTGATTAAACTCGCAACAAGCGGAATAATCAGTATTGGTTTAAGTGCTTCCATTGATTGTGGTAGCTTCACTTTATCGGCTAAGAACTTCGCGCTGTAACCAGCAAGGAAACCTGCAACAATACCGCCAAGGAAACCAGCCCCCGTTGAACTCGCTAACATACCGCCAATTAAACCAGGTGCTAAACCCGGGCGATCAGCAATAGAGAAAGCAATAAAGCCGGCAAGCACTGGAACCATTAGTGCGAAGGCTGAACCGCCACCAATTGTCATTAATGCCGCTGCTAATGTGCCTTCTTCTTTAAAGGCTTCAATACCAAAAACAAAAGAGAGAGCAATAGATAAACCACCAGCAACAACCAGTGGTAACATGTGCGAAACACCCGTCATAAGGTGTTTATAGGCACCTGTTTTTTCTTGATTCTTAGCGCTAGAAGATGCACTGCCCGCTTCATGCTTGTATACCGATGCACTTGAAAAGGCTTTGTCCATTTCTTGCTTCGTTTTCTTCAGTGCTAAACCTGTGCTTGTTTTATACAGCTTTTTACCATCAAAGCGGGCTAAATCCACTTCGATATCAGCGGCAATGATCACAAGATCAGCAGCTGCAATTTCTTCATCGGTTAATTGGTTTTTAGCACCAACAGACCCACGAGTTTCAACTTTAATATCGTGACCTTGGCGCTGGCCTTCTTGCTCAAGCGCTTCAGCCGCCATGAACGTGTGTGCCACACCAGTAGGACACGCTGTAATAGCAACAATCTTCTTCTTACCAGATGTATTACTAACAGCAGCCTCTGCATTTTTTAGTTCAGGTGCTGACAACACAGCTGCCTTATCAACAGCAAGTTCTAAATAAGCTTTAGGATCAGAGAAACAGGCAGATACTGCTGATTGATAAACTTTTTTACCCGCAAAACGTGATGTGTCAACCGCAGTGCTCGCTGCAATAACAATGTAGTCTGCCGCTTTAATTTGTTCTGTTGTTAGTGATGTAGAAGCTGTAACGGTTGACTGACACTCAATGTCAGCATTCCATTTAAGCTCTGCTGCTGCTTTTTCTAATAAGCCAGCAGCAATTACGCTGTTGGCAATGCCACTAGGGCAAGCTGTTACGATTGCAATCTTCATGTTGATACCCTCATATCCGTGTTAGCACTTCACATTATTAATTGAATTATCCAGTTCGTTTGTACTTGCAAGTACACAACCAGAAATAGTGACTCTTTCTTTCATCGCATTAACCGCGTTAATGTCTTCAACGCCCACGCCGACTTGGCTGACAGCTAAAGCAGAAAGCGCAGTTGCGAAACGAAGAGTTTCTTGTTTCGACCACTTATTGATATGACCCCAGCACATTCCAGCCACCAGCGTGTCACCAGCACCAACGGTACTAACAACCTGCATTTTTGGTGGTTGCGAACGTAACCAGCCTTCATTATTCAGCCACATCACACCATCTGCACCTAAAGAAACCACTACATTAGCGATGCCTTGTTCAGCCAGTTGTTCTGCAACCTCTGTAAAATCGTGTTCTGTTGTTAACTCTCGCCCCGCCCACTGTGCAAGCTCTTCATCATTGGGCTTAACTAACCACGGGTTCTTGCTAAAGCCAGCCACTAATGCCGCTTTGCTGCTATCAAAAAGCACCTTTTTGCCTTCTTGATGTAAACGCGCGATCCAATCGGCACATAATTCAGGTGTAATGCCTGCTGGTAAACTGCCTGCAATTACAAATACGTCGTGTGTTTCTGCTAATTCAAATAACGTCTGTTCAAATCGATTTATATCATCTTGTGATACGGCCACACCCGGGAAATTGATGTCACTGACTTTTCCCGTACTTTCAACAAGTTTTACATTAATGCGGCTAGCACCCTTTACGCGAATAAACTTGTCTGTCGCGCCAATCTCTTCAAATAACTGGCAGAAAGGTTCTTGGTTATCTGCACCTAATAGCCCCGTCACCGTTACATCTGCACCTAATTCAGCCAGCACTTTTGCCACGTTAACGCCTTTGCCTGCAGGATGAAGGCTACCTTTGTTCACAACATTAACGGTGCCAAGGGACAATGAATCTAAGCTGCCAGTTAAATCCAATGCTGGGTTTAACGTAACAGTAACGACTTTAGGCTTAATTACGCCTGTCGCTATAGTTGTAGTTATAGCCGTCGTATCCATCATTATTTACCCTCTCCTAAACCATCTGCAATTGCTTGACCAATCGATTCAAGTGCAAGTTCAGCGTCATCACCTTGAGCGGTAAATTGCAGTTCGTGTCCACATTTCACACCCAGTGCAATCACTTTCATCAAGCTTTTCGCATTCGCAGGTTTGCCCTCACCGTTAAGATTAACCACCTGAATAGCGGAGGTGAATTTCTTCGCGACACTCACTAACATCGCACCAGGGCGAGCATGTAAGCCATGTGAATTGCGAATTTTGAACGATGCTGTAGAGCCTTCTAATGTTTCTTGAGTCAGTAAAGACACCACTTTTTCAGCATCTGCACTTGCCAATTTATCGGCTTGCGCTGTATAGACAAGCTGCGTTATAAAGCCTAAATTTGATACATGTGCGCTGTTACACGCTGCCACCATAATCAAACCTTTAACGGCTTGACCACTCTCTTCAAATGCCACAGCAGGAGTAACAAAAGACAGTGCAGTACGAGACACATCTTGATTGCTTTTTGCTAACCAAATTCCTTGCCCTAAATGCGTAGCACCTGTTGCAATCGCATCTGCCACACAACCATTACCTGCAAACTGGCGATTCTTAATAAGCCCAGCCGCAACTGCTGTTAGTTGAATCAAATCTGTTGCTGGGAATGCCAATTGAACAAGATCTGTATCAAATTCGGCTTCTAATTGCGCTTCGCCATTTAAGATAGAAATGATGCCACTTTCGCTCTCGCAATTTTTTAATTTCTCTTCAACGCCATCAGCTGAAAGCACTTTCGTTAGCTGCTTCAAAATACCAAGGTGCTCATCAGATTTAGCGGCAATACCAATCGCTAAATACACCGTTTTGCCATTGCCCCAGTTAACACCTTGTGGGAAATGATGCACTTTCACGCCAGTCTGCTTCACCAAACTGCGAGTATCTGTTGTACCGTGTGGAATCGCGATACCGTTACCTAAGAATGTGGAATTTTGCGCTTCACGTGCAAGCATGCCATTCACATACCCAGTTTCTACTAGCCCTTGTGTTTCAAGGCTTGCTGCTAATGCTTTAATCGCATCTTCTTTATTGGTAGCGGTTTGCTTTAACTGAATATCGTTCTGAGATAGTGACAACATGAATTCACTCCACTGGATTTCTGTCTTCTATTTGTCTGATTAGTACTAATAACCGAGGTGAAAATCTCTATTCATACCCAGTTAACATACCCATCGACACGTCGTGTAATTATAAGTTGATACTTCAACCTAAAAGCTGAATCGTTTCAGCTTTTGCTGAAATTAAAAGTTTCAGTAAAGCCACTTAACATTTTAGAGCTTTGCTGAAACCTTTCAGCAGACATACTGAATCGTTTCAGCTATGATTGCAATTGTTCTATAAAGGATCATTTGCGATTATATGATCAAGCGCACAAATCTCTTTTTAATCTCTATTATAAGCAAACGATAAGAACTCATCATGACGTTAGATGAAATTGCAAAATTAGCTGGTGTATCTCGCACAACAGCTAGCTATGTTATTAATGGCAAAGCTAGCAAATATCGGATCAGTGAAAAAACACAAGTAAAGGTAATGGCAGTTGTTAATGAGCATAACTTCCGCCCAGATCACGCTGCGACCTCTCTTCGTGCAGGCAGTAGCCGATCGTTTGGTTTAATCATTCCCGATCTAGAAAACAGTAGTTATGCCAAATTAGCGAAATTACTCGAAAGAAATGCGCGTAAAGCAGGCTATCAATTGATCATCTCGTGTTCTGATGATGATCCAGATACAGAAATGAAAGTTGCAGAAACACTATTAAGCCGTCGTATCGATGCGCTGCTTGTTGCCAGTGTCCTGCCTGCTGATAATGATTTTTATCCACGCATTCAAACTGGTGGCGTACCTGTTATTGCACTCGACCGTGCGTTAGACGATGAAATTTTTGCCAGTGTAATAAGTGAAGATTTAGAGGGGGCATTTGAGCTTACTCAGACCCTCCTCAATAAAGGTGTGAATAGCATTGGGTTGGTGGGAGCTGTACCTGAGCTAGGTGTGTCGAAAGAACGTGAGCAAGGTTTTTTAACGGCTATTCGTCGTCATCAACCTGATATCAACATGCACATTGCTTATGGCGATCATTTCAGCCAAGAACAAGGGCAAAAACAGCTGCAACAATGGATTGATTCAGGCCATTTCCCTGACGCAATTCTTGCTACCTCTTATACCTTATTTGAAGGCATTCTTGATTGCTTACTGGCTAATCCCGAATTAATGTCGAAAATTCATTTAGCAACATTTGGTGACAACCGTTTATTGGATTTTTTACCCATTAAAATTCAATCGTTACCCCAACAATTTGAGCTAATTGCAGACAATGCCCTAGAGCTAGCACTCAATGCCGCAGCTGGGCGCTATCGTACCGGAGTTGAAGTTGTACCAAGAAAAATAAAAAGACGATAACGTAAAAATAGGGCTGTGAGTGATGTGAATAAGGAGAATTCAGCCTATATTCACATTAACTCAATTAACGTTACAGCTACGTTCAATATTAAGAAGAAACGTTATGACACGTTTTACTCGTCATCAAATTTGGTTTCACTGGCTTAGCCTACTACTTATTGCCATTACCTATGCAGCCATTGAGCTGAAAGGTATTGTGCCTAAATCAACCCCTTGGCATGACTACCTTAAAATCATTCATTTCAATGTAGGTTGTTTTGTCTTGGTTTTGATGTGTATTCGGCTTTACTTTCAGCGCAATCAGGTAACACCCGAAATTACTCCCCGTCCTCCCCAATGGCAGTTAACCTTGTCGAAGGTTATACACTACATCATGTATGCAGCCTTTATTCTTTTACCCTTATTAGGGTTAATCATGCTTGCTGTCGGGGGTAAGCAATGGGATCTAGTAGGAATACCCATGCCTGCCTTTTCAGTACCAGATAAAGAAACCTCAAAGTCGATTAAGGAAATTCACGAAACTATTGCCGACATTGGATATTTCTTGATTGCATTACATGCAGGGGCTGCTATTTATCATCACTATGTGGTGAAAGACAATACGCTACAGCGGATGCTACCTAAATAGCATTCTCACATCGCCGTTAACAAAAAAGAGAGCCTATTCGTTACGACTAATAGGCTCTCTTCTTACCATCAAGTAGAGTACTTATCTGCATCTCTTAACTGTTTAAACGCCACTTTACTTAAACGAAAAAGACGTTTGGCTTGATTGAGATAATCGGTTTTATCACCCTCAACTCTTCGACGATTAAGCTGCGTATTAACGCCATCTTCATACGCAAACTGTAACAACACCCCTATTTCATCGAGATTAAACGCCGCCTTGTCTTCACTAACGCACACCGGAATAATATGATCAGGCGATAACAATTCTTGGTTATATTCAACGGCGGCTTTAATGGTTTTTGCTTTGGCTGTTGTTGGCTGCTCTAAATTGTAAGGTGGTTGCCACTCTTGCACAGGCTGAAGGCGATCAACTTGATTAACCAATGCCAATATCTGCGGTTTTTTTCGTGATCGGTTTTTCGGTTGTGTATAAAATTCCTCAACAGCTGCTTTGAGATGAGTGTCTAGTGTTCTAGCTGATTGATTGGCTTTGAGTACCCACAAGACAAGATCACTGTTAGCAATTTGATCAACAATCAAAGCTTCTGTTTTAGGATTTCCATCAATACCAGGAAGATCGATCAAATGGATCAGATCGACACCATCGACTTCGCATTTATGAACATGAATACTGTCGGTTGAAGGAATAGCACTGACTTCTGCAACCATACTGCCAACCACGGCATTCACCACCGATGATTTTCCCGCACTTACTTGCCCAATAACAGCAACCCGCAATGGTTCGATATTAGGTTCGACTCGCGCACGATCTTTGGTGACAACGTCACTTTCGGCAAGTTCTGTGTCTCTGGCTTTAAACCTACCACTGTATAAATCGATCGCCACGGAAACCACTTCCTGTAACAACGTCTTCTTCAAGCGATGCTGTACATCGGCGCTCACTTCATCAAAAAGCCGGCCAATAATCTGACTTCTAGCTTCGGCAATCCAGCCTGCTGGGGTAACGGCACGAAATATACGATAAACATCGTACACTTTCTTCGCGGTGTCCATTTTGTCTTTGTGTGCATACCCTTGCTTGATAGTGGTTAGCTTTATTTTTTCTGAAAATGGGATATTTTCTTTAAGGAAGATACGATAACGATGGCTTACCTCTTCTACCATCAATAAAAATTCAGGGGCAGTAAATGCTAAATCGTGAGCGGTGGCATTGGGCGCATATTCGCAGGCAACGCGGGAAGCTAATTCGAAGCCATGTTCACGCAAACTGCCCCACTCATCATCGCTATCTAGTTTCTGCTGAATAGTCGTATTGAGTTTTTTCCACACTTGAAGATCAAATTCAGACCATTCTGCATTAGGTTCGACAGTGGCTTTCTCAAGATCATCGTCAGTTAAACGATCCTGCTGCGATCCGTCTTGGCTTTGCTTAAACTGGTCTTGTTCAAACAGGCTCTGTTTAGTCATCTTTTGTTTAAAGAAAAGAAATGGCAAAAAGATAACTAAACAAAATACGGCTGATAAACCTAAAAATAACAGCCATTGCCCATTTTCAAACAATGACACCGCACCAAAAACAGCCAGAATAATGAAGGGAATGAATATCGCCGTAATCATTAAGGGCACAAAACCATAAGATAAACGGCTCAATAATCGATAACTATTTTTAAGCTGTTTCATCTCTTGCCCTGCTTCAATTCTGATTTCATATCGCTGGTATGCTTACTTTGGCGCTTTTCTAGCGTATCCGTTTTGTGCATTTCAGTTTCAGCGACATTTTTAATACTTTCAAACGCTTGCTCAAAAACGGCTTTCATTTCTTCTTTTGTTACCGATTCATCTTTACTCTTATGGTATAGGTACTTACATGCCGCACGACCAATCGCGTATGTCGATGAAAAGCTCATTGCTGCTGCTGTTGCACTGCCTATCGTTTGACCATAAGCCGGAATGAATTTCACCAACTGCCGAATACCCAACTTCGAAAGATACTGCACCATAAAACCCGTGCCCAACGTGCCTATAAACTCAATGAAATCTTGTTTAGTCCACTCGATGCCGTATTGATTGCCTAAACTGTGCAGCATCTTTCCTTGTATCGCGGGCACCGAGACAAACCCGACAGCAGGTATAGCATCACTTGCACCAGCAGTGCCGGCATACCACAGCACTTCGGTTTTCAATTTATTGAAATTACCTTCTTCACGAGAAATATGTGCTTTGGTATTCGTGAATAAACTTAAAATAGGTAGCATCTCTGCCAAGGTGGTTTTCAGTGTATCAAGCCCAATTACGTCACCTGTTTCAGGTGAGAAATCAGCTTGAATAGACTGCACGATCCCTCCCAAAACATGTTCAATTTGGGTTTGATTGTGCAAGATAGCTTGCTGTTGCTCGGTGTGAGAACCCAGTGAACTAATGGCGGTATGAACAATCAAAAAGTGCTTGATATCGCCAGATTTTTTAATCTGTTTAAGTGCATTCAGTACATCACTTTGTTCAGGCTCTTCTGCTTTTAGCACCACAATTAAGGCATGGCTTCGATCTTTACAGGCTTGAATATCTTCATGAGGATCGTAATCTGCTTCAGATAATCCGCGCGTATCAAGAAAGCACAGTAATGGATTGTCGGCGGGATAATGATAACTATGTGCCGTTTGGGTACAGGGTTTAAAACCATTGCCAATTTCAACGGCCGAATTACCCGTTAAGGCTTGAATTAATGTCGACTTACCCGCGCCCGTTTTACCTAACAACCACAATGTGGGTAAATGCTGCTGCCATTCTGTGAATGCGGGCTCGATATTAGGGTTCACCGACGGATTCATGTAGCTAAATACTTTCTTGAAAAAGCTATTCATTGCCATACGCGATTCTTATTCTCTACTTACGTGATGCATATACCCAAGTTACCTCAAGATGCTCGTTTCAGCGAGAATTTGTTGGGTTCTTATACCATTCTGGATAAGTAAATGGTCAGATAATTGCGTAGAGAAAATGGATAATAACAAGGCAGAAATTGAAGTAACTAGTGGTTCTAATTATAAAATTTCTAACATAGTTATAAGCTATTTTAACCAGCAAGAATGTTCAGATACTTGTCTAGATTGGTATTAGCAAGATGCTGATTTATAAACCCTGTGTGCCTTTACTCGATACCTTTATTCAATACCGTTGCAAAAAAGGCTAAAGCACCATAGATGCTTTAGCCTTTCGTTATATTTACAACTTATGTTTAGTGCAAATGAAGACGGTTAATCTTTTGCTTCAACCAAATCTTCTTGAGCGGCTTCTAATGGCGTTTCATCTTGATCTAACTTCAACCAAGTCACGAATAGTTCATACCAAATAGCCAATACAACCGCCCCAAGGAATAAACCAATAATGCCAGCCGCTAACATACCACCGATAGCACCAATCAAAATGACTGGCATAGGTACATCAACACCACGGCCCATTAGCATTGGTTTTAAGAAGTTATCAGAAATACCAGCAAGCAATACCCAAACTGTGAAAATGGTTGCCGATGTTGTGTCTTGTGTCGAGAACACATAAAAGATAACAGGAGCAACAATAATAAGCGCTGGAAGCTGAGCAATACCCAAGATCAACACGCCGAGTGTAATTAAACCCGCAGCAGGCACACCGAAAACGAACATGCCCGCGCCCACCAACATTGACTGAATAAAGGCAACGCCAACAACACCGAGTAATACACTACGAATTGTAGCTGCTGTCAGTGTTGTCCATTCTTCACCGTGTTTACCCACAACACGAACAGCCACGGTTCCAATTGCCTCAGAACATGCTATAGAGTGCGTCATGAAACCTGCCGCAATCGCTAAGGAAATAATAAACATCACTAGGGATGCTAAACTGCTGCCGACCAAAGATGCCATTGCGCCTACTGCAGTTTTAATTTCAGGCAAAAAGTGCGTGACGGCTTTTTCTAAATTCGTCGAAAACAACGACCACACTTCAAACAACTTATCACCAATAACGGGAATATCAGCAATGCGCTGTGTTGGACCGGGAATTTTAATTTCGCCGCTTTGTACTACGTCAGTTAAGTGTGTTACCGCATCAAAAATAGAGCCTGACACCAAAACAAAAGGAGCAACTAACAGCGTAATACCCAGCAATGCCAGTATTGTTGCCGATAAGCCACGGCGACCGCCTAGCATATTTTGTAATTGTTGAGTTAATGGTAATAATGCAACGGCAATAATTGCACCCCATAGTACTGGGATGACGAACGGTTTTATAATGTCATACGTCCATACAATTAGGATAAACAACAATCCAATTCGAATGGCAGATTCAACCATATTATTGACGAATATTTTACTCTGCTGAGCGTCTATTTGTTGCTTAGCATCTACTTGTTTATCCATTTTGTTTTTCCTGATTACTTTGACTCGAACTCACTAAACTGGCTACGACAATCGCCATATAA
The DNA here is from genome assembly GCF_003026215.1 of Photobacterium indicum. Classification (GTDB taxonomy): domain Bacteria; phylum Pseudomonadota; class Gammaproteobacteria; order Enterobacterales; family Vibrionaceae; genus Photobacterium; species Photobacterium indicum. The sequence goes on from NZ_PYOC01000003.1 coordinate 346,857, forward strand.
AACACGCCAGCAATTGCTTCAAGATATACAACAACTTGTGCAAAAGGTGATAAAGGGCTGATATCGCCATAACCTAATGTGGTTAAGGTGACGAAACTGAAATAAGCCATGCGAGAGAAGTTCTCTACCCATGGGGCGGCAGTCATGCCTGTAAATGCTTCAGGTGAAAATTCCATTACTAGCAGATAGATAATGGTCCACATTAGGCCTAAAAGAAGAAATAACGAGACAGAGCCAACAACTTTGTTGGAATCAACACTGCCAGTGAACAATATTTGTCGTGCAACGGATTTAAACGTTCCAAAGAAGAAACTAAACATTAGCCCCAACATGATTAAATCCATTTGCTGTACACCTAACAAGTTCCGAATAATTGTGGCAACTAACCAGCACCCGGCCAATGTCATCATGAATCGGTACCAATTTTTATCAAACCGCAAACTCACTAAACAGACCAAAAATGTAAGCGCAGTAAAGCCTTCCAATATATATTCAAGTAGACCGAATTTATTCGGTAACACCTCGACGAGTGACGTACTCACTAACAACATAACAAGCGCTACAGTCATATAATAAAAGTTGTTAGCCTCATTTATTTTCTTCTTCGGAACATTGTTGTTCTGATTATTATTTGTCTCTACGGTCATAATTAGCCTCGCAGTTATTATCTGAAATCGGGAATAAATTTTTCACATTATTCTTCTGGTTTGTCTTGCAGCACCATAATGGATGCAGACAAACCAAACCGTAATGCGACACCTTCAGGTAATTCATTAACGGCAATACGAACTGGAATACGCTGTGCTAATCGTATCCACTGAAAAACAGGGTTCACGTTGGGCAGTAAGTTATACCCTACGGTGCCGTCTTTCGGGGCTATCCCCCAGCCTAACGATTCAACAACCGCCTCAATGGGTTTATCGGGATGTGCCATTAGCGTTACTTTGGCTTTGCTACCAATTGCTATTTGTTCTAATTGGTTTTCACGAAAATAGCCAAATACCCAGAAACTATTACTATCGACTAACGCAATCAAAGGCTGGTTGGCAACTGCTTGTGTGCCATTGCGAATATCAATATTGGATACGTAGCCATCAACCGATGCATGCACATTAGTGAACTCCATGTTCAATTTAGCGGCTTTTAATTGTTCTTCTGCTGATTTAATTTGCAGCAGTGACTCTTCATACGTAATTTGTCGACGCACAAGATCTTTATGAGAAACCGCCCCTTTATCTTTAGCGCGAATATCCAGTAAGCGATCGTATTCGATCTTTTTACCGCGCGAGCTTACTTTTGAACGCTCTAGTGATACTTCAGCTTGTGATAAAGAAATCGCATAAGTGCTTGGATCAACCTGAAACAGTAAATCACCTTTACGTACAAATTGGTTATCATTTACCGCCACATTCACAATGGGCCCAGAAACACGGGGGGCGACTTTGATTATATTTGCCCGAACTTGACCGTCGCGCGTCCATGGGTTGTTGAAATACTCTTCATATTTCTGATACCCCAGATAGATTGCGCCTCCTATGATTAGGATATTAAGCGCTATAACAAATAGTTTTTTTATCTTGTTCAAAATCACACCTAAAATCGTAAAAAGAAACTATCAATCGCGACAACATAGAAAACAGAAATCGCAATAAACGTAATTGATGGAAATGCTATTAATCGAGATAGCCGTGTTTTATTTAAAATAGCGACGGTTATCCATGTCGCAATAATGGCAATAATCATCACTAATAAAAAAGGCGAATAGTAAATATCACCGAGTTGTAATTCATGAGGGATCTGCACTATTCCGCCCCCTCATCGCTCGTTGAATCAGTAAAGCCGAGTTCATCTTCAAATAAAGGTTTAGGTTGCTTAACTGGATCGGGCAATAACGGTGGCAACACTTGAGGATTATCTAGCTTATCACCCCAGTCTGTTCTTTCTTTCATTTGCTGAAGTTGCGCATCTTTAATAAACGCTTTACCTGTGTTCGCTTCCCAGCCACCGCCTAATGCTTTGTATAACGCAACAACTTGATTGGCAACATTGCCTTTGATTTGCGCATAGCTATCTTCACTTCGTGTCATCGTTTCTACCGAATTCAGTAAGCGTTCGAATGTAATCTGACCATTTTCGTATTGCGTCATAGAAATATTGTAGGCACGTACTGCCGAGCTAACAGAACTTAAACGAAGGGCTTTTTGCTGTTGGTATAATTCGTAAGATTCCAATGCATTACTGACTTCTTGAACAGCGACTAACACTTTTTTATTGTAGTTAGTTAGGCTTTCTTGAAAACGAGCATCTTCCAAGCGCACATTATTTTTTACCCTACCGTACTGGAAGATATTCCAAGAAAAACTGGGACCAGCAGCGAGCGTGAGTGAATCACTAAAACTAAAGCTACTGCCCGACTGAACGGTACTATTAACACCAATGGAGCCAAACAAAGAGAAACTTGGGTATAACGCTGATTCTGCAACGCCAATTTGAGCACTTTGCGCATGCGCTTGTAACTCTGCGACCTGTAAATCAGGGCGACGAAGTACCAAAGACGCATCAACACTTGTACTCATACCAGGGGCACGAGGTACTAATGAATAATCATCGTAACTCGCGGCTGTGCGTTTTGCGTTAGCTTGGGAATACCCCGTGTTGTACGCCTTAATTCGAGCATCAATAGCATCAGATTGAAGTAAAGGTTCAACCTCGAAAGGCATAACACCTAACAATACCGCCAATGCATTTCGAGCTTGATTCATACCAATTTCTAACGATGGCAGCGCCGCTTGCGTGGCATATAACTGACTTTTTGCCTGCTGAATATCCAGTTCGGTAACATTGCCAGAGTCAAATTGAACCTGAGTAATATTAACAACACGTTCTTGCACTTCAATATTACGCTTTGATAATAAAATACGTTCTTGGAATGTGCGGTAGTTAACGTAGTTACGCGCCACTTCGGCTGAAATAGTCACCGCTATGTCATTATAAGACGCAATTGTCGCGTACATAGCAGCTTCAGCAGATTCAGTACCGCGTGAATATTTACCCCAAATATCCATTTCCCAGCCGGCATCAAAAGACAATGCCGCGTTATTGAACGAATTTTCGTTATTGTAAGCACGCGCTAAATTACCCGATACCGTTTGTACTTGCGGGTAACGGAACGAGTCAGAAATACCCAATACCATTCGTGCTTGCAGAATACGTAGCCCTGCGGATTCAAGATCAAGGTTTTGCTGGCTAGCACGTTCAACCAAGGTGTTTAATGTGGGATCATTAAATTGCATCCACCATTGTTCAATGTTCTTGCCCGCTTGCTCGGTATCATTTTGAGTCCAACTCTCTGGCATTTGTACTGGCTCAATAGCCTTATAATCTGGCCCTACAACGGTACAAGCTGTTAAGCTGCATAACGGCAGTATAGTGATACATGTTTTTAAGTATTGCTTAAACATTGCTCATACCCCTAAAACCTCTTCTGTCGCAAATTCACCCAACTGATATCCTCGTACGCTACTTTGCATTGATTCATTGCTTCAAAAACATTCTTTTTTAAATTAAGAAAAATATATAAACCTGCTATCTCTGTATGAGAATAGTCACTCAAATCCAAGCCATTGAAAAAGCGTTCAAGTTTTTCTTCAGTACTCTCATAATTAATCGCATAAGAATGAAAAATTTCATTCAGCGCTTCTTTTCTACGCCCTCCAGCCAAAGACTGCGCCATTTGTGGCAATACCTGATCGGCGTAGGCTTCTCTTACTTTGTTAACTAATATGTTTGATTGGAATTTTTGGTCAGCCATTACAAATGTATTAAGGTGGTTATTTAATAAATTGCATGCACCTGTAAATTTCGCGAGTGCCTGTGGCGATGTTTGATCAAAATATTTATGGTTAATCTTGCTGCTCCACACCTTCATCTTTTTTACCGTCACATTCATCGTTACGACATGCCAACGGCAACGCAAACGACTAAATAGTGAGGGGTTGTGTATTTGGTGCGAGCGTATTACGCCGTTCACATGCCTGAAAAAACGTTCTCTCATAACAAGAAACAGATGCTCGGGTCTTGATGAAAATGGGAAGTAATAAGAAAAAATAATCATGAATACGACAAGATAAAACAACAACATAATCGTCAGAATGATGCCGAAGTGATATGTCATCGTATTGTCTATTCCTAAAATAAACAGCCCCAATAAAAAGAAAATAGTGATAGGGCCTTTGAACAAATAAAACGCCACAAAAGTATAGATAAAGAGAAAGGCACCCAGCTCTATACCTAACGACAGTTGAGGCAAGATAAAAACATAGGCAGGTACGGCAAACAAGAAACCAAAAGTGAATAACACTAACAACAACACAGGGTGAACCGGTAAATAAGATAATACCGATGCAAAAATTGTGGCAAAGATAACGAAGCTATACCCACCGGGAGGATTAAAATATATCCATAAAATACCGGCTACCCAGTAAGTCACAAAAACCTTAATGGCAGTTTTTGCATTTTCAGCATCCCACAGTAAGAAGCGCCCCGGCGTCTTAGGGAACGTTTCTTGAAAAGAGACTCGTCCTGTAAGTGAATCAATACAACTTGCTGTTACGGCTAAGCGTGAAAGTTTTTCATGCAGGGTATTAATCAAATATCCAAACGTAATAACAGAACCTTTTTCAAGGTGAGTACATTGAGATAGTTTTTGTGTATTAATATCGACCTGTAATGGTTCCCCCACCTCACGCACCGTATCTTTATCATCCCACGCGTTTTGCGATACGGCAAATAAGGCATCTATTCGTGATACGGCATCTTGATAATCATTGATCAAGGAAGGGAGATCGATAGATTGCTCATCTTTGCTCTCTGCAACAAAAATAAGTAGAAGGGTTACTTGTTTGTAGTAATACAGCGCTAAATCCCATTCTTTTTTATACGCAGACAGATCACTGCATTCCGTGCTTATTGTGCTGTACCTTTGCTCTAATGCATTTTGTGCCGCATAAAGCTGTTTAATTACATCTTGCAGGGGGGCTTCTTTAATCTCTTGCTCGTCGGTTGCTTCTCGTTCATCTTCATTTTTTTCGTCTGGATTTTTCTCTTCTGGCTGTTCATCTATGCCTTGAACACCAGATGGCACTGCAATCAAACGGTTAAAAAGTGCTTGTTGTATCTGGCTTAAATCATCGGTTAGCTTATGTAAGTTTTGTTCTGTTTTGGTAGGGAAAACAAACACCCCCACTAAGGTATAAACAATGACGCCAAACGATGTCATGAAAGTACGATCGACACCGTATGTAAATGCACCTGCTGCATCGCCACCGTTCGACATCATCAACACCATCACGCCGGTCAGCATGAACAGTGTCGGGTCTTGTTTGTAAGCATTGCGGATATAAAACACAAAGGAAATAACGATGGATACCGCTAACATATACAGCAAGCGATCTTGCGCGAACAATCCAACCAGCAATAACCCAATGATCGCACCTACGATCGTACCAAGCACACGCAGTGTACCCTTCGCGAGTGATTCACGCCGGCTACCAGTAGATGCAATAAGCATAACGGTTGTTGCCGCCGTTGAGGCTTGAGACCAGCCCATTGCCATTGGAATTAAAAAAGCCAACGTCAGGCTCAGTGCGACTTTCGAGGCGAACTTAAACTTCTCGCTTAAGCAAAAAGGAAGAAGCCAGTTGTTAAATGACAGTATTGCCCTCAAAACATTAGGTTGTTCCAGTTGTTTGGTGCCTTTAACCGACATCCATATTCCTTATCAAAAAAATCACGTTTGGCACACCTCAAGGTTAGGTCAAAACCGGAAATTAGCGTAATTAAATGTTTCAATCTACTGATAAATATGGAATCAGGAAATATTCAGATGTTTTAATCTCGCCAAGAATAGCAAAAACCAAAAAGTTCTAATTGGTTAAAAGGCGAAACATTCAAAGAAGATAAAGTAATATTAAAGAGGCATACTGGTTACGCAGTTAAAAGTGGTTACTTGGGTATATGAATATAAAATATAGTATTTTTTAGATATAAAAAATCCCCAATACATTCATATTGAGGATTTGAGAAATATGTTTTGTCTATATCTAGATAAGAAGACTAATGCTTTATTGCTGTGCTTGTATTTTCTCTATTACAGAGGTGAATAGCTTTACACCTGATAGCATACGGCTTTCATCAATGTCGAAATCACCATTGTGATGCCCTGCTGTTAAATCAGATCCCACTAAACAATACACGGCCTTTCCACCTTTAGATTGCACCCGATCAACCAGATAACCAGCGTCTTCACTTGCACCAAAATCTTTCTGACGTACTACATGAGTAAAGCCGCTGTCGTAGCCAACACTCTCTAAAATATCGACCATTTCAGGATCGTTACGCAAACCGATTGCTTCACCTTGTGCTTGTATCTCTACATGCACGCCATGCATCATTGCTGATGCTTGAGCGATTTGTTCGACCTGCTGATACATGAAACTGTTCAGTTCACGATTCTCACCACGAGTTTCACCTTTTAGCACTGCTCGTGCTGGTATTACATTACGCCCTTCACCTGAAGTAAGCTGACCAATGTTTACACGGGTCATCCCTTCACGGTGACGAGGTATTGCCAGCATTTGAGTGACAGCTGTACAGGCCGCTGCTAGGGCATTACGTCCCACATTAGGCTCGATACCTGCGTGTGCTGGCTTACCTTTAAAATGAAGATCAAACTTAGAGCTACAAAGAAAATGCTGCGGATCGCAGACTAATGTGCCACTTGGCACATTCATACCAATATGCGCAGCTACAAAGTAATCAGCATCGTCTAACCAACCACTTTCTGCTATTGCTTTACCTGCACGACAACCTTCTTCGGCGGGTTGAAAAAGTAATTTGATTTTACCATTCAGTAATTCTATATTTTCAGCAAGCACTTCAGCTAAGCCTAACCCCATAGCCGCATGGGCATCATGACCACAAGCATGAGCGACACCAGGAGATAGCGAAGAAAAACCGAGAAAGCAAGGTCGGTGGGAATCATTCTGGCTTTCCATTACCTCGACAGCATCAATATCGAAACGAAATACATATACAGGCCCTTCCCTGCCAGTATCAAGCAGCGCACCAACACCGGTAATACCCTGCATTTTAGATATGGTATTCTCGTCTGTGCCCCAATTAAGTGCTCGCTGTTGTTCTTTTGCTATCGTAGTTTCATCACGGCCCATGATCGTATCGGACGCAATAATCTGATCAGAAAAAAATAATTCAAACCCTAAGTTTTCTAAATGACCTGCAATACGGCTGGTTGTAAAAAACTCACACCATGCAGCTTCTGGATAGCGATGAAGCTCGCGACGGTAATTCATTAAACGCTGTGACAGCGCCTGCTCATCAAACGTTATTCTTTGTACCACGACATCATCCTATTGCTTCTTATGGTAAACAAGATTAGTACCCCGTTAACTCCATAAATCCTTGTCCAGAATGGCTACCTACAACCTTGATTGGCCCTTCCCAGTATGGAAAGACAAAAGGTAACCACTGTTCCTTTCGGACAGCTTCCACTTTTAATTTTAAATCTTGTGATCTCACATCTAAACGCCAATTCAGCGGAACATTCTTCCCTTCAACTGACGTATATATAATAGGGGTTAATCGAATATCGCTTGTGCCCAATTGCACCACTCGACCATCAGGCCAACTTCGAGAACCAAAATAAAACGGCAGGGCGTTTTTTTCTCTTACTTGAGAAATCATTAAAGCACTGCCATCATCAAGCTGTATAGAGAACCAATCCCAACCTTGTTGGCTCTTTGACAGCATACTGCTGCTCCACTCTCGATCGTACCAGCCTTTACCGGTCACATTATATTGGATGTCATCGAGTGTAATACTGCCGTTGATATCTAGAAACGGTGCGCTGTAATAATAAGAGGCTATATCATTAGTCGCATGTTTTTTGCTGTAACCGTTTTCACCTTGCAAGACGATTGAACCGACATTGTTAATATCCAACCGTGCAGACATATCGTCATCTTCAAATTCTAATAAGCCAGGAAATGGATCTTGCCCTAATGAACGCCACGACCAGTTATCCAACCATGCACGATATGGCTTTCGCAGTACCCCTGCTTGACCAATACCACCACGAGAAAATCGCTCAGCTTTCCACACTTTTTCATCAGTCGTTATAACAGCATGTGCCATATAAATTTGAGGTTTTTTCCAACCAATCGCTTTACTTTGCTCTAACCCTGTTGCAATACGAAACAGTGTCCATTGAACGGCTATTTGCTTGCCAGCATCGGTTTCAAGATTAGCGGTAAAATACCACCACTCTGACTTGAATGCCGGATGGCTATTATGATCTCGAGGAAAGCTAAGTTCATACCCTTTAACAACCGGTTGATACTCATTGGTATTAGATTGCTTTAATACCTCTGTTGTATTTGAAGAAGACTCACTTTGATCACAACCGACTAGTGGTAAGATCAGCAGTAACGTTACCCAGAAAAAATGTTTTATATTCTGCGTAAACATTAGAACGCCTCTCGTAATGATAAAATAGCGGAACGTTTAACCAATCGCCATACAGGCCATGCTCCAGCACATAGCAATACAAATAATGCAGTGCCTAAAGACATTAAATATTGACTAGGGAAAAAACTAATTGGCATGGTCCAACCAAATGAATATTTCAATACAACATCAATCAATAGCTGAGCTAATACCAAGCCTAAGGGTAACGCCATTAACGCAGTTAATAAGCCAATAACCAGAAGCTGACCGCCGCCAAGAGCTGCCAATTCTCGCCCTGTCATACCCATGCAACGTAATAATGCAAACTGTCTTTGCCGTGACACTTCACCCGCGATGGTCGCGACAAATAGCCCACATACAGCAATGAATAACGTCAATTTACCCAAGGTTTCAGTCACGATAAAAGTACGGTCAAAAACACGCATTGCCTGATTCAATAAGTTGGCATTGTTACTGATTCTTTCTGGCTGCAGACGGAATCTCTCTCCCATTCTGGCCATCAAATCTGTACTGTCGGTATTATCATTCATGTGAATGGCTAACCCAACTTGACCATTTTTAGGCCATAACGCTTGCCATGTTGGTTGAGAAATTAAGACCTGACCGTATGGGTTACCATAATCATAATACACCCCTGTGATTAACCATTTCTTCAGCATGGGTGCTGGTAGGTCAATGATATCGCCCGGATGCCAACCATTTTTGAGCGCAAGCGATTCACTCACCATTACAGCACGCTCAGTATGTAATTTTTCCCAATAATTGGGTTCTACCACTTTAATCGATAAGGCTTTCTTTTCACCTTTACTTGTGCCGACACTCATGGCTTGTAAAGTGCCTGCATCGGTCTGCGTTTCTTTACGCCATTGCCACCAGACCTGATCAACTTCAGGTTGCTCTGCTAACCACTCAGACATACGAGGTGCAACATTCGTTGGCGGACGCACATAAATATCAGCAGCCAATCGCTGATTTAGCCACGTTTCTGTTGTGGTGCGGAAACTGCCTACCATGGTTTCCATACCAATATTAGAGGCTAAAGCCAGCATAAATGCCATCGCAGCAACACCGCGATAACTCAGGCTTGCGGCTGCATCAGAAAAAAACCAACGTAATCGAGCATCTTTGAAAACTCGCCCTAGCCCTTGAAATAACTGCCATAACAGAAATGGCATCATTAATCCTGATGCAATCAAAATGAAAGCAATAAGCACAAACCCAGCTAACTGGCCATGCGGTAACTGATAAACGGCAAAAGCAGCACCAATAAACACACAAGAGAATAAAGCTTGTAAGGCGAACTCTCGTCCAGTTATACGAACAAGTGCCATATGAGTCGCTAAACGTGCCGGCGGTGTATTGATTAAACGCAACATTGGCCAGCCACATGCTAGTAAACTGCCAAATACAGCAATGGCAACACTCGCTAAGCCCCATGTCCAATGCCAATCAATCGACATATTCACATTGGCGCTATAAAGATCATTTAACGTTGCAGCAACCGAAGGAAGTAACTGCTGAGCAAGTAATAATCCCAACAGATTTCCGCCAATTAACCCTAGAATAATCCAAACAATAAGCTCAATGATCAATGCACCGGCCAGTTGAAATCCAGAAACACCAGCTTGCCGTAATAACCCAACTAAAGGTTGACGCTGTGTTAACGATAATGACATGGCTTGATAAAAAATAAATAAGCCGATCACAAACGATAACATGCCCATCGCAAATAAGTTGAGGTGGAATGCTTCGGTTAATGGCTCTAATTTCTCGCTTTGGTGACGCTCTAGTGTTAAACCAGGCGGTAACATTTGCGTTAACTTCGCTAATGCTTTTGGTGACATTTCACCACAGGCTATAATTGAAAAACCAGCACTTGGCTGTAGTTCTCGAATCAATGCCATATCAGCAATCATTCGTGGCCCACCCACGCGATCATCACTTACAACATGTAGTGGCCCGATCTTCCGCCCTGAATCTAATGTCAGTTTATCGCCCTCTTGCACACCAATGTAATTGGCTAGCTGAGTACCAATCATGATTGGGTAAGGCGGTTTCATTATATCCATTAACTGACTTTGATCTTGTACGGTTGTGTGACCTTTAACTAGCGGGAACATGGCAATTGGATCGATGCCTATAATTTCAAAATCGCGCGCTTGATCTGTAACAATGCGGTGTTGTTCTATGGGCATGCAGGTTTTTAAGCCCGCGCGTCGCATTTGAATATAAAAGCCTTGAGGTACTTTAAGCCCTGTTTGACTATTTCGAATACGATAAGGGAAAGGGTTTGCAAAGAGCTGTTCGCCCTGCTGGTAGCTTTCTTTCGCTTGCTGGTTCACGGCCATTACACCGACAAGCAGTGCAATACCCAGCGTTAAACCTAGCCAAACAAGTAATATCTGAAATGGATGACGTTTATAATGCCCCCACAGAGCTTTAGCTACGGGGCTTGACATGTAAGCGTCCTCCTTGAAGACGAATACAACCATTCATATGAGAAGCAACCTGCTCACTGTGCGTTACCATCAGCAAGGTACAATCGAGCTTTTTCGTTAAATTGATAAGCAAACGAATAACCGCACTGGCATTACGTTCATCTAAGCTACCTGTTGGTTCATCAGCTAATAAGATGGTCGGTTCCATGTACAGTGCACGGGCAATTGCCGCTCGCTGTTGTTGACCACCCGACATTTCTTCAGGGTAGCGACCAAGCAAAGGCATAAGATCTAATGCTGAAATGATTTGTCGCCACAATTCAGGTTTTTCTGGTAAATTTTTAAGTTGGCGGCAAAAGCGAATATTGTCGGCAATAGTCAACGTCGGTAATAAGTTGAATTGCTGGAAAACGAGCCCGATATTATGTCGACGAAATGCAGTACGATCACGTTCTGAAATAGAATGAATAGGCACTTTATCCATCCAGATCTCACCCGAATCAGCAGAGTCTAGCCCTGCTATTAGGTTTAATAAGGTACTTTTACCAGAACCACTTTCGCCCATTAGCGCAAGTTGTTCTCCTTGTTTAAGATCAAGCTCTGCGCCCTGTAAAACAGAATGGTGTTCACCGCCATCTTGATAACCTTTGCAGAGTTTCACAAGTCGTAACATCAACACTCACCAAATAAAATAACAACATCATTTATCTTTTGTATAGGTAATGAAATTTACAGTAAAGCCAGACAACGAGAAAGGCTTTTGCGTGTTATCATCATAAATAAATGTAATACGTTACATTTTCGCTTTAAATAAAACGAATAAACTACACTGAATCAACATATTCTTTATTAAATCTTCCACTTCTTCTTATCTTGTATAAATAGCAACTAGAATATGCAACCAGCCTCATTAACCATCAATATCTGAACGTTCTGCTCTGAATCAACATTTCACTGACGACTTTCTTTAAGTCACCAAATTATTCATCCATGCTTTTGATCTAACTCTAATTGTAGAACCAAACCATTTAATAACTTCTTCAAGTGCAAGTAATGCGTAAATCCATTCAAGTGGTAACTTCAACACGAGTGCGCAAAATGCTGTTATAGGAATGCCTATAGCCCACTGTGCGATCAGATCTTGATACAAACAAAAACGAATATCTCCCCCCGCACGAAGCACTCCCACAACCATTGTCATCGGTATACTTTTCAATACAATAGAAACAGCTAAAATCACAAAGAAATGCTCTGCCAGCTCTCTTGTATCACTCGAAATAGCAGAAAAAAGATCCAAAATTGAATCTTGGAGCAATAGCATACCAATGGCGAGAGTAATGCTACAAAGAAGATTAAATATCGAAACAGCCCATGCTTGTTGATAGGCTTCTTCCATGTTGTTTGCACCAAGCTGATTACCAATCAGAACGGCTGATGCATTGGAAATACCAATTAACATCGCAAGTGATAAAGACTCTATTGGTGTCATTATCGATAAAGCCGCTAAGCCTTCAACACCAGCTTGACCAATTATAGCGTGGTAAACAAAAATACCTGAAGACCATGCTAAATGATTAAATGTAGTGGGTAACGATAAGCTTAAAAAACGTTTAACCCGCTGCCACTCACAGACTGCAATCAAGGTTTTAGTCGTAAATGCGAGAAGGTGTTTACGTGAGTATAAATAAGCATAAAGTAAACTAACTTCCACAAGGCCACTGATTAATGTTGCCCATGCTGCGCCAACAATCCCCATTTCAGAAAAACCAAATTTCCCGATGATCAGCACCCAGTTAAGAAAAATATTTAAACCAATACCAATAGCGCTAAAGAAGGTACTCACTCCAGGTTGGTGCATCGCACGTAACCCTACCGCCATACTGATAACCCACGCCATAGCAAACATACTAAACGACGTAATCGCGAGATATTTTGCTCCAAGCGTAATAACGTCTGGCGATTGAGTGGCTAACCCGATCACCTTTTCTGGCATCCAAAAGAATACACAGCCTAAAATCACCGCCGTTATTGTGCTCATTACCCAGGTTAACGCTGTGCCTTGCTTTACCCCTTCTCTGTTTCCTGCCCCCCAGTATTGCGCGGTAAGTAAGGCACCACCAGTACTAACACCAAATAACATAATCACCGCGACAAACAGCGCTTTACCTGCAATACCTATTGCTGCGACTTCTAATTCACCCAGTTGCCCTAGCATCAAAATATCAACAAGACTTCTGCTCGAAAATAGCATTGACTGCAAAGCAATAGGCAATGCGATAAGTAACAAGCGGCGTAAAAAGTCACCACGTAAATGCGATAATGCCAGTGAAAGCATACGGGCCTCGGCAAGAAGTAAATCACCGTCTTAATGATTCAGTGGTCAATAAGAAGTGCGAAGTTAAATAAATATGAAAGACAGAGTAGATATTATCCGCTACAGTTTGAATAGCTATGATTTTTAACAATTAAATGCACATTACTGTCTATGACAAAAATAATTTAATCTCATTTCCTTACACCAACCGTTGCAAGCAAGGAGCATGCATTACATGATTAAAACAATTCTGGTTGTCGGGGCATCAGGTTATGTTGGCAGTCACCTCGTACCAGAACTCGTGAATAGCGGTTATAAGGTAAAGGCAACAGGACGCAGCTTAAAATTACTTAAGAAGCGAGGCTGGGGTGCAATTCCCAATATTGAGCTACATGAACTTGATTTAAGTAAAGATACTGACCTCAAACCGCTTCTTGAGGGTGTTGATGCCGTATTCTTTCTTGTTCATGGTATGAACCATGGTCATGATTTTATCGATATTGAATTGGGGGCCGCTCGGCACTTTAGCCAAGGGTTAAAGCTCAGTAATGTAAAGCGTGTTATCTACCTTGGTGCGCTTCAATCTGACTCGAGTGATTCTAAACATTTGCTTGCACGTAAAATGACGGGTGAAATCTTACGTGAAAGCGCGATTCCGGTTACTGAATTACGTGCGGGTATCGTTATTGGCCCAGGCTCTGCGGCATTTGAAGTGATGCGAGATTTCGTTTACCACTTGCCGATAATGCTAACACCTAAATGGGTAAAATCGCGGAATTCTCCGATCGCTTTACACAATTTACTCCACTACTTATTAGAGCTACTTAAATTTGAACCTACGCGACATCAAATTATGGATGTTGCAGGGCCAGAACCATTAACCTATGAAGCTCAAATGCGTTCATTGGGCAAATTAATGGGAAAAAATATCCACGTTGTTCCACTCAGTTTTCTCACGCCTACAATGGCCGCCTATTGGCTAAAAATTATCACCTCTGTGCCCACCAATATCGCCAAAGCATTAATCGGTGGATTACGTTTTGATTTACCTGCTGATGGCACTGCGATTCAATCTTTAATCCCCCAGCATCTATTGCCCTACGATGAAGCGGTTAAAGAGGCACTTCGACAAGAAACTGAAGTGGTTCGCAGTGAAATTTGGGGGTTTGACCCCGACGCCCTTGCCCGCTGGCAAACAGGTTACGGCTACTACCCCAAACAAGCGGGATATACATTAAAAACCGACGCAAGTGCAGAAGACCTTTGGCGTCAAGTTCAATTAGTGGGTGGTAAAGAAGGATATTTTTTCGCTAACAGTTTATGGCAAATTAGGGAATGGATGGATTTTGCCATTGGAGGTGATGCATTAAAACGTTATCGGCGCGATCCGAACACCTTGGAACAAGGCGATAAGATTGATTCGTGGAAAGTCATTAAGCTTGTACCTAATAAATTTCTATCGTTATTGTTTGGTATGAAAGCCCCAGGACTTGGACGCCTTGAATTTACCATTGAAGATAAAGGAGATCATCGAGAAATCGATATTCGCGCTTGGTGGCATCCTGAAGGGTTTTCTGGCTTGTTGTATTGGTTCGCCATGATGCCTGCACATTTATTTATCTTCAGAGGCATGACTTATGCCCTTGTGAAGCGCTGTAAAGCAAAAGCTCAAGCTGGTAATCATGAAACGATTTAAGCTGCTGTTCGTTAGCCAACTCAATAAATTTGAGAATTTAACCTATCGTACATTTCACCAATAAATAGCAGATATAAAAAAAGAGGCGAATCTATCGCCTCTTTTTTCATGCTTTATCAACGCCTTAAAAGGAATCGATATGTGACCGATTATGCAGCTTGTAATGCTTTCTCAGCAATACGTTCATTCTGCATCTTGGTCATTTTAATCGCAGCTATAGGACCAGTTATCAAGGTCGCAGCGATGATGAAGGACACTGGCACCGCTGTAATCACAATAAAGGATTGCAGTGCATTCAAGCCACCATCACCAGCAAGTAATAATACAGCTGCAACCGCACCCATAATAACAGCCCAGAATATACGCTGCTTACGGTCCGGTTCATTATCGCCAGACACAACCATTGCGATAGAATACGCCATGGAATCGCCTGTCGTCACAACAAACGTTGTGGTCAATACCAAGAATGCTGGCAACAAAATACCACTTAATGGTAATTGCTGAAGCGAAGCCAACAGTACAGCAGGTAAACCAGCATCATTTAGTGGACCAGAAATGATTCCGGGAGTTTGTAACTCAAGGAAGATACCTGTACCACCCAATACGGTGAACCAAAAGTTAGTCACAATCGGTGCGCCAACAGCAACAGCCAATACTAACTCACGAATACTACGACCTTCTGAAATACGCGCAATGAAGATTGCCATCATTGGTGCGAAACCAATGAACCAGCCCCAGAAGAACCATGTCCACCACACGTTCCATCCCGGTGTGCTATTAGTCAAACTCATCGTTGGCATGTGCTGTAAGTAACCAGCAAACGCGTTACCAAACTGTTCAAAAATAAACTGTGTTGGACCTAAAATAAGGATTGCTAATAACAAAGCAAATGCGCCGATTACGTTCAAACGGCTTAGCCACTGTAAACCTTTATCCATACCTGATGCTGCAGATATAGCACAAACAGAAACAACGGCACCTAAGATCATTAGCTGAGTACTACTGTCATTTTTAATGCCAGTAAGCACTTCTAGGCTATAGCCCATTTGTGATGCTAAGAAACCAATTGGACCAATCGTACCTGCTGCTACTGCAATAATAGAACATGCATCAATAACAGCGCCAAACCAATGATTTTCAAGGCGGTTACCCACTAACGGGAACAACAATGCACGTGGACGCAGTTTAATACCATGGTTATGGTGTGCATACATCAATACAATCGTTGCTAACGTACCCAGTACAGACCACGCTAGAAAGCCCCAGTGTAAAAAGCTTTGGCTTAATGCGGGAACAACAGCTTCAGCTGTAGAACCAACGATACCAGGGTAGCTTGGTGACGGTGTAATGAAGTGATAAATAGGTTCGGCCGCAGACCAGAAAACGCCACCACCAGCTAATAACGTACACATGATCATCGCTAACCAGCGAAATGTACCAATGGTAGGTTTGGTTTCAACACCCATACGGGTTTTTCCGTAACGGCTTACTGCTATACATAGGGCTATGGCAAAGTTAACAACCATTAACCACTGCCACCAGAAGCCAAATTGTCCGGCTGCTGCTGAGAATAATTCTTGGATCAAGAGTGTAAAACGGGGAAGATCAATAAGGGCAGCCAATAAGAAAAGGCTGATAAAGCCAATCGTTAGTGCTGGAACGAGTTTACCGTCAATACGACGCTTTGAGTTGCTTGATGTTGCTGTAATATCTTTGCCAATCTGGCATGCATTGCTTTGCATAAAATACTCACGGTGTGTGTGAGGGGCGTCACATTAGCAGCATGATCATTATTATTCCAGAGAAAAATACGTTTATTTTTAGTCACTAAGCGATTTATATCTGTGGATAGCATTCCAATATTATTTAAACCATCTTCGATATCAGATAGTTAGAACACTCATTATCATCACTTTCATAAATTAACTCACTTCACATTTCTTATACCGCCCCAACACCTAGACTGTCTACTTTTTCGCCCACCAAGCGATTAAAATGCAAGCAGGGATTGGTAATAGAAAAGCAAAAAAATGGACCCGATTGGGTCCACTTTGATTTGTACTCTAATGAATTCACACTTATAGGTTGCGTGTTGGCAGTTCTGGCAGGTGCTCACCATTATTAGCTGGGTATATTACAAATTCTCCGTGATACTTCACCTTCGACTTGTAATCTGTCACTTTAAAAAGCAACAAGCCAGATGCAAATGCAAGATCAATAAACGGTTGAATGTTTCCTCGCACATACAAAGATAATGGCTTTACCAATTCACCCTGCTCGTCAAAGGCATTTTGATACTGCTTACTGCACACAACTAATGATGCCTGTCCGTCTGTAAAGTGTGTCACCTTACGGTTTACTTCGAACTCTGTAGTGATAAGCCAGTCAGCATGCTCTAGCGCAGCATAAAACGCCTGAAGTGTTGCTTGTGTTGCACGCTTTTCTTTACCTTCCGCATTTACCACACCTGAAAATGTTTCGGCTAAGCACTCAAAATTCAATTTCAGTTGGGCGTTTTTTCCCATACTGCGACCTTGCTGTTGCCACATCATTAAGGTTTTTACAACGCTACGATCAAAGCTTTGTTGCTTAATCGATTTTGTTACCCATGCATTCAAGTAATGCGCTTCACTTACTGGGTTTCGCGGTGTTTTACCTGATGCTTGTGATGATTCCAGCGTATTCAAGCCGATAGTGACTACTTTGTAGATTTCTTGAGAAAAAATTGCCATGTTATTCCTTTGTACAAGTGCTTAATCATGGCTGTGATTAAGCACATATCATTTTTATATCTTAAGCTTAAGATTCAACTGCATTGTTAAAGATTATGCATTTTTTGCAAGTAACCAGTAAAACGCAGCAGATAATACAGCACACAGTGCCATTGTTGCTGCCATTGGCCATACAGTCGAATTATGTAATAAGGCAACAATACCACTTACCACGGTACCCGTACCAAAACGTAATGTACCGGCTAATGAAGATGCAGTACCTGCCATATGCGGGTATTTAGATAATAAACATGCCATGGTATTACTACCAATGATCGAAATAGTACCAACGAAAAGCATGACAGGAACAACGACTCCCCACAAGCCAAGATTAAACACTTGCCCAACGATAAGCCCGATACCAGCAATAAGCTGAATAACCAAACCAAAACGTAGCATCCAATGTGATCCTACCTTTTTCACCATTCGACCATTTATACTTGTCATCAAAATTAAGCAAAGTACGTTAAGGCCAAATAAGTAACCAAAGTTTTGGGTACTAACATGGTAAATATCGATATAAACAAACGAACCAACGGTAAGAAATGTAAACATACCAGCGAAAGAGAAACCGCTACAAAATACCAAACCAACAGCCGTTGGTGTGGTCATTAGCCTTGCATAATTTCTGAACGTTGAACCAATATGAAAAGGTAAGCGCTTTTCAACCGCCAGTGTTTCTGGAATTTTCCATACCACAGCAATAATAACCAATACAGCACATGTCGCGAGCAACCAGAAAATAGAACGCCAGCCAAACCAAATTGACATATAACCGCCAATCATTGGTGCTGCAAGTGGCGCTATCGTCATTACCAAGGTAACAAAAGACATAGTACGAGCAAACTCATCGCGCTCAAACATATCTCGCACTAAGGCCTGAATAATCACGGCAGCAGAGGCACCAGCAAAACCTTGTGCTGCACGGAACCACATAAGCTCATGAATATTTGTGCTTAACGCACTCATCACCCCTGCAATGGTAAAAAACACAATACCAATAATAAGAATAGGACGACGACCGTAACTGTCAGCTAATGGTCCGTGTAGTAATTGTCCGATAGCAAAACCAGCAGTATAAGCGGTTAATGTAGCTTGAACTAAGCTTGGAGACACCATCAAATCTTTAGCGATCACAGGCATCGCAGGTAAATACATATCGATAGCAAGCGGGGTTAACGCTGCAATCGCACCCAAAATAATAATAAGTTGCAGGCTCAGTCGTTGACTGTCTTGTTGGGTCATAATTTCACTATTGTATGTGCCATCGAGAAAACAGCAGAATGGAAGATAAAGAAAGTTATTGTACGATGAATAGACGTTTTTGATTCTTTCCTATTAGGAACAGATAAGTTTCTATTTTATGCAGCTTTACTCAATACTAATGAATATTCGTAACGAAAAACACTAAACATTACGGTATTCAATTAACGTTATACCCAAGCGAGCTCAAGATACTGGATTCAGAGAAATATTGAGGTAACTTGAGTACACGTTATAAAAAAACATAACAAGATAGGAAGCCTACGTTATGCCTTAGATTTTAGTTAAATACATTACTTTTTCAGAAAAGAAGCAATCTCTTCATCTGTTAAACGACGGTATTCGCCTGGTTCTAAGTTTTCATCTAGAACAACAGCACCGACTTGCTCACGGTGAAGACCAACAACTCGGTTACCTACAGCGGCAAACATACGCTTAACTTGGTGATATTTACCTTCAGTGATCGTCAGTATTGCTTCACGCTCACCTAAAATTTCTAATTTAGCTGGACGAGTAATGTCTTTCTCACCGCGTAGCTGAACACCCTCTAAAAACGTTTGAATCGTTTCTTCAGGAACAGGATCTGCCAACTCAACGTGGTATACCTTTTCACAAACATGACGAGGCGAAGTCACACGGTGTGACCATTGGCCATCATCGGTTAATAATGTTAACCCTGTTGTATCACCATCTAAACGCCCTGCAACGTGCATTTTTTCAGGGCTTATTTCATCGAACAAAACGAACACTGTTGGATTATGGTCATCCACATGCGAACACACAAAACCTTCTGGCTTGTTCAGCATGAAGTATTGCGGCCCTTGTAAGGTTAATTTTTTGCCGTTAAATTCAACATCGCAATCGTCGGTGATCTTCAGTGAAATGCTCTTAACAACGTCACCATTCACTTCAATCATTTTGTTATTTAATAGTCTACCGGCTTCTTTACGAGTAATACCTAAAGTGGTAGCTAAGAATTTATCAAGCCTCATTACTGGCTCCGCATGTATCAAAAGGGACGGCATTATAAAAAGCTCGCGTCTAACTTGCATTAAAAACTTACGAATTCTAGCAAACTAAGTGAAATTCAATTCTTTGAGACAAAGTTTTCATCTTTTTTTACGATCTATAACTAAGCTCAAAAAGCTGAACATTTTTGTTATATATAGGTCTTATAACAATAGACTCATGACACAGTTGTTACGTATAACCTGTATGCTACTAACGTTACTCAAGAACCAAAAAAGAGTAATACTGGTTACTAATCAAAATAATGATACGCCTTATAACAAAGGTCTAATATGAATATATCTCTTGTTGCGCCGAGCTCGTCGTCTGTAGACGTGCTAATGAAACTCATTGAAGAACTTTTTGCATATGAAGCTCTACCTAAAAAAATAGAGCAGACTAATCATGCAGTTAACCAACTGCTTAGCAACCCGGAACTTGGACAAGCATGGTTGATTGAAGTTGAGCATGAAGGTGAGAAAATCATTGCGGGTCATATCATCGTCAGCTACAGTTTTAGCCTTGAGCACGGTGGACGTGTTGGGCTTATCGACCAATTCTACCTAAAACCTGATTGGCGCCAACAAGGTATAGGTACAGAGTTAATTCCACAAATTGAACATCAAATAGCGCAATCAGGAATCCATGCGCTGTCCTTAGAAGTAAATATCGGTAATGCTGGTGCTCGTAGCTTCTATGAAAGACATGATTTTGTTCCTCGTCGGCAGTTTTGTATGATGACAAAAGTCATTACTCCAACTGAAGTGCCGTTGAACATCGCATCATAGCCTCACGACACCACTGCATTGATTACCCATACATAAAGAAAGAGGCGAATCATAGGATGCGCCTTTTTCATTTTGCATGTGTACCGTTAATTACGATGCACAACAGAGTGCGTGTAAGGCTTTGGTGCCAATAGGCTCAACATTCTGTAATGGTACCACCGCCAATCGTTGACTGTGCTGAGCTTGTACTGCTTCAATATACGGTAGTTGCTGTGCCGCCCTTTCTTGCATCAATGCCGCTGTCAGTGGCGCCTGTACCAACGCATGATTCACAACCCACGCCCACGGTGAAATTCCTGCACGTTGTAAATCGGCTTGCAAACTCACCGCTTCTTGTACCGGCGTCGGCTCTGCCAATGTGGTAATCACAACTTTAGTTAATGCTGGATCTTGCAGTTGCATCATCGGCGTCGTGAATTGCATGCCTTTGTCACCCATTTGGCGTGACACTTCTTTATGGTAAGCACCTGTCGCATCAAGCAACAATAAAGTATGCCCCGTTGGCGCGGTATCCATCACCACAAAGCGCTTATTCGCATCACGAATCACACGAGAAAATGCTTGGAACACGGCAATTTCTTCTGTGCACGGTGAACGTAAATCTTCTTCCAGTAATGCTTTGCCTGCCTCATCCAGATTTTTACCTTTAGTCGCCATCACGCGATCACGGTAACGCTGGGTTTCAACCTCAGGATCAATACGGCTCACCTCTAAATTCGCTAACGAACCGCTTAAAGTTTCACTCAAATGCGCAGCTGGATCGGAAGTGGTTAAATGCACATCGTGACCCCGTAAGGCCAGTTCTGTTGCCAATGCTACAGCAATGGTGGTTTTCCCTACCCCGCCTTTGCCCATCAGCATCACTAAGCCATGACCGGTTTCAGCTAGTTCATCCACCAAAGTATCCAGGTGCGGGTAGGCATCCTGTTGGATCGTCGTGACGTCAGACGCTGACGACTCACTAGCACTCTCCACCGAGGTTGAGACTAAAGCACGCAAGCTATCTAAGCCCACAATATTGCTCGATAACAAAGGTAATCGATCTTGTGGTAGCCGCTGCAAGCTTTCAGGCATCGCCACCAGCGCATGTTGTTCACGCTGATACACCGCCAACGCCAGCGCATCATTATCGATAGCCGCTTCGGGATATAAGCCATTGATCGCGAGGTACTGTTCTTTTAAACCAATATCCCCCAACTCAACATGCGTTCGCGCGACTTCTTGTAACGTCGATGCTTGTGCACGTGCCACCAAAATCAAACGCGTTTGCGCCTTATCTGACAATGCATCCACTGCTTGCGCATATTTTTCACGCTGTTTATCAAGCCCAGCCAGTGGGCCTAAACAAGATGCATCCCCCTGCCCGTGCTCTAAAAACTCATTCCAAGCACCCGGTAATTGCAGTAAGCGAATAGTATGGCCCGTTGGGGCGGTATCAAACACAATATACTGATACGTTGCTTGCAAGGTTTTGTCAGTCAGCAGGGCCGTAAATTCATCAAATGCGGCAATCTCAGTCGTGCATGCCCCAGATAACTGCTCTTCGATACTGTTGACGACCGCTTCTGGTAACTTACCACGCACTGGACCTACAATTTTCTCACGATATGCCTGTGCAGCTGCCTGTGGATCAATTTCAATAGCAGACAAATTCTCGACATGTTGAATCGGGGTGATCTGATTACCGATTTGGGTATCGAACACTTGACCGACATTCGAAGCCGGATCGGTGCTCACTAACAACACTTTATTGCCTTGCTCTGCTAACGCCAATGCCGAAGCACACGCCAGTGATGTTTTGCCGACACCGCCTTTACCCGTAAAAAACAGAAACGGTGGAGGGGTATGTAAAAATCCAATCATGACACAGCCCTTTTGATTAACACTTACATGAAGATGAACAACATGATGTTGAAGTAGATACATCCACTGATGTTTCAGAAGCAGTAACGTTAAGCCCAGCCCAACACATTAATTCCTCACGTGTGGCATAGCGCCCTGTTAATACAACTTGGTCGTTCACTAATGTCAATGGCAAACCTTCTGCACCTGCTGTTTCTAGAAATCCTGCCACGGCAGCATGCTCTACAAATGCCATTGGTTGTTGCGCCAAATTAAAACGCTCGATGTCCACATTTTTCGCTTTTAGCCAATCCACATCGGCAGAAAAAGCCACCAGTAATGCATCAACATCCGTCCCGCAGACACCACTTGAACAACACATCGATGGATCAAAGACTTGAATACTTTTCATCTTATTACTCCTAGCTATTCGCGTTATTGGTTTGCACTTGACCTTTGGTCACGTAATTGTTTTTCATTTTTAGCGTGAAATTCACCAAGGCAATCAGTACTGGTACTTCCACCAATGGACCAATAACCCCTGCAAATGCTTCCGGTGAGTTCAAACCAAACACTGCTATCGCAACAGCAATTGCCAATTCAAAGTTATTACCTGTCGCGGTATATGCTATGGATGCATTCTTATCAAATGGCACTCCCATCTTTTTCGCGGTAAAAAAGCTGATCAAGAACATCAATACAAAGTAGATAACCAATGGAACAGCCACCAGCACAACTTGCATTGGTAATTCAACAATCATCTCGCCTTTCAAGCTAAACATCAGAACGATGGTGGCTAATAGTGCAATTAACGTAATAGGTGAAATAGCAGGAATATACTTCTCGGTATACCACTGCTCACCTTTCTTCGCGACCAATACCTTACGGCTAAGAAAACCAGCAATGAACGGAATACCAAGGTAAATAAAGACACTTTTTGCAATTTCACCAATCGATATGTCTACCAACTGACCTTTCACGCCAAAGTAGGGTGGCAGTACTGTAATAAATAACCATGCCATAAAACTGTATGTCACGATTTGGAACACACTATTCAATGCCACTAATGCCGCAGCGTATTCTTTATTGCCGCCACCTATGTCATTCCATACCAGCACCATTGCGATACAACGTGCTAAACCGATTAAAATAACGCCTGTCATTAGGCTTGGATGATCACCTAAAAAGATGACTGCCAACACAAACATCAAAATTGGTCCGACTAACCAGTTCATCACAAGTGACAACGTAATGGCTTTCTTATCTTCCAGTACCTTACCCATTAAGCTGTAATTCACTTTCGCTAATGGTGGGTACATCATCAAAATAAGACCAATCGCTAGTGGTACATTTGTTGTACCAACCGACAGCGATGCATTCAAGTTCGCAATAGCATCAGGAAAAGAAACACCCAAAACAACACCCACAGCCATCGCTATGAATATCCACAATGTTAAAAATCTATCGAGAAAACCTAGTTTAGGTTGCATATGAGCCTCACTCACAACATGAACATCAATTAATAATCGTTAATCGTCGAAATGCGATTTAACAAGTTACATAAATACAAAGCCATCGCCTTTTAACGATTAATATACGCCTTTCCCATATTTGATCAATCGTTAATTGACGATTGACGATTGACGATTAACGATTAACGATTAACGATGATTGTGACTCAAAGACTATCAGAATCATCTTCATTCACTTCCATCGTTCCTCAATATTTTACGCAACCTTAGCACTGCTTTCTTATCGCCATCCGCCTTATTTATCGTTACACTGATAACCTGTTTTATGTGCATTATCGAGTTTATGTATACCCTTCGTCCTTACCAACAAGACAGCGTGAAAGCCACTGTTCACTACTTTCGTAAAAACACCAGCCCAGCCGTTTTAGCATTACCTACCGGAGCAGGTAAAAGCCTTGTCGTGGCTGAACTAGCACGTATCGCTCGTGGTCGAGTATTAGTGTTAACGCATGTAAAAGAGCTTGTTGAACAAAATCATGCAAAATATGAGAGCTATGGCTTAAAAGCCTCTATATTTTCTGCTGGGTTAGGACGAAAAGAAACAGATCAACAAGTTGTGTTTGCCTCGGTGCAATCAATGGCCAATAGTTTAGAACTGTTTGCTAATGAATTTTCATTACTAGTGATTGATGAATGCCACCGAGTGCCTGATGATGAAAATAGCGCGTATCGCCGTGTAATCACTCATGTTCAAACTATTAACCCTGGCATCAAAATTCTAGGGTTAACGGCAACGCCTTATCGATTGGGTACTGGGTGGATTTATAAATACCATACCCGTGGACAGGTAAAGACTGAACAAGAACGCTTCTTTCGTGATTGCATTTTCGAGCTACCTATTCGTTATCTGTTGGATGAAAATTTCCTAACAGAACCTAAAGTGATGGATATGGCGGTTATCGGGTACGACTTTTCTAGCTTAACGCCATCTGCATCGGGTAATTATCGAGAATCAGATTTAGACAGTATTATCGAAAAATCATCCCGTGCTACACCTATGATTATTGAGCAAGTAATTGATTATGCAAAAGATCGTAAAGGTGTGATGATCTTTGCGTCTACCGTTAATCATGCTCAAGAAATTCTGGGATATCTTGCGCATGAAAATGCAGCATTGGTTGTTGGCGATACACCGTTAGATGAACGCGACCGCATTATTAATGCATTCAAACGCCAAGAAATTAAATACCTTGTGAATGTATCAGTACTCACTACAGGGTTTGATGCTCCACATGTCGATTTAATCGCAATATTACGTCCAACAGAATCCATCAGCTTGTATCAGCAAATAGTCGGACGCGGCTTGCGCTTGTCTGAAGGTAAAGAAGATTGCTTAATCTTGGAATATGCCGGTAACTGCTACGACTTGTATCAACCTGAAGTCGGCGATCCTAAGCCCAACAGCGACAGTGAAGTGATTATGGTTCCCTGCCCTGCTTGCGGATTCAATAACAGCTTTTGGGGTAAGCTCGATCCCGCTGGATTTTTGGTTGAACATTATGGTCGTCGTTGCCAAGGGTATTTTGAAGACGATGACACAGGTGAACGCGAAGAATGTGGTTACCGTTTTCGGGCTAAGTATTGTGAAGAATGTGGCGCAGATAATGATATAGCTGCTCGTCGTTGCCATCAATGTAATGCGGTAATGGTTGATCCAGACAAAAAGCTGCGTGATGCATTAAAATTGAAAGATGCCATGATCATGAAGTGTACAGATTTTCGTTTAGAGCCAGGAAAAAACAAATTTGATAAACCCCAGCTTAAAGTAATTTATGTGAGTGATGAAGGGGCTGAAATTAGCGAAGTATGGCCACTTTCGAACAAAACGCAAAAAGAGAATTTTTTGAAGAAATTCATTAACCCTCACCTTGTTGATCGCCATCGCCCGTTTACTGATACTGCGCCAACAAAAGTGGCAAATAACGAACACCGCTTACGTCCACCAGAAATTGTTATCGCGAGAAAGAGTGGTCGGTTTTGGGCTATTCGAGACAAATTATTTGATTTAGACCAATATCAAAAAGTCGAAGTACCAGCCACGTCATAGCTTATTTTATAGGGTAAAAATCTGAACATTGGGCACTGTCGGTACCCAATGTTCGCAGTACTAAATTAACGCAGAATTAACCCTCTTTTTATCTCATATATCGGCTTGTGATAGATTCTCTATAATCATAAATAGGTGCTTCCGGTTCATAACTTTCCTCATCGTTATGATCTAAACGACTTTTATCATAGGTATATGGTAGATATACACTTGGTGGTTCAACGTCTGTTGTATCGGTAAGTGTTTTCAGATACGAGACTATTGCAGCCTCCTGATCAGCATCTAATCGAAGATTACCAACAGCAAACCCCGCGAAGTTTTCATTGATCTCAGGAGCTGGCCAACAGTTTTCTGCTATAGCTTGTTCAGCCGTTATATACTCGTTAGAACATGTTGCTTTCACAGTCGCCGTATTATAAAAATGGACAAGCTGCTCTAACGATTTAAACCAACCATTATGGGTATAAGCTTTAACAAAATATGGGGATGGTCGTTTATCAACATTACGCAATGTTGGTACTTTATGTTCACCTAAATGATCACTATTCGAGGTTGTGGCAAATAAGCCTACATCCGGTGCTGGGTCATTAGGTATTTTATGATTTCTTGGTACCCCTATGTTGAAGTAGAAATCATTGGTATAACGTTCAAACTTGCCAACACCATTATTATTCCCGCTCTGGTGGCAAAAGAAGCACCTAGCTTGACCATAAAAAAGATCATGTCCTTCATTTTCCTGATCAGTAAAATCATCAAACGGAAATAATCCATCATAATCATTTTTTAATGCTAAATCTCTTTTAGAGTCAAAGCGGTTATTATCGCTAGACATTTGCCAAGCAGCTAAAGCGACCGAAAATCTCGCAAAGATCTCATCCACTTGACTATAACTACAGTAAAGGTGCTCTCCCCAAGCATATTGGTATAACTGCCTACCCCATGTAGTACCTCTAACCTGTGTACATACCTTAAACTTATCTTCCTTAGCCTGCTCAAGTGGGTTAATAAATGGGCTTGCATGGGCTTGATCAGCAACGGGACCTAAATATTTTTTATACATCGTTTCGTATTTGCTATTTAGACCCGCAAATACATCAATATTATGTACAGTTTCAATTAAATCACCTTCAGCACGACCATTCCAGAACGCTCCACCACACGGTGCAGGAGCAAAACCAGGACAAGCCACGTCAAAAAGTTTCAACCCTTCAGGGTCTCCCACCTCATTTAAAAATTGGGCATATTTATTTGTAGGTGGTTTGAGGTTACCAACTTGAACGCCATCAGACCCTGTTACAGCAACTTGTCCAAGGTTTGTATCAGAATCACCGTTAGTACCACCAGTACCAGCAGTGTGGCACGTAGAGCACGACATATTTCTACTTAACGAGATTTCTTCAAAAAATAAACGCTTACCCATTTCCTCCAGATATGTCATATCCTCATCGGCTGCATTTGCTGTACTAGGTAAAAACCCAACACCAACTATTAGACCTATAACAGCACTATAATGCTGTATGCTTTTTTTCTTTTTTAGCATTGTATTATTTGATATATTACTCATCACACCCACCAGATATTTACTAACACCCAAAATAATTGATAATAATTAATAACAGCACCAAGCCATTCACCAAAATAAAACCAACAGATTGAAATTAGCATATTTAGCCACTTAATCTGACGTCAAAAGCTGCGATTCTCACACAAAAGACAATATTCAAAGTTTAATAATTACCAAACAACACCTCTTGGTAAAGCTTAATATTAAAAAACAAATGCAATGAATAAAACCACCTAAATATCAACCATATAAGAGCAGTATAACTATGAGCCCATCAAATTTAATTATAGTATCAACATTAATATCACTTCTTATCACTCAAACACCCCAATCATATTCACGACAGAATAATAAATACAAAGCATTAGAATTGATTTATTTGTAACACAACTAAAACTCACTCCATCTTTTTAATATATTTATTAACCACTCACTCATTGATTAACAAATAAAAAGTACAGCTTCTTATTCTGTCATTATTTCTCTAGTCAAAACAAAATAACCGCATCAAACGATGCGGTTATTTGTATCTTAGGTTCAAGACCTAATCAGTCTTAGTCACAACTATCGATTAAAAATCGTAGTTCAGGTTAACACCCCAATTACGACCAGGCTGAGTACGGCGATCAATACCTTGAGTCGATGCTGTTTTACCTTCTAAATCTTGATACTGCCAATATTTCTCATCAAAGGCGTTAAAGAGGCCAGCACGAAGTGTTAGATCGTTCATTGGGCGATAGTAAGCGGTTAGATCGACAACCGTATAGCTAGATGCATCTAGATTGTCGTCTTGTTCCCAATCCGTTTTACTAGCCACCATAGTAACACTTACAGCACTACCCCACTGTTCGCTTGGGGCGTCGTAACCCACCCCAACAACAGACGTAAATGGCGCAATAGTATCTAACGTTTTGCCCGTATTTTTATCTTCACCATCAAGGTACGCTAAAGATAAACGTGCATATGAACCCATAGGGGCACCTACAACTTCATCTAACCATAAGCTACCCTTAAACTCAGCACCGTATATTTCAGCTTCATCAACGTTTTCATTGGTTGTAATGTCAAGACCACCAGTATTTACCGTCGAGCTCTTAATGAAGTTTGTGTAATCGTTATAGAATGCAGACAGTTCTAACGCACCCATATTATTATTTGCACGTAAGCCGATTTCATAAGACTGGCTTTCTTCCGGCTTCAAATTAGGATTGGAAACAATTTTATAGCCATGCGCAGCATTATCTTTATCGTAATACAATTCATAAATTGATGGCGCACGAAAACCTTCACTGTATTGCGCGTAAGTACTGAAGTGTTGATTCCAATGATATACCGCACCTAAGCGCGATGTGAATGCATCACTGTTATGGTCTTCTAACCCTGAAGACTGCTCTGGTGAAGCTTTGTAATCATCATAACGAAGCCCTGCCGTAACCACCAACGCTTCATCTAATAGATAGACTTGATCTTGTACAAAGACGCCACGCTTCTCAGACTCTGATTTAGGCACTTCAGTGCTACCTGGCTTAGATGTACCTGAATCTAAGAAGTAATCAGTGTAATCTAAATCAAAGCTCGCATTTGATGCTGAAAGACCGTACGTAAGCTCATGACGATTATTCGTAAACTGAAGTTCTTTTTGGAATTGAGCATCTAACTGTGTGCTTTCATCTGTACCAGAACGAGCACGGTTACGATTCCCGTAATTAGCTGTATGATCATAACTCTTATGATCTGCCTCGCTCTTGCTCCAGTTCACTTTCCATTCTAAAGAATCAAAAGCCACATTATCTGCAAGCCACTCATGTTCAAAGCCTAGACGTACTCTTTCATCTTTGTCGTCTGCACTGTTATTGGTATATACGAAGCCCGGCATAAAGCCACCACCACCATCATATCCATTACGAGAAAGGATTTGACCGTCTGCACTGCGTGTATAGTACTCGCCTGTAAATCCAATGCGGTTGGCATCGTTTATTTGGTAAAACATTTTACCTAGAATATTATGCGATGTGATGTTAAAAGGATCAGCAGCACCACGATCAGGCCCCTCAATGTTCGCACCATCACCATGGGTTTCAGTTTCATGCCCATCACGGTAGGTGTAGATCAACATTGTTTCTAAATCGCCAGTACGATTAGCGACTTCAATCGTTGCTTTATATTCATCACTTACGCTGGCATAACCTGTTTTTAAACTTACGTGGCTATCATCGCCAGCTTCAAGTAAATCTTCTGGGTTCTTTGTACGTAAAAGTACAGTACCACCTAATGCATCACTGCCGTATAAGCTAGATGATGGACCTTTGTTCACTTCGATTGCAGTTAATGTATCAATTTCAAAGGTATTAGCATTTTTACGCATAACATCTGCGCCCGGGTTATAAGATGATGGCTGCTCTACACCATCAACCATCACTTTAACGCGGCTGCCAGACATACCTCGAATAGTGAAATCTTCCATACCAAAGCGACCACGTCCATTTACCGTAACGCCTGGCTCATACTTCAGCGCATCTTTCACATCATTCGACAGATTATTTTCCATATCTTCAGACGTTACTTTAGCTACGCTAGATGGGATGTTCTTAATACTTTGTTCCGAACGCGTACCTGATACAACTATTTCGTCGAACACTGAAACAGCTTCTTGTGCGTGAAGTGCTGGAGAAAGTGCAATTAAAACCGAGCTTGCGATGAATGTAAGTTTTTTATTCATAACCCCTACTTATAGATAGATTTGTTAGTAATTTTGTTGTTGCATAGTATACACATGCAAATGAGAATTACTATCGTTACCATTTCCATTTAATGGTTTATGACGACAAATACGGTGGGGTTAAATATCGACTAATCTGTTGAACACGTTCTTTTTTCATCCAAAGTAATGAAACCAAACCTATAGAATTCGTTTCATTACGTTAAAACGGTCTATATAGAGATTTAGTCTTGCTAAGAATAAGGCTGACTGTTAGTATGCGCGCTCGTTTTT
Organism: Photobacterium indicum; assembly: GCF_003026215.1. Classification (GTDB taxonomy): domain Bacteria; phylum Pseudomonadota; class Gammaproteobacteria; order Enterobacterales; family Vibrionaceae; genus Photobacterium; species Photobacterium indicum. Next base: position 377,656 of record NZ_PYOC01000003.1, read on the forward strand.
ACGACATTGAGTAAGGTCGCATTACTCAGTGAACTTATGAATTAAAGAGTATTTAATATGAAATTTGATGCAGTTGTACGTACTGACCTAGGTAAAGGTGCGAGCCGCCGTCTACGTCTTACAGAAAAATTCCCAGCTATCATCTACGGTGGCGAAGCTGCTCCTGTTGCTATCGAGCTTCTTCACAGTGACGTGATCAACCAAATGGATAAGCCTGAGTTCTACGAAGGTATCATCCTAGTGATCGACGGTCAGGAAGTTGCTGTTAAGCCACAAGACATCCAACGTCACGCGTTCAAGCCAAAAGTTGAGCACATGGACTTTAAACGCGTTTAATTGCGTTGTTCATTCTCAATATAAAAGCGCCTTATGGCGCTTTTTTTATGGCTATAAAATATACTTATAAGCTCATAATCTCTATGAGAAAATGTGCTTAAGCTAGAAAAGACTTTGCTGCGGATTATCATCGACCTGCTGAACTTCTATCGAACTCCCTTTTGCACGACGTAAAATACGCAGATAGCGTTTCTTACACAGCCTAATTACCTGCCGCTTTTGATCTGACGTCATTACTTGCCAATTAAAGCGCTCATCTCGACTGCGATAACACCCTTTACAATATCCACGGTTATTCACTTGGCATATTCCAACACAAGGGCTGGGTACGGTGAAGAAATCTAATTGCTCCATTATCCCCTCGCTATGAAATATATCTCTATAACACTTAGTTTATACCACGTTAGCGCTATCGACCTTTTTGTTCAAACTCTCCTTACAAAATGCCAATTTATGCAACTAACTTGCTAAAGTATGCTTTATTCTGGTAAGGTTTAAGCGGTTATTAAGATTAATAACAGGATTGTAATTAATCGCATCATTATATTTAACGTCAATATCGATGCATATCAGGAGGGATTCATGGATTTTTTTGTACCATCTTCGTCTAACTCAGCTCAGGCTGAATCAGTTTTTTCTTCTATTGCTCAACACATTGCTGCACCATCTCAAGAAAAACGCATTCATAAGCTTCAATGGAAGCACGAAGGCGAAATCTGTGCTTGTGAGGTAGGTGAATCATTACCTGAAGTATTTCGTACCGATGAGAAAGTATTAGCTATTTTTGATTGTGGTGATGTATTCAAAGTATGTACACCAAGCCGTGGAGCAATCAAGTTTGACCCTATTCACGCGAGCAAATCAACGCTATTAAACGTGGAATACTTTGATTAATTCATTACGATGAATAAGCTGATTAGCAGAAACTAAACGTTATTGTGCTAATAACAGTGAACACTTAAAAACGCGCTAAAAGCGCGTTTTTTGTTTCTACCGAATACTTAAAGTTGGCTAAAACAACCCCATCTGAGGTGCGGTAATATCATCAAAGTGCTTACCAATAAACGGTAAAATACCATCAGCGACAGGCTTTAATTGCTTTTCAAGGTAATGATTATAGTCAATCGGGCTTTGTCGGTACTCTTTCGGCTCTGAGCCAGAGGTCGTAAATACATACTCGATCACCCCTTTATTTTGGTATTGCAGCGGACGACCAAGCTTGGCATTCATCTCATCGGCCATTCGGGCTGCACGTACTTGTGGTGGAATATTTTTTTGGTATTCATCAAGGTTTCGTCTTAAACGCTTGCGGTAAACCAAACGATCATCAAATACTCCAGCTAACGTTTTATTGGTGTAGTCACGAATGTATTCATCGGGGTCTTGATCATGAAAAACCATCTCATATAAGGTTTTCTGGAATTCCTGAGCTAATGGCGTCCAATCTGTACGAACAGTTTCTAATCCCTTAAAGATTAGCTTCTCTTTACCATCTTGAATAATTAACCCAGCGTAGCGCTTTTTACTGCCTGTTTCAGAGCCTCGAATCGTCGGCATTAAAAACTTGTGATAATGGGTTTCATATTCAAGCTCTAAATAGCATTCAAGATTGAAGTCATCTTTTAGACGCCGTATCCACTCCGCATTAATACTTTTCACCAATTGGTTACCAACGATATCCGCTTCTTCTTGGGTATGACTTTTACCTAATGAAACAAAGACAGAGTCCGTATCACCGTAAATAACGTTATAACCGTTGTCTTCAATCAGATCTTTCGTGACCGATAATACTTCATGCCCACGCATCGTAATTGACGAGGCCAACCGGTGATCGAAAAAGCGGCAGCCAGATGAACCAAGTACGCCATAAAACGAGTTCATGATGATCTTAATCGCTTGAGAGAATGCTTTTTCACCATTACGTTTTGCTTGATCGCGCGCAGACCACAACTCTTCAATCATCGCGGGTAAAAAATGTTTTTCTCGATGAAACTGCCCGCCACGAAAACCCGAAATCGCTTGGCTAGGTTCTTTACCTTCATCTTGCAATAGCCCTTCCACCAACCCCATAGGATCAATACGGAATGAGCGAATAATCGACGGGTACAGTGATTTAAAATCAAGTACCAGTACAGAATCATACAAACCGGGGTTAGAATCCATCACATAGCCACCGGGGCTTGCAATCCAGTTTTCACCCGCAAGATTCGGGGCTACATACCCAGCACGGTGTAATTGCGGTAAATACAAATTAGTAAATGCAGCAACAGAACCACCGACTCTATCAAGCTCTACACCTGTTAAACGGCTTCGCTCAATCGCGAACTCAAGCAAATGAGTATATTCAAATATACGGGTAACCAGCTTACAATCTTGTAAGTTATATTTAGCCAACGACAGCTTATCGTTTTTAAACATATGGTTAATTTCAGCCATACGATCATGCACGTTATGAATATGCTTACCTTCGCCTAACAGCTCTTGCGACACAGAATCTAACGACCAAGAACGAAAGCTATAGGTTGCCGTTTTTAATGTATCAATACCATCTAGCACCACACGACCAGGAATAGAGATAAAGCCTTGATTAGGGTTTTGACTAGATTGACGCCAATGCGGTGTTTGTTTACCACGACCAATACGTAAACTGATTGCATTCCATTCAGCACGTTTTAGTAATAAGCGGAAATCAAAATCAATCACATTCCAACCAATAATGATGTCGGGATCGTATTGAATAAACCATGATTCAAGCGCCAATAATAGGGCTTTTTCTGATTCAACCCACTGAATCCATTGCTCACTATCTTCACTCTCTTTTGGCTCACCTATCATGATGACTCGGCTATCCATATCGCTATGTAACCCCACCGAATACAGCACGCCTTTTTCTGAGCACTCTATATCAAGCGATACAATCGACAATTTAGGTACATAGTCAATCGCTTTGGCTTTTACTTGTGAATATTCAGTGTGCCCCAACTTGTCTTTCGCCACCCCAGTAAAGGTAATCCCTCCACGAATAAATCGTTCCATTAAGAAGCGATCAGCAAGGCGAATATCCCCTTCAAATACTTCTATTCCGTCATTATTTAAAACCTTAGAAACTTGAAGGCTGTCTCTTATAGTTTGGGTATAGCAGGCAAAAAGTGATTGATGTTGAAACGTTTTAAGAGGTAATACCTTCCAATCGACTTGAAGGTTAGCGGTTCTAAGCGCATTGTCGGCTTGTCTTTGCACATCTGAAGGAACAAAGCACACGGGTTTATCACCATGAACTAATAATCGAGCGGGACCTTGAGCCGTTTTAACCCATAGCACGACTTCAGTCTGGCCTTGGGCATCACGACTTTGGCGTGTTAAAACGAAACCAGTAGATTGAACTTGCAAGAAAACCTCAGAAGCTGTTAGCAATAAAGAAAAAATTAACCAATTTTACGCTCAATTTTATCAAATTCAGCCACTATCCAGCCGCCAAATTGTTCAATCATAAATAATGCCGCACGTTTCGGCACTTGTGTGCCTTCTATTAAAGTAAATAAGCGTTCAACTTCAACATTTTTCTCAGGGTAATAACGCAAAAATATATCGGCACAATCATTCAATGAATGCGCTAAACACTTTTCACGATGCATCACTAACGCAAAACAGCTACGCAGCATTTTTTTACTTATAAACTGGCAATATTCTAGGTAGTTTTTAACCACTTTTGTGGTCATTATCTTATGCCTGTAATCCGCTAACATTACCTTAATATCACCGTTCATGGCTTTAGCCACATCCCAGCTTGGTTCAAAACAACCAAACCGCGTCGATAGATCGTCACCGTATAAGCATACGCAGCAATGCTTGAGCCAAAAGCCCCACTCAAATATGCCGCCAATAGAAACGACATCGCTAAAATGCCCTATCCGAAAATCAAGACTAGGCACTTTCGGTTGATAGGTGGTTATACGCCACTTGACTGTATTTAAAGCCGATTCTTCAGATGAGTTAAGATTTCGATTAAGCACAACCGTGATATTTAAATCAGAATGACCCCATATTGCTTTTCGTTGAGCAACACTGCCATATAAATAAACACTATGAAGTGCCGAACCAAGAGCTGCACGAAGTTGATTAACGGTATCAATCAATACTGGCATATATTCTGGTTGAAAAGGTGTTTGATTATTTAAAGTTGGTAACGCTGTTGCCACTTGATCACTCTCGCTATTATTCTTTTGTAAGCGCGCAGTTATTTATGCTGATCACACCTACATCACCCGACTAATTCTACCAAAGCTAAGCTGCAAAACAATCAGTGTCTTTTTCCTTCAAGGCTCCGCCACCATTAACCAGCCCTATACTTCACAAATAGGCGAAATATCAAAATTATAAACTACTTAATTATCCAAAACCCAGCTCATTCATCTTGGTTATTAGACGATCACCTTAAATAAATATTTCAATATGTGTTTTATTGTATATCTTTGCTACACAGCTCACACAGATGCTCCCAATTGCATAACTAGCATCACATTAAATTGAAGCCAATAAGCGTTTAATGTGCGACCTAACAAGTTAACTAGTGGATTAACACGGTAATGAGCAATACAACTAGCATTTTCAACCAACCAAAGCCGTTTAAGATGATATTTTTCATTGAGCTTTGGGAACGTTTTGGTTACTACGGTCTTCAAGGTATTTTAGCTGTATATTTTGTTGAGCAACTAGGTTTTAGCCAACAAGATTCCTTTGTTACTTTCGGTGCATTTGCCGCTTTAGTGTACGGTTTGGTCGCGATAGGCGGTTACGTTGGTGACCATATTCTCGGTACAAAACGTACGATGATATTTGGCGCCATCGTGTTAGCTATCGGCTATTTTATGATGGGATTTTCAATTTTAAATCCAAACTTTATTTTCTATGCGTTGGGTACAGTTGCAGTCGGTAACGGTCTATTTAAAGCCAATCCTTCAAGCTTATTAGCGAAATGTTATGACGAAAATGATACTCGTCTTGATGGTGCTTTTACGCTGTATTACATGTCTATTAATGTGGGATCATTAGTCGCACTTTCACTTAGCCCTGTTATTGCTGCAGAATATGGTTACGCGACAGCATTTGTAATCTGTGGATTTGGTTTAATTGCCAGTTTGATGAGTTATGTAGCTTTCCGCCATACTGTTGAGGGCTTAGGCTCTGAGCCGGATAATAAACCAGTCAATTATCAACATTTCCTTATTGTTATTCTGGGAACAATGGCATCTATAGCCTTATGTGCTTGGCTACTGAATAACATTATGATGGCAAACATCGTACTTGCTCTTATTGGTATTGGTGTTGTCGGCATATTCTTAAAAGAAACAATACGTTTAACAGGTGCTGCACGTAAGAAAATGATTGTTGTATTGGTACTGATGCTACAAGCGATCGTTTTTTATGTTCTTTACGCACAAATGCCTACATCATTGAATTTCTTTGCAATATATAACGTACGCACTGAAGTTATGGGGTTTAATGTCAACCCTGTTAGCCTACAAGCCTTGAACCCTTTCTGGGTGGTATTATGCAGCCCGATACTGGCTTATCTATATACGTCGTATGGCAGTAAAGGCCGAGATTTATCAATGCCAGCTAAGTTTACTGTAGGCATGTTTATGTGTGCATTTGCCTTTTTAGCCGTCGCTGCTGCTGGTAACTGGTTTGCCGATAGCCAAGGTATGGTATCAATGTGGTGGATGGTACTTGTGTATTTATTCCAAAGTATTGGTGAATTGATGATAAGCGGATTGGGTTTAGCTATGGTTGCTAGCCTCGTGCCTCAACGCTTAATGGGCTTTACTATGGGAGCTTGGTTTCTAACCCAAGCAGCTTCATTCATTATCGGTGGTTATGTTGCGACCTTCAGCGCCACACCAGAAAATGTTACAGATCCACTTAAGACGTTACCGCTATACAGTGAAGTCTTCTTAAACATTGGTATCGTAACACTCGGTGTAGCATTTGTTATGGCCTTTACTGCCCCATTATTAACTCGCATGATGCAAGATGAAAAAGTAGAAGAAAACGGTAATTTAGCCACAAACTAATCCCCCCTTCATTCAAGCTATAACGGGAGCGAATCTTATTGGTTCTCTCTCGTTTTTCATTCTAGAATCGCAATATTATGATGAATAAATATTGAAAATTAAACTCAATAGCCTAATCCATTTCTTTAACGCTAATTAGACAAATTAATTAGCGAACATAATAACAACAATAATTAAATGAGCATTTATAAAATAAATAGCTTAATTAAATCTATGTTCCCAGTAAATACAAAAGAATAAAACAGCCTACTTAATAAACACCACAATAAAAACTAATCATATCCATTAGAAAATATAACTAACAATATGAGTTTTTTGAGACAATAGACTTAAATTAACTCGTCGTATTAATGTTAATATCAGCAGCGACTTACAAATACTTACAATTTTCAATTTACTTTGTTATTTAACAAGGATGGAGTGTAGTTATGTGGAATAGACTGAACAAGTCAATGATGGTGTGCCAAATGATGTTTGGCCTCTCCTTCTATGGCGTAATGGTTATTTTAACCCGTTTTTTCTTAGAAGACCTTGGTTACAGTGAAGCCGATACCATGATGGTTGTAGGTGCGTTTTCATCTATTGGTCCTCTTTTTGCTATCGCTGGTGGATTCATAGCTGACAAATTTTTAGGTTCTTACCGCTCTTTAACAATCAGTTATTTCGGATTTGCTCTAGGCTACACATTGCTAGTATTAGGCGCCTCAACCAGTAATGTACCAATGAGCCTTGTTGGTATTGCACTCGCGAGTTACGCTCGTGGTCTTATGTCTCCTTCATACCCAAGCCTATTTAAACGAACATTTAAAACTCAAGAAGACTTCGAAAACGGTTACCCAGTAAACTATTCAGTGAATAATATCGGTGCACTTTTTGGACAATACTTATTCCCAATGTTCGTTCTCGCTATTGGGTTTAACGGCAGCTTTATGTTGTCAGCTTCTATGGCATTTGTTGCATTCATCATTCTGGTTATTTCTCATAAACCTTTATTAACGGTTGGTGCCGAAATAGATCAACAACCTGTTAGCCCTAAGAACTGGTTGTTATTCAGCCTTGTTTCTCTTGGTATGATTGGTCTTGTTTTCTTCATGTTCTCAAACATGGATATTGGACAAAACATTGTTTACGCTATAGGCGCAGCTGCAATTTTATACTTCATTTCTTTAATGGTTAAGTCGAACAAAGCAGACGCGTTAAAGATGGGTACAATATTGATCATGACAGTACTAACAACAGCATTCTTTGTTTACTACGGCCAAATGATGACATCGATGACCATGGTAACAATCAATACTATGCGTGGTGATCTATTTGGATTTATCCCTATTGCACCAGAAGCGTCAATGGCAATGAACCCACTATGGTGTATTCTTGGTGGACCAGTTATTGCCATGACTTTCTCTTCTTTAGAAAAGCGTAATATCAACTTTTCGACAGCAACAAAAGTCGGCTTCGCGTTTATTCTAACTGCTATTGCATTTGGTATTCTTACCGTTGCTGTTATGTCTGTTGGTCCTGAAGCTGTTATTCGTCCTGAAGTATTCTTGGCGATTCACTTCTTCCAAGCATTTGCTGAAGTGATTGTGGGCAGTATGGTTGTCGCCTTTATTCTGTCTGTTGCACCTAAGCATATTGAAAACTTCTCGGTAAGCTTATTCTCAGTAGCGATTGCGTTAAGTGGTATCGTAGGCGCGGTATTCTCGACTTCAATTGCACTAGAAAAAGGTCAGGCTATTACACAAGAAATCGTACAAACAGTGTATGGTGACTACTTCAGTCTACTTACTATGCTAGCTGTCGTGATGGTATTAGTGGCATTTTTTGCCTCTTTCGTTATCCGTAAGATGCTTGAGAAAAGTGCAGAATCAGAGAAAATGGTACTGTCTGAAGCTCAATAAGCAAGTATCATTTAAATGATGTTTTATGCTAAAAGCCTCCTTGTTGGAGGCTTTTTTAATGGAGAAAACAAATGAGTAACTATCTGTAGCCGTTCATTCATCCCCTTTTCATTCAGCAGCTAAAAACCTGCTTGTTAATCCCCGTTGTAGCGCCTAGTATATCGTCCTTAAATAAGCGGGTTCTTATACGTTTATTATCTGCTGAAGTTTGAATACCGATACATCTACTGATGTCATTCATCAAAAGCATTATAAGTCGTGAGCATTTAGCAATCACGGCACTCCAACACAATGGACATTTAGCTATGCGCGCTTTTGTATTACGAGCCAGATCTGCCCCTACCAATAGTCAACTTTTATTAGAATCAGTCGGGCAAGAAGCCCACACTGAAATTTTGGCTCATACCTTAATGAACGCTATATTTGTGGCTCAATCTCATCGTGACGATGTTATTGTTCATTTAGTATTAGAAAGCACGCAAGATTTCTCTCGCACAATTAGCTTTACGTCAAGTGAAATCACTAATGTTGGTGGCTTCCACGAACAAGCCTTACTCACGAAAATTGCGAGAGCATTAGATTTGTCGCAAGGCATGTCTAAAGAGCAAGAACGTAAAGTTGAACCTGGTATTACCGTTCGTACCATGAGCTTCGAAAGACTAGTTCAAGAATTAGCTGAAGATTACCAGCTATTCATGATGGACAAAAAAGGCACCAACATTCGTGAGCAAGAGTTCGAAGGCAACCCTTGTTTCTTGTTGACCGACCATATTCCTATGCCCAAGAAGAGCTTTAACAGCTTAAAACGCCTTGGGGCAACAAAGATCAGCCTTGGGCCTAAGATGCTGTTTGCATCGCAATGTGTGGTGCTGATCCACAATGAATTAGATATTAATATGTAATGCTAGGGCGTGTTGACGTTTCAAATGCTAGCCTTTAAACGTCAACACACCCTAATGAACGGCATGTCTTGTCGTTCATATTTTGCTTTCACATATAAAACGCAGTTACACTTAATATACCTTCGTTATCTCTTGAAGCAGGGTTCATTAATATGCGTATTTTGGTTCTGCTCTTCACCTGCTTTGCTATCTTGTCTTGTTCTAGTACACCAAGACCAGCGATAAACTATTCAGCAACCCAACAAAGCTGTGTGCACAAGCTAATCCAATTTAAGCAAACAGTTAAAACACAAGGCGTTCAAGACGCACAACTCTTCTGGACGCCCGATTACCCTTCACTTGCTTTTGATCGCTTTAGCGTAGCATTAATCCCTCAATTAACATCCGATCAAAGTAAAGCACAATGGTTAAACCATGTATCTCGACAAGCTGAGATCCAACGTAAAATCGAATACAAAAATGCATTAAACAAAGACGCAATTGATTTTGAAAACCAAGAAAGCTGTGCCAAACAATTAACAACATCATTAGCCGAAAACAACCAATTCTGGTCGCAACTACAACAACACCCGCCAATTATCACGTCTAATTACCAAAACTGGCAGCGTATCATCGGTCTTTACCCTATTAGTAAGTTTTTCGCGACCCCTTCTATTCATACAGAAAAAAAGCGTATATTAAGTGGGTTTATTAAGGCTGTAGACGATGACACTATCGCTTATGCTATGCCTGATAAACCAAGATTAACGCAGCAAGAAATACAAAGCTGGTTGGCACAAACAACGGCTCGTGCTGATCTTCACTGGCCCTTGCTAACAGATGATCAACTCACTCAATTATTGGCTTTTTATACCCCTGAATTTATTGTCGAATCAGCCTCTCTTGATGATAAGCCCGGCTTAGTAACCTATGTTTCAGATGATCAGGCGGCAGTTAATACCAATCAACCGATTGTTTATGTCGACCATAGCTTTACTCTGTTCCATGGCAGAATATTACTCCAACTGAATTACAGCCTCTGGTTTGCAAACCGCACGGCTAAATCTTCTTTCGATCCCTATGCGGGTAAATTTGATGGTGTATTATTCAGACTAACGTTGGATGAGCAAGGAAAGCCCTACATTCTCGATAGCATCCATCATTGTGGTTGTTACCATATGGTTTTTGCATTAAATGAAGAATTACAGTTTGCGCCAACAAGTGCCAAGATAGAATCACCGACTAGCCTGCATATATACCGACAACGAAGTGCCGATACATTGAAAATCAGTTTATCCAGTGGAGAACACATGATTAAAGATGTTCACTGGGGGGATAAAAACGTTTTCGCTCGCCACTTAACATCATTCAATTATCAACACTTGCTTAGCTTACCAACACCAGAAGGGCAAAATAAAAGCCTGTTTAATAAGAATGGAATGTTGCTTGGCAGTGAACGGTTAGAACGTTTTTACTTATGGCCGTTTGGGGTAGCCTCGCCAGGAACAACCCGCCAAATAGGTCAGCATGCTGTCACCTTTATTGGTGAAAGGCATTTTGATGACGCAAATATATTCGACACACTATTCCTGAAGCCGTAATATTTTGAGTATTTCATATGCCAATTAAATAGACTGGTATTCTATTTATAGTCATACCAAGTGTCTTGCAAACAATGCATAACTGAATTCGTTACATTTTATTTGCTATTTTCATTCCACTTTTGATAGAAATAATTACCATTTAATACAAAATACAATAAATAATCTAACCATTTGTATTTATTGATAAATACAATAGTAATGTTTTATACCAAAACAAAACTTCAAACAATGGGTCTATCTCTACACCCTCCTCAATATACTCACTAACAACAATCTTATCTAAAATAAAACACATTAAATAACAACAGTATAATTATAAATCACATTGGAATCGCTGACTGCAAAGTTTGGATTGAAGGCAAAAAAAAGCTCCATTCTGGGAAACGGAGCCATAAATGAAACTACCCTATACAACCGTAATAATTATATGCGCAAAGTTTCATTTATGCCTACATTTTAGTACACACGTTAACTTTCGCAATTAAGCGCACGGTGAACTGTAATGACTAAAAAAGCCAATTTTAAAAAGAACGGTATTTATTGGGAGTTGTATGAAAGCCCAGATGAAATCGTAAAATTTCTTGATTCTGATTCTGAGTTTGCGCAAACCGCAATGAAGATATCATTAACCCATGCCTATTTACGTGTTAATGATGTGGTAGAGCTCAATAGAGATGCATTTGATATCTTAGATAACAAAGAGAAGTTTCTTCTCCTGAAAGAAATGAATCAAGAGCAAACAGACGAATTATCCCGATTTGTGATGGGGCATTTTTATCATTATATCTCCTAAAAAAAACGTTTATACATAATGCTGTTCACTTAACGTGAGCAGCATTACGTGATGATGCCGATGAAATCACATGGGAGTACTAGCCTATACCCAAAACCTTGTATACAGGCAGGAATGGCAGTATACCCAAGTCACCTCAAGATGCAGGATTCAGAGCATCTTGAGGTAATTTGGGTATAAACGGTGCTCTGAGGCACCGTTTTCGCTTTAATCAATCATGTTCTAATATCTTACTGGGAACAAATTCGAGCTCTTGATGCTCTTTATATTTTTCATCTAATAAATCTAATTCCCTTTTCATTTCACATATCTCTTTTTCCATATAAGAGATATTACGTTTCAACATTTTACGTTCCATAATCCGATCCTTATGTATCAGCACTAATACTTAAGGGGTGAACTATCAAAATCAAAAATTTGTTAAAGTGCGATTAACGACATTCACATTATTTTTCATCACACAAAAACGTACCATTCAGGTTACATTAAGAATTGCTAAAAAATTCTTATCACTAACATAAAATATAAAGTACGGTATTAACAACACTCACTGAAATAATCGTTTATATATTCCAGATTAACTTATCCATTAGCCCTCAATATTCCGACATAATGAATAATAATTTATAAAATACTCACACTGAAGTGCCACAAATATGACGAGTTGCAAAATAAAAGCGGTAGTAATATGACACCTATCATTGTAAGCCTCAGAATACAAAACAAAACATTAATATTTTGATATAAATCGCATTTTTTCATATTATCATAAAATATTTTATGATAATTTGCGTGTCTTCTTTCCCATACGATCAATCAAAGTATTATATGAATCAGCCTAAAAATATAATGTTACTGATACTATGCCTATTGATAGGCCTTATATTGGATGTAATATGGGTAAAGAACAACATAAACCGAACAACAATAGATACAATTCAAGACCTCGATATAGCGATTGATTCTCACCTTAACAAAATCAAAACAGATCTAACAAGAGTTGATTCAAATACAATACCTTGTGATAAAAACAATAGAAAAGGGCTAGAAAAATTAAATTTCGACTCTCCAGTAATACAAGAAATCAGCTACATAGAGAATGATATATTCCTTTGTAGCGATCGCGTTAGAAAATCAAATATAAAAATAGAAGATAGCCATTTAAAAAGATTTGAAAAGCATAATGGATACGTTATTTATAGAGCGACAAGCCAAAGAAGAGGTATTAATGCATTGTTTTTCATGGTGCCAACACCTAGTGGTTGGTACCGTATCATGCTTGATAGTCGCTATATAGACTATTGGATCAAGCAATATACTCATAGAAAACAACTTGCCGGTTGTTTGGGTAATGCTGTAGACAACTTAATATGCTTAAATTCTCCCTCTCCAGTAAACGATTTTATTTATAAAAAACAGATGCGATCAGAAAAATACTCTTATTTGTTAACTGTCGGATATACTAAGGAATCATTAAAAAATGCCTTTTTCATGCAATTTCCTTATGCTGCTGCCATTATCATTATGCTTTCGATATTCACCGTATTATTGATCAATGTATCTGTAAATTTCCGACGTTCAATTAAGTCAGATATTCAGCGTGGGATTAGAAACAAAGAGTTTTACGCTTATTATCAACCGATTGTAAATTCTAAAAATGGCCATTGGATCGGTGCTGAATTACTTGTGCGCTGGCTACACCCCAAACATGGTGTAATTTCACCAGCTGAATTTATTCACACAGCTGAAAGCACCGGGCTAATCAATGCGATTACACTTCATCTGCTAGAACGTGCTGCTTATGAAAAAACGCAGATTCAAGCAGAAAATAATAATACTTATATATCGATCAATGTTACTGCATCGATGATTATTAACCCTAGGTATGTAACTGAACTAATTAGTATTATTTCAAAGTACCCTAGCCTTCAACACAATGTGGTTTTTGAATTCACAGAACGAGAAACATTCTCATCAACTGAATTAGCCGAGCTTCAACTTGGTATGCAACGCCTACGCGAAGTGGGAATCAAATGGGCACTTGATGACTTTGGGACAGGTTACGCGGGTTTATCAACATTACAAAGTTTACGTTTTGATATCTTAAAAATTGATCGTACCTTTGTAGCTTCTTCCGTTACAGATGCAGTCACTCATTCAATCTTAGATAATATTGCTGAAATGGGACATACATTACACTGTACCATGGTTGCAGAGGGTGTCGAAACCGCCGAACAAGCTGAATATGTAGATGATTTAGAGATTGAGGCAAGCCAAGGATATTTTTACGCTAAACCAATGCCATTTGACGATTATTTAAATGCACTTAGTCAACCAGCGCCTGCATCTCGCTCTGAAGCGGTCGAAACAAATACAACAACCGAGCACCAGCAAGCCATCAAATAAATCGAACTTCACGAATAAGTTAAAGGGTTGCTTCAGCAGCCCTTTTCCTTTATCACGTATAAAATTCCTGTTTTCCCCTACCTCACCTCAAAAAACCATGTTCTAATACCCACTCATTTACGAAAAGAGACATATCAAGTACATGGAAACATCAAATTTGATTTCATATGACGACGTTATTGACGCAGCTTACGACATCTTTCTTGAGATGGCATCTGATAGCTTAGAACCAGTAGACGTGATCTTATTCACCGCACAATTTGATGACCGTGGAGCAGCCGAAGCCGTTGAAACACGCGATGATTGGGGCAGCCACGTTGGCTTTGACGTTGATAAAGAATTGTACGCTGAAGTACGTATTGGCTTAGTTAACGAAGAAAATGATCAGCTTGATGACGTATTCGCTCGTATGCTAATTAGTCGTGATCCTGAACACAAGTTCTGCCATATCTTATGGAAGCGTGATTAAGACATCACTGCTAGATACAAAAAAGGCGATGCATTTCTAATTAGAAAACTCTAACTTAGAAAGCATCGCCTTTTTAGTGCGGTATAATTAATGACCTAAGCCATTAATTATACATTCCAAGCATTACACCAAAACGGGTGTATCTTGTTGGTGACTACGTTTCACCCAAATCAAGCTCAATACAACTAATATTGACATTACTGTCATGACAGAGCCAACACTAAACTGATCATCTGCACGCATGAAAGATGCCGACAAAGTCGCGATTCCTGCACCCAAGTTTTGTAAACCACCAAGAATTGCCCCAGCCGTTCCAGCGTGTTGCGGAAATGGCTGAATAGCTGCTGTTGTTGCCGCAGGAAACAAAATACCAGCGCCAATGAAGTATATAAATGCCCCACCAATTAACGAACTGACTGTTACTAACCCTGCCATACCTGGAATAAGAACTGTAAGTGAACCCAGAATAATGGCTAACATACCTAAATACATTACGCGGCTATTACCAATACGCTTAACCAATGCCGAAGACATCCAAGAACCCGCTAAATATCCCGGTAATGGCAATACAAATAACCAACTTACCGTCTTTGAATCTAGCTTAAGTACACTGCCTAGCAATACACCTGCTGCAGCTTCAAAAACAGCGATGCCTGCAAAAGTAGCAATTAAGCAAAGTACATAACCTTGGAAACGGCGGTTACTCAACACATAACGATAGCTAACGAGTACGCGTTCATTACGGCGATTCTCCACCGGAAGTGTTTCAGTAAACATAAACATCATCGCCAATGTTACGATAGCACCAAACACTAATAAGAATATGTAACTTGCCGACCAATCAAACATTGATGACAAATATCCACCTAATACCGGTGCAATAAGAGGGGAAAATATAACCCCCATACTCACAAGACTATTGGCTTTATGTAAATCTTCACCGTCATAGCAATCACGCGTTACTGTTCGGCACATCGCACCGCTACAGCCTGTACCTGCACCCTGAATAAAACTGGCTAATAAGAATAATTCAAAGCTTGGTGCTAGTAACGCACCAATGGTACCGATTAAAAAAATCACCATGCCAACGATAATGACTGGTCGGCGACCTATACGATCAGATAGCGGACCATAAACGAACTGCGATAATCCGTACGGGATTAAATAAGCCGCCATTACCGCTTGTAGATAAGAAGACTGAACACCAAAATCGTGTGCCATTGCTGGGATGGCAGGCACATACATTGTTTGGGTCATTTGGCCAGCAGCGGCCAAAATAATAACTAGAAATAGTAACTTTGCCATTTGGCTAGAAGAAGATTGCTGAGTCACAACCTGTACCCTCAAAAAAACAACATAAGAAAAACAAGTGAATACTCGAATGAATAATCCACTAATAGTATGAAAAGCCACGAACAAACAGGATAACAATAACTAAGACTAATTCTGGGTTAATGTATAGCGTCTAGCTCTGTCTTAAGTGCGGTGATAGTAATGCTGAATAGTCAATCAGGCAAGAAAATAGCGTTGTATTAAGCACTAAACTTTATCATGATTTGCATTAGAAATAGTAATGAATAAATAGTGCCAATTTTATTTATTTTCTGCATACAAAAAAACCTCGAAAAAACGAGGCTTTTGCTAAGGAACTATTTATCACAACGCCATGCATAATAATTAAACAGAGTGCTTAATAGTTAATCAATCAAAGTGAAAGCGATGCTTGCCGTGGCTAGCTTTCGTTTTCAGATAACTTTCATTACCATCTTTTACGTGGGCTTTAGTGCCAACCACTTCAGTAATGATAATGCCGTTTTCTTCGAGCTCTCGAATCTTCTTCGGGTTATTTGTTACCAAGCGAATTTCATTAAGACCTAACGCTTTAAGCATTAAAGCTGCTTCTGTAAAATCACGAAGATCGTCGCCAAAACCAAGGTGGTTATTCGCTTCATAAGTATTCATACCCTTACTTTGCAGTTCATAAGCATCAATCTTATTATATAACCCAATACCACGCCCTTCTTGACGTAAGTAAAGAATCACCCCACCCATTTCACCCATTTTTTCAATGGTTTCATCTAACTGTTCACCACAGTCACAACGTGAAGAGTGGAAAACATCACCGGTTAAACACTCTGAATGCATACGTACCAATGGTACTGCCGGTTTCGTATCTGCAGCTTGGAAAATAACGGCTACATGCTCTTTACCAGATTCAAGACCATTGAAAGAAAGCAAATCAGCCGGAATGTTACTCTTCTGGCCAACTTTAAAAGGCACTCGTGCTCTTATATTTACCATGTTGTTCCTAAGTACGTCTTAATGCCTTTAGGGTCTACAATTCAAAAACTATTACAACGAACATTGTGTGAGCGTTATGTTTGAACGTATACCCTATAGACTGATAATCTTTACAAAATACTCATGTGTCGCGCTTCATCTCAGCATAGATATAACTAAACGATAGTACGACAGATGAATATTCCTCTGCTTGTTGCTAGATAATATCTAAAATATTCACACTTAAAAAGTATAGTAAGAGTAAGGGTATTATTTTTTGACCACCTTAAGCCGCCTTACCTCACCTTGTTTTGTTATATTATAACAAAACCCAGCAAAATACATTATGCAACTTATTGCTAAGCAGGTAACTTTTAATGAGCGCACAATGTTCTCCACGTAAAGCACGTTATAAATTGTAATACATATACCCAAGCGACCTCAAGGTATAGCATTCAGGCTGACATCAGCGTTTTAATTCAATCGACTCAATCATCGGATATGTACTCAGGGCAGCTAGCATTTAGGTTTTAGCTTTGTGTTTGCTCTATCACTTCAGCCATAGATATAAGCTTATCGAGAATACGCTCACCATCTGCTCGTAAACCATTATGTTCATATTCATTCGTCATCCATGCTTTTGCATTGGGCATTAAAGCCAATGTTTCACGCGAATAATCAAACTCTACATACATATCTTCAACGTAAACCGCAGCAGTAACTGGTACGGTATTCTTAGCTAATAGATCAACATCATACAACTGCGGCCAATCTGCTTTTTCAGCCAGTAAATCCGCAGCTGTTTTTAATGGCCTAAGGGTTTCTAATTGATCGAACATCCATGGGTATACCATTTCGCCAGTAAAGCAGAAATCTTCACCAGAAACATAATTGCATTGCGGATAGTGTTCACGAACACGGTGTGCAGACCACTGTGATGCATCTTGCTGACAGTAAATTGATTCATGCAAAATGGCATAAATCGGGTTAGTCAGGTATGACTGCTCAGCTAGCATCGCGGTTAAGAAACTGTAACTCAGTTCAGGTTTACTATTTACGTCAACAAAAGCGTCTTCCAGTAAGTAATACATGGCTAACGCACCACCGCTGCGACCAAGATTGATACCAATCAACTGGAATTGCTCTACAGTAAAGCGCTGACCATTAGGCAGTATAATTTCATTATTCAGCAAGTAATCGGCAATACGATTACACATACCTTGTGCTGCAGGAAATGCATGGAAGAACTGTTGGGTTTTATCCAATACACGTTGATATGTCGCTTGATACACATCATCAGCATGACGTGTCATCGACGGAATCCCCCCCGTGATATAAGCACGAGACAAACTTTGCGGATAATAAGACAAATAATGTAACGCACAGAAGCCACCAAAACTCTGCCCTAACAACGCCCACTGCTGAATACCCAACTGCTCGCGAATCGCTTCAGCGTCACGCACAATATTATCAGCACGGAATTGGCTTAGGTACGCGACTTGTTGTTCTGGTGTTCTACTGGCTAAAGTTTGATGACTAATCACCGTACTTAACCCCGTACCACGTTGATCCAACAATAGAATACGGTATTGTTTTAAAGCACGCTTAAACCAGCCACTGTTGCTATCTGGACGAGGAGCTGGGAAACCAGGGCCACCTTGTAAGTAAACAAGCCACGGTAAATCAGTACCTTGCTTATCTTTCGCGACAACCTCTCGAGCAAACACGCGGATTGTTTCACCATCTTGATCCGTGTAATCCAGAGGTAATTCAAATTGGTGCTGGCGATAAAACAAATCATCAACATAAAAACATGCTTGCATCGGCTTCCTCCATGAAGAAAGTAAACTTAAATAACAAACAGTTATATTACAAACTCCCTTTGTACATTACCAGCATGCATTTACATTTAACAATACTTTACATACACAACATTCGCTTAACCGATTAAAAGCATTCCACTCAAATAATAGTGAGAGAAATAATATAGTTATTCATGCAATTGCTTTCGTAGAATATTAATATTCACTTTCAATATATAAATACTACCCTTGTATTTATATACTGTGTGTTCAGTTATAATTTTTGCATTATCATGAACTGATTGATTAATATCGTATATAAATAACAACAACACCGTATCAATCACACGTTCGAATTACATACCATTGAGGGTTCCGCTAACAATGAACAATATCACTTGGGTTCGCTGGAAACAGCCCTTATTTATATTCATTGCTGGAATAGTTTTGATTATCGCCTCAACAGAGATATTGAGTTTTTTTCTTTTTAAATATGAAGTTAAACGTAGACTAGATAATCTCCAGTACTTTTATCAAGATCGCTACCTTTCTATCGGTGGTGAAATTGAACAATTAGCTGATGCAGTATCATTCACATGTAATGATAACGATATAGCTTTAATGCGTAACCATATTGAAGAATCACCCGCAATACAACTACTTGAATTACACACCAAAAGTGGAATGTGTTCCATTTATGGCAATGATAGTGAACTTGTCAAAAAAATGCCCAATCAAGCAACAATAAGTGATAATAAATTTGCTATTGAGTCCTACCTTCATAATCGCTTAAAAATTACGATAAGTGATGAACGAGGAATGTTTATTGTCATAACCGAACCATTTGAACAAGTTTTCCTTCGAAGCGAACTGTGTAGCGACTGTTATGCCGTAGAGTTACATGTCGAAGACCAATTTCTATCATTATTTGAAAAAGAAAAAAATGAAACCTATTTTTTCATCGCATCTCAACAATTCACTAAGCGTATATTCCTAAATGTGTATTCAAGTAAGCTAGGAGTAACATCACTGATAAAAGCCGACGTCATTTTTGTACAGGCCATTTTATGCATAATATTACTATTGACTTGTTTATTACTTGGACTATTAAAGGGTCAGAACGGTACATTAAAAGAACTTATATATTTAGGATTAAAAAACAAAGAATTCATTCCGTTTTATCAACCTATAGTAGACTCATCTAGTCAGCAGGTTATCGGGTGCGAGATCTTAGTTCGCTGGATAAAAAAGAATGGTGAGATCATTTCACCAAACCTATTTATTCCTATTGCTGAGTATAATGGGCAAATCTTTGAGCTAACATATGATTTATTAAACCAAGTTTCCGCTGACATCGGCAAATTAGCATTAAAGCATCCCGATTTTTATGTCAGTCTTAATGTAATACCTGAACAGCTAGAAGATGATAATTTTGCTGAAAATGTATTTAAAATCCTTAAAAAGCACCAAATCGAAGCGAACAATATTGCATTTGAAGTAACAGAACGTACACCCTTCACCAATTTAAAAAAAGCAGAAAAAGTAATAAACCAATTAAAAAGCCAGAACATCGATATAAAACTAGATGATGCAGGAACGGGGTACGGTGGTTTCAGCTACTTACAAGAATTGCCTATTGACACGCTTAAAATTGATAAAATGTTTGTAGAAACAATTGGTACAAATGACGTAAAAAGTAAAATTTTGAGCTCTATCATTTTGTTTGGAAAAAATGCTGGTCTTAAAATGATCGCGGAAGGCGTAGAAAATCAAGAACAAGTCGAATACTTAAATCGAAAGGGAATCACTTTAATACAAGGTTATTATTACGCTAAGCCAATGCCATTCGAAGACTTTTCCCGTTATTATGAACGAAACCTCGCAACATATGAGGCGCACGATTAGCCTCTTTGCTCTTAACACTCAGAAATGAAATATTTGATTGAATAATTATCCCGCCACAAAATCAAATAAAAGCGTATAGTAACTTTATCGACAACGTGAATACCGCGTTGAAGCCACAATAATCCACTTATTATTATGGCGGGAGATGATGATCCTCCTTTAACTGCCTTACTGAAGTTTACCCTTCTTATAAGGATGATGACGTCTAACAACATTGGCATAGAATGGCCAGAGGAAGCTTTTTCGTGGGTCCCTACATCCATAGAAAGCTGCAGTTGTTAGATCGTAATTATCCTCTACCGTTCTCTGCCCTTTATTTAAAGCACAATCATTCAATTTGTACGGTTCAATCGCTCGCCTTTATTAGACGCGATTTCACAATAACAACGAATTGAACGGTACAACGCTAGAACAGCAAATGAGGCAGAGTAATGCAATATTCAGCAGAAGTTCAAAACATGTGTCCTATCTCGCGCGGACCACAACATGCGTCTTCACCTATTCCTGTAGAAGGTCGCTGGGTTAGCCCGAAAGATGTAATTGCTATTTCCGGCGTTAGCCACGGTGTAGGCACATGTGCACCACAACAAGGCGCAGCAAAACTTACTCTTAATGTTAAAGATGGCATCATTGAAGAAGCCTTGATTGAAACTATCGGTTGCTCTGGTATGACGCACTCTGCTGCGATGTCATCTGAAATCATCACCGGTAAAACCATTCTTGAAGCCTTAAATACAGACCTTGTCTGTGATGCGATTAACGTGGCAATGCGTGAGATTTTCTTGCAGTACGTATACGGTCGCACACAAACGGCTTTCTCACTTGATGGCTTACCAATCGGCGCAGGTCTTGAAGACTTAGGTAAAGGACTACGTAGCCAAATTGGTACTCACTACGGTACGCGTGAAAAAGGCCCTCGTTACATGGAAATGGCAGAAGGTTATGTCACTAAGTTAGCACTAGATGACAACGATGAGATCATTGGTTATTCATTCGTTAACCTTGGAAAAATGATGGAGTTTATCGGCAAAGGGACATCTGCGGAAGAGGCGATGGAACAAGCCTGCGGTCAATATGGCCGTTTCGACGAAGCGGTTCGCACTATCGACCCTCGTCACCAATAAACGCAGTCATACACGACTTACGCATCACATGCTATTACGCTGAATTTTGAGGATACCATCATGGCTCTATTTGAAAGTTACGACCGTCGCATCGACCAAATCACTCCAGTACTTGAACAATACGGTTTCGCGTCATTTGAAGAAGCACTGGAATATTGTAAAGAGCGTAATGTTAACCCTTACGATATTGTAAAAGAAACACAACCTATCGCATTTGAAAATGCTTCTTGGGCTTACGTATTAGGTGCAACTTTCGCACTAAAAGAAGAAGCAAGAAATGCAGCTGAAGCAGCAGAATATATTGGCCAAGGCTTGCAAGCCTTCTGTATTCCAGGCTCTGTTGCCGATCAACGTCAAGTTGGTTTAGGTCATGGCCGCTTAGCCGCACGTTTATTGAATAACGATACTCAGTGCTTTTGTTTTCTGGCGGGTCACGAATCTTACGCTGCTGCTGAAGGCGCGATTAAAATAGCAATGAACGCTAACAAAGTACGTCACCACCCTCTTCGCGTAATCCTTAATGGTTTAGGCAAAGATGCAGCTTATATGATTGCACGTATTAATGGCTTTAATTACGTACAAACCCAGTTCAACTACGAAACAGGTAAATTGGATGTGGTATCAGAGCGTCGCTTCTCAACAAGTCAACGTGGTGAAATTAATTGCTACGGCGCTGATGATGTACGTGAAGGTGTTGCTATTATGCACCGTGAAGAGGTTGATATCTCAATCACTGGTAATTCAACCAACCCTACCCGTTTCCAGCACCCCGTTGCCGGTACATATAAAAAAGAACGTCTAGAAGCGAATAAAGCGTATTTCTCTGTTGCATCAGGCGGCGGTACAGGTCGAACTCTTCACCCTGATAATGTTGCAGCAGGTCCAGCTTCTTACGGCATGACAGACACAATGGGCCGCATGCACTCCGATGCACAATTTGCTGGCTCATCATCTGTACCTGCCCACGTAGAAATGATGGGGCTTATTGGTATGGGGAATAATCCAATGGTCGGCGCAACTGTTGCCGTTGCCGTTGCGATAGAACAAGCAAAATGATCAGATATTTGCTTAAATTGTTATAAAATCAAAGAGTAAATTCATATTTAGATAGCTTGAGTTAGGTGCGGATTTAACCAACCGCACCTTTAATTGCGCAACTTAATTGGTTATTTTGTAAAAAACCTCTAGAATTGCCCGAGTTTGATCACTTGCTCTGGCTTCATTTAAGAAATTAAGCCATCAGGTTAGTCCCATTCAGTCTTACAGCAGGTTGTTGCTGTAATCGGCGCAGTAAAGGAAACATGATGATTCAAGTTGTAGGTCACAAAAACCCAGATAGTGATAGCATCTGTTCAGCTCTTGTAGGTGAAGCACTTCTTAAAGCTCGTGGTTTAGAAGCAAAAGCCGTTCGTCAAGGCGAGCTTAACCGTGAAACTCAGCACATCCTAAAAACTGCTGGTGTTGATCAGCCAGAAATGTGTACTGGTGTTGCCGGTCAAAAAGTATGGTTAGTAGACTACACCGATCTTGCACAAGCACCGGACGATATTGCAGAAGCTGAAATCGTAGGTATTGTTGATCACCACCGTTTGGGTGATGTGATGACAGTTAATCCATTAGAAGCATGGATTTGGCCTGTTGGTTGCACATGTACAATCATGTTCAACCTATTCAAGATGGAAGGTACTGAAATCACGAAGCCACTTGCAACATTAATGATGTCTGCAATTCTAAGTGACACAGTAGGTTTCGCTTCTCCAACTTGTACTCAGAAAGATCGTGATGCAATTGCAGAGCTAACACCACTTGCTGGTGTTGAAGATCTTGACCTGTTCATCAAAGAGCTTCTAATCGCAAAAACTGACATTGAAGGTCTAACCGCTTCAGAGTTAGTTGAAAAAGATCTTAAAGCATACCCATTCAATAACCGTAACGTTGTTGTTGGTCAAATTGAGCTAGCAACACTTGAACAAGTTGATAGCATAATTGATGAGCTAAACGCAGATCTTCAACGTCGTTGTGACGAAGAAGGTTTAGCAATGGCAGCGCTAATGCTTACAGATATCACAACAAGTACGACACGCTTACTATTTAAAGGTGATTGGAATGCGACATTAGAAACATTCGCAGACAATGGCGTACTTACAATGGAAAATACGCTAAGCCGTAAGAAACAAGGCTGGCCTTGGCTACAAAAAGTACTTTCGTAATTTAGCTAAAGTATTGATTAATTCGAGTAGGGTAAAGTATTACTGTTTTATCCTCTCTAAAATAAAAACACAGCATTCGCTGTGTTTTTATTTATCTCTTTTCAGCGTTGTTTTTTCATTTAAAATATCGGCAAAGTGCTCTAAAAATTGACGCCCTATGACTTTACCTTCTAGATAATCAATTTCTAGATCATCTTCACTACTCAGCAGTGCACGACTTTTTAAGCTGCTTTCAGGTGCAATTTGAATGACTTTTAAGTCTTCTGGAAGATTAACTAAAAACGCATTTAAATCATTATAGGTATAATAGTAACGCCTTAGCATATCCATCACTTCCGCACTTTTACTTTTTCCTGCCATTGATAAAAACCGTTCAATATTATTTGAAGCAAACAGTGACCAATAAGGTGATTTGCTTTCATGAATAAGCTTTTCTTTATCGCTGCTCGTCGTATTTATCTTTTCTCTATCATTGAGTTGGTCAAATTTATTCATCATATCGAATACGCTCATATTACGAGAATGGCTGTCTTCATTACTAACACGCATTTCTTTCCATGATTCAAATCGCAGGGTTAAATCACTATGTATATTTTTAATTTTATCCATTGGTTCATTAAGGCTTAGCTTCTCAATATACTGCGGAAGTGTTGCTTCTATTCTTTCTCGCCAATCATCAAATACGCCTGGTGACTTTTCAGCATTACCGTCTGAACTGGTTTGTATCAGATCTTCATTAACCGGCTCTGTTCTTATCACAACAACTAACTCGGCCCCTTGCCTCCACGCTTCTTTCACTGGCACAGCAGCAGCAACACCACCGTCAACCCATTCAAGATCATTGATATTCACTGGCTGATTATAAAGAACCGGAATGGCACAAGTAGCACGTAATACTTCTCGCCAGTTTTCTTGATACATTGGAAGGTAAATATCTTGAAGGGTATCTTTACGCGTTGCACATGCATAAGCATTACGATGAATTAATGTTTTACGTGCTTGCTGAAAATCAAGAGGAGTATCGCCACCCGGGGAAATAGCTTGTAACGCCCAATCAAGGTTTAATGGCTTTTGTTGGCTAAGGTATTTATAAAGATTAAAAAATTCATCATTCGTCGTGTAATTAACAATGAAGTTGTAACTATAGTTAGGCTGGCGACTAAGAAAAGAAGATACCGTCAAGGCACCAGCAGATGTGCCAATATACAGTTCAAAAGGATCAAAACCAGCCTCCAAAAATGCATCAAACACGCCCGCAGTGAATATTCCTCTTTGACCTCCACCTTGAACAACTAAAGCAATTTTCTTTCGACGCGACTGAGCAATCTGCGTCGAAAATTCGTTAATAGTATGTAAACCAATAGAGCTTAAGCTAAACGACAGATGATTCGACATAATCCCTCTACAAAAAACTCATCAGAACTCATTGTAGTAAGAATATCATTTCATGTTTAACGTAAACGGAACGACAAACACAAAACATTAGCCATTATTAATAAGTTACATATTTATCGCACAATGTTACGCGCCAATTGCAGTTAACCCAAACCCAATTAGAATAGCAAAAACCACACCAGTTGTAATAAGTGCAAATTTTAGATCAGCTTCCATATTTTACATCCTCCCAAACCAAGCAGTTAACATATTATTAACTATAGTTTAGGGTGACTTCAAGATCCTTATCAATTTGTAAGCACGTTTTTAAGATAGCTGTCACAATTAAACCCACAATTCTAAAGGATATAGGAAAAATGTATGAAGCCATCAACGATTAGTACTTCAGTGTTAGGTATCATCGCATTTTTTTCTTCCCAAGTAGCCGCAGAGTACCCTGTACATATCACCCCTTTTGTTGGTTATACGTTCTCTGGTGATGTTACGGATGAAAATGGCATAAATATTCAGCCTGAAAACGACCTTCATTTTGCACTATCTGTTGAAACCGATGTTGACCCAGGAAGAGTTGGCTTATTTATTAGCTACTTACCCACAGAGACACAAGATTTTAAGAATGATACCTCTTTTACATACCTTCATTTTCAAAGCTCTCTGCGTTTCGAATTAATCCCTAAAATTGACACCTACTTTGGAGCCAGCTTAGGGGGAACTTTCGTTGATTCCGACTGGTCTGATAACAGTCTTTTATTCTCTGGTGGCCTTTTTGGTGGCGCTGAATATAAATTGCATAAAAATGCGAAAATTGTTTTTGAAACTCGATGGTTAGCAAGCGTTGTTGATAGCAATACATCTTCAATTTGTACCCTGCCAACGGGTGATGAAACCTGTAAAATTCACGTAGATTCGAAAATATTGAGTCAATTTCAAACAAATCTAGGGCTTAGCTTTACCTTCTAAAAGGCAGGGTTAAAAGTTATGTAATATGGCTGATATTTTGCAAATCAGCCCCTACCTGCTAGTTTTCGCTTATTTTGCAGTCATTTTTACAACTATTAGAAAATAAAATAAAACACTGCAAGGCAGGCAATACCCAGTGATTAACTTCAATTATTAACCCGCAAACCACCCTATTCAACAATCATTAGAGTAAAAAACCAAACGTTAACACCTTCAGAGCAGGTTGTTAACAAAGGCGTACTCTATTGATTTACATATTATCTCTGGTTAGTCTCAACTCATCAGCGTGGCTTATCAAACCAGATGTCACGACTTAGGATTCTGATTTAGAGAATAAATCTCTAAGAATATTTAGTTTCATAGTGATTAGCAGTACATAAGGAGATGTTTATGAAGCGAGAACAATGGGGCTCTCGTCCCGGTTTTATCTTGGCAGCGGTTGGTTCAGCCATTGGCCTAGGTAACATTTGGCGATTCCCATACATGGCTTACGAGAATGGCGGCGGCGCATTTTTTATTCCTTACCTTTTCGCCATGATTTCAGCCGGTATTCCATTTATGATCATGGAATTCACTTTAGGTCATAAACTTCGTGGTGCTGCACCTCGTGCTTTTTCTAAGCTAGGTGTAAAACTTGAGTGGCTTGGTTGGTTCCAAGTATTTATTGCTGCAATCATTGCTGTTTATTATGTCGCAATTATCGGTTGGGCAATTTCATATTTAGGGTACTCGTTCACACAAAGTTGGGGGGCCGATACTAATGCCTTCTTCTTTAGTGAATACCTACAGCTAGGTGAAAACTCACCAAGTAAGCTAGGCAATTTGCAAATGCACATTGTTTTACCAATGGTATTAGCTTGGGGAATTACTTTTGCGGCAATCTTTACCGGTATTAAAGGCGGTATCGAACGTGCAAGTAAAATAATGATGCCTCTTCTATTCCTTATGGTTATAGGCTTAATAACACGTGTTGTTTTCCTACCTGGTGCACTAGACGGTATTAACTACCTATTCGAACCAGACTTTAGCAAGATCACAGACCCTACGGTTTGGTCAGCAGCTTATGGACAGATATTCTTCACATTGAGTGTCGGTTTTGCCATCATGATTGCTTATTCAAGTTATTTGCCAGAGAAGTCTGATATTAATAACAACGCATTCATGACGGTACTGATTAACTGTGGTTTCTCTATTACTTCTGGTGTGCTTATTTTCGCAGTATTGGGTTATATGGCTCAAGACCAAGCGAAACCGCTAACAGAAGTTGTAACGGCAGGTGTAGGTCTAGCGTTTGTTACTATTCCAGCAGCCATTAATCTACTACCAGCACCGTATATACTTGGTCCACTATTCTTCTTAGCGCTTGTTGTTGCAGGTTTGAGTTCACATATCTCAATCATTGAAGCAGTAACGTCAGCTGTTATTGACAAGCTAAACTGGTCACGTAAGAAAGCAGCTTCTGTTGTTTGTGGTGTAGGCTTTGCGGTATCAATGGCATTTGCAACGAATGGCGGTCTGCTTCTACTTGACCTTGTGGATTACTTCATTAATAACGTTGCACTACTTGCAAGCTGTCTAATTGAACTTATCGTTATCGGTTGGTTACTTAAGATTTCAGATATTCGCGATTACGCCAATGATATCTCTGACTTTAGTATCGGTAAATGGTTCGAAATTTGTATTCGCTTCATCAGCCCAATAATGCTTGCGGTAATTCTTGCAACGAATCTTTGGAAAACATTCAACGAAGGTTACGGTGGTTATGAAATGTCTGACCTACTGATGCTAGGTTGGGGTTTGGTTGCTGCAATGTTTGTTGTCGCGGTTATCATCAACGTAACGTCTAAATCACCAACCCAACAGGAGAGTTAATTATGACTACAGGTGCAATTATAATGATGCTGTTTGGTTTTGGTATCACATGGGGGGGCGCAGCATACTGCATCTCCATTGCGATGAAAAAGAATCAAAAGTAATTCAGACATACATAACAGCTAGAAAATAAATAAATGCTAATCAATTCGTTGATTGGCATTTTTATTTTACGTTCTAGACATAAACGAGTTATGGTATTTACTCAAAAACCCGCATTAACTGCCCTTCACACAGCCAAGCTGCTTTTGCTCTTAATCGGCTATTTTACGAACTTATCGTGATTATTGTTACGATTAAATGCTTGATGTAACTATGAGACATACGATCTTAGGTCATTGAATACAACGTTAGCTGCAACAGGTCGATTGTATAGTTTGATATGAGTCGTAAATCAAAACATTAAAATACCTCCAAGGTGAAAGAGTAATTAAAGTGAGCTTTTTATATTGGAGGCTAATATGAGTGCTTACCATTACAATGGAATAAAGCCGTTGTCACAAATGAAATTTACTATGTCGAGTAATCATTGTTTGTATGTAGTAAGCGACAGTGACGTAGTCGAATTGGCTAAAATAAATAAGATTGATTATATTGATGTTTTAAGGACAACAAGTGGTTATGTGGCAGCTTCATTAGATTCAAATATACTACATAAGCTTGTTAAAGATTTAGGATTTACTGGGCGAGCTTATGAAAAAATGGTTAATGGCAAGAAGTATGTCATTTTCAAAGGAAAGCCGGGGCAGCGTAAAATATTTACTGGAACAAGATATTTAAGCACTAATGCAAAAGTTGTCGATATGATCGTAGGGCAAAGAGGAATAAAAACGTCAGCAATACAGGGAGCTCGTCTAACAATTTTTCTTACTGTTCCTTTAATCGTGCTTCAGCATGTCCTAAAAGATAGATTTTTATTGAATGATTTAGTTGCAGACCTGTCGGTTTCTCTTATAAAAATCGGTATATCAAGTATCGTTGGGGCAGTTTTTGCAACAGGAGTAAGTGCAATTACAACAATTGCGGCGGCACCCGTGGCATTAGCCATAGTTGTTGGCTTAGCCGCGAGCTATGCGCTTGATCGATTAGATAAAGAATATAGGATTACAGAAAAGCTTGCTAAGTTACTTGAGGATAAGGCGATGAAACAATCAAAGAAAACTGCTTGGGAGGTCGAGGATAAGTTGAGGTGGCAAATTGCAAATAGCCAAGCTGTAGGTAAAGGAATCTATTATTAAAATGAGGATTTTAATTTTATTAACATCATTATTAGTTTCCACATCATTAAATGCAATGGTGGATATAAACTGCATTATGATTCACGAGTCAAGTCAAACAGAAGTTATTAAAAAAGAAGTATCATTAGAAGCCTCTGACACATTGAACCAATTATATAAGTTTGAAAAAGTTATGGTTGGCATCAAGCCTCATGCCGTTATAAATATAGATGGTAATGAAAGTATATCCTCATTTAAGGTTATTCTAGAATCAAATGATGGATTTACTGCATCAGCTATTGGTGAAGAAGTTTTTAATCATGATAGTTCTGTCAGTGTTTCGTTATCAAATGAACAGTGGTCACTTTTAACTGAATGTTATCAAGTTCAATGATTATTAACGTTGCATTGTCAGTTTGTTTACTTGCATTAAGTTGGTTTGTTTTTAAAATCAGTATGGCTGTTTATAAAGAACCAATAATAAATGAAAATGTTGTGGGTTTTAAAGTTAAGGTTATTTTTCTTCTTATACTTCTTATTACTGTTACATTATTACTTTTCAATATTGGTGTTCTTTTGGATGATGGGCTTGTTAGTGTACAGTACCGTTTTGGCGGTTCTGGCTATGGCCCTTACTCTTTTTCACTTATTGGTTTGTTAATGTCAATTGCAATCTTTTTATCTTGTCTAGTTGTGAAGTTGATTAGATTACCACACTAAATTTATCACTTACTTTTAGCTGCTACAAGGCAATCAAAGGGGGCGCGTTACACTCGGCGGTTTTGGTATGGTGTTCAGTGTGCTTGGTGAGTTAGCCGTAGCGTAACTTATGTTAAACGTTAACTATACAAGAAAGAATAAGCTACTCGGCAGGAAATTTTTGCTTCTGATGCAGTACGCGCATTATACGAATGATTGAGCCTTCAACCCAGTAAGATACAATCATTGATACCTCTGGAATAATGAGTAAACGACCTCGAATACCTTCTCTTTGTACACCCATCAAAGGGGGAACGAGTAAGTTTTCGACTTTATCTTCAATAATCTGGTCAGTTCGTTCAGCGGCTTCGGGATTAAAGTCATAGAGAAATTCAAAAAAATTCTCACGGTCGTTAAGTGACTCTTCTTCCCAAAGTATCATGCTTGACCTCGATTTCGAATCTTAGCTTTGCGTGCATCCATACGTACTTTTGCGTCTTGCTGTTCAATAAATACAGCTTTTCCTGAATCAAACTTTTCAAAAGCAGCATTTACTTGCTCTGTAAGCCAAGCATTATGAGTCATTGTTTTACGCTGCTGTTCGGCTAGTTGCTCTATCAGTTCACGGCAAGCATCACTCAGTGTACTACCTTGGCTTTCTGCCATTAATTGAGCCAAACGTTTAGTTTCTTCATCAACACGAAACTGGATTCTAGTATCCATAAGTAAACCTCTTATTTTGTGTGTACAAATGTCAGCACTAACATTACAAGGTGACAATTATAAGGTGTTAAGAAAAAACTCAAAACGCTTGGTATTATAATTCCTGCAATGACCTAAAGGCATTTGAGCCGGTAGTTGATCTGGTTCCCGTTAATACTTTATTTGAAGTGATACTTAAACCATTTGGGGAAATTAGATTTTCTTTAGCAATTCTCCACCCTGTCCAACTTTCGCTTATTCCTACTTCTCTTCCTGTGTACATTCTCATTAACCGTTTACATTTCGGTGGTATCTCTTGACCTCCATCCCATAGCGTGATGGTTTAAAACATAATGCGCACCGAGGGTGTTAGACCCACTTAGAAGTGTCACATTGCTGAATCATCAGAGTCTATAAAATGTGATGCCCTGCAAGTTTATCCATTATAAAAGCTACAAAAAATAAGTAGATTCAGGATGAATGAATCATTCTGATAAAGAATCGTTTTCTTTATCACAATCATCTCGTTACAATTGGCACATAAAAACAAACATTGATCAATCAAGGATAGGCAATGAAGTTATCTGCTGTAATTCTTTCACTCGTACTTCTTCCAACAACGGCACTGGCATCAACAACTAGCTGTGAAAGCGACAAATACCACCAGTATGTCGATGCATCATTAAGCTGGTATCAGAGTTTGGTTGATTTGAGTATTAAACAAGATGAAAGCCTTCGAGAAGTGGGTGACTGGTTTTTAGCTGGTCGAAAACATCACTTTGAATTGAATCGTGAAGCGGTTGATTGGTACTTAGAAAACGATAAAGCCAAACTTGACCTTACCCAATCGGTTGAATCTTGGTTACAGCTAACTCAGCAAGACGTTAAAAAACTGTCAACACAACAAGACGAACTTGGTCGTTATGCAAAAAAAGCATTTGATGACCGCCAAAGTACGCCTCATAAGAAAAACTATGAGCTACGCAGTGCCTTTGCTGACTTACTGACCCACCCTGTCAATATTGATAAGCCTCTGAATGCTTACAATGAAGAAATGACGAAAATTGCAGCTATCGAGTGTAATTAACACTATTAATAGTTACGTTATATTAGTAGCAACGTTATTTAATTGCTGAAATATAAAAACCCGCGACTTCGTTGTTGCGGGTTTTTTATATCTACTCATATATATCTATGCTACCTCAAGAATCACTTCCGAAAGACGAACTTTAGATAAGGTATATAAGCATTAATTATCATTAACATCGTAATTATTCATCTATGTTTTTGATATTTATTTAAATTTGTCATTTAACATTATATTGACATAGCGTATTCTTGCTTTGCGTATAAGAACAGCACAAAGTAAAATTCAACTTGCATACTCTGTATGCCATATAAAAATATACGTTATATACCTTTTTATTTAACAGCATTGTTTTTCACAGGAGTGGTAATGAAGCCTCTTTCTATGGGTCTGCTTCTCGCAATGACCTCGACATCAGTTTGGGCTAATCCTTTAGCTCAGTGGGAACAAGGATTCAGCGGCGATATTTCATTGCTTACGGGTTTTAGCAACACTAAATCACAATTCAATACCGATATAGAATCAACACCCTCTCTAGAAAGTTCTGGTGAATCTGATACTAAAGCACTTATCGCCCCGCTAGGTGCTATTCAATATACTTTCGCTTCAGATAAACAAATTTTCATCGGTACTAGCCGATCTGATTTGGCGTTAGGCCGTTTCCACATTGAGGCAGGTTACCGTCAAAGATTTGAAGGTAATGGCATGGTGAGCTTAAGCTATGTACCTGGCATTATTGGGACTAAAA
This sequence comes from Photobacterium indicum, assembly GCF_003026215.1. Taxonomy (GTDB): domain Bacteria; phylum Pseudomonadota; class Gammaproteobacteria; order Enterobacterales; family Vibrionaceae; genus Photobacterium; species Photobacterium indicum. Next base: position 410,121 of record NZ_PYOC01000003.1, read on the forward strand.
CATGGGAAGACCCCTTTTTAGTGAATGAAAACCGAACTGAAACAGATACAAAAATTAAAGGGTTCCGTTTTCAATACAAAAATATACTGGGTTCTAACTTCTCAATGGAAACATCTGTTGGGCAGCAAGAAATTGATACTGAAAAAAGTGGTCAAAAACAAAACTTATCAGAAACAGAAATAGCCTCATTAGATCGTGAAGGCAATATCATTTATTTAGAGGGGGCTTACCGCCAGCCGATTGCATCTGGGCGCTTATTACGTGGTGCGTTAAACTATACCCGACTTGATGCTGATGGCGACGCGATGTCATATGATACCTATGGTGCACAACTTAGTATTATACAGATGTTACCTAGCTCTAGCCTCGTGCTAACGTTTGGCTATAAAAATGCACAATACGAAGCAGAGAACCCTGTATTTGATGAAAAGCAAAAAGATGATCTGTGGAGTGTCTTTTTAGCGTATGAATACAATGAGCCTTTTGGTTGGACAGATTGGGGACTAGTATCATTGATTGGTTATAATACAACAGACTCCAATATCAATTTCTATAACGAAGACACCCTAATGGCCACTGTGGGTATCAACTATAAATTTTAATATCAAAATAGTTAATTGGTGTAACTATATCGATGATCTTGAAGGTTTTTATGTGAACAGTTAGTAGCAAACATAGAAATATTTCGAGACATCGATACCAATTTCTATTAAATTAGCATCAATTTGCCGAAGTTAATCAAAAGTAACAAGTCATTATGGCAGTGGATAATAGAAAAGCCGATGCGACTTTAGAGTCATTACATCGCATTTTTACGGTGCCGGAAGCACCTGAATCAACCCTAGGGCTGATCGAGCAAAAAATCTCACAAAACCTAAATGAATTTTTGGGTACGCATATTGCTGCGCGCGAAAAGCCGCTTATAGAGATTGAAAAGGATTTCTCGTCTGCTGACATTCCAGAAAATCCTAGTTTTGTATCCGATCACACTCAATTTTTGCTGACTAAGCTTGTTGCTCAGTCGGTTCATACGTCTGCGCCAAGCTTTATTGGTCACATGACGTCTGCCCTACCGTATTTTTTGATGCCGTTATCAAAAATTATGATCGGTCTAAACCAGAATTTGGTAAAGATTGAAACCTCAAAAGCATTCACTCCCCTAGAACGCCAAGTTTTAGGCATGATGCACAACTTAATCTTCAATGAAGAGACAAGTTTCTATCAGCAGTGGATGCACAGTGCAAACCATTCATTGGGGGCTTTTTGTTCTGGCGGCACAATTGCCAATATTACCGCACTTTGGGTAGCACGTAACAATGTGTTAAAGCCAGATGGTGAGTTTAAAGGTGTGGCAAATGAAGGTCTATTCCGTGCAATGAAGCATTACGGATATGATGACCTTGCAATACTTGTCTCTGAACGTGGTCACTATTCACTAAAAAAAGCAGCTGATGTCTTAGGTATTGGCCGTGATTGTCTTATTCCAATAAAAACGGATGACAATAACCGAATCCGAGTTGATGATCTAACTGCTACGCTCCAATCTCTAAAAGAAAAGAATATTAAGCCATTCGCCATTATTGGTGTGGCTGGCACAACTGAAACAGGAAATATTGATCCGCTAGACGAGTTAGCCGATATTGCACAAGCGCACGATTGTCATTTCCATGTCGATGCAGCTTGGGGCGGCGCGACCTTAATGTCGAATAAATACCGTTCTTTATTAAAAGGGATCGAACGAGCAGATTCGATTACTATTGATGCGCACAAACAGCTGTACGTACCAATGGGAGCTGGGATGGTTATCTTCAAAAACCCAGCTTTGATGACATCTATTGAACATCACGCTGAGTATATTCTACGTAAAGGATCTAAAGATTTGGGTAGCCATACTTTAGAAGGTTCACGTAGCGGTATGGCAATGCTATTGTTTGCAAGTTTGAATATTATTAGCCGACAAGGCTATGAAATGTTGATCAACAACAGTATTGATAAAGCAAAACATTTCGCAAATATGATTAAGCAAGATCCCGATTTCGAGCTAATTACCGAGCCGGAATTATGCTTGCTCACCTATCGATATGTTCCCGCAGAAACGCAGCAAGCCCTAACGATTGCGAATGCCGAAGATAAACATCTATTACATGATGCACTTAATGACCTTACGAAATTTATTCAAAAGCGTCAGCGTGAATCGGGTAAATCTTTTGTATCACGTACGCGTTTAACACCTGAAAAGTGGAACCACAAAATTACAACCGTTTTCAGGGTTGTACTGGCGAATCCACTAACGACGGATGATATTTTACAAGATGTTCTAATCGAGCAAAAAGAACTCGCGAAAGAAAGTGTGCATAGTTTGCCGCGTTTGTTAACTTTAACTAAACGTATTTTGGCAAATAACTAGCTATAAATTATACTCTGCGGCCTCAAATATAAACCTCAAACAGTCTGAAAATTTCAGGCTGTTTTGGATATTACACTCTCGATTCTAATCAAATTCCCCCATCAACGGTCTGCATTATTTATCGATATATAATGCTATATTTCAATAATGTCATAACCGTAACATTTCGAATTATTTAGCTGTTATCATTTCGATATGCATGTTAATGGAACGACGCCTCATGTAACGAGGCCGTAAAATTCATCGCATGAAAATCAAAAATACAGCGCAATTATTTGGTCTTGTTATTAATGCTCTAAAAACATACAGTTAGCATTTATTCCCAAATTCAACAAAAGTTGATTAAAATCAACAAAAGTGCAGTTAAATCGCCATGAAAAAGCCGACACATAGAATGCGTCGGCTTAAATAAAGGCTCATTTAAATGACTTTTTAGCCAGCCATTTTAACGTTCATTTTCGTGAATTTAATCGCCAGCAAACATGTAACCTTCACCATGAACGGTAACAAAAATTTGTGGGTTTTTCGGGTCAACTTCCATTTTCGAACGCATTCTTCGAATCAGAACATCGATAGTTCTATCATTAGGAGCCTCTACACGATGGCTCAACATATTCAGAATTCTTTCACGACTTAATACAACATTTTGGTGCGAAGAAAACGCCACTAAAAGCTCATATTCAGCTTTAGTTAACTTCACTGGCTGACCGTTATGAGTCAATGCTCGTCTGTTAATATCAAATTGCCAATCACTGAAACGAATGATGTTATCTTCATGTATTTCAACTAACGTTTCACTGCGCGCTTTTTCGACTAAGCCCATGCGCCATAATAAGTTTTTCACTCTTACAAGCAGTTCTCTTAGCTCGAACGGTTTCGTCACATAATCGTCGGCACCCATCTCTAAACCCACGATACGATCGATGCTATCGGTACGACCAGTGACAAGAATAATACCCACCTCTGAGCGGCTTCTTAGTTCACGTGTAAGCAGTAAACCATTCTCACCAGGCAAGTTAATATCGAGCATAATGAGATCGATATTTTCGACCATCATAATCTCTCGCATCTGCTCGCCATTCTCTGCTTGGCTTACTTGGTAACCCTCATTCTCAAAATACCCAACAAGTTTGGTTCGGGTAACAATTTCATCTTCTACAACAAGTACGTGATGACTCATTTTTATCTCTTTTATTGTGTTTTTATCGCCTGATAAAACGTTAGCACATCCCATTACCATTCACAATTTTTCATAAACCGATGCTTACTGTTAATTCTTGCCGTTAACCTTATTCACATCGTGGACTTATTATCACCCCATAAAAATTTAACTACCTCCGTACTACGGAGGCAATTCTTTATTCATGGAATATTCCACATATGAAAAAACTTTGGCAAAAGTTGATAAAACCAAGCAGCAAGTATTCGATTCTTGCGTTGGTATTAGTCGGTATCGGTATCACGCTAGCGGGTACATTCACTGTACACAAAGGTTTTGAGTTTGCTTCAACCACAGAATTCTGTACCTCTTGCCATACCATGCAAGGTAACTACGAAGAGTATAAACAAACTGTTCACTTTAAAAATGCTTCAGGTGTACGTGCTGAATGTGTTGATTGCCACCAACCAAAAGACTTGCCAGGTAAACTATTCCGTAAGATGGAAGGTGCAAAAGATCTTTACCACCACTTCATTTCTAAGAAAGTGGATACACCTGAAAAATTCGAAGACAACCGCTTAGAGATGGCACAAGCTGTTTGGGCTCGAATGAAAGGTCAAAACTCAAAAACATGTAAGAGCTGTCACGCTTACGAGTCGATGGATCACTCAAAACAATCTGCTAAAGCTGCGTTTGAAATGAACAAAGCAGCCGCTGAAGATATGAACTGTATTGAGTGTCACAAAGGTATTGCCCACGAGTTACCTAACATGGCAGGTGGCTTCCAGAAAGATTTCGAAGAACTGCAAACAACAGCTAAATCTCAAGGTGCTGCTGCAGAAAAACTTTACTCTTTGGGTGAAAAAGATCTCTTTGCTACCAACAATGCTGACGCTAAGCCAGAAGGTAAGTTATTACCGGCTTCTGAAGTCATCGTTCTTGAACGTAAAGACGACATGCTGAAAGTACAGATTGATGGCTGGTTAGAAAAATCAGGCAAAGGTCGTGTACTAACTGAATACATGGGTAAACGTGTCTTTAAAGCAACTATTCGTGGCGACGTAAAAGCGGGTGAAAAGTTACTTGAAGAGCAAACTGACGTTTCAACCGATATTGTTTGGCAACACGTTTCTGTTGAAGCATGGATCAACTCTGATGACATGATCGATAGCATTCAACCTATCTGGAATTACGCAGAAGACATGTATGGCTCAACGTGCAACGCTTGCCATGCTGCTCCGGACCCTGCCCATTTTACTGCAAATGGCTGGATCTCAGGCCTTAATGCTATGAGTGCTTATTACCGTCTAACTAAAACAGAAGAGCGTACTTTACTGAAGTACCTTCAAAATCACGGTAAAGATACAGGCGGCGCTGGCGCCCACTAATTCCTAAGAGGCGGGTTAATACTTTTAGCCCGCGTTATTACACAGAATTCAAATTTAAGGATCTCGTCTATGACGACTCAAATTCTAAATAAAGGTGTTTCACGCCGCCGCTTTTTATCTGGTCTGGTTACAGTCAGTGCAGCATCCGTTGTAGGAACAAGCTTACTTGCACCACGTCAAGCTATGGCAGCAACCGATAGCAAAGCCGCGTTCACAGGCAATGTGCTGTCTGGCTCTCACTGGGGTGCATTCCGCGCCAAAGTTGTTGATGGTGTTTGGGTAGATACTGTACCGTTCGAAAAAGATTTACACCCTACCCCAATGATTAACGGTGTACGCGAAGTTGTTTACAACCCTGCTCGTGTTAAATACCCAATGGTTCGTATTGATTGGCTAAAGCATGGTTACAAGTCTGACACTACGCAACGTGGCGATAACCGTTTTGTACGTGTGCCATGGAGTCAAGCGCTTGATTTCTTCTACCACGAATTAGAACGTGTGCAAAATAACTATGGTCCTAGCGCACTTTACGCAGGTCATACAGGTTGGCAGTCAGTCGGTAAGCTTCACTCTGCCGGCACTATGATGATGCGTGCTATTGGCCTACACGGTACTTACCTTGGCAAAATGGGTGACTACTCAACAGGTGCAGCACAAGTTATTCTTCCGTACGTTGCTGGTGCAATGGAAGTATACGAGCAGCAAACATCTTGGCCTTTGGTTCTTGAAAACTCAGACACAATCGTTATCTGGGGTTCAGATCCAATAAAGAACCTTCAAGTAGGTTGGTTGGTACCAGACCACAGCCCATATGCTTATTACCAAGAACTTGCTGAAAAAGTAAAGAACAAAGAAATCAAAGTAATTTACGTTGATCCTGTTCGTTCTGAAACTCAGAAGTTTGTTGGTGGCGAGCAAATCGCTGTTAACCCGCAAACTGATCTACCGTTGATGTTAGCTATCGCGCATACCTTGTATACCGAGAACCTATACAACAAAGATTTCATTGCTGATTACACGACTGGCTTCAAAAAGTTTGTCCCTTACCTAACAGGTGAGAGCGATGGCGTTGAAAAAACACCAGAGTGGGCTGAAAAAATCTGTGGCATTAAAGCAGATGAAATTCGTGCACTTGCTCGTCAAATGGCATCTGGTCGTACTCAGATCATTGGCGGTTGGTGTCTACAGCGTATGCAACACGGCGAGCAATACGCGTGGATGCTAGTTGTAGTTGCTGCAATGCTAGGTCAAATCGGCTTACCTGGTGGTGGCTTCGGTTTCGGCTGGCACTACAATGATGCTGGTTCTATCACATCGAATGGCCCATTAATGTCTGGCTTTAGTGGTGTAACAGGCGTTGACCCTATCCACAATGGTTCATACAAAGGCTACTCTACCTATATCCCAGTAGCACGTTTCGTAGACTGTATCGAGAACCCTGGCGAAACAATCCAGTGGAATGGTCACGACGTTACATTCCCTGAAATGAAGATGGCTATCTTCTGTGGTAACAACCCTTTCCACCACCATCAAGATCGTAACAAAATGATCAAAGCATGGCGTAAACTGGAAACGGTTGTATCAGTAGAGCACCAATGGACAGCGACATGTCGTTTTGCAGATATCGTTTTACCTGCAACAACAACGCATGAACGTCATGACATCGAACAATACGGTAACCACTCAAATGCAGGTATTATCGCCCTGCCTAAAGTCGTTGAGCCTATGTTCGAAGCAAAAGATGATTTCGATATTTTCCGTGAACTATGTCGTCGCTTTGATCGTGAAGAAGCATTCACCGGCGGTAAGACACAAATGGAATGGATTGAAGAAATCTATAACGGTGCACGTTTACAAGGCCGTGGTCTTGGTGTTCGTATGCCTAACTTCAAAAAATTCTGGGATGAAGAAGGTTTCATTGAGTTCCCTGAAGGTGCTGAATGGGTACGCCACGAATCATTCCGTAAAGAACCAGATCTAGAGCCTCTAGGTACCGCTTCGGGTCTGATTGAAATCTACTGTAAGACAATTGCTGATATGGGTTACGACGATTGTCAGGGTCACCCAATGTGGTTTGAAAAGAATGAGCGTAGCCACGGTGGTCCTCAGTCAAACAAGTTCCCACTGAACATGCAAAGCACGCACCCTAACCACCGTTTACACTCACAGCTATGTTCATCGACAGAGCTTCGCGCAAGTTATGCTGTTGCTGATCGTGAACCTGTTTACATCAGTGCTATCGACGCAAAAGCACGCGGTATTAAATCTGGTGATGTTGTTCGCGTATTCAACGACCGTGGTGAAGTACTAGCAGGCGCAGTAGTAACTGAAGACTTTAAATCGGGTGTTTGTCGTATTCACGAGGGCGCATGGTATAGCCCACTTGAAGGCGGTAAACCAGGCACGATTTGTACTTATGGCGATCCAAACGTTCTGACTCAAGATGTTGGTTCATCAAAGCTTGCGCAGGCAACAACAGCGGCATCGGCTCAAGTAGATATCGAAAAATACACTGGAAAACTTCCAGCGGTAACAGGCTTTAATGGACCTGTAGAAGTCACTGACATTAACCCTCTATTCCCAGCAATGGATTTAGAGTAATCCCTGTACGTTAGAATATTAACGCTATAGGCAAAACAATAAGCAACCAAGCGAATACTTGATGTGCGCATTGTTTTAGTGAACTGAATGATAGCCGCCTTAAATATAGGCGGCTAATCAAAAATAATAAAAAGATAGGCGATCTGAAGCAATAACCTCACCTTTCTTTAAACAAAATAAAGCCTATTCACATATAATCATTACAAATCTATGTTTTATGTGAATATGTTTTAAGTGTCTGGAGTGACCATGCAAGAATTTATTGCTTTCAACGAACAACGTGCTGAGATTTACTGGTGGATGTCTTCGCTTTTAGCTCGAGAGTTGACGAATGAAGATTTAACCGAATACCACGGTGACGAAATGTTCACTTTCTTGTCTGGTTTAGGAATGACACCAGAGCTTAAAGAACCCGTTGAAACATTCCGCAATGCGATCAACACGCTAAAAACACGTGAAGATGCACAGCTTGAATTAGCAGCTGATTTCTGTGGCCTATTTCTGAGCACACCAAAATCAGGCGCGTTACCTTATGCATCAATATATGTTGGTGAATCTGGTTTATTAAACGATAAACCAGCTCAAGATATGAATGCATTAATGGAAGAATACGGCATTGCACAACGTAAAGAATTCAACGAACCTGCAGATCATATTGCAGTCGAATTAGACTTTATGGGCAATCTTATTATCCAAGCAAACCAAGAGCTGGATGAAGAAAAACGTGAAGCGTTGATGCAAGCGCAATTAGCCTTTGTTAATAACATGCTATTGAACTGGATTCCAGCATTTGCCCAGTCGTGTAAAGCACGTGATGACTTCGGGTTTTATACTGCATCTGTTAACTTACTTGTTGCTTTCTGCCAACTCGACTCTGCATTCCTTCTAGGTGAAGAATAAAACTAATCAATAATAATCGGTGAGCATGCATGTTGGTACCTACATGATAATGCCACTGACACACTATCTCCTTGCCGGTATTTAATACCGGCTTTTTTACCTAAATTCAGAAAGCTTAGATTCATTGAGATATCGACCTGCAGAGTGTTCAGCTTTTAAACAGCCTTCATGACAATCTTCTGACATAACTCCCCCTTCCGACATTTAACGTATATCTCATACTAAATAACATGAGATATAAACATGTCTAAAATAACGGTGAAAGCCCCTCTATTTAAATCCTTATTTACAAAACTGCTTCTATCTTTTTCAATACTTGGCTTTATCGCAAGCGTGCAAGTAAATGCGAGTGAAGTAATGGCTTCACCTGCTGTTGAACAGCAAAAACTGGCTAATCGTATTGGCATAATTCAGCAAGAGTTAGCTGATATAAGAACACAAACCATGCAATCAAACCCAGCTCTTGTTGATCAGGTAAAAACATTTGAAGCAACGTTTGAAAAGAAAGCAAAAGAAATCAATTACCAGCCAGAGGAATTCCTGAAACGTGCGCAAGATATCCAGCAACAAGTACGAGATGAAAATACGACAGACGAACAACGTGCTGAGCTAATAAAATCGTTTGCGAAAGAAAAACAAGCATTAGCTAAACAACGTGAATCTATCATGGCAGATCCTGAGCTTAGTAAACTCGAAATCGCACTACAGAAAGATACGATCTCTGCAATGAAAAAACAGGATCCAAAAACAGAGACTCTCTTAAAAGAGCTCGACACTTTATTTACTCAATTTAGAAGCTAAATCGACAAGCTAGACTAGTTCCCCCCTAAGTTAACGAGAAAGCGAGCAATAAAAAAACCTGTGGCAAGTCTGAGTAACTCATCAGACTTGCCACAGGTTTTTTTGTATTACCACTGTTTCGCAATTACATTTCTACAGCTTTGTTTACACTAAGCTGCTTCATACCTTTTACTATCTTCGCAAACCAAGCCACAATCGCTGCCAAGGCAATGACTGCACCAATAAACGGCAGTACATTCAGTACAGTATGAAGCACATTACTATGTACCCAATACTCAGCACCCGCTACCATACCCGTTGTAGTCGCCGCAGTTACACCCAAAACAACAAAAAATGTGAAGAACAAAAAGAAGCTTCGAATAATGGTGTAATAATGGCTGTAAGCCACTTCATCAGTACCTTTATTCAACTGATAGCCAGAATAAATAATGGCAACAATACCAGAGATTAGTAGTGTGAAAGGTGTTAAAAAGCTTGCGATATAGGCAAACCATAAACCGTTTTTATTAGCCATAATATTGATCCGGTATAAACGTAAAGGTTGTCGTAATTATCACACTTATTTGAGAGACATCAAGTTTCTCATTGTTATCTGATGATCATGATCAAGCGTTTAAAAAACCTGTCTGTGATTGTCCGCAATAACACCCTAAACAAACAAAGGCCTGAACCTAGGTTCAAGCCTTTTGCTTATTAACTGTACCAACTTACTGTGCTTTTAAGCGTACTTCACTTATGCCCAAGCGTGGATATACATTATAACTCTTCTGTTGGCGCTGTTACTTCACTACCATCTTTAACGCGCTTATGACCTTCTGTTAGATGCACAAAATCAACCAGGTCATCGCTGCTTACTTGAAATGCTTTACCAAAGCCTTTTACAAATAAGCCTTGAGTGGGTTCAAGACGGAACATTTTAAAATCTTCCAATCCACTTAAACCATTTACAATCTCGCCAAAACGATCTTTAAGACCCACTACGGCTTCTTGCCAGCGTGCTGTTTCACGTTCTACGATCACAACATTAGCTTCAAAAGTTAAACGCTTACGTGCATAAATTGTTTTCGATGTAGCTTCATCTTCAATCATCATTAAAGATACTTTCGGGTTTTCAAGCAGGTTACGTGCATGCTTTGCAATTTGGCTAATCAATACATAATAGCCATCATCTAACAATGCAAACGGGGCATAACTCACGTTCGGGTTGCCATTCGCATCAACTGTCGCTAGCTGAATAGTTTGGCACAATTCGCGAAACTCTTTAATTTCTGGACCTAAACGATTTTGAAGGCGCTCTTGTTTTACCTGACTCATTTATACTTTCTCCGTTTATACCTGTTTAGTCGGTATTTTGGGGTTATTTTTTAATGTGATGACAATTTATAAATACTTTTTATACATACTGTGTTTTTAACTGCTGAAATTTTTCAATTTGTTCTGGGAATAACTTACGTTGCTTATCGCGACCTAAATACACTTTAAATACACATTCACCCGTTTTAGCAAAGAAGCCAATGAAGTAACTTTCTTGCCCCATAAACGCTTTACTGACTAACGCAACCTGAGCGACAAGATCTAAACGCAAATGACCGTGCAATTCGCCGTCTTTACCCATCAAGTTATAATAACCACGCGCTTCCTTACCTTTAGGAAACGGTGCCTTTACTTCAAAAATTGAGCCCATAGAATGCACAATTGTTGTAACAGGGCCCCATAAAGGTAAATCTTCTAGAATGTTTTTCGCGACCTCACCAGGTAGTGTCGCTACTAACTCATCAGGAAAAGCAAATACAACTTCACCTTCGGTAACCTCTAATTTTTCTGCAATTGCACCAGCATGTAATTTAGGGTCGTCAGCCAATACTGCAGCTACTTTTTCTTTCATTGTTTCTAGTGAGTATGTTGAATACACGGTGTTTCTCCCAGGTTTATAAATGCTTTAACAATTAATTTTATCTATTGAATGCGTTAGACACGTTTCATGCCGCCGCTTGTGCAGGCAAAAACTGCTGTAAAACCTCAATCATCGCTTGAGCCAACGACACAGACCAAAACTGCCCCGCTAGTGTTAGCGACAAATACTCATTATCGACATCGACTAGCCCGTGACTTTCCCACTTTTTGAATAACGGTAAACAGTAGCCATAAACATCAATATTCATGTACATTGCTGGAATCTGGTTTGCCATCACTTGCTGTGCAAGAGCCTTTCTAAGTAACGATGCAGACAATACCCCGCGATCAAAGCTCGCTTTAATTTCTGCGTGTAGTGCCGCTAAAGGTGCAGACTTAGTCATCATCATTAAAGGCATCTCACCTTTACTTACAGACGCCATATACGTATCTAAGTTCCGATGCTGCATGAAACCATAGCCACCAACGTTACCACCAGCTCCTGCACCTAAAGGTAATACCTCAGCAGAGGTTTTAGCTAAACTGTTGTAAACACTACGTTCGCGGTTATCTCTGGCCCAATGGTTCACACTTAAACGACGCATATGGTGTTTCGCCATAAAGTTCACACCATTTTCGAACATCGTTGCTTTTGTTGGGGTATCTGCAGGCTCTGGTAATCGACCATTCTCAACCAGCCCTTTCATCGGTGTACCACCCATTTCAATGAGCTGATACAAGTCAACACCATGCGCGCCACTGTCTAAGAAATCATTCAAATCTTGTTGCCACACCGTTAAGTCTTGATATGGCAATCCATACAATAGATCGATAACAATAGGTGCTGATTCGCTCGAACTAAGCGCTTGAATTCTCTCTAATACCACGTCTTTATCATCTAAGCGCTTTGCTTTACGTCGTACTTGCGTATCGAAGCTTTGCACACCAAATGAAAAACGATTGAAGCCACCTTCTAGTGCTGAATCAAACATTTCATCAGTAAACCGATTAATTCGCCCTTCCAACGTTAGTTCACAATCTGTTGTTAATGGGAAATGTTGGCGGATCATTTGTCCTAAACGCTTAATTTGCGCTGCCGTTAAATCTGTTGGGGTGCCACCACCTATATATACCGCATGAAATGGTGCTGCTTGTGTCCAAGCTTGACGTGCTTTCAGTTCAAGCTCGACCATCAACGCAGCAAAATAATCATCAATTAAACTTTGGCTCGATGCATATTGGAAAAAATTACAATACGTACAACGCACACGACAAAAAGGAATATGTACGTATAAACAACGCTTCCCCGACTGCTTTGGCGTCGTACTTAAAATTGCTTGCGCTATAGGCTGCTGTTCGCTCTCTGCAACCATTGATGTCATGCCACCAGCATGCGCTGTTCGTTTTTGACGGAATGCAAACCTCAGTGGATCAGGCGTGTTTTCCCCGACAATATCAACACTCATGCTTTCAACATGAATTTTATTAATACTAGGCAATTGTTCTTTATTCATAGATTAATGTGCTGGTTTAACCAGCCACTCCTCGTATCGGTACTCTTCACCAAAATAGTGAGAGTTAAGTAATAAGGTGAGCACTTATCACTTAGCTAATGAGTCAACTTCAACGCTGTTTACTTTCTTTATGCATACTTTCTTATTAACTGACGATTCATGTTCATTTCTGTCATTTACCCAGACAACCAATCGTATTGTGAATGCATTAGAGCTAATGTATTCACAGACGGAAACCATCAACTAACTCATTGAAATTAAGGTATTTATATCAAAAAAGGCAAAAATGAAAAGATAATCAGTCTTATTTGATTGGCATCATATTCACCATCAAATGAGATTGCAAATGATAATTGATATTATTCGCTTTTAGTGGATAATAAGGCTAATTCTTGATAACGTGTTTATCTCAATATCGTTATTACCCTTAATTCCAATGCCTTGTGCGTTTATGGAAATATCAAATTTTCGAGCAGGTGATCTTTGTGAATACCAAGCGATACGTCATTGCGGGTGCTACATCCATTCTTTTCCATGGCATCTTGCTTTCTGCAATCCCAAACAAAAATGCGATGGCAATGCCTGTTGGTGCTGAATCTGTGCGTGTATCTCTCAATTTGGTTTCAACACCTCAAGTAGCTTCTTCACAACCAATAGCTGAACTGGTCAAGCAAGACGTAATCAAACAGGCGGTACAAAAAACGCCGCCTAAAAAGGTAATTGAACCCGTAGAAACAAAAACAAAAAAGCTGGTAAAAAAATCGGACAACAAACCGAAAGTAATTAAAAAAGTGAAACCTACTCCCCCCCCTATAGAGAAGATCACACCAAAGAAAGTGGTTAAGAAGACGACTCCAAAGAAGCAAAAAACAGAGGTTAAACAAACACCAGCTAAAACCATAGATAAGCCAATGCCAAGCGTTGCTAAAACAGAAAAGCCAGCAACAAAAAATGAAGTGTCGGCGGGTGCTAATTCACCAGCGTTAGTATCAAAACCAACATTTGCAACACGCCCTAGCCCTGTGAAATATCCGCGTTTAGCTAAACGCCGCGGTGTTCAAGGGGAAGTTATGGTTGAGGTATGGATTGATCAAACTGGCCGACAAATCAAACAAACATTACTCGCCTCTTCAGGCACAAACATGCTGGATAAAGCCGCATTAGATGCCATCAAAAAATGGCAATTCTCTTCTCATATCGTCGATGGACAAGCAATTGCCCACCGAGTACAGATTCCTGTTCGTTTTCAGTTGGATTAAATAATGGACACCATCAATAATTTACAAAACCAATTTGGGCTAATGACATGGCCTCTTCTTATCTGCTCTGCGTTAACCATCATGCTCTTGTTGGAAAGATGCGTACAAGTACTCTTGTGTACCGGTGTGGGTAAAACTAAAATTAATGCTCTACTTGCCAAGCAATATCGAGATGATGATCGCGGGTTAGATGAGCTTGCCTCTGAATTAAAACAACAACGCCCTTTGCTATACAAGGGAGTGGCAATGCTAATTTCACATCGTCATTTTGATAAGCCTCTTCGTGAAGATGCCGCTGGGATTTGGTTACAACAAAAGCGTACACAATTACGCTCAGGCTTGCGTTTACTCTCGCTGATTGGCGTGATCACCCCTTTGCTAGGTTTATTGGGCACAGTGTTGGGTTTAATCGAAATGTTTAAAGGAATTGCCGCCACAACTGGTTCAGTGACACCGAGCGATCTTGCCGACGGCCTTGGGCTTGCCATGCGAACAACAGCTGCAGGTTTGATTATTGCTCTACCTGCAATAACAGGCGCTCAACTTCTAGGTTTATGGGCAGATCAGGTAACCGCAAAATTAGAACATACCTTAAACCATTGTAACCTTTGGTTAGAAGGGCTAGACCTTGACCCTGCTTGTAATAAGCATTCGAAAAAAACGAGTGTAGAGCCATCAGCGGTCAACATAAATACAGCAACAGCTAACATCAACACCTCTCTTTCCAGTACAGAGACAGCCTTATGATCAGCGTAAGCCATACATATAGAAATGATGACGAGCTTAAGCCTGATCTCACTCCCTTACTCGATATCATTTTCATCGTTATGGTTTTTTTGTTGCTCACTGCCAGTGTGAAATTGAAAGCACTCGATGTCGAATTACCGAGAACAGAAACACAGATCTTACAAACAACGGAAGCCGACCCTATTACGATCAATCTTATTGCAAAAGAACCGTTCTGGGCGCTACAAGGCCAATCTTTTAAGACTTGGGATAGCTTTACCGTTGCGCTATTAAAACAAGTAAAGAATGGACCTACAAAGCCTGTCGTTATTGGTGCAGATAAAAATGCATCGGTAGAACAAATGCTAAAGCTATTAGCCTTCTTGCAACAACATGAAATTAAAGCCACACAACTATTGATGGAAGATAACGCGTAATGGAAAAGAACATAAACAAAAAAATGAATACGATGAAACTCGCAGTCTTAGCTAGCGCATTGATTTTCTCTAGCAGTTCATCATGGGCAAGTGAACGCATTATTAGTGCAGGGGCTGCGATTACTGAAATCATCTATGCACTGAATGCTGAAAGCCAGCTGGTTGCTGTAGATCTAACCAGTAAAACCTTGGTTAAAGGCGCTTATCCATTAGTGGGTTATCACCGACAGTTGTCCGCAGAAAGCTTAATGTCTTTAACACCAGATCGCATTATTGGTTCAAATGAAATGGGACCAAGCAGTACATTAAAATTGCTTAAGCAAGGTGGAATTGATGTTGATGTCGTCAACTCAGGCGAAACAGTAAAAGACCTATTAGAACGCATTGATGAGGTCGCAGCTTTAACCAATAAAACACCAGCAGCTACATCATTAAAAGCAGAAGTAAGCAAAAAAGTAGACGCGATACAAACACACCTACTCACACAAACCACACAAAAAAAAGTATTGTTCTTGATGATTCATGATGGACGACCTGCGAATGTTGCTGGGCGTAATACCACAGCAGACACCGTGATCAGATTAGCCGGTGCAATTAACCCTGCCGCAAGTACAGTTGAAGCATACAAACCAATCTCTGCTGAAGCTATGGTGCAGATGCAGCCAGACATTATCTTATTAAGTGGCCGAACATTAAGTTCAATTGGCACAATCGATGACTTGCTAAAAAAAATGCCTCTACTTACAGCGACACCAGCGGGTAAAAATAAAGCACTGGCGACTATCGATGGTACAGCGCTAATTGGAGGCTTAGGTCTGAAGAGTATTGATGAAGCTGAACGTTTAAATAAAGTTTTCTATCAAGATTAAGTAAAGGTTACACACCACATGCAATCAAGACGTATGCAACTTCAACGTTTACCTATTGAAACACTCTTACCATTAGGTATTGGGTTATTATTTTTTGCGATCACTTCTTCAATTGTTATCGGTCCGATGGACATCAGCTTCATCGACAGTATTAAAGCATTGATACCGTGGGAAACGGATTTACCAGCTCATATACAATTAGTGGTTAATCAAATTCGCTTACCACGCACATTATTAGCCATTGCCATCGGCGCTATCTTGGCATTATGTGGTGCCGTTATGCAGGGGTTATTTAGAAACCCTTTGGCTGACCCTGGCATTATTGGTGTTTCAGGCGGTGCGGCATTAGGCGCTGCAATTGCAGTTGTTTTTTTTGCACCTCTTGTTGTCAATTACCCACTGATTTTGACACTCGGTACTGTGCCTGTCTTCGCTTTTATAGGCGGCGCATTAAGCACATTCTTTGTTTATTACCTTGGAACAGATAAGAACGGTACATCAGTCACCATTATGCTTCTGGCGGGTGTTGCAATTGGGGCACTTTCTGGTGCCGCCCTTGGTTTTATGAATTTCATCGCCGATGATCAAGCACTACGCGACTTATCATTATGGTCAATGGGATCATTAGCCGGTTCAACATGGCCTGGCATCATCTTAGCGTTCACTACTTTGGCTATTTTACTATGGCTATTTTGTCGCGACGCCAATGCACTGAATGCCTTTCTACTCGGTGAGGCTGAAGCCAAACATATGGGGGTGAATGTACAGATGCTTAAACGTCGCCTTATTTTATTATGTGCCGCAGGTGTTGGCGTTACCGTTTCTCTGACTGGCATCATTGGGTTTGTTGGTCTGGTTATTCCCCATTTAGGCCGAATGCTTTCAGGGCCAAATCATAAAACATTACTTCCCATTTCTGCATTATTAGGGGCTTTGATTCTATTGATTGCAGATATGATTGCACGCGTCGTGCTTGCCCCTTTAGAACTTCCTGTCGGTATTGTTACTGCTATTTTAGGTGCACCATTTTTTATCCTCTTACTTGTTAAGCAAAAAGGAAGAATGTCATGACATTTGGCCCGCAACCTAATAGCCTAAAGCCATTAATAAACAATCAAGTAGATAAGAACAATGTGGCTATTTGCGCCCAAAGTTTAAACCTAACTTTAGGGGGTAAAACCCTGCTTGATAACTTTGATATTGATATTCATGCAGGTGAAGTCACAGCATTACTTGGGCCGAATGGCGCAGGGAAAAGTAGCTTATTAAAAGTGTTGTGCGGTGAAATAGAAGCCACAGGAAACATTGAGTTTTTTGGACAAAACAGAAAGCAATGGCCAGCTAAAACACTCGCAAAACACCTTGGTATATTGCCCCAGCACAGCACGCTAAATTTTGCTTTTTTAGCCCATGAAGTCGTTGAACTTGGGGGATTGCCACTAGAGTTAAGTAATATACAAACACAGCAGGTTACTCAAGAAAAAATGGCCCTTGTCGATGTCTGCAATTTGGCTCATCGTCTTTACCCTTCCCTCTCTGGTGGGGAAAAACAACGCGTGCATTTTGCCCGTATTCTGACTCAACTGAGCCAAGCCGGAGATCAGTGCGTCTTAATGCTTGATGAACCCACCTCTGCACTCGATTTAGCCCATCAGCATAAAACCTTACAAGTCGCCAAAGAATTAGCCAGTAATGGCGCGGCGGTTATTATTGTCTTACACGACTTAAACCTTGCAGCGCAATATGCAGATCGCTTAGTTATCGTTAATCATGGTTTAATACAAGCAGATGGAACACCGTGGGAAGCATTACAGCCAGATATTATTGAACGAGTATACGGCTGGCCAGTGTATATATCCTCTCACCCAACAGGCGACTTTCCTGTCATTTTATCGCACTAATGTGTCACATTAAGCCGTAATTATAAAAACGGAAATATCATACATCATATAGTTAAGTTACCTTACGGTGCTCGTTTCAACGACAGTGAGGTAACTTGGGTATATATACAAACAAACTCATAATGGGCATTTATAAAATAACGGTTATTACCATGCATACCTGTTGAAATTGCATTAATTTTGTTGATACCTATCAAGTAATTTATTCTTGAGAGCCAGAAAAGTTGCACTGTGCGCTACACTCAGTAAAATGTGAGCGCAAGCGATTAAATAATGTAACATACGAAATTACGAAGAAGCCGCGAGTTTTAAGATGCGGCTTTTTTACGTTTAAGTACCAAATTGAATAAATAGCCAGACAATCTCTTTCTACTTATTCAATTTGGTACTGCTCAAGTAGCATTCAGATCTCTGACTACAACAATTATTAGAAGAATAAATATGGCAACGATTAAAGATGTTGCACGTATGGCTGGTGTGTCGACCACAACTGTCTCTCACGTGATAAACAAAACTCGCTTTGTGGCAGAAGCAACTCAGAAAAAAGTATTGGCTGCAGTAGATGACCTTAACTACGCACCAAGCGCTGTAGCACGAAGCTTGAAATGTAACACAACAAGAACCATCGGAATGTTGGTCACAAAGTCAACTAACCCATTTTTCGCAGAAGTGATTCATGGTGTTGAAGAGTATTGCTATGGCGCTGGTTACACGCTGATTCTTTGTAATACTGAAGGTAATCTTGTTAAGCAACGAGATTACCTACGCATGCTTGCTGAAAAGCGTGTAGATGGCTTGCTCGTAATGTGTTCAGATCTTGATCAAGACTTGCTCGATTTACTTGCTCGGAAAAGTGATTTACCAATGGTAATCATGGATTGGGGCCCAGAAAGTCCGCTAACAGATAAGATTCAAGACAATGCTGAACAAGGTGGCTATGTAGCGACTAAACACTTTATTGATAATGGTCACGAGAAGATTGGCTGCCTGTCTGGTCATAGCGAAAAATCTACGTGTCGTGAACGCTTAAAAGGCTTCAATAAAGCAATGACTGAAGCAAACATCACTGTTAATAACAACTGGATTATTGATGGTGATTTTGAGTGCGAGTCTGCCGTTGCTGCCGCCAATAAGTTCATTGCAATGAAAGAACGCCCTACCGCTATTTTTTGTTTCAACGACATCATGGCAATGGCGTTAATTAGTACATTTGAACAAGCTGGTATAAGTGTGCCAGAAGATGTCTCTATTATTGGTTACGATAATATTGACTTAGCGCCATACTTTTCACCACCATTAACGACGATCCATCAACCAAAACGACGTTTAGGTAAAACTGCCGTTGAGATTTTGATGGAGCGAGTGAAAGATAAAAATCATGAACGTCGTATTTTTGAAATGAACCCAGAGTTGGTGATTCGTAAGTCTGTCAAAGACTTAAATTAAAAATACTCACAATAAAAACAATGACACTTGATTCATAAGAAACCGATAAGTTAATTCTTGTCGGTTTTTTTTATCCAAATAATCTCTATAAAAAGAAGGCTTTAATATGAATTAAGGGCTTTTTAGTCATAAAAATAAACCAAATACCTGAAGCAACATCACATTTACTAAATTTCGAAACAGGTTCATACTTACTATCTACGTTACAATCGTTATGTCACGAAACAAGGCAAACTATTCGAAAGATTAGGACGCAAAGCTTCCGGCCTAAAAGGTATTATTTGTTCCCTAAATAATAACTCTCATGGTAGCGGGGTTGCCGATGGATTAACAAAAAGTTTTGTCATAAGTTTTACATACTTTTGACACAGATTATCTGCAGTTTGATAACCTGAATTCCTCGCTCTGATGTTAGGTGACTCATGGCATATCACCGAGAAGAAGCATGGATAAACCAATACTAAAAGATGCATTAAAAATATTTGATTGTTTTGAGAGTGTTAAATCACGCTCAATGTTTGGTGGCTTTGGTATTTTTGCGGGTGAAACAATGTTTGCTCTTGTAGTAAACAATAAACTTCACCTTCGTGCGAATGCTGATAATGAAGAAGAATTTAAAAAATCGGGGCTAGAACCATACGTTTATAAAAAACGTGGATTTCCGGTTGTCACTAAACACTACGCCATTCCTGATGAGTGGTGGAATGATACAACCAAAATAATTTTGCAAGCTCAAGGGTCTTTGACCGCTGCTGAAAAAGATAAAGAGGCCAAAAGCAACACTGGTCCGAATCGTATTAAAGACCTTCCAAACCTACGTTTAGCTAATGAACGTATGTTAAAAAAAGCAGGCATATGTACGATTGACGATCTTTTTGATGCAGGGGCACTTAGAGCGTATCGAGCTTTGCAAGATAATCATCAGAATTCATTAAGTATTGAATTATTGTGGGCATTAGAAGGGGCAATAAGTGGGCAGCACTGGTCTGTTATTACAGAGCAGCGCCGTACTGAATTGTTATCTGCATTGTCTTAATTTAGATATACTTTATAGAATGAAACTAAAAGAGGCGTTTACGCCTCTTTTTTATGGCTATAACGTCGTCTTTGTCTCATCTAATCATTCCCTCTCCAACCTAGTACACAAGCGCACAAGCATGATGTTTTATATCAAATACTGACCATTTTTCAATGTGTGGAAAAACCAGTGAATGTCACACCGAAACGACACTATCCAAGTCAAAATTAAGTCAATAAATCACAAACATTGAAGCGACTCACAAAGCTGCTCATAAAAGCAGCTACAGGTTTTCATTCAGCACAGATACTTGTAAAGTTACTGCGCATTCTATCAGAATGAATCTGAAGCTTAGGTTAATGACATTACACATACAACCAACGCTGACACTCAAAATGGTTCATCAACAACACTGAGAAACGCAATGTCTTGTGCAAACCCTTTTACAGGGCAAGAGAATCACATGTTTAAAGATAAGTTTTGTAAGTGGCCAAAGCTGCTACGCTTTCTTGTTTTTATAAGCCTAATACCGCCTTTAGGTATGTTCTATCTGGTATACAGTAACCTTGCTCCTGCCTACCTGTTAAATGAAACACTTACGATGGTAGGTTCCTTTAATCTTATATTGCTTACTTGGGGTTTATTACTAAAGATTAGAGCGAAGAAATATTGGTATCGAAGTTACCATATTGGTAAAACAATGCTTTTAGCGTTAATTCCAATTTTAGCGTGTGGTTATCTACTTGCAACCGATCAAAACGCGCCTCGTGTTGCCCAGCAAGTCAAAAGCCAATATGTAGAAATATCCATCAACTAAACGTTTTTTAAGATATTTTTAGCATTTATTGAAATATTTTCGTAGGGTTCTCGGTCTTTGTTGTTAGTTTGGTATAAAAACCATATTTACAACTTTGATAAGGGGCACTAGTGCGTATTTCAAGCAAGAAAAGTTACTCATTTCTCATCAAGCCACTACTTTGGCTTCAAAAGCGTCATTATGGTGAAGTCTTAAACCCAGCCCTACTTTGGGGGCGTAAGCCTGCACTCTTTTGGCTCGTCGCAGGTTTCTTCGGCGTTCTAGATCGTAAATCATCCCCTATTACTCCTGTTATCCGTTCATTAGTCTGCGTGCGCGTTTCACAATTGAATGACTGCGCCTTCTGTGTTGATGCCAACGGAATGAAGCTTGCGGAACGTTGTGATTCGGTTGATAAAATCAAAGCGTTAGCACAGTGGCAACACAGCGATCTATTTACTGAGCAAGAACGTATCGTATTGACCTACGTTGAAGCGATGACTATCACAGGTCAGCACGTCACTGAAGATATGCTGAATACATTAAAACAATCATTTGATGAAGATACTATTGTTGAATTAACGGCCTTGGTAGCTTTTCAAAATCTATCCGCAAAATTTAATACTGCACTTGATGTACCTGCACAAGGTTTTTGCTCACTACCAATACAAATGGATGATAGCAACACACCGTCAACGTCGAAAGAAACTGAACGTGACTCAAATAGCTGAGGTGTTTCATGGATAGAAAAAAAGTCGTACTGCTTGTCACATTAATAACTCTTATTGGGCTTTGGTTTGCATTTGATCTAGGCCAATACTTCACACTTGAACAAGCTAAGGCACAGCAATTAGCGCTACAAGATACAATTGCCGAAAAGCCATTTTTATCGAGCCTCGTCTACTTTGCTGTTTACATTCTTGTCACTGCCCTATCGTTACCAGGCGCTGCAATAATGACGCTACTTGGTGCCGCTTTATTTGGTTTTTGGTGGAGCCTATTATTAATCTCTTTCGCGAGTACTATCGGCGCAACACTCGCCTTTTTATTCAGTCGTTTTATATTACGCGATTGGGTACAAACTAAATTCGGCAACAGAATTGCCCCCATCAATGCAGGTATAGAGAAAGATGGTCCTTTTTATCTTTTCACACTGCGTTTAATTCCGGTGTTCCCATTCTTTTTAGTGAACTTACTAATGGGTTTAACACCCATTAGTACACGTATGTTCTATTTAGTCAGCCAGCTTGGAATGCTGGCAGGCACTGCGGTATACATTAATGCAGGTACACAACTTGGTGAAATTGAATCACTAAGCGGCATTATTTCAGCCCCTGTTTTAGTGTCTCTTGCACTTCTGGGCCTTTTTCCTTTAATAGCGAAATTCATTATGAATATCATTACTCAACGTCGTGTATACGCCAACTGGAAACGCCCTGAGAAATTCGACCAAAATATGGTGGTGATTGGCGCTGGCGCAGGCGGTTTAGTGAGCTCTTATATTGCAGCCGCTGTAAAAGCAGAAGTTACGCTTATTGAACGCCATAAAATGGGGGGAGATTGCCTCAATACAGGCTGTGTGCCTTCTAAAGCCATTATTCGTGCAGCCCATACCATGGCAGAGATTTCTCGAGCTCATGAGTTTGGTATTACTACCGATAAGCCTCAGGTTAACTTCGAAAAAGTGATGTCACGTATTCATAACGTGATCGATAAAATTGAGCCACACGACTCTGTAGAACGTTACTCTTCATTGGGTGTTAACTGTATTTCGGGTGAAGCTCAAATTTTGTCACCTTGGGAAGTTGAGGTTAACGGTCAACGTATTACAACGCGTAACATTGTGATCGCGACAGGTGCTCGTCCACTTGTACCAGGTATCCCTGGCTTACAAGATGTTAATTATCTAACGTCTGATTCTATCTGGTCGTTAAAAGTACAACCGAAGAAGTTACTTGTATTAGGTGGTGGCCCTATTGGTTGTGAACTCGCCCAAAGCTTTAGCCGTTTAGGCAGTGACGTTACCTTGATTGAAATGGCAGAGCAACTGCTCATTCGTGAAGATACCGACGCATCTCTGCTTGTTAAAGAGAGCATGCACAAAGATGGGGTTGATATTAAACTCAACCACAAGGCCACACGCTTTGAATCTATTACAGCAGAAGACGGAACACGTATTCAACGGGCGTACCTCGAATACAACGGCAAAGAAATTATCGTTGAGTTTGATGCGGTTATGTTAGCGTTAGGTCGTGTAGCCAATGTGCAAGGGTTTGGTCTTGAAGAACTTGGTATTACAACCACACAGCGTGGCACTGTTGACGTTAATGATTACCTACAGACTAAATACCCAAATATTTACGCTGTAGGCGATGTAGCAGGCCCTTTCCAGCTAACGCATGCCGCAGCCCACCAAGCATGGTACGCTGCTGTTAATGGTTTATTTGGACAGTTTAAGAAATTTAAAGCCGATTACTCTGTACTGCCAGCCGCCACTTACACTGCACCTGAAGTCGCTCGGGTGGGTATTAATGAAAAAGAAGCTGAAAACCTCAATATTGAATTTGATGTAACACGCTATGGTATCGATGATCTTGACCGTGCCATTACTGATGGTGAAGATTATGGTTTTGTAAAAGTGATTACGCCTAAAGGTAAAGATAAGATTTTAGGCGTCACGATTGTAGGCAATAATGCGGGCGAACTATTAGCTGAATTTACCCTAGCTATGCGCCACGGGTTAGGTTTAAACAAGATACTCGGTACTATTCACCCCTACCCTACGATGAGTGAAGCCAATAAATATACTGCAGGTGTATGGAAGCAAGCCAACGCCCCACAAGTGTTATTAGCCTGGGTAAAGAAATACCATGCTTGGATGCGTAATGATAAAGCTGGCTCTGTACATTCAAAAACAGACGTACAGACTAAGCTCGAAAAAGAACAGCGTTAAGCAAATAAGGATATTTAGGAAAATGAAAAAACTAACAACTGCTTTGGGGTTAACGTTCGCGTTAGCCTCTGGCTTTCTCACATCGAGTTTTGTACATGCCGAACAGCAGACAAGTACTTATTCATCGGAAATGACGAAGAAGTGGCAGCAAATAGAAAGCAAAGCCGACGGACAGACGGTATATTTTAATGCTTGGGGTGGAAGCCAAGAAATAAATGCATACCTACGCTGGGCAGCAAAACAACTAAAATCTCGTTACAACGTCACCCTTAAGCATGTCAAAGTCGCTGATATTGCTGAAACAACACAACGTTTAGTCGCTGAAAAAACAGCAGGCAAAAATAGTGATGGCAGCGTCGATATGGTATGGATTAACGGTGAAAATTTCCGTTCAATGAAATCCGGAAACCTATTATATGGTCCTTTCGTCAACCAACTGCCTAACTGGGAAAAGGTTGATCAACGGCTACCTGTTTTTGAAGACTTTACCGAACCTACTGATGGGCTTGAAGCCCCTTGGGGTGTGGGGCAGCTTGTCTTTATTCACGACAAGCAAACGTTAAATAACCCACCGCAAAGTTTTGCTGAACTATTAAGCCTTGCTAAAGCATTTCCCGGAAAGGTGAGCTACCCTCAGCCACCCGAGTTTCATGGTAGTAGTTTCTTAAAAGCGGCTTTAATTGAATTAACTGACAATAAGCCAGCGCTCTATCAACCGCTAGATATTCAAAGAGATAAAATTCTCTTTGATAGTGTTACGGCCCCTTTATGGCAATATCTTGATCAACTTCACCTTGTGGCATGGCAGCAAGGTAAACGTTTCCCATCAGGCACGACTGAAACGATCCAGTTACTTGATGATAAACAATTATTGCTCGCACTCACATTCAACCCTAATGCGGCAAATGCAGCCATTGAACACGGTACACTCACAGAAACCGCTCAAGCTTATGCTTTCAAGCAAGGAGCATTGTCTAATATTCACTTTTTAGCGATACCTTGGAATTCATCAGCTAAAGAAGGTGCACAAGTTGCCATTAACTTTTTATTGAGCCCAGAGGCTCAAACGCGTAAAGCTGATACCAGCATATGGGGCGATCCATCAGTAATAAAAGAAGAATGGCTAGAAAATGGAAGCCATGGGTTTTCACTGTTTCAACCCATTGCTGAACCCCACCCAAGCTGGTTAACAGCCATAGAGCAAGAATGGCAACGCCGCTACGGCCACTAGTAAAAGTAGCGATAAGTGGGCTAGTTGCTAAATACGATACTATCGAGGTGTCAGAACATAACGTTCGGCACCTCAATTTCACTATAATGAAAGGGTAATAAATCGCTTTATGCTGTCTTTTTCTATGTATCACATTGTCGCTGGTAAGGCTTCGGAAAACACATGATTCGCTTGCTGTACTTAGTGACAATACTCATTTGTGCTTTACCTTTAATACCCGGTGTATTAGGTATTGTGCTACCTGCTCTTTCTTGGTTACCTGCCCTTGGTTTATACACACCAAGCTTTTCAGCTTTTAATATAGCCTTTCAATGGTCGGGGCTTTCTCAGTCAATTTTCTTAACTTTATTTACAGGTATTGGTAGTACTGTACTCGCGATAGCGCTTTGCTTTTTTATTCTTAGGGCTAATTGGAATAGCCCTCGCTGGCAACGTATCGAGCACTTAATTGCCCCTATGCTGGCATTACCTCATGTCGCATTTGCTATTGGCTTTGCTTTTACCTTTGCGCCTACAGGCTGGCTTTTCAGATTACTCGAAAGTATCGGTATAGATACATCGTCGGCTTTTACCCTTATTCAAGATCCTTACGGCATAGGGCTATTATTCGCGCTCGCGATAAAAGAGACCCCATTTTTACTCTTAATGAGTGTATCTGTTTTACACCAAATACGTGTTAATCAATTGCAAGCCGTCGCAGCTGGCTTAGGTTATAACCACAATGAAAGCTGGTTAAAAGTCGTATTACCGCAATGGCTTCCTAAGATGCGTATGCCTATTTACGCCGTATTGGCGTACGGGTTATCAGTTGTCGATATTGCGTTAATTCTTGGCCCTACACGCCCTCCTACACTCGCCGTTTTAGTTTGGCAATGGTTTAACGAACCAGATTTACTTTTAATTACCCGAGCAGCCGTCGGTGCGTTACTGCTTCTTACTGTTTCTTTCAGTGTTTTAGCACTTGCACGTGCTATTGAGTGGCTTGCATTTGATATAAAGCGTGAATGGCAAATTTCTGGCGCTTTTCGCTATCAGGCTACAACTCCCCTCACGACCAAAAGCAATAAAAGAAAGAGAAACACAGGCATAAGTGGACGACTGCATTGGCCATTTTTCATCATACCGATTGTAGTTGTCCCCGTTCTACTGCTGTGGTCTTTTGCTCAACGCTGGCGTTTCCCTGATATATTGCCTAGCCGATACAGTGCACGCTTTTGGCTACAAGAAAGTAATACACTGATTGAACTCGCCACCAGCAGTGCAATGCTAGCTTGTATTAGTGCTTGTCTGGCTTTGATTTTAGCCATTGGTTGTCTTGAATATCGTCAAAAGTATCAACGTGGGCTGCCTACGTGGTTAATTGCTTTACCAATGGTTATTCCTCAACTCTCTATTTTATTTGGTATGCAAATATCGACCTATTTTATTTCAGGTCAATACTATTGGTTTTGGGTAATATGGAGTCACGTGCTATTTGCTTTCCCGTATTTATACCTATCTTTAGATGGCCCATGGCGCAGCTATGATATCCGGCTCGATCAATCAGCCCGTAGTTTAGGCATGAATGCATGGGCAACGTGGTGGAAAGTAAAACGCCCTCTCATGATGCCTGCTATTTGGTTAGCCATCGCTGTCGGCATGAGCGTAAGTCTTGCACAATACCTGCCAACACAAATTTTAGGTGCTGGACGTATTTCTACCTTAACCACTGAAGCTGTCGCTTTAGCCAGTGGACAAGATCGTCGCGTCAGTGCTGTTTACGGTTTACTTCAAGGGTTGTTACCTTTGATTTTTTTCACTTTGGCACTGATTGCCAGTCGTTATTCGGGGAACTTTTCCCGTCATAAAAAATCGATTCAACGACAAACACGGAGTACCAACACGGATGACCTTATCTGTGGAAAACCTCACTATAAATAACGCTAATATACCGCTTATTTCTTCTATCAACTTCAGTGTTAATAATGGTGAAGTGATGACATTAATGGGACCAAGCGGCTGCGGTAAATCTAGCTTATTAAGTGCCATTGCTGGTCATTTAAGTCCAGTATTCACCTTAGAAGGTCAAATACAGCTTAATAATACGATCATGAATGATCTTGAGCCCGACCAGCGCCAAATTGGGATCTTATTTCAAGATGATTTACTGTTTCCTCATCTCAATGTGTGGGAAAATTTAGCCTTTGGATTACCCCGAAATATCACAGGGGCAAACAGAAAGAACAAAGCAATTCAAACACTGACACAAATAGGATTACATGATATCGCCTTTAACATGCCTAATGAAATATCGGGAGGACAACGCGCTAGAATCAGTTTAATGCGAACATTACTAGCAAAGCCAAAAGCGGTTTTATTAGATGAACCCTTTAGTAAACTCGATAAAGCCTTACGGGTTGAATTTAGGCACTTTGTTTTTGAGCAAATCAAGACACAAGATATTCCCGCATTAATGGTGACACATGACGATGACGATATTCCTGAAAATGGACTGGTTTTACGCTGGCCATGGAACAACAATGATCGAGGGTTAACCAATGCTTGATCGCTATGCAGTTAAAGTTATTCGTTGGCCGCTAAAAACACTGGCAGCCCTACCCGATAAACTTGGAATTACTGCCAATCAAGTAACGTTAACTGGCTTTTTAATTGGCTTACTTGCCTTACCATCCCTTATGCTGCAAGAGTATTATTGGGCACTTACATTCATCGTTATTAATCGAATATTTGATGGTTTAGACGGTGCTATTGCACGTCGACAAGGCATTACAGATTGCGGTGGTTTTCTCGATATTACACTGGATTTTCTCTTTTATTCGATGGTGCCATTTGGCTTTGTATTAGCAGACCCAAATGCAAATGCCGTTGCTGGTGCATTCTTGATCTTTTCGTTTATTGGTACTGGTTCAAGTTTTCTATCTTTTGCCATAATGGCAGGAAAACGAAACATCGAAAGCCCTGTTTATAAGCAAAAATCCTTGTACTACATCGGAGGATTAACGGAAGGCACAGAAACCATTGCCTGCTTTGTACTGTTCTGCTTATTTCCACAATACTTTGCAATCATCGCATGGGTGTACGGCACCTTATGCTGGATTACAACGGCTACACGTATCTGGGCGGGTTATCACACCTTAAAAGATACACCTGATTGAGAATAACTCAGCCAGTTTTACAAAAACACAAACGGCAAGGTGGAATAAATAAAAATCCCTCACCTTGCCGTTTTATAATTATGTATGCTTTCAATGCTTAGACCAAATAAGAAACAGAGTAGATTAGAAGCCTTCTAATACCACTTTACCTATCGATTTACCTGATTCGATATAAGCATGTGCTTTTTTAAGGTTTTCAGCATTGATCTTGCCAAAATTCTGCCCTAATGTTGTGACTAACTCACCATCATCAATCAATGAAGATACTGCGTTTAATAACTGGCGCTGCTTATCCATATCGGCAGTTTGGAACATTGAACGTGTAAACATTAATTCCCAATGAAGTGATAACGACTTACGCTTCAACTTCATAATGTCAATTGGTTCTTGAGGATCATCAATCAACGCCAGTTGCCCTTGAGGCGCTAAGGCTTCGACAATCTCATCAAAATGTTTATCTGTGTGTGTAAGGCTAATTACATGTGTAACATCACTGATTCCGATGCGTGCCAGCTCTTCTGTGAGTGATTTCGAATGGTCGATTACATAATCAGCGCCTAGGCTTGCTACCCATGCTTGGCTCTCTTTACGTGAAGCAGTACCAATCACTGTTGCATTCGTTAACTTAACCGCTAATTGGGTTAAAATTGAGCCCACACCACCAGATGCACCCACGATCAGTAAACGGGTATCTGTTGGTTTCTTTGCTTCATTGGCAGCTTGGTCTGAAGCTACATGGCTGATCACGTTAAATCCAAGTCGATCAAATAAGAGCTCCCAGGCTGTAATTGTTGTTAACGGTAAAGCTGCGGCTTCTGTATTCGATAATGTTAATGGCTGTTTACCGACAATGCGTTCATCCACAAGATGGTATTCAGCATTGGTGCCTTGGCGGGTAATATCACCGGCATACCATACTTTATCACCCACCTTATAGTGCTCTACATCATCACCAATCGCGACGATTTCACCGACTGCATCCCAACCTAAAATTTTATGTTCACCTTCATTCGGTTGAGCATTACGACGAATTTTAGTATCGACTGGGTTAACCGAAATCGCATTCACGTTAACCAATACATCTCGTCCTGTTGCCGTCGGCATCGGTAACTCGATATCTAATAGTGCATCTGGTTGATCAATGGCTTTCGCTTCTAAGTATCCGATGGCTTTCATGGCTATTCTCTTTAATATTTGAAGGGGGGTATATGTTGTTAAAGCAATAATAGAAGAGAATGTTCCAATTAAAAACAGCATAATGATTTAAACTTTTTCAAAATAATATTGATAATAGGTGTTAACCATGAACACAGCAGACCTTGAGCTTTTTGTGCGAACCGCCGATATCGGTAATATTACGGCAGCCGCAGTACAACTCGACATGAGCCCTGCAGCCGCAAGTGCAGCCCTGAAACGACTTGAAAAGCAATTGGGTATTGAGTTGTTTATTCGTTCAACACGTCAGTTACGTATTACCGCTGAAGGTGAACGTTTTCTACTTCATTGTCGTCAAGCACTGAGCTCGCTAGATGATGCCAAAGCATCAATTACGGAAATGAAGGGAGAAATAGCCGGAGAAGTGCGTTTATCTGTTTCTTCAGATTTAGGACGTAACCTTATTTTACCATGGTTAGACGAAGTCATGGATAACAACCCTAAACTCAGTTTTCAACTCAGTATTGGCGATTCGCTGGCTGACTTCTACATGGATAAAGTCGATGTTGCCCTACGTTATGGGCAACCTGAAGACTCAACAATGGTCGCATTTAAATTAGCCACAGTAGACCGTGTAATTTGCGCTTCACCTGATTATATTGCGACATATGGCGCACCGAAAAAACCTGAAGATTTACTGCAACATAATTGTTTGCTGTATCAGTTAGGCAGCAAAACATATAACCAGTGGGAGCTGGTAAGTAAAAACAGTGGCAATACGATCTCGAACACTGATGACAGTATTAAATCCAGATCTAAAATCAAAGTAAGCAGTAATCGCATGTGTAACGATGGCGATATTGTTAAGCGTTGGGCAGTTGCAGGTAAAGGGATCGCATTAAAATCACGTTTAGATTTAAGCCATGATCTGAATGCAGGTCGAGTAATCGAGCTAATGCCCGGTTACTATGTTGAACCAACAAGCTTATGGCTAATTTGCCCAAACCGAAAACAGGTAACTCCTGCCATTTTACTATTACGAGATTTGCTAAGAGAAAAATGCCAAGCGCTACTCGCCACTACAAAATAGACATATTTAATAAAGCCTATATCTATAAAGCTTACCTATACCTCTTTTAACGCATCCATTCGCGGTGAAGCTGCTCACTATCACCCAGATAAGCGAGTAGCCATTCAAGTGCAGGGTTTACGCATTCGGTATTCCATGCAAGGCAACATGGGCTAACCGCGGGTTTATTCACTAACTGCTTTTCGACTAATTCACCCGATTCAATCCGAGGAATTGCCATATGCGTAGGTACAACACTGATCCCCAAACCTGCTTTTAAACACTGTAGCGCACTGTACCAATTAGGTACCATGATTCGGCGCTGGTTATCCATTATCCAGGTAACACGTTTAGGCAACGTACGCGCCGTATCTTCAAGGCAAATTGCCGGATACTGAACTAACTCTTCTGCGGTAAGTTTATGTTCCACACTTGCTAGTGGGTGATCTTTACTCACCACAAATTTCCACGTAAGTGTGCCCATATCACGATAATCGAATGCACCACCCACAGGAACCGCTGCAGTAGCCCCAATCGCTAAGTCTGCCCTGCCATCTGCGAGGGCATCCCAAACTCCATTAAACACTTCCATGCTCAGATGCAGTTCGACATCTGGAAAGGCAACGTAAAAGTCACGCACTAAAGTATTTACTCGGCTTTCTCTTACCACTGTATCTAAAGCAACAGAGACACTTTGCGACCAACCATTTGCTACACGCTGTGTTTGCAAACGCATCAATTCCATTTGCTTTATTATTTTGCGTGCTTCTTCAACAAAATAGTCTCCAGCTGGCGTTAATTTAACCTGCCTATGCAAGCGAACAAATAAATCGACAGCTAAACGCTCTTCGATTAATCGAACGGTGTAACTAATTGCACTTGGTACCTTATGTAATTCTTCTGCCGCAGCGGAAAAGCTGCCACGCCTAGCGACAACATCAATAACTTGCAGATCATTGTATGAAAACATATCACATCAAATTTTTTGAAGGCAATGTTGAAATATTACCGTTTCACAGCCAGTAAAACCACCATTAAACTTGCCGCAATGTTATTTGATTAAAAGAAAAGCGTAATGAAAAACCAACCATCAAAAATCACCCTAGCCTGGTTTGCATGCCTTAGTATGTTAGGGTTTCTCGCAACAGACATGTATTTACCAGCATTTGCAACAATTCAAGAAGAGTTTGGTACAACACAATCACTTATTGGTCTCTCTTTAAGTATCTTCCTTCTTGGTATGGCGCTAGGGCAGTTAATCTACGGACCGCTTTCAGACCGCATTGGACGTATTAAAGTCTTAATTGGCGGTATGACGTTATTCAGTGTCGCTTCGGTATTATGTGCTTTTGCACCGAACGTAGAAATGTTTCTTGTAGCACGTTTTGCACAGGCTTTAGGTGCATGTAGTGCTACCGTTATTTGGCAAGCAGTTGTTGTTGACCGTTACGAAGGTAAAGTATCTGAACGCGTATTTGCGACAATCATGCCGCTAGTAGCCTTATCTCCGGCACTTGCTCCTCTTGCTGGTGCAATGCTTGAAGGTCAATTCGGCTGGCGTAGTATTTTTGTCTCTCTTGTTGGCTTTGGTGCTGTTTTAGCGATTATGTCTCTGAAAGAGACTGAAAGTGCACCAACGGCGAAAAACCATGAAAAAGTATTCGTTCAGCTAAAGAAAGATTACAAGCAAATTTTAAGTTCAAAAAAATTCATCGGCAACATGCTAATTTTTGCAGCATGTTCTGCAGCGTTCTTTGCTTACTTAACAGGCTCACCGTTTATTATGGGAGCAATGGGTTATTCAGGTGCTGATATCGGCTTGAGCTATGCCCCACAAACAGTTGGCTTCATTATTGGTGGTTACGGTTGCCGATCTCTATTGGCTAAATATGAAAGCAAGAAAATTCTACCATGGTTACTAACGTTGTTCTTCACCACAGTAGCGATGATGTTCTTGATTTCACTTAGCACATCACCAACTTCAATTTGGCCTATCTTGCTTCCATTCTGTTTCCTAGCGGTTGCAAATGGTGCTATTTATCCAATCGTAGTTAGCCAAGCGCTATCTGAGTTTAAAAACTGTAGTGCAACAGCAGCAGGCTTACTTAACTTTATGCAAACAATGGTTTGTGTGGCGGCAAGTGCGTTAGTATCTGCATTTACTGCATATGGTCTGATTACGGTAACAACAGCCATGTTTGTAGCAGGCTTTATAGCTATTATTGGTTTTACTCTTGTTGTACAAGCACGTCGTGAAATACCACAAGACGCACAAACAGCTTAAGTTACATAGCGTGTATCGTCATTGATATTAAGTTGATGTTGTAAACGCTAAATGTAATAAATATGAAAAGTCGACCACAAGGTCGACTTTTTTGTATCTGCAATATGATAAAACCATCTCGATTCAAATGCTCTTTTTACGCATTCCAATAGATCCATCTAGGTTCTTCTGAGTTCTGAGAATAAAACATCAACACTTAATCTCTCCACCCTATATACACGCTGACAAATTAAATATATATTCAATAAAAATGCATTTATAACAAAATGGACTAACTCATTCCCAAGCTGTATTAGGAAGGAAGTAAACATGGAACAAACGGATGTAACCTCGCTTATCCCTATCATCATTACGTTGATACTTTCATTAAGTACACGAAACGTTGTAATAGGTTTATTTGGTGGCGTATTAAGTGGTGTCGTTATGCTTAACGGCTTTAACCCTCTCGATACATTTGGGGTGTTAGTAAAAGATCATTTAGTACCTCAACTAACTGACAGTTATAATGCTGGTGTATTAGTTTTACTTGTTTTCATTGGTGGGTTTGTGGCATTAATGGAACAATCTGGCGGTGGTCACGCTTTTGCTCAAAAAGTCACGCACTGGGTAAGTACTAAGTGTCGTGCGCAAATATCTTCATGGTTTGGTGGTATTTTTATCTTTTTCTCCGATCTCGGTACACCGCTGATTGTTGGTCCAGTTTTCCGCCCCCTATTTGATAAGCTAAAACTTTCCCGTCAAAAATTAGCATTCATTATTGATTCAACCTCATCCCCTGTGGCAATTCTCATTCCCTTTATTGGTTGGGGTGTATATATCATGGGGCTTATCCAAAAAGAATTTACTGCCTTAAATGTTGATATAACCGATTGGGAAGCATTTGTTCGTGCAATTCCTTTTCAGTTCTATGCATTTCTAGCCATTTTTATCGTCCCCTTAGTTGCCTTTAAGAAGCTTGATTTTGGTCCTATGGCTGAAGCAGAAGAAAAAGCACAACGAGGTATAATTACAGGTGGAACAAAAGAATCGCTTACCGCTTTTACGCATAAAAATGCAAAGTCATCATTTGTATGGGCCCCATTATTGGTTATGGCTGTTGTGCTTATCAGTATGCTTGCACCATTAGGCTTCCCGTTTGAGAAAATTTCTGGATCTTCGTTTAGAGCTGCGCTATCTAGTGCCTATTTCTTTGCTGCTATTACGCTAATTGGCTTGATGGCGCTGTATAAAGTACGAAATTTCTCTGATGGTATTTCGGTTTATTTAAAAGGAATGGGGAATATGATGCAGGTCGCCATCATTCTTATTCTTGCATGGACATTAAGCGGTGTAGGTAAAGATTTAGGAACAGCTGCATATATTGCAGAACAAGCACAAACAGGATTTCCTCATTGGCTAGTACCCGCTGTGGCATTCTTGTTATCAGCAATAATTTCTTTTGCAACGGGCTCTTCTTGGGGCACATTTGCGATTATGATGCCTTTGGTGATTCCAACAGCTATTGCGATTGACGCACCACTTTATGCTTGTATAGGAGCAGTTTTATCTGGCGGGCTGTTTGGTGATCACTGTTCTCCTATTTCAGAAACAACAATATTGTCTTCGACTGGTTCTGGTTGTGATCAATTTGAACACTTCCGTACCCAGTTACCTTATGCACTTTTAAACGGCTTTATTGCACTTGTCAGCTTTGTTATTGCAGGCGTAATGAATACCCCACTGATTCTAATCGGCGCTTTGATTGTGCAAGCTTGTCTGGTATTTGCCTTAGCCAAAGTTCATCAGCGCCATTTAAAAAATAAACACGTTATCGCGGCACTATAACTATTCGTTGCCTCAATCTAACATACACTTATATTAAAAAAGCCGCTAAATAATAGCGGCTTTTTTCTCACCCAAATTAGAGGTAATACCAACCTAAATAAGTACCTGTTCATTCTTGCTGATTAAAATCGATAATAACAGCGTTAGAAATTTTATAATTAGAACCACTAGTTACTTCAATTTCTGCCTTGTTCTTACTGATTTTTCTTGCGCAAATTTATGACCATTTACTTATCCAGATTGGTATAGGTTGTTTCTTCCTGAAACGATTAATATTTTACACTTCTTTTTTATTATTTGCCTGGCTGTTACGCCATGGCATTAGCACTAACGCTCTAAGTGCACCAGTCCCCACTTTTTGGCAATACGTTCGAAAAAACCCTGAGTCTTTTTTAACTCAACCCAATGGTTGATATAATTTATCCATACTTGGTCATCACGTGGTAACAACATCGCAATGGGTGTTGGTCTACGCATTCCTTTCACATCTGCAATTTTGAGTTGAGAGAACTTACGCGTTATTGTTGCCGCTTCAACGTTAGACGTCACAATAACGGTTGCTCTATTCGCTAAGAGCTCTTGATAGTCTCGAACCTCTGAATCAATCACATCATGTTTTGCTTTAGGAAAAAATTCTTTAACCATGCTTTCTTGTACTGTGCCTAGTGAAGAGGCAACAGTTACTGAAACATTATTGAAGTCATTCCATTTCTTAAAACGCGTCATGTTCTTTTCTTGGATAACAGGAACAAATGCCAAGTAAAAATAGGGCTGACTATACCCTGCAACTCTGGCACGGTGCATATTCAGCGAGGCACTGCCCGTCATGTCATATTTATCTGTCACTACACCATTAACGAGATTTTTCCATTCTGCAGCCACATACTCAACCGTAACTCCAAGATCTTTAGCCAGCTCGGTTGTAATATCTATATCGTAGCCTTTATAGAAATTTGTTGCGGGATCTCGGATAGTCATCGGGTTCCAATCCCCCGTTGTCCCAACTTTTAATACACCACGATCGATGATTTGTTGTAGGCGACTTGAAGCAGCATCAACTTGTTGTGAAAGCATTAATCCTGGAATAGCGACCAGTAATGCACATACTTTACTGATGGACCAAGTCTTCATGATCACCTCGTAATTTATATTGATGATGTTGAAATACACAAAATAAACATAGCAGTAAAATGTGATCTAAAAGGCAAAAAAATGCTCAATAGTATGCTAGACAGCTCTATTTTTCATTTATCTTAAAAGTAAGAATTTTTAGGCATTATTCTCAAGAATGATTCATCAAAATGAGCTATCTGATCAGATAAGCTGACATTTAATTGCATTAACTACCGTAACCACCGTTATGATTTGGAATCACAAAAGATTAAAACAAAAAATCCCACACTTGCTTATTATCGGAATAAGAAAGTATGGGCAGTATTAAATTGAACTGTCGTGTTCGCTAATTAATCTTCACGCTTATCTAAAACGGTATAACCTTTTTTCTCTAAACAATTACGAACGACGTAATCTGCATCATTCAGATCTTTACTTCGACCAGCAAGACCACCACTTACGGCACCTGTTGCACCACCAAGGGCAGCTCCTTTAGCAACACCTTCACCAGTCGCTGCTCCTGCTACCGCACCTAAGCCAACCCCTAACAAAGCACCATTACGTCGGGCTGCAACTTTGCTACCTGTCGCTTCATCTGCAAAACCAAGGCACTCTTGATATGCCTTATCATAATTCTCATCTTTATCCATCACTACGGGTTGTGTGTTATACGATAAAGCGCCATGACCAGAGCACCCCATTAAACCGAGAGAAATAACTATTGTTGCTGCAATCGTTAGCTTTTTCATATCGTATAAACCTTATGTTGAGCAGATAAGTTGATTAGAGAATCTCCATGTCTCGTTGCCAATATTCATTGCAAACATTGACGTCTTTGGTATGACGGTAATTTAACCAACTGCAGCATTTCTAGCTAATCACTAGTTCTTAACCAATTGATAAGCGTTACTTATGATTCCGTATTTTTATATAAAAAAAGCCCATTATCTCTTTACTAACAGCAAGAGATGATGAGCCTTAACATTTACTACACAGCTAACACGAGTAACGAAATTAAAAATCTATGCTTTAACTTCATAGCCAGCTAAGAAAAGATCTACACAGCTATTCAAATAGGTTCTACGATCTTCTTCTGTTTCTTCATTGTCCTCACCTAAGTAAGACCAATAAACGATTCTGCCATGCCACATAAGTAATAACTGCATCGCAGCTTCATGAACCGGTATAGGCACATTCAGTACACCTTTATCGATAAAATATTGAATGTAATCAGCCAACATATCGGCTGTCGCTTTAGGTCCAGCGCTAAGATATACCTTCGCGAGTTGTGGGTGACTATCTCGTTGGCTAATAGCCGTTTTGTACGTATGCTGAGCTTCTTTCGTTAATAACATGCTTTGAAAAGAAAAAGCAAAATCACACAAAACGTCACGAATCGGTCTTTGATCATCGACCAACTTTCCATCTAACTGATTCTCTGAACATTTTGCCTTTATGCACGTCTCAAAAAGCTCATCTTTCGTTTTAAAGTGTGAATACACTGTCTGCTTAGATACTTGCGCTTTAACGGCTATCGCATCCATGCTGATCGCATAGCCTTGCTCACAGAACAGCTCTCCTGCTGCTTGTAAAATTTGCTTTCGTTTTTGCTCACTTCTTGGACTCAACACTTCGGTCACCATTAATAAAACAATTTATTATCACTTTTGGCACAATCAAACTGGACAGTCTAGTTCCGATCGTATATTTTTTACTCATGTGGACTGAGAAGTCTAGTTTGATTCAAGTGCTCTGTGATCGAAACCTGAATTAAATATGTATATAGACTAGACCGTCTAGTTTTAGAGTAATCCCAATCAGGAAAAATTACCATGCCACAGATATCATCGCGATATACATTACACGTACTGATACTTGCAGCATTACTTGGCGGCTGTAATAGTTCGAGCTCTGAGCCAGAAATACAAACAGAGCAATTACATATAGCCAGTGTTAATGCGATGACCTTAACACCATCTGATCATTACATGGTTACTCGTGAATACGTGGGCATTGTTCAGGCGGGTCAGCAATCCAACTTAGGTTTTGAACTCGGTGGAAAAATAGCGCAGATTTTTGTCGATGTTGGCGACAAAATTCAAGAAGGTGATCCGCTTATAGTTTTAGATACTCAGCTGCTAAAAACCTCTGCAGACCAGTTAACTGCACAGCAAGCGCAGATTACTGCCCAACTAGAATTGGTTAATGCAAACCTAAAACGTCAAAATACACTAAAGAAAAAAGGATTCAGTGCTGAATCTGAAATCGATAACTTGAACAGCCAACGTAATGCTTTACGGGCAAACTATCGTCAAGTTGGGGCAACCTTGGCGGCGAATCGATTACAACAAGAAAAATCAACGATTTATGCTCCTTATAGCGGAACCATCAGTGCACGTTACATTTCAAAAGGTGATGTAGTCAATACGGGGTCTCCTACCCTTAGATTACTTGCAAGTAACCGAAAAGAGGCACATGTTGGCATTCCTACTATGCAACTTCTTCGTGTTAACCAACTCTCTCAATCTTCTGCTACAAACACTGAGAATGCTGCGAATACAGACGGTAAGAAACAATGGGTTCTACGTATTGGTGATAAAACATACACCACTACGCTATTAAACCCTGGCGCCAGTGTAAATCTGAACTCTCGCTCTATTACCCTGCGTTTCGAATTACCTGACTCTGTTACTGCTATCGATGGTGAATTAGCGTATTTACAATTAGACGACAAACACGATGACAATGGATATTGGGTGCCACTTTCAGCGATGACCGATGGACTTAGGGGCGTATGGAATGTGTATGTTCTCAGTGAAGAGTCAGCAGATGAAAACAATACATTAGAAAGTTCGAAAAAAAAGCTTCGCGTTGAGCGACGTTCTGTACAAGTTTTATATGCAAATGGAAAACAAGCGTATATCAGCGGTGCAGTGAATACAGGCGAAAAATTAGTGTCTGATGGGCTACACCGTTTAGTACCAGGACAAACTGTCGTTATATCAGAAAGGAGCTGGCTGCCAAAAAAGCTGTCACTCCCACTGATTGATAGCGAGGCCTAATAATGAAATATATTCTTGGCAATACTCGGCTGCTTATTCTTGCTGTTGCATTACTGATTGTGAGTGGTCTTTCAGCATTAAGTGCACTACCCCGCGCTGAAGATCCTATCATCAAAAATAGAATCGGCAGTGTTGTTACACATTATCCCGGCGCAACAGCTGAGCGTGTGGAAGCACTGGTAACAGAAAAAATTGAAACCAGCTTACGCCAACTTGATGAAATAAAAACATTATCATCAGTATCTCGCCCTGGTATCTCGGTGATTACAATAGAGTTGAAAGATGAGATTATGGATTCTGACCCCGTTTGGTCGCGAGCGCGAGATCAGCTCTCTGATGTTGTTCCGGTACTACCTCAAGGTACTTCAGCCCCTGATTTAGATACCGATCATGCTTATGCCTTCACTATTATTACGGCACTCACTTGGCAAGGTAATACTGAACCCGATCTTCTTACTTTACGACGTTATGGTATTGAATTAGGTAATCGCTTACGCACCCTTAGCGGCACAGAGTTTGTCGATGAATACGGTTTGCCTGATGAAGAAGTTCTTGTGAGTATGGATCCTATTGTCGCGAGTGCACTAGGCCGTTCAGCAATATCGATTGCTGAAGCAATCAACGGGGCTGACGCGAAAAACTCAGCAGGAGAATTAGTGAATGGCAGTAACAGATTCGCGCTAGAAGTTTCTGATTCTCTCGATTCCTTAGATCGTATTCGCCGTGTGCCTGTAGCAATTGATGATAATGGCCATGTTGTTCGCTTAGAAGATATTGCCGATGTAGAACGCCGCCAAGCTACTCCTCCCGCAGAGATGGCAATCGTGCAAGGTCAGCCAGCTGTTATTATCGCAACACGTATGCAGCCTCATTTACGCGTTGACCTCTGGTCTAACCGTGTACACACCTTCTTAGATACCTTCCAGCAAGAGCTACCAAGTAACGTTAAAATCAATATCCTGTTTGAACAACAAAGTTATACAGAAACCCGCTTATCAGATCTGTCTCAAAGTCTATTAATCGGCTTCACGATCATCTTAATTGTTTTGCTGCTAACGTTAGGTGTTCGTTCAGCTATTATTGTCGCTCTTTCGTTACCACTAACGAGCTTACTCACCTTAGCAATGATGAAGTTTACAGGGCTACCCATCAACCAGATGTCGGTAACAGGCTTAATTGTTGCCCTTGGTATCATGGTCGATAATGCAATTGTGATGGTCGATACTATTCAGCATTATCGTCAACAAGGTATCGAGAAACTAAACGCTGCGATGAAGGCACTGAACCATTTATGGATCCCCCTGCTAGGTTCAACCTTAACCACTGTTTTAGCTTTCGCCCCTATTATTCTAATGCCGGGACCAGCAGGCGAGTTTGTTGGCGCAATTGCGATTACCGTCTCGTTCTCACTAGTGGGTTCTTATATTATCTCTCACACCATTGTGGCAGGGTTTGCATCACGTTGGTTACCATCAGGAGAAAATAGCCACCACTGGTATCACACAGGTATCACCCTTCCAAGGTTAAGCAAAGGATTTGAAAAAAGTGTTCGCATTGCGATTAAACATCCACTAATCACTGCATTGTTAGTATGTGTTTTACCGCTTACTGGCTTTTGGAATGCCTCACAATTAACGGAGCAATTCTTTCCACCGTCAGACCGTGATATGTTTGAAATTAAGTTGTTTTTACCCCCACAAGCGAGCATTTTTGCCACAGCAGAAGCAACAAAATCGGTTGATCATATTTTGGCACAATATGACGACATCGAAAATATTAACTGGCTTGTTGGTGGCAACTTCCCTTCGTTCTATTACAACATGGCTGCACGTGAAAAAGGCGCAGCCTATTTCGCACAGGCCATGGTAAAAGCGAAAGATTTTTCAGCCGCTAATGCAATGATTCCTGACTTACAAGCCAAATTAGATATAGAACTACCTCAAGCACAAATCTTAGTCAGAAAACTAGAGCAAGGCCCTCCGTTTAATGCGCCACTCGAGGTGCGCTTATATGGTGCTAATCTCGACACATTAAAATCAATTGGTGAAGATATTCGCCTGATTATGACAGAAACGCCCTATGTCACTCACACCCGTGAAACCCTGCAGCCTGGTACACCCAAAGTTTGGGTAAACGTTAATGAAGAAGCGAGCCAATTAAGTGGCTTAACATTGAGTAAATTCGCTAATTTACTGCAAGCCTCTTTAACAGGTAAAGTAAGTGGAAATATAATTGAATCTTCTGAATCAATTCCAATCAGAGTCCGTGTTAAAGATGAAAACCGTGAGAATATGTCTCACCTCAGTAACCTTCGTTTACCCGTTATCTCTGAAGATGTGTTTACTGGGTTGCCCGTTTCCGCCCTTGCAGAGCTTTCTTTAACACCAAGTAGAGGCGCAATACCACGCCGTAATGGCCAACGTGTGAATGTTATTGAAGGTTACATTCGTGCAGGGGTACTACCGCAAACAGCACTTGATCATTTTCAAGCCAATATCACTGAATATCAAAAAACAATTCCAGCTGGTTATCGGATCGAATTTGGTGGTGAATCAGCCGAGCGAAATGAGTCGGTTAGTAACTTGCTTGCTAACTTATCAATGGTCGTGACACTACTTGTTATGGTGGTTGTGATTTCGTTTAACTCATTCCGCTTAAGTCTTATTATCTTTACTGTTGGGTTACTTGCCGCTGGGCTAGGCCTGTTATCTGTCTGGACATTCAGCTATCCCTTTGGGTTTACCGTTATTATTGGTTTACTTGGTTTAGTCGGCCTTGCCATTAATGCCGCTATCGTCATCTTGGCTGAACTAAAAGCCGATGCAGATGCGATAAACGGTGATAGCGACGCAATTCTTGTAGCAGTAATGAGCTGTACGCGTCATATAACCTCTACTACGATCACAACGATTGGTGGGTTCATGCCATTAATCTTAGCGGGTGGTGGCTTCTGGCCGCCGTTTGCGGTCGCTATTGCTGGCGGTACACTGTTAACGACGATGATCTCGTTTTACTTTGTACCCGCAGTGTTTAGACTGGCGGTATATAAAAAGCCACTGTATAAAAACCAATCTGTCACAGTCAGTTAGACATAAATAACGTTAGCTGCAATCACAATCAGGAGGATAAGAGGTTATGCTTTTGCTTTACACCCAAGCTACCTCTTGTTCTTCCTTTAATGATCATCAGATGGAAGAAACACACGCATTATTTAATCTAGCGAACGCTTCAGAAAAACCAGTATTTGAAAAGTATTCTTCATTAAGGAGTACACTTTTACTATCAGACCAATTT
Organism: Photobacterium indicum; assembly: GCF_003026215.1. GTDB lineage: Bacteria > Pseudomonadota > Gammaproteobacteria > Enterobacterales > Vibrionaceae > Photobacterium > Photobacterium indicum. Next base: position 452,376 of record NZ_PYOC01000003.1, read on the forward strand.
GCCGCAGAAGACCCTTTACCATAAGGAATGTCATAAACAATAAAGTGACGTTCTTTTCGATCAAAGATCATGTTTGCAGACAAACGTCGCGCTCTAACCGTTTCATTTAAATAATATTCAAAGCCTGAGTCACAACTTTTCACAATATAAGACCCTTTATCACTGCGCACCGCAATATAAGGTTTCTGACTATTCTCGTAAAACTTCAGCTGCCACTGACCAATAACCTTGTCTATTTGAATACGTGCGATAGGCGCTGGTTCTACAGCCAAAACAACCGTTGTATCGACTTGATTAGCAATAGGGTTATTGACTACATCTAACGGATTCACATCTACGATGGTAGCAATAGCATTAGGTTCTATATCTTGATGATTAAACCATGCGAATACAGCCTGCCAAGGGGCTTTACCTGCACTTAGCAGCAACACAGCAAGCATAACCGGTACCAATAGTACTAACCCCACTCGCTTAGCATTGAAGTAGCCTAATGACTTAATTTGAGAGGCAACTTTTGGTGTCAGTACCGTTGGATCAACCGTGTTATTTCCGGTGGTAGATACGGCATGTGATTGATTATTCACTGCTAACTCTCGCCTTGCTTCCGCTAATAATTGGGCTAACCTAATGTTCTCTTCTTGAAGTTTACCTACATCATTACTGGCAGTATTTTTCATATTATGAATGTGCATAGAGCTATCAGCAAAAGCTTGCTGAGCTTCTTTTTGAGCGCTAGCTAATTTCTTAACGAGCCTATCTCTTTCCTCCTTCAGATGCCGGTAATCATTTTGAAGGCGGTGGATCTGGCTCAAGTACTTCTCAACAGATTTTGTTTGAACATAATCTGTATTAAACGCTTCTTGTTGTCCCTTTCCTTCACTAACATATTTATAGGCTTCAGAAATAAGCTGCATCAATGCTTTAGAACCACCTTTATCTGGGTGAGAGCGATTAGATAGGTGTTTATAGCGACGTTTTATATCACTCTGAGGGCTATCTTGATTTGTACCTAAAATGTCATGAAATGAAGTCATTAACGGATGCTATTCCTGAATGCAATGAGAAAACCAATCACAGTTATTATCTTATAATTTTGTATAACCAATCATATATAGCCAAGTTACCTCAAGATGCTCGTTTCAGCGAGAATTTGTTGTTCTCTAGGCAAGGCAATTATTTACGCACGTGCAGAGGTTGTAATATGCATTGTATTTTATATGCGGTAATATTGGAAATAATTTCAACAGGCTAAAAAACAACCAGTGAAATGTCTCCCCCTACATTGGGGGATATATCGGCTAAGGAAAAGCAAACTTTATAATATTGAGCTTATTTTAATAAAAAAAAGACGTAAGAGGTATGATATTGAAAGATAATTCTACTTTATATGAAGATTAAATATCTATTGAATAATGATAATGAATGAAACGGTATCACTCCAATACCGTTAATTCACATCATGCTTTTTTAATCTAAATTCGCCTGGTGAACAACCTATGTGTTTTTTAAATACACGAGAGAAATAGGAAACATCTTTAAAACCCGCAGAAGTTGCGACTGATGATATTTTCTCTCGATCAGAGATTAACAAACCACAAGCTAAATCCAATCGTTTTTTAATGATGTACTGTTTAAGGGTTACACCCATGACATTATGAAATAAGCGTGAAAAATAGGTCGGTGAATATTGGCAGGCATTAGCAAGATCTTCTTCACGCAAAGGCGCACTTATATTTTGATCGATAATGATCAAGGCAGGCTTAATGGATAATTCACGCTGTTCATATGCACCACTTTCAACATTGACAGTATGGGTATGAAGACGGGTAAAACACTCATCTAATTGTTGCCGATTTGAATTTACGCTGATGACATCATCACCACCAGCACGTAACACATTCAGTGCTAAATCTGCATCAAGTTCATGATATACAATAACGACTTTCGTTGTTGCATGGCGTTGTTTAACAGCTCTTAGTAATTCAAACCCTTCTGAACTAGAGTTTTTTACTTCAAGGAAGATCAACTCATGCCCTGTCATTGTCGACAGAAGTTCAAAAGGAGAGACATCAACAACGCTATGAAAATGCTTTAGATTTTCTTTCGCTTCAATGTGTTTATTATGATGATTGCAGCTAACCCAAATCACATTTTCACCTTATTGCTAGGGTTATAACGTCATGTATTTCAGCTCAAACTTAGAGCATAAACATGCCAAATTATACATAACGACTCATATGACATGTGCTTATGAATACGCTTTGTACCGACGTTTCCTGTCAATAATGTATAAATATTTATACAAAACTATCGCTATATTTTTTCTTATTTATAAATAATTAACGGTTAAATAATCAAATAAATCCAGTTTTATAACCCTGTCTCATTTCTAAAAAGTAATTATTTAAATCTCTGCTATTGATTAAATCATCAACTAATTTCAACATCAAACTAGTTAAAACACGTGCTGTTTATATTCAAAAATAGAATATTAATGCTAACTACTATACCTAAAGCATCTATTTATTTATCTTCGCGTATACAGAGAAATTAAATTTATAACGACAAAATAATGATATTGGCTACCTCCATAAGATAGTAAACTTCATGCTTATGACAAATATACCCAAGCCACTTCAAGATGCAGGATTCAGAGTGACTTGGGTATATGTATATTAATCTTACATCGCATTTTTTTGATTATTTACTCCATTTTTTTGCAGACAATCACATTTTTATCAATTAGTATTGCGGCTGAAAAAATTGAGTTCCGATGAAGATAGCAGGAGAGTGGCATATTATTCGCTAGCAGAATCATTCTGATACGAGTATAAGCCCGCCGAAGAAGTAAGCGCTCTTAACCGTTTGTTACTGTTCAAACACAAGACGTTAATCTTTCAGGCACTGGATTACATACCTTTCACAAGGTATCCGGTATGGACTGTTATTGGAGGAGCCTCTGGAGAGACCCGTTAAATCGGGCGCCGAAGGAGCAAGCTTTCCTTTTTGCTGTTTTAACATGCATGGAAAGTGAAACTCTCAGGCAAAAGGACAGAGGAGATAAGATCAACAGCCCAGAAACTATTTCTGTACACACTTGTTTCTGTTGTTCTATGTCTCTTCCTTTGAAGTTTAAAAGGAGGAATAATGAATCCGCTACATGATACGCTACAAAATACACTTCAAGTTATTGATAACCTTGTTTGGGGACCGCCACTACTGATCTTATTAGTCGGTACTGGTCTTTATCTAACAATACGTCTTGGTTTTATCCAAATTCGTTACTTACCTCTTGCACTTAGTTATGTGTTTTCAACTAAACATCGTACGAAAGGTGATGGTGATGTATCGAGCTTTGCCGCACTCTGCACTGCCCTTTCCGCCACTATTGGTACTGGTAATATTGTTGGCGTTGCAACAGCAATCAAAATGGGAGGACCTGGTGCACTATTCTGGATGTGGCTAGCTGCCCTATTTGGTATGGCAACTAAATATGCAGAATGCCTGTTGGCGGTGAAATATCGCGAGCAAGATGCTAACGGTCAAATGATCGGTGGCCCAATGTATTACCTAGAAAAAGGCGTCGGCAGTAAAACACTGGCCAAACTTTTTGCCTTTTTCGCCCTCGGTGTTGCATGTTTTGGTATTGGTACATTCCCACAAGCTAATGCGATTGTTGATGCTGCTTACCTTTCCTTTGAAGCACCCAAAGAATACACCATTGTGATTTTAACATTACTTGTGGCAACGGTGACACTTGGTGGAATAAAATCGATTGCGAGTGTAGCCAGTAAGGTTGTACCTGTAATGGCCGGTTTCTATATTTTGGCTTGCCTACTGGTATTAACGACTCAAATGCACGCTCTACCTGAAGCCGTCGCTTTAGTGATTAGCTCAGCATTTACTGGTCATGCTGCAGCTGGCGGTTTTACCGGTGCAGGTATCATGCTTGCGATACAATCAGGTATTGCTCGCGGTGTGTTTTCAAATGAATCGGGGCTTGGAAGTGCACCTATTGCAGCCGCGGCTGCGAAAACAGATTCATGTGTTCGTCAGGGGTTAACATCAATGACGGGTACATTTTTTGATACCATCATCATATGTACCATGACAGGACTTACACTTATTGTTACGGGTGCATGGCAGAGTGAGTATGCTGGTGCAGCAATGACAACCTATGCGTTTGCTGCTGGTTTAGATTCAGCGTATTGGGGACCATTGATGGTATCGGTAGGGCTGATGTTCTTTGCGTTTACCACCATCATTGGTTGGAACTATTATGGTGAACGCTGCATTACTTACCTTTTTGGTGTTAAAGCAATTCTACCTTATAAAATTGTCTTTCTGGTATTAGTGGCAAGTGGCGCGTTCTTAAAGCTGGATATGATTTGGCTAATTGCAGATATTGTAAATGGCTTGATGGCTGTACCTAACTTGATTGGTTTAGTCTTGTTACGTGGTGTTGTTATTTCAGAAAGTAATATTTACTTTGAGCAGCTAAAAACACTAACAGCCAAAAAAACACAACACGCTTTATAACATTACACATTATCATGAAGGTAAGCCGAGAGATTTTCTGGTACTCACCTGTTCTGAAGTTCTTGTGCTTCACCTTCATGTTAATCACTAATCATTCCAAATAGCGCGTCAGCTGTTGGTATAAATCAAAGCTACTGTCTTCTAACCAGCAATCAGTCATTAGTCCATCTTTCATTTGAAATAGCACCATTCCTGTCATTTTCACACTCTGGTTCTTTCCCGGTATTTTAATCCAACCACCATGATATGTGGCTTCACACTGGTACAGTGCCACCGTTTTATGTTCTTCCGTAATAACTTGAGAAATAGTGAAACGAACATTATTGAAACGTTGCTGCCAAATATTGACAAAGGAAAGATAATCTTCATGTGTCAGTGAAAAGCTTCGTCCTCCTGAAGTATGAAAATTAAAAGGATTCGTCGCACACTCAGCCAGCAACTGAGCATTGCCCTTTCCCCATACTTCATTAAACCAGCCATTTATCCATTCTTCTTTATTCATATACAGCCTCCAATGCAAAAATCTCGAAGTGCCCTCCCCTCACGAAAAAATAAGCGAAGTTTATTGCATTTTTATATGTTAATAATTTGTTTTACTGACACAACTACAAGATTAGACTCAAAATCACAAAAATGCTGCAAGGTTGCTCATAAGTTTCATCAAAGGTTAATACGGAATAGAAAACTAAATGCAGGAGGGTTAGAGGCGAGCTACCATCATCACTTATACGTATACATTCAATGATGATGGTCAATTATTACACTTACTTAGATATAATAAGCATCGTTCCGAATATCGTTCGGTAGTAACGTTTTACAGCGATAATTGTGAAAAAACGGATTGGTAATGCGTAAAGTTAGGTATCTGAGTATGGTGTTTAACACCTGTACCCACCGCTACAAAATCATAACCTAGCTCTTGGGTGGCATTTTTATTCCATTCACCATCGCCAAAAAATACACGGCGATCAAATATTTCACCTGTATCTTGTTTTGCCCTGAATGCTGCAAGTGCCATAATTTCAGTACGGCTCATCGCATCAGATGAGGATGTAAATGTTATATTTGATGTATCAATACCAACAGCTTGTAATTTCAATTTAGCAGCAGATTCCCACGCCCCCGTAGCAATCGCAATATGCGTATCTTCACGATCTTGCATTTGATCAATAAACTTCTTTGCACCTTTAATTTCATGCATTTCTGACGGATTGTTATTTAAGTATTCACGTATACATTCTAAATAGCGCGCTTCAACTTTACGATGAATAATCGAACGACTTTCACTGATATTATTCTTTAATAATATTTCATCTATAATGCCAGAATCCGTGACTTTCTGATATTGACTCCAATTACCATCAGTAGAGATACCCAGAACATCTTCAATTGCCAGCGTTAAACAATGTTGATCAATTTCATCAGAATCAACCAAAGTGCCATCTATATCTAAAAGAAATAAGTTCATTTTCTCTACCTTTACTGTTTTGTCTAGTGGTATCGCGCGCACAGCATGCGCTTGTAAACAAGATGTTGCAAGTTAAGAATTGATACAATCTGTGTTTTCTCATAAAATGATCAATCCCTTTTTAGTCAAATGCTTACTGTTAACAAATAGCGTTCTTCTGGTCTAATAAAATGAAATCCATTACACAAACTACGTGATCATGTGGACAATTAAGAAAGATAACTTTGCTAGATCGCATAATTCATTCCAAACTTATGAACTGATATCCCTACTAACTCGTATTAATGTTTAAATCACAGAGCGTTAAAGTAACGTCATAAAAAAATAGAAAATCGCAAAAAATATTATTAGATAAGTAATGTCGTTAAAAAGGATAATCCATGAAAAATCACCCTACACGTAGACGTTTTCTAAAACTTGGACTTGGTGGCGTAATCGGTGTCACTCTTGGTGGTACGGATTTAATCAAACCAGTACATGCAGCAGATATTCCTCACCTCGCTGAAGATGATCCACAAGCCGCTGCATTAAAATATGTTCATAAATCACCTGACGACAGCAAGCATTGTTCTGGCTGCTTACTGATTCAAGGTAATGACGGCGATGAATGGCGCCCTTGTGGTGTATTCCCTGGCAAGCTTGTTTCAGCAACAGGCTGGTGTTCTGCGTTTGCGCCTGCGTAACAATAGTTAATCACCCAAATAAGAAAGCCGAAGGCCGATAGCCTATTTCTAATAAAAGGCTATCGCTTCATTCAGCATTCACACTATATAAATCACTTCTAGCGAAAACAATGTTCAGCCCAGCGTGCTAAACCTGCCGTTACAGAACCAAAATAGCTGCCGCTAACAACGGGTACATTGGGTAATTGTTGCTCAATACAAGCACGTAATATCGGTGAGCGCGCTGTACCGCCAGTCATATAGATTAAGTCTGGCTTTTTACCCGATTGGTTTACGGCTTCAGTCACCAATTCACTCATCTTGGCTTTTGGCGTTTCAATTGCGTCAGCCATCTGACTTTGAGAAATAGAGACTTCTAGCAACTCAGACAAAATATGCATTTGTACCTGACTGCTTTTTGCTTCCGATAAGGTAATCTTACTTTCTTCTGCTTTTCTTACAATATGGTAGCCTAGCGTATCGTGATAAGCATGAATCAGGCGTTTGAGCTTTTCAGGTTCTGACGCATCACGTCGAAGTTGATCTAACGTACGAATATTTGCAGAGCTATAAAAATCTGTTTGGGCGATAACGTTGTTAATAGCAATAGGGTTCCAAAATTGGCTAATTGGCATATCGATACCACGCAGCGTTTTACTGCCTAATCCAAACAATGGCATTAATTGGTTAAAGGCTAAATGGATATCCAAATCGTTACCACCAACACGTTGACCACTGTGTGCAAGCAAACTATCGGTACGATCAGCTTTACCACACCAATCAGGGCCCATTTCAATCAATGAACAGTCCGTTGTACCACCACCAATATCAACCACCAGCACAGTTTTATTTTCCGTTAGCGTACTTTCAAACTCTAAACCTGCGGCTACAGGTTCAAATTGAAATTCAATATTGTTGAACCCAGCCCGTTTTGCCGCTTGCGTTAAAATAGATTCTGCTTGCTCATTAGCTCGTTCGCCGCCAGTACCCTGAAAATTCACAGGTCGCCCAATAACGGTATCTGTAATTATTTTCTGAGTCGTCATCTCGGCTTGGGTTTTAATGTTACTCATCATGGCGCAAACAAGATCTTCAAAAAAGCTTATCTGTACATCACGTAGCCCATTAGCACCAAGAAAAGATTTGGGAGATTTTACGTAATACACTTCTTCAGGATCTTCAAGATACAAATCCAATGCAGCCTGACCAAACTGTAAATCCCCTTTTTCAACACGAATATCTTCTTCGCGGTTCATTGCAATGGCGCGACGAAGTACTTGCTCACCGACAGTGTTAAGCGGAGATATACCCATGTGACGATATAAATGCTCACTAACGGCTTCACGAGTTGGTGCGCATAAAGTAGATGGTATGTACTGATTGCCATTTTCTAACGGCAACATACGTGGCTGCCCTTGCTCCATCATTGCAACTGAGCAATTCGCTGTCCCGTAATCAAATCCGATGTACATCCCGAGTCTCCACTTAGAAAAAGGTCGGCGATTTTATACTGATTTATCTATAATACCAAGAGGCTTTGACTGAATATCTCAACGAGATAATGCTCAAATTTGATTTAAAATCAGTTATTTTTTGCACGAACAGGCATAATCACCCCTTCATAAATAACCAGACAGACAGATTAACTATGAAACAGTATTTAAAACCCGCTTTAGCTTTACTATTTACCATGGTCGCTTTAGTGGGTTGCAACGACACTAACAACCCTAAAGAAGGTGATAAGTACACGCAAATATCAACGCCGATCTCCGATATGCCGATGGTTGTCGAAGTATTTTCTCTTTCATGCGGGCATTGCCGTAGCATGGAAACCATGTTGCCAGAGATAAAGAAAATGGCAGGCGTAGATATAGATAAAGTACATGTGACGTTTAATGAAAGCGCACAGGTCGCAGCTTATATTTTTTATACCGCCTCTATTCAGACAAATGGTAAGCCTAGTGATAAGCTGATGGAACAATTATTCGCTTACACGCAAGAAACGCCAGAAACGGCAACCGAAGCAGAAAAGAAAGTAATCTTAGAAGAAATCTTTACGTCAAATAATCTGCTTAGCCCTTATGGCCTAAGTGAAGAACAACACAAACAAGTGTATAAAAAAATGACGGAAGCTGAGTCTATCGTAGCAAACTCACAATTAGCGTCCGTTCCGGCATTTATTGTGAATGGTAAATATATCGTACAAAGCGATGCGCACCAAAGTTTGGACGATATGGCAAACACCATCAAGTATCTAACAACGCTAAACTAATACTGTTATACCTTACTTATAAAGTGACAAGATAACAGTACGTGTTAAAGCACCTAAGCCAGCATATTATTGATGCTGGCTTTTTTACATCTATACACAATGCGAAGAAAATAACCTTCAAACGTCTATACCCTGACACAGTAATACCTACATGAAATCTAATAAATCACCACACATAAAACACAGGTACAGCACACACCTAACACATTAATAACACATGAGAGCTACATCACAGTTACTTAACTAGTGACTCAACCATCAATAATAATTAATTAATCCATTGTTATAAAATAATTATTTTTCACATTTTCATCTAAATAATTCTTTAATTTTAGAAGAATTAACACCTGTGAAACAGATGGCATAGTAGCCATAACATGTTGAATTAAAGTTAATAAGTCACCTCTAAATCTCATGAAACCTAAAATTTACATTTTCTTTACAAGATTTTACTTACGCGTGTTGCTTTTTCCGCTTTAAATAGTTTTACGCATTTGGAGTAAATGCCGTAACAACATGAATATTTAAAGGAATTATAATAATGAATAAGAAAATTATCGCATTAGCGGTGGCAGCAGCAGTAGTTTCAACATCAGCTTCAGCAGCAACTGTGTACCAAGATGGTGCATCTAAAGTGACCATCGGTGGTCGTTTAGCTGTTCGTGCTGAGTATACAGAAAGTGTGAATGACCAAGACAGTACAACCAAGCTGGAAAACAACAGTTCACGTATTAACTTTGGTTTTGAGCATGAAATGGTTCCAGGCTGGATAGCTGGTGCTAAAGCAGAATGGGGCTACGATGCACTCGCAAGTGGCAGCCAAGACTTCAGCAACCGTTTAGGCAATGTGTACTTCCTTAACGAGCAAGTGGGTACAATTACACTGGGTAAACAATGGTCAACGTACTACGACATCACCGCTTGGACGGATGTGTTCTGGATCTACGGTGGTGAAGCGTCTGGTACGTACGATGGCCGTGCAAACAAAGATGGTCACGGTGATTCAGGTACAGGTCGTGCAAATGAGGCATTATCTTACCGTAAATCCATTAATGGCCTAAATATTGGTGTGCAGTACCAATTTGAAGGCGATGATATCGATGTCGGAACTACTACGACACACCGTGAGTACGGCCTGCAAAGTGCCCTATCGTACGACTTTGATTTCGGTATAAGTCTTGGTGGTGCATACAGCCTTACAAAGTATGAAGGCCAAGCCGACGATAAAACATGGACATTAGGTGCTTTATACCAGTCAGATATGCTTTATGTTGCGGGCCAATACGGTCAGTACGAAAACCACACAAGTGTGAACGGCAACCTTAGCGGTGTAACTAATAAAGCAGGTGTTAGTGGCGTAGCTGAAAATGCGACTGGTTACGAATTCATCGCCGCTTATCTAGTTAACGGTGGTGAGTACCAAGTATACGGTGGTTACAACGGTCTAGAAGATGATGACAGTAAAGCAGAATACTCATATGGTCTAATTGGTGCAGCATGGACACCTGGTAGCATGATTTTCTCGGCTGAATATAAGTTAGGCGTAACAGATAAAGATAACTTAGGTAACGATTCAGGTGCTGATCAATTTGCAGTGCTAGCACGTTACAACTTCTAAGCAATAGAAAACCGAATCCACTTTTTATTTTTTGCTTTATTTTGGCACTCTTTTGAGTGCCTTTTTTAATTACCAGCCTTTAAATCTAGCTCATCAAACCATTATTTCAAATTATATATGCACAAACCAACCATCACGCACGATAATGCTTATTTCTTAAATATTTACGTGATTCTGGTTACCTTTTTATAAACATCCGGACTAGAGTTTATTTCACGAAGTTAATAGCATTTTTTTGCCGTGAACGCTTCGAGGAGTAACAAAATTATTCTAGTTAAGGGATGACAAAAATGAATATGAAATTCATTGCCATCGCAGTGGCAGCAGCAACCGTATCAATTCCAGTTTCAGCAGCAACAGTATATCAAGATGACAACACAGTATTTAATGTAGGAGGTCGAGCAGAGGTTCGCGGTAATATTTCAGATGCAAATAAAACAACTACCAATGACAGTAGCTATAAAGATAAATCTCGCGTTCGTTTAACTGTCGATGGCAAACAAACATATAATTCAGACATTACTTTCGTCGGTAAATATGAATTTGAGCTGACAGAAAAAACAGATGGCGGCTCTGATGATGTAGCAATGAATACACGTCACTTATATGCTGGTGCAGAAACCAGTTTTGGCGATATTTTTTATGGTCACCAAGTAAATGCCGTAACCTACCTTACCGACTGGACGGATGTCGCCGAAACATTCAGTGGCTACACCAACGAGTATAACGTGGCAACAGCTGACCGAGCTAAAAATATGCTCCGTTACGCGACAACCACCAGCTACGGCTTAACATTCCAAGTTGACGGCAATTTTAATTCAGATAGCCAAAGTGATGGTTATGGTGCGATTGTTGCCTATGAACTACCTATCGGGTTAGAACTCGGAGCAGGTTATGCGGCAAGTGATCAAACACATAAAACTGATGTTTATATATTAAATGATACTGACAAATCTGATACTTACCTACTAGCCGCTAAATATGCCAATGATGGGATCTGGCTGGCAGCCATGTACCAAGGAGGAAACATTTCAAGAGGACTAATTAAAGACTCTGACTTTGATGCTGTAGACCTGTACGCAGGTTACTCATTTGGCGATAACACCGTCAACATGACATATAATTACTATTCAGCCGATGACATTACCGCGTTAGAAATCGACTTCATTGGTATTGAATATGCGCGCTATATGGGCAATGTTGCTCTCTTTGGCAGCTATAAGTTCAATTTACTTGATGAAGGTGAAGGTGGCGATGGAGATAATGATGAAGATGAATTACAGCTTGGTTTACGCTACGGCTTCTAAGACTGTTTTATTTAACTACAAAATTTAAGTCCTGCTCTGCTACATTGAGTCATATGTCACAATAAAAGCACTCACACTGAGTGCTTTTTTAATCTGTTTTATCTCGTCTGAATATTATATTTTTTGTTTCAAAAAACTCTTCTAATCACACCTTTTCCTCTCGACATTCTGTATTATTCCCTCTGCCATTTATCGGCAAGGCACAGTTATCAAACAATGAAAAAACAAGGCCGATCGTTTCATGTAACACTATACTTACAATCGCAGATATAGTGGCTGTCAAGACTAGAAGATCATCATATATTGTGTTTTCATCTGTCGCCTCAACATAAGATACAACCACGTATTGGCTCTTAAACACACATAATGCAGTCTGGATGACGCATTAAACTGTGTCTGTTGTGCTTGAATTACAACAAACATAAAGGTGCATTCATAATGGCGAAAACCTCAACAGCTTCTGAAGTATCTCAAGCAATCGATATTGCATACCAATCTACCTCTATGGAGATCTGGGACAGTAAATATCGTCTCAAGACTAAGCATGGAATCGCTATTGATGAGACTGTGGATGATACCTTCAAACGTGTTGCTCGCGCGTTAGCTGATTTAGAAAAAGATAAAGTCAAAGAACATTGGTACAACGAATTCTTGTGGGCACTGCGTAACGGTGCTATCCCTGCTGGTCGTATCACCTCTAATGCAGGTGCTTTTGAACACAAGCCTGCTACCTCGACCATTAACTGTACAGTATCAGGTACTATCGAAGATTCGATGGATGATATTTTAGGTAAGGTTCACGAAGCGGGTCTTACCTTAAAAGCAGGTTGTGGCATTGGATATGATTTCTCGACACTTCGCCCACGTGGTGCTTTTGTAGCTGGTGCAGGTGCTTATACGTCTGGTCCACTGTCTTTCATGGATATCTATGACAAGATGTGTTTCACCGTGTCTTCAGCAGGTGGTCGTCGTGGTGCGCAAATGGGCACCATGGATATCCGCCATCCAGACATTATCGATTTCATTCGTGCTAAGCGCGAAGATGGTCGCCTACGCCAATTCAACTTATCACTTTTAATTTCTGAAGAATTTGTTCAAGCTGTTAAGAACGATGAAGACTGGAGCCTTGTCTTTCCGATAACAGTAAAAGAAGCGAAGCAAGATAACCTCGACCTACATACTGATTCTTCAATCACGTGGACAGATTGGCCGCTGACTGAAAGTTTAGTGGAAGACAAAGACGGTCGAGTTGCATGTAAAATCTACCGCACCTTGCCTGCACGCAAGTTATGGAACGTTATCATGACGTCAACCTATGACTATGCTGAACCAGGATTCATTCTGATTGATAAAGTAAACCAGATGAACAACAACTGGTTCTGTGAAGAGATCCGTGCCACTAACCCTTGCGGTGAACAACCTCTACCACCTTATGGCGCGTGTCTTTTAGGTTCTATTAACCTAACAAAATTTGTCCGCGACCCATTTACGGATACCGCTGCATTTGATTGGGATGGTTTCCGTCGTGTAGTGGCTACTTTCACACGCATGCTAGATAACGTTGTAGAAATCAATCAGCTACCACTTGAAAAGCAACGTCATGAAATTATGCATAAACGTCGCCACGGTATGGGTTTCTTAGGGCTTGGCTCTACAACAACCATGCTAAAGCATAAGTACGGTAGCGCAGCATCGATTGCCTTTACAGAGCAAGTGGCACAAGAGCTTGCGATAACGGGTTGGAAAGAAGCCCTAAGCCTTGCCAAAGAAAAAGGCGCAGCGCCAGTCATGGAGCAAGAATTTACCATTACCGCCAAAATGATACGTCAGCGCCCAGAAATGGCAGATGATGGCATCAAGGTAGGTGATAAAATAAAAGGTAAAGTACTGCATGCCAAGTACAGCCGCTACATGCAGCAAGTTGCTGAAATTGAACCTGAGCTGATAGAAGCATTATCAACAGTTGGGGCACGTTTCACCCACCATAGTTCCATTGCGCCAACGGGTACTATTTCATTGTCCTTAGCGAATAACGCAAGTAACGGTATTGAGCCAAGCTTTGCCCATCACTACAGCCGTAATGTTATCGTTACCGGTAAAAAAACAAAAGAAAGTGTTGATGTATATAGCTTTGAGTTGCTTGCCTATCGCGAGCTAGTGAATAGCAAAGCAATGCCATACAGCACAGATGAAGAAACTCAGCTGCCAGAATATTTCATTACCGCAGATGATATTACACCAAGCCAACATGTAGATGTTCAAGCAGCAGCTCAACGCTGGATTGATTCTTCAATTTCCAAAACCGCCAATATACCAACAGACTTCCCTTTCGAAGACTTTCAAGACATTTACATGAATGCCTACGATAAAGGTTTGAAAGGTTGTACTACTTTCCGCTTCAATCCTGAAGTATTCCAAGGTGTACTCGTAAAAGAGAGCGACCTTGAAAATACAACGTACGTTTTCAACTTAGAAGACGGTTCAACAATTGAAGCTAAGGGTAACGAAGAGATTGAATACGACGGTGAAACACACACCGCAGCCAATCTTTACGATGCGCTTAAAGAAGGTTACTACGGTAAGTATTAAGTTAGAAAGGTTATACACTCATGGTTCAGAAAATTAGCAGTAAAATCGTTGGCTTTAAAGTTAAAAGCCAAGAGCCAGAAGTACAGGCAGAGCCAGTACAACCTGAAGAGATTGTTGAGTACATGCATGAAAACATGCCTCGACCTGACATTCTTTTAGGCACAACCTACAAGCTGAAAACGCCAGAGCACATCTCTGAACATTCTTTGTTTATTACCATCAATGATGTGGTTTTAAATGAAGGCACAGAGCATGAAGTACGTCGCCCATTCGAGGTTTTCATTAACTCAAAAAGCTTAGAGCACTATCAGTGGATTGTTGCTCTAACACGTATTATGTCCGCTGTATTCCGTAAAGGTGGAGACTGTACTTTTTTAGTGGAAGAGTTACGTTCAGTGTTCGATCCAAAAGGCGGTTACTGGAATAAAGGCAAATATGTACCTTCTTTAATTGCTGAGATCGGTAATATTATCGAACAGCACTTAACGAAAATTGGCATGATGGGTGTGCCTGAAGTGGATGTACACCAAAAAGCATTTTTAGACGCTAAAAAAGCAGAGCTTGCAGGCAAAGTAGCTGAAGAGAAAATTGCAGAAGACGCTGAATCTGAAAGTAACGGCAGTTTTCCGCCAAGTGCTACCTTGTGCTACAAGTGCCACACTAAAGCGATGATAATCAAGGATGGTTGCCAGACTTGCTTAAATTGCGGCGACTCTAAATGCGGTTAATATACTTAATCGTATTATAAGAAATAATCACTACACTAAAGGGGCCTACGCCCCTTTTTTTATCTATCATTATAATTCATCCCTTTCAACGCTAATCCCCAGCCAACCGCCATGGCGCAACACAAACAAAACAGAGATGCAACACAGCCATAACCATTGCTGTCTTTATCTTGGTTAACTGCACAATTATCAGCCTAGGCACTTAAATGTATGATAAATATGCGCTATTAATATGAATTATAGATATAGTAAGCGAGATGTTATTGATTAATAAAACAATTAAACTGACTTATCTAATAATGATAAAAACATAAATAATATAGGCCGTCAGTTCATTAATTGAAAAGCCGATACACCAGCTGTAGGCATCAACTCCCTATTCACTCCTTTCACATAAGTGAAATCTGTCCTTACCGAGTTCCTCTTCACTACCCCTGGCGCAGACTTTTTTACCGATTTTTTCGGAGAATAACTATCGCAACGATTTTGTTTCATAAAAGCTAGGAGACTCACTATGAGTGATATTGCACTATCTATCAGCATATTAGCGCTGGTTGCAGTGCTGGGCTTATGGATTGGGAATTGGCGTATTTGTGGTGTTGGATTAGGGATTGGCGGGGTGCTGTTTGGCGGCATTTTTGTTGGTCACTTTACTGACTCATGGGGCGTTGCTCTCGATTCACATACCCTGCACTTTATACAAGAATTCGGGTTAATACTGTTTGTGTATACAATTGGTATTCAAGTAGGACCCGGATTCTTTGCTTCACTACGAAGTTCTGGTCTTAAACTCAACGCCTTTGCTGCATTAATCGTTTTACTAGGCTGCATTGTTGCTATCGGCTTATATAAAATATTTGATGTTCCTTTACCTGTTATTCTCGGTATTTTCTCGGGAGCCGTCACCAATACCCCATCGCTTGGTGCTGGTCAGCAGATACTCACTGAACTTGGTGCACAAGAGGGTATGCTTGACCTAACAGGCATGGGCTATGCCGTTGCGTACCCTTTTGGTATTTGTGGGATTTTATTAACCATGTGGATTTTACGTCTGGCCTTTCATGTCAATGTTGACAAAGAAGCGGAAGAGTTTGAAGTTCAGAACGGTCATAAAAAACAAAACTTACACACCCTTAACGTTGCTATTCGTAATCCCAACTTAAACGGTTTGCAGCTTAAAGATGTACCAGCATTAACTGAGGGTGACATTGTTTGTTCACGCTTAAAACGAGGCGAGAAATTGCATGTTCCCCGCCCTGATACGCGAATTGAAACAAATGACTTGCTTCACTTAGTCGGCGCTAAACACGCCCTCGAAAAAGCACGATTAGTGATTGGTGAAGTTGTAGATGCATCACTATCAACCCGAGGTACAGATCTAAGGGTTCAGCGATTAGTGGTAACCAATGAAATCGTTTTGGGCAAAAAAATTAGCCACCTTGATCTCAAAGAAAAATATGACGTTGTGGTATCGCGCTTAAACCGAGCAGGTGTTGAATTAGTACCGACAAGCCAAACGACATTACAATTTGGTGATATTTTAAACCTTGTTGGGCGCCAAGAAGCCATCGAATCTGTTAGTGGTATTGTGGGTAATGCCCATCAAAAATTACAACAGGTACAAATGCTGCCAGTATTTGTGGGTATTGGTTTAGGGGTTTTATTGGGGTCGATTCCTTTCTATTTACCGGGGTTTCCAGCCGCAATTAAACTTGGCTTAGCAGGTGGACCGTTACTTGTCGCACTCATACTTGCTCGTATAGGCAGTATTGGTAAGTTATATTGGTTTATGCCACCCAGTGCTAACTTGGCATTACGAGAAATAGGGATTGTGTTATTTCTTGCTGTCGTTGGGCTAAAGTCTGGTGGTGGCTTTGTTGATACACTCATAAACGGTGACGGTTTAAGTTGGATGGGCTACGGTATTGTTATCACCTTAGTGCCTCTTCTTACTGTCGGCTTTTTAGCACGTATTGTGGGGCAGCTTAATTACCTTACTATCTGTGGCATGCTTGCGGGTTCGATGACCGATCCACCAGCTCTTGCTTTTGCCAATGGCTTACATCCAACAAGTGGGGCTTCAGCGCTATCGTACGCAACAGTCTATCCATTAGTGATGTGTTTAAGAATATTATCACCACAAATACTCGCCTTATTATTATGGGCAGTTTAATGCATATTAAATAAATCATTTAAACCAAGATGCCTCAATATAAAAGCCACAATACGTGGCTTTTATACTTTTATTGCAATACAGAAGCTAATTTGAATATTTATTTGTATTTTAATTTAAACATTAACCTAATTGTAATTTTTTCATAAGCAGAAGCAGAATCACGTTTTTAATAGGAAGTAAATATTACTGAAGAGACATAATGTATTGACTGCCTAATTAAGCGCATATAAATACTCGAATTTACAGGCATCAGAATAACCACACATATAAAATGGCTATCATAAAAACAGTATTAAACAGTAAACTTTCAACACGCCCTGCCGACATAGATTAAAGATATAGAAGAGAGCAAAACCATTATAAATACAAATATGAAACAGGGTCCATATAATTATGAACAAACTCAATTTAAAGAGCAAATTATTACTGCTCAGCTTGCTACCAGTGTTTATTATCATGAGTGTCGCGATTGGCATTGTTCTTAATTTAGAAAACAAAGCATTAGATGAACAAGTCGAACACTTCAATAATAAATTAATTAGCGAACGAAAAAGTCAGCTTAAAGATGCAGTTAACATCAACAAACATGCTGTTGAGAATATCCTCGCCGCCAATAGTGATAAAAAGCAAGCCATTCAACAAATTCGGGAGCTGCTACTTCCGTTGAGATTTGCGATTAACAATACCGGCTACATTTTTATCTATGACAAGAATGGCAACAACATTGTTCATGCCGCAAGTCCGGAGAAACAAGATAAGAACCATCGAGGAATGACAGATCCGAACGGCGTCAAAATTCTTGAGAAACTGTACCAAGCCGCGCAACAAGGTGGGGGGTTCGTCAACTATGTTCATCCGAAAAGCGGCAATCCTACCCCACAGCCTAAACTCAGTTACGCCTCTTCAATCAAAAATACAGACTGGTTTATCGGTACAGGAGTATACATTGATGATATTAATAACGAAGTCTCTGAGTACCAGTTAACAGCTAAAAATGAAATGAATGAGCGTTTTAATATTGTTCTACTCACTTCTGGTATTTTAAGTCTATTGACGATCTTTACGATCATTTTCACTGCAAATCGTATTATACGTCCAGTACAGAATATGGTTGAAACCTTGAATGATATTGCCGACGGTGAAGGTGATTTAACCCGCCGCCTTGATATCAATGGCCATGATGAAATTGCGCAACTGGGCAACGCATTCAACCGCTTTGCCACAAAATTACAACATATCATCCGACAAGTCTCCACAGTAACCGATCAAGTATCCGGTGCTGCGGGCAATATTCACAACCAAACAGCCAGCCTTACTCGCCAGCTCCAAGAACATAACAACGAAACAGAACAAGTTGTCACTGCTGTTACTGAGATGAGCTCAGCAGCAAGTGAAGTAGCAATGAATGCGAATGAAGTTTCAAGCGCAACCAGTGATGCAAGCCAAGATTCTATCGTCGCCCAGCAACGCGTTGATACATCTGTTGTTTCAATCACTGCATTAGTTGAAGAAGTCGATCAGGCAGCACAACATATTCATTCGTTAAACCAGCAATCACAAAAAATCGATAATGTATTAAAAGTAATCGGTGAAATTGCAGAGCAAACTAACCTACTCGCTTTAAATGCAGCGATTGAAGCAGCACGGGCTGGCGAGCAAGGTCGTGGGTTTGCTGTCGTTGCAGATGAAGTGCGTGGGTTAGCAAGCCGTACTCAATCAAGCACCAAAGAAATAAAAGAAATGTTAGATGAACTGCATCGATTAGTGTCCCAGGCAGTAACGTCGATGGATCATAGTCAATCTACCTGTACTGAAGCAGTGGATGCTGCAAATTTAATTACAGATAGCCTTTCTTCTGTTACGGGCGCTGTTGAATCAATTAATGACATGACAAGTCAAATCGCGACGGCTGCAACAGAACAAAGTTCGGTCACCGATGAAATCAATCGTAATATGGTTTCTATACAAGATATCGTGACCGATTTAATTCATTCGAGCAGCGACTCTGAAAAAATAGTTAATGAACTTAACCATGCTGGTAGTGAGCTGAAAAGTTTGGTTGGGCAATTTAAAGTATAAATACATCAATTATTTATATTCATTCACATTAAATGGCAGCCCTTAGGTTGCCATTTTTATATTCAAGCCTGCCAAAATCAACATCTACCCTCTCTATCGAGCATTTGATGCAACTAACATTTTTGCACTGATAATCTATGTAAACTGCCGCAACTTTTAGTATCACGATAAATAAACAACTTTATGGCAACGATTAAAGATGTGGCAAAACTGGCTGGCGTCTCTACTGCGACAGTCTCCCGAGTAATTAATAACACCACATATGTTGAGCCCGTGACCCAAGAACGCGTTCAAAAAGCAATGAAAGAACTGAATTACCACCGTGATGCTAGGGCTGCAGCATTAGCAAGTCGTTCTAACAACACCCTCGGCTTATTAACCGGCAATCTTGCCGACCCATTCTTTGCATTAATCGCTAAAAGTGTCGAAGAAGTCGCGCGTTCACAAAGCTGTCAGCTTGTTGTGGTCAGCGGTGGTCATAATGCCCAACGAGAAAAAGAAGGTTTAGACTTTCTGATCAGCCAAGGCTGTGAAGCCATGGTAGTACACTCAAAAATGCTGGATGACGCGACACTGCTTCGTTACAGCGCTCAACTACCCGCCATGGTATTAATCAACCGTACTATTCCTCAGCTTGCTCATCGGGCAGTTTGGGTCGATAACCGTGCAGGAGCAGCTAAATCCGTCGACCATTTGATCGCATCGGGTCACCGCAAAATTGCTTGCGTTACCAGTGATCTGCCTATTGAGGATCGAACAGAACGACTTGAAGGCTATCGCCAAGCAATGGCATGTGCCAATCTCACCATTCAGCCCAATTGGGTTATCAACCAACCCTTTAGTGAAGAAGGTGGAGAAGCCGCAGGTAAGCTTCTGATCAAGCAATGCCCTGAAGTAACAGCCGTTGTCACATTCAATGATGTAATGGCAGCCGGCTTAATGGCAAGCTTGTATGAGCAAGGCTATAAAATCCCAAATGACTATTCCATTATCGGCTTTGATGATGTGCTACTTGCACGCTACCTCTACCCTCGCCTCTCTACTATGCATAACCCGATCGATTTGATGTCGACACATGCCGCAAAATTAGCCTTACAGCTACGTGAGCAAAGTAATATTTTACCTTCAACAAACCTATTTGATGCCAATTTAGTATGCCGCCAAAGTGTTTCTATACCCCGACAAGCTTAAAAACCGTGATCAAGTTCAAATGTGAAGATCTCATGTAACCGCTTACATGAAACGGATACATAAGTCTCATTTTACCTAGTGTGTACCTCTTATTATGGCGACGTTGAAACAACCTACGATTATAAAAAATTCTGTACGACTTTACTTTTTAAGAGGACAAATCAATGACGAATAATAAGCCTCTGCCAACTTTAGCATTAGCGATTGCACCTATCGCTGTTATGTTTGGCTTACTCGTGATCGGCTACGGCATACTAGGTTTACGCATCGAACCTCTATTACTTATCTCTGCCGTTTTCACGGGCGGGATAGCCTATAAAATGGGTTATAACTGGGATGACATCATGGGGGCTATCGTTGAAAAATTAGCGAAAGCCATGCCTGTTATTTTGATTTTAGTTTCAGTGGGCGGCTTAATTGCCAGCTGGATGGTAAGTGGTACGATTCCTTTCATGGTGTATTGGGGCTTAAAAGTCATTAGTCCTGAGTACATTTTGATTGCTGCGTTCTTCGTAACTTCGGTAGTATCTGTATGTACGGGTACATCTTGGGGCTCTGCGGGTACTGTTGGCGTCGCCTTAATGGGTGTTGCTGCTGGGCTTGATGTATCACTCGCTGCTGCTGCAGGTGCGGTGGTATCTGGCGCATACTTCGGTGACAAACTATCACCTCTTTCTGATTCAACCAACTTCGCGCCAGTTGTATCAGGCACGACCCTTTACGAACATATCCAACACATGCTTTACACCACGATTCCTGGCTTTGTTATTGCCTCAATCGTGTTCTTTATTGCAGGTCAACATGGTGATGTCGCCAATGTCAGCGAACCTCAAAAAGTTATCGATATTCTTACCGGTATCGAAAGCCTTTATAACCTGAACATTATATTAGCCCTTCCTCCTGTTCTTATTCTTTGGGGCGCTGTAACTAAAAAACCCGTTCTTCCTCTTATGCTAACCGCTTCTGCGTTAGGGCTTGGTTTGGGTATGGCAGTACAAGGGTTTAGCCTACAGCAAGGTTTTCAAGCATACGTTGATGGCTTTAACATCAGCATGCTAAGTGATAATGGTCATGCTATCGATGGCCTAGTACCAGACATTGCGAAGCTGCTTAACCGTGGTGGCTTATTCTCGATGATGAGCACTATTTTACTGGTATTTTGTGCTTTCGCTTTTGCAGGTATTTTGAGCCTTACAGGTGCACTTAATGTTGTACTTGGTCGCTTCTTACACCTGATTCGCACTACGGGTCAGCTAATTTTATCTACCGTTATTGCAACCATTACAGTGGTGTTCACCACATCTGATGGCAAGCTTGCACTGTTAATTCCAGGGGAATTATTCCAAGGCGCTTATCGCAAGATGGGCTTAGACACCAAAAATCTTTCTCGTACATTAGAAGATGCAGGCACGATCATCGAACCATTGGTTCCATGGACTGCTGCTGGTATCTACATGGCAAGTACATTAGATGTACCAACACTTGATTATTTACCGTGGGCAGTTCAGTGCTACACCGGGGTTATCTTCGCGATTATTTACGGTTTCACTGGCTTTGGTATCGCTAAAGCGAAGCCTATCGGTACAGAAGAACAAACCGTCAATATGTCTCCTGCTGACGTTAAATAAATTAAAAAGCAAAATAAGGTAAACGCAATGACTACACATTTTGATCAAGTAAATGATCGCCATAATAGTGGTTCATTGAAATGGGATTTCATGGAACAAAAGCTCGGATTACATGAAGACGGGCTACTACCAATGTGGGTTTCAGACTACGATTTCAAAGCGCCACCAGCGGTGCTAGAAGCATTAAACACGCGCATTGAACACGGTATATTTGGCTACGCTGAACGCAATAGCGAGTACTACCAAGCCGTTATTAACTGGTACAAGACTCGACACAATATCACGCTACCGCAATCATGGATTACTACTGTGCATGGCGTGTTACCTGGCTTGTCTATCATCATTCAGATGCTCACACAGATTGGTGATGGCGTCGTAATGCAAACACCAGGCTATGGTTCATTTCGTAAAATTACAGAGCTGAATGATCGCCATATAATTGAAAATCCATTGCTCAAAAATAATGGTTATTACACCATGGATTTAGACCATCTCGAGTCATGCTTCAGCAGCGGTGCTAAAGTAATGATTTTGTGTAATCCGCATAACCCTGTTGGCCGTGCTTGGTCTGAAAGCGAAATGATCGCGGTTGCTGAGCTATGCAAAAAATACAATGTATGGCTATTAAGTGATGAGATCTGGGGCGATTTAACCATGCCAAATCATTGTTACTTCTCTGCCCTATCGTTACCAAGTGAATTACAACAGCAACTAGTGGTGGCGACAGCCGCGAGTAAAACATTTGGCTTATCGTCAATGCGTATATCTAATTTCATGATTCCAAATGAAGTATTACGCTGCCAGTTTACACGCCGTTTAGACTCACACGGTATGGATGTATATAACAGCATGGCAATGTGCGCGGCAACGACAGCTTATCAAACATCGGCGCAATGGTTAGACGAATTAAAGAACTACTTACAAAGCAATATTGAGTACCTTGATACGTTTATTGCCACTCAATTACCGATGCTGAAATTTCAACAGCCGGAAGCTGGTTATTTGGCGTGGGTTGATTGTCGTCAATTAGGTTTAGATGATAAGCAATTAGAAAAGCAGATGGTCAGCGCTGGCATTGTACCAAGTATGGGCATTGCATTTGGAGAAGATGGAAAAGGCTTCATCCGCCTTAACCTTGGCTGTCCAAGAGCAACGCTCATTGAAGCCTGTCAACGAATGAAGCAAGCACTGAGCTAATAGAGTCGAGTCTGTTCAAGTAAGTAAGACCGTTATAGGTGGCAGCTAATTTAGCTGCCATTTTTCATATTCAGTTCCCTTCACCTAACTTCGCAATGCTCCATCTTGCATCAGTAGCACCTGTAAATAGTTTCACTTGATAGCATCACAATTCAGACATCTTTGATAAGACAAAACTTGAAACAAAAAAAGGTCTGAAAATCATTTCAGACCTTAAGTCTATCGTGCTTAACTCATAATCACGCTCACTCATGATCAGTGTATTAGGTAGTTTTATCAGCCAGCTTTATTAGCTAAGTTTCTTAAGTGCCTCTTCTACGATCGGCTTTAGCTGATCGTAAGGTAAATAACCCGGTAAGATTTGATCACCAATCAGCATGGCTGGTGTGCCATTTAGACCCAACTCACTGAATATTTGGTAACTCTTATCAATGGTTGGCTTTAATGTATTCGAGGCATCGAGCAACATCTGAGTTTTCGTTACCTGTGCTACACGCTCTAACGATGACTTATCATGACGACCATTTTTTCTGATTAAATAATCATGCACTTTCATGTAGCCATCTGGGTCATTCTTCCAAACATTCAATGCGTACTGTGCTGAATTAGTATCAATACCCACAACCTCTCGTTGTTGCAGAGGAACAAAAACATTCACCACCCGTACTTCTGGATTCTCTTCAGTTAAACGTTGTAACACAGGATCTAAACGCTTGCAGTACGGGCAGTTAAAATCAGTAAAGTTGACAATAGTTAGCTTGGGATTATCTGTACCAAATGCAGCTAAATCAGGGTTGTTGTATAACCAATCATGATACTTCTTCAACGTCACTGCTGTTTTGTTTTCTTGGTCAATATACATATTTAGGCTGGTTAATAAGCCATCAATCAATTCTGGCTTTTGTTCCAAAATAGATTCAATCTTAACTAGATTATCTTGCTGATCTGATGTCAAAGGTGCTGCTTTTGCAGGTATAGCTGCCACAAATAATACAGCTGAAACTGCTGCTGCAATTAATGAAAGTTTTTTCACAATAAAATCCTGTAGTAATAATAAAGAACGTATTAATTCATTTTTTACACCAATCTGGATAAGTAGATGATCACAAGCTTGCACAGCAAAAATGAACAAACACTTATTTTGGTTGGTATTACTTCAGGGGTTACTCCAGAAAAACACAATTATGTAAGTGGGTGCGATATTGAGGTAATGCAGGAGAACATGGCTGCCAATGCAAGTAGAAACGGCACGCCATACATAACGTAAGTAACAGGGAAAATGAGAGTAGAATTACGGCTAAATAGTTGTCTGTTTTTACTTCAGAGCAACTTCTAACAAGGTGATCAAGTAATTGACATGTGCCTGTGGGTACTGATGAAGATACAGCAGAAAAAGTATCATTGGTTTGATTAATCGAAGATGATGGCACAGATTTCATGCACACTAAAAGCATCATCACAAGCAAGATGACAAAACTTGTCACGCGTTGCTTAAGCGCATTATGTGTGAGAGAAAAAGAAACCATGATGAATTAACTTAACCTTACGTTCTGACTACTTGGGTATAGTTAGAATAACACTCTCTCTATTAGTTCATTTTATTCGTAGAACAGTTTTATTCGACACGCCCTAGTCATTAAAAATCAGGCAACTCCGCCCTTCATGCTCAATACGCTGAACTTGCGTCGCAAACGTAGATTCAAGCTGCTCTACAGTCATCACATCAGATGGTTTCCCTTTCACCACGCACGATCCATTATTCAATAACAGTACTTTGTCTGCTTCTCGCAGCGTACGATTCAGATCATGATTGGCCATCACAACGGCAATACCTTGTTCAGCCATACGTCGAACCAGCTTATACATCGCGGCTTCTTGGCCAATGTCTAATGCTGCTGCAGGTTCATCTAATATTAACAATGTAGCTTCGGGGTTTATTGCGGGCCATACCTGTAAACAAGCAGCAGCAAGACGAACACGTTGCCATTCTCCGCCAGAAAGCGTTTGGATATTTCGATTTAATTTATCGGTAATATTTAATGCTTGGCAAATTTCATCTAGCGCGTGTTGAACGTGGTCTGCCTGCGGGTTATTCAAAGCCGATAACGATAGGGCTAAATAATGGTAAACTGCTACCGAAAACGCTGGGCGATCTTGCTGAGAAAGGTAACAACGCATTCGAGCTAACGATGGTAAATCATAGTCAGACAATAGCTGCCCCATGAAAGTAATCTCACCCTGCCCTTCGAATAAACCCGATAACATCGAAATAGCGGTACTTTTACCACTTCCGTTTGGCCCAATAAAATGCACAATTTCACCCGCATCAATCGTAAATGAAACGGGTAATAACCGAGGTGGCATAGCCAAATTTTTCGCATCAAGAATCATCGTATCTATCTTGTTAATCAACATGTGAACGCAGTAGCATCCACACAAAAATGGGGGCACCAATCGTCGTTGTAACCACCCCTACGGGCAATTCAGCAGACGGTAGAATGACACGAGATAAGGTATCGGCCAATGCTAATAACAATCCACCGCATAAAGCAGACAATGGTAATAAGTAGCGATTTTCAGCACCCAAGCTCATGCGTAATAGATGTGGAATAACCAAACCAACAAAACCGATCACACCGCCTAGCGCAACAGATGCTCCCACTAACAGCGATACAATTAAGATAAATCGCCAGCGTAACGCTGCTACATCTAAGCCAAGTTGCTTGGCTTGAATTTCACCCAGCATCAGTAGGTCGAGTTTCTTACCTTGTAAACATAACCAGACTAAAACTGGTACAACAAAAAGCAAGACTGAAAGTTGCTGCCAGCTTACCCCACCCACGCTACCCATTAACCAGTACATTAACTGGCGCAAGTTTAAATCATCACTAAAGTAAAATGCCCACGTGACGACTGAACCCGATAAAATGCCCAGCGCCACACCTATAAGTAATAAGCGTGCGGTCGATACTTTTCTACGCCGAGAAAGTCCGACTAATATCAGAGTAAAAATAAGGGCGCCTAACATGGCCGCTAACATTGTGAGAAACGGTGTAGGAACAAAAGGCAATGCAAACAGTAGAATGACTAACGCTAGACTTGCCCCTCCCGAAATGCCCAATACACCAGGTTCAGCCAAAGGGTTGCCCAGTAGCACCTGCAATACCGCACCAGACGCAGCCAAAGAAGCACCAATAGCCAATGCCGCAATTAAGCGTGGCATACGAAGCTGAGTAAGCAGTTGCTGCTCTAGTGCGCCATCTGGTGACCATGGCAATATCCACATCTCACCAATAGAGAGTGATAAAATACACGTTGCCACCATTAAAATGGAAACAACCAAGAAACTGGCTTTCCAGCGAGTTTGTTGACGTTGAATTAGGTCGTTTAAAAGCATCGGCTGAATGGATAGGAAATACTGCGCTAACAATACCTTTTCAGTTCCGAAATGGAAAGAAGACCGTGATTAAACAGTCTCCTTTAAGTCAAATCGCACTCATTTTCCGTTATCTTTCATCAAGAAAAATCAAATAACCCAAAAAGCTGAATTGATTCACTTAGCAACAGTCACTTGCTCGCCAAACTTCACGTCCGTTTGTTGTACCAATAAACAAGCTCGTTGCCCTAGTGCCACATTCGGATTAGGGAATACAACCGCTTCGCCACCTTCTAATGAATAATATTCGACCCCGCAATCTTGAGCTAACAGTTTGCCATGCTCGAAGAAGGTGAAGTTCGCCTGATTAGAAGGAAAAGTAAACGAGAAATCGTCAGACTTTTTCGCCAAGCTACGTGTTACGCGATAGACATTTGTTGCTGAATCATCCCAACTAACGTCTAACGTATCGCTGCAGATAAGTTGCTGCATCATTTCTGCAAAAGGCGCTAAGCGAGTTAGATCATTCTCACCTAAGCGTGCCACCTTACCCAGTTCCATCGTTAAGCCTTGAGCGCCATAATTTTCAGCACTATACCAACTGAACGTTGGCGATGGTGCGCTAGACAACAAAATGGCTTCTATCTCTGCTTGTTGTAAGAATGAAAACAAAGCACCACTTCGAGTGGTTTTTTCACTATACGGACTTACAGCAAAGGTATAATGAACTGAATCACGAATTGCGCAATGAAGGTCTAAATGCCAACGATCGGGTAATGCCTGATCATGATGAAGGGTTAACAGAGGCGATTTTTGATAAAAATCATCGACAGCATACTGCAATTGGTTCGCATTAATACGGTCAATATTCGTCTCATCATTCCTTTCGGCAAAAAGACGATTCATATTTTCTTCGATGAAACGCGTATGTACATTAATAGCTTGAGGATGCCCAATAATAAGCAGTAACCGATGAGCGGGCACTAACTTACCCTGCAACAGGCTTTGAGCCATTTCCTGAACTAATTCTATAGGCCCAGTCTCATCCCCGTGAACACCAGCAGAAACGATAATGTCTTTCGTTAATGCACTCACTTTTGGCGGAGTAATCGTTAAAATACCACGGTGAGATAAGTCAAATTCCACCCCTGATTCAAGCGCCCATTTACCAGCCTCGAAGGGTAATGCTAAATCCAATGTAGCCGTTAAAAAGCCGCCCTCTTTTACTGATTGTAGCGATGCCATTTATAACCTCCGTGTTTATGTATAACTGGCGTACATCCACGGTGTTTTTCTAAGCATGAATTAACGCTAAACACAGTGAATGAAACTGCATTTACTATACAAGCTAGTTACATAGTTGTAACTTAAATGTTTTGGCAATATATCGCAAAGCTAAATAAAAGTAATAATTCGATGACGTTGAAGAAGTCTAGGCAGGTATCTTGATTATAGATTGGGGGATTTATATAGGGTATTCGATAAAAGAAAACCCAAGCGAATCTTCACATTCCGCTTGGGTTCGTTATTATGTATTAAGCAGTAAAACTAAAAACTCTTATTTTTCGATTTCTATGCTTTCAACGCGAGCTTTTAATTTTTGACCTGGACGAAAAGTAACGACACGACGTGCAGAGATAGGAATATCTTCACCCGTTTTTGGATTTCGGCCGGGGCGTTCATTTTTGTCGCGCAAATCAAAATTACCGAAACCTGATAATTTTACTTGCTCGCCATTTTCTAGAGCCTTTCTGATTTCTTCAAAAAAGACTTCCACCGTATCCTTGGCGTCCCGCTTGCTTAATCCAACATTCTCAAACAGGTCCTCAGCCAAATCGGCTTTTGTGAGCGCCATAGATAACTCCCTCAAGACTATGCTGAATGGGTAGTGCACACAATTCAAAGTTAAAGGTTCTAACGATGAATCACTTGTGTCACTGCGAATAAGTTTTGCTAAGGGGAAACGTTCATACCAATGAATCAATATGTAATTCAAGTGGCGTTTCAAGCGCTCTCCTCAACTAGAGTCAAGTTTAAGCCAACTTGCTGATTTTCGCCAACTTTTTTAAGTTAACTTCATGTCAATTTATTGATTATTTGCTCTGTAAAGTAGACATTTAAATGCACCTTGTTGTGTGTCACATTTAATACTACCAACAATAAACCCTACAAAAACAATCAGATATAGAATAAAAAACCAAGATAATAATACCTAGGAGAAAATATCACTATCAATCAAAATGTTAGAAAGTTTTCTATTTAGACAAAAAAAAAGCAGCCTTTTAGGGCTGCTTTCTTAAAACAATGACTTAAATGTGCACTGTCTCTCACTTTCTTTGTTCAGGTTAAAAGCCGATTGTTCATAGAGCGTTAACTCTAGTCACGTAGACTAGCACCAAAACGTTCAGCAAGCACAGCAACAATACTGTCTACTGCACCTGAAATATCCGCATCTTCAAGCGTACGTTCAACTGACTGAAGGCTCAATGCAATAGCAAGGCTCTTCTTGCCTTCCTCAACACCTTTACCAACGTAAACATCAAACAGTTTAGCGTCAGTTAAGAACTCACCGCCCGCAGCGATACATGCTTCTACGATGTCGCCAGAAGCCGCAGCCTCATCAACAACAACCGCAATATCACGACGGTTAGCAGGGAACTTAGATACAGCGACAGCTTCTGGAAGAACGCGAGTATTAATTGCTGCCCACTCAATTTCGAATACGATAGTACGGCCGTTAAGACCAAACTTACGCTCTAGTTCTGGGTGAACAGTACCAATGATACCCACTTCTTTGCCGTCTACTACGATAGCCGCAGTTTGACCTGGGTGAAGTGCTGGGTGATTAGCAGATTTGAAACTGTATGCAATTTCGTTCGCTGAAAGCTCAAGAACTGCTTCTAGGTCACCTTTAAGATCGAAGAAATCAACAGTATTAGTGTCGATATCCCAGTGTTCTTCACCGCGAGTTCCAGCGATAACACCCGCTAGCATCATCTCTTGACGCATGCCATTTTCAGCACTTGCTTCAGGAATGAAACGTAAACCTGATTCGAATAAACGAACACGAGATTGCTGACGCTTTTGGTTGTGAACAACCGTATTGAGTAGACCTTGAATTAGGCCAAGACGCATTGCTGACATGTCCGCAGAAATTGGGAATGGCAGGATTAGCGGCTCAACACCTGGAACAACCAATTTCTGCTGTTCTGGCTCTACGAAGCTGTACGTAATTGCTTCGTGGTAACCACGGTCAACAAGAAGATCACGAACACGCTTAAGCGGTTGGTTTGCTTCTTTATGATCATTCATCTTAAGTGCAGCTACTGGCGCTTGGTTAGGAATGTTATCGTAACCGTAGATGCGACCTACTTCTTCGATTAGGTCTTGCTCTATTGCGATATCAAAACGCCATGCTGGAGATGTTGCTGTCCAACCTGCGTCTGTTGTCTTCGAATCTTCGACAACAGAAACGTTACAACCTAGACGAGTTAGGATCTCAACCACATCTTCAGATGGGATTTCGTGGCCTAGCAAGCTATCTAGCTTAGTGCGACGTAATGCAACAACGTTTGCTTTAGGCAGATCAGCTTCAGACTCGCTACCATTAACAGGTGCTACTTCACCACCGCAGATTTCAACTAGAAGCTGCGTAGCGCGCTCCATTGCTGCTGCTTGTAGCGTTGAATCTACACCACGCTCAAAACGTAGAGAAGAGTCAGTGTGAAGGCCGTATGCACGAGCACGACCACGAATGTGATCAGGTGCGAAGAATGCCGCTTCAAGCAGTACGTCTGTAGTTTCAGTCGTTACACCTGAGTCTTTACCACCAAAGATACCAGCAATTGCTAGTGCTTTGGTATGGTCAGCAATAACTAATGTTTTGTTGTTTAGCTCAGCTTCGTTGCCATCAAGAAGTGTCAGTTTTTCGCCTTGCTCAGCTAGGCGAACCACAATGCCACCGTCAATCTTAGAAAGATCAAATGCGTGCATTGGCTGACCTTGCTCAAGCATTACGAAGTTCGTAATGTCAACAATCGGGTCGATTGAACGGATACCACAACGACGCAATTTTTCTTGCATCCAAATTGGAGATTCCGCTTTCACGTTTACATTCTTAACCACACGGCCAAGGTAACGTGGACAAGCATCAGTCGCTTTAATTTCAACGGATACTGTATCGTCAATACTTGGAGCAACCGCGTCGATAACAGGCTCTGTTACGTCAGCACGGTTTAGAACACCAACTTCACGAGCTAAGCCACGAATGCTGAAGCAGTCAGCACGGTTAGCCGTTAGATCTACGTCGATAGCAACGTCGTTAAGCTCTAAAAGCTCACGAACGTCCATGCCTAAAGCTGTACCTTCTGGTAGCTCAAGGATACCGTCAGACTCAACATCGATACCTAGCTCAGAGAAAGAACAAAGCATACCGTGAGAAGGAACACCACGTAGCTTTGCTTTCTTGATTTTAAAGTTACCAGGAAGAACAGCACCTACCGTTGCGACAGCAACAGTAAGGCCAAGACGACAGTTAGATGCACCACATACGATGTCTAAAAGCTCTTCTTCACCGATATCAATTTTTGTTACTTGAAGTTTGTCAGCATCCGGATGCTGACCGCACTCAACAACTTTACCCACTTTAACGCCGGTAAACTCACCCGCAACGGGAGCAACTTCATCAACTTCCAAACCAGCCATTGTGATTTGGTGAGCTAGTTCTTCGCTGTTAATAGCAGGCTTAACCCACTCGCGTAGCCAAGATTCACTGAATTTCATATTGTACTTCTCCTGACTTACTTGAATTGCTTAAGGAAACGAAGGTCGTTCTCGAAGAACGAACGAAGGTCATTAACGCCGTAACGAAGCATTGTTAGACGCTCAACACCCATACCGAATGCAAAACCAGAGTATTTCTCAGGATCAATACCAACAGAACGAAGTACATTAGGGTGAACCATGCCACAACCTAAAACTTCTAACCATTTTCCATCTTTGCGCTTCACGTCTACTTCAGCAGAAGGCTCTGTAAACGGGAAGAAAGAAGGACGGAAACGAACTTCAACTTCTTCTTCGAAGAAATTACATAAGAATTCGTTCAAAATACCTTTAAGTTGCGCAAAGTTAACGTTTTCATCTACTAGCATACCTTCCACTTGGTGGAACATTGGCGTATGCGTTTGATCGTAATCGTTACGGTATACACGACCAGGTGCAATGAAACGGAATGGTGGCTTACCATGTTCCATAGTACGGATCTGTACACCAGAAGTGTGCGTACGCAGCATCAAATCAGGGTTGAAGAAGAACGTATCGTGATCAGTACGAGCTGGGTGATCGTCTGCAATATTCAATGCATCAAAGTTATGGAATGCATCTTCAATTTCAGGACCAGACTCAGTGCTAAAACCAAGCTCACCGAAGAACTGTTCAATGCGCTCAACTGTACGAGTAACAGGGTGAAGACCACCGTTTTCGATACGACGGCCAGGAAGGCTCACATCGATAGTCTCTGCAGCTAGCTTTGTTTCAAGCTCTGCACGTTGAAGTGCATCTTTACGTGCTGAGATCGTTTGTTGAACGACGCCTTTCGCTTTGTTGATCTCTTGACCAGCAGTACGACGCTCTTCCGGTGGTAATTTACCTAGGCTTTGTAATTGCGACGTTAATTCGCCTTTTTTACCTAAGTACTGAACACGCACTTCATCAAGTGCGACTAACGAATCAGCTGTTTCAATAGCTGTCGTTGCGTTGGCTAGGATCTCGTCTAGTTGTTGCATCATTTCCTCATCCACCCACAGGTGGCGTCCATAAGGGAGATATAAATTCGCGTAACGATACATACTAAAGAAACACGCGTCTAAATCCAAACTGAATCGCAATAAAAAGGCGGTATTGTGTGAAAAAAAGTCTGCTTTCAGTGCACTTATCTTAAATAACATAAGCATCTCATCACTAAACAGGAATCCAATGATGCGATTAACAAGTGTCAAAGATGCACACCTTTTATCTCACTATATTCAAGACTGAAAAGTTTTCGAGTTAAAGACACCACAATTACTGAAATTGGATACGATAAAGATTGTTCGTTTGCAGTTTAAAGATAGGCGAGTGTTTGGAAAGTATTCGTTAGATGAAACGAAAAAAGGAGAGCCGAGGCTCTCCTTTTCACTTAAAACTAAACTGTATTACAGTGCAGCTTTTGCTTTTTCAACAAGTACTGTGAAAGTAGCTTTGTCAAATACAGCGATATCAGCAAGGATCTTACGATCGATTTCGATAGACGCTTTCTTAAGACCGTTGATTAGACGGCTGTAAGACATACCATTTTGACGTGCAGCAGCGTTGATACGAGCAATCCAAAGAGCACGGAAAGTACGTTTCTTCTGACGACGGTCACGGTAAGCATATTGACCAGCTTTAGTAACAGCTTGGAAAGCTACGCGGTAAACACGTGAACGTGCTCCGTAATAACCTTTAGCTTGTTTAAGAACTTTCTTGTGACGTGCACGCGCTTGTACACCACGTTTTACGCGAGGCATAGGAGACTCCTAACTAATTAATAAAATATAAAACTAAAAACGATTAAGCGAACGGAAGCATACGAGCAACTGCAGCCACTTCACACTTAGGAAGGATTGCATTTGGACGAAGCTGACGTTTGTTCTTAGTAGTACGTTTAGTCAGGATGTGACGTTTTGTAGCGTGCTTAAACTTAAAGCCACCAGCAGTTTTCTTAAAGCGCTTAGAAGCGCCCTTGTTGGATTTCATCTTAGGCATGATGAGACTCCGCATTGTTGATAGTTAATAATCATAGTAATCAGGCGAACAAAAGCCCTGCCGGAGCAGCGCTTTTAGCTACTTTAATGCCGTAATTACTTCTTTTTTGGAGCAAGCATCATAGTCATTTGGCGACCTTCAACTCGATGTGGGAAGCTCTCGCAGACCGCTAGGTCTTCAAGTTCTGCCTTAATACGATTCAAAAGATCAATACCAAGATTCTGATGGGCCATTTCACGACCACGGAAACGTAGTGTGACTTTACCCTTGTTGCCCTCTTCTAAAAAGCGAATCAGGTTGCGTAGTTTTACCTGATAGTCGCCTTCGTCTGTACCAGGTCGGAATTTAACTTCCTTGATCTGGATTTGTTTCTGTTTTTTCTTTTGCTCTTTAGCAGCCTTGCTCTTTTCGAACAGGTACTTGCCATAGTCCATCACGCGACAAACTGGTGGCTCGGCATTTGGGCTGATTTCAACTAAATCCACACCTGCATCATTTGCAATGCGAGTTGCTTCTTCAAAAGATACAACACCGATGGACTCGCCATCTATACCTGTTAAACGAACTTCACTAACGCCGTGAATTTCACCGTTTAAACGGTGTGCATTTTGTTTAACTGGTGCTTGAGTTCTTTTTCCGCCTTTAATACCTTAGTCCTCCAAAACATTGAGCTTGCGACTGCTAATTTCTTGCTGCAAGAATGCAACAAGTTCATCAATCTTAAGTTTACCCAAATCTTTACCCTTGCGAGTACGAACTGCTATTTCGCCTGCTTCGACTTCTTTGTCGCCACAGACAAGCATGTAAGGCACTCGCTTCAAAGTATGTTCGCGGATTTTAAAGCCAATCTTCTCATTTCTCAAGTCCGCATTGACTCTAATTCCACATTTTTGCAATTTTTTTACTATTTCTTGTGCATATTCTGACTGACTGTCAGTAATATTCATCACTACAGCTTGCTGAGGCGCCAACCAAGTTGGGAAGAAGCCCGCATATTCTTCGATAAGAATACCGATAAAACGCTCTAGAGAACCAAGAATAGCACGGTGAATCATAACTGGGGTATGACGTTCGTTGTCTTCACCCACATATGTTGCACCTAAACGCTCAGGTAATGCAAAATCAAGCTGAACAGTACCACACTGCCATGCACGATCTAGACAGTCATGGAGTGTGAACTCGATCTTAGGACCGTAGAATGCACCTTCGCCTTCTTGAATTTCAAATGGAATACCCATTGATTCAAGTGCGACTGTTAGGTCAGATTCAGCTTTATCCCACATTTCATCAGAGCCTACTCGTTTTTCAGGACGAGTAGAAAGCTTAACAACAATGTTGTCGAAGCCAAATGTCTGGTACGTATCATACACCATTTTAATACAAGAAGTAACTTCTTGTTGCACTTGGTTTTCAGTACAAAAAACGTGCGCATCATCTTGAGTAAATCCACGAACGCGCATTATGCCATGAAGAGCACCAGATGGCTCATTACGGTGACATGCACCAAACTCAGCCATACGTAATGGTAAGTCACGGTATGATTTCAAACCTTGGTTAAAGATTTGTACGTGGCCTGGGCAGTTCATTGGCTTGATAGCGTATTCACGGTTCTCTGAACTTGTTGTGAACATTGCTTCAGCGTATTTGTCCCAGTGACCAGAACGTTCCCAAAGAACGCGATCCATCATTAATGGACCTTTCACTTCTTGGTACTCATATTCTGTTAGCTTTTCACGAATAAACACTTCTAGCTCACGGAAGATTGTCCAGCCATTGTGATGCCAGAAAACCATACCCGGTGCTTCTTGCTGCATGTGGAACAGATCAAGATGTTTACCAATCTTACGGTGGTCACGCTTTGATGCTTCTTCTAGACGAGTAAGGTGCGCTTTTAGCAACTTCTTATCTTGGAAAGCAGTACCGTAGATACGTTGCAGCATCTTATTGTCACTGTTACCACGCCAGTAAGCACCAGCAACACTTAACAATTTAAAGTGCTGACAGAAGCTCATGTTAGGAACGTGAGGACCACGACACATATCAATGTATTCTTCGTGGTGGTATAGACCTGGACGATCATCGCGAGAAACGTTCTCGTCTAGGATTTCAATTTTGTAAGTCTCGCCACGCGCTTCAAATGCATCACGCGCTTCCTGCCAGCTTACTTTCTTCTTAACAACGGCATACTTTGTTTTCACAAGCTCTTTCATGCGCTTTTCAATCGCATCAACGTCGTCTTGTGTTAAAGATTGCTCAAGGTCGATATCGTAATAGAAACCATTGTCGATCGTTGGACCAATCGCCATTTTAGCTTCAGGATAAAGTTGCTTGATTGCATGACCTAGTAGGTGAGCACAAGAGTGACGGATAATTTCCAGACCGTCGTCGTCTTTAGCTGTGATGATTGCTAGGCTTGCATCGTTTTCAATTAAATCGCACGCATCAACACGTTCGCCATTAACACGGCCAGCGATACATGCTTTCGCAAGACCAGGACCGATGTCAGCAGCAACATCCATAGTTGAAACAGCGTTATCGAATTGACGTTGACTACCGTCAGGAAGAGTAATTACAGGCATTAAAATGTCCTTCACAGTGGTGCCACATACCAAGTAGCACATGTTGAATTAAATAAAGCTTAGAGAAGCTTTGATGAAAATTTCGAAAGTTTGCAAGCCGGCTCCGCAATACTGAGCAGCACTCGGGGTTACAAACGAAGGCGCAACTATAACAAACGCCTACGGGACAATGCAAAGCTACAGACATATTTATTATTTAATGCGCTTAATTAGTTTCTAATTGAACATATCTTGTGTCGTTATCTCAGATTCTTCCCTTTTCCTTTTACTTAAACTTTCTTGTAAACTATTTGGCTGTTTTATATCACTCTCATCATGGATTCATCATTTTGCATACACTTTCTCAGCTAAAATCTGGCGAACTAGCCGGTATTCAACGTTTAAAATTATCAGAAAATTTAACGTCATTCCCACTGGAAATTTTATCTCTGGCTGATAGCTTAGAAATCCTTGATTTATCCAACAACCAATTAACTTCTTTACCGCTAGAATTAGTACAACTTAAGAAGCTTAAAATTCTCTTTGCCTCAAATAACCAATTTGAAGTACTGCCTGAAGTGCTCGGTCAACTACCGCATTTAGAAATGGTCGGCTTTAAGGCAAATAAAATACATTCAGTGCCAGAGCAGTCTTTACCGACTCAACTACGCTGGCTTATTTTGACTGATAACCAGATCAAAACGTTACCGAATTCGTTAGGTGAACGCCCACGCCTACAAAAGTTGGCATTAGCAGGTAACTGTTTAACACATCTACCTCTGTCAATGTCGCAATTAGACAACCTAGAATTAGTACGCATTTCTGCTAATCAGCTAACTGAATGCCCAGAGCAGCTGCTTTCATTGCCTAAGCTTGCTTGGTTTGCCTTTGCAGGTAATCCGTTTAGCCAAACAAATAGCGCAATTCAATCAGTACCTGTATTGCCATCTTCCAGCTTCAGCTTACAAGACGTTTTAGGGCAAGGCGCATCAGGCGTTATTTCTAAAGCGACGTGGAATAATAAAAAACAAACAGACTTCCCTGAAGATATTGCCGTTAAAGTGTTTAAAGGCGAAGTAACAAGCGATGGTTATCCTGATGATGAATTACAAGCCTGCTTAAAAGTCGGTAACCACCCCAATGTCGTGCAGTCTTTGGCACAAGTGAATGAAGACGGTTATTTAGCCTTAATCATGAATTTAATCCCTTCTCACTTCCGCAATTTAGGGCTACCACCCTGCTTTAATAGCTGTACCCGCGATACTTTTTCACCAGACTTCACTTTGTCGGTTGAACACATCGATAAAATCGTTAAGCAGATGGAAGAGGTTTTTGTTCATTTACATTCAAATCAGGTCTGTCATGGCGACTTATACGCGCACAACACCCTGTTTGATGAAGAAGCGAATATCATTTTTGGCGATTTCGGGGCTGCGAGCATGTATCACATGCTAACTGAAGCGCAGCAAGCATGTATCAAGCAGATTGAACACCGTGCACTGTGTCATTTTATTGATGATCTGTTAAGTATTTGTGCTGAAGATAATAGAGATGAGAAAACGTTTGATCTACTAAAACAGAAATTAAGCCACTAAAGAAAAGATAACATCTGGAAGTAAGTCGACATACTTACTTCCAGTAATCTTATACCGCAATTTATTAAGAATTAAGCAACTAGCTTATAAGACACGACATAAAGCTGTTTGATGCCAGGATAAATATCTTGAATAACATCCTTTAAAACTGGCAAGGTCATATTTTCTTGATCGGCATGGAATTGGGTCAGTTCATCAAACAAAATTGGCTCAACCGATAAAATTTCTAACTCACAAAATTCACGCCCTTCTTCAAGCGTTGATACTTTTACCATTGTGCCCGGTACATAGTAACGTTCAGATTCGTCACGAATTGTTATTGTTTTCTTACTTGATAAAATATCACTTTCAAAACGTGCGAAAAATGTCATTTTAGTTGGAATAGTCGTTGTCATTTTTTACTCATAATTACATATCGCCGTTAGAGGCCATTACTAGTAACACACATTATATACCCAAGCTACCTCAAGATGCAGGATTCAGAGTGATCTCAGCGTATTTAATTCAAGGAAAATGTGTGTAGGAATGGCATTCCCTTTCAAACACATTTGACACAGAAGTAGATACGCTGAATCACTCCCAAAGGGCGAGTTTTGTTGGGCTCTATGCGGTGTTACTTATTTTCAACATAGAACGAGGTCTATAAATAAGTGCCTTGCCTAGAGCCCAACAAATTCTCGCTGAAACGAGCATCTTGAGGTAACTTGGGTATACAGCTACTCTTGTTTGATACTTATTCTACCCGTTCTTATCTGTAGTCCTACATATAAAATAACTAATACAAAATATTTACTTGAAATACCGCGATAAAATTGCTTTTATTTGTATAGGCAATTATGGAATAACACTCATGGCTCAATCTCCTCGTTATTTGCAAATCAAACAGTATTTAAATGATAAAATCCAAACAAGAACTTGGCCGCCGGGTTTTAAAATACCGACTGAAATTGAGCTATCAGAGCAATTTTCAGTAAGCCGAATGACGGCAAATAAAGCGATCCGCGATCTGGTGGGTGATGGTTTATTAAAACGTACGCCAAGATTAGGCACGTTTGTTTGTCATAAAAAAGCTGAATCACCATTAATGGAAATTCGAAATATTGCCGATGAGGTGCGTAACCGTGGCCATGACTATTCAAGCCAAGTAATAAGCCAAAATAGTGTAGAAGCAAAAGACGACGTCGCTTTACGTATCGGCGTAAGAAACGGCACAATGATTTACTTTACACAAATAGTACATTATGAAAATGGTGTACCTATTCAGCTTGAAGAACGCTGGGTTAACCCCGATTTTGCCCCTCAATATCTCGATCAAGATTTTACAGCACAAACACCCAATGAATACTTGGTTCAAACCTGCCCTCTTAGTGATATCGAACATACCGTTGAAGCTATTATTCCCATTGGTCGTATTATATCTTTACTTGAAATGAACGAAGGTGAGCCTTGTTTATTGCTTAATCGTCGTACGTGGAGCGACAAAAATTTGATTAGCACTGCATTGTTATATCACCCAGGTAATAAATATAAGTTGAGTTCTCGCACTAAGGTGTAATCTGTATTCGCTCTAATTTGTGACAAGGTAAAATGGTCGCTGTTGGAGCTACTGATACCAATCAAGACAAGTATCTGATCATCCTTACTGGTTAAAATTGCTTATAACTGCGTTAGAAACTTTATAATTAGAGCCACTAGTTACTTCAATTTCTTCCTTGCTATTATCACTTTTCCCTGCGCAATTATCTGACCAGATACTTATCCAGAATGGTATTTACTTCTTCTGTTAAACCGCTTTGCCAACTGATCACTCTCTAACTTTTTAGTTACTGTCAGTTAATAATTACAACATTGATCACAACTTCTTTACATTACATCTTGAGTTTCACCTCAAAATCGCCTATTTATTTGTATATACATATTGCTTTTGTATCTTGTACACAATCAAAGAAGCGGATTATAAATGGAACGAGTGCTTACCAATCTTAGATTAGTCACCCTGTCGTCAGAGACATCAGCCAATAATAACGGCTATCAGATCATCGAAGATGGCATGGTTGGAATAACAAACGGAAAGATCATGTTTGTCGGCTCTGCATCTGATAGTCCTCTGGCATGTCATAACGACCTGCATGGTCATCCTGATGTAATTGATTGTGGTAATGCATTAGTAACCCCAGGCTTAATTGATTGCCACACCCACCTTATCTTTGCAGGGAATCGAGCAAACGAGTTTGAACAACGCCTCAACGGTATGCCTTACGAAGAAATTGCCAAGCGAGGCGGCGGTATTGTCTCTACCGTTCAAGCGACCCGTGAAGCAACAGAAGATGAACTCTACCAACTCGCGATCAAACGGTTAGATGGGCTTAAACGTGACGGCGTCACAACCATTGAAATCAAATCAGGTTATGGTTTAACACTAGATGATGAATTAAAAATGCTTCGTGTGGCTCGACGCATTGGAGATATGTCGGATATTAAGGTTTCGACTACGCTTTTAGCCGCTCACGCAGTGCCACCTGAATATAAAAACCGTGCTGATGATTATATTGACTATGTTTGCCAACACATTATTCCTGCGGCAGTAGAACAAGGGCTCGCAGATTATGTTGATGTTTTCTGCGAAGGCATTGGGTTCTCTACTCAGCAATGCCAGCGTGTATTTGAAACAGCCAAAGACTACGGACTGGGTATTAAAGGCCATACTGAACAGTTATCCAACTTAGGTGGTAGTGCACTTGCGGCAAGAATGGGGGCCACTTCTGTCGATCATATTGAACACCTCGACCACGATGGCGTGGCTGCACTTGCTGCGAATGATACTGTCGCAACCTTATTACCTGGGGCTTATTATTTCTTGCGTGAAACGCAACGTCCACCCATCGAACATTTACGTAAATTGCAGGTTCCTATGGCAATTTCAACCGACTTTAATCCGGGAACATCTCCTATCGCTTCGCTCCGTACCATGATGAATATGGCATGTACATTCTTCCGACTTACGCCCGAAGAATGTTTACGAGGTGTAACCTGCAACGCTGCTCAAGCGTTAGGGCTGGAAGCATCACGCGGGAAAATCAGTGTTGGCATGGAAGCAGATCTCGCACTTTGGGACATTGATACACCCGCAGAGTTATCTTACCGACTAGGTGTGCCCGATCTTATTGCACGCATTGTGGATGGAGAGATTTTCGATGCCAAATAACCGATTTTCAAACGCAACTCTTTCAAACACAATCAACATGAGTGCTTGGCAAGGGCGTACCGACCCTGAAGATGGCGAACTGGGCATGCGATGGCACCAAAAAGTGCTACCTGCCGATCAAGCCAATGAAGAAGGCATTATGTTGCTGGGCTTCGCCTGTGATGCTGGTGTCGCTCGTAATAAAGGCCGCACAGGTGCTTACGGTGCCCCTATTGCAATCCGCCGCACACTGGCAAATTTAGCTTGGCACCATCAAGAGCCCGTTTATGACGCTGGAGATATCAGCTGCGATGACGGTAACTTAGAATTAGCTCAACATCGCTTAGGTGAAGATGTCTGTCTTGCTTTACGTCAAAAACATAAAGTGATTGTCTTTGGCGGTGGTCATGAAATGGCATGGGGAACATTTCAGGGTATTGGTGCTTACTTGCAACAAAAGCAAGAAGCAACAAACAGTATTCAAGCGCCACTTGATATGAATAATGAAAATCCGAATGTGGAAAGTACTGAGATACCCGCACCTCGCATTGGTATTATCAACTTTGATGCGCATTTTGATTTACGTAATCCACCATCTGGTCCACAAGCGAGTGCAGGCAGCTCTGGCACACCATTCCATCAAATCGCTCGTTTTTGCGAATTACAACACTGGCCATTTAATTACGCTTGTCTTGGTTTAAACCGTGGCAGTAACACACAAGCATTATATGAAAAAGCCGATCGACTTGGAGTGCTGTACCGAGATGATACGGAATTAACACACCGAACCATCGAACAAACCCAAGCGGCACTCAATACATTTATTGCTGAATGCGACTATTTATACCTCACGATTGACTTAGATGTTTTTCCAGCCTGTGTCGCACCCGGTGTAAGTGCACCTGCGGCTCGTGGCGTATCGTTAGAAATAATTGAACAGTTAATGGAACCCATTTTAACGGCTAAAACAGAGCAAGGTGATTCAAAGTTACTTGTCGCTGATTTAGCAGAATATAACCCTCGTTTTGATATTGATAACCAAACTGCACGGTTAGCAGCAAGACTGACCTGGACAATAGCCCGTGCCATTCGTTAAACCCGCTATCGCTTATTTACTTTAAATAACAGTGAACGATATAACCACTAAGACGAATAGCACAGCAAGGAGAGCTACATGACACAATCAACAATTCCAAACCCTCGTCTGGATGAATCACGCACAATTATTGCCCCTACTGGTACGCAATTAAATGCGAAATCATGGCTAACAGAAGCCCCACTTCGCATGTTAATGAATAACTTGCACCCTGACGTTGCTGAACATCCTCACGCATTGGTTGTATATGGTGGCGTTGGCCGCGCTGCACGAAATTGGGAGTGTTATGACAAGATTGTTGAAGTATTAAAGCGTCTTGAAGACGATGAAACCTTGATGGTGCAATCAGGTAAACCTGTTGGCGTCTTTAAAACCCACACCAATGCACCACGTGTATTAATTGCCAACTCAAACCTTGTACCTCATTGGGCAAACTGGG
Organism: Photobacterium indicum; assembly: GCF_003026215.1. Classification (GTDB taxonomy): domain Bacteria; phylum Pseudomonadota; class Gammaproteobacteria; order Enterobacterales; family Vibrionaceae; genus Photobacterium; species Photobacterium indicum. The sequence goes on from NZ_PYOC01000003.1 coordinate 494,861, forward strand.
AGCACTTCAACGAGCTCGATAAAGAAGGTTTGATGATGTACGGCCAGATGACAGCGGGTAGCTGGATCTACATCGGCTCACAAGGCATTGTTCAAGGTACTTACGAAACATTCGTTGCCATGGCTCGCCAACATTTCGATGGTGATGCAAAAGGTCGCTGGGTGCTTACCGGTGGACTTGGCGGTATGGGTGGTGCTCAGCCACTAGCGGCAACAATGGCGGGCTTTTCAATGCTGGCTGTAGAATGTGATGAGTCACGCATCGACTACCGTTTACGTACCGGTTATGTCGATTGCAAAGCAACAACCCTTGATGAAGCCTTAGCGATTATTGAAGAATCGAAGCAAACCGGCAAGCCAGTATCAGTCGGCTTATTGGGTAATGCCGCAGATGTATATGCAGACATCGTTAAGCGTGGCATTGTACCAGATGTAACCACAGACCAAACCTCTGCGCATGACCCGCTTAACGGTTACCTACCTCAAGGCTGGTCGATGGAGCATGCTGCAGCAATGCGGCTTGAAGATGAGGCGGTTGTTGTAAAAGCGGCAAAACAATCAATGGCAGTACAAGTTCAGGCAATGCTAGCGCTACAAGAGGCCGGTTCTGCCACCGTCGATTATGGCAATAATATTCGTCAAATGGCACTAGAAGAAGGGGTTGAAAACGCGTTTGATTTCCCGGGCTTTGTTCCGGCGTATATTCGCCCGTTGTTCTGTGAAGGAATTGGACCTTTCCGTTGGGCTGCGCTTTCTGGCGACCCTGAAGATATCTATAAAACCGACCAAAAAGTAAAAGAACTGATTCCAGACAACCCGCACCTGCATAATTGGTTAGATATGGCACGTGAACGTATCCAATTCCAAGGTTTACCTGCACGAATTTGTTGGGTTGGTTTAAAAGATCGTGCTCGCCTTGGTAAGGCATTTAATGAAATGGTCAAAAATGGTGAGCTTAAAGCCCCTATTGTTATCGGGCGAGATCATCTTGATTCAGGCTCTGTTGCCAGCCCTAACCGTGAAACAGAAGGTATGATGGACGGTTCAGATGCCGTATCTGATTGGCCGTTGTTGAATGCCCTTTTGAATACGGCATCAGGGGCAACGTGGGTTTCACTTCATCACGGTGGTGGTGTTGGTATGGGCTTCTCACAGCATTCAGGCATGGTAATTGTGTGCGATGGCACTGACGATGCAGCCGAGCGTGTTGGACGTGTTCTTCGCAATGATCCTGCAACAGGTGTAATGCGTCATGCCGATGCTGGTTACGATATCGCAATTAACTGCGCCGAAGAGCAAGGTTTAGACCTTCCGATGGTGAATACAAAAAGCGCTCATTCGCAAAGCAGTCTTTCAAAAAACATTCACTCTAAATAAACAACCGATAGCGAGAAAGTAATCATGTACCAATTAGAAATTATTCCAGGCAAGCTATCGCTGAAACAACTTCGTGAAGTTAGCCGTCAGCCTACTCAATTATCTTTAACGGAAGATGCACTGCCTGAAATGCTCATCAGCGCAGAAGCGGTTGCGCAAGTTATCAAAGATGACAAAGTTGTTTATGGCATTAATACTGGGTTTGGTTTGCTTGCCAACACCCGTATTGCCGCTGAAGATCTTGAAACACTGCAACGTAGTATTGTACTTTCACACGCAGCAGGCATCGGTGAGTTCATGGACGATGCCACTGTACGAATGATGATAGTATTAAAAGTAAATAGCCTTTCACGCGGTTACTCGGGTATTCGTCCATTGGTTGTTAATGCATTAATGCAATTGGTTAACACTGAAGTATATCCATGCATTCCGAAGAAGGGCTCTGTGGGTGCTTCTGGCGATCTTGCCCCTCTTGCACATATGAGTACCGTGTTATTGGGCGAGGGTGAAGCCCGATACCAAGGCAAAGTAATTACTGGTGCCCAAGCGCTTGAGATTGCAGGATTAGAGCCTATTACCCTAGCCCCTAAAGAAGGGTTAGCGCTGCTTAATGGCACCCAGGCTTCAACCGCATTTGCACTAGAAGGCTTTTTTGCAGCTGAAGATTTATACTCAGCAGCAACAGTTTGTGGCGCAATGTCTGTTGATGCTGCACTGGGTAGTCGTCGTCCATTCGACCCTCGCATTCACCGTGTTCGTGGTCATCGTAGTCAAATTGACGCGGCAATGGGCTACCGTCACATGTTAGGCCAAAACAGCGAAATTGGTCTATCGCATCAACAATGTGAAAAAGTGCAAGACCCCTACTCGCTACGTTGTCAGCCACAAGTGATGGGGGCTTGTTTACAGCAAATTCGTAATTCTGCTGTCACGTTAGAAGTCGAAGCAAACGCAGTATCTGATAACCCACTTGTTTTTGCAGATGATGGCGACATTATCTCGGGGGGTAATTTCCATGCAGAACCTGTTGCGATGGCTGCAGATAACCTTGCACTTGCCATTGCCGAGATCGGTAGCTTGTCTGAGCGTCGTATGGCGCTATTGATCGATAGCGGATTAAGCAAGCTTCCACCGTTCTTAGTGGATAATGGCGGAGTTAACTCTGGCTTTATGATTGCACAAGTTACCGCTGCGGCATTAGCGAGCGAAAATAAGTCGCTTGCTCACCCTGCATCTGTCGATAGCTTACCAACATCAGCGAACCAAGAAGATCACGTTTCAATGGCTACATACGCAGCACGTCGCTTAACCGATATGGCAGAAAATACACGTGGTATTCTGGCTGTTGAATTACTAGCGGCAGCACAAGGTCTTGATTTTAGAAGCCCTAACAAGAGCTCTGAATTAATCGAACAAGCAAAAATGCAATTACGTGAACGTGTTTCTTTCTACGACAAAGATCGCTACTTTGCACCAGACATCGCAAAAGCCAACCAGTTGTTAAAAGAAGCGACATACAATGCATTAATGCCAGCTACATTACTCCCAAGCTTGTAATGTAGCGTTGTAATCATTAAAAGCGTTGTAAAACGATATAAATCGAACCTGACCAGTAGCATTATGGTCAGGTTCGATTTTCTATTTTAATCCTTTTCCCACCTTTGATACCCCTCTCTTCTAAGTTGATTTACAAGCTTTTTCACGCAATGAATATTGCATACAAAGTTCAAACCTTGATAAATGCACGGTTATATCTTCCTTAAATGGTCTAAGATGTTGATGAGACACTACTATTATTCGTCGCTATTCATATTAATGTGAGTAGCTGTTTAACTGATTGTATTGTTCCAACACGGAGGATGCTATGTGGCAAGCCATTTCTCACCAACTATCAGATGTACTGGGTAAACCGTTTAAAATCAGCGAACGAGAGGCTCTCGAAGGCGGAGATGTCAATCAATGTTATTGCGTCGGTGATGGTGATGAGCGCTTTTTTATCAAACTGAATGATAAAGAACAGCTTGCCATGTTTAAAAGTGAAGCCGAAAGTTTACGCATTCTAAACGAGGCTAATTGTGTTCAAGTACCTCAACTATTACACCTTGGAACATGTCGTGAAAAGTCGTTCTTAGTTCTAAATTACTTACCAACCAAAACCATCGATAACGAATCTGCCTTCAAACTTGGTCAGCAGCTTGCTGAATTACACCAATGGGGAGAGCAAGCAGAATACGGGTTTGATTTTGATAATTATGTCGGTATTACTCCGCAGCCTAATAAATGGCGTCGTCGTTGGTGTCGATTCTTTGCTGAGCAGCGTATAGCGTGGCAACTTCAACTGTGTGAAGAAAAAGGGATTCAATTTGGGAATATCGATACCATTACGGGGAATGTTATTTCGTTATTGATGCACCACCAGCCAACCCCCTCTTTGCTTCATGGCGATTTATGGCATGGTAATTCAGCACTGACGGTCACAGGGCCTATCATTTTTGACCCCGCGACATACTGGGGAGATAGAGAATGTGATATCGCAATGACAGAGCTCTTTGGTGGTTTCCCTGCCAGTTTCTATGAAGGGTATCAATCTGTTTTCCCATTAGATGATGGATATCAAGAACGCCGTGACCTTTATAATTTATACCATATCTTAAATCACTGTAATCTATTCGGCGGTGAGTACTTAGCCCAAGCAGAGCATATTATAGAAAAGCTAAAACTCGCTAAATAGTGTATCTGACCATATGCAGTGCTAAAGCGCGTATCATGGTAAATGTCACAATAAAGCAGAATCGAAAACATTAGCCCGATAAACGAGCTAATGTTTTTTTTGCGCAAAATACAGTAATCTCGACAATCGTTATGTGTAATGCCCATCTTGATAAGTAGATCATCAAATATTTATCAAGATTGGTATAAACCTTATAGGTATGAAAAAAGTCATGTTAAAAGCAGCAGTATTTGATATGGATGGACTACTCGTCGATTCAGAACCGTTTTGGCAACAAGCGCAAGTCGAAGTATTCTCATCTATCGGCGTTACCATTGAACAAAAAGATACATTGCAAACGATGGGTTTACGCATTGACCAAGTCGTCGATTTTTGGTTCAAGAAGCAACCATGGCAAGGCCCTAATTGTGCAGAAATAACCGCTTTAATCGTTTCTCGCGTACAAGATTTAGTGAAAGAGCATAAGCCTGTACTACCTGGTGTGTTCGAAGCCATTGCAACTTGTAAAGCAATGGGACTAAAGGTTGCCCTAGCCTCTTCATCACCATTAGGTTTAATTGAAGCGACGTTAGAAGCATTAGAGTTAGAAAATGAATTTGAAGCCGTTTTATCGGCTGAACACCTTCGTTATGGCAAACCACACCCTGAAGTGTACATCAACGCTGCAGATGCATTAGGTGTAGAACCACAAGCATGTGTTGCCTTTGAAGATTCAGTTAACGGTTTACTGTCGGCCAAAGCTGCGCAAATGAAAGGAATCGCCGTACCTGAAGCTGAATATGCCAATGATGCTCGCTGGGCGATTGCAGATAAAAAACTTTCGTCGCTTCACGAAGTAAATCAGCAATTATTAAATAATCTATAAACAAAAATCAATCCAATTGTTGGTGTTACAAAGGGTGGAACCGAGTTACATCAACAATTATTACTTTCTACCAAGGAAATGTTTCAATTTTAACGTTTTATAAAGTTAACAAAATCTTATAAAAAAATCATATCCATCAAAAAAATACAATACTGAGATCCCTCACTTAATAATTATTCAGTTCTTCTTATCAATTCAAAGTTTGTAGTTAATTTTCAGCAAAAAGCAATGCGAAACGCTAGGATCTAGTTATGCCAGTAAATCACCTGACAAGTGTATTAATCATGATTCTTACGTCAGGAGCATCAAGTGGTAACACTGGTTCTGTGAATTTTTGTATCTATAGAGGTACATCATACCAAGGAGTATCAAATGACAAATTATTCAGAGCAGAGTGTCTCTTGCCCGCATTGTGGACATATTATCAAGATAACTCTTGATACGAGTGGTGGTAGCCAAGAATTCTACGACGACTGCCCGTCGTGCTGCCATGCTGTGCATTTAAACATGCAAATTGATGAGGTTCATAAAACCATCAATTTATTCATTGATGCTGATGATGAACAAATTTTTTAACTTTCATCATAGATAGTATTGAGTCTAAGCCTATATGATCATTCAATAGGCTTAACTTAATAATAAATTTATTACTGTGTATTACTCGATTGGTTCATAAGCACTCGCTCGACAGTGTCTACAATCGCTTGAGTTTGTGGATCAATTTCAATATTAACCACATCACCTATTTTACGAATACCAAAAAGTGTTCTTTCAAGCGTCTCAGGGATCAGGTGTACGCAGAATCGATTGTCCTTAACCTCACCGATAGTTAATGAACAACCATCAATACCAATATACCCCTTCGTTAACACATACTTCATCGACGGCTTCGGCATCGTAAACCAAATTGTACAATTGTTAGCCGCATTAATAACATCAGAGATGGTCGAACACTGGTTGATATGGCCCGACATAGAATGCCCGCCAATTTCATCACCAAATTTTGCTGCACGTTCAATATTGACGTTATCGCCTTCTACTAACAAGCCGAGATTAGTCACTTTTAAGGTTTCTTGCATTAAATCAAAAGAAACGAAGTCGTCTTCTACTTTGGTCACAGTTAAACAACAACCGTTATGCGCAACGGATGCACCAAGCGTTAATCCTTTTCGCAGCTCTTGCGGCATTTCTAACACATGTGTCTGAAAATTTTCTTTTTTTAATATTTTAACGACACGTACTGTACCTTGAACAATTCCTGTAAACATCAGTATCCCCGACTATTATTTTAATATCAGTTGGTTAGTCATCGCATTATATATCCAAACACACCAAAATGTAGGATCCAGCGTTATTTGAACCATTTCAATTACCCCAACCTGAGGTTATTTAGACTGTGGCCGATGATATTGTGGCAATCGTATCTCTGCGCAAAGGCCACCTTCACTGCGATTTCGTAAAACTAATGATCCGCCATGGGCTTGAATAATCGAGCGGCTAATAGACAAGCCCAACCCCACACTTGATGAACTAGTATCTCTGGCTTTCTCTAATCGTACAAAAGGTTTAAAAACATCCTCTAATGCACTTTCATCAATACCTGTACCACGATCACAAACCTGTACAACAGTGTGATACTCATCATTAAAACAGTTTAATTCAATCGGAGAGGGTCTACTCGTATTCTCAGACTGCTGTCCATAACACAAACTATTGTTCAGTAAATTTTCAATCACTCGCCTAAAGGCAATAGGTGACAATCGACAGATAACTTTACTAGCAGCAATAAAGTGTATGACATCGCCTCGGTCTTGATAATCATCGGTAATTGTTTGCAATAAACTGGTTAGCTCAACGGTTTGGCTTGGCTCTTGTTGAGCATCGTCTCGCGCAAAGTTCATTGTAGCTTCAATCATCAATTCCATATTAGTCAGTGTTTTTAATAATTGTTTTTGATCCTCATTATGCTCAATAAATTCTAGTCGTAAGCGCATGCTGGTAATAGGCGTACGTAAATCGTGAGAAATAGCAGCAAGCATCTTTGTTCTATCATCAACAAACTGCGATAGTTGTGTTTGCATCTGATTAAATGCCGTAATTGTCGGTAAGATCTCTTCTGGCCCTGAAAGTTCAAGCGGGGTAAAGTCTCGTTCTTGCCCCAATTTTTGTGCGGCAACAGCCAGTTTTTTTACAGGAAGTAACGACCGTTTAACCACCCAATACATCGCACTCAGCGTAAATAGTGCCACTAAAATTAACCCAACAATTGCGGACCAAGACCAGCGTAATGCTTGCTGATCAATCGCTGAGCTAAAATTTAACCAATAATTATTTGATAACTTTACCGAGCCAATCAACTGCGTTTTATATTCAACTGCCGATTGTTGCATCATCGGCATATGTTTCATCGACATATGCATATGCCGCATCATCTTGCTCATGTCTGCTTGTTGTTCATTATGCTGTTGCGAGATAACAGATTGGATCTTTACTTGATGAGGAAGAGGTGCTGAAAAAGACCGTGTCAGTTGTGCAGACAAATCTGCTTGTTGGTTTCCGGTCACGGCCGCTGTATTATCGAGCGACAACGTTAAACCAGAGCTTTGACTGGCAGCCAATATTTCATCATGCAGTTCTACAGGCGTGCGATCAATCACATTAACCAAGGCAGCAACACGTTCTAACGTACTATTACTTGTGGCTAAATTGAGCATTTGAACGCGTTCGTTCGTGAAAATTTGAAGGGCTATTAATAGCTCAAACACCAAACCAAGCACCATTATGATACAAATTTTACCAATAAGACTAGAAGGTAAAATGCGTTTAATCATATGTTACCTCGCACACTAGTTGATAGCCCCCACCCCAAATAGTTTTGATTAATTCAGGCTTTTTATGGTCGATTTCTAACTTCTTCCGTAACCGGCTAATAATAGTATCAATAGAACGATCATATACATCTGTCTCTCGCCCTTTGGCCAAATCCAATAGCTGTTCTCGGCTTAATACTTTTCTTGGGTGCTCAACAAATACTTTCAATAATGTAAATTCAGCACTCGTTAATGAAACAGCGATACCGTCGTTGTCTGTTAATTCACGCTGACCAATATCAAAACACCAACGATTAAAACGATAAACATAGCTTTCTTTATCTTGCGCCTCTTCAACAGAATCTATTTTTGACTTAAGTACTGACTTACCTTCAGGAATCGCATTAAAACGACGAATAACCGCTTTTACACGGGCTAATAATTCACGTGGATTAAACGGCTTAGGCAAATAATCATCCGCGCCCATTTCCAGCCCAATGATTTTATCTACCTCCTCACCCATCGCTGTCAGCATTATCACCGGTATATTCGAATGCACACGTAATTCACGGCATAAGGTTAATCCGTCTTTTCCGGGCAGCATTAAATCCAACACGATCAAATCGATTGAATTGTCTCGAAGGCATTGCTCCATTTCATCACCATCAGCAGCAACAGAAACCCGATAATTATGCTGGCTTAGAAAGCGCTTTAACAAATCACGGATCTCGCTATGGTCATCAACAATTAATAGGTGAGGTAATGATAAGGCGGAACTGTCCATAAAAACCCACAATATAATACGAATGAATAATGACTATACGTCATTAACCCATTGAGTTCTTGTCAATGTATGTCAATGAGTTGAGTACAATTCAAACTGGCATACTTTGACATAAACTAATTCGGTTCTGACAAATCTGCGACAAACTTATTTGTTTTAATAGCCTAGTCAAAACAAATAATATCAAAGGTGATCAAATGAAACGTTCAATTTTATTAGCAGCAAGTCTAGTTATTCTTCCTTCTATTGCGATGGCTAACAACGCTCACCATGAAACAAACCAAGATGGTACTCACATGGCTGGAATGCATTCTGAAATGATGCAAAACATGATGAAAAATCCTGAGCAAATGCAAGCCATGATGACCGAGATGCAATCAAACCCAGAGATGCAAAAAATGATGAAGAAAATGGGGTGTCAGGGGAACATGACAACGATGATGAAAAATAACACTGAACAACAATAACTCATTTATTGAGTTCATTAATACACATTTGCCCCAGGAGATACTATGCACACGATGAGTATGATGCCATTTTCAATGATTTTCATGTGGATTCTTATGATTGCCTTTGTATACCTAATAATAAAGGCTATCAGGCAAGACAATAAATCGCCCTCTAGCTCTGCGATTGAAGTTGCAAAATGCCGCTTTGCTAATGGCGAAATAACTCAGGAAGAGCTAAGAGAAATAAAAAAAGAGCTGTAAATAATGATGTTCACAGATGCCCTACTTATGATGAAGGGCATCTCTAGCAGTTTTAGATCGTCAGCCCCTGCACACCAGCCTCGTAGACGTCCCCATCATAATGCTACGAACATACACCACTACACTTAACCCTTTAGAGCAGAAAACAACACAGCTTAAACTATTTGTAAAATATGCTAATGTAACTGCATATTAAACAACGCTGCTGAATAGTCGGCATTCGATAGCAATATTGATTGTCTCTTCTTATTGAATCGCTATAATCACCGCGCTTTACTCTATACATTTATTCATTATTTCTGCTTTTAGGAGCATGCTCTGTGCATAATTACAGGCGTGAAACACGTCAACTTCTTACTTTAGCAATACCTGTTCTTATTGCATCTGTTGCCCAAACATCAATGGGGTTCGTTGATACCGTTATGGCTGGTGGTGTCAGTGCTACCGATATGGCTGCCGTTTCTGTTGCTTCTAGTATCTGGTTACCTGCCATTCTTTTTGGTGTTGGGTTATTGATTGCCCTTGTACCAATCGTGGCGCAACTAAATGGTTCAGGCAAAAAAGATAAAATTCCTTTTGAAGTACAACATGGTTTTCTTCTTGCCTTGATCATGTCCATTCCTATTATGGCCATTTTATATAATGCTGGTATGTTGATTGACTACATGGATGTCGAACCCATTCTGGCTGAAAAAACCATAGGTTATTTACATGCTGTTGTATATGCCGTGCCCGCTTTTCTACTATTCCAAACCCTAAGAAGTTTTGCAGAAGGGTTATCTTTAACTGTGCCCGGCATGGTTATCGGTTTTATCGGTCTAATGGCAAATATTCCGCTTAACTGGATTTTTGTTTACGGTAAATTCGGTTTCCCAGAAATGGGCGGTGTTGGTTGTGGGGTAGCTACTGCCATTGTTTATTGGCTAATGTTCTTCTCTATGTTGGTTTATGTATTAGTAAACAAGCGACTTAAACGTGCTGGATTGTTTGAGGTTTGGTACAAACCACAGCCTAAAGCAGTGCTTCGACTGTTCAAGCTTGGTTTCCCTGTTGCCGCCTCAATGTTTTTTGAAGTATCATTATTTGCTGTCATTGCTTTAATGATTTCCCCGTTGGGCTCAATTATTGTTGCCTCCCACCAAGTCGCAATTAATTTTTCGTCCTTGATCTTCATGTTACCCATGAGTTTAGGTGTTGCATTAAGTATTCGTGTTGGCCACATGCTTGGTGAACAAGATTTAGTCGGTGCTAAAATCGCAAGCCATTGCGGCCTTCTTGTTGGGTTAATTTTGTCATTAATAACCGCTATTTTAACCATTATTTACCGTGAAGAAATTGCCCTTCTCTACACCGATAATGCCGATGTTATTGTACTTGCAGGCCAGCTTTTATTCTTAGCTGCCGTTTACCAATGTAGCGATGCGATTCAAGTTGTCGCTGCAGGCGCCTTACGTGGTTATAAAGATATGCGAGCAATCTTTATTCGCACATTCATCGCATACTGGATGCTAGGTTTACCTGTTGGTTATATTCTGGGTATGACAGACTGGATTGTAGAGCCGATGGGACCGCATGGTTTCTGGATTGGTAATATTGTTGGTTTATCCGCAGCGGCGATTATGCTTGCCATGCGCCTACGTTGGATTCAGCGCCAAAGCGATGAATTCCAAATAGCAATGTCACTTAAATAAGCGTCAAGATAGATAACAAATAAACCGCATATATTATCAGCTACAAAGTAGCCTCTGTATGCGGTTCTTTTTACCCTTTCAGTAAGAACATAAATGAGCTGGTGATTCAAAAAAAAATGTTACCTTTCCTTTGCCATTCAGTGAGTAAATGAAATCACTCGCACATATTAATATTGACAACATTTAATCTTGTAAATAAACCTACCTTTATTTCCTACCTAAACAACCAAAAATTTCAAAATATAATATATTAAGCAAAACATTTAGAGTTAATCACCAATAGGGTGCGAGCTTTCAGTTTAAAATGAAATTTCACCTCGGTGGTTCAAGTGCAAACAAGGTTATATATTGAAATGGCTATGCACTTGATAAAGAACGAAACTGAAGTCAATCCTAAGCAATAAACACTAATCGTTCATCGTGAATAGCACAATGAAACAAACAACATAAATGTTTATTAAAGGGATACTAATATGTTTAAATTCCGGCACTTAGCAATATTACTCAGTTGCACCCTTGCCACTAACAGCTTTGCTATGAATATTCAGCCAGACCCCAATAACCCGGGTGGCTATGTTATACCTCGGGCTGATATTGAAGCTGCAGAGCAAGCTAAAACAGCTGACCCAATGTATGACACCTGGGCAAAAGCACTTGAAACATTGCCGAATCAGCAAGTTGAAGCTATTTTACCAGGCTTAGCCTCTAACCCAAGTAACGTCATTCGAGCTGAGCGCGTATTCCCAGAAACGGAATGGATCTACCTAACGCAAATGGCTGCATCTGAATATACCTATACCCGATTTCTTCGTGCAATAGGAAAATTCCCAGCGTTTTGTGGCGAATATACTGATGGCCGCGATTCCGACGCTATTTGTAAACGATCTATTATTACCTCTTTTGCCCATTTTGCTCAAGAAACAGGTGGTCATATTGCTGTCGACAATACTTGGGACAATCCGAAAGGTTTAGAAGAGTGGCAACAGGCACTGGTTCACGTTCGTGAGATGGGTTGGTCTGAAGGTCAACCCGGCTATACCACTGGATGTGGTCAAAACGATTGGCAAAATAAACGCTGGCCATGTGCAGAAGGGCAAGGCTATTTTGGACGTGGTGCCAAGCAGCTTTCATACCATTTTAACTATGGTGCCTTTTCTGAAGTCATGTTCGATGGTGATGCAACTGTCTTGCTTAACAACCCAGGACGTGTTGCAGACTCATGGTTAAATTTGGCCTCTGCAACATGGTTCTTTCTAACCCCTCAATCGCCAAAGCCTGCCATGTTGCATGTAATTGATCGCACATGGAAGCCATCTCAGCGAGAAACCGAGGCAGGAATTGGCTACGGTTTTGGTACCACTATCAATATAATTAATGGTGGTATTGAATGTGGTGAACAAAATAAAGATAAAGGGCAGCCCGTTAATCGCATTCGCTACTGGGAAGGGTTATCAGATTACTACCAAATCTCTATCCAACCAGATGAAAAAAACACATGCTGGCAGCAAACACCATACGGTAGCCTTAATCTAAATGGTGCGACCGATGTACTTTACACTAACTGGGAGGGTGACTGGACGTATCATGCAGACCGCCCAGGCGGAGTCTCTTTCGAGTGTAAGCTGGTCGGTTATCAAACAGCCTATTCTGCATTGGTTAAGGGCGATTACGAAAAATGTGTCACTAATTTCTATGAATCTCATGCTAATTGGCCAAACGTTCGCGTGGTTGATCAATTAGATCCTGTAGACCCTCCAATTGTTCCAGAACCACCAGTAGGTGGCAACTACCCAGCATGGAATATCAACACTGAATACACTGCCGGTGAGAAAGTGAGCTACAACGGTGCTTCTTATGAAGCAAAATGGTGGTCACAAGGTAATGACCCGAGCAAAGGAGATCCGTGGAAACTGATTTCAGATGCTCCCATCAACCCAGAACCACCAGTAAAACCAGAACCACCCGTTGTTCCATTACCGCCAGCAGGTGTTACTCCGTGGGTTGCTGGGCAAACAAATGTAAATAACGGTGATAAAGTGACGAATATCGGTAAATGCTTTATTGCCAAAAACAACCCAGGTGTTTGGGACACCCCTACCAGTACAAATTGGTTCTGGGATGAAGTTTCATGTAAATAAAGATATGCATGATTCTTAAATATAAGCCCTAACATCTTTCTAGTAAGAAGATAAACGTTAGGGCTTTTCAGATAGGGATATTATTATGAAAAAGTCGTTAATAACATGCACGCTAATCGCCAGTTTTAGCGTCATGGGTCAAGCCTATGCCGTAGATTGTTCTCAACTCACCAGTTGGGAACAAGACACCGCATACAATGGCGGAACCAAAATACAAAGTAGTGCCATCGCTTATCAAGCTAATTGGTGGAGCCAAGGCAATGACCCAGCAAACCATTCAGGTCCGGGGCAAGAGTGGACAAATATCGGTAATTGCAGTGGTAACCCAGGTAATCAGCCACCCATCGTTACAGTTACCTCACCTCTCAACAATGCACAATTTACGGCAAATGATGTCGTTGTATTAACGGCAACAGCCAGCGATCCTGATGGTAGTGTCGATAATGTTGAATTTTTCTTAGGTACTCAATCTCTCGGTACTGTTTCCGTTGCCCCATACACTTTAGATTGGGTTTCTGTGGTCGGTAATTACAATATTGAAGCACGCGTTACCGACAACCAAGGGGCAAGCACAAGCCACAATGTAGCAATCAGTGTCGTTAGTGCCACCAACAATTTACCGCCTGCTGTAAGCCTAACTAGCCCGACAGCGTCCTCTCAAATTACCGCCGGTGACATTGTTTCAGTTATTGCTAATGCTTCCGATGAAGATGGAGCAATCTCGCAAGTCGATTTCTACGTCAATGACTTGCTCATTGGTAGCGATAGTAGCGCCCCATACGAATACTCATGGACAGCTCTAGAAGGAGTGAAAACCTTCAAAGCAAAAGCAACCGATAACGAGAATGCCACAACATTCAGTGAAGTTATCACCGTTGCTATTGCAGGTGGTTCTGTTGGTGGCGGCTGTGCAGGTGTACCTGCCTACACTGCGGGAAACAGTTATAGCACAGGTGATACGGTTCAAAACCTGAATAACAAATATCGCTGTGAAATTGCTGGTTGGTGCTCATCTGATTCATCTTGGGCTTATGAACCAGGCAATGGGTTGTACTGGACTGACGCTTGGAGCGACTTAGGCATTTGCGCTATCGTTCCTGAAGTTAATATTACCTCACCAGCAGATAACAGCATTGTTCTTGCCGGTAGTGACGTCGAAATTCAAGCCACAGCAACTGATGCCGACGGTACAATAAATCAGGTACACTTTTTTGCAGGCAATGATGACTTAGGAATTGATACTACTGCCCCATACTCTCTGAATTGGTTAGCAGTAGGGCTTGGTGAAACCTCATTGAAGGCAATCGCAACCGACAACGAAGGCAACAATGCGGAATCATCGATATTAATCAGTGTGAGTGACCAAGCATTAGTGACGAGCTTAACCTCACCAACTAGTGGCACCACTGTCAGCTTGGGTAAAGCCTTTAATCTTTCAGCTACGGCATCATCACTCAATAGTGCCATTCAACAAGTGGACTTTCTAGTCAACGGTAATGTGATTGCCACAGATACTACCCAGCCATATTCTGCGAATTGGACGGCAGGCTCAGCAGGTAATTACACCGTAACAGCACTTGTAACCGATACCCAAGGTAGCACTGCACTATCAACGGCCGCCACGGTAAAAGTTGTCGAACAGTCTGCGACAAAACATCAGCTTATAGGTTACTGGCATAATTTTGTAAATGGTGCTGGTTGCCCTATTCGTTTACGCGACATTTCACCCGCTTGGGATATCATCGATATAGCCTTTGCTGATAATGATCGTAATAGCAATGGTACTGTTCATTTCAATCTCTATGCTGGTGATATACACAGCACCTGTCCGGCATTAAGCCCTGAATTATTTAAGCAAGATATACGTGAGTTACAAGCTCAAGGAAAGGTTATTGTTCTATCTCTTGGTGGCGCAGAAGGCACTATCACGCTTAATAACGGTACCGACGAAGCCAATTTTGTCAGCAGCTTAACCTCTATCATTCAAGAGTGGGGATTTGACGGTTTAGATATTGATCTTGAAAGTGGTTCAAACCTACTTCACGGTACTCAAATTCAAGCTCGTCTACCGCAAGCATTAAAACAGATCGAAGCCAATATTGGTGGGGATATGTACCTAACAATGGCACCCGAACATCCTTATGTTCAAGGTGGCATGATAGCCTATTCCGGAATTTGGGGGGCATACATCCCTATAATAGATCAACTTCGCGACATGCTTAATCTACTGCATGTACAACTATACAATAATGGCGGATTAGCTAACCCTTATACTTCAGGTATTGCCCCTGAAGGTTCTGTTGATATGATGGTTGCATCTTCACGTATGTTGGTTGAAGGCTTTGAACTAGCAAACGGTACTATGTTCCAACCTTTACGCGATGATCAAGTCGCTATTGGTTTACCATCTGGCCCAAGCTCTGCCAACTCAGGGCAAGCTCCGACTCAAAACATTGTTAATGCCCTTGACTGTCTAACGCTTGGTACAAGCTGCGGAACCATTGCACCCACTAAACTCTATCCAAATTTTGGTGGGGTGATGACATGGTCTATCAATTGGGATGAACATGATGGCTATAATTTTTCAGGTCCTGTTGGTGACAAGCTACAGGCAATGAACGGAAAATAGCAGCAATAGGAAATAACAACAGCGGAAAAAGCCGTAAGAAATGTCGGTTATTTTTCGTTTACTATAAATGCCCTCTACCATGATGGAAGGGGGCATCTTCTTTGCTCCCTCACATCGAGTTTAGGTGCATTCAATATATCGTTCATTCACTACACCCTAAACAATCCCCGCAGCATTTTTGATACTAATACTATTAATAAGAATTAAGTTTCAACAATAAAATCATTACCCTCATATAAATTAAGATTAGTGTCATATTTACAACACCAAATCTTTAACATGATAAAATCTCAAATCAAACAAATATATTTACACTAAGAAATAATACTCACCAATAATAATTAGAATATAACAAATATCATTTCCAATTTGACTTCTCACTTTAGAAACCGAAAAATCAAATATAAAAACGCTATATTTTATATTTATAATAATATCGCAAAAATGATAAATAACTTTTAGCTTTATCACTCATTATTAACTGGCAAGGAATAAAACCCTACTCTTGTAATCAAGTGAAAAAATAAAATGAAGACACTAGGAGCGCGTAATGAGTAATAGAACGAATAAAAGACGTTCACGGCTCGGTGCTGTGATAGCAGCTACAACTATATTTGGATTATCGACAGGATATGTTTATTCAGTAGAGCCAGTTGTTGTTGAACCTCCATCTATTGGTTCATTAAAAGGAATAGAACCAGCTGCAGTTCCAGGCATTGAAAAATATATTAAGAATAAAGATGCTGCGATTAAGCTAGGTAAAGCCCTATTCTGGGATATGCAAACAGGTAGTGAAGGGCAAAGTTGTGGTAGTTGCCACTTCAGTGCTGGTGCGGATCCTCGTGATAGAAACCAACTTAGCCCAGGTTTAAACCACACGGATCCAAATAAAAGAGAGGTATTCAACTCAACTAAATCTGGCGGAAGCGGTGGCCCCAATTACACCCTTACACTTAATGATTACCCATTCACCCAATTTGCAGACCCCAAAGATCGTAACTCTAACATTGTATTTGAAACCGATGACGTAACTTCTTCCCAGGGTATATTTGGGAGTAAGTTTAATGGATTAAACATCGTCAAAGAATATAACGACTTTACTGATGGCATCGAAAATTGTGATAAAGTAGAAGATATATTCCATGTTGCCAATGTAGGTAGTCGAAAAGTCGAACCACGTAATACACCAACCATGATCAACGCCATTTTTAATTTTAGAAACTTTTGGGATGGTCGTGCAAATAACGTATTCAATGGTGTAGACCCATTTGGTCGTCGAAATGAAAATGCACGAGTTGTTTATTTTGACCAATCAACAAGCAGTACAACTCTTGAAGAAGTCAATCTAATTAACTCAAGTGCAGCATCACAGGCTGTTGGTCCCCCTTTAAGTGATTTCGAAATGTCTTGTGGCGGAAAGTCATTTAAACAACTTGGCCGTAAAATGCTAAAACTTAAGCCGCTCGCATTACAAGAAGTTGACCCTACCGATAGTGTACTTGGTTCATCAGCTGTACTTGGTGGCAAAGGTTTAATGGTTGATTACCGTAAACTGATTATTGATGCTTTCCAAGACGGTTATTGGAAGAGCCCATATAAGTCAGACGATGGCTATAACCAGTTTGAAATGAACTTTTCATTATTCTGGGGGCTAGCAATCCAGATGTATGAAAGTACATTGATTTCAGATGATTCTCGATTCGACCGCTTTATGGATGGTGCTTCTTATGAATTAACCAGTGAAGAACAAGCAGGTATGGGCATATTCCTTGGAAAAGGTAAATGTGCAAACTGTCACAGCGGTCCTGAATTTACAAAAGCAGCGACTCACCTTGTACCAGAAAACGAAGAAGATGGTTTAGTTGAACGTATGCTTATGGGCAACCAGCTTCCAGCTGCTTACGATAATGGATTCTACAACATTGGTGTTCGCCCAACTGAAGAAGACTTGGGTGTAGGTGCTGATGGACCATTTGGACACCCTCTATCCTTCACACGTCAAGCTCAGGTTGTAGCCGGTGGCGGTAATGCACCAGACGATTTTGAGGTAGATCCAGATACGTTCGAAGTTAACCCAGGCGTACCGCTCACAGCGTATGAACCTAACGCAGTAGATGGCGCATTTAAAGTACCTGGTCTGCGAAATGTAGAACTAACGGCACCTTATATGCACAATGGTGGTATGGCAACCCTAGAACAAGTTGTTGAGTTTTATAACCGAGGTGGTAACCGTCAAGGTACTGATACACATAATACATCAGGCTTTGGATCTCACGATTCTAACCTAGACCCTGATATAAATAGCTTAGAACTATCATACGAAGAGCAAGCCAACCTTGTTGCCTTCTTAAAATCACTAACTGATGACCGTGTTCGTTGGGAGGCTGCACCATTTGATCGCCCACAGATTTTTGTGGCAGTCGGTCACCCTGATGATGAGAACTCTGCATCAGATCGCGGCGATGGTCTAGCCGTTGATGAGTGGTTAGAAATTCCTCGAGTGGGTGCACAAGGTCGAACAGCTAAAAACCTACCAGCATTGGTTGGATTCTTAGATGCACCAGAAGACCTTTCACCTGATGCGGTAAACGACTATGCAACAACAAAGCGTTATAGAACAATCACCCTTCGAGTGCTTGATAATGACGTAGTTAATGGTGCTGCACTTGATAAAGGATCTGTTGTAGTTACTAACCTACCAGCATCAAGTAAAGCAGCTATCACAGTCAGAAATGACGGTACAATATCGTACTTTGCTAAAAGAAAAGGAACATTTACCTTTAACTACACTGTTAATGATACCAACGGTAATACTTCAAACGTAGCAACAGTCACTGTAACAGTGAACTAATTCCCCTACGAAAAACTTGAAGCAACAAAACCCAGATCGAAAGGTCTGGGTTTTCTTTATATCGTACCTTCATATGGCGATTGCCTTTTGCACCTTCGGCACAGACAATGTGCTTTCGCTTCGCTCAGGAGAACCCAGTCTAGGATTCTGCATCCCTATCTTATTGGGTAAAGTCCAAACGTAAAAAAGCCGCTAACAGAGTAGCGGCTTTTTTGAATGTGGCGGAGTGTTCTGGGTGAGGTGGATTTGGAACAAATCCCTCTAGCCACAATCGCTATATGCAAAAAGGGCGCTGATAAATCAGCGCCCTTTTCTAAATATGGCGGAGAGATAGGGATTTGAACCCTAGAAGGGCTATAAACCCTTGCCGGTTTTCAAGACCGGTGCTTTCGACCACTCAGCCATCTCTCCGTAAGCGGCAGATAATACGTACCTTACTCTTCTCTGTAAACTCTTTTTATTAACTTTTGGCTCAACTGCGCAAATTATATATAAAATGATGAATAAATCGTTATTTAGATGAAATTTCACTTATTAATGACAACTTTTGTGTTTCTATATGTCCAATTATTGAATTTCTTAATATTTACATGTAGACCGATATGCTTAGCAACATTAGACATTTTGCAGTTTACTGCTCATTATTTGCTTGCTTACCTTTTGTAAATCAAGCAAAAGCAAACTCGATATCACCTTCAGGTCGTTCGTTATGCAGCGTTGAGACGTCAGCGACTAATAACGGGTGGAAACAACTTAACAATACTTGTGATATTGGTGCTGGGTTATGGGGAAAAACACCAAAATCAAGTACTGGTAGTTTTTGGGTTCAATGTAACTACAGCAGCGCAATTCCAAACAAAAGCTTTTCACGAAAAGTGAACCTCTTATTTCCTGACAATGCTTATTTAATTGAAGATACTGGTAAGTATCGTTGCCTTATTGGTCCCTACTCGACGCATATCAAGGCTATGAGGGCAAAACAGCAACTTGAAACCCAAAAAATAACAAGCACATTCATACGGCAAACAACAAAAACAATATCTGGTTTAGTTAAGGCACCTACATTAAAGACCGTATCAAAGTCCAAAAACACGCAAATAACGCCATCCAAAGAACCGAATAATCCCAAGCTAAACACACTTGTTGAAAATAGAGTTGTACTTAACTCGATTATTTACTCTTTTACATTTAATGGATTGCAGTATCACCAGCCCAAAGATATTTACTCAACTGAAAATATGCCACCAATGTTCATTAATGAACAAGACAACTATTGGTCGCGTATAAATATTAATAGCGCTCAAAAATGGTGTCGCAACTATGGATTACGGCTTCCTACATATGAAGAAATTGAACTGCTACAAAGCCATGGCAGGCACCTCTTAATGCGATATCGCTGGCCAACAGAAATCAGCTATTGGACTTCATCCGTCAATCCTATCACCAACGAAATAAAGACGTTAAATTTGCGAAGTGGTAAGTACGATGAATATCGCCCGCCCGCGCTTTTATATACAACGTGTGTTAAATAACAGCCTAAAAATAAACCATTATATTAACAAGCCCACACAAGCCTCATTACTTATTCCGTGTTTTTTTGCTTTGTTATAGTGCAATTGCCACATAAACGAAGCAAAAAAACTCTTTCACCAATCATATATATAAAACCATAATGTGCATATATCCGAAAAATCACAATAGTATCTCCATCCTTACTCCCCTATTACACCCCCGCTACGTTTAACATTTCCTTCATTACAGACACGGCTATTAACCTCATTAAAAACTGACTAAACCACGATGAATACTCAGCCCGCCATGCAGCATAAAAGTTCACACGACAATTTTGGTCTGTAACTTGCTAATTATAAAGAATTAACGAAAACGTGATCAGAAACCATCATAAGAATAGACGTTAAGGATTCTGTTTCTATACTTATACTTGTTAACATTGCATTTACATTTGTATGACGGCATATTCAAAAACAAACACAACATACGCTTTTACATTAAACAAGGACGACAATAATGACTAAAAAATCATCCGTACTGCTTGCGGCGATAGCCACTACATCAGCACTTTTCGCGGTTAATGCATCAGCAGCGAACACAACCCTAGAAAAGGTAATGAAGCAAGGTTATGTCCAATGTGGTGTGAGTGCTGGCTTACCAGGCTTCTCAAATCCAAACTCTAAAGGGAAATGGGAAGGGCTAGATGTTGAATTCTGCCAAGCAATTGCAGCGGCAACTATCGGTGATAAAACAAAAGTTAAATATATTCCATTAACAGCAAAAGAACGTTTTACAGCACTTCAATCAGGCGAAATTGATGTGTTATCTCGAAATACAACATGGACTCTACACCGTGATAGTGCTCTCGGCTTAAACTTTGCTGGTGTTAGCTATTATGACGGCCAAGGGTTTATGGTTAAAAAAGAGTTAGGCGTTTCAAGTGCCAAAGAACTTGATGGCGCTGCAGTATGTGTTCAATCTGGTACAACAACCGAGCTTAACCTTGCCGATTATTTCCGAGTTAATGGCATGAAATATAGCCCAGTTGTATTTGATACAGCCCCACAAACATCAAAAGGTTTTGACTCTGGCCGATGTGACGTATTAACCACAGATCAATCAGGGTTATATGCACTTCGTCTAAACCTTGCCGAACCTGCTTCTGCGGTTGTTCTTCCTGACGTTATTTCTAAAGAACCACTAGGGCCCGTTGTTCGACAAGGCGATGATCAATGGTTCAATATTGTTAAGTGGACATTAAGTGCAATGCTTAATGCTGAAGAATACGGTGTTACATCTGCAAATGTCGATAAAATGAAAGAATCAAAAGATCCAAATATTCGTCGTCTAATTGGTTTAGATGGTCCTAAAGGTAAAGGACTTGGCCTAAGTGATGATTGGGGATACCAAATCGTAAAACAAGTTGGCAATTATGGTGAAAGCTTCGAACGTACTGTTGGTACAGGTTCACCTCTTAAAATCGAACGTGGCTTAAATGCACTTTGGAAGGATGGCGGTATTCAATACGCTGCACCTATTCGTTAATTTTAAATCAATCTACGTATTATGAAGCGGAGGCAGTGGCATTATTGCTGCCTTCCAACATCTCAATAGGAACTGAGGTTGTTGTATGGCTCCTAAAACAGCAAAAGTGTTAAATACATCGGATGTAGCAAGTCCACCTAATAAACAAAACCTTTTTTATAACCCCACTTTTCGCGCCATTGTTTTCCAACTAATCGCGGTATTGGGGTTACTTTTCTTTTTTTACAACATCATAAATAACGCACTTGAAAATCTTGATGCACGTGGTATTGCAACAGGGTTTGGATTTCTCAACCAAGAAGCTGGTTTTGGTATTGGCTTAACACTGATCGATTACGATGAAACATATACTTATGGTCGTACCTTTTTTGTCGGCTTACTAAATACAGCGTTAGTGTCTGTTTTAGGTATTTTTTTAGCGACAATTATCGGCTTCACCGTCGGTATTGCACGTCTTTCTTCAAACTGGTTAATCAGTCGCTTTGCGGCGCTTTATATCGAAACATTCCGTAATATCCCCCTATTATTACAAATTTTCTTCTGGTACTTTGCAGTACTTCAAGCACTTCCTTCACCACGTCAGAGCCTAAGCATTGGCGAAAGCCTTTTTATTAATGTGCGTGGGCTTTATCTTGCTGGCCCTGTATTTAATGAAGGTTCAGGTTGGATATTTGCAGCATTTACTTTAGCGGTTGTGCTATCCATCATATATGCCATTAGATCACATAAAAAACAGCAAGATACAGGGGAGCAATCGCCCATATTACTCACAACCATAGGCATGGTAATTGGTTTACCACTTATTGCTTTTTTCGCAGCAGGTATGCCTATATCGGTTGAATATCCAGAGCTAAAAGGGTTTAACTTTCGTGGTGGTATCTCTATTTTACCGGAGTTAGCCGCTTTACTTGTCGCACTTAGCATCTATACCGCCTCTTTCATTGCTGAAATTGTGCGTTCAGGCATTAATGCCGTCAATCATGGACAAACAGAGGCATCGCTTGCTTTAGGTTTACCACGAAGTAAAACGTTACGCTTGGTCGTTATTCCTCAAGCAATGCGAATCATTATTCCACCTCTTACTAGCCAATATTTAAACCTTACCAAGAACTCTTCATTAGCGATGGCTATCGGTTATCCCGATCTTGTGTCTGTTTTTGCTGGCACAACGTTGAATCAAACAGGTCAAGCTATTGAAATTATTGCTATGACTATGGGGGTTTACCTAAGTTTAAGCTTAATTACGTCATTCTTTATGAATATGTATAACAAGAAAGTCGCTTTGGTGGAGAGGTAATATAATGAGTCATCATAATTTTCAGCCTGACTTACCACCACCAGCAAATACTGTCGGTATTATTGGATGGGCTCGTCAGCACTTATTTTCATCGATAACAAATTCTATCATGACCCTTTTCCTTGCTTATTTTGCAATCACGGGATTATGGGCCGTTATCCAATGGGCATTTATAAACGCTGATTGGATTGGTGATACGCGTGATGCATGTTCTAGTGATGGAGCATGTTGGGTCTTTATTAATGTCCGTTTTGACCAATTCATGTTCGGATTCTACCCTGCAGATCAACTTTGGCGACCAAAGCTGTTTTATTTCACGCTAGCAATTTTCATTTCATTGCTTGTGATAGAAAAAACACCGGGTAGAAAATGGATTTGGTTATTCTTTGTTAATGTTTACCCTTTCTTTGCTGCCTTCTTGTTATACGGTGGTGTATTTGGCTTAGAAGTTGTTGATACCCACTTATGGGGTGGTTTGCTTGTCACACTGGTTATTGCGATTGTAGGCATTGTTGTTTCACTGCCTATTGGAGTAGCACTCGCTCTTGGCCGTCGTTCTGAAATGCCAATAATACGTAGCATATGTACCGTTTATATCGAGATATGGCGTGGTGTCCCCCTTATTACCGTATTATTCATGGCTTCTGTACTGCTGCCATTATTTTTAACCTCAGAAATGGAAATGGATAAGCTTTTTCGAGCATTAATCGGTGTAGTGTTATTTAGCGCCGCCTATATGGCAGAAGTTATACGTGGTGGGTTGCAAGCCATACCTAGAGGTCAATACGAAGCGGCAGATGCTCTGGGGCTCTCTTATTGGAAAAGTATGTACCTGATTGTATTACCGCAAGCCTTAAAGATTACCATCCCTTCAATTGTGAACACCTTTATTGGTCTATTTAAAGACACCAGCCTTGTATTGATCATCGGTATGTTCGATGTGCTAGGTATTGGCCAAGCCGCCAACAGCGACCCCGACTGGTTAGGCTTTGCGACAGAAAGCTATATTTTTGTCGCTCTTGTTTTTTGGGTTTTCTGTTTCAGTATGTCTCGTTACAGTATCTTTTTAGAAAATAAATTGCACACGGGTCATAAACGATAAGCAAGGATAGCACTATGACAAGCAGTACGTTGATTGCAAGTAGTAACCTTTCTGGTGGTGAAGCCACTTTGGACGAAACAACAAAGTCGGATCAATCTATTATGACCGATACAATGATTCAACTATCTAGCGTTAATAAATGGTATGGGCAATTTCACGTACTAAAAGACATCAATCTAACCGTAACTAAAGGTGAAAAAATCGTTATTTGTGGTCCTTCTGGCTCAGGAAAATCAACCTTGATTCGCTGCATCAACCGCCTAGAAGAACACCAAAAGGGGCAGATAGTTGTTGCTGGTAACGAACTAACCGATGATCTTAAAAATATCGAATTAGTACGTAAAGAAGTCGGTATGTGTTTTCAGCACTTCAACCTCTTCCCCCATCTTACCGTATTAGAAAATTGTACCCTTGCGCCTATTTGGGTGAAGAAAATGCCTCAGAAAGAAGCTGAAGCATTAGCGATGAATTACCTTGAACGCGTTAAAATACCTGACCAAGCAGATAAGTACCCAGGGCAACTTTCTGGTGGGCAGCAGCAGCGTGTCGCAATTGCACGTTCGCTGTGTATGAACCCGCAAATAATGCTCTTTGATGAACCAACTTCAGCGCTAGACCCTGAAATGGTACGCGAGGTGTTAGATGTTATGGTTGAATTGGCTCATGAAGGTATGACCATGATATGCGTAACGCACGAAATGGGGTTTGCCCGTCAGGTTGCCGATCGCGTTATCTTTATGGACCGTGGTGAGATCATAGAAGAAAACAATCCTCATGATTTCTTCGACAACCCACAATCTGACCGTACGCAGTTATTCTTAAGCCAAATACTGCATTAAATTTAATCATGCACAAAAAAGCCCGCTCATGACTGGCGGGCTGCGTGAATTATTACGCTAGTTATATTTTTACAAATTTAAAACAAGGCAGTGTTGTATGGCTATAATCAGCAGCTCGTTGAGCGTCCACTTTTCTCCAAATGCTTCCTTAAAGCATTTCGTAATATTTCTTTACTTTTATTTTTTATTATTTTTCTAACTATCTTTTTGTCGCTCAAAGTCGTTTAACTTTTTTGCAATTAATACATTTCCAAACAGATTTGATATTTAATACCTTTTGTAACAGTGTTCTACGAATTTTAATCATTTCAGACCCACATTTATCGCACATACCAACAGCCTGTAGCACCATTTAACCGTGGTAAAGAGTACATCACACCACCCATACAGGCAACCATACCGTAAATAAAAGGGGGATTTTACAATTTTTTCGACAAGCCACAATCAGCTCCAAACGAAAAAACGAAGCTTTATTCAGCTTCTGTTTTGTTGCATGATGTAATCTACGAATAAAGCAGCACAGTTGAATGTAGAAAGTCTCTGCATCGCGATACGTTTAATCACACGAATGGCAATGAAACATTTATTTACATTTTTACCAAAAAAGATAATGAAATGTTAAGTATCATTCGACTCAAGAACTTAGATAGGATGTGTTTGGTCAGTAAATGGTTTTATTACAAGTTAATAGCTTGCAATTATGAACGTTTGCCCTCATATATGTCTTAACAAATATCAACATAACTAACCCTAAGGGGACACTTATGAACGATCGTATAGTCAATCGTACTGGATCTTACGATAGCGTACTTTCAACCAATAAGGTTTTAAGAAACACGTACTTCCTACTTTCTCTAACATTGCTTTGGTCTGCGGTTATCGCGGGTACCGCTATGGCAATGAACTTGCCTTACCCAGGAATCATCATTACGTTGGTTGGTTTCTACGGTCTAATGTTCTTAACTGAAAAGAACAAAGACAGTAGCCTAGGTATCGTATTTACATTCGCATTAACGGGTTTCATGGGTTACACCCTAGGGCCTATTCTGAACATGTACCTTGGCGCTGGTATGGGGCACGCAATTGTTCCTGCTCTAGGCGGTACAGCCCTTACATTTATGGCTTGTTCTGCATATGCACTAACAACTAAGCGTGATCTATCATTCTTGAATGGTATGTTAATGGCTGGTTTTGTGGCAATTATTGTTGCTGTTATTGCAAACATCTTCCTACAAATGCCAATGCTTTCATTAGCAATCAGCGGTATGTTTGTTCTGTTCTCTTCAGCGGCGATTCTGCTTACTACGCAGTCAATCATCCGTGGTGGTGAAACAAACTACATTTCAGCTACCGTCACGTTATATGTCTCTATCTACAACCTATTCCTAAGCTTGCTACAAATCTTAGGCATCATGGGTAACAACGATTAATCACTTCTATTAGTGAATCGTTAAATAGGTAGTTGAAAGCGTCCGAAATGGACGCTTTTTTATTGCCTACAATTTACATGATTTTGTCATTTCTACTTGCAGCACCGTGTTCGAATCACTATCCTTTCTGCGATCCGAATATCGAGGCACATCATGCTTGAAATTAATGGCAAACAAATAGAAACCGACGCTCAGGGTTACCTTAAGAACGTTGATGATTGGTCGAGAGATATTGTTCCCCTTCTCGCTCAAGATGAAGGTATTGAATTATCTGAAGCACATTGGGAAGTTATTCTCTTTGTAAGAGAATTTTATTTAGAATTTAACACTTCACCCGCTATTCGCATGCTTGTAAAAGCAATGGCGAAAAAATACGGTGAAGAAAAAGGTAGCTCTCGTTATCTTTATAAGCTCTTTATCAAAGGGCCAGCGAAGCAAGCAACAAAACTTGCTGGCTTACCAAAACCCGTAAAGTGTATCTAACGCCTTTACATAAGCAAAGACTACAAACAGGGCACGAAACCATTCATGAGCCCTGTTTTTTTAGGTCATCCATAAATCCCAATAGATAATCTTTTTATTACCTCTATATCAGTAACTATGTTATTTAATCTCGAATCCATCAATATGTCGCCATTCAATGATTTCAGCGTCGATACTGTCAACCCTTGACGTTTTAGGCCCACTTTCTAGCCAAGCCAGCAACTTATTCACACTATCTTCGCTGCCACACGCCAGAACCTCAACACTTCCATCAGGTAAGTTCATCGCATAGCCACTCAAGCCATCTTTTAGCCCTTCATGTGCTGTATGAAATCTGAACCCGACCCCCTGAACAATCCCTTTGACGTTTGCCTTCACACAAATCTGTGACATATATCACCTCAAGAATTTTATGAACTAACCGATAACGACTTATACCCAAGTTACCTCAAGATGCTCGTTTCAGCGAGAATTTGTTGGGCTCTAGGCAAGGCACTTATTTATAGACCTAGTCGTTCTACGTTGAAAATAAGTAACACCGCATAGAGCCCAACAAAACTCGCCCTTTGGGAGTGATTCAGCGTATCTACTTCTGTGTCAAATGTGTTTGAAAGGGAAAGCCATTCCTACACACATTTTCCTTGAATTAAACACGCTGAGATCACTCTGAATCCTGCATCTTGAGGTAGCTTGGGTATATAGTGAATTGTCATTAGACAGTCGTATTCTTTGTTAATCAGGACAACAATATGAAAGAAGTCGCGTTTCGATGGATTGATAAGTACCTCATTCATTTAAAGATACAAGAAAAGTTCTATCTTTTATTTCTTCTTCCTTTAGTTGCCATAATCAGTGTTAGTGCCATTTTAGTCGATGCCGCTAATGAGCAACGTATTGAAATCACGACAAATCAACTAAATACAACAACTGCATTATTATCAAAATATAATGTTAGCCAATCAGATGCTGTCTCATTACTTGCTAATAGTGGATTAAAACTTGGGAATGGTGAAATTTCTTCAACCGTTTCTAACATGAACTATGTAATATCAGCGATTGATCCGTCCAGTATCTATAGCTACCTGTCTACCACACAAATCAGCTTTACGATTCTGCTGCTTGTTGTTGTATTAGCCTGTGTCTATTTCATAATGACATTCATCGGTGGCGCGATGTTCACCATGAACAGAGCCCTCGCTAATTTGGCCGATGGCGACTTAACACAGCGTATGAACTTCTTTCAAGTACGCGACGAGTTCAGCACCATTGCCATTACCATAGACCGCGTAGCTGATCGTGAACAAAAACTGGTTCAAGCTACACAAGAAGCAACAGCAATGATGCAGCAAATTAGTAGTGACCTGCGTCAACGTAGCCATCAAAGTGAAAACCTTTCTGCAAGCCAGCAGCAACATTTAGATTCATTAGCCAGCGCAACAGAAGAAATGGCGACATCAGTCCGTGAAGTGGCTACTCACGCTCATCAAACATCGGATCAAACCCGAGAAGCACAAGAAATGTCTGAGCTTGGTCGCACACAAGTGGGTGAAACAAAATCGGCTATTTCTACGCTTTCGAGTGAAATTAATGCAGCGGCGAGTGCTGTCTCTGAACTCGACAGTAATGCCACAAAGATAAATGAC
This sequence comes from Photobacterium indicum, assembly GCF_003026215.1. Taxonomy (GTDB): domain Bacteria; phylum Pseudomonadota; class Gammaproteobacteria; order Enterobacterales; family Vibrionaceae; genus Photobacterium; species Photobacterium indicum. The sequence goes on from NZ_PYOC01000003.1 coordinate 523,297, forward strand.
GTTGTCACAACAATTAATGGCATATCTCAACAGACGAACCTATTAGCATTAAACGCAGCGATTGAAGCAGCACGTGCTGGTGAGCAAGGTCGTGGCTTTGCTGTTGTTGCTGATGAAGTACGTACCCTTGCAGGACGCACGCAAAGTGCAACCGTTGAAATTCAGCAAATGATTGAATCCTTGCAGCAAAACAGCCAGCAGTTAATGTCGGTAATGAATAATACCGTTCAAAATGCTCAGCAAAGTGAGCAGTTAATGGATTCTGTCGATAATGAAATCAGCCAAATTACAGAACGTAATCAGCAAATTTCAGATCGCAGTACCGAAATAGCAGCCGCTGCAGAACAACAAGGTGCAGTGGCAGATAATATTGCCTCTAGCGTTGAGCAAGTACGCGAGCAGTCACGTCAGGTTTGTGACGTAATTTCTCAATCGAGTACTGAAATTGAACGACTCAACCAACAAGCAGAAGTGCTTGAATCTTTGATGAATGGTCTTAAAGCTTAATAAACTGTAACGGTTTACCTCAAGCCGCCTACTTTGGCGGCTTTTTCATTTGCTTTTAATGATTAGCAGCAACATAATACGCCCCCATTCGATTTCCTTAACTGGGCATGTCATGACTGCTTCTATTTATCTTGTTAAAGGCCGTGAAAAATCACTTCGTCGCCGCCACCCTTGGGTTTTCTCTCGCGGTATCGATCGCATTGAAGGAAATAAACCTTCAATGGGTGAAACTGTTGAAATTTACGACAACAAAGGCGAATGGTTAGCACGTGGTGCGTATTCTCCACAATCACAAATTCGTGTTCGTGTTTGGACATTCGATAAAAAAGAAGTAATCAACGTCGATTTCTTTGTTAAGCGACTTAAAGCAGCACAAGCTTTACGTGATGTATTAGCAGCACGTGATGGTTTAACAGGCTACCGTTTAATCGCCGCTGAATCTGATGGTTTACCAGGAATCACCATTGACCGTTACCAAAACTTTTTAGTTTGTCAGCTACTAAGTGCTGGCGCAGAAGAACAAAAAGATGCGCTGGTTGAAGCATTAAATATCTGTTACCCAGAATGCAGTGTATACGAACGTTCTGATGTAGCCGTTCGTAAAAAAGAAGGCTTAAAACAGCGTACAGGTGTTCTTTCAGGCGAAGAGCCACCTAAGTTTGTAACTATCGAAGAAAACGGCATTAAAATCAATGTTGATATCGTCGGTGGACATAAAACAGGTTTCTACCTAGACCAACGCGATAGCCGCCAAGCCGCCGTTAAATATGTGAATGGTAAGCGTGTTCTGAACTGCTTCTGTTACACCGGTGGTTTCGGACTTTACGCTCTTAAAGGCGGTGCTAGCCAAGTTATTAACGTTGATGTTTCACAACCTGCGCTAGATACAGCACGATTAAACGCAGAAGCGAACGGCTTACCTGTTGAAAATGCAGAATTCGTAAACGCTGATGTGTTCAAGCTACTACGTGAATACCGTGAACGTGGCGAATTATTTGATGTTGTGATCATGGATCCACCTAAGTTTGCAGAGTCTAAATCACAGCTTGTAGGTGCATGCCGTGGTTATAAAGATATCAACATGCTAGCGATGCAGATTCTTAATCCAGGCGGTATGTTATTAACATATTCTTGTTCTGGTTTGATGGACAACGGCTTGTTCCAAAAAATCATTGCAGATGCAGCCCTTGATGCGCACCGTGAAGTACAGTTTATTGAACGTTTTGGGCAAGCAGCTGATCACCCACTAGACAGTGCTTACCCTGAAGGTTTCTACCTGAAAGGTTTTGCTTGCTACGTTAAATAAAAACGAGCAAACAACAATTGCCACACTAAACAAAAGCCTGATTCTGTCAGGCTTTTTTGTATCTAAAACATTAATGCTGCGATACAGCCGCATAAGGTCATTATAAACAAGAACCACTTTAGGGTCGCAGGCTGTGCTTTAATCGCCATATTAACGGCAATATGTGCACCAAACATAGTACCAAATGCCAAAATTAACCCAGGTACCCACATCACTAATCCTTCAGCAATGAATAACCCTAACGCGACAACAGTAAATACTAATGTACATAGCATTTTGAGTGCATTTGCTCTTACCAAGTCATATCGCAATGTACCAGCTAACGCTGCAATTAATACAAACCCTACTCCAGCTTGAATAAAACCACCATAAAAACCAGCAATACCCAGCCCCCACCACGAACTCGGAGTATCTTTTACTTTATTAACTAACGTACCTGGCTCTGGAGCAATAAGAGAAGGCTTAACCAGCATCACAGCCGCCATGGTCAGCATTGTGCCTAATAGCACGGGCTTTATGTATTCAGTTGGCATATACGCAGCAGCAGCGGCTCCGATTAACCCACCGATAACAGAAGGAATAAGAATAGGAATTATATCGTCAGAATCCATCTTACCATGACGTTTAAACCCTGATACAGCAGTCACAGCCTGCATAGCAACCCCTACCCGATTAGTGGCATTTGCCACTTCTGCAGGCATCCCCATGATCATTAGTGCAGGTAAGGTTAAATTAGAACCGCCACCAGCCAGCGTATTGATAATACCGGCTAAAAAGCCTGTTATGAGTAGCAGGCAAACATGTAGAAGCGTTATGTCCATATAATGCTTGTATCCCTATGTTATGAGGAAGTAGGGGTATAGGTGTTAAATAAAACAGGAGTTACGCTAGCACAATAAATAAACAAGATTAGCAAAAAATGATGTAAACCTGATATTTAGTACAGCATTTAATAGCATTGATATCAAAAGACACTATAAATTGATTACGGGTACATCTGGTTCAGTTTAGATTCAGGTTTCTGGCTTCAGACTCAAAGTAACTGGTATAGAATGTAAGACTTTGTCACACTTACATCAATTTATCTTAATTCGTCATTAGAATTCGAAAGGAATAAAAATGAAACTACGTACCGCCATCATCGCTCTAACAGCTTGTGGACTAAGTTTTCCAACATTAGCAGACGTAAACCTTGAATTACCTAAAAGTGCTGAACTTGTACTGGTCAACGGTGTTGATGCTGAAGGTAACAATGCACTTACTTTGAAAGATGGTAAAAACCAAATCGCATTCCGCATTGAAGAAAACTACCGCGAAAATGGCGATTACAATTTATTCAAGTCAGATATCGTTATCATGACGTTTGACGGTCAAGATGCTAATTATGTATTAACACTACCTAAAATCACATCAAGCCTTGAGGGTGAAAAGTTTAACCGCAACCCTTCACTAAAACTAAAAAATAAATCAGATAGCTCTGTGGATTTTGAGCAGGGTAAGCTAATGAAAAATGGCGTACAGTTTGGTCGTGATTTAGAAAAAGAGATGGCAGTCTACAACCAATCATCTCAGCCAGCGGCCTATGCAATGGCAACAGGTGCAATAGCGGTAACACTTCCAGCAACGATTAATCCTGCTGATTACCCTGCTCTTCAAAATAAAAATGGCGACAAAACAACTGTAGCTGGTCAAATGCTAGATTACTGGTACAGCCAAGCAGATGAAGCAACACGCGCAAACTTTAAAGCCCGTATTGCGAAGTAAGCTCTTTTTTCTATTTTATTAGAATGGGAATACAAAGGCTTTGTGAAAACGAAGCCTTTTTAGCTGTTCATTATAATTAATGTAAGTAACTGTTATTGCGTACTTCGCGGATCATTTGATTATACAAACGCCCGACCAAATCTGGCGAAATATCATTCCCTTCCGTTACACTATGAAGTAACTGCCAATCAGCCTGCTCAAAGGCGATAACACTTTCCAGGTATTTTTTAAGATCACACTCTTGGCCTAATAAGGCTTTTTTAATTTCATCATTAACCTTCAGCATGTCTAACGCTTCTTGAATATCTAAGCCTAAAATATCGGGAAGGTTTGAAAATAGTCCAGCCAAAAAAGCCCTATCTATAAATGTTTTATTTTTACCTGTATTTATTGCAACCAACTCGCAAAAACGTGCTCGACTGACCGCTTTCGTATAAATATCAGTCGTTCTTGTTTGCGTTAATTCTTGAGCCGTTAATAACGATATAAACTTCCGCATATTATTCTCTCCCATAAAGCATACAGCTTGCTTTATCGAACCAATCGTACCCTGTCTGCCATACAAAGACGTATTCAGAAAAGAAATCAGTTTATGCGTTAATTTAATATCAGACTCAAAAATACTCGTTAGCTCTTTGTAACAGTAATTATCCGTCATAACATGCTGAAATACATTAAGTAAAATACCTTCATTCAAAGTGTTTGTTCTAACTTCAACAAGATTTTGCTTTGAAAAAACATCACCTTTGAAAAAGTCGACCTTACACAAAGAATACTGTTTAAACTCTTCATAAGAAGAGATATCATCAAGAATAATACGCAAATTGAATCTTTTTGCCTTATTGATCAATGATTCGACTAGCGATCTTTTTTTGTTTTTAACCGATATCTTCACATGGCTTATATTTTTCAGGTAATTTTCAAATCCGTTATAAAGAACACGATCATCCATCATTAAAAAGTAATTATTACGAGATGCTTTTTGGACTAAGTCTAATAATTCCGTATCAAGAACTTCTTGTTTTGATAATTCAATAACTAAGCCACGTGAAGAAAAGAAATAATCGATAATATTTTTAAATGTATTTTTCTCAAACGTAATAATCAACACTTTATTGTCTGAATACTGATTGAGACCAGCATGAACCAATAAATCGTTCAATTTACGAGGATCAGATCTGTCTGAAAAAACAGACATAGGAATACACTTGTCAGAAAACTGCGTTTTATTCATAAAACTTATTTGGTAAGCAACCTTATTTTGCTGACGATTAAAAATAGGTTGTCTTACAACAGAAAAATCCATTTACTCTTACTCTTTTCTAAATATCGATATAATCGTGGAAATCGGCACATTTTATGGAGCAATGTCACACTTTATTTATAGCATTATCCTGCTACTAATCATTTTTTTTATTTCATTTTTGCCAATTCAACCACAATTAACCTTAACACTGTAAATACATCGAAACCAACTCATTCACAAACAAAATGAATAAAAGGTATTTATTTTCAATCTAAATATGCTCTCTAACCTCACACATACCACAAATATTTCTTGCTTAGATTGGCATTCAAATTAGTTCTCGGTGCAAAATAAGATCATTTTCATTACATAAAAACGACAGTTATTTGCGATTTGGTATGTAAAACAAGACATACAATTGTGCGCATTTTGTCATCAGCCCTATAGTTGTTTTTGTTCAGAACAAAAGTTTTCTGGTCAACGTGATTTTATCAATTCAATGAAACAATGTGTTAAGGATGATGACATGCACCATTTGAAACAAAGGTCGATATCTAAGCCCTTATTTACGCTCAGTACCCTCACCGTTTCTTGTTTACTTGCATTTAATGCGCAGGCAGCTATAGATTGCAGCAGTATAGAAGAATGGAACTCAAGCTCTTCCTATTCTGGAGGAGCGCAAGTACAAGAAAATAATATTGCTTATAAAGCAAACTGGTGGACTCAAGGGCAATCACCATCTACCCACTCTAATACCTCTCAAGAATGGTCTTTACTCGATAGCTGTAAAACCGATGGAGGTATAGGCAACGAAGCACCTACGGTTTCGCTAAGCTCGCCATCAGCTTCTGATATTATTACAGAAGGTGATACTGTTTCGATTACTGCCAATGCAGCAGATGCAGATGGCGCAGTGGTACGTGTCGATTTTTATACTAACGGCACGTTAATCGGTTCTGATTCATCAACCCCTTTTGCTTCGTCATGGATGGCAGTTCCAGGCCAACACAGCGTAACAGCGAAGGCAGTCGACGATAAAGGCGCTGAAACAACCAGCTCAGCTGTCATTATTACTGTTGATGCTGCTCAAGGTGGAAATGAATTACCAACCGTAGACCTAACCCTCTCAACCAATAGTGTAAATATTGGTGCAACAGTAACACTGAGTTCAGTTGCTGCCGATTCTGATGGCACAATCGATAAAGTCGACTTCTTTGCCAATGGGGCATTAATTGGTACAGCCGCGACGTCACCATACACACTCACATACACTGCTACTCAGTCTGGAAGCATCAGCTTTTTTGCTCGTGCTACTGACGATTTAGGAGCGACCTCAGACTCTGTGATTAGTCAACTTACAGTACCTGGTGGTTCTGTTGCCGGTAATTGTCGTCCTGATGGTCTATATCAAACAGAGGGTGTAACCGTACCTTACTGTAGCATTTATGACGAAGATGGACGTGAAGTCATGGGCGCAGATCATCCTCGCCGTGTAATTGGCTACTTTACAAGTTGGCGCGCAGGTGATGATGCGCAAACCTCATACCTTGTAAAAGACATCCCTTGGGAGCAACTCACTCACATTAACTATGCTTTTGTGAGTATTGGTGCTGATGGCAACGTGAATATCGGAGACGTTAATGATCCGACTAACCCAGCAGTGGGTATGGAATGGAACAACGTTGAAATTGATCCAGCATTAGGTTTTAAAGGGCATTTTGGTGCACTCGCGACAGCCAAAGCTAAACATGATGTGAAAACGCTCATTTCAATCGGTGGGTGGGCTGAAACAGGCGGTCACTTTGGTCCAAACGGTGATCGCATTGCCGATGGTGGCTTCTACACCATGACAACCAATGCCGATGGCAGCATAAACCATGCTGGTATCGAAAAATTTGCAACATCTGCAGTTGAAATGATTCGTAAATACAAGTTCGATGGTGTCGATGTCGATTACGAATACCCAACCAGTATGTCGGGCGCTGGTAATCCTGACGATATGATTTTTGCCGAAGCTCGCCGCCCTTACCTCATGCGTTCATACCATGAGTTAATGCGTGTACTGCGTGAAAAATTAGATAAAGCCAGTGCTAATGATGGCATTCACTATATGCTAACCATCGCAGCTCCATCTTCTGGCTACTTGTTACGCGGTATGGAAACAATGGAGATCACTAAGTATCTCGATTATGTCAATATCATGTCTTATGATCTGCACGGTGCATGGAATGAACATGTAGGCCATAATGCAGCCCTTTACGACACAGGTAAAGATTCAGAGCTTGCTATGTGGAGTGTCTATGACACTGCAGCTTATGGTGGTATTGGTTACCTAAATACTGACTGGGCATATCACTACTTCCGAGGCTCAATGCCTGCAGGGCGTATTAATATTGGGGTTCCATATTATACGCGTGGTTGGCAAGGTGTCACAGGTGGAAATAATGGGCTTTGGGGTAAAGCACCACTGCCTAATCAAGCAGAATGTTTAGCGGGTACAGGTGAAGGCGAGAAAAATAAGTGCGGTAATGGTGCAATGGGTATTGATAACTTGTGGCACGACAAAGGGGCTGCTGGTGATGAAATGGGCGCAGGCTCGAATCCAATGTGGCATGCAATGAACTTAGCACAAGGCATTTACGGTACTTACACTGCTTCTTATGGGCTCACACCATCAAATAATCCACTTGTGGGTACTTACGCGCGCAATTACGATGAAGTGGCTGTTGCGCCTTGGTTATGGAATGCCGAGAAGAAAGTATTCCTATCTACTGAAGATAAAGAGTCCATAAACGTTAAAGCTAATTACATCGTTGATAAAGAGATCGGTGGTATCATGTTCTGGGAGCTGGCAGGTGACTATAACTGCTATGTGCTCGATGCTAATGGCCAACGAACCAGTATTGATGCAACAGAAAATGCCTGTAAGACCGGAAACGGCGAATACCATATGGGTAACACAATGACAAAAGCTATCTATGATAAGTTTAAGTCTGCTACACCGTATGGAAACACTGTTGCAACAGGTCCGATACCAACAGAAGCCGTCGATATTACAGTATCAATCAGTGGCTTTAAGGTGGGCGACAAAAACTACCCTATCAACCCTAAGTTAACCTTTACGAACAACACTGGATCTGAACTTCCTGGTGGCACGGAATTCCAATTTGATATTCCAACATCAGCGCCAGATAACGCTACCGATCAATCTGGTGGCGGTTTAGCGGTTATAGCATCAGGACACACAGCTGCGAATAACATTGGCGGACTACAAGGTGAAATGCACCGTGTTGCCTTTACCCTACCGTCTTGGAAAAATTTACCCAATGGCGGCACGTACGAGCTGGATATGGTTTATTACCTCCCAATATCTGGACCTGCTAATTATGCCGTTAACATTAACGGTAAAGAATATGCACTTAAGTTTGAGCATCCAGATCTACCGCTAGGTAATATTGGCTCAGGTGGTGGTAATGGCGGCGACTGTAATATTACAGGCATCAACACTTACCCTAACTGGCCACAAACAGATTCGGGCGGTCAGCCTAGCCACGCTAATCAAGGAGACAAAATCATTCACAACGGCGTAATCTACCAAGCAAACTGGTGGACAAGCTCAACACCAGGAGGCGATGGCAGCTGGGCAACGGTTTGCTCAATTTAAGCTAATCGACATCATTAATTTGAAGTGCAGATAGTATCTGCGCTTTCATTTATATTGCTAATACTCAAAGCGCACACCTTTAGTTAAACAAAGAGATCAACTGCATATACGTTAATGTTTGGGTTTCATCCCTCACAAAAAATGAGATATTGTGCTCATTTTTTAGCCAAACAGTTCAACGGGCTATTTTTAACTTTGTTAGATAAATACAGATAATTTTATTAATGAATAACAATACTTTATAATGTGGGACTGAAACTTAGTTTCACCTTTATATTCAATTTTGTAACCTTGGGTTTAAAGCCTAATTAAACGATGTTTAGTAAATAAACACCTGTTATTAAATTAATTATTACGCCATCGTCTCAAACAACGCTTACGTGGTGAAAATATTATATACATTCCTTTACGCTTTAAGCACTAAACTTTATTATTTTTTATGTTAAAGTCTGCATCCCGTTAACACAAAGAATAAAAAGAGTGTTCAGTAAGTAAAATGAAAAAAGCAATTTGCCTATGCATTTTGATTTTCTTTTATTTGCCTATTCAGGCATCTGCAAGTAATGTCAAAAGTAGTTCATATTCTAATAATAATGCTGATGTTGTAGTACAGTACGTTTACAAGAAGACAAATCTTGAAGGCGTTATTGATTATGCAATTTTCAAACAAGGATTTAACGCATACACCAATACTAAGGGAAAAAAGAAGTCGCTACTTACGATCATTGATTACAGTAAGCCTTCCACTGAAAAAAGATTCTTTGTTATTGATTTAAAAAACCATACATTACTGTACAGCACGTATGTTTCTCATGGTGTAAACAGCGGTGGTAAAATGGCGAAAAATTTCTCTAATACTGTTAATTCGAGAAAAAGCTCGTTAGGTACATATCTGACGTCAACGACCTATAACGGTGGCAATGGTTACTCGCTAAAGTTAGATGGACTTACTGCTGGCATCAATGATAATGCACGTCGTCGCTACATTGTGATTCATGGTGCTGACTATGCGACAGAGACTTTTATAAAGCGAAACGGTTACTTAGGTCGCAGTTGGGGTTGCCCGGCTTTACCTAAAAAATTATCGAAGAAAATCATTGATACCATCAAAAATGGTAGTGTTATCTTTGCACATGCTTAATACTTTTTAAATTATGGTCGATGTCATTTGATTTCGACCATAATGCATTTAAAAAACAAATAGTGATTGATTTCAAACATACAACTTTCATTCATTAAAACATGAATAAACCTAATAACAATAACCACTTATATATTAGGCCACCCTCCCCCCCTAATTGTTATAGTTTCAACAATCAAAGCTAAATAATTCACACTTACGATCACTACACATCTTAATCTCTTTGATTTAATAGCAATATTTCTCGTAAAGAAAGGTAATTAAGACCTATACCCAAGTCACCATAATAAATCCATTCTCATCTCCTATTTCGAAATAAAGACAACAAACAATGTATTCACATGACAATGAATTTTAATTTATAACAACAATTCAAACGCTTGAAGGTAAGAGAGTTGCATTCGAGAATAGTAAATAACAACAAATGCAATGAACAATAATGGTCATAGAATAATGATTAACGATTGTATTAACCGGATAGATTCACAGAGAAGCAGTATAACGATATAAAACCATTAGTTTATTTGTTAAACCCAAGTCATCTCAAGATGCTAGGTATATAGCCTAATGAAGCTAAAAAAAATCCCCACCGAAGTAGGGATTTCTTAAAGTTTAGAGCAACTTTATTTAAGCAATCGCTTTATCTGCAGCAACAAACTCTAGGTCTAATGCAGATGCAACACTCTCACAAGTGATTTGACCACGGTAAACGTTTAGACCGTTTAGTAGGTGCTTATCATCTTGAAGCGCCGCTTTGTAGCCCTTATCAGCTAGCTTAAGAATATAAGGTAGCGTTGCGTTGTTTAGTGCGAATGTTGATGTACGCGCAACAGCACCCGGCATGTTAGCAACACAGTAGTGAACAACATCATCAACAATATATGTTGGATCGCTATGCGTTGTTGCATGAGATGTCTCAACACAACCACCTTGGTCGATTGCAACGTCTACAATCGCAGAGCCCGCCTTCATTTTCTTAATCATTTCAGCTGTAACCAGTTTCGGAGCAGCAGCACCAACAACCAATACACCACCGATAACAAGGTCTGCCGCTAGTACATGCTTTTCAATCGCTTCTTTCGTTGAATAAACACACTGAACCGTACCACCAAATTGCGCGTCTAAATCACGTAATACATCGATATTACGGTCAAGAACAACAACGTTAGCACGTAGGCCTACAGCCATTTGTGCAGCGTTTGCACCAACAACACCACCACCGATGATAACAACTTTTGCAGGCTCAACACCTGGTACACCAGCTAGAAGCATACCGCTACCGCCTTTAGATTTCTCTAAAGCGAAAGCACCTGCTTGAATAGACATGCGACCTGCCACTTCTGACATTGGCGCAAGTAGGGGTAAGCGTCCTTTGTCGTCTGTTACAGTTTCATACGCAATACATACTGCTTTGCTGTTTACCAAGTCTGTAGTTTGCTCTGGATCCGGTGCCAAGTGAAGGTATGTGAATAGAATTTGACCTTCACGCAGCATAGCGCGTTCAACTGCTTGAGGCTCTTTTACTTTGACAATCATTTCTGCTTCAGCAAATACCGCTTCAGCAGTTGGTAAAATTTGTGCACCAGCGTCGATGTAATCTTGGTCACTGAAACCAATACCTGAGCCAGCCAGAGTTTGAACGTATACAGTATGACCATGAGAAACAGCTTCGTTTACTGACGCTGGAACCATACCTACACGGTACTCATGAACTTTAATTTCCTTAGGTACACCAATAATCATCTTAATTTTCCTTGCTGACTTGTTTAGAAGTTATATACACAATAATGAATTCCTCTTGGAATGTGTCACCGTTTTTTAACTAATATTCAACAAATGGTTCTGGTATTTTATTCCAAATCAGTATAATCAACCGATCTTGAGCTGCGTCACACTATATAAATTCAATATAAGCACCCAAAGCAGACCAGTTAACCAGATTTGAGAGCTAAAGTAGCGGTTAAAACCACAATCAAAAGAAAAAGCAGATATAAACACTAATGAAAATACTCGCATATAAGTAATATCAAGGTGTTAAATGCATATTTAAAGGATTAGCTATAGAACAAAGCACTATTTATATGAATTACAGCTCTCTAAACACTACAGTTGAAAACATATCAAAACCGCACAACAAAACACGACTAGTTAACAAAAAAGCAACCAAGTGAAGTATTAGAGGCAGATTTAAGATAATAAGATCACAAAAATGGAGACTGCAGCTTTTATACCCGTGACAAATATCACAGTTAAAGTCAGTGCATTTAGCATTAGAGGCGTTATATGATTTTAGGTGAGTAAATGTTCTGACGTTCTTGTAAGGAGAGCAAAACTTAGCTTTAAGTGCAGCGAGGTAGGGGTGATATAGCATAAAAAAAACCGCGAAAAAGCGGCTTTATTTCAAAACGATTATCGAGTGATATAACGTTTCGCTTTTTACTTACTAACCTTAGTCTTCAACTTCCCAAGGCATGTCAGGCAATGCCGTTAAGTTTTCACTGTAACGCTTAAGGTCAAATGTACCTTCATTTTTGGCCACATCAAAAACTTCGATAGATAATGCACAAGCAATCATTTGAACGGCTTCTTCACGCGGCGAACCAGACATAACTAAGCGCATCAATGTTTCTTTCACCTTAACTGGATTTCCATCAGTTAATTGATTTTCAACGATTTTTACTAGCATATCGCCAGTCATGATTTCTTCGTTCTGCATCTTTATTGCCTGTATAATAAATTCTTGAGTATTTTACTCTATTTATATATCCGAGCTAGCACTAAGTGTATCTAATTGAACGTGTCACTAAATTCAATACCGTTTGATGTGCTTGATGCATTGAATCAAAAGAATAATCCAATGCAAGCTGCTCATGTATTGAGGTGTCTATAGAAGAGTCGATAACATCAATATCGCTCACTAATACTGTTTTTAATCCCGCAGATAACGACGATTTGATGCCCGTAACACTGTCTTCAATCGCTAAGACTTCATGAGGATTAAAACCCAATGTGGCACACGCTAGCTGGTATATATCGGGGGCAGGTTTGTTAGAGGCAACATCTTCGCCACAAAAAACGTGATCAAATAATTCAAGCCAACCATGACGTTGTAAAATACCTTCAACATAGATACGTGGCGCACCAGTAACGACCGCTAAAGGCACTTTTCCCGAGAGCTCATGCAGTAATGTACTCACACCCAACTTAGCCGGAATATTATCAAGCATTAGCGCTTTTTCTGTTATTGCTTCCATTTGTTGCAACATGTGTTCTATAGGCATACTAATGGAAAAGCGAGTAAAAAGATCTATCGCTACTTTATCCCATGTTACACCAGCATACTGCTCTAGAAATGCCCCCATTGAAAAGTCGATATCTAATGTCTTTAAAAAACCAGACCAATTTTCTGCATGGAACACTTCAGAATCGACAAGAGTGCCATCAAAATCAAAACAAATAGCCCGCATTTTACTTCCCCAACAAACTGAAGCGGCTATAGTAGAAGTTAGTTATTCTGAAAGCAAAAAATTCACCAACACATCGTTATGAATCTGTTGATGAATACTTATACCCAAGTTGCCTCAAGATGCGATAGTGCGACGTTATAAAGCGGCTTCTACCTTAGGGTGTGCAGGTAAACGAATAGAAATCACCGTTGTTATAGCTAAGAAAACAAAAGAGACCCATAAGCAAGCAGCAAGTCCGTACTCTTGATACATCCAACCCGACAAAATGGTACCAATTAAACGCCCCATCGCATTCGCCATGTAATAAAAGCCAACATCCAGCGATACGCCGTCATCTTTGGCATAGCTAACAATCAAGTATGAATGCAGTGAAGAATTAACCGCAAATACTGCACCAAAAATTAATAGGCCAACGATAATAGTCAGCTCTGGCTGCCAATGAAACTGTACGCCAAGCGCAATGATTGCGGTAATAACAGCAAGCAAAGCAGCCCAGCCCAGAGCCGCTCGTCCATCTGGTACAATACCTTTCGCTTTACCCGTTAACCGAGGAGCAAAACCTTGAACAACACCATAAGCAATAACCCAAGTAGCAAGAAAGCCACCAACCATTACATGGTCCCAGCCAAATACTTGTCCTAGGTAAATAGGCAATGCGACAACAAACCACACATCGCGAGCACCAAACAAAAACATACGAGCAGCAGAAAGGATATTGATACTCTCACTTTTTGAAAATATCTGACTAAATTTTATCTTGTTCTTGGCTTTCCCCATGTCTTTCTCAAGCCAAAGCAAACTCATGCAAAATACAATCGCCAGCACAGCAGCCATTACCAACACAGAACCTTGAAAACCTAATGCCGCCAATAATAAACCGCCCAGAAAGAATCCGGCTCCTTTAAGCGCATTCTTTGAGCCAGTTAGAATTGCAATCCACTTATACAATGCACCTTGCTGATCGCTAGAAACTAAAGTTTTAATGGCACTTTTAGCGCTCATTTTATTTAAGTCTTTGGCTATACCCGACATCGCTTGTGCCAGCATCACCCAAGCAACGGTAAGATAAGCTGTCGGAATGGCAAGCATGCCCAAGGCAATAACCTGCATAGCAAGGCCAATATTCATCGTGCGATTTAACCCGACTTTCGCACCAAGCCAACCACCAAGAAGGTTGGTTACTACACCAAAAAATTCATAGAACAAAAATAGTGATGCAATTTCGAGCGGTGAATAGCCAAGTTGATGAAAATGTAAGACCACCAGCATGCGTAATGCACCATCAGTGATGGTAAAGTTCCAATAGTTAAACGTCACCAACATGTACTGCTTTACATCTTTCGACAGATTTGAAAACGCTGCAATCATTCCGATATCTCTATCTCATTCTCCGCATTTATTAATTATTCATAAATACGGAGTAATTTTCTTCGTTAGCCATCATCAACTCAGTCAATGACAATGCTAGATGTGACTACGCAGAGCCAACTTGACGAATTAACTCTGAAGTACGCGTCGCGTAACCCATTTCATTGTCGTACCAAGCATAAATTTTCACCATGCGATCATTAACAACCATGGTAGATAGTGCATCAACAATTGTTGAACGTTGATCACCTTTGTAATCAATAGAGACAAGTGGACGATCTTCAAAGCCCAGTACGCCAACCATTTCAGTTTCTGATGCTTCCTTTAGCAATGCGTTAATTTCTTCAGCGGTTGTATTTCGGCTTACATCAAAAATAATGTCCGTTAACGATGCGTTAGCTAAAGGTACACGCACTGCATGACCATTAATTTTTCCTTTTAATTCTGGGAAAATTTCTACAATAGCAGTAGCTGAGCCCGTTGTGGTTGGAATCAAACTTGATCCACATGAACGTGCACGACGAAGGTCTTTATGCGGCGCATCAAGAATGGTTTGGGTGTTGGTTAGATTATGAATTGTCGTAAAAGAGGCTTGATCGATACCGATCTTCTCATGAATCACCTTAACAATCGGTGCGATACAATTGGTAGTGCATGATGCTGCTGTAACGATGCTGTGCTTTTCTGGATCAAATAAATGATCATTCACCCCCACCACCACATTGAGTACACCTTCTTCTTTTACAGGTGCAGATACAACAACACGTTTTACCCCCTGATCGAGGTACTTTTGCAGCAATGCTGTTTTACGATGAACACCCGTAGCTTCAAGAACAACGTCACAGCCCGACCAGTCGACAGCTTCAATATCACGCTCTTGGGTACATGTGATGCTTGCATCGCCAATCAACAGCTGATCACCTTCAACAGTAACGGCATGATCCCAACGACCTTGAATCGAATCGAACTCAAGTAAATGCCCCAGTGTTTTTGCATCACCAGCCACATCATTTATCTGAACAAATTCTAATTCATCCCAATCAAAGGCTGCGCGAAGTGCTAAACGTCCGATACGACCAAAACCATTAATACCGACTTTAATTGTCATGTTCTTACCCTTATTCATTCAATGTTACCGTAAACTGAGATGCTATATATGCAAACTCATATATATGCTTTGCCGTATATTAATAAACCTCAGACTGATTGACCAGTTTTTTCTGTAAAAAAAACCCTTAGTGCATTGTAGTTCTTGCACTAAGGGGCTTAATTTTTAATTATCTAAGAGCTGAAAAATGCCCTAACTGTTAGAAACCGTTTATTTAGCAAATTGTTGAATGTAATCAATGTGCGGTTGACGAGTGAATGCACCCGGACGAAGTGCTTGAATTTGTGCAATCGTAGGTTCTAATTCAAAACCACGAGCTAACATTAGGCGTGCAGCAATCAATCCTGTACGGCCTGAACCTCCCATACAATGAATAACCAATGACTCGCCATTATCTAACATTGCTTGTGCAGCAGTATTCGCTGCACCCCAGTTTGCATCAAATGCTTCGCCTGGGGCACAATCATCTTCAATAGGAAGGTGAAACCACTTAAGCCCTAGCGTCTTACATTCTTGTGTTAACAGTTTAAGTCCACCATCAGGTAAGTCACTCTCTTGCAATGCCGTTAAAACAGCGGTTGCCCCTGCCTCTTTTAATTGTACTAATGAATCATGCAAATTTGCTTCTTTCTTACCTGGGCAAGGTGTCAGCAGAAGTTGTACGCCTTGGCTGCCCAAAATTGCATCTAGAGAAAGAGCCCAAAATGGATGTGTATTCGACATTGTGTGTACCTATAATTTATTGTTTTAAAATGACTGAAATCTTAAAAAATAAGTCTCCATAAACGCTTATTTTTTCTTACTAAATCCTGGCTTTTTTCTATCTTTAATCTGGCTGATCTTTAATTTTTCATTATTGATTAGCCCAGGATTACCATTGCGTACCGTTGTTAATATGTGGTGAATCCAAACAGGTAAATTCTCAGGTAAACGATAGAAAACCCATAAACCTTCGCGTTGATCTTTTAAAATTCCCGCATCACGCAATAGAGCAAGATGACGAGAAACTTTTGGCTGACTAACAGACAAGGCTTTCGTTAAATCACCCACCGAAAGGGCAAACTCATCTTCAATCAACATCAAGATACGAAGACGAAGCGGATCACTCATGATCTTAAAAAGTTCAACAGGACCAACAGCATCACTTTGATCTTCACCATTTAACATCAAAAATAATGCGATTTTTGCTTTAAGCCCTTCATAGGTATCAACGAAACCCTGAGCCCCCTCTAGTGGTTTAGGATCTTTAAAATCCCAATGGATCAACGCATCAGATTCAGGGAATAATCCACACTCATTACTCGCCTTATCACATAGTGTTATAACCACATCAAAATGCTGATCATGTAATGACTCAGCTGAAACACTTTGAAGATTGTCACTATTCACACCATTTTGAGTTAAAACAGTATAAACACGCTCATCGACAGTTTCGGGGCTCATACCCGCACTCATCACTTCATAACTCTCATCAGCCATGTGTCGCATTAATGCCTCAGCCAGTTGAGAACGTGCCGAATTGCCAGTGCAGAGAAAAAGTATTTTTTTCATATGAGTCTTGATTTTCGATATTTGAAATCATTATATACGACTAAGCATATATATCAAAATACAGATATGGCGATTATTGATATAAAAATGCCACCTTGTGTATAGACAAAGGTGGCAAAAGATTAACTTATACCATTCTAGGTAAGTAGTTGATCATAATATTGCGTAGGAAAAATCGCTTATAACTGCTCGTCGTTTTTCAACAACCAGAACGTAACGGGTCTTCACTTTGGTCAAAGGGCTGGATCGTATTATCTAGGATCCATTCTTTGATTTTCGACATGATAAGAGGATGAGAAAGCAAATCGAGATGGTTTATTCCCTCGCCTATCCACTTATGCTTAGGTGGGAAATCTAGCCTAATATGCCCTGTTTCCGCATCACCCAATGCACTTGATACAGGTACAAGCCCATCGCCTAACATTTGGCTTTTCTCATCGTAAAAATTATTCCCAAGGCAGCTCGCTATCGCATAACATGCAACCCCTTCTGGCAACGTAGGTCGCTTTTTAAGTATCTTTCTTGTTTCTTCATCTTGCAGCCAATCACTATGGCAAACAAAGCCATGGCTTAGGTCTCTTGTCCCGCAACTGCGGATTTCCGTTACTTTACTTAACACCTTTAAATATGGCGCATCAGCAATTCTTTCATCAACCCAGCTTGCCAACTTAGCCAATGGGGCACCATTATGTGGTGTGCCTAATGTAATAAATGTGGTTAATTTATCTAACCAATCCACATTAAGCTGCTTGCCATAATAACAAGCACTGCGAGTAACCAACCCCCCCATACTATGACCTACAATCACTAACTCAGTGACCGCACATGGCCAAGCGGCTAATAACGCCTCAAGCTTTAAGGCAAACTCTTCGCCGTTAGTTGAAATATGCATGCCAGTGTTATAACGAAGGTAGATGGGGGTATAACCAAATGTTGCCATGAAACGACCATGATCATGCTCTTTACGTAACCATTGCACATCATTCATGCACCAACCGTGTACGCAAAGTATAATTCTGTCTGTCGCTTCTGGCAGTTGAAGAGATAATAAAGCCGGATCGTCACTTAGCGTTTGCTGCTGATCGCGAAATTGCATTTTTTGAGCAAAACGGCTGTCTCGCTGCTCAAGAGAATCACCGACCATGCCATTTAAGGTAGCAATCACTGCATCACTCTGGACGGGTGGTAGACCCTGCTCGATAAATTCTGTGACTTTATCTTTAGCAACTCCGGTGTTCTCAGCCATTTTAGAAGAAATTTCATCTATCAATGCTTGGAATTTCTGACTCAGGTTGTTCCTTGAAATCATATTCACACCCCGATTTGTGGTTCTAAATGCTTTCATATAGTGATACATCTTTCTTAATATGTTAGCAGCCTATTAGCAAAGACTTATTATTCAATATCTATACAATCATACATTGTATTAGCAATACATATTTATATAACACTTTAGTAGATTTAACTGAAATGAAAAAAGCAGAAAGGGAAAGAATAAAACACTGGCATTGAAATGAAAAAATATAACATTAAAAAAACAGACATAAGATTATAATAAATAAAATTAGAATAATCACCCTAATTTTCACTTTAAGCATAAAAAGGCTGAAATAATTCAGCCTTTTTATGCTTACAAATAATATCATTAAGCTTTTGTTGTTTCTTTTTCCTTTATTTCGATATTAACATTATTATAATCAGCCAAAATCATATCAGCTGCTTTTTCAGCAATCATAATGGTCGGCGCATTGGTATTTCCACCAATTAACGTAGGCATAATTGATGCGTCTACAACACGCAAACCTTTAAGGCCAATTACCTTTAACTCTGGATCGACGACAGCTTGATCATCAACACCCATCTTACAAGTGCCAACTGGATGGTAAATTGATTCTGCTTTTCGGCGAATAAACGCTTCCAGTTCTTCGTCTGTTTGAACCTCTTTCCCTGGAAATACTTCAACGCCTCGGTAATGATCAAAAGCTGGTTGCTTCAAAATTTCACGAGACATTTTAATGCCTTTTATCATGATTTTGATGTCTTCTTTGTTCTCTAAATAACGAGCATTAATCAATGGAGGAACAGCAGGGTCTGCACTTCTTAATGTGAGTTCCCCTCGGCTTTTAGGGCGAAGATTACACGCATGTAATGAATAACCATGCCTAACTGTTTGCAATAGATTAAGGCCATGATTATCAAGAAAACACGGTGAAAAGTGAAATTGGACATCAGGTACAGCAAGGGAAGGGTCACTCTTTACAAAGCCACCAGCCTCCGCAATGTTTGTGGTAAAGTTACCATTTCGAAATAATAAAAAGTCAAAAATACCTTTAATCGAACGCATTAGGGCAACAGGTGAAAAACCAACAGAGTGAAAAGTACGCTCACGGGTTACAGCCAGTACATCAAGATGATCTTGTAAATTTTTACCAACGCCATCAAGCTCACAAATTTGTTCGATACTATGCTGATTTAAAACATCTTTACTACCAACACCAGAAACTAATAAGAGCTGAGGGCTATTGATTGCCCCCCCACTAAGAATGACTTCTTTCATTGCGATTATCGTATATTTACGACCATCTTTAAGGTAATCAATACCTACTGCTGTTTTACCATCAAAGTTAATTTTTGTCGTCAGTGCATCGGTAATAACGGTAAGGTTTTCTCTTTGTTCGACTGGCCGTAAATACCCAATTGCAGAGCTACAACGCTGACCATTTTTTTGCGTTACCTGATAATAGCCGACACCTTCTTGATCTTCGCCGTTAAAGTCATCCGTTAACTTATGTCCAGCTTGCTGCGAAGCGTTAAGAAACGCTTTTGATAATGGATTTTTTGTTCGTAAATCAGCGACATTTAACGGACCACCCGCACCATGATAAGTACAAGCACCACGCTCTTGGTGTTGTGCCTTTTTAAAGTAAGGAAGCACATCACTATAACCCCAACCGTCATTACCTAATGTTACCCATTCATCGTAATCACACGCATGCCCACGGATGTAACACATCGCATTAGAAGCACTACTTCCTCCTAGTGTTTTACCACGAGGCCAAAATAACTTTCGTCCGCCAAGGTGTGATTCTTGCTCGGTATAATAACGCCAATTCATTTTTTTTGAATGCATCATTCCAATTAAACCCAATGGGACGTGCACCATAACACTTGAATCTTTTGGCCCTGCTTCTACCAAGCAAACTTTTATCTTTTTATCGGCTGACAATCTATTAGCAAGTACACACCCTGCAGATCCTGCACCTACAATTATAA
Organism: Photobacterium indicum; assembly: GCF_003026215.1. GTDB lineage: Bacteria > Pseudomonadota > Gammaproteobacteria > Enterobacterales > Vibrionaceae > Photobacterium > Photobacterium indicum. The sequence goes on from NZ_PYOC01000003.1 coordinate 543,692, forward strand.
AGTCATACATAATACCCTCTCACATTCATTGTAATGATTATTGCCAGCCAAATTTATTAAAAGTTAATATTGTTATTATAACTAAATGTTGTTTTTAATATGAAAACACTCTTTTCTACCATTATAAATCATAGTGTAACTTCCAAAAAAACTTATTACTTTTTTCACTTAAGATGAAATATGGCCGTTAATTTAAATAAAAAGGTGATCTGTTTAATAGTTTCAAAGATTTAGTAACGACAAGAACTCTGACCAGTGTATTTTGTATTTCTAAAAGGAATGTTATTAGATCAGTTGTATATTAAGGAGAGACCATGGCATATTTTTTGACTGGCGGTACAGGCTTTCTTGGACGAAACCTCATCACCAGACTTCTAAAGCGAGAAGGCACGATTTACGTCCTTTGTCATAATGAACAATCACAAGATATACTCGAAGCTTACATAGAAGAAACGTCTATTCCAGCTGGCCGTGTATTACCTGTCACTGGTAATTTAACGCATGCTGGTTTAGGTTTAGCGAAAGAGGATATTGCAAAGTTATCTGGCTCTATTACGCATTTTTTCCACCTTGCTGCTATTTATGATTTAAATGCCACAGCCGAAATACAAGAAGCTGTTAACATCGAAGGAACACAAAATGCTGTCGATGCGGCTGAGAATTTACAAGCAGGTTGCTTCCATCACATCAGCTCAATTGCAGCAGCTGGGTTATACGAAGGGCACTTCCGCGAAGATATGTTCGATGAAGCGGAAAATCTCGATCACCCTTACTTCTCAACCAAGCACTTATCAGAGAAAGTTGTTCGCGAAAAATGTACAGTTCCCTTTCGTGTATATCGTCCTGGTATGGTTGTGGGCGATTCAAAAACAGGGATTGCAGATCGTGCCGATGGGCCGTACTACTTCTTCAAAATGCTACAACGCATTCGTAATGTATTGCCAGCATGGGTACCAACGATTGGTTTAGAAGGCGGACGTCTTAATATCGTACCCGTTGATTACGTTGTTGATGCACTAGACCATATTGCGCATAAAGATGACTTAGATGGACGTTGCTTCCACCTAACTGATCCTAAACCTTACCGTTCAGGTGAAGTACTTAATATTTTTGCTGAAGCGGGCCATGCGCCTCGTATGGCATTACGTTTAGATGCACGCTTATTTGGTTTTATTCCCAATCAAATGAAGAACGCTATTTTATCGTTACCAACGATTAAACAAATTAGCGACGTAACGATGAAAGATCTTGGTATTCCTTCATCAGCATTACAATTCTTCACCTACCCTACAGAGTTTGATTGTCGTGAAACGCAAAAAGCCCTTAAAGGTTCTGGCATTGAGTGCCCTCGCTTACCAAGCTATGCCCCTGCCATTTGGGATTACTGGGAACGTCACCTTGATCCAGAGATCTCGGGTGATCGCAGCCTTAAAGGTCGCGTAGAAAATAAGATCATCTTGATCACTGGTGCAAGCTCAGGCATTGGCCAAGCAACAGCGTTCAAACTTGCCGAGAATGGCGCACAGATGATTTTAGTTGCTCGTGATGAAGAGAAACTGGCTAACACTAAAATGGAAGTAGAAGAACGTGGTGGTATCGCTCATACATACCAGTGCGATTTATCCAATATAGAACAAGTAGATACGCTTGTTGAGAATATATTGGCAGAACATGGCCGTGTTGACATCCTAATTAATAACGCTGGTCGCTCGATTCGTCGCTCTGTTGCAAACTCCGTTGATCGTTTCCATGACTATGAGCGCACAATGCAGCTTAACTACTTTGGCTCATTGAAACTAACCTTAGGCTTACTACCAAATATGGAAGCACAAGGTGGCGGTCATGTTATTAATATTTCATCTATTGGTGTACTGACTAACGCCCCTCGTTTCTCTGCTTATGTTGCTTCAAAAGCCGCGATGGATGCATTTACACGCTGTGCTGCCTCTGAATATTCAGATATGAACATTAACTTCACGACGATCAACATGCCTTTAGTGGCAACACCAATGATCGCACCAACGAAGATCTACAAATCGGTACCAACATTATCGCCAGATCAAGCTGCTGATTTGTTAGCAACAGCAATCATTGATAAGCCTAAACGTATTGCAACTAACTTAGGTATTTTTGGTTCCGTTATTCATGCCCTTTTCCCTAAACTTGCTGAAATAATCATGAACAGTACCTTCCGCATGTTCCCTGATTCGAAAGAAAGTGAGCAAGGTAAAGAGGATAAAACAGAAAAAGCATCATCAGCAGAGCTAATGGCATTCTCTGCACTACTACGTGGTATCCACTTGTAGTTTAACAACCCACCTTCATCGGTGGCTAGGTATTAACAACTTTATAATTAAGGATAGAAAATCATGGCAGATTTAAAAGCAAGCTTTGAACAAGCACAGTTAGATGTTAAGAAACTGACTCAGCGTCCAACAAACGATGAATTGCTTACAATGTATTCTTTGTTCAAGCAAGCCACTGATGGTGACGTACACGGCAAGCGTCCTGGTATGTTTGACTTTAAAGGGGCGGCAAAATACGAAGCATGGGAAAAGCAAAAAGGAATGGATGCTGAAACTGCGATGCAGAAGTATGTTGACCAAGTAGAAAAAATGGCAGCAACTTACGCATAATCCATACATAGAAAAATACTATAAGACCGCACTTGATGCGGTCTTTTTTATGCACAGCATTTATACGTCATCAGGGTAGTACACAATAACAAGTCACAAAGACAAAAGTGAAATATTGTTCTAATAAAAAACCGCAACCTATAAATATAGATTGCGGTAAAAGGGAAAGAACGTCTTTCTTATTATGCTACGTTATGACGAAGCTGATGTACTTTTTGGAATGATATCGATAGCAACTGGTTCATTCATTAGCTCTTCATTTATCGGCTTAACCGCAGGATCAATCTCGATTGTTTTAGAAAGCATGGCAGTTAGCTGTGATAATTGCTTTTCCAGATGATCTACTCGCTGCTGTTTCTCCATGTACAAACGCTCAAATTCAGCATCATCTGGCGTAAGGGCTTCACGTGCTGCAAGTACCGCCATTTCAACCGCCACTGTCTCGCTATCATGGCTTTCCATCTGCTCTGATACTGCTGACACTGCTGTATCCATGATATCTTGCTCTAACTCATTTAAGGCCTCTTCCATGTACCCTGCAATCACCTCAAACCCAGGCAAAGACTGGCTACATGCAACCAATGAGTAGTACATCTTTCCTGCATTACTAAAGAATGTAATATTCAGCGTTTGGCCAGGCATAAGCAACGATACAGGGTATTGCTCTTTTACTTCTGCCCCCATGAAATACAAGGTATCTTTCACACCCGGTACATTAGAGATAAGTATGTTACTTGCTGGCGGAATAAACCCATTTAAGCCAAATTTACCGCTAATTAAAGACGCACCATTAACAAGTAAAGAGTAATTAACATAAGCATCAGGTGAAATATTTAAGGCTTCATTTTTTAAATCAACCGTTGCCTGCTGAATTGCTTCTAATCGCTCTAATGACGTTAAATGCGCTCGACCCAGCTCAACATGCCCGATAGACATCTTATTGCCTTTACTTGCAACCTCTCCTTTACTACGAAGGTTAATTGGCATCATGGCAACTAACGGTTTTCTTAAAGGTAACGAGCGATCATTTAAGTAACGATTCAGAGCAATATCACTTACCGTGAAGAGTACATCATTCATTGATGAACCCGTAATATGGCTAAGTTGATTCAATTTACCCATAGAAAAATGGCCTAAACTCACCGCTCGGCTACGCTTAGGACTCAAATTGAACGGTGTTTTGGGTGCGGTAAACGGCACCTTCAAATCACAATCAGCCAGCTTTACCGCTTTCAACGCAAGCTTACTACCCAATCGGAACATGGATGGAATAAGCGATATTTGCTTTGATGCCTGCGAGGCTGTTTTTATTACCATGTCGGTAAGGTGTGTTTCTGCACGGCGTTCTGATGCCGTTTTACGTAAATCACATTGCCAAATAGGCTTAGTAAATGATTCTTCAGGGTTTGTAGCACAACTACGGGTAAATAAACTGCTGGCACGAACACCATCTGCCATTGAATGGTGGACTTTAAATACAATCGCCACACGATTATTTTCAAGGCCACCAATCACCCATACTTCCCACATTGGTCGACTTCTATCCAATACTTGACCATGTAAACGACCAACAACTTGTTGTAACTGTTGTTCATTTCCTGGTGATGGAAGCATAGTAATACGTAAATGATCTTCTAAATTCACTTTCGGAAGTGTTTGCCAGCTTGGTTTGCCCGTAAACGACCACTGAAGCTTCCAATTAAAAGGTGCTGTCACGTCAGTTTGCTGTAAAAATTCACCATAGAGATCTTGCGCATACGTAGCCGCATGCTCTTTAGGCGGTTCTAATATAACCAAACCAGTTACATGCATTGGTGTTTTGTCAGATTCAAAAATAATGAAACTTAAGTCGAGAAGAGACAAACTAGGCATAGATGTTCCTCTTATTTTTGCAAAAGCTTATCAACAGCTGCCGTTAATGTATCAATACGCTCTTCAAGGCCTGATAATTTAGTGCGATCGATACCGCTTGTACGGCGAATAACATAATTAACCTGCTTTTCAACGTTACCTAAAACAACTTTTTTGGTTGAATCGATACGCTGCTTACTCTCGGCTTCAACATATTCACCTTTATCAACTAAAGCGCGGAATTGGCTGCTAAACAAGCCTTGAGTTTGCTGTTTTTGTTCCATGCCTTTGCTATAAGCACCTAGCCCCGCTAAATAAACAGTGCGAGCAGTTTCTTCACCAACAGAAGTAACAGATTTAACACTTCCGATTATATTTTTGAGCATCATAATTAATTCCCTTATTTATTATTGGCCTGCTTCTTATTTACGAAAAAAAATAAACGAAACAATGGCATCTATCATTAAAATAAGATTAGCAATTAAAATTAGATCATTCTTTCTAATTTCAGAATTAGAATACCGCTGAGATCACAAAAAACAAACAGCCAAAAACAACATTAAAATCAACCCGTTAAGTAAAGCTAACGGCTTATTTGTTTATTTTAGAATGCTCAACCTAATTATCATTATTTATTTCACCTAACTATATGTGATTGGCTTCAACATATTGAAATAAAGTTCAACTTTCAATAGACAACTAGAGTCATAACTCTATCCTTTAAAAGTATAAAGATAATAATAAAACAACTTAGCAAACACTCGCCACCAATAGTAAATAAATATAGTGAAAAAGGAATTTGTCATGTCTGTACTTGAATTTATAGATACACCTATTTGCCCTTCTGCTCTTTCTCCTAGTCATTCCGATAACCAAATATTGCATACAGAAAACGAAACAAAATCGGCTGCGCAAACATTCGCGACATCAGATGAACTTGTTGATCAAGTAATTGCGCAAGTTGGAAAGAATATCGTTATCGGCGTACCTCTTGCTATCGGAAAACCCATTGCTTTTATCAATGCGCTTTATCAACGAGCGAAAGCCGATCCTTCTATTTCACTTCGTATAGAAACGGGTATTACACTCGAAAAACCTATTGGTAAAAGTACGTTAGAGAAAAACTTTTTAGGGCCATTCGTCGAACGCGAATTTGCGAATGTACCCGAGATTGATTATATCTGTGGTCTTCGTAAAGGCGATATGCCTAGCAATATCTGCGTGAATGAATTTTTCTTCAAAGCGGGCAGCTTTTTAAATAGCACACAGCAATTAAATTACACCAGCACAAACTATACGCATGCCGTTCGAGATCTGCTAGATAAAGGGGTGAATGTTGTCGCCCAAATCGTTGCCAAACGTGTCATTAATGGCGTAACAACGTACAGCTTGTGCAGTAACTCTGATTTAGCGTTAGATTTCATTCCTGAAATGGATCGACTGAAAGCAGAAGGCGTTCCTATGGCAATTGTTGGTGAAGTTAACAGCAACATGCCATTCATGCGTAACCATGCAGAAGTAGCAGACTCCGAATTTGATTTCATTCTTGATGGCAACCTGAACGAAAAACATGAAGATTACGCACTATTTGCAGCACCAAATGCCAGTATTTCCCAAGAAGATCATATGATTGGGCTATATTCGAGTACGCTGATTAAAGATGGTGGTACATTACAGGTTGGTATTGGTTCTCTCAGTAGCGCATTAACGTACAGCACTATGCTACGTCATCAGAATAACCCTGTTTACCAACAAGTACTTCACGATCTAAAAGTTGAAGAAAAATTCCCTCTTAGTTGTGTTATTGGTGAAACGGGCACATTCGAAGAAGGCTTGTACGGCTGTAGTGAGCTGATGGTTGATGGCTTCATGCACTTGTTTAAAGCCGGCATTCTCAAGCGTGAAGTATTCGAAGATTTAACAATACAAACCCTACTTAATGAAAAGAAAATCACGCCGAAAGTGACTATTTCAACACTACTCACTTTGCTTGAGCATAACGCAATATCTTCAGTATTGAACAGTGATGATGTGGATTATTTAAAACGTATTGGCGTATTTAAGTCATCGGTTCATTACCACAATGGGTTGCTTAATATTACTGATAGCAGCTATTTAGGTAATTTGAAAAATGAAGAAGCCTTACAATGGATAACCAAACATTGCTTGAATTCAGCATTATGCGGCGGCGTAGTCATGCACGGTGCATTCTTCATCGGACCTAAAGACTTTTACGAAGCACTTAATACAATGACCGATGCCGAGCATGATCAATTCTGTATGACAAGTGTGAACTATGTAAATGAGCTTTATGACCATTTCCTTGGTAGCCAGCAGCTCAAGCAAGCACAACGTAAACATGCACGTTTCATTAACTCAGCCATGATGGTGACGTTAAATGGATCTGTTATTTCAGATGCCTTAGAAAATGGACAGGTCGTTAGTGGTGTAGGCGGTCAATATAACTTTGTCGCACAGGCCCATCAATTACCCGGTGCACGTTCTATTCTAAAATTACGCAGCTGTTGTGTACGTGGTGGCAAACTTCAATCAAATATTTTATTCAATTACGGACACACGACAATACCTCGTCACCTTCGCGATACGGTTATTACTGAATATGGCATTGCAGATCTTCGCAGTAAGTCAGATCATGTTGTATATACAGAACTGATTAAAATCGCAGATTCACGCTTCCAGCAAGAATTACTAGAAAAAGCCAAAGCGGCAGGAAAAGTAGCAAAAGATTACCAAATTCCTGCTGAATTCTGTAATAACACCCCAGAAGCAATTGCACTAGTATATAACAAATATACAGCACAAGATTTCTTTGGCCCTTTCCCCTTCGGTTGTAGCTTTACTGAAGAAGAGCTTAAATTAGGTAAAGCATTAAAGTCGCTTAAAAATAAAACAGCAACAAGAAAGGGCAAAGCACAGTGTTTATGGCAGGCACTATCCGCACCAAAGCCAACAGCCGCGATTGAACCACTATTAAAGCGTATTGGTATGAATGAGCCAAATAACTTACAAGACCGTATAACAAAGCGCCTATTAACAGCAGAATTAAGTAAATAATTAAAATATCTGTGAGCAATCATTGAACGAGGTATGAGTGGATGGCAACAAAAAGTAAAGAAATGGCATTATGCCCCTATGCTGCAGTATGGGGATGCCCTAAATGTCCAGTTAAGAGGATATGTCCGGGTAAAACAACGATTGGTGATCAGCCAATTAAGCCCAAAGACAAACCGAAAGATTAATTAATTTGAAATAAAACGGGTCACTATTCCTAGCTAGTGACCCGTTTTTCTTTCTTATAAAAACAGCACAAGTAACTAAGCCACGAAGCAATACCCCCTTCCATTCACAAAATCACTGCTAATCCAAGAATCATCTCTGCTAAATTGTTATAAACCGTTTCAAATTCAGCTGAAATTTACGTTTCAAACATGTCGCTCTTATGCATAAATATTTCATGAGCGTATTTTGATACTATAAATAATATACAGGCACAGTAATGGTCATATTGCATTCACTAAATAGGCAGCAAACAGCATTTTATGATAAAGCTAAGAATGGCGACACGAGATGACATTAGCCAAATTTCACGTTTACATGCAAAAAATTGGCAAAATATATATCGCGGTATGCTGTCTGATAAATATCTAGATAACGACATATTTGAAGATCGTCAAACAGTGTGGGTGCAACGGTTTGACACACCAGAAAGCCATCAACGTATTTTAGTGGCATGCGAAAATAATACCGTTTGTGGTTTTATCTGTATTTATATAGATAACCACCGTCAATGGGGGACATTAATTGAAAACCTGCATATCAGCGAACACTATAAAGGGCAAGGAGTGGGTAAAACGTTACTCACCGCTGCCTCCCAAATAGCTTACCAACACGCACCGACTAATGGGCTTTACCTTGAAGTATTGACGGGCAATGTGGCCGCTCAACAATTTTATCAGAAGCTAGGGGCATTCAATGAGAAAACTCAGACATGGCAAGCACCCGATGGTAGCCATGTTCAAGAGTTTGTTTATCGTTGGGAAACCATTAAAGAACTGCTATAAGTTCTCTGGTTTCATTATGTGAAACTGGGAGCAGCAAATACAATACATCGCTGAATCTTGTGGATATTGGTATCTATAACTATCCAAATTCCAGATACAAAAAAACCAGCACTTGGCTGGTTTATTATGATGGTAACTTACCATCGAACACACTGATTAAATCAATATGGAGGCGCGTCCCGGAGTCGAACCGAGGTACACGGATTTGCAATCCGCTGCATAGCCACTCTGCCAACGCGCCATATTTATCGCTAAGTCATTACTTAGCTTTATCGCTTATGGTAACGATAAATAATAATAGATGGTGCCCCGGGCCGGACTTGAACCGGCACAGCGCGAACGCCGAGGGATTTTAAATCCCTTGTGTCTACCAATTCCACCACCAGGGCACGCAATTCTTTATTGCGATGCTCCTAACCATGTGCTTTATAAAAAGCGGTCAGACACCATCTTTATAACAGTCTGTCACTGTAACATGACTGCTAGTACAAAATTCTTTTTCTCTAGAGCGGTTTACCCTGAGAACGAGACGTACTTTAACTGATTGCGAAAATGAGTCAATAAGAAATTTTATGGATTTGATTCAAACGGTTAAAAACAAGCCAAGGAAGTAGAAATGCACACCACAACGCGCATAATTGATCCAGTACAAAAAATAATTAGCACAAAATTAAGACGGTGTATGAGATAAATTTATTTCACTCATTAACGAGGTTTAATCAATGGAATAACAGTTTAGATAGTGCTTTGTACATTAGATTGGGATACTGGCTACAAGAGTTTATTAACACGCTCTAACGCTAGTTTGTAAAGCTCATTGGCTCGCTCGATCTCTTCTTTTTCCGGTCTTGTATCATTACAGCAGACCCAATTACATGACGAAATCACTCCCTTGATATTTGCAGTTTTCAAAAAGGAAGGCGTCGCTAATGCTGTCAGTTCAAGAATCAAAAAACATAGATGATAATGAAAAGGTACCATATGAAACGCTCTATAGGCGTCTTCTAACGCCCCTATTGCATTATTACTGTTACGTTTTTCAAAGGCTTTTTCTACCAGCTCACCTCCTTCTTTTAAGCGATGGTTAATTTCAACATGGCAGGCTTCAAGCAGCTTAACCTGGCTTTGTATTAATACATCATCATCTGATTTCCAACATAATCCTCTCGCGATCTGCATCGTTTTTTCATATTGTTCAGGCATGCCACAAAAGCCATACAAGCGAGCAATATTCAACACCGTGTAATAATCATCAATAGGCTTTTCTTGAAGGTTAATTTTACTAACTATTGTAAAAGAATCTTGGATTTCACCATGTAAACAAGCCAGAATGGCGACTCCAACCAATGAACCGATCTCACTCTCATAACGTTCTTTCTCTGTATCACCATGTATATTCTGTTCGTAAATATTGTGTCTTGCCTCATTCAGCAATTCGGTATATTCAGAATTGTCATCGGTATATATACTAGCAAGCATTAGTGAAACAGAAATATTAGAATATACACCGAAGCTATAACGGCTTGTCCCTGTAACCTTTTGAATAAAACGTAAATATCCAATCGCTGCTTTCTGATGTTGTTGAAGAACAGCATAAAGGTTAGCAATGATGAGTTCTCGTAGTGGGTTTGCTGAATTAACTTTGTGCAGAAGGTGAAACTGTTCAAGGGCTTCCGGCAACTGTTCACTCGCTATCAAACATCCAGCCAAATGCTTTCTCGCTAATGGCTGCTTCGGGTATTTTGCCAAAATGTCTCGAAAGACAGTCTCTGCTCTTTTCAGTTCACCTAAACCTTTAAGAGCTTGCCCAAAACCAATTCTTGGCCATAAATGATCAGTATGCTTACAGGCATTTTCATAGAAAATTTTGGCTTCTAAATGTCGCTCTGAACGTAATAAACAATCTCCGTTTATTCTATCGATATAACCTGTATACAGCGGGTGATCCGCTCTATATCTCTTACAAAGGTCAGTCGCTGTTTGATAATCCTTATTATCAACAGCCAGTAATAAAGGATACAAAGTCGATTTTCGTGCTAATACCATCTCAATCCGATGTATAAATGCGGCCGCAGAGAAAGGTTTTATCAAATAATCATCAGGTTCCAGTTCAATGAGATGAGTAACGACCTTCTGAGTACTGTCACCAGTCACACACATAAAGACACCATCACTTGGAAGAAGTCTACGTTGTTTTACTTCGTCAAAAATGAGACCACCATCAATATGATGGTGCATATTATAATCACAAATCACTATATCATAAGAGTGGGCAGCTAATAGGCGGATAGCTTTGAGGCTATCCATCGTGCTATCAATATTATGATTAGAAATACCAGCCACATTGAGCATAGATCGCATGATTGAGATGGCGGTACTAGAGTCATCTATCAATAAATATTTCTTTTCTATCACCATCTCAACCCCTCCATGGCTACACAAGTCAAACGATAGCACTGAATAAACCTGTTGCATATGCATAAGACAAAATAATCATTGTGAAAGAAGAAATATAGAAAATTTGATGTGGAAGTCTTCTGATTCACCGCAACAAACTGCTGTGCGTGCCGCTGGGCAGGTGACATGTTGATGATGAAATTGGCGCGGATCTAATTTCAGATAAATAAAAAGCCCTAACATTTAACTTTATTAATCAATTAATTAAAAAGCAAGCTGCACTGTGCAAGTAGCGATCAGTTAGCACATGACCAATTTGTATTAACCATTCATAGCCATTAACAAAAAATGCTCGCTCATTGGTATCCAAAGTTACAGAGCTCGTTCAGACGCTGAAACCTGAACCTTAAATTAATTAAGTACAGTAAGGCTCCTTTTTACCACCTTTAGTGGCATTTAATATTTCCTTATTGGTTGATATACTGCCGCACATAATTAATTTCGTTGCAAAAAGTACACTAATAATGCGAAATACAGATGACTTTTTAATCTTTTACCATTTAATTGAGCAAGGCTCATTCAGCAAAGCCGCCGATCAAGTTGGGCTAACAAAGTCTGTCGTTAGTAAGCGGATAACCCGTTTAGAACAAGATCTTGGCGTGCAGCTGGTTTATCGAACGACTCGTAAGTTAACGCTTACCGAAGCGGGCGAGGTTTTTTTCGGCCATGCGAGAGAAGTTTATTATTCTGTCCAAAGTGCTGAAGAAGCCATGAGCGGATTAGGAGAAAGCTTAACAGGCACCATTCGTCTTACCGTTCCAACTATTTCTGGTGAACTGCTATTACCGAAAGCAATATCAGAGTTTAGTGCTAAATACCCAGAAATTCACATCGATATGGATTTAGACAATCGGTTTGTTGATATTGTGAAAGAAGGGTTTGACCTCGCGATCCGAACGGGTGAATTACCAGATTCAAGTTTTATAGCCAGAAGACTTGTTGATGCTCATTGGGTTATTTGTGGTGCTCCTGAATACTTTGCTCGCAATGGGGTACCAAAAATAGCATCTGAACTGGTCAATCATAATTGCCTCGCTTATAGCTACCAAGAAACTGGGGCAAAAGAATGGCTGTTCAAAGGTGAAAATAAACCTTATACCATTAAGGTGAATGGTAACTTTACGACGAATAATGCATCTGCATTACGTCGCGCAGCTTTGTTTGGGCAAGGACTCGTTTATGTGCCGAAAGTGCTAGTTGCGGAAGATTTAAAAGCAGGTAGTTTAATTGAAGTGCTGCAAGAGCAAGTCGCTAAGTGCTTAGGTATTTATGCCATGTACCCTTACACTCGTCACCAGCCGATCAAGGTAAAATTATTTATAGAGCACCTTTATCAGTGTTATCAGAAACACGAAGATAAGTTTTAGCTCTCGATCTATAAAGAAAAAACGAGATGATCGAAACTATCACCTCGCTTTTTTATTAGGTCTGATGGGTATTACACTATAGTACTCATAATTGCAGCCACAATGCCGTAAGCGATCATCGGAACGACAGTACGCTTAATAATAAAGCCTTCTTTATTGGCGATACCTAAAATGGTTGATACGGCAATGATGTTATTGATACACACCATGTTACCCATAGCCCCACCGACTGACTGCAAAGCTAAAATTGTGGTTTGTGGCAAACCAACATTAATTGCAATTGTCTGCTGAATAGCACCGAAAGTCAGGTTAGACACAGTTGCAGAGCCCGAGAAGAATGCACCAAGTGCACCTAAATAGGCACCAACATATTGCCAACTTGTACCCATAAGATCAGAGAAGGCTTGACCTGCTGTCATGATCGGTGAGTTCTCACCACCAGTCATCATCAACTTCACCATAATTAATGCACCAACCAGCGCGATAAATGGCATTTTGATTCGGCTCGCTGTTTCAGAAAACATTTGTTTAACTACGTTTCCTTGCAACTTAAACAGTGGGATAGAAATCAATACCACCAGAAGGAAAGGTATCAGTGCTGGCACATAAAGTGTCTTATAAGCCCAAGATACATCGGTTCCAAGAATATGGCTAAGTTTAACAATCAATGCCTTACTAAGACTGAAGTCACCTAGCGGGCCAAACGATAGAGAAAATATTTCTGTACCATCAGTCAGTATCGACTTAATGCCGAACTGCTTAATACGAGTAACAATAAGAATGACAATAAGTAAAATCGTTGGCGTCATCGCTTTAAAAATTTGTGCCGACGACACACTTTGACTTTGTACGCTTTGCTTCTCTGATGAACGAGTTTCTGCCGAGCGAGAATCAGTAGCTGTCATATTGACTGCGTTCACTTCACCAAAAGCTGCAGCATCACCAGCAAAAACAGTTTGGGTAACATTGTGCTGCTCTTTTGCTAAACCTAAGCCTAAACGCGCAACAATAACTGAAACAATCAAACCAATAGCGCCACCAACAAGTGCTGGGAACTCATAATTCCATTGTGCAAGTAGGAAATATGGAACAGTACATGACAAAGTACTGATTAATACAAACAGATAATTTTTACGGATATCATTCCAACTAACGATGAAACGAAGCGCCATAGGCGGAATGATAAATGCAGCTACAAAATGGATTAAAGCAGTAGTTTTACCTATATCAAGTAAGGTTGCATCATCTAACCCTAGGTTGGAAAAACCAAACCATGTTGGCGTACCTACAGCACCGAATGATACAGGTACAGAGTTCATGACTAGGGCCAACATGGCAACCTTCAATGGATTAAAGCCTAAGCCCACTAGAATCGGGGCAGCAATTGCAGCTGGGGTACCAAAACCGGATGCACCTTCAATCATGAAAGCAAATGCCCAACCGATAATCATTAGCTGAGCTACTTGGTTTCGACTGATCCCTTCAAGCCAGCGACGAATTATATCTTCAGAGCCTGAAAGATAGATCATTCTGTTTAATAAAATAGCGCCAGCAACAATAGAAATTGGAGTTATAGCAGAAAGAATACCAGCAATGATGTTGGCGCTAATTAATGTGATGTCTGTACCGAAGTAAAAAAGTTGTATTGTTCCTACCATTAGAGCGGTAACTGGTAAGGCAATGTGCGAAGGTAATCCATTTTTCTTTGTCATCATCCAAATCAGGATGACAATAGGTATAACGGATAAAAATAAGGACGTCATGATCTTCCACTCCATGTGTTTGGCTAGCTAGTTACCCGATTAATTAGGATATTTCTTAAGTTAGCTGCCATGTTTATAATTATGTTATTTTCATTACAGGCTGTATTTAGAACAGTAATTTTCTATCAGCTGTTTTATGTGGGGAAGATATTCTAAAGCGAAAAAAAGTAATGGCTATGCCTCTTTTTTGCTACAGGAGGCATTAGTAAATATAAGTTATTTTGTTAAAAAATATATAATTCGCCTCAAAACCTTTGATAACAAGGCTGCAATAAACAAATAGTATAAATATCGCCCTCTTATTATACATAAACCGGAAACAATCATGTTCTATATCTGCACTAATAAATAAAAGTAATAACTGAGAATTTCACTATTTATAGCCTTCTTACGTTAAAAACAATTATCACCACCATATAGAATGGTGTTATATTACAACAAACACCATCAGTAAAATGATAATACATAAAACATTTGTTATTTAATTACAAACTTGACTTGTGATTATTGATGCGTTTCATGAGCTCAATTAATACCCTCCTACTTAATAAATGGTTAGACAAAACAAAAGGTGTATTTCATTCACCCACTGCTTAAGCATGTTTTTATACTTCTATACCCAAGTAACCTCACGTAAATGCCACATCAGAATAAAACACTCCCTATTTATCGCCTATTTGGACTAAAAATATAATTTATCAGTTATTATTTATTTGCGCTTTTGAAACTTACCGTTGCAAAATAATGAATAGTCAGTTGTTAATGTCAGCTAAAAATCTTGCTACCTTGTTGTATCTTATAAATAAATAATTAAATTCCGTAAGCATTACATAATTTGAAATTTATGTAAAAAACACATCCGAATATATTCATCGTAGATGTACGGATGAATAAATGTTTACACTATTACAACTTAAGACACACTGTAGTAAAGGATTGTTATGGAAAACCATACGCTAATAAAGACGTTCCAATCACTTGTTGGAACAAAAAACGTTTTAACCAGAATTAAAGAAACCGAATATTACCGTTCAGGTTTTCGTTCGGGGAAAGGCGAAGCTCTTGCAGTCGTATTTCCGACAACTTTACTAGAGCAGTGGAATGTCATTAAGTCATGCGTTGAATCAAACTGCATTATTATTATGCAAGCGGCAAAAACCGGACTAACAGAAGGTTCGGCACCAAGCGGCAGTGATTACGACAGAGAAGTGGTAATCATTAATATTACTAAAATGAAACAGATTCATCTTTTAGATGGTGGCAAGCAGGCTATATGTATGCCGGGCACAAGCCTACACAACCTAGAGAAAGAACTAAAAAAAGTAAAGCGTGCGCCGCACTCTGTCATTGGATCCTCTTCTATTGGTGCAACAGTTGTTGGTGGTATTGCCAATAACTCTGGTGGTGCACTGGTTAAACGCGGGCCTGCTTATACTGAATTATCATTATTCGCTCAAGTAGATAAAGAAGGCAAATTACACCTCGTTAACCACTTAGGAATTGACGGACTAGGTGATACACCTGAAGAGATCTTAACCAACATTCAAAACGGAAACATTAAACTGGAAAACATCCAGCATAATGCTGGTATGGCTTCTGACCGTGAATATGAAGCGCGCGTTCGTGATGTAGATTCTGATATTCCATCTCGATTTAACGCTGATGAACGCCGGTTATACGAGGCCAGTGGTTGCGCGGGTAAGCTAGGTATTTTTGCCGTACGAGTTGACAGCTACCCTGTAACAGAAAAAGAGCAGGTTTTTTATATTGGTACTGATAACGCTGAAAAACTGACTCAGCTAAGAAGGGATATTTTATCTAAGTTTGATAATTTACCAGAAATGGGTGAATACATGCACCGTGACATTTTCAATCTTTCAGAAAAATACGGTAAAGATGTTTTCCTTTCTATCAATTACTTAGGTACCGAAAGTCTACCGAAGTTCTTTGCATTAAAAGCAAAAGTAGAAAACTTCCTAGGTCGTATTCCTTTTGTGAACAAATACCTGCCAGATACAATTTTGTATTATATAAGCAAGATATTCCCTCAGCATCTGCCAAAACGCATGCTGGATTTCCGTAACAAGTATCAACACCACCTAATATTAAAAATGAGTGATAAGGGAATCGAAGAAGCAAAAGCTTACCTAGAAAAGAACTGGGGAGAAGGCTCAGGTGGTAGCTACTTTACATGTACTGCAGACGAAGGGAAAAAAGCACTGCTACATCGTTTTGCAGCAGCAGGAGCAGCTATTCGTTACGAAACTATCCACAGAAATGAAGTTGAAGAGATAGTCGCACTTGATATAGCGCTTCGCCGTAATGACCGTGGATGGGTAGAAGAACTACCAGAAGAGATAACCAAAAACATGGTGACATCACTTTATTACGGCCATTTTCTGTGTCATGTATTCCATCAGGACTATATCTTCAAGAAAGGCACTGACACCAAGAAAATGAAGAAATTGATGTTGGAATTGCTTGAACAAAAAGGAGCAAAATATCCTGCCGAACATAATGTTGGTCACCTTTATGAGGCTGAAAACACATTGCAGGAGTTTTATCATAAGTTGGACCCAACCAACACCTTTAACCCAGGGATTGGTAAGATGAGTAAATACAAGCGCAATTGTAGCTGCTGCCATTAAAACGCAAAGCCAGAGCATTATGCTCTGGCTTTTTATTAAGTTCCCTACTGCTATTAAGAAATACATTGAGCCTAGCAATGTTATGACGCCAGCTTTTCTTTCGGGATTTTGATGAATTGGTTATGGGAGTATTCTGGTTCACGGCAGCAACAAACTGCTGTGCGAGTGGCACATTGAATATGATATTGACGCGACTCAAAATTTAAATAATAAAAAGCCCTGACATTTCTGTCAGGGCTTCGTATTTGGAGCGACACATCGGGTTCGAACCGATGACCTCAACCTTGGCAAGGTTGCGCTCTACCAGCTGAGCTAGTGTCGCATGCTGAAACCCTCTTTTCAGAGAATATCAGACTTTAATAGATGGTGCCCCGGGCCGGACTTGAACCGGCACAGCGCGAACGCCGAGGGATTTTAAATCCCTTGTGTCTACCAATTCCACCACCAGGGCACGCAATTCTTTATTGCGATGCTCCTAACCAATGTGCTTTATAAAAAGCGGTTAGACACCATCTTTATAACGGCCTGCCAATGTAACGTGACCGTTAGTACAAAATTTGGAGGCGCGTCCCGGAGTCGAACCGAGGTACACGGATTTGCAATCCGCTGCATAGCCACTCTGCCAACGCGCCATATTCTTTAAAGCTAAAACATCTTAAAGAAGTAAGCAATCTTTCAATCGCTAACCGTTAATGGGTTACCCCGTTGCGGTATGGCACGTACTTTACTTGATTCAGAAAATGAGTCAATAGGAAATTTTATTGTTTTAATTCAACTGATTATTTTTTATCTAAACCTGCTAAAAACAACGCAAAATTCGTTTAAATTAACGTCGCCATTGTGAAATTAATCATACCCCCCCCCTATTACAGCCAAAAGATAACGTTTTCTACAACGTAAAAAAAGACCGTTCACCGATCTTCTTTATAATAATTGGCTTATATGCTTGTACTTAAACGTTAGTACTTAAACGTTTACGACACCGACCATTGTGACAAAGATCGTTTAAAATCGTCATAACCGAATTCATTCAGTTTCTCTATTTCACCATTTGCACGTTCACAGTAAATAGAGGGCATCTTCAAACCATTAAACCAGTTTAATTTCACCATTGTATAACCTGCACTATCTGTGATGTGCAAACGCTGACCAATCTTCAATGGCTCATCAAACTGGGTTACACAAAACTGATCACCGGCTAAACAAGAACAACTACCAATAACATACTGGTACTCCCCCTGCTCGCTGGCTTCAGCAATCGAGGCTGGTTCATCATAAATTAGCGTATCTAAACGGTGTGCTTCTGTTGCACTGTCTACAATTGCTGTTTTCATCTCATTTTCGACAATATCAACAACTGTCACCACAAGATCGGCCGTTTTAGTAATAATCGCTTCACCGGGCTCAAGGTATAACTGAACACCATGCTTCTCAGAAAACGTTTTCAATGCCGCTGCAAGCTTTTCGATGTTATAACCCGGCCAAGTAAAGAATACCCCACCGCCAAGGCTCACCCAGTCTAGTTTGTCTAAATGCTGACCAAACTTATCTGAGATATCATTTAATAATCCTATGAATGCATCTTCATCTTTGTTCTCACAGTTCATGTGGAACATAACACCGTCAAGATTATCAAAGACAGCTGCATCAATGTGATCCCACTGCACACCAAGGCGTGAATATTGACGCGCAGGATTAGCTAAATCTTGCCCTGCATAGCTAACACCAGGGTTTAGGCGTAAACCAAGAGATGCTTTACCTTCAACCAAATGACAATAAGCTGCTAGCTGGTTTTGCGAGTTGAAAATCATCTTATCGCAGATTTCAGCCACTTCTTTCACATCATCTTCACTGTAACCCACGCTGTAAGCATGTGTTTCACCACCAAACGTTTCATAGCCTAGCTTCACTTCATAAGGACCACTGCTTGTAGTACCATCAAGATACGGCTTAATAAGGTCGAACACCCCCCACGTAGAAAAGCATTTCAGTGCCAGTACCAACTTCACACCAGAAAGCTCTTTTAACAACTTTGCTTTCTCTAAATTTGCTACCAGCTTACTTTCATCAATCATAAAGTAAGGTGTTTTTAAATCATTCTTCTGCATTTTTACTACCCGCGTAGACGGAATAAAGCCGATGCTTGCACACCGGCTCTAATGATTAATTCGATATAACAGCTATAAGGGTGTTATTTTAGAATCTTAATCTCAGGCTGTGCTACTGGCAATTCCTGTACATGCCAATCAAGACCGATTGTTGGCATTAGCTCTAGGAATGGGTCTGGGTTCAACTGCTCCATGTTGAATACACCTTTACCACTCCACTCGTTACGGAAGTACATAAGTGCCGCTGTAATGGCAGGTACACCTGTCGTGTAAGAAATCGCTTGGTGTTCAACATCTTTGTAAGCAACTTCATGATCGGCATTGTTATAGATGAAGACACTACGTGGCTCACCGTCTTTAATACCTTGAACCCAAGTACCGATACAGGTTAAACCTGTGTAGCCCGGTGCTAATGATGTTGGATCAGGCAAAATAGCTTTCAGCACTTTAAGTGGCTCTACAACAGTACCATCTTGCAGCGTTACTGGATTTGGGCTTAACAGACCAATATCACGCATACAGTTAAAATAGTTCAGGTAAGTATCACCAAAGCCCATCCAGAATTCGATACGATTCGCTGGAATAAACTCTTTCATTGAACGCACTTCATCGTGCGCCATTGAGTATACTTTCTGGCAGCCACAATTAGGGAAATCAAATTCAAGCATACGTGTATGGCAAGGCACTTGTTTCCACTCTTGGTTTTCCCAGTAGAAAGAATCACCCTGAATTTCTAGCATATTTGTTTCTGGGTCAAAGTTCGTTGCGAACTTCTTACCGTGATCACCAGCATTCACGTCCATTACATCGATTGTGTCGATTTCATCGAACAAATGCTTAACCGCGTAAGCTGCAAATACACTTACAACACCTGGATCAAAGCCCGCACCAAGAATACCTGTAATACCCGCCTCTGCGAATTTTTCACGGAATGCCCACTGTGGATCGTAAGCTTCAGGCACTTGTTGACCTTCACTGCACAAGTCTACCGCTACAGATGTATCAAGGTATGATACTTTAGCTTGGTAACATGCTTCCATAATGGCAACGTTAACCCAAGGAGGGCCCGCATTAATAACCAAATCAGGCTGAACTTCTTTGATCAGTGCAACTAGTGCATCAACGTCATCTGCATTTACTGCACGTGATTCTAGTTTTTTAGTCGTGTCTTTTAGGTTATTACGCCCTTTAATTGACTCGATGATCTTTTCACATTTGCTAACTGTACGAGATGCAATGGTGATATCACCTAATACGTCATTATTCTGTGCCGCTTTATGCGCGATAACCCAACCAACACCACCTGCACCAATTTGTAAAATAGCCATATTTTTTTGTATTCCGTCTATGTGTTCTTTGAAATATATTCGACAACTTATTAAAAAATCGCCTGAAATCAGAATATTTCCCCTCCTCTAAAAAGAAGGGGAATTATTTATCTTTTTTACGTTATAACGTTAAAGCCAACTGATTGATATTATTTAGCAATAACTCAAAATCAGTCATAGTTAAACAAGGATTTAGAATCGTGAACTTTAACGCAACCTTACCGTCGACAACCGTTTCACCCAGTACAGCAACACCTTTAACAAGTGCCTCTATACGGAGTTTTTTGTTCAGTGCGTCGATATCGGTATCTGGCTTTTCACCCACATAACGGAATAACACCGTTGATAATGCAGGGTCTGCCAGTAATTCAAATTCATTGCGATTATTGACCAAGTCGGCAACTTGCTGTGTTTGCCCTAACAGGTGATCATACATACCGCCAAGAGCTTGCGTACCAACACACTGCATTGTCATCAATACTTTTAATGCATCGAAACGCTTCGTTGTTGCAATCGATTTATCAACAAGGTTTGGCAGTAAATCATCTTCACGATTCAGATAATCGGCATGATGTAATAAGTACTTAAAGTTCTCTTTGTCTTTAAGCAATACTGCACCACAGCTGATTGGTTGGAAGAATAACTTGTGGAAGTCCACACTCACTGAGTCTGCTTTTTCAATACCGTGTAAACGTGTTTTGTGGCGGCTAAGAATCAGTGCACCACCGTAAGCCCCATCAACATGCAGCCACAGGTTATGTTGCTCTGCAATATCAGCCATATTGGCTAAGTCATCAATCGCGCCGTGATCGGTTGTACCAGCTGTGCCAACTAAAGCGAATGGCAATAAGCCTTCATTCTTTAGTGTCTCTACCGTTTTCACCAATGCTGCAATCTTAATAGTGCCATCGGGGTTGGTATCAACACACTCTACTGCGTGTTCACCTAGCCCCATTAATGACGCTGATTTTTGCACGGTGAAGTGTGATTTTTTCGAGCACAATATGCGCATTTTCGACGCATACTCTGGCAAGCCATCTTTCTGGATATTGTGACCAGAAATAGTATCTGCCGCCCAATCACGGGCTAATAGCAGCCCCATCAAATTACTTTGAGTGCCGCCACTGGTGAATACACCATCCGCTTGTTCACCTAGGTTATAAACACCACATAACCAATCGACAACTTTTTGCTCTACAAATGTTGCTGAACTCGCCTGATCCCATGAATCCATCGATTGGTTTAACGACGCAATAAAGGCTTCAGCGGCAACTGCTGGCAATAAAGGTGGCGTATGTAGATGAGCAATACAATGTGGATGTTGCACCATGATTGAATTTTTAGCGATAAGCTCGCCGGTTTGCTCAATGACCGTTTCAATCGGCAACTGCTGGTGATCGAGATCAATGTTATAAATCATCGATTTCAAGACTTCAGGATCTAACCCTGAATAGGGTGCCGTTGTCTCTTCAAATACATTTTTCAGCACTTGGGTTGTCTGATTCAGTACTTTTTCAAACTGGTCAGCACCACCTTCACCAGTATGGATGAAATATGAACGCCAATCGTCTTGTTCATTCGCCGTTACAGGCTCAACAATTTTAGCGGGACCCGCCGTTGCAATAATCGCTTTGCTTAACGCATCAAGCACAAAGTCAATTTGCTCGAAAGTAATAATAAGCGGGGGAAGGAAACGCAGTACAGAGCCCTGACGACCACCTTTTTCGATAATCAATCCACGTTCAAGGGCTGCACGTTGAATGTTAACCGTTAATTCTGGATCAGCTTCAGGTTCACCAAATTTATTCTTAGCGCCGTTAGGTTTTACAATTTCAACACCTAACATCAAGCCTTTACCACGAACTTCAGCAATACAATCCGTGTATTGAGCAATACGTTCGATGCCTTCACGTAAGTACTGTCCGGCTTTTTGAGCATGCTCGACCAAGTTATCACGACGAATGATTTCTAACGCTGTCGCACCTGTTGCCATCGCAAGTTGGTTGCCGCGGAATGTACCTGTATGTTCACCAGGCAGCCAAGTATCTATCGACTTATTAAAAATAAGCAACGACATTGGTAGTCCGCCACCAACGGCTTTTGACAAACACAGAATATCAGGCGTAATGCCTGCTTCTTCAAAAGCAAAGTTATGGCCTGTTTTACCAATACCGCATTGAATTTCATCCAAAATAAGTAGGATGCCCTGCTCTTTGGTAATGCGGCGTAATTCTTGTAACCAGAATGCAGGGGCAGGAATAACACCACCTTCGCCTTGCACGGGTTCAACGATAATTGCAGCAGGCTTTTGAACACCACTTTCATCATCGCTCAGCATACGCTCGATATAACGTAAACTTTGTTTTGCACCTTCGTCGCCTTTTAAACCAAACGGACAACGTAGACTATATGGGAATGGTAAAAAATGAACATCTGACATCAGCCCCTGACGGCGTGATTTGGTACTTAGATTACCCATCATTGCCATCGTGCCGTTCGTCATACCATGGTAGGCACCATGAAACGCAGCCATCGTGTTTCGACCAGTTGTTTGTTTCGCGAGTTTAATAGCTGCTTCAACAGCATCAGCACCCGATGGACCACAGAATTGGATACACGCATTATTCGCAAATTCATCAGGAAGGAAGCTCATGACTTCTCTGATAAATTTATCTTTTGTTGGTGTTGTTATATCCAACGTCTGATAAGGCAAACCCGCTTGTAGCTGGTCAATAATCGCTTGATTAATTTCTGGATGATTATAACCAAGCGCAAGTGTGCCAGCACCAGCAAGGCAATCAATAAAGAGTTGACCACGGGTATCTTCAACCATAACGCCAGCCGCTTTTGCGATAGCTAAAGGTAAGCGTCTTGGATATGAACGCACCTCTGATTCATAATGCTCTTGGCTAAGCAAAAGTTCATCGGGTGTTAAGTCATATAACTCGTGAACGACAGGGATATTAGAAGCTAGCTTCAGTTCGTCTAAATCAAACACATTGTTCATTTTCATTTCCATTAAATCATCACGTTACGCATCGAATAATTCATATCGTTATATGTATTCGAGTTCTTATCGAGAACAAATAGAGATACAAACAATCGAGAGATATGCTGAACGTTCAGGCATAACGAAAGTGGTATTCCTAGATGGTCGAATGAACTTATGCGTATAAATTTCACCAGAAAAAGCTGATGAAAAGTTCTTCTGCAACAATCAACAATACATAAGATATTGATTTATTGATGCACTTAACCCGCATTCATCATTGGAATATTGAAAAAGCCTTTTTAAAAGACAATATTCAATTGTGCCAATATGCGAATTAACAAAGAGAGTAAGTTACTCGTGTTTTTTAAGGAAAGATCAAGGCTCAGTAATAATACTGCAGTTAGGCAAGACGAACGTAAGTTGCATAGATAATGTTGGTATATTCACTGTTGGGTTCCTTCAATATGCACCTGCTTTATTTTATGCAGGTTTGCTCTATTAATGCCCTTCTACTAACGATTGGTTCGTTAGTACCTACGGCACGTTATGACACACTTATTTGATATCGTCATAACGCATGTGTCTCAGTACAATTCACTCGAGATTGGGCAGAAAGTAACACAATCACGATTTAAAAAACAAGTGCTATTTATATAAGAACTCAATATTTCAATCGCATTAATACAAAACACCACCAAATAGCACACTGATAACTAATTCAGCAGCATTTACCCATAAAATTCAGTATTACTTTCCAACAAGTAAAAGATACTCAGCTTAATCAACCATATGAACTTACACTTATATCCATGAGTTTTACGGAATATGAACTAGCTCAAAAACCAACCAACTTGCTTGTGCTACGGTAGCTCTATTACACAATACCCTTTTGTTCTTCACACAATGTATTCAAACATGGTGACGCATATGAACATATATTGAGTCAATATTGATGCTAGCAGTTTGCGCAGCTATCTCTTTTTTATTTCACCTCTGTACTACCCTATTCGTTTTATTCCGTCTGGTCCTGACCCTGGTCGCATTTCTCATCTTCAGCCTCTCTATAAATCTATATCAATATAGCAACTCGCAGCGTTAAGCGAGGTTGCTAGGTGAATATCACCTGTAAATGGTGTTATTCATATCAGAAGTCGCTTGTATGGTAAGGAAAGACCATGGAAATTTTATTAGGAATTA
Source organism: Photobacterium indicum (assembly GCF_003026215.1). GTDB lineage: Bacteria > Pseudomonadota > Gammaproteobacteria > Enterobacterales > Vibrionaceae > Photobacterium > Photobacterium indicum. The sequence goes on from NZ_PYOC01000003.1 coordinate 568,121, forward strand.
CAGCACTTTTAATGGCTCTGGCATTATTTTCACTTTTTAGCTTTAAAGCACCCCACGGTAGTGCAGCAATGAGTGGGTTAGCAGATGCTGCTATCGCGACATTTCTCGTCGAAGCTATTCATAAGTACGTTATGGGTAACTTATTAGGAATTGGTTACTTAGCCGAATTTGGTAACCTCGTTGGTGGTATGGGAGGTGTCGCTGCGGCCACATTAGTCATGCTCCGTGTTGGTGTACAGCCAGTCTTTGCGATGGTTACAGGTTTGGCAATGATACATTTAGGTATTCTAGAAGGCTTCATTGTCGGCTATTTATTCTCGTTCATTGCCCCTCTATTTAAAAAATATTTAGCAGAAGGTATCGACGTTATTCTAGGTGTGTTAATTCTTGCCCCACTAGCACGATTAGTCGGCTTCTTTATTAGTCCAGCCCTTGATTTACTGATGGGAACGTTGGCTAACATGATCACTGAAGCAACCTCATTGTCACCGCTGATTATGGGCTTCTTATTAGGTGGGCTTATTAAAATGGTATGTACTTCCCCGCTCAGTTCAATGGCATTGACCGCTATGCTCGGATTAACAGGACTACCGATGGGGATTGCGGCAATGGCCTGTGTTGGTGGTTCGTTTACCAACGGTTATATTTTCCATACTCTAAAATTAGGGAAATCATGCAATACAGTGAGCGTAATGTTAGAGCCTTTAACTCAGGCACATATTGTTACCCGCAATCCCGTCCCTATTTTCATGTCTAATTTCATTGGTGGTGCCTTCGCTGGCACAATCGCCGCGTATTTCGGCATCATCAATGATGCACCAGGCAGTGCGGCTCCTATTCCCGGTTTATTAGCCTCAATTGCTTTCAACCCGCCATCAACCTTATTCATGGCCGCATCTGCTGCTGCTGTCGCAGGTTTATTGGGTGGTATGATTGGCGTGAGAATTTACCGTACGTTTTTACAAGAACGAGTTCCTTTGCAGCAGTTTGCTAATGGATAATTTTTAGCACCAATTTTGGCAAGGCCGCACCCTACCAGCTGAGCCAGTGTCGCATGCTGCAAAAAGTATAAATAAAAAGCCCAATCATTTCTGATTGGGCTTTTCAATTTGGAGCGACACACAAGGCTCCCGATCTTCAAGGCTTAGGCGTGACCTCAACCTTGATAAGGTTACACCCTACCAGCTAAGCTAATGATTGTTGAGATAACGCATCGAGACTCTTTCTAATATGCTCCAAACGTCAAAAAGCCCAATCATTTCTGATTGGGCTTTTCAATTTGGAGCGACACACGAGGCTCCCGATCTTCAAGGCTTAGGCGTGACCTCAACCTTGATAAGGTTGCACCCTACCAGCTAAGCTAATGATTGTTGAGATAACGCATCGAGACTCTTTCTAATATGCTCCAAACGTCAAAAAGCCCAATCATTTCTGATTGGGCTTTTCAATTTGGAGCGACACACGAGGCTCGAACTCGTGACCTCAACCTTGGCAAGGTTGCGCTCTACCAGCTGAGCTAGTGTCGCATGCTGA
>NZ_PYOC01000030.1 GCF_003026215.1 Photobacterium indicum
AACTAGGCTTATCGCAAGTTAATACGTCCTTCATCGCCTCTGACTGCCAAGGCATCCACCGTGTACGCTTAGTCACTTAACCATACAACCCCAAGAGGTTTCGTATGGCAACAACCAAGGTTTCTCTGCTTGTTCTTTTACAAGAGCAAGAGAGGATTTGTTTTCGCCGGACTCTTCTTTTGTTTCCACTTTTAAAAAAGTAAAGACAAAAACACAGACACTTGAATGTGTTTGTTTTGAGAACTCATTTTTATACTGTCTTTCGAAAAAGAAGTAATAAAAACATTTGTAATTCAATCATTCGATTGAATTTACTAGTCAGCTTTCCAGATTGTTAAAGAGCATTATGTTTCATTTTTCAGAAAAAAATGAACCACTTTTTAAACACATTAAATTCTTTAATACAAAGAAACATGCTTAAAAACTGATTCATTAATTTTTACTAACTAAGAAATTGGTGGAGCTATGCGGGATCGAACCGCAGACCTCCTGCGTGCAAGGCAGGCGCTCTCCCAGCTGAGCTATAACCCCAATTTATTTCTTCACACTAGTTACAATATAAATAGTAATTCTTTTTAATACAACTTAAAGGTATTAAAAGAATGGTGGGCGATACCGGGCTCGAACCAGTGACCCCCTCCTTGTAAGGGAGGTGCTCTCCCAACTGAGCTAATCGCCCACATGTTCCAGTTAAGATTTCATTCTTAAAGGGAAGTGGCGTCCCGTAGGGGAGTCGAACCCCTGTTACCGCCGTGAAAGGGCGGTGTCCTAGGCCTCTAGACGAACGGGACTTAGTTTTCTGCCAGCGTTGTTGGGCAACGCTAGCGCTCTTTTACATT
>NZ_PYOC01000031.1 GCF_003026215.1 Photobacterium indicum
CTCTGCCATCAAGTCTGCCACTTGAGCTGGGTCCACTTGAACAGAGTCAGGGACTAAACGGTCTTCACCAGCGATTAACGCAAAATCACCCGACTGTGTGGCAGGATAAGACGTATCTGTGCCACCGACACCATTGCCGTCAGTGTCTAAATCACCTTCAATCAGTGTAATGGTGCCGTTATAGCTGCCCGACGCGTCATCACCATCGGTTATGGTGATACCCATCGAACCATCAGTGGTATCGCCGTCTTTGTCAGTCGCAGTCACGTTCAAATCAATATTGGTGGATTCACTGTCACCTTGGTCGATAGAACCTGTTACGGTCACCTTATATGAACCGTCGGTATCGACAGTTACCGTCATCACGGTATCGCCAGCACTATCAAGTACTGTCAGGGTATCGCCAGTAGCAGTAAAGGTAGTTGGCAGACCATTACTCGTAATGCCTGCTAATCCCGGCTGGTCAGCTTGGAACACTATGGTATCAATCGCATCTGAGCCCACATCCAATGGGATCTGACCGGAAATTACGCTGCCTTGTTGTGAAGATTCATTGATCGTCACGCCTGTATCTGTGCCGAATGTAGGATTGTCACCGTCGGTGATGGTGATGTCCACATTGGCTGGGGTATCTAAATTATCGCCATCGGTGTCAGTCGCTTGCACGGGGACATTAATGTGAATCTCATCATTCGCAGAGGTAATGTAGCCTTCGCTGTCGCCGGTATTAGTATGATCCAACGGGACATTCTGTTCGATAGTCACCGTAACTTTCACGTCTTGACCTTGCTGCTCACCAGACAAAGAAACGG
>NZ_PYOC01000032.1 GCF_003026215.1 Photobacterium indicum
TTTACCACGGTGTGGTTCATGACTGGGGTGAAGTCGTAACAAGGTAGCCCTAGGGGAACCTGGGGCTGGATCACCTCCTTACCTAAAGATTTATAGTTTGATGCAGTGTCCACACAGATTGCCTGGTTAAAATGTAAAAGAACACGATGTTCCCAAAACATCGAAAAACTAAGTCCCGTTCGTCTAGAGGCCTAGGACACCGCCCTTTCACGGCGGTAACAGGGGTTCGACTCCCCTACGGGACGCCACTTTCTTTTTTGTTAAAGAAAGTAACAATGGGTCGTTAGCTCAGTTGGTAGAGCAGTTGACTTTTAATCAATTGGTCGTAGGTTCGAATCCTACACGACCCACCATTCTTTCTCACGAAGGAATTAAAACTATCGTGGGCGATTAGCTCAGTTGGGAGAGCACCTCCCTTACAAGGAGGGGGTCACTGGTTCGAGCCCGGTATCGCCCACCACTTTCTAAACACTTTTACGACATACTGATTCAGTAGCTTAGGTTATTGCGTCCATTTTTTGTCGGTGAAAGTCGTTAGAAAGTGATGATGTCTCAATGAGACACAACACAATGTTCTTTAACAATCTGGAAAGCTGACTAGTAAATTGAATCTTAGGATTCAATTACAAATGTTTTATCGAAAGATAAAACGAGTTCTCAAAACAAACACACATTCAAGTGTCTTGTGTAAGAGTCCGGCGAAAACAAATCCTCTCTTTTAAGAGAGAAACCTTGGTTGTTGCCATACGAAACCTCTTGGGGTTGTATGGTT
>NZ_PYOC01000033.1 GCF_003026215.1 Photobacterium indicum
ACAGTCGGGTGATTTTGCGTTAATCGCTGGTGAAGACCGTTTAGTCCCTGACTCTGTTCAAGTGGACCCAGCTCAAGTGGCAGACTTGATGGCAGAGCTTGCGGCTGAACTGACCTCAGGCGGCCAAGCGTTAACCTTCTCGTTGAATGCTGATGGTGACATCGTCGGTATGTTGGGTACTGAGGTGGCGCTGACGGTTAAGCTGTCTGCGGTACAAGACGGTCAAGATTTAACGGTGACCGTTGATATTGCGCAAAACGTGCCATTGGATCACAACAACACGGGTGATACAACGGGCTACATCAGGTCTGAAAACGACGAACTTCATATTAATGTGCCGGTTCAAGCCAAAGATACTGATGGCGATGATCTGACGACACCGGCCACAGTGGGCATCATTCTTAAAGACGGTGACGATCCTACATTCGGCACGGATACAGGCGTTACGATCAATGAATCTTCACAACAAGGTGATGTGATTAGTGGTCAGATCCCATTGGATGTGGGCTCTGATGCGATTCATACGATTGCTTTCCAAGCTGACCAACCAGGATTAATTGGCATTACGAGTAATGGTCTGCCAACTACCTTTACTGCTACTGGCGATACCCTGACAGTACTTGATAGTGCTGGCGACACCGTGATGACGGTAACTGTCGATACCGACGGTTCATATAAGGTTACCGTAACAGGTCCAATTGACCAAGGTGACAGCGAATCCACCAATA
>NZ_PYOC01000034.1 GCF_003026215.1 Photobacterium indicum
GCGACGTATCGAGATCATTTCAGATCGCACTTGATCCAGTTCATCTTTACTCGGTTGGGCTTTAGATTCGTAACGAGAAGGATCTAATCGTGGCTTTTGCGGTGACTGTTCACGTCCATTCATACCATGATCATGCTGAGGGCTATCAAATAACCCACGACCAACGGATAAATCACGTTCATATTGTTTTGATGATGGACGACGGTAATCGCCGATATCTAAATCATGCTTATTGGTTTCAGGTTGACGACGCTGAAATAGTGGTGATGTTGATGATGAACGGTTATCACGTGATGAAGGAGTATCTGCATAATGTTGGTCAGAATAACGAGAGTAACCACTAGCCTTTTGTTGCGATGCGCGTTCATTTTGCGGACTGTATGCTGGCTTGTGGTCATGTCGAAATGCATTCGCTTCTGAATATAAGCTGTGACTATCCCCTTGCTCGCGCAATTTAGATTGGCGATCAAGTAATGCACTAAGTGAATCAACCTCGTTAGGTTGCTCATTTTGCTCTTGGATTGAGGCATAGTTTTGTAATACGCTAGCAAATTTCTGCGCCGTGGATTGGTTCAACTGCACCTTGTCATCAGCAAGTTTACGTCTTGCTTGATTTAACCCTTGAGTAACTTCGT
>NZ_PYOC01000035.1 GCF_003026215.1 Photobacterium indicum
GAGCGTACCTTCTCCCGAAGTTACGGTACCATTTTGCCTAGTTCCTTCACCCGAGTTCTCTCAAGCGCCTTGGTATTCTCTACCTGATCACCTGTGTCGGTTTGGAGTACGATTACTTATAACCTATCGCTTAGAGGCTTTTCCCGGAAGTATGGCATCAATGGCTTCATCACCGTAGTGACTCGACATCGGGTCTCAGCCTAGTGTATTCCCGGATTTGCCTAAGAATACAGCCTACACCCTTGAACTTGGACAACCGTCGCCAAGCCCACCTAGCCTTCTCCGTCCCCCCATCGCAGTTATAAGCAGTACGGGAATATTAACCCGTTTCCCATCGACTACGCCTTTCGGCCTCGCCTTAGGGGTCGACTTACCCTGCCCCGATTAACGTTGGACAGGAACCCTTGATCTTCCGGCGAGGGAGTTTTTCACTCCCTTTATCGTTACTCATGTCAGCATTCGCACTTCTGATACCTCCAGCCAACCTTACGATTGACCTTCAACGGCTTACAGAACGCTCCCCTACCCAATATGACAAGTCACATTGCCGCAGCTTCGGTGTATAGCTTAGCCCCGTTAAATCTTCCGCGCAGACCGACTCGACCAGTGAGCTATTACGCTTTCTTTAAATGATGGCTGCTTCTAAGCCAACATCCTGGCTGTCTGAGCC
>NZ_PYOC01000036.1 GCF_003026215.1 Photobacterium indicum
CAATCGATTTTTTCAGATGTGAAACGGTATTTCTTTGCGCCTTTTTCATTCGGTGAATCCTTCATTGCTTCTTTTTTAAAGAGGCTTGTCACCGTGGATTCATGACGCTTTTCCATGAAGAACAACAAATGCCAGTGAGGACAACCGTCGGCATGAGGCTCGACAACACGTAAGCCGTAAACTTTAATCTCAGCTTTATCGAGTGCCTTGCGAAAATCAGCAAACATCGACGTCATGTAATCATGTGCGTCTTGGGTTGTTGGACATCCGGCATCTAACCATTTCTGATTGACCTTGTTACTTGCCACAGAGTGAAAGCGGCTAGGGCATGTGGGGGTATAGAACATCCCAACATGATCATTCGCTTGGGCAATACTCTCGAAACCTTTCAAACGGACAAACATTTCAGCACGTCGAATTTCAGGGTTAGAAATAGATTTTCCCGCCAACTCATTCAGCGTGAACCAGTTCGATTCGTCATCCGCATCATAAGCAATGGTGTTTTGCATCATGGATAAGTTGTCTTGGTCACGAACGCGACGACGTTGGAGCGAAAAGTTTGAGCAGTAAGACTGACCATGCTTATGAACAATTGTTA
>NZ_PYOC01000037.1 GCF_003026215.1 Photobacterium indicum
TTGATAGTGCTGGCGACACCGTGATGACGGTAACTGTCGATACCGACGGTTCATATAAGGTTACCGTAACAGGTCCAATTGACCAAGGTGACAGCGAATCCACCAATATCGATTTGAACGTTACTGCCACTGACAAAGATGGTGATACCACTGACGGTTCAATGGATATCACTATTACTGACGGCACTAATGCCACGGGTGGCGACCAAGGTGCGCTAACACTGAACGAAGGCGATTTAGACACGGTGGGTGACGGTGTTAATCCGAGTGATACCGATACCACATACCCTGCATCACAATCGGGCTCGTTTGTTATCAAGGCGGGCGAAGACAGCCTTGTTCCGGGTTCAGTAAAAATTGACCCAGCATTACAAAGTGATTTGATCACTGAGCTGCAAAACGAACTGACCTCTGGTGGTGAGGGACTGACGTTTGAAGTGGATAGTAACGGTAATCTGGTCGGTAAACTGCCGAACGGTACTGTTGCTGTAACCGTTTCTTTGTCTGGTGAGCAGCAAGGTCAAGACGTGAAAGTTACGGTGACTATCGAACAGAATGTCCCGTTGGATCATACT
>NZ_PYOC01000038.1 GCF_003026215.1 Photobacterium indicum
CTGGCAGAGAATGGCAGTGCTTCGAGGCGATAATCTGGCTGACGTACGGCTGGAACAAAAAACAAGACCGTGTAACAAATACTGTTATAGCTGATCTTACCGGCCTTAATGATACCCACGTTTCCAATGCAATTAAGTCGTTAGCAGAGAGAAAAATCATATTCAGCCGCAAGCAGGGAGTGATGAAAATTGTGGGAGTGAATACGGATCTATCGGCATGGGTTTTAGATAAACCGAAGGCGGTAACCATTTTCCCGGAAACGGTAAAACCCTTACCGGAAACGGTAATAGTGTTACCGGAAACGGTAGACACCCAATACAAGAACAAGAACAGTATTAAAAACCCTCCGTCCGAGAATTCTCACGAATCCTCAGACCCGCCGAAAAGTAAATCCGTTTCTGTCAGACCTGATGCTGCAGTAAGTTCACCCAAGGGAAACCAGTGGGGATCCGCTGACGACCTGAAAGCTGCGCAGTGGATTTACTGCAAAGTCAAAATCGTTTTCCCGGCAGCACAGGAGCCAACCTGGCACGGCTGGGCGAATGACATCCGCCTGATGCGGCAGGTT
>NZ_PYOC01000004.1 GCF_003026215.1 Photobacterium indicum
TGAACCTGATTCTAGCTCTAACACGGAATCTGCTTCAACGGTAGAAGCCGAGGTCGATCCGAAGAAAGCCGCTATTGCTGCTGCCGTTGCACGTGCGAAAGCCCGTAAAGCAGCGCAACAAGCTGATGCTGCTGAACCTGATTCTAGCTCTAACACGGAATCTGCTTCAACGGTAGAAGCCGAGGTCGATCCGAAGAAAGCCGCTATTGCTGCTGCCGTTGCACGTGCGAAAGCCCGTAAAGCAGCGCAACAAGCTGATACAGCAGAACCTGACTCTAGCTCTAACACAGAATCTGCTTCAACGGTAGAAGCCGAAGTCGACCCGAAGAAAGCCGCTATTGCTGCTGCCGTTGCACGTGCGAAAGCCCGTAAAGCGGCACAACAAGCAGAAAAAGAAGCTCAACCGAATAACAAGGATAATTAAGCCGTGGCTTTCAAAATCGCCAGTTCTCCGCATACCCATAATCGTCGCAGTACCAGCAGCATTATGCGTACCGTTATTTTCTGCACCGTTTTCGGTGTAGCTGCACAATGGTTCTTTTTTGGCTGGGGTACGTTAATCCAAGTTCTGTTGGCGTCTTCCGTTGCAGTTGTCACTGAAGCTGTCATTGTTAAATTAAGAAAACGCCCAGTAATGCCTTATCTTCGAGATAATAGTGCATTACTAACCGGTCTTTTATTGGGCTTATCTATTCCACCTTTAGCACCATGGTGGATCACGGTAATTGGGGTGATTTTTGCCATTCTTATCGCCAAACATCTCTATGGCGGCCTAGGGCAAAACCTCTTTAACCCAGCAATGGTGGCCTATGTAGTACTGCTTATTTCTTTTCCAGTACAAATGACAACATGGTTACCACCGGCGTCATTAAGTGCCGAGCCAGTATCATTAATTGATAGTGTATATTCTGTTTTTACAGGGTTCACTCAAGATGGCTTTAGTGTTCATCAGCTACGCATGTCAGTCGATGGCGTAACAATGGCAACACCACTTGATACATTCAAAACATCATTAACCACAGGGCTAACGGCCTCTGAAACATTAGCAAACCCAATCTATGGATCCATTGCAGGTATAGGCTGGGAGTGGGTCAATATTGGTTTCTTGATTGGTGGTTTAATCATGCTGAAAATGCGCATTATCCAATGGCAAATTCCAGCAGGAATGCTAGGTGCGCTATTTGTGATTAGCAGTATTGCCTACGTATTAAATCCTGACGGGACTGCTTCTCCTATCTTCCACCTATTCTCTGGTGCAACCATGTTAGGGGCATTCTTTATTGCGACCGATCCCGTCTCGGCATCAACGACAGTGAAAGGACGCATCATCTTTGGCGCACTCATTGGGCTCCTGGTTTACCTTATTCGAACTTGGGGTGGCTTCCCTGATGGGGTCGCATTTGGGGTCTTACTTGGCAACATGTGTGTACCACTGATTGATTATTACACCCGACCTCGTACTTTCGGTCATTCTTAGGAGCGCTACCATGCTAAATGCAATGAAAAAAAATGGTGGAGTGCTAGCGATATTTGCCTTATTGGCAACAGCATTAGTGTCAGTCACCCACTTACTGACAGAAGATAAAATTCTAGAACAACAGCAAAAAGAGCTGCTAAAAGTTCTTAATCAGGTGATTCCAGCAGCCAATCATGACAATGAGCTGTATAAAAGTTGCACACTCATTACTAACCAGCAATATATCGGTACAGCTGCTCCCATGCCAGCATACATAGCGGAAAAAAATGGGAAACCTACGGGTGTTGCCATAGAAGCCATAGCACCCGATGGTTACAGTGGTGCGATTAAACTGATTGTCGGTTTAGACATGGCGGGTTATGTAACAGGTGTTCGGGTTCTACAACACAATGAAACACCCGGTTTAGGCGATAAAATCGAAACCCGTATTACTGATTGGATCTATGCCTTTACAGGTAAGAAGTTGCAAGGTGAAAAAGATCCTGCATGGGCTGTAAGAAAAGACGGTGGTGAGTTCGATCAGTTTACTGGTGCAACGATCACACCGCGTGCCGTTGTAAAGGCGGTGAAGAATGTTTCACTATACTTTGAACGCTACCAGCAAGAACTACTCAGTCAACCTCTAAACTGTCAGGGTAAATCATGAGTACAAATAAAGAATTAATGAAAAATGGCATGTGGGTCAATAACCCTGCCCTTGTACAACTATTAGGTTTGTGCCCATTATTAGCTGTGTCGGCAACAGTAACCAATGCCCTTGGTTTAGGTTTAGCGACAACAGCGGTTTTAGTGGGTTCTAATTTGATCGTATCTTTGGTACGTCAATGGATCCCATCAGAAGTCCGTATTCCAGTATTTGTAATGATCATTGCAGCCTTAGTAACATGCGTACAATTACTAATGAATGCATACACTTATGGTTTATACCAATCATTAGGAATCTTCATTCCATTGATTGTGACTAACTGTATTATTATTGGTCGTGCCGAAGCATTTGCCTCTAAAAACGACCCAATTCCCGCAGTCTTAGATGGATTATGGATGGGGCTAGGCATGACAGCAGTGCTCGTTGTACTAGGTGCCATGCGTGAGATTTTAGGTAACGGTACACTCTTCGATGGTGCAGATCGTCTACTGGGTGATTGGGCTTCGTCACTGCGTATTGAGGTATTCAGCTTTGACAGCAGCTTCTTGCTTGCCATGCTGCCACCTGGCGCATTCCTAGGTGTCGGCTTCATGATTGCGTTAAAAAATGTGATCGATAAGAAACGTGAAGAGAAAAACGCGTTAACTGCCGAGAAAAAGCCAGAAATCGAACGAGCACGAATTACATCAGCCAATTAGAGCCAATTCGTATTGTTGTTAATCGTACAAAGTAAACCGCAAAACATTTATCACATGATGGGCGACTCAACCGCCCATCACTTCCTCCCTACGTTAGTTAATGTGATAACAAGCCACTTGCGGTGCAGCCAGGAAGCAAGCAATGAACAACCAAAAACGTATCCAAATTCTAGAACGCTTACGAACAGAAAATCCTCAGCCTGAAACAGAGTTAAAGTGGAACTCTCCCTTTGAGCTGCTCATTGCTGTTCTCTTATCAGCTCAAGCGACAGATGTGAGTGTTAACAAGGCGACAGATAAACTCTACCCTATCGCGAATACACCACAAGCCATCTTCGATTTAGGTGTAGAGGGGGTTAAGCAGTATATTAAAACCATTGGGTTATTTAACTCCAAAGCTGAAAACGTCATTAAAACCTGCAAGATTTTACTTGATAAGCACAATGGTGAAATTCCAGAAGATCGTGAAGCGCTAGAAGCACTGCCAGGTGTTGGGCGAAAAACAGCAAATGTAGTGCTAAATACCGCGTTTGGCTGGCCAACAATTGCCGTTGATACCCATATCTTTCGTGTATCGAATCGTACCAAATTTGCCATGGGTAAAAACGTTGACCAAGTAGAAGAAAAACTGCTTAAAGTCGTGCCAACAGAATTCAAAGTAGATGTGCATCATTGGTTAATTCTACACGGACGTTATACCTGCATAGCACGTAAACCTCGCTGTGGCAGCTGTATTATTGAAGACCTCTGTGAATTCAAAGACAAAATATACCCTGACGAATAATCTTAAAACGCACTGGAGTAACACATGGCTAATGGACGTATTCTTCACACAATGCTTCGCGTCGGTGATCTAGACCGCGCAATTAATTTTTATACCAATGTAATGGGCATGGATTTACTTCGTAAGCGTGAAAATGAAGCCTATAAATACACACTTGCTTTCGTCGGATATGGTGATGAATCGCAAGGTGCTGTTATTGAGTTGACCTATAACTGGGGAACAACTGAATATGAAATGGGCGACGCTTTTGGTCACATAGCTATTGGCACTGAAGATATCTATGCAACGTGTGATGCCATTAAAGCTGCTGGCGGCAATGTAACTCGCGAGCCTGGCCCTGTTAAAGGCGGCAACACACATATTGCCTTTGTGACCGACCCTGATGGTTACAAAATCGAACTAATCCAACGCGCATAATTCGATAAAAAGCCCGAGATCATCGGGCTTTTTTGATTTTAGTGTATAGATTATTCAACTTTACTAAAATATTCCGTTACTTCAGCACGGTAATTGCTGTCGCTCTGTGTTGCTTCATTAAACTCTACGGAATAAAAAGGTACTTTCGACTCTTTCACTCTTTCGGCAATGTTATGCTCTAAATTATCAACACTGACAGTACTGAATACTTCATAGGTTATTGCTCGGTTTAAACCTAGCTCTTCTGCTCGCTCTACCGTGATTAACTCTGAAGTCACTTCACTGGTAACTTGCTCTAGCGCTTCAGTCGCGTCACTACCAACCACCGCTTTATCGTCAGCAAAAACGGAAAATGAGCACACCATTAGCAATAAAATAATTTTCTTCATTTCACACCACTCTTTCTTCTTAGTTATATGTTTCAGCGATGATTAACACAATATTCATCACTGGGTCCAACCTAATCATAGTTAATAATCTCAAAAAAGTTATGGTTGTTAATGGGAGTGATTATCATTACCATGTATAGGAATAATCAAGGGAGTCTCTTTTATGCCTTTTAGCTTTCCAAAGTTACCTTATGCTTATGATGCACTTGAACCTTATATCGATAAAAAAACGGTAGAGATCCACTATAGCCGTCATCACAAAACGTACTTTGATAAGTTCGTTGCTGCCATTGCCGGAACAGAGCTTGAAACCCAGCCACTACATACTATCTTTGCCAATGTCTCATCACATTCACCAGCAGTAAGAAACCATGGTGGCGGTTTCTTTAACCACAATCTTTACTGGCAATGTATGTCACCAGCAGGAGGCAGCCAACCTTCAGGCTTACTCGCTGAAGCAATTTACTGCCACTTCGGTAATTTTGAATTATTTAAAGAAGCATTTTCTAATGCAGCAACAAACCACTTTGGTTCCGGATTTATTTGGCTTTCCGTTGTCGAGGGGCGATTAGAGATCTCGGCAACGAGCAATCAAGATAATCCTTTAATGGATATTGCAGACAACCGCGGCGAGCCAATTCTAGCCCTTGATGTATGGGAGCATGCTTATTACATCAGCTATCAAAATAAACGCCCTGATTATATCAATGCTTGGTGGAATGTGGTCGATTGGGAGCAAGTCTCGCAGCACTACTTAGATATATTACAACAGTAATCAGCAGTTTTACTCCACAAGAATGAGTGCTGATTAATATAAATTACCGTTAATATCACGCCCCCTTTACGTCTCAACGTTGGGGTTAAAAAAGGGAAAAACCATGGACGTTTCAAGGTGGGAAACACATACGCTACTAGCAACGGAAGCCGAAAACAGTAACAAACCTATGATGTCTATTATTCATTATCAACTTGCTTTAGCTGAATCTCAGCAGCTTGAACCGATTCATGGTACACGTGATGAGTTAGAAGATCTGCTTACCATTAAGGTAGTTTCATGCCATAACCTTGCCGACTTTTGGCGTAAGAATGGAGACAGTGATTATGAGCTCAAATATCTTCAGCTTGCATCTGAGCAAGTGATGTCGCTGATCCCACAATGCCCAAGAAAAGAATGTGATGCTTTTATTGAAACCATCGGATGTTGCCGTTCAGCATTAATTGAATTTTTAAAGCGCCATCCAAACCCTATTATTGCAAAGCAGCTCTCTCACATCAGTACGAGCAACCAATGTGAATTAATTGCTAAATTTCGACTGCATTAATACCCGTTATGAATAAGCAAGGGGACAAAACGAGGCTACAGGGTAGTAAGAGTGATACAAAGAACAACATTAAGCAAAAATATCACCTCAATAAAAAAGAGTTTCGCGTTATACACACGAAACTCTTTCTACTATCGTCAATAAGCCACCAGCTATAGTGAAATACGTATTAAATAATTGTTCTACCCAACGAGATAACAACACGACGGTTTTTATTACGCCCTATTGGGGTATCGTTATCTGCTATTGGACGACGCTTACCATACGCTTCGACTTGAATACGATTTTTAGGTAGCCCTAGCGACATAAAGTATTCTTCCAATTTCTTTGCTCTGCGTTCAGATAAGCTCTGATTCACATTGGTACCACCTGTAGAATCGCTGTAGGTCGCTAGTAACACCAAATCAATATCATCACTGTAACGCACAAAATCTGTAATTTGAGCTAAACGCCGCTGAGAAGGTTTATTCAATTCATCGCTATCCATATCATAATGCAACACAGTAAAAGCGATATCTTCAAAGCTATATGGAAGCAGGTTATCTAGACAGACGCTAAATTGCTGATATGGCGCTTGAAAAGACACCGCTGAAAGCCCTACTTCAATCATTTTATCTCGATGCTGCCAATCGTTATAACTGAACGTAGGATAACGCCCACTTTCAAGCTCAGATAACATTGCCCACGCCATTTGACCACCGACGTAACCATCGAACTGCTTAAAAAATTGGATCTGCGTTATCGGTTCAGCCGCTTCACCCGGCATCCAACGCGCAGGCATTGACACCAAATTGACATTGCGTGTTTCACCCATAGGGCGGCGCATTTTAAGCTCAAAATCTAAATTGATTTTTTTCCCCGCCTTTGACGTGAATTGAGCCTCTCCATAACTTGGAATAGCATGAATCATACGGCATTCAAGTGGCGTATCGACTGCAACTTTCCAGCTTGATTGTGCTGGTGTCGCCACATATTGTTTAGCAGCCATGACTGACGGACTTAATACTAAACTCGTTAATACCGAAGCATTTAAACAAACAATTTTAAAAAATGTATTCATGCTTTTCCAAATCTAACAACAGGGCTTTTGCGCTACTTCCTATTGTATCGAATTTAATTCAAAAATCTTTAGTCGATCACCGTCAGATTATGAACATTTGTAACCAGAAGGTTTAGCTAGACTTCTGAATCTGACATAATGCCAGCCTATTTTTTATCGACAGCAGTGTTATGAGCGAACAAAACGAACTAAATACATTAAAAAGTCGCTTCCGCGGCTACTTCCCCGTAGTCATTGACGTTGAGACTGCCGGCTTTAATTCTAAAACTGATGCCCTACTTGAAATCTGTGCCGTTACATTACAAATGGATGAAGATGGTTGGTTAAAACCAGCGTCAACCATTCACTTTCATGTAGCACCCTTTGAAGGCGCAGTTTTACATAAAGAAGCATTAGAATTTAATGGCATTCGTGACCCGTTCAGCCCATTACGTGGCGCTGTGTCTGAAGAAACGGCATTAAAAGAAATCTATAAGCAAATACGTAAAGAACAAAAAGCCGCTGATTGCTCACGTGCGATCATGGTTGCGCACAATGCTAACTTCGACCATAGCTTTGTAATGGAAGCATCAGAACGTGCCCGTCTAAAACGCAATCCTTTCCACCCTTTTGCCACTTTCGACACTGCCGCATTAAGCGGTTTAGCATTCGGTCAAACTGTTTTAGCGAAAGCCTGTAAGACGGCTGGCGTCGCATTTGATAACAAAGAAGCACACTCTGCCCTATACGATACAGAGCGTACAGCAGAACTATTTTGTGAGATTGTTAACAAATGGAAAAAATTAGGCGGATGGCCGCTTTTTGAATCTCAAACAGAAGAAAACGAAAAGTCTCAAAATTAAAACACCCAAAACTCATCAGACCTCCTATGAGCCCAGCACTGCTGGGCTTTTAGATCTATAATTCCAAACGATCGTTTTATTTAAAACAAACGTTTAAAACGCAATTTAATCGAATACTGCTCAATTGCCCATCAATATTAAAAACAGTGATTTACATCGGGTTAACATTTAAAACTTTCCTCTTTATACTCCATAACTGTGTTTCATATTGTTTTAGGTTATGTCCATGAGAGACTAATCGCGCAAGCATAATCACTTTGCATCATATGGATATGACGCATCTATACCTAGATGGCATCCTTTCCTTTCAGCGCGCTTAACATGGCTCTATTTATCTGAACATTGTTGAAGCTCAATAAAATTGAGTTGTTTTTCCTTCATGGAATGAAGAACAAGAAGCTAAATAAAGAAGCGAATAAAGAGGCAAAATAATAATGTCCAAAAATATAAAATTCAGTGCTATTGCCGTAACAGCCGCTTTCATGTCACTTAATGTAAATGCAGCGGGCTTCCAAGTTAATGAACACTCTGCATCTGGCCTTGGCCGAGCATTCTCAGGTGAAGTTGCAGTAGCAGATAACGCATCTGTTCTTGCACGCAACCCCGCAGCGATGGCCATGTTTGAACGCATGGAGTTTTCAGGTAGTTTATCTCTGATTGACCCTTCCGTTGACATATCTACTGTTGATAGCACTCCAAGCCAAACGTACAATAATGTTGCCCCCTTTGCTGCTGTGCCAGCTGGTTATTTTATTCAACCGATTAACGATCAATTAGCTTGGGGGATTGGGATATTTTCGAATTATGGATTCGCAACCGACTACCCCGCAGATGCAAATTTCGGTGCTTTAGCAGGCATGACCGATCTAATCACCCTAAATATTAATCCCAACATCTCATGGCGAATAAATGAACATTTCAGTGTTGGTGCTGGTGTATCTCTTGTTTATGCCGATGCGGAATTAAACCGTAATTTCGGAAGCCTTGCACCTATATATGACACTGAACCAAGCCAAACACTTATCAATCTTCAGGGTGATACGTGGGAATGGGGGTGGAATATTGGTGCCTTATGGGAATTAGATGAAAATAACCGCTTTGGTTTTAGCTACCGCTCGCAAGTAGATTTAGAGTTCGAAGGTAAATTCACTGATTATCAAGGTAGTGGTGTTGCGGGTGCTTCCCCAACCAACCCGGCCACCGTTGATGGTGTTCTAAAAGTCCCTCTTCCTGCAATTGCTGAAATTGGTGGTTTTCACCAATTATCAAAGCAATGGGCTGTGCACTATGGTGTTCAATGGACTCAATGGAGCAAATTTACCGAACTTAAAGCAACAAGTGATGACTGTATAAATAATACCTGTCTGCTCAAAGAAGAAGATTATGACGATAACTTCCGCTACTCCATCGGTGCAACATATACCCTTAACCCTGAATGGATACTCCGTACAGGCTTCGCGTTTGATGAGCAAGCAGGTAAGGCCACATTAAGCATCCCTGATACTGACCGTTACTGGTATTCAGCTGGCTTTACTTACCTTTATAACAATGACTTATCATTTGATCTCGGTGTCACATACCTTTACGGCAAGAGCGACACATTTAAGGAAGAGTATGTCGATGGCAGAGAGTATGAATTTAGTGGCAAAAACTATGCGTGGCTAGGTGCAGCACAAGTTAACTACAAATTCTAATTCTCGCGATAAGATCTTTAAGGAAAAATTTCATGAATAAAAAATTACTTGCTTTGCTCGTTGCTTCAACGCTTGGCTTAACTGCGTGTGGTGATGATGCCACCACTTCTGGTGACCCAACATTAAATCCAAATATTGGTGAAAGTTTAAAAGCAGAAACAAAAATTAATTTCGACCTTGTTAGTGATCCTTCAAAACCTGTTATCGTTACACCAACTTACCTTGCAATGGACAGTTTTGACGGCACGATAAAAACGGATGGCGATGTCGGTACAGAAGGGTACTCAACGGATATTTCTAACCCTGCCGTTGCACTTGGCAAAACGGATGGCTGGAGCACAAACCAACCAATAATTATTGAGTTTACAGGCAATAACCTTAATGCTGAAACTGCTGAAGATGGTTTTTATCTTCTAGAAACGGGTGACCCAAGTTCATCGGATTATGCCAATACCTCCCCTACACCATTAACGGTTGCTAATGGTGATTTCATAGTTAGTGCATCAGGTAAAACACTGACAATTATCTTCTTAAAACCTCTCAAGCCCGCTAGCCAGTACCAGTTTGCTGTTACATCTGATCTTAAGGATGAAAAAGGTAACCCAGTAGGAATGAGCAGCACTTATGCTGTATTAAAATCAACTACCCCAACACCAGATATGGCACTAGAGCCTGCACAAAAAGTTGCCCATTTAAGTGAAGCAACTTTTGCTGCAGCTGGAATAGATAAAGATAAAATCATCTTCTCTAACTGGTTTACAACTGCATCAGCTGGTGATGTGATGTATGCAGCAAAAGCGGCCTCAGCTCTAGCATTGCAAAAAGGAGCAGATAAAGTCTGGACAGGCACAGCAATTAGTACGGACGTGTCTTCTGAAGATCTCTCAAAGCTACTTACCATGACAACCCCTATTAAAGATACTGCTGCTTCAGATAATAATAAAGACGTATACAAAGGTAATGTCTACCTGCCTTACTATCTAGAAACAGATGCTGCAAAGTTTGCTTCAACACCTTGGCAGAGCGGCATGCCTAGCCTTGCCAGTATCCAGTATGTACTTGAAAATGGCCCAGATGCTGACAAAGCCATTGTGATGGCTAAGCTAACTGAACTTGAAATCACGCTTGAAGATCTCGAAAAAATTGCAACAAACCCAGAGATTCAGCTGAGAATCCTACCACTGTTAACAGGTCAAGATATCATCCTGTCCGATGGCAAGCCTTTAGATGAAGAGCGCCTGATTACTCGTTATAGTCCGGTGCCCAAACTTAAATCGGTTCAACAAGTAGAATATACACTTATCACACCGCCAGATGGCTCAGCTTGTCAGGCTGTGGGCGCTAACCAAGTGACTATTTTCCAACACGGAATAACCGCCGACAAAGATACATTGCAAACCAGTAATCTTCCCGATGAAATTATTAGTAATTCATGTAACGCCATCTTCGCAATCGACCTACCGCTACATGGCACTCGAGGCATCTCACTTCCAGATGGAAGCACAGTTAATGCTTCAACAGATCCAAGCATCTTTCTGAACTTACTATATCTTCCTGTTGGTCGGGATAATATTCGTCAGAGCATTACAGATCAAATCAACCTGCGCGTAGCTATCGGTCTTCAGTTTGCAAGGATTGCAGCTGAGATAGAAGCCGGTGTTATCGATCCAACCAGTGAACTCAACTGGCTTAGCCCAACCAAAGGCGTTAATTTTGTTGGTCACTCTCTAGGGGCAATTACAGGTATTGATTTGGCCTATGTTGCCAATCGTACGGTCAATGAAGAAACAGACCCGTTGCTCTTTAATATCAATAAGTTTGCGCTCGCAAACCCAGGAGCTGGTATTCCCTATTTACTTCTTGAGTCAGGCTCATTTGGTAACTTTGTCAAAGGTACTTTACTTTCGGCAAGCAGTGATGAATTTGCGGCGGTATGTAGTAACTCAGGCTTGATACAAATGGCAACTTGTTATGGACTATACGAACGATCGCTAGTGAATAGTGGTAGTAATGAGTCACTCAGCCAACTCGAATCTATTTATAGCTTATACAGCGAATTTGCATATGCTTCTCAAACTATCTTGGATACAGTCGACCCACTCAATCACGCGCCACTTATTAGTGAACAAACGCCTGTTTATATGTCGATGACTATTGATGACAGTACTATCCCCAATTATCTGACACCAAGAGCAACGGTTGAGGGGACTGATATCATGAAACCCTACTCAGCATTTGCAGGTACTTTAAACCTTGTATCAGAAGCACAGCTGGGATTAACTCCAACAATAGATAATGTTACAGGAGACAAACCACTGAAAACGGCAGCCTTCTTCACTGTAGGAAGTCACACTAGTTTCATGCAAGAAACGTCACTTCCCCCAGGCAAACCTGCGACCCTTGAAATGCAAGAGCATGTAGCTAGCCTGATTAATGGCGATGGTACCACCCTTACAGTTAACAACAACGGTGGTATTCTAACAACGACACCATAAATTCGCTTCTTAAAACTAAAAAGGCTAGTCCATGTGGCTAGCCTTCTTTTTATCTATTTACGCATCATCAAAACATTAACGAATTATTCAGCGTTTACACCAGTACGATTACAAATCGTCGGTGTGCTCTGATAAGTATGCCGCGACACCTGCTGGTGATGCATCCATACCCTCTTTACCTTTTTCCCACTGTGCTGGGCACACTTCGCCATGTTCTTCATGGAATTGAAGTGCATCAACCATGCGTAGCATTTCATCAATATTACGACCCAGCGGTAAGTCATTCACCACTTGGTGGCGAACCATACCTTCTTTATCGATCAAGAATGAACCACGGAACGCAACGCCAGCTTCAGGATGTTCAACATCATAAGCTTTGCAAATTTCATGCTTGGTATCTGCAATTAGTGGGTACTGTACTTCGCCAATGCCGCCATCTTCTACTAGTGTGTTACGCCATGCGTTGTGCGAGAACTGAGAATCGATAGATACGCCAATAACCTCGACACCTTTACTTTGGAAATCAGCATAACGCTTATCAAAGGCAATCAATTCTGATGGACATACAAACGTAAAATCTAGTGGGTAGAAGAAAATAACGGCGGCTTTACCTTTGATATTTTCAAGCAAGTTGTAACTATCAACAATTTCACCATTACCAAGCACTGCGGCTGCAGTAAAATCAGGTGCCAGACGACCTACTAATACACTCATGGTTAACTCCATTAACTTTTAACGTTGAAATCGACAGTAACGTTATGTTCTGTCTACCAATACAGTAAATCTCAGTATAGCGTCGTGAAGATGACAAGACTAAGACACTTGGCACAATGCCAATAAAATTCCGTACGAGTATCAACTTTTACTCGACATGTGAGAAAATTCCAGCAAACTGATTGTTTTTGAGTAGAACAGCTCAAAATATAATAAAAAAATGAGAAAAATAATTAAGTGCATCACATAATTAATAATTCTCTGCTTTTCACCTATGACATAACACAACGATGGATCTTAGTTTTATGAACCCTGTAGTAATTTCGGTATGCGTCATGCTTTTACTCGCGCTCATGCGGGTTAATGTAGTAGTTGCGCTTACCTTTAGTGCCATAATCGGCGGCTTAATTGGTGGTATGCCATTAACCGAAGCAGTATCTGCATTTGAAGGCGGCCTAGGTGGCGGTGCAACGACGGCATTAAGCTACGCAATGCTTGGTACTTTTGCTGTCGCTATTTCCCGCTCTGGTATTACTGATGTATTGGCTCAAAAAGTCATCAAACGCATTAGTGGACATGAGAATGCAGCAGCAGCAACTGGCGTTAAATATAGCGTTCTTATCATTTTAGTTTTACTGGCTATCTCTTCTCAGAACGTTATTCCGGTGCATATCGCGTTTATTCCGATTGTTATTCCACCGCTACTGCATGTTTTTGCTAAGTTAAAATTAGACCGTCGTTTAATTGCATGTGTACTAACGTTTGGTTTAGTAACACCTTATATGGTTCTACCTGTTGGCTTTGGCGGCATCTTCCTTAACAACATTTTGTTGAAGAACCTGCATGATAACGGGCTAGATGTAACCGCAAGCCAAGTACCCGTGGCGATGCTTTTACCTGCTGCTGGGATGATTTTCGGCCTACTTTTGGCAACATTTGTCACTTACCGCAAGCCGCGCGAGTATTCTGAAGAAAAAATTCTAGCTAACGAGCCCGAACACAAAGAAATTAACCTGCGCCATGTCTATATTGCGGTCGTCGCTATTTTTGCAGCACTAGGTGCTCAACTATATAGCGGATCGATGATTATTGGTGGTCTTGCTGGTTTCATGGTGTTCACATTTGGTGGTGTGATTAAGTGGAAGGAAACGCATGATGTGTTCACTAAAGGTGTACACATGATGGCAATGATCGGCTTTATCATGATTGCAGCTGCCGGGTTTGCTTCAGTAATGAAAGCAACAGGTGGTGTTGAAACACTGGTTAGTTCTCTTGCTACTGTTATTGGTGATAACAAACCACTAGCGGCATTATTGATGCTGGTTGTTGGCCTGTTTGTGACGATGGGCATTGGTTCTTCGTTCTCAACTATCCCTATTCTTGCCACGATTTATGTTCCTTTGTGCCTAACCTTTGGTTTCTCACCAATGGCGACAATCGCGCTTGTTGGTACAGCGGCTGCGTTGGGTGATGCGGGCTCACCGGCATCTGATTCAACGTTAGGGCCAACAGCGGGTTTGAATGCTGATGGTCAGCATGAACACGTTTGGGAAACAGTGGTTCCAACGTTCCTACACTACAACCTGCCACTTATCGCATTTGGTTGGTTAGCATCAATGGTTCTATAGCCTTTGGTTAAATAACATAGGCAAACATAACATCTGAATCCGTCCTTTAAGGGGCGGATTTTTTTTACCTGTCGATTGTTAACCTTTGCCTAGCCTATATCCCAACAAATTCTCGCGGATACGAACATCTTGAGGTAACTTGGTTATATATCTACTGACAAAATCACAGGACGCATATGAGTGATTACCAACCGATTCAATGCCAACGGTACGACTTTATCGAGATTGCTTGTATGCGACGTTATCTGCTTTCTATCGAACTCAATGATCAGACAACTTTGGTCGGCACGGCGATTGACACCAAAACCCAAGCAGATAAAACAGAATGGTTAATCATAGAGCAAGATGGACAATCGCAATCAATACGCTTAGATACCATTATTGCTATTACCCCACTCACTGCGAATGCTGAATTCGGGCGGGAATTAATTGCAGGTAGCTAAACAGCCAGATACAACAAAGCCCCAACCTGCGGGGCTTTGTATACATAACCCCACCTAAAAGAAGGGGGGAATATATTAGCGCTTACTCAGCAGCAGCTTCGCCATCACGACGTACAGCAGCTTCTTTGATTAGCGGCTGAAGTTCACCTTTCTGGAACATTTCCAGAACGATATCACAACCACCAATTAGCTCACCTTCGATCCACAATTGTGGGAAAGTTGGCCATTGTGCGTAAACAGGTAGTTCTGCACGGATGTCTGGGTTTTGAAGAATATCGACGTAAGCAAACTTCTCACCACATGACATTAGCGCTTGTGACGTTTGAGATGAAAAACCACAGCTTGGTAGTTTTGGAGAGCCTTTCATGTACAGCAGAATTGGGTTTTCTGAAATCTGCTGCTTAATCTTATCGATGGTTTCCATAGCTTCCTCTTACAACAATTTGCTTATATAGGGTCTTATAACAGTCACATTCTACTTTGTCACGGACTGGAAAAAAACGCCTATTATCTGTAAGGATATATTACATGACGATTATTAGCGTTTAGGGCTTTTAATAAAGTAAAAACTTGCTAAAATAAAACTCGTCAGTTTAGAAAAATAATGCAGGCTCGTTTGAAGTCTGCCGGAAGCAATGTCGAGGGCTTGACCCTCTCAAATATACCAAATGGAGAATTGAGCAATGGCATTTGAATTACCAGCTCTACCGTACGCAATCAACGCTCTTGAGCCACATATCTCTCAAGAAACGCTAGAATACCACCACGGTAAGCACCACAACACTTACGTTGTTAAGCTAAACGGCCTTGTTGAAGGTACTGATCTAGCAGAGAAATCTCTTGAAGAAATTATCAAGACTTCAACTGGTGGTGTATTTAACAACGCAGCTCAGATCTGGAACCACACGTTCTACTGGCACAGCCTAAGCCCTAACGCTGGCGGCGAACCAACGGGTGAAGTAGCAGACGCTATCGCTAAAGCATTCGGTTCTTTCGAAGAATTCAAAGCGAAATTCACTGATTCAGCAATCAACAACTTCGGTTCTTCTTGGACTTGGCTTGTTAAGAACGCTGACGGCTCTCTAGCAATCGTAAACACATCTAATGCTGGTACTCCAATCACAGAAGAAGGTGTTACTCCTCTTCTTACGGTTGATCTATGGGAACACGCTTACTACATCGATTTCCGTAACGTTCGTCCTGATTACATGGCTGCTTTCTGGTCACTAGTAAACTGGGAATTCGTAGCGAAGAACCTAGCGGCATAATATCGCTTCATTGCGGATCAATTATTGCCAACAGAGCCTGCTTAATTGCAGGCTTTTTTATAGCTGTCTTTTTATCTCTTAATAATAAGGGGAGTTTTACTATCAAGTCCAACAATACTTTTGGCCTGATTTATAACCTCACCTGTATGCTTAATTACCAATCTATTCATATTCAGTTCATGTAAGCTTCAGAAAAATAAAAACTTACATTCCGGCATATTTTTTAACCTTTGCCTGACATTCCCCACCGTCATAGCACGTAAAAAAAAGCTCTTATTAAAAATAAAATATTCAAAGAGCCCGACAAATGAATAAAAAAAGCATTTCGAACATACTGCTTGTGAGCTCATTAATGTCACCCATATCTGCTGCAATTGCCAATGAACAAGCCCCTGTTCCTGTCACTATTGAAACCATTTCAACGCGATCTTTTGAAGACATTATTCAAGAAGTGGGAAAGATTAATGCTATTGATTCTGCCGCGCTTACTTTCAGTGCCGGAGAAAAAATCACCGCCATTCACTTTAAAGATGGTGATACAGTGAAAAAAGGCGACCTAATTGCAGAACTAGATAGCACCAAGGCCAAAGCCGATTTCGATAAAGCCAAAAGCTCTTTAGGGTTAGCAAAAACCAAACTTGCTCGTATTCAAAACTTGCTCGCCAAACAGCCTGATGCTTTATCTCCACAAGATGTGGATGAAATGAAAGAAGAAGTGAATCTAGCAAAAGCTGATTTTAGCCAGAAAAAAGCAGCATTAGGTGATTATCAAATCATTGCACCATTTAATGGTCAGCTTTCTAGCTTTACCCAGTCTATCGGCAGCCATATCGCGGCATCGGCTACACTGGTCAGCATCTATAACCTCAACCCTGTTGAAGTGAAATACGCCATAAGCCAAAACGATCTAGGTAAAGCCGCTAAAGGACAAACGGTAACAGTTACGGTGGAAGCGTTTAAAGAAGCGACCTTTGAAGGTGTGGTTGATTATGTCGCACCTGCTGTCGATGTCAGCTCTGGGCGTGTAGAAATTCATGCCCGTATTGATAACCCAGATAATCGTCTTGCCCCAGGTATGTTTGCTAACGTAAAACAGCTTTTCCATAAAGGTAACTCACACCTCGTCGTGCCACAAAACTCGGTATTGGCGCAAAACGACGAACGTTATGTCTGGCTTTATAACAATGGTGGCACGACCAGACAGGATGTCACATTGGGGAAAAATACCAATGACGGCTATGTCATTGTGGATACAGGCCTAAAGGAAGGAGATCAGGTTATAACGACTGGTCAACAAAAGCTTGAAATCAACACACCTATCACCGTCATTAACCATAAGCCAGCGGGTAAAAAAAATGCGGTTCCAGCACCGGTGAAGCCGGAAGCAGAACTCACACCAGAACCCGTTGAACCATCTGCAGCAGTGGCACCAATATCGGCTAAATCAACATCGGTTATGGCAAATGAAACACCAACAAACGAGGTGAACTAATGCGCCTACCTGAAATATGCATTCGCCATCCAGTATTTGCCTCAGTACTGAGTATTGCCGTCGTGTTATTGGGGGTGATTTCATTCCAAAAACTGGACATTCAATACTTCCCTGAACATAGCACACCAAAAGCAACGGTAAGTGCCTCAATTACTGGTGCCAGTGCGGAATTTATGTCACGTAATGTGGCAGATAAACTGATTGATGCCGCCACCGGTATCGACAACGTTAAAACCATGAGCACCGATTGCCAAGAAGGCAGCTGTTCGCTAAACATTCTGTTTAACGATGATGTCGATGACATTGAATACACGAACTTAATGAACAAGTTACGTAGTAGTGTTGAGGCAATTAACGACTTTCCACCCAGTATGACGGACAAACCCACTGTCACTGATGACTCATCAGATACAAGTGCTGCCAGTAATATTGTTACCTTCGTGAATACTGGTGGTATCGATCAGCAAAAAATGTACGATTACATTAGCCAGCAGCTGGTTCCTCAATTTCAGCAAATACAAGGTGTGGGTGGTGTATGGGGTCCTTATGGTGGTTCATCTAAAGCAGTACGTGTGTGGTTGAACCCAGAGCGCATGATGGCACTCAATATAAAAGCAGCAGATGTTGTCGGTACCTTGAGTTCGTATAACGCGACATTTACAGCGGGTACGATTATGGGCGAAGCGCGAGACTTCTCAATTAATCCCGTCAACCAAGTTGAAAACATTGATGATGTAAAAGATCTTGTTATACGTGTCAATAACGGCAATGTTATTCGAGTCAACGATGTCGCCAATGTCGAAATGGGGGAAGAAAGCTTAACGCCAAGCTTGCTGAGTGTTTCTGGCAAGCCTGCTATGTCTTTACAAATTTTACCGCTAAGCAGCGAAAATCCTGTCACTGTGGCTGAAAATGTAAAAGCAGAAATCAACCGCATGCAACAACATCTCCCCGATGGTATGGAGATGACAATGGTGTATAACCAAGCCGATTTTATTAAGGCAGCCATTGACGAAGGTTTCTCTACCCTCGTAGAAGCGATTATTTTAGTGTCTTTGGTTGTTGTCTTATTCATGGGCTCTTTCCGTATAGCATCTGTGCCCATCATTACTATTCCGGTGTGTGTTATTGGTGTTTTTGCCGTCATGGCTGGGCTGGGGTTTAGCATTAACGTTTTAACGATTCTCGCTATTATCTTAGCCATCGGCTTGGTGGTCGATGATGCCATTGTGGTGGTGGAAAACTGCTACCGACATGTAGAAAATGGTGAGACTCCTTTCAACGCTGCGCTTAAAGGCAGCCGAGAAATTATTTTCCCCGTTATCGCCATGACCCTGACTCTGGCTGTGGTCTATTTACCTATCGGCCTCATGTCTGGTTTAACGGCTGACTTGTTCCGCCAGTTCGCATTCACATTGGCAGCTGCCGTTATTATTTCAGGCATCGTCGCATTAACACTGTCACCGATGATGAGTGCCTACTTGATCAAACCTATGGTTAAGCAGCCTAAATGGTTTACCGCTATCGATGGTGTCATAAACCAAATAACAAATCGCTATATCCAAGAGCTGCGTAAGTGGTTTGAGCGCAAGCGCGTTATGTCTGCGATTGCATTAATCTTGGTCGTGTTATCAGGTATGGCTCTATGGACCATGCCTCGCGTATTGCTACCAACCGAAGACACTGGATTTATCGATGTGACATCGGTTGCTCCGACGGGGGTTGGGCGCCAATACCACCTCGATCATAACGCCGAGCTCAATAGCGTAATGGATGGAAATGCTGCCATTGGGGCAAACCTGTCATATATAGAAGGGGCACCCACCAACCATGTATTGCTTAAAACATGGGGAGAGCGAGCAACCAGTGCTGAGGATGTTGTCAAAGAGCTGATCGAAAAAGCCAGAAAAACAGTGTCTGCCTACGATATGTCATTCAGCGTTCGCTCGGCAGATAATTTAAATATTGCCACCAACCTCATTCTAGAATTAACCACACTCGATAGAGATACCGATGCGCTTTCTGATACAGCCAGTAAAGTCGAAAAATTATTGGATGATTACCCAGGGCTCACAAATATCAACAACTCGATGCTAAGGGATCAGCTACGTTTCGATTTATCCATTGATCGTAATGCGATTATTCTTTCAGGCGTGAATTACAGTGATGTGACCAATGCATTATCGACCTTTTTAGGCTCAGTAAAAGCCGCAGACTTACAAGCTGATGACGGGTTCACCTACCCAATCCAAGTACAAGTGAACCGTAAAGCCTTGGGTGATTTTCAAGTGCTGGATAAGCTTTATGTAACATCAGAATCAGGACAAACACTGCCTTTGTCTCAATTTGTTTCGATTAAACAGGCAACAGCAGAATCGAACTTTAAAACTTTTATGGGGCAAGACAACGCAGAAATCACTGCTGATCTGATGCCTGGCTATACCGCGAGTGATATCAAAACCTACATAGACCAACAAGTACCGACATTGTTAAGCGATTCTCAAGGTTATCAATATAACGGGATAGTCAAAGATCTGACCGATTCCCAGACGGGTACCCAAGCACTATTTTTGCTAGCCATTGTCTTTATCTATTTGATATTAGCGGCGCAATTTGAAAGCTTTGTCGACCCTATAATCATCCTGTTGACAGTACCACTGTGTATCGTGGGTGCCTTGCTAACACTGCGGGTCTTCGGCCAAAGCCTGAACATATACTCCCAGATAGGGCTATTAACATTGGTCGGGCTGGTCACTAAACACGGCATACTCTTAGTTGAATTCGCCAATAAGCAACGAAGTAATGGGTTATCCGCTGCTGAGGCTATTTTAAGCAGCGCGCAATCACGCTTACGCCCAATATTAATGACATCATTAACGATGATTTTAGGATCTTTACCACTCGCTCTAGCTTCTGGGTCGGGCTCATTAGGGCGAATTAATATTGGGTTGGTATTAGTTGGCGGATTATTAGCGGGGACATTCTTTTCATTATTCGTCGTACCTGTGGCTTATGTCGGTATGGCGAAGTTAAAGCAAAAAGACATGCTGCATTTGTTTAAAAAAAGTCGTGAACCAAAAGAAATATTAAGAGGCTAAAGGTACATGAAGGCCAGCAATTACAAACCTTATTCTCGGTAACAAACAAAAACGCCTGCATGTGCAGGCGTTTTTATTTATGTCGGTTTTTTCGCGTTACGCTTTTTCAGACAAGATAATGCGAAGTGTACGGCGAAGTGGCTCTGCAGCACCCCACAGTAATTGGTCACCCACAGTAAAAGCATTAAGGAAGTCATCACCCATTGCCAGTTTACGTAAACGACCAACAGGAACAGACAATGTACCTGTTACTTTCGCAGGGCTAAGCTCTTGAACGGTCGCATCGCGATCGTTCGGGATCACTTTAACCCAATCATTATGTGATGCGATCATTTCTTCGATCTCATCTAACGGTACATTCTTCTTCAGCTTCAACGTTAATGCTTGGCTGTGACAGCGCATCGCACCAATGCGTACACACGTACCATCAATCGGCACTGGGTTATCTTGTAAGCCCAGAATTTTGTTTGTTTCTACCGACGCTTTCCACTCTTCTTTACTCTGGCCATTGTCACGCTTCACATCAATCCACGGAATTAATGAGCCCGCAAGCGGTGCACCAAATTCTTGCGCAGGAAAACCAGGTGAACGTAAGGTTTCAGATACTTTACGATCAATATCTAGAATCGATGTTGCTGGGTTTGCAAGCTCACTTGACACCGTATCGTTAATCACACCCATTTGGTTGATCAACTCACGCATATTTTTCGCACCCGCACCAGAAGCCGCTTGGTAGGTTTGCGATGTCATCCACTCAACAAGGCCTTCTTTATACAGGCCACCAACCGCCATTAGCATTAAACTAACCGTACAGTTACCACCAACGTAAGTGTTAGTTCCGCTATGAATACCCTGTTTGATTTGATCAAAGTTAACCGGATCTAGCGTAATAATAGATTGGGGATCCATGCGTAATGTAGAGGCAGCATCAATCCAATAGCCTTTCCAACCTGCAGCACGCAATGCTGGGTATACTTTTTCTGTATAGCTACCACCTTGACAGGTAATAATGGCATCCAGCTTTTTCAAACTTTCAATATCAAACGCATCTTGCAGTAAGCCAGCATCTTTGCCTAAGTTAGGCGCTGGGATTCCGATTTGAGATGTTGAATAAAATACAGGCTCAATGAAATTGAAGTCACCCTCTTCAACCATGCGCTGCATCAGCACAGAACCCACCATGCCACGCCAACCAACTAAACCAACCTTCATCATCGCTTGCTACACTCCTTGTTCATAATTACAAACTCTACACCCGTAGTAATATTCCCATTACTAAAAGAATGAGTATTTCTATCCCCATCTATAGAGATTTAAACTGTGAAAAACAAGCAGAATCTGAAGAAATTGAATAAAAATCCCAGACACGTTTTATTTTACTGACTTAATACTTAAAGATTAGTTGGCACATAAGACAGTAAATACACACATTAGACCAACAATTAATACGGGCTAGAAAACAAACTAAAGGTGAGCAAACTACCATCAATAGCCAACAAAAGTGAACAATTCACACTCCAGACAAGATTTTTTACCGCCAAACAACAAAATCAAATAAACCACATTTTTTGAATAAGAACCCACACCCTGATAGTCTACACCGCCTGACAATTAGAACTTAAAAGACCAGTAAAATAAGTATATGTAGTTATTTACACTTTAAAAAACACAACATTAATATAAAAACACAACTTATAAATCGATTAAAAAACAACACAAAAACAAACCCAACACTTAAATTTAACAGTAATAGTACATGTAAACATAGATTTTTAAACGTTTACTAGCACTAAAAGATTCAGGTCACAGAAAAGTACAATATCTATCGCAGTGAGTAACTCATTTAGATAGAGTAGCGCCGAAACAACATGAGTCTCTTTAAAGAAGGGCTCAGTGATCAGAAAAAAAAATTAATTATTAACGTTCTTATTGACGTTAGTTTCAGGGTTTCCCCTTTAATATGCTCGATCAAACAAGGTTAACAGTATGGAAAAACAGACTATGAAGCTACCATCGCTAATGCAAGTGATCCTTGCCCTTGGTACTTTCCTTGCACTGGCATTCTCTTTCACCGCTAAACTTGATTTACCTATTCAACTAGCACTGTATATCGGCTGGTTCATTATTATTGCGCTAGGTATCAAACTTGGCCATGACTACAAATCGCTTGAAAAGGCGGCAACCCAAGGCATTTCAAATGGCTTAGGGGCTGTATTAATACTGCTTGCTGTAGGTGCTCTTGTGGGTACTTGGATTGCAGGTGGTATTGTTCCAACAATCATTTATTACGGCTTGCAAGCCATTCATCCATCCATTTTCTTACTTGCAACCATGATTATTTGTTCACTAACGGCGTTAGCAACAGGTACATCTTGGGGTGCTGCGGGTACCGCTGGTATTGCGATGATGGGTATTGGACAAGGTCTTGGTGTTCCAGCTCCAATGACTGCAGGTGCTGTACTTTCAGGTTGTTACTTTGGTGACAAAATGTCGCCACTATCTGATTCGGTAATTCTTGCTTCTTCTATGTCTGGCGTAGAAGTGATGGAACACATCAAAGGCATGCTACCTATCGCATTAATCAGTTACATCATTACAGGTATTCTATTTACCGCTGCTGGTTTGCACTATGCAGGTAATGTGGACATGGCTCAGGTTGATTCTGTCATTCTTGCGATGGAAAATCAGTTTGTTATCTCTCCATTCTCTTTCATCCCTGTGATTATTGTTCTAGGCCTACTGGCAATGCGCCTACCGTCTTTCCCTGTTATCTCTTTCGGTTCGCTACTAGGTATCGTATGGGCGGTAATGGTTCAAGATATGGACCCACTAGTGGCATTTAACACTGCATGGGCACCTTTCTCTATTAGTTCTGGCGTTGACTTCATTGATGCGATTCTAAACCGTGGTGGCATGTCTTCTATGCTGGGTTCAGTTGCCGTTATCATCTTTGGTCTGGGTTTTGGTGGTCTACTTGATAAAGTAGGTGTACTACAAACTGTTGCTAAGTTATTCGAAAAACGCGTTAACTCTGCGGGTAGCTTAGCTACATCCACGATTGCGACTGCATTCTTTGGTAACGTATTTGGTTCTGCGATGTACGTATCATTAATTCTAACGCCTAAAATCTGTGCGAAGAACTACGACCGCCTAGGTTACCAACGTAAGAACCTGTCTCGTAACGCGGAATTTGGCGGTACGTTAACATCTGGTATGGTGCCTTGGAGTGATAACGGTATTTACATGGCGAGTATCTTGGGGGTTGCAACCTTCTCTTACGCACCATTTATGTGGTTAAGCTTCGTCTGTATTATTGTGACTATCGTGACATCTTACATGGGTTGGTTTGTTGACCGTTGCCCACCAACGATTATCGAAGAAACTGATGACAATGAGAACCTAGCGGTTACTCAGCAAACAGCTTAACAGTAAAAAACACAAAACAAACAACTCAAAGAAGAGCGCCTAATAGCGCTCTTTTTTTATACTTTCTCTGTATATATTCAGCAATATATCGTTCGCTTATGTTTTTATACTAAAATATAAGCGACTGTAATCTATTAATTTAAATTAACAAATACGTAAAATAAGCCATTAAGTTTAAAAACATATTAATGGTGTATTTTTAGTGAATAAGATCACAAAAACATCAACTAACTCCAAAGTGTTAATATTCAGTAGCACATCTTGACCCCAATCAATAAAACCCCATCAAAATCAGTGAAAATAGCGCTAGTTTATTTAAATCTTAGTTTTCACTTGTATCAAAATATTAAAGCTTTTGAACAGGATTACGAAAGACACATCTTCGCATTTGCGATTTTAATTTCCTAAGGGGTTATATTCATGAGCAATCAGGTTGGACAAGACCGCAAAGTAACGATTGGCAGCTACATTGCCCTCGCCTTTGCTATGGTCTTCTTTTCTGGGCTACTTCAATCAAACGAATGGTATGGCGTTTTTGATTTCACAACCTTAAATGGTTCATTTGGTAACGTTGTTTACGCTGTAAACGACACTGCTGATGGCATCCAAACGGCTACAACCTCACTGCGCGGTAAAGGCGGTAGCGGTGCTCGTGACGGTTTCATTTTCGCGTTAACGTTAATCCCAACAGTAATGTTCGCTTTAGGCATGATCAATGTTCTAGAACACTATGGCGCGCTAGATGCTGCTCGTAAAATTCTAACGCCGCTGCTTCGCCCTTTAATGGGTATTCCTGGAAACTCTGGTCTTGCACTTATAGCCTCGCTACAAAGTACAGATGCAGGTGCGGCGATGACGCGCCAATTAAAAGATGAAGGTCATCTAACCAAGCGGCAAACCGATATTTTCACTATGTTCCAGTTTTCTGCGGGTGCGGCCATTGTTAACTTCTTCTCTTCTGGTGCTGTGCTGTTCACATTAACCAATACAGATGGTACGCCAGCGGTTACATCATCTATTGGTCTCGCTGTTGCCATCATGTTTATCTTTAAATTTGTCGGTGCCAACATGTTCCGCTTATACCTAAACATTACTGAAGGTAAAGCAGATAAAGAAGATACAAAGCCTGAAATGAAAGAGGAAACAGCATAATGACTACGGCTAAAAAACCAATGGTGACAGACATTTTCGTTGAAGGTGCTAAAAAAGGTTGGGTAATTGCAACAACGTCAACTGTACCCAACGTATTAATGGCTTTTGTGATCATCAAAGCATTGCAGATCACTGGCGCTTTAGAGCTTATGGGCACCGTATTCTCACCCATTATGGCTGTATTTGGTCTTCCTGGTGAAGCTGCTGCTGTGCTGATCGGTGCTTGGATGTCGATGGGCGGTGCAGTAGGTGTGGTTATTACATTGTTTGACCAAGGTATCTTAAATGGGCAACACATCGCAATTTTAGCCCCAGCAATCTACCTTATGGGCTCTCAAGTTCAATACATGGGTCGTATTATGGGCCCAATCAAAACTGAAGGCCGATACATTCCAGTAATGATTGCCCTATCTGTGCTCAACGCTTTTGCTGCCATGTTTGTAATGAACATTCTGGTATAGGTTTTCCATATACAGCTTTTCGTATATAGCAATTAATGGAGAGAGATCTCTTCTCTCTCCTTTCTTTTCAAGATTAAAGCTCACCACTGAGTCTCTTTGGAGTTTCCGATGACTTTCGCCCTACAAGATTTCTCTCTAGAAAATTACTTACAAGAACTTCGCCCACTAATAGATGTTGATTGCGGTACATACACTAAAGAAGGTATCGAAGTGATTGCCACCCAGATGCAACAAAAATATCTGGATATGGGCTGGCATGTTAAGCGTATCGATTGTGGTATTGCGGGTACTGGTTTAGAAGTACGTAACAAACCAGAAAGCAACGATATCGACGTAATGCTTATTGGTCACATGGATACTGTCTTTCCTGAAGGGACTGCTGCTGCACGACCAATGACGTTTGATGAAAAACGCGCTTACGGCCCCGGTGTTTCAGACATGAAATCGGGCTTACTTAATGTTGTTCATGCTTTACGTAATATGGACAAAGAAACACTCGATAAGCTATCTATCTGCATTTGCATGAACCCTGATGAAGAAATCGGTTCATTGCACTCAGAATCATGGCTAAAAAGCGTTGCCGTTAATGCAAAGAATGTACTTGTTGCAGAAGCAGCACGTGCTGATGGCTCTTTAGTGAAAGCGCGTAAAGGTATGGCTCGTTACCGTCTAACATTCGCAGGTAAAGCTGCGCATGCTGGTAATGAACCACAGAACGGTCGCAGTGCTATCACTGAAATGGCCAACTGGGTTTTGGCGATAAACAATTTAACCAATTTTGAATCGGGTACTACGTTAAATGTCGGTATCGCCAAAGGTGGTGCAGGTGCGAACATCGTGCCTGATTCAGCAGAAGCAGTTGTTGATGTACGTTTCTGGGATAACGACGAATACGCAGATGCTGATGCGAAAATTCGTGCACTAACAGAAACCCCCTTTGTGGAAGGCGTAACTATCACGGTTGAACGTGAAGCGCATAAACCATCGATGGTGCCAACAGAGAAAACAGAAGCACTGATGGCATTGGTTGAAGAATCAGGCAAAGAGCTTGGTATCGATATTAAGTGGCAAGAAGTGGGTGGTGGCTCAGATGCTAATCTAACTGCGGTAATGGGCATTCCAACACTTGATGGCCTTGGTCCTGCTGGTGCTGGCTTCCACAGTGCTGATGAGTACTTAGAGCTCGATACTATCGAACCTCGCATTAAACTACTGATGAAAGTATTAACCAAAATTGCTGGTTAATATAAAACATATATAATAAAAAGGCTGTGATCTGTTAACTGCACTTCGGTAATTTGATGATTACCGAAAAACAACTATCAAAACACAGCCTTTGTAACACTCTACTTCAGTGGCTCCCGCCCTTCGCTATCTTAATCTATCACCGTCATAAGGCTATTTAATGTCGCCTGTTTTACGTGATGATAAAATAGTATTTGAACGTATCTCATCGACTTTAAACTGTAGCGCTTTAACTGGATGCCGCCACAAGAACCTTGGTAACGACCAGCGCACAACATGCATGATTTGCAAACGCTTTGCTGATTGGTAACACTGCCCCTGACATTGTAAACACGTTGGCTTTTCATCGGCTAAACGACAATTGACCACTCTGTTTTCAACATACTCGAAAAGACTTTCACATTCAGGGCAAATAATTGCCCCACGGTGCAACGTTTTACAATATAGACGAATCATCGCCGTCACTGTATCCAGTTCACGTTGCGTACGAACTGAATGTCTATTTAGTACTGTCATAGTGCGGCTATTATCCACCGCTGCACCATCAGACTGTTGATTAAGATCAAAACAATACTTCGATCACGTTTTTATGTTGATAAATACACCACTTTACAGAGTAAAATACTGTAATAAAACCTTCTCTTTCCAGTCTTAAGCATGTTCATTAGATCCTTCAGGTATATAAGATGAAGCTTGCGTAATACATTCATCTAAAGCTAAAGATAAAGCGTGATACTCTGCATTAGCAACAACTTGATGTTGTATGAACTTCATTTCTATTTCACCTGCTATCTCTTTTAACCTTTCAGCACCCAAGCTACCTGCCACACCTTTTAAGCTATGTACAATTCTGATTGCAGGTTCGCTAATATTGCTTGGCTCACACTGCAATACTAACTGGTGTAATTTTTTCGCATCAGATGCATGTTCATCCTTAAATATGTCTAAAAGCATTCGCACAGACTCTGGATCGTCACCCATTGCTTCTAGCATAAGTGGAATATCGATAGCAGCCTTTGTTGTTAGCTCTGAAGATATCGGTTCTTTATCAGTATCAGCCACTGACAGATCAGTGTTCCCCGACGCTTCATTAGCTTTATTACTTGCGTCGACGATAGATGAGGTCTTCTTTGCTTCTATATTCAGGGGGGCAGCAACATCGCTGGAATTTTTTATTCCAACAATCAAATATTCATTAATCGCATTAACCACTAAGTAAATAATCTCTGCCAATTTGTCGGCATCATTAAGAGTTACAGGTTCTTGTTGCTGGTAGCTCTTTTCTAGTCGTTCAGACTCAACTTTTAATCTTGGAGCACCAAGACTACCGGCAACTTCTTTTAAATTATGTACTAAGCGTAATGCCTCTTCGATCTGTGAACCTTCAATCAATCCTCTCAATCGTAGTCCGTAAGTTGAATACTCATCTCGAAATATCTCTAACAACATCACAACGGATTCTTTGTCACCATCCATACTTTCTAGAATAGAATTGATGTCTAAGATCGTATCTTCTGAGGAATAAAGACGACTCACAGATTGAGGTGATTCTTGAGAGGCAACAAATGGTTGCTCGGCTGGGTTAACCGCACTCATTTTTACAGCAGTAAATATTGAAGTAATAGCCAAAAGTGATGTAACGACCATCAGAGCCATATTAAACAACGCCAGCTTTGAGGCATACACAAGCAAGCCATGTTGCAGTTGTTCTACCTCACTTTCTAAAGTCGATATTTGAGAAATAGCATTCAATACTTGAGTTAATTGATAAGAAAAGTAGCAGCCTCCTACTATAGAGGCAGCAACAATCACGAGCATGACATAAAGTATTTGACGAGTTCGCCGACAATCGAACGACTGCACTTTACTCATTTAACCACCTAAAAAGTTAACATTTAAAGTAAGGAGAATGATTCTCAACACCTTGGTATGAAATCTGTTTTACATGACTAAAATAATAGACAATATATTGGTGAATACCAACAAGCGATTACGATGAGAAACAGGCACAAAAAACCACCGAGTTTACTCTTGTGTTGCACAAAAGCACGCTAGGTGGTTTGAGTAAATACCATCGAACTAAGGCGCTAGGCCTCTAGATATTAATTATCAGTATTCAAACGGCGTAATAACTGATCTTTCAAGTTAGGTGGCGTGCCTTTAATAGTCAAGGTATCGGTTTCAGCATCATAGAAAATACGCTCACCTAATAGCATGCTGTCAAAATTAATCGACATGCCACCACCCGCACCCACAAACTTGGTCAATTTACGCATTGCGGTACGATCAGCAGGGAAACTTTCTTCTAGCTCGTAGCCCTGCTTTGACGTGAATTCATAAAAATTAGTGCCGTCTTCTGCTGGTGGTAACTCACCAGCCAATTCTTTGACCGCCACTTCATCACCAGCTTGTAATTGGCCATTACAGTAGTCATAAACCTGCTTGCGGTATTGCTGCTTCTCTTCTTTATCAAGGCGAGAATCGGCACAAAAATCTTCAACGGCTTGCATCAAAACTTGATTTTGTTCTTTAGCATCAAGACCAACGACTGCTTGCAGAAAATCTAGGAAGAAATCTGAAATTTTTCGCCCTACACGCCCTTTAATGAACGTCAGGTAACGATTTGAATCCGAATCTGTTTCCCACGATGATAAATCAATGCGGGCAACAATATCCATTTTAGCGACATCAAGGTAATCGGTGGCACTGATATCTAATTGCTCAGTCACTTTCATGCTGTGGCAAGTTGGCAACAAACCAATAAATAAATAATCAGTAGCCAGTGATTGGTATTCTGTCATCACTAATGTGCCAGCTTCAGCGAAGGGATATTTTGCTAGTTCAACCTGTAAACGCTGCGCTGATTGGTTAGAAAATGTTAAGAAATCCATTTCGCCAGTGCGATATTGTTTCAACCAATGACAAAATTCACTGTCTTCAGCAAAGAGAGCGAAGCCTTTTGCCCCTTTACTGCTGTATACTCGATGTAGTTCAGCAACGAGACCTTCGGTAGAAGAATCAGCGTCAAGCACTTGATTTCTTAGGTTAATCTCGATTTCATCTTGGTCGTTTTTTGTCAGCTGATGAAGGATGACATTAGAAAGTGTAAGACTCATAATGGAAAAGGTTATCAGTAAGACTAGAGTGTGGGTTATTATAGAGCGCTTTCTTAAACTTTAAACTAAGACATTAAACAAGATTTCCTATGCCAATTACTTCAAAATATACAAATCAGAAAATTGAACAGATCATTAGCGATGTGTTTGACGTACTTGAAAAGCATGATGCATCAGCTGAACTAGCGCTGATGGTTGTAGGTAACATCGCAACCAACATCATTAATGCCGATGTACCAGCATCAAAGAAAAAAGAAATTGCCGAGCAATTTTCTCAAGCTCTGCTTAAGTCAACTAAATAAGATTTAAGTTTGCAGTAGTAAACGATATTTAAGACTGAGAAGAACTGACATATATGGTCGCCAGCGGAAATAATTATAAAGACAAAGTCTCACAGCTAATTAGCTGGGGACACTGGTTCAGCTTTTTCAATATCATCGCAGCCATGCTATTAGGCTCGCGATATATTGTGCATTCTGAATGGCCAGAAACCTTACTTGGACAACTTTACCTCTTGTTGAGCTGGGTTGGTCATTTTGGTTTTCTGGTATTTGGTCTTTATATATTAATCATTTTCCCTGCGAGCTTTTTGATCCCTTCA
This sequence comes from Photobacterium indicum, assembly GCF_003026215.1. GTDB lineage: Bacteria > Pseudomonadota > Gammaproteobacteria > Enterobacterales > Vibrionaceae > Photobacterium > Photobacterium indicum. The sequence goes on from NZ_PYOC01000004.1 coordinate 30,469, forward strand.
CAACGCTTAATGCGGTTTTTTGCCGTATTAGTCGGCACGATTGGTCTAACCGTATTGTTGTTAGATACTCATGCTTACGAAAGTATAAGCTTACATTTAAGTCCCCTTGTTTGGGACCTATTGTTAAGTGGTGAGAAAACAGATCTGAATGCCCGTTGGCAGTACCTCTTTATTGTTGTTCCGATCATCTTCCTTCTACAGTTAATTCTGTCAGAATGGCTATGGCGAAAACTCAGGAAGCTCACTCGTAAACATGTTGGCGTGCCTATCGCTATCGTGTTTGGTATGTCCTTTCTGGGTAGCCATCTTTTATATATTTGGGCTGATGCTAACTTGTATCATCCTGTCACTATGCAACGTTCAAATTTTCCATTGTCATACCCAATGACAGCGAAAAGCTTTATGGAAAAGCACGGGCTACTTGATCTTCAAGATTATGCCAAGCGGAGTGCCGAGCAAGGCTTAAGTGAAAGCCAGCGTATTCGCTACCCAACTGAGAAGTTGAATTTTGATGGCTTGGGTACAGGTCAAAACCTACTCGTCGTGATGGTTGATAACCTTCGCAGTGACATGGTTAACAACAAAACCATGCCTAACCTATTTGCGTTTGCTAACCAAAATCTAAACTACACCAATCATTACAGTGCTAACAATGACAACATAGTGGGTATTTTTGGTTTGTTCTACGGGTTACCTGGTGGTTACGTTAATAGCGTACGCGCAGAAGGAACTACCCCGATACTTCTGAATACATTGGAGAAACGCGGTTATGACTTTGGCCTGTTCAGTGGTAATCAATTTAAATCTTCAATTTACTCTCAAGCTATTTTTAATGATGAACAGCTTGAAGAGCAATTATCGAAAAAATCAGAGCAAAAAACTAACGATAATCTAGCAATTGCAGATTGGACAACTTGGTTAGGTGAACAGAATAATAACCCATGGTTCAGTTATCTAGAGCTAACATCTGTGGAAGAATTCGAAGAAGGTGGTGATTATGTACCACAATTCACCCCTTCGCTGGGTACCGTTAAAATAAATACCGTAGGCGTAGATTCCAATCTGTTGCTTAAAAATAGTTACCGCAACGCGGCATATCATGTTGATCAGCAAATTGCTGATATTCTCGACGAACTAGAACGTAAACAGGTACTTGATAACACGATTGTTATTATCACAGCTAATCACGGTACTGAATTTAACGAGACAGGCACCAATAGCTGGGGTGCAGACACCAACTATAGCCAGTACCAATTAAAAGTACCTATGGTTATACATTGGCCACAGCAAGCACCAGCAAAAATTGACCGTATAACCAGTCATTTAGATGTGGTACCGACCCTAATGGAATCACTACTAGAAGTCGCTTCAGCACCAACAACGTACAGCAGTGGTACGAACCTGTTTGAGAAAGATCCCAAACGACGCTGGATTCTCGCTGGAGATGACCGTGATATCGTAATGATTCAGAAAAACAGCACTACTGTCGTTGATAAGTACGGTAATTACCGTGTTTACGATGAAGATTACAAGCTGATGAGTGAAGGTAAACCTAGGTTATCGACTTTAATGCAGGTAATGAATGAACTAAAACGCTTTTACCAGCCAAATTAGCCTTCAGCCAAACCCGCAATAATTAAAGGCAGCGATTTCGTTGCCTTTTTTATATCGACTGCCTCGTCCTAAAATAGTGTCCGTCCTGAGATAAGTTGACACATTAGAACTGAGCCTAAAGTTGACTACGTTAATGGTATTCAGCATTATCGGCATAACACTGTTCGTAACCATCATTCCAACCACTCGCATATTTATCTTCAACCTTCATTCGCTCGGGATCTCGACGAAAGCCCTCTAAATAGGTGTTCAGATCTTCTTTACGGCTATTACACCCATCTTGATAGCCATCGAGATAGTGTCGAGTGAAGCCTAAATTCGATAACTGATCATGCCGTGTAGCAGAGCATCCGCTCAAAATAATCAACATGCCAGCAGCAATACTTATACGCACAATTAAGAACATCAGTGCCCTCACTATTCATTGCTTTAGTCTTTAAAACTAGTCAATCAAGGCATTTGAATTTGTCTCATTTTTAACACCCAGCAAAAATTATCATGATGATTTATCATTCTCGAGACTGTACTTAATGTGCCGATGAGGCATACATCGCAATTTTATAAATCTAAATGATTTATCCCGACATAGTGGGGGGTATACGCATACTTTTAGCGAAATTTGGTTAAAAATAAGCTCATATTAATCGATACATATCATTTGGAACTGCGCTAGTGGCAAGTAATCAACAGCTAAGTATTTTCTATCAGAGAATTATCGAGCAATGGGGAAAGGCCCATAGCTTGCGTACAATTTGTGAGTTAACTTGCCGTAATTTTTGTGAAAGCTTTAATGCACTGCATTGCCAAATCATTGTCGACTCTCAATCAACGTGGAAAGTTTTACTTAAGATGAATCGCCAAGGGATAAGCTATCAATCTCCTCCTTGTGAGATTTCTGATAGTAATCATTTTCCATTAGATCAAATCATAGAATTCACAAAGCACAACCAACCACATGTTACACACCAACATGATGTACAACGTTTATGGCTACCTTTAGAGCGTCGATCTCGCATTATAGGATGCTTAGTGGTTGATATACCGCTTAGCGAACCACAACTAGATTGTCAGGCATTTTCCACGCTAACCTCATTGCTAGCCTCAGAAATTGATACAGGCTTTCTTACTCAGTCTATTCAAGATGAGCTCTGGGGGCGGCGTTCAGCTGAACGTGAATTAGAAATTAGTCAGCACGAGCAAAAAAACTTATTAGAACAACTACAAGCATTACATGATATTTCTTTTAGGCTTTGGCGTACGCACTCAATGAACGAGATGCTTTATACCGCTGTTGAAGAAGGAAAAAAACAGTTACAAATTGATCGTATGGCCATTTTTATTAGCAACAAAAATAACCGTATGCGCGGTACTTATGGTACAGATCTGCATGGTAAAACGGTTGATGAACATTATTTTGAATCCGACATTCCTAATCAATGGTATTTAGCACACACCCGATCAAATAAAGAATACCTAGCGATTGAAAATAATACGCCGCTGTATCACAACCTTAAACAAGTCGGCTTTGGTTGGAGTTGTTATATTGCCCTATGGGATGAAGATACCCCTGTAGGTTGGATCGCTTGTGATAACTTACTAACAGGCACCCCATTGTATGACTACCACCCTCACTTACTCAAACAATTTGGTTTTATTCTGTCTCAGAATATCGTGCGCAGGCAAGCTGAAGAGAACCTTAGAAACCTCAATAAAGAATTGGAACAACGTGTCACAGAAAGAACCGCAGAGCTTGAGCTTGTAAATCAAAAGCTAGAAAGTTTATCGAAACTCGATCCGCTTACTAACATTGCTAACCGTAGAGTGTTTGATGAAAGAATCATCGAAGAATGGCGTCGAGCTGAACGGCATCAGCTGCCTTTATCCTTATTGATCATGGATGTGGATAATTTTAAATCTTACAACGACAATTACGGGCATGCTGCTGGTGATCTGTGTTTAAAGGCTATTGCTACCACATTAGAAAAACTAGAACGTAGAGCAGGTGCATTATTTGCTCGCTACGGAGGTGAAGAGTTTGTGCTCTTGCTACCTGGGCAAGATACACATGCGGCACAATATTCAGCCACACAAGCATTAACTGAAATTCAACAACTGAAACTAACCAGAACAAAATGTGCCAATACTAACTGTGACTCGACAATCGTCACAATCAGTATTGGAGTAAGTACGGTTATTCCGGCTGCACACCGCTCTTATCATGAATTATTCAAACAAGCCGATATGGCACTGTATGAAGCCAAATCACAAGGTCGTAATCGCTACTTTGTCATTTAGCTTTTCTTACTTTTTGTATAACGCTTTTTTTTCATTGGTTTTCTGGGTTCTGGTGATTTCAATTGGCGCAAGCTCTCAGGCACTTCGCTGTATTTCACTTTATCCATCAACTGACCAACTTGCTGCTGTAAAGCGTCCATAAATGGCTGATAAGCACATTTTTTATCGGCCATGTCTTGCAACTGGTGCTCCCAGTGAGCCGTCATATCGGGGTATGTAGCTTCATCAGGCAATGCGTAAACTAGCCCTCGCCCCGCATCCGTCGCATGAATATTTTTCGCTTGCCGCATCAATAGCTGTCGCTTAAACAATAACTCTAAAATACCCGCACGAGTCGCTTCTGTACCTAAGCCGTCGGTATCTCGTAATATCTTTTTCAGTGAACTATCCGAAACAAAACGGGCGATCCCCGTCATCGCTTGTAATAGCGTTGCTTCAGTAAAGGCTTTGGGGGGCTCGGTCATCTTGTCTTTGATTTCACCTTCTCGACAGGTCAGAACCGTACCTTTTTCAAGAGGTGGAACCTTATCTGTTAGCCCTTGCTCACTATTTCCAGTGGCTTTCGCTTTGTCTTCAGCCTGATCTCGCCCTAATAATTCTCGCCATCCGGTACTCATTAGCTGACGACCACGGGCAATAAAGTGCCCTTGTGCAATGGTAAACACTAACTTCGCTTCAGCATAAATTGCGGCAGGGTAAAATTGCATGACATATTGACGCGCAATCAACTGGTAGACTTTACTCTCGCTACCGCTCAATGCATTAGGGCTGATTTGTTTTGGTGTAGGTATAATTGCATGGTGAGCGTCTACTTTTTTGTCATTCCACGCTTTCGATTTCAACGCCGTGTTTACCCCGTTACATGCATGCAACAACTCGCTCGCATTGGATGCCACCGCACGGCATACATCGTTAGCTTGTTTAAAGTGCTCGTTGGGTAAATAGCGAGAATCTGAACGAGGGTAAGTAATCACTTTATGCTTTTCATATAAAGACTGGCAGTTCGCCAATACATCAGCAGCGCTCATACCAAATCGTTTCGCAGCATCAATTTGTAACGCTGATAAAGAATACGGTAAAGGCGGCGCCTGACGTGTTTCTTTACGTTCCGACTCTGTCACTTCTGCAGGCTGCCCTTTAATGCGCTTGAGCACGTTCTCACACAACTGACGGTTGAGCACTCGCCCTTCTTCATCTTGCCAAGGTTGGCACGCCTCACTTGGCTTCCAGCGCGCACGAATATCCATATCTTGATAAGGGATCAAGGCAAATACTTCGTAAAAAGGTTTCGGCTTAAAATTCGCAATGTCGTCATCACGTCGAGTCACTAACCCTAAAATAGGGGTTTGTACTCGTCCTACAGACAATACCCCCCGATAACCGCCTTTCTGACCAAGCAAAGTGTACGCTCGAGTCATATTCATACCGTATAGCCAATCAGCGCGTGAGCGTGCTAAAGCAGAAACGGATAAAGGGATAAATTCACGATTACTGCGCATGGTTGATAAGGCACGTTTTACCGCTGCTGGGTTTAAATCTGAAATCAATAATCGTTGAATGGCCGTTTTCTTTTTAGCGGAAACTTTAACGTAATCGATCACTTCATCAACTAATAACTGCCCTTCTCTATCAGGATCGCCAGCATGCACAATGTCAGTGGCTTGTTTGGCGAGTTTACGCACCACAGCCAATTGCTGTTTAGCCGATTTACGTGGAGAAAGCTGCCATTGTTCTGGAATAATAGGTAGATCTGTCATGTTCCATTTTTTGTATTTCTCGTCATAGGCATCAGGTTCAACCTGTTCCAGCAAATGCCCGATACACCAAGTTACTATGTCCCCATTTCCGGTTTCAATATAACCATTATTATTTTTATGAGGGCGAGGTAATACCGCGGCAATCGCACGACCTAAGCTGGGTTTTTCTGCAATATATAGACGAGTCATTCAAATAATACACAATGACAAAAAAGATGAAGAAACTGTACCGAAAAGCGAGTTAACGGGCAACACAATACTGGATATAACAACAGTTAAATAAAAAAGTTAAAAGAAACACCCCGTATTCGCACCTAATCATAAGCATAGAAATACGGGGTGTTTTCGATTTAATCAGTTTGGCTTGCTGTCTTTATTAGTCAACTAACCAACTTTATTTATCAGCTAACCAGCTTTTGACTTCTTGGTAATTACCACGGAACACAATGCGTTCCGCTTTTTTGCTTAACTGATAGGTATACATTGGATCGTAATATTCAATTAAGAGTGGGCGTAACCAATTATCATGCTCAGTCAATGAACCATTACTTTTCTGATTTGCAATTGCCTGTTGTTGCGCTACCAATAATTCTTCATAGCGCTTCATACCAAGTCGCTTACGAATACCAAACATGCCACGTTCAAGGTATTCAGTGAATAATTCCCAGCCGTGCTGCTCACCGTATTGTGCAATATAGTCACGCTGCATACGCACAACGTAATCATCCACTAAACGATCAATACGCACGTCTAGCGGATCATCAACAATCGCTACATCTGCATTGCCCATTGCGGTATTAATTGAGAGAGGCACACTCGCCGATCCAATTGCACGACCTTCATCTTCAAACACAAAATGTGTACAGCCTTGCGCTTGCTTTTTAAGCATTTCCACAGCTAATACATTTTCAAAATCAATTTGTGTTCGTTGCGCCGTTACATAACGGCCAAACGAAGATCCACGATGGTTTGCTGCGCCTTCTAAATCAATGCCACTGGCGAGTTCATTCACCATGATGGTTTTACCGCTACCAGTATTGCCACCAACAATCGTCATCGGCTGCTGCGCAACCGCATCGATAGTCTCAATTAAAAAACGGCGTAAAGCTTTATATCCACCAACAACCAGCGGGTAATCAATACCTGCTTCTTTTAGCCATTGCTGAGTAATGTGTGAACGTAACCCACCACGAAAACAATACAAATAACCATCTGGATTTGCTTCTACGAATGCCTTCCACTGTGCAAGTCGTGCTGCTTTTGTATCGCCATTAACTAGCTGATGACCCAACGCAATCGCGGCATCTTGACCATGCCCCTTGTAGCATGTTCCAACCGCTTTACGTTCTTCATCTTCCATTAAAGGATGATTAATAGATGTTGGGAATGCACCTTGAGCAAATTCGATCGGTGCACGCATATCCATCAACGGGGTATCATTAACAAACAGCTGACGAAAATCTTCACAATTTTGGCGTGACATTAGCAAATCTCAATCAATGTATCGCCGTCTAACGGCATCATTTCACCAATAGCTTGCAGTTCAATATTATGACGTGCAGCAATCACTTGCAGCTGCTGCTCTGTTTCCGCATCAGGGGTTACGGCAATAAGTAAGCCACCCGATGTTTGTGGATCGCATAACAACGCTTTTTGTTGCTCTGTCATTGCACCTAATTTTTGACCATAGCTATCAAAATTACGCGTGGTGCCACCTGGTACACAACCTTGTGCGATGTAATCAAATACACCAGGTAAGTACGGTACATTATCAAAATCAATACGTGCTTTTAGCTGGCTACCTTCACAGATTTCGCTTAGGTGTCCCATCAAACCAAAACCTGTCACATCGGTCATGGCTTTTACACCTTCAACATTGGCAAAATCTTGACCCGGAATATTCAGTTTACACATCCAATCGCGTGCTAAGCCTTTATGCTCATCCGCTAACTTAGATTGCTTCTCTGCTGTTGTTAATACACCAATACCCAACGGCTTAGTTAAATACAACTTACAGCCATTTTCTGCACGGTTATTACGTTTTACACGATCGGTATCGACAATACCTGTTACTGCCAGGCCAAAAATAGGTTCAGGCGCATCAATCGAGTGACCACCAGCAAGAGAAATACCCGCTTCACGGCACACTGAACGACCACCTTCAATCACTTGTTGAGCGATTTCTGGTGCCAGTACATTGACAGGCCAACCTAGAATTGCAATCGCCATAATTGGCTTACCGCCCATCGCATAAATATCACTGATTGCATTTGTCGCCGCAATGCGACCGAAATCAAATGGGTCATCGACAATCGGCATAAAGAAATCTGTGGTACTAATTGCAGCAGTGCCATTGCCTAAATCATAAACAGCCGCATCATCTTTACTTTCATTGCCGACAAGAAGGTTAGGATCTGAAAATGGTGCTAACTGAGTTCGGAGAATAGTATCAAGAACTTGAGGAGAGATTTTACAACCACATCCTGCACCGTGGCTGTATTGAGTAAGGCGAACATTTTCCATGATACGCTCCGAAATAATTTTGAGAACCGTGAATACTACTCCTGCAAGGTGCAGGTGTCATCTATAGGGCTTGATTACTATCAAAAGAGTGGCATTTTTATCACGACGATCAATCAACGTTAATGCATACCTATAAACAACAAACGCCCTGTTGATCACTCAACAAGGCGTTATATTTATTCAATCAAGCATATTTAACTCGATTTATTTAGCGAGGCTTACTCATTCTTGATTACTAACCGCTACTTATTGCCTAACTTCTTATAGATACTCAACAAACTGACTAACATCTCGCTCATTCACTTTCGCTTCACGACAACCCGGGGTGCCCATATATAGGAAGCCAACAATCAGATCATCTCCAGTTAAACCGAGAGATTCACGTACGACAGAGTGATACGCCCATTTTCCAGTACGCCAAAAGCCAGAAAAGCCTTGTGCAACCGCAGCCATTTGCATGGCTTGAGTGGCACACCCTGCCGACAAGTGCTGTTCAATAACAGGGACTTTATTGTGTTCAGCTACTTTTGCAACCACAGTAATAATCATTGGCGCACGAAACGGGGCTTTGCTCGCTTTTTCAATCACGGATTCATCAGCACCATCAAACTTGGCTGCATTCACCAAAATATCAGCAAATTTCTGTAACCCTTCACCTTGCGAAACAATAAAGCGCCAAGGGGTTAAACCACCATGGTCAGGAGCCCGAAGGCCAGCACGAAAGATATTATCTAACACTTCACCTTGCGGTGCAGGCGCCATTAGCTTAGGTAAAGAGCGGCGATTTAAAAGTAGCGTTAGTGCATCCATAGCAACCTCGAACTGCAAATAATAATTGTTCTTACAGTATCATAAAACCATTAGCGCAAAACCCTGTAAATAAAAGGGAATTGCGATTCCCTTTTAAATCTGGTTGCCTTTTGACGCAGCACTGTTATAGCTTTGCCGCTAACTCTACCGCTTGTCGAATAACACGTTTAGCATCCACTTCACCAGCGACATCTGCACCACCAATAACATGCGTATTGATTTTCAATGCTTGTAGCTTTTCAGACAACTCTTCAACCGATGTTTGCCCAGCGCACATCACAATATGGTCGACATCCAAAATACGAGACTGGCCTTCAACGGTAATATGCAAGCCTTTGTCATCAATCTTGTCGTAGCTCACACCACCCAACAGCTCTACACCACGTTTTTCTAACACTTTGCGGTGAATCCACCCCGTAGTACGACCCGGCCCTTTCCCTACTTTTCCCGGCTTGCGCTGCATCAGCCATACCTGACGTTGACTTACATATTGTTCATGAGGATACAAACCACCAGCATGCTCAATAGTTTGATCAATACCCCAATCTTTTAGCCAAGTATCTAGATCTTGATGCTCGGGTTCCGTTAACAGGCTTGATACATCCACGCCAATGCCACCCGCACCAATCACTGCCACTTTTTGACCCAATTGTACGTTGTCACGAATCAGAGTTTGATAATCAATGACTTTGTCGCTATCAAGCGCACCTGGAATATTTGGAATACGCGGTTTTACCCCCGTTGCGACCACCACATCATCGTAACTTTTTAGCTCATCAGCTTGAACTTCATGGCCCAGTTTCACAACCACACCCGTTTGCTCTAAACGACGTGTAAAATAGCGAATGGTCTCTTTAAATTCTTCTTTGCCGGGAATACGCATCGCCAAGTTAAATTGACCACCGACGTAATCATTTTTATCAAACAGATCAACAGAGAAACCACGTTCAGCACACGCAACCGCACATGCTAGCCCGGCAGGTCCCGCCCCGATTATCGCGATACTACGCTCACTTGCCGCAGGTTTTAGCACTAATTCGGTTTCGTAACAGGCCTGTGGGTTCACTAAACAACTCGCCCGTTTACCCACAAACACATGATCTAAACAAGCCTGATTACAACCAATACACGTATTAATATCTTCGGCACGATCTTGCTCGGCTTTCGCAACAAAATCTGGATCAGCTAGGAATGGTCTGGCCATTGATACCATATCAGCTTGATTAGCAGACAGAATATCCTCAGCAACTTGTGGAGTATTAATTCGGTTACAGGTAACCAATGGAATATTAACTTCGTTTTTCAGCTTTTCTGTTACCCATGCGAAGGCAGCTCTTGGTACTTGGGTGGCAATAGTTGGAACACGCGCTTCATGCCAACCAATACCCGTATTTAAAATGGTGACGCCCACTTTTTCTAATTCTTTTGCTAGCTGAACCACTTCTTGTTGAGTACTACCTTGCTCAACTAAATCCAGCATTGAGATGCGGAAAATAATAATAAACTCTTTGCCTACTCGAGCTCTTACTGCCTTAACTAGTTCAATCGGTAAACGAATACGGTTTTCGTAACTGCCGCCCCATTCGTCATATCTATGATTTGAACGCTTGCAAATGAACTGATTGACTAAATACCCTTCCGAACCCATCAGTTCGACACCGTCATAACCTGCTTCGCGTGCTAATTCTGCACTTTTAGCAAAGGCTTCAATTGTTTTTTTGATTTGACGAGAACTCATCTCTCTTGGGGTGAATTTTGATATCGGTGAACGAATCGCTGAAGCACTCACCGCTAAAGGGTGCATAGCATAACGACCTGCATGAAGAAGCTGTAGGGCTATCTTTCCGCCTTCTCCATGAACAGCATCGGTTATTGCACGGTGAGCACGTGCAGCACGCGCAGAACTAAATTCTGCACTTAAGGGATGCAAACGCCCACGGAAATTTGGTGAGAAGCCACCCGTTACAATCAGACCCACTCCGCCGCGGGCACGAGCAGCATAAAAAGCAGAGAGTTTTTTAAAACCATCGCGAGATTCTTCCAGCCCAGTATGCATTGATCCCATTAACACACGATTGCGCAATTGGGTAAAACCAAGATCTAACGGTGCTAAAAGATGAGGGTAAGATTTATCGTCCATGGCTTCCATTCTTTTTTGATTATGGTCTGACCAGTATATTGCACAATCACAACATTTTTCAAACATTTGTTTACATCAAAGTAACATTGCGTGATTTAAAAATGTAATTCCTTGTTTACTAAGTTACGATAAGAACAAGAATCATCATCAGGAACGTTCATGAAAGCAATATTTAAAGGAATTGGAAGAATATTCCGTGCTATCTGGAAATTGATCAGTTTCACCCGGCAACTTATTCTCAATCTATTTTTCTTGATCATAATTGGCGCAATTTTTGTTGCGTTTAATTATGGTGAAGATACACCTGAACAACCCGACAAAGCCGCATTAGTTTTAGACTTATCAGGCCCTATCGTAGAGCAGCGTCGCTACATTAATCCTATTGATAGCATTGCATCAAATGCACTAGGACAACCCCCTGCGCAAGAAAATATACTGTTCGATATTACCGAAACCATTCGAAAAGCATCGACAGATAATAAAATTGAAGGTTTAGTTCTCAACCTAAAAGGTATGTCTGAAACCAGCTTAACCAAACTACGTTATATCGCGAAGGCGATTGCTGAGTTTAAAGCAGCAGGTAAACCTGTTTATGCTTATGGCGATAATTTTGGGCAAAGCCAATACTACCTAGCCAGTTATGCAGATAAAGTATTTATGTCGCCAGACGGTGGTGTAATGCTAACGGGTTACGGTTCTTACTCGCTGTATTACAAAAGCTTGCTAGAAAAGCTTAACGTTAATACGCATGTCTTCCGTGTCGGTACGTACAAGTCTTTTGTTGAACCTTATACCCGTGATGATATGTCTGCTCCAGCACGAGAAGCAAATACCGTATGGTTAAATCAATTGTGGGGTGCTTTTACCACTGATGTCGCGAACAACCGCCATATTGATGCTGCAACATTGACGCCTAATATTGATGACTTTGTTCAAGAGCTTAAAGCTGTTGATGGTGATTTTGCCAAACTATCACTAAAAATGGGTTTAGTAGATGAACTCATTTCTCGTCCTCAGTTACGTAATAAAATGATTGAAGAATTCGGCAGTGATGGCGAACACAGCTTTAATCAAATCAGCTATTACGAATACCAACCAACAATTATCAACACCGATTTACCAAGTAATAACCAAATTGCCGTTGTGGTAGCCAGTGGTGCCATCATTGATGGTACACAACGCCAAGGCACAGTCGGTGGTGATTCAACTGCGGCGTTATTACGAGACGCTCGTTTAGATGATGATATTAAAGCCGTTATCTTACGTGTTGATAGCCCTGGAGGCAGTGCATTTGCCTCTGAAATCATTCGTAATGAAGTGGATGCGTTAAAGCAAGCAGGTAAACCCGTTGTTGTATCAATGTCGAGTGTTGCCGCTTCAGGTGGTTACTGGATATCAGCAAGTGCTGATCGCATTATCGCACAACCAACAACCATTACTGGCTCTATTGGTATTTTCGCTATTCTTACCACCTTTGAAAAAGGGCTGGAAAAAATGGGCGTATACAGTGATGGCGTAGGCACTACTCCATTTTCAGGTGTTGGTGTAACACGTGAACTACCAGCAGGTGTGGGGCAGGTTTTCCAACTCGGTGTTGAGCACGGTTATAAGCGCTTCATCGGCTTAGTAAGCCAGTACCGTAACATGTCACTAGAGCAAGCAGATAAAATTGCACAAGGGCGTGTATGGACGGGGCAAGATGCGATGGAGCTCGGGCTTGTCGATCAGCTTGGTGATTTTGATGATGCCGTTGCCGCTGCAGTTGAACTTGCAAAATTAGAGACTTACGAGCTGAACTGGATGGAAGAACCACTCAGCACTGCTGAGAAATTCTTACAGCAGTTTTCAAGTGAAGTCAGCACAAAAGTAGCCACAATGGTGCTTGGTCAGCTTCCAAGTGCATTACAACCTGTCACTCGACAAGTTGTAACAGACTACACAACACTCAGTAACTTTAACGACCCAAAAGGGCAATATGCCTTCTGCCTAAATTGCAGTAATATCGAGAAGTGAGATCAGCCCAGCATATGCTGGGCTTTTTTTACCGTTCGTTAACCGTATAATGCGCTCACCAAAACCGATAAGTCTGTACCCGATTATGGAAAGAAAAAATATTTACATTGCTTACACCGGCGGCACCATTGGTATGCAAAAGTCAGATCATGGCTACGTACCTGTTGCTGGATTTATGCAAAATCAACTGGATAAAATGCCGGAATTTCACCGTGCAGAAATGCCAAAATTTACTATCCACGAATACGAGCCACTTATTGACTCGTCTGATATGTCGCCAGAGGATTGGCAGCGTATCGCGGATGATATTAAAGCAAACTACGACAAGTATGACGGTTTTGTCATTTTGCATGGTACGGACACCATGGCTTACACTGCTTCAGCTTTGTCGTTCATGTTTGAGAACCTAGATAAGCCCGTTATTGTAACAGGATCGCAAATTCCTTTAGCTGAATTACGTTCTGATGGGCAAAGTAATCTATTGAATTCACTTCATATTGCGGCTAATTACCCAATCAATGAAGTAACGCTGTTCTTCAATAACCAACTAATTCGTGGAAACCGAAGCACCAAAGCACATGCTGACGGCTTTGGTGCTTTCATCTCACCTAACATGCCTCCTTTGCTTGAGGCTGGTATTAATATCAAGTTGAACAATGTTGAACTTGATAAGAAGCCTGAAGGTGATTTTAAGGTCAATGCAATAACACCACAGCCTATTGGTGTCATTACAATGTACCCTGGCATTTCACCTGAAGTGATTCGTAATACTTTACGCCAACCTGTTAATGCAATGATTTTGCTGACATTTGGTGTAGGTAACGCACCACAAAACCCCGATTTACTGGCTCAACTGAAAGAAGCAAGTGAACGTGGCGTGATTGTAATGAACCTTACGCAATGCCTTTCTGGCAAAGTGAATATGGGGGGTTACGCGACAGGCTGCGCACTCGCTGATGCTGGTGTGTTAAGCGGTTATGATATGACCCCTGAAGCTGCACTCGCTAAACTGCACTACTTGTTAAGTACCGATCTTCCGGTAGAAACAATTCGCAGTATGATGCAGCAAAATTTACGTGGTGAACTTAGCCTGTAAAATCATCAAAAAAGAGTCGAATTTAATTCGGCTCTTTTTTTAGAGCTACACTTATTACCAATAAAGTTAGCTTGAGAAATAACTATGATTTTGCACGGTGCATCCATTTCCCCTTTTGTTAGAAAAATCATGTTGGCACTTGCCTATAAGGGCATTGCTTATGATCTACAGCCGCTAAACCCTTATCTTGAAAAAGAATTGGCTCATAAACGTCATCCAATGGGAAAAGTGCCCGTTCTAGAACATAATAATCAAACGATCATGGATTCCACCGTTATCGCACATTACCTAGACGATATATGCCCCGTACCGCCCCTCTACCCAGGTACAGCAGAAGATCGGGCCAAAATACGTTGGCTAGAAGAATATTCAGATACACGATTAACCTCACTCATTGGTGGGATACTTTTCTATCAAAAAGTATTACGAGGTAAAATTCTTAATAAAGACGTTGATCAAGATGCCATCGATCAGTGCTTACAACATCACCTTCCTATGGTATTGAATTATTTAGAACAGCAAATACCAGCAAAAGGATATGTTTGCGAACACTTTTCTATGGCAGAAGTGAGCTTATGGAGCATCTTTCGAAATGGCTGGATGGCAGGGTTAAGGCTCAATTCACATTACCCCAAGTTACATGCTTATATTAGCATGATAGAGCAAGAACCTTGGATTGCGAATCTCATCAGTGAAGAAAATCATGAGCTCAGTAGCTTTTACTGTGAACCCATGATCTTTAAAGCAGACTAAAGACTTTCTTTATAAATCGTTATGACCAAAGCGCGCAATATCATTGAGGTCAGATTCTAATACCGGTTCTTTTACGCCGAAGTCGCGCTTCAATTCTGCTTTTGACTTAAATTTAATGTCACCACCGGCTTCTACCGACATATGTTCAGCATTTTCATTATGTCGCGACTGGTATAGCATGACGGCTTGCTGTGCAGAATCACGCTGCTCTTGGGTTAATACCGATCCATCAGGCCATTTACCTATTTCAACCGCTGTCGAGATTCGCTGATATACTTTTGGCGTCATTACATCTAATAGTTGTTTTACATCCATTTTTCACTCCGTTGCACGATTCTTATCCGTGCGTTTACGATCCGCCATTACGTTAAATATGGTATAAGCCTTATTGCTTTCTTACCGCTAACCATAAAGGCATGGCAAAAACAGTCAAGTAAGAACCGTATTTTTGCTTTGATGATCACATTCATATTGTCGTTCACATTGATGCCAGATCATTTACTGGCAGAACTATAAATAATAAACTATAGAATTTGCTGCCACCTTTAACCTGTTGACGAGTGACGATAATTTATGCCTTCCCGACTCATTAAACTGACGATCTTAGCGACGCTAACAACCCTATTAAGCGGCTGCTACGAGCGCCATCGAACAACAGACAGTTTATGTGAAAGTTACCCCGCATTGTGTGCAGAACTAAACGTCAACGATGGCCAGTGTCGTATTCAACGCACAAATTTAATTTGGCAGCGTTTTGATGTGCAGAAAAACCCAACAGATGCAGAAAAATTCAAAGAGCTTCAATTCACATATGATTATCAAAAATGCTTAGAGTACGCGGCACGTATTGAGCCAACAGAATTAAAAGAACGTAAGAGCATCCGCATGAATGCACTCATTCATAGCTACAACTCCCTAAAACGTTTGAACTTAGAACTATCAAAGTCACCGGATCCTGACATTATTTATTACCGTTGGAGCCAAGGTGATCAAAATGCATTGCGTCAATTTTTATTATTAGAGGGTACCCAAAAATTAGAAACACCCGCTTTGCAGCTCGCTCTCGCAACCTACTACACCTATAAAGATAAAGAAAAAACATTGGCGCTATTGAAGCATGCGCTAGAGCTGTATAAAAAAGGCGATAGAATTCAGCCTGAAATTATCCAGAGTCTGGCTACCATTTCACATCAGGAAGGGTTTACTCAGAATGCGTATATCTGGGCAACAGTAGGATCACATTTTAACCTACCCGTCGCGAACAAAGAAAAGCTTGCGGCTTTATACCCAATGGCAGACAGTAAACGAGAGGCATTAGATAACAGTGCTAATAAAATCACAAATGCTCTCAAGAAAGGGAAGTTCACAGCAGATATGATGAAATAAAACCACAAAATAACGAACCAGTATATTCCGGTATCGTAGCGTCTTACTGTTAATATGATATTTTTAAAAGGACACTCTCGTCCTTTTAAATTTCAATCACTTTTTAGTCTTTAGTTTCAAAGACTAAAGATACCGAGTTAACACAATACCGCTCACCAGTTGTGTTTGGCCCATCAGGAAATACATGCCCTAAATGACTATCGCAATTTGCACAGCGAATTTCAGTACGCTGCATACCGTGTGAAATATCTTCAATATATCGGACAGCTTCCTTATTCACAGGCGCATCAAAGCTTGGCCAGCCGCAGCCAGAGTCGTATTTGTTGTCGGATACAAATAAAGGCGCTTTACAACATGTGCAACTATAAAGTCCAGTATCACGATTATGCAGTAATGTTCCCGAAAAAGGAGCCTCAGTCCCCTTCTCTCTACAAATATAATACTGATCTTCTGTTAAGTGTTCTCGCCAATAAGCATTTGTTTTATTAGTCATTTTAAAACCTATTTTCATCCATTTCAGAACTAACTGACATTTAGGCTTGCCAATTATCACAACTGTAGCACATACTTTCTGCTCTGAAGATTTGTTTACTTGCCTAAGACAATTTTTTGTTATTAGGCACCATATTGAAAGTTAATAACTATAACGCTGGATATTTGAACGAATAGTGTGCAAATTAACAACGTTGTAGTAGGAATGTAAAAAAATACGGACTTTTTTTTGACCTTAAGCAATTTAAGTTCGTTTTTTACTTGCAGGGTCACTAAGGATTCTGTAATTTTACCACCAGTTATCTTTCATAAAAAATTAAGTTGTGGAGCTACTGTAATGACTATCAAAGTTGGTATTAACGGTTTTGGCCGTATTGGACGTTTTGTTTTCCGTGCATCTGTAGAGCGTAATGACATTGAAGTTGTTGGCATCAACGACCTTATCGATGTTGAATACATGGCATACATGCTTAAGTACGATTCAACTCACGGTCGTTTCAACGGTACTGTTGAAGTTGTTGACGGTAACCTAGTAGTAAACGGTAACACTGTACGTGTAACTGCTGAGCGTAACCCAGAAGATCTTAAGTGGGACGAAATCGGTGTAGACGTTGTTGCTGAAGCAACTGGTCTTTTCCTAGACGACACGACTGCTCGTAAGCACATCACTGCTGGCGCGAAGAAAGTTGTTCTAACTGGTCCTTCTAAAGACGCTACTCCAATGTTCGTAATGGGCGTTAACCACGCTACTTACGCTGGTCAAGACATCGTTTCTAACGCTTCTTGTACTACTAACTGTCTAGCACCTGTTGCTAAAGTTCTTAACGACAAGTTCGGTATCGAATCTGGTCTTATGACAACAGTTCACGCTACTACAGCAACTCAAAAGACTGTAGATGGTCCTTCAGCTAAAGACTGGCGTGGTGGTCGTGGTGCTTCTCAGAACATCATCCCATCTTCAACTGGTGCAGCTAAAGCAGTAGGCGTTGTTCTTCCTGAACTAAACGGCCTTCTAACTGGTATGGCTTTCCGCGTACCAACTGCAAACGTTTCTGTTGTTGACCTTACAGTTAACCTAAAAACTGCTGCTACTTACGAAGCAATCTGTGCTGCTATGAAAGAAGCATCTGAAGGCGAGCTTAAAGGTGTTCTTGGTTACACTGAAGACGCTGTTGTTTCTCAAGATTTCATCGGTGAAGTTCAGACTTCAGTATTCGATGCAAAAGCTGGTGTTGCGCTAACTGACAAATTCGTTAAAGTTGTATCTTGGTACGATAACGAAATCGGTTACTCAAACAAAGTTCTTGATCTAGTTGCTCACATCTCTAAGTAATTATTACTTAGTAAAGTGATAAAAAGGTAGCTATTAGCTACCTTTTTTTATATCTGTTATACACAGAACAATTGATAATTACACCGCCATATTCAATAACCCCACCCCTTTAGTATTATAAGTGACAAAACAACACTATAAATAGATCACTTTTAGTATCATTGAACCGCTACAGAGTCAGTTTTACATCCGTTCCCTTTGTTGAGATTTTACAAATTTAACAAATAAGTTTTCATAAATAATGATATTTTTAAACGAAAAATAAGTGCTTATTCCGCTATCTTTTCTACACGAAATTTTGATTAAATAGCTGAATAAACATTTAAATCATAGTTAAGTAAGGAATAGTCGATGGATTTACGTAAGCTTTCAACGATTAATGCACTTTCAGATGCTGTTACCATTTGTGAATTTCAGGGCGTGAAAATAGTTCGTGTTATTCATGATACTGCAGAAGCAGGTATATCTCTTCATGGTGGACACCTAATTTGGTTCAAACCATCAGGTGAGCAAGATGTAATATGGCTTAGTGAAAAAGCTGAGTTTGATACAACTAAAGCCATTCGTGGCGGCATTCCTGTTTGTTGGCCTTGGTTTGGTAAAGCGGCAACGCCATCGCATGGTTTTGCACGAAACAGCCAATGGACACTTAAAGAACACCGTGAAAATAGCAATGGTGTGATTATTTCGCTGATGTTAGAAGACTCTGAATCAACACGTGAAATGTGGCCACATAAATTCAAAAATGAACTGATTTTTGAAATTGGTACAGAGCTTAAAGTCCACTTAACATCAACCAATATCGATGATCATAGCTGGTCATACGGCGGAGCCTTACACACTTACTTTACTGTTGCTGATATTAATACCATTGAAATTACAGGTATGGGTAAAGAGTACAACGATAGCACACAAAGTGGAAAAATTGCTGAAGGTGGCGACACGCTCATATTCACTCAAGAGGTAGACCGCGTTTACACCTCACCACAAGACATCATCGAGATTAATGATAAAAATAATCAACGCCAAATTGCGGTTGAGAACCAAGGTCATAATGCAGCGGTTATTTGGAACCCTTGGCAAGAATTATCAATCAACATGAGTGACATGGCTGATAATAGTTTTGAAACCATGGTGTGTGTTGAATCAACGATTCACGGTCAAGGTATTGAGTTAGCGCCAGGTCAATCTCACACCCTAAGCACACTGATTTCTGTGAAAAAGTAATCGGGTTTTCATTCGACACCACTGAGCTGTAATATTCAGTTAAACAAGCCGCATAGCTGTGCGGCTTTTTAATACCGACATGCTAAAAACTCACAATCAGATTTCAAACGTCTTTGATTACAGCTATCTTCGATGAAAAAGAAAATTATCCACGACATAAGCAATGCTCATTAAGCCATCATATGCGATGTTGCTTCAATGAGTACCCAACCATTGCCGTCTGGATCCGTGAACGTTGCAAAGCGGCCGCCAATAAGTGACACAATCTCAGACAAGCTCACCCCCCTATCCGCTAATTCATTATAAGTTGATGTTATATCATCAGTTTTAACCACCAGGCCTTGTACAGAACCCGCTTTCATTCCAGCAAATGGCACCACTAAACTAATGGTTGTTTCCGCGCCTTTAGGTGCGAGCTGAATCCAGCGTTTCTTATTATTTGCATGATGATCACGTACTAATTCAAAGCCCAACGCATCACGATAAAATAACAATGACTGACCCTGATTAGAAACAGGAATTGATACTGTATCAACACGTGAAATACCCATAAATCAAAATCCCCTATCTATACTTTTTATTTTTCTATCTCTCAAGCTTAAAACAGGGTTGTTGATTTCGCTCGAAAAATAAGCATCAACAAAGAAAAATACAGCCAATTCAATGTATTTTTTTATTCACTCTCAAAAATAGACAAATAAATTCATTCGTATAGCACAAAAAATCACACAAACAGGTAAAAGTACATTTCTTATCATTATACGAACAGCCTTCAAAACGCAGTAATACTCCATAAAATCGACGTCAAAGGCTTTATTCAATTAAAGAATATCGATAATAAAGCATATAAAACCAAGATATATTAATTAAATGATGTTAACGACTATTGATAGAACAAATACTGAATATCAGCGAAGTTCAGTTACATTTTGCTAACAATCTTGCTTGCATCTCCCATTTTTTAAGAGGATAGTAAGATTGTGAACAAGAAATATACAAGCTAGCGAAATGAAAGAAAAAAGGAAATTTATTTAAAAACCAACAACTCAGTGCAGCATTTTGATCAGTTAGGTCTAGTCTTAGATATGAGGGATGTGAAAGTTTTTTGTTTTCGTCCTTTCTAATTGATTAAAGAACGATTCAGGGGGCATACCATGAGTATTTTTGACCATTATCGTCAACGCTATGAAGAAGCCAAGGATGAAGAGCTTTCGTTGCAAGAATTCCTTGAGATCTGCCGTAATGACCGTAGTTCATATGTGAACGCAGCAGAACGTCTGCTTATGGCCATCGGTGAACCAAAAATGATCGATACCGCTCAAGATCCATGCTTGAGCAGACTTTTCTCTAACCGTGTGATTTCACGCTACGAAACATTCGAAGATTTCTATGGCATGGAAGATGCGATAGAACAAATTGTTTCCTACTTAAGGCATGCAGCACAAGGCCTAGAAGAGCGTAAACAAATTTTGTATTTACTTGGCCCTGTAGGTGGCGGTAAATCATCATTAGCTGAAAAGCTAAAAAGCTTAATGCAAAAAGTACCCATCTATATTTTAACGGCAAACGGTGAACGCAGCCCCGTTAATGACCACCCTTTCTGCTTATTCGATAAAAATGAAGATAGCGATATTCTTAATAAAGAATATGGCATTCCAGATCGTTATCTAAATAGCATTATGTCTCCTTGGGCAGCAAAACGCTTGCATGAATTTGGCGGTGACATCACCAAATTTAAAGTTATCAAGGTACGTCCATCTATTCTAGATCAAGTCGGTATTGCTAAAACTGAGCCTGGTGATGAAAACAACCAAGATATCTCAGCCTTAGTGGGTAAAGTAGATATTCGCCAGCTTGAGCACTTCTCACAAGATGATCCTGATGCATACAGTTACTCAGGTGCCTTGTGTAAAGCTAACCAAGGGATGATGGAATTTGTAGAGATGTTTAAAGCGCCGCTAAAAGTGCTGCACCCTCTACTAACAGCCACACAGGAAGGCAACTACAACGGTACTGAAGGTTTATCAGCACTGCCGTTTGACGGTATCATTCTGGCTCACTCTAATGAATCTGAATGGCAAACATTCCGAAATAATAAGAATAACGAAGCCTTCCTCGATCGTGTTTACATCGTGAAAGTGCCTTATTGTTTACGTGTTTCGGAAGAAATCAGAATTTACAAAAAACTACTGCAAAACAGTGAACTATCTTCAGCGCCATGTTCACCTAGCACGCTAGAAATCCTTGCTCGATTCACAGCACTTTCTCGTTTGAAAGAGCCTGAAAATTCAAGCATCTATTCAAAAATGCGTGTCTATGACGGTGAAACATTAAAAGATACCGACCCTAAAGCAAAATCGTACCAAGAGTACCGTGATTACGCAGGTGTCGATGAAGGAATGAACGGTCTATCGACTCGTTTTGCCTTTAAGATCCTATCCCGAGTCTTTAACTTCGATCACTCTGAAGTTGCAGCGAACCCAGTGCATCTATTCTACGTACTTGAACAGCAAATTGAGCGTGAACAATTCCCGCAAGATCTGTCTGAAAAGTACCTTGAATTTTTGAAAGGTTATTTGATTCCGAAATATGTTGAGTTTATTGGAAAAGAAATCCAAACCGCATATCTTGAGTCTTACTCTGAGTACGGTCAGAACATCTTTGATCGCTATGTGAGTTACGCTGATTTTTGGATTCAAGATCAAGAGTACCGCGACCCAGATACAGGGCAACTATTTGACCGTTCAGCATTGAATAATGAATTGGAAAAAATTGAAAAACCTGCTGGGATCAGTAATCCAAAAGATTTCCGAAACGAGATTGTGAACTTCGTACTTCGTGCACGAGCTAACAATGCAGGAACAAATCCAAATTGGACCAGCTATGAAAAACTGCGCACTGTAATTGAGAAGAAAATGTTCTCAAATACAGAAGAACTGCTTCCTGTTATTTCCTTCAATGCCAAAACATCAACAGATGAACAAAAGAAACATGATGATTTTGTCGCTCGAATGATGGAAAAGGGTTACACCCGCAAACAAGTACGGTTGTTATCTGAATGGTATCTACGCGTACGTAAGTCTTCATAAATACAGAAGTTGATAAACACGCGGTAGGATAAATAAACAGGGGGAGAGCTTATGGCGCATTTTATAGACCGCAGGCTCAATGGTAAAAATAAAAGCACGGTGAACCGCCAGCGCTTCTTACGCCGCCATAAATCGCAAATTAAAGAATCAATTGCGGATGCGGTCAATAAGCGCTCGATCACCGATGTTGAGAGCGGGGAAGATATTACTATCCCTTCTCGCGATATCAGAGAGCCAAGCTTTCATCAGGGCCGTGGTGGACAACGTAATGTTGTTCACCCAGGCAACGACCAATTTAGCCCCGGCGATCGTATTGAACGCCCCCCTAGTGGGGGTGGGCAAGGTGGCGCAGGTGAAGGTCAAGCTAGCCAAGATGGTGAAGGAGAGGATGAATTCGTCTTTCAAATATCGAAAGATGAATATCTTGATTTGCTGTTTGAAGATTTGGAATTACCAAACCTTCAAAAGAACCAACTCAATAAAATTGTTGAATGGAAGACATTTCGTTCTGGTTATAAATCAGCCGGTGTACCGTCGAATATTGCAA
The DNA here is from genome assembly GCF_003026215.1 of Photobacterium indicum. Lineage (GTDB taxonomy): Bacteria > Pseudomonadota > Gammaproteobacteria > Enterobacterales > Vibrionaceae > Photobacterium > Photobacterium indicum. Next base: position 53,544 of record NZ_PYOC01000004.1, read on the forward strand.
TAGTACGATCATTACAAAATTCGTTAGCACGCCGAACTGCAATGACAGCAGGAAAACGCAGACAGCTACGTGAATTTGAACAAGCCCTAGACTTGTTACAGACCACTGAACCTGCACAACCATTTGAAGAAAAGAAAATTCTAGACGAAATAGAGGCACTGCAAAAGAAAATAAGCAGTGTGCCGTTTATTGATACCTTTGACTTACGCTACAAAAACTATGAGCGTCGTCCTCAGCCAAGCAGCCAAGCTGTTATGTTCTGCTTAATGGATGTCTCTGGTTCGATGGATCAAGCCACAAAAGACATTGCGAAACGCTTTTATATTTTACTGTACTTGTTTTTAAATCGAACCTACAAGAATGTAGATGTGATCTTTATTCGCCACCATACACAAGCTAAAGAAGTCGATGAACACGAGTTTTTCTACTCGCAGGAAACTGGGGGCACGATTGTATCCAGCGCCTTACGTATGATGAATGACATCATCAAAAAGCGTTACTCCCCTGCTGAATGGAATATCTATGCGGCTCAATCATCTGATGGTGATAACTGGGCTGATGACTCGCCAGGCTGTCGTGAATTACTCAATAAAGAGATTCTACCAGTAACCCGTTATTACTCTTATATCGAAATAACTCGACGAGCACATCAAACGCTCTGGAGAGAATACGAAGCACTGCAAGGAACTCACGCCAACTTTGCAATGCAAAACATAAGGACTGTGGATGACATTTTCCCTGTATTCAGGGAGCTATTTAAAAAACAAGTCAGCTAGTGGCTAACACGTGTTGATGATTCGTTTTTAATGTCAATAAGCGCTTTTGGGGAGTGTGTTATATGGTTACAACCACAAAGACAAAAACACTCAGTGATGGTCCAGATTGGACTTTTGACCTACTTGAACAGTATCACGTAGAAATCAAACGTATTGCTGACCATTATCAGTTAGATGCCTATCCCAATCAGATAGAGATCATCACAGCTGAACAAATGATGGATGCTTATTCCAGTATAGGCATGCCAATTAATTACCATCATTGGTCATTTGGTAAACGTTTTATCGAAACAGAACGTGGCTATAAGCATGGTCAAATGGGTCTGGCTTATGAAATTGTTATAAACTCAGACCCTTGTATCTCTTATCTAATGGAAGAAAACACCATCACTATGCAGGCGTTAGTCATGGCGCACGCATGTTATGGTCATAACTCTTTCTTCAAAGGTAACTATTTATTCAAGACATGGACAGACGCAAGTTCGATCATTGATTATCTTTTATTTGCCCGTAAATACATAACAGAATGCGAAGAAAGGTATGGCGTCGAGGATGTCGAAAGACTACTCGATTCTTGCCACGCATTAATGAACTACGGTGTAGATCGCTATAAACGACCACAAAAAATATCATTAGTAGAAGAAACTGCACGCCAAAAAGCACGTGAAGATTATTTACAAACTCAAGTAAATTCACTATGGCGCACAATTCCGGTAAACGAAGAAAAAGAAAACCATTCAGAAGAGGTTCGCTTCCCTTCTGAGCCCCAAGAAAACATTCTTTATTTCTTCGAGAAACACGCCCCCTTGCTAGAGCCTTGGCAAAGAGAAATAGTTAGAATTGTGCGTAAAGTTAGTCAATATTTCTACCCGCAAAAACAAACCCAAGTCATGAACGAAGGTTGGGCGACGTTTTGGCATTACACCATCATGAACCACCTCTATGACGATGGATTAGTCACTGATCGTTTCATTATGGAGTTTCTTCACAGTCACACCAATGTCGTGGCACAGCCTGAATATAATAGTCCTTACTACAGCGGCATTAACCCTTATGCCCTTGGTTTCGCTATGTTCCAAGATATTCGACGTATGTGTGAAAAACCAACAGAAGAAGATAAACAGTGGTTTCCTGATATTGCAGGTAAAGATTGGTTAGAAACCGTACACTTTGCGATGAGAAATTTTAAAGATGAGAGCTTTATTAGCCAGTATCTTTCGCCGAAGTTAATGCGGGATTTTAAACTCTTTGCCGTCAATGATGATGACAGACACAACTATGTGGAAGTCGATGCGATTCATAATGAAGAAGGCTATCGTGCCATCCGTGAAAAGTTATCCTCTCAGTACAACCTCAGTAATAATGAGCCCAATATTCAAGTTTGGAATGTGGCACTTAGAGGTGATCGTTCATTAACTCTTCGTTATGTACCACACAATCGTGTACCACTCGCAGATAGCTATAATGAGGTGATTAAACACTTGCACCGTATTTGGGGATTTGATGTAACGCTTGAAGAAGAGATGCCTGATGGCAGAACACAAATTCTGGCAACTTGCCCTATTCAAAATCAATATAACACTGAAATATAAAGCCTATTTTATATTACAGAATGTGTAAAAAATAACGTAAAGAAGACAATAAAAAAGCCGAAGGTAATATTACCTTCGGCTTTTTATATATCTAAATTAAAGAACAGTTACTGCTCTTCTTCGTATAAGTAACGTGCAATTTCGATACGATTACTGTACCAAATCGCACCACTTTCACGGCCATATTTCTTTAAACGATCGGCAACATGTTCCGGTTGATTATTATCACAGTAAGACTGCATTTCACGGTAGAAATCTAGTGCTAACTGGCACGCTTCTGGGCTCATGAAATAATAACCACCCACACGGGTGTAAATTTTACGCAAACCATTAATCGTCAATACATACAACTTGTTACCTGATTTGCCCGCTAAACCTTGGAACAAACGATAATCATAATAGTTAAATGCACGAGCACGGCAAACTGCTTCACACAATTCAGGATCCGTTTTGCCATATTTATCAACAATTTTCTTAACTTGCTGCATAAGTGGCAACTTGTCATCGCTGTTTTCTACGAATTCAGCAAAGCTATTTGCATTCAACAGTTCTTCACATGATTGAATAACATGCTCAATCAATTCACTAGATTCTTTACCGTTACCCTTCACGGCATAGCGCATGAACACACTGCTGATATCAGTACGAGCAGCTAATAGATCTTCAAGTACACTCTGAACATCTTGACCGTCTAACGTAATCAAAGTGTCTAAAATACTAAGACCTGAAGTCTCCATATAATTATTCACACGTGTTGGTTTACCGTGTTGGATAGTCAACCATCCATCACGAGCTAACCGTTGTAACACTTCACGTAATGTTGTTCGAGTTACGCCAATCAGTTCTGATAATTCACGTTCAGCTGGAAGAATCGAACCCTGAGGAAAGTGACCATTCCAGATACTCTCAATGATATATTTCTCAGCAAACGTTGCTGGGCTGTCAGCCTTTATAACCATTTAAATGCTATCCAATTTGCTTCTTGTTTATATTTTATTCACTCATCATACCACTAGTTCAAGAATAGGCGAAATTACAGAAAGGATTATAACTTGGCTATAGATGCACATTCAGGCCTGGATGTTAAGTAAAGTTGATTCTGCGCAACATTTGCTTACACTTTTAACTGTAAATTGCATACCGTGAGTTTCTAGCACATTAATATTCTCATTTTGAGGTGAAACCTGAGTAATTTATGTAACATCAGCTTACATAACTTGACTGATTCTGATCTAACGGTACAGTTAGCATCGAATAAATAATGGGAGCTGAATGGACGCTGCTGCCTACTTTAAGTTAAACACCATCTATTTAATCAACCAGATATGATGTTTAGCTTAGAGGTCTGATTTAGATACAAAGGCCGCGCCCAGCTCATTTATTAACACGTACACTATAAGAGACCCCCAAAGATGGCTATTTCGCTAGGGAACGCGTTTATTAAGAACTTTTTAGGTAAAGCGCCTGATTGGTATAAAATTACAATAATTTCCTTTCTTATCATCAATCCTTTTGTTTTCTTTTTAGTTGATCCTTTTGTTGCTGGCTGGCTGTTAGTTGTCGAATTTATATTCACATTAGCAATGGCACTAAAATGTTACCCTCTCCAACCTGGCGGATTATTAGCTATTGAAGCTGTTGCTATCGGTATGACTAGCCCAGCTCAGGTCAAACATGAGCTGGTTGCGAATATTGAAGTACTACTACTACTGATCTTCATGGTAGCTGGCATTTACTTTATGAAGCAGCTACTGCTTTATATCTTTACTAAAATACTGATTGGTATTCGCTCTAAGATTCTGCTGTCATTATCTTTTTGTTTAATGGCTGCATTTCTTTCCGCTTTCCTTGATGCACTAACAGTTATCGCCGTTGTTATCAGCGTTACAGTCGGCTTCTATAGCATTTATCACAAAGTAGCATCAGGACAAGATCCTAATACTTCTCATGATCACACCACAGATACTCACGTGCGTGAAGTGAGCCGAGATGATCTGGAAAATTACCGCTCATTCTTACGTAGTCTACTTATGCACGCCGGTATCGGTACAGCATTAGGTGGCGTAATGACAATGGTTGGTGAACCTCAAAACCTGATTATTGCCGACCAAGCTGGTTGGTTATTTGGTGAGTTTATTCTTCGCATGTCGCCAGTGACGGTTCCTGTTTTTATGTGTGGATTATTGACGTGCGCTTTGGTCGAAAAATTCCAAATTTGCGGTTACGGAACACATTTGCCTGAAAACGTACGTAGAATTTTGGTCGATTATGATAACGAAGAACGCAAAAGCCGTACAAATATCGATTACGCTAAATTAACAGCGCAAGCACTGATCGCAGTATGGTTAATTATCGGTCTAGCCATGCACTTAGCAGCAGTAGGCTTGATTGGTTTGACTGTTATTATCTTTGCTACATCGTTTACTGGTGTTACTGAAGAGCATGCTTTAGGTAAGGCGTTTGAAGAAGCGTTACCGTTTACCGCATTATTAGCCGTTTTCTTCTCGGTAGTTGCTGTAATCATTGACCAACAGTTATTTACACCGATTATTTCTTGGGTGCTGACCCTTAACGGTAATGCACAGATGACGATGTTCTATATCGCCAATGGTTTACTTTCTATGGTGTCGGATAACGTCTTTGTTGGTACGGTTTACATTAATGAAGTCAAATCTGCTTTAGTCAATGGCGCGATTACTCGTGATCAATTCGACATGTTAGCGGTTGCCATTAACACGGGTACAAACCTACCGTCAGTGGCAACACCAAATGGTCAAGCTGCATTCTTGTTCGTACTGACCTCAGCACTTGCTCCTTTAATCCGCCTTTCGTATGGTCGTATGGTATATATGGCATTGCCTTATACTATTGTACTTGCACTGGTTGGCTTAGCAGGTATCGAATTTATGCTTCTGCCAATGACTGAATGGTTCTACGACATGGGCTGGCTGGTTCATAATACGGGTGAAGTTATGTCGACGATTGCACCTGCGGCTGGACATTAATTGAATTATTCTCGATTATGAGTGTCTGATAGAAATGTAAAAGCCCTGATTAGTCAGGGCTTTCTTTTATACTTTTGACTTCAATTAGCTTAGAGAACATCATATGCAATTTCTGAACACATTCTCAAAAAGCCGTATATCTTGGTTACTGTTACTACTGTGTATTGTCTTTTTCGAGGGCAGTGCTCTGTTCTTCCAACATGGTATGAAACTAGGGCCTTGCGTAATGTGTATTTATGAGCGCGTTGCCATGATGGGCATTGCGTTTGCAGCACTGTTAGGCGCTATTGCTCCACAATATGCCATCATTCGTTGGGCTGGGCTTATTGCGTGGGGTTACAGCGCAGTAAGAGGCTTACAGCTATCGATTGAACATGTGGGTTATCAATTCAACCCCTCACCTTTTGCAACCTGTGATCTCTTTGTACAGTTCCCTAATTGGGCACCATTGAATAAATGGGTTCCATGGATGTTCGAAGCTTACGGCGATTGTGCAGAAGTTGTTTGGACTTTCCTTGGGCAATCAATGCCACAATGGCTCGTTATTATCTTTGCAGGTAATTTAGTCGCATTAGCATTGATCGTTATTGCTCAGTTTTTTAGTAAGAGGACGAATACCATTCTGGATATGTAAATGTCTAGATTGATATAAAACACCATTAAACGGTTTAAACAAAAAAGGAGAACATCACGTTCTCCTTTTTTAATGTGCTCTATTTGGCGACTAAGGCCTCTAAAATAGGATAGTCTGCAGGGCAAAGTGCATAATGGCTTATTTCCGTTAACTCAGCCCATACACTCGCTTGATGGCTGTGTAAAACTAATGAGCCTGATTCCCAATGGCTGAGGTATCCTTTCAAATGAATTATCTTATCGCCATGATCAAACACACTGTCAGCTAAAAACCGACCTGTTGTTGTTTGAATAGCCAGCTCTTCCGTTAGCTCTCGCTCTAAAGCAGCTTGAGGGGTTTCTCCCTCTTCCACTTTACCACCGGGGAATTCCCATAAACCACCTTGACAGGCATGTTCAACACGCTGCGCTAATAAATAACGACCTTGTTTTTCAATCACCCCAGCCACAACCAAAATAATCGGTTTAATGCTTACCGATTCCGCAGTGTTGCGCATATTTTTTTGCGGCATTACTTACCACAACATTGCTTGAATTTTTTACCACTATTGCATAAACAAGCATCGTTACGGCCTGTTTCTTTATACGGGTTTACAGCTTGTGCACCCGCGCCCTGCTGTATTTCATCAGCAGCCATTACCACTTCACCAATCATAAGTGATACCTGAGGATAAAGATCGCTCGGCGTTGGTAGGCTTGTCATTCCAGCCTCTTTCATTTGCGCTAATGTATCTTCTTCATCAAGCAGCAGCATCATCGTGGTAATAAGCGCAGACAACATGCGCATAGTGCCATCTGAAATAGCTTGTTCGGCCCAGTTAGGTTCGATTTGAGGCCATACACTTAGGAAACCTTCTGCAAAATGTCCTAACGATTCGTTTACCCCGTCTTCTACATTCCACACAAGACTTTCTGGTAGTTCGTACTCACCTGCTTTGATGTACTGATACTGCATTTGAAAGTGGCTAAGGATTGCCTTTTTCTGCTCATCGGTCACATCTTTTTGATCTTCTTCAACCACACCACCATTAATAAGTACTGGTAACCATGCTTCTGGAACTAGTGGCTTCGGGTTTGCATTCGCAGCCAAAAGTGCGCCTTCAATGAATGCGGCTGGCATGCCGTCCCAATCAGCTGGTAGTGTCATTAAATCTGTCATTTTATTTTCCGGTTCTATCATACGGTTCTCAATATAGCCCGATTATACCTCAACAACCTGAGGATGCGAGGAACAGGGCAGCAAACTCTACGTTAATAACCCCATCACTAACGTTAACAAATAGTTAAACCAAAGCGTGCAACTAAACTTTATCTTCAACCAACGCTGCAATTTTACATAAATAGTATTGAAATTTGATGAAGATAAAGGCAAAACTGGTTTTATTCTCGCTGAAACGAGCATATTGAGGTAACTTGGGTAGATATATATCCACATGACTTCATACGTCTTTCTTTTTGGTAGTTAGGGACAACATAATGCGTCAAGAAAAAGCGAGTGCGATTATTGCGGGTGCTAGTGGACTAGTTGGTGATGAACTTCTTCATCAATTACTGGCCTGCGAGCATTTTAATATCGTTTATTCTTTGTCACGCCGTGAACTGCCTTTTCACAGTAAAAATCTCACGCAAATTGTTCACCCAGAACTACGGGTAACAACATGGAACGAGACAGATCATACACCAACATACGGTTATATCTGCCTAGGCACGACGACGAAGCAAGCTGGCAGCAGCAAAGATTTAGAAGCTATTGATTATCAATTAGTCAAAGATGTGGCTAATACGATGCATTTATTGGGCGTAAAAAATATTACGGTTGTATCCAGTCTTGGTGCTCACCCGTGGTCACCTTCCCACTATTTACGCTGTAAGGGAAAAATGGAGCAAGCACTCAGCAAGATGGGCTTTGCTCGCTGCACATTTGTTAGACCAGGGCCATTAACGGGCGAACGTTCTAAACCCCGTAAAGATGAAATTATTGTTCAACGTTTATTTGAAATGATCCACCCTCTTTTGATGGGCCCTCTTGGTAATTTAGAGCCCATTCCTGCTGAAGATGTTGCCCGTAATATGCTTACCCTAAGTTTAGAACCTGAGTATACCGATAGTAAAAAAACACAGGTAATATCAGGAAAAGCATTAAAAAGAAAAAAGTCATCACACAAGAACGATAAGAATAAATCGGCTTAACGCATAAGATTAGATGACAAGCACGCCTTTGGGCACTAAAATCTCGCACCTTACACTTTTTGTAGCCACACAGATAAAGCCACGGGTGATATGCGAGTAATTTTAGGTCCAATGGAAGGTGTCTTAGACCCTTTAATGCGAGAAATACTAACAAACATCAATGATTACGATCTTTGCGTCACAGAGTTCGTTCGGATTATTGATAGCTTATTACCAAGTAGCGTTTTTTATCGCCTGTGTCCAGAGCTTCACCATGGTGGAAAAACAACGTCAGGAACACCTGTGCGTGTTCAACTGTTAGGTCAAGAGCCTGTATGGATGGCTGAAAATGCATACCGTGCAAGTAATCTTGGCTCGGCGGGTATCGATATTAATTTTGGTTGCCCAGCGAAGTCGGTAAATAAGAATCGCGGTGGTGCAGTTCTGCTTAAAGAACCCAAAAAGATTTACCAAATAGTCAAAGAAGTACGTAATGCTGTTTGCCCAACGAAACCTGTAACAGCAAAAGTTCGTTTAGGGTGGGATGACCCAACGCACTGCTTTGAAATTGTCGATGCCGTAGCACAGGCTGGCGGTGATGAAATTGCTATTCATGCTCGTACAAAAGTCGATGGTTATAAAGCCGAAACAATAAAGTGGGACTACATCCGTCAAGTAAAAGAAAAAAGTTCTATTCCCATTATTGCTAATGGTGAAGTCTGGAACTACCAAGACGGACAAGCATGCTTAAACGTTACCCAAACAGATGCCTTGATGATTTGCCGTGGTGCGCTCAATTTACCCAACCTGTGTAATGTCATAAAACGCAATGAAGCACACATGCCATGGCACCATGTTATTCAGCTATTGCTTAAGTTTTCTGAATTTGAAATCAAAGGTGATAAAGGGCTCTACTACCCTAATCGTGTTAAGCAGTGGTTTGCCTACCTGCGTCATGAATATCCTGAGGCTAAAGAATTATTTGTCGACATTCGCAGTTTGAATAAAGCAGCCCCCATTGTTGAAATTCTGCAACGGGCTCAAGCATTAGCACATGCTTAAGCCTTATAGTGACCTAAGTACTCGATCTTAATTTGTAAGACTTTCTCTTGGTATTAGATACACAAAACCCCGGCAATGCGTAACTTATAATAAGTCATCATTGCCGGGGTTTTATTAGAATTCAATAACGCGATTAACGGTTCGGGTGGTTGGTAATGTGATCTTCCCAATCGATGACGTCAATTTCATAGACAACTTGATCTTTCACCGATTCACCCGCTTTGTGCATGGCCTTTTTAGAGCCTGTAATTAAAGGATGCCACTCAGGTAACGGTTTGCCTTCAGCAAGCAAACGGTATGCACACGTTTCTGGTAGCCAAACAAACTCGTCGATACGCTCACGTGTTAGCTTTAAACACTCTTCACCAGACTCAAAACGGTTCTGATAGTCTTTACAAGAACAAGTGTTGTTATCCAGTAAGCTACACGCAACATTGGTAAAATAAATATCATCTGTCGCATCATCAATTAATTTATGCAAACAGCACTTACCACAACCATCACAGAGAGATTCCCACTCTTGATCTGTCATTATTGCTAATTCTTTATCTTCCCAAAAACGTACCATACTACCCAACCTATTCATTACCTAACCCTAGCCTATATAGCTAAGGAGGCGGTTTTATAGCTGTCTAATGATTAAAGTGCAAGCGAATACTGCGGATTAAGTCTTAAGAATAGCTGTAATAAGAGGCATTATTATTTACACCATTAAAAAGCATGAAATTTTGACCCCGAGAACGATGAGTGGTAACTTGCGCAACCTTTTGTAAATGTCGTGTTTGGTTGTAAAACCCAACGATATATCTTCGTGAAGTATAGGATATGAGATGGAATGTCGCTTAAGTTGTGGTGCCTGTTGTATTGCACCGAGTATCTCTTCTGCTATTCCCGGCATGCCAAATGGTAAGCCTGCTGGTGTTCGCTGCATTCAGCTAAACGAGAAGAATCTTTGCACAATTTTTGGTCAGCCAGAACGGCCAGCGGTATGCCATAATTTTAAAGCTTGCCCTGATATATGTGGTACATCAAACGAGCAAGCTTTAGCTATTATTATGGAACTAGAAAACATAACCTAATTACAAGTTGTGCTCTAATTGTTGTAATGTGTTAAACGGCTACGGTACCCGTTAAAATACGAATAGTTGATTTAGCATGCTCTACGGCTTGATGGCCAGAAAATGTTAAATAACCACCATCTTCTTGCGTTACTAAACCTTTAGTAAACAAGCGTTTTGCTGCTGCTACCATTTCAGGCGCAGCATCACCGCGGACCTTGATCCCTTCCAAATCGCTGTGCATTGGAAACCTAACAAGAAGGTTCATTTCATCAACAAGTTCTGCAGTATATGGCATAGTCACCTCTATATAATTTTACTACCAATCGAGACTTGGTCTGTTTTGTTTAAATACCAACTTGCTTAATAATAGCGCCTGATATGAATAAAAGTAGGTGTAGAGATCAATCTCTGGAAACCTTTAAAGCAGATATCGCGACCTAGTTCAAATATTTGGATATTTATACCCATCGTATTCATTATGCTGTCGCTCACTATGCCACCACTCCTGTTTATGACAAGTGCGCAATGCGCATAACAATGAATTCAATCATCTACTCAACGTTACAGACTCTACTTTTTGAAACCGATAACCATCTGTTCACCATACTCTCGTGGTACGAAAAAAGAGTGCTTCAATACAATTTTATACCAATTCCATAATTATAGATTTTAACCAGTATAGATTAACAGGCACAAAAAAGCCGCTCGATTAAAGCGGCTTCTATTTATACAGTTACATCGCTAATTCAATGCCTAAGCTTGAATACCAACAATCAACCAAGGTGCATTAGGCGTACGTAAATCACGCTCTAAATGCCAAACATCGGTAATGTCAGCTTCATGCTCTTCATTACGATCTTTGTAACGACCTGAGAATTGAATACTTAGCTGTGCTAAATTCGCATCAAAGTCAGCACGTACCATTTCAGTATCAACATACATCACTTCTGTATGCTGCTCACCTTCAAGTTTTGCACGCTCTGCCGTCAAATCAGCTAATAAAGCAGGTGAAACGTATTCACGAATTTTATCAAGCTCGTTGTGGTTCCATGCACCTTGTAAAATACGGTAGTGATCACGAGCACCGCTCAAGAACGCATTCATATTGAAATTAGGTGGCAAATTAAACGGCACATCGCTATCTGTTGATACATAACCAGATTGTTGAGGCGCTGCATTCATTTCAGGCGCTTGTTGACGCTGCTGAGTATTGTGCTGCTGTTGCGGGGAGTTCCCTGCATACGCTTCACGATGACCCGTTGGTGTCCCTTTAGTGCCACGCATTGTTTTGAATAGCTTGAAGATGACAAATGCAATCAGACCAAAGATAAGAATATCCATGAATTGAATGCCGTCAAACGCACCACCAAAGAATGCAGCAAGTAAGCCACCAGCCAATAACCCGCCCATCAAACCACCCATCAGACCTTTCTTACCTGATTGTGCAGCCGTTGGATTTTGTTTATTAATTGTATTCGTTTGTTGTGGCTGTTGCTGTTTCGCAGGCGCTGTTTTAAAGCTTTTACCAAACGATTTGCCACCACCAAATTTCTTTGCTTCTGCATGAGGAGCCGAAAACGACACCGCCACGATCAAAGCAAACAGAGTAAAGAAGCGTTTCATATTATTATTACCTTTGCCATGTTCTGATTGCATCCTATCTGTATACTTTAGAAAGTCAATCAATCCTCATCTGCAAATTGTTACTAATGATGATGATAATGTAAAAATACGTTCAAACGGTTGAATAATAGACTTTTTAATCCATGCTGATTAAAGATATTAAACGGATAAACTAATATTAAGATCGAAACACATTAACAAAAAAAGATTGATATTCACTTTTATCTGTACAATCTGACAGTGACAAATCATAAATAAAGATAAAAGACTAGTATGTTGTTTCAAAACAATTTTTTATTGCACTTTTCTCTATAAACCTTGTCAAAAAATGAATATAACAAGTATATAACCTTGTGGCGTAACCACTCTAAATAAGAACAACTACGGGAATATTTATGCAAGATACACATAGTAAGTTAATTGGCTATTTATTATGGATTTTCGGCTTCACAGGTGCTCACCGATTTTACTATGGCAAACCTGTTACTGGCACAATTTGGTTCTTAACATTAGGTTTGTGCGGGATAGGCTGGTTGATCGATTTATTTCTCATCCCCGCGATGGATCGCGAAGCGGATTTTCGCTTCCAAGCAGGCGATATTGATTATACCGTCGGGTGGCTGTTATTAACGTTTTTAGGTGTCTTTGGTCTTCATCGAATGTATATGGGTAAATGGCTTACTGGTATTCTATATTTGTGCACTTTTGGTTTCTTTTTAATCGGTATTCTTGTCGATTTCTGGACGTTGAACGATCAGATTTCAGTCAAAAATTCTGAACGTAGCGCATAAACATTCAATAAAATCATGTTTTTTTGTTGGGCTATATTTATGATAACACTCTAAGTGAGAGTGTTATCACATATAGGCTTTTATTCGCACTCAGAGTTGGCTAATTACTTGACCATATCGTAAGTGAGCAACTAGAATATCGAACGTCGTTCTATAATTAAGCTAAGTCACAAAACGACGGCTATGTTGCCTTTTTCTTCATTATAATAATAACAACAAATAAATCATTAAGAGTACTATTCGATGGCAAGACGAAATGACCACACTCGCGAAGAGTTGGTAAGCATGACACTAGAGCAAGTGAAGCTTTTTTTAAATGAACACCCGCATCACGAACTAAGTTTACGAAAAGTCGCTGGCATGATTGGCTATGTACCAAGCACATTAGTGAATGTATTTGGTAACTACAACCTACTACTGCTTCATGCTGTAGCGCAAACACTTGATGAATTATTCGCTGAAGCTGAAGCTCAGATGAATTCAGCAACATCACCAGAAGATGCACTTCGTAAGCTCGCTTATTGCTATCAAGAATTTGCAGCCGCTCACCCTTATCGCTGGCAGTTAATTTTCCAGCACACAATGAATGGTGATGAGCTTCCTGAATGGCAAGCTGAACGAATCAATAATATGACAAGTATGCTTGAAACCTTAATTCGTCAAATTACCCCTCAAAAATCTGATGCTGATATCTTAGAAGCAAGCCGTGTTTTATGGGCGGGAGTTCATGGTATTACGTTATTAAGTGTTGATGACAAATTATTCACTTCCGTTCCGGTTGACGCAAAAGCACTAATAGACAACTTATTAGATACATATTTAAACGCTTGGAACGCATAAGCGGAGTATTTGATGAGTGTTCAGCCCCAATCGCGCCTTTTAACTAAGCAGCGGTTTTTACCCTATTTTCTTACGCAGGCTCTTGGGGCTTTTAACGATAATGTCTATAAGAATATCTTACTCATTCTTATTGCATTTTCTGCTCCTGGTACATTGCCCCTCGATTCAGATCTGATCATTAACCTCGCAGCTGGCTTATTCATACTTCCTTTTTTCCTTTTTTCAGCTTCGGCAGGTGTATTAGCAGATAAATACGATAAAGCGCAGATTATGCGTATCGTAAAGTTTGCTGAAATTATTATTATGGCTTTAGCTGCTATCGCCTTTCTCACCGAAAGTTACATGATGCTGCTGATTCTATTATTTTTGATGGGAACCCAGTCGGCATTTTTTGGCCCAGCCAAATATGCACTTTTACCCCAACATTTAAGAAAAGAAGAACTCGTTTCAGGTAATGCGTTGGTCGAGACCGGTACTTTTCTAGCGATTCTACTGGGTACCTTGTTAGCTGGCGTGATAGCCAACCAGCAAGATGCTCCTTTAATTGCAGCAATTAGTGTCGTCTCTTTTGCTGTTTTAGGGTATGCCACGTCCCGTAAAATACCTGAAGCGAAACCGAGTAACCCTAATATTGAATTTAAATGGCAACCAATTAAACAAACATGCCATACATTAGCAATAGCCAAAAAAGACAAAACCGTTTTTCAATGTGTGTTAGGCATTAGTTGGTTTTGGTTTTTAGGGGCATGTTACCTAACGCAATTCCCTAATTTTGCTAAAATTCACCTTGGTGGTGGCGCGGCTTCTGTCTCTTTCTTACTCGCATTATTTTCAATTGGCATTGCTACAGGCTCACTATTATGTGACCGCCTGTCTGGCCACCGAATTGAGCCAGGTATTGTTCCTCTGGGTAGTTTTGGTATTACTTTATTCAGTGCAATTCTTTTCTTTGCTTCGCCAGATGTAGTACCAATATCAAACAGTTTTATTGAGTTTATTGCTCAGCCTGAGCTTTTCCATATTTTCATCGCATTAATACTATTAGGCGTCTCTGGCGGGATATTCATTGTGCCTCTTTACGCCATGATGCAAAGCCGTGCAAAAGAAGATGAGCGCGCACAAATCATTGCGGCAAATAACATTTGGAATGCGCTATTCATGGTAGCGAGTGCCATTCTATCGATTGTCTTTTTGTCGGTATTAGAATTTAGTATTCCTCAGTTCTTTCTGTTTCTATCAATAGCTAACTTTGTTGTTGTTGTTTACCTATACGTGCAAGTACCCGATTTCTTCTGGCGCTTTTTGGTGTGGGTCGTTACACATACCATGTATCGAGTAAAACACAAGGATTTAGAGAATATTCCCCTACAAGGCGGTGCACTGATTGTCTGTAACCATGTCAGTTACATGGACGCATTATTATTGGCGGGAGCTTACCCTCGTCCTATCCGTTTCCTAATGGATAAAGACATTTCTAGCCTGCCATTTATCTCGACATTCTGTAAAGCCTGTAAGGTAATTCCTGTTGATCCTAATGATCGTCGTTCAGTGTATAGAGCCTTTTCGCAAGTCACCCAATATTTAGAAAATGGCGACATTGTTTGTATCTTCCCTGAAGGGCAACTCACCTACGACGGTGAAATAGGCCCATTCTTACGTGGTATTGATATCATTATTAAGCGCTCTTCTGTTCCCGTCATTCCCGTTGCTTTACAGGGGTTATGGGGCAGCCTTTTCAGCCGAGAACGAGGTTGCGCTCTATTGAAGATGCCAAAACGTTTTTGGTCAAAGGTTACTGTCGTCGCAGGAGAACCAATTTCACCATCAGACAATACTCATAGCTCAGAACTGCGTGAACGAATCGTTGCCTTACGTGGCAATAATCCATAGGTGGCGAAATAATACAAAAAAGGGCGATGATCAATAACACTGATCATCGCCCTGTTTTTTATATCACATCATTTAAAGCTGCAGCGCTAACCACTCACTTAACTGCTTACGCGACACTTTAATACCCGATGTTGCTAGTTCCTTTGGCAATGCTAGGTAACGAATCGGTCGCTTAAAACTCACGATGTTATCTGTCATGTGGCTTTCTAGTGATGCAATAACATCATTAGATAATACCGAGTCGGTATCTACGATGGCGATTGGTCGTTGCCCGAATTCTGCATCATCCATTGGCAATACAAAAGCTTGCCTGACACTCGTATGGGTCATTAATACTTTCTCGACATCTTCTGGTTGAATATTCTCGCCACCAGAAATAAACATGTTATCAGCACGCCCCAATATGTGCAGTTCATTGCCTCGCCATTCACCTAAATCACGGGTGGCAAACCATTCTCCGTCACAAGCTGGAAATATCATTTTATTACGATAATACCCCAGGCATAAGGTCGCGCCTTGAACATACACTTCACTGTCTTTAATCATAAAGTTACGGTTGCCTAAAACAGTGCCTACGCCCCCGCTCGCATCTGCTTTTTTTGCAGTTACGGTCGACCCCATCTCTGTCATACCGTAACCACACCAGCAGCTAATACCAATACGTTCAGCGGCATCTGTTAAGCTAACAGGAATAGCTGCACCACCCAATAACACTTGTTTCAATCGTAAAGTGTCATTGCCCTCCCCCTGCTTAGAGGCTAATAAACGCTGAAGCTGCGTC
This sequence comes from Photobacterium indicum, assembly GCF_003026215.1. GTDB lineage: Bacteria > Pseudomonadota > Gammaproteobacteria > Enterobacterales > Vibrionaceae > Photobacterium > Photobacterium indicum. The sequence continues at coordinate 69,767 of NZ_PYOC01000004.1, forward strand.
GGCACGAGAGAAGCATGCGTCACCATAGTCAGTGAATGCTCAAAACAGGCAGGCTCCGTAACCACCAGCTTGGCACCTCGGTATAACCAGCGCCAAAAAATAGCGAGCCCTGAAATATGAAACAAAGGTAAAGATAACAACCAACTGTCATCACTGCCAAAATCCATCATTTCAAGTAACCCTTCAGCACTGGCAAGATGATTTTCGGCAGTATGAACGGCGGCTTTAGGTATACCCGTTGAGCCAGATGTCAGGGTTAGGGTTGCTGGTCGTGTTTGCTGCCAAGTAACAGGTACAATACGAGGTTGTTCTGGCTGCAATAAATGCAGGCGTTTACCTGTTGTGAATTGATGAACAGTACGTGCTGGATACCAAATGTAATCATTATTTAATCGAGCTAGTTGTTCATTTAGCTCTATTTCTGTATTTTTCGGATTTAACCCAACATAACGGGCACCAATGCGTAGCGTAGCTAAAATAAGCCATATAACCTGAATCGAATTAGGTGCAACGATCGCAATCATTTGATCACGTTTGACGCCTTGTTCAATTAAGCCCTGTGCATACTCATCAACGCGATGGCTCATTTCCGCCCAGCTGAATCGTTGCTCGCCAATACATTCACCGTCGACACATTGTGCACCAAAAGAAAGAGCGACCGCTGACGGTCGCTCCTCTGCCCAATGTTGCCAAGGCCATGTGGCGAAGTATTGAGTTACTTCTGCCATACCACCTCTAAATCAGACAATGCTGTTTTCGGTAAATCACAATCAGGCCACGACGTTTCAAGTTGCGCCTTAAATAGTTGCATTGTATCTAAACCAGGAATAACACCCGGTGTTTGCCATTCTGCAAAGCGAGCTAGCTGGTTTAAGCCAAGGCTAGACTCCATACTAGAACTGATAACAGCCGTAAGCCCTATCGCATGCGCTTGCTTAACTAAGTCCATACAACGCTGCACAGAGCCCACTAACGTTGGTTTGATGATAATAGCAACCACGCCAGGTTCAGCTTTTACTTCAAAGCCTTCGTCACGCACGGTTTCATCCCACGCGATGTTAATACCCGTTTCTTTAGAAAACGCCAAGCTGTCTTCTGGTGTCTTACAAGGTTCTTCTAGGAACGCGATACCAGCACGGTGCTCAGGCTTCACATACTTCGCAAACTGCTGTGCTTTAATCGGCGTCCACTTACGGTTCGCATCTAAGCGCAAACGTACTTCAGGAATCGCTTCAATAAACATATTTGCCACGATGCCATCACGCACCGCTTCATACATACCTACTTTAATCTTTGCGACTTTCTCACCTGGCATTTCATTCAAGCGAACGATCAAATCATCAGGATCGCCAGAACATAATGGCGCGACTAAATAATTACCTTTCTTTGGTAACTCTGAAGCCAGTTCTAACATTGCCATGCTCAAACCAAACGCAACCGATGGCAGCGCTTGTGATAAGTCAACGGTTTCAGCTTGAATCCAACTTTCAAGTAACTGTTTTGCTTGCTGGCCAGCTTGCTCGACAGTTTCATGACTAAACTCAGGTAAAGGTGCAATCTCACCGAAACCGACTTTATCGCCATCACGTAATTCAACGATCCAACCTTCACGTGTTGCTAGGCGTTGAGTGCGAAGAATAACACCTGAATCCATAGGCAGTTGGTATTGATATAATTTCGCGCTACGAATATCTTCTTCTGTCAGAACTACAGTTTTAGCCATGATTAATTCCAATCTTTTTTACAAAATTATTGATTGCCATGCTGAATGCATAAGGTTGCTCAACATGCACATTATGCCCCGCCGATGCGATCACCTGATACTGTAACTGGGTGCCTTCGACCAGACGTTTAAATTTTTTGTCTCGCTCGCCACACACATAAATGGTCGGCAAAGCTAATGCTTCCATTGTTTGTAATAATTGTGGTTGCTTCGCTAATGATGTAGCCAGTAGCATACGTGCAACACCAGAACCAAGATTACCACTGCGTTTCAGTACTAAGCTTTGTCTTTGGTCATGATTCAGTGACGAAAATACCGCTTGTTGATACCAGTCAGGTAAAACCTGGTTAAGTGGCTCATATGTAAAACGCTGCGCCCATTTTTGATCATTTGCAAACCTTGTCGCACATTCTGCTTGTGGCAAACCAAAATGCCCACCTTCTATAACAACACCCATTAATTGTGGTATTTTCTTGCGCGCTGACTTCTCGCCTGAATGCGGGACGGCATTAGAATGTATGGATGCCGCATGATACATCGCTAATCGTGCACCCATTGAGTAGCCAATCAATACATATTGTTCAATATTACGATGTTGCAAGGTTTGAAGAATAAGCTGATTAGCGTGAGCAAAGTCGATGGCTTGCACCATCTGGCTTTTACCGTGCCCAGGTAAATCGAACGTAATACAAGGGTGCTCTGACGATAATGTATTCACCACATGACGCCAATCTTGGCCCGCCCCTAATAAGCCGTGTAGAAACACTAACGTGGGTTGTACGCCATTGCTCAATACACCAAAACTTTCAGAGTAAAGCCGCATTTTTGACCATCCCAAATAATGCTTTTATCATTTCACCCGCCTCACCTGCTGGGGTTTTAATTTCAATGATTGTGGTTTTGGGCTGGGTTAATGCGTACAGGCATTGTTCTTCGGCTTGAGGCAATGATTCTGGGCAGTGATAAGCTAAACCAAACATTGCCGCTGCGTGACTAAACTCAAGCCCATGCGGCATACGATAGAGCTCATCACGTTGAAGATCTGGTACTGGCAATAAATCGAAAATACCACCACCATCATTATTCGTTACGATGATCACAACGGGTTGAGATACATCACGCAGTAACGCTAATGAATTAAGATCGTATAACAGTGATGTATCACCCAACAACCCTACCACTGGCGCTTGTCTGGCTTTATTAACGCCAGCGATGGTCGCTATCAAACCATCAATGCCTGACGCCCCACGATTGGTAAATGTCGCCGTTGAGGGTAATTTACCCACCATATCCAACAAACGGATAATTAAGCTATTACCCAAAAACAATTCGGTTTTATCGGGTAACCACGCCCCTAAATTTGCCGCTAAAGATAATTCGGTAAGTTGATCTGAATATTCACCCAGCATCTCGAAATAACGTTCAGATGCAACTTGCAAAGACTTAGCCCAGCCCGCCTGTAAACTGCTTTCAGTAAGGTGCAAGGCGTATGTTGCCCACTCAGCAATAGGCGCTTGAATACGCGAACTACGACGATGTGTTGAATCTAAACGCCCCGCACGGGGATCAATCAACCAATAGTTATCGATGGTACTCGTCGCAATAAACTGTAATAAACGCTTAGAAACAATACGGGCGCCAAACTGAATAACCGTATCAGCTTGTTGAAGAAACGCCTGACAACTGGCATTTTGCAGCCAAACATCAAAGCCTGCCCATGCACTACTGCCACCAGCCTGTGGATCCAATAATAATGGCCACCCCAGTTTTTCAGCCAGCAAGGTAACTTGACCCAGCTCTTCTGGCGCTAAACGCCCTACAATCACAACACCTTTACGCTGGGTTAATGATTGCCATTGCCGTTTATCTATCGCGATATGCGGAGCTAAAGCTTGCTGGTGCAATACATAGGGTAATTCATCACCTTTCCACTCAGAAACCGGGGCAAGGTATTCTGAAAAATCGACATCATCCCCATATAGCGGTTCAGGGTAATGACAATTGAAGTGTATTGCGCGCCCTTGCCGCTGTTGCAGTTGCATGGCTTCATCAATGGTCGACAATAGCCAAGCGGGGGAAATATCTAGCGTTGGAGAGGGAATATCATGAAAAGCGGTCACATGCTGTGAAAAAATGCCGTGTTGAACAATGGCCTGATTAGCACCACATTGAATCAAATCAACAGGTCTATCAGAGGTTAACAATACCAACTTTTCGCCAGTAAGACCGGCTTCAGCCACGGCAGGCAATAAATTGGCAACAGCAGTACCAGATGTGACCACGACAGCAACAGGCTCTTGCGATGCTTTCGCAATACCAAGCGCAAGAAAACCTAAGCCACGCTCATCAAAATGCGTGTGAATAGTAAGCTTACTATTGGCAACGGCAGCTAGCGTCAACGGCGTTGAACGAGATCCTGGGGCGATACAAATATGTTTCACTCCCATGCGCACTAACTCTTCCAGCATTAGACTCGCCCAAAGCGTATTTAATGCTGCGCGATAATTCACCTGAGAAGTCATAGTTCCTGTTGCTTTAAGCTTTACTTTTGTAGGTTGTGTTTTTATACCCTCAGCGGTCATGCTGTTTTTCGCTCCAACTCAGGGCTATCAGATTCTAATAAACTGCACAAAGTTGCAGTTTTTCGATCCAATTCTTTCCACTCGCTGTCTGCTGTCGAACCCGGCACAATGCCAGCCCCAGCAAACAAGTGAATGTCATCACCCATTATTAACGCACTACGAATGGCAACACAGAACTCACTACGTTGGCGGCTTAGGAAACCAACAGCACCGCTATACCAACCTCGCGCAAACGGCTCATGCTCACTGATAAACGCTAACGCTTTATCTCGAGGTAAACCTGCAATGGCAGCAGTAGGTTGAAGGTTATCAAGTAAATCAGCGCTGTAGACTTGCTCATGAAGCTGAGCATCAATGCCACGCTTTAAATGTTGGACTTTTCGTAGACGAATCAGTTCTGGTGTTTGCGCCACGTTCATTGACTCACAACATGGCGTTAAGCGATTCACAATATCATCAACCACTAAACGGTTTTCGTAGCCATTTTTATTATCAGCCATTAGCCAATTTGCTAAACGGTGATCTTCTGAGGCATCGAAACCTCGTCCAATGGTTCCCGCTAAGGCTTCCGTTTTTAAGTCACGATCATGGCGATGAAATAATCGCTCGGGCGTTGAACCAACAAAACAATGCTTAGCATCAAGCGCCATCATAAAGTGAAAGCTATGATTGTTACTTTTACGGCTTGCCTTTAATAATTGCGCAGGGGCAACTGGTGTATCTAACGTCAGTGTTGTACGGCGTGCAAGTACTACTTTCTCAAACACTTTATTCGAAATAGAATCTAACGCCTGAGCGATCATTGATGACCAGCCCGAATAATCTGGAGCATGTGTTCGGCCAATAATATGACTATTGATCTCAGCGACTTCGATTGCCGTTGATGAAATTTTATTTAATGCTTCAACCATCTTTTCTTTATCAGTAGACAGATTAACAGCAAGCTGCCAATTACCATCCATACGGATAACTTCAAGTTGAGGTAAAAAGAAAAAAGAAGAAAGGCAACGACGGTTGCGGTTAGTCCGTCCATCGAATGAACGCCCCCCCCAAATACGCTGATCATCAGCAAGCACTTTCTCAGCCACCATAGGGTCGGTGAATGTTTTGACTTGTCCTAATGCTACAACCTCTTCACGGCTATCTCGAGATTGCCAATAAAATTTGGGAAATAGAGGTTGGGAATCCATCCAATCAATTAGATCAGTATTGGCTGGTAAATCCAGCGATACCATTAATCGTTGGGTTGTATCTGAAGATTGTTGAATTTTCTGAATTAAAAGATCAACTGCAGTTTGTAATGCGGTCAAGGTAACCTCACTCAGCTCTATTGCACCATAACGGTCATCCCTGGCTGATTGTAAAATGTGCCTATCATTGAGCACACAATCCTACCCTTATGATAGTTAAATCTATAACCTCATAATGAACAGGTATTCTACCCCACTAATCACACGCTGACTATTAGTGTGACCACTCAATATAAATATCGAACGCTTATTAAGCGTTATCCCTCAGTGAAATGTACACCTTCTCAGGCAGTCCGTTTTTCAGCTATATCTTGCTTCTATACAATAAGAAATAGAAATCTGACGAAATTCTAACCAATAAATGGGATTAAGCTCTGTAGTAATTGATAAATCCAACAGTATATTGATTAAAAATAATGATTTTTCAGCAAAAAATATGGTTATTGATCAAAACACACAGGTTGGAGTTTTTACTTTATTGCTTTAAACGGTGTTTCTATCTAAACGACAAAGCATAAAGCAGTAGATCACACTCCCATCAAAAGAGTTTTATTGCACAAAATATTGTTTAACCTGATTTTTACCTGTCGGGTATTCCTTTCATACTGTTTTATAGTGTAATTTGGCTGTATAAGAAAATAATTCGCAGGAAAACAATAATGCATAACATCGGGATGTCCTCCAAGCTTAATAATGTCTGCTATGACATACGTGGTCCCGTTCTGAAGCATGCCAAGCGCATGGAAGAAGAAGGTCATAAAATTTTAAAGCTTAATATTGGTAATCCCGCCCCATTTGGTTTCGATGCCCCAGACGAGATTCTGGTAGATGTGATCCGTAACCTACCTACATCTCAAGGGTATTGTGATTCAAAAGGCATTTATCCTGCACGTAAAGCTATTGTTCAGCATTACCAAAAACGCGGTTTACTCGATCTTGATGTTGAAGATGTTTATATCGGTAATGGTGTATCTGAATTGATCGTCATGGCGATGCAAGCTTTACTAGACAACAATGATGAAATCTTAGTTCCCTCTCCTGACTATCCATTATGGACCGCGGCAGTTTCTTTGTCTGGCGGTAACCCTGTACATTATATTTGTGATGAAGAATCAGATTGGTATCCAGATCTTGACGATATTAAAAAGAAAATCACCCCCAATACTCGCGGAATCGTATTAATCAACCCGAATAACCCAACGGGTGCTGTTTATAGCCGTGATTTCTTACTCGAAGTCGTTGAGATTGCACGTAAGCATAAGCTGATCATTTTTGCAGATGAAATCTATGACAAGATTTTATATGAAGGTGCTCAACACACTTCTATCGCACCACTTGCGCCAGACGTTTTCTGTATCACATTTAATGGCCTTTCGAAATCATATCGAGTGTGTGGTTTCCGCGCAGGTTGGATGGTGCTATCTGGTCCTAAGCATGAAGCTAAGGGATATATTGAAGGGCTAGAGATGCTGTCGTCTATGCGTCTGTGTGCCAACGTACCCATGCAACATGCTATTCAAACTGCGCTTGGCGGCTATCAGAGTATTAATGAGCTTATCTTACCGGGGGGGCGCTTATTAGAGCAGCGTGACAAGGCCTACGACTTGATCACTCAAATTCCTGGCGTTTCTTGTGTGAAGCCCAAAGGAGCGCTATATCTATTTCCGAAGTTAGATCAGAAAAAATTCAACATCGTTGATGATCAACGCATGGCACTGGATTTCTTACAACAAGAAAAAGTGCTTATCGTGCATGGTACGGGCTTTAATTGGGTGAAACCGGACCATTTCCGGATTGTGACCTTACCCCGTGTCGATGATTTAGAAATGGCAATTGGTCGACTAGAACGCTTCTTGCACAACTATCGTCAATAGCAACATGATCAATAACAGGCAGCACCAATAACAGGAATCGCCAAAAGAGTTGACCGTTAATATCGACACAGTCGTTTAACGTTCCTCAGCATCAACATCATTTTAGATTATAAGCCTCAGTTATTACTGGGGCTTTTGTTTACCTGCTTTTAGCCTTTTTCTGTTACCTTTAATATTATACCCAAGCCACTGGTCTTTCTTTTCTGAAATAGGATCATCCGATATGGAAAAAAGTCATTTCTTCGCGCACCTAGCACGCATGAACCTAATTCAGCGTTGGCCACTAATGCGTTGTGTATCAACTGAAAACATTTCAGAACATAGCCTTCAAGTTGCTTTTGTTGCTCACGCTCTCGCACTGATAAAAAATAAAAAATTTGATGGTAATACCAATCCAGAACGTATTGCTCTTTTAGGTATGTTTCACGATACCAGCGAGGTATTGACTGGAGATATGCCAACCCCGATCAAGTATTACAACCCTGCGATTGCAGAGGAATACAAAAAAATCGAATTGGCAGCAGAGCAAAAATTGTTATCTATGTTACCAGAAGAATTTCAGGAAGATTATGCGCCACTGCTTGATAGCCATTGCATCAATAAAGATGACTATGTGATAGTGAAACAAGCGGATTCATTATGTGCCTATCTGAAGTGCCTTGAAGAGCTCAATGCTGGTAATCACGAATTTACCCAAGCGAAAAAGCGCTTAGAAAAAACCTTACAAACACGTTCTACACCTGAAATGGAATATTTCCTTAACACGTTTGTAGAGAGCTTTAATTTAACACTGGATGACATCAGTTAATGACTACTTTTGTTTTATCACCTGGCTGGGAACAACGAAAGAGTAACGAACAAAAAATGCGCCGTAACGATCATCGCTCTGTGTATCAACGAGATCGCGCCCGTATTCTGCATTCCGCCGCTTTTCGACGCTTACAAGCAAAAACGCAAGTACACGGTGCGGGCAATCATGATTTCTATCGCACTCGTCTCACGCACTCCTTAGAAGCTTCGCAGATCGGTACGGGTATTGTTGCTCAATTAAAAATCAAACAACCAGATTTTCGTGATTTATTACCGTCAAATAGCTTAATGGAGAGTATCTGCCTTGCTCATGACATTGGCCATCCTCCCTTTGGTCATGGTGGTGAAGTCGCTTTAAATTACATGATGCGCGATCACGGCGGCTTTGAAGGTAATGCTCAAACATTTCGTATTGTTACCTTGCTAGAGCCCTACACCGAACACCACGGAATGAACCTCGCTAGACGCAGCCTACTGGGTTTACTTAAATATCCGGCTTATATTCAAGAGACTCAAGCCACAGATCGCCCTAACGACGTCAGTAATTTCCGTCACCTTAAAGCCAAAGACTGGCACCCAGCTAAAGGAATTTATAGTGATGATAATAAGGCATTCCAATGGGTGCTTGAAGCCTTGTCTGATCACGACAAAGCATTGTTTAAGCAGATGCGCGCTGAACGGTCATCACCACTCGAACACCAGAAAACCCGCTTCAAGTCGCTTGATTGCTCGATCATGGAGCTAGCCGACGATATTGCTTATGGTGTGCATGATTTAGAAGATGCCATTGTGATGGGGATTGTAAACCGAGAGCAATGGCAAAATGCTGTAGCCAGTAAGTTGGCAGAATGTGGTGACACTTGGTTAGAAGAACGCATTACGCAATTGAGTAAAAACTTGTTCGGCACGCATTACCAACGCAAAGATGCGATTGGTGCAATGGTAAATGCTCTACTTACATCCATTCACATTGGCCCAACGATTCAAGATGGCATTGATTGCTTTGAAGAACCATTACTGAAATGGAACGCTTTTTTAACTGAACCAATGGAACGCGCACTCGATGTATTAAAGCAATTCGTCAGCGTTTATGTGGTGCAAAAGCCTGAAATTCAATTATCTGAATACAAAGGCCAGCAGTTAGTGATGGAATTATTTGATGCCTTTGCATCAGATCCAGAACGCTTACTGCCAGAAAATACCCGAGAGCGTTGGCTACACGCCGTTGAGCAAAATGAAAATTCACACCGTATAATTGCTGACTACATTTCAGGAATGACCGATGGATTTGCTCAACGATTGTATAGCACCCTTTTCCAACCAACAGCTGCAATCGCGATTGGCAATGAAGGGCATGGTTTATAAACGTTAAAGGTAAGTTGAACCCTATCCCCAGATAACCTCAAGATGCTCGTTTCAGCAAAAAAACTGCATTTTGAGGTTAACTCGCATACAGAGCGCTAGTTGCTAGAAGCGCCATAATTTTTCTGATAAACACCTTCAGGCATCTGCTGAATCTGAAAATCAATCATCTTATTGAAGGTATCTAATAATGGTTGAAATTTTTCAGGGTGTTCTTCAAGTGCAATTAACGCTAAATAACCCGCTTCTACCGTTGAAACCCCCTGATCTTTAGGTGATTTACGGATGCGATAATTACCATTGTCAGCATTATCAAGATTAACGGTTGGCAATAGCTGTAAATTACTTGATAGCTGCCACATCTTAAACGCTTTTTTCCACGTCCCATCTAATAGAATTAATGTTCGGATCTTATTCGACACCCCCTCTTTCACTGTATCAGAGTGCATTGATAACGAAGACGTAACGAGTTGAGAAATAGGGATTGAGCCATCCCCAGGGTAGACTATCCACACATCTCTATTTTTATCGCTGAGCAAGGCATTTATTTCATCGTGTTCAGAGAAATCTTCACCCACCCATAGATGTGCGTTCGGCAATGACAAAGTAAGTATTCGCGCTGTGCCAATCGCTCGATTAATCTCAGATGGATGTTGTAATATCCATAATTCAGTTTTAGCATCAATGACCTGAACCCAGTGACAAATACAGGCTTTTTTAGCCTTTTTACACTGTCCACAATATCGACTCATGAGGTTGCCTTGTCTATTCGTACGTATTTATTTCTCGTCATTACTATCTGCCTTGTTGCGCAAATACCCACACTTCAGCCTTGGCTTGCTTGGGATCGTAATGCGATTCTTCAGGGTGAAATATGGCGGATATTAACAGGAAATCTAACACATACCAATTGGGCACATTTGTTAATGAATACATTAGCACTCCTAATTATTAGTTTTATTTTTCGTGCCCATTTTAATGCCAAGCGTTACACCGCTTTAATCATTGTGCTTTCTATCGGAATAGGCGGCGGAATATTCGCCACTAACATGCAATGGTACGCTGGATTATCTGGCGTATTGCATGGCATATTTGCTTGGGGGGCCATTAATGATATACGCACAAAAACTAAAGGTGGCTGGCTGTTATTTGTAGGGGTAATCATCAAGATTGCCTGGGAGCAAGCTTATGGCGGATCGCCAAGCTCAGAAGCATTAATTGGGGCTCGTGTGGCAACCGAAGCACACTTAATTGGCGCGTTAATAGGTTCACTGTCAGGCTTTCTCCGCTTTTTTTCATCCCAACAAGGTACTGAAGAAACACACAATTAACCTAATCAATACTACTTTCACTCAATGCAAATGAGAATCGATCTTGAATCGCCCCTTGATAGGTGTATTATGAATACATCTTAAGTGATCGATGAATCACTTCCTATGGTCAGCATGCATTTGTTATCAGTGAGGTTAATTATGAGCCACTTACGCATCCCTAAAAATTGGAAAATACAACGTTCGACTCCTTTCTTTACCAAAGATAATGTACCAGCCGCTTTGCTCTCTCATCACAATACCGCTGAAGGTGTTTTCGGTCAGCTTTGCGTAATGGAAGGCACTGTCACTTACTATGGTTTTGCGGATGAGAATGCGACAGAGCCAGAAGCCATCATTGCTATTCACGCAGGGCAGTTTGCGACCAGCCCTCCTGAATACTGGCATCGTGTCGAATTATCTAATGATGCCCAATTCAACATTAATTTTTGGTCAAACAAAGATAAAACGGGCCAAGCACTATTTAATGCAAAGAAGTAGTGACTGCTCAAAAGAATAATTAAGTCATTGTTTTTTTAATTCATATAACCAAGGAAGGTTTATCTGTACTTTCTTTAAATTCAAAAAGGTAACGTAATGACAGCTCTATATCGTGTGAATATAAAACTACCAGAGGGAATTGTTCGAGTGGGTAAGCGAGGTAAATATAAATTTTCATTAGAAAATGCACAGGTACTAATGAGCGAATACCAGTGCTATGGCTACAACATGTTTTTATCTACCGCTCGGGCTGCATTTACTTATCAGAAGACATAGAATTAGCGTTCATCGATTAACAGAGTCAACTTACAAAATAACAACCTCTCCTGTCGAAGCTGTGCATCCATTCATGAAGGAGTACTACGTTTATCTCCTTCTCGGTGTTATCTACCAGTCATTTATAATTCAATTCTTTCTCTGTTTTTATTAACGGTTGAAGAACCAATACCTTTCACGTTGATCAAATCATCTGCGGTCTGAAAATTTCCATTTTCTTTACGGTAGATAATGATACTTTCAGCTTTTTCAGGACCAATTCCAACCAACAACTTATCTAATTCTTCTGCGTTTGCATTATTAATATTAACTTTTATTTCAATTCCTTCGTACTCATTAGCAGCCTGACTTAACGGTGCTAAGAGTAAAAATATTGAAAATAGTGCCATTTTAATCATCGTCTTCATTTCTATTCCTTTGTATATTCAATTAAGTACTTAGTGATAAACCACAGTGGTTATAACTGAAGACAGAAACGAAGGGGAAGATTTAAAAACGTTTTTACAGTATAAAAACGACGGGTCGCACAATGGCGACCCGTTAATAAAAATATCAATTTCAGTTAATTTGCAGATGTATCCAATTATGGATAACTTACTTCTGCAGTATCGCGAAGCGCTTGAAGTGTTGCAGCCACATCTTGCTGCGCATTCATTTGCTCAACCTGTTTAGCAAAATCACTACTGATTGCCTCTTTAGTAACATCAACATCAATCACCTTATCAAGGGCGATAATTTGAACGTTACCAGCAGCGTCACGCGTCATACCGTACACGGATTTATCATTAGTAGGCTTAGTTAAACTAAATGCCACTTGAGAAACCATACGATCAGGTCCTGAACGGCTGATCGTTTGCTCTTCACCGAAGCTTAAACCTTCAGCTTCAAGCGCATCTGTATTTCCTACACGAAGTGCTGCAATAAGATCGTCTGCTTTAGCTTGTGCATTCAGCTCGCCTTTCTGGCTTGCAAGTTGCGCTTTCACTTTTGCAGAAACGTCATCAAATGGTAATACCATTTCGTCACGAGAATCATCAACACGTACAACAACCACGTGCTCTGGTGCAATCTCAATAATATCAGAATTTAAACCATCTTCGCGTACTTCAGCACTGAACAATGCTTGCATAACCGCAGGGCTAGCCAATACACCTTGTGCATCAGTTTGCGAGATGAAATCTGTTGTGTGAACCGTTGCATTCACGACAGCAGCAGCGTCGTCTAGCGAGTCAGGCATCTCGAATGCTGTTTCCGCTAACTTTGTCTGCATATCGTAGAAGTGTTCAGCAGCTTGCTGTTCACGAAGCTCTACAATGATTTCTGCGCTAACATCTGCAAATGGTTTAACTTGGCTAGCTTTAACTGCGTCTAATTTGATGATGTGGTAACCGAAAGACGATTTAACAACACCAGAAATATCACCGTTATTAGCAAGAGCAAATGCAGCATCTTCAAATGCAGGATCCATCACGCCACGTTCAAACCAATCTAGCTTACCGCCATCTTTGCCACTGTATGTGTCATCAGATGATGATAATGCTAGCTCAGCAAAATCAGCACCAGCATCAAGTTCAGCTTTAAGCGCTTCAGCTTTTGCTTTCGCATCTGCATTGTCGCCCTGAACTAAAATGTGGCTAACTTGACGTTGCTCAACAGAACTGTACTTATCTTTATGTTCTTCGTAATACGCTTTTACATCTTCATCAGACACATCCAGCGTATCTTTTAAACCTTCGCCAGAAAGCTCGATATACGCAACTTTCACTTGGTCAGGACGAGTGAACATTTGAGGGTTTTGCTCATAAAATGCTTTAGCTTCTTCATCAGTCACCGTTGCATTTTTAGTAAAGTCAGCAAGGTCTAATGTAAGGCTACGAACCACACGTTGCTGAGCTTCTAACTTGCGAAGTGCTGTTAATTCACTATCTAGAGCAAAGTCACTACCCTGAATTGCGGTTAAGAATTGCGTACGCAGCATGTCTGTACGCATGTATTCCGCGAACTGATCAGGTGTGAAACCTGAACGACGCAGTAACATGGTGTACGAGTCATTATCAAACTGGCCATCACGTTGGAATTCAGGCATTGAGGTAATCGTTTTACGGATATGCTCATCACTGATGCGAAGACCAAGCTCTGTAGCACGTTGTTCGATCAATACGTCATTGATCATGCGATCAAGAACGCTTTGACGGAACTGCTTAACATACTCAGGATCACCTAATAGCGTCGAGAAGTAGTCACCAAGCTGTGACTGCATTCGGTTGCGCTCATTTTGGTAAGCCTGTTCAAATTCGTTTTGGCTAATTTCAGTGCCATTAATTTTTGCTGCAGCTGGCTGGCTACCACCGGCTAGATAACTACCGACCCCGGCAAAAACAAAAGAAAAAATAATTAAGCCAAGAATAACCTTAACCCAAATACTGTTAACGCCTTCGCGCAATCGTTCCATCATAATCTGCCGTATCTCCTACATGTCTAGCTGATATGGTACTGTGAGTAATGCCTGCGCTAACAATCAACTAATCTCGCTAATTGTCTACCGCAATATCATCTGATATAAATTACACCAGTATAAAGTAAAAAAAGCGCATCTACACGATGCGCCTCATCAGATTTGTCTAATTGTATAAACAACCGACAATAATCTTTGTGCTGTAATTTCACACAACGTAAACACAAGGCTAATTGCCCAGCTCTATCACAAGAGCTAATATTGCAGACGCTTATAAATTTACAGAATCTTTAAGTGCTTTACCTGGCTTGAAGCCTGGTACTTTCGCTGCTGCAATTTGAATTTCTTCACCCGTTTGAGGGTTACGACCTGTACGTGCTGCACGTTCACGTACTGAGAAGGTACCAAAACCCACTAAAGCAACCTGATCACCATCTTTCAATGTACCAGATACAGCATCAATGAATGCATCTAGAGCACGGCCTGCAGACGCTTTTGAGATATCTGCACTTTCTGCGATTTTATCAACTAACTGAGTTTTGTTCACGATTTCATCCCCTCTATGAACATTGTCCGTAAGCAACCTTGTTTGCGAAAACCCATTTCATTTGAGCTTTCACAGCGGACAACCAAAATATTTATCAAGCTTTATTATGCCAATACAACAACCCAAGATTGAGTGTATGCATTGATATTATTGAGCTAACAGCGAATTAGACCTAACTTATAGCCAGACAAAAAAACGCTGACAAGGCTTTTCGCACTTGAAAGCGTCTTTTCTTTACTTAACTTTGCTGCACATCACTATTTGGGGCATTTACCAGTTCAATGCCTGTTGGATTATTCTGCAGCGCTATCGTTAGCACTTCATCAATCCAACGTACTGGGCGCACGAGCAAATCAGCAATTACGTTAGCTGGAATCTCTTCCAAGTCACGTTCATTCTCTTTAGGAATGATGACAGTTTTAATACCACCGCGGTGGGCTGCTAACAGTTTCTCTTTCAAGCCACCGATTGGCAACACTTCACCACGTAGGGTTATTTCACCCGTCATTGCAACATCAGCACGAACAGGGTTACCTGTTAAACTAGAAACAAGTGCCGTACACATTGCGACACCAGCACTTGGGCCATCTTTTGGTGTTGCACCTTCTGGTACGTGAACGTGAATATCACGCTTCTCGTAAAAGTCGGTAGCAATACCTAAACGCTCTGCACGTGCTCTTACAACGGTCATTGCTGCTTGAATCGACTCTTGCATCACATCACCGAGTGAGCCCGTGTAGGTCAACTTACCTTTACCTAGCATTGACTCCGTTTCGATGGTTAATAAATCACCACCGACTTCAGTCCACGCTAAACCTGTCACTTGACCAATACGATTGCTTTCATCGGCTTTACCGTAATCACAACGCTGCACACCAAGGTAGTCTTTAAGGTTAGCTTGATTAATCGTGACTTTCTTGACGTCTTTATTCAATAAAATTTCTTTTACTGCTTTACGACAAAGTTTTGAAATCTCTCGCTCAAGACTACGTACACCCGCTTCACGTGTGTAGTAACGAATAATGCCGATTAACGCTGAATCTTCAACTTCAATCTCGCCCACTTTTAAGCCATTACGTTGAATCTGCTTATCGAGTAGGTGATTTTTCGCAATATTTAACTTCTCATCTTCGGTATAACCCGACAGACGAATAACTTCCATACGATCAAGTAATGGACCTGGAATATTCATTGAGTTAGACGTTGCGACAAACATTACATCAGAAAGATCGTAATCAACTTCCAAGTAATGATCGTTAAAAGCGTTGTTTTGCTCGGGATCTAATACTTCAAGTAAAGCAGAAGCTGGATCGCCACGCATATCAGATGACATTTTGTCGATTTCATCTAATAAGAACAGTGGGTTTTTCACCTCAACCTTAGCCATTTTTTGAATCAGCTTACCCGGCATAGAACCAATATACGTTCTACGGTGACCACGGATTTCAGCTTCATCACGAACACCGCCTAGCGCCATTCGTACGTACTTACGTCCAGTTGCGGCAGCAATAGACTGACCTAGTGACGTTTTACCTACACCAGGAGGACCAACAAGACAAAGAATTGGACCTTTCAGCTTATTAATACGGCTTTGAACCGCTAAATACTCAAGAATACGTTCTTTAACGCGTTCTAAGCCGTAGTGATCGGCATTCAGCACTTCTTCAGCTTTCGCTAAGTTGCGCTTCACTTTAGAACGCTTGTGCCAAGGCACACTCAGCATCCAGTCGATATAACCACGCACGACAGTTGCTTCCGCAGACATAGGAGACATCATTTTAAGCTTTTGAAGCTCTTGTTCTGTCTTCTCTTTCGCTTCCGCTGGCATCTTAGATGCTTCAATCTTTATTTTTAAAGATTCAAATTCATCTGGTGCATCATCAAGCTCACCCAATTCTTTTTGGATGGCTTTCATTTGTTCATTTAGATAATACTCGCGCTGGCTCTTTTCCATTTGCTTCTTAACGCGTCCACGAATGCGTTTTTCAACTTGAAGCAAATCGATTTCAGATTCCATCATCGCCATCAAGAACTCTAAACGCTCTGTGATATCGATAATTTCGAGTACTTTCTGTTTATCTGCCAACTTCAAAGGCATGTGCGCAGCAATGGTATCAGCAAGGCGTGCCGCTTCATCAATACCATTTAAAGACGTTAGCACTTCTGGTGGGATCTTCTTATTCAGCTTAATGAAGCCTTCGAATTGGTTGATAGCAGTACGTACCAGTACTTCCTGCTCTCTTTCATCCATTTCTGGTGTAACCAAAAATTCGGCTTGCGCGCTGAAAAACTCATTATCGACGAGATTTTCAACCGTCGCACGCTGCTGACCTTCAACCAGAACCTTCACCGTCCCATCTGGCAATTTCAATAACTGCAGAATAGTGGCAACTGTACCTACATCGTACAAATCTGTAATTACAGGTTCATCTGTGGCAGCTTCTTTCTGAGCTACCAGTAAAATTTGTTTATTGTTATCCATTGCTGATTCAAGGCAACGAATTGATTTTTCCCGTCCCACAAACAATGGAATCACCATGTGAGGGTATACCACCACATCACGCAGTGGCAGAACCGGAATATCAAGGCGCTCGGAACGCTCCAGGTTCATATGCTTCTCTCTTCCTTTTGGTCTCTTTAATGAGTATATGGGGGTAACCCACTATTATTCAACGGGAGAAGTAACAGAAAACAAAAAAGGAGGCCAAAGCCTCCTTTTTTTATTCATTATGTGCAGTTATTAGACACTTATTCAGCACCAGCCGCCTGATTTTCGGTGTTTTCGTAAATCATAAGTGGTTCTGACTCGCCGTTGATAACAGACTCATCAATAACAACTTTACTTACACCAACAGCCGATGGCAGTTCATACATTGTATCAAGTAAAACAGCCTCAACAATTGAACGTAAGCCACGGGCACCAGTTTTACGGTCCATTGCTTTACGTGCAATCGCAACTAATGCATCGTCACGGAACTCAAGCTCAACATTTTCAAGCTCAAGTAGCGCAGCGTACTGCTTAGTTAATGCATTTTTTGGTTCGCGAAGAATTTGAACCAATGCATCTTGATCAAGTTCAGTCAACGTTGCTGTTACAGGCAAACGACCAATAAACTCAGGAATAAGACCGTACTTAACCAAATCTTCTGGTTCTACTTTCTTAAACAAGTCACTGATTGTACGCTCTTCGCTCTTTGAACGAACATCAGCACCAAAGCCAATCCCCGTACCCGTTGCGACACGCTGCTCAACAACTTTATCTAGGCCTGCAAATGCACCGCCACAGATAAATAGAATCTTAGAAGTATCTACTTGTAAGAACTCTTGTTGAGGATGCTTACGACCACCTTGTGGTGGAACAGAAGCCACTGTACCTTCAATCAATTTCAATAGCGCCTGCTGAACACCTTCACCAGATACGTCACGCGTAATTGATGGATTATCAGACTTACGAGAAATCTTATCGATCTCATCGATATAAACAATACCGCGCTCAGCTTTAGCTACATCATAATCACATTTCTGTAGCAGCTTCTGAATGATGTTTTCAACATCTTCACCAACATAACCCGCTTCAGTCAGCGTCGTTGCGTCAGCCATTGTAAATGGAACGTCTAGCATACGTGCTAGCGTTTCAGCTAGAAGCGTTTTACCACTACCAGTAGGACCGATAAGTAGAATATTACTTTTACCTAGCTCAACACCATCACTTGTAGTGTCGCCATTACGAAGACGTTTGTAGTGGTTGTATACCGCTACAGCCAAAACCTTTTTCGCATGGTTTTGACCAATAACATAATCATCCAGGTTTGTACGAATTTCTTGCGGAGTCGGAAGTTCATTGCCATCACGCTTAGGCATCACTTCTTTGATTTCTTCGCGAATGATGTCGTTACAAAGATCGACACACTCATCGCAAATATACACAGAAGGGCCAGCGATTAGCTTACGAACTTCGTGTTGACTTTTTCCACAGAAAGAGCAATACAGCAGTTTTCCACTACCACTCTCTTTTCGCTTATCTGTCATTCGCTAACCTCATTTTGGGTTTACACCCATCATTGCTTTGTTTTGAGTGTATAACAATTCTTACTATTTTGCTCCGTTACACAGTAAAGCTGCACAACAAAACCATCAGAAAGAATTAATCACGCTGCGCCAAAACAGAATCAACCAAACCGTATTCAACCGCCTGATCTGCTGACATAAAGTTATCACGGTCTGTATCGCCTTCAACAATTTCTAAAGGTTGACCGGTATGCTCAGCAAGTAGGTTATTCAAACGTTGTTTGATAGTTAGAATTTCTTGTGCATGGATTTGAATATCCGATGCTTGTCCTTGGAAGCCACCTAACGGCTGGTGAATCATAACTCGAGAGTTAGGTAGACAATGGCGTTTACCTTTTGCACCACCAGCTAGCAGGAATGCTCCCATAGAACATGCTTGCCCCATACATACAGTGCTCACATTTGGTTTAATAAACTGCATAGTGTCATAAATTGACATGCCAGCAGTAACAGAACCACCTGGTGAGTTGATATACAGAAAGATATCTTTATCTGGGTTTTCAGATTCAAGAAACAATAGCTGTGCAACCACTAAATTAGCCATATGATCTTCAACCTGACCGGTCAGGAAGATAATACGCTCTTTTAGTAATCGGGAATAAATGTCGTAAGAACGCTCACCACGAGAAGTCTGCTCGACCACCATTGGAACCAGCGCATCCGTAATTGGAGACATTGCGTTTCTTTCTTGGTAGCTCATAACGTTATTTCCCTAAAATAAATGGCCCGAATGAAATGACTCACACGGACCATTGTTAGCAGATGATTCGAAACAAAGTCAAATCTCTACAGCAATTTCAGCAAATTAAGCTGCTGGTTGGTTCATTAAATCGTTAAAACCAACTTCTTTTTCTGTAACCTGAGCTTTAGCAAGAAGCGCATCAATAGCTTGCTCTTCTAGTGCAACATTACGCATGTTGCTCATCATCTTTTCGTTCTGCTCGTAGTAAGAAACAACTTCTGTTGGATCTTCGTAAGCAGAAGCCATTTCAGCGATGATTGCTTTAACGCGATCTTCGTCTGCTTTTAGCTCTTCAGTTTTGATTACTTCACCGATAAGAAGACCAACAACTACACGACGCTTAGCTTGTTCTTCGAAAAGCTCACGTGGTAGTTCAGGCGTGTTCTTAGCATCGCCACCAAAACGCTGTGCAGCTTGCTGACGTAGTACGTTGATTTCTTGATCGATAAGAGCAGTAGGAACATTGATATCGTTCTGCTCAACAAGACCATCAAGAACCTGCTCTTTAATGCGGCCTTTAACTGCTTGCTTAAGTTCACGTTCCATGTTCTTACGAACTTCAGTTTTAAGACCTTCAATAGAACCGTCTAGAACACCAAACTTAGCAATGAACTCTTCAGTTAGCTCAGGCAATTCCTGTGCTTCAACTTTATGTAGAGTGATTGCGAAAGATGCTGCTTTACCTTTTAGGTTTTCAGCATGGTATTCTTCAGGGAAAGTTACTTCTAGAGTAAATTCTTCGCCTGCTTTTTTACCAACGATACCGTCTTCAAAACCAGGAATCATGCGGTTTTGGCCCATAGCTAGAGCGAAACCGTCAGCTTTACCGCCTTCGAATTCTTCACCGTCGATAGAACCGATGAAATCGATAGTTACACGGCTATCAGCTTCTGCTGCAGCATCAACGTCAGACCAAGTTGCTTGCTGCTTACGTAGCGTATCAAGCATGTTAGTCACGTCTTCGTCTTTTACTTCAACTGCTGGCTTTTCTACAGCAATTTTATCTAGACCCGCTAAAGCGATTTCAGGGAATACTTCGAAAGAAGCTTTAAATACAAGATCTTTACCTTCAGCCATGTCTACTGGAGTAAAAGTAGGTGCGCCCGCTGGATTGATTTTTTCTTTAACGATAGCTTCGATAAAGTGACGCTGCATTACTTCGCCTAGGATATCTTGACGAACAGAACCGCCAAACATACGAGCAACCATTTTCATCGGTGCTTTACCAGGACGGAAACCATCGAAACGACGATTTTTAGCAATTTTTTTCAGCTCTGCAGTTACTGCGTTTTCAATGTTAGCAGCAGGAACTGTAATAGTTAGATGGCGTTCTAGGCCTTCAGTAGTTTCAACGGTAACTTGCATTTTATTAAACCTCAAATCTTACTCAGTTTTCCTGAGTGATGTCGCCGAACAGTCATTTAAGACGGTGGCATCCTTTCGTGTTACGGCTAAAACCATAACACCTCTAATTCTGCTAATTTCTAGTACTTCTGACTTAACAATTCCAAAGATAAACCATCTTCCAAAGAGCAAAAAGCCACAGGACTAGAAATTTAACGCGCTATTATAGCGATCTGAGCACTTGCCGTCGAGGCTGATAATGTCAAACCGCAATCAAATGCAACTTCAGGACAAGATAGGGGCTAAAATTCGATTTTCAAGGGCGAAAAGTAAAAAATCTGCTTTAAGCATGCTTTTTCAACGTAAAAGACGCAAAAACAACCGAATGGGAAACAAGATAAGTATAAAGATTAGTCAAAACATTCAATCTTATCGGATCGAATTTATCGTTCAAAAAACGAACTTATCAATAACTTTATAGCTAAACAACGTAGATTGTGTAACGCGGCTTAATCATAATGTATTGAAAAGACGAAATCAGATGATGATAACTATGCTTCAATCATGTGATGATCAGAAAGAGATGATAAAAAATGAGATGAACAAGAAAGAGGTGGTGCGCCCTGCAGGATTCGAACCTGCGACCACATCCTTAGAAGGGACGTGCTCTATCCAGCTGAGCTAAGGGCGCTCTGTGTTATTTTTAATAACTAAGTTCGGTGATAACTAAAAACGAAATCACTGACGTAACATTGCGTTACGGGGCAGAATTATACGTCGCTACGATACAAGGTCAATGCTTTTCCCTGAATTTTTCCACTTTAAGTGTTAAGCGGTCAAAGTTCCAACAACATGGTTTAATTCAAGTCTGAAATATCCCCCCTCTCTTCTCTCTCCTAAGTAATTTAAGCCAATGGCATGGCTATCATTTGGCTATTAATGATAGCCATGCGCTCGAACAAACAAAAAGCAAACGTTTGCGCGGTAGACCTTAATCACATTATCTGAGACAATTGCGTTGCTTATTCTTAGCCCTACCCCAAAAGGAAAAACATGGCAGCTCAAATTATTGATGGCAAATTAATAGCCCAAACGGTTCGACAAGAAGTAGCCGCACGCGTTAAAGCACGCGTTGAAGCTGGGTTACGAGCACCTGGTTTAGCCGTGGTACTTGTAGGGCAAGATCCAGCCTCTCAAATTTATGTTGGCAGCAAACGTAAAGCTTGTGAAGAAGTTGGGTTCATATCTCAATCATTCGATCTGCCTGCAAACACAAAAGAAGTAGAACTTTTAGCATTAATTAACGAGCTAAATACCAATAAAGAGATTGATGGTATTTTAGTACAGCTACCACTGCCTGCAGGTATTGATACCACAAAAATACTTGAGCATATCGACCCGGAAAAAGATGTCGATGGTTTCCACCCATATAATGTGGGTCGTTTAAGCCAGCGTATTCCTAAACTCCGTTCGTGTACGCCAAAAGGCATTATCACTCTGCTAGAGCGTTACAATATTCCCGTACGTGGTAAACATGCTGTTATTGTTGGCGCATCCAATATTGTGGGTCGACCAATGACATTAGAGATGCTATTAGCAGGTGCGACAACAACCACATGTCACCGCTTCACTCAAGATCTTGAGCACCATGTAAGACAAGCCGACATTTTGGTTGTTGCCGTGGGTAAACCTAGCTTTATTCCAGGTGATTGGATTAAAGAAGGGGCGACAATTATCGATGTAGGTATCAATCGTTTAGATAGCGGTAAACTAGCGGGTGATGTGGAATATGATGTTGCCCGTGAAAAAGCAAAATACATTACCCCCGTACCTGGCGGTGTGGGTCCAATGACAGTCGCTACGTTAATCGAGAATACATTATTAGCTTGTGAACAGTATCATTCGGACTAAGCTCAGAGGCGAAAAGAAAAAAGCGAGTGGCCTTGGGCCTCTCGCCATTTCCCATTTAAAGTGTTTTAACCATGTCTTTTAGATAGGCTTTGAAATCATCACCAAGGCTATTATGGCGAATACCATATTCAACAAAAGCCTGCATGTAACCAAGCTTAGTACCGCAATCATGGCTCTTTCCTGACATATGGAACGCATTAACTTGCTGAGACTCCATCAGCATATCAATAGCATCTGTTAACTGAATTTCATCACCTGCGCCAACAGGGGTACGTTCTAGCATTCTCCAAATTTCAGCAGGAAGCACGTAACGCCCCACTATCGCAAGGTTTGAGGGAGCATCTTCAAGCGCTGGTTTCTCTACCACTTTAGTCATTGCTGCGGTTTCACCCGGCTTTAAGTCAACGCCGCTGACATCAGCAACACCGTAACTCGATACATCAGCCATTGGAACGGGCTCTACCATTACTTGGCTTATTTTTGTGTCATTGAACGCTGCAATCATTGCAGCCATATTTTCAGTGCGTAAATCACTGGCAACATCATCAAGAACAACATCAGGTAGAACAACAGCAAAAGGTTCATCCCCCACTAACGGGTGCGCACTTAGCACCGCATGGCCTAAACCTTTGGCTTGACCCTGACGGACGTGCATGATCGTTACATCTTTAGGACAAATACTTTGTACTTCTTCAAGTAGTTGACGCTTAACACGTTTCTCTAATGTCGCTTCCAATTCAAAAGAGGTATCAAAATGGTTTTCAATCGAGTTCTTTGATGAATGGGTAACCAAGATAATTTCTTTAATACCCGCTGCAACACACTCGTTTACCACGTATTGGATCAAAGGACGGTCAACAATAGGCAACATCTCTTTCGGGATAGCCTTCGTTGCTGGCAACATACGTGTACCAAGACCCGCAACAGGGATAACGGCTTTACGAACAAGGGAAGTATTCTTCATTATCAATTCCATTAATTTTCAAAAGATGTTGGTGACACCCAAAGCAGCACCAATGCCATCATGCTGATTTTTATAAGCGGTAATTAAAGTTATGTGTCACTGTTTCATTCATCGCTTTTAATGTCCCAACTATACAAGCCTTGCTCTTTTTTGTCTTTTTTATATAAAAAAGCCCGTAAATTTCATTTGAAACTTACGGGCCTCTCAAGAATTAATCTTTTACGATATCTTCATTTTCAACACTGACTTTTACAGGTTTACCCAATAGATTAATCAACATAAATGATCGTTTTTCACCATCTGCTTCTTGGTAGATCGCTTCTATCCCCTTAAATTGCCCTTGCTTTAGCTGTAGGCACTCACCAGGAATAGGTAAACTAGAGAGCTTAGCTTGGTGATCTTCACAGTTTTCATTCATCATCAAACCATATACCAGCTCTTGCTGAACCATTTGCGGCCGGGCACCTTGTCGGATGAAATCAGCAACACCACGCGTAGAACGTACCGTTGTGTAGCTTAAATGTTCAGGGTCAAAATACACAAAAATATAGCTAGGAAAGAGGGGTTCACTGGTTTCAACTCGTTTACCACGCACAATTTTATTCACGCTAACTTGAGGGTAATAACATTCGACACCTTGCCTGTCCAAATTTATAACCGCACGCTCTTGCTCACTTCGCTTACAGTAAAGAAGGAACCAATCTTTCATAACAATCTCTGCAATCTACATACGCTGCATCAAATTATAATAATTCCCGCATAAAGAACAACTCAAAATATGTATCCATTTTGATGCTTTTGATTTCATCTCTCTTAAGATGTTACAAATGTAACAATAATGAATTATCAAAAATATCAACATATAACACCATATAAAAACAAAAACCAAGATTAATAATCCATATAATAATTGTTAGCAAGGATTATCTTTCATATAAGCTGGAGAGAACTTAGTTTCCACCTTTGTACAAATAAGCCACAACTCATTAAAAAACAACAAGTTACAATGTTGGGGTTATATTTCAAGATTGTGAAAACTTGCAGAGTAAAAGTTTGTGCTTTATAAAACTAGCAGCATTAGCAAACACATAAATAATAAAACATAGAGAATAATTATGAACAATCGTAGTAGCGGTGACTTATTAGGTCATCCAAAAGGTTTGTTTCTTCTGTTTGGTACCGAATTATGGGAACGTTTTTCATATTACGCCATGCGCGCAATTTTAGTTCTATACCTTACAGATAAAACCATCAACGGCGGCCTAGGATGGTCGACACAAGACGCGCTTAACCTATACGGCATCTACACCGGCCTTGTTTACATCACCCCTTTAATTGGTGGATGGATTGCTGATAACTTCTTAGGTCAACGACGTTCAATTATTATTGGTGGTGTATTAATGGCCTTAGGTCAATTTACACTGGCATTACCGCACAGCATGATTGACCCTAATGCAGTAACGGCATTCTATTTAGGCCTTGCGCTATTAATTGTAGGTAATGGTCTTTTCAAGCCAAATATTTCAACAATGGTTGGCGATCTTTACCAAGATGGCGATCATCGTCGTGACGGTGCATTCACTATTTTCTATATGGGAATCAACCTTGGTTCTTTATTAGCAGGTATTATTGCTGGTACTGCATCAATGAATTATGGCTGGAAAGCCGGGTTCCTTACCGCTGGTATTGGTATGGTTATCAGCTTAGTCACTCAACTTATTTTTGCTGAACGTATTCTTGGTAACATTGGTAAAGTACCCGCCGCTAAACGCGCTGCTGAAATGAATAAATCAGGTAAAAAAGAGCCATTAACCACACAAGAACGTGACCGACTAAAAGTCATCATGATTATGGGCTTGTTTGTTGTTATCTTCTGGGCTGGCTTTGAGCAGGCTGGCGGTTTGATGAACATCTTCTCACAACAATATACTGATCGCATGATTGGTAGTTTTGAAGTGCCAGCAGCTTGGTTCCAATCATTAAATCCATTCTTCGTTATTACATTAGCGCCGATCATTGCAGCACTTTGGGTGAAGATGGGTCCTAAAGAGCCGAACTCTCCAGTCAAATTCGCAATGGGCTTATTCTTCCTTGCAATCGGCTTTGTATTCATGATGGGCGCAGTAATGCAGCAAGGTGGCGACATCACAGTGAAAACATCAATGCTATGGTTAGTCGGTGCATATTTCTTCCATACACTTGGAGAGCTATGTCTATCACCTATTGGTCTATCCATGGTTACTAAGCTTGCGCCGCTACGTTTAGCATCATTAATGATGGGTACATGGTTTGGCTTCAATGCGGTTGCTAACTATGTCGCTGGTATTATTGGTTCATTAATGGGTGAATCAGGTCCAATGGCTATATTCAGCGGTATCGCAATTGCTGCAACAATTGCAGGTGTATTACTGCTTCTTTGCTCAAACCAACTTGTTCGTTGGATGCATGGTGCAGAAGGAAAAGCAGTTGAAGATGTGAATGGTAAAGCTGTAGAAGCATAATTCATAGTTTTTAGCTTAAACTAGGGCGAGTGTTAGAATCCCGATTCTTACTACTCGCCCTACTTCATTTCGTATAATGTCGATAGACGCTTTCTCTACCCCTTTCTCTATATCACTTATCACGTTTCCAGTCGCTTTAGTGTGACACTGAAACTTGCCGAACCTATTTCACTTAAAGATAATCTGCCACCAAAGTCTGATAATGATAAATGAATAGTGTCATTATTTATGGCACCTTGACCAAGCCATGGTTGTGCCATGATAGATGTTGTTTCTTCACTGGTTTGTAATACCGCGCCTAAGCCTGCAGAAATAACATTCAAGCTACGATCACAAGCACTAAATATTCCGAATAAACCTTTAATCGGCGAAGAATAGTCAGAATGCTTCATCCCCTTTTCAATTAGCTGAATAAGGTGATTTAAATTATTTTCATCTGCCATTCGAGTACGAATATAGTCATTAAACAGCGCACGTATAAGTAATGTGGTTGCTGTACCTTGCTCACTATCAGATGCCGAATCCACTAAGTAAAACGCTAACCGCCCATCCATTAACCACGTGTAATCGAGCAAAACAGGTTGCACGTCTATAGATTGAAGTACGCAATAATTAATCTGCCAATCACCAAATTTTGATTCAGTTTCGGGCATCAATCCAACTAATAACTCTCTGGCAATAGTTGGGTTGTCTTGCAATTCTTGAATATGCCATTCAAGCTCTTCATCAATAACGCTTTTATCTTCTCCAGCACCGAACCATTGGTTCGTGAAATCTCTGCCTTCTTCAGAAGAGTCTTGCGCCTTAAGCACAGATAAAAGAGACGCCTTTAATACCATGATATTATCGAGTGGCTTTATCAAAAAATCTTTGACACCATGCCGTAATGCCGTCGCAACATCTGCCATATCCCCCGTACCAGAGATAACAATGACTGGCACCATCGGATACTGCATCGATATTTCTTCGACAAATTCCATGCCTGACAAAATAGGCATCGCAAGATCGCATAACAATATATCAGGAATCACTTCACGTAATGCTTGAAGCCCTTTTAATCCATCCTCTGCTTCACGCACCATGCATCCTTGGCTCTTTAGAAAGCCACAGATCATGTGCCGAAAAACGGGGTCATCCTCAACAACGAGTACATCTTTCCCCTCAAGCAATGAGAGTATCCTCCACAGAACAGCATCAAGTAGCATGAAATTCAATCAACTCAATGAGTTTAGATTAACTGCAGCTTAATCAAATGCCTATATCAATAATAAAGTACATTAGGGTGGTAAGGTTATTAATCTTCCTATCAGAAGCATAGGATGAAAATACCCATTCGTCAGGAAGGGAAGATAAAGAACAGTAAAAAGTACTCATTTCTGCAGACTACATCAAAAAAACAGACATTTTTATAAAAATTAATCATCAACTTAAGAGCATAAAAACGCTCACCTGCAATTTAAATTAAAAACTTTAAGATAAGCATCATATTTTTAAACATTTTGTTATACAATTCCTTGTAATGAGTTTTCAAAAATGATCCCATATGAAACTTGATGATTTGAATTTATTCCGCATGGTAGTCGAGAATGGCAGCTACACAGGTGCCTCTCGTAAAACACAAGTGCCGGTAGCAACTCTGACCCGTCGTATTCAAGCTCTAGAAGAATGTTTGAATCTTCGATTACTCAACCGTCACGCTCGTAAACTGTCATTAACAGAAGCTGGACAAAAGTTTTATGATGATTGTGCCCCCTTACTTCAACAGCTTGTTGATACGACGGAGCACATTAGTGAAGAATGTAAAGGCGCTGCTGGTAAGTTAAAAATAGCTGCACCGTCTAATTTAACGAAAGTGCTACTGCAGCCAATGTTGAATGCATTTATGCTAAAGCACCCAGCTATCAGCATTGAATTACATATGAGTAGTGAGCCCGAACAGTTAGATCCAACTGATTGGGATATTATGTTTAGAGTTGGTCCACAGCGTGATTCTACGCTTATCGCCCGCCGTATTAGCGCAGTAAAAGATATTCTGGTTGCGAGCCCTACCTATCTCAAAAACAATCCAGAACCTAAACATGCTCAAGACCTTCATGATCATACCTTGCTAAAAGGCAATCCACTGCTTCGTTGGCGTATCTCAGATCATAATGGTGATACCGTTGCTATCAATGAACGTGGTCTCTTTGAAGCTAATCAGCTTGATGTCGTTCGTAAGGCATGCTGCGCAGGTTTAGGTATTACACTCATGCCAGATGTAATGCTAGAGCAATACATTGAGTCTGGCGAGCTTGTACGCATTCTGAATAACTGGTCAGCGAACCCTCGTGAAGTTTATCTTCTTTACAACCATCGAGATTACCAACCAGAAAAGCTTCGTCTATTCATTGAATTTGCAAGCGACTTTTATGCATTAAGCTAACTATAATTCTTAGTTTAATTCAAAAAATAGGTTAATGTTGTCTAGTCCTAAATAGGTTGACGCTTTTATGAAGCCAGTTGGTATTGCCAATTGGCTTTTTTATTCCTTGAATAACGCCATTCCTTGCTAACTTCCCAATCTCCGACTAAATGTTAATAGTAGTGAAATGCGCAACTTTGCCTTTCAACATCGAATATCTAACGATAGTTATGTGCTCGGCTGGCACTTTTTAACGAGGAAACGTTATGATTTTGGGACATTTATTTGGAATTTACACCCACCCTAAACAAGAGTGGCGCACAATTGACAAGGAACATGAGGGAGTTACAAAAAGTCTCAGTCACATTCTTATTATTGCCACTTTACCGCCTCTATTTGCGTTTATTTCTAGTGTGTTTATTGGTTGGAAAATAGGTGTTGGTCAACCTATCTACTTAACCCAAGCAAGTGCACTTAGCATGTCGATTGCTATGTATTTCGCATTAGTTGTGGGGGTGTTTGCACTCGCCTATTTATCGTATTGGATGAGCCATACCTTTGGTTCTACACCAAGCTATACACAAGCACTTGAGCTTGCAGCCTATACTGCCACACCACTGTTTATGATCAGTATCGCTGCCTTATATCCGCACATCTGGTTTCTAATGATTGCTGGTTTGCTGGGTATTGCTTACTCGGTGTACCTTTTATATACAGGTGTACCAATTCTTATGCACATACCAGAAGAGCGTGGATTCATTTATTCCAGTTCGATTGTAACCTGTGGTTTGGTTTTATTAGTATCAATTTTAGCTGGCTCTGTGATCCTATGGGAATACGGTTTAGGCCCACAATTTAGCCATTAAAGGCCTCCATTCAAACGGCAAGCTAAATTCTACAGACAAAAAAGCGAAGCTCTTGGCTTCGCTTTTTTTATTTCAAACTTTTTTATATATCAAGCTTGATCACTCAGCGCTAATTAAACGCCTTCGTTATGAAGCTCTAGATTAGCAAGATCTTGCTGAATTTCACGTTGAGTTTTAGAGTCTTCATTACGTAACGAATCTAAGAACTCAAGGTACTGTTGATCAATATCACCCGTTACATAACTGCCATTAAATACCGACGTTTCGAATAATTTAATATCAGGATTCCCTTCAGCTACCGCTGCCACTAAGTCTTCCAGATCTTGGAAAATAAGGCCATCAGCACCAATCATTTTACTGATTTCGTCAACTTCGCGACCATGGGCGATTAACTCATTTGCCGATGGCATATCAATACCATATACATTAGGGAAACGTACTTCTGGTGCAGCTGATGCTAAGTACACTTTGTTGGCCCCTGCATCACGTGCCATTTCAATGATCTGTTCAGATGTTGTACCACGAACAATAGAATCATCGACTAATAGTACATTCTTGCCTTTAAATTCAGAACGGATCGCATTCAATTTACGACGAACTGATTTACGGCGCATTTGCTGACCAGGCATGATAAATGTGCGGCCAACATAACGGTTCTTCACAAAACCCTGACGATAAGGTTTGTCGATTGTACGTGCGATTTCTAATGCACTGTCGCATGATGTTTCTGGAATAGGAATAACAACATCAATATCCAGATCATCCCACTCGCGCTTGATTTTCTCACCCAATTTCTGTCCCATGCACACTCGTGCACTATAAACTGAGACTTTATCCATGAATGAATCTGGACGAGCAAAATAGACGAACTCAAAAATACACGGATTTAATACAGGGTTATCAGCACATTGCTCAGTATATAATTGACCATCAAAAGTAACATATACGGCTTCGCCAGGCGCAACATCACGCATGAAATCAAAACCTACTGCATCAAGTGCAACAGATTCAGAAGCAACCATATATTCTGTTGAACCATCAATGTCACGCTTACCAATACATAAAGGACGAATGCCGTGTGGGTCACGAAATGCAATTAAACCGTGGCTAATCACCATAGCAACAACCGCATATGCACCTTTTACATGTCGATGAACTTCACGTACCGCAGTGAAAATATCTTCAGGTTTCAAAGGGTAAGAGTTAGACAGTTCGAGTTGATTTGCCAATACATTCAACAGAATTTCAGAATCTGATGTTGTATTAACATGACGACGTGCATGGGTAAATAAAGATTCTTTAACTTCAGCAGCATTTGTTAAATTACCATTATGTGCCAAAGAAATACCGTAAGGTGAATTCACATAAAATGGTTGAGCTTCTGAAGCACTAGAACTTCCTGCTGTTGGGTAACGTACATGACCAATACCCACATTCCCTTGAAGACGCTGCATGTGTCTAGCTTCAAACACATCACGAACAAGTCCATTCGCTTTTCGCAGACGGAAACGATTGCTTTCCAGAGTAACAATACCGGCAGCATCTTGACCACGGTGTTGCAACACGGTCAGTGCATCATAGATAGACTGGTTTACTAGGGTAGACCCCACGATTCCGACAATACCACACATGTCCTAAATCCTCGTCACGCATTAAATATCAGATTGTGCGCAGCAATAGCATAAGTAACACTGTTGCCACATACAATTGATAAGAAGCCGACGCTACAGTGCGCCGGGTAAAAAACTTGATGTATCTTTGATATATGAAAAGAACCATTCAATCACCATACCAAACTGAGGAATCAGTTCTGACGCTTTCCACCAATCAGCACTTGAAAATCCAGTAAAGGTATCAATGAAAAATAGTATGGCAGATACAATGAGTACCCCTCTCACACCACCAAATACAACGCCGAGTACACGGTCTGTACCAGACAAACCTGTTTTCTGTACGAGTTGCCCAATAACGTAGTTCACTACCGCGCCAACAACCAGCGTTGAAATGAACAGGACAGCAATCGCACTACCATTTCGCAACGTGTCGTCCTGAATATTGGTAAAGTAAGCCGCCAACTGATTATAGAAGTTGCTTGCAATGAAAAAGGCAGCAAACCAAATAACTAACGATAAAGCTTCTTTAACAAATCCACGGATCAAACTGACCAGTGCAGAGAAGCCAATCACACCTAAAATTACGTAATCTATCCAGATCATCATTTATATATATCGTCTTGTTGATGCGTATTCTAACAGAAAAAATGAGAACGCAAACGTTTACCTAAGGATTTAATGGGTTAAATCTAACCAATTGGCCTTTTAATCCGGTTAATTTTTCCAATTGAACAGCTTGGTCAGAAAGTTTATCTTTCGAGACATCAGGACCAACAACGACTCTTGCCAAGTCACCCGATTTTGGTTGTTTAGGAAATACATGCGCTTGAAATCCCGCTTTGCGTAAATCAGCCACCAGCCTATGCGCGTTCTCAAAATTACGGAAAACGCCAAGCTGTACAACCCAACCACTGTTTACATTGTTTGTCTTTGGTAGCTCAACGGGCTGTGGTTTCACCGCTAAAGGTTCAGCACTTTTTACCACAGCAGCCATTTTTGAATCAGACGTAAGTTTAAACCCTTCGTCACCAATAACGGCCGATACCGGTTCTTGCGGCAGTATAACATCTTCAAATTCAGGTTCAGGAATAACAGCGTATTCCTCCTGATCTGCAATGTCAGGCTGTAAAGGAATACTGGCAAATTGCTCTTGGTAATGCTCTTTTTTTCCATCAAATAAATCAGGTAAAAAAATCACACCAATAGCAACTAAAACAATGGTACCAATCAGACGATTTTGAAATTTACTCGCCACATATACTCCTGTTTATTCTGGGGCTAATCGCAAAAAAATTTCTGCGAAAATGTCTCTGTTCATTAATCACAAAGAGACTAACGATGAGAGAGATAACTCGATACTTGACCGACAGTGTAAAACGAGCCAAAGACGATTACCACATCGTCTGATGCTGCTTGTGTTAAGGCTGCGTCAAATGCCAACTCTGGAGAGGCAAAGCCTGTTACATCGATTGATAAGTGGCTGATAATCTCATCGGCTTTCGCAGCACGCGGACCTTCCAAAGATGCGGGATACCACATATCAACAATGCCTTTCATCTCATCTATTGTTGCAGCAATATCTTTATCGTGCAGCATCGCCACAACCGCATGAATACGCGTTTTGTTTTCGCGTAATTTTAACTGCGTTAATTGTGATGAAAAGTACTCAGCTGAATGAGGATTATGTGCCACATCCATCAACACTAGTGGTGACTCACTCACCCGTTCCATACGGCCAGGCAACGATACTTTAGCCAAGCCTGCTGCGATATTCTTATCACTAATCTCAAGCTCTGCAGTACCCAGCGCCATTAGTGCTGTCGCGGCATTAGGAAGTGGTAATGCTGGTATAGGTAAATCTGTTAAATCAAATGCCCCACAATTCCAGCTCCAAGTATCTCCTTGCTGCTCATAGCTGAACTGGTAACCAACCTGATAAAGCTCAGCCCCAATATCATCGGCGTGAGCTGGCACGCTTGCAGGAGGGTTAGGTTGCCCACAAATCGCTGGCTTTTCAGAACGGAAGATACCCGCCTTTTCAAAACCAATAACTTCAATATCATCACCAAGCCAATCAACATGATCAACAGCTAGGCTGGTAATAACAGAAACATCGTGATCGACAACATTAGTTGCATCTAGTCGTCCACCTAAGCCAACTTCTAGAATCACTACATCAACACGCTGCTGCTTAAATAAATGCAGTGCGGCTAATGTTCCAAATTCAAATAAACTTAAACTGATGTCACCACGGGCTTGTTCGATATGAGCAAAGGCAGCACTGTGGTAACTGTCATCAAGTTCTTGTCCATTAATACGAACACGTTCGTTGTAACGAATAAGGTGAGGTGAACTGTAAACCCCTACCTTGTAGCCCGCATCAATCAATATCGCTTCAAGAATGGCGCAGGTAGACCCTTTCCCGTTCGTTCCCGCAACGGTAATAACCCGCCCTGCTGGTTTGATCAATTGCTCTTTTTGAGCGACAGCAAACGCACGATCTAACCCTAGATCAATCGCGCTGGTATGAAGTTTTTCTAAATAGGTCAGCCATGAAGGCAAAGAGGCTGTGGCATGTGGTGCAGTCAATCCAGACATTGGTGATATATTCACTTATTGATACCCATTGGAGCGTCTAATCTAACACTGAACTGTCGTTAAATTAATCCAAACAAACTAATAAATTGTTACTGCTAGCATTTTGAAACATTTTCTGATTAAAAAGCCTCAAATTATTGATATAAAAAAGCGCCTGTTGAATACATTCAACAGGCGCTTTCTATTCAATACTAAACAATTTTCGAACAACAAGAATAAACGAATGGCTTATTCTTGTTCTTTTGCTTGCTCTGGTGCACTTTCTTCCAGTTTAGGTTGTTCAATAGGCACAACTAAAGGTGAAGAATGGTTGGTCATTTTAGCAACAAGACCACCAATACGCTGGCGCATTTCACGACGGTTAACAATCATATCAATTGCACCATGCTCAAGCAGGAATTCACTACGCTGGAAACCTTCAGGAAGTTTTTCACGTACTGTTTGCTCAATAACGCGTTGGCCAGCAAAACCAATCAATGCTTTTGGCTCACCGATATTAATATCACCTAACATTGCAAGGCTAGCTGATACGCCGCCCATTGTTGGGTCTGTCAATACGGAAATAAACGGCAAACCTTTTGCAGATAAACGCTCTAATGCTGCACTCGTTTTCGCCATTTGCATCAGTGACGTCAAGGCTTCTTGCATGCGTGCACCGCCACTGGCAGAAAAACACACTAATCCACAATTGCTTTCGATGGCTTCATTAACAGCACGAACAAACTTAGCACCAACAACGGAGCCCATAGAGCCGCCCATGAAAGAGAACTCAAATGCACAAGCAACAATCGGTTGCTCTAGCAATGTACCTTTCATTACGATAAGTGCGTCTTTTTCACCACTTGATTTTTGAGCGGCAGAAATACGATCTTTATATTTCTTAGAATCACGGAATTTTAATATGTCTTTTGGCTCTAGCTCTGCAGCCAACTCCACTTGACTCTCCGTATCAAGAAACGTTTCAAGACGACGACGAGCTTTCATTCGCATATGATGATCGCACTTTGGACAAACTTCTAGGTTACGTTCCAGATCGGCGTGATAAAGCACTTGCTCGCACGAAGTACATTTAGTCCAAACCCCTTCAGGGATTGACACTTTACGAGAAGAGACAATATTGCTTTTAGTTAGAATCTTTTCAAGCCAGCTCATGAATGACCTTTAATTTAATTCCCCCGCTTATTTTACGCCGAGGATACAAATTCAATAATTATAAGAGGGGAATTAAAGCACAAAGTTGCCAGTCTGTAGATAAAAAACTGGTTGTACCTTATGCGAGATCCCAAAAATACAGTACTTAATTCAAAAAAACATGCACTGCTCTATCAACAATACGGACGATGCTAACCTGTAATCCAGTAATAATATTCGTCTAAAAACGGTTAGTCTGGCAGGAAAATAGGCCCTAATGGCGAACTTGGTAAACCAAATTCTTCAGGATAATCAACGGCAACCAAGTATAATCCAGCAGCTTTTGCCGTTTCACCCGCCACACGACGATCTTTTTGTTCCAGTACCCACTTCATCCATTCGGGTGTTTCTTGACCACGACCAACGCGAATTAAACTACCCGCAATATTACGTACCATATGATGGACAAAAGCATTCGCTTTGATATCAATGATGACGAAATCACCCTGACGGCTGACATTTACATGCTTCATCGCACGCCATGGGCTACGAGATTGGCACTGGCTCGCACGTACTGACGTAAAATCATGCTCCCCAACTAAGTACTGTGCAGCTTCGTGCATTTTCTTTTCATCTAAATGCCCATGGTAATGGCTAACACCAACACCAAAAATAGCGGGACGTAGTGCATTATTATAGATGATATAACGATAGCGACGTGCTGTTGCACTAAAGCGGGCATGAAAATCATCACTCACTTGCGTTGCCCAACGAACGGAAATATCACGAGGTAAATGCGCATTAACACCAATCGTCCATGCTACCATTTGACGGTCAACATCAACATCGAAGTGAACAACTTGCCCCGTGCCGTGAACACCTGTATCAGTTCGCCCTGCACAAAATACGGCAATCGGTTTATTTGCGATATGCGATAGCGCCTTTTCTAAGCGTTCTTGTACGCTATCTACATCGACTTGACGTTGCCAACCACAGTACTTTGCACCGTCATACTCAATACCTAAAGCTATTCGCATAATTAAATTCGTTCTCAGAGCGGCGCATGGCCAATTTCAAAGGAAGGGATTATAAGGAATAGAGTGTAGGAAAAGAAGCCCCTTAGACGCTTGATAGCTCGCCTAAGGGGATATTAAAGGGTTAACGCTTGTATTGTGTTAATAATTTCGTTGCTTCACGCTGACTTACTGAGTCACCTTTTTGGGCAACTTCTTCAAGTAGACCTATTGCGCCTTCAGCATCATTCATTTCTAAATAGGCTTTTGCGAGATCCAATTTACTTGAATATTCACCATGACTATCAACATCGTAAGATTCTATGCCAGCAAGTACATCAGGGAACTCATCCAATCCTACCTCAAGGTTTAGCGGCTCTGTATCTAAATCAACAGGGTTAGTGAGTTCTTCTTCTTTCATTAGCTCATCAATGCTGATGTAAGGAGAAGCGAGCGGTTCTTCTTCATCCAGTAAAACACTGGCTGGCTCTGCAAACGTTAAAGCAGGCTCTTCGCTTTCTTCAATTAATGATTCAGGATCAACCGAGGTGACATCTTCAACTTGCATCTCGGGCTGAATAGACCAATCTTCACTTTCCAGTTCAGGTTCAGGTGTTGAGCCAGCCCAAACAGCAGCGTCTTCTTCTGGTACAGATAAATCAATAGCATCATTTTCAATCATGTCGCTATTCATGAAATCAAGACTATTAAAATCTAGATCTTGCTCAGTGTTACCTAACGGCTCATCAAATAATAATCCATCACGTTCTGCGGCTTCAATTTCTTGATTTACACTTACCTTTGCATCCTCTTTGGTATGCTCTGGCACTATCGGATCATCAAGTTCAACGTCGGATTTTTGTGGGCTCTGTTCCTTATCTTCAGCTAGCTGTTCAGCGATGACTTGTTCACCCATAGCTGATTCATGCATAGCTTGTTCACCCAACGTTTCTGTAAACATCGCTTCTGTAAACGTAGCTGCAGGTTCAGTAAGCAGTGCTTCCATGTCTAACCCTGCTGAATCGACAAAATCTTCATCGAACATATCAGCGGCGGGTTCTTGAAAGCGCGCATTCACTTGGGAGTCAGTCGCGCTCTGTGGAGCTGTTTGTGTAACGGGAGACTTAGCCTTAAGGCCTTGTTCTAATTCGTACTGTTCAAGCTCATTCTGTTCTTCAAGCGATGCTTGCAATGCATCATCTTCACTGAATTCAGGCAGTGTAGTTGGATCAATCGCTTCAAATGCAGGTTCATGCTCATGCTCATGCTCATGCTCATGCTCAAAGGATGTTTCAGCTCGTGGCGGTTGAGCAACGTTATTACCGTAAGATTCAGAGGCTTCTACCGCTTGTTGCAAATTTTTAACAACGTTATCGAGCGCAATGCGTTCATCATCTTCTGATAATAATGAAAGATCCTCTTCTAATGTATCAGCTTCAGGATCATTGAAGGCGGTATCTTCATCAAACTCAGGTAACTCCTCAACAGAGAGCGATTCCCCTATCTGAGAACCAATAGGATTTGAATCTTTAGCAGGTGATCTTTCGTCTAATTCAGATAATGCCGCTTCTTCATCAAAAATAGGAAAATCATCTAAATCGACAATTGGCTGTTCTTCGCTTTGATTTTCATTTTCATTTTCATTTTCAGCAACAAGAGCTTCTGCTGCATCTAGCTCTTCAAGTAAATCGGAAACACTACGCTCAATGGTTTCAACATCTTTATCTTCAGACTCTTCAGCATCTATTTCATTGATCACATGGTCAATATCGCTAAGCAATGTATCAATATCGTCGGCGGATTCTTCTGTGGATGACTTATCTGTAGTCGACTCCAAAACTGTTTTTTCTGGCGCTATTTTTGCCACATCATCTGGATGCAATGCTTCATTTAAAATGGCATCAAATGTTGCAGCTTCTGATTCTGGAAAATCAGCATCAGGCTTATTGGTTACTTCTTCTTTGCCTAAACCTTGCTGCTCTTGTAAAGGTGTTGATAATGCATTTTCAAACTCAGGATCACTGAACTCATCCTGAATACTATCATCGAGCAAGTTAGGCTCAGTAAGGTGACCAGCGGCAACCTTATCGTCAGCATCTATTACGTGATTTTTGTGTTCAAGGATTTCATCGAGTAAGTCTGTGCTATTTTCATCGATGATCAGCTGGTCAAGTTCAGTATTATCTTCTAATTCTTCTTCATAAAAAGAATTGGCGTCGATATCAGTATCATCATCTGTATCTACTTCAGCATCACCAATTAATTCATCAAGTAAGGCGGTGCTATTTTCATCAATTTCAATTGTTGACGTTAATTCTGCGTCGTCAGCACTGCCGTCTGATAACAACTCGTCGAGTAATGCCGTACTATTTTCTTCAATTTCGATATCACTGCTAAATTCATCATCTTCAACAATATCATCAAGTAATGCAGTACTTCCTTCTTCAAATATCAACTCATCAATGACATCTGCTTCAGAGTTCAAATCAAAATCAGTTTGTTGAGCTGTGCTTTCTTCTGCTACATCATTTTCTTGTGCTGAAAAATAGTCACTTTCAGTAACCACCGCCGGATTAAACATGGCTTCAGCGTCAGCAAGCGCTTGATCAACCGCAGCTTGTTCAGCGTCATCACTGTTACCATTTTCTGATGATAAATCAGTATCTGAACTATCAAACGAATCGAATAATGCATCCAATTCACTTTGATCAACAACTTCCTCAGCATTGGATGCTGCACTTTCTTCTATATTCGCTTCTAGCGTTTCTGAAAACGCAGTCGTATTATTCTTTGTATCTTCGTTTTCATTTTCTGCTTCAACTTCCGCTAGTAGATCATCAAGAATAGACTGATCTAACAGACCATCCTCAATACTATTACTGCTCATCAAATCAGAATCAAATTCATTGTCGGCATCATCAGATAAATCAAAGTCTGGCTCATCATCCGCTTGCTCTTGCAGTGATTTCTCCCACATTGCGGCAAGTGCTTCATCTGAACTTAGCTCTGAAGATGGCTCCATTTGATCGAGAGCACGCTCCATATCTTCAAGACCAATCGCCTGATCATCGCCTTTAACTGAAATACTGCGCGATGAAAGCCCACTATTGCTATCAAGATCTAAACCAAACTCATCATCCAGATCAGAAGATAAATCTAAACTTGCCGTATCATCTAGCATTTCGCTGGATGCAGGATTCGTATCATTATCAAACAAACTTTCTTCAGGGTTGCCAAACAGAGAATCATCGGAAGCAAATAGATCATCAATATCCTGATCTTCACTTAACATTAAATCAGATTCATTATCTGTGGTATCTGCCATTAATGGCGCAGGTGCAATCGGTAATTCTTTGCCTTCCTGATTTTCTAATGATTTAATATCTGAATCTTCGTCATCCTTACGACGACGTAACATGAAGAATGCTATCGCGCCCGCAATCAAACCTCCAGGAATCAACCCTGCCGCAGCCAACAACCAAGGATTAGAAATAAATTGATCAAACCATGACGGTTCCGTGTCTGTTGTTTGTACTTGAGCCTGTTCTTTTTGCTGCTCAAGGAAGCCTATAATCTCACCACGTAATGCTTCATCGTCGGTGATTTGGTCTTTTAGTGCCGAAACTTCATATTGCATTTCAGATAAACGAACACGAAGCAAATGGTTACTTTCTAACAGCTTAGTCATCTGTTCATCAGAAGCATCAAGCTGTTCCTGTAACTCTGTCGGTTCAGGTTTCGGGGGTATCACTGCCCGTTCTGATGTGCTTTTTTGCGATGCACTGGCTTTTGATATGCTTTGTTGCGATGTAGAGCGGGCTTTCAGTGGCGTAACCGATTCCACGATTGCTTTTTCAGGTTTTGCAATTGGTGTCGCGACAACTTGAGCGGTTGATTGCGTCGACGGTTTTACCGCTCTAGAGGTTCCAGATGTCGTCGAAGCTGATCGTGTTTGGCGACGTTGATCTGCCTCTAAACGACGCTTAACACTTGCAACGTCTTCACGTTGAATTTGCGCCATTGTAGGCATGCGTAACTGGCTACCAGGTTCTAACCCGTGGATATTGTTATTTTCAAAAGATTGCGGGTTTGCACGATGAATAGCGCCAATTACTTGGTAAATAGAAACTGAATTGTTCGGACGATAACGAGAGGCGATACCCCATAACGTCTCATTGGCTATTGTAGGGCCATAGAGACTATTCGCTTGATTATTCGCTAACGAGGAATAGCTATTTGCCCCCCCAGTATCACGATAACGATCGGAAATAGTAAACGGCTGATCATCATCAGATGGGCCAATGATACGTACTGTATTCGCTTGCACCGGTAGTTGAAAAACTGTTGTTACGAAGGCAACCGGTAAAATGAAGCGTGTTACGAATTTAGGTAGGTTAGGCACTGCCCGCTATCCTCTCTGGCAGGGTATGAAATTGAAAGCTATTTCTAATAATTAAAGCAAAAGCTTTCATCCAAATTTCTATCGGCATTTCAAAAAATAACTGAAGTCGATTTTAACGATTGTTGCTTGTACACAACGAATGTCAAGACAGTCAAAGCGCTTTTACCTAAAGGATCATGAAAATGAAGTTGTGAGAAGCACATCACGTGCTACCCACATCTATTTCTATTTACATGTAATCGCGAATCAGTAGCTCGGCGATTTGAACGCTGTTGGTCGCAGCACCCTTACGGACATTATCAGCAACAACCCACATGTTTAGACCACATGGGTGACTGATATCTTCACGAATACGCGACACCATTACATGATCTTTACCCGTCGCATCACTCACCTGCGTTGGATAATCGTTATTATGGAACACTTCAATACCTTCTGCATCGTCTAATAAGCGGGTTGCTTCATCGATGTTTACAGGTTGGCTTGTTTCAACATGTAGTGCTTCTGCATGGCCATAGAAAACAGGTACACGCACACAGGTCGGGTTAACACGGATATTGCCGTCACCCAAAATTTTCTGTGTTTCCGACACCATTTTCATTTCTTCTTTGGTATAGCCGTTGTCCATGAATTCATCGATATGTGGCAGGCAGTTAAATGCAATCTGCTTATCGTATACTTTCGTTTCTGCTGCAAGGCCGTTCAACAATTTTGCCGTTTGGCCAGCTAGCTCATCAATCCCTTTTTTACCTGAACCAGATACTGATTGATAAGTCGCAACGTTAATACGTTCAAGACCGTAAGCTTCATGAATAGGCTGAAGTGCTACCAGCATTTGAATCGTCGAACAATTTGGGTTCGCGATGATATTACGGTTACGGTAATCAGCAATCGCATGAGGGTTAACCTCTGGGATCACAAGTGGTACATCATGGTCGTAACGGAAAAGTGAGGTGTTATCAATTACGATGACGCCATGATCAGTCGCAATTGGCGCCCAATATTCAGACGCTTCTTCACCCGCAGAGAAAAATGCAATCTGTACTTGGCTCCAGTCAAAATCGTCAACGTTCTTTACTAACTTTGATTTGCCATTAAAACGTAACGCATTACCTGCGCCATTTTCGCTTGCTAGCAAGTAAAGATTACGAACAGGAAAATTACGATCTTCTAACACCTGAACGATAGCTTCACCGACAGCGCCTGTTGCGCCAAGTACTGCTATATCAAATTCCTGACTCATTGAATGTCCTCTACGACTGTAAAACCTAATTTAGCCAGCGACTCTACCCCAAAATCGACCTTTCCTGCTACTGTAATCGCACTATATTCACGTCGATCCCAATAATTTTTACGCATCTGATCAAATGCAGTCGCCATTTGCGCTTCATTACCTTTTGTCTCCAGCATATTTCGTCTAAACAAGGCATCATCTTGTCGAATATCGTAAATTAACTGGATTAAGCTAAATAATGTCGCATCATCCCATTTACGGCTTAACGATACATTGGGGACGGGTGCTATCGGCAATAAGCTAGATGCTTCCACCGCCTGATCAATATTTAGAAAAGCACAATAACTATTAAACACCATGGTCGTCCCACGTGCTTTGCCTTCTAAACCGTAGCCCGCTATGTGTGGTGTTGCAAATGCTAACAAAGGTAACAATTCTAAATCGACTTGTGGTTCAAACTCAAAAACATCTAACACCGCCGTTAATTTTTTACCTAAACCAGATTGCGATAATTGAAGCGCTTTCTTTAGGGCTTGATTATCGGTAACGGGGCCACGTGCCGCATTGATAAAAATCGCATCAGGCTGCAAAGCGTCAACAAAAGCACTATTGATAAGATGGTAGGTTGGGTATTCACCTTCTCGAGTGATCGGAGTGTGTACCGTTACCACATCACATTGGGCTTGAATTGCCTCTAATGAATGGAATTGTCGTGCATCCCCTTCTTGCTCTTTTATTGGGTCATTCAGTAAATAACGTATGCCTAGCGCATCAAGGCATTTCGCCAAATAACTGCCAACATTACCCGCACCAATAATGCCAATGGTTTTCTCAAAAATTGAAAAACCCTGCTGCTGACCGATAACCATTAGCGCACTAAGTACGTACTCCGCAACGCCTACTTTGTTACAACCTGGCGCCGAGGTAAATGTAATGCCTCGCTCAGCAAGCAAAGCCAGATCAACGTGATCCTGACCTGCTGTTGCAGTACCTACAAATTGAAGTTTATTGGCCTTGCTGATGAGGTTATGGTTTACCTTAGTAACAGAGCGAATCATTAATGCGTCGATATCAATGAGATCATCGGCTGACAACGTGCGCCCGGGCTTAGTTATCACTTCACCAAGCTGACCAAACAGTTCTGCCGCATAAGGCATGTTTTCATCGATAAGGATTTTCATTATATCTCCGGAAAAAAAATGAGATTGATGTCGGCAAAACACTAGTTTATCGCCAATATTTAGTCTGAACCAAACAAATCGCGGGTATATACTTTATCAGCAACATCACTAAGCTCGTCGTCCATACGGTTTGAAACAATAACATCAGACATTTGCTTAAACTGTTCAAGATTTTTAATCACTTCAGAGCGATAGAATTCTTTTTCACTCAATACCGGCTCATACACGACAACTTTAATGCCCTTCGCTTTAATACGCTTCATAATGCCTTGAATCGAAGATGCACGGAAATTATCAGACCCCGCTTTCATTACTAAGCGATACACACCAACAACAGTGGGATTTTTTTGAATAATCGAATTGGCAATGAAATCTTTACGTGTCGAGTTTGCATCAACAATGGCACCAATAATGTTATTTGGTACTTCTTGATAATTCGCCAACAATTGCTTGGTATCTTTAGGTAGGCAGTAACCACCATAGCCAAACGATGGATTGTTGTAGTGAGAGCCGATACGAGGGTCAAGCCCCACCCCTTCAATAATCTGGCGTGCATCTAAACCATGCGTCGCGGCATAAGTATCTAATTCATTGAAATATGCCACACGCAATGCTAAGTAAGTATTCGAAAATAACTTAACGGCTTCTGCTTCTGTTGAGTCAGTGAAAAGAACGTC
Source organism: Photobacterium indicum (assembly GCF_003026215.1). GTDB lineage: Bacteria > Pseudomonadota > Gammaproteobacteria > Enterobacterales > Vibrionaceae > Photobacterium > Photobacterium indicum. Next base: position 113,103 of record NZ_PYOC01000004.1, read on the forward strand.
AATATCTTCCTTAATAGCGCCATTAGCCAATAATTTAGCAAATCTTTCAGCTCGCTCAGAGCGTTCACCAACAATGATGCGTGAAGGGTAAAGGTTATCGTATAACGCTCGGCCTTCACGAAGAAATTCTGGTGAAAATAAAATATTCTCACATCCTAATTCTTCTTTAATGCGTTGGGTATAACCCACAGGCACTGTTGATTTAATCACCATGACGGCATTAGGATTGAATGCGATCACATCTTTAATAACCGCTTCAACCGATGAGGTATCAAAGTAATTATTAATCGGATCATAATCTGTTGGCGTAGCAATAATGACAAACTCAGCATCAGCGTAGGCCTGTGCTTTATCTGTGGTCGCAATAAGGTTAAGATTTTTCTCTGCTAGATATTCTTCAATTTCTTTGTCAACAATCGGAGACTGTCTTTTGTTGATTAACTCAATTTTATCTTTAACAATATCTAATGCTGTTACATCATTATGCTGAGATAACAGCACTGCATTTGATAAACCAACATAGCCAGTACCAACAACAGTAATCTTCATTACTAAACCTCAAAATAGAATATTTTCCGGGTGCTATATTACATCAACAAACAAGCCAAAAGTAGCCACTCAGTCGGTGAACACATTTCAACACAAACAAAAATAGAATAATTGATATAAAAAAACCCGGCATATAGCCGGGTTAAAAAAATCCAGGTAAAAGCATTAGCAGCCAGAGATAGACACTTCCCTTAAAAGAAAATATCATTCATGCTAACTAATGTTGCGTCTGTTTATTTAAGGCACTGGCTATGTAACCACTCGAAAGATGTCTCCGCTAAAAGTCGTCTCTTTGAATGGTTCCGTTTCTACTGTAAAAATAGAAACGGTTAGCCAGTGTCTACCCCGGAAAACTGCCTTCAAAAATAAGAGCCTATAACATTACGTATAGCCCCCTACTTCCAAAATCACATAATTAACCTTCGTATTTTTTGATCACTAACGTCGCGTTAGTGCCACCAAAACCGAAGCTATTTGACATTACTGTCTTTAGTTCAGTTTCGCGGGTTTCAGTTACGATATCCAAACCTTCCGCTGCAGGGTCTAGATTATCGATGTTAATGCTTGGCGCAACGAAGTTATTATTCAGCATTAGCGTCGAATAAATTGCTTCGTGAACACCAGCAGCACCCAACGCGTGACCAGTCATCGCTTTGGTTGCCGAAATTGCTGGGCTATTTTCACCAAATAACTCTTGAATTGCACCCAACTCTTTCACGTCACCAACTGGCGTTGATGTACCGTGAGTGTTGATGTAATCAATTGGCGCATCAAGATCTTGCATTGCCATCTTCATACAGCGAACGGCACCTTCACCCGATGGTGCTACCATATCGTAGCCATCAGACGTTGCACCATAACCGACGACTTCACCGTAGATTTTCGCACCACGAGCAAGAGCATGCTCTAACTCTTCAATCACTAACATACCGCCGCCGCCAGAGATAACAAAACCGTCACGGTCTGCATCATAAGTACGAGACGCTTTTGAAGGGTCGTCGTTGTATTTGGTTGATAAAGCGCCCATTGCGTCAAACATCATGGTTAACGACCAATCAAGCTCTTCACCGCCACCAGCAAAAACAACATCTTGCTTACCCAGTTGAATAAGCTCTACCGCGTGACCAATACAGTGTGCAGATGTTGCACATGCTGAACTCATGGTGTAGTTCACGCCACGGATTTTAAACGGTGTCGCTAAGCAAGCTGAAACAGTTGAAGACATAGTACGAGGTACCATGTAAGGGCCAACACGCTTCACACCTTTGTTACGAATAATATCTACTGCTGCCACCTGATTATAAGATGACGCACCACCAGAACCCGCTACAAGGCCAGTTCGGTCATTAGAAACTTGATCATCAGATAAACCTGAATCTTCAATTGCTTGTTCCATCGACAAATACGCAAATGCTGCTGCATCGCCCATGAAACGCATTTTTTTACGATCGATGTGTTCAGCCGGATTCATTTTCAAATCGCCCCAAACATTACTACGCAGTTTATTTTCTGCGAATTGCTCAGAGAAGTTAATTCCTGACTTACCACTTTTAAGAGATGCCAACACCTCTTTTACGTCGTTACCAATGCTGGATACAATACCCATGCCTGTAATTACGGCTCGTTTCATGATGAATTCCTACTGTCATTTAACGTTGACGATAATAACGGGTTTATTCACAGAAAGTGGTCAGCTTTCCCCTCAATCGGGTACAATCGCCGATAATTTCGTTATTAACGTTCATTTTTAACGGTATACACTCTCTGATTTTTCACTAATTATCAACTAACAGATGAAAAATTAGATGAAACTCAGAAACATATCGTAAAAGTAACCGAGGCTTTCCCCTTGTCTGACAAGCACATTGAACAAACTGTTCTTAATTCTAATGATAATCGTATATCGCCATCCCATGTGTGCGATATATTTCTACCACAAGATGGATTACAAGAACGTTGGAAAGCCTTTACGCGCCGTCGCTTCGTGATTGCTGAAACAGGCTTTGGTACCGGCCTTAGCTTTCTTACTGCTTGCCAACAATTTACGCAATTTCGTCAAGCAAACCCTACCGCGACAGTGAAAGAACTGCATTTCATCAGCTTTGAGCAACATCCGCTAACAAAAAGTGACCTCATTAAAGCGACTAAAAAGTGGCCTGAGTTCGCCCACTTTTCACAACAACTTCATGCTCACTACCCTCCAGCGGTTTCAGATTGCCATCGCATTGTGCTTGATGATGGTCTACTCACCCTTGATTTATGGTTTGGCGATATAACTGACTCTATACCTCAAGTATGGACGAATGATGACGGAATTGTAGATGCTTGGTTTACTGACTTCAGTCAAATAGAAGCAGCAGACATACATCAAACCACTAAAAGTACAGCGGCATTACTAAAAAGTAAGACAATAATAAAAAACATCGCAATACTGGCTCGTGAAAACAGTACCATTAAGGCGATAACATCTGTTCTAAACACTCATCAACAAAGCATGCTCGAACAAAGCCTGACGGAAGCAGGTTTTGAGATGGCAGAAAGTCATAGTCATAGCAATAATCCTACACACCATTTACTTGTAGGCAGCGTGAGAAATCGCCAACACCAAGCCAATTCAAAGCCATGGTTTACACGTACCTCTGCGACAGATGCAAACGACGTGGCAATTATAGGGGGCGGTGTTGCTTCTGCAACGACAGTACTCGCATTAATTCGACGAGGAGTGAATGTCACACTGTATTGTGCCGATTCTTTACCTGCTGAAGGCGCCTCAGGGAACCGACAAGGTGCTGTTTACCCACTACTCAATGGATCGAATGATTGCTTAACCCGGTTCTTTGGCCCTGCATTTTTCTATGCCCGTCAATTTGTTGAACAAGCCGCAATGAATAGCACCTTTTCACACGATTGGTGTGGCGTTACACAGCTGGCATGGGATGAAAAATCAACCAACAAAATTAATAAAATGCTGTCTGGTAACTTCCCTCAAGAGCTGGTGCACGCATTAGATATAGAACAAACAAAACAGAAAACGGCAATAACATCGAATTTTTCGAGTGTTTACTACCCATTCGGTGGCTGGTTATGCCCGCAAGAACTGACCCGAGCCTTAATAAGACAAGCGCAAGACACTGGCCGACTTACGTTGAAATCTGATGTAGATATTTGTGGTTTGAAATCGACTAATGAACAATGGCAATTAACCGATTCAACGGGTAATCAATTTACTCATAACACAGTAATTATTGCCAATGGTCATCGTTTTTCTGAGTTTGAACAAGCCAAGCAGATCCCTGCTTATTCTGTGCGCGGGCAAGTAAGCCACATCCCCACCAACGATACATTATCAACGTTAAAAACAGTACTGTGTTATGACGGGTATTTAACACCACAAAATACAATCACAAAAACACACTGTATTGGCGCGAGTTACCGTCGAAATAGCGCTGATTTAGCCTTTTGTGAAATAGAACACCAAGATAATAAACAACGTTTGGTGCATTGTATTCCAGATGCAGAATGGCCTAAAAACGTCGATATTTCTGCCAATCAGTCTCGTGCAGGTGTGCGCTGTGCCAGTCGTGACCACTTACCTTTTGTCGGGAATATTTGTCAATATGAAGCGTTGATTGAGCAGTATAAAGATCTAAGAGATAACCAAGCGACTGCCGAAACAGTACCTATCTATGCGAATTTGTATTCCATCGTAGGATTAGGCTCTCGTGGGTTAAGCTCAGCCCCTCTACTGGGCGAGCTACTGGCATCTCAAATTTGTGGCGATCCATTACCACTGCCTCATACCGTGCTCAATGCCCTACACCCAGGGCGGATGTGGGTACGTCGATTAGTACGAGGAAAGCAACTCGGCAGTAAAAGCTAAAAGGTTATACGTTAAATCGCTAGCGTATATAAAAGCAACTCGCGTATATAAAAACTACATTGCGCCGAATACTATAACACCTTAATTTACAGCAGCGGTTACTGGTGGTGCTGGGTCATCTCCACCGCCAGAATCAGAGACTGCAACACCAATAACAATAGCCGCCACCCCGACAGCCACCACGGTTGCCGTTATACCCCCCGCAGATGCAGCAAATGCTGTATCAATACCCGCGGCTGTACCTTTAGAAGCTGCGGCTTCGGTTGTTGTATTCGCGGCATTCGCAGTAGACTTTGTCACCACTTCATCGGCGGCATTCACAGAAAAAGCGAATATACTGCTTAACAAAAGAATTATTGAACACGCTTTCATCATTAAATCCCTATCAGTAACGACGAACATCGTTCGAAATTAATTACTGATAAAATTATAGATGAGATAAAATAAACGGGTTTTTAATTGCACTTTTTTATCATTTTTAAGAAAACCCAGTCACTATTTTAGCTTGTGGTTTTATTTGCTGAAGTAATTCTGCGAAGGCTAACTGAGCCTGTTTATCACCATGCACAACATGAATTGTTTGGGGGCCTTGTTTAATTCCACCCACAAATTTTAATAAGTCAGCCTGATCTGCATGAGCTGAATAACCTGACATCGTATGTATTTGAGCTTTAACATCTATAATTTTGTTATTAACCTTAATCACACGCTTACCATGATATAAATCTCGCCCTAACGTGCCCCTTGCCTGATAACCGATCATAATGACGTCGGTTCTTTTATCGGGCAGCAAGGCTTCAAGGTAGTTAACAATCCGCCCACCAGCACACATACCACTGGCTGCCACCACTATCGCAGGTTCACCCGAAATTTTAAGCCTGTTTACTAACGCCTGATGATCACTATGCAGCTCAATCGTAATACATTGAGAAAAAGACAACGGGTGACGCCCTTGTTGTTTTCGTTCTTTCGCTTCTTTTGTCCATAGCATTTTAAAATTTCGGTATTGCGCTGTAATTTCCCCGGCTAAAGGCGAATCGAGTATGACCGGAATTTCTTGCCAATTCACAGCCTCATTTTTGACGTTAGACGCCGCAATAATATTTTCAATATCAAACAATAGCTCTTGTGTACGACCAACACTAAAAGCAGGTATCAGTATTACCCCACCATCGATTAACGAGCGCTCGATAATTTCCTTAAGCTGCGCTTCTCGCCTTTCAATACCATGATGCACCTGATCACCATAAGTACTTTCAATGATTAATGTATCAACGATTTCAGGTGAAATAGGATCAATTAATAGTGGTGTATTACACGGTCCGAGATCTCCTGAAAATACGACTATTTCGCCAGTTGAAAGCATTATTTCAATATACGCAGACCCTAAAATATGACCTGCTGGTCGAAATCGAATTTTAACCAATTCACCAGATGGTAAAATAATTTGAGCCCAACAATCATAAGGAATCGCTTTTAAACGTGATTTTACTAATAGCGTAAATTGATCGCATTGCTGCTGATTAAATCCCAGTTGAATTTTCAGCCCATCTGCAAGCATTAATGGTAATAAAGCCGCAGTTGCTTCAGATGCATAGATTTGCCCTTTAAATCCAGCCGCTAATAACCAAGGAATACGCCCAACATGATCAATGTGGCTATGGGTTAAAAGCAATGCGTGAATATGTTCGATAGGGAAATCGATATCTAACACACCCTTAGATTCATCACCTTGAAACATACCGCAATCGATGAGTAACCCATGCTGTCCCAGTTTAATTTCATGACATGAGCCAGTCACACCTACCTTAGCACCGTGATGTAAGATCTCCACTGCCATCTCCTAATGAACTTGAGAAGTTCAGGATGATGCCAAAGCTGATACAAGGAAAGTAAATAGAAGAAAAATTGCTCGAGTCACATCACGGAAATAACCGTAAAAATAAAGCGTTAACCAATATTAAACACAAAATAGCCCCTAATACACCATAAAATAATTATAGGAATATATGAATATTTTGCTCTTTACTTTGACATACCTGTAATACTGACACTAAGCTCAATATAATTGATTGGTCAGTAAACACTGATAAAATAAAATTAAAACAAACGTATCAGAATGCATATAACCAACCGATACTAAAGTATTAGTCAACATATCGACTGATAACATGATTAATAAGGACTTGATTCATGATGTTTATTGAGTTGATTGTTATTTTCTTATTATCGTTTATTTTGATTTTCACGCTAAGGCGTATTGCTATAATTGTTGACCTAGTTGATAAACCATCATTAAGAAAATCACACAGTGGATTCATCCCTCTGGTGGGTGGCATTTCTATTTTCCTAACCCTATCAATGGTTTTATTTTTACACCCTGCACTCATCATAAAATATAATGTCTTTTTATTCTGCTCATCAATCTTAGTTTTAATGGGTATTATTGATGACAAAAACAATATACAGGTAAACATACGTTTTGCTATTCAAATACTTGTGTCAATAGCGGTAATACAATTTGAAAATATAAGCATACATAACTTAGGTGCTATATTTAGCCCAAAAGAATTAACGCTAGCACCGCTACTAAGCAGTATAGTCAGTATATTGGCAATAGTAGGAGCAATGAATGCATTTAACATGATTGACGGTATCGATGGGCTACTTGGCGGGGTGAGCATTGTTATACTTTCGGCTTTAGGCTATTTATTCTGGTTTAATAATAACGTTGAACTCTATTATTTCTGTTCTATTGTGATTATTGCCGTAATACCTTACCTTATCTTAAATCTTGAATTTATTTTTGGTCAGAATTTAAAGGTTTTTATGGGGGATGCTGGCAGCCTTTTTATTGGCTTTACCGTTATTTGGCTACTATTGAATGGCACTCAAACAAATAGTTATCTATCATTTAAACCTGTAACGGCTTTATGGTTAATCGCATATCCATTAATGGATATGGTAACGATTATAATAAGCCGTATACAAAATGGTAGATCACCCTTTCAAGCCGATAAACAACACCTCCATCATAAACTTCAAGTATTAGGGCTACCTAATCGACTCATATTATTCATTCTATGTGGCTTTTCTGCAATTTTTGCATACATTGGTATTTGGAGTGAAATCAATGAGATCTCTGAAGTAATAATGCTGTTTAGTTTTTCAAGCTTGTTTGTGGTGTATTTTATTTTAGTGTCGTACCTTTCGCATCTGTCGGTATTTTTTGCTCGTCTACATTCATTCAGCACATCGCCTACAAAATGAATGATTCAGTATACCAAAGTCATTAACTTAATACGTTATGGATTCGTTACACCATCACTGCTAGACGGCTCTGATATCGCAGGCTTTCTAACCTTAAAGATACGGTGTACCAGTGTCGTAATGCGCCATATATGACTAATAACAAAAAAGTACACCGCAAAAATGCAGAGAAAGCTAATGAACATAATCGACTCCGACACTAGTGTCATATCTGCCCAGATACCCACACCGGCCATAATAGAAGCCATAAAACAAATAATAAATAAAGCCATATGATTCGACATGCCTAAACGCTGGCATATATGGTGTAGGTGTTCTCGGTCGGGCTTAAACGGTGAGTGCCCTTTGCGAATACGACGTACCATAATGGTGGCCATATCCATTAAGGGAATCGCGATCATCCACAATGCGGTAACAGGGCGGATAGGTGTAATATTAGGCCCCTGAGTCGCTTCTATCAGTAACCAAATTACCGTAAAGCCAATGAATATGCTGCCAGCATCCCCCATAAAAACTTTAAAGCGGCGTCCTAAAGGAAAGCCCATATTAAGTAAAATATAGGGCATCATTGCGGTCACAATCAAACCACAAAAGATCGCTAAATCAGTATTACCATTAATTAAAAATACGAAGCCTAAAGCGCCAAAGGTAACCGATGCTAATCCACCGAGTAACCCATCAATACCATCAACCATATTAAACGCATTTATTGCACCTATTATCCCTAGAACAGTAATAACAACACTCGATACTACCGATAATTCAATGACATCACTTCCCATCAAATACCCAAGGCTATGAAGGCTTTTATTACCAACGCCAATCATAACTAGCGATATCATTGTTTGAATAATTAACCTAGCTTTAAAGCTGATGTCATAGCGATCATCGACCACCCCTGTTGCCACCAAAATTGTGGCGCAACTTATAAAGAGTGGTGACACAACCTTAAGTTGAGGGAACAGAAAAGATGTCACGATCAATGTCAGGAATATTGAAACGCCCCCCACCAAGGGAATGACACCTTGGTGATGTTTACGGGCGTTTGGCTTATCAACCAACCCAACCGCTTTGGCTAGTTTTCGGCAAATAAAAAGCATGCAAAACGATGTTATAAAAACAAAGAAAAATGCAGATGTCATAGCAATGACCTTATAAATTTTAAATTTGCCCAAACGCATCCAAACGCTTTGACATATAGAAAGCAAATAGCATTACTCTTAACCAGCCCATAAAAGAACTAATCGCAAAATAATGTTATTTACTCACCACAAATTAACACAACCGCCAATATGCAATATCATGCCCATAAGCATAATCTAGCTATACTGTATTACAAAAGCATGACACAATAAATAGGCAGTACAAAAAAAGAGCAATATCAGACATTTCCCATTAAAAAAAGCGGCGCCTTCTCTCGAAGACACCGCTTTTTAATGATTCAATGCTATTTAAGCAGCGCAGACTTGGTCAGCAATATGTTGCGCCCACTTTTGAGCGTCGGATTCCGCTTCAACCATTACGCGGATTAACGGTTCAGTGCCAGATTTACGTAATAAAATACGACCTGTTGGTGTCTCTGTACCCACTTCTAACGCTGTTTCTGCTTCACGTAACGCAGCTTGTACCGCTTCAGAGCTTAATGGATCAGTATCTTTAGCCAATACAAATAACAGCTGATCGCCATCAATCACGTTGCCTTGGCTATCCACCATCATAATGCGATCGCTATCACCATCGACTGCAATGCCTAGGTCGGCACCTTTTTCAACGACCGTCGCCAGCAATAAGCCCAACGATGTCGCCCCACAGTTGTCATTGATATTCAAACCATTCGGCTGATTACCAATAACTTCAATCTCGGCACCTAGCTCACTAAAGACAGCTGGTGCAATATGATATGCGGCGCCATGCGCACAATCGACAACCAGTTTTAATCCAGCTAACGAAAACTCTGATGGGAATGTCCCTTTACAAAATTCAATGTAGCGGCCTGCGGCATCATCCATTCGCATGGCCTTACCTAACAGATCAGAGCTCACGCACGTCATTGGCTTATCAAGTTCAGCTTCAATCGCTAACTCAATCTCATCCGGTAACTTTTCGCCCGAAGCAGAGAAAAACTTAATGCCATTATCATAATACGGGTTATGTGATGCACTGATCACAATGCCCACTTCCGCACGGAATGTTTTGGTTAAATACGCCACTGCAGGCGTGGGTAATGGCCCCGTTAACACCGCATTAATCCCAGCGCTTCTAACGCGTATTCCAACATGTAGCCTGAAATACGGGTGATCACTAGAAACAAAAAGAGCGATAACCCTATGCGGTTTATCGCTCTTTTATTGCCCATTTCACACGACTGTATTATTTTCCGGCAGGGTTACCTTCAACATTGAGCTGAATCGGTCCTGTTTTACCAAACAGTTTGTGTACCCAAGTAGTGACTTTCCAAATGTGGCTAATCACCCAAAAATACACCGCAAATACCGCTAAGAAGCTACAAAACATCACGGTTTCATTAATTTGCGTCATATCAGACCAAATCCCCACACCAGCCATGATTGATGCACACAGACAAATTACAAACAATGACATGTGGGATGACAGACCAATACGCTGACAAATATGGTGCAGGTGTTCGCGATCAGGTTTAAACGGCGATTGCCCTTTACGGATACGACGCACCATAATAGTGGCCATATCCATCAAGGGTAAAGCGATGATCCACAATGCCGTCACAGGACGGATCGGCGTCGAGTCCACGCCTTGGGTGGCTTCAATCAATAACCAAATGACGGTAAAACCAATAAAGATACTGCCCGCATCGCCCATGAAGACTTTAAAGCGGCGACCGAGCGGAAAACCGAGGTTCAATAAAATATACGGGATCATCGCGGTGACCAATAAACCACAGACCAAGGCCAATTCGGTATTCCCGTCGATAAGGAATAAATACCCTAAGGCACCAAACGTCACTGACGCTAATCCCCCCAGTAAACCATCGATACCATCCACCATGTTGAACGCATTGATGGCTCCAATAACCGCAAAAATCGTAATAAAAGCGCTGGCAACGGGTGACAGCTCAATGACTTCACTGCCCATGAGGTACCCCAAACTGTGTAAGCTCTTGTCACCAATGAGTATCATGGCGAGCGAGACCCCCGTCTGGATCACCAAGCGGATTTTAAAGCTGATATCATAACGGTCGTCAACCACGCCCATGGCGACTAAAATCGTGGCGCAGATCAAAAACAATACGAGGCCAGAATCAATTGTTGTAAAGAGCAAGAAAGTAATGGCGAGCGTAAAGAAGATAGAAACCCCACCCACCAACGGTACCACCCCTTGATGATGTTTACGGGCATTGGGTTTATCCACTAACCCTACATATTTGGCGACTTTTCGAAATACAAACAAGCTGCAAAACGATGTTATAAAAACAAAGATAAATGCATTAATCATAATTGTGAACTTAATAATGGTTATAGGGGCGAGGAGCGAGATACAAGGCACGAGAGGCGAGATACGAAAATCTAGAATCTAGTTACTCGTTACTCGACGCTAGCAAACTCTATACTCGCAACCTCGGTACTCGAAACGAGTAAACTCGACACTAGATAATCTTTAAAATCAGCACCCAATGACTCATGACGCACACCGTATTCAACGAAGGCTTTCAGGTAACCTAACTTATCACCACAATCGTGAGATTTACCCGTCATATGGAAGGCTTCAACGGTTTCATCTGCCATTAGCATATCAATCGCGTCAGTCAGTTGAATTTCATCACCTGCACCAGGAGGCGTCATCGCCAGCTTATCCCAAATATTGGCAGATAACACATAGCGACCGACAACCGCTAAATTCGACGGTGCCTCTTCCATTGCAGGCTTTTCAACCATCGCTGTCATTGGGTGAGACTCGCCACCTTTTAGAGCAGCGCCGTTACAATCGACCACACCATACTTCGACACATCGTGCATCGGAACCGGCTCCACCATGATTTGGCTGGCTTGTGTGCTTTCATAGCGCGCTAACATCGTCGCTAAGTTTTCACGTGATTGATCTGCGGTATATTCATCTAAAATTACATCCGGTAATACCACCACGAACGGCGCATCACCAATTAATGGCTTGGCACACAATACCGCATGCCCTAACCCTTTCGCATGGCCTTGGCGCACATGCATAATAGTCACGTCTTTCGGGCAAATCGATTGGACGGCGTCAAGCAATTGACGTTTCACGCGCTGTTCAAGCGTGGCTTCCAACTCATACGAGGTATCAAAGTGGTTCTCGATTGCATTTTTCGATGAGTGTGTAACTAATACAATCTCTTTAATGCCCGCTGCCACACATTCATTGACAATATATTGAATCAACGGCTTATCAACGATAGGCAGCATTTCTTTCGGAATCGCTTTGGTTGCAGGTAGCATACGTGTGCCGAGACCTGCCACAGGAATAACGGCTTTGGTGATGTGGTGCATGTATAAATCCTTTTGAGGGGTAACAGCCCTGTCGCACTCTATTCATAAGGCAGGGCAACCGCATGAGTTAGTAAATTGTTATCAGTAACAAATTACCAACAAGCAAGGTTCGTGAATCGGGATGCCACATGTGATTTTTGAGCGTTATTTTCAGGTTTTGTTTTTCGTTATAGTGTGAACGCAGTCCGTAACTACAAAAAGCAACACTTTAATTAACATAAAATCAACTCATGCGTTCACCCTGATTCATAAGGTACCTATCAGCGTACTATTTTAGTGTAAGATATGACTACCAGCAAGCGTTCACTTACCTGTCGAAATTATAAAGAATATTGTTTTTTAAGACAATGAGAGTGTCTCAAAAAGGACTCAGAAGAAACTCCTTATTACGAGGAGAAAATATAACAAGGGATTAGCTACTTAGTAGTATCGATACCAATAGGTTCAATCATTAAGTTAACTCTTAAATTCATGCTTTATCATTCTCTTTAATCCTTCTTCCAAGGTATAAGGCGGAATAAAGCCTGAAGACATTGCAGCGCTTGAGTCAATAGTCGTATCTGCACAAAATTTTTGAATACGTACCAAACTTACGGGAAACTTTTTTCCTGTAAGTTTTGAAAGAACATCGAACGCATACCCACCCATTAATCCAATACTGTATGGCACCTTTATATTTCTTGCTAAAATATTCATCTCCTTTCGAACAATCAACACAATATTTGACGATGATAAATCTTCCTTATCAGCATAATTGTAAACGTGATATCCTGATTCTTTGTCTAACTGTTGCTTTAAAAATTCAGTGATATTACCAACGTATCCCATTGACTTGCAGTTAGTCCCGTCACCAATCATTAAAAAACGACCTGATACGATTTGATTTATCAAGTTATAAACATTCCCACGGTTATTTTCACCAAAGACAACGGCGGGGCGAACAGTCACTAACGTGCTATCACTGTGTTTTGAATGCCATTCATTAAATACTTTCTCTGCTGCTAGCTTTGTACGCCCATACTCATTAAAGGGTTGGGGATCAGTGTTTTCATCCGGTGTACCACGATTCAAACCATAAATTGCAACTGAGCTAGTGAAAATAATTTTATTTATATTATTAACTTCTGCTGCTTTTACTACATTTTCTGCACCACCAACATTCACATCATGATATAAAGACAATGGTGTTACATTATCAGCATGCTCTGCAGCTAAATTATAAATTAAATCAACTCCTTCACAAGCAGAATTCAGTAGGCCAAAATCACGAACATCGCCTATTGTCGTTAACTCAGGATATTTAACACTATAATTTTTATCAAAAATAAAAACTTCATTGTCATCTTTTATGAGTAATTCCACTAGACGTGTGCCTATAAATCCACTCCCACCAATTACCAATATTTTCATTTTAAGTCCTCATACAAATTTTTAGATTATAATAATCTTTAGTAAATAATAACTTTTATCGATGCAAAAAATCCTCACAATTTTTTGCGTAAACAATCGAGACAAGAATAGTTGAAAATCAGCTTATTAATTTTCAACACAAAGCATCAATATTTTTAATGACCCAATTATCGGAAATGACCTTAAGGTTAATAGCTACGAAAGTCGTATGAACATCAAGAACAAGACTTCGCCACTTGCCATCAAAAAAAGTAGGTGGTAGCCTAATCAATCAAATTATCTTTAGCTATTAAAGGCCATATTACATTAGATGCTATATATTCTGAGCCTTTAGGGGTCAAATGACCATAATCCCATACTAGGGGAGTTTTATTTTGATCAAGCTTAGCAAGACAACCAGCTTCGCTACAAAGCTCATTTATTAAAGAAATGTATGTTAGCTCGTCTTGTTTTGAATATTTTAACTTGGTATCACTATCTAAAGAAAATAAAGCTTTATCGAAAGCAAGATCACTAATTACTCTACTTTCCGAGGTAAAGTGCCTTTTTGCTAAAACTTCAGGTAGTGATGGGTGCCATTGAGGGACAGGACCAACCAAAACGAATTTAGAAGTAACACCTTTAGATCTTGCAGTTTCAATTATAGATAAGTAATCTGTTTTATCATGTTGATTCTTCTGAGCCCAAATAACTAATTCAGGAGCTTTATCCAAAAGAACTTCGAAAGCTTTCGAATTTGAGCGGAAGCACGAAAGCTCGATTTCACTAGTACCAGAATTAAATTTTAGTGAAGGAACACAAGCTGAACTGGCAACTTGATAAAACGGCTTATCTCGATAACCTCCTTTTAATCCGTAAGACAGAGCTTGTGCGTGAGAATCCCCCCAAATTAAAATCCCACCGAGACCTTCATCAGTACAAGTATCAGAAATTCTATTTTTTGCTACGCCTAATTGCGAATCAAAAAAGTTGCACTCATCACCATAATAAGCTTTTAGCTCATCTGTAATGTATACATCCGGTTGATATTTTTCTACGTACTTTGTTTCATCTGATGTTGTAATGGAGCGGAAATTATAATCAAACCCTTTTCCCATATAAATGAACAAACAGGTTACAGGTACAAAAATTGACAAAACCACAAAACTAAAAGAATTTACCTTAAACTTTCGCTGCTCTATAAAATGATAACTAAAAAAACCGAATATAATGGAAAGGGGGATACCAACAAACCACCAATTTTCAAAATAATAACTACCAAAAACTACTATAGGCCAATGCCAAAGATATATTGAATAAGACCATTTACCGATATACTGAAAAAATTTGTTACTAGTTAAAAGGCTTGTTTGGTTGTTAGACATAATTATTAAGAAAGAGCCAAATACTGGGAAAAATGCCATATACCCAGGCCATGGAACCTCACTAGATACAAAAATATAAGATAGTATTATAAATACAAACCCAATTATTTCTAAGTGTTTTCTCCATCTAAATTTAGATGAAAAAGGAAATAAGAACGCTATACCACCAACAAGCATCTCCCAAGCTCGTGTTGGTAATAAGTAATATGATGCATTAGGAAACCGATAAGAAGCGAAACAACCAACTAAAAATGCTATTATAGTAAAAGCACCAATAATTATCTTTACACGCCCTATAGAAAAAAACCTCACTAGTAACAATATCATTATGGGATATAAAATGTAAAACTGCCATTCAACAGAAAGCGACCAAGTATGTAGCAGCCATTTTTCATAAGAACTTACATCAAAATATCCCGATTCTTGCCAGTAAACAACATTGGATAAAAAAGTAATACTACTTAGAGCATGTTTTCCTAACTTCATATAGTCGATTGGCGATAAATATACCCAACCATATGCTATCAAAGTTAAACACAACACAGATAGCGCAGGAATGATTCTTTTTGCTCTTGCTTTATAAAAAGAAAAAATAGAAAAACATTTATTTTCAATCCCTTTAAATATTATTCCAGTCATCAGAAAACCAGAGATAACGAAAAAAACGTCAACTCCGGCAAAACCGCCTGCTAGAAAGCTAGGAGCAAAATGAAAAAATACAACGGCTAAAACAGCGATTGCACGCAATCCATTTATATCATAGCGAAAATTCATAATAAAATAGCCTTAAAAATAACGACACTATTAATTGTATATAGTGACGAAAGTGAAGCATCACTCTAATTAGACACTTAAAATAGAATAAATAAATAAATAAATAAATAAATAAATAAATAAGGAAAATCTATCTTTACAACCGTTTCAATAACGCAAAGTATATATAAAACAAAAAGTAATACTGCTTATATAAAAATGATATTGACCCTTGAGAATGCAATATTTTATAATGCCACATGGCTGACTTGAACTTATTTGAAGATAATGACCCATCCGCGACTCTATAATAAGCCAATTTTTCTTTAATTCCTAATGATGGAACCATAGACAATATAACAAGCCACATATCATAGTCCTCATGGCCAATATTTTTTTGTAAAATAGTACCTAAAACCTCTCTATTATATAGGCCAGTTAGGTTTGGTATATGATTAGTCTTCAATTGATCTTTGTAAGTCACGTGCCTCTTACATTGTACTGAATTTATAATTGATCCTGTATCGCTAACTCTTACATATGAAGTATGACAAGCGTGATAACCAAGTCTCTGCATCTCACTAAGCTGAACCTCTAACTTCCGTGGATGCCATCTATCATCACTATCGAGAAAAGCAATGAATTTCCCACTGGCTTTTTTTAAACCAATATTTCTTGCTAGATAAGCTCCACCTTGGTCTAAAGTATTAGAAAAAAATTTTACTCGCTCGTCAATTAATGAATATTTCTCAATGATATCGAGTGTCTTATCTACAGAGCGATCATTTATAATCACCAATTCCCAATGTACATAAGTTTGAGCCAATACTGAATCTATACTTTCCATAATATGTTTACTTGCGTTGTGTGCCGGCATAATTATAGATACAAGTTCATTATCAATTATCATTATATACATTCCCACATCGAAATAAAAAAATCACTCGTCGCACAACCCATTAAAACTAATAAAACATAGAAACCAAAACCATGAAAAATAAATCATAGGGTTTGTACTTCCGGCGATAATGAAACAAATACCACCAGTCAAAATCGCGTAAAACACCATCCCTGAATCACATTCAAATAACTCCCTCCCTTTAATAAAATTACTATATAAAATAAGAAAGCAAACCAATAAAAAGAATGAAAATAAAATTAAACCGCCTTGTGCCAACAATGCCAAATACACCCACTCATAGGACCAAGGTTCGGATGCATTACGAGTATATTGAGGGTGAGAATTTAGACCACTACCGAAAAAAGGAGATTCTGCGAAGAAATTAAATAAAGCGTAAGCTTGTTCTTGTCGCTCGACACCTCCACCTTTACTTGAGTCAAATGAAAGTAAAATCGTATTGATGAATGTTGCAAGCGGGTTTTTCAAGTCAGTAAACATTGATATTATGTCGAAAATAATAGACATACAAAATATAAAGAAGACACTTGCTAATAATAATCTAAACAAACTACTTATAGACATTCTACTTTCATAAGCATAAATTACAGCGGAACAAATAAGCCCCAAAAAGAACAGTATTTGCAACGCTCTTCTTCCAGAGAAAATCACGACAATTAATCCTACAATAAGAAAAGTCGTATATAACAGTCTCTTTTTACCAAAAAATAGAAGTGTTGCTATATAAGGTAGTAAAAATATTAATGAGCTTTGACTCGCTAATCGAATTTCTAATTGCTCATCAGTAATCTTTATCCCACCAAAAGCTCTCATTTCTAACATCCATGCAGGAATAGAATAGAACCCAAGCCTAAATCCAATATAATAAAAGCTCAAAAATAATATAAATCCTAATGAAATTATTAGAATTGAGTTTACAAACTTTAGTCTAGCACTATTGATCCTAGCAGCAAGCAAGAAACAAATAATTGGCGTCAATACAGTATAAAATAATAGAGAAAAACTAAATTTAAAACCAATAACTAAACCATGTAAATAACTAAAAGTTACTAAAAACAGCCAAATCAGAAGTACGGCGTATGATTTTAAACTATAATTTACTCTAAATTGAGTTAATTCAAATAGAGTTAAACTTAACAGAACAACTAAAATTATTAATTTGAAATTTGTAAAATCCCCAGAAAAAGCTAGCATCATGAATAGCCAAAGCCCTAGGAAACTTCGGTATATTAACTCATAAAAATAATCAACTTTCATTAAATTTACCAAATTTACCAAACAAACAGTCTCTTATAGCTAGTACTATAAATTCAAGTTTTTTTGTTTTGTCTGTCTCTAAGATCAAGATTTTTAAAACTTGTTTTATTGATAAAAACAAGAGACTTACGTATCTAACTATAAAATTTTCATCAGATTTATAATTAAAATAGTAAAATCTATTTCTAAATTGGTAATAATTTCTTAATGGAGAATGTTGAAAAAACTTAATTCCAAATCTTTCCTCTGAACTTCCTAACTTCTGAAATAGAAAAGCATTAGAAACTTGAATAATGTCAAACCCGTTTTTTCTAGCTTCCATACAATAGTCATATTCGATTCTGTCTATAAAGTAATTCTCATCAAACCCATTGGAATTTATAAATATGGCAATATTTATAAATGACCCAGAGGTAATAACCCAATCGACAGCACGGTACTCCTCATTAGACTTCGCAATTTTGCTGTTTTTAAA
This sequence comes from Photobacterium indicum, assembly GCF_003026215.1. GTDB lineage: Bacteria > Pseudomonadota > Gammaproteobacteria > Enterobacterales > Vibrionaceae > Photobacterium > Photobacterium indicum. Next base: position 131,479 of record NZ_PYOC01000004.1, read on the forward strand.
TTCATATACTATTGTAGGCGATACGATTGCTGCATTGCTTATAACATTAATACTAATCAGTCTGTGGATCTCAGATATTGCATCCAGAGATAACGTACTGTCCTGATCCAAAACACAACAATAATCATAACCTAGTTTAGAACTTGTTTCACAGATAAGATTTAATGATTTAGATAACCCAATATTAGCCCCTTTAGATATCAGTTTTAATCGTTCATCATTAAAAAAGCACTCTAAGTTAGTATCTTCAGGTGTATTATCAACTACTAATATTATCGGAAAAAATAGTAGATATTCTTTCAGACGCTCTAATTCTTCCTTACTTGGATGATATAGAGTAACAGCTGCACAAGTTTTAACTTTATTATTCATCCAGCAACCTCATTTCTGAAGTAAAAATATCATTGACGTCACAGTGATAATTATACCAACGAGATGGAGAAAGAATAATTTTGTTCGGATTATCAGATAAAAACGCACCCCACCAACTAAATGAGCTGTTTGGAATAACAAAGTTGTCACAACTATACATGAGTCTTAAACTTTGGACTGCATCCATATTTTCAATATATACAAAATTAATATTATCTTCCTTAGAAAGAAGTGTTCTTGCCTTATCTATATCATCACTGAAGACGAAAACATTACGCACATTGATTTCAGAAACTAACATTCTCAAGGCTTTGATATAATATGTATTGTCGCACACATTTAGAATAGGACAAGAGAAGTAATCACCTCCCAGTCTAAGACTTATCGCGATATTTTTATTTGCATTAATCAAGTCCAAATAATACTGTTCTTTTAAGTTAGGTTTATTAGTAACTTTCAATATACTTTTAATTTCTGCTTTAGAGTCAATGAAATATTTTTCACTTTGAAAGTAACCATATAAAAAAAGCTCGCTCTTAGATTTTATGTCTGACGGTGCTTTATAATAATGAGGATCAAAATTGAATAGACACCCGATTTTTAATGCTTGATAAAAATAAGACTTACCAAAATTACTAGAGCGAAATACAGTCTTAACTATTTTCTGATAGATTCTATAGAATTTAGCATGTCTATTGAATTTACTTAACTGACCAGTTTTATCAAAGCTGACAATTTTAGATATTTCCAATTTATCTAATTCAAGCTCTCTCACTTTATAACTACTATACTGTGATGAATCAATTATAATTTTTTTACCTGTTTTTTTTGAAAGATCATAAGCATAAGCAATTTGAAAAAGCTGATTTCCCAATCCTCCAATAAGCTTTACGTAAATCATTACAGCTTCACCTCACCTTACTTGTATTTAACATTATTTATCTATCAATTTCTTTAACATTTCAAGACTAGTTCTAATACTATCAAAAAGTCCAAATATGATTTTCAATTTAATTTTATAGGAAATTGTTCTCATTGTAATAATTTCCTTAAAAAGTTGCCTTCCCAAATATGGTTTTTGCTTATTACAAAGAGCATTAACATTATTTACACCATACTTCAACACTTCAGGGACATCATGATATTCTCGACGCAAAGCACAATTAAAACGTACTTTAACTCTAATTGGGTCATGAATAATTTTCACTTCTTTATAGAGTTTTGCCTGTACTTCTTGATGAAGTTGAAACGTATCATTGCAAACAGATTCAAGCTTAATTTGGTCCAATGGGCTATAGCCGGAAATCGCAGTCTTTATACCAATAGGGAACAAACCATTTAAGTACGACTCCGTAAAAGCTGTTCCTCCAGTTATTGGTAATGTATCAATTATTGCATCAGCAATGCTAATTTTGGCTATATAGCTTTCGTAAGGTAGCTGTTCATGTATTTTTAATCTTCTCCAATATTTTATTTTCGTTGACCACCACCAATAGTCTGAACCTTTTGCTCCAATAATCATGACTTTGTTTTTCTTGTCTGAACCTAGGATACTCTGAACGACCCTAGGCGCTGAGTATAGTTCATCTGGTTTCATCTTATATGAAGCACCTGACATCAAGAAATTTCTTATATCTGTCTTAAGTTTCGGCATTTCTTTCATATCGATTGGAATACCAATAAATGAAACCTTATACTTAGCATTTTTAATAATTTTATCTATCTGATAACCACGATTAGATATATGGAGAACAACATCAGAAATGGATTTACCAAATGAGAAAACATGGTCAGCATGGTTTACAAAATAAACTGAAAAACTATAATCACACCTTTTAAGTATTCCTATTGCAATACATGTTGTAATATCATTAGGATGAATATGCAAAATGACGTTATCGTACATTGCGCACCTATGTATGATTGCAAGTATTCGGCTCTCCACACTACAAGTTTCTATTTGATATACATTCCTAAAATAGGTTGACAATCTATTTACTAACCCATCAAAAACAAATTCATTACCAGATATTAGTAAATCAGCATCAATATCTGCTAGTTTCTCACAAAGCCTAGTATGACCACCACTATTATAAGGAACCGTTATAATATGTAGAACTCCAGATATTTTATCAGGCCATGATATTTTATTAGTATCAATTTTATGTTTTAATATATCGAAGAGCTTATTTTCAAAATCTATTTCAGCGTAAACCACTGGGTTACTATTAGACAATGATCTTTCATAAACTTTAGACAAGGTAACAATATCTTCGATATTTTCGCATTTATATATATACTTTTTAAGCTTTTCACGATCCATCATATTTATGACATCTTACCTTATTTATTATTTTTTCAACTATATCTACTGCGAAAGGAACTCTAAAGAGAATGATACAAGAACAATAAACAATAATCCCAACGAAAACTCTTGCTAGCAACTCTAAAAAAAGATCATTATAATTAATTTGAATCACAACAATGTACATTATAATAGAAGAGATCACGACAGGAAACATCGGTTTCATTTGATCAGTAAGTTTGAATCCATAAAGTTTTGCGGGAAAGTATGCGTTAATAAAGTATGCTATAACAGAAAGAACTAACTGGCATATTGAAACTCCAATTACTCCATAAGGGAGGGCAATAAACAATAGTAAAACTAACACTGGTATCTTAACTAAATCAGCTCTCAAGAAAAGATCTGTTCTTCCTGATACATTAAGTACATAGAGATTTAGACTACTAATTGGCGTCAATGCTCTTGCAAATGAGAGTATAATCAGTACAGGGACAATATCTTTCCATTCATCCCCAAGAAAAACTAATACAAAACTCTCCGATACAGCAGCAAATCCCATAAAAACAGGGAATGAAATAAGAGCTGTAATTTGAATTGCAGTTTGATAAGTATTAAGCATCTTTTCCTTTTCATCTTTTATTGATGTAAGGATTGGGAAAGTGACGCCTTGGATTATTGAAGTTAATGTAAATGAAAGTGTATTTGTATAGTAATAGCCTTGATGATATAAGCCAACTTGATACGGATTGAAGAATCTTCCCAGTATTATTGTATATAAGTTCTGAACAAAAGTAGCTATAAGGCCTGATATAAGTAAATTGGAACCAAAACCAAATAACTGACTAAATGATTTTTTACTGAATCTCTTTTTAGGCAGCCACTTACAAACAATGATAAGTAACAATGATGACACAAAGGACTTACTGAGAGTCATGAACACTAGTGACCAATAGCCCCATGTATTTTTGACAGCCACCACTGCTACTACAATACTTACAAAAACAGCTATTGTATTTACTATGGTTTGTCTTTTGAAATCGATATTTATTGTTAATTTTGCTCTAGGTACAATTGAAAATGCATTAAATATAAATGATAAAAATAGAATCCTAGAAACTGAAATAAGATCATCTTGATTATAAAAATTTGCTATCGCAGGTGCCAATGCATAAAACAATAAGTATAAAAATACTGATAATATAAGATTTGTGTAAAATACTGTTGAAAAATCACTCTCATTCGCCGAATGACTTTTATGAATCAGAGCCTGCGTAAATCCAGAGTCAATTATTGACTGTGAAATAGCTATAAAAACTGATAGCATTGCTATCAGTCCAAAATCAGATGGCGCTAATATGTTTGATAAATATATCAATAAAATAGCGACACTTAGTTGATTGATAATTTTGTCTAGGAATGACCAAGCTGCGCCATTAAAGGCTTTATTCTTGAGTTTTCTATCTAGCATTTTCTATTCTTCTTAGAACTTCACTTGTTAACTTAAATGCTCCCTTCTCATTTAAGTGGTCATAATCCCCAAGATCTGAGTCCTCAAAAATAGGAGAGTCATAGAAATCCATAATGCATACATTTTCACTTTGAAAATTATAGGCACCTAAGAAAAGTTCACTTTTATGCGGAAGAGAATTAACATAAGCTTTTTGTGCTGGTGGGATGACAATATATAGCTTCCTATTATCTCTAGTAACAGACTCAACTAGCTTTTCTAACCAAATTAACTGATCCGGTTTTCTGATATTTTCTCTTAAATGAATTTTTGCTCTTTTTTCAACAGGTATGTCAGTTATAAAATGATGATTATTTTCATAACCTCTATAGTCTTCTCTAACATTTATTTTTTTTATTTTATTGCATTCTTTAAGAATTTTTGCTTCTAATTTACAGTCTAGAACCCCCTCTTCTTGATATGCTACACCAAAATATTTTTTGTAAGCTACAAGACGATATTTTTCACTAATTTTTATTAAGGATAGACCAGGTGTAAAAACACTGTAGAAAAAAATAACACTATTCAAATTGGTCATTTTTTGAGAGTAAGCCTCGTACAGTTTGTAGTTAAAGTATATATCTGTACTTGTTAATCCTAAATTATATAGAGATTTCTCATGGTCTGTTAATATGCCATAATCAGCATGAGAGCCCCGAAGAGCCAAGATTTCCATTGTTTCTAAATTCTTTTCAAATCCAATTTTTTTTCTTTTAACATAAGAAAGGAAATCTCTATCCATGAACAATTTTCTTTTTCTGTTTCTATATTTAATTACTTGATCCACAAATTTTTGAGGAAGTATTTTTTTTATAATTTCCTTTAGCATATTTATATCCTACAAGTCTAATATTCTTGCAACTCGAGTTTACTTACTCATACTTATCTGGATGTATAAACCGTTAATAATACAAAACATCGTCATAGAAGTAATGTCTATTAATTTGTTTATATGTCCTTATCATATACCACCCATGGTAACTGATGGTATATAATTCATAGAGCAGTTTCGATGAAATGATTACCTAAAGTTATTGATAGCTTCAATCACTAATTTAATTTCTCGATAGCTAAGCAGTGGATCTATCGGAAGGCTAAGAACTTCATTATGAATACTTTCTGTTATCGGTAAGCTAATATTCTGAAATTCTTCTAACGCTTTTTGCTTATGTGGTGCAATTGGGTAATGGATTACTGTATTTATGCCTTTATTTCTGAGGTGCTTAGATAATTCATATCTACTTTTACAACGTATTACAAATAAATGAAAAACATGATTTTCTTCATTTTCCCATAACGGTAATTTTACTAACGGGTTATCTATCCCACTATTATAGGTCGCAGCAATCAACTTTCGTTTCTGTGTCTCTTCATTCAAATATTTCAGTTTAACTCTCAGCATTGCTGCTTGAATTTCATCCAAACGAGAGTTCACTCCTTGGTAAGTATTTTCATATTTTTTAGTAGAACCATAGTTTCTTAAAGCTCTTAGATTATTTGCTAGTTCACAATCATTAGTTGTTATTGCTCCAGCGTCTCCTAATGCTCCTAAATTCTTCCCAGGATAAAAACTGAATGCGCCAGCATCCCCCCAAGAGCCTACCCGCTTAGAATTAATACTAGCTCCATGAGCTTGTGCACAGTCTTCCAAAACTAAAAGGTTATACTCATCAGCAATATTCATAATCTCAGGCATATTTGCAATTAAGCCATATAAGTGCACAGGTAATATTGCTTTAGTTTTATTTGTTATTGCACTTAACGTGCCTTCGATTGATAAATTAAAAGTATCAGGATCAGGCTCAACAAGAACAGGGATTAAGTTATTCTCTGTAATTGCTAAAATAGAAGCTATATATGTATTTGCAGGTACAATAATTTCATCGCCATCATCAAATTTACCCATGATTTTCCAAGATCTTATGACGAGAGTTAATGCATCCAATCCGTTAGCTACACCAATTGCATGTTTTACTCCACAGTATTCAGCGAACTCCTTTTCAAACTCTTTAAGTTCATCACCCATAATATACCAACCAGAGTCTATAACCCGAGAGCATGCTTCTTTTAATTCCAAGCTATATTGACTATTTAATCGACCTAAATTTAGGAAATCAATCATATTTATTCTCTTTTATTCTTGCTAATATATTAGTAGCCCATGAAAGACCTACACTAAGACCTGATATTAATATTGTGTTATATTTAGAATTATTAATATAGTTTTTCAACATAATTGGTATCATTAAAGAGGCGGTATTACCTTTACCTTTAAGAAACGACATCACAGGGCAAGATTACGCCCCCTTAACCCCTAAGGACTCCAGATGGGTAGCTACTATTTCTACCTAACGGTCTTCGCTTTCTTTTTAAACCTGCTTTAAAGGATTCATCTGCATTTAATAGATTTAATGCAATTGAACCTCAATCGACCAATGTGAGCGGCTGGATTCAAGCAACGTTTTTGCATCTAGTTTCTTAGAGCTAATGTAATATCGAATCGATATGTCCTCTGCGGGAATATCTCCAACTTGCCTAATAGATGCAACGATACCCATTACTTTTAATTCTGGCCAATCATAAGCAATATCACCCAGTACCGATAAAACTTCATTAACTAACGCTACGCGGGTTTCTTTACGACCATGCCCTTCTTCCTGAGTACTGTATGAGCTTCCTTCGAAGTTTTGCAGCATCTCCATTCTAAAGTAGTCATTAAAGGCTTTCTCTAAGCGCTTTTGATTACCTTTTACCGCCAATAAATAATCTGCACCTTTGCCAACTATGGCCTTAGCTATATCACGCTGACAGCCCATCGCATCAATAGTGACAAGGCATCCACGTATGTCGAGTAGCTTCAGAAGCTCAGGTATAGCAGTGATTTCATTCGATTTCTCTGATGTTTTGATCAGCCCAATAACCACTTGATTTGCAGCACTAAAAGCACTCACCATGTGGATTGCGCCTTGACGCCTTCCTTTGTCATAAGTGCCACGCAGAGTTTTACCATCAATCGCAATGACATCACCGTCAGTCGCTTGGTGACAGTCATCCATCCACAGAGCGAAGCACTTTTGCATCTGTTTGGCTGATATCATCCCCATCACTCTAGCAATAGTGTCATGGACGGGAATACCACTCTCGAAATCATCATATTGCTTGAGCCAATCTAGGTGGTCTTCACCAAAATCTTGTATTCATCCCAACCATCAGCACCACCAATAACAGCGACAATCGACAAAAATATAATGTCTGTCAATTTTTGTTCTATTTTCCATTGTTGCCGTAAGTCTTTGATTATTGAAATATGAACCAAAAGGCTAAGTCCATTCATGAACGGATATCCATATACCGAAATATAAGTATATGATCACAGCTGATATAGATCGTCAAATTGATCCTAATTGGGATTACCGTTTTGTGCAGTAAACGGTAGTTTTAATTAAATTTCAACAGTGACTGAGCCCTTTCAGAATAAGGGCTCTTCATGAGCTTTCCCTGGGTTAGTCCAAGAAACGGTATTTTTTATTCGTTTAAATTTAGTTTCTTTCGTATTCCATTTACAGTTGCTTTACTATCTTGATGTATTGAATATAAATCAAAACTTATCTTATTTACATAAATATGATTACTAATTGATTTTGATACTTCAATGATAGCAAAACTGAAAAATTCTTTACCATTATAGTAATTTTGAAAATTTCTTTCTTACTTTATCGATTGAAAATTTAGATACTCTAAAGTAATAATTATCAGAGTCTTCTTTATACTCAACAGCACCCATTTTCTTGTGAAAAGCTAATACTTTTTCATTAGCCTTTCTAACATCAAAGTGAGATTCACTATAATCTAGAATGTCAAAACCAAACTTATAGACTAATAACGCACTTTCTATTGCTGAGTATTTCGTTTTATTTTCATTGAGAATCCAACTCCCCCAACAAAATGAATTATCAGTTAGATCGTAAACTCTAACTGTACCACAAGGCATCCCATCTAGTTTTTCTATTATAAAGTAAAATTCTTTACTTTCTTTCTCCAAAACTTTGTATTTCTCAATCCATTTTCTTTGCTGATTAACATCACCTGTAATTTTAGAAAGATGACTATTGTACTTTTCATTTGTTCTCAATGAATGTATAAACTTCGCATCATCTGGCTGAACCAACCTCATCTTAATTGTTTTTGACTCAAGGTTCATAGTTTATTACCCTTAAATTCTTGATAGTCACGAATATAGTCAGATTCATCATATATATTACTAGCGAGAACGACTAATACACAATCCTCACTGAATTCATGCATTTCACGCCATGTCATATTATCAATATATAATCCAACATCAGGTCTATTTAAGGTAACTTCTTCTTTCGAATCACCATCGTCCAATATAAACCGACATGAGCCTTTTACACAAACAACCACTTGTTCCAGATTTTTATGTGCATGATAACCTCTGGAAACTCCTGATTTGGTGTCAAAAATATAGTAAACCCTTTTTATTTCAAAAGGGATATTGATACCTTCCTCTAAAGATATCAAACTACCTCTATCATCGCCTAAGGGATTTAACTTAATGAGTTTAATTAGGCTCATACTTATACCTATTAGTTACAGATAAAGAATATCTATCAAATAGCTCCGAATTGGATAACTTATCCTTATAATATCTACGCTACAATCAATATAACCTCATCTTAAGAAATAATAACTTTATAAATATTGAAAATAGCTATAAAGCGATAACATTTGAAAAAGACAATCCTTTAGAATCTTTCTCTGATAATTGTGGTTGTCCTTCTAGGGGCCATTTGACATCTAAAATCGCATCATTCCAAAATATGCTTTGTTCTGCATATGGATTATAATAATCAGTACACTTATAAACAAACTCTGCTTCTTCACTGGTTACATAAAAACCATGTGCAAAGCCTTCTGGCACCCATAACTGACGTTTATTTTCTGCAGATAAAAATACGCCAACCCATTGACCGAATGTTGGTGAATCCTTTCTGATATCCACCGCTACATCGAACACTTCACCTGAAACGACACGCACTAACTTACCTTGCGTGTTTTCAGTTTGGAAATGCAAGCCTCGCAAAATACCTTGTTTGGATTTTGAGTGATTATCTTGTACGAATTGTGTTGGCTTTCCCGTTACTAACTCTTCAAATTTTGCTTGATTCCATGTTTCCATAAAGAAACCACGTTCATCACCAAACACAGTAGGTTCAATAATCTTCACATCAAAAATTGCTGTTTCTATCACTTTCATAATGAACTCGATTTACTACGTATAAGCTTCAATGTTACCAAGCGCTAATTTCCAATCACTTGCTTGAATTGCAAATTTTTCGGTAATTAATCTGGTATCTAATTTAGAGTTAGCGGGGCGCTTAGCTGGGGTAGGATATTCTTCAGTGGTAATCGCATTAACTGTCGGTGATTGTTGAATAACAGCTTGCTCTACGGCTTCATCAAAAATAACCTGTGCAAACTGGCTCCAGCTAACATGGGGTAAACCAGAAAAGTGATAAATACCGAATTTATCGCTCTCACCATTACAAATTGTTTTAGTAATGACGACTAATGCTGCTGCGATATCTCCGGCATAAGTGGGTCCACCGAATTGATCGCCCACAATACCTAACGAATCATGCGTTTTAGCCAGACGAAGCATCGTCTTAACAAAATTATTACCCTGCTCACCAAAAACCCAGGCCGTACGAAGAATAATGTGTTTATCGCACGCTTTAGCAACAGCAATTTCACCTGCTAACTTACTTCCCCCGTAAACGCCTTGAGGATTGGTCGTGTCGCTCTCTGCATACTCACCTTCTTTGTTGCCTTCAAAAACATAATCGGTTGAGATATGCAAAATGGCAGCACCAATGCTTTGTGCTGCTTGGGCTAAATACTGTGGACCATCACGATTTATCGCATAAGAAAGTTCAACTTCCTCTTCTGCTTTATCGACTGCTGTATGGGCAGCGGCATTAATAATAATCGTTGGTTTAAATTCAGCAACTGTCGCCTCTACTGCCTCTTGATTAGTGATATCAAGGTGCTCTTTATCTAGGGCGAGTACCCTTGTGTTTTCATTTTTTGCTAATTGTTCTGTAAGGCAATAACCGACTTGACCATGGCAACCTGTAATTAGTACCCGCATTTAATTCACAGCCTTTTTCTGATTGTCATTTACTAGCCGAGTTAAATACTGTCCGTATTCATTTTTCATCATAGGTTTAGCTAGCGTTAGTACTTGCTCATCACTCAACCAACCATTGCGCCATGCGATTTCTTCTAAGCACGCCACTTTTAAGCCCTGTACGTTCTCTATGGTTTGTACAAATGAAGAGGCTTCATGAAGGCTTTCGTGAGTCCCTGTATCTAACCACGCAAAACCACGACCCAATAACTCGACATTCAGCGAACCATCATTTAAGTACATTTCATTAAGTGTCGTGATTTCAAGCTCACCACGATGAGATGGCTTAACTTGCTTGGCCATTTCAACAACACGGTTGTCATAGAAATAAAGCCCAGTAACTGCATAGTTTGATTTGGGGGTTTCTGGTTTTTCTTCAATCGAAACTGCTTTCATGTTTTCATCAAATTCAACCACACCAAATCGCTCAGGATCTTTAACTTGATAGCCAAATACAGTTGCTAGGCCTTGCGAAGTTAGTTCACCTGCGCGTTTAAGCTGCTCACTAAAAGATTGGCCGTAGTAGATGTTGTCACCAAGCACTAAGCATACCGAGTCGTCACCTATGAACTCTTCACCAATGATAAACGCTTGAGCTAATCCATCTGGACTTGGCTGAACTTTGTATTCAAAGTTAATGCCGTAGTCTGAACCATCACCTAGCAGTCGCTTAAAGCCAGCTTGATCCTCTGGTGTCGTAATAATTAAAATATCACGAATACCCGCTAGCATTAGCGTCGAAATTGGATAGAAAATCATGGGTTTGTCGTAAATAGGTAACATTTGTTTTGATGTACCACGAGTCAGTGGGTAAAGGCGCGTACCTGAACCACCGGCTAAAACAATTCCTTTCATTATTTACTTCCCTTAGTTTCTGCTGACTCGACGCCTAAACGCTCACGTTGATAACTGCCATCTTGGACATGTTTGCACCACTCACTGTTTTCTAAGTACCATTGAACCGTTTTCTTAAGCCCTGTTTCAAAAGTCTCTACTGGCGTCCAATCTAACTCACGCTGCATTTTGCTTGAGTCAATCGCATAGCGTCTGTCATGACCAGGACGGTCTTGCACGTAAGTTACTTGCTGCGCATACCCTGTTTCTTTTGGTACTAGCGTATCTAAAATTGAGCAAATAGTTTGTACCACTTCAAGGTTTTGCTTCTCGTTGTGGCCACCAATATTGTAGGTCTCGCCGACCTTCCCTTCGGTTACTACTTTGTACAGTGCGCGGGCATGGTCTTCGACAAATAGCCAATCTCTAATTTGATCGCCTTTCCCATAAATCGGAAGTGCTTTACCTTCTAGAGCATTCAAAATCACAAGTGGAATGAGCTTTTCAGGAAAGTGATATGGGCCGTAGTTGTTTGAGCAGTTTGTGACCATCGTTGGCAAACCGTAAGTGCGTAGCCATGCACGCACTAAATGATCACTAGAGGCTTTTGACGCAGAGTAAGGACTTGATGGCTCATAGGAGGTTGTTTCTAAAAACATTGGCAGCTTTTCATTTTCTGAAGGCTCTGTCCCACTTTCCACTTCATCAGGATGTGGTAAATCACCATACACCTCATCGGTTGAGATATGGTGGAAACGGAACGCTTGTTTCTCCGTATCAGCTAACTGATTCCAATAATCGCGCGTGGCTTCAAGTAATGTGTAGGTGCCTACAATATTGGTTTCAATGAACGCAGCAGGCCCTGTGATGGAACGGTCTACATGACTTTCTGCCGCCAAATGCATGACCGCGTCAGGTTGATGCTGAGTAAACACGCGATCAAGCGCTGCTCGGTCACAAATGTTGACTTGCTCAAACGCATAACGATCGCTTGCTTCTACAGAGATAAGTGACTCTAAGTTACCTGCGTATGTCAGGCAATCCACATTCACAACACTGTCTGTTGTATTCTCAATAATATGACGCACGACTGCTGAGCCGATAAAACCTGCGCCGCCGGTAACTAGAATTTTCACTAATTTAAGCCTACTTTGAAATGATACTATCCATGATGCAAAAGCATATTTTGCAATGAAGGGGATTTTTCATTGTATTTATTGAAAGGTTGCTCTCAGTTATTCATTTAAAACTGAGACGGATTTATTTCATTTTGAGACAGTCCATTGCGGTCTATCCCTTGTAAAGACTGGGTTTTACTACCTTTTAAGAACGGGTCCCAATAGGTCCAACACACAAAAGAAATAGAAGTCAGATTACAGCTCTTTTTTTGATTCATAACTGTAATTATAATAGCCATAATTACCACCATAATAACTGCTCGCCTTACGGACTACGGCATTTAAAATGAAGCCTTTCACTTCAACACCATTTTTCTCAAAGCGCTGTTTTGCAACATCAATCTCTTTAACTGCATTCTGACCAAATCGACCGACCATAAAAGTTGTACCAGCGTGAGCCGCTACAATAGCAGCATCGGTAACTGCAAGAATCGGAGGCGTATCGATAATTACCATATCGTAATTCGCAGATGCCCATTCCATTAACGCTTGGAAACGGGGATGTAACAGTAATTCAGATGGGTTCGGTGGCACGTCACCACGGCTGATATAATGTAAATTTTCAACGCCTGGCTCTTTTATAGTAGCTTCAATGGCCATTTGACCTGATAGATAGTCAGACAACCCTGATTTATGCGTACTTGCCATTTGGCGTTCCATTCGGCCTTTACGCATATCGGCATCAATCACTAAAACACGTTGGCCTGCTTTAGCAACAACCGCGCCCATATTAGCAGACACAAACGATTTACCAATACTTGGGCTAGGGCCGGAGATCATTAAGATATTATTTTTTGCTTCCATCATCGCAAAATGCAAGCTAGTACGCAGGCTACGTAGTGCCTCGACTGATAAATCAGCAGGGTTTGAAACGGTCAATAGAGTTTCATTAACCGTTTTTATTTTCTTATTTTGGATTTTTTTATCTAACTCAACTTGCCAATCAGACATTGGGATACTGGCATAAACAGGTAAGCCAATCGCTTCAATGTCATCAGGGTTTTCAACACCACGATGGAATGCTGCGCGTAAAAGCGCAATGGCCACTGCCAGCAAACCGCCAAGTAACGTGGCTAATACCACAATCAATGGCTTCTTTGGTTTTACTGCGTTGGTATAAGATTGAGCTGCATCTAGAATACGTACATTACCCACGGTGCTGGCTTTAACAATGTTTAGCTCTTGCACTTTATTCAGTAATTGTACGTAAATTTGCTGATTCACTTCTACATCACGCGTCATACGTAATACTTCACGCTGCGTTTTCGGTAGTTTTTGTACTTGGCGATTTAATCGGTCTCGTTCGCCTAATAAGACTTTACGTTTATCAAGCAACGAGAGATAAGCGGGATGTTCTTTAGTGAAACGTTGTGAAATTTCGCTTTCTTTAAATGTTAGTTCATTTAACTGTGCTTCTAAGGTTACCATTACATCTAAGGTTGATTTTGCTTCGAGACCTAAATCAATCGAATCGTTATCTTGTCGAAAGCGATTAAGTCTATCTTCAGCAGCGGTTAATTCCGTTTTTATATTCGGTAAGTGTGTACGAAGAAAAGCCAAACTATTTTGAGCTTCCGCAGAATTACGCTCAACATTTTGCAGAAAATAATTTTGGCTAATATCATTTAAAATTCGTTCAATATCCGTTCGGTTTTGGCCCGTCAAGGATAACTGCAAAATACCCGTTTGTTTGCCACGCTCGCTCACTGCAAGATTTTGCTGTAAATCTTGGATCGCATCTAAACGAGAACGTTTGGCTACAATAAAAGTTGATCCCGTATCGGCATTGATCGAGGTGACAAATAAACGATAATCGCCTTGAATAGCAAGCTCACCGACTTTACCCGTTAATACTTCACGCTCGCCAGTATCGGTTAATACGTACTGACCACTGCTTATATCTGTTACCGTCAAAGTGTACACAGGTTCTAATACATGCTCAGGAATATCAAAACGGCCGACGTCAAGATCAATAGAAGCACCTTGCAATCGGGCTAATCCCTTTCCGATAACAGGCAAGTATTGCGCTGTGGTTACCGTGGTAAGGTTCAACTTATCAACGGTTTTACCTAGGATCATGCGTGACTTTATAATTTCAATTTCAGTGGTTGCGGAAGATTCACTGCCAAACATTTCGCCCATATCACCAAGGGCTGGCATACCGCTACTTTTTTGTTCTACTTGGATTAGTGCATCGGCTTTATAGACTGGCGTTGCCAATAGCGCATACGCTACACCGACAATGGCAAACACAAAAGTGATAAGGATAATAGACCAACGATTATCTATCAAAATGCCAAATAATTTGCCTAAATCGATTTCATCAGAAGAAGAGGTGTTTTTTTCGGGTAAATTTTGCGTAACACTCATGAATTTTCCAGTAATTAGGTTCTAGTTTCTCGATTCTAGTTTCTCGGTTCTGGTTTCTAGAACCTCGCAACTAAAGCCTTTACAACTTCTGTGCCCATGCGTTGGCGGCTTGTTCTATTAACATGTACGCATGATCAAAGGCTTCTCTGCTTTGGCGGTATGGGTCGGGAATATCTTGTTGCCCTATCCATTGACCAAAAAGCATTGTTTTCCCTCTAGCCTCTGGTGCAATATGAGTAACAGCATCAATGTGCCCTTTTTCCATCACCAAGATCAAATCATGATCACGGCACAACTCAGGGGTTAATTGTTGCGCTTGATGATCATCAAGCGAATAACCGTGCTCTTGCGCCACCGTATTCGCCATCTTATCGGCAGGTTTACCACTTAAGCCACTTTTCGCTGTTGCAACACCTGCCGAGTTAATGGTTTTATTCAGCAGGAGTTGTTTTAATAAATATTCGCCAGACGGTGAGCGGCAAATATTACCCACACAGACAACAAGAATTTTATTGAACATAAGTTTCTCAGTAGAGAGTAGAGAGTAGAGAGTAGAGAGTAACTAGATACACGTTACTAGCCCTCGCCACTCTTACCTATTTTCTTTAATTTGCGATGAACGGTACTTTATCAACCCACCGATCATGCGACCAACTTCTATTGACTCGTTAATCAGTTCATTTTATTGCCTCGGGGATATAATCAAGATCCCTAGCAAGCATCAGCTGAGTAACAAGCTCTCCGCAAGAACCTTTAGCAAAATATAAGAAACGCACATTATCTTTAGCCGTCTGGCGCTCAGCACCTTCAGCAATATTTGAAGGTATAGACACTGCACTGCGAGAAATTTGATCTTTCAATTCATAATCCTTACAGCTCTTTATCAATTTACAGACTTTCAATGTAAGCTGATAGCTTCTCTGCCAAACATCTAACTTTCGATAATGCATTCATTTCCCTTAGGTAGAGTAACTAGCTACTCGACACTAGCCTCTCGACCCTCGCAACTTTCCACTACCAGTTTCTTACTCGTAGTGCACCTTCAGTCAGGTTATTAAAGCCATTAATTGTTGGAATTAACTGCGCAATAACGCGGTTCCAACGAGTCAGAGGCGCTGCCGTTACATACACAATATCGTATGGTTCTAACGCAAACTCAGTACCGATGATCAAAGCAGACGCTTCTTGAATATTTAATTGATAAATATCCGCAATAATCGGGGCATTCTCAGCCGTTTGTTTATTACTTCGAATAACAAAAACTCCGGTTGCATCGGCAGATAATTCATTTATCCCTCCAACATTACTAAGTGCCTCAGTCAAACTCATCCCTGCGCGATCTATTTTAAGTAACTTAGGATCGTTCACTTCGCCCATTACAAACACTTTTTGAGCATCATTACGTGGCACGTGCACAATATCGCCCGCACGCAACAATCGATTTTGCGTTAAATCACCACGCTGCATCAAGGCATAAAGAGACAGGTTTTCTTCTTTGCCATTGCGGGTTAAAGTGATGTTGCGCCAATCGGCATCAGCAGCTAAACCACCCGCACGGTTAATCGCATCGAGCAAGGTTAATGGCACATTGGTAATAGGCTGTTGACCTGGAGTGTTCACTTCCCCTGTCACATACGATTTTTGCGAACGAAAAGAAGCAACATTCACATCGACTTGTGGGCTTTCAATGAATTCTGCCAAACGTTTCGCGACTTCAGTGCGAATTTCCGTCACCGTTTTACCTTCCACTTTTACCAAACCGATATACGGGTAAAAAATGGTGCCGTCGGCATGTACCCAGTTACCCGATTCTTCAGAACTTCGGTAAGAACCTGCAGGAATAGTCAATTCAGGGTGATCCCAAATTGTAATATTCAAAATATCACCAGGGCCAATGCGGTATTGATAACGCACGATTTCTGCGTCTAAACTTGGGTTAGTTTTAGAAAAAATTGCAGGTGCTTTAAATTGATTAACAGCATTTGCCGTTAAAGGGTAAACATTAACTTGATCGCTAACATCGCTATCTTGTGACTGATTAGAGGCAACAATATTTTTATCATCAACCGTCAAGTGAGAACCAGGCACGGTGCAGCCTACCAGCATGGTCGAAGCCATAACGGTAATAAGCAGTTTCTTAGTGAAATCCATATGCTATAAATTCAATCTTAAAAAATGGATGGACTGCAGATGCAGCAAAGGGGAAACGGTGCTAAGGCCTCGTTCCTAAAAATTATTCTATCTTGATAAATCATACTGATTAAGGTGCACTATTGGTTTTTTCCATGCTACCGCCCTTAGGTTGCAGCTCCCAATATGCTGATTGATGCAGAGACGAAGTGTTTTTCATCTATTTTTCTGCTGATGTTTATAGCGAAAAGGACTTGGTTACACGTCACTTATTAACCGTGTGATACGGCTATCGCTTTATAAAAGTAGATAAATAAAATCGGCTTTTATATGAAATCGAGCTGCATTTTACACTCAATACAGGGAAATAGAAATCAATTTATATCTTTCAAGTACGCGTTGCGAGCAAAACCTCTTTTACTGTGGTACCTAGCCTTAAATAAAGATAAAACTTTCTAATTGACAGTAGTATCAACACAATTTCTACATAAATAAATGAGACGCTGTTCCTATCTACTAAAAATGATTTTATGACATTTTTAAGGATCCATTGCCATTGTCTACATATCCCCATATCATTAATAGGAAGATTACCTTTGATCTTTTTATAATTTTTTATACAAATAAGGAAATAGAATGAAGAAAACAACGATTGCTCTACTGGCAGCAATGTCAATGGCAAGTTCTGCGTTTGCTGCAACTGAAACAGGCACTACAGCGGGCACTACAGGTACATCAGCATCTACAGGTACTGCAGCGTCAACGGGTACTGCAGCGTCAACGGGTACTGCAGCAGGTACAGCTGGCGCAACAGCTGCAGCGGCTGGCGGCATTACTGCAACAGCAGTAGCGGCTGGTGTAGCAGTAGCAGTAGCTGCAGTTGCAGTTGCAGATTCAGGTGATAGCAACAACACAACGACTTCTGTTTCAGCCGCTCAAGGCTAATACATCGTCTGTAATGTAATACAGAATAATAAAAACAGCTGTGTTATTTAATGATCGCACTTTTGAGTGCGGTTATTGTTTTTTAATAATTAAAATACGGCACGTTCAACCACCCTTTTAGTACTCTTTACTTGTTCAATTTGGACATAAGCAGCTCGGATGCGGATATTTCAACGCTTTACCTTTTTAACACTGACTATTCTACTGTCTGCAGGTATTACCGGCTGCAGCCAAAAATTTAATGATGTTAACGATACGTTATCACTCGCGCTTTTTGGTGATAACGATACCGAACTCGCCAGCGATGACGTACAGCGCCTGCCTTACGCCAGCCTCTATGCGCAGGTTGATAATGGGCCACAAGCCTTTATGGTATTGGCTTTGGCTGAACCCGCTCTGCCATTAACCCCAGAGAACCCAAACAAAAGAACACAACTCAAATGGGTGTCATCCGATAAAGGCATGCTGGTGACTGAAGGCGGACGATTAGTCAAAAGCCTGAACTTACCTCAGGGTAATTTGATTGAGACCTATAGCTCTCAACCCGATCCGCTGATGTTAGGTTTACAACGCGCCAGTACGCCTATGCATTGGCAACGCACCATTGATTGGCAACCCGGTTATCATTTTGGTTACCAATTAACCTCTCGGTTTGCACGCCAAGACAACGCTGTCATTATGATCAATGAGCGCCCAGTTGAAACATGGCATTTTATTGAATCTGTCACCATTGACGCACTCGACACTAGTTACAAAAATCAATTCTGGATCGATGGAAAAACAGGGAAAGTGCTTAAAAGCCAGCAAACACTGGCGCCCGGCTTACCTGTCATTGACATGACTTTATTGAAGCCTTATTCATAAACACGGACGATCATAACCTTGCTTTTATCATTCTCTCGCTATTCATTGCGATCCCAGTTATGGCGCCTACTGCTACTCGCGCTGATTACTTGTAGCTCTGTCACTTATGCGCTGGCAGCTAATACATCAACGCCGACTATTTCAAAACCAGCGACGCTTACATCAACAGACACTCAGCCTTTTGCCATCAATGTTACCACCTCAATACAGTTTGAGCGTCAACTGCAGCTCAGTTATTCAACGCCTGTGCGGATGAAACAAGTCTTATCCGACAGCCTGACGCACCTACCGGCGTTTTTAGCCAATGATGTTAAGACAGACTCGCGTATTTATTGGACAGGCGCCGCACTCTTTCTCGCTTTTCCTCATCCACAACAACACGCAATTGTCACCCAACTCAACCAATTAGCGACACACTGGCAAGGTAAACAACAACAAGCGGCACTGAATTTAAGCCAGCAAATCGCAGAACTCACGACGGGTGAGCGTATTTTTACGTCATTGGATTATGACAATGTGCGATTAAACAAGCAGGCGAACACCCTCATCACGCAAGATCTCACACTCATTCTGCCGCCACGCCCTGAACGTATTTTAGTGCTAGGCGCCCTCGACAAGCCTGTATGGGCAAAGTGGCAAACTCGGCTTGATGCAGAGGCTTACCTAAAAAAAAGCAAACCACTCAGCAATGCCAATAACAGTGATGCTTGGGTGATCCAGCCAGATGGTACGGTAGAACAACACCCGATTGCGTATTGGAATCGCGATCATCACGATATTGCCCCAGGCGCCATTGTGTACTTAGGCTTTTCTTCATTACCCGATGGGTTTGAAACGCTGAACGAGGATATTATTAATCTGCTAAGGAATCGGGCACTGTAATGCATACTGTCTTAAAAACCTCACTCTCTGCCCTGACATTGGCCATGTTGCCAGTACTGCAGGCGCAAGCTGATGATTACAGCTACCCCGTATTAACCCCTTCACAGTCAGATTTTGGTGGTGTAGGCCTGATCCAAATGCCAACAGGGCGTTCAGCACCAGAAGGCGAATTCAGCATCGGCGCCACCTACAATGATGAATATATGCATTACACTGCCTCGCTTCAATTATTGCCGTGGTTGGAGTCCACTATTCGCTACACCTTGGTCCAAGATCTTTTTTACAGTGATGATCCCAGTTTCAGTGGCGATACCAAATACACAGATAAAGGCATCGATTTTAAGGTTCGCCTGTTAGAGGAAAGCTACTGGCTCCCCGAAACCGCTATTGGCGTGCGTGACTTTGGCGGAACTGGATTGTTTGATGGCGAATTCATAGCTGCCAGTAAACATGCTGGCCCGTTCGATTTCACCGTTGGTGTGGGCTGGGGCTATATGGGTAATAGCGGTAACCTGTCTGGCGATAAAGCCAATAGCATTGACTGTGGCCGAGACACCAGCTTTAAAGGAAAAGGTGGCAGTGTCGACTTTGATCGCTGGTTCACGGGCTGTAGCGCCGTCTTTGGCGGGGTCGAATATCGGAGCCCCTGGGCACCGCTTCGCTTAAAAGCCGAATATGACGGTAATGATTATATCAGCGACTTCCCGGTGACCCGCGGTGGGGTTGATATGACTCAAGACAGTAAATTCAATTATGGCGTGCTGTATCGCTTCGGTAACTGGGGCGATGCACGCTTAAGTTATGAGCGCGGCAATACCTGGACCTTTGGCTTTACGCTCAACACCAACTTTAACGATCTCAAAGCCATCTGGCAGGATAAACCGTTACCGGCTTATTTACATCGAAACACAAGCACTGAGAATCTGAGTGATGCCGATTGGCAACAACTTGCTCAGGACTTGCATCAGATTGCGGGTTATGAAGATCCAACGATTTACACCACAGACGACACAGTCACTGTCGTTGCGCCGCAAACTAAGTACCGCGACCGAAATGAAGCGCATAAGCGTGCCGCGACGGTGATTGCGAACCAATCGCCTGAGGCCAAAGAATACCGCTTAATTGAAACCTCCAATCATCAGGCCATTACTGAAACCCGTATTGACAGCGAGCAGTACGCCAAAGTCGCGCAATACGAGTATTTTGGTGCCAAGGTGGAAGACAGTACCACCGTGGATATTCCTGATGCCCCACAAGGCAAGCTAGTTGCTAAATCAGATAAAAACTGGGACTTCAGCCTATCACCGACACTGCAGCAATCGATTGGTGGTTCTGAAGACTTCTACATGTTCAACATTGGTATCAATGCGGGCGCCAATTATTGGTTCGGCGATCATGTTGAAGTCGGTGGTTCGCTGTACTTCAACCTGTATGATAACTATGACAAATTCTTGTACGAAGTGCCGCCCGATGGCACGGATCTAAAGCGTGTCCGTACTTTGGTCCGCCAGTACATCAACGATAATCCGGTACGGATGGATAATCTCCAGCTGACCTGGATGGATCGCATGGGTGACAACTGGTACGGTCAAGCCTACGGTGGCTACCTAGAAATGATGTTTGGTGGTGTCGGTAGTGAAGTGTTATACCGCCCACAAGGCAGCAACTGGGCTATAGGCCTCGATGCCAACTACGTGATCCAGCGCGATCCGGATTCACAATTTGGTTTCTTTACTGAAGAAGTACAATACGATCCGCTGACCGGTCGTGACTACCGCGTGCAGACCGGTGCGATGACAGGCCACTTAACCGCCTACTACCAGCCACAATGGGAATGGTTACCGAATACCTTGTTCAAAGTCAGTGCCGGTCAGTATCTGACGGAAGATAGAGGGGTTACCATTGATTTCTCGAAGCAGTTTGACAGTGGCGTGATTGCCGGTGCGTTTGTTGCCCTAACCGATTTAACCGCCGAAGAATACGGCGAAGGTAGCTACAACAAAGGTTTCTATATCTCGATCCCGTTTGATGTGATGACCGTGAAACCGAGCACCAACCGTGCAACGATTTCGTGGTTGCCGCTGAGCCGTGATGGTGGTCAGATGCTGAACCGTAAGTACAATCTGTACGGCGTGACCGATGCGCGTAGCCCATGGTATGAACGTAAAGCCATGAACTAAGCGTATTCACGAAGTCTGAGCACTTAAACGCAAAACAGCTCGACGATTAATATAATCGTCGAGCCGTTTTTTATAATATTCTAGGTGGATTAAATAACCATTTATGACCGTTCACAAAGGCTTATTTAAAGCTCCATCGATAAAGTGGTGCAAATAGCTGACCCTATGAATAACCATCAATGCCTGCACAAAAAAAGATAAAAATAAACGCGTTACAGGTAAGTCTCTTTATTGAAGACAACAATGATTTTTACACTCAAAAATTGAGACAAAAAAGAACCGTTACAAGAGATGCTCACACACCACATTTCACTCAGACGCCCCCCCCAGACATAATGGGTATTAGAAAATAGTATTGATAACGTCGACATGTCAAAAACCTGTCAGGTTTGTTTCGCCACTCCCGTTGAAGTCAATATAATTGACGACCACACTTCACCTATCATATCAATAATAAAAAATCGAGAATCAACAGAGATTAGTCCCAACTCTAGAGAAAATAAGCATGTTAACGATAAAAATGAGATATTATTGACTGATTACATAATTAAGTTGATGACAATTCAACATAGAAGAGGTTGTGATATGTTTAGGGCTTATGCTCACTTTTCCGTGAACCACCCATTGGTTCATAAATTCAATTTACTCGTCGTACTCAGCATTTTTTTTGTAAGCTGCTACGAATTATTAGCGAATGAATCAATTATTTTCTCTCTCGGTTTTGTATTAGTTGCATTTCCTATGCTTGTTTTTGCAAAAGCATCAGATTACAAGCAGAAATATTTGAGTGCGCAAAATTAGGTTAAGCTCTGAAGTAAGTTTTTCCTGCAGATAAAAAGAAATGCTGTAATGATGAGGGTCATTACAGCGTTTTTGTATCAATTAGTTAGTTGCCATTTACACAGAAGTACGTGCCTGAAGCTGCTGCCACATCTCTTTAACAATCAGTTGATCGGCTGGCGTTAGTTCAGATTGTGCTTGCGCTATGCTGGTATCAACCGCTTCTTTCATTACATCAATCGATGCTATACCGTTAAGCTCACATTCTGCTGCCGATAATGAAATATGACCACGCAAGTAACCGCCAGCAAATAGCTCATCATCAGAGGCTGTTTCTACCATTTGGTCTATCAAGCAGGATAACTTTTCTTCATATTGCTGGATCATGTTCATTACTCTTCAATCAATTATTAGTAAGCGTGAATACGGCCTAGGAGCTAAGCAGGCATTGGAAACTGAGCCGATGTCAGGGGGTCAACTTGATAATACACACGTAAACGGTCTGATAAAACCTGAGCTCGCTCGGGCATACCTTGCACTAAATAGCATAATACCTGCTCTCTCACTTTCAATGTGAAGCCTACCCTATCTGGCTCTCTGTCTCCACTCAAGTTATCACAGCTTACTTGGAATCGAAAACCGCAGCTTGCAGACAAGATCCACTCAACAGCTTGTGGTTTTATTTCAACGATCTCAAATTCCGCTTGAACTGCATCGATTCGTCCATCGGGTTCATACCAGTAGCCGTAATCTTCTAACAAGCGACGTTGTGGTCCTGCAATACACCAATGCGCAATTTCGTGCATGGCAGAGGCAAAAAAGCCGCGAGCAAAAATAATACGGTGATGAGCATTATCAACATCTGCAGGTAAGTAGAGAGGTTCATCACCGCCTAATACTAACTCAGTGTTAAAGCGGTCTAAAAAGGTATCATTAAAAATAGCAATTAAATCATCATTTTTATGTGGCATAAAAGGGCTATATAAAACGTGAGAAAAAGAGTATATGTCAGACGGTACGATAGACTGACTATTGATGACGCGTATTAGTGTTTGATTTTATCGCCAGAACCTTTACCCGTTGCAGTTTGTAGAATATACGTAAAGTATGCTGTCAATGAAAAAGTACGAATCATCTCTTCATCGACTTTCGCTAATTTTTCTGGAACAGACATATCAATGCCATTCACTTGCGCTAAGCCAGTAATACCAGGCAATACATGTAATACACCACGATGCTCTCGCGCCGTAATCAGTTCATGCTGATTAAACAGGCATGGACGAGGACCCACAAAGCTCATATCCCCTTTTAACACATTGATCAATTGCGGCAGCTCATCTAACTTCGTTTTGCGAAGGAAATGCCCGTAACGAGTCACAGACGAGGCATCAACCATGTGTGTAGCGACCGATTGCGTATTGATGGGCATGGTGCGTAATTTGATTAATGTAAACGGCTTTTTATTACGACCAACACGCTGTTGCAAAAAGACCGGAGAACCTGAATCAAAATACCCAATAACGCACACAACCAGTAAGATGGGCCATAAAATCAGCAAGCCGATAAATGCAAAGCTCAAATCTAAAACGCGAATAAACGGTGAATGCATAATTGTCTCTATTCCAACTTTTTGACATGATAGTAAGCGCTTTGTCCATTGTATAGGTCTACTATCAATTACGCATCGTTTTTGAACCACTCTATCTTATGTACATATATTAAGCAGCCTTTACTTACCAAAGTGGTGTATATCAAAAAAATAAATACTAATTTTTATCATACGGTAAATAACTAGCCTGTAACTACGACAAACATTACAATGTAGACAAGTCTATTTAGGTGTATTTTCATGCTTCAACCAATTATTTCTCTATTCAGCGCTAAACGTACCACTAAACGTGCAGTCACTATTGCCTATGATATTCTTGCAATCACATTCGCCCTTTACGCAGCGATCGCATTGCGTATTGGTAAGCTGGCAATCCCATTAAGCCAAGATGAAATAGCAAGCTTTCTTGTTACAATCATTGTCACTATTGCTATCTTCGCAAAGCTCGGACTTTATAGAGCCGTTTTGCGCTATATGATAGTACCAGCGTTAGGTCATATCGTTCTCGCCGTTGTTGCATCAGCATTAGCACTCGCTATATCAGGCTTTTATTTTCATTCGTATATTCATCGAAGTGTTCCAGCTATTTATACCGGGCTCGCTGTCATCTTCTTAGGCTCACCAAGAATATTGATCCGTATGTATTTCGACCGACACTATCGAAGAGGAAAACCCAATGTACTTATCTATGGGGGCGGGGCAATCGGTAGAGAATTAGCCTACGCATTAAAACAAGGTTCTGAATACCACCCTGTTGCATTCATTGATGACGATAAGCATAAAGTTGGCAACATTATTTATGGGTTACGTGTTTATGACAGTACAAAATTCGAGCAACTTAACGGATTGTATCAACCCGTGAAACTCTTGCTTGCTATTAATAATATCAGTAAAGGAGAGCGCTTACGTTTAGTCGATAAGCTCTCTCATTGGCCGATCGGTATAAAGTCAGTCCCATCAGTAGAAGATGTTGCATTGGGCCGTGCTAATTTGACTGAAATTAAAGATCTTGATATTGCCGATTTATTAGGTCGAGATACCGTTACACCTCAAGAAAACTTGATGAGAAACGCCATTGAAAATAAATCTGTGATGGTAACGGGTGCAGGTGGGTCTATCGGATCCGAATTATGTCGACAGATCATTAGTAGAAATCCTACAACAATCGTATTATTCGAATTAAATGAATATAATTTATACAATATCGAAAAAGAGCTGCTCCAAATAGTTCGATTTAAAAAACTACAAATTCGTATTATTGCTGCACTCGGTTCTGTTCAAAATAAAAATCGCGTCGAAAACATAATGACTAACTACAAAGTTAATACCATATATCACGCAGCTGCATATAAACATGTTCCAATTGTTGAGCATAATATGATCGAAGGCATACGTAATAATGTATTTGGTACACTCTTTACTGCGCAAGCAGCCATAAAAGCAGGTGTAGAAAATTTTGTATTAATCTCAACGGATAAAGCGGTACGTCCGACTAACGTTATGGGCGCAAGTAAGCGAATGGCTGAATTAGTTTTACAATCACTCGCAGAAGATCAGACGAAAACAAACTTCACCATGGTAAGATTTGGCAATGTACTGGGATCGTCAGGTTCTGTTGTACCACTCTTCAGGGAACAAATAAAACAAGGTGGACCTGTCACGGTTACTCACCCCGATATTATACGTTATTTCATGCTTATTCCTGAAGCCGCGCAGCTCGTGATACAAGCAGGCAATATTGGCAATAACGGTCAAGTCTTTGTTCTCGATATGGGAGAGCCAGTAAAAATACTCGACCTAGCAAAGCGAATGGTGCATTTAATGGGAATGAGTGAAAAGTGCGCTGAAAATACAGAAGGTGATATCGAAATTAAATTTACAGGCTTAAGACCCGGTGAAAAATTATATGAAGAATTATTAATCGGTGAAAATGTCACTGGTACCGAGCACCCTAAAATAATGACAGCTATAGAAGACAAACTCTCTTGGGCTGAAATGGAAATTGTTTTACAAAATTTAGACCATTGCTGTCATATCTTTGATATCGAATCTCTCAGGCAGATTTTATTAACAACGCCTACTGGCTATATCCCTCAGTGCGAGATTAAAGATTTACTTTATAACCCAAAGCTAAATGTTCAGTAAAATTAACACTCTTACTACAGCACATGAATGCTAATTCAACGGCAGCCCACTTTTCATTGAGAATTGCGGCTGCCAGCCTAGTAATTTTTTAGCTTTAGCATTATCGATAACTAGGTCATTAAATAATTGATTAGCAAGTGCTTCCTTATTTGCTAATTTTGCAAATTTTGTCATTATCCAAACTGGTATAGGTAGATTGCAGACCTTTTTATTACAGCTATTTGCTAAAATATCTGTCAATTCTTTCGTTGAAATCGCTTCATCCTCTGCAATCAGAAAACACTCATTAGCAGCCTGTGGGTGAAAAGAGCAAACCTCTAAGAAATCAACAAGATTGGTAATCGAAATAAAACTTTTTTGATTATTTACAAGACCAAAAGGTAAGATTGGACAATATTTTACTAACTTAAGCAGTTTATTAAGATTGCCTGGCGCTGTAGGGCCATAGACTAAAGGAGGTCTCACGATAACAAGTTCGACATCTAATTTACTGGCTTCCTCTATTAAACATTGCTCAGCCTCAAACTTAGAAATAGCATAAGCTTCTATTGGATTCGGGACGGAATGTTCTGAAAAAGGAGAGCCTGGTAACGTGGTATTGCCATTAACACCTATTGAACTAACAAAAACGAATCGCGATACATTTTGTTTAGCTGCTTGACGTAATAAATTAACACTGGCATCCCGGTTAACCTTACGAAACTCATCAATGGGAGACTCAGCGGTGTCCCTTGAGACATGTGCGCGACCCGCTAAATGTATAACAACATCAATATCTGATAATGCTAGAGACCAATCAGTGTCAGCCGAAAGTTCTCCGATAGTCACTTTATCAAACACCGTGTCATTAGGAATACGTTTAAATGTTGCGCTTTCATTACGCAGAGATACTCTAACCTGACATTGTTCTGCTAAATGAGTGACAACACTTTGCCCTATAAATCCATTTCCGCCAGTAACTAATACCCTTTTCACTCGTAAACTCATTATTTAAAAACACCTATGTTACTATACCGCAATTATTTAAGTTGGTTCATCGTAATGTTTAAAATTAATAATAAAAACAAATTTCTCATACAACGCTTACTGGATGCCAGCTCAGGATTCTTACTGTCTTTTGTCTTCCTTTTATTAAAAAGAAAAAAGCGCATTATTTTTAATTCAACGGTAAATACCGATTTTACGTTTAATTCAAAATATCTATTTATTAACCATAAAGACAATCTTGAAACACAAGGCTACGAGATAAAATTTGTTATCAATGATATAGCCAAACGAGAAGCGTTATCCAAAAAATATGGTGATTATTTCATATCGAGCAAAGGGTTTAGCAATAAGTGCTATATCTTAAATGCTGCCGGCTGGATCATGAGTACCATGGATCCACCAATTGGAGGCATTTTTCTCAATCACAACCGCTTTGTGCTTCAACTCGGACACGGTACACCAATTAAGAATATCGGTTTAATGGATGGTTCTGCGAGTTGGTTAAAACGCGCTTATTATAAGTTAATGACCACAAATGTAACTTATTACCTGAGCCCTTCTGATTTCTTTGCTGAATACATTGGTAAGGCATTTGGCATATCACATGAACAGGTCATGGTGATGTCTCAACCACGTTTAGAGTCAATGAGTTACAGCCAATCTGATTTTATCAATCAGTTTCGTACTGATGGCGAAACGAAATTAGTGCTTTACAGCCCGACTTGGCGTCCATACGAAGATGTTAAATTGTTCCCGTTTGCAGATTACTCAACACAAACCATGGAGCAGCAACTTATTGAAGGCAATATGGTGATATTTGTTCGTCTTCATCCAAAATTTGAAGGTGATCTATCCCCTTACCTCAATAGCCAAGTGATCAATCTAAACAGTCAAGTTATTGAAGATATCACTGAACACCTTGACCAATTTGATATTCTACTGACTGATTATTCCAGTATTTATTGTGATTTTGCAATGCTCGATAAGCCCGTTGGCTTTATTCCTTATGATAGGGAAGCTTATCAGAAAGCTGTTGGATTTTCGTTTGATTATGAAGAGGTTACATGGGGAGATACTATTGACAGTGTAGAAAAATTATTCTGTATCGACAAAAGACATCGTCCAGGAGAACAACTGAATATCCTGAACATTACACCGAATGCTCAGGATATTGATTGCCTATTAAATGATCAACTAAGAAAGATAGTGCTGACGAATAATTAATTGGCTGGAAAAAAATGTTTTTAGAGCACCGTTTACTAATCGAACTAATAACAGTATTAAAATAGCTAATAAGATATGAATTTCTGTTGAGAGAACAACAGAAACAATACCAATGAACAAAACAAGGTAAAAAATACTCGAAAGAGCATTAATAAATTGCTTTTTATCAATATTAAGTTTCTTGAGTAATCTGGTGTCATGATTTGAAAAAACCCAGTACTCAATAATGATAAAATAAACGCAGATCACAGCCGTGAAATAAAGCGCATAGTGTACATTAAGAATAAACATTAACGCTGTAATTAAAACAATAAGTATCACATCGGCTATAATCTGACAATAAGCAGCATATGTTCGTATTACAATCCTTGTTGATAGTGCCTTGCCATTAAATTGATACGGTTTTTTTTCAATCCTCTGTTGCTGTCTACTAATTAATTTCCCTTTATAAATCTGAACCCACGTATTTATTAAGTACAATACAATTACTATCATCATCATTGTAGTGATATAAGTTGAACGCCCAACTTTCATTTCAATTTGTTCTAAGAAATCAATATTTTTAGAACCAGACAAAACGAATAGTAATTTAAGAGGAATAAACATTACAATCATATTAAGAAATTTACTACAAAACATGGTTGCGCAGACACGAAAAACTTCGATGTCCACGTCTTGTTTAAAGAAGGGAAACAATTGTTTGATCGTGGTAAAGAAACCAAACAGTCGTTTATTTACTGTTAATAACTTTTGTTTTATCTTCATTGAAAACACGATATAGCTCAGTAGATATATAATTAACGACTTCACACTTAGTTAAATGCGACATAGATGGAACATAATGAATATTACTAAACCATAAATCCTTATGGCTTTCACTAACGCGATACGATACACCATGACTATTTGTTAATGCATACGTTGGTGTACCAGCTAAACCCGCCAATTCCAAGACTGTTGTGCCTGCACTGACAATTACATCAAGTCCCTGCATAACATTAATTACACTATAAAAATCGTTATAATGATCGATATTGATATTATGTATTTTAATGTTATGCTTTTCTTCTAGTTCATTAAGCTCAACCGCACAATCACCATACTGTAAATTAACAAAAATGACACCCTCTAGTTTTAATAACGACATCAATTGCTCAATAGTGAAATAATGCTCATTACGACTGGTTGTCATAATAGAACTACGCCAGCTAATCCCAACTAATTTACATCCAGTTTTTTGTAATTCATTAATTTCATTCTTTAAAGCGATATCCTTAACACAAGCTACTGGTGGTTGAATATATTTTTGCTCTGCTGATAGATAAATTTCAATTTGTTCAGATAATAAATCCGTCAGCATAGAAATCGAGTCGTAGCGTTCAATTGAATCAAATAGAGCATTATCCATCAAGTGATGAAGTTTTTTGTGGGGTAAAGCATCATAGATAGATGCGCACTCATTATTCACACGGCGAGTTCGATTCACAGGTAAAAAATTGACAGCTGGGTATAATTCACAGAGAATTTTATGCAATCGAGGTTCGCAAGTAATAGTAATATTCGAATTCTTACGGACTAAAATATTATAGACCTGCGAGAAGCGAATTTCATCACCAGGCCCCCAACTAGCAAAAACTAACGGTTGATGGGCTTTT
The DNA here is from genome assembly GCF_003026215.1 of Photobacterium indicum. Classification (GTDB taxonomy): domain Bacteria; phylum Pseudomonadota; class Gammaproteobacteria; order Enterobacterales; family Vibrionaceae; genus Photobacterium; species Photobacterium indicum. The sequence goes on from NZ_PYOC01000004.1 coordinate 161,657, forward strand.
TCAATTACTGATGTTAGCTGAGTATACTGACTAGGAAAAACCAGAGATAGTACTTGTGCAAGGTTCTGACGTCGGTAAGTAGCGTAAGCTTTAACGAGATCACCTTTCGCAAACCAATAGTGCCTTTCCAATTTATTGTTAATAATATGTGGATTAATGGCTTTAGAAAGTGTTTTTTGATTATTAAAAAAAGTCTTATCTGCTATATCAAACAATGCCTTCGCATTATCAAGTAAGCCCTCTCGTGTATAGGCGTCATAAATACGCTCGAATGTTTTGACATCATAAGAGGCATAGTCTTTGTTTCTTTCATGAATTTTAATAAGTACTGATGGCATATTTAGCGCACTTAACAACGCTATATATTGTTTTACATTTAACTTAGACACAAAGTAGGATTTTTTAACCAGCTTTCTCATATAGGTTTCTTCGCCGTCCTTTAACAACAAATAGCCAAATTCAAGAGGTGATAACAATTTTGACCGTAGTGTCATATTCCTAAGATATAAGTTAATATCGGCTTTATCAGGGTAACCTTCAATGATAATTGCTGTTGTAATATCATTAATAGCAATCGGATGTAAATAGACGGCTTTACCTAAATAGTACTTTGATAACTCTGTCCCTTTAGTAACTAATCCAGCCCAACTTAAATATTTAGTTTTATTCAAATGAATAATAATATGGATATTTTTTACGAGCAGAATAATATACTCAGAATAATCTTTTTTATAATACAACTGATCTAGCTGACTAAATAGATTAGCTCGACGTAAGTCTATAAATGCTTCCCATACAGCGTTGAATGAAACACAATATTTAGGTTTGTACTCAGTTGATAAAATTTGAATAAGATGTTCTTCGTCGATTACCTTTTCAACAAAGTTATATCGTCCAGCGATACTATATTGAATGGCCGTCCGATACAGGCGGTTAGCAGTCTTTTTCATCAAGTTATGAATTTTTTTCATCTAAAATGGCCTCGACAAATCGTTTCGTATTATTATTATCGCGGTATTTAAAAAAGAGAGCTGAACCTTTCGGTGAGTTGTTGCCCATCGAAGCCATAGATTGATTCAAAGCCATCAAGAGATGATTAAAATCATAAGATATATCACCAGGGAAAACCGTATTCAGTGGATATATCATACCTCGCTCACCGTCATATAATTGCGCATCATAAAGGTACAAACAAATATTTGATGAAATGATGGAATAATCAAGCCAGACACTCGAATAGTCAGTGATCAAAATATTAGTATGTTTTAAGACCGTATTCGTAACATTATATTCTTTCAAATCGAGGAGTAACCCTTCAGCTTCTAATAAGGGAAAGGGCTGAAGGCGACTAAATTTATGCGGCCTAACGCCTAAAACAGCATTATTCGCTTTAAGGAAGTCTAACAGTTGGCATTCATTAGGTTCAGAAAAGCCCGTAATTTCATTATTTTCATGCCAAGAACCACGATAGGTTGGCATCCATGAGACAAGCTTTCTTCCTTGTAATTGCTCAATAAGCAGTGCTTCTTGTGCGTCCTCATACCATTCTAACTGACCTTGAAATATCAAATCATTACGAGGGAGTCCAGAAAGAATGCACCGACTAGGTGGTACTTGAAAACAAGCCGACATAACAGCCATATCCAACATAGAAGAACAAACTAAACCGTTTAGATTTTTTGATTCAAAGTCCAGAAAGCTCTCTTTGAATCGCTTATCGTCAAAATGACGAATTGTTTTTAATGGGATACCATGCCAGACATTATAAATTTTCCTTTTATTATTCGTTAAAAACCGAGGTATTGCGTGATCGACAATCAAGTAATAAGCCGTAAAAAACGAAATTAATGCTTTTAGTCGATTGCGTATGGATAACTTATGCTTACCTTTTATGATAATTACTTCAAATTCAGGATGGTAAGCTTTCAAATACGCTTCAACACAAATTAGATTAGCATCTAAAATACCTGTTGAAGCATAAAGCACAACCCTCTTTTTATTTTTTTTAAATAAAGGATCAACAAGTGATCTAATTAGTTTAAATATTACTTTTTTGTATTTGCGCTTTAACATTAAAACTTCTTAGCAATTTCAATTATTTCTGTTGTCGAGATCGATGGCGTTCTTGGAAAGTAAACAACATCACAGATATCATTAAATTCATCAAAACGCCCTTTCCAATCATCTCCCATCGCTAGCACATCGCCACGATAAAATTCAATATATTCACGTTTTTTTTCAAGAGAGTGCTCAATAAACACTTCGTCAACAAACTTAAGGGATTGAACGATTTTCAATCGACTTGCTTGATCGTAAATGGGGTAGCGCTGCTTTTTACTAAAATTAAGTTCATCGCTAGATACACCAACAATTAATGTATCGCCTAATGATGCACAACGCTCTAAAATATTGATATGACCAATATGAAACACATCAAATGTGCCAAATGTAATAACTCGCTTAGACACAACTAACCTCATTTCAGTGGTAATTATAATGATAGAATCAATTCGAAGTATATCACAACTCTAAGACTTTCCAATCTGAGTATCTATAAAGCAGGGCAAGATTACGAAGCTCCTTGCTCCATAAGGCTCCAGATAGGTAGCTATTATTTCTACCTGCCCATGTTCGCTTTCTTTTTAAACCCGCTTTAAAGGTTTTATCTGCATTTAATAGATTTAATGCAATATGACGAATTGCAGCAAAGTTTTCACCCGCTTCATCTCGCCTTATTCTGCATGCATCTTCATTCATGCCAACATCCAGTTTCCAATGCAATTGAACCTCAATCGACCAATGTGAGCGGCTGGATTCAAGCAACGTTTTTGCATCTAGTTTCTTAGAGCTAATGTAATATCGAATCGATATGTCCTCTGCGGGAATATCTCCAACTTGCCTAATAGATGCAACGATACCCATTACTTTTAATTCTGGCCAATCATAAGCAATATCACCCAGTACCGATAAATCTTCATTAACTAACGCTACGCGGGTTTCTTTACGACCATGCCCTTCTTCCTGAGTACTGTATGAGCTTCCTTCGAAGTTTTGCAGCATCTCCATTCTAAAGTAGTCATTAAAGGCTTTCTCTAAGCGCTTTTGATTACCTTTTACCGCCAATAAATAATCTGCACCTTTGCCAACGATGGTCTTAGCTATATCACGCTGACAGCCCATCGCATCAATAGTGACAAGGCATCCACGTATGTCGAGTAGCTTCAGAAGCTCAGGTATAGCAGTGATTTCATTCGATTTATCTGATGTTTTGACCTGCCCAATAACCACTTGATTTGCAGCACATGTGGATTGCGCCTTGACGCCTTCCTTTGTCATAAGTGCCACGCAGAGTTTTACCATCAATCGCAATGACATCACCGTCAGTCGCTTGGTGACAGTCCCCCATCCACAGAGCAAAGCACTCTTGCATCTGTTTGGCTAATAGTGCAATGGACGGGAATGCCACTCTCAAAATCGCCATATTGCTTGAGCCAATCAAGGTGGTCTTCACCAAAATCTTGTATTTCTTCCCAACCATCAGCACCACCAATAACAGCAACAATCGACAAAAATATAATGTCTGTCAATTTGTTTTCTATTTTCCACTGTTGCCGTGGGTCTTTGATTATTGAAATATGCTCCAAAAGGCTAAGTCCGTTCATGAATGATATCCATATACCGAAAGATAAGTATATGATCACAGCTGATATAGATCGTCAAATTGATCCTAATTGGGATTGCAGTTTTGTGCAGTAAACGGTAGTTTTAATTAAATTTCAACAGTGATTAAGCCCTTTCAGAATAAGGGTTCTTCATGATCTTGCCCTGATCTATAAAGCATATGAAGTTATAAAATCAAGAACATTCGTCAATAATTAGTGATTAGTACTTTATACCAAATCCTACCTCAAATAGTTTAAGTTATCATCTTGCTTCTTAAAATAAAGGCTCTTTAATACTCCTTCAATACATGTGATAATATTTAACATTCATCTTCGTTTTTTGCTATAAATCTAGCATAGTCAAGATCCTGAGGAGTATTAATATCACACAACTCTTCTTCTGGCATAATAAATAGCATTGGTTTCCCCCCAAAGAAATAGCTATTTTCTTTCATTTGTTCATATGGTTGAATAAATATCCCTCCATCCTGATAATAATGAGGTTCTAACTCTGATGCTAAAGTATGTCTTTCTGCATATGGATTATAATTTAATACCTTATGATTTTTATCCCAAAGGTGCTCCTTTAAAATACCGACTGATAATAATGAGTCACAACTATCATTCAATAAAAATGTCTTTATTGCTTTATCATATGTTTTCCCAGTTATAAAAGGATTTGTACAGTGAGCCCAGACGACTATATCAGTTTCTATTAATGACATCATATTGCCAATCATGAAATTAGCGCTTGATAAAGTTTCATCACAAGCTATATTTGGCCTAGTAACTACTTCAGCCCCAAAATTAATTGCTTCCTCTTTGATCAAATCACTCTCTGTTCCAACAATTATTCGGTCAATAATTGTTGATTTTTTTAACTGTTCAATTTTTCTACCTAATAGACTAATTCCATTGATCTCTTGAAGTGCCTTATTTTTCACACGAACACTTCCGCCCCTTGCTACTATTACTGCTGTTATTTCTTTTTTCATTTAAACCTCTAGAACATATGAAATGCTAAAATTTTTAAGCCTTGGCCAACAAAAAAATAACGACTGACTCCGAAGACCTTTGTATTGTATGTATAGAGACTGCTAGGTTTTATTTCTTCAAGATTTTTCAGTTTAAACAGCAAATTAAGTACTTATCTGCATTAACTACTTTTGATGTTACATGACAGTCGCAAAAAAACATCGCAACCTCATTTTAACTAATACAATTAGTCATCTCTTATTATACTGTAATGTAGCTTGAGTGAAACAAACCAAATAGACATGATCTTCATTTTTTTAAGGTCGTTGTATAGATTAACCTCTTCTATACGTCATGATTTAAGGCAATATGGGAGTGAATGATCTTTGATTTATTGAAGTTTTTTTCTAATATATGTATGTATTTATACACTCCCAACTTTATCAAGTTATCAAAGTACCAATCACCTTTAAAATTATTTCTATCAACTAAACGTTTTGATATTATATAATTTGAAACCAAATCATGGACTGATAATGAAGATAAGTATTCATCAACACTGGAGAGTGTTGTTTTATAATGTTTCGAATGTAGAGGGAATCGCGTATAAAAATCAATTTTTGTTATATATATATCTTTAACGCCATAACAAGTTAAATCATACAGGGTTCTTGGAAGAGCTAATAATGGAGTGGATATTTGCATAATAAAAGGATTTAAAGGCAATATTTTATTGAGTATCTCTGGATGAATATCTTTAGTTTGTTTAACATAGTTACCGTTAATAATAGCAAAATGTAAAACCCCAGACTCAATTAGCTTTACTATTTCATTCTTATTATTCCTAAAAAACTCACCAGAATAATAAGAAACATTTGTATCTTCTTCACCTAAACAATTAAACCTAATTATTACATCTGCATCTACTTTATATTGTTTTCCAGACGAAGGTCCAATAATTAATACTCGCTTCCCTTCTAGATAATCAGAATAGGCATTTCTAATCATTACATTATTTTTATCACAGACACCAATACCAGCTAAGTTATTTAAAATTACATCATGTGCATTTTTTTTATTGTCATCTTTCAATAACTTTAAATGTTTATTTACATTCAACTGGTCGATAAATGAAAAATCTGATTTATAGAGTTCTACTTTTAATAAAGAAATTAGATCTATATTATTTTTAATAGCCCCCTCAGTAATGTATTGTTTTTTTCGTTGATAAGCTTCAAAAAATTTGACCTGTAGGATCAGTTTTTTTAAATTTTCACTTTCATTTTCTTCTAAATTATAATTTGTCATATTCAACTTCAATCATATTATCAACCATGGTTTTTAACTTTCTAAAGCATGCAAAATTGATATCTTTACTTGTTTTATTTTTAAAACCATCATCAGGAATAACTAATAATGTATTATTAGATAGGACATCTTTACATTCTTCACTTTTCAAGCCAGAGCTTCTCATATAATATACCTCAGGCGAGTTAGCCATATGAAAAAACCTAATGCCTAAAGAAGCTGCAAACTCAGTAATAAAAGAAGACATACCAACAACACAATTCAATGTTTTTAACAGAGTCGCAGTTGAAACGAAATCATTATATAAATCTACGTCATATGGGATTATAATTCCATTATCTTCGCATAATTGTTTATCATTTTCAGAAATAGGTGATTGTAAAGCAATGAATTTTACATTTCTATCACTGTAAATATTTTTAAAATCGATAATATCTTCTAGTGATAATAAATACCGAAGTTGACGAAAAGGTTCTTTTAGTCCTGATGACCAAATAATTCCAATTCGAATTTCATTCATATTATTCAGTTCTTCACTAATAGGCTTTATATATGCTTCATTACTAGCCTTTATCGAATCTTCACCAAGAACATTAATTAATGAGCCTGTTGTAATTACATGATCAAAATCATTTTTTATTTGAGAAATCGGCATAGGAAGATTCTTTCTATGAAAATCTCTTAATAAACTGCCATCTCCTCTAAAGCATCTTTTTACCGATAAAAAATTAATATTACTAAATGAATTTTTCAATAATTCATATAATCTAGGCTCACATGTTATTGTTATGTTGGTATTATTTACTCTTGAGTACAATTTAGCCCAACGAACTTCATCACCAACTCCTGATTCTGAAATTATAAGCACTTTTTTTCTGGCTAATTCATCTTTCGTTGGATAATTTAAACCACTTTCAATATCTAGGTAACTCTGAAGCCCATAAACATATCTTCTTCTACACTCTTCTGCGTCATTTATGCTATTTAAAATATAACCTGAAAATATTTCATATTTGATCATATTTAGAACTGATATTTCATTAAAGAAGTCAGCGATTCTTTCTGGGCAAATTGACATATAAGAATAGAAGAAAAAAGTATGATTTAATTGAATTGATTTATACTCTTTATTCCTAAGTAAATTATTATATATATTTATTACTTTATGATGATTTTCCGTCACAAAGTAATATTGTAAATTTTCTCGTAAGTTAGGGTTCTCTATTTTTGAATATTCACTTATAAACCTATCGAATTCACAGGTAATCCAAAATTCATTAATAGATATATTTTTATCTTTATCTATTGTGTTTTCAATATTGAAATTGACTTCAAAAAAAACATCTTTTAGTCTATTTATATATTTATTATCATTATTTTTTTCTTTTTCAATTTCATTATCCAACTCAAATAAAATTATATACGCTGTAATTAATGACTTTTTCTTTTTTTTTGACTTACATAGCAGAAGGTCCAAGTCATTTTTTGAAAAGCCAATAGTAACATGAATCGTTTTTATGAAATCAATAATTAAAGCGATCGAAAAACGGTTAATTTTATCTATAATGAATTCTTTGTTATCTATAAATAATGCTTTGATATTTTTTTCAGACACCATATACAACTTATATTGAATGTCTAAGCTGAGAGGACTAACTTTTCCATGTGGTAATCTCTGATGAGAAAACTCTGTAAAACCATCATTAAATAATACTTTAGCTAAATAATTAAGCTTTATACTACGAGGTAAGTTTTTATGAAAAAAAAGTTTATTATCTCTTATTTTTCGTTTAATTACTTTTTTTAACACTATAACACTCAACTATTCAATATACTTAAGTAAAAATGGTTGTCCTTTCTTCAAATTGAGCATGCTCTTTTTACCAATAATTAATTCATAATGTTTAGGAGCACAACCAAAGCCAGGTCGAATACTTTTAATATTTTCAGGAGTATACGCCTCTCCTTCCTTAATATCTTTCACCACATATAACGAGCGACGAAATTTCACATTCCCTATTTCAGCTTCTGTCCTTTCATAATTGATTTTACCCATTGCTTTCCAAGCAGTCTTTGCATCCTTACAAAGTTGTGTTAATTCATGTGGTTCAAGAGAAAAACTATCATCAGCACCACCACCATTACGATCCATTGTTACATGCTTTTCAATTAGGCAAGCACCAAGCACAACTGATGCAACAGCTGTAGCATTATCAATGGTATGATCAGACAGACCAGATAAAACACCAAAACGTTCAGAAATATCAGCAATAGTTTTTAAATTATATTGTTCTGCAGGTGCTGGGTATCCACTAACGCAATGAAGTACAACTAACTCTTTGCAACCATTATCTCTTGCAACTTGAATCGCTTCTTTTATTTCTTCTTCATTAGCCATCCCTGTTGACATAATCATTGGCTTGCCTGTTTGAGCAACACGCTTAATTAATGGTAAATCAACAAGCTCAAATGAGGCTATTTTATAAGCAGGGGCATCAAGTTCTTCTAGTAAATCAACGGCTGTAAAGTCAAATGGTGAACTAAAAATAGTAATGTTTAATTCTTTTGCTTTTTCAAATAGAGGTTTATGCCATTCCCATGGCATATGTGCCCCTTTATACAGCTCGTAAAGTGTCTGACCGTCCCAGAGTCCACCTCGAATTTTGAACTCTTCAGAGTCACAATCCATAGTTATCGTTTCATGCGTATAAGTTTGGAGTTTTATCGCATCAGCACCTGATTTCTTTGCTTCTTCCATTATCTGGAATGCACGATTAATATCACCATTATGATTTGCCGAAAGTTCAGCAATGATATAAGGAGGATATTCAGGACCAATTTTTCGGCCATTGATGCTAATTACATTGTTTTTCATTCTACAGCCTCAGCTTTTTTTTCAGAGATTCTCGAATTTCTTTCCATTCTTGAGGAAAAATCCCCAAATGACAGACGTCATGATATTGTTCACCGTCATAAAATGCATCTCTAAGTTCACCTTCTACTTTAAAGCCAAACTTAGTATGAAGCTTCACAACCATTTGATTAAATGAGAGGACTTCACATCTTAACTTATGAAGTTTTAGCTCTTTAAATGCATAATCGAGAGCAAAAAATTCCATCATACTACCAGTCCCACGAGGAGCTGTTGGGTTCGCATAGAAGGCCCAACTGGCAGTATCTTTTATTAAATTAATCTCTGTGAAGCCAATAACACCGACAGGTACATTATCTTTGATAAAAACAAAGTATTTCTTTGTTTTATCATTCTGCAACTTATTAAACCATGCATAATGTTCTTCAGTGCTAATTACATGGTTTGTATACATATTTTTACGAACTTCCGGAGCATTTCTCCACTCGAGAATCATATCTAAATGACTCTCTTCCAGCTCCATTAATGTTGTTTTTTTCATGAAAACATTTTCCTTATTTCTTCGATAACTCTTTGAGCCCCCATACCATCAACAGAAACTTTTGCTTCAGGAGATATGTCATCCCATTCATTAGCCAATCTAGTCAATTCTTGCTTGTATATTTCAGGTGTCGTTTCTTCACCAGAGCCTAGATAGTTTATTATATCGAGTTCGGATAAATATTCTGACAGCTCTCTTTGATTATCAGCTACAGATACAACCGAAGTAGGAACTCTTAAACAAAGTCTTTCCCAGTTACTCACTCCAGAAGCTCCTATAGCATACTTCGACAAAGCAAGCTCTTGTTCAAAATTATCTATGAACTTAAATAAGCAACACACATTATCATTAATGATCGACTTAATTTGGTCATAATCTTGATTCGAGTTACCAGTTACGAGCTTAACTTTAAAAGGTATTGGACCGAGTTGGTTTAAAGCTTTTACTACTTTAAGGCATTCTGATGTGGGATCGCAGCCACCAAAAAAGACTAAAACCTGGTCAATAGGTTGATCTTTAGATTGTCGTAATTCATAAAATTTAGGTCTAAGCAGCGCATATTCAGGACCATTTAACACTTTATTTTTTATTGAATCTTGGTAACGCTCACTCGTATTACGCCATAAATTTTGATCTAATATCAAATCACACTCATGCTCTCTGTCTAAATCATCAATAATAAGTATTTTACATTTCCATGCCGAATGAATTAATTTCTCCCATTCATGGTCTAATCCATAATGGTCGACAATCAACATATCCACATTGCTGCACTGTTCAAGCAAACTCTGAGCATCATTCAGCCATGGTACCTGTAACCAAGCTAAATAATCAGCACTATGGGTCGGTTCTCTTACCTCTAGAGCCTGTACTAGCTCATATACATGAAACCCTTTGTCACGAACAAACTGGACTAAATCTCCAGCTTGCGGACGAGAAGCAAAGCTAACCTTATGGCCTTGCTCCTTTAATGCTTCTGCAAGAACCAAACACCGCATAATGTGCCCGCTACCTATGTACAGAGAAGCATCAGCTCGAATCACGACGTTCATTCTTACCCCTCACAATGCTGAATACAGCGCCTCAGCTAAATCCCAATCTTCTTGTGTATCAATATCTTGCACTCTTACTCTAGGCATAACCACAGCCTTAGAGTACTTAGAAAATATAGTTTTACCTTGTTTGAATGCCGACGTTTTACCCCAATAAAATTGGCCGGCATCATGATAAGCCTCATCTAAATCTTGGGAGCGAGTATCAGCATATTCAGGTGAGAACATGTTAACAGCTCCCTCTGCTGACAATGATATGGCTCGCTGAATCGGAAATGCGTAAGTAGTAACACTAAAAGCGTAGTCTGCCTTTGATGAAACTAATTCGCTAAGACCTTGGTTTATATATTCCGGCAAAACAAAGGGGGCTGTTGCATAAATACAGCAAACCAAATCAACATCCCAGCTTTGCTTTTCACACCATCCAATCGCGTGCTGTATCACATCCATGGTCGTAGCGTGATCATCTGAAATATTAGCTGGGCGCAAGAAAGGAACTTCTGCACCATACTTCAAAGCAATATCAGCAATATCTTGATCATCTGTTGACACAATAATTTTATCAAAACAACCTGATTGCTTAGCCGCTTCAATAGAGTAAGCAATAATCGGTTTTCCATGAAATAACTTTATGTTTTTTCTTGGAATTCTTTTACTTCCACCACGAGCAGGAATAATCGCAATTCGCACTATTTGGTCTCCAACAATACCTGACGAAGAACACGAACAACTTCATCTTGCTGCTGCTCCGTCATTAAATGGAACATTGGTAAAGAAATCGCATTGCGATAATATTCTTCTGCATGAGGGTAATCACCGTGTGTAAACCCCATTGCTTGGTAATATGGTTGAGTATGCACTGGAATATAGTGAAGGTTCACACCAATACCATTATTTCGAAGTGCATCAAAAACTTCACGGTGCGTCTTTGTAATTGCGTCTAGATCTAAACGGATCACATATAAATGCAACCCTGAATAAGTATTAGGCAATTGGTATGGACGAGTAACAGGAAGTTCAACCAATAGTTGATTATAACGATCAGCTAAGCGGTGCCTAGCTGCCACAAAATCACTCAAGCGGGTCATCTGACTAACCCCCAAGGCTGCTTGCAACTCAGTCATCCGATAATTGTAACCAAGCTCTACTTGCTGGTAATACCATCCACCGTGTGATTCTTCAGTCATCAAAGACTCATCACGAGTAATACCATGACTACGGAATAAAGCCATTTTTTCAGCTAATTCTACACTATTGGTTAGTGCTGCTCCGCCTTCGGCTGTCGTCACAATTTTCACGGGATGAAAACTAAACACCGTAATATCTGAGTATTCACAGTTGCCCACAGGTTTACTGTCATATTTGCCCCCAATAGCATGAGATGCATCTTCAATTATCGCAAAACCATACTGGTCTGCTAATCCTCGAATCGCTTTCATGTCACAAGGCTGACCACATAAGTGAACAGGAACAACCACTTTTGGCAGGCAATTATTTTGTTGTGCTAGCTTCAGTTTGGCTTCAAGCGATACTGGACACATATTATATGTCTTAGGATCGATATCGACAAAATCAACCTGAGCGCCACAATAAAGACCACAATTAGCAGAAGCGACAAATGTAACTGGTGTCGTCCATAACCAATCACCATTGCCTAGCCCTAATGAAAGGCAAGCAATATGTAATGCTGATGTAGCACTATTGACTGCCAACGCATATTCCGCACCTGTAAAGTCAGTAAGCGCTTTTTCAAATGCTGGAACTTGAGGCCCTTGCGTTAAAAAATCAGATTGCAGTACGCTAATGACTGCATCGATATCTTGTTGGGTTATTTCTTGTTTACCATATGGGATCACAGGATTACTCACACTTCAAAGTTAGGATCAACATGCTCTTTAATTAATTCACGAATGCCTTCAACCGTTTCCCACTCAGTATTTGTACCCGAATTATATTTAAACCCAAACGGCACTTTTTCTGCCTTATGGTGATTCATATAGTCAGCTTCAGTATATGTGTACGAAACAGACGGTAAAATTGCGTAATAAGGGCCGAGATCAATTGTATTCAACGAATCAGTGTCAGTTATCATTTCTTCATGCAATTTTTCACCAGGACGGATACCCACATCACGCGTTGTACATTCTGGAGCTACGGCTGTTGCTACATCAAGAATTTTGTATGATGGGATTTTAGGAATGAATATTTCCCCGCCAAGATGATTGCCAAGCGCAAACATAACAAGGTTCACACCATCTTGAAGTGAAATATTAAATCGGGTCATTTCAGGGTGTGTTATCGGTAAGACACCATTTTCTTTTTTACTTAAGAAAAATGGGATCACAGAGCCTCGAGAGCCCATCACATTACCGTAACGAACGACACTAAAGCGAATTTCTTTTGAACCACGGATATTATTCGCCGCTGCAAACAATTTATCTGATGCTAATTTTGTTGCACCATAAAGGTTAATGGGTGCACAAGCTTTATCCGTCGATAAAGCCACAACATCTTTAACACCACAGGCTAAAGCTGCATGAATAACATTTTCAGCGCCATCAATATTAGTACGGATACACTCTGTTGGATTATACTCAGCAGTATCTACTTGCTTAATAGCAGCTGCGTGAATAATGACATCAACACCTTCACATGCTTGAGTTAGGCGCTCTTTATCACGCACATCACCAATAAAAAAACGTAATTGAGGGTAATCATAAGATGGATACTGTTGCTTAATAATTGATTGTTTTAACTCATCTCGTGAATAAATAATGATTTTTTTCACATCAGTATATCGTTCTAAAATCGTTTTGATAAATTGCTTACCAAATGAACCAGTGCCACCTGTAATTAGAACGGTTTTATTATTTAACATCTATTTACCTTAAAGATCATTCATTTACCTTAAAATTATCGAGTAAATGTTATTTTAGTTCTGAAATATAATTAGTATCTTTGAGGGTTGATTAAAGCCACAAAATACAAATTTAAAATACGCTACCGCCATGGAGTAACACACCTCCCCAGCAGATAACCAAATTGTAAACCATGCAATTTTATCACATATTAAACATAACAATAAGAAACAATTTAAGCGAGTTAAATCAATAGCTTAACTTGAACTGTGAACGAATTGTCACTCACAATACGGTCATAACTCCACGAATAATCGCTCTATTACTCGTTGACTTGATTGCCCATCCTCTAGGGGATTAAATGCATGATTGAAATTTTTGTGATCAATGTGCTTTTGAGTCGATTTTAATGCATGCACCAAACCACCCATCTCGCTCACTATTTCACCAGGAAGTTCTTTTTCAATGTCAAGGTAAAAACCGCGAGCCTCATTTTCATAATGTTCACGATCATACATATAAAAGTAAATAGGTCTATTTAACAAAGCATAGTCAAAGAATACACTTGAATAATCGGTTACTAATGCATCAGAGATCAAATATAAATCGTTTACATTATTATATTCTGAAACATCAATGAAACGCTTACTTGCTTGATTCGTACTGGTAAAATAATGCCCTCTAAATAAAAAGACAACATTATCATCAAAATTATCAGTGAATTTATTATTTTCAAGCGGATTATCAAAATAGTAATTAAGGTTAGAATCTGAAAACTGCTTATCACGCCAAGTCGGCGCATATAAAATCACTTTTTTACCTCGTTCAATACTAAGTTTATCTTTAATATCATTTACTTTCTGATGATTATTCTTATCATTAATTAACTCATCATTTCTTGGGTACCCAAGTTCAATGATTTTTTCTTCGAGTAAATTAAAGCTTGAGCAAAAACGTTTTGATGCATACTTACTTGGTGACACAAAGAAATCATACCTACTAGAATCAGTATGGTAACTAAAACGCATCCCTTCCATACTTGTTGTCGAGTGAGTACCGACTTCAATATCAAGCCCTAATTTTTTTAATGGTGTACCATGCCAGCATTGAACGTATTTCTGCTCATTTTTTTTGTATAATCGGAACGGTAGTCGGCAATTTGTAATCCAGTATTTTGATGATGCATATACATCGTCATATTGTTTTGTGCCATAAATAACTATTTTTGTATTTTTATTTTTTAAAAGCTCAGATACGAATGGATGGTTATCTGAATTTAGCACCCAATAAAATTTGTAATCTTTATTTTTTTTATATAATTCCTTATACAATGCCCACGGAGAGTCACTTACATTTTTTCCTTGGAAGCATTCAAAAACAAATTTATTTGGATTAACCCGAGTTGAGTGATATTTTGAACGAAATTTAATTTGTGCAATAAATACAACAATTTTTTTTATTAACAAATCAAGAGTGTCATTACTTGATAGCTTATGTTTAATATACGAAATTGTTCGTTTCTTGATAATCATTGTAATATTTATTCTTTAATTTTCATCGACCGTTAAACAGAAAATCAGTCGCTTTAAGTAGTTTTACAATCATACACGACATTGATTACAGATACTGAATTTTAAGAGTTATGAATATCAAAAATCAAGCTAACCTCGTGTTATGTTTGAATTTGCTTCAATTTGCTTTACTTTTTTAGCATTTATTGATAGGTGTTCATCTCATATTTAATGAGCAGCTACTTTAATAATAATTAAACACCCATATTATTAGCCGATTTAAAGACCAATGCCTTTCAGTTCAGTAGCCAAATGATTGCTGATAAGAGCTGAGCCTTAATCCATTGAAAAAGCAACCAGCTAACTCATCACTCTAACTAGTAATGTCCACCTACAATTCGCAACTGACAATGAAACGTATTCAGATACTGGGTTAATCTGGTCAGTTAATTATTCAGATTGATATAAACATACAAACAAGCATGATTTTAATTCATGCATAAGGTTTTTTCTTTCATTTTTATATGACCAAAATCTCAAATATAATCTGTACATCTTGCTTTTCATCTTTTTACGTAGATTTTTCTCATGCTTTTAACAACTCTCTATATTATTGGTATTACTGCTGAAGCGATGACAGGTGCTTTGGCTGCGGGCAAGCGTCACATGGATTGGTTTGGTGTTATGTTGGTGGCGAGCGCGACGGCTATTGGTGGCGGTACAGTCCGTGATGTGCTGTTGGGTCACTACCCGCTTGGCTGGGTGGCAAATCCACAGTATTTGGTTATCACTTGTCTAGCGGGTTTGTTAACGACTGTGATTGCTAAATGGGTTATTCGATTTCATAAGATTTTCATTATTCTAGATGCGATTGGTTTAATTGTGTTCAGTATTATCGGTTGTCGTGTGGCAATGGATATGGGATTACCCGCTATTATCTGTATTGTTTCGGCAGTTGTTACGGGGGTGTTTGGTGGTTTGTTACGAGATTTGATTACTCGTCGCCAACCTATGGTGTTGCACAAAGAGTTATATGCTTCGATTGCACTGCTAGCGGGTGTGATGTATTACGGCATGATGTATTTTGCAGTACCTGAACTTATCACCACAATCGCAACATTAGTGGTGGGATTCACAGCGCGTATGGCGGCTGTACAATTACGCTGGCGTTTACCTGTGTTTGTACTCGAAGAGCCAAAAGAAGACAAGTTACTAGAAACTAGAAACTAGAATAAAAGAAAAAGCGGAAAAGCCATTAAGCTTCTCCGCTTTTTCTTTGTCCTGTTTAGAGGTAAGTTGAAACTTAAATCTTTGGTGTACTAGTCACTACATCTGCATTTTGACCACGATTCCGTAACAAGTGGTCCATCAATGTAATTGCTAGCATCGCTTCTGCAATTGGCACAGCACGAATACCCACACATGGATCGTGACGACCTTTGGTGATCACTTCTGCAGATTCACCTTTGCTGGTAATCGTTTCACCCGGAACCGTAATACTTGAAGTCGGCTTTAATGCAATATGGGCCACAATATCTTGCCCAGAAGAAATGCCACCTAAAATGCCACCAGCATGATTGGTTTTAAAACCATCAAGTGTCATTTCATCACGGTGCTGACTGCCACGCTGTTCGATTACCTCAAAGCCATCACCAATCTCAACACCTTTAACTGCATTGATACTCATCAGTGAATGCGCGACATCGGCATCTAAACGGTCAAAAACAGGTTCGCCTAAACCGACAGGCACATTACTTGCGACAACCGTTAGTTTGGCACCAATTGAATCTCCTTCTTTTTTCAGCTTACGAATAAGCTCGTCAAAGGCATCAACTTTATCTGCATCTGGGCAGAAAAAAGCATTCTGTTCAATTTGATCCCAATCGACTTTATCGATCTTCACATCACCCATTTGTGATAAGTACGCACGCACTTCAATACCATGAACCTGTTTCAGGTATTTCTTCGCCACGGCGCCTGCAGCAACTCGCATTGCCGTTTCACGGGCTGAAGAACGGCCGCCACCACGGTAATCACGTACCCCATATTTTTGGTGATAAGTATAATCAGCATGACCAGGGCGGAATAAATCTTGGATGTTGGAGTAATCTTTAGAACGTTGATCGGTATTTTCAATCAACAAACCAATGGATGTGCCAGTTGTTTGCCCTTCAAATACACCTGAAAGGATTTTCACTTCATCCGCTTCGCGACGTTGTGTGGTGTATTTAGACGTACCAGGACGACGACGGTCAAGGTCGTGTTGCATGTCTTTTTCTGTCAGCGAAAGACCAGGAGGGCAGCCATCAATGATACAGCCTAATGCTATACCATGACTTTCACCGAATGTGGTGACGCGAAATAGTTGTCCAATCGTGTTGCCTGCCATTACTTCCTCTGTCTTTATCCGCTACTTGATCACGTTAGGTAACGTTTTCGTTAATGAGTACATAGTGCAAAGTTGTGACATGGATTGCAAGAGGGAATTAAGCAAAGATAAAAGGAGGGTTTTAGTGATAAATAAAAAAGAACAAAGCACCTAATAAACAAGACATCATATACCGTGATATTTGATGTCCTGTTTATTAGGTGCCTTGTAATTAGGTGCCTATCTATCAAATGCTTGTATGTCGGCTTTTATATAACCGATACAATTACACCGATATCGTTACGCTGTTGCCGTTTGAACTTTCGCCATACGCATTTTCTTCAATGATATAGCTACAAGTGCAGTGACTACCATACCCGTCGCCATACATAGTAATGCAAGTAGCGGCTTATTCATCGCACCTAATAGCGCAACTACTGGGCCACCGTGTGCCACGCTGTTGGTGATACCGAATGAGAACGCCATTACTGCTGCAACCATGCTACCCAGTACGTTGGCTGGAATAACAGATAGTGGGTCTTGTGCAGCAAAAGGAATCGCACCTTCAGAAATACCCACCAAGCCCATTGCACCAGCTGCTTTACCAGCTTCGATTTCACTCTCTTCGAAGATATTCAATTTACGACCAATCACTGTCGCTAGACCCATACCTAATGGTGCAACAGGAATCGCACAGGCCATTGCCCCCATAAATTGAGTCTGACCGTTAGCAATCATGCCGACAGAGAATAGGAACGCCACCTTGTTGAAAGGACCGCCCATATCAAAACCAGCCATACCACCTAACACAATACCCAGTAAAACAACGTTACCAGTGCTCATATTGGTTAGAAGCGCATTTAAGCCTTCCATCAAGCCAGCAATCGGCGCACCAATTACAAAGATAAACGCACCAGCAATAAACAAGGTACCCGTAATAGGCGCAATCATGATTGGCACTAAAGGCTGAATCATTTTGTGGTAGTTACGAGTTGCGATAAAGCGCACGAAATAACCGACCAGTAAACCAGCGACAATCGCACCAATGAAACCTGTTCCAGCTTCAGCACCGTAGAACGAACCGTCATTTGCAATCCAGCCACCAATGAAACCAGGGACTAAGCCTGGACGGTCTGCAATCGCAAAAGCAATGTAACCTGCAAGTACTGGAATCATCAGTTTGAAGGCAATCACACCTACATCTAATACTGATTGCCACAAGCTCCCTTCAGGAATCGCCATACCCGCATCAGTCGGTTGGCCACCAATGGCTAACGCTAACGCAATCAACAAACCACCAGTAACCACAAACGGGATCATGTGTGATACGCCATTCATCAGGTAGCGGTATAGATTTGAACGCGCTTCTGACACTTTGCTTTCTGTCGAGGTTGGCTTTTCATTTGAAGCATCAAACGGGGCTGCCGCTAATCCTTGCTCAATCACGCCTTTACCGTCTTTAATCGGTGCTTTTACACCCGTCTTAATTAATTTTTTACCCGCAAAGCGCGCCATATCAACTTGCTTATCACAACTTACGATAATGGCATCGGCACGGGCTATCTCTTCGGCTGTAGGGGTATTTTTCACCCCAATAGAACCGTTAGTTTCGACCTTAATTTCATACCCCATCGCGGCAGCTGCTTTTTCCAGCGCTTCTGCTGCTAAGTAAGTATGTGCAACACCAGCAGGACAACCGGTTACGCCAATCAGGAAACCTTGGTCTTTTGCGACGCTTGGTGCGGCTGCTTTTTTCTCTAGCAATAACGCTAAGGCATCTGCCGGAGTTTTTGCCGCTAAGAACGCCTCAATGAAACCGTCTTCAATCAACTTCGAGGATAGTTCAGCTAACACTTCAATATGGTGGTTGGCGCCGCCATCTGGCGATGCAATCATGAAAAAGAGTTTGGAAGGTAAGCCGTCTTCTGCGCCGTATTCTATTCCTTGGCGACTCACACCAATAGCCACTGCGGGTGATACAACCGCAGCACTTTTGGCGTGTGGCAATGCTACGCCATCTTCAAAACCAGTATTTCCTAGCTCTTCACGTGCTTGGATATCTGCAAGAAATTGAGTTTTATCACCCACTTTTCCTTGCTGAGCAAGCATCTCTGCCATTTCAGCAAATACCGCTTCTTTGGTCGTTGCTTGTAAATTCAAGCTGATTAAGTTTTCATTAATGAGAGTTGTAATCATCGTTCTATCCCCGATTTATTCTCTTCTGTGTCGCTTTACACCTAGGATGTATTCATCCATTGATGGTGCGCTCATGTCTATAACTATTGTGGTCGCTGGCAAGCCATTTCGATAGAGCATAAAAAAGGCTTTTACTGGATATTTGTACCACGCAGCTTTCAGTGTGATCGATGTCTCATATAAAGAACCATATGCCAACTCGTAATAAAACCAACATATAAACATTAGAATACAAAGATATAAGATTAGAATTAACCATAATTATCGCTATTAAAATAAATACAAATAACCAACGGAAAATTCAACACTGCAATAAAGTAACTATATAACTGATTAGATGTACGATATTTAGGTGATAAAGCTCACAAAATAAAACTGGATTGTAGGACTAGTGACTAAAAGGGAAATATTTACATAACGGGAGGACAATGTAGAACAGTAAAATAAAGGGATTTACGCCTATAGCCTAAATCCCTTTTCGTCTTTTTAGATATGCTTGGTTTTGTAAAAGCTTAGTTGTAGGCTCTCGCAAAACAACCGTTACAGCTAGCAGCATAGTTCAGAGCATAAGCAGGAATGAATACTGACTCCCCTTTTTCAATTGTGATTGTTTCACCGTTTTGGTGCGTCACAGTAACAGGGGCATCAACTGCAAATAAGATCTCAGCACTGTAATGCTCGATCACTGTATTACTTACTTGCTGATAAACGCTGAACTTAAAATCAGGTACCGGAATAGGATAATGCTGGCTACCCTCACCCAGTTCAGGGGCAAGTAACAAACTGTCTACTGGTTTAGTAACAAACAAGGTGCTTGCCACCAATTCTGGCACATCCATGTATTTCGGGGTTAGCCCGGCACGTAATACATTATCTGAATTGGCCATGATCTCTAAGCCTGTTCCTTTGATGTAAGCATGCGGTGTGCAGGCGTCAAGGAACATGGCTTCACCCGGCTGAAGGGTTAATACATTCAACATTAATGGCGCGAACAGACCGATATCACCAGGGTATTGCTCTGCTAATTCAATCAGTAAACCAAATAACGCGTCTTCTTGATGGGTGTTCGCGTAAGCTAACAATGCGTTCACCGCCGTTTCCTTCACTTCTCCTTCAAGAGATAACATCGCTTGGAAAAAGCCTTGTAGACCGACTTCGTTTTGTTCGGCAGAAAATGCCGCCACTAAGTCAGACAATACTGGAATATTGAGTGTTTCAAATTGCACCACAATATCGGCAATTTCACGGAAACCATTCATTGCTTGATAAGGCGTTAACGCAAACACTAATTCAGGCTTATGGTTTGGATCTTTATAATTACGATTACCCGCATTGCGAGGAATACCTTCAGCGTCTTCTTTCGCAAAACCAACTTCGGCTTGGGCTTTACTTGGGTGCACTTGAATTGACAGTGCTTTTTCAGCCGCTAGTACTTTGAATAAGTAAGGTAATTCACCAAACGTCGCCTGAGTATTCGCCCCTAAAATAGCATTAGGATCGGTTGCAATGAAATCAGACAATAATACTGGCTTGCCAGACATGTTGATTGTAGAACAGCCATTTGGGTGGGCCCCCATCCAAATTTCAGCTTGCGGCTGGGCATCTGGATTTGCTGTGCCAAACAGCTGCTGCACAGAAGTAACACTGCCCCATGGGTAATTTTGAATTACATTATCCATTTTGAAAAATACAGGACGGATTGAATCAGTCATTACCATAAATCCTTGTTGAATATGATCATCAAGATCGAATATTAAAATCAAATGCGTTAAAACGACTTTCATCAATCAGCCAGTTATCAACCATAGTTATTAGAAGCATGGTTATTTACAAAATGGCTATTCGTAAACTATGGAAGCCGCAAACTGATGGAAGTCGTTTCGTTAACGATATTTACCGCTAGTTTTGTTAGCTCATCAACCAACACAATGCCGATCAACGCCGCAAGACTATAGCAAAATCGTTTACCCGATTGCGATATGCATTCATCATAAACTATTGGCTATCTTGTTTAAGATCATGAATCCCCCTTCAAATAGCCAGTAGGATACTGTCGCTTAATTACCACACTTAACTGACTTATCGTGGCATTTAGCATCTATTTAAGCGCTTTTACACACTTTAACCATGAGCATCTATGAGTACTGTATTTCTCGATATCATTGATACTGTTTTATCTGAACGGGAGAATTTTAACCGTATTTGGTTTGCAGGTGATCAACATGCGCCTCCCGCCTTTAGCTATCAAGTCAATTTTCCACGGCTGGAGCTGGTATTAAGTGGGGAATATATTAATCAACTCGAAGATCCCGTGATGGGAGTTAGCGAAGTTAGCCTAATGGCGGGTGATGCTATTTACATTCCCCCTAATACTTGGAATAAACCGAATTGGGAAAATGAATGTTCGGTATTGAGCTTACTGTTTGGCAAACGTCAATTGGGGTTCAGCTTAGTCAGTAAAGGCAAAGAAAGCGTTGGGTTTTACGACGTACAGAAGCACAGTATTCAGGCTTGGACTGGGCATGCTATCGACCACATTTTGAGTGCCCTGAATACCTTAGCCAAAGAGCCAAATCACAGCCCGATGGATGAGCATTTGTTAATGGCATTATTAAGCTATTGCCGCACGATGATCCACTCACCTACGCAATCAGCAAAAACACGCAGTGAGGATCTTTATCAGGGGATTTGTATCTATATTCAAGAGAATTTTCACCGAGCAGTCACCCGTGAAACCATTGCACACCGCTTTAACGTCTCACCCAATCACCTTTCACGCTTATTTCGCCAACAAGGGCACATGCGGCTCGCCGATTATATATGCTGGGTAAGGCTAGAACGGGCAAAGTTTATGTTGAAAAAGTACCCTTTCCGCTTGCATGAAGTCGCGACACGCTGCGGTTTCCAAGATGTGAATTATTTTTGTCGGGTATTTAAAAACAAAACCGGCAGAACGCCAACGGAATACCGGGAGATAACATAACGAGTGATGGTATAACAAGTCGTTTAGCAGCTGAACGCTCAAGCTAAGCAGTTTAGCTCAACGACTCAACTGAGCTAAGCGCATTCAAGATAATCGCATGGATCACAGCAGGCGTTTTAGCCGTTGTTAGCGCTTCACAGAAATCATCATTGAGTAAGCATTGCGAGAAATGGGCAAAAGCCATCACCACTGGGCGTTGTGGTGGCTTGGGCAGCACCATTGCAATCATTCTCGTGACAGGTCCTCGGTTTGACCCCCACTCAATACCAGCGCTACTGCTTAATATCGTCATACCCGGTACGGTAATCGATTCATGCATGATATGAGGCAAAGCGATCTGTTGCCCCATCACTGTCGCAGAGACTTTTTCCCTAGCCATAAAACATTCGACTAACTGTTTTTTAGTGCCAGTACTAACTTTTTGCTGATTCAACCGATCCACCAGCGATGCAATCACTTTAGGTTTCGGTGTTGCAGCATCAACAGTTGAAATAGAGTGGACTGAAAACGAAAAATCAAAGGGTAACGGTGACTGAATATTAGCTAGTAACCCTGAAGACGATGCATTTTTCATACGACGTTGAATAACAGGTTTAGCAAATTCGGCAATGAATTCTGTTAACACCATATGGGCTAATTCAGCATCATTCCCTTGAATCACCAACTGGCAAAGTTCACCCGGTTTGCTCGCGAGACTGAGCATACGAAGAGGTTGGCGAATATCTGCTTTACGTAACTGACGAAGATTTAACAACGTGACTGATGAGCGGAAATAATCAGCCAAACGTTTTAGCTGATGAAGCTGATAAGACGGTAAGCCTTTCGAACAACAATAAAAGGTTATGCGCCGTTGGATCATTTTACAATTCCTGACAACGTTGAATAACAGCAGTCGGATTGATTAACACTTCTTCAATGGTCACACAGTGGATTTTACTGCCCGTAAAGCGAGCACGCTGTTCTACTTCGATATCAGATGCAATCAATACGATATCTGCTCGGGCAATATCTTGTGGGGTTAATAGATTTTCAATACCCATCGCCCCTTGAGTTTCAACTTGAATTTGAATCCCTAATTGATGGGCTGTTTTAGTAAGTACATCGGCAGCCATATAAGTGTGCGCAATGCCTGTCGGACATGCCGTGACAGCAACGATTTTCATGTATCTTCCTCTATAACATCAGAAATATAAAAAAGCGAACATCAAGTAAATAGTTACTCGAAGCTCGCATTTTACGCTTTATCGGCTATTTAGCGTATTGCTAATTATGACTCTCTTTTTGATTTCCACTTTTTGATGCCGCTGCTTGGCTTGTTGCCATGTGGTGCTTGGCTATCACGCGTACTTTGATCACAAGAGCTTTGATCACGAGAGCTTTGACGATCACGGTTCTGACTTGGGCGATTATCACCATTGCGTGCACTGCCCGTTTTATCATCACGTTCAGTATTACGACGCGTACGAGTGAACTCACCTTTGGCTTTAAACGTTTTATACGTTGCATCACGCATACCGCGTTCACGATCACGTTGGCGCTCTTCTGCAGCTTGTTGACGGCTATCAAACAGCTTAGCATCAGTGGCTTTAGAAATTGCTTGCCCTTCAGCATCAACTTTTGATGCTTCTTCAGTGCCGCTCGACTGTGAAATCAGGGTATTAATTTCCGCAATTTCATCGTCGGTTAGGTAACGCCATTTACCGTTTGGTAGGCCATCGATGGTGATGTTCATAATACGTACACGACGTAATTTATATACATCGTAACCAAGTGCTTCACACATACGACGGATCTGACGGTTTAAGCCTTGCGTTAGCGTGATACGGAATGAATAGTCCGTTTCTTTCTTAACCGTACAAGGTAAGGTTACCGTATCTAAAATTTCAACACCTGATGCCATTTTTTCTAAGAATTCAGGGGTGATCTGATGGTCGACACGCACCACGTATTCTTTCTCGTGTGAGTTACCTGCACGCAGAATTTTATTAACAATATCGCCATCGTTGGTTAAAAAGATCAAACCATCAGAGGGCTTATCGAGACGACCAATCGGGAAAATACGTTTACGGTGGCCAATAAAGTCCACAATGTTATCTTTAACATGACGCTCTGTTGTACACGTTACCCCTGTCGGCTTATTCAGCGCGATATAGATTGGGCGCTCTTTCGCACGTAACGGTTTATCATCAACCAGTACTTCGTCATCTGGCATCACTTTAGTGCCCATCTCTGGCTGCGTACCATTAATGGTTACTCTTCCCTGATCAATTAGCTTGTCCGCCTCACGGCGTGAGCAATAGCCTGTATCACTGATGAATTTATTTAATCGAACTGGCTTGCTTTGTGTTTCAAGCTGGTCTTTATTGTCAGACTGATTTTGTGGCATGGGATTCTTCTTTCGTAAGCGTTTCGCAACGCGATCAAGGGTGATGTTTTCTGTATCTATAATACAAGCGTGATTTTACCTGAATCTCGACAAAACAGAACACTCTAATTATACCTATGAATGAAAAATCACGCAGAATGCGATTTAATGAGTAAGAGAATCAATACAACCAAGCGGTTATTATTAGCCCCTCACCCAAGAAAAAACCGCCAAATATCGGCGGTTTTTATTTAATGTACGAGCACTTTCGATTAATTACCTATGAGTTGGGCGGTAATTCACCGTGTGTACTTCGGCCGACATAATCTTGCTGCATTGCTTTTTCCAGCTGAGCGGCAACATGACCAGGTGAGGTTGTTTTTGAGCATAACAAACGGTACATCGCAGGGATAACTAATAGCGTTACCAATGTGGCAAATGCCATACCAAAGAACACCACAGTACCTACAGCCATACGGCTTTCAGAACCCGCGCCTGTCGACATGATAAGTGGAATAGCACCAAACAAGGTCGTAAATGCCGTCATCAGAATAGGACGTAAACGTCGTACTGATGCATCCACAATCGCTTGCTCAAACTCAATGCCTTTGTCACGTAACTGGTTAGCAAATTCGACAATTAGAATACCGTTTTTGGTTACCATCCCAATCAACATGATCATGCCTATCTGGCTATAAATATTAAGCCCTTGCCCCATTATCCATAATCCTGCCATGCCGCCAAAGATCCCCATCGGCACCGTTAGCATCACAACAAGAGGGTTAATAAAGCTTTCAAACTGGGCAGCCAATACCAAATACGCAATCAGTAATGCCAAACCAAAGACCATAAAGATATCACTTTGATTTTCACGGAAATCTTTCGATTCACCTGAATAGTTAATCGTGATATCACTCGGTAAAATATCAATCGCTTGTTGATCAAGAAAATCGAGAGCATTTCCTAAGGTATAACCATCATTCAGGTTACCTTTCAGCGTGATCGACTTTTGCTTATCTGTATGACTGAGGCGTTGCGGTGACGCGACTTCCTCAATTTTAGTCACGGTATCTAGCGTAACTAACTGACCCACCTTTGAGCGCAGATAAATTTGGCTAAGATCGGCTGAACTATTAAAACTGTTTTCATCACCACGAAGGTAAACGTCATATTCCTCGCCACGATCAACGTATGTAGTTTCACTACGCCCTCCCAGCATAATCTCTAAGGTTTCAGCAATATCTGTCGCCGGAATACCCAATTCAGCTGCTCGTTGACGGTTCACCGTCACCACCAATTCTGGCGTGGTTTCCGCGTAATCGAGATCAATGCCATTCATTATTGGGCTATCTTCGGCAATAGCTTGAAGTTTAGTGGCCCATTGGAAAAGTTCTTCATAATCAGAGCCCCCCAATACAAATTGGATAGGCTCAGAAGAACCACCACGGAAACCTGGCATCATAGGGCGTACCCAAACATCGGGAATACCTTGTAATGCTTTGCTGATCTGCCCTAGCGCTTGTTGAGCTGTCACATCACGATCAGCCCAATCTTCAAGCTGCATGATGACAAAGCCAGTCTGATCGCCCGCTCGCCCACCAAAAGCCGGGGTTTGAATACTCACCGATTTCAGCATGCCTTTACCTAACATGGGCAGTAAACGTTGCTCCACTTCGTCCATATTACCAATCATACGGTTATAACTGGTGCCTTCCGCCCCTTTAACGAAGGCAAACAGCACACCGCGATCTTCTTGGGGTGCTAATTGCGCGGGTATAATTTGCATCAAGCCATAGCTCGCCGCTATGCACCCAGCAACAATAAACGGGGCAAAGTAACGGCGTTTTACGGCCATAGCCACCACATTACGGTAACCATTTTCAAGTTTGCTAAACTGGCTATCAATCCACAGATTAAATTTGCCGGGTTTCACATTGGCTTTTAGCATTTTACTGCCCAATACAGGGGTCAGTGTTAACGCAATAATGGATGAGAAAATGACCGACATCGCTAGCAACACAGAGAACTCAGTAAACAGACGCCCAACCATGCCTTCCATAAAGGAAATAGGTAAGAAAACCATTACCAATACCGCAGTGGTTGCCACTACAGCAAAACCAACTTCACGTGTCCCTTTATAAGCCGCAAGTAATGGTGATTCCCCTTTTTCTAGGTGGTGGAACATATTTTCAACCACCACAATGGCATCATCGACCACCAAACCAATAGATAGAATCAATGCCATCAAGGTTAATAGATTGATCGAAAAACCCAAAAAGTACGCTGAAATAAAAGCTGAAATTAAAGAGACAGGTACGGTTACCGCAGGGATCAAGGTCGCTCTTGCTTGACCTATAAAAATGTACAAGACCAAAATCACCAATGCGCCAGTGATCAATAGAGTGCTATACACTTCTGAAATAGAGCGATCGATAAAGACTGTTGCATCATAATCGACGGCTAATGTTGTACCAGCAGGAATGAATTGCTGCATCCGATCCACTTCAGCGTGCACGTCTTTGGCGACATTCAAAGGGTTCGCATCAGACATGGTTACGATGCCTAAACTTAAGTTCGCAACACCATTACTTTTAAAGGTGGAATTTTCATTCTCAGCGCCAACATCAATATCGGCAACATCTTTCAAATAAACCGGAGTACCGTCATCAGCCGTTCGTACTACCAAGTAATCAAAATCTTCAGGTGAAAGATATAAACGCGCCGTTCTAACCGACATGACTGTCGCATCATTTCGGACTTCACCGCCCGGCAGTTCAATGTTTTCATCTTGAAGTGTATCGACAATGTCTTTGGTGGTAACCCCACGCCCTGCCATTAATGCTGGTTTTAGCTTAACGTACATGACTTTGTATAAAGCACCCGATAAACTTACCGAACTCACACCATCAATTAAGCTAAAGCGATCTTCCAATACCCGTTGGGCGTAATCAGTCAGCTGAGTCCGATCCATCTCAGAAGAGGTCAGATTGATATAGATCGCAGGCTCACCCGAACCATTATCTTTCGACACAACAGGATCATCAGCTTCATCCGGTAGACGACGATTAGCACGTGCTACCGCATCACGAATATCACTCACCCCTTCGGTTAAATCCCAGTCCATTGAAAATTCAACAGTAATACGGGACATACCATTTCGGGTCACCGACGTAATATTATCAATACCACTAATACCAGACAGTTCATCTTCAATTGGGCTGGTCACCTGGCTTTCCATGACCGTTGCCGATGCCCCGCTGTAGTTAGTCATTACCGTAACGACAGGATTTTCTACATCGGGCATTTCACGCACAGCCAGCTTAGAAAAAGAGAC
Organism: Photobacterium indicum; assembly: GCF_003026215.1. Classification (GTDB taxonomy): domain Bacteria; phylum Pseudomonadota; class Gammaproteobacteria; order Enterobacterales; family Vibrionaceae; genus Photobacterium; species Photobacterium indicum. Next base: position 189,682 of record NZ_PYOC01000004.1, read on the forward strand.
CATACCAAAAACACATAATAGTAAGCTCAGTACTATTGCGACCACAGGGCGTTTAACAGAGACATCAGATAACCACATTAGACATCAGTCTCCGCTGTTAGGGGCAAGCTTTGGGGCTTTTTTGCGGTTAAATCATCCACTTTCAAACCGTCACGCATATTCACTAAACCTTGCACTACGATACGGTCACCAACCTCGATACCCGATTCAATCACCACTTCATTATCGATACGTGCACCCAATATGACCTCGGTACGTGTAGCAATGCTTTCATTATTCACTAAATAGACAAAACGTTTAGTGCCTGAATATTCCAATGCTTGTACCGGAATAATTGCCGCTTCTTGTGGCACAAAGCCAATCGTTGCTGCCATTAACATACCCGGTTTTAAGAATCCGGCTTGGTTATCAAATAACACGCGTACTTTAATGTTAAGTGAATCCGTTTGTACGCGAGAATCAATGGCTTGAATTTCACCATTAAATGTCTTGCCAGCCCATGCTTGGTTGGTCGCGCTCACTTTCATACCAGCCGACAAAAATGATAAGTACTGCTCAGGAACCTGAATATCAAGGCGCATACCTGATAAATCATCAAGCGTGAAAAGCTCACCACCCATAGTCACCATATGGCCCACACTGTAATCAATTAAACCAACCGTGCCATCAAACGGGGCACGAATGGCATAATCACTCAATGCCGCTTGCGCCGCTTTTAATCGGGCTTCTGCTATATTCACGCTGGCCTGCATCGCATCTAGTTCAGTTTGGGTAATTGCACCGCGATTTACCAAACGTTCGAATTCTTTATATTTGCGTCTTTCATCATTGAGATAAGCTTGTGCTTCATCCAATGCCGCCTCTGCTTTGGCATCATCAAGCTGGACCAGCAAATCACCTTTTTCCACTTTACTGTTCACTCGAACAGGAATCGCATCAATTTTAGCCGCGACTTCTGTCGCAATATACACAGAGCGCTCAGCCTCTAACTTACCAATTAAAGAAAGCGATTGAGCTATAGGATGAGAAGAGACCTCACCGGTTGTCACCGCAATAACGCGTGCTGACCCAGCTTTTTGTTCTGCAGCGTGAGCAGTGCCTTGAGAAAAGACACCATTTTGAATAGAGAAAATCCCACTGCCAGTCAACGCTGCAGTAACTAGAACAGCAACAACTATTTTTTTCATGCTAAAACCACTAATAAAGGACTGACTAAATGATATCTGAACCGATGCTGAAAGAGGGTAAAGAAGTGTAAAGTTAAGCAATAAACAGTACATCTCCGCCTATATGATGAAAAATTCAGCAAGCGCACAAAATTTATAAGGAAAAAGGTTTACAGGGTCTAAATGTTTGTTATTATCCGCTCCGCACTTGTGGAGGGGTTCCCGAGTGGCCAAAGGGATCAGATTGTAAATCTGACGGCTCTGCCTTCGAAGGTTCGAATCCTTCCCCCTCCACCATTATTTAGAAAATGGTTATTACAATCTTAACCACAAGGTTGATAAAGATAACGGTTTTCATCGCAAACTGCTTATTGAAAGATAGTTTGTAAAAAACAAGTAGAAAAATCCCGTGGAGGGATTCCCGAGTGGCCAAAGGGATCAGATTGTAAATCTGACGGCTCCGCCTTCGAAGGTTCGAATCCTTCTCCCTCCACCATCATTTTGAAAATGGTTACCGCAACCTTTGTCACAAGGTTGAACAACGGAATGGTTTTCATCGCAAACTGCTTACTGAAAGACAGTTTGTAGCACGACAGTTTATGGAAAGCAGCTTGTAAAAATACAAGTAGATAAATCCCGTGGAGGGATTCCCGAGTGGCCAAAGGGATCAGATTGTAAATCTGACGGCTCCGCCTTCGAAGGTTCGAATCCTTCTCCCTCCACCATCATTTTGAAAATGGTTACCGCAACCTTTGTCACAAGGTTGAACAACGAAACGGTTTTCATCGCAAACTGCTTATTGAAAGACAGTTTATAAAAAGCAGCTTGTAAAAATACAAGCAGAAAAATCCCGTGGAGGGATTCCCGAGTGGCCAAAGGGATCAGATTGTAAATCTGACGGCTCCGCCTTCGAAGGTTCGAATCCTTCTCCCTCCACCATCATTTTGAAAATGGTTTCGCAACCTTTGTCACAAGGTTGAACAACGAAACGGTTTTCATCGCAAGACCGCTTGTGAAAAACAAGCAGAAAAATCCCGTGGAGGGATTCCCGAGTGGCCAAAGGGATCAGATTGTAAATCTGACGGCTCCGCCTTCGAAGGTTCGAATCCTTCTCCCTCCACCATCATTTTGAAAATGGTTACCGCAACCTTTGTCACAAGGTTGAACAACGGAACGGTTTTCATCGCAAGACCGCTTGTGAAAAACAAGTAGAAAAATCCCGTGGAGGGATTCCCGAGTGGCCAAAGGGATCAGATTGTAAATCTGACGGCTCCGCCTTCGAAGGTTCGAATCCTTCTCCCTCCACCATCATTTTGAAAATGGCTTCGCAACCTTCTGTCACGAGGTTGAACAACGAAACGGTTTTCATCGCAAGACCGCTTGTTGACAAACAAGCAGACAAATCCCGTGGAGGGATTCCCGAGTGGCCAAAGGGATCAGATTGTAAATCTGACGGCTCCGCCTTCGAAGGTTCGAATCCTTCTCCCTCCACCATCATTCAAGCCAGTTGCGCAAGCAGCTGGCTTTTTTTGTGCAAATTTATCACTCTTTTCGCCTTTTTTTTAGATATGCTTGCCCAAAAAACAGCTAAGATACATAAATACACTTAAGTGCATATTCCACAAAGGACATGTATGCCCGAACAAATGAAGCGCTTACCAACGATTGATTGGTCAAAACTAAAAATACTGATTGTTGACGATCAGCGTACTGCTGCGGTTTTATTAAAAAGCTTGCTGAAAAACATTGGGATACACACCACCAATATCGATATGGCGTTCAGTTATGAAGAAGCTATTCGTTACTGTCAAAATAATCACTACCAGCTTCTACTAACAGATTATCACTTAAACAAAGCCCTCAATGGTAACGAACTCACGACATTACTGCGCCAAAAGAAACTCTTATCTTCCGACTGCGGTATTCTCGTTCTCTCTGGTGACCATTCTAGGGAAGTCATTTTAACGACACTCAGTATTGAACCAGATAGCTTTCTTTCTAAACCCATTACGATATCTGGTCTAAAGCAAAAACTGGAAGAAATCTGTAATGATTGTGCTCAACGTAAACCCATTTACGCTGCACTTGAAAATAATGATATTCCACTCGCCATTCGTATTGCCAAGCAACAACTGAGTGAGTATGGTCATCATCATAAAGTTGAAGGATTATTACTCGATCTGCTAATCGAACAAAAGGATTGGGAGCAAGTTAAACGACTGACAAGATTGCTGATAACACAAAATCCAACCCATAAAATCAGTCTCGTTGATGCACGTATTAGTCACCATGAAGGAGATATCAATACTGCAATCCACAAGCTACAACAGCTAGTCGCACGCTCTCCACTCTATGTCGATGCCTATGACTTTCTTTCACTATATCAGGAAGAAAATAAGCAATATCACGATGCTCTTAGCAGTGCTAAACAGGCCTTAAACTATACACCCAGTGTAACTCATCGCGTCTTGCTAGTTGCTCAGCTCGCAGCCAACCTTAATGACTCTGAGAGTTTGATAAAAGCCGGGAAAGTACTGGCATCTCATCTGCCCATTATTGATGTTTCTTGGGTAACCCGTTTGGCTGAATTTACCGCCATTTTTGAGCAACTGTACTTTGCTCAAACCTCACACCGTCTACAACGACAACTCATTCAACAACTCAAAGGTATTCATCAACTGGCTATCAACCGATTATTACCCATACAACAACCCTTCTTAACGCTCTATGGTCAGATAACGCTGGCACGCTTTTCGTTAGCTAACGATCAACCTTTAAAAGCTAAGCGCCGACTGATGGTTAGCTTATCAGCACATTTTGACGCTATCGCAAAGCTGCCTTCTGTAATATTAATCGAAATATTGCCAGCATTGTTCCACCTTGGTGAGGCACAGCTAATTTTTGATATTTACCAAGTATTTAAACAACGTGACCGTATTGATGGGCATAGCCAAAACCGACTTACAGAACTCAAGAAAAATACCACGTCGATTAATAGTATCCAGGCCTTGATGATTGACTTGAAAGAAGCAAAAATGCTATTAGAACAAGATCACATTGCAGATCTTGTGACTTTGCAGCATTACAATGACATCATCAGCCGCTATCCACTCTGTAGCGAAGCTCACCTTGGGCGCCTACAAAGCCTTTATCAATTAAACCTTTATGATCAAGACAAGATCAAAGAAAGTATAAAGGCGATTAATATGATGCCACTGCCTAGTGTTCTTACAGAATGGCGAAACAATATATTTCAATGCTTATTGATAAAAATGACAAAAACGCAACATAACATCACCATTGATCCTTACCTGCGTCGTTACCACAGTAAAAATACCGTCACCACTTTTATCTCTTGATCTGCAAGCTTGCACTTATTACAAAAAACAAGCTCACAACATTGATATTAAATAGCATCCCGACCATGAAACGTAATAAGATCGAGTGCTGGTCCCATAGGGACAATACCCGTTGGGTTAATCATGGTATGACTAAAATAATAATGACGTTTAATATGATAAAAATCGACGGTTTCAGCAATACCTGTAAATTGGTATAACTCCTTCATATAACCTTGAATATGAGGGTATTCCGCAATACGTTTTAAGTTACATTTAAAATGCCCAACATAAACAGCATCAAAACGGATTAAGGTCGTGAATAAACGCCAATCAGCTTCAGTTAATTGCTCTCCGGCTAAATAACGATTTGTCGCTAAATGTGCATCTACGGTATCAAGGGCTGAAAACAGCTCAGAAAAAGCATCTTCATACGCTTCTTGGGTGGTCGCAAAACCACAACGGTATACCCCATTATTAATGGCAGGGTAAATATAATCATTCCATTGCTCGATAACAGGATGGAGTGCTTGCGGGTAATAATCATCATGATTACCCGTTAAATCATTAAACGCAGTATTAAACATTCGGATAATTTCTGACGATTCATTGCTCACAATTGTTTGTGTCTGCTTATCCCATAATACAGGCACAGTCACACGCCCCGAATAATCCGGCTTTGCTTGGGTATATACCTGATGCATGAAATTGAAACCGTAAAGGGGTTCAGGTTCATCAAATACCCAGCCTTTTTCTAACATGTCTGCACTGACAACCGTCACATCAATATGAGGGGTTAATCCTTTTAACTGACGAAAGATAAGTGTGCGATGAGCCCAAGGGCAAGCCAAAGACACATACAAATGATAGCGTCCAGATTCAGCTTTAAAGCCTTGTTGACCATCAGGGCCATTCTCTCCATTTGGCGTTAACCAGTGACGAAAACCTGCTTCTTCACGAACAAATTTGCCATCGCTTGTATCTGTTTCGTACCACACATCGTGCCATACACCTTTAACTAATTTACCCATGACCCCCCCCTTAACTCAAAAAACGTTCAATTAGAGTATATGTGGATTTATCAACAAGATCGGCAGTGATGAATTGATGGTGATGGTTGAATTTTTTGAATAAGCTGACGGCAGACTCGATGCCGCTGTACGTTAAGGCCATCAATAGTTAGAAGTAATATAGTCGTTATGCAAAACTGTAGCGTTTATGTATATACTCTGACGTAATACATTGTAATGCACCATTATATGTAAGGTAGAAACTAAGCGCATCTCCAACTTGATAACAAGAAGTCGCATCAGTGATGTCGAGTATTAGGCAATTATGACTACTACCGACAATGGTAATCCCATCATCAACTGGCGTTAACTGGCTAATATCGACATCTTGTTCACCTATCGCACATAGAGCTCTTAATCTGGCACCACGATCAGTGAAATAGAATTCATTGTCTAAAGTATCTAATTCAATAGAATGAAGTCGAATTGAAGACTTTTCTTTAATTTCAATCACTTCAACCTGTAAGTACATTGGTGCCTGCGATATATCGATGATGGACTCATTATTTAATCCCTCTCCCATGATCAACGACGCCCCTAGACGTAGTTGATTAAACCGTGGTGTTCCTTCTCTTGGCATCATCAACACAATACCAGTTACGCCTGCGCCCGAAATAGCATCTAAATCGCAGTAACTCCCCCATTCAGTATGCTCTTCCTGATGAACGGGCAGAGTACCACTGTCGGTCGTAGATTCAACCTCATGATAACACTCCAAATGACTGCCAATACCAACGAATGTAAGCCCTGGAAGCATCAGTACTAACTCCGCCAGTTCTTCAGTTTTAGAGTCATCGAAAGTCTTTTTATGCAGCTCGCCCAAATCATGCATAATAATAACTTCATGACGCTTATTCGCCTTTATTGCTGCTTGAGATAATGCTTCTAATACCGCTCGATCAGAGTGCAGTGAAATATCAGCATGATATACCACCCCCTCGACTTCCGAGAGTAACGGCCGTCGGAGCAACATTTTTCGGATCGGAAGATCTTTTAACTTCATCAGGTTTTGAATTTGCGTATCCCCGATAGTTTGGATCCCGCCAAATATCATCGCACGAACAATCGGCTCCGAACCTTCCACCAGCTTGGTTATACCCACAGGAATAATACCCTTATTGCAACAAAGCTGAACCAGCTCACGAGTATTATTTTCGATTATTCGAAGGTTGATCGATAAAGAGGGATATTGCATATGGACTAACCTATAAATAACCAAAATCAAAAGAAACGGTAGTTATATAGATTTATTCGAGCTATTAAATAGTAATTTTATGATGTTTACTTAGCCATTTAACAATGTAATCAAACAGAGTTTTATAAATCAACCAGTAGAGTGAGCAGCTTATGCATGCAAGGTACATTATTCGTTTAATAATCACACAGAGTGCATATAAAACAAGACAAACACACTATACAACTAGTTGATCATAAATATATTACTATGAAGAAAAAATAATCAGTTCGTTCTTCTTAATAAAAACTCTCACTAGAAATTAGCATTAACATCATGCGCATCTAATATTGCTGTGACTAGTGCTTTTGTCGCATACGATAAGTCATTTTTCTCATTAATAGTCAGATAAAAGCTAGGGTTATATTCCAACCCATGAATAGCAGAAATTCTCACCATCTCATCACGCTCAATCCATATCTGTGCATAGTGATCTGGAAGATAGCCAATAAAGTGGCCAGAGAGAATCATATGAGCTGTCGCCTCCATATTGGTCGTTGTAGACTTATACAGATGCTCACTGGCATAACTGAGAGGAGTCACATGATGGGTCAACCCACGATCAACAACAGGGTGTACCAGAATATCTTCTACAGTGACTTCGCGATTTAAAGCTAATATTAGATGTGATGGTGAACAATATAATTGCTGTTGTTCATTAAAAATATAAATATATTTAAGACCGCTTTTAAGCACTTCTGGAGAGGTTATACCAACGTCTAGTTTATTCTCCAATATACTTTTTTCAATCAAAGATGAATCATAGATCTGGGTATTAATATTGACCTTTGAATGCGTATTACAAAAGGTATTGATCGCAGTTTGGATCCGACAATTTTTATTGGTTGCTAAGTTATCCGTAAAAGCAATATTAATACTGCCGCTCGATACATTACGAATTTCATCGACTTTCACTTGAAAATCATCGATGCAATTAAATAACTGTTTGCTTGCCTCATAGACCTTCAACCCATCACTGGTTAATTTAAATCCACTTCTTCCTCGTTGGCATAATGTCATGCCCAAGCGAGTTTCCAAATCACCCATTTTTTTACTTATGCTCGATTGATGCATATTTAATTGATATTGGGCTGCAGAAAATCCGCCGCTATCAGCAATGATAAGAAAGAGCTTTAATAGGCGGATATCAAGATTATCTATTGGTTTCATTTAATTAGGCATCTTGAATGAGAATTTTCAAACTTACCATACATACAAATACAATAAAAGCGTGATAATGCTTCCAAAATAAATATCAAACCTCACCCTCGATCATAGGCTAACCTGAAAAAATATTCGTACGCAACAGTTTTGGCTCCGAATCCTCCTCATTCTTCGGTTATAGATGTGGACCGCAATCATAACCCAACGCACCAGCCTTCTTTCAGCAAAACGTTCGCCGACTCGCAACATGTATAGATCGTTGATCCCATCCATTCAAAAAGTAGCCACATTAGGCATTTCATTCGGACAGACTGTATGCAATGGCTATTCCCACTCTTTTTAATCAGTGCCTTGACACTGGTAAACGGTAGCTTTTCCAAACCGAACATACATACTGTAAACACACTGACCATTGCCAGCTGGAATCTGCAATGGCTCTCATCCGATCCTATTGTTATTAAAAACCCTCCGTCCCAGCGCACCCATGTTGATTATCAGCAACTGGCCAATATAGCGACCCAGTTAGATGCTGATATCTTGGCCTTCCAAGAAGTCGCGGATCGCCAAGCTATCTCAAAAGTATTAACGAATGACGAATATACCTTTGAGTTCTCCCATCGACAGCGAGAGAGCCAATACAATGACAAACGCTACGCACAACCCTGGCCTCAATTTGTCGGCTTTGCCATTCGAGAAGGAATTTCATACGTGCGAAATGCAGATTTACATCAGTTGGATCTAAGAGGAAATAAGAGCTTGCGCTATGGGGTTGATATTACGCTACTGAACGACGGGAAACCGGCTCTGAGGTTGCTGACTATTCATTTGAAAAGTGGTTGCTATAGCCAACAGAAAAGCACCAAAAATAGGGCTTGTCGTCAGCTCAACCGACAATTTGAAGTACTGGAGCAATGGGTAGACCGTCGAGCGGCTGAGCCTCTACCTTTTATGATATTGGGGGATTTCAATCGACGGCTCACATTGCACAATGACAAAATTTGGCAACAACTGGATGACGGACGCCCTACCGGATTATCACTCTATGCCGCTACCGAAGGTAAAAAGAGTCAATGTCGTATAAAAATTCATAGCAAACGGAGAAAACACAGGCAAATCCGTCACTATCCCAATTTCATTGATCACATTGTGCTTGATGGACGAGCCAAACGGAAAATGGTCAACAACAGCTTTCGCGAACTCACCACTGACGTAGAGGTAGTCAAAGCATTCAACCTAAGTGATCATTGTCCGATTGCACTATCATTGAATCTATAATATTCATCCCTCACAGCTACAACGCTGTATTGCCTCTGTATCTGTGACACGCATATAAAGCCGCCCATATAAGGACGGCTTGCAATTATTCTACGGTGTTGCCAAGATTATGCTTCCACTTCCATTTCTTGACGATCGCGCATTAGATCATCAAATACCTTACGCGCTTCTTGCGCTTGTTCAGAGGCTTGCAGCTTGTGATCTTTAGCTGCCATCGCTTCATCGGTAAGACGCTTGATTTCATCCAATTGTTCTTGAGGTGCATCACCTAATTCCATGCCTGATTCGCCTTTTGACAGGGCTGTGGCACGGATTTCTTTCTTCAGCACCCAGATAGCATTGAGTTTGTCGCGCTCTTCTTCCGCAGCCGCAATAGCTTCGTCTTTCAAGCGTTCAAATTGCGCCATCGCCATACCTTCTTTTGACCATGGATCGACATCTGGGAAATCTTCAATGTTGATCACTGGATCGATATATCCTTCCTGGTGAGCCAAATCGAGCGTTGCGGCTTTCACACCAGAAATCATCAACATAACAGCAATAATAAGTAATGGCAGACCACCGACAATCGCAGCCGTTTGTAACGTTGACAGATCCCCCATAAACATCAGCACTGAAGGCATGAATGAAAGTGTGAATGCCCAGAACAAACGGTTCCAACGCATCGGATCTTCTGTCACGTTATTTTGTACAACAGAAGCCAAAATAAACGAGATGGAATCAAACGTTGTCGCCGTAAAGATAATACACAAGAGAGTGAACACAGCGATGACCATGGTGCTCATTGGCAGCTGTTCAAGAATCGAGAAAATGGCGCGAGTTGGACCGTCTTCATTCAAGATACTGACAACGTCCAGCTGACCGGAAAGCTGCAGAGACAGGCCGTAGTTACCCAAAATCATGAAATAGAGCGCACAACCCGACGAGCCAAAGAAAATCGCGCCTGACACCATTTGCTTGATAGTACGACCACGAGAAATACGTGCTACGAACAAACCCATACTTGGTGCGAATACTAGCCACCACGCCCAGTAGAAAATGGTCCAATCTTGTGGGAAATGCGTATCTTCAAACGTACCATAGCCACCGAACGGCTCTGCCCATGTCGCCATCACAAAAAAGTTAGACAGCATACGCCCAATAGAATCTAAGCCCGTTTCTAACATAAAGAGCGTAGGACCGGCACACAAGACGAAAACCAGTAACCCCAGCGCACCCCAGAAGTTAATGTTACTAAGCACTTTAATGCCTTCATCCATCCCCTTGTAAGAAGAGTAAGCAAACAGTGCCGTACAAAGCAGCAACACACCAATCTGTGTGGTTGTGGTTGATGGAATGCCAAAGAGGTAGCTTATTCCTTCGTTAATCAAAGGTGCAGCAAGGCCAAGCGTTGTCGCGGCCCCGCCAAGCAAGCCGAAAATAAACAGGATATCAATGAACTTACCAAGTTTACCGTGGCTGCGAGCTTCACCGATAACGGGCATGAGCGCCGCCGACACTTTCAATACTGGTTGCTTTCTTACGTAGAAAAAGTATGCAATGGGAATCGCTGGAATCAGATAAATAGACCACGCGATTGGACCCCAGTGGAAAATACCATAGGTCGCAGCCCATCGAACGGCTTCTTCACTACCGGACTCAAGCTGAAATGGTGGGCTCTGATAGTAATAAGCCCACTCAATGGTTCCCCAATACAAAATACTGGCACCGATCCCCCCGCAAAATAGCATCGCGGCCCAAGATGCCGTAGCAAATTCAGGTTTTTCGTCAGCATCACCTAGCTTAATTTGGCCAATATCACTGAACACGATATATATCATGAAAAAGAAAGCAGAGATGCCTAAAGCGAGGTAAAGAAAACCGAGTTTATCGGTCATAAACGTTTTAGCAACCGCAATCCATTCAGCCCCTTGTACCGGAAACAGTAACAATGGCACCACAACCGAGACCAATAGCCCTAATGCACCAAAAAAGGTTGGTTTATCGATCAGTTCAAAGTGTTTTTTATCTATCATGCTTGCTCCTTAATAATGAAAAATTCCATGTATAGATAGGTAGATAGTCATGCATAAAGGCCGCTGTCACCAAATCTATCTTTTCATCGTTACGATGAAAGCAGTAGATTGTTGCGTAATATCAATAAATACCACTATTTAACACTTGCTCTGTGATGACTTATTGATAGTATAGACAGCGCAAACCCTTAATCAGTAGAGGTGCGCTGCCTATAAGTAACCGTGCGGAGGATGATACCGACGATGCCGGAGAAAGGAGTCAGCGCCGAAGTAACTGTTGTTATCACACTCAGTTGCTGGGTCTGCGTCGAATAGGCGCAGGACTGCCATAGTTTTTTCCTATGGAGCGCTACCTGAAGGGGTAACAAGTCACTTCTTCAGACGTCTTCGTTACACCTCTTTTTGGTAGATCTCCACCTTTTTTTATAGGTGTAAAGAGATCATGAACCTCATCCATTATTCAGATTCCGCTTGGTCGGTTCTTCCCCCATTGTTGGCGGTCATTCTAGCTGTAACTACTCGACGAGTACTGTTATCACTCGGAACTGGCATTGTTTCCGGCGCCCTTATGCTGACGCATTTTTCACCCACTGCTGCGCTAAACTACCTATTTGATAAAGTACTTAGCATTGTGTGGGTTAATGGCAGCCTAAACAGCGATAACGCCAATATGATCATCTTCATGTTATTGCTTGGTGCATTGATCAGCCTGATGAGCGTCTCTGGTGCGACTCAAGCCTTTGCCGATTGGGCAGCTGTACGCTGTAAGGATCGCCGCAGTGCAAAATCGTTAACAGGTCTAATGGTATTTATCTTTTTTATTGATGACTTCTTCCATAGCTTGTCTGTAGGTGCCATCTGTCGCCCAGTCACCGACCGCTTCCAAATTTCACGTGCCAAGCTGGCTTATTTGCTCGACTCAACCGCAGCCCCCGTTTGTGTGATAATGCCTATCTCGTCTTGGGGGGCTTATATTATCGCGCTAATTGGCGGCATTATGGTCGCGCATAACGTCACAGACCAAAGCCCTATTTCAGCTTTTGTCGAGATGATCCCGATGAACTTGTACGCGGTATTTACCCTTGTCATGGTGTTGTGTGTTATTGCTTTTCAGCTTGATATCGGTCCAATGCGTAAACATGAAAAACGGGCACTAGAAGGACAATTATGGGATGAATCTCGTGGTCGCCCACCCGGTCTTGATATTGAAACGCCTGAAGGCAGCAATGGCGGCATGATAGACATGGTACTTCCTATCCTGACGCTGACTGCGGCGGCGGTCTACTTCATGGTCCAATCCGGTGCAGCAGTGCTAACGGCGAAAGGTCTCGATTTTAGCGTGATCGGTGCTTTCGAACACACCAATGTCGGTTCTTCACTGGTATACGGGGCGATCTGTAGTCTGGTGGTCTCTGTGGTATTGGCACTTCGCTTGAAGTTAAGTGCGAAGGTATGGCTAGAAGCTGCGCCGCAAGGTATTGGCGCGATGCTACCCGCTATCATTATTCTGTTCTTTGCTTGGACAATCGGTTCTGTCGTACGCGACATGGAAACAGGCATGTACCTAGCTTCTATGGCCAGTGGCAATATCCCTATTGAAATGCTGCCAGCAGTGGTCTTTGTACTGTCTTGTGCGATGGCATTTGCAACGGGCACCAGCTGGGGAACTTTTGGGATTATGTTACCGCTAGCAGGCGATATTGCCGCCGCGAGTGATATCAGCATGTTACTGCCAATGCTGTCTGCCGTTCTTGCTGGTGCTGTTTTTGGTGACCACAGTTCACCTATTTCCAGTACCAGTATTCTGTCTGCTACCGGTGCTGGTTGCCACCATATGGATCACGTACTCACCCAACTCCCTTATGCGGTTTCTGTTGCCTTTGGCGCCCTGCTTGGCTACATCGCGATCGGTTATACCCATTCAACATGGGCAGGACTTATTGTCAGTGGTCTGTGGTTTGTGATGTTTTGCTTATTTGCCTTACGTAAAAACCAACCTGTTATGAGTATGGCCGAAGCCCGATAGTAGACGCTCACCCTCCAATTACCTTATCCCTTTCACATCAAATGTCCTCAGGCACTTGATGTGAAAGTAGAGAGCTTGACGTTCAGTAAGCCACCTTGAAGTAGCTTAGGTATAACAGTACTTCAAGGGGGTATGCTAATATCGAGAATCACCAGTTAACAAGCTCATAATAATTGGAATTTAGAACATGAAAGTCATCTCATTTAATATTAATGGTCTTCGCGCTCGTCTTCACCAACTTCAAGCTTTGATTGAAAAGCACCAACCCGATGTGATTGGTCTACAAGAAATCAAAGTACATGATGAAGCCTTTCCATTAGCTGATGTTGAAGCCATGGGCTACAAAGTTTATCACCATGGTCAAAAAGCCCATTACGGTGTGGCTATGTTGTGTAAACAAGAGCCCGTTAGCGTTCAAAAGGGATTTCCAACTGATGATGAAGATGCGCAACGTCGCATGATCATGGCAACCTTTGAACAGGAAGATGGCAAGAAAGTGACGGTGTTAAATGGCTATTTCCCACAAGGTGAAAACCTAAGCCACGAAACAAAGTTCCCCGCAAAAGAAAAGTTCTATGCTGATTTAATGAATTACTTGAACACTCACCACACTAACGAAGAAGAAGTGATTGTGATGGGTGACATTAATATTAGCCCAATTGACTTAGATATCGGTATCGGCCCAGCCAATGCCAAACGCTGGCTAAAAACCGGGAAATGTTCATTTCAGCTCATTGAACGTGAATGGCTAAAAACCTTAATGGACTGGGGGTTCACCGATACGTTCCGTCAGTTACACCCTGACGTAGATGACCAATTCTCGTGGTTCGATTATCGCTCAAAAGGTTTTGTCGATAACCGTGGTTTGCGTATTGATGTTGTACTTGCTACACCATCACTTGCTGATCGTTGTATCGATGCTGGCATTGATTACGAATTACGTGGTATTGAAAAGCCATCTGATCATGCGCCTATATGGTCAACATTTAAATAAATCACCTTCAACCTTCAGTGCAAGCTCATGAAAACAAGCTTGCACCTTTTCTCTTGAGCACTCGTAGGAAAGCCCATGAAATTATTTATTTTTGATCATTGTCCGTTTTGTATAAAAGCGATGATGGTTGTCGGTTATAAAAAAGCTGACATTGAATTCGTTGCCTTACAGAATCACGATATTGAAGCACGTATTGAAAAAGTCGGTGCTAACTTAGTTCCTATTTTACAAAAGCCAGATGGCAGTTACATGGCCGAGAGCCTTGATATTGCGGCTTATATCGATCAACTCGATGGCAAGCCTTCTTTAGGGCAAAGCATGGATGCAAATAAGATCGCACAATGGTCAGAGAAAACACGTCCATACAGTAGCTTATTGCTTTACCCTCGTTGGCTAAAAATTGATTTACCTGAATTTCAGTGCCAAGAAGCCAAAGATTGGTTTCATGACAAAAAGTCCGCAATGATTAATGAATCATTTGATGATGCTTTTACGCATTCCGCGCAATATATCACAGCATTGAATGCAGTATTAACGGAGCTCGATTGGTTAATACTACCATCTGAGCGTGATAACAATCTAACGTACGATGATGTAAACCTGTTCCCTTCTTTACGCAACTTAACCGTTGTTAAAGGGCTAGTATTTCCAACGCAAGTACGCCAATACATTGATGAAGTTGCTGCATTAACAAACATCAATTTATACGATGACGTTGCGCTTTAATTATACTCATCACACAAAAAAGCCCAGATATTTCCATTGGTAACGGGAACATCTGGGCTGCTTTAATATTGTTTCTGTTCTAGCCTACTCGCTTGTTAGTAAGCGGAATTACACAATCGGCCTTAAGTGTTGCAACCAACGTTGCTCTAACTTCTTAAAGCCCCAGATAATAGTAAACGTAAGTACCATGTAACACATACCTGCAAAAAGGTAAGATTCAAATGGCGCATAATAACGCGAATTAACGATACGAGCCGCCCCCGTTAAATCAACAATGGTTACGATACCTGCTACTGCAGAACCATGAACCATGAAAATCACTTCGTTACTGTATGCCGGCAATGCTCGGCGCATCGCACTGGGTAAAATAATACGGCGAAATGCTTGTGGTGTACTCATTCCATACGCTTTCGCAGCTTCAATTTCCCCTTTCGGTAAACTATTAATTGCCCCTCGGATAATCTCTGAGGTATAAGCGGCAGTATTTAAGATAAAGACAAAAAGTGCACAAAACCATGCTTCTTGCCACAAGGTACCTTGCACCTCAATAAGCTGACTTAACCCGTAATACACTAAATACAGCTGGATTAATAAAGGCGTACCGCGGAAAAAATAAATATAAGCCCATGCTGGAAAATAAATTATCGGATTTTTACTGTTGCGGGCAATACCAACGGGTATGGCAATGATTAACCCCACAACCAATGCAACCGCGACCATCCACACCGTAGTGATAAATCCATCAAGATAAAGGTCCCAGCTTTCAAAAAGAATACTAAAGTCCATATATTACCTCGTATGAATGCTAAATCGACGCTCAGCCCACTTAAGTGCTGATGTAGACAATGTAGTGAACAATAAGAAAATAACCGCGATAGTCATATAAAAGGTAAACGGCATTTGCGTTGCGCCAGCGGCCAACGACCCTTTACGTACCATATCGTCTAAACCAATAATCGATACCAGCGCTGTTGTTTTCAGTAGTACTAACCAGTTATTACCAAAACCCGGTAATGCATGCCGGATCATTTGCGGTAATAGAATTCGATGGAACGACTTAAAACTACTCATGCCATACGCTTTGCCAGCTTCAAGCTCCCCTTTATCGACAGCCAATATTGCGCCACGAAATGTTTCTGCCATATAAGCACCAAAGATAAAACCAATGGTTAAGACACCAGCCACAAAAGGGCTTATCTCTATATAGTCAGGTAAATAAGCCGTCCACTCATGGGTTGGATCGCTGGATGTAAAATACTCATTAAACCATTCATTGATACGATACAAACTATCGTTAAGCAGCATTTGCCCACCGAAGAAAATCAGCATCATCAATACTAGGTCAGGAATACCACGGATGACTGTGGTATAGATGGTGGCAATGGCTTTTGCCCAACGGTATGGCGATAGTTTTGCCAACGCACCAAGCATACCTAAGATTACTGCGAATAAGAGTGACAACAATGCAACCTGGACTGTTACCCAGGCGCCTTCTGCCAATGCCCATTCATATCCTTTTAAATCTAACACGACAGATCTCCAAAAAAGGCCCAAAGGCTACATATAGACTCTGGGCCCTTGAAAATACAGCTTCGGTCATCAAAGCTTACATAGGTAATATTAAGTTAATAACAAAATATCTGATTATTGACCGTAAACATCATAAGCAAAGTACTTAGCTGCAATTTCTTGGTAAATACCTTTTTCACGTAGTGAAATAATCGCGGCATCTAGCTTTTTAGTCAGTTCTTTGTCTTGCTTGCGTAATGCAATACCAAAACCTTCACCAAACCATTTAGGATCGGTTAATGAAGGACCAATAAACTCATACCCTTCACCGCCTTCTTTATTAATTAAACCTTCTTCCAGTGCAGAAGCATCACCCAATACGGTAGCAATACGACCGGCTTTAAGATCAAGGTAAGCATCATCAAAAGAACCGTAACGAACAATCGTGACAGAGTCGCCAAAGTTATCGGTTAGGTATTTATCATGCGTTGTCGCACGCTGAACACCAATTTTCACACCTTTTAAGCCTTCTTTCGAAAAGTCGATTACAGTGCCTTTTTTAGCAACATACTTGTTCGGAATAAGTGCGTATTTGCCTGTAAAGTCGATTTTTTTCTTACGTTCTTCAGTAATAGACATTGCAGCAATAATTGCATCATATTTACGTGCAAGTAGAGAAGGAATAATGCCATCCCAGTCTTGAGCAACAATCTTACATTTCGTTTGAAGTTCTTCACACAGCGCATTGGCCATGTCGACATCAAACCCTTTCAGATCACCGTTTGGCTCTGTCCAACTAAATGGAGGGTAAGCACCTTCAATACCAAAGCGTACTTCTGTGTACTCTTTTGCTTGTAAAGATGTTGCACCCAGTGCCGAAACCATTGCTGCTGCTAAAATCCATTTTTTCATCTTACTTCTCCTATAATATGTACTGTCTGCTGCATGCCCCAACATCGTTCAGCAGCCACTTTTTTACTCAATGTTACAGATACATCCAATCTTGTATAAACACGTATCCAGAGGTGAATACCTTTATCTCACTAATAAATGGAAGAGATAAATTGCTGTAATCGTTCTGACTCTGGATTTTTAAATAATTTTTCAGGGTGACCTTGTTCTTCCACAATCCCCTGATGTAAAAACATCACTTGATTTGATACGTCACGGGCAAACGCCATTTCGTGGGTAACCACTAACATGGTACGACCTTCTTGTGCCAAATCTTGCATTACCCCTAATACTTCCCCAACTAATTCAGGATCAAGCGCTGAGGTAGGTTCATCAAAAAGCATCACTTCAGGGTCAACCGCTAATGCGCGAGCTATCGCTGCACGTTGTTGCTGTCCACCCGATAAGTGACCTGGGTAATAATGACGTCGTTCATAAAGACCGACTTTCTTTAACAGAGCTTCTGCCTTTTCAATTGCTTCTGCTTTAGGTATCCCTAAAACATGAATAGGTGCTTCAATAACGTTTCCTAGAACCGTCATGTGCGACCATAAATTGAACCCTTGAAAGACCATAGCTAAACGGGAACGAATACGTTGAACTTGCTTTTCATCAACCGGTAAAAATTCACCACGACGATTATTCTTCATTTGAATGAGTTCGCCATTGACCCAAATTTCACCCTGAGTCGGAATTTCTAACAAATTGACACATCGAAGAAAGGTACTTTTACCTGAGCCTGACGACCCAATAATAGAGATCACATCACCTCGGTGAGCCGTCAACGAAATCCCTTTTAAGACTTCATTCTGACCAAAAGATTTATGTAAGTCCTTTACTTCAAGCGCCACTACATCTGTCATGTGCGCTAACTCCTGTAGCTCCATAAAATCGAGAAATTGCTCGCAAAATGTTTGTCGGTTTTACAAGCACATTCACGAAGGTATCACCACAAAACACAATAGGCAACATTTTGTTAACTTTATGGGTTTGGTATGAATATTCAGCCAAAGTGAATGTTTACCCGCAAATGCGTATCTAGTGTTATTTCTCAAGATATTGAGTAGGCTGTAAATTAGAATATTGAAATGACATGTTTTTGTCTTGTTGTTGGCGGTATTAGGTTGGTATATGTTTCAATTATCATTCCAATTGAACTTTCGTGTTGTTTCCTCGCTGTTACTCCTTCTCTTATCTAGCTTTCCAATATTATTCTGGCACAAGAAGACGGTGGTAGAAAGAGCAGTGTTCTTACCCTTATTTCTCAGAATAAAGTTCAGATAATTGCAATTTTTACCCCTTACTCAATGCCTAGCATCTCAATGACGTGTGAGTTCACTTTTTAACCACAACTTATTTTTAATATCCAACAGAATAATCAACCAAAATATCGGCTCGTTATAGGCTACAAGCTTGATGATGAGTTTATCGGCGTACTTTTCACCCTATTAGAGGGTGCTCAATAAGTAGAAGGAAAAACCTCTACTATTGATGATATTTTGTTTTCATTTCCACAGGTCAATAATATCCGGCACTTGACTCACATGGCATAAATCAATGGGTAAAGTCAGTAAAAAAACAGAGTTCAAACGGGATCTACATCAAACTAAATAAGCCCTATGCCCCAGATTTGTTTACACTTGTGTTACTTCCTGTGAGGCCACAATACTCGCGTAGCACTATTTGCCAACACTATATGCATACTGTAAATTAATGAAATGACATATTTTTGTCTTGTTGTTAGCTGTATTAGGTTAGTATATGTTTCAATTATCATTTCAACTGAACGTTCGCGTTATTTTCTCGCTGTTATCCCTTCTTTTATCTATCTTTTCCAATATTGTTCTAGCGCAAGAAGAAGGCGTTAAAAAGAACACTATTCTTACCCTTGTTCCTGAGTATAAAGATCAGATAGTTGCAAACTTTAACCCTTATTCAACGTCTAGTATGCCAACGACACATGAGTTCATTTTTGAACCTATGATTATTTTTAATACCCGACAGAATAACCAACCAGAATACCGACTCGCAACAAACTACAAGCTTGATAATGACCTTAGTGGCATTAGTTTTACCCTGCGAGAAGGCGTTCAGTGGTCTGATGGGTACCCTTTTACCGTCGATGACGTTCTATTTTCATTTTCATTAGTCCAAAAATTTCCAGCACTTGATTCACACGGCATAAACAAATGGATAAAGTCGGTAAATAAAAAAAGTGCTAATGAAATCTACATCAAACTAAACAAACCCAATGCCCTAATCGCGTTTACATTAGTATTACTCCCTATTGTTCCTCAACACCAATGGGGACTCATTGCTGATCCACTTCGATACGCAAACCCTACCCCCATTGGTACGGGTCCGTTTACATCAATTGAATCCTTAAACCAAAGTGGCTATTTGCAGTGTAAAAACCCCTATTACTGGCAAGCAGAGCAAAGGCACATTGATTGCCTTCGCTATCCCAAAGTCATCAATAATGACGATTTCATATCTCGAATCATGACCGGAGAGTTTGACTGGACCGGGTCATTCATTCCTGATATAGAACGCAACTACGCCTCTTTTTCGCCCCATTTTAAATATTGGTTGCCCCCTGCGAGCACCATCAGTTTATTTTTCAATTTCAAAGCAGCCGATCCAGAATTACAGGCATTAATCAGCCACGTCGAATTTCGTCGTGCAATTTCGATGAGCATTCGTCGTCAATTTTTGATTGATATAGCGGCATTCGGTCAGGGGGAAGTGTCACACTTAGCATCAGGTATGAGCCAAGGTTTTGAGCAATGGGAAGATCCATTGAGCAATGAAAAGTATCAACAATACATGCGCTATACCCCTTTGCTGGCCAAAGAGTTATTAGATGAACTGCATGTTAGAGACGGTAATAATGATGGCTGGCGAGATTTACCGTCGGGCAAAGCACTCGGATTAACAATCTTGACACCTAATGGATGGTCTGATTTTGATACCACCGCTTTACTCCTTGCTGACATGCTGCAAGAAGTAGGCATTAAAGTCAGCACACTACAGGTAGATTTTAGAGAATTTAATGAAAGGCTAAGCGCGGGTGATTTTACGGCGGCTTTAACGAATTACCCACAAGGTCCGACACCCTATAAGTATTTTGACTCAGCATTTAATAGCGCTTATCAAGCACCACAACACCCTCGCTATGCCAAACATTTCTACAAAAACACAAAAATAGATGAGTTGCTGGCACAATTCCCGATAGCTTCAACGCCAGAGAAACGTCAGGCTATTATTTACGATCTCAGTAATATCGTTGCCAGTAAACAAATCACAGTACCTCTGTATAACACGGTGCAGTTTTTCCAGTACAACACACAACGATTTACAGGATGGTTTAATGAAGAAAACCCCAAAGCAAGCCCACTTGTATGGCCGCAAGCACCAGAACGTTTATTACATGTATTGGCGCTAAAACCAGTCGCGATGAAAACGGTTGATATCAAAGCTGCACCTTAATTATCGGCAGTTCTTTTATTCTGTGGGCGTACTGCAACATTCATCTTGTAGAAAACCGATTACGCCCTCTAAAACATCATATTGTGGAAGACAGTATAATGTACGTCCGTCTCGGTGTTGTTTTACTAAACCTGCAGACATTAAACTGGAGATGTGGTGCGATAAGGTTGACCCAGGAATAGATAACTCTTCCTGTAATCGCCCAACAGGTAACCCATCATGACCCGATTTAACCAGGTGTTTAAAAATAAACAGCCGTGTAGGATGACCTAACTCTTTTAGTGCTTTTGCGACAAACTCTAATTCCATTATCTATCCTGTTAGCTACTCTGTTGTCTGTATCGCTAGATCTGAGTTCTAACGCGTTTTGATTCGATCATTATAATAGAAAAGAGGTGAATACCGAAGGTTAACCCTCCTATATTCACCTCTCACCAGATTTGTACAAAAAATGCTTACCGAATGATTATGACAACGCAGCCCCTGCAAATAGGATCACGATAGTCACGACAAATACCATGACAACAAACGGCATTACCCACTTTAAGAAACGCTCATAAGGTATTTTCGCTAATGCCAGACCAGCTACTAAGTGCCCCGCAGTCGGTGCAAACATATTGATCCAACCACTCGCTGATTGATAAGCCGTAATGATCAAATCTCGCCCAATACCCGAGAAGTCAGCTAAAGGTGCCATTAATGGCATTGAAACAGTTGCCAGCCCAGAGGTTGATGGAATGAAGAAGCTTAATACAATATGTACCAAGTACGTCACTACAACAAACACACCAGATGATAGACCAGTAACCGCGCCTTCAGCCCAGTTCAAAATGGTATCAATAATGGCACCATTATCCATCACAACGTAAATACCACGCGCAACAGCAACCACCAGCGCAACGCCGATCAAATCTTTTGCACCTTCTAAGAAGGTTTTAATGAAATCACCTTCTGACATACGGTTAATAACCGCAATCAAAATTGCTGATGCTAAAAATAGTGTAGAAAGCTCATCAAACCACCACCACAAGGTTGGGATAACCGTGATACCCATGTCTTCCCAAGGAATAACCCCGTAAATCATAACCATGAACGCACCAAAGAATACACCCATGGTGAGTTTTTGCTTGGTGGTAAACTCGCCTAAGTCCTCTTTAATCTTCGAGAATTCATCATTAAATTCGATATCAGCCAATACAGATGCAGATTTATCAGCTTTGACTTTAGCGGCATAGCGCATGACATACCATGAAGCCAGTACAATCAAAATGACAAGCTGCACCAAGCGCAAACCAATACCATCACCAATCGGTAAACCAGCAAAGCCCGAGGCAATACCTGTCGCAAATGGGTTAACAGTTGATGACAACACCCCGATACCAGAGCCGAGCAAAATAATACCAGCAGCGACCATACGGTCATAACCCGCTACCGCCATAACGGGTAATATCACCGCCCAAAAGGCGACGGTTTCTTCCGCCATACCATAAGTCGAACCACCAACAGCAAAAAGTGTGATTAACACAGGGATCATCATTTGCTCTCGGCCTTTAAACCGACGAACAATAGCGGCAACACCTGAATCCATTGCACCCGTTCGCATGGTTACAGCTAAGAAACCACCAATCACCAATACAAATAACGCAACATCAACGGCTTTATGGAAGCCTTTGATTGGAGCCATCAATACATCAATGAAACCCTGCGGCGTTGACTCAATTTCATTATACGTACCAGGGATCGGTAATAAACGCTCACCTCCGCTATAGTCCAGCACTTCGGCAGCAGGAATGATTTGATCAGTCCCGTTCACCATATAATCATATTTACCCGCTGGCATTACCCATGTCAGTAACGCAACCAAGCCGATAATAATGAATAAGATGGTGTACACCGTAGGCATCTTAAAAGACTTCTTTACCTTGTTTGTTTCTGTTGCCGCTGTCATAACTCCACTCCTTGCAGCTGATGAATTGCATTGGCGTAGACATTCATCGCCTTGAGCATGTCATCAATGATTAAGTATTCATTTGGCATATGTTCAACTTTATCGCGCCCAGGAAAAATAGCGCCAAACGCCACACAATTCGGCATGGCTCGAGCATACGTTGCCCCGCCAGACGTCATCGGCTTACTGTCAACATCACCACTTATTTCTTGATAAGCGCGCATCAATGTCTGAATGATCGGGCTATCTTTTGGCATATACAATGAAGGTAATACGTCAAACTCTTCATAATGTAAGCCATACTGCTCAACCACAGCCAAAATATCGTTATCAAAATCTTCTTTACTAAAGGTAACGGGAACCCGAATATCAATGCCCGACTTACTGTGCTCTTTCGATATATCTAGCTGTGCAACATTGAACGTTAGACGACCACTCACATCTTCAATATCACCAAAGATATTTGTAGCATTCGCATCTTGCCCAACTTGTTCAGCAATAAAGACCACAAGAGGATGAGTCACACCAATCTTCTTCAATGCGATACATAAGCGAGCGATAGCATTGACGCCTTTGGTATCGGCAGAGGCTGAATGCGCAGCTTTACCAAATACGGTAACTTCATCGTCTTCACAGCTAAAATCAAACCCGAATTCATCAAGTGCACTCACTAAGCTATCGCTTAATAGACCTTGGTATCGTGCTAATTCAGGAACGGCATTCAATGCCCCGCCACACTCAAGAAATAGCGAGGAGTCACCATCACCGTGCAACCACGATTGAATCAGCATTTTTTCAGCATGGATTAGAGGGAAACTAGCATCAGGTGTGAAGCCACACTGGGGGATTTCTTCTTTTTCTAAGTAACGTTCAATGCAACGCCACAATGTTTCTTCATCAGTACCAAAAATAAAGCGAATTCGCTTCGTTAACACCACACCACTTTGCAATAAGGCTTTAACAGCAAATAAAGCCGCTAACGTCGGTCCTTTATCGTCCTGCGTGCCACGACCGTACAAACGTCCGTCTCGAATTTCTGGCTCAAATGGCAGTGAATCCCATGCTGACAACTCCCCCGTAGGCACAACATCAAGGTGACCTAGCACCCCGATCATTTGTTCGCCTTGCCCAATATCGGCATACCCATAATAACCATCGGGATCTTTATACACCGAGAAACCCATCTCTTGGCATAGTGCCAATGTTTGCGTTAGACAATCATCAATAGGTTGACCAAACGGTACTCGATCTTGTTCAGATGCTGTTGCCTCATCATAAACACTCGGAATGGTAACTAGCCGCTTAACTGCTTCGATATAATCATCACGCATACCATCTATATTTAACGCTATTTTCGCTTTCATCGTATCCCTCTGCTCCCCTTACATTTTAGTCGACATAAAAAGAGAAATGCAGACTAAAATAATGAAGGATATTTAATTATTGGTATAAATATTCAACGAGATTTCCTTATACCGGATGATTCTGCTACAACAAGCAGTAACAATCTGTGACAAATTTCACTTGATTAAGGATCTAAATGGGATAGCGATCATAAAGCGAACATTCTTTAATGTCGGGGATTTTACGTGCTGGAATAGCACTACCTTTCAATTACATATGGCGTAGAAGCGCAAACGCTGATCCACTCGAGAGTTCTCGTTTAATTAGACTCAATATAGTGCTGATCATTTAAAGTAGAACACCTCAAACGATAAATTATCATCTTGTCTTGGGGCAACAAATTCTCGCTGAAACGAGCATCTTGAGGTAACTTGGGTATAACAATGCATAGCCGTTCTACACACAAGATAAATTATAAATAAGTCGTCAATATTACCCATTATTATAAATTGCGATCAATTATGAACAATTACCAAGTATAATGAAAAATAAGATATTCGTTATTATATTCCATATTAAAATATAAATTTAATACATCTACTAAAGTACAACCATTGGCTATATAATATTCAGCAAAATTATAATAACTGACACTATTGATATCAGTTAATACAGCGCTATTGCATATTGATTAATAATCTCACTCAATAAGTATTATTCCTCTATTTTATTAAAAACATTACGACGTTGATATCTCATGCTAAATTCAATTAAAAATATACCATTGCGAATATTACTTTCGCTATCTTCAGCCTTTGCTGTGTTATGTTTCATCATTACCATCATAATCAGCCAGAGCCTGTTATCAGAAGTTGAAACAAACACTGACAATGTCGATGACTTCATCGCACTTAACAACACATTGAAAGAATTTCAGGACCTACAGGACGTAAGCCGGATGAGTTCTATTTATGCGCTAGGGTTTTATGAACGCCTAGACGAAATGGTGCGCGTTAATAACGAAAATTATGCGCAAGTTCAGAAAAGCTATAATCGCATAATACAGACAGATAACAGCGCCGTGACTCCAAAAGTCAGACAAACACTGGAAACATTCATCCGTAATTACCAGCAATATACACAGAGTTCGGAGCTGCTAAGAGAACAGCGTCGTAAAATCAAAGAGGTATACGATGCAACCAGCTGGATCAGCACTGATCTCAGTGAAGCTGACTTTCAGATAACCCAAAATAGAAGCGCAGATGATCTGAAGCAATGGAATCAAGATATATCACAAATGGCAGATACCGCAGGGCTGATGCTGTTTAATATCGCTGAAGGCGTTAAAGGCAAGAGCCGCACTGCAACGAAGAAAACATTAGATCAAACCCAGTCGCTCATCACTCTGCTTCAGCCTTTTGAAAACTGGTCTGAAAACAAAGAGCTAGTAAATAACGCCCGTCTTTGGGAAAAACAGCTTCAAGACATTCTTCAGCTACAAAATGAGAAAAGAGAGAATGTTGCGCACATGATCAGGCTTGGTAATGAAAACACCCAGTTAATTACCACCCTGGCAAAAGAATCGATTAATAAAACTGAACAGCTTTCTGACAGAACATCAGAGTTATTAGAGTCGGTCACCACAAGTCAGTTAACAGCGACCGCGATTGCAACTCTACTAGCGTTGGCAATCAGCATGTTACTGTCAAATGCCATTAGTGGTGTAATGAACACGCTTTATTTAACAGTGAAAGATTTAGCCGACGGTAAATTGCATACCCGCACAAACATCAGCGGAAAGAATGAAATCGGCATGCTGGGTTCCAGCCTCGATGATGCTATTTCTCAACTTAGCCACACTATCCGCGCACTGCGTGGCGTTAGTGATGAAGTCGCCACCTCTTCAACTGAACTTGCCGCAGTGATGACCCAAAGTGAAGTCAACGGCCGAGAACAGCAACAGCAAGTAGAGCAAATAACCACCGCTGTAACAGAACTATCTGCAGCCGCCGAACTGGTTGACGGCTATGCAAAAACAGCTGATGAAAGTGCCCAACAAGCACTGACCTTGGGCGCTGAAGGCACAGCTATCGCCCTGCATTCCCGCCAATTATCACAAGAACTTACGACACAACTTGAAGAGACATCAAGTCAGGTTGTCGACCTTAACGAACAAAGCGTCAAAATCAGTGAAGTCATCACTGTGATTGACAGTATCTCAGAGCAAACCAACCTGCTCGCACTCAACGCGGCGATTGAAGCGGCACGAGCCGGCGAAAGTGGCCGCGGATTTGCCGTGGTTGCCGATGAAGTCAGAGTGCTAGCAGCCAAAACGCAGGATTCAACCCAACAAATTCAGACCATTATCGAGCTGCTGCAACACAAATCGTCAGTCGTCGTTACCGCGGTGAATGACAGCCTAGACAAAGTGAAAAGCACTAACGAAATCGCTGAACAAACCAGTAGCCAGATTGACTCTATCACCCGGGCACTGGATCATATCAGCCAGGTCAACGCCGATGTCACCACCTCAGTTGACGAGCAAAGCCGAGCCATTGGTGATATTACACTGAATATAAATACTATTAATGACATCATCAGCCAGAATGTGGCCGGCATCAGCCAGACAGCTGAAGCCAGTAGCCATTTATCACAACTGGCAGAAGATCAGAGAAACCGTCTGGGTGAATTCCAGGTCGCGCAATAATATTCATCAGGAAGTGGCTGTAATGCCACTTCCTTTTATTTACTAACCTTTCCCATCCAAGCTTCCAAATAAAAAACCACCCCGTAATCATTAATCTTAACAATCAACCAGCACTCGCCAATAATTCTCTCCTTAAATTCAAATACTACGGTTTACAATGCATATATATGACATATAGACTGACGAAAAATCATTACAATATAAAACAATAAGCATTGCGATATTCATGTTAAATCCTATTAAAAATATTCCATTACGAATTATTATTTCGTTATCTTCCGCATTCGTCCTAATATGCTTTATCATCACGAGTTTTATTAGCCAGAACTGACTAACTTAGGTAAAAAATAACCCCAATAACGTAAATGACTTCATTTTATTCAACAGTTAAATCAACCAATTTCAAAACCTGTTCGATGCCAGTCGAATGCGTGGAATCTATGCCCTCGGTTTCTGACATCCAAGTGTTTTGGGTATATACTCCGCGCCTATCAATACTGACGATAGCTTTTACTGAAGAGACATATAATGAAAACATCTGTTACAGGTAAAGATGCCACACTTGAACAATCTATCGAGCATTTCCAAACTCAATTAAAAAAATTGGGTTTCAATATAGAAGAGGTTGCTTCGTTTAATCCTGTACCGAATGTCTGGTCAGTACAAATTCGTGATGTCGATGCACCGATGAATGCCACTCAAGGTAAAGGGACAACACAGCAAGCAGCCCTTGCGTCTGCATTAGGTAAATTCTTTGAATGCCTATCAACCCATGCTTTTTATAATGACTATTACTTGGGTCAAGCACTAGCTAATGGCGATGTTGTTCACTACAGTAACGAAAAATGGTTTGATATTGGTGAAGATAACTTACCGCCAGAAGGCATGTTGGATGAACGTTTAACACAATATTACGATCCGACTCTTGAGCTACTGGGTACCGATTTAGTTGATCTACAATCGAGCAATATGGATCGTGGCGTATGTTGTTTACCGTTTGAACGTCAATTTGACAATGAAACCGTCTATATTCCAGCTAACATCATTAGTAACCTTTACTTGTCGAATGGTATTGCTTCAGGAAATACGCAAGCAGAGGCACGTACCCAGTGTTTATCTGAAGTGATTGCTCGTGCAATTAAAAACCGCATTATTCTTAAAGACATCAGCTTACCGGTAATTCCAGCAGAGGTAATGGCTCGCTACCCAGCAATCACTGAGTCTATTGCAGCATTAGCCGCAAAAGGATTAACTGTGACATGTTACGACGCATCACTGGGCGGTGAATTCCCAGTGCTTTGTGCGATGTTACCGGTTCCAGGGAATGATGTGTGCTTAGCAGCATTTGAGGCTCATCTTCATTTTGAGGTTGCACTTGAGCGAGTGGTAACCGAGTTACTGC
Source organism: Photobacterium indicum (assembly GCF_003026215.1). GTDB lineage: Bacteria > Pseudomonadota > Gammaproteobacteria > Enterobacterales > Vibrionaceae > Photobacterium > Photobacterium indicum. Next base: position 218,040 of record NZ_PYOC01000004.1, read on the forward strand.
AGAACGATACACTGATCGAGCTAGGCATTTACCCACAGCCAACAGTCGATGATAACAGTCAGCACAATGAACAAACGGCACATACACCGAACTTCTCATGTGTGATGGTTTCTGGTGAGTTGTTTAAAGCAGATGCAAGCTATGATTTTGTTGATTGGAATTTCACTGGCAATTCTGAAGAATCATTCAGCCACTTAATGGCGATTATGACCAAAGCAAGAGCTGATGTTTACATTGCTGATTACTCGCATCTTGGTGTGAATTGTTGTCGTATTATAGTGCCAAGCTGGTCTGAAATTTACCCGATTGAAACACTCATCGAAAGCAACAATAACGTTGCGTTGGAGCTGCGTGAGACATTCCTTGCCCTACCAAATGTAGATTGGGAAGGTGAACAGTACGCAGAAATGTACGGTATTTTAGAAGAAGAAGGATACGATGACTCTGTACTGCTTGCTGAAATCATCGGCCTAGCACCGCAAGTCGGCGATGCATGGCAAACATTGCGCATTGGCGAAGTAAAATGTCTACTCGCACTCGCTGGTGGCGATCTAGAGTTAGCCCTCGAACTGGCAACTTGGTGCCTTGAGGTTAATGCAACCACTTACAGTCCTGAACGTATCCAATTCTTCCATTGCCTAGTGGCCAGCCTTAATCTTGCACTTGATGAAAAAAGCGACCCAGCTCAGGCTAAAGCTGATTTCGAACTGCAATATGGCGTAGAAACCGTTGCCGCAGCATGGGGATCTATTGAAGGAACGGTTCGCTTCTATGGTGTCACAGGCGGCGATCTCACGATGAGCCAATACCCGTCGCATCTGCAGTTACTATCGTCATACCAAAAAATGCATATTGGTCAATAGAGACCGATATATTGCTTTCTAAAGCCAGCTTTGTTGCTGGCTTTATCTTTCATATTCCTTCACATTACGAGTAATTAACAGCTTCCAGGCTGCCTCTTTTGGTGTAGACTCCCTGTAGACCGTAAAACCCACACTACAAAGCTATATTCGTTTTAAAATAGTTAGTTAACAAATCTTCTTTCATTTTTTGGTTATTACAAACTCACATAACCTACTCACTTACTACAATATTTTTTAACAAATTATTTTTTCGTTCAATTTTTTTTAGTTATTTTACTACATTTTTTGAGGGGTAGTGATCAAGATCAATTCCATCTTCCACTTCAACCCGTATACTTTGCTAAAATTTGGTGAAATATAATTACACTGATATAGCAGTTCCTACTTGAGGGTGAGTTATTAGTAGAGAACGGCAAACAGGTCACCATAAAAAAAATTATTATTTAACATTATTATTTAACGTAGAAACGAGGCAAATATGTCATCAGAAGAAAGAAGTTATCAGGAGCAACACCGCCCTGCATCTGACTTCTCTAGCCGCTCTGAGTATCTAGATAACGAATTGAAAATAATGAAGCCACGCCGCTGGAAGTTAAACCTTCCTGGTCGTGATTTCCGTTTTGAATGGGAAGATTTAGTTCCCGCACTTGCAGGTACTATCGGCATCATCGCAATGTATTCTGCGGTAATGATGTCTTGGGCTGATGGACTAACGCAAGCTTGGGACCATGTTGAGCTTGGTAAAGAATTTGCCATTGAAGTCGCTCGTGTAGAAATGCTTATCCCAGCATTACTCTTCTGTATTTTAGCCTCTGGTTTCTTTAACCCTAGGGCTAACTTAGCAGGTAACCACGGACCAATGATTCCATTAATTGGTACGATTGCCCTAGCCGGTGCACACCCTCTTGCTCTTGCAATTCTTTTAGGTGTATTCGGTTTATTACTGAGTTACTTTAAAGGTGGCTCTAAACTGGTGAACCTGACCGGTGAAGGGGTTGCTGGGGGCTTACTCGTTTTTCTCGGTTTCACGGGAGCAATGAGCCAAATTGGTGATATCCAGTCTTGGGCAACAAGCCTTGAAACAGCCGATGCCGCGAAAGGCAGCTTCGGGTATATTGGCTTAGTGGTACTTGCTGTTAATATCGTGCTTTATGCTTTCCTTGCTCGTATCGGCAAGCGTTGGCTAGCGATTCCTGCTTGTGCGGCAACTGGCCTAGCTATTGCTTTGGCACTGGGTGCAGGTTTTGACCTAACATTTGAAACTGAAATGGGTCTGCCAAATCTAAATCCTGTATACTGGTGGGGTAGCACAGATCAAGGTTGGATGCTTGGCTTACCAAACTTTCAGCACTTCCTTGCATCATTACCGTTTGCCATTCTAGCAGTAGCAATGTGGTCACCAGATTTTCTTGGTCATCGTATTTTCCAAGAGCTAAACTACCCTCGTGGCGCAAAGAATGTACTGATGGACGTTGATGATACAATGACAACGTGTTCACTACGCCAAATTGTAGGTACAGCGGTTGGTGGTGGTAACATTACATCATCTTGGGGAACGTACATGATCCCAGCAGCTATTGCTAAGCGTCCAATTCCAGCGGGCGGTATCTTACTGGGTAGTTTGTGTATTATTGTTGCTATCCTTGGTTTCCCAATGGATGTTGCGGTATGGCCACCAGTAATGCGTATTGCGCTTCTTGTAGGTGTATTTCTTCCTCTTCTAGAAGCTGGTATGCAAATGGTTCGTGATACTAAAGACTCTCAGTCTGCTGGTATTTGTATCTTTGCAGCAGCAGTGACTAACCCTGTACTGGCTTGGGCACTCACTATGCTACTTGATAACAACGGCCTAATCGGTGATAAAGAACGTGCTAAAACACTGTCTATCTTCGACCGTATTATCATCCCAGCATCAGTATTGATTATCTGTCTAGTTGCGATGCTTTCTGTCGGTATGCTAGAAGGTCAATACGGTATTCAATCACTATTGTAATACCCGTGGGCAGTGCGCTTGCACTGCCCTGCTTTACTTGAAAATAAGCACTAATACGAATAATGAAATCTTAATTTAGTTAAGCTGTAATTTTTCATTATCCGTATTATTGTTAATAAAAGTGTACTGTTCATCATTTATGATGATTGATTGCGTAATTGCATCGTAATCAGTACGTATTTTTTCTACTGAATAGAAACAGGTAGGTATAACATGGCAGAGCAATTTGCTAAAGCTTGGGAAGGTTTCGCTGCAGGCGAATGGCAGAACGATGTAAACGTTCGTGATTTCATCCAAAAGAACTACACACCGTATGTCGGTGACGAGTCTTTCCTAGAATCTGAAGCAACGCCAGCAACGGCAACGCTTTGGGAACAAGTAATGGTAGGAATCAAGCAGGAAAACAGCACTCACGCTCCTGTTGATTTTGATACTTCAGTTATTTCTACTATCACTGCACACGATGCAGGTTACATCAACAAAGATCTTGAAACGATTGTTGGTCTTCAAACTGAAGCTCCACTAAAGCGCGCTATCATCCCTAACGGTGGTATCCGTATGGTTGAAGGTTCTTGTAAAGCGTACGATCGCGAACTAGATCCTGAAGTTTCTAAAATCTTTACTGAATACCGTAAAACACACAACCAGTGTGTATTCGATATTTACACGCCTGACATCATGAAATGTCGTAAGTCTGGTGTACTGACTGGTCTTCCAGATGCATACGGCCGTGGTCGTATCATTGGTGATTACCGTCGCGTAGCGCTATACGGTATCGATCGTCTAATGAAAGACAAGTTCGCTCAGTTTACGTCTCTACAAGAGCGTTTCGAGTTAGGCGAAGATCTTCAAATGACAATGCAACTTCGTGAAGAAATTGCAGAGCAACACCGTGCTCTAGGTCAGATCAAAACTATGGCAGCTAAATACGGCTACGATATTTCTGGTCCTGCTACAAGTGCACAAGAAGCAATTCAGTGGACTTACTTCGGCTACCTAGCTGCAGTTAAATCACAGAACGGTGCTGCAATGTCTCTAGGTCGTACATCTACGTTCCTAGATGTGTACATTGAGCGTGATATCGCAGCTGGCGTAATCACAGAAGTTCAAGCACAAGAAATGATTGACCACTTCGTAATGAAGCTACGTATGGTTCGTTTCCTACGTACGCCTGAATACGATGAGTTGTTCTCTGGTGACCCAATCTGGGCAACAGAATCAATGGGTGGTATGGGTCTTGACGGTCGTACACTAGTAACACGTTCAAACTTCCGTTTCTTAAACAGCCTATACACTATGGGTCCTTCTCCAGAGCCGAACATCACTGTTCTTTGGTCTGAGCAGCTACCTGATGGCTTCAAGCGTTTCTGTGCGAAAGTATCTATCGATACTTCTTCTATCCAGTACGAAAACGATGATCTAATGCGTCCAGACATGGACTCAGATGACTACGCAATCGCTTGTTGTGTATCTCCAATGGTTGTTGGTAAGCAAATGCAGTTCTTCGGTGCACGTGCTAACCTTGCTAAAACAATGCTTTACTCTATCAACGGCGGCGTTGATGAGAAGCTTAAAATCCAAATCGGTCCTAAGACTGCACCTGTAACTGATGCAGTTCTAGATTACGCTGATGTGATGGATCGTCTAGATCACTTCATGGATTGGTTAGCAACACAATACGTGACTGCGCTAAACAGCATTCACTTCAGCCACGACAAGTACAGCTACGAAGCATCGCTAATGGCGCTTCATGACCGTGACGTTCGTCGTACAATGGCTTGTGGTATCGCTGGTCTTTCTGTTGCAGCTGACTCACTGTCTGCTATCAAGTACGCAACAGTTAAGCCTATCCGTGACGAAGACGGTATTGCTATCGACTTCGAAATCGAAGGTGATTACCCTAAATTCGGTAACAACGATTCACGTGTAGATGACATCGCTTGTGAACTAGTTTCAACATTTATGGGCAAAATCCGTAAGTTGAAAATGTACCGTGATGCTATCCCTACTCAGTCAATCCTTACTATTACATCTAACGTTGTATACGGTAAGAAGACGGGTAACACACCAGACGGTCGTCGTGCTGGCGCTCCTTTCGCACCGGGTGCAAACCCAATGCACGGTCGTGATGAGAAAGGTGCTGTAGCCTCTCTAACGTCTGTAGGTAAACTACCGTTTGCTGACGCAAAAGATGGTATCTCTTACACATTCTCTATCGTGCCAAACGCACTAGGTAAAGAAGCAGATACTCAAAAAGCTAACCTTGCAGGTCTTATGGATGGTTACTTCCACCATGAAGCTGGCATCGAAGGCGGTCAGCACTTGAACGTTAACGTATTAAACCGTGAAACGCTTCTTGATGCCGTTGAGCACCCAGAGAACTACCCACAGCTAACTATCCGTGTATCGGGTTACGCAGTGCGTTTTAACTCTCTAACAACTGAACAGCAGAAAGACGTAATCGCACGTACTTTCACTGCATCTCTATAATTTAGAGCTGAGTAACGAGAAACTAATCATTAGTCTTCTCTCGCTGTCCTAATAAAAAACCGACTTTATAGTCGGTTTTTTGTTATCTGCCCACATCATCGCTATATTCCTATCAATGTCTTTCAAACTCTCACCCTAAAACAAAGACATCCGCCTACAGCTGTATTTTTTATCCCTCAAAAGTATCACCAAGGATACAGAATGGTTGTCTATAAAACCTTTTATCTGTTTTTTTCTGTATTTTATTCTGGATACCATTCTGTATATTGCCTAACACCTCTATTTTCATTATTATCCGCATCTAATATACCCCATCATATATCTGTGATGCTTTTCTACACACAAGGTTTGCGATTGTTTATGCTGCAAGAAAAATTTGTTCTCGTTATCGATGACAGCGCTATCATTCAGCAAACAACCAAGTTGATTCTCCAAAAGTGTGACTTCACAGCGAATCGTATTCATACTTCAACAAATGCTTCAGATGCGATGAAAATGTGTCAGGCTCATTGCTATGACATTATTTTTATTGATTTCAATTTAGGATTTGGTAGTACAGGTCTCCAGTTACTTGAGCGCCTACACCAATCTCAGATCATCAAACATGAGCCGCTTATTTTCATCATAACTGCAGATGATTCGAAGCCCGTATTCATGGGGTTTTCTGAATATGAACCTAATGATTATCTTGTTAAGCCCCTGCGTATAGAAGTATTACACCAACGCCTCGCCGCTAATTTTAAGCAACATCAACTGAACAAGAATGTCTTTGCGGCATTTAAGTCAGACGGTATTCAAGGGGCACGAAAAGCACTTCAACAAGCAACAACCCAATCCGCATTTCAACATGCAATTACAGCCCTGTGCAAAAGCCTGGTCAACAGCACACCGCCAGATACACTGACTAGCAAAACAGATGTACCAAATAACGTTATTCCCACGGCTATATCATTGCTGCGGAGCTTTACTCAAAAGCATGATTACTTGCCAGCTCAGCTGTATTTGGCTGAGCTGTATCTTAGCCAGCAGCAATACGCTGAAGCGAAAGAAATTATTGAGCCATTACGAGGCCAATATCCCAACCACTTGCTCATTATCGAATTCAGTGCGCGCTTAGCATTATGCCGTGGTGATATTACACAAACATACCAATACTGGGCACAGGCACATAGCATGAGTCAAAGTAACCTTGAGCGTTTGTTTGGCATGATTTGGCTTGAGCTAACCTTACACCCAACAGCTGAATTGCTCCGTCATTTGCGAGAAGCTGCTAACCATTTACCTAATTCAATTTGGGATAATAAACATTATTATTGCTTACTTGCTTGGGGGCTACTTCAACAAAACCCACTCAATAAACCCATCTCAATTGAGCGTATGTGGTGCAAATTTACTCAGCAAAAAGGGATCACAATCATTGATCGTCCTTTTGTCTTTGTTTTACAGGCTTGGCAAGCGGCAAAATCAGGCAATACTTTTATTGCTTATCGTTACTTACAACGCATTGAACCTAATGAGCAAACACAGACAAGCTTTGAATTTCATGCCGTTTTATTTAATACCTATCAGTTGCTTGGTATGACAAAGCCAATGCTAATGGCTTTTACGCAATTAGAAAATCTAATTACTAGCGAAGCACGCTTAACCCACCAGCGTATAAAACAGGCTTGGATTAATACCATCGAATCATCATTATCAAACGAAACCCATGAGTATCAACACGCTTTAGCACTATACAAACAACAAACAGGGGATGTAGCAGGTCAAAGCATTTTTGCTCTTTGGCCAGACAATCGTTTCGATACAACTCTCGCACGATGCCTAGTCGAAATATTGTGTGAAGGTCAGTTGAATGTAAGCCATAGCCAACGAGAGATCATCATGGAAGCGCGCTGGGTATTCGAATCACAACATGCCATACCTACTTGGTATCAGGATTTAAAAAGCCAATATTCAATCTTACATACCCCTGTCGAACTCATGACGACCAAAGGCTTAGGACACACAATCACATGTTAAAAAGCATGATGCTACTGATTTTATTCGCCCTACCATTCACTTCTTGGGCTGAGAATATTGATCACAATTCGAACGGTTACATAGATTCAAATCACGAGCTGAAAACGTTGCGCATAGGCTTTCCGGCATTCGATTGGACTCCCTTTTCTTATGTATCAAAAAAAGGCCGAGTATCAGGCTTGTTACCCTCTTTAATGCATGAAATAGCGAAAAAGCGTGGCTATAGGATACAAGCAATCACCTATCCTACGTATCAAGATGTACTCAATGGTTTTAATAACCATGAAGTCGACATTCTTGTCGGCGTATCTTCAACATTTGAGCGCCAAAAAGTGATGTCTTTCAGTAAACCAATACTGACCACATCGATGGCGATGATCAGCAAAACCCCAAGCATCACCAACTTTAAACAAATTGATCATCAACTTATCGCTGTTGAACAAGGTTTTGCGATTGGCGAGCAGCTGACTAAGCTTTCGTCCGCCAAACTTCAAATGGTTAACTTCCCGACAAGCTATCAAGCTTTTAACGCTGTCCTTCAAGGGGTAGCTGATGTCTACATTGGCAATTCAATCACCCTCGATGACATGCGTACCCATGAGAATGCCAACAATGATCTCTATTTACATGTTTTGCCTGACTTACCCTATGAGCGATTATATATGGCAGCTCACCGTGAACAGTCAGCACTAATCGACGATTTAAATAAAGGATACCAAGCCCTTGACCAGCATCTTTTAACGGGAATCTATGACACTTGGCTAACCAAGTCACAACAACGATTTATTTCCCATCAAAATTACCTCAATCTAAATAATGAGGAAGCCAAGTGGCTGGAAGAACACTCTACATTGAGAGTCGCGTATCACCCTGATGATTTTCCCTACCAATTTACCGACAAAGACAATCTAATGGCAGGTCGAGGGGCCGATGTCTTATCTTTGATTGCACGCCAACTTAAAATCACCTTGGTGCCTTTAGCTAAAACCGACTTCCCAGATATTTTAAAGCAATTGAATGAAGGGAAAATAGATGTTGTCGCTGCGGTTACCTGTACACCCGAGCGGGCAAAATTAGTTTCATGTACCACCCCTTACAGTGAAGAACAGTGGATAATGGTGGGCAAGGCAAATAGCGCAATACAGCATATCAACAAAAAGATGATTATCGGGACGGTCTCCAATCGTTTTGGTTCAGTGCTGACCAAACAGCTATATAGCAGCAACCCACAAAAAAACTACAATTCGAATGCAGAATTACTCGATGCCATTGTTAACGGCAACATTGATACCGCGGTAATATCACTTTCAAGTGCGTCCGTTTTCTTACAAAACGAGTATTTAGGTCGATTGAATATCATACCGAGTAAACTGGATTTTCAATATCAGCCAGTCGGTATCGCTGTTGCTTCAAACAATGTCCTGTTACGCGATTTATTAAATAAAGCAATGAATGCGATTCCCCCTCAAAAGCTCATTAATATTGAAAGTAAGTGGAATACCGTAAGGCTAACGTCGGGGATCCCTTATCAGAGAATATTGCTATGGGGACTGATTATCATTGGCTGTGTGGTGCTTATTGTCAGCTTCGTTGTTTACTGGAACCGAAAGCTAAGCCTTGAAATTGGCCAACGAAAAGCCGCAGAGCAAAAGCTGACTTACCTGACCAATAATTTTGATGGCGTATTACTGCAACACCTTCAACGTAGCGATGACCCATCAGATATCGAGCTATTATTCGTCAGTGAAAAAGTACATGATTTGCTCGGCATCAACGCAAATAAGTTATATCAGAAACCTGAAATCATGTTTCAGCTACTGCATCGCCGTGACGATAGTGAAACAATTTTCAATGCTATTCGTACCGCAACGCAACAGGGATATTGGAAAACAGAGCTAAAGCTAGAATCAGTGGAAACCAATGATCGCTGGGTAGAACTTCGTTGCCATATTACCCCGCAAGACGAAGGCTGGCAGTGGAACAGTATTATTATTGATATCAGCCAGATGAAACGTCAGCAACTTGAAGTTGAACATGCTCGTCAGCAAGCAGAGTCAGCAACCGAAGCGAAATCTCGCTTCCTTGCTATGATGAGTCATGAAATACGCACCCCTATCAGTGGTATTCTCAGCCTCTTAGAATTGATGATCCCATATGCACAGCAACCAGAACTTCAAGGGATCCACAAGAACTTAACTCAGTCTGGCCGTAACCTGCTCAATATTGTTAATGATGTATTGGATTTTTCTAAAAACGAAGCGGGAAAACTTACCTTAGCACCAGAACCCTCGCAAATATCGTCGTTTATGAATGAACTGGTGCAACCGCATGTCGTTAATGCCGAACAGAAAGGCGTTAACTTTCGTTTGTGGGTTGATCCGACCATTGCCCATACTGTTCTCATTGATGAGTTGCGATTAAAGCAAGTTATCAATAACTTACTGAATAATGCTATTAAGTTTACAGAAAGCGGTACCGTTTCATTATTGATCGATGTTATCAACCATGATGAAAATAGTGGTCAACAAATACTACGCTTCACGGTGAATGATACAGGCATAGGTATCACTGAAGCTGATCAATTAAAATTATTTCAACCCTTTGAACAAGTCGATCTAAGTAGCGAACGTCGCTTCAGTGGTACAGGGTTAGGTCTATCTATCTGTCGTCAATTGATCCAGCTAATGGACAGTGAGATAAATGTCGGCAGCCAGATCAACCAAGGCACCACATTTAGCTTCAATATCAATATGCCCGTTATCAAGTGTACTCAACAGCCCCAGTTATCACTCACTTGTGGCATTGTCACACCAGCACTTATTGATAATGAAATACTAAATAGTTATCTCCAAGTCTGGGATAATACGTGCCTGCCACTGACTATTACCACCAAATGTCAGCTACAGATGATTGCCGCAGAACAGCAGCTTGATGTCATTTTTGTACCTGATACATGGTGCCATGAACAAAACATAACACCTGCTTGGGCAGCATTACATTTACCAGCAGTACGCTGGGTACACATTCGCCAGCGTAATATGCTTTCTTTAGAACCCAGCGATCTAGGCTGGATTATCTCACAAAACCCATTAATGTCTGATCAGCTATATCACGCACTGACATCCCCCCATCACCTAGCATCACCATCCAAGCAGGTGCTAGTGACACCGCTTAGCCCAGTAACCCGTGAACAAGCGATTGCTCAGCATAAATTGATATTGGTTGCCGAAGATCACCCGATCAACCAACAAATCATTCAACAACAGTTACACCATCTTGGTTATGCGGCAGATATTGTTGATAACGGGCAAGTAGCCTTACAAGCGATGGCAGATCAACAGTATGATTTATTGCTGACCGATTGCCATATGCCAGAGCTTGATGGGTACGGTCTTACTGCTGCAATTCGCCTTGATGAAAAGTCTCGCGCAGCGCTGCCGTTACCAATAATAGCCCTAACCGCCAATGCATTATCGGGTGAAGAAGAGCGCAGTGCACAGCATGGCTTTGATGCTTACTTAGTTAAACCAGTATCATTAGAGCACCTCCAACAAACGTTAAGCCAATGGTTACCGATTACTTCGGCGTCACCAACGCCGCCAGCCCTTGCTGTGCCGGCTGAATCTGATCCTTGGGATTTGGGGGATTTTAATGACCTGATGGTTGATGATGCGGCCAATAACGAGGCATTCCCACTCTTATCGGCGTTTGAGTCAGTGAATAAGGCACTATTAATTCCAGAAAAAGAGACTAGTCATCACACTGCTATTAATATCACAAAACTAAGTACTATCTTTGGTGATATTGATGTATGCACAACAATCTTGCAGCAGTATGTTCAGTCATGCCACCTTGATTTCGATGAGCTTGAGAACGCTATTGAACACGATAACCAAGAGTCGATTCACCTTATTAGTCACCGGATGAAAGGGGCAGCAAGAATGATGGAATTCAATGCCCTTGCCACAACATGCGAAGAGATGGAAAGCACCAATAAACAACGTGACGTCAGTTATATACCTAATATATTGGATAAAATTAACAGACTAATTCACTCGCTAGAACAACAGGTTGAAAGCCTTGTATGAAAATATTACTCATCGAAGATCATGACTTCCAACGCCATATTCTACTAACACAATTAAATCAAATTATTGTACAGGGCACAGATAAAGTCATGGGTGCTGCTTCAGGTATTGAGGCCTTATCTTTAATGGGTGACTTTCAGCCTGATGTACTTATTTGTGATTTAAATATGCCCGAAATGGATGGCATCACCTTTTTAAGCCGTATTGCTGAACAGGCTTTTTCTGGGTTCATCATCATTACCAGTGCCACCAGCCCAAAAGTCATCAATGCCGTCAGTAAAATGTGTGCAAGCTATGATCTCAACCTACTCGGTTCATTAATAAAGCCTGCAAAAATGAATGTTATGGCGGATCTGTTAGAACATGCACGGCAACACCAGTCACTCTCCATAGAGGTGGAAAGCTACTCTTCTCTATGTACAGAGAAGCTTAGCCTCACCACATTACAACAAGCATTAGATCAACGTTGGCTTATCCCTTATTTTCAGCCTTTAGTTAAACTTGAAACAGGGGAATGGGTAGGATGTGAAGCCTTAATCAGACTTGAACACCCAACCTTAGGCGTGATTGTACCCGACCGATTTTTACCGCAATTATCTGCTATGGGCAAAGATGCAGAGCTCGCCATGCTAAGTATTCACTACATCATTAAGCATCAAAAACAGCTCTGCCAACGCAAAGTTGCCGTTAATATTACGCCAGATACATTAGTATTAGATGGGTTTGTTGATCAGGTTTTGATGCTAACTAATGAGCATCATTCCCTTAGCAGCCATCTGTATTTTGAAATCACAGAGTCTAATGCGCTTAAAGATACCGGTCGAGCATTAGAAGCCGCCTCTCGCTTGGGGATGCATGGTTTCAAGCTATCTATCGATGATTTTGGTACAGGCTATTCATCACTTAAACAACTCGAAACACTGCCATTTGAATCATTAAAACTAGATATGAGCTTCATTCAAGCCTTACCAACAAGCCGCACTGCACATGCCATTGTTGAGTCCAGCTTGTTGTTAACGCAACGCCTAAGGTTAACATCAGTAGCTGAAGGCATTGAGAACCAGTCGTTATGGCATCAACTGCAACAACTTGACTGCGATCTAGCACAAGGTTATTTCATTGCCGCCCCTATGCATGCGAACATGCTGTCAACATGGCACAATGAGTGGCAATACAAAGTCCGTCACCTTAATTTAGATTTATTGCATACAACAGAGCGTTAAGTCTCAGAAAGACGGCATAATACACTGGCAAAATACTGCAATTACCCTTACATTTTAAACGTATATAGGGCTACTTTACCCTGCCGTTTTGTAATAAAATGACGATAAATAACACGCACAATATACATGCGGAGATAGTAATGTCAGTAAAAGGTCGTATTCACTCTTTCGAATCTTGCGGAACCGTCGACGGACCCGGCATCCGTTTTATTATCTTCATGCAAGGCTGCTTAATGCGCTGCCAGTACTGTCACAACCGTGATACTTGGGATCTTCATGGCGGTCGTGAGATCACCGTTGAAGAAATCATGAAAGAAGCGGTGTCTTACCGTCATTTCATGAAAGCATCTGGTGGGGGCGTGACAGCTTCTGGTGGCGAAGCGATGCTTCAACCTGAATTTATTCGTGACTTTTTTCGCGCTGCACAAGCTGAAAATATTCATACTTGCCTTGATACTAATGGCTACATCCGTAAGCATACCGATGTGGTTGATGAAGTATTAGATGCAACCGATCTTGTTATGCTTGACCTTAAGCAAATGGATGACACGATTCACCAAGAGTTGGTGGGGGTACCCAATAAGCGTGTGCTGGACTTTGCTCGTTACCTTCACAAGCGCGGTCAAAAAACATGGATTCGCTATGTTATCGTTCCAGGTTATACCGATGATGAACAGTCTGCCCACAATTTAGGTGCGTTCATTAAAGACATGGATAACATCGAAAAAATTGAGCTGCTACCCTACCACCAGCTAGGTGAACATAAATGGGATGCAATGGGTTACGACTACCCGCTATCAGGTGTTCAACCACCATCAAAAGAAACGATGGAAAAGATGAAAGAAATCATTTCGAGCTATGGGCATAAAGTGATTTACTAAAAAATCGAGGGGGCGACGTTCATCGCCCCTGCACTTATTCTGCTTGCTATTCTAATAAAGGCTAGCTGGCTACCTGAGTCTTAGTCGTTGTTTTGCAAAGCAGCGACTTATCATCACCAGAACAGGTCTGGTTAACCAAGTTACACTTACTCTGGGCCACCCCTTCCAGAATGCTGCACTGGGCATTGATCAGACAAAGATTTTTGCGGGTAGACAGACCTGACACTGATGCAGTAAGTGTCTCGTCTTCAACGCAGCTTGCAATTTCTTTCTGTACCTTGTCATCAAATGCATTAAGCTGTCGCTTGAAGGTAATATCCTCTTTGGGCTCAAAGCGTCCGGCTGTGGCAAGCGAAAGAATATCGTCATATTTATCAACATTCAGCGGCTTACAAGCAACATCCCATTTATTTCTGAAACGGTTACGGTTTAACTCAACCGGTTTTTTACTTCCGTCAAATTGATAATAATGCGCTCGATCATCTTTAAAATAACCATAAACACTGTATTTTTTATTTAAAAAATCATAAACCAGATCAACAATAAATGGCACCCTTTCACGGGAAAGCCCCATTGCATTTTTCGCAGCATAATAACCGCAGGTCGTGAGATTAAGTACATTGTCTTTTTCCATCACCGTTGCCGGGCTAAACATCCAGTTCTCACTGCTGGCCAGACTATAGAACTCAACCGAATCAGGAAAATTAAACTTATTGGCAAACCGCACTAACGCCGCTTGCCTGAGTTCGAAAATCTCATCTTCAACGGCGGTGATCGCCTCACTAGACGGAGTATTCTCTTCGGAAGAAGTCGCTAAAGGCTCTTCCGGTAGTGATGATGGCTTTTCGCCAGCGCTCGCCGGCAAAGTCAGCTGCTGAAGCGCAAAAGCTGAATTAGACAAAATGTCTGTAACCGTATGCAAGTTAATCAACAGCAGCAGCAGCAGTAGGCAGCAGCCCCCTCGAAACAGAGTATTAAGTTTGAGGGATAGATCCCTCACCGGCTTTCCTTTTATGAACATTTTATATTCCCTAGCGGTATCAACTACGGCCGGATTCTATAGATAACTGTGCCCTTGTCCATAGATCAATCGCCCACTTTCTGAGCAACCATTGATGTGGTAAATGAAATCAAATAGATGTATTTCCATTTTTTTTCAGTCTTTGTGAGCAACCTCTTTTTTCCTGATAGTCCAAGCTCATTATCGGTAAAAAACAACTTTCTCTTCTGTGAACTTTATGAATAAAACGTTCAGAAGGTTCTTTAATCTCTTTTTTTACGCTTTATATCACCACACACAACATTAATTTAACCTTTCATTAACCCTGCTAGCCCAATAGGCACCTCAGCAGTGATAAAAAAGGAAGATTAATCATGTTGAACACCTTTAAAAAACAGTTTACGACGCGTGTAGCGGTCACCCTCTTAGCATCAAGCATGGCGGCAATATCTAGCTCAGCGATGGCTGAATCACTCGAAAAAATTCACTTCCTAGTACCGGGTGGTGCAGGTGGTGGTTGGGACATGACAGCTCGTGGTACCGGTGAAGTGCTGGCAAAATCAGGTCTTGTCGAAAAAGTATCTTACCAAAACCTATCTGGCGGTGGTGGTGGCAAAGCCATTGCACATTTGATCGAAACTGCCAAGCGTCAACCAGATACCTTGATGGTGAATTCCACCCCTATTGTTGTTCGCTCACTGAGTGGTATTTTCCCGCAATCTTTTCGAGATCTAACCCCTGTTGCGGCCACTATCGCGGATTATGGCGCGATTGTAGTATCAGCTAACTCCCCTTTTACCGATTGGAAACAAGTAGTCGCCCAATACACCAAGGATCCTCGTAGTGTGAAAATCGCGGGCGGTTCAGCACGTGGTTCGATGGATCACCTGATCGTCGCTGCGGCATTTAAAGGCGAAGGTTTTGACCCACGTAAAGTACGCTACATTGCCTACGATGCTGGCGGTAAAGCCATGGCCGCCTTATTGTCTGGCGAAACTGAATTGCTATCGACAGGCCTTGGCGAAGTACTGGAAATAAGCAAGTCAGGTCAAGTGCGCGTACTGGCGATTACAGCCCCAGAACGCCTAGCAGCCGCCCCTGAAATTCCAACCTTAGTAGAGCAAGGCAACGATACTGTTTTTGCAAACTGGCGTGGTTTCTTTGCAGCCCCCGGTGCTAGCCAAGCAAAAATTGATGCATGGAATAAAGCACTATCTGGCATGTACAAAACCACTGAGTGGACTGTGGTTAGAGATCGTAACGGCTGGATCGATACCTACAAAAATGACAAAGATTTCTACAGCTTCCTTGAACAACAAGAGAAGCAGATGGGCGGTCTAATGCGTGAGCTCGGATTCTTAGAATAAGGTTCTGAGAACAAGCCTCACACTACACACTGCGATAAGGGCTGTATAAGCAGCCCTTATCATGAAATCTATACCGCAGTTGGCAGTCATACCTATCACTTTAAGTGCGGTTCTTTTAATTCGGGAGAGCGTAATGAATTCCTCTACTTCGAAGCCTAATTCAACACAGACATCATCAGTACAATTGCTCAGTCGCGACCGTATCGGCGCATTAATTTTTCTTGTTGTTACCCTTATTTATGGTTACCAAATTACAAATATAGCCCTATTTCCCGGTGATGAATTTGAACCCTTTACTGCCCGTACATTGCCATACCTGCTGACTATTGCAGGTGTTGTATTGTCGTTATTACTACTGATTACCGGTAAAAATGATGAACAAAGTGGTGCGACGGTTGGTTTTAACTGGAAGCTACTAATTAGCTTTCTGGTCTTAATGGCGGCTTATGGTGTGGGGTTAACGTGGTTGGGCTTTGTGCTTTCCACCAGTTTATTCTTACTGGGTGGTTTTTTACTACTGGGTGAGCGTCGTAAATCTATTCTCTTTGGTGCGTCATTTCCTTTTGTGACCGCATTTTGGTTATTGCTTACTCAAGGGTTAGATATTTACCTTGAGTCAGGCTACATATTCTCAGCTTGGTAGGAGAACACGGATGTTAGATGGAATCCTTTCAGGCCTATCCACGGCCATTATGCCAACCAACCTAATGATGGTAATGGTAGGTTGTTTTGTTGGTACGTTTATCGGCATGTTACCCGGCCTTGGCCCTATTTCAGCCATCGCGCTGATGATCCCAATCAGCTATGGGTTAGACCCGGCATCGGGTTTGATCTTAATGGCTGGTGTATATTACGGTGCTGTATTTGGTGGGTCTACTTCATCAATTTTGATTAATGCCCCCGGCTGTTCGTCAACCGTGGTGACCGCATTTGATGGCTACCCAATGGCACAGAAAGGCCAAGCAGGTAAAGCCCTCGCATTGGCGGCTTACTCGTCATTCGTTGGTGGTACGCTTTCTGCCATTATGTTGTTAATTGCCGCGCCAGTATTGGCTAATGTCTCTCTGAGTTTTCAGTCTTCAGATTACTTTGCCCTAATGCTCGTAGGTTTATCAGCCGTTGCTGCTTTTGCCGGTAAAAACCAAGTAGTGAAGGCATGGATGATGACCATTCTTGGCTTAATGTTAGCAACAGTAGGTATCGATAAAGGTGTTGGTGTTGAACGCTTTACCTTTGGTTTAACGGATCTAATGGATGGTTTCAGCTTCCTATTATTGGCAATGGCGACCTTTGCTTTAGGTGAAACGCTAATGGGGATATTAAAACCTCAAGATGATACACGCCAAGAAGAGCAAGCAAAAATCGGTCAGATTGGTAGCATGAAAGTGACCAAGGAAGAATTCAAAGAAGTCGCGCCAGTTTCTATTCGCTCATCGATCTTGGGGTTCTTTGTCGGGGTACTACCTGGCGCTGGTGCCACGATCGCGGCATTCTTAAGCTATGGTTTTGAACGTAGTATTGCGCCTAAAGATAAGCAAGCCGAATTTGGCAAAGGCAGCCTTCGCGGGCTAGTCGCACCAGAATCTGCTAACAATGCAGCTTCTAGTGGATCGTTTGTACCGCTATTAACCTTGGGTATTCCTGGTTCAGGAACAACAGCTATCATGCTGGGCGCGTTGATTGCTTACGGTATTCAGCCGGGTCCTCGTTTATTTGTCGATCACCCCGATATTTTCTGGTCAGTTATCATCTCGATGTACTTTGGCAATATTGTGCTGGTAATTCTGAACCTTCCGCTGATTCCCTACATCTCAAAGCTATTGATGGTGCCAAGAACGGTATTACTGCCGATGATTTTGTTCTTCTCTATCACCGGGGTATATCTGGTTTCCTTCAACACAGTCGATGTCTTTATCATGTTATTAGTCGCCATCGCCGCGATTGCATTAAGGCTCGCGAACTTCCCGCTTGCACCGTTACTGCTCGGCTTTATTCTGGGTGGATTAATGGAAGAAAACTTGCGTAGAGCCTTGATGATCAGTGATGGAGAGATTAGCTTCTTATGGGAGCGCCCTATTACACTCGCGTTCACCGTTATTGCCGCATTAGTGTTAATCACCCCGATTATTCGAACCGCGATGCAGTATAAGAAAAAGGCGAGCGACGCGAAGCTCAATGTGGAATAAAAGGAATGCATTATAACAACAGAGCTGTAATCGCTACTCTGGCATGAACTACAAGCCGTCTATATCGGCAATATGACAGCTCAAAATAACAGGAAAATGCGCTGATATATTGCCGACTTTTTATGCCTGATTAACGCGTATTCGCCTCTATCATTACAACGACAAAGCTGATTAAGCTAGCCATAATCGTAAGTGCGAGCAGCGTCGTATACTGCCACTTCGTGACTGGCTCTTCTATCGCAATTGTATTGGTGACAGCTTGGTTCTTTGATGATGCTTCCATTTTGATTTATCTTCTTTTTATAGGCTGAACACGCACAATAAAGAGAAGTGTTGCAGCAGCAAACCACCAGCAATGGAAAACCAGTTTCCATTATTAGCTATCGACAGTGGCACGTTAAATTTGCGCTATATAAATCAAGACGTTGCTTGGATATCAAATAGAACCACGCAAAAAAAGCCCTGCAAGCAGTACACTAGCAGGGCTTTCAACTATTTTATCTTGATTGAATGAGCATTCGGCACTCATTCAATATTCATAAGCAGTGTCTCTTACAACGCAGCTTCTAATACTTTACGGTTCACTTCTGGTGTCATGTCGCCATGCTCACCCAGTGATGTCATACCGTGCAGTTCAAGTTGTGCCAAGATATTTTCGATACTTTCAGCATCTAGTTCGGCATCAGTCAAACGTACAGGCATACCCATTGCTTTAAAGAACGCTTCAGTCTTTTCGATAGCCTGATCAATCACTTCATCTTCAGTGCCATCAACAATATTCCAAACACGTTGTGCATACTGCACTAATTTACCGCGTTTTTGCTCACGCTGTACTTTCATAACAGCAGGCAAAATAATCGCCAAAGTACGTGCATGATCGATACCATACTGACCCGTCAATTCATGGCCGATCATGTGAGTACTCCAATCTTGAGGTACACCAGAACCAATCAAACCATTCAGTGCCATTGTTGCCGACCACATGATGTTTGAACGAACTTCCAGATCATCTGGGTTTGCCAGTACTTTCGGGCCTTCTTCAATCAGATTCATCAATAAACCTTCAGAAAAGCGGTCTTGTACTTTGGCATTCACTGGGAACGTTAAGTACTGCTCCATAGTGTGAACAAACGCATCAACCACACCGTTGGCAACCTGACGCTCAGAAAGGCTTAACGTTACTTTCGGATCCAGTACTGCGAAAACAGGGCGAACGAACGGCGACATAAATGCCAGCTTGGTCGTATCACGTGTTACAACCGCACCAATGTTACTTTCAGAACCCGTTGCTGGCAGGGTTAATACACACGATAGCGGCACAGCATCATTAACTTGTGCTTGTTTCGCTAAGATATCCCAAGGTTCGTCACCTTCGAAACGTGCTGCAGCTGCAATGAACTTCGTACCATCAACAACTGAACCACCACCAACAGCAAGAAGGTAAGTAATGCCTTCTGCTTTAACGACATCGACAGCCTTCATTAATGTATCAAATTGTGGATTTGGCTCAATGCCTGAAAATTCAATCCAGTTATGATCTTTTAATGCTGTGCTCACTTGATCGTAAACACCATTTGATTTGATCGAGCCGCCACCATAAGTGACTAGAATTTTTGCATCAGCAGGGATTTGTTTCGCAATCGCTGCGATTTGATCTTCACCAAAGAAAATTTGAGTAGGGTTATGAAACGTGAAATTAAGCATTGCTCATTCCTTTATTAGTCATGAATACAGTATTCAAGAATGTTTTATTATCGGTGTACATTACACATGGCGTATTACGGCCTTAGGTTTCTACGCTAAGTGCAACACGCCACTTTAATGGGGTTTGATTAACTATTTATTTAGCTAATAAGCTAAGCAGGGCTTCTGCTACTGCTTCAGACGACGCTGGATTTTGCCCAGTAATTAACATGCCATCTTGAATCGCTAATGAATTCCAATCTTGTGCAGATTCAAACTGCCCGCCACGGGCTTTTAGTTCATCTTCCAGCAAGAATGGCACTACTTCAGCCAAACCAACAGCCGTTTCTTCTGAGTTTGTAAAGCCTGTCACCGCTTTACCAGAAACAATATATTCTCCATCGGCTGTTTTAGCATTTAATAACACTGCTGGTGCATGGCACACAGCAGAAACAGGCTTGCCTGCTTGCCAGAATGCTTCGATTAGCGAAATAGAATCACTGTCGCTCACCAGATCCCATAATGGTCCGTGACCGCCAGGGTAAAAAATTGCGTCGTAGTCTTGCTCATTCACATCGCTAAGCTTACGAGTATTGGCTAACACGGCTTGCGCTTGCTCATCGCGATTAAAACGTACCGTCGCTTCTGTTTGTGATTGCTCAAGTTCACTATTAGGATCGATAGGAGGTTGACCACCCGCAGGCGATGCTAATGTGATATCCGCGTTTTCATCTAAGAAGCGGTAATACGGTGCTGCAAACTCTTCAATCCAAAAGCCGGTCTTATGATCCGTATCGCCTAGCTTATCGTGAGATGTTAACACCATTAAAATTTTCATCATCAACCTCGTTATGTCCTATTTAAAGCGTGATGAGAGTGTATGCCTGTTCATTAAATTCGACAATGGAGATAAATTAGGAATCATTGTTCGAACAATTAGAACAATAGATACTCTTTAGGCATACTAGAGCACGATTCCCTGACCATTTTGCCCCTTAAATGGTTCGTTAACGATATAGAGTAAAAGAATGGATGTATCTTTTGAGCAACTGAAAAGCATGGTAGTTTTTGCCCAAATAGTCGAACAAGGGAGCTTTTCAGCCGCCGCACGGCAGCTGGGCTTATCGCGTGGGGTCGTAAGCTATCACCTGAAAAAGCTTGAAGATCATATCGGCATGCCTTTATTGAACCGTACCACGCGTAGCATTAGCCTAACCGATGCTGGTCAACGTTACTTTCAGCGGTGTAAACGTATCAGTGAAGAAGCTGCTGCCGCCAACCTACAGATTGAAAACCTACGTGAAGAGCCCGAAGGTAAGCTTACAATTAGCGCCCCGGTGAATATCAGCATGCATACCATTGTGCCTGCGCTAAATACGTTCAAGACCTTATACCCCAAAATAGAAATAGATCTGAACCTGACCGACGATATCGTTAATATTATTCAAGAAGGGGTCGATTTAGCCATTCGAGGTGCGCCACTTGCTGACTCTGGTTTGTACGCCAAAAAGCTGATGACGATGAAGAATATATTGTGCGGTTCACCCAGCTATTTTAACCAACACGGTATACCTCGCACCCCAGCAGAATTAGCCAATCATGAATGGGTGGTTTATAAGAAGACATCAAAAATCCAAACTCTTACAAAAGGCACACGATCATACAATGTGAAAATGCAGGGCAGCATTACCACCAATAGCGCATCAGCCAGAACGGCGTTTGTGGTTGGCGGACATGGCGTCGGACGTTTACCTATCTACGACGCATTACCGTTAATTAAAGCAGGGCAACTCACCCCGATTTTAGAAGACTACGCATTAAGCGACATCACGATTTATGGTGTCTATCCGCCTCGGGCTGCAGATTCAAAAAAAATGCGCCTACTGCTCGATTACTTACAAGAACACTTCGCTCAGCACTTGTTGTGATATCAACACGCCCTAGCCTTTATTCACGCTTAACATACGCCCGCTCTGGCCTACCCACTGTGCCGTAACTCAGATCGGCTTCAAGCTCACCGCTGCTGATCAAGTATTCAAGGTAGCGCCTTGCGGTAGTTCGGCTGGCACCGATTAACTGCCCAGATTGTTCCGCAGTTAATTGGGCATGAGATTTAAACAACTCTCGTACTTTATCGAGGGTGACGTTATCAATGCCTTTCGGTAATTGGGCTGTAGACTTATGCTCTTTAGGACGCATCAACATGGCATCAACATCACTTTGATCGATAGCACCCAGCCCTGCCATGGTCACTCTTGAATCCAAATACTTATTAATTGACTCTTCTAAACGCGAGAAAACCACAGGCTTTAGAATATAATCTACCACCCCACCTCGCATTGCTTCTTGCAGGGTATCGACATCTCTTGCGGCAGTAATCAATAACACATCGGTTTCTTGTTTTTCAGCACGCAGCAAACGCAACAAATCTAACCCACTTCCATCTGGAAGCTGTACATCCAATAAAACAAGATCAGGGTTTAAGACTTCAAATAACGTAATGGCTTCTTGATAGCTGTGTGCCATCGCCTGTATTTCTATGCCAGCAATTTGGCTTAAACAACGGCGATGCAGCTCTGCTATTCCGGCGTTATCTTCAACAATCACAACACGAATCAATGACACTATTCACACTCCCTGTCTGTATTTTTATGATGCATTCCTTTAACGTATTGACGCTGTTTTCGGTAAATAAACCGTCATTCTGGTTCCTGCCGATTCCCTGTCTTCCATCATGTATTGCCCGTTATAATGTGACACAATCTGATTGATCAAATATAAACCAACACCGTGGTTATCGCCTTCTTTGGTCGAAACACCACGCTGTACTAGATCATCTCTACTCATACCTTTAGGTAAACCTATACCTGAATCTTCCACTTCAAGGATCAAATCATTACCATAATCACTTAGATGCAAATGAATAGACGTATCTGCAGAATGAGCAGCCAAGGTGGCATCGAACGCATTATCGATCAAATTGCCTAAAATCGTCACCAAATCTTCAGGCACGATATGTTCGGGCAAGGTTGATAAACAGCTTTCTGAATCAATCACTAATCGTAACCCAAGCTCACGGGCGCGTTCACTTTTACCCAGTAGCAAACCGGCAATCAATGGTTCTGCAATTGCACTACGTAAGAATTTAATCAATGTTTCATAATGTTGGTTTTCTTGGCCGATTAATTTAAATACATCGCTATACGCCCCAAGCTGAACCAAACCCGCTATCGTATTCAGCTTGTTTCGATGTTCATGGGTTTGTGCCCGCAATAACTCTGCGTATTGTGTTACTTGCGACAATTGGCGGTTTAATTCTGTTATTTCGTCTTTTAATCGAAAACTCGATACCGCCCCAACGAGTACCCCATTTTGAAATAGAGGTTCACGATTAGCAATCACTGCACGGCTGTTGAAATACAATTCAATATCGTGTTCGGACTGGCCAGTTAACAGCAATCGCTCAAGGCTGCTTTCTGGCAAGCTTTCACTCAGTGGGCGATTTAAGGCACGATCCGCATCGATACCTAACATGCCGCACGCACTGCGGTTGATCGATCGTAGAATACCCTGATTATCAATACTCAATACACCTTCACGTAAGGTGCTCATAGTGGCATCTTTCTCGGCATACAAGCGCCCGATTTCTTCAGGTTCAAAACCCAGCAACGTGCGCTGAAAGCGCTTAGCCAATAAGTTCGCCAATAGACCATTGGCACCAACGACCACAATGGCCATCGCCAATAAAAAGGTTAAAAATGGCAATAACTTATCGTGAATACCCGTTAGCAAATACCCAACAGATACAACCCCAATGATCTCACCACGATTGTCGAATACCGCCGTTTTTCCCCGAACAGAGTGCCCCATCGAGCCTTTAGCATAAGAAATATAAGATTTTCCCTCAGTCAGAGCGCGAATATTATCCCCCCCGCGCATTGGAAGCCCCACCCGTTCTTCAATCGGGTGCGCAAGGCGAATACCATTGTTGTCACCAATCACAATAAAGGCGGCACCAATGGCTTGCCGAAATCGCTCAATTCCCTCAGCAAGTAATTGCGGATCTTTTTGCTCAACAGCGGTAATAATTGACGGTGTGTTTGCTATGTATTCCGCCACACCTATGGCTTTTTCACCTAAATCTTGTGATTCCCACTTTTTAATGTAACTAAAACCTAAAGCCGAAAGAATCAGCAATTCAAGTAATCCCGACATCGTCATAATAATCAGCAATCGTCGCCGAAAATTCAGCTTCTGCCATTGAATCATCTTTCACCTTTTATAACGAACATAACAATATTGAAACATAGTACTCGTTATTCATTTCAAAGACTTTTAGCAAGCTCCCGTATTCAGCCTTTTAACAATGTTATCAGCGCCAACAAATTAACAACATTTATCACGGAATAATTTTGTTTATCCGTGATAAAATTATGGTATAAACACAGCGCAATCGATTGCGTGAACTGTAAAGTCAATTGAATGCAGAATATTGATACACCAACATCTTCCCTGCTGTCACCACTAGAAGGAAATGCGCCCTTATGAAAAGCGACATTCAAATTTGCCGCGACACCGCACTCACTCCTATTGACCAAATCGCCCAAATGGCGGGTATTGAACCTCAAGATTTAACCCCGCAAGGTACGTTAAAAGCGAAAGTAAAGCCGTCTATCCTCAAGCGCTTAGCAGATAAACCTGAAGGTAAATTGGTATTAGTGACAGCGATTACGCCCACACCACTCGGTGAAGGTAAAACCGTTACTACGATCGGCCTTTCACAAGGGTTAGCAAAGATTAATAAACGTGTTATTGCCTGTATTCGCCAGCCATCAATGGGGCCGGTATTTGGCGTAAAAGGCGGGGCAGCAGGCGGTGGTTACAGCCAAGTAGCCCCAATGGAAAAGTTGAATTTGCACCTAACCGGTGATATTCATGCGGTTACCGCAGCCCATAACCTTGCAGCTGCCGCTATTGATGCCCGTCTGTATCATGAAGAACGTCATGGCTACGAAGCATTTAGCGAGAAAACAGGCTTATCTGCGTTACGCATTGATATAGAAAATATCGTATGGAAACGTGTGATGGACCACAATGATCGTGCATTACGTATGATCACTGTCGGTAAAAATGAAGCAGGCAAAACCATTAACGGTCTTGAACGTGACGATGGCTTTGAGATTTCTGCCGCTTCTGAAATCATGGCAATTCTTGCCCTTTCAAAAGATCTCGCAGACATGCGCCAACGTATTGGTCGTGTTGTTTTAGCTTACAACATCGACGGTAATCCAATCACTGCTGAAGATTTGCAAGTCGCAGGCGCGATGACCGTCACCATGTGTGAAGCGATTGAACCGACACTCATGCAAACGCTGGAAGGTGTGCCAACACTTATTCATGCGGGACCTTTTGCCAATATTGCCCATGGTAATTCCTCTATTATTGCCGATCGTATCGCCTTAAAGCTAAGTGAATTTACAGTTACAGAGGGTGGTTTTGGTTCCGATATGGGCTTTGAAAAAGCCTGTAATATTAAAGCGCAGCAAGCCAACCGAGGTCCAGATTGCGCCGTGGTCGTCGCAACATTGCGTGGCTTGAAAGCCAATTCTGGTTTATATGATTTACGCCCAGGGCAAGCTCTACCCGATGCGATTTTTTCACCCGATGAAAAAGCCTTAATCGCAGGTTTTGATAACTTAAAATGGCATATCCGTAATGCCGCTCAATATGGTTTACCGGTTGTGGTAGCCGTCAACCGCTTCCCGCAAGATACCGATGCTGAACTTGAGCTGCTAAAAACCATGGTTACAGACACGGATTTCAGTACCTATGTCGATGTCGCCATCAGCGAAGCCTTTGGCAGAGGCGGTGAAGGAGCCACAGAATTAGCACAGGCGGTTGTTAAAGCTTGTGAAACACCAGCCAACTTCAAGCCATTATATAGCTTGTCGCAGACTCTTGAAGAAAAGCTAATGGCTGTTGCAGAAGTCGGTTATGGCGCACGTAGTGTCGAACTGTCAGCTTGTGCGAAAGAACAACTCGCAGCACTGAAAAAGCAAGGTCACGATAACCTAGCGGTATGCCTTGCTAAAACACCACTCTCAATCACCACCGATCCTAGTGTTAAAGGCGCACCCACTGATTTTGTGGTGCCAGTACGAGAGTTAAAATTATGTGCGGGTGCAGGGTTTGTGTACGCACTGTGCGGTAATGTAATGACGATGCCCGGCTTACCTGAAAAACCGGCTTATATGAATCTTGATATCGATGCTGACGGTAATATTATTGGCTTAAGTTAAGAAGGTTAAGTGGATTGCATTCACGTAAACCCATAACGTTATTCGTTAAGATCTCGTGCCTTGAGTGTTAATCTTCACTAACCAGACACGAGATTTTTTTTATCTTACTGAATACTAACTGTCGTTATACGCACAATAAGTATCACAGGGTAAATGACAAAGTACGCAACAAGACTCTTATCAAAGATGTTGTATATGAACATCATAATAATTGATAAGTACTTTTAATACATGGCAAATAATTAGCTACAACATTCACATTTCAAATAAAAAGCTTTATAAACAATAAGATAAGAAACCACTAATAGAGGTGATATTTACATTTCCAATTTTCTATCTTTAATCATACGGATCGCTTCACGACGAATGCAATCACGTAGCGGATTTTCAATCGAGTCTGCACGCCAAATAAAAGATAACGTTCGCTTCATATTCAACTCTGGAACATTCAGTGCCACCAACTCGCCACGTTCTATATGCTTAACAACATCAAGAAAAGGTAAACAACTTAAATAAGGGCCATTAGTCACTAATGTTCTTAGTACTGAAATCTGTTCATATTCCCGCCAAACATTCAAATCTTCAATCACACCGTGTAATGCGCTTTCAAAACTCTGCCTTGTACCTGCACCTTGCTCTCGAAGTACCCATTGTGCCTGCTCTAACTGTGCAAAGCTGACTTTATCTAGCTTGGCATAAGGGTGATATTTAGAAGCAATAATCACAAGATGGTCGTGACACCATACTTCTTGCTCAATACGGCTATCATCACAACGGCCTTCAATAATACCCAACTCACATTCAAAATCTCTTACATGATCAACCACTTTCTGGGCATTTTTCACTCTAAGCTTGATACGTAGCTCGGGGAAATCCTTATCAATAATACTGATAAGCTCTGGTAGCAAGTGTTCTGCGGCAGTTTGACTGGCTGAAATACTGATTTCACCACTCACAATATGTTGATCGTAAAAGCCTTGTTCAATCTGCTGGGCATCAAATAAGAGCTGTTTTGCCCTTGGTCTTAACCACGCTCCCCAGTACGTTAAGGTCATTTGCTTGCCCTGCCGCTCAAACAAAGGTCGTCCTAACATCTTTTCTAGCTGTAATAACGCCATGCTAGTTGCTGACTGGGTTAATGCTAGATTATCTGCCGCCTTACTCACACTACGAGAACTCGCAACCTCTTCAAATACAGCCAGTTGTTTGAGTGAATACCGCACTTAATTAAAACTCCTACTATCAAACGTCGATGACATTTTGCCACCTTACAATATCAATTTTTATGATGAGGGTTAAGAAAACTATCAATTTTACTTGGTGCTCCTCCTCACCTTATTCTGATTACCAGTTACCACAATCAAGGAGAGGAGAAAATGATGCAACACTATGTACTTACCAGATTCGACCTAAACGTCGGTCTATCGATAAGAGGTTATTAAGATGAGTTCAGCAACAGCATCGACGAATAATAACTTCACACCAAAAGAAATGATGAAGCAGGCTGAAAAGTACGCCGTTGGTAAAGCGTCTAAACCAACACGTACAACCATTGCCCTTGCAATTACAGCAGGGGTTTTCATCGGACTTGCTTTTGTTTTTTATATTACCGTCACCACAGGCAATGGCGGCGTAAGCTGGGGGCTCAACCGTTTCTATGGCGGTCTAGCTTTTAGTCTCGGGCTTATTCTTGTTGTTATCTGCGGCGGTGAGTTATTTACCAGTACGGTACTGTCTTCCATTGCTCGTGCAAATAACCATATCTCATCCGGCCGTATGCTGGGCACTTGGGCAAAAGTGTATTTTGGTAACTTCCTCGGTGCCATGCTGCTGTTGTTATTGGTTTCAATGGCGAGTCTTTACCAACTCGATGGTGGGCAGTGGGGATTAAACGCACTTAATATTGCTCAGCATAAACTGCACCACCAACCGCTTGAAGCTTTCTCATTAGGTGTTCTTTGTAACCTATTGGTTTGTCTTGCTATTTGGATGACATTTTGTACTGAAAACATGATGACAAAAATGGTGATTATGATATTGCCGGTCGCCATGTTTGTCAGCACAGGCTTTGAGCACAGCGTTGCTAACATGTTTATGGTGCCACTTGGTATCACTATCCAGAATTTTGCACCTGAATCATTCTGGCTAAACCTCGGTGTACTACCTGAACAATATAACGACCTAACCATCCAGAACTTTATCTTTGCCAATTTAATCCCTGTGACGTTGGGCAACATTGTAGGCGGTGGCGTTCTTGTCGGACTGAGCTATTGGGCAATCTTTAGTTCACCAAAAGAACAGCACGCAACAGCAACAATTATTACACCTGACTTCTCAAACACTCACACTCTGAATATGGAACATACTATGTTGAACGAAAAGCAATTTGTTAATGACCACATGCGCCCAGCGACAATCACTCTTTTACCTGGCATGCCTGTTGCACAAGCTATTGATATTCTAATGAGTGAAGACCTAACGGGTGCACCTGTACTGACAACAGACCAACGATTAGTCGGTTTCTTCTCAATCCATGATGCGCTTGTGGATCTGTGGTGTAACGACTACATGCCAGATGCTGAATCTAAAGTTCAAGATCTGATGAAACATGAAATTCAAACGGTAAGCCCAGATAATTCCATTCTTGAAATCGCAGAATACATGAGCATT
Organism: Photobacterium indicum; assembly: GCF_003026215.1. Classification (GTDB taxonomy): domain Bacteria; phylum Pseudomonadota; class Gammaproteobacteria; order Enterobacterales; family Vibrionaceae; genus Photobacterium; species Photobacterium indicum. The sequence goes on from NZ_PYOC01000004.1 coordinate 246,802, forward strand.
GATAAAAACATTCTTTACCCTGTATCTGATGGCGGTATCGCGACACGCTTTACATCACTATCTTTAAATGAGCGAGCACGTGCAATGGTGATTAACCGCCCTCACTGCTTCCCTGTCGTAAAAGATGAGCAGCTGGTTGGTATTATTACCCGTAAAGAGATTGTCAGCGCACTTCGCCCTGTATACGGCAACATTGTATCAGTTACAGAAGTGGCTAATACAGACCCTAAAGCAGTATCTGATATCGCGTAATATCTCTGTTACCTGCTAGTTCAGCTGGCAGGTAACCTTTATATAAATAAAATTGATACCATGCATTACACTGCCTCTAACCACTATATACACCTTCTATTTCCGATCCCTATCGTAGATATATTCACGATCTGAAAATGTTCTGACCCATTCGGGTTTATAAACGATCAATAACGTCATGATCATGCCATTCAGCAATGCTTCTGGAAATGCCATCAGTGGCATCAGAATAAGATAATTATCAACAATATATTGCCACGATACATCCCCTACCCAATAGACCCACCCACTGTTCAGTAGCAGATGAAAGCACATCGTCAATGCACCATTAATAAAAGCAGCAACGAAAATATAGACAAATATGTGGTGAGTTAAAAAACGGTAACTAAGAAGAAAAATGCCAGTACTAAACAAAATGGGCAAGATCTCCCCCACTAGTGCCGCAACCCCAAGATCACCTCCATTAATGCTTCCAAGCACAGCCATTAATACCAGAGGTAATGAACCGATAAATGCCGCAATACGCCAACCATGTATAAGCGTTAGAGCCGTTACCCCTAAAAAGTGCACCTGCAAACTCTCATGGATACCTGCACGTAAAAGCCATAGCAGCAACAAAATCACCACGGTTGCAAAAACCAGATGTTGATAGTGCTTGTCTTGTTTGAACTTAGGCCAAAACTCATAGGGGATATTACGTAAAAGTATCCCACATCCAACAAGGTAGCCTCCCCACTGTATCGTTGTCATTTCACATCCATTAATTTATACGCTTTAATTTAATGACAAATAATCCAGCTATAACCATACTATTTATAAGCTTAAACACTCAGACTTATCAGCATCACATCCCTGCTGTATAAGCTTTCATCAGGTGATTTTTATTAACAAAAAAACGACTGCAACTTGTCGTCAGATCAAGTTTTTTTAAACATAACCTGCTAATCTCATTGCCAGATTATAAGAGAATTTTTAAGGCCTACCTCCATGGATATGACAAACGCTCAACGTTTAATTCTTTCAAACCAGTATTACCTAATGTCTCAACTAACACCTGAAAATGAAGCGAAATATCGTCGTTTACAAACTATTGTAGAACGCGGATACGGCTTACAGATGCGTGAGTTAGATAAAGATTTTGGCTGCCTTCCTGAAGAAGCATGTCGTAACATTATCGATTACATGGAAATGCACCACGCATTACAAGAGTCGTACAAAATGTTAGATGATGCGAGTCAATCACAAGTAGAACCTCGTCGCCTTCAATTTCTTGGATTTGATGCAGCTACTGAATCACAACAAGTGCACTACGTGCGTTTCTTAACAGAAGAAGAAGGCTTATACCCTCAGTTTGATAAGTCTGAACATCAGTTCAACAGCCAGGTACCGATGCAAGATAAGTATCAACGTATGCTACAAACATGGCGTAACTGTCCACGTCAGTATCACTTATCAAGCAGTGAAATTACGCAAATTTTAAGTGCATAATTGATGCTGTTATAATCAATTTACTGACTTGTAGAACTTACATTTAAAACCGGAGGACTCCCTCCGGTTTTGTCATTTCTGTGTGGGGAATATTTTTTGTGATAATACGCATCAGTAAGCACAAGATGAGTTACTTTTGACACGCATGTGAAATATGAAAATTTAAAAGCGCTAGCGACTTAAAATATTAATGAACACAGCCACTATTTGGCTATAATCACAATAAATTACCCTGTATATAAGAATATAATTAAAAGAAATTATTATTAAACTTATGATTCGATTGCTATTACTACTGCTTATTCTGTCGCCAACTTGTTTTGCTACAACGACGAATCATTTAATTATATTAACCACTTTTACTGAAGCATCAATAACCCCTATTACGAATAAATTCCAACAACTGTATCCTGATTCGATAATCAAAGTATTACACCGTAGAGCTGATTCAGGGGTACGACTACTAAGCAAAAATGATCATGACATTGATCTTGTTATTACATCGTCGCCTGCTCTTTTTCTTCCTTTGATCAAACAAGGCACATTAAAACCGTTAGCAACAACGGCAACGGCAACGGCAACGGCAACGGCAGTAAATCAAGCCCTGTTACAACCAATCTATCTAAAAAAACACTCTGACGATATCGCGATTTTTGGATATTCAGCCTATGGTCTAATGTGGAATAACGATTACTTAACTAAACATAATCTCGATCAACCGAAAGACTTTAAGAGCCTAATCGAGCCGCAATATTTCCGTCATTTAATAATGAGTAGCCCAGCCCGTTCAAGTACTACGCACCTCATGGTTGAAAATGTACTGCAGCAATACGGGTGGAAAGATGGCTGGAAAATGCTACTGCAAATGGGGGGGAATCTGGCCTCTATTTCAGCACGCAGTTTTGGCGTTAGTGATGCTATTTCACGAGGTTTAGTCGGTATTGGCCCCGTTATAGATAGCTTTGCTTTTGAAAATAAACAGCATTTCCCATTTATTGGTTTTACTTATCAAATCAATAGCCCTCTCATGCCCAGCTACATTGCGGCAGCAAAAAATCAACATCAAGCGAACCATACAAGCCATTTTATTGATTTTTTATTATCAGACGACATGCAAAAAAACTTGCCTGAAAGTTCATTGTATAAATACCCTCTTAACAGTGAAATCACGCAGACCTTTATATCACAACCATTCGATTTCAAATTAATGCAGCATCGCGATGTCGTGATTAAACACTTATTTGAACAAGCTATAGCCCATCAGCTGACTTTACTCAATCAGGCATGGCAACAAATTAATAAAGCCGCTAAATGTGCATCACATTTTACCAATGAACAACGCCGTCAATATGACCTTGCGATACGCTTAGCCTCTACACCACCAGTGACAGAGGCACAATCAAACAGCGATGTATATAACCATTTATCACTGTCTCGAAATGATATAGTCACCACAAGACAAGTTAATGCTTGGCGACGAACTATGTGTAGTCAGCTTGAGCTATCAATTGCAATCTCGCAAAAAATCATTCTTGAACACGAAGGTCATTAATTGTGTTTAGCAAGAAAACGATTGGCTACCGACTCACATCCTCTATTGCCTTTATGGGGTTTCTTACCATTAGTGTGGGGCTCATTGCCGTTATTAATTGGGAAACATTAGACGATAAAATTGAAACTATCGTGAATAGAAACATGCCGACATTACGTGCGAGTTACCAACTTGAACGCAATACCGCGAGTTTGCAGGCAGCCCTCAACCTATTAAGTCATAATACCGATCCCATTTTGCATCGTAACCTTAAGCAAAACATTTTCATTAAACTGGAATTAATCACTGCCGCAATAACCGAAACCACCAGCTTAGGCGACTACCCTGCAATAAAGGCAGAACATGCCATTTTAGCCAGCGATATTACTGCTTATACTGTCTTATTAGATCAACGCAATAAACATTTACTGTCGTTAACGACCACGGTGAATAGCATTAAATGGCTACACCAAGATTTGATAGATGAGCTTACCCCACTCCGTCAAGAGGTCGAGTGGCAACTAACACGCCTATTGCCAAATGTGATCAATACTCATTCGATCACTGAAATCATGACCGAATTTTCATTAATCCAATCAATCACGGTTAAAGAAAATGAGCTGAACCAATTAGTACAAGAAATTTTATTGCAGCGACATGAACGCGACATTAGTAATGCCTTCTACTTTATTGGTTATAAAATCAAAGAAGTCAGTAATATGAGTCAAACACTCAGTCATTACCCTTCGACGGTGTCTTACCGACAACTACTCAAGGAATTAATTGTTTTAGTCCAACCTATGGGCGTACTGGAAAAACAATTACGAGAAGATGTATTACTCTTCAATACCATCAAAGAATATGCTGAACGTATTCAGAACCGGTTACGTGATCAAGAAGAATTAATTCAAACAATGGCAGAACAAGCAACAACCTCATTGAAACAACTCAATGATGAAACTCGCCACTCCATTACTGTCAGTAATTTTATACTCTTTGGGGTCGTCTCCTTAGCCATCTTCTTATCTATCGTGATCTCAATCTACTTAGTAAATCGCGGTATTGTTAAACGCCTTAACCTTCTCAGCAAAGCACTTTACGACGTTGCCAATGGCAATCTTAATACTGAAATTAACGTGACAGGAAATGACGAAATTGGAATGTTGGGTAATAATTTGCAGTATTTCTGTCAGCAAATGCAAGAGATGCAGCAAAGTAACGCCTTGAATCTGATTAACAATACTCAGGCGAGTATCATCACCTGTGATTTAAATGGTGTAGTCGAATCGGTCAATACCAGTGCATTGAAACTATTTAATTACGATACATCTTCTAAGACGAATACAATCTGGAATTTGTTTGATAAAAATATGCAACAACGCTTAAAATCTTTATTTGTCGATAGTAGCCCGCTTTTGGTCAAAGGAGCGTGTAACCTTACTCTCAAACACAACACCAAAGATGAATGTGTATATTTACGGCTCGATTTCCGTCTATTTACCCAAGGTAATAGTGATAAAGTTATTATCACGATGACGGATATTACAGAGCAAGAAAATGCTGCTCGTTGGTTAGAGAATATGGTTCGTGAGAAAACGCTATCATTGACCAATCGTAACCACCAATTAAAGCTGGAAGTTGAAGACAGGAAGCGGGTTGAAAATGATTTACTTTCCGCTCAAGATGATCTTATTCAAGCAACAAAAATGGCCGTTGTCGGGCAAACAATGACATCACTTGCGCATGAATTAAATCAACCATTATCCGCGATTTCAACATATGTCTTCACCGCAAAAATGGCTGTCGAAAAAGAAAATTATGCCCGATTACCCGCCAGTTTAAATAAAATAGACAACCTAACTGCTCGAATGGGACGTATTATTGCAAGTCTGCGCAGTTTCTCGCGTAAGCAATCTGCGAATAATCCTCTGGTATCAGTCAATATTCGAGAATCAATTAACCAAGCAATGTTAATTGTTGAAAGTCGGGCGAAAACACAAAAAACCATCATCACCAATACCATTAATCAGGATCTATTCGCGAATGCTGATCAAGTGCAATTTGAGCAAGTACTCGTCAATTTATTGGTTAATAGTTGTGATGCGGTCGCAGGGCAAGAACAGCGCGAAATTTCTGTTTTTAGCTTATTAAATAACAATCCATTATTGCGTATTGCAGTGAGCGATACGGGTAATGGTTTTGACGCTGAAATTATAAAAAAACTATTTATTCCCTTCACAACAACAAAGGATGTTGGGCTTGGCCTAGGCCTGAGTATCTGCCGTTCAATTATGAACCGTTTAGGAGGGGATATTTTCCTAGCTTCAACTATTGAAGGAGGGGCTATGGTCGTATTGGAGTTGAATAATCATGATCATAAATAATGATGTACAAGTACTCATCGTTGACGATGACAAAGATGTTATAGAAGCGTATCAAGATTTACTTGAAATCTCTGGCTATAAAGCGCAAGCAACCACAGATCCGACTCAAGTATTAGGTATGATCACTAAAAATTGGTCAGGGGTGATTGTATCTGACATGTACATGCCAGGTTTGGATGGTATGGAATTACTGGCCAAAATTAAAGACTTTGATAATGAGTTGCCAGTCATACTTATTACGGGCCATGGTGATATTCCCATGGCTGTCGATGCAGTAAAGAAAGGCGCTGTCGATTTTCTCCAGAAGCCATTGCAACCGACTGAGTTACTAACATTACTTGAAGTACTACTGCCTAAACGCAAGCAAGTGATCGAGCAGCGCCAAAGCTTGAGTCACACCGTGTCTGAAGTCTTAATCGGTGATAGCCCGCTGATCGTAAAACTGCGAGAGCAAATCGCAAACATTGCCTTGACTAACAAGGATGTATTAATTGATGGGGAGAGCGGCACAGGTCGACGAACCGTGTCAAAACTATTACATCATAGCCACCAACTAAGCATCGGCCCCTACGTTGAAATTGATGGTAGCGAAATTACGTGTACCCCCGATCTTCAGCGCACGATGATTTCAGTACGAAGTGGCAGCTTATGCTTAACCAATCCACATAGAATGCCAATGGAAGTACAACAATGGCTATGCCGCTTTTTACTTGAGCAAGATCGTCAAGGTAAAAAAGAAGTGCGTGTATTAGCGATTATTGATGGTGATGCAGAAAAAATCGTTGAAAGTGAAGAGATGTTACCCGAGCTTTTTTACTTTTTAAGCCAAATACGCTTTGCAGTACCCACACTTCGACAACGCACGAGCGATATCACCCCGATTTTTAAACATTACCTAAAGTTTAGCTGTAAGAAGTTGAACAAAGCTGTTCCCGCTGTCGACAAAGCGTATATCAATACACTCAATCGACACCAATGGTCAGGCAACATACATGAACTAAAAAGTGTTGCAGAGCTATATGCTATTGGGATCGTAAAATTGACAGGGCAAGAGCGTTCTAAGCCGCTAGAGCAAATGAGTAGCCCGCTTGATGAATTAGTTGATAGCTATGAAAAACAAGTCATTGAAGATGCGCTATACCTTTTCACAGGACGTATCAACGAAGTGTCATCTTACTTACAGATACCGCGAAAAAAACTGTATTTAAGAATGAAAAAACACGATTTAGATAAAGCGGAATTCAAGGTGAGACCCACCAGTGAATTTTAGTGCCTCGAAAGATAAATACGTGTTCTAAACACAGAACAACATTAAAAAAAGCCCCGCAAGATATAACCTTGCGGGGCTTTTTGTTTATGATAATTACAGCTTTGCTTAAATACGCTAATTTATCGTTCTAAATTTATAAACCTAGCGCCCAACGTATAAATTCTTTGCGGCGTTTTTTATTAGCATCTTGGTATAAATCTTTCATCAACTGATCCGCTTGAGCTGGCGTTAATTGGTTAATATCAACCGTTGAGACAGATTGAGAAGAGGCTGTTATTACAGCTGGTTGTGGCAAAGTTTGTATTTCACTCGGTGCTATTTGAGCCGCTAAAATATCATTATAGTTAGCCATTAATGGTGAACCTGATACCACCACCTTTTCACTATCAAAACTAACAGACTTGCCAGCTGTATCGGTTAATTCAAAACTAGGGTTCTTAGCAAAACGTTTTACGTCTTGCTGGGTATCAACACGAGGAGCCAATAATTCAACCACCTCACCATCATTGGCTGAAAAACGAATTAAAATCGGTTGCGATGACACATACCCCATCGATTGCCCCGTCGAGTGCGGATTAGTAGGACTATCAAAACGTACCAACACCAGCTGATCCCCTTCTGGTAGTGCTACTGTTTTTGTCGCTTTTTTAATTTCCAGATGCTGAGCCGCAAGAATTTCAAAATTGCCAGGCATTTTCAAGGTTACTTCTGCCATGGCAACTTGTGAAGTCAATACCAAAGGTAACGCAAATGCTAACAGTGTTTTTTTCATCATGCTTTCTCTCTGAAAATAGATATTTTATAAATAGTAAAGCCAGCGTATCACCGCTGGCTTTGTATCACACGTTAACAGCTCAATTAGAACTCGTAACGTAGACCTAAGTGGTAGAAGTCTTCTGATGCATTACCAGAAAAGCCTTTAGATTGACCATCGTCACCATCACGGAATACATAGCTCGTGAAGATAGAAGAACGATCTGTTAGCTTATATTGTGCTTCAAACGTTGTATCTTTCAGCTCAAGGTTGTCGCCATCTTTGTTATCAAGAGAGCGGTAACCAGCACGTAGTACCCAATCGGCATTTAAGTCGTAAACGGCTGTTAGCTCATAAACTTCATCCGTACTTTTAACTGATGAACCATCACGCTTAACTTCATCTTCAGAGTACATTGCGCCTAACATTAGATCGCCAACGTAGTAACGTGTACCTGCGCCCCAGAACGTGTACTTATCGCCATCGTTACCTTTATTGTACTGATATGCCACGACAGGTGCTAACTTGCCCGCATTACCTAGGTCAAACGTATAACGAAGCGCTGTGTTATAAGCCGCATCTAGATCTGAAGAGCCATTACCTAAGATATAAGCAACAGAAATATCAAGCGCATCAAAGCTGTTTTGGTACTGTAATGTACCATCTTGACGGAATACCTGTGTTGCCGTTGAATCAACTTGATCTACCTGACGAGCAATTGCCACATCAGATGCAGCGAAAACATCGGCAATATCGGTTAGCATGATCAGACCAGAAGCCACACGACCACCAGTAATTTTACCGTACTCAGACGCATCAATACCTGCCCACACGTAACGTGCAGTTAGATCACTTGAGTCAGGATTTAAGCTATTAGCATATTCAGCAGCACCCACTTGGTATTCAGCCCAACCAATTACCGATACTTTATCGTTAACCGTTTGAGATCCACCAAGACCAAAACGACCATCAAAATTACCTTGAGTATCTTCTGAACCTTTATCAGAAATGTTAAAACCTAAACGGCCGTAAACATCAACATTTGAACCGTCTTCACCTTGGTAAACGGTTGCGGCTTGTGCTGCGCCAGCCACTAACATGGCAGGTAAAAGAACTGCTAATACTGTCTTTTTCATTGTTTGAAATCCTAATATTGTTATTTTTTTCATCCCGACTTTGATTATGTGGATTCGGCGGTCACACAGACAAAGTCATGCAGCTCTTTTCTTCCTTGAAAGATCACTGAAACTCAATAGCAACAGCGACATATCTTCTACTACATAGAGGACAATACAAATTATTTAATGGAAAAAAACATGAGCAAAAAATGACTTCACATGCATTTATCGTTCAAGTTAAGGTGCAAGATAACCGAGAATGCTGAATAAAAGCTGAATGAAAGGATTCTTATTTCACGCTGTAAAATAATAGTTTTCAACTGTGATTCAGCTCTATTTTTTCATCGCGAATTATGTGATGTATATCCTTTAATCTCTTAAGTAACGAGCGTATAGAAGGCAAATAAGGAAGTATTCAGTGGGTAGTTACTTTCGAGGTTTGGTATTACAATGAGCACTGAATTTAATCGTGCGGTTTCCATCATGTCTTATCAATGCCCTTTGTGTCACTCAGCTTTAGTCAACCATACTCAATACTGGCGCTGCGAGAATAATCATCAGTTTGATCTAGCTAAAGAAGGCTATGTGAATTTAATGCCCGTTCAGCATAAAAGTTCAAAGAACCCTGGTGATAACCAAGAAATGATGCAAGCACGACGTTTGTTTTTAAATACCAACCACTACCACCCACTGCGCGAGGCTGTGATCAAGCATCTTGATGAGCAATTGCCAGAGAACGCGCAACAATTATTAGATATTGGTTGTGGCGAGGGGTATTACACGTCTGAATTTACCCAATTACAGGCTAAACACCCTGAATTAAGCGTACATGGGTTAGATATATCTAAAGTAGCTGTTCGCTATGCCGCCAAACGCTATAAAAACTGCCACTTCTGTGTCGCATCGAGCCACCGCTTACCTTATTCCGATGCATACCTTGACGGTATAGTCCGTATTTACGCACCTTGTAAAGATGAAGAGCTACAACGCGCAGTTAAAAAAAACGGTATTTTAGTGACTGTTTCGCCTGCTGCGCGTCACCTATACCAGTTAAAAGAGTTAATTTACAACGGTGTACACTTGCACGATATGGAACCAGAAGTCATAGAAGGTTTCGATTTAATCGCCGATCAGCAATTACATTACGACATGACGCTAAACGGTGAAGAAGCAACAGCCTTAATGCAAATGACACCTTTCGCATGGAAAACATCAGATGCTGTATGGGAACAACTAAAAACGGCGGTTGATTTACGCTGTGAAGCCGACTTTTCAATCCGCGTTTATCGTCGCCAATAACAACTCTCTTCTTTTCCTTTAACTCCCAAGTATTGATTATCAATTGCATTTGATAATCAATCTCATCTCCATTACTATCACACACCGTCTACAGTTATATCTATTGCATGAGGCTTGATCACATCATGAATAAAATAGGTATTCATACTGTGTATTTCGACTTTGGCATGCACATCTTCGCATGTACGATATTTTTTAAGGTGTGATATTCAAATGAAAAAGTGGTTCTCTCTTGGGCTAACCGGCATGCTTATGGGCTGTGCAACGCAATCTGAATTACCAGCAAATACAACAGCGACACAACCTTTGCCCCCCACAATGTATGATTACACAATTACATCTCCACAAGGGGCAACGCTTAGCCTATCAAAACTGGCCTCAGCGATTAGCGATGCCGATATTGTTCTTGTGGGCGAATGGCATGGGCATCCAGGGGCGCACTTAATGCAAGCCCAACTGTTTGCTGAACTTTATCGCCAAAACCCTAATATGGCTTTATCGATGGAACAATTTACCCGCGATAAACAGCCTTTAGTTGATCAATATTTAGCGGGAGAGATTGGCGAACAAACACTCATAAAAGAAGGGAATGCTTGGCCTAACTATATCAGTGACTACCGTCCTTTAGTTGAATTAGCAAAACAAAATGGTTTGGATGTGATTGCCGCGAATGCGCCTAAGCCTATTGTTCGCTGTATTGGTAGAGAAGGCGCTGATTATCTTGATCGCCTACCGAGTAACGAACGTAAGTGGGTAGCTCATGATTTAACGTTAACAGCCGATGCTTACCAAGCGAAATTCAAAGCATCAATGCACCACGGTGATGAAGCAAAAACACAACGCCAGTTTGCTGCACAAACCGCTTGGGATGACACCATGGCAGAAAGTATGGTGGATTATTTAGCGAAACATCCTGGTAAGCAAATAATCCATGTTGCAGGGCGCTTCCATATTGCTGAAGGCTTAGGTACAGCATCACGCATTAAGGCACGTAACCCAGAACTTAATGTCGTTATGGTGACTCCTGTCACTGAGCAATCGAATATCGCTGAGGATGCACCTGATTATAGAGTCAATGTGATGCCACTGCCCAAAGGTTATGTCAGTAAAGATAAAATGATGGCTGCAATGAAAAGCATTTCAGGCAGAAATAAAGAATTGAAGTGTTATACCAAATAAAACGAATAGCCAGAAAAGAGTAGTCCCCCATCGGCGGCCAGCAGGTGGAGGACTTAGGAGAGATACAGCTATATATCCCTTTTACTGGTTCAGTATCCTGCATCGACCTTTCCTGAAACTGAATAGGCTTTGATTTTTTTAGCGCGAAAAATAAATCAGTTAAGAGCAATATTATCAAAAATTCCAATTAAGAATAATCAACCAAATTGATACCTAAACTACAGCACTTAAACGCTGCTCACCCTGCAGAATTCAAACCAATCCACCGCTATTTTATCAATGAACCACATATTAGATAGATATAATGTTTCAAGATTGTTAAAAATTAGATGTTCTTTCTTTTCGCTTTGCGCTAAAACATTATCCTATGAGATCACAGTTCGAACTAGAGACTGCTCTCTAAATGGATAAAATAATAAAGCAAGGAGCTTGCAATGAAGGGTAAAAAACTACTTATCGCGGCCGGTATAGCGGCATCATTCGCACTATCATCCGTATCTGCCTTCGCGGATGTTGCCAAAGTCGCAGTATCACAAATCGTTGAACACCCCGCTCTTGATGCTGCACGCCAAGGTTTACTGGATGGTTTAAAAGAAAAAGGATACGTCGAAGGTGAAAACCTTGAATTCACTTATCAGACAGCACAGGGGAATCCTGCCATTGCCGTTCAAATAGCCAAACAATTTGTCGGTGAACAACCAGATGTTCTCGTCGGTATTGCAACACCAACCGCACAAGCCCTTGCCGCTTCTACTCGTTCTATTCCCGTTGTGTTTACTGCTGTTACTGATCCTATTGGCGCAAAGCTTGTTAAAAACATGGATAAACCCAACGGTAATGTAACTGGCCTTTCTGACTTATCACCCGTTGCTCAGCATGTTGAGCTAATGCAAGAAATAATTCCAAATCTAAAAAGTATCGGGGTGGTCTTTAACCCTGGCGAATCCAATGCTGTTGCGTTAGTAGAATTACTCCGCGAAGCCGCAAAAGCAAAAGGCATTGAAGTAGTAGAAGGTACGGCGCTTAAAAGTGCAGATGTTCAGTCAGCAGCGCAAATTATTGCATCAAAAGTTGATGTTATTTACGCCCCGACAGATAACACGGTTGCCAGCGCAATTGATGGACTAGTGAACGCTGCAAACCAAGCAAACAAACCGATTATTGGTGCATCCACTACCTATATTGAAAATGGTGCACTTGCTGCATTAGGCTTTGATTATTACCAAGTTGGTATTCAAACAGCAGACTATGTTGATGCGCTACTAAAAGGAACCAAAGTTGCTGATTTGCCAGTTAATGTAGCTAAGGGTTCAGATTTAGCCTTAAATCAAAAAGCGGCCGAGAAATTAGGGATTACCTTCCCAGCAGCAGTATTAGCGCGTGCAACCTCAATCGAAAAATAAGTTTCAAATGGCAAGAGGTAAGAGCCATAACTCTTGCCTCTTTCATATAATACCCTTCTGGATAAGTTGATGGTCAGATGCTTATCTAGATTAGTATAAGACAAGGAGTGTTATAGATGTCTTTCTTTGCCTTCATCGGTACGCTAGAAATTGGATTAGTGTATGGATTGGTTGCACTTGGTGTATACCTGACTTTTCGCGTTTTAGATTTTCCCGATTTAACCGTCGATGGTAGTTTCCCTATGGGTGCTGCGGTCGCTGCTACCGCAATCGTAGCTGGCATTAACCCATGGTTCGCCACATTACTAGCAATTTTTGCTGGTGGTGCTTGTGGTTTAGTTACTGGATTTTTAGCCATTCGCTGCAATATTTTACATTTATTGGCCAGTATTCTGACTATGATTGCCGCTTTCTCTATCAATATCCGCATTATGGGTCGCCCTAATCTTGCTCTTTTAGGGGAAGAGACTATTTTGACCCCGTTCGAAAATTTTGCGATGGATTACGGCCTTGACTCTAATTTAATTCGCTTATTGGTTGTTGCTCTGCTTGTGGTCTTTAGTGCTTGGTTCATCATTCGTTTGTTAGCCAGTGATTTTGGCTTAGGTCTACGTGCAACGGGCGTGAATAGCCGCATGGTAAATGCACAAGGCGGCAACACTGCGTTATATACCTACCTTGGTCTTGCGCTTTCAAATGGATTTGTCGGCTTTTCTGGCGCTCTTTTCGCTCAAACAAACAGCTTTGCAGATGTCACTTCGGGGGTCGGAACCATTGTGGTCGGCCTTGCCGCGGTTATCTTGGGGCAAACCCTTATCCCAGGTAGAAAAATATGGGTTGCCGTCGTCGCAGTTATTGTCGGCTCAGTGCTGTATCGCCTTGCAGTCGCTTTTGCATTAAGTTCAGGTATGTTTGGGCTTAAAGCTTCCGATCTTAATTTGATCACTGCTGTTCTTGTTGCGGTTGCCTTAATTGCACCTCGAATGAAAAACAGCTTTAATCGCAAAAAGAAACGCGTAACTGCCACTAAAAAACTCGCCTAGGAGGTAAAGCTAAAGATGATTGAATTAAATGATATTCGCGTTACCTTCAACGAAGGCACAATTTTAGAAAACCAAGCACTTCGTGGCATTAATTTAGTGGTGCCTGAAAAGCAATTTGTCACTGTGATTGGCTCAAATGGTGCAGGTAAATCGACATTATTGGGCGCAGTCAGTGGCGAAACCCCGATGAGCGATGGGCAGGTATTAATTGATAATATTGATGTGACGGACAAATCTGTACATCAACGTGCGCAATATGCTGCACGTGTATTTCAAGATCCCTTAGCGGGCACTTGTGCCTCTTTAACAATTGAAGAGAATATGGCGTTAGCCTATAAACGTGGCAGCCAACGTAGTTGGAAAATGGCTTTATCTTCAAACCGCCGAAAACTCTTTCAAGAACGTATCAGTATTCTGGGCTTAGGTTTAGAAGATCGTTTAGGTGATAGCATTGGCTTACTTTCAGGCGGTCAGCGCCAAGCCGTGAGCTTAGTCATGGCTACATTAGCTGATAGCAAGCTGCTGTTACTCGATGAGCACACTGCGGCATTAGACCCTAGAATGGCCGCTTTTGTACTCGCCCTGACAACAAAAGTGGTAACAGAGTTCGATCTCACCGTAATGATGGTAACGCACTCAATGAAAGATGCCCTTGCGCACGGTGATCGGACAATCATGCTTCACCAAGGTGAAATCGTTTTAGACGTTAAAGGTCAAGAACGAGAAAGCATGGACGTGAAACAGCTACTTGAAATGTTCAGCAAAGTGCGGGGCGAAGAATTAGCGGATGATAGCCTTCTACTTAACTAACTAATTGTAAGTTATAAACATAGCCCTGTGTGACTACAGGGTTATCTCTCCCCTCTTAGTCTTCATGTTTAATATCATGCCTCTCTCAAATATTCATTGTTCCCTCCTCTTCTTGTTGTGTCCTTAAGTCATCCACAGAATATAGATTAACGATGAAAAATGAAGGGATTACCCGCTATTTCAGTACTTGTGAAAACCTAGAATTAATTGAAATACCACTTCACCGTCGCTACTGCTGTAGAATTGAAGTAAAATATGCCTAGCGCTCTATCTTTTCTGAGCCCTTATTTAGATTTAGGAAAACAATGAAAAAAACATTTGCTTTAACTCACCCAAAAAAAGCTGTGCCAAGAGTCGTTGAATCAGTTAAACATGAAGTGAAAAAGTACATCAAAAGAGAGCGCAATAAGCAGCTTCCTGCTGGTGTCGATTTTTGGGATTTTGATTGTAAGTTTGGTCACACCGAACAAGAAGCAAAAGTAATCCACCTTAAAGAAATCAACAAGTGCATCGATGAAGCTGAGAAATTAGAACTGACTTCATTCTATCTTGAGATTTTAGCTAAAGATGGTATTCGTGCTAAAAAGCCACTAGACGGCTTATTTGAAGACGAATAAACATTTCGCTGTTGAAGGTAGCAACACTGACTGGGACTTTACGATAGTTTGATATATTCACTATTGTCTAGCGGATAACAGAAGGTGATTGACCTAAACCAAAAAAGCCCTTACTCAGGGCTTTTTTACTTTCTGGTATTAGGTCGCATTCGCGAAATCCACGAAACCGCACCTCTCGCTAAAACCACCGTTCCAACGATGTTTTATCCAGTTGCTTAAATGCACGATTTAATACTTCTGCCAATTCAAGGTATCGTGGCTGTTTTTTCAACGGCTGCATTGCATACCCTTCACTGGTGATCTTTTCATAAATCTCACGATACCAAATGGCTAATGAAGGTGGCAACGTCGTTCGACTCCGCTTACCCAACCACCACAAACCTTGCAAAGGCATGGTCAATGCAAATAATGCCACCGTCATAGCTTGTGGTAACGCGCTATAGTTATTGAATGCCATTTGGCTTAAAACACTCATCACTGCAACTGCAGGCATAACACGCGTCGCGAATTTTGTCGCTTTAATGTAGCGCTGTTCTGGGAATATGGCTGCTAGCTCTTTGCGCATAGGCCATGTTGCCATGTATTGCTGACCATTTTGGAAGTGTTGCCACACTGTTCGTTGAGTCATAAAACACCAGCCATCAAAAAAAATAACAATAATTAAAATAAAATAGTAATAAACTTGATTCAAATTAAATTTTTCTAAAATCTTTTTGTTATATTGGGTAACAATCAGCTATCCTAAGCACGCTTTAAGATAATTGTTGCCTGTAATTACCATTTAGGCAACCTAAAGCAGCCATCAAGGATGACCCAGGATTGTGGGTTACTCAATTCTCGCCCTACGGATAGTGCGCAATTTTAACCCCGTTTGGATGACTGTATCAAAAGTCGTCTACGCTATGGGTACTTTTTTTATTCTCACGAATATCAACTTTCAGACAGATTATAGGTAGTCACTCTCATGTCTAAGCTGGTTCTAGTTCTTAACTGCGGTAGTTCATCTCTTAAATTCGCTATTGTTGACGCTGTTTCAGGTGAAGAGCACCTAACAGGTCTTGCAGAATGTCTGCACCTTCCAGAAGCGCGTATCAAGTGGAAACTTGATGGCAAGCACGAAGCTCAACTTGGCGACGGTGCTGCTCACGAAGAAGCGCTAGCATTTATGGTAGAAAGCATCATTGCTTCTAAGCCAGAACTTGCCGCTAACCTAGCAGCTATCGGTCACCGTGTAGTTCACGGTGGTGAGAAGTTCACTCAATCTGTTCTTATCGACGAAACAGTAGTTAAGGGTATCGAAGATTGTTCTGCACTAGCACCTCTTCACAACCCTGCTCACATCATCGGTATTAAAGCGGCACAGAAAGCATTCCCAGCACTTAAAAACGTTGCTGTATTCGATACTGCTTTCCACCAGACTATGCCTGAAGAAGCGTACCTATACGCACTTCCGTACAACCTATACACAGACCACGCTATCCGTCGTTACGGCATGCACGGTACTTCTCACCTGTTCATTACGCGTGTAACAGCTGAACTACTAGAGAAGCCAGAAGATGAACTAAACATCATCAACTGTCACCTAGGTAACGGTGCTTCTGTTTGTGCAATCAAGAACGGTAAATCTGTAGACACATCTATGGGTCTTACTCCGCTTGAAGGTCTAGTAATGGGTACGCGTTGTGGTGATATCGATCCTGCGATCATTTTCCACCTACACGATACACTTGGTTACTCTGTTGAAAAAATCAACAACATGCTAACTAAAGAGTCTGGCCTTCAAGGTCTAACTCAAGTGACTTCTGACTGTCGTTTCGTTGAAGACAACTACGGCAAGAAAGAAGAAGCAACACGTGCAATGGACGTATTCTGTCACCGTCTAGCTAAGTACATTGCTGGTTACACTGCAACACTAGAAGGTCGTCTAGACGCAATCACTTTCACTGGCGGCATCGGTGAAAACTCTGCTCCTATCCGCGAAATGGTTCTTAACCGTCTTGCTATCCTAGGTGTTGAAGTTGATGGCGAAGCAAACCTTAAAGCACGCTTCGGTAAAGAAGGTGTTATCACGACTGCAAACAGCCGTGTACCTGCAATGGTAGTTTCTACTAACGAAGAACTAGTTATCGCAGAAGATACAGCGCGTCTAGCTGCTATCTAATCTAACGATTATTATAACGGCTGGCCTAGGCTGGCCGTTTTTTCATGTGTAATACAATTGTTTGTTGTGGCGTTGCTCCATAATTGTTCTAATTTGCAGATCGACCTGTCTTTAGAATCGTTATCGAACAGCGCTGTATTATTCAATAGTTTGAGGAATTCATAGTGTCCCGTACTATTATGCTTATCCCAGTTGGCGCTGGTGTTGGTCTAACAAGCGTAAGCCTTGGTGTTTTACGTGCAATGGAACGCAAAGGCGTTCGTGTTTCTTTCTTTAAGCCTATCGCACAACCACGTAGTGGTGGTGAGCAGCCTGATCTGACTACAACGATCATCCGTGCTAACAACGATATGGAAATTGCAGAACCATTTACAATGGCACGTGCCGAAGAACTTCTTCGTAACGACCAAAGTGATGTACTGCTAGAAGACATCGTCGCACGTTTCAAAGAATCAACAGCGCAATCTGAAGTAGCATTAATCGAAGGTCTTGTACCGACTCGTAAACATCCATTTGCGAATCAGATTAACTATGAAATTGCTAAAACGCTGGGTGCGGAAATCGTATTCGTTATTGCGCACGGTACTGATAACCCTGCACAACTAAAAGAGCGTATCGAAGTAGCATGTTCTAACTTCGGCGGCATTAAAAACAAGCAGATCTCAGGCGTTATTGTTAACAAGCTAAACGCACCTGTAGATGCTGAAGGCCGTACTCGCCCAGATCTATCTGAAATCTTTGACGATATAGACGGTACAACTATTCCGCTAAACGTTGAAGTAATGCAAGTATTCAACTCTAGCCCTATTCGTGTACTTGGTTGTGCACCATGGAGCTCAGAGCTAATTGCAACACGTTCAACAGATATTGCAGCGCACCTTAACGCTCAAATCATCAACGAAGGTGATATTGCGACTCGTCGTATCAAGAGTGTTACTTTCTGTGCACGCTCTATTCCGAACATGGTTGAGCACTTCCGTCCTGGTTCACTACTAGTGACTTCTGCAGACCGTCCTGACGTTATCGTTGCGGCATGTCTTGCAGCAATGAACGGCGTTGAAATCGGTGCACTTCTTCTTACTGGCGGCTATGAACTACCTAAACCAGTAATGGATCTTTGTGAGCGCGCATTCGCAACAGGCTTACCTGTGATGACTGCACTGGGTAACACTTGGCAGACATCTCTGAATCTTCAGAGCTTCAGCCTTGAAGTACCAGCAGACGATAAAGAACGTGTAGAATTTGTTAATGAATACATGGCTAGCCACATCGATGGTCAGTGGATTGAATCATTAACTGAAGGTTCGGCTAAAGAGCGTCGTCTAAGCCCACCAGCATTCCGTTATGAATTAACAGAGCTAGCGCGCAAAGCCGCTAAGCGTGTTGTTCTTCCTGAAGGTGACGAACCTCGTACCGTTAAAGCTGCAGCTATCTGTGCTGAACGCGGTATTGCTGAGTGTGTTCTTCTTGGTAACCCAGAAGAAATCAAGCGTGTTGCTGAACAGCAAGGCGTTACACTAGGTGCTGGTGTTACAATCATCGATTCTGAAGCGGTACGTGAAAACTACGTTAAACGTCTTGTTGAACTTCGCGGTGCGAAGGGCATGACAGATGTAGTTGCACGTGAAAAGCTGAAAGATTCTGTTTTCCTAGGCACAATGATGCTAGAAAACAATGAAGTTGATGGTCTTGTTTCTGGTGCGGTACACACGACAGCTAACACTATCGTTCCTCCGTTCCAAATCATCAAAACAGCACCAGATGCCTCTATCGTATCTTCAGTATTCTTCATGCTTCTGCCTGATCAAGTACTAGTATACGGTGACTGTGCAATCAACCCAGATCCAAATGCTGAACAACTTGCTGAAATCGCAATTCAATCTGCTGATTCTGCAAAAGCATTCGGTATCGAACCTCGCGTTGCAATGATCTCATACTCTACCGGTACATCTGGTAAGGGTGCTGATGTTGATAAAGTACGTGAAGCGACACGCATTGCTCAAGAGAAACGTCCTGATCTAATCATCGACGGTCCTCTACAATACGATGCTGCAATCATGGAAAATGTAGCCGCTTCTAAAGCGCCTAATTCTCCTGTAGCGGGTAAAGCAACAGTATTCGTATTCCCAGACCTAAACACTGGTAACACGACGTACAAAGCGGTACAGCGTTCAGCTGACCTAGTTTCTATCGGTCCTATGCTTCAGGGCATGCGTAAGCCGGTGAACGACCTTTCTCGTGGCGCACTTGTAGACGATATCGTATACACAGTTGCACTGACTGCGATTCAGGCAAAACAATCTGAAGACGCTAAGTAATTACTGATTAGCTAAACAAGTAATATCGAACGCTCCTGCAGCAATGCAGGGGCGTTTTTTTTGCTTTTAACTTGGAAAAACAGATACTAAAAAAGGCCATAATGACATGACCGTCATTATGGCCTTTTAAAATGCTATTTATGGCTAAGTTCGCTCTATTCTAAGCGCCCTCAGTAAACAACGATATTATTCTGGATGAACCATTCTAACCAGCAAGGATGATCAAAAACCTGCCTAGGTTGATATTACTCACTACGTAAGTAAATGAGCCAGTAACCCATCCCGACAAACACACCACCACCGATAATGTTACCGAGAGTCACTGGAATAAGATTATTAATAATAAAATTACTCATGGTTAAATCAGCAAAATCAGCTGGATTCATACCACTCAGTTGCCAAAACTCAGGCGATGCCAATGTCTTAATACCAATCGCCATCGGTACTTGAAACATATTAGCTATACAGTGCTCAAAACCTGAAGATACAAACATTGCAACAGGTAAAATCATAACCAAAATTTTATCGGTTAGGGTGCGGCCACTGAAGGTCATCCAAACGGCAGCACAGACTAATACGTTACACATAATGCCAAGTGCAACGGCCTGAAAGAAGCCATGATGCAATTTATGCTGAGCAATCTGCATGGTATTAATGCCTACCGCGCCATTAGCCGACATGTACTGCTTAGCCACTAGCATGATACCCACCAGTAACAATGCACCGATCAAGTTACCGATATAAACAACGCCCCAGTTCATACATAAGCTTTTCCAGCTAATTTTTCCACTCGCGCGAGCCACTAACGTCAAGACAGAGCTCGTAAAAAGTTCACCACCAGTGATCACAACTAAAATAAGCCCGAGGCTAAATGCAAGTCCACCGATGAACTTGCTCATTCCCCATGCCATATCCCCAGAGCCCGTCGTCACCGTGGTATAGAAAATAAACGCAATCCCAATATGCAGTCCTGCAGTAATAGCCAACAGAAAAGACTTCATTGGGTCTTTAGTTGCCTTACCTACTCCGACTTCTGCAGCTTTTTCCGCCATCTGCGGCGGTAAAAGGGAATCAAATTGACCCTGATTCATAAACACTCACCTGATACATATTGAAATACAAAAAATTGACAGCGGATACTGAACCCAACAAGGGTTAATTTCAAGCCTTAAACACCATAAATCATCGAAAAAAACGCAATCTTTGTTCGCATATTCCGAGGTGAATGATTATATTCAGGCAACCCCTTAACCCTTAAAATATGTATGGAATTGTAAACAAAGGAATTATTTACATTGCATAGGTGTGTTATGTCGTATGGGACGGTGTAGATGTGCCCCTTGTAATTCAAAAAGGCCTCTCTTAACCAAACACTGCTTAGCAGTATTAGCCTTTGTAATTGCTTTCAAGTTACTTATCGGCTTCAACCCTTTCGTATCATTCTTGTAAAGAGGTCAACATGAATAAAGCAAAAATAGATATTTACTACTGTCGTCAGT
The DNA here is from genome assembly GCF_003026215.1 of Photobacterium indicum. Taxonomy (GTDB): domain Bacteria; phylum Pseudomonadota; class Gammaproteobacteria; order Enterobacterales; family Vibrionaceae; genus Photobacterium; species Photobacterium indicum. The sequence continues at coordinate 267,928 of NZ_PYOC01000004.1, forward strand.
GTAACTGGATGTTACGCGCAACATGGATGTCTCAAGAATTACTACATACATTCAGCGAAGAAATTGAAACCATCAGTTTGCACCCAGACACAGGCGGGCGCTTCGAGGTGCACTGTAATGAGCAGCTGATTTGGGAGCGTAAAGCGGACGGTGGGTTTCCTGATGCCAAGCAGCTAAAACAACGCGTACGGGATGTTATCGATCCTGAGCGGGATTTAGGTCATGCCGATCGTTAACCACCTTGTAGTTGGTATTAAATACAAACTAAAAAACGCACCACTCATTCAAATAGCCATGAAAGTGAATGCGCTTTTTTTGTCTTACTGCTTATTTTAAAACTGACTTTTTACGCCGAAATATCTATAGATGAATTTAGTTCAGTGCTACAGAAAGGAGCACATCACCATCAAATGTGATGACTTTTAGCATGTTATCTTCAAACACACCGAAGCTTGCCTGATGATCGCCACGAGGCATGGTGACAGATCCGGGGTTAAACAATACAAGGTCCCCTTTGTGTTCAGCCACGGGGATATGTGTATGACCCGATACAATCACATCACCTACTTTTAAGCGTGGGTGCTTATCGGCATTATATAAGTGACCATGGGTCAAAAATAAACGTCGACCGTTAGGCAAAAGCACTAAGTTGTAGTCCGCTAACATAGGGAAATCAAGCAGCATCTGATCGACTTCACTGTCGCAGTTACCACGCACGGCAACAATACAGTCACCAAACTGATTCAATAAATCAGCGACTTTAGTCGGCGCATAACCCGCAGGAACAGTATTTCTTGGGCCAGGATTCAAGACATCGCCTAATAATATTAAGTGCTGAGCTCCGCTTTGCTCAAATGCAGCAATCGCTTTTTTCGCGCTGTCGTAGCAGCCATGTATATCGGAGGCAAAAAATAATTTCATAAGGCAAAGTCACACGTTGTAAAACAGGAACAGTATATTACGCTTATCCGCTGCTTTTTTCTATTCAGCATCGTTTCAAAATACGTTCAATCATGCAACATGCCATTTAATACAATATTGTTATAACTCACCATGCCCAATACCTTGCCATCTTCAATAACTGGGGCACGGCTGATCCCAAAGCGTTCGAATAAACGCGCACAATAACGAACATCCATCGACGCATTTACTGATAATGCAGGCTTAGTCATAATTTCATAGATATTAGTACGCTTCGGTGAACGATCTTGAGCCAACACTTGCTTGGCAATATCATTCATCAACACAATACCGTATTCATCATCGGCATTGCGCTTATTAACGATTAACGCTTTAACCTGGCGCTGCTTGGCAATAACGATAGCATCTGCAACCGTAGTAACGCCTTCAACCATCGCGTAAGCATCCATCATTACATCGCGTACTCGAATAATACGCTGATCGCCAAACTCACGATGACTCAAATTATATTCATTCATAACTTGTCCCCAACCACCTTGGTTAACTCTTCAATTTGGTGAGCAACACCAACTGCATCTTCAATATTTAGCTGAAGTGCAATACCTTGCCCTTTCTCACTATCAAATTCGCCAACTTCTTCAATCGTTTCTAAAATCGATCGTGCCAAATGCTCTTCAACCACAAATAAGATAACGTCACGCTGTACCTCTAAAGTAAGACCGAAAAAGGTTTTCTTTTTATTCAACCCTTCTCCACGAGCATTATTAATAACAGTTGCTCCCGTTGCTCCCGCATCACGTGCTGCATCGAGTACAGAATCTGTTTTTGAATCTTCAACAAAAGCAATTAACAATTTAAAACGCATTATTCAGCTCTCCTTTCCAGCCAAACCGATAATTGGGCATACCCCATCACTGTGATCATCGGAAATAAACTGGCAAACGCGATTAAACCAAAACCATCTAACATCGGGTTACGCCCCGGAACGGTAGAGGCTAACCCTAATCCTAATGCCGTCACGATCGGCACTGTTACCGTCGATGTTGTCACACCACCAGAGTCATACGCTAACGGCACAATTGATTTAGGTGCAAAGTAAGTCTGTATCACCACAATGATATATCCCGCCATAATGTAATAATGCAAAGGGTCACCCACCACAATTCGATAACTCCCCAAAGCAATGCCCATGGCAACACCTAATGCAACGGCAATACGTAATCCATTTACTTGAATTGTACCGCCCGAGACCTGACTCGCTTTGATCGCGACCGCAATCAAGGATGGCTCTGCCACTGTGGTACTAAACCCTATTGCGGCGGCAAAAATATATACCCAATGGTAATCTACCCAGTCAATAACCAAAGGAATGACTGCCCCTTCACCATACAAAAACTCAGGTGCAGTCAGTTGCTCAGCCATCGATTCACCCAGCGGAAATAACGCCAGCTCTAAGCCCATTAAGAACAACGATAAACCAACAATAACGTAAACAAACCCCAAAACGACACGGCGCCAATTTGCAACAGGACGACGTAAAACAACTAATTGGAAACCGAATATAATCACCACAATGGGCGCAACGTCGCGCACCGTCATCATTAAGGTGTCAGAAAATTGCACAAGTGTTGAAGCAAATTGACTCATGTCTTTAGGTCATCCCCATTAGCTCAACACCATGCCGTACCCCATAACAAAAATCATGGGCGTTAATGAAGCAAACGCAATTAAACCAAAGCCGTCAATCATCGGATTTCGCCCTTTGATTGACGAGGCTAACCCCACCCCTAAGGCAGTGACTAAGGGCACTGTAATGGTTGATGTCGTTACGCCCCCAGAATCATAAGCAATGCCGATAATGCTCGGTGGAGCAAACCAGGTCATGATCATTACCAGTAAATAGCCCCCAACGATCATCCACTGAATTGGCCAACCTTTTAGTATACGAATAACCCCTAGCATAATGGCTAGCCCAACAGAAAAAGCGACCGTCAATCGCAAGCCAGAGGCATAGTCTAATTGTGCTTCTTGATTGTTATCTATCATGCCTCCTTCAGCTGCGACTTCTGCGGCCTCTGTGGCAACTGCAGTTAATGCGGGTTCAGCAATGGTGGTACCAAAACCTAAACAAAAAGCGAAGACTAATAACCAAGCTAAGCTGCCTTTTTTAGCAAAAGCGTGCGCCATTGATTCACCAATGGGAAACAAGCCCATCTCTAAACCAAAAATAAAAAAGGTGAGCCCCATCACAACAAAAATAAGCCCGAGTAATATCGGTCCCCATTGCGGTAACGGCTGTTGTAATACCACCAGTTGAAAAAAACTGATCACAAAAATAATCGGTAATAAATCACGAAAACTAGAGAGCATTGCTTTCAATAAAGCCATGATAGATTTCATGCATCTCCTTGTTGTGATATTAATTCACCTACTATATTTATGGCTCATTAATATTTAGACACAACTTTTATTGCGCGAGGCGAGAAGCCCACCACACTATTAAATATTCATAATAAAAAGACCTTGTAAAAGTAGTATTTTTTCTCATTCTGCTATTTCAAAGGCCTGTATAGCTAAACCACTTCAAGGTGTAGAATTCAAAGCGACCTCAGCGAGCATCTTGAGGGAATTTAAGGATATTTATTCCTGAGCAAACACACTTGGTTATACTTATACCGACTGACACTTAAAGACCTGTGTCCGGCAATAATTCTTTGATCGAATAGTTTAAAAGAGGCGTATTATCTGAACGGTAGCAGAAGGAGAAGCACAAACATGAATATATTAGTAACAGGTGGAACCGGGTTTATAGGTAAAGCACTGCTGCCGCATTTCAATCATGATCATATAACCGTACTAAGTCGCAACCCAGCAATGGCCTACCAACGATTAGGGCATCACATCAAAGTCATCTCATCTATCGAAGAGCTCAGTGACTTCAATGATATTGATGTGGTCATTAATCTTGCGGGTGAGCCTATTGTTAATAAACGTTGGAGCGACAAACAAAAACAGATTATTTGTGAAAGCCGCTGGGCAATTACTGATGCAATAGTAGATAAAATAAATGCGAGCAGTAATCCTCCTCATACATTTATCAGTGGTTCTGCGGTGGGTATTTATGGTAATCAAAAATCTAATCAATTTGATGAAAGCCTACAAATAAAAAACGAGGATAACGCAAGCTCCTCCCCTCTTGATTTCGCTCAAACCGTCTGTACAAAATGGGAAGATACAGCCTTACTCGCGCAATCAGATAAAACACGGGTATGCTTATTACGTACTGGTATCGTGCTCGCTAAACATGGTGGAGCTCTTGCCAAAATGCTACCCGCTTATCAATTAGGGCTTGGTGGACCACTCGGAGACGGACAACAATATTTCCCTTGGATTCATTTACAAGACATGGTGAAAGGGATTTTATTTTTACTTAAAACGCCACAAGCACAAGGTGCATTTAACTTCACCGCTCCAACCCCCGTAACCAATAAAGAATTCAGTCAAACCTTGGCGAAGGTTTTACATCGCCCGCATATTTTAAGCACACCTGCTTGGTTACTTAAAATCGGATTAGGGGAATCTGCCTCATTGCTGCTCGATGGGCAACGTGCTTTACCAGCAAAATTGGAGTCACAGGGTTTTCATTTTTGTTACCCCGAACTAGAACATGCCCTGACAAATACATTAACCTAATAGTGAAAGAGATATCCGCAAGTTACCTTTGGGGTATAAACATCCGTGAACACACGGATGTTTATTGAGATTAATTAAGACTTCAATGGCTGTAATAACTGCTTCAGCATGGTGCTAATAATAAACAGAACCAAACCAATCGCAGCGGTAGGCAACATTATCCATAACATAGGGTGCCATTGTGGAGGCATTTCAAATCCCCACTTTACCAGCGCAGCAACAATGGCTTCTGCACCGACAACAGCCATAAAGCCAGCAATCAATGCCATCAAGCCATACTCACCCCATACCGTCGCTGAAATACGTTTTCTACTCGCGCCTAATGTTCGATACAGTTTAATTTCTTGTTGGCGCTGAGCCATACTCAGGCGTAGCAGCGTCATCACCAGCAATAATCCACTGATCACTCCTAGCGCCGCTAACACGGATAATGATAATGACACTTGTTGGAGCATCAGTTGGATACGCGATGCCATGGTGCGTAAATCCATCAAACTCACGGTTGGGTAATCCCGCCCTAGCTGGTTTACCACATCATTTTGGTTTGACTCGATCCTAAAACTTACAAGCCAGGTGGCAGGTAAGTCAGCCATTACATCAGGGGTAAAAATAAAATAAAAATTAGGCCGCATATTTCGCCATTCAACATGACGAATACTATTCACCGTGGCTGAGAATGGCTGACTATTCACATTAAAACCCAGTTCATCACCTACCGATAGTCCTAACCGTTCAGCAATACCAGACTCAATTGACACCCCTTTTATTGCTAATCTAGGTTCTGGCCAATTACCATCTAGCACATCATTATGAATAGGCAAGGTTTCACGCCATGTGAAATTTAACTCACGACGTAATGCTTCATCACGCTGCTCGGGATCATCAGCTTGCGTCAATAAATCGATCCCATTCACCGCAACTATTCGGCCACGAATAACCGGATAGGCTTCAGAATGAGGAATATTCTCTTGATCAAGTTTCGCTAAATACTCTTGCTGTTGTTCAGCACTGATATTAATCGCAAATACGTTAGGTGTATCAATGGGCAATGTTTGCTGCCAATCGGCTAATAAATCGGATCGCAGTAACCAAATAACAGCCAATAACATTAATGAGCTTGTGAGTGCCGCCAATTGAGCCCCTGTTGTTAATGGGCTGCGGCTTATGCGGCTCAACGCTAGTGTCATGGCTGGTCCCCACCTTCTTTTGCGCAGTAATGATAAAATCACCAAGCCCAAAGAAGCGAGTAGCACCAATACGACCACAATACCCACCAAGGTCATCCACATTAATTTATTATCACCGAACCAGATCAATGCTGCGGCAACGGGCAATAACAATAAGGCGTTGGCTTTATTATTCTTAGGCCTATCAGTTTGCTGCTGAATTACCGAAATAGCTGGCGCATCAAGCAGACGGATTAAAGGGATACCAATCCCTGGAACCGCCACCAGCAAAGCAACGAAAATACTGATGAACCACGGAGACATCCCCATAGCTGGCAATGGATCCGGTAGAATATCCGCCAGGGGCAAGCGCAGCAATACTTCCAGCCCCCAGCCAATCGATAGCCCTGCGACGGCAGAAAGCCCGAATAACATCGCTAGCTGACCAGATAACCAACGCCATAGCCATCGCTTGCTCGCCCCCAGACTTTTCATCATGGCAACGGTTTCAACACGGGTTGAGGTATAGTGCTGGCACGTCAGTACCAAGGTCGCTGTCGCCATCAAAATGACTAGAATTAAGGTCAAAGATAAATATTGTCTGGCGCGATCAATAAACTCACCGGTACGGCCTTGTGAGGTTTCACTCAGCCAGCGTTGACCTGGTTCTAACGATGAAAAATCTTGAATCGCGGCAAGCTTATCGTCACTGCCCATAAGGTACAGGCGATACTGTACACGCCCACCAGGTTGAACCGCACCTGTCGCAGCAACATCATTTTCATGAATGAGCACCGCGGGCATCTGACTGAAAGGGTTAAACGACAGCTCAGGCTCTTGCGCTATTTTACCTGACACCCTTAATTCAGCATCACCAATCGCAACAGTATCCCCTTGTTTAACATCCAGAAGTGAAAATAAACGTTCCGATAACCACAACTCTCCCGGATTAACTTTGCTTTGTGAACGTTGCAGATCTTGTAACGCCAATTGCCCGCGTAATGGGAAATCACTCGCGACTGCTTTTACGCTGATCAGCTGCATTTGCTGTTCGCTAAATGCCATGGTGCCAAAACGTGTTTGCTCTGAAAACGTCAAACCAAGCGCTTCGGCTTTGCTTAGTAATGTCGGTTCGATCGGGTTATTAGAGACCAGCACTAAATCAGCGGCGAGCACTGATCGCCCTTGATCTGTCATGATCCTCTCAACTCGACTGACTAATGCTGCCAATGCAAACACACAAGCAATAATCAAAGTGAGTGCAACAGCCACCGGCCAAAGCTGACCTTGCCACAACTCTCGCCAGCTCCACTTAAGCAACAGTTTGGGCTGCTGCCGATTTTGTACTCTTTGTGAGTCAGTCATGTCTGTCATGCCGCCTCCACCTTTCCACCTTGGATTCGTAAGGTACGATCACAGCGTTCTGCAAGCACAGAATCATGAGTCACTAACACCAATGTTGTACCGTGATCTCGGTTTAATGCAAAAAGTAAATCAATGATATTCGCCGCTGTCTGCTCATCAAGATTACCGGTTGGTTCATCGGCAAACAACACCTGAGGGCGTGTCATGAATGCACGCGCAAGTGCTACCCTTTGTTGCTCTCCACCCGACAGTTGTGAAGGTAAATGGGTCTCTCTACCCGCTAAACCGACCAATTTTAATAAGCCTGATGCTCGAGCCTCATCACCCACATCGCCTTTAATAATGGCGGGTAACATGACATTTTCAACCGCATTTAAGGATGGAATTAATAAGAAACTTTGAAAGACAAACCCTATAGCCTCACTACGTAAAGCCGCACGCGCTTCATCATCTAATTGCGACAGAGACTGCCCCAATAATTCAATATCTCCCGAACTCGGAATATCCAACCCTGCTAACAATGTCATTAAGGTGGACTTACCTGCGCCAGAGACGCCAACAAGTGCTATTGTTTCTCCTTGCTCGACCTCGAGGGAAACATCCTGCAAAATGGTGAGTGAAGACGATGCCGTCGTCACTTTTTTAGACACAGATACAGCCTTAATCACGGATGTTGACATGATGCGAATCCTTTCAGTTTTATTGATCTATTTATGCTCGCTAAATGCGTGGGGCAACACGTTACTGGTTGTCGGTGATAGCTTGAGCGCGGGCTATCAAATGCGGGCAGAGCAAAGCTGGCCGGTGTTACTGCAACCCGCATTAAAGCAACAAGGTCACGAAATCACCGTTGTAAATGCCAGCATTTCAGGTGATACAACAGGAAACGGCTTGGCTCGATTGCCTACATTATTACAACAACATAAACCAGCTTACGTCATAATTGAACTCGGGGCGAATGATGGCTTACGTGGTTTTCCACAAGGCACTATACGTAACAACCTCAGCCAAATGATCACTGAAATTCAAAATGCTGATGCCAAGCCAATGCTCGTGCAGATAAAAGTGCCGCCAAATTACGGCAAACGCTACAGTGATATGTTCAGTTCTATTTACCCTCAACTCAGTAAAGAGTTAGCCACACCACTGTTACCTTTCTTTTTAGAGCCGATCATTTTAAAACAAGAATGGATGATGAATGACGGTTTGCACCCTAAATCTGATGCTCAGCCATGGATTGCCGAATATATGGCAGAGAATATCGCGCCTTATTTATAACTCCCAGCTACAGCGAACCTTTAAGAGAGATAACAATGAGCATTGGCATTGGCATTGGCAACCACTGTGCAATCGCACTTCATCGAGCGGGTTACCAAGTTATTGCCACCCAAAAGATGTTGCTGCTTTACAAGCGTAAGGGCTACATTGCGTACAGCTTTATCTCACCTCTAGCGAGTCAATTCAACAGGGATTAAAAGAAACGTTAGACATTACCGGCGGGACATTAGGAGATTGTTCACGCATGCATTACGTGAACAATCTCCTATACACCAAGTTACCTCAAGACACTCGTTTCAGCGAGAATTTTGCACCTTGAAATAATTTGGTTTATGGCATAAATATTAAGGCTAAACCGTGATTATTCGTTGGCTGCAGCTTGTACTTCACCATGAACAACCCAAGGTTCATCTGCAACAGTTAAGCTCTCTTTGTCTGCCCAGGTTGTGCTAATGGTCGGAATATTCGCCGCTGTTGGTAATGTCAGTAGAGCCGCGCCGTTCAGATCCAACCCTGAGTTAGTACAATCACTTGCGCCGCCAGCCGCAGGTACAAAGCGTTTGTCAATACCGGTGGCTTTCACAACATAACGGTTGCCGTTACTGTCGGTATGCACTTCGGTACCGTCTGCAATGCTGAACTGAGCATTCCACTGACCGTCGGCCTGTTCCCATGGGATACCATGCATGTTATCCGGTCCGTGGTACTCCAGCATTACCTGCTTACCATCGCTGTTGGATTCACCATTTCTATCATTTGCTGTCTGGTGGGTGTAAATGAAGTTAACGGGTTTGTCGAACTCATAGAAGCTCTGATCTGCCTGATTTTTCAGCATAGTCAACTGGCTCCAGATATCGACCCCCATTTCCCAGCGATAGGTGACCAGGCTTTGACCATTAAGATCATCCCAGCTAGTGACAGAGCCTGCATCAGAACTCAGGACAAATTCACCGCTCGATGCTCCCCAAAACTCCTGCCCATTACTTAGATCATCACGGGTAAAGTTAAGTGTAACCGGCTGACCTGACAATTTCAGGGTCATATCTGCCGGATCTAGGCTATACGCGATACCTGTACTGGACGGATCTTCGTAAGACTGAGTGAAAGTCCACTTAACCGCATCGTTAAGGCTGATGTTGCTTTGCGGGCAGTCGCCGTAACAGGTCAGGCCGATCGCCCCGCTGTTAAAAATGGCATCATTGGCACGGACGGTTTCGCTGGTCGTGTAAGCCACCTTATGAACTCCGCTACCATTGCCCAGATAATTGACATTCTGACGCAGCAAAGGTGACCAGAAGTAAGTATTTGGTGTTATGCCAGCATCAACACCATCAGGGTTACCAGAGCCATTATCGGCCTGGAACTGGCCTGCACTTTCAATCCAGTAAACCGTCGTTGAACTGCTGCCGTTCCAGTATTCGAAAGATTCACCATCTTGCAAGGGACGCTGCCCTTTTGTCTGGCGTACCAACTTGCCTGGTGCCGTCATGACAGTGTAGCTCACGCCAGCATCATCGGTAATTGTTGTTGGGGGCACATAACCTAGTTGCTGTTGCTCTTCTGTCCACAGACCCCACTCACCGATAAATCCGTATTGAGGTTGGCCGTTAAGCGATGAAATGTATTCGAAGTTAAAGCCAGCCTTAATGTCCAGCAAAGCGCCAGTCGTGGCATTAAATAGAGAATAACGGTGGGCATTCTCGCGCGGGTTATTGCGGCTTAAGCAAACTTCCGGATCACTGCCGACTTGCTTGAAATAGTAATCTTCATTGTAGGCCAGTTTGTACTCAATAGGCACAGGAGGGTTTTGGTTCCAGTCTAGGCCTTTTGTTTTACCGCGGCCGCTGTTGCCCTGAGCATCATCAATCTGCACAATCGCAGCCTGTTCTATAGTGTTTCCACCCTCTTCGAAAGTATTGATCAGGCTGATCACATTCTGGCCATTCTGAACAGATATATTCAGGTCACCCTTGTCGCTGCCACTGGCATGTTTAAAAGTAAACTGCAGTTCGCCGAAAGGACTAGTCGGGCTTGGGGCTGCAGATACGCTGGTGTTAATAATATACTGGCCATCTTGCTCTTCAGCTTCCTGGAACCAGACGGTAACGTCTTGCGAACTTTGACTGTTAGCGCGGGACGAGCTAACCACCACCTCAGAATATGAGATTTTATTTGCTGTGGCCTGCGAACTGTCACTATCTTGTCGACCTTCGCATTGGGCTGAATCCACCAATGCCCGGTAATCAGAATTAGCAAAATTTTCAGCCCCGGTCGCCTTCATAATACACAATAGCATGTTAGCCATATTCAGCGGCTCAGCTGCCTGTTCACCGACATAACTGTCGGTGATCGTATTTGAGTAGTCAGTGCCTGAATCGCTAAAATTTGCCGAACTTGGTAAAGAGAATAGGGCACTGGCAATTGCAGCCGATAAAGATAACTTGTTCATATCAAATCCTTTTTATATTTGGTTTAGTTAACGACGCTAACCGTTGAAGGCGTGCTAATTCCACTCACATCTTGCGATGCTTCAACCGCATTCGAACTTCCCCCACTATTACAGGCAGTTAATACAAAACTAATAGTGACTAAACATAACAGGCGCTTTATTAATCTCATGACACTTCCTCTGTAAAATACGTCAAACGTTCGCTTGGTTGTATAACTAAGCGCAATATTTCTTAATTAGTAATTATGAGTTTTTAGATGGAAATTAACTTCATATGCATACATATAAAATTAACCTTGAACAATATAAAAAAACTTATCGGCATTATAGACAGCCAATAAAATAAAATCTTGGTATTTTCAAGTGAATTTTTAAAGCTTAATCACAAACAATGAAATATAAATATCTTTTAAGTTAAACGTCAAAACAATAACTGAGCATGTCATTAAATTGACGTAAAGATATAGTTATCAATACTGATAAAATAGATTTTTAACTCTAAATAAATGGAAGATTCAATTCGATAAAAGCAATGCGCCATAAAATCAAGAAGCTTAAGTTATTGATTTAACAGTGGTGTTATTCTTCATCAATAATAATTACTTTTATATCATGCGCTTATATTCAATGTGTTTTATTCTTAGGCATGTCTACCTGCTGGGGGGAGATCACGTAATTTACAATAAAGTTAACAATCTACTTTTATATTACGATGGTTGAAAATTCGTCGAGTTATGGCTCTAAATAAACGAATTTGTATTATCCAAATACGTCAATGATGTTATTGAACACTATGTTAATTTATATTTTACATTAATGTTTGTTTATAAAAATGATGGGTTTATTAAACAAACTTGATTTTCTTCCCCTCTCTAATATCGACTCACTCGATGGATGTATACCCACGTTACCTCAAGGTGCTCAATTCTGTAGGACTAACACACGACTCTCTATTAATTACCTTTAACTAAAATACCATCAAGCATTCTTGATGATAAAAAGCGACGAAGGTACCCAAATATATAGGTTGATTTTGTCACATAGTAACGCGGCTTAGGGCTGGCGCTATCTAAGACTCTCTGTAACTGTTTCAATACAGCTTCCGGACCAAGTGTAAAAGGGGTTGAAGACTCCTGACTTCCCAGCCTTGCTAACGTTTTCTGATAATTCTTTTTATGCCGGGAGCCATCTATATCTATTGCACTTTTAACTGCACGTAAAGAGTTCTCTCTGAACTTGCTCACAATTGGTCCAGGCTCGATTAAACTGACAGAGATGTTTGTATCCATCAATTCCAAGCGAAGAGTATCTGAATAGCCCTCTAAAGCGAATTTTGTTGCCGAGTATGCTCCGCGATACTTCATAGCGACCAGCCCCAACACAGAACTATTTTGAACTATTTTCCCATGCCCTTGCTTCAACATAACCGGAATCACAGCCCTAGTCAGGTCATGTAAGCCAAAGAAGTTCGTTTCAAACTGTGCTCGAAGCGCTTCTGTCGGTAGGTCTTCGATTGCTCCGCCCTGACCGTACCCAGCATTATTGAATAACACGTCTAACTTACCGCCCGTTAGCTGCAATGTTTCTTTTAGTGCAGAGTGAATAGATGCTGAGTCCGTTACATCAAGCTGAACACAGGAAACCCCCTGTGCTTTGAGCACAGCCACATCTTCGGGCTTTCGGCAGCTAGCAATAACCTGATAGCCAGCTTCGTGTAGTTGCTCTGCACAGTAACGACCAATACCACTGCTACACCCGGTAATTAATATCGACGTTTTCATATTTTCTATCTTCCCACTGCATTCACTGAGACTGCCTTTATGCCAACCTTAAACGACAAATAGCCAGCCTTTTATTAGTGAATAAATATTGAACGATCAGTCCTTTTGATCGAGCATCATAACATGAGGTTTTTAGTTTACGAACAGTACTACCACAAGCATCAACATTGTAATTTCGTTCGATCTAGGAGGCTACACCGATACACTGCGCCTTGAATTATTCGTGAACACAGTTATCTCCACTTATAACCACACCTTTACCTGTGTGATAAAAGTTCAATCATTGCATTGTAGCCATCATAAATAGGCATTAAGTACCATTATCACGCTAGTAATGACAAAAAAAACAATAACGTAATATTACTGTCACACATTCAGGTTATCTTAATTACGTAGATAGAAGAAAAATCTTCTGTGTCTGATTTCTCGACATCTCCCTACGACTTATAACGAAAACCCCTGAGGGTGTGGTATGACATTACGCCAAATAAATATGCTTTGTGTCTGTGTGACACTCGCTTTACTGTTAACATTTCAAGGCTAAAAAGGAGAGGAATACTCTCCTTTTTTTCATCTTTGCTTCACATTCCTTCGCCTATTTCTTGATAAACATGAATTACCCCCCATATTATTTAATTAAATGCCCCACTTTTTTGCGCTAACTCTGGCAAGGTATAGACAAATTTGAAATTTAAACAGTTTACGGATGAGTAGCATGTACGAACAATTAGCGATTGAACTGACAGAACAAAATCTCCAACAAGTGATTGAGCAATCAAAGCAAACACCTGTTGCAATCAGCTTTTGGGCACCATCAATGCCTGAGACCCTTGAAGTAAATGCAATACTTGAGAAAATTACTCGTGAGTATCAAGGGCAACTTGTTCTTGCGACCCTTAACTGTGAAACCCAGCAAATGGTTGCCTCACAGTTTGGCGTTCGAGGTTTACCTACAGTTGCATTGTTTAAAGATGGTCAACCCGCAGATGGTAGCTCAGGCCCTCAAACAGAAGCTAGCCTGCGTGAAATGTTGAATAAACATCTACCAAGCCAAGAAGAATTACAGTTAAAGGCAGCGTTAACGCTCGTCGATAATAAAGAATATGCTCAAGCCCTGCCTGTACTTCGTCAACTCGCGACTGCATTCCCCCAAGCAGGTATTGTCACTCTTGCCATCGCTGAATGTTTAGTGGAAACCGCTCAATTTGGTGAAGCTGAAACGTTACTAGCGACCGTTCTAATGCAAGATCAAGATGCAAAATACAAAGGCTTAATGGCGAAACTTGAATTACACAAGCAAGCAAGCGATTCTCCAGAAATCCGGTCATTAGAAGAGAAACTAGCCACTACCCCAACAGATTCAGCCATCTCTTTCGATCTGGCTATTCAGTACAATCAAGTAAATCGTACAGAAGAAGCACTAGAATTATTGATTACGATTTTACAGAAAGACTTAAACTTTGCAGATGGTAGCGCGAAGAAAACGATGATGGATATTCTTGCCGCATTAGGCCAAGGTAATCCAATTGCAGGGCAATATCGCCGCAAGCTATACTCCCTTTTATACTAAATAAAGATTTTCGACATATCAAAAAGGGCAGAGTAATCATCATTACTCTGCCCTTTTTATTTTAAACCTGTACCAATCAATTAAATATGTTTATTGGCTTTTTCAAATACTAAGAAACGATCACCAGAATCCACGACTAACGTCTCATTCACTACTTCAATATTAGTTGCATGACGTAAAACATTCATAATATTTTGCTCTTGTTCAACGATTTCTGGCAGGCACATTTTATGCGTCATCGCTGGTAGTGTGAAGTTCACCGCACCATCATCTAGATTCACTTTCCCTTTAAATAAGTTACATCCGGTAAAGCCTGCAACGCCTAGATTCTCTTCAATGGTCATACCCGGTTGGCGCTTAGTAATACCTGGAATACTAATCCCACCCTCAAGAACCCACTCACCCACATATTGATCAGATTCACTTAATAAGTGTTGATTTGAAAAGCACCCCGTTAAAGGCAAAGCGAGCATGGCTAAAATGCAAAATTTAATTTTTTTCATCATGTAATTGTAACTTTCCGAGATACTAATCACCTTAAGTAACGGATACCCACAATTATTTAAGGTGATTAAAATTTTTTAAAAAAAATGCCGGTAAAACCGGCATTCGCAATTGTTACCTAAAATCAAGATAGTCAAAATGCAATAACGTCTTAGCGCTATTGCATTGAACATCTAACTACTTGATTACAACTTCAACAGAACGCTCGATTAGAGACTTGCCGTTGTCGTCTGTAAGTGGGTTCTGATCAGCAACAGATGTTACTGTTAGGCGAGATACGTCAACACCGTTATCAACTAGGTACTGAGATACCGCGTTTGCACGTGCTTCAGACACTTTAGCGTTGATTGCAGCAGTACCAGTTGAATCAGTACGACCGATGATTTCAGCTGTTAGTTCAGGGTTTGCTTGCAGCGTTTGTGCAACTTCGTTTAGGTTGTAACGACCGTAATCGTTCACATCAACTTGACCAGTTTGGTAAGGAAGTACGAAGTTTGAACGAGTCATTGTCGTTACTTCTACAGGCACTTCTTTAACAACTTCAACGTCCTGAGTTACGATCATTGGTGTTGCAGGTTGACCGAACTTATAAGTCATACCCCAGTAAACCTGATGTAGGTCAGTGTCTTGACCTTGGTTCAATTCTAGGTTCTGGTAGTAATCGTAACCAATCTTGGTTGATACAGCATTAGTTAGTTGGTACTCAAGACCAACACCCGCAGTACCAGTGAAGCTATCATCGATCTCACCTTCAGCAAAGATGTAAGTTGCACCCAACTTACCGAAGACAGATAGGTCTTGTGTAAAGTAGTAGTTACCCTTAACACCAAGAGTACCAAGGTGTAGATCGGCATTACCTAGGTCATGCATGTAATCGTAGCTAGTGTAAAGACCAACATTTTTGTTGAAGTCGTAACCAGCTTCTAATTTAGAGCTAAATGCTTCACCAGTACCGCCAACGTTAGACAGGTCATTGCTATCAACGATACCCATACCCATACCAGCACCGATCCAAAAGCCAGCTTTATCTACAGATTGAGTCGCATCATTTGCAACTGCATCGTCAGCCATCGCTTGAGTAGCTACGCCTAAAGAAAGTGCAGCAAGAACTGATAAAGATAGTGATTTCAATTTCATTATAAACTCCGAATTTTCTAATTGGCCACTCGTTAATGCGTACTGATTTTTTTCTATTGTACTGCCGAGGGCATGTCAGGAACGAGATACATACTGCGACTAAGTTCCCTACTGAACAAATAATAAAAAATGTTGTTCATTATTAATTAGGTTTATTCATTCCCATCAACAGTACGAGTTCTGAAACATGACATTTTCAGAAAAAAACCAAAACAAAGAGTGATAAAGATCGCAATTCAAGTTCTGAAAAACATAAAACCCAACACAAGAAAAACATAAAAACATAAAAAACAATAATTAACAGCAACTTAAGAAAGACTCAGGTTAAGTGCATTTATAAAACTACTCACTTCTGAAAGCTATAAAATGAAAATAAAAACACGCTAAAACAATGATTCAACCAATTAACGTTCATGGCCGTCTCTTCCATAAATCCTTTATTTTGTTAGCATCCCTTTCGAAAAATAAACATGTGTGAATAACAATATGCCTGACTTTTTATACCATTGAGTATATTCATACGAATACCCAATATTGCACTTTGTCGAACATGGTTTCATTACGGTGTTATATAAAAACCATTGCCCTCAGTGTATTTAGCCGTCTTGATAAACATCATTAAGAATAAGAAAGCGACAAACCTCTGGTTTTGTTGCATACAATAAATAGGTAACAGCACATGATCATCTATAAGCATGGTAATGATATTTTTGAGCCTCAGAAAAGTGCTTTTCGAACCACAGAAAGCACGACAAAACTCAGTGCGAGCGAAACTAAAGTTTTGCAGTATTTGATTGAAAATAATGGCGAGATAATTACACGAGAAAAATTGCTAGAGATAGGATGGCCCAACAAGGTTGTTGTACCTAACTCACTGAATGTAGCCATTGCTAATTTAAGAAAAGCATTCAAAACCAAGATCGAAATTATTATCACGATTAAAGGTGCGGGGTTTACGATTGCCAAAAATACCTTTATTCAACATACAATACAACCAGAACCAATCTCTCTGGTTAATGAAGAAATGGATGCAGAAAAGTCAGAGAAAAAAAGCATTAGCAGCCATAACGATGGTCATTCAATAAGCAAATCTAAACGCCAACTATTTCAAACGGTATCTTTTAGTGTTTCTGTTGTGGTGGTGTTTACGTGGGTCACGTTATGGGTGAGTAGCTGGCAATCGCCGCCTTGCATCAGCTTTAATGAACAAGAAATTTGCGGCAATATTGAATTGCTCAATCTAGAAGATCTTCCAAAAACAGCAAGTCATTCTCTCTATATCGATTTTAAAGGTAACATTTATGAAGCACAGTAAACTCATATTGATAGCGTTTATTGCCTTTGTAGGATTATTGCTATTTCCTATTATCAACGGGTTTGGCTGCGATTTTAGTTTCAAATACATGATTGGTGATCGTGAAGAGTTTGGCAGCTGTAAACTTGGGCAGTACACATTAATTGACTACCCAGATAAAGATAACGGCTATACCGTACTTAACGGTTGGTATTTTAATATCTTTAATAATGCCGTGATTGTAGTAACCAGCCACGAAGATCATACTAAAAAAATGACCCCAGAAGTCATGAGTGCTATCAATGTATTAAATCAACGTTCTTGGTATCAAATGAGCATGAAACAAATATCTCCAGCCCATATGGCGGTCTATACCAATACCCCATCAGATACCATGAAGGTTATTCAATACAAGGGCAAGCTGTCTCTGTTAGATAAAGACGCTTAATCTTGGCTTAACCCCTCAATAATTGGGCATGCCGCTCCCTCATTCCCTGGGCATTGTTTCGTCAATGTTTCCAGGGTTTTCTTCATCGTCAATAACTCCTCTATTTTATGATCAATTTCAATTAACTTTTCCTGGGCTTTCAGTTTTACATCTGCACTTTTACGCTTAGGATCCCGCGATAATGCCAGTAATTCACCACACTCCTCTAAAGAAAACCCAACTAAACGTGAGCGACGAATAAGATTTAACTCTGCAACATGCTTTTCACCATATAGACGGTAACCATTACTGCTACGTTCTGGCACCGTAATAATCCCTTTCCCTTCATAGAATCGGATCGTTTTAGTGGTTAACCCTGTTTTTGTTGCGACGTTGCTAATATTCATACCAGCCTCTTGAACATTACAGTTTGTGTAAGGTTATTGGACTCTATTATTCTGTGAAGATTCCCTTTTTGACAAGTATTTTCTTATCCGATCTTCCAGCTAGCCCCCTTCACGAATTAATTTATATAACTCGCTTGACCTTACACCAACTAGAAGGTTTATTGTTACTATCAAATTAAAATATTCTTTACTTTTCCACTTATCGCTTCTCGTAGCTAAGGTGACAAACATGACCGAATTTATCCTTCCTCTCGGAAAAGTTCGTTGTATGAATTGTGCGAACAAAATCCACACCGCTCTAACGACCTTACCGAATATCGAGCATGTTGAGGTAAATACTCAACGCGCCATCATTATAGGAAACGTTGAGCTAGCACCCATCATGTCAACCATTACAGCACTGGGCTACGAGGCGGGCTATCAGCACATATTGCCACTTCAGGGCTTATCATGTGGTAAATGTGTGGCAAAGGTAGAAGCTGCGCTAGCTGAAAATAACCAGATCACTGATTTTTCAGTTACCAAAACACAAGCATCAGTAACAGGGGCAATCACAGAACCAAACTTAATCACACTGATCAAAACGTTAGGTTACTCCGTGCCTACTGAACACACTTTTCATTTTGCTTTATCGGGGCTAAATTGCGGTAAGTGCGTCAAAAAAATCGAAAATGCACTCGCTGAGCAAGCTACTGTTAGCGATTTCACCATAAGTAAAACGCAGGCGACTATCACAGCTAAAAACGAAGCTGATACGCTTATATCTCTGATTAAATCACTTGGCTTCATGGCGAAAAAAGTAGATGGTACTGAGACTGTAGTCAATCACGCCGATATAGAAATAAGCCATACAAAAGACACACCGAATATCGCCCCAATACAAGAAGGTGCCTCTTCGAGTACTTTGCAATTCCTACTTTCTGGAATGACATGTGCAAGTTGCGTATCTTCAGTAGAAAAAGCGATCTTGGCAGTGCCTGGTGTCGAACAAGCCAATATCAATCTAGCAGAACGTACTGCATTAGTTACCGGTACAGCCTCTGACCAACATATTATAACGGCTATCATTAATGCAGGTTACGGGGCTGAATTGAGTGCAGATGAACAAACACGCCGCGCACGCCAACAAAAACAGAATGACACGACATATCGCCTGCATATGCGTAATGCCTTTGTTTCTCTCGGTCTAGGTATTCCTCTAATGGCCTGGGGGCTATTAGGCGGGAATATGACGATTAACTCTTCTAGCAGTCAAATTGCCTGGGGGGTAATTGGCATTATTACCTTTGTTTTATTAATCACCGCTGGGCGCCATTTCTTTATTAACGCCTGGAAAGCATTCGTACACCACCGTGCAACCATGGATACCTTAGTCGCCCTTGGTACAGGATCCGCTTGGCTATTTTCAATGTTAGTGGTTATTGCACCCGATATTTTTCCAGAACCCGCTCGTCATGTGTACTTTGAAGCAAGTGCAATGATTTTAGGCCTAATCACCGTCGGGCATGCACTTGAAGCGAAAGCACGTAGTCGTACATCAAAAGCATTAGAGCGTTTAATCGATCTGCAGCCTCAAACAGCCATTGTTATTATTAATGGGAACGAGCAAGAAGTGCCACTCGCCGACGTACAAGCAGGCATGTTGGTACGCCTTCATCCTGGGTCAAAAATACCGGTTGATGGGATCGTTGAAGAAGGTCAAAGCTATATTGATGAATCAATGTTGACTGGTGAGCCAATTCCAGCCAACAAGCAAGCCGGAGATAAAGTTCACGCTGGCACAATGAACCAAAATGGCAGCCTAATTTTTAAAGCTGAACATATTGGTAGCAATACCATGCTAGCGCGTATTATCCAGCTAGTTCGCCAAGCCCAAAGCAGTAAACCCGCACTGGCACGGTTAGCTGATACTATTTCAGCGATCTTCGTTCCTAGCGTCATGATTATTGCCATTATAACCGCTATGGCATGGTACTACTTCGGGCCAGAACCCTCGTCGATCTATATGCTGATCACAGCAACGACAATATTAATCATCGCTTGTCCTTGTGCGCTTGGTTTGGCAACCCCAATGTCGGTAACCGTAGGGGTGGGCCGTGCAGCAGAATATGGCATCTTAATTCGTGATGCAGAAGCGATGCAACTTGCCGCTGATATCGACACCGTAGTGCTCGATAAAACGGGAACACTGACAGAAGGCAAACCTCAAGTTGTTAATATTCATACCTACAACAATACTCAAAGTAACGACTTACTCAACTTAGCAGCCAGCCTTGAACAAGGCTCTGAGCACCCTCTGGCACGTGCAATTATTGATGCCGCCAATGCCGAAGAACTTTCACTACTTAAACAGCAGTCATTCGAAGCCAAACCAGGCTTTGGTGTTATAGGTAAAGTAAGTGAACACCAACTTCTATTAGGCAATGCTCGTTTACTTCAACAGCATCACATTAACATTGATGCTGCAGATGAAGATGTTCATATTATTGCCAGCAAAGGGGCAACCCCTATCTACATGGCGATTGATAACCAGCTAGCAGGGGTATTGGGGGTTAGCGATCCCTTACGTCAAGATTCCATTTCAGCGGTAAAACGTATGAAAGCAATGAACCTTAATGTGGTGATGCTAACGGGTGATACACTGGTTACAGCCAATGCCATCGCCAATGAAGCAGGCATTGATACCGTCATTGCAGGGGTATTACCTGATGGAAAAGCTGCAAAAATAGCGGAACTTCAACAACAAGGGCATAAAGTTGCGATGGTTGGGGATGGTATTAATGATGCCCCTGCTCTCGCACTGGCAGAGGTCGGTATTGCGATGGGAAGTGGTAGTGATATTGCAATTGAAAGTGCCCAGTTTGCGTTAATGCGTCATTCTTTGCACGGTGTGGTTGATGCTATTCAGCTCTCGAAAGCAACATTGAAAAACATGAAGCAAAATTTATTTGGTGCCTTCATATATAACTCGTTGGGTATTCCGATTGCAGCAGGTGTGCTATTTCCATTAACTGGCACCTTATTAAGCCCTGTTATTGCAGGGGCAGCCATGGCTCTATCGTCTATCACCGTGGTAAGCAATGCAAACCGCTTACGTTTATTCAAACCTAATCAGCAGGAGAAATAATATGGTTGGTCTTATCGGATTGTTCGCTATTGGTTTTATCATCTGGTGGTTTTGGTTACACCCTGCGACGAAAGCAAAATAATACCGTTAATCATTCCCATTGAATGACGCTATTTTACCACACCCAAACGGCCGATTTATCGGTCGTTTCCCCCTCTCTATTCCAGCCTACTGGCAATGGTAAATTATCGATATAATTGATATAACAAACTCTCTTGCAGCAACTTTGGTTTAACCATGTTCAAAACTTTGTTTTCAAAAGCACTTATGGTGCTGCCATTTATTACAACATCAGTTTTTGCCGAGCCTATAGTTTGGCAAGTAAAAGACGCTAACCGTGAATTTATTATTTTAGGCTCTGTGCATGCTGGCACTGATGATATGTATCCTTTGCCAAGTGCCTTTTTAGAGCACTGGAAAACGGCAGACAGCCTCGTTGTTGAGGCCAACATTCTACGCCCCTCTCAAGCAACTTTAGATATGTCAGGGCCTACAACATCATCTATGCTGAATCACCAACAGCTTGAAAAACTCGCTTCAATCGCCAATGACTTAAAGCTGCCTTATTCATCTCTCAGTAAAAATCCGCCTTGGCTAACAGTGATCAGTATTCAAATGTCACTTGCCACTCAATTAGGCTTGAGTGCAGAGCAAGGTATTGACACCATTTTACTGCGCAGGGCAATGAACGATGATTTGCCTATTCTTGAATTAGAAAGCGTTGAACAACAACTATCAATGTTAAAAGGGATGCCCAACCACGGCAAAGAAATGCTCACAACATCAATTGATGACTGGGAAAAAATGAGCAGCGAATTCACGTGCCTCATTAATGCTTGGAAAGCAGGCGATAGCCAGAAATTAACTGCGCTCTTCGAAGAAAGCCAACACAGTGAAGCTGTTGATAATGTACTTATTTTCGATCGTAATAAAGACTGGACTAACCAATTAACCAATGGCTCACCTTACCAACAAGGTAAGTTTATGATTGTAGTAGGCGCATTCCATTTATTCGGTGATAAAGGGTTACCTAATTTATTGAAGCAGAACGGATTCACTGTCACGCAGCTGACAAAAAGCAAAAAGGTTCAGTGCTGATAAGAAGATCACGAAGAACAACAGAAGCGCTTAAGCATGAATAAAAACATATACTAAAAACGAAAAAAGCCCCGTCCTAAGACGAGGCTTTCAAAAGTGGTCGGTGAAGAGGGATTCGAACCCCCGACCCTCTGGTCCCAAACCAGATGCGCTACCAAGCTGCGCTATTCACCGACATTGTATATTTTAAATCTTACCAGATTGATTCTATCCGACTTGCATCAAACAGAAATAATAGTGGTCGGTGAAGAGGGATTCGAACCCCCGACCCTCTGGTCCCAAACCAGATGCGCTACCAAGCTGCGCTATTCACCGACATTGTATGTTTTAAATCTTACCAGATTGATTCTATTCGACTTGCATCAAACAGAAAGAATAGTGGTCGGTGAAGAGGGATTCGAACCCCCGACCCTCTGGTCCCAAACCAGATGCGCTACCAAGCTGCGCTATTCACCGACATTGTATATTTTAAATCTTACCAGATTGATTCTATTCGACTTATATCAAATAGAAATAATAGTGGTCGGTGAAGAGGGATTCGAACCCCCGACCCTCTGGTCCCAAACCAGATGCGCTACCAAGCTGCGCTATTCACCGACATAATCAACAGGAGTGCTGTTGAGGTCGCCTATAATACTCAGCACTGAATATTAAGCAAGTTTTACAAGCCATTTTTTTTAATTCTAGATTCAGTTGCTCATCAATCACACAAACCAGAGGAAACACCGTTACTTAAGTGATCTAAAACACACCATTAAAAACAGAAATTAAACATCTTACCAACCATTGATCCAAATCATCATAACGTTTTCATTCATTGATTATCTTGTAGCCACTAACTCACGACTTTAAGGAAAGCACATGGATTTTTGGCTGGATCTTCTATTTGGTAACGCTGTAGGGCTCTCTTCAATGATCGTCATCTTTATTACGTTGGGTTTAATGCTATTTTTTGGCGGCTACTTTGTTTACAAAGTGTTGTCAGCCCCCTCTCCTCACTAGAGCCATTTCGCAATATATTTTACTTGCGCCAGGATCAACTTGTCGGTATTGATCCTGGGTTTATTTTATCTTTATCCTTCCCAGATTGCCTCGTATAATTACCTCATAGCCCTTTAACGCCAAAGCATCATGTCAGATAATAATGAATTAGATCTCTTTCGAGAGATGATGGCCGATGTTTCACCACTCGAACAAGATCAAGTTGAAATAACTCAAAAATACCAAATAACAGAAACACATTTAGCACGTCAGACAGCAGCTCAAACCCTTACTGAAAGTGATCCTGAATATTTATCACTTGATAACGTCATAATGCGAAAGCCTGAAGATATTATTGAGTTCAAACGAGATGGCGTTCAGGAAGGTGTATTTAGAAAACTACGGCTTGGAAAATACGAAATACAAGCTCGCTTGGATCTTCATCGTAAAACCTTAAAACAGGCACGAGATGAAATTCTACAATTTCTAAAACAATGCCAACGCATGGATATTCGTACTGTCATTATCATTCATGGCAAGGGCGAGCGTTCTGATCCACCAGCAATGATGAAGAGCCATGTCGCAACATGGTTAGAGCAAATATCTGACATCATGTGTTTTCACTCGGCACTACGACAGCACGGCGGTAATGGGGCAACGTATGTAATGCTAAAGAAAAGCCCAGCCAAAAAACTCGACAATCGTGAGAAGCATCAAAAGCGCCAACGTTAAGGGCTATTTACTTTCACGATAATAACCTCAACGCTTCGGATCGAGGCTAAAAAAATCAAATAAAAAGGCTTTCCGAAGAAAGTTCCAGAAAGCCTTCTTTACTGTATGAATTTATATATTCAATTGTCTTTCGCTGCTCTCTACGCTTGAATAACCACTCGAATTGCCAAAAGAATGAGAACAACACCTGACAATTGATCGATCAATTGAGCTTTAGTACGCAACTTATCTAATACCTTCGGATTCGATAATACAAAAGCAATAAAGGTATACCATAAACCATCAACCAATAATGGTGTGGCAACTATGATGGAACGGCTGGTCATTTCGGTACCAACAGCAACAAACTGACTGAATAGTGCTAAAAAGAATAAAGCCAGCTTGGGATTTAACAATGAAATCATCAAACCATCACGAGCCGCTTCACGTAAGCGTGCTTTTTTACCCGCTGAAAGTTTCGCCGCCACACCACCTTTCGAGCGCAGTGCATTTACCCCTAGGTAAGCCAAATAAGCTGCACCTGCATAAGAAATAAATGTAAACACAGTAGGTGACTGCTTTAATACGACTGCTAAGCCCAACAATGTTAGTAGTGCATACACACCAACACCGATTGCATGCGCCCATGACGTAACAATGCCATGCAGCCTTCCGCTTGCAAGGCTATGTTTAGCCACAACCGCTAAGCTTGGCCCCGGCGACATCGCCCCTAACATACAAATCATTAATAATGAAAACCAAATACTCAGTGTCATGCTTTTGCTCCTTTTGCATGGCGGTAAACTAACAAGCAATGGTTATAATTAGAAATCAAAACAATTCATCAGCCTCATGATTATTAATCATGGGCATTGAATACATCGAGCTTCGCATAATAGTTAAGAGTAATGTTCGCATCCATTGATGTGACGGTTCATTATTATATTTAGGGTGCCAAAGTAACCAATATTTATGCTCGGGCACAGATATAGGGAAAGGGAGAGGAAGGTAGGTAATAGGAAAAAGTTGCTTCATATTCACGGCAATATGTTCTGGGATCACCAACAGCATATCAGAACGACAAATGGTATTAAGCGCTGAAGTAAAAAAAGGGACTGATAGCTTAACCCTTCGACTTAATCCTTGTTCAGCTAAACACTGATCAACAAAGCTGTCTTTATCTCCCCCGCCTGTTACTGATGCATGGTCATAATACAAAAAATCATTTAATTGCAGTGAATCCACCATCGCTAAAGGATGATCAGAACGCATCACACACACAGGATAATCCGCCCCAATCGGTTCGCCACATAAACCATCTGGAATAGCTGGTAGCATGGTAGAGACAAATTGAATATCAAGATCAGCTAATTGAGCAAATTGCTTGGGTGACCACAACTGATAAGCGACACTAACGAGTGGAGCGTGCTCGCGCAGATGCTCAACCACCTCAGGAAGAATATATTGCGCCACATAATCAGAAGACGATAGCACCACTTTTCCCTGCCATTGTTCAGGCTGAAAGGTGACTGGTTCAAACAAGCTATTGCACTCAGACAAAAGTGAATCTAACTGCAGTTTCAAGGCTTCTGCACGGGGGGTCAGCAATAATCGATTCCCCTCACGTATTAGCAAGGTATCGTTAAATACTTCACGCAATTGGGTTAACTGTCGACTCACTGCCGATTGAGTAATATGCAAACGCTCTGCTGTACGACTAACATGGCACTCATCAAGCAGCACTTGTAACGTACGCAATAAATTGAGGTTATGACTCTTCATCGATTCTTTCGCTACTCTTTTGCAATCAAAGCAAACTGACCAGATGTTAGCGACAATAAATCGTTAGGTGCTAGCTCAATTTCTAGGCCACGACGCCCCGCACTCACACAAATTGTTTCTAGTGGCTGGGCTGATGAATCTAAAAATGTAGGTAATCGCTTCTTTTGCCCTAATGGGCTAATTCCACCAACAATATAGCCCGTTGTCTTCTCAGCTATTAGTGGATCAGCCATTTCGGCCTTCTTTCCACCCGCCGCCTTTGCGGCAGCTTTTAAATCCAACATGCCAGACACAGGCACAATAGCCACCGCCAATTTTTTCGGGTCGCCATTAAGTGAAAATAGTAATGTTTTGAAGACAAGGTTCGGGTTTTGACCTAACACTTCAGCAGCTTCTAGACCAAAGTTAGTATTGGCAGGATCATGTTCATATTGATGAACATTAAAGTGAACCCCTTTCTTTTTAGCTAACTTTATTGCTGGTGTCATTATCGCTGACTCCCTTATGGTAAATGACAATGCTTAAGCCATTTACTATATGCCTTACCACCAATCAACACCAGTAAAGAGAACGGCTCTATCCAAGTGCAACAGCAAATAATTACGACAAGAAGATATAAAAAAACGGCACCCTACAGCTTAATACTCATAATAGTAAAAAACCAATAAGATACCGCTCTCATTAATCTGTATATCGTTTATTTATAAACGATTTCGCCTTTTGGTGCATAAGCGTTTACATCAATCGGGCTGTTAGCTTGCAAGAACTCTTTCAAGACTTCTGCATCTACAAAGCCAGTATTCACGTAACCAGTATGATCAGCAATTTTCGGGTAACCATCGCCACCTGCAGCATTAAAGCTTGGGATAGTAAAACGGTATGTTGCATTAAGATCTAATGCTTTAGCACCAATCTTAACGTCATGCACTTTACCCTGCTCTACCACCATAGAAATGCCATAAAACTGCGCATAAGCACCAGAATCAACAGGTTTTGTTGCCACAACATTTAAGTAATCTAGGATTTCTGCGCCCGTCATGTCGGTGTAAGTTACGATATTGCCAAATGGCTGAACCGTTAACACATCTTTATACGTGATATCACCGGCCTCGATAGAATCACGCACACCGCCAGAGTTCATGACAGCAAAGTCTGCTTTGGCACGCTGCATGTGAGAAGCCGCGATCAAACGACCAAGGTTAGTCTGCTCGAAACGAACAACACTGCGATCGCCTTCTAACTTGCCATTAGAATTAGCAATTTTAATGTTAAGTTGATCCTGACCTTTTTCTTGATATGGTGTTAAGAAAGACAATACAGCTTGATCTTCAGTGATTTCGTCTTGAATAAAGACGCGCTTTTTAGAGCCATCAGGCATCTTCACTTTTTTCTTCAAGTTAACAGGAATCAAGTTATAGCTAACCATCTCCAGTTCGCCGTTCTGGAATTCAAAATCCGCACGACCAACATACTTGCCCCATTCGTGTGCTTGAACAATCCATGTACCATTTTGTTGGTCTGGCTGACAAGCATCACCTGGATTAAAGTTTTTATTGTACATATTTGGACCTTCCATACAGACGGGCTCTTGCGAGTGGCCGCCTACAATCATGTCCAAATCACCTTCATCAACATAGCGCGCTAACGCTACATCACCAGGCGCATTCACACCACGGTTACCATTTTCATAATGGCCCATATGCGTTGCTGCAATAATCACGTCTGGCTTTTCTGTTTCTTTTAGCTCAGCAATTAACTTTTTAGCTTCCGATTTAGGATCACGAAAATCAATGCCGCTAATATATTCTGGATTACCAATTTTCGCCGTATCTTCGGTCGTTAAACCAATGACTGCAATTTTAATCCCTTGCTGCTCAAAGATTTGATAAGGCTGAAATAAACGCTTGCCTGTTTCTTTATCGTAAATATTTGCAGATAGCATTGGGAATTCTGCCCACGCTTCTTGCTTACGCAGTACTTCAAGCGGGTTATCAAACTCATGATTACCTAATGCCATTGCATCATAACCCAGCATATTCATGCCTTTAAAATCGGGTTCTGCGTCTTGTAGATCAGATTCTGGTACGCCAGTGTTAATATCACCACCAGACAGAAGCAATGCTGTACCGCCTTCAGCCTGCACTTCCGTGCGCAATTCATCTAACAGCGTTTTACGCGCTGCCATTCCGTACTCACCATTTTTATTCTGCCAGAAACGGCCATGATGATCGTTGGTATGAAGAATAGTGATCTTATACGTTTTATCAGCATCCCATGCTGGTGAGGCGATATCAGCTTGGCTTGCACAACCAGAAAGTACTGCAAGCAAAGCTGCGCTCAATGCTGTTTTGGCAAATAGGCGTTGCTTCATGGTTTCCACCTTAATCGTTTTTATTGATTTTATTCCACTGCCTGCACTCCCTTGTTATTGATTATTAACAAGGCATGCAGAATTTAACTTGCGTCAGTCTAAGTTAATTCATCAGCAGTTGCGGATTCATTTCATCAATATGTTGAGTAGATCACTTTACATAAATGCAAAAATTACGCGGTATACGCAACACGCATAAAAAAGCTCCGCAAATGCAGAGCTTTTGATATTTCTATAAATAGTGTTAATTAATGAAAACAGTACAACGTCATTAACCGTTAAGCATTCGCTAATTGACGATTAGGGTGCTTCAATAAAACCGCAATAACGGCAGCAATCGCTAAGAAGAAACAATAATAAGAGTGGCTAACCACTTCAAGTGGCGATAAACCAAATACCGACCCCAATAATAATGCTTGAGCACCGTAAGGTAGAACGCCCTGAACCACACAAGAGAATATATCGAGCAAACTTGCACTACGACGAGGCGTTACACCATTCTCTTCAGCTAGTTCACGTGCAACGCCACCTGAAACAATAATCGCTACCGTGTTATTAGCAGTACAAACATTCGTTAAACCAACCAAACCTGCAATGCCAAACTCACTTGCTCGTAGGTTTTGTCCTTGCGAGTGATCTTTACTAAAGACTCGAATAATACGGCTAATCATTTGCGTTAAATACGCAAGGCCACCTTGTTGGCGCATTAGCTCACTGATACCACCAATAAGCATGGACAGTAAGAAGATTTCTTGCATATTGCCGAAGCCAGCATAGATGTCTTTTGCGTACGTCGATAAACTATAGTCGTCAACCGACACAAGGCCAATACCACCCGCTAACAAGATACCGATACCCAGCACCACGAACACATTCAGACCCGATACCGCCAACACTAAAATCGTAATGTAAGGCAATACTTTTAACCATTCAATATCACTCGCTGCAGGTACTTCAGTAACAGTGCTACTAAATGCGAACACCAAAATAGCAACAATTGCAGCAGGTAAAGCAATGCGAATATTCTCGCGGAACTTGTCTTTCATCTGACAGCCCTGCGAACGGGTAGAGGCAATAGTCGTATCAGAAATAATGGATAAATTATCACCAAACATCGCACCACTCAGTACAACACCAGCCGTTAGCGCGACATCCATTCCTGCTGCTTGAGCTAACCCCAGAGCCACAGGCGCAACTGCCGCAATCGTACCCATAGAAGTACCCATTGCAGTTGCGATGAAAGCAGATATCACAAAAATACCCGGTAAGATCATACTTGCAGGAATCATTGAAAGACCAAGATTAACGGTCGCATCCACGCCCCCCGTAGCCTTAGCAACAGCAGCAAAAGCACCCGCTAATAGATAAATCATACACATTGCAATGATGTCGCTATGACCGACACCACGTAAAAACTGCTCGATTGCTTTATTTAATTTTTCTTTGCTCAGTAGCAGCGCAATAACGATCGCAGGTAATGCGGCAACAGGAGCTGGCAACTGGTAAAAAGCAAAGTCGACACCTTGCATAGTTAAGTAAGTTCCAACACCAATAAAGAGGCTTAGAAACACGCCTAAAGGCAGCAGTGCAAGTGCTGATGGCTTAATGGTAGATTGTTGTGTTGTGTTCGACATGATGACTACAGGACATCTATTTTAGAATTTGTCATAGACTAAAACTTCCATCTATACGTGTCAACTTCTAGACGTCTAAACATCTAAATAAACGATTATTACTGGTCATATCGACAACAAGGTTCTTCGTCAATTCACATATCAATGAATTTTTTCTCACCGACATACACAGCAAGGTGCTTATATTGTATAGAACATGTACTATACCGTCACCAATACCATATAAAAAAATTTAAAATGAAATTAACCCTCAAAACAAAGTTAATCGGCTCAATACTCATTGCTATTAGCATTATAGCGACAAGTCTGATCTGGCTTGCCTCACAAGAACTTTTTTCACAAACGAGAAATGGCATTTACTCCCGTGCAATAAGCCTCACCAATATTGCTACAGATAGCATTGGTTCTTGGCTTGATGACCATAAACTCATCATTCAAAGTACATCTAAAGTAACGGATATATCGCTATTACAGCCAGCAATGCTTCAAGCA
This sequence comes from Photobacterium indicum, assembly GCF_003026215.1. GTDB lineage: Bacteria > Pseudomonadota > Gammaproteobacteria > Enterobacterales > Vibrionaceae > Photobacterium > Photobacterium indicum. Next base: position 298,116 of record NZ_PYOC01000004.1, read on the forward strand.
AAACAGATTGGAAAATTTAACGATGTATTTTATGCCGACTTAACGGGTCAGCTATTTATTGCCGGACAAAACACAGCACTTAAAGGTTTTGATGCCCGACAACGAGAATGGTATAGCAAAGCCTTAAATGCTAACGACGTCATTGTTTCATCACCTTACATAGGTGCTGATAATGGGAAAACAATGATTACCTTTTCGGTACCCATTTATATAAATGGGCAAAAATCTGGTGTGATAGGGGCTGATATCCCATTAAATTCATTACAGAATAATATTAACAATTACGATGTTGGCGACAGTGCCCATGCAATGTTACTGACCAATAAAGGTCAAATTCTTGCCTACCCTGCTCCCAATTTAATTATGAATAAATTTATCAGTGTAGCTCCAGAATTAACACCAACCGCAATTGATGCAGCTATACAGAATAAGAGCATTGAAATCTACCAGCAGCAAGGCAAAGACAAACTTGTTTACTTTGATGCTATCGCCAATAGCAACTGGTTATTCGCCGTTGAAATGGATCGCGATACAGAAGAAGCCAGTCATCAACGTTTATTGCGCCAACTAATTATGACTGGAACCATTGCAACATTGTTGGCCATGCTCTTTGTTTCTTGGTTAATTAACTATTTGTTCCGCGATTTGGCTCGTGTCTCTCAAGCCTTAGCAGAAATAGCCAATGGAAAAGGTGATTTGACTCAGCGCTTGGAACCCAATAGTGATGATGAAGTCGGTCAGCTTGCCATTAACTTCAATCGCTTTGTAAGCAATATGCATACCATGGTCAAACAATTAAACAAGGTATCTGCATCACTCAACCAACAGTCACATACAACCGCAGCACAGGCAGAAGAACGCAGCACGCGTATTCAGCACCAGCAAGATGAAATTAATATGGTCGCAACAGCCATTAATGAAATGGCGGCAGCAACGCAAGAGATCGCCCACAATGCTGAAAATACAGCAAAAACATCGAGTGAAACTGTCACAGTCGTTGAACACGGGACAGCACAGGTTCACCAAAGCCAAGGGTCTATTGCCAATTTAGCGACAGACGTTAAAACCGCCACCGAGGTTATTGAAGAATTAAATACCCACGCACAAAGTATCAATACCATTTTATCGACGATTCAGGGTATTGCTGAGCAGACTAATTTACTCGCATTAAATGCGGCAATTGAAGCGGCACGAGCAGGAGAGCAAGGACGAGGCTTTGCTGTCGTTGCTGATGAAGTACGCGTACTTAGCCAGCGCACCCACGCATCAACGCAAGAAATTCAGCAAATGATTGAAACGTTACAACGAACAACCACTCATGCTGTGGGTATCATGGGGGATAGCCGCCAATTAGCAGAAGCAACAGTTGAAGATGCGACAGCCTCTTCCGACAGTTTATCTCAAATCAATTCAGCAGTAGTCAACATCAGCGACATGGCAACTCAGATTGCCTCGGCGGCTGAAGAGCAATCTTCGGTAACAGAAGAAATCACTCGCAATACAGTCGGTATTCGTGATGTTTCTAACGAACTAGCCATTGAAGCAACGGAAGCCGCCCAACAAGCAGCTGAATTATCTGAACTGTCACATCAACTGCAGCAAGAGATAAAACAGTTCAAGCTATGAATAAAATGACATAAATCCCCCTAAAAAAGCCGATGTTTATATGCTTCGGCTTTTTTATATTTTAGCCCCCACTACCGACAATTATTTGACGAACATGCGAAATACGTCAAATAAAATGCAGAATAACATATTGATTTTATAATAATTAAATACTTGCCCATTTATCGTGCAAAATATGAATAATAGCTCTAAACTCCACCAGCTTATATTAAATTACTCCATTCTTTCCTCTGAGACTAAAAATGAAATTAACATTAAAACAAAAACTCATTGGTGCCAGCTTATCGGCCGTTGTTGTCATGGCAACTGCCTTGACTTGGTTAGCTGCAGATCAATTATTCGACCAAACTCGTAGTGGTATTTATGCCCGTGCAGAAAGCTTGTCAGCAACGGCGGCTGAAGGGATTTCTAATTGGGTATCGATTCGAACCGATATCGCAAGTGCTGTTAATGACTACAGCACAGAAAAGAATGTCATTCCTTTTTTACAACAAGCGCGTAAAGCGGGTGGATTTGACGAGGTTTTCCTTGGTACTCCTGCTGGTGGCATGTTCCGTGCACACCCAGAACGTAACCGTGCAGATTATGACCCACGCACTCGCCCTTGGTATCGCGATGCACAAACTGCAGGCAAACAAATCATCACAACGGCATACCTCGATGCCATTACTAATTCACTGCTAATTACAATTGCCGAGCCAGTAAATAAAAATGGTAAATTTATTGGGGTTGTCGGTGCCGATGTACTAATTGATCAGCTGATCAATGATGTAATTAGTCTTGATGCGGGTGATAACGCTTACGCAATGCTAATCAACAAGCAAGATGGCACCTTTCTAGCGCATCCTAATGAATCGCTACTGTTAAAGCCAATTAACAATTACAGCAAAGACATTAGCATGCCGGCAATTAAATCTGCTATTCAAGACAATCGCATTGAAGAACTGACGATTCAAGGTAAAGCCAAACTGTTGTATTTCGCTAATGTACCCGGTACTGACTGGGTCATGGGCCTTGAAATGGACCAAGCAACAGAAGAAGCAAGCCATGCATCACTACTTCGTCAGCTAATTATTACATCTATTATTATCACACTCGTTGTTGTGGGTGCCGTTGCCTCGCTTGTCGGCTTCTTGTTCCGCGATTTGAGCCGCGTTTCAGATGCATTGGCAGAGATTGCGACAGGTGAAGGCGATCTCACTCAACGCCTTGAACCACGTAGTGATGATGAAGTTGGTCAGCTCGCGCATAACTTCAATCGCTTTGTCGGTAATATGCACGGTATGGTGAGCCGTTTGAGTGAAGTGTCAGCATCTCTGAACCAACAATCACACATTACGGCTTCCCAAGCGGAAGAGCGTAGTACCCGTATCCAGCATCAGCAAGACGAAATCAACATGGTCGCAACCGCAATAAATGAAATGGCGGCGGCAACCCAAGAAATAGCAGGCAATGCTGATAATACTGCAAAAACTTCAGGTGAAACGGTTGCAGTATCTGAACATGGCGCAACGCAAGTAAACCAAAGTCAGCAATCAATCAGTAGCCTTGCGGGTGAAGTTGAAACAGCAACGCAAGTTATTGGTGAGTTGAATACACATGCACAAAGCATCAATACGATTCTTTCAACAATTCAAGGCATTGCAGAACAGACAAACTTACTGGCACTCAATGCAGCCATTGAAGCAGCACGCGCTGGTGAGCAAGGTCGTGGTTTTGCTGTCGTTGCTGATGAAGTGCGTGTATTAAGTCAACGTACTCACGCTTCGACTCAAGAAATTCAACAAATGATTGAAACCTTGCAGCAAACGACAGGTCGCGCTGTTGGTATTATGGAAGATAGCCGTCACCTTGCTGAAACCAGTGTTGATGATGCAAATTCTGCATCAGCAAGCTTATCGCAAATTAATACTGCAGTAACAAATATCAGTGATATGGCTACCCAGATTGCATCTGCAGCTGAAGAGCAATCATCTGTAACTGCTGAAATTACGCGTAATACGGAAGGGATCCGCGACGTTTCTAATGAATTAGCAGTAGAAGCAGACCAAGCAGCACAACAAGCTGCAGAATTATCTGAACTGTCACATCAACTGCAGCAAGAAATTAAACAATTCAAGCTATAAAGAAGCAGTATTAAAAATAGAAATAATCCTAAAAAGCCGATGCTTATATGCATCGGCTTTTCTATGCTTAAATCCCGCCATTTATTTGACAAATATGCGAAATATGTCAAATAAAATGCAGAATAACATATTGATTTTATAAAATTTAAATGCCTGCCAGTTTTTCGTGCAAAATCTAAATAATAGCTATAGACTTCGCCACCTTATATTGAATTACTCCATTCTTTCCTCTGAGACCAAAAATGAAATTATCATTAAAACAAAAACTCATTGGTGCCAGCTTATCGGCCGTTGTTGTCATGGCAACTGCCTTGACTTGGTTAGCTGCAGATCAATTATTCGACCAAACGCGTAGTGGTGTTTATGCCCGTGCAGAAAGCTTGTCAGCAGCTGCTGCTGAAGGGATCTCTAATTGGGTATCGATTCGAACCGATATCGCTAGTGCAGTTAATGACTACAGCACTGAAGAAAATGTCATCCCTTTTTTACAACAAGCCCGTAAAGCCGGTGGATTTGACGACATTTTCCTAGGTACTCCTGCTGGTGACATGCTCCGTTCGCACCCTGAACGTATTCGCGCGGGTTATGATCCACGCACTCGTCCTTGGTATCGCGATGCACAAAATGCAGGCAAACAAATCATCACAACGGCATACCTCGATGCCATTACTAATTCACTGCTAATTACGATTGCCGAGCCAGTAAATAAAAATGGTAAGTTTATTGGGGTTGTCGGTGCCGATGTACTAATTGATCAGCTGATCAATGATGTTATTAGTCTTGATGCTGGTGACAACGCTTATGCAATGCTAATTAACAAGCAAAATGGCACTTTTCTAGCGCATCCTAATAAATCGCTACTGTTAAAACCAATTAACAATTACAGCAAAGACATTAGCATGCCAGCAATTGAATCTGCTATTCAAGACAAGCGCATTGAAGAAGTGACGGTTCAAGGTAAAGCCAAACTGTTGTATTTCGCTAATGTACCCGGTACTGACTGGATCATGGGCCTTGAAATGGATCAAGCGACAGAAGAAGCGAGCCATGCCTCCCTACTTCGTCAGCTAATCATTACATCTATTATTATCACACTCGTTGTTGTGGGTGCCGTTGCCTCGCTTGTCGGCTTCTTGTTCCGTGATTTGAGCCGCGTTTCAGATGCATTAGCAGAGATTGCTACAGGTGAAGGCGATCTGACTCAACGCCTTGAACCACGTAGTGATGATGAAGTCGGTCAGCTTGCCATTAACTTCAATCGCTTTGTCGGAAATATGCACGGCATGGTGAGCCGTTTAAGTGAAGTGTCAGCATCTCTGAATCAACAATCACACATTACGGCTTCCCAAGCGGAAGAGCGAAGTACTCGTATCCAGCACCAGCAAGACGAAATCAACATGGTCGCAACCGCAATAAATGAAATGGCGGCGGCAACCCAAGAAATAGCAGGTAATGCTGATAATACCGCGAAAACCTCAGGTGAAACGGTTGCAGTATCTGAACATGGTGCAACGCAGGTAAAACAAAGTCAGCAATCAATTAGTAGCCTTGCGGGTGAAGTTGAAACAGCAACGCAAGTTATTGGTGAGTTGAACACACACGCACAAAGCATCAATACGATTCTTTCAACAATTCAAGGCATTGCAGAACAAACCAACTTACTGGCACTCAATGCAGCTATTGAAGCAGCACGCGCTGGTGAGCAAGGGCGTGGTTTTGCTGTTGTGGCTGATGAAGTGCGTGTATTAAGTCAACGTACCCATGCTTCGACTCAAGAAATTCAACAAATGATTGAAACCTTGCAGCAAACGACAGGTCGCGCTGTTGGTATTATGGAAGATAGCCGTCACCTTGCTGAAACCAGTGTTGATGATGCAAATTCTGCATCAGCAAGCTTATCGCAAATTAATACTGCAGTAACAAATATCAGTGATATGGCTACCCAGATTGCATCTGCAGCTGAAGAGCAGTCATCTGTAACGGCCGAAATCACGCGTAATACGGAAGGGATCCGCGACGTTTCTAATGAATTAGCAGTAGAAGCAGACCAAGCAGCGCAGCAAGCTGCTGAACTATCAAACTTATCTCATGAGCTACAAAAAGAGATCAGCCGCTTTAAACTGTAGAAAACCTATTTCAGAACGGGAAAAACACAACCAAAAAGGCTTGCCAGTAGGCAAGCCTTTTTTAGAACAAGCAGTACAGCAAGTAAAATTAAACCAGATTAAAGACGATTGCTGACACCGCCAATAGACCCACCCCTAGAATAAAGTACGTACTAAAATGACGACGATACCGCTTTAATGCCTCTATTTTATAAACGGCAACCATTGGCATAACAAACAAAATCATAGCAATAATCGGCCCAGAAAATGCCTCCATCATGCCTAAGATACTTGGGTTCAATACTGCCGCTCCCCAAATACAAAAGAACATAACGATAATTCCCAAACGATCCATATTTTTATCACTGAATCGGGTTTGTTTCTGCAACAGTCCATTTAAGCTTTCGCGCGCACCAAGAAAATGCCCTAGAAATGAAGATGAGATGGCAATAAACGCTATTAATGGTCCTAAAGCGACAATGAATTGGCTGTCATGCACATTGGCTAAATACGATAACACTGAAACATTCTGCATTTTTGCTTCAAGCAATTGTTCAGAGCTCAAACTCAATACGCACGAAAACACAAAAAACAACACAAAAGAAATCAGCATGACTGATGTGCGCTTTAAGATTTGTTCTGTTTTAGGTAGGGCTTTATTACCATAATGACGACGCTGTGCGCCAGCAAAACTAGAAATTGCGGCTGCATGACTAAAAGCAAAAACAGTAACAGGAATCGCTAACCATAATGTTGTTGATAACTGCCCGATATCGAATGTATTCGACATCTCGGGTAAGCGCCAGCTAGGCACTAGGTATAATGATAAGCCCGCTAAAATAAAGGCTAATGGATACACAATAATTTCAAATACTTTTAGCATGATCTTTTCACCAGCCATCATCACTGAAATCACACCGAACACCAAGATACCTGATAATACAATGCGTGAAGGGGAAGACATACCAAGCTGGTTAACTATAAAACTATCTACGGTATTAGTTAGTCCAACACCATAGATCAATAAGATCGGGAAAATAGATAAGAAATACAGAACAGAAATAATACGACCGGTTGACACACCAAAATGCTCTTCAACAACATTGGTAAAATCAGCATTCGATTGGGAAGAAGACAGAACAAAACGCGCCAAACCACGGTGAGCAAAAAACGTCATTGGCCCTGCCAGTAACGCCATTATTACCAAGGGCCAAAAGCCACCAGCACCAATATTAATCGGTAAGAAAAGAATGCCTGCACCAACGGCTGTTCCAAATAAGCTCAGCATCCAACTGGTATCATGACGGTTCCAACGACTCTGGTCAGCCGATATATTACTTAATGGTATACCTTGAGATAATGACACGCTATATCCTACTAATTTGAAATTTACTCTCGTCCAAGTATGGAGTAGCAGTATTTAATATCCAAAAAAGTGATGTAACAGATATCACTCTATTATTAGTTACCACATAGTTGCATCAGCTAACATTCCCCACACGAATAAGTCATACATCCACAAATAGAGCGCCAACCAGTGAAATCAACCAATTTTAGTGTATTGGTGATATTTTATATAAACACACTAAATCGTTTAAAATAGAAACAAAAAAAGGCTAAACAAAATACTCTGCTTAGCCTTTTTCATTAATCAATTCTCTACACAGTAGATAACTTAATTAATTTCAATCGCCTCAAAGCCCTTGATCAAGTCATCAAGCTGCTTGATCTGGTTTAGGAATGGTTCTAGCTTATCCAATGGGAAAGCAGAAGGACCATCACAACGAGCTTGGTCTGGTGTTGGGTGCGCTTCCATAAATAGGCCCGCAATACCTGTCGCAATACCTGAGCGAGCCAAATCAACGGTTTGCTCACGACGACCACCAGATGCGGCACCTAATGGATCACGGCATTGTAATGCATGCGTTACGTCAAAGATGATTGGACTACCTTTTGATGCTTTTTTCATTACATCGAAACCAAGCATATCAACAACAAGGTTATCGTAGCCATGCAACGCACCACGCTCACAAAGAATCACATTCTCGTTATCACACTCAGCAAACTTCTCAACAATGTTACCCACTTGACCAGGGCTCATGTATTGTGGTTTTTTCACATTAATCACGGCACCTGTTTTTGCCATCGCTTCAACTAGATCAGTTTGGCGGGCAAGAAAAGCAGGAAGCTGAATAACATCAACAACATCAGCTACGGGCTGAGCTTGATAAATTTCATGAATATCAGTGATTATTTTAACGCCAAACGTATCTTTCAACTCTTGAAAAATCTTCAAACCTTCTTCCATACCAGGACCACGGTATGAGTGCACTGATGAGCGGTTTGCTTTATCAAAAGAGGCTTTAAATACGAATGGAATGCCTAGTTTGTTGGTTACTTCAACATAATGCTCACAGATCTTCATAGCAAGATCGCGAGACTCTAGTACGTTCATACCACCGAACAAGACAAAAGGCTTGTCGTTAGCCACATCAATATCACCAACGCGAACAGTTTTTTGTTCCATCATGTTTATCTTCTCGTTTTAATTAATGCAGGGTTAAAGGCTCTTCATTAAGCGCTTGAACCTGTAACTTAAGCAATTCAGCCGCTGGGTCTTCAGGGCATTGCTCAATAAAATAAGCGTAATCTGTTGCTGCTGCATGGCTACAATCTAATTGCTGATAGATATAACCACGATCTCTAATTTCATGGGGATCATCTGGGCGTAAAGACAATGCAAGATCACTACAACGCAAAGCATCGGTATAATGTTCTTCTCGCAAAAGAGCACTTTTCAATACAGTTAACCAACGCGCGAGAATGTCTTTATTATCAGCAGTCGTTAAATGCTCGTCTTTCAACTCACAAAATGGTCCTTTATAACCAATTAGCCAACCGCGTAATGTACGTAAGCTAATGTATTCGCCATCAAAAGGATTAATGAACTGTTGTTCACCATCATACCAATCAATTTTTAAAATATACTGAGTAGGAAAACCAACACTGCTCACCGGCAGTTCAAGATGACGCGCTAAATATAAGAAAATAGCACCAAGACTGACGGGGATCCCTTTTTTACGCTCAAGAACTTTATCCAGTAATGCATTTTCAGAAGAAAAATACTGTTGCTGATCCCCCTGAAACCCCCACTCTCTGTAAAAGAGTCGAATTAACCCTTCCAAACGTAAATGAGGGTTCGGCTCATCCATCAAGGCATGTTCAGCTTCTTTTGCCAGTTGCTTCAACTGTTGGCGAATTCTGGCAGCCGGAAAACTAGGATCAATAACCGAGGTGATCTCTAAAGCACCTTCCACCAACGTCATTTGGTCTAACTCGTCATCATTAAACTGCAACATGATTATCCCAGAAGTGGTGTTTTCAATACCGCAAGCTTAGCCGCTAGTACTATCCAGCCTAATGCGCCAAAAAATGCGAATGTTTTAAATACTTTATTCTTACCCACGTGTAATGTGAAAACACCTAATGCGATATAAGCAAATACACACGTAATTTTTTCAGTTAACCAACCACCACCAGCAGTAAAAGGCATAAAACCGGTAATAAATATAAGCCCGACACCTGTTAGCAGCAGCACTGTATCTACCGCATGCGGGGTGATTTTCAGGAATTTCTTTTCCAGTAACGGGGAGTTAGCCATCATCAAACAATAACGGACAACAAATAAAGACACACTCAGTGCAATAGCGACGAAGTGAAGGTGCTTTACTGATTCATACATATATATTCTCTCTATCCTTGCCAGCAACCTAGGGTGACTCGATCGAGCCCCGCATAGTCTTGCGCGGTTGAGACCAGGTGATAACCTAGTTCCTGTAAAATGTGCCGTACAGCTTCACCCTGTTCGAAACCGTGTTCCATTAGCAACCAGCCACCTGTTTGCAAATGCTGTCGACCTTGCTCACTGATAATTTGAATATCAGCTAATCCATTATCATCTGCAACCAATGCCGTTTTCGGTTCAAAGCGTACATCACCCAACACCAAATGCGGGTCTGCTGCATCAATATAAGGGGGGTTACTCACAATCACTGAAAATAGCTCATCACTAGCAAGCGGAGTGTACCAACTACCAGCTAAAAAACGCGCATTCTGCATATTAAGACGTTGAGCATTTTCAGCAGCAAGTTCAGCGGCTTCTGGACGTAAGTCTATTCCTGTAACCTGAACATCATTACGCTCAGACGCAATCGCTAAAGCAATCGCCCCCGTACCCGTACCTAGATCAAGAACTGTACATGCCTGAGTGGGTATTTTCTCTAATGCCAACTCAACCAAGCGCTCGGTATCAGGACGAGGGATTAACGTAAAGGGGGAAACCTTTAAAGGCAGCGACCAAAACTCACGTTCGCCTAAGATATATGCGACAGGCTCCCCCGTAATACGTCGAGCAAGAAGCGCCTCAAATAGCGTGAATTGCTCATCACTTGGCTCTTTTTCAGGCCAAGTTAGCAAGTAACTGCGAGGTTTATCTAGCACATGGCAAAGCAATACTGCGGCATCCAATTGCGGGCTATCAGAGCCCGCCTTGGTTAACTGCAACGTTGCCTGTTTTAACAAAGCATCGATGCATAATGGCATTAGTTTTGCTCTGCCATCGCAGCCAATTCGTCTGCTTGGTGTTCTTGAATAACAGGTTGAATCAAGCTATCCAGATCCCCTTCCATCACCTCATTCAAACGATAAAGAGTTAAGGTGATACGGTGGTCAGATACACGTCCCTGAGGGTAGTTATACGTACGAATACGGTCTGAACGATCACCTGAACCAAGTAGATTACGACGCGTGCTTGCTTCTTCTGCATGTCGTTTTTCTTCTTCAGCTTTAATAATACGTGCAGCAAGAACAGACATTGCCTTCGCTTTGTTCTTATGCTGTGAGCGTTCATCCTGACATTCAACCACAATCCCCGTTGGTAAGTGAGTAATACGAATAGCAGAGTCAGTCGTGTTAACGTGCTGACCCCCCGCGCCTGATGAACGGAACGTATCTATTTTTAGATCGCCAGTATTAATTTCAGGAATTTCCGCTTCAGGAATTTCAGGCATTACCGCAACAGTACATGCTGAAGTGTGGACACGGCCTTGTGATTCTGTCGCTGGTACACGCTGTACACGGTGACCACCAGACTCAAATTTCAATACGCCGTAAGCGCCATCGCCACTAACCTTCGCAATCATTTCTTTGTAACCGCCCTGCTCAGAACGGTTTTCATTGATCACTTCAATACGCCAGCCACGACGCTCTGCATATCGACTGTACATACGGAATAAATCACCCGCAAAAATACCCGCTTCATCACCACCTGCACCGGCACGAATTTCAACAAAACAGTTACGATCATCGTTAGGATCTTTAGGAATCAATAGCACCTGAAGTTCATCTTCAAGACGAAGAATATTTGCTTTTGATTCTTTAACTTCTTCTTGTGCCATTTCACGCATTTCAGGATCATCTTCTTTCGCCATTTCTTCTGCGGCTTCAAGATCATCTTTTGCGCCCAAATAAGCCTGGAAGCATTGCGTAATGTCTTCTAACTGAGAGTATTCTTTAGACAACGCTCGGAACTTGTTTTGATCACTGAGAATGCCTGGATCACCAAGCAAATGTTGAATTTCTTCGTAACGCTCAACCAGGGTTTCTAATTTAACTAAAATTGATGATTTCATAGGATCTTTAAATTAATCTTTAATCGAGTCCAAACCCAGCGTTTCACGAATAACAGACAGTTTTTCCGGTTCACCATTGTGAGCCGCCTGCTGCATCGCACGGGTTGGCGCATGAATGAGTTTATTGGTCAATTTATTACTTAATTCAGCCAATACTTTCTCAGGAGCCACGCCATTAGCAATAGCTTGTAGGCTTCGGCTTAGCATGTCATTTTTGATATCATCGGCAAAACAACGATACTGACGAATACTGTCGACAGCTTCCAGTGAACGTAACCAACTCATAAAAGCTGCACTTTCTTCACTGATAATTGCTTCCGCTTGGATGGCGGCTACCTTACGTTGTTCTCGGTTTTTTTCAATGATGCTGTGTAAGTCATCCACTGTATATAAATACACATCATTTAAATCACCCACTTCCGCTTCGACATCACGGGGAACCGCGATATCAACGAGCAGCATTGGCTGATGTCGACGTGCTTTTATGGCTTTTTCTACCATACCTTTACCCACAATTGGTAAAGGGCTAGCCGTTGAACTAATCACAATATCTGCACGGTGTAAATGTTCTGGTATCTCTGGTAAGCCAATTACTTCTGCGCCAAACTCTTCAGCTAAATTGGCAGCTCGCTCTTTCGTTCGATTCGCAACAATTAACTTATTACAGCCTTGCTCGACTAAATGACGAGAAACAAGTTCGATTGTTTCACCTGCCCCGACCAACAGCACAGTAGCATCAGAAAGAGACTCAAAAATTTGTTTGGCTAATGTACAAGCAGCGTAAGCAACCGATACAGCGTTTCCGCCAATATCCGTTTCAGTGCGAACACGCTTCGCAACAGTGAATGTTTTGTGGAACAGCTTTTCTAGTGTGCCATGAATTGCATCATACTCTTGCGAGGAAGAATATGACTGCTTTACTTGACCTAGAATCTGAGGCTCACCAAGTACTAACGAATCAAGCCCACAAGCAACGCGCATTAAATGGCGTGCAGCAGCTTGTTCTTCATGAAAATACAAACTTGGCAAAATCTCTTCTGCTGATAGCTGATGAAATTTCGCTAACCAGTCAATCATGACACCCGGGCCTGAATGCGTTACATCACAGTACACTTCCGTTCGGTTGCAAGTAGATACAATAATGCTACTTGTCACCTCAGGATGTGACTCTAACTGCTGTAGCGCTTCTTTCAGTTTATCTGGTGAGAAAGCTACTTTTTCACGCAAATCGACAGAAGCTGTGTTGTGGTTTATACCTAATGCAAGCAGGGTCATGGAGACAGGTTACCAACTTCGCCAGTGAAAGATCTAAGGGGGGATTTTACTTGATGCCCCACCGTAATAAAAGGCAACAGATGTAATCGTTCCATGATAACCCCATATTTGTAGAGTATTAAATACAATATTTCCATACATCTCCCCATGCAACACCCTTTTGACCAAGTATTAAACAACCCAGAAAAACGATGTAATCGTATGAATAGAAATAAAAAAACACAAATTAAAAACTAAATACCTTGCCTTAAACAAGTCAAAGATTCATCGCGTATAACAAAAAAAAAATTTATGATAAACACACCAATGAAATTACATTTTTATTTGGCTTATCGAATAATTAACGCTATTGTTTGCGCAAAAGCACTCATCGAGTCACTGTATTATGTCTGCAATATTTTCCATTCTAATTCCAGCTAAACGCTCACGGTATTTTATCGTTTTTCCACTTTTTTTATCCCTTCTTGCAGGCTGTGCGCAACAAGCACCAATAGCAACGACAACCGATTGGGTTACTCACGAGAAGAGCCTAGAAAACCTATCTCGATATGATGCCAAAGGAAAGTTGGGCTATAAAGCACCGAAATTACGCTTTGGTGGCAACATGATTTGGCAAACAACACCCAATAGTGACAAATTGTTGTTAACCAATTTTCTAGGTAAAACATTACTTAAGTTAGACGCTACACCCAAAATGACAACCTTAGTTGATTATGATGGTAAGCAACACTCAGGCGCTGATGCCTCAGGATTAGTTCGTGAATTAACCGGAATAAACCTGCCCATAGAACAAATGCGTGACTGGTTGATTGGTTTACCTACCGCTGCTGATACTTATCAACTGAATCCTCAAAATCGTGTTGCATACTTAGCAAAACAGGTAGATGGACAAACATGGGAAATGGATTATCAAGAATACGATTATTCCATTTATCCCTCGCTACCAAAGCGCATGGTGCTCACACAAGACAAACAACAAATCACTCTTATAATTAATGAGTGGGATATACATAAGAAATGATAACGACTGTGAATAATCAATCAAATTACGCCCCTATTTTTAATCGTCAAACACGTTGGCCTTCTCCTGCAAAACTGAACCTTTTTTTATACATAACAGGGCAACGACCGAACGGTTATCATGAGCTCCAAACGCTGTTTCAATTTTTGGATTATGGCGATACATTAACAATTACAGCAACCAATACATCGGCTATCACAATCAATCCAGCCATTGAAGGCGTGAACACCGAAGATAACCTTATCTACCGTGCTGCCGATGCATTACGTCAGGCAACGGGGACTACATTAGGTGCCCATATAGAAATAGATAAGATATTACCGATGGGAGGGGGACTCGGTGGCGGCTCATCAAACGCGGCGACCACACTTGTTGCGCTCAATTACTTATGGCAAACCCAGCTAGCTTTAGATGAATTAGCCGACATTGGTCTTGCATTGGGGGCTGATGTTCCCGTTTTTGTGAAAGGTTTTAGTGCATTTGCTGAAGGTGTTGGTGAAAAATTACAGCCAGCAGCCCCTAAAGAAAAGTGGTTTTTAGTCACAAAACCCAATGTAAGCATTGCAACTGTTGATATTTTCACCCATCCCGATTTAATTAGAAACACTGAAAAACGCAGCCTGAAAGCCCTTTTAGCAGGGGTTTACGAAAACGATTGCGAAAAAATTGTCAGAAGACTGCATCCCGAGGTTGATAAGGCGGTTTCGTGGCTGTTAGAATATGCGCCGTCAAGATTGACAGGTACTGGCGCTTGCGTGTTTGCTGAATTTAGCTCACAGCAAGAAGCTGATGCCATTTTAAAGAAATTACCTAACTGGCTCCACGGATTTGTCGCAAAAGGTGTTAATACATCTCCCCTGATGACAACCCTGCACGTACATTCTACGGATTGTCAGTAACTACAACTTGGACGCAACCTGAGGTTTCCACCGTGCCTGATATGAAGCTGTTTGCTGGTAACGCTACACCAGAACTAGCCCAACGCATTGCTGACCGTCTTTACATTTCACTAGGAGATGCGACAGTTAATCGTTTTTCCGATGGTGAAGTATGCGTTCAGATTAATGAAAACGTTCGTGGTAGTGACGTATTCATTATTCAATCAACTTGTGCGCCAACCAATGACAACCTGATGGAATTGGTTGTGATGATCGATGCACTACGCCGCGCTTCTGCTGGCCGTATTACAGCTGTAATTCCTTACTTCGGTTATGCTCGCCAAGATCGTCGTGTACGTTCTGCTCGTGTGCCAATCACAGCTAAAGTAGTTGCCGATTTCCTTTCTAACGTAGGTGTTGACCGCGTTCTAACTGTTGACTTACACGCTGAGCAAATTCAAGGCTTCTTCGATGTACCTGTAGACAACGTATTCGGTAGCCCAGTTCTTCTTGAAGACATACTAGCGAAAAACCTGGAAGATCCAGTTGTTGTTTCTCCAGACATCGGTGGTGTTGTACGTGCTCGTGCAATCGCTAAGCTGCTTGATGATACTGATATTGCAATTATCGATAAACGTCGTCCACGTGCGAACGTCTCTCAGGTAATGCACCTTATCGGTGACGTTGAAGGTCGTGACTGTATCATCGTTGATGATATGATCGATACAGGCGGTACATTGTGTAAAGCTGCTGAAGCGCTTAAAGAACGTGGCGCTAAGCGTGTATTCGCTTATGCAACTCACCCTGTATTCTCTGGTAGTGCAGTTAAGAACATCAGCGAATCAGTTATCGATGAAGTTATCGTGACTGACTCTATTCCACTGTCAAAAGAAATCATTGCTACAGGTCGTGTATCTGTCTTAACGCTTTCTGGCATGCTTGCTGAAGCGATTCGTCGTATCAGCAATGAAGAGTCTATTTCTGCGATGTTTGAGCACTAATCACTAGTTAGCTCAATAGATAAAGTCTTTGAACGAAATCGCCTCCGTCATACGGGGGCGTTTTTTTATCCATTTTTCAGAAAAAACTAATCAAACCAAATTAATACGAAATCTGTTTATTTTCCTACTAAGCCCTCAAAAATACACTTTGCTCAAAATATTAGAGTTCTAGCTCCAATGCTTGTCACATTAACAAGATAACCTCTTGTATATATTGCAGACCCTGCGTGATACACATCTAATAAAAGGGACAAAGGATGAACTTTTCGAAACCATTAATTGTTTTATCAATCGGCTTAGCACTTGCTGGCTGTAACTCAGACAGCAACTCAACCACAGATAAAACACAGCCAGCGGCACCATTTGATTTAACCATTGCACATGTTAACGATACTCACTCTAGCTTTGACGCAGTAAAATCCAGTTTTAAAGTCGCCAAAACCACCGTGTACAACGAATTTGGTGGCCACCCTCGCCTACTGACCAAAGCTAACGCCTACAAAGAAGAAGCCAAAACGAATGACGACAGCATTCTATTTCTTCATGGCGGAGATGCATGGCAAGGCAGCGCATATTTCAAGCTAAATGACGGTAAAATGAATGCCGATATTCTAAGCCAAATGGGCCTAGATGCCATGGCTCTAGGTAACCATGAATTTGATCTTGATAATGAAAAACTAAACAGTTTTATTGGCTCAATTAATTTTCCTGTTCTTGCGGCAAACATCGACACAAGCAAAGATGCAGATCTGAAAGATCAAACCAATCTAAAGCCATACGTTGTTTATGCATTTAACGGCAACGAGAAAGAGTTGGTAACCGATCTGGACAACCTACCAGAAGGCAAGCAAATTGCCGCCATCTTCGGTTTGGTACTGGACGACATGCCAAATATTGCACCAAACACTGGGGATGTTGAATTCAAAGACATGGTGGAGTCAGCTCAATCAACCGTTGATATGCTAAAAACCAAGGGGATCAACAAAGTTATTGCAGTTACACACATAGGTAATGCCGTTGATTTAGACGTAGCGTCTAAAGTGAATGGTATCGATCTAATTGTAGGCGGTCACTCACACACCCTATTAGGGGACTTTACTAACCTAGGGCTATCTAACAACGGTACCTACGCCAAGATGGTAACCAACCCTGACGGAAAAGGCCTAACATGTGTTGTTCAGGCTGGTGAATACGCCCAGGCGATTGGTAAAACCGAAGTGTCATTTGATGCCGAAGGCGAAATCACACGCTGTGGCGGTAACAACACCTTACTGACTAACGATGAGTTTTATGACGATGCTGCTCGAGATACTGACAGCAAATTTACCGACCAAGAAACGGCAAGTGTTGTCAGCTTCATTGAAGGTCAAGATAATATCGCCGTTACAGAAGAAGAAGCTAAATTACGCGCTCACATTAATACCAAATACAAGCCAGCAGTTGATGCTGCCTACGGTAACGTCATTGCCGCAGTGCCAAACGAAATCAACCATGAACGTCGCCCTGGTGACGGCGGTACTGACGCACATGGCTCAGACGTCGCACCGATTGTCGCTGCCGGCCAGTACTACTGGGCATCAACCACTAAAGTTCTCGATGTTCTTAAAGTAGAGGGCATCACTAAAATCGATTTTTCTCTGGTTGGTGCTGGCGGCGTTCGCAACAGCATTCCAGCAGGTGATTTTAGAGAAGGAAATGTATCACTTGAGTTATTACCATTTTCCAGCCCTATGTCCATCGTTCCTGTTAAAGGCTTAGTAGTTAAGAATCTTATCACTGAGACAGTAACTGCAACACTGAAAGCAGGCTCACACGCTGGTAAGTTCCCGTATGGTGGTAACCTGAACTATACCTTCACGGAAACAGTAGCGGGCACTTCCGGTACACTGGATTCAATTGAAGTCAATACCGGCACCTTGGAAATCCCTGTTTGGACAGATTTGGAAGATGACACCACCTACAATGTCGCAATCAACAGCTATAACGCCACCGGAAGTGATGGCTGGACACAGCTATTTACAGCTCAAGACGGTAACTCCGACCGAGTAGATCTGGCCTATGTCGATGGCAATCTAACCGCATTTCCTGTTGAACGTCTTTACTCTGTCGTGGTTGAAGACCAAACTAAATATAAGGTGGAATACGAAGCAGGCAGGGTGCTTGATTGCAAAGATACAACAAAAGAAATGGAATGTAACACCGATGCACAAGCCGTTATTGATTACATCAAAGCGGAAAAACCGACGCTGACGCCAATCAGCAATGAAACCGTAACGCTGAACCGCGCCGAGTAACCTCAAAGAATTTACCCTGCGTTATAAAAATGCCTCGCATCATGCGGGGCGTTTTTCGTCCTAACATATCAATCTTGGTCTGTTTGGTATAACATACGCGCGTTTTAAGCCCCTAAGACTTGAGAGACAAGCGTGAGTAATAATATTCGTCTATTAGTTGGCCTGGCAAATCCCGGTGCCGAGTATGCTAAAACCCGCCATAATGCGGGGGCATGGGTAGTACAAGAACTGGCTCGAGTACACAATGTTAGTCTACGAGAAGAGTCAAAGTACTTCGGCGTAACTGGCAGGATCACAACGAATGGACAGGATCTTCGCTTGTTGATCCCAACAACATACATGAACCTATCCGGTAAATCGGTCGCTGCTTTGGCGAATTTCTTCCAAATCAAACCGGAAGAAATCCTTATTGCTCATGACGAACTCGATTTACCACCAGGCGTAGCTAAATTTAAAAAAGGCGGCGGGCATGGTGGTCATAACGGCTTACGCGACACAATTAGCAAAATGGGTAACAACAAAGAATTCTATCGTTTGCGTGTTGGTATTGGGCACCCAGGCGATAAAAACAAAGTTGCTAACTTTGTATTAGGCAAAGCACCAGTCAAAGAACAAGAATGTATTGATGCCGCTGTTGATGAAGCAGTCCGCTGTATGGATATCTTGTTAAAAGATGGACTGAATAAAGCACAAAACAGGCTGCATTCATTCAAAGCTGAATAAATCTACACTCTATTTTTAAATAACGATCCAACTTGCTGTTACTTCAATTGATAACAACAAGATAAATCGCTACGAAAACAATCACCAAAAGGGTTTCAAGCATGGGTTTTAAATGCGGTATCGTTGGTCTACCAAACGTTGGTAAGTCCACACTATTCAACGCCTTAACTAAAGCTGGTATCGAAGCAGCAAACTTCCCGTTCTGTACTATCGAGCCAAACACCGGCGTTGTACCTGTGCCAGATCTGCGTTTGGATGCATTAGCAGAGATTGTTAAGCCAGAACGTATTCTGCCAACAACAATGGAATTTGTTGATATTGCAGGTCTAGTTGCAGGCGCATCAAAAGGCGAAGGTCTTGGTAACAAGTTCCTTGCTAACATTCGTGAAACAGATGCAATTGGTCACGTTGTGCGTTGTTTTGAAGACGACAACATTGTTCACGTTGCTGGAAAGATTAACCCTCTTGAAGATATCGAAGTTATCAACCTTGAGCTAGCACTAGCTGATCTTGATACCTGCGAGCGTGCTATTTTCCGTCAAGCGAAAAGAGCTAAAGGTGGCGACAGCGAAGCTAAATACGAAATTGCTGTTCTTGAAAAAATGCTGCCAACATTGACTGAAGGCGGTATGGTTCGTTCAATCGAATTATCGAAAGAAGAGCTAGCAGCAGTTGAATACCTGCACTTCTTAACTGCAAAACCAACCATGTATATAGCAAACGTAAGCGAAGATGGTTTTGAAAATAACCCGTTCTTAGAAATGGTTATTGAATATGCAGCGAAAGAAAATGCCGTTGTTGTTCCTGTATGTGCAGCAATTGAATCTGAAATTGCTGAACTGGAAGACGCAGATCGCGAAGAATTCCTTGCTGACATGGGTATCGAAGAACCGGGGCTAAACCGCGTAATTCGTTCTGGTTATGAACTACTTACTCTGCAGACATATTTCACTGCAGGTGTTAAAGAAGTTCGTGCATGGACAATCCCTATTGGTGCAACAGCACCACAATCAGCAGGTAAAATCCACACTGATTTTGAAAAAGGCTTCATTCGTGCTGAAGTTATTGGATACGATGCATTCATCGAATTCAAAGGAGAAAGCGGTGCGAAAGATGCAGGTAAATGGCGTCTAGAAGGTAAAGATTACATCGTTAAAGATGGCGATGTCGTTCACTTCCGCTTCAACGTTTAAGATAATTACTGACAAATATCAGCTTTTATCGCTCTAACACTATAAGCTAGCAGAAATGCTAGCTTATTTTTTATCATTCGATAAGTAATATGCTAAATAAGCGACCTCTATCGTTTGAGCGATCACGACTGGAAAATGGGTTTTCAGTTTGCCATTCGCCCATTTCGCCCAAATAACAATCGAACAAACGAATTTTAGGTAGATATTAAAAAAAACTGTTGACGGTTTTTGCTGGTATGAGCATAATGCGCCCCGTTCCCAAGACAGTGTTCATTCGTGAATATGGTCAAAAAGAACAAGAAACATGGCTACGTAGCTCAGTTGGTTAGAGCACATCACTCATAATGATGGGGTCACAGGTTCGAATCCCGTCGTAGCCACCATCTTCTCTCTTTAATGAGATGAAGCATCGCAAGATGTAAAATTACCAGATGCGGAAGTGGCGGAATTGGTAGACGCACCAGATTTAGGTTCTGGCGCCGCAAGGTGTGAGAGTTCAAGTCTCTCCTTCCGCACCATTCTCTTTACGAAGAGAACTGTTCTTAAGTCGATTGTTTTAAATAAACATGGCATTTGAACAACATTGTAGGGCTATCGCCAAGCGGTAAGGCAGCGGCTTTTGATGCCGCCATCCCCTGGTTCGAATCCAGGTAGCCCTGCCACATTTAATTATGTGGCTTAATTGCTTTCTTTTTAAGTAGCAAATAGTTAAGCGGCATAAATAAAATGGCTACGTAGCTCAGTTGGTTAGAGCACATCACTCATAATGATGGGGTCACAGGTTCGAATCCCGTCGTAGCCACCATCTTCTCTCTTTAATGAGATGAAGCATCGCAAGATGTAAAATTACCAGATGCGGAAGTGGCGGAATTGGTAGACGCACCAGATTTAGGTTCTGGCGCCGCAAGGTGTGAGAGTTCAAGTCTCTCCTTCCGCACCATTCTCTTTACGAAGAGAACTGTTCTTAAGTCGATTGTTTTAAATAAACGTGGCATTTGAACAAACAATGTAGGGCTATCGCCAAGCGGTAAGGCAGCGGCTTTTGATGCCGCCATCCCCTGGTTCGAATCCAGGTAGCCCTGCCACATTTAATTATGTGGCTTGATTACTTCTTGTTAAGAAGCTAAATAGTTAAGCGGCATAAATAAAATGGCTACGTAGCTCAGTTGGTTAGAGCACATCACTCATAATGATGGGGTCACAGGTTCGAATCCCGTCGTAGCCACCATCTTCTCTCTTTTGAGATGAAGCATCGCAAGATGTAAAATTACCAGATGCGGAAGTGGCGGAATTGGTAGACGCACCAGATTTAGGTTCTGGCGCCGCAAGGTGTGAGAGTTCAAGTCTCTCCTTCCGCACCATTCTCTTTGCGAAGAGAAGTGTTCTTAAGTCGATTGTTTTAAATGAACATGGCATTTGAACAAACAATGTAGGGCTATCGCCAAGCGGTAAGGCAGCGGCTTTTGATGCCGCCATCCCCTGGTTCGAATCCAGGTAGCCCTGCCACATTTTATTATGTGGCCTGATTACTTCTGTTAAGAAGATAAAAATTAAGCGGCATAAATAAATGGCTACGTAGCTCAGTTGGTTAGAGCACATCACTCATAATGATGGGGTCACAGGTTCGAATCCCGTCGTAGCCACCATTTCTCTTCTCTTTTTGAGACGATTTATGGTAAAAGTATAAATACGCGGAAGTGGCGGAATTGGTAGACGCACCAGATTTAGGTTCTGGCGCCGCAAGGTGTGAGAGTTCAAGTCTCTCCTTCCGCACCATTTATACTTTGTGACTGTGATTTATCACAGTAATACAGATTGAGCTTTACCAGTTCTTCAATCTGTACAATAAGCTCTAGAGAAACACTCAGTCGGATTTATTCGGATGAGACAATATGCGGAAGTGGCGGAATTGGTAGACGCACCAGATTTAGGTTCTGGCGCCGCAAGGTGTGAGAGTTCAAGTCTCTCCTTCCGCACCATTCTCTAAAGACTTATTACTCTCTTTAAATAGAGAATTGTTCTTAGCTGAACAACTGTAGGGCTATCGCCAAGCGGTAAGGCAGCGGCTTTTGATGCCGCCATCCCCTGGTTCGAATCCAGGTAGCCCTGCCACATTTTATTATGTGGCTTGATTACTTCTTGTTAAGAAGATAAATAGTTAAGCGATGTAAGCTCGTTAAGAGCAAATGAAACATGCGGAAGTGGCGGAATTGGTAGACGCACCAGATTTAGGTTCTGGCGCCGCAAGGTGTGAGAGTTCAAGTCTCTCCTTCCGCACCATTATTCTTTGAATAAAAGAATCGTTAATCATTCGGTGGTTAACACATGTACAGTTCGAGTTTTTACCAATTCTTAGTTCTGTACAATAAGCTCTAGAGAACACTCAATCGGATTTATTCGGATGAGACAATATGCGGAAGTGGCGGAATTGGTAGACGCACCAGATTTAGGTTCTGGCGCCGCAAGGTGTGAGAGTTCAAGTCTCTCCTTCCGCACCATTCTCTAAAGACTTATTACTCTCTTTAAATAGAGAATTGTTCTTAGCTGAACAACTGTAGGGCTATCGCCAAGCGGTAAGGCAGCGGCTTTTGATGCCGCCATCCCCTGGTTCGAATCCAGGTAGCCCTGCCACATTTTATTATGTGGCTTGATTACTTCTTTTTAGAAGACTCATAGTTAAGCGGCATAAATAAATGGCTACGTAGCTCAGTTGGTTAGAGCACATCACTCATAATGATGGGGTCACAGGTTCGAATCCCGTCGTAGCCACCATTTATCTTCTCTTTTTGAGACGATTTATGGTAAAAGTATAAATACGCGGAAGTGGCGGAATTGGTAGACGCACCAGATTTAGGTTCTGGCGCCGCAAGGTGTGAGAGTTCAAGTCTCTCCTTCCGCACCATTTATACTTTGTGACTGTGATTTATCACAGTAATACAGATTGAGCTTTACCAGTTCTTCAATCTGTACAATAAGCTCTAGAGAACACTCAATCGGATTTATTCGAATGAGACAATATGCGGGAATGGCGGAATTGGTAGACGCACCAGATTTAGGTTCTGGCGCCGCAAGGTGTGAGAGTTCAAGTCTCTCTTTCCGCACCATTCTCTAAAGACTTATTATTCTCTTTAACTAGAGAGCTGTTCTTAAGTGATTCTTTTGAAGAAACAGTTTTGAACAAACAATGTAGGGCTATCGCCAAGCGGTAAGGCAGCGGCTTTTGATGCCGCCATCCCCTGGTTCGAATCCAGGTAGCCCTGCCACATTTTATTATGTGGCTTGATTACTTCTTGTTAAGAAGACAAATAGTTAAGCGATGTAAGCTCGTTAAGAGCAAATGAAACATGCGGAAGTGGCGGAATTGGTAGACGCACCAGATTTAGGTTCTGGCGCCGCAAGGTGTGAGAGTTCAAGTCTCTCCTTCCGCACCATTATTCTTTGAATAAAAGAATCGTTAATCGTTCGGTGATTAACACACGTACAGTTCGAGTTTTTACCAATTCTTAGATCTGTACAATAAGCTCTAGAGAACACTCAATCGGATTTATTCGGATGAGACAATATGCGGAAGTGGCGGAATTGGTAGACGCACCAGATTTAGGTTCTGGCGCCGCAAGGTGTGAGAGTTCAAGTCTCTCCTTCCGCACCATTCTCTAAAGACTTATTACTCTCTTTAAATAGAGAGCTGTTCTTAAATGATTCTTTTGAAGAAACAGTTTTGAACAAACAATGTAGGGCTATCGCCAAGCGGTAAGGCAGCGGCTTTTGATGCCGCCATCCCCTGGTTCGAATCCAGGTAGCCCTGCCACATTTTATTATGTGGCTTGATTACTTCTTGTTAAGAAGACAAATAGTTAAGCGATATAAGCTCGTTAAGAGCAAATGAAACATGCGGAAGTGGCGGAATTGGTAGACGCACCAGATTTAGGTTCTGGCGCCGCAAGGTGTGAGAGTTCAAGTCTCTCCTTCCGCACCATTATTCTTTCTGATGAAAGAAATGAGAAGCCCATCTTTTGGTGGGTTTTCTTATGTCTGCAGTATAATAAATACTGTAGCAATAAAGATTTTACAACCTACAAAATGATCGTATCTCTCTGGTTGTTAAGCCGAATGATTTTAATATCATTCGGCTTTTTCTTTATCTACTAAACACTACTCACCAATATAGATAGACACTGATCATATACCCATCGCATATTTCAGCACTTGCTTCTTTAATGGCCCAGTATGCTCTGCTAACTTCAGCCCCATATTTCGAGCCAGCTTCAATGGAAGTAATGAATTACTGAACGTGGTATAGAAGACATCCATCCCCGTTTGCATTAGTAAATTATCAGGACGACGACGACGCTCGTAAGCTTTTAATACCGATATATTAGCCCACTCTTTACCCGCCTTCTCAATTTCATGTAATAACGTATCAACATCTTTAAAGCCGAGGTTAACGCCCTGCCCAGCTAATGGATTAATCGTATGTGCAGCATCACCAAGAAGCACAACATTCGATTTATAGTAATGTTGGGCATGACGACGGGTTAGCGGGAAGCTACCGTGGTTTAATATTTTAAACTCACCCAACTCTTTCGGAAAGTGGGCTTCAACCTCACTATGAAGTTGTATTTCACTCATGGCGCTTAATTGCTTAATACGTTTTGGGCTGTCATACCAAACTAAAGAGCCTTGATGACCAGAAAGCGGTAAAAATGAGCGAGGACCACGCGATGTAAACATTTGCCACGTGATATCTTGTTGAGGCAAAGCCGTTTCAACATTGATTAACATGCAGTGCTGACGATAATCCCATGCGGTGATACCAATACCAGCTTGCTGACGCACCTGAGAATTAGCCCCATCAGCACCAACCAATAATTTAGCCTGTAACAGGCGACCATCATCCAACTCCACACAGTAGCCATCTGTGGTCGAGTATGAATGTGCCATACGTGCAGGACAAAGTAGGGTTAAGTTGGGGTACGAATCAAATTGATGCCATAAGCCTAGTTGGATAATGCGATTTTCAACAATATACCCAAGGCGATCAAGGTTCATTTCATCAGCATTAAAACGGGTACGACACTCTGGGTGTTCCCATGTTTCTAATCGCTTAAAAGGGCATAAGCGCATCTTCATAACGCCATCCCATGCACTTAGTCGAGTAAGTAATGCGATAGAGTTGGGAGAAATCGCTGAAACACGTAAGTCCATCGCTTGTTTAGGTTCAAATGATTCAGGCGCTTTACCTTCAATCACGGCAACGCTTAGTCCTTGCTGTGCTAGCCCTAATGCAGCTGCTGCACCAACCATTCCTCCACCCGCGACAATGACATCATATTGTTCCATATCCACTTCCATCTTTATGCTTAATGACACTTTCATTTTACCTAATTCTAACGATAATGCGGTGATCTTTAATACGATTTCCCTGTATTTATTGACTGCCAATCAAGGTATTACTGATGAGGTGAAAATTTGAATACTTCATTTTATTTGACTACGATGGGGCTAGCAGCCACTAATCATTTGAAATACATTGTCTAAACTAAAACGGTTTATCTACAAAGCATTGGTTTTTATAATGCTTTTTCCTATTGCCTTAGTGGTTATTGGTAAGTTTGTTGATCCTCCTATTTGGGGCTGGAAAATCCATCGTACGCTTTTTCCACCCAGTGATTACCCTTCCCAATCGACACATCTATGGGTCGAGCTAAGCGCGATATCTAAAAATGCACAACTAGCTGTTATCGCTTCTGAAGATCAAACTTTCCCTCAGCATATTGGTGTCGATCTCAATGCGATCCTAATGGTGGTAAAACAAAGTGGATCAGACGGCCCCAATAGAGGAGCAAGCACCATAACGCAGCAAACAGCCAAGAATGTTTACCTGTTCCCTGCCCATTCCTTTATTCGAAAAGGGATTGAACTGTACTTTTCCGTGTTAATGGAACTTATTTGGGGAAAGAGCCGTATATTAGAAGTGTATCTAAATGTGATTGAGTTTGGCCCAGGCTTATATGGTATTGAAGCGGCAAGTCAAAACTACTTTGCTATTCCAGCCAGTAGGTTATCCGCTCAACAGGCGGCACAGTTAGTAGCAGTGTTACCCAACCCCTATAAGATCAAAGCTAACCCAATGAGCCAGTATGTATACGAGCGTAGCCATTGGATTACGAAACAAATGCGACAACTTGGAATGGGAACCTTAAATCAACTTTAACGCTATCGTTTCATCTAGGTTATTAAGTACAAAGCAAAAGCTCAATACTAACAAGCAAGCTACGGTTCTTTTATCAATGCCTTGTGAAAACCACAATTTATTCGGGGTGGTGATGATCTAGTCAGACCGAGCGTAAAGCAGTACAATACGCGGCTTGCTAACGGGTAGCTGTTATTGTCAGCGATAAACCTGTAAGAGCAACGTACCCTGCGATGTTGAATGCAATGAATAAACACTACGAGTGAAGAGTTAGACATGCCTAAGAAACTGCTGATTAAAACCTGGGGCTGCCAGATGAACGAATACGATTCATCTAAAATGGCAGATCTTCTCAATGCTGCCAACGGCTTCGAGCTAACAGAAGTCCCAGAAGAAGCAGATGTGCTGCTGCTTAACACCTGTTCTATCCGTGAAAAGGCACAAGAAAAAGTGTTCCACCAGCTAGGTCGCTGGAAGCGCTTAAAAGATAAGAAGCCTGATCTTGTGATTGGTGTTGGTGGTTGTGTTGCGACACAGGAAGGTGATGCAATTCGCAAGCGTGCACCGTATGTGGATGTGATCTTTGGTCCACAAACCCTGCACCGTTTACCACAGATGATCAAAAATTCTCAATCTAATCACGGACCAGTGATGGATATTTCATTTCCAGAGGTTGAGAAATTCGACAACTTACCAGAACCTCGTGCTGATGGAGCGACTGCCTTCGTTTCTATTATGGAAGGGTGTTCTAAGTACTGTACATACTGCGTAGTGCCTTACACACGCGGAGAAGAAGTTAGTCGCCCGATAGATGACGTTCTTTATGAAATCGCTCAACTTGCAGAGCAAGGCGTTCGTGAGGTTAATCTATTAGGTCAAAACGTAAATGCTTTCCGTGGTCCAACTCACGATGGCGAAATGGCGTCATTCGCAGAATTACTGCGTTTAGTTGCCGCGATTGATGGTATCGACCGTATTCGTTACACCACCAGCCACCCAATCGAATTTACTGACGATATCATTGATGTTTATACCGATACGCCAGAGCTTGTAAACTATTTGCACCTACCAGTACAAAGTGGTTCAGATCGTATTCTAACGATGATGAAGCGCCCTCACACTGTTCTTGAGTACAAATCTAAAATTCGCAAGCTGCGTAAAGTGCGTCCAGATATCACAATGAGTTCAGACTTTATTGTTGCGTTCCCTGGTGAAAGCGACCAAGACTTCCAAGATACGATGAAACTGATCCGTGATATTGATTTTGATATTAGCTACAGTTTTGTCTTCTCTCCACGTCCAGGTACGCCTGCAGCTGATTATCCGTGTGACATCCCAGAAGAAGTTAAAAAAGAACGCTTGTATGAACTGCAACAACAGATCAATACTCAAGCTATGCGTCATGCACGCCAAATGTTAAACACCGAGCAGCGCATTCTTGTTGAAGGACCTTCTCGTAAGAACATTATGGAATTACGCGGTCGTACCGAGAACAACCGCATTGTAAACTTTGAAGGCTCTGCTGAGTTAATTGGTCAATTTGTTGATGTGAACATCATTGACGTATTCACTAACTCACTACGTGGCGAATTGGTACGTACTGAAGCAGAAATGGATCTACGCGTTGCCATGACACCGTTAGAAGTTATGGAAAAAGCACGCAAAGAAGATGAATTGGGTGTAGGCGTATATACTCCGTAATAAGACCAATGTCTAAATACGAGTATATGACGTCTGTCTGAAATAAAAGTAAGACACATGCCCTGAAAAATATGGTCGTCTACTGTGGTAGGCGACCTCAATGAGAGGCGAACCTTGAGCAAAATCACTACTGTAGAATTTAATTTAGAACCCGCAAATAACCAAAGACTTGCCAGTATTTGCGGCCCTTTCGACGATAATATCAAACAACTAGAACGTCGCATGGGGGTTGAGATAAACCACCGCAGCAACAGCTTCAGTGTTGTTGGACAAGCTCACACTGCTGAGGCGACAGCCGAAATCATCAAAGATTTATACGTTGATACCGCGCCTGTTCATAACAAAATCCCAGATATCGAACCCGATCACATCCATTTAGCCATTAAAGAATCTGGTGTTTTAGAACAAACAACAGAATCAAGCATTCCCTTTGGCAAAGAGATCCACATTAAAACTAAAAAAGGTGTGATCAAACCTCGTACGCCGAATCAAGCACAATACATCGCTAATATGGTGAGTCATGACATTACGTTTGGTGTCGGCCCTGCTGGTACCGGTAAAACTTACCTTGCCGTCGCAGCAGCGGTTGATGCATTAGAGCGTCAAGAGGTTCGTCGTATTCTACTTACCCGCCCTGCGGTTGAAGCCGGTGAAA
Organism: Photobacterium indicum; assembly: GCF_003026215.1. Lineage (GTDB taxonomy): Bacteria > Pseudomonadota > Gammaproteobacteria > Enterobacterales > Vibrionaceae > Photobacterium > Photobacterium indicum. The sequence goes on from NZ_PYOC01000004.1 coordinate 326,597, forward strand.
AACTCGGCTTCTTACCTGGCGATCTAAGTCAGAAGGTAGATCCTTACCTACGCCCTCTTTACGATGCCTTATTTGAAATGCTCGGCTTTGAACGCGTAGAGAAATTAATTGAACGAAATGTTATTGAAGTTGCCCCATTAGCATATATGCGTGGACGAACTTTAAATGATGCATTCATTATTTTAGACGAGAGCCAAAATACTACGGTAGAACAAATGAAAATGTTCTTAACCCGTATAGGCTTTAACTCTCGTGCAGTGATCACCGGTGATGTCACTCAAATTGATTTACCTCGTGGTGCTCGTTCTGGTTTGCGTCATGCGATTGAAGTACTCTCAGAAGTAGACGAGATTAGCTTTAACTTCTTCCAAGCGGCTGATGTCGTTCGACACCCAGTGGTTGCACGTATCGTGCTCGCTTATGAAGCGTGGGAATCAGAAGATCAGAAACAAAAGAAGCTAGCAGAACAACGTCGCCGTGAAGAGTTTGCGGCAAGCCAAGTAACGGAAGTTGAGAAATAATACCTCATGGCAACATACTTAGATTTACAGTACGCAACAGAAAACCAAGAAGGTCTTCCTTCTGAAGATAAGTTTCAACAATGGTTTGAAGCGGCTGTTACTCTTTTTCAATCCAATGCAGAAATCACTATTCGTATTGTTGATGTAAAAGAAAGCCAGACGTTAAACCTTGAATATCGTGGTAAAGACAAGCCCACTAATGTGTTGTCTTTCCCCTTTGAAGCACCACCAGGCATAGAACTCGACCTTCTTGGTGATCTCATCATTTGTCGTCAGGTTGTTGAAATTGAGGCAAAAGAGCAAGATAAACCACTCAATGCTCATTGGGCACATATGGTTGTACATGGCACACTTCATCTGCTAGGTTATGATCATATCGAAGATGAAGAAGCAGAAGAGATGGAGTCTTTAGAGACTGAAATCATCGAAAAAATGGGCTTTGCTGATCCATTTGCTGCTGAAAAAGAATAGTTAATACAGAAAACCGTTATTCGCTTGTTACGATAAGCGAATAACATCTCCGTGGACATGTCCACTTAGCTGACATACTAGCTATTTGCTGAAAGTAAATAATGAACGAAGATAACCCCCAAAATTCTGAAGGTCCGAGTAGAAAGTCCTTCTTTGAACGTATCGGTCAATTGTTCCAAGGCGAACCACAGAACCGAGAAGAACTGGTTGAAGTTTTCCGTGATTCGGAAGAAAACGATCTGATTGACCACGACACCCGCGACATGCTCGAAGGTGTGATGGAAATAGCAGAAATGCGAGTGCGTGACATTATGATCCCACGCTCTCAGATCATCACCATTGAACGTTCTCAGAAGTTAGAAGATCTTATTAATTTGATCGTAGATGCACAGCACTCTCGCTATCCTGTTATCAGTGATGATAAGGATCATGTAGAAGGTATTTTACTGGCAAAAGATTTGCTACGTTACCTACTGCCTGATAGTGAGCCTTTCGACATGGATAAAGTTCTGCGTCCGGCCGTTGTTGTACCGGAAAGCAAGCGTGTCGATCGCCTATTGAAAGAGTTCCGTGAAGAACGCTATCACATGGCAATTGTTGTCGATGAGTTTGGCGGCGTCTCTGGTGTTATCACCATCGAAGATATCTTGGAGCAAATCGTTGGCGAAATCGAAGATGAATTCGACGACGAAGAAGAACAAGAAATTCGTCAGTTAAGTAAACACACATACGCGGTAAAAGCACTGACTACTATCGATGATTTCAACGATATGTTCCAAACTACATACAGCGATGAAGAAGTCGATACTGTAGGTGGTCTGGTTATGACCAGCTTTGGTCACCTTCCCTCTCGAGGAGAAGTCGTTGAACTCGGTGGCTACTCATTTAAAGTGACTTCTGCCGATAATCGCCGTGTTATACAGTTACAAGTAACTGTACCTAACAAGGCCTATCAACCGACAATCACTTCTTAATAATGACCAAGAAATCATTCTTTTCGTTAGGACGGCTATTATTAGCCGTTCCAGCGGGCGCAATCGCGACTCTCTCCTTCGCTCCCTATAATTATTGGCTGTTAGCTCCAGTTTCAATTTCATTACTGTTATGGCTGTTACAAGAGCAAACAGTAAAGCGTTCTGGGTTAATTGGCTTTTTGTGGGGCTTAGGGCTCTTTGGCACAGGTATTAGCTGGGTACACGTTAGTATTGATACTTTCGGTGGTATGCCCAAAATTGCCAGTGTCTTCTTAATGTCGTCACTGATCAGTTACCTCGCTTTATACTCCGCCGCTTTTGGTGCGCTATTCAACCGTTTTAACCGTGGACGACCGTTTCATCAATTAATGCTCAGTGGCCCTGTTATTTGGTTACTGCTTGATTGGATTAGAGGTTGGGCATTAACAGGCTTCCCTTGGCTATGGATGGGTTACGGTCAAATAGATAGCCCGCTCGCCTCATTAGCGCCTATCTTAGGCGTTGAAGGGATAACCCTGGCCCTAGTATTAATATCAGGCGCACTTGTCGCCTCCGTGGTTTACCGTAACTGGAAACCGCTGATGGTACCTGTGCTCATCATAACATTGACGTGGGCTGCAAGTACGGTGAGTTGGGTGGTTCCAGATCCAACGAAAAATCTCGATGTCGCCTTGATTCAAGGTAACGTTCCACAAGAGCTCAAGTGGCTGCCTAGTGAACGTTGGCCGACATTAATGAAGTACACTGATCTTACCCGTGAAAATTGGGATGCTGATATCATTGTGTGGCCTGAAGCGGCAATTCCAGCTTTAGAAGCACATCTTCCAACGTTCTTACAGAACCTAGACAGTGCTGCCCGCAATAACAACAGTACGGTTATTACGGGAGTGTTAGATCAAAAAGAAGATGGGCAATATTTCAATAATATTCTCACACTGGGTAAGAATGCATATGGACCTTATCAATACGATAAGGCAACTCGTTATAGCAAGCATCACTTATTACCATTTGGTGAATTTGTACCATTTGGCGATTTATTGCGCCCTATCGCACCTTTGTTCAACTTACCGATGTCTTCGTTCAGTCGTGGTGATTTAGTTCAGCCGAATTTGGAAGCCAACGGCTACTCAATAGCACCCGCACTGTGTTACGAAGTCGCATTCAGTGAACAAGTTCGAAAAAATGTGAATATCGATACCGAGTTGCTACTGACCTTATCGAACGATGCATGGTTTGGCACATCCATTGGACCATTTCAGCATATGGAAATAGCTCAGATGCGTGCACTCGAACTCGGCAAACCGTTAATTCGCTCAACCAATACGGGAATCACTGCTGTCGTTGACCATACTGGTCAAATCATCAAGCAAATTCCACAATTTGAAACGGCAGTACTTCGGACAACAATTACCCCCACTGATGGCTTAACGCCCTACACAACTTTGGGTAGCTGGCCATTGTATTTCTATTCATTATGGTCACTAACCTTATCGATGATATTAATTCGACGCCGCTCTGGTCGTTTTAGAGATACAAGGCCGGTAGAAACTGAATAAAGGCTGAAAATGAATCAAAAAGGCGAAGATTAACTCTTCGCCTTTTTTTTCATGTTGTTACTATAAATAACACTCTATTCATTTGCTAAAGGATAGCCTTGATGAAAGCTATACAGCGCATCTTTGCCGTATTAAGTACACTAACTTTGCTATGTTTTGCTACCAGCTCCGCTGCTAAAGAAGATTATGAGACGCAAGCCGTCTTAAAGCAGTTCCAACAAGCGAAACAAACACAGCCATTTTTCTTCTCATCTTATGGCTACGCGGTTTTTCCATCGGTTGGTAAGGGTGGTTTTTGGGTAGGAGGTGCTTATGGTACAGGTAGTGTGTACCAAGACAATGTGATAACAGGCTTCGCCAAGTTATACCAAGTCTCTTTTGGGTTACAGTTTGGCGGGCAGTCATACAGTGAAATAATCTTCTTCCAAGATAAACGTGCTTATGAACGCTTTATTGGCGGAAGTTTTGAATTAGATGCACAAGCATCTGCGGTTGCGCTAACAGAGGGCGCACAAGCAAAAGCGGGCACGGGTGGTGTTGGCGCTGGAGCAGGGGATAATTATGTCGATTCTAGCTATATTAATGGTGTAGCTGTCTTCACGAGCGCCAAAGGTGGCATGATGATTGAAGCCTCTATCGCTGGTCAGAAGTTTAGTTATGAAGCTCTGACACCGTTAACTGAACAGCAAGGTGTGACGGGTTTAGATACAAGTAAACCAACAGAACAACTTGATGATAGCTCGACTGTTATTATGGGCGACACGATCGAAAGGCCCTAGTTATTCAATCGACAGTATGTAGAGTACAAGACGGGGAAGCACTAAGCATTACCCGCCTTGTTCATTGGATTTTCAGTTTGTAACATCAGGTTTATCACATGACTCACGGCGTCAGTGACTGTCGAGTAAATTGATCGTGCCCGCACTGGGAGCATAATTCAATGCGCTTAGCATGACTGTATATTTCATGATGGCCGCACTTTTCGCATACTAGCTTACCCAACCCCACAATTTCACCGGCTTGATAAATACCTTGATGCTGAAGATCATCCATCAGCTCATGCCATTCAATCTGCGTTTTATCCGTAATTTCAGCTAAACCGCTCCAAATTGATTCAGAAACAAGTTTATAAAATGGGCTTTCTGCGAAAGGTTCAGGGCTCTCTTCCACATTTTTTCCGAACTCTCTTAAATCTCGTTTTAAATAAGCCGAAATCAACGCCCATTCATCTTTTGTCATGTCGCTCGCAGCTTGACGATATTTCTCGGTTGTATCCACCCAATCTTTCAGTTCTTCAGGGCTGTGCCTCAAGGTTTCCGTGACCTTTTCAAGCAAGGCCTCATATTCCGCTTTTTGCTTAGCCATAACTCATCTCCTTCCCAATCGCTATAATAGTAATTATTGGTCTAAAAACGTGTAAATTGCCTGTTCAAAGCAACAATAAATCCCCCGAATTGGTCTCAGCTATTGTTGACACCTTTACCTTTAGTTATTCTATGTCGATTATATAGACTGTGTTTGTACTCAACTCACAAATTCCTGGATGCCATCGATGCAAGAACAATATCGCCCGCAGGACATTGAACAAAAAGTTCAAGAACATTGGGACAACAACAAAACATTTGTTGTAAGTGAAGACCCTAATAAAGAAAAATTCTACTGTCTCTCCATGTTCCCGTACCCAAGTGGTCGTCTACACATGGGACACGTTCGTAACTACACCATCGGTGATGTTGTTTCTCGTTACCAACGCCTACAAGGCAAAAACGTAATGCAACCTATCGGTTGGGATGCGTTTGGTCTGCCTGCTGAAAATGCCGCTGTTAAAAATAAAACAGCGCCAGCGCCTTGGACATACGAAAACATCGAATACATGAAAAACCAGCTTAAGCTATTAGGCTTTGGTTATGATTGGAGCCGTGAGTTCGCTACATGTACTCCTGAGTACTACCGTTGGGAACAAGAGTTCTTTACAAAACTGTACAACAAAGGCCTAGTTTATAAGAAAACCTCTTCTGTAAACTGGTGTCCAAACGACCAAACTGTTCTTGCAAATGAACAAGTTGAAGACGGTTGTTGCTGGCGTTGTGATACCCCTGTAGAACAAAAGAAAATTCCGCAGTGGTTCATTAAGATTACTGAATATGCACAAGAGCTTCTGGATGATCTAGATAACCTTGATGGTTGGCCTGAAATGGTTAAAACCATGCAACGTAACTGGATTGGGCGCTCAGAGGGTGTTGAATTATCTTTTGCTGTTAACGGCGAAGAAGCACCTTTAGAAGTGTATACCACGCGTCCAGATACGCTAATGGGTGTTACTTACGTTGGTATCGCTGCAGGTCACCCTCTTGCAGAGAAAGCCGCAGCAACAAACCCTGAGCTATTTGCGTTCACAGAAGAATGCCGTAATACCAAAGTTGCTGAAGCTGAATTGGCAACGATGGAAAAGAAAGGTATGGATACAGGCCTACGCGCTGTCCATCCACTTAACGGTCGTGAAGTGCCAATTTATGTCGCTAACTTCGTATTAATGGATTACGGCACAGGTGCGGTAATGGCGGTTCCTGCTCACGACCAACGTGATTACGAATTCGCGACTAAATACGGCCTAGACATCATTCCAGTAATCAAACCAGAAGACGGCTCTGAGCTGAACGTTTCTGAAGAAGCATACACAGAGAAAGGTGTACTGTTTGATTCTGGTGAATTTGATGGCCTTGCTTTCCAAGACGCATTTGATGCTATCGCTGCGAAACTAGAAGCTGAAGGCAAAGGCAAGAAAACAGTTAACTTCCGTCTACGTGACTGGGGGGTATCTCGTCAACGCTACTGGGGGGCTCCAATCCCAATGGTAACAACTGAAGATGGTGAAGTTCACCCAGTTCCAGCTGACCAATTACCTGTAATTCTTCCTGAAGATGTGGTGATGGATGGTGTAACAAGCCCAATCAAAGCAGATAAAGAGTGGGCGAAAACAACCTTCAATGGCGAGCCAGCACTGCGTGAAACGGATACCTTTGATACCTTCATGGAATCATCTTGGTATTACGCACGCTACTGTTCACCACAAGCTGATGATATTCTAGATCCTGAAAAAGCGAACTACTGGCTACCTGTAGACCAATACGTGGGTGGTATCGAGCACGCATGTATGCACTTACTGTACTCTCGCTTCTTCCACAAACTATTGCGTGATGCAGGTTATGTAACATCAAACGAACCATTCAAGCAGCTTTTATGTCAAGGTATGGTACTTGCTGATGCATTCCACCACACTAATGAGAAAGGCACAAAAGAGTGGATCGCACCTACTGATGTCACTATTGAGCGTGATGCAAAAGGCCGTATCGAAAAAGCAATTGATGATCAAGGTCGTGAAGTTGAACACTCAGGCATGATCAAAATGTCTAAGTCTAAAAACAACGGTATTGACCCTCAAGAGATGGTTGATAAGTTTGGTGCAGATACGGTTCGTCTATTCATGATGTTTGCATCACCTGCAGACATGACACTTGAGTGGCAAGAATCTGGTGTTGAAGGGGCAAGCCGCTTCCTTAAACGTGTATGGAAATTAGTTCACGAGCACACAAACAAAGGAACAGTTGAAGCACTAGATGTAGCAGCTCTTTCTGGCAACCAAAAAGCCCTACGTCGTGATATTCATAAAACAATTGCAAAAGTAAGTGATGATATTGGCCGTCGCCAAACATTCAACACCGCAATTGCAGCAATTATGGAACTAATGAACAAGCTAAACAAAGCACCTCAAGAGTCAGCACAAGATCGTGCCCTTCTTGATGAAGCTTTAAAAGCGGTTGTTGCTATGCTTTACCCAATGACACCACATGCAAGTTTTGAAATGTGGGAAGCATTAGGTGAAACAGACATCGATACTGCAGCATGGCCAACTTTCGATGAGAAAGCGCTTGTTGAAGATGAAAAAACGATTGTTGTTATGATCAACGGTAAGTTGCGTGCAAAACTGATCGTTGCGGCTGATGCAACAGAAGAGCAAGTTAAAGAACTTGGTCTAAAAGACGACAACGCAATTAAGTTCCTAGATGGCCTAACAATCCGTAAAGTTATTTACGTACCAGGTAAGCTACTAAACATCGTTGCTAACTAGTTTTACTGCTAACCGTTTTTACAGCTAACAGTAGTAACTAAAAACATAAGATACGATTTCCTGTTTAATGGAAATCGTATCTTATAATTTATCGATTGAACCAAAAATAACGATCTTTGTCTTATTCAAGACCGTATTCACTTAATCGATTAGTTTTCACTAATTTTTCAAGGAGCTGACTGGGTGAAAGCTTTATTTTCTATCAAAAGTACCCTTCGTACTTTGTGTGTTGCAGTGCTTGCCCTAGCCACTGCTTCTTGTGGTTTTCATCTTCGTGGTAACTATATGTTGCCTGATGATATCGCCAAACTATCGTTAACCAGTTTTGACCAATACGGTAAATTAACCCGCTTAGTTGAATCCCAATTTAAGCTACATGGCATTGAATCTGTTCCCCCTGCAGCAACAGTACCTAACCTGCATTTAATTGGTGAATCAACGGGTGAACGTACTTTATCGTTATACCAAAATAGCCGTAAAGCCGAATACGAACTGACCTATACCGTTCAATACCGTATTGTTGTGCCAAACAAAAGCACTGAAACATACACCACAAAAGTCACGCGTAATTTCTTGGATAACCCGCTAACGGCATTGGCTAAATCTGTCGAACGCGATGAACTTGAAGATGTCATGCGTAAACAAGCCGCACAACAAATTATGCGTCAGCTCGCTCGCTTAACTGCTATCTTCAATAAAATTGAGGAGCAAGAGCTTGAAATTGAGCTAGACGAAATGATGAAGGGTGATACCGAAACCAACGCGATTAAGCCAAGCCAAAGTACAGTGACTACAGAAAAAGTAGACGATACTAATGCCGCAAATGCGCTATTCAATCAAAATTCATCATATAATACGGCGCCTAATAATACCGATATGAATACTAACGCGGAATGAGAATTTACCCAGAACAACTGGCGCAGCAATTAAATAAAGGGCTGCGTCAGGCTTTCCTTCTTTTTGGTAATGAGCCATTAATTAAGCAAGAATGTGCCGACCAAATAAAGCAGTGTGCTCAACAAGCAGGTTTTCATGAGCGCCATGCTTTTACGATCGATAATCAACTAGATTGGAATGAAGTATTAAATTGCTGCCAAGCGATGAGTTTATTCTCAGCACAACAAGTTATTGAATTAGAAGTGCCAGAATCAGGTCTAAATGCAAACCATGCCAAAGCATTATTAGAAGTAATAAACCATCTTAATGATGATATTTTGTTGCTACTACAGGGCCCTCGCTTAAATAAAAAACAAGAAAGCGCCAAATGGTTTAAAGCCTTTGACAATATCAGCTTATATCTTCCTTGTAATACGCCTGATACTCGCCACTTGCCTCGATTTATTCAGGCTCGTTGCCAACAGCTTAAGCTGAAACCGGATCATGAATCTGTTGTGCTGCTGGCTCAATGGCACGAAGGAAACTTACTCGCATTAGCCCAAAGTTTACAGAAGCTCACTCTTCTCTATCCAGATGGCGAGCTAACCGTACCTCGCTTGCAAGAATCATTAAGCCGTCATAACCATTACACACCGTTTCAATTACTTGATGCCGTGTTAGCAGGTCAAGCAAAGCGTAGTCAACGTGTGCTAAGACAGTTACAGGGTGAAGGGATTGAAGCAACAATTCTACTCCGAACATTGCAACGAGAACTAACCCAACTCTACAAAATGCAAGAGATGGGAATGAAAGGTACGCCTCTCAATAATATTTTTGAGCAGTATCGTATCTGGCAAAGTCGACGCGAAGTGTATATCGGTGCATTACACCGTTTACCCTTAACGACGCTCATTCAATTACTACAACGCTTAAGCTTATTAGAAATTCAAGTGAAGACCGATTACGACAGTAATCCTTGGCCAGCACTGAGTGCTTTATGCGCTGAAATGTGTGGCGTTCATACCCACACCAAGCTCTCTGATTTTTAAAATAGCCGTATAAAATATTACTTTTCGATTGAAGCTTAATCAAATGAAAGTGTAGTTGGTTGATTTGATTAACATTAAAGTAAATGAATTGAAAAAATCAATAAAGCGTTTGATGAGCTTGTAGCTAGGCGTGCAGAGCATGGTATACTGCGCCGCTAAATTGTGATTCAGATCGACTCTGGCTCCAATAATTTCAAATTTACACTACCGAGGCGACTCACTTGCAAACTCAAGAATTACACGATCTTATCGTTGACAAAGTTGACGATCTAAAAGCACAAGACATCGTAACTATCGATGTACGTGGTAAATCAAGCATCACCGATTTCATGGTTGTATGTACTGGTACATCTAACCGTCACGTTGCATCTATTGCAGATCACGTAGACAAAGAAACCAAACTGATCGACTACCCTCCATTTGGTATTAGCGGTGCAGAAGAAGGCCGTTGGGTTATCGTAGATATGGGTAACGTTATGCTTCATATCATGCAAGAAGAAGCTCGTGGCGTATATCAGCTGGAGAAGCTTTGGGGCTAACAGATAATGAAGCTTCAATTGATTGCTGTAGGCACTAAAATGCCTAAATGGGTTGAAGAAGGCTATAAAGAATATAGCCGTCGCTTCCCAAAAGATATGCCGTTAGAGCTAATTGAAATTCCTGCTGGTAAACGTGGAAAAAATGCTGACATCGCACGCATCTTACAAAAAGAAGGTGAAGCAATGTTAGCTACGGTTGCTAAAGGTAACCGCATTGTGACGCTTGATATTCCAGGGAAACGCTGGGATACAGGACAACTAGCTCAACAGCTGGATAGCTGGAAACTTGATGGTCGAGATGTATCGATTTTGATTGGCGGCCCAGAAGGGCTTTCTCCAGCATGTAAAGCTGCTGCAGAACAAAGCTGGTCATTATCTCCACTGACACTTCCCCACCCTTTGGTTCGTGTTGTGATGGCTGAAAGTTTGTACCGCGCGTGGAGTGTCACCGCAAACCATCCATATCACAGGGAATAAGTGTCAATGAGACAAAAGCGAACCCAGATCCGCGATCACCGGGCTGAGTCGGCACTCTTTTTTCGCCGTGCTCTTGTCTCATTCGCTGGCATCATCGCACTGATAGGCGTATTGCTCACTAATCTGTATTATATTCAGATCAGTGGGCATGATGACTATCAAACACGTTCCAATGATAACCGCATAAAAATTGTACCTGTCGCGCCTAATCGTGGTCTTATCTACGATCGTAACGGTGTATTACTTGCGGAGAACCAACCAGTTTATTCGCTTGAGATATCAACCGATAAAGTTGAAAACCTCAACGATACCTTTGTACGCCTCAAAACCCTAATGAGCGTAACTGACGAAGATATTGAGCGCTTCAAAAAAGAGCGTCGTCGCACGCGTCGCTTTAAATCAGTCCCTATTCTTGACCAATTAACTGAAAATCAAGTTGCCCTATTCTCGGTTAATCAACACAAATTCCCTGGTGTTGAAGTAAAAGCCTATCTGAAACGTCATTACCCTTACGGTGATGCGTTGACACACGTCTTAGGTTATGTCGCTAAAATCAATGACCGTGATATCCAAAAGCTCGAACGTGATGAAAAAATCAATAATTACAAAGCCACGCGAGATATTGGTAAATTAGGCATTGAACGTTATTACGAAGATTTACTTCACGGTACTTCTGGCTACCAAGAAGTTGAAGTAAACAGCCGTGGGCGTATTATCCGCACCTTGAAATACGTACCACCAATTCCAGGACAAGATATCAAATTGAATATTGATATCGAGCTACAGCTTTTCGTCAAAGAGCAATTAACGGTTCGCACACAAGATCCCGAGACGGGTGAGGAGATCATCGAATACAAACGAGGTTCTGTTGTCGTCATGGATCCGCGTGATTCTGCAGTCATTGCAATGGTATCAAGCCCAAGTTATGACCCTAATTTATTTGTTCATGGAATTTCAACTAAAAATTACCAAGCACTACTCAACAATAAAGATCGTCCTTTAGTTAACCGTGTCACTCTTGGTATATACCCACCAGCATCGACTGTAAAACCATTGATTGCCGTTGCAGCATTAACAGAAGGCGTCATTACCACACGTACAACTCGAAATGACCCAGGCTGGTGGAAAATACCTAATTCAAATAGCCGACCATTCCGTGACTGGCTACGTTGGGGACATGGCAAGGTCAACATTCATAAAGCCATCGAAGAATCTGTTGATACTTTTTTCTATCAAATCGCTTATGACTTAGGTATCGATCGTTTATCTAGCTGGATGACCAAATTTGGTTACGGTGAATACACGGGCATTGATATACATGAAGAAAGCAAAGCTAACATGCCAACTCGAGAGTGGAAACAAGCACGTTTCCGCCAACCTTGGTATCAAGGCGATACAATTCCAGTGGGTATCGGTCAAGGCTACTGGACTGCAACGCCTTTACAAATAGCCAAAGGAACGACAGTTTTAGTCAATAAAGGTATCGTACGTCCACCGCACTTATTAAAAAGTATCATTGATGATAATACAGAAACACCCGCGGCCTTTGAACAATATGCCCCAATAACAGGCGTAACAGATCAAAACTGGGAGATAGCCAAAGACGGTATGTATCGTGTTTTATACGGTGTGCGAGGCACAGCAAGACGTGCATTCTATGGCGCGAAATATAAAGCAGGCGGAAAATCAGGTTCAGCTCAGGTATTTGGGTTAGCAAAAGACCAGAAATACAATGCAGCAGAACTTGAAGAGCATCTTCGTGATCACGCCCTATTTACAGCGTTCGCCCCGTATGACAAACCTGAGGTTGTTGTTGCGATGGTATTAGAAAATGCAGGTGGTGGCTCATCAAACGGTGGACCTGTTGCACGTAAGATATTTGACCATATTTTACTCAAGCCTACTGCACCTAACAGCAAAAATAACCAGCAAGCCGAGGTGGCGCAATGAGTATTATGGCTACAACCGGTAATAAGCGCACTCTAAGTGATCGCTTACACCTTGACCTCCCATTATTGTTAGGCATTTTAGCCTTAATGGGGTTTGGTCTATTAGTGATGTACAGTGCCAGTGGTCAAAGCTTGCCGATGATGGAGCGTCAAGCCGCTCGCATGTGTTTAGCACTGGGTGTAATGTTTATACTTGCCCAAATAGCCCCTCGCCACTACGAAACTTGGGCTCCATATTTATTTGGTGTTGGATTAATACTCTTACTCGGGGTGCTATTCTTTGGTGAGGCATCCAAAGGGGCTCAGCGCTGGCTAAATTTAGGCTTTGTTCGCTTTCAGCCTTCAGAGCTAATAAAACTAGCTGTACCATTGATGATTGCACGCTTTATTAGTAGCAAACCATTACCACCGACTTTTACAAATATTGTTATTGCGGTGGTATTAATTTTTGTTCCAACCATTTTAATTGCCAAGCAGCCCGACCTTGGCACTTCCATTCTAATCGCCGCGTCTGGGGTTTTCGTGCTGTTTTTATCGGGTATGAGTTGGCGTATTATTTTTGCGGCAGGCACACTTCTCGGGGCGTTCATCCCTGTTTTGTGGTTCTTTTTAATGCGCGATTACCAACGTACGCGTGTGTTAACCCTTTTTAATCCAGAATCAGATCCTCTAGGGGCTGGTTATCATATCATCCAATCAAAAATTGCGATTGGGTCGGGTGGTTTAATGGGAAAAGGATGGCTGCAAGGTACACAGTCACAGCTAGAATTTTTACCAGAGCGCCACACCGATTTTATTTTTGCCGTTATCGCGGAAGAATGGGGATTAATCGGGGTAGCTTGTCTACTATCGATATACTTATTCATTATTGCCCGAGGGCTCATGCTTGCAAGTCGAGCTCAAACAGCCTTCGGACGTATGATGGCAGGTAGTATTGTCTTAAGTTTCTTTGTTTATGTTTTTGTAAACATTGGCATGGTAAGCGGTATTTTACCCGTTGTAGGCGTTCCACTTCCACTGATCAGCTATGGTGGTACCTCAATGGTTACTCTGATGGCTGGTTTTGGCATTCTTATGTCTATTCATACTCATAGAAAAATGTTGTCAAAGGCGACCTAAATGCGTTCATTATTATTCCTATTTCTCCTAATCCTTGCCGGATGTAGCTCGACGCCAGATACAAAAGAACAAAGCACAACGGAACCAGAGCAAAAGACAGAGCAAGAAAAACCCAATACACCGACAGCAATAGTCTCAACACCCGAGAACAATGATCCGAATGCAGGTCGTTACCGATTAGAAAATGACAAAGCACCTGATCAAGCATTGATTCTAAATCATATAGAGGCCGCCCAACCTCGCTATGAATCAAAAAGCTTAGCCGGTAATAAAGATTACACCTTACGCGGTAAGCGCTACAAAATTGAAAATATTGAAAATGGTTTTACCGAGCAAGGTAACGCTTCTTGGTACGGTGAAAAATTTCATGGTCATAAAACATCCAACGGTGAAATTTATGACATGTATTCAATGACGGCAGCCCACAAAACCTTACCACTGCCAAGCTACGTAAAAGTAACCAATACTAATAATGGTCAATCAACGATTGTCCGTGTTAATGATCGCGGTCCATTTCATGACGGGCGAATCATCGACTTAAGCATGGCTGCAGCCTCTAAACTGGGCGTAATCAAAACGGGGACTGCGCCCGTGAAAATTGAGTTAATCAAAGTCGTTAAACCTGATTCTGTTGATGAATGGCAATCTGCCAACCCAAACTACTACTTTGTTCAATTAGCCGCAGTAACCAATGAAGAAAAAGCAAAAGCCGTCGCCACTGAGTTAGAACAAAAGTTTTCAACCAATGTCGATCTTAAAAAAGCGGAATCAGCAAAAGTTTACCGCATTCGCTTAGGCCCTTATATTGATCGTGATGAAGCGTTGAAGCTAAGAGAAAAAGCAAGAGCAGGCCAATACCCACAAGCTTTTATCATTACAACGCAAAGAGAATTGGAACAAAAATAGTTTTCAGTAATCCAATAAAATTCACCCTCTCCAAGCCCATCAAGTGTTGATGGGCCGCTATGTCAAGATTATGGAATATTAGCTTTTAGCACTGATTCATAAATTTCAATCTGATATAGTGTGGATAGTTTTTAGCACTGTCATATAAAGTTACAATAATCATGAAGAAATCTGCTGCAACTTTTCAAACTATCATCGCTTCAGCGCTGATATTAGCTTCCGCTTCTGCCGCTGCTATACCTACAGTTGTCCCTGAGGCACCTCAAATTGCAGCTAAAGCCTATATTTTAATGGATTATAATTCTGGCAAAATCATTGCTGAAAGTAATTCAGATGAAAAATTACACCCTGCTAGTTTAACTAAAATGCTGACCAGCTATGTTATTGGTCAAGAAATCAAGAGTGGCAATATATCACTTGATGACAAAGTATCAGTTAGCAACAATGCTTGGGCTAAGAATTTTCCTGGCTCATCTAAAATGTTTTTAGAACCTGGTAAGTTAGTTACTGTTCAAGAACTTAACAAAGGCATTATCATCCAATCTGGTAATGATGCTTGTACCGCGATGGCTGAACATATTGCGGGTTCAACCGATTCTTTTGTTGAGCTAATGAATGCTTGGGCAAAACGTATCGGTATGGAAAGCAGTCACTTTGTTAATGTGCACGGTTTAGATAATGACGACCATTTCTCTACTGCACATGATATGGCAACACTTGCACAAGCTGTTATTCGTGACGTACCTGACGAATATGCTATTTATAAAGAAAAATCATTTACGTATAACGGCATCACTCAATATAACCGTAATGGTCTGTTGTGGGATAAAAGCCTTAATGTCGATGGCATGAAAACAGGCCACACAGATCAAGCTGGATATAGCTTAGTCGCATCAGCCTATGAAGGAAAAATGCGCCTAATTAGTGTTGTGATGGGCACAAAGAGTGCGAATGCACGTAAAGCTGAAAGTAAGAAATTACTTAACTATGGCTTCCGCTTCTTTGAAACAGTCACTCCACATAAAGCGAATGAAACATTTGTTACAGAGAAAGTATGGATGGGTGACATCGATCAAGTGAATCTTGGTGTTACTGAAGATACTTTTGTTACGCTACCGCGTGGTCAAACAAAAGATTTAAAAGCGAGCTTTGTTCTAGAAAAAGAACTAAAAGCACCTATCGCTAAAGGTGATGTTGTCGGTAAGCTATTTTACCGTGTCGGCGATCAAGATATCGCTGAATATCCACTTGTAGCACTGAATGATGTTAATAAAGGCGGAATGTTTAGCCGCCTAATTGATTACATCATGATGTTGGTCCAAAGCTGGCTAAACTAATTATAAAACTGATAGATATCAACAAAGGCGACCACTACGGTCGCCTTTTTCTTTACCGCTAACCTAATCACACCTTTTCAATACGCTTGTTTTCCAGCTACTGACACATTAATATGCAGCCTTATACCAATTAGATCATGCTGACTAATATGGGTATTACAGTTAACAAGAACGCTGGAGTTCAAGCATGTCGCAACAAGAACAACCTAAATTGAAAGATCTGTTAGAGTTCCCTTGTACCTTTGCATACAAGGTAATGGGTTACAATAAACCTGAGCTGCCAGATCTGGTTGTAGAAGTCATTCAACGTCACGCACCAGGTGATTACACACCAACCGTTAAACCAAGTGGTAAAGGCACCTATAGTGCGGTATCAGTTACGATCAAAGCCACTTCTATCGAGCAGGTAGAAACACTTTATAAAGAGCTAGGTGACATTGAGATTGTTCGTCTCGTTCTATAAATCGTCACGATGTATGAACGATTAACCGAATACCCCTACAAATTGGTGGCTGATAATTCAGCTGCCAAGCTTTATAATATGCTCAAAGCGCATCAAACATGGTGTGTTATGCTGAATTCATCAGGCTTTGCCTGGCTATCATAAGGGTGATAAATTGCAAAATAGTCTCATTATTCGCAACCTTGGCCGCCGAGATTATGAACCAACCTTGCAAGCCATGCATGAATTTACAGATCAACGTACACCAGAAACAACGGATGAAGTGTGGCTGGTTGAACACAACCCAGTCTTTACGCAGGGACAAGCAGGTAAAACAGAGCATTTATTAAATACCGGTGATATTCCCGTTATTCAAAGCGACCGTGGTGGACAAGTGACGTTTCACGGTCCGGGTCAGCTTGTTGCTTATGTACTGATTGATCTAAGACGCAATAAATTAGGTGTGCGTGATTTGGTTACGCATATCGAGAATACAGTTATTAATACTCTGTCCCAGTTTGGGGTTGAGTCCAATGCCCGCCCAGATGCACCTGGTGTCTATGTCGATAATAAAAAGATATGTTCACTAGGATTACGTATTAGGCGTGGTTGCTCTTTTCACGGTTTGGCACTCAATATAAATATGGACCTAACACCATTTTTACGCATTAATCCATGCGGTTATGCTGGAATGGAAATGACTCAACTAGCCTTATTGAGTGGTCCATCAGAACTAGATAAAGTTCAGCCTGTACTTGTGGAAGAGTTAACAAAGCTGCTCGCTTACCAGAGCATTGAGTGGATAACGGAAAGCAATTAATAATGAGCAAACCAATTAAGATCGAACAAGGTATCAAATACCGTGATGCCGACAAAATGGCGCTAATTCCTGTACGCAATGTTGCAGAAGAAGCACCTAAAGAAGTCTTACGAAAGCCAGCTTGGATG
This sequence comes from Photobacterium indicum, assembly GCF_003026215.1. Classification (GTDB taxonomy): domain Bacteria; phylum Pseudomonadota; class Gammaproteobacteria; order Enterobacterales; family Vibrionaceae; genus Photobacterium; species Photobacterium indicum. Next base: position 343,890 of record NZ_PYOC01000004.1, read on the forward strand.
AAGATTAAACTTCCATCAGACAGCAAACGTATTCAAGAAATCAAATCTGCAATGCGTAAAAATAAACTTCACTCTGTTTGTGAAGAAGCCTCTTGCCCTAACCTTGCAGAGTGCTTTAACCACGGTACTGCTACCTTTATGATTTTGGGTGCGATTTGTACTCGCCGCTGCCCATTCTGTGATGTTGCTCATGGTCGCCCCCTACCACCAAGTGCAGAAGAGCCAAGCCATTTAGCTCAAACAATCGCAGACATGAAGTTGAAATACGTCGTTATCACCTCGGTGGACCGTGATGATCTACGCGATGGTGGCGCACAGCACTTTGTTGATTGTATCCGTGAAATTCGCGAGAAAAGCCCTGAAATCCATATCGAAACATTAGTACCCGATTTCCGTGGGCGTATGGATCGTGCGCTAGATATTCTTCAAGGTACACCACCTAATGTGTTCAATCACAACCTTGAAACGGCACCTCGTTTGTACCGTAAAGCTCGCCCTGGTGCGAACTATCAGTGGTCACTTGATCTACTGAAGAAATTCAAAGAGATCCACCCTGAAGTGCCAACTAAATCTGGCGTTATGATGGGGCTTGGTGAAACAAAAGAAGAAATCATTCAAGTATTGAAAGATCTTCGTGCCCATGGCGTAACAATGCTAACACTTGGTCAGTACTTAGCACCTAGTCGTCACCATTTACCTGTTGAACGTTATGTACCACCAGCTGAATTTGATGAACTAAAAGAGATTGCACTTGAATTAGGTTTCACACATGCTGCATGTGGTCCTTTTGTGCGCTCATCTTATCATGCTGATCTTCAGGCTCAGGGTCTTGAAATTAAGTAATACACTTCAAGAACGACATTACGTCTAGCGCCTAAAAAAAAACCGCTTAAGCACATGCTAAAGCGGTTTTTTTATATCTCACTACGTTTACTCTACTAGTTATTTGCACGCTCAATAGCTAAAGCAAATACTGGAGCAATCGTATTTAATGCTTCTTCTGTAATTGGCTTACCATTTGAATCCGTCACATTAATTGACGTACGGTTACCTAAATCACCAAGCTGCAATTTATAAGTACTATCATCCAACATAATGGGTTTAGTACCAAGCTCTGTCCAGAATGCATCATCAGGCGAGCGGAATTTCACTTCAACCACACCTTGAGAGCGATTACGACCTTCAACAGTAAACCCAAGATCTTCCACCAACGATGGCAGGCGCTCCCAGAATACATCATAAGCTGCACGCGCAATAATTACAGGTAATCCACTACGGTCTTTACCCATTGAGATTGGAATTTGTTTAACCAACTCTTGTGCTCGTAAACGTGCTTCGTCACGTACTTGTTGATCGTACTTTGCAGTCACTAAATTCAACATCGCAATACTATAACGCTCTTTATTAACGTCAGAGACTGGTTTTTCAATACCATCTTCGCGCCAATCAATCAAAGAGACTTTAAAGCTATAACGGTTAGACTCAGATGATTTCTCGATCAAATAACGGTTACCAATTTCAGTTTCTTCATCTTCATGAGTCCACGTTACCCAATCAGTTTCAATTGAGTTTGCAGCTTGATTACGAATTCCCACATTTTGCTCTGCAATAATGCCTTGCATAAGTAACCAAACTTTAGGCAGTTCTTCTGCTCTCGGGAGCAACAAGGTCACACCGTCTGCATCTTTCACTGAACGTGCACCAGGAATTAACTCTAATACCTGCTGAGGAGGACGAATATCAACCCCTGAACCAATCTCACCCTGGTACGCTTTATTTTGGATCGCGTAATCATCGGTGCTAAAAGGTTCGGCTCCTGCAGGTAACGTCCAGCTTTCTAATGGCTTAGTCTCAAGATAAGTAAAATCTTGATTCGCTTGACGACGGCGATCAGCTCCCCCCGAACAAGCAGCCAAACTGGCAACCATAATAGTCGTTAATACAAGCCTGTAATTACAATTCATCTAGCTTTTAAGCTCCTACGCTTTTTGCAAATCACAGTAATACATTGGCATCTTTCAAAGCCTGAAGAACAACTGGATGTGCTGATTCACTTAACTCAGTTAACGGTAAACGCAAATAGCCATGCTTAATCAACCCTAATTGATGAGCAGCCCATTTAACCGGAATTGGATTAGATTCAACAAAAAGGTCTTTGTGCAACGGCATTAAGCGCGCATTGATCTTTTGCGCTGCTTCAAATTGACCACTTAATGCCAATTTAAACATTGTTGCCATATCAGCTGCTGCAATATTAGCAGTTACAGAAATAACACCATGGCCACCCTGAGCAACAAAATCGAGACCTGTTGCATCATCACCGCTTAGTTGGATGAAGTCTTCACCACAAAGTTCCCTTGTTTTTTTAACTCGGGATAAATCACCTGTCGCATCTTTAATACCAACAATATTCTCGAATTTAGCAAGACGAGCAACCGTTTCAGGTAATAGGTCCACCGCTGTACGACCAGGTACATTATAGAGAATTTGCGGTAAATCAGTGGCTTCGGCGATGGCTTTATAATGCTGATATAAACCTTCTTGCGTCGGTTTATTGTAATACGGTGTGACGGTTAAACAACCCGCAACACCAGTACCGGAAAATAGTTTACTAAAAATGATGGCTTCATGCGTTGCATTCGCTCCTGTACCCGCAAGTACTTGAACACGGCCTTTAGCATACTCTAACGTCTTTAAAACAACCTTCACATGCTCATCAACGGTCAGAGTAGCTGACTCGCCAGAAGTGCCTACAGCAACAATTGCATCAGTCCCTGCTGCAATATGATATTCAACCAAGTTAGCGAGACTTGCGTAATCTACTTCTCCAGCCTCACCTAATGGTGTTATTAGCGCTACCATGCTTCCTGAAAACATGTCCATCTCCCCTTTTTTGTTAAGACTTCATGGTACTTTTGAGTGACTATAAACTCAAGCACGATAGTGGGTAAAATAGTGAACAATGACACTGTCTTATGAAATAAGGCGTATTCTCCCTTAGATAAGAAGACCTTTAATTAAGTAGTACACGAACCTCGCCGCAATATCACTCATTTAATGGTTCTGTGAATTACGATTAATCCCACCTTCGTTCCTGTGATACCATAAAAATGATGATAACAACACGATGTGTATAAATATGGAACATTACCTAGTTATTACTGCCGTTGGAACGGATCGCCCTGGAATTTCAAATGAGATCAGCCATCTTGTAACACAGTGTGGCTGCAATATCGTGGATAGCAGACTTGCTTTATTTGGTACTGAATTTACCATCATTATGTTGCTATCTGGTAATGCTAATGCCATTACTCGAGTCGAATCAACATTACCCTTAAAAGCACAAGAACAAGAATTAATAACCGTAATGAAAAGAACGACTAAACACCAAGAACGTTTTTTTCCATATACCGCTGATTTTCATATCGAAGCCGATGATACGCCAGGCCTGATAGAACAATTCACGCTCTTTTTTGCCACTCGAAAAGTTGATATCTCATCACTCAGTGCGCACACCGTAGAAGCTGAAAGTGATGATTCAACCAATCACTTTATTCTGCAGATCAGTACAAACTTGCCTGAAGACTGCAACTTAATGACGCTACAAGAAGAATATGAAGCGCTTTGCCTTAACCTTCAGGTAAAAGGTACCGTTAATTTTATCGGTCACAATACCTAGCCCTATTATAAAAACGATTTATTTAGTAAAAAGTCACTACGCTCAGAAGGAAATAAACTATGAAGACTTTGACTGCTGGCACACCAGCACCAGCCTTCTCTTTGCTTAACCAAGATAATGAATTCACAAACCTTGCTGATTTTAAAGGTAAAAAAGTATTGGCATACTTCTACCCTAAAGCAATGACGCCTGGGTGCACGGTACAAGCCTGCGGTTTACGTGACAGTAAAACTGAATTAGATGCATTAAATGTAGTTGTACTGGGCATTAGCATCGATGCTGTTAAACGCCTGCCTAGATTCATTGAACGTGACAACCTCAATTTCACATTACTTTCAGATGAAGATCATGCGGTAGCTGAGCAGTTTGGTGTCTGGGGTGAGAAAAAGTTCATGGGTAAAATATATGATGGCCTTCATCGCATCAGTTTTTTAATCGATGAGAATGGCACCATTGAACATGTTTTTAATAAATTTAAAACGAAAACTCACCATGAAGTGGTATTAGATTATTTCAACAGTGCTGAGTCGTCGTTAGATTAATGAAACTAAAAAAGGTCGCAGATGCGACCTTTTTTCAGCGTAAAATTTAACACGCTTAATTACATGCTAATGCTATTACTCACTAACCGTATCGCTTGGTTCAGAGGAAGGTAAGGCTCCCCATACCGCTTTCACTAATGTGGCCAACGGTATTGCAAAAAAGACTCCCCAGAAGCCCCATAACCCTCCAAACACCAAGACTGCTACAATAATAGCAACGGGGTGTAAGTTAACCGCTTCAGAAAATAAGACCGGCACTAACACATTGCCATCAAGCGCTTGAATAACACCATAAGCTGCAAGCAACCACCAAAAGTCAGGCGTCAATCCCCACTGAAACAGACCTACCATCGCGACAGGTACAGTAACCGCTGCCGCACCAATGTATGGAATAAGAACAGAAAGCCCAACAAGCACACTCAATAGAACAGCGTAACGCAAGTCCATGACAGCAAAAGTAATATAACTCGCAATACCAATGATAAAGATTTCAGTGACTTTACCTCGAATATAATTCGAAATTTGTTCATTCATCTCTGCGCCGACTTTACTTGTTAAACGGCGGTTCTTTGGCAAAATACCGCTCATTGTCGCAAGCATTTCATCTTTATCTTTTAATAAGAAAAAGACTAATAGTGGCACTAAGATCAAATAGACCGCTATCGTTGCTAAACTCACTAAAGATGCCAGCGACCCTTTTACAACACTTTCCCCTAATCCCATCACTTTCTCACGAAACGTTGTCATAAACGTAATCGCTTGATGAGGTTGAACAAAGTCAGGGTAACGTTCAGGTAAGCTAGAAACGTAATGCTGTAAATCATTAAACATTGTTGGTACATCTGCAGCAAAATTACCCACTTGATGCCAGATAGTAGGTACTAACCCAAAAAAGGCCATAACCATTAAACCAGCAAAAATAAGCAATACCACTAAGACGGCAACAGTCCGTGGCAAACCTAAACGCTCTAAGCGCATAACCGGCCATTCCAATAAATACGCCAGTACAATAGCGACTAATAGTGGTGCGATAAGGTTACCGAAAAAGTAGATCGTTAAAAAACCACCTAGCAAAATAGCGATCAAACTCACCGCATGAGGATCTGAGAATCTTCGCGTGTACCAACGATTGAGCATATCCAGCATAAATATTTTTCACTGCCTTTTAGTTGCAATAATGACAAGCTCTTGTGGAGAGTCGGCTTGTACCTTTACATTAAACCCATTATTAAGAAGGTAACGGGAAATATCTTGTCTCGCACCAGCATCAGAGATAATAATTTCGATACTCTGATTTGAACGAAGACTTTTACTTGCTCTTTTTGCTAATAAAAGCGCCAAAGGACAACGTTCTGAAGCTAAATTAAGCGTTTGAATATCCATTCAGGTATGCTGACAATTATTATCCATCAGGGTATTGTAAAGGACATCGGTTCGACAAAAAAGAAACCCGTCATAAGTTTCGTTGTCTTATTAGCATAAATCTCTAATAATTGGTTATATAGTCAATGATTGCATATCACCAATTAACGTCGATAACTTCCACAAAGGCGGCAGTATTATAAACATGTTTCGTTTTGCTAAAGTGCCAACCTATCTATTAATCAGTGCTTTATTAAGCTCTAGTTTCACTGTGAGTGCTAACAACAGCAATAGTCTACCAGAAATTGGGACAACAGCTGCTGCGACATTAACAATAGAAAAAGGGCAAGAGTACGGTGATGCATACATGCGTATGTTACGTGCTAGCCAACCTGTTATCAGTGACCCTTTATTATCAGAATATGTACAAGATTTAGGTCTTCGTCTTGTTGCTAATGCAGACAGTGTACGCACGCCATTTAATTTCTTCATGATCCAGAATCGTGAAATTAATGCATTCGCGTTTTTTGGCGGCTACGTAGCTATTCATAGTGGGTTGTTTTTATACGCTCAATCAGAAAGCGAATTGGCTTCGGTTGTTGCCCACGAAATAGCACACGTTACTCAACGTCACCTAGCCAGAAGCATGGAAGATCAAGCTAAAAAATCACCCATGACAATGGCAGCACTCGTGGGGTCTTTAATGCTTGCTATTGCGGCGCCTGAAGCCGGAATCGCCGCTATTCATGCTACTACGGCAGCATCGATGCAAGGGCAAATTAACTATACTCGTAGTAATGAAAAAGAAGCTGACCGTATCGGTATTGCGACGTTAGCCAAAGCGGGCTTTGAAGTAAAGGCCATGCCTCGCTTCTTCGGACGCTTAGCCGATCAATACCGTTATGCCAGTAAACCACCAGCGATGTTATTGACTCACCCATTACCAGAGGCTCGTGTTTCTGATACACGTAATCGTGCGAATCAATACCCCAATGTAAGGCTACCACTATCTGAACCTTACCAGCTTACTCGAGCACGCATTGTGGCACGTTATGCTGGTATTGAGAGCGAAGCGGCACTTGATTGGTTTAACCGTAAAATGAAAAAAGCGTCTCCCCAAATGAAACAAGCGCTTAATTATGGTAAAGCGCTGGTATACATGGATTCAGGCAAATACCAACAAGCCCATGCGTTATTGGACCCTCTTATTGCGGCTGAACCCAATAATCGCTTTTACATCGATTCGGCGACCGATCTCGATTTATTCCAAAAACGCTATGAGTCTGCGGTCAATCGCTTGGAAAAAGCACTTCGACAAAACCCAAACAACAGCGTGTTACGCTTGAACTTAGCCCATGCTTTGCAAGAATCAGGTTTAAATGCGAGTAGCATTTCGATACTTACCCGCTACACCTATGACAACCCTAATGATAGCAACGGTTGGAGTTTACTCGCTCAAGCTTACGCTGCCACAGGTAGACGAGATGGAGAATTAGCCTCTCGCGCAGAGCTAATGGCACTACGGGGGCAATGGGACAAAGCGATTAAGAATTATATTCAGGCGAGCCAAATCGCTGATATTAATTCACTAGACCAAGCGCGCTATGACGCCCGTATCGATCAACTACGACTATCCCGCGAACGCTTTGCAAATCTGCAATAACCACTAAATTATTCAACAGTCTTCGTTTTTTATATGTTGCAGTTCCTCTACAATGGAACTGCAACATAATTAACAATTTATCATCACAAATAGCTCATCATTAAAAATAATAAATTAATTTAACACTACCTTATTTTAGGAGAAGCCTTTCATGTCAATCACTATTTACCACAATCCTCGTTGCTCTAAGAGCCGTCAAACACTCGCACTTATCGAAGAAAAAGGTATTGCACCGACTATTGTTAAATACCTTGATGAAACACCAAGTGAAAATGAATTAAAAGGCCTATTCGCCAAGCTGGGTTACGCATCTGTACGCGATATGATGCGCACAAAAGAAGATGTATACAAAACACTGGCTTTAGGCGAAAACACAGTAACAGACGAACAACTATTTACGGCGATGAGCCAGAACCCAAAACTTATTGAGCGCCCTATTGTTGTGAATGGCGAAAAGGCTGCCATGGGTCGCCCACCAGAGTCAGTTTTGGATATTTTATAATGCTAACGGTGCTTGTGCTGTATTACAGCCGTCATGGTAATACCCGTCAGCTTGCGCGGCACATTGCTCGTGGTATTGAGCAAGTTGATGGCTGTGAAGCTAAATTGCGCACTGTCGCCGAGATTAACGCACAAGGTCAAACTGACGAGTTACCGCTCACGGGCGATCCCATTGTAACACTAGAAGATTTAAAACAATGCGCTGGCGTTGCGCTTGGTAGCCCTGTTCGCTTCGGCAATATGGCCGCGCCACTTAAGCACTTCATTGATAGCACCAGCACAGAATGGTTATCAGGAACATTAATTGGCAAGCCTGCAAGTGTGTTTACCTCATCATCTTCGATGCACGGTGGTCAGGAAACAACGTTGCAATCTATGATGCTGCCTCTGCTGCATCACGGAATGCTTGTGGTTGGGGTCCCATATTCAGAGCCATTGCTGCATACCACACAGCATGGCGGTACGCCCTATGGGGCTTCCCATTTAAATAATGAGAACAATAAAACCATTCATTCAAATGAAGCCACTCTAGCGCAAGCGCTGGGGAAACGGCTCTCAACTATTGCATTAAAACTGAACGGATAACTATTTTCATAGTGCTCGCTTGAGCCTCTGTAAGGGATAACACCATGACGCCTATGAGCTCAAACACAAAAAACTTACGCTATTTCGCACTCATTGCGAACCTTTCCCTGATCTTATGGGTTGGGCTATGGCAAAGTACGATTTCTCCCCATCCCCACCTGAATAATTACGTTATTGCAGTGATGTGGATAATACCAATGCTATTGCCTTTAAAAGGTATTTTAGAAGGTAAACCGTATACGCATGCATGGGCGAACTTTATTTTAATGTTCTACTTTCTGCATGCATTAACGATTTTGTGGGTTGATGATGGTGAGCGTTGGTTAGCATTGGTCGAGCTCGTTATTACCTTTAGTGCTTTTGTTGCCAATATTTTATTTGCCCGTGTTAGAGCAAAAGAACTTGGTATTAAGTTAAAGCGTTTATCTCAAGTCGAAAGAGAAGAAAGAGAAGCTCACGACACCAAAGAACCAAAATAAAAAAGGCGCCAGTTATGGCGCCTTTCTTCATTTTGACTCAAAGCATATGGGCTATTAGCCGCTTAAGATTTCCAGTAATACACTTCAGCTTGAGCCTGTTCAGGCTGCATTGTTGCACTCACGTCTATAACATTAGGATCTACGGGTAACTGAGCTGGTTGATCACTAGGTGCTTGTGGATCAACAGGCTTTATTAACATGTTATTTTTAGCGATATCAGCAGCAACAGGATCAATAACATCTGTTGCAGTATTATCTGCTAACTCAGTCATATCCTGTACATCAATCGTTTTTTGACTGATACGTGAATCTTGACCTAACTCTCGACGAAATGCCTCTTCACTACTCAATAGCTTCACATCAAATTGAACTGAATCGCCTTTTAACTGATTCGCATTAACTGATGCTACAGACGTTAAATTTGTGAGCATTCTTTCCAACGTAAAAAAGTCTTCAGTTGTTTTTACATTAGCGACTTGAATGGCAAACGCACCATCACTTGCACCGCCGAGTTGAACCGCATATTTCGCCGCAAGTTTGTCGGCAACCTTATTCATCATATCGGTTGTTGCTGTTGCAGCCGTACCTGATACTTTTCCTTCTGTGGGTGCTTTTTGAGAATTCACCATTTGATTAGGCTTTTGAGGGAATAGTTGCCAAGATAAATTAACATTATCATCCGCTTGTTTACGTGCTCGCACAACCAGCACCGCATCAGGATTATAACGTTGACTCGCCTCGGCAATTGGCTGAACGAAGCCCCCCCATAAATCAGGAATATTTAATGCGGTCACATCATCAAAATCACCGATAGGCATAATAATTGGCAAACCACGTTTATCTGCAGCAAGGTTCATCTGTGGTTGCAAAGAGTTACCCGATTGATCCCACAAAATTGCACGTTCACGGTTTGACTCTTCAACCAGCCACACCAATATAGTTGGCCGCTGCTCATTCCAAAGTGTTGCGTTAGCTTTGGTTAATAGATCTCGGATTTGACCACCATTAAACGTCAGCTCTAATGTGCGTTCACCATTAAGGTTACCGTAGCCAAATTGACTGATGTATGGTCGGCTATTAGCCATCGCCTTACGAATTACTTCGTTATTAGCAATTTCACTCTGACCAGATACCTTAATCAATACCTGCTCTAAACCTTGGGCTTGTGCTTGTTTCTCTGATTGTTTATCGGTGTCAGGTAATACAACCTGAGCTTGATATAAATTGGTAACAGTCGCGGCTTTCACCGGTAAGGCTAATAAAGCCAAAAATAAAAAAGCAAAACGCAGCATAAAAAACTCTTTCATAGCTTAGTTAGTCTCTGAGCATTCACTACTCAGATTAAGATGCAGCAACGTTTGTTGCCATAATAAAGTGCGATACGTATCTACTATATCAGACTACCTAAATTTTACCTGAATGAATGAAAATTCTAACCCAATCTTGATAATCACTCAAAAAACATCATACCGATGACTTAGGGGATTCAGCTCCCTAAAGCTTCTTTTCATTTATTGCCTAAAACTTATCATTCTTACTGTGACAATATTAAAAGATAAACAACCTCATACAATCATACAAATAATCAACAGATTTATTGATTATAAGCAACTTATTGCCACCAATGGATATAGGTAATCGATTACTTACATGTTAGGATTGCGCGATTTTATTTTCAGATAGGGTGATAAACAATAATGATGCAGGTACTGCAAGGTGCCCAAATGCTTTTTGTCGCATTTGGTGCGTTAGTTCTGGTTCCATTACTAACAGGCTTAGATCCTAATGTTGCCCTCTTTGGTGCGGGTATAGGAACACTCCTTTTTCAAGTTGTAACCAAACGTTCTGTTCCTATTTTTCTAGCGTCTTCTTTCGCGTTTATCGCCCCTATTATGTACGGAGTGCAAACATGGGGCATCGCTAGCACCATGGGCGGTCTTATGACAGCTGGTGTGGTTTACGTATTAATGGGTGTTTTGATTAAAGTTCGTGGCGTCGGATTTATCCATAAAATATTGCCCCCCGTTGTTGTCGGTCCTGTGATTATGGTTATCGGTCTTGGCTTGGCGCCAGCTGCCGTTAATATGGCAGTCGGTAAAAGTGGCGATGGCGGCATACAGCTAGTCAATGGTGATGCTGCAATATGGATTTCCGCCGCTTCATTAATAACAACGATTGCTTTTAGTGTCTTTGCAAAAGGCTTTTTCAAGCTGATGCCGATTATGGCAGGCGTTGTCGCAGGGTACTGCGTAAGTCTTGGATTTGGAGTGGTTGATTTCACACCAGTTATTCAAGCTAGCTGGTTAGCAATGCCTAACTTTACTTACCCCGAATTCAATATCAACGCGATTTTGTTCATGATCCCTGTTGCTATTGCACCAGCGGTCGAACATGTCGGTGATATGCTAGCAATATCAAACGTAACAGGAAAAGATTACCTGAAAAAACCAGGGCTTCACCGTACGATTGCTGGTGATGGTATTGCAACTATTGCGGCATCAATGTTTGGCGCACCACCGAATACCACTTACTCTGAAGTGACTGGCGCTGTAATGCTCACAAAAGCATTTAATCCTATTATCATGACATGGGCAGCTGTAACAGCACTTGTGTTAGCTTTTGTCGGTAAGCTCGGTGCTGTACTGCAAACAATCCCTGTGCCTGTAATGGGTGGGATCATGATTTTGTTATTCGGTTCAATCGCAACCGTTGGTCTTAATACCCTAATTAAAAACCAAGTTGATTTACACAAAGCCCGTAACTTAGTGATTGTTGCAGTTACACTGGTTTTTGGTATTGGTGGAATGGCATTTGGTATTGGCGAATTCAGCCTTCAAGGCATCAGCCTGTGCGGTATCGTAGCAATTGTACTTAATCTCATCTTACCGGATGATTTAGGTGAATCACACGTTGTAGATAATGCGCAAATGGAAGAAACGCAGAATAAATAAACGACAATAGCCGATATACAGATAATAAAAAGCCGAACGTAAGTTCGGCTTTTTTACATCAACTTTTTACATCAACAAGATGTAATAATTAACTATTATTTAGTACCGAAGATCTTATCGCCTGCATCACCAAGACCCGGTACGATGTAGCCTTTATCATTTAGCTTTTCATCGATAGCCGCAGTGTATAGTTCTACATCTGGGTGTGCTTTTTCTAATGCTGCGATACCTTCAGGCGCGGCAACAAGTACTAATACTTTAAATTGCGTACAACCATTTTCTTTTAATAAATCTAGCGTTGCGATCATAGAACCGCCAGTCGCAAGCATTGGATCTACAACCAATGCAATACGCTCATCAATATTTGATGCTAGTTTATTAAAGTACGGTACAGGCTCTAACGTCTCTTCATCACGGTAAACACCAACAACACTGATACGTGCACTTGGTACATGCTCAAGAACGCCATCCATCATACCTAAACCTGCACGTAGGATTGGCACAACCGTTACTTTTTTACCTTTGATTTGATCAATTTCAACTGGGCCGTCCCAGCCTTCAATTGTCACTTTTTCAGTCTCAAAGTCTGCCGTTGCTTCATAAGTTAGCAAGCTGCCTACTTCCGTCGCTAGTTCACGGAAACGCTTAGTGCTGATATCGCCTTCACGCATCAAGCCGATCTTATGTTTTACTAATGGGTGTTTAACCTCAACGACCTTCATTTCAGACTCCTACACAAAATTAAAAAAATCGCACTATTATACACTAGACCATTAAGAGTAGGTAGCGAATGGATTCTATTTGCTTAGGAATTACACTGTAATATTTATTGACGCAAACGTTTCCCTTTCCGCCCTGACTGCTGTTATCATACCCATGCTTTTTTACTTTAATACGTTGAGGGAACTCCTGTGAGCGGCAATAACTCTTCTCTTAGTTACAAAGATGCTGGTGTAGATATCGATGCAGGTAATGCATTAGTTGATCGTATTAAAGGGGTGGTAAAACGCACCCACCGTCCAGAAGTAATGGGCGGCATTGGTGGTTTCGGAGCGCTTTGCTCGTTACCAACCAAGTATAAAGAGCCGGTATTGGTATCTGGCACCGACGGCGTGGGCACTAAACTTCGTTTAGCGATGGACTTAAACAAGCATGACACTATCGGTATCGATTTAGTGGCAATGTGTGTAAATGACCTCATTGTTCAAGGTGGAGAACCTCTATTCTTCCTTGATTATTATGCGACAGGCAAACTAGAAGTAGATACGGCAGCAAGTGTTGTTGCTGGTATCGGTGAAGGTTGTATTCAAGCTGGATGTGCTTTGATCGGCGGTGAAACAGCTGAAATGCCAGGTATGTACCACGGCGAAGATTACGATGTTGCAGGGTTCTGTGTTGGCGTAGTAGAAAAAGCTGACATTATTGATGGTTCTAAAGTACAAGCTGGCGATGCATTAATCGCTGTAGGCTCGAGTGGTCCACACTCAAACGGTTACTCGTTAGTACGTAAAATCATTGAAGTATCAAACGCAGATCTTAATGAAGAATTAGAAGGTAAGTCACTGGCTGACCACCTACTAACACCAACAAAAATATATGTTAAATCAACGCTTAAAATGATGGAATCGTGCGACGTTCACGCAATCTCTCATATTACTGGCGGTGGTTTCTGGGAAAATATTCCACGCGTGCTACCTGAAGGCGCTAAAGCTGTTGTCGATGGTAATAGTTGGCAATGGCCAGCAATCTTTAACTGGCTACAAACGGCAGGTAATGTTGAAACTTACGAAATGTATCGTACGTTCAACTGTGGCGTTGGTCTGGTTATCGCACTGCCACAAGCACAAGCAGAGCAAGCCATTGAGATCCTAAAAGCTGAAGGTGAAAACGCTTGGTTATTAGGTTCAATCGCCAATGCAGAAGCGGGCGAAGAGCAAGTGGAGATAAAGTAAGTCGATGAAAAACATTGTTGTCCTGATTTCAGGTAGTGGTTCAAACTTACAAGCTATCATTGACGCTTGCCAAGACAGCACTATCAAAAACGCAAATGTTGTCGCGGTCTTATCGAACAAAGCGGATGCTTATGGTCTTGAACGAGCTAAAAACGCTGGTATTCAAGCTATAAACCTTATCGTTGCTGATTACGACAATCGCGATGCTTACGATAAAGCAATGATAGAACAGATTGATCTGTTCAAACCTGATTTGGTTATCCTTGCAGGATACATGCGTATTCTAAGTGGTGAATTTGTTCGCCACTTTCAGGGCAAATTGTTAAATATTCATCCGTCTTTACTGCCGAAGTATCCAGGGCTTCACACCCACCAGCGCGCACTCGACGCTGGTGATAAAGAACACGGTACTAGCGTGCACTTTGTAACAGAAGAGCTCGATGGTGGCCCGGTTATCTTACAAGCAAAAGTACCTATTTTTGCCGAAGATACAATTGAAGACATTACAGCACGCGTTCAATTGCAAGAACATCGTATCTATCCATTAGTAACGAATTGGTTCTTACAACAACGCTTAAACATGGAAAATGATAAAGCCGTCTTAGATGGGCATACTTTATCTTCTCATGGTTATGCTGCAGATGAATAATCTGACTTTCGAATAAAAAAACGCGACCAATTGGTCGCGTTTTTTATGCTTACAAGACAGTATTACAAGGTTCTATTGTGGATCAGCTCACCGTAGTGGAATACACAGAACTCCCCTTCTTGCATTTTATGCCAGCTCTCATCATTAGTTAGAGGCTGAGTAGCAACAACTGTTACTACATCGTTTGGTGTTGTTTCCTTATGGAAATCAATCGTGACATCTTCATCAATCAACGATGCTTGTCCAAACGGTGCGCGACGTGTTATCCAATGAAGGTTATTGGTGCAATACGTCACCACACAACTACCGTTACTCAAGAGCATGTTATACACGCCTAATTGACGTAATCGGTCACAACATTGTGCAATGTAGTCATAAACGGGGGCTAATTCTTCAGGCAATTCTGAAAACTTGGCATCTAATTGGCTAAGGAGCCAACAAAATGCAATTTCACTATCCGTATCACCCACAGGTTTAAAACGGCCAGTTTCAAGGGCTTCATATCCCGTTAACTGCCCATTATGCGCAAATGTCCAATACTGCCCCCAAAGTTCACGGGTAAATGGGTGAGTGTTTTCTAAGCTCACTCCCCCTCGATTAGCTTGCCTTATATGGCTGACTACCGCTTTACTTTTAATCGGGTATTCTTGAACAAGCTCTGCAATACGTGACTGACAACTTGGGTTCGGATCTTTAAACGTACGATACCCTTTCCCTTCATAAAACACGATTCCCCAACCATCACGATGGGGACCAGTATTACCACCTCGTTGCATTAAACCAGTAAAACTAAAACAGATATCTGTCGGCACATTTGCGCTCATGCCAAGCAATTCACACATATTCCTTATGCCCTTATCAATATTTCTAATCGAATTGTAATCATATCTTAAAAAATGGCGTTTATTCAGCCATTTCTTTTTCAACTAACATAATCAAAATATGGATAATTTTAATATGTATTTCTTGAATACGATCAGCATAACCAAAATGTGGCACTCGAATCTCCACATCAGCTAGGCCAGCCATTTTACCGCCATCTTTACCCGTTAACGCGATCACTTTCATGCCTTTAGCATGTGCAGCTTCTATCGCTTTAAGGATATTGCCTGAATTACCTGATGTTGATAAACCAAACAAAACGTCGCCAGTTGAACCTACAGCTTCAAGATAGCGAGAAAACACATGGTCATAGCCAAAGTCATTACTAACACACGATAAATGACTTGGATCAGAAATCGCAATACCAGGATAACCCGGACGATTTTCTCGATAACGACCCGTTAGCTCTTCGGCAAAATGCATCGCATCACAATGTGAACCACCATTACCACAAGACAATACTTTACCGCCTTGTTTAAAAGATTCAGCCAGTAATTTAGCCGCCGCTTCAATGTCTGCCATATTTTTGTCATCGCTTAAAAAGCACGTTAATACTTCAGCCGCTTCATTAAGTTCTGCGCGAATCAAATCCTGGTACATAAGCTATCTCTATTATTCGTTTAATAGGAGCATACTAGATGCTCCTATCAATCCATTTAAGTTTCTATATGCCTGAATCTGCAGTGTACAAAGAAACGGTCGAAGGTGTCGACTCCTGAAGGGCTAGATTGTGATTGTTTATCGCTAAATGCTCACGTAACGACGAAACATCAGGGCAAAGTGCAATATTACCCGCACTCAAAATACCAGAGTTGACCAATTTAGTTGCAACATGCGGTACAACACCCAGTAAGTAAACGGGGTAATGGCTGATTCGCTCAAGGGCATTTTCAAAAGCATGAATAGCGGTAATATCAATTGTTGTTACATCGGTAAAATCTAATACCACGACCTTGGTATCAATAGATGAACGCTCAATAACTGAAAATGCTTTCTCACTGGCCGCAAAGAACAATGGACCATTGATATCATAAACCAGCACATCAGGTCCAAAATCAAGATGCTCATGGCCTTTATCAACTACGGTAACCGTCGTTAATGTGGCTATACGCTGAATAAATAGTACCCCCGCCAATAATAAGCCAACAATAACGGCAACGACCATGTCAAAGACTACCGTTAATGAAAAGCACATGAGCAACACAGCAATGTCACGACGTGGAGCCACCTTCAATGTATGAACAAAATGCGGCGCTTCAGACATATTCCATGCAACCATAATTAACAAGCCTGCCAGTGCACTCATTGGTACATAGGACAGCGCAGGGGCTAAAGCTACCATGGCTGCAAGCACAAACACAGCATGAACAATTGCCGATACTGGCGAAAATGCGCCTGCACGAATATTCGTTGCCGTTCTCGCAATAGCCGCTGTTGCTGGAATACCACCAAAAAATGGCACGACCATGTTAGCTAAACCTTGCCCAACCAATTCACTATTAGAATCGTGCTTCGTTCCCGTCATCCCATCAGCGACAACTGCACATAATAACGATTCAATACAACCTAACATCGCAATGGTAAATGCCGCAGGTAATAACTCAATAACAAGAGACCAAGTCACCACGTCATTTTGCCAAATAACATTAAATTGCGGCATAACTTGAGGAATCCCCTGCCCGATCAGATCACCAATTTGATACTGGAATTTTTCACCCAATAACCCTACGTGAACTCCCCCTGATTGATTCATCACGAGTGCGAGTACGGTGCCTATAACCAAAGCAACAACGTGCGGTGGAATGCGTGTTTTTAATTTAGCCCAAGCAATAAAAACAATGATGGTGACCACACCAATAAAAGCATCCGCGAAATGAATGCTAGGTAAAGCACTCGCATAAGCCATTACTTTTTCAGGAAAATGAATAGGGTTACCCGCAACTTCTAACCCTAATAAATCTTTAAGTTGTAGGAATGCGATAACCAACCCAATACCAGCGGTAAATCCGGTAGTAACTGGATACGGTACATAAGCCACCAGCTGTCCAAGACGTAATAGCCCCATTAAGACTAAAATAATGCCAGACATAAAAGTAGCCAGCATTAAACCAGTTAACCCATACTGCTGAGTAATGGGCAGTAATATCACAACAAATGCTGCCGTCGGCCCGGTTATATTAAAACGCGACCCACCAAATAACGCAGCCAATAAGCCAGCAACGATAACCGTATATAAACCATGCTGAGGAGGAACACCTACCGCAATTGCTAATGCCATACCTAATGGAATAGCAACAATGCCCACAGTAATGCCCGCCACAACATCAGAACGAAATTTAGAGAAGGAATAACCATCCTTCCACGCTTGTGATAAAGCATGAAATAAGAACACGACAAACCCCTGCACTTACGTACACAAGAAAAAAGAGTAATAGCTGCAATCCGAAAGAAGGATCCGGCGGGCACTTGTCAGTCGGCGATCAGGAAAGGCAGCAGAAGGTAGTGTGTCATTCAGTAGCTTTCATTACGTTGAAAGTAACGAGTATAAACGTGAACGACATCACATTAGGCCTATATGTTAATCGGATCAGTTTATTTCGCAACTACAAAAATTCATCTCACTGATCTTGATCAAACCTAGGTATAGCAACGCCCGAAACGATCTAGTTATGTAACCAACAGCTTTCAGAACAGAAAAGTATTTTACATTTTATTAAAAAACCCGTTACACTTCTAACAAGTGGTAAGACCTCTTACCTTGATCAACTGTACCCATAATTAAAATAAGATATTGCAGTAACACTTTGCTTCATCGCTAACTTATTAAGCCCTGAGTGAAGTGTTGCCCCCGATAAGGAGAATCAATATGGTCACGCTCGTGTATCTACTAGGGTTTATTGGAATTACAGGCATACTTGCCTACCATAGAACAAGCCTTAAAACATTTACCTTCACTTTAGCGATAGCACTCGCTATAGGGTCAGCTATCAATGTGGTTGGTCAATATAGTTGGTTGATATTCTTAGCTGTTGCCATCCCTCTTAATATTTTTTCATTACGAAAAAGCCTTCTTAGTAAAACAGCATTAAAAGCTTTCAAAGGTGTAATGCCAGAGATGTCGCGCACTGAAAAAGAAGCTATTGATGCAGGTACCGTGTGGTGGGAAGCCGACCTATTTAAAGGAAATCCTGATTGGAACAAAATGCATGATATTCCAGCTCCACGATTAAGCGCTGAAGAAAAAGCCTTTTTAGAGGGGCCTGTAAATGAAGTGTGCCGCATGGTAAACGATTACCATGTCACCCATGAAATTGCCGATCTGCCACCTGAAGTTTGGCAGTACTTGAAAGATCATAAATTCTTCGCAATGATCATAAAAAAACAATATGGCGGTCTCGAGTATTCTGCTTATGCACAATCATTAGTACTACAAAAACTAACCGGTGTTTCGGGTGTATTATCTTCAACAGTAGGTGTACCTAATTCATTAGGCCCTGGCGAGTTACTGCAACACTACGGCACACAAGAACAAAAGGATCATTACCTTCCAAGACTTGCTGAAGGTAAAGAAATTCCATGCTTCGCTTTAACAAGCCCTGAAGCAGGATCTGATGCTGGTTCAATTCCTGATTTTGGTATCGTAAAAAAAGGAATGTGGCAAGGTGAAGAAGTACTAGGTATGGAACTGACCTGGAACAAGCGCTATATCACCCTTGCACCTGTTGCAACCGTTCTCGGCTTAGCATTTAAATTATTTGACCCTGATCATCTACTCAGTGATGAAGAAGCACCGGGTATTACTTGTGCGTTGATCCCAACCGACCTTGATGGCGTTAAAATTGGCCGTCGCCACTTCCCATTAAATGTGCCATTTCAAAATGGTCCAACACAAGCAGAAAAACTTTTTGTCCCTATTGATTTCATCATTGGTGGTCAAGAAATGGCAGGTCAGGGCTGGCGCATGCTGGTTGAATGCCTTTCTGTAGGACGTGGTATCACATTACCATCAAACGCAACAGGCGGTCTTAAGACAGCAGCAATGGCCACAGGCGCTTATGCACGTATTCGTCGTCAATTCAAATTGCCTATCGGTAAAATGGAAGGGATTGAAGAGCCTTTAGCTCGTATTGCGGGCAATGCTTACGTCATGGATGCAGCGAGTAGCATGACAGTTTCGGGCATCGATCTTGGTGAGAAACCATCTGTTATCTCTGCCATCGTTAAATATCACTGTACGCATCGAAGCCAATACTCCGTCATCGATGCAATGGATATTGCCGGTGGTAAAGGAATATGTATGGGACCAAGCAACTTCTTAGCGCGTAGCTATCAAGGTGCCCCTATTGCTGTCACCGTTGAAGGGGCTAATATTTTAACCCGTTCAATGATCATCTTCGGACAAGGTGCAATTCGTTGTCATCCATATGTCTTAGATGAAATGAACGCTGCCTATAATGAAAACAAAGAACAAGCACTAAACGATTTTGATAAAGCGTTATTTGGGCATGTTGGTTTTGTCATTAGCAATATAGTGAGATCATTCTGGTTCGGTATAACAGATGGACGAGGCTCTTCTGCGCCACGTAAAGATCAGACTAAGCGCTATTATCAACAACTCAACCGTTATAGTTCAAACCTTGCTTTAGTGGCTGACATTTCTATGGCTGTTCTTGGTGGTTCACTTAAACGTAAAGAGCGCCTATCTGCACGCCTTGGTGATGTATTAAGCCAACTTTACTTATCATCAGCTACCCTTAAGCGCTTTGCAGATGATGGATGTAAACAAGAAGATTTACCTCTTGTACATTGGGGGCTGCAAGATTCACTGTATAGAACAGAAGAAGCCCTTGACCAATTCTTAGTTAACTTCCCAAATCGCTTTGTGGCTGGTGCACTACGTATCGTTCTTTTCCCTACAGGTATGGGACGTTCAAAGCCTAATGATAAATTGGATAGCAAGGTCGCTCGTATCATTCAAACACCTTGTGAATCACGTAGCCGAATTGGTCGTGGGCAATTCCTTGAAGCCACTGAAAATAATGCAGTGGGTATGATTGAATTAGCGCTTAAAGATATTCTGGCAGCAGAACCACTGTATGACAGAGTATGCCAAGCTGCAGGTAAAAAACTGCCATTTATGCAATTAGATAAAGTCGCAATGACAGGTCTAGAGCTGAATGCAATTAATGAAGATGAAGCGAATATGTTACGTAAAGCTGAGGAAGGGCGTTTACGTACCATCAATGTCGACGATTTTGAATCAGAAGAATTAGCAGCAAAACCTTATCTCCTAGATCGAGATAATGACAGCGATCAAGAAAATATTGGTAATGCAGCATAACCTAAAAGTGATGCCTCATTCCGATAAGGCACAACGATAAGCATTAAAAGAGGGAAGCACTTAGCTTCCCTTTTTCTATCCCTAAGGATGACTATTTACGCTGTTACCTCGGTCGGCAGCACCAACGATTCTTTCTCTAAGGCTTTTTTAAACTGTCGCTTGCGCCATAATATCACACCGATAATCACCAGAAGAATAACAACAGTATTAGATATCATCATAATCTTAAGCGCTTTAGAACGTGCAGCCTTACGTTCTTTATCCAATCGTTTTTGTTCTATCGCTAACGCTTTAGCTTCTTGCTGTGAACGAAATAGTTCGAGATTCTGATCCAGTTGTAATTCAGCGAGTACGGCAAAGTGACTTTTGGGTAAAGAGAAGATTAACTCTCTTCCACTTAAATTATCTGTTGCATACAACCAACCTGACCAACTATAACCACCAGGCTCTTGACCATTAGGGATGGTAACGCGTAATCCATCTTCATCCGGTATTGCATGCCCTTGACTAATCGTTATATTCCCATCAGGGCTCTCTTGCTCTACATGGGCTGCGAGTGAGCCGGGAACAAGCGCACCTTTTTCTGTGGTAACGGCTAGCTGATGTGCTTCATTACGATCCCGTCCTTGAATAAAGCTCACTGTCATAGGAGGCGGATAGATCAGTACCTCTTGTTCTACCGTACGTAGAAAAATGCCATTGCGAGAAGCTATCTTTACTCGGTATTTACCCGGCAATACATCAATAGGTAAAGCGACAGTGAATACACCGTCACCTGGACGCTCATCAAACCCAATACCATCATCAGAAAATTCACCAATAACAATAGGCTGAGGCTGAGCTTCTTTAGGTAGCGTATCTACACTCTCAACATACTCATATAATACGACAGTCAGTTTGATACGATCGATGAAATCTCGATCCATCAGTAGCTCCCCTTTATTTGTAAGGCGAGCTGTAAATTTTAGGGTTTCCGATTGATATAAACGGGAAGGTAAATTATCGACATCAAGTTTTAAATTAGATAACACTTTCACTTGATTATTGGACGTCACTTTACCTATAGCTTGCCATGGACCGGGCATAGGATTTTCAATAGAGATAATATCCATTCCCGACTCTTCATACCAAGAAAGGTTTTCAGGGTGGCGCCAAGAATAATATTTAGTGCCATCAGGGCGAACAAGTACTACAGAGCTACTAGGGATCTCTCGTTGTACAATGAAAGAAACTTGTTCAACCGTTGGATCAACTCGAAAACGATTATCTAGCCACGACATTTCAGCACTGGTTTTAGCCCAAGAGAGTACTGGCAATAACATCGCTAGAAATAATAACCGCTGCAGCATAGATCCCCTACTGACGCCACATGACGTCACTCTTTTTACTAATGATATCCAAACGCGATTCGTGCGCTTCCATTTCATCGGCAGAGGCACATAAAACCTTTAATAATTTACGCCCAGAAGCTATACGTTTAACTTCACTTTCTGCACCAGCATCACGTTCTTCACGTTCAGCATTTAATGCGAGAGATGTCTGCCCACCTGTCATTAACAGGTATACGTCAGCCAAGATCTCGGCATCGAGTAGTGCGCCGTGAAGTGTTCGGTGCGAGTTATCTATACCATAACGAGAACAAAGGATATCAAGATTATTACGCTTGCCAGGGAAGATCTTCTTCGCCATCGCCAACGTATCGGTCACTTTACAGAAATCTTCTGTTTTACCGATATTAGGGTTTAGCTTTCTGAATTCATAATCCATAAAGCCGACATCAAAGGGCGCGTTATGGGCAACAAGCTCAGCGCCTTTGATGAATTCTAAAAATTCGTCATGAACCTCTTTATAGACAGGCTTACCAATTAGAAATTCATCTGTAATACCGTGAACACCTATCGCTTCCACCTCAATGGTTCGATCGGGTTTGATATAAACATGGAAACTATTTCCGGTCAGTTTACGGTTGATGATCTCAACCGCACCGATTTCAATAATGCAATGCCCTTCATAATGAGGACCTGTCATATTCATACCGGTTGTTTCAGTATCGAGTACAATAATTCTTTGGTTAGTGGCTTTCATAGTGGCGTTCATGTCAGACTAAAGTTTTTCCTTAAGCGAATACTATCAAATATGACGAAGCAGGTAGAGGTTTTCACCGATGGTTCTTGTTTAGGTAATCCGGGCCCCGGCGGATATGGTACCGTTTTACGTTATAAACAGCATGAAAAAGAACTGAGCGAAGGCTTTTTTATGACAACCAACAATCGAATGGAATTATTGGCAGCAATCGTTGGATTGTCGAATCTAAAAGAAGCATGTCATGTTGAGTTAACCACTGATAGCCAATATGTTCGCCAAGGTATCACCCAATGGATTCACAACTGGAAAAAACGTGGATGGAAAACAGCAGATAAAAGGCCCGTCAAAAATGCGGATCTGTGGCAACGTCTTGATGCAGAAACCCAACGTCATATCGTCGTCAACTGGCACTGGGTTAAAGGGCATGCAGGGCACATTGAAAATGAACGCTGTGATGTTTTAGCCCGGAATGCCGCAGAAAAGCCAACTCAAGATGACACTGGCTATAATCCAGAGCCGTAGCCAACAGTTACTGCGTTCCCTGCAACATAAACACCAGCCACACCGTATTAAATCAAAGCTAATCAGACATCTTCTGATTAGCTTTTGTACGGCAATTGACTCTTAATGGCGACAATTGACGACGTAATTTCCATGTCGGCTTTATGGGCTTTAAAGGAAATGTACGCTTCCGTGCAACAATAAAGTACATACTGCCAATCATTGAGCATGAATCAGACAACATATTTTCAGCCCAAGCAGAGCACGCCAAATGCTTCGTTGCTGGTAATACGGCAAAATTCTCATGATGGACAACTTCATAATTCAACACACTTAACCAATCTTTTACCCGGTATGGCATAAACATTCGACCGAGCCATGGATATTTCTTTCGATTCCATGGCAGTAAACCTTTAACCCCAAGAATACTCACGGGGTTATGCCCAGTTAACAGTAAATATCCATCATCAACAGTCACTCTATCAACCTCACGAAGTAAACGGTGTGGATCAGAGCAATAATCAAGTTGATGGCTAACTAAGCAAGCATCAAAAGACTTTTCAATAAACGGTAAGTCAAAAGAATCAGCAATGACATTGTGTAGGGGATTATGCTTATCAATACATATCTGATGTTGGATGTTACAATGCGGGCTTGTTAACTCACAGCTTAAGCCGCCAAGTTTTAACATATGGTAGCCAAATAGTTTCGGCGACCACTCATCAAGTCGAGACTGAAGCAGTTCAACAGCCCATTCACCGTTCGCGACTTGCGACCATGAATAAGGGGCTTCAATATGTTTTAATGTCCGTGCTGGCTTCATAATTATTGCTCAACACCTTAAAAAGGCTGGAGAAGAAATTCATGTTAACTGTTCAAAGCATACCCGCATTTAATGACAATTACATCTGGCTTATTCACAACTCACACAATCATTGCGTCGTTGTTGACCCTGGTGATGCCACACCTGTGCTCAAGGTATTAGAAGAACAATCACTCACCCTTGATGCCATTCTTATTACCCACCACCATCATGATCATATAGGGGGAATCAGTGAACTCAAACGCCATTACCCTAACCTTAATGTTGTCGGTCCCGCTTCAGAGCCCATTCCTGGTATATCCCAATCTGTTGAAGATGGTGACCAAGTAGAACTATTTGGTGAGCGCTTTATGGTACTAAGCGTTCCTGGTCATACCCTTGGGCATGTAGCCTATGTCGGTGATGGCAAACTATTTTGCGGCGATACACTGTTCTCTGTTGGTTGTGGGCGTTTATTTGAAGGAACTCCAGCACAAATGTTTCAGTCATTAAAGAAACTGGCCTCTCTTCCTGATGAAACTGAAATCTACTGTGCACATGAATATACATCTAGTAATCTAGCCTTTGCACTAGTAGCAGAACAAGACAATCCTCACTTACAACGCTACCGTGAAGATGTAAGTCGTATGAGAGCACAAGGCATTAGTACGATCCCGTCCACATTACGACAAGAAAAGTTAGTTAACCCATTTTTACGTTGTGAGCAGCCAAGTATCAAAAAATCTGTTGCAGATAAAGCATTTGACGACAGCGACCTTGAAACATTCGCCGCACTAAGAAGATGGAAAGACAATTTTTGATTCAGGTCACTTGTAACATTGGGGGTTGGGCAAGTATTATCACCAACCTCTTTGGCTATAAGCAGATGTCATGAAGTCACGAATTTTACTAGCGAGTACGCTATTACTGGCTGGTTGCCAAATTACAAATACAACAGAAAAACAGGCTGAAACAAATAAAAGCGACAAGCCTGCACATGTTTCTGAACAACCAGCCTTAGAAATACAACAACAAATAACGGTACAACCGATCGTAAAAGAAAAAGCACCAACACCTCAAGAACAAAGTGATGTGTGGCAGCGTATCAGCATGCAGATCACAACTGATATCCCAAATAATAAACAAGTACAATATTACCGTAATTGGTATTTAAAAAATCCAGCCCACCTTAGAACCGTCGCTAAGCGTGCTGAACCTTTTCTGTATTTCATCACTGAAGAAATTGAAAAGCGCGACTTGCCTCTTGAGCTCGCTTTATTACCGATTGTTGAAAGTTCGTTTGACCAATTTGCCTATTCTCATGGCAGTGCAGCAGGTCTATGGCAAATTACGCCCCCAACAGGTCGTAGCTTTGGTCTTGAGCAAAATTGGTGGTATGACGGTCGTCGCGATGTTGTAGAGTCTACACGTGCCGCTCTGGATTTATTAGAATATCTTAATCGTAAATTCGATGGTAACTGGCAACATGCATTAGCAGCTTATAACACAGGTGAAGGCCGTGTTTTCCGAGCGATTCGTAAAAATAAAGCGGCAGGTAAACCAACAGATTTCTGGTCACTAGATTTACCAAAAGAAACCAGTGGTTATGTACCTAAACTGTACGCTGTAGCTGACGTCATCAAAAACAGTAAGAAATATGGTTTAGATATTCCAGCGATTGCTAATAAGCCAGTCGTTAAAGTTGTGGAACCAGGCATTCAGATGGATCTTGCGCTAGCAGCTCAATATGCCGCAATGAATGTCACTGATCTTCAAAACTTAAATCCAGGCTATAACCAGTGGGCAACCGCTCCTGATAATCACACTCACCTACTTCTACCCATCAAAAAAGTCGATACTTTTAATACCAAACTAGCCCAAAGCGGCAATCAAGGAATGAAGGTCGTTCGCTATAAGGTGAAATCTGGTGATACGTTAGGTGGGTTGGCAGCTAAACATAAGACATCGGTCAAAGAGATCCAGCGAGCAAATAAGATGAACACTACCAACATTCGTGTTGGTAAACACTTACTGATCCCAGTCGCAATGAAGAGTGGTGCTGAATTTACCTCAACAGGTAAAATGCAACAGGCTCGTACTCAAAAAAGTCATGGCAGTGGTTACAGAACAATCTACCAAGTTAAATCGGGTGACAGCCTATGGACAATCGCTCGTAATCAAAAAGTCTCGATAAAGCAGATTACAAAGTGGAACAACCTGAACAAAAGTAGCCCACTCAAGATAGGGCAAAAGCTTAATATTTGGAAAGATCAAAACGAAGGTGGTGTCATTCGCACAGTCTTTTATGAGATCCGCCAAGGTGATAATCTCAGCCTTATAGCACAACGCTTTAACGTCAAGGTATCAGATGTTGTAAAATGGAATCAAATCAATGCAAAAAAATATTTAAAACCAGGCCAAAAATTGAAGCTATATGTTGATGTAACGAAGGTAAGTGTATGACACCGTCGAGAAATCCATTCGTAGCTCTATTAGATTTACTTCGATCACCTATCGATTGTTTTGCTGCAATCTACGAACGCCCTAAATGGGCATTTATCCCGTATTTAAT
This sequence comes from Photobacterium indicum, assembly GCF_003026215.1. Lineage (GTDB taxonomy): Bacteria > Pseudomonadota > Gammaproteobacteria > Enterobacterales > Vibrionaceae > Photobacterium > Photobacterium indicum. The sequence continues at coordinate 370,436 of NZ_PYOC01000004.1, forward strand.
CATTATCTTAAGCCCATTACTTGTATGGTTTAGCTACTTTGATAATGTCGATATGGCATGGCTGCAACAGGTATTGATGACTCAATTATCGAATAATGGTCAATTAATTGAGCAAGATTGGCTAACACAAGATGTATTGACTGCGGGTGAAATTTTCAGTGATATTTTTGGGCGAACTGTCTGTGTTTTTGTACTCGCACTTTGGCTAAACCTGTCAACCAAAGGCAATCGTTACAAACACAGTTATGGGAAATGGTTAGCTGCATCGTGCTTTATCATGCTTCCCACCTTGGTTGGCGATATCGCAAGTTTTACTAATATCCTTTTTAACTCAAACAATATCATGCCTAATGCAGCAGATTTAAATAGCTTGAATGGCTTACTAAAATTGCCGCTTAATCACCCTTGGGCACCCTTTGCCACAACAGTCCCTTTACTTGCACCTTGGTATATCGCACTGACTTATACTTCGGTAGCGGCATGGACTGACTTTGATCGTGCAAAGGCAATAATTGTTGCCGCTTTACCTTGGTTACTTATCTTAACTATCTGGCCAATTATGATTTTAGTAGCCTAAATGTTGTAATAATCGGATTATGATCTGAAGCATCGGTTTTCGGTGCTTCAGCTGTAACCACCCGCAGCCCTCGGTAATAAACATGATCCAACGGCTTACCCAATACCTTTATTCTTTGATCTTTTCGCAGCATGACTTCCGATAACTGCAATGACCGCGCAAACGCCTTCAATACATCAATTCTTCCCTGACGCCAAGTATTAAAGTCCCCCGCTAAAATTATCGGGCCAATATGCTTTGTAAGAACAGACTTCAAGCTTTCAAGTTGTGCTTTATATTCATCCAGACCAATCGAAAAATTAACACCGTGTAAATTAACCACAGCTAAAGTCTGTCCGTTTGATAAAGAAAATTGCGACAATAATGCTGACTTCGGTAAACGTAACCACGGTTCCATTGCCAAGTAGGCACACGTTTGTTTGGCATCGACATTAGATAAATTCATCACACCAGCAGGTGTATCCATAAATTTAAAAGCATTGGCCATACGCACCTTCCACTCACTACCTTCAAGATAAGATTGTAAATCAAGGTTCAAGCTAGCTTCTTGTAACAAGACTAAGTCACTATCACGAGAGAATCCCTCTAACGCAGTGCGCCAGTTCTCACGCTGCTGTTTATAAATATTCCAAACAGAAACAGTGAAAGTACCATCCTGGTCTAACGGTAACCCCTGTATGCTATCAATACAGCTGAATGAAAATTGTGGAGCAAGTACTTCTGCACTGATTTCAGGTGCTGTCGAAACATCAAATGATGCATTGAATGCCCCAAAACCTAATACGCCAGCGACAACCCCAACCCCTGCAACAACTTTTGCATAACGCGCCATTATAACGACCTTTTAAAATCGACATTGTCCCTAGCAATAGGACTGCTATAAAATGAAAATAAAGAGAAAGGCAATTGAATCAGTAATGTTCGCCGTTATCGTAATAAGCACTTGGCGTTAAAGAAGAAAATATAACGGCAACATCTTGCTCGTTATCTTGCAAAGCAGAACGAATCACCTGTGTAATGATATTAGCGACTTGATCTTGAATCATTTGCCCTCGATCAAACCACAATACTTCAACAAATGGATATGCGTCAGAGACTTCACCATCAAAGATAAATGAAGCAGGTATATGTTCGAGAGTAAAATCTTCACGAGGACACGCCATAAGTGGTTGAAGGTCATCAACTAAAGCTGTTGATAATGCTTTGACCATATCAAATTCAACAGCGCGAAAACGGAGATGAGGCATATAAACTCCCAAGGGCGATAGCTGGAAAGTCCACACAATACCACTAAAGCAATGCACTACGCAGTCTTTTTTTCCCTTAGTCAGCCAAGGTACAATCGCGCTTTTCGTCAATAATATAGACATGAGAAGAGTTTAACTCGATTTATCCCAGTAAGATTTAATAGATAAATTTTAGGACGGGACAGGCAGGGGAGAGATTCGAACTCCCAACACGCGCATTCTTATAGTGGGGAAATCCGCTGCTCTTTTCTCTAGCTGCAGATAGCAAAAAGGCTCATATCTTTCGATATGAGCCTTCTTTAATATGGCAGGGGTGGAGAGATTCGAACTCCCAACACGCGGATTTGGAATCCGCTGCTCTGCCAGTTGGAGCTACACCCCTGTAGTTATTTTAAAGACTTAACTTTGTCTTAATTAATGGCGGAGTGGACGGGACTCGAACCCGCGACCCCCGGCGTGACAGGCCGGTATTCTAACCAACTGAACTACCACTCCGCAGTGTCTATTCAGCATAAAGCTATTACTTATAATAAAACGGTTCACCGCTTTATTTTTGCTTTCATCTTTTTTAAAAAAAGATGAAAACGAATTGGGCGCCTGGCGATGCCCTACTCTCACATGGGGAGACCCCACACTACCATCGGCGCAACTGCGTTTCACTTCTGAGTTCGGCATGGGATCAGGTGGAGCCACAGCGCTATGGTCGCCAGACAAATTCTTTATTGTCAGCGCTAGCTGGCAATAGCAATCTTGGAAATCTAACTAGTCTACAATCTGTTCTCAAACACCATTCAAGTGTTCGTGGAGTCCGTAAAAAACCCCTTGGGTGTTGTATGGTTAAGCCTCACGGGCAATTAGTACAGGTTAGCTCAATGCCTCACAGCACTTACACACCCTGCCTATCAACGTCGTAGTCTTCAACAACCCTTTAGGATACTTATAGTATCAGGGATGACTCATCTCAGGGCTCGCTTCCCGCTTAGATGCTTTCAGCGGTTATCGATTCC
>NZ_PYOC01000039.1 GCF_003026215.1 Photobacterium indicum
GAATATCAATGAACGATTTGAACACCTCGTGAAATAGCAAAAATAGCAAGGACATATATGGACGCTCTCCGAACGATAAGCCCAAATGGTCTCATCGTTTCGCGTAGCGAGACGATATTGAGGTGGTTTTTACCACTGTGTTCAGCGTTGATGCTCTGGTTTTCATTCCCCTTAAGGGAAGGTCAGTACTGACATATATCCAGGCTCGTTTCTTTGAGTAGAATGAGGTGATTTTCTCGCCTCGGCCTCTAATGAGTTCCGTACCTGAGACACTCGGGCTTGATGCCCTTGTCCCGAACAGGCTTAAGACAGGTAGGGAAAACCTTTGCTCATCAACCATGACTGACCACGGTGGGTGAAACGGCTTGCGTTATCCGCTGCCGCGCCATCTAGGGGCATGGCTTCTCGGGTAACCATGGCATGATTAATTAAGCGGGACAGGCACTTTAAGGAAAAACTAATCACACTTCTGTTAGTCACTCACTGCTACAAAGGGTGAGTTTCCAGATTACGTGCTAAGACTGGCAAAGTGACCA
>NZ_PYOC01000005.1 GCF_003026215.1 Photobacterium indicum
CGTCCACTCCGCCATTAATTAAGACAAAGTTAAGTCTTTAAAATAACTACAGGGGTGTAGCTCCAACTGGCAGAGCAGCGGATTCCAAATCCGCGTGTTGGGAGTTCGAATCTCTCCACCCCTGCCACATTAAAGAAGGCTCATATCGAAAGATATGAGCCTTTTTGCTATTTGCAGCTAGAGAATAGAGTCGCGGATTCCCCCACCATAAGAACGCGCGTGTTGGGAGTTCGAATCTCTCCACCCCTGCCATACGATAGTGTTTGATAGAAGAGTGGTTCTCTTTTGAAATCGCTAGACACAGAAGTTGGCTTCCAGTGGTGTTCCCTTTGGGCTAATTTAAAGTACTTTTATACTGCGTTAATAAATTTCAATCTAGAGCCACTAGATCCTCAATTTATCTCCTTGCCTAAAAGCATTTTAACTCTCGTTGAACTGAGCAGATAATTAATGGATTTGGTATTAAACTGCAGGTGGAAAGTAATGTCCATCCCTTGGTATGATGGCTACCCCTGAGAAACGGAAACCTCAATAAATATGAATCCCCCTTATATTTCGCAAGTGATACCTGTTGTTTTACCTGATTTTTCAGGTGTGTGTTTTCAATGCGAATTTGATCCTGAATTCTACACAATAGAAGCCCCACGACAGCTTGGAATAATTTTGCCAGAAACATTGCACGGCGCGGTGATAAAACGTCAGTCAGAGTACGTGGCAGGACGTTATTTGGCGAAGCGCTGCCTCTCAGCCTTAGGATCTACTGAATCTGATGTTGGGATCAGTCAGCATCGTGCACCGTTATGGCCAAAAGGAATGATCGGATCGATTAGTCATAGTAGTAATAAGGCGATTTGTGTTTTAAGCCAGTGTGATTTACCTGAGCAAGGAATTGGCATCGATATTGAACAGTGCTTAACAGACAGTACTGCTACGTCTATCAAAAACACAATTATTAATGAGGCAGAACAAGCCCTGATCACAAAGCACGATATAGATTTTTCGACAGGACTAACGGTAGTCTTTTCGGCCAAAGAGAGTTTATTTAAAGCTCTATTTCCTCAGGTCCGTGCGTACTTTGATTTTCTGGATGCAGAAGTTATTTCGATGGACCGGGAGAACTTAACGTTTATGCTCAAGAAAGCACTTACACCAACACTACCTGTAGGTTGTACATTCACTGTACAAGTCCATAGACAAGGTAAGATGGTGAGAACATTCGTTAAGAGTTAAATTAACTGATAATGATTCTTATTCATTGTTTTGCCTGCGATGAATGGGTACACTCTGCACCACCTCTTTTTAGAATCCGTTATTATGGAAGATCACATAAAAACAAAATCACGTGTTTTGCACCTTGCATTGCTTATTAATATGCTATCAATCGGTACGCTAATGATGGTTATGCCGTTAGGTGCGGATTTTGTGCAATACCTGAATATGAAACCTGAACATATTGGTTATATTAGCGGAGGTGCAACATTTGCTTCTGCATTAATAGGCTTTTTCCTTGCCCCTTATTTAGATCGATATGATCGTAAGTCTGCATTAATATTATTTTTACTAATTCGCTCGGTTGTTATTATTATTTGTGGCTTCTCAACAACCCAGAATGAATTATTATTTTGGTTTGTTTTAGCGGGATGCTTTGCTGGACCAATAAGTGGTTTAACTATGGCATCAGTTATTGATATTACGGAAGTTAAAGAAAGGGGGAAGGCCATTGCATTTGTTGCTAGTGGGTTTTCATTAGCAGCCATCATTATTGTTCCTGTTTCGCTAGAATTATCCGCTCATTTCTCATGGCAAGTCACCTTTTTCCTTTTCGGCAGTATAGGAGTAGGCTTTTCTCTTCTTAGTTACTTCTATTTTCCATCAATGGTGGGACATAAGGTAATGGGAGATAAGGTCGTAGGGGATAAGCAGCAACCTTCTTCAGTCGGAATGACAGCTATGATCACAAGCCCTGTTTTTATTTCCGCATTGAGTATTGTGGGCATCAGTATGTTTGGGCATTTCTTATTGGTGCCCAACTTATCGACGTTCTTCCAATTCAACCTGCATTTTCCACGTGAACAAATCAGTGTGCTGTATTTACTCGGTGGTGTTGCGAGTATTTTATCGATGCGGCTTTGTGGGCAGATGTTGGATAAAGGCTGGATCACACAGACCGTATTGGTAACTAGCATTTTGGTGGCAGTTGTGACGTTCATTGGGTTCTTATGGCAAGGAAATTGGCCATTATATGTAGTATTCACCTTATTTATGGCCTCGAGCTCAGCTAGAAGTGCGTCGGTTTCGGCAATAACGTCGCGCGTTCCACTGCCTCATCAACGAGCAGCCTTTATGTCTTACCAAGGGACACTATCAAATGTGGCGGCAGGCCTTGCGAGTGCAGTTTCATCTCTTTATTTATTATCAGATCCTGCTGGGCGCTTAATTGGGATTGAAACTTTAGCCATGGTCACTATTGGCTGTGCGCTGATAGTGCCATTCATGGTAAACATTCTAATGAACTTGCTTGCACGACGCCAACAGACAGCCCTTCAATTATAATTACGGTTATAAGTTATTGTTTTTTAATATAACAGGAGGGTTTATAGTTGATTCATAATTTATGAAAAAATAAATAATAAGCTTTTGATTTATAACTGGGATCAATGTCTTATTTTTAATCATAATATTTCAAATGCACTATTGACGATGCGAATGATAATAATTATCATTCACGCCATTATTCGTAATGGAGTGTGAACATGTTTCAGCATCAGGGAGATAGCCGTTTTGCGCTAACTCAGTTAAATAAAGCGTTTATGGCTATTGGTCTATTATCTTCTTCAATGGTAATGGCAGACACTGCAACTACTGATGATGTCATGGTTATTACAGCATCACAAACCAAGCATCCAGAGCTAACTGCTCCAGCATCTGTTTCTTACATTACGCGTGAGGAATTGGACAAATTAGTGGTTAATGATGTGGCAGAAGCTGTGAAGAAGTTGCCGGGTATCAATATTAACCCTGGCACACCTTATGGCCGTAATGAGATTAAAATCCGCGGGTTGGATTCTGATTACACTCTTCTATTGATCAACGGTAAGCGTACTAATTCTCGTGATGCACTGACATCGGCGTATGGTAATGACTTTGATCTATCAAGTATCCCAATGTCTGCGGTTGAACGCATAGAAGTGATTCGTGGTCCTATGTCATCACTTTATGGTGCAGATGCCCTAGGTGGCGTAGTGAACGTGATTCTTCGACAGCCGACTGAGAAAGCAGAAGGTGCGGTGGGTTATCAATACGAAGGTCCGACTGAAGGTAGCGGTGGTGATGTACATAAATGGAACGTGTATGCCGGCGGTTCTCTGATACCAGATACGCTACTGGGTAATATTATTATTGAGCAAAGTTCTCGCGACGCGTGGCGTACTAACCAATCGTTAAATCCCGATTCTGACGTTCTGGAAGAGCGTGATGAACTGAATATCTTCTCTAGCTTGAAATGGCTGGCAACTGACCAGCAAGATATTGATCTTGATTTGATTTATAGCAAAGATGATCGTGATGCCGATTGGAACAACTACGGCAATGCTGTTAATAATGTGCAAAAGTTGGAACGTATAAACGCGACATTGACGCATAACGGTTATTGGTCGAAGTTTGATTCTCGTGTACGTTATAACTATGAAAACTCTGATTTGAAAGATGATTCAGGCCTGAATACTGGTGTGGGTGATATTACACAGACTAATAATGCGCTTGATGGCCAATTGTCTGGCTATGTAGGTTCGCACTTGTTAACGGGTGGAGCGGAGTACCGTATTACCGATCTGAAGAACAATCTGACATTATCAAAAGGCTCGGAAGATTACAGTCAATCAGCGGTTTACCTGCAAGATGAGTTTAATATTGGTGATCTGGCCGTTACTTTAGGTGGTCGATTTGATGACCACGAAGTATATGGTGGTGAGTTCAGCCCACGAGCTTATGCGGTCTACAGCATTACAGATAACTGGGTAGTGAAAGGCGGCGTGGGTAAAGCTTTTAAAGCCCCAAGTCTGAATCAATACAGTGATTCATATGCTGTGCTTGCCTGTCGTGGCGCTTGTTACGTAGTGGGTAACCCTAACCTGAAAGCCGAAACTGCTGTCAGCTATGAGCTTTCAACTGGCTATAAAACAGATAGCTGGGGCGCTACAGTCACTGCGTTTAATAACGACATTGATGACATGATCCAAGCAGAGACTTGGGACCGTGTTAAAAAAGAACTGACGTACTTTAATGTAAAAGAAGCACAGGTGCGTGGTGCCGAGCTGTCAGGTTGGTTTGATGTTACGGATACTGTGAGCCTATCGGCGAACTATATGTATACCGATGCCAAAGACAAGACGACAGACAAAGAACTGACATTGACCCCGAAAAATACAGCTAACGTTCAAGTTGATTGGCAAATGCTAGAAAGCTTGTATACCTACGTGTCTTACCAATATACCGGTGAACAGTATGTACGTACTGATGAAAAGTCGGATGGTTATGGCACTGTTGATTTAGGTGCACAGTATGAAGCAATTAAAAACCTAAATCTGAAATTAGGGGTAACTAACCTTACCAACGAAAAGCGTGATGAAACGGCAGTAAGTTATGACTATATCATGAAGAGCCGCTCGATCTATGCGGGTGCATCTTACGCCTTCTAATTATCTTCTAACCATGTTTGAAAATATATAAAAATAAGGGCTGACGTCTAGCCCTTATTATTTATGGTATATACCAATAATAAAAAAACACTAGTGGCTATGTGATGCATAACCAGCTGTGACGGCTGGAATAAGAAAGATATTAACTATGTGAAATATTTTCATGGCGAATTATTTCATACCATTTGCGTAAATAGGGAGTTGTGTCATGCAACGAACGCAAAGTGAGAAGTTAACGTTTAGTTTTGCATCATTCTCACCAAAAACAGAATTTATATTTACCTCCGAACACCGTAGTTTAATTGCATCCGGTATTAACCAGACGGTTATACAACCTGCCATTGATGGTGACGATAATAACAGTTTATTTCAGCGGGCAATTCAGCGCGCATTTTCATTAGAAAAACAAAAAGGAGTTAATAACCCTATAATTATAGGTTCTATTCCTTTTGATGTTAGTCAACCGTCATGTTTGTATGTGCCGACGGCTTTTGAATTTATTGATAGACATGCTTTTCAGCATGCGACACCTAATATTTCACTTACACCTCCTGAGGTTGAAGTTCTTTCTTCCATGAGTGTTCCCAATGAACATACGTTTAAATCGGCGGTCTCTCAAGCAGTGGAGAAGTTTCAGTCAACTCGACTTGAAAAAGCCGTTTTATCACGTGTATTAAATATAGAGGTAGATGGCAATATTGCCCCTGAGTATGTGCTGAGAAGTTTGATGGCGCAAAACCCCACGGGTTATCACTTCTCTATCCCGCAAGCTGATGGTTCGATTTTATTGGGAGCTAGCCCGGAATTACTTATCCGCAAGCAAGGGGAACAGTTTTCGTCTAATCCTTTAGCGGGGTCGGCTAAACGGCAACAAACCGAAGCTGATGAATTACGCGTAAGCCAGGCCTTGTTGGCATCCACGAAAGATCGCTACGAACACCGTTTAGTTATCGATGAAATCCAACGTCTTTTGGCTCCTTATTGCCTTGAACTGCATGTGCCAGAAGATCCATCGTTGATCAACACCCCTGCTATGTGGCACTTATCTACCAAGATTTCAGGCACGTTGAAATCGTCTTCTATCAGTGCATTACAGCTTGCCTGTTTATTACATCCGACGCCTGCTGTATGTGGTTTCCCGTTTGATTTATCACGTAGTGCTATTAATGAGCTGGAGTCGTTTGAACGCGGTATGTTCAGCGGCATGGTGGGTTGGTGTGATGCTGAAGGTAATGGGGAATGGGTTGTGACAATCCGTTGCGGCAAAGTGCTAAACAACACGGTGAGCTTATTTGCAGGCGCAGGGATTGTCGATGCATCGTGCCCGCAGTCGGAATGGGCGGAAACAGAGGCCAAGTTAGGCACCATGCTTAACGCCTTTGGTCTGAAAAGTAAGGAGTCAGCATGACTATCCCGTTTACCCCTTGGCCTGCTGAATTGATTGAGCGGTATATTGAAAATGGGTATTGGATTGACGAGCCTCTGACCGATATCGTGGCGCGTCACTGTGCTGATCCTGTGTCAGCATCGCGCACTGCATTGATTTGTCAGCAGCGTCAGTTTAGCTACGCCGAGCTTAATCGCTTGTCGGATGCGTTAGCCCATCATTTACATGCTCAGGGCTTTCAAGCGGGTGACACTGCGGTGGTGCAGTTACCGAATGTAGCGGAATTCTATATTGTTTTTCTGGCACTGTTGAAAGTGGGTATTGTTCCGGTCAACGCATTATTTAATCATAAACAGCTTGAACTGCGTGCCTATGTAAAACAGGTGCAGCCATCGTTGATGGTGGTTTCTGAACGCCATCAACTGTTTAAAAATGAGAGCTTTGTTTCTGAATTAAACGCTGAGACACCGACGATCCGCAACTGGTTGGTTGAAGGAGATGCAAGGTTTGGTACGTCCTTAACCGAAATCTTGATGGCTCAGCAAAAGGCACGAGGTGCTGAGATGGCTGATTTCACCTCCACACCTGCTACTGAAGTGGCGTTCTTTCAACTATCCGGAGGCAGTACAGGCACTCCAAAACTGATCCCGCGTACGCACAATGACTACTACTACAGTGTTCGTGCCAGTGCCGAAATTTGCCAGCTAGATACCGACACTGTGTACTTATGCGCATTGCCTGCCCCTCATAACTTTTCGCTTAGTTCGCCTGGGGCATTTGGTGTGTTTTATGCGGGGGGGACTGTGGTGCTGGCTACTGATCCTAGTGCTATGAGCTGTTTTCCACTGATCCATAAGCATCGCGTTACTATGACTGCCTTGGTTCCTCCGGCTGTCACATTGTGGCTGCAAGCGGCAAGTGATTTTCAAAATTACCTTACCAGCTTGAATGTGTTGCAAGTGGGCGGAGCGCGCTTGAGCGAATCGTTAGCGAAGCAGATTACCCCAGTTTTAGGCTGCCAGCTGCAGCAAGTATTTGGCATGGCTGAGGGCTTGGTGAATTACACCCGGTTTGATGATGACAGCTGGCATGTGTTCAATACCCAAGGTCGTCCAATTTGTAAAGATGATGAAATCAAAATTGTTGATGAACAGGGTAATGAAGTGCCTGACGGGATTGCGGGAGCATTGCTTACTCGTGGCCCGTACACCTTCCGCGGCTACTTTAACAGCCCTGCCCATAATGTGAGTGCCTTTGATACCGACGGTTTTTACCGTTCTGGCGATATCGTGAAACGTACGACCACGGGCTACTTGATCGTGGTGGGGCGCGACAAAGATCAGATCAACCGCGGCGGAGAAAAAATTGCGGCGGAGGAAATCGAGAACCAACTATTAGTCCACGAGGCAGTCACTAACGCTGCCTTGGTTGCGATGCCCGACACCGTGATGGGAGAAAAAAGCTGCGCGTTCGTGACTACGACTGATCCGGCATTAAAAGCCATCACCCTTCGAAAACACCTGCGAGCCCAAGGCGTTGCGGAATATAAGTTACCCGACCGTATTGAGTTTGTTGCTCACTTACCAATGACCCCTGTCGGGAAAGTAGATAAACAACAGTTACGTCAGACCATTCAACAGACATTAATAATTAAAAAAGAAAAGGACGTTTAATCATGGCTATTCCATCTTTGCCTTCATATCCCATGCCTTCAGCTGAACAATTCCCAACCAATAAAGTGACTTGGGCGTTTGAACCAGAGAAAGCAGCACTTTTGATTCATGATATGCAGGAATACTTTGTCAGCTTTTATGATAAAGAGAGCGCGTTAATTCAAACATTACTCAGCAAGATTGTCGCGCTAAAACAGTTCTGCGAAGCGCAAGGTATTCCTGTGATTTACACCGCTCAGCCGAAAGAGCAAAACATGGCAGATCGTGCGTTGCTCAATGATATGTGGGGGCCGGGATTGAACCGTTCGCCAGAATTACAGAAAGTCGTGGCTGAGCTAACACCCAAAGGAAATGACACGGTGTTGGATAAGTGGCGTTACTCTGCATTTCAACGTTCGCCACTGGAACACATGCTCAAAGAGCTAGGCAAAGAACAGCTGGTTATTTGTGGTATTTACGGTCATATCGGGTGCTTGATGACGGCTGTCGATGCCTTTATGCGTGACATCAAGCCATTTATGGTTGGGGATGCAATTGCTGATTTCTCGCTAGAAGAGCATGAAATGGCATTGAAATATGTGGCGACCCGCAGTGGAAAAGTGGTCAGTACTGCTGAAATTATCGGAATTGCAACCACGCAGCTAACCTTGACGAAGGCTGGTCTTCTGAGCCAGTTGCTGACCTTCATTGATGAGGAAGAAGACGCGTTTGATCCGGATGAAAACCTGATTGATTACGGATTGGATTCTGTGCACATCATGTCACTGATCACGGAATGGCGTAAGTACGGTATAGAACTTACCTTTATTGATTTAGCGGATGAACCGAGTTTAAACCGCTGGTGGACGCTGATTGAAGCGAAGATGGGGGCGTGAACATGACAGCACAATCAACGATGATGCCGAATGAAGCTCTACAGAATAAAGCCACACTGAGTAAAGCGAGATCAAATAGATTGATACCGTTGAATACTGCGCAGCAAGGGCTATGGCTCGGTCATACGCTCAACGATAACAAGGCGCTTTTTAATACGGCAGAATGTATTGCGTTTGAAGGTCGGGTCGATAGCGACCAATTGGTGTTGGCCATCGAACAAGCTGTGAAAGAAAGTGAATGCTTATACTGCCACTTTGCAGAGGGTGAGGATCAAACCCCTTACATGCAGGCCGCGCAGTGTGTTGTCCCTATCGCAACGCATGTATTAACCACAAAAATGGTTGATCTAGATGCAGAGCGAGAAGCGGTAAAAGAGTGGGCGCAGCACGATATTGCACAACCCTTGGATTTATCCCATGGGCTGCCTTGTCGATTTACGATTCTGCACGGTGCAACGAATGACTATTTATACAATTGTGTACACCACATTGCTTTAGATGGTTTTGGTACTACCTTGATGTTCCAACGAATTGCTGAGATTTACACCGCCCGTACCGCCAGAAAGGATGTGTCACCAAATCCTTTTGGCGCTTTTGATGCAGTGCTAGAGGAAGATGCGAAGAGAGTGAGTTCGGGCGCTTACGTTAAAGCGAAACAGTTCTGGCTAGAGACCCTTGAAGCATACCCGCAGCCGTCGTCATACAGTGACAAAGTCGCACCTATTACTGCCGATTTTCATCGAACATCATCAGGCATCAATGCCACGGTATGGGAATCGCTGACAGCGATATGCGAGGCGAATAAACTGACATGGGCTGATGTGTTTTTGGCTGTATTATGCGCCCACTTGAAACAACAAACTGGTAATAATGCGATCATGCTAGGCATGATGGTGATGAACCGTTTGGGATCAAAATCCCTAACTGTTCCAAGTATGCAGATGAATATCGTCCCGCTTGTGATGACCTTCGAACCGCAAGATGATTTGCTCAGTAGTGCGAAGAAAATTGCGCAGCACAAAAAGGCAATGCGCCGTTTTCAGCATTATCGTTATGAAGATCTCCGCCGTAATTTACAGCGTATCGGCGGTGAGCAGCGTTTATTTGGTGCTCTTGTCAACATCATGCCTTTTGACCATCCGCTACGCTACGGGAATTTGTCAGCACAAACATTGAATTTAAGTGCTGGACCTGTAGAAGATATCACCATCGAGCTGCACAGTAAGACCGAAGGGCTACCAAGCATTGATTTTGATGCTAACCCCAGTGCCTATTCCGTTGAACAATTGTCTAGCCTACAAAGCGGTTTGTTGACTTTAATCGCTCAATGGGTGACGGAACCGACTCTTACAGTCGATAATCTCTTGGATCGCCAGTATGCAGATGCCCGCTTAGCAACGTTGATCACGGGTGCTGATATGGCACCGTTGCCTTCAACGAGTGGTCAGGTGATCGAACGTATTAACGAGCAAGCGTTGCGATACCCGAACAACGTTGCCATTGAGCAGCAAAGCTCGGCAGGTTTACAACAAGTGACATATCAGCAATTGATAATGTTATCGAAACAAGCGGCATGTGTGCTGAAGCAAAAAGGGGTTCAACGCGGTGACCGCGTAGCAGTAGCTATGTCGCGTTCAGTGCAGCAGGTTATTGCACAATTGGCTGTAATGTACAGTGGAGCGGTATATGTACCGTTGGATCCTGAACAGCCGATGGATCGCCAACAGAGTATTGTGAAACAAGTTAATATCCAGATGTTAATTACTGAAGCCGAATACCAACATGCAATGGTCCCTTTGGCGATCCCGACTATGTTGCTAGCGGGTCACTTGCGTGGTGACGGTTTACAGTATGAGCCTATGCATTATGAATCTATGCATTATGGATCCGTGCTTGCCAGTGAGGTGGCGTATGTAATGTTTACGTCAGGATCGACGGGAGAGCCGAAAGGAGTAGAAATTAGCCATGGGGCTTTGAATCATTTTGCTGCTGCTGGTGCTACGACCTATGGCATAACCGCAGAAGATCGTGTGTTGCAATTCGCGCCTTTTAACTTTGATGCAAGTATCGAAGAAGTGTTTGTTACCTTGACGCAAGGGGCGACCTTGGTATTACGGACGGATGTCATGCTTGAATCTATGCCGGCTTTTGTCGATGCGATTGAACTGGCTGGCATTACGGTCTTGGATTTACCGACGGCTTTCTGGAACGAATGGGTCGTGAGCTTGCATGCTGGCGTAGCATCTATCCCCACAACACTTCAGCACGTCATTATCGGTGGGGAAGCTGTGTACCCCGAGCAGCTCGCACAATGGCAAACAGCTGTTGCCCAAGCAACACCTGCACGTACTATTTCACTGTTCAATACTTACGGACCTACCGAAAGTACCGTAGTTGCGACATCGTGCGACCTTCAAGCACAATCGAGTTATACCAAGGCGTTACCGATAGGGTTGCCCTTACCCGGAGTGAACGCTTTGATCCTAGATCATGCCAATCAACCAGCCAATATTGGCGAATTGGTGTTGTTGGGACCGACACTGGCACAAGGATATATCGGGCTGATGCATCCGGCGTTCGCCACAATGTTGATTGGGGAAAAGCCGTGCCGTGCTTACCGAACAGGCGATCGGGTGACCTTCCTTGATGGACAGATCGTTTATCTGGGTCGTATCGATAACGAATTTAAAATCAGTGGTTATCGTGTTCAGCCGGGGGAAGTGGAAGCACACTTGTTGGCACTTAATGCTGTGAGCGAAGCTAGTGTACAGGGGGTGGTTTACCCGAATGGCGTACGACGTTTGATTGCGTTCATTGCGGTACCAGAAAATGTTGAGTTAGATGTAAAACAGATTAAGCAACAACTAAGTGAACACTTACCTCCCGCGATGATCCCAACAGATTACCGCTTCTTTGAGACCCTACCCAAAACTGCCAGTAATAAAGTTGACCGCAAGGGACTGTTAGCCAGCTATGACAATGTAAGCACGGAAGTCGCATTAGCTACAGAAACTGAGCAACGTGTCAGCACTATTTGGCAACAGATTTTGGGCGTGAGTGGGTTGCATTCTCAAGCCAATTTTTTTGAGCTTGGCGGACAATCATTGCAAACCATTCAAATAGTGAACCGTTTGGCGGCTGAGTTTGGCGTTACGGTCAAAGTGTCTGATGTATTTGATCACCCTGTACTGAGCGAGTTCTGCCAGTACCTGGATGAGATGCAAGTGCAAAGTGAAGATGAAGTGGAGATGGTGTGGTAATGAAACAGAATCCAGTAGCAAGCATGATGCAGTTTTACAACAAGTACGTATGGGTCACGGGAGCCGCACAAGGTATTGGCTATCAAGTGGCATTGCAGTTTGTTGACCTTGGCGCCACCGTGGTGGGGCTCGATGTGGCGTTCAATGAAAACGAGCATTATCCATTTGAAACCACGACGGTTGATATCAGTGATTCGGCGGCAGTAAAGGCGACAGCACAAGCCATTTTGCAACGTTACCCCACCGTTGATGTATTGGTGAATGTGGCCGGTATTTTGCGATTAGGAGCGACCGAGGAGTTGTCTGTTGATGATTGGCATGCTTGTTTGAATGTTAATGCGTCAGGGCCGTTTTACCTCCTGCAACAGTTGATCCCGGTATTCAAACGTCAAGCCTCTGGGGCGGTGGTAACAGTCAGTTCGAATGCGGCACATGTGCCTCGTCAGCAGATGACTGCGTATTGCGCATCTAAAGCGGCACTAACCAGCTTGTCACATTGCATTGGCTTAGAACTCGCGCCGTATGGCGTTCGCTGTAACGTAGTATCACCGGGTTCTACTGATACCCAAATGCAGCGGGTATTGTGGCATTCGCCGGATGCGGAACAGCGCACGATTGCTGGTTTCCCTGAACAATTCAAACTCGGGATCCCGCTTGGAAAAATTGCCCAACCTAATGACATTGCCCATGTGGTGACTTTCCTCGCGTCTGATTTAGCGGGACACGTCACGATGCAAGACATTGTGGTAGACGGCGGCGCCACCCTTAACGCATAAGCAGGATCCATCATGACAGATATTATTACCTTACTCATGGCGCTAGAGCGTAAAGGGGTACGACTGGCGCTAAACAGTCAGTTTCAGCTGGTGTCTCAATCGAATAAACAGGCGATGACACCAGAGGTGGTTGCCCAAATTAAAGCGCATAAAGATGCTATTGTACGCTGCTTGAAAGCCCAGCAGGCATTTGAACAACCCATCCCTGTAACGAGGGAAACAGTGGGGCCATTGTCGTATTCACAAAGCGGCCTGTGGTTCATCGAGCAATATGAAGAAAATTCCCATTTATACAATATGCCAGTGCATTTTCGTGTCACGGGACCGTTGGATTATGAAGCACTAGCCTATGCCTTTGATGTACTTGCACAAAAACATGCCAGTATGCGAACCCGTTTTGCGATCAATGCGGAAGGTAAAGGGGAGCAACACATTGATGGGCATACACCGTTTACGGTGGAGCACAAAGACTTGTCACATTTACCGGAAGGTGAACGTGAAGCTGTCTTGCTGCAGTGGGTCATTGATGATGTGAATCGTCCGTTTGATCTGAACCAAGGACAGCTTACACGTGTCGATGTAGTGAAGCTGGATGATGAACTGCATATCTTTATGCTGACTCAACACCACATCATTTCGGATGGCTGGTCGGTAAAGAATATGTTTGCTGATTTTAAGCAGGCGTTTTTGTCGTATCAAAACCAGCAATTGATGCCTGTGGTACCGACAGCAAGGACCTATATCGATTATGCCAATTGGTTTAATTCGCCCGCATTTCAAGATTACCACGCCGAGTTTAAACCGTTCTGGGTTGAGCGCTTAGCAGGCATTCCTGAAGTGCACAGTTTGCCGTTAGATAAACCGCGGCCTGCTGCCCATGACAATGATGGGGAACTGGTATTCTCGAGCATAGATAATGCATTATGGGATAAATTTAAGCGCTTGTGCCAGCAACACAGTACATCTAATTTTATTGGTTTGCATGCGGTGTTTTCTTTGTTGATGGCACGCCTCAGTGATGAAAAAGACATCGTCATTGGTACCCCGCTGGCGTACCGAGAGCGGCATGATATTGAAGATGTCGTCGGCTTTTTCGTCAACACCATCGTGCTGCGTACCCAGCTGGGTGAACAACAGCGATTTGTTGATTATCTGCAATACTGCCGCGAACAAGACTTGTCTGCGTTTGACCACCAAATCTACCGCTTTGAATCCTTGAGCGAAGCCATTGGCACCGATCGCACCACAGCTATTAACCCGATCTTCCAGATCATGTTGGTGTATCAAGCCAAAGTGGACTTCAATGATTTGATCCCAGGCTGTGGGGCAGTGGAAGAGCCATCTCCGATATTACCGGCTAAAACGGATATCTCTTTGAAGGTCACTGAATTGGTCGATGGTGTTCGGCTTGACTGGTTGTTCAGTAAAGGGATTTTCGAAAAAACAACCATTGAACGTTATGCAGAGCATTTCTTAAGGCTATTGACGGCGGCAGTTGAGCACCCAGAAACCGATGTGCAGCAATTGCCGATGATTGCGCAGGATGAAGAAGTAGAGGTGGTGGCGAAATTAGCACAATTGCCAACCATGTCCTCTGAAACCATGCCCCCTGAAACTATGTTGACCCACCAACTGTTCGAAGCGGCAATGGCATCGCATCCTGATAAACAGGCAGTGATCCATGGTGAGCAGTCATTGACCTATGCAGAGCTGGAATCTCGCGCCAACCGCATAGCAAACTGGCTGATTGAACGAGGGCTGCGTTCAGAAGGTCTGGTCGGCATAGTTGCCGATCGGGGTATTGAATTTGTGGTATCAGCATTGGCGGTGTGGAAAGCGGGTGGGGCGTATGTGCCGTTGGATCCTAGCTATCCATTGAAGCGCCTGCAGCATGTGATTGATGATGCTGAACTGTCACTGATTATTGCGCCTTCAAGCACATTTGCGGAACAGATTCAGCAAGCTGATGACGGTATGCATTGTGTAACTGGGGTTGAAGTGGTGAATATCGCAGCGCCTTCACTCGTCGCACGATTGGCTCAGTTTACTGATATTCGCCCTGTATTAGCACATTGTTCACCGAAGCAATTGGCTTATGTCATTTATACATCGGGGTCGACTGGTTTGCCTAAAGGCGTGATGGTTGAGCACGGTGCGTTCGTCAATTTGATTCAGGATCATTGTCAGCGCTTGGAGTTTGGTGCTGGCAGTGTGATGTTTAATTGTATGTCTCTGGCATTTGATGCCGGTAACATGACAGCGATGTTGCCGTTGGCATCGGGCATTACCTTGGCTTTTGGTGAACCGAATGATCAAGTGATTGCGCAAGCTGAACAATATCGTGCTACCCATATGATTTGTTCAACTGCTTTGTTTGCAGCACTTCCACCACAAGCTGTGCAGTATTTACAGGCAGTAGCGATTGGTGGTGAGGCTTGCCCAGCTCAACTTGTTGAGCGTTGGGCGGATAAAGTTGCGCTGTTTAACATGTACGGCCCGACCGAATTCACCGTAACAGCTTTGGTGCAGCAGCTTGAAACGGATCAACCTGTGACTATTGGTACCAGTGTGACCAACACACAGGTATTGATCCTCGATCAGTGCGGAAATCTATGTCCAAACGGGGTTCCGGGTGAATTATGCCTAGCGGGACTTGGTTTGGCTCGCGGGTATTTAAACCAGCCTGAATTAACCGCAAAGGCCTTTATTCAGTGGCGGTGTTTGGATCACACAGTGCGTATTTATCGAACGGGTGATAAGGCGCGTGTGAATCGTGATGGTTGCGTAGAATACATGGGGCGGATTGATGAACAGGTGAAACTACGCGGTTACCGCATTGAGCTGGGGGAAATTGAAGCACAGTTGGCTTTAGCGCATGAGAATATTCACCAAGTAAAAGTTATTGTGGCAGAGCAGGGGTCACAAAAAATACTGGTAGCCTATGCCACCTTGCGTGACGGTGCATCTGCTGTTGCTGCATCGACAATATTGAATCATGTCGCGCGCACCTTACCGGAATATATGGTGCCAACTCAGCTCTTCTTTATTGATGATATGCCGTTGACTGTGAACGGCAAGCTCGATATACGACAATTGCCTAAGGTTGATTTGAATACCGTTGCATCGACGGCACCTAATAATGATTTGGAATCTGCTGTGTTGACTATTTGGCAGTCGACATTAAACACTCCTTGTGGTGTTGAGGAGGATTTCTTCCGCTTAGGCGGAGATTCTATTCTGAGTATTCAGCTTACTACCAAGTTACGTGATGCAGGGTATGCGTGTACGGTGAAAGATGTTTTTGAAGCGAAAACAGTGCGTCGATTGTGTCGCACCTTAGCTTCAAATATCTTGGACGCAAGTGCTACGGTTGCGCCGACAATTGAAGCCGAGCAGGGACTGTTAACGGGGTCCTTCCCGTTGCTGCCTATTCAATCCTGGTTCACTGAACAACGATTTAGTAAGCCGCAGCATTGGAATCAAGCTGCAATATTACAGATCCCTGCATTGAGTGAAAAACAGTTGGTCCACGCAATGACACTGCTGTTTACACACCATGATGCATTGCGATTGTCGCTGCCTGAACTGCAAGGCGGCGTAGAGTTTGATCTGGTATCTGCTCAACAGTACAACGCAGAGATTGTCCTTCCTCCATTGATTGAGTTGGATGCTAACTCGTTGAGTGAGCAAGAGCTGTATCATGCGTTTACCGAGTTACAGACCAACTTTGACTTGGGCATTGGGCAAACAATGGCATGGGCATTAGTCCGTAATCATTCACAGGCAGAAACAGCGCTGTTCCTTGCATTTAATCACTGGGTGATCGACGCGGTGTCATGGCGTATTTTGACTGATGATTTTGCCAAGTTATGCCGTGATGAAGCATTGAATAGTAAAATATTGAGCAGTAAAGCATTAGGCAGTAAAACGACTAGTTACCGCCAATGGGGGAAAGTACTGGCAGATTATACCCAGCAATACCCGAAGCAGTTTGATTACTGGTTACAGCAATCGCAAGAGAGCGATAGTAGCTTGTTGCGTGAAGATCAGCATCCAGAAGGGTTGGCCAGTTCGGCATTGATGCAGTTACCTGTTGCATTGACTCAACGCCTAGTGTCGCAAGCCCATAATGCCTTCAATACGGAAGTGAACGACATTCTGTTGGCAGCCTTGGTGACAACACTGGCTGATATGGGGTGGGGTGATGAGCATACTATTATGTTGGAAGGTCATGGTCGTGAAGCGATTTCGCCAAACCATGATGTTAGTCAGACGGTTGGGTGGTTTACCAGTACCTATCCCTTATTACTGCGTGCAGCTAGCACGCAGAGTATGGGGAGTGGACTCGCAACGCTAATTCAACATACCAAAGAGCGTCGTCGCGCGATTCCTGATAAAGGCATTGGTTTTGCGGCGTTTAGGCAACACCATTCTGAAGGTACTCGTTTGCCGCTTTCACCAATAGTGTTTAATTACTTAGGATTGCAGACGCACGCTGCAGGTGAGTGGCGACCAACTGGCATTGAGCCGGGTCAAGTGATGTCACCTTTGAATAAGCCTGCTGAACTGATCAGCCTACACGGTGGCATAATTGAGGGGATCCTTACCTTCAGGCAAGTAGGTTGTTTGACTCAAACCTTAAGTGATTTGTTCATGGTCGCTTTTGCGGAAAATATCGAAAGGCTGATTGATTTCTGCGAACAGACCTATGCCACAACAGGATGCCAGCCGACGCCCAGTGATTATCCGCTAGTTGAATTATCTCAGGCTGCGGTGGATAATTTACATCGCACCTTGGATGTTGAGAGCATTGTGCCAGCGTCTTCGTTGCAAGCGAGTATGTTTGCGCATCAACAGCGCTGTCCGCAAGATGATGCATACCATTTGCAAACCCCGATCTATTACCCGCACGCGCTTAATATCACAGCCTATAAACAAGCTTGGCAGCATGCCGCAGAATGCTTCCCTGCGCTTCGGGTCGCTTTACGTCATTGCGGAGAAGTGGTGCAAGTTATTCAAGGCAAGATAGAACTGGCGTTTGACGTTGTCGATCTCTCTGATCCTGCGTCGCCGGATCATGCTGATCCGCAAGCTGCATTGACCCGTTACCAAGAAGCTGATCGCCAGCGTTCGTTTAAACTGAATGAGACTACTGTACCGCTGTTTAGATTGCTGTGTGTGAAAGTGTCCGATACGGATTACCACGTGCTGTTTAGCTGTCATCACGCCATCATTGATGGCTGGAGTGGACCTCGGTTGTTTGGCGCTGTGCATGAGTGCTATCAACGTCTGCAAGATGAAGCAGTTGCATCGGTTACCGCAGAGCAAGATATAGCATCAGCGCCTATCATCGTTCGCCAGCATGATAACGCTTACCTCGAACATGCTAGGTATGCGGTGAAACAGCGTGAGGCTGTCGCTGCTTACTGGCAAGAAAAATGGCCTGAGATGCAACAACGAAATGATCTGTCTTCCTTGTTTGGAGCGGATCTTTCACTGGCTGAGATGCAACAGGTACCAGCGGTGGTGCGTTTACGCTTGACTGAGCATGAGCAGCAGAAGCTGGTAAGCTTTTCCCAGACAGTAGGCGTGACCAATAGCGTCGTCGTGCAATATGCCTGGCATCGACTGGTGGCGAAAATAACGGGTGATGCGGTGACGGTGGTGGGGAATGTAACGTCGGGACGAGATGCGCCTGTTGATGATATTGCTTCTAGCGTTGGCTTATATATTAATTCGTTGCCATTGATGATGCTGTGGAATACAGGGCTAACCTTGGGAGAACACATCATTGCGCTGCAACGTGAGTTGATGGGGCTTAATGAGCATGCGACTCAGTCTTTGATTGCACTGCAAAACGGTCAGCCCCGTTGTTTTGATAGCTTGTTTGTGTTTGAGAATTACCCTAGATCGACAACGCGTACCCTGCAAGCCGAATCGACAGCCTCACTGGCTCCTATCTTTGGGCAAGCGTATGAGAAAGTTGAGTTTCCGCTTGATGTGGTGGTGACTGAAGTGGCCAACCGAACGTCGATTCGTTTTGAATTTGATGCTGCACAGGTAGCTACAGATACTGCAGATGGTGTCTTGGCACAGTGGTTAGCAGAGTTATTGGAAATTATTCGATTGCCTATCGACAGTGATGCTCATATTCAATTGCGAACCTGTAAACCGACGGTTGAAATGGATTTATCCAAAACAGATGAGACTATGCTGGCTGACCCAGCATTATCGACTTCGGTAGAGTGGGAAAGCTTGTCAGCCATCGTTTGTACGGCTTGGTTGTCTGTGGCTTCACCTGCCTCTGGTCGGGGGGAGGGTATCTGGCAAGCAACCTTGTCTGATTTGGCGATTAACTCGTTGGATGTGATCACTTTAGCTGCCACCTTATCTGATGCTTTGGGACAACCAGTAACACCTGCCATGGTATATCAATCGCCAAGCCCTGCTGCTTTTGTGCAGTCTCATTGGAAGGCACTTTATTGGAAAAAACGACCACACCAGTTGGAGGAGGGTGTTTCGGTATCATCAGAAATAACTCAAACAGGGACTTCGGAGGCAAGTAATGCAGGCTGATTGTCTTAATGTTACTTATTGGCAGACGTTATTTGATGGTGTAACCGAGCCGACACGTTTCAGTGCCTATCAGGCTGGAGCTGTACCCCTAGAGCAGTGTGTGACAGAGACATCCACCTTCGCGCACCAACTTACGCACAACTTATCGCCAGAATGGGTGGCGCTGTTTACTGCTTTTTGTGCAGAGAATAGAGTGGATTGTTCAACCTTGTTCAGTGCGAGCTGGAATTGGATGTTGTACCAATATAGCGGAGAACCCTTAGTGACGAGTGGGGTATGTGATTTGCCCTGCAAGACGGTGATCCCAACGGTGCAATCATTTTCAGATCGCTCTTTGACTGTGGTGGCATGGTTGCGTGCTGCGCAAGCCCAATTGTTGTTATCAAAACAGATGCAATCACATACGCAGTTGAATCAGGCGGCAGATTTACAGCCACTGAACTGGCTGACCAGCGTTATTTCGGTTAGGCATTTAGTGCAAACGTCAGATTTACATCATCATAATGATGACTGTATTGCTGGTGGTTCTTTGATGCACGGGACTGTCGCCTCGGCTTATATTGATTGTCAAGGTTCATTCAGTGCATGGCGGGTACAGCTTGCTTGCTCGGCGGTGCATTTTACTGCAGAGCAAGCTTCGTATTTGCTGAAAGACTGGATAGCATTACTGACGGGGATCTGTCAGCAGCGGTGGCAGACGGTTAGTGAATTGTGTGTGGGGCAATGGCAGCCAGCGAATAATGCTGCTGTCGTACCAATATCAGATTTACCAACCTCTTTTGGTACATTTTCTGATGAGCTAACGTCGACACTATTAATTGCGTTGCAATATGCTGCACAACATGGACAGACTGCAATTGAATGGCAAGGCATGACGCTCAGTTACACGGCATTGTTGCAGCGTGTAGCAGAGATCCAGCATCTATTGCACCAGTATAGTGTGGAGTGTGGCGATAGGGTTGGGTTACACGTATATCGGCAGTCCGACATGATTTGTGCGATGGTAGCCTGTCTGTTTTCGGGGGTGACGTTTGTGCCGTTAGAGCCGACATTTCCTGCCGATCGTCTGGTTACGATTGAGCAAGAAGCAGGGCTGAAAGCGATCCTCCAAGATACGGCGTTATCGATAGCCATGCCCTCGGTGCCATTCAAGGGTACTATCGTGCAGTTGATTGTGGCTGACGATGGCACGGCAATGGTGGACTCTGCCAATAGTGGTGTAGATGTACAGCCTATGTCGGGATTGATCCCGAGAGTGTCTGAGCGGCTATCGCCTGATACTCCTGCATACATTATGTTTACTTCGGGCTCGACAGGGAAACCGAAAGGGGTCGTGATTTCTCATCGTGCCTTGTTAACATTTTTGCAGGGTAGCATCGACCGCTTGAGGTTAGATGCCTCTACCCGTTGGTTGTTGATCACCACCATGGCGTTTGATATTGCGATGTTGGAAATCTTTGCGCCGTTATGGGTTGGTGGCTGTGCCGTATTGACGTCGAGTGATGAGTATCGCGATCCCCATGTGATTTGTGATTACTTAACGGAAGAAAATGCCATTACAGTGCTGCAAGCAACGCCTGCATTTTGGCGCATGTTATTGAATACCGGATGGCAGGGCAATCAGCAGCTGGTGGCTCTGTGTGGTGGAGAAGCGTTGGATAAACCGTTGGCAGAGCAGTTGATGTCGCGAACACAACGTTTGTGGAACTGTTATGGTCCGACAGAAGCCACGGTATGGTCTTTGATGGCAGAGGTGTCTTCAGAAGCATTGATGCCGTCGAGTGTTGTTTTGCAGCATAGCCTTATTGGTTATACCCATCAGGTGGTGGATGCCGATTTGCAACCTGTTTCGATGAATATGGTTGGAGAATTATGCATTCAAGGTGAAGCCTTAAGCCATGGCTATTGGCAGCGTGATGACTTAACAGACCAGCAGTTTGTTTCTTTGTCGCCACATCTGATTCGAAGCTATCGTACGGGGGATAAAGTGCGGGTGCTAGGGGCTGATTGCTACCAATATTTGGGGCGATTTGATGATCAAGTGAAGCTGCGTGGTTTCCGGATTGAGCTAGGTGAAATTGAAGCTCAGCTCAAGTGCCTTGCTGTGGTCAAAGATGCCGCGGTAAAGTTGATGGGAAAAGGGGATGAAGCACAGTTAGTGGCGTTTATAGAAATGGCTAAAGGTACAGTGTTGTCCAAATTGGCTATTCGAAAAGTGCTTTTAAAAACCTTGCCTAGCTATATGGTGCCAAGCCGTTTTGTGGTGGTAGAGCAACTACCGAAAACAGGAAGTGGCAAAGTCGATCGTAAACAGCTTTATATCTAGTGTGATCTAACGTGATAGATCCACTGTGATGGATATGGGGTGTAAATAAAAAGCCGATTGTTTGATGACAATCGGCTTTTTATCGCGCTGTATATTGCTGCGCTGAATAGTCTCTGCTTATCTAGAATCGTATTTTACGAATGCTCATTATGGAGCAAGTGATTCGGCATCTGGTTTGTTGACCAGCTTGACGATGTCTTGCATAACGCTTAATGCAGCTAGTGGCCCACCTACAGATGTCCATAATGACCCATCAACGGCTTCAAAACGTTTGGTTTGGATAGCGCTAAGCTGTTTAAAAGCCGGGTTCGATTCAGCTTGTTTCATGGCATCGACAGCATCGCCTGACGTACTGAGTGTACCGATGACCATCCAATCACCATCTAAGACATTCAATGCTTCTAAACTCAATGACAGTGAATGCGTGTGGCCAGGATCTTGCTGATTGGCTGGACGTGTCATACCGAGATCTGCAATCACTTGGCTGGCAAAGGAATCTTTAAACATATAAGCCGGTCCTTTTGGGTTCCAGCGCACGACACTGATAGTTTGTCCGACTTTATCGCCAATGTTAGCTTTCGATTGCTGCACGGCTCGTTGGTAACGTGCCATGAATGCGGTGGCTTCTTTTTGACGGTTGAGAATACCGGCTGTGCGGTTAAAGGTATCTTTCCACGGTTCGCCTCGCTTGAATGTGACAACCGTCGGGGCAATCTCATTCAATAATGCGAGCACCTCTGGGCGGTTAGGGGTTGTTAGAATGAGGTCTGGTTCGAGTTCTAGAATCGTTTCCATATTGGGGCGGCTGAGGTCGCCGACAATCTTAATATCTTGTTTAATCGCGGCTTGAAGGTAGCGTGGCAAAGTCTGTTGCCCACGTCCATTTACTGTGCCTACAGGTGTGAGCCCCAGAGCCAAGGTGCTATCGAGGTCGATTTCACTCAAGGTGATAACTCGTTTGGGCTGAGCGGGTATTTCAATCGTTTTACCGTAGACATCATGGATGCTACGCATGGCTTCATTGTCAACGGCTTTACTGTGGGCGGTAAAAGTGGCGGCAATACATAACGCGGAAAGTGCGACCTTACGAAGAAACATCATCATCCCTTATTTTAATCGATAGATGCGAATAATATATGAGAAGGAGATTGATAACTATTTTTATTTAGATCTACCCATAGGTTAGGCTCGTTGTTATTATGCCTGCTTGCGAGGTTTACACATGTAATTTGTACGTGGGAAAAATAGATTAAAGGGAGTTAAGTCGTGACAAAATCGCACCTCATTGGGCTCGGAAGCTGCATGGCCGCTGTCTTTTTTTTAGTGTTGCTTTCGTTGTCGGTCGGTGCCGGTATCTATGGGTTTAGTGATGCATTCGGCTATCTGACGGGCTCTCCGTTACTGGCATTAGACGCACAGTTGACCATGGTGATGGAGACATTGCGTATTCCGCGCACCTTGTGTGCTGTTATTGTTGGGGTCAGCTTGGCACTGGCGGCTTCATTACTGCAAAGCGCGACGCGTAATCCGTTGGCTGAACCCGGTTTGCTTGGTGTTAACGCGGGGGCTGTACTGGGTTTAGTCATCGGTCTTACTTATTTTGATGTTGAATCGACCCAAGGCTATTTAGTCTGGTCAGGGTTGGGGGCACTGACAGGTAATACCGTGGTATTGATCATCGGTCACCTTGTGGGTAAATCACATCCACTGAAATTGATTCTAGTAGGGGTTGCCCTTAGCGCTACATTTGGCGGCTTATCGAATTATGTGCTGTTGTCGAATCAGGTTGTACTCGATCAATTTCGCTTTTGGAATCTTGGTTCATTAGCTGCTGCAGATATTGATGCGATGTTGATGATCTTGCCATTCTTAGTGGTGGCAGTGATATTAACTTTTGCTTTAACTCGTCAATTAACCTTAATGCAATTAGGTGAACAGCAAGCCAAATCATTGGGCATTAATACCAATGTGGTACGTATTGGGGTGCTGATTGCTTCGACCTTATTTACAGCTTGTGCCATCTCGGTAGCGGGCCCTATCAGTTTTGTCGGATTTCTTTCTGCTTATTGTGCACGTATGGTTGAACCTGTTGCCTTGTCATTACAAGTGGTTTTTTCGGCACTTTTTGGTGTTATTTTCCTCTTTATCGCTGATATTCTTGCACGTTGGTTAATCCAACCGTTTGAAATGCCAAATGGGGTGATCTTAGCCTTGATTGGGGCGCCCGTCTTAATTGCAGTTGTGCACCGTGGTGGTTTCCGCACTTTGTTAGCCGTGAAGTAGGAGCGCTTTCATGTCATACGAACATTCACTTTCCACTGAACAGACAACAGCTGCATCGTCTGTTTCTCCGTTAGCCTCAACCTCTTCTTTAATAACGCCGACGGGTAAGTGGCGGTTACAGTGTGGGCAATCTAACTTTCTGGTAGAAAAGCGGGCGGTCATCGTCAGTGCCATCTTACTGAGTATGCTGCTGGTGGGCATATTGATTGCAGTCAGTGTCGGGTCGGCAAAACTAACGCCACTTTCGGCGTTGCAAGCTTTCCTTGGTGATGCATCGCGCATGGTTAATATCATGGTGTTCAAGATTCGTTTGCCACGTGTTGTTGCTGTTGTGGTCGCTGGTGCGGCACTTGGGCTATCTGGTTGCTTAGTTCAAACGCTGGTTCGTAACCGCTTGGCAACCCCCGATATGATAGGGGTCAACGAAGGGGCTACACTCGCCATTACTTTTTTCACTCTGTATATCACCGTAGGTTCATGGCCTTGGTGGGCGGCACCCATTGGTGCAATGCTTGCCGCAGTGATTTTGTTTTTGCTGTGTAAGAACCCAGGCGAACAAGGGTATTTGTTTGTCGTCATTGGTATCGGGGTATCTGAACTTATGCGGGCTGTAGGCGAATTTATGATGTCGACCGAATCCATCGTGCATGTCAGCAGTGTGTACATGTGGAGTATGGGTAACTTTGTTGGGCAAGGCTATACGACAAGCTTGCCTGTGGCGGGCCTGTTGCTGTTGTTATGCCCGCTTATTGTCTATTTTTCTCGTCAACTCAATGTGTTGCGGTTAGGTGTTAGTACGGCGCAAAGCTTGGGCGTTAATGTGAATCGGGTACAGCTCAGTATTTTGATGCTTGCCATCATGGTGGCTGCACTGGGTACGGCCATTGGCGGACCGATTGTCTTCATTGCTATGGCAGCCCCTATCTTGGCGTCATATTGCGTCAAAAATCGTATTGTTCCGCTGTGGAGTGCCGCGCTGCTCGGGGCGTTACTGCTGTTATTTAGCGATACCTTGGTAAGGGTATTGGCGGATCCGCATGAAGTCGCAACGGGGATCATGACTCGTATCTTAGGCGGTATCATGCTGTTAGTTTTCTTATTACGCGACAAAGGAAGTGCGGACTAATGACCTTATTAACGATGAACAACATCGATTTTTCTTACAATGAACAGTCTGTGTTTCACAATGTATCAATACAGCTATCTCGCGGAAAGTTGGTGGGAATTGTTGGGCCCAATGGCGGTGGCAAGTCGACCTTGCTGAAGTTGATCGCCAAGCAAATGGAACCCAATAGTGGCGCTATTACTCTCAAAGGCACGCCATTGTCGCGCTATTCGATGAAGGCGCTGGCCAAGCAGATAGCTTATTTACCGCAACATCCGCTTAGCCCTGCAGGTATTACAGTGGAGCAGTTGGTGCAATATGGACGTCATCCACATCAAAGTTGGTTCAATCAATGGAATGAGAAAGATGCCGAGCAAGTTAACCAAGCTATTGAGTTGATGCAGCTGGCAGATATTCTACAGCAGCCAGTGACTAGCTTGTCTGGCGGGCAACGGCAACGTGCTTGGTTGGCGATGATACTGGCACAAGATACTGATTTGATTTTATTGGATGAGCCGACCAGTGCGTTAGATATCGGGCACCAAATTGAAGTGATGGAAAGCATCAGCCATATGGTAGCGTCTGGTAAAACTGTGGTGTTGGTGATCCATGATTTGGCGGCAGCCGCTCGTTATTGCGATGAACTGATTGCCATTGGTAATAATACGGTGGTGGCGTCGGGTAGTGTTAATGAGGTGGTGACCAAAAACTTGATTGATGACTTATACGACACGAATGTAGACATATTGTATGCACCATTTGATCAGGCGCCAGTGATTGTGCCGCGTCGTCAGGTGCATGCGAAAAAATAGCCATATTATGGTGGTTATAGCTACTTGCGGTCTTAATCTCTGCTCATTTATCTATCCAGAATGGTATGACCCAAAAGACCTTGCTTGCACAGCAGACCCTACTCTGGAATGTTGTGTGCACAAGGTCTTTTTCTATGATGAGTCTACACTCTAGCGGTTAGCCATTCATGGCAACTGGCGAAACCGATTGGTACAGTGCACGACGGGCCGCAACCGCATCGGCAAATTGGTTAAGTAATAGTTCTGTATCGCTCCAGTTGATGCAGGCATCCGTTACCGATTGCCCGTAGGTCATATTGGCACTGATCGCTTGATTACCTTCCTCAAAGAAACTTTCCACCATAACTGCCGTGATTGCTTGTTCGCCCAGAGACAGCTGATCGGATAACGATTGTGCGACAACAAGTTGGTTTTTATGGCGTTTCTGACTGTTCCCATGACTGCAATCCACCATGATACTGACCGGTAACTTGGCTTGGCATAGCGCCTCGCTGGCAGCCCGAATATGACTTGGACTATAATTGGGTTCTTGCCCGCCACGCAAGATGATATGGCAATCGGCATTGCCTGTACTTTCTACTGCATATAAATGCCCGTCATGTCCCGTGACAGTATATAAATGAGGGGCTTTGCTCGACATAATCGCATCTGTCGCAATACGAATATTGCCGTCGGTGCCGTTTTTGAAACCGATGGGACAGGGTAACCCCGAGGTTAATTGTCGGTGAACTTGTGATTCAGTGGTACGAGCGCCAATGGCTCCCCAGCTCATCAGGTCGGCCAAATATAAAAAGCTGGTGTTATCTAAAAATTCGGTCGAAGTTGGCACCCCAAGTTCATTGATAGCGAGCACTAACTGACGTGCAGTTGTTAGCCCAGAGATAAGATCATTACTGTTGTCTAGGTGTGGGTCGAATATTAAGCCTTTCCAGCCAGTTGTTGTACGGGGCTTTTCGAAATAGGTTCGCATTACAATATGTAAGTGGTCACTAAACTGTTCGGTCAGTGGTTTAAGCTGCTTTGCATACGCCAATGCTGCATCCGGGTCATGGATAGAGCATGGACCGATCACGACCAAAAGCCGATCATCCTTGCCGTGTAAAATATCCTTCACAAGATGACGTGACGCCATGATGTGGTGTTCAGTGTCGACCGTGCACGGGTAGTCACTGAGTAGTTCAGCTGGTGAAGGTAGTCGACGCCATGTCGTCGTTCTCATCACTGACGGGTGAATAACCATGTTAAATTCCTTCTTTGTCATTAATATAATGACATCGCTCTCACGCCTTTTTGCGTGATGGTGTTCTTCTTGTTGTTTTTCTTTTTATTATGTTTTTTCTTGGGTACTTTTTACGGTGAAACGGCTTGCCTTAGACTTTTCATTTCAGCTTTGAATTAGCCTCTTGCCCGTTAGCTATCCATAACGGTATGGCGGTTCTGGTGGTATGCATCTTCATCTTTGCCATTGCGCCAATAAGGCACGGCATAAATATCGGTTCGGGCGACATCCATGTTACGGCGAACGTGGTTACGCAATGGCACTACGATATTTTCTTCGCCTCCAAACCAAAAATAGCTGTTTGTGTCTTTCATGTCTTGTTGTAGGAAAGGCACTGTAAGTTTGTTACTGTCGACTGGGCTACCAATCACCCAGGTGACCGTGACTTTGTCTGGCACGGGTAGATCTTGAATGGCATGAGAGTGGGGCACTAAAAGTGCAATGTAACCAGTACTGTCTGCTGGCATGTCTTCAATCATCGCACTGATGGCAGGCAAGGCCGTCAGATCGCCAGCCATGTAATAATGCTTTGCCGGCTGTAGCATTGGGTGTGGCCCCCCTGGACCTGAAATCGCGAGCACATCGCCTTCTTGTGCCCGTTGCGCAAAACGGGTTGCTGGACCGCTATCAGCATGTAGAGCAAAATCAATGTCGATTTCGCAGGTGTCTCGACGAAAAGCTCGTACACTGAAAGTACGGATTAGCGGCTTTTCTTCTGGTATTAACCAGCGTGGTCCTTTATCGGTCAACGTTGGGAGCACAGGCACTGTTTGATCACCGTGCGCCATCATGATTTTGATATGTGCGCCACCGCTAACATCGGGATAATTTGCTAATAAGGGGTTGGTAAAGCAAATACGACGCAGTGCGGGCGTAATATCAGTAACGTGTTTGACCGATACCAAGAAAGGGCGAACGGGTTGACGGGGTGAAGGTGCACCTGATTGCGGCATGAGTATCCTTGCTCCTGTTGATCGTAATGAAAATTATTATCATCTGCATTATACATAAGAACAACAAAGGTCAAAGAAGAATCACGAGTAGTTATTGTTAACTTGATTCCATTTGAATGGTGGATGTTTGTATCGTGGGTTTATACCCAAGTTACCTCAAGGTGCTCGTTTCAGCGAGAATTTGTTGGACTCTAGGCAAGGCACTTATTTATAGACCTAGTCGTTCTACGTTGAAAATAAGTAACACCGCATAGAGCCCAACAAAACTCGCCCTTCGGGAGTGATTCAGCGTATCTACTTCTGTGTCAAATGTGTTTGAAAGGGAATGCCATTCCTACACACATTTTCCTTGAATTAGATACGCTGAGAACACTCTGAATCCTGCATCTTGAGGTAGCTTGGGTATATGCTTAATAGCGAGTCGCGTTGTTATGTAATTTTCAACACGCCCTAAAATTTAAATAAATAGATGGAAACATAAATGGATACGATTTCGGATAAGCGAACGTGTGCTTGGGCATTAAATCACCCTATCGAGCGTGAATATCATGATAAAGAGTGGGGTAAGCCTAATTTTGATGATCAGTACTTGTTTGAATTTATCACTTTAGAAGGGGCGCAAGCTGGACTAAGTTGGTACACCATATTGAAGCGACGTGAGGCATACCGAGAAGCATTTAAGCATTATGATTTAAAAACATTAATTGAAGTTAAACAATTAGCAGAAATCCATGACGATGAGTCCCATATTGATGACATTATTAGTAACTATGACGTCATTAAACACCGTAATAAGATTCGCTCAGTATTTAGCAATGCAGAGGCAGCATTTGCATTACAACAAGAATACGGCAGTTTATCTGCGGCATTGTGGCAGTTTGTTAATGGTATCCCCGTAATTAATACATGGACAAAACAAGAGCAAGTGCCAGCGATAACAGAGCAATCAAAAGCAATGAGCAAGTTCTTGAAGAAAAAAGGTTTTAAGTTTATTGGTGAGACTATATGTTATGCGCTGATGCAAGCGACTGGCATGGTTAACGATCATTTAGTTTCATGCGATTGTTACGAACCATCAAAGCATATGCCCAAGTCACTTTAAGGTAACTTGGTATATCCTCAATGAGAAATAAAATTGTAAATCGGATATGATAAATATCTCTAGATCTTTTGTGTATAAGCAGTTTTGAGTTAAAAGTATGTCTGATGTGCCACTAAAATTGATCCGTAAAGCCACATGGGTCGGATCGATAGCTAACGTTGCGTTAGCCTTGTTAAAAATTACTATAGGTAAGATTACAGGTAGCCAAGCTTTGATTGCCGATGGCGTTCATAGTTTTTCTGACTTAGTAACAGACACCGCAATCTTAATCGGTTCAAGGTATTGGACTGCTCCGGCAGACAAAGAACACCCCTATGGGCATGGACGTTTTGAGACTCTAACTAATATTTTTATTGGTGTGATCCTAGCGATAGTTGGTATCGGCATAGGTTGGGATTCAATTAACTCTATCGGAAACGAAGCAAAAACCAATCCAGGCCTGCTTGCCTTTGGTGCTGCGATTGCTTCTATTCTGGTTAAAGAAATACTGTACCGTTGGACAGTTATTCAAGCCAAGAAAATTAACAGCCGAGCCCTGCATGCCAACGCTTGGCATCACCGTTCGGATGCATTGAGCTCACTTCCTGTTGCTATTGCGGTTATTGCAAACTACTTTGTGCCTGATTTACATTATCTTGATCAAGTAGCCGCTTTATTAGTAACAGCAATGATTTTAAAAGCTGCTTTTGAAATCTTATGGCCAGCGATTATGGAAATCACAGAAGCTGAAGCAGATAGTGATATTGAAAATAAAATTCAGCAATATGCAGCAGAGAACAGTGATATTCGTGAAGTTCATGCAATTAGAAGTCGCCGTACTGGTAGCAGCATTTTGCTTGATTTTCATTTATTGGTAGATCCGGAAATGAGCGTAGATAAGGCTCACGAAATCACGGAAGATTTTAAAAGCCATATTCTTGAACAGCTTGATGAAGTGGTTGATGTGATTATTCACATTGAACCGTATAACTGTGCTGAAAGGGTGGTTAACCCATGTTGCGGTGAAGATGAATGCCGTGATGAAAAGCCTAAAAATTAGAATGTTAATGATTTAACTTTTATAGTGTATTGTGTAAAAAAGCCCATTTAGAGATAACCTAGATGGGCTTTTTTGCTATTTATGTTTTTATTATTGTACTTATTTATGATTTTCTCGTTTTTGATACGGCAAAAAGCGACAAGCTTTTATTACACTTCTCTATAATTAATATTGTTATTAAGCGTATATTCAAACGGTATGCGAGAGGGATGAATTTTATGCCATTGATTAGAATAAAGTCGTTACCATTTGAGGGTGACGTTGATATTTCATTAGTAGTTTGTAATTTATCGCAAGCAGTAACTGATGCAACAGGCATTGAGAGCCATCATATTATGGTGTCGTGGGAATACTTATTGAAAGGACATTACTCTCATGCAGGAAAAGTGGCAGAGGTTCAAGGAATCAATACGCATCCATTACTCGTTGATTTAATTGCCCCTAATTTCAATACTGAACAACAAATTATGGCAATGTTGGAACTTATAGCTAATACGATTTCTGAGCATGTTCCCATTGCGAAAAACAATATCTTTATCAACTATACGCCCGCATACAGTGATGGTGTTTATGATGAAGGTCATATCGTTGAATGGGACATGTAATTATACCCAGCTAGCTTGGGTATAATTGTATTGATTGTCTTGAAACCTACGAAATAGCAGTTGTAAGCCATACTTGTAGTTCAGCTAATTCTTTGGCATTTTCAGGGAAAGCCTCTGCGGTCTTGTTAATTATTTTGTTGAAGGTATTAATCTTATACGGTTGGTCGATAAGCGCCTCGGTTAAGGTTTCTAGCGGGGCAGGGGTAAGGCTATCTGTGAAGATTTTTGCTTTGACTATATGTGCCTTTTTTATATCGAGATGTAATTCAATTCCCCCCCATGAAAAGCGTTCGCTTAATGTATGCATGAATTCTGGCGTGTTACCAAAATTCCATTGCCAGCTACTTTGATGTTCAAATTTTTCTGTAAAATTGGGCAGTTCAGGTAATGATTCTGGAGATATATATTCTGGTTCTACTCTTTTACCGTAATGGTGGAAGAAGGCATCTATTATCGCGCCGCATACATTGTCATGGTTAATCTCAGGATTTATCTCGTTTAAATTAGTCACTCGAGAGCGAACTGATTTGATGCCTTTAGCTTTAAGCTTTTTAGGATCAGGGTTTAAATAATTGGCTAAGCGTCCTAAATAGGCATTCAGTAATAGTGTTCCATGGTGAAAACCTCTATCCATCGTTTCACGGTATGCAGAACCAGAGAATTTCCGTTCCCCTTCGCTATCTTCAATAACCAGATCATTTCGTCCGGTTGATTTACCCTTTACATGCAATGTCTTCAACGCGTTTAATACAATATTTGTAGACACTGTTTTATCATATTCTGGTTTACCAGCCATGAACGTAAAGTTGGTATTACCTAAGTCATGAAAAACGGCACCGCCACCGCTTTGACGGCGAGCAAGTGTAATGCCATTTTGCTCCATCTTTCTTGTATTACATTCTTTCCATGGATTCTGAGCGCGCCCTATAACAACACTATCAGCATTTCGCCATAGAAAGAGAACACGTTGCTTGTTGGACATAGACCGGAAGATACTGTCTTCAACGGCTAAGTTAAACCAAGGGTTTGTTGAAGTAGAAAGCAATACTCGAATGGTTGACATAATAATAACCCTAACCAAATTTGTATGATGATTATACTCATATCATTTGTAAATGCACATAGTTCTCATTTGGATGTAAGGCTGAGAAGTTGAATCAAGGGACTAGAAAGTAATCTAAGAAGTAGAAAGAAGGAAGTGAAAAAACCAAATCACATACTATATACACTGGAGGTATGTGATTTGGAAGAAGTTTTCAATACAGCGAGTATTAGAATTTTGATTTTCGAATCATTTATTGAGTATAGCGTACCACTATCAATGTGCTACAGGTATGGACAAAATTGAAACGTAAGATTGTCCATGTGATGCAGAATCATTAAGCGTTTGTAACTCTGCATGTAGTTAAGAGTTTCTATTTGTTGCTATTTATTGAGTTCTTATTGCGTGTATCTTCGTAATTGAAGGTAAATATCATTGTTCTGTATTTTGTGATGCTGAAATCGTTGTTTGTGTACTAGGTGCATTTTTATCCATTGGATCAATAACATCATAATAAAAGAAGTAACTAGCAAGCATAATCAGTGGGATGAACTTGAACCAAGGTTTCATGGTGTGGCCTAATCGAATGGATAACTAATGCTTATACAATATCAGGCTATGATTGGTGTGAAAAACGGCAATAATGCAAAGTTAGGTTGAATGAATAAAAAAGGTTATGTCTGAGCAAACTGTTGTTGGTCGTTCATACTTAATTTATGTGTGAAGAACTGCAATGGTTTACTCTCATGAATGAACAAGAATATATTCCATTATTACAAAAGCTTAATATGCTATCGCCTAGCCACGACTTCATCATTCCCTTGAAAGCAGCGAAACCTCTACCGAAGAAATGTCAGGATACTTCACAGAAGAGCCAGTACCGTCATAAATCCGAACGTCATGCTGCCAATGTTTGATGATATCTTCAGATATCCAAATATCGAACCGACCACGTTACCTGAGAGCCTAGTTATACTCCCGATAGTTAGTTAAGGCGTAGGTATGCATCTTAAAATGATGGCGTTTGGCGTCATTGTGTTTGTAAGGCATGTGTTAAACAGCTAACCGGAATGAAAGGCTGGTTATGATAACTGAACTCAGTGCTAATGGAATAATTTAGCGTTATCTGAGTGATTCAACAAAGCCGGAAGTGTAGGAACCATATAGTAGCCGTTAATCAAGTTACGAAATTTGTTTTTGTCGCAAAGTAATGCTGAAGGATAAATGCACTGATTTTCAGACATAGTCAGGCTAGAAGCGCGTAAAACTGCTCCTAAACAGATAAGTCTTCAGGGTTAGGGGGGCTGAGCTGTCCATTTTTTATCAACAACCAAAGTTTCTTTTATAAGACAACTCTTTTCCCTCTGCTAACTACACTGTTTTCTCATACGTATTAGAACTTCTGTATGGCACCAAAACAGACCCAGAGGATTCACTAATGAAAATACCCCAACGCTTTTTTGCTTATTTACTAAGTGCCTTATTCCTTTTTACCTTGTCCAGTTTGGCGGTAGCAGCCTATAAGAAAGGCGAGAAGATAAACCTGGTCGAGGTCGCGGCCACCAACGATGACTTCCAGACCCTGGTCATGGCGCTCCGGGCATCCGGCCTGACTGGCACTCTCGAAGGTAAGGGACCCTTTACTCTCCTGGCACCAACTGATGACGCTTTTGCAAAGCTCCCGGCCGGCACTCTGGCTGGCCTGCTCAAGCCAGAAAACAAAGAACAACTGCAGGCCGTGCTCAAATACCATATCCTGATCGGGGCTATCACCTCAGAAGAAGTCAGCAAGCTGAAACTGCCTGAAACCGTTCAGGGAGAAACAGTACAAATCGAAAACGGCGAGGATGGCGTGACAATCAACGGTGCTAAAGTCATTGCCAGTGATCTCAATGCCAGCAACGGGGTTATCCATGTTATTGACACAGTCTTAATCCCCGTTACCTTGTCCAGTTTGGAGGTAGCATCTTATAAGAAAGGCGAGAAGATAAACCTGGTCGAGGTCGCGGCCACCAACGATGACTTCCAGACTCTGGTTATGGCGCTCCGGGCATCTGGCCTGACTGGCACTCTCGAAGGTAAGGGACCCTTTACTCTCCTAGCACCAACCGATGACGCTTTTGCAAAGCTTCCGGCCGGCACTCTGGCTGACCTGCTCAAGCCAGAAAACAAAGATCAACTGCAGGCCATGCTCAAATACCATATCCTGATCGGGGCTTTCACCTCAGAAGAAATCAGCAAGCTGAAACTGCCTGAAACCGTTCAGGGAGGAACAGTACAAATCGGAAACGGCGAGGATGGCGTGGCAATCAACGGTGCTAAAGTCATTGCCGGTGATCTCAATGCCAGCAACGGGGTTATCCATGTTATTGACACAGTCTTAATCCCCGAGTAAATCATCAACCAGAAACAAAAAAGTTTCGCTATGACTCAACAAAGCCGCGCATGCCGTAACAGCTTATTCAGACATAGCCATAAAAAAGCCCTGATGAATATTCTTCATCAGGGCTTTTTTATGTTTGGATCTTTGTTTTTTGTATTAAAAACAGTTAGCAGAACCATTCAGCATGCAGTTAGCTTCTTCTTTACGTTGCTCAGCTCTTACTTTGCTTTCGAGATCATCCGGTGGTCTGTAATTTTCATTCGTTGTACAGCCTGCAAGTAGAACACTGACTAGCATTCCCGCAAGCATTGAGCATACTTTCTTCATTATTCCATTCCTAAAGAGCAATTTATCGAGTTTCGTTGAGGGGCCATCATTATTTTTATATCAAGAGATTGATTTTATGTTTAATTCGCCCTGACGAGAACAACCATAGCAGAGTTCCTCTGTAATGTTGAAAGATAAATAAGCACGAGTTATTTTCTGTTACACGCTGAATTTTATGCTTCCGCTATTTCTTTTGGGGTTTTAACGTAGTAACGGTAATAGCCTACTAAATTACTGGTAATAAAAAGTAACTCCAGTAGAACAGCAGTGGGGGAGCCAATAATAATGTTATGCACAATCCAACAACTGGTCGCGAGAATCATAAACTGACGCAACTGTTTATCTTCTTTAGAAAAGGCAGCGGCATTTTGAAAAAGAGACGCAGTGCAGCTGATTAGGCTAATAAATCCGGCATAAGTAAAATATGTAACAACAAGCGAGCTTATAGAGAATAGCACTACCATTTGTCTAGATGTCGTAAAAAGGCTTGTGATATATCGAACCGCCGCAAGAGCCATTAACCCTGCTGCTGTCCATTGTTCTAATAATGCAAAATGAATAGCAATTAAAATGACTGCAAAAACGAAGCATACAATGATTTTTTTTCTTTCTTTGAACTGAAAAGATAAAAGATCAAAAAAGGCTGCGAACCCAATAATTATCTGAGAAAGTAGAAAAGCAGTCATTAAGATAAGTCCTATTTATAATTCAGTTTGTAAAAGTTGTTTTTGCTTCTTTTTCTCAATACGAGCAAGCCATACCAGAGGCAATATGATCATTGCTGTTCCAATTAGCATTGCTAAATCAGGTACTTCATCAAACCACAATAAGCCCACACCAACAGCACCTAATAAGCCGCTATATTCCGCACTGGCAATTTTGTTACTCTCTGCCGATCGGTAGGCGATCACGCAGGTTGCCGCATAAACCAAAATAAATGCACTTGAGCCAGCAGCGGTTAATAACGGTGCCCAATCCCAAGGTTGCCCTTCCCACAAGGCTAAACCTAATGCAGCAGGCATACCCGCAAGGTTTGTTAACAATAATGTTTGAGCAACGGTTTGATGGGTTGGCAGTTTTCGAATTAATAAATTATTCGCAGCTAACGTAACGGCAACAACGAGTGCGGCCATTGCAGCCCAATTAAGTTCAGTTGGCCTTATAACCACTAAGACGCCAGCAAAGCCGAGCATACCTGCAGCAATAGAATGTTTAGTGAGCTTTTCACTAAAAAGCATCATCGCCATCGGTAACATGATTAACGGTGCGGCATAGAAAATGGCGTTTGCTGTCGCTAGCGGCAATGAATTAATGGCTATAACCATAAAAATGGCACCAAAAAGCCAAATGTGAGCCCGTAATGCGTGCCATTTCAGCCCATCAATAAAGCTCTTTTTCGACGTAGATAAACAAAATGGCGTAAGAATCAAAACTGCAGTCAGCTGCCTAAAAAAGACAAACTGAAAAATAGCAGTATCGGCATCCAGTGTTTTAATTAATGCGTCAGAAAAAACGGCAACCAAATTCCCGGCAATAAGCAATGTCATTGCAAGACCAACAGATATTTTAGGCATAACATGACTCCTTTTTTGGGGCATGGCGGATTAATGGAGAAACGGAAATAATGAATAAATGACTTTAAAATTTACGATTAACCGATAGATCACAGAAAGTGATTTTTGGAGGATAGAGAATCTTAATGATGAAGTATAATGATATAAATTAACTTAGTATTAGTTGAGCTAATAATGAAATTACCCCCGTTACGTGCTGTTCAATGCTTTGAATCTGTTGCGCGTTTTAATAGCTTTTCTAAAGCGGCTGAAGCATTAAATGTTACCCAAAGTGCGGTTAGCCATCAGGTTAAATTACTTGAAGAATATTTAGGTGAAGACCTCTTTATTCGTCAAGGGCGAAGGTTATCGTTAACTGTTATCGGTGAGCGTTATCAAGAGGAAATCAATTCTGCCCTCATCAGTATTTCGCACGCGAGTCAGAAATTACGGGAAGGTGAGGATGGTAAAGTCCGTTTAGCGATTTATAGTACATTAGCAGTAAAGTGGTTGGTGCCTCGATTAGATAATTTACGACAATTGCACCCTGAAATTGATCTTACATTGAATATGGTGGCCGACGAGCCAGAATGTAGTGATCAAGTGGCTGATTGCTTTGTTACTGCTTACCCTCCTTCACGGAACTTTGTTAGTGAGTTTCTATATAAAGAGCAGCTATACCCATTTTGCAGCCCTAAACTATGGTATGAAATGCAAGGAAAGTCGTTACCCGAAGCATTGTGGGAGCAGCCTTTATTATCAGTACGTTCAATCTTTAAAGATGGCACTGAAAAGAAAGATTGGCGACTATGGTGTGAGCTTGGTGGGTTTGAGTTACCAGAAGATGTAAAAGTGATTCATTTTAGCCATATGATTTTGGCTGCTGAAGCGGCGAAGTACCATCAAGGAATCGCCTTTCTTAATGATTACTTTATGACAGATCAAGATAGGCTACAGGATTTAATTAGAATTCCGATGCATGATTTACCAACCGGCGATAGTCTGTATTTTGTGTATAAAAAATCCCGAGCAAAACAACCAGAGATAAAAATACTAAGCCAGTGGCTAAAACAGCAATGCTATGAGTAATTCAATGGCAAGGGAATTAGGCTAATTACTGAATGGCTAATTGAATACGTTCAACATCGATTTTTGTACTTTGGTCGGAAATAGTGGGGCCAAAACTGCAATCAAGATGTATAGCTATAGATACGCTGCCCTAAAGAGAGGGTAAAGGGTCAGCATGTGTCTTAATAAATGGTTGTTAAATGTGAAATTTTAACGCTATTGGCTTAAAAAGATCGAGTGCCTTGTTAGGGTAAAGTAAAAGTTCG
This sequence comes from Photobacterium indicum, assembly GCF_003026215.1. Lineage (GTDB taxonomy): Bacteria > Pseudomonadota > Gammaproteobacteria > Enterobacterales > Vibrionaceae > Photobacterium > Photobacterium indicum. The sequence goes on from NZ_PYOC01000005.1 coordinate 37,388, forward strand.
ATGTGATTGCTGGATTCCTGAGCGGTTGAGCTGGTGCGCTATTTACAGCCTCAGTTGTTATACGTATTATTCGCCGTGTTGGAGAGATGGCTGAGTGGTCGAAAGCACCGGTCTTGAAAACCGGCAAGGGTTTATAGCCCTTCTAGGGTTCAAATCCCTATCTCTCCGCCACATTTAGAAAAGGGCGCTGATTTATCAGCGCCCTTTTTGCGTCTAGCGCATGTGGCAAGAGGGATTTGTTCCAAATCCGCCTCACCCAGAACACTCCGCCACATTCAAAGAAGCCGCTACATTGTTAGCGGCTTTTTTACGTCTGTAGTTTACCCAATAAGATAGGGATGCAGAATCCTAGACATGGTTCACCTGAGCGAAGCGAAAGTTCCACAACACAGATGCAGCAACTGTACTCAGTCAGGTTGGGCGACGATCTGAGCGAGCCCTTGCCAAAATTGATTAATAGCAGAACGCGTTGGATTCTTCGAACGATAACAGACAACGTCAAGAGAAATTACTGTTTCGGGCTGCTCTGGAAATGCTTGAACCAGTAAACCTTGTTCTAACTCATACTCAATTGTATGCATTGGCACCCAGGCAATACCAGATCCATTTACAGCCATTTTAATGAGTGATTCACTAAGTGTTGTTTCAAAGATCTGTTCTAGTGGAAGCTTGATCCTTTTGATTAATGGTACGACAGCATTAAACAAAAAAGTATGTTCAGAATAAGCGAGATAGGGATAGTTCTGATCGTTCGGGTGCAGTTTAAGCAACTGTGGAGAAATAACCGGAATAATGCTTTCTTTGCAGACTAAACAGCGATCGAGTTTATTTTCGATTAAAAATGAAGGGCGCATTCCCTTGGTATTGTAAGTAAAAAGTATATCGTTTGAGTTGTCGAGCAGCGCCTGAAAGTGATTATCTATTCCTTGCACTGAAGGGTTGACCGCGAAATTAAGTCCTTCGAATAATGGTCCTGCTTGGTTAAACAGGCGAGGTAGTAAATTAACCGCAAAGGAGTGCAGGCAGACAATACGCACGGACTTATCTGTTTTCAGTGACGCCTGAGAAAAATCATCTTTTGTCACTTTAACCATTTCTAGCAAGCTTTCCACATAAGGGACAAACTTCTTCCCGTGCTCGGTTAGTACTATCGGGTAGGAGGTCCGATCAAATAATGTTACGCCAACCCATACCTCCAAAGCCTGAATACGGCGGCTGAAAGCCGACTGAGTAACATATCTGGCTTGTGCTGCTGCCGAGAAGTTACCTAGTTCCCGCAGACTCATAAAATCATCTAACCACTTGAATTCCAAGTGATCCTCCTTGTGTCTTGGTCTTTATGATCTGAATGCATACTATCATTCGAAATCAGCAATAGAAAACAAAATACTCACAATTAAAGTATGGGTATGCTGTCTGGCAATGAATATAAGCCGTTTAAAACGGTAATTTTCCGCCACGTTTTATCAAGTGGTTTGAGATATTTATCCAAAATGAGATTAAAAGGAAATTATGTTTACCCTACTGAAAAATACTGACCTCTATTGCCCGGTTCATATTGGCAGAACCGATGTTCTGCTTGCCAATGATAAGATTGTGGCAATTGAACAATCACTCAATGCTAAAGGACTGAGTGATGTAACTGTCATCGATTGCGGGGGGAGGATGGTCGCTCCGGGACTGATAGATCAACATATCCATCTTACCGGAGGAGGAGGTGAAGCTGGGTTTGCCAGTAGAACTCCACAGGTCACACTGTCAAAATTGATCAAGGCAGGAACAACTACAGTTGTTGGTGTTTTAGGCACCGATGGTATATCTCGTTCACCCAAAGATCTTTATGCCAAAGCAGCAGCACTAACAGAAGAAGGCATTACTGCCTTTATGCACACTGGATCTTATGAAGTGCCGACCAAAACCATCACCGGTAATATCCGTGATGATCTTACCTTCATTCCCCGTATTCTCGGGGTGAAAATCGCGCTAGCCGATCATCGCTGCTCGTTTCCTACCACACAGGAGCTAGTACGGATTGTATCCGACCTCCGTATCGCCAGCCTGTTATCGGGAAAACGGGGAGTATTACATACCCATATGGGTAGCCTGCCGCAGCCATTTGCTCAGATTAATGAATTGCTTGATATGGGACTACCGATCCACCATTTCTCACCGACCCATGTTGCCCGAACTGAAGGGTTGTTTGATGAAGCTATTGAGTTCGCTTTACGTGGCGGTTGTATTGATATTACCTCCGGCGGCAGCCGCTTCACCCCGCCCGAGAATGCTGTGAAACTGGCGTTAGAGTCGGGTATTGCGGCCAGACAGATCACCATTAGTTCCGATGGTAACGGCAGCTTACCTAAGTTTAACCCTCAGGGTGAACTAATCGGACTGACCGCTGCCGATGTAGATAATAACCTTTTGCTGTTACCAAAACTTATCGATCAAGGTATTTCACCAGAGCAGACCTTTGCCATGCTGACATCTAATGTAGCTGACTCGCTTGGCATTAACAAAGGACGTATTCAGACTGGTCACGATGCTGATATTTGTATATTTAACGATGACTTTACTCTGCACAGTGTGATCGCTAAGGGTCAAACCATGCTGGCTGATAATAACCTTTTGATCACTGGTAACTTCGAATAAAGGAATAATCATGAGCTTACTTATAGCATTGTTCGGACTCATTTTTGCGGGCCGACTCATTTTAAAGAACTACAACCCACAGGCAGTACTGTTTTTAACCGGTATTGCCATGATGGTCATCGCGGTGTTTACTAATGATGCCACTTTTGTCGATAAATCAACAGGATGGCTTGGTTTTGATATTTTCGAGTATATTCGGAATACGTTTAGTAACCGTGCTGGGGGGCTTGGCCTTAAGATCATGCTAATCGGTGGCTTTGCGATGTTTATGTCAGCCATCGGTGCCAGCCAGGTGATGGTTAAGGTAGCAGCAAAGCCACTGATGAAGCTGAACTCTCCCTATCTGATGCTGGCATTAGCCTTGATCTTAGGTCAAGCATTGTCGCTGTTTATTTCCAGTGCAACTGGGTTGGGTCTATTGTTGATGGCAACACTTTACCCAGTATTGATTCGCTTAGGTTGCAGTAAAGCTGCCGTCGCGGCGGTACTTGCCAGTACTTGTGCAATTGAGTTCGGCCCAGGGTCGGGCAATTCCATCCTCGCTGCACAAACCGCCGGAATGGATATCACTGATTTTTTTGTTAACGAGCAGCTTCCAGTGATCAGCATTCTAATTGTTATCATTGCCGGCAATCACGCTCTCGTGCAGCGCTATTTTGATAGCAAAATGGATCCGGAAGAACAGCCTGCACAATTGCAAAGTGATAGTGACGTGACAGGCACTGACGCTCCTCTTTATTACTTGCTGTTACCGATGTTGCCGCTGTTTTTTATGCTGACTTTCAGCAAAATGGGGGTTGGTACGATTAGAGTGGGTATGGATACCGCAATTTTACTGAGCATCTTTATAGGTCTGGTGTGTGAATACATTCGTCATAAACATGCCAAACCAGTATTTGTAAAGCTGCAGGTGATCTTCAATGATATGGGTAAGGTGTTCGCCACTGTGGTTACCCTGATCATTGCGGGCCAGACTTTTGCGATGGGTCTGAAATCAATCGGAGCTATCGAGGCGCTGTTAAACCTAGCCAGCAGTGCCGGCTTCACGGCCAGTGTGATTGTGCTGTTTATGGCTGTACTGACCTTCTCAATCTCAGCTCTTATGGGTTCAGGTAATGCTGCTTTCTTCTCCTTCGCGCCAATGTTGCCGCAAATAGCTGAAAAAATAGGTACCAATGTCGCCGATATGATCCTGCCTATTCAGTTGTCAGCAGGTATGGGGCGGACTATTTCGCCAATTGCAGGAGTCATCATTGCGATCGCAGGTCTGTCGGGACTATCACCTTTTGATATCGTTCGCCGAACCGTTATCCCGATGCTGAGTGGCTGGTTGATCATGCTAGCAATCACTTTTAGCCGAAGCGGACAGATCATGCAGATACTACCATTCTTAGTCGGCATTATCGCTCTGCTCGCGGTTATTACTTTTATCATAAAGAGAAGAGTCAATCCGCAAGTTGCAAGCGAAATGTAACGCTAAATCAAATAAGAGAACAATAGCAAGGAAAATACTTAGATAAAGAGGCCATAATCGGCCAAGAGTAAAAAACTGACAGGCAAGACAACCCTCGAGGTACCTTACCTGTCAGGTGATTTTCTGGTTTGTATCCTTCCTTACTCTTAACAGTTTTATCAACGTAACAAAAAAATACGAGGCATTTTGAAAGGGGCAATCGGCAGTTTGGCTATGCTCTTTAGATGACTGATTAATGAATTGTTTGACTGTTTTTTCTTCGGTTGGCAATTAATGAGATAACTCAAGAACATATTCTCTTTGTAAGTAACTACCGCCAGATACGAAAAGGCCAGCAGAAATGCTGGCCTTTTGATTTTTTGAGTGGTAATTAAGCCAGCATGATGTTGGCAATCATGGCCGATAGAATACTAACCAAAGTCGAGCCATACAGTAAGCGTAAGCCGAAGCGGGCAACCATATTACCTTTCTCTTCGTTGACCCCTTTAACAGCACCCGCAATGATGCCAATGGAGCTGAAGTTAGCGAAAGATACTAAGAAGATGGAAATTGTACCGACTGTATGTGCAGAAAGGCTGCCCAACTGGTCTTGTAATGCCATCATAGCCACAAACTCGTTTGAGACTAACTTAGTCGCCATGATGCTACCAGCTTGCAAGGCTTCGTTGGCAGGAATTCCCATTAGCCATGCAACCGGGTAGAACGCATAACCGATCAGATCTTGGAAGCTAATACCGAAGGCGTAGGTGAAACCTGCGTTGATCATGGCTATGAGTGAGATAAAACCAATCAGCATTGCAGCGACAATTACCGCGACTTTAAATCCCGTTAGAATATATTCGCCGAGCATTTCGAAAAACGTAAGTTTTTCAATTGATTCATCGGCCATCATATCGTCAAAGTTTACTTCCGCCTCATGATCATAAGGGTTAATGATCGACAGAATGATAAAGGTGCTGAACATGTTCAAAAATAATGCGGCCACTACAAATTTAGGAGCGATGAGCTGCATGTATGAACCGACGATCGACATAGATACTGTAGACATAGCTGTGGCTGCTAATGTGTACATACGGCGCTCTGACATACGGCCTAAAATGTCTTTATAAGTGATGAAGTTCTCTGATTGACCAACCATTAATGCGCTGATGGCGTTAAATGACTCAAGCTTACCCATGCCGTTAATTTTAGAGAGTAAGTAGCCAATTGCACTAATTACCACGGGCAGCACTTTAATGTGCTGTAAAATACCAATAAGGGCCGAAATAAAGACAATGGGCATTAATACTTGCAGGAAGAAATCGAAGCCACCTTCATTGACTAACCCGCCAAAGACAAAATTTGTACCTTCAGCTGCGAACGCCATTAGGCCATTAAAACCGCCAGCAAATTCGGCGATAACCCCTGTTCCTGTTGAAGAGTTCAGTAAGAAATAAGCAACACCCATTTCAATCACGAGAAGTTGAATAATATAGCGAAGTTTAATGCTTTTGCGATCTTTGCTTACTAATAAGGCAAGGGCTGCAACGACAGCAAGACCAAAAATAAAGTGTAGGTAAGGCATAATAGATGTGTACCAATGGTGATTGTTATCAAACTATTTATGAATGCTACATATGCTGTTGCTTAAATAGAGTGATGTAAATCTCGTTTTCTATTCAATTTGTACTCAGCAAAAGGGCCGATAACCAAATGTGTTGAAAGAAAAGGTATATTTTTTAAGTGCTTGGAGAGTTAAGAAGTACAAGTGTTAATTGTGAAATCTAACATTTATAAAGCGGTAGCTTTTTGTTGTAGTGGTATGCGTTTAGCGCGTTACTATGCCGCGTAAATAATGCTGATTTCGGTGCATGTATGTATCCGGTCTTTATACTTTGGATATTGCGAAAAATGGGCAAAAATAGGCAGAATGGGTTCTCCGATTATTATTGTCCGTTGTGATTTTGAGCGTTTTGTTTGTACTTTGTTTCCTTTGTTTAAGCCGTGTGCACTTGGTTCGTGAAAGGGTTTACAGCCCGCTTCTACGTCTGTACTATTCACCGCGTTGGAGAGATGGCTGAGTGGTCGAAAGCACCGGTCTTGAAAACCGGCAAGGGTTTATAGCCCTTCTAGGGTTCAAATCCCTATCTCTCCGCCACATTCAAAGAAGCCGCTACATTGTTAGCGGCTTTTTTACGTCTGTAGTTTACCCAATAAGATAGGGATGCAGAAGCCTAGACTGGGTTCACCTGAGCGAAGCGAAAGCACATTGCCCGTACCGAAGGTGCGAAAAGGCAACAGCCCGAAGGGTACGAGCTTGCGAGTAATAAATCCCTATCTCTCCGCCACATTTAGAGAAGGGCGCTGATTTATCAGCGCCCTTTTTGCATCTGCGCATGTGGTAAGAGGAATTTGTTCCAAATCCACCTCACCGAGAACACTCCACCATATTCAAAGAAACCGCTACTCTGTTAGCGGTTTTTTTATATCTGGGGTTTGCTAAATAAGATAGGGATGCAGAATCCTAGACTGGGTTCACCTGAGCGAAGCGAAAGCATATTGCCCGTACCGAAGGTCTGTGCAATGTCGTTATAAACTAATAATTGATCAAATCAATGAGATGTAAAAACAAAACAATTAAGCAGATTTATATATTGGTATAAGAGTGCTCAATAAAATTTGATCATTATCAATAATTAAAAGAAAGGGAGGTTATCTATCGGTTGACGGTATTTTTTGACCTTTTGACCACTTTATTTGTACGTACCATAACATTATTCAAAATGATTTGGCGTAACGACATGATGGATACAAAGTGGCTAGAACTCTATCAATACCTTCAGGAAAAAACTGGCGGCTTTTTATATGAGGGTAATATCGAAGATAACCTGAATTATAAATATAACTTTATTAAAAGTCAGTTTAGTACTGTATATAGCGGTGAGGATAAAAATAAGAATGACTGGTTAGAACATGAAGCATTCACTGCTTTTTTTAGCGATATCATTCGTCGTGGAAGTTTGTCGCTAAACCAGCTCGATACCGCTTATAACATCTTAATGTCGGCTAAGTTATGTCAGCTTGCGCTAGCGGTTATTAATCATTTTCGAACTCAGTTATCTAATGATGATTTTAGTTTAAAGGCTGGACTTATCTATCAGCAGTTAGGGGATCATGAGCATGCCCGAGCAATGTTTGAAGATGGGATAAAGTCTAACCCTAATAGTTACATGTGTTTTAACCACCTTGGTTTTAATCACATCTATACCGGTGAAAATGCGGCGGCAATCGAAATGTTTGAACAGGTTATTGCGCTTGCACCTGAATTATCTGGCGGTTATCAAAATTTAGCGGGCTGTTATTACCAAGATAGTGAATTTAAACAAGCGGCTAATTATTGTGAAAAAGTGCTCACCTTGGATAAAACGATTGTCGCGACTTACATCACTGCGATCAGTGCGTATTTAGCGCTTAAAAATACAGAACAAGCGGAGCGCTGGATCCAATTATCGATTGATAATGAAATCACATCCATGGAACTGGTTCGATTAAGTGGCATTTCAGCATTTCAATGTCAACGTTATGAAGAAGCCATTGCTGCCTTCAACCATTACCTCAGTAATACCCCTGATTCTTACGATGTGCTGCATTTAAGAATAAAAGCTCAAATTGGTGCTCATCAGTGGACCGTATTAGAGCCCGATTTGAAATGCCTATTGGCGTTTGACCCACATGACTGCGAGCTGCTTGAGCAGCTTTTTCTTACCTATTACCACACCAAGCAGTGGTTAGATGCTGAGTGTGTGATGGCAGAGCTTAACAAGCTATCAACGCACTATAGCAGCACTTATCGCGACCAAATTAATGAGATTAGACAGCAAAATAGTATTGCTGTAAGTGTAATTAGCTAGTATTGGGGAGCAACAGTGAAATCTAAAAATAGCACAATAGAAGGTGCAGATAACCCTTCGCGTCGTAATTTTCTAAAGATGGGAGGCGTAGCCGCTGCAGCAGTCACTGTCGGTGCATCGGCAGGCGCTGGTTTTGCTCTTGGCCGCGATCCCGATGCCAATGTGGGGTATGGCCGAACGGAAGCGGGTAAAGACATGTTCTTTAATCGTGAACCTTTCCGGGTTGATAGCGCGCCAACGTTAGAAGTGGCAGGTAAATTGGTACGTCCTGAGTGGAGTGATTTCTTATTTCACCGTACTGGCGTGCTTTCAACATTAATGAAAGATGGCTGGATACCCACGACCGATTGGAAAACAATTCCGGATGCACGAATAAGAGAGTATTACTCACGCTATCCAGAACGTTGGGATGATATGTACCAATCCTTTAGTGAAAAAGTGAAGCATGATCAAAATGTCGAGAAGCACCGTGATCAATTTGTCTTAGGTTGGGCCCATTCAGCTGCGTTTATGCGTGGGGTATACAGTGATTTCCCACCCAAGCCAAACGGCCATCCAGATGAAGTGGATTTTCAATGGGTAAAAAGGGAACAACAGGAATTTAAATCGTCCCAACATGCCTCTGATTTGATCAAGAAAATGGCGTTTAAATTTGGTATGAGCATTGTCGGGATCACTAAAATGGATCCCAATTTTGTGTTTAAAAATACCATGCGTGGCATGCCTGAGTGGGATGAGTCGATTCCCAAGCACTGGAAAAATGTCATTGTTTTTGGTACGCCGATGAACTGGGATCCAATGTATGCGGCGATTGGTTATTCTACTTCGTATGATGGTTATTTTAGAGCAAAAAATGCAGCTGGTTTGATGGCCGCTTATTTAGGTGAGCTTGGCTATGCTGCGCGACCACAATGGCCCGGTTCTGATTACGAGATCATTGTGCCACCACTTGCTATTCAAGCGGGTATGGGGGAAGCAGCGCGCAACGGTATTTTACTAACGCCAGAGCTGGGGCCAAATATTCGATTAGCGGCGGTGATCACCGATCTTGATCTTGAAGCCGATAAACCTATCAATACTAAAGTTCAGCACTTTTGTGAAGAGTGTAAGATTTGTGCTGATTCGTGCCCAAGTGGATCGATTAGCCATGCCGATAAACCAGATGCAGTGGTTCGTGGTTATCGTAAGTTTGCCTTCAACCAAGATGGCTGTTGGAAGTTATGGCGCCAAGGGCCAACTGAAACAGGGATGGGTTGCCGTGTGTGTATCGCAGTTTGTCCTTATACACGTAAAAACAACTGGATACACGCGTTGGTGAAAGAAGCGGATCCGCGAGACCCTACTGGTGCTACACGTAAAGCGCTGCTAGCGATGCAGCATAATTTCTTTTATTACCCCGATGCAGAAGCGTATCACGGTGATTGGAATGGCGGGCGATTTGCTGGCTATCACCAGCCACCAGAATGGTTACGTAGTGAAAATTATTTAAAAGTCACCAAAACTTGGGAATATGACGGAAACTGGGAGGGATTTTAATGTTTCCACAATCAACGGTATTAGACCCGCTATTTTGGATGGGATTAGGCGCGCTGCAAATATTAGTGTTTGCTGGGGCAAATCAATGGGCTAAAGAATATCAGCTGGGAATGAAGCTGTGGAAATGGTGCTTAGTTGGTGGCTGGTGGTTCTCGATGATGCTGACCATTGCTGGTGCATTTACCTTATTGGGTGAGAATGAAGGTTTAGCTGGCTGGTATTTACTCGGCTTTGCTGGAACGTTGCTAATCATTGTGGGTGCATTGTTATTGCGGCTTTTGATTGCAATGAAACCGAAGGGTATAAGCATTAACATTAGTGAATAAGGTATATCCCCGTATTGTCATAATACGGGGATAATAAAATATGATGAAAAAAACGTCTTCGAAATCAAAAGTATTTGATAAGTTTATTAGTGTACTTTCAATATTACTGTTTGCTGTCTTTTGGTATTTAGGGGGGGATCGGAGTCAACATAATCAACAGGCTCAATTATCCTATTTAACCCTTCAATCGGAGCTGCTTGAACCCGCAGGATCTAATACCTTCCAAGGTGTGGTGCGAAGTGATAATGAAAGTAACGTAGTTGAATGGATAAGTGTTGGAAGTGGTATTGGCTATGGCGGTGAAATGGTCGCTGGCATTAATATTTCACCCTCGGGCACATTACAAGCACTGGCAATTATTGATTCAAAAGAGACTTCAACCTATTTAGACAAAGTCATGCAAAGTGGGGTTGTTGACCGAATTTTAGGTCAACCTATTGATACCACCGTCACGTTTGATAGCGTGACGGGCGCAACCCTAACTTCAACTGCCTTAATGGATGCGGTTGAGCATGCTGCGAAGCCTGTTCGTGAGCAAATCTACGGCTATACCTTGTCTGAGTCGAAAAGTATTTTTTCTTCGCTGCAGTGGTTAGACTTAGTCGCATTCGTCTTTTTTGGTGTCGCGGTGTGGGCTAGCAGAACCCGAAATAAAAAGAAAGTGATGATCAACTGGGTCGTGCTTATTATCTCAATGGGGGTATTCGGTTTTTATTCAGCAACGCTGTATACCGCATCCACAATGGGTATGGTGATTTCTGGTGCTTGGCTATATGGTCTCGCGAATTACACGCCTTTAATCTTGATCCTATTAAGCATCGTATACATATTGTATTACAACCGAAATGTCTATTGTCAGAATATCTGTCCTTTCGGTGCGGTGCAGCAATGCCTAGCGAAGGTCGGTAATGCAAAATCCTCCACAATCAAAAACGAATTTCTGTTGTGGTTCCCTCGCGTATTATTATTGACCACATTGTGCCTTGGCGCATATTTTCGTAATCCGGCCGCATTTTCTTATGAGCCGTTTGGTATTATGTTTGGCATGATTGGGACGATGTACCTTTTTGTTCTGACAATTGTTATTTTGTTAACATCATTGGTGGTTCGTCGACCGTGGTGTCAGACGTTATGCCCAATTAATGCGATGACTGACTTTTTGACGTTCAATAAATCATGGTTTAAACAGGTACAAAAAAAACGAGCAAAACAACACCGTCAACAACGAAAGCAAGCTGAAGATGGTCAATGCCAGAGCAAGACTGGAGGACGTGAGTAATGAGAAAAACCCTGACTTTTGTTTTTTACTGCGTTTCAACGGTATTGATTATTGCCCACTTGTGGGGCAGCTTTGTGACTCAAAATTCCTTTGCCAAGCAAAATAAGCCGCTGTACCTTTTCAGTATTGAGGTGGAAACAACCATCGAACCTGATATCGAGATTGATTACCAAAAAGTCGCAGCAGAGTTATCAGAACTGAACTATTAAGATATTGATGACATTAAGAAGGATACCGAAGAGGCGTGCTTTGTCTCTTTTATTAGGGTGAACGTGATAAATAAAGATATTCCCGCAGTATTGCTCAACGATGTGAGTGTTAATTTAGAGCTCTCTTTTAACACTATCGCGACGTTCTACCAGCAACGAGATCTTCTCTATATCGGTAAACCACACCGTTTACGGTTTAGCGCCTTGATCTATATAACTCAGGGGGAGGGCTATCATTTTGTTGATTACAAAAGGTATCAACTAAAACCAGGTACACTGCTCACTTTGGGGAAACATCAAGTTCATCATTTTTCTGAACATTGCAGCGTAGAAGGGTACGTCATTTCTTTTAGTAATGACTTTTTACACTCGGGGGGTGACGATCCTTACCAAGAAGTAATGGCAACTGCGGTTGAAGAAGTTAATTGCATTACTGAAACAGCAAATAATCTAGGTGGTTTATTTGACCAAATTGGCCAAGAGTACCACCGTGAAGGTAGTAGCTATAAAGATGAAATTATTCGAAATTTAATGCGTGCTCTTATGCTAAAAGAAATAGTACCTAACTATCAAGCGTTGTGTAATAACACCAACCTGTGTCAAAAGAATATTAATTATCACGCATTAAAAAAGTATATCGAAAAAGTCTTTAGTCAACGTCCTTCCGTCGGGGAGGTGGCAAAAATAATGGGTAAAAGTATCAAACAGCTTGATAAGATTGCGAAAGATTATTCAGGTCGCAGTGTTAAAGAGTTAATTGATGATAGAGTCTTGCTTGAGGCAAAACGCTTGTTGGCCTTTAGCCAGTATTCGATACTGGATATCTCGCTGCAGCTCGGATTTAAAGAGGCAACGAATATGACCAAATTTTTCAGACGCCATACCAGTTTGACGCCGAAAGATTTTAGAGACCTCTGTCGAACCAATGTTGCAAAAAGGGTTAGCTAACCAGTGGTATAGATGAAAATCAAGAACGGTCAGCATCGACCATAAGTACAGGGTTTATCGAATAACTTGTCTTAGCTTAAATACATGCAAAAAAGCCGCTATATTGTTAGCGACTTTTTACGTTTGGAGTTTGCCTGTAAGGTAGGAGTTTACTCCAAATCAGTTTTACTCTGAGCCCTTCGTCACTTCCTGCTTGTATTGCCACTTATCTAAAATAAACGACACCACAATCATATAAATACTTGCCATCATTATCTGTGCGATACGCATGTAAAAGTTATCGTCCATCAACTTGCTGTCGGACGCGATAGTTGAGCCAAGTAAAACCAGTAATGCCGACATTACGCCAGCCCAGATAGGGGCTTTGGCGGGTTCGTTGAAGATTTTTGTACCTAATACCAAACCAATAAGCGTAATAAGGCTGAGCAGGAATAAGAAATGCGGCACCATAACAAGTAACTCGTAATACACAATCGCCACTAAGCCACCGATTATATTAGTCAGTAGCAGAAACATGCTCACTTTTATACTTTTCTGCCCCGCGGTCTGCAATGATAAAAGACCAATGAATGCCATGGTGAGTATTGCACCAGTTATTTGGAAATAATAAAAATAGGCGATAATGGGAAAAGAAATGGTTAAGGCTTTTAAGGATTCGAATACACGTTGGTCATGTGTTAGCGAGGGAGCGGGTTGTACTTGCTCTTTGTTAATAGGGGCTATATCAGGTAATACGAGGTGAAGTAAGCCAAACAGCAATACAGCGACCACTCCAGACGTAGCTAATCCCACACCTATGTAAACAGCCAAACCTGGTGATATTATGCCCATGAAAGGTAGTAGCATTACCGCGATCATTAAAATGGTCGCGAAAAAATTCCACTGTGGATCCATGAATAGGTAATAGGCTGTGAACATCAGTAAGCTCAGTAGCAATAACAAAGGCAACGGATACTGAGTGATGCCAGCGCTGACAGATAAGCCAATGAGTACGGTTACCGTCATTGCTAAGAGTAATTGACTGATTGTATGAGAGGTTGGCTTTTGGTGATCAACTAGAAATTTAGCGAGAAAGACAGGCGCAACAAAAGACAGCCCCCACCCAATGCCGAATGCCAAAGCACACGCGGCAACAAGCCCTATAACGTAACGAAAAATACGACGTTGAACTATGGCTTGTTCCGTGGGAGGAGTGTATATGTCAGCAACTAGTTCATGGCTGTTATCGGACATAAGATAACCAGCTCATTATACGAATCCATACTCGACCAAACGTATTCATGACTGAAGATTGTTCGGTATATACGATGATGTCGGCTTGTCCGCCCACTCGACGGAAGCCTCGGGCTGTTTCATCGTCAAATCGAATCGTCACTGGAAAACGCTGGGTCTGTCGTAGCCAACCGGTTTGAGATGTAACAGCCGCGAGTTTGCCTGCTTGTTCATTTTCACCCCAGCTGATCCCCCAATCAATTCCTGCTATTTTCCCCGCAAAAACATGACCGGGAGCATAATCCAAAACGATATCGACGCTATCGCCAATTTTTATGTTTCCAATACTATTTTCACGAAAATAGGCATCAATCCAAACGTCTTCACCAGAAACAAAAGTGAATAAAGGTTGGCCTGCTTGGGCGTAAAAACCTTCATCTAAACGGAAGTTTGTTACGCCACCAATCGCTGGCGCTCTAATAACCGTACGGTCTAAATCAAGTTGTGCTTTTTGTAATTTTAATAATGCTGATTTTACTTCGCTATTGTCATTACCGGTTGAGCCAAGCTGTTTTTTTGCTTGTTCTATACCAGCTTGCGCGGCTTCTACTTGTGCTTTAGCACTGGCAAGTGAAGCGCGTGTTTTATCAGCATCAGATTTCGAAACAATACCTTTTTTTTCCATGGTCAAAATACGTGTGGCTTGTGCACGTAAGTGGGCTTGATTAGCTAATGCATCGGTTAATTTGGCTTGGGCTGAAGCAATAGATGCTGTTTGTACACCAACACTTTTCCCTGCATTGACTAACCCTTGCTCTGCTTCTTGAATTGCTAGTTCATAATCAGCAGAATCAATTTTCACCAAAATATCGCCAGGGTTAACAATTTCGTTGGGTTCTACCGCGACTTCGGCCAACCGACCTGAGACTAAAGGTGTCATGGGAATAACAAATCCACGAACACGTGCCATATCTGTAGAGGGAATAATACGATCGGCGGCAATATAGAAAATGAATAAGCCAATACATAAAGTGAATACAAACGTTGTTAAACGCTTCACTTTATTGGGAGGGGATTTCTCTTTTTTGGTACGAACTTTTTTTATACGTTTGGGTTTTTCTGATTTTGAGGCGATCCTTTCCCTTGGCTCGACCTGCACTTTAGGCATGTTCTCGTCAGACATCTCTCACTCCATTCCGTTAAGTGTCATCTTATGCTTTAGTAAGCATAGTGGAATAAAGAAAACAATGAATGGTTAATAGATTGATTCATGATAGAAAATACAGAGTTAGACATTTTCTAATAATGGTTAAAATTGATTAGTTTGAGAGGGTAAAGAAGAATAAAAGCGAAGGTTCAATACTATTGTGAGTCACGACCTTCACTTTTATGTAATCAATTCATACTTAAGCGTTAAGGATAAATTTGTCTATTGCGGTAGCAACACCATCGTCATTGTTACTGTCAGTAATATAATTCGCAATCGCTTTGGTATCGTCGGTTGCGTTACCCATGGCAATACCAAGCCCTGCATATTCCAACATGTGATGATCATTTCCCGCATCGCCCATGCTAATGACTTCACTCGCATCAATGCCTAAATGCTCTGCCAGCGCTTTTACGCCTGCACCTTTATTGCTGTTCTTGTTCATAAACTCTAAGAAAAATGGTGCACTTTGTACGATGGTGTATTGATCGTATAGTGCTGCAGGTAATTGAGCGATAGCTTTTGATAATAGCTCTGGCTCATCAATCATCATCACTTTTAAGATTTCTTCGTTATTATCTAATTCAGCGAAATCAATTTCAGTAATATCAAGACCGTTGATGGTCGCTTCATGTTGGGTGTAGTGGTTGTTTTCTGGAGTGATTAAACCTTGGCGGCGAGAAAATCCGTGTACGTGAACACCAAAATCATGGCTTAGGCTAGCGATGTTTTTTGCATCACTGCCTAGTAATAACTGGCTGCGAATAACACTTTGGCTTTCTACACGTTGAACTAATGAACCGTTGTAGCATAAAACGTAATCGTCGTTGCTGGTCATGCCTAATTCATTGAGCGCATCGGTCATTCCTTCTAGCGGACGGCCAGACGCTAATACCACCACTACGCCTTTTTCACGTGCTGCCGCGATGGTTTGTTTTGTTTTTTCAGAAATCTTCCCCTGACTATTAAGTAGGGTGCCATCCATATCTAATGCAACCAGTTTATACATGTTATTCATCCACAGTAAGAAAATACTAATGAGCCTATTCTAATCAAAAAATGTGACAGACTCGACAAATAATGAGTTTGTTTTTGTAACATTTAGATTGTCACTCACTCGCTTGTTGAATGACTGAGCTTTAGCCGTGAATTTACATATGCTTTCTGTCAATACGGCTGATTATGGCGGGGCTAAAGTGGATATTATTAATAACTGTAAATATTACAGCACTAAACATTTTTTTGTTGCTTTCTTGTGAAATGGTGCGCTAATTCACTGGTTTTTTCAAATTTATCGCCAATAATTGGTTAGATGACAAAATATGTTTGATGCAATTTGATTGTATTCATGTAAGCTATTGAAAGGTTTGTAAGGAATGAAACCCTTAAATAAGGATATTTTTATGCGTAAAATTCTTGCTGCATCACTTGTTTTAGCCACTGCGTCGTTCACCGTTTCTGCGGAAGAGTGTGGCAAAGTGACCATCGCAGATATGAATTGGAATTCTGCAACATTAATTGCCAATGTGGATCGCTTTATCTTAGATCACGGCTATGGGTGTGATGCTGAATTGGTGCCGGGCGATACAATGCCAACAGGGGCATCTATGATCGAGAAAGGGCAGCCAGATATTGCGCCAGAATTCTGGAGTAACTCGATGAAAGCGGCTCTCGACAAAGGTGTTGAAGAAGGACGTATTCGTTATGCGGGGTCCAGCTTATCTGAAGGTGGTGAAGAAGGTTTTTGGGTGCCAGAGTATATGGTTAAGAAAGATCCGACTCTAGCCACTATTGAGGGTATCAAAGCCAACGCTAAACTGTTTAAGCACCCAGAAGACCCAGATAAATCTGCTTTTTTGACTTGCCCTGCTGGGTGGAACTGTCAGATCTCTGCGGGCAATTTATTCAATGCTCTAGAACTGGATAAATCTGGTTTTGATTTGATTGATCCGGGTTCAGGTGCTGGTTTATCGGGCTCGATTGCCAAAGCATATGAACGTGAAGAAGCATGGTTTGGTTATTATTGGGCTCCGACAGCTGTTTTGGGTAAATACAAAATGGTGAAAGTCGATTTTGGTTCTGGCGTTGATGAAAAGCAATTCAAAGACTGTACTACGAACGAAGATTGCTTAGATCCAAAAGTGACGATGTACCCACCATCCCCCGTCGATACTGTTGTGACAGAGACCTTTGCGAAGCGTGCTCCAGCTGCGATGGAATACCTATCTACACGAGCCTTTACCAATGCGAAAATGAATGCATTATTGGCATGGATGGAAGATAACCAAGCTGATGGTGAGCTTGCCGCAGAACAATTTTTGAATGAAAACTCAGATATTTGGATGAAATGGGTAAGTCCTGAAACAGCGGACAAAGTGAAGAAAGCATTAGCTGATCTGTAAACCTTTATAGAGCCCGACAATTGACTGTCGGGCTTTTGCATTTCTAGGGAAGAAATTGTTATGTCAGATAAATCATGGTTAACGGAAATTCCGCAGCTTGATCGTTATCAACTGCTCGAAATTCGTAAAACTCTCGATGGGGCTTACCGCTCCTTTTCTCGTGAATACGGTGACAATATCGAAGCCTTCTTCGACCCTCTGTTATCGTTCCTTATCTGGTTTGAAAAACTCTTATTAGGCACGCCATGGTGGATTGTTATTGGCGTGTTGGCTGGCTTTGCGTTTATGGCGAGCCGTTCTTGGAAATTAACCGTTGGTGTTGTTGTCGCCTTTTCACTCATTGGTGTGTTTGGGATGTGGGATAACACCATGCGTACTATGAGTATTATTTTAGTCTCAACTATGGTCGCCATTGGGGTGGGAATCCCCATTGGTATTGCAATGGCGCGATCCAATAGGGTGCAATCAGTTGTTACGCCGATGCTCGATATTATGCAAACTATGCCCGCATTTGTGTATTTGATCCCAGTCGTTATGTTGTTGGGTATTGGTAAAATACCAGGTGTGATTGCCGTGGTGATCTATGCAGTGCCGCCTGTTATTCGTCTGACTAACCTTGGTATTCGTTTAGTGGATGAAGAAGTGCTTGAGGCGGCCACAGCTTACGGAGCAAGCCCTATGCAGCGCTTATTTGGCGTGCAGATCCCGTTGGCTATGCCGAATATCATGGCGGGTATCAACCAAACTATCATGATGGCACTCGCCATGGTTGTTATCGCTTCAATGATAGGTGTTAAAGGATTAGGGCAACCTGTACTTAAATCAATTACTAACCAATACTTTACTTTAGGCTTACTTAACGGTTTAGCGATTGTGGCATTAGCCATCATTTTTGACCGTATTTCTCAGAGCTATGCAAAGCGTACCCAACAGCATTTAGGAGGTCGCTAACATGACGGATAAATCACAAACAACACCGCTTATTCGGGTTAAAAATCTGTATAAAGTATTTGGACCCAATGCGAAAGCCGTGTTGAAACAAGTGAAAGCAGGGAAATCGAAAGATAATATTTTGGCTGAAACGGGTCACACCGTTGGGTTGTGTGATATCAATTTGGATATAAATCCTGGTGAGATCTTCGTTGTCATGGGCTTGTCGGGGTCGGGTAAATCGACGCTTATTCGTCACTTTAACCGTTTGATTGATCCTACTGAAGGTGTGATTGAAATTGCGGGTACTGATGTGATGAGCCTAAATGAAAAAGGGCTACAAGATTTCCGCCGTCATAAAATGTCGATGGTATTCCAGCGTTTTGGATTGATGCCGCATCGTACTGTACTGCAAAACATCGGTTATGGTTTGCAAATTCAAGGCTTGAGTAAAAATGACTGGGAATCTCGCGCTCATGAATGGCTTGAAACCGTCGGCTTGGCTGGGTATGCAAAGCAGTATCCATCACAGTTATCGGGTGGACAGCAACAGCGTGTGGGGTTAGCCCGTGCTTTATGTACTGATGCAGACATTTTGTTAATGGATGAAGCTTTTTCAGCGCTCGACCCACTGATTCGTAGTGAGATGCAAGATCAGCTTATTGAGCTACAAGAAAAGCTGCATAAAACGATCGTATTTATTACTCATGATTTAGATGAAGCACTGCGCTTGGGCGATAAAATTGCCATTTTACGTGATGGTGTATTGGTTCAGCAAGGTGAGCCAGTCGATATATTGTTGAACCCAGCTGATGATTACGTAGAAGCATTTGTTAAGGACGTTAACCGTGCACGTGCCTTGACGGTAGAAACAGTGATGAAACCACAAGTCGTGAGAATTTCGGCTGAAACAATTGGTGAAGCCGTCGCGGAAATGCGTAAAGCTAAAGATGATTACGGTTACTTCATTAACGATGAGGGCTACCAAGGGGTTATCACGCAAGAAACGCTCGAAAATGTTGAGAAAGCAGATTATGGCAATGCGATTGATGAATCTATGTTAGAAGACGTACCTTCAGTACAAACAGATGCATTGTTGGAAGCGGTGATTCCTGAAACACTAGAGAGCGATCACCCGTTACCAGTATTGAATGCAGAGGGTGAAGTGGAAGGGCGATTGTCGCGTTCAACTTTAGCTGAAGTTCTGAGTGAACAAAGCACAGCATCTGACGAAGAGACTGATAGTGATACAAAAAAGCCCTTTAATGATAAAGACGGAACATCGGATATTAAAGCAGCATAAAGTTACTTAGATATATTTCTCAATAAACATACTAAAACGCCTCTGTTCGTTACTCGGACAGAGGCGTTTTTCTTTGTGTATGATACCAAATCCATTAAATTTACGCGCTATGTTGCGAGCGCTGTATTTCTTCATCGACCCAATGCAACAGTTGTTTGATAGCACGTGAAAGCACTTGGTTTTGACGAACAATGTATCCTAGGCTGGTGGTTGGGAAGTCGGGTAGCGGGGTTATGGTTGTTTGAAGGTTTAGCTTCGGGTGCAGAGAAAAAGCAGGAACGATCGCAACACCAAAACCAGCCTCTGCCCAGTCGATTTGTGCATCAACACTGCCAACTTCCATGACGCGATAGCTGGGTAATTGCAGGCTTGGCAGTGCCAAATCAATCAAGTCACGCGTTCTGGTATCGTGCCCTAATAGAATTAGGGTGGGCTCTTCTTGCTGTTGCCCTGTTTGTTGTACACTGCCTTGTTGCCATTGTTTTAACCCATTACCTAATGCACACCATTTCACCTGATGTAATTCAGTGAAGTGGAGTGGCTGGCTTTCTTTTTGTGCGATAACAAAACCAAGATCTGCTTTTGCACTTTTCACTAAGTCGGCTGCTTGGGCTGAGGTCGTGTTGAGTAACGATAGGTCAATGCCTGGGTATTCTTTTTTGAATGATTGAAAAGGCGAGATCAATAATAAACGGGAAATGATGTCACTAGCGGCTAAGGTCAATGTGCCTTGGCTTAAATCATTGATGGCATTCAAATCAGCCTGACAAGTCTGCAATTCCATTAAGGTATTTTGTGCACTTTGCAGTAAACGTTCGCCCGCTTGGGTCAATCTAAATGGATTTCGTTCAATCAGTTTTACATGCGTACTCTTCTCTAACTGTTTGATATGAAGGCTAACATTAGGCTGAGTCATATGCAGTTTAATGGCTGTTTTACCAAAATGTTCAAGCTTGGCCAGGGTAACAAATGTGTTTAACCAATGGATATCTAGCATGTGACTACCTATCTGTTATTTGAACATCTGCACCATAATCCCATATGGAATTCTTATCAAGGTGATAATTATAATTAATTTTTCATATTCAATCTTAAGGAATAGGATAGGCACTTCGCTTTTGAGGAGAATGAATCATGTCGTCTATTGTTGTTGTTGGTGCTAACTGGGGTGATGAAGGTAAAGGTCGTATCGTAGATTATTTGGCAGGTGATGCATCTGCAAGTATTCGCTTTCAAGGCGGTAACAATGCTGGCCATACCGTTGTTAATGACTTCGGAACATTTAAATTACACCAACTGCCAAGCGGCGTGTTCAATCCCGACTGCATTGCGGTGCTAGGTCCTGGCATGGTGATAAGCCCTGCGCCTTTAACTGAAGAATTAGCAGAAGTTAAAGCTGCCGGCGTAAATGTTAAAATGTGCATTTCCGACCGTGCAACACTTTGTCTTCCACTCCATGCTATTGAAGATACGCTAGAAGAAGAGCGTTTAGGTGATGGCGCATATGGTTCAACACGTCAGGGCATAGCACCCGCTTATGGCGACCGAGTAATGAAAAAAGGTATCTTGGTCGGTTGGCTTAAGCAACCAGAAGTATTACTTGAGCGCATTAAGTTCATGTTAGATTGGAAATTACCACAACTTAAAGCCTTGTACCCGTCATTTGAATTTAGCCAAACGGCAGAAGAAATGACAGAATGGTTATTAGAAGTGTCAGCACCTTGGCAAGATGCTATTTGTAACGTTACAGAGCCGCTAAAAGCCTTACAAGCGCAAGATAAAGGGTTATTGTTCGAAGCCCAGCTTGGTGCTGGTCGTGACCTTGTATTTGGTGAATATCCTTGGACAACATCATCAAATGTGACTGCTGCTTATGCCGGTATTGGTAGTGGTTTGCCTGCGTTACGTCCTGAGCGTGTTATTGCTGTTGCCAAGTCATTTAGTTCATCTGTGGGTACTGGTACGCTAATTACAGCAATGGCTGAACAGGATAACTTCCGTGAAGCTGCTAACGAATATGGTGCAGTAACTGGTCGTCCACGTGATATGGGCTATTTTGATGCAGTAGCAACACGTAATGGTGTTGATCTGCAGGCTGCGACAGAGGTTGCTTTAACTAAAATTGACTGCCTAAGCGGCATGGCAGATCTTAAGATTTGTGTTGCTTATGATGGTGAACACTGTGAAAACCCAATCTGGCCTCAAACCGCAACTCTTGCGCCAATCTACGAGCAATTAGAAGCTTGGGATGAAGATATTACAGGCTGCCGTACATTTGAAAGCTTGCCATTAGCCGCACAGAAATATGTATTACGTATTGAAGAACTAATGGGTGTACCTGTGAAGATGGTATCTGTCGGACCAGAGCGTGATCAAATGATCAATCGCTAGATCGGTATTACTGTTTATAAATATAAAAAAGCTGTGAATATTCACGGCTTTTTTGTTTCATGCTTTTGCAATTACACAATAAAAATCACTATTGTTGATGATCTGCTAACCTGATATTGGTACACGGTATGAATATCGTGATCAACTTATCAATATTTAACAAAATACCAATGAATATAAAAGGAGGTGGTTGAGATAATATTCACTAGTGACGAATCAATCATAAAAAATAGACCGCCTAAGTGAGATTGTGTGAAAAAAGCTGGATATTTAATCGAATAATGAATAGTTCTAATTAACTCAGACTGTTTCTAGTGATGATATATCTTGATATTTGTCACATTTCCGACATTTCTTTTACCCTACTATAGCGACATATTAATTACGCAAGCATTTAGAATGATTAATTGATTTTTAACTGCAAGGTTACAAAATAATTAATAACAACGTTTTTGTGATAGGTTAAATTCATTATAAAAATAATTAACTTATAAAGTGACAGTGATTACTAAAGTTAATATTTAATGGAATAAACATTCAAATATAATAATTAAAATATAGAGAGATACGATCATATGCGCATAGTATTAGCATTAGGCGGCAATGCCTTATTGGCAAGAGGCCAAGCATTAACTGCCGAGAATCAACGTAAGAATATTATACAATCAGCAGCAAGTATTGCAGCAATAGCTAAAGAGCATGAGATTGTCGTTGTGCACGGAAATGGACCTCAGGTAGGTTTATTAATGGAGCAGAACTCAGCATATCAAGAGTACTCGCCTGAAACTACACCATATCCTATGGATGTGTTAGGTTCGCAGACATGCGGTATGGTTGGCTATATGCTGCAACAAGAATTACGTAACGTTGATGATTCTTTAGCGATAGCGACCTTGGTTACACAGACAGAAGTTAGTAAATCAGACCCTGCATTTGCAAACCCAACGAAGTTTGTTGGTCCTGTATATACAGCAGAGCGCGCTGAAGAGATCATGGCGTCATCACCAATGATGTTCAAACCTGATGGAGAATACTATCGTCGCGTTGTTCCATCACCAATGCCAAAAGATATTGTTGAATTACAACAGATTGAAACCTTATTACAAGCGGGTAATTTAGTCATCGCTTGTGGTGGTGGTGGGGTTCCTGTCAGTATTGAAGACAGAAAAAGCACTGGGGTTGAATGTGTTATCGATAAAGATCTGACTGCAGAGTTGTTAGCAGAAAAACTCGATGCTGATTTATTTATCATTTTAACGGATGGTTCAATCTACCGTAATTATGGAAAAGAAGATCAAGCTGAAATGAAACAGGCAACGCCTGCTGGTTTATCTGAATTTACTTTCCCTGCTGGTTCTATGGGGCCAAAGATCGATGCTGTTTGTAAGTTCGTGGAAACAGGACGAGGTAATTCAGCCATTGGTTCTCTATTTGACTTAGATAAAATATTGAAGAATGAAGCTGGTACATTAGTGACTCAAGGTGAAGGCATTATCTATTATTAATAATAGATAATCTTCTGCTTGAAAAATAAACACTGCTTGCTTGAACTTTTATTTTAAGGTTAAGCAGGCAGTATTAATTTGTTCTGTATAAATATACCCAGGTTACCTTGAGTATCACAATAAAATTTAAGTGAATTTTGCAGCCATATTTTTAGCGTTGTAATTTTTAAGATTAATTGACCTATCGTTTACAAGACCGTGTAGGGCTGCGACGTGCACTTATTTTGAGTACAGTAATGATCAATCTCCGCCATGTTGGTTATGACTTCTGGTGTGATTACAGGTTGTGGTATCGGTTTTGGGTATGCGTGTCTTAGCCCATCAGCAATGAGATAATTCCACCTGTCGGCGAAAGGGTTAGTAAATGGTGTTATCACGGCAGGCTTTGCTGGAAAACCCGTCTGAGATATTTTTTGTGTTCAATTGAAAATAACGCTTTACATGAACTGATAGTCTGGTATTATTCGTCTCGCTCTGTTGTTCAGGGTTATTAATGCAACATAAGTAAAAGTTAAACCCTAAGATACATTTGCTTTCAGTTTTTGTCCTCAGTGTTTCCCTTAGCTTCACGTAACATTTAATAATTCAACTTCTTGGCAATATCGCAACTCTGCGAATTTTTTAATGAATTTTTATAAGGGACATATTATGTCTAATACAACTGGTATCGTAAAGTGGTTTAACGAAGAGAAAGGTTTCGGTTTCATTACTCAAGACAACGGCGGCGCTGACGTATTCGTTCACTTCCGTGCTATCGCTTCAGAGGGTTTCAAAACTCTTGCTGAAGGTCAAAAGGTTTCTTTTGAAGTTGAACAAGGCCAGAAAGGTCTTCAAGCTGCAAACGTTGTAGCTTTATAATTAGAAGATTTATTCTTCGAAGTAATGCTGGCTTATAGCCAGCATTTATTTACGATTGCTCAGTGTAAAACAATGATCAATCGTAAATAACAGGCCTAAAAGTAGACCTATTTAAATGTAATACAACCGTGTGCAATAAGAAACATTTCCAACATCTGCCTCATCAGTTCATGTCTAGAAGTTTCCTTTCGTATAATTACATCAAATAAGTAAATCGTTTCAGGCTCCATGCATATTGATGCAAAATTATATTGAAAAGGGTACAAACATGTCTAAATCATCAGGCAGAAAGCGTTTTTGGTTTCAGCAAACACGTGAAACAGATCAGATTATTGTTAAAAAAGCATAATACTGAATCAAAGAATTCTAAAAGGCTACCTATATAGGTAGCCTTTTTTCGTTTACGGCTATTTTTTCTATCCTTAATAGTCGGCGAATTTATGAGTGTTGAAACGATGAGGTTTAACTTACCAGTACGATAAGATGCATACAGCCCACACATGCTGTTAATCGGTTACGTAATTGTTGGTAATTTTTCGGTTTTTCTTCATGTTCTGTTTCTCTTATTTTCATTTCAGAAAACCATACCGCCACGAAACCAAACAATAGTACCAGAATTGAAATTACATACACTTCAGGCGAATGTAGTAGTGTTCCCCAAGCAATCAAGGCGAAAAGGAGACTTAAAATTAATGCATTGCGGCTTAGGGAGTGTTTTATGTGATCAATCGCATTTCCCCATAGTACACCTGAAAGAAAACTTAAAATAACGGCGCTGTACGCAATAAATACAGTTGTAGGGGCAAGGCTGAAAAGTGTCTTATCGAACCAAATACACACAATACTGAGCGCAAAAGGAAGAAGGCCAGTATAGCCTAAAATAACCATGATCTTATCGGGAGATGTCTTCATTATATGTGCTCGAAAAATGAAAGAGGTACTTCTAGTATTAGTCACAGGTACGAACTTGCATAAAGAAAAGAGCGATTACAAAAATAGTTTTAATGGAGATCCAAACGATAAAGAGAAATTACCCTCTCAAAGGAAATCATATGAAACTTAATACCGATCTCACGAAAAAAGTGAATGCATTCTTTGAGCAGTCACAATGGTCTTCGTCACCGATAAAAGAAGTAAAACGAAAAATGTTAGAGCGTGATGGGGGGGAGATTGCCATTGCGACGACTATCGTTCGTTATGAACCTAATAGTTACTTTTCATCCCATATTCATGACGGAGGTGAAGAGTTCTTAGTGCTAGATGGTGAGTTTGCCGATGAACATGGCCGTTACCCTATAGGTACGTATATGAGAAACCCTCCCGGTACATCTCATACGCCCTCCGTTGAACCTGGCTGTATGATTTTGGTGAAACTAGGGCAGTTTCAAGAAGGGGATACTTCCCTCGTTCATATTGACACCCAACAACATTTATTTGTGAAAGATGAAGCGCGAAATGGTGTTGCGATTCAACCATTACACAGCTTTAAGCATGAAGTCGTGCGTTTGGAACGTTGGGATAAACATTCAACGATCATGCTAGAGAACACTGGGGGTATCGAAATCTTGATCATTGACGGTGGTTGCGAGCATGATGGCGTAAATTATACCAAGCATGATTGGTTACGTTTACCAGTGGGAGAAAACCTGACAGTTAAAACAGGGCAGACAGATTGTATCGTGTGGATAAAAACGGGGCATCACTTATATCAGCTTAATCGTGATGCCGTTTTGGACAATTAAGGGCAATGAGGCGATACTAGCCTTTCAGTTTAGGATAATGAGTAGATATAACGTTGATTGAACACGTAAATGATGCAGATGTTTCAGATATTATTAAGTTAATTAGTAAGTCGATAAAAACGTGTATCGGTGTATTAAATGCAGAGGCTGATTCGCTTATAGCCTGCAGTGTTGATGAGATCTTATGGTGGAAGTGTCATCAAGAAAGTACAGCACATTATATATACCGTGTTGACGGTAAAGTTGTTGGCACGATATTAATTAAAGATTTTTGTTATATCTCTAATCTTTTTGTCGATCCTGACTTTCATCATCAAGGTATTGGAAAACAGCTTATCTTGCATGCGTTGGCTATATGTAAGCGATGCTCTCCTCAATCAACGGTTAAATTAAACTCTTCGTTCTATGCCGCCTCTTTCTATCAAAAGATGGGGTTTAAACAAATCGGTAACGCAAAAAATTTACCGGGTGGATGTATACCTTTTGAGTGTGCTTTATAATACTCCCCCCCCATCTATCCACACACGAACCAAGAATTAGCCGCCGCATCTATGTATGCTTCATTATACCAATCGACTTTTTCAAGCGCGGGGGCGATCCGAATATCCCCTTTAAACTTGGCTGTTGCTAATACTTTTACCCGCCCTTTATAAGCCTGCATTACTGCACCTTGGTATGTGTGACCTAAACTCGAACCTTTAGGTTGTTCAAACAAACAAACTGTTTGCCCTTTATTGGTATAAATAAATTGGCTTTCTTCTGTCCATACTTGAGGCTGCGTTATCACATTAGGTTGAGCTGTATAATTTGTAACACCTGAAGCGTCACTATCGCTAATAAGAGTACGGTGTATCGAGTAGGGTTGATAACCTAGTACTTGAGCAGCACTTAACCATTCATTGGAGGGGGCATTGGTATTCTCGATAACTCGTAAAGTGACAAAGGGCCCATCTAAACACAAGTCAGCCCACAGCTCTGTGCTAGAAATACGAACTGAAAAAATAGGACGTTCTTCAACGGTATTTGCATTGTAAACACACCATGATGCCGTTTCTTGATGAACTAACGTCCCAATGTTGGCATCACATGTTCTTTTTGCGAGGTCGAGATATTCGGCAACATCGTTCTTCGCTTGTTGCGAACTATTAGCGCAATATCGATAGCTAAATGAATACGCACTTTTCGGATAAAAGTTGCCTTTATCAACCACAGCACCATTTTTTCTGGTGCTATTTAATTCGAGAAAGCTTTTGGTTGAATCAAGAAAACTGTACTCAGCTAGGTCAGGTCTTGTCTCTGAGGTTGAGCTACAGCCGACAAGGAATAAGACGAATAACATTATAGAAGAAGATTGAAAGTGAAAGTGCTTCAGCATTTCGTTCCGCCTTAAAGTGACCCAATGGAGTATTTTTAAGTATATAAGGCTATTTAAAATACGTTGGAAAAGATCTAAGGCGTGAATATAGAACTTAGCCAATGTGGTCTTTGCTACTTCGTAAGATTCTACCCCAGACACTGATGAATCGTACCTTCCACTTTCTGGTGGCTCTGTTCAGCAGTATGTGCAGTGCTGATGGGTTTAGAGTGATTGCAGTCAACCACTACCTTTTCGTATCGGTAAATGGTCTTTTTCGGAAAGGCTCTATCTGCTTTTTTATCCCGTTTACCATGTAGTGTAGAAATGATTATATCACTAAATTTATCAAGTATTTGTTACTGACTTGTTGTATTTTACATTGACTTATATCTCGTTGGCTTATTTCCTTACGAAGAAGAGGAACTCAGTGAAACCCTTCAGGGAATTTATGCATTTATAACCGCATAAATAATGCACCAATAGCACTTATTCTTGAGCTTGCATGAAAATATTGTGAACAACGTATCAAATTTGGATTAAATTAAGCTAATAGAGCATTTAAATCACTGAGATTATATTCATAATTAACGAATCATTTGTAAAAAAAATGAGATAACAGCCAGATTACTCGCATACTCGCGGATAATTAATCGTATAATGACTATTCATTCTATCAATTAGCGATTTCTAGTGAAATGATATTTTGATACCTATCACATTTCCCCTAAATAATTTCACTTACCATGGCGCCACTTAGTTTATTCCTTCAAATAAAATTTATTAAAGAGAAGTATCTATATGTCTGGCGATATCATTAAGTTTTCACGAAACACAGAGAATGCACCACAAAGTTCTGTATCTACACAAACTGTAGCTTTTTCTCATTATAATAATATTTCAGCACAATTACCTGTAGACCCTAAAACAGGTGAGATTGTAGTTGGTTCTGTAAAAGACCAAGCAACACAGTGCTTAAATAATATTAAAGCAATTGTAGAAAGTATCGGCCACGTAATGGACGATGTTGTTAAATTGAATATCTTCGTTAAGAATATTTCAGACATCGAAGCTATCGATGAAATTTACACAACTTTCTTCCAAAGTGCTCTTCCTACACGTACGGTAGTTGCAGTTGCAGCATTACCGATGAGTGATGCTTTGGTACAAATTGATGCGCTTATCTCAAACGGTGAAGGCACAACTCCACAGGCACCTTGTGCTCTTGTTAAAGTATCAAGAAACACAGAAAATGCGCCACAGGGTCTATACACACAGACTGTTGCGTTCTCTCACTATAATAACCTTGCATCTCAATTACCAATTGATCCAAAAACAGGTGCGTTGGTAGCAGGTGGTGTTAAAGAGCAAACTGAGCAGTGCTTAAATAACATTAAAGCAATCTTAGAAAGCATCGATCACGTAATGGACGATGTGGTTAAAACTACTATCTTCCTTAAAGATATCGCTGATGTTGAAGCGGTAAACGAAGTTTGTGCTAAATTTTACCCAAACTATGTCCCTGTACGCTCAATAGTTAACGCTTCAGCTTTACCTATGGGTGCTTTAGTTCAAATTGATACATCTGTATCACACGGTGATGGTACACCACCACAACTTCCTGAAGATACAAGCCTACTTGTAATCGAAGCAAGCAATACGGAAAATGCACCAAAAGCGACATACTCACATACTGTAGCTTTCTCTCACTACAACCATGTTTCTGGTCAATTACCTTTAGACCCGAAAACAAATGAATTAGTTGCTGGTGACGTAAAAGCGCAAGCAGAACAATGTCTAAAGAATATTAAGGCAATTATTGAAAGTGTTGACCATGTAATGGACGATACAGTTAAAATCAATATCCAACTTAAGAATATTGAAGATATCGATGCTGTAAACGAAATTTACACTACTTTCTTCAAAGGCGATCTTCCTGCAAGAACAGTTGTGGGTGTTTCAGCTATCCCTATGGGTGCTTTAGTACAAATTGATGCTGTTGTTTCTAACTGTGAAGGTACACCTCCACAAGCATAACAGGCATTTGTCTTCGAGACATTAAGTCGGGGCATCCATAAAGTCAAAGTGCGCTTTGGTCTTTTGGATGCCTATTCCTGCTTATTAAAACTAATCGATTAACCGTATGAACAACTCGACTTTATCGCAAAGTCACTCTATGAGTTATGATCACGGCAGTATTTCACTCCTAGTCATCCATTACCATCCAGTTTTCAGCCCGACACTCCCTTTCAGAAGCATCGTGACAATAAATAAAAAAATCAGCTTGGGTAATAAACGCTTTAGTCTCTGTTATTTTGCTTGTTCAAGCGTTTCATTTAGCCATTGATCAAATTGTGATTTTGGTAACGCACCGTTTAAATTATTCAGTAGTTGACCATTTTTGAATACCATAATGGTTGGAATACTACGAATACGATATTGGGCAGCAAGTTCTTGTTGTGCTTCAGTATCTATTTTTACAAAGCGAGCGTCACCAGAGCGCTCTGCAGCAACATCTTCAAAAATGGGTGCGAAGCCCACACAAGGGCTACACCATGGTGCCCAAAAATCGACAACAACAGGTGTGTCACTCTGGATTAACGCTAAGAAGTTGTTTGTAGTGCCTTCAATTGACTTTCCATCTAATAGCTTCTCTTTGCATGAACCACATGTTGCTGTGTCCTCAATGCGCTCTGTTGGTATGCGATTCATCGCTTTACAGTGTGGGCAACGTGTTGTCATTGTATTCATAATTATTATCCGTTTTCTGGCTGTTTACTTTTTAGAATTATTTTTACCTACGTTGCCTTCATAGGCTCTACATTTAGCCAATGAAGGTAATACCAAGTTAAACAAGTATTTGACTATTTACTTATCCAGAATGGTATAACTCAGGTATGTAGCTGTAATCTACAGGCTTGCGCTCAGAAAAAAAAGACGACTATGCTTATTAATTCAATTGGCTTTATCTATGAATTGCGCATAGGTGTCGTGGTTCTAGTGGTACGGTTAAGTAAAAAGTACGTTGAGATTTATAAGAGAATACGGCGATGGCTTTAATGTGTGTCGCCAACGTGTTTAGGCTAAAAGAGGAACAGTTGGAAAATTTGTTCTCTGTTTCCTTATATCAGCTACCGTTACAGTTACCTCATTGTTCTGAAGAGGTAAGTAACTATTATGTTGAGACATCATTTAGCGGTATTTTTTAAAGCAACAGCGTGTGATGAAGTACAAAGCGGTTTGCTCGCAAAAATCGTTCACATGTCGTTAGAAGAAAGAATGGCTCGTCTTGACCAAATTTATGACATTCAGCGAGCACCACTATCTCTGGCAGAGTTAGAGCGACTACATAGAGAGAAAAATGAATAATAAAAAGAAGCTAGAAACCTATGAGCTGTTATTTAAATACTTTGGACCAGGTGAATCAGAAACCACACTCGCTGATGTTGCTACTGCGTTAGGATGCACTTCCCGACATGCGCGTACCTTGTTGCAACAAATGTCGGCACTAGAATGGCTAGTGTGGCAACCAGAACCTGGGCGAGGGAAGCGTTCATTATTAGTGTGTAATCAAGAACCCATTAATGCCTGTTATCAACTGATGGAGGATGCCCTAGAAGCGGGAAAGCATGAGTCTGTATTTAAACTTGCAGGGTTTAATGATCGGCATGTATCGTCTGAACTTAAAAAATACCTGATTTCATCGACCCAATATGACAGCCAAGCTATTCGTATTCCTTTTCATCGAGAAATAAAAACACTGCACCCACATTATGCTTTTGATAGAACGGAACGGCATTTAATATTGCATGTTTTTCAGCGTTTAACAGAAGATGATTTTGGTGAAATAAAGCCATCGCTTGCCCACCATTGGGAAAGTGATGAAGAGGGAACAAATTGGACATTCTATTTGCAGTCTGGAGTGCAATACCAAGATCAAACGCCAATGAAAGTTGAAGATATTGTTCTTAGTTTACAGGTGTTAATTAATAATCCCTATTGGCGATCCTTATACGAGCATATTGAAAGCATTGATGTGCTGTCACCGGAATCTATTCGAATTTCTCTATCAAGGCCTGATTGGCACCTTGCTGCATTATTGGGGCGTTCTGAGGCATCGATAATGCCAAGCCAGTATGGTCGGCTCATAATCAATCCTGAAGCACCTGTTGGGTCTGGTTCTTTTATGATTGATATCGCGTCATCTCGATTATTTCGATTAAAAAGAAACAACAATTATTCTGGGAAATGTGCCCTAATTGAGAATATTGAATTATGGATACATCCTGACTGGGCGAAAGATAAATTGTGTAGTGAAGGTTCATTCTTTTTGGATCAGCCCGAGCAAACTTATATAACGACATGTAACGATGTTGGTTACTTTTATATGATGATTAAAAAGCCACAGTTGAGAGATAGAATAGTTAGCAAGGCTATTATCGATGTTCTTCAAGAAAAGCGGCTTATTCTCGGCGAGATTCATTACCCAATTACTTTCAGCTACGATGATAATAATGAGTGTCGCTACTATGCTCAATTACTGGATCAAGCATTAGCTAACCATCAACATGTTACATCTACTTGTGTGTCTTTTGGTGAACAACAAAAAGAGGCTGATATTAGTTTAGGGGGAATTCGAATTGAGGGTTGTAGCTTGACCAGTTTATTGGCATTTTTTTATACCTACAGTTTATGGTCACAAATTTTATCACAGCCGCTATATCAAAAATTATTGGTATTACTTCATCAGGCACAAGCGACACAAGACAAACAGCAAGCTGAAGGTGTATTACGGTCGATACTGACTTGGTTATCAGATGATCGAATCTTGACGATGATAAGGCAAGAAAGTTTTAAATTAACCGCACCACTAAAAATTCAAGGTATACGGGTGAACAATGTTGGTTGGTGTGATTTTTCAAAACTATGGGTTAAAAGTCATTAACATAACCAAAGCGCCGTATTGACGCTCTAGTTCATGATTGAATGAGATAGGGGATGGAAGTGATTTAATGGAGAAGCCCTAGTTCTCTAGCTTCTTTAATACTTAAACCGCTCTCTCGAATATCTTTTAATGCTTCGATACGTCTTCTTGCTTCAGCTTGCTGCTTCTTTGTTGAGGCAAGATTTGAAGCTGTTTCATCTTTGTAATCCCACTTAGAAGATACATCTGATATCTCTGTGTGGTCGATAGAATTGATAGACACAATTACCTCCGAAAGAAACCCTGCGTTGGATTCAACATATGTGTACCAAATGAAAATGCATGCGTTAAGTCTATAATATTGAGTTTGTGATCTAATTCGTATTTGTGAAAATAACACTAAAATTTACTATTTCTAATGTGCTTTTGGGCGTATCTTCGATTGTTCACGCTCAGTAAAAAACACGGTTCCAGATCAAGTTTTCTTTCTCGCTTATTCATCCATTATGCAACCGGTTTTAATCGCATATTCTAAGCTTATATAAGCAATTAAATTGCTTGAACTGATTGTTTTTAAAGCAGTTGATTGGTTTTTTTATTGTGATTGCTCAATTCACAATCAATCGGCTATTTAGGGGTTTACAGCTACTGTGGTTATACGTATTATTCACCGCGTTGGAGAGATGGCTGAGTGGTCGAAAGCACCGGTCTTGAAAACCGGCAAGGGTTTATAGCCCTTCTAGGGTTCAAATCCCTATCTCTCCGCCACATTTAGAAAAGGGCGCTGATTTATCAGCGCCCTTTTTGCGTTTAGCGAATGTGGTTAGAGGGATTTGTTCCAAATCCACCTAACCTAGAACACTCCACCATATTCAAAGAAGCCGCTACTTTGTTAGCGGTTTTTTTACGTCTGGGATTTACCTCGCCTAAAGTACAGTTCTTCCCTAATAAACAAGATATGACGATATAAGGTAAGCAAAACACATGAGGGTATGCCTGTTACTCTTGGTTCATGTATAATGTGATCCAAGTTCTGCTGTAAGTGCACCTAGCCTAACAGTTTGTTTATTTTTCATATACCTGAGACGTCAAATGTCATTCTCCAACCTTGGATTAAGCGACCCGATTTTAAAAGCAGTAGCCGAATTAGGCTACGAGACCCCTACGCCGATTCAAGAGAAGGCGATTCCGGTCATCTTGACGGGTAAAAACCTGATTGCAGCCGCACAGACGGGTACAGGTAAAACGGCTAGTTTTGTACTGCCTTTATTAGAAAAATTCAGTGATATGCCGCCAATACGTGCAAAGCGTATTCGTGCCCTTATTCTTGTCCCTACTCGCGAATTAGCAGTGCAGGTTGACGCGAACATTACTCAATATAGCAAGCACCTATCGCTGACTTCGTTAGCGATGTACGGTGGTGTTGACTATAAAGATCAAAAGCAACGTCTGATTGACGGTGTCGATATTCTGGTTGCAACACCAGGACGACTTCTTGATATGTACACTCAACGAGCGTTACATTTTGATGAGTTAGAAGTATTGGTTCTGGATGAAGCCGATAGAATGCTCGACATGGGCTTTATCGAAGACATCAATAAAATCCTTGAACGTTTGCCAAAAGAAAGACAAAACCTACTGTTTTCAGCAACATTGTCTGATCAAGTACGTGTTTTAGCAAAAACGGCCGTTGAGCGTCCAGTTGAGATATCGGTTTCACCTGAAAACACAACAACACCCAAAATTGACCAATGGTTGATCACTGTTGATAAAGATAAGAAATCAGCATTGTTGAGCCATATGATTAAAGAAAATGAGTGGAAGCAAGCTCTTATTTTCATTCAAACAAAGCATGGTGCCGCTAAATTAGTTAGTCAGCTTGAAAAGCGTGGTATCGCAGCTGAGGCTATTCACGGTGGCAGAAGCCAGGCTGTGCGTGAAAAACTATTGAATGATTTTAAATCGGGTGAACTTGGTTTATTGGTTGCGACAGGTATTGCTGCTCGTGGTATCGATATTGATGATCTTACACGTGTTATTAACTACGATTTGCCTGATCAAGCTGATGATTACGTTCACCGTATTGGTCGTACAGGTCGTGCTGGCGCAGCGGGTGAGGCGATTTCGTTTGTATCACGTGATGATTTCAGACACTTATGTGCGATTGAAACTCGTCTAGGTCATTTGATTGTTCGTAAAGAAATTGAAGGCTTTGTTCCTCAAAAAGAAGTGCCTGTTTCTATTTTGAATTACGTGCCTGAAACGAAAATTGCAGCAAGACGTAAGAACTTCAAGAACAAGCAGAATGGTCAAGATAAGCCACAAAGCCATGCAATACCGAAAGGTAGACGCTAAAGCGTGAAGCAAAAGGGGAGTTGATGTATATCCTAGCTCCCCTTTTTCATACACAAAGTACTTCAATTTTTGCCTCGTTCTTGCCTATATTCTATTTACCTTAATTCTTAATCGTCTGAATTACTTTGTCAGGGAAGCCAAAGTATTTTTGTGCACCATCATGATCGAGTAATAAACAGTTATTTGAGGCTGCAATATAAGACTTATCGTTAGTCGTGAAAATGACCGTCGCTTCTGCCAGTTTCTCAGTAAATAGCTTATTAATGTATTTCACGTATTCTTTTTCGCAGCCCACAAAAGGCTCATCAATAACAATGACCCCTTGATCACAGCAACCGAGGCCAAGTGCCATCCGCAATGATTGCTGCACGCCATTAGGTAATTGCTCGACATAATCTGAAGACATGTGTGTATCTAGCCCGTCGGGTAACCATGGGTGTAAGTCAAAGAAGTCGATAATTTCTTCCATCTGATGTTTCGCAATTACACCGTCATGGATGATGAAATTAGATTCCAGCGTTCCTTCAAAAATGTGCAATTCAAAGGGAATGTAGTTAATGGCTTTACGGTAGCGGAAATTATTGAACTGCTTAATATTGTAACCATCCAATAAAACACCGCCTTGATAGCGATCTTCCAATCCAGCCAAAATACTGAGAAGAGTCGTTTTTCCTGAACCTGAAATACCTGATATCGAGACTTTGTCACCAGCTTGTACGTTAAAGGCAAGGTTAGTTAATCCATTCGGTGCGCCTTGGTAGCGATGAGTAAGACTATTAACGTCGATGTTCCCTTTAAAATGTCGAATTGGCGGGCTCTTTTCTAAATGGTAACGGTCGTCATTTAGCGACATTAATGCGTTAATCTGTGTGCTAGCAGCCTTAATGGTTTTGAACTTGGTAATGGAGTTGTAGATGCCCATTATAGGTCCTAGTGCTTTCCAAACTAAGATGATGATGGCAAGCATTGCTCCTGCTTCTGTTTCCCCCGCCATTACGCCTAAGACGGCTGTGATGATACTCGCTGTACCAATGGCTTGAATTAACCCTTGCCCCATGGATTGGATTTTACCGTTGGTTATTGAAACGCCTTTGGCATCATCCAAACTCTGGTTATGTGCAGCATGAAAACGTGAACGGATAACACGCAGTAACGGTAACCCCTGAATGGTATTAATGCTGCGTAATAGCTCATTCCATTGATAAGACACCATGGCATTGGCGCGTGAACTTTTAGCTGTTGCTTGGGTGTAGATATAGCGAGAATACACGCAGAACACTAACATCAAAGCAATGCCGGCTAATACGGTAAGCGCGGCAGATCCAGAAATGATGGTAATTGCCAAAATGAAGATGATAACAAACGGCATATCAAAGTAGCTGAGTGTTGATTCTGCTGTCACCAATTTTCGCAGCTGGTCGATGTCTTTCAAACGGGCTAATTGCGATGATACCCCTGCTGATGATGTCATCGAATAGGGTAGCCATAACAGTTTGCTAATGACATTTTGGGATATATGAGTAGCAAGATCTTTACCTGATGTTGCGAGTATATTCATTCGAATACGTTTGAATCCATATTCAGCAAACGCCAGAAATATCGCTAATGCTGTTAGCCAGAATAGAGTGGTTTCAGAACCTGAGGTTAGCGCGAAGCTGTAGACTCCCATGATAAAAAATGGCTGCATAGCACCAAGCACATTGATGATCAAACTCAGTAGCACTAAACTTTTTATTTCATCGTTATAACGGTAAAACGCGTATTTTATCCAGTTAGATTTGTCTTGGGATTCTGGTGGTGGTTCTCGAAATATTTTCGAATATTCCGATATTTCACACACCGTACACGCTTCATTGGTAAGCGCATGTTCAAGCAGTACATTGTTTCGGTAGTCGAACAGCTTTGCCATGCCGTTTTCAATACCTAAAAAGATGGTGCATACATTATCGAATTCGATAAAAGCAGGTACAGAAGCATGCTCTAGCTGATGCATATTCGGGTGGCGTTGTTTTTTACATTCGTAATCTAACCGTGACAAGGTACTGGCAAAGCTGTCGATGTCTTTGTCTTGAGGAATAAAGGCATCGGTTAATATTTCGGGGGTGCCTTCCCACTGCAGCGTGACTAAAGTATAAGCGATACCTAATATGGTTGGAGAGTCACGGTAACGCTCTTTGAATTTAGCGGAACCAAAGTCGCCTAGTCGTTCTTCAGTATTGCTGAAATCGATCAATACGCTCATGCGACAACCACCTTCTTCATTAATTTATGCTTAACCAAACGGGTGTCGAGCTGCCCCAATTTGTTGCTGACGATAATGCAGATGAAGTTGTTAGATTTTGGTGCAATACATGATAATAATAAACGTCCAAACTGCTCGTCATACACCATGTCGATATCATCAATCATTAATACTGGTTTACTACTGAGTAAGGCTCGAACAACCAATAATGCGAATAATACCTGACGTGAAAATGGTAACTGAGTGTGGCTTGATATTTGGGTATAAAAGCCATTTTTCAAACCATCTATATTGTTTTTTATTGCTAAGTTTTCGCACAGAGAAAAAGCGGCATTATTCAAGTGTGGACGAAAACATGTGAGGTTATCGATGATCGACCCCTCTACTAATGTGGTATTTTTGTCGACTTTGATGATGTCATTACGCCATGTGGCATATTCAATATCAGTTAGCGGCTGTTCATTGACGTGAATCGTGATCGTATCATCGTGAGTATCCCGTGTTAGACAGCGCAGAAGGTGACTTTTCCCCGTTCCGCTCGCGCCTGTGAAGAGGTGAATATTTCCTTTAGCAAGTTCAAAATTTTGTGAGGGCGTAACTTCACCTATTGGTTGAATGCTGAGCGTAAGGCTATTCACGGGTTGTAGGGGGATATCTTTATTGGCTGTGGCTTCTAATTCCAGCAGTTCACAAATACGCTCAATGTGCATTTGGTTTACCCGCCAGCGGCTCAGAGTTCTCATTACTTGCTGGTAAGGGGCAAAGTAGCGATTGGTGAGAAGAATTACGGCAGCCATAACCCCTTGGCTAATTTCTAGGTTGATAACAGCACGTGCGCAAAGCACCACGACTAAGGCGACGGAAAGTTGCTGAATTAAGTTTAAGGTGAGGTTAAAAGATGATTCAAGACGTTCGTATTCAATGCTTTGGGTTTCACGTTCGCCAATCATTTCGACCATCACACTTTCTACACGGTATTCCATGGTACGGCTTTTAATATCTAACGGATTAGAGACAATCTCGATGATCTTGGAATTGGTTAACCCTTCGATATCAGATCGTTGTGATAAAACATCGACTCGCTTTTGAGCAAGAAAGCGCGCAGTCACAAATAAAATGCTTGAAGCGATGATAAGGGCTAAGCCTGCCCACATATTGATCAAAAAGATGATCAATACGGTTATAGCACTAGTACCACCGTTGATCAGCGCTTTGATCGATTCCCCGCCGAAAAACTGTTTAATATCTGGGATCGTCGAAATACGTTCGAGGTATTCTCCCATTTCCAGACGGTTAAAACGTTCAATATTGGCGGCACAAATAGCAAGAAAGACACTGTTGGTAAGCTGGCTTTCAAACCGCTTCATAATGATAGAGACCAAGTATTCTTCTTGGCGTTTTAACTGATAGTCGATAAAGATGGCTGACAGAATAACGGCAAACAACAACATCAACGAGTTGGTGGATTGATTTGGTAAAATACGGTCAAAAATAATCAAAATAGAAAAAGGCAGTACCAAACCGAGCAGCGTGGTCATGATAGTAGAAAATACCAAGTAAACTTTATCTATTGGATTGATCTTTCGAGTAAATAAATGACTTTTCATTGTTTACTCCTTTTATTGAACCAAAAGATGTAGCGGAATAGGGGAGTCGGTTTTCCTATCGCTAATGGGGGACATTTGTTCGGCTATTTTCCCTATCGTATTCATATTCAAGTTGCCAATCAGTTCGTTCAGTTGTACTAAATTAATGATGTAGTCGTAACGGGCACTTTCATAATCTCGGATGCTGCTAAACAGCTTACTTTCAGCGGAAAGGAGATCGGTGATGGTACGTGTTCCCAATTTATGGGCTTTTTGAATGCCATTATAAGAGGCGTAATTGGCTTGAATAATGGTTTTAAAGCTGGTTAACGACGCGGAATAGTCATTAATGTTGTAGATGAATTCATCGAACTGCCGCTGGCTTTGATCTTTACTGTCTTGTAAGTCAATTTCGGTGCGCTCTATGTCGACTTTGTTTTGTTCATAGCGATAGTAATCACGACCGCCATTTAAAATTGGCACATCGAGCGTTAGGGTGTAAACAGCTTCTTCTGTCACACCATTCTCGGGGAATATTGTGGCTGAGGCATCATTGGTATCATCA
This sequence comes from Photobacterium indicum, assembly GCF_003026215.1. GTDB lineage: Bacteria > Pseudomonadota > Gammaproteobacteria > Enterobacterales > Vibrionaceae > Photobacterium > Photobacterium indicum. The sequence goes on from NZ_PYOC01000005.1 coordinate 76,275, forward strand.
TAGGTATAACCGATACTGCCTGTAAGTGAAGGTACAAAAGTGGCCCTCGTTTCTTTTAGAGTTTGTCTGCTTTTTTTGACTTGCTGCTGAGCGATAAGTAAGTCATAACCCGAGGAATACAAGATATCGTTTAAGCGACGCTCTCGATCTAAAGGGATTTCGGTGAATTCTATTGTTGATTGCAGATCATAGTCGGGATTCAAAGGTCGCTGAACAATCGTTTCAAGCTGAGTCAGTATGACTTTTTGATCTTTTTTCAAAGTGCGTAGCGTGTTTGCAGTGCCTTCTTTTTGGGCTAATACTTCGTACTTTTCAGTGCCTGCCACATTCCCAAGTTCGACATTACGCGTTATTAATTTTAAACGTGAGATTGAAGAATTTAACTCTGCCTGGGTCGCGCGAATTTGGGCGCTACTTTTCAAGTATTCAAAATAGGTTGTGGATACATCTCGGATGATGGATTGACGCGTTTGTGCTGTTTTTAGGGTTTCGATATCAATATTAATGCGAGTGTTGGTGTGTGAATAAATATCACCCAAATTAAATAAAGTTTGTGACAAGGAAACGTTAACGCCGTGGTTGTTATAGCTGTTGTCGGTGTTAGATCCCGATGCTTGATGTGTCGTACCATCATTCCAATTGGTATTGGCTGAAACATTTAACGAAGGAAGAAATTTTCCACGGTTAATATCGAGATCATATTGTGAGGAGCGTAAGCCAGTTTCAGCACTGTTGAGTGACAAGTTTTCTTGTAAGGCTATATCGACCACTTCCAATAAATTGGCAGCAGAGGCTGTTAGAGGTAGTGAGCCCCCTAATAATAAAGCACATGACACTGCTGTTGAAACGCTAGCAGATTTTTTTAATTGCCATGTATTTTTTAATAACTCTAATGATTTCATCACTTTTATACGGCTTGCTGATGACATAGTCCATCCCTGCTTCAATACATGACTTGTGTTCTGTTGCACTGGTAAGTGCAGTTGCACCAATAATGGTGGCGGGTTGGTTGATATCCTTTTCCTGTTCTCGCTGGCGAATTAATTTTGTGGCTTCTAGCCCTCCCATACCTGGCATAATGCAGTCCATGAAGACGATGTCGGCACTGTGATCTTTCATGTATTCGACAGCTTGTGCACCATCGCTAACGGTATGGGATTCATAGCCTTGTTTGCTGAGTAGCTTTTTCAATAAGAACTGCTGTACGCGATCATCTTCAACAATCAGGAAAGTGCTTTGAGTTTGTGTATTGGTTTCTTCAGTTTCTTTAAGCGCTTCTGATAAGTTAGGAATGAACTCATACGGTATTAGTGGGGTATAGAAAACGCGATCAACATATGCATGGGTATCTTGTACCGTGCTTGATTCTGATGCTGCTAAGAATAATTTTGTTTTAGCCGATTTTTTCAGGCGTGAATGCAGTGTCTTACAGAAAGATTTTAGCTGAATCCCTTTTAGCGCATCGGTGATAATAATGGCATCGTAATTGCCAATAACAGGTAATGATTGGAAGATGTCATTGGCGGCGCGAATTACCTCAACTGTTGCACCATATTGAATTAAAATACGTGACATGATGTCGATTTGTAGTGGGGAATCGGTACAAATCATAATGTGTTTATTTTCAAGCGAACGTTCAACGCGATAAAAACTCTTTGGCGTGATATCAATGGCAATATGCAGCTGCTGAAAAGGCTGTACTGGTAAGTCGTCGTGATGTGTTTCTGATGCTTGAAACCATAAGGATTTAAATCGACTAACCTTGGTTAAAATAGCTTTAGACCATTCATCATTAATGCCGCTTTTCTCTTCGACAGAATCCCATGATGTACCTTGGATTCTGGCAAGATCCACGTTATCGGTTGGCAAGAATAAAATTTCAAAGATTAAACGGGTTTGCTCAACGTCTTCTGCCGCTTCAGTGCGGATCCTCAGTAAAATGTGTTTTTCATTTTGTACCGATATAGCGTTAGAGAGTTGTAAGAATAGAACCCAAAATAAGCTGGTGGAATTACCTTCTATTACTTCTGGTAAGTTATCACCTAAGCTGCATTCTAGGGTGCGTTGTGATTGCTGTGTTTTGGCCGTTAAGTGCACAATCAATTCAGACATGAAAGGTAAAAAAGACACATTGCCAGTTTGAACCTTATTACCACCAGAAATTAATCGATTATAGTTATCAGCAAGGTCGGATAAGGTATTTGTTGCCAGCGTAATATCACGTGCCATTACGGCACCATTCTCGCCAGCATCTTGTGCCATTAAGCGTACCCCACCTTGAATAGTGTTTGTCATACCGCGAATTTCATACCCAATAAGGGCATAAAGTTGGCGGTATAAATCGGCGTTACGTTTTTGAAATTCAATATCTTGATACATTGATGACAGGTTGGCGAAGATGCGTCTTTCTGTTGGTGTTGTTTCGAGGTTATTAAGCCGTGCCTGAATACCTTTGGCATCGATGTTTTCAAGCTGAGTGGCAAGCTGTTCAACATCTCGATGGGTGTGAGTATTGCGCTTGTTCACCAGCTTTCTACGAGATGTTTGCATGAATACGAGAACAATAGCCATGCAGGTACTGAGTGCGAAAATCAGAAGAGCTTGATAAAAAAGTTGTTGCTGCGCATTGTAGTAATCGGCTTCAACAATATTGATGAGATTCTGATGAGCTGCTTGTAGTGCAACATAGCTGTTGAGTAACGATTGTTGAAAGGTAGTGATATCCCCCTTAGCCAGATATTTATCAATCGATACTTGCAGCTGCGGGTGCACCACATTTCCTACTAAACTGACTTTAGACTTTTCAATAGAAGCAAGGTGCTCAAAATTAGTGATTTGTTGACGTAGTTCGCTAATCGGCAAACCAATGCGGGGGGAACTGGGTACACATTGTGTATTCTCACAACCGATGACTATTTGCATTAATGCTTCCGTCTTACTCACTAATGCTGCTGAACTTTGCAGTAAATTCGACTGCAGGCTGGTGGTGTAATCGACGTTATTATTCAGCCAACGCCAACCAACTAGAGTTTGCGCGAGTATAAACCCTACAAGTAAGACGAATGAGATCCCAGTGATTGTATTCTTCGATGTATTCACAAGTTTTCACCTCTCATCAAATGCGTCTTCCATGGCACTCATTACCGGTTTTAATGCGTAATCAATGGCGTAGCGTGAACCGGTTTTAATGTCGGCAGTGAACTCCATGTAGGGTGATAAAGTGTATTTTGCGCCAGACTTTTCAAGAAAACCTTGCTGAATCGTGATTTTTGCAATATAGAATTCATTTTCTTCTTCTTCGTATGATGAACGACTGATCGAGTTAATCGTGCCTGAAACAAACCCATATTTGGCAAAATTATAGGTATCAAACTTCAATTTCACTTCTTGGCCAATCTCAACAAACCCCATGTCTTTCTTTGGGATTTTTGCTTCGCCGTGCAGGGTGTTTTTGATTGGTGAAATGTCAGCAATACTTTCGTTAGGAGGAATAACCGCTGATTTAAAATTGAAATGGACTTTGTCTACCACGCCATCAACAGGCGAATATACCGTTAAGCGTTCAACTTTGTCGGTATGTTGTGGTAGTTGCGCTTTTTTCAACGAGAGATCTTTTTCAAGTTGGTTTATTTGTGTTTGGTATTCGGCATTACGGCTGGCTATGGTGTCGTTAAGTTGTTTTTCCAGTCGTGCAGATTGAAACTGCTCGTTCATTATGGCTTCATTGAGGTTTTCGATTTCTCGTAACATGTTTGTTTCTTGTACTTGCATATTGAGTACATCGATGTAAGACGCCATTTCCTCTTTATAAAGGGTCTCTTTGATTGAGAGCTGTTTTTTGATTAACCCTAATTGCTTACGTGAACTGTTAATACGGTTTTTCATTGAGGCAATAAGGCGTTTTTTATGCTCAATATCGAGGCTCATAAGTTCTTGGTTTGAGATGTTTTTTTGAAATTCTTTTTGCCATGACTCAGTATTTTGTGTGATTAACTCGGGATAAGTTCTGAATGATGAAAAATCAGGCAGGGTTTGGTTAATCAGCCCTAAATAACGGATGATTTCAATTTCTAACCCAACGATATCTAACGTCGCAGATTCGAGTTGTGTATTACGGTCGACCGATTTAAGCCGTGCGATGGGTTGGCCTGCATAAACATAATCGCCTGTTTTGACTAAGAGTGCGTCAAGAATGCCGCCTTCTAAGTGCTGTACACGCTCGATGTCTGAATCGAGCAGCATTTCACCGCGCGATGATACAACTATGTCAATTTGGGCTTGCGAAGCTAATACGATGAGTAACAGAAAAGCGGCAAACAAAAAGAGCAACGACTTATGCACGGTTGTCATTGCGCTCTTGATATAGAGGTTATTTTCTATCTCTATATCATCATTGTGTTTAGATTCCACTAACGCTTTTTTTATGTGCTTTTCTATGCCCATTGCATCGCCTCCTTGAAACAATGACCATCTACTATACCGTTAACGTTAGAACTTGTTGGTTAACTCTAGCCACTTCTTCTAAGGCTTCATCCAGAAGTTGTACATCAGGTTTTTTACCGTGCTTACATAAGTTCTCGATGATTTCCAGTTGTAGTGTGGCTTTCTCTTCACAAAGAGTCAGTAATACGCCTCTAAGGGAATGTATGGTATGAAATAAGCCATCAAGGTCTTGGTTAGCATATTGACTTTGTATCACACGTATATCATCACCGTGTTCTTCGTTATAAAGCTCTATGATCATTTCAATCATGTCGCTGTCGTCCCCCATAGAGGTACTGAAATCCGTGTAATTTATCATTATATGTCTCCCTCTTTCTTTCCTAATTGAAACGTCATACTTAGAATATAAATGGTTCTCTAACAATAATGTATGGTCTAGGTTTGACTATATATCAAGACAAAATTTCAATTATTGAATTTTCATTATTCAAACGATATTTCATATGTAATACAGCCATTTTATTGGTGTTAAGTGTGCGTAATATCACTATTTTTCACTTAAAAATTAATCGAGCATCAATATATTTGCCAAACCATTTCTGTTGTTCTTAGGTATATAAAGGAAAGTTTTTTTGTACGTAAATGACGGCATTGTATGGAGGTCTCTAATGGCGAAAAATAAAGGCGGGAAGCATCATGATAAAAAGAATGATGACAACAATGAATTGAATGATGCTGTCGAGAATATTGCCACGCCAGATGAAGGAACAGGTGACCACCGTGGGCATGATAGACAGAACTTACAAAGTACTGTTGTTGCTGCCACTGCGACTGGTGCTGAGTCATCAGATTTAGCTGATGAAATAAATGCAGCAATGAATGAAAACCCTTCAGGAGCAGGTCGAGCAGGAGGAGGGGGGCAACGTCGGGCAGAAGAACGCAATGCTAACGATGATGATACATCACAAGGGCAAGGTAGTAACAAAGCAGTACAAGAGCCAATAGATAATGGTCGCGATAATAATGAAAATAATGTAGCAGGTGGAAGTGAACCACAATCTGTTGGTGGTAATACGTCACAAGATTCGCCATCTGGCAGCGGTAATGACACGCCTCAATCAAAAGCGGATATAAGCTCTGAGCAACAGAATGCTGGAGGTGCCAGTGGTGGTCGAGGAGGACAAGCCCGAAACCAAGAGTTCGATACGGCAACAACCAGTGAAACGTTTGAGGTTGATGTTGCAGATGCAACTGCTGCTGATTTATCTGTTGAAGATGAATTTGATACTAAAAGCACGTCAGAAACAATAGAAATCCAAGTTGATAACGTGAACGACGAAGTCGTTATTGATGATGAAATTGCACCCATGTTCGATGGTGTCGAAGATACACAGATCGTACTCACCGAAGCTGAACTATTGGCAAATGCGAGCGATGTTGATGGTGATGATTTAAATGTTGAAAATTTAAGTATTGAGAATGCGACGTTTGAAATTGAGATTGATCCAGAAACGAGCGAAAAATCATTTGTTGTTACGCCAAATGAAAATATAAACGGAGAGTTGAAAGTAACGTTCGATGTATCCGATCAAAACGGTAGTCTTGTATCCTCTGATAGTACATTGACTGTTGCGGCAGTGAATGATGCTGCGGTTGTTGATGATCAAACCTTCACCATGAATGAAGACGGCACCATTACTTTTACCGATGAGCAGTTATTACGGAATGCTTCGGATGTCGATCAGGATGATTTAACCGTCGATTCTGTGACATACGGTGGAGCTGATGGTGTATTCACTGATCACGGTGATGGTACGTATACCTTTGCACCGAATGAGAATTTCAATGGTGACGTCGATCTTAGTTTTACTGTTAGCGATGGCACAGCCTTAACCCCAGCGAATATTGATATTCAGGTGGAGGCGGTTAACGATCCCCCTGTCGCAGGCTCTACCTCTTACTCTGTTAACGAAGACGGTATTCTCACTTTTACTGATGCCCAATTACTTGCTAATTCAAGTGATGTGGAAGGCGAGGTCAGTATTGATGCTGTTACGTATTCAGGCACTGATGGGATACTGACTGATCATGGTGATGGTAATTACTCTTTTGCTCCGAACCCTAGTTTTGATGGTGATGTCGCTTTTGATGTCGCAGTAAAAGATCAAGAGGGTACGACCGCGACAACTACTGCTGAGGTTGATGTTGTTGCTGTGAACGATACGCCAGTCGTAGCCGGAAACGTGGCTTACAACGTAAATGAAGATGGCACGATTACGCTGACGCAAGAACAGTTATTGATGCATGCATCAGACGTAGACGGTGATGATTTAACAGCAATCAACCTAGAGCTAGAAGCCTTCGGCTCAGTTGAAAAGCATGAAGATGGTTCGTTTACCATTAGGCCTGCAGAAAACTTCAATGGTGATTTACAGTTAACATTCGATGTGACTGATGGTCAAGAAACGGTGTCTACAGGGCTAGATTTAACCGTTAATCCGGTTAATGATCCGGTTGTTGCACAAGATGACAGTAGCCTTGATGGTATGGATCCGCTTATTCGTTTAGATGCCGCACCAGAACATGGTTCGGTACAGTATCTGGATGAAGACGGTGAATGGGCTGATATGGTCATTGGCTTAACATACCCAGCTGATACTCAAGTACAGTTTACCCCTAATACCGAAGAGATTCAGTCTGATACGCGAGATATACGTGTCGGTAGCTTTGACAGTGATACGTCAACGCGTATTTTTGATGGTACTGCCACAGTAGAAGACTGGGGCACCGTCGATGGTGATACTGCGGTCTATGTTGAAGACGACGTTACTATTACGACTCAAGTCAATACGGGAGAGTTGGCTGCATGGAATGGCGCAGGAACTCATAAAGGAGCCGGAATTGGTAACGAAAGCCGCAATGGTTTAGATACCAATGAAATGCTAACAGTAACTGTTGAAGGGGAAGATGTTAATCAGATCACTTTCCAGCTTGACGGCTTGGGAGGGTATTTTGATGAAACCAGCAGCCATGCAACAGAAGTGACTATCAAGGCTTTTGATGCTGATGGCAATTTGATTGATGCGCAAGGCGGGTATCGAGATTCTGGCGAATATCAAGATACGTACGCGTTTACGACAGATGTCCCTGTTCATCACTTCACACTTGGTACAACAGGCAGCAACGGTACGTACGTTGTTCAAAACATGACGGTGTCACGCACCATGTCTGAAGAAATTCAGATGACGACGATTCAGTCAGACGGTAGCGAAATCAGTCACTCCTTAAACCTCGACCTTAACCACAGCACTGCTGATCAAACGTTGAATATCACCGAACAGTTAGTTGACGTCAATGAAGCGATTACATCTCGTACTATTGAAGTGGAAGAAGACGGTCAGCTTGTTATTCAGGCTGCAGACTTACTGCTTAACGACAGTGATGCCGATGGCGACACTTTGTCTATCTCTGCAGTTGAAGCGACAGAGGCCACACATGGTGAAGTATCACTAGGTGACGATGGTAATGTAGTCTTTACCCCTGACGCTGATTATAACGGACCTGCTTCTTTTTCTTATACCATAACTGATGGTAATGGCTCTTACGATACGGCAACGGTATCGGTAAACGTGACTCCAACTGATGATCTTCCTGTTGCACCAAGCCTGAGTTTTGATGTTGATGAAGATCAGGTACTGGTGATTGATCCTGCTTATATTTTAAGCCAAGCCAGTGATGGTGATGGCGATCAACTCTCGTTAGAAAGCTTGTCGCTGAAACAACCCCAGAATGGCAGCCTACAGTTACAACAAGATGGTATGTACCACCTCATCACACCGCCTGACTTTAATGGTTTAATCAAGTTAGATTACCAAATTTCAGATGGTAACAATGTGGTCGATGGCGGTATGAAAGTCGATGTGTTACCTGTTAATGATGCACCGTTTAATGGCGGTAATGCGCATTTAACCACTTATGAAGAAGGTGCTTTCACCTTTAATGCCAATGATATGTTGGATTTGTTTGGTGATATTGATGGAGATAATTTAGTCATCTCACGCATCATTAATACTGACGGTGATGAAAGTGGAACGATTGAAGATAATGAAGACGGAACATGGACATTTACCCCAACAGATGATTATGCAGGAATAACTGAACTGCAAATAGAAGTGAGTGACCCTGATGGGTTAACCACAATGCTAACCATGCCTGTTTTTGTCCGCCCTGTTGCTGATGGTGCCGTGATAACAACAGATCATGATGGACCACTTGTTTTTGATGAAGATACCACGGGTTTACTGGGGTTGAATGTCGATATGATCGACTCATCAGAAGTGTTAAGCCATTTAGTTATTACTGGTTTCCCTGTCGGATTTGAAGTGTCTGATGGTGTACATTCTGTGATGATCACAGAACCAGGACAAATTGTTGATGTTACCGAATGGAGTTTTAATGATCTTTCGATTACTCCACCACAAGACTTTTCTGGTAACTTCTTCATTACTGTGTCGGCAACGACTGCAGATTATGGTGAAACCGCATCAAGCCAAATAACCCAACCGACAGATACCTATGCAGATTTCGATGTGGCTGAAAGTGGGGCGTTAACTCTTACCACTGCCGATCTTTTAGCGATGGTTGATGATATTGAAACCTCACCTTCAGGTGAAATACACGGTGTACACCTTATTGATCGCAGCCAAGGGGAACTGGTTGATAACGAAGATGGTACATGGTTATTTACTCCAGCTGATGGGGTAGGCGGTAACGTTGATTTTGCTTATCAAGTAAATCATGACGGTGAAAGTAGTGATGTACAAAGCTCTATTGCTGTTAATGAAGCCGATGAGGCTGACTCAAATACAGCTCTGATAAATACAGCTCCAAGCGTTGATGCTGTTGTAACAACAGAAATAGAAGCCGGAAACACGCTAACGTTTAATGATGGTGATATGTTGGCACAGTTGTCTGATGCACAAGGGGATACGCTTAGTATCGAATCCGTGCAACTAATTACAGGTCAAGGTGTGTTAGAAACTAACAGTGAGGGAGAGTATACGTTTGTTCCCGCAGAAGGGTACACCGGTGAAGCGCATATTGCATTTGTTGCCACCGATGGTGAAGAGAGTGTTCGAGGTCACTTCACGGTTGATATCAATGAAGCAGAAGACGATTCTTCCCAACAAAACAGTGATTTCATGCTGGATGAATTCGGTGCCTTACATTTAGCTGAAAGCGATATTCTCACTGCGCTGAACCTTGAACCATCATTGGATGTTACGTCGATAGATTACAATGGTGATGATGGTGCTTTGGTCGAGAATGGTGACGGTAATTGGGTGTTCTGGACTGATGATGACTTTAATGGTCTGTTGGAACTCGATGTTAGCACAACTGATGGTGATAGTGCAGCGATGCATTCGTTACAACTTAATGTGGCAGAATACGAAGATCCTGAAGCCTCTTCGCCAACAGAGCGTCAAGCTGATGAAGCTTCTGCGCAAGAAAATCATGACATACAGACTGTTACGTTAGATGCACAAGCAGCGCAAGATAACGATGTTACCAACGATAGCGAGGCTGATATAACGGCAGCCCCAGGTAGTACGGTACGGATTGATATTCCTGATGATGTGACAGCTAACCCAGATGTTGAGCAAGTTGAAATCAGTCACCTGCCAGAAGGGGCGACCATTTCAAACGGCATTTTGAATGATGACGGCTCGTATACGATCAGCGGTAACTTATCTCGCCCAGTGAAAATAGAACTTGCTGATGAAAATGAAGGAAAAGAAGAGATTACGTTCGAAGGGCAGTCAGAGATTGGTACACCGATTGAAGGTGCGACTGGCATGGTAACGATTGAAGTGGATGATGACCATGCTATGCACTCGGGACATCGAGGCAATGATAATTCACGCGGTATGCATGATGAAGACGACTCAAAGGGAGACTGGATGCAGGGCGATAACCGAGACCAAGGCGTTGATGTTATGGATGACAGTGCATCGTATGAAAACGATGAACATACAGCTCAACAAGATGATTCTAACGTAATGGACGACAATTACTCATAGCGACGCGTTACTTATGTATAGGTAACTAGACGAGGATAATTAAAAAAGCAGCTATACGCTTAACAGTGTGTAGTTGTTTTTGTTTTTTTATTATATGAATGTCTCAATACTTGACAATATGACTATATATTGTTTCTTTATAATTACTTAAGGTATGGTGACATAAATAAAACATTGGATGTGAATATGTTGGCTCGATTAGGAATGGTTATACAAGCACTATTAGCGACCTCAATATTCTATTTGGGTTACACCATTTATTCATTTACCAGTGCGGTGACGACGGCTGTAGATAGCTATCCTCAATTAATGAGCGATTTAAATGAAACTGCAGATAAACTGGAAATAGATCAGTGGCTACTGGTAGCAAAGACGTTTGAAGAAATTACGCCACAGGCATTAACACTTGTCGCTGAGTTGAAAACGACTATCGATGACGTTAATCAAACAGTTGCTTCAGTTGATCAAAAAATCCCATCAGTATTACAAGAAGTTAAAGTAATCAGATCTGAGACAATGCCAGCTGTGATACAAGTTGTCGATACGGTCAGTAACAAAACGATACCGCAAACATTAGTGGAGCTAGAAAACTATCGCAAAGATGTGATTCCAATGGTATTACTAGAAAGTAAAGCGTATCGTCAAAACACTATTCCAGCAGTTTTGAATGAATCTGAACAGTTGCGTAAAGAGGTTCCAGTTGTTGTCGCAAAAGTAGATGAAATCGTTGAAAAAAGCGAACAACTTACACAGCAAGCCACACAAGGCGCAGTGAAAGGGGTAATCTTGTCACCTATAAATATACTTCGGGAAGCAGGAACAGAGCTTAAATCGAAAGTGAATGAGTAGGGGCTAGGTTAGATGACTTCTCTTTTTCGATTCGTTTACAACTATTGGATTGTAATTACGCTTTTTCTCCTATTTATTATTACGTTTCTTTCGCTCAGCCCACAGCCGAGTTTACCTGATGTTCCGGGTACGGATAAAACACATCATTTCATCGCTTATGCTGCACTTATGTTTGGGGTTGCACTAAGAAAACCGAAAAATTGGCTATTGATTGCTGTGTTATTTATTTGTTGGAGTGGTGGAATAGAATTAATACAACCCTATGTTAACCGTTATGGTGAGTGGCTTGATTTAGCTGCCAATGTAGGTGGTCTTATGTGTGGGGCTATATTGGCGAATATTATTAACCTGTTCTTCCCGCTTACTTCTAATGTAAATAAATAGTCACCGATAGAGTTGTTCCCCCCTATTTCGATATAGTTATTGTCTAGGGCTATTAAAATTGAGCTATTACTCGAGACAATGTATATTTATTATGTCCACGCACGCACTGCTTTGTGTTGAATATTAATCTTATGGTGGTTATATATGCTTTCGTTAATATGATGAAATTAAATGATAAGTTGCATATTTAATAGTCGGTAATTATTTTTATGATAAAAATCTCGACTTATTACTAAATTTTTCACTAGTGTTGCCGCTACATTAATAGAGCCAAGTTAGATGTTAACCATTATAAAATAAAAAACTGCTTGTGTAATAGTAGCTTATTAAAGCATGACCAAGAAAGCCTGCTTATTTATTTTACAGCCCTTATTGTGTAGTTAAGAGTGCGTGCCAAATGAAGATAAAACATAAATTACTTTGCCTGACTGGATTGTCAGTGCTTGCCTTGTTATTAGTGTTAGCGGTAACGAATCTTGCTAATGAACGTATCATGAAGATTGACAAAATGGTTACGGATGTTAAATCGTTAGAGGTTTCACTACTTAATTTACGTCGAAATGAAAAAGACTTTTTGGCACGTTTAGATCTGAAATATCAAAAGAAATTTTTGGATAACTATTCTGCTTTTGAAAGTAAGACACAAACGCTGAAGGCTGAGCTGGATGAGTTATCGGTAAATGTACCGGAATTGAATAACTTAATGCCCAAAATGCAAAACTATAAAACGAGTTATCTTGAGTTGATTCGAAACTACCAAGCCCTTGGTTTAAAGCATTCTGAGGGGCAGTATAAAGCGATGTTCGAACAGTCTGATAGCCTGATGGAGCATGCTGTTCACGAAGGTGCAATCGAGAGTGTTGTTTATTCTCTTATTCTTAAAGCAGAGCTGTTTGCGTTTTCAAATGAGCGTAAATATCTTGATGAGTACCATGATTTATATAAGAAGCTTGGTAGCATTCAAGATATAGAGCTTAAAGAAGAGCTTGTTCAGTTCAATCATATATTTAGTCAGATGAGTGAACAGAAGAGGCTGATTGGTTTTGCCCACGATGAAGGTTTACGAGGTCAAATCCGTACAGCATCTCACCATGTTGAAGCTATGTTCTCAGATCTGGAAACTCAGCTAGAGAGTGAGCTTACAGAAGCTAAAAGCCGCGTAATGACCATAATTACAGTATCTGTTGTGATAGTGGTTATTGTGTTGGTTTTGCTGTCATTGTATATCAGTAACGGTATTCAACGTAGCATCAACAACCTAACCAACTTGATGTCGGAAATTTCTCGTAGTCATGACTTAACCCGTGTTGCTGATGAGAGCGGTAAAGATGAGTTGGCCGACATGGCATCCAATTTTAATGGGCTTTTGGCGAGTGTTCGACAACTGATTGGCAACGTTCAGTCTACAATCACTGAATTGAGTGCAGCCTCTGAGCAGCTACAGCAAAATAGTCAGGCGACAGAATCTGCTTTGGCTCAGCAGCAGTTAGAGACAGATTCGGTGGCAACGGCAGTTACTGAGATGGGAGAAACTGTAAAAGAGATCGCATCTACAACAGAAGGTGCAGCAGCTAATGCCAATCGAAGCAGCCAAGCTGCGGATTCCGGTCTAGCTGAAATCAAATTAACCAAAGTGCATATTACTTCACTGTCTGGCGAGTTAGATAAAACAAGTGATGAGATTATTAATTTGTCGGAGCTTTCAGTCAATATTGGTACTGTGTTGGAAGTGATCCGTGGCATTGCTGAACAAACCAACTTATTGGCGTTAAATGCAGCCATAGAAGCGGCGCGAGCTGGTGAGCAGGGAAGAGGATTTGCTGTTGTGGCAGATGAAGTTCGTACACTTGCTTCTCGTACTCAGCAATCTACGGAAGAGATTTCATCTATTATTACCTCAGTTCAAGAGCAAACAGGGGTTGTTGTTGAGCAAATTGCAAGTTGTCGCACGCAAGGTGAACAGAGTGTTGAGCGGGCTAATAGTGCTGAAATTAAGATTGAACAAATCATGGATGATATGCAGCAGGTATTAGACAATAGTACTCAAATTGCAGCCGCAGTAGAGCAGCAAAGTATTGTCGCTGCCGATATTAGCCAGAATGTGACGTCTATTCGTGATATTACAGTTGATAACTCTAATGCTGTACATCAGAACTCTCAGGCTGCCAGCGCGATTGCAGATCAAACGAGAGAACTGGATAAAGCCATTGCCAGCTTTAATGTTTAGGTAGTGACGTTACCTCGGTAAAGCGCTTCTAATTCCCAAATGCCAGAAAGGTCGCCTCAGGGCGACTTTTTTGTAACAGGTATAAGGTAATCGTTCTTATTAAGCAGTTTAGAGCTCTAATGCCAGAAAATTAACAATGACTTTTTTCTGTTGCTAATTCAGTGCCTTCACACTTCCATTTATACTGTTTGATTTATATCGCATAAAGATTAATTTGTGCGATAGCTAGTATAATGTTCAACGACATTGACATGAAGTACACCCTCGACAAGCAGACCGAGAGTGGAGGTCTAAAATGACTTCGCTGTATTTTACAATACACATTTCACTCGATTTTTGTAGAACCAGCTCTAGAGCATGCGGAAAATGCAAACCTTTCTCTCTTTGATTGTTCAAGTGTTGGCATAAAGATACAAATATTGCCGTTGAGTACGCGGAGTAACCTACAATTTCAGTAGGGTATTTTTGAATATCCTCTCGCTTAAAATGAAATGAACTAGAGGTTAATATGAATAATAAATTCGTCCTCTCATGCCTTAGTCTTCTACTCGGAAGCAGCCTGGTCATGGCTGCTGACAAGGAAGCCATAATTATCAGTGCAGAAAGTGCTGGTCCAGCAGTAGTCACGGCAAACGCTACTATCAAAAGAGGTGATGGCAAGGTTCTGCGTAAGGGTTCAAACGGCTACACCTGCTACCCTCAACAGGAAATTATCGGTCCGATGTGTAACGAACCAGTCTGGGATGCCCTCATCCAAGCCATGCTGAACAAGAAAGATTTCAAACCCGATAAGATCAGTGTGTCCTACATGCTAGCTGGTGAAGGGAGTGCCATCGGGACTAGCAACAGTGATCCTTATGCCACCAACTCGGATAACAGCGATGATTGGGTGAAGGAAGGGCCCCACCTAATGATCACTGTCCCCGATCCTACAATGCTGGAAGGTCTTTCCACTAATCCGGATGATCCGGTATATGTGATGTGGAAAGATACCCCGTATGCACACATTATGGTCAAAATAGGTGCCGATAAATAAAGGATAGGGGTCGGTCTATCGTGGTTTAATCACGGCTCAAGACCCTCCCCTTTATTTGTAACCTAGTTAAAGGTGAATAATCAGATCGGGATTACCATCAGTTTCACCATTAGCAGTCCCATCAGAGTCCGGCTCTCCCATTGTTAACATTAACACCGCGCAAGCATGAGGCGCCGCCATAGAGGTGCCATTTTTGATTGTGGTTCCTCCTCCTCTTTTAAGCGATAGAATACCTACGCCAGGAGCGGCAAATTCAATAGGTGGATTACCGAAGTTGGAAAATGAGGCAAAATTACCTTCTGTATCTATTGCCGAAATAGTCCAGATATTATCATATTCATTTTTACCAGCACTGGCTGGAGAAGTATTCATCGCATTTTGTGACTCATTACCCGCAGCTAGCGCAAAATAAATATCTTTATCGCCGTAAGTTGATGCATTAACAACAGCATCGTTTAGATCTTGGCTATAACTACCGCCTAAACTTAAGTTTGCGCAATCACCGGGAGACGCATTGGCGGCAACCCAATCAATTCCGGCAATCACTCCTGAAGTACTACCAGAGCCGCGGCTATTCAGTACTTTAACCGGAACAACTGTTGCACCGGCTGCAACACCAACAACATCAATTTCGTTATCGATGGCTGCAATAGTTCCAGCTACATGAGTACCATGACCGTGACCATCATCATATGAACTGTCTTTACGAGAGGTAAATGCACTAAAACCACGATCGGTGTCTACAGTCAAATCTGGATGGTCCAAATCAATGCCCGTGTCTAAAATCCATGCAGTAAGCCCTGTATTATCTATTGGTGGATCTACTGGTAGATAGCCAACTCTGGTTATTCCCCATGGAATAACCTGAGACTCGGAGGTGGTAGAGTCTTTTTTCCCTTTTCCCGAAGGCGGACCTGGGTATAGAACCATTAAGGAATCGGGTTCGAAACTAACAATATCATTTTGACCAGCAAAGGCAGCTTTAGCCTTGCCACAATTCATATTTACGGCAAAACCTTTGATAGAGTGTTTGTATATGTGTTTAGCCTGTGCATTAGCAGCGGCGACCATTCCTCTGGCCCGCCCTTTTACATCAAACTTAGAAATGCCATCGTCAAAGCGCACGATACAGGTATTTTTGATTTCAAATAATTGCTGACTGGAAGTATCTGTGGGCTCGGTAGCTTGTGCAGTCAGTGTCATAGTGACTGCACAAGCGATAACTGCAGTTTTAAATATTTTATCCATAAAGTCATCATTCATAATGTGATTATGAACTCCTTATTAATGCGTAATTAAAAAAGTCTTTTAAGTATCGTATAAATTCTCAGGATCGGTAGGTTATGTAGCAGGTAACCTTAATTAACTTCAGTTGGTTGTGCATTTCTTTGCTTTGGGATGTGAATTTTTTTATGACAATTTTAGACTGGTTCATAACTTAGAGTTAAAGAAAACCGCTCTAAAATGGCTGTGTAGCAAAGTTTCAATATCCAACGGATTTTTGGCATTTTCTCAAATTAATTTTGTAACGATGAGGCCTCACTCGCTGTCAATGGGAGGCTGGTAAATACTTATCATTGAAAAATTCAAATCAAAAATTTCATTAATACTGCTGAATAAAGTCATCATTGGTTGTTTTCGACACAAAACATTTTAATTAATTTTCGCCTTTCTGGAGCTGTCTGTATTTCCTTATGAATCATTACTTTATGGTTTTTAATTGAGTTTTAGTGTGTGTAGAATTCATTACTGCACGAAACATTTTTTTGACTTCCCTTTGAGAAGATGTAAGTCTATTTTTAATTAAACGTTCAATTAAAAAACATTCGAGTAACATTTATGCCAAAGGTAGGGATGCCAGAAATACGTCGACCTCAGCTTGTTGAGGCGACGATGAGCGTTATTGATGAGGTTGGATTATCGAATGCGAGCGTAGCTTTGATTAGCCGAAAAGCAGGTGTATCTCCAGGGATCATTAATCATTATTTTGGTGGTAAACATGGTCTATTGGAAGAAACCATGCGTACGGTGTTACGTCAGTTATCTGCCACATCAATCGAGCATCTTCGTGCTGTTGACAGTAACGATGTTCCAGCAAGGATCAGGGCAATTGTTGCCGCTAATTTCGATGGTTATCAAGTCGACAGCAAAGTGACTAAGACGTGGTTAGCATTCTGGGCTCAGTCAATGCACGATGGCGATCTACATCGACTCCAGCGTGTTAACGAACGTCGCCTTTTGTCGCACCTTCGCTATGAACTCAAGCAAGTTTTACCCGCTGAACAAGCCCTTTTTGTCGCACAGGGAATTGCAGCACTAATCGATGGGATCTGGTTGCGAGGCGCGCTGAACCCTAAAGGGGTTTGCCCCGAAAAAGCACAACAGATCATTTCTGATTATTTGGAAAAGCAACTCGCCCCATACTCAAACTGACACGCAACCTCATAATAAAAAACTAATTATCAAGGCATTTTGATGAAAATGAAGTCCCTTTACATCCATGGTCAAGCAACTGATGTTTCATCGGTCGAAACCTTTATAACCTCTAACCCTGCAACGGGTGAGCAACTGGCTGAAATCGGTCAAGCATCAACCCAAGATGTTGAGCGTGCCATTGAATCGGCTCAAGAAGGCTTCAAAGTGTGGTCTGCCATGAGTGGTATAGAACGCGGCCGTATCTTGATGCGAGCGGTGGCGATTCTTCGAGAGCGTAACGATGAGCTTGCCGAGCTGGAAGTCAAAGATACGGGGAAGCCGATCCAAGAAGCTATCGAGGTAGACATTGTCACTGGTACGGATGTTATCGAATATTACGCGGGACTTGCCGCTGCGATTCAAGGACAGCAACAAGACTTGGGACACGGTCAGTTTTTCTATACCCGTCGTGAACCACTAGGTGTTTGTGCTGGGATCGGCGCGTGGAACTACCCAATTCAGATTGCAATGTGGAAATCTGCGCCGGCATTGGCTGCGGGTAATGCGATGGTATTTAAGCCCTCGGAAGAAACACCATTGTCAGTATTAAAATTGGCTGAGATCTTTACCGAGGCAGGTGTGCCAGATGGCGTTTTCAACGTTGTTCAAGGCGATTATCGTGTCGGTCAAATGCTGTCTCGTCACTCAGATATTGCCAAGATTTCGTTCACTGGTGAATCTGGGACTGGCAAAAAAGTAATGGCTGATGCTGCCGGTACACTCAAAGATATTACGATGGAACTAGGTGGAAAATCACCACTGATTGTGTTTGATGATGCCAAGCTAGATAACGCGGTTTCCGCAGCCATGCTCGCTAACTTTTATACCCAAGGCGAAGTCTGCACCAATGGCACCCGTGTGTTTGTACACGATGCAATTTACGATGATTTCATCGATCAACTAGCACATCGAACGAACAAATTGATTATCGGCGACCCTGCCGATATGTCGACCCAAATCGGTGCACTTATCTCTGGAGAGCATCTGGAAAAAGTACTCGGTTTTATTCAAGCAGGTAAACAATCCGGTGCGCGTCTTATCTGTGGCGGTGAGCGTGAAACTGGCAACGGACTCGACAAGGGGTACTTTGTTCAACCGACCATTTTTGCCGATTGTACCGATGATATGCCTCAGGTTCAGGAAGAAATTTTTGGTCCTGTAATGTCGATATTGCGATTTACTGATGAAGATGAAGTGATCGAGCGAGCAAATGCAACGCAGTACGGACTTGCCGCTGGCCTATTTACCCAAAACCTTTCTCGTGCTCATCGTGTTATTGCTCAAATAGAAGCAGGCATTTGCTGGGTGAATACTTGGGGCGGTTCGCCGGCTCAAATGCCAGTGGGAGGCTACAAACAGTCTGGGATTGGCCGTGAAAATGGCATCGACACACTTAACCATTACACCCAGAACAAGAGCGTGATGATTGAGCTTGGCGATCTTGAATGTCCTTACGATTAACCCGTTAGGTAGCTGTAATGTCTGGTATCACAAGAATCACTCGGTATCAGTAACAGCAGCAGGCTTCAATCTTATTTGTAGAATCGAAAGGGAAATCAAATGAACACAACGTACGATTATATCATTGTCGGTGCGGGATCTGCAGGCTGTGTGCTGGCCGACCGTTTAAGCGCTTCGGGTGAACATCACATCTTGCTGCTTGAAGCTGGGGGAAGTGACAGAAGCATCTTTATTCAAATGCCAACTGCATTGTCATACCCAATGAACAGTGAAAAATATGCATGGCAATTCGAAACACAACCTGAGGCAGGTCTTGATAGCCGTAGCCTGCATTGTCCGCGAGGACGTGTACTGGGTGGCAGTTCTTCGATCAACGGTATGGTGTATGTGCGTGGCCATGCTTGCGATTATGATGAGTGGGTAGAGCAGGGTGCTGCAGGCTGGAGTTACCAAGAATGTCTACCGTATTTTCGTCGTGCTGAATCATGGATTCATGGAGAAGACACCTACCGTGGAGGTGATGGTCCTGTTGGCACATGTAATGGTAACGATATGGAACTAAATCCACTATATCAAGCGTTTATCGATGCTGGCCAACAAGCAGGCTACCCGAAAACTGATGACTATAATGGCTATCAGCAAGAAGGTTTTGGCCCTATGCATATGACCGTTGATAAAGGTGTACGTGCCTCTACTTCAAATGCTTACCTTCGCCGCGCTATGAAACGCAGCAACCTGACTGTGAAAAAGGGTGTTGTAACCCGTAAGGTGTTGATCGAAAACAAACAGGCGATAGGTGTTGAGATAGAGGTTGGCGGTAAAGTGCAGTCTGTCTATGCGAACACCGAAGTACTGCTATCTGCGGGCTCAGTCGGTTCTCCGCAACTTCTTCAATTATCGGGCATTGGCCCTAAAGCAGTATTAGAACAAGCAGGCATTGCTGTTAAACATGATTTACCAGGTGTTGGTGAAAATCTGCAAGATCACCTTGAAGTGTATTTCCAATATGCCTGTCACCAGCCAATTACCCTGAACAGTAAATTGGGGCTGATTAGCAAAGGGTTGATTGGTACGCGTTGGATATTGCAAAAAGATGGTTTGGGGGCAACTAACCATTTTGAGTCATGCGCATTTATCCGCTCTCGTGCGGGTCTGAAATGGCCAAATATTCAGTATCATTTCCTACCTGCTGCCATGCGATATGACGGTCAAGCAGCTTTTGATGGTCATGGTTTCCAAGTACACGTTGGTCCGAATAAACCGCAAAGTCGTGGTCGTATTTGGGTAACATCAGCCGATCCGCATCAAAAGCCGAACATTGAATTCAACTACATCAGCACCGAACAAGATAAACAAGATTGGCGCGATTGTATTCGCCTAACCCGTGAAATCTTGGCTCAGCCAGCCATGGATGATTATCGCGGTGAAGAAATTCAACCAGGTGCAGATATTACCAGTGATGAAGCCATGGATGCTTGGGTTCGTCAAAATGTGGAAAGTGCCTACCACCCGTCTTGTACCTGCAAAATGGGATCAGATAATGATCCAATGACAGTGCTGAATAAAGATTGTCAGGTTAGAGGCATAGAGTCTTTACGAGTGATCGATTCTTCAGTATTCCCAACCATCCCTAATGGCAACCTCAACGCCCCAACTATTATGGTGGCCGAAAAAGCAGCTGATGCCATCTTAGGGAATACACCACTCTCACCATCAAACGCACCGACGTGGATCGCGCCGCAATGGGAAACAGAACAACGTAACGGTGCCGCTCAACGCCCTACGTTTCCCTAACAAAGAAAATAATTAACTAGCTAGCGACAAAACTCTAGGAGGACGTTTTTACGCTTCCTGTGGGTTATTACAACCTAAAAATGGATAGTTACATCAAAAAACGAATAGCTGCATGAAGCAGCTTTAGCATAAAAATATGGATAAAGGAAAAGTCATGAAGACGAATACAGCCATTAAACACACAATTATAAGCAGTACCGCTTTATTATTAAGTTTCTCTGCATCAACGGCTTTTGCCGCTCAATGCGACACGGTACGTTTCTCTGATGTAGGTTGGACTGATATTACCGCGACAACTGCGGTTACTAGCGAAGTACTAAAAGGTCTTGGTTACCAAACATCAACGCAGCTGTTGTCTGTACCTGTCACCTATTCTGCGATGGCAAATAAAGATATCGATGTTTTTTTAGGTAACTGGATGCCGACTATGGAAGCAGATATTGCCAAATATCACCAAGATGGTTCAGTTGAAACCGTTCGCGCTAACTTAGAAGGGGCAAAGTACACCCTTGCTGTACCCAAATATGTTTACGATGCTGGCGTACGTAGTTTTGCTGATCTGTCCAAGCATAAGGATGAATTCCGTGGTCGCATTTATGGCATTGAACCGGGTAACGATGGTAATCGCCTGATCCAAGACATGCTCGATCAGAATGCATTTGATCTGAAAAGCTTCCGTTTAGTTGAATCAAGTGAAGCTGGCATGATGTCACAAGTAAAGCGAGCGGTTGACCGTGAACAGTGGATCGCCTTTCTAGGCTGGGCACCTCATCCAATGAACAGTAACTTTGACATGGTTTATCTAGACGGTGGTGATGACTTTTTTGGTCCTAACTATGGTGGGGCAAGTGTCCACACCAATGTTCGCCAAGGCTATTTGAAAACGTGTTCGAATGTTGGTCAGTTATTGCAAAATCTGAGCTTTAGCCTAGAAATGGAAAGCCAATTGATGGGCAATATTTTAGACGACAAGGCCAAGCCAGATGCTGCAGCAAAAGCGTGGCTAAAAGCCAACCCGCAAATATTAGAAAAATGGCTCGATAAAGTAACGGCTCGTGATGGTAGCAATGCGGATGAAGCCGTGAAGACCTATCTGAATATCTAATATAAAGCCAATCTTGATTCTACTGCCACCGTAATGCGTGGCAGTGAGTTGGCGCTATCGTTACATACAGAACGACCTAAAATTCCAATACATATACAAATACAATTAAGACCATTAAGGAGTAACAGTGGACTTTATTACAGAGCATAAGATCCCGCTAGGTGATTGGATGGCAACTTTCGTAGATTGGCTTACCTATAATGCCTCAGGATTTTTTGACTCGCTGTCATATACCCTCGAATCAATGATCATGTTCTTGGTCGACTTATTTAAATGGTTTCCGCCTGCGGTTCCCATCGTCATGACTGTTCTTTTGGCATGGTTCCTTCACCGAAGCCTCTCATTAGTTATCTTTATTGTTGCAGCACTGCTGCTGATCATGAACCTTGGTTATTGGCAAGAAATGATAGAGACTTTTGTGCTGGTATTAAGTGCGACAATGTTTTCGGTATTAGTGGGTGTGCCCATAGGCATTGCCGCGGCACATAGACCTTGGCTGTACACTATCATGCGGCCGATACTTGATTTGATGCAGACAATACCGACATTTGTCTACCTTATTCCAACCTTGGTGTTATTTGGTTTAGGTGTTGTTCCTGGCCTTATCTCTACCATTATTTTTGCCATTGCCGCTCCAATTCGCCTGACCTATTTAGGTATTAGCCGAGTACCAGAAGAACTGGTCGAGGCCGGTAGAGCATTCGGTGCCAGTCGAATGAAGTTGTTGTTCAAAGTTGAGCTTCCGGCGGCAATGCCAAACATTATGGCAGGAATAACGCAGTGTATTATGTTGTCGTTGTCTATGGTGGTGATTTCAGCACTAGTCGGTGCTGATGGCTTAGGAAAACCAGTGGTTCGTGCCCTAAATACAGTGAATATTTCTCAGGGGTTTGAAGCAGGGCTTGCTATCGTGTTGGTTGCAATCATTTTGGATCGCTTGTGTAAAACGCCAGCAAGTCAGAGCAGAGAGGGATAATCATGAGTGCTATTAGTATTAAAAATCTAGATGTTATCTTTGGTGATCAAACAGCCAAATCATTAACCATGCTAGATAATGGTAAAAGCCGTCAGGAAATCATTGATGCTACCGGCGATGTAGTGGGCGTGCATGATGTTAGCCTTAATATCGAAAAAGGGGAAATCTGCGTATTGATGGGCTTATCGGGCTCAGGAAAGTCGAGCTTACTGCGTGCTATTAATGGGTTGAATATTGTTAGTCGCGGCTCTCTTAATATTCAGGATGGCGACGAGCCAATTAACCTCGCTAATTGCGATAAAGCAGCGTTACGCCACTTACGTACAAATCGTATTTCGATGGTCTTTCAGAAATTTGCCTTAATGCCTTGGTTGTCAGTGCTAGACAATGCTGCTTTTGGCCTTGAGATGCAGGGTATAAGTAAAGTAGAGCGTCGCCGCCGCGCAGAAGAAATGTTGGAAATGGTAGGCTTGGCTGAATGGAAAAACAATTATCCTCATGAGCTATCGGGTGGTATGCAGCAACGAGTCGGCTTGGCGAGAGCATTTACCATGGATAGCGATATCTTGCTGATGGATGAGCCATTTTCTGCGCTTGATCCTCTAATTAGAAGTCAGCTTCAGGATGAACTGATTGAACTGCAGCGTACGCTGAATAAAACGATTGTATTCGTCAGCCATGATTTGGATGAAGCACTGAAGTTGGGTAATAAAATTGCCATTATGGAGTCGGGACGTTTAATTCAGCATGGTAGGCCGGAAGAGATCGTACTTAACCCTAATTCAGCATACGTTGCGGAGTTTGTGGCTCACACCAATCCGCTGAATGTGTTATGTGGTCGTTCTTTGATGACAGAGGTAACAGCTCTGAAATTACAGGATAGTAAACTGGTGCTAAGCCAGCATGATGAAACTTATATAGGTACTGATCTTCAAGGACATGTTACTTCAGCAACTCGTCAGGGTAAGGCATTAGATCTACATTCATGGCAGGAAGGAGACTGCTTTGAGGGGTTAAAACAAGATAGCTTAGTGATAGCTAATCCGGATATATCTATGCGAGAAGGTTTGGAAATCCGTTATCGAACGGGACAACCTGTTCTGCTGGCCGAGGATGGCCCGCTAATTGGCGTATTGGCTGATAATGATTTCTATCACGCCTTGTTAGGTAAACATATTTCACTAGAAACCGAAACCAGCACATAACTATACCCATACCAGCCCTTAAAATTACAAAGCGCGGAGTAATACCATTAAATTAGGTGGTATAAGCCTTAAAAGCCGTTATTAGAGCTTAGGCTTACTCTGCGTGTCACTTTATTTTTACCGCCTAGCGATGGAAATAATCGCGCTCAACAAACCCATTTAAAAAATAGACAAACCCCCAAGGAGTTAAAAATTAATGGGAAATACATTTAGTTGTCAAAAAGAGTTGCCGATAATGCCAGTGCCAAGCTTAAATGAAACTTGTCATAAGCTTATGGGATGGGCTGAGCCGTTATTAACACAAGAAGAACAAATCAGAACAAAAAAAGTGGTCGTTCAATTTCTTCAACCCGGTGGAGATGGCGAAAAACTACAAAATGAGTTGATTGAATGGGGGAGTAAACATGCCCCTTCAAACTGGTCTGCTGCTGCTTGGCAAGATATTTACTTGGAATCACGTGGCCCCTTGGCGATTAACAGTAATGTTTTTTATTACCTAAAAAGTAAGCTTGATGTAAAGACCAGCTCACAAGCGAATATTGCTGCCGCGCTTATTGCCAGCATTTATAATTTTATCTCTTTGATTGATAAAGAAGAGCTCACGGTTGACATGCAAAAAGATATGCCACTTTGTATGAACCAGTACAACAACCTTTTTTCCTCAACAAGAATAGCGCAACAGGGGATGGATAAGCTTAAAGTCTCATCGTCTAGAAAGCACATTGTTGCCATGCATAATCAGCGTATATTTCAGGTTGATATTCTTGATGAAAAAGGAAATATCAGATCGCCATCAGCGATTGAATCCGATCTTGATTGCATTCTTTCTATTTCAGGGGAAGGGCAAAACGTAGGCGTGCTAACAACAATGTCGCGAGATGCTTGGGCAAAAAGCAGGGCAAATTTGCTTCAGATATCGGTTAATAACAGAGAATCGATGACAATCATTGAAGATGCTGCTTTTGCCTTATGTTTGGATGAAAATATCCCAGAAGAGATCACTGAGGTATCCAAGCAGTTATTGCATGGAGATGGAAAAGATCGTTTTTTCGATAAATCACTGCAATTTATCGTATTTAAAAATGGTAAAACGGGGATCAATTTCGAGCATACAGGGGTTGATGGTTCCGTTATGCTTCGTTTGGTTGCACATATCTATGACACGATTGATCAGATTTCTTTTGATGATCGGAACGCTCCTGTTGAGAGAACGAGATCACAGATCTCTACAGCTGAAGAACTTAAGTTTGATTTAGATAGTGCACTAACACAGACAGTTCGTGCAGCCGTTGATTTGTTTGCTCAACACTCGGCCAATAACCAAATTAGGGTGTTGAATTTCACTCAGTTTGGCAAAAATCAGATCAAGCAATTTGGCGTGAGCCCCGATGCATTCGTTCAGTTGGCGTTACAATTAGCGGAACATAAGCTTTATGGAAAGTGTTACAGCGCTTATGAAGCCGTAATGACCAGAACGTTTCTTGATGGGCGTCTTGATGTTTTGTATACCGTTACGCCTGAGTCGATGGCGTTTATTCACAATATGCGTGCCCCTGATTGTAGCGCTCAGGCTAAGAGAGATTCACTCATTCAGGCGACACGAATACATGTTGAAAGGGCAAATGAGTGTAGGTTTGGCCATGGGATTTACACCCATTTACTCGCGCTTAAATACCGCTATAAAGTTGCTGGTCGTGACATCGGAATTGATACGCTTCCAGAAATATTTACCCAAGGAGGATATCAGGCTCTGACTCACAGCGTCGTTTGTACTAGCACTACCTCAGAATATGGTGTTGAATTAGCTGGTTATGGTCCGCTTGTCGATGATGGCTACGGAATTAGATACTTTAAGCGAAATGATTCCATCTGCTTCAATATAACAAGTCGAACAGATATGCAGGACAAACTCGATTTGATGCGAGTTTATATTGAGCAATCGCTGCTTGATATGGCAGATTTGATGCGAAGCTGATAAAACCGTACCCCAAAGACTATTTTTACAAATAGCATGGCGTTGTACTTAATGGGGAACCATTTTTATGTATAAATAAGCTGTTGTGGTATTCATCCAACAGCTTTTATCTGTATTGTCTTTACAGAGAGCAGCAAGAAACGATTCCAGTAACGATCAATTATAGTTTAACCTCGAAAGGAAAAGAGTTAGCGGTAATCATTAATCAGATAATTGCTAAGTCTGATTCTTGGAATAAAAGTACTAATAATGATAACAGTATGTAATCAATGATCTCTGTAATAGTATTTTTTCTGTGGTTCTATGATTACCTGAATTAATAAAAATATAGTTATATGATTGTTAAATAAAAGATAGCAATGCGGAAGGTTAAATTTTCAATAGATGCAGTTTTATTTTAAAATTAAATGCGAGTGTTAAATTGTCAATATTATATTGAGAAATTGAGTTGCACTCTACCTTTTGGGTATCCATTGTTTTTCAATGACTTATGTGTTTTATTTCATTTTTTATGTGTGTTTATTCTACCTTACGTTCGTTAGTGTAATCACACTATTTATTTAATTCCCGCTGTAGACTACGCCCGTATTAAATTGATTTAATTTCCTCTCCATGAATAACCATAAATGATGGTGCTTGTTGGTAAGTTCTTTATCGTTAATAGCCTGAGCGCTATTAATTGTATTCGACTTTATTCATGGCGAAATTCTGCGCAGGACTGTATTTAAGGGATTGTATGTTATCTATTATTATCGCGTTGATCGTGACGGCTTTTGTCGCGACATTTGTTTTAAAAGGGTATAAAGCTCAAGCCATTTTGATGGCTGGTGGTATTGTGTTAATGGTCGCAGCCATGTTGATAGGGCAGGACTTACCTTTGCCTGAAAGTGCTTCGACAGGATCGCAATGGCTTGATGTTTTCCAGTTTATTAAAAATACCTTTTCGAGCCAAAGTGCAGGCTTAGGTTTAAAGATTATGGCTATCGCTGGTTTCGCATTCTATATGCATGAAATCGGGGCATCAGAAGCATTGGTTCGCGTGTTAACCCGCCCGTTGGCAAGTATCAAACACATGCCGTATTTATTCATGGCCATGTGTTTCGTGATTGGTGAATTTTTGTCGATTTTTATTACCAGTGCTTCTGGTTTGGGTGTGCTGCTAATGGTGACGTTATACCCGTTAATGCGTAGCGTGGGTTTAAGTCGTTTATCGGCATGTGCGCCGATTGCAACGGCAGTGGCGGTAGAAATGGGCCCTGGGCAAGGTAATGTAAATTTTGCTGCTGAAATTATTGGCATCGATGTTGTTGATTACGTCGTGCAATACCAAATGGTGGTAGCGACTGCGGCGTTACTTGTGATTGCTGTGCTGCATATTGTGGTGCAGAAGTATTTCGATGTACAAAGTGGCCATATTGCCAGCGAGCATCGTCACTTGAATGAGAAATTAGAAACGCACGAGAAGCAATATGAGGGAAATGCACCAGCACCAACGATTTATGCCATTTTACCCGTTATACCTTTGGTATTAATTTTTACGTTCAGCAAGTTGATGATCAGTAGCATTAAAATGGACGTGACCACTGCAATGCTGGTATCGATTGTACTGACACTTGGTTTTGAGTTTGTTCGTCGTGATAATGCTAAAGCGGTTGTCGATTCTATCCAAATATTCTTTGATGGTATGGGACGTCAGTTTGCTAATGTCGTGACATTTATCGTCGCAGGTCAAACCTTTGCACAAGGTTTGAAAACCATCGGTGCGATTGACGTGATCGTGAATGCGGCTGAATCAGCAGGTTTTGGTCCGATACTGATGACTATCGTGATGGTGGTAATCATCATGGTATCTGCAATTTTAATGGGGTCGGGTAACGCTGCATTCTTCTCGTTTGCCAATTTAGTGCCAGAAATTGCAGGAAAGATGGGTATAGCCCCTGTAATGATGTTACTACCAATGCAGTTTGTTGCAGGTATGAGTCGTAATATTTCACCGATTGCCCCTAACATGGTGGCGATTGCTGGGGTGGCAGATGTGTCACCGTTTGAATTGGCGAAGCGGACAACTGTTCCTATGCTTGGTGGTATTTTGATTTCGGTGTTTGTGAGCATAACCAGCTTCTAATGCCCTCGAATCACAAGTAGATGATTTTATTGTAGGTAAGTACAACGCTAATTTTTAGATACAAAAAAGGCCACTGAAAAGAGGCCTTTTTTGTTAATACTCAGTAGAGGTGATTAATCAGATTAATACATTAAGCAACAACACTTACATCATTGCCCCATTTCTTAAGAATTACAGAAATTGGGACGATAGGGCCCATCATATTCACCCGCATTGGTTCACCACCTAAACCATAATGCAGCTCTGAAGAATCAGATGATGAGTAATGGTACTTATAATTAAACTTATCTGTTGCTAAATGCAGTAAATCAAAATCTTTACGATGACACGAAATATATGCACGCCAATACATAGCATCAATAATTTCATCAGGGCTTTCTGCCCGTATAATAAAACGCCAACTGCCATCTTCCCCAAAAAAATCGAGTGGGAATATTTTTCTTATTTTTCTTTTGTTCAAAACAACTAACCCATCCATTGTGCAATGCTTACAACCAACGTCCTTCTGTATGAAATATAGACGGTAAAAACGAAGGAATTAAGAATTATGCAAGGATTTGAGGAAAATGAAAGAGATTGATTAAAAAAGAGGGAAATCAGATAACAATAGAAGGGGAATCGCATTTTCTGTAGATGTAATCTAATGGATGGTATCACAAAAAAAAACGTATTATTAGACTTGTTAAAAAAGTTTCTGGCTCTATAATACTGAAAACCGGAGCGTCTGCCAACGCTCCGGTTTTTTTGTGCCTGCTCATAAGACGAAAACGATTACCTGCCAGTAAACGCTTCGCTGAGCAATATTCGATAAGATTAAGGAATTACCATGCGTATCGAACAAGACTTGAAGTTAGGTTTTAAAGATGTACTGTTTCGTCCAAAACGTTCAACGTTAAAAAGCCGTTCTCAAGTTGAATTAACCCGCGATTTTACATTCAAACATAGTGGTCGTCAATGGTCTGGTGTACCAATCATTGCAGCTAATATGGATTCAGTGGGTAGTTTTGAAATGGCAGCATCACTTTCTAAGCATAATGTGATGACTGCAATCCACAAACACTACACAGTAGAAGACTGGGCTGGTTTCGTTAAAAATAATGATGCTTCCGTTCTTAATAACGCAATGGTTTCAACCGGTACTTCTGAAGCCGACTTTCAAAAAACGAAAGACATTATGGCGTTAACTGATGATCTAATCTTTATCTGTATTGATATTGCTAACGGTTACTCAGAACATCTAGTTGAGTATGTACAAAAAGTACGTGCTGAATTCCCAACCAAGGTAATCAGTGCTGGTAATGTTGTAACTGGCGATATGGTTGAAGAACTCATCCTTGCTGGTGCAGATATTGTTAAAGTGGGTATTGGCCCTGGCTCTGTTTGTACTACACGAGTTAAAACAGGTGTAGGTTACCCTCAGCTTTCTGCAATCATCGAATGTGCTGATGCAGCACACGGCCTAGGCGGTCGTATCATTGGTGATGGTGGTTGTTCTTGCGCAGGTGACGTATCTAAAGCATTCGGTGGCGGTGCTGATTTCGTAATGCTCGGCGGTATGCTTGCGGGTCACGAAGAAAGCAACGGTGAAGTTATAGAAAAAGATGGCGAAATGTTCATGAAATTCTACGGAATGTCTTCTGAGTCAGCTATGGCTAAGCATTCAGGCGGCGTGGCTAAGTACCGTGCAGCTGAAGGTAAAACCGTGCTATTGCCTTTCCGTGGTCCTGTTGAGAATACTATCCAAGATATCATGGGTGGCATCCGCTCAACTTGTACATACGTTGGTGCAGCGCAACTTAAAGAGCTAACAAAACGCGCGACATTCATCCGTGTACAAGAGCAAGAAAACAACGTTTACGGTAAAGAATAAACCCGATATTGCCTCTTTTTGTTGAAACAACCATAAAGTGATATTTACCACCATAAGTTGATATTTATCACAACCATAACTTGATATTGCTTCTTTCTGTACCATACTTTTGTAAGTTTACGACATATGGTGAAAGAGGCAATATTTATGGCTATTATTCCTCTCCCCAATGGTTCTAGATGCACTTGAAAGTGCCTTCACCAGCCTTTTTCTAACGCGTTTATGCCCCATAACAAGCTAGAGTGACGACTCCGTTTTCCTTCGCCCAATAAAAAAGACCTCGCAATTGCGAGACCTTGTTCTTAATTATTAGTTGTTAGTGAACGGCTAGAACAAAACTATTTAACTGACTTAACCGCTTCCATCAGGATTGTATTGAACTCATTCGGCTTCTCTAGCATCGGGAAGTGTCCAGAGTCTTCAATGTAGTAGATGCTGTAGTCTTTGATGTGTTTCTTATTTTCTTCCGAGTTGGTTGGCCATAATCGAGCATTCACTAGTACCACTGGCACATTAACGCTCTCATACACACGGCTCGCTTTACCACTCACATATTGGCCTAGATAATGGCGGAACTGGTTGATCGCGATAGCTGGAGGAGCAGACGCCATGTCTTGCGTTATCCAGTGGAGCAATTCTGCATCTACCTCTTTTGGCAGTGAGTCTTTAACGAATACCGAAATGCCACCTTGAAAGTCTTCTTCAAATGGCTTGGTCATTAAATCAAGGTCACTTTGTGGAAACTCTAATGCCACGTTTTGCGATGTATCAACGCCAATAATACCCTTCACTTTCTTCGGCATGAGTTTCGCTGCTTCTGCTATAATGCCACCAGCCATCGAATGTCCAACCAAGATGACAGAGTCAAGTTGTTCTTTCTCGATTACCGCTTTAATGTCATTAGCGAAAGCGACCATGGTGTATTCTTTTCGGGTGAAGGACGAGTTCCCATGTCCTGCTAAGTCCATGGTGATCACTTGGTACTGCTGTGAAAAGTAACCAAGCTGGTTCTGCCAAAGCCTACTGTCTAAGCTCCAGCCGTGAATGAAGATAAGCGCAGTTTCTCCGCCCCCACTGATACCATAAGCGATTCGTTCACCATCGCTGGATATCGCAACACCGTATTTAGAATATGTGTTACTCGCCAAAGCACCCACGCTATTTAATGACATGAATACTAAGAATGTCATCGTCAAAATTAAACGTTTCATAGTTTCTCTCTATTTACTTTTGAGGGAGCACAGGAAATACCCCTCTCAATCAATATAGGTACTATAAACTATGAAGCTTTAGACAGGTCAAGGTTAGCTTTGATAAAAATAGGATAAAGGTAGAAGCTCAAATGAAGTGGCATTTTTGGTTTTGCTAAATTGTTTCTGTCCCAAAGTTAGTTAGCAAACAAACTGAGGAAGTAATTCCTCATAGTGCTTTGCTATATGTAACCAGTTTAGGCAATGGAGTGCAAAATCCGCGTCCAATGCTACAGTCATTATGAGTTCATGTTAAGCGAGTACCGGCGTGATTAAGAACAAAAGTAAGGGGGCAACTCTCGCTTTTTTCATATAGTAATTGGTAGAGCATGGGTTATAGAAAGCCTGATATTAGCCTGATGCAAAAGGCAAGACTTGACCCTGTGAAGCTCTGGTAACTTTTTTAATTGGTCAGCACCGAAAGGAATGCTCATGTTCAAGAATCCAATCCTTCTGCTCTCATTGTCTTTAACTGGCGGGATCGCACTGTGGGGTATCGCTGACACGGCTGGTTTGGCGGAATTTTCTTCGACGGTGGTCGGGATCATGTTCAATAGTCGAGGTTGGTTCATCATGCTGACCGCCTGCCTGCTGGTGTACCTGTGTATCTGGTTAGCCTTTTCCAAGTACGGGAGCATAAGGCTGGGCAAGGATGACGACAGGCCAGAGTTTTCCACCGTGAGTTGGCTGACGATGCTCTTTGCCGCAGGTATGGGAGTGGGTCTTCTCTATTTTGGTAGTGCCGAACCCCTGTTCCACTATAAATCCTTTCTACCCAATATGAGCCAACCAGATGCGGCACAGAATGCACTCTTTGCCACGAACTTCCATTGGGGGTTCCATGCCTGGGCCATCTATGCCACCGTTGGCCTTATCATTGCCTATTTCAGTTTCCGTAAGGGAACACCTAATCTTATCAGTGCTCCCATCCGGCATGTCTTCGGCGATCGAGGCTGGCCGAAGTGGGTGGGCGGCTTCAGTGACCTCATGGCGATCACCGCGATCGCCATCGGTGTGGGCGGTTCCATCGCCATTGGCGTTTTCCAGGTTCAGGCCGGCGTGGAGTCTCTGTTCGGGTTGGAAAAATCGGGAATGACCATCAGCTTGGTTATTTTTGGGATGCTGATCATCGCTTACCTCGGCCCGCTGACGGTTGACCTTGGCAAGGGGATGGCAGTGCTCTCTAACACCGCCATGGCCATCGCGGGCTGTCTGATGTTCTTCGTCATCCTCGCCGGACCCACCCATTACATTATGGGTGGGATCATGGGAGGGGCTGGCGAATACTTCTCAAGAGTCCTGACACAGGGTTTCCATACTCTGACCTTTTATGATGAGGTTGCGGGCAACTGGTTTCAATCCTGGACCCTCACCTATATGGTGTGGTGGCTGGCCTGGTCGCCGTTCGTGGGCGTATTTATCGCTCGTATTTCAAAGGGTAGGACCATCAAGGAATTTATCCTCGGAGTGGTTCTAGTGCCGTCAATTTTCTCGATCTTCTGGTTCGGCGTTTTTGGTAGTGTCGGGTTTTATGGGGTATTGGAAACGGATGTGGCAATCCTGGATGTGATTGACAATCACATCGATAGCACCACATTTTTTGTCCTCGATAAGTTACCGTTTTCCGATCTGACGATCGGTGCCACTGTTATCGCAGCCTTCCTCTTCGTGGTGACGAGCGTGGTCAGTGCGGCGTTTGTACTCTCCATGTTTTCCAGTGGTGGTGATCTCAATCCATCCACGAAGACTAAACTTGTTTGGGGGGGGATTCTGGGAGCGCTTGGGTTGGTGATGATTTTCTCCAACAGCATCGCTGCCGTCAAAAGCATCATCGCCTTGGGTGCCTTGCCGTTCGTTTACATAGTTTTGTTGATCGCAGTCTGTTTTATCAAAGAGTTAAGAAAGGAGACCTTCAAATGACGCTGCAATTAGTGGATACCTTACTTAATGTTAACGTTTTTATATTCGTCGGCGTCCTTGTCTGGCTGTTTCTCAAAAAAGATTCCTAAAGAACGTAGGGTTAGATCTTTCTGTTTGCATAAAGTGATATGTTGCGATCATGAATAATTGAAAATCTGATAGTGGCTTTATCTAGCAACAGTAATGAACCTTTATTCGAGGGCAATAGTCGGTTGGTCATTAGACACAACGATGACTGAACAGTTGATCACTGACGTACTGAATATTGCGCTTAATCGAAGAGAGATTGAGCCAGACCTCATTATCCATTCTGACCGAGGGGTACTCTAACTTTCATCTCTATCAGGCAACTAAAATTGGTTTGCCCCCGCTGTAAGAAACGTTTTTCAAGTAGTCTTATAGTGTTCGGCTTTAAAGTGCCAACAAAGAGTCAATGTAATCATTGTGAGCTGAGCTTGACCCATGTGGCAGGCGTTACCCCATGCTTTTTTCCCATCATATTGAGGTGACTTGGGTATATCACGCACATCTCATTGTTCATTGCCCTTAGAATAGATTTCTATTTACTGCTCTGGAATTACTAACTAAGCACAGGTGAGCGAAATGCATCAGGTTTGAGGGTGATAACAGAGCAATTAAGCTGATTGAGCATCGACTCTGCAGTATTTCCCATAAGGAAGCCAGCAACACCTGAACGGGAAAGCGAGCCCAGAATAACAACATCGACAGATTCTTTTTCTACAAACTGGGGAAGCACGCTTCTCGCATCACCTTCCAGTAGCCGCACCTTTGTATTGACCAGACTATTCTCATAGGGCATTAGAAGCGATTTCAGACGCATTGCTCTATCCGTACGCATTTTTTTGGCAACAAGGGCAATATCGAGTTCGGTATATCCACTCCATTTTCTTAAAAAACCTTCAGATTCGAGGCGCCAAGCATGGCAAAGTGTAAGATCTGCACCAGTTAACGTGCAAAATTCGATGGCTAACGAAATAATTTTATCAGTGAAACCCTCGTTATCTTGATTTGAAAAATCTATCGCGGCTACGACGTTTCGAATCGGCGTTGAATTGGGGCTAATTGACCAAATTGGAATTTCGGATTTTCGCATTAAGTGCCGAGTTGTACTTCCCGATTGGCAAGCCCGCTCTTTGTTGCTTCGATGTGAATCAATAATGATAACTTTGGATTGAAATTCTTTTGCGCTTTTGATGATCTCTATAAAAGGGATACCTGTTCGAATTTGGGTGTTAAATTTCACATTGGAATACAGAGTCTTAAGATTGATTACATGCTGTTTTAATTCGGCGTGATAAACCTTGGTGGCTTTATCGAGTAAGTCTAATGTCGTACCAGAGTGATTAGCAATTTCTTTTAATTCGGCTAATTCTTCGATTACCATTAGTAGTGTTACTTGTGATGCATTGCTATTTGCACAACGTAAAGCTTGATGGAATGAATCGCCAAGTGGCTGCTCTGGAGCAATGGGAATTAATAATTGATTGAAGTTCATAACGCCTCCCAAGAATAATTAAAGGGGTAATAGCAATTTCAATGGCTCACACTGAAGTAAATAACATCAAAATATAATTAATAATTAACATGTACAGCATAGATCAAAATCTATGAAAAATTATGTAAAAGGGTTAATGCCACAGCACCTTCGAAATCGTTTAAGTAATAGCAGACTGTTACGTGTGTTTATGAGTTAGGGGTGAGGAGTTATTAAATTATCCATGGTTTACTGTACACTTAGGTTTACCGTTATGTAACATTCATAGGAAACGGTCTAAGGAAGGATCAACAATGCAATTTAAACAAAAAATATCGACGCTGGGGTTATTGCTTCCTTTTATGTTGATTCCATCTTCAGTAATGGCTTCATCATCGCAGTTTAATTTTGAGGGTAAATGGCAATGTGAGCCTACTGAAGTGACAGAACCCAATAAAGAAAGCTGGGTAGTGTACGACTTTCGTGATGATGGCATTGTGATGTCTGAAGAATGGGTACGTTATCAATTAGAGGATAAAACACAGTTAGAATTTAAATTATTTATTGATTATCATTTTGAGTTAAAAGGAAATGATCCTGTATTAAAGCCTTTAGCATTAACGCGTGAAATCATCGCTGATCCACATAATATTGATCCATTTAATTACGATCAACGCCGTGATCTTACAGGTTATCGAATTTTCTTTAAGCCAATATTGAAAGGCGATGAAAAAGCGCAATTTGATATGTGGTATCACATTACACCAGAAGATCACTTTTTGATGCAGTGTGAAAAACAAGAGCGCATAAGTATAGTCTTACGGTAGCTTGAGTATATACCCAAGCTACCTCAAGATGCAGGATTCAGAGTGATCTCAGTGTGTTTAATTCAAGGAAAATGTGTGTAGGAATGGCATTCCCTTTCAAACACATTTGACACAGAAGTAGATACGCTGAATCACTCCCGAAGGGCGAGTTTTGTTGGGCTCTATGCGGTGTTACTTATTCTCAACGTAGAACGACTAGGTCTATAAATAAGTGCCTTGCCTAGAGCCCAACAAATTCTCGCTGAAACGAGCATCTTGAGGCAGCTTGGGTATATATGCTTTTAGTGACGGCTACGTTCGAGTAGTTTTTGTTGGTATTCATAGGGGGTTACACCTCTATACTTCTGAAAAGCCTTACTAAAACTCTGGGTGTTGGTATATCCGAGTTCTTTAGCAATATCGGCTATTTTCATGCCTTCCATCATATATTTAATGGCTAAATTACACAGAACGTAGCTCGTAATAACAGTAAAGTTCCAACCATATTCATGTAAACGGCGTTGAAGTTGTTGGCGTGATAATCCAATAAGCTTGGCCACAAAGTCAACATTTGGACGGCCGTAATATCGAGCGTAACTGACTAATTCGAACATGACTTTCGCGGTATCTTGCGGCTGAGGCATATTAAGAAACTCATCAAGCTGTAAGTTAGCCATCATGATAGGGCGCGTAACCGAAAATTCTTTTTTATTGCCAGTAACTAAAATAGTAATATCGATCCATACCTTGGTGACAGGTGCATTCCACTGAATTTCGCAGCCAAAAAAAGCTTCAGCTTTTCCGTTTCCACAAGGTGGTCCACTTATCTCTACTGAAATAGGGCAGTATTCTTTCCCTAGATAATATCTTAACGTGTGCATATACATAATAGCGACACGTAAGCTGTCATGTAAGCGAGCGCGACCTTTCGCTTTACTGCTGTTGTAGCACCACTTAATCATTTTTCCTGATTGCTCACCGTGGAATGTCGAACCCGATTGTAAGCACGATGTTCCATAGTTAATACGACGAAAGGCGAGAGAGAGATCAGGGCAAGATAAAAACCACTCACCAATATACCCCATATTAGAAAACTTCAATTCCGAGGTAATATCTATCATATAGGCTGGATTGTTTGTTTTACGTTCGATGTTTTCTAACCATATCATTACTTCAGAAAGAGGAATTAATGACATAGGTTCATCAATAATACGTTTTGGTATGCCTAAATCATTTGAGGTAATACCAAAATGTTTTTCAATACCAGCAATGAGAGGCAGTAAAAAAGTTGTTCTGATAAATGGAATATCAATCATATTTTATCTCACTGAAATGACACTAAACTGTTTCTGAATATTACATTGTGGATAGAGTAAATCAATAGTTGGCTAGTAATGAATTATTCTATCCTTGGTTGATGTTTCTTATGTGATATCAATAACAATACTCGAAAATAAAAATACGAAGTAATAATTTCTCTCATGAAATTGGAGATTGTAAATGAGCCTCTTTAGTATGCCGTTCGTTGATACTGGTGTAGATACAGCTTTGCATGTCGTTGCCGCGGTTGTTTTGATCGGCACTATTGCTGCTGTTGGTATCGGTTTTTGGAAGATACATGAATTACCTATTCATAAAGCATCAAGCAAAGAACATCATCAAATAGGATTGATTACTGCCCTTACATGGATTGGTTTTATATGGCATTGGGTGTGGGTAGTTGCTGTCATTATCGCCTTTGTAGATGGCGAACAAGCATTGCGTCGAATTCGTGATATTTGGAAAGAAGATACTGATTCTAAGTATGTGCCATCTTCTGAATATAAAAAAGAACATGAAGCAACAACGTCTTCATCTGTAACCACAGCACCTAAGGAGGCTGAGCATGCTTGAGGGTTTAGCTGTTTGGGCTTTGTTTATTTACCTACTTCGTTTAGTGGGTATGCCGTGGAATAAGTATTCGAAAAGTTTTGCCTACTTAGGTGGAACAGGCTGGTTGATGTTTGTATGGGTTGGGCTTATCACATTTGCCCCGATGGATCTGTCTGGTGGTTCATTGGTGCAATCCCCCCATATTCAACTTCGCCCCGCATCGACCAAAATTAAGGGGAATGTGAAAGCTATTTACGTTAGCCCTAATGAAAAGGTGAAGGAAGGACAATTAATATATGAAATTGATGATGAGCCTTACGTTATTGCGAAGAATAAAGCAGAGACATTACTTGATTCAGCAGAAGTTTCATTAAGTATTTCTAAAGAAGATGTCCGTATTTTTGAATCGTCATACCAAGCGTCATTAAAAGATATTGAAATTTATAAGAACGAAATTAATGCAGCTGAAGAAGATTTGAGATGGAAACAGACAACGTATAACCGTTACATTGAGCAAAATAAAGTTGTTAATCATACGATTACTGAAAGTATGATCGATGAACAAAGCACGGCGGTAGAGGTGGCGAAAGCCAAGAAAATTACACTCGCATCTCAGTTAGATAAAGCAAAACTATTGGCAAGCAAAGCTAAATTAGATTTTGAAAAATCGCAGTTGAATGTGAATAGCCATGAGGTTGATGTTGTAACCGAACAAGAAAATGTCGCGCAAGCACAATGGAATTTAGATAACACGAAAGTACATGCCCCCGCTGATGGTTATTTAACGAATTTTATTATGCGTGAAGGGCAATATGTTGGTGTTATGCCACGTATTCAGATGTATACCGAAGAAAAATACGTATTAATGCGAGTTAACCACCAGGCTATTCGTAATGTAAAATCAGGGCAGATGGCTGAATTTACCTCTGCTGTTTATCCCGGAAAAGTATTCAATGCAGAAGTGGAAGGCATTATTGAAGCTACGGGTGAATCGCAGGGGAGCTTATTAGCACGAGACGATAATGTTCGACAAGTAACAGGTGCTAATGTTGCGAATAAACACCATTTTGTTCGATTAAAGCTTAATGAAACAGATGGTTACGATATTCCAGTAGGTTCTGTAGGTTTGGCATGGATAAGTGCAGAAAAGCCAATTGGCTTCCTTGGATTCTTAGATGTTATTCGAGGCATTATCATTCGAATGAAATCGCAAATCTTCTACATTTGGTCAATGTAAGTTGACAGATAAAACGTATAAACATCTTCGGTATGCACTTAGAAAAATAAACCGAAGTGAAAAACTTAGGCGTTAAAACCGCTAACCATTTTCTGCAGTATAAATGCTGACTGTAGTTCGCTGTAACTCTTTGAGGCTTAAGGGTTACAGCTTTTTTTTTATATTACCAATCATTTTTTAGCTCAGTGAATGAGTTCCACCTTCTTAAATTCATCGACAGCGCTAAACGCATTCGTATATGTTCCCTCCACTTACACATAACCTTCTATAAGCGTCTTATCATCACGCTCTTTCATCGCTTGCATGAGATTTTGTATTGCTTGCCATGATCTCTCCCACATGAACTTACTTATATAAGTGTATCCCCAAGTCACCTCATAGAGCCCAACAAAACTCTGAATCCTGCATCTTGAGGTGGCTTGGGTGTAGTTCAGAAGGCGGAGTATTAGGGCTAATCAAGTACAAATATGGTTCAGTCTAATTGTGATTAATATTTACACTATACTTTTCTAATTATTATAAATATCACCAAAAGGTATCTTTTAAGTATGAAATTGCATTACTTCAGGGCTTGTTTGCTAATTACTAGCCTAGCTTTTCTTACTGCCTGCGGTAATGAAAGAAAGGTTGAGAGTGAGCCTGATTACCCTAGACCAGTTAAGTTGATACAGGTCCAGATTGGTGATGGTCAAAAAGAACGAATATTACCGGGGGAGGTACAGGCCTCAGACCAAGCAATACTTTCTTTTCGCGTTGCTGGTGAAATTAACAAAATATTGGTTAGACCTGGGGTTCAAGTTAAGGCTGGTGATCTATTGGCAACTATAGATCCTGCTATGTACGAGCAGGCATATCAGGTTGCAAAATCACAATATGAATTAGCACGAGTTCTTTATAAAAGATCTAAGCAATTGGTGGGTAAAGGCTTTATATCTAAAAATGATTTTGATAAGTCTAAGAGCCAACTAGCTACCGCCAAATCAGCTTTAGATAAGGCGAATAACGATCGTGATTATACTAAGTTGCTGGCGCCTTATGAAGGGGCTATCTCAGCTCGTTATTCGGAAGAGTTTGAGTTTGTTAGAGAAAAACAGCAGGTATTGGGAATTCAAACGGAATCATTCATCGATGTCAGCTTCCAGCTGGCTGAGCAATATATAGGCTCATTGCAACGAGTACAAAAGCAAGAAGAAAGCGCACTCAAAGTCGAAATTAATTTTGAGGGAAAAGAACAGTGGTTTGAAGCTAGCCTTAAAGAGCTGAGCACAGTCGCAGATCCATCAACAGCAAGTTATACCGTTGTTTTCACTTTACCGACTCCCGAACAGGTGAACGTTCTTTCAGGCATGAATGCAAAGGTGAAGCTCACTATTCCTGGTTCTGCCAATGATAAATTACTTGAAATCCCTGCGGGTGCTTTAATCCAAGATAATGGAAATAATTTTGTTTTTCGTTGGTTACCTGAAAGCGATAAATTGGAAAAAGTAGCAATAAAGCTTGATGACGGTCGATTGGTGAGCGGTTTACAAGATGGTGATTGGCTAGTGATGACCGGTGCAACTGAATTACAAGATGGCCAAGCCGCAGTGCCTTGGGTTAAAGAGAGGGGGCTGTAATCATGAAAATGAAAATTTTAGCGGTAACTTTATTTTGTAGTACAGCTCTGCTGGGGTGCGTTGATGAAATTGAATATGAAGAAAAAATTGCTCGTGTTGAGGTATTCCAGTTACCAGAATCTAAGAACGAAGTAGGACGAGTCTTTAATGGTATTGCTAAAGCGCATGATCTGGCGGAGCTCTCTTTTCGTGTAGATGGAAAAATTGCAGAGATCCCTGTCTCGAAAGGGACACAGGTTAAAAAAGGCGACTTGTTAGCGGTTTTAGATAAGAGTGACTATGAAATTGCGCTCAATGATCGTCGAGCTAAAAAAGACCAGACTAATAACCAGTATCGACGCGGCAAGTCAATGTTAAAGAAAAAGCTGATGTCGCAGGCTGAATTCGACAAGATGCGTGCTGAGTATTTGGTGGCCAAGGCAGAGTTCCGTATGGCAGAACTTACGCTGAAGTATACCGAGTTAAGGGCGCCGTTTGACGGCATAGTCGGTGATGTATTCCTCGATGCTTTTGAAAATATCCAGTCGGGTGTCTCTGTTCTGAGTATGCACAAAATGGATCTGATCGAAGTGGATGTACAAATACCCGATATGATCATTTCTGTTGCGATACGGGAAGAGGATAGAACAGATGATGATCTTTTTGATGTAACCTTTGAAGCTTATCCCGATATCACGTTTGAGGGTAGACCTTTGGAAGTGAGCATGATCAAGGATCCTGTAACTCACAGCTATATCGCCACTTTGGCGGTTGATTTCGATCCTGAGCATAAGGTGCTTGAAGGTATGCAAGCTAAAGTAAAGGTTGATTTAGAGAATATGACTTACACCTATAGTCGTGGGTACCTGGTGCCAGTGAATGCTGTGATGATGCAAGATGGATTGCTGTTGGATAAGCAAATTTCTAATGTCTGGGTATATCAGAGTGATAGTCAGACAGTAGCGCTCCGAGAGGTCCGTTTAGGTATTCTTTCAGGCGATATGATAGAAATCACCGCGGGTTTGAAGGATGGAGAAGAGATCATATCTGACGGAGCTTCACGTTTGACCGAAGGCCAAAAAGTTGAACAGATGAAGGGTGAACGATGAATATTGCAAGTTATTTTGTTAAAAACAGCATCATAAGTTGGATGTTTACTCTGATCCTGTTGATTGGCGGTGTAATGTCATTCTTCGGTTTAGGCCAACTGGAAGACCCCCCTTTTACTATTAAAGATGCCGTTGTCGTAACAGTTTACCCAGGAGCCACCGCTACAGAGGTAGAGGAAGAGGTCACTTATCCTATAGAGAAGGCAATTCAGGCTCTGTCTTATGTGGATGATATTGTCTCCATTAGCACCCCCGGCATGTCCCAAATTACAGTGACTATAAAAAATACTTATGGTCCAGATGAGCTACCTCAAATCTGGGATGAGCTGCGACGTAAAGTGGGAGACATGACAAGTCAATTGCCGCCTGGGGTTTATACGCCATTGGTTAATGATGACTTTGGTGATGTGTATGGCGTCATGATGATGGTTCGTGGCGATGATTATAGCTACCAAGATCTGTTAGATTATGTTGATTATGTGAAACGTGAATTGGAGTTGGTTCCGGGTGTCAGCAAAGTCACTCTGGAAGGACAGCAGCAAGAGCAAGTATTTATTGAAGTATCGTTAAGTAAACTGGCTTCGTTCCAAATCGATCTAACCCTTATTACCAATTTGCTTAACTCCCAGAATATGGTCGTCGACTCAGGCAATATTCGTATTGCCGGTGAAAACTTAAGTTTGCGTCCAACAGGTGCTTTTCAATCTGTCGAAGAGTTAGGTGATCTAATTATTCCTGGTACATCAAAAGATAAGCTCATTTATCTAA
Organism: Photobacterium indicum; assembly: GCF_003026215.1. Taxonomy (GTDB): domain Bacteria; phylum Pseudomonadota; class Gammaproteobacteria; order Enterobacterales; family Vibrionaceae; genus Photobacterium; species Photobacterium indicum. Next base: position 118,332 of record NZ_PYOC01000005.1, read on the forward strand.
AAGATGTCGCGACGATCCACCGAGGATTTCAGGAAATACCCGATCACTTTGTTACTTTTGACCAGAGCCAAGCGATCAATATAGGTATCTCCTTCAGTCAGGGGGTTAATGTCGTCGAGATAGGTAAAGCAGTTAATGATAAATTAACAGATATTGATTTTGCCCGCCCCGCAGGTATGACTTCGGAGTTTATGTATAACCAGCCTGTGGAAGTTGATAACTCGGTTCGTGACTTTATTTTGAACCTAGTAGCAGCTGTTGTGATTGTTATTATTGTGCTGCTGATATTCATGGGAGTAAAGAGCGGAATCCTGATTGGATTAATTCTCTTTTTGACTTGTTTAGGCACATTTATTTTGATGCTAATGGCGGAGATAGAGCTACAGCGAATATCTCTGGGTGCTCTCATTATTGCCTTGGGTATGCTAGTTGATAATGCCATCGTGGTTGTTGAAGGGATCCTGATGGGGCGTCAACGTGGTCAATCCACACTTGAGGCGGCTAAGTCCATTGTTGGTCAGGTGATGTGGCCGCTGTTGGGCGCAACAATTATTGCTATTACCGCTTTTGCGCCTATCGGTCTTTCGCCTGACTCTACAGGTGAATTTGCCGGCTCTTTGTTCTGGGTTCTGCTATTTTCATTGACCTTATCTTGGGTTACAGCAATTACCTTAACCCCATTTTTTGCTCAACTCTTTTTTGGTAAAGAAGCGGTGGCGCAGAGCGGTGAAGAAGAAAGCGACCCATATAAAGGTGCATTCTTTGTCGGCTATAAAGCCTTGCTTGATGTGTGTATGCGATTCCGTTGGGTATCGGTAATAGCTGTTGTGGTCACTTTTGCCATCTCAATCATGGGTTTCGGTTACGTGAAACAGTCTTTTTTCCCACCTTCAACTACACCTATCTTTTTGGTAGATGTCTGGTTGCCAGAGGGGACAGATATTCGTGAAACTCGTGAAGCCATTGCAGGTATGGAGCAAATAGCAAGTAAACTGGATAATGTTGAATTTATATCATCCACCATCGGTAAAGGTTTTCAACGGTTTATGCTGACCTATGAACCACAAAAAAGTTATGCGGCCTTTGCTCAAATAGCAATACGAACATCAGACTTTGATATGCTTGATTCTGTAATGTCGACATATCGTAAACAAATCGAGGCTGAGTTCCCGCAAGCCCAGTTAAAGTTTAAGCGATTAGAGATAGGTCCATCAACAGACGCTAAAATTGAGGCAAGGATTCAAGGTTCCGATCCTGATGTACTGCGTGATATTGCGACTGAAGTGATGGCAATATTTAATGCCACCCCAGGTACAGTGAACGTACGTCACGATTGGCGGGAAAGGACTAAATTTATTGAACCAAAGTTTAATGAAACTCAGGCTCGCCGCTTAGGCATCAATAAGGAAGATGTCGATCATACCCTGAATTATGCCTTTGCGGGGCTACAGACAGGGTTATATCGTGAAGGTACTAATCTTTTACCTATCGTTGCGCGTTTGCCAGATGAAGAGCGGGTCAATATCGAGTCTATCAATAGCCTGCTGATCTGGAGCCCGACATTATCGGTCTATGTTCCCATGCAGCAGGTAATAAATGGTTTTGATGTTAAATTTGAAGATCAAATTATTCAACGTCGCGATCGAAAACGTACTTTAACCATATTTGCCGATGCTGATTTTGAGTATGACATTTTACCAGCCGAGTTATTTAACAAGGTTCGCCCTCAGATAGAAGCTATAAAACTACCACCAGGTTATGAGCTAGAATGGGGAGGTGAATATGAATCGTCTGGTGATGCAAGTGCCGCGCTGTTTGCTTCATTGCCAATGGGGTTTATGGTGATGTTCCTTATTACCGTATTCTTGTTTAACTCGATACGAAAGCCTTTGGTTATTTGGTGCTGTGTACCTCTAGCCATGATAGGTATCACTATGGGTCTGCTGGTAATGGGAACGCCATTTGGTTTTATGGCATTGCTTGCGATGCTAAGTCTGTCTGGTATGTTGCTCAAAAATGGTATCGTCTTACTTGATCAGATTAATCTTGATATTTCAGAAGGAAAGGAACCGTTTAAGGCCGTATTTGAATCAACGGTAAGCCGTGTACGTCCTGTCTGTATGGCGGCGATAACGACGATTTTAGGTATGTTGCCACTGGTTACAGATGCTTTCTTCGAGTCGATGGCTGCGGTAATCATGTTTGGTTTAGGTGTTGCAACTATTCTGACCCTGCTCATCGTGCCCGTGCTCTATACGATCTTCTTTAGTATTAAGTACCGTAGTTACAAAGAGTTCTAATTCTGACTTGTTGCTAGATACAAATCCCTGAACGCATCTGATGCTTCGGGGATTTTTATATTTTGCCTCAAAGTTAATCTTGCCGTAGATTTTTGATCATCGAAATTGGGGTAGGGTAATATTTAACAACCCAATAGGTTGAAATTACAAACGTACTCAGTGTTGCGGCTTGTATAAACATTATTCCTTCTTGTGAAACGAGTTCAGCAGTCATGGCGGAATAAGCCAATAATAATGAAAATTCGCTGGCTTGGCTCAATCGAGCGCTTAGTTCTTTATTCATGCTAGGTTTTTCTTTTGCGACGAGCAGGGCGAATCGAAATCCCCATGCTTTAATTACTATTAACATTCCGCCAAATAAACATCCCCATAACGTGTAGATATTAGCCGTGGTTAAGTTCATACGCGCACCAATGGAAAAGAAAAATAGAATCAGAAAAAACTCACGAAGAGGTTTTAAGTGAATAGAAATAGCTTGAGACACCCGGCTTACAGCAATAGATAACCCTGCAATGAATGCCCCGCTTTCATAAGATAACCCAACTTGATGCCCCGTTTCAGCCCACAGTAAACACCACGCGAGTGTAGTTACAAAACTGTATTCTTGGATAAAATCAAATCGGCTAAATAAGGGTAGAACAACATATCTCACTCCTAAATAAGCGCAAATACACATCAGACTAAATTTTAGTAAGAGCATGCTAAATGCGAGCATCATGCCGTTGTTGCTATCAACATTGAGGAATAAAATAACCGTGATGGCGAGAATATCTTGTACTAGCAAGATACTGGTCATGATCTCCCCCATTCGTTTGTGATGCAGCGTTGTGGTCGGAATTAATTTTAATCCAATAACCGTGCTGGAAAACATGAGGGCAGCTGCAGCAACGAGTGCATCATGAAGAGCGAGCTGAATAGCTAAACCAAAACCCAAAGTACATAAAAAGAAAAAACTACACGTGCCTAATGTCACCATGGCACTTTCTTTAAATAGGCGAATTAACTTTCTGGGTTGAAGATTAAGTCCGAGTAAGAAAAGCAGCAAAATGACGCCAAGGTGTCCGATTTGACTCACATTTTCAGCATTGTGAATCCACTCAAGCCCATGAGGTCCAATTAGCATACCCGCGGCAATATAAGCTAGAATAATCGGCTGTCGGGCGTAGAGAAATGCAGTGCCTAATATCGCAGTACTTATTACTATGGCACATAATTCAAAGATGATTGTATCGAGATTGATCTGCATATCCCTCATATCCGTGAAATCGGACTCCTTAAAGGATAATACTGATCGAGCTAATTAGCAGGGAAGTGGTGACTTCCCCGCAGAAGTGATTGTTAGTTCTTGGTTTGATTACTTGCCCAAAGGTGCAATAAATCAGTAGCAATGGTTGCCGCAGCAAGCGCGGTTATTTCTGCGTGATCATAGGCTGGCGCTACTTCCACCACATCCATTCCGATTAAATTAATACCGACAAGACCTCTTAGTATCTTCAGTACTTTATCAGTACTTAATCCGCCACATACTGGTGTACCAGTACCCGGAGCGTAAGCGGGATCTAAACAGTCAATATCAAAGGTAAGGTAAACAGGGCGTGTACCGACTGTTTCTTTGATTTGCTGAATAATGGATTCTACCGTGCGGTCATTAGCACTGGCAGCATCAATAACATTAAAACCCAGTGTATGGCTGTGTTCAGTTCGAATACCGATTTGAACAGAGTGTGTAGGATCGATTAACCCTTCATTCGGTGCATGGTAAAACATTGTACCGTGATCATACTTGCTGCCCATATCGTAAGTATCGGTATGGGCATCAAAATGGATTAATGCCATTTCACCGTATTTTTTTGCATGTGCGCGTAATAAAGGCAAAGTAACGAAGTGATCGCCACCAAAACTCAGTAAGCTTTTCCCTTGCTGGATTAAGCTATCGGCATGTGCTTCAAGCCGTTCACTCATTTGAGCTGGGTCACCACAATCAAAAACTAAATCACCACAATCTTCAATTTTAATGGCTTTGTTTAAATTGAATGTCCACGGCCAGCGCTTTCCTTCCCATGCCAGATTGACAGAGGCTTGACGAATCGCCCCTGGGCCCATTCGGCTACCTGAGCGTCCTGTTGTAGCAAGGTCGAAAGGCACTCCTGTAATGATCACATCAGCATCAGATTGCTGTGGTGTAAAATTTAGTGGCTGCCGTAAGAACCCAAAAGCATTGGAATATAATGAGTAGTCGGCATAATTAGCAATTGTTGCCATCGTTGTCTCCAGGCAATGCCGAGATAGCCAGCCGATATTATAATACCAACCTAAATAAGTATCTGATCATTATTGCTGGTTAAAATCGATAATAACTACGTTAGAAATTTTATAATTAGAACGACTAGTTATTTCAATTTCTGCCTTGTTCTTACCGATTTTCCCTACGCAAATTTATGACCATTTACTTATCCAGATTGGTATAACGACTGACTATCTCAGTGTTAAAGCATGATATTAAAATACGATATTGAGTAACGACTATTTGTTGTTACGCATATCTTCTAAGTAGGTATATCCGTTTAGCCCTTCAGCCAATTCACCAAGGATATCTGCGTGCTCAGATTCAGGCAGGTTCGCCTTTGCCATTAGTTCATACTGACGTAAGAATTCACGAGCATCTAAATGTACATAGCGTAATACATCACCGACTGAATCACCGCGTTCAATGTGTTCGATTTCGTAGTGACCAGCGCCATCACATCGTACAACTGCTGTATCAGTGTCACCAAATAAATTATGCATATCGCCTAGAATTTCTTGATATGCACCGACTAAAAAGAACCCGACACGATAGGGATTTTCATCATCCCATTTTGGTACGGCTAACGTACTTTCAATGCCTTGGCCTTCAACATATTGATCGATAGCACCATCAGAATCACAGGTGATATCTAAAATAACTGCGCGACTTTCAGGTGCTTTATCCAATTGCGATAAAGGTAATACAGGGAAAACCTGATCGATTCCCCAAGCATCAGGTAATGATTGAAAAAGCGAAAAATTCACAAATAATTTATCGGCTAAGCGTTCATGTAATTCATCTAATAAAGGACGATGTGCACGGTTCTTGGCTGATAATAGTTTTTCTAATTGATAGCACAGGCGTAAGCTTACTCGCTCTGCCCAAGCGCGATCGATGAAGTTAATTAACCCCATGCTGAAAGATGCATGCACTTCAGATAAATCACTTTGGCTATCGTGGAAAATTTCCACTAACGAGCGGTGACTTGTCGATTCTGACAGCTCTTTCCAAGAGCGCCACATGTTATGCAAAATCTGTGGTGCGTCGTCGGCAGGTGCAGAGATATCTTCCGCTTTATACCCTTCAACACCAATCACATCGGTAATTAGTACCGCATGATGGGCTGTTAAGTTTCGTCCCGATTCTGAAATAATTCGCGGCATCGCAATATCGTATTCGATACAAACATCGCCTAAGGTGTAAACCACATTATTAGCATATTCACTCAGGCTGTAATTCATCGAGCAGCTGCTTTGGCTACGTGTACCCTCGTAGTCAATTGCTAAACCACCGCCTACATCGACCGTTGTAATACCCACACCCATTTTTTTGAGCTCGGCATAGATACGACCTGCTTCACCAACGCCATTTCTTACGTCACGAATGTTGGCAAGCTGAGAGCCAAGGTGGAAGTGCAATAATTGCAGGCACCCTAACATATCGCGTTCACGTAATAAGTCGATTACGGTTAAGACTTGTGAAGCACATAAGCCGAATTTAGACTTTTCACCGCCACTTGATTGCCACTTTCCTTTACCTTGTGATGCTAAACGCGCACGCAAGCCTAAACGAGGAGTAACACCCAATTGTTTCGCTTCTTCTAGAATAATGTTTAGTTCAGACATTTTTTCAAGCACGATATACACTTCGTGCCCAAGCTTTTCACCAATAAGCGCAAGACGAATATATTCGCGGTCTTTATAGCCATTACAAACAATCACAGAACTGGCTTCTTGTGCCATGGCTAATACGGCCATTAGTTCTGGCTTACTGCCTGCTTCCAAGCCCAGTTGGCGTTGCTGTTTGGCGTATTGGCTTTTTAGTATTTCACTAACAACGGCTTGCTGCTGATTTACTTTAATCGGATAAACAGCAAGATAACTATTTTGATAATCATAAGATTCGATCGACTGGTTGAATGCGCTGCAAAGGCTGTCTACGCGATTTTGCAGAATATCAGGGAATCGAACCAGTACAGGTAATGAAGCACCTGCTGCAATTAATTCATCTGCTAATTTAGATAGATCAATAGCATTCGTTGGGTCATTTTTATCAGGGCAAGCTACAACAGAACCTTGCGCATTAATATCGAAGTAACCTTGGCTCCAGTAAGGCGTGTTATACATTTCACGCGCATCATGAATTGACCAATTACTCATTCTCACATCACTCTTTTGATGATAACGACGATTACTGTGGGGTCACAGCAAATAGGCCAAGGCGTTGAAAATACATTCAACTTCGTCAATCTGTTTAGAGCAGACACCGTTTTGTGCAGCATAAATGATTAGCTGACAACCTTGGTAATACACGGATTTAAAAGAAAGATCGTAGATGTGTAGCTCGCTGGGCAGTATTAGCGACGGTATTCCTAGTGTTATTTATCGAAATATAAGCACGTAAAGGTTTTATGTCTGATAACGTACTTAGTAAGTGTTGGGTGGATTAAACAATTGATGAATCACCTTTGCAAATAAAAAAGTTTTATCGTTAAGTGAAGTATTTCTTGTTGGAAAGATAATGGTGAAAGTGATAGTTAGTATTTTAATCACTTTCATATGCTACTTGTGCCTGTTACGTTTCTTTTTATGCATTAGAGGAATTAATTTGCTGTCTTAACCATGCTTTAAAGCATTCAATGGCAGGTGAGTAATGGTGCTGTATTAAGTAATAACCCGCTTTGGCATCCAAAGGCTCGAAAGGTGAAACTAGGCTGCCTTTCGAAAAGTCTTCTTCTACAAGTGCACAGCGAGCTAAAGCAACCCCTAACCCTGCTGCTGCGGCAGCCATCGCCATGTCGGTACGATTAAAATAATGCCCATGCTGAAGACCGATATCTACGTTGAGTGGTGTTAATCCATTTTCTTTAAACCAAAAACGCCATTCATCATCTTTAGTGGCATGTTGCCATGGCATTGCATCGTGAAGTAATCTGACCTTCTCCCAGATGTTTTGACTTGTATCTTGTGGGTTATTCCAGTCAAACTTTTTCATGTAATCAGGGCTCATCACGGGGAGGAGTTTTTCTGCCATTAATAACGATACCTGGCTTTTATTACGTGTCGGTAGATAGGGGGTTTGCCCATAATCAATCGCTAAATCAAAATTGGTATCGCTGTGATCGACAAGTGCCCCTTCAGCGAAGGTATGTATTTTAATCTCGGGGTATTGAGTATAGAAATCGTGAAGGCGAGGTACTAACCACTTAAAAGCAAATGAGGGGGTCAGTTTAAGGTGTATTTCACCTTCAGCATGATGCGCTTTTTGGATTTGATTAATCACATCTCTAATATCGGTCAAACTTTGGTTTACCACGTAGTACAACTGGTTACCTTCAGTGGTTAAACGAACGCCTCGAGAGTGTCTTTCAAACAGCACAAAGCTTAGCTCTTGTTCTAAATGACTGATTTGTTGGCTGATCGCACCTGTCGTAATATGTAGGTGCTCGGCGGCTTGTGTAAAGCTACCAAAACGCGCGACTGTTTCAAATGTTGCTAACCCTGCTAACACATTACCTTTTAATCGAATCATGCTTATTTGACCAGCCTTTAGAAATACTAAACACTGATATTAATATTTATCGATTGTTAAGCAAATGTAAATCGCACATTCTTTACGTATTATTTTTTATCAATAAAGTCAGTATGTATGGAAGTGATCGTATTAGGTTGTGGTGTGATTGGGTTAACGTCCGCTTGGTATCTTGCTGAGGCGGGTCATGATGTTACCGTTATTGATCGCCAGTCAAAAAGTGCAGAAGAAACGAGCTTTGCGAATGCAGGGCAAATATCGTACGGGTATTCATCACCATGGGCAGCACCTGGTATTCCGGTTAAGGCATTAAAATGGCTAGCGCAAAAGCACGCACCTTTAAAAATTAAACCAAGTTTGTCGCCCGATTTGTATGTATGGGCATCGAAAATGCTGGCGAACTGCAATCAAGAACGTTACCAAATTAATAAAGCGCGCATGTTACGCGTGGCGAATTATAGCCGTGACTGTTTAATTGATCTGAGAAAGCATCAGCCGATCAATTATGAAGGGCGTCAGCAAGGTACATTACAAGTATTTAGAAATGCAGCACAAATAGAAGCCGTTGCAAAAGATATTCAAGTATTAGCAGAAAGTGGAACACGGTATGAGGAACTAAACGTGGCAGGTTGTATTGCAGCCGAACCGGGTTTAGAAAATGTAAAAGATAAAATTGTCGGCGGGTTGAGACTACCCGATGATGAAACGGGTGATTGTTATCAGTTTTGCCAGCAACTTACTGAACTCGCGATAAAGGCTGGCGTGAAGTTTCATTTCAATGTTGACGTACAGAAGCTAAACCAGACGCAAGATAAGATTAACTCTGTATCAACCAGCATGGGGGAATTGAAGGCCGATGCGTACGTAATGGCAATGGGCTCGTATTCTTCTTCGTTGCTCTCACCATTGGGGTTAGCTACTCCTGTTTATCCAGTAAAAGGCTATTCATTAACGATACCGGTAACCGACGAGACACAAGCGCCCGTTTCAACAGTAATGGATGAGACCTATAAAGTGGCGATGACACGCTTTGAGCAACGTATTCGTGTAGCAGGAACCGCAGAGCTTGCTGGTTATGATTTAGATTTAAGTGAGCAACGCAAAGCGACTATCGCTATGGTGGTGCAAGATTTATTTCCAAATGGTGGTGATATGAGCAAGGCGGAATACTGGACAGGGCTGCGTCCAATGACTCCCGATGGTACGCCGATTATTGGCAAAACCCCCTTTTCTAATTTATTCACCAACACTGGACATGGCACGTTAGGCTGGACAATGGCTTGTGGCTCTGCACGATTGCTCGCTGATGTTATCAGTGGTGTAACACCGGATATTGATCCTGATGGATTAAGTATTGCTCGTTACCATGTTTAAAGATTTTTGTAGCCTCTGCTGGAAGGTGAGAGGCTATTTGCTGAAATCATAGACAGTAATAGTACAATTCCTACCTAATTTTCATATTGCTACAACTGTTACAGCCTGTAAATCTGCTGGTTGTATTACCCTGCAAGTGTTTTAGCTGTGTTCAAATAAGCCTTAGTAAGTCGCGATTTAAACAACATGACATTAACTTGAATAGGTAGCTTGGGTATACTCACTGCAGACAAGATAATATTTCTATTCGTTAAGGTTGATGGATAATGGCACCCCAACAGACTCGCTACCATGCTGTAGCAACAGAAATACAACAGCAAATAGAACAGCGAATTTGGTTGCCTGGCGATCGTATCCCTTCCATTCGAGTCATGAGTAAGAAACACAGTATTAGCCCTATGACGGTGCTTAAAGCCTATGAGTTGTTAGAAACAGAAGGGTGGATTTATGCCAAACCTAAATCAGGTTACTTTGTTACTGCCCATTTAAATCGTTTAGCTGAACCACAGCAAATGATGCCTCAAGTTGTGAATCGCTCAATTAAAATAAACGCGCATATCTTTGATGTACTAACGGCTTGTAAGCGTCCTGACGTGATGCCATTTGGATCGGCTTTTCCGGACCCTGATTTATTTCCTCTTAAACAACTTGGTCGTGCATTGGCACAAACCATGAAAACAATGCCAGCACAGAGTACAGTGACAGATTTGCCGCCGGGTAATATCGCGTTACGTCGTGCGATTGCCAAACGTTACATTCGAGATTGTATTGATGTATCAATCAATGACATTGTGATCACCTCTGGTGCCATGGAGTCATTAGGATTGAGTTTGATGGCAGTAACGCAACCTGGTGATACTGTGGCGATTGAATCGCCTGCTTTTTATGGTGCTCTACAAGCAGTAGAACGGTTACGTTTAAAAGCTGTAGAAATAGCGACACACCCTCGAACGGGCATCTCAGTTAATGCATTAGAAGCTGCAATCAAAGCACACGACATTAAAGCCTGCTGGTTGATGAGTAAATATCAAAACCCGCTAGGGGCTTCGATGCCAGATGAAAATAAGATCGCGATTAATAACTTGCTGATGAAACACACGATTCCGCTCATTGAAGATGATGTGTATAACGAGCTATATTTTTCAGAGTCGAAACCAACACCGATTAAAGCCTACGACAATAGAAGAATGGTTTTGCATTGTGGGTCATTTTCTAAATGCTTAGCCCCAGGTTTTCGAGTGGGCTGGGTAGTGGCGGGGCAATATGCCAAGCAGATTGAACAGCTTCAGTTAATGTCGACCTTATCTACTGCGGTACCTAATCAGTTAGCACTCGCACAATATGTCTTACATGGTGGTTATGATATTCATTTACGACGATTAAGACGCCAGTTGAAAGCACGACAACAACAAATGTTAGATGCGATTGAACAATATTTCCCATGTGAAACACAGGTTACCCGACCAGAAGGGGGATATTTTTTATGGGTAGTGTTGCCAAAGCATATTAATACGTCTGATTTACTTCAACGATTATTAGATGTGCATAACATCAGTATTGCACCTGGGTCATTATTTGCGAGCGATGATAGGTATAAAAACTGTATGCGAATTAATTGCTCATATCCGTGGAATGAACGGACTCAGCAGGCATTACAAACGGTAGCCAATTGTATTAAAGTATAAAAAAAGGCCACTTTACGTGGCCATAAAATCCGCACCAATCATGGCTCGTGCGAAATTATCGGGTGTCACTAAAAAATGTTGAGATGGTATTAGCTTCTTTTCTTCGTATTCATTAAGTTTATGTATCGTCATAAATCAATATCAAATAAATCAACCACCTAGCCAGGTTACGTTGTTTGAATATTAATGAGACGTCAAATAGAGACTAATTTAAGCCACTCAATTTATATGCTGTAGATTAATTGAATTAGCAGTAAATAAATGTCCCCATTTGGGGACACTAAGGTGCTTTTGTAGACTAGCTTACACTTTATTTATACCTTTGAAGGTGAAGTGATAGGGTAAAAAGCAGGGCTGGACATTAATTTGGCAACCAGTTCGTTTTGTCGGCTAGTCTGCGTTTTTTTCATTATGCGCTTAATATAGGTTCTAACTGTCTCGTATGAGAGGTAGTGTAAATCAGCAATTTCAGCGGGAGATCGTCCATTGACTAATTCACAACAGACTTTTCCTTCTTTGTCCGATAAATTAAATAAATCACGCAATATTTGTAAATCAAGGTTAGGTGCTTGTTCACTATTGTAAATGAAAATAGCGACACCATTTTCAATGCTGTTATTCTCTTTAACCAAAGGAGCAAAAGTAAGTGCCAATACGTGGTTATCTATCGTTTTAATATGGACTGTTTGTGTGCTTTTACTTGTTCTACACGCATTAATAGCCAGATCCATCTCGGTATTTTCATTCGCTTTAATACTGTGAAGTTTTCTATTTATAATTTTTAGTGGCATGCTTTTAGATAAAAAAGCATTTGCTTTTTGGTTACAGTGGCAAACATTATTGGCGTTATCTAACAGAATGACAGGCTGCTGTATTTGATCAAATAAAAGCTGTGAAAGTAAACGTTGTTTATCTTGATCTACCTTTAGATGATGCAGGTGCATAGCATGTTGCATATGGGGAATAAGCTGTTTCAGCATATCCATTTCATCAGGTAAGAACATACCTTGATCCTGACGCCGTTGAAACACCATTTGGCTAACCCAACTGCCTTCAATGGTTAATACAGCACCTGCTGCATAATGAATATCGAGGTTGCAAATCCAATCTCGATAGAACTCGGGTTCATTAATTCTAGCGACTTCTCGTGTTGCATCTCCTGCGATGATTAGCGATCCTGGTGCTGCTTTCACTAGCTCTTCTATTAGTGGATCTTTACGATCTAAACGCTCCATGAATAATTGAAGGTTTTCTAGTTCGAGACCTTCCATCCAGATGACATTTACATCTCTTGTCTCCATATTCGCCATGATTAAAGCACCAGAGCGGAAATTACATTGTTCTATGAGTTTTGATAAAAAAGGCTTAAATCCATCAGGATCAATCAAAGAGCCATAAAGGGATTTTATTAAATCGTCAAAATTAATTTTGGTCATGCTTGTCCGTTATTCTTTTATAATAAGTATCGTTAAAAACGATGCTCGATTAAACTTTGTCTGCTAAGTTGGACATACGTACCAATGTAATAGTATTGCTACAGTCGAATTTACTATATATCGCAGCTATATTGATACAGATAATATGCATCTTTTCGTTTGTTATTCAAATATAGCAACCAAACACTCTAATACGATGCGAGAGATAACTATATTTTAGGTGAAAGTTCTGTCAGGAATATATTGATAAAGTGATAACAAGTATTCTTTGGGTTGTTGTTTGTATGAGTTTCTTGTCAGAAGCGTATATGCCAAAGTTGCTTTTTTCAGCGAGAATACCCTGAATCAAGGTCTATGCTGGAAAGAGAATATGATTTATTCCAGCGTAATTTTTAAAAGGAGAAACCCAGTGGCTGGTGCGAGTTTATTGACCCTACTTGACGATATTGCAACCGTTTTAGATGACGTTGCTTTGATGACAAAAGTTGCTGCACGCAAAACGGCAGGAGTACTTGGTGATGATCTAGCTTTGAATGCACAGCAGGTCTCAGGTGTACGGGCTGAACGTGAAATCCCTGTGGTGTGGGCTGTTGCAAAAGGGTCATTTAAAAATAAGCTAATTTTAGTCCCCGCGGCATTATTAATCAGTGCTGTTGCTCCTTGGCTAATTACCCCAATGCTTTTACTCGGTGGATTATTTTTGTGTTTTGAAGGTGTAGAGAAGATCACTCATAAGTTCTTACACGGTAAAGAGGAATCAGAAACACCAGAGCAACGGGAAGATGAAAATATTGATTTAGTTGCGTTTGAGCAAGAAAAAATAAAAGGGGCAATACGCACAGATTTTATTTTGTCTGCTGAAATTATTGTTATTGCTTTAGGTACAGTACAAACCCACCCATTTCCCACCCAATTACTGGTGGTCAGTTTGATTGCAGTGGTAATGACGGCGGGAGTTTATGGGCTGGTGGCGGGCATTGTGAAATTGGACGATGCAGGTTTGTATTTAGTGGAACACAGTGAAGAAAAAACCACCAAGCGTGCATTTGGCACTTTTTTGGTGAATGCAGCCCCTTATTTAATGAAATTTTTAGCAGTGGTTGGCACGATAGCGATGTTCTTAGTCGGGGGAGGTATTGTTGTTCATAGCGTACCGAACTCTCACGATCTTGTGCATGCTATTACTGAATCGGTTGCGACTATTCCTACTGCAGATGTGATAGCCCCCACTTTGTTTAACGGCATAGTCGGGGTAGTGGCAGGTGTAATTGTGCTGGCTGTGGTTACTACTGTGCAGAAAATACGAGGTAAATAGCGAAATAAGGTAACTTTCTTGCTATACCCCATCTTACATTATTCTATTGTGACATCTTGCCCTTGTTCTATGACGAGGGCTACTAAGCTTTAAGCTTTACCGTTAAAAGACTTTATTGTTTCAGCAATCAGAAAAAACATGATTAAGAACGATAAGAAGCTGAAGATGCCAGTGGTTAAAAGAGTTAAATTTTCAGCGCTTATATTGATAGTAACTTGCGGCTTACCTAGATACTGCTTGGTCACCTTAAAATCTTTCCTTAACTGATCTGCGGTCTCTGGTGTTAGGGTGATCATATCGTCTTTCATAGTACCTCCGAAAATCACACTTAATAAAGCACCGCTATAACCAACAAATACCGATGAAATAATAGCAATTTTCCGCTTTCGTCAATTTATGGCGGGGATAATACAGGGATTAGTATGGAAGTAAACAGTGTTTTATTCCAATCGGCCAAAGCTTATACCAAATCCATTAATTATCTGCTCAGTTCAGTGAGAGTTAAAATGCTTTTAGGCAAGGAGATAAATTGAGGATCTAGTTGATCTAAATTGAAATTTATTAACGCAGTATAAAAGTATTTTAAACTCTCCCAAAGGAAACACCACTGGAAGCCAGCTTTTGTGTCTAGCGATTTCAAAAGAGAACCACTCTTCTATCAAGCACTATTCTTGACCTCGACTCCCAGTGGCACCCTGAATGGTCAGATAATTAATGCAATAAGTATTAATTATTTCCTTCCAAAGAACTATTGATCGTACGAATGAGATAAGGTTGTGCGCATAAGAATTTTATATGATACAAGGTTCTTATTGGCATCTCAGTGAAATGAGTTTGCTCGTCATACTTCATGTTATTAAGTGCCGTAACCCATAAGCGTCAATAATAAAGAAGGAATAATAAATGAAGCATATTCAACGTTCATTCATGTGTTTAGGGATAGTTACAGCATTGAGCTTTAACTGTGCTTTGGCAAATCAAGTTGATGAAGAAAATAATAATTTCATTGAAACCAACCGAGTGATTATCAAGTATAAACCCGTTAAACGTGATGTGTTAAATATTGACATGCAAGAATTTAGGCAACTAGATACCGCAGCAGTATTAAGTTCAGCGACAGGAAGTAAGAGTAAATATATTCGTACTCTTTCAACCGGAGAAGAAGTTTACGAACTTGATGAGTGGAAAAATAGTGAAGAGTTGGACTTGATTCTAAACAGTTTAGAAGGCGATCCTCAGGTAGAGTATGCTGAGCCAGATTTGATACTACACCCATTAGAAATGCCAAATGACACTCGTATTTCTGAACTATGGGGAGTTGGTAAACATTATGCTGGAATAAATGTTGCGGCAGTTTGGCCAAAATACAGTGGTAAAAGTACGACAGTCGCGGTGGTTGATACGGGTTACGCGCTTCATTCTGATCTAGAATCAAATATGCTACCAGGTTGGGATTTTATTACAGATCCAATGATGGGAAATGATGGCGATGGTCGTGATAATGATGCGTCTGATCCTGGTGATTGGGTACTAAAAAATCAGTGTAAACAGAATTCACCAGCACGTAATTCATCGTGGCATGGTACTCATGTTGCTGGAACAATTGCTGCTGTTGCCAATAATAGTAAAGGGATTGCTGGGGTCGCATATGACGCAAAAGTTGTTCCAGTTAGAGTGCTAGGGCGCTGTGGTGGATATACTTCTGATATCGCTGATGGAATCATCTGGGCATCAGGTGGCGATGTACCTGGGGCGAATATTAATCGTAATCCTGCACAGGTGATTAATATGTCTTTAGGTGGTCAAGGTAGCTGCTCTCGTACGACTCAAAATGCAATTGACCTTGCTCGATCAAATGGTTCTACGATTGTAGTAGCGGCAGGAAATAGTAATCGTAATGCCTATAATTACACTCCTGCCAGTTGTGCTAATGTTATTACTGTCGCAGCGGTCAATAATGTCGGTAGCCGTTCTTATTATTCAAATTTTGGTGATGTGGTTGATATAGCAGCTCCCGGAGGTGAATACACTCAACTTGGGAAAACAGCGGCGATTCTGTCTACCATTAACAATGGTCAAAAACAGCCGACAACAGAGGGGTATGCGTATTATCAAGGAACAAGCATGGCAGCTCCTCATGTCGCAGGGCTTGCCGCTCTATTATACCAAGCGGATCCTCTGATCACCCCAGAGAAAGTAGAAAAAATTATTAAGCAGTCTTCACGCCAATTTCCGAATCCAAACCAATGTATAGGTTGTGGCTCTGGGTTGGCTGATGCCGACGCTGCAATTAAGTTGCTTCAAATAGGAGAGGTACCTAAACCTATATTAGAGCAATGGAATGCAAGTAAAGTATATTTAAAAGGTGATGAAGTCTCGTATAACAATCTTCGATTCTTAGCAAAATGGTGGAATACGAATGAAGAACCTGGAAAGGACCAATGGGGGCCTTGGCAGGAAAGTAAATAACCCTCAAACATGATGAACTTATGTTGGGTTTAATGCTCATCATTAACTTGAAGGTGTAGGCTTGATATCTGAAAGTTATCGTTAGGATTGTGTCGCAGCTGAGTGATGAGGTTCACTAGCACTCCGGTTTGCGACACAGCCATAGGCAACCGGTATATCTAATACAAGTTGTGTTAATAGGTCATAATTTACTTTCTTATTTGTTGCTCCAGTACTGTATGAGATTCATGTGTTTTTAATCGGGATTGCCTTTGCGATTACTGCTTTTCTGGATATTAAATCCGTGTATTACACGATTAAGAGTGACAGTAAAAGATATCAATGAGGTAGACATTGTAAAGCTTAAACAGCTAGGTGCCCATGATGTGTTGGTGATTGGCGATAACCTACAAGCTATTTTTGGTACTCAATCCGATAATATTGAAACAGAAATTAATGGTGTGTTAGCGACGATTTAACCTTATCTCCCCCCCTATGCAGATAAGTATGCCAACTTTATAGTGGAGTTGGCTTTATTTAAATAACGTCTAAAAGGGTAATTTCTACTACTTTTTTAGCATGACTATTTGCTAAAATAGCTAGCGTGAATTTAGATCAAACTACATACTTATCCGTCCTAATTCACATGCTAGACACAACCCCGACTCCAGCAGGCCTTAAATCTAAAGGTGGGCAATTTGTTTTTGCGAATGAAGCCTATCGACAGTTGGTGAATGCTCCGAAGGAGATAGAGGGGCTATTTGATTGTGACCTACCATGTGACACAGCCCAATTTGCATCCATCTTTGCCCAACAAGATAGACATGTAATGCTAAGTAATAAGACAGTTAGCACCATAGACATTCATAACTATGCGCATGGTTACGATGCATTTTCATTCAATAAGAGACCAGTTGTCATTAACGGTGAAACGTGGGGAGTGCAATTTAATGCAGTTAATCTTAAAGAACTGATTTGTGTCGAAGCTTTTGCTGAAATCATGACGTTTGACAAATCCCATAAATCATTTAGTTCTGTACGGCTGGGGGAAATGCAACTTACACCTTCTCAGGAAATTGTATTGTTTTGGTTGTTACGTGGTCGCCAGACAAAGCAAATTGCGTTGATGATCCACCGCACACCCAAAGCGGTAGAAAAGCAAATTGCTAATCTAATCGTCCGGTTTGCCATATTTGGTGTCACTAATCGTGCGTCACTGATTGATTATGCCCGTAGCAATGGATGGTTATCAGTTATTCCTGCTCAACTATTGAAGCAACCAGTCTCGATTATGATTAATGAATAACGACGAGCAAAAAAAGTATTGGGCCCAGAAAACAAAAAGCCCTGAATCAGCAATGATTCAGGGCTTTTAAATGCAATGAATAAAATGGATTATTCAGCAATTTCCGCATTGTGGTAAATGTTCTGTACGTCATCACAGTCATTTAACACGTCTAAGAATTTTTCGAATGCAGCTACGTCGTCACCGCTGATTTCAGTCATTGTTTGAGGAACAAAAGAAATTTCTTCAACGTCGACAGCTACATCTGGCATTGTTGCTGCAAGTGCATTTTTCACTTTGAAGAATTCTGTATGAGGAGCATAAACGGTAATAATGCCGTCTTCGCATTCGATGTCACTTACATCAACATCTTCCATCATTAGGTTTTCAAGAACCATATCTTCGTCGTCACCAGCGAACTGGAATACAGCTTGGTGTTCGAACATGTGACCAACAGTACCTGGTCCACCGATTTTCGCATGGTTCTTAACAAACGCTTGGCGAACATCCATGAAAGTACGGTTGTTGTTGTCTGTTAGACAGTCAACGATAACCATGCAGTTACCTGGTCCAAAACCTTCGTAGCGCGCAGTAGCAAAATCTTCACCGGCACCACCTTTGGCCTTATCGATCGCTTTCTCGATGACATGGCTTGGCACCTGATCTTTTTTTGCTTTTTCGATCAAGCGCTTGAGTGAAAGGTTGCTGTCTGGGTCTAGACTACCGTTCTTAGCACAGACGTAGATCTCTTTACCGTATTTTGAGTAAACCTTGATCTTTGCGCCAGCCGTTTTTGCCATCGACAATTTGCGTACTTCGAATTTTCTTCCCATGAGGAATCACTCTCTTAATCAGTGTTTGGGGCTTTGATGGTCCGAATTTTACCAGTTAGCAGGGTATGTAGGCTAGTGTCATCTTGTTGTCTTTTGTCTGAATACTCGACATTTATGGGTTTATTTTCTTTTTTTAACATCGATAACGACATTCTGAGCCACTCTATTAACCGCTATCTTACCTTTTGTATAAATAATCTGATTGTATCCATTAATGGCAGCTCTATGAAATCATCATGGAAAGCGATTCTTTAACACGTAAATCTGACTGCGATTATGATGAATAATGAGCATGTCGGTTAATAAATATCATCTGTTTGCTACTGATTTCATTAGAAATAAAAAAACATGACGATTTAGGTCAAAAAATAAGCACTCGATGCAATTTAGGGTTTACAGTCGAATCTCCGATGCGTATTATTCACCGCACTGGAGAGATGGCTGAGTGGTCGAAAGCACCGGTCTTGAAAACCGGCAAGGGTTTATAGCCCTTCTAGGGTTCAAATCCCTATCTCTCCGCCATATTCTAGATGTTTGATTTACTTCGAATATCATACAGAATTGGAGCGGTAGTTCAGTTGGTTAGAATACCGGCCTGTCACGCCGGGGGTCGCGGGTTCGAGTCCCGTCCGCTCCGCCAACACAACGAAGCCTCAGCAGAAATGCTGGGGCTTTTTTGCATCTGCTGTTTGGTGAAAGTACCCACTTATCGATTAATCTCTAAATCCTTTTATTAGCCAAATTAAAATTATTTAGAATGCTCCTGCGTAACCAATTAGCATTGCCTACATGCTTCCAGCTTTCTACCGCGCTAAAATATCGACCAATTACGACGTGTTAATCGAATTACTTAAAGTAAGACTTAAGTACTTTGATACCGCTAGAAATAACATGATTTTATACGTGTAAATTGCTCTCGAAGGTGGTTTTAATGAAATCACATTGCGGACGGTGCCCTTTATATTGTGGCTGTATCACTGCATAATAGCTCTATTGAAACAAATAATACTACACAGAGAATTACCATGAATATGAAAAAAGCAGTGGTTGCCATCGCTATAGTTACCACATTAACAATGTCTGGCTGCGCAACGGTTCCTACGGCTTCACAAGAAGAAAGTGATAAGGCGAAAACATTCGAAGTTTTAACTGATAAAGCCGGACTGTACATTTTCCGTGATTCATTTGTTGGCCAGGCATTGAAGAAGACAGTGTGGTTTGATGGTGAAGCACTAGGTGAAACAGCTCCCTCGACGTTTTTCTATAAAGCTGTCTCTGCGGGTAATCACACCGTATCAACTGAAAGCGAATTCAGTGAAAATCATATTTACCTACAAATGGAGTCAGGTAAGAATTATTATATAAACCAATATATTAAAATCGGTGTGTTTGTAGGCGGTGCAGGCCTGGAGCAAGTTAGCGAAAAAGAAGCTCAGCAGCGAATAGTCCCGCTCAAGATGAATTCCCTTAAGAATAACATTACCACTCCTAATGTTATTGAAACTAACAAAACGGGCACGCGTAAAGGTATGTACAGCATATACTAATATCAAATTCATAATCACTTGCTCAGTTCAGTGAGAGTTAAAATGTTTTTAGGCAAGGAGATGAATTGAGAATCCCTTTGCTCTAAATTGAAATTAATTAACGCAGTATAAAGTATTTTAAACTCGCCTAAAGGGAACACCACTGGAACGGTCAAATTATTAATGGAATTGGTATAAGAGGCGACACGTCGAATGTTCCAGCAAGTCAGGAACTTCGAAGTTGCAATGGATTAATTGCAAATAAAGGTCACTATACTTTATTTGTGATTGATTCATTGTTAGTATTAGCCGCGTAATATTGGTCAATTTAAGCGCACAAGCATTATTCACGTACCCGTTAAGAGAGAAATCAATAAGCCAAGACAAATGAAAGTAGCATTAGTTTTAGCTATCTCGCTAGGAGCTGGTTATGGGATCGTGGGTGATAAAGCTCATAAGTTACGAGGCAAGAGTTATGGAACAATACGTTAATTTTTTTGTTGGTGATGATTTGGACAGTAAACCCCAGCTTGACGTAAACGACGAGCGAGCGCGAGTGCACCTAAAGGCATTATTATGTGGGTTAGATTCTAACACTGAGAATATTGTTATTGATTTTTCTTTAAACCACACCGGAATGATTGATCAGTACAGTAGCTTTGAAGAGGCATGGCAGCAACTTGATGTAGGCCTACGTGATTTTATTGCCGCTTTCAGGAATCTATCGGGTAAGTCCTATATCAATCCTCATTGCGAGGACTTTGTAAAAGAGTTCTTTTGCGACTTAGTTCAAAACAGTGTCAATAAAGATGAAGCACGAGAAAGCGACCAATGATTCCGTATTTGCACCTTGAGCTATTTCCTGAAGAATATGATTTCATGATGGATGAACCTGTTGAAGCAAGAAAGCGTAAATGTGGTATCAACCCTATGGATCAGAGATACATTGATTCTATTAACCAACGCCGATATGAAATGAAAGTTAGAGTATTTATGCCTACAGATTTATCCCCTGAACATCATAAGGCGACATTAATAGATGATCGTTTTATCAGTTCTTACCAATACTGCGAAAGAGCTGATTACCGCAATAATCTTCAACCTGCTATAGAACTATTTCTTTGTCTCTAAATCAATAAAAAGTGGCACCCTCAATTCTTAGTGGCCTAAAGGTCTAAAGGTCTAAAGGTTGATAAGTTGGAAAGTGCACTTAATCGTGACGAGTTAAACTAGTGAACTAAATTGAACGGGGTAAATAGCAGACAAAAAAACGATAATCTTCAACTACCATCTATACTATTACTCAATTATGTTTTTATTTGAAATCGACATCATTCCTTTAAAAATAAGGCTGCTGGCGAGTTTTATAAGCGTCACGTGCAATCACTTAAAGGCGTATGTAAAGATAAATAAGGGTCGGAAACCTCTAAAAAGAACATTTGACTAGCATTCTATGCAAGTGTCAGTATATGCCTATATTTTACAAGCAGTATGCGGAAAGAAAATGCCTAGAGTAAGCCAGAAGGTTGCACTACAGACACGGAAAAGAATTATTGAGGCCGCGCTTGATATTGTCGTAAATCAAGGGTCAGAAAATCTAACCTTTTCTATATTGGCAAAAAAAGCAGATATTAGTCGCTCTGGTATTAACTCTCACTTTAAATTGAAAAGTGATTTGATGTCAGAGATACGACCTCAGATTGCAAGTAGAATTCAAATGCGATTGAACTACTCATCACCGGAAGACTTCTATATGTCATGGACAAAAGCGGTCGATACGGACGTAGAATTTTGCAGGCTTATTATTGCATCTGGAGCTTTTATCAAAGAGCAAGATGGTTTTGAGTCGCTTATCAAAACAATTTCCTCAAGCAATATTGAAATCACAAAAATGTATATTTATCAGGCGATAGGATATGCGGTGGTTAATATCGAGCAAACTTTAAAAAAAGACGTTAAGGTTCCCGTATAGCTATTAAGCAGCAATATGATCTACGAGATAATCTAAAAAAGCCCTGAGCTGTGGTTTGGGGTATTTGCCACCACGATAAACGGCGTAAATCTCAATACCTGCATGTTCATGCGGTGAAGCAGTCCAATCTGGCAATACTTTTTGTAGTTTCCCATCTTTTATAGAGTCAGATACCATCCAGCTTGAAAGTAGCAATAGGCCTGTTCCGCCCAGTGCTGCAGACATTAATGGAGACCCGCCTCTTGAATATAAATTCCCTTTAACTGCAACTTTCTTATGCTGTTTCTTATTGGAAAAATGCCAGTAGTTACGTTTTCTGTCACGGCTTAGTAGCAAGCAGTTGTGTTGGCTTACTTCTTCTGGAGTAGTCGGTGTACCGCAACGCTCAAGGTAGCTTGGAGAAGCACACAGAATTGTATGGTTCGGCATCAGCATTCTAGCATTTAGGCTGCTATCGGCAGGGCGGCCAATTCGGATACCTAAGTCGATATTCTCAGCATTCATATCGACCATTCTATCGTCTAGTTCAATATCAACGGTAACGTTAGGGTAGCGTTTGAGAAAGTCAGGCAAGATAGGGTTGATACACAGGTTTCCGAAGCTTTCGAAAACAGAGATCCGCAAGGTGCCACTCGGTACATCGTTTGTTTTATCCATAGAACGAATGAGTTGATCGGCATCTTCCATTAGCTTACTGGCACCAACAAGGAAATACTGACCCTCTTCGGTGAGTAACAATTGGCGTGTACTGCGCTTAAATAGGGTTACTCGAAGCTGTTTTTCAAGATTATCGATATTTCTGGCCACAGAAGAGGGTGCCATGTGCAGAGCATGCCCCGCCTTAGAGAAACTGCCGGATTCAACGACTTGGGTAAACACTCGTACAAGATCTAACATTCAGCTCACCTTTGCATTTTACGCAAAACTATTGCAGATAATAGCGGCATTCTATCTCTCAGTCGAATTCTGCACAATGTCCTTATTGAATCAGCAGGGGAGCTCAACAAGTGGCCTGTCTGCGAAAATATTTGACCGTTTACATATCTAAAAGAGTGTAACCAATTGAGGGAATAAGAATGCAAAAGCGTATTGATATTAGTGGATTACAAACAAAAGCAATTGAAGCGATGATGGGGTTAGAAAACTATGTGTCAGGCTCTGAACTGCCTACTACCTTGAAAGAGCTGATTAAACTGCGTGCATCGATGATCAATAACTGCGCCTATTGTATTCAAATGCACACGCCTGTTGCTCAAAAAACTGGTATCGACGTACAGCGTTTAATGGCATTAGCCGCATGGCAAGAATCGCCGCTGTTTAGCGATGTAGAATGCGCTGTATTGGCGATGACTGATGAAATGACGTTAATTGCCGATCAGGGTTTGCCTGAAGCGACTTATAAGCGCTGTATTGAATTACTGGGCGAGACTGCGACCGCACAGTGTATGATGCAAATTGTCACTATCAATGCTTGGAACCGAATAGCGATATCGACCAAGATGGAGCATGCCAGCTAAGTTTCTTTCACCTTGATGAAGAATTTACAATATTTCCCACCATGATAAATGGCTCACCAATCTTTATTAGTAAGCCATGAGAAAGCCTTGAATCAGTAATGGTTTGAGGCTTTTTCGACGTGTCCGACTAAGTGACTAACGCAGCCAAGAGGGCGAGATTGTGTCGATTCACCAATAACTGCTTTTTTAATTCGTGAATACTCCCGGACTCGATTATGAGCTCTATTAATCTTGCCGGGTAATGGTCGCGCGGCACGGTATGGCCGTGTGCCCCAATAAAATTCGTAGAAGGTTTCAAAACACCTTGCGAGTTTATTGTTGGTTGATTCCTTGCGACAGCCTTGTACCACCTTAAATGCTAACCCGTTAGGGTTTAAAGATGGCAATATTTTGATGAAATAAGCCTCTAACCAACGGCCTCGGTTAAGCGGTTTATTCAGGTTGACTCCGATGGCTGCATGAGACAAGACGCTCATCAACTCGTCGGTATTCGGATCTATGTCTTGCTGCGTTTCTAAAATTATTGTTAAAGGGCTCATTGTTCGCGTCCTCATTGTGGCATCCTCCCAAAGGGGGGCGATGCTCCGTTTGGATAATGAATGTCAGCTCATGAACTAATCTCTACTTCTTTTATTTTCAATCTTGATCGCCACACTGGCAGCAATGATGATGAAAAATGCAGCCACGAAGAAGTAATGGAGTACTTCCATGAACGAATGGAAACTCATACGATGACTCTCGCTGTCATATACACACTAGAGAACTCATCTAATTCTATTTCTGATGGCATCTTCTCTGTCTCTTTATCTATAAGTGTTATTTCGAAGTCTTTAATGTCTGGTTTATGTGTTCTAAGCGACATCAAGGCAATATCTCGAGCTTTTATTGCATGGCTGGCTGAGTACACATAACCGACACCTGCGACTTCAACATAGTAAGAGAATCCATTGTTGTTACGTTCGGCTTCTACAGCCACGTCAATGAATGCCGGAAGATAACTCACATAGATAGTCAATTCAGTATGATCGCCTGATTGCTCACAGACTTGGATATCCTTAATAACCACAGAGCCTTTCGCGGCAATGTTGCTTAATGTTAGTAATTCATCGATAGCGCTATAGCGTGACTGTTTTAAATGAGTGTTTAGCTTGTGGGTTCTGGCATTTACATTCGTTGAATAAATCGCTGAGTTACCTAGCTCGATTAACAGTACGACGGTTGATTCCATGGCATTTTTCCTCAAATATATCTATGCAGGCTTCTGTGAGCTGACAATACATCGAATCTACCTACTCAATAGCAAGATCAAGGTTTGCTGTTAGGGGCTTTCGCCCCTTTACTCTTACACGGCTCTCGCGTATTGCGGTAACCCAGCCCCTTCTTTCGTTAAGACCATTTGCCATACACTCAAGCTACGGCTTCGAAACGCCCCCGCACACGATAGTAAGTAGTAACGCCACATTCGATAGAATGTTTCATCGTATTTATGTGAAATTTCTCCCCACCTTTCTTCAAAATTATGGCACCAAGCGACTAACGTCTTATCATAATCAGGACCAATGTTATGCAAGTCTTCAAAGTTAAACTTGTTCTCCATTGCTGCACCTAATTGAGTGATTGATGGAATCACCCCATTGGGGAAAATGTATTTATCAATCCAAGGGTCAGTTTCGTTTTGAGATTTTGGATTACCGATGGTATGGAGCAAGAATGCTCCGTCGTCTTTAAGGAATCGGTTTGCACAGGTGAAAAATTCTTCGTAATTTTCAGGACCCACATGCTCAATCATGCCAATCGACACAACACGGTCGTATGCAATGTCTGGCGAGTAGTGTCGGTAATCTTGAAGAATAAAATTAACGGGCAATCGCTTGTCGCGTGCTTTTTTCATACCTAGTGCCATTTGTTCTTTAGAGAGGGTTAAACCATGACAAATAACACCATAATGCTCTGCGGCGTAGTTCATGAAACTGCCCCATCCACAACCAATGTCTAATACATGCATACCTGGTTCTAGCCCCATTTTACGGCAAACTAGGTCAAGTTTAGATTCTTGGGCTTCGTTGAGATCTTCCGCATGTTTCCAGTAACCGCACGTGTACGTCATTCGGTCATCTAACATTGTTTGGAATAAATCATTACCGAGGTCATAATGGAAGGGAACATCTTTACTGCATCGCGTGACACTTTGCTTATTGAATAGGCTTACAACCTTATTTCGTCCAATAT
This sequence comes from Photobacterium indicum, assembly GCF_003026215.1. GTDB lineage: Bacteria > Pseudomonadota > Gammaproteobacteria > Enterobacterales > Vibrionaceae > Photobacterium > Photobacterium indicum. Next base: position 144,070 of record NZ_PYOC01000005.1, read on the forward strand.
GAGCGCCTAGCAATAGCTTAGCTTTAAGACCGAGTTTACTCTCTAAATTGTGCTTGGTGATGCGACTTACTAATTCATCAATTCTGTCGCAATCCCATAAACCATCCATGTAAGTTTCACCTAACCCTAATGAACCATCCACCAGAATCCTATCTAGTGCAGCCTCGTCATGAAGCCTGATATCCCAATCACGTTTACCGTTGATTTGAATATCGGCTGGGCGTAATAGTTCATTGAAAAGTTTTAAATTGGACATAACTTACCTGCTATATAAAACAAGAAACATTTTGAGACCACAAAAAAATAGCACTTTATGAAATGACATTATGTTCATTTTTACTAAACACCATGCTTAGAATAATTAACGTGAAAAGTTTGATGTTTTGTGTATAGGAAGTACTTCTTAGTATTAGTGATTGCATTGAACGAAATTTATACAGCGGATTGACGATGTTATTATTTATCGTCGTTTGTTGCTCTCTTTACTACATTGTGCTGCCTATAGTTAAATGAAATACCGATTTAAATATACTCATGGAAATACATTAATTTAGATGTATGGCGAATGAAAATTAATAGCGTTATGAAGTATATGCTTTTTGAAAGTTGGACTTTTTATTACGTGTAGCTATAAACAATGATGCTGGCGAGTGATTTTGTACTATTTTAATGTTCTACTATATAGGCTAAGTCTGTGTTTATCACCATGTTTATCGACATTGTTACACTACGGTAAAAGTCATTTATCTAAAAAGTGGATTATCACAAATTGTGGAATGAAGCATAATCACCCCATCAAGACGAAGAGCATAAATAAATGTTCTAATGTTTATTTAATAATAATGCAATATGCATGTTAATTCTGTCTGCTGTAATGTTGAACAATATCGATAAATTCTATGATATATGGATTTGATGTCGAAAGTAGTTCGTAATGCATTAACCGCTAGATGCCATATTATAATTAAGGTAAGTAATGAAAAAGTTAAGTGTTTCTATTTCTACGTTGTTGGTTTTATTTTCAGCGGCATCATTTGCTGATATTAATATTGTAGATACAAAAAATGGCTCGTGGGTAACGGTATCTGAAAATGGTGTAGCAGAAGAGAATGCATTAGTTACGACTCCTAAGTTGTCTCAGCTAAATCAATCATTTAGTACTGATGAGAATGGGCGTGTATTTATTCCATTGCCATTAAATAGCTCACGTTCTATTCAATATAAAGCTGTAACTGTTGATGGTGCTGAATTTTCACGCAGTGCGTTCCACGGTGTGAGTCAGCGCTAAAGATTACGTATTTATAACAAGCTAAAAGTATTTTTAAATATTTGAATAGTGTTCCGTTTAGGGACTTCATGAAAGCCAACTACATAATATTATCATTTTTCTCTATGGTTGGTATAAAAGCATAAATAAAGGAACAAAAATGACGACTCTATCTGATAAGCCAGGTATCACTCTATTAAAATCAGGTTCATTTAAATTAAATGATTTAAGTAAACTTCTTGAAGTTGATGGATTAAAAAGCGAAATGGCTGAAGTTGCAGTGACAAATAACTCAAATGCATTAACGATTGGTCATTTCACTATGGAACCAGGCGTTGAATTTGAATACCTTTATGATTCTGTAGAATATAAAGTGGTCACAAAAGGAAAAATTGTAATGCGTGATCAACAAGGTAATAAATATATTGCTGAAGTTGGTGATGTTATTTTATTTTCTCCCAATGTATCTGTTATTTTTGACGCAGAAAGTGATGGCGAAGCAATTTATACAGCTCACAGAAAAGCAGCGCCTGAATTTGCATCACAAGTATAATATTTAAGGTATTACCATGATAAATAAAATAGTTAATAAATATAAAGCGGCATTCTGCTCTTCGAATGGTGTACATATTCATCCTAATGTTGATAACGGCATCCAACCAACATCAGATAGCTTTGAGGGCGGTGTTTTAAAGTGCCATTGTCGTTCAAACATAGTTACTGTAGAGATAAAAGGGCAAAGTGCTCATAACCATGTTTGTGGTTGCTCTAAGTGTTGGAAGCCTAACGATAGTTTGTTCTCACAGGTTGCAGTAATACCAAGAGATAACCTGGAAGTGACTAATAATGAGGCGAAACTTCAGGTTGTTGACGAGAGTGCAGCCATTAAGCGATTTGCTTGTAAGGATTGTGGTGTGCACATGTATGGGCGAATTGACAATACCGATCACCCGTTCTTTGGCTTAGACTTTATTCATACTGAGTTATCAGCAGAAAAAGGTTGGTCAGCACCTGAGTTCGCAGCGTTTGTCTCATCAATTATAGAAACAGGAACAAGCCCTGAAGATATGGGGGCAATACGTAAGCAATTACAATCGCAAGGTTTAGAACCTTATGATTGTCTTTCTCCTGTATTAATGGATGCAATCGCAACACATATTGCGAATAGCAAATAATTAAAAAGGCTCTTTGGAGCCTTTTTTTGATCTGTTTTAATGTATATACCTAAGCTACAAGATTTAGAGTGATCTCAGCGTATTTAGTCCAATTTACGCTGTTAGTTTAGTTGCTCGCTTAGGAAATCAACCAGCATACGTACTTTAGGTGATAGATGACGGTTATGTGGGTAGAGTGCCCAGATCCCATCATCACTCTCAGTAAATTGGGTCAACAACGGTATGAGCTGTTGATTGTCGATATATTCTTGTACGTAATAGTCAGGCAGTTGAACAATACCAAGTCCTTTTAGGGCAGCATCAGTTAGTGCATGGCCACTGTTACAACGAAGATTACCTTTTATCCGAATATTACGGTGTTTGCCATTTTCTTGAAAACGCCAATAGTCGAGTGTTCCCTGAAGGCAATTATGATGATTGAGTTCAGATAATGAATAAGGCACACCATGGGTCGAAAGATATTTTTCTGAAGCGCAAACATATTGGGTACGAGATCCCAGCCTTTTGGCCATCATCGAAGAATCTTCCAGTTGGCCAAGACGAATAGCTAAATCATACCCTTCGTCGATCAAGTCAACTTTTTGATTTGATAGTTGTAGGTTAACTTCAAGCTCGGGATATTGAAGAGTGAAATCGTTTATTAACGGTGCAAGAGTACCTTCACCATAGGTAATGGGAGCCGTAATTTTTAATTTTCCTTGAGGCGAGCTTTGCAAATTACTGATTGCTCTTTCAGCTTCATCTAACCCGTCTAGAACTTGTCGACAGTGCTGGTAATAAACGCGACCAACATCGGTTACAGATACTTTTCGAGTAGTACGGTAAAACAGTTTAGCGGATAATCTTTTTTCTAACGCACTGATTTGACGACTAACTTGGGCTGTTGAAATTCCCAGTCGTTTTGATGCTGCGGTAAAGCTTTCAGTCTCAGTAACAGCGACAAACTCACTGACTCCTTCCCAGTTAAACATTATTACTACCACGTAAAAATAATTCAATATTAATTGAATTATCGACCTCATTGAAATAAAAGCAAGCAATTTCACGCTGAAAATTTACTGAAGATATTCGCTCTTCTTGTAAAACTGGCAAGATAAAATTAGTCATAATTATTACCTGTTAGTAAAAGTAATTTGTTTTTTTAGCTGATTATCATCTTTAGTGAAAGTAATATAATGAGTTTATTGAAACAGGACATATAATTTCCTTTGAATTCACATCGGTAAAGTAACCGTTTTTGGTTTTTCAGTTCCCTTTACTCTATGAAGTTAGAGGGACAACGCAGTGCAAAGAGATAGAAAAATGACAATTGAAAATATTAGTGTAAATAAGTCTTTTGGTGGTTGGCATAAACAATACAGCCATTACTCCAATATCTTAAATTGCACTATGCAGTTTGCCATTTTTTTGCCACCACAGGTTGTATGTGGAAAGAAGGTACCAGTGATTTACTGGCTTTCTGATGTTTCCTGCACTGATGAAAATTTTATGCAAAAAGCGGGTGTACAGCGTCTTGCTGCCGAACTTGGGGTCGCCATTGTGGCACCGGATACGAGCCCAAGAGGTGATGATATTATCGATGATGTAGAGCATGGCCTAGGTCAGGGGGCTGGCTTTTATGTTAACGCAACACAGGCACCATGGAACCGGCATTATCAGATGTATGATTATGTGGTTGATGAGTTGCCAAAATTGATTGAAACACATTTTCCGATAAATGAAAAAAGTGCGATTTCCGGTCACTCAATGGGTGGGCATGGAGCACTGGTAATAGCAATGCGCAACCCAGAACGCTATCAATCAGTATCGGCATTTAGTCCGATCAGTAACCCGATGGATGTGCCTTGGGGACAAAAAGCATTTACGGCTTATCTTGGTCAAGATCGTGAAAGCTGGGCGAGCTATGATACTTGTGCTTTGATGCGTAAAGCCAAACACTTTGTGCCAGCACGGGTTGATCAAGGTGAGAGCGATGGTTCCCTTGACGATCAGCTCACGGCTAAGAAATTGTCTGATGCCGCTAAAGTGAGTGGATACCCACTAGAGTTAAATCAACATGTAGACTATGACCATAGTTACTACTTGATCAGTAGCTTTATTGAGCAGCATTTACGTTTTCACGCGAGCCACCTTAATTAGTAAAATATTCCATATAGCCATGTACTAAATAGCTATGTACTAACTTTTATCCCGTTGAGTGTATGCTCGGCGGGATTTTTTATTGCTATTTTTTATTGCTCGCTTTTTATACTTTCCCCTTGGCATCGTTTCATGTTGGTAATAGTCATTTGATGAAATGGCGGATTATCATTTCATTTGGTATCAATATAATACCCACATCACATAATCGCTCGTCGTTATGACGGGTTATCAGATTTCTAAACGCCAACAGACTGGCGTGAAAATGGTAGAGCATACTATGTCAAAAATTGTTGTTGTGGGAGGCGGTGCCGCAGGTCTAGAGCTGGTAACTCGTCTAGGTAGAAGCTTTGGTCGTCGCGATACTCATGAAATTATTCTGGTTGAACCTTCCACTCACCACTATTGGAAGCCTCGTCTACATGAAATCGCTGCGGGTACTTTTGATGCTGAACTGGATGCAGTAAGTTATTTACAGCATGCCCGTTGTAATGATTACCAGTATGTTCAAGCTGCGATGTCAAGTTTAGACCGAGCAACGAAGACGCTCCAATTACGCAATGAAAATGGTGCAGAATCTTCGCTTGATTATGATTATCTAGTGATTGCTGTTGGGGCTGTGAGCAACGACTTCAAAACACCAGGTGTAAGTGACCACTGTCTGTTTCTTGATTCCTCGTTGCAAGCTCAACTTGCTTGGGAGCAAATTAATCCGTTACTCAGGGCGGAAGGTAAGCACCATTTATCGATTGTTGGTGCGGGTGCTACAGGGGTGGAGCTAGCGGCAGAGTTGGCTAAAGTCAGTGCTAAGTTGCAACGCTATCGCCATGGCTCAGAGCTAGCAATTACCTTAATAGAAGCATCTGATCGCGTATTGCCTGCTGGTCCTGAATGTATGTCAGAAAAAGTACAAAAAGCTCTCGAAAAGCAAGGGATCACAGTACGAACGAATACCCGAGTTCAACGTGCAGAAGCTGGTAAATTAGTGACTGCAGAAGGAGAAATTATAACTGCGGATCTACAAGTATGGGCTGCTGGGATCAAGTGTGCTGAGTGGTTAACTCAGTTAGATGGACTGGAAACCAACCGCCTAAATCAGCTTAAAGTGGATGCTAACCTGCAATCGACACTGGATGATGCAATCTTCGTGTTGGGTGATAGTGCGGAATGTCCACAAGCGGATGGCTCGTTTGTACCACCACGAGCACAGGCTGCGAATCAAGCTGCAGGACATCTGGCACGCCAGTTTAAGCGTTTATTAAAAGGGAAGGCGCTAAAACCTTTTATTTTTAATGATGGTGGTATGGTGATTGCGGTAGGGCACGACTACGCCGTGGGCAGCTTGATGAACAATAAACTGATCTTACGTGGCCGATTTGTTCGCAATCTTTACGATACGATTTTCCGTCTGCATCAGCAGATCTTATTTGGCTGGGGGCGTGTAACGGCTTTAGTTTTACTAAAACGTATCAAGTGCGCACTAAACCCGTATTACAAAGGGAATATTTCCTAAGGCTACTTTTAATATCGGTTACGCTATATTTGAATTGCTTCGTGTTAAAGCCAGAGTACGCCACTCTGGTTTTAACACCCCACCTTTTCTTTCCTTTCTTTTTTTTCGAGAGAGAGATCTTCAACGCGTTGAATCAAAAAATCTTTAAAGTTAGCACAACGGGCGGGCATATGCTTTCTGGGTTTAAAATATAAACTTAATTCAAATTCGCTGCTGATATAGTTATTCAAAATGGGGACTAACTTTCCCTGTGCAACAGAACGCTGAATTAGGCTGTAAGGTAAATACGCAATTCCTCCGCCTGCTAGTGCAATATTTTTAAGTATTTCGCTGTCGTCAGCTTCCACTGTTTGCGATATTTCAACCGTGTTGTATTCACCATCTTGTTCAAAAATCCATTTGTTACCCCCTACAAGCGTGGTGGCGTATAAGCATAAATGTTGTGTTAAATCATGTGGGTAAATAGGTTTACCGTATTTTTTAATATAACTTGGAGAGCAGCAAACGGTAAGAGGCTCATGCAGCAATGTACGTTTAACCAGTAGGCTATCTTTATCTTGAAACCCCCGATAAGTTGCGTTTGCACGAATTGCGAAATCGACATCATGTACATGATCGACATCGAAAGCCGTTTCAATTACAACAAAGTTAATAAAAGGGTTCTCATGAACATATTCACCAATAATCTGGCTTAAAAAATGTTTTGCGAATAAGGGAGTACTTGCAATTTTAATTGTCCCTTTATCTTCATTACTTAAATTTTGAACTTCATTGAAAACATCATTAATTTGGTTGTTTATGGTGCTAAATTGCTCAAACAAGTGCAGACCTGCCTGAGTTGGGCTTATTTTTCGTGTAGTACGTTTTACTAAGCCTACGCCCATTTTTTCTTCGAGTTCATTTAACCATCGGCTTCCTGCTGATGCTGAAATACCATACTGCTTTGCCGCTTCACTTAGTGACCCACTTCTGACGACATGCAAAAAAAAGACAACCTTGTTGAGCATTTAACATCCTGTTTAGTAATGGTACTGAGATCAATTTATTTGTATGTACTATGTATATACTTATATCAAATTTATTCTATGCACGCTATTGCAGATGTGTTGCGCTATTCAGTTTCGATATTGCAAAGCAGTTTTGCACCTTTGGTGGTAATCATTTGGATTTAATCATTTAAAATGAACCAAAAGGATCTTTAGTGCATAGGCACTTACTGTGTTGTTAGATTTCGTTGTGTATACCAAAGTGTGCATCAACAATGCTTTTTGATTGATATTAAAAGGGAATAAAATCATGTTAACTAATAAAGTTTGTATAGTGACTGGTGGTGCTCAAGGAATTGGACGTAGTATTGTAGAAACCTTCGCACAAAATGATGCAAAAATGGTTTTTGCATGCGATATGAATGCGTCAGTAATGGCAGATCTTGAATCGGCATACAACAATGTGCGTGCTTTAGAGCTCAATGTATGTGATAGAAAATCTATCGGTGTGGCAATAGCAAGTATCAAGGCCGAATTTGGTCATATTGATGTGCTGGTAAATAATGCGGGTATAACGCGTGATAACCTTATTGATAAAATGACCGAAGAAGAATGGGATATGGTGGCTGATGTGAACCTGAAAGGGGTTTTCAATATGACGCAAGCTATTGCGCCCATTATGATTGAAAATGGTATTGGTTCTATTATTACTATGTCTTCAGTTGTGGGTACTGATGGTAATATTGGTCAGAGTAACTATGCGGCAACCAAAGGTGGTGTTATCGCCATGACGAAAGGTTGGTCGAAAGAATTTTCTCGTAAAGGGGCTCAGGTTCGCGCTAACTGCATAGCACCTGGTTTTATTGAGACGCCAATGACCAAAGATTTACCAGAAAAAGTCTTGGATTACATGACAAATAAAACGCCACTTAAACGAATGGGTAAACCAACAGATATAGCGGAAGGGGCATTGTTCCTTGCGAGTGAACGTTCATCATTTATCACTGGGCAAACTTTGAAGATCGATGGTGGTCTAGTGATTTAATAATAATAAAAGTAACGATGTGCTAAAAACTTTAAGCAGGCTTATCACCATAAACCTGCTTTTTTTATATCTAAAAATTAAGAATATACTATTTATTACTAATAATAAGCTAAATGGGCTACATCTTTTTAACGCTGTCTCGTTCTACTAATGTGGGCTCAAGTTGGATAACTTGGTTTGTTTCACGTTGGCTTTGGATTTTATCTAATAACGTATCGACGGCTTGTTGACCCAACCGGTGCTTGGGCTGATGAATAGTTGTTAACGATGGCGTTATGTATTTAGCCAGCTTGATATCATCGTAACCCACAATGGAGATATCGTTAGGCACTGAAATACCTTTCTTATTGGCGGTGTTAATTACGCCCATTGCCATCATATCGTTACAGACAAAAAGTGCGGTAGGCAAATTGCCTCTCGCATAGAGATCTTCAAATGCTTTTTCACCGCCTTCACATTCGAAATTACCCGATGCAATCCAATTTTTGTTGATTATTAGCCCTGCTTCTTCCATTGCTTGAACAAAACCAGATAAGCGTTGCTGAGCTGGTAATTTGTCTAATGGGCCGGTTAAACAGCCAATTTCAGTGTGGCCTTGAGCAATAAGATGACGGGTTGCTAAATAGCCACCGTGATGTGAGTTGTCTTGAATTTTATCACTAGGGAAATCAATAGGGCCCCAGTCCATGACAACGGTTGGTACTGGCTGGTGACGAGCGAATAAATTGAATTCTTCATTGTCGACTTCGCTGCACATTAAAAGCAAACCATCTACCCGTTTTTGTAGCAGGGTATCAAGGTTGGAGTGCATACGAGCGATATCACCTTCGGTATTACAGAGAATTAGGTTATAGCCGTGTTCATAGCACCGACGCTCAACACCTTTGACTACTTCACCAAAAAATGGATTCGTTGATGTAGTCACGAGCATACCAAACGTGCGTGTGTTTTTTACTTTTAAGCTACGAGCCAGTGCAGAAGGTGCATAGTTCAGCTCGTCTACTGCGGCTAATACGCGAGTCGATATATCTTCACTGACGAAGCGTGTTTTGTTGAGTACGTGGCTGACTGTTGAAGTAGAAACCCCCACATGTTTTGCAACATCTTTAATTGTCGCCATTAAACTCTCCCTGACTCAATGTCTGATCGCAGCTTACTACTTAAAAACATAAACTTAACTAAAATGCGCACTGCGATTCAGATTTAATTGCTATTTAGCTGTGCTCAGTAAGAAATCGTTCTACTTCACTTAGGTGTGGAATCGATGTTTGAGCACCCATACGTGTTACTGAAATTGCAGCGGCAGCATGTGCAAAACGGATTGCATCATCCATTTTACGACCTGCTTGTAAACCGGTTAAAAAAGCACCGTTGAATGTATCACCAGCACCTGTTGTATCTGTCGCATCAACACGGAAACCTTCAACTTGTTGGCCTTTACCGTCTTGGCTAATCCAGACACCTTTACTACCCAAGGTGATCATTACACATTTGATCCCTTTGGCATGAAGTGCATTAGCAGCTTGTTGTGCAGACGCCATATCTTCAACTTTTATGCCGGTTAGCAGTTCAGCTTCAGTTTCATTGGGCGTAATCATATCAACAAGTTGCAATAAGTCATCTGTTAATGGTTGCGCTGGTGCAGGGTTTAACACAACTTTGGTACCAGATTGTTTCGCAATTGTGGCTGCAGCTTCAATGGTTTCTATTGGTGTTTCTAATTGCATGAGTAACGTATTAGCATTGGCAATTAATGCGTGATGAGGCTTAATACGTTCAGCGGTTAAGCACGCATTTGCTTCAGCTGAAATACAAATGCTGTTTTCACCTGTTGCTGCAACTTGAATCATCGCAATGCCTGTCGGCATGTTTTCTTCAACCATTACTGCTTCAGTATTCATACCTTCATTGGCAAATGTTTCTAACATCTGGTGGCCAAAACTGTCGTCACCCACACTTGCAATAAAGGCAATGTCTGCGCCTAAGCGAGCAGCAGCAACGGCTTGATTTGCCCCTTTGCCACCAGGAATAACACAATAGCTGTGACCGTGTAACGTTTCGCCTGGGCGAGGAAAAGAAGCAACCTGAAGAACATGATCAGCGTTAACACTACCTAGAACAACTAACTTATTCATACAAAACCTTTCTTATTGTGTTCTTTACCAAAACATATGGGTTAATACTGCAATGTGAGGCAGGTATTAAACGATGTATTTTGTGTTGATGAGGGGAGAAGTAAATAATAAGAAGAGTATCTAGAAATGTATTCCTAGATACTCATCATGGTATTGATTACTCAGTAACAACTTTTAGAGGTACAGGAATGCTTTTCTCAACAGATTCCCCTTTTAGTACCTTGACGGCTGTTTCAACACCAAGTGCACCAATTAGATCAGGCTGTTGGGCAATTGTTGCGCCAAGCATGCCGCGTTTAACCGCAGCAAGGCCGTCATCAGTGCCATCAAAACCAACAATCAGGATATCTTTACCAGACGCTTGAACAGCACGCAGTGCACCAAGTGCCATTTCATCATTTTGTGCAAATACCGCTTGAACATCAGGGTTTGCTGCTAGCAAGTTTTCCATAACGTTAAGACCTTTAGTACGGTCAAAATCAGCTGGCTGGCTACTTAGCAGATCCATTTTGTAGGTATCTACAGCTTGCATGAAGCCTTGACCACGCTCACGTGCAGCAGAGGTACCTGCAATGCCTTCAAGTTGGATAACGCGTGCTTTTTCGCCCACTTTTTCCATGATGTATTTACCCGCCATTTCACCACCAGCAACGTTATCTGATGCAATGTGGCTTACTACTTCACCACGGCTTGCACCACGGTCAAGTGTTAGTACAGGGATCTTTGAACGGTTCGCCATACGAATCGCGTTTGATACCGCATCTGAATCGGTTGGATTAATCAAAATGGCTTTCACGCCACGAACAGTCAGATCTTCAACGTTAGACAGTTCTTTGCTTGGGTCATTCTGAGAATCAAGAACAATCAGGTTGTAGCCCAGCTCTTTTGCTTTCGCTTCAGCGCCTTCTTTCATGGTGACGAAAAATGGGTTATTCAGCGTAGAAACAACCATTGCCATAGTGTCTTGCGCAGATGCAGTCGTACTGAAAGAAGCCGAAAGAACAGCAGCAGAGATTAGGGTTGCTAACTTTTTCATTCTATATTCCTTATATATTTCGGGTCAGTTTGTTAGGCACAATAAACAAAGGGTTGGGGGTGTTTATTGTGCCAATACTCAGAGGTTTATGTTTTCGAATTACTTATTTTTATTATCTACCAGTACCGCAAGCAAGATTACCACTGCTTTTGCAATCATTTGGTAGTATGAAGACACGTCTAACAGGTTTAGTGCATTGTTTAAGAAGCCGATAATAAGCGCACCTACTAGTGTGCCCATAATGCGACCTTTACCACCAGCAAGGCTGGTACCACCCAATACTACAGCAGCAATCGCATCCAGTTCGTATCCCATACCAGCGGTAGGCTGAGCAGATGAAAGACGAGAGGTTACGATGATGCCAGCAAGGGCTGCTAACAGGCCACAGATAGCGTAGACGCCAATCTTGACGCGATCTACGTTTATACCTGATAAGCGAGTTGCTGATTCATTACCGCCCAGTGCGTAGATGTAACGACCGAAGCGAGTGTGATTCAATAAATACCAGATTGAAGCGAATACAATAACCATTAGCCAGATAGGAACAGGAATACCCATTGCGTAACCTGTACCGAACCATGCAAAGCTATCTGCTACATCTGTAAAGCCAGTAGAAATAGGGCGACCATCGGTGTAAACCATGGTGACACCACGCAGTAATGTCATGGTTACTAAGGTGGCAATAAATGCTTGCACTTTACCTTTGGCAATAATGACACCGCTGATAGCGCCTAAAGCTGCACCTGCTAGTAGGGCTGTAGGTACGGCAATGATGGCTGGAATTTCAAGACCAATCATGGTGGCGGCAAATGCTCCACACAAGGCTAATACAGAACCCACACTTAGGTCGATACCAGCAGTCAAAATAACCAGCGTCATACCTACTGCAATAATTGCATTGACAGAGGTTTGGCGAAGAATGTTTAAAATGTTGTCGACAGTAAAGAAGTTGGGGTTAAGAAAAGACACAACAACAATCAGTAAGATCAATGCGATCAGTGATTTTTGCTCAATTAACCATTCTTTAGTGAACAGCTTACCTGCTTTGTTTTTTGAATCGTCTGTTTTGGTCATCGCGTTGCTGCTCATGCTGCTACCTCGTTGTTCTGCTCGATGGTTTTACCTACCGCGCAGGCCAGTAATTTTTCTTGATCGGCATCGGTTGCCATAAATTCACCGCTGATACGGCCTTCATGCATCACCATGATGCGGTCACTCATTCCCAGTACTTCTGGCATTTCAGAAGAAACTAAGATGATGCTCATGCCTTCAGCTTTAAATTGGTTGATGAGTTGATAAATCTCTTTCTTTGCCCCTACATCAACACCACGGGTTGGCTCATCCAAAATTAAGACTTTCGGACGGGTCATTAATCCTTTGGCGATGGCGACTTTCTGTTGGTTACCACCAGAGAGGTTGCCAATGATTTGATCTCGCGTTGGGGTTTTGATGTTGAATAAGCGGATGAAATCTTCCACCGCGGTCACTTCTTCGTAATGTTTCAGCTGAACACCTTTAGAAAGTTGTTCGAGTGAACATAACGACATGTTCTCTTTTACTGATAACCCAAGTACCAGCCCATCACCTTTCCGGTCTTCCGATATATACGCAATTCCGTTCGCTAAGCCATCTTGTGGGGTTACTGGGTTAATGGTTTTACCATTAAGTTTTACATCGCCTGATTCACGCTTTAGGGCACCGTAAATCACTTTCATTAATTCGGTACGACCCGCACCCATTAAGCCTGAGACGCCTAAGATTTCACCGCGATCCAGTTTGAAGCTGACATTGTTGACACCAGCACCAGTCAGGTTTGTTACTTCAAGGCAGGTTTCACCGTGGCGCACATCAATGCGAGGGTATTGCTCATCTAAGCGACGGCCTACCATCATTTCGATCAAGCCGTCTTCATCGGTATCGGCTACAGCGCGCTCACCGATAAATTTTCCGTCTCGTAATACTGTAATGTCGTCGCAGATTTCGAAGATTTCTTTTAAGCGGTGCGAGATATAGACAATGCCACAACCTTCGTCACGCAACTCATTAATCACTTTAAACAGCGATTCAGTTTCGGTATCTGTTAGTGCATCGGTTGGCTCATCCATAATGATGACCTGAGATTTGAAAGATAAGGCTTTCGCAATCTCAACCATTTGTTGCTCACCAAGGCTTAACTCTCCTAATAACTGACGGGAGTGGTGTTTCACGTTTAAGCGCTTAAGTAGTGCATCGGCTTCACGGTACATTTCTGTCCATTTGATGCCACCGAATGCATTGGTTTTTTCACGACCAAGAAAGATATTCTCAGCAATGGTTAATTCAGGGATCAGGTTCAGCTCTTGGTGAATTATGCTGATGCCTGCTTCTTGAGAGTGGCGAGGACCATCGAAGTTAACGACTTTCCCTTGATAGCGAATTTCACCTGCATCCATCGCATAGATTCCAGTTAAGGATTTCATAAGCGTCGACTTACCGGCACCATTTTCACCCATTAAAGCCATTACCTTGCCTGGGTAAACATTCAAACAAGCATTATCTAGCGCTTTTACACCAGGGAATGCTTTTTCAATGCCTTTAAGTTCTAAAATTGGCTGGTTCATGTCAGTTCCTTGCGATTATTCCGATAATCAGTGTGTCTTCAATTTTGTCTGTTCGTTTAAGCAACAGCGTTTAAAGATGATGCTTAAAAGACAACACCTGATTGGAAAATTACGTTCGCATAAGGTGTACATTCACCTGTGCGAATTACAGCTTTACTACCTTGTGTATGCACTTTAAATGCTTCGTGGCTCACGTAAGACAAGGTGATTTTTTTACCGCATAACAATTCTTCATTACGAATCAGTGTAACCAAGGCTTGGTGTAGGTCTGGGCTTACTTGGGCAAATTCTTCGGCCATAACAACGCCTTCGATTTGCATCTCGCCCAATACCGCCTTAACAGTATCGATGAATGTTGGCACACCAGGTATTAAAGCTAAATCGATACGCTGTGCTTCATCAGGAACCGGTAAGCCAGCATCACAAATTGTGATCTCATCAGTATGGCCGAGAGTGGCAACAACGTAAGACAATTCAGCGTTGATGAGTGCGTTTTTTTTCATGAGTTACGCCTTAATTATTCGTAATGGTGATGCTTAAAGTATGTTGCCAGCCTTGGCGGTCAATCCTGTTTAATCGTGTTTTTTGTTTATCGAAACGATTACGCAAACGTTTCGATGAGTGAAATGTAGAGTTAAATTGGATGTTTTGCACTTTTGTTTGTTACAAAATGTGATTCAGATCAGAACAAATATGCTTGAACTGAATAAATGGAGTTATGGATCACACGCGTTGATTCCGTAAGGGGAGATAAGGGCATAAGAAAGGGCTATAACGGATTATTAAATCGGTTTTATATCAAATGAGGTATGGGTAAATGAATAGCGGTTGTTGTCACTATTAGGTAACAAGATGGCGATGAATGTAGATTCATCTTTGTCAGTGTTTTGTAAAGCTTTGCAAAAAAACACGAATACCTTTGAATTCATAGATGGAAAAGGCTTACCATCACCCCCCTTAACAGTTCTTGAATGGAATGTAGTTTGTCATGATCGCTTTGTCGATGAATACATGGTTTTTTCTATTATCGCTTGCTCCTGTATCTGTCATCGCATTTTTATTCTCGTTGAAGGCAAAAAAGAAATGGTTAATGTGCATTTCTATGGTCGGTATGCTTCTTTCTGTAGTGTTGTTAGGTATTTTGCAATATGAAGACTACAAGCATTTTACCGACTGCTTGTTGGAAGGAAAAAGCTACAGTCCACCGTTGCAAATGTGTGTGTTAGAGTTTCCTAGCTGATACCAACCATGTGTTAATGCTCCACTAAGCATTAACACATGGTGGCAATAATCACTTGAGTTGAGTGGAAACATGCATAAATTGATGCATTGATATTTGTGTTTGTCTTAATGAGGTTATCATTATCGACTAATGCACATATTTCATCATATTCACTTAACCCCACTGTAATTTCTGCCGATGTATTATCCCGATTAATCGCTTTTATAGTGCCTTTAAGCTGATTATCGTAATCAAGCTTTGACGCAGGTTCGTTAAAAACAGTGATTGATGGGCCTTTGATCAACGCAACCACATCTTTACCAATCGCTAACTGTAGTCTCACTGTACTGCCATGCGTGATCGTGGCTGAAATACGATGCTTGCCAGCGAGTTGAATAATGACTAAGTCATGTAATTCATAGCGTTGAATGTCACAGATTGTGCCAAACAATTGATTTCGAGCGCTCGTTTGCAAAGAAAACTTCGACATAATACCCAGTAAACTATGGAGTGGAGCATTTTCATCGTTGAGTGCTTTTAAGCCCATATCTTGAATCTTATCGAGCAACTCATACATTTGTACTAATCGTTCTCCAAAATGCGTTAAGGAAGCTCCACCACCGCCTTTTCCCCCTTTCTCACTGGTGACCAGTGGCTCTTGCGAGCGACTATTCATGTCTTTAATCGCATCGAAAGCGGCTTTATAACTGATACCTGCTTGTTTAGCCCCTTGGCTAATTGAACCTGTAGTGTGCACAGCCTTGAGCAAAGCCACACGTCGGGGATTAGCAAAGGTTTTACCGTTGGTAGAAAGGGTCAGTAGCGCGTCAAAATCCATCATTGCTAAGTGTGTACCTTTGATTGAAAACTAGAGCTAAATCAGAACGCTAAGGTTCAACTTGTCGTAAAGTATACCGCACAATGTATAAAGCAATTATTGTTTTATGTCCAAGCGACTTTTTAGCGAGTAACAACAATGCAAAATATTCTCTTTATTCTGAATGAAGCACCGTATGGTTCAGAGCGTTCTTTCAATGCATTACGGCTAGCAATTAATTTAAACGAACAAGAACATGAAGCAACGCAATTGCAGATTTTTCTTATGTCAGATTCTGTAAGCTGCGCGTTAGTGAAGCAGAAGCCAAGTGAAGGTTACAATATTCAGCAAATGCTAGATATTTTATTGGCGCAAGGTGCACAAGTAAAACTGTGTAAAACATGTACCGATGCGCGTGGTATGACTGATTTACCTTTGCTCGAAGGGGCAGAAATTGGCACGCTGGATGATTTGTCTTTATGGACATTGAAAGCTGATAAAGTCGTTAGCTTTTAAAAGAAAAGCCTCACTGCATTTTTTACAATGCAGTGAGGCTATCTTTTTAGCTTCTTGTTTCTAATTATATTTTTGTTTACTTTTTTGAGCGACTTTACTTACCTTATCAATTCTTAGCTGTTCAATTGATTAGTAGGCATCTTGGCTTAATAAGCTATGCCGTTTTCAATGTTTCAGGTGTATCTGTTGGTGGTGTTTCAAGTAAGCGATTTAGGCGAGGTGCCATAATCACACAAATTACGCCCACAACAGCTGCGGCAATGGCTAAGGCATAGAAGTAGTTGCCGTATGACACCAAACTTTCTACTGGGGTCATTTCCACACCTGTGTTTGACGACAAGCCAGCCACCCAAGCCCCCGCGACCGATGCAATTGCCAATGTCATATTCCAAGCACCGTAAATGAAACCTCTAATACGACTCGGGAATAGTTTCGCGATGGCAGACAGACCCAGTGCAGAAATTAACAACTCACCAATCGCAAATAAGAAGTGAGGAGCCGCAATCCAGAATGGATTAAGCATGCCGTTTTCATCACCAAAGTATTGTGAGAAACCTGCACAAGCAAAGGCTGCTGAACAAATTAGCATTCCCAATGCAAACTTACCGGGCATGGATAAATCTTTTCCTTTTGCACCTAACGTGGTGTAAATATGCGCCAAAATAGGGCTAAGAAAAATAACCCACATCGGGTTGAATGATTGGTAAGACACCGGATTAATCGCGATACCAAATATTTCAGGTTCAATATTATTAATCGCAAAGAAGTTTAACGATGTTGGCATTTGGTTATACAACACAAAGAATGCCAGTGCTTGCCCCATCAAGGCTAAGCCTACAATCATCCGCATACGGCTTTCAGGTTGTTCTTTCTTCATTTCACGCATGATTAAGAATAAGATCGTGACTGCTGCTGCGGCCAATACAAACTGTGCCAATGGTAGGTTGGTCAGTAAGTAACTTGCCATTGCGACGGTCACTAATGCGCCAGATAGAAACAAACTGTTGGTTTTAAATGGTATCTTAAGTTTGTCGGCCTCTGATGCTGGGTTAATCTTCTTATGCATAATCCAGTAGGTGATAACGTTCACTGTCATACCTACGGCTGAAAGAATAAACGCAGCTGTCCACCCTATGTTATAAGCAACGATCGGAGCACCTAATTGGGCAATGAAAGCACCAATATTATTCACCATGTAAAACAAGGTATATGCGCCATCGAGCCTTGGGTCATCCTTCTCGTAAGACGCAGCGATAATAGTGGGAGGAGCAACACTACCAATACCACGACCAACAATAATGGTACCCAAACCTATAAACACATAAGTTGGTTGTGCCGTTAGGGCCGAGTACGCAATGATGAAATAACCTAAGCCTTGAAAGAAAAAACCCCATACTAAGGTACGTTTTGCACCAAGTACTTTGTCGGCTAACCAGCCGCCGACAAATAACAGTGCAGCACCAAGGGCAGCATATGCCCCAAATGTTGCGAATGAGGTTTTTTGATCAATACCGAGTTCATCACCTAAAAAAACCGGTAAAATTGCCCATAAGCTGTAGAAAGATAATGCCCACCAAAACTGGCATGAACAGAGAATATAAAAGGTCAGTGGATGACGTTTTTTCATTGCTTATCTCCGATACTCAGCAGGCTAAAGTGCATCAATAAAGAAAACTTTATACGCTTTGTACAGCTCGTGAATGTCAAACTTTGAGGCAAGTTCAAACGGTGAATGCATTGAAAGCAGTGCCGCCCCTGCATCTATGGTATTAATGCCATAATGCGCTAGGTATTTAGCCACGGTACCGCCACCACCTTCATCTACTTTGCCTAACAAGCCTGATTGCCACTTGATTTCTTTATCATCAAACATGCGGCGTAATGCAGCGACATACTCGGCATCAGCATCGTTTGAACCCGCTTTGCCACCATGACCAGTGTATTTGGTTAAGACCAAGCCATAACCCATTTTTGAGGCATTTTGAACATCGTGAACTGATTCAAATAATGGATTTAAGCCAGCATTTACATCAGAAGAAAGGGCATAAGATTGCCATAAACAACGACGCATCATTTGATCATTATATTGATTGCCAAGTTGGCGGATAAGCAGCTCGCCAGTAAAGTATTCAAGATAGCGAGATTCAAGCCCTGTTGAACCTGACGAGCCAATTTCCTCTTTATCTACCAAGAAGCAAACAGCAGTTTGTTCTGGCATAGCAATATCGAAAATCGCTTCTAACGAGGTGAAAGCACAAATGCGATCATCTTGGCCATACGCACCGAGTAAGCCACCATCTATACCTACATCGCGGGCTTCGCCTGCGGGTACAAGCATTAATTCAGCGGAGATAAAATCTGGTTCTGAAATTTCATATTTTTCAAATAATTTAGTTAAAATATGATGCTTCACTTTGTCTTTAATCTTGTCGTCATTTACTTCCATTGGTATCGAACCAACAATAATCTGAAGCTCTTCGCCTTTTAGGACTTCTGCCGCCGTACGCTCACGCTGTACTTTTTTATCGAGGTGGGGCAATAAGTCTGGAATAGTAAAGACAGGATCTTGTGGATCTTCACCGATGACGATGTCGACATTTCTTCCCGACTTGGTTGCAACAATGCCATGCAATGCAAGAGGGCGAGATGCCCATTGGTATTTCTTGATCCCGCCATAATAATGGGTACGCATTAATGCGAGTTCACTCTTTTCATATACCGGGTTAGGTTTCAAATCTAAACGAGGAGAATCAATATGAGAAACCACATAACGAATACCGTCACTAATCGGTTGTTTACCCACAACCACTAATGCGACGTTCTTTTTACGGTTTACGAAGTAGACTTTATCGCCAGGGTTTAATTGTTTAAATTCAGAGATGGGACGAAATCCCTTTTCTTCGGCTTGTTTAACACAGAGTGCTACGCATTGACGCTCAGTTTTCCCTTTATTGAGGAAATGCTTATAGTCTTCACAAAAGTGATTGATTTCATTAATACGTTCTTCATTGAGGTTAAGCCAACCATTGGTATATTGCAGCGTTTCCATTGCTTCACTCCGAAAGTTTAGTGGTTTTCGCGGTGGAGATTAGCATTAAGGAATAAATTTAAGTTGTGAGCATTATCGTTTTATTTAATAAAAAGTCATAGCTGTAAAAATGACTTATTTATCAATAAAATATATTGTTTTTTTATAGCTTGTTTAATTAAGCCTTAAGCTGTGTGTTTACATCCAAACAGATGTTTGCAAATGTTAGTATTTATTAATGTAGCTGTGGATATGGTTCTCATGGTGATACTAACAGTACAAATGTATATATCAAATCGGGTAAATGTTGCGAATTATGATGATATTTTAATGTTTTATTTTGTGTTTCTTATAGTCCTAATTCTTTCTTTTTCCATTAGGGTATATTTTTTAATTTTTGATATTAGTAAATCTAATCCGAAATGGTGTGTTTTTAAGTTTAGATGCCACACTTTTTAAATCTAAAAAAAACAATGTAAGTCATTTCTAAATTTAGAATCATATTCTATTGCATTTATGCATAGGGTTTTTAACAAAACTTATACACAAATAACTATAAATTAAGGGGTTATGAAACATATGGCGTGGTGGCATGTCTATCATTATGCGCTGGATGTCATATTTTTTGTCTTTTTATAGGGTTTTATTCTGTAGTCGGATTTTGGTCACAAAAAAACAGAGATTACTATTTATAATCACAATTCTTGGTAAGAGGTTGGTGTGTAGTCAATAAAATCGATACGAAATTAATATTAAAGCTAGAAGGGTATCGTTAGATGTTTGTAGCGGTTTCTTATATAAGTTGAATGTTATTCTTCGTTTTGAATATTGTGTGAAATATTATTCACCAGTTTTAATTTCGGATTGTATTTAATGGTTAGCTTAATGTCATGTCGAATGCTACTGCCAATGCTTATTTTTTTGATGATCGAATTCGGTGAAGTTATTAAGTGAAACTTGGTGCTTCTATTAAATTAGGCTTTAAATTTAAACCGGTGAAGGTATGTCTGAGCTCTATGATGTAATTATTATTGGCGGTGGTGCTGGCGGAATGTCAGCCGGTGTTTATGCCGCTCGTGGCAAAATGAAAACGCTTATTATTGAAGAAAAACGTAAAGCGGGTGGTCAAGCAGCAACAACCGATGAGATGGAAAACTATCCGGGTGTTCTGTCTGCTACTGGCCCTGAGTTAATGGATGCGTTCCGTGCTCATTGTGACAAATTTGGCGTTGAATTCACCAAAGGTATTGTGAATAACATTAGCGTTGCCGATGACGGCTACATAAAAACCTTAACAACCACTAAGGGTGAAGTATTTCAGGCCAAAAGTATCATTATTGGCACTGGTGCTTCGCCACTGATTCTTGGTGTTCCGGGTGAAAATGAATTCCGTGGTAAAGGCGTATCGTATTGCGCAACCTGTGATGCTGACTTCTTCGAAGAGCTGGATATTGTGGTTGTTGGCTCGGGTAATACCGCCGTTGAAGAATCCCTCTTCCTCACTAAGTTTGTCAATAAAATCACCATGATTGTACGTCGTGATCACGGTATTTTAGCGGCAGATCGTACTGCCCAAGAACAAGCTTTTGCTAACGATAAAATCAATTTTGTATGGAATTCAGTCTTAGACGAAATTACTGGCGACGAGCTGGTGAATGGCGTCAATGTGAAGAACATTAAAACTGGTGAGATCAGCCATATCGAATCTGATGGTGTATTCATGTTTGTAGGCACAGTGCCTAAAACAGATTTCATCAAAGGGCTGATTGACTTGAATTCTCATGGTTACATTGTAACTAATGACAAACAAGAGACTAATATTCCCGGTATTTATGCTGTCGGTGATGTGACAGATAAATTCTTGCGACAGGTCGTTACTGCCGCAGGTGATGGTGCGGTAGCCGCTGTAGCTGCAGACCGTTATATCGAGGAAGAAGATAACTGGCGTAAATCAGTTGTCGATTTTGATGGCACCGCATTGGTTGCATTCTGGGCGCCACAAAACCAAGACAGTATCGATGTTATTAATCAGCTAGAAACGCACAATAAGGGTCAAGCTGGTAAGAATGTTGTCACAATCGATATCTTCAAGAATCAGAAGATTGCCAAGCAGTTTAATGTCTCTGAAATACCGGTTGTTATTCGATTCGACGCTGGGCAGGAAGCCAAGCGTGTAAATGTTAAGGATCTAAATGAGTTAGAAACTTTGTATTAAGGAAAAGCAATGATCGAACTTACCAAAGAGAATTTCGATTCTGAAGTCAATGTTGATGGCATTGTGATGGTCGACTTCTGGAGCGAAAGCTGCGTACGTTGTAAAGAGCTAATGCCCGATGTGGTTGAAATGGAAGCGAAATACAGCGAGCAAATGAAGTTCTGTAAATTGAACATTCAAGGTAATCGTCGTTTGGCTATGGCACAGAAAGTGATGGGTTTACCTTCGTTCGTGTTTTACAAAAACGGTGAGAAACAAACGCACCTTTCTGGTGAAGAATTAGAAGTTGAAGATATTGTGAATGCAATTGAAAGCTTTGTTTGTGAACAAGCATAATCAGTAAACATTTATAAAATCAGCAAGTTATAATAATGGGGTTGTATCAAGTAATTGACTGCAACGTAAGTTTAGTAATCTGTAATCCTTCGGAGTTAACGATGCTCAAAGATAAGAAAGTTATTATCTTAGGAGACAGAGATGGAATACCAGGACAGGCAATCGAAGCTTGTATTAAGTCTGCTGGTGCCCATATTTTGTTCTCTACTACCGAGTGTTTCGTCTGAACCAGCGCAGGTGCTATGGATCTGGAAAACCAGAAGAGGATCAAAGGTTTTGCTGAAGAGTTTGGTGCAGAAAATATTCTCATCGTACTTGGCGGCGCAGAAGCGGAAGCTTCAGGCCTTGCTTGTGAAACCGTAACCAACGGTGATCCTACTTTTGCCGGTCCGTTAGCCGGAGTCCAGTTAGGACTCTCTTGTTATCATGTGGTTGAGCCGGAAATAAAAAATAATGTTGATGCTGACGTCTATGACGAGCAGATAGGCATGATGGAAATGGTACTTGATGTTGATGCAATCATTGCAGAAATAAAAGGGTATCGTGAGCAATTTGGGAAGTATGTTTTAGCGGAAGCTGAGGTGTAATTGTGAATAAAGAAGTGTTTGCTACCAAAACAGCGATCATTCTTGGAGACCGTGACGGCATACCTGGTCAAGCAATTGAAGCTTGTATAAAGACCACCGGTGCTCACGTTGCTTTCTCTACAACAGAATGTTTCGTCTGAACTAGCGCAGGCGCAATGGATCTTGAAAATCAAAAACGGATTAAAGCACTCGCCGACGAGTTCGGCGCCGAGAATGTAATTGTTATTCTTGGTGGTGCAGAAGCAGAAGCTTCTGGACTCGCGTGTGAAACTGTCACCACAGGTGATCCGACTTTTGCAGGACCATTGGCGGGAGTCCAGTTAGGACTTTCTTGTTACCACGTGGTTGAAGACGTAATAAAAGAAGCTGTCGACCCAGCTGTTTATGAAGAACAGATTGGGATGATGGAAATGGTTCTAGATGTCGATGCGATTAAAGCGGAAATGCAACAATACCGCGAAGAACCCGTAGAGGCATAAGTGCCACATCAAGCTGATAAGTCAGCTTGATATCTTCTCATCAATACCGATTCGAGTCTGATGACAGGCTCGAATCTCATATCCGGCTCGGATGCAGGAGTGACAATGGGATACGCAGTTATTAAAGGGGTGAGCTATGTATTGGCTCATACGCCTGATATCTTGATTCACAATGGGTCGGCACAAGTTGCTGCTCGTGCTAAAAATGATCCTCAAGATAATTATTTAACCAATCTAGGTACACATCTTCGTCCATTTTCTGACGTAGTGAGTTACCCCGCAAACCAATGTTATATCGGCAATATTACTCCCCAACAATTATCTGATTTACCTCAGCCTTGGTTCAATATTAAAGAATCTACATCGGCAGAAGGTAAATACGGCGAGATTAACTCGCAAGAACATTTCTACGCCATGTTAAACCACGTTGATGTGTTTAATTTGGTGTGCTTTACCGCTGAATTTGTTGAAAAGTACCACAGCCAAATTTGTCATCATGCTTTGTACGGCGACACTGATTTATTAGCGGGTCATCAGCTGATTACGTGTGATGAAGTACTTGCTTTACATGAATCTCATCAAGCAGAAGTATTAATGCTTAATGGTGAAATTATCGGTTGTGTGAAAGCTGCACACGATGAAGATGAAAACCTTTCTGCCCATATCATGCTTGAAAATCTATGTACTAAAGCATCAGGTGTCATGTCTGCAATGAACCTGAAACGCCAAGGCATTGATGTGGCTGAGATTGACTACATTATCGAATGTTCAGAAGAAGCATGTGGCGATATTAATCAACGCGGTGGCGGTAACTTTGCTAAAGCGATTGGTGAAAGCGTGGGTTGTGTGACGGCAACGGGTTCAGATGTGCGTGGTTTCTGCGCAGCACCTGCTCATGCAATGACATTGGCCGCTGCACTCGTGAAAGCGGGCATTTTCAAAAACGTTATGGTTGTTGCAGGTGGTGCTGTTGCCAAATTGGGCATGAACGGGCGTGACCATGTGAAAAATAACATGCCAGTGCTAGAAGATTGCCTTGCTGGTTTTGCATGTGTCGTCAGTGAAAATGACGGTGTTAGCCCAATGATCAATACCGACATTGTCGGTCGCCATCAGATTGGTACAGGCTCATCACCACAAGCTGTGATGACAGCATTGATTGCTAAGCCGCTAAAAGATGCGGGCATGGCAATGACAGATATCGATAAATATTCTGTTGAAATGCAAAACCCAGAAATTACCAAACCCGCAGGCGCAGGTAATGTTCCTGAGTCCAACTACAAAATGATTGCCGCCTTAGCCGTGAAAGAAGGACAGCTAGAGCGTACGCAGTTACTCGATTTTGTAAAAGACCATGGCATGACAGGTTTCGCACCTACACAAGGTCATATTCCATCGGGCGTGCCTTTCTTAGGCTTCGGTCGTGACATGATCATGAATGGTGAAATCAATAATTTCATGATGGTTGGCAAAGGTAGCTTGTTCTTAGGTCGAATGACTAACTTGTTCGATGGCTTGAGCTTTGTAGTTCAGAAAAACACTGGCAAACAAGCTGCGCAATTCGATGAAGCACAAGTGAAGCAAATTGTGGCGCAAGCAATGCGTGACGTTGCAGAAAACTTACTTAACGCTAATAAGTGATTGGAGGTTGTTATGCAAAATGCCAATCAACAAGGCAATCAACACATCAATCAACAACTTTCTGATACCTTCAATGCGATGGCCGATGGCTTATTGTCTGGGCAATGTGATCGTAAAACCCGTATTGGTTTAACGCTTATTGGTAGCGAGTTAGGTGAAGCTGAATTGCTTCATGGCGCGCAACTTGTGTCACGCCAATATAGTGATATCGAACTTGTTTTAATTGGTGGTGATCAAGCTGCAGGATTTGAACATCATCCTGCAAGCAATCTAACTGAATGTCACCAAGTGATGGAGCAGCTATTTGCTGATAAACAAATCGATGGTTGTGTGACACTGCATTATGCCTTCCCGTTAGGGGTGAGCACGATGGGGAAAGTTGTTACGCCAGGAACTGGTCGTGAAATGTTTATTGCCTCAACCACTGGTACATCAGATACGAATCGCCAAGCT
Source organism: Photobacterium indicum (assembly GCF_003026215.1). Lineage (GTDB taxonomy): Bacteria > Pseudomonadota > Gammaproteobacteria > Enterobacterales > Vibrionaceae > Photobacterium > Photobacterium indicum. Next base: position 169,260 of record NZ_PYOC01000005.1, read on the forward strand.
GCGTTGTTGAAAAATACTATCTACGGTATTGCACTAGCGAAAGCGAGTGGTATTGAAAAACCAAGTGTTGGTGTCTTGAATATCGATGGTGCAGCCCAGTGTGAACGTGGCTTAAAAGAGCTGCAACAGGCTGGTTATGATATTCATTTTGCTGACTCGTCTAGGGCTGATGGTGGTATTGCAATGCGTGGTAATGATTTATTACGCGGCACACCGGATGTCATGGTAACAGACAGCTTAACTGGCAACTTACTGATGAAGATGTTCTCATCTTTTACCACTGGCGGCAGCTTTGAAGCATCTGGCTTTGGTTATGGACCAGGGTTAAGCAAGGATGGCTGTGCTGATGGGCAATTAGTTAGCATTATTTCACGCGCTTCTGGTGCTCCTGTTGTTGCTGGCGCAATCCGCTTATGCGCAGATGCAGCAAAGGGAGAGGTAATGAAGCGAGTGAATGAAGAATGGGAAGCTGCATCATTAGCTGGCATTAACAATTTAGTTAATAAATACAAACAACCTGTTGCTATTGACGCTAAATCAGATGTTAAGGCTGATGTTGTTGCCCCACCTGAAAAAGTGACAGATACCGATATTGGCGGCATTGATATTTTAGAGATTGAAGATGCTTGTCAGGTGTTATGGAAAATGAACATTTTTGCCCGCACGGGTATGGGATGTACAGGCCCCATTATTCTGGTCGCCAAAGAAGATAAAGAAGCCGCTAAAGCCAAATTGGTAGAAGCGAAATATTTATAAGGTTTTATTTAGCGATAAACACACTAGATAAAGCATTAGATATAAACGCGATAAGAATCAAAACATACGCTGAGCGCAAAAAATAGATTTAATGAACTGTATGCGCTCTTACCGTCCACTTCTAAGGAAATTAGAGATGACAGATAAAGCAATGCGTCTAACGCAGATGACCAAAAAAGCAGGGTGAGCGGCCAAAATAGGCCCTAAGGCCATGGCGCAGGTTCTGCAGACCATTTCACCCCTGTTTCCCGAACAAGATTACCCTAACTTAATGGTTGGGCTGGCGGTAAGTGACGATGCTGCCGTTTATAAAATCAACGATGATGTTGCGGTTATTCAAACATTGGATTTCTTTACCCCAATTGTTGATGACCCTTACGACTTTGGTGCGATTGCAGCTGCAAATGCACTAAGCGATGTGTACGCCATGGGCGGACAAGTAACATTAGCGATGAATATTTTTTGCGTCCCAGTTGATCTTCCACAAGAGGTTGTTGGCCAGATACTGAAAGGCGGTGCGGATAAAGTCCGTGAAGCTGGAGCAGTACTGGTTGGTGGCCACACAGTGGAAGACGATGAACCAAAATTTGGTTTATCGGTTATGGGTATGATTCATCCATCAAAAGTGCAAACCAAAGCCGCTGTTGAAAGCGGGGATGTATTAGTACTAACGAAACCTTTAGGTACTGGCGTAATTTCTACCGCAGCCAAGCGAGGCAAAGCGAGCCAAGAGTCGATTCAAACGTCAACCGACAGTATGAAAAAACTCAATCGCAACGCGGCTCAGATTTTTGTTAAGTACCCAATTAAAGCATGTACTGATGTAACTGGTTATTCATTGCTAGGCCACGCCCTAGAAATGGCAGAAAAAAGCGATGTATGCATGCATTTCATTGCTGACCAAGTGCCATTTTTGTTGGGGGCAGAAGATTACGCAGCACAAGGTATTTTCCCTGGTGGCGCGAATCGTAACCTTGAAGCCTATAAAGATGATATTGAGTTTGCACCTGAATTAGATGAAAGCTGGCAACAAAAATTATGCTGCCCAGAAACCTCTGGCGGTTTGCTAGCAACAGTACCCAAAGATTGTCTCGAATCCTTATTACTTGAATTTAGCAATACTGGAGAATCATGTTGGGTGGTTGGCTACGCCGAATCAGGACGTGGCATCAAAGTTTCTTGATGCACCATTCTTGATACACAATTTGTGAAGGCGACAGACTTCCCTCAATGGACGCTTGTTTGGAGAAACAAATGAAACTCGAATTAGGCAATATTAATATTCGCGATTTGGCTTTTGGGTCAACCAGTGAAATTAAAGAAAACACGGTAGTAATTGATGAGCACGCACTGAAAGGTTACTTGTGTGAATTAGACCACCGTATTCGTTCTATAGAGCTAAGCATTGCAAAACCTGGTGATAGTACTCGTATTATGCCAGTGAAAGATGCCATTGAACCTCGCGTAAAAGTGTCTGGCGGTGGTGATATTTTCCCAGGTCGTCATCTGGGTGAAGAAACCATGGTTGGTGAAGGTCGTACCCATGTCTTAAAGGGTATGGCAGTGGTAACAACGGGTGAGATCGTTGGTTTCCAAGAAGGCATCATCGACATGAGCGGTCCGGGGGCAGAGTTCACCCCATTCTCAAGAACATTGAACCTAGTTATTCAATGTGAAGTGGAAGAAAGCTGTAATCAGTATGATCATGAAGCCGTTGTGCGCCTTGTTGGATTAGAAGCAGGACGTTGGATTGGTAAGTTAGGTGAGCATATTACACCTGACGAAATCGAAACATACGAAACCAAGCCATTGCTAGAGCAAGCGGCACAACATCCTACACTGCCTAAAGTCGGTTATGTGTACATGCTACAAAGCCAAGGCTTACTACATGATACCTACTACTACGGCGTAGATGTGAAAGGTATTTTACCAACATTGATGTACCCAACTGAAGTTATGGATGGGGCAATCATTAGCGGTAACTGTGTATCGGCTTGTGATAAAAACACCAGCTATGTACACCAGAACAGCCCTGTGATTTATGATTTATATCGCCACCATGGTGTTGATTACAACTTCATGGGTGTGATTGTGACTAACGAAAATGTCACATTACGTGACAAAGAACGCTCCTCTAACTTTGTGGTTAAGCTTGCTAAACAAATGGGTTGGGATGCAGCAATCGTCAGTGAAGAAGGCTTTGGTAACCCAGATGCTGATCTAATGATGAACTGTTCAAAACTCGAAGCAGCAGGTATCCAAACTGTACTGTTAACCGATGAATACGCAGGACAAAACGGTGAAAGCCAATCACTTGCTGATTCACATAAGAGTGCAGATGCTGTTGTAACAAACGGTAATGCTAACCAGCTAATTACGTTGCCAGCGATGAACCGTGTTATCGGTCATGATCGCTATGCAGATATCGTTGCGGGTGGCTTTAACGGAAGCTTACATGAAGATGGTTCGATTACGGTTGAACTTCAAGCCATTATCGGCGCGACAAGCGAGTTAGGTTTCCATTTCCTAACAACCAAAGCCTGTTAAAGAGGATAGTCAGATGACACTTAGAGTTGTTTATTATTTGAACCAGTTTTTTGCCCAAAAGGGTGGCGAAGAAATGGCCCACATTCCAATGGAAGTGGTTGAAGGTTCTGTGGGTGTTGGTTCTCAAATCAATACTATGTTGAAAGACAAGGCAGAAGTAACGCATACCATTATCTGTGGTGATTCATACCTAAACGAAAATGAAAGCCTTTGCTGCCATAGCTTGCAAGAAATCTTGGCTCAACTAAAGCCAGATCTTGTTGTTGCTGGCCCTGCCTTTAACGCCGGTCGTTATGGTATGGCTTGTGGTACGGTAGCGAAAGTTGCTCATGAAATGGGTATTAAAACTATTTCAGGCATGTACGTCGAAAACCCAGGCTACGAGCTATTTGGTCAATACGCTTACATGGCAGAAACTGGCAACAGCGCGGCAAGTATGCGCCAAGCTATTCCTGCAATGGTGAAGTTGATCAATCGCTTTATTGAAACCGACGGTGAGCTAGGCGACCCTGCGGAAGAAGGCTACATGCCTCGCGGTATTCGTGTGAACTACTTTGCTGAAAAGCGTGGTGCAACGCGTGCGGTTGATTTGTTGATTGCTAAACTTGCGGGTCCTGAATTTACGACTGAATACCCAATGCCGGTATTTGACCGTGTAGACCCTCAACCAGCGATTGGGCTATTAAGCCAAGCTAAAATTGCCTTGGTTACATCGGGTGGCGTGGTACCAAAAGGTAACCCTGACCATATCGAATCATCAAGTGCATCAAAGTACGGTGAGTACAGCATTGAAGGGTTAGACACAATAACGTGTGCAACACATGAAACAGCCCATGGTGGTTACGACCCTGTTGCATGTAACGACAACCCGAACCGTGTTTTACCTGTTGACGTATTACGGGATATGGAACGCGAAGGTGTCATTGGTAGCCTGCACAACATGTTCTACAGCACAGTCGGTAACGGTACTGCGGTTGCTAAGTCAAAAGAATATGGTGCAGAAATTGCGATGAAACTACAACAAGCAGGGGTGACTGCCGCTATATTTACCTCCACTTGAGGCACTTGCACACGTTGCGGCGCAACGATGGTTAAAGAAATCGAAAAAGTAATGCCTGTAGTTCACATAGCAACAGTAGTTCCTATCTCTAAAACAGTAGGTGCTAACCGTATTGTTCCAGCAATTGCGATCCCATATCCATTGGGTAACCCAGCGATGCAACCTGAAGAAGAGTTGTATAATCGCCGTCAAATTGTTGAGAAATCATTAGCGGCACTTCAAACTGAGATTTCAGAGCAAACTGTATTCTAAGCAAATGTAAATCATACAGTAGATAAAAAAAGGCCTGCAGATGCAGGTCTTTTTGTAGGTGTAGATTAAGAAAGAAATACGCACTACTTGTAAAGCAGCAAGGATGATCAGATTCTTATTTTGATTGGTATTAGTCCAGATGTAAGCCAAATGAACTCAAGCTTGATTTGATCAGCTGGCAATCAATAAGCTGGAAATCATTGCGTTTCTTTTCCTCGTAACGTTCAACAATGTTTGCTGATGTCTGTGTTAAATGATCGGGGTTGTTTTTACATAGCACTTGATAGCGCTCAATCGCTTGTTCTAGCGTATTCAGTGACTGGAAATCAAGCTCGTCATTGGAATGGCTTAATATAATACTTCTATAAGGTGTCTCATGCGGTTTAACACTGCCCGCGAGAGGATGAGAAATTATTTTTGCACCAAGATGAATACGATCTCTAGCAACAGTTAATACATCATACAAGGTGTTTTCCTGTGTATGATTGATACGACTAATCGTTTTACAAACTAAAGGATTGTTCGTAATGATTTCAAACTTATCTAATCGCAAGATTATATTCCTAATATATAAATAACTTGCCTGTAATTATAAAATATACGATGAGATATGTTGTGTTGCCATGTCTTGTTTTATATAAAATCGACGGATTTATACGCTGTTTTTTTAATGCGGTAACTATAATGATTGCTATGTGTTAATGGCTTGTTTTTGACAGTTTAAATCGATGTTTATATGCAATGGTGAGTACATTAAGTTGCACATTAAAAATGTTACTCAGTAAGCTAAATTAGAAATAAAATCAGGCATTTACTATCTTTGGCTATGACGTCACGGTTTTGTGTTTTATCACTTCTAAATCATCATCTTACTATGTATATTTACCCCATCGAAATACGGAAGTGGATGGGGTCTGGTGGCCCTCCCGGTCTTCAAAACCGACGTGAGCTGAATAGGCTTTGGCAGGTTCGATTCCTGCTCCTTCCGCCAAATTTTAATAGTATTTAAATGTACTATTAAAATAAAAAACCAATCAGTTATTAAAATACGCATAGAGTGAAAAATTATGCATATTTTATTCTTCTTAAAGAGGAGAGGTGGCATGGTGTGGTCTTAAATGACACCGTTCACAGTCTTCGATTCAGTATTTCATTGTCTATTAAAAATACTGTTTTCTTCGCTTCTGTCTTCGCACCAATTATAAATAAGCTCATACTAAATCGTCCATAAATATTTAATGGTTAGGTTAATGTTTATTCAGTGAGTCTTATTAAATAACTATGAATAGTTATTTAATGTGATTGATGAAAACAGGTTTTAATTATGACTGTAAACGCTTTATCTGCGATACCTCAAATTGGTAAAATGTTAGAGCAACCCTTTCTATCGCCATATATCGAGCGCTTGAGTCAACCTGTTGTGGCTGACCTTGTCAGAGAGCAAGTGAATGGCTATAAAAAAGATCATTTACGTAATCCTGAGCACGTCCCTTTTTCTCTTGAAACACTATATAGCCGAATTGAATGTGCATGCTGGCAAGTCAATCAACAACGTTTACAGCGTGTTATTAATGGCACGGGCGTGATTGTTCACACAAATTTAGGGCGATCGCCGTTAGATGCTGATGTATGGCAAGCGGTAACCGAAGTGAATACGCATTATAGTAATTTAGAAATAGATTTAACCACGGGTAAGCGCGGCAAGCGCAAAGGGCTCTTGCAGCAATTAATGCGCTATTTAGTCAAAGGTGAAGATACGTTAGTCGTTAATAACAATGCATCTTCCATCTATTTAATGTTGCACGAAATCGCGAAAGGCAAAGAAGTTATTGTGTCGCGTGGTGAGCAAATTCAAATTGGCGGTGGTTTTCGTATTCCCGATATTTTAGCGCTATCGGGTGCCAAGCTGGTGGAAGTGGGTACAACCAATATCACTACTGTTGATGATTACCTTGATGCAGTGACAGACAATACTGCAATGGTGCTCATTGTTCATACTTCCAATTTTAAGATCCGCGGCTTTACACAATCGCCAGATATTAAAGATCTTGCCGATCTGCTACCTGATCACGTGGTATTGGCCGTTGATCAGGGCTCGGGTACAACAACAGAAAATTTACCCGATGAACCCAGCGTAATGAGCTACATAAAAGCGGGTGCTGACTTGGTTTGTTTTTCAGGTGATAAAATCATTGGTGGTCCACAAGCTGGCATGGTGACGGGCAAGCAGTCATTAATTCAACGTCTAGAGAAAAACCCGATGATGCGTGCCTTCAGACCAAGCCGTATCGTCTATTCCTTGTTAGAAGAACTGGCTGTACGTAAATTAAATCAGCTTAAAATGGGTCAAGGTATTGCTGAACGCTCTATCACTCAAGCTGAAGTTACACTCGAAAATAGAGCCCAACAGTTGGCAGAAGGTTTTGGTGAACGATTACGTATAGTGCGATCTGAAATGACGGTTGGCGGGGGATCGTTACCTGATCAACAAAGCCCATCGTCGTCGGTAGAAGTGAATGCCATCAGCTTATCTGCTGATAAAGTGTTAGAGGTTATGCGTAATTGGCCACTGCCTGTCATCGGGGTTATTAAGCACGATAGGGTACAACTAAATCTTGCCACAATCAGTGATGATGAAATCACATACCTTCGTCAGCAATTGGCGGCACTGTTTGATCTTCAGCTAGAGATGGATCTCACAGGATCTTGTTCTAACGTAGCAGATGCGAAGAAAGTGGAGGCTGCAATATGAGTTATGTCGTAGGTACTGCTGGCCATGTCGATCATGGTAAATCAGCACTGATCAAAGCCCTTACTGGTATTGAAACGGCCCATTTACCGCAAGAAAAGAAACGCGGTATGACTATCGATCTCGGCTTTGCTTTTTTTAAGCATAACAATGGTGAAGCAGTTGGGGTTATTGATGTTCCGGGTCATGAACGTTTTATCCGCAACATGGTAGCAGGGGTGTGGAGCCTAGACATGGTGCTGTTTGTTGTAGCTGCCGATGAAGGTTGGATGCCAATGTCGACTGATCACCTTAAAGTCATTACTGCAATGGGGATAGACAATGTCACCCTTGTGATAACCAAGTCTGATTTAGTTGATAAAGATATGCTCGCACTGGTGGAAGAAGAAGCGTTAGAGCAATTTTTAGAAATTGGTGGTTTTATTCCCGATTCACTCAGTGTGTCGGCTCATCAATCTTTGGGTATCGAAGCGCTTAAGCAACATATTTGCCAAAAATTAGACACACTTTCTCGCCCTATTTTAGATTCATCAGCCACGGCGCTTCAAGATAGCAAGCAGAAAGTAAGCCAGCAACAAGAAGGGCGCCTCTACATTGACCGTGTATTTACCGTGAATGGTGTCGGTACAACGGTAACGGGTAGCTTGTGTGGTGGTGAATTTCATGTGGGTCAAAAACTGGTTATGCAACCGTCTGGCACTGAAGTACAAGTGAAGAGTTTGCAGTCATACCATCAGAATATCCAAACGGCATTCCCTGTTTCACGTGTCGCGATTGGTTTGAAAGGGATCAAGAAAAAGGATGTACAACGCGGTTTCTGTTTATTGGAATCGAAAGAAGGTGCCTTTGTTGCCGATGAACTCATTGTTCGGTTAGACGCACTACCTGAACGCGGGAAATGTCGAAACAACAGCGAAGTAGAAGTCGCATTTGGTACGTTTAATACGTTAGCCACCATCTTTATGTTTAAGGGAACAAACCTTGCGCGGTTACGCCTAAAAGACCCCGCTTGCTGCTTTTGGAATCAACGTTTATTGCTGATCCAGCATGGTGGCAGCAATATTGTAAATAGTGGTGGAATTTTATGGACAGGAGCAGTCCCTAAACCACTACGTAATAAGCTCTATGACTTGCTGATGAACTTACCTGAAAACCCAGAATGGCGTGATTATGTCACACTCAATATGGCACTTTACGGGTATGCGAAAAAGGGCGGTCTAGCAGATAAAGAGCAATATCAAATATGTGGCGAATGGCTATTCACCCCTGAGTGCTATCAGAGCAGCTTCGAGCATATTGTTGCGACTCTTGAGCACGAGAAAATCGATTTATCGGTTAATGAACTCAGTGGTAAAGTGCAGATGTCAGTGCCTGTTCTTAGTGATTTGTTAAAGCAATTAGTTGCTGATGGTAAGTTAAGACAAAATGACGATCTGTACTCACTAGGCAACGGGCGTAATGAAGCAGAACTTTCTTCTATTGCTAAACAGATCTTAAATAAGATGGTTGAAGCCCAAAAGCAAGGCTTTGAAGCAGAAAAAGAGAAATTACCAGGGGCTCAAAAAGAACTGCGCAACCTGGTTCGATTAGGTTTTGCTGTGCCACTAGAAGGTAAAATTTATTACGAGAAAACCCTGTATGACAGCTTAGTAACGGGCATCATTCAAGGTCGTAAAATTGATGATCGCTTCGATATTGCAGAAGCAAGAGAGTGTGCGGGTTTATCTAGAAAGTACATGATTCCAGTCTTGAATCGCATGGAATCTGATGGCTGGATTAAACGTGACAACAACGTGCGCCAAGTACTTCGGTTGCAATAGTTCTGCTGCAGTAACAATACCAATCTAAAATAGCATAAACAGGGCTTACTAGGCATAGTGAGCCCTTTCTCTTAGCCGGTATTACTGATGTGGTTCACCCAAATATCTCTTAACCTGTGCTGATACATATTCCTTGTCTAGTTCTTTTCCCATCATAAGCTGATGGCTTAGTAACCCAAGCATTAGTGTATATAGTTCACGGCTATGGTTGGCAGAGACATAGCTAGCTAGCATCACCGTATATTTTTGATTGGCGAGAACCATACAAGGATCATCGGCGACATTCTCTGAACCAATGACTTGGATATAGTCTAAGACTAGCTGCATTTCTTGAAAATATCGTGGTGCCACTTGTTGAAGAATTAAAACAAAGTTCTCGACTCGTTGCTCGAATGAAGCATCAGCAGCTAACGGCTGGTGTGCAAGAGCGCCTGCATCGAAGTTAACAATAGCCTCAGTCGCTGCACGAAATAGTTCATCTTTACTTTTGTAGTAATAATAAACCGCACTTTTGCTCATTCCGAGTTGCTCACAGAGCTGCCTCATACCGACATTCTTATAGCCATATTCAAGAAAAACCTCTGTTGCCTTCAGGGCAATCTCTTCACGTTTTTTATCATGATCAACGATCTTTGGCATGTCACTTTCTCTGCTGTACCCAATGGCGTGGACTGAATTATATCACACCCCTCCCTATATAGACCATGTGGACTAAAAAAGTCTTTACCTCTAAATAAAAGCGCGCTACCTTAAAAGACCAACTGGTCTAAAAAGAAGTTTTAGCTATGAAAATTGATTGGAATATACCACCTGTAAGAAAGGGATTCTTTTATGGGATTGATAAGCTAATTGGTCCGGGGGCAACCAAAGCTGAGAAAAACTTACAGCTCTATATACCGTTTATTGCTGGCTTTATCATGGTTGCTTATGCGTACTATTGGCAGCTTGGCTGGGGATGGGCGCAATACCTTATTGCGGGATTGCTAACGGTGGATATCGTTGGTGGCATTATCACTAACTCGACGTCCAGTGCCAAAAGGTGGTTCCACCGTGAAGGGCAAGGATTTAAGCAACACATGGGCTTTATTGGCACGCACTTTGTTCAGTTATCGCTGTTTAGCTGGGCGTTTTTTGATTTCGACATGATGTGGATTGCATTAGTTGGCGGCTACATGGTGGTTGCTTGTGTAACTATCCTTCAAACGCCACTCTATTTACAGCGCCCAGTTGCCATAACGTTCTATGCATTGAGCATTGTTCTTGCCATTTATTCTTTTGAAGCTCCACAAGGATTGGATTGGTTTTTGCCGTTATTCTATCTAAAGCTATTGATTAGTCATGTCTTACGTGAAGAACCATATCGACCAGAGTACGAATAGATCATGAGAGAGGTACATCAAATGAAAACACGCCCTCGTATCTTAATTGCTGGTTCAACGGGCTATCTTGGCTCGCACATTGTTAAGCAGTTGATAACTGAGAATGTTGAATTTAAGGCTATAGCAAGAAACAAACCTAAGTTGCTTTCTCTTGGCGCTCGTGACGATCAGGTTATCGAAGCGCAGGTGACAGAGCCTGAGGAGTTACACGCCATCTGCGATGAGGTTGATGTTGTTATCTCATGTTTGGGTATCACCAGACAGCGTGACGGATTGGGTTACATGGACGTTGATTACCAAGCCAACCTTAATTTACTGCAAGAGGCAGAACGAGCAGGTGTTAGTAAATTTATTTATGTCTCTGCGTTTAATGCTGAGAAGTACCCTTCTGTTAGGTTGTTAAAAGCGAAAGAGCGTTTCGCTCTGCGCTTGTTGGGTTCAGAAAATCTCACACCTTGTGTGATAAGACCAAATGGGTTTTTCTCAGATTTAGAAGAGGTTTATCAGATGGCAAAGGCTGGACGAGTCTATTTGTTTGGTGCTGGCGACGTCAAAATGAACCCGATTCATGGGGAAGATCTTGCCAATTTCTGCCTTGAGGCGATAGATAGGGATGAAAGGGAACTTGATGTCGGTGGGCCGGAGGTTCTATCAGGAAAAGACATTGCTAAGCTCGCCTTTCTTGCGCAAAACAAACCAGAGCAAATCACCTGTTTACCTGATTGGCTGCGAGGTTTGATACTTAGTGTTGTAAAAAGACTTCCTGAAAAATGGGGGGGGCCTGCGGAGTTTTTTTTAACGGTAATGGGGAAGGATGCTATTGCTCCAAGGCATGGCACAAATAGGCTTGGGGATTACTTTACAAAGGCGGTTAGCTAATTACCGCTCCGTTCACGTTTTTGCAACTCTTTATAGAAATTGCTCAGAAACTCGATGTCTTCTTTTGGTGCCGCGAGCATTTGATCGAGAAAATTTAACGTACTTGCCGAGAGAGGTAATTGCCCGCCATGTTGTCGCTCAAGTTCTGTCATTGGAAATAGTTGCAGAATGCTGATATCAAGAGCTTTGGCAATACGAAACATATCGAGTAGGGTAAAATGACTTCGTCCTTCACGATCCATTTTCTCATAGAATGATGAGCGGCCCAGATTCGCTTTTTGCGCAAGTGTATTTTTAGACTGCTTTGAATGAACCATCATGGTTTCAATACGCTCAATTACCATCATACGAAATTCTCGTTCTTCCACGCCGAAGAACTCAAAGCCTTCTGTTTTTATCTCTGCCATAATTTTCTGTGCTTTCCGATATTCTGGAATCAACGGGTGTATTGTGTCCGAATAATGGAAAAGTATATCGCTATTATGTCCTCAATACAAAGCGGGATAGCTAAAGCTATTTATCAATCGATGAGGACTAAATTATGATTACTTTTAAGCGTACGATTATTGCTGCGATGGCAGCACTGTCAACGTTATCTGGCAATGCGAGTGCAATTTCATTAGAACCAGTGGAAGGTTTGAATGTACAGCAACCATACTATGCGCCTGAGAATTTTGTTCAGCAAACAGACATGCCAGTAGTTAATATTCAGGGTGTACAGCCAGCTGATTACGCAAAGATATTTGAAGCACAAATTGGTGAACAAGTTCGCCGTGGTATTAAGGAGGCTGAATATGTTTATCAGCTAGCAGGTATTGAGTTAACTTCGTTTGAAAAACGATCAACAAAGGTATTAGAGAACTCTCGAAAATTAAATCCAGAGTACTTTGATATTGTTGAAGCATTGGCAAAAGTTGGCGGTATCACGGTTGAAGAGATGTTCACCCTTAGTCAGTTGGATGCGGCACTAGCTTCTGCTGCGGACACTTCACTAAGAGGTTGTACTACTGTTAGTTTTGACGGTACCGGTGTGGTTGGGCAGGTGAACGATACCCCATCTTTATCTGGGGGAAATTATTGGGTGCTGCAAGCCGATGATTTTATTCAAGTTATGGCATCAGGCTTTTATGGCTCAGGTCAAACAATGGGTAAAGACCTAGGTGTGGTGATCAACTTTCAAGGCACTGATTCTAAAGGGGTTGGTCTTGATTCATCAATGGCTATTGAGTTAGGTGCGCTGCAAAATTACATTGTGCGACATGCCAAATCTGTTGATGAAGCCATAAAAATTCTAGATAAACACCGTACGGTGGTGGCATCACACTTTAATTTTGCTGATCGCCAAGGCAATACAGTCGGTGTAGAAATGCTAAGTGGAACTAATTACGTAATTAAGCGTGATGCTGGAATCGGTCATGCTAATCACTCTGAGCGTCCGGGCGTTATGCAGGCTTTTGCAGAATCTATAGGTATGCCAAAGAGAAATAAAGAACGCACTATTGCGACTGCCTATACAGAGTGGCGTGCAGATTTTGCTCAACAATTTATTGATAATACCCCTGAAGGTAATATTGATGCTGCTAAATATGTACTGAATACTAAGCCAATTGCTCAGCATGCGGCGTACGGTTCGGATTTTATTACGACGTTAACTGCGGTAATAGATACAAAAGCAGGCTGTATGGAAGTGGCACCAGGTGTGGGTGAGTGGAACGATTTCAAGAAAGTATGCTTTATACCAACTAAATAAGTACCTGTTCATTCTTGCTGGTTAAAATCGATAATGACTGCGTAAGAAATTTTATAATTAGAACCACTAGTTACTTCAATTTCTATCTTACCATTACCGATTTTTTCTACGCAAATTGAGGATTATTTGAGCCCTTCGACAAAGCCGATGTTTGAACTTCTTTATAACTTGGCGAAAAAGCTATCATATATGTTATTAATATATTGATTATCTATGTATTTAAAAGATAATTCTTATAGAATACCTCATAATTGGTCCTTAAATTGTGTTTGGATTCCCCCTAATGCTCTGCCACTTTAACGATCGTTATGTGAGTGTGAGATAATGGCTAGAATCAAGTTCAGTTTCAAAAAGGTATTTATATTCATCGTTTTATAAATGAATATGGGATGGAGAAGCAGTGCCAGTTATGTTTTTGATATGCACTGGCTAGAAGGTTACCGCTGTCCTAACTGCCATCATCAAGCTTCGTTACAGCTAATCGACTCAAGTACTCAAACTGCACCAATACCTCATGCTTTATTAAGTTAGCTGAGGTTGGATGGTAATCAAGAATTGTTTTAGGTCTATTTAATGAAAAAAGTTCTCGTAATTTCTCACTCTCAAAGTGGACAATTAGCAAAATTTGTTGATTTAGCAACTGCGCCTTTACGCCAAACTGATTCAGTACAAGTGGATTATCACTGTGTTGAACCCATCAATAAATACCCATACCCTTGGTCGTTTTATCCTTTCTTTGATGCCTTCCCTGAAGCTATCTATATGAATGGCTGTGAAGTAAAACCCGCAGAGCATTTAGAAGATGAGTATGACTTAATTATTTTAGGTTATACGGTTTGGTTTTTATCTCCTTCAATTCCCATTACTGGTTTTTTAAAAACACCACAAGCAAAAGCACTTATCAAAGGTAAACCGGTTGTTACTTTTATTGCTTGTCGTGATATGTGGGTAATGGCGCAAGAGAAAATGAAAGCGGTTATTGCAGAACTAGGTGGTACCTTGATAGATAATGCGGTATTAACCGATCAAGGTGGGTCTATATACGCCTTCATTACGACACCTCGCTGGCTGCTAACGGGAAAAAAAGACCCGTTTTGGGTATTTCCAGCAGCTGGTGTGTCAGAAAAAGATCTTCAAGAAAGCGAGCGCTTTGGTCATCGTTTAGTGTCTGCGCTAGAAAATGATTTAGAAAAGAAAAAACAACCGTTACTGAAGAATCTCAATGCCGTTACTGTAAATGGTAAATTGGTTGGCTCTGAGAAAATAGCCACGCGTTCGTTCATGGTGTGGGGTAAGTTAATTCAAAAGTCAGGTAAACCAGGTTCATTCCCTCGAAAAATTGTGATTACTATTTACGCGATATTTCTTGCCTTAATGGTTCTGACGTTAGTACCGATAAACTTATTGGTGAAGAAGTTAATCTCTCCTTTTAGAAAGAAAGCGGTTGAAGAAAGTATCACTTATTACGAAAAACCATCAGGACGTTAGAATGAACAACAAAGTATATATTAACGATATTCAGGCTTTTCTGCCAAATGAAGCCGTTAATAATAAAGAAATAGAACACGTCCTTGGGCAAGTGGGTTCGCGTCCTTCTCGTGCAAAAAACCTTATCCTGCGATCCAATAAAATCAAACAACGTTATTATGCAATTAACCCAGAAACGGGTGAAACCACACACTCCAATACAGAGCTAACGGCAGAAGCGGTCAGAAAACTAAATTCAGAGTCATTTGATATTAATCATACAGAGTTATTAGCCTGTGGTACGACGATTGCCGATCAGATTTTACCTAACCATGCTTTAATGGTGCATGGCGAGTTAAAGATCCCTGCTTGTGAAGTGATTGCAACGTCGGGTATTTGTCTTTCTGGCACCATGTCATTGAAATATGGTTACATGTCGATATTGAGCGGCCAGAGTAATAATGCGGTGGTTACTGGCTCTGAAAATGCGTCAGCCATGATGCGCGCTAATAAGTTCCAAGCTGAAGTTGATACGGTTGTAAGTGCATTAGAACGTCAGCCAGAAATTGCTTTTGAAAAAGATTTTTTACGTTGGATGCTGAGTGATGGTGCTGGTGCAGCCTTACTGACATCTCAACCAAACGCTGACTCAATCTCTTTAGAAATAGAGTGGATGATGCAGAAATCCTACGCTAATGAACTTGATGCATGTATGTATGCAGGGGCAGATAAGCAAGAAGATGGAAGCTTAAAAGGGTGGCGTGAGTATGAATCTCAAGCGTGGCTTGATCATTCTATTTTCGCGGTTAAACAAGATGTTAAGCAACTTAATGAAAATATTGTCGAGTACACTGTTACCAAACCACTTAAAGAGTTGATCGAGAATGGCAAGGTAAACCCAGAAGACATTACATATTTTGTACCGCATTATTCTTCGGGTTATTTCCGTGAACGCTTACATCAAGGCATGGTTGAGGCTGGTTGTGATATCCCTCAAGATCGTTGGTTCACTAATTTGTCTACTAAAGGCAATACAGGCTCCGCGTCCATCTATATTATGTTGGAAGAGTTATTCCATTCAGGAGTATTAAAAAGAGGCGATAAATTGCTTTGTTATGTACCTGAAAGTGGGCGATTCTCTACCGCCTTTATGCAATTGAAGGTGGTGTAATGGAAGCGAAAAAAGTCCCACAAGATAACATCTCTACGTATGCGAATAATTCGAAAGCAGTGTATGCAACGGATGAAAACGGTGAATATTCTGTTATTGCGTCTACTGGATGGGAAGTTGAAGAGGAAGTGACAAAGCAAGCACTGAATGAGTTTGAACGCCAAGCCCTTGAAGCGTATGAACTGGTACAAAAGGGCGAAAAGTCGCCGTTGTATTATCATATGTTTGCTCAACGAATGGATTTAATGGTGCTAGCTCAATCTGTGGGTTGGTTTCAGTGGCGTGTTAAACGTCATTTTTCTCCACAAGTGTTTGCTAAGCTTTCGTTTGCAAAATTAGCAATCTACAGCGATGCCTTAGGTGTTTCAGTAAAGCAGTTAACCTTGCTTCCTAATCTTCCCAATAAAAATAAATAAAGCGTGCTCATGACCAATAATACCCAGTTTAAACACCAGCATTACGCCCATTGTGAAAGTGGTGTAATGTCTTCTATGTTAACTCATTATGGGCTGCCATTATCAGAGCCGATGGTGTTTGGTTTATCGAGCGCGTTAGTGTTTGCTTATCTCCCTTTTGTAAAAATAAGTGGTATGCCATTAATTGCTTACCGCTCGATGCCTAAATCGATAATGAAAGGGTTACAAAAAAATATTGGTTTGAAAATAAAATTAGAAAAATTTTCTAAACCAGAACAAGGCACAAAGCGGTTAGATGAGTTACTTGAACAAGGTAAAATTGTTGGCGCTCAAACGTCGGTATTTTGGTTGCCTTATTTCCCTGAAGAGATGCGCTTTCATTTTAATGCCCATAATTTGATTGTGGTGGGTAAAAAGCATGGGACGTATAAGATCAGTGATCCCGTGTTTGAGCACATTGTTGAAGCAGAAGAGAAAGCGCTGCAAAAAGCCCGTTTCGTTAAAGGCGTTATGGCACCAAAAGGGTCGCTGTATTATCCAACGTACATTCCAGAGAGCATTGATTACTCTACAGTGATAGAGAAAAGCATTAAGAAAACCGCGAAAACCATGTTGAAGACCCCAGTTC
Organism: Photobacterium indicum; assembly: GCF_003026215.1. GTDB lineage: Bacteria > Pseudomonadota > Gammaproteobacteria > Enterobacterales > Vibrionaceae > Photobacterium > Photobacterium indicum. The sequence goes on from NZ_PYOC01000005.1 coordinate 186,134, forward strand.
CGATTGCTGGCTTAAAAGGGATGCACTTTCTTGCTAAGCATATTCGTCAATTAGAAAATAAAGATGAGCATTATGCCAAATTATTTTTAGGTCATATTATTCGTATGCAAGAAGAAATTGGTACGGGTGGCGCAGGGTTCCGTTATATTTATGCCTCATTTTTACAAGAAGCGTCAGAGCTTATTAATAATGAGAAACTGAAAAAAGCCTCTGTTGAGATGACAGCTATTGGTGATGAGTGGCGTGAATTTGCCTTATTGATAGCAAAAGCCATTCGTCCAAGAAATAAAAAGGCGATTGAATTTGATGTTATTGCCGCAAAACTTGAGTCTGTCGCAGAGCAAGAAAAGCAATTGTATTTGTCGTTAATGCGAGCGTTTTAATGATAAAAATTAGCACGTTAGATAAATGCTACGGTGATAAAAAAGCCCTGAATGGATTATCATTGTCGATCCCTGAAAATTCTATTTATGGCTTGTTAGGCCCTAATGGTGCAGGAAAGACAACGTTGATCTCCATTTTGAATGGTTTGATATCATTTGATTCAGGCGAGGTTTCCTTTTTTGATTTACCGTTGAAAAAGAACCTTAAAACCATACGTGAGCGTTGTTCTTTAATTCCGCAGAGCTTAGCGTTTTATGAGCATCTGACCGTAAAAGAAAATTTACATTTCTTCGCGGGTGTTCAAAAGATCAAAGGGAAAGTACTGCAACAAAATTTGTCGTATGCAGTTGAAACAAATCGACTTTCTGCAATGATGAATCAAAAGTCAGCTACCTTGTCTGGTGGCCAAAAACGTCGATTAAATATTGCGATTGGTTTATTGAATAATCCCGATGTGTTGTTTTTTGATGAGCCTACCGTCGGAATTGATCCTGAATCTCGTAATGAGATATTAGACACGATTAAAGCCTATAAATCGGATAATAAAACCGTTATTTATACGTCGCACTACATGCCTGAGATTGAGAAAATTTGTGACGAAGTTGCCATCATGAATGCAGGTCAGGTTGTGAAACAAGGCTCTATTTCATCAATGGTGAATAATGAAGAAAGCCAACAAGTGATTGTTGAGTTATACCCTCATTCTTCTACACAATGGCACTCAGATATGGCTCAGCTTCAAGGTGTTAAGCTTATTGATGGAACCTCTTTATTGTTAGAGACATCAAACAGCTCACTTGTTGCTCAAGTATTGGCGTTGCTTGAAAGTTCTAATCGTAAAGTGAAGCAGATCCGCTATGGTACGACGACGTTAGAGTCATTGTTTATTAACTTAACGTCTAAAGGTCGATCTGATGTTTAAAGCGATGTTGATGAAAGAGTTCTTATTAGTTGGTAGAGATAAACACGCGTTAGCAGCCTTATTCATTATGCCTGCAGTGTTTATTTTGATCATGTCATTAGCGCTTAAAGATGTGATGAACGAAGATAAATCATTAATGACGTATGCTCTAGTCGATCATGATCAAAGTACGGGCAGTGAAGCATTAATCAACAAGCTATCTAATTTATCGGTATTAACAAAACATGAGTTAAATTCTAATGATTTCCGCTCTCCTGAAGAGGAAGGGGTGCAGTTTATTATCGATATCCCTGAAGGTTTTTATCAAGATAAGTTACCACTCAATATTAGTGTCGCTGCAGATACTTCACCGTCATTACTCACTATTTTTAAAAACCAGATAGCACTCAGTTGGATGGGAAATAAGCTCGACGAAATTAATTCATCGAATCAAGATAGGCTTGCCTTCTTAGACGAACAGAATTTAGGTGAACAGAGCTTAAAGACACCTACCAGTTTTGACGAAGATACCTTGATGAAGGTGCAATACGCCAAATTAGCAGAAGACGAAAAACCGACCTCAACTCAGCAGAGTGTGCCGTCTTGGATCGTCTTTGGTCTGTTTTTTGTCATCATTCCAATGTCGACTATTTTCATTAGTGAACGTAAACAAAATACCTTAATGCGGTTAAGTACCATGAACCTCAGTTTGCCAGTGTTGTTTGGTGGAAAAATCCTTCCTTATATGCTGATAAATCAAGTTCAAGTCTGGCTAATGATTGGGGTTGGCATGTATATCGTCCCTCTATTTGGCGCAGCACCATTAACTATTGGTGGTTCAGTATTAGGGTTGATTTTAGTTTCGTTATCTTTAAGCCTTTCTGCTATTGGATTGTCCATTTTAGTTGCCACAGCAGTGGACAGTATTGAACAAGCAACCACTATTGGTGGCATCATTAATATTTTATTAGGGGCGATTGGCGGTGTCATGGTACCTAAATTTGTGATGCCAGAAGCGATGCAAAGTTTTGCTAATGTCTCCCCAATGTCGTGGGGGTTAGAAGGCTTTTTAGATATATTTTTACGCCGAGGAACGGTAATGGATGTGCTCAATGAATCCATTGCTTTGACCTTATTTGGTGTGGTGTCACTACTGATTGCAAGTGTCATATTTACCTATAAACAAAGGAAAACTTCATGAAAGGCTCTTTAGATACTGAATTCAAATTAAAACTAAAATATATGATCTTAGAAGAGTGCGATAGAGAAGAAATTTCGGCCAGTGAATTGGCAGACGATGTTGAACTATTTTCTGATCAAAGTGAATTAGAATTCGATTCTGTTGACGGGCTGCAAATCTCAATGCTGCTACAGCGCCATTTTAATTTACGCTTGGTTGATCCAAAAGAATTTCGTCGTATCGTAACGACGATTAATAACCTTGCTGACCACCTGCAACCAGAATAGTGACGATGATAACTCTTTTAGGTGGTGATACTTTTAGTGCTCTCGGTGAAATAAAGCAGAGACTACAATCTCTGAGATCAGGGGCTTATCAAACGGTAAATAAATCCGTGCAAGTGTTTGAGCAAACCAAAACCTTACCGTATTACGCGATTCAAAATAAAGGGGATTTTAGTGTTCTTTTTGATCCTATTCCTCACTTAATTACCTTAATTGACCCTATTTTTGAACAACATCAACTTAGTATTGAACAACGAAGTCGTTGTGGTGTTTTTTTAGGTTGTGCAGCAAATGATATTTCTTTAATGGTGCCATTAGGGCAAAGCATTAAAGATGGCTCTCTTCCTCAGCTTGAGCAACAGAGTATTGGTAATGGGCATTATGCTGACGTAATTTCAGCACATTTTGGTTTGAATTCTTTTAGTTTAACTTACAACACTGCCTGTACATCCAGCTCTAATGCGGTGCTCGATGCAGCGACCATGCTAGAAAGTGGTGTAATTGATTATGCACTTGTGATTGGTATAGAAACGTTTGCACCACATTCATTTGAAGGTTTCGTTTCGATGCAGTTATTGGCGCAAGAACAGACTAAACCATTTGATGTTAATCGAGATGGCTTATTACTTGGTGAAGCATTGAGTGCTGTTTTAATGAGTCGTGATGATATTTGTGATTCGGATTGGCATTTTCTAGGTGGAGCGAGCGAGTGTGAAACACACAGCGTAACAGGCGTTAATCCTGATGGTTCTGGGATCAAACGTGTTCTATCTCAAGCGTTGTTAAACAGCCAAGTTAGCGCCTCCGATATTACAGCGGTTAAAGCTCATGGTACTGCTAGTCATTTAAGTGATTTAGCTGAAGTTAACGGAATGAAGCAAGTGTTTAATCAAATGCCCATATTTTTCTCATTAAAGCCTTATATTGGTCATACGTTAGGAAGCTGTGGTGTCAGTGAGTTGGTATTGATGATGAACACTATTGATCATGGTTTTATTCCAGCCACTCCTAATTTTGCAGCTCAAGATAGTGAATTAGAGTGGCAACCGTTGAATGTCACTCACGAGTGTGGGGAAGGATTCTTCTTATTAAACTGTTTTGGTTTTGGCGGTAATAACAATGCGTTGGTGATAGAGAAGGTATCAGCATGATGTATATTCATCGAGTATCTACGCTTAATATAAAACAAAATGAAACGCTTGATATAAAAGCGGAATGTAAGAAGGTTGCGTCTGCCTATATTCGCCGCACCGATCGTTTTATTCAACTTGGTTTATTGGGTGTATCTGGCCTTTTAAAAGTAAGTAGTGGTATTAGCCTCGGTGATATTGATAAAAACACCGCTGTATTTATGGTTTCAGGGCAGGGTAATCTCGCTGTATTTAGTCGTTTATGTCATCAACGTTATGTTGAAGAAGTACCGCCTAAACCTGTTGATTTCATCAATTCACTGAGTAATACCGCCGGCTTTTATATTGCTAAATATTTAGGTTTAGAAAGTAAAAACCTGAATTTAGCTCAACAAGGATTTGTGGTTGAAAATGCGTTGTTATTAGCCGATGCAAGCTTGAGAGCAGGGCAAGAAACACACGTATTGTTAGGTGGTATAGATGAGAAACCAGAGGATAAGACTCTTCCCCATTCTTATTTAAACCTTCCTATTAACCAAGCGATTGGTGAAGGTTCGAATTGGATCTTACTTAGTGCAAAGCAGCAAGATGCACTTGCAAGTATTGAGGTGTCTTCTCAGCAATTTGATAGTACAACAATCGTTGAATATATAAAAAATAAATCAGGAATTACTCACGTAGCATTTGGTCAGAGAATGCCTAAAAATATGTTTGAGCAATTGAGATCACAAATCAATATTCCACTGTTTGATTGTTTTGATCATTATGATTTCTATGAAACAAATATATTATTTGTATTGAATCGTTATATTGAAAAAGAACAGGGTTGTTTGGCTTATATTGATTATTTTAATAATGTTTATAGGGTGGTATTGGTAACTAATACCACTATTCTGGATACGTCAATCTAGATTGGTATATTAGGTTTAGTCATCAAATAACCCCCTTTATTGGAACATCATGCTCGACCAGTGAAAAGACAATTGCGCCTTCGTGGCGCATGGTCGAGAATACCATCTTTTAAATCACCGTATAGGCCAATAAAATTGGTCCCAATTGTAATCGCATTTTTCCTACAGTGACTGCTCTCTTTCCCAATAAGACTTTTTCATAATCCTTTCCTACTAATTTAAAAGACAAATTAACGCACTCTTACTGATTAAAACGACTTATAACGTTGCTATGAATTTTGTAATTAAAACCGCTTGTCAAAACATGATGTGATGCACTTATTGTACAAAAGTTTCTGGCATACGCTACAAACTAGGCGTATAAATAGCATATGCCAATAACAAGGAGCCTCAGGACAAGGCTCTTATCATGTACTACGAAGAAGAAAAAGGAGCAACAACCAATGATTATTGCAATTCCGATGAATGAAGATCGTATCGCCAATCATTTTTCCAAGGCTGACAATTTTTTGTTTATTAATGAACAAGGAGAAGAAGTTAGCCGCCATACCAATCCGATATACAACGCTCATTGTGCTGGTAAAAACGATTTGTTAGAACTGTTTGGCCGCCAACATGCAGATCGTATTGTCGTGCGAAATATAGGTAAGCAAATGTTGGGCAAGCTACTTGCTCACCGATTTACTGTTTTTCAAACCAACTGTGGTCGCCACGACATATTGGATCTCGCCAACCCAGAGGCTGCTGGACTGAATTCTTTAACTGATGCCGAGCAGGGGCGTCCCTCTTCCAATCATAAGGAAAAGAAAAAAGAAAGCGGTTGTCGACATAACAATAAAGGAGCTATTTCAAAGCAAGGGCACTGTTGTCAGCAACGAGCTGATAGTCCTGAGGTACAAGAAAGGCATCATCATAAAGATGGTTACAATGCTCATAGTAGAGGTCGTGGCCGATGTGGACATGGTGAATCGAGAGGCCACCATTGTTGCCGCAATACTCCGGTTTAATTTACTACAGTATTCCTAAGCTCGAAGTCACAATATTCTGGTTCCTTAGTGATTAACCCTTTTTGAACGAAAGTTCTGATCACGGAACCAGTTTTTAGGTCAACATCATGATTAGTCATGTTAAAAACTCAATGTATGGCACTTATCATTCAATCAACAATAAGCATTGCCCCCGTTTTCTTATCCGTCCTTCAGTGCTTTTTCCATTCGGCCAGAGCCTTAATATGGGAAGGGCCAATACCACAACAACCGCCAATTGTAGACGCTCCAAGTTCATACCAACGCTTGGCGTATGCTAAATAATCTTCGGGAGAGAGCTCTCGCATCGATTGCAATGTATCATTAGCTTCATGATCTGTTTTTATCGGCATAAAGTTATTGGCATAAACCCCAATTTCAATATTAGCATCGTACTGTTCAATAACCTCTTTAGCATCTTTGATCGCTTGTTCCATCACTTCAGGAACAGAACAGTTGAAGAATATACCTTTAGCACCAGCAAGGCAGACGATTGCCGTTGCCATTTTAACAGGTTGTCCGGATCTTAGTTTTGCTTCATTTTTGTCATTGTCGTTTAAACTAAATGAGTAATAGCTGTCTTTAGCGGAGTTTTTCAACACAGAATGAATAACGTCAAGTTCCTGCAAGCTGGAAATGGTTTCTGCTATCCAGAGGTCAACATGCGGTTCTTGAGCCTTAATAAGGGTTGTAATGATCTTCTTAGCTTCATCGGCATGAAATAGATCGGGTCGATAGCTACCAAATGGTGGGGGAATAGCCCCTGCGACAAGTACCGAATTATTATTTAAGGCTACAGATTCAGCAATAATTGCAGCCTGACGAGCTAATTTGGCACCATAGGTTTTATAACGTTCTTCGCCAAGATGAAACGGTACACAGGCATAACTGTTGACGATGATAATTTCTGATCCCGCGTCAATAAAGTTCTGGTGGGCTTTACGGACATATTCGGGCGATTCAATCAGCGCCTGTGCACTCCAAAGTGGTTGTGAGAATGGCGCACCAATATCTTGGAGTTCGCGGCCCATTCCACCATCGAGTATGGTTAGTTTTTTCATATTTCCGTTTCTAGATAACTTATTCTTCAGGTTGGTACTAGAGTATCAGACAGGCACCTCTAAGACTATTTAGCCTCATCCCGTTCACTATTACGTCGTTTATCGCCATTTATTTATTCAGCTGAAAGCGTTGGGCATCTACTCGTAATTCCTTGTATTTTGAAATCAGATCGCTTTTGCTTAACGTTTCATCACCAAAGAAAAAGCCGTTCTGTGATTGAATAATCTCATAGTGTTGGTCAATTAAGCTCAATGCTAAATCGGCTTTTTTTAAAGTGTAAGGAGAGCAAGATTGACCGTGTAAATCATCAAGTAGATCGAGTACATTCGAACGGTAACGTTCAACCAGATATAAGGTTTGTAACTCTTCGTCATTTGTTAGTGCATTTTGCCAACGGTGATTAATTGCTTGCTGCCATGCGATTACGTTTGTGTCAGCATTTCGTACAGTAAGCTGGTGTAACTTATACTGGTAGGCTTCTAGGGCGCACTGCTTTTCAAGTTTGTATAAATTGAACAGTACTTCTGTACTCAAATTATTTGTATTTTTTAGTAAAAAATCAAAAAAGAAACGAGTTTCAAAACGTTCGACACCATGAAATAGCGGTGTATCGAGCCCATTGTTATTAAAGTGAATATTAGAATTAAATTGATACATATAACCAAAGTCGAACAGTGTTATCTCGCCTTGGCTATTTAATAAGATATTGCCTGGGCAGAAATCCCATTCGAATAAACCTTGTAGCTCGAGGTTTACGATGGCGGTAAAAATTTGTTGGAATACGTCATGATTCAAAGTGAAAAGGGGCTCACCTTCAATCCATGGAGACAAAATAATACCGTCGTTGAATGACGCAAATTGGGTATCGACTATGTGCGTAAAGCTTTCTGATTCGCGTTGCTTCAGCTTTGTAAGATCACGCCTGCGCTGCACTTCATTTAGAAACGATGTTTGACCGTCAATATTATTGACTAAGCTCACTGCTCTTTTTTGTTTCAACGTCCAGCTTTTTCCATCAATGTGCAGGTGGAAAACAACAGCTGTAAGACCAGAATTGAAAGTTTCGACAACATAACTTGAGTCAGCCGTTGTATTTTTTAGTTGATCTAACGTTATCGATATACCCTCTAACGTACCGACAACAATATTCTCCCCACTGTCGACAAAAGCTTGCTGTGCCTGTTGGCGTTGCTGTTCCAGATTCATTTCTGGCTTCCTTTCCATTGAAATAATACGGCTGGTGAATATATACGGTTGGTGAATATATAAGGGGGGATGCCTTACATACTGTGATAAATGTATTAAATCTCACATTTTATGCGTTAATATCCAAGCTTCTCTAAGTGTTGGAGGCATAAAATAAAATGCCCAACCGAACTGTTAACCATCTTATTTCTCGATATAGCACTTTTTCTGAATATAAGTAAAGTTTATGTATAAGGTCAATCATCAATGACCTTATACAAGATTATGATTTTTTTAAGGTTGATTTAAATGGTTAGTGACGGTTCAAGCCGAAGATCGATAAGTTTAAACTGGTCTACATCGAAAAGACCTTTTACCGTCATTTTCAATGATGGAATAACCGGAAGCGCTAAGAAACTCATTTGTACAAATGGTTCTGCAACGGTTATCCCAATTCGTTTGGCTGCATCCTTTAATATCTCGATTTGTCTGGCGATCATTTCTGAGCTTTCCAAACTCATGATCCCGCCCAGCGGTAACATGAGCTCTGCGGTTATCTTGCCGTTTTGCACAACACAATATCCACCGCCTATCCTTAACAGATGGTTGATGGCCTGGGCCATACTTTCTTCATCAACGCCTATGGCAACAATATTATGAGAGTCGTGACCAACGCTGGATGCAATGGCACCATGGTTGAGTTCAAACCCCTTTACTAATCCCATCGCAGGTGGAAGCTGGTGGCCATAGCGTTCAACGATGGCGAGCTTGTTAATGTTTGTTTCGGTAAACTGACATCCATCGAAGCGACAAATCAGGTGATCGGTGATCAGCTCATCTTTCACTATGCTAATCACATTATAATCGCCTGTTTTAAGGTCGATTTTAAGTTCGTCCGCTGTTACTGCCTTATGCCGCATACTTGGCTGCAAGGGAGGGGCAGAGATGGCTAGTTTATCTGAAACCGACGCTGCCAGATTTAACTGATCAACAAATTTACCGCCAATTAATACCTGCTGAATATCGACCTGATGTAAATCAGTCATCAGGTTAAGATCGGCTTTATATCCAGGAGCAATGAGTCCTAACCGGCGCAAACCAAAGTGCTTCGCCGCTGACCAGGAAGCTACACGGTAGGCAAGGTGCGGTTTGATTTTATGATGTTGAATCAGTCTTTTGACTAAATAATTGAGATGCCCCTCTTTCGCAATTTCATGAGGGTTGCGATCATCGGTACATAGCAAACATAACGGTGAGCTATATTCGGTGATTAAAGGGGCTAGGGCATCCAGGTTTTTGGCGACAGATCCCTCACGTATGATCACCGCCATTCCTTTGGTGAGCTTTTCTTTGCCTTCACGGTAACTCACCGTTTCATGGCAATTTTGAATACCGCTGGCGACATAACCAGACAGCTCAAGACCACTCAATAACGGGCAGTGCCCATCTAGATTGAGTTCACTGAATGCTGCCAGCTTGTCTAACATGGCTGGGTGGCCATTAAGCACTGAGGGATAATCCATTACCTCGGCTAAACCCAGCACGTGCGGATGGTCGAGGTAGGCTTTCATTTCATCCAGGGTAAAATCACTGCCATTGATATCAAGTCCTGGTACCGCAGGAACACAAGAGCTCACCTGCACAAACATGTTCTGGTGTGTCATTTCACTGCAGCGTAAGAACCATTCAAATCCTTCTTTTCCTACTACATTGACTAATTCATGCGGATCACAAACGATGCTGGTGGTACCGAGAGGCAAAGTTGTGCGCTCGAATTCGAAAGGGGTCATGGTTGATGTTTCAACATGCATATGCCCGTCGATAAATCCCGGTACGGCGATTTGTCCCTTGCAATCGACTATGCGTTCGGCCTGTAAGTGCTCGGCTTCTGAACCGAGAGCAACGATGTAGCCCTCATCAATCACAATGGGCCCCGAGTTGATCTCGCCATTAATCAAATCCAGTATCGACAGGTTGGTTAATTTTAGTGAAGCAGTTTGTTCTTTGCGAAGGATAGCCAGTATACGCGTGAGCTGTTCCCGACTCAGTTGCTGGGTATGCTTATGCATTATATTTGACATAAACGAGCTCCTGATTAATGACCATCAATAAAAATAAATTTGATAATAAACAACAGAGCAACAATCGCGACGCCGGGGTGAATTTCACGCCAGCGGTTTGTACCTGCTTTCATTACGCAGTAAGTAATAAAGCCTGTTGCAATACCTTCAGTGATTGAAAAACTAAACGGCATCATGACGGTAGTAATAAAGGCGGGAGCGGCTTCTGTCATATCGTTCCAGTCAATTTGTGCTAACCCGGAAGACATCAATATACCGACGTAAATCAGGGCACCAGCAACCGCGTAGCCTGGCACCATAGCAGCCAATGGAGAAAAGAAAATAACGATGATAAATAACAGGCCTGCGACAATGGCAGTTAAACCAGTTCGGCCACCAACGGCAACACCAGCGGAACTTTCAATATAGGCTGTTACTGTTGATGTTCCCATGTAAGCACCAGCAACAGAGGTCAGTGAATCTGCCATCAAGGCTTGTTTCATTCGGGGAAAACGGCCTCTATTATCCGTGATTCCGCATTTCTCGGTGACACCGATCATGGTGCCAGAGCTGTCAAACAAACTTACTAAAGCAAAGGAGAAAATAACGCCAGCAAGGGCAAAATCTAACGAACCGGCAAGATCGGCCTGGCCAAAGGTACTCTCAATACTTGGCGGCATTGCCATAATGCCTGTGTATTCTACATCGCCCATGAGGGCCGCAATTGAAGTGACGACAACAATAGAGATAAGCACTGCGGCATGAATACCACGGGAAGCCAAAATAACGATAATAAAGAAGCCAAGTGCACCTAAAACACACTGTAGCGAGCTCAAATCACCAATGGTGATCATTGTTGCCGGACTTGCGACGACAATCCCGGCGTTGCTCAAGCCGACTAGCGCAATAAGCAGGCCGATACCACTTGGAATACTGATACGTAAGCAGCTTGGAATATTGGTTAATATCCATGACCGAATACCGAAAGCGGACATCAGGGCAAAGCATATTGCTCCCCAGAAAATTGTTCCCATACCGACCTGCCAGCTTATCCCCATGCCGACCACAACAGAGAAGGCAAAAAAGGCATTCAGTCCCATCGCTGGTGCTAACGCAATAGGAAGGTTGGCAATAAGCCCCATGCCAATACAGCCCATGGCACTGATTAAACAAGTGACAACAAAAACGCCACTCGGGTCCATCCCGGCGGCAGAAAGTATTTGCGGGTTAACAAACACAATGTACACCATCGTCATGAAGGTGGTGATACCTGCAATTATTTCGGTGGATAGGGTGGTGTTATGAGCTGATAGCTTAAAATGGCGTTCAATAAAACCCTGTCTGGGATCTGGTTGAGAGTTGGTCAATGAATCTGTAGAGCCCTCATTGACGGGAGTACTATTGTCACTGCTTGGCATGGTCATAAACAATTCCTTGTCGTCTTTCATCTAACAGGTGGGCACACTGATTAAGCAGTTTATTTCTGAATGTGTTACATCATTGACCGATGCTTTGTCTTAATTGAAGACAATCCAATCAATCGTGAAATAAACTGAGTTAATTTTTTCGCGAAGATTTATTTATGACAAATAATCGCGCTATTCATAACTATTTTCAGGTGCTGACGATTTATAATTTCTATGGGGCGTTAAATACTCGAATACATTCTAGGGAATTTATCGATGAAATAGGCATGACGCTGCTCTCACTTTGTGGACTTTATTATTCCGCATAAAGGCTTATTTGATGAATTCATCAATGACCAAATTGATTTAAATCAAAAGCTGTTTAGGAAGAGATAACAGAATATGAGAAAGTTGAACTAGGCAGAGGTTTATGGTTGTTGGTTAATGTTTAATCAAAGTAGTGTCTTGATTACGGAAGATTATTAGACGTTTATGATAGATTCAGTAAAACCTCGTGGGCGACCTAAACAAGAAGCAGAGCAGTTTTGCAGCCACCAAGCTATTCTTGACGTTGCCCGAAGTCTGTTTATGAAGCATTCATACAGTAAGGTAACAACGCGGAAGATCGCACAGGAGGCAGGTGTTGATGTCGCGTTAATTGGCTATTATTTTGGAAATAAAGGCCAGCTTTATAAAGCGGTGTTTGATGATATTTATAAACCTTTTTTTCAAAAGCTGAATCAACTTGAGAAAGCCTCATCAAACAGAAATACGATTGAAGATCTTTTCATGACAATTTTTAATTTGGATGTCGAATATCCTGAGCTGTTAGGCATTATTTATAAAACGCTGGTACTTAATGATGGTCCGAGAAGAAGTTATATTGATAAATCAATTTTGTCATATACCGATGATTTCCATATTAAGATTTTCTCTGCCTTGCAACAAAAAGGCTTTATAGAACCAGAGCTGGATGTCATTTTGCTAAAAGACAGTTTTAATGCTTTAGTGATGATGCCTTTTTTCTTCTACCCGTTAAAAAAGGAAGGCAGCTCAGAGGAAGAAACCATTCAGTATTGTGAGAAACTGTACAGGCAAAATATCCGGTTGTTCCTGCACGGGTGCGCCATAAATTAAGTATCTGGTATTTATAAGCATCGTTCTGCTGATAATAAAAAACGGACAGTCCTTTAGGTTACAATTAACACCTAAAAAGGAATGTCCGCTTACTTTTTTTATAAGGTTATTTTTTTAGTAACGGCAAAATTTCAAAAGACGAATCAAAATGGTCTAAATTAGAAATGATTTCCTGCAATAAATTCTGATTCCCTTTGATACTCGCTCTCCCAGATTTGAATAATTCATCTGGAGATATTTCACCTACTAACACACTAGAAAGGTCTTTTTTAGTAATATATAACGTCGAACCAGCCGTTTTTACCGCTTCTTTAGTCTGTACCGTTGTCATATTACCGTTAGAAATTTCCGTGTAATAATATTCCTTCACATCTTTATGTACGGTATTAAATGATAAGTTAAGTCCTGCCTCAATCGCCTTCGGCGCATTAAAGCGAACTGCCATCATATCTAAAACACCTTCAGTTGGAGCTGCAGCAATAACATCAGCGGAGTTGAAAGCAATTGGTGGCTTAGTTTTACTTGTACGCAGTTCATTAGCACCTTGCAGGTAGCTATTACGCCACGCCATTGTTTCTGCTTGATAACCTTGTTGCTCAAAACTATCAGCTAAGGCACCTCGGTATTGGATGTTAGTCGGCTCACATTGCACTAAGTCATTAAATAACTGTGATGATTCTTGATATAATCCTTTTTCAAAAAATTTCATGCCCGCTTTATAAACCGCTTGTGCACCAGATATTTCAACATAAACACATGATTTATCCTGTGTGAGCAGCGGATTAACATTAACAGGGTTGGCATCGAAATAACCTAAATATAAGTTCACAACCGCGCGCGCATTATGTGAATACGAGCCGTGATAACCATTTGTATACCACTTGTTGAATAATGCATCTGGCACCATAGCTTCAATTTTACGGCCGATATCATTAATCGTTGTACCGTTGTTCGCTAAACGCATTGATTGATTATGTATAAAACCATAATTATCACGTTGAAAAGTTAGGTACTCATTAATCTCATCAGTTTCCCATACCGGCGCAGAGTGAGACGACGTTAATGCTTCAATACGATCGCCATACGCTAATTTCATTTCTGTTAAGTACTTAGTCCATTGCAATGCATCGCGGGTCTTGGCACCACGGAAAGTATAAATGTTATGCATACCATGGAAGGTTAATTCACCTGTAAATAACGTTTTGTATTGCTCTACCCAGGTAATAATTTCTACAGGGGCTTCTGCTTCAGGTACATTAGTAAACTCAAAAACCACGCCATCAATGGTATGCCTTTCAACTTTATCAACAATCTCAAGATTTGGTGTGATTAAGGTGATGCCACCTTCATGGCCATGGGTTAATCCTATGGCGTTATCAACTTGACCGTAGATATTTTTAGGAAGATTTGAACCATATTGATAATCAGAACGACGAGACATCGCATTGCCTGCAATCATATTCTCATCCGAAACTGCTTCCACAAACCCTTCAGGAGCAATGATTTTAATGTCTTTTGCGAAATCTTCACTTAATCCCTTAACCCCTCCGAAATGATCACCGTGGGCATGTGAATACACAACTGCATGTATAGTGTGTGGTTTCGGTAAATGTTTCTTAGCAAATTCCCAGCCTAGACGCATCGTTTCATCAAGCAATCCTTGATCATTAACCACATATCCGGTTTTTGTACGGAAAAAAGTAACATTAGAAATTTCATGACCACGTAACTGATAAACCCCATCAACAACTTTATAAAGCCCTTGTGCCTGATAGTTCATTTTCGCTTGACGAAAAATAGATGGGTTTACAGAATCGGGATGATCTTTCTCATCAACACCTTTTAAAAAATCATGGAAAGGCTCTCTGATTTGACCAGCCTTATTATCACCAAAAGCGGCAATTAAACCACGCTCTTGTTCCTCAAAAGCTTTTCTATCACTATAAGGCAGATGCTTAGCGGCTTCTTTATTCGCCTTAATGGTATGCTCACTTGCAGGTTTAAAAGTAAAAATTTCTTCTGCAAAAGCAATGTTTGGATTGATTACGGCCAAGGTAATGCCAGTCACAATAGGTAATAAATTAATAGTTTTCTTCATGAATCATCACCCTTAATAGGTATAAGATAAGCCGCCAATGCTAGTCATTTAGCAGATCATGTTTTCACGTTTCATTCATCAAAACTGAATATATATTTTAATGATGACTCAGGATTATCATGTTATCAAATTGTAAATTATACATGTCGATATTAATCTGTATTGAAGTTATATATTCAACGGGCGCTTAGGTTGGCTATGATGCCCACACTGTTTCGCATCTGGATACATGTGTGGATAAAAGCTCCGTTAAAACGAGGCTCATAATTTTGACCTTGATAGTCGCAGGGAAGTGAGCGCAATTAGTTAACATTGTCTTTTTGGGCTTTCTCCAGTAAGGTTTTAATCTCTTTAAGTTCCTTCTCCATATGCTCTGCTCTCACACTGCTATGGTAGGCCATCATGATCAGTTTTACTGAGACTAAAAATACTCCAGCTTCTAAAAATAGAGCATGAGTGAAACCAGTGGTAAACAGGGCTAATGTAAATAATATAAAGGTAATAACAATGACCAGTAGGGAGTTATTATCAAAGTGTTTCATGTAGCCTCCTTAGCAAGCATATTGGGCGATAAAGGGTATTCGTCACAGGTAAATACGACGGTGAGTTTAGCTTGGTTATTCATCGCTAACATTGCTGTTTGAAATAGCATGCTACGGTTATCGGATTCAGGTTGGTAAAGACATAAAATATTGTTTGCTCGCCACATAATCATCTCCTTGAAAACTAGATAAGTTAACATCGCAATGCCTATTGGTAGTGGCTAATGTTACGTTTGTGCTGTTTATTTTACGGGTTTGGGCTAATTGTTAAATATAGCCCTGTATAGATAAATACATTAATTATATTTATGTATTTAGTGTAATCAGCTCAGAATTTGTTGGATATGCTTGACCACTTGTTGGTAGCGCAGCTTATATTGCACATCACTACAACATCGCCTTTATGATGATAAATGGCGGTTGCTCCGTTACTGAGTTGTGTTGTTTGAAGTCATTAATGGGTGGAATGCTTTGTAAGCGTGAAGAACAGGCTTTCCAGCCTCATTATGAGCTATTGTTTGATTCTGATACGGGTGCAGTGAAAACAAGCCAGTATTGTGAGAACTAGTTTATGAGGGCACTAAAAGGTGTCGCGATAGCGGGCAAAGCGATTATCACCCGCTTACATGAACGGTGCATAGTGTTTCAGGTGCCATGCGCTCCTTAACTTGGAGTTCTGTGAATAAGTGTCTAGATCATTGGTGTTTTTATGTTGAAACGCTGTACTAAGACAAGGCTGTGAAATCAGTGATATAGGACTATGATTTATTGGAATACTCTATTGCAAGGAAATTAGAATGACTATAGGAGAAGCTGAATGGATGCAGACGTAGAGTATTCCACCCGCTACTGAAGATATCTGGATGCCAGAATCACGTGATATTATCCAGTACCTTCAGGCCAACTACATGGGTTAGCGTTTTTCTTGATTTTACGATGGAGTGGAATATGGAGTATCACGCACATCCAGATTCAGAGTTGTCTGATGAACAGCTTTCTCAACTAGTAAACACCCTCACACAAAAACAAAATAGCCTCACCCAACAGAATGAAGAATTGCAGCGCCTTATTACCCAAAAGCAGGACTGCTCAATCTTAGATTTTGCGGATGCGGCGAGGTTGAAAGATGAGAGTCTACGCGCAGCAATCCTATTCGATAAGAACCAAGAACTCCTACAGCAGATAGCTAGAGCATTTGTGATGTTGAAAAATGGACGTTACGGAGTCAGTACGGTAACGGGAGAGTCCATTCCCATTGAGAGACTTCTGATAGTACCGTGGACAAGCACTTGTATTGAGGATATTAGTACGTGATATACCGCTGACTATCAGTCACATTAATTATACCCAAGCGACCTCAAGATGCAGGATTCAGAGTGATCTCAGCGTATTTAATTCAAGGAAAATGTGTGCAGGAATGGCATTCCCTTTAAAACACATTTGACACAGAAGTAGATACGCTGAATCACTCCCGAAGGGCGAGTTTTGTTGGGCTCTATGCGGTGTTACTTATTTTCAACGTAGAATGACTAGGTCTATAAATAAGTGCCTTGCCTAGAGCCCAACCAATTCTCGCTGAAACGAGCATCTTGAGGTAACTTGGGTATATATGCCCCTCTGAACGCATAATGCCACTGGCTCTTAAACAAGTGGCATTATGATAATAGCGTTGCGTTACAGCTCTTTGTTTATCTGTACCAATACTTCTTCTGTGGTTCTAACACCGTTCGCGATCATACGAACATTGGTCATTGCCGCTGCATAACCATCCATACCAGGCAACTGTGCAGCCGCTGTTGCATCTTTCACAACTAATACCTCAAAGCCTTGCTCCATAAATTCTCTTAAATGGGATTCTGTACAGAGATTTGCAGACATCCCAGCCAGAATTATTTTACTCACGTTGCGTTTACGTAGCTGAAGGACAGTGTCGTTCGTGTCTGGGCCATACACTTTATGAGGGTTCGCCACTGCAGTTTTTCCGTTATTGATGTATTTTTTGTATTGCGGCATAAAGTCTGGACCCGTGCTGGGTTTAAAGCCTGCTTGATCAAGGCGCTCATCACTTTCAAACATCTTTATTCCGTGCATCGCATGCTCTAGTGCACCACCATGCTTAAAGGTCAAATCTTGCGGAGCGTAAAAGTGAGGAGAGATCACAAGAAGTATGTCTTTCTCGCCCGCAATTTTCATTAGTTTCTCAATGTTTTCAACTGTGCCATTCTTAGTAACGCTTTTCCCTACTAACGCCCACGCCACACCATCGGGAGATAGAAAGTCAATTTGTGGATCTGTAATGACGATAGCTGTTTGGCCTTTGACAAAAACCACACCAGGGTCAGGAAGCCCGTCTCCGCCTTTCTTCGCCCCGTCAGCAGCGTGGGCTGCTACTCCGGAAAAAAATAGTGCGGTACATGAAGATATTAAAATAATGAGATTTTTCATATTCATAACATTCAACTCCAACTTTAAGTGACACTTGGGTAACTATATACTTGCAATGTTATCGTTTACGTTTAAACACAAGTAAAATAAAGATAGGTATAAAGGGTATTTTGTCAAGACACTAACCCTGTTCCAGTAAGGCTGGATATTTTATTAAACGGCATAATGAAGCTTCACTAAGTTTAGATGATGTGGCGTTTTCTGATTACCTTGAACCGTTGGTGTTGATTGCGATGAATACTGAGTTACGCGAGGTGAGCTGTTGAACTTTGCTTGGGCTGACATTTCTTTTCAGGTCGATACTTAACGGTTCGTGCTAGAAATGCTAAATCGAAAGAAGAGCGAATCGTCCCCCTTAATAACGAAGTGTTTTCGACGTTGGAAGGTTGGCGACAACAAAATCTAGATTCCCTCTATATATATGAGGGAAAAACAGGGTTGCCATTATCAGCTAACTTATTTTTGCTCCTTTTCGTGTTAGCCCGTATAAAAGTGGCAACTGTGAATCTTTGCATAGATATACGCATATTGACGTCGCTTTACATCAGGAGAGTTAAAGTAAGGTTGTCGTCTAATATGAGCATGAAATAATGAAAACAGCCCGCAATATTATTTGGGCAATGATTGCCACAATGTCAGCCTTTTGGTTTGCGATGGAACCGCAATTCTTCACTTCAAACAACATATTTGAATGGCGCTCCGCCATGATTCAATACTCAGGTATTTTGTCTCTGATGTTAATGTCCATCACCATGATATTAGCGATGCGTCTACCCGTGGTTGAGCACTGGCTCAACGGTATGGATAAAGCTTATCGCGTGCACAAATGGCTTGGTATCGGTGGGGTCGCGCTAGGTGTCGCACACTGGTTGTGGTACCAAATCCCCAAATGGTTGGTTATGTCAGGCGTATTGGCGAGACCTGCCCACCATGACGGTTCTGGGCCAGCAGGAAACTTGTCTGGTTGGGAGATGTGGGTCAATGGGTTACGCGAGTTTGCTCAGAGTATCGGGGAATGGGGTTTCTATTTGCTATTCGTATTGCTCGTGGTGTCGCTGTGGGCAGCGGTGAAATATAAACCGTTCAAATTGTCACACCGCCTTATGTCGATCGCGTATTTACTTATTGTTGTTCACTCTGTATTACTTCTCAAACGTGCTTATTGGGGGGAACCCATTTACTACCTGACTTTGGCATTTGCTTTTGTCGGATCCATTGCTGCGCTCTACAGTTTGTTCGGTTTAGTGGGACGTCGTAACCGCCATTCTGCTGTTGTTGCGTTAACTCGTTACTTCCCACAAGCTGAGACAATGGAATTGGTGTTAAAGCCGAATGCTTCTTGGCGAGGGCATAAAGCAGGGCAGTTTGCGTACTTACGTTTTGGTGATGAAGAACCGCATCCATTTACCATTGTCTCGGGCAGTGAAGACTCAGAATTACGTTTCTTGATCAAAGAGTTGGGTGATTTTACCGCTGGGTTATACGAGCGAGTGAAAATTGGTGATGCGGTAACAGTGGAAGGGCCATATGGTCGCCTTGAATTCGACCTTAGCAAACCACAAATTTGGATTGCTGGTGGTGTTGGTATCGCTTCGTTTTTTGCTGCATTAGAAGCGCTCAAAGGAGAAGCGAGCCATCCTCGAGTGGATTTGTTTTATTGTAGTCGTGGTGTTGATGACAATTTGGTTGATGAGTTGTGGTCTCTTGCACATCAAGCAGGAGTGAGATTGAGCGTGATAGATACCATGCATTCACCTCGATTAAATACAGAGCGAATCGCGAGCCAATGCGGTGATTTAAATGATTATGAGTTCTACTTTTGCGGGCCAAGCGTGTTCTCAAAAACGCTGAAAAAAGAGCTAGGTGTATACCAGTTTAATATTGAACAGAGTTATCATGAAGAGTTATTTGTGATGCGCTAAAAGAAATGGAGGAGCTGTAAAATTAGCTCCTCTTTTTAAATATGATCTGCTCTATCAAAACTGAACATCGAGTTAAGCAACTTTGCTATACCTGAGTTCATTCCATCCCCAGTAATCCACTCTTCAATGTCTATCGAGATAGTATTTTGCTAGAAAACGCGCATAATCTTGCTATACAACAATCAAAGAAGAAATTATCTATGACTGATTTTCAATATTACTTTCATCAACTTCCTTGTTTTAACTGTAAAAAAACCACAGTAAGCACTGATCTTGGTTGGTTAACGGCTGCGATGAAGGATGATGTTCTAGCGCAAGTGGCTGCGATTATCGCGCAAGGCAACGTTGAGCCAGATCTTTCGGTGAACGTAACTTGTACTAAAGATGAAGCGCGTGATTACTTATTGCTGAATTTCTACGGTTACTCAGAAGAAGAACTAGCGAATCAAGTTGAAGCGGAAGATGAGCAAGAAGTAGCAGATGAAATAGCAGAGCTACTGGCAGAAGGTAACGATGCAGCAGTCTTCGAACACGAAATCGCACTACAAAGTTGTACTGATTGCGACATTGATTAAGAGTCAAAACAAACGTAATCATTAAACTTAAACATGTTCATCATATATAACATTCTATTTAAGGCGTTAGCAGAGTAGAGTTTGCTAACGCATTTTCCGTTTCTGCTGTTTTTAGTTAAGCACAATTCAAGGGGGCAGGTATTGCTTTTTGGTGGTGGGGTAATCAACTCAAGCTATCATAAAACGACGGTAAAGTGTATTGGCTTGAACCTATCATATTGTTTGGGCTTAATAAGACTTCAAAGTAGGACTATAGTTTGCTACATATATGCTACACAGGATTCAGAAATGCAAAAGGCTGAAGTGATTACCAACCGCTTCGGCCTTTTTATATATGACTTGAACAGACATCCAATAGCATTGAGTCACTGGACGTTTTAGACTGCATTACAATGAATGGCAGCTAACGATTAGCTGCCAATTACGCTTCCGTCTTTCTTAGTGATCATCACAATAGATGAACGGGGTGTGCTGTTACCGCCATCTGGCCAATGTGAAGGTTCTAGTTCTTCACCTGGGTGCTGAATACCGATAAACATTGTTTTGTAATCAGGGCTGAACGTAAGACCCGTTACTTCACATGCGATGGGGCCTGTCATAAAGCGGCGAATTTCACCGGTTTTAGGGTCACCACAAAACATGGAGTTATTACCCATACCTGCATAATCACCCTTGTTTGAATATTTACCGTCAGTTTGAATCCATAAACGGCCAGTCGCATCAAAGCCTAAACCGTCTGGGCTGTTGAACATATTCTCGTTATTAATGTTCACGCTGCCCGCATACAAGGTGCCTTGATGTACTTCAGGGTTTCCTGCTATTACATACAGATCCCATGCAAATGAAGGGTGGGCATGATCATCGTTTACTTGACGCCAGCGTAAGATTTGACCGTAGCTATTAGCTGCGCGAGGGTTAGGGCCACCAACAGGCTGTCCTTCTTTAACACCGCGATTTTTGTTATTGGTAAGAGTACAGAATACGTATTCTTGATTGGGATGAACGGCGATCCATTCAGGGCGGTCCATTGTTGTTGCGCCAACCTGCGTTGCTGCTAGACGCGTATATAAGTGGATGTATTCTTGGTTTGGAAAGCCATTCTCTTTCGTTAAACCATTCTTACCGTGTGTAAGAGCGATCCATTGGCCTGTACCTCCAATTTTACCTTCCTCTGTACTGAATTTTGCGACGTAAATAGTGCCTTCTTCAAGCAGTTTACGATTTTCTACATCGTTACCTTCAATATATTTGTTTTTAGAAACAAAGCGGTATAAATGTTCACCACGCTCATCATCACCCATATAAGCAACGATATGACCGTCTTTGTTGACAACAATGGCGACATTTTCGTGCTTAAAACGACCCATCGCTGTGCGCTTCATTGGCGTTGACGTAGGATCCATCGGGTCGATTTCTACAACCCAGCCATGACGGTTCGCTTCATTCGGATTTTTCGCTATATCAAAACGATCATCATGCTGGAACCAGTGATAGCCTGAGTCTTCTTCATTTACACCGTAACGTTTTTGTTCTTTGTTTACCTTAACCGCATTCTTTGAGCCAAAGTAACCATTAAAGTTTTCTTCACACGTTAGGTAAGTACCCCAAGGGGTAAAGCCATTTGCACAGTTGCCGAACGTGCCTAATGCTTTTTTACCCGCTTTGTCTGCTGCAGTTTTGACGTCTGGATGCCCTGCAACAAGGCCGGTGATTTCCATTTCAGTATTGGCGGTAATACGGCGGTTATATTTTGAATCTATAACCAGTTCCCAGTTGTTATCGTCAGTGCGTTTTACTTCGAAAATCGAGATGCCATGAGCTGCTTGTGATTTTTTCACATCATCTGCAGTCATTTTGTTGCCCTGGTGCGAGAATAAGTACTCGTTGTTGCAGTACTCATTGTTTACCGCAAATACACCATGATCATCTGAAAGAGGGAAGAAAGTCATACCATCGGTGTTATCACCAAATTGCACTTCTTGGTGCGATGACGGTGCATTACCTGTTGGGTCGAATTGAGGTGCAGTAGGGAACAACCCGTCTCCCCAGCGAATAAGTACTTTAGCATTGTAGCCATCAGGCACAACAACGGTATCATCAGTGCTTACTGGTACAGCATTAAAGCCCATTAGTTTACTGTTTGCTTGCACATTACTTGCTAATGTAGAAACTGGCATTCCCGCCATAAATGCACCCGCAGTCATAACAGATGCTGCACCCATAAAACGACGACGTGACATGCTGGCATCAATCATTGTCGTTAATTGTGATGCTTCATTTCGTGGTTCAATATCGTTTTCACGGCGTTCAAATGGGCTCATTCGGGTTGTCATTGACTTCATCCTGTGTCGTATAAGTATTGTTATGCGCACATTTGACACTTGTTTTATGACGGCTGCTTTACTGTTTTGTTACGATATTGTGAAGTGTAATTTTGTGTATCTCTTTATTTTTAATATTAATTTATGATGTTTATATGTAATTAAAAAGCCAGCTAGATTTATATTCTTTTCATGAGAAAGAGATAAAAATTAGCTGGCTTTGTAAAATCGTTAACTTATTTAAGGTAAGTTAGACGGTTAACCTTTGTTATTTCTTGATGATTTTTCGTAACCAATAGTCAGCACTCACATATCGACCACCACCGAAGAAGAATAAGACCAGTAGCATTACAAAGTAAGTGATAGAGAATTCCATCCCATTATTCAGTATTACAGGGTCACCTAGTTCTGTGATGTAGTTATATCGTCCTGGAAAGTTTTCAGCTAACCATGTAATGAAGCCCTTAAAACGTATTGCAGATTCCATGTCATTTGACGCTATGGATAACCAGCCGTGGCTCCAGTGCACCATGGCACTCGCGACACTCATCACCACCATCATTGGGATCGAAATTAAACGAGTAAACAGCCCCAGTGCAATACAGATAAGCCCTAGCACTTCTGTTGCAGTCGCAAGGAATGCAAATAGTTCAGGAAAGGGTAGGTTTAACCCCCCCTCTGCTTGTGGCGAAGCAAAGAATGCTACTGTGCCACTGAATCCCATCACTTTTGAGTGAGCACCTTCATAGATAACGGGTAGCAAGAATAGGCGAACTGCCAGTAGAGCTAGAAAGTCGAGGCGTTTACATTTTTCGAAGATGTTGTCGAAAAAAGAGACAATTGTGTGGATCATGAGAGATCTCCTGATAAACATTGGTTGGAAGTTGCAAAGTCTGAATCTACGTTTGAGACTTTGTCGATCCATATAAGGTTTGTATGATTAAAATGCTGAACCCAAGCGCTTACGTCGCGAGCTGGCATATATGTACTAACGGCGTCAGCTAAGGCTTCAAAGGTGATAGCACCGCGCTGGCACAAAGGATCAAGCACTATCCGGTCGCGCATACCCAGCGGTTGTGATAACACTTGATGCCTAGTGTTACGGTAAACGGCATAAGCTTGTGACGGTTCGTTTTCATCAATAAACTGGATTGCATTGTTTTCAACATGAAAAGGTACTTCGATCAGTTGCAGCGTTGGATTTAACTGCAAAGTACAACGAGATAACGATTCAAAAGTGACAGTCTCCGGCTGGTGTTTTACCGGTAATGTGACGATCTCTGGATTGATTTCTGCGTTGAAAAGTACCCATTCATATTCCAAAACACTGACAACCTTTGCTGGCAATGCGTTGCTGTGTGTTTGTAAAAATCGAACAAACTCGGTGGCGATATGATGGAACTCGGGCTCTATAGCCTGGCTTTGTAATAGAAATGTATTAACCCAATGTTCAATGGTTTGCTTTGGCAGTTGTTGACTGAACATCGGAAACGTATGTGTAATCACACTGCGTACATTGTCTCTTACAAATTCATGGTATCGCGTGATACTGCGCGCTTGCTCTATGCTGGTATGACGCACACCATTAGCAAAGGCTTGAGTTAGATCCTGCATATTTTTGGGTGGACGCTGCATATAAGCCTACCTATGTACGATGGGGGTTGATGCCATCACACAGTCATGAATATGATGTAATTCTTCGGTCATACATTCGAGAGAAGGCACGAAGTGATCGCGCTCTAATAACAAAGGTCGTGCACCGTGATAATCAAATACGTCTTTGGCATATTGAATCACATCGTGAGAAACATCTTTACCATGGGTATCGAGTAAAAAGTTATCATCTTCTTTTAAATGCCCCGCAATATGGAAATAGCGGATAGCATCGGACGGTAAACTCTTAATCATTGCTAAAGCGTCATAGCCATGATTGGTGGCGTTGACATAAGCGTTATTGATATCGAGTAATAACTCACATTGTGTGTTTTCTACCAAGAGTGAAAAGAACTCAGATTCAGGAATATCACCTTGGTACTCGTGATAATACGAAATATTTTCAAGTACCAATGGGCGTTGCAATATATCTTGTACGGCATTGATCCGATCTGATAAAAACGCAATATTCTCTTTGTGCCTTGGTATCGGTAATAATTCGTAAAGATAGCCTTGCTGGTCACGAGAAAAGCTTAGGTGCTCGCTATAGATATCGATGTTGTAGCGGTCTAAAAACTTACCAACTTGCTTTACGAATTCAATATTTAGCGGCTGTACATCACCAATGGATAAACTCAGCCCGTGTGCCACTAAAGGGTATTTATCAGCAACACATTCTAATGCTTCCCGTTTGGTTCCCCCCATGTTCATCCAGTTTTCTGGTGCTAACTCGAGGAAATTAATATCCTCGAGTGCTGGCTGCTGACAGAGCACATCAATGTGCTCACTGCGTAAGCCAATCCCTTTGCTTGCTGGGCTTATTGTCCGCATAGCCCACCTGCACATTTTCCTGGTTGCGCGACTGTTGCTGGTGCGTTTATGCCTTGGCCTGATTGACCACATTTACCGTCTCGCGCACGTATAAGCTTGTCTTGCGGATCGGTATTTAGCTCAATTTTGGCAAAGATTTTTTCAGTGCCGCACTTGCCACTAGCACATTTTCCGCCATTGTTACTACTGGCCTCTTTTGCCACTGGCGGCGTATCTTGTGTCGCCGCCTGTACGACGCCACTGCCTAGTGCCAATACTGATGTCATTGCGATTGAAAGTACTATTTTATTGTTCATTGTTTTGCTCCTTAATGGCACTCATTGGATAGCTTGAAAGATCGCGACCTGCGTAGACTGGGCCGTTGTAGTATTTTTTGATGATATCGATTGATTCATCTTTTAGGACAAGCCCTTTACCCATCCAGTGGCTCAACACCAACATTTTTGGATTTACTGCTTGAGCGATTTTCCCTACCGCTGACGGGGTGGCGTGCATGAAGCTAGAGATTTCATCGGCATCTTCATCGATAGCCATTGGCATCACTAAAATATCGGCCCCTTTGGCAAAATCGATGAAGCTTTTATCACGACCGTTTTGATCTGCAGAAATCACCATAACCCCTTTGTCAGACTCAACGCGGTAGGCGACAGTTGGTACATTACCGTGTGGAATGCCTTTGGCATAAATGGTTAGGCCGTCATCTTCGTATACTTTGGTAGACGCGACTTTTTGATAATCAACATCTTGTAGCGAGACAGGGAACAGTCCGTCGCTACCATCGTAAATACCATTAAGGTAGGCATATGCCCCTTTATCATGGTTGAACAAAGCATCCATGTAAGCGGTTAAACTTGGGAAGGGTTGGTGCCCCGTTGGTCCTGCAATTGCCAACGTTGATGTACGGTTAAAGAAGTAGCCACCTTTTAGTAAAGCGGGCAGGTCAGTGACATGGTCGGTATGAAAATGGGTTACGCCTAGAAAATCGAGTTGCTCCATACGAGAGCCTGACTGACCAAAACGTAGAAATACGCCAGCACCTGCATCGATTAATATTTTTGATTTTCCTTTCCACCAAATAACTTCGCCAGACGATGCACGTGCATCATCGGAAATAGGACCGCCCGAACCGAGTAACTGTAATGTGAAATCAGTATCAAGAGGTTTTAATGGAATGGCGTAAGACATACTTGAAGCGACTGACAGACCAGTCGCAAGTAATAATGTTTTCAGTCGGTATTTCATAGCGCATTACCTTTCTATAACAAGAGTGAGGTTTTGACTGAATCACGAAACAATAAATGCAGTTTTATTGATTTGGGTCAAAACGTGCGGCTACATTAAAAGATAACGATAGTTAAATATATTTGATTGTTATTAATACACTGTTAAGATTTGTTTAATGCTGGCTGTGAGGCATGATAGGACATGGCTTTGTTGGTGTGAATAAGGTGTTAAAAATAAAAAACTCGCCCTGTAGAGGCGAGTTTTATTAACGTATTATTAATGTTCACATTAACTTATTGCGTATTAACCCCAGTTAAAACGAATGAGCATATTGGCAAAAAAGAACCATATTACGGGAACAAAAACAAATACTTGTCCTAGTACTGAACGTGGGCGATATCCGACACCATGAACAACGCCGCCACAACTTGCCCACAGCAGTGTTATGGCTGTTAGGTTGCTGAAGCCATCAATATGTGAAACTAAGTAAGTTGGATTCCACATAACATTGCCAATGCAGATGGATGCTAGGCAAAGTGATAACATGCGACACCATCGTTGTTGAAGGACGCGATTAAATTGCGACCATTCACTCATTAGTATCGAGCCAAGATTGCTCTTTATGAGCCAATCGAATGGCATTGATGATGCCAAATGAACAAGCAACGCAAACACCCAGTATCCAAACTAAATACCACATCGTTAATATCTCCTTAGTACAAACTTGTTTTGTTGTTTTCGATGTATTGAGTATCCAATCGACCGAACATTTTGCGGTAACACCACAAGGTATACCCGAGAATAATAGGCACCATAACCAGTGAGATGGCGATGACAATACCAAGTGTTTTCTCGCTAGAGGTCGAATCCCAAACCGTCAGGCTATGCGATGGTTCTAGGCTTGATGGAATGATGAACGGAAATAGCGTGATCCCTGCCGTTAGAATAATGCAGGTAACCGTAAGGCTAGACATCAAGAAAGCAGTACCATCTCGTTTGGATCTTGCTGATAATGCCGTTAATACCGGAGCTATAGCAGCAATCGCAGGAATAGCCCATAGCACGTGGTATTGTTGGAAGTTTCTGAACAGACCATGCGCGACAACACTGACGCTCTTATTAAGAGGGTTAGAAGCAGCATCGGTTACGATAGTACTGTTGATGACATAACCATTTAAGTTGTATGCCCATATCCCAGCCAGCATAAATAAGATACTTGTTACCAGTGCTAAAACTTGACTGAAGGTACATACACGCTGGTGTAGAGTTTCGGTCGTTTTCATTTGCAACCATGTTGTACCTTGGGTCAGTATCATACTGAGGCTAATCAAGCCGCATAACAGTGCAAATGGATTGAGTAGCTCAAAGAAACTACCCTTGTATGATGTGATAAGAAATTCATCCAGTTCGAAAGGAATCCCTTGTAACAAGTTCCCGAAAGCAACACCAAAAATTACAGTGGGTAATATACCGCCTAAACACAAGGCGATATCACACGTATTACGCCATTGTGGTTTATCTATTTTTGAGCGGTAGTCAAACCCTAATGGGCGCAACCACAATGCGGCTAGGGCTAAAAGCATTGCTGCGTAAAAGCCTGAAAAAGACACGGCGTATGCTAATGGCCAAACCGCAAATAGTGCGCCACCCGCAGTGACCAACCAAACCTGGTTACCGTCCCAGTGGGGAGCCACTGAATTAATCATTATACGGCGGTCATTCTCTGTTTTTCCTATGATAGGTAAAAGAGCTGTAACCCCCATATCAAGGCCATCTGTAATGGCAAACCCAATCAGCAGAAGCCCGATTACAGCCCATGCTATCAATCGAAGTGTTTCATAGTCGATCATTATGGCTGTTCCTTATTGGTTGAGTACTTCTGTTGTGGTGCGTTAGCTATTTTTTCAAAATGATAACGACCTGTTTTTATTGCACTTGGCCCTTTACGCGCGAAGCGTAACATTAGGAATGACTCAAGAATGAAGAAGAGGGTATATAAGGCGTAAACCATACCCATTGAGAATATAATCTGACTTGGTTCAAGCTGTGATGCAGCCATGTTAACGGGTAGAATTTCACCAACAGCCCAAGGCTGACGACCAAATTCAGCAACAACCCAACCTGCCTCACAGGCAATCCATGGTAGGGGCATTGAATAAAGTGATAAACGTAACAACCATCGTTTCTGGGTGAGTGTGCGACGGCAGCTATACCAAAGCGCCATGATAAAGAGGAACATCATAATCACACCACAGGCAACCATGATACGGAAGCTCCAAAAGATAGGTGCTACTTCGGGAATGGTGTCTTTGGTGGCTTGCTGGATTTGTGCTTCTGTGGCATCGACGACATTGTCGGTGTACGTTTTCAATAGTAGCCCGTAGCCTAAATCTTTTTTCACTGCGTCAAATGCCGCCAAGTTTTCAGGCGTTTTTTCACCATCTCGTAATTTCTTAAGCAGCCCATAGGCTACCATTCCGTTACGAATTCGCACTTCACTCTGCTTCATCAGATCATTAATTCCGCTAACCTCTTCGTCTAACGAGCGGGTTGCGATAATCCCCATCACATAAGGGATTTTAATGGCGAAATCTGTTTCCATAGTTTCTTGATTCGGAAAACCAAATAAAGTGAATGATGCCGGCGCTTCTTCGGTATGCCACTCTGCTTCAATTGCAGCTAGCTTAGTTTGCTGTACATCCCCTAGCTCATAACCAGATTCATCACCTAGCATTAGGGTGGCAAGAATTGCGGTTAATCCAAATGCTGAAGCTACAGCGAATGATCGACGAGCGAAAACAACATCTCGTCCTTTTAGAAGGTAGTAAGCACTGATCCCCATAACAAAGATGGCACCAGTGGTATACCCGGCAGAAATAGTATGTAAGAACTTCACTTGAGTGACAGGGTTGAAAACAACTTCTGCGAAATCCACCATTTCCATACGCATGGTTTCAAAGTTGAATTCAGCACCGACAGGGTTTTGCATCCAGCCGTTGGCCATTAAAATCCACAGCCCTGAGAAGTTTGAACCTAAAGCTGTTAACCAAGTAACCGCTAAATGTTGGCGTTTAGATAAGCGATCCCAGCCAAAGAAGAATAGACCCACTAAGGTTGATTCTAAAAAGAAAGCCATGAGTGCTTCAATGGCGAGTGGGGCGCCAAAAATATCACCTACGTAGTGGGAATAATAAGCCCAGTTAGTGCCAAATTGAAACTCCATTGTTAAACCGGTTGCAACACCGATGGCAAAGTTAATACCAAACAACTTTCCCCAAAACTTGGTCATGTCTTTATAGATTTGTTGATTGGTTATTACATACAGTGATTCCATTACTGCCAGCAGGCATACTAACCCTATGGTTAAAGGTACGAATAAAAAGTGAAACAGTGCGGTTGTCGCAAACTGTAATCGTGATAGTTCAGCTACTTCAGTAAGCATGATTTCCTCCCCGTCAGGCTGATTGACGGAATATTGCATTATTATTGTGGGTTTAACTCTATGAGCTGAGAGTTAAATTGAGCGGGAGGATGTTAACGTTGCGTGAACGTTAAGAATATTCAAACAAATGAAATTACCATTTAAATAATACTTAACATCGGTGTGAGGTATGCTGCTTAAGATGAGCGTTTAGTATCCGCCTGCTGAATCGGATTTCATTTATTGGGGGGAAATAGCACAAATTGCTTTTTTATAGACGCAAAAAAGCCGCTCAATGAGCGGCTTCGTTGTTGTTTGGAGCGTGCAGCGGGAATCGAACCCGCATCATCAGCTTGGAAGGCTGAGGTAATAGCCATTATACGATGCACGCAAAATAAGTGGTGCCGACTACCGGAGTCGAACTGGTGACCTACTGATTACAAGTCAGTTGCTCTACCTACTGAGCTAAGTCGGCACAATTTATTCTGTTTGTATTCACGCTTGCGCCTAAATACCAATATGGCGGAGAGATAGGGATTTGAACCCTAGAAGGGCTATAAACCCTTGCCGGTTTTCAAGACCGGTGCTTTCGACCACTCAGCCATCTCTCCTGAGTGCGAAGAATAATAATGAATACCGAACACGATGTAAAGCGCTATCTTTCTAACTGGCTAATATATAAGCGATTGAATCTAATATAGATATTAATCGGTATTTTTATAGCGATGCGGATGAAAAGCGTACATTAATTATGTTTTGTCTTCGTGTTTAAATGTCTTCTAGGTGGTGTTCAATGGCATAGTTTGCTTCAGAAAAGCTAAAACCTTTACGGACAAGAAAAGCCGTAGCCTTCTTTTTCTCTGCAAAATCAGTCAAACGCGTTTTGTATTTCTTATTTAACTGCTCTAATGCCTTGTGTTGGTCATCTTCTACAACATCATCTTCTGATTCTTCGCTGAAGAGTTCGTCAATGGTGTCTTGGCTTATCCCTTCACTTCGAAGTTTTTGCAATAATCCGCTGCGGCCCATTTTTTTTGCGTGTTTATTAATGATACGTGTTGCTAGCTGAGATTCATGCTCTGTGTCGATGTTGGCATTCAATACAGATTGAATGCGGGTATCGTCGATTCCTTCGCTTTTGAGTCGCATAGTAATATCGCGAATACTTTTTTTACCCGTGTACTTAGTCATCACCCGAGAAATTAATTCGTCAGTATCTGAGTCATCAATAGTACAGAGTGCGTGCTCTATGTCAGTTGTACTCACACCCTGTAATTTCAGTTTTTGAGTTAAGACTTTAGGGCCATAACTTCGACAGCGCGACTGTACAAATGTCTCTGCAAATCTTTGGTCTGATAAATAACCTTGGTCTAATAATTTTTCTATAACACTAGCGATCCATTCAGGGTTATCTGTCTTTCGGGTGAGCTTTTCTTTTAGTTTTGATACCGAATAACCACGCTGGTTTAACCACCAAACCGCATATTCATATACTTGTTCAACTTTTTGAGCAGGCTTTGGTCCTGCTTTTTTCGTAGATTTATATTCTGAAGACATATTTATCCCAAACCGTTAGTCGTTATTTTTTGCGGCTGCGTTGATAACGTTGAGTTCGTGTTGTTTCATCAACACTTTTACTGGGTGTCACAATGTCTGGTTGGTTGTGATTTTGCAAGAGTGAATGTTAATCGCTTTCATGGGAAACATAGCGGTGGCAGCATATAACAAAAAAAGGGTCACTAAAGAGTGACCCGATTTTTATTCTAATATTAAACAGTGCAAGCAGCGGTTAAGTGCACTGTAGTGACATAATTAATTTGGTTCTCTGTTATAAATCGCGATTAAGCAAAAATGTAGGTATATAGGTAACCTGCGCCAATTGCCATCGTTATGATTACGGTTAAAAACGCTGCAATCATTTGATTTTTGAAGATAGATTTAAGTAAAATAACTTCAGTTAAACTCGCACCAGCACTACCAATTATCAATGCCATTACTGATCCCATCGCCATCCCTTTTGCCACTAAAGCAGAACTAAGTGGAATAACCGCTTCTGCTCGAATATACAGTGGGATACCAATAACAGCAGCAATAGGAATAGCATACCAATTGCCTTCACCCGCATAGTGCGCGATTAAGTCTGTTGGAATAAAACCGTAAATGAATGAACCTAACAAGATACCAAGTAATAAGTACGGTAATACTTGCTTAAAGTCTTTCCATGTTGCATTCCAGATTCGGATCCAACGGTTTTCTACTTTAGTCTCTTTTGCTGAACCACATGATGATGACGTTGCAGATTCAGTGGTTGATCCACAGGTTGCTGTCGCCAGTGCGGGTTCACCCACACCACATGCCGCCATTACCGGTGTTTCCGTAACTGTTTCTTTTTGAGTGCCGCAGCAAGATGCCTTTTCAACTTTTGGCTTTGAATCACCGCACGTTGTGCCACATGAAGAGGCTGAATCAGCCGCTTCGTATGCTTCAGGCTTTACATATCGCTCGAAACCCAGTTTTTCAAGCACAATTCCCGATGTTACCGACACGATCATCGCTGTTAGGAAGTAAAATATTGCAACTTTAACCCCAAACGTGACCACGAATAAGCCAATAATAATAGGATTTAAAAGTGGGCTCGAAAATAAGAACACCATCATCGGGCCAAAACCTGCACGTGCTCGTAATAAACCTTTTAAAAAAGGAATGGTGGAGCATGAACAGAACGGTGTAATTGCGCCGAGTAATGCAGCAATGAAGTAACCTTTACCGTTACGAGAGCTTAAAATGGATTGAATTTTTGCAGGCGTTAGAAACTCTTGCAAAATACCAACAAGATAACTAACAACCAAGAATAAAATAACTAATTCCGTGGCAAGAAACGCAAACATGTTAGCGGCTTCTTTTGCCATACCGATAATTTCAGGACTCATAATATTGCCTTAAATTGATTCATTGTTTCTGGAAGTATCGAAATAATAAGTCTTGGGTGATTCGTTGTCAATTATATATTTCGATAAAAATAGAAATGAATCATATCATTATGATTTGTTTGATTTTATTTGTGTTGATGGCAAATAATAGTAAGTGCATTGATGTGAACACCCCCCGTTGAAACGAGCATCTTGAGGTGACTTGGGGATCTAATTAAGTAAAAGTGAATCACTAGTTAAGTCTGTTTGTATCTCATATTAATTTCAGTGGGCGTAGTATGTGATGAATATAGTGTTAAGGTATTTTTGAATTAGGTGATAAATGAATGTTTGTATTGATGATAATCGTCACTTACGTAAGTTTTTTTATCAGTACGCTAGCTCTCAAACTGAGATTCTTTGCGACGTTCGTGAACGTTTACCCAATTTATTAAATCAATACAACGGTAAGATTAAACCTGTAAACCATGCGAAATATCAACAGCAACGAGTATTGGAATATAAAGTGGTGGTTGATGGAAGTATGGCATGCCGAGTGGCTTTTACTGTTGCTAAACAGACCATTACGGTGATCTTCATCAGTGAAGTATTAGTCAAAGCACAGTTTTGTAAGTTATTAGCTAAAACGGCTCTTCTTGATTAAAAGTAATGAGGTAGACATGTCAAAGTTACATATTGGTCAAGTTAACTCTTCATGTGAACGTTTTATGAAAACAATGCAATTGGGTGATGTATTTGAAGTGTTGACGTTTAAAAAAGATCGTGGCTTTCGGGTAGCTAAAAGTACGGATAATACATTTGAAATAATGCAGTTTGGCTATATAGAACAAGTTACTATAGGTGATATTGCTGATGTTAAAAAAGTGATTAAAAAGGCACTAAAAGTCGAATTCCCTCGGAGTAATATGGCTTGGGTTAATCACTATGATAATGTTGAATTAATTAATGATATTTCTCCAAAATTACGACCTCAATATAGTTTATTTTAGTTTTTATAGGTAAGTTAGGTTTATCTTGTCACTGATTACCATCGATTTAAGATACAACTCAATCAAGAGATACATCAATTGAGTATGAGTGTTCTCCTGATTCCCTTGTCGAGCTCCAACTCTTGAACATAGTATCTCCGCATCGATATTCTGCAAACATAGGGTAGCCCTGTGCATTCATGTTATGTTCGATTAGCACCTTACACCCGTCATTAGCCATTTGTTGCTGAAAATCGGTATAGCTAGACACTTTTTCATTGTTTAAACTTTTGGCTACCGTATTAGTTTGTGGCCAAAAGGTTAATATAGCTGCAGATGTGAGTATTAAAGCACTTACTATTGTTGCTGATTTTTTCATTCTTACAATACCACCGTGTAAAATTTAGGGTGTCTTTAAAAGACTATTTATTTAACCAATACCGTTGTTATTTGTTTTGGTTATTTACGATGGGAGAGTTTAACAATTACCAATAAGTGAACAATATAGCTAAAAAGTAAAACACTGTTGCTATATAGTAATAGTCAGTGAATACTCAGAGATCGCAGTGTCTCTGTAGCTGAGAGCAGGTATGAGCACCACACTCGAGAAAGATAACTGGTAGCTCAACAAGTGGTAATGGTGCAGTTAAAATAACAGGGACGAGGTTATTTTTAACTGCACTAATACAGATGGTGCTTAATTCTCAGTTAGAGCTCATTGTACTTTTTAGCAGAACCAAAGCATTTATCTGCAGGGTATTTGGCCTTGTTTTTGATTAGCTTTTTATGACAAGCATCAATAATGTCTACCTCACATTTATCGGCCAGCCTTAATAAGTACATCATTACATCGGCTAACTCTTCTTCTAAGTGTTCTTGTTTGTTTTCTGGTAATGACAGACTTTGTTCTGGTGTTAACCATTGGAATATTTCAGTTAACTCGCCAATCTCACCATTGAGTGCCATCACAAGGTTTTTGGGTGTATGAAATTGCTCCCAATCACGCTCTTGTGCAAATTCTGTCAGGGTGCGCTGTAATTGCTTTATTTCATTCGACATTATTTATCCTTCCAATTGACATAATTACTGCGCACGTAATCGATGTTTATTTTTAAATCCACGGGTTAGCGCTTCAATTGTACATAACAATAGCCCGAGCCAGATAAAGCCAAAACTTATTAGTTTCACTTCATCAAATATTTCACCGAACAAGAAGACTGCGAGTAAAAATTGCAGGCTAGGTTCAATATATTGCATTAAACCGACCATGGTTAAACTGGTACGGTTGATAGCAAGTGCAAAGAAAATCAGTGGCGCTAATGTCACAGGTGCAGAGCCAATATAAAGCAGTAGTGTTTGTATATCTGATGATAATGCAACACTGTTACCTTGTAAGTATTGCCATAACATAAAGGCGATAGCAAAAGGGGCAAGAATTACTGATTCAATTGTGACAGAGGTTAGTGCGTTATATTTAATGAATTTTTTACTTAATCCATATAAGGCAAAAAAGCTACCCATGATCAGCGCAATCCAAGGCAGTTCACCGTAGCTCCATACTTGATAGCTGATGCCTGCAATACCCAAAACAACGGCTGCAATTTGTGCATTAGATAAACGCTCTTTTAAAAAGAACACACCAAATGCGATAGCAAATAACGGATTAATAAAAAAACCAAGACTTGCGGCAAGCACCTGCCCATGAGTTAACGCCCACGTAAAGGCGTACCATGATATACACATAATTACACTGGCTATAACGGTGAACACCAAAGAGCGTTTATCGTTGATAATTGCACTATACGACGGCAATGGTTGTCGTAAAATCATGATGATAAGAAGCATAACCGGTACCGAAAATATGATTCTTAATGCTAAAAGTTCATTGGTGTTAGCTTGTGGTAAGAAATGATAATAAAGAGGCAAAATACCCCAGAGCACAAATGAAAAAGCGGCTAAGACATTTCCTGCGCGATGTGATTGCATAACGAAACCTAACGATAAAAGAAGTAGTAAGGGATAGGGGATATCCTGAAATTTCCGCTATTCTGTCACTTTATGATGTAGGCGAAAAGCTTTTTATGTGAGTTTGTATGCGTATTCGTGGGGGAGTGGTATTTTAATTAAAAATCAAGGTGTTATTTCTTCATTGCGATTAAGGTATTAACCAACCAGCGTTGTTTTTTGTTGGTGAGTTGTGCTGAATACTCTTTTTTTACTTTCCAAGAGATAATGTAATATTTCTTAAGTAGTGTTTCGATATCTTCATGGCTGTGAGTTAATATTGGCTGGTCAGTGTGAGTCTCAACATCAGCGTTATTTGTTCCAAGGAAGTGGCCACAAAAAATACCATTAACGTCTAATGCAGCATCAATGTTATGCCAGAGTATTGAAAACTCATTTGGTTTGCAGAAAAAGAGACAAGCACTGGCATTGATCATATTGGCTTTTGGGAAAGGGTATTCCTCAAACAGGCTTAACTGCAAATCTAAACTGGGGTTAGAGCAAGCCAAAGGGTGAGTAGAAAGA
Source organism: Photobacterium indicum (assembly GCF_003026215.1). GTDB lineage: Bacteria > Pseudomonadota > Gammaproteobacteria > Enterobacterales > Vibrionaceae > Photobacterium > Photobacterium indicum. Next base: position 222,258 of record NZ_PYOC01000005.1, read on the forward strand.
TGCTCTAAACTGCCGATATCTTTATCAAAAGCATACACTTGATACCCCTTTTCAAGCAGGTATAGTGTGTCTCGTCCTGTACCACAAGCAATATCAACAGCAACCTTGTTACGCCCGTTATCACCTAGAAATAGGTGCGCATCGACGACGTGTGGCCGAGGTGGTAGCAGTACTTGTGTACTGATATAGCGTCGCCAATCTGAAATGGCCATTCCAAGATGTCCTTATTATTAATAGTGAACGAGAACGGATATATCCAAGTAACCTCAAGATTCTCGCTGAAGTCACTTTGAATCCTGCATCTTGAAGTCGCTTGGGTATAAGTATAAAAAAAACTGTTTGATACTTTTGTTCAAAGCTTGGAATTTGAGTGATAAATATTCGATAAGACTTATCGTGCTTAGGTAAACGGCAGAAAATGATTAGAAAGGTGCTGGTTTAACTTATATCTACCTTATTCATGAAGATTTAGTCGTGCGAATGGTGATTTTTTTGATAAAATAATCACACTATGTGACTGCAATAATGACTTACAGTCACATCAAGCCGAAAAGGCACTTTTAAAGAGAGAAAAGAATGACAAAGTTAACTGCAGATATTCAAGCGAACAAAGAACTATTTGTTGCTGAAACGCAAGAAACCCGCATTGTTTGGGGTCTTTGTAACGAAGATGGTGATTGGTTATCTGTTGAGTCTTCAGAGTTTGAAGATTCAGAAGTTATGCCATTCTGGTCTAGTGAAGCTGATGCGAAAGTACAGTGTGAAGAAGAGTGGGCTGAATTCACTCCAACAGAGCTTCCACTTGATGTTTTCCTTGAAGATTGGATGATCACTTTATCTGAAGATGAAGTGCTTGTTGGCCTGAACTGGAACTCTAGCCTAGAAGGCACAGAGACAGAAGCAACAAACGTTGCAAAACTGTATCTTTAATTGATACTTCAAAGTCGTGCCGATTGGTGCGACTTTGAGCTTATTTTCTAATGCGTTACTCTACTTTTTCTACCCTTCTTTCTAATACCCTCATTCATCGCTATATCCTGTTTACTCATATTGTTCACGCAAAGTTACCCTGATGCATTTTTCACAACGCTGTTGATGATTTTATTAATTGATGAATATTGGCTATATTTATAGTGAATCAGCAAGTGAGGAATGGATTATGGTTCTTTCAGAATGTAAGCGTTTGTTTGCCGATAAAACCTTAGTTGAAGCACATGTTATACATGATTTTTTGAGCGCAGGATGGAGCATAAATTTTGTAGATAAATTAGGTAATGATAACCCTCTTACCGATATCTATGGCATTTCATGTAGTTACGATTCATTAGAACAAGCTGAAGATAAGGTTCATCAAATAGCGAATTGCCCAATATCAATCGATAGCTTATTTCGTTTTACTGATCGTTAGCCATAATGAATCATATAGCTTAATAAGCATGCATTTACCTTATTCTTTTCGGAGAAGGTAAACTGTGGGTGAAACACCCTATAATCAGGGTGAAATTTTAGAAGACTTACTGATACAATATTGGCATTAGACTATTGAGTTGAAGAATCATGCAACAAGAAGAATTTGAAACACTAGTAAAAGATCTATGCCAAAAAGAAACGCTACCTGAAGTACTTGAAACGCTTAAAGCCAGTGAAGAGCAGGAAGTCGTTGATGCCGCTGTATCATTGACGGGTCAATTCCAGTTAGCTGAAATTGATAATGAAAAGCGTATTTATCACGTTTTTACCCAAGAAAATGATGATGGTGAAGAAGAAGAGTATGTTGAATGGGTAATGAATGATGGCGATGAAATGCTAAAATTTGTTGCATGGTTCTTCTACATTATGTTTGAAATTAAGCATAAAGATACATACCAAGTTGTAGGTCGTACTTACCTACAACAAAAGCGTGGCTAATCGTTACTGCGAATTAGAACATATAAAAATGCCAGTTTATGACTGGCATTTTTTTATGTAGACCTTAAAAAAATAGTAATGAACTCTGCTGTTATCATTTGTTTTATATCAAAAAGCGGTTGCCAATGACTCATGCTCATAAATTAAGGGTTGCAAAAAAGAACGTTCGTGCTAAATTCACAGAAGGTTAACATGTGACGATAAAATTGAGCATTGATGAGTAAAGGTCGAGTAACACGCGAGCATATACTGAGTACAGCTTTTGAATTAGCAAGTAAGGATGGCTTAGACAGTTTGACGATAGGGCTATTGGCGAAAGCGTCTGGTATGTCAAAAAGTGGGTTATTCGCACATTTCAATTCAAAAGAAAATTTGCAGGTTGCCGTGCTGGAATATGCGGGTGATTATTTCTCGTTGCATGTTATTCAACCTGCAAGGTTGGCTGAACCAGAGAATATTGAAAAGAAACTACGATTACTGCTAACAAATTGGCTAAGTTGGAATCAATCGTTTCAAGGTAGTTGCATGTTCCTCGATGCGCGTAAAGAGGGTAGGCAAGGCAATGAGATTATTCAAACAACCTTAGATAAGATTACGCGACGTTGGTTAGATTATCTTTGCCATCAAATAGAAAAAGGGAAGCAAAGCGGTGAGTTAAAAGCTGATCTGGATGCGTGGCAATCGGTATACCGTCTATACGGTATTTACTTAAGCAGCCATCTGTTTCTATCGTTAGCGTTAGAAACCCCTGAGCGAGACAGATTTTGGTTAGGAATTGAAGACTTATTAGCAGAATGGCGAGCTAAGTAAGCTTGGTATTTTTGTATCTTCTGTTTCATTATTTACAATAAAAAAGCACGTTCGTTCTATTATGGAGAAGACAATGAGCAGCAAAATTTATTTTAGTCAAAGTAAGCGCTTTAATGTACGTAAAAATATGGTAAACATGACAACGCGTTTGCATCATGTGCTTGCCCCAAAACATGCTAAAAAAACAGCTAGAAAGATTTTGCTGACGCCAGTTCGTAGCCGTCAACCAAGCTCTTTACCTGAGAGCCTACTTAAGAAACTGGTAGAAACATCTGAAGGTAAAATGATGACTTATCAGCTAGGTTCTGGCCCTATATGGGTGCTTGGACATGGCTGGTCTGGTTCGGCGAGTCAGTTCTTTCCTTTAATGGAACACATTGCAGCATCTGGCTATACGGCCATTGCTTTCGATAATCCTGCTCATGGTCAAAGTGAAGGTATCTATGGGCACTTACCGGGCTTTATAAAAGCATTTGATGGCGTACTGGATGCGTTAGAAGAACCTATTGCGGGTGTGGTTGCACACAGTATGGGGGGCGCGATGATTTTAGAAAGCCGACATAGCGCCTTAGAAGGTAAACCTGTTTTACTTGTAGCACCAGTGCTGAATTACGCGGAAAATTTAGTCACCATGGTTGAGCGTTCTGGGTATTCAAGTAAGTTATTCAATGAGCTGATTGATGATATTGCTGTTGAATATCAATGCCCATTTGATTCTATTAACCCTTTTGTTCGTTTGGAAAGCCGCCAATCATCAGCAATTATTGTGCATGACAAAGCGGATAAGTTTGCTTCTTTTGAACAGTCACAACAAGCCAGTGAAATGCAGCATGTAGAGTTGTTTGCGACAGAAGGGCTAGGGCATGGTCGTATTTTGAAAAGCCCTCCTTTGCTCGCGGCGTTTGATAAAATAACTCAAAGTGCTTAGTTTTCTCAGGGCGGGACAGTGCTAGAAACAAAAAGAGCACCTCGAAGGTGCTCTTTTTTATATACGTTGTATGAAGCGTTAAATTAATTTGTTTTTGCAGGTACTTCTACTTTACTCATTGCATATCGTTCGACTTCAACATCTAATTCTGCAATTTTCTCAGCCATAAGTGTGTGACAGTGATCTGCTAACTCTCGTGCATTTTTAAACTGTGTGACATCAATAGGCGCTAACATTTCTGTAATTGCAATGCCGTTGTCACGACGATTTAAGTCTATTTTGTTATGTGTTGTACTGGTACACATTGGCACAATTGGTACGCCAGCTTCAATCGCCATGCGAAATGCCCCAGTTTTAAAAGGCAGTAAGCCTCTACCTTTGCTACGTGTACCTTCAGGGTACATCCACACCGATAGGTTGCGGTTACGAATAGCTTCAGCGACTTGTTGTATAGTATTTCGTGCTTTCGATTTGTTTTCACGATCGAGCAGAATATTACCTGTGATCCAATATAGCTGACCAAAGAAAGGAACCCACAAAAGGCTTTTTTTCCCAATTGATACTGTTCGTGGTCTTAACATGCCAGGATCAGTCACAAAATCGAATATACTTTGATGGTTAGAAATGTAAACACTGTTGCCTACATTCTCAGCGTTTTTTAAGCCACGTGTTTCAACACGTACTCCAACAATTTTCTGTAATAGATTAAACCAACGGCAAAAGAAATACACATGCTTTGGATTGCGTGGGCTAAATATGCAATAAACCAAAGCAACAAGTGTCATGAAAATAATAAAGATTGCCGCAGTAAATAGGCGGATGAAAGAAAGCACAAAAACTCCTTTGTATCAAACAGTTGCTTCGATATGTCGTGAATGATAAATGTCACTCAAACGTTCTACTTTACAGAATAGGTCTAAAAAGCGATTGACTCAATTTCACAAAAATACAACAAATCAAAACTAAATTCAAAATTGGTGTAGAAAAACGGCAGCTATTAATTATTTATTTCAGATATTGATCAATAGCAAACTATCGTTTCAAAAACATACGACATTATGAATGCTATTCGATTAGATAGCTAGTGATGAGGTAGCTCGCATAATAAATCAGTTTTTTTTGAGTGGTATATGAGCGAGTTAGTGTTTCTACTCTAGGGTAAAGGTTAACTCACCCTAAAAATGACTTTAATGACCAGATGAATGGCTTAATTAATCATCGCAACTTTAGCGATGGCTAGAGTATCGCCGAGGCTGTCTGCAAAAGTAAAGCTGATAGGTTTTTTCGTGCTGAATTTCAGTAGAACCTATATGAATATTTTAACCATGTTGTAGCGCTCAAATTCAATGCCATTTCTCAGTGATATTTCAGTATCTATGACTTCAAACCCCAGCTTCTCGAATAACCCTTTAGATACTTTACTCGCAGTGACGCTTAAACATTTTTGTTGATTATCTTGTGCGATATTTTCTAGTTGTTTATAGATCGTTGTTCCAACTCCTGCACGTGAATATTCCGGTAACACATACAGTAAAGTGACGTAGTCTGTTGGGTAAAGCTGACCGAACCCGAGGATCTCACCGCAATCTGATATTGCTACATACGTATCTCCATTGAAAAGCATGGTTTTAAATTCATCAAAATATTGAACAGGGTAATCTGCCCACATCTGTACTTGTTGTTCGGTGTACTGTGTTTTACCTAAAATCAGTGCTGCTTGTGTGTATATATGGGCTAGTCTTTTTGTATCAGAGGGGTTATATGGGCGTAAAGTGACTGTCGTCATGCATACCTACTATCTTGATGAATAGAGCGTTATCGATAGCACTAATAGCTAATCTATTCCATAATATCATCCAAAAATAGATGCTTAAAATAATAATTATGCACGATAAAATTTTAATTTAAAGGTTTGGGATAAATCGTGAAGAGTCGCTATTACACAATATTTATAGGCATGATGCTGACCACGATCGTGGGGTGTTCTTCGTCTGAAACAACAAAAGCTGATCTATCAACATCTGAACTCGATTCTGTTATGGCAAAACACACTGCTAAAGTTGATGCCAATGACATTGATTTTACGAATGTTTATGATGTTTGGAAAGGTACGCCATATAGGCTAGGTGGCAATACTAAACGTGGAATTGATTGTTCTGCGTTTGTACAGGTCGGTTATTCTTCTGTGTATGAAAAGGTGCTACCTCGTACAACCTCAGAGCAGGTAAAACTGGGTCGCTATGTTGCTGTCGCGAATGCAAAAGAAGGTGACTTAATCTTTTTTAAGACTGGATATACAACACGCCATGTAGGTATCTATTTGGGTGGGGCTGAATTCTTACATGCGTCTACATCGCGAGGGGTTATGATCTCTCGATTAGACAATCCGTACTGGAGCCGCAAGTTCTGGCAAATACGGCGTATTAATTAAGTTGTACTGAACGTAGCATTGATAATGCCCAGTCTAAATATTGGATAATTAATTCGCGAAAAAGCGGCTCAGCCTCCATACTTTTCCTGTGACCAGAATACTGAGCATTACTAATTATCTTGGCATCAATTAAGCAGGGTAAATAGCGCCAGTATATATTCTGAGGAGGTAATCATGGCCATGGCAATCTCTATCGGGCAATATCTCAATAGTCGTAATATTGACTTTAGCCTTACACATCATCGTCATACTGATACGTCTTTTAGCTCAGCTGTTTCAGCGCACGTGCCTACAACACAAGTCGCAAAGGCAGTTATGCTAATTGATCAGAATAACGAATATTTGATGGCAGTTGTTCCATCAAATCGTCGAGTAATGATCGATAAGATTAACCGTATGACTGGTAAGCAATATTTACTTGTTAGTGAACATGAGCTATCGAATGTTTTCCAAGATTGCGAACCGGGTGCTGTACCCACATTAGGTCAAGCATACCAAGTGGGTATGTTGGTTGATGATATGTTGTTAGAGCAAGATGAGATTTATTTAGAATCGGGAGATCATGAGAACTTGATTCATTTAGATCGTAAGCAGTTTCATAAAGCGATGCAAAATGTTCAGCACCAAAATATTAGCGGTTATCGGATGATTCCGTCTCAAGAGCATGAAGGTCGTCACTGGGATTGGGAGTGAATAGTCGATGATATAGTTACCTAATACTTATTCATGACTAGTTATCTGATTCGCTATAAAAAACACCCGATCAACTGTACGTTTACCGGGTGTTTCCATATTAAGATCTACCGCTCTTCGTCAATAAAACCTAAGCGAACAACATCCGTAACCACAATCCTGGTGGTGTCGACACCCCTGTTGTGATGAATGATATTTCACCGTCTTTAATGATAACGATACTTGGCGTTGCTGATACTCCCCAAGATCGGCTTATGTTTCCTTTATCATCGTTGATAACAGGAAAGGTATAGCCACTGTTATCCATAAAGGCATTTATTCGCCGATTATCACCCGATGTTATGGCGACGGATACTACATTAAAATGATCACTCATCCAGTTTACGGTGGGGGAAACAAATTTACATGCCGGGCACCACGTAGCCCAGAAATACAGCAATACTGGCTTCTCGTAACTCATCGCTTTTAAATCGATAGTTTCATCGTTAATGGTTTGAGTTATCAGTTCTGGTACTTCATTTGATGGCATGTCTCCACTACGCCAAATGTCTAGCCCTGTACTGAAAATAGTCAATATCGCAATAAACATAACAGCTTCTTTTAGCCAGTGGCGTATCCCTTTCGCTTTGTTTTTCTTGTCTTTATTCTCAGTTTTTTTCTGAGGTATTTTAGGTGATGCGTTTCCGTTCAATTCTGACATGTATTCACCTTTAGCTATTATTCGCCTGAGCTGAAATCACAGCATTAGATGAACCATTCGCGACACGAATGGCATTTAATACATCATCTGAATTTAAAATCACAGGTAATTGGATCCCTAGTGGTGCGCCTGGGCCATAAACAATATTAAATGGCACACCAAAGCGACCGTAAGACTGCAAGAAGCCTGTTACATAATCTGATGGCTTCGTCCAATCACCACGCATTAATAGCATGTTCTCTTCGCCAAGTGTTGAATAAACTGGCTCTTGAAGTAATACACCAATCTTGTTGGCTTTGCAGGTAATACACCAGTCGGCAGTTACATCGACAAAAACTGTTTTACCTTGGCTAACAGCACGTGCTATTTCATCTGTTTGCAACGGTACCCAAGCATGATCTGCAGGCAGTGGCGTTGCCCAATGATCTGCGGTTACGCTACCTAGAATCATACCGCCAGCAGAACCAAAGATTAAGAATGCGAGCGTGAAGATAACAGGCTTGCGTCCTTTGACGTTACCTAAGCGCCATAACAACAGTGCTATTAAACTAAGACCGATTAACCAAACTAAACCTGTACTTAAGAAACTGGTCATTAACGAGAGTAACCAAATGCTGGTGGCAAGCATCATTAAACCAAACAAGGTTTTTACTTTGTCCATCCATTTACCAGGCTTCGGCATTATTTGAGCCAACCGTGGGAACAAGGCAATCAGCAACCAAGGGGCTGCCATGCCAACTGCCAGAGCGGTAAAGATAGCAAATAGGGTGATATAATTAGCCCCTAGTGCAAACGCAACGGCAGTGCCCAAGAAAGGCGCACTACATGGGGTGGCGAGCAAGGTTGCAAACATACCTTGAACGAAATGTCCGGTATGTGAGTTATCACCGCGAGTTGCTAACCATGTATTCGCATTACTTGATAAGCGAATTTCAAATAGCCCCAACATGTTTGCAGCGAACAAACCCGTGATGAGAATCATGGCACCAATAAAGTACGGATTTTGAAACTGGATACCCCAGCCTAAAGCTTGCCCCGATACTTTTAGTATTACGAGAAAGCCTGCAATTAACCAAAAAGACGTTAAAATACCTGCTGCTGATGCTAAAAATTGTGTACGAATTTGGCGCTTTTGTAGCCCTTCAGCTGATATTACACTACTTAGTTTCATGCCTAAAACGGGCAGTACGCATGGCATGATGTTAAGAATCAATCCACCTAATAAGGCGATGCCAATAATTTTGAGTAGGCTGGTATTGGCAGCCATCGGTATAATTTGATTGGTTGCTGTTGCTGAAAGTTCAACGGCCATATTCTCATCACTGATTGTGACAGCCATCTCTTCATTGAGTAATTCCGGATCACCAAACCAGCTTGATGCACTCATAGTTGCGATCATTTGATTATCGTTAATGGCGATCTTTGGGGCTAAAAACGATGTGTCTTTTACATTCTGAGATTGGCCATCAATAAATACATCTGGTTTGTTCCAGCCTGCTGTATTCGTTGCTACAACAGTAAGTTCTTTCTTTGCTTGGTTCCATGAAATCATGTCTAGAGACACGGCTTGTGATGTCTTTGGAACTTGGCTCATACCTTGATTAAAGACATGCATTGCGTTGGTTGATAACGGTAAATTAGCTGGCGTGAAATCCAATACCAACTCGTAATCTGTCAGAACACAAATGCTTGTACATGACGACATAGTCAATTTACCCGAAAGGAAAACAGGCTTGTTCATATTATTAATATGGAAAGTCATCGGAAAGATAACGTGTTCTTTATAACCAAGCGTTTCAACGCCTAAAAATTCATAGCGCTTTGGCATTGGCCATTGCCAATCTACAGTATCGAGGTTATTGGATAGTTCCCAATCAACCTTTGGCGCTATGCCTCCTTCACCAGGTGAACGCCAATAGGTTTTCCAGTCGGTATCTAGTTTGACTTCTAAAAAGCCTTCTACTGTTTTGGCTTCAAGATCTTTTTGCCCAGTAAGCATTAAGCGAACTTCAAGCGGGGGGTGCATCGGGTTTACTAACCAACCAGTGCTTTCATCTGATGCATTGGCTGTAAGTGAGAAAAGTGCGAGAAACGACGCACTGATCAATATGAACAGTGAAACATAAGAGTTGAATATTTTTTTCAAGGTGGATCTCCAATAAACGCTAAAACAAATCATGTTGGCTTTTGCCAGATGTAGAAATGCCTGAGGGTTTATTCTCGGAAAACACACAAGGTTAAATGAAGCCGTCGGGTAGGGGGGATGGGTTCAGTTAAAACGAGAATGCGGTATTGCATCGTACTAAGCCAAGCGAGTACAACAATCAATAGTGATATAAAAATGAGGGCATGTTCAAAAGAGTGTTGATGAACTTGAAGTAGGTGATCTGTCATGTCACATTGCTTGTCAGTCGCTCCATCAATGTTGCTATCACTTGTATTCGCTGTTGATCCCCACTTTGAGCTGGCAGTCTTTTCATTGATAATAGATGCTTCAGATGAACGGTTATCAGCACTCATTGGGCACGACGATATAAAACCAGCCCGTTGTCCTAAACAGACAACGATAACTAGCCAAACCATAACCAGTGACCATTTTGCAATGCGGTGATTCCTCACCCCAAAAGACATACTGATAGCAAACCTTTTATCTTTGATTAGTAATAACGCAAATTACAGGAGCAGATTCAATCTCGAAGTGCATAACTGTAAAAGCCGTATTGTATTTCATAATGTTCATCTGACCATAAAACAGCAGCATTTGTTTCAATTATTTTGAAATAATTAATAAAGCCCCTATTTTATACGTGAACCTCAAGTTATTTGTGTTTGAAGACATAACAATGGCGCACATTTAGAGAGAACGTTCACAATATTGCGCCAGATATGCAACTAGTTTCTTTCGTTGCTGGTTTATTTCCATTCCTGAACTATCTTTTCAGCACATATCATCGAATGGACGTTCGTGGTAGTACACATGATATTCGATGGAGTGATGTCAATGACCATTCTTTCAAATTTTGTTTGCAATGGTCACTTTCGTGTATCCATATACCAATAAGAAAGGATTCATCATGTTTAACTTATTTCCACGTAAACATCCGTCACTTCCGCAAAATGATAGCCAGCGACAGCAAGAAAAGCGTCGTAACCAACTGGAAAATACACAAGAAAAATATATTTGGGATCTTGAACACCCCAATGTAGCGCCTGTTCCAATGGTAAAAGAAGTGCCTAAAGAAGCTGATCCTACTTTAATTTGGGGGATCACTGTATTGAAGGTTTTAGTACCTATTGTGGAGAACCTGGCTGCTAACGTAAAAGATGCCGCAGAGCTGGTAGAAATAAAAGAAGGTTTGAGCGAAGTTTCAAAAGCGGTAGGGAGCTTGAAGCCAGGGCAGCAGTGGAGCTTAATTACTAACACAACGAAGATGTTGAAATCATTAGTCGACTTGTATCTTAGGTTGGTTAGTTCAGAGGTGAAGGAATACCATGAAGATGCAGGGTTACAAGCTTATAAAGATCTGTTCCAAAAGATCCCATTACCAGCAGTCGCAGATGTTTTCCAAGAAAATGATGTCTTCGCTCGTTACCGGGTTGCAGGGCAAAACCCAATGCTAATAAAAGGTGTTTCCAGCCTACCAGATAACTTTCCGGTAAGCGAAACGGGGTATCAAAAAGTAATGGGAGCGAATGACACGTTAGCAGAAGCTCTGGCGGAAAAGCGGGTTTACCTTTTGGATTACTATGAACTAGAGGGAGTGGTCGATAATCCTCAAGGTCCAGAGAAGCAAGTATTCGCACCTATTGCTCTATTTGCAATTCCCAAAAATGACAAATCACTGACTCCCGTTGCTATTCAGAGTGGTCAAAGCAAGGATGATTTTTCGATCACCTATGCAGTTGATAATAATGATAATTATCCGGAGTACTGGCAGTGGCAAGCCGCTATGTCTTTGGTTCAAGTGGCTGATGGTAATTATCACGAACTTTTTGTACATCTCGGTCGTACGCACTTGATTATTGAAGCGTTTACCATTGCAACGAATCGCTGTCTTGCTGAATCACACCCGATTCATGTGTTACTGCTTCCTCATTTCGAAGGAACCTTATTTATTAATAATAGTGCTGCAGGTTCTTTGATTGCTTCGGGGGGGCCTATTGATGATATTTTTGGTGGGAAAATTGAATCAACGCAATTAGCAGCAGGAACAGATCGGCTTGAACTCGATTTCTATGGCTATATGTTGCCAAATGATTTGGCTACACGCCAAGTAGATAACAAAGATTTCTTGCCTGACTACCCATATCGCGACGATGCCCTTTTGATTTGGGATGCGATTCAGAGTTGGACTACAGAATATATTAATGTTTACTATGCCGATGATGCAGCAGTAACTGACGATTATGAATTAACGACATGGACAGAGTCATTAATGACGGAAGGAGCAATCAAAGGGTTTAAACCTATCACAACTCGGGAGCAGCTCTCGGAAGTGCTTACGATGGTCATTTTCACTTCCAGCGCACAACATGCAGCCGTTAATTTTCCTCAAAGTTCTTTGATGAGCTTCGCTCCTGCTGTAACCGGAGCTATTTGGGGAAAAGATCCGACAAACGTTCATACAAAGGAAGCCTGGCTACAAAACTTTCCTCCAATGCGAGAATCTCTAGAGCAGCTTTCATTGCTGCAAATATTAGGAGGCGTTTATTATCGTCAACTAGGTGAGTACCGTACTAATAACTTCCCGTATTTGGATTGGTTTGAGGATGATAAGATCACAGGTGAAGGCGGACCGTTGAGTCAGTTCCAAGCCTCTTTGGCCGACATTGAAAAAACAATTAATATCCAGAATGAAACTCGTCAAGAGTATAGTTTCTTGTTACCAAGTAAAATTCCACCAAGTATTAATATTTAAGCCTTAAGTCGGTAAAGGCGAGAGGTAAACTCTCGCCTTTATAATACCAATCTAAATAAGTACCTGATCATTATTGCTGGTTAAAATCGATAATAACTACATTAGAAATTTTATAATTAGAACCACTAGTTATTTCAATTTCTGTCTTGTTTTTACCGATTCTCCCTGCGTAAATTTATGACCATTTACTTATTCAGATTGGTATAATCCTAAACTTCAGATCGCCTTTTTGCCGTTGTGAGTGGCATTTCTTTTGTGAGTAGCATTGCCGGTTAAGGGGCTTTCCTTAAAAGAAGCTAAGCAATTTTGCGCGTTGTATTTTCAGGTTGGTTAATAAACTCGGAGTGAAGAGCACAGATCGCCGCTTTGTAATATTTGTCTTCCACAACAAACTGTACGTTAACATTACGCATGGATGAGTGGGCAGCTATTGGTGAAATCTACTTGTCTGTTAAGGCGAGTATGCCTTTGCTTAAAGCAGTATTGGTATTGATAGAGGCTCCAATAATTGAAATTAGCGCGACCATGCAGCCTGTAATCGTCGAATTTGGGTAGCGTTTTTCTGCTTTATAAAGCAGTTTGTTTAAGATTTCTTTACCGCCACTTAAGTAGTAGGTAATAGAGTTGGCGTTCATCTCTTTACCAATTAATTTCACTCTGGCGTCTGATATTATTTCCATCATTTCGTAGCTTACATTATCAACCTTACCAACCATGGCTTGATCAAAAATGTGTAGGGCAAAGACTTTACTTTTACCTGCAATGATCTCTACTCTCTCAGCGTCAGGTAGGTAATTTTGTGAAATCAGTGTGCCCTGATGTTCGGGTTCAAAGGTATTTTTGATACGTAATTCAATGTTATTTTGGCGTAGCCCAGACGCTGCATTGGGGTGGATCGCCTCCATTCCTAAATTGGCCAGTTGATCGGCAACATCAAAGTTGGTATGTCCCATAGGAAATACGTTTTCTGGACCGACGACGCGAGGGTCGGCACTGCTTAGGTGATATTCCTTATGGATGATGGCCTGAGTAGCGTGCGTTAAACAAGCAATACGACTAAAGGTAATTTCGCTGTAGCCGCGATCATAGGTTTTCATCAGTCCTTCATCACAGTAGGCATAACCTGTGACTATAGGCAGCTCTTTAGTGACATCAATATTGGCAAAAGCACGTTTGATGACGTCATCTAGGCTGCCATAGCTTTTGTTATCCCAACCGGACAAATCAACAAACGTGGCGTTAATGCCAAGGGTTTTTAATTTCAGGGCAGTGTTATAGGCACTGTGTGCCTCACCGAGCGACGATAGGAACTCTCTGATTTGAGGCAAATAATGACGTAAAGAGAATTGGCCGTACTGACAAGTTTCTATAATGTTAGTGATACAGCTTACTGCATCAGTGATCCTTAATTTGATAAATTTATCGGCACGTCTACGATTAAGGGGATCGGCAAACATATTTTCGTTGACGAGTAGCATACGCATTTCTAAATCGGCAACAGCTTTTAGCCATGTTTCATCACGCTTGGCAATATACTGGTAAATTCCGGGTTTTCCAGAACGTTTGCACTCTAGCAGCGCATCGGTGATACCGCCGTAAGCAGATACCACAAAAACGCGATTATAGGGAGATTTAGGGCGTAGCATTATGTTATCTAAGATAGCATCGAATGCTGACATTGATGTACCGCCGATTTTCTCTACGGTATAACTCATGAGGGAATCCTTTACTCATTTTATTACATCTGGGAAAAGGGGGCATTGATTGCCCCTTGGGAAGAGGGTTATTCCACTAACGGATATACGCCATGTTCGTTATGGACCTCAGCACCAGTAATCGGTGGGTTAAACACACAAGCCATTACCATCTCTTTGTCTTTATAGGCTCGTAAGTAATGTTCATCATTCTTATCTAAGATATATAATGTCCCTGGATCAATTGGGTAGGTTTTATCGCCGATCACTTCGATCTCACCTTCGCCGGAAATACAGTAAACTGACTCTAAGTGGTTCTGGTAATGAATATGTGTTTCGGTGTTGTCATAGATGGTGGTGATATGAAATGAAAACCCCATCTTGTCGTCTTTTAATAGCATACGGATACTTTCCCAGTTGTCCGATACTATACGGCGTTCGCTGTTTTTACACTCTTCCAGAGTTCTTACAATCATGTTTAAGGCCCTTAAGAAGCTTTCTTGATCAGTTTTGTGGCAATGACATCTACTGCCTGTTCGAAAATATGCAATCCTTGCTCAAGCTCGGACTCACTAATAGTGAGTGGGCAGAAGAATTTAACGATTTCGTCATTTGGGCCTGCAGTTTCAATTACCATACCTTTGTCGAAACATGTTCTGGCGATAGCTGATGAAATGGAGCCGTTCTTGCATTCGATACCTTGCATCAGACCTCGACCTTTACCGCGGATAAATAGTGACGGATAACGGCGTAGGGTGCGTTGAATTGCGGTGTTGACTTGGTTTGCACGCTGGTTGATATGCTGTTCAAATTCACCGTTTGCCCAGTAAGTTGTAATGGCTTTCGTTGCGGTAACAAAGGCATGGTTATTACCACGGAAAGTACCGTTATGTTCACCTGGTTGCCATATGTCGAGCTCAGGCTTAAGTAGAACTAGCGCCATTGGTAATCCATAGCCACTGATTGATTTGGACAAAGTAACGATGTCTGGCTTGATACCTGAAGGTTCAAAACTAAAAAAGGTGCCCGTGCGGCCACAGCCAGCTTGAATATCGTCGACAATCAGTAGGATTTTGTGCTGCTTACAAATGGTGCTCAGTCGTTTCAGCCATTCAGTGGAAGCAACATTCAGCCCACCTTCACCTTGTACCGTTTCAAGTAATACTGCTGCGGGTTTGTCTAAACCACTTGAGTTATCGTTCAGCATTGTTTCGAATAAAGCCAGACCATCAACGCCAGCGTAGCCTTCGTACGGAAGACGTGAAGTGCCTATCAGAGGCATACCAGCACCGCCGCGGTGGTGCTGGTTCCCTGTTGCAGACAGTGCACCGATGGTACAACCGTGAAAGCCGTTGGTGAAAGTGACGATATTAATGCGGCCAGTTACTTTTCGTGCGAGCTTCATTGCTGCTTCTACGGCATTTGTGCCAGTAGGACCAGTGAACTGCACTTTGTAATCAAGATTTCGGGGGGAGAATATGTGATTACGAAGTGCGGTTAAAAATTCCGCTTTGGCTTTTGAGTGCATATCTAGGCCGTGGGTAATACCATCACAATCGATGTAATCAAGTAGTGCTTGTTTTAGTACGTCATTGTTATGGCCGTAGTTCAACGAACCAGCGCCAGCAAGGAAGTCGAGGTAACGTTTACCATTATTGGTGTGTAGCCAACACCCTTTTGCAGATGAAAAAATAACAGGGAAGTTATTTGCATATGATTGCACATTTGATTCTTGTTTTTTGAAGATATCCATATTGGGACCGTTTTTTCAATGAATTAATGATTTTTGGTAAGAGGGATGTGATACAAGTATTCGGTATCGTGTTTACCTTTAAAGTGTTTGTGCTCGTCTAGAAAAGTTGTCACTGAACCATGGCTATTATTTTCCTCGTCCAGTTTCTTGAATAGGTTCCAAGAGCCTTGATTGTCTTTGGTAATTGTTGTTTCAATCGCCTTAATGTGCTCCAGGTTGTCGCGCATTAAAAGCTCTTTTAGCATATGAAATGCAAGCCCTTTCCCTCTGTGCTTGGGGGCTACGGCAACTTGCCAAATGAACAATTCATTATTATTTTCTGGCTTGAGGTAGCTAGATATAAAACCTGCTATTTCATCATTGCATTCTGCGATGATGCAGGTTTGTTTGAAGTGAGTAGATTGCAGAAAGTTACAGTAAGACGAGTTCACATCTAGAGGAGGGCATGACGCGATAAGCTTATGCGCTTGATCACCATCGCCAATACTTGGTGTTCTAAATACCCATTTGTTTTCATCCTTGGCTAATATTGACGGGCATACAATCCAAGGTGCTGTCGTAATCATTTTGCACCCATAATCCTTAGTGGTCTAAACAATCATGGCGTAATCATTACACTCTGCACTGAATATATCAAGTGTATACATGAATAATATTCTATCTATCCATATTATTTTATTGATTTTTATGATGAAAATATATTTTATAGTATGTGGTTTAATGTTTTGTGTTCTAATTATTTTACGGGTTGGTGATTTAAGATGTTGAACAATTGCCTGTTGATCTTTATTGACAAAAGCCTTCGTGATTAACCTTGCTTATTGCAATGGTGCAAGCTTGAATGAGGGGGGAATCTTACTGAATACAGCGTCGTCGTCAGGTGAAATGCAATCAAATTTTTCACAAGATCGCTTGTATCGAGAATTATGGATGGGGTATCGTTTGATTTTTATGACAGATAAAAAAGCGACCGAAGTCGCTTTAAATTGGTATTACTTGATGGAATTTATTAAGAAATCCATTACCGGATCTGGTTCTTTCTTGATGCTAAGCGCTTTAGGTATGTATGTCGGCTTTTTCAAGATTTCTCGTGCAATCAGCTCATCTAGTAAAGCCTTCGATTCGAAGCCTGTTTTACCGACAAATAGCGAGGTTAAATCCCCTTGCTTATAGGCATGAATAGCATCTTTTAAGCCGCGCAAATATAAGAAATCTTTAGTGAAACCGCCACCACGATACGCACGTGTTGTAATGGTGAAGGCATCATCATCCGATAGCTTATGAACATGTTTTAAGGTATTGAATGTCGCACTAAAACTTTCACCATTTACCATCATATCAACAGCTATGACACGTAATGCGAGTGTTTTAAGACGGTGTAACGGGAAACTACCAGATAAAAACTCACATAAGATCGCTAAGCCTTCTTGTGTGTGTGTATTGCCAGGTAGACCCAGTTTCAATACTTTAAGTGGCTGTGCATCTGAATTCACTGAAGTGACTAAGTGAACGCCTAATTCGTGGTGAATTAATGCGTCTAAGTCTCTTTGTGAGAACATACAGCCTGTGTTTACCTTTATACTGCGTCCACTCACCATTGCTCTTGCAATTAGCTGCTTTGAACCAACCACTTTACAGGTTAAGCCGTAATCATCTGCGGCATCTTTAAATGCTTGAATGGCTTCTGCTGCGCTAATTGTTGCTTCTGGTGGCTCTTGGTATTCGCAAGCATGAAGAATGAAATTTGCATTCGCAATATCTCGCTCATCTGGCTGACCATAGTAGCGTAAAGAGTTATATAAGAACTCATCGGTACCAATGTTGGTTAGCAAGTCGATACGAATCGCTAACTGGTCAATCACTTTACGATACATTTTTTGAATATCAGCATCGCGAATATCTTCAACAGGTAAGCGGTATAATTGCTCACGAAACTTGTACGGATCCAAATCCAGTTGGCGATATGTAAATTGCGGCTGGTATGAATACGGGTTATGCAAGAAACGGCGTTTTTCTTGTTTTAAGTTCGTTGGGTTTATATAGCTTAATGTATTGATACCGCGAGATATCGCATAAAGTTGGCGATCAAGCTTGATCACTTCACGCGGTAGCTTAGAGGCCAATATATGGCTACCTGTTAAACGCTTTACTTTTGTTCGACGTAAAAGGGTAGAAGCTGCGTGCTCCGTGATAACCGTTTTCATCGATTCATTCATTTTTTCAATCACAAGAGGGAAGCTTTCACCGCCCAACTCGCTCATGTACACTTTCTTGATTTCAATCGGTAAAATCAATGTATTGTTGAAGTGCTGATTAATAAACGTTGCTTGATATCCCATGCCTTTGAAAATATCATTTTCTTTAGCTGTTACGGCAATATTGGGCAGTTCAATGTTGCTTAAACCATTTAACAGTTCATTAATTTCTTTACGCCAACGACGTGCATTAACTTGTTTTGTACCTACATTGAATGTGGGTGTTTCATTCTCAACGCGCTGATAGTTGTATGAATGAATGTCGTACAGTAAACACAAGCCAAACTTGTTTTCTAATGTTGCGATTAAGCATTTAAGAATACGGTAATAACATGCATGTTTGTCATGAGATGTTGTTTTTTCAGCATCTGTTAACGGTGTAGACCAAACATTTTTCCCCCATGCATCCTGATAAATACAGTGTTCAGGTGCACGGTTTAAGTCATATTCATAGCGTGAGTCATCACCTTGTAACACGATAGGTAAAGATGAAATGAAATCACCAGTAAACGGATCTTCTTCGAAGTATCGTTCTTCTTCTGTTAATTCGCATTTTGTCATTAACTCGCCACGTAGGCGGCTGCCGTTATGTATCGCTGTTGCAATGTACGGTTGATACTCACTGATACGAATAGTTAAACTACCGTCGTTTAGTTGTCCTTCAAAAGGGACGAGATGCTGGATCTTATCCAGCACCTCCTGCTCAGTTAGTTGTAGCATCTTCAATTACTTTACTGAACGCATTTTTACGCGCGATGCTAGAGTGTTTTGCTTTTACTACCGTTTCAACGAAATCAATCACTTCAGACTGAAGTTTAGTGCGATTTAAACGGTTAATACGTGTGATGCCGCCAGGGCTGAGTACGTTTACTTCAACTAACTTGCCACTGATTACATCAAGCCCGACAAAAAACAAACCATCACGGACTAATTTTGGACCAATATGCTTACATAAACGCAGCTCTTGCTTGGTTAATGTGTGTTTTACTTCTTTTCCACCGGCGTGAATATTCGAGCGAACATCGCCTTCTGCTGGTACACGGCGCATAGCTCCAATAGGCTCGCCGTTTAGCATCATGATACGTACATCGCCTTTTTCAGCGCCTTCAATATAATCTTGTAAGATCACGTAGTTTTGGTCAGCACCGATATAGAAATCAAGCAAGGATTTAACGCTCGACTTTGCACTCTTCTCGACCAAAATAACGCCGCTCCCACCGTAACCGTCTAGCGGTTTCATGATCATGCGATCGTTCGGACTTTCTTCCAGTACACGCTCTAGGTATTCACGATTTTTAGAAACGTGAGTAACAGGAATAAACTCGTTATTTGGATCAGGTAAAGATGCGGTATACAGCTTATTATTTGCAACGCGCAGTCCGTTAATATCATTCATGATGAAGGTGTCATCACGAACTGAATCAAGGAAATTCAATGCCATTGTGTCTAGCGGTGGGTTGGCTCGCATAATGATTGCGTCAAAACCCGCTAAAGGTAACTGTGCTTTACGAAATTCAGCTTTACGGTAAAAGCTTGGTATATTATTAGAAATATCTGACTTTTTTAAAACGCTACAGAATGCAATTGCCATGCTATCACGCATTGTCAAATTATTTGGCGTTGTAATGGCTACCGTGTGCCCTCTACTAGCGACTTCGTGAATCATGCGTAAGGTAGAGTCAGATTCTGGTTCTACTTTATCCCACGGGTACATAACAAAACAAATTTTCATACATATTACCAAGTTACATCGCTTAGCTTTTTTCTAAGCGCAAAAAGAAATAAGCCATCGTTCTTTAGACGATGGCTTGTCGTTATCATTAAATTAAGGGTGACTTTAGTGGAGTTAAAACTGTCTAATAATCAAGGTTATTGTCATCTGAGCTGCTATCATCGTAGTCATATAAACCTTTAGGCTTACGTGGTGAATCACACAATGTGTAGCGGCGTTCTTTTGTCGTTGTTCGATTTAAATACTTAGTCCAACATCTTCCAAATTCAGATATGACATCTTGCTGTCCATTAACCTCAGCTAGAAATTGACCTTCAGATTCATCAATGGGAGCAACTGAGCCATCTTGTAAGCCGCGCATAGTGCGGCCATAATTTTCTAACATGCTGGCTTCATTGATGGTGAATACACCTGAACGATTAAAGCCTCGAGGGAAATTTTTATCGTCGTAAAATTTGCCTAAAATTCTCATTAATTTATATTCCTGCTGAGGTTTTCGCAGATAATCATTCAGAGAGTCAAACTTGTAAAACAAGTAATTTTCGCCATAACGATTAAAATTATTTATCGATCCTTTTTGAGTGATTCGGTGTAATATCCAAACTAATTAATGTCGTTCTTTATGAGAGCAAGCCTTGTGGATACAGAATTACTTAAAACGTTTTTAGAGGTGACCAAAACACGTCATTTCGGCCGTGCGGCAGATAATTTATTTCTAACGCAATCAGCGGTTAGCTTTCGAATACGACAGCTAGAATCGCAGCTAGGCAACCCTTTATTTTCAAGGCAGCGCGGTAATGTGCATTTAACGGCAGCGGGGGAACGTTTACAGCCGTATGCTGAAGCCATATTGCAAACGTGGGGGCGAGCGAAGCAAGATGTTGCATTATCTGAAACGTTAAACACTCAGATAGCGATAGGTGCATCTGCACTTTTTTGGGAATTTGATGGTATTTCAGATTGGATAAACCGTATATATGGTTCGATACCTGGCTTAGCATTACGCTTAGAGTCAGTGCCTCGTCAGAGCATGTCGAAGCGATTACTTGATAAGACGATTGATGTAGCGATTACCAGTGAAGCGCCAAGAATTGAAAATCTACAAGTAACAAAAGTACGTGATTATCAATTACAATTGGTTGTGCATAAACCAAACTGTACGATGGAAAAGGTACGAGATATCCCATTGGTATATCTTGATTGGGGAACTCGTTTCTCTGTTGAGCATAGCCGGATCCATGAGCTACAACGTACGCCAATTTTACATACTCATTCAAGCCGTATGGCCTTAGATTATATTTTGGGTAGCGGTGGTGTGGGGTATTTACCGTCACCAGTGGTTGCACAAAGTGTTGATGAAGGTCTATTGCATGTAGTAGAAGGCGCACCAGTGATGGAGCAGTCACTGTATTTGATTTCTCGTGAAGATAATGAAAAAGCAGAAATGATTGAAGCGATGTTAGCCGTGCCTTTTAATAATGTTATTGAATCTGTCTAATATAAAGAGTTGTCTATTTTAGTGCATGTTGCTTATAGATGTTAACGAGTTCACAGCGTATCGAGACATTGGTCTATTTTTTGTTTTTAATGAAAAATAACAATGGTGACGATAAGAAAATCTCGTTGTACACAGCTTCTGTGATTCGATTAGTCTTAGGAAACGAATATTTACATTGTCATAATGATGGATTTCACAGTCTCATCATCTGTCGTAATTTCGACATAGAATATTCGTAATTTTGTCATAATAGAGCATTAATATTGCCAGTGTTCTATTATTAATCACTCACACTGGATGTATTTCAGGAAATAACATGGCTAAGTTAGATCAAAAATTTCATAAAAATGCTAAAGCTAAATCAAAGTTAGATTTTGGTGACGACTCTCAAGATTATATTCAAGATGATCGTAAAAAGAAACGTCGTATAGTTAAGCAACGTTACGACAGCCCTGAGCATAGTGAGTTCGATTATTGATAAAGAAAAGGCGTACATCGTTAATCGCGAGTACGCCTTTTTAGTTGTTAGATAAGGTCAACCTATCTGCGTATCAATAATCGTATTATGCTTTTGTTTTATGGGTTTTACGCCCTACAATAAAACCTAATCCAAAGGGTGCAAAGAAAATAACCAGAACAAACAGTATTAGGTAAATCAGAATGTCTGACAGCATTACTGTTAATTGTTCGATGGCTTTCTTGACAACATTTTGTGCGATACCATCTAAATCTGTGGTTATATTTGCACGCTCTTGTGTGACCATTTGACCAATAGCAATACGTTCACGCTCAACCATTATTTCTAACGCGATACGTTCTTGCGTAATAACAGCTAATTTCTCTCCTGCTTTTTTATCGAAATCATTCAGTAATGGTTGTAGCTCTTTCCCCATTTCAGAGGCTAACAGACGCATATATTCAGGGTTGTTATCGATAAACTCTTGGAATTTTAAGGATGTATTATTAATATTTGAAAGTGTTTGGCTTAACTGTTCACCATTCACTCTACTGTTACGCGCAACTAACTCTGCTTTCCACGACAACAGCTTAGGTGTCTGATTTGACATTACGCTTAGCCTATCTGATAGATCGCTTAACGCTTCAGGCATTGTACCTAATGTTGCTACTGCTTCTGATTCATCAATACCGTTGAAGGTTAGCCAATCTTGAAATGCGGGTGTTCTATTAAAAGCCAAGTTTTCAAAAGGGTGTTGTTGACTAAATTGTGCGACAAACTTTTGAGCTGTTACATAGTCGGCTTTTTTTAATAAATTAAACGCAAGTGCATCTGCGTCTTTAACCAATTTTTGGCTGGCTGATGTTGCTATATATTGCTGTTCTAAAAATATATTTTTACCCGCACCTGTTGTGAAATAATCATTCATTTGGTAGGTAAATACCCAACTGTCGATTAAGCTTGCTAACGGAGATGCCTGATATACTGACTGCTGAAGCCCTTCTTCACTGTGAATTTTCCAAAGCAACGTATAGGAATATTGCGTGTTATCGTCGAGGTTAGCTTGGGCAATTTCATCTGCCGCTTCTTCAATCGTCTTAAAGAAAGTGATGCTGTAATCACGAGATAACAGCCTAATGTTAAGCTCTTGGGTGGTAAGCGGAGTTGTTTGTGAGTCGAGTTTAATTTCAAGCAAAGAGCAAGAAGAAACAAGAAAAACGATAGCTATAAAGAATAATGAACGAAAGAGAGTCATGATGACAGGCGTCTACTATGGGGATAGGGTTTATTTCGAAGAATTTTAAGAAGATAGCCAGATGATGTCTATTGAAAAGTTATTATTAATATCGATAAAAACTAAAAGATCCTAAATTTGATACGTTGGTATGATTAGACTAATATTTAGTTCTATTCATTATATGAAATAAATAACCAATCAATACATATTATTGATAGTTGTAGGTCAAGCTATAATTATTGGAAGGTGATGAACTAAACGTACCTGATGGTAAGGGTATTCGGCATATACGGCGGGGGATCTATGAATCCATTATCAATGAAGAATATTGAAAAGCTGATTGGTGAAAATGTATTTTTGTTTGATAAATCTGATGTATTAGGCACGTTTAGCGTGAAATCGGTTACGCAATTAGAGCGTCATGGTATGGATGATTTAGGGCGTTCGATAGAACATTTCACGATCGATTTTCAAGGTGATGGTAGTACTCACTTCCCTGATGGACACTACCATTTTAAGCATCCTAAGCTAGGTGAAATTGAATTGTATCTTATTCATAAAGAAGAACATGATTATGAAGTGATGATCGATAGCCAAAATACATGGTGAGTTTCTTAATTGAGTAAAAAGAATGAAAGCATGGACTTTTTATAGGAAA
Organism: Photobacterium indicum; assembly: GCF_003026215.1. Lineage (GTDB taxonomy): Bacteria > Pseudomonadota > Gammaproteobacteria > Enterobacterales > Vibrionaceae > Photobacterium > Photobacterium indicum. The sequence goes on from NZ_PYOC01000005.1 coordinate 245,931, forward strand.
AAGTTTGATTATTAAGCAGTTGAACAAGTAAAAAAACAACGGCGGTTATGATCAAGTTTTCTGCCTAGGGTTTGTTGTATACTGGTTACAGTGATTGAATCTAATAAAGAGAATAAACATGCAAGATGATCTAAACCTAAGTGTACCTGAAAACCTTACGCAAGAGCCTGAGTTACCGATTCCTTCTCTTGATGAACAAAAACTAATTGTGGCAGAGCTAAAGCGTTTGGAAGAAGCTGGTGAACTAACACCAGAGATTCTTGAAGAGTTCATGACAGGTAAACGCAAGCCAGAGTAAGCCTCTTTTTTTGTCTTATTTAAACAGACCTTATTGGAGGTCTGTTTAATCATTTAGCCTTTCTTTTTTAATGATAGTGTCAACACAAATTGCCATGCTATTTAAAAAATCTAATTGGTAACACTTCAAATAGTTAAGCTATCCCGATGCAACAATGATTTTTAAATCGTTAACTTGACCGCATGGTCATTGTTTGTTATTAAAATACAGCTAAAACATAGGCATCCTAAACGTATTCAATTATTTATTACGATCTTACTATGAGACCTCAAATAGCGATAACAAGCTTTAATAAGAAATTTAAAGTTGTAAAACAAAGTGAGTGTTATTATTTATATGTTCGAAAGTTCTACTTCCTGTGGGTAACTAATGGTATTGGCTATCAGTCACGTTCAGAAGCTGTTTCTTATATCCCCTATGAAAGGTAGGGCTAATATAGGGTCCATGCTTTTTTCGGTTTATGTCATGGCAACTAACCGCTATGTTGTTACCTCTAAAGGTATTTTTCTATAGAACGCAACTCTAGAGATAACAACTAGCAAGAATATTTACATTGTCTCGTCCTAAATAAAAATTATAAATACTATTTTTAAGTTGAGCCTGTAATGCTTAAGTCAATATTAATTAATCATATTAACAGGAAGAGGTTTTTTAATCGTTTTTAGATAGCTTACCCCTAATATAAGTAAACAAGGTAACAACCAGCTTGCGTGTGCGTTATACAATGGCAACACTTGTAGGAGTAGCGAGTGCATGTTATTTGGCATCTTTTCTAGAATATTGAGCGCATCAATTCCACCAAAAAATAAAGCGGTAAATAAAACTATAACATGAGTAAATGATTTTTCTTTTTTATTCGATAATGTAAGAGAAGGCAATACAAAAGAAGATAGAACAAGCGCAATGGCAACAGGGCACAGAACTAAAATAGCAGGAAGACTAACGGCTAATATTTGTTCTAAACCTAAATTTGCAATGATACCAGTAAGCGTTACGACGATTATTGCGGTTACTGGAAAACGTGTTTTGAAGGTTTGCTTGTAATATTCAGCACAAGCATTGGTTAATCCTACGGTTGTTGTTAAGCAAGCCATTACAATGATTGTAGCCAGTAGCCATTGACCATAAATACCAAATTGCCCCGCAACATATTTAGCTAAGATTTCGCCTCCATTTGTTGCATTAGCTGCAACAGATGCTGAGGTTGCGCCAACATAACCCATTGCGACATAACATCCTGTCATTAGCACTGCATAAATAATGGCGACTTTACATGCAGTATTAGCGACAGCTCTCGGCTCGGTAATTCCTTTTGCATTTATTGCTTGAATAATTACCCAACCAAATCCGACCGCAGCAATAGCATCCATGGTCATATAACCTTGGATCAATCCATGAGTAATGGCATCTTGTTGGTAATCGAAAGAAGGAGATTGTGGTACGGCTAAAGGCGAGAATATAGCGGCACATGCAAGTGCGACTAACATAAGAATGAGCAACGGTGTCATTACCTTTCCAATGTAATCAACTAAATGGCCGGGTTTAAAAGCAAGCAGTAAGGTTACAGCAGAAAAGATGATTGAGAAAAGTAATAGATGGTCACTATTAACAAAAGGCTTTATTCCGATTTCATATGCGACAGTAATAGCACGAGGCATACCAAAAGCCGGACCTATTGCCGTAAACAGCAATATCCAAAATGCACGGGCTAACCATTTAGGTAGCGGATTGGTTAAGTTCTGAGTGCTACTGAGTCGCCCTAAAACAACCAGTGTTAGAGCGGGTAAACCAACAGCTGTAATAAGAAATCCAACCATCGCAGGAAGAAGGTTTGTGCCAGCTTCTAGACCTAAAGAAGGTGGGAAAATGAGATTTCCAGCGCCAAGAAAAAGGGCGAACGTCATTAAACCAATGGCAAGTAAGTCGTGTGTTTTCAATGGACATGTCCTGTATTGTTTCTATTAGGACCGTCAGATAGGCTGAAAAAAGATGAAGGGAAAACTGTATCCTCCGTCAGCCAGGCTGACGGAAGTAACCGCCAGCCTAGTTAATAATAACCAGAATAATGGCGATGATAATGTTCGTTGCACGCAATACAGCACGATTTAGTACTTTCATTGAAGTCATAAATTGTTGGGCTGTATGAGAAAGCATAATTAAACCTAGTCGTTTATATTGGCAACGTATTCAACTTATAAGTTTTAAGCTGAAATGTAAATGCTTTTTAACGTATTAATTCTATTTTAGAATAATTGTTAGTATTAAGTACTACTCATGCAGGCCTACATGCTGCTTAAGTACTAAGTACTAAGTACCAATATGTTTGATGATGCGTAGAACGTAAGTTAAGTTGAAGAAGATGGCAGCTAGCTTATGAGTAAACTGGCTGCCATCTTGTTATGCGATGTGTCTAGATGAGCTTTATGCGGGAATCATTTTTTCAGTGCGAAATGATAGCAACTTAGAAATAACGATTGTAATGAATACTGGTACTAACCAGCTCATGTGTGCTGAGTAAAATGGTAACCATTTAGTGAGCGGCTCAATAACAGTAAGTGGCAATTTGTCTAAAATACTTAGGGCATCAATTGTACCAAAAAGGGTTGCTATCAGCACAATTACAGTGTGAGTCGTTGATGGTTTATTGGGGAGCGGCAAAGAAACCGTTGCTAATATTAAAGCGATAGCAATAGGACATAAGATCAAAATAGCAGGCAAACTTACCTCGATAATTGTTTCTAAGCCGAAGTTAGAAACAATTGCAGTTAATCCTAAAATAAGCGTCGCACTGATTTTAAAAGGTGTACGGTAAGTGTTTTTATAATACTGGGCATTTGCATTGGTTAAACCAATCGTGGTTGTTAAACATGCCATTAACGTGATGGCGGCAAGTAATACTTGCCCTGCTTGTCCAAATTCACCTGCTGCGTAACGGGTTAATATTTCACCGCCGTTTAATGCATTGGGTGCAATATTTGAAGATGTAGCCCCTAAATAGCCCATAGCAAGGTAACAACTAGACATCAGTATTGCATAGATCCCCGCAATCCATCTGCTGTATTTTGCAATGGCCTTAGTCGATGTAACCCCTTTACTTTTAATGGCTTGAATGATCACCCAGCCAAATGCAACCGCAGCGATAGCATCTAATGTCATGTAACCTTGAATTAGTCCATTAACGGTTGGGGCTTGTTTATATATATCTGTTGCAGGGCTTGTTGAGCCAAGGGGGTTAATAATGGCAGCAATAATGAGTAATGCCAGCATGCTAATGAGTGCTGGTGTCATCACTTTTCCAATGTAATCGACTAAACGGCCCGGTTTTAATGCTAATAGCAATGTAAGTGCGCAGAAGCTAATAGAGAAAATAAAGAGATAGTTATCATTTACAAAAGGTTTTATCCCCATCTCATAGGCGACAGTAACAGCTCTAGGCAATACGAAAGCAGGCCCTAACGTTGTCAGAACTAAAATCCAAAATGAACGATCCATCCACTTGGGTAAGCTAGAGGTAAGTTTATCTGCTGATGATAAACGGCCAAGTACAATAATTGTAAGAGCTGGTAATCCAACAGCGGTTAACAGGAAGCCTGCTATGGCAAGTAACCAATATTCACCGGCTTGTTGTGCCATTAGTGGCGGGAAAATGAGATTTCCAGCACCAAGAAAAAGTGCAAAGGTCATAAACCCGATGGCGATAAGATCTTTTTTATTCAATTGACTAAACCTTTATGGTTGTTGTCAGCTGAGCTAGAGGATATGGAAAAGAGGTAATCGGTATCCGCCAGCTAAGCTGACGAAATACATTATCTGTCAGCGTAAGTGTGTGACTACGACGACGACAGAGACGACAGAAAGAATGGAATGAGATACTGAAGGTAAGTATCTTTCCATGTTGCGCGTACAAATTGTATGTTTAAGAGAATACGGCATTATTCATTTCTGTGTGAAAGTTGATAGACTTTAAACTAATGGGATATTCCGCCATTGTAAAGTCTTAATTTGGGGTTTTTAATTATGAATGGCCACTTCATGTGGTTTTTTATATGGATACAATGAATCAGGCAGTCAATATTTCTGCCTGATTATCTCCCTATATACCCAAGTTGCCTCAAGATGCTCGTTTCAGCGAGAATTTGTTGGGCTCTAGGCAAGGCACTTATTTATAGACCTAGTCGTTCTACGTTGAAAATAAGTAACACCGCATAGAGCCCAACAAAACTCGCTGAGATCACTCTGAATCCTGCATTTTGAGGTAGCTTGGGTATAGATAAGTCACAGAGCATTGACTTACCTTGAAGGGGAGTATCAAACTTAGGCTGCTTGTTTGTGAAGCAGTGCTTGTAATTCACCTAAAGAACTAACTTGATAATGAGGGGTAATGTTCTCTGGTGTTTCGTTTCCATCAACATTTAGCCAACACGTATCAAAGCCTGCATTTAACCCCCCTAAAATATCAGAATGCGGGTTATCACCCACCATAAGCACATGCTGTTTTTCAGGTTGCCCCATATGTTCTAACGCATGTTCAAAAATCCCAACATGTGGCTTAGCAATACCGACTTGCTCAGAGATAATAAGTGGCGAGAAGTACTCTTTGAACCCAGTGCGTTCAAGGCGTATTTCTTGTAGTTCAGTAAAGCCATTAGTGATTATGCCCATACCCACTTTACCGTGTAGTGATGCAAGTAGCTCTTTAGCACCAGGTAGTGGGGCACAAATATCCGCCATTGCCGTTAAAAAAGCACTGTTTAATGTTTGAGTCGTCACCTCTAGTTTTTTGGCCCAGCCTTCAAAGCGGATATTCTGAAGTTGTTCTGCTGAAATTATTCCATCTTGATAGTCAACCCAAAGCGGTTTGTTTGTTGTTTGGTAAACGCCGTAATCATGTGAAGTGAAATCGACACTAAAGCGTGAAAACATCAGTTGCAAGCCTTTGAAGGCATCAAAGTGGAATAATGTTTCATCCGCATCGAACAGGATCCATTTGTACTTCATTTATCTCTCCATTAGGCAATTTTTACATATATACCCAAGTTACCTTAAGTGCTCGCGAGTTTACCATGAGTTCTGCATCTAGAGGTTATTTAAGGAATATGGATATTAACAATCTACTTATTATGAGTCAGTGGTAATTTCTTGCTGTTAAATGTTGTTTTTTTGTTAAAGTAACTATACTTCAGTGTAGGAAATGAAAGACAAGAAAAAATACACACAAATGTGGATAAACCCATTTAGCATCATGGAGTATAATAAATGGTTGAAGACATAAAATTTTATGAGCCAGAAGATAATCACGGTTTTTTATCCAACTTTGCTTTAAGTCCTATAACACTGAGTGATGTGGTATGGCCGAGTAGTGAACATTATTATCAAGCTCAAAAATTTACAGATCTAAGTATTCAAAATAAAATATTAAATGCAAAAACACCGGATGAGGCTTTTAAAATTAGTCGTGATTTTGCTGAACAAGAAAAAGATGATTGGATGGAAGTTCGTGGTGCTGTAATGCGATTCATTGTATTCGAAAAATTTCGTCAGAATACATATTTTACGCACCTATTAGTCAGTACTGGTGATCATGTTCTTAAAGAGCACTCGCATAAAGATGATTACTGGGGAGACGGTGGCGACGGAAGTGGCAGAAATGAGTTAGGTAAAATTCTCATGGATGTTCGAGAGTATTTTGCTAAAAAAGAACCTTTTAACCTTGTTCATTTTGTTGATAGTGCAAAGCTGCCTACTCAGTGGGGCACATTTCAAATGTATGGCTTCATTGAGGTGAAGACGGGGAAAGAACATCTTGCCCTTGTTTATGGTCAACCAACCTCAGGTGAGCCTACTCTTATCCGCTTACATTCTGAATGTCTAACAGGCGATGCATTATTTAGTCAACGTTGTGATTGTGGTTTTCAACTAGCTCGCGCAATGGAGAATATCGTTAAGAAAGGATCTGGGGTCCTATTATATTTGAAGCAAGAAGGGCGAGGCATCGGTTTAATTAATAAGATTCGCGCTTATCACCTGCAAGACGAAGGAGCAGATACAGTAGAAGCTAACGAAAGGTTAGGCTTTGCAGCTGATATGCGTGATTATGCCTTCTGTAGAGGAATGCTAAGTTTTCTTAATATTGAATCAGTTAGTTTAATGACAAATAATCCACGTAAGATTAATGCACTGACTGATAACGGTATTAATGTTGTTGAACGTGTCACCTTGCAAGAAGGTAATAACCCTTTTAATGAAGGTTACCTTAAAACAAAATCAGCCAAACTAGGCCATATGTTTGATGCGGAATTTATTAAGTAACTAAGATCTGTTTTTAGTTAACGACATAGAATGTATGCATACATTCTATGTCGTTGCTTTACCTTACTACCTGATTAGCACGGCTAGATGGAAAAGCCCGTAACAGTACATTATTTTAGAAAGTAGTATGAGAAAGAAGAGCCTTTTGTCGATACAAAGGCTCTTCTTTTTTTTGTCATTTTTAGTTGTGTTTTAACTCTCGCTGAACTAAGCAGATAATTAATGGGTTTGGTATAAGTAAAAATACGAGTTAATTATTACTTTGTAATTAAAGAAATAGTGTTTTTTAATCATTTCGGGGAGGAGTGATTAATTAATTTGTTCGTTATTCTTCAAGTTTCGACATTGCATTCAGCGTTAATTCAGCTATAAAACATTGTTTTTTATATTAAGGTTTGGTTCAGTTTTAAGGTGTAGAGTAGTTGTTATTGAAACGGAGCACAGCAATTTACATATTGCTTTAACTTACAATAATAAGACTTAGGAGTTTCCCATGAATAAATTTACAGTAATCTCAACTCTAATTTTGGCTTCTTCAGTGGCTCTTCCGGCGTTCGCTGCAGATACTGATTGGTTTGTTGGTGGTGGTGTTGGTTACCAGCAAGACACCATTAAAGGTGACAATGCACAGAATGGTGAAGATGCAACTTACCAATTACGTGGCGGTGCAATCATTAATGACCATCACCGTGTAATGGGTACATACAGCTACATGGATAAATCATCTCAAAATCTGTTTCTCGCTTCTTATGATTACCTGATTCCTGTCGCTCAGAAAGTGAATTTATTTGCAGGTGTATCTGCAGGTTTAGCTGATAACAAGATCAGTAATGAAAGTTCTACAGATTTTGTATGGGGTGGCCAAGTAGGCGCGATGTACGAAATTAATGATAGCTGGTCTACTGATTTGACTTACCGTTATCTTGATCAAGACTACAGCGAGCAAGCAACAAAGCTTGATTACTCTCAGCAGGTTGTATGGTCTGTTGACTACAAATTCTAAATCAACACTAATTGTGTCTGATTAACTAAAAATTTGACGTTGTTAAGAAGGGAAAATGGGCTTTTCCCTTCTTACTTTTTTCTTAGAGCAATAATCTTTCGTTTACATTGCTTTCTACAGCCTTGCCAATACTTCCCTCCTATAGAAAAAGCACCATTTTTTGTCATATCTGTCTATATTTCACCCAAACAAACCAAGATCACAAAAAAAAGCGCTAATTGGGTTGTTAATGTGATCTATATCTCTATATACTCCGCATCCGGTCAGAACCATTGAGTTCCAGCCACCTTAGTTACAAGCTGTCACCACGGAAATGTGAACGACCCACGGAGTTGGACCGGCATGATTTTAGCTTGTTATCAAGGTGACTTGTATGTTGTTTTTATTGACGGATAATCTTTTATTTTCTAAGCTCTTTAGCTTAGTTCCTACCTATTTTGCTTTCTTCCTGAAGGCTAATGATCCCCAATGGCAACATTCAGTAACACCTTCATTTTTCGACATCTATTTTAAAAAAAGCAGCAGGACGAAATAATGCAGTTGTTAATTAGTTTAGCCGGTATTTTGGTACTGGTTTTGTGCGCATGCGCAATTTCTGAAAATCGTAAAGCAATCAACTGGCGTACAGTCGGTGGGGCATTGTTTTTACAAGCAAGCTTCGCTGCATTGGTATTGTATATACCCGTGGGGCAGATGATGTTGGGGGCAATGAGTAGTGGCGTTGCGAGTATATTGGGTTTTGCTGATGAAGGGATAAAGTTTTTATTTGGTGATTTAGCAACAACAGGTTTTATCTTCGCAGTTCGTGTTCTTCCTCTCGTTATCTTCATTAGTTCTCTTATTTCTCTTCTTTATTATCTTGGTGTGATGCAGTGGGTCATTAAAGTGATCGGTGGCGGCATCCAGAAATTCCTAGGTACTAGTCGTGCTGAATCATTAGTGGCAACAGGTAATATTTTCCTTTCTCAAGGTGAATCTCCACTTCTTGTTAGACCTTTCCTTCCTAAGATGACGCGTTCTGAACTATTTGCTGTAATGACAGGTGGTATGGCATCAGTTGCGGGTAGTGTATTAGGTGGCTATGCGGGTTTAGGTGTTGAATTAAAGTACCTAATTGCTGCAAGTTTCATGGCTGCTCCTGGTAGTTTGTTAATGGCTAAAATTTTAGTACCAGAACAAAGCACGCCTGTAGAGCAAACAGATATCGAAATGGCGACCAGTGAACACAGCAATGCGATTGATGCATTAGCAGCTGGTGCGATGAACGGTATGAAAGTGGCTGTCGCTATTGGTACTATGCTTATTGCTTTTGTCAGTGTTATTGCAATGGCAAACGCAGGACTGGGCATGGTAGGTGAGTGGTTCGGCTTTGCTGGCTTAACAATGCAAGGTATTTTGGGCTACATTTTCTCACCATTAGCATTCATCATTGGTGTACCGGCAAATGAGATGCTGCAAGCGGGTTCATTCATTGGTCAGAAGATGATTCTAAATGAGTTTGTTGCTTTCCTTGATTTCGTCAGCATAAAAGAAACTTTGTCGTCTCAGAGCCAAGTTATCATTACTTTTGCATTATGTGGTTTTGCAAATATTGGTTCTATTGCAATTCAGATTGGTTCAATTGGTATCATGGCACCAGAGCGTCGTGGAGATGTGGCTAAGTTAGGCTTTAAAGCGGTACTTGCTGCAACACTCGCGAACTTAATGAGTGCAGCTTTAGCGGGCATTTTTATCTCGCTATAACAATGATGCTTGATTCGCGATAAGCGATAGAAGCATAAAAATGCCACACAGTACTTTCGTGTGGCTTTTTTTATGATAAAAATTGAACAGTGTTTTAAACTTGAATTGAGATAGTATGTACTCAAGAGATATTACAACGTTTATTATGACGGTATTTTTCAGCGTAGTGACAAGCAGGGCTGCTGCAGAGGAAGTATCGGCAGATGTTCTTTTTTTGCATACATTGAATGAACCAATGCAACTTTTACCTGAATCTGCAGTGTTCTCTACAGAGACGATATCGGTCGATGGTAGGGCTGGTGGTTTTGACTTCAATAATTCGCTGACCACAGGTTCATTACAGAGCATGCCATCTATATATACGCGTAATACTGAAAACAACTTTTATGACAGTGTTGAGTGTGAAGGAGAGGGGTGTGCTATACCTGTCGCATTGATGGCACTTGATTTTATGTTAACCAATAACCAATAATCAGCAGCAAAAAAATCAAGCTAAAAAAGGCATGATATTAACCATGCCTTCAGGTTGAATATAGCGTGTGTCGCAGTTATTAACTGAAATCGGGCTTATCGAATTGTTTAATCAATACTGACGTGTCTGAACGGTTGAGCCCGCGCTGCTGTAAATCAGCATATTTTTCATCCACTTGCTTAGCTAAGGGTAGCTCAACACCTAGCTTGTCTGCTGCATCAAAACAAATACCTAAATCTTTGCGCATCCAATCGATAGCAAAACCAAAATCAAATTTATCTTCAGCCATTGTTGCTGCTCGGTTTTCTAACTGCCAAGAGCCAGCAGCACCGTGCTTTAACACATCTGTCATTTTTTCAATATCTAAGCCCGATGACTTAGCTAAAGTAATGGCTTCAGATAAGCCTTGTAAAATACCTGCAATACAGATTTGATTGGCCATTTTTGTTACCTGCCCGTAACCCACATCCCCCATCAACGTGGCGGCTTTAGCAAAGCAATCAATAATCGGTTTTGCTTTCTCAAAGACTACTGGATCACCACCAACCATAACAGTTAGGCAGCCATTTACTGCACCTGCTTCGCCACCAGAAACGGGGGCGTCTAAGAACTCGGCGTGTACGGCATGTGCAGCCGCTGCAATTTCGCGTGCCACTTCAGCAGAAGCTGTGGTGTTATCGACTAAAATAGCGCCCGATTTTACTGAAGAAAGAATGCCATCTTCACCAGTGTAAACATGGCGAACGTCATCATCATTACCTACACAAGTAAAAATAATGTCGGCATTTTTTGCCGCTTCAGCGGGTGTTAAAGCTAGTTGACCCTTGTAGCTATTAATCCACTTTTCGGCTGTGGCTGTTGTGCGGTTAAAAACGGTAACGTTGTGGCCTGCATTGGCTAAGTGACCCGCCATCGGGAAGCCCATAGTGCCAAGTCCGATGAATGCGATATTGTGTGTTGTCATTGTTATTGTCACCTCGTTACATGTAACTAATACATAAAATATCGATTCTATGTAATTTGAAAAAGTTACGTTTTTTAAAATGTTCCAGTATTTCTGTTATCAATACTGGGTAGAAGAGGCCATCAAGTCATGGCTAATTTATTGCCTGACTAAACTTTATCATATCCATCATGTATATAGGAAGATTGTGGTAGAAGGGCAGAAATTAGGGGTAATCAGCCTATTAACCACTTGGGTATACAGGTGATTTAACAAAACATGATTTAACCTGACATCCATCCCCCCCCTAAAGTGTTATTATTTAAGTGACTAACTAAGGAGGGTACTATTATGATGAACACAAAACTTGCTACTGTTGCAGTTATCGGTATTAGTCTGATATCTGGTGCAAGTATGGCTGGGATGAACGAAAGGATGCAATGGAATATGCCTGAGTTTAACCAAATAGATCTCAATAATGATGAAACCATTAGCCCTGTAGAGTTTGAACAATTCCGTCAACAAAGGATTAGCGAACGTAAGGCTGAAGGGCGTCAGATGAAAAATATGAATCAAACTAACATGTTCGATGTTATCGATCTAAATCAAGATGGTTTGGTCGATGCTGAAGAATTTAGCCAGCATCAGGTCAATAGGCGTATGACTTGGTGATAAGCATAATTGAACATAAAACTCGTTTTATACATTAGAAATGAAAGCCTACCATTAATAGGCTTTCTGCTCTGTATTATTTGTAACGGAATGCAGCAATATAACGGGCAATTATGATTGATTCAACGCAGTTAAAGTGAGGTTATTTTAATTATCACTTGTATCAGTTGTAATTGAACATTATTATGCGCTTGTCTCAGTTTTTAATGACTAACCTTGTCTTGATTTGTAAAATATGTTCATAAATTTATTTCGTGTATTAATGATGGTGATATGTCTAGGAGCTTCTTTTGTCGCTCACGCTGACGCTCGTCTATCAAATGATGAAATAAATGCAGTGACGGTTTTAAGTCAAAATGACAGTAGCACTTCAAGTCAGCAAATCATCAGTAATGGTTTATCAGCTGTAAACACTTTCCATCTTGTGACTGAAAAGGTTGATGAATCACCAAATATTGAGCCTTTGTTTGCTAATGCACATGGCGTGACAGAAAATGATATTGCACTAAAAACGCATGACACGTTATTGGTTTGGAACTTCTCTCAACCGATTGAAAAAACACAGCGTGAACATTCGTCAGAAGGTCGTACCTATCATCTTGGTTTAGCTAATTCTTCACGTCAGGCGAATGTTATCCGTCATGATCCCGAAGAAGTTCAGCCGTATTACCAATTAGCAATAGAACTTCCCGTTCCACCCGCACCTAGCTTAGTCATTGGCTACACAATACAATTTAGTGATGCATTAAACTGGATGTTAAACACCAATCCTCCCTCTTCTCGTATATCCGGTTGGAAAGAGAGTAATCTTACCCATACGCGATATCAGCAACAACTTTCTCACGCCTAATTTGTGATTGCTTATTAAGAGCATGATCCAATTGCAATTCAATATCGGTCGAAAAATAACTTAATCTTCATCGATGTTGTACGTAATGACGCATGAATGTAAATAAACAGAATGATCCCTTATGGGATGAGTATTTCTGAGCAAGCCAATACTTAGCGATCACGCTATTGGTTTTATATTCTTATTCATGACGTCACTATTAAAACCTCAAATCACTGGGTGTCGATTGTTGAACAATAATCGCGTCAGAGTGAATTGTATGGCGACTTGAGAATGAAAAAACAAATTAAACAAAAACAAATTTTTAATCATTATTCAGCATGGAAGTATATTGTGCTGGTAGTGACGGTACTGGTAATGCTACTAAGTGCGATTCCAACTTGGTATGGCGAAGATGCAGCTGTTCAGATTAGCGCTAAAAACTCACCAGCACCTTCTGCTTTAGCTATTCAACGTCAGTTAGAAGCGAGTGGTATAACGGTAAAACGCATTGATCAGCAAGCTGATAAAACAGTTATCGTGTTAGAAAATGACAACCAACAGACACAAGCTAAAACAGTGTTATCAAATGTTGTAAAAGACAAATCAACGTTAACATTAGCGCTTGAACCTGCTGCGCCACTGTGGCTACAAAATATGGGCTTCGAACCAATTAAGCTTGGTCTTGATCTTCGTGGTGGTGTGCAATTTTTGCTTGATGTTGATATAGACCAAGTCTATAAGGCGCAGGGTGCAAGTTTAGCAGATGAACTTCGTCAGTTATTTCGTAAAGACGGTATTCGAGGCGCACGTGTTGAGCAGTCTGATGCTGATCATCTAATAGTGAAAGTGAATAATTCTGCTGCAAATAGTGCTGTTCGCAAATTTGTTAAAACACAGTATCCACAATGGCAAGCAACCAATGGCGACGGTAACAGCGTCCTGTTAGCTATGAAAGATGCAGAAAAAACAGAATTACGTAACCTAACAGTTCAACAGAACTTACAAACAATGCGTAGCCGTATTGAAGAGTTAGGTATTACTGAAGCATTGGTTCAGCGTCAAGGTGAAAACCGTATTCGTATTGAGCTACCTGGTGTGCAAGATCCTGCTGCGGCGAAGAATGTTATTGGTGCAACTGCGAGTTTGGCTTTTTATGCAGTGAAAGAGCAGGGCACTGGCAGTACGATGGAGCTGAAAAACAAACAAGGCCAGCCTGTGCGAGTAGGCCGTAATCCTATTTTGGGTGGTGACCATATTGTTGATGCCCGTGCTAGTTTTGGCGAAATGGGTATGGCTGAAGTGAATATTACCCTCGATTCATCGGGTGGTAAGATTATGTCTGATTTCTCTCGTGATAACGTTGGTAAGCCAATGGCTACCTCATACAGTGAGTACGGACGTGATAGCGAAGGTAAAACAACTCAAACCAATGAAATCATCAGTGTTGCAACCATTCAATCTCAGCTTGGTATGCGTTTTCGTATAACAGGTACCGGTTCGATGGACGAAGCACAACAGCTGGCGTTGTTACTGCGTGCAGGTTCATTAACGGCTCCTGTAACCATTGTTGAAGAGCGTACTATTGGTCCTACATTAGGGGCAGAAAATATTGAAAATGGCTTTGCTGCGCTAGGCTTAGGCTTGGGCGTTACATTGTTATTTATGGCAGTGTGGTATCGCCGTTTAGGTTGGGTTGCGAATGTAGCTTTGATTGCCAATATGATCATGTTATTTGGTTTATTAGCGTTAATTCCTGGTGCTGTTTTAACCCTGCCGGGTATTGCTGGGTTAGTACTTACTGTCGGTATGGCTGTTGATACAAACGTACTTATATTTGAACGAATTAAAGATAAGCTAAAAGAAGGACGCAGTATGGCTCAAGCGATTGATCGCGGCTTTAGCAGTGCTATCGGTACAATCTTTGATGCTAACTTCACCACAATGATCACCGCAGTTGTGTTATACGCCATTGGTAATGGTCCTATTCAGGGCTTTGCATTAACACTAGGTTTAGGTCTTTTAACCAGTATGTTCACTGGTATTTTTGCTTCTCGCGCCATCATTAATTTGGTGTGGGGTCGTGATTCTCGTCGTAATATAAGAGTGTAGTGCCATGATTATTAATATGAAAAATGCAACAAAGTGGCGTTACTTTACGAGTGCCGTGTCTATTACATTGATGCTTGTCTCTATTCTTTTAGTGGCAACTAAAGGGTTAAATTGGGGTTTAGACTTCACTGGTGGTGTTGTAAGTGAAGTGCAATTAAGCAGTAAGATTACCAGTAGCGAAATTGAACCATTATTGAAAGCGGGTCTTCATCAAGATGTCGCTGTTATCGCATCGGGTGAGCCGGGGCGTTGGGTATTACGCTATGCAATACCAGAAGCAGGCCAAGAGTTGCCATCAATAACTGATATGTTGGCTCCTATTTCAACCGACATTACGGTTCTTAACACCAGTATTGTTGGGCCTCAGGTAGGACAAGAGTTGGCAGACCAAGGTGGATTAGCATTACTCGTGTGTATGCTGTGTATTCTTGGTTATTTAAGTTACCGCTTTGAATGGCGCCTCGCATCAGGGTCTTTGTTTGCGTTGCTACATGATGTGGTTTTTGTGTTGGGTTTCTTCGCATTAACTCAAATGGAATTCAACTTAACGGTACTAGCTGCAGTGTTGGCGATTTTAGGTTATTCATTGAATGACTCGATTATTATCGCCGACCGTATTCGTGAATTATTGATTGCGAAACCGAAATGGTCGATTCAAAAAATTAATAATGAAGCGATTGCTGCAACATTCTCACGCACCATGGTGACTTCAGGTACAACGTTAATGACTGTGGGCGCACTATGGTTACTGGGTGGTGGCCCGCTCGAAGGATTCGCGATTGCTATGTTCATCGGTATTATTACAGGTACATGGTCATCCATTTCTGTGGGTACAACGTTACCTGAATTGTTTGGTTTGAAACCAGAGCATTATTTGCCAAAAGTGGTTTCAGAAGAGCCTTAGTCGAGCGAGCAAGTTTGATTAGTATATAAGACCTTAAAATAATTAAAGAGTCTTTACGTGAATGCCAGTTAGTAAATCTGACTGGCATTTTTTATACTATTCGTCTTCAGGCTTTTCCCCTTTCTGTCTTTTTTGTTCAGGATTGATTCATTTAAGATGTTATAGACTGCATTCTATTGAAGAGAAATAAAGAAAAGGGCTAAGTCATGAAAAATTTTATAGCTAGCGTTGTTGCTCTTGTGATCGGATTTTTTACCATTACCTTCGCTGCGGTAATGGGGCTATTTATTGGTATCGCAGCACTGATTGCTAAACCGTTTATTAAAAAGCGAATGACAGCTGCTTATGAAGAAGCTTTAAAGCAGCAAGGGCATCAACCCCAGCAGCAATCAGGATCGACTATTGATGGTGAATTTGAAGACATAACAAAAAGACCAGCAATGCAGTAATCCCGAAGGTCTATAGAGAATATTGAATCCGAGTGTATTTATATACTCGGATTTTTTGTATCTTCAAATTATACCTAAGTTACCTCAAGGTGTTCGCTGGTAACGCAGATATAGCACTAAGTCGTATTCTGTAAGATAATCTGAAGATAATTCTATCAATAGTACTGCAGTATGAATATTACCGACAACGAACGTGATGCCGTCTACAAGACAATATTTTCGAGAAGGGATGTTCGAAGTGAATTTAAGCCCGATCCAATACCGCAAGATGTTCTTGAACGGATTTTAACTGCTGCCCATCATGCGCCGAGTGTGGGGTTTATGCAGCCATGGGACTTTATCTTAGTTCAAAGTGACGGTATTAAATCTGTTATAAAAAAAGGATTTGAAAAGGCACATGCTGAATCAGCAGAGATGTTTGATGAGAATAAAAAACAACAATATAAACGTTTAAAATTAGAAGGTATCACTGAATCACCACTTGGAATTTGCGTGACCTGTGACCGTAGTCGAAATGGGCCAGTTGTACTTGGTCGAACAATTAAACCAGAAATGGATTTATACAGTGTAGTTTGCGCGATACAAAACTTGTGGTTGGCGGCTAGAGCTGAAAATTTAGGTGTCGGCTGGGTTAGCATTGTGCATGATTCTGTATTTCGAGATACGTTGGGTATTCCTGACAATATCGATATTGTCGCTTATCTGTGTGTCGGTTATGTTTCACATTTTAATGAAAAGCCTGAGTTAGAGAAAATTGGGTGGCTGCCAAGACAAAATTTAGAATCTGTTATTCATTATGATAAGTGGTCATCAAAATAGAAAACAAAAACGCAGTGTAGACCACTGCGTTTTATATCTCTCATAGGGGGAAGAGAGAGATTTATCGAATAACACGTCCAGAGTTAGGCGCGATTTTACCTGTACCACCTTGGTGATGCTCTGTTGTTACGCCCATTTCAGTCATTAACAGCTCTTTCATTGCTGCTGACTCACGTGGATTAGTTGGCTTCCAGCTAGAAATTATTTTCGCTTTATTGTCTTTCATTGAATATCTCCTTTTCAATACTCGCGACAGTGCGTATTAAATGATTTTTTACAAAATTTTTATATGCGATCATTCTCATACAAAACTAAGTGCATTACCAGAGAAAATTCGTATAAAGTATTTGAATGCTTATTGTAATACCTAGCACAATTTTGCATAACAACTCAAAGTGAAAAGACCACAGTGCATGGCTATAAAGCATGTCGTATTAAATATAGTTTAGATTATCAATAAAAAAGCCGACTTCAGATAGAAGTCGGCTTTTCATTCAAAACATAGCGTTGATTATTTAGCTAAAGAACGGCTCTTTAATTCAAAAATCAGTTTTTCAGCACTGCATTCAAATTTGATGCGTGCTGTTAATTCTGTGCTTTCTTCTGTTAGCTCTGATGCTTGATACTCGAAGTTAGCATTCACTTCCTTGGCTAGTGCAAGGTAGTTGTTGAATTCATTTTCTAAAGCAACTTTGCTCTGAGCGAAGATTGATACTTCAGCTACATCGTCACCTTCTTTGATAATAAAGCCCATTTCTGCAGAAACGCCGCAAGCGTCGCAGGCTTGGAATTCTTGTTCTTCGTTTGTCATGACTTTAATCCCTATTGGTTTTATGGGCTTATTCTAAAACGTCGTGACCTAGATCGCTATTCATAAATTGTGAAAAGTAAGTTTTACTGTTTTTAATCATAGGATGCACTGTTCCTGAGGATTACGTGTTAATTCATAAAATACATGTTTATTCATTCATAAAAAAGTACCTAAAGCATAGCCTTAGGTACTTACAAGTGCTTTACTAATCGTTTGAAGTAGCAAGTTTGCTACTTTGAGATCGCATATTAAACAACACTATGGCGGCAATAATGGCAACACCGACTATACGTATCCAGCTATCTGTAAAAATAATTCCGCCGGCTAACATGAATAAAATGCTCCGTTCTATCAATGATAGTGGATTAATGAGGCGTCCTTCAATACTTCCTGCAAAGGCTAGAATTAGCCCGATAGTGGTTATAATGGCAAAGACAAATCCAGACATGTTATCACCACTGTAAATGAGCCCTGAAAAAGCCATCATGGCTGGAATGAGGAAGAAACCTTGCGCGAGCTTAAAGGCTTGAATCGCTGATTTCATAGGGGAAGCATTGGCAATACCTGCACCCGCAAATGCTGCGAGAGCGATAGGGGGAGTAACATTTGATGTTTGTGATAACCAAAAAATAATCATATGAGCGGTAAGTAAACCCAAACCAAGATCAGTTAAGGCTGGTACGGCCATTATGGATAAAACGATGTACGCAGCTGTTACAGGTAACCCCATACCAAGAATAACGGCAGCGATGGCTATCAAGCCTAAAACAGACCATAAATGACCGCCAGAAAGAGCAATCAAAAATTGGGTGAACTGCAAACCAATACCCGTTTGGCCAACCACACCAACCACAATACCAGCCGTTGCACATGCAACTGAAATAGGTAGTGCTAAAAGAGCGCCTTCTTTCATACCCTGTAAGAAAACACGAAAAGTTAGTCGACTGTGTTTTCGGCACATCGCTGCGGTAAGAATAGCTGCACACCCTGCGACACCAACTAAAACAGGGGAGTAGCTCATTAACAGTAACGTCGTTATAAAAAGTAACGGGACTAAAAAGTGCCAACCTTGTTTAAGTACCACACTTAATTTTTCTACGGTATCCATGCCTTGCAAACCGAGTTTACACGCCATTAAATGCACATAAAGCAGTGTACAGCCAAAATACAAAATGGCAGGTGCAATCGAAACGAGTAAGATCTCACTGTATGGAATGCCTGTAAATTGTGCCATAACAAAAGCACCTGCTCCCATAACTGGTGGCATAATTTGGCCACCAGTAGACGCTGCTGCCTCAATACCTGCCGCTTGCTCAGGTTTATACCCAAGCTTCTTCATCATAGGAATCGTTAGTGCACCTGTGGTGACGGTGTTTGCAATGGCTGAACCAGATATTGACCCCAATGCAGCAGATGCAATGACACTTGCCTTTGCAGGTCCTCCTCGATATTTCCCTGCCACCGAAAATGCACCATCAATGAAGAACTGACCCGCACCACTTACTTGTAAAAAAGCACCAAATAACACAAAAATGAAAACAACCCCGGCCGCAATAGCCAGAGGGGCACCGAAAACGCCATTGGTTGAAAAAATATGAAAACGAATGATTTCTTCAACCGAGAACCCTTTACTCGCGACTACGTCAGGCAATATGTCGCCAAATAAAGCATACCCAAGAAAAAATACCGCGATAGCGACCATCACAAGCCCAACGGTTCGGCGGGTTGCCTCAAGTAGCAAAGCGATAATAATCACCCCTGCTAGTTGATCTGCATTGCTTAGCCCATCAAGCAAAAAGCTAATATCATCGTAATCAAATTGGATAACTCGAAGTGCAGCCCAAATAGTGAGGCCAGCAAAGGTAATATCAATTAAACGAGCGGGTAAGTAGAGGTGAGGGTGTTTGTTTATATGAACTAAAGGTTTTACAAGAAAGACTAAAATAAGTACCCAACTAAGATGAATCGGTCGGAAAATAGGGGCAGAAAGCTCTGCTGTAATACCTTGCCATACTTGAAATGCAGATAGAATAATCGCTGCGATTGTTGAAACGAACATGATTTTGTCTGCCAATACTTGGCGGAATGAAGAGGTTGTCGTCATCGCTTACTCCGTGCAATTAAACGAGTGAACCGAAAATGCAGAACGAATAGAGCACCAGTGTGATTAACAAGTGCTCTTATTTTATCGAACTCATGACCTGAATTCAGCTAGCCTGAGCTAACATAATTAAAAGGATTTACTTGGTTTGTTCGTTTAGGTATTTTTGAGCACCAGGGTGAAGAGGAATTCCCTTTAGTTGCCCCATATTTTCAATTGTCGTGAATTTAGTCACACCAATCACTTGTCGAATTTTATCGATATTATCGAAAGCGGCCTTTGTCATATCGTAAGCTAGCTCTTCGTCCATCTTGTTGTTTGCAACAAGTACGTTCCATACCGCTGGTGCTTTAAAGTCAGGCACGTTTTTATACGTATCAGCCGGTACATCAAGGCCTTGGTATGAAGGATTTGCTTCAACGATCTTCGCAAGTTCAGTATCAGTGAATGACAGAATACGGATATTACGGGTTAGGGCTAATTCAGTAATCGCGCCCACACCTAGGCTACCAACAATAACACCAGCATCAATCTGACCATTCGCTAATGCATTGGTTGTTGCAGTGTAATTCAGGGCTTGGCCATTCACATCACCTTCTTCAATACCTAATGTTTTTAAAATATTAATGGCACTCACTCGTGTACCAGACCCCGGTGCGCCCAGTGATACACGTTTACCTTTTAGCTGCTCAATTGACGTGATGTCTGAGTCGGCAGGTACCAAGAATTGAACCACATTTGGGTAAAGGGCAAAGAGTACCGATACATCCATTTTTCGTGGGAAAGGTTTTGTTCCTTCATAGGCTTGTAAAACTACATTACCCATAGCAATACCCGCTAACTGCTTATTGCTTGATACTTTAATAACATTTTCTACCGATGCCGCTGTTACTTCAGCACGCATGTTGAAGTCATCGATACTGTCACTCCACACCTTTGCAAGAATGCCGCCTAACGGGTAATAAGTACCGCTTTGGCTTCCAGTGCCAATTGTGTAATTTTCAGCAGCAGCAGGTAGCGACACTGCCAGTGTTAATGCAAGAAGCCCTGTTTTTAGAGATTGATACATTGTGCGTAAACTCCTTTTTAAATTGAAATGTATTTATCTAGTTAGACAGCTAACCTAGTAACGCATAATTGCTATGTAGCGAATATGAGTATGTAGGTGCTGAGTTTTTACACTCTGAATGTTATGGGCTTGTTATTGTTAATGGTCAATGTTGAAGCGGCGGAAATGAGACATCACCGAAGTAGATTATTGAATAGGCGTACTTCTTCCAGTTCAGCATATTGAAAATACGTAAAAATCTCAGTAATTCAATCTAGTGAAGAAATGGAAGGGATGAAATAGAAAAACAGGAAGCCAATGCGTGGGCCTCCTGTTTGTGCTGGTGTTAAAGTTAGGTTGATAGTTTGTTGTTGTGACCTTCTCGAAACTAACGACTATTTGGACCACTTACATCATAGCTATAATTTATATTGACCATTGCACGGTATTTAACTTGTCCTTTTGCTGTTGAAATTTCGTCAACCTCCACATGTGAACTTTCAACTTTTATCGAATTAGTTTCTAGCCCATATTCATATATTCCTAACGTTCTTTTTAATTTATTTGGTGATTCTTTCTGAATGTTTGAGGCAAAATTATGACCTAAATTGTACGCTCCTTCTTTTGAATCACTGATCCCTGCAGTTAGGTTTCGGGTTTCTTCTTTTGAGTCCCAAGAGAAGGCAAAAGTACTTGAACTGAATATAAGTGCTATGAATAGCAAAGCTAACTTTTTCATCGTTCATTCCTCAAATTAGATAACATAGTTATTGACCATTTCTAGTCATAAAATGATTGGGTACCTAATCTAAAAGACCTGCTTACATTGCATTTATTTCATGAAATACGCTTTTTCTGTTGAACAATTGCCGTGCAAAAGATAAACGTTGAATACCGCAAAGAAAAACGCCAGCATAATCGCTGGCGTTGTCTGTAAAGATGGGTTGGTTGTTACAATGGATGTTTATTCTTGAAGTGAATAAACCTTGCAAACTAGCGCACGAGTCTCGCCAAACGGATAGGCTTCTAGCTGCCCAAAGCCATTCATTTGTCTCGCTTTTACTTTAGTGTTTAATGGTGATGTCATACCATTTAAAAAGCGAGTAATTGCGGCGGCTGATGGCGTAGTTGTACATGCAGCTAAAAATGGATCACACCAAGCTTTAAGTACATTGTCAGATGTTTCTGGTAGCGGAAGTGCTGGTGGAAGAACAGCAATATCACCGCGGCAGACCGAGCAATGACCACATTGCTTGGGTGCATTATTATCGGCGAAGTAACTCGCAAGGTCGTGGCTTAAACACTGCGTGTTTTCAAAGAAGCTGATCATCTTATTAATACGTTTGATTTCACTGCTTTCTTTTTGACGGAATAAATCAAACAGCTTCTTCGCTTCTTCATTCACATCATATTGATTATTAACGACACGATAAACATCGGTCATTTGTTTACTTTCTAATGTAATCCAGCCTTTTTCACTAAAATAGTCGATAGCGGTTATTACTCGTTTACGTTCTGCATGGCAGCTATTCCAGAGTGCTTCAAAATCAACCGTGTACCAAGTGCGAGCTTTAGATGAGCAAGCGAAAATATTTTCAACAAATTGGCGTCGCTCACCTTGAAAATGTGCCAATATTTCGTGAGGTGTTAGGTTGCATTTGAATCGATAATCAGCAAAATACGTAAATTGCGGTTCGATAATCTTATGAATCTCGAGATAAACCAGCAATGTTTTAAGCGGTAATAAACGCACATTACTGTCTTTAGAAAGACGAGTCAGCATGACTTCCCATGCGGCAGGCTGGTTTTTAATTTCATCTAATATATATGCAATGGCATCTAGATCGGGTGTGTCACCATAAACGAAATTCTCTAAAACATTCAGCCCTGCTTTATTGGCTATAACGGTACATTCAGAATTTTCGCCGTCTCGTCCTGCACGGCCAATTTCTTGGCTGTAATTTTCTATCGACTTAGGAAGATCAAAGTGGACCACTTTACGAATGTTGGACTTATCTATACCCATGCCGAATGCGATGGTGGCAACAATACAGTTGATATTGCCGCTCATGAACTCATGTTGAATAGCTTGGCGTCGGTCGCTATCCATTCCTGCGTGATAAGCCTGTGCTTGATAGCCTTGTTGATTTAGCGCAACGGCAACGGCTTCTGCAGTTTGTTGAAGCGTGACATAGATAATGGTTGGTTGATCATTGTGATGCCCAAGTACTTTATAAAGCGTTGCTAGCTTATTATCATCTTCGGAAGCCAAAATTGTAAGGTCTAAGTTCGGGCGGTAGAAGCCAGTTACAATGATATCTTGCTCTGCAATGCCGAATTTTGTACTCATATCTTGAATGACATTCGGTGTTGCTGTTGCTGTTAGTAGCAATACTTGAGGAATGTTAAGTAGCTGACGGTAATATGGCAGTTTTAGGTAATCGGGGCGGAAATTATGTCCCCATTCTGAAATACAGTGTGCTTCATCAACCACTAATAGAGAAACCTGTACCTGAGAGATAAACTGACGGAAACGCTCGTTTTTCAGGCGCTCTACAGAAATCATTAAGACCTTGGTTTCTCCGTTTCTAACGCCTTGCATGACTTGTTGGCTCTCGTCCCATGTTTGGCTTGAGTCAATAGATGCCGCTGGGATCTTTTTGGATCGCAAGAAATCGAGTTGATCTTTCATTAATGCTAAAAGAGGGGAGATCACTAGTGTTAAGTGAGGTAGCTGAACTGCAGGTAATTGATAGCATAAAGATTTACCTGACCCTGTAGGGAAAATAGCAGCAGCAGATTGCCCGTTAAGAACACGAGTAATAACGTCTTCTTGTCCTTTACGTAAACTATCGAAGCCAAAGTAATCTTTAAGTGTTTGATGATACATACAGAGTGCGCGCTCACTTTACAAATGAACAGCAATAATAGCCTAACTGACAATAAGATAGTAAGCGTTGTAAGCCGATAGGTGGAACTTTTAGAGCTAAAGTGAGTTTTCTTGCAAGATAATCAATCGGTAAAAATGCCAATATGCACCAGAGGTAACTTGGATACACAAGTATTGGCATTTTTCTTTGTACTCAATGTTTGACCGTTTTATGATTAATAACGGTATTACTTATCTTCGAATTGCTGTGCTAAATGATGAAAATCATCCACTTTATCTTTTAGTGTTGAGCCTGTTTTTTCTACGTCAGCAACATCTTGAAGATTCTGTTCAGAAGCATCGGCAATGGAATGGATATGTTGACCAATTTCACTAGACAAGCTTTCTTGTTGGGTAGCAGAAGAAGAAACTTGAGAGATTAGCTTGTTAATCGTCAGCATATTGGTTTCTACTTTTTGCAAACAATCAGCACCTTTCTCTGCGATATTCACACATTCGTTCGTCTTATCACGATTGCTTTCGATCAGGTTTTGCCAATTTTCAATTGTGGTTAGCATTTGCTCAATGCTGGTTTGGATTTGCTCTGTCGCATTTTGCGTTCGAGAAGAAAGAGCGCGCACTTCATCGGCAACAACCGCAAACCCCCGGCCGTGTTCGCCTGCTCGTGCAGCTTCTATGGCAGCATTCAAAGCCAGTAAGTTGGTTTGTGCGGCAATACCGCTTATTTCAGACATGACAGTACTGACTTTACCGGCTTCGCTACTAAGTTGGTGCGTTGCGGAGGTTGCTTGTTCGGCTTGTGCTGAGAGTTGCTGTAAGCTTTCTTGTGTTGAATCAAGTTGCACACGGGTTAGATCGCAGTGAAAACGGGTTTCATCTAATAGTGAATGGGTTTCGCTGGCATGATTTGAGACTGTTCGAGCAGAGTCAGACATATCATTTACTGCATTCGCAACATGATGAATATTGTCATTTTGTGAGCTAATAGCATGTGTTACTCGGCTGGCGGTATCGCTGAGTTGATCGGCTAAATCATGCAAAGGTTCAGCAGAATCTGTCATTCGACCGAGTACAGTTCGAATACGTGCCGACATCAATTTTAAATGGAAATCTGCAATAGAAAATTGGTCATTACCAGAAAAAATCAATCGACTGACACTGTCATAGCGTGATTGAAGCTGCTTCAGCTGACGTGGCGTATTAATGAGTTCTTGGCGGAAAAACAAACTAATAACGGCAGCAGGGGCAATGCTTAATACGCTTTGTAGGCTCATGCCTGTGTGTATTATGCTTGCTGTAACGGGGAGTGCACATGATATTGCTAATGCCGCGTATTTGATGCCATCGGGTAAAGAGAAAGCTATCTGTCGCCCTTTTTTCTCGGCATTTAGTAATTGCTTATAAGCTGATGTTGCAACGTTAACCCATTGTGCTTTGGGTTTAACACGAACAGATTGGAAACCAATGACTTTTCCATGTTCGTGAATCGGTGTGACATATGCATCTACCCAATAGAAACCGCCTTCTTTGGTTTTATTTTTTACAATTCCTCTCCATGCTTTGCCATCTCGCAAGCATTGCCATAAATCAGCAAATGCAGCTTTAGGCATGTCAGGGTGGCGGATAATGTTGTGGTTTTGACCTATGAGCTCTTCGGGACTATAACCAGCCACCCGACAAAAAAGCGGATTACAGTAAGTAATAACACCTTTTGTATCTGTCGTAGAAACTAATTGTTCGTTATCAGAAAAGGTAGATTCTTTATTTATGAGGGTGGCTGACACGGAATGACCTTATTTTTAGTATGTTATTATTGTGTGTCAATGAAACCACATTATTGCATTAAATATCAATAGATTAATGGAGTGTTTCTGTTTGTTGCGGGTGTGGGCGGTAAAATAATAAAAATAACAAGTTTATTTTTGCTTACATTATCAGCAAGGGAAATATTAAATGTGTCAGTATTATCACAATGAATATTTTACGACAGAAATAAAGTGATCGCATATCGAGAATATGAGGTGCAGCTTGTTTCATACCTGTGCATTTCTGATATTAAGCACTCGTGATAAAACAATAATCAAAGGAAATATATGTCGTGGTTCTATAATCTTAGTTTTCGTTGGAAGCTTGCGTTGCCTACTGGGCTTATTGTTGTTGTATTCATGGCTATTTTGAGTATGGTTTTATTTGTGTTCAACGATTTAGCACGAACAGATGCATTGCAAAGTGATGAAGTGCAACCTGTGCTAAATGAAATGGAAGAAGGTTATCGTGATCTTTACCAGGTTATAACTGCAGGGCAAGGGGTGATCTTAGCTGCAGGAGATCAAGATAGGATAAAATATAATCAGCAAGAATTTTACGATGACAGCAGTAAAACATTAACTCGTTTTAAATCACCTACATTATTGCTTGATAATGGTTTTATTAATTCGTCGGGTCGTGTATCGGTACAAACTTTACCTACCCTTTACAGTCAATGGTTAACGCATTACTCCTATATTGCCGAAAATCCTGATAGTGCTGCTGATTATTATCAAAACAATCAGAAACAGATCCAGAAAGAATTTAATCAGTTGCAAGCAGCATATAAAGATATTCGTATTCAAATAGAGCAGGCACAACTTGAACTTAAAGAGCAGATGAATGATGAGATTAGTCTTACCATTATTGTGTTAGAAGTGGGTGCACTGGTGGTCATTATTTTATCTATTGTGATTACATGGTTCGTATCTAGCATTATTCTTGCGCCTTTACAGCGGCTTTCTACAACAATGGAAAATATTGCCTCGGGTGAAGGTGACCTAACGCAACGAGTGCCTGTCGAAAGTCGTGATGAAATAGGGCAATTAGCCACAGCGTTTAATGAATTTGTATCAAAAATCCACGCTACGATCACTGAAGTGTCGGTGACAATGAAATCTGTGCGTGAAGAAACGCAACAGATTCAAAAAGAAACACAAGGTGTCGTGTTAAACGCATCAGAACAACAAGCTGAAAGCGCGCACGTTGCCACCGCTGTGCACGAGATGAGTGCAACAAGCGATAACGTGAGCTCACATGCAAATGAGGCCGCTAGCGCGAGCCAATCTGCAGCCGGTGAATCAAATGCAGCGAAAAGAATTCTTGGTAATACGGTCACTTCTATTCATCAATTAGCGGATGATATTGAAACATCGAGCGGCGTTATTACGAATCTTGAGCTAGATGTCAGTAACATAGCCTCTATTTTAGATGTTATTCGTGGCATTGCAGATCAAACCAATTTATTGGCATTAAACGCTGCCATTGAAGCAGCACGAGCGGGTGAGCAGGGGCGTGGTTTTGCTGTTGTTGCTGATGAGGTGCGTTCTTTAGCCAGTAAAACCCAAGATAGTACTGGCGAAATACAAGTGATGATTGAGCGTTTACAACGTGGTGCGCATGATGCTGTTCAAGCGATGGCAAGAAGCCAAGAAAGTGGTACTGCAACTGTTGATCAGGCGAATAGTGCTAATGAGTCGTTAGATGCAATTAGCCAGTCGATTGAAGTGATCAATGAAATGAATATGCAGATTGCGACAGCGGCCAATCAACAAAGCCAAGTCAGTGAAGATATTAATCAAAATATTCAGAAAATTGCAGATAAGAGTCAAGAGGTTGTGTTTAAAGTTCAATCGTCAGAAAAAGCATTTGCAGCATTAGCTGGTGATTGTAAGCGGTTAGATACACTCATTGGTCAATTCAATATATAGCTATATGTCATGGTAAATAAAAAAGCCGGAGCACTTTCTTCAGTGTGCTTCGGCTTTTGTCATTAGATGAACGCAGTTTGCAGCTTTAATGTGGAACTAGCTGACAATATTATTGCTATTTCTCCCACTGAATTAACGTGTCTTTTGGCCAGTCATCACCAAGACCTTGGTATTTATTCTCTAAAATATGTCGTTTGATCTTTAGTGTTGGTGTCAGGATGCCGTTTTCAATGGTCCATGGTTCTTTCACCATGAGTACACCTTTGATTTTTGCGTGTGATTCTAACTCTTTATTGATTGTTTCGATGGTACGTTCAATTTTATGTTCGTAACGTTTAGGGTCAAAGTTAGGGAATTCATGAGGAATTGCTAACAAGATAGGTGCTGGCATTCCTGATCCAATAACGCACATGGTTTCAATGTTACACAGCTCGAATAAGCGTTTCTCAATGGGTACTGGTGAAACAAATTTACCTTTGGCTGTTTTAAAGGTGTCTTTAAGGCGTCCTTGAATGCTCAAATAGCCATCTTCATCAAGAAAACCTTTATCACCTGTGTATAACCAACCATCTTTATCAAAACTTTCTTGTGTTGCTTTTTCGTTCTTGTAATAACCAGAGAAGATCCCCATACCACGAACAAGTATCTCTTCATCGTCTGAAATTTTTATTTCGACACCTGGCCCTGCATTACCGACAGTACCAATCTTATCGCTACGGAACGGATGATTAATCGTACTGTAGGCAAAAGATTCTGTCATACCCCATGCTTCGGTAATATTAAGCCCAATGCTTTCATACCAGCGAAGTAGGGCTGGTGATACGGGTGCTGAGCCACAACCAAGCATACGTGCTTTGTCTAATCCTAAGCCATCAGCAAGCTTGCGTTTGATAACTCCTGAAATGAATGGAATTTTAAGTAGTATATTCAGTTTCGCTTGTGGCAATTTATCAAGAATTCGCTGCTGGAATAACGTCCATAAGCGCGGAACAGAAATGAATAACGTTGGACGATGCATTTTTACATCATCGATAAAGGTGTCGAGTGATTCTGGAAAGGCAACCTGCATACCCGCTAGGATAGAAGCACCGAAAATGTAAACGCGCTCTGTAATATGCGCAAGCGGTAAGTAAGAGAACAAGCGCTCGCCATCACGCATTCCAATGTGATCGACAATGCGTTGGGCTGACCATGAAAAAGAGCCGTATGTGAGCATCGCACCCTTAGGTAAACCCGATGTGCCAGATGTGTATACAATTGACATTAATGCGTCTTGAGCATGCTTTGGACGCTCTTCGCTTGGTAAACTTTTTGCTATCACCGTATTGAACTCATGAGTACAAGTAGGCGTACCTGGATAGGCAAAAGATATCGTCGGTAAGTCAGGATACTTTTTAACCACGGCATTAACCGCTTTTGCATCATCCAATTTACCCACAATAAGGATTTTAGACTCGCTGTGTGTTACACAGTGCTCAACCGTATCAGCTCCTGCTGTTGGAAATACAGGTACGCTAATATAGCTGCCAAGCATTAAAGCTAAATCGGTAATAAACCATTCAGCACAATTTTTAGACATTAGGGCGACTTTATCACCGGGCTGAATACCCATGTCGCGTAAAGCACTGACTAAACGTAGCGCTTTATCGGCGACTTCTGCAAATGTGTAATCAACGAATTCTCTGTTGATTATTTGTCGTAGGTACACCTCATTGGGGCGTTCACTCGCCCACTTTAAGATCATTTCATTAGGTAAAGGCTGAGCCATAAGCGTTTCCCTTAAACGTTCGGTCTGCAGAGGTAATGTCATATTCATCGCGTCCTTGTGTATGTTATTATTGTGTTAAATTTAAGGCTTTATTAACTGGTCCGTCAAGTCTAAATTCTAGTCGTGTTTCTGATGGTTAGCATAATTATTAGTGATTTATTTTGTATTCTTTTAGCTATCCTTAAGAAAAGTAACAATAAATTTTAAACGAGCGTATGATTTTTTTGTGTTTAGTAAGTTTTTGAAATAACTAAAATTCTTATTATATTGCTATTTGTTATCTAACGCTCAGTGCAATTGGTTGATTATTGCTTCATAAAGCATTCGCTAGAGGAATGAATGGCGACTGGTGAATGTATTGTATAGCAAGAATAATGGATGGTATGGATGTGTTAAAGCATAAGGCTATATTTACCGCGCTTCTAACGATGGCAACCACGTTAGTACAAGCAAACTGGGATTATCCCGATTCCCCTAAAAAGGGCTATCGAACTATTAATGATGTCGTTAAGCATTATTCTCCTATTTTAGAGCCCCGTATTTCACTCATGTTTGAACAAGTCGGTGTTCAATATCCACCAGAACAAATAGCAATGTTTGCTTTAAAAGAAGAAATGCAAGTTGAGTTATGGGCAAAAGATGAAGAGAGCTGGGTTTATATTAAGCGGTATGATATTGCGAAAATCAGTGGAAAATCCGGCCCTAAACTACGGGAGGGTGATCATCAAGTTCCTGAGGGTATATATCAAGTAATCGGCCTGAACCCTAATAGTAAGTACCACCTTTCAATGCAATTAAATTACCCCAATGAATTTGATTTAAAATATGCACAGTTAGAAAAGCGTAATCGACCTGGTTCTAATATTTTCATTCATGGTAAAGCGAAGTCTGTTGGTTGTTTAGCTATGGGGGATATTGCCATTGAAGAGCTATTTCTTTTGGTTGAGCGAGCTCAAATTCAGAATGTGCAAGTTGTGATTAGCCCTTCAGATCCTCGTAAGGGGCCTCTTGTTCCTAGACACGGACAACCCTTTTGGGTAATGCAGCTATACCGGAATATTGAAAAGGAAGCCCAAAAATTTGGACGCTAGGGTCTATTGAAATATTAATAGGTATAGCTCTTTGATACTAACTGCTAACCATGAATGCCCAATTTTCCGTTTATAAAGTGTGATGTTTTACGAAGATTTTCATTTTTGACCGCTTTTTAGTTATGGTTTTGATAAAAAATGATAATGATACTAGTTAACGGAATATCATTTTGTAATACTAGCCAAGATACTAACTAAAAGAACATCACATTAGCTATTTGGGCCTGCACTCAATAGAAGCTGTTGATTAAAACATCTAGATACAGAGCCAACTAATTATGCCAAAGCGTAGTAAAGAAGATACTGAGATAACTATCCAAACAATTATGGATGCCGTTGTTGATCAAATTTTACGATTAGGTTACGACAAAATGTCGTATACAACATTGAGTAAGCAAACCGGGATTTCTCGTACTGGCATCAGCCACCATTTTCCGAAAAAGCAAGATTTTGCTAACGCACTTGATGGCCGGATCTTTCGTCTATTTGTTGAAAGATTGAATCTTGATAATGGTCTTGAAGCATTTGTAGCAAGCTGGGTTGAAGCGCTTGAAGATGAAAAGTTTCGTGCGATCTTACGCTTACTATTTCACCATATTGTTTCCGCTGAAAACTCAAGCGAATTTGCTTTGCGTGGTATTGAGCGTTTATATGCTCTGTGTAAAGAACGCTACGGAGACGATAGCATTAAAGAATTGGAATGGTTGCTGGGCAAATCGCTAATCAGCCTTGCTCGTTAATCATAGTTTCTATGAGCGCGGGTTAAGCAAGCCTAAGAGCGGCATAATGTAAAATAAAAACGGTCTACATAAGTAGGCCGTTTTTTGTTTGAATTTTTATCTTATCTGCTTCTGAAATACGGATAAAACCTGCTACGATCAATGATCTAGCGATAGTTGGTTGCGTAATTTAATTCTTAAGTACTCTGTTCTAGTCATTGGGTAAGCATCAATTATTTACTGAATGATTATTAGCTCTATCAATAGTAAGTTGTATTTTAGAGTCAACACTCTAAAATGAGCATGAATCAGCCAAATACAAAGGCTTAAAAGGGTTTGAAAATGAAAATAAAGCCACTTGCATTAAAGCAATTGGCCGTTGCTATTTTGGTCTTATCACCAAGTGTTCAAGCTGCATCTGTTAGCTTCAATGATGCATGGCAAACGGTTTTAACAAGCAGTGATGCACTAGCAGCAGAGCGAGCAAATGTAGATAAAGCTAGGCACTTACAAGATGCAACGAGCGATCTGTATTTACCTGATATAAGTGTATCTGCTAACTACACTAGGCTTGATAAGCCTGTCGAAATTTCACCGTCTGATTTACTGGATAGTATGCCCGTGGGCGACTTATTAGCCAGTATTTTCCCTAATACAACCAATTTAGATCAGCTATTTACCTCGCAACTGACCGATCGTGATATTTTCACCAGCTCAATTCGTGCTATTTGGCCTATTTTTACTGGTGGGCGTATTAATGCCGCACAAGAAATCGCGAAGGGTAAAACCGAAGAAGCTAAATATATGCTCGTTATGCAACAGCAAGCAAAATTTGAAGATTTAACAAAATTTTATTTTGGTGTCGTGTTAACCGAGCAAGTGCTGCAGACTCGGATTGATGTAGAGCAAGGCCTGAAAAAACACCTAGATCATGCACAGAAAATGGAACAACAGGGGCAAATTGCCAAAGTTGAACGCCTTCAAGCTGAAGCATCTTATGATAAGGCGCGTGTCGATCGTCAAAAATCAGCGCGTGATTTAGAAATCGCTCAGGTGGCGTTAACCAAACTTCTGAAATTAAACTCTCCTGCTATGCCATCGACGACTCTTTTTACCAATGAATCGCTACCGCCTATGGATGCATTTATTGATAAAACCCTTTCAGACTACCCAGGCTTGAGCATTTTAGACGCAAAGAAAAAACAAGCGAGTGGCGTTATTGATGTCGAGAAAGGGAAGTATTACCCCGAAGTGTACCTATACGGTAACTACAGCTTGTATGAAGACGATACATTAGCCAGCAAGACTGCACCAGATTGGGCGGTTGGGGTTGGCGTGAATATTCCTATTGTTGATACATCGGGTCGTTCAGGAAAAGTAAAAGCAGCACACAGTGCAGTAACACAAGTGAACTATCTTCGTGCGCAAGCAGAGCAAGATCTCTCTGTACTGGTTGAAAAAACGTACCGAGAAGCGAATCAATCATTAGAAGAATACAACGGATTGAAATCGAGCCTTGCACTTGCCGAAGAAAATGTACGATTGCGTGAAAAAGCATTTAGTCAGGGGTTATCAACGTCACTTGATGTTGTTGATGCCGAAATGTATTTAGCGGGAGTGAAAACTCAACGATTGGCAGCGGCATACCAGTATGTTATTTCGTTATCGCGTCTATTGGCAGTAAGCGGTGAAATGAACAGTTTCAATCAGTATCAACAATATCAAGGTCTTGAGGTTAAACAATGAGTAAGTTAAAGCCATTAGCAGTAGTGATACCTGCTGTAGCATTAGTCGGTTGGTTAGGTTACACCTTCTGGCAGGCTTATCAGCCTCAAGCAGACCGCATGCAAGGCCAGATTGAAGCACAACAATATAATATTTCTTCAAAAGTACCGGGACGTGTTGATGAAGTATTAGTGCGCAAAGGTGATCAGGTTGAGCGTGGACAGTTAATTTTTACGCTACTTAGCCCTGAAATTGATGCAAAATTAATGCAAGCCAAAGCGGGCCAACAAGCTGCGGGTGCGATGGCCGAGCAAGCAGAGAAAGGTGCTCGAGTACAAGAAATTGCCGCCGCAAGGGATCAGTGGCAAAAAGCCAAAGCAGCGTCTTCTTTAATGAAAAAAACCTATAAGCGTATCGACAATCTCTATAAAGACGGCGTGATTGCAGAACAAAAGCGTGATGAGGCGTACACTCAATGGCAAGCCTCGCGTTATACCGAACAAGCTGCTTATCAAATGTTTGGTATGGCAAGTGAAGGTGCGCGTGTTGAAACCAAACGTGCTGCGATAGAAAAAGAAAGAATGGCAGCGGGTGCTGTGGCAGAAGTTGAAGCATATGCGGCTGATACCAAAATTACCAGTTGGCATAATGGCGAAGTGACACAGGTTTTATTACACGGTGGCGAGCTTGCCCCACAAGGTTTCCCTGTGGTTAGCGTTATTGACATGAATGATGCGTGGGCGGTATTTCATGTACGCGAAGACCGTTTAAGTGAGTTTAACCAAGGTACGATTGTCGATGCTACGATTCCAGCATTGGGTGATGAGGCATATAGTTTTAAGGTGACACATGTTGCCGTGATGGGTGATTTTGCCACATGGCGTGCAACAGATGCTTCACAAGGGTTTGATATGCGTACATTTGAGATTGAAGCACGCCCAATGGAAGCCATAGAAGGCTTACGTGTTGGTATGAGTGTCATTTTAGAGCAGTAATTTTATGGCTTTTTCTACACAATGTTACCGTGAGTGGCGAATACTTGTATCCGACAGTTGGCTGAAAGCCATGGTTTTTTGGCTGCCTGTTGTACTGTTTTTTAGTATGTGGCTGATTTTCTCTGCGGGTATAGCGCGTGATCTGCCTATTGGTGTTGTTGACCTTGACCACAGCCGCTTGTCTCGTGGTTTAGTGCGTTATTATGACGCGAGCCCAACACTGGCTGTCACTAATGTCTATACATCTGCGACTGAGGGGAGTCATGCTCTTAAAAATGCAGATATATATGCGTTGGTTGTACTGCCAGCCCAATTAGAGAAAGATACGTTGTTAGGGCGTGCTCCTGAAGTAACGGCTTTTTATAATAGCCAATACATCTTAATTGGTAAGCTGATCAATTCTGCGATGGTGCAAGCCCAAGGGACTTATACCGCAGGAATCGACACGCTGAAAAATATGGCGGATGGTTCACCAGTTCCATTGCAAGCATTGGGTCAGGCTGTTCCAATCCAAAGCCAGATTACGCCATTATTTAATAGTAATAGTCACTACGGGCAATTCTTGGTTTCTGCCGCAATTCCCGCTATCTGGCAGATATTGATAGTCGCCACTACGGTATTGGCTATATCGGCAGAATTTCGGCAACAAGGTATATCGGCATGGTTAGCAAATAGTCCGATTAATCACGTTATTGCAAAACTACTTCCCTATACCCTGTTGTTTTGGTTACAAGGCTTCATATTCTTGTGGGCTATGTACGGGGCACTTGAATGGCCGATGCACGGCAGTTGGTTTATTTTGAGTTTGTCGCAATTACTTATGGTTGTGGCTTGCCAAAGTATGGGGGCTGCTTTCTTTCTGCTAACTCTCGATTCAACACGCGCAATAAGCTTAGTGGCTGGATTTACAGCGCCTGCCTTTGCCTTCATGGGGGTTACTTTTCCTGCGACGGATATGCCGTTCTTAGCGCAGCTATGGCGAGCAATGTTACCTGTTAGTCATTATATAGAAATTCAAATCCAGCAGGTTGATTATGGTGCTTCATTAGTTGACGCCATACCCAATATGATTGCATTAGCGTGTTTCGGGTTTGTTTTATTAGTTGCGATGATGAAAGCGAAAAAAATTGCCACAGCCTCTAATAGCGCTGTAAATGCAGTTACTAAGAATGCTGTGTTGAAGCATTCTGATAATAAAGGAACGCAAGCATGAGTTGGCGTACGCTTTTCAAGTTTGAATTGACGGCAATTTTCACTAATCCATCACTGCTTTTTACTGTATTTGGTGGCGTGCTAATTTATTCGTTTCTTTATCCCTTGCCGTATTCTCAGCAGTTACCACGTGAGCAAACTATCGCGGTAGTGAATTTGGATAATAGCCAAATGAGCAGAGAACTAGAGCGGATGGTTGACGCTACGCCTCAAGTCAATATTACCAAGCATGTTTATAGTATTGAAGAAGCCAAGTCATTACTGATTAAAGGTGATGTACATGGTTTGATGGTGATCCCCACTAATTTCTATCGTGATGTACTCTTGGGAAAAAGCCCAACGGTTGCGTACGCAGGTGATGCTTCGTATTTCTTAGTGTACGGTACGATAGTAGAAGGTTTAGCAACTGCTGGTGGCACATTGGGGGCTAAAGCTAAAGTCTCTCGTATGGTGATGTCTGGTGATGACCTCGTGTTAGCATCAGAACAGTATTCAGCAATGAAGTTGAATATGCGGCCAGTATTTAACCCGACGATGGGGTACATAAATTATGTTGTACCTGCGGTATTCGTATTGATCTTACATCAAACACTGATGATTGCTGCGGGAATGCTTGGCGGTGGACAGAATGAATATCGCCTGCAAGGTGGCACTGGGTATTGGTTACGTTACAGTGCATGGAAAATCGTGCTGGTTCGTACTCTCTTATTGGTGTTGATATATATCCCGCTTGTTGCCTATTATTTTGGTTATAGCTTCTCTAACTATCATATAAGCCGCTTAGCTTCGATATCTGATTTAGTCGCAATGACCGTTCCATTTTTGCTAGCGGTTATCTTCGTTGGAATAATTATTGGTCAGCTTATTCCACGGCGTGAGTTGGCAACATTAATTATCTTGCTTAGCTCATTACCTTTGGTTTTCTCCGCAGGTTTTATTTGGCCTGTGTCGGCAATACCAGCCCCGATTAATGCACTTGCTCAGTTAGCACCATCAACCCCCGCAATAAATGGATTTTTGCGGTTGAACCAGATGGGAGCAAGCTTTGAACAGGTGATAAATTGGTGGGGGCAGCTATGGTTGCAAGCACTCGTATACGGTTGTATCGCTGTATTTCTTGTTAAGCGTAACCAAGAGCAAGGCAGCGTGAAACAAGTACCACCGGAATAAACAGAAGTTGTTCTTACAACGTATGTAATGATCTAAAATAGAAAGCCTGATGAGATAATCATCAGGCTTTTTTTATGAGTATTAACAAGAATCTTATGGCGCGACTGGTGTTGGCGCTTGGTATGCCTTAGTTCCCCATAAAGGCACAGTAGATAGGCTGTGTTTAAAGCTACCCTCAGTCTCTTTGGTTGTGTAAGACAAATAGAGCAGGGTTTGATTATCTGCATCGTAGATACGTCTAACCTTCATTGTTTTGAAGAAAATACTTTTAGATTTCTTAAATACAACTTCACCAGATTTACTCTTGTCGATAGTGGCAAGCATTTCTGGTGTTATATCACCGGTTTGACGGCAAGAAATTGAGCTATCACTTGGATCAGAAAGGCTTAAATTGGCTTCAACAGATGCGATGTGACAGGTTATTCCTGGAATTTTATCGTCATCCAAATTCGAAATCTTTATATCCTTCATGGTGAACATTCCCAAGGATACATCACCAACCTCATTGTCAGAACAACCAACGAGTAGGGTAGCCAGACCAATTGCGAAGAGGATCTTCTTCATAAAACAAATCCTTTTTAAATAGAGAGCGATATGATCGATTGTAGGGTATTAACTCTATGAATGAAACGAGCATTTTGAGGTAATACCAAAGCCATTAATTATCTGACCATTCAGAATATCACTGGGAGTCGAGTTCAAGGATAGTGTTTGATAGAAGAGTGGTTCTCTTTTGAAATTGGTATAACTTGGGTATATTAACGTTGCAGCTGGCGATACTTAGCCGGAGTTATCGAAAAAAACGTTTTAAAGTGCAGTGTAAAATGAGGCTGTGAAGAAAAGCCACATTGTATGGCGATATCAGCTAGAGGGTGCTGGGTTGTCTTTAATAACATTGCGGCGAGTTGTGTACGTAGTTTGAGTACGTATTGATGAGGAGGGGATCCGAATGACTGATGAAACATGCGAGAGAAGTGAAATTCACTTAATTCAGCTATATTTGAAAGTTGCTCAATAGTGATCTTTGAAGCTAAATGGTCATGAATATATTCATTGATTCGCTTTGCAACAATGGGTGATAAGCCGCCTGTAATATTGGGCATGTTAAATTGAACATTACAGTGATTTTTTAATAAGTGTACGTAAACAATCTGCTGAATGTGCGTAAAAGCGAGAGCATCTGAACGGTCATGCCAATTTAGTGGCAATAAGGTGTGATGGAATATATTACTCAAATAGCTGTCATCAACAAACGTTTGATCCATTAATTCAATATTCCGACCTTCTTTATCGAACGCTTTTTCGAATGTATTTTGCTTAACATTGAACACTACGTGCTCAATTACCAATAGAGATCACTCTAGTGTTTGAAAGGTTGAATTTTAAACAATGTTTAATTTTTTGATTTAACCTTTTGATAATCAATGTGATTTTTTCCGTTTTTTATAGGTGTGACTATTCTTTTCTTCACTAATAAGGTGTTTTTTTTAAGAAAATAGTCATTTGAACTTTTATTTAACAAAAAATACACATAGGATAAAGAATACTTAAATTTAATAAGAGGAGTATTTTTAGGGGGGAGAATCTTTACACATTAATAATTCTGGAGGATAAGATGTCGAATATCATAGCTTTTCCAGTAAAAGAGCAGCCAAAAGAATTGTCACCACTAGAAGTCGTTGTTGAGCAGGAGTTACTTGATATTGGTGCAGACCCAATGATGGCGAGAGTAATAGTAGAGCGCATGGAAAAGTTCTTAGTATTAGCCTCATTTGAGTTTGATATGACCATGTCGGTGTCGAAAGAATGTGTAGATGAAATGCGTGAATCAGTATTTCCGGCCATTACCAAAATGGAGACCAATATTAAAGATGCAATGAATGAATTAATGACAGAAAGAGTGTTGCACGAAATTCAGTTGTACCGACTTGAGCAACAAGCCTAATCAACCAGCGTCATGTATTCGAAGTTAGTAATACGATCCGCAGTTAAACAGACAAAATATAATGAATAGTTCAATTTGAATACCGCTGCCATTATCGCAGCGGTTTTTCGTTTATGCTTATATTTATTGATGCTTCATAGGGGTTGGTTTGTCGCCAGCAGAGTGCTCGCCTATTTGCCATAATTTCTCAGCTTTAGACCCTATAGCCCAGAAGCTAAGCGCTAGAACTGCAAAAAATATTGCTTTATGTGACGATTCCCAAAAGTATTCAAAGTAGCGAGTATAAAAATTA
The DNA here is from genome assembly GCF_003026215.1 of Photobacterium indicum. GTDB lineage: Bacteria > Pseudomonadota > Gammaproteobacteria > Enterobacterales > Vibrionaceae > Photobacterium > Photobacterium indicum. The sequence continues at coordinate 283,988 of NZ_PYOC01000005.1, forward strand.
ATAAGAAGAAAGGTGATACCAAAACTACGACTTAATGCGTCATTGAATTTAATACCTACATAAATAGCAATTAAACAAACAATAACAGCTAAGATAGACCAATGGAGCAATTCAATTTGTTTTATTTGAGACCAAGCAGCGATATCACCATAATTACCAAAAATAGAAAGCAGCCACAGCGACATAAACAGGTAAAGCAACCCAACAAATCGGGTAGGTTCTTGTAAGCGCTCGTGTTTAGGGTATTTAGGGAACAATAAGCTTAACGCAGTAATTGCCGCACCAACAAAAACAAAGCGCAGAGGGTGGTTCATCCCTAAAAAGTAGGCATCCCAATCAGATAAAAAGCTTGTTTCTGTTAACACCCAGCCACCAAAAGTGAACAATGCAAATAGCCAAATCAAGATTGATGATAAGCGTAACCCAAGAACCGCATAAATGGATGTTAGCAGTAAAAGTAGTAGGGCATCATGGGTATCACCGTATAAAGATGTTGCACCTAAAAAGCCGACAGAGACTGCTGTCATTAAGACACCAAAGAAAAATGTTGCTTCATTACTGATATTTTTTGCTGGATATTTACGTCGGCGGCGAATACCAACTGCATATAATCCCGCAGCTATAATCGCGGTTACTATTGATATTACTCCAGCAGGAGCGTCAAAGATCTTGGCGAGTAAGTCTAATAGGTAATCATCGGCAAGTAAGACTCCTACCGAGATAATGAGGCATGTAATCGCAATCCAAAACGAATATACAGCCAATAACTTCCAATCAAAGCCGACAATCTGCATGCTTTGTCGTAATGTATTAGCTTGCTCTGCATTGATCGTGAGTTTTTCTTCCCAAGAATCAATAGCATTGTTTAGTATTTGCGCTTTCTTTTTACTTACTTTCATTATCACGGCCTGTTATTAATCCGTTGTAATGTAGCGAAACCCACCTTGAATGTAAATTATGGCCCGTAAACCAGCCTCATAAAATCTGATGTTATGTGTTGCTCTAATTCGGCTGCTTGCTCTGTTGGGCAAAATATTGTGATATGCATTACGCTTTCACCGGTACAATTTGTACCAATATGAATGTGTGGTTCTGCGCCAGGTAAATCAACTCCAGCATGTCGTTCAATAACACTGTTGTAGCGTCGTGCAACCTCAATAAATTCTTCGCTATAGTCGTTGATATTGCTGATTAGCTCATCATGGTACGAGAACAAATTACGCTCTTTTGGCCCAACAATCGTGAAGTTATGATAAACGTAGCGTTTCATAAAATTCATATTTTTGATGGTGTGTGAAAAGAACATACTATTGGGCAGTGTTAGTGTCTTTCCCGTGTAATCGTAACGGTTATGCGCGATATCAATTTCCTGAATCTTCGTTGATAGCATTGTATGCTCAATCACTTCGCCGCGAAGATCACCGACTTCGATCCAGTCTCCGATTGTAAAGGAGCTAGATGATGCGCGATGTATCGATCCTGTTATACAAAGAATCATTTCTTTAGAGGCGATAACAACGGCCATAGCAATAGCCGTTAAAGACAGTGCGAACTCTTTTATTTCTGAATTCCAAATACCAAAAATAGTGATAATAATGAGAATCGCAAAACCATTTTTTGTACGAGACATCCATTGGCGTTGTTTTTCACTAATGAAATTGTGATCGCCTCGGATGATTTTTAATACTAATACTCGTAGTAATAATAAAGTCGTGATTATGACTAGGGTTGTAATGATTTTGTGCTCAATGGCGAAAGTTAAGAGTTCAAGCATTGCTGTGTTAAGTGCCTTGTTAATGTTCAGAAAGAGTATGGGTGTGTAGAAAAGATGCGCAGTATACGCTTGGCTTTCGAACAGTAAAGTGTTTTTGTGATGAAAAATAAACAAAAAATGAAATATGAAAATCATGCCGTCTAGTTCGGTTGATTAAGCACATTATTGACGTAAAAAATCTAGGGCTAAGTGTACTTTTTGAATGCGAATATTACTGGTCGTTATCTTCTAAAATATCTTCAGGCATAAAGGTTAAAATATGCTGTTCTGATGTTAGTGTTAACACATCATTTTCTAATGCTATGCTGCTCCATTCCTGCAGAGATACCGTCATTATCGATTCAGTGGTTGCTTGATCATCTTGAATACAGGCCATTTTTGTCGAGCTCAGCGTGTCGATTTTAAACTTATTGTCTTTGATTTCCGCTTGCCCTGTAAAACGATTACAACCACCAAATCCAGATACCTTAAGGTCAGAATCGATAGCCATATTGGGAATAACTCTTGGCTCCTTTATGGTGATTTCTTTTCCATCGATGTTAGTTAAAACCCAGTCTTGCTGCAGGTTTTTACTGGAAAATCCGATTTGTTCATTATTCTCACAACCTGCAAGTAATAATGGCGTAAAGATACCTGCTAGTAACCACTTCCTCATTGTGAGCCCCTTTGTTTTATGGATCTTATATTTTTCAGATAGTGTCATTTTAGCAGCATTATCAATGACTATTTGTGCTGATTTCGACCAAAGTGGTTATCTTGACCTTTATTTAAACGGAGTCCTTTATCTTTTTCTCGTGCGTAGGCTTCCATTGCTTGCTGTGCATCGCAGTAACTTTCGTTTTCTTTAAAAGCATCACGAGTAATGTCGATGGTACGTTCTGCAATCTGCCGTTCTTGTAGCGCAAGGGTATTATCACTATAAATAATTTGCTGATTAACAATGAGCAGTTCAAGATTTTTCATGCAAGCTTGTTCGTTCTGCATAACTGTTGTGACGTTATTTGAAGCGTACGATAAAAATGATAGAGAAAGTGTAACGATAATAAAAAAAACATTAGGCATAAGTGCAGGTAACTAGTCGTTTGATGGGGGTATTATATATGTTTGACTATATATATATCAATAGGTTATATGTTTACTGGCCGACTATTACCACAGAGGATCATATTATAAGTAATTAAATACGCTAGACTTTGTGAAAATTAATCTTGAAGAGGTAAGGAGGATAAACACGCTCGACAAACGCAACTTCCAGCTTCTAGGTTTGATGTGTCGCGTTTGGTTAGCTCAAAACACCAACATGTTGATTTTCCTGCGCTGATCTCACAGTAAGCGGGCTTTCCGCATAGGCTGCAGGCATGTGTGGTGCGTAATCCTTTGATCTCATCGATTGTTTTGACATGTTCATCATCAGACATTTGACGCCATTCTCCTACTTCACTCATTGTGCGTAAACAGCCACTGCACACACCATCATTATTTTTACATTTACCAACACAAGGTGTTTTCACTGTTTAATCCAATCTTGAGTACTAAGATCGCGTAATGTATCAGAATAAAAGCGCAACCTACAGCCTGTAAGTTGCACTTGTTGCTTGAATTCAGCTGCGATATCCCCAAGTTACCTCAAGATGCTGGATTAAGAGAGCATCAGCGTTTTCGCCAAATTGTCATTTCAGACAAGCTGTGTTGAAATTTGCGTTTTGTTTCTCTAATCACAAAAGGAATTTCTTTTACTGCAATAAGCTCAAATCGGCTGATTAAGTTTTCTGTTAGTCCATCTAAGGTTGTAAAGTTCTCGCCATGTACTTTTGTGCCTCCTAACCAGTTATCTTTATTTGTGTAATCTTCTAACCAAGTATATGGAGAGGTAATCACTAAATAACCACCCGTATTAATGCGATCATAGATCGAAGATAAAAATTGCTTAGGATCACCAAGGCGATCAATCAAATTAGAGGCATAAATAAGATCATAGCCAGTATATTGAGATTTCAAGTTGCAGGCGTCTCCTTGCATAAAGCTGACTTTATCGGCTATTTCGATATAGTTAAGTTCAGCTAACGTTATGCTTTTAAATTCAACTAAATCACCTTCTGTTCGGATGGTATATCGCTTTTCACCTTGTTCAATAAGCGTGCAGGCTTGCTGAATAAAACGAGCAGAAAAATCTAACCCATCAACATGGTCAAATGTTTTGGCGAGTTCAAACGTAGCACGGCCAACAGAACAACCGATATCAAGGGCTTTGCTTCTATGAGTGAGTTGCAGTTCTTGTAAGCATTGCTTCACACCATTAACGCAGAAGTTTTCAACCGAAAAATATTCAGGGCCATAGTGAAATTCAAGGTACTGTGAAATAAGTTCATCGGTTTCATATACGTTGATTTGCGCCATCTCTTCTGGTTTTTGGTTTGATTCTACGTAGCGAAATCCTGCATGTTGATAAAAATGACGGCGGAAAGCATAACGAGACGCTTTAATAGACTCGTTGCCGGTTGAGATCCAAGATCCCCCTTTAACTAAGTTATGTAGGCCATCAAATGTAGGGGTAGAGAAGTCATCATATAAAGGATGAACCTGAAAGCCGTTAAAGCCGTCTATGGGGGTTTCTGTCCATTGCCATACATTACCTATAACATCGTACAGGCCGTTATGTTCAAAGCGATTCACAGGGCAAGAAGATGCAAAGTATTCTAAATGGATATTCCCCGGTGCTTCAGACCAATACGGAGAATCGGTACCGATGTTATCGCGTAATAGATACCATTCGGCTTCAGTCAGCAAGCGAATGTTAGTATTGCTTTGTTCTGCTTTCCAATTGCAAAACGCTTTTGCTTCTAGTTGATTAACTTCAACTGGCCAGTTTAAAGGTAAGGGGATCTCACTTGATAGGTTACGCTGTAACAACTTATTTTCTTCTAATCGCCAAAAACGGGGCATTGTTGCTTTGGTGTAAGCTAACCAACCTTTTCCCTCTTCATTCCAGTATCGTGGTTGTCGATAGCCATCAGCCTTCACAAATTCAAGATACTCCTGATTAGAAACAAGGAATTTAGCGGCTTTAAAGTTATCGACAGTAAAAGGTTGTTCACCAAACTCATTATCCCAACCGTATGTTTGGTCATTACCTTGTCTACCTAGTCGCATGCTTTTCCCTGCAATACTCAGTAAACTGTTGTTGGGTGATTCACCACTGTCGAGGCATGGCATCCAATTATAATGAGGCGTTACATCAGCCAGAGGTAGCTGGCGAATAATGACGGAAGAGGTTTCTAGGTGAATGCGTTCATGCTCAATGCTCATTAAAATGATCCAGGCTGGATCGGATTGAGTGATGGGTAAGGATAGGGGCATCTCATCAATAAATTGGTTGACTAGCGAACACACTTTTTTGCGATAATCTTTAACGGTATCAACCTTTGGCCAGTCATAATGGGCTGCATCAAGATCATCCCACGACATTTCATCTACACCAATGGCGAACATCGATTCAAAGTGGGTGTTTATGCGTGAATCAATGTACTTTCCAAGTTTCAACTTATTGATATAAAAGGCAGCTGTATGCCCAAAGTAAAAAATGAGGGGATGGCGTAATGGTTCTGCTTTTTTGAAATAAGCTTCATCATTATTTACAATTTCAAAGAGGGATTCGTAAAGAGCCGACGTTTGATTGAAATAGTCTTTTAACTCCTGTCGTTTATGTTGTTCAGATGAGCCAGTTAACAGAACGGTTTGAATATTTTTTATCGTTTTATTGTGCATGCCTTTGCAAAGCTCCATACAAGAAATCGTTGTCTTAGAATTACGTGAACTGCAAATGGTATTTTTTTATGCTGATAAGGCTTTCAGGTTGTTATTAAGTCTAGTAAAAACAACCAAATTTGCAGGGCTATCGAAGTCACAGCGAACTATTTGTTTTCAGAACGGTAATTACGCAACTGGAAATGAAAAGAAGAGTATTTTTTTGCCATACTTAATGTACAACTTAGCCAATGAAGCAAGTGATAAAGGATGAGAAATTTGAAAATGGCATGGCGAATACCAACATGGACATTGGTTGGAATTGGTTTATTACTCAATGTAGTTTCAGCTTTGATGACCAACTTTTACATAGATGATTCAACACGACAAATAAATAGTCAGATTCAACAGCAAGCAAGTAATAACAAATTAATCACATTAATTTGGCAACAAGTTGAAACGGTAGAGCGCAAAAAAGAACATGTGTTAGAACTTCTTGCAAATAGTGAATATATGAGTAAACCATTAATCCCTGAAATAAAAAATCAAATAATGAAAGACTTAAAATATTGGTTAGGTGAAGAGGTTGTATCATTATCTATTACTGAACTGCCTAATTTGATGGGCAAGATAAATAATGTTCAATTTGAGCAAAGAGAAAAAATAAATCAGCTGTATCTAGATAACTTGGAGTTGATTGATAGTTATACAAGTGAGATGGAATATATATCACAGCTTAGAAGTTTGGCGTTGTTTTTGCAGGTGATTGGGCTTGGGCTCGTTTTATCCAGAGATTTAAATCGTCGTGATTATGATAGAAAAAGCCATGATGAATTTACCGATAAATAGATATACCCAAGTCACCTCAATATGTAGGATTCTCGCTGAAACGAGCATCTTGAGGTAACTTGGGTATACATAAAAAGAAAAAGTCCCGAATTAATCAGGACTTAAAAATGTCATGACCACTTACTTATTTGTAGAGTGGAAGGCGAAACGTGATGATTTTTTACCAGTTTCTGTGGTTGCTTTGTATTTTACTGAACGTGAATTTTCTAATGTTAATGGAATAAATACACGACCATTTTCATCTGTTTGGTAGCTTTGTTTTTGTTGAGGCACGTTGGCTACAGATACTGAAGCATTAGCAGCTGGAGCGCCATTTTCAGTTACGGTGATCCACGCACCATTGTGTGTATCTGCGACTCGAATATCTGCTAATACGGAAGTAGACATTAAAATCACTGCTGTTGCTGTAATTACTTTCAAGCTAGACATAATCCTCACCTCATCGTTTGGCTATATTGCCATTTTTATAAGAGTTTGTATTCACATCACCTTATAAGACCTGTCCTTCATAAAAAATATTTCAAAATAATAATAATAAATCTAAATTTCTATTATTACAGTATGTTAGGTTGCAATGATAAAACTGAGTTCTCATGTTAGTGAAAGTAAACCTTCTGTTTATTTCCTTATATAGCCAAGTATCAAGGCTTATATGTCTTTGGTTTATTACTTCACTACTGATATCAGTATAGTACCTAGCAATAATTGTACGGAGGTTTTTCAAGTTGGATCAGTTTTAATGATTAAATTTTTATTTAATACTTGATTTCTTAAATATGATTCAATATATCAAAATGTTCTATCTGTATTGGCGTTATTGTTTTTAAATATTAGCCTTGTTGAATGTTCGTCTTATAAAATAAAGAAATAAAGATGGTTTTTTATAAGACGAAATATGAATCTTAGCTAGCATTCAATTGGTCAACAATATAATCCGCGATAGGGAAGCAGGATGTTGCAGCAGGTGAAGGAGCATTACAGACAATTAAACAATGTTTAGTTCGATGAAATAGAAAATCGTCTATCAACTCACCTTCTTGGTTAACTGCCTGAGCACGAATACCTGAAGGGTAGGGAAGTAAATCATCGCGACGAAGTGTCGGGCAATATTTTTGAACAAGTTGTAGATATCCAGATTTCCACACACTATTTTTCAATTCGATCAACGCAGAGTAAAAGTGTTGGCGAATGACTTTACGAAACCCTGGATAGGTAATCATTTCAGCACAGTCTTTTAGGTGTACATGATACTTGTCGTAGTGTTCACGAGAGAAGTTAATAACAGCATTAGGGCCAACAGTTACGCTACCATCAATCATTCGTGTTAAATGTACGCCAAGAAAGGGTAACTCAGGATCGGGTATTGGATAGATTAGGTGGTGGATTAAATTATTATGCTGCTTAGGTAATTGATAATAATCTCCTCTGAATGGCACAATTTGGAAATTTGGCTCATCACCCAGCATTCGAACCAGCCTATCTGCTGTTAATCCACCACAAGCGATCAGAGAGTTCGCATGAAAGGTTGTGTTACTTGTTATCACTGTTACACCTGTCTCAGACTCATCTAGGTAGGTAACCTGATGATCGAAGAGTACTTGTCCGCCTGCTTGTTCAATAAGCTCGACAAGTTTTACACAAATTTCTTTATAATTCACAATACCAGTGGTTGGCACATAAATGGCTGCTAGTCCTTCGATATTTGGCTCACGCTCTCTTAATGATTGCTTATCAAGAACTTCAAATTGAATACCGTTTAATCTTGCGCGTTCACCAAGGGTTTCCATTCTCTCTAATTCAGCATTGGATGTTGCAACAAGTAGTTTTCCGCATTCATCAAAGGGGATTTGGTACTTTTCACAAAATTGTTTTATTTCAATATTACCACGGCAACAAAATTGAGATTTTAAAGTACCGGGTGTGTAGTAAATGCCCGCATGTATCACACCACTATTGTGACCTGTTTGGTGATAAGCCGGCGTCATCTCTTTTTCGACCACAATGATTTGACTCTCGGGGTAGCGTTTTTGCAGCTCCCACGCGGTGCTTAGCCCGATAATTCCTGCACCAATGATCAAATAATCACAATGAACCATGCAAAGTCCTTTTAGCATCTTGAAATGGGTTTATACCATGTTAAAAGAAGCGGATGGGTATAACTGTGTGCTGAGCTAAAAATAAGAGATAAATGTTTACCAACAAGGCATCTTTAGTGAGTCGTGGCCAGTAAGTTATCTTTGATGTAGATGTTTGTTTTTATTGCTTAAATGCTATGTTAATGCGATTTTAAAAGAAACTAAATTGAATAGGGAGTAAGGGATGGGAGTGATTATTCGACATCTAGAATCGAAAGATATTGAGCAAGTTAAAAATCTGTACGCAGGAAAGAATGCTTATAGTGGAACACTTCAATTACCGCTGCCTTCTCTTGATGCATGGAATAAGCGCCTAAGTGATTTACCTGCGGGTGTGCATTCATTGGTTGCCGAGAAAGAAGGCGCCATAGTGGGACAGCTAGGCTTTGAAGTTTGTCAGAATGCGAGACGTAGGCATGTTGCTTCATTTGGTATGGCTGTACATGATGATTACCAAAAACAAGGAATAGGCAGTCAATTGCTTAGTGAGATTATCGATCTTGCTGAAAATTGGCTTAATGTGCAGCGTATTGAACTGACAGTTTATACTGACAATCACTCTGCTATCGCCTTATATGAAAAGCATGGTTTTGTGATAGAAGGCGAATCAGTTAATTATGCATTTCGTAATGGGTGCTATGTTAACGTGTATCAAATGGCAAGAGTCAAAAATCAGCTGTAGAGACTTGCTCTGTATTCATTACTGAGAATGAAGAATCTTATGCCGTTTAGCTCGCACATTACGCTTCTACGAGTACGCCTAACTCATAGTATTCGACATTTTCAGTAATCATATTGACGCGGGCAGCATCGTTTTTGGTCGTTATATGGTGCATGCCTATTTTTTGCATGACTTTGCCTGGGGCTGAATCACGACTGAGGTGGCGCGCGTAAAGCAGTTGAAGATTTAGTCGTCTAAAGCCAAACTCGGCAATGCGCGCAGCTGCCTCAGTACAATACCCTTTGCCCCAATAGGGTACTCCAATCCAAAAACCTAATTGTGCAGTCTTACCTTCTATATTCTGTAGGCCTATGCAGCCAACAAGTTGGTTGTTAGATTTAAGTGTGATCGCAAAAATTGCAGACTTTTGGCTTTGCCACCCAGCAATGTTTTTACCAATCCATTGCCCTGCGACACCATCATCATAGGGGTGAGGAACGTTGATCGTACCATTCGCAATATTAGTGTCACCTGCTAATTGTTGAATTTTTGGCGCGTCTGATAGTTCCAAAGGGCGTAAAACTAATCTCTCAGTTGTAAGTAAAGGCTGCTGTCTCATTTTCCCTATCCTGATAAATTATGATCTGCTGTTATTATTAGAGCTGTTTCATAGCTGAGATGATATCGAGTAGATCAATATTCTGTATTATATTTGTTCACTAACAACTCGTTCTCAACGTGAGATAACATAGGGATACAATAGACATGTTTATATTTCAATATGATGTATTGATAAGAGTTTAAAGGGGTCATAGTGAGTAACGGTAAGGAATGAACACTCAATGAAGAGTGCAGGAAGAAAAAAGCAAGTTCTTGCTTGAGTTGTAGTGGTCAAGGAAAACTTGCTGATTACGAGGGTATGTTGAAAGAGCAACAGACCCTAATCAACGCTTCCATTCGGATTCACCCTGTTGAGCAATTGTCGATAATGCTTTTCGTATATCCTTTTCAATAAGGTACTTAATAAGCCAGCCTGTGCCACTTATCTTAGGGGAAAATTTTATACGATAGTGGATAAGACTTTGAGTTGCGTTGATGCTTTGAAAACGAATCCAACTACCGTGTTCTTTAATTGGACCTCCGTTTATGATTTTGCAATGGAGGTGTTCATTTTCTTTGTAATCGATTATCTGTTCTTGGAACCTAAAAGGACCTGTAGTCACTTCTCTGACAGCACCAATTCCGTTGGTATCTGGCTTTCCTTGTCTAACTAAAGAAAAATCAGCATAAAAAAAACGACCTAATTTTTCATGATCAGAGAGTAGGTGAAATAGAATTTTTTTCGGCACATTAGCGGTTTGCTCTAATGTGATGGTGTGAATTCCCATTTTCCTGACCTCTCAGCAAAACATGATTGTATGTTAACAAAGTGTGAAATCGTGTCAAGCTTAAGCATTACATTTTAGATGGTGGTTTTTTGTTATCAATCAGATTCTTAGCAAAAAAATAACATTTGTTATAATTGTTTTATCTGAGTTTAATCTAGAAATTAGTGTTAATCACACACAATGATTAGTCATAAATAAAAAATTTTCGGTACCGAGAGTTTATAAAATCTTAAACAAGATATTCATTGGTAAGCAAGGGGTTATGCACAAGAGTAAACTTAGTGTTACAGTTTCAATGCATGTAATGGTGATCTATATCTCAAAATATATTCAAGATATGCTTGTAAAAAACTAAAAACCCTCTTATATTGGTTTTGAAGATATAAATCGTATGGTGAAAAAGATAGAGAACTTGGTTAACCTTAATCCATTCAAATAAGGTAACTTCTGAACATAACTCCCGCGAAAATATCTCATTGTTCTTTATATTCCTAGGCGCAATAAAAATAAGCTACACACTGTTAGCTTTATTTATGCCGATTAGATAGGGATTCAGAGAACGTTTTACTTTTATCTGGTATGTAATGTGTTCGTCATAATTCGCTGGGTATAGTAGAACAAATAGAGAGTGAGAACGGTATTAAATTATATGTAATATCAAGCTTACTCATTGTTGATAATGAGAGGTATATAATGAAAACTCAAAATCGTCGTAAGTGGTTTTACTACAAAAATCAAACCACTAAAACACAAGTTAAGTAAGAAAGTACGCATTAGAGCGTAAGATTGGCTTATTACCAATCAACTGAAAGTTGTGCCCCGATAGCTTTCAGTACCCGAGTAGCCAGAGGCAATAAGATTAAGTAATCATGTTTCTGGCTAACTAAAACCTTCCAATCTATTATTTCAAATTAGCTAAACGCCTTATTTAAATATAATTCGTCGAGATATTAAATTCACCAAGCCAACGCAACCGTTTGCTATTTTATTTGATGTTTATTAGTTATAAGACTAAATATGATTACTGGTAAATATTACCGCGAATAGTTGCTTTTTCTGGAATAGATTGCACGGGTGCCCCTCCTAAATAAACATTACCTTCTACAACGAGGAAAGTGGAAAGTTCTTTTATTGCTGTATTTGCCAGGTATAAATTGCCACCAACATACAAATAGGGAGGGAGAGTGGTCAGCTTGGTTCCCATTAAACTTAAATCACTTTTTACCTGTAACCCGTTTGTGAGGTTAGTTATTTTCGAATGAGCAAGATTTATATGTCCACCCACATTCAAAAGCCTTGGTAGTTCGGTAACGTCGCTATAAGCTAAATTTAGACTACCTGTAACAGTCAATTTTTTTGGCAAACGTTGAATACGACTATTTTCTAAATCAAGATTACCAGTGACAAGCATTGGGTCTGGCAGAGTAAGGTTTTTTGCATTTCTTAAAGACACATTCCCATAAGAGTCGGTGTAGTTGAGTAACTTTAATTCTGAGATATATTGATTAGCATAAGCGACATGTGTTGTTTGAAGGATCAGTAATAAAAATAGTGTTTTACACTTTATTTTCAATGGATTAGATGAAACGAAATTCGTCATTATTTCTTTGTCCCCTTCCGAAACAGCGTTTTGACCATTACTTTATTCGAGATACTGAGCCATCATGCCTTACTTAAGTAATATACCCAAGTTACCCCAAGATGCTCGTTTCAGCGAGAATTTGTTGGGCTCTAGGCAAGGCACTTATTGTATTACTCCAGCGGAATGCCATTCCTACACACATTTTCCTTGAATTGAATACGCTGAGATCACTCTGAATCCTGCATCTTGAGGTAGCTTGGGTATACTGTCAATTAAAAAACCTCAGCTATTTTACTGAGGTTTGGGAGGTTTTTGTCTTAGTCGCTAGATATAGTTATGAATTATATCGTCGAGTTTACCTGTGCTTTTTAATGTTTTAAGGCGTTCATTGATAAAGGCTTGTATATCTGCATCCATTTTTGGATCAAAGGCGAGGTAAATTGGATAGTCTGGAATTACACTACTGAAGGATTGAATTCGATAGGCGTCGGTGTTTAAATTTTGTTGGCTGAGGTTGTATTTAATGCGTGATTGCATCTCAACAAAAGCCGTTTCTCCGGGGAGTTTTTTAATGACACGAAATGCTGCTTTATAGTCTTTAACTCTCAATTCCTCGACGTTGCCATTGTCAAAGTAAGGGACAAGTTGCGGGTAGTTAAAACCATGAAGAAGAACGATAACTTTCTCATCCATATCTTTCATCGAGTTGAAGTCAAATGTGTTATTAGTACTTGTAACGAGTGAATGCTTAACATTATAAATAGGCATCTCCGATAGGTTTTCGGCTTGAACGCCTCCCCAATTAGGACTGCCATAGGTTATCCAATTCGCTTCGCCCCCTTGTTTTAATAAAGATATCATTCGGTTAAAAGGGTAAACATGGTAATCGATATCGTATTTACTGCCGTTAAATACCGCTTTTACAATATCTGTCACTATTCCTTTGTGTGTTTTATCTGGTGTTTCAATTTGGAACGGAGTGGCTTGTTTAGCGATAACATAATAATTAATTGTCTCAGATGATGCTTGAAAACTGGCACAACTTAACATTATTGCGGTTGATATAGAAAAAAATCCTTTCATTTTACATCCTTATCTTAACTATCCCTGTGAAGTGGCTATTATTATGGTAGTAGAATAACAATAAGATGCGAGTTTAAGGATGAATGAGACGTATCGCAATACGCACAAAAAGAAAAAAATCGGATTAGCAAAGCAGCTTCTGTTTTTTATCTTACTTATGAGTACAGTGTTCACCTTAATTATTACAGGGCTGAATTTATACCGTGATTATAAGGAAGATTTAGCGAGTATCGATGAACGAATGACCCAAATTGAAGGCAGCTTTTTATCAAGCCTTACCGCGAGTTTGTGGGTGGAAGATCGTGAACTATTACTGACGCAGGCTGAAGGTATAATGCATTTGCCTAGCATTCATTATCTATCGATTACAGATTCTGACGGTACTGTTATTCAGTTAGGCAGCGAATTACAAGAATATAAACATGAAAAAGTGTGGGAGATGCAACATACTGTTGGCAAAAGGCAGTACACGTTAGCTACGCTTACGGTTCAATCTGATCTGTACACTGTTTATCAAGGGTTGTTTGATAAGTTTATTTTTCTATTGATTTCTCAAACGATCAAAATCTTCTTGTTCGCTATTTTCATTTTGTATTTTGCGTATCGTATTGTTGTACGGCCACTTATGTTGATGTCTTTGGCTGTCAGTAATTTTGATGATGACAAAGTACCACAGCGTATTAATTTAAAAGGCAGGCGTTTTGAGGATGAAATATCGACGCTAACTGAAACATATAATAGTTCTGTTAACCGAATCAGAGATCATTACGAAGAACTTGAATTAGCAAGAGAGGAAGCTGAAGAAGCTAACCGTAAGAAAAGTGAGTTTTTGGCAAACATGAGCCACGAAATTAGAACACCAATGAATGGGATCATTGGCTTATCATCTTTATTGCAAGAGATGGAAATGCCAAAAGATCAAAAAGAATATATCCACATGTTAAATATATCGTCTCTTTCATTACTTGATTTGATCAATGACATTCTCGATTTCTCTAAAATTGAAGCAGGGCGTTTAGAGTTAGAACATACATCGCTGAACTTGTTTGAATTGAATAAAGAAGTGGAATCTATATTCTTAGTAAGAGCATCAGAGAAAAGTATTGCCTTCCAATGCTCTATTGATAAACGCATACCACCAATGTTGCTTGGTGATGCAACTCAACTTCGGCAAGTACTGAATAATTTAGTGAGTAATGCCATTAAATTTACCCATACGGGCTATGTGCACCTTCATACTCAATTAGAAGCAGATACGGATACTGAAACAACAATACGATTTGAAGTAATAGACAGTGGTATTGGTGTTTCAGCAGATAAGTATGAAGCTGTGTTTGATAAGTTTCAACAAGCTGATGGTAGTACTACGCGTAAATACGGTGGTACAGGGCTAGGTTTATCGATTTGTCGTCAAATAGTTCATTTGATGGGGGGAGAGATAAAGATAAGCAGTGAAGTAGATAAGGGGAGCACCTTTTACTTTACGGTAACGTTTGAAAAAAATGTATTAGTATCAGCTTCGTTGGAAGACAGTAAAGCACTATCGGAGATATCCGTTTTACTGGTCGATGATAGTATGCTGAATATGCGGATCACTTCTGCTCAGTTAAACAATTTCGGCGCTAAATCGATCTGTTGTGCCGATGCGACACAAACAATCGATATTGTTAAGCAAGCTATTGCGAATAAAAGCCCGTTTGATTTAGTTATCATTGATAAAATTATGCCACACCTTGATGGTTTTGAACTGGCGCAATTACTGACTAAAGAATTGGGTCTGGATTGTCCTCGCTTGATGATGATTTCTGCTGGCCCCCAGATGGGCGATGATCTAAAGGCGAAACAAGCTGGCATTTTAGCGTGCTTATCGAGACCGTATAAAGAAAGCAATCTAAAGTGGACGGTTCAGCGCGTTATTAAGATGACTTCAGATGAAGTCATTGCGACTCCTCTAAATTCTAAACGGAGTCTAAACGGTACAGAGACATCTCAGGCGTTAAGCAATGCAACATCACCAGTCATGACACCTGAAATGACAACGCCTGAAAATTTTTTACAATCAGTACACCATGCCAACATGCCTCAAGCGAGTAACATTAATTTCTTACCGAAGTCGAATGCCGAGGTCAAAAAAGCAAGCTCACCTGAAGAATCTGGTGTAATGACAAATGATTCAACTGCTGCTTTAACCCATGAATTGGACCCTGAAGCATCAACACCAAGAGCGAAAGTTTTGGTGGTTGAAGATGCTGTTGTGAACCAAAAAGTGGCAAAAATGATGCTTGAAAAGTTGGGTGTTGAAGTCATGATTGCAAGTAACGGTCAAATTGGTGTCGATATGTATCAAGAACATGATTTTGATATGATATTTATGGATTGTCAGATGCCAGTTCTTGATGGTTTTGGGGCGACAAAAGCAATACGAAATCTTGAACAAAATGCATCACACATTCCTATTATTGCTTTAACGGCAAATGTTGTTAAAGAAGAAAAGGATAAATGCTATGAAGCAGGAATGGATGACTTTGTGTCTAAACCGGTAAGCAAAAAAGTATTATCAGCGGTGCTGGAGAAACATTTGGCTATAGTTCTTTTAGCGAAAAAAGAAAACGCCATAAAGAAAAATACCTAGTTATACCCATGATAGTTCAAGTTGCCTGCCCTGATTCTCGAGTTTGTGCCTGACAAAGCACCTTGAGGTAACTTGGGTATAAACGTTTCTTTGGCTCGTTTTATGCCGTGTGTTCATGTTTATACAAATTCACGATGATAGTTAGTGTATTAGCTTGGGTATCTTCAGATATATCTTTAATTGAATAGTAATCGATGCTTTTATGCGCAAGATATCTATCCACTAAGCTGGTTAGGCTATCGTTAATATCACCCGTTATTTGGATGGTTTCAATTAACGCTAATTGTCCATATTGAGCTTCTGATTGAGGTATCAATTCTGGCGCGGCTAACGTGGATAACGACGCGGTTATAAGTGTAAGGAATAGAGCTGCGCGCTTGATCATTTTGGGTCTCTTGGAACGTGTATGGTCATAAATTATAACGACTCCGATTTGAGTCAACTTAAGTTTGGCATGCTGGTGTTTTGATTTGTCAGCGTTAAGTCAAATTCAAATAAGATAGCAATGTCTGCCTATAATGAGTAATGATTGTTCACGAGCTTTATAGGCGTATTCATTGGGTGGAAGAATAATATGGGATTTATTTCTTGGATAATTTTGGGGCTAATAGCGGGGGCTTTGGCTAAATGGTTAATGCCTGGTGATGATGATGGTGGTTGGATAATGACCATTGTATTGGGTGTTGCTGGGGCGTTTGTGGGTGGGTGGTTGGGTTCATTTATTGGATTAGGCTCTGCTGATGGTGTTAATTTTGGTAGTATTATAACGGCGACCCTTGGGGCATTTGTTTTATTGTTTGTTTATAACAAGTTTATTCGTAAATAAGTCTTTAGGAATTTAAGCAACCAATTCCTATTAACGATGTTGTTAATCTATTAACAGGCACTTAGTGAGTGCCTGTTTGCATTTGGATATTTTGTTAATGGTTAATGGTGATTTTCATAGAGATTATCTAGGGCAACAGATAAGCCATTTTCAGTCACAATACGAATATGGTTTTTATTGATGTCTCGTGCGTTAGTGACGCCACAAGAGTGAGCTAAAAGCCCTATACCATAATGAATATATTTATTATAGTTTGCGACTCTCTGGGTTTTATCTTGAACATTAAGACCTTGTTGTAAGCGTTTATTGTGCGTTGTAATACCCGTAGGGCATGTGTCTTTGTTACATTGAAGTGCTTGAATACAGCCTAACGCAAACATATGTCCACGAGCTGAAACAACAAAATCCGCACCCAATGCAATTGCCCAAGCGACTTTTGAAGGGGTAATCAATTTACCAGAAGCAATGACTTTGATTTTTCCTTTTAAGTTATGTTTTTTCAAACGTTCCACGACCAGTGGTAAGCTTTCTTTTAAGGGTAATCCAACGTAATCCATTAAAGGTTGTGGTGCTGCACCTGTGCCGCCATCGGCACTATCTATTGTAATAAAATCAGGCGCGCTATCTTTACCACGTTGCTCTATTTCATTTAATAGGCCATCAAACCAATCAATCGAGCCTATTACAGCTTTAAAACCAACAGGTTTCCCCGTCGTTTGTCGAATGAATGCGATCATGTCGAGTAGATCACCTGCACTCCTAATTTCTTTGTGTCCATTAGGGCTTATCGAGTCATGTCCTTCTGGTATTCCTCTTATTTTTGCTATTTCGGCCGTCACTTTTCTACCTGGTAATATTCCGCCTTTTCCCGGTTTCGCACCTTGACTCATTTTGATTTCAAACATTTTTACTTCAGGGTGGGCTGCGATGTTTCTTAGTTTTTCTTCACTTAAATTTCCGTCTTCACCTCGTACACCATATTTAGCAGTACCTATTTGAAATACGAGATCAGCTTTACCTTCTAGGTGGTAAGGGCTTAGACCGCCTTCACCTGTATTCATCCAACAACCAGCAAGATGTGCTCCGTGTGATAAGGCTTGTACGGCTGGTTTTGATATCGCACCGAAACTCATTCCAGAAATATTAAAGATGGAACTCGTTGTATAAGGGCGTTGGCAATTTTCACCGATTGTAATCGGCGAGGGAGCAACCGCATCTTCTTCTAGAGTAGGAAATGCACAATTCATGAACATGATTGTACCCGCTGTATCTAGATTACGTGTTGAGCCAAAAGCGATTGTTCTATCGACGTTTTTTGCTGCTTTATAAACCCAGCTTCGTTCTGCTCGGTTAAAGGGCATTTCTTCTCTGTCCATTGCGAAGAAGTACTGACGAAAGAATTCACCTTGTTTTTCTAAAATATAGCGGAAACGGCCTATTACCGGATAATTGTGGCGAATGGCATGTTTATTTTGTTTAATATCAGAAAAGTAGAAGTAAATAATTAATAAAACACCACTCCCAATCGTTAACATGAATAAACTAGACAAAAGGTTAATACCAAAGATAATAATGTCGCTCATAAATTGCTCCGTAATATCCCTATCGCATGTATAAATTCATGCTATATGGGTAGGTATCTAATAACGTTAGTCGATAAGAAAGGAGCGCGTTAGAAAAATTTTATGAGCATAAGGCTTCACTTATTTTGTATATTAAATATTCTTTTTAGGTATGACGTGCTGATGGTTCTAAATCAATTATAAATGGAATGAATACGTAATAAAGTGAAGGCTGTTGCGACTTTGTTGCATTGAGTTCTCATGTGATGTCTAAAAATAATGATATTTATTCGCGATAAAAAAAACATGGTTAACACTTAAAGGACGTTAATTGTACAGCTGGTTTACTTACTAAATGACTGTCAATTAATGGGTATTTAATTGCCTAAACAAAACAATTAGAAATGCAGTTGTGTTTTGAAGGTAAGAATGCTCTTTTTTTACGTAAAAAGCTGAAGAAACATGCATGAAAAAGAAGGCAACTCGAATTTATATTTTTTTTGACCATAACGTGGAGAGATAACTATGCAAAAGGGATTGAACCTGAGCAAAATGGCTTGTGCTATTACAGGTATGTTGATGGCAGGAATAGCCTCTACCGCTTACGCAGCGCCAACGCATGATAAAAATGTAATTGGCTATATTACACAGTGGGAGGCATGGAAAGGACCAAATGCTGGGTTTAGTGTAAAAGGTGAAGCAACGCATTTAAATGTAGATATGGATATCTACTCTATTCTTAACTTTTCTTTTTTTGGTGTTGCAAAAGACGGTTCATTGCACAGTGGTGATTTACGTAATAAAAGTATTTACCAACCAAATGCCGTACAAGAACCTGGACCACTATTACACCCTGATGTGTATTCTAGCTGGGATTTTGACATTCTTTGGGGGGAGCTCGAGTATGTTCATCAGTATCCTGGTAATGAAGCATGGGAGGCTGACAGTCTACGTAAAGTACAAGAACAAGGGTTTGTGAAAAGTGGAAGTGGATGGTTACATGTGCCAACAGATGTTCAGGGTCAATTCCCTATTCCATTAAAGAAAGCGGGTGGGGCACCAGGTTTGATCGATCTTGCCCATCAAAAAGGTGTGAAGGTAATGGCATCTTTGGGTGGGTGGAGTATGTCGAAACACTTTCCTGAAATGGCGGCCGATCCGGTAAAGAAAGCCCGTTTTCTTGCTGATATAGATAAAGTGATGTCATTGGGTTTTGATGGCATTGATATCGACTGGGAATATCCGGGTTTTGGTGGGATGAATTTTGCGGGTAGCCCTGAGGATTATGCTAACTTTGAACTGCTAATGGAAGATATTCGTGAACGGATTGGCCCCAATAAATTGTTAACAGCGGCATTTTCTGCATCGACAGCAAAGTTAGAAGGGTATGACTGGAATCGTCTTGTGGCATCGATGGATTCTTTCAACATGATGACCTACGATTTAAATGGTGGTTGGTCTAACGTTGCGGGCCACAATGCTCCATTGTATCCGTACCCTGAAGAGGAATACCAAGGGTTAAACCTTGATACATTGCGAACATGGATGGCACAAAAAGGCATCCCATCGAACAAGATTAACTTCGGTGCAGCCTTCTATGGACGCGGCGTTCAAACATCTGAAGCCACAGCGTATGTTGGGGCACCAACAGAAAAACGTACCGTTAACTTTGGTGTTGATGGGCCAACATTATCTTCCGCTGATTTAGATAACTGGAAAGAATTCGAAGGCCAGCCAAATTATAATTACATTCTACAAACCGGCGGTTGGGAACATAAATGGGATGCAGCCGCAGAAGTACCTTATGCTGTGAAAGGTAAATATTTCTTAAGCTATGACGACGTTCCTTCTATCGAGAAAAAAGCCCAATACATTGTTGATAATGATCTTGGTGGCGTAATAGTGTGGCAAGTGCATGGTGATATTAAATGTGAAGGCACATTTATTAGCCATGGTACGAAGCTGAAAGAATGTACTAAATTAAGCTCGCCTTTGGCAGAAGCCATTGATCGTGTGTTTAGTGCAGGCACTGTTCCTAACGCTGCACCAGTATTAAGTGTGCCAACAGCACAGGTCGTTGATTCTGGTCAAACGGTAAGTTTCTCTGTTTCTGCGACAGATACTGATGGTGATGCATTGTCTTTCACTGCCACGAATGCCACCGTTGTCGATAATGGTAATGGTTCAGCGACGGTAACTTATCAAGCCGTTAATACCGCCACAGATACTCAGGTGATAGTCACAGTATCGGTCAGTGATGGTAGAAAGAGCGTGATAAAAGATGTTGTGGTTAATGTTAAAGGTTCAGGCGTCATTGAAAATGTGCCGCCAGTACTTACTACGCCAGCTTCTGTAACTGTCGACAGTGGCAAAACTGTTGTGATTTCAGTTTCAGCACAAGATGCAGACGGCGATACACTGTCCTATTCTTCATCTGTTGGTACGGTTGCAGTAACCGCGACAGGTGCCGATATCACTGTTACAGCGCCTATAACACAAGTTGATACCACAATTGACGTGTTGGTTACCGTTAATGATGGTCAAGCATCTGATGTGGCGACTGTTATTGTGAATGTAAAAGCTGAATCAGGCACGGGTGGGGATACAACGTGGAATGCTGACGCAATATACAATACAGGTGATACTGTTCTGTTCGGTGGTGTGAAGTACACCGCACAGTGGTGGACGAAAGGCGATCAACCAGATTCAAGTTCTGCTTGGGTTGAATTTAACGATGGTACGACTGGTGAGTGGAAAGCAGATAAAGCCTACACGGCAGGGGATCAAACAACCTTCAATGGTGTGACTTATAAAGCGAAGTGGTGGACGAAAGGTGATCAACCAGGCAACGCTGGTGGCCCTTGGGAGCAAGTTTAATACAGTTTCCACTAACCTGAGTAAATTGTAATTAGAGTAAGCCTTATCAACGTGTTAATCATGTTGATAGGGCTTTTTTGTAGATCACTGTACCGCCTACATTGTTTCAACCTTGAAAGTGGGTGATTAATATCTTTCCTAATATCCTTTTGTATAAGGCTGGTGTTATGTTATAACATAACTAAATCGTAATTATGCATTTGGCTTAAGTTATAACTACTCATGAAACATGAATTCCAATCCTCTTTATTTTCTTCAATTAAACGCCATGGGTGTAATGATATAACATTGTATTCATGTGAAGGTAATAAAGAAATATTTAATGCTCTTTCGAGTAAACCTTCAGCGTCATTATTGCTTAGAAGTGTGAATTTTCGCTTAGGTGTTGCTGTTGCGATTATCTGCTGTCTTTGGTCTGTTCTTAGTCAATTATTGTAGTGGTGACCTTATGATTAATATAACTAATTTGAGTGTTCACTACCGAGAGTCACTCGCTTTAGATGAGGTTTCTGCATTTATTGAAGAAGGGGAATTGATAGCTGTCGTTGGTCCGAATGGAGCAGGCAAGTCCACACTCCTCAAAAGTATTATGCAGCAACTAAAGCCAAGTTCGGGCTGTATCGATCTTGGTCATCGATGCTTGAAGGATATTGCTTATTTACCACAAAGTCATCAAATCGACCGTCAATTTCCAATAACGGTACGTGAATTTGTTTCGGCAGGATCATGGCAACGTATTAGTTTTTGGCGGGCTTTCGGTTGTACTGAGCAACGTTTGCTCCAAGAAGCTTTGCGTAAGGTAAACCTTATTGGTGTTGACGACCGACAAATAAGTACATTATCGGGCGGGCAGTTTCAACGTATGTTATTTGCGCGAATGTTAATGCAGGATGCCGATGTATTGTTATTGGATGAGCCTTTTAATGCGATTGATGCGCAAACAACGGAAGATTTAATGACCGTAATTCATGACTGTCAACGTAAAGGCAAAACCATTCTCGCTGTTATTCATGATTTAGCATTAGTGAGGCGATTTTTTCCTAACGTAATGCTAATTGCAACACAATTGATTGCCAGTGGAACAACAGAAACAGTAATGACAGGCGAAAATTTAGCGAAGGCTGGTTATCAATACTTGTCATCTGAAATGCCGCCACTTAACACAGAGTATTCGGTCAATTCTCTATCACAGACAGAACTGCCATTTTATGGTCGAAATATCTCATGATTACAGATTTATATACATTGTTTATTCAACCCTTCGCTGAATTTTCGTTTATGCAACGCGCATTGTGGGGATGTATCGTATTAAGTGCTAGTGCAACGCCTGTCGGTGTTTTTCTTACCTTAAGAAAGATGAGCCTAACGGGCGATGCGATGTCGCATGCAATATTACCTGGCGCTGCGATTGGCTTTTTAATCTCTGGCGTTTCTGTTACAGCCATGACCATAGGTGGCGTTATCGCGGGTTGCATTGTCGCAATATTAGCTGGGGTAGTTGCACGCCACTCGAATGCGGAAGAAGACTCTAGTTTGGCGGCTTTTTACTTATTGTCGCTCGCGTCTGGCGTCCTCATTATTTCAGCAAAAGGCAGTAATATTGATTTACTGCATGTGTTATTTGGTTCGACATTAGCGTTGAATAACGACGCACTTATTTTATTAACATCTATTGCTACCATTTCTTTGCTCACGCTGGCGGTATTGTATCGTCCGTTGGTAATGGAGTGCGTTGATCCTGCTTTTTTTAAGACCGTCAGTAAGCTAAGTGCTGTCGCTCACTATGGCTTTTTATTACTAGTTGTACTGAATTTAGTCGCAGGTTTTCATGCTCTAGGCACGCTAATGGCTGTGGGGTTAATGATTCTTCCAGCCGCTGTCGCCCGTTTTTGGACTGCAAAGCTAGGAGGAATGCTGCTAATTGCTTTTGTTACCTCCGTTATAAGCGGCTATCTCGGTCTTTTTCTTTCATTTCACGTCAGCCTTGCAACAAGTCCAGCAATCGTACTTGTTATGGGGTGTATCTACATTGTGTCGTTACTTTTTGGTCGACACGGTGGCTTACTTTTTAAAAACAGTTCTGCGTATTAACGGAAAGGAATACAAAATGTCAAAATCTCCTCTCATGCTTTCATTGATAGCTTTGGGTTTAGGTATGAGCTCGACGGCTATGGCTGAAGAAAAAGTGCCTGTTGTTGCTAGTTTTTCAATTTTGGGGGATTTAGTTTCTCAAGTGGGTGGCGAGCATATTTCATTAACAACATTAGTGAAAGCAAATGGTGATGCACATGTATATAGCCCAAGCCCTATGGACGCAAAAGCGGTTACTCATGCAAAGTTGTTAGTGGTGAATGGACTAGAATTTGAAGGTTGGATGCCACGATTGGTTGAGTCTTCCAATTTTATCGGTGAAAAAGTGGTTGCGTCTGATGGAATTGATGCAATGAAAGGTGAGCATAATAATGACGAACATGATACTCATGATAGCGATCATGTTGAACACGAACACCATGCTGGGCACGATAATGGCCATCATGAAGAGCATGCTGAACATGATCACCATCATCATGGTGAGTTTGATCCCCATGCGTGGAATAGCATTGCGAATGTGAAAATATATGTGAGAAACATTGAAAAGGGGCTAAGTAAGGTCGATCCTAAAAACACCAATGATTATGAAGCGAATGCCCTCCATTACATTCAAAAGCTTGATAAACTTGAACTTCAGTTACATGCTGAAATTACTAAAATTCCTAAATCACAGCGTAACGTTATAACGCCACACGATGCTTTTGGTTACTTTTCTCGAGACTTTGATGTGACTTTCATTGCTCCACAAGGCACAAGTACTGAATCGGAAGCCAGTGCAGCTGATGTTGCTGCAATTATTACGCAAATACGCGAAGATAATGTAACTGCGGTGTTTATGGAAAATATTGCCGATAACCGAATGATTGAGCAAATTAGCCGAGAAACTGGAGCTAAAATTGGTGGTAAGCTATTTTCTGACGCGTTATCCAGCTCTGAAGGACCAGCACCTACCTATATTGAAATGATGCAATATAATGTGGATACAATTGTGAAAGCACTATCGCACTGATGCTTATGTTTAACGTTAATTGACATTCAATTCGATGAGTATTTAATTGCTAATGAGTGTTATAAAAGCCCAATATCTATTTGCTAATAATAAGCAATTGATTTTGGGCTTTTATTTAGCTGTTACATAATATGGAAGTGATAAATTAGAATACGGGCGACATGCCTACAGGCTGAGAGCTAAGCAGTACCGCGCCCATCAAGATTAACGCAACGCCACCCGCTAGTTGAACAATTGTTCCTGCCAAATGAAGTGAAGTCTCTGCATTCTTATTGTCTTTGGAATCACGGTCTATTTGTTGTTTATTCTCATTAAGATAACGCTTAACTAACTGTCTTCCTGTTATCGTCATGATTGCGATAATAGACGTTGTTAGCGCCGTGCCAATGGCCATTAAGAATGCACTTACAACACCTAGCCAATACATATCTACCATATTTGCAAACAGCAACACCATAATGGCACCCGTGCAAGGTCGGATGCCTATACTCAGAATAATCACCAAATACTCTTTGATTGAAGAAGCGCTATTGATGACCTCTGCGTCTGCGAAATGTTGATGCCCACAACCACAGTCACTACTGTGAAAATGATCGTCGGGGAGAGTATGCGTATTTTGAGCTGAGCGTAATATCACGTTAGGCTTGGCCGTATTTGTTGGTATGTGTTTTATGGCTGTAATGTTATTTGTGTTGAATACGAAGGCAGGTGTTTGCGGCTGTTGTGCATTCTTGAGGGATTGGTTTAATCGAAAAGATTGCCAAAGTGTACGTAAATTACGCCACACAATAACAAGCCCTAATATAACAACAGTATAAAAACTCAGAGTAACGAAGCGGTTAGCCTCACTGTTTACTTCACGCATCGATGAATTAAAGATAGCAAGCAAGGTTGAGACAAGTGCAATAGCAACAACGGCCTGTAACAATGCTGATAATACCGTGAGGGTTAAACTGAGCTTAATCTTTGTGGGGTGGGTGGCTAAGTATGTGCTTACAATCAACTTCCCATGACCTGGCCCTAAAGAATGTAACATACCATAGATAAAGCTAAGTCCAGCTAGAGATAACCCTGCAGCTATGCTGTCGGCTTGAGCATCGTATAAGAGTTCACTGAGTTGATTATTAATGTCTTTTTGCCATTGCATGCTTGAAATCAGTAGTGAAGGCCAAGCTTGCCAGATGACATATCCAGTACCAAGAAATAAACTCGTTAAAATGAGTATTCCGTATTTTGAAAAGAAGAAAGGTTGTGCTGTTTGCGTTTTCATCATCAATTTATCCTTTATTCTCTGAGCATGTAATCAAGACCGTTTGCGTGAATAATTGCCCGAGAGCATTATCAGGATCGGCATCGGCAGGTAGTGACATTGCATAAGACATTTGCTCTGAGGTTGGATTCGGTTCAATTAACTCCAATGAACAGTGTTTAGCAAGATCGGGAGAAAGCTGAATATCTCCTTTTTTTTGCCAGCTCATATCAACGTAATAACTTGGCTCAAAAATCAGTAGTTTTAATGGATTTCCATCGAGTATTTTGGGTTTCGATAGTGGGAGAACAAAATCAAGCGTGAGTTTTGTTCTATTTTGAGTGAGTACCCCCCGTCTGGCTAAAGAATACTTGATGGGCGTTTCACCATCATAAAAGTACGTAAAGTAATGCTCAGCAATCATATTTTGCATTACAGAGGCTGCGACTTTCTGCATCGTTTTTGCTTTGTTTTCAGTCGATAAATCTTCACCATCAAGCATGTAAGCGGATGTCATTGCATCAAAAGTCCAAGACATTTTAAGTCCGGTTATTTGATTTTGGCTGCCCTCTATTTCAGTTTTTAAATCAATCCAAGAATGAGGATGAGATTGAACTGTGAATGGAAATAGCACACAGAAGATCAGAGTAAAAAGACGAGACAATATTCCTTTTGAGTGACGATGTTGTTTGAGGAGGCTGGTTAATTGATTGATGAAAATATTCAAGTTAAGGCTCTTATTGTCATTATCATATGTCTTTAATACGCCCTTAAACGCGTCTAATAGACTTGACTTAATATAATTTAAGTTATGTTATAACATCTCAACTTGTGTATCTAGCTTTGTTTTTTGGAGCCTTAAATTTCATTTATCCGGCTATGCCCAAGTTACTTCAAGGTGCTCTGAATCCTGCACCTTGAGGGTTACTTGGGTATACACTTTAAAAGTCTAATGAGCTTGGAATTGAACGATGAAGACGGTAAATAGCGTATTTAAGGGCAAAGTGCGGTGGGAGGTACTGGGCTTGCTAAGCGTTTTGTTGAATGGGCTGGCTTATGCTGATGAAACACCCGCTCGTTGCGATATATATATAAAAGGCAGTGAACAGCCAGCTATTTCGTTTCCTTGTACATTTTCTCAACGGCGAGGACATGTAACGATAACGCGATCTGATGAGGTCACTTATAGCTTTACACCTATAGGGGATACCCCTGGTAACTATGAAGATCAAAAGGGGAATGCCGTTTATAGGCAAAGAGGGCTGGGGGTCGATGGTGTGATCTTTAAATTGAAAAATGAGTCTGTTTACATTTATTGGGATGCAACAAGCTTAGAGCAAAAAACGAGCGAAAAAAAAGAGCCATAATGATATTCTCATTGTAATTTAATCATAAATTCTTTCATCTGTTCTATTTTTATATCAGTGGCTTAAGTTAATCTGTAGGGATAATGTTATATGTCGATTAAGTATCAAGGTATAAATCATCGAGCTATAAACAGAAAAAATAATTAAAACAAAAATCAAAGGGACAGCATGTCTGACATACCAAAAAAAATACTGATCCTTTTTGCGCACCCATCGCAATCGCGTTCAGAAGTTAATTCACCATTGTTTGAAGCATCCAAAACTATTGATAATGTAACAACGGTAGATCTCTACAGTGAGTACCCCACATTTAGAATTAACATCGATATCGAACAGCAACGTTTGCGTGATCACGATGTTATTGTCTTTATGTTTCCACTCTACTGGTATTCAACACCAGCGATTTTAAAAGAGTGGCAAGATTTGGTATTGGAATATGGTTTTGCTTATGGTTCAAATGGTACGGCACTACATGGTAAAAGTTTCTTATGCTCACTAACCGCTGGTGGTTCTGAAAAAGCTTATCATTCAGATGGGTATAACCATTTTACTATTCGAGAATTACTTCAACCTTTAGAGCAAACGGCTGATCTAACGGGTATGCAGTTTCTTGCACCATTTGCTTTATTTGGATCGCGTACTGCTGTTGAAGAAAAGCGTATTCATGCACATGTCGATGATTGGAAGGAAGTTCTCGTTGCTTTGCGAGATAATAAGATGGATTTGGTACTCGCAAGTGAGTTATCAAAGCTAAATCATGATCTTCCACGACTTATTAAGGATTACTCATGACAGGGTATTTTCTTCAGGCATTTATCTATTTATTTGCGGCTGTTATTGCAGTGCCAATCGCTAAAAGATTAGGGTTAGGTTCCGTATTAGGGTACTTAATTGCAGGTGTGGTAATAGGACCTGTTATTGGTTTAGTGGGGAGCGAGACAACCACCATTCAACACTTTGCTGAATTTGGCGTTGTGATGATGTTGTTTTTAGTGGGGCTAGAGCTAGAACCAAGAATGCTTTGGGATATGCGTCATCGTCTTATTGGCTTAGGAGGGCTACAGGTTGGGCTTAGTACCTTTATAGTTATGGCGATTGCCATGGCAATGGGAATTGGTTGGACGGTTGCTTTAACCATTGGTTTGATTTTTTCATTGTCTTCAACAGCAATTGTATTGCAGACATTTAATGAGAAAGGGCTAGGTAAGACTGAGGGCGGTCGTACTGCATTTTCGGTTCTTCTGTTCCAAGATATTGCGGTTATCCCAATGCTGGCGTTAATTCCATTGTTGGCGTTACCAGAGTTAGTAGAAAAAGCGCAAAATCTAGTGCAAACAGCATCTGAACATAGCGAAGAGCTTAGCCTTGTTGTAGGGCTTCCGGGGTGGGCGTACGCCATTGTTGTTATTACTGCGATTGTTATCGTTGTTGTTGGTGGGCACTTTTTAAGTCGTCCACTATTTCGCTTTGTTGCCAGTTCAGGCTTACGAGAGATATTTACCGCCACAGCACTTATGCTGGTGATTGGTATTGCTGCTTTAATGAGCCTGGTTGGGTTATCACCAGCGCTGGGCACTTTCTTAGCCGGTGTCGTACTGGCTAATAGCGAATTCAGACATGAGCTTGAATCTAACCTTGAGCCGTTTAAAGGTCTATTACTGGGGTTATTTTTTATCACAGTCGGTGCAGGCATTGATTTTAATGTGTTATTCGGTGAGTTCGGTACAGTAATTGGTTTAACACTGGCGGTTATGCTTATTAAAGCTACCGTGTTGCTTGTACTGTCATTCATCTTTAAGGTGCAAGGTAGCGATCGTTGGCTTTTTGCTCTTAGCTTGGCACAAGCGGGTGAGTTTGGTTTTGTTCTATTGAGCTATACCGTGCAAAACCATGTGCTGCCAACTGATATTGCACAGACACTATCATTAGTTGTAGCTCTGTCTATGTTTTTAACACCGGGCTTATTTATCTTGTTCGACAAGGTAATTTTACCGCGTTTCCAGAAAACAGAAAACGAACGAGAGGCCGATGTAATTGATGAGCAAGGTACGGTAATTATCGCGGGTATTGGTCGTTTTGGTCAGATTGTTAATCGCTTGCTGGTGGCTAATGGGGTTAAAACCGTCGTACTCGATCACGAGGTTGGTCAGATTGAAAACATGCGCAGTATAGGCATTAAAAGCTTCTTTGGTGATGCGACGCGTCCTGATTTGCTGCACACATCAGGAATAGAAGAAGCCAAAGTTATGATTGTGGCTATCGATGATAAAGAGCGTGCGGTTGAATTGGTGAAATATGTGAGAAAAACCTATCCGCATATTCGCATATTGGCGCGTGCCTACGACCGAGGACATCATTATGCGCTACGTTGTGCAGGGGCTGATTATATGATTAGCGAAACATACCGCTCTGCATTGGCTTTAGGTACTCAAGCATTGAAGGACGTTGGTTTTCATCCATTCCGTGCTGAGCAGCTTAAAGCCGCATTTGTCGAAACAGAAGCGCAAAGCAAAGAAGTGCTCTATCAAACATGGAAAGAAAGCACGGAAGAGAACAAGTTTAATGCCTCTTATCGTGAACTCTTTATGCAGTTAGAAGAAGCTCTAGGGGAAGCGATGAAAGGTGAGCGCAGTGACAAACATGCAAAGAGTGAACGAGGCTGGACACCACCACCAAAAGGGTACTCGGATGTTGTCGAGAAACTACAAGAAGAAAAGGGCGATGAAGATTAGAAACAATTATCTTCTGTTTAGTGACTGCACTTAACAATCAAAAGTGGTGAATTAGGGCTGTGGATATAGCGCTTAACTCACCACTTTTATTTTATTGCTCAAGTACTTCTTACTGTTTATTTTTCTATTTTATCATTGGCAGTTATGGCTAGCTTCTTTTCTTTGAGCTATGTGGCTTATTCGTTGCTTGCCCTTGCTCGACTAACGTTGCCTTCACTTAATTGTTTAAGCACCTGATTTTTAGGACCATCAGCAATAATATGCCCTTGTTCCATCACGATTAAGCGATCAACGATATCTAACATACTGGTTTTATGGGTGATAAGAATAAGCGTTTCGTCTTTAGATAAGCTTTTTAATTGATGCTTAATGTACATTTCTGAACGGTTGTCCATGCTGCTTGTTGGCTCATCCATTAACAGTACGGGAGGTTTTCCAACAATCGCGCGTGCAATAGCAATGGCTTGACGCTGGCCCCCAGAAAGAGATGCGCCCCCTTCACCGACTTGCTTCTCTAAGCCAGCTGCATCTTGCTGCGTAAAGCTTGTTACCCCTGCGCGTTCTGCTGCAAGCAGAATTTCTTGGTCCGTCGTTAACGGGCGACCCAGTATGATGTTGTCGCGAATAGAACCGAAAAACAAAGTAATATCTTGTGGTACACAGCCAATATTACGGCGTACATCAATATGATGAAGCTGATTGATATCGGTATCATCAATTTGAACCGATCCTTCGATGGGCTGGTATAAGCCCATAATCAAACGTTCAATAGTGGTTTTTCCAGAACCAATACGCCCAATGATGGCTACCTTTTCACCCGGATTAATCGTGAAGCTCACGTCTTTAAGTGCTGCGTTGGTTGCATTGGGGTAAGTGAAACTCACTTTATTAAACTCAATTTTACCTTTGATAACAGGACGGTGAATGTAGCGCTTACCGTCTTCTTGTTCTGTCGGCATTTGCATGAGTTGCTCGATGATTGTCATCGCTGATTTTGCTTGATTATAGCGAGTTGATAGCAATGAAAGTTGTACCATAGGGCCAACAGCTCGTCCGCTTAACATAGTGGCGGCAATGAGTCCGCCCATGGTTAACTGTCCATCAGCAATGAGATATACGCCAAATACGATCATGGCAACGGACACAAATTGCTGTAAGAACCCAGCCGTGTTTTGAACCGAGTCGGTAAGACGACGAGATTTGATCCCCCAGTTGGCCATGTGGGCAACCGCTTCTTCCCAACGATATTGAAACTGATTTTGTGCCCCAAACAGTTTCACGGTTTCCAAGCCACTTAAGCTTTCAATTAAGTTCGCATTTTTTTGCGATGAAAGACGAGAACCTTCTTCAATACTTCGGCGTAAAGGGCGTTGAATGAGTAAGCTATAAATAGCCAGAATAGTTACCGCAACCAAAGGAACAAGTGCTAGAGGGCCTGCAACAAACCAAATAATAAGAAGAAACATCAATGCAAAAGGTAAATCAATCATTGATGAAACGGTCGCAGAGGTAAAAAATTCTCTTATAGATTCAAACTCTTGCATATGGCGAGCAAACGCACCCACCGAAGGTGGCTTGGCTTCCATTCGAATGCCCATGACTCGGCTAAATATTTTAGCTGAAATTAACAAGTCTGATTTTTTTCCGGCTAAGTCAATGAAGTAACTGCGCATGACTTTTAGCACTAAATCAAAGCCAAAAATAATGGTGATACCAATTGCCAGTACCCATAAAGAGTCAAACGCAAGATTAGGTACTATTTTATCGTAAACAAGACGAGTAAAAAGAGGGGCAGAAATAGCAAATATATTGATCAAAATGGAAGCGATGAAAACATCTCGGTAGATATTACGAGATTCCCACAGCGTACTCCAAAACCAGTGGCCATCACGGGTTTTTAATATTTCAGGTGAACGCTCATCATAACGAAAGCGTTTTTTCATCAAAAATAAATGACCAGTGTATTGCTGGTTTAAGTCATCAAGGCTTATCCATTGCTGGCTATCATCTGATTGCGCCAGCACAACTTCTACTTCGCCTTTTTCATTATCAACACTTAGTACAACACATGCATCGCCGCCTTTTAATAGTGCGACGACAGGGAATAATAACGGTGAGATGTCTTTGAGTGCAATTTTGCTATCTTTGGCTTGTAAACCTGCTTTTTCGGCCGCACGAGGTAGAAGAAATGGAGTAAGAAGACCATCGGCTAGGGGGAGATCTGCAACCAAGGCTTCAGGAGAGTTAGCCTGTCCATAATAGCGGCTAACATAGACTAAAGACTGCAGTAGAGGGTCTTTCATACGGTTCTCTCGCTATTTATTTTATCTACCACATAGCCTTGGAAACCTCGCACCATGAGTTCGGTCAGCTTTTCTTGTTGGCTGATTGTTTCAACACGAGTGGCGATGGTGGTAATTAATAGATTATTCGCTGTGCGGGTAATTGATGCGAGTACATCAGCTTTGACTTGATGCTCAATTTGGTGAGTATATGCAAAATCCAGTTTTACATAAGCCGGACGAAACTTATTAAGATAACCGATCGAACTGAAATTATGTCCAAAATTATCGATACCAAAGGCGAAGTTATTTTGATGGATGATTTCACACAATAACCCTGCATTGTCGCTATGTTTGATAAAACAAATTTCAGGAAGCTCAAATATAATGCGTTCTTTCAATTGTGGATTAGATTGCATTTTATTGGCTAACCAGCGAATGAAGCCAGTGTCGTTCACACTGCTTTTTGTAATATTAACGGCAATGTTACCGACATTTTTATCGCTATTTAGCATATTGAATAGCTCATCGATGATGTGCATATCCATATGTGTACCCGCATTTAATTGTTCTATTGCACCTAAGAATTGTGCTGCCGAATAATGTTGGCTGCCTTTCTTTATGTAGGCAAATGCTTCTTGATGGAGGGTATTCTGGTGATGATCAATTGCTTTTTGAAAGTTGAATTTAAACAACTTATTAGCAATAGCTTCGTCTACTAATGCTTTCCATTGTTGCTTACCCATAGTGGTTTGTTTACTGGTGTCGCTTTGCTCTTTTACATCAAATAATGCAAGGGGCTCTTGCGGTTGTTGCTTTGCTTGCATTAAAGCATTGTCAGCTTGAGCAAGTAGCGATGTAATATTGTCATCATGGTTGCGCATGACTAAACCGACAGTCGCTTGAACTGGAGCAAGATCAAGAGGATCGCTCTGCAGTTCAGATGTCATGTGCAGTAATGAGCTGCCAATTATCTTTAGCTCTGCAGCTGTGATATTTGGCGCGAGTAACATAAATTCGCATTGGTTAAGACGTGCGATAGTGTAATCATCATTGATGAGTTCTTTCATTCGAACAGACAGTGTTTGTACGAGGTGGTCACCGGCCTCATACCCATCGAGTGCATAGGCATCTGTGATTAAATCAACTTTCAATAATGCAATGCCGCCTTCTGATGGTGATGTTAACCAAGAATTAAGCTGAGTCATTAAGTAGCTACGGTTTGCCAGCCCTGAAACTGGATCCTGATAAGCCCTAATACGTAAGTTATCGGCTTCTTGTGCTTGTTGCTCAAAATGGATTTTAAGCTGTGCGCTCATATGGTTAAACGCAACAACAACATCACTTAATTCGCGAATTTTGGGAATAGATAAAGGATCATCAAATTGATTATTCGACATTTGACGAGCACGAAGTTGAATCGCCTTTAGTGGCTTGAGCACTTTTGACAAAATAAACGCGAGGAATATTAAGCCTAATAAGAACGTGGATGTAAAACCGATCAGGAGTTGTAAGCTGGCTTGCCAAAGTTGCTGGTAAGCATAGATCGAGCTGCTGGTTACAGTGAGGCTTGCCAATTGCATCCAACCGCTAGTGAGTGTAGTGGAACGCGTGATCGGTTCAATGATGATTATGCTTTGAAACCAGTCGGGCACACCTGTTACCTGAGTCGGGTAGCTGCGTATAATCTCCCCGTTGTCATTCAGCATACTTAAGTGCACTTTGCTGTAAAAGCTGCTGTCAAAGGTGGCGTTGATAACAGATTCTGCAGATATTGTGTCATTGACTTCTAGATAGGGGGCCAACGCCATACCAACAGCACTGATCGCGTTATCTATTTCTGTTGATTGTTGCTCACGTAAAAAGTCACGTGTTGTGTTGAATTGAATCACAAACACAGAGGTGATAAGCGCAAAAAATACAACCAGCATCCATATCAAGAGTTGTCTATAAAGTGTCATTGTGGTCACTCATCAAAGTTAATTTTAGGTCTATTCAGTTTTATACGATCTGAACGTTGGCGTAGGTCATTCCACAAACTTAACCTGGAAGCTTTACCTGCTAACTGTCCTTGTCCTTTCTGTTTCATTAACCAGAGTTTGCTAGCATTAAAGCTGTATATAGGCAGTAAATCTGGTCGTTTTGTTGCTGGCTTAATGTCACCATCAAGGTTATCAAGCAGCAATGGTACAGATGACGGGGTAGGGTAATAGGCTACCACCATATGAAATTGATTGAGCTTTAGGGCTTTTACATATACTAATCGTAACTTGTTATCGGCAACGCCCAATTCACGCAACGAGAAGTATTTTGCAATACTGAAATCTTCACAATCACCAGCCCCCACACCTAGAAACTCAAGAGGGGTCGCCCAGAAGTCTTCTTTTCCCCATAACTTGATATCATCAATAAAAATCAACTGGTTAAAGAAATCATTCACTTCTTGTAGCTTGGTATCAATATCTTGTGAAGCATTATCATTGACAATATTCCGCCATGCCGTCACTCGCTTTCCAGCGCGTTCGCCATAAAATTGCATGATGGTATTGATCTGTTTCGACTCTTTATCCGTCAGTGCAATAGCACTTGCTGATAATAATAGAGCGAGAACCCAGAAAGCCACTCTCTTCATTCTATTTGATCAATTATCAGTAAATGCATTAATTATCTCTTAACGTAAAAATAGTCCACTCTTCAACAAGGCTACCTTTTGAACCGATAACACGCGCAACAACACGGCGGCTAAGTGTGTTTGTAGCTTCACTTGATTCTGCTGCAATTGGTTCAGCGTCGCCAAAGCCAATTGTTTTTATTCGTTGAGGAGCAACACCTTCGGCAATGAGCTGCTCTCGTACTTTTGTTGCTCGTCGTTTTGATAGGCCAATATTGTATTCTGAGTTACCAACAGGGCTCGCATAACCTTTTAATTCAATATACGCTTCTGGGTAGACATCTAAAAAATCAGCCATGCGTTGAATTTCGGACAAAAAGGCTTCAGGTATTGCCGTTGAATCATTGGCAAAAAGAACCCGCACATCATTCTCTTCTTCACGGTTTATGCTGGTTGGGCAGCCATCGTTATCAACGATAGCTGAGTGTGGAGTGTCTGCACATTTATCACGGGCGTTAATCACACCATCTTTATCGAAGTCTCGCTGGTCTTGTGATTGTTCGGCAATAGGCGGATCTTCCACTGTGACAGAACAGCCAAATAAGGTGAGTGCTAATAAACCGGTTACAGTTCGTTTCATTGTTATTATTCCCTTATTTATTTGACTGTTTTAACCCAGCTTTCTGGTACATCAACACGCATTTCATCGAGCAGTAAACCTGTCGCATTTAACACACGATACTTGGCTAAAATACCGCTGTAGTGGGCATTCAAGTAGGCTTTTCGTGATTCAAATAGCTCATTTTCTGTGTTCAAAACGTCGAGTAATGTTCGTTTACCAATCCTAAATTGTTTTTCATACGCGATGACTGTTCGAGCAGAAGCATCAACATGTTCTTGCAAAAATTTAGTTTGATCAGATGCTAGTACCATGGCACTCCAAGCTAAACGCGTGCCTTCATCTAGCATGCGGTGGGCGCGATCACGAACATCTTTAGATTTATTGATTTGGTACGCCGCTCGACGGCTTTTTGCTGCATCAGAGCCACCGTTATAGAGGTTATAACGCATTTTTAGCATTGCTTTGAACTCATCGGTATCACCACGTGAACCATCGAGTTCTTCTCCCCATTCTTGAGAAGCTTCAATACTGAATGATGGATAAAATGTGCCTTTAGCCTGTTCATATTGTTGCTGAGCAGCTTCGATATCATTAGACGCCACATAAATAACAGGGTTGTTTTTTCGTGCTTTTTCCATGGCGTCATCAAGCGAGATCGCCACGTAATTGATGTCGACTTCTGGTTTTTCCAACGCTTCTGGGTATGTGCCAATTGTACGAATAAAAGCTGTGTTTTTGTCGTTTAGGTTACTTTTTGCTGATAATAAATTGGTGTTTGAACGAGCTAGACGACCTGCTACTTGAGCAAGATCCGCAGTAGAACCAATACCTGAATCGGCTCGTTTTTTAATATCTGAATACATGCGTTGGTGAACCGCAAAGTTGGCTTCAGACAGAGCTAATATTTCTTGAGCGCGTAATACATCGAGGTAGCTTTCAGTGGCTGTTAATGCCATATCTTGTGCGTCAGACAATAATTGGTAACGTTGAGCTTCTGTTTCTGCTTTATTACGCTGAATATCGTTATACGTTATTGAGCCATCCCACAGTAATTGTCTGATTGATATCTTTGCATTTCGAGGGTCAAATTCCCCTTTAGTACCTAATTTATTATCGTAATCTTCATAGCCAATACCAGCCTCTAGATCGACAGAAGGTAGGTAGTCACCTGTTGATGCATCAATGAGCTCGTTACGACTCATAAATTCATTATAAGCACTTCGAATTTCAGGGTTTGAGCTTAATGTTTGGGCAATAGCTTGCTCTAATGATTGAGCCATCACAGGCATAGCCATAGATTGTAGGCTAATAAGTAGAGCGATTTTTTTAATGCGTCGTTTTATTATCATTATAATTACTCTCTTAACGCTGTTTGACGCGCTTTGAGCACTGGTTTAAGCAAATAATCTAAAACAGAACGCTTGCCTGTAATGATATCTGCCGATGCGGTCATGCCAGGGATGATAGGTAAGGGCTCACCATCTGGCCCTTTAAGGGTGTTATCTTCAGTCCTTATCCGTACTTGGTAATAACTATTTCCTTCTTCATCCTGAATTGTGTCAGCACTGATTGTTTCTAAGTAACCAGATAAACCACCGTAAACTGTAAAATCATAAGCACTAAATTTGAGCATTACAGGTAAATCTGGACGTAAAAATCCAATATC
Organism: Photobacterium indicum; assembly: GCF_003026215.1. Lineage (GTDB taxonomy): Bacteria > Pseudomonadota > Gammaproteobacteria > Enterobacterales > Vibrionaceae > Photobacterium > Photobacterium indicum. Next base: position 320,730 of record NZ_PYOC01000005.1, read on the forward strand.
TTGAGGCGCGATTTTAGCCTCAATCAGTAAATTATCTTCTGATGGCACAATCTCAACTAAGTCCATTCCTGGTTGAATGACACCACCTACAGTATTGACATAAATCTTTTGGATTGTGCCTGTTACAGGCGATAAAACGACAGTTCGATTGACGCGATCTTCAAGGCCCACCTGTGATTCTAATAAACTATCGAGTTGGTCACTGGTTTCATTCAATTCTGCTTGTGCTTCAGAGCGAAAATTAGATGCAATATTAATATATTTGAAGATGACTTCTTGAATTGTTGCCTGTGTAACCGGTATCTGTAGCTCTGCAGATGTTAATTCACGCTTAGTATCGTTTAGTTGTCGTTGCAGTTTAAGTAATTCAATCTTGGGTACAACGCCTTCATCAGCTAGAGGCTTTGTGATGTTATATTCTTTACTGGCGATGTTGTAGCTGCGTCGAAGGTTATTCATACGTGATTTAGTTTCGATTAATTCACGCTCTTTTTGACTGATTTGTTGTGCCATTCCTGATAACTGGTTTTGAATATTTGAAATTTTATCGTTGTATTCATTTTTTTGACGTTGAACTAGTCTCTTATGTTTATCTTCAAAATTGGCATCAAATTTAAGAATATTATCTTTTATATCAACACTTTTTCGCCAGTTACTATTTGCATTTTTCTTGTTAACAGTGACGCTGTTTAATAAAGCATTTAGGCGTATAGAGTCAGCTTGAGAGCCTGCCAAGTTTTGCGTTCGCTCCCGAAAATCAGAACGGAATAGAGTATCATCAATCAATAGCAGCTTTTGATTTTGTTCTACATGTTGCCCTTCTTTTATCAATACCTCTTTGACGATGCCGCCTTCTAGATTTTGCACAATTTGCAGCTGAGATGATGGAATTACCTTACCCGTACCCACTGTTACTTTATCCAGTTTGGCGACAGATGCCCATGCAATTGCAACGATAAAAAACAGCACCATTACCCAAAGCATTATTCGCGCACTATGTGGTGTATTTAGCAATAAAGCCGCAGATTTATCATCAACGAAGTCTAATTGAGTAGTTGAAAGTGGTCGTTTTTTTTTCGCCATAAAATTACCAATGCAGTAGCCTAAGAATTAATACAACAAACACCTAGTTACATTCTAGCCCTAAAAAAATATTCTTTATAAAACAGATAGTAAAGGATTCATATCTTACTATTTTTTCTTATGTCATTAAATGCATCTTGCTCCACAGGTGCTTAAGGTGCGTTTTTCTATACAAAACATGGATGAGGGATCTACTCATTATGCTATTCACTACTCATAAAATACACTTTTATGTGCAATTGGTTTAATTTGTCTTCTGTTAGTATGTTTGTAACAGATTATTCCAAATGATAAACTGCCAATATATTGACGTAAAGTGTTATTTTTTACTAAAAGTATGAATGCTTTATCACAAAATTACGTCAAAAAAGTGATAGAAACACAGTTTAACGATTAACGTATCATTATTGGAAAGTATGCTTTTTAGATATTACTTCCAAATATTGAAAAACACACATGGTTTATCCATGCTGATGAAGTTAGGTATTTGATCTAACAAAATAATAATAAAGATAAAATCTTATGTGCGTATGTACATATCCAAGTGCTAACTGAGTGGTCTTTTTATGGATACGAACGATACAAAGAATATGGTTGATATGCAGGCTTCAAAGGATGTCGCTTTTATCATTAAAGCAGGGAACAAGGTTGTTCCTATAAAAGCTGATTATCAGATGCAATCAGATGATGTAGTCGTTGCAAATGCAGGTGCTAAATTTGTTGTGATGCAAAATGGCATCCCTACGATTGTGAATGAATCTTGCCCAGCTTGTATCATGATGTCCGTAGACGGTCTAAAAATCTCAGAGCTTAGTGATAGTGTATCGTTTAGCGCGGAAGGAGCGAGTAATTCTAGCTTTTCATCGAATGATGTAGCCGCTATTCAAAATGCAATTTTATCTGGCGAAGATCCAACCGAAACGCTAGAAGCTGCCGCTGCAGGTAATGAAGCACAAGGCTCATCAAATAGCCGTTTTGTTGTTATTGATTATGATAACAATGAAATGCTTGCACAAGCGGGTTTTGATACTGCCAGTGAGCAGCAAGAAACGAGTGATGAAGATGAAAGTCTGGCTATTCTGACTGCTGAAGGGGGCGATACGACGTCTATTTCTTTGGTTGAAGGTGATTTACCCGATCCGGGTGATGTTGATCAATTGACTACGTATCCAGTAGAAACCACTCAATCTGTAACCATTGAAGCTGGAACACAACCACTCGATCCTGACTCTTTTACGTTTGACTCTCTCATTCTTGATAGCTTACTTAGTGAGCTAAATAGTGAAATCACATCAGGTGGTGAGCCTGTTGAATTTATCTTTGATGCAGCTACGAATTCTATTATTGGTACGCAAAATGGCGAACTGGTACTAACCATTGACTTAGATACAAGCACCAATGGTCGAGATGTTACTGTCGATATCACGACGACATTACATAAACCTGTTGATCATACGGATGGCGCGAACAATAGCGGCTTAGTGACCAACGTTGATGATCAAATCAATATTAATGTGTCTATTCAGGGTACAGATACCAGCAATAATGAACTCGATAATCCGGTTAAAATTGATATCGGTATTGCTGATGGTGCTGATCCGTCTTTTAGTACGGATACTGGCGTCACGATTAATGAGTCCATAGAAAAAAACAAGGCGATTGAAGGTCAGATCCCATTGGATGTGGGCTCTGATGCGATTCATACGATTGCTTTCCAAGCTGACCAACCAGGATTAACTGGCATTACGAGTAATGGTCAGCCAACGACCTTTACTGTTACAGGCGATACCCTGACAGTACTTGATAGTGCTGGCGACACCGTGATGACGGTAACTGTCGATACCGACGGTTCATATAAGGTTACCGTAACAGGTCCAATTGACCAAGGTGACAGCGAATCCACCAATATTGATTTGAACGTTACTGCTACCGACAAAGATGGCGATACCACTGACGGTTCGATGGATATCACTATTACTGACGGCACTAATGCCACGGGTGGTGACCAAGGTGCGCTCACGCTGAACGAAGGCGATTTAGATACGGCGGGTGATGGTGTTAACCCGAATGACACAGATACCACATACCCAGCCTCGCAATCTGGCTCGTTTGTTATCAAGGCGGGTGAAGACAGCTTTGTTCCGGGTTCAGTAAAAATCGACCCAGCATTACAAAGTGATTTGATCACTGAGCTGCAAAACGAACTGACTTCAGGTGGTCAGGCGCTGACGTTTGAGGTTGATGCGAGCGGTAATCTGGTCGGTAAACTGCCGAACGGTGATGTGGCTGTAACCGTTACCTTATCGGGCGAGCAGCAAGGTCAAGACGTGAAAGTCACGATGACCATCGAACAGAATGTCCCGTTGGATCATACTAATATCGGCGACAGCGCAGGCTACATTACCTCTGCGAATGATGAGATCCACATTAATGTACCCGTGCAGGCGACTGACACTGATGGCGATGATTTAGATACACCAGCCAATGTGGACATCACTATTACCGACGGCGCTAATCCATCATTCGGTGCTGATTCTGGCGTGACGATTAATGAGTCAACAGATAAAGGTAATGCGATTGAAGGTCAGATCCCACTGGATGTGGGCTCTGATGCGATTGATACCATAGTGTTCCAAGCGGCTCAACCTGGATTAACAGGGATCACCAGTAATGGTGAAGCGACGACGTTCACGGTTGTGGGGAATACCCTAACGGTTCTCGACAGTGCAGGCGATACCGTGATGACGGTGACCATCGCCACTGATGGGTCGTATGAAGTGACCGTGGTCGGTCCGGTTGATCAGAAAGACGCGAGTGATAAGGTCAATATTGACCTGAACGTCACTGCGACTGATAAAGATGGCGACACCACTGACGGTTCGATGGACATCACCCTGATTGACGGTATGAATGCAGTGGGCGGTGACGAGGGTGAAGTTAAGCTCACTGAAGGCGATTTAGACACAGCTGGTGACGGTGTTAATCCAAGCGATACTGATACTTCTTACCCTGCCTCGCAATCAGGTTCGTTTGTTATCAAGGCGGGTGAAGACAGCCTTGTTCCGGGTTCAGTAAAAATCGACCCAGCATTACAAAGTGACTTGATCACCGAGCTGCAAAACGAACTGACTTCAGGCGGTGAGGCATTGACCTTTGAAGTGGATAATAACGGTAATCTGGTTGGTACATTGCCAAACGGTGATGTGGCAGTAACCGTTACCTTGTCGGGCGAGCAGCAAGGTCAAGACGTGAAAGTCACAGTGACCATCACGCAAAATGTCCCACTGGATCATAATGGCTCAAATGGCGCGGGCTACATTACCTCTGCCAATGATGAGATCCACATCAATGTACCCGTGCAAGCGACTGACACCGATGGTGATGATTTAGATACCCCTGCCAATGTGGATATCACGATCACCGACGGTGCTAATCCATCGTTCGGTGCTGACTCTGGCGTGACGATCAATGAATCTTCACAACAAGGTGATGTGATTAGTGGTCAGATCCCATTGGATGTGGGCTCTGATGCGATTGATACCATAGTGTTCCAAGCTGACCAGCCGGGATTAACTGACATTACGAGTAATGGTCTGCCAACGACCTTTACTGCTACTGGCGATACCCTGACGGTTCTCGACAGTGCTGGCGACACCGTGATGACGGTAACTGTCGATACCGACGGTTCATATAAGGTTACCGTAACAGGTCCAATTGACCAAGGTGACAGCGAATCCACCAATATTGATTTGAACGTTACTGCTACCGACAAAGATGGCGATACCACTGACGGTTCGATGGATATCACTATCACTGACGGTATCAATGCAGCAGGTGGTGACCAAGGTGCGCTCACGCTGAACGAAGGCGATTTAGATACGGCGGGTGATGGTGTTAACCCGAATGACACAGATACCACATACCCAGCCTCGCAATCTGGCTCGTTTGTTATCAAGGCGGGTGAAGACAGCCTTGTTCCGGGTTCAGTAAAAATCGACCCAGCATTACAAAGTGATTTGATCACTGAGCTGCAAAACGAACTGACTTCAGGTGGTCAGGCGCTGACGTTTGAGGTTGATGCGAGCGGTAATCTGGTCGGTAAACTGCCGAACGGTACTGTTGCTGTAACCGTTTCTTTGTCTGGTGAGCAGCAAGGTCAAGACGTGAAAGTTACGGTGACTATCGAACAGAATGTCCCGTTGGATCATACTAATACCGGCGACAGCGAAGGCTACATTACCTCTGCGAATGATGAAATCCACATCAATGTACCCGTGCAGGCGACAGACACCGATGGCGATGATTTAGATACCCTAGCTAATGTGGATATCACGATCACTGACGGCGCGAATCCATCATTTGGTGCTGATTCTGGCGTGACGATTAATGAGTCAACAGATAAAGGCGATGTTATTTCCGGTCAGATCCCACTGGATGTCGGCTCTGATGAAATCGCGACCATTGAATTCCAATCAAACCAACCAAGTCTTGCCGGTACTACCAGCAATGGTCAGGCAACGACGTATACCGTTTCTGGCAACACAATTACTGTGGTAGACAGTGCCAATAATCCTGTGATGACGGTAACGGTCGATACCGACGGTTCATATAAGGTGACCGTAACAGGTCCAATTGACCAAGGTGACAGCGAATCCACCAATATTGATTTGAACGTTATTGCCACTGATAAAGATGGCGATACCACTGACGGTTCAATGGATATCACCATAACCGATGGTGATGACGCGTCGGGCAGCTATAACGGCACCATTACACTGATTGAAGGTGATTTAGACACTGACGGCAATGGGGGCGGTGGCACAGATACGTCTTATCCTGCCACACAGTCGGGTGATTTTGCGTTAATCGCTGGTGAAGACCGTTTAGTCCCTGACTCTGTTCAAGTGGACCCAGCTCAAGTGGCAGACTTGATGGCAGAGCTTGCGGCTGAACTGACCTCAGGCGGCCAA
>NZ_PYOC01000006.1 GCF_003026215.1 Photobacterium indicum
GTTCAGTTGGTTAGAATACCGGCCTGTCACGCCGGGGGTCGCGGGTTCGAGTCCCGTCCACTCCGCCATTATTGAAGAAGCCCTAATCGAAAGATTAGGGCTTTTTTACGTCTATAGAAAATGAAAACTGAATAGATACTGCGGAGTGGTAGTTCAGTTGATTAGGCTTTTTATTGTAGAGCTTAGCGGCCTGTCACGCTGGATTCGCGCTGGTTTCGAGGTAAATAGAAAGTCCCGTTAACGTAGCCATTATTGAAGAGGCCCCCTGTTTACGGTGGAGCAGGAAAGACTAGGGCTTTTTTACGTCTGTCGAGAGGTAAATATTTTAACCCCTTCACTACAGCACTAAAAGAGCTGCAATAGAGCACGCAGTAAAGGTTCTTTTTCTCGTGACTGTTTACAGCATAATCCTAGGCTTAAAGGCTCAATTGATTCATTAGTTAGCCTTTGTACCTTATTGCTCATAGGACTGTTGTTAATGACAACGTCTGGCGCAATACCTACCCCGCATCCAAGTGCGACCATACTAACAATTGCTTCATGACCTGATATTTGCGCGTAGATAGAGGGCTGGATTTTTTTTGCTTTAAACCATTTATCAGCACGAGATCTGGCGGGTCCAGATTCAGGTAAGATAAAAGGGAGCGATTGCCAATCAGGATCGCCTGTTAAGTACTTTTGAATTGCAGATGGTGCTATAAGTGGACTTATGACTGACATCTGAACTTGATCAAGCTCTATGTAAGTTAACTTTGATGGTAGAGTCTCAGGTTTCGCTGCAATCGCAATATCAACTTCACCAGAGATGACTTTGTCTATCGCTTCAGCCGGGTCACCTGTGCGTAATTGAATTTCGACTTGTGGGTAGGTAAGGCGAAATTCGTTAAGAATACTCGGCAAATGGCTATAGCTTGCTGTGACAGAGCAAAACATTTTTAACTTACCTTGAAGTGAATGAGTCTCGTCTTTTAATTCTGCTTTCAATTCTATCCAGCTCGTCACGATTGAAGATGCGACAGGCAATAGTTTCCTTCCTGCTGATGTTAATTCTACACTTCGGTTATCGCGTACAAATAAAGTTTGGTTAATGTCATCTTCTAGTCGTTGAATGATTCGGCTTAGCGCTGAAGGGCTTATATGCATCTTTTGTGCGGTTTTACTAAAGCTTTTTGAATCACACAAATGAAGGAATAACTGTAAGTTTTTTATGTTCATTAGTCTCGTTGCATTTTTTGCAATTACTTATTGTGAATATATCACTTTGCGCAACGAAACACCTGTTCTACTATCAGGTTATTCGACAAGAGAGTGTCGACCTAAAGAGCAGAATTCACGGAGAGTGTCACCATGGCTAATTATTTCAATACCTTAAACTTACGTCAGCAGTTAGATCAACTAGGTCGTTGTCGTTTTATGGATCGTAATGAGTTTGCAACAGAGGCTGACTACCTGAAAGGTAAGAAAGTCGTTATTGTTGGTTGTGGTGCTCAGGGTCTAAATCAGGGCCTAAATATGCGTGATTCTGGTCTTGATGTTTCTTATGCGTTACGTCAAGCGGCGATTGATGAGCAGCGTCAGTCGTACAAGAATGCGAAAGAAAATGGCTTTGAGGTAGGTAGTTACGAGCAGCTAATCCCAATTGCAGACTTAGTGGTTAACCTAACGCCTGATAAGCAGCACTCGAATGTGGTTGAAACGGTAATGCCACTGATGAAAGAAGGGGCTGCCCTTGGTTATTCGCATGGCTTCAACATTGTTGAAGAAGGCATGCAGATTCGTAAAGATATCACTGTTGTAATGGTTGCACCTAAGTGTCCTGGTACTGAAGTACGTGAAGAATATAAGCGTGGCTTTGGTGTTCCAACACTTATTGCTGTTCACCCAGAGAATGATCCAAAAGGTGATGGTCAAGAAATCGCTAAAGCTTGGGCTGCTGCAACTGGTGGCCACCGTGCTGGCGTATTAGAATCATCATTTGTTGCCGAAGTTAAATCTGATCTTATGGGTGAGCAAACAATTTTGTGTGGCATGCTACAAGCAGGTTCAATCGTTTGTTACGAGAAAATGATTGCTGATGGTATCGATGCAGGTTACGCCGGTAAACTTCTACAGTATGGTTGGGAAACGATCACTGAAGCACTGAAGTTTGGTGGTATCACACATATGATGGATCGCTTATCAAACCCTGCAAAAGTGAAAGCGTTTGAGCTTTCTGAAGAACTTAAAGATCTAATGCGTCCACTGTATAACAAACACATGGATGACATCATTACAGGGCACTTCTCTAGTACTATGATGGCTGATTGGGCTAACGATGACGTTAACCTACTGGGCTGGCGTGAAGAAACGGGTGAAACAGCATTCGAAAATTACCCTGCAACTGATGTCGAAATCCCAGAGCAAGAGTACTTTGATAACGGTATTTTGATGGTTGCTATGGTTCGTGCTGGTGTTGAGCTTGCGTTTGAAGCAATGACGGCATCAGGTATCGTTGAAGAATCAGCATATTATGAATCACTACATGAGCTACCGTTGATTGCGAATACAGTGGCACGTAAGCGCCTGTATGAAATGAACGTAGTAATTTCAGATACTGCGGAATATGGTAACTACCTATTTGCTAACGTAGCAACTCCACTACTTCGTGAGAAGTTTATGGCTGACGTTGATACCGATGTTATTGGCCGTGGCTTGGGTGAAGTGAGCAACCAAGTTAGCAATGAAACACTAATTGTTGTGAATGAGACATTGCGTAGCCACCCTGTTGAGTGGGTTGGTCAAGAGTTACGTGGCTACATGACAGACATGAAGCGTATTGCTGTTGGTGATTAATTTCCCATAAGTAAACGGAAAAAAGAAGCCCAACACGATTATGTGCTGGGCTTTTTATTTGTTCATGATTGACCATAAACTATTCTATAAATCGCGATTATTCATCTTCGCTTTTAGGTGTGGTTGTTAGTTTCTCTTCAAGTTCTGCCATTTTCTTTTCTAACTCAGTGAGTTTTTGGCGAGTACGCAATAAAACTTGAGTCTGCACATCAAACTCTTCACGATTAACCACATCTAATTTACCAAGTTGTGCTTGAATTACCTGGCGAACTTTCTGTTCTATATCAACGCCTAATTCTTTTACTGGCTGAGGCATTGATTCTTGGATCTGCTTAGCAACTTGCTCTAGCTTTTTTGGATCAAACATAGCTTTAGTAGCTCCGTAACGGGTTAAAGTTTGTTGTGGTTATTTTATTCAATCACAGCGCAATTGTCGTCGTTGAATCGTGAAAATAAAAGAGGCCGCACAATGGCGGCCTCTGAATCTATATTTATTGAATTAGCAATCACGAGCTTTCAAAGCGTTTCTCGCTTCGTCAGCCCGCTTTAACTTTTCCAAATCCTTATCCTCCATAAAGGTAGGTAAAGGCTTGTGAATACTTGCCAAGTAAGTATAAATCACTGGTAGTACGAACAAGGTAAAGATTGTACCGATTGCCAGACCCGCAACAATTACGATACCAATACTAAAGCGCTGTGCTGCACCTGCACCCGAAGCATAAAGTAGTGGAATAAGACCAGCGATCATCGCGGCGGTAGTCATTAGGATTGGACGAAGACGAACCTTCGCAGCTTCCATAACGGCTTCCATACGATTCTTCTGATGCAGTAATTGCTCTTCTTTGGCGACTTCACAAATAAGAATACCGTGCTTGGTAATCAAACCTATGAGGGTGATTAACCCGACCTGAGAATAGATATTCATTGATGCAGCACCCCAAGAGAGGGCGATTAATGCGCCACAAATAGCCAGTGGTACAGATACAAGAATAACAAGCGGATCACGCAATGATTCGAATTGAATCGCTAGTACCAAGTAGATAATGGCGAGTGCTAGAGCAAACGTCATGTATAAGGCATTACCTTCAGTTACGTACTGACGTGCCTCACCCATAAAGTCATACTGATAGCCCGAAGGTAATTTGCCTACAGCCTCTGTTTGGAACCAGTTGATCGCATCACCCATTGCTGTTCCTGGTGCAGGTACAGCACCAATAGTTGCAGAGTTCAGCTGGTTGAAGTGAGGCAATGCACGAGGTTCAGCCACAACATCAATCGTGATTAAGCTACCAAGAGGAATCGCTTTTCCATCCGCAGCACGGACGTAGTAGCCATTGATTGATTCAGGGTTTAGGCGGTACTTACGTTCAACTTGAGGAATAACCTCATAAGAACGACCATTCAGGTCAATACGGTTTACATAACCGTCTGCCATCATTGTACTTAACGTCATACCAATATCTTGCATGGTGACGCCGTAAGCACCAGCTTTGTCTTTATCAATGCTGATTTTCATGGTGGCAGAGTCATAGTTCAAATCCAGATCTGAATATACGAACATTGGATTGTTTTTAACTGCATTCAAAATATCAGTGGTTACTTGGAATAAGCTTTCAAACTGGTTTGGTGTTGTGATTACGAACTGAATGGGTAAGCCAGAACCAGCACCTGGTAATTCAGGCATTTGGAAGGCTGTTACGGCCATTTCAGGTATATCTTTCACCAAATCAGTAACACGTTTAACAACGTCTGCTTGACTCGCTTCTCGTTCACTCCACGGCACCATTGAAGCAATACCAAAGGCTTGGTTTGAATTAGGCACACCAGAGAATACCTGCGCATAAGCAACTTCTGGCTGATCACTCAGCATTTTGTTAACTTCTTGCATGGTATTTTCAATGTAATCCAAGTTTGCGTTTGATGGGGCAGTACCCATCATCATCAATACACCTTTATCTTCAGATGGTGCAAGTTCACTTGGAATAAATTTAAACAAGAACGGTAGGCTTGTCAGTACTATTGCTGCAAATACGATAACCACTGGGCGCATTGTCATTATACCGCCAAGCATTTTCTCATAGCGGTTAGTCATACGGTCCAGGAAGCCATGGACGGTTGATTCGAATTTACTTGGCTTTTCATTAGCCTTTAGCATTTTCGAACACATCATCGGTGATAATGTTAGTGCGATAATACCTGATACAAATACAGCACCTGCCAGTGTTAAGGCAAACTCTTTAAACAATGAACCAGTGATACCCCCCATCATTGCTATAGGGGCATATACTGCGCCCAGCGTCAGGGTCATGGCGATAACCGGTACTGCGATTTCACGCGTACCAATGATTGCAGCCCGGAACGGTGACTCACCAAGCTTAATATGACGGTCGACGTTTTCTAGAACAACGATCGCATCATCTACTACCAGTCCGATTGCCAATACCATTGCTAGCAGTGTCATTAGGTTCCATGAGAAACCAAACATCTGCATCACTAAGGCAACACCAATCAGTGATAGTGGAATCGTAATAATTGGGATCAAAACAGCACGGAATGAACCCAAGAACAAGGTAATAACCACCAATACGATCAATGCCGCTTCAGCGATAGTCTTGATTACTTCTTGAATTGATTCGTTGATCGCAATCGTCGAGTCATACATCACATTCATTTTGATGTTGCTTGGCATATTGCGTTTTAGTTCAGGCAATAATGTCAGTACATCTGCTGCGATGTTGATCGGGTTAGCACTCGGTGCTGCGTTGATTGCGGCAACAACCGCTTCTTCGCCATTGGCAGAAGCACGATAAATATCGTGGCTTTTTTCCAATGAGACTTTTGCGATATCACCTAGGCGAATGACTTGACCATTCTTAGTTGAGACAACTAATTTAGACAGCTCGTCAGTATCAGATACCTGGGTATCGGCAGTACCGTTATACAGAACGAACTCACCAACAGCTTGACCAGTTGCAGACTGGTAGTTGTTGGCGCTTAATACGCTCATTACATCAGTTGCCGTTAGGTTGTAAGCTGCCATTTTTGGTGGATCTAGCCATACACGTAATGCATATTTTAGACCACCATACAGATCGACTTTCGACACACCGTTTACGGTAAATAGCTGTGGGTTAACCACGCGCTCTAAGTAATCGGTAATCTGGCTTGATACTAACTCGTCACTGGTGAAACCTATGTACATAACCGCGGTTGTAGAGCCGGTTGACATGGTTACCGTCGGATCTTCAGCCTCTTTCGGGAGCTGAGATCGTACTGAGTTAGTTTTCGCCAGAATATCAGCCAGTGCACCGTTTGGATCGGTGTTCAACTTCATCGTGACAGTGATGGTTGAAGAACCGAGCACTGAGGATGATGTCATGTAGTCGATATTATCGGCTTGTGCTATTGCTTGTTCTAAAGGCTGGGTAATAAAGCCCTGAATAAGATCGGCACTTGCACCGTAGTAACTGGTTGTTACCGTTACTACGGTATTGGTCATGTCGGGGTATTCTCGAACCTGCATTTTAAAGATAGCTTGCAAGCCAAGTAAGGCAATCAAAAAGCTGATTGATACCGCCAGAACAGGACGCTTAATAAAAACATCTGTAAAGCGCATTAATCCTCCGGATTATAGCATTGGTACTTCAGCTGGCGCTTCTAGTGCATTGCTTTCAACAATATGCACTTTAGCGTCATTACTTAGACGAACCTGACCCGAAGTCACAATAGTATCGTCAACCTTCACACCTTTTAAAATGTGCACAACAGCGCCGTCGCGTTCACCTGTTTCTACAACAGATTGGCGCGCACGTAAGTCACCATTGTCATCTTTATTTACCACGTAAACATTATCGCCATATAACGTAAAAGTAATGGCTGTTTGCGGTAGGATGATTTGGTTTTCTAACGTTGGCAGAATAATGCTCGCGCGGGCAAACATACCTGAACGTAACTGACCATCGTTGTTTGGAATATCAGCCTGAATTTGAACTAGACCGCTCTGGTAGTTAACAGCAGGTTCAATGGCACTGATTTTTCCTCTGAACGGTGTTTCAGGGTAAGCATCAACAAAGATATCGACTTCTTGACCAAGATAGATTTCAGATATGTCGGTTTGTGGCACTGTGAATCGCAGCTTCATTAAGGTCGTATCTTCTAGGCGAACAACGTCAGTTCCTGGCTGAATATATTGACCAAGGAAAATATTTCGTAAGCCAACAACACCATCGAAAGGTGCCTTGATAGTACGACGATCAATCGTCGCTTTTAGGCTTTTAATATCAGCAACCAGCGAAAAGTAAGCCGCTTCAGCATCATCATAAGATTCTTTTGAGATAGACCCTTTCTTATAAAGACCTTGATAGCGAATGTACTTTGCTTTTGCAGCAGGAAGACGTGCTTGGCTACTTTGTAAGTTGGCATTTTCAACATCAGAATCAAGTGCGATAAGCTTTTGACCCGCTTTTACAATTGCGCCAGATTCAAAATCGATATCATCGATAACACCAGATGCTTCTGTTGATATCATTACACCTTGATTGGGTTCGATAAAGCCAATAGCGTCAATCACAGGAACCCAACTTCCTGCTTTGGCGTCTATGACGGTTACTGGAAACTCAGGTTCAGGCATACTTGCCATATATTCTGCTATTTTTTTCTGCTTAATCAGATTAAAACCTATCACACTACCGAACAGCAGTAGTGCGACAAATAGCATCACTATCCATTTTTTCATTTTAGGGTGTGCTCCGGAATTGCTAATGTTAATGCTTAGTTATGGCATCCCAACAGGCATCGATGGCTGCGTCTATCGCTTCATCGGTGACAATTACAATGCCTTTCATATGTTTACGAGCCAGGCAACTGCTAGGCTCAAGGCTTAAAACACTTAGTATTTCATTATCGAGATCTTTAAATTGACCGCTTGCTTTCCCCTCATCAAAGAGGCGATCAACTTGTGCAAACATCTTTTTTTCTAATAATCGCTGCTCGTGATTATCGCGGCGAGGTAAGTTTTCAAACTGGCCTCTATTGATCAATGGTGCATCACCGCGCGTTGCCATATTCCATATATTTAGCCACATGGTGCGAAATCGTTGTTTCAACGGCATTTCATCAGACACATTAAGTGTCAGTTTGTTCGCAACATAACCTAAAATATGATCATGAAGTTGGTAGAGTAGATCATCTTTATCTTCAAAATAACGATAAATCGTCCCCGCAGCGACCCCAGCTTCTTTGGCAACCATTTGCATGGAAAGCCCATGAAATCCGTACTCGGCGAGCAGTTTTTCTGTTGCTAGTAAGATACGTTCTTTTTTATTGTTCATGGGGTATTCAATGTTAAATAAAATAATGAATGAATGTTCATTCATTATTTTAAATGTCATAAATTTTTGTGCAAGTATTTTCTTATCCCCCTTTAGTTTCGTGAATGCTTCGACGAGGGCTTAATAGACAAGTTGTAAGAACCCGCTACAATGCGCCTGTTGGTGTAAACACGATAAAAATTTGAAACAGGATAAGCAGATGAAACTGAACTCAAGGCAAACAGAAGCAGTGAAATACATAGCTGGGCCATGTCTTGTTCTAGCTGGGGCTGGATCAGGTAAAACCCGTGTAATCACTAATAAAATTGCGTACTTAGTTCAGCATTGTGACTATAAAGCTCGCAACATCGCTGCTTTAACCTTTACCAATAAAGCTGCACGTGAAATGAAAGAGCGTGTTGGGAAAACTTTGGGTAAGAAAGAAGCCAAAGGTTTAATGGTGTCAACTTTTCACACTTTGGGCTTAAATATTATTCGTCGTGAATATAAAGCTCTTGGTCTGAAAGCCAATTTTTCGTTGTTTGATGATCAAGACCAAATGGCCTTGTTAAAAGAATTAACAGAAGATGAATTAGACGGCGATAAAGATCTGTTAAAGCTATTACAGTCTGCGATTTCCAATTGGAAAAATGAGATGTTGTCGGCTGCAGAAGCACAAGCTTATGCCCAATCAGAACGTGATCAGTTATTTGCCCATTGCTACGAATTGTATCAGCGACAAATGAAAGCGTATAACGCCCTGGATTTTGATGATTTAATTTTATTACCTGTATTGCTACTACGTGACGATCAAGAAATGCGTCAGCGTTGGCAAAATAAAATTCGTTACTTACTTGTCGACGAATACCAAGATACCAATACCAGCCAGTATTTATTTGTGAAACTGTTAGTCGGCGAGCGTTCTCGTTTTACTGTGGTCGGTGACGATGATCAGTCGGTATATTCATGGCGTGGCGCTCAGCCAGAGAATCTGGGTTTATTGCAGAAAGATTTTCCCAGTTTACGGGTGATAAAACTCGAACAAAATTACCGCTCGACCAGCCGGATTTTACGTACTGCCAACATATTGATTGCGAATAATCCGCACTTGTTTGAAAAAGCACTTTTTTCTGAAATACCCGACGGCGAGATGCTGAAAGTGATCACAGCAAAAAATGAAGAGCATGAAGCCGAAAAGGTTGTCGGCGAATTGATTGCGCACCGCTTCTTGAACAACACGGGATATAAAGACTATTCGATTTTATACCGTGGTAACCACCAATCGCGTTTGTTCGAAAAGTCATTAATGCAAAACCGAATTCCGTATAAGATTTCAGGTGGCACGTCATTTTTCTCTCGTTCTGAAATCAAAGATATCATGGCGTACCTTCGCCTGCTAACCAACCTTGATGATGATAATGCTTTCTTACGTATCGTGAATACGCCACGCCGCGAAATCGGCCCTGTGACATTAGAAAAGCTGGGTACTTACGCCAATATGCGTGGTAAAAGCTTATTTGCTTCCAGCTTTGAGCTAGGGTTAGAGCAACACTTAACGGGACGTGGGCTGGAAAATTTACAGCGTTTTACTCGCTGGGTTGTTGAGATGTCTGAGAATATTGAGCGGGGTGACTCTGTCGCAGCTCTGCGTGAGTTAGTACGTGATATTCATTATGAAGACTGGCTGTACGAAAGCTCACCAAGCCCCAAAGCGGCAGAGATGCGAATGAAAAACGTGTCTCAGCTGTATAGCTGGGTGACTGCGGATTTAGAGGGCGATAACTATGACAATGAAGTTAAAACGTTAAAAGAGATCGTTCAGCGCCTAACACTGCGAGACATGATGGAGCGTGGTGAAGAAGATGATGAAGCAGATCAAGTGCAGTTAATGACGCTTCATGCTTCTAAAGGTTTAGAGTTCCCCTATGTGTACCTTGTTGGTGCCGAAGAGGGGATTTTGCCTCACCAAACCAGCGTGGATGAAGGTAACGTAGAGGAAGAGCGTCGTTTAGCTTATGTTGGCATTACGCGAGCACAAAAAGAGTTAACCTTTACCTTGTGTAAAGAGCGCCGACAATACGGTGAGTTGATAAAACCGGAGCCAAGCCGTTTCTTGTATGAGTTGCCACAAGATGATTTGCACTGGGATGTTGAAAAGCGCCCAGTTACTCAACAAGAGCGAATGCAGAAAGGGCAATCACATATCGCCAACTTACGTGCAGCCATGTTTAAGAAGAATTAAGTTAACAGCAAATATGCATTAAAAAAGGTTAGCCGAGAGGCTAACCTTTTTAGTTTGTGTTACTTATTTTGATTGGCTTAAATGCGCTGTTATAAACCTTCAATCATATGATTAATTGCTGCGACGATCTCATCGTCACTACAATCCATACATGAGCCTTTAGCTGGCATTGCGTTAAAGCCGTTAAGAGCATGATCGGTTAATACGTCCATACCTTTGGCTAAACGTGGGCTCCAATCACCTGCATCCCCTTTTTTCGGTGCACTTAAAACACCTGAACCATGACAGGCAATACAGAAGGTGCCATAAACTGCATCGCCTGAACGAGGGCCTGACGTTGCTGCTGTATCTGTAGGGGTATCACCTTCTAAATAAACCGAACCAACAGGTTTAATTCGTTCTGCGATAGCGTCGTCTGACATATCAGCCGCAGCAACTGAACCAGCAAATGTTAATGCTGCTACTGTCGCGACAATTAACTGTCGAAGAGATAATTCCATTGAGCTCACCTTACACTTCCAAATTATTTATGTGCTATTGCCGCAGCCGTATATAATGAATTGTTTTTAATCGAACTGTTGAGACTAGGCAGTGATTATTTACAAAATGTTTAAAATGTAAAAACCAAGTTATTATATCCGTTAAATTTAAAGTGATAAACAGAGCGGTTGTATTTGTATGAAGCTAATCAACACTTAATCGTTTAAAATTAAAGCATACAGTAAAAAAAACAAAAAAAAGACTAGACGAATACCCCCCTGATCCGTAATATTCACCTCCGCCGACAGGGCAAGGCGCCTGTAGCTCAGCTGGATAGAGCGTTGGCCTCCGGAGCCAAAGGTCGAAGGTTCGAATCCTTTCAGGCGCACCATCCGGTATAAAAAATTGGTAAAATAGAAACAATGGTGGCTATAGCTCAGTTGGTAGAGTCCCGGATTGTGATTCCGGTTGTCGCGGGTTCAAGCCCCGTTAGCCACCCCATCTTTTAGAAGATTGATTGTTAAATCAGTATTCTCAGGCGATAGCCTTTAAAAAGCAAGATTTAGTCGGTGAATAGCGCAGCTTGGTAGCGCATCTGGTTTGGGACCAGAGGGTCGGGGGTTCGAATCCCTCTTCACCGACCACTAACAATGGTGGCTATAGCTCAGTTGGTAGAGTCCCGGATTGTGATTCCGGTTGTCGCGGGTTCAAGCCCCGTTAGCCACCCCATATTTAGGTAGTGTTTTCACTTCCTTGGCTTTAAGCCTAAAACGATTGTCGGTGAATAGCGCAGCTTGGTAGCGCATCTGGTTTGGGACCAGAGGGTCGGGGGTTCGAATCCCTCTTCACCGACCACCATTAGAAAGCCTCGTCGAAAGACGAGGCTTTTTTTTATCTTTTAAATCCTCTTATTACCTCCTCCGATTATTGAAAACCGCCGCTTGTTATCATTACCCTCTAAATTATTCGTGATTTTTCTTTTTTCATTAATGGCTGACCTTTAATTCGTATAGCGATGTACTTTTCCTTCCTATTACCTCAAGTATCACTTTAACGTATTGATATATTTGCGTTTTATTTTTTATGTGGCTTTGAGGCGAGTAAAAAAGCAAACCTATACATGCATTGGTGGTATTCACTGCATTGGTACTTATCATTTGAACATATATCTCGATATTATCTTTTAGTGTGGTTTAAATAACTGTTTTACCCTGCGTTATTAGTTTATGTTTATATAGTGTTAAATGTTGCATGAGCTTTTTTTGATTTTTTATTCATGATTATTTTATTTTAAGTTATAAGATATAGGGCTTTTTCTAGATAAAAACTCTTAATTCAGCCTTGTGTAGCAGCGCATTGGTGGCGTTTCACAACCTCTGGATAATCGCTTTTCGTGTGGTTTGAATTGAGTATTTATTCGTTCTTTACTCTATTTTTTAGTTTTTCAGCTTGTTTTGTTGCTTTTCTGTGAAATTTTTGACAGATTATTGGACGTACTTATGTCCAGCCATTTGTACTGGAAGTGAATGGATTCAATTTTTCAGACAGGGCAGAAAGCTGCCAAGCAGTTGAGGTCTGGTAATGTCATTATTAGAAGTAAAAAATCTTCGTATAGAATACCCCTCTCGTCATGGGATACATGCCGCTGTTAAATCACTATCGTTCACCATTGAACGTGGTGAGATAGTAGGTGTAGTGGGTGAGTCAGGCGCCGGTAAGTCGACAGTAGGTAATGCTGTTATTGATTTATTGAGCCCACCAGGAAAGGTCGCAAGTGGTGACGTTTATCTGGATGGTGATAAAATCTCAGGTTTATCATCAGAAGAGATGAGAAAGATTCGAGGTTCAAAAATTGGATTTATTTTCCAAGATCCGATGACGTCGTTAAACCCACTCTTTACGGTTGAACAACAGATAACAGAAACGATTTTAACGAATTTAAAGGTAACGAAGGCTGAGGCCTATACGCGTGCTATTAGTTTAATGGATCAGGTTGGTATTCCTGAGCCAGAACTTCGTATCAAACAGTATCCGCACCAGTTTTCTGGTGGTATGCGTCAACGTGTGGTAATAGCGATAGCGCTATCTGGTGAACCTGACCTGATAATAGCTGATGAGCCAACAACAGCACTCGATGTATCAATTCAAGATCAAATCCTGACTCTTATTCGTAATCTTTGTATCGAGAAGAATGTCGGCTGTATGCTGGTCACTCACGATATGGGCGTAGTATCGAATGTAACCGATCGGGTTGCGGTAATGTACCGTGGTGATTTGGTTGAGATTGGTACGACTGAGCAAGTATTGAGTCGTCCTAACCATCCATATACTCAAAGTTTGATTTCTGCGGTGCCTCGTTCAGACGTAAAACTAAATCGTTTTCCGTTGGTTAGTTATATCGAAGAAGCGCATGAGTTGACGCAACTTGATGTAAAAAACCATTGGCTAGGTCAAAGTGAAGATCAGCGCAGTTACACTGGTGCTTTGCTTCAGGTTGAAAACGTGAATCTACGTTTTACGACGAAAGATTCATTTTTTGAAAGTCGCCGTGAGTACGTGCAAGCTTCTAATAATGTTAGCTTTGAAATCTATGAAGGTGAGACATTTGGTTTAGTCGGTGAATCTGGTTCAGGTAAATCAACGATTGCACGTGTTATTGCTGGGTTATACCCGCCTAATTCAGGAAAAGTGACATTTGAAGGCATTGATCTTACGGCACTGAAGAGTGAAAAAGAACGCCGCCCAATGCGTCGTCAAATGCAGATGGTATTCCAAAATCCGTATTCTTCAATGAACCCACGGATGAAAATATTCGATATTATTGCCGAACCTATTCGTTTCCATAAACTGTCTGATAATGAAGCTCAAACGCGTCAAATTGTGCATGACTTATTGGATCATGTTGGTTTAGGTCGTGCAGCTAGCGTGAAATTTCCCCATGAATTTTCTGGTGGTCAGCGTCAGCGTATTTCTATCGCTCGTGCGCTCGCTACTCGCCCACGTTTATTAATTTGTGATGAGCCGACATCTGCATTGGATGTATCGGTACAGGCACAAATTCTTAATCTGCTGAAAGACCTGCAGGATGAGTTAAACCTCACCATGCTATTTATTAGCCATGATTTACCCGTTATACGACAAATGTGTGACCGTATTGGTGTAATGCAGCAAGGAACACTGTTGGAAGTCTCGCCTACCGAGCAACTGTTTACTGCTCCTCAACATGAGTACAGCAAACACCTGATTTCATTGATGCCTGAGTTTAAAGGTATGAGTCAGGAAGGATTGAAATTAGCTTAACCATCTGTACCGGTTATGGCTATTGCAATTGCCTTGGCTGGGTTCAGTAAAACTAATAAAAACCAAACACAACAGCAAGGGAGTTCGCTCCCCGCATAAAGGAGTTATGCAATGAAAACCATTAAGAGCAAGCTGGCAGTCGCTTTAATCGCCGCAGGTCTGAGTTTTAGCGCAGCAGCAGCAAATATCAAAGTCGCTTACGATGCCGATCCAGTATCACTTGACCCGCATGAGCAACTTTCTGGTGGTACGCTGCAATTGTCCCACATGGTCTTTGATCCACTGGTTCGTTATACCCAAGAGTTTGAATTTGAATCTCGTCTAGCTGAAAGCTGGAAACGTATTGATGACAACACATTCCAGTTCACATTACGTAAAGGGGTTAAATTCCACTCCGGTAACACCATGACAGCGGATGACGTAGTTTGGACATTTAACCGTCTTAAATCATCACCTGATTTTAAAGCAATCTTCGAACCGTACTCAGAAATGAAAAAAGTGGATGAGTACACAGTTCAATTGATCTCAAAAGGTCCTTATCCGCTAGTGCTTCAAACAGCAACTTACATCTTCCCAATGGACAGCAAGTTCTACTCGGGTAAAACAGAAGATGGTAAAGATAAAGCTGAGTTAGTGAAGCATGGTAATTCTTTCGCATCAACACACATTTCTGGTACCGGTCCTTTTGTTGTAACGTCGCGTGAGCAGGGCGTTAAAGTTGAATTTGAACGCTTTGCAGATTACTGGGACACAGCATCGGAAGGTAACGTTGATAAGCTAACGTTAGTGCCGATTAAAGAAAACGCCACACGTGTAGCAGCGCTGCTTTCTGGTGGTGTTGATATGATTCACCCTGTTGCACCAAACGATCATAAGCGTGTAGAGAACGCTGACGGTATCGATCTAGTTACGCTACCTGGCACACGTATCATCACGTTCCAGATGAACCAAAATAGCAACGAAGCCCTAAAAGACGTACGAGTTCGTCAAGCGATTGTTAATGCAATCAATAACGAAGGCATCGTGAAGAAAATCATGAAAGGCTTCGCAACGGCAGCTGGTCAGCAAGGTCCTGAAGGTTATGCGGGTTACGACGGTGAGCTAGTTCCACGTTACGACCTGAAAAAAGCGAAAGAGCTTATGAAGGAAGCTGGTTACGAGAACGGCTTTACGCTAACCATGATGGCACCTAACAACCGTTATGTTAACGATGCAAAAGTGGCGCAGGCTGCAGCTGCAATGTTATCTAAAATCGGCATCAAGGTGGATCTAAAAACATTGCCAAAAGCGCAATACTGGCCTGAGTTCGATCTGTGTTCAGCAGACATGATGATGATTGGTTGGCACTCAGATACAGAAGATTCAGCGAACCTAAGTGAATTCCTGACAATGACACGAAATGAAGAAACAGGTCGTGGTCAGTATAACTGTGGTCATTATTCAAATGCTGAAGTCGATAAGTTAGTAGAAGGCTCGAACGTAGAAACGGACCCTAAAAAGCGTGCACAAATGCTTCAAACAGTAGAAGCCACTTTGTATAACGATGCGGCATACGTACCCCTACATTGGCAGAGTGAAGCATGGGGTGTGAAATCAAATGTTCATGCTGCAAAGATTGTTAACTCAATGGTAATGCCTTACTTCGGTGACCTTGTGGTTGATGAGAAGTAAGTAACAGCTTGTAAATGAAATAAGCAGCACCAGTGCCGAAGTGACATGCTTCGGCACTTTTTAAGGACGATAGAAGGGGCAAGGAATGTTTACGTTTCTGGTCAAGCGCCTGTTTCAGGCACTGATAGTGATGTTTGTGATCAGTCTGGTGGCATTTGCCATTCAGGATAACCTTGGCGACCCATTGCGAGAGCTGGTGGGGCAGTCTGTATCAGAAGCTGAACGTCAACAATTGCGTGACGATCTCGGTCTAAACGACCCATTCGTGACTAAATATAGCCGTTTTATTATTAACGCCGTTCAAGGCGATTTAGGTACGTCATATTTTTTTAAGCGCCCAGCAGCAGAAGTGATTCTGGATAAACTGGTGGCAACGCTTGAGCTTGTGTTCGGCGCAACTCTTATTATTATCGTGGTGTCGATACCACTCGGGGTTTATTCTGCTATCCACCCCAATAGCATGTTTACTAAAACCGTGATGGCGCTTAGTAGTGTCGGTATTTCTATACCAGTCTTCTTAACTGCGATCATGTTGATGTATGTTTTCTCTATTGAATTAGGTTGGCTGCCGTCTTATGGCCGAGGGGAAACTGCGAATGTATTAGGCTGGCAATCGGGCTACTTCACCATTGATGGTCTTAAACACTTAGTACTGCCTTGTGTCGCGCTTGCTTCCATCATGCTGCCACTGTTTATTCGTCTTGTTCGTTCTGAAATGCTGGAAGCGTTAAGTTCGGAGTACATTAAGTTTGCGAGAGCTAAAGGCTTAGCAAGCAACAAGATTTATTATCAACATGCGTTGAAAAATACCATGCTGCCAGTATTAACTGTCGGTGGGGTGCAGATCGGTACAATGGTTGCCTACACTATTTTGACTGAAACGGTATTCCAATGGCCAGGAACAGGCTTGTTGTTCCTAGATGCGATTAACCGTGTAGATACGCCGTTAATCACTGCTTACGTTATCTTCGTGGGCTTAATCTTTGTAGTAACGAATACCATTGTTGACCTGCTATATGGCTTGGTTAACCCAACCGTTAATCTAACAGGTAAAGGGGAGTAAGTTATGAATACAGCAACAGTAACCGCTCCAAGCCGTTGGGAACGCTTTAAAAATTCCGATATCGTGTACTACTTCTTGAAAGATAAAGTGGCGATGTTCAGTTTTGCCCTTTTCCTTACTTTTGTATCTGCATCAGTATTAGCACCATGGATTGCACCGACAGACCCTTATGATTTGTCGGTCATCGATATCATGGACTCTGAACTGCCACCGTCTTGGATGGAAGAGGGCGATAGCCGTTTTCTGTTAGGCACGGATGATCAGGGGCGAGATATTTTCTCTACCATTCTTTATGGTTCTCGTTTATCACTCACCATTGGTTTATTAGCCGTTGGTCTTCAGTTAATACTGGGTGTGACAATTGGTTTAAGTGCGGGTTACTTTGGTGGTCGCATCGATAGCTTCTTGATGCGCTTTGCTGATGTGCAGCTGTCGTTTTCAACCATGATGGTAGCCATCATAGTGTCGGCAATATTCCGAACCGTTTTAGGGTCTGAGCTGTTTAGTCAATATGCAGTGGTTATGCTGGTGGTGATTATCGGTGTGGCTGAATGGCCGCAGTATGCGCGTACTGTGCGTGCATCAGTATTGGCCGAGAAGAAAAAAGAGTATGTTGAAGCTGCGCGTGTAATGGGATTCCGTTCGCCACGTATCATGTTCCGCCATATTTTGCCGAACTGCTTATCACCTATCTTGGTTATTTCAACAGTACAAATCGCGAATGCGATTATGTCGGAAGCAGCATTATCCTTCCTTGGTCTAGGTTTGCCAGTTGATCAACCGTCATTAGGCTCATTGATCAGTATTGGCTTTAATTACATTTTCTCAGGCTCTTGGTGGATCACTGCATTCCCTGGCATCGTTTTGATCTCTCTGGTATTGGTGATTAATTTACTGGGTGATTGGTTACGTGATGTGTTTAACCCGAAGCTGTATAAAGGCTAACGTCTGACGTTACTGAACAAAAAAGGTGATCTTCGGGTCACCTTTTTTATTAGTTGGAACTGGTTCTTTCGACAGCAAGTGGTTGTTAATAGAGTTATTTTGTTCGTAAAGTAGACACTTGGACAAGAAGTTGAAAACTTTGCGCTATTGCTACTAGCAATTCTCTGCCAGCGGTATACAATAATCAGCACATCTAGGGGTGTAGCTCCAATTGGCAGAGCAGCGGATTCCAAATCCGCGTGTTGGGAGTTCGAATCTCTCCACCCCTGCCAGATTTAGAAAAAGCCTCGCATTTATGCGAGGCTTTTTTGTTGGTATCGAAAAGTAGTTGGTCGCGTAATAATGCGTTACGTATATTTAGCTTTTCATCATTAGTTGGTAGCCGATAAAGCAGGCCGTAATGCTCAAGGCCACATTCAGTAGAATGTTTAGCCCTGCTTTTATGAACTCACCGTGCTGCATTAAAATGACGTTATCCATCGAGAACGTAGAAAAGGTAGTCAGCGCACCAAGAAAGCCCAAGCCGATAATCGGACGCCATGGTCCAGCTTCAATTAACCCTTGGTTAAGTGAAGACATTAAAATGCCCATCAGCAACGAACCAATAACATTGACAGTTAGCGTACCGTATGGGAATCCGCGCCCTAAAAGTACGACGCAAAGCTCTGATATCAAGTAGCGCGAGCAGGCTCCGAAGGCTCCCCCGAGGGCGATAAAACCCAATAGTGTGAATTGACTCATTGGTATCTCATTTAAAATGAAAGAATTGATATATCCCCAAGTTACCTCAAGCTGCTCGTTTCAGCGAGAATCCTGCATCTTGAGGTGACTTGGGTATACTAATACCATAATTAGGTTTAATTATTCATTCGCATATCGTTTCAAAATTGAAATCACTGTTTCCTGTGCAATATATTTTTCTAGTTGGAACATACTTGTTATAGCAGCAATATAATCATCGTTAAGTATTACGAATTGTTTTTCTTTGGGAGGCAGCATCATGGCACTTTACCAAACTATTTTATTATCAGTGAATCCTGATGATATTGATGCACACAAGTTAATGATTAAAGCGGGTGTAGTGGCAGAACAAAATAATGCAGAACTGCATATTGTATATGTTGAACCAGGCATCGGTAATGTGAGC
The DNA here is from genome assembly GCF_003026215.1 of Photobacterium indicum. GTDB lineage: Bacteria > Pseudomonadota > Gammaproteobacteria > Enterobacterales > Vibrionaceae > Photobacterium > Photobacterium indicum. The sequence goes on from NZ_PYOC01000006.1 coordinate 18,990, forward strand.
TATATGGATGTTGAATTAGGGCTGGAAGAGAGCCACAACGATCTCGAGCTTAAACGCATGAGCCAGCTTTCAGCCTTGTCAAAGCAATCACCTTACCCAGTACGTGCTGTACATATTGCTGATGGTGGTGTCACTAATCATGTCATTGAGTTAGCAGAAAAAATCAAAGCCAACTTAGTGATTATGGGTTATCACAAAAATCGCCTTCACTGGTGTAATGACATTAGCCATGACGTCGCCCAAAAATTGAAATGTGATGTCATGATTTTACAGTAGTACTTAGTGATGGTGGCTAAATAACGTACAAAATAATGTTGAAACAGTATATTTATGCCGTATCTGAATTTTTATCGCTACTTCATCACTTTTTAGGTTTTGTGGTTGCTGTGATTTGTTCCCTTCCTTATACTTCCTTTTGAAACTTGTCGGAGTGCCACATGGCTGAGACCGTATTACGGGATCCGTTGAACCTGATCAGGCTAATACCTGCGAAGGGAACAAGAGAAAATCTTCTGCCTAACTGTATTGATAGAAATATTATTTATACTTAGTTAGCGCATCAGATAACGCTGCACATACTACGTGTACGCCTCTTGTTTATGCACCAACCCGCCAAGCAATTTTCCCTAAATGGAAACAAAGGAATTTGCTATGTCGATTCGCAAACAAGCGAGACTGGAAGCTAAACAATTTATAGATTCACTTACTGTACAACCTTTCCCTAATTCACAAAAAGTGTATGTTCAAGGTAGTCGAGCAGACATCCAAGTACCGATGCGTGAAATTTCACTGGCTGACAGCTTAGTCGGTGGTACCAAAAAAGATCCTATCTTAGAGCCAAATGAACCGATCCGTGTTTATGATACGTCGGGCTTCTACACCGATCCCAACCAGCCCGTTAATATTTATGATGGCCTAGAAAAAGTGCGCTCAGGTTGGATTGAAGAGCGTGGCGATACCGTGTTGCTGGAGGAATCAAATTCGGTATACACCAAAGAACGTTTATCTGATGAAACCCTCGATGAGCTGCGCTTTGATGCCCGAATTCAAGCACGCCAAGCGGCTGAAGGGTACTGTGTCACTCAGCTGCATTATGCGCGCAAAGGCATCGTGACACCGGAAATGGAATATATCGCGATCCGTGAAAATATGGGGCGTGCCAAATATGCCGATGAAGTGCTAAACCAGCAGCATCCAGGTATTAACTTTGGTGCCAATCTCCCCCCTGAAATCACCCCCGAGTTCGTGCGCCAGGAAGTCGCCGAAGGTCGTGCGATTATTCCTGCCAATATCAACCACCCAGAATCAGAGCCAATGATCATTGGCCGTAACTTCTTGGTAAAAGTGAATGCCAATATTGGTAACTCGGCAGTGAGCTCTTCCATTGAAGAAGAGGTCGAGAAACTGGTGTGGTCGACCCGCTGGGGCGGCGATACCGTCATGGATCTTTCTACTGGGCGTAATATTCACGAAACCCGCGAATGGATTATCCGAAACAGCCCAGTGCCGATTGGTACTGTGCCAATGTACCAGGCACTGGAAAAGGTCAATGGTATTGCTGAAAACCTGAACTGGGATGTCTTCCGTGATACGTTGTTGGAGCAGGCTGAGCAAGGGGTCGATTACTTTACGATCCATGCTGGCGTATTGCTGCGTTATGTACCTATGACCGCCAAGCGTGTCACTGGCATTGTTTCTCGTGGTGGATCCATAATGGCAAAGTGGTGCTTGGCTCACCATGAAGAAAGTTTTCTCTATATGCACTTTCGCGAAATTTGTGAGATTTGTGCTCAGTACGATATTTCACTTTCTCTCGGTGACGGCTTACGTCCGGGATCGGTGGCAGATGCCAATGATGAAGCCCAGTTTAGTGAATTACGTACCTTAGGCGAGTTGACTAAAATCGCATGGGAATACGATGTTCAGGTCATGATTGAAGGCCCAGGCCATGTGCCGATGCACATGATCAAAGAGAACATGGATGAGCAGCTTGAGCACTGCCACGAAGCGCCGTTCTATACGCTAGGTCCCCTAACGACTGATATTGCACCGGGTTATGATCATATAACCTCGGGTATTGGTGCTGCGATTATTGGTTGGTACGGCTGTGCCATGTTGTGTTACGTCACCCCGAAAGAACACCTCGGTTTGCCCAATAAAGATGATGTAAAAGTCGGATTGATCACCTACAAGCTATGTGCTCATGCGGCAGACTTAGCTAAAGGTCACCCGGGTGCGCAAGTTCGAGACAATGCATTATCAAAAGCCCGTTTTGAATTCCGCTGGGAAGACCAATTTAACCTCGGCTTAGACCCTGATACGGCACGTGCCTATCATGATGAAACTTTGCCTCAAGAATCAGGAAAAGTCGCGCATTTTTGTTCGATGTGTGGGCCTAAATTCTGCTCGATGAAAATCTCTCAAGAAGTGCGAGATTATGCCAAAGGGCTAGAAGAAAACGGTGATATAGCGATTAAATTGCTTGATAACCCGTTAGAAGGCATGCAGCAAAAATCCGATGAATTCCGTTCTCGAGGCAGTGAGCTATATCACCCTGTTCAAGAGGAAATCTAATGAGCTCTTTATGTTTACCAGATCACTTAACGCCGTTACTGATGCATGTTGAACCACTGCTTGCCAATGCTGATCAATATCAGCTAGGTAATGCGGTTAGTGTTAGCGTGAGTGAATCGGGTGTTGTAGACATTAAGATTGAAGAGCGTCAGCTCAGCCTGGTTTTCAACCAGGCTGAGGCTGGTTTCGCAGGATTAAAAGTACTGGACCAATGGTACGCACCGTATCCCTGTGTGCGGGAGATGCAATTAAAGGTTGAGCAAGACAGTCGTTTGGTTGTGTGTGGTCTGCCTACCGAAAATGGCTGTGTTGATATCTGGCACCACAATGGCGAAGCGCGTGCGGTTTACTGCCATCATGCAGGGGCAGGAGAGCCACAGCGTGCAATGTTACTTTGCGCATTAGCCTTAGATTATCCTTTGGAAGATGCCGTGACATTAGCGCGTGCTCATGCGCGTGGATACCAAAGCTCTCACCAAGATGGTCACGGTGAAGTTAGCTGGCCAGTATCACGTGAGCTATTCCCATGTCCGTTAACGGCGAATCATCCTGAAGTGGATGTGTTAGGTTGGCAGAGCAAAGAAGTGGCAGTTAAACCGTTTTCTGCCACCGATGCATCGCAATTGGCGTTGTATCCGGTGGTTGATACAGCTGAGTGGGTAGAGCGCTTGCTTGATCTTGGGGTAAAAACTACGCAATTACGGATTAAGAACCCGCAAGACCCACAGCTTGAAACTCAGGTGCAGCAAATTATCGCTGCTGGTAACCAGTACAAAGCACAAGTCTTTGTGAATGACTATTGGCAACTGGCGATAAAACATCAAGCGTACGGTGTTCACCTTGGGCAGGAAGATCTTGAAACCGCAGATTTAGTGGCGATTCAGCAAGCGGGTTTACGGATTGGCTTGTCGACACATGGCTATTACGAAATATTGCGTGCCGCTGAATTCTCACCAAGTTATATCGCACTGGGTCATATCTTTCCTACCACGACCAAAGAAATGCCATCAAAACCGCAAGGACTGAACCGTTTGGCGCTATACCAAAAGCTGATTGGCGATACATTCCCAACTGTTGCAATTGGCGGAATTGATTTACCTCGTGCCGAAAAAGTGTGGCGTACAGGGGTCAGCAGTGTTGCTGTGGTACGTGCAATTACCGAGGCGAGCGATCCAGCTGTTGCGGTTGATGCATTTAACCAGTTATTAGTGCGTCCTGAATTCCCTGAAGTAATTAACGAGACAATAACGGATCGTATTGATGCTGACTGATCAAGAATTTTTACGTTATAACCGCCAAATCATGCTGCCAGATATCGGAGAGATTGGGCAGCAAGCCTTATCACAAGCACAAGTATTGCTTGTCGGCGCTGGTGGGTTAGGTTCTGCGGCTGCGCTTTATCTTGCGGGGGCTGGGGTCGGTAATATTGTGATTGCCGATGATGACGAAGTCGATAGCTCGAACTTACAGCGTCAGGTTATTTACCGTGATGCCGACCAAGGGAAAAGCAAAGCCAAGATGGCAGCAGCGCACCTTCAGGCCTTAAACCCTTATATCAAAGTCAGAGCGGTGCAGGCGCGATTGGCTGATCAGCGGTTAGCCATTGAAGTGGCACTGGCAGATATTGTGCTGGATTGCTCCGACAACTTGCCAACGCGTCACGCGGTTAATCAAGCGTGTGTTAAAGCGAAAAAGCCCTTGATATCAGGGGCTGCTATTCGCTGGCAAGGTCAGTTAATGGCATTTGATAATAGTTCAGGAACAGGGCCGTGTTACCACTGTTTGTTCCCGATCCAATCCGATGGCGCGCAAGAGCCTCAAAATTGCAGTAACTCAGGTATTGCTGGCCCAGTGGTTGGCATGATGGGGACGATGCAAGCTTTAGAATCGATTAAATGTATCACTGGTGCAGGCAGTGTGGGCTTTGCCGCTCTGCAACAATTTGATGGATTAACCATGGCTTGGCAGCGATTTAATATTGCTGCTGATCCACAGTGTCCAGTGTGCCGCCAGCACAATGACAATGGAGAGTAAGTCGCTAATGACAACCCACACCGATAATCCAACCGATGTAATGATCCAAGTTCTGGTCAATGAGAAACCTGTCGAGTGCTCATTGGGCCTCAATCTTGAAGCGCTACTTACTAAACTAGAAATGCCATTACAAGCAACGGCTGTTGCCCTTAATGACGATATTGTTGCGCGCAGCCAATGGGGCAGCACGATATTGAATGCTGGCGATCGTATTGCTTTATTTCAAGCTATAGCTGGAGGCTAAAATGTTAACTATTGCAGATAAAACGTTCTCTTCTCGTCTTTTTACCGGAACGGGGAAATATGCTAACAGCCAGGTGATGGCTACATCTATTATCGCGTCTGAATCTGAGTTGGTGACGATGGCGTTGAAACGCGTTGATATTGATAACCGTGACGACGACATTCTTGCCCCTTTGATTAAAGCTGGAGTGAACCTGCTCCCTAATACTTCAGGGGCAAAAAATGCCAAAGAAGCAATTTTTGCCGCGAAACTTGCCCGTGAAGCCTTGGGCACCAATTGGCTGAAGTTAGAAATTCATCCAGACCCGAAATATTTAATGCCCGATCCAATCGAGACATTGGCTGCCGCCGCCGAGCTGGTGCGTGAAGGCTTTATCGTTTTGCCGTATTGCCATGCCGACCCTGTGTTATGCAAACGTCTAGAAGAAGTCGGTTGTGCTGCTGTGATGCCGTTAGGTGCCCCGATTGGCTCCAATAAAGGGCTGGCATCGCGTGATTTCCTTGAAATTATTATCGATCAGGCGCGAGTGCCAGTTATCGTTGATGCTGGTCTTGGCGCGCCATCTCATGCTGCTGAAGCAATGGAAATGGGTGCCGATGCGGTACTGGTAAATACGGCGATTGCCGCTGCCGCCGATCCTATTGCCATGGGGCGAGCATTCAAACTAGCGGTTGAAAGTGGGCGTATGGCGTATGAAGCGGGTTTGGCTGGCACGGTAAACCATGCAATTGCGTCAAGCCCATTAACGGCTTTCTTAGATCAGACCGCATAAGGGTTGTGCATGAGTTACGTTGATGTTTGGAAGCAGCTGAATTGGGATGATGTACGTTTATCTATTTATAGTAAAACAGCGACAGATGTAGAGCGTGCATTACGAAAACCGAAGCGTGATTTGGAAGATTTCAAAGCGTTGATCTCTCCAGCCGCTGAACCGTATTTAGAACAAATGGCACAGCAGTCTGCAGCATTAACCCGTAAACGATTTGGGCACACCATGTCGTTTTATGTGCCTTTGTATCTTTCTAATCTTTGTGCAAACGCCTGTACTTATTGTGGTTTTTCAATGGAAAACCGGATTAAGCGTCGTACGCTTACCTTGGCGGAAATTGACCAGGAATGCCAAGCTATCAAAGCGATGAACTTTGATAGCGTATTGCTGGTAACCGGTGAGCATGAACGCAAGGTAGGAATGGAGTACTTTCGCGAAAGTGTGCCTGCGATCAAACAGCAATTTAGCTATCTGGCAATGGAAGTGCAGCCGCTAGAGCAAGAAGAATATGCCGAGCTGAAAACCTTAGGCTTGGATGCCGTGATGGTGTACCAAGAAACCTATAGCGCGCCGACTTATGCCGAACATCATTTGCGCGGCAATAAGATGGACTTTGAGTATCGCCTCGCCACGCCGGATCGTTTGGCTAAAGCTGGGATAGATAAAATCGGAATAGGTGCGCTGATTGGGCTTGAAGAGTGGCGGACAGACTGTTTCTTTGCGGCGACTCATCTTGATTACCTTGAACGTACGTATTGGCAAACCCGATATTCCATTTCCTTCCCGCGGTTACGCCCGTGCGAAGGCGGATTACAGCCGAAGTCGATAATGAGTGATCGTCAGTTAGTTCAGTTGATCTGTGCCTATCGGATGTTTAATCCGCAGGTGGAATTATCATTATCGACCCGAGAATCCCCCGAGTTTCGTGACAATGTATTACCACTAGGCGTAACAAGTATGTCGGCCGGTTCGAAAACTCAACCGGGTGGTTATGCTAACGATGAACCAGAACTGGAGCAATTTTCGATTAGTGATGATCGTTCGGTTGCTGATGTGGCAGCTGCCGTTAAGCAGAATGGTTTTGAAGTGGTATGGAAAGATTGGCACCATGCTTATTCTGGCTAAGTAAATAGCCAGATAGTAGTGTAATAAAAAACGCCCGTATACTCTTTCGCGATAACTCGCAGAGGTATACGGGCGTTTTAGTTTGTCGCTATTTACTGAATTTGAATCAACGAATGATTTAGCGTTTCAGTGGTGCCGTCGCTTGTGCAAGCCATGCTAGCTCATCGCCTTCAAGAGATGGGCTGATCACGGTAAATACCGTGTGGTGGTAATTGTTTAACCAAGCTAATTCAACATCATTTAGCAAGCTTAAATCAATTAAACGGCGATCAATCGGTGCACGCGTTAGCGATTCAAAACCCATCACTGTCATGTCGCCTTGGGTTTCTACTTCAACGATTAATTCTAGGTTTTCAATACGAATACCAAAGGCATCTGCACGGTAGTAACCCGGCTCATTCGATAACACCATGCCCGGTAGTAAGGCTGTTGGGTTGTAGTTCTTCGCAATACGTTGCGGTCCTTCATGCACACTAAGGAAGTGACCCACACCATGACCAGTACCGTGGTCGTAGTCGAAGCCATTTGCCCATAGGTGTTGACGGGCGAGTGCATCAAGTTGAGAGCCTGTTGTGCCTTTTGGAAAGCGTGCTGATGCTAAAGCAATATGACCTTTTAATACCAAGGTAAAAGTATGCTTAACCTCATCGCCAGGCTGACCAATGGCAATTGTACGAGTGATATCGGTTGTGCCATCAGGGTACTGACCGCCTGAATCAACAAGGTACACATTATCCATTTCCAGTACGCTAGGTTCTGGTTGGTTTAAGTGATTGTAATGACACATTGCGGCGTTGCTTCCAGCAGCTGAAATCGTATCAAAGCTTACATCAGTACAGCTGGTATCTTGAATACGGAACTGCCATAGCTTGTCAGATAGCGTGCCTTCATCCAGCAGGTTACCCGCAGCAACCTGTGCATCTACCCATGCTAAATATTTAGAGACTGCAACACCATCACGAATATGACAGGCTTTCATGCCTGCCATTTCAGTTGAATTTTTTTGTGCTTTTGGCAGTAAACAAGGGTCTGCGGCTTCAATAAGATTGGCACCTGCAGCATGTAATGTTTGACCTGCCCATGCATTGCTTGTTGCCGGATCAATCAATACTTGCTTGCCACCTAATGCCTGTAAACCTGTTTCCAGTGCGTCAGGTTGATGAATACGAACACCGTCGCCAACGTGTGAGGCAAACTCTTCCGGTAAGCGAGCTGGATCAATGTAGAAATCGACGCTTGCGTCAGCATGAATGATGGCTGTTGATAACAAAACCGGTAGGCTTGGCACATCGCTACCACGTACGTTTAATAACCACGCAATACTATCGACTTGTGTTAATAACGCAGCTTCAGCTTTTAGGTTCGTCAGTTTTTCTGCAATTTCACTGCGCTTGTCAGCACTGCTTTGGCCTACAAAATCTAGCCCCATTAACTTGGCGTTAGACAATGTTGCTGCAGGACGATCATGCCATAGCATTTCGATAGGGTTTTGCTCAATACATACAAGTTCTAATGCACCGGCAAGGCTTTCTGTTGTTCGCGTTAACCATGCACCACTGTGAAGGCGAGCATCAATAGCGACTTTACTGCCAGCCGCAAGGTTATCTTGCGCCCACTGTACTGGTGGTTCTTCAATAAGATGGCGGTATTCAAACACATCGCCAGGTACTTGCTTGCGTACTTGAACCACGTAACGACCATCAACGAAAACGGCGGCTTTATCACGAGTGATCACTGCCATACCTGCAGAGCCAGTGAAGCCCGTCGCCCAAAGTAAACGTTCATTATGCGCGGGAATGTATTCGCCGAGGTATTCATCTTCATGAGGAATAAGCAAAGCGTCGAGTTGATTGTTAACCAACCATTGGCGGATCTGCTCAATACGTTGTGAAATAACTGCTTGCATGTTTTGAGGTTCCTTGTTGTATGTCACCGTCCGTGTGACGGAAAGTTGCCAGCCGGAATAATTAAGCGTTGATTACTGAACGTTAACTACTGAACATTAATTATTGAACAATGATGTGCACTTTCTTATATCTCGTTTATTGCACTCAGTTGCCCTGGCAGATCGTATTACGTTATCGCTTTTGTTGACTGGCTGCAATTAGACGGTAGATAAATCACGACAGCGGCTGATGATTATTTGACGTAACCAACTATGCCCAAGGTCTTTTTCTTGATGTTGATGCCAAAATAACGTGTACGCCATAGCAGGAAGTTCTGAGGGTAAGGGGAGTACGACCAAATCTAATTGCGCGGCAATGTAATTCGCGAAATGGCTCGGTGCGGTAAACACCAGATCCGTGTGGGTACATAGGCTAGCCGCGCTGTTGAAGTCAGGTACATACATGGCGATATCGCGCGTCAGGCCTTGCTCTGCCAATTTATAATCCAATAACCAACGATCATCTTGCCCGCAACGTACCTGAATATGACGTTGTTCAAGGTAATAATCTTGATCCCACTCAGGGCTATCAGGGCTCAGAATAGGGTGTCCTTTGCGTACTATGCAACATTGGGTATCGCGGCACAGCTCCTGAGAAATGATGCCTTTGGGGGGCATCAACGTCAGCATCGCATCTTTGGGGTTCAGATCTTTGCCAGTGATCCCAAAATCGATTTCACCTCGTTGTAATTTATCAAAGGCATTACGTTCCCATGCGCGGGTATCGAGAATGATATTGGGCCCTTCCGAGAATATATCACCAAGAAACTGCGGCAAAAATAAAGGATAGGCACTTTCTACCAGTGCCATTTTAAAATGACGATCACTGCTTTTCGGTTCAAAGATTGCTGGGGCTGTAAGGTTTTCGATATCCCGCAATAATTGTTCTAGTAATGGGACTAATGCCAGCGCACGAGGGGTGGGCTTGATACCGTGAGCAGAACGGATAAACAAAGGGTCATTAAATTGGTCACGTAAGCGCGTTAAGGTTTTACTCACCGCCGATTGACTTAGGTTCAGGCGCTTTGCAGCATGGGTCACGCTGCATTCTTCAAGCAATACATGCAGGCAAACTAAGAGATTAAGATCAAGTCGGGCAAGCTTTTCGAATGACACTGGGCACCTCAGCAAAAAGTGATATTCCAAAATGGAAATTCTGGTTTGAATATAAACCATTTCTATTCATATCACTAAAGCCTTAGACTGCCGCTGTCATTAAATAGGAAAGTAACATGCAACCAGAAACAGCAACGGCAAGTCAATCAACAGCCGTATCAGGAACAAAATTAGTCGCCTTGATGGTGGTACTTGTTTTATTCAGTCCTCTTGCGATCGATATTTATTTGCCCGCATTGCCAGCAATGGCAGAGACATTTGCGGTAGATACAACACGTGTGCAAGATACCGTTACATGGTTCATGTTTAGTTTAGGTCTTGGCCAATTGTTGGCAGGCCCTTTGGCCGATCGCTTTGGTCGTCGTCCTATTGCGTTGGGTGGTATCACCATTTACACCTTGAGTGCGGCAATGGCGTATTGGGCACAAACATTAGATTTATTGCTGGTGGCGCGTTTATTACAAGGCTTCGGTGCTTGTGCGACATCGGTTGCAGCTTTTGCGGCAGTGCGTGATAGCTTTGGTCCTGAACGTAGCGGCCGTATGATCAGCTATTTAAATGGGGCAATCTGCTTCATTCCTGCCTTAGCGCCGATTCTTGGTTCATGGTTAACCCACGAGTTTGGCTGGCGTTCTAACTTTAGTTTTATGGCGGGTTTTGCGCTAGTTGCCGGTAGCTTTATTGCTATCAGCTTTAAAGAAACGCGCCCTGCAGACACCAATATTGACGGTTCTATGATCAGCTTCGAGCGCTATATGTCCGTATTGCGCGAGCCGGTTTTCTTATTCCATGCGACGCTATGTATGCTGGCGATGGCGGTGATCCTGGCTTACGTTACATCAGCACCAGTTTGGTTGATGATGGAGCTCGGTCAGGATATGGGGCAATTCACCATTTGGTTTGGTATTAATGCCGCGCTCAATATTTTAGCGTGTATGGTCGCACCTAAATATATGGATCGCTTTGGTACTCGTCGTACGCTTAAAACAGGGCTGATTTTATTGATTGGTGCTGGTGCGGCAATGCTGGTATTGAGCAACATCGCGCAAGCATGGGCATTTATGGTCCCTATCTTTATCTGTTCATTTGGCTTTGCGTTCGTTCTGGGCTCATCGGCAGGTAAAGCACTCGCACCATTTGGTGACCGTGCAGGAACCGCTGCGGCATTGCTGGGTTTATTCCAAATGAGTGGCGCGGGTTTGATGGTGAGTTTGACGCAACGTTTAGACTTTACCCCGCCGATGCTACTGACTTTCCAAATGTGGCTAGTGATTCCTGGCTTATTGATTCTTTGGTCTAAAGTGGGTCGTAAATGGCACACAGTAGCAGCAAATTAAGTAAATATTTATAACTAGACGCCTTTGCTCTTCTAGAGGCGCTGGGTCTCGACAACCCTGTAAAACGTTAGCCTGTCTTTGTGACAGGCTTTTTTTTATTAGCTCGACGTGTTTGCTGCGGGGGCCTTCTTGCTTTTCCACTGTTGGATCAAGAGGCCGCAGACTATCAGCACCAAACCGACCAAAGTAGAAGGGTGAATTTCTTCGCCAATAATCGTAGCTAACAGCAGCAGTGAAATAAACGGCGAGATGAAAATCAAGTTACTGATCCGCGCTGTATTGTTGGTTAAGCGTAATGCGTTTATCCACAAGATGAAGGTGATCCCCATTTCAAATAGGCCAACGTAACTCACAGCTACCCAACCTTGCCATGGCACTAGTTTCCAACCGCCTAGATACAAACTTAAGCCAATCGAGAAAGGTAATGACACCAAAAATCCCAATAACACCCCCAGCACTGGGTCGGCTTTATTTTTAGCATTTAAGATCCAGTACATCGCCCATAGAATGGTTGAGAATAATGCCAGCCCAACACCTAACGGGCTATCAAACTGCAACGCGGTAATATTGCCTTTAGTTGCTATTACCACCACACCGAAATAACCCAGTGTACAAGCTGCCCAATCTTGCTTTCGAATTTTCTGACCGAGGAATACCGCAGCCATTAATGTCAGGGTAATTGCCCAGCTATAGTTGAGCGGTTGAGCTTGAGACGCTGGCAGTAATTCATACGATTTAAATAGAATGAGGTAATAAGCAAAAGGGTTTATCAAGCCGAGCGTAAGGTAATAAAAAGGACGGGCGGTAAACGTTCGGCCTAGTAAGTGCAGCTTGCCCTGATAGATTGCAATTGCCGTCAGCGCAATAGCTGAAACAATACTGGCAGCGACCATCATTTGAATAGGGGTGAAATATTCAAGGGTGATCTTAAATGCAGTTGCGACGGTAGACCAGAGTAATACAGCCGCTAAGCCATATCCGAGCGCATGACGTTCGTTCATTTTTTTCCTACGATTCGGTTAATAATAAGAGGGGGGTCAGGGCGCTAGTCTATGCGATTGTTTTTCTAACAACTAGATCACATCTTTCAACGCTGTGATTGTCTCCGCGTAATTTTTGTCACTATTTCTTTCTTGGTTTTCACTAACGGATAACTGCTGGACATTTATCCAGTATCCACTTAGCCTTTATGTCTGATATTTTTCTTTTTTCAGGTTTAAATGATGATGGCTGAATGGCTTAACGGTAGTGCACTGGCGGTATTGGCTGCAATTTCCGGTGCAACTATTGCGAGTGTGTTAACCGCAATCTGGATGAAAGGGCGCTTGCAACAACAGGCACAGTTGTTCCAACAGCAGATTGATGCCGGCGTACAGTTGGCACAAAGCCGTGAGCAGCAAATTCAAGCGCAATTAACCGAGCGTAATGATGAATTGGACGAGCTCGACGTCGAGCGCGATCGCCTGACCAATGAATTACGCCAAATGCACGGTCGTTTAGCCGCTGCCTTGGAAAAAATGCGCCATTTCGAAGCGCTGAAAAATGAAAAACAATACTTTTCTGAGCAGCTGGAAAATGCACGGGCAGCCAATGCTGGGCTTGAAGGGGACTTGAGAGAACAAGAAGCGCGTCATTTTGAAGAGCAAAAAGCCGCGGAAGAAAAAATTGCATTGCTTGCCAATGCAGAAGAGCGTTTACGGGTGCAATTTGAAAGTTTAGCTAACCGACTGTTTGAACAGAAAACCCGAACGGTTGATGAGCAAAATAAACTCAGCATGGAATCGATTCTTAGCCCTTTAAAAGCACAGCTTGAAGGCTTTAAGAAACAAGTGAATGATAATTTCAGTCAAGAATCACGTGAACGTCACACCTTAGTGCATGAAATTAACAACCTTAAACACTTGAATGAACAGATGGCACAAGAAGCCATTAACTTGACTCAAGCGTTAAAAGGGGACAATAAAGCGCAGGGTAATTGGGGTGAAGTAGTACTGGCACGGGTGCTGAGTGAATCCGGTTTACGAGAAGGACACGAATACCAAACGCAAGTCAGCTTAGAAAATGAAGACGGAAAACGCTATCAGCCCGATGTAGTGGTGCATTTACCGCAAGATAAAGATGTGGTGGTAGACGCTAAAATGTCACTGGTTGCGTACGAGCGCTTCTTTAATGCTGACACAATTGCAGAACAAGAGTTGGCGTTAAGTGAGCATGCAGCTTCGTTACGAGCGCACATGCGCGGATTAAGCCGTAAAGATTATCATCAGCTACATGGGTTACATAGCCTCGATTATGTCTTGATGTTTATACCAGTAGAGCCTGCGTTCCAAGCTGCTATCGAGACTGACCCAAGTTTGATCCGTGATGCTATGGATTTGAACATTATGCTGGTGAGCCCAACCACATTGCTGGTGGCGCTGCGTACGATAAACAACTTATGGCGCAATGACCGTCAAAATCAAAATGCCAAACAAATTGCTGAACGTGCCAGTAAGTTATACGACAAATTACGTTTGTTTGTGACCGATATGGAAATGGTAGGCGTATCTCTTGATAAGGCGAACCAAAGTTATCAAGGGGCAATGAATAAATTGACCTTAGGGCGAGGTAATGTGATTCGCCAAGCGGAAGGATTTAAGCAGCTAGGGGTTGAAGTTAAGCGTGATATAAACCCAATATTGGTAGAAAAAGCGCAATCTACCTTGAACGAACTACCCGAAAGAGGTAATTCAGAGCGCTCTGCAGCAAATGATTTGTCGTAGTGCTTTGAGCAAAGCTCAACCATCAAGTACACTACGCTGGTTATTTACACAAATTATAAGCATAACGGATGTAGCATGACGGACACCACACAAGATACGACTCATTTCGGTTATCGAACCGTAGCCAAGGACGACAAAGTGAATTTAGTCGCGGATGTATTTCATTCCGTTGCCGCGAAATATGACATTATGAATGACATGATGTCGCTGGGTATTCACCGAGTATGGAAGCGTTTTACTATTGATTGTAGTGGTGTGCGCCGTGGTAATCGCGTGTTGGATTTAGGCGGTGGTACGGGTGATTTAACCGCTAAATTCTCACGTATTGTTGGGGATGAGGGTCAAGTTATCTTGGCTGACATCAATAATTCAATGCTGAAAGTTGGTCGCAGTAAATTACGTGATTCTGGCATTGTCGGTAACGTAGGTTACGTACAAGCGAATGCAGAAGAACTGCCTTTCCCTGATGATTACTTTGATTGCATTACAATCAGCTTCTGCTTACGTAATGTGACCGATAAAGAGAAAGCATTACGCTCGATGTATCGTGTTCTAAAGCCCGGTGGTCGTTTATTAGTATTAGAGTTTTCTAAGCCGGTTATAGAGTCGTTATCTAAAGTTTACGATGCGTATTCTTTCCATTTATTGCCTAAAATGGGTGAATTGATTGCTAACGATGCCGAAAGCTATCGTTACCTCGCTGAATCTATCCGTATGCATCCGAATCAAGAAACCTTAAAAGGTATGATGGACGATGCAGGTTTTGAGCAAACCAACTATTACAACCTAACCGGTGGTATTGTTGCGCTGCATCGTGGTTTTAAGTTCTGAGGACTGTATGTCATTTGATGCTTTGGTCACAGGCGCGGTAGAAACTTCGCTTAATACGTTATTAAAAGACGATGCTGACAGTCAGCGTCGTTTAGCGCGTTTACGCGGAAAAATTATTAGCGTAACGATTAACGAATTTGGTAAACAACTGATTTTCATATTTAGTCAGCAAATTGATGTGTTGGCGGTTTATGACGGCGATGTTGATTGTCAATTAGCGCTTAACCTAAGTGTGCTCTCTGAACTGCGTCAGCAGGCGAATCTGACCCAACTGATTAAAGCCGATAAGCTTTCATTAGAAGGTGATATTCAATTAGCTCAGCAATTTTCTGCGCTGCTTAGTGGCCTAAAACCTGATGTTGAAGAAAAACTGTCTCAATATACCGGTGATATCGTTGCACACACCGTTGTCAGTGGATTGAAAAACAGTGCGCGTTTTATTCAGCGCGGTGTTGAACGTCGTCAGCGTGACTTAGCGGAAATCATTACTGAAGAGTGGAAGCTAGCACCACAAGCCTTAGAAATTGCCTATTTTGCAGATCAAGTTGATGATTTGAAATCAGATTCGTCACGCCTTGAAGCACGATTTAATCGGTTGTTAGAGCGCCACCAATCATGATTACGCCATCTGAATTCAAGCGTCTTTATAAAATCATTGAAGTCCAGTTACGGTATGGGCTCGATGACTTTTTGCCAGAAGACCCGCGAACGAAAATGCCGAAAATGGTGCGTAAGTCATTATTTTGGATTAAGAATCAGCACCCAGAGAAATCACTAGGTGAACGTCTACGTTTAGCCTTACAAGAACTTGGCCCTGTATGGATCAAGTTCGGGCAAATGATGTCGACTCGCCGTGATCTTTTCCCCCCGCATATCGCAGATCAATTGGCTTTGTTGCAAGATCAGGTTGAACCGTTTGATGGCAAGCTTGCTAAAGAACACATGGAACTCTCTTTAGGAGGTCCAATTGAAACTTGGTTCGATGATTTTGATGAAACACCTCTAGCTTCAGCATCTATTGCTCAAGTACATACCGCGACATTGAAAGAAAATGGTCGCGAAGTGGTATTAAAAGTTATTCGCCCTGACATTCTTCCTGTCATACAGGCTGATATCAAACTGATGTATCGTATGGCACATATCGTCGCGCGTTTATTGCCAGAAGCCCGTTTGTTACGCCCAGTAGAAGTGGTGCGTGAATATGAAAAAACGTTGCTTGATGAACTCAATATGATGCGGGAAGCAGCGAATAGCATCCAGTTGCGTCGTAATTTTGAAGACAGCGATACCCTGTATGTTCCAGAGATGTTCACTGACTACAGCAGTACCAATTTATTGGTGATGGAACGCATCTATGGTATTCAAGTTTCAGATATTGATGCGTTGATTGCGAACGGAACCAACATGAAGCTGTTATCCGAAAATGCGGTTAATATCTTCTTTACGCAAGTTTTTCGTGATAGCTTCTTTCATGCAGACATGCACCCTGGGAATATTTTTGTTTCTTACGAAAACCCAGAAACACCGCAGTGGATTGCATTAGATTGCGGCATTGTGGGTACGTTAAACCGTGAAGATAAACGTTATTTAGCGGAAAACCTGTTAGCATTTTTTCATCGCGATTACCGCAAGGTCGCTGAATTGCATGTGGATTCAGGTTGGGTACCGCAAGATACCAATATTGACGAATTTGAGTTTGCAATTCGTACGGTATGTGAACCTATTTTTGAGAAGCCGTTATGTGACATCTCATTTGGTCATGTACTATTGAATTTGTTTAACACCGCGCGTCGCTTTGATATGGAAGTGCAACCGCAGCTTGTGTTATTACAGAAAACGTTATTATATGTTGAAGGGCTGGGACGTCAGCTGTATCCACAATTAGATTTATGGACTACAGCAAAGCCTTTCCTTGAAGATTGGATGTCTCGTCAAGTGGGCCCGCAGGCCATTGTTGAGGCAGTGAAAAGCAAAGCGCCTTTCTGGGCTGAAAAGCTACCGGAATTGCCAGAATTACTTTACGACAGTTTGCGCCAAGGCAAGGTAATGAATCAGCGAATCGATAAACTCTATGACAACTTCATGGAGAGTCGACGCTATCAAGGGCTTGCTCGGTTCTATTTTGGTATAGGCGCGACTCTATTGGTATGTTCTGCCATACTTTTTAGTAACCATGTTGAAACGATTCCAGCAGCGTCTGCTGCAATGGGCGTCACGTTCTGGTTACTTGGTTGGCGAGCTTGCCGTAAATAGCGGTAAAGTAAGCGACAATATACACATTAAAAGTTTCAACATAACATTAGTCATTAACCACAAAGAGCTGAGGTAAAACAAGCATGGGTGGTATCAGTATCTGGCAGTTGCTAATTATTGCACTGATCATTGTTCTTTTATTCGGAACAAAGAAATTACGTTCTCTTGGTGGTGATCTTGGATCGGCCGTAAAAGGTTTCAAAAAAGCGATTGGTGATGAAGATCCAACCGTGAAAAAAGACAACACTGACGCCGACGCTGACTTCGAACAGAAAACACTGTCCAAAGAACAGCAAAGTGAAGATCAGGTTCAAAAGAGCCAAAAAGACAAAGAGCAGGTTTAACGCGTGTTTGATATCGGGTTCTGGGAGTTAATACTGATCTCTGTGGTGGGATTGGTAGTACTGGGGCCAGAGCGTCTACCTGTCGCGATTCGTAGTGTTTCGCGCTGGGTTGGCGCCGCTCGTAATATGGCAAATTCGGTGAAAGATGAACTATCGCAAGAACTGAAAATTCAGGAACTGCAAGAGAATCTAAAAAAAGCCGAACAAATGGGAATGAAAGATTTATCGCCAGAATTGCGTGAATCGGTTGAAGAATTGAAGCAAGCAGCTTCAGATGTTCAACGTCCCTATGCCGAAAAAAGCGAGCCAACCTCAACAACGACTTCTCAAAAGCAGGAATAAATTACATCACTATGTCGACAGTAGAAGAAACGCAGCCATTATTTAGCCATTTAGTTGAGCTACGTAATCGCCTATTGCGTTCTATCTTGAGTGTCTTGGTGGTTTTTCTTGGTCTAGTTTGGTTTGCAAACGACATCTATGCCTTCATGGCTGCACCTTTGGTAGAGCGTTTACCTGAAGGGGCAACAATGATCGCAACAGATGTTGCTTCGCCATTCTTTACACCAATAAAACTCACATTGGTTACCTCAGTATTTGTTGCTGTACCTATGATTTTATATCAGGTGTGGGGCTTTGTTGCGCCAGGTCTGTATAAGCATGAGCGTAAGCTAATCATGCCGTTATTGTTCTCCAGCTCTTTGCTGTTTTACGGTGGTGTATCATTTGCGTATTTCGTTGTGTTTCCCTTAGTGTTCAGTTTCTTTACGGGAATTGCGCCGGAGGGGGTGCAGGTTGCAACCGATATTGCCAGTTACCTTGATTTTGTCTTAGCGTTATTTATGGCGTTTGGTATTGCATTCGAGATACCAGTGGCAATCATTCTTTTATGTTGGACGGGTGCAACAGACCCAGAAAGCTTAAAACAAAAGCGACCATATATTGTTGTGGCTGCATTTGTTGTGGGAATGATGCTGACTCCGCCAGATATTATTTCTCAGACATTACTCGCTATACCAATGTGTATATTGTTTGAAGTCGGCTTATTCTTCTCGCGTTTTTATGTACGAGACCAAGAAGAAGATGACGATATTGAGCAAAGCGAAGAACAGTAATCTGTTGTGATAATAAAAACCGGTGATGAGCCGGTTTTTTTGTTTGTATTGATTAGGTTTATTGAATTGACTAGGTTTTAAAATGATAGATATTGGCGTTAACCTAACGAACAGCCGTTTTGATAAAGATCGTGACGATGTGGTTACTCGCGCTAAAGAGGCGGGTGTTACCGGCTTAATCTTAACGGGCACCAGTATTGAAGAAAGCCAGCAAGCACAAAAAATGGCACAGCAGTGGCCACAATATTGTTACAGCACAGCTGGTGTTCATCCGCATGATGCCAAGTCTATTGAAGACTTAACGCTTCCTCATATTCGTACTTTAGCTGCAACACCTGAAGTGGTGGCGATTGGAGAGTGTGGGCTCGACTTTAATCGTGACTTTTCGCCTAGGCCGCAACAAGAAGCGGTATTTGAAGCGCAGTTAGCGTTAGCGGCAGAATTGAACCTGCCTGTTTTTATGCATTGTCGTGATGCTCACGAGCGCTTTATCGATATACTAAGACCATGGCGAGCGAAATTACCAGCAGCCGTCTTACATTGCTTTACAGGTACCGAACAAGAGCTAAAAGAGTGCTTAGAACTCGACCTACATATCGGTATTACAGGCTGGGTGTGCGACGAGCGTCGTGGTACGGAATTGCGTGATATTGTGCGCCTGATACCTGATGATCGTTTGATGATTGAAACGGATTGCCCGTACCTGCTACCGCGTGATTATCGGCCAAAGCCCAAATCGAGCCGTAATGAACCGCAGTTTTTGCCCCACATTGCCAGTGTTATTGCGCAGTGTCGTCAACAAGAAATCGCGGATGTTGTGGGTAATTCATGTGCGACAACGCAGGCATTTTTTGTGATCAGACCTCCCGAAACTTTATGAGGGTGGTATTATCGAATTAGGATAATAATGCCATGACATTCGCATTATTATAGGCTTATACCAGTCTTGATATGTATCCAGAGTGGTATTAACAAACAGTAGTGAATCAACCATACAAGGAATATGCAGTGTCAGTATCTATTCAAGGCGCTTTCCCGGCACGCCGTATGCGTCGTATGCGTAAGCATGATTTTAGCCGTCGTTTAATGGCTGAAAACCAAATCTCTGTTAACGACCTGATTTACCCGATGTTCATTCTTATGGGTAAAGATCGCCGTGAAACGGTAGAGTCAATGCCGGGCATCGAGCGTCTGTCTATCGACCTTATGTTACAAGAAGCTGAATATCTGGCGAAATTAGGTGTACCAGCGATTGCGTTATTCCCGGTTGTTTCTCAAGATTTTAAGAGCATTTGTGCCGCAGAAGCTCACAACCCTGAAGGCTTAGTACAGCGTGCGGTGCGCTTGCTAAAAGAACATGTGCCTCAAATGGGCGTGATCACTGATGTTGCCCTTGATCCATTTACCACACATGGTCAAGACGGCATTATTGATGAAGACGGTTACGTAATTAACGACGTGACAACAGAAGTACTAATCAAGCAAGCTTTGTCACATGCAGAAGCTGGTGCTGATGTGGTGGCACCGTCAGACATGATGGATGGTCGCATTGGCGCAATCCGTGAAGCACTGGAAGAAGCCGGGTACATTCATACCCAGATAATGGCGTATTCTGCGAAATATGCGTCTAACTATTACGGCCCTTTCCGTGATGCAGTCGGCTCGTCGAGCAACCTTAAAGGTGGTGACAAGAAAACGTATCAGATGGATCCCGCTAATTCTGATGAAGCCCTACATGAAGTCGCAATGGACGTGAATGAAGGTGCTGATATGGTAATGGTGAAGCCAGGCATGCCGTATCTTGATGTTGTTCGTCGAGTGAAAACCGAGCTAAAAGTGCCGACGTTTGCTTATCAAGTATCGGGTGAATACGCGATGCACATGGCTGCGATCCAAAACGGTTGGCTGAAAGAGCGTGAAACTGTGATGGAATCACTGATGTGCTTTAAGCGCGCAGGGGCTGATGGTGTACTAACGTACTTTGCTAAATCGGTTGCTGAATGGTTAGCGGAAGATGCAGCAGCACGTAAAGCCGATGCTGATAGCTGTTCTCAGTCATAACGGATATTTGCGATAGCTGAATCTCGAAAAGAGGCGAGATACTCAATGTTAACGAGTATCTCGCCTCTTTTTTTATGCGTGATTTGGCTTATTGCTTATTAGCTTATGCGGCTCTGGTTTGCTCGACTTTACGTTTCACCCACGTTTCATTGAACCACAATGAAAATAGAATTATTACGCCACCAATAATTAAGCGAGAGTAATCGACATCACGATTCCAGATCACTAGGTTCACGATTAATCCCGCAGGCACCAGAGCATTGTTCATAATGGCTAACGCGCCAGCATTCACCATGGTAGCGCCCTTATTCCAGATGAAATAACCCAGACCAGAAGCAATCGTACCTAAGTACACTAAAATGCCCCATTGGGTATTCGTTGTCGGTAACTTCTCGATGTTGCCGAACAATAGAAACATCGGTAATGCGACACAAATAGCGCCTAAATAAAACAGACCAAATACCGTATGTTGCGGTAGGTCTGCCTGCTCTTGCTCCATGATATGCTTATAGCCAACTTGCCCGATAGCGAAGCATAAATTTGCCCCCTGTACGATAAAGAACCCAATAATAAAGTTCTCGTTGATTCCTTCAAACTTAATAACTGCAGCCCCAATTACCGCGATAACAGCGGTGAGTAAATACCATGCAGAAAATTGCTTATGCAGTAGGTCGTAAATCAGGGTGACATAAATCGGGGTGAAAATAGTAAACAGTAGTACTTCAGGCACGGTTAAATATAAGAAAGATTGGTAATAGAAGCAGTACATAATGCCGAGCTGAAAAGCCCCGACAATCATCAGTTTAATCGCGAATTTAGCGTGTAAGTTTTTCTTTCTTAAAAAGGGAAGAAAAACCAAACCGGCAAGGGTGACACGTGTGAGCACAGAGAACCATGCATCGACCTGACCTGCCAGATACACACCGATCAAGCTAAATGAAAATGCCCATAACAGGGTAATTGCTGATAAATATCCCATTTTTTATTTAATTTATTATCCATAGATGGCGACAGTCTAACCGAAATGATTCCGTTGAAATATGGATAAAAGGTAGGGGAATAGCCAAAAGCCACGGTTTTATGGTCAAATAATTAATGTACAACGGCGTTGAACGTATCAAACACCGTTGTTGAAATATTCACGAAAACCGATCGATAGGATAAGTTTTACTTTAAAGGCACCATCAATAAATCGACGGGAGTCGCATTCATCAATTGTTTGGTTGAAGAAAGGATTTTACTCCAAAAATCTTGGTGATGACCGCATACCACTAATTCAATATCGAGATTGTTGATAGCTTGGCAAATTTCATCACTAAAATCACCACTGCCCACTAAGGTATGAGAAACCGGGTAGTTTGCTTTTTCTGCCAGAGCTTGAAGCTGCTTTTGTGCATCATCAAACATTTTGAATTGGGTATCAGAGAGATTGATATCAATAAGACCAGTATAAAGTTCGGCATAATTGACATCGATGTGGATCAAAGACAATTTGGCCTCTAGCTCTTTGGCGAGTGTCGCGGCTTTGTTGACAAGGATGAAACTGTCATCGGAGAGATCGATTGCAACTAGAATGTGTTTATAAGCCATAACTTGCACTCCTTTATCGTGGTTTTATTCATGCTAGCATTGAGTATGATTGAAAAATATCGGTTAGATCGCATCCTTTATAGGAAGATAGTGCGTTAATTAATTATTATAGAATTAGTCTTTTTTTTAATCTTACCCGTATGTTATGGGATACTGATTGAGAATTTCACGGCAATTGTGGGCATGAGTTGCAAACTCAATTGTGCACAGTGGCAATGTGTTGATTACACTTTAATAGATAGGAGTTGTGTAATGTTAGCTCAAGAGATGGTTGCAAAGCTGAACGAGCAAATTAATTTGGAGTTCTTTTCTTCAAATCTATACCTGCAAATGAGCGCATGGTGTGAAGATAAGGGTTTTGAGGGAGCAGCTGAATTTTTACGTTCACATGCAGTTGAAGAGATGGAACACATGCAGCGTTTATTCACGTATGTGAGTGAAACGGGCTCTATGCCAATGTTGGGTGCAATTGCAGCACCAAAGCACGAGTTTGAATCTTTGGGCGCGGTATTTCGTGAAACATATGAACATGAACAATTAATTACTCAACAAATTAATAAGTTAGCTCATGTGGCATTCACGACTCAAGACTACTCTACCTTTAATTTCTTGCAGTGGTATGTATCAGAGCAGCATGAAGAAGAAAAGTTGTTTAAAGGCATTTTGGATAAGATTGAGTTAGTTGGCGAAGATGGCAAAGCTTTATTCTTTATTGATAAAGATCTTGCAGCAATGGCGAAGGCTGGCTCGACATCTGTAATGGATACAACGGCTGGTTAAGTATTTTAAGGGCGCAATTAAATCGCGCCCTCTCTTCCCCAGCCTGTAACGAATGTTGTTTGGGGGATTTATGATGAATATTAGTGGTGATGCATTTCTACTAGCACTCTTTTTGATAATGGTTGTGAATGTGTCTCGATATGTGAGTACCTTGCGTACATTACTTCGAGTAATGCGAGATTGTGACCCATTACTTTATCAGCAAGTTGATGGTCGCGGTTTTTTCTCTTCTCAAGGCAATGTTAGTAAGCAAGTCCGTCTTTTTCACTACATTCGTAGTCAGCAATATCAGAATCATCATGATCCGTTATTCATGACCAAATGTGTGAAAGTTCGCAAGCTATTCATCCTTGCGAGTACGTTTGTTATGGTTTTCTTTATCTCTATCTTTGCCGTCGCGTTTCTTGGTATCTAATGGCGAATTGTGTCGTTATATTTGTTCAACGGACTTTATTGATTGCTTATTGAAATTGAACCGCTTAGCTTTATGCCTCGTTTATTTTATCGACATATTGGCTAACGGTTTTTATGACAAGATTTATTCAATGGTGGTCATCCCTAGAGCAAGGTGTGAATCACGACTGGATGTACAACGTGGGCCTGTTGCTCGCGTTAAGTGCAATTTTATGGGGCGGATGGCTACTTGTTACCCGTCGTCTTTCCTTAATTGCTGAAAATACCCGCTTAATTTGGGACGATGCGCTGGTGAGTGCAGTTCGTCGTCCTGTCAGTTGGCTGATCTGGCTATGGCCTGCCGTCTTATCGTTTGGCATTGTGATTGATAACACCACAAGCTACCCCACAACCTTTCTTGCTGTTGTTCGCCATTTAATGGTGGTGTGGACTCTGGTCTGGATACTGTTACGTCTGATCAGTAATGTCGAAGCTGGCATATTACCTAAAGCGAAAGATACCACCACCATCAATGCTATTTCTAAGATACTGCGGTTGATCGTAATGGTCATTGGTGGCTTAGTGATGATGCAGAACCTTGGCTTGAGTTTGTCGGGTGTGCTGACCTTCGGTGGCGTGGGTGGCTTAATTGTTGGTATGGCCGCAAAAGACATGCTGGCCAACTTCTTCGGCGCTATGATGCTGTATTTGGATCGCCCTTTTAAAGTGGGTGATTGGGTGCGCAGTCCAGATCGCCAAATTGAAGGTACGGTTGAGCGTATCGGCTTTAGAATGACGGTTATTCGCACATTTGATAAGCGACCATTATATGTGCCTAATTCTGTCTTTAGCTCTATTGTGGTTGAAAACCCTTCGCGTATGACCAATCGTAGAATTAAACAAAGTGTTGGATTACGTTATGAAGATGCGGCTGTCGTGGGCAAAGTGGCGGCTGATATAAAAGCCATGCTATTAAACCATGCCGATATTGATAGTAACCAAACCATGATCGTTTGTTTTGATACGTATGGTGCATCGTCATTGAATATACTGGTGTACACCTTTACTAAAACCGTTAATTGGGTGGAATATCAAGAAGTACAGCAAGATGTGATGCTGAAAATTGTGGATATTGTGCATCGTAACGGTGCTGACTTTGCGTTTCCAACCACAACGTTACACATGCCTGATGCCGATATTACAATGAATAGTCGTCAGCCTAATTTAACCTAAAGTAGGATTAGGTTTGGTATTCACGCCATAGCCGCGTAAAATGCGCGCAGAACACAAAGGGATGCAAACCACTATGGTATCGCATCCCTTTTTCATTCCGTGATGATCCAACGTTTAGGTACAGAAATGGCTAACAAGTTTGATGTTGTAATTATTGGTGCTGGTGCAGCAGGGTTAATGTGTGCGGCAGAAGCAGGCAAACGAGGTCGTTCTGTGCTGGTGGTTGATCATGCAAAGAAGCCAGGGCGTAAAATCCTGATCTCTGGTGGTGGCCGCTGTAACTTTACTAACTATGATGTGACAGCCAGTAATTTTGTGTGTCGTAATCCTCATTTCGTAAAATCAGCCTTATCGCAATATACCCAGTGGGATTTTATCGCGATGATTGCTAAACATAATATTGCTTACGAAGAGCGTTCGCACGGGCAGCTATTCTGTGAAGATTCAGCCAAAGAAATCGTGCAAATGTTATTGGCTGAATGTGATTTACCAACGGTTGAACAGCGTTACCGTTGTGATGTGCATGACATCACTAAAATCGATTCTGGCTTTAGCTTAAAGTTGAATACCGATGCGGTTGAATGTGAGTCTTTAGTGATTGCAACAGGCGGTTTATCTATGCCTAAGCTGGGTGCAACGCCTTTTGGTTATCAGGTTGCTGAGCAATTTGGGCTGAAAATGGTGCCTACCACCGCTGGTTTAGTGCCTTTCACCTTGCATAAAGAAGAGAAAGAAGCATTTGCTGAATTGTCTGGTATTGCGGTTCCTGTGACGATTGAAACGGAAGACGGTACCTATTTTAAAGAAAGTTTATTGTTTACCCACCGTGGTTTGTCTGGTCCGGTTATTTTACAGATTTCATCGTATTGGACGCCGGGTCAGAAAGTGACAATCAATTTGCTGCCCGATGTATCGCTGAGCGATACCTTGCGTGCGATGCGTGAAAGTAACCCGAACCAAAGTTTAAAAACGGCGTTGTCGCGCTTATTGCCTAAGCGCCTAATTGAAGTGCTTATTGAGCGTGGTGATATTACCGATAAGCCATTGAAGCAATATAACGAGAAAGAAGTCGCAAGCCTCGATACGTATTTCCACTCATGGTCTATTGTTCCAAATGGTACGGAAGGTTACCGCACTGCTGAAGTTACCTTAGGCGGCGTAGACACTGATGAGCTGTCATCGAAAACGATGGAAGCTAAACAGGTTCCTGGTTTGTACTTTGCTGGCGAAGTGATGGATGTGAGCGGCTGGTTGGGAGGCTACAACTTCCAATGGGCATGGAGCTCGGGTTATGTTGCTGGTCAGTACGCTTAAATGTATTAAAAGTGGCAAGTTACAAAGGTAAATCTAAAAGCGGCTATTTAGCCGCTTTTTATATATTTATTATCAATTAATCAGTCGCTTGCCTTATTACGGCTTGATAGTAACTGACTGCTTTTTTACCTTGATTTAGCTTAAAGCCTACATTGTTTTTATTTCAGAACTATTCACAAACAATTGACTCGTAATTTCCACAAAAGTGCTTATAATCCGCCGACTTTTTATCCATTTTAATTTTACGCGGAGTAACGCACAAATGAAAAAGATCGCACTGAAAGCTGTGGCGATGGCAGTATTGGCAACCTCTCTAACGGGTTGTATTGGTCAGATGGGCACCTCACAAATTGTGACCAAAGCAAACTTATCAGCTGTCGATAACCGTTATGGTCGTGCGGGTCTATTTGTTCTGTTAAGCCCGGTATACGGTATTGCTGCAACAGCCGATCTGTTTATCTTCAACTCGATTGAGTTCTGGACCGGTAAAAACCCGATTACGGGTAAATCACCGGCAGTGGCTGATATGCCTGTTGATGCTATCTTTAAGATCAACAGCAAGTTAGATAAATCAATGACGACTGTGCCGCTAGCAAGCGTGCAGAACAGCAATATTGAAGCGGCTACATTCCGTCAGCTTGACGATTCCACCCTAGAAATGAATGTGTCTTACCAAAATGGTGAAACTGCGCGACTACGTGGCGAGAAAGCTGGTGATAACGTGGACTTCTACTTAGACGGTGAGTTTATTACGACAGTAAGTATTGCAGAGTTAAACCAATACGCTGAAGTACAAGCTTAATCATTACGATGTGGTGAAAACCGTATCATGCAATGAATAAAAAAACGGGAGCTTATGCTCCCGTTTAGCTTTTATGGTCAGCCATTTTCACATCATGGCTTGGTGACTAAGCCTTGCCAAAACATCTGGAAAGCACCGTCTTGGTAGCTTGGTTGTTGGAATAGCTCTGGTTGTTCAATAAATAAGGTTGTCACGGCTAAATAGTGATAATGGCAATAATTAAGCACTAAAGGCATTGGTAAGCGTGCCAATACGCCTTGCTGTTGTCCTTGTTCAACCGCTTCAACCAAAAACGCCATTGATGACGTCATAACATCTTGTTGTTGGCTAATTTTAAATTGTGGGTCGTTGGCAAATTGCTGCAGAAACTGCCATTTTAGTGGGTGACTCATTGCCCATTCAATCGCTTGGTGCCAATAGCTTTTAATGGTGGATTTTAAAGTATCCACTTGATTGTCTGATGGATGAACCTTGTCAGCTGAATCTTGGCTAATGGACTGGCTCAATTCATCTTTGATTGAACGGTATAGCGTCACCACCAATTCTTGTTTATTCGAAAAATGGTGGAATAGCGTGCCTGTTGCCACGTTTGCTTGCTTGGCTATTTTGGCTGTTGCTGTTGCTTGAATTCCCTGTTCGACAAAGAGCAAAAGGGCAGTATCCAAAATTTGCTGTTTCTTTTCTGTAACCATAAACAGATTAAATTCCCAAATTTATCGAAGGAAGAAAGCTAACATCAGCTTTTGGATCCAGCCACCATAAGGTGGGGTCACTAATTTAGCGGTATTTATTTTACCGCGACTCAAAATTGTTTTCGCTTTCGAGAACGTTAAGAACCCTTCTTTACCATGATAATGCCCCATACCGGAAGGGCCGATACCACCAAACGGTGCATCATCGGCAGCAACGTGGAAGACTGACTCGTTAATACACATTCCGCCTGAATGGGTGGTGGTTTTAATGCGTTGTTGTAGCTCTGCATCAAAACTCATTAGGTATAACGCCAGCGGACGAGGACGTTGCTGAATATAATCTAATGCCTGATCAATTGTCTTATAAGGCACTATTGGCAATATTGGACCAAATATTTCATCTTGCATGACGGTCATATCATCATTGGTATTCAACAATATATGGGTGACCATACGATGTTGCTGATCATCTCGACTATTTTCATGGCAAGGAATCACTGTGGCGCCTTTGCTTTTGGCATCTTCAAGCCAAGCAGTTAGGCGTTGATATTGGCGCTGATTGATCACCGACGTGAAGTCTTTATTCGCCGTCCCCTTTGGGTACATCTTATTGAATTGTTTTTTGTACTCTGTAATAAAATCGTCCACTTTACCTTCTGGGACTAATGCGTAATCAGGGGCGACACAAATCTGGCCACCATTAAGGCTTTTGCCATAAATCATCCGCTCAACAGCGATATTCAACGGTATATCGGGGGCAATAATGGTGGGTGATTTACCACCTAGTTCGAGTGTGACTGGAGTGAGGTTATCAGCTGCTGCGCGCATAACATGGCGGCCAACGGTCGTTGAACCCGTGAAAATCAGGTGATCAAACGGTAATGCGGTAAATGCCGCGGCGATATCGGCTTCACCTTCAAAAACCGCTACGTGTTTGTTATCAAATGCCGATGCCAGCAATTCACGCAGTACAATGTTGGTTGCAGGGGTGAATTCACTGAGCTTAATCATGGCGCGATTACCCGCGGCTAAGGCGGTGATTAATGGCCCAAGGCTGAGCATTACTGGGAAATTCCACGGTACTACAATTCCGATAACCCCAAGTGGTTGATACACCACTTCCACTTTGGCTGGCGCTAACAATAAGCCAGCATGGCGCTTCGAGGGTTTCATCCACTTTTTTAAGTGTTTAATGGTGTAGCTAATATTCATGACGCAGGGCAGTACATCAGCCATGAGGCTGTCTTGTTCGCTACGTTGTCCGTAATCTTGATTCAGTGCCTCACACAGTGCTGTTTTGTTGGCTAACAAGGCTTGTTTAAGCGCCTTTAGCTGGGTGATTCGTTCAGCGTAGTCTGGCATTGAGTGAGCAGAATAACTCGCACGTTGTTCGTGTAATGTATTTTGCATTGCCGCGATGTCTAATTTGGTGACGACGTTTTCTGCTACTGTCATTGATATTGCCTCATGAGTGATTGGTCACAAAGATCCTGAACAGTTCGATGTCGTGTCGAAACAATACCCGTCACCGACTGATTAGTCGGTTTCAGTATAGTGCATTTAACGTGCGATGCAAATTTGTACAATAATCGTTGTGATTGTCGTAACTCAGTGTTTAGTATGACCACTTTTCTCTGCATGAAATACTTCAATAAAGGTACTGAAGTATTGTTCTAGCTTGGCTGCTTGTTGTGGTTGGTTGGTCAATGAAAGTAATGCTATGCCTGCTTCACAAGTACACAAATTGCCAGCCTGCTGATTACGGCGTAGCTGATATTCAGACATGGATTTTGGCGTTAGGCTCAACCGTGGCAGCGCGGCTAACCATGGGCTTTTACGTACCATTTTTCGTGCTTCTTGCCAGGTCGCATCAAGAATGACAAACAACGGTATTTTCTGATCCGTTGGCTGAAAATCACTGGCTGGGTGCGTTTCATCACTAGGAAATAATAACCAAGGATCAAATTGAGGATTGGTTAATTGTTGGATGAGTTCGCTCGGAGGAGTCACCCGATCCCAGATGACGCGGCGGCAATGAGGTAGAGTACGTTCCATTAAGACTCCGGTATTGGTGTCTTTGTTCAGTTCTTTGGGGTGAGTCAGTAAAACAAAATGCGCAGCACTGGTGAGTGATTGGGGTTCAGCATGGCAAATACAGTTGTGTTGGAAACCACAGCGCGGGCAAGGCATAAACGTTCTCTTTAAATAAAAATGACATAACGAAAACGGGAAGCGGCTCCACTTCCCAAAGGTAACCGCAATATTATATCAAGCCACACATGTATTGCTTGAATCCAGCTTTATTGTTTCTCGAGCTGCAAACCGTCACTGCCTAGGCTATACGTTTGGCCGTTCACCACTTCTTCTGTGGTGATTAGCGTATTGCCGTCTAACGTAAAGAAACGTTCGCCATTTAAACGGCGCCCTTGATGGTGGGTCATCATGACTTGCACTGTATCTTGACTGGCTTGTTGCCAGAATCCTGTTTCAACAAGGCTATTATCACCATTCGTATAGGCGTACGTTGTGGTCGCTGAATGATCTGGCTTAAGTACTAAGGTGGTGGTTAAACCTGTATTTTTGGTGGCTTGAGCACTACTTTGATATTCGCCAATCCAATTCAAAGTGACATCGGTAGCGCCAATGGTCGCGCAACCTTTGAATTGTTTACCTTGCCACTCTAATGCGGATTGCCAACCAAACAATGCATCGCTCATGGTATCGTTACATTGTGCTTTGGTAAGGGTCAGGTTGAAATCGCTGCCTGTATATTGCTGTTTACCCGAGATGGATGATGTTGAGGTAATTGCTTGGTTTTGGCGCTCTTTACCCATTTGAATTAAGGTGACTTGCTTATTTTTGATTTCAGCAGCCCAACCGGGTTCGTTGCCAAAGGCACGTGTCGTGTGCGGTTGTTGTTTACAGCCGCCACTCATTTCAGCAGAAATCATGTTGATTTGTTTTACTGTAAAGCGACCATCGTAGTTAGCGGTAAAGCCTTCTGCAGGGGCGGGCTCTAAGAAGCCAATCATTTCAGCATACATGGCTTGGTAGCCGTTTGGGGCGATTTTTGCAAGTGAGGCACGGTCAGATATTGCTGTTGTTAGCCAATATTGTTGCGTGCTACCGCAAGGTTGAATGCTATTACTTTCATGACCGAGCGTCACCATGCCTCGCATCATAAAGGCTTGCACTTTTCCACTTGCCTGAATGCTTGTATTAATTGTCTCCGTATTTGCAGTCGTCGTTGAACTGCTACCGAGTTGCGTTGGCTCTTTAGGGGGTGTGAGATCGATCATGCCCGATGTGGATGACGAAGGGGTAGATGTCGAGCAGCCTGTTAAGGCAATAAGAGCGGCAATAGGTAACGCTGTTCGCATCCGTGGATGTGTCATGCAAATCCCTCTTCATGTTAGGCTTGAGTGAAAGTACTTTATATTACAACGAGAATGATTATGGGCTATTGGTTATTTAAAACAGAACCAGAGACCTTTTCCATAGACACTTTAAAGCAGCAAAAAGTTTCGTGTTG
The DNA here is from genome assembly GCF_003026215.1 of Photobacterium indicum. Lineage (GTDB taxonomy): Bacteria > Pseudomonadota > Gammaproteobacteria > Enterobacterales > Vibrionaceae > Photobacterium > Photobacterium indicum. Next base: position 49,836 of record NZ_PYOC01000006.1, read on the forward strand.
GGAAGGGGTTCGTAACTATCAGGCACGGAATATGATGCGTGATCTGGTTAAATTGGGCGATCAGATCTTTATTTATCATTCATCGTGTAAAGAGGTGGGGGTGGCTGGTATTGCTACCGTGGTGAAAGAAGCCTATCCCGATCATTTTCAATTTGATCCGACCTGCCCGTATTTTGACCCTAAATCAGATCCTGAAAATCCTCGTTGGATAATGGTCGATGTGGAATATCAGCGTCATTTACGACTTGTTTCACTAAAACGAATGAAAGCCAATCCGTTGTTAGAAGAGATGCCTTTAGTGAAACGAGGTAATCGATTGAGCATTATGCCAGTGACTGAAGCTCAGTGGCTGGCAATATTACAAATGACAGGGCAATTCTAACCATTAAACGTATCTGAAAAAATGCTCAAAAAAGGCTGCGTTGGCAGCCTTCTTATATGATTCACTGTAAAAAGATGCTTATAACAGGTTGTCTGCTAAGTAATGCGCTACGGCTTCATCAGCACAAGAGCCGATAACTTCATTGTTGGGTAAGGCTTTTTTTACTTTGTCGTGAGAGGTTTCCATCACTAACCCTTTACCTGCCATTGACAGCATTTCAGCATCATTCATGCCGTCACCAAATGCGAGGCAGTTTTGCAATGCATAGCCTTTTTCTTTCGCAACCGCTTCTAGCGCATGACCTTTTGATACGCCAGCATCCATCACTTCTAAGCACCAAGGGGTCGAGAATGCGATATTAGCACGGCTGCCAAAATGTTCATTAAGGCGATCTTCCCATTCAACCAGCTTGTCATGATCGTGGTCATCACGAGTGAGAAATATTTTAGCCACACCTTCTAATGGAGGGTTTTCGACATCAAAAAGTTGGTAACTAAACGTATCATGAAATTCGCTTAGCGATTTATCTTCCATATTTAATAGCCAATCGTCGTTGCGATAGATATGGATTTTGAGGGCTGGATCCGTTTTGGTTAATGCAATCACGCCTGCGATGACTTCTGCTTGAACATTTTGTTGGAAGATCAACTCGCCTTTACAATTATGCACACGTGCACCATTAGAGGTGATCATGTACGCAGGAATACCGATATGTTCACGCATACCTGCAACATCAATATGGTGGCGGCCTGTGGCGAACACAAAATCTTTACCTTGCAGGTGTAAGCGATTTAAGACGTCTTTAGTGAATGGCGCAATTTTGTGGTCAGGAGTAAGTAGCGTACCGTCTAGATCTGAAGCAACAATCTTGTACATGAATATTCTCGCAATGAAAGCAGGGGTCAGATACACACAATAACCTCTGTACCTGATTGGTATGATGAATTCTAAACCAGTTTACGTCAGAAAAAAGAGGCTAATGTGTGATTTCATAATTTCCGCTTTTACTCGTTTATGTTGATGATGTGCTGTTGTCGTGGTTCAAATGAGAAAAAGTCGCGGCCAACACGGTATTACGATAAGCATCTTTTTCGAACAATAACTCGTGACGCGCGCCATTAATGGTTTTTAATTCACACGAGCGATTGGCTTGGTTCATGGCTTGGCAAAAACGATGGTGTGCTTGATTATCAACAATATTATCATCGCTCCCCTGAATGAGCAGTATAGGGGTAGCAATATTCGCCGCTTGTGTAATGCAGCGATTCGCAGCCGCCATACCTTGCCATACCCAGCGAGCACTGGGTCCGCCAATTTTTAATGCTGGTTTGTTTTCATATAAGTCGCGAAACCATTGATAACGTATCTGGCTTTGGCACAATTTATTATTCAGAAAAGGCTTGGGATAATAAGGTACTTGCCCTGGTGCATAATTAGGTTGGCGTTGTAATTGCTCAACGACACGTGCAAAAGGGGAAGCGATTGGCTTCATCCAATTAGACAATTGAATACCATGCATCGGTGCACTTAGTACCGCACGTTTAATCAATGATGGGTATTTTGCCAAGAATAAGGTTGAGATGGTTCCCCCCATTGAATGGCCAAGCAGAAAGTGTTGTTTATACTTTTTAGGGGTTACCACGGTATCAAAGAAGGTTTTTAGATCGGTAACATAATCATCAAACTCTTCAACGTGGCCTAATTCGTTATCTTTGGCTAAACGATCCGAGATACCCTGACCGCGATGGTCAATGGCATATACATCGTACCCTTGTTTGACTAAATCGTAGAAAAGTTCTTGGTATTTCCAATAGCTTTCGATACGACCATTCACCACAATAATCGCTTTATCATGGTTGTAGCCCGTCAGGCTTACCCAACCAATATTGAGATCATCGACACCTTTGAATGTGCCTTCCTGGCGTTGTTTCCACATTTCAGCTACTGGCCCAGACATTGTCTCGGCGTATCTGTCTTCTTGTGAAAAATCAAAATAATGTAAAGGTTGAGCTGTCATGTTTTCTCTCGGCCTGACGAAATAGGAAATGAATAATAAAAATGAAAGCCATTTGATTATAGAGTCATTAATTTGAATTAATGATTACAGTTAAATCATAGATAGGTCGCCTATATATTACTAATCTCTTTGATAATAGAGTATATCGTAAAGTGATACGGCAGAATAATGATCCACAGGTTGCTTTCACTGACATTCTACGGTTAACTTGCTTGGATCATGGGTAGTATTGATAGTTTTAACTTAAACAAATTCACTATGAGGTGTGGTTGTGGATATTGAAGTTTGGTTGGCATATTTAGCGACAGCAGTGGTATTTAGCGTTGCACCAGGCTCGGGCACAGTGAACTCGATCAGTAACGGCATGGTTTATGGCTTTCGCAAATCATTAGCGTCGATAGTCGGCCTACAAGCGGGATTGGCCTTTCATATTATACTGGTTGGGGTTGGCCTTGGGGCGATTGTTGCTCAATCTGAGATGGCATTTTCCATCATCAAATGGGTGGGGGTGATTTATCTTGTTTGGTTAGGCGTGCAAAAATGGCGAGAAAAAGCCGTTATTAGTCTCGATACACCCGCCGACAATGTGTCTGCTCAATCATTATTTCGCCAAGCCGTATTTGTGAATATGACCAACCCTAAAACGATTGTTTTTCTGGTGGCCTTATTTCCACAGTTTATTAATCCGAATGAACCGCAAATGATGCAGCTTATTATTTTGGGTGCGACAACAGTCTTGGTCGATACCTGCGTTATGCTGTGTTATGTATCACTAGCTTCTAAACTGACAGGGTATATACGATCTTCTCGTGTGATGAACACGTTGAACCGTGTGTTTGGCTCGATGTTTATTGGTTGTGGTGCATTGCTCGCATCAGCACGTGCTTAATGCTGATTTTCATTTACGGATAACAGGATACTTTAGTCGTCATGTATTCATACGTTGCACGCCAGCCCATCTTAAATCGTCAGCAACGTACCGTCGGCTACGAGTTATTATTCCGCGACGGTGAAAGTAATGCCTTTCCATTAATTGAAGCCAATAAAGCGACCTGTCGTTTGTTGGTTGAAAACTATATGGCAGTGGGCGATAACCAGGCAACAGCTGGCCAACGTACCTTTATTAACTTTCCTCATGAAAGCTTAATTCGTTTATTACCACTACTGCTGCCCAAAAGGCGGGTGGTGATTGAAGTGCTTGAAACCTGTATTCCTAATGACGAGTTATTTATTGCGATTAAGCACTTACACCGTAATGGTTACGTGATTGCATTAGATGATTTTGAAGCTTCGGCTGAATGGCAGCGTTTTCTACCTTATGTACATATTATTAAACTTGATTTGATCAAGTTAGGTCTCGAAAAATCGTGTGCATTTGTGGCTGAAAATAAGCACCGGAAAATAAAGTTTTTAGCTGAAAAAGTGGAAACACATCAAGATTTTCAAATATCACTGGATGCGGGCTTTCACTTTTTTCAGGGGTACTTTTTTAGTAAGCCAGAATTATTGAAAAATCGTCAAATTGAACCGCAAAAACTTACAACAGTTCGCTTACTGCAAGAAATTTGCCGTGAGCCAGTTAACTTTAAAAAGGTTGAGCAGATTATTGCCAGCGATGTCTCGTTGTCTTATTTATTACTGCGTTATGTAAATACCGCAACGACGCGCACTGTTGAGCCCATCAGTTCATTTAAACAAGCATTGGTGTATTTGGGCGAAGACAAAGTACGGATGTTTGTCGGGGTGGTTGCAACGGCACATGCCGCATTAAACAAACCGAAAGAGTTGTACTCAATGTCGCTGCAGCGGGCACGGATGTGCGAAGTGTTGGTGGCGAACAGTAATTTAAAGGCAAAATCTGAACAGGCATTTCTGACTGGGATGTTTTCATTATTGGACGCATTATTAGACAGCTCACTCGATCAGCTGCTGGCATTGTTACCCCTGCAAGATGAAGTACAAACCGCGTTATTGCATCATCAAGGTCAGCTTGGGCAGGTCTTGGCACTGTTAGATGCTTACGAGCAGGCTGACTGGGGCAAGGTCAGTGCATATTGTACTGAATTAGGTATACCAGAAATATTGGTGGCCAGTAGCCATCAGCAGGCGCTTGATTGGACCAATAACTACGAAAAGCTGTCGTAGTGTTTTCCTCTTAAACCATCAGCGCAGTATCATCAAAGCAATGCTCACCATGGCAAGGCACTATCCCACAAAGTCGATATCCCGCTTGTTGCCCCAGTAAATACCCGTGCTCCAGTTTACCTAGGTGGCGTGTCAGACGACCCACTTGAAAGGTTTTATTGGGGGCAATAATGGTTATTTCACAGTCAGCGGGTGGGTGCTGGATAAAGTCCAATGCTTCATTATAACGCTTGGCGCGATGCAACAAGGCTTCGGCTAATTGCGGGTGATGATGAAACATCGATCGTAATAACCATGGCACTTTGGTGTCACTTTTTCGGTAACCTAACGGTTGAGAAAGTACGACGGTTATTTTACGCGCCCCACGTCGATACGCCTCGATAACCGGAATTGAATCAGCAATGCCGCCGTCACTCATGGGCGTTTTATTTATTGTGGGGTAGTCACGATAAGCGAGCGGCAAAGCACACGATGCCATCATGACTTCTGCGACATTATTATGAGTGACCTCAGTGTATTCTGCCTGCCCAGTCTCAACGTTTGTGGTCGTTGCAAAAAAGGGAATCTTGCGTTGTTCGAATTGAAATAAATTGAGCGGTAATTCTCGGGTCGTTGTATTCCACAACCAGCGGATGTCGGTTAAGTGTCCGCCATGGGTAAAGCGAGAAAAGTTGATGAATTCAGGGCGACGAGAGTAATCAGTGATGATCCGATGGCTACGGCCATGATTGCCACTTAAGTACCCTAACAGGTTGGTTGAGCCCGCAGATACCCCCATTGCAAAATCAAACGGCATATAGCCATTTTCAAGAAAAGCATCCAATACGCCACTGGCAAATATTCCGCGCATTGCGCCGCCTTCTACGACTAGTGCTCTTGATGGGGTGCTATTCATGGGCAAAACCTGTGCTTCAAACCTTATAGAAGCACAAGCATAAATCTGACCAGTAATTTGAAACAGTCGATTTTACTTATCGTTGCGATAGATAAAACTTAACTCTCGGTGTTTTGCTCGGTAAGCACCGTACCGACCAGATCGCTGTGTGCGTATTGACTGAGTACTTTTACTGCTGCCGATAGCGCTGGATTGAGGGTTTTATTGGCGGGGTAACATAACCCTAAACGGCGAAACATACGGGGGCCATCAAGGGGAACAGTTACTAGTTCTTTGGCTGTTTCTAGTACACCAGTTGGTAGAAATGAAATACCTAATCCTGCTTGAACAAGGTGCATTACCTGCGTTTTATGTTCGGCTTTGGCGACTAAATTTACCGCCAAACCATCACAGGCTAATAGACCAATAGTTTGCTGGTGGGCTTCACACGGTGGGCACTCAATAAAGTCATGCTGATGCAGTTGCTGTGGTGTGACTTTATTCAGTGCAGCGAGTGGATGGTTGGGTAACATGCATAACACATAATCTTCATCCCACAGAGGTAAGAAGATTTCACCATCGGCCTTGAACATATCCAATGTGATACGCGCATCAGACTCAGCACTGTGATCGACTAACTCTAACAGCACATTGGGCACTTGTTGGGTCAATAAGGCTAAGAAGCGTGCCAGTTGGCTTTGACTCAGATCGGGGAAGTTGCCCAAAGTGAGCGGTAAGCATTCTGTTCGTTGCTGAAATAATTGTGGCAAACGATTGATGTCGTTAAGTAACCGAATCGCTAATGGGTAGAGGTAATGAGCTTCATCTGTAAGATTGACCCCTTTCTTATGGCGTATAAATAACGGTGTACTTAGCTCTTCTTCTAACTGCTTAATGGCATTGGAAATTGATGGCTGAGAAACAAAACAACGTTCAGCCGCAAAAGTAATATTCTTTTCTTCATAAACGGCAACAAAGAAACGAAGTAGACGCAGATCCATAATAGGTAGCCCAACGATGAAAAAGTATTTATATCCACGTTACCTCAAGATGCTTGTTTCAGCGAGAATTTGTTGGGCTCTAGGCAAGGTGTTCATTTCACGCGACGTTTCACCCGGTATCTTGAATCGCAGATAAGAAAAAGCCGAGATAATGATCTCGGCTTGAGGATGTTTATTATCTAAGGAAGATTAACCCGCGATATTAAAGTAGGTTGCTGAACCTGGACCTACCGGGATACCCAGAACAAATACCCATACGTAGAACATGATGCTCCAACCAATAACAAATATCATCGAGTAAGGCAGCATGATTGAAATCAGGGTGCCTAAACCAAGATTCTTCTGGTAGCGAGTAGCAACCGCCAGAATCATCCCGAAGTAGCTCATCATCGGTGTGATCAAGTTGGTGACAGAATCACCAATACGGTATGCCGCTTGAATCGTCTCTGGTGCGTAACCGACCAGCATTAGCATCGGAACAAAGATAGGTGCCGTTACTGCCCACTGTGCAGATGCAGAGCCGATCATTAGGTTAATGAAACCACACATCAAGATGAAGGCGAAGAACAGCATTGGGCCCGTTAGACCGATAGACTGTAGGAAGTCAGCACCACCAACGGCGAAGACTTGGCCAAAGTTTGTCCACTTGAAGAAAGCAACAAACTGTGCAGCAAAGAACACCAACACAATGTACATGCCCATGGTTGACATTGATTTAGACATCGCGTTGATCACATCGCGATCGTTCTTCATTGTGCCGACTGTTCTGCCATAAACAAAGCCTGGAATAGCAAAGAATACAAAAATGAACGCAACGATACCGCGAAGGAACGGAGATCCCGATACCAAGCCAGTATCAGGATGGCGAAGAATGCCATCTGCCGGAACGATAGTCAGTGCTAACAGTACTGATACAACAAGAGCGGCAAGACCAGCAAGCTTAAGACCTTTCTTTTCAAGATCGGTAAGCTTACCCATTTTATCGCCACCAAGGTCTTCACTTGCTTCCTCTGCATTGTATTTGCCTAGTTTTGGCTCAACAATTTTCTCGGTAACAAATGCGCCCATGATCGTGATTGCAAATGTTGATGCAAACATGAAGTACCAGTTCGCTTCAGGGCCAACAAGGTAGTTCGGATCGATCATTTGTGCTGCTGTTTCAGTGATACCCGAAAGCAGTGGGTCAACCGTGCCTAGTAATAAGTTGGCACTATAGCCGCCAGATACCCCCGCAAATGCTGCCGCTAAACCCGCAAGAGGGTGACGACCTAATGAGTGGAATAACATTGCAGCAAGAGGGATCAGAACCACATAGCCAAGCTCTGATGCGGTGTTTGAGATGATCCCCGCAAATACTACAACCAGCGTTACCATGCGACGAGATGCACCCATCACCAGGCCACGCATAGCAGCAGAAAGCAGGCCAGAGTATTCAGCAATCGCAACACCTAGCATGGCGACGAGTACCGTACCTAATGGTGCGAAACCTGTGAAGTTACTAACAAGGTTAGCAACAATAAGTTGTAAGCCTTCTGCGTTAAATAAGCTAATGACATGAATCATACCATCAGCTGCACGTCCCGCTGCGCCTTCTGGACGAGGGTCGATAACAGAAACGCCAAAATAACCGGCAATGCCAGAAGCGACTAAAATCGCCACACAAAAAAGTGCAAAAAGAGTGATTGGGTGAGGTAAAAGGTTTCCGAGAAATTCTACGGTATCAAGAAATCGGGTAAAGACCGTTTTCTTCTGCTGTTGTGGTGTTTGCTGTGAAGCTGATGAGTGCATCACTCCCTCCGTTATCGTTTTAATCCCATCAATGGGTACTTCTTTTCTGAGGCGAAAGGTTACGTCATTGTTAACGATATAAACAAAGGTAGATTTGTTTCTAAATGTTTCAATTGTTTGGTTTTTGTCTGCTCAAGGTTAAATTTATAGTCAAATGTCGCGGTATTAATATTATTCCGCAGTAAGTTATTCGGTAGGCATATGCGTTTGAATGCCCCTCCTGTGCCAGTTAACTCTTTGTCCTATAACGGATGGCTCTGAATACAGATGGCTTAATTTTTGTGTGGGTATTTGATGTGACAAAATGCGATGTTAGTCATTAAAACAATGTTTCAAATGGCCTTTTCTATAGCGTCACCGAGCTGTGGATGTGTATTGAAGGTTCTATCCATAGTTTTTTTTTATGGTAATCAGAAGAAATGGATATTTTTCAGTTAGAGATAAAGCATCTATATTTACCTCCATCAACATCACCGAACAGTGATAGTGATGAAATATCTTCTTATGTTTATGAAAGGGTTTATCTATGTCTAAGTCTCTAATTGTTATTACTGGTGCAAGTTCTGGTATCGGTGAAGCAACCGCTCGTAAATTATCAGCAGAAGGTCATCCCTTATTACTGTTGGCACGCCGAGTTGAACGCCTTGAAGCTCTGAACCTGCCTAATGCAATGTGCCGTAAAGTGGATGTGACCGATGCAGCAGCATTTTCAGCTGCGGTAAAAGAAGCCGAAGCACAGTTTGGTCCTGTTGATTGTTTAATTAACAATGCAGGCATGATGTTACTGGGTTTAGCGCATGATCAAGATCCTGCTGAATGGAAAACCATGTTCGATGTGAACGTAATGGGTCTACTAAACGGTATCCATGTCGTATTAGCAGATATGAAAGCGCGCCAGCACGGTACTGTGATTAATATTAGCTCTGTTGCTGGCCGTAAAACATTCCCAAGCCATGCTGCATATTGCGGTACTAAGTTTGCGGTTCATGCGATCACCGAAAATATCCGTGAAGAAGTCGCAGATGACAACGTACGCTTTATCACAATTGCACCGGGTGCTGTAGAAACCGAGCTTCTGAGCCATACCACAAGCAACGATATCAAAGATGGCTATGAAGAATGGAAAGAAGGCATGGGAGGGGTGATTGCCCCTTCAGATATTGCCAATGCAATCAGCTATGCGTACCAACAGCCACAAAACCTATGTATCCGTGAAATTGTTCTAGCAGCAACCCGCCAACAGCCGTAATTTTCCTTTGTTAATTTTGTGTTAGCTGTACCAAATAGTAAGAGTAAGTTCAGGTACTTACTCTTACTGGCTGCTATATTCAAACAAGAAAGTCGAAACACGCCGCTTTTATTTTGCGTGTTTCGACTTTATCGCTGAATACAGGAGCAGGTAAGGGTGAGGCAAAAAGTTTGGTATTTCGATATATTGCGGTGCTTGGCCGCTGTCGCCGTTGTGGTTATCCATGTGCTGGGACCATATCGTGATCAGCTGGGTATTATCCCTAACAGCGAGTGGATTACAGCGACAACTTTTAATAGCTTTAGCCGTTGGGCTGTGCCTATTTTCATTATGATCACCGGTGCATTAATGCTGAGTGACAGGCGTGAATTCGATGCCAAATACTATGTGAAGCGTCGTTTAGGCAAAGTGCTCTTACCTTTTGTTGTATGGTCAATATTCTATGCGGGATTATCGGGTTTCACCCTCGCTGGATTTGATGGCACAGTAGCACTTGATACGCTGGTAGCTTTACCGGTTCACGAAACCTATTATCACCTCGGCTTTTTCTACTACTTTATTCCACTCTATTTTATTATCCCTCTGTTTCAAATATTTGTTCGTAAGTATGAACAAAGCACAGTGATTGGCATGACGTGCCTTTGGCTAACACTGACCACGTTATTCCTCTTTAAAATTGATGGTCCATGGAGTCAGGAGTTGGTGCTCTACAGTGGTTATCTATTGATGGGCTATTGTTTGTTTCAGTATCGCTGGCCACCATTGAAATGGTTATTTCCCTTGGGTATAGCGGCACTCTTACTTACCGATTATATGGTCGTGAGTAAGAGTTTAGTGCTGGATGAATACACGGTGGGTCGATGGATGTCGTATAAAACACTGAATACCGTGATCATAGCCGCGATGATTTTTGCTGTATGCCAGCGTTACGGTGAGAATCTGGGGAATTTCTGGCAGTCAAAATTTGCCTTTATCAGTAAATACAGCCTAGGGGTATATTTGCTGCACCCCATTTTTTTATGGCCTGTTCGGGCGTTTGATCTGTATTTTGCTCACCCAATAATCATGATTCCATTTTGGACGATTATTTGTGGCGGTTTGGCCCTAGTATCCAGCTGGAGGTTGGCAAAAAGCCCTAAAACGGCATGGTTGGTCCCGTAGTTATAAGCAAAGCATAATGATGATAACGCGAGAGTGATATGTACTGCGTTATCAGCATTGTATTAGTCGATAGATGATGAGCTAGCTTCGTTGTAAGGCGAAATGTAAAAAGTCTCTGCCTTTATACGTCATCGTGCCTTGATCGCCAGAGTTGAGTGCATGGTAGTAATGAATGCCTACCATGAATTCTCGTTTGGGGCCTCCAGCGGTTGGTTGAACATAAATCCAATATTCTTCGTTATCTTCTCCGACTCTTGCACTAATGATTGGAGTGCTTTGTTTCTCGAGAATCGTCACATTAAGGGTTTGTTCAACGGCATTTTCACCGATGATATGACGGCGATAAAAGCGAACATAATAAAGAACTGAAAAAACCAGTAGCGTGATAATGACGAAAACAATCCATATCGGCATAACTCACCTCCTTGATAGTCAAATAAATGTGTGGATATAGGTGATAGAGCCCCCATTATTGTTGAGTAGTACAACAGTAAATATCAGAAGACGAGGAAATAGTGATCTGAAAGCACTTTTTGATGTATGAACATCAGAAAATTGGATCCAGATATATATTTAGTGAGCTTTGTTTCACGGTGAGCTTTTATCAAGCTGACCAGTAACGGAAAATATTGAATAATCAGATGACTTTCTACTTAGTGAAATTAATTTTTTGAAGGCTAAGCTAAAATCTAATGTAAATCAGTGTCACGATGCTTTGAATGGATTTTAAGTCGCTGTAAGGTAGAGAGAACAGGAAGAGAGGCTGCTTATGGCTAATATTGAAATGGTGGTAACGCGAACTCGACGTATTGAGCATTTATTACGTCAGCATTATCACGCTGAAGGAAAAGGACTGCATCAGTTAATTAGCAGTAGTGAAGAACGTTTACCTCATGAAATTGTGCCTAAGTTACGCTTTATCGCATCGGTTCGTAATAAAACGGTTCATGAAGACGGTTATAAACTTGATGACAAAAAAGGGTTTTTAGCTGCATGCAAGTTATGTGAAAAAGAGCTTACTCCGCGAAGTGGACGTTTTATATGGGGGGTAGCAGTATTTCTCGTACTCGGTTTTACAGCCCTAGCGATATGGTTTTATTCAGTCCATTGGCATCATATTAAGCTAGCACTTTAGAGTACACCGATATCACGATCTCATTCTGAAGGCCTTGTTATTTAACAGGGCTTTTTTTTCGTCGTTATATTTAAGATTATTTCCACCTTATTATTCATTTTTCTTACGCAAAAATGCTGACCACGGACTTATCCAGAAGGGTATTACGTCAAGATGGAGTGTCAGTGAGAATTGATGGACTTGTAATTAAGGCGTTGATTTAACAATATCGTTGCTCTGCATCAAAAACAAACAGGTATCGATTTTAAGAATTAATCACCCTTCGTTTCGGCTTAAATAGCATCATTCAGAAGAGGAATGATTGGAATGGGATATAGATGAGCAGTAGAAACAAAAATGGCGCCGAAAGGCGCCATTTTTATGGAATTTTTTTGAACTTAATAGATTACAGGCAGTGTCATCAGGCCCATTACTATTGCGATCATCACAAGTCCTTGTTTTTGAGAAGAAGTGAACATAGTAAGTCTCCTTGGTTAGCTGCTGTATTCATCTTGATAAAGAGAATAGCATCTTTTTTGGTGCTTAGGCAAGCTCAGGTTGACTTTTTGTGTAAAAAAGTGGTTTTAACTGAGGTTAATTGTCCATTTTGGCTCCTATAAACTGTATTTTTTAGTGTGTTCTTAATTTGAACGATTTGTTTTTTTGTTGCTGAGTTATCGCGTAACCTGTTGATTTTAATTGCTAATGTGATGGCGATTAATATTGCTTTTCGTCATGATAAAATTAACTATTTATTTATTGGATCATTATTGGGCTGGGGGTTGCTAGGTATCTTTTAGGTGGGTCGGTATTTTTTAAAGATGACATAATGAGATTTGTATTATATAAAACATGCAATAAACCACTGTTTTATTTCAGATTGTTGAATTTAATAGCATGGTATAAAACGATGAGGCATGTTTGGTAGGTCTGGCTTTGGTTCGGGTGTTTATATTGGTCGTTATGATTTTAAGTGGTTGATTTTAATTGCTTATTGTTTTCGTTATTATCATTCATGTAAGGTGGTTTAAGGCTGGTTTTTCATTGGAAGTCATACTAAATGATGAGGATTTTCACGAGTGGGGATCACCAATGCTTATTTTGGTAGGTTATCCAATAAGCATGCGTGGTTTATGGGGTAGTTTACGCATTCGATGAGTATTTAGTGTCTGTTTAATGTCAGGGATATAAATATGCAGCTGGAGGTGGATATGGCTAAAATTCATGATGGTTTTTCTAGCGGGATCTAGTTATGAAGGTTTTAAGCTAGACAATTGCGGTTGGGTTTCTACACTGTCTCGGCTTATAACTATATCGGTGATGCTATGTGGGTTTGGTTAGCCATCTCTCTATCGGGTTTATTACATATTAATGCGGCTTATCATGGGCCCAAATGGCAGTTTTACTTATTCAAGCCATTTACCATGGTGTTGTTACTGATTGTTGCTTGGCAAACAGGGCTAGGCAGTTTCTATCAACAAGCCATTTTTGGTGGTTTGTTATTCTCTATCATTGGGGATGTGTTGCTAATGCAACCCCAAAAGCGTTTTGTTCAGGGGCTCATCAGCTTCTTATTGGCCCATATTGTTTATTCGGTGGCTTTCTGGAGTCAGCTTTCAGGTAGTATCGTGTGGTGGTTACCCGCCATGTTATTTGCCGGGGGGATTATTGTCTTTCTGTTATTGCTGCCGTCTTTAGGGCGTTTAATCCTACCTGTTGCGGTTTATATCGCGATGATCACTCAAATGGCGTGGGCGGCGGGTGAGTTTTGGTTAACGGCTCAATCGACCGTTGGGCTATTGGCACTTGTTGGTGCGCTGATTTTTGTGATATCTGATATTTTATTGGCAATAGAGCACTTCCGTGGCTCTTTCAAGCATTCTGTCAGTGCGATTATGAGTACATACTTTTTAGCACAATCACTGTTTGTTGCTTCATTACTGTTGTAAATTATCTAACTTTTATTAAACCGCTGTTATCAGCGGTTTTTTTATACCTAAAATAAAAGAAAGAAGAATACTCAATGCTCGGTCTATTGAGGTAACTTGGGTATAGAGGAGCAATCATGTCGAAGCAATGGATTCAAGTGTACAGTGCGGCCAATAACCTAGAAGCGCACAGTTTAAAAGGGATGCTAGAGAGTGCATGTATCGCTGTTAGGCTTACTGGTGAGAGTCTAGGTTCAGCAGTGGGGGAATTACCTACTAATGCCGTTGAAGTCGGCTTATGGGTTGAACCAGAGTACACTGCTCTGGCGGGTCGCCTACTGCAAGATTATGAGCAGGCTGAATACCGTGATTGGATCTGTACGCAGTGTAATGAGACAAATGAAGGTCAGTTTGAAATATGTTGGCAGTGTGGGTGTGAAAAGCCGTAATAGTATAGATAGAAGCCAAACCATAACATGTACTTTAAATGCACTTATTTGTTTTGCATCAAATCAAAAAAAAATCAGCATGGTTTAATGGTTTAATACCCATAACGTAAAGAGTGTAATCATGAACCAATCTATTCACGCCCATACGGTACTTAATTTGTTGCTTGCAGAAGATGCAGAATACACCCTTGCTTCACTTAAGCATGCTGTTGAAGCTGAGTATGGTGAAGGTGTACGCTTTTATACTTGTAGCCAACAAGACTTAACATTTGATGCGTTGCTGTCATTTTTGCTCGATCGTCAGAAAGTGGTACTTCAGGGTGACATGATTACAGCGAACCGTGAGCGCATGTGTAGCCATTAATGACGGCTCGAAAAATATAACGATTATATTGTAAATAAGGTGGTGGTTTCTATCGTCACCTTTTTGTTCATTTGTTATACTCCGCCTTTCTTAATTCAGCTGTTCAGCTGATTATGTATCTACTTCGAAATAATCTTACGATTTATCTCTGATTGAGGTTCACCCTGTGGAAATAATGTCTGCAGCGGTCATGTTATTTTTAATCATGGATCCGCTGGGTAATTTGCCGGTAATGTTGTCGATCCTGCGACATATCGAGCCGAAACGTCGCCGTATTATTATGGTACGTGAATTGTGCTTTGCACTGATCATTCTGTTGCTGTTTTTATTTGGCGGTAAACAGATGTTGGCATTTTTACATGTCTCGACAGAAACCGTTAGTATCTCTGGTGGTATCATACTGTTTTTGATTGCGATAAAAATGATCTTTCCACAACCTGGTGGAGTAACAGGGTTAGCAGCAGGTGAAGAACCATTTTTAGTGCCAATGGCGATCCCGATGATTGCTGGGCCTTCTGTTTTAGCTTCTTTATTGCTGTTGTCGAATCAAGATCCAACTCGAATGTGGGATTGGGTGCTAGCTGTCTTATTGGCTTGGGGGGGATCGTTTGTAATCTTGATGTTCCACGAAGTCTTTAATCGCTTATTGGGCGAGAAGGGCTTAAAAGCCGTTGAAAGGCTAATGGGGTTATTACTGGTGATGATTTCAGTGCAGATGTTCTTAGATGGTATACGCGCCTATTTATCTATTGGTTTGTAGTTATGGCGGGCTTGTAGCCATAGCGGGTTCGTATTGAATTGGAATTTGTAAAATCAGCTAATTGTGAAATGGGCAAGTATCGGTATTTGATACTTGCCCATTTTTTACATCATATGTTTACGACGGATATCGAGCAGTGCAAAAATCCCGAAAATTAAAATCGACCACATTTCCCATTTTGACATATTAATTTTATCGCCAAATGCGCCGATAAAAATGAGCATTTGCAAACCATGCATCATGAAGAGGAACCCTGCCATGATGTAGAGTGCCATCGCTGCAACACCCGGAAACGGGGAGAAAATATTGATAATTAGTATTAGCCAAACAAAACCGATAGCGGCTTTAGCTAATGCAATGAGTGCTTTCATACTTTCTCTCTTTCAAATAGACGATAACAGACTTGGCCTGCTATCTTTTCGCGATGTAAACGCCAGTGTGAAGGCGTTACTATCTCACCCAGTTCTTTCTCCGCTTCAATATAAATCATTGCATGGGGAGTGAGCCAGTTATTGGCTTCCAATAGATCGATAACATTTTGTATCAAATCTTTACGAAAGGGTGGATCGATAAACACTAAATCATGAGGCGTGCCTGTTTGCGCTAAATATTTTAGACTATCAGTGTTTAGAACGTTGGCATTGGTGGCACCAAGAGTTGTTAAATTCTGTTGGAGTTGATTTGCAGCTTTTTTGTCTAATTCAAGCATAGTGATGCTTTCGGCACCACGAGACAAAGCTTCAAAACTTAAACCACCACTACCAGTAAACAGATCAAGGCATTTAGCTTGATAAATGTCTTGAGCTAACCAGTTGAAAACAGTTTCCTTTACGCGATCAGTGGTGGGTCTTAAACCTTCAACGTCGTGGACCGGTAATTTACGTCCGCGCCACTGCCCACTGATGATTCTAACGAACCCATCTCGGCGATTATTTGGCATATTTCGGCCTGTTTGCTGCTTGTGTCTCGTCATAGATTTTTTTGACCGTTTAGAAAATGATAGTATACACCTGTTTTTAGACTGCAAATTGTACCAATCAAGGGCTAGGATTTGCCAATGGCAGAGAAAAAGAAACGCGGATTATTTTCGTGGCTGGGTTTTGGATCTGAAGAGAAGACCGAGCAAACCGAACAAACGATAGAAAATCAAACCAATGAGGTGGATGTTGATTCACTGCAATCAACAGACGATAAGGAGAATAAAGAGGCTGTAGTTCAGCAAGAAGCTGATGCGCTTGCACAAGCGAAAGCCGATGAAGAAGCTGAGGCACTCGCAATTGCCAAAGCCGCGGAAGAAGAAGCACTTGCTGTAGCGAAAGCGGCAGAAGAAGCAGAAGCTTTAGCGGTGATAAAAGCGGAAGAAGTAGAGGCGGCTGCTAAGGCAGAAGCTGAAGCGCAAGCAGCAAAAGCGGCTGAAGTGATCATTCACGAGCAAGAAAAGCCGCAATCTGATGGATTTTTTGCTCGCTTAATGCGTGGTCTAAAGAAAACCAAAATCAATTTTGGTTCAGGTTTCTTTGGTCTCTTCAGCGGTAAAAAAATCGATGATGAATTATTTGAAGAGCTAGAAGAGCAACTTCTTATTGCCGATGTAGGTATGGATACTACGTTAAAAATCATCGAGAACCTGACAGACAAAGCTAACCGTAAGGAACTTAAAGACGGTGAAGCACTCTATGGTTTACTCAAAGAAGAATTAGCCGACATGCTGTCAACGGTTGAGCAGCCGCTGATTGTTGATACCACCAAAAAGCCATTTGTTATTTTAATGGTGGGTGTCAATGGTGTGGGTAAAACCACAACAATAGGTAAGCTAGCGAAGCAATTTCAGAGTGAAGGTAAATCTGTCATGTTGGCGGCGGGCGATACATTCCGTGCAGCAGCTGTTGAGCAGCTTCAAGTCTGGGGTGAGCGTAATGGCGTCCCTGTTGTGGCTCAGCATACTGGTGCCGATAGTGCATCTGTGATTTTTGATGCGATAGAATCAGCAAAAGCACGTAACGTTGATGTGGTTATTGCCGATACTGCGGGTCGATTGCAGAACAAAGGTCACCTAATGGAAGAATTACGCAAAATTGTACGCGTAATGAAGAAGGTTGACCCGGCTGCACCGCATGAAATTATGCTTACCGTTGATGCTGGAACTGGTCAAAATGCGATCAGTCAGGCTAAATTGTTTAGTGAAGTGGCACCAGTATCAGGTATTACGATCTCTAAGCTTGATGGAACGGCAAAAGGTGGTGTGATCTTTGCCATTGCCGATCAATTCAATATCCCTATTCGCTATATCGGCATTGGTGAAGGTATTGATGATCTGCGTCCTTTTGTGGCAGATGAGTTTATTGAAGCACTATTTAGTGACGAGGAATAACGTGTGATTCGATTTCAGCAGGTAAGTAAAGCCTATCGTGGCGGTAGCCAAGCGCTACAAAAAGTAGATTTTCATCTGCGGTCCGCAGATATGGCTTTTTTAACTGGTCATTCTGGAGCAGGCAAAAGCACCCTGCTGAAATTGATTTGTGCCATAGAGCGACCAAGTGATGGTCATATCTTTTTTAATGGTCACGAAACAACACGTATCGACAATAAGCAGATACCATTTTTACGTCGTAATATTGGTATCATTTTTCAAGACCACAAATTATTGATGGACAGCAGTGTCTACGATAACGTTGCTTTACCTTTGCGGGTAGAGCAAGTGTCTGAAAATGATGTTAAACGCCGTGTATCAGCAGCCCTAGATAAAGTGGGGCTGCTTGATAAAGCGCGTTGTTTACCGATTCAATTATCCGGTGGTGAACAGCAACGAGTAGGCATTGCTCGGGCTGTGGTTAACAAGCCCATGTTGCTATTAGCAGATGAACCTACGGGTAATTTAGATGCCGAATTATCACAACAGGTAATGCGTTTATTTGAAGAATTTAATCGCGTTGGTGTGTGTGTATTGATGGCGACACACGATACGTCGTTATTATCGACACATAATTATCGTCGATTAGATTTACACCAAGGACATTTAAGGGAGCTTGCTCGTGGCGCGTAAACAAACTGGCTTTTTTGCGATTCATAAACAGCAGTGTTTTGAAGCTCTGAATGATCTTTTTAAGCGTCCGTTAGGTAATATCTTAACACTCGCGGTCTTAGCGTTTGCCTTAACGTTACCTTCAACGTTTTATTTATTAGCGAAAAACGTCACCTTGGTGGCACAGGCTTGGCAAAACCCGACACAACTTACGTTGTATTTAGATAATAATGCTTCAGAGCAAGTCGGCGCTGATTTTTCTGAGCAGTTACAATCGTGGCCTGAAATCGAAGCTGTGACGTATATTTCACCCGATAAAGGCCTTGAAGATTTCAGAGAGCATGCGGGTTTTGAGCAAGCACTCAGTTTGCTGGATGAAAATCCATTACCTGCGGTCATTATTGTGCGCCCAGCACCGGATTGGCAGAATAATGAACAAGCAGCACAACTCGCTACTAAAATTCGCACAGAGCCTACGGTTGATGAAGTGCGATTAGACAGTGACTGGCTACAACGGTTAGCTGCAATTCAGGATCTATCTGTTACCTTGGCGTTACTGATGTCTGGGTTAATGCTGTTTGCGGTCTTTTTAATTGTGGGTAACACCCTACGTCTTCAAGTGTTGAATCAGAAAGATAGAATTCAAGTGATGAAGATGGTGGGAGCGACAGATAGCTTTATTCTGCGACCTTACTTATATGTAGGTGTTTGGTACGGTTTAATTGGGGCCGTTATTGCGTGGGTGCTCACGACAATTGTGACTATACTTCTTGACAGTGCCGTTGAAAAACTCGCGATGTTATACGACAGTAATTTTCGTTTAGTGGGTTTAAGTTGGGATGAAAGCCTGATTTTAATGATGACTGCGGCCTTCCTTGGATTACTTGCAGCTCGCTTTTCTGCGGGGCGTCATTTGAAAGAAATTGAACCTATCTGACATTTTTTTGTTAGAAAATGGTGTAAATTACGCGGCTCGCTTGCAAAGCGACCTATTTTCTTGGCACTATTACAGGTTCAGATAACGTTATAGGTGTTCAGATAACGTTATATTGGTATAAAAAACACACGAGGTTTATTTGAATGGCAAAAGAGATGTCTTCAATGGCTCTAATTTCTGCTGGTAGCTTGGATAGTTATATCCAGACAGTCAATAGACACCCAATGCTTACCGCAGAGCAAGAAAAAGAGTTAGCTGAACGTCTGCATTATGATGGCGATATTGAAGCTGCGAAAGGCTTGGTAATGTCACATATGCGCTTTGTTGTACACGTTGCTCGTGGCTATTCCGGTTATGGCTTACCAATAGCTGACCTAATACAGGAAGGCAACATCGGCTTGATGAAAGCGGTAAAACGCTTTAACCCTGAAGTAGGGGTTCGCTTGGTGTCTTTCGCTGTACACTGGATTAAAGCTGAAATACATGAATATGTTTTACGCAATTGGCGCATCGTGAAAGTTGCGACAACCAAAGCGCAGCGTAAACTATTCTTTAATCTACGTAAGTCAAAAAAGCGTCTGGGTTGGTTTAATAACGCAGAAGTTGAAATGGTTGCAGAACAACTGGGTGTTAATCCATCTGAAGTACGCGAGATGGAATCACGTTTAGCAGCACAAGATCCCGCATTTGAACTGCCAAATGAAGATGATGATCGTGATGCCGGCTACACTGCTCCTGTCTATTTTCTTGAAGATAAAGCGTCTGATGTCGCTTTAAGTTATGAAGAAAATAACTGGGAAAATCATACTAACAACCGTCTATCTAATGCATTAGCAGGATTGGATGAGCGCAGTCAGCACATTGTGCGATCTCGTTGGTTAGATGATGAAAAGACGACTTTACAAGATTTAGCTAATCACTACGGTATATCTGCCGAAAGGGTTCGCCAGCTTGAGAAAAACGCCATGAAGAAGCTGAAAGAAGCAGTAGGCGATTTTTACTAGGATCGACGTGATAACGATGATCTAGATCGTTATAAGCTATCCACAAGCCGTAAAATAAAAACCGACTTATCATAGTCGGTTTTTTTGTGACTAAAATTCGGTGTGTAACTTTTTCTAACGCATTGAATTTACCGATCTGTTGGCGCTTTCACCTTGAAGTATCATCAAATTATGCTGATAAACGGTGTTTTTCCTGTTGGGATATCTCTGGGGATGTTTTTGCGATGTAACTCACGTTTGTGAATATACTTGTGGGCTATATGGCTAGTTATGCACAGCTTATGATCGGATCCTCACTACATGTAGTGGATCCTATTATCTAAAAACACATTATCAACGCAATCCACAGGCTTTTCCACAGCTGGTTGTTTTTTGCTCGCCTTGGTTGCAAGGTAACACTTCTGTTTTTTTAAAGCCCCGTGGCACCTATCGTAGCGGTAAACTTTATAGTGTGGATAAGCCCCTACATTCTGTACGAGGTTGTGAGTAACTGAGTAAGGTACAATACGTAACAACGATATTTTCTTATTCATGTTATCGGCGGGATCCTAAAACGGAGGATCGTCACACTTTGTGATGGGGAAGATCGATATCTACTATCAGAACCAAGAGGCAGGCAATGGAACAGTTCGAACATATTTCAGTTGATCAAGCATATAGCTTATTGCAACAAGAAGATTCACCGGCAGTGCTAGTGGATATTCGTGACCCTCAATCATTTGGGCTAGCACACCCTGAAAATGCTTATCATCTGACGAATGACACCATGGTTGAATTAATGAATCAGGTTGATTTTGAACAACCTGTGATTGTGATGTGTTATCACGGCATTAGTAGCCAAGGTGCTGCTCAATATTTGATTAACCAAGGGTTTGAAGCGGTGTATAGTTTGGATGGTGGTTTTGAAGCTTGGCGTCGTCAGGCTTTACCCATTGTTCAACAGATCGGTTAATGGTAACCAATTGCCGATCTGATACTTTGTCGGAGGAAAAGATGCATCGATTAGCTGGATTCCATAATCCTCGTCAGGCGCAAGCGTTTATCGATTATATGGCGTCGCGTGGTATTACATTGTCTTTAGCATCTGAACCAGAAGGTGTTTTTGCCATCTGGTTAGTTGATATCCAACATCAAGTTGAAGCAGAGTCTGAACTCAAGACTTTTTTAAGTAACCCGAATGAATCTAAGTACCAAGCCGCATCTTGGGATGTAGCTGAAAGCCGTACGGCAAAATTCAATTATCGTAGCCCGAGTTTAATGGGGATGATTAAATCACAGGCTGGGCCGTTTAGCTTATCGGTTATGGTGGTGGTTATTGCGATTTATGTATTGTGGTTCTTCGGCCTACAACAGCTGATTTTTGATCTATTCCATTTCCCATTTATGGATGGGGATCAGTGGCAAGTGTGGCGATTTTTCTCACACGCTTTGATTCATTTTTCTGCCTTACATATTATTTTTAACTGCTTGTGGTGGTGGATCCTCGGCGGGCAATTAGAGCGACATAGTGGCAGTGCAAAACTGGTTCAAGTCTTTTTGATATCAGCGTTGGTATCAGGGTTTGCTCAATTTTGGCTTCATGGTCCTAATTTTGGTGGTTTATCTGGGGTTGTTTATGCCTTAATGGGCTACATCTGGTGGATGGGTTGGTTAGCACCTAAACGGGGCCTTACCATGCCAAAAGCGTATGTCGGTTTTATGCTGGCATGGCTGGTGATTGGATTTGCTGAGCCGATGGGAATGTCGATAGCGAACATGGCACATTTATTTGGCTTGATCAGTGGCTGTTTAATCGCACTGGTTGATGCGAAATTTGGAAAATCAAACTATTAATAACTCCCCCCATCTCTAAGATTAATGTCATTCCATTTCCTCGTTGCGAGTGGCATTAGTCTCTGATTTCAAAAGCACTTCCCTATGTTTGTCTGCTTTTTAAGGCAAGATGTCTCATTTTTGAAAAATAAATCTTCGTTTATGATTGTTTTCACATCTTTATCTTTTCATTCGAGTGATAATCCGTGCCAATTGAGCGAAATCGATTGTTTTGCTCGTTTATGGCTTGCGTTCGCGCAAAAATCCATCGCTGAAACAACAAATTGTTAAAAGCAATATCGTAACAACAGTACTCTGTTTAGAAATCGTCCTTGCTAAAATAACAATAACTTTTAAAGGAACACCTTATGTTTGGCATCTTTAAACCCGCGGTTCATACTGCGCAACTGTCTGGTGGACAAATAGATCCTGTCTATAAACGTCTACGTTGGCAACTCTTTATGGGTATTTTCTTTGGCTATGCCGGGTATTATCTAGTCCGTAAAAACTTCAGTTTGGCTATGCCTTTCTTGATTGAAGAATATGGCTATAGCCGTGGTGACTTAGGTGTTGCTTTGGCCGCTGTTTCTATTGCCTATGGTTTATCCAAGTTCTTAATGGGTAGTGTGTCAGACCGTTCTAATCCGCGCTATTTCTTGGCGGCGGGTTTGACCATGTCGGCGTTGGTGATGCTGTGCTTTGGCTTTATGCCTTGGGCAACAAGCAGCATTACTGCCATGTTTATCTTATTGTTTTTGAACGGTTGGTTCCAGGGTATGGGATGGCCAGCTTGTGGCCGAACAATGGTGCACTGGTGGTCACGCAAAGAGCGTGGTGAACTGGTTTCTGTTTGGAACGTTGCGCATAACGTGGGCGGCGGTTTAATCGGTCCGATGTTCTTGTTGGGTTTATGGGCCTTCAATGATGACTGGCGTACAGCATTCTATGTACCTGCATTCTTCGCGTTGTTGGTTGCCGCTTTCACATTAATTGCAATGCGTGATACGCCGCAATCTTGTGGTTTGCCTGCCATTGAAGAATATAAAGACGATTACCCAGATAACTACGATGAATCACATGAAAAAGAGATGACCGGCAAGGAAATCTTCTTTAAGTATGTATTTAACAACAAATTATTGTGGTTTATCGCAATTGCGAACGCATTTGTTTACTTGATTCGTTATGGCGTACTTGATTGGGCTCCTGTGTATTTAAGTGAAGTGAAGGATTTCTCAGTAGATAAGTCATCTTGGGCATATTTCCTTTATGAGTGGGCGGGTATTCCTGGCACATTACTCTGTGGTTGGATGTCAGATAAATTCTTTAAAGGTCGTCGTGCACCTGCTGGCATCTTATTTATGTCACTTGTAACGATTGCGGTATTGGTTTACTGGTTTAACCCTCCGGGTAACCCAATTGTCGATATGACAGCACTGGTTGCTATCGGCTTCCTTATTTATGGTCCGGTAATGCTTATTGGTCTGTATGCGTTAGAACTAGCACCGAAGAAAGCGGCTGGTACGGCAGCTGGCCTTACAGGCTTGTTTGGCTACCTTGGTGGTGCGGTTGTGGCAAACATCGTACTAGGCTACACCGTTGACCACTTTGGTTGGGATGGTGGCTTCATGGTACTGACTTCTGCCTGTGGCTTGTCAATTTTCTTCCTTGTGTTAGCACTAATGGGTGAAAATAAGATCCATGAAAAACGTGCCCTTGAGCGTGCACAACAAAATGCGTGATTGAGATCGCCATCATTGGCATCTTTCTACCGCTGTAGGTAATATGATAAGGCTCCGCATTCGCGGAGCCTTGTTGTAACCAGGAGCAGCGTCAGCAGTGAAGCAAAGCAAACGACATCAAGAAATTATCGACATCGTTAAAACCCAGGGCTATGTCAGCACTGACGACCTGGTTGAACGTTTTAACGTGAGTCCTCAAACAATCCGACGAGATCTGAATGAACTCGCCGCCGAAAATAAAATTCGTCGTCATCACGGCGGAGCAACCATTCCATCCAGTTCTGTTAATACCTCTTACACTACGCGTAAAGTCATGCAGTTGGTTGAAAAAGACCGCATTGCAGAAGCCATGGCTGAGCATATTCCCGATGGGGCCACACTATTTATTGATATTGGTACAACGCCTGAAGCTGTAGCCCGTGCGCTGCTTAATCATAACGACTTGCGTATCGTGACGAATAACTTGAATGTTGCCAGCGTATTAACGGGAAAAGATGATTTTCGCGTTATCTTAGCGGGGGGTGAAGTACGTAACCGCGACGGCGGTATTGTGGGCGAAGCAACCCTCGATTTTATTTCCCAGTTCCGGTTAGATTTCGGCATCATGGGGATCAGTGGTATTGATCTTGATGGCTCGTTGCTTGATTTTGATTACCATGAAGTACGCGTGAAACAGGCGATTATCGAAAACAGTCGTTGCGTGATGCTGGGTGCCGATCATACTAAATTTGGTCGTAATGCGATGGTGAATTTGGGTGATATTAGCCAGATTGATATGCTGTTTACCGACGAACATCCGCCAGAAGCGTTAGCGAAGCTGATTACTGAACATGAAATCCATATGGAAGTTGTTGGTCAAAACAATGCTCCAGATTGATCATAAAGTGTGATAACAAAAAGAGATAACCGATACGAAAGTGTGTCGAACAGCTTTCCTAAGCGGACTGCCAGTAATGGCAGTCCGTTTTTTATGCGTGTTATTTGACGAATTGGTCATGTTTTTGTAACAAATCGCAAATAATAATGATGATCTTGAGTTAATTGTCAGTTATGATGCTCGTTATCGAATCAAAACGAACATTTTAATGTTCGCATTGGTTTCGAATTATCAAAACCAAGCATATTATGGGATAGGTGGATGGCATGACGGCAGAAAACACGCAGATTTTGGATCTAATTGTAGTAGGTGGTGGTATTAATGGCGCAGGTATTGCCGCGGATGCTGCTGGACGAGGTTTGACTGTCGGTTTATATGAAGCTGATGATTTTGCTTCTGCTACTTCTTCTGCGAGTTCGAAGCTTATCCATGGTGGTCTTCGTTATCTTGAGCACTATGAATTCCGTTTAGTTGGCGAAGCACTGGCAGAGCGTGAAGTGTTATTGAAAAAAATCCCTCATATTGCGCGTCCTATGCGTTTTCGCTTGCCTCACCGCCCACACCTTCGTCCGGCTTGGATGATCCGTGCTGGCTTATTTATGTATGATAACTTGGGTAAACGCACGACATTACCTGCAAGCCATGGTCTTAAATTTGGTCAAGATTCAGTATTAATTCCAGAAATAACTAAAGGGTTCGAATACTCAGATTGCTGGGTAGATGATGCGCGTTTGGTGATTTTAAATGCAATGGAAGTGGCTGAAAAAGGCGGTGATGTGCGTAATCGTTGCCGCGTTGAAAAAGCGGTACGTGACGGTGAATTTTGGCTTGTGACCATTCGCGATGTCCAAACGAACGAAATATTTGTACGTAAATCACGTGCGCTGGTGAATGCGGCTGGCCCTTGGGTGAAAGCGTTCTTCGATAACAGCATGGAAGAAGTCTCTCCTCGTAATATTCGCTTAATTAAAGGTTCACACATTGTCGTGCCACGTGCACACGATGAACCGCAAGCGTATATTTTGCAAAATGAAGATAATCGAATTGTTTTCGTTATTCCTTACTTAGACCGTTTTTCGATTATTGGTACGACAGATGTTGAATACAATGGTGATCCGCGTAATGTGGCAATTGATGACAACGAGATCGACTACTTATTAAAAGCTTACAACACCAATTTTGTGAAAAAGCTGGATCGTACTGATGTGGTATGGACTTACAGTGGCGTTCGTCCGCTATGTGATGACGAATCAGACTCACCACAAGCAATTACCCGAGATTACACCTTAGAGCTTGAACAGCAAGCGAATAAAGCCCCTTTACTATCGATTTTCGGGGGTAAGCTAACCACATATCGTAAGCTTGCTGAGGCAGCGATGACTAAGTTATCGCCTTTCTTCTCCAACATGGGCCCAAGTTGGACCGCTGATTCGTATTTGCCGGGTGGTGAAGCGAACTTTAGCATTCCACTGCTGGCCAAGACACTGCAACAGCAGCATGCATGGTTATCTGCCTTTACGTGTGAGCGTATGGCAACGAACTACGGTAACCGAGCGGTGAGATTGTTAGAGGGAGTCAATGGTGAGGCCGATATGGGGCAGCACTTTGGTGAAGGCCTTTATGCTCGCGAACTCGATTACATGATTGAGCAAGAATTTGCGCAAAATGAAATCGATGCATTGTGGCGTCGTAGTAAATTAGGTTTGTATCTAAATGATGAGCAAATCGCAGCGGTGGCGCAATACATTACGGATAAAGCACTCTCTATTGCGGCTAAAAAATCAGAAGCAAATGTTGCGGCATAAGCGATAGATGGGTTAAAGCAGGCTGTTTGATAAAAAATAGATATGTAAAAGGCGCTCATTGAGCGCCTTTTTTTATTGCCAGTCATAAATCTTATAACGACTATCAGCCATTATTGGTACAGATACTTCGTAAACAATAACTCTGTTACCAGTTTTTGTCGGGTCTCTGTGATCAGCAGTTCATTTACTTTGGCAAGGCAGGCTTGTCGAATTTCTTCACGCCCCGCCAATGATTTCACTTTCGCTTCTGGCTGTTGACCAATGATGTTGATAATAGCATCACGAATTAATGGCGTATGATGCTCCACCTGCTTGATTAAGCTGGGATCAGATACCATTAAATCGATCTGTAAGCGCAAATAGCCTAATTTTTTACCCTGCGTAACATAGTTGGTCGTTATGTCGGGGGTCAGGGTGTAATAAGAATATTCTGGTTGCGACAGTGGTGCATCTGCTGCTGCAACATGCTGGGTAGCTAGAATACTAGCCAAAAAAAGGGTGAAGCCAAAGATTGTCGATTTCATCATTACACTCATGGGTTTATCTGAATTTGTCGCAATGAATTGCTATCTTTCGACCGTAACGATATTCCTACTCGTTACGGCTTGCTACAATAGCAGATCATCATGGTAATAAATTAACCGCATTCTACCAAGCTATTTTAATCATAAGCTTGTAGCGTTCGAATTGGAAAGATGTCGAAATTCAAGCAGTTGTATAAACCATTATTGGATAATGTGCAGTGGGAAACACCCCTCTCACTCGCGATAGAAGGCACAGAGTTTGGGCATTGGTTGCTTGAGCCTGATTCATTATCACGTCGACTTCAACGTCATTGTGATGAATTTACCGTGTCGCTCATTGAGCAGAAGAAAATTGATAGTACGATGCTATCGGCTGATGAGCGTGAGTTGATCGGTGATGTTAATTGTCTATTACGTAAAGTTGTTTTGATGGGAGACGGACAACCGTGGGTATTTGCTCGTACTTTAATCCCGCTATCCACCCTTACTGGGCAAGAGAGCGACCTTGAACAATTGGGTGAGATGCCACTAGGCTTTCGGGTATTTACTGATAGTAGTGCGCGTCGTGATGCATTGGAAGTTGCGAATACAGGAACACAAGTACAGCCACTATGGGCTCGCCGTTCACGTTTATGGATAAATAATAAACCGTTGCTGGTTGCTGAATTATTTTTGGCACAAGCCCCAGTTTATTCAAAGGAGAGACAATGTTAGCAATGACTAAGGCGAAAGCATTTTGTCAGCTGGCACGATTTGATCGCCCTATTGGTAGTTTACTTTTATTATGGCCAACGTTGTGGGCACTGTTTTTAGCCGCAGATGGGTTACCCAGTGCGCATGTGCTGGTGGTTTTCGTGCTTGGCGTTATTTTTATGCGCGCGGCTGGCTGTGTAATTAATGATTTTGCTGACCGTAATTTTGATGGCCATGTAAAACGTACAGCTAAACGACCAATGCCATCAGGCAAGGTGTCGGAACGTGAAGCGCTCGGATTATTTGGTCTATTGGTATTAGTGTCGTTTTTATTAGTACTAACCATGAATACCTTAACGATTATGCTCTCTGTGGTTGGGCTGGCATTGGCAGCCGCTTATCCATTTATGAAGCGTTATACCCATTTACCGCAGCTGGTACTAGGGATGGCATTTGGTTGGTCAATTCCAATGGCATACGCCGCACAAGCGGGTGAGTTACCTGTTGTTGCATGGTTATTATTTATCGCCAATATATTGTGGACGATTGCTTACGATACTCAGTATGCCATGGTCGATCGTGATGATGATTTAAAAGTTGGCATCAAATCCGCTGCCATTTTATTTGGTCGTTTTGATAAGATTATTATTGGTGTATTGCAGTTAAGCACTTTAGTGCTCATGATTTTGATTGGACATAGTCTCGATTTACATCAAGTTTATTATTGGTTCTTATTAATGGCGTCAGGCTTGTTTGTGTATCAACAACGACTGATTGGAAGTCGTGAACGTGAACCGTGTTTTAAAGCATTTTTAAATAATAACTATGTTGGCATGCTGATATTTTTAGGTATCGCCATTGGTGTGATGATGCAATAAATAACGATATTGAACGGCCTACATCATAAAAAGCACCTATAGGGTGCTTTTTTATTATCTGCGATTTGTGTCAATCTTTCTTGTTATAACCGCTGTACAGCTTTTTAATTAAAAAACACCATCAAACTAAGAAACGTCTATTTCTTGTTATTAAACGGGCATTGCATTAATGAATCATTAACTTAGCTGAAGCCTATCAGCTCTGGGGTGTAGGTTAGTTTTTAGTGAGACGTCTAAAATTGTACAGCTTTAGAGGTTTTATATACCAGTAACCTCAAAGCTTGCGTTTTTAGACGTATCGTAATGAATACGGTGGTTGCCAGCTAGTCGCTAGTACGTCGTCAGGGTTGATGTACATGTTTAGGACGATTAGGAACCCCATAACCCAAAAGCTTATAAAATGATTAAGATAAATCGCAGGCAATAAAAAAGCTGGCAATGCCAGCTTTTCGTTTAAAGGTGTATCTCAGCGGTGAATTGAATTACGCTTTTTCATCGCGATTCATTACCGCTTGAATGGTTAATTTCACTTCCGGTGAAACCAATGCTGTTAATTGATCGGCAAGGTTTTCTACTTGGCGAGACACCGCATGACATTCATCATTGAGGTAGCCTTCGTTGCGCAGCGTTTTCACTAATATTGCGAATACACCTTTGTCGAAAAATTCTGGCGCATTAATCCCGTGTAAGCGACTTAAACGTTGTGCCATCATCTGGCTTTGCTGTTCTAAATCACTCTTCATCATTTGAGGATCTGCATGCAGTAGCGTTAATGTGATGGTATAGCGTTGCAACGTTTCAGTGATCGTACGGGCTAGCAACTGTAGCGGTCCAATACGGGCATTATTCATCGAGATAGTGTCACCATCACTTAATAGTAAACGCTGACGAACCAGCTCACTAATGATGGAGTCAATGACAGCATCTAGTTCATCCTTCTCAAAGCGTAA
The DNA here is from genome assembly GCF_003026215.1 of Photobacterium indicum. GTDB lineage: Bacteria > Pseudomonadota > Gammaproteobacteria > Enterobacterales > Vibrionaceae > Photobacterium > Photobacterium indicum. Next base: position 79,309 of record NZ_PYOC01000006.1, read on the forward strand.
GAATAACTCAGCTTTTAAGAATGGATACAGTAACTGCACTTGTTCATAAAGCTTATCTTTGGATAAGCTCTGATGCTGAACGATGATGTGTGCAATTAAAGACGGTAACGCAAACAAGTGAATAATGTTATTACGGTAGTAAGTCATCAAAATAGATTGTTGACGATCAAGCGAAATAACCTCACCTAAACCATCACGCTCTACAATGAACTTATCCATTTCTAGTGCGTGTTCGACCAAGGTTTTTGCATCTTCGTCTGGCATCGTACATTGTGATGAATATGATGCGTTACGCAGAATTTGCAGGTAACTATCAATCTGCTGTTCGAGCTCTTCACGGCTAAGTGCACGCTGACGAGATGATAATAATGCTAACGCACATAATGTGAGAGCATTGGTCGCAGCGGCATCATTAATGTGTGTCATCATTTTAACGGCAAGATCGTTTACCACGGGATTTAGCCAGCTTGGCTTTTGTGGTTCGATTGGGTCAATGTCATCATGCCATGTTGGCACGTTATCATTGAGGTATTGATTCAACGGAATTGGCTCGCCGAAATTCACATAACCTTGCCCAAAATTACGCAATTTACGTAATGTACGCAAAATTTGACCCAGATTTTCTTTTTCTTTACGTTTACCTTGCAGCTCTTTTGCGTAAGTGCCCACTTCCATAACGTGTTCATAACCGATATAGACTGGCACCAATGTTACTGGGCGATTTAAGCCTCGTAACATCGCTTGAATTGTCATTGAAAGCATACCCGTTTTCGCGGGTAATAAACGCCCGGTACGTGAGCGTCCACCTTCACTGAAGTATTCGACGGAATAGCCTTTTGCAAAAAGCTCTGCCAGGTATTCACGAAAAACCGTTGAATATAGGCGGTTACCTTTAAAGCTACGGCGAATGAAGAAGCCACCACCACGGCGGAAAATCGGTCCCGCAGGGAAAAAGTTCAGGTTAATACCCGCTGCAATGTGCGGTGGTACTAAGCCTTCTTTATACAAAACATAAGATAAAAGTAGATAATCCATGTGACTACGGTGACACGGAACATACACGATCTCGTGACCATCTTGTGCCAGCTTGCGTACTCGCTGAGCGTTATGAATATTCAACCCTTGATAGAGCTTGTTCCACAACCAACCGAGAAAACGTTCGGCATTTTTAATCAGTGAATAAGAGAAATTAGCCGCAATTTCTTCCATCATGTCGATGGCTTCTTTACGGACTTTTTCTACCGGAACATCACGGCTTTCAGCTTCTTCTCGAACCACTTTTTCGATAGCTTTAGATGCCAGTAAGCGTTTGAATAAGGCTTGGCGATCGGGTAAGCGTGGGCCTGAAGCCGCAATTTGTTGGCGAGAGAAATGAATCTTTGCCACACGCGCTAATTTTTGCGCGATAGCGTCATCAGTGCCGTGATTTTCTGCCATATAACGCAATGATACTGGCGTGCTTAAACGCACTAAACAATCACGTCCGTGACCCAAAATAGCGGTAAATTTCTCAGGACCATTGAGTGGGCGCAGTACTGGCCCTCTGTGGCTTTCTTTACCAGGCTTTCGTCCCCATAAAATAGAGGCCGGAATGAGCTGAATATCAAGCTCAGAATCTTGCTTATGCTGCTCAAGTAAACTGGTGAATAACTGAAGTGATTCTTTCGGTAATTCTCGATCGGTACCAAAAATACTTGGACCGTTTGCTACGAAAACATACCGCGAGAATTTTTGACCACCAATTTCAAGTGGTGTCAGTGGGTCGGGTAGACCTAGTTCCTGGGTGCTGCTACGCAGTGTCATAAGATCCGTATTTGAACGGAAAGGTAAGATATAAACGATTGGTCGTTCGATATCTAATTCTAAATCTGTAACGGGATCGGATGGAATTGAATTGGTCTTAACCAACACGGAAAGCGGCAAATTCAATAATTTTTGATAGATTTTCTGCCAACTTGACATATCTTTTACTAGCCTCGAATTCTTAATGCGTGGCAAGGATAGCAGAAAATGGCTGCTTTCATGCAGCTAAAATGCGAGATATTGATATCAAATTATGATTTTGAATAATCTTTTATTCCATTTATCATCTTTGTTTGAGCACGGCTAGTTTTCACGTTCTAATCACAGTAATTAATCAAATGCTTATGTTAATTTTAAGGCTTTTGCTGCATTAAATCGTTGCGCTTTCTATACGGATTGGTCTTTTCGTGAACAATTGTCTTTTCAAGCCTGTAAACACTGGATATACTCACAGTAGACTGTATAAACAAACAGGGTGAATCATGAAGCCGTTAACGCCGCGCCAACAAGAAGTCTTTGATTTGATCAAAGCAAAAATCGAAGATAGTGGGATGCCGCCAACACGTGCTGAGATCGCTCGTGAATTGGGGTTCCGTTCAGCAAATGCTGCTGAAGAACATTTAAAAGCTTTGGCACGCAAAGAAGTGATAGAAATTGTGCCGGGTGCATCACGAGGCATTCGTGTGTTGCTCCATGATGAAGTTGAAGAAAAAGGCTTACCATTAATTGGTCGTGTTGCTGCTGGTGAACCTATTTTGGCTCAAGAGCATGTTGAAACGCATTATGAAGTTGATCCAACATTATTTAAGCCGCGCGCTGATTTTTTATTGCGTGTAAATGGCATGAGCATGAAAGACATCGGTATTATGGATGGCGATTTACTTGCTGTGCATAAAACCCAAGATGTTCATAATGGGCAAGTGGTTGTTGCTCGTGTTGATGATGATGTAACAGTAAAGCGTCTTGATAAACAAGGCTCGCAAGTTTTGTTGCATGCTGAAAATGAAGATTTTGCTCCGATCGTTGTTGATCTTACTCATCAGCAATTGACGATTGAAGGCATTGCTGTTGGTGTTATTCGTACTGCTGACTGGATGTAATCGATCCTTGTAAATGTTAATTAATCATTATGTTTTGCATTAGTATCGAGAATACTTTGCAAAACTTAATGATAGTCATTATCATCTATTCCATATCACATGGAGATGATAATGGTTAATTCCTCTCGATACCGCATACCTTCTGAATTGCTGCAGCCATTATGGTTAAGAAGCAGAGAAAGTTTGGCTGATGATGGACTTATTTATGATCCCATCGCCGCTGCTGCGTGTAGTCAGTGCCATCTTGTGCCTGATTGTCTGGCTGGCAATGTTTCTGAGCGCCAATTACTGCATGCCACGCTTACCTTACAGTGTGATAAACAAGTCTTGAAATTTCTTCGCCGTCATCCCAATGGTTTTATTATCAATGTTGGGGCGGGGCTTGATACTCGTTTTTATCGTTTAGATAACGGCCGTTGTCGTTGGTTTGAATTAGATACCGATGAGAATCTTCTATGGCGTGAGCGGCTTTTTCATCGCAGTGATCGCTATACCATGCAACGTGGCTCCGTTACCGATTTATCATGGCTAGCGTCACTACCGACGCAGAAAAATACCCCCGTTTTATTGTTGTGCGATCAAGCACTATTGAAATGTGAAAGCCAAGAGTTAGCCACTTTTATTCAGCGTATTGGCTGCCACTTTAGCCAAATTGAAGCCTGTTTAGTTCTGGCGGGTGATCGTTGTGATTCTGCATTAGCTAAAAAGATGGGGGCTGAACAATACAGTCACGGGTTTAAAGACCCAGCACAGCAAGTATTGAATTGGTTGCCATGGGCTGAATTACTTAGTCGCTATAGTCCGCTAGATAACGACTGCCCGCGTTGGCGAACTTGGCAGCGTTGGATCGCAAGAATGCCAAGTTTGAAATACCGAGTTACACCAGTATTGGTGCACATACGCTTCTAGATCGTAACTTTTCGCGTCATATTCCGTTTTTTACTGATTACGTATCTAGTTTTTCTACCTCCATGTCGGATTAATTTTTTATTAGTAATTCTTTGCTCATTTCTTCTGTTTTGTCCTAAGTTAAATGTAAACAAAGTGTTAATCAGCACCTGGCGCTACGCGTAAATGGACTGATTTCTGCTATAACTTCATGTTTTCATTGAACAGTTCTTGATGAATGTCAGGATGACAAAAGGAGAGGTCAGGAAGATGATTCGTCGGCTGATCAGCGTATTGTTGTTAAATATTTTTGCATTGCCTGTGGCTGCTGAAACAAAAAGTATGCCGTTAAATATGACCCAAGGGGTGACTCGGGTTAGTCAGCAGGTATACGATCTACACATGACCATTTTTTATATTTGTGTGGTTATCGGCATTATTGTTTTTGGTGTCATGTTTTGGGCCATTATCCATCATCGGAAATCACGTGGCGCGGTCGCTGCCTCGTTTCATGAAAGTACCAAAGTCGAAATTCTCTGGACTATCATCCCCTTCGTTATTCTCATTGCCATGGCGATTCCTGCGACAACCACTTTGTTAGCAATGGAAGACACGTCAGAGTCGGATATCACCATTCAAGTCACCGGCTCTCAATGGAAGTGGCATTACAGCTATTTCAATGAAAATGTCGACTTTTATTCACTGTTGGCTACCTCTTCGGCGCAAATTGGCAACGAACGCGATAAACGTGAAAACTACTTACTTGAAGTTGATCGCCCTCTAGTTGTGCCTGTTGGCAAAAAAATCCGCTTTCTGATTACCTCACAAGATGTGATCCATTCTTGGTGGGTACCTGCATTTGCAGTGAAAAAAGATGCTAACCCTGGTTTCATTAATGAAGCTTGGACGCGTATCGATAAGCCCGGTATTTACCGTGGGCAGTGTGCCGAGCTGTGTGGGAAAGACCACGGCTTTATGCCCATCGTGGTGATTGCCAAATCGCAGGGGGATTATGATTCCTGGCTAAAAACAACCAAAGCCACTCAGCAAGCAGCATATGAAGAAGAGCAACGTTTATTGTCAATGCAAATGCCGATGGAAGAGCTCATGGCGTTGGGTGAAAAAACCTATCTTGCGCGCTGTTCTGTGTGCCATCAACCAACGGGAGCTGGTATTCCTGGGGCATTCCCCGCGTTAGCTGGGCAGGGTGTCGCGATTGATCCAACTAAGAAATTAGAACATATCAGTATCGTTGTTCATGGCAAAAAAGGAACCGCGATGCAGGCATTTGGACCTCAGTTAAGCCTGAAAGAATTAGCCGCTGTTATTACTTATGAGCGCAATGCGTGGGGTAACGATACGGGCGAAACCGTACAAGCTGCAGAAGTGCAGGCTGTGCTCAACGGCAAAGAGCTTTAAGGGAGCAACAGATAATGACGGATATGTTACGAGAAGAAGTTAAAACTGACGTTGAAGACAGTGACTCAAACAGTAGTATCTTGAAAGACGACGCGTTAAAGAACCGTTTTTCAGATGATCAAAGTTCACACCATGATCATCAACCAACAGGCTTTAAACGTTGGCTCTTTACGACTAACCACAAAGATATTGGTTCGCTATATTTAATCTTTAGTTTTGCCATGTTTTTAACTGGCGGAGCAATGGCTATGGTGATTCGAGCTGAACTATTTCAGCCTGGATTGCAGTTAGTTGAACCTAATTTCTTTAATCAAATGACCACAGTTCATGGCTTGATTATGGTCTTTGGTGCAGTAATGCCGGCTTTTACTGGGTTGGCGAACTGGATGATTCCAATGATGATTGGTGCGCCAGATATGGCGTTACCAAGAATGAATAACTGGAGCTTCTGGATTCTACCGTTTGCGTTTACGTTGTTGCTATCGTCGCTGTTTATGGAGGGGGGCGGTCCTAATTTTGGCTGGACGTTCTACGCACCACTGTCGACTATGTATAGCCCTGCCAGTACGGGCTTATTTGTTTTTTCTATTCATATCATGGGGATCAGTTCGATTATGGGGGCAATCAATGTGATTGTGACCATTATTAACCTGCGTGCTCCGGGTATGACTTACATGAAAATGCCTTTGTTCGTATGGACCTGGCTGATCACCGCTTTCTTGTTAATTGCCGTTATGCCCGTGTTGGCAGGCGCCGTTACCATGATACTGACCGATAAATATTTCGGGACTAGCTTTTTTAATGCGGCGGGTGGCGGCGATCCGGTTATGTTCCAGCATATCTTCTGGTTCTTTGGTCATCCCGAAGTTTATATTATGATTTTGCCGAGTTTCGGTATTATTTCGGCCATTATCCCGGCATTTTCGCGCAAGAAACTCTTTGGTTATAGTTCGATGGTGTATGCAACCGCGTCGATTGCTGGGCTCAGTTTTCTGGTGTGGGCACATCACATGTTTACCACTGGTATGCCAGTAGCGGCTGAGCTGTTCTTTATGTATTGCACCATGTTGATCTCGGTGCCTACTGGGGTGAAAGTCTTTAATTGGGTGGCGACAATGTGGCGAGGCTCGTTGACTTTTGAAGTACCGATGTTATTTGCTATTGCCTTTATTGTCTTGTTCACCATTGGCGGGTTTTCTGGGCTGATGTTGGCCATTACTCCCGCTGACTTTCAATATCATGATACCTACTTTGTGGTTGCTCATTTCCATTACGTTTTGGTGTCGGGTGCCATTTTCTCCATCATGGCTGCGGCATATTATTGGATGCCCAAATGGACTGGATATATGTTCGATGAACGACTGGCTAAATGGCACTTTTGGTGCTCTGTCGTATCGGTGAACATTCTATTCTTCCCTATGCATTTTCTGGGACTGGCGGGTATGCCACGTCGAATCCCTGATTATGCCCTGCAATTCGCCGATGTGAATGCAGTCGTCAGTATTGGCGGTTTCATGTTTGGTTTATCTCAACTGATTTTCTTAGCTGTAGTGATCAAGTGTATTCGCGGTGGTGAGCCAGCAGCAGCGAAACCTTGGGAAGGGGCTGAAGGCTTGGAGTGGACGGTTGCTTCACCTGCTCCTCATCATACATTTTCAACACCCCCGAAAATTGATTAGCCCTTTTATTTGCTTCATTAATTTAATCTGTCGGTGACCTTCGCAGGGATACGTTATGAGTAGCTCAGAAAAGAAAGCAGAGCATAAAACGGATATTGAACAAAATATAAAGCGGCAAGGTAAACAACGGTCTTTTTGGTCTTTGGTCGTGATGTCTGTCGCCATGTTTGGATTCGCTTTTGCTTTAGTGCCGCTCTATGACGTGTTTTGTGATCTTACGGGGATCAACGGTAAAACGGCGAATACGCCAACGGAACAGAGCGAGCGTATCGTCAGTGATCGTAAGGTGACCGTGGAGTTTGTGGCTTATATCAACCCGGGGATGCAGTGGACTTTTGAACCGCAAGTTACCCGTATTGTGGTTAATCCGGGTGAAACGAAAACCATTAAATACGCAGCCCGTAACCTGATGGCGACGGCATCAATAGGTCAAGCTGTGCCGTCGGTTTCTCCGGGTTTAGCTGCTCGTTATTTTAATAAAATCGAATGCTTTTGCTTTAACCGTCAGCCTTTAGAGGCGGGTGAATCAGCAGAATTACCCTTAGTGTTTTATATCGACCCAGACCTACCTGAAGATATAAATACATTGACCTTAGCTTATACCTTATATGACGCCCAGCCTGCGGGATCGGCGCTAACGCAATGAAAACAACGAGGTTGTAAAGATGTCTAATCCTTACAGTGAACATGAATCGTCTCTTCCTGAGCAATCAGCGAATAAACCCCATGAACATTATTATGTGCCTGATGCCAGCATATGGCCGATTGTCGGGGCTATTGCTTTATTTCTGATAGCGTTAGGGGCTGGCGCAACGGTTGGTGATTTGTTTAATGGACAAGGACCGTGGATTTTACTGACAGGTGTCGGTTTAATTCTTTTTATGCTTACGGGTTGGTTTCGAGATGTGATCCAAGAATCGATGGGGGGCTTGTATAGCTCACAGATGGATCGTTCATTTCGCCAAGGCATGAGTTGGTTTATTTTCTCTGAAGTGATGTTCTTCTTTGCCTTTTTTGGGGCGTTATTTTATGCCCGCATGATTTCAGTACCTTGGTTGGGTGGAGCGGGTAATAATGAGATGACAAATTTGGTGCTTTGGCCAGAATTTGTCGCGCAATGGCCACTGATTAAAACCCCCGATGGCAGTGAAACCCAAGCCATGGGACCTATCGGCTTACCTTTATACAACACCATGATTCTATTGGTCTCATCTGTCACGGTTCATATTGCGCATACCGCGTTAGAACAAAACAACCGTAAACGCTTGACCTTATTTTTACTGCTAACTGTTTTGCTCGGCAGCTTATTCGTTTACTTGCAAGGCGTGGAATATATCCATGCTTATCAAGAAATGGATCTAACCCTCGATTCTGGGGTGTATGGCAATACATTCTTCTTGCTCACCGGTTTTCACGGTCTACATGTCACCTTAGGTACGATCATGCTATTCGTGGTGTGGTGCCGTATTTTAAAAGGGCATTTTACACCCCATCAGCATTTTGCTTTCCAGGCCGGCGCTTGGTATTGGCACTTTGTTGATGTGGTTTGGCTGTGCCTGTTTGTTTTCGTCTATATTTTATAGCAGGCGTGGCTGCTAAAGACTTGCTGGTTGGCAGTTAAGGTTTACTCGTTAGTTAATTAGTTAATTAGTTAATTAGTTAATTAGTTAATTAGTTAATTAGTTAATTAATAGGGGCGAGGGTTCGGTTCAATAATCCCCGTGGTTATTGCCAGTAATAATAGGGCGAAGATAAAAACGGACAGAAGAAGACGGCGGCCAAGAAAGTGCGACATCGGTTTATTGGATGATAACGGATCCGTCTTGCTCTTAAGCATCATTGGTAATGCTCGAAATAGGTTCAGCACAATAAATATTAATAGGCAGACGATGGTGGCTTTAATGAGCATGGCGTCTCCAAAGGTGAAAGGTAAGTATGCGAAGGATTGGTTTCATACTTTTTACTTTGGCGGTAATGACGACATTGGTCAAGTTGGGGCTGTGGCAAATGTCGCGTGCGCAAGAAAAAGAAGCATTGAATATTGCCTTAGAACGTCGCAGCGAACAGGTTTACTACAGCCTTGCTAGCTTACCTTCTGATCCCCGTTGGTATGGGTTAACCCTTCATGGCAAGTTTGAACATAGCAAAGCCGTGTTACTTGATAATCAACTGTATCGAGGGCGCCCTGGTTATCACTTGCTCTATCCTTTTGCGGTGGATGATGGCTGGTTCTTAGTCAACCTTGGTTGGATAGCAGCTCCGCAATATCGTGAGCAATTACCGGTACTGCCTGAACACCATGGCGAGCTTAAAATTACAGGCATTATTGATCAACCGTCACAGCTTATTGAGCTGTCCGCTGAGTCACTGGATTTTGATTGGCCGTTAAGGGTTCAAAATCTACATATGGATGAATTATCAACGGTTATGAATCTGCCACTTCAGCCGTGGATATTACAAATTGAGCCTGACAGCCCTGTCGCTTTACAGCAAACATGGATCCCTGTGGTAATGGGGCCGCAAAAACATTACGCCTATGCATTGCAATGGTTTTTGTTAGCTGTTGCGGTGTCGGGTTTAGCATTCTGGTGGTTAAAACCACCAAGCACGGGTCACCGTCAGGAGTGACATTATCGAGATACCGCTATAAAGGGATGTTAAATGAAAAAAAATAGGATGTTGCTGTTATTACTCGGTGTCTTTGTCTTGCCGTTTTTATTGGCAAAAACCGTACTAGACTTAAACTGGTATCAAGGTGGTGTGACGAATCGCGGGCAGCTATTAGCGTCGCCACTCACCGCAGAATGGTTAAGTGAGCCAGAAACGTGGCAATTGGTGTATTTGTTACCTGAATCGTGTGATGAAAAATGTGAGGGCGCATTATTTAATTTACGCCAAGTACCACAAGCGATAGGGGCTTATCAAGATCGCGTAAACAGTGTGGTGTTGATTACTGATGGTTTGCAACGTGATGGTAAAGTTGTTGATGAAAAAATAATGAATGAAGAGCAAATGAATGGGTTGGAACTCATCGCTATTTCTCAGCAGGTTGTTTCACAAATAAAAACACTGGAATTTGGTATGAATGCGATTTATATCGCCGACCCATTGGGTAACGTCATGATGGCGTATCCTTTAGTGACAGGACAGGAAGAGATTTTAGCGCAGGGAAAAGATGTTTTACGTGATCTTAAACGGCTATTAAAACTCTCGAGAATTGGTTAAATCCCAGTATATAGATATCAAAACAGGTCGATTTGATAGGCACAAGGAATGGAGCCGATGCGATTATTTAGCTTTAAATCTCTTATCTATTTTACTTTTCTTCTTTCTCTTTGTGTTATCGCCTTAGGCGCTTATACCCGTTTGACTGAAGCGGGCTTAGGCTGTCCAGATTGGCCTGGCTGTTACGGTTTTATTTCGGTCCCCCAAAGCACTGAGCAGCAATTGGTCGCACAACAAATTTTCCCCACTGCGCCGCTAGAGGTTGAAAAAGCATGGAATGAAATGGTGCACCGTTACTTTGCAGGTAGTTTAGGCATCTTAATTTTACTGATTAATGTGCTGTCTTGGCGACGCAAATACGCCCCCAAATTATTGCCTGCTTTATTATTAGTCACTGTTATTCTTCAGGCCTTGCTTGGTATGTGGACGGTCACCATGGCACTGATGCCTATTGTGGTGATGGGGCATTTATTAGGGGGCTTTACCACTGCTTCTTTATTATTTCTCTTGGTACTGAGAGTCCGGCAACAAGAGCGTAAATCTACCGCTATTTTTTCTTCAATGTTGCATTCACCGCGGTCATCTTCACGTTATTTGAAAGTATTCGCACTGAGTGCGTTATTTGTGGTGGTGGGGCAAATTGCGTTAGGCGGGTGGACAGCATCTAACTATGCCGCAGTCGCGTGTACTCAACTACCTGTGTGCGAAGGTGATTGGCAAGGTAATTTTGACCCAACGGCATTTGAACCGATTCAGCCTGTTCATGATAGCTATCAATATGGGGTACTTAACTATCATCAACGTGTATCGATTCATGTTGCTCATCGAATAGGAGCGATGGTGACCACGGCAATATTAATATTATTGATTGGTTTTTTGCTACGTACCGCTGGGTTAAGAAGATATGGATTTATCCTCACTGCTGCATTAATTGTGCAAGTGAGTTTAGGGATTACGAATATCGTGGCGAGCTTACCTTTGCTGGTGGCTGTGGGGCATAACGTAATGGGTGTCGTTTTATTATTAAGTATTGTTGCAACCAATTATCGTATCTATTGCGGGCAACAAACTCTGCAAGGATCGCATCTATTTGCACGGGAGGGCAGAAATCATGGCTAAATCACAAGTATTGGGTAATGCACCGCGAACATCAACGGTAGCAGAAACAGCGAAAACAAGAAGTGCTTCCAAACCAAATGTATGGCGCGATTATCTCACGATGACGAAGCCCAAAGTGGTGGCCATGTTGTTGCTGACCGCACTGGTTGGTATGTGTTTAGCGGTGCCGGGTATTCCCCCAGCAAAAGCAGTTATCTTGGGTTTGATCGGTATTGGTTTTCAATCGGCGGCCGCGGCCGTTTTTAATCATGTTTTAGATCGCCGCTTTGATACTCAGATGGCGCGAACCTATAACCGACCATTAGCGAAAGGGCGCATTGAAACGTGGAAAGCCGTCGTGTTTGCTTCTACGTTAATGGTGATGGGTTTTATTATTTTACTTGAATTGAATGCACTAACGGCTTGGTTAACCATGGCCAGCTTAGTGGGGTATGCGGTGGTTTATACCGTGTGGTTAAAGCATGCGACACCGCAAAATATTGTCATCGGCGGTATTGCTGGTGCAGCGCCACCATTGCTCGGTTGGACAGCGGTAACTGGGCAGTTAGATCCTCACGCCTTGTTATTGGTCATGTTGGTTTTTACCTGGACGCCACCTCATTTTTGGGCGCTTGCTATCCATCGTCGTGATGACTATGCCAAAGCGGGTATTCCTATGTTACCTGTTACCCATGGCATTGAATTTACGAAAACCATGGTGCTGTTATACACCGTTATGTTGTTTATTGTTGGTCTATTACCTTGGCTAACGGGAATGAGCGGTGGTGTCTATTTAGTGGGGAGTAGTTTATTGAATCTAGGGTTTATCGGCTATGCATTGAAGCTGAAGTTTGCGGATTCAAAGGGGCATGCCTGGGCCACCTTTAAGTATTCAATTTGGCATTTGTTAGCCCTGTTTGTGGTCTTACTGGGCGATCATTGGATAAGGTCTTTGATGTTCTGATTTATTTGCTGCTGATGGCTGTTGTCATTGGCAGCAACTCGCTACACTGTGCTGCTATTTTAAGCAAATCCCTACCGTTATCCGTTTGAGGTTCAAAGTGCTAGCAGCATTAAGAGACAAGTCGCTCCATTTCCAAGTTTTTGCGTTAGCCATTCCTATGGTGCTGTCCAACATTACCGTGCCTTTGCTTGGGCTGGTTGATGCTGCTGTGATTGGTCATCTCGATCATGCTTGGTATTTAGGGGGTGTTGCTGTGGGCGGCACCATGATTAACATGACGTTTTGGTTGCTTGGCTTTTTGCGGATGGCAACAACGGGTATTTGTGCGCAAGCATACGGTGCCCATGATAAAGAAGCACAAGCCGGTACATTTGTGCAGGGAATGGCATTAGCTTGGTTGTTGGCATTGTTACTTATTGTGTTTCATCAGCCAGTTGCCACCTTGATTTTCCATTTCAGCACTGCCAGTGCAGAAGTGAAAATGTACGCAGAGCAGTATTTTTCAATCCGTATTTGGGGGGCGCCAGCTGCTTTGGCAAACTTTGTGATTATGGGCTGGTTGCTCGGGACTCAAAACGCTAGATCACCCATGTGGTTATTGATTGTGACAAATCTAGTCAATATCGGCTTGGATGTTTTGTTTGTGCTTGGTTTTGGTTGGAAAGTGCAAGGGGCCGCTGTTGCTTCTGTTATTGCCGATTACAGTGGCATGTTACTGGGCTTATGGTTTGTATCTCGTCAGTGGATTGCCCATTCGTTACCTGCCATACGTGAAAAATTAGGCTGTGTACGTCATGGCATGGGACGTTTATTGAAGTTAAACCGCGATATCTTTTTACGCAGCTTATGTTTACAGCTGACCTTTGTGTTTATGACTTTTCAAGGGGCGACGTTAGGCGACAACGTGGTGGCGGCGAATGCCGTATTAATGAGCTTTTTGATGTTGGTCTCTTACGCAATGGATGGCTTTGCCTATGCGATGGAAGCACTGGTTGGTAAAGCAATTGGGGCGAAAAATCGTGAAGAACTTAGCCGTTATTTAGTGGGAACAACGTTTTGGAGTGTGATAATTTCCTTGGTGCTAACATTTACATTCAGTGTCTTTGGTCGAGAAATTATTGGGCTAATTTCTAATATTCCAACTGTTCAGCAAGAAGCGATGCGTTATTTACCTTGGTTAGCAGCATTCCCTTTAGTGGCGATGTGGTGTTTTTTACTGGATGGTATATTTATAGGCGCAACACGCGGCAAAGAAATGCGAAACAGTATGTTTATTGCGATGTGTTTTTTCTTTGCCATTTGGTGGATGCTTAATAGTTACGGTAATCATGCCCTGTGGGCTGCCATGTTAGGGTTTATGGCAATGCGTGGAATTGGGTTGGCTGTAATATTTTCTTACCAATGGCAAAAAAATATTTTTCTGTCTCCGGCGTGTGCAAACAATTAGTTAGAAATATTCAACTGATATTGATTATTTTTACGACAAAAAATGCTATTCATTTGGTTATTGATCTGTTTAAAATGTGCACAATTGTTAAACAGGTGATATCAATGAAACGAACGATCTGGGTGTTTTTACTGGTAGTAATGTCATTAGGCTGGGGAACAAATGCACTGGCAAGTAGTGTAAAGAACCTTAAAGTAACAGCGACGGCATATAACTCAGTAAGAGCACAAACCAACGCTAATCCGACCATTGCGGCTTGGGGCGATAGATTAAAGCCTGGGATGAAGGTGATTGCAGTATCGCGTGATCTTCTAGGTATGGGGCTGACTCACGGCGCTAAAGTGAAGATTTCAGGCTTGCCGGGTGAATATACCGTTATGGATAAAATGAATAAGCGCTGGACGCGTAAAATTGATATCTATATGGGTAAAGATATTCAAGCAGCCAAGAATTGGGGACGTCGTAGTGTCACCATCACTTTAATCTAACTAATGATTTTGGGTTGCAGTATAGCCGACTGAATTTACTGCACGCTGAAGAATAAAAAAAGCCGCTAAATGCGGCTTTTTTTGTAGCTGGAATAAGGACTGTTTGTCGTTATTCTCTCGCGACTAAGGTGAAGGAAGCTTAACTTAGTAGTACGAGTGCTCGCCACGTGCGTGTTCTGTGATATCACGAACACCTGTCAGTTCACCTGCGAACTGAGCAAGAAGTTCTTTTTCGATACCTTCTTTCAACGTCACATCAACCATTGAACAACCGTTACAACCACCACCAAACTGGAGGATTGCAATGCCATCTTCAGTGATTTCAGCTAGAGATACATTACCGCCATGACCCGCTAACTGTGGGTTAACTTGAGTCTGGATTGCGTAATCAACGCGCTCCATTAGCGTTGCGTCGTTAGACACTTTACGTACTTTAGCGTTAGGCGCTTTAAGGGTTAGCTGTGAGCCCATTTTGTCGGTAACAAAATCGATTTCAGCATCATCCAAGAAAGGAAGACTTAGTTCATCAAGGTAAGCATCAAATAGCTCTAACTCGATTTTAGTATCGCTCGCTTCAACCGCTTCTGGTGGGCAATAAGACACACCACACTCAGCATTTTGAGTACCTGGATTTACCACGAAGACACGAATGTTTGTACCCTCAGGCTGCTGGGCAAGAAGCTTGCCGAAGTGCTGCTGAGCGCTTTCAGTAATAGTGATCATAGACACGACGTAATACCTGACCTATTTAGTAAGATTTAATCTATTCTACTCTTAGACGCACTTTCTATCACCCCTTAATCTTCGCAACCATGATTTCGTCACTAATTTCGATGATTTTCACGATCATTCGATTGAGGGCGTATAGCAAATACAGTAGACATCAACCCGTTCAACACCGTTATTCAGTAGCAAACGGGTGAGTTCGGCAACAGTGCTACCCGTTGTCACAACATCATCGACAATCGCGACATGCTTGGGTAACGACTTTATCTTAAGTATAAAGGCTTGGTGAACATTTTTCTTCCGTTCGTTTTTAGTCAGTTGTTTTTGCACCTTGGTATAACGCTGGCGTTTGAAGCCATTCGCGATACATTGGCTATTTGTTGCCTCGGCGATTGCCCACGCTAAATGTGTACTTTGATTGAAACCACGATTAAAGCGCCGTGTTGCATGTAACGGCACGGGTAAAATCAAAGGGGCTGGCTGGTCGAGAGATAATACGAATTGATCCGCCAGCGGTTTGGCTAACCAAAACTTACCGTTGAATTTAAGTTGATGGATAATCTGTTTGAGTGGGAAATCGTACTCACCTAATCGATAGAGACGATGCCACGGCGGGGGGGAGCGTAAACACTGTCCGCATTGTTCAACTGGGTTGACGGTAGTGGTGCCACACCTTGCGCAGTGAGGTGGTTGAGGGAAATGGGCGATGCAATGCCGGCACCATATCGACTCATTGTACGGCAGTGGTAATTGGCATAGCTGACATTGTGAGTTGGTCCATCGACGTTGATTGAGTTGTAGAATCATTGATTTTAGCGATGAAAGGGATAACATCCTTGCCATCCTTATAAGGTGAATGTTTTCGACAATGTGATTTTAAAAAGGAAGTGTAAATGACAACGGCGCTACATTGGCAAACTGAAGGGCAAGGTTCGGATCTGGTTCTCATTCATGGTTGGGGAATGAATGGTGCGGTGTGGCAGCAATTATTGCCATTACTGACTCCTTTTTATCGCGTGCACTGGGTTGATATGCCGGGTTACGGTCATAGTCATGATATCTCTGCCGATAGTATTGAAGAGATGGCACAACTGTTGCTTGATAAATCACCAATGTCTGCAACGTGGTTAGGTTGGTCCTTGGGCGGTTTAGTGGCAACACAAGCGGCTTTACTGGCACCAGAGCGTGTTACTCGTTTAGTTACAGTAGCAAGCTCACCACGTTTTGCAGCTGAAGGCACATGGCGAGGCATTCAGCCTCAGGTCTTGGATGATTTTCGACGTCAACTCGGTGATGACTTTCAATTAACCGTTGAGCGCTTTCTCGCACTACAAGCGATGGGAAGCCCTACTGCAAGGCAAGACATCAAATTGCTAAAGCAAGCGGTGTTATCACGGCCACAGCCTAATCCTGAAGCTTTATCAATAGGACTCAGGTTACTGGCTGATGTTGATTTACGCGCACAGTTAGGTGGTATAACCCAACCATGGTTACGCTTATATGGGCGGTTAGATGGTTTGGTTCCCGCTAAAGTGGCGAAAGATATGGACCAATTAGCGCCTCTGTCTTGTCGGCAGATCTTTGCCGCCGCGTCGCATGCACCCTTTATTTCTCACCCAGAGGAATTCGTGCAAACGCTGAAAGATTTCATCAAATAAGGCTGATTATGTCGTGTGTATAGGGAATTGGTGATTAAAAGTTAAACTTTTTGATTGTTTTGCCGATAGGGATTTTAATGGAGTTACTCTATTTACGAGAGGCCATATGACAATAGGAAGTGTAGGGAATAGTTCAACGTATTCTCCAGCAACATTACAAACCTCAACTGCGGGGGGGGTAAAAACGGATGCCGAAAAATCACAGGCTGATAATGCCAGTGTGAGTAAAGCTGCGGGTACAACAGTGAGTATCTCTGATGATGCAAAACGTAAGTTGGCCGCTGAAGCGGATACACAAACACAAGCTAAAAAAAATGCAGATGGCACGGTAGAAGAAGACAGCAGTGTCGCAGAATCTTTTGCTTATGGTGCATTGGGGATGGATCATCCTGATGAAGTAAAAACCAACTCCGATGATTTTTATACTGCGGGACAAGTACTTTCGGCGATAGGAACTGTAGCAACGGTATTACTTGCCATCGCCTAAACCGTTCGCTTAGGTATATACTCATGATCTTGATATATAGCGATCGCGTTTTATAAGGATATGGTAATACCACAGTATGATTTTTTCGCCAGCCAATGCTGGAGCGCCGATTGTTGCTCCCTCAGTTAATCCGCCAACCGAACAGGCTGCGCGGGATAACCGTGTGCGTGAAAAAATTGTTCCTCCTACTCAAGCGGCAGAGTCTCCTCGTGAAAAGCCGTTAAGCAGCGAAGAAAAACAGTTTAAAAAGCCAGCATGGGATCCGAGTGAGCACCCAGATTACAGTGAGCTGCCTGAGACCATTGAAAAACAGTACGGCTATCAAGATGAATTTGAACTGTTAGTAAAAGCCCTATCTGCCGATAGCTACATGGCGCCAGTGACCGAACTCGGTTATTCAATGCACATTAAACTGCCGCGAGAAATACTGGATCAACTTGAGCAAATCAGTAATAACGAACGGACAAAAGGGGTAGTGGCTCACCGTTATGCACAAGCGACGGTACCTAATCCGCCCACTGAATATTTAGTGGTGCTGTAAGCCGCTGCATCTTGATTACCCAATAAAAAAAGCCAGTATTTTCATACTGACTCTCTTCTTATTATTCAGGCTTATACCAACCTAAATAGGTATCTGATCATTCTTGTTACGCAAATTTATGACCATTTACTTATCCAGATTGGTATTAAACTAGTTTACTTCTTCGCTTTGGCAAATGCCGCGGCAAACGCACCACCCATAGCGCCGCCTGCTGAGTTATTACCTTGGTTACTCTTTGGGTTATTACTACTACCGCGATTATTACTCTGTGCATTATGGTTTGCAGTGCTGCGTGCTTGGTTTTGCTGTGGCTTACGAGCGGGTTTTTCTTGTCCCGGTTCGTCGCTCATGCGCATCGACATGGCAATACGTTTACGTTGCAAATCCACTTCCATTACCTTTACTTTCACCACATCACCGGCTTTAACAACTTCACGTGGGTCAGAGATGAATTTATCTGATAGTGCTGAAATATGTACCAAACCATCTTGGTGAACACCGACATCAACGAAGGCACCAAAGTTAGTCACGTTGGTGATAACACCTTCCAAAATCATGCCTGGTATTAAGTCTTTTACTTCGTTAACACCTTCAGCAAACGTGGCGGTTTTGAATTCAGGACGGGGATCGCGACCGGGCTTATCAAGTTCGCTGATAATATCGGTAACCGTTGGTAGGCCAAACTTTTCATCAGTATAGTCAGCAGCATTTAGGCTGCGTAAAAATTCCGTGTTACCAATGATGGCATCCATTGCTTTGCTGTTATTCGTGGCAATGGTTTTTACTACAGCATACGATTCGGGGTGAACCGCCGAGCTATCGAGTGGGTTTTTACCGTTCATGATCCGTAAGAACCCCGCACATTGTTCAAAAGCTTTTGGCCCCAAACGTGCGACTTTTTTCAAGGTAGTACGGCTTTCGAAACGGCCGTGCTCATCACGATAATCAACCACATTCTGCGCCATGGTTTTGGTTAAGCCAGCGACTCGTGTGAGTAGGGCTGCTGATGCGGTATTTACATCCACCCCCACGCCGTTTACACAGTCTTCCACGACAGCATCAAGACGTTTAGCCAACATGCTTTGGCTTACATCATGCTGATATTGACCGACACCAATCGCTTTAGGATCAATTTTCACCAGTTCTGCCAACGGATCTTGTAGGCGGCGACCAATTGAGACGGCACCACGGATCGTTACATCCAGATCAGGGAATTCATTAGCTGCAAGTTCAGAAGCCGAGTAAACAGATGCACCTGCTTCGCTGACCATCACGCTTTGAATTTTGAGGTTGTTGTCTTTTAAGATCTTGGCAACAAAGGCATCTGTTTCACGTGAAGCAGTTCCGTTTCCGATAGCAATTAAGTTTACTTGGTGTTTGTTTAATAATGCTAAAACCGCGGCTTCAGATTGTGCCACTTGACGCTGTGGCTGATGCGGGTAAATGGTGGCGATATCGACTAATTTACCCGTAGTATCAATTACTGCGACTTTACAGCCAGTGCGTAAACCTGGGTCGAGTGCCAATGTGGTACGCGGGCCTGCTGGTGCCGCCATCAGTAAATCACTCAGGTTGTCAGCAAATACCTGCATAGCACCGTCTTCGGCTTTTTCACGCAATGCACTCATTAGTTCGGTTTCCATGTGCATTAATATTTTAATGCGCCATGCCCAGCTAATGACTTGCTTACGCCATGCATCGGCAGGTTGTGTACCGATTTTGACGCCATAATGATCAGCAATAATGATTTCACAGTAAGAGCCGCGTACGCCTTCTTCTTGATTAGGATCCGCGTTTAATGATAGTTGCAAGAAGCCTTCATTACGGCCACGGAACATGGCGAGCGCACGGTGCGACGGTACATTTTTGAGTCGTTCATTATGCTCGAAATAATCTTTAAACTTCGCGCCTTCTTGTTCTTTGCCTGCCACTACGCAAGAGGTAAATTCGGCATTGGTTTGAAGTTGACTGCGGATTTTATGCAGCAGTGCGGCATCTTCGGCAAAGCGTTCCATCAAGATAGCGCGAGCGCCATCAAGTGCCGCTTTGGTGTCGGCAATGCTTTTGTCTGCATTGATATATTGAGCTGCTGTTGCTTCTGGCTCGTTAGTGGGTTGCTGCCACAATGTATCGGCAAGCGGTTCTAATCCGGCTTCTATAGCGATCTGTCCTTTGGTGCGACGCTTTTGTTTATAAGGCAGGTACAGATCTTCTAAGCGTGTTTTACTGCCAGCTGAATTAATTTCAGCTTCCAATTGTGAGGTTAGTTTTCCTTGCTCGGTAATTGCTTTAAGGATGGTTTTGCGGCGATCATCCAATTCACGCAAGTACCCTAGGCGGGATTCCAGGTTACGTAGCTGAGTATCATCCAGCCCGTTGGTGACTTCTTTACGGTAACGCGAAATAAAAGGAACCGTATTACCGTCATCTAGCAGAGTGACTGCGGCTGTAACTTGCTCAAGGCGAACATTCAGTTCGCTGGCAATCATCTGATTGATAGAGTTGCTCATCCGTTGGTATCTCTTGGTTGCCATAAACTATGCACTGTATTCTACGGAGGATTCCGTTGGTGACAAGGTATGGCATGTTAAGAGTGTGTCAGTGCCCAGCTTCTCGGTAATAAAAAACCAGCAAACGATTACTCTTGCTTGCTGGAAGGCTGGTTTTTTTGTACTCGTTAGGCTTTTAAATCGACAGTAGTGCGGCGTTATACGTAGGGCAGAGATTCACCAGCACCTAAACGTGACGCATCACTGGATTCAACTAATATTCCCCCCGCCGTTTGCTTGATTTTGAGCCAGTCAGATTTATTGACCGTCACACCATGTTGCCAAGCATGCTGTTTTGCAGCAGCAAGGCTGGCAGATGAAATGTGCTGATGGTGCTCTGTTACTGTCGGTTGTGGAATAGGTGTTTTGCTGATCTCTATCGTCAAAGAATGCGTATTCATTGTTGATTCAGCCGTGGAGAGGTAAATATCAGGCAAGATGTATCCCGCATTCAGTACATACACGATATGTTTAGGAGCACTGCCGTTATACCACTGCGCTTTTACCGATAAGCCTTTACCCGCCAGTTTGACCAGTTCACCAAAGGCTAGCCAGCGGTTATGGCATTGCTCAATGTGTAAGGTAATTGTGGGTTGGTTGACCAACTTTTCAATGGTGTAATCCAACAAGGTCGGTAAGTGACATAAGATACTGCAACCGTGTAGATTCGCCGTTAGCTGTGAGCCTGTAAAAGCATCGACCTGTACAGGGCCATCGTTTTCATTTTTCATGAAGGCGAGGGCATTCACAAAATGTTGGACACCATTTAATCCGGCCATTTCTAAATCAGCCACCATATTGGCGATCATGTCTGATTCACCACAATGTCGGTGCAATCCATCGAAGGCTTTGGCACTGAGTACGACCAATTCGTTGTGTGATACTTGCATCATGCTTGTGCCTCCGGTGTTGATTCAGTGTTTGTGGGTAATAGTGGAAATAACCACTCTTGGTCGTGAATTTCGTCTGTTAAAGGAGCCCCTTGGAAGAAGGTGACTCGCACCCAACGATCTGAGCGAGGGTCAAACTTTGTGGCGCCAAACATGGCTAACTTGCAACGTAATAAGTGCATTGGTAAGGCATGTTGGTTTAAGACATTCATTTGAATATCACCCATTGGGCAATGCCCGAGAGTCCATGCACGACGTGCAATAGAACGATATTGTGGTTGATGTAGTAGAAACTCAGCCAAGGTTTGCGACGGTTCTACGGCAGCCAATGCAGCATGTAAGCGATAAACCTGACGCGCTATATCGAGGGCCAACTCACGATCATCACCAGGTTCTTCACCACGAATCCCCATTCTTGGTTCTTCTTTGTCTTCAGAACGGTACCAAAACCAATAGCTATTTTCGGCAGAGAAAAAGTCGATATCCAGTGCCCAGCGGTAGCGCTCTTTCAATACTTCTGTCAGTTTTTGAACGGTGATTCCGGGTGCCAATGCTAGTGTTTCATCGGCATTCATGCTGTTTTCGTGGCTATCCACTAATTCTGGATACAGCTCCATGATGCACGAAATCGTTATTTCTTGGGCTTCGTTACAATATTGCTGGTTATCTTCAATTAACTGTTTCCATTGCCACTGTTTTTGTTGAGCAGTAGTGATTTTAGCCATGATGTTGTGAATGTTACTGATCGCTTCAGCGTTCAATTTTTGTTGATGTTCGTTAATGGTGACAACTTGCGTAAGGTGCGCAATGGCGCGGTCTAATAACGGGTAAATAGCCTGACTGGCAGCTGGTGTAATGATGCATACTGATACCGCTGCAAGGGCTTTTTCGCGTTCTGACAACCATTGGTCGACAATACGCGGATGACGAATTAGGTAGGGTGCCATCCCTAGTCCTGTTGCATTCCCTACCCCTAAATAACGCTGCAATGGACGAGCCAGCAGAGCGGCTTTAGTGCCACCTTGTTGTTTAGCTAAGAAATGCACCCAATCAAGACTGAATTGGCGCAACATATAGACTGCACACATTTGAGCACTGAAAGAGAGATTGAAGTCTGGGTTATCATCTAAAATTTCAAAATCTGCAATGCCAAATTTACCGTTACCATACACCGCAGTGGTACGTAAGATATAGCCAACATCTGCTAAGACTTGTGAGTCAGGTTGTTGCCCTTCAGCCAGTGAAGTGACTAAATGTTCGAATACCCGCACACTTTTATTGGCGCGAGCAAGCACCAATACTTGGCTCGAGTTACGGCCCGCTTCTTGGAGTGGCACATTGTTTTGTAACTGGTTTAAAAATGCTTTATCAATATCACCTTGTACCAGTGCAAACGTTACATCCCACTTTTCAGCGATCACGCGGTCGTTACGTTCTTCATCGGCAATCGCATCAGAAAAGACCACCAAGTGGTAGTGATGGTTTGGCGTCTCTAAGCGGTATACTGCCACCCCAAACCCTTGTTCGGAAATATCCCACTGAGCTAGAGATACAGCCCACTTCTGATTAGCCATACGACGGATCAAGCTACGTACAAAACTGATACGACTTTGATGCATTGCGCCCAATCGCTCTGGTGCCATTACCGTATCTGGGTGGCGTAATTGTGATTGGGTTCCAGTACAACGATGTGCATCCATATTGCTCACCATGATTCTATTCTTTGAGTTTTAGTCACTCATTATTGATAAAGGCAGCAAGGTTCACTGCCCGACCTAAGTAGATAAGTTGCGCGTTATAAACCTTGTTCCTTTGCCATTTCCCTTGCCATTTTTGGGGCATTCCACAGTGATGGCAACAAGATAAGAGAAACGGGGACTGCAGTGATGACGATAAAAGACTGCAACGCCGAGACACCACCTGAACCTAAGGAGATGAGGATGAGTGCTGTTACTCCCATCATTACTCCCCAAAATATGCGAATAGCAGCATTTGGCTCGGTGTCGCCACTGACCACCACACTAATGGTGTAGGTCATTGAGTCGCCGGTTGTGACAATGAAGATCGTTGTCAGAATAAGAAACAGAATCGAGACAATGAGTGGAAACGGCAGCTGTTGAGTAATGGCGAGTAGGGCGGCAGGAAGGTTGAAACCTTCGAAAGCTTTACTGACGGAACCTGGATCGGCCATTTCAAATGCAACGCCGGAACCGCCGACGACAGTAAACCAGAAGCAAGTAATAATCGGTGCGATGATACTCACCGCCATCACTAATTGACGGATAGTACGACCACGCGAAATACGGGCAATAAAGATCGCCATCATAGGGCCATAACCGATGAACCAGCCCCAGAAGAATACTGTCCACCAGCTTAGCCAACCTTCATCACCGCGGTAGGTTGCCATCGGAATGAAGTTGTCGATCATGCTGCCGACACCTTGAATGTAGCTATTTACAATGAAATTTGTAGGGCCAACAATCATGATGTAGGCCATTAAGCCAACCGCTAAAATGATGTTATAGCGACTCAGAATTTGAATCCCGCGATTCAGGCCGCTTAAGGCTGATAAGGTATAAATAGCAATCGCACAAAGGATCACGATAAATTGGGTGGTAAAGCCGTCAGGAATATCAAATAACGCATTTAATGCAAAGCTGATTTGTAGCCCTAGGAATCCGATTGGGCCGATTGTTCCCGCGGCGACAGCAATAATGCAACAAGCATCAATCATTGCACCGGTTAAGCCTGTTAATGCGCGTTTACCAAGAATGGGGTAGAGCAAAGTACGCGGCTGCAGTGGTAATCCTTTATCGTAGTGCAGATGCATTAATACAATTGAAGTTAAGCTGCCAAGAATAGCCCATGCGAGGAATCCCCAGTGCATAAATGATTGTGATAAGGCATTAATTGCATTTTGTTGAGGGCTTTCTTGTGCCCCGAACAATGGTGGCGGGCTCATATAGTGAGCGATAGGCTCGGCGGCAGCCCAAAATACTCCGCCTCCCGCAAGCAGGGTACATAGGATGATCGCCATCCAACGGAAACCGTCTATTTCAGGCTTATCAAGCGCGCCTAAGCGAACGTGTCCGGTATGGCCTACGGCTAAAACGAGGCTGATCAAAAAAGTAAGTAATAATAATACTTGCCAATAAGGACCAAAAATTGTCACCGACCAAGAAAAGCCAGCATTGACTAAATCTGAGAGTAAAGCATTGTCGTACAATGCAAGCATGACAAAAAGGGCAATAAATCCACCACTCATCCATAAGGCGGGGTTATCGAGCCCGAGCTTTTCGGCTGTCGATTGTGGTGTTGGAATATGTTCAGCTTTTACAGCATTGGTGAAGTCGGACATTGTGTATCTCCAGGCGTCGTTATTGGTATTGCTTGGACAAAATGTTTGCTATCGGCCCGCTTAAGGTAATTATTATGCGCAGGCCTTGATTGAGTTTAGCTGACTGGTGTTAAGCCATCCTGTAAGAAGTTGAACCAGTTTTCTCCCATGACTTGGCTGCTTTCTGTTTCGCTGAAGCCTTGCCTTATCAAGCCGTGGTAAATGTTTTCCATTCCTTTGCTGTCACAAAACCACGGAAGTGCATCAGGCCAGCCTGAATTACTTGACGACCCCTCACCGTAGTCCATGGCTTTCGACCAACGACCATTTCGCATCCACTCCAGCACTTCCTGTGGTTGGTTCAGGCACAAATCACTGCCAATGGCGAGGTGCTCAACGCCAACTAGCTCGGCGCTATCTGCGACCATTTGGCAGAATGCTTCTAAGGTACATTGGCTGCTATTCGGCAAGTGGAACGGATATAAACTGAATCCAATCAAACCGCCGCGATTGGCTAATGATTCAATGACTTCATTCGATTTATTTCGTAACGCTGGGTGCGCAAAATTCGGGTTTGCATGGCTGATACAAATAGGGCGAGAAGAAATATCAATAGCTTCTAGCGTTGAACGCTCAGCACTGTGAGACATATCCACAATCATTCCCACTCGATTCATCTCGGCAATGGCTTGCTTGCCAAAGCGGGTTACGCCGGCATCTTCTTGCTCATAACATCCTGTCGCTAATAGACTTTGGTTGTTATAAGTCAGCTGCATGATCAGTAACCCTTGTTGGCGCATCACACTGATCAGGCCGATCTCATCCTCAATCGGTGAGCAATTTTGCGCACCTAGGAAGATACCGACACGCCCAGTTGCTTTGGCTGTAGTGACATCTTCCATGCTCATTATCGGCATAATGAGATCACTGTTGTGCTCAAAATGAAGATTCCATTGTGCAAAGCGTGTTAGGGTTTCGCGTGCTGTTTCGTGGTAAACCACGGTGGCATGAACAGCGGTAATACCGCTCGCTTTCAGTGTTTCAAAATACGCGCGATCCCAATTGCAGTACTGCAAACCATCAATAATGATACGGTCCTGATACATAGACGTTCCTTAGTAAGGGCGCTGGTAAGCGGTTTTTACAATGGTATAGAACTCTTTCGCGTACTGGCCTTGCTCCCGGGGCCCAAAGCTCGATTGTTTACGGCCACCAAATGGCACGTGATAATCGGTACCTGCTGTTGGTAGGTTAACCATGACACAGCCTGTTTGCGCTTGTTGCTTGAACAATGCGCTGGTGCGCAGGCTTTGCGTGATGATGCCGCCCGTTAAGCCAAAACGTGTATCGTTGGCTGTTGCAATTGCTTCCTCAAGATCGTTGACGCGAATAACACTCGCCATCGGAGCGAAGACTTCTTCTTGGTTTACATCCCAACCGTTTTTCGTATTCAAGAACAAGGTCGGCGACATGTAATAACCTTCATGTTCTAGGTTAAGTTGCTCGCCACCAAAGGCTAATTCAGCACCATGCCCACGAGCTTTATCTATCCATGACATGTTTGATGCGAGTTGCTTGTCATCTACCACTGGCCCCATGAACACACCATCTTGTAGCGCGTGACCAATTTTTAATGTGCTCATACGTTTGATTAGGGCATCAACGTACGCATCGTGAATGCTATCGAGTACGACCAATCGCGAAGAGGCGGTACATTTCTGACCTGCACCCGAGAACGAGCCCATAATGGTGGCTTCAACGGCAGTGTGAATATCGGCATCATCAGCGATGACCAGGGCGTTTTTACTGCCCATTTCTAACTGACAACGAACAAAATTAGGGGCAGTGGCTGTTGCGACTTTTCGACCTGTATCGACAGAGCCAGTGAAGCTAACGGCATTGATTTGGTCTGAATTAATAAGGGTGTTACCGACTTCAGAGCCGCTGCCGAGTACCAAGTTGAAAGTACCGGCAGGCAAGCCTTGACGATGAATGATTTCTGTTAATGCCACGGCACTGGCTGGGGTAAGGTTGGCAGGTTTCCAGATAACACTGTTACCAAAGGCCAGCGCGGGGGCAATTTTCCATGCCGCTGTTGCGGTTGGGAAGTTCCAAGGAGAGATGATCGCGACAACACCAACGGCTTCTCGACTCACTTCGACTGATACGCCAGGACGAGTCGATTGCGCTAGGTCGCCCATTTGGCGCAGAACTTCTGCCGCATAGTATTGAAAGAATTGACCAGCACGGAAGATTTCACCACGGCCTTCTGCAAAAGGTTTACCTTCTTCGCTAGAGAGCAATGTGCCCAACTCATCGCAACGAGCAATAAGCTCATCACCGATAGCTTGCAATACTTTTTGCTTGTGCTCTAACGGGGTTTTTTCCCATTCAGGCTGCGCTGTATTAGCTGCATCAATTGCTTGTTGCACTTGCTGTTGGCTTGCTTGTGCAAAATTACCTAATTGCTGAGAGATATCTGAAGGGTTGATGTTGGCTACAGTAGAGATGCCTGATTGCCATTCACCAGCAATGTAGAGGGCTTTTTCTGCTTCAAATGTCATGAGAAATCCTTGTTATGTGACGTAATTGAATTAGGGCTATTTTTACGTTTTGCGTAGTCTTTTAATGCTTCGGCACTAATGCTTAGAGCGCTGTTTATGAGTCGACGGCAGCGTAAACCACAAGCTCAACCAGCATTTCTTCACGCGCTAAACCTGCTACAACAACGGCTGCACGGTTAGGGTAAGGGGCGTTGAAGTATTCTGCGTAGACTTGGTTGACGGTAGCAAGGTAGCTGCGATCGGTAACATAGATCAGTACTTGTAATACCGCATCGGTAGAAACGCCTGCGCATTCAAGGGTATGAACTAGGTTATTCATGGTTTGGCGTGTTTGCGCTTCGATACCACCCTCAACAACGACACCTTGCTGATCAATTGGGATTTGTGCTGTATACAATGTGCCGTTATTCACGACAGCCCACTCTAAGGGTGCTTTAGATGCGAAGAGCTCTGTTTTTACAGGTGTTTTGGCTAGTTGGGCTGGCATAGATTATCTCATTATGTTGCATATATGTTTCAGCGTGGTTAAATCATGCATAAAAAATAGTGATAAATCTAACGCTTTATTTTTGACAATTGATAAGTTTTATTTATCAATAGAGGAGGATTGAAGTTCGGTTGCTCACAAACGAGTAAAAAAAGGATGCGTTGATAAATGGATATTAAGCTGCAGCAGTTAAAATATTTTGTACTGGTAGTGGATGAAGGGGGATTTCGTGCTGCATCCAGTAAGGCAAACCGATCCCAAGCTGCTTTGTCGACGGCAGTGAAAGAACTCGAGAAAATTCTGGGGCAGACCTTGTTTGAAGCGGGGCATAAAGTGAAGCTCACCCCGTTTGGCGAAATATGTTTGCCTAAGATCCGGCAGTTCTTAAATCATTATCAGAGTTTGACGTGTGATCTGAGTGCTGCAGCGGTTGGGCAATTAGGACAAGTGCGTATTGGCAGTGTTCCTTCCGTTGCGGCCAAGCTGATCCCGAAAGTATTAGCGGCTTTTACGGCATGTCACCCACAGGTGGAAGTGTCGTTAATTGATGATAATGCGGCTGGTGTTGAGCTGCGGTTGCTAGCGGGCGAGGTTGACCTTGCACTGGGGAACTGTTTGCATATTAATGATAGCCGTATTGATTTTACGCCTTTAATTTCAGACCCATTAGGTGTGGTGTGTTTATCTGACCATCCGCTAGCTGCGTTTAAAAATGGACTGGCGTGGCAGCAGCTTGAAGCCTATCCGTTTATAACAAATGGCACCTGCACTTTATTGGCGCCGACCCCCGCACGGGTATTGGCTGAAAGTGCCTTGTATTCCGTCGAAAATATTACTTCATTATTTTCAGTACTAGAGTTGGGTATCGGTATAACCACCTTGCCTAAACTCGCTTTTCCGACCGATGTGAAAACATTAGTGTGGATCCCATTGATTGACCCCGTTGTTGAGCGGGAAATTGGCATTTTTCGATTGTTGGATCGCCATATTTCACCCCAAGCACATGCCTTTTTTACCCTGTGTCAGCAAGAGCTAATGTGCCGGCAAGAATTAAAGAGTGAAGGGAAGTAAAGTGGTGTGATGTGACATCAAGAAAAACCTCATACTGTGCTAACTATCAGCCTGCTCAATGATTACATCAGGCTGTGCTGTTCTGGTGGTTTCGATAATGTTGGTTTTTGTGAGGTTTATCCGATTGCGATTGGTTCTAATTACGCATAGCGAATCGTATTTACAAACCACAGCTTCTTGCCCTGGGGGGTTACCACTTCAAACTCTTCATCAACCTCTTTCTTTAATAACGCGCGTGCCATTGGGGAATCAATCGAAATGTAATCATTCCTGCCATAGATTTCATCTGGGCCAACGATACGGAATGCTTTCTGCTCGGCTTCTTCATTTTCAATTTCAACAAATGCGCCAAAAAATACTTTGCCATCTTGCTGAGGGGAATAATCGACGACTTTGACGATTTCAAGCCGTTTTCGTAAATAACGTACTCGGCGGTCGATTTCCCGCAGGCGCTTTTTATTGTATTGATAGTCAGCGTTTTCACTGCGATCACCTAGGCTTGCAGCCCACGTGACTTTTTTGGTTATTTCAGGGCGTTCTTCTCGCCAAAGGAAATCGAGCTCTTTTTTGAGTTTGTCATAACCTTCACGGGTAATTAAATTGGTTTTCATTGTTCGCCCTATACCGTCATTGAGTATTTCGCAGATTGATTTAGATAATTTTTACATTCTGGTTCATAGTATGAGTAGTGATTTAGAAAATTTCTATCCTTTAAGGTAACTTAGGTGCTGTTTCATTGGTGGCCATATGTGCTAAACGTATGTAAAAAGCATTGATGAGTAATAAACAGACATACCCAGTTACAATTTACGGTTACATTTAGCGGCGAAATTAAGCTTCTGTCAGGTTGACTCGAGTAAGATACGCACACAACTCGATAACACGATCGATGCAGGTAAGGTGAGATATGCAGGAAAATTATAAAATTCTGGTTGTTGATGACGACATGCGTTTACGCGCATTATTAGAACGTTACTTGTCGGAACAAGGTTTCCAAGTACGTAGCGTCGCAAACGGCGAGCAAATGGACCGCTTGTTATCCCGTGAAACATTTCACTTAATGGTGCTAGATTTAATGCTACCAGGTGAAGATGGCTTATCTATTTGTCGTCGCTTACGTAATGCCAATAGTGTGCTACCGATTTTAATGCTAACCGCAAAAGGCGATGAAGTTGATCGCATAGTGGGGTTAGAAGTTGGCGCAGATGATTATTTGCCAAAACCGTTTAACCCGCGTGAACTACTGGCTCGTATTCGTGCCGTGCTACGTCGCCAGACCATTGAAGCACCTGGTGCTCCAAGCATTGATAGTAAAATCGTTGAGTTTGGTGAATTCCGTTTGAATCTAGGTACGCGCGAGATGTTCCGTGGGGAAGAGCCTATGCCGCTAACCTCTGGCGAATTTGCGGTATTAAAAGCGTTAGTGACCAATTCGCGTGAACCTATGTCGCGTGATAAATTAATGAATATGGCGCGTGGTCGTGAATATTCTGCAATGGAACGTTCTATCGATGTGCAGATTTCTCGTTTACGCAGAATGGTTGAAGAAGACCCAAGTCGCCCTCGTTACATTCAAACAGTATGGGGTTTAGGTTACGTTTTCGTGCCCGATGGTAACGAGAAGTAAGCCATGCGAATGTCTCCCCGCAGTACATTTACCCGTACGCTTGTTCTATTATCTGGCTTGCTTATAGCAAGTCAGATTTTTTCGTATTTGACTGTTCTTAATTACGCGCTCCTTCCCAGCTTGCAGCAATTTAATCGCATTATTGCGTATGAAGTACGCTTGATGTTGCAAGAGGATCTGGATCTCGATGATGGTGAAACTTTTCACCTAGATCAGCCAGTGCGTCGCCAGTTGCTTGCTCAACTTGGCGTGACATTGCATTCAATCGATGACCCTGATCTAAAAGAATATAACAGTGCCACAGAAATAGAGTATCTCAGTGACGAAATGACGGATGAACTTGATGTTAAAACGGAAGTTCGTTTAGTGCTGGGGGCTGAGAGTTATGTACTGTGGATGAAATGTGATGCGATGCCCGGCTACCTTATGCGGATCCCATTATCAGAATTGCAAGAAGACGATTTCTCACCGCTGTTTCGCTACAGCCTGATCATTGCCTTTATGGTGATAGCGGGGGGGTGGTTATTTATTCGGATGCAAAACAGACCGTTGGTCGAGTTAGAGCAGGCCGCATTATTAGTTGCTCGTGGTGAGATCCCCCCCGTTTTACCTGAGCAGGGGGCGTCAGAGGTTCGTGCGGTAACCAAGGCCTTTAACCAGATGGCAGAAGGGATTAAACAGCTTGAAGATGATCGTGCTTTATTATTAGCGGGCGTTAGTCATGATTTACGCACACCGTTAACTCGTATTCGCTTAGCCACTGAAATGATGTCACCAGAAGACAGCTATTTAGCCGATGGCATGACCAAAGACACAGAAGAGTGTAATGAGATCATTAGTCAGTTTATGGACTATCTTAAATCAACCAAAAAGCCAGCAATGGAAGTTATCGATCTGAATGACTTGCTACAAGAAGTCGCAGAGAGTGAAGGCGGGTACGAGAACGAAGTTGAACTCGGGTTGAGTGATACTCCGGGACGTATTGAGGCGAATGCTGTCGCGATGAAACGCTGTGTTGCTAATTTAGTGGTGAATGCCCTTCGCTATGGCAATGGCTGGGTTAAAATTTCAAGTGGTACATCCGCAGATCGAAAATTAGCATGGTATTGTGTGGAAGATAATGGGCCTGGGATCCAAGAAGATCAGGTCTCTCGTATGTTCCAACCTTTAACCCGTGGTGATTCTGCTCGTGGAAGTGATGCTGAAGGTACGGGGTTAGGTTTAGCCATCGTGAAACGGATTATTGACCAACACGATGGGGAGATTAGCGTGACTAATCGCCGTGACGGTGGTTTGAAAGTCCAGATTACCTTGCCTTTGGTTAAGTAAAATTAAAGGTAAGTAGAATAAAAAAACGCGCATTATGCGCGTTTTTTTATATGTGGATAGCCAGTACCAGTATATAAAGCTTAGTCTGTGTTTTTCTTCTCTTCGGGAAGCACAAGATTCAGGATAATGGCAGTGATACCACCAGCAGCCATACCTGACGATAAAATACCTTTCACCCAATCAGGCATAAATTGCAAAATTTCAGGCTTCTGTGCAATGCCCAGCCCCATAGAGAAAGACAGCGCCATGATAAGAATGGCACGACGGTCTAGCTCGCAGCGCGAGATAATGCGAATACCTGAAGCGGCGATTGTACCGAACATCACAATTGTCGCACCGCCTAATACAGGCTCTGGAATTAACTGAACAAGGTTCGCGACCCCAGGGAATAAACCAAGTAGCACCAGCATGCCAGCAACGAAATATCCGATATAACGACTAGCCACACCCGTTAACTGAATGATGCCGTTATTTTGGCTGAACGTTGAATTAGGGAAGCTATTCAATACTGAAGCGATGGCAGAATTAATGCCATCGGCTAATACGCCACCTTTAATACGTTTCAGATAAATCGGGCCAGCAACAGGTTGTTCCGAGGTCTCTGATGTCGCGGTAATATCACCAATTGCTTCAAGTGATGTAATCGCAAAAACGATCACTAGCGGAATAAGCAGTCCCCAATCAAAGCTCAGCCCATATTGCATCGGCATTGGAATCGCAATGAAGGCATTTTGTGTTTCTTGAGGGGCATTTAGCATACCAGTGAACCAAGCTAATACCGTACCTGCTGCCATTGCTATTACAATCGAAGAGACGCGTAGGTAAGGATTTTTGACGCGGTTTAGTAACACTATTAGGCCTAATACTGTGCCCGCAAGCATTAAGTTTTCAAGGCTACCAAAGCTACCGTCGTTAATCGCGGCATAACCACCACCCACCGATGTTAGACCGATCTGGATAAGAGTTAGACCGATCAGGGTGACAACGATACCTGATACTAGCGGTGTAATAATACGTTGTGCGTGTTGCAGTACGCGAGAGATGAACACTTCAGTCAATGAAGCCACAAGAATGGTACCGAAGATCGCAGCCATCATCGTTGGAACATCTGCGCCGCCGGCTTTTAATGCTAAACCGGCACCTATGATAGGGCCTAAGAAGTTGAAACTGGTACCTTGAATAGACAGTAAGCCCGAGCCAATAGGGCCAAATGTACGAATTTGGATAAATGAAGCAATACCTGAAGCGAATAAAGACATGCTAACGATGGTGTTGGTATCGCTTGCAGGTAAACCTAGTGCCTGACAGATAATCAACGACGGTGTGATCACTGCAACAAACATAGCCAGTAAATGCTGAGTGGCCGCAAACAGTGTTTGTGGTAGCGGCGGTCGATCTTCTAAACGGTAAATAAGATCTGAATTTCGTGGTATTTCAATGTCGCTATGCTGGCGGGTCATGGCCGTTTTATTCCTTAAGCTGACTTCTTAATCCCGATCGAATGCGCTGAATGGGCATTGATACGTGAATGCTGGATATATCTGTGATTGCTGTTACTCAGATCCAAACGAACACAAGGAGAAGTGAAAGTGGGTGAAATTTGTGCGCTATTGTAATTATCTTGCCGCAAATAGCAAACGTTTGCTTTGTTTGTTGATGATTTATTTTCCTTTCATGATAAAACAGCATCAGTAAGCTAAAAAAATAGCTAATAGGCTAGAGGCGAGATTTTTACAGGTGTGCCGAGATCACAGTGAGAAATAGAAAGGCAGTAAGAGGCATAAAGCCAGCGGAATAACATAATGTTTACATGCTTTCGTGATGATTTTTCAACAAGGCTGCGTTAATTGATTAGAACGCTGCCTTGTATGAGTGAGAGAAATGACTTGGGTGCATTAGGCGTTTGAGTAATTTTCTCGTTGTCCTAACCAGCGCTGTACAATGGCTTTGGCATTGTTGGGATATTGCTGGTGAATGTAGTGTGCCAGTTTCTGTACCTGTGGGATCAAGTGTTGGTCCCGTACTAGATCGGCAATTTTAAAGTCAGCAATACCGGTTTGCTTGGTGCCAAGCAGTTCTCCTGGTCCTCGGATTTCGAGGTCGCGCTGAGCGATAACAAAGCCATCACTACTATCGCGTAATACGCCCAGCCGTTTCTGCGCGGTTTTGGATAATGGCGCGTGGTACAGCAAAACACAGTGGCTCGCCACTTTACCACGACCTACCCGACCACGTAGCTGGTGGAGCTGTGCTAACCCTAAGCGTTCAGGGTTTTCAATCACCATTAAGCTAGCGTTCGGTACATCTACCCCGACTTCAATCACCGTTGTTGCGACCAATAGCTGTAACTCTCCGGCTTTAAAACGGCGCATAATCTCTTGTTTTTCGGCTGCTTTCATTCGACCGTGCACTAATCCCACGTTTAATTCGGGAAGTTGGGCGGTCAGCTCATCGGCGGTATCAGATGCCGCTTGGGCTTCTAATACTTCAGACTCATCGATAAGGGTGCATACCCAATAGGCTTGACGCCCTTCATTTTGACAAGCTGAACGAATACGCTCTACGATGGCAGCGCGGCGAGTATCGGGTAGTGCGACGGTTTGAATGGGTGTACGGCCTGGTGGTAATTCATCAATGACCGAGGTTTCAAGATCGGCATAAGCCGTCATCGCGAGTGTGCGTGGAATCGGGGTTGCGGTCATGATGAGCTGATGTGGATAACGTCCTTCATTTGCCCCTTTTTCTCGTAGCTCTAAACGTTGATGCACCCCAAAGCGGTGTTGTTCATCAATAATGACTAACGCTAAATTTTTGAAGGTGACATGATCTTGAAATAAGGCGTGTGTGCCGACCACCATTTTCGCTTCGCCACTTTCAATGCGTGCTAATTCTGTTTCGCGGGCTTTACCTTTGAGTTTTCCTGCCATCCAGCCGACTTGAATGTTCATTGGATTGAACCATTGAGCAAAGTTTTGTGCATGTTGCTCTGCCAGCAGCTCTGTTGGTGCCATCAGGGCGACTTGGAAGCCATGCTGGATTGCCCGCAAGGCAGCAAGTGCTGCGACCAAGGTTTTACCTGAGCCTACATCACCTTGTATCAAGCGCATCATTGGTATGGGCTTTATAAGGTCGGCTTCAATGTCTGCCACCACCCGTTTCTGGGCGTTGGTGGGGCTGAACGGTAAACTTGCCAGTAACTTTTCTGTCAGGCTATCCGTTGGGTTGCTACATGCGGCTAATGGCCACGCACTATGTTGTTGGCTTTTGCTGCGAACGGCCAGCATGGATAAGTTTTGGGCTAATAATTCTTCGAGAATTAATCGGTGTTGTGCTGGGTGTTTACCGGCTTCGAGTTGATCCAGTGAAACATCAGGTGTGGGCCGATGCATTACATGCAACGCCTGCGCCATGGTCATTTGTCGGTCGTATAAACCTTCAGGCAGTAATTCAGTGACGGCGGCTTTGTCGAGTAAGCTCAATGCTTGATCGGTCAGGTTTCGCAGTGTGAGCTGGCGTAGCCCTTCCGTGGTTGGGTAAACCGGTGTCAGTGTTTCTTCACCAGTGAGTGATGCTGATTCTGCAAAAACAGAGTAATCGGGGTGGATGATTTCCAGTCCAAATTTACCGCGTTTAATTTCGCCAAACGCTTTAACTTGCTTACCTTCAGCCAAGCTATTTTGCATTGCCGCATTGAAATTGAAGAAGCGTAATGTTGCAGAACCACTATCGTCGGCAATGCGGACTGTTAGCATACGACGCTTACCAAACGTAATGCTGTTATTGAGCACTTCGCCTTGAACAGCAATGTGTTGACCGGGCATCGCCTGAGCAATTGGCCAGATACGTGTACGGTCTTCATAGCGGAGGGGCAGGTGAAAAAGCAGATCTTGAACCGATGTAAGACCGACTTTTTCGAGCTTCTCTGCCATTTTAGCGCCAACACCAGACAGCTCTGTCAGGGCGATGGTTTCTAATAATTGTCCGCTCATTGCTTATGTTGATCCTTTTTCTTTTATTTGTGCTTTTTAGGTTCGATAGCCTGCATGGTTGCCCACCAATCATCGCCAGCCACAATCTGACCTTCATCATCAAGCGGTGGATAAGGTAGCCCTTTTCGGCGAGCAACTTTTGCTAATACAGGATGACCGCGTTCAAATAGAATGCGATGAACCACCTCATCTGGCAATAAGGTTTTTTCGCGCTCGTACATCCCGGCATTTTGACGCTGACGCTGTGCTTCATACAAGATTAAGGCACTCGCTACCGATACATTTAAAGACTGTACCATGCCAACCATAGGGATGATGATATCTTGATCGGCCATCGCCAATGCTTCAGCGGTGATCCCATTTTTTTCACCGCCTAAGATAATCGCTGTTGGCTTGGTGTAGTCCACATCACGAAAATCAATAGCTGTATCAGACAAGTTGGTTGCTAATACCTGCATACCTTGTGCTTTCAGCTGGGTAATGGCATCGACCATATTGTCGTGGGTATCGAGTTCAACCCAGTTACGTGCGCCAGCTGACGTATGGCTGAGCACCCGCATATTTTCTTTTGGCCAAACAGCATGCACTTTATGAATACCCACAGCATCAGCGGTGCGGATAATGGCGGAAACATTATTAGGCTTATGTACTTCTTCCATGCAAACCGTTAAATCAGGTTGGCGAGTGGTGAGTACTGAGTGAATACGTTGGTAACGATCAGGAGTCATAATATCTTTTTTATCTAAACCATAAAGAAAACGCCCGTAAACGGGCGTCTGTTTTATCTTAGAGAGATGAAATATGAGTGTATGGTATTCTCATTATTTCATGTCTGCTGATT
Organism: Photobacterium indicum; assembly: GCF_003026215.1. Taxonomy (GTDB): domain Bacteria; phylum Pseudomonadota; class Gammaproteobacteria; order Enterobacterales; family Vibrionaceae; genus Photobacterium; species Photobacterium indicum. The sequence continues at coordinate 115,516 of NZ_PYOC01000006.1, forward strand.
AGTTCTTTTGTCGTGCCACACGTACAACATTTGGCATCACACGAATATGTCGCATAATCTTGGCCAAATGAATACGGCTCTTAGTCGTGAGACGAACAGTGATGGTATATAAACGGCCATCTTTTTCTTCTGTCGCCAAACCTTGAATATTAGAACCCGTTGCTGCAATGGTATTGGTTAAATCAGCCAGCGCACCTTGGTGGTTTTGCATATCCACTTTTAGGTTGGTCACAAATTCATGTTCGAAGTCTTCACTCCATTCAACAGGCATATACTTATCAGGCTCACGCTGGTAACCACGAATGTTAGAGCATTCTTCACGGTGGATAACCAAGCCTTTACCTGGGCTAACATGCGCCATAATTGCATCGCCCGGCAGTGGGTGACAACAATTGGCGAAGGTCATTAAAATACCATCGGCGCCACGAATCGGCATCCGACGACCCGTATTAGCATCTGTAGAGTGGTTATCTTCAGTATTACCAAGTAAGCGACGTGCTACAACAATGCTCATTAACTCACCTAAACCAATTTCAACCAGCAAATCATCTGATGTTTCTAGACGTTGATCGGTCAGTAGTTGTTGTAGGCGAGTTGGATCAACTTGGTCGATATTCAGTTCACCAAGTGCATGATTGATTAGGCGTTTACCCAATGTAATGGATTCTTCACGGCGCATAGTCTTAAGAACCTGACGGATCTTCGTACGTGCACGTGCTGTCACTACATAGTTAAGCCATGCTGCATTAGGGCGAGCACCGGGCGCACTGATAATATCCACGGTCTGACCGTTTTTCAGTGGCTTGCTTAATGGATAAGGTTGACGATTGACGCGCGAACCGACACAGGCATTACCTACGTCAGTGTGTACTGCATACGCGAAGTCAACGGCCGTTGCACCTACAGGCAATTCAACGATTCTGCCTTTTGGCGTGAAGACGTAAATTTCATCTGGGAACAGATCAGATTTAACATTTTCAATGAATTCGAATGAACTTCCGGCACTTTGTTGAAGCTCAAGTAAACTTTGCATCCAGCGCTGTGCTTTAACCTGAGCGGTTGTGCCAGAGCTTTCGCCATTTTTCTTGTAAGACCAATGAGCAGCAACACCTTTGTCTGCCATCTGGTCCATATCGTCAGTACGAATTTGTACTTCGACAGGTACACCGTGAGGACCAACTAATGAAGTATGTAATGACTGGTAGCCATTGCCTTTAGGGATGGCAATGTAGTCTTTCATGCGACTTGGGCGCGGCTTGTACAAGTTATGTACTTGCCCTAATACTCGATAACAAGTATCCAAATCTTTTACTAAAACTCGGAAAGCGTAAATATCCATAATGGAATGGAATCGCTGTTCCTTGTTTTTCATCTTGTTATAGATGGAGTAAAGATTCTTTTCGCGGCCTAAGACTTTGCCTTCGATCCCCGCATCACCGAGACGTCCCTCGATTTCAGCGTGAATCTTATTGATCATTTCTTTTCTGTTACCACGGGCAGCAGCAACAACCCCTTTAAGAACGCGATAACGGTTTGGGTATAACGCTTCAAAGCCTAACTCTTCGAGTTCAGTTTTGATGTTATGGATACCTAAACGGTGAGCGAGGGGAGAAAATATTTCTAAGGTTTCGCGGGCAATTCGGCGGCGCTTATCTGGGCGTAAAGCACCCAACGTGCGCATGTTATGCGTACGGTCAGCGAGCTTGATGAGAATAACGCGAATGTCATGAGCCATAGCCATGATCATTTTACGGAAGTTCTCAGCCTGAGCTTCTTTGCGGTCACGAAACTTAAGTTTATCCAGCTTTGATACACCATCGACGAGTTCGGCTACGGTATCACCAAAGCGACTAGCAAGGTCTTCTTTTGTGACTTCGGTATCTTCAATAACGTCGTGGAGTAAGGCTGCCATGAGCGTCTCTTGATCGAGGCGCATTTCCGCAAGAATACGGGCAACAGCAATAGGGTGGATAATATAAGGTTCACCGCTTGAGCGGGTTTGCCCTTCATGGGCATCACGCGCAACGAGATACGCCTGCCGAAGAGCCTCAATTTGAGACTCTGGCAGGTATTCGATTGCGACTTCTTTCAGGCTATCAAATAGATACAATTCGCCCGGTTCCCTGAATTAACGGTGGTGGTGGTCGCCTGCAATTGCACTAACAGCAGCTAGTTCTGCCGCTTCTTGCTCTTGCAGTTCCTGACGCTCGCGAGCATCTAGGATATCTTTAGTGATTAGGCCTTCTTCGATTTCACGAAGCGCGATCACTGTGTATTTGTCGTTTTCTTCTGGTACCAATGGATCCTTGCCGCCCGTTTGCAATTGACGCGCACGGCGTGAAGCAATTTGGATCAGGTCGAAACGGTTGCCAATTTTATCAACAGCGTCTTGAACGGTTACGCGTGCCATGGAGGACTCCAGTGGTTATATAATGAGAAAGAAAATTGTATATAAATACTTACTGTTCTGCCAGTAGAGCATTTAGCATACTGTTATATTTAGCAGTTTGCTTGTCTTGCTTCAATCGTTCAGCACGAATAATGGCTTTAAAATCCATTAACGCAGCATCGAAATCATCATTCACGATAACATAGTCATATTCGTTGTAATGAGAAATTTCAGAACGAGCTTCTTGCATACGACGTGCAATTATGGTTTCACTGTCTTGACCACGAGCATTTAAACGACGCTCTAATTCTTCTTTTGAAGGTGGTAAAATGAAGAGACTTTTCGCCGCTGGCATTTGTACGCGGATTTGACGCGCACCCTGCCAATCAATATCTAAAAAGACATCAATACCTTTGTTCAGCTGTTCTTCAATCCAAGGGCGTGATGTACCGTAATAATTACCAAATACTTCAGCATGTTCAAGGAATGACTCTTGTTCGGTTAGTTCTGTGAACTCTTCAACACTAATAAAATTGTAATGAACACCATTTTCTTCACCAGGTCGCATACCGCGAGTCGTGTGGGAAACGGATACTTTCATGTCATAGGTCGGATTAGTTTCAAGCAGCGCATTAATCAAACTTGATTTACCAGCGCCACTTGGTGCCGACACGATGTATAGAGTACCTTTGCTCATTGCCTATTTTCACTCAGTGCTAGAAGGGCGCGCAGATTATCACGAACTGCGCAAAATTGAAATTATCTGATTGCTGGAATTTTCATCTTTTATACGGTTAATGCGACTTTATAAGCCGTCAGCTTAAGCCTAGATGGATTTATGGTTAATTTCAGACTATTCGTATTTTTAATTTTAACGCTAAAAAGTGTGACGATGGACCGTAAAAGGCAGTATTACTACTGCCTTTATTGGAATGACGTAAAGTCGCTCATTCACACATTCTTGATGATTATTCAATATTTTGGATCTGCTCACGCATTTGCTCAATCAATACTTTTAATTCAACAGCAGATGCTGTGATTTCTGTGGTGATTGATTTTGATGCGAGCGTATTTGATTCGCGGTTGAATTCTTGCATCATGAAATCAAGACGACGGCCACATGCGCCTCCTTTCTTCATGATTTTTTGTGTTTCTTTAACGTGCGAATCTAGGCGATCTAGCTCTTCAGCGACATCACTTTTTTGTGCCATCATGATCAGTTCTTGCTCAATACGACCTGCATCCAGCTCCACTTTTGCATCTTCAAAGCGGTTGGTTAGGCGTTCACGTTGCCACTTAATAATCTCAGGCATTTGTGCGCGAACTTGTGTTGCTTCAGCGGTAATGGCATCAAGGCGTTGAACAATTAATTCCTTCATGTTTTCGCCTTCGCTTGCACGTGCGGCAATAAAGTCAGCAATTGCTTCATCAAAACCTGTCAGCAAATCTTTATTGATTGCATCCAAATCTTGCTCTGGGGCTTCCATTACACCAGGCCAGTTCAATACCTGGAAAGGACCAATATTGCCTTCACCAGCCGTGTCTTTTACCCACTTAGCGGCTTTAATGACTTGCTTGGCTAAATCTTCATTGATTGTGAGCTCGCTGCTTGCTGCTTGGTTAGCTTCAAAACGCAGGTTACATTCAACTTTACCGCGGGCTAGGCGCTTACGAAAACGCTCACGTAGTACTGGCTCTAAACTACGAAATTGCTCTGGCATGCGAAGGTACGTTTCTAGGTAACGTTGGTTAACTGAACGAATTTCCCAAACGGCAGTGCCCCAGTCGCCTTTAACTTCGCGACGAGCATAAGCGGTCATGCTATGAATCATTGGCTGATGGCCCTTTATATAGATGGAATGTAACTACTTATTAAGTTTACTGCTATCGAGCAGGAAGCGTAATAGAAAGAATAGGCGCGTAGTTACAAGATTATGGTGATTATACTCACCATTACTTATAAAAGAAATGAAGCGCAACATGCACTTGATATTATGGGGTCGGTTTGCGGTCGGGTTTAACGTGCACTGCGAGAGAGAACTGGCTATAATCGCCGGTTAATGTAGCCCAGCGAAAGGTAAACCCCCGATGCGTCCAAGCGGAAGAAGCACTAGTCAAGTACGTCCTATTACGATCACTCGTAATTTCACAGCACATGCTGAAGGTTCAGTATTAGTCGAGTTCGGCGATACAAAAGTAATCTGTACAGCAAGTGTGGAAGAAAATGTACCTCGCTGGTTAAAAGGCAAAGGACAAGGTTGGGTTACTGCTGAATATGGCATGCTGCCTCGCGCGACTCATACGCGTAACCGCCGTGAAGCATCAAGCGGCAAACAAGGCGGCCGTACGATGGAAATTCAACGCTTAATTGCACGTAGCCTTCGCGCTGCGGTTGATTTAGAAGCGTTGGGTGAACAAATGATTACCGTTGATTGTGATGTAATCCAAGCAGATGGTGGCACTCGTACTGCTTCTATTACTGGTGCAATGGTTGCTTTGGTTGATGCCGTCAACTCAATGATTGAGAAAGGCACTCTGAAAAAGAGCCCAATTAAAGGCATGGTTGCTGCTGTGTCGGTGGGTATCTATAAAGGCGAAGCCATTTGCGATCTTGAGTATCTTGAAGATTCAGCGGCTGAAACCGATATGAACGTGGTCATGACCGAAGAAGGTAAGATGATCGAGATTCAAGGGACAGCAGAAGGCGAGGCGTTTAGCCACGAAGAATTGCTGGCCATGCTGGCTCTGGCGAAAGACGGCATTGCCGACATCGTCACAATGCAGAAACAGGCATTGGAAAGTTAATTATTAGGCGACTCGATTGAGTCGCTTTTTTTTGTCTGCATTTTGTTGAATGGTGTCCTTTTGACTACATTCGATAGATGTAGCGCGTAAGACGTATACCCAAGTTACCTCAAGGTGCTCGTTTCAGCGAGAATTTGTTGGACTCTAGGCAAGGCACTTATTTATAGACCTAGTCGTTCTAAGTTGAAAATAAGTAACACCGCATAGAGCCCAACAAAACTCGCCCTTCGGGAGTGATTCAGCGTATCTACTTCTGTGTCAAATGTGTTTGAAAGGGAATGCCATTCCTACACACATTTTCCTTGAATTAGATACGCTGAGATCACTCTGAATCCTGCATCTTGAGGTAGCTTGGGTATATCACCTATTTATCAATATTAAGGAATTACAATGAAAGCATATCAGCGTCAGTTCATCGAATTTGCCCTAGAAAAAGGTGTGTTGAAGTTTGGTGAGTTCACTCTGAAATCTGGCCGTATTAGCCCGTATTTTTTTAATGCTGGTTTGTTTAATACAGGTCGTGATTTAGCGCGCCTAGGCCGTTTTTACGCTGAAGCTTTGGTTGATGCGGGTATCGATTACGATGTGCTATTTGGCCCTGCGTATAAAGGTATTCCAATTGCGACAACAACAGCGGTTGCACTGGCTGATCACCACGATATCGATACGCCATATTGTTTCAACCGTAAAGAAGCAAAAACACACGGTGAAGGTGGTAGCTTAGTTGGTAGCGATCTTGAAGGTCGTATCATGTTGGTTGATGATGTGATTACGGCAGGCACTGCAATTCGCGAGTCAATGGAAATTATTAAAGCGAATGGTGCTGATCTTGCGGGCGTGTTAGTGGCCATTGACCGTCAAGAGAAAGGTAAAGGCGAGCTATCTGCTATTCAAGAAGTTGAGCGTGATTTTGGTTGCGCAGTTATTTCTATTGTATCACTGGGTGATGTTGTGACGTATTTGTCTGAACAAGACGGCATGGATGAACACTTAGCAGCCGTGAAGTCGTACCGTGCTGAGTACGGTGTATAAGAATATAAGATACGAGAACCTAGATTCTAGGAAGAACGTTTAAGTAAGAGACGCCTATGGATCTAGGCTCTAAAAAAGCGAGAGGTATTAACCTTTCGCTTTTTTATCTCGAAAATCGAGTAACTTGGATCTCGTTACTCGTAACTGTTTCTAACCTAGCTGAGCACTTAATAGTTGCCAGTAGTTATCGAAGTTCTCGGTAGGTTTATATTTGAAGTTAGAACGCACATAGCGGTTCAAACTGCCTTCAACCTGACCAAGTAATTGTGCAGCAAGTACACTTTCATCAACCGGAAAGCCTTTCCCTTCTCGTAATTTTCGTTCACGTAATACCTGACGAATCTGGGTTTCAATGCGTTCAAATAGCTGATTAATACGCGATTGTAGACGGTCTTGTTCAAACATCAGAGCATGACCTGTCATGATGCGTGTTAAACCTGGGTTACGTTCTGCAAAGACAAGAATAAGCTGAAGCACCATGCGTAGACGGTTCATGGTATCTTTTTCATCATCAAGGATACGGTTGATACGGGTAGAAATTGAATCTTCAATAAACTCAATTAAGCCTTCAAACATACGGGCTTTACTCGGGAAGTGGCGGTACAGTGCCGCCTCTGAAACACCGACTTGTGCTGCCAGTTTTGCTGTTGTAATACGTTGGCTGCCCTGAGTTGATTCAAGCATTTGTGCTAATGCTTGAAGGATCTCTTCGCGGCGATTGTTTTTTTTGTTGCCAGCCATGAATAACCGTTCCTTTTCAAAAATGACTGCATATAGCTGCAGTTTGAAACCCGTCTATCTTAGCGATGCCGTTGCGTTGTGAAAAGCGCAAGCTGTCGATACTGATCTATTTATCGACAAAAAAAGCGTAAGCTTAAGGCTTACGCTTTATATTTGATCAATTTCGTTTAATTACTAGTCAGATTAAGGTGTTGCCAATACCACTTTGAGTGTGTGTATCTTTTGATTTCTCTTAACGCTGACCAGAATGACCAAAACCACCGTCACCGCGTTCCGTTGCATCGAAATCAGTCACGATATTAAATTCGGCTTGTACTACCGGTACAAATACCAGTTGTGCGATACGATCGCCAGGTTCAATGGTGAATGTTGTTTGTCCACGGTTCCATACCGACACCATAAGCTGACCTTGGTAGTCAGAGTCAATCAGGCCCACTAAGTTCCCTAATACAATACCATGCTTATGACCGAGCCCTGAGCGAGGTAGAATCGTGGCTGCAAGGCTGTTATCGGCAATATGAATAGCCAAACCTGTTGGGACTAAATGGGTTTGACCGGGTTCGACAATTAATGCGTTATCTAAACAAGCACGCAAATCTAACCCTGCAGAACCGCTTGTGGCATAAGTGGGTAGTGGAAATTCGCTACCTACACGTGCGTCGAGAATTTTAAGATCAACCTTCTTCATGCTTATTCTCTTTGTAAAGTGCGACAATTTCTGTGATTAACTGTTGTCCCAGTGCATTTTTTGATGATAACGGCAGGGCTTTATTGCCGTTTGGCCAGAATAAATGCAGTGCATTATGGTCACTGTTAAACCCTTGCCCTGACTGGGATACATCATTGGCGCAGATTAAATCTAAATGCTTGCGAGCCAGTTTGCTGCGGGCATATTGTTCTACGTCTTGTGTTTCTGCGGCAAACCCAACAGTAAAGGGACGTTGTACTGACAGAGCGGCAACGTTTGCGACGATATCAGGGTTTTTCACCAGCCTCAGTACCATCTCGTCTTCATCTGATTTTTTCTTCATCTTGTGCTCTGCAACAGCTGCCGGACGGAAATCAGCCACCGCGGCGCAGGCAATGAAAATGTCGTGCTCAGTCGCCTGTGCGATTGCTGCCTGATGCATCTGTTCAGCACTTGCCACATCAATGCGGTTCACCCCTGCTGGCGTTGCAAGGCTCACTGGACCACTGATGAGTGTGACGTTTGCCCCGCGTTTAGCGGCGGCTTCAGCGATCGCGAACCCCATTTTTCCAGAACTACGATTGGTAAGGTAGCGAACAGGATCAATGGCTTCTTGGGTCGGACCGGCAGTAATAACAACACTGAGGTTGGTCAGATCGGCGGGTTGAAAGAAATCTTCCGCTAAATGTACTAATTGCATTGGCTCTAACATACGACCCGGCCCTACATCGCCACAAGCTTGCTCACCACTGGCTGGGCCCCAAACATGGAAGCCACGGCGTTGCAGTGTCGCAATGTTTTCTTGTGTCGCGACATTAAGGTACATCTGTTGATTCATTGCGGGTGATACGGCAATGGGGGAGTCTGTTGCCAAGCATAATGTACTGAGTAGGTCATTCCCCATGCCCGCACTGATTCGGGCGATAAGATCAGCGGTGGCAGGAGCTAATAAAATTAAGTCAGCCCATTTTGCCAGCTCGATATGCCCCATCGACATTTCAGCAGCAGGATCTAATAAGCTGTCTGATACGGGCCTACCAGACACGGCCTGCATTGTTAGTGGTGTAATGAATTCTTTTGCCGCTTTGGTCATTACTATCTGTACTTCGGCGCCGCGCTCGATTAAGCGACGTGTCAAATCTGCACATTTATAAGCGGCAATACCGCCGCTAATACCAAGAAGTATTTTCTTTCCTGCCAGTGTTTGCATTGTTTTACCTAAATCCATATTGCGTCTAAATCAACGCGACCAAAACCTAAAAAACCTTGCTCATATGCTAAATACGATATCACTAAAGGGCTATGGATTCATCGGGAACACGTTTCTAACCATAAGTGTGAAGGCATAGGGAAAGGGTGCTGCCCATAATGTAAGCCTCGACAGAAAGTGCGAAGGCATTCCCATAACCAACAAGATAAATTGAACAAGCAGAGAAAACCCCCTCATTTTAAATGGGTAACCATAAAGGGGGATGCATGTCATTAAAGCTACTACCTGAAGAATCTCGTCCACGGGAAAAGCTGCTAACACGTGGTGCAAAAGCATTATCCGATGCGGAATTATTAGCGATATTTTTACGAACTGGCATTAAAGGGATGAATGCGGTTGAGCTTGCAACCCACTTATTGGCAGAGTTTGGCTCGCTTAGGGCGTTATTTGCCGCCGATCAAACACTCTTTTGTTTGCACAAAGGGTTGGGGCCAGCCAAATATGCTCAACTGCAAGCCATAATAGAAATGAGCCAGCGACATTTGGAAGAAACACTAAAGGAAGGGGATGTACTGACCAGCCCCCAGCATACTCGACATTATTTGAGCCAATTATTACGCGATCGGCAACGTGAAGTTTTTTATGTATTGTTTCTTGATAATCAACATCGGGTGATTGCTGGAGAAGTTCTATTTGAGGGAACAATAAATTCTGCAGCGGTTTATCCAAGAGAAATTGTAAAAAGATCGTTGGAATTTAATGCAGCCGCTCTTATTTTAGCGCATAATCACCCGTCAGGCGTAGCTGAACCTAGTCAGTCAGACCTCCGAATTACACGAACAATCAGCGATGCGCTGGCTTTAGTCGATATTCGTGTACTAGATCATTTTATTGTAGGTGATGGAGATATTGTCTCTTTTTCCGAACAAGGTTGGCTATAAAATAAGCTAATTTTGATAAAAAAGATGAGAAAGGGTCGCTCGGGACTTGAGCAACTGGTTTTGACTTAGTATAATGCGCGACCTTTGATAGCTATGATTATATGCGAAAAGCTTTTTCGCATTGAATTAATCATAGTAGATATCGAGCTGAAACGATTTGGAGAAGACAGTAATGTCCCGAGTATGCCAAGTAACTGGCAAGCGTCCTGTAACGGGTAACAACCGTTCACACGCACGTAATGCCACCAAGCGTCGTTTTCTGCCGAACCTGCAAACTCATCGTTTCTGGGTAGAAAGCGAAAAACGCTTCGTTAAACTACGTCTTACCGCTAAAGGTATGCGTATCATCGACAAGAAAGGTATTGATATCGTTCTTGCAGAGATGCGTGTCCGCGGCGAGAACGTTTAAGAGGAATTTGAACAATGGCTAAAGGCATTCGTGAGAAGATCCGTCTAGTATCATCAGCTGGTACAGGCCACTTCTACACTACAGATAAGAACAAGCGTAACATGCCAGGCAAATTTGAGATCAAGAAATTTGATCCAGTAGTTCGCCAGCACGTTATGTACAAAGAAGCTAAAATCAAGTAATTGATTTGTAGTACTTTGATAAAAGCCCAGTTTAGACTGGGTTTTTTTATACCTAAAATTTGCCGTCAATATTACCTACCAATATTATTTATTTCCTCGCGAGATTGACCTTATTCCTTTAGTGTTATGATTCAAGTCGTTATTACGGCAAGACATACGCAAGGAAAAGCCCAATGAGATTGTCACGACGTGGCTGGAATAATGTCATCATCATCGCGGTTGTTATCTTCATCGCCATGATGCAACTGCCCGATCTAATTAAAGCCCGCTTAGCATCGTCTGATATAGCGTCATCTGATGAAGTAGCGTCGCCCATTTTGCATTCTTTATTACCCGCTAAAGCGACTATTTCTCAGTTAGTCTTACCTCATCATCAAATTATGAAGAAAGAGGGGATTTGGGTATCAGAGCCGAGTATCAATACAGAGCCTCAAGTATGGATTGAACATTGGGAATCTATTGCTGGTACGCCGGTGAATGATGACATGATGGTGCAGCTAAAAAGCCAGCTCACATCCCCCCGTACAGTTGAAATCTGGTTGCAATCAGCAGAAGAGCCGATACGGGTGACGGTATATCAACAGCCGCAGTTCTGGTTGTTAAAAAGCTGGCAAGGTAGTTGGATCGCTATATCTGTAGAGGAAGCTTACCTTTTCCCTCTTTAAAACGAAGATGCCAACGCTCACGAAGAGCCCTCACCATTGCTCACAATAGACGAGAGACATAATGCCTGAATTACCGGAAGTTGAAGTAAGCCGTATGGGGATCAGTCCGCATGTGGTTGGTCAAACCGTGACTAAAATTATTGTCCGGAACCCTAAATTACGCTGGCCTATCCCTGAGGAAATTCAGCAAATAGAAGGGCAGGTGATTCGAACGGTGACTCGTCGAGCTAAATATTTACTGTTACATACCGATGTGGGGTATGCCATCGTGCACCTTGGTATGTCGGGGAGTTTACGAATTTTACCTGCTTCCATTCCGCCAGAAAAGCATGACCATGTTGATTTAGTGCTATCGAGTGGTGAGGTGCTGCGTTATAACGATCCTCGTCGCTTTGGGGCGTGGTTATGGGAGTTGCCTGACCTTAACCATAAAGTATTGAGTCAACTTGGCCCTGAGCCGCTTAGCGATGATTTTAACGCTGAATACTTACAAGGTAGAGCTAAGGGTAAGCGCACGGCAATAAAACAGTTCATCATGGATAATAAAGTGGTGGTGGGAGTCGGGAATATTTACGCGAATGAGTCGCTATTTAGTGCGGGTATTCATCCCAAACGCGCTGCGGGTGAAATATCGGCCGAAAAAATCGCGTTGTTTGTCGATGAAATCAAATTGGTACTCGCGTTTGCGATCGAGCAAGGCGGAACGACGTTGAAAGATTTCAAAAATACAGACGGTAAACCCGGTTACTTTGCTCAAGAGCTGCAAGTCTACGGTAAAGGCGGAAAGCCCTGTCCACGCTGTGATAATCCGTTGAGTGAAATGAAAATTGGTCAGCGAGCCAGTGTGTTTTGCAGTGAGTGCCAGAAGTAGGCTCAATTAGGTTTAACCTGAGCCTCAATATTATTGATGGTATTTATCGTAAGATGCCATACCGTACAAGCACGTGCAGTGCTATGATCCACTCATTGTTGAATTGTAACAGTTAGATTTCTGTTTGGGTAAGAAGCGTTTATATGAAATATTTAGTAACTGGTGCTGCTGGTTTTATCGGTAGTTCTGTCTCTGAGCGCCTTTGCGCCCAAGGTCATGAAGTCATTGGTATCGATAATCTGAATGATTACTACGATGTCTCATTAAAACACGCACGGCTCGAACGTGCGGAGCATGACAAATTTACGTTTGTAGAATTAGATCTGGCTGATCGCGACGGTATGGCTGCGTTATTTGCTGAACAGCAATTTGATCGTGTTATTCATTTGGCGGCGCAAGCAGGCGTGCGTTATTCAATTGATAACCCAATGGCTTACGCTGATAGTAACCTTGTTGGGCACCTTGCTATTCTTGAAGGCTGCCGTCATAACAAGGTGAAGCACCTGGTGTATGCTTCATCGAGTTCGGTTTACGGCCTGAACCAAAAAATGCCATTTAATACCAGTGATAGCGTCGATCATCCTATTTCTCTCTATGCTGCGACAAAAAAATCGAATGAGCTGATGGCACACACGTATTCACATTTATACGATGTTCCAACCACTGGGCTGCGTTTCTTTACTGTTTATGGTCCGTGGGGGCGTCCTGATATGGCGCTGTTTAAGTTCACCAAAGCGATTGTCGATGGCGAGACAATTGATGTGTACAACAACGGTGATATGCGCCGTGATTTTACCTATATCGATGATATTGTCGAAGGTGTGATGCGCATTCAAGACGTGATTCCACAGAAGACCCCAGATTGGACCGTTGAAGCTGGCTCGCCAGCAACAAGTTCTGCACCTTATAAAGTGTATAACATTGGTCATGGTAGCCCTGTAAAGTTGATGGATTATATTGAAGCGCTTGAAGATGCACTAGGTATTGAAGCAAAGAAAAACTTCATGCCAATGCAGCCTGGAGATGTATACGCGACCTATGCTGATACTGAAGACCTATTTAAGGCGATCAATTATCAGCCTGCAGTGAAAGTGAAAGAGGGCGTGAAAGCGTTCGTTGATTGGTATCGCGCATTCTACAAATGCTAATTAGATAGATTATATGCAGATACAAAAAAGGAGCCTTAGGCTCCTTTTTTAATCGGTATCATTTTGAATTATTTAGTATGTAACTTCGCATTAAGCGCACCGGTAATTCGCAAATCAACAAACTGGCTAACATCGCCTTTATGTAACGCGACTTCTTTAACTATAGTTGACGAAATAAATGAATTTTCTTCTGAAGGCGTTAAAAAGACAGTTTCTAGCTCTGGCATTAAACGGCGGTTCATATTTGCGAGCTGGAATTCATATTCAAAGTCAGATACTGCACGTAACCCACGCACCAATATGTTTGCATTCGATTCTTTCGCAAAATCAACGAGTAAACCAGAGAAGCCAACAATTTCGACATTCGGTAAGTGTTTGGTGATGGCCTGCGTTAGCGCAACACGTTCTGGCAAATCAAATAAGGGCTTCTTACTGGGACTTGCAGCAATACCAACAACAACATGGTCAAACATTGCAGCAGCACGCTCAATCAAATCGAGGTGACCATTAGTGATTGGATCAAAGGTACCTGGGTAAATTACACGTGTTGTCATTTTCATCTTCCAGTTAATAAAGTGTGTTAACGTTGGTTTGCAGTAGAGAGTATGCCAGCTAGGATATTCTTAACGTGCTCGACACTAATGTCTTGCATTAAATCCGTTCCCTTTACGCGAGTACCCCAAGGTAAGTCATTAACTGGTTTACCTTGCTGCTCTTCAACATGTTGCTCGTAAACGCTCGCGACAATATCAAGACTATTGTAAGGTCCCGTTCTTTTAGGGTTACTGTGAGCATATAGACCGATCACTGGTGTGCCCTGCGTTGTCGCGAGATGTGCTGGCCCTGTATCCGGAGCCAAAACAACATCAGCTGCCCCTAATAGCGCCGTTAATTGTTTTAGGTTTGTTTGGCCAATAAGGTTTACGACGGGATGTTGGCAATGTTGCTCAATGCTTTTGCCTAGATTTATTTCTCTAGGGGCAGGAGAGCCGCACAACAGCACTTGCATCCCTTGCTGGTTGGCATAGTCTGCGATTTCGGCGTAGCGTTCTGTAAGCCAATTACGCTCATCTTTACTTGCGGCAGGAGAAATGAGTAAGGTCTTTTTATCTGCCGTATAATGTTTGGCAAATTGAATATCTTCACCTGTAAGAGGGATATTCCAACTTGGTGTGGTAAACGGCACACCAATATAACGTGCAAAATCGGCAAAGTTATCTAAAACATGAAATGAGTCAGTATTAGGAAGATGCTTATTGGTGAAAAGCCATTGGCCTTCTTTTGTACGATTACGGCTAAAACCGACACGGTACTTCGCTTTTATACCTAAAGATAATGCACTAGCGCGTATCGCAGCTTGCATATGCAGTAATGCATCGAACTTTTGTCCTTTTAATGCACTCCATACTGCCTGCATGCCTTTTAAACCCGCTTTCTTATCGAAGGTAACAACATTGATGCCGGGTAAATTACCAATGAGTTGAGTTTCTATTTTTCCAGTGACCCATGTGATGTCCGTGTCTGGCCAGTGCTGTTGGATGGCTTGCACAACAGCAATAGCATGGCAAACATCTCCGATCGCAGATAGTCGTAGAATACATAGCGATTTTGGAGGAGAAGAAAATAGTGCCATGGCTGATACTCAAGAATAAATTGAAGAAGTAATTATGCAGTTCATTCAGGGGATTGTAAAATGATGGCGCCTAATCTATCAGGAGTTTCACCGTGGAAAAATTGTGTTTTGATAACCAGCGCATTTGGTTTGATCCGAACTTATTACAAGAAGACCCGAAAGCATGTTTTGATGCATCTTTTTGGCAGCAGCAAGGAAAAGTGATTGGGTCAGCGCAAGGGCGCGGTACAACGTGGTTTGTTCAAGGTGAGACGTTACCGATGGCATTGCGGCATTATCGCCGTGGTGGGTTATTCGGTAAATTGGTTGAAGATGCCTATGTGTTCACGGGGTGGGAAAAAACCCGCTGTGCTGAAGAGGTGGCGTTACTGTCGACACTTGCCGCTGGGGGGGTGAATGTACCTCGCCCGGTAGCTGCACGAGCAACACGTCATGGTCCGGTATATCGAGCCGATTTACTGGTCGAAAAGATTGATAGTGCTAAGGATTTAGTGGCTTTGTTACAACAAGCAATGCTACCTGATCATGTGTGGTGTGCCATTGGGCGCACGGTTCGTAAGATGCATGACTTACAGGTGTGCCATACCGATCTTAACGCGCACAATATTTTAGTGGATAGCCGTGAATTGGTGTGGCTGATTGATTTTGATAAATGCTATACGCAAGAGGGCGAAGCGTGGAAGTCGAAGAATTTGTCACGCTTATATCGCTCTTTCATCAAAGAGCAAGGCAAGCGTAACATTTATTTCTCTGCCGCAAGCTGGAAAGTGCTGTGTCAGGGTTATGAGATGTGTGAGCCTGATAGCTGAGCCATAACAGCTGACACTGTTTTATTTACAGCGCCTTGGTTTTGTTTGACTACGGTCAAGGCTGCTTTCCCCATTGCCGCTTTTTGCTCGGGGTGAGTGAATAACTGAATAAGCTGTTGCGCTAGCATTTGGCTATCATCACATACCCACACCGCTTCCGCTTGGCGAAGTTGCTCCGTTATGTCGGTAAAATTGTAATAACTTGGCCCGGTAATGGCGGGTTTACTTAAAGCCGCTGGCTCCAACAAATTGTGACCCCCTACAGCGTTGCCGATCAAGCTTCCGCCCATAAATGTAATGTCGGCAGCCCCCAACATAATGAGCATCTCTCCCATCGTATCAGCCAAATACACCTGTGTGCCTGCGGTGATAGGTTGAGTTTGTGTACGGCGAACACACTCAAAGCCGGCTTGGATACACAGCTGTTCCACGTCGTTAAAACGTTCGGGATGGCGAGGTACCAAGATCAGTAGGCTATCTGGTTTGGTATTGAGTACTGATTGAAAAGCCGCTAAAACGTGTTCATCTTCCCCTTTGTGGGTGCTGGCAGCAACCCACACTGGTCGCTGAATACCAATCGTTTCTCGTAAAGTATTAGCTTGTTGCACGATGGTATCAGCGATCTCAATGTCGTACTTTATCGAACCAGTCACAGAGATGCGCTTGGCTGGTAGCCCTAATTGTTTGAAGCGTTCTGCATCATCGGAGTGAAGGCATAATACATGATCGAGGTGCTTAGCCAGTAAATTAAACACAGGTTGGAATTGCTGGTAGCGAGCAGCGGAACGGGCTGATAAGCGGGCGTTCATTACCATTACTGGTATCTTGTTATTATGTACTGTCGCGAGGGTGTTGGGCCACAGCTCAGTTTCCATGATTAACAGGGCTGAGGGTTGAATGTTTTTTAGAAAGCCTCGTACACACCATGCGAAATCTAACGGCATGTAACGGTGTTCTACCAAGTCCCCCAATTTTGAAACTTGTTCTGCACCTGTGCTGGTGGTCGTGGTGACCACGATCGTTGTCTCTGGATATTGTTTTTTCAATGCTTTAATCACAGGTACGACAGCAATTGATTCTCCTACGGAGACCGCATGAATCCAAATTGGTGATTGAACCGTTTGGGTTGTTAATGGTGGAGTAAAGCCAAAGTGTTCTTTCCAGCGAGAGCCAAATGAAGGCTTTCCTTCTTTTCTTTTGTATAAACCAAAAAGGAGAAATGGCGAAGCCAAGGTAAGTAATAAGGTATATAAGCAACGAATGAACACACGATTACCTAAGCGTGATGAGTAGGAGTAGATGATTGTAAACGAGAACCTTAAATTACTGATAGTCTATTGTTGAAGGTGTGATCACCTTGATAAGGTTTTTTCTGATAACTGGCTAGTAATGCGCTAAAATTGTGTACTGAAATTTTTTTTTGTTAGGGTTTTTAAGGAATGCAATCATCCACAGCAGTTGGTTCGGCTGACGGCGGAATATATCGATTTCTGCTTTATGTCGAGCAAAATTACTCTTTTGCTATCCTTCGTCCTCTTCAAGCTGCTGCTATCGCTGCTGGTCATCAAGTGCAATGGTTATTGGTGGGTGATGATGTATCGGCATCTTTTTTGGCTCCGAATGAAACACGCTGTGCATCAGTGAAAGCGGCGGTTGATTACCAACCACATGCGGTCTTTGTTCCTGGTGATCGCGTACCTTCTTTTATTCCCGGATTAAAAGTTGAAGTCTTTCATGGGTTAAATGAAAGTAAGCGGGGTAATGAATACCCAGAGCGCGGCATGTTTGATCTATTTTGTACTGAAGGCCATGGGCGTACCAAGATGCTGCAACCTCTCGCCGAAGAACGTGGTTATTTTCAGGTGAAAGAAACGGGATGGATAAAACTCGATAATTTGTTTAATTTTAAGCAATCCCAGTCATTCTCGCGTCCTCAGATTCTGTTTGCTTCAACATTTACACCAAGCTTGTCGTGTGCAGCTTCTGTGTATGATGAAATTAAAGCACTCAGTCAAGATAAACGCTGGCATTGGCTTGTGACTTTACATCCAAAAATTGACCCGCAAACAGCGGAAAAATATCGCCAGTTAGAGAGTGATAATCTCACTTTTTTTGATAACGATAAAGTGATTGAATTATTGCATCGTGCGGATGTCATGGTGTGTGATAACTCTTCAATTTTTCAAGAATTCTTATTACTCAATAAGCCGGTAGTGACAGTAAATAATCGTGAACCACAAGCGTGTTTTATCAATATTACAACACCGGATGCATTAGCTGATGCTATAGAACAAGCATTAGCACCTAGTGATGAACTTCTATCGGCGATTAAACAGTATGGGCCTAATATTACGCCTTATTTAGATGGGCAATCTTCGCAACGTGTTTTAGCGGCGGTGACTGAGATGTTAGTTGCAAATTGGCAAAATAAAAAACCAGCAAACCTGTTTCGTAATTTTAAAATGCGCAAAAAAATGCATTACTGGAAGTGGTAGAAACAAAGAGAAAGCACACTTTATCCATCATCTCGATTACCAAAAATGAAGCTGACCGTGATTTAACTGCATGATTACTTGCATCATTCTGAGGTAGGGTTAAGTGTAGATTACTCACGGTAATTTTAAAATTTAGGTGTACTAAACGTTGGGCTATTGAGGTATAGATTATGGCATTCTGGCATCGTGAAATGAAAGAGTATTTGAGAGTATTTAAATGTCGGTTTAAGCGGAGAGTACACTTAACGTCGGAAGAAATTCAAGGTGCCCAGCTAGCGTTATCGTTATTATCGGAGCCAGTTATTTCTGACGGGGAAAATAAAGTTGTTTGGATGTTCTGGGACTCTGGGCTAGAGAGTGCTCCGGATCTTGTTAAGCTAAGTTATCAAACATGGGTTAAGTATAATCCTGATTATCAAGTTATTTTACTTGATAATGATAATATTCAATCCTACCTTGGATTTGACTTTTTTGCTGTATTTAACGTAGTAACTATCGATCTTGGTTCCGCTGGAAAAAGTGATTTGTTAAGACTGTATTTACTCAGTCGTTTTGGTGGGGTGTGGGCTGATGCAACAACATTTTGTAAAAGGTCATTAACTGAATGGTTAGATATATCATCAACGGGATTTTTTTGTTTTCGGGAAAAATCATCAGATGATCGGCAACTAGTCTCTTGGTTTATAGCTGCATATAAAGGCCACCCAATTATTCAAGATTTGTTACAGGAGAGTCTTTGTTATTTGACTAAGAAACGAGATGTAAATCTCGATGTGATAGGGTTGAAATCTACTCGTTTGTTAGCGAGAAATACAGGTTTGATCCACTACCGTAATAGTGGGTTCCCTTTATTATCGTTTTTAGAAAAAAAATACTGTACGCCTTATTTTTGGATGTTTTATTTATTTAATGAGGTGATAAAGAAAGAGCAGCATCAAAATGTTTGGCAAACAATTACCGAAATGAATAATCATTATGCTGAGCTTGATGATGATTTCTCAATCTTTTGTGAAAGTGTTGTTTCTAAGCAAACATACCGAAGTAAATATATTACTCAAGCATTATATCAACGACGAAACGAGCATATAGTTGAGTATCTTAAATAGAAGTATAGGAGTCGGTTGATAGTGAGAAAGCATTCGTTATCGGTCATATTAATTACAAAAAATGAAGCGGACCGTGTGGTAGCGTGTTTACAGTCAGTGGCTACGATTGCTGATGAAATTATTGTGCTGGATAGCGGTTCTACGGATAAAACAGTGACGATCTGCCAAGAATATACCGACAATGTGTCGATTACTGATTGGCCAGGATTTGGTAAGCAAAAACAGCGTGCGCTGGATAAAGCTACATGTGACTGGGTGCTATCGATAGATGCCGATGAAGCGTTAGATACTAAAATGCAACAAGCATTGATCCAACTATTAGAACAAGATGTTATTCAGCCAACAGCGTATAAATTACCGTGGGGGGTCACCCTTTATGGAAAGACCTTGAAGTATGGGCGTAGTGCACGTTCGGTATTGCGTTTGTTTAAACGTGAAGGTGCGCGTTATACCTTGGATGAAGTGCATGAAACTGTTATCCCTGCTGAGGGTGAAATTGCGACGTTACCAGGTTTTTTATTGCATTATACGCATCGTGATTATGGGCATGGTTTAGATAAATCTTCGCAATACGCTTGGCTAGGTGCGCAAAAATATCACCGTAAAGGTAAGCGTTCGCACGGATTGGGATTAGCTTTGCTAAGGGCTATTTGGACTTTTTTCCATATTTACATTTTACGCCGCGGCTTCATGGACGGCAGCGTAGGCTTTATCATGGCGATGACCTACGCCCAAGTGAACTTCAACAAATATGTGGGTTTGTGGTTGTTAGAGAAAGGGCGCAGTTAAGCAATATTGCGGTAGCAGAATTTTACGACGTATAACAATCGTTCTACCGTATAATTAATAATTTAATTTCAAGGTTACTAGCATGAATGCAATTTTACCGTTAATAGGCCGTGAGCAAGAGCTGTTTGGTGCAGATATCACCTCACATGAACAGCAGTTGAAAGCTATCGTCTCGAGCTCTCGATTCTTGGTTCTGGGTGGTGCAGGTTCAATTGGCCAAGCAGTAACTAAAGAAATTTTTAAGCGTAGCCCTGAGAAATTGCATGTTGTTGATATAAGCGAAAATAATATGGTTGAGCTAGTGCGTGATATCCGTAGCTCGTTTGGTTATATCAACGGAGACTTCCAGACTTTTGCTTTGGATATTGGTTCAATTGAATATGATGCCTTTATTAAAGCTGATGGGCAGTATGATTATGTCCTCAATCTTTCAGCCTTAAAACATGTGCGAAGTGAAAAAGATCCGTTTACTTTGATGCGGATGATTGATGTTAATGTTTTCAATACTGACAAAACCATTCAGCACTCTATTGATGCCGGTGCGAAGAAATATTTCTGTGTTTCGACAGATAAAGCCGCGAATCCGGTAAACATGATGGGCGCCTCCAAGCGTATTATGGAGATGTTCTTGATGCGTAAGAGCGAGCAAATTTCTATATCGACCGCACGTTTTGCTAATGTTGCCTTCTCTGATGGTTCGTTGTTACACGGTTTTAATCAACGCCTGCAGAAAAACCAACCTATCGTGGCGCCTCATGATATCAAGCGCTACTTTGTGACCCCGCAGGAGTCCGGCGAGCTGTGCCTGATGTCTTGTATCTTCGGCGAAAACCGTGACATTTTTTTCCCTAAACTGAGCGAATCGCTTCACCTGATTTCTTTTGCTGATATTGCGGTGAAATACCTTGAGCAGCGTGGCTATGAATCGCATCTTTGCGAAAGTGAAGATGAAGCCCGTGAGCTGATAAAAACACTGCCAGCTCAAGGAAAATGGCCATGCCTCTTTACCACGAGTGATACCACGGGTGAAAAAGACTTCGAAGAATTCTTTACCAATAACGAAACGCTGGATATGGCGTGCTTTGAAAACTTGGGTGTGATTAAAAATGAAGCATTGTATCAGCCGGAGTTGCTGGCATTGTTTGAGCAGCGTATTGGTGAGATGAAACAAAACCGTGAGTGGAACAAAGAGGAAATTGTTGAGTTGTTTTTCGAAATGATCCCTGACTTTGGCCATAAAGAGACAGGCAAATACTTA
The DNA here is from genome assembly GCF_003026215.1 of Photobacterium indicum. Taxonomy (GTDB): domain Bacteria; phylum Pseudomonadota; class Gammaproteobacteria; order Enterobacterales; family Vibrionaceae; genus Photobacterium; species Photobacterium indicum. The sequence goes on from NZ_PYOC01000006.1 coordinate 136,687, forward strand.
GATAGCAAAATGTAATTGTTTGCTACTTAGCAGGAATTTTTATGAGTCAAGCAATTGTTGAGTTTGTCCGTGATATCTACAAAACGGATCAGTTTATTCCGCTACATGCGCCAACCTTTAATGGTAATGAGATGGCGTATGTATCTGAAACGATTCAGAGCACGTTTGTATCGAGTGTTGGCAAGTTTGTCGATGACTTTGAGCGAAAAATTGAAGTCTATACGCATAGTCCTAAAGCCGTTGCGACCGTCAATGGGACGGCGGCATTACATGCTGCGCTATACATGGCGGGGGTGGAGCGTGGTGATCTGGTACTCACACAGGCGCTGACGTTTGTAGCGACATGCAATGCGCTGTATCACATGGGTGCTGAGCCAATTTTTATTGATGTGTCCAAGGTTAGCCTAGGTTTGTGCCCTAAAGCCGTGGAGACTTATCTGGAGCAGCATGCCGTGCTTGATGAACGAGGCTGTGTCCATAAGCAAACTGGCCAGCGCATTCGTGCAGTGGTACCCATGCATACCTTTGGGCACCCAGTTGAACTTGATGAGCTTATCGCCGTTTGCCTGAAATGGAAGCTGGCTTTGGTTGAAGATGCAGCCGAGAGCTTAGGTTCTTTTTACAAAGGCAAGCACACCGGCACCCTAGGTGAATTCGGTGCTGTTAGTTTCAATGGTAATAAGATCATTACTACGGGTGGTGGTGGCATCGTATTGTGCCGTGATGCAGAGGCTGGAGCACATACCAAGCATGTGACGACAACGGCCAAGGTGCCTCACCCATATGAGTTCTATCATGATGAACCTGGCTTTAACTACCGCATGCCAAATCTTAATGCCGCGCTGGGCTGTGCGCAGATGGAAGTATTGCCAATTTTTCTTGAGCAGAAGCGTAAGCTAGCCCAACAGTATCAAGACTTTTTTGCTGGTACTGGCTTCCAGTTTGTCACTGAGCCTGAATATGCCCAATCAAATTACTGGTTGAATGCGGTGATTTGCCCGGATGCCAACGCTCGCGATGAACTGTTAAAAGTGACGAATGAAAATGGTGTGATGACACGTCCGATCTGGAAGCTTATGCATCGCCTGCCGATGTTCAAAGATGCAATGCGTGGTGATTTGCCTGTGTCGGAGTGGGTTGAAGCCCACTTAATTAACTTACCAAGTTCGCCAACTGAGATTTGACATGCAAAACCTCCCAATAGACTTATCTCGTGATATTTACTATCAGAAAGCGTATGCCGGGCTTTATACCTCAGAAGATGGTGAGCTTTTTGACTACGTATTCGAAGATGGCGACAAGACGATTCTGTTTCGCTCTATCAAGCGTCAAATAAAGAGTGTTGCCGGAGTGTCTGTTGAAGAAGAGCTCTATGATCTGGAAACGCCGTATGGTTACGGCGGTCCGTTGACCAATTGTTATGAAGATGCTTTTTTAAAACAGGCGTTTGAGTCTTATCGTCAGCATTGTCTTGAAAACAACATTGTTTGTGAATTCATTCGTTTTCACCCGTTTAATCCAATGTCGCAGCAGAAATCACAGTTTGATTTCTTAGTGCATGAAAGAACCGTTGTTGTGGTTAATTTAGCTGTTTCTACAGAGGAGCGTTGGGCTAAGTATTCTAAAACAACGCGTAATATACTGAGAAAAGCGCATAAGAAACTGAGTAAGACTGTAGGCAGACAAGATCTAGATAAGTTTATTCATTTGTACGAAGAGACCATGAATAAAAATGCGGCTGCAGATTTTTATTACTTCAAGCCGGAATATTTTGACAAGCTTGCGGCTATTGATGGCGTTGAGCTGATTGAAGCGGTGCTTGATGACGAGGTGGTTTCCTCAGGCTTCTTTATGCATGGCAACGAGATTTCGCATTATCACCTATCAGCGAATCATCAAAATTACTTACGAGAAAATGGTAATTATTTATTGCTCGATTATGCATTTGAACAAGCAAAAGCAAATGGTTGCCAGTGGATGATGCTCGGTGGCGGGCGAACATCCGATGAAAATGACAGCCTGTTCAAATTTAAATCCAAATTTTCGGATCAGAAACTCCCATTCTATATAGCAGGAATAGACTTTATGCCAGAGACACGGGCTCGGCTTAACAAGGTGTGGCAGGAACAGCATCAGAGTGAAACTGCGCCAAGACTGTTTCAGCTATATAGGAAGTGAAAAGGGTTAATATGAAATACAAAACATTTATTCTTGCCGAAGCCGGTGTTAACCATAACGGTGATATCAACCTTGCCAAACAGCTGATCGATGCAGCGCATGATGCAGGTGTCGATGCGGTAAAATTCCAGACTTGGAAAACTGAGCTTCTGGTGACGGAAGATGCCGAAATGGCGGAATACCAGAAAGAGAATACCCAGCAAGTCGAGTCGCAGTTTCAGATGCTGAAGCGACTGGAGCTTAGCTATGATGACTTCAGTGAACTGAAAACCTACTGTGATAACAAGGGAATCACTTTTTTATCGACCCCAGATGAAGAGCAAAGTGCCACGTTCCTAGACCAGCTTCAGGATCAGTTCAAAATCGGTTCGGGTGAATTAACCAATACCCCGTTTTTGCGTCATATAGCTAGTTTTAAAAAGCCAGTTATCTTATCAACGGGGATGGGTTATCTTTCGGAAGTAGAGCATGCCATCTTCACTCTGGAAGAGGCTGGTCTTACTCGTGATGAGATCACCGTACTGCACGCCACAACCGATTATCCTACGGCGCCGGAAGACGTCAATCTTAGTGCTATGGTGACTATTCGCAATGCGTTTCCAGGTATTCGTGTTGGCTATTCAGACCATACTCTGGGTATTGAAGTACCAGTTGCAGCCGTCGCCATGGGCGCCGTTGTTATCGAGAAGCACTTTACGTTGGATAAAACCATGAAGGGGCCGGATCATAGCGCAAGCCTAGAGCCGCAAGAGCTTAAGGCGATGGTACTGGCGATCCGAAACATCGAGGCAGCCCTAGGCAACGGGTGGAAAGTTCCGACTAAAACGGAAAAAGAGAATCGCAATATTGTTCGCAAGAGCATCATTGCCGCTTGTGATATCGCTGAAGGTGCGCTGCTGACACCGGATATGCTGGAGATTAAACGTCCGGGGTCTGGGATTTCTCCAACACGTTGGGATGAAGTCGTTAATTGTGTTGCGAAGAAAGCCTATACGAAAGGAGAGCTGATCTGATGCGCAAGATCTGTGTAGTAACGGCGACAAGGGCGGAATACGGGTTATTGAAGTGTTTGTTGGATGATATTTCCAATGAACCGGCGCTGGCGTTGCAGCTGGTTGTAACTGGCTCCCACTTGTCACCAGAGTTTGGTTATACCGTGGAGCAGATCCAAGAAGATGGCCATACAATTGATAAAAAAATCGAAATCCTACTTTCGTCTGATTCGCCGGTTGGTGTCAGTAAAAGTATGGGGTTAGCCCAGATCAGTTTTGCCGAGGCATTTGATGAGCTAAAACCTGATATTGTTTTAGTACTCGGTGATCGCTATGAACTGATCCCTATTGTGTCGGCTGCAAATATTGCCCGTATTCCTGTTGCACATCTTAATGGTGGTGAGTTGACCGAAGGGGCAGTTGACGAGCTGATCCGACACGGTATTACCAAACTGTCTCAGCTTCATTTCACGGCGATTGATGAATATGCCCGTCGCGTAATCCAGATGGGTGAAAACCCAAGCCGAGTGTTTAATGTCGGTGAAGTCGGATTAGATAATATCAGCCGTATGAAACTGATGAGCCGTGAAGACTTTGAAGCCTCTATTGAATGTAAGCTTGCGGCAAAGAACTTACTGATCACTTATCATCCGGAGACGACTGAATCGGTTTCTCAGATTGAGAAAGATTTTAGTCAGATTTTGGAGGCTCTCGATCAGTGCGAAGATACGTTATTGATTTTTACCAAAGCCAATGCGGATGTCGGCGGACGAACTATCAACCTGATGATTGATAAGTATGTAGAAGCAAATAAAGAAAAATCAATTGCATTTATGTCTTTAGGCCAGCTTAGGTACTTATCTGCACTTCAGTATATTGATGCGGTGGTGGGAAATTCTTCCAGTGGCATTGTTGAGGCGCCGTCTTTTAAAGTAGCGACGATTAATATCGGCGATCGCCAGAAAGGCCGAATTCGCTCTGAAAGTGTGATTGATATTGCCGTTGATAGACAACTGATGATCTCGGCACTTGCAGCAATTTATCAGTCTGATTTCCAGATGACGTTAAATAGCGTTGTTAACCCATATGGTCAGGGAGACAGTTCTCAGCAAGTTGTTGACGTACTGAAATCTGTTGAGTTAGATAAACTGCGTTCAAAACCTTTTTATGATGTGAGCTTTTAATATGTTTCATATTGGGGGTGAGCAGGAGTTGTGCAATAAGAGCTATTTTAGTGAAGTGACCAATTCCGGGCGCGCTTCATTACGGTTGATTATTGAAAATACGGATTTGGCTGGAAAGCACATTCTTGTACCAAATTTTTTATGTGAAGTGATACTCGATGTTTTCAAAGAGTACCGTATTACTTATTCATTTTATGAGGTTGAAGAGACGCTTAATTATCGGATGCCAGCAAACCTTGATGAGTATGATGCAGTGTATTTTATTAATTACTTTGGGTTTAAGTTACCTTCACTGGAACGTTCGATTTCGTTATGCAGCCAGCTCGTGATTGTTGACGATGTATTTTCACCATATCCGTCTGTATTAGCTCGTTCTAAAGCCTGGTGCTCATTTAACAGCTTGCGAAAAATCGCCCCGGTGGCTGACTTTAGCCTGGTTTATATCAATAACCCTATAACGAAAACTGAAGTCAGGTATCTTGACGATTTTTCAGATAAAAAATATCAGGCGAAGAATTTAAAATATTATTATCTGCATGATGAAAAAGGGGATGAAGGCGAGTATTTGAAGCTGTTTTCATCTGCAGAAACCCTTCTGGATGAAAATGTTGGTATTTTTAGCCCAAGCAGCCGCTCGTTAATTGAAGCGATTGAATTCTATTCCGAGATAGAGTCTGAAAGGTTAGTCAGACAAAAAAATTATGAGCTGGCGAAATCACTGTTGCCTGTGGATATTACACTGGATATGGTGTCTGATTTTTATTCCTACCTTCCAATCATAATTGATAGTAGAAATGAGGTTAGGCGCAAGTTAATGGATTCGAATATTTTTTTAGCAATCCATTGGCCCAGTACCTACGGAGTGGAAAATAAGCTTAGTCAACGGATACTCTCGTTACCTTTGGACTCTCGCTATTCCTCGGAAGATATTGAGCAGCTATGTCTCCAAATAAAACAAGCATTAAAACAACCAAGAAATTATAGCTAATGTTTTAAAGGTCTAATATGAAAAATAGCTGGCAAAAAATTATTATTTCACAGCAGGCAACGATACGTGACGCATTAAAAGTCATTGATAGCCAAGCTCTGGGTATTGCATTAATTGCTGATAATAACAAGCTCTTGGGAACGCTCACTGATGGTGACATTCGTCGTGGCTTGTTAAGAAGCCTCAATATGGATGATGCTGCTGTTGAGGTTATGAATTCGAATCCTATCGTTGTTGGGCCGGAAACAGAGAAAGAGCAATTGATCCATCTAATGGAATCAAAAAGTATTTTTGCGCTTCCTGTTGTTAAGAACGGTGTGATTGAAGGGATTCACACCTTACATGAATTGCTGCACAAGCCACAGTATGAAAACCCGATCTTCCTGATGGCGGGAGGCTTCGGTACCCGCTTGCGCCCGCTTACGGATGATTGCCCCAAACCATTATTGAAAGTTGGCAATAAGCCAATATTAGAGATAACGCTTCAACGTTTTATTGATGCAGGGTTCAAGAATTTTTACATCTCTACTCATTACTTGCCTAAAATGATCCAGGCGCATTTTGGTGATGGCAGCAACTGGGGAGTCAAGATCCAATATGTCCACGAGGAGAATCCGTTAGGTACGGGAGGAGCCTTGGGGCTTCTGCCGAAAGAAATCCCGCAATTACCATTAATTATGATTAATGGTGATATATTGACCAATATGGATTTTTCTAAGTTGCTGGAATTCCATAATAAAGAAAATGCGGATGCTACAATGTGTGTCCGTGAATATGATTATCAGATCCCATACGGTGTCATTTACGGTGAAGGACACCGTATTACCAGCATGATTGAAAAGCCGATTCAGCGGTTCCATATTAATGCTGGCATTTATGTTGTGAATCCAGAGGTTTATAACTCGGTTGATAAAGATACGGCAATTGATATGCCGACATTGCTTGAAAATAAAATTGCCAAGAACAAGAGCGTGTTGATGTTCCCGCTTCATGAGTATTGGCTGGATATTGGTCAGATGGACGATTATCGCAGAGCGCAACAAGATATCATCTCATTAGAGTTAGAGTAATGAATAGAATATTAGCAATTATTCCAGCCCGAGGAGGAAGTAAAAGGCTACCTCGGAAAAATATCTTGCCACTAGCAGGTAAGCCGCTTATTCAGTGGACTATTGATGCCGCCAAGGCTGTTGCTTCGATTGATACCGTGATGGTGTCGACTGATTGTCCGGAAATCGCAGACATTTCGCAGCAATGTAGTGCAGAAGTACCTTACCTGCGATCCGCTGAATTATCGAGTGATACAGCAAGCAGTATTGATGTGGTACTTGATGTTATTAGGCATTATGAGTCCAAAGGCAGGATTTTTGATTCAATTTTGTTGCTGCAACCGACGTCGCCTTTGCGTACATCTGAAGATATTGAAAAAGCGATCGCTTTGATGGCAGACAAAAGCGCGAATGGGGTAGTCTCAGTGACAGAGTGTGAACATTCTCCACTGTGGTGTAACACCTTACCCGATGATCTCGGCATGGACAACTTCATTCCTGAAGAATTGACCGCCAGACGAAGTCAGGATTTACCAACGTATTATCGATTAAATGGCGCGGTGTATCTGGTAAAAAAAGAGATAGTCGTATGTGACTCCTCATTATTCCCTCAACAGCACTCTTTTGCATTGGTTATGGATAACAACCATTCCGTTGATATTGATAATGAGTTGGACTTCAAGTTGGCGGAAATGATTAAAGCCTCGAAGTGAGGCTAGTATACGCTTTGTTTTGTACTCGGCTAATAATTGGCGTGTTAAGGATGGTGGCTGTCGTTACAAATACTAAATGAATGGCTCACGGTCTGAGCCATACTATTAACAGTTGGTCTGCGATAGTTTGATTTTATCTCTTACAGCGCGTTGTAGCTCACTATGATTATTTTGCCATGACAGCATTATAGGTTCGGATTTGCTGATTTGCTCTGCATCTAGCAATTCAATCTTATTGCAAAGATGCTCAAATCCAAGGCCTGCTGATGAACTTATCGAGATAATATTCACCTTCTTTTGATTGCTTAATAAAAGCAGTTCTAGAGGGAGTTTTGATGGGGCTAATTGAATATTAGGAAACCTATTCTGATAACTTTCCGGATCTTCCGACGGGTGTGTTTTCAAAATAATCGGTGTCCCAATGTCATTAAGCTGAGAGATCATTTCATCGTAGATTTTGAATTGTAAATCTGCTTCTAACACTTCTTTATGAAAGGCGGGTTGAGTTGCAATAATAAATGCATTGCTATCATTGTGTTGTTGCGGTTGATAGCCGAAGAACTGGTCTAAATACCCGATATTTTCTGACTTGGTAATAAAGTTGATTTGTTTGGCTTTGCTTCGGACTTCACTTGGGATCGCATCTGGCGTGACAGCATAGATAGCTTTGCAGCGGTTACTTTCGCCAAATAGCAGGTATGAGGGAGTCTTTCCTTGAAGCAGGCGGATTAGCCACTTTGACCTAGAGACGCTTTTTTTCGTGTAGTTTGCCATTCCATCTTCGATCATCTGATAATCAGGCACTAAGAGTCGAAATAAACGCGACATCTTGTTTCTTTCGTTAAAGATAAACAACTCGATTGGAGCGTTGGTAACATTTGTCTTTAATTCAGGCAACAGGTTGTTAAGCAAGTGAGCAAAGTGGTGTTTAATTATATTTGGAAGATAGGCATTGCGCATAGCAAGGAAGTGAAACAATTTACCTTGCAATGAATGACTTAGCTTGTTACCAATCGCTTTACGGCTTAACAGGGATACGGTGATGTGATCGGGTAGCGCCGTTAAGTCGAAGCTGTTTTTATCGATGTCCTGATAGTCATAAAAGAAGATAATATGACTTGGTGTTGGCTTTTCATAAGTTGCTTTCAAAAGGCTAAACAGCAGATGGCGAACCGTTGAGCAAATATAGACATTCATTTGTGTGATCCAATTATAAATCGATTACTTTTTGTTCTGCTGCAGCAATTCAAAAAATTCTAGGTGCTTCATCACCGTTTGTTTTGCATTAAATTCGTTATCGAGTTTATGCTTTGCAGCCAGACTGAATGCTTCTATTTTGTCGCGCTCATTGATCAATGCGTTCATGGCACCTGCCAGTGCTTTGGCATCTCCAGTTGGTACGATATAACCCGTTTCACCGTCAGCAACAAGTTCAGGTGAGCCTCCAGTAGTCGTGACAACGGAAGTGGTACCGTTAGCCATTGCCTCAATAATGGTGCGAGGCAGGCCTTCGCCACTGATGGATGGTTGGATCTGAAAATCCGCCATCGCCATGATGGAGGGAACGTCTTTTCGGTGCCCTACAACATGGATACGTTCTGCCATCGGGCTGTTTTTTATTTCTTCTAGATGAGGCTCGTAGCCACTGCCTATCAGTAATAGGTGGAAATTAGGATTATCAATATAGTGTGTTGCTTGAGCTAAAATTGAGATACCTTTACTTGGTCGGACATGGGCGGCACAGATACCAATGATGTGTTCATTATCTAAGCCAAACTCTTCCCGCTTTGTTGGCGGAACTAAGTACCAATCTAATTTGTGCCCTTTGTATATCGTTTTGACTTGCTCCGGCTTTTTCCAAGTCCGTGTTATAACATCTTGGCGAACAGCTTCAGAAACGCACACAATACCGTCAACTCGTGGATGAAGGTGGGTTAGGTATGCGCTTGGGTCATGACGGTATAGCCCTCCCGTTGTACCACGGTAGGTGACCATTTTTGCTTTTGTACCAATGCAGGCGAAAGCGGCATTTGGGATGGTTTTAGAGTTGAAACCATAACAAATATCATAATCTCCGTTTTTCAATTCGCGATGGATTGTTTTGATCGTCTTAGGGCAAATTTTCTTTGTTGGATAGCAGTCAATGACTTTAATCCCATTATCACGAAAGCGCGCAACATAATCAGCATCACCTTGGGTCACAACGGTGACTTGATGCCCTTGTTTGACCATTTCGATGAACATCTCGGCCTCAGGGCGAACGCTGTTCCAGGCGTGTTTGTAAGAACTGGCAATGAGTATTTTCATCTGATTACTTCACTTTATGGTTCATTTTATATTTAAAATTATGAGTTTCGCGCCGTAGTAGTTCTTTAACGTTGAACCATTCTCGCTTTAAACGTGCGAATAGTTTACGAGGTGGTTTTTTACCATACCCTATATCTGAATCAAAAATAGGGTCATTGGTTAGGCAGGCGGGAATGGTACCAAAGCATTCAACTTCGTTTACCCAAAAACGATCCATATAAATATCGACAGCCATGTACCAACGCTGAGAATGTTGAAGTAGCTTCTTCGCACCGTTGGGTGTTAAGAAGTAACCTGTTGCACTCATGTGCCCTTTGTTGAATTTACAAATGGATGTTGAACTAAGTTGTTGTTCTATATCGGAGCAATAGTTTTTTCTTTTATTAGAAAAGAGGCGAATACATTCATATTTTTTATCTAGTGTAGATGCTTTTTCAACGAACTCTAGGAATGGTTCTGAGTGTATTAGTGCATCATCTTCAATAATGATAAGAGGGAGATCGAGCTCTACACATTTTTGCCACATAAGGTAGTGACTGGCGTAGCAACCTATCTGACCTTTACTGAGTGATTTTTCTCTGTATTTTTTACTCAATTTATCGTCATACATATTAAAAAGAGGGTGTTGTTCAGTATGACCATTAATTGCAGAAAAAAAGTGAGGTTGTAAGCCAAGCTTGGTGAGTTGGGCTTGGATATTATTTTTTCTGTCGAGCGAAGACGCTAAATTAATTACATAAATATCGCAGCTCATTCTACAAACTCTTTTCTTTGTCGTTGTAGTTTATCAAACCACAAATGAGTAATAAATACATTGATAATGTCTGCCCATGGTTGAATGGCACATCAGTCAATGAAGCTATGGCAAACAGACTAACGATACCAATTATTTTGTATTTTCTGCCTGTGGAAACATATTTTGACTGTGTTAATGGAACAATAAGCAATGCTAAAAAGAATAATAAACCGAACACCCCATTTTTAATCAACTTGTCTAAATATTGATTATGGTAATGCGCGGGCTGGGAGTTGAAGAGTTTTTTTGAAATAAAGCCTTGTTTGTAAATTTCATCGAATCGTAATACATGCTTATCCCCTAAACCTAAGATGTAGTTATCTTGTAGCATATCAGGTGCCAGTTTCCACATTTGAAAACGTAAACCGATAGAGGTATTTAAGTTACCAGATGTGATTGCATTTACTTCTGCTTGGGTTTGTTCTACGCGTTGTTCTATTTGTGGTTTAGCCATGAAACCGATACTTAGAAACGCGGTCAGCCCAATAGTGGCATACTTCCAGTTGATGCCTTTATTTTTGACTTTGAGCAAAAGAATGATGGCCGCAGCGATGGTAAAACCTAGCCAAATACCACGTGTTTCTGTGAATATGATGGCTGTGAGGCTAAATATGAGTGCTAAGACTGCTTGTAATTTCACGCTTAATGATGCAGAACTTGATAACTGTGCAATCGTTAAGATCCCGAATGTGGCGCACATGGTGGCAAAGGGAATAGCATTGATCGGCCAGTTACGACGATCAATATTAAGATATAAATTATAGTAACACGTATATGCTAGGCAGAGAGATGATGCTAAGAGTGTTAACCCTAATAAGACTCTTTGGGTTAACAGCTCTCTCGGAAAACAAATTAAAAACAAAGAAGAGCCAATCAAGGCGCGAATTTCTCGTGAGCTACCGCCATGATAAAAATAAGCAAATAATGCGTACCCAGTAACCGCTAACAGTACCCATAAGGTTTTGTCATTTTTAAGGTTTTCTTTGAACGGAGCCAATCCGCGATGGATTAGAGTGGCGACTATGGCGATGATCATCATGACGATCATTGTTTTGTCGCTATTACGTAGCACTAATAATCCGGTCGAAAGCCAGATATAGGGTAATAACATAAGACATTTAAAAATATTTTCTTTAGTCATATTAGTTATTGCTCTTATATGGATTCGTCCCGCCCTCAGGGCGAGTTTTTAATAAACGCAAAATCCACATATATTGTTCTGGACGTTCCGTAACATATTGTTCGATGCATTGATTCATCATACGAGCATCGGTTTCTTCACTCCCTGTAGGGAATGGTAGTGCAGGGTAAAAATCGAGTTCGTATTTTCCGGTCTCACTGTTGTACATAGAAAACAGAGGGACAATTTTGGCACGGCTCAGTTTTGATAAACGCCCTAAGCCAGCCATTGTGGCTTTAGTTGTGCCAAAGAAATCAACAAATACACTGTGTTCTGGGCCTAAATCTTCGTCGGGCAGGTAATAACCTAGGTAGCCTTCGCGAATAGATTTAATGAAAGGTTTGATACCTCCATCACGTTCATAGATTCGGCCACCGTATTGCACGCGTTGTTTGTGCATCAACCAATCAGATACCTGGTTTTTTTGTTTCTTGGCCATCGCTGAAACAGGAAGTCCACGAGACGCAAGCAGTACAGCGGGAATATCAATAGCCCAAGTGTGAGGAACTAATAAAATGACACTCTGGTTTTGATCTGTCAGTGATGTTAAATGTTCTTCGCCACGAACCACCGTATTGTTTTCTAGCCATTGTTTGTTACGAACAGATAACGAGGCAAACCCCATTAGAAAGGTGCCCGCTGTAATCGTGCTTTGTCGCAACATCTCTTCTCGCTCCTCGTGTGTTTTTTCTGGAAAACACATCTCTAGGTTAACGCGAGCACGGCGGTTTGATTTATTTTTTAACTTAATGGATTGATTGGCAAACAGAGTGGCAATAGCACGTCTGAAAGTGTGTGGTAGCAGGCAAAGTAGTGACGCTAGCATTACGGCTAGCCAAGTACCCCAATATTTGGGGTGTAAAAATCCCCATTTGAATTCAGGGTTATAAGCTTGTTTATCGTAGTGATCTTTCATTGAGCTTCTTCGCGATCTATTTATTCAATATAGCCATGTACTCAGCGACACCTTCGGCAACTGACTTAAATGGCGCATCATATCCAGCAGCACGTACTTTCGTGAGATCTGCTTGTGTATATTTTTGGTAGCGCCCTTCTAAATGTGCAGGGAAAGAGACGATTTCTACTTCGCCTTTTCCGTGGTGTTTGATAACTGCATCAGCAACTGCTTGGAATGATTCCGCATTACCGGTTCCGCAGTTAAAAATCCCCGAAACGCTATTTTCTAAGAACCATAGGTTCATTTTACAAACGTCGCCCACATAGACAAAATCTCGTTTGAAAATATTTGAACCTTCAAATAACTTGGGGTTTTTGCCTTCAGTAATTTGAGTGTGTAGGTGGAATGCGACAGAGGCCATGCTGCCTTTATGTTGTTCGCGAGGACCATACACGTTGAAGTAACGGAAACCTGTGATCTGGGACAGTTTCTCGCTACGTTCTTCGGCGTCTAACCAAATACGGCGGACATAGTTGTCGAATTGCTGCTTTGAATAACCGTAAACATTGAGTGCGCCTTCATATTGCTTCTCTTCAATGAAATCATGGTCACGACCGCCATACGTGGCTGCTGAAGAGGCATATAAGAAGGGGATCTGGCGTTCTAAACAAAAATGCAGTAATTCTTTCGAATATTCATAGTTGTTTAGCATCATGTATTTGCCATCCCACTCTGTCGTCGCTGAACAAGCGCCTTCGTGGAAAATGGCTTCGATAGGTCCAAAGTCATCACCTGCCATGATTTGGGTGATAAAATCATCTCTATCCATGTAATCGGCAATATCTAAATCAACAAGATTGGCGAATTTAGTGCCGTCTTTTAAGTGATCAACGACTAAAATGTCGTTATGACCTTGCTCATTTAAGGTTTTGACGATGTTACTGCCGATCATGCCGGCACCACCAGTTACAATAATCATGATCCATCCTGATATTGAATGCGTTGGTAACAGCGGGATGTCGCCACTGTTGTAAATATGCGTTATGACTTATGATAATATCATGTGATTGCTAATGGGCGAAAGAAGTGAGATCGAATGAAGACCCGCGATAGAATTATTCAGGCCGCCCTTGAACTCTTTAATGAGAGCGGTGAGCCCAATATAACAACGAACCACATTGCTGCTCATTTGAGCATTAGCCCTGGCAACCTATATTATCACTTCCGTAATAAGGAAGAGATTATACATTGTATTTTTGATGAGTACGCCCGAGATATAAGTACCCGTTTTCAGCCCCAAGCTGAATTTGATGCAACGGCTGAGAGCCTGCTGGTTTATCTTGATGCAGTATTTATGTTGATGTGGCGTTATCGATTCTTTTACGCCAACTTACCCGATATTTTAAGCCGTGATCAAGCACTCCAATGTAAGTATTTGCAAGCACAAGAACAGCTGCATACCAACATAGTATTGTTGATGAATAGCTTTAAATCGAGTGAGCTGCTTGATCTTGATGACGGTGAGTTACTTAGTCTCGCGAATACCTTGAAATTGGTTGCTTCTAGTTGGATTTTCTACCAAACCACTCAAGTGCCCGGTGCTAAAATTACCAAAACCGTCATTTACCAAGGCGTGCTTCAGGTTTTGAGCATTGTTCGTCCGCTAACGACAGTGAAAGGTAGAGAAAGGGTTAAGCAACTTGAATTACATTACAGTGAGCAAGTACAACACGACCTAACCTAACACTTTATTCTGACTCTTAAAGTAATGAATATGGGATGCATGCTTGTGTCCCATATTGATTTTGTTCGTTATGACAGTTTCAAATCTCCGCAAACAGAGCCGACAGTGGTACCAAAGTAATATCTTCTTTCGTTAAGCCTGGCAGTAATTCATTCAGAGTGGACAGTGTAATTGGATGAGGGTGCCCAATTGCTATTGCATAGCCGTATTTCTTCGCCCGTTTTATTGCACTCGTTAACTGCTTTGTGACAAATTCTTTAGTTTGATAATGATCGAGAAAAATATGGCGGCGCAATGACAATACGTGATGGCTCGTGGCTTGTTGTTGTGCAATGGATTTAGCCGTAGTACGGCTGTCGAGATAATAAAGATTATGTTGTTTGAGTTCTGCCATTATCCAGCCCATCGCTTGTATATTTTGGCTGAGGGCGCTCCCCATGTGATTATTGATAGCAATCGCATCTGGGACTCGGGTTAGTGCTTGGCGTAAGGTGTGCTGTAAGGTCTGTTGTGACATCGTCGAGGTTAGGGTGTTAACTTCGAGTGGGGCTAAATGTTCCGGCTCCATGGGCATATGAAGCAATGTCTCTCGGTGTTGTTTTTTTGCTTGTGCCGCGACAGTCAAATCAAACGGTGTATTTGGTAAAATGGAGATAGTGACTTCTGGGGGAAGTTTTGATAGTAATTCAGGCATGGCCTGATAGCCTAAATCATCGATAACAATCGCTAATTGAGCGGCGTGAATACTGATTGATGTTAACAGAAGTAGAATCAGTGATGCTGTTTTGATTACGTTCCTTCGCATAGTAGATTGTCTGATAGCCTTCTTCCTTGAAGTGAATATCGAAATCATGTCGGGCTGACTGTCTGAGTCTAGCCCGATAAGTAGCACGTTTTATATTATTTTTTTAGCCACAACTTAGGATTGGTCGGCGCCCCTTTACGGCGGATCTCAAAGTACAAGGCTGAGCGCTCTTGACCACCACTGTCACCAACAAGTGCAATCGGATCATCAGTGCGCACATTGTCGCCGACTTTTTTCAGCAGTGTTTGATTGTAACCATAGAAGCTCATGTCACCTTTACCGTGATCGATTACTATCATAAGTCCGTAACCACGCAACCAATCGGCAAAAACCACTTTTCCAGAATAAATTGACTTCACCTGACTGCCTGATGATTGTGCGATAACCATCCCTTTCCAGCGCAGTTCGCCTTGCTGAATCGTACCGTATGAATGCAAGACAGAGCCTTTGACGGGCCAAGGTAATTTTCTTTTGTGTCTAGCCAAACCATCCATTGGTGCTTTGTTTGCTGCGGCTTTAGCTGCGGCTTCGGCAGCGGCCTTCGCTTTTGCTATCTCGGTAACAAGACGTTTTTCATTGCTTTGTAATTCATTGAGATATTGATTACTTGAACTGATCTGCCCTTTAATACTCTTTAGGGTTTTTTTGCGTGTGGTTTGCTTTGATTCAAGCGTGTTTTTTTCTGTTTTTAACTGCGCCAATACGATTTGCTGTTGTTCACGCTGTTGTTTTAGTTGATGGTATTTAAGCTGTAATTCTGTATCGGTTGCAGCTAATTGGTTGAGTGCTTGGCTGCGCGCTTGACTTAATCGCTCTGCATAGACAGTCATACGATCCAGTTCATTGCTTTGTTCGCCACTCAATAAATTCGACAGTTGACTATTTTCACCTTGTCGATATTGCGCATTGAGTAGTTCTTTCAGCATTTCTTGCTGCCCTAGCTGCAATTGTTCAAGTTTCTTTTGCTCGCGTTCAAGCTGGGCTATAGAGGTTTTTAACGTAGAGAGCTTATTATCAGCCTGGTGAATTTTTTTGGCTGTCTGTGAAATGCCAAGCTCTTGTTGTTTTAGTTCTTTCTGTAGTGCGTTGAATTTCTTTTGACGGTTGTCTAATTGATTTTGCTGACGTGAAATTTCCTGCTTAACGCCATCAAGTTGGTTTTGCCCTGAGGCTACACTCGATGTTGAAAATGACAGGCATAATAAAACGCCAGTGCATAGTGCACTGGCGTGGATAGTTTGGTTAAGGTGTTTGATAATATCCCGCATGGGGGGATTATTTCAGATCAAACAGTACCTGACCAGTCATCTCTGCAGGGATTTCGATATCTGACAATGAAAGCATGGTTGGTGCTAGGTCAGAAAGCTTACCGCCATCTTTTAGCGTTAGTGATTTATCACCAACATAAATAAGAGGAACAGGTAAGTTTGTGTGTGCAGTATGTACGCCCCCTGTTTCTGGGTTGATCATCATTTCAGCATTACCGTGGTCTGCTGTGATTAATAGTTGACCATCTACAGATTTGATTGCTTCAACAACTTGACCAATACAACCGTCTAGCGCTTCACAGGCTTGTACAGCAGCACCGTAAACACCAGTGTGACCAACCATATCGCCGTTAGGGTAGTTACAGATGATAGTATCGAATTCACCGCTTTTAATGGCTGCAACTAACTTTTCTGTCAGTTCTGGTGCACTCATTTCAGGCTGTAAGTCATAGGTAGCAACTTTTGGAGATGCCACTAATGAACGCGTTTCGCCGTCAAATTCGTCTTCAACGCCACCATTAAAGAAGAAGGTTACGTGTGCGTATTTTTCGGTTTCAGAAATACGTAACTGCTTTTTCCCTTTCTTTGATAACCATTCGCCAAGCGTATTTTCTAGGCTTGCTGGTGGGAAGGCTGCAGGTAACTTAATGTTTGCTGCGTATCGTGTAAGCATCACAAACTCAGCTAAAGCTGGCTTTTGTGTACGGGCAAAACTAGTGAAGTCAGCTTCAAATGCACGCGTAATTTCACGCGCTCGGTCAGCACGGTAGTTCATGAAAATAACTGCGTCACCATCAACCATTGCCGCAGATTCTTGATCTTCAGCACGGATTTCAGTGGCTTTTACAAACTCATCGTTTTCATCACGAGAGTAGGCATCTGTTAGGCCTGCAACTGCAGAATCAACCGTGAATTCCGCTTTAGCAGCAGAAAGTAGATTATAAGCGACTTCTACACGGTCCCAGTTGTTATCACGATCCATTGCGTAGTAACGACCAATCAACGATGCTGTACGGCCTTTGCCTAATTGTGCAAATAATGCATCGAAACGCTCTAAAGAGTTTTGTGCACTACGTGGCGGAGTATCACGGCCATCAAGGAAGCAGTGTAGATAAATCTTTTCTGCGCCACGTTTAGCTGCCATTTCAATTGCAGCTGCGATGTGATCCTCATGGCTGTGAACGCCACCAGGAGACATCAAGCCCATGATGTGAACGGCTTTACCTGCGTTGATCGCTTTATCCATTGCAGTTGTTAGCGCTTCATTTTCGAAGAAGTCACCGTCTGCGATAGATTTAGTAATACGAGTCAGATCTTGATAAACAACACGACCCGCACCAATGTTGGTATGGCCAACTTCAGAGTTACCCATTTGACCATCAGGTAAACCCACATCAAGGCCTGATGCAGAAATTAGTGTGTTTGCTTCATTAGCAATCAAGTTGTCCATAACGGGGGTATTCGCGTTAGCGATTGCGTTATTTGAATTATCTTCGCGGTAACCCCAACCATCTAGGATCACTAAAGCAAGTGGCTTTTTAGCAGACATTAACTGTCCCTCATAATTGATGAATTCTTATAAATATTGCCTTAAGCATCTGAAATGAAGATAGATGTTTAAGGTAATAGGTATAGATTGATTGTAATTTTACTACAGTTTACCTGATTAACGGTAGGTTGAGATCAAAGTATGCGGTCAATGGATTGTTATGTTACTAACAAAATATATGCATTTATTGCCCTGAGTGTAAGCCCTTGGTCACAGTTTTTTTCTATTTCATTGATTGGTGAGAGCTTGTTTACCTCTTATACTGTGCATGCTGCGCTCATTTCAGAACGAGTGAGCCAGTGCGCGGAATTGTTGACTGTTACTGTACAAGGCAGTTGACGGGGGTATACTCAGATTCCTTTTTAAGGCGTGATTAGCCTTAATATTAAGTACATTGTGCCAATTCGGTAAATAGAGCGGAAATCATGCAGCAATATATAGAGTTTGTTACGGGTAATCCTATTTTAGCCCTTGTTTGGGTTGGTTTGGTTGTCGCAATTATTGCGTCGATGGTAAAGCAAAAGACAGCGGGCTACACAGTAGTGAATCCCAATGAAGCGACAGTATTAGTGAATCGTGAAAACGGTGTGTTTCTTGATATTCGTTCTCGTGACGAATACCGTCAGGGGCATATTTCTGGCGCACTTCACACTTTACCAAGCCAAATTAAAGAACAAAACGTTACTGAGCTTGAAAAGTACAAAACTACCCCAATCATTGTGGTATGTAAGACAGGTCAGACAGCACAAGATAGTGCCAACTTATTGAAGAAAGCGGGTTTTGAAAACGTCAATGTCTTGAAAGATGGTCTGATTTCTTGGAATGAAGCAAAGTTACCTCTTGTACGCAGTAAAAATAAGAAGTAATTGTCGCCATTTCATGAGCAGCGAGAATTTATGTAACGTGTGATGATTATCATCACAATTGCGAATGTATGAATTATCTCATGTGATGGGATAGAAAGAATAAAAGGACTAAAAAGATGGCTGAAGTAGCAAATAACGAAGCACAACAAAATTTCCAGATCCAGCGTGTATTCCTAAAAGACGTTTCTTTTGAAGCGCCTAACTCACCTGACATGTTCCAGAAAGAATGGAACCCAGATGTGAAGCTGGATCTTGATACTCAAAGCCGTGAGCTGGGTGAAGGTGTTTACGAAGTTATCTTACGCCTAACAGTTACTGTTAAAAATGCAGAAGAAACAGCTTTCCTTTGTGAAGTTCAGCAAGGTGGTATCTTCACTGTTTCTGGCATGGAAGCACCACAGCTTGCACATTGCCTAGGCGCATTTAGCCCGAATATCCTATTCCCATATGCGCGTGAAACTATTTCAAGCCTAGTGGTTAAAGGTACTTTCCCACAGCTTAACCTTGCTCCTGTTAACTTTGATGCTTTGTTCATGAATTACTTACAGAACCAAGCAGAAGCAAACACAGAAAGCACTGAAGAAGCGTAATAAGCGATAAGTCACTATGAATCAAAACGTAAATAATGCGATCACAATGACAGTGTTAGGTGCCGGCTCTTATGGTACCTCGCTGGCAATTTCGTTAGCGCGTAATGGTGCCAATGTCATCCTTTGGGGACATGATGCAGAACATATTGCTCAGCTTGAAATTGACCGTGCCAATGAAGCCTTTTTACCTGGCGTTACTTTTCCTGAGTCGCTGATTCTTTCTGCGGATTTAGAAATGGCCGTACAGGCAAGCCGTGATTTATTGGTGGTAGTACCGAGTCATGTCTTTGGTTTGGTATTAAGCGATGTGAAGCCATTTTTACGTGAAGACTCACGTATCTGTTGGGCTACGAAAGGTTTAGAACCTGAAACGGGCCGCTTATTAAAGGAAGTGGCCGTTGAAGCTGTGGGCACCGAGGTGCCTTTAGCTGTTTTATCTGGTCCAACATTTGCGAAAGAGCTAGCTGCGGGTATGCCTACAGCCATTGCTGTTTCTTCTCCTGATGATGCGTTTGTTGAAGACCTTCAAGAGAAAATTCATTGTAGTAAAACATTCCGTGTGTACAGCAATAGTGATTTTATTGGTATGCAATTGGGTGGTGCAGTGAAAAACGTGATTGCGATTGGGGCCGGTATGTCTGATGGTATCGGGTTTGGTGCCAATGCTCGAACGGCATTGATTACTCGTGGCCTTGCTGAAATGTGTCGTCTTGGCGCTGCATTAGGTGCTCAAAAAGAAACATTTATGGGCATGGCAGGTTTAGGTGATCTAGTACTAACATGTACAGATAACCAATCACGCAACCGTCGTTTTGGTTTAGCGTTAGGGCAGGGTAAATCGGTTGATCAGGCGCAGATAGATATCGGCCAGGTTGTCGAAGGTTACCGTAATACCAAAGAAGTCTGGGCTCTTGCTCAGCGCTATGGTGTTGAAATGCCTATTTCAGAGCAAATTTATCAGGTGTTATATCAGGGTAAAGATGCAAGAGAAGCCGCGAAAGACTTATTAGCTCGTGACAAAAAATATGAATAGTCGATTATGGTGTTGTTAGCCGCATTTTCATTAGGGCGGCAACTAACATAGTCGAAATCGTTCTATTAAAAACAACGTAAGCTGAAAAGCGCACGTTGTTTTTTTTTCTGAGCAAGTTAAAGTTATAAGACAATATACCCAATTCTCGCTGAAACGAGCATCTTGAGGTAACTTGGGTATAGCCATTACTAACATAGATAAACCGAGGGTGATGTGAGGGAATGCCAACAGAACGAGGTCTGGCAAGCAATCAAGCTAGAAGCGAGAGCGCAGTCAGAACAAGAGCCTATGTTAGCCAGTTTTTATCATGCGACGATTATTAAGCATGACAACTTAGCCGCCGCGCTGAGTTATATTTTGGCTAATAAATTGGCGACACCATCGATGCCTGCAATGGCTGTACGTGAAGTGGTTGAAGAAGCCTTTGCGGCCGATTGTATGATCACTGAGTCTGCTGCTTGTGATATTAAAGCGGTCGTTGAGCGTGATCCTGCGGTAGAAATGTATTCTATCCCTCTGTTATATCTAAAAGGTTATCATGCTTTACAAGGCTATCGCGTTGCGAACTGGCTATGGAAGCAGAAACGCTTTGCATTAGCGGTATACCTGCAGAATCAAATTTCTGTAACATGCCAAGTCGATGTCCATCCTGCTGCGGTTATTGGGCAAGGTATTATGTTTGACCATGCGACAGGTATCGTTATTGGTGAAACGGCCGTGATTGAAAATGATGTCTCGATTTTACAAGATGTTACCTTAGGTGGTACTGGTAAAGTAGGCGGTGATCGTCACCCTAAAATTCGAGAGGGTGTGATGATAGGAGCGGGGGCGAAAGTTCTGGGTAATATTGAAGTCGGCGTAGGGGCAAAAATTGGCTCTTGCTCCGTGGTATTAAATCATGTTCTTCCTCATACCACCGTTGCTGGTGTGCCCGCTAAAGTCGTGGGGCGTCCTAGTAGCGATATGCCCGCTATGGACATGGATCAGCAATTTAACGGTACTACGCAAACCTTTATTGCGGGTGATGGTATCTAACGCCAACACTAATCTGCCGTAGTGTTATAACAACGAGAAGCGATTATTTGCTTCTCGTTTTGATGTTTAACCTTATTGTCTGGTGAGATAATGAGGCTAGATTGATCCTTTAAAGCCAAGTTGACGCCATGCTTCGTAACCAATAATAGCAGCAGCATTTGATAAGTTCAGGCTGCGGCTATCTGGGTGCATCGGTATACGTAAGCGTTGCTCTAACGGTAAGCTTTCAATAAAGTCAGCCGGTAATCCTCGAGTTTCAGGGCCAAAAATGAGTACATCACCTTCCGCGAATTGTGCATTAGTATGGTAATTCGTTGTCTTCGTAGTACAGGCAAATAAACGACGTCCAACCATTGCTTCTTTAAATGCAGCAAAGTCTTTATGGCGGTGTACGTGAGCTAAATCGTGATAATCTAACCCTGCACGACGCAGTTTCTTCTCTTCTAAATCAAACCCTAGTGGCTCTATAAGGTGAAGATTGGCGCCGCAGTTGGCACATAAACGGATTATATTGCCCGTGTTAGGGGCGATTTCAGGTTCGTAAAGGGCAATATCAAACATAAGTTTAGAAAACACATTGCAGAATGGTGGTGGTTATTGTGACAAGCACACCTTCAACAAGCAAATGGTATTACTTCTGAAGGCATGAGTGAAATAACAATTTATCTGACTTAATAGGATTGACTTAGCGGTATTAGAATCGTGATTCTAAGGCCGCCAAGGGGGCTCTTGCTTGCATGAATTTTCCCACTATGTTGGCGAATCGCGCTTTCTGTAATCGCAAGTCCTAAACCTGTACCACCACTGCTGCGATCTCTTGCGGTTGATACTCGGTAAAATGGACGAAAGATATCGTCGAGTTCATCATCAGGAACGCCTTCACCGTTATCATCAATCACAATAGTGAGCTGCTTTTCGTTAACTGAAAAATGCAGTGTTATTGTATCGTTACCATATTTGATAGCATTACGGATCACGTTTTCTAATGCGCTGATGAGTAAATTAGGGTTACCATTAATGGGCCATTCTTTTAGCTCATTATAAGTTAATGACTTATTATTCTGCTCGGCTTCAAAGCTGGCATCTTCTAGCATTTCATACCAAAGACTGTGTGCGTCAGAGTTTTCTAGTTGCTCGTGACTATTGACTTGCATGCGCGATAATTCCAACAGCTCGCTAATCATTTTTTCTAATCGTTCAGCTTCGGTATCAATCCGTGTCAGCTCTTTACTATCACCTTGCTTACGTTTCGCGAGTGCATTTGCCATGCGCAAACGGGTGAGGGGAGAGCGTAGTTCATGTGAAATATCGGATAACAAGCGTTGTTGGCCGCTAATCATTTGATTGATAGCCAATACCATTTGGTTAAAGCTAGCGCCTGCTTGTTTAAATTCACGAGGGCCGGTTTCAAGTTTTGGATCGGCTTCAAAATGCCCTGTCGCTACCCGCTCTGCTGCTCGTTGTAGTCGACGAGCAGGTAGACTAACAACCCAAGCTAACCATAGAAGAAAAGGGGTGCTGACTAACATAGTAACAAGTAATAGTTGGAAGGGCTTATCGAGTATTTTAATGAAGAAAGGGGGCGTTTCACGCCATATTCGCCCGATATACATCAACGTAGTTTGCTGTTGATCGGTGACTTTTAATGGCCCTGCCATCATCCAGCGACCATAAAGTTTCTGTCTTGGATTTTGTGGATCATCGGCAACCGTAATGAAATTGCGTAACGCTTTATTTCGTCCGTGAGGGGAAATAATTTCACCGTCTTCCGTGGTAAAGTACAGCTGGATACCTTTATGATTATCCCGATCGGTATAGCGTTTAAGTTTTTGTTTTAACGATCCTCGCTCGTTACTGATACGTTCTGAAATATCTTGAGCAGAATCTTGCAGGCGTTTTAAATGTTGTACTGGAATCGTATGTTGCGCCCGCGGATCAAGGTTAGGAAGCAGTACGAGAGTGACTACCACTACGAGCAGCGTTAGCCAAAAAATCGCAAAAATTCTGCCATATAAACTAGAAAACCGTGGGAATCGCATTATAGTTCCTCAACCAATAAGTAGCCTTTGCCGCGTAGGGTTTTGATGCGTGGTTTACCGTCTACGCGCTCTGGTAGTTTCTTTCGTAAATTAGATACGTGCATATCAATAGCGCGATCAAATTGAGCCAGACGTTTACCTAACACTTCCATACTGAGTTCATTTTTTGCAATAATTTTACCTGGATGCTGAATCAGGTAACTTAATAATGCGAGCTCAGTGCCTGTCATCTCGATAGACTCACCAAGGCAAAAAACTTCTTGGCGGCCAGGGTAAATATCGATGTCTTGATAAGACAGGCATTCCGGCTCGTTAGTGCGCAGGTTATTTTCTGTTAGTTGAGTTCGGCGTAAAATAGCCCGTATGCGAGCGAGCAGCTCACGATCACTGAATGGCTTGGGCAGGTAGTCATCGGCACCCAGTTCTAACCCGAGTACTCGGTCAATCTCTTCTCCTTTTGCCGTCAGCATCAATACTGGTGTTGCAAAGCTTTCTCTTAGTTTTCGTAGCATCTGAGTGCCGTTCATTTTTGGCATCATGACATCAAGCAAAACCAGATCGATACTGGCATCTATTTTTGCTAAGCCTTCAATACCATTGTTTGCCTCGACAATATCAAAGCCTTCCATCTCTAATATATCGGTTAATAAAGAGGTCAGCTCAATGTCGTCATCAACTAAAAGAATCTTTGCCATAATTAAAGCCCTAAATAGATGCCGTGATAATGACGGCGATATGCGCATAAGGTGAGTTCGATATAGATAAGTATCTCTAATCTATCCCATAGAGCCAAGTTTATATGTGCATGCTTTACGCAGCTTTACGTTCGATAGACAGCGCTTTACCTTGTACAGAGTAAGATTACTCCATACACCAACAACGGATACTTGGAGAAACAACATGACCTCATTTAAGAAAGCATTAGTAATCGCAATTGCACTTCCTATGGCTCTTGGCTCGGCGTCGGCACTTGCATTCGGCGGCAGCAATCATCATGGTGGAAAGGGTGGTTGTGGTATGCAAGATGGTCGTAAAGTATTTAGTCAATTAGATCTGACGGATGCGCAAAAAGAAAAAATGAAATCAATGCGTGAAGCGAATCGTGATGAAATGAAAAGTAAGCGCCTTGAAAAGTACACAGAAATGAGAGCAAATCACGATAAGATGCAAGAGCTAGTGCTTGCTAGCGACTTTGATGAAAACGCAGTGCGTGATTTAGCCCAGCAGATGTCAGCGGCTCAAGTTGAAGGGCGTGTGGCAATGCTTGAGAAACGTCATGAAATGCTCAATATCTTAACGCCAGAGCAAAAGACGAAATACCAAACCCTTCAGGCTGAACGTGCTGAAAAATGCCAAACTCGTATGGCAGAACATCAAAAATAAATGATCACAGTGTTATTCATAGGAGCCGCAACCTAGTTTGCGGCTTTTTGTTCTCTGAAATTTGGCTTTCATTCTGGCTAATTATGCAGTTTTGTTAGAGTAAATTGTCACGACAAGCTTTTTTTGTTATTAATTTTCGTCACAAAACAGCTATACTGCGGGGTATTAGATGTTGAATTAACCAATATTGATTTTATGATACCGTTCCAAAAAGTTTGAATCTTTTGATATGCGCGTAACGTATAGCCGATATCTACATGCATTGGTTAGCAATGATCTGTAGTGGGTAACTTGAACATCAGAACATATACTTAGATTGTATTGTTATTTTCGCTCACGCTATGAGCTAGGGCTTATTATTGCTCTGAATGATACCGATCAGATTTATACCGTGATTAACGATACTTGAGCGCATGAGTCAGAAGTGATCGTGATATGAATCAACAAAAAATTTTATCAAAATTGTAATACTCCTACATAAGTAGGAAAGTTACAGTTTATACGAGCATAAATCGGACAGTTCCGTTTATGGTGCCGAGAGGGGGAACCTCGGTAACTCGTTCCGGATTTGAATTTTCAATTCCCAAAGTCAGAGGGTAACCATGATTAAGAAGATTGGTGTTTTGACCAGTGGTGGTGACGCACCTGGTATGAATGCAGCGGTTCGCGGTGTTGTACGTGCTGCGTTATCAGACGGTCTAGAAGTTTACGGAATATATGACGGCTACCAAGGTCTTCATCAAAACCGTATCGAAAAACTAAGCCGCACAAGTGTATCAGACGTGATTAACAAGGGCGGTACGTTCCTTGGTTCAGCACGTTTCCCTGAGTTCAAAGACGAAAAAGTTCGTGCTCAGGCTATTCAAAACCTGAAGATGCACGGTATCGATGCACTTGTTGTTATCGGTGGTGATGGCTCATACATGGGTGCCAAGAAGCTAACTGAGATGGGCTATCCATGTATCGGTATTCCAGGCACAATTGATAACGATGTAGCAGGTACTGATTACACGATTGGTTACCTTACTGCTTTAAACACCGTTATTGATGCGATTGACCGTCTTCGTGATACGTCTTCTTCTCATCAGCGTATTTCTATCGTTGAAGTTATGGGCCGCCATTGTGGTGATCTTACTTTGATGTCAGCAATTGCGGGTGGCTGTGAGTACATCATTACGCCTGAAACTGGCCTTCATAAAGAAGAGCTGATCGCGAAGATTAAAGAAGGTATCTACAAAGGCAAGAAGCACGCGATTGTCGCGCTTACTGAGCTGATGACAGATGCTAACGAACTGGCAAAATACATCGAAGATGAAACTGGCCGTGAAACACGCGCGACTGTGCTAGGTCATATTCAACGTGGTGGTCAGCCGACGGCATTTGACCGTATTCTTGCATCACGTATGGGTGCTTATGCGGTTGAGCTGCTTATCCAAGGTGAAGGTGGTCGTTGTGTTGGTGTTCAGAATGAGAAGATGGTTCATCACGATATCATTGACGCAATCGAGAACATGAAGCGCCCTGTTCGTAAAGATCTTTACGAGCTAGCAGACAAACTGTTCTAAACAGGCATGTATTGTTTTAGGCAATAACGACGTTGTTGTAATAAAAGCCGACCATAGTGTCGGTTTTTTTATATCTGTTATTTAGGGCTTTAACCTTAAGCGCTGAGTGGTATGGCTGGAGAGTTGAGAATTAGCACTGGTTCAAAAACAAAAAAGGCCAACCGAAGTTGACCTTTTCTCACGTTATTCTAAAAATAGAAATTACGCTTTTGCTTCAGCTGCTGCTTTAGCGATAGCGGCAAAGCTTTTCGCGTCAAGAGCTGCGCCGCCAACTAGAGCACCATCGATGTCTGGTTGTGCAAAGTATGCTGCTGCGTTTTCTGGCTTAACAGAACCGCCGTATTGAATAACAACGTTCTTAGCAACTTCTTCAGATTTCTCTGCAATGTGAGCACGGATTTGAGCATGGATGCGTTGTGCATCTTCAGCTGTAGCTGCTTTACCAGTACCGATAGCCCAGATTGGTTCGTAAGCGATGATAGCGCCTTCAAGAGCTTCAACGCCTTGAGTGTTGATAACAGCGTCAAGTTGACGTGCACAAACAGCCATTGTTTCGCCAGCTTCGTTTTGTGCGTCAGACTCACCGATGCAAAGAACAGGTGTTAGGCCGTTTTCTTTTAGGAAAGCGAATTTCTTAGCAACAAATTCGTCTGATTCGTTGTGGTATTCACGACGCTCAGAGTGACCGATGATGATGTGAGATGCGCCGAACTCTTTAAGCATTGCTGGAGACATATCGCCAGTGAATGCACCGCTGTTGTTTAGGTCAGAGTTTTGAGCACCTAGGATAATCGCGCTGCCTGCTTCAGTAAGCGTATGCTCAGCAAGATCGATGAAAAGTGCTGGTGGAGCAACTGCTACGTCAACGCCTGTTACGCCTTCAAGTTCAGCGTTAAGACCGTTTAGTAGATTAACAACCATTTCTTTGCTGCCGTTTAGTTTCCAGTTACCCATAACTACAGGATGACGCATAGTTTTTCTCCAAATCATTTATGTAAATTAACTAAAGTAATTGAGTAAAAATATAACAGTATAAGGTGATATTTTTACTGTCTAAAATCATTAATGAGCTCGTTGTACCTTTTTCAGGAAGAAAAGTGAACTCTAAAACGGAATTATTTCCGAATAAATCCAAATCGATTTGTGATCGGTTCGTAATTGTTAGTGAATTGGTGAAATTAACATTTGTATGTGCCTAATCGATTGCGACTTAAAAAGAGAGTGATCTTAGGTTGAATTTTCAGCCAATAGTTTAGCCTCTTGCAATGAGATCGGGTAAATTATGAGCTGAAAACTAAAGGTCATATCATGGAGGAGTCGTTATGCCTAATTTGGTAATGGAGTATTCTGACCCAGTAGCAGAGCGTGTGAATATTAGAGACTTACTGGAAGATCTCCATCAAGCTTTATTAGAGAGTGGTTTGTTTGAACCAGAGTCGGTTAAATCCCGTTCTTACCCTTGCCATAATTGGTTTGTTGGCGAAGATGGTGATCGTAAAACGTTTATTCATCTCAATCTGAGTTTACTGTCAGGGCGAACACCTGAGAAAAAACGTGAATTATCGCGAAGCCTATTAAGTGTATTAGAGTCACATGCTAGCGAAATTAATAGTTTAACAGTCGATGTGCGCGATATGGATGTCGATAGTTTTCTAAAGGTTAGTTTCTAACTTTCAGCTTGATAGACTGGGCGTGTAAACGCTTTTACTTCTGCTGTATGTTCAGTTAAAGCTTGTGGGTCATTTAACGCTAGGGCAAAGCGCTTTAGTTGTTGTTGTAACTCTGCCATTAAAAGAATATTGATGTGGTTCGGGTTTTTACCACGTGCGATAACGTGGTTAATATGGTTCATTTGCGCACGTAAGCGAGGCTGCATAGCTTGGCTAGATTGTTCGATAATCTCTTCACTCATGCTGTTTCGCAAGGCCTCAAGTTCATGTGGTGCGTTCTCTGCCATGGCTTTTAACTCGTCAAAAGATGGTAATGTTTGCATTGCAACGCCCTCTATCCGTGTCATCTTTTTATGACCTCGCTTTAATCTGCTGGGCCATAAAAAGAGTGAAGTGATTTAGATAAGCGTAGTCAGTCTAGTAAACTCTAGACTGACTTGTTTTTGAGACACAGGGTGAGACAGTGGCGAGATAAGAACGATTTATCATCTAGTCGTTATTACTAGTAATATTACCAATAGTGTTCCATGGTGATTTGCCCTGGTTTACGACGTAGATTTTTCTCAAATCCTTTGGCTTCAAGGGCCGCTTTCGTATCTTTGACCATTTCAGGATTGCCACACAACATGATTTGGCTCGTTGCTGGGTTAAGAGGTAAGCCGACATGGCGTTCTAACATTCCATCTGCAATCGCTTGAGGTATGCGCCCCGGCAAACTGAGCATTGCGGGTTCTCGGCTGACAAAAGGTTGGACGATGAACTGATCGGGGTACCTTTCTTTTAGCGTATTTATTTCAGCTTGATAACTAAGATCAGACGCAAAGCGCACTGCATGGATTAGCACGACTTTACGGTAGCGTTTCCAAACGCTGTTCGCACTGGTATCTGAATTTAATAAGATAGAAAGATAAGGGCCAATCGCCGTACCTGTGGCAAGCATCCACAAATGCTCACTCTCGGGCACTTCATTTAGTGTGAAATAGCCATTGGCGCGGGCAGATACAAATACCGTATCGCCTGCTTGTAGAGCGTGAAGGCGAGGCGAAAGCAAGCCATCAGCCACGCGTGTGGCATATACTTCAACAAGGGTTTCACTCGGAGGGTTAACGAAGGAGTAGGCTCGCTGGATCATTTTGCCATCAATTTCCAAACCGAGTTTGGTAAATTGCCCAGCTTTAAATGGTTCAATATTAGCGCGTAAAGTTAAACTAAAAAGGTCATTGTTCCAGTGACGATTAGTAACAACTTCCGCAGGAATCCAGTCAGCCATAATTTTCTCCCAATTCTTTATTCAGAATTATGTATTCGATAAGCGCAACGCCTCTCTCCGGCAATAATGTGTTCGTGTCTTTCTATGGAGCAATTGTCCCCTAATAGACGTCTGAATACAGAAAGTTCAGACTTACATAATGAAGGACAACGTTTTGCAGCGTGACAAATTGGACAGTGATTTTCTAATAATATGAATTCATCACCATCTTGCTGTAGCTCAGCCATGTAGCCTTCTTGTTCCCTCAGTGTAGTCAGTATTTCCAATTTTTCTTTTAAAGTTGAGCTATTTGCCATTGCGTGTTGGTATTGTTCAAAGGTTTGATTCTCTCGTCGTTCGATGATTTGATTTAAACCACCACTGCCAAAAATGTCTTCGACAGAATCAAGCATTTGAATAATGAGATCGCCATGACGATCGGCAAAGCGGCTATGCCCTCGAGGCGTTAAACTCCAATGTCTAGTTGGCCTACCTACCTTGACTTTCACATCATGAAAATTCACCAACCCTTCATCTTCAAGACCCTGCAGGTGTTGACGTACTCCCATGGTGGTGAGGCTAAATTCTTGTGACAATACTTTTGCTGTCACGGGGCCTTCACGCTTCATGTGGTAAAGAATTTTATTGATGGTTTTCATAACTGCCTGCTTCTTCCTTAGTCATGACTATTATGTAACTAGCCAAGTATATAAAGCAACGACTTTACATAATAAGAATAGAGCAGTTCGGCATTAATTGCTGATAGATATAAATATCTTATGGAAGTATTAAAGGGGCTGGCGTGTTTAGTGGGATAAAAAAGACGTACAGAAGTACGTCTTTTTCTTGGAATCTATTAAACCGAGCTCGAATTTAAATGATATGGTTTTTGATTGAATCGTCTTTACGATCAAGGTAGTGCGTTGACTTAATACGACGAATGGTGCGGCACTTACCACGAATCAATAGTGTTTCAGTGGTCGCGATATTACCTTTACGGGTAATGCCTTCAAGTAGGTCACCTTTTGTGATCCCTGTACCAGCAAAAATAACGTTGTCGCTTTTCGCCATGTCTTCCATGCGTAATAACACGTTAGTTTCGATACCCATTTCTTTACAGCGATCAATTTCGGTTTGACCTAGGCGACGGTTATCTTCGTTATCTTCTTTTACTTCATGGCGAGGTAGAAGACGAGCGTGCATATCACCGCCAAGGGCACGAATTGCAGCAGCAGAGACTACGCCTTCTGGTGCGCCACCGATACAATACATTACGTCGACTTCACTGTCTGGCATACAGGTTAAGATAGATGCCGCTACATCGCCGTCAGGGAATGCAAATACACGTACACCCATAGATTGCATCTCTGCAATAACACCATCATGGCGTGGTTTTGCCAAGGTAGTAACCACTAGGCTATCTAAGGTTTTACCGAGTGCTTTTGCGATGTTTTCAAGGTTTGTTACGAGGGGAAGGTCAAGGTTGATACACCCTTTAGCTTCAGGACCAACAACCAATTTTTCCATGTACATATCTGGGGCTTTCAGGAACGAGCCTTTTTCACCAGCAGCCAGAACAGCAAGGGCATTGTTTTGTCCCATTGCTGTCATACGCGTTCCTTCGATTGGGTCAACGGCAATATCAACGGCATCGCCACCTAGACCGACTTTTTCACCGATGAAAAGCATCGGTGCTTCATCGATCTCACCTTCACCAATAACAATTTCACCTTCAATTTCAGTTTGATTAAGAAGGGTACGCATTACCTCTACAGCGGCATTATCGGCAGCAATTTTATCACCACGGCCAAGCCATTTGTAGCCAGCAAGTGCTGCGCCTTCAGTTACACGAGAAAATGCCATTGCTAAATCGCGTTTCATGGTTACTCCAGGAATAGAAATCAGTGAGTTAATGTATGGGTGTTTAACTGGCGCGGATTTTATCATAGCTCGCAGTGAAACGTTTGCGTTTATTCAAAATCAGCAAGAACATCGTATTTTTAGCCCAAAAGGCAAGATTAAAGAATATTGATGTAAATCATAAAATGAGAATGTTAACAAGCAGGCAATAAAAAGGTCCGCAATTTGCGGACCTTTATTTACGAAAATTTTAAAGATTAATCAGTGTGATTATTCGTCTTCGTCTTCCTCATCGATAGCCCAGCCCTTCGCGCACTCTACGGCACGCTGCCAGCCGCGGTAGCGACGGTCACGTTTCTTATCATTCGCGCAAGGGATGAATTGACGATCAAGCTTCGCTTTATCTTGAAGTTCATCAATGCTATCCCAGAACCCGACAGCTAAGCCTGCAAGGTAAGCTGCACCCAATGCTGTTACTTCTGTTACTACAGGGCGGAATACCTGCGTATCCAAGACATCCGACTGGAATTGCATTAAGAAGTTATTGGCTACTGCACCGCCATCAACACGTAATGTCGCTAACTTGATACCAGAATCCGCTTGCATCGCATCGAGAACATCACGAGTTTGGTAAGCCACACTTTCAAGCGTTGCACGGATGATGTGGTTAGAATTAACACCACGTGTTAAACCGACGATTGCACCACGTGCATACGGGTCCCAATATGGGGCACCAAGACCTGTAAATGCAGGTACAACGTAGACGCCATTTGAGCTGCCCACTTTCTCTGCAAAGTATTCTGAATCTTTTGCATCGCCCAGTAATTTCACTTCATCACGAAGCCACTGAATAGATGCACCACCCATGAATACAGCCCCTTCCAATGCATAAGCAACTTCGCCTTTAGGACCACAAGCTAGCGTGGTTAAAAGGCCATTTTGAGAAGTGACTTTTTCTTTACCTGTGTTCATCAGTAAGAAACAGCCTGTACCATAGGTGTTCTTAGCTTGACCTGCTTCCACACACATCTGACCGAAGAGTGCAGCCTGCTGATCACCAGCAATACCACAAATAGGGATACGTGTGCCGCCTTTACCACCAATGTTTGTTTTGCCGTAAACTTCTGATGAAGCTTTTACTTCTGGCATCATAGATAGTGGAATATCCAGTGCTTTAAGTAACTTCTCGTCCCACTGAAGTGTGTTGATATTAAACAGCATGGTACGTGATGCGTTAGTGTAATCAGTAACGAATGTACGTCCTTGCGTCATCTTCCAGATTAGCCAAGTATCAACAGTACCGAATAATAGGTTGCCAGCTTCAGCTTCTTCACGAGCACCTTCTACGTTGTCGAGAATCCACTTGACCTTGGTACCAGAGAAATACGGGTCAACCACAAGACCAGTATTTTCACGGATGTATTCTTCTAAGCCTTGTGCTTTTAATTCTTCACAAATGCTAGCGGTACGACGACACTGCCAAACAATCGCATTATAAACGGGCTTACCGGTGTTTTTGTCCCAAACAATGGTAGTTTCACGTTGGTTGGTAATACCAATCCCCGCAATTTCATCAGAGCGGATACCTGCTTTAGCCAATACTTCTACTAGGGTTGAACTTTGAGTTGCGTAAATCTCTAGTGGATCATGCTCTACCCAGCCCGCTTTCGGGTAAATTTGAGTAAACTCGCGTTGTGACGAACAAATGATATTCGCATCGTGATCCAGTATGACGGCACGAGAACTGGTTGTACCTTGATCAAGTGCAACAATATATTTTTGCTCAGTAGTCATGATGAATGTCCTTTAGTTCTAATTATAGGGTAGAGAAGTAATTAAGCTTTTGCCGTATCTTGCTCGTCAGTACCTTCGCACTGGTTTGGAATCGTACATTTGTTGCCAGGTAGGTAAAGTTCGATAGCTTTAGGGTATAGCCATCCGCCAAATGCAGCTCCACAGATAGGCGCTAAAAGTGGCACAATCATGTAAGGAATATCTTTACCACCAGTCAGAGCCATGTCGCCCCATCCAGCTAAAAAGGCAAAGAATTTAGGACCGAAATCACGTGCAGGGTTCATTGCGAAACCTGTTAGTGGACCTAAAGAACCACCAATAACCGCAATTAAAATACCGATTAGAAGTGGACCCATAGCACCACGTGGTGCCCCATTCTTTTCATCGCCAATCGCTAGAATTGCAAACATTAGCACTGCTGTAATTACAAACTCGACTGCAAAGGCACCACCAAAAGAAAGTGCAGGGTGAGGGTAGGTAGAGAAGATACCGGCAGTCGCAAGGCTAGCTTCAGAGCCTCGTACAATTTGTTGAGCAGCTTCAAAGTCAGTGAATAGGTTAGCGTATAGGGCGTAAATTAATGCCGCTGAACAAAATGCACCGAGCATTTGCGCGACAATATAAGGGGCAACTTTGCGTTTATCAAACCCATGGAACAAGGCTAAGGCGATTGTCACGGCTGGGTTTATGTGCGCGCCAGAGACACCAGCGGTACAATAAATCGCAATTGCTACACCTAAGCCCCACATGATACTTATTTCCCACTGACCAAATTCAGCGCCAGTCAGTACGAGTGCAGCTACACAGCCCACACCAAAAAAAATCAGTAATCCGGTTCCTATAAACTCAGCGATACACTCGCCAAGTAGCGTGTGTTGTTTCGAGTTAGTCATCATTCAGTCCTTTTGTTGATAATGGGTATGTCGTCGTAGAGGTACTTTTATATTTTTTATTCGAGCGTCAATTTACATTACTCGAATATTATTAACATACTCTTGAGTTAAAAATGTGCGTTCGAGCATAAAATTTGTATAACTTCGCTCATAAAAGCAAGCGTTTGCTTTTTTATGATTGAACGCACATTTTAGGTTTATATGATTTCAGTTTCAGATTGGAAAATAATGCTCATAACGTAACTTGCTGATATAAATGAAAAACCCGACCTTAAGTGGGGTCGGGTGTGCCAAAGCGGCGAATTCTTGGATAATTCCAAGAGAGATACGATCAAGATAAAAATTAGCATGTGAATGCTGCATGAAAATAGAGTTAGATCGCACTTTTAAGCATTTTACATTCATTTAACGTTCTTTTCTTTTAATACCAAGATGTTAGTCATTTTGTATGACAATCTGCTTTCGTTTTGGTCCGATGAGTTTGGAGTCCAGGAGGTATGTTACTTGTGTCCTAGTGTGTTGATTTTACAGCTAGGTAGTCTAAAAAGTAGCCGAATGAAAAAGTGGCTAAGCGCATTTGTTATATATTGCTCATGGCTTATTGGGTGATCGTAAATAGGCATTGAGTTCATAACCGAGTTATATTGCGTAGCGAGCAAAATAGTTGTCTTGTAATATGTATTGGCTGCAAAGGCTAAAGTGGTGCCAAACCTTTAAAAATAAGGGGGCAGCCTTTTTTGTTTGCAAAAATTTCAACAATATTGTGTGAAATTTATCCATTTACCACCAACTGGTGGAATAGTGGATGCCAGAGAGCGGCAGCCTCGTTAGAATAGATTTATAAACGAATTTAACCATGCTCGTGTGGTGCTCCCTTAACGGTTTAAGAGAGATACGGGCTTATATCAGGTGAACAATATGTCATTAGAAATGTTGGAAAAGCTAGAAGCCAAGGTACAAATGGCTGTTGATACAATTTCTTTGCTTCAGATGGAAATTGAAGAATTAAAAGAAACAAACGAAAGTCTAACGGCTGAAGCTCGTGAATTACGCTCAAACCGTGAAGTGCTAGTACAAGATAATGATAAATTGCAAAATGATCATCAAGCATGGCAAGAACGTGTTCGCACTCTGCTAGGTAAGATGGATCACGTAGAATAAAAAAAACAGAGCCGATGGCTCTGTTTCTTTATTAGCACTGTGGGTTATTACACCGATTCGATTATTCGATATCGAGTGGTTCTGGCGACAGAATAACCCCTGTGTTGTCAGCGTAAATATGATCTTCTGGTAAAAACGTCACGCCACCAAAGTTTACGGCAATATCAATATCGCCTACACCTTGCTGATCCGCTCCTACAGGTATTGACGCTATAGCTTGAATACCAATCTCGAGTTCATCTAAGTCATCGACATTGCGCACACTACCGTAAACGATTAAACCTTCCCATTCATTCTCTGTTGCCAGCAGAGCAATGTCAGCATCAATGAGCGCTCGACGTAGTGAGCCGCCACCATCAACAAGCAATACGCGACCGACACCGGGCTGCTGTAATACCGTTCGAAGTAACGCATTATCTTCGAAACATTTTACCGTAGTAATTTGTCCACCGAAGGAACTGCGACCACCATAAGAATTGAACATTGGCTCAATCACATCAACCTGATCCAGATAAATGTCACATAGTTCGGACGTGTTATATTCCATACGCTAACTTCTTCTCGTAGTAAAAGAAACGGGTGCTGTCATTTCAATACTTTCAGGTGCCTATCGATAAGCCCTATGCTCGAAAGTAATTCGCTTGTTGAAATTATAACCAGCTTGTTAACCGATGCAACTGAGATTAAACGTTTTAAGCCAGTATAACGCCTGCGGCAAATAACAAATTAGTCAGAAGTGCGCACTTCACCATGGTTGCCATCATAGGACGAAGCGCGGCTCCATCTGTTGATTGAAAAACCTGTTTCCCATGTTGAAATAACAAAGGCGCACTTAAAATAAATAACCAACCAAACGGTGAGCGAAGTTCTAACCCTGCAAAGAGTGCAAGGCAAACAATACTGCCAGTCAGTAAAAATAGGTGATATTTACGCCCCCAATCAGGCCCCATGCGTACTGCTAGCGTAAGCTTGCCACAGGCACGGTCATTATCAATGTCACGTAGGTTGTTAATATTTAACACCCCAACAGCAAGTAAACCACAGGCTGTTGCCGGTAACATGATGATTGAGTCAATTTGCCCGGCTTGCAGGTAATAGGTTCCTGCTACGCCAAGCCAACCAAAGAATGTAAGTACTGAGATATCCCCCAAACCACGGTAACCATAGGGCTTATTACCCACGGTGTAAGCGATGGAAGCAGCAATCGCCATTACACCTAATAGCATGAAGCCAAACATGTCTTTTAGGTTATTACAGGCGAGAATAATGAGCGTTAAACCACTGGTAACTGTAAGTACAATATTCAATGCCATGGCTTTTTGCATTGACCCTTTGGTGACTAACCCTGATTGGATTGCACGTTGTGGGCCAATACGGTCATCATTATCGGTGCCTTTTACCGCATCGCCATAATCATTGGCGAGGTTAGATAAAATTTGGAGTAAAAGTGCGGTTAGCAGAGCGAGCCCTGCAATTGAAGCAGAGAAACTTCCTTGCCATCCTGCCACTGCACTGCCGCATACAATTGATGCGATGGCCAATGGCAAGGTTTTAGGTCTTGCTGCATCGAGCCAAATTGCGAGTGAAGATGATTTCATAATCAGTGTGCTTTAAAAAACTGTAGAAAGGGTATTATGGCGCAATTATAGCGAGGGGCAAATTTATCCGATCAATGTTTGTTTAAAAACAAAAAAACGGCGCCATATGGCACCGTTTAATGCTTTTACAGTAGGTTATCTTTCACCTGCTGCTACTTTTCTATTACAGAATGAAGCGACTTAGATCTTCATCTTCGACCAGTTCACCGAGACGCTCATTAACATAAGCTTCATCAATGACCAGCAATTCGTCTGATCTATCAGTGGCGTCGAAAGACAGTTCTTCCATTAAACGCTCCATAACAGTATGTAAGCGACGAGCACCGATATTCTCGGTACGCTCGTTAACTTGCCATGCTGCATCAGCAATTTTATTAATACCGTCTTCAGAGAAGTCGATATTGACAGACTCTGTCGCCATCAATGCCTTGTACTGTTCGGTTAGAGAAGCGTTAGGCTCGGTCAGAATACGTTTAAAGTCATGGCTCGTTAGTGCTTCAAGTTCAACTCGAATAGGTAGACGACCTTGCAGTTCAGGGATTAAATCTGATGGTTTCGACATTTGGAATGCGCCAGAAGCCACAAACAAGATGTGATCCGTTTTTACCATGCCGTGTTTAGTTGATACTGTGCTACCTTCGACTAATGGCAGTAGGTCGCGCTGAACACCTTCGCGTGAAACATCAGGGCCTGAAGAGTCACCGCGTTTACAAATCTTGTCGATTTCATCAAGGAAAACAATGCCATTGTTCTCTACCGAGAAAATTGCCTGTTCTTTTAATTCTTCTTGATTAACCAATTTAGCCGCTTCTTCTTCTGTCGCTGCTTTAATGGCATCTTTGATTTTCATTTTACGTTTTTTGCTTGTGTTACCAGCTAAGTTTTGGAACATTCCTTGAAGCTGGTTTGTCATGTCTTCCATTCCTGGAGGAGCCATGATCTCTACACCCATTTGCGGCGCAGCAATATCCATCTCGATGTCTTTATCATCAAGCTTGCCTTCACGTAATTTCTTACGGAATGACTGACGCGTTGAAGAGTCAGTATCGTTTTCTTCATTCTGCCCCCACTGATCACGTGCGGGTGGTAGCAGCACATCAAGAATGCGGTCTTCAGCTAATTCTTCTGCGCGAAATTGTACTTTGCTCATCGCTTGTTGATGCGTCATCTTTACAGCAACATCAGTTAAGTCGCGAATGATTGTTTCCACTTCTTTACCGACATAGCCGACTTCGGTAAATTTCGTGGCTTCAACTTTGATGAAGGGGGCGTTAGCGAGTTTTGCTAAACGACGAGCGATTTCGGTTTTACCGACACCCGTAGGACCAATCATCAGAATATTCTTAGGTGTTACTTCAACACGCAGCTCTTCTGGAAGTTGCATGCGACGCCAGCGGTTACGTAATGCAATCGCAACAGCACGTTTAGCTTTATCTTGACCGATAATATGACGATCAAGCTCATGGACGATTTCGCGTGGGGTCATCTCAGACATTGCAACTTCCTTACTTAGTTTCTAGCTCTTCAATGGTGTGATTATGATTGGTGAATACACAGATATCGCCAGCGATATTCAGTGACTTTTCAGCAATTTCACGCGCACCTAAATCGGTATTTTCTAATAACGCGGTTGCTGCTGCTTGAGCAAAATTACCGCCAGAACCAATCGCAATTAAATCATTTTCAGGCTGAACCACATCACCGTTACCAGTGATAATTAATGAGCCAGTTTCATCCGCTACAGCTAAAATAGCTTCCAATTTACGTAGCGCACGATCGGTGCGCCAGTCTTTAGCAAGTTCGACTGCTGATTTCAGCAAGTGACCTTGATGCATCTCAAGCTTCCGCTCAAAACGTTCGAATAGAGTGAAGGCATCAGCGGTGCCGCCTGCAAAACCCGCCAGTACTTTGTTGTTATATAAACGACGTACTTTACGAGCGTTGCCTTTCATTACTGTGTTGCCAAGAGAGACTTGACCATCACCAGCAATTACGACTTTACCGTTTCGACGTACAGATACGATTGTTGTCACGGTTGAACCCCTTTGATTCTCTTCGGCTTAATGCCGAGAACGATGTTATTAGTATATCTGGGGGTGGTGTATTTGTTTTTCAAGGTATGGCGAGGTAACAAAAAAAGGATGCCTCGGCATCCTTTTTCAAATCTATTTAGAGGTAGTTACTGGAAGTGTTATTCCCAGAACCAAATCGCGCAAGGTGCAATACCTGCCCGTTTTAGCATGTTTCGGTCGTTTTCAGCTTGGCGCTTTTTGGGGTAAGGCCCAATGATGACTCGATACCATGTGCCTTTTTCACCGGCCGATGCTTTAACTTGGCTATTTAACCCCTGAAAAGCGATCATCGCTTTACGCTGTTCAGCCTGATCTTGGCTACGGTATGCCCCACATTGCATCAGATAAGGTTTGGTTGGCTTGTCATCGGCTTTTTTGGCTTCAATTTGTATTTCTTTGTTTTTCAACTCTTCGATGTAACGCCACTTTTCTTCAGGCTTCGGTGGAAGTGTGCTGGTTTCTTTGGCTTTATTTGGGGTTTTCACCACGGGTTGAGTTGTTTTTTTCGTCGTGTTTTTTTCTGGTGTCGATATTGGCTGAGGTTTCACTGCTTCAGCTTTTGGAACAGGCTGAGTAGCAGGTGCAGGAGAGCTGGATAAGAAATACAACCCATAGCCAAGCGCACCGACTAATGTCAGTGCAATAAGTCCCCATTTTACAGGGAATCCAGTGGAAGCTGGGGCTTTTCGGTTTTGGCGGGCTGGCTTTTTTGGCGAGCGTCCGCGTTTCACATAATCTTTAGTGGCCACAATGATAAAACATTACAAGAATCACAATTAGGCTATGGTACAAACTTGCGCCGTACCTGACTAGTGTTTGAATCAATCACTTGAGGAATAATCGTTTTAATACGATGGGAAAGTGTGAGCTTATGCCCAAAAAAGTAATAAGCTCACTTATTTCTGCGTGTGATTACATTGATGGTGGCGCGGCACTTTCGCGAATGACCAACTTTGCATCAAGTAAACGCGAGCCAGCACGAATATCTTTGCCTTTTAATAGTTCAAGTAGCATCAACATTGCTTGGCGACCAATTTCATAACGCGGCTGAGAAACGGTGGTTAACGGGGGATCGCAATATTCTGCAAATTGAATATCATCAAAGCCTACAATGGACAGATCTTGCGGTACGCGTAAACCAAGACGTTTGGCTTGTTGCATTGCCCCAATGGCCATCACATCACTGTGACAGAATAGTGCTGTTGGTGGCTCAGGTAATGAAAGTAGGGCTGTAACAGCCCGTGCACCTGCTGCAAACGAGAAATCACCTTTAACAGTGTAAGCAGGGTTCAACTCTATACCACCACGACGAAGTGCTTGCTGATAACCTTGTGCGCGAAATTGACATAGCGCTGCTTGATCAGGACCAGAAATTTGCGCAATACGCTTATGACCCATCTGAGTTAAATAGTTTACGGCTTCATAGGCGGCAGTTAAGTTATCGATATGAACAGTTGGCAGCTCAAGTTCTGGCGCATATTCACATGCCATTACTAATGGAGGTAGGTTTTTCTGTTCGGGCTTGCTGACATCAAACGGTAAATCAGCGCCCAGCAGCAGCATGCCGTCAGCTTGCTTGGTGAAAACTAAATTAACAAATGAATTCTCGCGAGTTTTCTGTTGTCCGCTATCACCGAGCAAGACTAAGTAACCGTGTTCCATCGCAGCTTCTTCGATACCACGGATAATCTCGGTGAAGTAGGGGTCACAGATGTCGGGTACGATAGTAACGATGGTTTTTGATTCATTGCGGCGCAGGTTTCTGGCCAGTGAATTGGGGGAATAACCAGCTTCCATAACGGCTTGTTCGACTTTTTTACGGGTCGATGCCGAGACCTTTTCTGGGTTCATTAACGCACGGGAAACCGTGGCCGTAGATACACCAGCTAGCTGGGCAACGTCCTTCATTGTCGCCATATTTGCAGTTCCTCTCTATTATTTCTCTCTTAATATGCTGGAGGACCTTGGCCAAAATGAGCAGGCACCGTGACCAGCAAGCATCTTATTGTATGCGCTCTGTTGTTGATTAAACATGGCTTTATGAGCATAAATTACATTCAACATGTGACTTACATCGCATTGTTCATTTTAAGTTAAATCTTGAGGTTCAACATCGATCGACCAACGTACTTTTTTCGCTAAGGGCAGTAGTTGAATTGCGGGTTTAGCAATTGCTAGCATACGCTGTAAGGTTTTACGATCCGGAGCCTGAAGAAGCAGTTGCCATCGGTATCGCCCTGCACGGCGAGCCAAGGGGGCAGGGTTGGGACCCATGATAAAGGTGTCTTGGTTAAACAAAGGGCTAGATTCAAATATGCCCCGTATTTGCTGTAAAAGTTGGCAAACGTGGTCGCTATTGTTGGCTTCTGAACGAAATAATGCCAAATGTGTGTAAGGTGGTAATAAGGCTTCTTTTCGTTCTATTAGTGCGTTATCGGCGAAGTTATCATAACCTTTGTGTAACAATGCTTGTAATAAAGCATGTTCAGGGTGATGAGTTTGCAGCAATACCTCTCCTGGTTTACTGGCACGACCGGCGCGACCAGCCACTTGAATAAACAACTGAGCAAGACGCTCTGATGCCCTAAAATCATTACTGAATAACGCACTGTCGACATCAATGAGTGAGACCAAGGTAACATTTGGAAAATGGTGACCTTTTGCCAGCATTTGAGTACCAATTAAAATTTGATACTCATTGTTCTTTATGGCTTCTAGGTAATCTTCTAGCGACCCTTTTCGACGAGTGCTATCGCGATCAATACGTACTGTTTTGTATTCAGGAAATAAAGTCGCTAATTGCTGCTCTAATTGCTCTGTTCCCACTCCGACAGCATTGAGTTGAGTTGAGCCACAACTATTACATTGGTGCATGATAGGTCGTTGAGTTCCGCAATGGTGACAACGCAGCTCTCCAGATTGTTGGTGCAGGGTGTAATACGCATCACAACGGTCACATTCTGCTAGCCAGCCACATTCATGACAAATCATGGCAGGGGAAAAGCCCCGACGGTTTAAGAATAAAATGACTTGGTTGCCAGCCGTTAAATGTTTACGCATTTGGGCAATTAATGGGGCGGATAACCCTGCATCAAGGTATAAGCCTTTTACATCTAGAACCCCATGACGAGCAGATTGGGCATTACCAGCTCGGCGAGTAAGATGAAGGTGATGATATTTACCTGTTTTAGCATTGTGTAAACTTTCTAGCGCAGGGGTTGCTGACCCTAAAACAATTGGAATGTTTTCTTTGTTTGCTCGCATAACGGCGAGATCACGGGCATGGTAACGTAAACTATCTTGTTGCTTATACGACGCATCATGCTCTTCATCGACAATGATGATGCCCAGATTATGGAAAGGCGTAAACAAAGCAGAGCGCGTACCAATAATGATCCCTGCTTGGTTATCTCGACCAGCTAACCATGAAGATAGACGCTCTGTATCATTGAGACCAGAATGCACGGTTTCCAGTGGCACATTGAAGCGACGACGAAAACGGTTAATGGTTTGTGGGGTTAAACCGATTTCAGGCACGAGTATTAATGCTTGTTTGCCAGCCGCTAATATTGGCTCTAAAGCGTTCAGATATACTTCGGTTTTACCTGAACCTGTAACCCCTTCTAATAAGTAACAGCCAAATTCAGGGTTGGCATTAATTGTCGCAATGGTTAAGGCTTGTTCTTCATTCAAGCGAGGCTTTTCTTCAGTGACCGCAAAATGCTTGTGCCAATCGACCAGGCGGGGCTTTTCTTGTAATTCGGTTATCCAGCCTTTATCGACCAGTGTTTTTAACGTGGCTGAGCTGATTTCTTCAGCAAGCAGAGCTTCATGGCGACAATTACCATTTCTTAATATATTCAACACTTGTACTTGGCGAGGCGCCCGTTTAAGTGCGGTGATTGGCTGATCGCGCCCAGCTTCTGTTAGCGCCCAGTATTTGAGCGTGCCTGCAGATGCTTCTCGTCCTTTACGCAGCAATCCCGGCATTGAGTTAGCTAATGTATCGCCTAATGGGTATTGGTAATAATTACTAGCCCAAGATAACAAGCTAAATAATGGTGAAGTCCATAATGGCGCTTGATCAATGACGGTATAGATGGGTTTTAGCTGTGCGATTGGGAAATCAGATTTATCAGTGATTTCAATAACAATACCGACCAGTTGTTGGCGTCCGAATGGCACCTTTACTCGACCTCCTACCACAGGGGAAGAGCCTGTTTTTATTAGGTAATCAAATGTTTTGTCCAATGGAACAGGAAGCGCCACTCTGGCAATATTGGATGTCATAACTAACCGAAGATGAAGCTGTGATTATATTAAAGCACTATGCTGTTAAGCGTCACAGATGGTTTACTGATTGAGTTTGAAGTGTACAACGCACGACAGTTTATCCCAAATTGATTAGTCATGTAGTCGTTATTGATAGCGCACTTAGTTATACTTAGTCGATAAACGGTGAAAATAGTAGCGTGTCTGTTGATCTGAGCGTAATGATTGATTATCATACGCGCCCTAATTTGTCGTTTATGCGGCATACTATTTTTAACGACGTGTGGTGCCCGGCTTTGGATCGGGAGAGCGACGCGGCCTTATACTTGAGGTTTTCCCATGAAACAAGGTATCCACCCAGATTACAGTGCAGTGAACGCTCGTTGTTCTTGCGGCAACACATTCATTTTTCAGTCTACTATGACTAAAGATGTAAACCTTGATGTGTGTGACAAATGTCACCCATTCTACACTGGTAAGCAACGTCAAGTTAGCTCTGGTGGTCGTGTTGATAAGTTCAACAAACGTTTCGGTGCTCTTGGTAGCAAGTAATTGCCCATTGAATTCCGATGAAAGGGGATGCTTATGCATCCCTTTTTTTTACCTGTTATTTGGTATTCCCCATATTTCTTTATTAAGCTAAAGCTGTGCAAGGCACTACTTTGCGTGATGGCTTACACTTCTTATTCGCCTAGTTTACTTTTTGTAGCACAATTTATACCCACTTATCTGATTGAGTTATCATATATAAAGATTCAATTGGCTTGACCAGTTGTGCTGCGCTAGGATTTTGTAGTGCTATATAATATGATCCATCTCCCAATACCGAACTGAACATCATTTTCATTCAGGATCGAGATCGCCTGTTACCTAGGACCAGAACATTATGTCGGAAGATTTTCGCCAACAAGCTCTTAATTACCACGCTTACCCTGTACCAGGAAAAACGGCCATTGCGCTAACAAAGCCAGCAGATACTGTTCAAGATCTTGCTTTAGCATACAGCCCTGGTGTTGCTGAACCCGTACGAGAAATCGCACAAAATGCTGAAAATGTTTATAAATATACTGGCAAAGGTAACATGGTTGCGGTTATTACCAACGGTACAGCTATCTTAGGTTTAGGTAATCTTGGTCCATTGGCATCGAAGCCTGTAATGGAAGGTAAATCTTTATTGTTTAAGCGCTTTGCTGGTTTAGACTCTATCGACATAGAAGTGAAGCACCGCACCATTGATGAGTTTGTTGATACAGTGGCAAACATTGCGGATACCTTTGGTGGTATTAACCTTGAAGACATTAAAGCACCAGACTGTTTTGAAATTGAAAAACGTCTGATTGAGCGTTGTTCTATTCCTGTATTCCACGATGATCAGCACGGTACAGCGATCGTAACGGCTGCAGGTATGTTGAATGCCCTTGAAATTCAAGGCAAAGAAATCAGCGAATCTGTTATTGTATGTTTAGGTGCTGGTGCGGCTGCTGTCGCGTGTATGGAACTGTTGATTAAGTCTGGCGCTCAGCGCGAGAAAATCTATATGCTTGACCGTAAAGGTGTTATTCACACTCGTCGTGATGACATCAACGAATATAAGCAGCTATTTGCTAACAACACCGACAAGCGTACGCTGGAAGATGTTATTGAAGGGGCTGATATTTTTGTTGGCGTTTCAGGTCCAAACTTATTGGCTCCAGAAGCGCTTAAGCTAATGGCTGATAAACCTGTTGTGTTTGCATGTTCAAATCCTGATCCTGAAATTAAACCAGAGCTGGCACATGCCGTTCGTGATGATCTGATTATGGGAACTGGTCGTTCTGATTACCCTAACCAGGTAAACAACGTTATTTGTTTTCCATTCATTTTCCGTGGTGCATTAGATGTACGTGCGAGCAAAATTAATGATGAAATGAAGCTAGCAGCGGTAAAAGCGATTCGTGAATTAACGAAAGAGCCAGTACCAGCTGAAGTCATGAAAGCGGCAGGTGTCGATGAGCTTGAGTTTGGTGTTAACTACATTATTCCAAAGCCAATGGATCCACGCTTGCTTCCACGTGTTGCCAAAGCGGTAGCACAAGCAGCTATTGATTCGGGTGTGGCGCAAATTGACATGCCTGTGGGTTACATGGAAAGCTAA
This sequence comes from Photobacterium indicum, assembly GCF_003026215.1. Taxonomy (GTDB): domain Bacteria; phylum Pseudomonadota; class Gammaproteobacteria; order Enterobacterales; family Vibrionaceae; genus Photobacterium; species Photobacterium indicum. Next base: position 181,552 of record NZ_PYOC01000006.1, read on the forward strand.
TGTAACGCCTTCAACTTTTGCTATGAACACTCAGAGCCAGCTGCACACTGTGTCGCTGGCTTTGTGCTATTTACGGTTTGACTGTACCACGAGTATTAGAACGGTATGTTATTCAGTAGGATCTCCCCCCTGCATCATGATCATTTCTGTACTGAACGAGCCTGAAAAGAGCATCGTGGTAGCCAATATAAGCATTAACATGTATTTCCCACCGATTAAACACATGCCTATCATATTAATTACTGAATTCCACATATACCACCCCATAGATTGCTGAACAAATAAAAATAAACGCTCGAGTAATATCCGTATTGCTTCGAATTACTGTAGTGAGTTTATTGTATTAGGTTAGGGGGAGTACTATTTGATTATGATCATTTTTATATTCAGCATTCATTCAAGGTTATTGATAAATATAAAATACGCTAGCTAAGTTCTATTTTTACAAAAGATAGCAATTTATTACTGTTTAGTGATGCAGTGTAACTGCTGAAATCTAATTGGTGGGATACTTACAAATATATTATTAATAACCATATTAATTACATTTTGTATTTTTAATTACAAGGCTAAATAAAACGAAACATATATGTCGACCTTGTAATGATTAGTTACAGTATGAAATTTTTAGTGTTACTTTTAATAGTTAATGAATCTTGCATTTGATTTGTTGAGTTACTGTAGACCTTTTTTATACGTTCAGTTTATTTGCATAATTCAGTACCATTATTAAGGTTCACATCACAAAAAAGCCTTTAGATACGGTCAGGCCTGCGCTTTACCCTTAATCACTCGGTTTTACCGATGTGTTTAGTCATTTATTATTCAGTCTTGTTTATGCCTGTTTACATTCTTTTTAATATTTATCGCCGATATCAATCCGAATGTTGACGGGGGTCAATAAAGTTCCCAAATAAGAATTGTGAATGCCGAAAAGTATTTCGGCATTTGAATGAATAATATAATTTAAATGCGGTCAGCTATTCTGATTGACTGTTATCAATTAATTAAGTTCAGGGCTTGCCATGTTTTGGTTGGTTTTTGTCGCCTTTATTTTGTTGGGGGTTATTGTATGCGAAAAAAGTGGTTTATAAAGACAGCGGATGACACGCTCTCAGAGTTGAATACAACGCGTTGTGGTCTTTCATCTGAGACAGTGACAGAGCGTCAAGCTGAATACGGACCAAATGAAATACAAGAGCAAGAAGGTAAGTCTGCTCTTGAAATGTTATTACACCAATTTAAAAACCCATTGATCTTTATTTTGGCTGTCGGGGCTTTGGTGTCCTTATTTACGGGTCATTATGTTGATGGTATCGCTATTACGGTGATTATTGTCATCAATGCGTTGATTGCGTTTTGGCAAGAAATGAAAGCAAAAAAGGGGATGGATGCCCTAAAAGAGATGGCAGCACCCAACGCAGAGGTCGTGCGTGACGGAGAAGTGTTGTCGATTCCAGCACGAGAATTGGTGCCTGGTGACATTTTAACGATTAATACTGGTGACATTTTAGCTGCTGATGTTCGAATCATTGAAGCCAATCGGCTCTCTATTGATGAAGCAGCCCTTACCGGTGAATCAGAGCCTGTCGATAAAGCGATTGCAGCTTTAGATGGTGACAATATTGGCTTAGGTGACCAAGTAAATATGGGCTTTATGACCACGATTGTAACCTCAGGTAATGGTTACGGTGTTGTGGTAGGCACTGGAATGCAGACCGAAGTTGGCCATATTGCTGACTTGATGACGAATACCGAAGAAACAAAAACACCGATGCAAGTGCGTATGGATACTATCGCTCATACCTTGATGATTGCAGCGTTGGTAGTTGTTGCTGTGGTGTGTGCGATTGGTTTGTACCACGGTATGCCATGGCTAGAAATTCTGAGCACTGGTATTTCATTGTCGGTAGCTGCGATTCCTGAAGGCTTGCCAACTGTAGTATCCATTGTATTGACAATGGGTTCGACCAAAATGGTGAAGAGCAATGCCTTGGCAAAACAGCTTTCTGCTATTGAAACTTTGGGCTCAACAACGGTTATTTGTTCAGACAAAACGGGCACGTTGACACAAAACCAAATGCAGGTAATGCAAGCGTATGATGCATCGGGTCGCCAGTGGAAAGTGACTGGTAAAGGTTTTGATCCTAAAGGAGAGTTTATTCCTCAAGATCATAATACAGCGGTAACAGACAGCCCGGAAATGATGCAAGGTTTGACTGTTGCAACGTTATGTAACGATGCTCAATATTTACAAGATGAAGGTAAATATACGGTGCGCGGTAATCCAACTGAAGGCGCATTGATTGTAGCGGCCGCGAAAGCTGGCTTGCAGCAAGGCACTATGTTGGCGTCGGGTGATTTTACCTTAATTGAGAAATTTCCGTTCGACTCTGGTCGAAAAATGGCATCGGTAATTGTACGAGATAAAGCTGGCCAACATTTCTTGGCTGTAAAAGGAGCACCAGATGTCATCTTGCGTAAAGCATCGGGCTTTATGGCTGACGGTAATGTGGTAGTCCATTCGAGTCAGGAAATGCGAGGGAACTTGGCACTGGCGTCTAGTCCTGCTGAGCAACATATTGCGAATTACCAGAAAGCGATTGAAGAGTTTGCTGATCAAGCACTGCGTACACTTGCTGTTGGCTTCCGCCCTTTGACAGATGAAGACTTAGAGCGTGATCACCATGAGTTGGAGCATGACATCACAATCCTAGGTTTATACGGCATCATGGATCCTCCACGCCCTGAAGTGCGTGATGCGATAAATAGCTGTTTTGATGCAGGTGTTCGTACTGTCATGATCACTGGTGACCATGCCTTAACAGCTGCTGCTGTTGCTCGAGATATTGGCATTATCCGCAGTGATAACGATAAGGTCATTACAGGAGCTCAACTGGATGAAATGGACGATGAAGAACTGCGTCGTATCTGTCCTGAGGTTGCCGTCTATGCTCGCGTTAGCCCAGAGCATAAACTTCGTATCGTGAAAGCACAGCAAGAAAACAATGAAGTACCTGCAATGACTGGTGATGGTGTGAATGATGCACCAGCACTTCGTCGAGCGGATATTGGGGTAGCGATGGGCATTTCTGGTACCTCGGTAGCGAAAGACTCTGGCGACCTGATTTTGTTGGATGATAACTTCAGCACGATTGTGAAAGCAGTGCGTCAAGGTCGTCAGATCTTTGATAATTTACGTAAGTTCATTCGTCAGGCATTGACAGCGAACGTGGGTGAAGTAGCAGTAATACTGATTGCTTTCTTAGTGATGGGGCCTGCAACTATTTTGCCGCTTACACCATTGATGATCTTATGGATCAACTTAGTCTCTGATGGCCTACCTGCGTTGGCATTAGGGGTTGAGCCGGAAGAGAACGACGTGATGTCGCGTAAACCGCGTAAGCGTAACGAAGGCTTCTTTGGCGATAGCTTGGGTGTCAGAATTGTAATTCGTGGTTTGGCATTGGGTGGCATGAGTTACCTAGCATTTAGCTGGGTATTAAATGCAGGTCACAGTGCTGAATATGCACAGACAGTGGCGTTTGCGATGCTGATTTTCTCTCAACTATGGCACCTGTTTGATTCGCGTAGTTTTACAACGTTATACCGTAAAAATCCATTCACCAATAAGTATCTACTTGGTGCTGTGGCGTTGTCTGCCACGTTATCTTTAGCGGTGATTTACACTGGCTTTGGTCAATTGGTCTTCAATACTGAGTCACTATCATTCGGTCACTTGTTGGCTGTGGTTGTTGCGGCATCAGTACCGACCTTTGTGCTATCAGGCATCAAAGAAATAACGAAAGTGAAATTCGTCTAACCCGTTGGCCTGCAATTCCGCAATGGATTGCAGGCTGCTTTTTATGAGCAATGGATTGCAAGCTAATTCTATGAGTAATGTAATACAGAGGTTATGACGTGAAAAAGATTATCGTATATTCCGCACTCTTATTGGTGGGGCTGATTTGTTCTCAACTACTACCATCTTTTATTCCAAGTTATAGCAAGTTGCAACCAGTCATTATGGTGCTGACCATGTCGGCACTGGCTTACATTATGATCAATGTGGGCCGTGAGTTTGAAATTGATAAAAACAACCTGAAACAATACCGCTGGGATTATGTTGTCGCCATGACAACAGCAACATTCCCATGGATTGCTGTCGTGGTGTATTTCATCTTTGTGCTAATGCCACCAGAGCTATGGAGCAACGTAGATGCTTGGAAAGAAACATTAGTTATTGGTCGTTTTGCTGCACCAACATCGGCAGGGGTGTTATTTGCCATGCTGACTGCTGCTGGGTTAGGCGCAACATGGGTATTTAATAAAGCCCGTATTTTGGCCATTTTTGATGACTTAGATACTGTGCTGCTGATGATTCCATTGTCTATTTTAGTTGTGGGATGGCAACCCGCGCTAGGCCTGACGTTAGTGTTAATGTTTGGTCTATTGGCGCTGGGTTATCGTTATTTACATTTGTGGTCTATTCCTTCTTCAGCTTCTGCCGTGTTGGGGTATGCCGTTGTGATAGCTGTTGTGTGCGAATTGTTTTACCTACGCAGCGGTGTGCATTTTGAAGTCTTGTTACCTGCGTTTGTGTTGGGTTGCATGATGAAATCGCAGCATGAGTCGGCGTCTGATCAACAGCTATCCAGCTTGATTGCAGGTGTATTCATGGTGTTGGTTGGCTTAAGTTTGCCACAAATTTTTGGTTCGGCTGATATTACTGCGTCTGATAGCATCACGCTCTCTATGCCTGCTATGTCATTGGCTGAAATTACTTACCATGTTGTCGTTATCTCGATCATTGCCAATGTCGGCAAGATGTTCCCTCTATTTTGTTACCGCAAAGAAGCTTCACTCAGAGAGCGATTGGCGTTGTCGATTAGTATGTGGCCGCGCGGTGAAGTGGGGGCTGGTGTGTTGATGATCAGTCTTGGTTATGGCTTTGGTGGACCGATTGTCACTATCAGCATGCTGTCGTTAGCACTGAACTTGGTACTGACTGGTGTGTTTATTATGGTGGTGAGAAAACTCATTCTAAATGAAAGACAGGAAGGAGAAAGCTATGAAAAGGCGTGAACTTAAATTGCTAGGTATTGTGATTACTATTTTTCTTTTTACATTGATGATAGGGCGTGCGGCGTAAGCGGAGAACTAATAAGTAAAAGCTGTTATTAAAAATCACAAAAAGTAGCGTGTTTCCATATTTGCTGACTGTGGTACCAGAGTTGTCACCACAGTCAGTTTTTTTGTACCTAGAAGATGAACGTTATTCGTTGATGTCTTCGTAAGTAATGCCCATTTCATCCATGATCGCTTTCGCTTCTGCTGGAAGTGCATCTGGACAATCTTTACGAATATCGTCATCAGTTGGTAACGGCTGACCTGTATAAGCATGTAGGAATGCTTCACACAGTAATTCACTGTTTGTTGCATGACGCAGGTTATTTACCTGGCGACGAGTGCGTTCATCAGTCAAGATTTTTAAAACCTTTAATGGAATCGAAACAGTAATTTTCTTAACTTGTTCGTTTTTCTTACCATGTTCCGCGTATGGGCTGATGTACTCGCCATTCCACTCTGCCATGTTCTACCTTCTCAGCGATATTAGGGCTAAATAATTATAACCCGAATTTTAGCCGGATTTACCGCCACATGCAAAGACATATAGACGTCTAGAAGTGTTGACGTCTTAGTTTAATGTCGGTAATGTTGTTGTTGCTATTTTATTCAGGAACGGGCTAAGCCTGAAACAAGGAAGGTAATAATGAGTGACAAGCAACTTGCCACCATCGCTGTGCGCACAGGTATTGAATCAGACAGTCAGCACAACGCTGTTGTTCCACCTATTTATCTGACATCGACTTATAGTTTCCCCAAACTCGGTGAGTTACCGCAGTACGACTATTCTCGATCAGGCAATCCCACGCGGAACATGTTAGCTGATGCCTTATCTGATCTCGAAGGCGGTGCCGGTGGCGTTGTGACGAGTTGCGGAACTGCTGCAATTAACTTGCTTGTATCGGCATTGCTTAGCCCTGATGATTTAATTATTGCCCCGCATGATTGTTATGGTGGTACTTACCGTCTGTTTAATACACGTGCTAATAAAGGCGATTTTAACGTTTTATTTATCGATCAGTCAGATCCCGTAGCGCTTGCTCAAGCGCTGGCGAAAAAACCTAAAATTGTTTGGGTTGAAACCCCGTCGAACCCATTATTACGTGTGATTGATGTAGAAGCATTGTGCCAGCAAGCTAAAGCGGTTGGCGCGCAGGTTGCCGTTGATAACACCTTTCTTTCTCCGCTTTTACAGCAACCTATTAAATTAGGCGCTGATTTTGTGGTGCATTCGACGACGAAATACATCAATGGTCATTCGGATGTTGTGGGTGGCGTTTTAATTTCAAAAGATGCAGATCAAGCAGAAAACATTGCTTGGTGGGCTAACTGCATTGGTGCTACGGGTGCACCGTTTGATGCTTACTTAACATTACGTGGTTTGCGTACGTTAGGTGCAAGAATGCGGATGCATGAAGAGAATGGTGCCGAGATCCTTAAGTATCTACAAACAAATGCTCTGGTTGGCCAAATTTATCACCCTAGTTTGCCTGAGCACCCAGGCCATGATATTGCAGCGCGTCAGCAAAAAGGGTTTGGTTCCATGCTTAGCTTTGAGCTGGCAGGTACTTACCGTCAACTTGAAGTTTTCGTTGAGGCATTAAAATTATTTTCATTAGCAGAATCATTAGGTGGAACCGAAAGCTTAATTGCGCATCCATCAAGCATGACACACCGTGCGATGTCTGATGAAGCACAAGCAGAAGCTGGTATTAAAACGTCACTGTTACGCCTTTCTGTTGGTTTGGAAGATCCTCAAGATTTAATTAACGATCTTGAACAAGCATTTACTCTGGCTGCGGAGGCGGTGTAATGGTTCAAACAGTGAAACGTCAATTGCATAAATTTGGTGGCAGTAGTCTGGCAGATCCAGAATGCTACCGCCGTGTTGCGGGTATTCTGCGAGAATATTCCCACCCGAATGATCTTATTGTGGTCTCTGCGGCGGGCAAAACTACCAATTGCCTAATTGAATGGGTAGAGCGCCTAGGTAAAGATGGGCGTCAAGCACATGAAACATTACAAGAGCTACGTCAGTTTCAGCAACACTTAATTGAAGCGTTAGTGCATGGCGAGCAAGCTGATCGATTACTGAGCCAGTTACACGCTGAATTAAGCGAACTGGCAAAGCTAAGTGGATTAGAAATCACAGAGGCAGTACGTTCTTCGATACTCGGCCATGGGGAGCTATGGTCGGCGCGACTGCTAGCGGCATTGCTTAATAGTAATAATATGTCTGCGGTCAGTTTAGATTCTCGTGACTTCCTGCGTGCTGAACGTGCAGTTCAGCCAGAAGTGGATCGCACACTTTCAAGGCCGTTATTACAACAGCAACTGGTTCAGCATAATAAGTGCCGTATTGTGATCACTGGTTTTATGGCGCGTAACCAAACGTCAGAAACGGTGCTACTTGGGCGAAATGGGTCGGATTATTCGGCAACGGTTATCGGGGCATTAGCGGACGTTTCTCGCGTTACGATCTGGAGTGATGTGGCGGGCGTGTACAGCGCGGATCCTCGCAAAGTTGCTGACGCATGTTTGTTGCCCTTATTACGCTTAGACGAAGCTGATGAACTTGCCCGCCTTGCCGCGCCAGTCTTACACAGTCGAACACTTCAACCTGTTGCGCAAAGCACGATTGATCTCACTTTGCGATGCAGCCATCAGCCAGAATCAGGTTCGACACGTGTCGAGCGAGTGTTGGCTTCTGGGCGTGGTGCCAAAATCGTAACCTCATTAGATGAAGTCTGTTTAATTGAATTAGATGTACCGCGATCTCATGATTTTGATGCAATAAAAACCGATATAGAACGTACTCTGCAGCGAGCTCAGTTATTGCCACTAGCGCAAAGTGCTGAAGTCGAGTTAGGACGTATTTTATTGGCTTATACCAGTGAAATGGTGAACTGCGTATTAGAGCTATTACAGAATCGTGGTGTCGCAGCAGAGCTACGCCTGCGCGAAGGTTTCTCGATGGTTGCGGCTGTCGGTGCTGGCGTCGTCAATAATCCAGTGCATTGTCATGGCTTTTATCAGCAGCTAAAAGGGCTACCGGTTGAGTTCATGACTGAAGCGGAATCAGGGTTAAGTTTGATCGCCGTATTGCGTAAAGTCGATACCGAAGGTTTGGTCGCCCGTATTCACCAAAGCTTATTCCAAGCCCAAAAACGTGTCGGTATTGTTTTATGTGGTAAAGGCAATATCGGTAGCCGTTGGCTTGAATTATTTGAGCGAGAAAAAGAACAGCTAGAAAAACGCCACGGTATGAGCTTTACCTTGGTTGGGGTGGTTGATAGCAGCCGTCATTGGATTGATTTTAGCGGTATTAACCCTAAACGTGCACTCAATAGCTTTGATGAGGAAGCCATTAGTTATGCTAATGGGGAGTTATTTCCCGCATTAGCGTCGAGTGATTATGACGATGTCGTCATCTTAGATGTGACTGCCAGTGCTCAACTTGCAGCAAGGTATCCCTGCATTGCGGAAAGTGGTCTGCATCTGATTTCAGCAAATAAAGTCGCAGGATCAGCCTCGAGTAAAGATTATCATGCGGTTCAAGATGCTTTTGCTAAAACCAGCCGTCATTGGTTATATAACGCAACAGTAGGGGCAGGTTTACCCGTTAACCATACCGTGCGTGATTTACGTGAGAGTGGCGATGACATTATCGCAGTTTCAGGTATCTTTTCGGGTACGTTATCGTGGCTATTTCAGCAATATGATGGCGCATTACCGTTTTCTCAGTTAATTGAGCAGGCTTGGCAGCAAGGCTTAACAGAGCCAGATCCTCGCCATGATTTGGATGGTAGCGATGTGATGCGAAAGCTTGTCATACTGGCGCGTGAATCAGGTTTAGAGATTGAACCTGAGCAGGTGAAAGTCGAATCCTTGGTACCTGATGATTTAGCGGCATTGAGCATCGATGGCTTTTTTGAACAGGCCGAAAAACTGGATGAGCTGTTACTTGAACGTTTAACGAAAGCACAGCAAGAAGATAAAGTATTGCGCTATGTTGCTCGCTTAGATAAAAATGGCAAAGCCAATGTGGGCGTAGAAGCGTTGCCTCAAGAGCATGCATTAGCCAATTTATTACCTTGTGATAATATTTTTGCGATTGAAAGCCGTTGGTATCGTGATAATCCGTTGGTTATCCGTGGCCCAGGTGCGGGGCGTGATGTCACCGCTGGTGCCTTGTTGTCTGATATTAATCGTCTTGCTGCGCTTCTATAAAATAGGATGAATACTTACCTTAATAGTATGAATGTTTACCATAGGGTATAGGATTGGCCGTAATCACTGAATGATATTAAAAACCCGCTATATGCGGGTTTTTGCTTATTTGGCGTATATTTACTATGTTGAAGTTTATGCAATGTTAACTTGAAAAAAATTCATGATCACTTTGTTGACATTAAATTGGTTACACGACATTCTGTAGACATATAGACGTCTAAACGGTTATTTAAGACGTCACCATTTGGGGAGCTGGCCACACGGCCAAAAAGGAAGGGATTCACTATGGGATACTCTCACGCAAGTCATCTAGACTCGTTAAACCAGAACATTGCTGATATTAACGGTGATATCAATGTTTCTTTTGAATTCTTTCCACCAAGCAGTGAAAAGATGGAAGAAACCTTATGGCATTCAATTCACCGCTTAAAAACACTGAAGCCAAAATTTGTTTCTGTAACTTATGGTGCAAATTCTGGTGAGCGTGATCGTACCCACTCCATTATTAAAGACATTAAAGATCAAACAGGGCTGATTGCTGCACCTCATTTAACCTGTATTGATGCGAGCCGTGACGAGCTGCGTACTATTGCTCGAGATTATTGGCGCAATGGTATTCGTGATATCGTCGCGCTACGTGGTGATTTACCCGCTCAAGGCACTAAGCCTGACATGTATGCAGCCGATTTGGTTGAGTTACTACGTAAAGAAGCTGATTTTGATATTTCAGTTGCGGCTTACCCTGAAGTGCACCCAGAAGCGAAAAGTGCTCAGGCAGATTTGATTAATCTAAAACGTAAAGTGGATGCGGGCGCTAGCCGAGCCATTACCCAGTTTTTCTTTGATGTAGAAAGCTACTTACGTTTTCGTGACCGCTGTGTGGCTGCTGGTATCGATGTTGAGATTGTACCTGGTATCTTGCCTGTTTCTAACATGACGCAAGCCAAGCGCTTTGCAGCGGCCAATAACGTGAAGATCCCAGGTTGGCTAGAGAAGCAGTACCAAGGCTTAGATGATGATCTTCTTAGTCGTCAGATGTTAGGTGCGAGTAATGCCATTGATATGGTTCGAGTGCTGAGCCGAGAAGGGGTGAAAGATTTTCACTTCTATACACTGAATCGTGCAGAGTTGACGTATGCGATTTGCCATACATTAGGTGTACGTGCCGAAGTTGAAGCTAAATAAATCATGCTTCCCAAATGTTAGAATTAAAAAAAGCCGCTGTTGCGGCTTTTTTATTATCAATAAATACTCAGTAAAGAATATTAATTGATTTGAACATCGCTATCAGCGCTATCCATATCTTTCAATTCAGCTAACACTTCTTCAGCCCAGTAAATCCAAGCTTGACGGTTGTGTACACCACGACGAAGCGTTAGGCGATCTAAGCGCGCTTGACGATCCATTTCTTTGTGATTAGCAAAGTGGATTTTCTCAAGCTCAGCGTAGTGACCCATTAAAGTATGAGACTCTTCGATTAGCGCTTCTAGTTGCTGTTGCATGGGTTCAGAATTATGAACACCACAAACAAGCAGTTTCGCTGAGAACTCATCACGAATAGTTGGATTACGAGCTGGTTCTTGGAACCACTCAAGTAATGCCTGACGTCCTAGATCAGTAATTGAATAGACCTTGCGATCTGGTTTACCGTCTTGGGGCTCTAGTTGACAAGTTACTTGGTCGTTGCCGGCCATCTTATTCAGTTCACGGTACACCTGCTGGTGGCTCGCTTTCCAAAAGTAACCAATACTGTGTGAGAATTCTTTTGTTATATCGTAACCAGTAGCATCTCTGCTACATAGTACTGTTAGTATTACGTGAGGTAGTGACATCTCTTCTATCCGATAAAATACGACAAAATAAAAAAAACAATCAAACGGACGTTACCCTTCGCTCTTTGGCGTTTTATAATCGTCTTGTTGCACTGCTTGATTGAGATCGCACAGAGTATCATTAATATACTCAATATCGATACCTAGCTGACTAAATTTATTATTCATCAAAGCAATAAATTACACATCTTGTGACCTACGTTTGAATCTTTCATTATTTACGGCACTGCACTTAAGTTTTAAACAATCTGGTTCATATCGTTTTTTGACTCTAGCGCAGTGACTAGTGAATTGAATGTCTCATTGTTGAGATTGAAAGGGAATTAAATGTGTCGAGCAGAATAATGCAGCTGTTTAAAGGTAAGTAAAGCGGTGAGCAGCATAAAATAAAGGCCGCAAAAGCGACCTTTATGAGGGGGGAATTATTTTGTTAGCTTAACCTGTGTTACGCATACCTGTTGCGATACCGGCAATACTGACCATGAGCGCTTCTTCTAAAATCGGCGATGGTTCGTCTTGTTGACGGGTTCGGTACAATAATTCAGCTTGTAGCATATTGAGTGGCTCAACATAAATATTACGTAAGCGGATTGCTTCAGCGCCCCAAGGATTTTGCTCCATGAGGTGTGCGTTATTTTCCACGTTTAAAACGGCTTTAATATCTTGCTGTAGCTGATCACGTAATTTCTGCCCCAACGGCCATAACGACTTGTCTGTTAAGCGTTGGTCATAGTATTCAGCGATACCCACATTCGTCTTGGTGTACACCATTTCTAACATGCCTAAGCGTGTAGAGAAGAATGGCCACTCACGACACATGTCTTCTAAGAGCTGCGCGTGCCCTTTGTCGATAGAATATTGAATGGCTTCACCAGCACCTAGCCATGCAGGCAGTAGCAGGCGGTTTTGTGACCATGCAAAAATCCACGGAATTGCACGTAAGCTTTCAACACCACCGTTAGGATTACGCTTTGCAGGACGCGAACCCAACGGTAATTTACCCAGTTCGAGTTCTGGCGTCGCAGCGCGAAAGTAAGGAACGAACTCGTCGCTACCACGAACCACGTTACGGTATGATTCACAAGAGACCTCTGACAGCACATCCATCAAATCACACCATTCTTTTTTCGGTGCTGGTGGCGGTAATAGGTTCGCTTCTAGTGTCGCGCTCGCATATAGGCTTAAGCTATTTACGGCTACGTCAGGTAGACCAAGCTTGAAGCGAATCATTTCACCTTGCTCTGTAACGCGTAGGCCGCCTTTTAAGCTACGAGGTGGTTGCGAGAGTAGTGCTGCATGAGCTGGCGCACCACCACGACCAATAGAGCCACCACGGCCGTGGAATAGCGTTAGTTCGACACTGGCATCTTCACAGACTTCAACTAATTCTTCCATTGCACGGTATTGTGCCCAACCTGCCGCCATTACGCCGGCATCTTTGGCTGAATCAGAGTAGCCAATCATTACCATTTGATGGTTTTGAATGAAACCGCGATACCAATCAATACTCATTAATTCTTTAATAACGGATGCACCGTTATTTAAATCATCAAGTGTTTCAAATAGTGGGCACACATCCAGACGGAATGGACAGCCCGCTTCTTTCAGTAGTAGGTGAACAGCAAGCACATCTGATGCCGTGCGGGCCATTGAAATAACGTAAGCGCCTAATGCTTCACGAGATTGCTCTGCAACGGCTTTACAAGTGTCGAGTACTTCTTGCACTTCTGCCGATGGTTGCCAAGCTAGTGGTAAAAGAGGACGCTTAGATGCTAATTCACGCACTAAGAACGCGACTTTATCTTGTTCATTCCATTGTTCGTAATCACCAAGGCCTAGGTAGCGGGTCAGTTCAGAAATAACATCTGAGTGACGAGTGCTTTCTTGACGGATATCAAGACGCACAAGGTGGATGCCGAAACATTTAATACGGCGAAGTACATCAAGTAATAGGCCATCTGCAATAATGCCCATACCGCATTCGCGCAATGACTGGTAACACGCATGTAGCGGTGTCCAGAGTTGATCAACATCATCAATGGTGGCGAGGTTTGGCGCATCTTGCTTTTTAATCTTGGCATCCAATACATCACGGGTATTGGTTAGCTTGGTGCGTAAATCTTTTAAAATAGCGCGGTAGGGTTCGTGTTCATCACCCGCGAGTTCGCGAACTTGGTCATTACATTTAACCATTGATAGTTCACTAACTAATTCTTGAATATCTCCCAAGAATAAATCTGCAGCTTTCCAGCGAGAAAGTAGCATCACTTCACGCGTCACGTCAGAGGTGACAAATGGGTTGCCGTCTCGGTCACCGCCCATCCAAGAGGTAAATTTTACGGGAGATGCATCTAATGGCAGGTTTTCCCCCAGGTGTTGTACGAGTTTTTCATCAAACTGACGTAAAAATTCAGGTACCGCATGCCAGAGAGAATTTTCAACAACCGCAAATCCCCATTTTGCTTCATCAAGCGGAGTCGGGCGTTGCTTACGAATAACATCGGAATGCCATGCTTGCGCGATCAGCTGCTCTAGGCGTTGTTCAACACGCTGACGTTCGCTGGGAGATAACTCACTCAACTCAAGGTTTGATAAGCATTTATTAATCTGTACCAATTTGTGGATCATGGTACGTCGAGCAATTTCGGTTGGGTGTGCTGTTAGTACTAGTTCGATATTTAAATCGCGCACCGCCTGAATGGAATCAAACTGGCTGATATTGTTGGCATTCAGTTTGCCAAATAAAGAATCGATCGAATCAGGGCTGCAAATTTGCTCTTCGCAGTGGCGAGAAATTGTATGGTACTGTTCAGCAATATTGGTCAAATTCAAAAATTGACTAAAGGCGCGAGCGACAGGAAGAAGTTGGTCGTCGGGAAGGTTTTGCAACTCGTCGATTAACTTAGCACGATCGCTATCATTGCCTGCGCGAGCAGATTTAGACAGCTTACGTATGGTTTCTACCTTATCAAATAGAGGCTCCCCATGCGCATCTTTAATCGTATTACCCAGCATGTGGCCGAGCATACTTACGTTACTTCTTAACGCACTGTACTTTTCATTCATATCGCATCCATCTCGTAATTTTGTTACATCAAATTCATCCATATACTTAACAATCTAGCCGCGATCCCACTTTCAGGTCAACATCGATTGCATTTATCAGTGATAAATCGAGCTAGATTTGATTTTAGTCATACACTTGCTTCAAGCCTGAAACTTTATTTCGTAAAAATGGGTCATAAAGCACGTTTTTTGTGTGCTTTTGCTTATTTGGATGAAAAATGAAGCGGTGATGGTTTGCTTTGTCATCATCATGCCGTCAGGAATTATGCTTTAGTAAGCTTATTATTAAAGAAAGGGAAACTCAGCGAAGTTGGTCAAATTTAATGAGGGATAGATTGGAGGGGCATGATGGTGTGTAGATTTGTGCTTTTGACGGTTTTACCAGTGAATCTGGTGGAATAAGGATAAATGAGACTACATATAAGCGGATATTGAGGAGAAATGGCATTTTTTCTGCTTCTGCTGTTGACAGTGAATAGATTAATCGGTAAACATATTAATTCAGAAGGCGTGAATAAAAATCTATTCTCCGCATTCACATCGATTTGCATGGATAGCAAACAGATTTTTGAACAAGACGTAGGAAAAATTAACATGAACCAAGCGATGATTAACAATCAAGATTCCCTCCGACGACGCTAAGTCTTAATCGCTTGGTGCCTCGCGCGCACCTCATCATTAGCTGCATCAGCAGCGCTGTTTCAAACCAAAAGCTTTTACAATCAAAGCCAAATAAACGGAAATCATTATGTTGAACACCCTTATTGTAGGCGCTAGCGGCTACACCGGTGCCGAACTAGCAAAAATGGTGCACGTACATCCACATCTTGAACTCGCTGGTTTATATGTTTCAGCCAATAGCTTAGATGCAAATAAACCTATTAGTGATTTACATGGCCAGTTAAAAGGCATTGTTGATCTACCTCTACAGCCATTAACCAACCCTGAAGCTATTGCCCAACAAGCTGACATTGTTCTGCTTGCGACAGCGCATGAAGTTAGCCATAACCTAGCCCCTATTTTTCTTTCCGCAGGGTGTCAGGTGTTTGACTTGTCTGGTGCGTTTAGGGTTAAAGATGATGATTTTTATAAAGATTGTTATGGTTTTGAACATCAACATGTCCAGTGGTTAGAGCAAGCTGTATACGGACTTGCAGAGTGGAGTAGCGAAGCCGTAAAACAAGCACAGTTAATTGCGGTTCCGGGTTGTTACCCTACAGCGTCACAGTTGGCATTGAAGCCATTGCTTGAAGCTGGGCTTATCGATAAAAATCAATGGCCTGTTATTAATGCTGTCAGTGGTGTTTCAGGCGCAGGTCGTAAAGCATCAATGGTGAATAGTTATTGCGAAGTGAGCCTACAAGCTTACGGTGTATTTACTCACCGGCATCAGCCTGAAATTGCTAGCCACCTTGACTGTGACGTTATTTTCACACCGCATCTTGGTAATTTTAAGCGCGGTATTCTTGCAACGATCACCGCGAAATTAGCAGATGGTGCTAATATGCAACAGGTGTCTCAGTGTATGGCTGATGCATATCAATTATCAGACGATGCCCATGCGGTTCGTTTACTGGGGGAACAAACAGCAAGTATCCAAAATGTTGTTAATACTTGTTTCTGTGATATTGGCTGGAAGGTACAAGGTCAGCACATTGTTTTAACATCAGCGATTGATAACTTATTGAAAGGTGCTTCATCACAAGCGATGCAGTGCATAAATATTCGAAATGCATTTCCGCAATTAACGGCGTTGGTATAGGAGCATCACTATGAGCAAGATCCCTTTAGTTATTAAGTTAGGTGGTGCTGTTCTGTCATGTAACGACACCCTTGAAAAGTTATTTACCGCGATTAGTGCATATCAAGCCTCGGCACAGCGTCCATTACTGCTGGTACATGGTGGTGGTTATCTTGTTGATGATTTGATGAAGAAGCTGCAACTGGAAACGGTTAAGAAAGAAGGTTTGCGAGTAACACCTAAAGCGCAAATCCCTTTCATTGCCGGTGCGTTAGCGGGAACCGCTAATAAAATGTTGCAAGGGCAAGCGATTAAATCAGGTGTCGCGGCGGTGGGTTTAAGCTTAGCCGATGGTGGTTTGTGTCAAATTACTGAACTAGACCCAGAATTAGGATCAGTTGGTAAAGCTGCACCTGGCAATGGTGAACTGGTTAGTCAGATTATGGCATCTGGGTATTTACCAATAGTGAGCTCAATTGGTTTAGATGCCAATGGTGAGTTGATGAACGTCAATGCCGATCAAGCGGCAGTGGCAGTAGCTGCGGCATTAGATGCTGAATTAGTACTACTTTCTGATGTGAGTGGCGTATTAGATGGCAAGGGTCATTTAATTTCAGCGCTAACTGAACAACAAGCTGAAGACTTAATCACGCAAGCGGTTATTACTGACGGAATGATAGTGAAAGTTCGTGCGGCTATTGAAGCGGCAAAAGCGTTAGGTCGTCCTATCGAAGTGGCGACGTGGCGTTACCCCGATAAATTAGCGGCTTTGTTTGATGGGAAAAACATCGGGACCAAGTTTTCAAGTTAGGTTCTGATCAAGGTTTTAAACGAGGCACTCAGCGAAACAGAATATGTAACACCGATTTCAATCTATATTTAATAAGCAATTTTAATAAGAAGCGCCTGAGCGGTATGACCGTCGAACGGGCATAAGGAGAGCATCATGAGTAAGGTAACTAAAGTCGTATTAGCCTATTCCGGCGGTCTAGATACATCAGCAATCATCCCATGGTTAAAAGAAAACTATGACTGTGAAGTTGTCGCTTTTGTGGCAGATGTTGGTCAAGGTGCAGTAGAGCTTGAAGGGATTGAAGAAAAAGCGATCGCATCTGGCGCATCATCTTGTTACATCGCCGATCTAAAAGAAGAAATGGTAGCAGATTACATCTACCCAAGCCTCAAGACAGGTGCTATTTACGAAGGTAAGTACTTGTTGGGTACGTCAATGGCACGTCCTATTATCGCGAAAGCACAAGTTGAATGTGCGTTAGCCGTTGGTGCTGATGCGGTATGTCATGGTTGTACAGGTAAAGGTAATGATCAGGTTCGTTTTGAAGGTGCGTATGCCGCGCTTGCTCCTCAATTAACGGTGATTGCACCGTGGCGTGAGTGGGATCTGCGTAGCCGTGAAGCATTGCTAGATTACCTTGCCGAGCGTGATATTCCTTGCACAGCATCACTTGAAAAAATCTACTCTCGTGATGCAAACGCATGGCACATTTCAACAGAAGGTGGCGTGTTAGAAGATACTTGGAATCAGTCGAATGAACTGTGCTGGGTATGGACGAAAGATCCTGAAGATGCACCAGAAAAAGCTGAAACTGTGTCTATTTTGGTAGAAAAAGGTGAAGTTGTTGCTGTCGATGGTGAAGCCATGTCGCCGTTTAATGCCCTGACTTACCTGAATGAAAAAGGTGCAGAGCACGGTGTGGGCCGTATCGATATCGTTGAAAACCGTTTGGTTGGTATTAAGTCTCGTGGTTGTTATGAAACACCAGGTGGCACAATCATGAACGAAGCGTTACGTGCGGTAGAGCAATTAGTGCTTGATAAAGAGTCGTATGAATTCCGTGAGACGGTAGGGCTTAAAGCGTCACACCTGATTTATGACGGTCGTTGGTTTACCCCGCTTTGTAAATCGATGTTAGCGGCAGCAGATGAATTGGCTCAAGATGTGAGTGGTGAAGTTGTCGTGAAACTGTATAAAGGTCAAGCTACAGTGATTCAGAAACGTTCAGTGAATAGCTTGTACTCTGAAGAGTTTGCAACCTTCGGTGAAGATGAAGTCTATGATCACAGCCATGCTGGTGGTTTCATTCGCCTTTACTCGCTAGCAAGTCGTATCCGTGCATTGAACACACAGAAAAAACAAAAATAACAAAGTGACTTTCATCTTGCCTTTTGACTGAATATTGCGGAAGGTGAGATGAGCGGTTACAACAATAATGAAGCAATGAGCAAGTCGAGCAGTAAAGCATAGGAGTAGTACCATGGCATTATGGGGCGGACGTTTTAGTCAGGCAGCTGACACACGGTTTAAGCAGTTTAACGATTCATTACGTTTTGATTACCGTTTGGCGGAGCAAGACATCGTTGGTTCTATTGCATGGTCAAAAGCATTACGACAGGTTGATGTTTTAACCGAAGAAGAACAGCAGCGTTTAGAGTTAGCATTGAATGAGCTAAAGCTAGCGGTAATGGAAGATCCAGAGCAAATTTTGCGTTCTGATGCTGAAGATATTCATAGTTGGGTTGAGCAGCAACTGATCAGCAAAGTGGGTGATCTGGGTAAAAAGTTGCACACAGGGCGCTCTCGTAATGACCAAGTGGCAACCGATTTAAAACTCTGGTGCCGTCAACAAGGTCAACAGCTTCTGCTTATGCTCGACAAATTACAGAATCAATTTGTTTCTGTAGCTCGTGATCATCAAGGTACGGTATTGCCGGGTTATACGCACTTGCAGCGCGCCCAGCCTGTTACCTTTGCCCACTGGTGCTTGGCGTATGTTGAGATGTTTGAGCGTGACCACTCTCGTCTAAGTGATGCACTAGACCGCCTTGATACCTGCCCGTTAGGATCCGGTGCGTTAGCGGGAACGGCATACCCTATTGATCGTGAAGTACTTGCGCACAGTTTAGGTTTCCACCGTGCGACCCGTAACAGTTTAGATTCAGTATCTGATCGTGATCATGTGATGGAGCTACTTTCTGTTGCTTCTATCTCGATGCTTCACCTCTCGCGTATGGCTGAAGATTTAATTTTTTACAACTCAGGTGAATCAAACTTCATCGAGTTAGCAGATACAGTGACATCAGGGTCGTCTTTGATGCCACAGAAGAAAAACCCCGATGCTCTCGAACTTATCCGTGGTAAATGTGGCCGTGTTTACGGTGCAATGACGGGGATGATGATGACTGTTAAAGCTTTACCTCTGGCATACAACAAAGACATGCAAGAAGACAAAGAAGGTCTTTTTGATGCGCTTGATAGCTGGCACGACTGTATGGAAATGGCAGCGTTATGTTTCGACGGCATTCAGGTGAATAAAGAGCGTACCCTAGAGGCGGCAATGCAAGGCTATTCGAATGCAACCGAGCTGGCTGATTACTTGGTCGCGAAAGGTATTCCATTCCGTGAAGCTCACCATATTGTGGGGGTTGCTGTTGTTGCTGCCATTGCAAAAGGATGCGCGTTAGAAGAATTGTCTCTCGATGAAATGAAACAATTCTCGGTTGTTATTGAAGAGGATGTTTATCCAATTCTGACTATCCAGTCATGTCTTGATAAACGTTGTGCCTTAGGCGGTGTCGCACCCAATCAGGTTGATTATGCGATTGAGCAGGTCGAGAAGCGTTTAGAGAAACGTTATTCACCGGGCGTGAAAGTACGTGGTGCGCGTTTAACTGATCTTGATGCCATTGAAAGCATGGTGGTTTACTGGGCTGGACTGGGTGAAAACTTGCCGAGAAAACGTAATGAATTAGTCCGAGATATTGGCTCATTTGCAGTGGCAGAACACCATGGTGTCGTAACGGGCTGTGCGTCGTTGTATGTTTATGATTCAGGGTTAGCTGAAATCCGTTCGTTAGGTATCGAAGCGGGTTGGCAAGAACAAGGTCAGGGGAAAGCGATTGTTGAACATTTGATTGAGAAAGCCGATCAAATGGCAATCAAAAAGGTTTTTGTACTGACACGACTGCCAGAGTTTTTCATGAAGCAGGGTTTTATTCCAACCTCGAAATCATTACTGCCAGAAAAAGTGATGAAAGATTGTGACCGTTGTCCACGTCAGCATGCGTGTGATGAAGTGGCACTAGAGGTGCGTTTAGGTTGCGAACAAGCAATCCCAACGGTGAACGTCGCGTAACCGTACGAATCAATCCGGTAACTATGTAAAATGTAGTACCGGGTTTTTTATTGGCGTAAGTACCGAGACAAAGCCGTGATGAGGTGAGCGATAAGTAATAATGAGAAAGCACTGGCTGCGAATATTAATGTTATAGATTCAACTACCGTGGGGGTATCTTGATAAAAATACCACCAAGCTCCCCAACTCAAGCTACTTAGTAAGGCCAGTTGCCACATGCATTGACGGCAGCGACCGATCTTGTTTTTAAATGCTTGTTGGCTGAATGCGTCATTTTTACAGAGGTTACATCCCATCAGGCTCACTCTAATTAACGAATGTCGCTAGTATTGTACCGCTCGACGATCTCGGTGTAACGAAAAAAGCCCTCCGTAGGGGGGAGGGCAAAGAATTTTACAGGATTATTTTACTGGTTATTAAGAGTGCTTGTGCGTCGTACTTATTAACAACCAGGGCCACAGTCTAGGCAGTGTTTAATCATATCTGGACCAAGGTGCAATTTAGCGTTTAGATCGCGCAGTGCAGTACGTACACCTTCTTCAATTACGGGATGGTAAAATGGCATATCCAGCATTTCAGCAACGGTCATTTTGCTCTGGTGTGCCCATGCCAATAGGTGTGCTAAATGCTCAGCGTTTGGACCAATCATCTCAGCCCCAAGGAAGCGACCTGTACCGTGTTCACCATACACATGCAGCATGCCTTTGTTTCGTAACATAACGCGAGAGCGACCTTGCCCTTCGAAAGAAACGAAACCTGTTTCAAAGCACCCGCAAGTACCTAAACGTGTCGTAAGTTCTTTGTAAGTTTCTCCCACCATCGCGATTTGTGGATCTGAGAACACCGCAGAAATCTTTGAGCGACGAAGACCGGCTCGGATCTCAGGATAACGACCTGCATTATCACCCGCGATACGTGCTTGGTCTGCTGCTTCATGCAGTAATGGAAGCTGGTTGCTTGCATCACCGGCAATAAATATCGAGCTTATTGATGTTTGCATGGTGTAGTAATCAGCCACTGGTACGCCACGCGCATCAAGCTCTAAGCTGGTATTGTCGATATCTAACTGATCAACATTAGGACGTCGACCTGTTGTCGCTAATACATAATCAACGGTAATTTCTTTTAGCTCACCCTCTTTACCAATATATTTAATCTCAACCACATCACCTTCACGCTTCATGCTTTCTACTTGCACATCAGCATCAAGGTAGAATTCTTCATTGAAAGATTTATAAGCGTAAGCCATGACGTCAGGATCGGTCAGTGGACCTACTTGGCCGCCTAGACCAAACATAATGACTTCAACCCCTAGACGCTTAAGTGCTTGACCTAGTTCCAAGCCAATAACACCTGGACCAAATACTGCGACTGAATTAGGTAAGTCATTCCATTCAAAAACATCATCATTAATGATTAGACGATCACCGAGCTCATTCCATACTGCTGGGTAAGCAGGGCGAGAACCCGTTGCGACAACAATACGCTTAGCAACGATCTTGGTGTGATCATCGACGATTAAGGTATTATCATCGGCAAATTTTGCGTAGCCAATAATCTTGTCTCCGGCTGGAATTTCGTCAACCCCTTCCAAAACGAATCCGACAAAGCGATCGCGTTCGCTTTTAACGCGAGCCATGACTTCTTGACCGTTAATCACGATTTCACCTTGAGGGTGAATGCCGAAGCCGGGTGCTTTTTCGATTTGATGAACGCTTTCAGCGGCTGCGATAAGTAGCTTCGATGGCATGCAACCTACGCGAGCACATGTGGTGCCGTATTGGCCACCTTCAATCATCACAACACTGTCAGTGTGTGCTTTTGCTGCACGATAAGCACCAAGACCAGCAGTACCACCACCAATAACAGCTACATCAACATTCAAGGTTTTCATTTGGGTATCTCCGAGCAAAATCAAAAAAGGCGAGACGAAAAATACAGATTGTCTCGCCAATTATTTGTTGGCTTTTCTAGTTTAAGTAACGGGTGTTACTTGAGGTTTATCACTTTCTTAAGCTAAGTATGTTTCTAATTCTTCACTGCCACCAATGTGCTTACCACCGATGAATACCTGAGGAACTGTGCTGCGACCTGTGATAGCACGTAGGCTGACAGTTGTTGCATCTTTACCTAATACCACTTCTTCGTACTGCAGGCCTTTGTCGATTAGGTTCTGCTTTGCTTTTGCACAGAATGGACAACCAGGCTTAGAGAATACGGTGATTGATTCTTGTAGTTTGTGGTCTGGTGCAACGTAGTTAAGCATAGTGTCGGCATCAGAAACTTTGAACGGGTCGCCTGGTTCTTCTTGCTCAACAAACATTTTTTCAACAACGCCGTTTTTAACCAGCATGCTGTAACGCCATGAACGAGGACCAAAACCTAGGTCTTCTTTATCAACCAGCATGTCCATGCCTTTCGAGAATTCACCGTTACCATCTGGAATGAATGTGATGTTTTCTGCTTCTTGGTCTGCTTTCCATGCGTTCATTACAAACGTATCGTTAACTGACACACACACAATCTCATCAACGCCATGCTCTGCAAATACTGATGCTAGCTCGTTATAGCGAGGTAAATGGCTTGAAGAACAAGTCGGTGTAAATGCACCTGGTAGGCTAAACAAAACCACTGTCTTGTTTGCGAATAGTTCCTCTGTTGTAACATCTACCCATGCATCGCCTTGGCGAGTATGGAATGTTACTTGTGGTACAGCCTGACCTTCTTTAGATGCGAACATAATGTAATTCCTTAAATTTAAAATATTTATTTGATTCAATCGGAGCGTAGCAATCTGTGCTCCCTTTTGATGTGATGATTATGTGATTTTTGGCTTGATAGCTCCAATCGTTTGCTGCTATGGTTTTGATAGTTTATACCTATCGTTGGAAATCAGAGCAATATGAACATTCGTGATCTTGAATACCTTATCGCTTTATCAGAGCACAAGCATTTCAGAAAAGCCGCAGAGTCGTGTTTTGTCAGCCAACCTACATTAAGTGGACAGATCAAGAAATTGGAGGATGAGCTAGGTGTGTCTTTATTAGAACGCACCAGTCGTCGGGTACTTTTTACTGATGCTGGATTGAACCTAGTTGCTCAAGCGCAAAAAGTACTGCTGGAGGTGAAGGTGCTAACGGAACTGGCGAGTCAGCAAGGGGAGAGTATGAGTGGACCACTTCATATTGGGTTTATTCCTACTGTTGGTCCCTATTTATTGCCATTAATTATTCCAATGTTTAGGGAATCGTTTCCTGATCTCGAACTGTTTCTTCATGAAGCACAAACCAGTCAATTAACGCATTTATTAGAAGAAGGTAAATTAGACTGTATTTTGCTGGCGGCAGTAAAAGAAACAGAAAGCTTCATTGAATTGCCACTCTATGATGAACCTATGGTCGTGGCCGTGCCTGACACCCATCCTTGGGCAGAAAAAACGGAGATGGATATGGCTAGCCTTCATGGCGAAACGCTCTTGATGCTGGGGGATGGGCATTGCTTACGTGATCAGGCTATGGGGTTCTGTTTTGCGGCTGGGGCGAATGAAGATGGGCGTTTTAAAGCTACGAGCCTAGAAACATTGCGTAATATGGTTGCAGCAGGAAGTGGGATAACGTTATTACCGCAACTCGCGACCCCAAAAGAGCGTAGCCGTGATGGTGTTTGTTATATCAAGGTTCACGACCCGATCCCGACCCGTTTAATTACTTTATGTTATCGCCCTGGCTCACCATTACGTACTCGCTATGAAAAAATAGCGACAGAAATTAAAGATCGCATGGTGACGTATTTTGAACAATAACGACTAGGTCGTAGTTGAGGCATAAAAAAAGAGCGCTAATACTGGTGTTGTATTGGCGCTCTTTATTATACAAAGGTTATAAGCAAGCAGCCTTACCCTTTATGTATTTACGTTATTGTTATCAATAACGCGTTAGAACAATTCGTCAGAACTGTCTGCTTCAAAAATACTTTCAGAACCACTTTCACTGACCGTTTCTGTTGGTTCGGTACCTTTTTTAAAATATTCAAACATCGAGCTAGCATCATTGCGATTCGATAGCTTGCCGCTTTCACGGTCTATACGTACTGTCACAATATCTTCGGGTAATTGTTTATTTTGCACTGGCACATCTTGTAATGCTGCCTTCATGAACTCAATCCATGCAGGTTGTGCTGTTTTTGCCCCCGCTTCACCGCCAGATATTTGCTCTTTACCTAGGTTATTGTTCCATGATGCTTTACCTAGCTCACGGCTATGTTTATCAAAACCAACCCATGCAGTTGCAACAATATTAGGACCGAAACCTGAGTACCAAGCATCTTTCGATCCATTGGTTGTACCGGTTTTTCCGCCAATATCTCGGCGTTTAAGTACCTGAGCTCGCCACCCCGTACCATTCCAGCCAGTACCTGTCCGCCAGTTGCCTCCGCCCCAAATATTACTTGCCATCATTTCACGAACTAAGAAAGCATTCGATTCTGAAATAACTTGCGGGGCATATTTAACGGGCTGTTGATCAGATTCTTGGGCACTGCCTGCAGTCCCTAATTCTTGTTCGCTAATTGCGATATCGTTAATAACGGCACGGTTTGTCGCTATGGATTCACCAGTAGATTGCTTTTCATCCTGACATTCGTCGTTACAGACAATATTAGGGTTTGCTTGGTAAACTAAATTACCGTAAGCGTCTTCTACACGTTCAATGAAATACGGTTTAACAAAGTAACCACCGTTAGCAAAAACGGAAAAACCTTGCGCCATTTCAACTGGCGTTAGGCTACCTGCTCCTAAAGCAATTGCTTCAGCGCGAGGGATCTCATCACGTTTAAAGCCAAAGCGTGTTAGGAAACTGATGGTTTGATCTAAACCGACACTGCGTAATACGCGCACCGCCATAACGTTTTTCGATTGCGCTAAACCAAGACGCAAGCGGGTAGGGCCATTGTATGTGGGGGGTGAATTTTTAGGGCGCCACGCAGTGCCTTGGCTCTGATCCCAGCGATTGATTGGTGCATCATTAACCAATGTTGCCAGTGTCATACCGTTATCAATTGCCGCAGAGTAGATAAAGGGCTTAATACTTGAACCAACTTGGCGTACAGACTGAGTTGCACGGTTAAATTTACTGTGTGCAAAGTTAAAGCCGCCCACCATTGCTAACACTGCACCGTTTTGCGGAGAGGCCGCCACGAATGCTGTATTGGCATCGGGAACTTGGCTCAGTACCCAATATGTGCTTTCTGTACCGTCTTCTGCTTGCTTGGTTTTAGGTTGAACCCAAACTTGTTGACCAGAGGCTAAAATATCGGATGCTTTCTTGGGTGCAGCTCCTTGGCGAGTATCTGTGACAAATTTACGCGCCCACTTCATACCATCCCATTCAAGAGTGACATTTTCACCGCCTTTAATGACGACGTTAGCTGTTTTCTTGTCGACATTGGTTACAACTGCTGGGGTTAGATCCCCGTAGCTTGGTTGTTTTTTTAGGTGCTCGACGATGTCGTTTTCCGCCATTGCCGTTTGACCAGGCTGCCACAATGTTGCGACGGCACCGCGGAAGCCGTGGCGTTGATCGTAGTTTAGCAAGTTTGATATTGCTGCATGTTGCGCGGATTTTTGTAGTTTGCTATCGACCGTTGTATACACGCGCATGCCGGAGGTATATGCATCTTCTCCGTAGCGTTCAACAAGCCATGAACGAGCGCGTTCAGCAAAATAAGGCGCACTCAGCTCAATTTCAGCCCCGTGGTAGCGAGCAACAATTGGCTCTGAACGAGCTTGATTCAGTTCGGTTTGCGTTATGTAGCCTTCTGCAAACATACGACCCAGCACCACATTCCGACGTGTGGTTGAACGATCCAATGAATAGATAGGGTTCATGGTTGACGGTGCTTTTGGTAAGCCAGAAATAACCGCAATTTCACTTAGGGTTAATTGGCTAATATCTTTGCCAAAATACACTTGTGCTGCTGCACCAACACCATAAGAGCGGTAACCCAAATAAATTTTATTGAGATACAGCTCTAAAATTTCATCTTTCGTTAGCAGTTGCTCGATGTGAATCGCAATAAAAATCTCTTTTATTTTACGCATGATCTTCTTTTCATTCGTTAAGAAGAAATTTCGTGCGAGCTGCTGAGTTATGGTACTAGCCCCTTGCTTGGCTGAACCTGATGTCAGCACCACAAAAGCAGCGCGGGTAATACCAATTGGATCAATGCCGGGGTGTTGATAAAAACGACTGTCTTCAGTCGCAATGAATGCATTAATCATTTGAGGTGGGATGTCTTTTAACGCTAATGGTATACGGCGTTTTTCACCAAACTGTGAAATCAATTCACCGTCGGCACTAAAGACCTGCATAGGGGTTTGCAGTTCCACATTTCTGAGTGTTGCTACATCTGGGAGTTCTGGTTTTACATAAAGGTAAAAGCCAAAAATAGTACTGACTCCAAGAGTTATGCAAATGATTGCAAGAATAAGTAGTCGCTTTATGAACTTCACTAGAGATTTCCCGTTACGCCATCGTTCAACCGGCCATTATTCATTATCTTTCAACAAGTAGTTTAAAAAAATAATTAAATAAAGAGAACATCACCGGATGGTGTTTTTTTTGAAAGAAATTGCTTTTCCACTATCAGGGAGCATAGCACGGTATGTTTCGGAACCCATTAAGTATTGGGATAGATATTGGCAATCACAGCGTAAAAGCGGTTGCTTTGTCTCAAAAAAAAGAACGGTTGGAATTAGCCGCTTATGCTGAGGTTGTGTTGACGTCACCCGTCATCAACGAGCAGCATAGCGTAGATTCCACAGTGCTGTTGTCAGCAATACGTAAATTAAAAAAGAGTTTACCTTTTGGATCCAAAATAGTGACATTGGCGTTACCAGACAGTGCGGTAATTAGTAAAGTTATCCAGCTAGATACCAACCTTAAAGAAGATGAGGCGATATTCGCCGTCTCTCAAGCCTTAGGGAGTTCTTCTCCTTTTCCTGTTGAAGAGTTATGGGTGGATTTCTTCCCTTTAGAATCTAATGCATTTCCTGACGCCACCACGACCATGCCCTATCAGATTTTTGCGACTCGAAAAGAGACGGTAGATACCCGCATTGTTGCCATTAAAAAAGCGGGATTATCACCCAAGGTGATGGAGTTACAAACCCACGCTTTGTTATGGCTTGTTGAGCATAGTGCTGAGATGTCTGGCATTCATGAACAGTGGGGCGTCGTTGATGTTGGGGATTGTCTGACTGAATTTTGCATCAAGCCACAAAATGCGGCCGCGTATCATCGAGAAATCGCGTTTGGATTACGTAAGTATTCTTCATCCCCGCACCGTAACACCTTAGTTAATGATCTTTATTACGATGAACCCGCTATGAAAGAGTCGCTTTCGAGTGATGAGATAGAGCGTTTTACTCAGCAATTAGCGGATCAACTGAAGCGACAGTTTCAGCTTTATAATTCCACCCACCCGCGATCATCTCTAAAGGGGATCTGGCTGTGTGGGGGCGGGCAACATGTTATTTCAAGTGAGCTTTTACAGCGTTTACTGGGGGTTGAGGTCGAGTTAATGAACCCTTTTGCCCATTTTATTCGTCATAAAAAGCTAGAGGCAGTCTCTGGCAGTGCATTGAATAGCCAGTTTGCCGTGGCTGCCGGCTTGGCTATTCGAGGGGTGAATCAATGATCGCTAAACTGAATTTACTCCCATGGCGGGAAGAAAAGCGGATACAACACAAGCGACGTTTTATGGGGTTATTAGGGGCGGCCGTTTTTGTCGCTGCTGCTGGTCATTGGTTGACGGCTGAATTTATTGGGTATCAAAAAGAGCTGCAGCAAGTGCGTAATGATCAGCTGCAATTAGAAATTGATACGTTAGATCGTCAGCTGTCCTTTCTACCGGAATTGGAACAGCAGCGGGAAGCATTAAATAGCCGGTTACGCATTATTGAAGACATTCAGTCTGAACGTAATCGTGTCACCCATCTCTTTAGCATGCTGCCCGCATTAGTACCTCAAGGGGTGTATCTCGACAATATCTCGTTGAAAGAGGGCAACGTTTTGCTTAATGGTGTCGGTGACTCTAACGGTCGAATTGCTTCATTGCTGTCTAATGCAGAACATTCGGAATGGTTAGAAGATGTTGCCATGTACTCTATTGAAGCCACAAAAGGGAGCAATTCAGAAGACCTCACCAGCTTTAAAGCTTCTTTCTCGATGAAAACACCAGTCATGCTGGCGTCTACGTATGATGCTGGGTATGAGCTAGTCAAAAAAACTGACGGGAGTTTATGCAACAACGATAACAAGCTCACTGTGTGCAAGGAGGTACACAGTGAATGATTGGCAAGATTTAGACTTTGATGAAATAACCGAGTGGCCACGGGGGCCTCAATCTGTGGTGGCGCTTCTATTATCATTGGTTGTCGTTGCGGTGGGGTATTGGTATTGGCTTACTCCGTTGCAAGCTGAGTTAGCCCAGTTAAAGCAGACCGAAGTGGAATTGCGTTCACGCGTTATTAATCGCGCTTCGCAAGTTGCCGCTTTACCGACGGTGAAGCAACAGATTGATGAATTAAATAAGCGGTACCAAACTGTAATTGTACAGTTACCCGTCGAGAGGGAATTAGCCAGTTTACTCTCAGATATTAATGATATTGGTGTTAATAATGGATTGGAGTTTCAAGGTATTCAATGGGCGGATCGTATCGAGAAAGCGCAATATCATGAGCTGCCCTTGAATATGCAATTGACTGGTAATTATGAGCAAATAGGTCAATTTGCAGCATCCATTGCACACCTTCCTCGTATTGTGACGCTAAAAAATGTTGACTTGAAAGTGACCGAGCATGGTCAAAATAAAAACACCTTATCGTTAAAAGTGTCAGCAAGTACATACCGCTTCAAAGGCACACCAGAAAAGGTGGCGTTATGAACCCCCCTTTTTACTTGCCGCTCATGCTCTGTCTATTGCTGATGGGGTGTCGAGCGAATGATGATTCTATTTCAATATTTATCTCTAATTCACATTCGGCGGCAGAAGCTAGAATTGAGCCGTTATCTGCCCAGTTTGAATTTATTGCGGATGAATTTGTGATGACGGATTCGCGTGTTCCTTTTGTGCGCCCTTACCCTAAACAAATGGATATTGCTGAAACGAGTAACAAGTCGTGCTGGCAACCGAATTTACAACGAGAATTTACAGCATTAGAGAGCTACTCGCTCGATACGCTTACGATGAAAGGGGTACTGGGTGACCGTAAGCAACTATGGGCATTGATTTACACGCCCGAAGGTCAATTGATCAAAATAAGGGAAGGGCATTACATCGGATTAAACCACGGCCAGGTCCAGCGTGTTGGCTCTCGCAGTATTGATATTGAGGAAATTTTACCTGATGGCGCGGGGTGTTGGTTAAAAAGAACAACTCATCTTGCTCTTAATCAGCAGTGATCAAGGAAGAGGCGCAAAGTTAATGAGTCGGATTTTATTTATTCCCAATGTTTTAAAGCATTTATGTTTGCTTATCGTTTGTATATTGCCATTGGCTGTTCCTGCAACAGCCACGGTGCTTATTGATAATCAAGTAAAAGTGATTGATTTTAAAAGGGATAAAAAAGGACAAGGTGTGCTAAATGTCCAATTTGCAAAATCGCAATCTTTAGTTGATATACGCCAATCCGGTAAACAGCTATTTGTTGACATCTTAGACACGTCGATCAGTGATGAAATGATTTATACCTTAGATGTTGCCGATTTTGCGACTGCGGTAAATTCAATCGAAACCTTCAAGATAGAGAAAGGAACACGATTAATCCTTAAAATGAACAGTGCTTTTCGTTACGACTACACCCTGAAAGGTGCGCAGTTTAATGTGATGATTACGACTGAAAAGAAGACAAAGACCAAAAAAGAAGGAATTGCTTATAAAGGTAAACCTATCTCGATTAACTTCCAAGATGTGCCGGTGCGCAATGTTTTACAGCTAATCGCCGAATATAACGATTTTAATTTAGTCGTCTCTGATACGGTGCAAGGTAACGTAACATTGCGTCTTGATGACGTGCCATGGCCGCAAGTGTTGGATATTATCCTGCAAGCGAAAGGGCTGGATAAGCGTGTTAATAATTCAGTGGTCTTGGTGGCACCTAAAGCTGAGCTGGCTCAAAATGAACAAAAAGCGTTAGAAGCGAAGCGCAAAGAAAATGAATTAGCGTTATTGCGTTCCGAGCTTATTCAAGTCAACTATGCAAAGGCGGTTGACCTCGCTGATTTACTAGAAGGCACTGATGATGGTATTAGCATGCTATCTGAACGTGGTTCGTTACACGTTGATGATCGAACGAATTCAATCATCATTAAAGATTTACCAAGCAGCATTGAGAGTATCAAAGACATTATCAGTGCTTTAGATATTCCGGTTAAACAAGTGCAGATTGAAGCGCGTATCGTGACGATTAATGAAGGGGATGTTGATGAGTTAGGGGTTCGCTGGGGAGTCTCTAAGCACAATGGTAACTTTACGTTAGGTGGGTCAATTGAAAGCAATTTAGGCTCGGTTGGTTTACTGAAAGATGATGTCAGCGTGGATGACTTTTTGAATGTAAATTTAGCGGCACAAAAAGCAGGAGCATCATCAATTGCTTTCCAAGTTGCCAAGGTTGGTGATATTTTGCTCGATTTGGAGCTGTCGGCACTACAATCTGAATCTAAAGCTGAAATTATTTCAAGCCCAAGATTAGTGACCACAAACAAGCAGACAGCTTATATTGAACAAGGAACAGAAATTCCGTATTTGGAGGCATCTTCGAGCGGTGCTGTATCGGTTGATTTCAAAAAAGCGGTACTGAGTTTGATGGTGACGCCACAGATTACCCCAGACAATAAATTAGTGCTCGATCTGGTTGTAACACAAGATGAACCTGGAAAAACCGTGGTTACGGGCATTGGTGAAGCCGTTTCAATCAATACTCAGCGCATTGGAACCCAAGTTTTGGTCGAAAATGGTGAAACAATTGTACTGGGTGGGATCTACCAACATCAAGTGAACAAAAGTGTCACTAAAGTGCCATTATTGGGGGATTTACCGTATTTAGGGGCACTTTTCCGGCATTCTTTGGAAGAAATGGGTAAGCGTGAGCTATTGATTTTTATCACTCCTAAGATAGTTTTACAGTAATCTTTACTATTGATTCACTCTAGCTATTGCCAAGTGGCAGTCAGTCCTGAGATAATTTTCGGTCTTATCACGAATTATATGTGAGGAACTTGGCGCCTCGGGCTTATTTATTGATGGCCTGCGGGCGGTGTCGTTTTATTAACCGCGCGTAAAATTGCTAACAATGGCTGAAAAACGAAATATTTTCCTGGTCGGACCTATGGGTGCCGGCAAAAGTACTATTGGTAGACACCTTGCACAACAGTTGCACATGGAGTTTTTTGATTCTGATACCGTTATCGAAGATCGTACCGGAGCTGATATAAGCTGGGTATTCGATGTTGAAGGTGAAGAAGGCTTCCGTGTTCGCGAAGAAGGTGTTATTGACGATCTGACTCAAGAGCAAGGTATTGTTCTCGCGACAGGTGGTGGTTCTGTTATCAGTAAAGAGAACCGTAACCGCTTATCTGCTCGTGGTGTTGTTGTTTATCTTGAAACGACAATCGAGAAACAGTTAGCACGTACTCAACGAGATAAAAAGCGCCCGTTGCTTCAAACGGATGCTCCACGTGAAGTACTTGAAGCTCTTGCTGCAGAACGTAATCCAATGTATGAAGAAGTGTCCGACTATGTTGTACGCACTGATGATCAGAGCGCCAAAGTAGTTGCTAACCAAATCATCAATATGCTTGAAGAGCGTTAATTACTAAACAAGAGAAGCTGACCATGGAACGGATCAACGTCAATCTAGGTGACAGAAGCTACCCTATCTCTATCGGCGCCGAGTTGTTTAACACCCCGGCGTTGTTTGCGTCTGCAATAAGTGCAGGACGACGTGTTGTTGTGGTCAGCAATGAAACTGTTGCACCACTTTACGCAGCGCAAGTGATGGCTACTATTCGTGCTTTAGAGTGCGAAGTATCATTATTAGAATTACCGGACGGCGAGCAATATAAAACCTTAGAAACATTTAATCAGATCATGACATTCTTACTGCAAGGTAATTATGGTCGCGATGTGGTGATGGTGGCACTAGGGGGCGGCGTCATTGGTGATGTTGTCGGTTTTGCTGCTGCAAGTTACCAACGTGGTGTTGATTTTGTTCAAGTACCAACGACATTGTTGTCTCAGGTCGATTCATCAGTAGGTGGTAAAACTGCTGTGAATCATCCTTTGGGCAAGAATATGATTGGTGCGTTTTATCAACCGAAAGCGGTAGTTATTGATAATCAGTGTTTGAAAACATTACCAGCCCGTGAGTTTGCTTCGGGTATGGCTGAAGTGATCAAATATGGCATTATCGCTGACTATGAGTTTTTCGTTTGGTTAGAACAGAATATTGAAAAGCTACAAGCTTTAGACAATGAGGCCTTGTCTTATGCAATTGGTCGTTGTTGTCAGATTAAAGCTGATGTTGTTGCTTCTGATGAAAAAGAGTCTGGTGTTCGTGCCTTGCTCAATTTAGGTCATACATTCGGTCATGCAATTGAAGCTGAAATGGGCTACGGAAACTGGCTACACGGTGAAGCTGTTGCAGTGGGTACTGTGTTTGCGGCAAAAACTGCTCATGAGCAGGGTTTGTTATCAGAAGAGGATGTTATCCGTATTGCCCGTTTGCATGAACGAGCACAGTTGCCAATAAGTAAACCGACGTCGATGGATTATGATAGCTTTATCAAGCATATGATGCGTGATAAAAAAGTTTTATCCGGTCAATTGCGCCTCGTTTTACCAACATCTATCGGTACTGCTGAAGTTGTATCAGATGTACCACACGACGTTTTACGCCGTGTGATTAATGCATAAATTTGTCGGCGGTCATGACCAACGGCAGTAATGCTCGAGAGTTGGATCTGGATAGTCAGATCCAATTGCTTTCGCGCATTCAATTTTTAACCCGCTTTAATTCCAATCTTATTCAAATTACTGGCACAGAAGGTGCGGGTAAAACGTGGCTTGCTCAGCACTATATTGAACACTATTCTCAAAACTGTAATCAAGCCTTGTTATTATGTCATCCTGCTCAAACGGATAGCCAACATCGCTCGATCGTGCTTAAACAGTTAGTTAATCAGCCGCTATTCAATGATCAAGATCCATTAATCCAAAGCCTTGAGCGGATGCTTGAAGGCCATCGTTCTGATGTTTTGCTGATTATTGATGATGCCCATTTATTAAGCCCTGTATTGATTGCTGAACTTTGGGCTGTGATCACTCGTGCCCAAAGTGAGCCATTATGGCAAATTAACGTATTACTCTTTAGCCAAACAGGACGACTCAATAAATACTTAGATCAGGTCTCTCATGGGCAGGGGCAAATGCCACTTGAACTCGAAATCTCTGATTTAACGGAACAAGAAGTGCAAACCTTTGTCGAAGTAGTGTTGTCTAGCGATGCGTTAGATGCAAATGGAAGACGTGAATTAAAGGAAAAAGCCGCCTCGGCTGAGCCCAAACCTCGCGCGTTGATGCAACTAAATAATACGGATAACAATATGGCTAATTCTTCATCACGGACTCTCTCTCCGCTGGCATTACTTGTAGTCATGTTAGCAATATTAACTGCCGGTGTAGTCTTTTGGTTTTTCCCTGCGAATGATGAGCCAGCACAAAGTGCAAATAACACGATCGTTACCGATACTGCAAAAGAAAACCTGAAGACGGAGCATTATGATGACGCTGATACCGCTCAGTCAGCGACCATTGCTCCGCAGCAGGCTAAAAAAGTCGCGTTGAGTTCGTCAGATAGAGCGATAGATGACGCCCGTGTGTTACCGCAAGAAATATCGAGTGAAGGGCTAACGGTTGGGCGTAATGACGATAGTCAACGTGTTGTTGTACCTTCGCAAGTGGTTGACGCTATGTTAAGTGGGCAAGCCTTAGGGACGAGTGGACAAGAAGCGCTCGCTCAGCAAGCCGCTACTCCCGAAACAACGCAAAGCAATACAGATATAAATACCAATGATGTCACAACGGTATCTAGTGATCCCGTTACTCCTCAACAGAAAGCGGCAGCACCAGTATTATCTGTTCAGCAAAAAAAATCAGCTGCATTAGGTGAAGAGCTCAAAAACGTTGATTCTCGCCATTACACCTTGCAGCTTGCAGCATTACAATCTCTTAGCACCGCACAGAAATTTATTGCTGAACATAAAATTCAAAATATTGCGACTTTGTATGAAACCCGTCGAAAAGGCGAAGCATGGTTTATCGTTATTACGGGTAATTATAAAGATATTGTGACGGCAAGGCGTGCAGAGCTGTTATTGCCAGATAGTGTTCAAGCGGTACAGCCTTGGGTTAAATCGTACGCACAAATTCAT
Organism: Photobacterium indicum; assembly: GCF_003026215.1. Taxonomy (GTDB): domain Bacteria; phylum Pseudomonadota; class Gammaproteobacteria; order Enterobacterales; family Vibrionaceae; genus Photobacterium; species Photobacterium indicum. The sequence goes on from NZ_PYOC01000006.1 coordinate 216,191, forward strand.
CGTGAAATAGATCAAGCTAAATAATCGTAATATCCTTGCTGTTTGAGCGTAGTTATTTCCGGTAATAGGTACAGACAAGGTAATAAATGAGGTACAATCCGCAACCTTTCGTGGTGGTATAGGTAGTAGGTTAGCTGAATGAAGAAGCATCGTGCATTTCTGAAATGGGCTGGGGGTAAGTACTCTCTAGTCGAGGAAATTCAACGCCACCTGCCACCTGCGCGTAAATTAGTTGAGCCTTTTGTTGGGGCGGGGTCGGTATTTTTGAATACTGATTTTGAACAATATCTATTGGCAGATATCAATCCAGATCTGATCAACCTTTATAACATTCTTAAAGATGATCCAGAAAAGTACGTTGAAGATGTACGAAAACTTTTTACGCCTGAATATAATCAGAAAGAAGCTTATTTAAAAATCCGCGAAGAATTTAATAAAACCCAAGATCCTTACGTGCGTTCGTTGTATTTCTTGTACATGAATCGTCATGGTTTTAATGGCTTATGCCGTTATAACAAAAAAGGAGGGTTTAACGTCCCATTCGGCTCTTATAAGAAGCCTTATTTCCCAGAAAAAGAAATGTACTTTTTTGCCGAGAAAGCAAAGCGAGCGACATTTGTTTGTGAAGGGTATCAGCAGACGTTTTCTCGTGCTCGTAAAGGTTGTGTCGTGTACTGCGATCCTCCTTATGCCCCTTTATCTACGACGGCTAATTTTACGTCTTATGCAGGTAATGGCTTCAGCCTTGATGATCAAGCCGATTTGGCCGATGTAGCAGAAAACGCTGCTACAGAACGTGAAATTCCAGTGCTTATTTCTAATCACGATACTAAATTAACGCGCCGTTTGTACCATGGTGCAGATTTGTCGGTGGTGAAAGTGAAGCGAACCATTAGTCGTAATGGCAGCGGGCGCAATAAAGTGGATGAGCTATTAGCGTTATTTAAATCACATGAAAGATCATCTAATAATTGAATCGTTCGCTAATGTGTTGCGGTAACCGATAGCGTTATCGTAACCAGCAAGGCGACAAAAATCCCTATTGCAATAATACCGCCAATAATAAAAGGCCAAGGACTTTGCTGGCTAAAGTCTTGTTGGCGATTCCTTTCTGATTGCACCCCAAATAAAGCTGCAATAACACTAATTGCTAAGCTGATTTTCCGTTTCTTTGGTGATGTTCTATTATCTGAATCCATTCAATTTTTCCTTCTGATGTGCCCATTCTCTCTTTATTCTTTTAAGCATAGTCACAAAACCTAACTCGATCGGTTAAGACATCGTTAACAGGATCGGGTAGAATTGCGCCGATTTTACCGACCGTATCGTATGTAACGTATAGAGGCTGAACATGAAGGACTTTTTGATCGCTCCATCTATCTTATCTGCAGATTTCGCTCGTCTTGGTGAAGACGTTGAGAAAGTATTAGCTGCCGGTGCCGATGTGGTGCACTTTGATGTGATGGATAATCACTATGTACCCAATCTGACGTTTGGTGCGCCAATATGTAAAGCATTACGTGACTACGGCATTACCGCGCCGATTGATGTTCACCTAATGGTAAAGCCAGTGGATCGTATTATTCCTGACTTTGCTAAAGCGGGTGCAACAATGATTACTTTCCATGCTGAAGCGACAGAGCACTTAGATCGTACTTTGCAGTTAATTAAAGAGTGTGGCTGTCAGGCGGGTGTTGTATTTAACCCTGCAACTCCACTTCATCACCTTGATTATGTAATGGACAAGATCGATATGATCTTACTGATGTCAGTTAACCCTGGTTTCGGTGGTCAATCATTTATTCCAAATACATTGGATAAGCTACGTGAAGTACGTCAGCGTATCGATGCATCAGGTTACGATATCCGTTTAGAAATTGATGGTGGTGTGAAGGCTGATAATATTCGTGAAATCGCTGAAGCGGGGGCAGATATGTTTGTTGCCGGTTCTGCAATCTTCAACCAGCCTGATTATAAAGCGGCGATCGATGAAATGCGTGCAGAGCTTGCAAAGGTTGAGCGTTAAGCATGAAGCAATTTGAAGGCATTAAATTTATTGCTTTTGACCTTGATGGAACGCTGCTTGATAGCGTTCCTGATTTGGCTGAAGCTGCTGATAAAGCGATGCAGGCATTAGGTCGTGATAGAGTAACCGTCGAGCAGGTAACAAGGTGGATTGGTAACGGGGCTGATATTCTGATTGGTCGTGCGCTTAGTCAAAGCCTTGAGCTTGACCCAGAGCTTGATCCTGCACTTCATCAAGAAGCACGAGCATTGTTTGATCGCTTTTACGATGAAGGTGGTCATAAGAAAAGCCACTTATATGCAGGTGTAAAAGAGACACTGGCAGCTTTCCATCAAGCCAATATTCCAATGGCAATTGTGACCAATAAACCTGCTCAGTTTGTACCGCATTTGCTCGAGCAACATGGTATCAGTGAGTTTTTTGTTGATGTGATTGGTGGTGATACCTTCCCATTGAAAAAACCTGACCCGTTTGCGTTGCACTGGTTGATGGAGAAGCATCAACTGGCTGCTTGCGAAATGCTGATGATTGGTGATTCTCGTAATGATATTCTGGCAGCACAGGCAGCAACATGTCGTGTTGTTGGTCTTACTTACGGTTACAATTACGGTCAGCCTATCAGTGCTAGTAACCCAGATGTTGTGTTAGATCAGTTCAGTCAATTAATCGACGTGGTTAAACTAGCTTGCTAGTACTGCTGGTCTGTTCCGGTTAAACTAGGCATCAAGTAAACATATTGAATTCTGTTAGCGGCTTGAGTGTCGCTGAATATTTTAGGTAACAAAGGATCCCCCATAATGAGTAAACCCATTGTTTTAAGTGGCGTGCAGCCTTCCGGTGAATTGAGTATTGGTAACTACATGGGTGCGCTGCGTCAGTGGGAACAAATGCAAGATGACTTCGATTGCCAATATTGTGTAGTCGATCTTCATGCAATTACCGTTCGCCAAGATCCAAAAGCACTGCATGAAGCAACGTTAGATGCTTTGGCTATTTGTCTTGCTGTTGGTGTTGATCCAAAGAAGAGTTCGTTATTTGTTCAGTCTCATGTACCAGAGCATGCTCAGCTAGGTTGGATTCTAAACTGCTACACCCAGATGGGTGAGCTTAATCGTATGACGCAGTTTAAAGATAAATCAGCCCGTCACGCGAATGACGTGAATGTTGGCTTATTTGGCTACCCAGTATTAATGGCTGCCGATATTCTGCTTTATGGAGCACATAAAGTACCTGTAGGCAGTGATCAGAAACAGCACCTTGAGCTAGCGCGTGATATCGCAACCCGTTTTAATAATTTATACGGTAGCGAAGACCAGCCGATTTTTGAAGTGCCTGAACCGTACATTCCAGCGGTGAATGCGCGGGTGATGAGCCTACAAGATGCAACAAAGAAGATGTCAAAATCAGACGATAACCGTAAAAACGTTATTACGCTGCTTGAAGAGCCAAAATCGATTCTGAAGAAGATCAATAAAGCTCAAACAGACGCACAGAATCCACCAAGTATTATTCACGATATCGAAAACAAAGCCGGTATCGCCAACCTTATGGGTCTGTACTCAGGCGCAACAGGTAAAACATTTGCTGATATCGAAGCACAATATGCTGGTGTTGAAATGTATGGTCCTTTCAAGAAAGACGTTGGTGAAGCCATCGTTGCAATGCTTGAGCCCGTACAAGCAGAATACAAGTGTATTCGAGCAGACCGTGCCTACATGGATGCCGTCATGAAAGCGGGTGCTGAAAAAGCCTCTGCACGTGCTGCAGTGACATTAAAGAAAGCCTACGAAGCAGTAGGATTTGTTGCTCGTCCATAACTGACTAGCTGTATATATAAAAAGCCATGAAGTGATTCATGGCTTTTTTTATACCTGTTGTTTCTAGCTGTATATTCATTAAGCGATTGATTTTGCATTCTGTTGAAAATGAATGAATTTATTGCATCAATGTCTAGTTGCGATTAATTGCATTTAGCTATGACACTTGTTTGTCGGTTTTGTCACATTAATGGCATGTAACTTTGTTAAATAATGCACACCTTTTAAGACATCAAACACATAAATGTAAAGGATTGCACAATGCGCATGCTTAAATTAAGCCCTTTAGCCATCGCGGTTGCGCTGGTTAGCGTAACCTCACACGCATCAGACTTTTCGTGTGAAGAGCAAACATTAACGCCTATTTATTCGGTTCAAGGTGATGGTAGTTCTAGCCCGTTAATTCCGGATGGTGAGTACATTAGCCCTGATGCGTACTTCGTCAAAGGCGTTGTTACCAAGTCGATGAGCAGCCTGTATAAAGGTTTTTTTATTCAGGATGCGGCTGGCGATGACAACGAAGAGACATCAGATGGCATTTTTGTTTACACCGGTTCTGCCCCGAGTGCTGATATACAGCCGGGGATGGAAGTGTGTGTAGAAGCCAAAGTGAAAGAGCATTACGGCATGACCCAGCTTGTCGCTCAAAAAGACAAGGTTGAAGTTGGGCATGAAGTGAGCCCGATCATTGCGACCAATATTACAGTGAGAGATGGCGAAACACTGGTTGAGGCAATGGAGCGTTATGAAGGCATGCTGGTTCGTCTAGCACCTGATAGTAACTTGCAGATCACCCGTAATTTTGGTTTTGATTACGGATCTTATCGTAACAACATGTTGTTATCGCATGAAGCGCCATTGATCAAACCGACTCAGCTTTATGTTGCGGGTAGTGAAGATGCAACAGCTCTTGCCAAGCAAAATGCGGAAAACAAACTTTATATCGATACTGATGAAAAAACACCTAATGGTGTCATCCCTTATTTTCCTGGTTTAGATGCAGAGCAAGGTTATATTCGAGTGGGCGATCAGCTCGTGAACCTCGAAGGTATTATTGGTTTTAGTTACGGTCAATATCGCTTAATTCCAACCAATAATATTGAACCCGCAGACTTTATTCATCAGAACGATCGTACTGCAGCCCCTGTAGAGTACATTGGCGGTAATATAAAAGTCGCCAGTTTCAATGTGCTGAATTTATTTACTAGTGCCAGTGAGGTTGGCGGAGACTTGAATGCTACATGTAGCGACCAAGCGGATGCCGATGCTGCGAAAGGCTGTAATCGTGGCGCTAAAACCTTAAGTGAATTTTCATTACAACGCACCAAAATTGTTAATGCATTGAAAGCTATGGATGCCGATATTCTTGGCATTATGGAAATGGAAAATAATGGCTTTGGGGCAAATAGTGCGATTGCCAATTTAGTCACTGAATTGAATTTGCAATTTAATGATAGCGCTGATCATTACGCATATATTGAAATTGCTGATGAAGATAAAAATCAAGGCAAGTACCTTGGCAGCGATGCCATTATGGTGGCATTAATTTATCGCCCAGCCAAAGTGACACCAGCTGATGACGCTCAAGTTATCCGCATGCCTGAACAACACATTACCGGTAATAACCCTGACGGCGAAGCAAAGCAGCTGGATAAGTATCAACGTGATAGTTTGATGCAGACGTTTAAGATTGTAGGCACAAAGAAAAAGAAAGAAACCCTTTCAGTTGTTGTGAATCATTTGAAATCAAAGGGTTCAGGTTGCTACGAAGATTGGATTAACGGTGAATATGAAGATGATCCTGCGGATCTTCAGGGGCACTGTAATGCATTCCGTGTATCAGGTGCGATGACATTAAGCCAAGAGCTGAAAAAAGTGAAAGGTGATCTGTTAGTCATGGGTGATATGAATGCGTATGGGATGGAAGATCCAGTACGTGTGTTAACAGACTACAAGCCGAAAAAAGCAGAACGTAAAATTATGTCGGCATCAGGCACGTCGATTGCTGGGCAACCATTACATGCAACAGGTATAGAAGCTGGAAAAGGTTTAGGGCTTATTAACTTAGCATCTGAATGGCATGGCGATGATAGTTATTCATACAGTTATGGCGGTGAGTTAGGCAGCCTAGATCATGCATTAGCGAATAAAAGCTTAAAGAAAAAAGTGGTTGGTATTGAAGATTGGCACATTAACTCGGTTGAGAACTCATTGTTTGAATATTCAGGTAAGTACAGTGGCTCACTGGCTAAATCTGAAGGACCGTATTCAGCGTCTGATCATGATCCCGTTATTATCAGCCTGAAATATAAAATGAAAAAACTGGGTTTTACGCTGAAGATTCAGAATAAAAGTCGCCAGCCTGTTTATCCGGTCTTCAATACTTGGTATTGGGACAGCACTAAGCCATGGATGATGAATGGGGACAAGCGCACGTATACTGAAAAAGATCGTTTCCTTAAACACGTAGGCATCAAAGCGGGTGATGCTGTCGATCTTAGCATTCTTGCTTATGGCGTCTATGACGTACCTTGTACTTTCACGCCGCTGGTTTTGGAAGGAAAGCTAAAGGCTGTTTATAACGGCAACTCGTGCCGTATTCAGTAAAGAACTTTTAATGATTTAACTTAAAAAGGCAAACTCAAGCTATCTTGGGCTTGCCTTTCTTATTTCCTATAGCAAAATAGAGCGCCAAACCATACTGGGTACTTGCTATGCTGCTAATCATCGATAACTATGACTCTTTTACCTATAACTTGTACCAATACTTCTGTGAGCTAGGTGCTGACGTTAAAGTTATACGTAATGATGAAATCGATATTGCTGGCATTGCGGCGTTAAATCCCTCTCATCTGGTTATCTCTCCAGGCCCCTGTACACCAGATGACGCGGGTATTTCGTTACAAGCGATAGAGTACTTTGCCGGAAAATTACCGATTCTTGGTGTCTGTCTGGGTCATCAATCGATAGCACAGGTATTTGGTGCACAAGTCGTGCGTGCTCGTCAGGTAATGCATGGTAAAACATCGCCTATCATTCATACCGATGCCAGTGTATTCCATACCCTCAATAATCCATTAACGGTAACGCGTTACCACTCTTTGGTGGTAAAAACCGATACCTTGCCGGATTGCTTTGATGTGACGGCATGGACAGAGTGCGACGGTGAATTTGATGAAATTATGGGGATTGCCCATAAAACGTTACCGATCGAAGGGGTGCAATTTCATCCTGAAAGCATTCTGACAGAGCAAGGTCACCAGCTATTAGCCAACTTTTTAGCCCGTCGCTAAAGGTGTTTTTATCCTACAAAATGAAATAAAAAGCGTCATTCTGGATTTATTTTTCATTTCTCCTGTCTCATAATCGCGATCTTCATCACTTTATTTAACATTTCATTATCTTTTTCTGCTGAGTATCTCGAGCAATCTTATTCACTAATATATTTCACTATTTGCATTATTTCCTATATGGAAAAACAGCTTTAGCGGAACTCGGGTTAATAAACTTTCCTATAACTCGCATAAATATGTACATTATTCCCATTTAATCATTTTCAGCTTCAGATAAAAAAAATATTCTGCTATTGGAATTGGTTAATAAAATGTAAATACTATGCTTAGGGCGACATGCACAGAAGGATAATGTGATGACAATGGAACATAAAGTAGAACGTAAATTATTCGATGAGGTAATGGTACCTTGTTATTCCCCGATGCAGATTATTCCTGTGAAGGGACAAGGATCTCGAATTTGGGATCAAGATGATCGCGAATATATCGACTTTGCCGGTGGAATTGCCGTGAGTTGTTTAGGGCATTGTCATCCAGTGATGGTTAACGCACTTAAGTCGCAAGCTGAAAAGTTATGGCACCTAAGTAATGTAATGACCAATGAGCCAGCCTTACGCCTTGCTAAAAAATTAACCGAGCACAGTTTTGCTGAAAAAGTATTTTTTGCAAACTCAGGTGCAGAAGCTAACGAAGCGGCATTGAAGTTAGCGCGTCGTTATGCGGTTGATAAATTTGGTCCTGAAAAATCAGAAATTATCGCGTTCAATCAGGGTTTCCATGGTCGTACATTCTTTACGGTAACCGTTGGCGGTCAAGCAGCTTACTCCGATGGTTTTGGTCCTAAACCACAAGCTATTTCCCATATTCCATATAATGACCTTTCGGCTCTGGCTGAGATCATGTCAGATCGCACGTGTGCAATTATGATGGAGCCACTTCAAGGGGAAGGTGGAATTATCTCGCCAACCTCTGAGTTTGTGCAAGGTGTTCGTGAACTGTGTGATAAGCACAACGCGCTATTAATCTTTGATGAAGTACAAACGGGTAATGGGCGTACTGGTAATTTCTATGCCTACCAAGGTCTGGGTGTAACACCTGATATTTTAAGCACTGCAAAATCATTAGGTGGTGGTTTCCCCATTGGTGCAATGCTGACAACGGCAGCACTGGCTGAACACATGAAAGTCGGCACCCACGGTTCAACCTATGGTGGTAACCCATTGGCGTGTGCTGTTGCTGAAGCTGTTGTTGATGAAGTCTCTAAACCAGAGGTACTCGCAGGTGTTAAAGAGCGTGAGCAGTGGTTCCGTGATGCGCTTGAGCAAATCAATGCTAAGTACCCAATCTTTTCCGAAGTGCGTGGTAAAGGCTTATTACTCGGTGCTGCGCTGAATGAAGAATGGCAGGGGCGTGCTCGTGATGTATTGCTTGCTGCTGTTGAAGAAGGGCTAATGGTATTGGTTGCCGGTACTAACGTTGTTCGCTTCACACCATCACTGGTGATTGATAAAGCTGACGTTGATGAAGGTATGGCGCGTTTAGAACGAGCTATTGCTAAGCTTTATAATAAATAAGTCGTATCAAAATATATCAGCAGTTAGCGCACTCATTTAACTGCTTCATACAGTGGCTAGCAGGAGCTTGGCCACTGTTGCTTACTCAATACTGCAGATAGCGACATGCTGTGTGCCCCTGTTTTTTCTTGTTTATCTTAAAAGCGAGAGAAGGGAAGTGAGTAGGTTTACCCATTCAATTTATAGATAGCGACCCTGTCGCTACCTGCATCAGGAGGGAGTTCGATGCTGGTTATTCGTCCTATTACCGAAGCCGATTACCCGGCGCTTATGCGCTGTGCGGAAGAATCTGGCCATGGTTTCACGTCATTACCTGTTAACGAAGAAATGCTACGTAACAGGATTGCACACTCAGTTGAAAGCTTCGGCAAAGAAGTAACCGAACCGGGCACTGAAGGCTACTTGATGGTTGCGGAAGACACGGAAACGGGTGAAATCGCAGGAACAACGGCAATCGAAGCTGCAATTGGCCTTGATAATCCTTTCTATACCTATCACCTCAGCACGGTTGTTCATGCCTCACGGCGTTTAGGCGTGCATAACGTCGTAAAAGTGCTGACGTTTGGTAATAACTATACGGGCAACAGTGAGCTGTGCACCTTGTTCCTTCGCCCTGAATGGCGTCAAGGCTTGAATGGTCGTTTACTGTCTAAATGTCGCTTTCTAATGATGGCAGAGCATCGCCATCGCTTTTCTGAAACGGTATTAGCAGAAATGCGTGGCGTATCAGATGAAGAGGGTAATTCCCCGTTCTGGCATTGGCTAAAAGAGCATTTCTTCTCTATTGATTTTACGCATGCTGATTACCTAACAGGTATCGGGGCCAAAGGCTTCATTGCTGATCTTATGCCAAAGCTACCGATTTACGTCAGCTTATTGAGCCCAGAAGCACAAGCTGTGATTGGACAAGTACATGAAAAAACTCGCCCAGCATTACGCCTATTAGAAAAAGAAGGCTTTTGTTGCCGCGGTTACGTCGACATTTTTGATGCGGGTCCAACGGTTGAATGTGACGTTCGCAATATTGAATCGGTACGCCATTCGATCACGTGTACCGTTGAGGTTGGTGAATGTACGAGTGGAAAAGACTTCATCATCAGTAATGGCTCATTTGATGGCTTCCGAGCTGTGGTGGGTAAAGTGAAGGTTGATGAAGAGAAAAACATCGCGCAGATAACCGCTGAAATGGCCGCGGCGCTGCAAGTGAAAAATGGCGATCACGTTCGTTTAATCGAGCAGTAAGCCTAGCGGTAACAGCCACAACGGTATTTAGTTATTTAAAGAAATGATACTTGTTCAGACGGGTATAACGGGCAGATACAGGAGAAGATCATGACTCAATGGATTGCAGGAAACTGGTTAGCAGGCAAGGGCGAAGCGATGAATTCGCTAAACCCATTTAGCAGCGAAGTAATTTGGCAAGGTGATGCTGCCACTGCAGAGCAAGTTGAACAAGCGGTCAGTGCTGCCCGTGAAGCATTATCAACATGGCGTAAAACCAATTTATCAGAGCGCCAAGCTGTCGTCGAAAAATTTGCTGAGTTGGTCAAAGAGCACAGCGAGCATATCGCCCATACCATCGCAGAAGAAACAGGCAAGCCATTATGGGAAACCCGTACTGAAGCAGGCGCGATGGTGGGTAAAATTGCGATTTCGTTACGTGCTTACCATGAACGTACAGGTGAAAAGCAAAAAGATATTGCGGGTACGGCCGCAGTATTACGCCATCGCCCATTAGGGGTTATGGCGGTATTTGGGCCGTATAATTTCCCGGGGCATTTACCGAATGGTCATATCGTTCCTGCGTTGCTATCGGGCAATACCGTAGTCTTTAAACCGTCAGAGTTAACCCCGAAAGTGGCTCAAGAAACCATGAAACTGTGGGAGCAGGCAGGATTACCTAAAGGCGTGTTGAATATGGTGCAAGGCGCACGCCCTACGGGTGAAGCACTTGCGGGCTCAAAAGGTATTGATGGTCTATTGTTTACTGGTAGTGCCAATACTGGTCATATCTTACATCGCCAATATGCAGGGCAACCGGGCAAGATGTTAGCGCTCGAAATGGGCGGCAATAATCCAATGGTTATTTCTAAGTCTTATGGCGAGTTAGATGCCACGGTCTACACTATTATTCAGTCAGCGTTTATTAGTGCTGGCCAACGTTGTACATGTGCACGCCGTTTGTATCTGCCACAGGGCACAGAAGGCGATGCAATTTTAAATCGTTTGATTGAAGCTACCGCTCAGATTCGAATTGATGGACCTTTTGCAGATCCTCAGCCATTTATGGGGCCACAAATCTCTGAGCGCGCTGCTGACGGTATTATCGCTGCACAAGCTAACTTGGCTAGCCTAGGTGCGGAGGTATTGTTAGAAGCGAAAAGAGGCCAAGGTGCGATCGTCTCTCCTGCCATTATTGAAGTCAGTAACGTGGCTGAGTTACCGGATGAAGAGCATTTCGGTCCATTACTGCAAGTTGTGCGTTATCAAGACTTACCTGAGGCTGTCGATCTTGCTAATGATACTCGCTATGGTTTATCGGCAGGTTTAGTGTCTACGGATGATAGTGAGTGGCAATATTTCATCGATAACATTCGCGCAGGCATTGTGAACCGAAACCGCCAACTTACTGGAGCAAGTGGTGATGCACCATTCGGTGGTCCTGGGGCGTCAGGTAATTTACGTCCAAGTGCTTATTATGCTGCAGACTATTGTGCCTACCCTATGGCGTCGATGGAAGGCGAGCAAACAGAATTACCGGCACAATTATCACCTGGTATTGCACTTTAATCGAGTTGCGTCTTAATAAATTGGCACATTAACCAACACACTACTAATTCAGCAAAGGGGAAGGATTCATCATGGAAAGAGTGGAACAATTGTTTAACGCCTTATGGCAAGACTATACCCAGCGTCTTTGTCCATCTGCAGAGCAAGTACATGCACTATTGACCGAAGATGAACCTTTACTCAATGATCATATTGCGTTGCGTACCTTCAACTTACCGAAGGTGGGGTTAGATAAACTGGCGGCTCCTTTCATTGCTATTGGTTACAAACCTTGTGGTCAATACCGCTTTGAAGCCAAAAAATTGTATGCCGAGCATTTTGAACATCCCAATCCAGCCGCTCCTAAGGTATTTATTAGTGAGTTGATGGTAGGTCAATGTTCGGCACAGCTCCAACAAGCGGTACGCGAGTTAGTTAATCAAGCCCCTGAAGCAGCATTTCATGACCCGTCATTCCTTTATGGTGGACGATTATGGGACATTGATTCAGAGACATATGAGATGCTAGCGGCAGAAAGTGAATATGCGGGGTGGGTGGCAGCGCATGGTTTTGGTGCCAATCACTTTACGGTTAGAATTAATCAGCTTGAGCAATTTACGGAAGTACGTGATGTGAATCATTTTCTGCGTCATAACGGCTTTGCGATTAATGAATCTGGTGGGGAAGTGAAAGGCGATCCTGAAGTGATGTTAGAGCAGTCATCGACTATGGCAGATAAAGTTGCAGTGGGTTTTCTTGATGGGGTAAAACACATTCCAGGTGGTTTTTACGAGTTTGCTAAGCGCTATCCGCAAGCTGATGGCGAGCTATACGGTGGGTTTGTAGAAGCTTCTGCCGATAAGATTTTTGAGAGCACCAATTAACCGCTAATTGGTGAGCGGTGGTTATCATTAATATTGATTAAGCAGCGACGTTGGTCGCTGCTTTTTTAATGTTCGCTATCTAAGGTGTTTGCCCATAGTTCACCGTCATAGACGCAGTGGTGGCGTCGGCTGAAATTGGTTTGTTGCTCTAGGTAATGGCGCTGGTCACTGAACCCTGTCATTTCAACAGTGGTGGGTAACGAAGCAATGATGGCTGGTGTTGGTAGGTGCGTGTTTGGCGCAAAGCGTTCGATATCCATATCAGACGTCTCAATATAAAAGCATATGCACAATGTAGCACTCTTTCAGAGCATGGCAAGTGAATTGATTGTGATGAGAGCGACAAAATATGCCTTTGAGGGATTAATAATGCTTTGTGTTAATCGCAGGGTGTGAGCGGGGTAGGGTAGGAAGGGAAATAGTCACCGTGCTGTGAGTCTATATAACAAACAGAGATATAAAAAAAGCCGCTCAAAGCGGCTTTATTAGAATGGTAATTTATGGATGTTTAGCGAGTGCCGTAAACAACAATAGTCTTACCGTGAGCAGAGATAAGGTTCTGCTCTTCTAGCATTTTAAGAATACGACCAACTGTTTCACGAGAACAACCAACGATCTGGCCGATTTCTTGACGAGTGATCTTAATCTGCATACCGTCTGGGTGAGTCATCGCATCAGGTTGCTTAGCAAGATTTAGCAATGTCTGTGCGATACGGCCTGTAACATCCAAGAATGCAAGGTCACCTACTTTCTGGCTAGTCACTTGTAAGCGAGTTGCCATTTGAGAAGATAGACGCATTAGAATGTCAGGGTTAACCTGAATAAGTTGACGGAATTTCTTGAACGAAATTTCAGCCACTTCACAAGGTGATTTAGCACGTACCCATGCAGTACGTTCTTGGTCTTCTTCAAATAAGCCAAGCTCACCAATGAAGTCACCTTGATTAAGGTAAGAAAGGATCATTTCTTTACCTTCTTCATCTTTAATCAATACGGCAACAGAGCCTTTCACGATGTAATAAAGCGTTTCTGCTTTTTCACCAGCATGAATCAAAGTACTCTTTGAAGGGTACTTGTGGATGTGGCAATGGGAAAGAAACCACTCTAGAGTAGGATCTGTTTGAGGTTTACCTGGTACCATATTACTAACTTCCTCTGCGTTTGTTGCCCAACAACGACATCCCTATAGTTTGACGGTGGGCCTAACAATAGTATTGTTCGCTGATTAGGATATTCATTCAGCCGCTGTGCTGCAAGCTAACCTGAATAATTACCCTTGAGTTTATCTTTTTTCGACGGGTATTTCTTGATATTGATCTATCTGGAGCCGTCATTTGGTACTCATAAGTGTGCACATGATCACACAGTCATTAGTTAATTGGAGAATGCGATGAAATCACGCGTGAAATGGGTAGAAGGAATGACTTTCCTTGCTCAATCAAATTCGGGTCATAGTGTTGTGATGGACGGTAATAGTGGCGAAAAAGCACCAAGCCCAATGGAACTTGTTTTGATGGCTGCTGGTGGATGTAGCTCGGTAGATGTCGTCGACGGATTAAAATCTGCGGGACAAAAAATCACAGCCTGTGAGGCACAAATTGACGCCGAACGCCGAGAGCAATCCCCTCGATTATTTACCGGTGCGAATCTGCATTTTGTTGTAACTGGCTATGATTTGGATGAATCGCTGGTGGCTAAAGCGGTTAGTGATTCATTAGAAAAATATTGCTCAGTGTGCTTAATGTTAGGAAAAGGGGTTGAATTAACCCATTCCTATGAGGTCGTTAACGCCTAAAAAATCGAGTAACGGACTGATAGTGCCGTTACTCGTTTTTAGCTATTGTTTTTGTCAGATTTAATTGGCTATATTTAGCTAACGTCGTTTACCCGACTTTGCCGGTATCAATCAGTTGCTGGATGAGTGGACGGACAATAAGCTCCATCGCAAAACTCATTTTACCGCCCGGCACAACTAAAGTATTGTGGCGTGACATGAACGAGCCTTGGATCATCGACAGCAAATAAGGGAAATCGACATTCTCGATGCCACGGAAACGGATCACCACAAAACTTTCATCTAGGCTTGGGATCCCCTTGGCACTAAATGGGTTGGATGTGTCTACCGTGGGGACGCGTTGAAAATTAATGTGGGTACGAGAAAATTGTGGTGTGATGTAATTAAGATAGTCGTCCATCGACCTGACGATCGATTCCATCACGGCTTCACGTGAATGACCGCGATCACGGGTATCACGAACGATTTTTTGAATCCACTCTAAGTTTACAATCGGTACCATGCCGATTAGCAAATCAACGTGTTCAGCCGCATTTACCTCACCATCAACCACGCCACCGTGTAAACCTTCATAGAATAAGACATCGGTATTTTCTGGTAGCTTTTGCCATGGGGTAAAAGACCCCGGCATTTGATTGTACGGTACGGCTTCATCGAATGTGTGCAAGTAACGTCGGAACTGACCGCTACCATCATCGCCATATTGGCGAAAGAATTTTTCGAGTTGTGGAAAGTCGTTGGCCTCAGGGCCAAAGTAACTGATATGACGACCTTGCTCTTTCGCTTTGCGAATTTCAACATCCATTTCTGGACGGGTATAACGATGGAAGCTGTCGCCTTCAAGCCACGAGGCATTGATGTTCATCATATTGAACATTTTACGAAAAGCTTCAGAGGTGGTGGTGGTTCCCGCACCAGACGACCCTGTCACTGCAATAATGGGATGTTTTGCAGACATGAAATATCCTGTCGTTAAGATTACGCTACAAGTTATTAACAGGATGTTAAGTCTAGGTCAAGGTAAAGTCGTTCTCAAATATTGAAAATGCTATCAGTCGCATATCTTGAGTTGTTAATAACTACCCCAGTTCGCTACGTAATTTAATATCGACAGATTCATGTAATTCAGAGAATACTATCACCACATCTCCTGCATCTAATTGTTGGCGAACATGCTGTACTTTTTGCTCCATGGTGAGCTCATTATCACCGTAATCAGTGCCTTCACGTAGAACGAAATGTTCAATTAAGCTAGTAAGTGTATCAGGGGTAAGGTCTTGCCAAGGTATGATCATAATGCGCACAAATAAAGAGAGTGATTTAAGCTGACTATTTTATCAGTTGTTTTAGTTAGCTGTTAGGCTTCAGCGCTCGGTTTTAGCTTATATGTCGATGAAACCATTCCGGCACTGTTTTTTCTAACCAAAAGTTTGGGTTTCGCCACGAACCAGACACAAAGCCAACATGCCCACCATTAGGCGTTAAGTGGTAATCCACGTGAGAAGGCAGGGGTTGTGCTGGAATAACGGCCTCGGTCATGAAAGGGTCGTCTTTGGCGTGAATAACACGTAGCGGAATTTTGACGTGTTGTAATTTATCAATACCACTGCATTGTTGATAGTAATCAGCCGCATCTTTGAAGCCATGCAAAGGGGCGGTGACCAGTTCATCAAATTGCCATAACGACTGAATTTTTTCGACTTGTTGTGGAGCAATCGGCATTTCATCGGCTAGGTTCATAATCTTTTTGATTAGATTTTTTTTCATCGAGTTTAATAAATATTGCTGATAAACCTTAGAAAAGCCTTGTTGGATTCGTTCTGAACATGACGCTAAATTTAAGGGGGGTGAAATAACCTGTGCTGCGGTGAGCCCTGATTGGTCACCTGCGGCGGCTAAATAGTTCACCAGCATATTGCCACCGAGCGAGATCCCAACGGCAAAAAAGGGTCGGTTAGGAAATTGTTGTTTTAGCCATTGGATAAAAAATGTGGCGTCATTGATCTCACCTGAATGATAACTGCGAGGCTGGCGATTAATCTCTCCACTGCAACCTCGAAAGTGCATCATAACCCCGAGCCAATTTTGTTGTTTAGCAGCGTGCAATAAACCATTGGCATACGGGCTACCGAAACTGCCCTCTAAACCATGAAAAAGGATCATCAAGGGTTGTTGGTGATCGTTATTGGGTTGCTCTGTCCATGCTAAATCCAAAAAGTCTCCATCGGGTGTTTC
The DNA here is from genome assembly GCF_003026215.1 of Photobacterium indicum. GTDB lineage: Bacteria > Pseudomonadota > Gammaproteobacteria > Enterobacterales > Vibrionaceae > Photobacterium > Photobacterium indicum. The sequence continues at coordinate 232,584 of NZ_PYOC01000006.1, forward strand.
GAGCCGCTGAGTAACGGGCGTAAACAATGGCTTGCGACGAATAAAACGCGGTAAAAGGGTTTGAAGGTGTGCGTTCTTGAGACCGCTCGCTGGCTTAAAAGGCATAGGGCTCTCCGTTTAATACATTAGCTCGTGTATAGATTCAGAGCGTGAAATCGTTAATGGGATCTTTTTTAAGTAACTCAGAAAGTATAAGCAATCCTTGTTCCAACTTCCTATGTGTAAATGGGGCACTGATGGCAAGTCTAATGGCTGGTGGAATGGTACTGCCTGGCGGCGAGAACAATTCCCCAGATTTAACCACGACACCTTGCTGATTAGCGACCTGAACAAAGTCGCTCAATAGCCAGTAGTCGGGCAGTGTCAGCCATACATGAAAGCTATGAGGGCTATGTTGAATATCAAAGTGCCCAAGGTGTTGAGCCACGAGTTGCTGGCGCTGAGTAATATCAGTACGTATTTGACGCAAGATACGATCAGCATCCCCGCTAATAATCAACTCACAGGCGATGCCTGTTAGCAAAGGGCTGATCATTAAGCTGTGATTATGCAAGGCGGCGTTTAAGCGTTTTTGTAATCGTGTGGGTACTTGAATATAACCAAGGCGCAATCCAGGAGCTAGACATTTAGATAGCCCACCAATATGGATCACTTGTTCTGAATTGATGTTCACCATTGGTGTCGGGCGCTCAGTTGGCAATAGCCCATTCACGTCGTCTTCAACAAATAATACTTGGTGCTGTTGGCAAATCGCGAGGATGTCTTGGCGGCGTTGCTCGCCCATCGTTACTGTTGTTGGGTTTTGTAAGGTTGGGGTGCTGTAAATAATACGCGGTTGATACAAACGGCAAGCGGCTTCTAAGCTTGCAGGTATGAGCCCTTCTTCATCCATTTCAACAGGTTTTATCGATATTTGTTGCTGGCGTGCCAAGCTTAAAAATCCGGGGTATGACACATGCTCAACCAATACCGTATCCCCACTACGGCAAAAAGCGGCGAGCACTAATTGGGCTGCATGCTGCCCGCCAGAGGTAAAATGTACGCGCTGTGGGTCAAGTTCAAATCCTTTCTGCTGAAGCCACCCACACACAATGTCACGGTGCTCGGCTAGCCCCTGCGGATCTTGATACAGCATCATTTGATTCAGTTGCTCAGGGTGCGCAGCAATATTCGCCATTGCGTGTTTGAGCATGTCCGATCGATCAAGGCGCGGGGGAATGTTGTAGCCGAAGTTACATTCCTCTTCTTCTTGCTCTGAATAGTTATAAACCCAGCTTGGTTGATTTGCCTGACACACATAAGTGCCTGCACCGATACGCGCTTCGACCAGACCTCGTCGCTCTGCTTCTGCATAAGCGCGGGTAATTGTTCCAACAGTGACAGTGAGCTGATCGGCTAATGCGCGATGGGTGGGCAATTTGCTACCAGGCTGTAATTGCCCAGAATCTACCTGCAATGCAATCGCATCGGCAATTTGACGGTAGATAGGATCACTTTTGTGCTCACTGGTAGTGGGTTTTAATACAATATTCATGATTGTCATGGTGACAATAAACCTTTTGATCACTGTTAAGCCAACTGTTAGGGTTAATTGTGCGTGAAAAACAATCAAAACACAAAGAGTACTTGAATTGTATCGATACAATTTGAGTTAGGTTGGTAATGAACCATAAATCAGGAGGGTGACAGTGATGTTAGAATGGCAGTTTATTATGTCTTTAGCGGCTTTTGCGGCAACGATGACCGGTACACCTGGTCCGAATAATTTGATGGTGACGGCATCGGGGGCGAATTTTGGTTACTGGCGTACGTTACCCCACATGATGGGGATCGGTTCTGGCTTAGTTTCGATGATTGTATTGGTTGCGGCTGGGCTTGGTGTTATGTTTACCCGTTTTCCGATTTTGCATGAAATCTTACGTTGGGCCGGTAGCGCGTACTTATTCTATCTCGCGTGGAAAATTGCGACTGCCAAGCCAAGCATCCGAGCGGATCAGCAAGATGGCGAGCCGATGACGTTTATGGCTGCGGCGATGTTTCAGTATGTGAACCCAAAAGCGTGGATGATGTCGGTAACGGCTATTAGTACCTTTACCATGGCGGGCGACAATTATTGGCAATCTGCAGGTTTGGTTGCGGTGATTTTTTTCTTAGTGTGTTTTCCGAGTGTATCTATTTGGGCAAGTTTTGGCACTTTGATTGGCAGGTGGCTCAATAGCCCTCAAACACGTCGTGTTTTTAATATTGCTATGGGTATATTAACTGCCAGCTGTGTGGTGATGATTTGGTAAGGCATTTATGTAGATAAGTGATTATTCGGCTTGGAGTTTAGATAGCAATACAGTCGCTTTTTGTTGCAAGCAGTAACGCTCTAAATTATTGGTAAGTAGTGAAGAGGAGATTACTTTTGGTGGTGAGACGTTAAATTGATTGAATTGGGTGATAAGTGCATGCTGTTGGTCTTGCTCCAGTGCTAGCTCAAATGCTAGTAACTGCTGGTAACCCACAAGATCTACTTGCGGTTTAAGCTGTTTACGCATTGCCCGGTACTGCTGCAACCGACAATCATTTGATACAAGGCTTACCACCAGAGAGTGTAGCTTAGCATCGCTAAGTTGAATCTTCTGGATATCAAACCAATGTAATAGCAGGGCAAGATTAACGTTGCCCTGATAGGAATCTTGCAACGTGAGACACGCAGGTTGCACCCCAGCCTGAGCATAATGGCTCAGGCTGAACTGCCAAAAATCCTGCGAGTTCAGTATTACAGTACTAGCTGTCTGCATTCAGCGCAGCTTCCATTGATTCCAGCTCTTCTTGCAGATCCATCCACTCCATCTCAACATCCTCTAATGTTGATTTAGCATCTCCCTGACGTTTAAGTTGCTCGTGCAGTAGGGCTTTATTATCTGCTTCATAGATAGTTGAATCAGCTAGCTTCTCTTCCGCATCGCTAATATCGGCACTGAGCTTTTCCATCTGCTTATCAAGTTGCGTGATTTTTTTGCGCAATGGTGCTGTTTGCTTACGTAACTCGGCTTCTAATCGTTTCTGTTCTTTACGTGATGCGGCACTGTTTTCTTTGCTTACTTCAGGCTTAGCGGCTTGTAGTTCTCGGCGCTCATTACGTTGCTGTTCGGTTAACCATTTATGGTAATCCGATAGATCACCATCAAATGGCGTTACTTGGCGATCATGCACCAGATACAGATCATCCGTTGTCGCACGTAATAGGTAACGGTCGTGACTAACGATAACCATCGCACCTTCATAAGATTGCAGCGCAAAGGTTAATGCTTGGCGCATATCCAAATCAAGGTGGTTGGTTGGTTCATCGAGTAGCAATAGGTTAGGGCGTTGCCATACAAGTAAAGCTAATACTAAGCGTGCTTTCTCGCCGCCGGAAAAAGGTCCGACTTTATCAAGGGCTTTTTCACCATTGAAACCAAAGCTACCGAGGTAATCACGCAGCTGTTGCTCGGTAGATTGCGGTGCGAGTCGGGCTAAATGCTGCAATGGCGTATCGTCAAGGCGCAGTGTTTCTAGTTGATGCTGAGCAAAGTAACCAATCTTCACACCTTGTGAATAGGTTAAATCACCGGCTTGTGCTGGAAGCTCACCCGATAACAATTTGATCAGAGTCGATTTACCGGCACCGTTACGCCCTAATAAGCCAATACGACTACCTGGTACGAGGTTCAGGCGGATTTTTTCTAAGATAAGGTTGTTGCTATAACCCGCAGCGACTTGGTCCATCATTAAAATTGGATTTGGTAACGCTTGTGGCTCTCGGAATTCAAACAAAAATGGGTTATCAAGCTGAGCTGGCAATACTTTTTCCATTCGGTCGAGCGCTTTAATTCGACTTTGTGCTTGGCGCGCCTTGCTCGCTTTGTAACGGAAGCGGTCAATATACGATTGCATGTGAGAAACTTGCTTCTGCTGTTTCTGATACATGGCTTGTTGCAGTACCAACTTTTCTGCCCGTTGTACTTCAAACGATGAATAGTTACCGGTGTAACTGTTTAGCGTTTGGTTTTCTACATGGATAATACGATTAACCACAGGATCAAGAAAATCACGGTCATGAGAAATCAGTACTAAGGTGCCGCGGTAGCTTTGTAACCATTTTTCTAACCACATAACAGCATCGAGATCTAAGTGGTTAGTCGGTTCATCGAGTAGGAGTAAATCGGAGCGGCATAGCAGTGCTTGGGCTAGGTTCAAACGCATACGCCAACCACCAGAAAACTGGGTGAGGTGCCATTGCATTTGTTCTTGGGAAAACCCTAGGCCGTCGAGTAATTCAGACGCGCGCGCATTGATTGTGTAACCGCCAATGGTATCTAATTTGGCATGGAGTTCGGCTACTTTAATGCCGTTATTACTTTCTTCAGCGGCGGCTAATTCACGTTCAAGTTGACGGTATTCACGATCACCGTCAATCACGTAGTCAATGGCATTGCGTTCAAGTGCGGGTGTTTCCTGTGCTACCCAGGCTAATTCCCAGTTAGATGGGAATTGGCAATTACCGGCATCTAGACTCAGTTCATTTTTTAATAAAGCAAATAAGGTGGATTTACCACAGCCGTTTTTCCCTACTAGCCCGACTTTGTCACCGGGATGAATTGTCGCCGTGGCGTTATCGAGAAGGACTTTACCGCCTCGTAAAAGTTGCATGTCCGAAAAGGTAATCATCGATAGTGTCGGGGTAGCCCGCTCCGCAAAAAAAAGTGCTCGAAATTAGCGGCAGTCTATACCAAACTGGCATTGACTGCTAACACCGTAATAATTATGCGGCTAAATCTAGTAAGAAGAATTGGGCAATCTCACGATCAATATCCCGTACAAGTTATAATTATGTATTATGTGCATATTAGTTAAGAATATTTTGGCTATATAGCAGAGCACTTTTACTCAAGGATATAGCAAGGGACGTTATGACCAAACAAGGACAGCCAAAAATTCTGGTGATTTATGCGCACCCAGATCCACAAGAATCGGTGGCGAATCAAGAGATGCTAGCAAGCATTGCCGACTTGTCGAATGTTACTGTCCATGATTTATATGCCGCTTATCCTGATTTCTTTATTGATGTGGTTTTCGAGCACCAGCTGCTGGAGCAACATGACATCATTGTCTTCCAACATCCACTTTATATGTATTCTTGCCCTTCTTTATTGAAAGAGTGGATCGATGTAGTGCTAAGCAAAGGCTATGCCCACGGTGAAGGGGTATCCACCAAAGGGAAATACTGGCGTTCAGTGGTCACAACCGGTGGCGCGGCAGAAGCATATACCCCTGACGGCTATAACCGATGCAGCATTGCTGAAATTCTACGACCGTTCGAACTAACGGCTGATTTATGCCAGATGACATGGATGGAGCCGTTGATTTTACACTGGGCTAGGCGTATACCGCTTGAAGAACGACAGCAGCATTGTGCAGATTATCGAGAGTGGTTACAGCATCCGTTAGTGGATAGTGAGCAAATTCCATCAGATGATGGAGAAGGTAAGGAGAATAACGATGGCGAATGATGTTTTGTCTGTAACCGTTATTTTCCTCGCGGCTGCCGTTGTTGCGGTGCCTATTGCTCAGCGTTTAGGGTTAGGTTCGGTATTGGGCTACCTTATCGCGGGTATTGCGATTGGTCCTTGGGGATTAGGGCTGATATCAGATGTGGAAGCGATCCTGCACTTTTCTGAATTTGGTGTCGTATTACTTCTGTTCTTGATTGGCTTAGAGCTAAACCCCAAAAAACTCTGGCAAATGCGCAGCCCAATATTGGGGCTGGGCGGCGGGCAAGTATTGGTGACGAGTTTAGTGATTGCAGGCATTGTTATGGCCTGCAGTAGCCTGATGCCTTCTATTTCTTGGCGAGATGCATTGGTAATCGGTATGGGGTTAGCACTTTCTTCTACTGCGATTGCATTGCGGGTTATTGAAGAGAAGAGCCTCGACGGTAGCGAAACCGGTCAATCGAGCTTTTCCGTTTTATTATTCCAAGATATTGCCGTAATCCCAATGCTGGCGGTACTGCCGATTTTAGCGGGAGGCGGAGGGGGCAGTTGGCTTGATTTTGCTTGGATGATCGGTGGTATTGCGGCTTTATTGGTTGGCGGTCATTTTTTATTGCGCCCATTATTTCGTTGGGTGGTACTTAGTGGGGTGCGTGAACTATTTAATGTCGCGGCACTCTTGCTGGTTATTGGTATTGCATTAGGTATGCAGTCTCTAGGGCTATCTATGGCACTAGGGGCATTTTTAGCCGGGGTGTTATTGGCTGAAAGTGAATACCGTCATGAATTAGAAATTGCGATCGAACCGTTCAAAGGGTTATTGCTGGGGCTGTTTTTTATCTCTGTCGGCATGGCGGTTAATTTGGGGCTGTTATTCGAGTTCCCTTTACAAATTTTAGCTGCAGTTGCTGCCTTAGTAATAGTGAAAGGTTTACTCTTGTACGGACTCGCTCGACTATTCGGTATTCGGGCTAAATCGCGTAGTCAGATGGCAGCAATTTTAAGTCAAGGTGGTGAATTTGCGTTTGTCTTATTTACCGCCGCTCAAGGTGAAGGATTATTAGGGACGCAGTTGTCGTCATTCCTATTAGTGGTTGTTAGTATTTCAATGATGACAACGCCTTTAATTCTCTTACTGCAAGACCGTTGGTTTATTCATACCTTTAAATCAGAAGATGAAGCTTTAGAAAGCGATGTGATTGATCGTGAGCCTCGAGTGATTATTACAGGCTTTGGGCGTTTTGGTCAGGTGGTAGGGCGTCTATTATTTGCCAATAAAATACGCGTTACGGTATTAGAGCGTGACCCTAGCCAAATTCAGTTTTTACGTAAGTTTGGCTACAAGGTGTATTATGGCGATGCAACTCAGCTGGATCTATTACGGGCAGCAGGGGCAGATAAAGCAGAAGCTATCATAATTTGTACTGATGAGCCCGATGAAGTGATGGAAGTCGTTACCCTTTGCCAGCAGCATTTTCCAAAGCTGAAAGTACTGGCGCGCGCACGCAGCCGGGTAGAGGCGCACCAGTTATTGAGTCATGGGGTTGATAACTTCTCGCGTGAAACTTTTGCTGGTGCTCTTGATTTAGGTCGACAAGCCCTCATATCTTTAGGCATGCACCCATACAAAGCCAAGCGCGCTGAAGCACACTTCCGTAAACTAGACACTACGGCATTACGAGATTTATTGCCGCAGCATTCGGAAGATGTTCATCTTGCTTCTCGTTCCAAAGAAGCCCGCAAAGAGCTCGAAGAAATTTTTGACCGAGAGATGCGTGGTGAGCGAGATAGACACAATGGCTGGGATTGATGTGTTTATAACAAGGCACACATCATACTCAATGCAGAATCGTTGTTATTCAGCGAGTTGTAGCAAAGGGACGCGTGCAATAAAGGGATGAGTAGTATGGCAAAGAAAAGATTTATTGCTGGTGCGGTATGTCCTGCTTGTAGCAAGCAAGACACCTTGCGCTGGTGGAAAGAAAATGAAATTGAGATTGTCGAATGCGTAGAGTGTCATCACGTAGATCGTCGTCTTCCTAAGTCTGTAGAGCAAAGTGAACACCTTGCTGAAGATAAGGGCCAGCAGGTTATCGGTATTTTTAAACCTGAATAGATCGCTTATGATTAGCATCTTGGTACAAGAATTCGGTATCATGCAGCCTTAACACCTAGCTCAAATTTTCGGAGTAAACATGAAAGTCGCTAAAGACATCGTAGTAAGCTTGGCATATCAAGTAAAAACTGAAGAAGGCGCTGTAGTTGATCAGTCAACTGTTGACGCACCACTTGATTACCTACACGGCCATGACAACCTAATCGTTGGCTTAGAAAAAGCATTGGAAGGCCGTGAAGCGGGCGACAAATTTGAAGTAACTGTTGCTCCTGAAGATGCATACGGCGAACACGTAGATGAAATGGTACAACGTGTACCTGCAGACGTATTCCAAGGTGTTGATGAAATCACTGTTGGTATGCGTTTCTTAGCAGATACTGATCAGGGACCAATCCCTGTTGAAGTAACTGAAGTTGATGGCGACGAAGTTGTTGTTGATGGTAACCATATGCTTGCAGGTCAAACACTGACTTTTACTGCTGAAGTTGTTGCTGTTCGCGCAGCTACGGAAGAAGAGATTTCACACGGTCACATTCACCAAGGTGGTGGTTGTTGTGGCGGTGGTAGCTGTGGCGATCACGACCACGGTGAAGAAAAAGAAGAAGGCTGCTGTGGCGGCGAAGACAAAGGCGGCTGTGGCTGTTCTCACTAATAGCTTTATTTATTAAGTATTACTCTTAATGAACAACAAAAAACGGGAAGCATTTGCTTCCCGTTTTTTTATTTGAATTTTGCTTGCGAGAACACTTAATAGTGTGGCGGCGGAGTCTCTTCCGATTCTTCGGCCATATTTGATGACTGAAAGCCTTTAACCTTACCCACCAAGAATTTAAGCTGAACCTGCATTTTATCAAATTGAAATTGTTGATCCGTTAGTGCTTCATTAAGATCATCGATTGTTTGTTCTTGAAAAGCTTGCTTCATTTCTAGCTCGTCAACTTGAGCTTGTAGTTTTTCAATATCAGTCATGAGGTTAGGTACCAAAAATGTTATACCGCTCAGAGAATACTCTGATGGGATTTAATCTGTTGTCCAGGTTTGGGCAATACCAGCTGATGTACCAGAGACTACCTGCCCTGAAGGCGAAATAGCAACATCATACACCACTGCTGACGGTGGTCGAGCATCTTGTAGTGGTGCCGCTTCCCATCGGCCTATGTTCTTGCCTGTTGTGGTATCCCAAAGTTCCACCCTGCGAGAAGGGGTGCCAGTTGCTAACCTTGTTCCATCATCAGAAAAGCGTGCGCTAGATAAATTTTGTTGACGTAAATGAATGGAAAGCGCTGTTTGTTTCTTCCCTGTTTGCAAATCCCAAATAAAAATATCATTCCCCCCATCTGCCGTCATCGCTAATTTACCATCACGCTGAAGGGCGACTCGATTTATTCGTGAAGTATGCTCAAAGGTATGAATGATCTGCCCTGAACGGGTATCCCATAGATAAGCAAAGTAGTCATTTCCGCCTGATAGCACATATTGCCCATTGGCAGAAATCGCGACTGAGTTCACTTTTTCTTGATGAGCAAGGAACTCTAAGCGTCGCCCAGTGCCCAAGTCGATGTATAAGGCTTTACCGTTAGATAAAGCTAATACAACATGCTGACCATTGTTAGCGATATCAACATCACGAATAACGCCATCAGAAAGAGACCATAATCCGTCAGACTTTCCCCATGCTAAATCCCATACGGCAAAGTTTTGGGCTGTGGCGGTTATGGCGAATTGGTTGTTATCAGAAATACTACTAGAAATGACGGTATTGTGATGTGGGTCTTGAGAACCAAAATCAGCTAACTTTTTGTTTTGCTGTAAGTCCCATAGCAAGATACCTTGTTTAGTTGAGTGTAATAAAGCGAAGCGACCATCACGGCTGAGACTAAAGCTGGTGGCACCATCAGAGGCTAATACCCAACGGTTAACCTCTGACGATGAAAAAAAACAGCCACTAAGTGATGTGAGTGCCAAAATGAAGCCTACTATAAGGAATACTTTGCGCATTAAGGTCTGGTTCCGGTTCACTTTATTATTATGTAAGAAAATATTATTTGATTAACGTACTGACTAAGCAGCAATTTAATCAGATTGGTATTAGTATATTAATATGGCAAGTTTTTCACATCTACAGTGAAAGGCAAAGCGAGAAATGAGGGTAAGCCTCATCGAATGACGGAGAAATACATGAAACCTGTTCTAAAGATGTCTCTTTTGGCTGCAACTATTTTATTAGCTGTTGGCTGTCAAGATGAAAAAACGACGGAAACAACACCTGCAGAGCCTGCAAAAGTAGAGCAGGTAGCAGCTGAAGCAACCTCTGAGAAAGCGACAGAAGCGTTTGCATCTGAAGATCAAAAATCAGCGTATGCTATTGGTGCATCACTTGCACAATACTTATCAGCTAATTTAGACCAGCAGAAAGAACTTGGTTTAGAGCTAAATCGTGATGATGTACTTGCTGGTGTGAGCGATGTATTCGCTAATAAGAGCCGTATGACGCCAGAAGAAACACAACAAGCGCTTCAAGATCTTGATAAGCGTGTATCTGATATTGTTGCTGAGAAAGCAAAAGTAGAATCAGAGAAAAGCATTAAAGCGGGTGAAGAATTCCGTGCCGAGTTTGAAAAACAAGAAGGCGTAGCAAAGACTGAATCAGGTCTACTATACCAAGTAGAAAAATCAGCTGAAGGTGAGAAACCAGCAGCAACAGATACTGTTCAAGTTCACTACAAAGGTACATTAACTGACGGAACTGAATTTGATAGCTCATATAAGCGTAATCAACCAGCAACGTTCCCGCTGAATCAGGTGATTCCTGGTTGGACTGAAGGTGTTCAATTAATGCCTGTTGGTTCTAAGTTTAAGTTTGTTATCCCGCCTGAATTAGCATATGGCTCACAAGCAAACCCAAGCATTCCAGCAAACTCTACTTTAGTATTTGAAGTTGAATTATTGCAGATTGTTAAAGCGGATAAACCAGCTACAGAGCTTGAAACGCAATAAATTGTGTAATCAAAGCTAATTTTATTAGCATATAGTTTGATAAGACCCGACTCATGTCGGGTCTTTTTTTATATATATTCTGATAAACTTACTAACAGGATTTGATTTTATGTCCATTCTATTGATTATCTCTTAATGCACATTAGGCAGATTATGAATGTAATGGATATTTGCAATGGAAGAATTAGCAGTGGCATCTACAGATAACTTTGGCTCTGAAGTCATGATTGAACATGATTTAGTGGAAACGCGCACTTTTACTGAGCATGACTACATCATTTTGCGTTCATACGAAGCCGTTGTTGACGGTCTTGCAGCCTTGATCGGGCCTTTTTGTGAAATTGTTTTGCATTCTTTGGACGATCTCAATACCTCTGCAATCAAAATTGCTAACGGTGAAAATACAGGGCGTAAAGTCGGTTCGCCAATTACAGATCTAGCACTACGTATGCTGCGTGATATTGAAGGGTCAGAACGTAATTTCTCGCGTGCCTATTTTACACGGGCAAAAGGTGGCGACTTAATGAAATCCATCACTATTGCGATTCGCAATGGTGAAGACCGCATCATTGGTCTGTTATGTATTAACGTTAATTTAGATGCTCCTTTTTCGCAGATTCTGCAATCGTTCATGCCAACAGATGAAGCAAAACAAGCGGCATCAACGGTTAACTTTGCAAGCGATGTGGATGAATTAGTCGATCAAACTGTAGAGCGAACAATCGAAGAAATTAACGCCGATAAAAGTGTTTCAAATAATGCCAAGAACCGTCAGATAGTGATGGATCTCTATGATAAAGGTATTTTCGATATTAAAGATGCGATTAACCGTGTGGCCGATCGTCTGAATATCTCTAAGCACACAGTGTATTTATATATTCGCCAGCGTAAGACTGAGGATGGCGAAAAATGACATTGAATTACGTGTTGGTGGTTAATGGCCCCGTTTATGGTACACAAGCAGCACGTTCAGCTTATCAATTTGCATTGGCATTATTAGCGCAGGGGCACCAGTTATCACGTATCTTCTTTTACCAAGAGGGGGTACAAAATGGCTCTGCGTTGACGGTACCCGCCTCAGATGAATTTGATCTTGTTGCCGCTTGGCAACAGCTTTCAATTACGCATTCAATCGAATTACAAACGTGCGTAGCTGCGGCATTACGCCGCGGTGTTGTCGGTAAGCAAGAAGCAGCACAAAACATGTTATCAGCAGATAACCTAGCAACAGGCTTTGAACAGGCTGGATTAGGTGGGTTAGCTGAATCTATGTTAACTGCAGATCGGGTTATTCAATTCTAAATAACACTTTGTTTAAGCTGCATTTTAAGAGAGCAACATGAAACCATTAGGCTTTGTATTTCGAACTGCACCTCACGGCGTAAGTAATGGTCGAGAAGGGTTAGATGCGGTATTGGCGACATCGGCTTACAGTGAAGACCTGCATTTATTTTTTATGGATGATGGTGTATTTCAATTAGTAAAAAATCAGCAGCCTGCTCTTGTTTTGTCGCGTGATTATATTGCGACGTTTAAAATGCTTGAGTTATACGATATTGATAATATTTACGTCTGCCAAGATTCAATGAATATGCGTGGGTTAACTAAAAATGATTTCATTATCGACATTATTGCCCTCGATGAAATTGGTATAAAAACAAAATTACAGCATTGTCAGCGTGTTCTAAGTTTCTGAGGGTTTTATGCTTCATACCGTCACCACATCACCTTTTCATACCCAGTCTTTGCAAAGCTGTCTACGCTATATAAGCCAAGATGATGAGATTTTATTGCTTCAAGATGCAGTTTTTGCCGGATTACGAGAAAATATTTGGTCTAAAACAATAAAAGTTTCAGGTGTAAAAATATATTTACTGAAAGAAGATCTCTTGGCGAGAGGAATTGCCGATAAAGTTGACGAGTGTTTTGAAGTTGTTGATTATACAGGGTTTGTTTCGCTGTCTGTTCAACATGAAGCACAGATGAAATGGGAGTAAAATCCCACTTAGGATAGGGTGAACTGTCAAATTTCATGATTGTTTAAGAAATGATCACCTGATTGTTCGTTGTATACATCTTGACACCCTAATGTGCGACGCCTAAAATTTCGCGTCCTCCTGTTGTTGGGAGGCAGATTTTTCACATTTTACGAAAGTAATATTTCAGGAGCTATTTAATGGCAACTATTAACCAGCTGGTTCGCAAGCCACGTGTAAAGCAAGTTGTAAAAAGCAACGTGCCTGCACTAGCAGCGTGCCCGCAAAAGCGTGGTGTATGTACTCGTGTTTACACTACTACACCTAAAAAACCGAACTCAGCGTTACGTAAAGTATGTCGTGTTCGTTTAACTAACGGCTTTGAAGTTACTTCATACATCGGCGGTGAAGGTCACAACCTTCAGGAGCACTCAGTTGTTCTTATCCGTGGTGGTCGTGTTAAAGATTTACCAGGTGTGCGTTACCACACCGTTCGTGGTGCACTTGACTGTGCAGGCGTAAATGGCCGTAAGAAAGGTCGTTCTAAGTACGGTGTTAAGCGTCCTAAGTCTTAATGGATTCCGTTAAGTAAGGCCAAACATTTAAATTAAATTTGAAAAAACTGAAAAGTTTTGGATAACCTGAAGAAGACAACGGAGATATATCCATGCCACGTCGTCGCGTAATCGGCCAGCGTAAAATTCTATCTGACCCTAAGTTCGGATCTGATCTGCTGGCAAAATTCGTTAACATCCTTATGGTTGACGGAAAGAAATCTACTGCAGAAAAAATCGTTTACACTGCACTAGATACTATGACTGAGCGTTCTGGTGAAGAATGTTTATCAGTATTCGAAAAAGCTCTTGAAAATGTACGTCCAGCGGTAGAAGTTAAATCTCGCCGTGTGGGTGGTTCAACTTACCAGGTGCCTGTAGAAGTACGTCCAGTACGTCGTAATGCACTAGCTATGCGTTGGTTAGTTGAAGCTGCGCGTAAGCGTGGTGAAAAATCTATGGCTCAGCGTCTTGCAGGCGAAATGCTTGATGCGGCTGACAACAAAGGTACTGCTGTTAAGAAACGTGAAGACGTTCACCGCATGGCAGATGCGAACAAAGCATTCGCACACTACCGCTGGTAATAGCGAATGGATGCAGCAGGCGTTTCCTGTTGCATCTAAACCATACTCTAAGGTTTCCCTTAGTAAGAGGATACAACCGTGTCTCGTAAAACACCTATCGAGCGATACCGTAATATTGGTATTTGTGCTCATGTTGACGCTGGTAAAACAACGACTACCGAACGTATTCTGTTTTATACAGGCCTATCTCACAAGATCGGTGAAGTGCACGATGGCGCTGCTACAATGGACTGGATGGAACAGGAGCAAGAGCGTGGTATAACTATCACTTCTGCTGCTACTACTACGTTTTGGCGTGGTATGGAAGCCCAGTTTCCAGAGCATCGCATAAACATCATTGATACCCCTGGACACGTTGACTTCACTATCGAAGTTGAACGTTCTCTACGTGTACTCGATGGTGCTGTTGTCGTTTTCTGTGGTTCTTCAGGCGTTGAGCCTCAGTCTGAGACTGTGTGGCGTCAAGCTGATAAATATGAAGTGCCACGTATGGTTTTCGTAAACAAGATGGACCGTGCTGGTGCCGACTTCCTGCGTGTTGTTGACCAGATCAAAACCCGTCTTGGTGCGAACCCAGTGCCAATCCAGCTTAATATTGGTGCTGAAGAAGAATTTAAAGGTGTAATCGACCTGTTCAAGATGAAGGCTATTAATTGGTCTTCTGAAGATCAAGGTATGACTTTTACCTATGAAGACATTCCAGCAGATATGCAAGACCTTGCTGATGAATGGCGCATGAACTTAGTTGAGTCGGCTGCAGAAGCAAATGACGAACTAATGGAAAAATACCTTGAAGAAGGTGAGCTGTCTGAAGAAGAAATCAAGGCAGGTCTTCGTCAACGTACATTGAATAATGAAATCGTTTTGGCAACGTGTGGCTCAGCATTTAAGAACCAAGGTGTTCAGGCTGTGCTAGATGCCGTTATTGATTTCTTACCTTCACCAACTGAAGTGAAAGCTATCACTGGTGAAGACGAACTGGGTAATGCTGCAGAGCGTCATTCTAATGATGATGAACCGTTTGCAGCCCTTGCGTTTAAAATCGCAACTGACCCGTTCGTAGGTACATTGACATTCATGCGTGTTTACTCAGGTGTTGTAAAATCTGGTGATACTGTCTACAACTCTGTAAAAGAAAAACGTGAACGCTTAGGTCGCATCGTTCAGATGCACGCAAATAAGCGTGAAGAGGTCAAAGAAGTTTGCTCTGGTGATATCGCTGCAGCAATTGGCCTTAAAAGCGTGACTACTGGCGATACTCTGTGTGATTTAAATAATAAAATTATTTTAGAGCGCATGGAATTTCCTGTACCAGTAATCCAGATTGCGGTTGAGCCAAGATCTCAAGCTGATCAAGATAAGATGGGGATTGCGCTAGGTAAACTAGCGGCAGAAGATCCATCTTTCCGAGTGGAAACCGATAATGAATCAGGCCAGACTTTAATCTCTGGCATGGGTGAGCTTCACCTTGATATCATTGTTGACCGTATGAAACGTGAATTCAGTGTTGACTGTAACGTGGGTAACCCTCAAGTTGCATACCGTGAAACAATTCGTGGTACAACTAAATCTGAAGGCAAGTTCATACGTCAATCAGGTGGACGCGGTCAGTTTGGACATGTTTGGCTGAAGATCGAACCGTCAGAACCTGATGAAGGTTTTGTTTTCGTTGATGAAATCGTGGGCGGTTCTGTACCAAAAGAATTTATTGGTGCAGTAGCTAAAGGCGTTGAAGAGCAAATGAATAGTGGTGTGCTTGCGGGCTTCCCTATTCTTGATGTCAAAGCGACACTCTTCGATGGTTCTTACCATGATGTAGATTCTAGCGAAATTGCGTTTCAAATTGCTGGTTCAATGGCCTTCAGGGACGGTGCATTAAATGCAAACCCTGTGATCCTTGAACCAATGATGAAAGTTGAAGTAACTACACCTGAAGATTGGATGGGTGATGTTGTTGGTGACATTAATCGTCGCCGCGGCATGATCGAAGGTATGGATGATGGCCCGGCGAATCTTAAGATTCTTCGTGCTCAAGTACCTCTTTCTGAAATGTTCGGTTACGCAACTGATTTACGTTCAGCAACACAAGGCCGCGCGTCTTATTCTATGGAATTTAGCGAATATGCTGAAGTACCAAAGAATGTTGCTAATCGTATAATCGCAGAGCGAACATAATTTCATTATTGCGTCTACAGTTGTAGACGCATAAAATACAAACTTCGGACGCGTCCCCTAACCTAGTGGGGGGCGTATCTTAACTAGGAAGGAACACGAACGTGTCTAAAGAAAAATTTGAACGTCTAAAACCGCATGTTAACGTTGGTACAATCGGCCACGTCGATCACGGTAAAACAACTCTAACTGCTGCTATCTGTACTACACTTGCAAAAGTGTACGGTGGTGATGCAAAAGACTTCGCTTCTATCGATAACGCTCCAGAAGAGCGCGAGCGCGGTATCACAATCTCTACTTCTCACGTAGAATACGATACTCCTACTCGTCACTACGCACACGTTGACTGTCCTGGACACGCCGATTATGTTAAAAACATGATCACTGGTGCTGCTCAAATGGATGGTGGTATCCTAGTTGTTGCTGCAACTGATGGTCCTATGCCACAAACACGTGAGCACATCCTTCTTGGTCGTCAGGTTGGTATTCCTTACATCATCGTATTCATGAACAAATGTGACATGGTTGATGATGAAGAGCTACTAGAACTAGTAGAAATGGAAGTTCGTGAACTTCTTTCTGAATACGATTTCCCAGGCGATGATTGCCCAGTAATCATGGGTTCTGCACTTGGCGCACTTAACGGTGAAGCTCAGTGGGAAGAGAAAATCGTTGAACTAGCTGAAGCTCTAGATAACTACATCCCAGAGCCAGAGCGTGCAATCGATCTTCCATTCATCCTTCCAATCGAAGATGTTTTCTCAATTCAAGGCCGTGGTACTGTTGTAACTGGTCGTGTTGAGCAAGGTATCGTACGTGTTGGTGAAGAAGTTGCTATCATCGGTATCAAAGAGACTATCACTACTACATGTACTGGTGTTGAAATGTTCCGTAAGCTTCTTGACGAAGGCCGTGCTGGTGAGAACGTTGGTGTTCTTCTACGTGGTACTAAGCGTGATGAAGTTGAACGTGGTCAAGTTCTTGCTAAGCCTGGTTCAATCACTCCACACACTACTTTCACTTCAGAAATCTATGTTCTTTCTAAAGATGAAGGCGGTCGTCACACTCCTTTCTTCAAAGGTTACCGTCCACAGTTCTACTTCCGTACAACTGACGTAACGGGTACTATCGAATTGCCAGAAGGCGTTGAGATGGTAATGCCTGGTGATAACATTTCTATGACTGTTACTCTAATCGCTCCTATCGCGATGGACGAAGGTCTACGTTTTGCTATCCGTGAAGGTGGCCGTACTGTAGGTGCTGGTGTTGTTGCAACAATCATTGCTTAATTTGCAATAATTGAACAACGCAAAAAGGGAGCTTAGGCTCCCTTTTTTTATATCTAAATTTCTACATTGAGCTGTAGATATGCTATTCGTATAAGCTTCTGAATTTAAATCTTATTCTAAATAACCCATAAATGAACATTTTCAAGAACTAAATCATCTATCAAACTTCTCTATTCTTAATGGAAATGCAAACGATTCTCGTTTATATTGTTTGCGTAATTCATTACTATGTGAGAGCACGATGTACGTTTGTGTATGCTTTGGTATTTCCGATAAAAAAATCGTTATGTTAACCCAAGAAAACAAAGTCAGCGATATACGAAGCATTCGAGAAATTACGTCATTAGGCTCCCAATGTGGTAAATGTATTCGCCAAGCAAAAAATATTATCGAAGAAACAACAGCGATAAGCTTTGAAAAAGCCAGTTAGCCCTCTGTAGCCGCTATCCCGCAACCTTTGACACCCTTAAAATCGGTTCTATTCTTAGATGAACTGATAGAGGAGTGCCTTCCCAATGAAAGCCGATCCAAAAATCATTCAACACTTAAATAAAATATTAGGCAATGAGCTCGTTGCGATAAACCAGTACTTCCTACATGCCAGAATGTATAAAGACTGGGGATTAAAGCACCTAGCAGATAAGGAATACCACGAATCGATTGATGAGATGAAACATGCAGATCATTTAGTTGAGCGTATTTTGTTTTTAGAAGGGCTGCCTAATTTACAAGATTTAGGAAAGTTGAACATCGGGGAAGATACTCAAGAAATGATTGAATCTGACTTAGCATTAGAAATGGCAGCCATTCCCGATCTGCGTGATGCAATTGCTTATTCTGAAGAAGTTCGAGATTATGTTTCGCGTGATTTATTTCAAGATATCTTGGAAGAAGAAGAAGAACATGTCGATTGGTTGGAAACTCAATTAGGCTTGATAGATAAGATGGGTATAGCGAACTACAATCAGGCTCAAATTGTCGATGAAGATTAACTTATATATCAATACAATATGGTAATAATGAGGCTGATTTAGGTTTTCTATTATGGGTATCAATTACTATTTAGCACTTCTGTTTGATTATTTTCCGAACAAGGCTTGCACTCTAAAGTGTGATCTGTATAATGCACCGCACTGTCCTTATAAAGACAGTTGTGAACCAATAAGCATTGAGGAAGAAGTCATCTATATATGACTTAACAATGTATACTCTGACTTATGTTCGCAGTCATTAAATTGACTGACAACGTGCCCAAATGGGGCACTACGGTTTCACATAAATCAATCGGCATTCATTCGTTTATTCGAATTAGAATGGCGATATTGTTTGTGTAAATTTTAATTGGAGCTCTGTCTCATGCAGAACCAACGTATTCGTATCCGCCTTAAGGCGTTCGATCACCGTCTGATTGATCAGTCAACAGCGGAAATCGTTGAAACAGCTAAGCGTACTGGCGCGCAGGTTAAGGGTCCTATCCCTCTTCCTACACGTAAAGAACGCTTCACTGTTCTTACTTCTCCACACGTCAATAAAGATGCACGTGATCAGTACGAAATCCGTACTCACAAGCGTCTTATCGACATCGTTGAGCCAACAGATAAAACTGTTGATGCTCTTATGCGTCTAGATCTAGCTGCTGGCGTTGATGTCCAGATCAGCCTAGGTTAAGGGGAGTAAGAAATGATTGGTCTAATCGGTCGTAAAGTGGGCATGACCCGCATCTTTACCGAAGAAGGCATTTCTATCCCAGTAACAGTGGTTGAAGTTGAAGCTAACCGTGTAACTCAAGTTAAATCTCTTGAGACTGACGGTTACAACGCAATTCAGATCACTACTGGAACTAAGAAAGCTAACCGTGTATCTAAACCAGCTGCTGGTCACTTCGCGAAAGCGGGTGTTGAAGCTGGACGCGGTCTTTGGGAATTCCGTCTAGAAAATGGTGAAGAGTTTACAGTTGGCGCTGAGCTAAATGTTGAACTGTTCAACGAAGTTAAAAAAGTAGACGTTACTGGCACATCTAAAGGTAAGGGCTTCCAAGGCGCAATTAAGCGTTGGAACTTCAGTACTCAAGATATGACCCATGGTAACTCCTTGTCTCACCGTGCACCGGGTTCAATTGGCCAATGTCAAACTCCAGGTCGCGTATTTAAAGGCAAGAAAATGGCTGGTCACATGGGAGCTGAGCGTGTTACGACTCAGAACCTAGAGATCGTACGTGTTGACGCTGAGCGCAATCTGCTTCTTATTAAAGGTGCAGTACCAGGCTCAATCGGCGGCAACGTGATCGTTAAACCAGCTGTTAAAGCGTAGGTCGAGGAGTTAGTAATGGAATTGGTAGTCAAAGGCGCTGATGCGCTAACTGTCTCCGAAACTACTTTTGGACGTGATTTCAATGAAGCTCTAGTACATCAGGTAGTTGTTGCTTACGCAGCAGGTGCTCGTCAAGGTACTCGTGCTCAGAAAACTCGTTCTGACGTTTCTGGCGGTGGTGCAAAACCATGGCGCCAGAAGGGTACAGGCCGTGCACGTGCAGGTACTATTCGTAGTCCTTTATGGCGCACCGGTGGTGTAACTTTCGCAGCTCGTCCACAGGACCACAGCCAGAAAGTTAACAAGAAAATGTACCGTGGTGCAATGAAGAGCATTCTTTCTGAGCTAGTTCGTCAAGAGCGTTTAATCGTTGTTGATAACTTCTCTGTAGAAGCACCAAAAACAAAAGAACTAGCAGCTAAGCTTAAAGAGCTTGATCTGTCTGACGTTCTTATCGTAACTGGCGAGTTAGATGAAAATCTATTCCTTGCAGCACGTAACCTTTACAAGGTAGACGTTCGTGATGCAGCGACAATCGACCCAGTTAGCTTGATCGCTTTTGACAAAATTGTGATGACTGCTGCTGCAGTTAAGCAAGTTGAGGAGATGCTAGCATGATCACTGAAGAGCGTATTTTAACAGTTCTACGTGCTCCGCACATCTCTGAAAAAGCAACAATGGCTGCAGAAAGCGCGAATACTATCGTGTTTAAAGTAGCGATTACTGCGACAAAAAGAGAGATTAAAGCAGCAGTTGAAAAACTGTTCGAGGTTGAAGTTAAGTCTGTAAATACTCTTGTTGCTAAGGGTAAGACCAAAAGTCAAGGTGCACGCCAAGGCCGTCGTAGTGACTGGAAGAAAGCGTACGTTATCTTGAAAGAAGGTCAAGACATCGACTTCGCTGGTAGTGCAGAGTAAGGCTAGGAGCAAAGAAGAATGGCTATTGTTAAATGTAAGCCGACTTCCCCGGGTCGTCGCCACGTAGTAAAAGTGGTTAACTCTGACCTGCATAAGGGTAAGCCGTACGCACCACTTTTAGAGAAAAACTCTAAGTCTGGTGGTCGTAACAATAACGGTCGTATCACAGTACGTCACATCGGTGGTGGTAATAAACAACATTACCGTCTAATCGACTTTAAGCGTACTAAAGATGGTATCCCGGCAAAAGTAGAGCGTTTGGAATATGATCCAAACCGTAGTGCAAACATTGCACTAGTACTTTATGCTGATGGTGAACGCCGTTACATCATCGCACCTAAGGGTGTGTCAGCTGGTGACATGATCCAGTCTGGCGAAGATGCTGCAATCAAAGTTGGTAACACGTTACCAATGCGCAATATTCCTGTAGGTTCAACAGTACACTGTGTTGAGCTTAAGCCAGGTAAAGGCGCTCAGTTGGCTCGTTCAGCTGGCGCTTACGCTCAGATCATTGCACGTACAGGCACTTATGTGACTCTACGTCTACGTTCTGGTGAAATGCGTAAAGTTCTTTCTGAATGTCGTGCGACACTTGGTGAAGTTGGTAACTCGGAACACATGCTACGTGAGCTAGGTAAAGCTGGTGCTTCACGTTGGCGTGGTATCCGTCCAACTGTACGTGGTGTTGTAATGAACCCAGTCGATCACCCACACGGTGGTGGTGAAGGTCGTACATCAGGCGGTCGTCACCCGGTATCCCCTTGGGGCGTACCAACTAAGGGTTACAAGACTCGTTCGAACAAACGCACCGACAAGTACATTGTACGTAGTCGTAATAAAAAATAATTATCAGAGGATAAGCCATGCCACGTTCTCTCAAGAAAGGTCCTTTCATTGACCTGCACTTGCTGAAGAAGGTAGAGAAAGCGGTGGAAAGCGGAGACAAGAAGCCTGTAAAGACTTGGTCCCGTCGCTCAATGATCATCCCTCAGATGATCGGTTTGACCATCGCTGTCCATAATGGTCGTCAGCACGTACCTGTTTTCGTTTCTGAAGAAATGATCGGTCACAAGCTAGGCGAATTTGCACCAACACGTACTTATCGCGGCCACGCTGCAGATAAGAAAGCTAAGAAGCGCTAAGGAGTAGGATATGGAAGCTATTGCTAAACATCGTTTTGCTCGTATTTCGCCTCAGAAAGCACGTTTGGTAGCAGATCAACTGCGCGGTAAGCCAGTTGCACAGGCTCTAGAAATTCTTAACTTCAGCAACAAAAAAGCTGCTGATTTAATTAAGAAAGTTCTAGAGTCAGCTATCGCTAACGCAGAACACAACGAAGGCGCAGACATTGATGATCTTAATGTTGCAAAAATCTTCGTTGACGAAGGTCCTACCATGAAGCGTATTATGCCTCGTGCTAAAGGCCGTGCCGATCGCATCTTGAAGCGTTCTAGCCACATCACTGTTGTTGTAGCAGACCGCTAACTAGGAGAGAAAGCAATGGGTCAGAAAGTACATCCTAATGGTATTCGTCTAGGCATCGTTAAGCCTTGGAATACCACTTGGTTTGCTAATAGCCAAGAATTCGCTGACAACCTAGATGGCGACTTCAAGGTACGTCAGTTTCTTATTAAAGAACTGAAAAAAGCGTCTTTATCTCGTGTTGTTATCGAGCGTCCAGCGAAGAGCATCCGTGTGACTATTCACACTGCTCGTCCTGGTATCGTTATCGGTAAGAAAGGCGAAGACGTAGAAAAACTACGTGCTCATATTTCAAAGATCGCTGGTGTTCCAGCTCAGATCAACATTTCTGAAGTACGTAAGCCAGAGCTAGACGCTCAATTAGTTGGTGACAGCATCGCGTCTCAACTAGAACGTCGTGTTATGTTCCGTCGCGCTATGAAGCGTGCAGTTCAAAACGCTATGCGTCTTGGCGCTAAGGGTATCAAAGTTCAAGTAGGTGGTCGTTTAGGCGGCGCTGAAATCGCACGTTCAGAGTGGTACCGTGAAGGTCGTGTACCTCTACACACTCTTCGTGCTGACATTGATTACGCAACTTCTTCGGCTCACACCCAATACGGTGTTATCGGTATTAAAGTTTGGATCTTCAAAGGTGAAGTTCTAGGCGGTATGCCAATTGAAGAGCCTAAGGCTGACAAGCCTAAGAAGCAGCGCAAAAGCCGTAAATAAGGAGTTTATTGATGCTGCAACCAAAACGCACTAAATTCCGCAAGACTTTTAAAGGTCGTAACCGCGGTCTAGCGAACGGTACTGACGTAAGCTTCGGTACATTTGGTCTTAAAGCTGTTGGTCGTGGTCGTTTGACTGCTCGCCAAATTGAAGCTGCTCGTCGTGCCATGACTCGTCATGTGAAACGTCAAGGCCAAATCTGGATTCGAGTTTTCCCCGACAAGCCTATTACAAGCAAGCCGTTGGAAGTTCGTCAGGGTAAGGGTAAAGGTAACGTTGAGTACTGGGTTGCCCAAATCCAACCAGGTAAAGTTCTTTATGAAATGGATGGTGTTCCTGAAGTACTAGCACGTGAAGCATTTAAACTTGCTGCACGTAAGCTACCAATCAAGACAACATTTGTAATTAAGGCGGTAATGTGATGAACGCTGTAGATCTACGCGCTAAAAGCGTTGAAGAACTAAATGCTGAGCTTGTGAGCCTACTACGTGAACAGTTCAACTTGCGCATGCAAGCTGCAACTGGTCAACTACAGCAGACTCATAACCTGAAAGCTGTACGTCGTGATATCGCACGTGTTAAAACCGTTCTTACTGAGAAGGCTGGCGCATAATGAGCGAACAAACTCGTATCCAGCTTGGTCGTGTAATTAGCAGCAAGATGGACAAGTCTATCGTTGTTGCTATCGAACGCATGGTGAAACACCCAATGTACGGTAAGTACATTAAGCGTACGACTAAGCTTCATGCACACGATGAAAACAATGAGTGTAACCTAGGTGACACTGTTGAAGTTCGTGAATGTCGTCCACTATCTAAGACTAAGTCTTGGACATTGGTACGCGTAGTTGAAAAAGCTCGCGGTTAAGCGAACTTAGCAACTAAATGATTAAGCGGCCCTGAAAAATATTGGGGCCGTTTATTTTTTGTCTACCCATCGGTCGAAAATGGTGTTATTATTCGCCGCCTTTGAAGAAAAGGCATATCGATCCGTAGTGGGTCTAGATGTTTTAAAATAAGCGGAGCACTAACATGATCCAAATGCAAAGTACGCTTGACGCAGCCGATAACTCCGGCGCTCGTCGCGTAATGTGTATTAAGGTTCTGGGTGGTTCTCACCGCCGTTACGCACACATCGGTGATATCATCAAGATTACTGTGAAAGAAGCAATTCCTCGCGGTAAAGTTAAGAAAGGTGATGTTCTGAAGGCGGTGGTTGTACGCACCCGTAAAGGCGTTCGTCGCCAAGACGGCTCTGTCATTCGCTTCGACCGTAATGCTTGCGTATTATTGAACGATACTACAGAGCAACCGATCGGTACTCGTATTTTTGGCCCAGTGACACGTGAACTTCGTAATACGAAATTCATGAAAATCGTATCACTAGCGCCTGAAGTACTGTAAGGAGTAACAAAATGGCAGCTAAGATCCGTCGCAACGACGAAGTTATCGTTCTTACCGGTAAAGATAAAGGTAAGAAAGGTAAAATAACTAAGGTTCTAGCAACCGGTAAAGTTATCGTTGAAGGTATTAACCTTGTGAAAAAACACCAGAAGCCTGTACCGGCAATGGGTGTACAAGGTGGCATCGTTGAACAAGAAGCAGCTATTGATGCTTCTAACGTTGCAATCTTCAATGCTGAAACCGGCAAAGCAGACCGTGTAGGCTTTCGATTTGAAGACGACAAAAAAGTTCGTTTCTTTAAATCTAATGGCTTAACTATTAAGTAATTTTGGAGTAGTACACTATGGCGAAACTGCATGATTACTACAAAGAGACTGTTGTAAAAGAGCTTGCTGAAAAGTTCGAATACAAGAGTATCATGCAAGTCCCAAGGATCGAAAAAATCACACTTAACATGGGTGTGGGTGAAGCGATCAACGACAAAAAGCTATTAGAAAATGCTGCTGCTGACATGACTGCTATTGCAGGTCAGAAGCCGCTAATTACTAAAGCTCGTAAGTCTGTTGCTGGTTTTAAGATCCGTGAGGGCTACCCGATTGGCTGTAAAGTAACCCTACGTGGCGAACGTATGTGGGATTTCTTTGAACGTCTAATTTCAATTGCTGTTCCTCGTATTCGAGATTTTCGTGGTCTAAACCCGAATTCTTTCGATGGTCGTGGTAACTACAGCATGGGCGTTCGTGAGCAGATCATCTTCCCAGAAATCGACTACGACAAAGTAGATCGAGTGCGTGGTCTTGATATTACTATCACTACTTCTGCTGCTTCTGATGAAGAGTCAAAAGCTCTGTTATCTGCTTTTAACTTCCCATTCCGTAAGTAAAAGTAAGGGTTACATATGGCTAAAGAATCAATGAAGGCACGCGAAGCTAAACGTGCCAAGCTAGTAGCTAAGTTCGCTGAAAAGCGTGCATCGCTAAAAGTTATTATTAGTGACGTGAATGCGTCTGAAGAAGACCGCTGGAACGCAGTGCTTAAGCTTCAGTCTCTACCACGTGATTCTAGTTCATCTCGTCAGCGTAATCGCTGTAACCAGACTGGACGTCCACACGGTTACTTACGTAAGTTCGGCTTAAGCCGTATCAAGGTTCGTGAAACTTGCATGAAAGGCGAGATTCCGGGTCTACGTAAAGCCAGCTGGTAATTAGTTACCAATTTAGAATCACGGAGTATTGACTATGAGCATGCAAGATCCGATTTCGGATATGCTGACCCGTCTTCGTAACGGTCAAACAGCAAAGAAAGTTGCTGTTAAAATGCCATCTTCTAAGCAAAAAGTTGCAATTGCGGCTCTTTTGAAAGAAGAAGGTTTTGTGGCTGAATTCACTGTTACAGGTGAAGTTAAGCCAGAGCTAGAAGTTACTCTTAAGTACTTCGAAGCTAACCCAGTTATCGAGCAAATCCAACGTGTTTCACGTCCTGGCCTACGCATCTACAAGAAAAAAGATGCGCTACCGTCAGTGATGGGTGGCCTTGGTATTGCTGTTGTATCCACTTCCAAGGGTCTTATGACCGACCGCGCTGCTCGCAAAGCGGGTCTTGGCGGTGAGATTATCTGCTACGTAGCATAATAGGAGTAGGACATGTCTCGTGTTGCAAAAGCACCTGTAGTACTTCTTGCTGGCGTAGAAGTTAAACTCAACGGTCAGGAAATTACTGTTAAAGGTCCTAAGGGCGAATTAGCTCTTGTTGCCAATAACGCAGTAGTTTTAACTCAGGAAGAAAACACCATCACATTTGGTCCACGCGAAGGCTTTGATAAAGCTTGGGCACAAGCAGGTACTGCTCGTGCATTAGTGAACAACATGGTTGTTGGTGTTACTGAAGGCTTTACTAAGAAGCTAACCCTTAAAGGCGTAGGTTACCGTGCAAATGTTGCTGGTAATACTGTTAACCTTACTTTGGGCTTCTCGCACCCAGTAGCGCATGAATTGCCAACTGGTGTTAAAGCTGAATGTCCAACACAAACTGAAATCGTACTTACGGGTACTGATAAGCAGGTAATTGGACAGGTAGCGGCGGATATTCGCGCTTACCGTAGCCCTGAACCTTATAAAGGTAAAGGTGTTCGTTACGCCGACGAAGTCGTGCGTACTAAAGAAGCTAAGAAGAAGTAAGGTAACACTATGGATAAGAAAGCATCTCGTATCCGTCGTGCGACCCGAGCACGTCGTAAGATTGCTGAACTGGGCGCAACTCGCCTAGTAATACACCGTACTCCACGTCATGTGTATGCTCAGGTAATTGCACCGAACGGCTCTGAGGTTATCGCTGCCGCTTCTACCCTAGATAAAGTGATCCGTGAGTCAATTGCGAACACCGGTAACAAAGACGCTGCTGCAGCTGTAGGTAAAGCTATTGCTGAGCGCGCGATTGAAAAAGGCATTTCTAATGTTGCTTTCGATCGTTCTGGTTTCCAATACCACGGCCGTGTAGCTGCTCTAGCAGAAGCTGCTCGTGAAGCTGGACTGAAATTCTAAGGTAGGCGGAAAGATGGCTAACGAAAAGACTCAATCAGATTTGAATGAAAAGCTAATCGCTGTTAACCGTGTTTCAAAAACGGTTAAAGGTGGTCGTATTTTCAGTTTTACTGCACTAACAGTAGTTGGTGACGGTAACGGTCGCATCGGTTTTGGTTACGGTAAGGCACGTGAAGTTCCTGCTGCAATCCAGAAATCAATGGAAAAAGCACGTCGTAACATGATTACAGTTGCGCTAAACGACGGTACTCTACACCACGCTGTTAAAGGTCGCCACACTGGTTCTAAAGTGTACATGCAACCTGCTTCAGAAGGTACTGGTATCATCGCCGGTGGTGCAATGCGTGCAGTGCTAGAAGTTGCGGGTATCCGTAACGTACTAGCTAAAGCATACGGTTCTACTAACCCAATCAACGTTGTTCGCGCAACAATTGATGGTTTAGGCGGAATGAACTCTCCAGAAATGATCGCTGCAAAGCGTGGCCTTTCTGTTAAAGAAATTCTGGGGTGATCGACATGGCAAATACTATTAAAGTAACACAAACAAAGAGCTCTATCGGTCGTTTACCGAAGCATGTAGCTTGTTTGCGTGGTCTAGGCCTTCGCCGTATCAACCACACTGTTGAGCTTGAAGATACTGCCTGCGTACGCGGCATGATCAATAAAGTTCACTACATGGTTAAAATTGAGGAGTAATCAGTATGCGTTTGAATACTCTATCACCGGCTCCGGGTTCTAAGCCTTCTGCGAAGCGCGTAGGCCGTGGTATCGGTTCTGGTCTGGGTAAAACTTGTGGCCGTGGTCACAAAGGTCAGAAATCACGTTCTGGTGGTTCTGTCCGTCCAGGCTTCGAAGGCGGTCAAATGCCTTTGAAACAGCGTCTACCAAAATTCGGTTTTACTTCTCGTAAGAGCTTGGTAACAGCTGAAGTTCGTCTAGGCGAACTGGCGAAAGTCGATGGTGACGTGATTGATCTAGCTACACTGAAAACAGCAAACCTTATCACTAAAGACATCAAGTTTGTAAAAGTTGTCCTTTCTGGTGAGATCGCTCGCTCAGTAACAGTTAACGGTCTTCGCGTGACTAAAGGCGCTAAAGCTGCAATCGAAGCTGCCGGCGGTAAAATCGAGGAATAATTAACTCGAGGATGAGGTACAGATGGCTAAACAACCAGGAAAAGATTTTCGTAGTGCACAAGGTGGCCTAGCAGAGCTTAAGACACGCCTTCTATTCGTATTAGGTGCGATCTTAATTTTCCGAGCAGGTTCTTTTGTGCCTATCCCTGGTATTGACGCTGCTGTACTTGCCGATTTGTTCGAACAGCAAAAAGGTACCGTTATTGAACTGTTTAACATGTTCTCTGGCGGTGCACTCGAGCGTGCTTCTATCTTAGCACTAGGTATCATGCCGTATATTTCGGCATCGATTATCGTACAGTTGCTAACGGTAGTTCATCCGGCATTAGCCGAGTTGAAGAAAGAAGGTGAATCTGGTCGTCGTAAGATTAGCCAGTACACCCGATACGGCACGCTTGTTTTGGCAACTTTCCAAGCAATTGGTATTGCTACAGGGTTACCAAGTATGATTCCTGGTCTGGTAATTAATCCAGGCCTTGGTTTCTACTTTGTTGCGGTTGTTAGTTTGATCACTGGTACCATGTTTTTAATGTGGTTAGGTGAGCAAATTACTGAGCGTGGTATCGGTAACGGTATATCAGTGATTATTTTCACTGGTATTGTAGCCGGTTTGCCACCAGCTATCGGACAAACTGTTGAGCAAGCACGTCAAGGTGAATTGCACGTACTTCTTCTACTGTTAATTGCGGTTATATCTTTCGCTGTAATATATTTTGTAGTGTTTATGGAGCGTGGTCAGCGTCGTATCGTCGTTAACTATGCCAAGCGCCAACAAGGCCGTCGTGTCTTCGCAGCGCAAAGCACTCATTTGCCATTGAAAATTAATATGGCAGGTGTAATTCCAGCGATTTTTGCATCAAGCATTATTCTGTTTCCAGGCACGCTGGCTCAGTGGTTTGGACAGAACGAGAACCTTGGTTGGTTAAGCGATATTTCGCTTGCTCTTAGCCCAGGTCAACCGCTTTATGTAATGCTTTATGCAGCTGCGATTATTTTCTTCTGTTTCTTCTATACCGCGTTGGTGTTTAACCCTCGCGAGACAGCTGATAACTTGAAGAAGTCTGGTGCATTCGTACCTGGTATTCGTCCGGGCGAACAGACTGCGAAATATATTGATAAAGTTATGACACGCTTAACCTTAGCGGGTGCGATGTATATTACCTTTATCTGTCTGATCCCCGAGTTTATGATGATTGCATGGAATGTACGCTTTTATTTTGGCGGTACATCACTACTAATCGTAGTTGTAGTTATTATGGATTTCATGGCTCAAGTTCAGACACACATGATGTCTCAACAATATGAGTCTGTTTTGAAAAAGGCTAACCTCAAAGGCTAAGTCCTTGATGTTAGATAACCTTTACGGAGTTTAGCAATGAAAGTTCGTGCTTCCGTTAAGAAAATCTGCCGTAACTGTAAAGTTATTAAGCGCAACGGTGTTGTGCGTATAATTTGCATTGAGCCGAAGCATAAGCAACGCCAAGGCTAATTAGCAGAAATATTTCTTGCAAATTGAAGGTAGGTTGGCTAAATTAGCCAACCAATCTTTTGTGTGTGCAAAGAATTGTACCACCACTGCGTATCCTAAACGGGCTCTGCAGTGGTTATTCTTGTAAAGTACTAGGAGTGAATAGTGGCCCGTATTGCAGGCATTAACATTCCTGATCAAAAACATTCTGTTATCGCGCTTACCGCGATTTACGGAATCGGTAAAACTCGTTCTAAGGCTGTTTTAGCTGAAGCGGGTATTGCTGAAAGTGTTAAGATCAGTGAATTATCTGAAGAGCAGATCGATCTACTGCGTGATGGTGTAGCTAAATACACTGTAGAAGGTGATCTACGTCGTGAAGTTTCTATGAACATCAAGCGTCTTATGGACCTTGGTTGTTACCGTGGAATCCGTCACCGTCGCAGTCTACCTCTACGTGGACAGCGTACTAAAACCAACGCACGTACCCGTAAAGGTCCGCGCAAGCCGATCAAAAGATAGTCGGATAAGGTAGAGTACAATGGCAAAGCAACCAACTCGCGCTCGTAA
Source organism: Photobacterium indicum (assembly GCF_003026215.1). Classification (GTDB taxonomy): domain Bacteria; phylum Pseudomonadota; class Gammaproteobacteria; order Enterobacterales; family Vibrionaceae; genus Photobacterium; species Photobacterium indicum. The sequence continues at coordinate 262,328 of NZ_PYOC01000006.1, forward strand.
GCGCGTACGCAAGCAAGTAGCTGATGGCGTAGCGCACATCCATGCTTCTTTTAACAACACAATCGTAACCATTACAGACCGTCAAGGTAATGCTCTTTCATGGGCAACTGCAGGTGGTTCAGGTTTCCGTGGTTCTCGTAAATCTACTCCGTTCGCTGCACAGGTTGCTGCTGAACGTTGTGGTGAAATGGCCAAAGAATATGGCGTAAAGAACCTGGAAGTTATGGTTAAGGGACCTGGTCCTGGTCGTGAGTCTACAATCCGTGCATTAAATGCAGCGGGTTTCCGTATCACTAACATTGTTGATGCGACTCCGATTCCTCATAACGGTTGTCGTCCACCTAAGAAACGTCGCGTATAACGTTCCTAGGAATATTGGAGAAAGAACATGGCAAGATATTTGGGTCCTAAGCTGAAGCTTAGCCGTCGCGAAGGCACTGATTTATTCCTTAAATCAGGCGTACGTGCGATTGATACCAAGTGTAAAATTGATAACGCGCCGGGCCAACATGGTGCTCGACGTGGTCGTCTGTCTGACTACGGTGTTCAGCTTCGTGAGAAGCAGAAAGTTCGTCGTACATATGGCGTATTAGAAAAACAATTCCGTAACTACTATAAAGAAGCTGCTCGCCTTAAAGGCAACACAGGTGAAAACCTGCTTCAGCTTCTTGAAGGTCGTTTAGATAACGTAGTTTACCGTATGGGTTTTGGTTCTACACGAGCTGAATCACGTCAACTGGTAAGCCACAAAGCGATTCTAGTTAACGGTACAGTCGTAAACGTTCCTTCTTTCAAGGTAGCGGCAAACGACGTTGTTAGCATTCGTGAGAAAGCTAAGAACCAAGCACGCATTAAAGCAGCTCTTGAAGTTGCTACACAGCGTGAACTACCGACTTGGGTCGAAGTAGATAACAGCAAACTAGAAGGTACTTTCAAGCGCCTTCCAGAACGTTCTGATTTGTCTGCCGACATCAACGAACACTTGATCGTCGAGCTTTACTCTAAGTAAAGCTATAGTTAAGAGAGGACACAATGCAGGGTTCTGTAACAGAATTTCTTAAGCCGCGTCTTGTTGATATTGAACAAGTTAGCACGACGCACGCAAAAGTAACTCTAGAGCCACTAGAGCGTGGTTTTGGCCACACGCTAGGAAACGCTCTTCGTCGTATTTTATTATCTTCAATGCCAGGTTGTGCTGTAACTGAAGTAGAAATCGATGGTGTGTTACATGAGTACAGCACCAAAGAGGGAGTTCAAGAAGATATTCTCGAGATCCTTTTAAACCTTAAAGGTCTAGCCGTTAAGGTTGAGGGTAAAGATGAAGTTATTCTTACTCTGAACAAGTCTGGTGCAGGCCCTGTTGTTGCAGGTGACATCACCCATGATGGTGATGTTGAGATTGCGAACCCAGAGCACGTAATCTGCCACCTTACTGATGACCATGCTGAAATTAGCATGCGCATCAAGGTAGAACGTGGTCGTGGCTATGTACCAGCATCAGCTCGTATTCACACTGAAGAAGATGAGCGTCCAATTGGTCGTCTGTTAGTTGATGCAACTTACAGCCCAGTTGACCGTATTGCTTACGCTGTAGAGGCAGCTCGCGTTGAACAACGTACTGACCTTGATAAGCTAGTAATCGATATGGAGACAAACGGTACACTTGATCCTGAGGAAGCTATCCGTCGTGCAGCAACTATTCTTGCTGAGCAACTGGATGCATTTGTAGATCTTCGTGATGTACGAGTTCCTGAAGAGAAAGAAGAGAAGCCAGAGTTCGATCCGATCCTACTGCGTCCTGTAGACGATCTTGAACTAACTGTTCGCTCTGCTAACTGTTTGAAAGCAGAAGCGATCCATTACATCGGTGATCTCGTTCAGCGTACTGAGGTAGAGCTTCTTAAGACTCCAAACCTTGGTAAGAAGTCTTTGACAGAAATCAAAGATGTGTTGGCATCACGTGGTCTTTCTCTAGGCATGCGCTTAGAAAACTGGCCGCCAGCATCAATCGCTGAAGATTAATAGTTACTGATATCTAGTTAGAAGGATTAGGTCATGCGCCATCGTAAGAGTGGTCGTCAACTCAACCGCAACAGCAGCCATCGTAAAGCGATGTTCAGCAACATGGCTAGCTCTTTGGTAAGTCACGAAATTATCAAGACTACTTTGCCAAAAGCAAAAGAGCTACGTCGCGTAATTGAGCCATTGATTACCCTAGCAAAGACAGACAGTGTTGCTAACCGTCGTCTTGCTTTCGCCCGCACGCGTGATAACGCAGTGGTAGCGAAATTGTTTACTGAATTAGGTCCACGCTTTGCTAAGCGTCCAGGTGGTTACACGCGCATTATGAAATGCGGTTTCCGTACTGGCGATAAAGCCCCAATGGCTTACATCGAGCTAGTAGATCGTCCTGCTCAGGAAGCTGCTTCAGCTGAATAAGCTTTAGTTTGCTAAATTAAGAGAAAGCCGAGTTTAAAACTCGGCTTTTTTTTTGCATGTAATATTCTTCATAGCATGGAGAATAGAATTAGATGATTTATTTATTTATCGACAGTTCAGGCTTTGGTGGTATAGAAAGTCACATATTGCAATTTGCTCTTCTGATTAAGCAACAAAACAGAAATGTTGAAGTTTTGTTTGTTGATCATTATCCCGATCACCCTCTCTATCAACGTCTCTGCACCAATAAAATTAAGTACCGTTTTTTATCTGATACAGCTCCGTCTTTATTCTTTAGTCTGCTTTTACCCTCTGATGTTGTTCATGCCCATGGTTATAAAGCCTCTTTACTCTCTCGATTCTATCGACTTAGATATTCATTTCGTGCAATAACTAGTTTCCATGCGGGAGAGAAATTAAGTGGAAAACTGGCGTCTTATGAGTATTTAAATCGAATAACAAGTTTTCTGTCCTATAATTTTGCCGTCAGTTCTAGGATTAAGCGTACTGTTCCTTTTCGTTGTCATTTGCTGAATAATTTCATTATGCAATTACCGGTGTTTAAAATGCGTTCCAAACATCAGGTTCTACAAGTCGGTTTTGTTGGTCGCCTGAGTCATGAAAAGGGAATTGATCGCTTTATTGAGTTGAGTGACCTGCTTACAGGCTGCCAGTTTCATATTTTTGGCGATGGTGATGAACAATCTCAAGTCATAGCTAAAAAGAATATTCATTGGTATGGTGCAGTTGACTCTATGGATGAACATTGGTTTTTGATTGATGTGCTTGTAATTAGTTCACGGGCTGAGGGGTTACCAATGGCGGCGCTAGAAGCGATGGCACATGGTGTTCCGGTTATCGCAACAAATGTGGGTGATCTTAGTAAATTAGTTGCTAGTGATTGGATTGTTGAAGAATCGGATTGGAAAAGATTATCTATTTTAATAGACAAGTTGGATGCTTACGATAATATCGCGTGGAGAGCGCTTTCAAAAGATTCGCATGCCAAAATTATTGATAATTTCAGTGGGGAAAGTCGCTGGGAACAAATAGAAAAAGCCTATCAATTGTGATCTCTCATCAGACTTCTCTGAAATTGCGCTTGCTGAATTTATTGCATCTATTACATCTATTGATATTTGCCTTGTAGCATTGAGTTTTGATTCAGATAGTGGGTGAGCCCTATTTTAATCTTTTTGGGAAGCCATGATGCTTTTGTGTCTAAAATTCGTAATATTTCACAGGCCAGCGATGGGTTATGTTGGTCATTCACGATACACCCTAATAAATTCACCCCTCCTTGTTTTAGCCGATCGATACTTGTAAGTACTTCACTTTCAGTTGTTTTTGCTGCTGCTATACATAAGATAGCAGCATCGCTAGCATGACAGATGTTTGCTGCTGGAAGGTTACGCCAGTTAGCCGCTGAAACAGTACCTGCATCAAAAATAATGTAGTGATAGGTTTGTTGCCAGCGCTGGATAGTATTTAACAGTGTTTGTGGTTGTCGTAGAGCCATTGTGGTTTCTTGATTTTTCGGAGGGGGAAGAATATCGAGTTGTGATGTTTTATGAATAATCGCACCCATTTCACCTGAGCCATTCGTTTCCCAGTCTGTGGCGTGATTTCCTTGTCCTGATCCCGACAGGTCAAGATCGATCAATAAAACTTTATTGTTATCTTCAGCGCAACGTCTAGCAAGCCAATAGCACATTGTTGAACTTCCACATTGTGGGCTAGCACCAGTAAAGCTAATGACTCGCGCTTCTTGTTGATGAATTTGTTGGAATAATTGGTCATATTCTTGGCTTAGCCACGGCTTCATAAGGCTGCCCCTAATACAATTAACGTGATAATGCCTAGTGCATCCCTTATCCCTTGGCGAAACTGCTCTGTTACTGAGTCATCTTGATCTGGGACGTACACCGTATCACCAGGGCGGAGTAGAGGGAGTGGGCTACGACTGGGATCATTAACATAATCTCTTAAGCTAAATGTTTGTGATTTATCACCGCAGCATGATGTATTTACGATCATTATTCTGTCGATATAGGCTTTATCTGTTGGCCCACCAGCTTCAGCAAGCAAATCTAAAATATTCATTTGTGTATTGAACGAATAGCGCCCCGGCTTATTGACGGCCCCCATTAATCGAACAACGCGTTCTGCAGGTTTATCTAGCCAATCACCTTGACGTCGGGGTACATATATCACATCTCCAGGCACAACCTTGGGGATCAATGATTCATCACCTGTTTCAAAGTATAGCGATAGATTTAATTGAGTGACTTTGGTCTTATTGCCATCACGATGACTGATTCTAATTTGACGTAAGTCTGCTTCACCGTTGGGGCCATCAGCTGCAGATAATATATCGAGAAACCCTAATTCGTGGTTAAAAGCGTAACGCCCAGGAACGCCAACTTGACCGAATACATAAATCGAATCATCTGATGATTGGCGTATCCAACTTGCTTTATTGTCGGAAGGGTCGCGAGGTAATTCATCAATAACAATAGTATCGCCAGCTTCTAATCGAGGAAGACCTGCAAAATTTCCCCCTTCATTTATAAAGCTCTCTAGATCAAAATAAATGACATTTTCTTTCCCAACTCGGCTCTCTTTAATTATGCGAATATTACTTATATTGGCTTCCTGTTTTGGGCCGCCAGCCATCGCGAGTAAATCAAGAAAGGACATTTGGCTATTCCATTTATAACGTCCAGGAGTATTGACTGCACCAATGACTTTGACTGCTTTTGTGTCTGCAACACTTTCAGTTTTTGGCACATAAATAACATCGCCAGCATTCACTTTTGGCAACACCTTTTCATTGCCTGTTTCAAAGTATCGAGCTAAATCAAAACGTGTAACTCGACTTGTTTTACCGTTTCTGTGACTAATTAATATTTCTTGAATGTCAGCTTTACTATTAGGACCATCGGCTGCAGAAAGAATATCTAAAAAACCAAGTTCTTGGTTAAAAGCATAACGCCCAGGTGCACCTACTTCACCAAAAATATAAATGGAATCTTTAGCTGCCTGCCTAATCCAACCGGCTTTATTATCGGTAGGATCATGAGGTAATTCATCGACGATGACAGTATCGCTGGCATTTAAATTAGGAAGTAAATTTGTTGGGCTTCCTTGTTTTGTAAACGCTTGTAAATCGAAAAATTGAACTTCGTGCCCTTTATTTTCAGCAGTAGATTCTTTAATTATTCGAATATTACTGAGATTAGCTTGTTGTTTTGGGCCTCCAGAGTGAGCGAGTAAATCCATGAATGTCATACTGTCATGCCATTCGTAACGACCTGGTTTATAGACAGCTCCCATAATTTTGATTGCACGATCATTGGTCACTTTTAGCCATGACTTTTCATTAAGATCAACTTTTTCCGGTATGAAAACTACATCACCGGGGGACATTGCTGGAAGGGTATATTGGGCTGGGTTCTGTGCATATTCAACCAAGTTAATTGCGATCGGAGCCTTTGTATTGCTTAATATTTTTATATTCGTTGTATCAGCAAAACGAGTTGGCCCTCCTGCATTCGCAAGAACATCGATGAAACTTGTACCCGGTGATGTTTCATAGGGCCCTGCGGCTTTTACCTCGCCCATCACGTAGATGGTTCGTGAGGTTGTGTTGATATCTTTTATTTCAATAGGAACAAAAATAATAGTACCTGGTTTAACTTCTGGCATGTTGTCTGTTTTACCAGTATCAAGGTAGGCTTTTAAATCAAATTGGCTGGGAACATTATCTGTTATGACGCGTATTTTCGTGACATCAGCATAGCGGGTAACACCCTCTGCCCGCATTAGTGCGTCGACGACATTCATGTTTGGTTTGAAGCTGAAGGTGCCTGGCTTATGCAATTCACCAAAAATGGTGACACCTTGGATATCATCGGTACTCGTTTTTTCAGGCGCTTCAATTGGGGCGAAAATGGTTGTACCTGGTTTTATTGGAGGAAGATTACTGGTATCTCCAGTTTCAAGGTAGGTACTTAAATTGAATCGATAAGACATCCCATTGGTAATCACGCGTATTTTTGTTACATCGGCATAACGAGTAACACCGTTGGCTCGCATTAATGCATCGACAACCGTCATATTAGGCTTGAAGCTGAAAGTACCTGGATTGCGCAACTCTCCGAAAATAGTTATGCCTTGTGCCTCGTCGGCATCTCCTCTTTCATGTATCGACATATCATCAAAATTCATTTCGATGTTGCCTAATAATGGAGAGGCAGGGATGAAAATAGTATCGCCACCTTTAAGGCTGGGTAGCAGAGTCTGGTCGCCAGAATCTAGATAGGCTTTATAATTGAATATTTTGGTACTGCTATTACGTAGTAACTTGAACTTATCTAATTGTGCTCCTGGTCTTGCCCCGCCAGCAGCGGAAAGCGCCATTTGTACATTGCTTCCAGGTTTAAGTGATACTGTTCCTGGCTTTTCTACATAGCCAAGCACCTTAATTCGAATCAGCTGCTCCATTATCGTGAGTTTAAATTCATCAAGGTTGCGATATATAGATGCAAGTTTTTGACGTACATGCTGTTCGGCGTCTATCACGGTTAACCCTGCAACATTGATTAAGCCTACTTCAGGTAACCGTAATTGTCCTTGGTCATTAATCGTGTATGGGGTATCAAAAGCCGCTTCACCTGGAACTTGTAAAAAAACCCGATCGCCGGGTGTTAATGTATCTCCCCATACGTAAGAGAAAGGCATTATTAGCAGAAGAAGTAGGAACATTCTTCTCATAATGATTCTCGTACTGCGTTCCAGTCTTTTAGTGAGTACACACGGTGTAAAGATTGTGCGTGATGTTCAACAAGAACTTGTGCCTCAACTTTTCTATTTGCAAGGCGTTGGGTTCGTGAGTGAGTGTCATCCATAGCCATACTTTCTCCTGCACTAAATACCGCTATTTGGTTTGATTTAACCCCCTGTTCAATCAGAAATCGTTTAACGGCTGAAGCTCTTTTCATTCCTAGTTGGATGTTGCTATCACTAGTACCTAATGAGTCGGTATGACCTGTAAGTTGAAGGTGCCAATGAGATTGGCGCTTCAATATTGTTGCGGCATAACGTAATGCTTGTTGATAATCAGGTAAGAGCTCTGCACGATTTAACGCAAATTGATTATCAAGAGCCATGAAAACAAGGAGTTTTTCTTTTAGCTCAACTTCTGAATAGCTATGGTCAAAGCATGTGGTGTGATATTCAAGCCAATCCATTTGCGTTTGAATAACAGCTTGTTGAGTCTGGTATTGAAGTAGGGTGATTTCAGCATCTTTATCAAACCCTGCTTTTGCCTCATCGCGCGCTTTTAAATAAAGGTATTCAAGCTTTTGATATTGACCCGGTAAACAAAGCTTGGCACCACGAGTTGCTAATATTTGTAGTTCAAAACTGTGATGCTCTAGTTGGCGAAGCTGTACTTGAACCGGAGGATCTGGATCATTATCCTCTACAGGCGGCCATAAAGTGCAGCCTCCTAAGGCTAATGGTGTAAGCAAGCAGATCAGTCTCCATATCATAAAAACTCCGCAGAAGTGACCAGAGGGATAACTTTATCTATTCGTAGCATTTGGATGAGCTTTCTAGGTTGACCATTAACATTGAGTAGACACAAATTTTTATTACGACTTTTTAGACGTTTGTATAAGAAAACAATGGCACCGATTCCACAAGAGTCAATAAATTGTACGTGTGTCATATCAATTACTAGCTCATTTTTTTCTGTATTACTTAAGGTTTCAAATTCAACTTCTAGTTGCCTAGCACTCTGGACATCGAATTCGTGCTCTAAAGAAAGTGCTACTGCTGGCTGGGAAAGAGTTAACATATAACCGCCTTATATAAAGATTTGGACTCATAAGGAGTAATACAAAGTGTGTGCCAGTTATTGCCCTCGCTTGGCAAACATGATGTAAGATGTTTTGAATAGAATATACAAATCCATTCGAAGCCACTGTATTGGTGAACTTAATGCGATGGCGTAAGCGTGATCCCAAGCTATTTTATTTTTAACATCCTCAAGATCATTGTCGTAGCCACTATTAACCTGCGCTAAACCGGTTAGGCCTGGTCGAAGTCCTGTCGTTCTTTCTAAATAAAATGGCAATGCATTTTGCAAATTACCGCACATTTCTGGTCGTTCAGGGCGGGGGCCGATTAAGGACATGTCGCCTCTTATTACATTAATGAATTGTGGCAGTTCGTCCAAACGTGTTGCTCGTAAAAAACGGCCAGTATTGGTTATTCGAGGGTCATCTTTTGTCGCCCATACCGCACCCGATTTTTTTTCTGCATCATTTGTCATGGTGCGAAATTTAAAGATTTCAAATAACTCTACTTTTGTTTCACTTATCTGACCGACTCGTATTTGACGATAAAATATAGGACCTGAGGAATCATATTTAATGGCGAAGGCGATGAATGGCCATAGTGGCAGTGTCAGAGTAAGACCAATACAGCTAAAAATGATATCGCTCATTCGCTTTATCGTTTGGGTCGATTGTGTTTGATAGTTACTCAGGGGCGGTAAGTGGCGCCACCCTTGCTTAAATTGTCCGTTCAAATACCGTAGCATGCCAAGTAGAGAGGAATAGTATGCCCCGACAATGTAATGAACTTTATCGATAACCTTTGAATGGATATTGATTAGCGGTAGAGATGCAATACCGTATATGGATAATTGACTAATCACCATACCCAAGGCCAATGCCGAGCCTTGTAATGCCATTAATACTGAAGTAATAAAATAACCCACGAATAGGAATGGCATCACTGTGCGAAGGCCTTTTCCGGAAGTAAACAACCAACGGACTCTCAGGTTTTTGTGGGTGAAGACGAATTGACAACGTATTAATTGTTGTAAATTACCGGCTCCAATCCTTTGTCGTCTTTGATGGTTTTCATTTTGACTTGTCGGGGCAATCTCAACACTGTTGATATTTTGATTAAAGATAATGTTAAAGCCTTGCTTTAATACCATCATCGGTAAAATGAAATCATCATTTATCGTATCTTCGGGAAGGGGAGAGTAGAGATGAGATCTCATGGCATAAAATGCCCCATTTCCTCCGATAACACTGCCCAATTGAGACTCGGCAAAACGGATATTATTTTGCCATTGCCAATATTGGTTTTCACCTTCAGAAGGAGAAGCCAGTAAATAGCTGCAAGTAATTGCACCTGTTTCTTCATTTTCAAAACTTTTAGCAACTTGTTTTAAAGCATCAATCGATATTAACGCTGAGGTATCGGTAAGAGAAATAATATCGGTTTCATTTTTTGCGTAAGTCATTAATTCATTGAGGCGAGCTAATTTTCCTCGGTTGCTTTTTTTGACCCAGAATTTAAGGCGTATTCCAGCTGCGGTAAATTGTGATTCATACTGTGCAATAATTTCAGCGGTATTATCACTACAACCATCACAGCAGATTAAAACCTGTAACTTTTCAGACGGATAATCGAGCATTAATATATTCGCGAGCTTGGCTTCAATGTAAGCCTCTTCATTATGAGCGGGCATGATGAGAGAGATACTGGGAAACATTAATGGGTCTTTGTGCTTTTCTTTTATTTCATTTTTTCTTTTATTTCCCAACCAAACTAACGCTGCGGTATAAACAAAATGGTGATAGATAATAACGGCAGTTATTACAAATAAAATGATCCATCCTAAAATCATGACAGCCTCGAGTTTAAGGTTTATTTAACAAGATAATGCTTCATATGCAGCAGTCATGGCTCTCACGTCTGCTTGGTGTTGAATGAACTGTACTGTTTGATTCGCTGCATTTTGGTCTTGCTCTAACACTTGTATTAATGCTTTTGTAAGCGCTGTTTCATCATCAGGCGGAACTAGTATTCCTGTTTGTGGGCAAATAAGATCTGGTATTGCGCCTACCGTCGTAGCAACAATACTATTGCCACAAGATTGCGCTTCCAGTAATGCAAGAGGGAGCCCCTCTTGACGGGATGGCATACAGAAGACATCAATCGCACGGTAGAAATTACGCATTTGAGCGCAATAACCAAGCCAATGTATACGATCCGTAACCAGCCATTTTTGTACTTCTGCACGTAATTGTCGAGATTGAGGACCATCACCAGCTATAACAAGGTGGTGATCTTTAGGTAGGTCATGAAGCGCCCTTATTAATGTATCAATCCCTTTTTCTTTAACCAGTCGACCGGCACAACCGATTAATTTCTTATCTAACGGTAGGTTAAATTGTTTGCGTGCGATGAGCTGATTACCTGGCGTGAAATACTGAGTATCAATTCCATTACAAATCACATGATCTGGGCTGAGTAATAATATCTTTTCTAGTTGATAGGCAACTCTTGGTGCATCAGCAATGAGTTTTACTCTATTGGTATTGAGTAAGTAACGCGTCATGCGGCACTGTTTTTTATCGGCGAGATGCCAACTATCGTGTTCAGTATGTATGTGTGTTGCTTTATGCCCCAGCAATGCTAGTCGGCTATAAAACAAAGGCCCGATATGGTGTGAATGAAGCATTGTTACATTCAGTTTTGCTATCAATTTCTTTAACTTGATAACTGTTGAAAGGTTCATACCGATAGGCTTGTTGAGAAAAAATAATTGTGATTCGAAAGTGCGTAATTCAGGCCACTGCTTTATGGCTGTTTCTTTATTGCCTTCTAGCGCGACGATATAAACTTTGTGGCAAGGGGAGGCAAATCGAGCGAGATTTAACACGAGCTTTTCTATTCCTCCAGGTTGTAGATGTTGCACAACTTGTAATGTGATGTGTTCCATTAGACTCCCCCTAAAACAGAGGTACTCGAACCAGTACCTGTGATTGTGTTAATTTGGCAATATGGTCGGTTTGATAAAGGCGTGTATCAAAGAGGATGACAACTCCTGCAAGGGAAGCGCCTAATCCAAAACCAACAACAATACCTAAGCAAAAATTGATCCACCATGGCCAATTCAGTGGTCTCTTAGGTTCTATTGGCTGCACAATCACTTTTAATTTTTCGGGTTCTTCAAAGCGACCAAGGTGTCCTGTTACTTTTGCCATCTCATAACGTTCAAATAGCTGGTTGTAAACGTTTGATTTTACATCGTAGTTTCGCTGTAATATTTTCAGTTGTTTTTCTAAATCAGCGAATTCCATCCGCTTTTCTGATAGTTCGTTGGTTTGCTCTTTTAATAAGGTAAGTTCTTCGCTTAATGCTTGTATTTGGCTTTCTGCATGTTGTAATTTTTCAAATTGACTTAATAATATCGGTTGCTTAGTTGGGTCGTTACTTTGATTACTGTTTGCGATTCGCTGCCACAGTTGATTTATTTCCTGTGGATTTAACGTTTGTTGCTCATCAACTAGACGGGATCTTTCCTGCTTTAAGCGATTAAGTCGTCGGATCACACCTTTGACGGACGAGTGTTGGTCTGTATAACTCGCGCGTAATATTGCAAGTTCAGCTTCAGATTTGACTATCTCTTGTTCTAAGATGCCAACGATAGGGTTCGTGCTCGCTAGCCTTTGGTAGAGATTTGCTCGCTTACTTTTAGCTTGTAGTAAATTCAGTTCAGTTTCACGGGTTTGATTGGCTAGTTGGAGGTCATTTTGTGCATTTGCACCTTGTAATTGAGGTAGGTTATTAGCGTTGGCTGCTTTGAATTTCGCCAGTGCACTTTCAGCTAATTCGAGATCCAATTGGGTTGTTTCTAATTGTCGTTGTAAAAAGAGTTCTGAACCATCAACAGATGCTCGTCCTGGCGCGCGTAATTTTTCTTTAAAAACATCAGAGACTTTATTTAAAATCAAAGGGATTTCTGATGGCGTTTTCCAGGTTAGGCTAAGTTGAACAAGATCATTACCAAGTAGCGATAAAGATAAGTTTTTACGCAGTAGGTTAATCATATTATCTGTTTGTAGTAAGTCATCAGGTGGTGCTAGATTTAAATCATGAGTGACATTTTCTAAAATATTTCGACTATGAATGATGACTTGCAACGCTTTAATGCGTTGTTTTAAGTTGACCGAAATTGAGAGGTCTTCCAAAAATGGATTTAGCAGTGCAGACTCTTGTACTAAAATTGTTGTCTCGGAATAATATCGCTTAGCTTTAAATAAGCCGCCCGTTGTCATTAGAATCGGCATGATAATGATCGGAATTAAAACTAAATACCGATAGCGCCATAAGGCATGAAGCAGAGGGTAGAGCCGAGCAAACAATAAATGTCGCATTTTACTGGCTCTGAATTAACAGCGTATCGGCTGCTTGCTGTGGTGCAAACTCCAACCGCATTGGTATATCTTTCATTTGTGATAATTTGTTCACCGCTTTAATACGTTTTTGGCTTTGTAATAAAGCTTTGAATTTATCGTCTAAGTTTGCAGGGCCAACGTAGACTGTTAGTTGGTTATAAGGATTGTTGTCTAAAAAAACGTTTATTTTTCGTGTTTGTTCTGCTGTTAATGATATTTGTTCTGGGCTAAAAAATAGCTCTAGTTCTTGGCTTGTTTGTGGTGAACTTGCACAACCCCATAAGAATGACATTAAAATAACGTACCCAATCCATTTCATCTTTCTCTCCTTTTTGTTTACCGCATACAGAAAGGTTTAGCAAAAAAAATGCCTAATGTGAGGTTAACTTGAATATTTCTTTTGTTTTAAGGCAGATGAAATTAATTGGAGTACTTCTTGGGCCCTATTTTCCCAGCTTTCATCTTTCACTTTATCTTGTGCTCTATTCGCATAATGTTGTCGTTCTAATTCTGATAACTGACTTAACTTATCGATTGCCTCAAGCCATTGATTAACAGTTGTTGCAATGGTGACCAGTGGTTGGTATTCCGTTGCGGCCGGAAAGTTGGAGCTAATTACTGGGCATCCAGAAGCGAGGTATTCCCTTAATTTTAAAGGATTACAAGCTTGTATTTGGGGATTGTTAACAAAAGGTAAAATGGCAATAGACCAATGTTGTAAGTACCCTGGTAGTTGATTGTGAGGACAGGCGGGTAAAAAATGGATATTCGAGAGTTGTTTTAGTTCAAAGGGGTCAACATCTTTTCTACCTACCAGGTAAAAATTCATGTGTGGGCGAGATTCTGCTAAACATTTTAGCAGTTTTATATCTAACCAATTGTTAATACTGCCATAAAATCCAATGCTAGGCTGATTGTTACATATTTCAGTAGGCTTAGAGGTCGGTTGTTTAAAGTTATTGATAGCCACACCATGAGGAAGAAGCCAGGTTTTATCTGGTGGGAACTTTTGTTGCAGAGTCGGGCTAGCGGTAAGGATGATATCGGATAGTTGAATAAGGCGCTGCTCAGCTTCTGTGACATATTGATGGTCAACACCTGCAAGGGCTGAAAAATCATCACCACAATAATAAATGACCAAATCGCTTTCACTTATCTCGAGATAGTCAACTGCTGTAGGTAGGGCTGCCCATATGATTCGATGGTATTTCTTTGGTGGAATTTGTCGTCTTAATAAAAACTGATTTATTATTTGCATGTTAGCGCTTTTAGCTAAAGGCCATACTAAGGGTTTGATTATTTTCCTTGGCTTTATAGATACTGCTGGTGGTTCATAATTTGTGAGTGCGGTAGTGATCTTTTCATTAATGCGTTTTAAATCTCGCATTGTAAGGTTGGGTTGCCTTAATCCTATGGAGTTTATCCAAGTTACAGAATGATCATGCATTAGTACTGAAAGTAAGTGTTGGCTACTTGAAGGGTGGCGCCCCCAATCTTCACCAAATACGAGAAATTCCATAAATATTCCTTAGTTTTTTTGTACTTCCGTTTTTGCAAATTGCAATTTAAGCCTTAAATTGGGTGAACTCTGCCGTAAAGGTTGTCATTGTGCCGATATTGAGTGTGCGGTCGTGACATTACTTGTCAGCCTGTCTAAGGCGATTAATAAGCTAATCAATATATATAACGGCCATGTTGTTCCTTGGGTGAGAAAGGTGCCACTAACACAAAAAGTGATCAGCCCTATCCATAACCCTTCTGCGATAGGTTTCATTTCATGATTGCGTAGGCGGTTTAGTAACCGATAGCTCAGTGTAAAAGTTCCTACAAGTAAGCAAATAAACAAAAGAAAGCCAATAAAGCCGGTTTCACCTAAAATTTGAAACCATGTACTGTGTACAGCATGATTCTTGCCGTCCCAGTGGGTAGAATAAAAAAAGTAGTTAAAATAAAAATTATCAAGTCCAACCCCTGATAAAGGGTTTGCTAGTGCCATTCTAAATGCTGCTTCCCATGCAAATAAGCGACCCATTGAAGACTCATCAATCCCTTCTTCTCCTGATCCTCCTGAAGATCGATCGCTTATACCTGCAAATACCACGAGGAGTATTAATCCAATACCACTGATTATTGAGGGAATGACAATTGAGCGGCTGCGTAGCAACATTAAAGTAAAGAAGGCGGAAGTAATACCAAGTAATCCACCTCGGCTTTGAGTGGCTATTATACCGCTGACCAAAATGATCATAAACAAGGCGGTCATAGTACGCTGTGCTTTGCTGCCTTGAAAAATATTCGTTAATGCAAAAGAAAGAGGGAATAGAAGAGCAAGAGATAAATCATTTGGATCACCTAAGATAGAACCGATATCTCGCCCAATAGTGACGCGAGTACCTTCTACTAACCCAATACCGTTGATCCGATTATATAAAGCAAGAAGAGAGAGGCTGACACCACAAAGTATTAATAAAATAGGTATCGGCTTTAATTGTTTTTGTTTAGTCGGTAGCCAGCTAATAGCAAAAACCATAATGATTATTTTAATAAAGCTATTGTTAAATGTTGCGAATGCCTCGGCTCGATTCGTCGCCAACAAACATGAGATAAAGACCCAAAAACTGAATAGTAAAAAAAATGTCTGCAACGAATGCCAATGAATCTCGTCACGCTTTAACCATAGATGGATGCATAAGCCAGCAATGCTAAATGTTGCGAGTAGCAATGGAATATGAAGTGGCATTAAAATAGGAAACGCTTCATGTAAGCGAAAATAAGAAAAAAGAATAAAGAAGACGCATATAGTAAATGAGTGATTGATGATAAATGGAAAAAGAATGATTGCGCAGAGCAATAAGCTATCAGTACCCAACAGAGCCCACGCGACATAGGTTAAGATGCACCCGCCAAACGCTAACCATAATTGATTGCATCGTTTCATTGTGCTTAGGCTCTCTCTATATATAGTGGTATATGATGGCTAAAGTGGTTTGATGTTAATGTCGGAGATGGGCAATGCTCGATCCTTCCTAAAGCATATCGTTGCGATAAGTTCATCCTAGTATTCCTTTTTGATAAGCCGCAGTATCTTTACTCATTTGCAATACTATTGATTAAGTCTGTTTCATCCTTAGTAGCCATACAATCTTGATGCCAGAATATAGGTACTCATTATTTAGCTTTTTGACAGACTCCCTCGTAAAGTTCTTTAAATAATAGCGTTGAAATTGTTCAACTTGGTGTGATAATGCCAACCTTGGTGGGAAAGTAGTCAGTTGGTTTTTTTTTGTCTTTTTTTACTTGCCAATAGTTTCAGATTATCTATAATGCGGCCCATCGAAACGGTGAGCAGCCGGTTAATCGATGCACGGATAATGAATCATTACAAAGTGCTTGACACGGTAATGCATTTGGATAAAATGTCCGTCCACTTCAAAGGATGGTTGGTGCTAAGGCGCTAATCTGATTTTTAAGTGTGTTCTTTAACAATTTGACCATGCAATCTGTGTGGGCACTCGTGAAATTTTAAGTCGAAAGATTTATCAATGAACTGAGTGACCTTAATCATCGCAAGATGACACAGTCAATTTATGCTTCATTTCTTCGTAAGAAGAACGAAACAAGAATATCAGTAAAAATCATTGAGCCGATTCGAAAGAATCAACAAAACTTTAATTGAAGAGTTTGATCATGGCTCAGATTGAACGCTGGCGGCAGGCCTAACACATGCAAGTCGAGCGGTAACAGAAAGAAAGCTTGCTTTCTTTGCTGACGAGCGGCGGACGGGTGAGTAATGCCTGGGAATATGCCTTAGTGTGGGGGATAACTATTGGAAACGATAGCTAATACCGCATAA
>NZ_PYOC01000007.1 GCF_003026215.1 Photobacterium indicum
TCCCAACCCCAACCCAACCATAGTTAGATAAGTTTCTAGCTAAATAAATAATTTGATCATTAAAAGCTTCCTGTAAACCAGCAATATCAATATTTTGTTCAGTGAATATTGATGTCACTATTTCCTTACGATTGTCCCAAGTGTTATTTCCATCATATACACTGCCATCAACACTATCCTTACTATTTCTTATATTAAATGACATTACATTAAAGTCATCGGCAATTGCCGGTAGTGCCAGCGCAGCTAGCAAAAATATAGCTATCTTTTTCATTAGTTGATTTCCTTATTTAAATTGGATTTTAAATATAAATACTCAAAACATAATGCTGTGCCCGCCTAAGCTGGTGAACCGAAAATACGGACATAAGTAACTTCGCGGGCTTATAGGTCAATCAGTGAGTTCTAGCAGCTTAGTTGATAGAATCTAAACGCTTCAGCTCTGGTGCCAGATCGATCAACTCGCCCTTTTCAAGATCGATCATAAAGTGACGGCTAGCATTACCGTTGGCAAACTTGGTCAAAATACCAAACAGGCTACCAAAACGTTGCTTAAAGACCTCGCCAAAAGCGCTGGAAGCATCAATTGGCTTTGGACGCAAATCTTTGGCCAGTGTTTGTGCCAACAGGCTGTACTGAGGAATGCGCTGCTTCTCGATATCTTTAAAAGCAAGCTCATCGGCATTTCTCAAGCGATAGAAATCAACCGCAAAATCAAAGCCGTTCCAGCGCGCAAAGTCGTCCAGAGTCAGGTTCGACTGTTTTGCCAGTTCAGATGCCTTAAGGCTTGCTTGCTGCCAAGCTTTTGTAAACTCAGGATCATTGATTTTTTCCGGTGTAAAGTAGGTTTCGCCCTCATTTTGCTGGCAGATTTCAATGACCTGTTGGCCTTTGGTCAGTGTTGCAATCTGCTCATTGCTAATTGAGCTATCCAGCAGGCTCAAGATCAGCATGCTCTTACCATCCAAAGCAAACAGCATCTGTTTTAAGTCACAAGGCCAATCTTCAGGAAGGAAGCGCATTCGAGTAAGCTCGGTTATGTGCCAGTTAGTAAACTCATAATAATTTTTGGCACTGAGCACTTCTTTATTCCACATTTCATCGGCGTCAATCTCCTTAAGGTGATCCCACTCCTTTGCATAATGTTCAAACAACTCGTTAAAACGCGGAACTTCATCCAAAATCACGGTTTCCACTTCAACCTGCTGCTTACCTTTAAAAGTTAGGAGTTTATAAGCAGGCACATAAGCCGCCATTGACGGCGCCTGAACATTGAACAAGAAGGTATTATCATCGTAGTGCTTAACCCCAGTATCGTTAAAGTGCATGTGGCCACCAACATGAAGCTTGATGCCGGTTTGTGCTAAAGCCTTGCTGACATCTTCTCTCGGCAAGCGTTTCAGTTGGAAGCTACCTTGTCCGAAGATGTCTGCAATGGTTTCTGCGGCGCCATTATAAAACTCGGTCATCGGGAAATGACTAAAAGTAACAAGGATCTTATCTTGATCTTCTGCTCGCTTAACGACATCACGCATCCAGTCAATAACTTGCTGTTTATGGGTCAGCATTTTGTTATAGCCTGCATTACCAGAACCTGAATAATTATCGCCCGCTTCCGGGTTGCTAGTATCAGCATTGGCTTTTGGTACATATACGTTGGCATCAATAGCAAGCAACCATAGGCCGGGGGTTGGCTCCACCAAATAGCTGGTGTCTGGCACGTTCATGCATGAGGTGTAGCCCTCTTTTTTGTATTCTCCCCCCGTACCCTGATTGCAAATTTCATACTGTCGCTTCTGGTAATCAGCCGCTTTACTTGCATTCGCAAAACTGTAACTTTTCTGGTTGTAATCTGAGTACGGCGTTTCCCAATATACATTGGACTTTTGTGGGGAAAAACCATAATCAGCTAATGATGACATCAGGCCTTCATAACCCAACTCTCGGATCTCTTCACTACATACCGTCGGCAGTTCATACCCAGCATCAATCACGGTAGAAACACCGTCATACCCCAGACACTCTTTTGCCCCTTTGCTAAAGATCCGCTGTGTTTTTCCGTCCTCGCCTAAGAAGTCAGATTTACCACCAGGCCGCCCAAAAGGTCTAACCGGATCATGGTTACCCGGAGCGGCAAAGAACTCAATACCGTGTTCTTTATTGTAACGCTCCAGTATTTTCTGAAGTCCGCGTATATTTACAGGCTGACCGTCATCACTGAAATCACCAGGCAAAGCAACGTACTTAACACCACGCGCAACAGCATCATCAAGAGCCGCGATTAACGCAAAGTAATTTTCATTAAACAACCGAGTCGATGTCAATTGCGCATACATACTGCGAATGGTTGCATTCTTGCCGCTTTTGCTGTTTTTAGGCCCTTGATATGAACCGTCTTCAAACGAGCCGTACACATCATGGAAGTGGATATCTGGCATAAATGCTACTTTCATTTCTTTCGCGACAGCAGAGGTACAGACTCCGCAGGCGATCATGACAGCCATGCTCAGTTTCGTTATATTTTTCATTTTTAGTCCACATTATTGAATGAGTAAGAGTTAAGCTTTGGTGATATTAAAACTTGGCTTGTCCGACTTTTTTGTTATTTTTGTCGGCATTTCACCTTTGAATACTAACAATGAACCTAAGGTGACAATGGCCGAACCCACAGCAATTGCCACAACATAGGTCAACCAGTTTTCCACCGCCAGCCAGCCATAAAACCCCGAGATTGGAGCACGGTTTACCGCACCAAAACCAACAGCCATCGCCGAGCCCACAGCTGAGCCAATCACATTTATAATAATTATTTTAGGGTTTGCTAAGGCAAAAGGAATCGCACCTTCTGAGACACCAATAAGCCCCATAAGAGTGGACGCCTTACCAGCTTCTTGTAATGACTCAGGAAAGCGGGACTTCCAGATCAAAGTAGCAACACCAATGCCGATAGGCGGGATAATAATGGCAACCTGTGCAGCTGTATTCGGATCATAAATTCCGGAGGCCAGCATCGCCATTGCCGTAGTCACCGCCGCCTTGTTAATTGGACCACCGAGGTCAAACCCCACCATACCGCCTATAATGGCAGCCAGAATGACTTTGTTGGTACCTGACATACTAAGCAACCAAGCTTCTAGACCACGGTTCATTGCGGCAAGAGGGTCACCAATCACATACATCATGATGATACATGCCAATAAAGTACCGCCAACTGGGATAATAAAAATGGGCCCTGCAGACGCCAGTGATTGCGGTAACTTAATGTTTGTTGCAAGGTAGCGGACAATATAGCCAGCCACAAAACCTGCGGCTAATGCACCCAAGAAGCCTGTACCCAGATCTTTTGCCAACAAACCCGCAATCATACCTGGACCAATACCCGGCTTATCGGCTAACGAGTATGCGATATAACCTGCTACCACGGGCAGCATTAAGCTAAGCGCCATTCCGCCGAATCCATCAAAGGCATGGAACATTCTGATCAGCGCATTGCCCGCTTCAGCATGACTGCCATCCCAGATATTATCGATGCCATAAAATGAAGCACCAATACGGGATATCCCCATAATTACGGCACCGGCAATAATAAAAGGCAGCATATAAGATACGCCTGTCATTATTGCTTGTTTTATTTCAACACTCGTTGAGTTTCTTTTTTTATTTACATTAAACTTAACCATTATTAATCGCCTCACATAAAGCTTCAAAAACAGCCTCACCATGTTTAATTGGATCCGATACTGCGCATTCTAATATCGGCAACCCAACAAACCTCCCTTTATCATTAATTGCTACTTCCGATGCAATAATAATACCATCCGCACGTTTCATATCCTCTTCAGTTATTACATTTTCGGCCCCCATACTACCCTGAGTTTCCACCTTAACCTCATGACCTAATGACTCACCAATTATTGATAGTGACTCGGCTGCCATATAAGTATGAGCTACGCCCGTCGGGCACGCAGCAACGCAAACAAAAAACATAGTTCTTTCCTTATATTATTTTTTCAACAAGACATAGAAAAAGCACAGCCGTAATATTACTGGCTGTGCTTTTGCATTTACTAATAATGATTTGATTAAAAAAGTGACAGGGTAATAGTTAATAGAACAAGGTATAACACTATTATAAGCAGGTTCACCTGCATTGCGATAACAAATCAACATCTGACTTGAAGCCGCATTAATACAGGTGTGAGCCAATAAGGAGCGCCTTACAGCACAAAGCTTAACGACCATTACCTTTGAAGAAGTAACAAGATCAACTTTCTTTTTTTCAAACGGATAATGATATCGAGAAGATAATTGATGGCCAACACGACTCCACAACGACTCCCACAGGGCGCTTACCTCATCTAAGTCATTCTCTTTACCGTCAATATTGCAATCAAGTTGAGGAGGTATAAATAAAAATGCCATAACTTCTGAAAGCAGGTATTGGCACACAGCTAGAAAACTAGCCAAATGCTTTTTGAGTGTTTTCAATACATAAAATGACATACTCATTAATATACCTACCACCGCTGCTCAACTTATTAAAACAATAGTAACAAACATTTTTCACATATTACCAAACAATAGTCACACTTTTGATTTAATAAAACCAACAAACAGATAAACTTTTATTTATTAGCTAGCCACATTATAAATTCCACGCATTAACCACAGCTTCAATAATTATCTTATTAATTAAGCCGAAATTAGTTTTAGACCATCACTGCATTAATTTAGATTAACCACACCGATGACATAATTATTTTTTAACTTAAACCTCTCAATTTTAAAAAAATACAAACATCATATACATTGCCAGTGAAATAACCCGTGGTGTCTTTTGTCTTTATTGTATGGTTCACTTGCGGAAAAAGATTCTTCTAAATCACGACTATTAAACTTTTCATGCCATTTCTTTATACAAACAAACTCTTAACAGTTCCATCGTTTGTTCAGTTTTTTCTGTTTCCTCCATGTCGCTTTGCATCAGCTGTTGTCTAAAATCGCTATGCATTAACTTTCGTGCCAATTTCGAAAAAATACTCATATGAGTGCCACCTTTATCATGACTGGACATTGTTAACATGATCACCGTCGATACACTCTCATTCTCAACGTCGTTCCATACGATGGGTTCTGATAAATGAGCAATAGAGATGCTATTGTGCGTTACATGTTCGGACTTACAATGTGGTATGGCGACACCAAACCCTAATGATGTAGCAAAAATTTCTTCACGATCCCAAATGGCTTGCTCTGCCGCATCACCGCGAATCACCCGGCCTTGAATTTCCAAGTTATCAGTCAACATTTTAATCACACTCGTTTTATCTTTAGCTTCACAATGTATGACTAGGCGCTCATCCAAGATTTCCGGCTGACTTTGTTGTTGCCAGAAAGCGTCAATACACTCTCTTACCTCATCAGCGGTTTCTTTACTAACCACCTCGACTAATAAGCATTGGCAGGCTTCACTGTCAAGAATATGGAGTTGCGACCGTAACATTGCAATATTCGGAGAAGATAAGCTGATTTCATCAAACCCCATTGCCAGCAGTAATGGCAGAGCACGTCTGTCACTGGCCATTTCACCGCAAATGCCTAATTCAAGTCCGGATCGTTTAGCCGTTACCGCAATATCCCGAAGAAAAGCAATAAATCCAGGGTTCAAACTGTCATAAAGCGATTTGATTTTTATATTCCCCCGATCACATGCCATAAAGTATTGAGTCAGGTCGTTACTACCGATGGAAACAAAGTCGATCCAACTAGAGATTTTTTCCAGAAAATACAGAGCAGATGGCACTTCAACCATGATCCCAAGCCGCCACTTACCAATTGACTGGCCTTCCATCGTTAACTGTTCGGCACATTGGTGGCATAGCTGATAAATCCACTTTACCTCTTCAACACAAGAGACCATCGGAATCATGATATCGATATCCCCCAATGCGCTAGCCCGTAGTAATGCACGCAACTGACTTTCAATCATAGCCTGATACTGCGGATACATACGCACTGCACGGTAGCCTAAGAACGGATTCTCTTCTTGTGGTAAATCGAGGTATGCTAATGGTTTATCCCCACCAATATCGAGTGTTCTTATAATGACTTTCTTCCCATTAGCAGCCTTTACCACTTCACTGTAAATCTCAAATTGTTCCTGCTCTGTGGGTGCTTGAGGGTGATCCATAAACAACATTTCTGTACGGAATAGGCCGATCCCCTCGGCGCCTCGACTAAAAGCTATTTCTGCTTCCAATCCAACGGCGATATTGGCGTACAAGGCCATTGACTGACCGTCTTTAGTTATTCCTTTAGTCGTCATAAAAGGAACCAATAAATCATTCTTGGCTACACACTTACGCGCTTCCAACTTATAAAACTCTGTAACACGATGATCTGGTTCGCGGATCAAGCAGCCGTATTGTGCATCCAGAACAATCCATTCAGAGCCATAAATAAACGACTGTAAATTTTCTATCCCCGTCAATACAGGAATACCAAATGAACGAGCCAAGATTACCGTATGGGAAGTTTGCCCCACATGAGCTAGAACGATCCCTTTTAGTAATGACTTATCGAAACCCAGTAATTCACTCGGTGTTAGGTTCTCAGCAATCACTATACTATTGGAAGTTAGCACCACTGGCTTTTTCAGCGACTCACCAACGACCAAACAGGCGAGCTGAGTACACAGGTCTTCAATATCTAATGCCCGCTCTTTCATGTAGCTACTTTGGCTATTAAGTAAAGGAGCTTTAAGCTCATCAGCTGCAACAGCAATAGCTTTAAGAGTGTTGGTTTGCTTAGCATGTTTTAACAAGGTTTCACTAAAAACAGGATCGTCAGCAATCTGCAAGTGAGCCTGCAAAATAGCAAGCTCTTCTTTTGCTTTCGAATCTACAGCTGCAAGAGCTGAAAACAACTGTTGTTGTAGTTTTTCCAGACCGACTAGTAAATGCTCTGTAACTGTTTCGCTCAACTGCTGTTCGGTCTCATCGGCAAGTTGATGCAAGTTGACCTGACTGCAAATGATGGGCTTACCCTGCCCAATCCCTTTTGACGCGATACTACCGCGTACATAACACGGATTTGACAATTTTAATGAAACGGGAAGTGACAAGCTGTCATTAAGTTCAATAACTTCAATAGGTTCGTCACAGTACGAAAATTCCTGAGTAATAAAATGATGAATGTGTTCAAAAGCGGCTAACTCATCCTTACCGTCAAAAATGAACTGACAAACATCATCCAACACTGCATCAATACCAATCAACGACAACACGCTTTTAGCATTAGCGGTTATCCCTTTAGTTCTATTAACCAAGGAAATGTGACACTGGAACGCCTTTGTACGGCTCTCTATTTCAGCTGCTGGCCTAGCATGAATACCATTTGCTAATTCATTTTTAAATTCAAATTGTCTTGTCATAGCAGTACCTAAATATTTCGTTTACATAGTGACGAACAAAGCCGCTCACCATCAATCTGATGGTGAAGGCTTGGCGCTAACAGGGGGAATTACTTACTTCGTGTTTTGTACATTCTCAGGGTAATCAACCCTTGAGGAGGAACCATGGTAGAGCTGGTTGCCTTACCGATTGGCTGTTCCATACCATTGGCAATCTCCACTTGCCAATCGGAAGGAAGATCACCCAGTTCAGTTGGCTGCATCCCGCTATTTAGTAATCTAAAAATAACTGCACCACTGTCATCCTCAGTGGTCTTGATAGCACTTACCGCTAATTCAGGATGATCAAAAAACATTAAGCTGAAGCATTCAGGAGCCTCAAACAAAGGTGGAGCAATCATGAACCGCTGCACGATGCCATTATGTATAATTAGCGGCGTTGTGAGCCAATGTTTAGCCCGATAACACAAACCTGCTTCCATCGCTTTCCCCTTAAATGGGTACAAAGCCAAACGGAATGATAATGGCTGCTTAAGCTGTGAATCTGGGCTTACATCAGGCAAACCAGATAAACGACCCGGACGGTATTTCAACTCTGGCTTACCAACATAACCAACGGCTCGGAACAGAGTGATAGCAATAGATTCATGGTACTGCTGATATTCACGGATCCCATCGGTTAAGATAGCGATACCACCCTGTTCAGTCTCACCTGCCACCACACTTTGCATTGGGTAAATTGCTACAGGGCAAGATGTCCATTCCTGCTCTTGCCACACTGATAGAGCCTGCTCATCATTACCGCGGCGGATAAGACCAATAGGCTGATCAGCGATGGTTTCTTGGCCAAGAAAATTACCATTAACGTGTAATTGCAATCGATGGTCATCAACCTGATTGTCTAGATGAATATAGATCTCGATTTGATCACTGCCCTTTTCAAGTGACAATTCCATCACCGCAGTTTGCTCTGTCGTGCACAGCTTATCTGCCCTCCCCTGTAGGTTATTAGGCAAGTTAACTTGATAGCTGATACAAATTGTGGAACGTAATGCTCCCTGTGACACCTTGATATTATTAGGGTTAGCCTGTAAAACAACTTGATAGTCTTTGTATGGTTCAGAGAAATCATAGTTGTCGCCATCATCCCCGCCATCAACCAGTGTTAGTAAGTCTTCCCAGTGCTCACCCGACACCGTATTAGTAAGAGAAACTTTGCCAGTGGTATCAACATTGACAGACAGGTACTCGTTTTGAATCATCTGTAACTGATTTTGATCTCTAGCGGATTCAGCATTCCCATCGATATCGGCCTCTTTATCAGCTAAACGTTCAACCATCAGGCTACGATAACCACATGCTGGCAACGCATGCAAAAAAGCAATAATGTGGTGTCGATACCACGATTTAAAGCGTTCATCACCCAGAGTGGTTGGATCTTGGACAATCGCATTGATATCAACCAACTGACAATCAATAGAGTGAACGTCTACCAGATCATCACCATCATGCAGCACGAACTGTCGAGTTGGCAGCACAAGCTCGAGCTCGACCATCGCATTACGCTGGTAAGGTAGAGGATTAAAGGCAAGTACAAATTCCCCCTCAAGACCTTTCGTTGACGCATCAGCCAACTGCTTAAGAGTAATATCTTTTAAGCGTTCAGCATTTTCTCGAACAGCTTGTATTCGTGCCAGTACTTGTCGATTAACAGAGTCCGTATTACATCCACCGATCGAATCATGGGCATGACTTTGCATAAGCTGCTTCCAATTCTTCTCCATCAGACCATAAGGGTATTTCATCCCTAAGCTATTCGCGACCGTTAGCAATGGCTCCAACTGATTAACTATCAAGTTTTCAACACTGCTATTTAGCTTTTTAATATCGTAACGAGTAGAATAAATTCCACGGTGGATCCGGCTATATTTACCGTAAAGCATTTCACTTTCTACAACAGCCAACGGTTTATCAGTAGCCACAGAAAAATAGTCTTCAAAACTACACAGTTGATAACTATATTGTCGTTCATCATTGGCATTGTGAATTGCAGCTACCGTTTCACTCTGCCAAGGTTTCTGATCATGCCCCCCCATAAACAAGAAGTTTTCACGTTCTCCCGGCCAAAAACGCTCAGTCATTTTCTGGTCAATCCCATCTAAATGACAAGCTATGGGTTTCATGCCCTGAAATGCGCTGTAGCCAAACTCCAATACTGCGGTTGTTACTTTGCTGCCATTCGGAGCTCGCCAGATAAATTCAGTTTTTTCAGTGATTCCTTCCCAGATTCCTCGCCAAAATACACATTTATCAATATCAAAATGCTGCAGGAGTTGTGGAAGCTGCTCGCTCTGACCAAACGAGTCTGGTACATAGCCCACTTTCATCACTGCACCGAAGCGCTTTGCATCTCTACAACCCCAAAATAAGTTACGTAGCTGAGATTCACCATGAACAACACACTGATCAGTTTGTGTATACCAAGGGCCCACTAGCAATTTTCCGCGCTTAACCAATTCAGTAACACGGGCTGTGTCTTCTGGTACTACGCTTAGATAATCTTCCAGCATTACCGACTGCCCATCCAGCACAAAGCAAGGCATTCCTTCATCTTGTTCAAGCTGTTCTAGAATCTGTTGCATGGTAAATACCAACAATACCTGAGACTCTTCAGTACTAAAGTACCACTCACGATCCCAGTGAGTATGTGGCACAATATATGCCTTTTTATTCAATGACATTGCTAGATCCTCTATAGTGATTCTGTGTATTTACTTTGGGTCTCTTCCATTGCCTGATTTTTCATATACTGGCGCTTCATGAGCACCGATGTCCCTAGCGCGACGAAAACCACACCAGATGCAATTGAAAGCAGGTATAAGAAGAAGTTTGAAGATAAAACAAGAGCCAAAATCCCCGCAGCAGGAGCCTGAACAATCGAATCAAACATGATAACCATCGAAGCTGCAATTGCACTGCCAACAGTGTTAATCACAATTAATGCAGGATTGGCAAGAATGAATGGAATAGCCCCTTCACTGATTCCGACACAAGACATCATCATTGCCGCACGCCCATTATCTTGCAGCTCTTTGGTATAGTATTTTTTCGCCACAATTGTCGAAACACCAATACCAAACGGAGCAACCATAATCGCGATATGCGAAGCCGTTACAGGCTCATAAATCCCTTGGGCAAATAAGCCAAGACTCACAGTAATCGCCGCTTTATTAATCGGGCCACCCAAGTCAAAACCAACCATGGCGCCAAGTACTGCCGCCATTAATATTTTGTTACCACCAGACATATCCACCAACCAGCTTTCCAAACCTGTATTGAGTGCAATGAGCGGATAACCCACGATATATTTCATAACAAAAAGAACAGTTACAGTTCCTAACAGTGGAATTATTACCATTGGTAACAAACTACGAAAGTCTTTAGGTAATTTGATATTCGCTAGCATCCAGCGAACTAAATAACCAACCATCAAACCACCAAGTAATGCACCGAGAAATCCCATCTGCATATCGCGAGCTAGCATCCCAGCCATTAACCCAGGTGCAATTGCTGGTTTTCCAGCTAATCCAAAACCAACAAAAGCTGCAATAACTGGAAATAAGAGTGTTAATCCATATAAACCAAATATTTTCAAATCATTAATTATTTGGGCTAGAAAGGAATCACTTTCTTTTAAATCAACACCTGTAAGCGTTTCAAATAATGAACCAAAAGCTAATAGCATGCCACCAGCAACAATAACAGGAATCATATATGACACTCCTGTCATCAAGGCTTCTCTTAACCTATCAACTTCTGTTTTTTTTGTTTTTAATAGTAGGGTCATGGTATTCATCCTTGTTGTTTTTATTATTTATTATTTATTATATGTATCATGGTTTCATATACTGCTGCTGATTGTTTAATTGGATCTGCTACAGAACATTCCAAAGTTTTTAATTTTTCAAATCTCTCCATTCCATCGATGGCAATTTCAGCAGCGATTATCGCGCCATCAGCCCGTTCGATATCTTCTAATGTGATTTCATTGTCGATTCCGGTACTACCTTGAGTCTCGACTTTCACTTCCCAGTTATGCTCTTTACCAAGCACTTCCAACGCTTCTGCTGCCATATAAGTGTGGGCAATCCCAGTTGGACAAGCAGCGACACAAACAATAAACATATTTACCTCGTTAACAATCTACTGACTGTTGATTTATTAAAAACAAAAAAAACAGCAGCCACCTTAAGATGACTGCTGTTCAAATGATTGATACTAAATGATTTTACATTAAGAATATGACTAAACGAGTTAGTAGGCAAATTTCCTAACGTCACGCTATTTCCCGGCGCATAACGATAGAAGAGCACCATAGAACTCGCTGAAACTTGTTCTACGAAATGTAGATAAGTCAGTGATAGTACAGAAAGCAACGTTCTCACATTTGCTTGATAAGATAAGAAATTACGACTCCAGCGCAGAACGTTCTCACCATACCAGTGATGTATTTTCTTGCCAATTAACTCACCAATATTGATATAAATCTGATTGTAATTTGAAGCTAATTCATCTAATTCTTCTTCAGTATTTGTGATTAGGTCTTCATGGCTATGAATACATACGCACGAATAAACAGCGTTGACCAGAACGTTTAATACGCCCTGGAAAAACACTTTTATATTTAATTCGTTTGAATTCATTTTCATTAAAAACCCCTATAAAGTACATTTATAATAAACAAAAAATAAAGACATGTATGTGAAGCAATTCACATTTAACACCCCATTAACCTAGTGACATTTAACTATCTGACATAAGAAAATGATTCTTATAATCTAACTTATTAAAAAATCAAAATAACGATCAGCATTCTATTAGCACTAAGAGCAATAACATAACTAGCTTCTTTATATAAGAATAAGCGGTGTCAACCAGAATTCAATCTTGGAGGTTATTTCGAATGCGGTAATAGTTACTCAGCCCTAGCGAGCATCACCTAGATGAATACCTTAATGATACACTTTATTGCTAACGACGAAGCAAGCGATAAAGTATATACCCAAGCTACTTCAATATTCAGGATTCAGAGTGTTCTCAGCGAGCATCTTGAGATAACTTGGGTATAATGCCTATTTTTTAATGGCGGGTTGAAGCTTTGCCATTTAGAGGAGTTCGTAAACCACTCCTGCTAGAATTTACCACGCGTTAGTAAGTTCTTCTGATGCGAATTCTCATGATAAATTGGAGCTATTGGTAGTTAATGTTAGAAAATAGAAATCAATTGAATAGCCATTATGAGGAACAAGGTTTCTTTGTCATAAGGGATTATTTTACGGCGTCTGAAATCTCCTCACTTAGAAACGTTGTCTTGAAATTTCATGAACGTTGGAAAGATGACAACGCGGATTTTTATCATGATGAAGCTTTTAACTCTTCTTTGATCACTGGTAGTCAATATTTAGCATTTGATGATAGGGTAAAGCTGTTTAACTTTATTAGCTCAAAGAAAATAATGGCGCTTGTTGATTCAGTGATCCCAGTTAATCCTGCATTTATGAATACGCAATTATTTTTTAACCCTGTTAACCTTCAACAAAAAGATTTTTGGCACCGAGACTGTCAATATGATCATGATCTTGATTCGCAAAAGAGAATCATAAAGGAAACTCAAGTATTACATCTTCGTGTACCTTTATTTGATGAGCTAGGTATGGAGTTAGTTCCAGGGACACATAAGCGCTGGGATAATGATGAAGAGCTTGATGTCAGACAAGAAGTGAATGGCAGAGTGAGCAGTGAGAATCTCTCAGCGGGTAAGTCAATTGGATTAGCCGCGGGTGACATATTAGTTTTTTCGGCAGATATGATTCACCGTGGTTTATACGGATTGGATAGGCTGGCGTTAGATATCTTAGTTTTTGACTCATCAGCTGATTACATTGACTACGTTGACGACGATTGTTTACCAGATAGTTTAATGTTTGATAAAATTGACGATCCAAGATTGTACAAGAATACAATACAGTTAAAGTCGCAGGGTTAATCTTTCAACGTGTCTAACTGTGCTGGTTAGACATCATCCTTTCCTTTTGCACTGAATCGTATAGCTGAAGCAGCTTATCTAAGGTTAACCACTAAATAACGACGCTACGCCCTGTTGGTAAGTGTTCAAGACGATCACCAAGTACACCTTTGAGTAACCCATACGCCTTCATACCAGTACAATGGCCAGTGTATAACTTATCTATAGGGTAACTTAATAATGTTTGCCCGATAGCTTCAATGTCTTTCTTGCTACCGCCAATACTGTTAAATAGTGGTAATCCGACTAAGTGAAAGCCACCTACAACAGCCTTAATTCTGGTATCAGGAAAAAGCGCAACCGCAGTCTCAACCATATTAAGCACACCACTATGAGCACACCCCGTGAATACGATAAGGCCATCACTTTCTTTAATAACCATAAGTAACTCATGGTCAAATGTATCTGGTTTACAGCCCATCCCAGAGTTAGTGAAAAGATACTGATTACCTTTCGGCTGTTTATACTTGCTACTTATTTTTGTAATAATAAAAATATTGGGGAATATTTCTGTTGTCTTGTTAACGAAATTAAATCGTTCCTTAGCGTTAAGTAATAAGTTCTTATCAATACCTACATTAGTTTTAAAACCAAACGCTTTGAAACAATAGTCGGTTTCTTCGCATTCACGAAAGTGCACCAGAGCTTTAGAGTTGCGCTCGAGGAAATGACTAACACCATTACAATGATCATGGTGTCGATGTGAGATAACAGCAGCATCTATATCTTGAATTTTAACGTTTAATAACGCTGCGTTATCACAAAAAGTTTTACTACTTCCTGCATCAAATAATACCTGTCTACCCATCGTATTCACATGAAGAGACAAGCCTCGCTCAACCGCAAGATCTGTTCGATTATCTAACCGTGTGTTATCAACTAACGCTGTAAGTTTCATAGTCACCTAAGTTATATTCAGCACAATGTAACCCCGTTCATTTTTTGAAAACAATAGGCAAGGCATCAATTTATGCCTTATCGGGTACACCTAACTGCAACAATGCTTTTTGAGTCAGACTTTCAGTATATGGATTAATCTTCCAGTGATCAGGGCTCCAACCTTTCACAAAACGCTGAAAATCAGCCCAAGCGATACAGTAAAGTGGTTTCCATGATTGCACTACATCATTAGGGTCTAATTGAGGCTGATGCTTAACTAAAGCATGTTCAAGTTGTTTGAAATAATAAGCAAGTAAGCTTGGTATTCGTTTATCACATTCATCGAACGGTATACAGCTACTAAAAAACAGTACGACATCTTTCATACCACAACCTTTGCCCACGTATTGAAAATCAACACCAGCAACGTGATCCCCTTTCGGTGTAAAACAAAAGTTCGCAAGTTTTGCATCACCATGCACCAACGTTTGATACGGGGTTTTCTTCAAGGTTTCGTCGATAAGCGGTGCTGCATTTCTTAAGGGGAAATCTAACAATGCTGCAATTTCATCAGGCCGCGTATCTAGATGCCAATACGTGCCGGACTTCCAAAGCCCTATTGGGTCTGTACCAAGGTGCTGAGCATGAAAATGTGCTAACCAGTATAAACAAGCTTCGACTTGTTCTTGGTTTATGTCTTTATGTACTTCACTAAAGCCTAATGTTTTCAAATCTTCTAAGATGAGTAAGATTTCGCCATCTTGTTCTTTTACGAATAAACACTTGGGGACTGCACATTCACTCTTACAATGATTGGCAAAATGTTGATACCAACTGACTTCTACTTGATAAGAATCTAACTTACGTTGATGAGAGGTGACTGTGTTCCACCCTCTTGGGTGATGTTCAGGTTGAGGTAGTTTTATGTATTTAACAATGACCGATTCATATTGAGAGCAGCCTGCAAGTTCAACGCGTAAAAGTTCGCCATAACCGCCCCACAAATGCTGAATTAACTGGGTACTGGTAACGCACTCAGCCCCTACTGCACTCGCGATAGTCTGTAAAATGTTAATGGGGGTTGTCATTCATTGCCTGCTTTAATATTAGGTTCCTTTTCAGTGGTATATAAAAAGCCCTATTCAATATCAGCTACATTAAGCGGCTATTGAATAGGGCTCTTGCCCTTTATATTTGTCCTTTCGTTGAAAGCTTCCTTTACCTTTTTTTGCTTTTACCACTCGTGTTGTAAACAACTTACTGGTCACAACTGCTTTTAGCGCATTATCTCTAATGGTTCCTCTACCAAACTCAGTATCTGTGATATTTGGCTCTAACCGTGTAAAATCAACACTCTCTTTTTGTTTACATTGCTTCAATTTACGTTTTTTAGACATTTGCCGTTCCTCATCGTTGTGTATCATCTGATTGTCTTAAAGAACCCGAGTAATATACCTTATTGTGCAACAATACGTGACTTTTATTAAACTGTACTGAACGTATCATCTTTAAAACTTTTCACTGTTATAGATATGCTTTTTATATAATAGAAGAAAATCGAGCACAATCTCTCGCGCAAATTTTGTTTCGCAATTTGTTAAAAAAACCATACCTGTTTGCGTTAAAGGGTTAAAAAGCATTTCAGTTCGTATTCCTTTAACCCAGCCACCATGATGAACAAAGCCCGTAATACCTTGGTAATCGAATGTTCGCCAGCCTAATCCGTAATAGACATTACTCAGCTTTGCTCTATACCGTGATTGGTTCGCCCGAATGTGCGCTTTATGCATAATTGTTAATGATGAAGGCCGTAATACCGATGGGTTATGCCCTAAATGTGCCAGCATCCACTTTGCAAGATCTTGAGCACTGGCATTTAATCCCGCAGCAGCAGGCACACGATAATAATAAGGTTCTGGCTTAACGGCAGCCCAACCAGATTTTACTTTAACGTGGGGTTCAACACGATTCTTGCTGGCTTTAAATGCATCAAAACCAACAGAAGCATGCTGCATTTTCAACGGAATCAGTAAGTGCTCTTTAACTAATACATCGTAATCATGCCCAGATGCAAGTTCCAGCATTTCTGCACTGAGATTATACACTACATTTTGATAACCATAACAATCACCGGGGGAGCATACAAAATCAATTTGAGGAATCCTTCTCCTGATTTTAGCATAACTGACATTTTGCTCTAACAGATCAGAATAAGCTTGAGGCACCAACCCTGTAGTATGAGACAAAATATGACGCAAGGTAATGATACTCCCCTGCGATGGATCGCTAAATTCAACCGTTTCAAGATAAGGCACAACGTAGGTATCCCAATCAATCATCCCTTTATCAACAAGCACCGAAGTAACCGCTGAAGCGAATGTTTTCGAAATGGACGCGAGCGGAAATACAGTACCAGAGGTGACTCGATTTTTACCACCAATCTTCTTTACACCATAACCTCGAAGTAAACGAATTTGCCCATCGATGATGATCGCAATTGCAGCTCCGGGAATATCTTTCTTAACCGCTTTAGTCACCGAATCATGCAATGTGTAAACAAGCTTATCACCAGGCAAAGCATAGCTATTCGTCACCGTTATTAGCACAAAAAGCGCCAATGCCCTTCTTACAGTCAACGTACAAACAAAGCTAATGTAAAAAGATATACAACGACTAAATTGTAATAGCAGCCCTTTGCAATATTGCGTAGCAAAACTGGGCACTGGACTCACCTTAGACAATAAAAACAACGCCTTTATTTTAGTTGGAAAACGCGAAGTCTGTTTCGAGGGTGAGTATCCATCCTATAATTGTTTAATGAATCTCAATATTGATTCAGTGGCTTGAAGTTAATACTAAATCCATCAGTTATCTTATCAGTTCAGCAAGTACGTGATATTTATCTACCCAAGTTACATTCAAAAATAACAAAGAGATCCGACGTCCTCTACAGTTAATGAAGCTCAAGGTAGCTTCGTGTATGGTCAGCTAAGAACCGTCATTATTTTATACTGTAAGATTTACGTGTTGTTCCACACTATAGTATTGTTATCACACACTCTTGACGGTGTTGTTATTAAGTAAAGTTTTAAACGGTATCATTAAGAACACATACCAATTTATTACGATAAAATGATAAATATAGACTTTTCATACTATTTTGAAATTTTTTATCTTTCTGATTCCAAAGAAGTTTAACTCATCCGATGAGAACAAAAGTGAGAGATAAAGCACAAAAATATTTTTATTAAGGGCGAATATCGTTACAATACGCGCCCTCACTATTTAGTGAGACATTATTTAAAAAGGTCAGATCCATGAAAGTAGTCGATTTTCTCAAGCAAAAGCGAGTTACGCTAGCGCAGCATCCATTTGAATTTAAAGACTGGCTATCACCCTCTATTCGCGATTACTGGATCGAGTTTTTAAGCAAAGCTAACAATAGTCAGCTTGCTACTTGGGTTAAAGAACAAAAAATCGCATCCACTGGAGAATCAATTGACCAACCGGCACCGGTTCAATTACACCCAGAAGCAGAAAAAATACAAACAGAACTGACTGCTACATTAGGGGAAGAAATTCACGTTGGTGATTGGCTGATTGTTGATCAATCTCGAATTAATAGCTTTGCAGCAGTAACAGAAGATCATCAATGGATTCACACTGACCAAGAGCGTGCGGCAAATGAATCACCATTTAAAACAACCATTGCGCATGGTTTTTTAACGTTATCTTTACTATCGGTGTTAACAGACAGTGTTAACCCTGAAAACACCAAGTTTCCTTCGGCCAAAATGACCGTTAATTACGGCCTGAACCAAGTTCGTTTTCCATACCCTGTTAAAGAAGGCAATCGCGTACGTGCACGTACAAAGATTCAGTCTGTAACACCTATCAAACGTGGGCTGGAAATTGTTCAAGAAATATCAGTAGAGATCGAAGGCTGTCGTCGCCCTGGCTGCGTAGCAGAATCTGTTATTCGTTTGTATTTCTAATATGACCGAATAAAAGATTTTAGATATTCCAAGTAAAAAAGCCATCTACAGATGGCTTTTTTAATTTAAGAGCAAAACATAAACATGCTATACAACGCTTTTACTCTTCTTTATTAACGACTTTTAACGCTTCTTTTTTGCTTAACGTGGACAGTTGTTCATTGTGCATTGCAACAAACTCGATAACATAATCAGGGTTTGTTTTAGAATATTCCCGCAATACCCATCCTATTGCTTTGCGAATAAAGAACTCTTTTTCGGGCGCAAGCAATAAGATAGTTTCTTCAAGCAATGGGACATTCGTGTCATTTTTATGCTTTAAGTGCGCGAGCAATGATGCGCGACGTAGCCACATATTATCAGATTGACGCCACTCAATAAGCTTACCTTCAAACTTACGGTAATCTTTAATTAAGTCACCGATCAAATTTGATGAGAGCTTATCAACGGTATCCCAGTTATCTGCTGTTTCTAACATTTCTTCATAAATGCTGAATGCCTCTGGTGTACGAAAAGCCTTGTAGTATTCGGCAACATCCATAGCCAAGTACAGTTCTTCTCGATAAACACCAGACCATAGCCATAGTACCAACCGACGATACTGAACAAAGTCGACAACATCGGTATGCTCACGCGCTTTTTTGAATACAGCTTTACGTTCAGGCGCTTTTACCCCATAAAACGGCTGTTCCGTTTTCATATATTCTTGCATGGAAATAGCATCACCAGCATTTGAAACTTCCACCAAACGCTGTTGCATAAAAATAACCATGGGTATCATCAAGGACATGACGATGGTTTCCTTCTAAAGCAGACTTATTACTTATATTGGCTCGTATTTAGCGTATAGCTAAGAGCCTTTATTATATTGGGCAGCATTTGAACACAAGTTACATCACTTTAACAATACATGATTCAACTTATTGTTCATTCTGGTTATTGTCTTTTAGCTAACCACACTTTCATTCTAGAACTGGCTATTTTTTCCTCACATTACTGATCTTTCCTTGATAGCTTAAGTAATCAAGAATGGAGTCAATTTGTTCTGTCGACAAATCAAGATGATCAGGCATTTGAGTATAGCGAAATTGAGAAGGCTGTTTAATAAATTTACGTAGCATATCTTTCGAACGATAAGACACAACGCTCATGGGTGCATTCAAATCAGGGCCTAGCTTCCCTCCTTGCTGATCCATCGAATGACATTTAATACAACGGTCTTTAAAGATTTCAAAGCCTTGATACACAGTTGAGACTGACTCAACACCTTCTGGATACACTAATGGGTATTGATCTTTAAATTGCAGCATATTGACGCTAGCCAATTGGTAAGGCCACGGGAAAGCTTGCTCAGGTGTTTGCATCTCTCCTTTCCACACCATGTAAAAAGGACCAGGGTTGGCTTTATGGTGCCCTATCGGCTGCCAACCTGCAGCTGCTTTATAAACAATATAACCACCAGCTATTGATATTTTGTCAAACGTTGAAACCGCTTGATAGCCATCTAGCGCTGTAAATTTAACATCCGTGTAGGGTTTATTTCTCCAGTCTTTCCCGTATGCCAATACCATTACATCATTAAGCAAAAACGCATCATAGGCTTTCTCTGCCTCATAATGGGGGTCATAAATTGTAATTTGATGCGTTGCTAATTTGTCCTTCAATACACTTAATGTAAATGTTTGTTCGTTTTGATCCGATTCTGAAAACATCAGCGTTGCTTGTTCTGCATAAGCATCTAATGACACCACGCAAATAGCTGATACTGAAATAGATTTTATGATTGTCCTAATCATCACTCTTCCTTTAACTATTGAGGCATTACCCAAATATTTACAAAAATACCCGCTTAGATATTGCCTTTAACTTTCTAATTATTGATTTACTTCTTACCGCACAAATTACAATACATTATCGGCACAAGATAGGTAACATCTACAGATCACAATGCCACCAATCTATTAACCATAATGTTCATCTTAAATCCAAACATTACAACATCCTGAAAGAACAGTATTTAGACCAATTTAATTGACGGTTCAGCTTCTACTTTCTAGGGTGAATATAGGGAAATGCATAAACAATAGAAAACACCATGGCTAATTTAGGGAATAAATATGAATGCCAGAGATGTTAAAACGATCGATGATGCAAAAAAAATAATAACAGAACGTAAAATCACCCACGTAAAAGTCGGCTTATTCGATAACGATGGCGTCATGCGTGGTAAATACATGTCTAAGTCTAAATTTTTTTCTTCTTTAGAACATGGCTTTGCTTTTTGTGATGTTGTTCTTGGCTGGGATGTTAAAGATCAGCTGTACGATAATGCGAAATATACGGGGTGGCACACAGGTTACCCTGACGCCCCCGTTAGAATTATTCCAGAGAGCTGCCGTGATGTACTTGATGAAGATGGCATGCTGTTATTCATTGCTGAGTTTACAGAAGACGCTGAAAAAGTGTGTCCACGAGCAACACTACGCCGTGTATTACAGCTAGCCGATAAAATGGGATTCAATGTACAGGCAGCTTTTGAATATGAATTCTTTCTTTTCAACGAGACCCCACATTCAGCAAGAGAAAAAGGCTTTAGTAGCCTTGAAACCATTACACCTGATTGGTTTGGTTATTCCATGATTCGTAACTCGACTTACTCAGGACTCTATAAAAGTATTCTTGCCATGGGTGAAAAAATGGACTTCCCCATAGAAAGTATTCATTCCGAAACTGGCCCTGGAGTCATAGAAGCAGCGATCGCTGTTGATCAGGCCATCAATGCCGCAGATAAAGCTGCTTTATTTAAAACCTATATGAAAGTATTAGCCCAGAAAAATGACCTACTCGCCACCTTCATGGCGAAATGGAGTAACGATTACCCTGGCCAGAGCGGGCATATTCATATTTCTTTGCAGAACAAGGATGGTTCTTCTGCTTTTTTTGAAGCCAATAACGATCTCAATATGAGTGATATTCAGCGTCACTTTCTTGCTGGACAGCAACGCTTAATGCCTGAAATTTTGTGCATGATTG
Organism: Photobacterium indicum; assembly: GCF_003026215.1. Lineage (GTDB taxonomy): Bacteria > Pseudomonadota > Gammaproteobacteria > Enterobacterales > Vibrionaceae > Photobacterium > Photobacterium indicum. The sequence continues at coordinate 21,404 of NZ_PYOC01000007.1, forward strand.
CGCCAACCATTAATAGCTACTCACGCATGGTTCCGGGGTTTTGGGCACCCACAGAGGCAACTTGGGGCGTAGAAAACCGAACAACGGCATTACGCTTAATTAAAGGTTCAGAAAAATCACAACGAGTAGAATATCGAATAGGTGCAGCAGACGCTAACCCCTACCTTGCTTTAGCAGCAGCACTCGCATCTGGGCTGTATGGCATAGCCCAGCAATGGGAACCTTTCGACCAAGTTGTAGGCAATGCTTACGATCAGCAACACCCGCAGGAATTACAGTTACCTCATACATTATGGGAAGCAGCCCAACGTTTTAAAGCATCAACCGCTGCACGTGAAATGTTTGGCAATGAATTTGTTGATCACTTTGCAGCATCACGAGAATGGGAAGATCGCGAATTTCGAAAGCATGTCACTGATTGGGAATTAAATCGTTACTTTGAAATTATCTAAGCGCGTTAAGGATTAGCCGCCAGTTAACGACTTAGCGAACTAGATAAAGGGGGGATACATGTCAAATATAAACTCAATTAATACAAAAATTTCCGTTATCTCACCGATTGATAATGATGTATATATCACTCGACCATTTGCATCGCTCACTCACATTACAACATCTTTGAAGAAAGCCAAACAGGCTCAAACACAATGGCAAGCAACACCATTGGCTGAACGTAAAACTCTTTGCAGCAAAGCCATAGATTGGTTAGTCACTAACAAGCATCAGCTCGCAGAAGAAATTACGTGGATGATGGGACGCCCAATTAAATATAGCCAAGGAGAAATCGCTGGTTTAGAAGAGCGTGCTCGGCACATGATTGCGATCAGTGATGACGCATTGGCAACGATTGAGTTACCAGAAAAGCCTCACTTTACGCGCTATATAAAACGGGTTCCGTTAGGCACCGTATTTGTAGTTGCACCGTGGAACTACCCGTACCTGACCGCAATCAATTCCATCATACCAGCATTGTTATCAGGCAATAGCGTTGTACTTAAACACTCTGTGCAAACACCTTTATGTGCAGAGCGCCTATTTCAAGCCTTCACAGAAGCAGGCTTACCGGAAGGTGTGTTTCAGTATCTGCATTTAACGCATCAAGACACAGGCCATGTTATTTCATCAGGTTGTATCAATCATGTCGCGTTCACTGGTTCTGTTAAGGGTGGAAAAGCCATCGAACAATTCGCTGCTGGGCATTTAATCAGTGTTGGGTTAGAGCTTGGTGGAAAAGACCCTGCGTATGTGCGCTCTGATGCTAACCTACAAGACGCGGTTGATACTATTATTGACGGGGCTTTTTTTAACTCAGGGCAATCTTGCTGCAGCATTGAACGTGTTTATGTACATAGTAGTATCTATGATGCTTTTATTGAAAAGGCCGTGTTACTAATCAATCAATATCAACTCGGTCGTTCAGATAACCTTAATACCACATTAGGCCCGCTCGTTAACGGAAAAGCCGCTGATTTTGTACGAGAGCAAACACAAGAAGCAATTCAACAAGGGGCGAAGCCACATATTGATGAACACCATTTTACCAACAGCCAAGCTGGTAGCGCCTATCTTGTCCCTCAATTACTTACCAATGTAAATCATACAATGCGAATAATGACTGAAGAAACCTTCGGCCCCACCCTTGGTATACAAAAAGTAGAATCAGATCAAGAAGCAATCATACTAATGAATGACACTGACTTTGGTCTTAGCGCATGCATTTTCACTCAAGATATAGACAAAGGCATCCATCTTGGGGATCAATTAGAAACAGGGACATTTTTCATTAATCGTTGTGATTACCTAGATCCAGCACTTGCATGGGCGGGTATAAAACAATCTGGTCGTGGCTGTACTCTATCTTCTATCGGATTTGAGCAGTTAACACGCCCTAAGTCGTACCATGTAAAGCACCTAATATAAGCGTTTCTAATACCCTATTGAATCCACCGCAGGTTATTATGTAGAGGAATAACTATGTTACACGGTAACTGGAATTACCCCACCTCAATATCTGTTGGTGTTGGCTGTGTTAATGAAATCCCCAAAGTATGCCAAGAGTTAGGTATTCAATCGCCGTTATTGGTAACCGATCCAGGATTAGCCCATTTACCTGTTATTCAAGCTATCTTAAAAGATTGCCATAACGCGGAGTTAACCATTCATTTATTTAGCAAAGTACAAAGCAACCCAACAGGTAATAATGTAGACGATGGTGTTAAAGCATTTAATGCTGGGCGGCATGATGGCGTGATTGCTTTTGGGGGCGGTTCTAGTATCGATACCGCTAAAGCCATTGCTTTGGTCGCCAAACAAATTCATTCTTTGTGGGATTTTGAAGATGTCGGTGATAACTGGAAGCGTGCCATTACAGAATTAATTGCCCCAATAATAGCGATACCAACCACTGCCGGTACAGGTTCTGAAGTGGGTCGAGCTTCAGTGATAACCGATCAAGAAGAACAGGTTAAAAAGATAATATTTCACCCAAAGATGTTGCCATTAAAAGTGCTTTTAGACCCAAATGTCACTCTCACACTTCCCGCTGAAATTACCGCCGCAACAGGAATGGATGCACTGTCTCATAACCTTGAAGCACTGTGCTCACCGTCGTATCACCCTATGGCAGAAGGTATTGCGCTGGAAGGTATACGTCTAATTAAAGAGTACCTACCTATTGCTTATCATAATGGCCACGATATTGATGCTCGAACTCAGATGCTAGTCGCATCCAGTATGGGAGCAACATCATTCCAAAAAGGCCTAGGAGGTATGCACGCCATCGCTCATACACTCGGGGCACTTTATAACAAACATCACGGGTTATTAAACGCCATCTTAATGCCTTACGTCATGGTCGCAAACCGCCGAGAAATCGAACTAAAGATGACACGTGTAGGGAGTTATATCGCACTCCGACAAGCTAACTTTGATGGTGTTTTAGAATGGGTTTTACAGCTACGTAAAGACCTTGGTATTCCACACACATTAAGTGCAATTGGCATAGATACATTACAACGAGAATTGGTTGGTAAAATGTCAGTATCAGATGCCTCAGCAAGCAGTAACCCTATTAAATTCAACGCAGAGCAATACTCGATTATTTTTTCAAATGCAGTAAAAGGGACACTTTAGACGATGTGGGTATACACTTCTATTAACGATATACTGATTCTACAACCGTTTGGGTATGATTAGATGAAACTGGGTATTTTATTGTGTGACGACGTAAGATCTGAACTTCAAATCAGGCATAATAATTATCCTGAAATGTTCTCCGATATATTACTCAATGCAGACCCAACACTTGAGTTAGTGTTTTATCGTGTTATGGATAATCAATTTCCAACATCACTCGGTGAATGCGATGCGTATATTGGTTCAGGTAGCAAATACAGTGTTTACGATGATATTCCGTGGATTCACCATTTAGCACAATTTGTTCGCGATCTTTATCAACACCAAATCCCTTTTATTGGTGTCTGTTTTGGGCATCAAATGATTGCACATGCTTTAGGTGGCGCTGTCATACAATCTGAAAATGGCTGGGGTGTTGGTTTAAAAACATGGTCTTTAGTCGCAACCAAGCAATGGATGCAATCCGATCGTAAAGTGGAAGAAAAAAGCACATTTTCACTTGCCGTAAGTCATCAAGATCAAATAGTAGATTTACCTGACGATACAGAGATATTAGCAAGCAGTAACTTTTGCCCATATGCAATGATCCAACTCGGGCAACATTTTCTTGGCATACAAGGACACCCTGAATTCACCAGCAGTTACTCACGAGATTTAATGATAGCCCGCCGTGGCGATATACCTGCTTACGTTATTGAAGCAGCTAAAGCCTCACTCGATCAATACATTGATCAAGCAGAGGTCACACAATGGATGCTGGAATTCATCAAATTAAGCATCAGTAGAGTACCTAATTAAACATTCTACTTATTAACTTACGCATAGGTTGTAATTACAACCTATGAAAAAGCGAATTCTCAAAAATGGCTTATAACTATCATCCGAAGCCTTTTCACCTATTACCCATCTTTGGGTAACACTGACTCAATAGAGCTTAATGCGCTCAGCAATTCGGGAGTGAACTATACTTAAAGCCACAATTTTACTATGACTAAATAGTATCGAGGATAGCGTCATGAAAGTTGTCGTTTATGTCTTTAGCGTGATATTGCTTTTTGCTGGCTATATCTCAACATCTGTCGCAAATGAAAAGTCTCAGGCAATGTTAGAAGATGCATTAAGTGCTGCGCCATCGTCACTAAAAGACAAAGTAACAGTGATGGACTGGGAGCAAAATGTTCTGCAAAAGGGTAATAGTAACTACATCTGCTTTCCTACCCCAGCTCAGTTGCAAGGTAAAGCCCCTATGTGTATGGATAAATCATGGATGGAATGGGCGGATGCGTGGATGAATAAGAAGCCTTTTACTGCCAAAACCATAGGTATCTCGTACATGTTAGCAGGCGATGAAGGCGCAAGTAATACCGACCCATACGCAGAAGGAGCAACAGCTGATAATGATTGGGTTAAGGAAGGTCCACATTTAATGATCATTACACCTGATAAGGCACTTTTAGACTCCTTATCAACAGACCCTCACAATGGCGGTCCGTATGTTATGTGGAAAGACACCCCTTATGTGCACATCATGATTCCTGTTGGTGATCGTAAATAGTCACCTTTTTAAGTATTAAATAACATTAAACGGCTGAATAATCAGCCGTTTTTTTATATAAAAAGATGGCATTACGCTGCAACGTGCGACATTAAGAATATCTGTCATTATACTCACTCTTTAGCAGCATTCTTTTCATAATCAAGTACACTGGTGGTATGTATGAGTCATTCGTGAATCTACGTGCTAACAGGCGAAGTTGAGACTCCTATTGAATCAATGATTATAAGAAAAGAAAATACTAAGTACCATGACGAATAATAAAATAACCAAAGTCACACTAGGTAAAGGTTTTACCTTTGATTGCTCAACAAAAGAACTAAAAGAAAATGAACGCTTTATTGAGCTAAACCGTGCTGAAAGGGAAATACTCTGCTATTTAATCCAGCATGCTAATAGTGTTGTCAAAAAGGAGCAGCTTCTTTCAGTAGGATGGACACGGAAAGAAATCACAACAACGTCTTTATTTCAGACTATTCGCAATTTAAGAATTAAGCTTAAAGAGGATGAAATAGGTCAAATCATTGAAATGGTCCCCCGCCTTGGGTACCAAATTAAGGTCGATCATTTTTCAACCTCCTCTGTGCAAAATACAATTGAAAGTTCAAAAAAATCACACAAAAAGAAACGTTATATAATTGTATCGCTATGCCTTCTATTCATCGTCTGTTTTTTTTCATTGTTTTTTTTCTCTCAGCATTCAAAAAAATATCTGCATGAAATAGCTTACGATGATGATATGAACACATTCATTTATTTAGCGAAAGAAGAGGACGACCTTGAATTTTTACGTGACTATACAAAGACATTTGTGACACCTATCGATATTGAAAATAAACTCTTTTTTATCGCTAAAGCGGGTAAATACTATTCAGTCGCATATTGTGATAAAAGTGAACAAAACACCTGCAAACTTACGACAACAAAAGCCGTTACTTTTGCTCATTTTGATCTCAATGAATTTTGGCCAATGTTGTCATTAACCGGTAAAAACACTCAAGCAATTACCCTATTCGATCAAGATAATAAAACCCCAGCAGCAGCAAAATCATTCAACCTTTATCTAGAAAATGGCGTTGTATCAAACAGTGTTGTTCAATACTTTCTTCAGCAAAAAGATCACCTTAATTGGTCTTTTAGTGGTTTAAACTACCGAATGAATACCGATACAAATCAATTTGTACCCGTTTCATTTAAAGGCGGAAATTTTTCATTATCTAGAACATCCGTTTCTCCTTTCGTGGCAGAGATAACGGTGAGACCTGAGTTTTTATATTGGATTCAGACTGAGGCAGAACTTGCCAAGTTAGGTGTCAAAAAACCAGGAAAAATTGAAGAATATTTTGATAATATTTATTTAAGTAATCAAACACATAAAAGTTATATTGTCTTTCGTCAAAAAGACATGATTCTATGGTTTTCAGAAGAGCTTGGCTTTTACTGGCTCAATAAGAAAAATATGCAAGATTCAAACTTTTCAGAGTTGGGCACATTTAAACAGTGTACTGATAACCTTGGTCTAATTCCCAATAGTGCATGTAACCCATTATAAGCGCTCTCAGCAGCGCTTGCTTACAGACTCTCTCTAGTAGTTATACGTCTGCTATTAATCTATCACATAAACAACCAGAAGATTTAGCTTCCATCACACAGTGTTATATTGCAGTTTTCAAATTGCACTTGTTACGCTATTGTTAAAAAACAATAGCATAAAAGGGAAGTATCATGCGTATTTTCAAACAAGGGTTGTTATCCTTATTTATAAGCCTTAAATCGTTTTTCTACTTAAGCTATCCATTGCTTCAAGCTTTATGTCTTTTAGGGTTTAGCGTCGGCGTTTTAATGATTATATCGCCGTCACTTACCCAAGGTTACAGTGAAGAGGTAATGATTCTATTCAGCCTTACCTCTTTATACCTTTTCTTACTTAAGCAGTATTATATTCATGTTATTGCATGGGCAGATCAGCGCAAGAATAATATTATTACAGTAGACTTTAAATAACATTACAGCAGGGTACTGAGTTTATTTCTTAACCATTTATTTGCAGGATTATGATCATTACGTTTATGCCATACCATAAAATGCTTCAACGGTTTTGAGGTAAAAGGTAAAGGTATAACCTGTAAATTAAACTGTTTTGCATATTTATTAGCAAGTAAACCACTCATAATACCTACAGAGTCACTATCTGACACCAGCGCCATCATTGATACCATCGATGCACATTCACAGCTTAGCTCTCTCGGAATAAGGCTTTCTTCCGTAAAATAATTCACTTCAAGCAAATCTGTACGCCGCCTTTGAATCAACACTTGTTTCTCTGCATAAAACTGCTCTCTAGTAGCCGTATTTTGTATATTGGGATGCTCCTTACGGCATACCATTACTGCAATATCGTCATAAAACGCATTATATGAATACGATGGGTTTGATAAATGACCAAAATCAATGGCTAACTCAGCTTTGTGCAAACTAAGCTGATGAAATAATTCATCTTCATTATTTGGCGTAAGGTGTAATTGGATAGAACAATTACCCATACTTTCATCCGCTTCGATTTTCGGCCTGACTATGTGCATCATGGCTTCATTTACATACACCGTAAAAACACGATGAGCTTGAATATCAAAACCAGAGACATTGCCTAATGCGCTTTCTACCTTCGTAAAAGCAGGTTCAATCTCGCTTGCCAATTGAATTGCTGCATATGTGGGAGATATTCCTCGCCCTTCACGTACAAACAGTGCCGTGCCAAGCTGAGCTTGCAACCTTTTAAGTACGCCGCTTACCCCTGGCTGGGTTAAGCCTAACGATTCTGACGCTAAAGTGATTGAACGAAGTCGGTACACTTCTAAAAATACAATCAATAAGTTCAAATCTAATTTCGACTTCATTCGCCACCCAATACATAAGTAATCGTGATGTGTTAAGTAAAGAATACTTTATATATTACGAGGTGTCACTGGCATAAACTACACCCATCAACATTAATAAGCCTTAAACATTCTTAATCTGTTTTCGATATTGTTAATAAACTTCAACAGGATGGATTATCTCACGTTGAAGACTCTTGCAAGGAAGTGCCTTTAGCAACGCGATGACTGAGAACAACTCATCAATCGCAGGACAAACAAGTCCACGCATAAAATTGAGGTTACTACATTATGAAAAATTCAATCAAAACAACTATTGCAGCTCTTGTTTTAGCAACATCTTACAACGTTGCTGCTGCTGATGGCGACTTCACGGGTAATGTGTCGTTTGAACAGCCACAAGCCCATGCCACTCAAGCTAAACATTTTATTAATGACGGCACTCCTGAAAACTATAATTCAGGCATTGTTATTACCGAGAAAACATCACAGCCAACATTCGCAGAAAAATTAGATTCTGCTCGCGATAAATAGCCTTAACGAAAGCGTTATAAATAAGCTCTAGCGCAATTATTCCAGATATAAAAAAAGAGCCTCAAGGGCTCTTTTTTTTAAGTGCGATAAAGCACTTTTACTATATGCCAGCCAAATTTAGTTTTTACCAAATGTGGGGTTAACAATTCACCGGTAAAGCACACTTTATCGAACTGAGGAACCATCTGACCTTTACGGAATTCACCCAAGTCACCACCGCTTTTACCTGATGGACAGTTTGAATACTTCTTGGCAAGCGTCTGGAACTTCGCGCCTTTCTTCAATTGCTCGATGATATCTTCTGCTTTTTCTTGGTGCTTCACTAAAATATGAAGTGCTGCTGCTGTTGAAGCCATGATTGATAACCTAATGTTACGAGTAAATAAGGGGATTAGCTATGGTATGAAGTGTGCGATAAATCACATTAAGTATCAAGTAATAGTACGCACTCTCCCCTTTTCTTATGGCAAAAGAAAACCGCTTAATCGTGAAATTAAACGATTTTCGTATCAAACAGTACTATTTTTTCAAAAAATTAATTTGCGTTTACAGCACATCAATACTGATATCTTCAAAGCTATATAGCTTTCCTCCAAACTCATCAATAAAGACTTCCGCATCGGCTTTTTTGGCAAAGCTGCCCAATGTTTTCCCCATCGCGCCTTTTTTCTCAGAACCGATAACATACCAGGCCTCTCGAGCATTGATGAAATACTCGTCTTCCGGACGCTGCCAAGGCGTTTTACTCATATCATGAACATAGATTTCTTTAACCTGACGTTTGTTTTCCGGTTGCAGGACAAAGCTGAACAAATCGCGGGTTGAGCAGAACTTACTGACCGTGTCGGATGATTTATTATAAGACTCACCTTTTGGTCCTGGGAAATTACTGATGATCATACCGCACAGGTGGCATTCATCAGCCTGTTCTATGGCGATGGCCTGACGCACCATGGCTTGTTCTGCTGATTCCTGATCGGTGCAGGCAACACCTAATATAAGCAACAGGGCAATACTGATAGTCCTTAGTGGATGTAAACTACGCATTATGGTTTCCTTACTTATTCGAATTATTAAATGCTTTATTAAATTGAGCTATTTGCTCTTAAAGCTGCTTGTTTATTGATTTTTATTCTTAAAGCTTTTTCTTACTAAATACCAAGGAAGCGACCGCCAAAGGTGCCACCACCCAGCCACTCATCATCAGAAGCAAGGTTTCTTGTGAGCGGCTTTGGTCGATGGCAACAGCCAGCACGCCATTAACATCACCAGTATTCAATGCTGAAAGGTTTATTAATCGGAACAAATCTGCTGGATTGAACATCATCAGCTGTACTAGCTGTTGCTGTGATAATCCATCTTCAACGCCGACTAGAATAGCCAGCAATGCCAAATCAAAGACCAGCACAAAGAAGAACCAGATCATCAATGCAATACCTGCCGCTTTAGATTTTTCCGATACAGACAGGCTGATCACATAGGCAATTGCGATAAAGCAGAGCCCCAATAGGGTGGCGGTGAGAATAAACAAGCTGAATGCAGGTACTACACCAACAAAATCGGACTGTATCGCCAGCAAGAAAGCAGCACTGCCAAAACCAAGGCAGGTGGCTAGAGTTATGATAGCTCCCTGACCTAAAAACTTACCGAATAACAGCTGACTATGGCTAATAGGATAAGTTAACAACAGCAGCAAAGTGCCAGATTCCTGTTCACCGACAAAACTGTCATAGCTTAATAGCAGCGCAATCAACGGGATCAGAAATACCGCGAGGCTAGACAAGCTGGCAATCGTCGATGACAAAGAGGCCACACCTAGCTGCCCAGATGCGACCGAGCCGTAATAGCTCAAGCCCAAAGACAGCACGGCAAAAATAAGCGTGATGGAAATCAACCAGCGGTTTCTGATTCCGTCTTGAAACTCTTTTATCGCGACAGCAAAAACTGGATTCATGAACTTACGGCCTCCGACCTATTAAGAGCTTCAGGCTGGTTTGATACATTTGGTATATTTGACGCTTTGGATTTAAGGGCACAATCATCATTCAGATAATACTGGTAGAGCTGATCCAAATTGACCGGCTCAATGTGGAGATCACTGATATGGTCATAGCTGAGCAGCTTACGGATTACAGCCAGTTTATCGTTTTCTGGAACCAATAACTGATTATCATTAACCCGCAATTCATTGAGAGCTGGATCATCCCTAAGTATACCCTTGAGTCCCTTAGTATGAATCGTTACAGGTAAGCAAGCCTGCTCGCGTAACTGTACCAAAGTCCCCATTGCTCGCGACTCGCCACCCGACAAAATCATAGCTCTGTCGATATGCTGCTCCACGCCTGGCAAGATATGGGAGCAGAGGATAATACTGGCACCGTTACTCTTAAGGTTGTCTACCGTTTGATAGAACTCTTTCGTCGCAATAGGATCAAGACCCACAGTGGGCTCATCAAGCAATAGTAATTTAGGCTCACCCAAAAAAGCCTGGGCCAAACCCAGTCGTTGCCGCATGCCCTTAGAGTAGGTTTTAACCTTGCGGTTCATGGCAGCGGTTAAGCCGACTTGCTCCAGTAAGGCAATGACCTGTTTTTTATTCACCGATTTTAGTCGAGAGAAATAAGTCAGTACTTCCAATCCGGTAAGGTGATCGTAAAAACTGACATTTTCAGGTAAATAGCCGATATTCCGACGGCTGTGCCAGGCTTGCTTTGACAATGGATCCACGCCGAAGATCTTTACATCCCCGTGGCTAGCTTTAGTAACGCCGAGGATCAGTTTCATCATCGTCGTTTTGCCTGCCCCATTGTGACCAAACAAACCAAGCACTTCACCGGCAGCCAGTTGCAAGTTGATATTTTTTAACGCCTCAACCTGCTGATAGTGTTTGCTCGTATTGTGTAATGAAACAATTGGAGAGGTCGCTTTTATTAAAGAGGTCATGGTTATGCTGTTACCCCGCTGCTTGGTTGTTTTTAGGCATAATTTTATCAAGAGCATGATTTTCCGATGCAGACGGTACTGTCATTAATGGAAAGCTATCTTTTACCCCTGCAGGTTTAAGTACCGGAAATTGTTTCTGTATCCAGCGCAGCATTAGGATTGCTGGGCTATCAAGTAATACCTTAGCTTCCGGATATAGCCACACTACTTTATCGATCCCATCATTGGGTTCAAACGGAGTATCCCCTTTGCCATCGTTGTTCAGATCCCAGCCAAGGTAGTTACTCCAGAAATTTCCGATACCGTCCTGACTCCACTCCTGCTCTCGATTAGAAACATATTTCACCTGAACAGGGTTATTAATAAAGCTATTTCCAAAGATTTTGACATTTTCTGATCCCGCCGTGAGATGAATACCAATTTCAGCGGTGTCGATACTGTTGTAGCTGATGGTGTTGTAACCCGAGTTATAGATAAACAGCCCCTTTCCATCACGCCCCATGACTTTATTTTCAGGCTTAGTCCAAACATTCTTGATTCGATTATGGCTGATATTAGAATAGGTAATAAAATTCATCAAAAAACCGTAATCTTCACTATCACGGCTTTCATTACCAGATACTATCAGCTTGCGAGAACTCATTAATGCATACCCCGCCCGCGTGTTATAGGCCAGGTTGTCTAGCACTTGGTTGCTATGAGAGTACATATAATGGATCCCATAACGGAGATCATGCATAGTATTGTTTTTTAAAATATTATTTTGACTAGCAATGATGTACAAACCATCACGGGTCTTGCTTACCGTATTGCCAGTGACCTCAACATATTCAACTTTTGATAGCTGAATACCATTTCCTCTGTCGGCCGAACGTAGCTTGGGGTTACCCTCAATCTCGTTACCTTCAACCTTGATATGTTTCCCGTCCTGTAACCAAATACCGAAACCGTCACCCTGCAGTTTGTTATTGCGAATGATCAGGTTGCTGGCTTGCTTGTCCGAATAGATACCGGCGTTTTGCTCTGTTAAATCACTACCCCAATTAATGATGGTTAGACCCTCAATCAGGATATCGGAGTTTTTGATCTGCAGAGCGTGCCCCTGTCCGCCGGCATTGATGGTAGCTGTGCTATTTCCGATTAGAGTAATGGCATGACTAAGAACAAAGTTACCCAAATATTCACCCGAAGCCAACGACACCACATCGCCATCCGACACCGAATCCAGCACCACTTGCAAGTTGTCGTCAGCCGTTACCTGATAGGTTTTGGCAAACGCTACAGGCTGGAGACAAAACAGCACTATTAGTGTAATTATTGGTTTAATCATCGACTGTTTTTAACTTCCCTACTACGACTCAAAAGATAAAAGCACAAAGGTGATGATGCAAAAGACCAGTACATAATAAATAAGCTACATACTGACTAAGCTATATGAAGAAAGGTAACAAAGTGCCAACTTGAATGGCACTTTGTCGGTCCTGCTAGCTGTTCAGGCTATACCGATTCAGCATATTAGGCCTCAACCAGCATACGGCCTCGCATCTCCATGTGGAGTGCGTGGCAGAACCAGTTACAGTAGTACCACTGAACCCCAGGTTTATTGGCAATAAAGGTAACGGATGACGTTGCCTGTGGACCAACTTCCATCTGAACGCCATGGTTAGTCATACAGAAACCGTGTGTAACATCTTCCACCATGTCCAGATTAGTGACAATCATGGTGACTTCATCGCCCAGTTTTACCTTAAATTCAGTGAGCCCGAAGTTAGGTGCGACCGAGGTCATATAAACACGTACCTTGTTACCATCACGGATCACTTTACTTTGAGTCATCACATCGACGCCGTCTTTCTTTGCCATTGCCAGTGTTTCTGCAAAGATTGGATCATCACGGGTCCAGAGTTTCTGTGGCTTCACCTTGCTACGGTGAACAATTATACAGTCATGGGGTTCTGCAAACGTCGGGCCGTCATGCACCAACTTCATCTCATCGCCTGAGATATCAATTAGTTGATCATTCTCAGGACGTAGTGGACCAACAGGTAAGAAGCGGTCTTTAGAGAACTTACAGAGAGAAACAAGCCATTTACCATCTGCATCACGAGTTTCCCCTTGAGAGGTATGGTTGTGACCAGGTTGATAATGCACATCTAGCTTTTGACGGATATAGTTTACTTTCTCTCCATTGTAAGCTTTGATTGCATCTTCTACATTCCATTTTGCAATCTGACTATCAAGGAACAACGTCGTGTAGGCGTTACCACGGTTATCAAAGGCGGTATGAAGAGGACCGAGACCCACTTCAGGCTCTGCGACGATAGTGTCACGAGGCTTAATTTTGTCACTAAACAGATCATCAAGCTTGTTGATTGCAATAATCGAAACTGTTGGCGATAGCTTGCCGTTAGCCACAAAATACTTACCATCTGAAGATGTATTCAGTCCGTGCGGAGATTTTGGTACAGGAATGTAACGAGTGAGTTCCGAACCTTTACGGCCATCAAGAACAGGAACATTATTGTCATTGTAAGTTTTGAATTGACCTGCTTTTAGAGCAGCTTCACAACGCGCCAGATTGAAAACAACAACGTGGTCTCGCTCTGGGGTAATCATTTCACCCAGTGTCATACCCATTTCAGAGTTGTAGCTTGTCGACGCGAAATACTTACCGTCGTAGTCGGCATCAGTGTTATCAAGGTTGCCATCAACCATTACCTGGAATGCCACTTCCATTTTCTCGGCGTCAATCACGTTAAACAGAGAACGGTAGGTACTGACATCTTCCAGTGTCGCCTTGCCATCGTTGTTCATCGGGATTTCAAATTCCCCGTTACAGATCACGTACTTGGTCTCAGGTACTTTTTGTACCCGTAATCCGTGAATAGCCTGAACATTCGGAACGGTGATCATTTTGTCGGTTTTCATTACATTACAACGAATACGAGCAACCCGACTGTTGGCTTTGTCGTTGATGAATACATATTTACCATTGTATCGACCGTCTGTCATGCTCATATGAGGGTGGTGGGAATCACCAGCCAAAACATCAACACTGTCGCCTTTAATACGCTTACTTTCGTTGGTTAAACCCCATCCGGTCGCACTATCAATGTTAAATACCGGTATGCGCATTAACTCACGCATTGATGGCAAACCCATAATACGTACTTCACCGGAATGACCACCACTCCAGAAACCATAGTATTCATCTAAATCGCCAGGATGAACAAACGGACTGTTAGCCGCTTCTGCTGCCTTGGCTTGTGCCATTGAAGCAAACATCGCAGCTGACATCGGAGCGACTGCCGCGCCAATACCGATAGCGGCAGTTTTACCAAAAAACTTACGTCGTTCTTTGTTTGGCAATGTATCTTGGTTAGGTTGCTCTATCAGATCATTGTTCTTATTATCACTCATGGTTGGCTCTCCATACCGTTATTATTGACGCAACTACGATTGTTAATATATGTAGTGTCACGTACATCAGCTACGCTGTATTCCTTCTTGCTTTTCACGTTATTTCATCACTATTTGGTACTTACTCTGTAACGACGACTGGAATATCTTGATCCTTGTTTCGGCGTTTTTTGTGTGCCAGCTTCTTAAGTGGTGGACATTTTTCTTCGTTGTAATAGCTGATCTGGCAGTCTAGACAGTAATGGCATTCACGCATGTTGATCACACCATCTGGCTGAATTGCCTGGATTTCACACTCTTTCGCGCATGTCTTACAGGGCGTTCCACAGTCAGGGCGACGTTTCAACCAATTAAATAAACGCACGTTATTGGTGACCGACAGTGCGGCGCCTAATGGACATAAGTAGCGACAAAAGGTTTTTCGGTTAAAAAGATTCAACAAGATCAGGAATGCAGCCCAGGCAACAAATGGCCATTCACGATCAAACTTCAATAAGAAAGTGGTTTTAAACGGTTCAATTTCGGCAAACTGCTCAGCCATTGATAACGAATCGAGCGAAATTCCGAACAAACCTAATAAAATAAGATATTTGATAGTCCACAAACGTTCGTGCACGGCATAAGGCAATTCGAATTGTGGAATTTTGAAATGGCGGGCAAGTTGATTAACCAGTTCCTGCAAGGCTCCGAACGGACATAACCAACCACAGTAAACAGCGCGTCCCCACAATAAAATGGTCACAGCAGCAGCACACCATAAGATGAAAATAATCGGATCGAGTAAGAAAAGATCCCAGGAAAAATCGCTCATCAATGCCTGCAAAAATGTGAAGACATTCACCACAGACAACTGTCCGCCCCATGACCAGCCAATAAATACGACAGTTACCACTAGGAAGCCATGACGTAAGTTATGCATAAAGGTGGGATGGCGAACCAATACATCCTGGAAGAACAGGATCAGCAGCAAAACACTCAGCAAAGCAAGGAGTATCACGACTTCGAGCTGGCGCTCTTTCCATACTTGTTGAGTCAGTGAGAGTTCAGGCTCAGGGACAATTGCTGGCGGCGTATCGACATATTTCTCCAACATGTCGTAACTACCTTTAAAGCTGGTGAACAGGCTGTCGACCGGACCAGTCTGGCGTCGAACCAACAATTCAAGCTGCCAACTTGATCCCGGA
Source organism: Photobacterium indicum (assembly GCF_003026215.1). Classification (GTDB taxonomy): domain Bacteria; phylum Pseudomonadota; class Gammaproteobacteria; order Enterobacterales; family Vibrionaceae; genus Photobacterium; species Photobacterium indicum. Next base: position 37,051 of record NZ_PYOC01000007.1, read on the forward strand.
TCAAGTTCATGGTGCGCCTGCACTCGGAACACCGACATTTCTTTAAACGCTGGCGCCCCTGAAATATACAGATCCGTAATACGGTTGTGGTCTAGATCACGAAATGAAATCGCATTCTCATTCTGATGAATCTGGAGACGATCAAAGATCCCCCCCCGCACATAACCTGACCCCTTGAACGAGTAACCATTACCCAATACGACGAGTAGATGCTCGCTCGGTTTCAGTGATTGCATTAACCACTCATAATCGGCATCACCGAACAAGTTTCGCCCAATCGTTGGCACATCAGCAAGCGCAAAGTAGATTTCAGCGAACATACCCTGCTTTTGATCCGCAGGGATATTACCAATATGCTCAGCCTCTGTGCCTATAAAGGCTTCATCAATTTTTTCATTGGTCAGGTAGAGCTTGCGTATCGAACCATCCCCCGTTAACTGAAGCCAGTCTGCTTTTTCAAACTGATCTTGATAGATGGTCGATGGAGGCTGAATGATGGTTTGCTGTTTTTTAATGATTCCTAGTGACTGAGCCACTTTTGTTGCCGCTTTAGTAACAGCAACATTCATCACCATGACTGTAACAGTTGCGCCTGACAGGCCATCAACGGCAACATACCCCTCGCTCTTATTACCACCAACTTTAATTCTGTCCGTCACCGATAAGCCAGTGTATTGTTCAGCAAAGGCCCACAATTTCTTCTCTGGAATACCCGCTAGAATAATCGGTTCATGGTGTTCCAGCACTTTGGCAGTCAGGTAGTTACCTTGCGGATCGATAGCCACCAGCATATTAACCGGCTCACCGGAATAGGCCGGGATTTTAGCGACATCATTGGTTTCAAAAGCATAGCCGATAATGTCTTGATCTTTGTAGATCCACCAGACAGGGATTTCCCCTTGTTTCTCAGCAATTTTTGTTGCGCTGGGAAAGGTTTTTTTGATGAGGGGGATAGGATCCTTTGGCGGACTAACAAACAATGCACTTGCTGGTGCGATCCCTCCCACAAAGAGCAAAAGGAATAAGAGCGTACGAAAAATAGTTGTTCTGAATAAGCTAATCTTTTGCACCAACGAACTCCCAGATAGTACTTTCGCCTAAGTCACCAAATGAAGTATATTAAATGCAACTAACACCCAGTCATGATTGAGATCAATTAACTTACACATCATTACATCTTTACAACCAAACCGTGACATATATGACAAATGTACTATTTAAGATACAGACGCCGTATTACGCCTTCTATTAACCGTGAACACCCCAGAATCTCTCAAAGTTAAATCTGCTTCAGTTTATTCAACAAAGGGCTACAGTTTAATCATCTATTCATTTTCAGTTCATGGCACTTCGATTACACTACTAATATGAAAAAATATAATAGATTTCTATACATTTTCTGTTTCCTCTTTTTATTGGCTTTTCATGTCAATGCTGCCCCGCAGCTAGAAATTGATGAAGATCACGACGAAGTAATGCATGCCGTTCAACAAGGGTTGATTCAACCTTTTTCCGCGTTACAAGAAAAGGTTGCCAAGCAACTTAATGGTCGCATTATAAAAGTAGAGTTAGACGAAGATGATGATGTATGGGTGTATGAGTTAAAACTGATTGACCCAAACAACAATATCGTAAAAGTCGAATATGAAGCCCGTACACTCACCATTATCGAAATTAAAGGTCGTGGGCTAGAAAATATCATCAAGGTGAACGAATGAAAATATTAGTAGTTGAAGACGAAATTACCCTTGGTGAGCAAATCATTGATGGTTTAGAAAGCAACGGTTGGATTGCAGAACTTTCAAGTGATGGGATTGATGCCCTATACCGTGCAACATCTGAACCTTGGGATGTTATCGTTCTCGATTTAGGCTTACCAAAACTTGACGGTTTAACGGTATTAAAAAGTATTCGAGATGAAAACGTGAATACGCCGGTTGTTATTCTAAGTGCGCGTAATGAGCTTACCCAACGTGTTGAAGGGTTAAATGCAGGGGCCGATGATTACCTCACCAAACCTTTTCAGATGGTTGAGTTAATCGCACGTTTACGTGCCCAGTTACGCCGTTCAACGGGTAATGCGTCCCCTGTTATTCAAGTCCAAGAATTAAGTTTAGATACGCGAACATCAAACGTATTGTGGCAAGGTCAAGTCGTCGATCTTACGGCGTTAGAATTTAAGGTACTGTCTTACCTTATGCATAATACTGATAAAGTAATTTCAAGAACGGAATTGGTCGAGCATATTTACAAGCAAGATTTTGATCGTGACTCTAATACGATTGAAGTATTTATTGGTCGTATTCGCCGTAAGATCGGCAATGATGTTATCAAGACAGTTCGCGGTCTCGGATACCGTATCAATGCCAATTAACACAATTGAAAAACAACTTCCTAGCCTTCGTAGCCGCTTACTTATCGCAGCGGCTGCTTGGCTTGTTGTAATTACGCTTTCTGCTGGTTATCTTGTTCCGAGTTTCATAAAAACTTACCTAGTCGGTCAAGAAGAACAACAACTCAAGCTTTATCTTGATCAACTTACAGCGCTTGTTGATGTTACCCCCGACGGTAAAATGTCATTATCAGGCAAGCTCTCCAACCCTCTCTTTGAATCACCCTACAGCGGATTATATTGGTCGCTGACTATCAATGAGCAACAATTGCGCTCTCGTTCCCTGTGGGATACCCGTATTCGAGGTAATAAAGAAGAAGGCTTTATTGGACCTAACAAACAGCCACTAATCGTGATCAGCCGAGAGTTCTTCGTACCTGAAACGGATGATCCGGTCAATTTATCGGTAGCGATTAATAAAGACAAACTCAATGCTACATTACAAAAATTGACACATGGTTTGTGGTTAATATTAATCATTATGGCTATCGGTATTTTAGCGTTAACGTGGTTGCAAGTTAGCTGGTCGTTATCTCCTCTAAGAAAGCTCCAACAGAACTTAAAAAAAGTACGAAATGGTGAGCTTACTGAATTAACAGGCGTTTATCCGACGGAAGTTAAACCTGTTATCGATGACCTAAATGCACTGCTATTCCATTATCAGGAACTACTAGAACGTGCCCGCAACCATTCAGGCAACCTTTCTCATGCACTTAAAACACCTATAGCCATATTAAACAATGAAGTCGCCCAGCTAAACGACGCAGATAAAACAAAATTAACCCCTGCTTTACTGCAATTACAACAGCATATTGATTATCACTTAGGCAGAGCACGTATGGCAGGGGCTGCGAATATTCTAACGGCCAAGACTGCCCCATCATCCCGTGTTGATGCAATTTCTATGGCCATGGATAAAATTTATGCACACCGTGAAGTGATATTGGTCAACGAATTAGACAGTGATTTGAGTATCGCGGTTGAAAAGCGAGATCTCGATGAGATAGTGGGAAATCTTATTGAAAATAGCTACAAATGGGCAAACAGTTTAATTCGGGTACATCAGCAATCTGTCAATACTGACACAGTGAGCATTGTAATTGAAGATGACGGGCCCGGTATCGCTGAAGATGAATGCAATGAAGCACTAAAGCGGGGTATTCGATTAGATGAAAGTACCCCAGGAACAGGCCTAGGGCTCAATATTGCAAATGAACTTGCGCACAGCTACCGCGGAGAATTAATTCTGAGCCGAAGTCCATTAGGTGGGCTAAAAGCAGAGATAACCTTGCCATTACCAAGAAGTTGAATACATAAAAATCTTGAACTAAAAAGCGAGCAACCTATCATTTAAGGGCCAATCTTCTGAACGATAAAATGCTCGCTTTTTTAATATTATCAGCTTAAACGTTATTAGCTTAGCTTCTATAGTTGAGGCCAAAAAATCATATTCACAATGCGTACAATAACGCCAACCACAAAGCAACTAACCCCAAAGCGATACCAACGGTATTCATGTGCATCCATCCCTACACGTTTGATTACCATTACCGCTACGCCAGACCAGTCTTTCGTACGTTTAGCATAAAGAAACATACTCTTAGCGATAAATAGAACACCAGTAACGAGCAAAATCACTTCAACAAAACCCATCGTCGCTTGCAACATATCAATAATCCTTTTGCTTCATAAATCCATTTAATAAACACTTAATGTAATGAGAATTCCGTTCCCTATTAGCTCTAAGATACTCATGTTAATGCAAGCATCAATTAGACCTTAGTTGCAATGCTTTGCTTAAAACGGCTAAATGCACTCTTACTTGCTGTTAATTAATGCTTCTATACGTTTATGTTCCAGTTGCTCTGGGGTCGAAAAGCTAAACCATTTATAGATATATTTGCTCTTATCTAACGGTGTGTCTGTGCTTAGTTCAACATCACCACCTTCGGCAAACAGTGAACTACAAACAGACTGATGTAGACGCCAGCACAAATGATTGCTTTCAGGGTAATCAATAAGAAAAGCATTTAATGTCGAATAATAACGCAACGTACCAACAGCATTAAAACTACCGTCGTTTTTATCGTAAAGTTCTTTAAACGTTTCACCTAGCAAGGTTTCGCGCATTTGGCAAAGGCTGTAAATTTCAGCTTGAATCTCATCAGGTATTGCTAAACAACCCGACTCCCAGCTCTGCCAAGTACTACTTGATACACCATTACCAATGACGTCAGCGGCTTCGGTTACTTCAAGCATCAAAATCTTTCGTATAGCCTGTAACTCAACATTATTCATGTTTAGCCAACTCATATCATTACCTTCACTCAGTACTATCTAGATAAACATCATACGACAGCAATTATACCCAAGCTACCTCAAGATGTTCGTTACAGCAGGGTAAATCGAAGGTATTTTCTGTAAGGTATCATTAGCTGTAACAACGCTCGCAAGGAGAATCTAAACGAATTGAAAAGAATAAGCACAACATGCGTTAAAGTTTGAATGCTTACTGCCTGACTTTAGTGTAAAATCCAGCCCCCAGAATATATAACGCACGATACCGAGACGACATGCAATTACTCGAAGCCAAATTACACAAAATCGACCGCCATAATTACCGCAGCTATTCTAGTATGCGTGGTGAATACACTTTCGTTGACTTCGACTTTTTTATCGACACTGTTCAAGCCGACCCTTATGCGCCGGCTTCTCGTGTTCGTGCTCGCCGTAAATGGGCGCTAACAGATTTAGCATGGTTGAAAGATCAATCTCAAGATTACCAGCGTGCTGCACGTGATTTTATCGCACGTCAATTTGCCGATCTTTCACAACAAGAAAATGGTATTCAAATCGATCGTCCTGGACAGGTTATTCTTGACCGTACCGCTGTCGTTTTTGATGAAGAAGGTATTGAGTTACGTTTCCGCATTAATTTGCCTGCAGACGACCGGAAAATCATTGCTAAAAAAGCGATGAATTTAATGACGTTCACCATGCCTAAAATTATCCGTCGTTCTACGATTGCTCGTGAACTTCCGATTGAAGAAATGAAGCGTCATTGTGAAGCAGTAGAAGATCAAGTTGCTCTACGTAAGCAGCTTGAAGAAAACAACCTATTAGCGTTCGTTGCTGATGGCAGCGTATTACCCCGCCTTGCTGGTAATGTTGATTTACCAATGGCTGATGCAATTCCTTTTGAATGCCCAGCAGAATTGGCTATCGAACTAGATGCACCGCATAAGGGTAAAATTCGTGGTATGGGCGTACCTAAAGGTATCACCATGATTGTTGGTGGTGGTTTTCATGGTAAATCAACCCTACTCAATGCTATCGAAAGCTCTGTTTACGATCATATTCCTGGCGATGGTCGTGAATATATTGTAACCAATGAATCTGCAACAAAAATTCGTGCAGAAGATGGGCGCTGTGTGCATAACGTCGATCTTTCTCCATATATTAGTAATTTACCTATGGGTAAAGATACCGCAGCATTTAGTACACAAGATGCATCAGGTTCAACATCGCAAGCATCATGGTTACAAGAATCACTTGAAGCAGGTGCTAAAGCATTGCTTATCGATGAAGATACTTCTGCATCGAACTTCATGATCCGTGATGAACGTATGCAAGCGTTAATTTCAAAAAATGATGAGCCGATTACACCACTTGTTGATCGCATTGCACTACTTCGTGATCAACTGGATGTCTCTGTATTATTAGTTATGGGTGGTTCTGGCGATTATTTGGATGTGGCTGATACGGTTATTCAAATGCATAATTACCAAGCACTTGATGTAACAGCGAAAGCAAAAGAAGTGATTGCTACGCACCCTACTCGTCGTACACCTGAAGGGTCTGAAATTTTACCTCTTCCTCGTACACGTCAGTTAAATCGTGCTGCACTTAAAACCATGCTTGAAGACGGTAAATTCCGTATTCAGGTTAAAAACAAAACAACATTACGCTTTGGTCGTGAACTGATTGATCTGCAAGCGTTAGAGCAAATTGCAGATTCTAGCCAGCTATATACTGTCGGTTGGTTATGGTTCCAACTTGCTCAAGGCAAAGGGTGGGAAAAACAACCATCAAAAGCATTTGCCCAAATGCTGAATGATGATTGGTTCCGCACAATGCCGCATTATGGCGATTTAGCGAAGCCACGTGCTATCGATGTTATGGCGGTTTTAAACCGTATGCGTAAAGCCGATTTTAAATAATCTGCCATATTAATCAAAATACCTAAGCCCGCAGTAATGCGGGTTTTTTTATCTTTTATCCCCCCTCTTTTGTTTCTCTAAATTCTAACCCTTGAATCAACCAATGCATTAATAAGCCTCTATACTTTTTAAGTTCACTTTTTACACTCTGTGAAATGGGCTTAATAAGGCTACGATATGTATAAAATGCATTTCATCGATTCTTTACCAATTTATCTTATGGCAGGATTAATTCTTGGCTCGATTTTATTGGTATTTGAATTTGGTTATCGATTAGCACGCATATTTCTAGCGGATAAATTGAATAAAGCGATCAGCCCAATGACGGGGGGATTGGGTGGATTATTGGCTTTTATTCTTGCTATAACATTCAGCATGGCTGCAGGAAAAAATGATGCCAGAAAGCAACTGGTTTTAGATGAAGCTAACGCAGTAGGTACCGCCGTATTGCGTACCGATTTTCTGCCTGAACCTTACAAAAAAGACAGTAAATTATTACTCGTTTCTTATATCAATGAAAGATTAATATCAAAAGAAGAAAAAAAGCGAGTACTTAAATCCTCACAGAGTGAAGATCGCGTTAATCTACTTATAACAAATAGTGTCATATTGCATGAAAAATTATGGCGCAATGCAGTTAGTGCGTATAACGTTGAACAAAACCAGATCATCAAGCTCTATATTGAGTCACTCAACCAAGTTATCGATATCCATACCGAGCGTGTAAATAAAAGCCTTCAAAGCCGAATTCCAGTTAGTATCTGGTTTAGTTTAATACTGCTCACTTTTCTAACAATGGTGCTTACAGGTGTTCAGGTTGGCTCACAAAGTGAAGCTAGAATGCTAATAGCGGCACTTCCATTTGCCCTTGCCTTCACCCTTGTTTTAACATTAATTATCGAACTCGATAGGCCTAATCGAAGTATTCTTGCTGTTAGCCAACAGCCTCTAATTGATTTACAACGTTCACTAATGTCAGAAAGTAACCAATAAGACAGACAATGAATCGTCTAGGCGTAGTTGACGACTGAAACGTTAAGATGAGTTTAATGATGCAGGATGAGCAAACAATCAGATACTTACTTTAGTCTGTATTACATTTCATGTTAGGCTCACACGCAGATAAACTGGCTTGGGACGGCAACATTGAAAACGCAACTGACAAAAACAGGTTTGACTAGATTATGTCTGGCAACCACCATACCTTTGATTTCATTTACAACATTGGCTAACAATTTTTATGTTGAATCGACCTTCATTCAAAATGGTCAAACAATGGGGCCTCCTGCGTTCAATATATTCAACAACAGTGACAGAACGTTCAATGTTGATCACAATACTGCCATTAACTATTCAGTTGTCGAGAAAAAAAACGGCAACGTAAACGTAGAAGTCGTCGTCATTGAAACCAGTAAGCGTGGTGATTCTTATCAATTACAGCCCATTTTCACGATAGCAGCCAATGGTGAATCGAATGGTATGTTATTGGGTAAATCAAAAGCGATACCTTTTCTGGATTGGCAATTGAGTGCGATCAAATCATACACTGTCACTTTTCATCAGCTTTCTAGCAATGAACAAAACTGCCTTAATTACACCAATGGAAATGAAACACTGTGCTTTGACTCAACGCCTTTACTGGATACAGATGCTTTTCTGTATATCCGTAATAAAGCAGAAGATCCATCGGTATTAGAAATCAAACTTACAGATAACGGTGCCAATGCCTTAGGTACCTTTACACGTGAAAATATAGACCAATGGATGGGTGTGATGATCGATGGACAACTTGTAAACGCGAGTATCATTCGTTCTGAAATGGGAGGGGATATTTTGATGCCATTACCCAAACAAGCTGCTGCTGAAGAATAACATCAATACCGACTTACTCGCCTTTTCCTATCATTGATTAGGCGACAGTAAATGTTGCCATTCTTTATGACGGTTCATGTAATGGGCAACATAACTGCACGTTGGAATTATTGTATAACCCTCTTGCTCTATCCCTTTTAGAACAGCCTCCATCATAATGCTGGCGTACCCTTTCCCACGCAATGCATCTGGCACATGAGAATGATCTAACGTGAGCACATTACCTGCGATTTGATAACTGACCTCAGCTTGATAACCCACCTCTAACTCAACAAAGTAAGCCTGTTTTGTACGATCATGCACGGCGTTGTAATGCTTTTCTTCACTCATACCCCTATTCCTTTTATTTCGTGTACTATTTTGTCTTACTTAGCAAAAAAAACGGTGAGCTACGCACTCACCGCTGTTACCTTACGTCTGTGGAGAATAACCTGTGTACGATAAAAAGACACTTGAGGTTTACAATAGCCTCTTAACATTAAGCATTAAGCATTAAGCATTAAGAGTATAATCGTGGTACTAGCCTTGCTGCTTTGCTAAAGCAACCGCCGCTTGCAATGTGGCTTCTTCAACATAGCCCCCTAGCACTGTTGTATTCTGTTCATTGGCACCTTTAACTGGCATCACAACATAAGCTGGTGTACCACTAAAGCGTAGTTCTTGTGCTAGTTTCATGGTTTTCATCAACTCAGGAGACCATTCTTCAAGCTGTGCCAAATCGACCGTTGCACCTGTTTTTTTCACTAATGCCTGAATATTAACGTCAGTTAGTTTCTCGCCATCAAGCCCCAGCTGCATAATGCCTTGGTGGTAAATTGCAAAGCCCTTTTCACCTTGCTGCTTAAACACTTCTAAACTCACACGTGCCGCCGTGTCTGACAACTTGGATCGCTTCGCGAGAATTGGGAAGTTTTTTATTAATAGCTTAGCATCACTGTTTTTTGCCAAGATGGCATCCACAATCGGTGACGATTTAATACAATATGAACACTGATAATCTAAGAATTTCACGATGGCCACATCACCATCAGCATTCCCTTCAAACGGAGTCTCTTTATCATTTAACAGGGCATTTTTCTGCTTCACTGCCTCACTGATTCTCAAAGCATTCTGCTTGGCGTCTTCTCGCGCTTTTAATTCCATGCTGGCATCAATCAATACTTCAGGGTTGTTTACAAAGTATTCCATCGCAATTTTGCCAATTTCTTCTTGCTGTGCGGCAGAAAAGGAAGAAGCGGTATTTGTCGTGTTAGCAGCAAACGCAGAGGTCACGGTAGCGCCAGTCACAACGCTTGCAAGTAAAAGGGCCAGTTTTTGTTTGGTCATTCTTTTCACCATTTATGATTAATTAGCTCGTTAAAATCAACTCCACCCTAAAGGTTGGAGTTAACTTTAAGGTCAAGAGCTTTTGCATCCGCACGACATGCCGAGCACATTTTTGGTTTGAAAATCAGATCTAGAGCCCAAAATGATTTATCTGTCTTAGTCACTAAAATACCAGCAAAAAGTGGCAGTAATAAACCGATAGATAGCGGTGAGATGGGCTGCGCGGTGTTCCAAGCTGCAATCATCAACGCCACGATAGGAAACAGTAAAAAACACAACGAAGCAGTGAACGGGGTCGACAGTTCATTCAATTTAAAGTAAGCCACAATGCCGCCGACACTTGCAAATACACCTAGATGTAACACAGCAAACAAAGATTCAGATGAAAACGTACTTGGCTGCGCCCCTTCGAACAAGAAAGAGACAATAACCAACAATATCGACGCCATGAAACACGGTACGGTGTTGTATGTGAGCACTGGAATATCTTTACAGTATTTTTGCACAAACACGTACATTAACGCATGAATCATGACAGCAGCACTGAGCGCGCTCATACCAATCAAGTAACTGGCTCCCCCAATATTCATTTCATTTTTCAAAATTACGCTCAAGCTAACAACAGCTACCAACAAGCCCGTAATTTGGTGCTTTCCCAAGTTCAAACCAAGAAATAAGGTAGAAGTCATCATCACCGCAATTGGCATATTAGCAAAGATGATCGCCGCTAGACCTGAAGAAATATATTGCTCGCCAAAAATCATAAGTGTGAAGGGAATTGCAAAATAAAAAACTGCCACGATCACCATCCAATGTCGGCGCCCTTTGGGGAACATTAGTGGCAGCCTATACCATCGGGTCAATGTCACAAGAATCGGTGCTGCGATCAAGAAGCGTAAGCTGGTCGCAAAAATGGGCGGAATCGAGCTGACTGCCACTTCCATTGCAAACCATGTCGTCCCCCAAATTAAACACACAGAAAGAAACAACAGCGGTACGGTATACTTTGTATTCATTAACTGGTTCATCCATCAAGGTCACTAAAAACCATTCACTTGTTTTCTAGTAACATTCATTGATTACCTCGAAATCAAGAGGTTAACTCATCCGTTGATGGTGTTTCACTCTACGACGAAAACCGTAAAGCGTTGTCTATAAAGGTAAACTAACGTAAAGATATGAAAAATAATGCTAATGTGTGAGATTACTTCAAGGAAAGAAAGCGTATGCCATGCTCTGACAAACGCTTGAAGAAACCAGAAAGTGGTACGAGTTTATGATGCAGTATCAAAATACTCTGTCGACGTATCTATAAGTAAAAATTCTGTACGAGACTTTATTTCACAATATGAGAACGTAAATTTGGCGGCACTTGGTGCCAAGATTGTCTATCTCGCATCTTTTTATAACTGTCATTAAACAACTCAATCATGTATGCAGGACTAACGTCATCTCCCGGTTGCTCTGATTCAAACTGCGGTTCTATATAGCTAACATTAAATTCCATACCCGTTCGCTGTGATTGCTGATAAATACGGTTTACATCCCCTAGCCCTTGGTATTTCAAAATAGTATCTATTGAGCGGGAGGCAATATCTTTGAATGTGTACTCTGTGGTTTTCCAACGTGGTTCAAGTTCTGAGTTGCGTATCACATACACTTTGTTTCTACTGTTTTGTGGCAACAATGAAAGGTCTACGCCTTCAGGAAATAAAAACACTTGATTAGTAACACCACCATCAACATGCAATTCTTCAAACGATTCCAACGTTGATCCCTTCACCACTTGCACTGAAATCATCTTCGCAGGAAAGACTCCCGGAATCGATGACGAGGCAATAATAATATCTTCAAACAAGGCTTCAGCCTCTGGTGTATTCAATGTTGCTATCTCGCCCATGTTCCAGATTACAGGTCGCTGAGCATCGAGGTTTGTCGTGCCTATTAGTAGAATACGACCACGAGCATATTGCTTTGCAACCTCATCTAATAAGGCCGGAGTAATCGTTTTACGCACCATAGCTTCGAACTTATCGGTGTTCAGTAATGATTTAGTTGCTGCAATTTGGAAAATTGTATTTACGTCGTACAGTTCATCCGATTTCGTTTGAGTATATAACTGCTTAAGAAACAGATCGTAGTCTGCCCCCAAAAAAGCAAATACCGAAATGATTGCGCCAGTACTAACGCCAGTTACTGTCGCAAATTCAGGTCGATCGCCATTGTCGGTCCATGCATTTAACAATCCCGCACTATAAGCACCGTTTGTACCACCACCCGACAATGCCAGATGCGCCACAGCTTTGATATTCCCGTTCTCGTCAGTTAGGATCCCAGCATCCATTTGGCGCTGCTTTAAGGCCACCAGCTGATCTTTCGGGATTGGGTATTCACTGGTGTCTCCCCAGTAGCGTAATAATTCAGTATTTAACGGCTCATAAGAGACATGCTGTTCTTGTGACATATCTTGTCGCTCTAGCGAACTACAGGCAGAAATAAATACAATCGAAACGATAGAAACAAAGCGATACATGGAGGCCCTTACCCGCTAAATGTAGAATGTAGCTGAGCTATAAGAATCAAGCTATTGAACAGTGAATCATTAAAATAAAAGAAGATTATGTCACGACAAAATGAAACATAAATTAAATCTTATTGCCTATTCAGCTACCATACAGCGGGTAAAAATGGTTTGCTCTTTTCGAACCCTACGAGTTTATCTAACCCATTAAAATATAAAGAAACATACGCCCTAGCAGGTTATCATTTTGTTACGTTTTATATTTTCTCTAATTTAGGCTTGCTTGTTTATTCCAAGATTGTGATAACCTCATCCTCTTGTATTGCATAGCGAGTGAAATAACAACGATGAAAATTTTTAGTAATTTCGATGGCGGCAACATTAATGTAGTTAAAGCCGACTCACCAGAAGATATTCAACTCACTATTCCAAATGACAATCAATCTGAATATTACCAATGGTTTCACTTCCGTTTAGAAACACAAGCGCAAGAAGAACACACTGTAAAATTACTCAACCTTGCTAAATCGGCCTACCCTGAAGGCTGGCAAGGCTATGATGTTGTTGCATCTTACGATCGTGATGAATGGTTCCGTATTCCTGCCGAGTTCGATGGTGATACACTGACTTTCCGCTTCTTCCCAGAGCAAGGGTCTATGTACTTTGCTTACTTTGCACCATACACCTACGATCGCCACCAGGATCTTTTGCATCAAGCACAAGTTAACTTCAACTGCCAACTTGAAACATTGGGCAACACACTAGATAACAATGACATGAGCCTGCTTACTATTGGTGAACCCGCTGATGATAAGAAAAAAGTATGGGTAATTGCACGCCAACACCCAGGCGAAACAATGGCAGAATGGTTCATTGAAGGTTTGCTACAGCGCTTACTTGATGAAACAGATACGGTTGGTCGTGCGCTTCTCGATAAAGCCGTTTTCTATGTAGTGCCAAACATGAACCCAGATGGTGGTATTCGTGGACATTTACGTACCAATGCAGCAGGTGTGAATCTAAACCGTGAATGGCAAACGCCATCAATGGAAAAGAGCCCTGAAGTTTTCTTAGTACGTGAACGTATGCTTGAAACCGGTATCGATATGTTCCTCGATATTCACGGCGATGAAGCTATTCCTTATAACTTTGTTGCGGGTAGTGAAGGTATTCCATCTTATGATGAACGCCACGCCAACTTAGAGAATAAGTTTAAGCAAGCATTACTAACAATTACACCTGAGTTCCAAGATGAGCATGGCTATGACAAAGATAAGCCAGGTAAAGCAAATCTAACGGTTTGTTCTAACTGGGTTGCCGAGCAGTTTAAGTGCCTATCTTACACTGTAGAAATGCCTTTTAAAGATCATAATGCACAGCCAGATGCACTTTACGGCTGGTCACCAGAACGTAGCCTTGCGTTTGGCCATGACATGCTAGCAGCAACCCTCGCTGTTATTGATGATGTATAAAGCATAGCTAGCACCTTTAGTAAAATATAGCGCGACAAACTAGTACACACTAAGCCACGCAAGTTTAATTCTGCGTGGCTTTTTCTTTCTCTATCTGTCGTTCTTTTATACTGAAAAAGGTGAGATACGATCCCACCTTCTATATTTATTCATGACAAGATACAGCGTAAACGATATTAACGTTTGCTGTCACTATGAAATGCATAGCGATTATATTCAGTGCCATTCTCAGTAACAGCGTTATATTTCACTGAACGAGAGCTGTTCAATGATAATGGTACAAACACACGGCCATTCTCATTGGTCATATAGGTTCCTTTCGATTGAGGAACATTTTTGACTGTCACCTCAGCGTTAGCAACCAGTGCACCTTGCTCAGATACGGTTACCCACGCACCATTGGCGGTATCGACTACTTTCATATCCGCTAATGTAACAGTTGAAAAAACAACACACATGACGGCAACAGCTGTATTTAATAATTTCATAACAAACCTTCTTATTATAAATGCTGGAAAAAAGTACAGGTTTAGCCTTATTTCCACGTTAAATTTTCAGGTGATGATAAATAACGACATAACAATCAATAACCCATCGAGTTAATCGATTTACTTTTGTGTTAACACCTATTCAACCTATTTTACTTCTCGTTATGTCGAAATAAATACATCATAGTTTGTTAAATTTTAACTAATCCCTTGAGTCCCATTCCTTTAGTTCTTTCATCGGGCATGATTTAACTTTTTAATGAGTTCGGTATTATAATAACGCAATGAAAGTAAACCGCTGTTGAATGAGCGTAAAACAACGTAAATTAACTATTTAATAAAAAAATGTTGATTAGGTGCGAATGATTTTAAACTCATACCGCCTATGTTGGTGTTTCAATAACGTAAGACTTTTCTTCACGCGCAAGATGTTCCGGTAAGGCTTTTCGGCCCTTTCGATTTCGGGGTTTATTTTCTGTTTGGCTTTCTTCAGATTCGTTGAATGTGCCTTTCGGTCTTTTTCTAGCCGCCGATAGTAAAGCCAAAAGCCAAAAGCCAAAAGCCATTAGTATCCCAAACTAAATACCGCTGTAATTTCAACATTCTAATACAACTAAAAACAAATTATTCCTAATAGGGATAGTTACTCTTGACATAAGAAAAAGTGCAATTTTGATCGCAAAATAAAGATAAACAATGAAACAAATATTACCTCCATGTGACTGTAATCACACTGATTTTTTAGTGTGCCATGTATTATTTGCGCAATTACTCTAAATGGTGCGCCATACACATTAAAACTTTTTCTACCCTTGCTTTAGTTGTCAGTGCAGCTCTTCTTGCTGGTTGTAACGATACAGATTACGTTCAGCCAACCGAAGTAAAAATAGCGACATACAATCTTTCATTTGACCGTGATACATTCGAAGAACTTATTGCAGAGATGCAAATTGCACCAGCAAAACAAAAAGCACTCGTTACAGCTTACTTAGACGGTACAATTGATAATGATAATGACAAACGGACAGCAGAAAAAGTTATTCAAATTCGTAATGTTGCTGCTGTTATCCAGAAAAATCGTCCTAATGTTCTTATGATGGCTGAATACAACAACGATGGTACTGGTGAAGACAAAGCTGCGCTAATTGGATTCCAAGATAACTACTTATCTATCGCTCAAAGCATCGATGGTGCTGGCGGTGAAGTGAATCTTGAACCAATTACATTCCCTCACCTTGAATCTTACTCAACGAACACGGGTCTAGCTAGTGGTCTTGATTTAGATAATAACGGTACAATTGGAGGCCTAGGCGACGATTGGGGCTTTGGTCAGTACCATGGTCAATACGCATTCGCATTGATGTCACAGTACGAAATTGATACTGATAACACACGTACTTTCCAAACATTCAAATGGAAAGATCTTGAAGGTGCACAAATTCCGACTATCACTATTTGTGACGACCCAACAAAATTCCCTACTGGTATGAACTGTGGTGATGAATGGTATTCCGCTGAAGAGTGGAAACAAGTTCGCCTTTCTTCAAAAAACCACGTAGATGCACCGATCATCATTCCAACAGCGAATGGTGAGGAAGTCATTCACCTTCTAATGTCTCACCCTACACCGCCAGTATTCGATACAGGCAAAAACAAAGCTCAAAATGCTGCAGAAGTTAAATTCTGGAATCAATATATTCAAGGTAAAAGCTTCTTCTATGACGATGCAGGCCTGAATGGTGGATTAGCTGACAATGCTAAATTCGTGATCATGGGTGACCAAAACCTAGATCCAATTGCAGGTGATGGTATAAGTGATGTGATGCAAATACTTCATCGTGACCCACTGGTAAACCAGGATGTGATGAACGGTGAATTGTACCCTACCAGCTACGGTGCTTCAGAACACGCAGTAGACAAATCACTGACTCATCCAAAACCAAACCGTATATCATCTACATTTGGTCTTGGCGTAGATTACGCTATTCCATCTGCAAACTTGAATGTTGTTGATACTGGCGTTTACTGGTCTGCATCTTACGAAGAAGGTCGCATACTGTTCAATGATGCTCGAATTAGTGACGACGGTGCAGACGGTGATGGTAAATCAGTATCTTCAGACCATCGTATGGTTTGGATCAAAACTCAGTTCTAATACTTAGAAGTTATCATTATAAAAATGGCAATACGATAAAACGTATTGCCATTTTTCTCAGAAAAAAAACGATTCTCTAGAGAATACCGTTAATAATCGATGCCTATTACTCAAAAAACTTTAAGGTAATACTTCCTACATGCCGCTTTTTTAATTACAGATATAATCCAGTTTATTCTTAAGTTCATTGTCGTAGTTATCTACCCAAGCGTAGCGCTCACGGTACATTTTACGCTTTGGACGCTTGATATCTTCCATAGCCTTGCGTTCAGATCTAATCGGAAGCGCATAGAAATAGTCATTATAAGACTCACCATTATGCTCTTTCCACAGACGATCATAATCAAGATTAATTGCTTGGCTCTTTTTTCCATAACGTTTTGCAGTATATATATGTGCTGAATTTTTAACGGCATAAATATGATTTATGTTCAAATTAGCAGCGAGTAAACGTAATGTTTCAACCATGAATGATTTTGGACGTAAACCATAAATTGTTTTGGTGAATAATTTACTGAAACCATTATCATTAGCACCACCTTGCATACAGCCAATATAAATATCATTATCGACAACAGTAAACGCGAGCACATAATATTTATTATATTTTGAGTCTGTAAGCGTAAGCGTAAGCTCCCCTTCTTTTCTTGAATTTCTATCAAAGCTTAGGTTTATTAAATAATCTTGCTCGCCAATTTCTAGTTTATAAAGGGTTAATACATCGTCATATATTTTATGGCGTGCATCAGTTGAAAATTTGTGTTCAAACCAGTCATAGTGCTTGACTAAAATATCAATAGTTTCTTGTCTACTTAAGCCGTTACGCAAGTAAGGAGTTATGCATTTTGTTAAAAAGTTTGGCTGCTTTTTAAAAAGCATTTTCCGTTCATCATGAGCAAAATTATCATTCATCTTTTTTATGTAGGGATAATGTAACAACGCTCGAGTGATGAATTTAACTATAGCTTTTTTCTTTCCACTATTTTTATGGCTACTGGCTTCACGAGCCATGCTGACTATATTCATGGTAAAAATATTCATTGATATTACATATAAAAAAAGGATTATACACGCAATAGAACAACGTTCAAAATGGTAACAAAAATTAATTTAAGGTAACTAATTAAAAAAACACTTACACCGCCCGCTACCAAATCAAAACTTAACGATACATATCAAGCACTTATAGCTATAAAAAACAATATTCATTAGTTAATGAAACGACTATAGATGGTATTTCCTCACGATATAACATACAAAAAACTAAGATTTCATTTTTGAACTGTAGCTATAAATTATCAAGATGATTTTTTATAAGCCTTATCAACAAAGAATTAGTCAACACTGCGATTTTATCTTCAATCACCAGTTAAAGCGCTTCTTGTTTAACGTTAACAACCATCAATCACAATAGGTATTCTTACCAACAGTACGGCAGGTGGCTGACTTTCGGTTACCTTGGGAGTCCGTTCTTGTCTCAAACTTAGTGCTTGATTTTTGGTTACTGACAAACCTCTTTTTTTCCTTTGTATCCACTTTATTAGTTTGGCTCTCATACTTGGTGTAGGTTGAACCATCACTGCAATGGGTTTGTTTCATTGAACCAGCCCCATAGGTAGTGCAATTAATAGCATGGACTGAAAATGATATGCATACGAATACTGCAATAATGAGTAGACTTTTCATCACTCCTCCATAGCACACAAACCTGACTCTTACCCATACTCTTCCAACTGAACGCGCAGTATTTGATCAAGTTTGTTCACTTGTGCCTTATACCTATAAACCAGTAATACATTTCTCTTGTTAGTATGGATGATAAGCGCTTCACTTTCTGAGTTTGTACAGCAAGAAGAAAGACTTGATGCATTGAATGTTTTTAAACAGTAGTCATAAACATGGTTCCAATCATCTTCTATCACCTGTAAAGTACGCAAAACATTACTATAGAGGCGCTAATCCTCTCTTGTTCAACGGTAATGATCCAAACAGATTTAAGCTGCCTACTTTCTACATCATTAGATGACAAAACAGCACTATGCTGTATAAAGCGGGTGGATTTGCTAAATAAGAAAGAGTACTGAACAGATGAAAAATGAACATGATGTAATTGATAGCCTAGAAGAACTAGAACGTTTTCTACTGACTATTGAAAATGGTGGTCTGGGTTTAAAAGACGTTGCAGGTGTAGGCATGGCAACCAATAACACTGATGGCCGCCCTTTCGTTGCGGTATTCGATAATAACCAGAAACTTATTCTTGCACAGTGGATTTCTCAAGACGTTTATGAAAACGGTAAAGATCTTGTTCGTAATGGCCCACAGCGTAAGCATTAAAGCCTTCTTGCCCTAATACCAAGAACCATCGTCGATTAAAACGCCACCAATTACCATTATTACTCGTAATTGATGGCGTATTTTATGAACAATAGAATCTAGTAATTACAACTTTGTAGTACTTAGTCATTAATTCAGCAAGATAGGTTTAATTCAGCGCAACACCCTTCACTTAGGTTTTCTGTTAGCGAGAACGTCCAACCATAGCTATCACATAATCGCTTCACTATTAATAACCCAAGCCCATGTTCAGTACCTGCCTCTTCATTAAGCCCACAGCCTGAATCTATAACCTTTATGCGATTGCTTGTGACCACAACCTCGATTTTGCCTTGCTCTGTGAATCGTATAGCATTGTCTAAAAGGTTTTTTAAGACCATATCAAATACGGCTGGAGGTAAATTGATCTGTGTATCAGGCTCAACCGAAAGCAAAATCTGTACCCCTGCATTCAGTTTTTTATAGTATTTATCAAGACTAATATCTTGCGAGCATATCGGGCGTAGTTGATGCGCATCTCGCACATTTTCTTGCTTCACAATGTTTAGCAGCACTTCAACCGTCGCTTGCATGTTATTTGCTGCAATTAAAATCCGTTCTCTTTGCTTACTCTGAAAATCAGGATCGTCTTTCATTGCCTGAAGACTAGCAGCACCAAGCACCACAGCGATCGGCGTTTTCAGCTCATGACTCGCGTACTTTGCAAACATCATCTCTTGCTTTGCTAGCCGCTCTTTCATCTGTTTATACGTATTCAAGTGGTGTTTAAGCGCTTTAATTTCATCAATGGAACGTTCTGACACATGGAAATCTTCTTCTTTGTTCGCTGTTAATTGCTCACACAACTCTGAAACAGGAGACATTAAACCATCAAAAACTCGGCGAAGGGAAAAGCGCAGAAAGGCAATGAGAAAAGCCATGAGCCCAAATGAGATTAACATCAGGATATCCCAGCTATCGTCACCAAAATCCATACTTCGGCTACCTACCACCAAATAAAGAGGAACACGGGCACCCGACGGTTCAATAAAGGGCGTGTAGTAAACCATGAAACCGTCTTCACTAAAGATGCGAAACCGTGTAACAGATCCCTCTTCATAAGGCAGCAAACCCTTCAACTCATCATCTAATGCAGCTTCACTATAATAAGCACGAACATAAGGGCCAAGCTGGGAAAAATCATCTTTTGCTAATGAAAAATGATCTTTTGCAATACTTTCAAATGACTTCAAGTGGCGTTCTATTTGAGCATTTTCATTGAATATTAAGTGCAATGAGAAAGAAAAGAACACCAACGAAGAAGACGTTAATGCAATCACCGAGAACACAAAGATCAATCTTGATTTAACATCATCAATCGAATTACCCAATGGTTTCCGAAACATCAGTGCTCTAAGCCATTTCATTTATTCTTCCAACCTAAAGCCAAATTTCGGCACTGTAATTAACATCGGTTTTTTAAAAGGCTTATCTAATACATTACGCAGTAAATAAATATGACTACGCAAAATATCTTTATCGGGTGCATCTTCTCCCCATATTTCATGAATCAAGACATCACGAGAAACCATTTCTGGCGCTGTTTTCGTCAGTTTTACTAAGATTTGATACATTACAGGGGTTACTAGCAGTTGCTGCCCTTCTCGCGTTACCTTATGTGAACGCTGATCAATAATAAGCGAACCAAACTGAATAAGCGTGCTTGCCACGTCACCACGATAACGCTTAATCAAGGCACTTAACCGCACTTCGAGTTCAGGAAAATTAAACGGTTTAGTGACAAAGTCATCCACGCCACGCTCAAACCCTTTTAATAGGTCTTCACGACCATTGAGCGCCGTTAGCATTAATATTGGCGTAGTACAGCCATTCTCCCTAAGCTCTTTAGCGACCTGCATACCGTCTTTTTTTGGCATCATTACATCAAGAATAATCGCATCAAAGTCGTTTTCAAGTGCTAATTTAAGCCCTAATTCTCCGTTATCGGCAAAATCGACCTCTGCACCTTTTACCTCAAGAAAGTCTGCAAGAATACCTTGTAGTTCCTCGTTATCTTCAACAACTAAAACTTGTTTATCCTTAAGCATCGCCACTCTCTCGCACTGCATTGTTATCTTTCACTATCCTAGCAATTTATTGTCGAATTAATGTCGAATCGCTTCATATTTATTGTGTCGTCTTTCTTATATCGTGTTTTTTGTCGTATAGCATTCGACAAAAACTCGACATTCTCTTTCGCACAATAGGCTCAGTTGATCTAATGAGAATATAACAATGAAAAAGAATCTACTGACCTTAGGCTTATTTGGCGCATTACTTTCGCAGCCAGTAATGGCCTTAGATCTTATTGGGCACACAAAAAGTAAAAACCCTCTCAATGTGGTATCTGAAATCAGTGGCACTGTCGAGTCTGTCGGTATTGAAACAGGCGAGCAGATTAAATTAGGAACCATTCTCGCCACGATTAAAGCGCAAGATTTTGAACTTGAGGTAAACAAACAAAAAGCCAACCTCGATCTTGCACAAGCCGATCTTAAAATAAAAAAATCACTGTATGATCGTTACCAAGAGCTGCGTAAAAAGAACAGCTTATCACAAAATGAGCTCGACATTTCTGCAGCAGATTATGACAGTGCAACAGCCAATGTGGCGCTAGCAAACATTGAGTTAAAAAAAGCGCAACTTGATCTGGAAAGTACCCAAATTGACTCGGCAATCAATGGCTATGTGGTAAGCCGTTCCGTTGAAAATGGTGCATGGGTAAATCAAGGGGATTTGCTCTACCAAATCGTTAATATTGATGTACTCAACGTGCGTCTTCTTGCCAGTGAATTTGATATTGGGGAGCTACATGTGGGTCAAGAAGTCGAAGTATGGTCAGAAGCCAACCCCCAATTAAAAGTACGTTCAAACATCAAACGGATTGGGGTTGAGATCGATCCTGAAAGCTTTGCCTACCCGATAGAGGTTGAAATCAAGAATCCTGAACATATTTTCAAGCCGGGTATGTCGATTCATGCTTCGACTCAAGTATCGAGCTTAACTCCTTCTATTACACAATCAGATAAATAATTGGTATTTCATAATGAATGGCTTTATTGCTTATTTTGCTCAGCGTAGTTTTCTCGCGCGTATAATAACCACCATGGTGTTATTGGTGGGGGCAGCTTCACTCAGTACTCTTAAACTCCAAGAATTACCTGATATCGCATTTGAAGAAGTTGAGATTACCACTCAATACCCCGGTGCGACCGCGCAAGATGTGGAAGTCAACATTACCAATTTGATCGAGAAAGAGATCAAATCTGTCGAAGGAATTCGAAAATTTACCTCGCAATCATCTGATGGTTTATCTGCAATCTCTATTGAAATGGATGAATCTGCAGATACGGCAAAAGTGTTACGTGATATCCAACAAGCAGTTGATCGCGTAAATGGATTGCCGAAAGACGTAACTAACCCACCATTAGTGGTGCAACGTGGCACAGCTTCATTTGAAGTGCTCACATTCGGGGTAAGTCACCAAGGTGATTACAGTGAATTACAATCTTATGCTCGTCAGTTAGAAAAAAGCCTTAAAGGAGTATCGGGAGTCGGTACAGTTAGCATGACAGGATTCAATGAGCGTGAATTCTGGATTGAAATCGATCCAATCAAAGTCAGCCGTTACAAATTAACCTTTGATGAAGTGATCTATGCGGTCAATAACCGTAATTTATCGTTATCTGGCGGAATGGTTGAATCTTGGAACAGTGACCAAAAAATAGTCACCATGACGCAGGTAAAGTCGATTGAAGAGTTAGCACAAACAGTGATTAAAGTGCTTCCTACTGGTGGGCTTATTCGATTAGCAGACATTGCTGAAGTCGTCGATACCTTCGAAAAAGCCTCTCAAGAAGGGGTTATTAATGGTAAATCTGCCATTCTATTTAGTATTACTAAGGGCTCAAACGCCGATATTATTGCAACCGTCGATAATATAAAAACACTGATTGAAAACGAAAAATCTCGCATCGGTGATACCTTCTCTTTCAGCTACGGACTCAATCTAGCTGATGACATGAGTGACAAGTTTTCTATTGTATCAACCAATGGTGGCATCGGTCTCATACTCGTATTAGCCGTATTAAGTATGATTTTGAAACGCCAAATCGCTTTCTGGGTATCCGTTTCTATTCCATTCTGTGTACTTGGGGTAATGGCCATTCTGCCAATACTTGGAATGAACCTTGATAGCATAACGTTGGCAGCATTGTTACTGGTGATAGGCATAATCGTAGATGATTCAGTGATTGTTGCCGAAAGTATCTATCAAGAAAAAGAGTGTGGTAAAAGTGCACTGGAAGCAGCAATTACTGGTACGAAAAAAGTCATTAAGCCCATTATTGCCAGCTTAACAACGACTGCTTTAGTATTCATTCCCATGTTCTTTATTCCCGGCACCATGGGCAAAGCGATTGTTGTAATTCCTATTACGGTTATTGTTGCGCTGTTATTTTCTTTGGCTGAGTGTACGTATACCCTGCCCGCTCACCTTGCAAATTCACTTAATAAAACAGAAGTAAAATCCAAAACATCTGATTACTTTCAATCAATAACAAATGCTTATACTAACTTACTCACATGGTGCCTACAGTTCAAAAAAAGTATATTAGTGGCTGCCGTTATTATGCTTGCTATCGATGTGGGGTTAGTCACTAACCTCAAACTTGATATCTTTCCATCAGAATCGGCAAAGTACATTGAAGTCTACACAGAAGTTAAGCCCGGTACGCCGCTGAATAAAGTGCGTGAAGCGCATACTCTGCTTGAAAAAACGATTACTGCACTGCCTAAAATTGAACTCACCAGTTATGAGCTCACTTACAGTAGCCCTGTAAGTACCGGTTTAATTGTATTAACTAACTTTGAAAACCGCGATCGCACAGCAGATGCGATCATCAAAGATCTGAACAACAAGCTCGAAAATGTAAAAGAGCTTTCATTCGTGAAGCTGTCTGTCGATGCGGGTGGTCCTCCTCCTGGTGAGCCTGTTGAAGTGCGAGTAATGAATGGTACACAGCAAGAACGTAACGACGCTGTTTCGTTAGTAACTGGTTGGCTGAATACACAACAAGGGCTAGATAAAGTCACTCATAACGAGGCATTAAAAGACCCTCAGTTGCAGATCATTCCTCAATATGAATGGCTAGCACGTTATAACCTTACCGTGGCTGATTTAGCATCAACATTGCGCATCGCCTTTGAAGGTGACACGGTAACGTCAACATGGCTGGGCGATCAAGAAATAGACTTGCGTGTCATTCTAAAAGAAGATTATCGAACCATTGAAAGGCTCTCAACAACGAAAATCTACACCTCAGATGGTGTGAAAGTACCACTAAGCCGCCTTGCGAAAGTAGAAAACATCGAAGCTCCGCGTTTAATCCAACATTACAACGGCGATCGTGAAGTTACAATAACAGCCCAGATAACCGATGAGACACTCAGTTCAGTGGCATTAAGTGAAACCATGCTTACTGAACTACAAAGTCAATTACCCTTACAGGTATCTATTGAAATTGGCGGCGAGGCAGAAAGCACTAATGAAACCATGAGCGGGTTTGTCGTCGCTTTTCCGGCTGCAATCATTGGTATCTACTTTGTGCTGGCTATCATGTTTAACTCGCTATTGCAGCCGTTACTGATCATGGCGGTTATTCCATTTGCAGTCATTGCAGCGCTAATGGCATTGTTTGTTCACATGCAGCCAATATCTCTGTTCGCTCTGATTGGCGTACTTGGTATGACAGGTGTTGTCGTGAATAACTCATTGGTGTTAATTAACCGAATAAATGAGCTGCTTAGTGAAGGAAAAGACACCTTGATCGCAGTAATGGAAGCATCGGCAAGTCGTTTAAGACCGATCCTTCTTACATCCCTAACTACAGTCGTCGGTCTACTTCCGCTCGCATATGGTTTGGGTGGAACCGATGTGTATATGGGGCCCATGTCTTTAACACTCGGTTATGGATTACTGTTTTCACTACCCGTTGTTCTAATTGTTATTCCATGTCTATATTTGACATTCTTTAATCGAAAAGTCACGGTTATCGATTAGGGTTTTATATCTCACGTTAATAAATAGTCTGCTCCGTTGACGACTCACTCTACGGAACGGGCTATTATTCAACCCTAAAGTTAAGAGTAAAAAACAGCTAGCCAGATTGTTTCTTCTGCTGGATGTGTCCAACTCACTTTATGACGTTGATGGGCTGGAATATTCACGTAGTCACCTTCTTTTAGGTGTTGCTCTTTCATTCCTTTTTCGAAGAGAATTTTGGCTTCTCCTTTCACAACCAGCACCCACTCGTTTTCTGTTTGATCATACCAGTCGGAATCGAGGGTACTGTGCCCTTTCGAAATAATACGTTCAATCCTAACGCTATCGGTTTTAACAAGGTCTTGAAAAATTTCGGTGGGTAAAGTGGAAGGTATATCAGTTAGTAGGCTTCCCATCGTGGCATTCTTCCTTTCTCTATTGATCTCTATTCCATTGAAACGAAATTACAAATACAAAAACGGGTAAGTATATTTCAACCTTACCCGCTTGAAAAATTAGTGATACACAAGACGATTACTTAGGTAAATCTATCTCAATTTTAGAATTTAGTTGCTCTAGCTCAGCCTCAAGCGCAGTGACTTTTGCTTCCTCTGCATCAACAAGATCAAGCTTTTTTTCATATTTATCACAATCGGCTTGCGATACCCAATTCCAACTGGTGCCTGATTTAAATTCATCACAAGCTTGTTTGAATTTTTTAGCTGTAGCCTTTGCTTTATCAACATCTGATTTTGCAGTAACGACTTGTTTTTGTAATTGTAATTGTTGTTGATAAAGCTCTTTCGAGTTAGTGAGAACAACTTGTTGCTTTTTAGCCGTTGTTTTAAGCTCAACCACTTTGGTATCCAGTTTTTTCTGAGTAACGGATAGCTTCTTTTGCTTTTTATTTAGTTCAGCAATTTGGGCTTCATAATCAGCTTTTTGCTGTGCCATTTCGGTATTTTTTTGCTCTAACTGAGCGATAACTTGCTCAAGTTCTAATGATTTTTTTGTTTCCAATTGCTCAAATTGTGTTTGTTGAGCCTCTTTTTGTTGCTGTAATTCTACATTTTTTTGAGTCAGGATATCGTACTCGGCTTTCGTTGGGCCTGGATTACGATTCCAAACAGCAGTAGCCAAAACAAAGCCCAATACAATACCAAGCACTAATGCCACTTTCCATGATGACATCATGTTTGTCGATCCCACGTTAGTTGACATATTGTTTTCTTCCTCTTGAATTATTTAGAATTACATACCTATAAGTATTACGGTATATATCCATATGATAACTCTAATACTATCAGTAAGATGATACCTTTATGTCATAATAATATCTCAAATCTCTGTAAAACAATGTAAATCGGAGCTAAGTGCTAATTAATTGTTCAGGTTTTTTAAAATCATTTAAACCCTAATGTCTCATAAGTAATAGTTCCACCGTCTGAGACATTTAGCCTACCTCACACTGGCTATCTTCAAATAGTCATGATTATCAAATCGATAATACTGATATATCCCAATTAATATCAACAAACAACAAAGCAGCTAAGGCAATGTTATGATTACTGAATTAATTTTTTTAACGGTATCTGCCTTCTCAACACCTCTGCTTGAGAACTCGACTTACGAACAAGATAACACTCATTGTCGCTTAACGATCAATGAAGAAAGGCATCAAAATGATATTGTATTGGTTTTTACTGCAAGCTCTGAAATGCCGCATCAAGCGCATATCTATCATGGTATTCCGCAAGAATCCCCCTCTTCAGGTTTATTGACTCAACTCTCTTTACATCAAGATGAGTCACTAGAAAAGAATCAATACATGATTAAGCATGCACTTTATAAAGTGGTTAATGATGATATAACGATCTACTCGACAGCGATTGGTTCAGAGCAGAACAGTGCTCAAGACTTCATGAATCGTTTTGAAAATAACGGTTATAAGACCCTAGTTGCTATCGATGGAATTGAAATAAACCTGTCATTTGTCGCAGATCACCAGCAAGCACTGGCGTTTTATCAATGTGCTCAACTTGCCTCAAATGATTATGCTAGACATACAAAATAAAAGACATTCATTCATTCTGCTGATAATGTGCAAATTATCATGTTTACATTAACGTACACATAACCGTTTATTGAAAGAGACAAGTTAAAAGGATAGAACGATGCCAATAACAGAATGGATGACATTTGTTGTCGCGATCTCAATACTTACGATTACACCAGGGTTAGATACTGTACTTGTGATCCGAAATACCAGCCGAGGTGGCTGGAAAGATGGTGTAACCAGTAGCTTTGGTATTTGCAGCGGCTTATTTGTGCATGCAACGCTTTCTGCCGTGGGTATATCCTTTATCTTGGTACAATCTGCGTGGTTATTTCAAACGGTTAAAATTATTGGTGCGGCATACCTTATCTACCTTGGTATATGTAGCTTACGAAGCGGCTGGAAAGCTGGTTCTTTAGGGATTGTGTCAAATCAAATAAGTGACAATCAATTCAATATGAAGCGCTCTTTTTCTGAAGGCTTTCTTTCAAATGTGTTAAACCCTAAAACCGCTATTTTTTATCTCGCTTTTTTGCCTCAATTTATTAACCCTGAAGGTTCTGCCATTTCACAATCTTTCATTCTTGCTGGCATCCATTTTATTTTGGCAATGGTATGGCAATCATCATTAGCCTTCGTCATAGAGCGAGCAAAAAGCTGGTTAGCAAAGCCAAAAACAAATCAATGGCTTCAATCTTTAACGGGCTGTGTAATGGTCGGGCTAGGCTTACAGTTATTATTGAGCAAAAACGTTCGCCTTTAACGATCATACCCAACTACTGATAAAACCAGCATTAAATAGGCCTCACATTGTTTGCGCTAGAAATGAAAATGTTAAATCTAACATTGCCAGCTCTACCGCAAACACTGTTGATTAATACACAGAATATTTTACTCCTCTTCTCGTTCTCGCATACCGTTACTGGCGCACATTAGTACAACCAATTCTATTAGGTGAACGGAGAAGTCAGTTTGAAACTTTCTAAGCTATCAATCGCTATCGCATTAACGTCGACCGTATTTAATCCTTTTTACTCGCACAATGCGAATTCAAATACACTGATGCAAGCGAAGCACTTTGATCAAGCCAATTTCCTCGATTCACCCACACTCAAAACACGCGAAGATATTACCGAATACTTAGTCAGTGAGAAATTAGACGGTATACGTGCGTATTGGAATGGCAAAGCCTTACTGACACGTAGTGGCAAAAACATTCATGCACCCAATTGGTTTACTGGCTCATTACCCAATACCGCTTTGGATGGCGAATTGTGGATAGCAAGAGGGAAATTTCAGCAAGTTGCCCAAACAGTATTAGATCACAAACCAAATGACGATGAGTGGCGTTCTATTAAATTTATGGTATTTGACCTCCCCTCGAACTCTGCACCTTTTGAACATCGCTACCAGCAATTACTTAACGACATTAATTTGACTCAGATTGCACACGTCAGTATTGTGCAGCAAAAAGTCGTGACAGATATAACAGCATTAGAAATGCAGCTAAAACTGTTAGATGAGAGCAACGGTGAAGGGTTAATGCTACACCATCGCCATAATGGCTATCACCCTGGGCGAAGTGATCAATTATTAAAACTCAAATCCTATCAAGATGCAGAAGCAACTGTTATTGGTTACACAGAAGGTAATGGTAAATTCGACAATAAGATGGGCGCTTTATGGGTAGTCACACCAGATGACATTACGTTTAAAATTGGATCTGGCTTTAAAGATTTTGATCGTGAAAATCCCCCCGCGGTCGGTACAACCATTCTCTTTCGATATAATGGCGTAACAAACAGTGGCATTCCACGATTTGCACGGTTTATTCGAATACGTGATGATCTCGATATTTAAATAATAAGTACTTCTAATCGTAAACACAGCGATATTATCAATATTTCACTCGTTATTAGCCTAAATCTCAACATCATAATCTTGCGAAATTAGGTTAAATAGCAGTGATTGTTTTCAACAACTGCGGTCCACCGTTTTAAAAATCCATACTTTCGTCTGTTTCCACTGACTGTACGCTTTAGTTTACTGATAACATTATCATAATCGCGAGCAGGATTTAACATCTTAGTTACACTTAACATATCTGGTTATGCCAAGATTTTTCACTAGATAGAGTGGTGTTAACAGCAAGATCATGTATCGCTAAGAACATACCCAGAACAGAACTTCAGATAATAACCATGAATAGCGATGCTAAAGCCACATAATTCACGGTATCACCTTTGGCGTTTATACGTTATTTGCTGCCTTCTGCTGAAGCGTAGCATCAGAAGGAGCTTGAGATGAATGTTCAGGCATTACCCATGCATCGATTCATAGACCACCATGGTAACCTCGTTAGCCAGCTTCCAGCTTGGGCTGATCAATCAATATTGAAAGGGTTTTACTGCGACATGGTATTAACCCGAACTTATGATAATAAAGCGGTAGCCCTTCAACGTACCGGTAAGTTAGGGACTTACCCCTCTCACCTTGGCGCAGAAGCCATTGGCATTGCGATTGGGCGTGCTTTACGAGCCGATGATGTGTTCATCCCTTACTACCGTGATATGCCAGCAATGTGGGCGCGTGGTATTGCGATGGAAAAAAACCTGCAATATTGGGGGGGGGATGAAAGAGGCAGTGATTTCAGTGTTACAAACGATCAAGCATCTAGCAATGCACCTAATAGCACAGCACCCAACAGCATAGCGCAATCACCAGCCCATTCACCCAATCATTCACATTGCCGAGACTTGCCCTTTTGCGTTCCTATCGCCACACAATGTACCCATGCAGTGGGTGTTGCATCCGCATTAAAAATTGAAGGTGGTCACAAGGCTGCATTGGTCACCTGTGGTGATGGCGCCACATCAAAAGGTGACTTCCTCGAATCAATCAACTGTGCAGGTACGTGGAATATTCCACTGGTTTTTGTCGTGAATAATAACCAATGGGCAATCTCTGTACCACGACGCCTTCAATGTGGTGCTGATTTCTTATCAGAAAAAGCCAAAGGCGCTGGTATTCCAGGGTTAACGGTTGATGGTAATGACATCGTCGCGATGTTTGATGCGGTACAAATTAGTTTAGATCGCGCACGAAAAGGAAAAGGAGCAACGTTAATTGAAGCCATCAGTTACCGATTAGGCGACCATACTACCGCTGATGACGCGAGTCGCTACCGGAGTGAAGATGAACTTCATGAAGCATGGGGGTTCGAGCCTATTAGTCGTTTAAAAACCTATCTAATGCGTCAAGGCTTATGGTCAGAGCGAGACGATGAACAATGGCAAGAACATTGCCAAGAGGTGGTAGAACAAGCCGTTGAACGCTATCTAAACATCCCTGTACAAGCACCCGAAACTGCTTTCGATTTTCTTTATGAATCCTTAAACACCGAGCTGCATCAACAACGTGATGAATTAATCAATAAAGCAATGCGCATGCAAGGAGGCAAACATGGCTGATATGACGTTACTTGAAGCGGTGAACCTTGCTTTACATCATGAGATGGAACATGACCCCAAAGTGGTTGTATTGGGTGAAGATGTCGGCGACAACGGCGGCGTATTTCGCGCAACGGTTGGGCTTAAAGCTAAGTTTGGTCTCAAGCGTGTTATTGACTCGCCATTAGCCGAAGCATTAATTGGTGGCGTTACGGTTGGTATGGCATCACAAGGCTTACGACCCGTTGCAGAATTCCAATTTCAAGGTTTTGTTTTTCCCGCGATGGAACACCTTATGTGTCATGCTGCACGAATGCGAAATCGAACACGAGGTCGACTTACCTGCCCTGCTGTTTTTCGCGCTCCTTTTGGTGGTGGTATACACGCACCAGAACATCATTCTGAAAGTATTGAAGCCTTATTTGCTCATATTCCAGGGTTTAAAGTCGTTATTCCATCGTCACCTCAGCGTGCATATGGGTTATTACTTGCCTCTATTCGTAGCAATGACCCCGTCATGTTTTTTGAACCGAAACATATTTATCGAACCGTAAAATCAGATGTAAACGATAACGGTAAAGCCTTACCCCTAGATACGTGTTTCACGCTGCGCAAAGGTCGCGATCTCACCTTGGTCACTTGGGGGGCATGTGTTGTGGAATCATTACAGGCAGCGAGCACTCTTTCTTCACAAGGTATAGAAGTTGAAGTAATTGATCTCGCGAGTATAAAACCTATCGATATGGCAACAATTATTCATTCATTAGAAAAAACAGGCCGCCTGCTTGTTGTGCATGAAGCGAGCAAAACCTGTGGTGTAGGTGCAGAAATTTTAGCACGCACAGCAGAACACGCGATGTGTTTATTAAAAGCACCACCGAAACGAGTAACGGGAATGGATACCATCATGCCTTATTATCGCAATGAAGATTTTTTCATGATTCAGGAAGAAGACATTGTGATAGCTGCGCGAGAATTAGTGGAGGGTTGGAAATGAAGTCATTTATGCTACCTGACCTCGGCGAAGGGCTAGCCGAATCTGAAATTGTTGAATGGCATGTTAAATCCGGTGACGTGGTTAAAGTTGATCAAATCGTTCTTACCGTTGAAACAGCCAAAGCCACCGTCGATATTCCCGCCCCTTACAGTGGAAAAATCATCAGCCGTTACGGTAAAGAAGGTGATGTTATAAATATAGGCAGCCTATTACTAGAAATTGAAGAAGTAGGCGCAACTGCGCAATCAACTACAGCCGCCAAGAAAGAAGATGCTGCAACTGTGGTCGGTAATGTTTCACATCAAAGCCATCACGTTGATATCGATGACTTTTGGGTTGGAAGCGATCAAAATACCACTCATGAGAATATTATTACTGCAATGCCCTCTGCACGATTATTAGCACAACGATTAGGCGTTGATTTACACGGTATTCTAGGAAGCGGACCTGACGGTTTAATTATCGATGCCGATATTTATAATGAATGCGATAAACAACTACCAGGCACTGAAGTACTGAAAGGTGCAAGGCGAACCATGGTTAACACGATGGCGGAATCTCACCATAATGTTGCTGCGGTTACCATTACAGAAGAAGCCTTATTAGCTGATTGGTTGGCCAATGAAGACATTTCTATTCGCTTGATACAAGCCGTTATTAACGCCTGCCAACAAGAGCCCGCCCTTAATGCATGGTTTGACGCTGAAACAATGACGCGCTGTGTTCACAGTACCGTTAATGTTGGTATTGCTGTCGATAGTGCCCACGGTCTTTATGTACCAGTATTACGCCATGCTGACGAATATAGTCCTAAAGGAGTTCGGCAATGGTTAGATAAAACCGTGAAAGGTATTCGAGAACGAAGGATTGGTCGGGAGCAGCTACAGCATGCCACTATAACGTTATCTAACTTTGGTGCGATTGCGGGTATTTATGCCACTCCGGTTGTTTCACCGCCTCAAGTCGCCATTGTGGGTGCAGGTAGGATAATCGAAAAAGTAATCATAAAAAATGGACAACCGATAGCGGTTAAAGCAATGCCCTTATCGATGACATTTGACCACAGGGCTTGTACGGGAGGCGAAGCCGCGCGTTTCATAAAAGCATTGGTTGAACACTTACAACAAGCCACAGTTTAGCTTAAAAAAGCAGGGTATATAAAAAGCGGCAATATAGCCGCTTTTTCTCTGCTTATACTGAGCGAATCAATTCAGGCATGATCTCAAAAAGATCTCCCACTAGCCCATAATCTGCAATTTGAAAAATAGGTGCTTCAGGATCACTGTTGATTGCAACAATCACTTTTGAATCTTTCATGCCAGCTAAGTGCTGAATAGCACCAGAGATACCGACAGCGATATAAAGATCAGGCGCAACAATTTTACCCGTTTGTCCGACTTGTAAATCATTCGAAACAAAACCCGCATCAACAGCAGCACGTGAAGCACCAATAGCGCCTCCCAGTTTGTCTGCAAGCTGTTCAACGAGTGCAAAACTTTCTTTACTGCCTAACCCTCGCCCACCAGAGATAACAACGCTAGCCACTGGTAATTCAGGTCGTGCACTTACTACTTTCTGCTGCGATACAAATTCGGACGATTCTGCCGGAATATAATTATCTAACCGCTTCATTTCAATGCAGAAGGCTTGAGGGGGCGCGACACTGTCACTTGTGGTGATTGCATCAAATGCTGTACTGCGAATCGTCATCACTTTAATTTCGTCGTTAGATTTCACTCTTGCTAACGCATTGCCAGCATAGATAGGACGAACAACAACGTCTGGTGATTCTATGGCAATCACATCCGACAACTGCCCCACATCCAATAAGGCAGCAACACGTGGCGTTATATTTTTACCAAAGGTTGTGGCTGGCGCTAATATATGCGAATAGTCATTGCCAATATGTTCTTTACAAACATGAACAATTAAAGCCGACACATTTTCGGCTAATAAGTGTTGATAAACATCTGAATTAACCACTAGCACATTACTAACCGCACTAATATGACGGATTGATTCAACCACTGATTCGCAATTAAAGCCAATAACTAATACCGTGACATCCACTTGTTTATTTTCAGACATTATCGTTGTTGCAGCATTGATGGTTCGTAATGTATCAACTGACACTGATTTATTATCATGCTCTGCAATAACAAGCGTTGCTAATTTTTTCTCGCTCATTAGATCGCTCCTATAACCTTGGCTTCATTTTTCAGCTTTTCTATCAGATCCGATACGCTATTAACCATCACACCAGCGGCTCGTTCAGGCGGTGACATTACATCAAGTATTTCTTGATGCTGAGTAACAGCCACACCTAACTCATCTGGTGTTATCACATCTAACGGTTTTCGTTTTGCTTTCATAATATTGGGAAGAGAGGCATAACGAGGTTCATTTAAGCGCAAGTCAGTACTGATAATTGCAGGTAGATTCAGTTTTACCGTTTCAAGACCACCATCAATTTCACGAGTAACAAGTACGGCATTACTCTGCCCATTCGATTCAGATACAATAGGCTCTTCAGATACAGGAAATTCTTCTGACACAACGGTCACTTCTGATGCGAATGTGCCTTGAGGGCGCTGCGTGATGGCAGCTAGCATTTGCGCCACTTGATTGTTGTCTGTATCAATAGATTGCTTACCCAATAATACAATTCCTGGGTCTTCAATCGCCATAACAGCTCGCAGTAATTTAGCCACAACGAGAGGTTCTGGTGAAGATGGCATATCAATATGAATCGCACGGTCGGCGCCCAGTGCCAATGCTGTTCTCAATTGTTCCTGACAGCTTATATCACCGACTGATACCACAATAATTTCTTCTGCATGCCCTGCTTCTTTTAGCCTGACCGCCTCTTCTACCGCTATTTCACAAAAGGGGTTCATCGTCATTTTTACATTATTGGTTTCGACACCTGAACCGTCACTCTTAACCCTAACCTTTACGTAAGGGTCAATCACACGTTTAATCGCTACTAATACTTTCACAATGCCTTCCTTTTTAAATTGGGATGCTGTTCGTGTAAGCCTTAATCCTATTATTTATCACTGTCGGTGTTTTTCAATGTTGTTTATCAAGATTGTTGTTTGGCAGGTATACCGCGCTTTGATAGGTTACCTTTTGAGCCTAGTTTAATTTACGTTTACGTCAACTGGACTATATTTAATGTTATGTCAGTAATGTAGGGACAGGTTTACAGCATGGATAGAGAATACATGGCATTTGATGTTGTGATTGTTGGCGCAGGTCCTGCTGGCTTGGCTGCCGCTTGTCAGCTTGCACAGCTCAACCAGAAAGCAAATAAAAAAGGACAAGACATTAGCATTTGTGTTGTCGAAAAAGGCGCAGAAGTCGGTGCGCATATTATCTCTGGTGCGCTATTTGAAACCCGTGCATTAGATGAACTCTTCCCTGAATGGTCAACAATGGGCGCCCCACTCACTACACCAGTGACTGACGATAAATTCATTTACCTAACTAACCAACATAATCATCTGATTGTTCCACATTTCCTCACACCACAGCCTATGCATAACACAGATAAAAACCATGTAATAAGTTTAGCCAACTTATGTCGCTGGCTCGCCCAGCAAGCTGAAATGCTAGGTGTGGAGATTTTCCCAGGTTTTGCCGCTGCCAGTATTAATTACGACGCAGCTGGCGCTGTGACTGGTATTAATACGTCTGATATGGGGCGAGATAAAAATGGCGCCCCTAAAGTGAATTTCGAAGCGGGTATCGAACTGAAAGCAAAATACACAATCTTCGCTGAAGGATCGCGAGGGAATTTGGGTAAACAGCTGCTCGATAAGTATCAGCTAGAGGCCGGTAAACAACCTCAACACTATGCATTGGGGCTAAAAGAAATATGGGAAGTGCCTACAGATAATACTCAATCTAATGCAGGTAATGTTATTCACGCAGCAGGTTGGCCTTTAAATGAATCGAATACGACTGGCGGTGGCTTTCTTTATCATTTAGACGGCAATCAGATCGCTGTTGGGTTAATCGTTGATTTGAATTACAGTAACCCTTATCTAAGCCCTTTCGATGAATTCCAGCGACTAAAAAAACATCCTGCTTTCAGTAAGCACCTCAAAAGTGGACTGCGTATTTCTTACGGTGCGCGGGCTATTTCTAAAGGCGGATTATCATCTTTACCCAAACAGCAGTTTCCCGGAGGCTTGTTAGTAGGTTGTGATGCAGGCACATTAAATGTAGCCAAGATAAAAGGCAGCCACACTGCGATGAAATCAGGCATGCTAGCGGCAGATGCTATATTCGAACAATTACGATGTGGCAATGCTCAAACCGAGCCGGACTATGACTTGTTATTTCAAGCGTCTTGGCTGTATCAAGAGCTACAAGAATCACGTAATTTTGGGGCAGAGTTACACAAGTTTGGTAGTTTGTTAGGGGGTGTACTCGCTACCTTTGAACATAATGTATGGGCATCTATTTTTGAGCGTAAAACGCCTTGGACAATAATAGATCAACAAGCCGATCATGAGTGCTTAAAAGATATCGCACAGTGCCAACCAATTTCCTATCCCAAGCCTGATGGTATACTGAGTTTCGATAAGCCGTCATCGGTATATTTATCAGGCACACAACATGAAGAAAATCAGCCTTGCCACTTAGTACTCACCGATAACAACATTCCTATTCATACCCATTTACCACGCTATGATGAACCCAGTCAGCGCTATTGCCCCGCAGGCGTCTATGAAATCATCACGGTCGATGATAAACCTAAACTGCACATCAACGCAGCTAACTGCGTACATTGTAAAACCTGCGACATAAAGGATCCGTCGCAGAATATAACTTGGCATCCACCAGAAGGTGGCGGCGGGCCAAATTATCAAAATATGTAATAAAAAAGGAGCCCATGCATTATCAATGCTAGGGCTCCTTTTGAACTTATGCTTCATTAATAAATTAAATGGCAAAAATATAATCTAGCTGTTTAATTTGGTTATTTCATGATTAAAGCACCGTTGCTATTACGACTTACTGGCACTTAGATACCATGATGTTTTCTGGTAAACCGTTATCAGTAAACTGAATACTCCAAACGTACTTACCTGCCTCAGGTAACATTGCTGCGGTATCTTTTCCGTAGCCACCAGCTTTAAGAATATTTTCGACACCCAGCTTCAATTCTAGGCCTTCAGCAGTATATTGTGACGACCAATCTTTACTTGCATACTGCATACGATAGCCACCTGCCTTTTCATCGACAACGGCTTGGTAAGTATTATTGCCCTTGTATTCGAAAACACGGTTATCTTTATGCTTCCAGCCTGCATCTGCAAAATCACCGACTACGTACAATGTCTTACTAACAGGTCCTGCTTCATCAAGCGTAGGGTTATCACACTGCGCCATAAAACCTTCGCCAGTCATCATCACTGCCGCTTTTGTTGCTGTCGCGCCGACAGCCGAAGGAACATCAACTTTCAAGAAACGGGCAACAAAACCATTTAATGGAATTTGATACTTACCTGAACTAACAGAAAATCGTTCGCCAGTAATTAAATCGACTAAATCACCTTCTGATCCTACTTTTGATGCGATCAGTTCGATGTTATTTGATTGGGATTGCGTGCTCACCATGTACAGTAAAACATCATCACCAGACTGTTTATAATCAACATAGACAGAATCATTAGCCAGTACATTAACGCGTTCACCTTGTGATAATGCAGGGTGTGCAGCACGAAGGTTCATCAGTTTGGTCACATACTTTTTCAGATCTTTTTGGCTAACACTCAGAGAACTATCAGACGATGTTGTAACACCCTCTATTTTTGCAGTTGAACGTGCAACATGATCATCACACAAGCCATTAATAGCACAGGTTTCACTTGGTGCTTTGCCGGCGAAATCGTCGACTTGATCGCCAATTTCATCACCGTAATACAAGGTAATAGGGCCACTGTATGCAGCTTGGAAAGACAATGCGGCTTTATGACGCTGCCAGTATTCATCGTCATTAACATCTGCAATATTGCCACGCTGTAGCAAATCACCAAAACGAACCAAATCGTGATTACCTAGCATAAGGTTAGGTTTAGCATCTGCTGGATAGAGACTATGTAATGACATACCTTCATTTAACCATTCACCGCCCTTTCCGCCATTGCCGTTTTCATTTACAGCAAATGTTTCAACAACACGGTAGCGCACAGGGAAATCGAACGCAGAACATAGCGCAGGGTTTTCAGCAGAACCGTAGCCTGTCTCATTAATGTAGTTTTCGTTATTCCAAATTTCAGCCACCATGTAGCCGAGAGGATTAACCGTTTTGCCATCAGAGTTTACATATGTAACCGATTTCGAGGCTTCATCAACACTTTTACGCAGCTCAGTCCATGCATCGGTAGGCACTTGATATGCTTGGTCTAAACGCCAACCATCAATCTTTAATTCTGTTATCCAGTATGTCGCCACTTCTTTATAAAACGCCATACTTTCAGGGTAACTAACCGGGTTACTCTCGCCTTGAGGTAAATTACCTTGAGGTGATGCGACAACGTTATCTTTATGGTGTCCGAATACACCATCAAAGAATACATATAAACCACGCTTATGGGCTTCTTCGACGAGTTCTTTCGCTTTTTCCATCGAACCAAAACGTGGATCTATCGCAAAGTAGTTACTTGCAAAATACCCAGTGGCATCCAGCCTGTCAGCCCAGTGGTTCTGCCCTTCTACAGGAACAGAATCAAATATAGGTGTTAACCAAACCGCATTCATTCCCAAAGATTGGATATAGTCGAGTGAATCAATAATGCCTTGTAAGTCACCTTTGTGATGGCTAGTTCCATAACCAGTACCATGACCAATACTGTCATCGCCATTTACAAAGCTTTCAACCATCACTTGATACATACGTAAATCATCAGTTTCTGCTGATGTTGATACATTACAAGCGTAAGGCGTTACGTTACCAAAAGATGGATCGGGTGAAGTCGATGAACCAGAACTACTGCAAGCAGATAAAGACGCCGCTATGGCAAGTGCAAGGCACGTTTTTACGTTCTGTTTTAACTCCATATTCCATTTAACCACGATGTTCTCCTTGAATTATTATTATGTGTATATCCAAGTCACCTCAAGATGCAGGATTCAGAGTGATCTCAGCGTGTTTAATTCAAGGAAAATATGTGTAGGAATGGCATTTCCTTTCAAACACATTTGACACAGAAGTAGACATGCTGAATCATTCCCGAAGAGCGAGTTTTATTGGGCTCTATGCGGTGTTACTTATTTTCAACGTAGAACCACTAGGTCTATAAATCAGCGCCTTGCTTAGATCCCAATAAATTCTCGCTGAAACGAGCAGCTTGAGGTAACTTGGGTATCGTGATTATTTATTAATCACACAGCATTGAGACCATCCTTAGAATAATAATTTGAGGCGTAGGTTGGGGGGAGTAGAGATCTGCATCACATCTTTCTTACATTATTGTTTTACAATATTTTTTTACTTATTCTATTTCGATGAATAACACCTAAGAACTTCTACAACCTCAACGGTATAATGCTTATACCATTTATTTTGACCTAACTTTTGTGCGACTAAATGTTCGGCATTCTGCTTCCACGCTTTAATGTGTTCGAGGTTATCCCAATAAGATATCGCGATTTCTTGGCTACCTTCAGCAGTGGCTACAAACTCAGTACAACCATATTCTCTTATGGCTAAATCACGCATTTTCGCTGCCATTTTGGAATACTCATCATCAAACTGATTGATCTCGGCTTTAAATATAACGGCGTATTTCATGGGTTATCCTTAATCCAAAGGTTAATTTATATTATAAATTCACAGTTAACCGCAATTGATTTATTAGACAAAAAAAAGAGATCAAATGATCTCCTTTTTCTTATTTAAACAGACTTAAATCTTAGCTTATGTAGATTGATATTACACTTTAAAGCGTGACAGTGACGTTTTCAACATCGTTGCTAATTGTGCTAACTCAACACTTGACTGCGCCGTTTGTTCAGCCCCCATTGCCACTTCACTTGCTGATAAACTCATGCTTTGAATATTGCGGCCAAGCTCTTCAGTTACCGAATCTTGTTGGCTACACGCACTTGCGATTTGAATACCTGTATCAGCAACCTTCATCATGGTTTCTTCAATGATTTGAATCGATTGGCCCGTTTGAACACTTTGCTCTACACAAATACGAATCTTCGAACAACTTTGACCCGTCGCACTCTTCGCATGGGCTGCACTTGCTTGTAGCTTCTCAATAATATCAACAATTTCACTGGTTGATGTTTGAGTACGGCCCGCAAGAGAACGAACTTCATCTGCTACCACGGCAAAACCACGGCCTTGCTCACCAGCACGCGCAGCTTCAATCGCTGCGTTCAATGCCAGCAAATTTGTTTGATCAGCAATACCACGAATTACTTCAACCACAACACTGATGTTGTTTGATTCACGCTCCAGCTCTTCAACTAACTCACCCGCTTGCTCAATATCACGAGACACGATTTGAATTTGTTTGATATTAGATTGAACGTCTTGATTACCTTGCTTCGCTTCTTCAGACGCTTCTAACGCAGAAGTAGAGGCCGTTTCCGTATTATTTGCAACTTCTGCAACGGTTGCCTTCATCTCTTCCATTGCCGCAGCTACGGTTGTAATGTCTGATTGTTGCTGTTGCATACCACGAGCCGATTGCTCAGAGATCGTACTCATTTCTTCAACTGCTGCAGAAAGTTGAGTTACCGCAGAAATAGTATCTTCAATTAAGATTCGTAGCTGGTTTTGCATTTCGATGTTGGTATCAGCCAATACGCCTAGCTCATCATTACCAATTTCTTCGCGTTGAAGGTAAAACGTTAAATCGCCAGAAGCTATCGCTTTCGATTGTTCAACAACTAAGTTCAAAGGACGACAAATCTGACGAGCCAAGAAGAACGTAATAAATACCATGAAAGCAATCAACGCAGTGAAGGACACTTTGGTTATTGTGGTTACATTACTGACGCTACCTATAATCTCCGTGCGATTACTAGCAACAAAACCTAAGTTAATATCAACTAACGCATCCATTGCAGTACCTACTGCATCAAACTCATCAAGCGAACTAACTAACTCTTGATGAGCTTTATCAAGATCCCGGCTTTTTACCATTTGCTCAAAATTATTAAATATACTTAAATAATCTTTCCATGCCATTAATACGTAATCAAATATTCGACGCTCTTCTGTACCAGCTACGGTAGCATCATAGCGACTTAGCATACCTTGAATTTTATGTTTAGTTGCAGCTTGACGAATAAACAACGCATCTAACTTAGAATTAGATTCTTTATATGTGAGGGCCGCATATTGACTACGACGCAACACTGACATTTCAAAGTACATAGCTTCAACTGATAACACACTTGGAATCGTAGAATCCGTAAAGTTAATTACATCTGACTCTACTTTTTTTAACTCTTGGAATAGGAACATAGCAAACGCTATCATAACTAATCCGATCGCTGAAAATACAACGGCAATTTTTTTACGCACTGCTAAATTTTTATAACTCATGTTTATAAGACCCTTGGATAATGTAATAACTCAGTCCATGAGTATTGCTATTATTTGAGTTAATATTAACTCATTCTCTATTTAACAGCCGATAACAGAAAACAAAATAAAATAAAACAGCGTAAAAGTCACACTTTTTTCATAATGAAAAATCGAATAAAAATAAGACGTTGTACAAACATCACCCACGCAAACCATTGCCAATATATATGTAAGTATAAAAGACGAACGCCTCGCAGATATAACCAACAAAAGTCTGCTCATCTTATTTCTAAAAAGAATTAATTTATTTATAAGCGAATATTTCCACCACCTAGCTTTTAAACGGCCTTATTGCTAGAAGGCAAGGGATTACTGACATCACAAGGTTCACATTTCTGCGAACCCTATAAATATTACTTTATGATACAGCTCAAAGGCTCTGCCTTTTAACAGCTATATTGGTTTATTCACAATGCTGAAATCGCAGTATTGAAAAAACCATTCGCACGTAACCAAACCCCATCAGGATCTGAATCATCAGAAAGGGTTAATAAATGCGGTAATAACTGTTCAGCAAAATCTTCACTGCTTTCTTTCGGTAATACCGTCGGAAGGTGATCCACCGCTTGCACTTCAATGCCTGCAATTTTAGATTGAACAATCGGTTGAGTTAACTTTGTACACGCAGCATAGATTCGGATTGGATTATCTGGGTTATTAGGATCGCAGCTAACATCACTGACTATACTTAGTCGTGGCGATGTTCCCAAACTTTCAGGTGTAATAAATGGCGCAGTACCCGGGGCTAAATATGCGCAATTAACTAAAATATCAAAATTGTTAATGTCAGTGAAAGGTCCACCCGCTTTGGTTTCATTGATATCCCATTGCACCGCTTCAATACCAATATCTGCAAATAAATCAACGGCACCTCGACCACTACGACCATACGCGCCAATAACCAACGCGGTTGGCTTTTGTGGTAGTTGCGTTATTAACAGCTTCAACTCAGTTAGGTAAACATCACGATTTGGGTAGCTATTTACCGCAGGAAACGTTGAATCACAGTTCAACCGATGACAGTAACCCGCAAAACCAATAGCTGCACCTACATAACCCGCCCAGTAACCGAATGCGCAGACCCGTCGACCATTAATATCTTGTAAGAATTCAAGGTCTAATATTTCACCTTTTCCTTGGTCAAAACGCGCTAAAACTTGTGGGGCTTCATCTTGGCCTTTGTAAGCATGCGCAAAATATATATGTTTGTGCTGTAGCGGGAAATCGTCTTCTGGTAGTTCCTTAAGCCCTAGAATATACGCATTCTTTGGTGCAGTTACCCAACTATGCCCTTCAACCAGTTCACACCCTGCAGCAAGGTATTCAGCATCTGCGAAAATTCGTGTTGAGCTTTTTTCAACCATAACGACTGCACCAGTTTGGATCAATGCAGATGCCCCTGTTGGAGTAAGCGCAGCTCGACGCTCACCTTGTTTTACTTCATCTCTTAACCAAAAAATTGTTTGCATATGATGTTCCTTATCTTATACCTGAATCGAATTTGTTGTAAATTCCGCAAACATAAAACCAATGCTGGCTGGCTTAAACAGCCGTTAATATGGCTGAAGGGAACTGGGGGCGACACTTAAAGCCAGTACAACATGCTGGGTTGTAAAAGCCAACAATAAAACGCCCACTTCGGAAGTGACTCTTAGCCGTTACTACAATGGCATTCCGGCTTCGTCTGGTTCTGTCCCCCCCCTGTTTTAGTATCCAAGATCAAATCGAGTAACTTTGAGACAAAGCCGACTTTGATAGTCGCAAAATTTTACTCATACATTTATTGCAACAATAAGCGTTAATGGTTATCATTTGCACCTAGGGCCCGTTACTTGAGGTTAAAATGAGATTTTTATTCATGCTTGTATTGTTAGCTCTATCCAGTGATAGCATATTCAATGCAAAAGGCAGCTTGCAACAAGCTAGGGAAGAAAAACAATAGCATCATATCTATAAGACCAAACATGGAATATTGCTTTTCAGGGTTTGCATCAAATAGATTCTTTAATCTTACAAATAATGTAGTAATGGCGCTCTATAAAGAAAACCTTGCAGGGGGCTACATTGTCAGAATCTCACAAAAATTCTTACCTGCAATTTTGGTCCCAGCCATTATTGGTGGTGCTACTGGTATTGCTGGAAGTATTGGAGATTCTATCATGGACGGTAAGGAAATATGCGTATCAGATGTGATAGTAACCGCGGTTTCTGGTGTAATTACTGGTGCAGCGGTTCCAATAATGACCCCTGGGATAATAGGAGGTATTGCTGCCACTGGTCTTGGTGTATCTGCAAAGGGAATGTGTACCAGTTGTCACCTAGGCAGCAACTGTGGGGACGGTAAGCAATAAAATGATATACATATCTTTTATACTTTGCTTCATAGTACATGGGTTTATTGTAAAGGCTGAGATATATAAGCAGGTTTTCAATTTGAGCCTAATTTCATTGATCACAATTTACCTTGGTGATAATTACGCCATCCTTGGCTTATTGGGCTCCGCTGTATCGATGGCTATAAACCCATTAATCAGCAGGAAAGCAGCACTTATGATTTATTTCGTAATTCCAGCATTTCCGATAATAATCTTCATTTAAATATCCTCAAACCTTATTAGTAATCAGAATTTAAGAAATAACACCGATCGAGTCTTTCAGAAGATTTATATGCATTAAAGGAGA
This sequence comes from Photobacterium indicum, assembly GCF_003026215.1. Lineage (GTDB taxonomy): Bacteria > Pseudomonadota > Gammaproteobacteria > Enterobacterales > Vibrionaceae > Photobacterium > Photobacterium indicum. The sequence goes on from NZ_PYOC01000007.1 coordinate 80,722, forward strand.
CATGGCTTTCTCCTTTACCTGCTGTTCACATTGTATTGGTTCCAGATGCAACGCCGCATCCGGCCTTGTCTGATAGCGCGATAAAGAAAATATCGGAATCATTTCAAAATAATGCTATTAGATAGTCGTAATTCTTTAGTTTTTTAAGATTTATTCACGCTATTTTCATACTGAAACCAAAGGTTTGTTACTGACAGTGGAAGTTGCTGTTATAATGGGGGCAGGCCAACACTGTTATGCTGACTTCTAATGTCACTATAGGCAGATGTTGTGAGTGTAGATTTTAAGGTAACAGCATGAATTTAAAGCAAGAACTTCAACAAGTAAGCAACAAGCTAGATAAAACTAAACGTAAACTAGCTGGTGCAGTAGACCGCGGTGATAAAGCAATTGCGGCTAAAGCTAAGTTGGAGCTAACTAAGTTAAACAATCAAATTGCTAGCTTAAAGACAAAACAAGCACGTGATGTTAATCAACAAGGCACTGATGTTAAGTCAATGGCTTTCAAACGTGCTTTAACAAAAGCAGAACAAGCTGACATGGGCAAACTGAAAAAGTCTGTTCGTGGTTTAGTTGTTGTTCACCCAATGACAGCACTGGGTCGTGAGATGGGTCTTAAAGAAGTAACTGGTTTTGCACCAAAAGCTTTCTAATCTATTGTTATCACGCTTTGCGTAAATAATAGATTTTTGTGCTGTATCGCTCTGTTTCGACGGGTATACAGCACAATCGTTTTGCCTTCTTTACCTACGAACATGATCCGCAACAAAAGCCCGGCTCACCATGCTTTCCTTTTTTCTTTGTTTCTTCCTGCGTAGCGTCAGCATTTGTAGCTGTTGCTTGTGAAGATGCTTCTATACCTACTTTTTCCTGCTCTGCTTTGCTGTCATCTTTTTTGAAAATTTTCTTAAATGATAAACCCATAATAACTTCCTCGATATAAATGACGTAATAACCAATCTTTAGCTAAGTCTTCTTAGCTCCGACCAATAAGGTGTAATTTAAATGCATGTTATTATCTGTAGCCGTCTTAGTCAATACTTCAATTGATAGAGGTATAACTCATTAACATTTTCTATAATTAATTTACTCGAAATCTCCCTAAAAATATGGCATCTTCTGCCTCTTATATCGTTCTTGATAAGTAGATGGTCATTACATGACGGAGAATTACTTTGGATAAATTTATCCCAATATTAAATAAAATTGCAGCTACACTAGGGATGCTAATGTTTGTAATCGGTGGTGGTTTAGCATTATTTGTCATGGTTTATGGTAACTGATATACGTCAATCATAAGCCATGAGCAACTCATGCATCTAGGACGAATGACTTAAAAGGAACTGGAATACTTTTGACTAGAAAGAGTTGATAAGATTCCGTCCCTTTTAATATTCAGCATGACCAATACTTGACATATTAGCGCTACATTCGCATACCACCATCTACTTCTAGCACACGGCCTGTAAAATAATCACTTTCAAAAATGTACTTTGCAGCATGTGCGATCTCACTGGTTTCCCCTATTCTTCCAACTGGCACCATTTTTTTTAAACGCTCGACAGCTTCGGGTTTTAATTGTTCAGCCATCGCAGTTTGAATAACACCAGGTGCAATAGCGGCAGCCCGTATGCCATAGCAAGCAAGCTCTTTAGCCCAACACGTTGCCATCGTCGCAACCGCAGCTTTTGATGCAGCATAATTAGTCTGTCCAATATTTCCTGCACGCGCCACACTGGAAATATTAATAATGACGCCTTTACGTTCTGTCTGGATCATCTTCACTGCAGCCTCTCTTCCGCACAAAAAAGACCCTGTTACATTAACATCCATCACGGCATTAAATTGCTCTAATGACATCTTACTGATCTCGCCATCTTTGGCTTTTACCAACAACCCATCGCGTAATATACCAGCATTGTTAATCAACCCATCAAGCTGACCGAAGTCTTCAATAATGTCATTAAATGCCTGCACTACTTCAGCTTCATTCGTTACATCTACTTTATATATCATCGCCTTAGTACTTAGCATATGACATTGGTCTTGGGTTTTACGTAGTGCTTCTTCATTGACATCAAGCAGTGCGAGTTCAGCGCCTGATTGTGCCAAAGTAACGGCCATCATTTGCCCTAATCCTTGCCCTGCACCTGTTATTGCAATCACGCTCTCTTTTAGGTCCATACTGCATCCTTATTTTCGCTAGCACTATGATTGACGCTGATAAAACTTAAATAAACTTGAAAAATCGAGTGCTTCATTACCGTTAGCATTATGAAATGCGTATAAATTTCTTGCTAATGTACCCATTGGAATGGAAGATTGACTTTGAATAGCGGCATCCATCCCTAAACCAAGATCTTTCAGCATTAACTTACTCATAAATCCAGGTTGATAGTTATTACTGGCTGGTGCGTTTTCCATTACACCTGGGCATGGGTTATACAATTCTAATGCCCAATTTCGCCCAGAGCTTTGTAGCATAATGCTAGAGAGTACTTTGGGGTCGAGACCATTATCAATCCCAAGGTTAAGTGCTTCACAGGTGCCTGACATTAAAATACCGAGCATAAGGTTATTACAGATTTTTGCCATCTGACCATCACCCGCATGACCTGCATGGAAAATATTTTTGCCAACGTACTGTAAAATCGCATGGGCTTTACCGAAAGCAGCCTCTGTTCCGCCAACAATAAAGGTTAATGAAGCGGCTTTAGCACCTGCAACCCCACCCGATACTGGTGCATCAACAAACTGTAACCCTTTATTTGCGGCTTCATTCGCCACTAAGCGAGCTGAATCGGGATCAATGGTTGAAGAGTCAATTAAAAACGTATTTCTACAAACAAGATTAAGCAGCCCTATACCACCATGATGATCACCAAGATACACAGCACGAACATGTGATCCAGCAGGCAACATAGTAATGACCGTAGTTGCCCCTTTAACAACATCTTCTAAAGAAGCTGACACAATCGCCCCTAAAGGCTCTAACTTTTTCGCTGCCAATTCATTTAAATCAAATACTTGTACGTTAAAACCTGCTGCTAGCAAGTTTTTCGCCATAGGACTACCCATGTTACCCAGTCCAATAAATGCAATTGTGCTCATGAAACGCCTCCTCTTTTGAGGTTATTTGAAGTTATCAAATTAATTTAAGTTATAGATCTAATTGCGCTAACGGATGTGTTTCTTCTGACCATAATGACGTGAATAACGTATCGATAATGGTGGTATCAACCTCGTTCACTGTCTTAAATAACCAATTTGGCTCGCCACTTTTATCAATTAATCGAGCACGTACCCCTTCCTGGAATTCACCCAGCGCCCCACACCTCACAGATAAGCTAAGCTCAAGTTTGAAGCATTCAGCTAATGATAATGACTGACATTGCGTCACTTGCCTAAAGCATATATGTGCCGTTATAGGACTGCCAACCTCAAGAGTATGCTTGGCTGTTTCTATCCATTGCCCCATACCATCCATGGCTAAAATATTTTGACAAATAGTATTCAAATCACTACCGCTACATGCTGCTTGGATATGCGAAAAATAAGGCACAAGTTGGCTAGCAGGTTGATGATGAATGCTTGGCTGGGACAAGCTATCGAGCAATTCACTGACCATGGCATGATTATCATCGATGCCTCGCCAAGAGTTGGCTTGTAAATGTTCTAATACTGTCGACTTATACTCAGAAAGTAGAAAGTTATCGGCAATATTGAGGGCAATAGCATCACTGGCATTAATGGGGGCACCGGTTAAACCTAAGAATAAACCGATACCGGGCTCTAGCTGATTAAGGAACCACGTTCCCCCTACATCTGGGTACAGACCAATACTGATTTCAGGCATTGCTAGCCGTGACTTAGGTGTAACAACTTTATGGCTGGCGCCAATATATAAACCAATGCCGCCTCCCATAACAATACCGTCACCCCAAGCAATAATCGGTTTTTTGTAGGTATGGATAAGATAATCACATTGATACTCTACAGCGAAATAGTCGGTTAAAAACGCTTGAGATGTACTGACCGTTTCGCTTTTCATTGCATGATACATCGAGCGAACATCGCCACCAGCACAGAAGGCTTTTTCACCCGCACCATCGAGAAAAACACTCACAATATGTTCATCATCTTGCCATGTCATCAGCTTGTCTTTTAATTGCACCAACATATCGAATGTCAGCGCATTTAACGACGCTGTGTTCTCTAATATCGCGACACCAATCTTATGATCGCTATCGTCACACTCCAATTCTTCAAAACTGACTCTGCCTGTCATACCGTCTCCTAGATTAATCAGTTTTTCATGTAAATCATTACCCTATCAGGCAGGCATTACTGGTCTTATCAATGATTATTGATTCTTCCAATTAGGCTTTCGCTTCTCTAGGAATGCCTTTACACCTTCAGCTTGATCTTCGGTATCAAATAAGTTCACGAACAATTCTCGCTCTTTCATCAAACCGTGTTGTAACGGCGCAGATCGAGTCTGTTGAATTAAGGTTTTACACGCAGTGACAGAAGATGGGGATTGATTAGCAACTGATTCAGCCAACACAATAGCGGATTCTAATGCTTTACCCTGTGGCACGACCTCTTCAACAAGGCGGATTGTAAGTGCATGATCGGCAGTGACTCGTTCACCACATAAAATAATGCGTTTTGCCCAACCTTCTCCGACGAGCAAAGTCAGATTTTGTGTGCCACCCGCACACGGTAATAACCCTACTTTTGCTTCAGGTAATGCCATTACTACTTGCTGCTCTGCAATTCTAATATCACACGCTAGGGCAACTTCTAACCCTCCCCCCATTGCATAGCCATTAATTGCAGCAATAGATACGCCTCGAAATGAAGATAAGGCTTCAAAGGCTTCACCAAAACAACGTGCCATATTAAATGCGACGGTTTTATCACCATCGGCAAACAATTTAAGATCCGCACCAGCAGAAAAGAACTTTTCGCCTTGTCCGGTGATCACTAAGGCATACACATCTTTATTTTGGTTAAGCGAACACACTAGCTGTTTAAGCTGATTAAGGCTGATTTCTGTCCATGTATTCGCAGGCGGGTTATTCATCGTTATAACAGCAACATGATCATGAATAATGGATTCAATTGCATTTTCTTCAAGTAATGACATTACCAAGTATCCTTTGTCGCTATTAATATTTTTGTTGGTTACATTTTGGGTTACATGCTTTCTGATTATATTGACCAACTACAAAATTTCGGTTCCTTCAGCTAACAACCTGCGGGCAATAATCAAGCGCATTATTTCATTTGTACCTTCCAATATCTGATGTACTCGCACATCTCTGAAATAACGTTCAAGCGGGTATTCTTTGATATAACCATAGCCACCATATAGCTGTAATGCTTGGTCACACACCGTAAAACCGGTATCTGTAGCAAAACGCTTAGCCATAGCACAATAGGCTGTCGCTTCAGGATCTTGTCGATCAAGCTTACTCGCGGCATAACGAACCAATTGGCGAGCAGCAATAAGCTCGGTAGCCATATCAGCTAATTTGAATTGTAGCCCCTGAAACTGCGCCAAGCTTTTCCCGAACTGTTTGCGCTCATTCATATATTGCGTCGCTTGATTCAAAGCTTGTTGCGCAGTGCCAACAGAGCAAGTGGCAATATTGATCCGGCCGCCATCCAGCCCTTTCATCGCAAAGGTAAAGCCTTCCCCTTCTTGACCCAGTAAATTACGAGCAGGAATCGCAACATTATCAAACGTAATTGAACGAGTTGGCTGACTGTTCCACCCCATTTTTGGCTCTTTTCGCCCATAGGTAATGCCAGCAGCATCGGCAGGTACAATAAACGCAGAAATACCTTTTGCACCACTTTTATGCTCTGCCTTTTTATTGCCACCTTGGTCGTTATTAACCGATCGCGCCATCACGACTAATACGTCGGTTTCACCCGCACCTGAAATAAACGTTTTAGCACCGTTAAGAATGTATTGGTCTTTTACCTTCTTCGCTGACGTTGTAAGGGAAGCAGCGTCTGATCCCGCATTGGGTTCGGTTAAACAATAAGAGCCCAGCCAGTCTCCCGTGATTAATTGCGGACAATATTCAGCCTTGGCTTCATCGGTCGCGAAACTCGCAATCATCCATGTCACCATATTATGAATAGTCATGAAGGCTGTAGTCGATGTGCATCCCATAGCTAGTTGTTCAAAAATAATCGACGAATCTAGACGACTTAACGCTAAACCACCCTGTTCTTCTGGAGTATAAAGACTAAGAAAACCGAGTTCTCCCGCTTCTTTTAAAACATCTCTAGGGAAGATGTGTTTTTCATCCCATTCGGCCGCCATTGGGCTGAGCCGTTCTAATGCAAACTGACGGGCAGTTTCTGCGAAAGCACGTTGATCTTCATTTAATTCAAAGTCCATACATCACTCCGATTTCACGGCATTACAGTCTCAAATAAACAGCTACTTCAAGTGAATAGTAAAGTTGGGACCTGATGGAATATCGTCATCAAACCAACGCGCTGTTACCGTTTTCGTTTCGGTGTAAAAACGAACAGCTTGCTTACCGTAAGCATGTAAATCACCGTAAAAACTGCCTCTCCAACCGGTAAACGAGAAAAAAGGTAATGGCACTGGAATCGGTACATTAATACCGACTTGGCCAACTTGAATTTCGTGCTGGTATTTACGCGCAGCACCACCACTGGCGGTAAAAATGGATGTTCCGTTACCGTATGGGTTATTGTTCACCAGTGTTATGGCATCTTCCAAAGTGTCCACTTCGATACACATCAATACTGGTCCAAATATTTCTTGCTGATAAATCGACATGTTCGTTTTGACGCCACTAAATAGTGTTGGCCCTACCCAGTTACCATTAGGGAAACCGTCGACTGTACACTGACTGCCATCGAGTTCGCACACGGCTCCCTGATCTTTTCCTTCTTGAATTAAACCCAGCACGCGTGTTTTTGCTGGAGCACTAATTAAAGGTCCATAGCCTGCGTTAGCGTCGTCCCAACATCCAGGTTGAATCTTTGACATTTCGTTTTTTAAATCTAGAATCCATTCTTTTGCCCCATCAATAAACACCGCGACTGAAATTGCCATACAACGTTGACCTGCGGCCCCAACAGAAGCTCCGACCAAATTACTGATCACCTGTGCCTTGTTGGCATCAGGCATTACCACCATATGATTTTTAGCACCCGCAAAAGCCTGAACACGTTTAAAGTGTTGCGTACCGGTTTGATAAATATATTGTGCAACAGGTACTGAACCCACAAACGAAATTGTACGAATGTCTGGATGAGACAGCAGAAAATCGACTTGTTGCTTTCGCCCATGAATAATCTGCAGGACCCCTTTGGGTGCACCCGCTTGTTCAAATAATTCAGCTAGACGTATTGAGGTTAGCGGTACTTGTTCGGAAGGCTTTAAAACGAAGGTATTGCCACTCGCGATAGCAATTGGAAACATCCACAAGGGGATCATTGCTGGAAAGTTAAATGGGGTAATACCGCAGCACACACCTAGTGGCTGGCTAATGGAATAAGTATCGATGTCTGTTGCGACATTCTCGACCATTTCCCCCATCATGTTACTTGCTATATTGGCAGCTTGCTCAACCACTTCAATGCCACGCCACACATCCCCTTTGGCGTCGATTAGGATTTTACCCGTTTCTTGTGATAGTAGCGTTGCCAGTTCATCATGATGTTCTTTCAATAAATGTTGATATCGCAGCATGAGTCTAGCGCGATCTGGCACAGCAACAGCTTTCCACGATTGAAAGGCGTTAGTCGCACTGGTAATAGCTTCAACCATTTCAGGTTCTGTTGCGCAGGGTAACTCGGCAATCACATCGTTTGTCGCAGGGTTGGTCACATCCACCCACTCTTCAGTCACTGACTGACGAAACTCACCATCAATAAATAAGGGAACAGATTTAATCATTGCTATGTCCTTTTTAGACGAGCCGTTATCACAAAAACTTATAGCGGAATTTCGATACCAATTGCTGTCGCTTCTCCCCCTCCAATACAAAGGGAAGCAACGCCACGCATCACTTTTTTATTCGACATATTTTGGCTATTCGGATCATGTGCAGTTCTTAATTCTTGAATCTGCCTCAGGCTATGAATAAGCGTAACCAGAATACGTGCACCACTGGCACCGATAGGATGCCCAAGCGCACACGCGCCTCCTTTAATATTTACCTTGTCAATATCCAAGCCTAATTGGCGCACCGCTATTTGTGTAACCACAGCGAAAGCTTCATTGATTTCCCATAAATCAACTTCATCGACCGACCAATCTAATTTTGATAACAATTGTTCAATCGCGTAAACAGGCGCAAGTGTGAATTCTGCTGGCTTACGAGCATGTGTGGTATGCCCCCTGATAATGGCAAGAGGCGCTAATCCTTGTTGCTGCGCAATTTCAGCATCCATAACCACTAATGCGGCAGCACCATCCGAAATTGCACTTGAATTTGCAGCTGTCACAGTGCCATGCATCGCAAACACAGGAGTAAGTTTGGGGATTTTTTTGAGATCTATTTCGTGAGGGTGTTCATCGTAACCTAACATCTTACTGTTATGTGTATTCGTACCGTCTTCTGGTGTTGTTGCACCTTTAGTTGATAACGAAATTGGCACTATTTCATCGCTAAATAACTGCTGGGCTTGTGCATCTAAAGATCGTTGAACCGACATAGTCGCCCATTCATCCATCTGCTCTCTGGTGTAATTTAACCTATCGGCAATATGCTGAGCATACACACCCATTAAGTCACCTTCATAGGCATCTTGTAAGCCATCTAAAAACATATGGTCATACGTTGTTTTATGACCTATCCGCATTCCATTACGTGAATCTTTCAGAAGATATGGTGCGTTGGTCATGCTTTCCATACCACCAGCAACAGCACAACCTATTGACCCAGCTTTAATCAAATCATGCGCCAACATGACTGATTTCATACCAGAACCACAGACTTTATTAATCGTCGTGCAACCAACAGAATACGACAACCCTGCACCTAAAGCCGCTTGACGAGCAGGTGCTTGACCACAACCAGCAGGCAATACACAACCCATAAAGACTTCATCGATACAATCAGGTGAAATAGGCACCGCATCGAGTACAGCCTTAATGGCAAACTGCCCTAATTGAGGGGCAGAAAACGCTTTAAGCTTGCCTTGAAAACTACCTAACGGTGTACGTTTTGCAGATACAATCCAAATGGTTTTTTCCATTACTCCGCCCCCGTTGACGACAGCAATTGATCACAGCCTTTCGGATTTAGTATTTTTCGCACTGTGATTTCTTGACGTTTACGTAAGCATAGCACTAACATTTACGTAAACGTCAAGAAACAAGCTGGCAACACTTCAAATCTTAACGACCCCAATCGAACCACATCGATTGTCTTTACTTTTTTTCTATCATTAAGGTTATGTTTTGTCTTTAACGCTTTGTTTCATGATAAAGCTTTCCTGGTCGCCAAGCAGTTGGAGGACATAATCAGGTGGAAACGTTTAAAATTAGCGAGCTCGCTAAAGAGTTTGATATCACGACAAGAAGTATTCGTTTTTATGAAGATATGGGGCTTATTCACCCAGCCCGACAAGGTAATATTCGGGTTTATCAACGTCGAGATAAGATACGGTTGAAATTGATTCTACGAGGAAAGCGGCTCGGTTTTTCTCTTGCTGAAATTAGAGAATTGTTTGAACTATACGATACAAATCAAAGTGATAATCAGCTCAATCAAATGCTAACTATCATTGATGACAAACAAGTCACGTTACAACGACAACTTAACGATATAAATGTTGTAATGAACGAACTCAATGCTGCCCGTAAACGTTGCCATCAAGCGCTTAACCGTTCAAAACCAAGCTAAAAATAGCTTATATAACAACCGAAGTTTACTAAGCGACTTAGGAGATGTTATGAAAATTGCGTATACCCCACTTAACTTCAACCTTGGTGAAACAATCAATATGCTACGCGAACAAGTCAATGGTTTTGCTGCGGAACATATTGCCCCGATTGCTGCAGATATTGATAAAGATAATCAGTTTCCTAATCATCTATGGCCACTCTTCGGAAAAATGGGGTTATTAGGTGTAACAGTTAATGAGGAATATGGTGGTGCAGATATGGGGTATCTGGCGCACGTTATTGCGATGGAAGAAATAAGCCGAGCATCAGCCTCTGTCGCACTTAGCTATGGCGCGCATTCTAACCTGTGTGTAAACCAAATATTTCGAAATGGCACGCAACGTCAACGTGAAAAATACCTCCCTAAACTCATCGATGGCAGCCACATTGGTGCGCTTGCGATGAGTGAACCGAATGCAGGTTCAGATGTAATCAGTATGCAATTAAAAGCAGAATTAGAAGGCGACCATTACGTTCTGAACGGTACTAAAATGTGGATCACCAATGGTCCAGATGCACACACCATCGTCGTTTACGCCAAAACAGATCCTAGCGCAAAATCTCATGGTATTACCGCTTTCATTATCGAGCGGGATTTTAAAGGATTTAGCCATGCTCAAAAGCTCGATAAGTTGGGAATGCGCGGTTCTAACACCTGCGAATTAGTGTTCAAAAATTGTCGTGTACCACAAGAGAATATTTTAGGGAAAGTAAACCACGGTGTCGAAATTCTAATGAGTGGGTTGGATTATGAGCGCGTGGTACTTGCTGCAGGTCCATTAGGTATTATGCAAGCCTGCCTCGATCTCGTTGTCCCTTATGTGCATGATCGTAAACAGTTTGGTCGTTCTATTGGTGAATTCCAACTGGTTCAAGCCAAAGTCGCCGACATGTATACCCGAATGAATGCCGCGCGTGCTTACGTTTATACCGTCGCAGCCGCTTGTGATCGGGGTGAAACCACACGAAAAGATGCCGCAGGAGTCATTTTATACACTGCTGAGTTGGCAACACAACTAGCGCTAGACGCCATTCAATTACTTGGTGGTAATGGCTACATCAATGAATTTCCAGCAGGTCGATTATTACGAGATGCCAAACTTTACGAAATTGGCGCGGGTACTTCTGAAATAAGGCGTATGTTGATTGGTCGAGAATTATTTGAAGAATCACGTTAACGACGTTTCCAATTCAAATTTCTCCATTCAGACCCCTGTTAATGCTGTGCATTTAAAAAGGACGTGACATGGCAATTCTTCAAACCAAAGCTAAACCGAACGATCCGCATTTTCTCACCAACCAACAAATAATGGTCGAGCTAATCGATAACCTTCAATCAAACCTTCATGTTATCAAGCAAGGTGGTGGTCAGTCGGCTATTGAACGTCAACGACAAAAAGGCAAGCTACCTGTCAGAGAGCGCGTTGCATTACTATTAGATAAAGGGACACATTTTCTCGAAATTGGACAATTTGCAGCATGGCGTGTGTATGATGACCCCATTCCATGCGCTGGTGTTGTCGCTGGCATCGGTAAAATTGAAGGCATCGAATGCATGGTAATTGCTAACGATCCTTCAGTAAAAGGCGGCACCTATTACCCATTAACCGTCAAAAAACATCTTCGCGCGCAAGAGATTGCTGAACGTTGCCACCTCCCCTGTGTATACCTTGTCGATTCTGGTGGTGCGAACCTTCCACATCAAGCTGAAGTCTTTCCTGATAAAAACCATTTCGGCCGTATTTTTTACAATCAAGCACGAATGTCTGCTAAAGGGATTCCTCAAATTGCGGTTGTTTTAGGTTTGTGTACCGCAGGGGGCGCATATGTTCCTGCAATGGCAGATGTCTCAATCATCGTGAAAGAACAAGGCACAATTTTTCTTGCTGGTCCTCCTCTAGTTAAAGCCGCTACCGGTGAAATAGTAACAGCGGAAGAACTAGGAGGTGCAGATGTACATTGTAAAAAATCAGGTGTTGCCGATTATTATGCCAATAACGAAATACATGCACTGACTATTGCTAGGCAAACTATTGCAAGCGCGAACCAAGTACCCACCGTGGCACCACAAAAAACCATCCTGCCACCACGTTATAACGCTGAAGAAATTTACGGCATCATTAACGCTAATTTACGTCACTTGTTCGATGTTCGCGAAGTCATTGCCCGCGTCGTCGACGACTCCGATTTTGATGAATTTAAAGCCTTGTATGGCACAACGCTTATTTGTGGTTTTGCTCATTTATACGGTCATCCCATCGGTATTGTGGCAAATAACGGCATTCTTTTTTCAGAATCATCCCAAAAAGGTGCTCATTTTATTGAGCTTTGCGCCAAACGAAAAATCCCCCTGCTGTTCTTGCAAAATATTACTGGGTTTATGGTCGGTAAAAAATATGAATCAGAAGGGATAGCCAAGCATGGTGCCAAGCTGGTCATGGCTGTTGCGTGTGCTGATGTGCCTAAATTTACCGTGATTGTGGGCGGCTCTTATGGTGCGGGCAATTATGGCATGTGCGGGCGAGCCTATAACCCAACCATGATGTGGATGTGGCCGAATGCGAGAATATCCGTCATGGGCGGAGAACAAGCAGCAGGTGTTATGGCGCAAGTAAAGCGTGATGCAAAAAATAGACAAAACGAGCAATGGTCGGCAGAAGAAGAAAATGACTTCAAACAGCCAATCATTGAGTTATATGAAAATCAAGGACACCCCTACTATGCCAGTGCACGGTTATGGGATGACGGCATTATCGATCCAAAAGATACAAGGGATATTGTAGGACAAGCCCTTACTGCTGCATTACGCGCACCTATTCCTGACAGTCAGTTTGGTATTTTTAGAATGTAATAGACGAATGTAATGCCCGTACATAGTCCTTATATTTAGCCCGAATATAGAGAGCGCTAAAATGAAAGAATACAAGCTTAATCAAAATAGACTGGCTGAACACACACAAAAAACATATGAACAAAGTGATACAGAATCGAGTGATGTTTTATGTGAAATCGATGCAAATGGCATTGCAACACTCATACTTAATCGTGTGAGTAAAAAGAATGCCTTTGATGATTCAATGATAGAAAGCCTCATTCATTACATAGACACCCTCGCCGCTATTCCTACTATTCGGTGTTTATTGTTACGGGCAAACGGCACGCATTTTTCAGCTGGCGCAGATCTTCATTGGATGCAGTCAATGGCGGTAAAATCCGTTAAAGAAAATCATCAAGATGCCCAACAACTCGCCCATCTAATGCAAACTCTTGATACATTTCCTCATCCAACAATTGCTGTTGTACAAGGCTGTGCTTTTGGTGGTGCATTAGGGTTGATTTGCTGCTGTGATATCGTTATCGCACAGTCTGATTCACAGTTTTGCCTAAGTGAAGTGAAATTAGGGCTTATTCCGGCAACTATCGGGCCCTATGTCTGTCGTGCTATTGGTGTTCGTTATTCGCGACGTTACATGCTGACGGCAGAACGTATTGATGCAAACACAGCGCAACACATTGGGTTAATACACCTTATTGTCGATACCGAAGCGAAAGTAGAAGAAAACAGATTAGAACAGCAAATAATCCAGCTTACTCAAGCCATCTTAAACAATAGCCCAGCCGCTCTACAACAAGCTAAAGCACTGTGTCATACATGTGAAAACCAACCTATTGATAAAAAGTTAATCAAATATACCAGTCATTTAATTGCCGATATTCGTGTATCAGAGCAAGGGCAAGAAGGATTAAGCGCTTTCTTTGATAAGCGCCAGCCATCATGGTGTACTAATACCAAGATCAATACAAAATAAGGGAAGAGAATGAATAGCATAAGTTCGCTCCCTACCGATGTTACGATTGTTGAAATGGGCGCACGCGATGGCTTACAGAATGAAGCTACTGTGAGTACAGAAGCTAAAATCGACCTTATCAATCAGTTGTCTCTAACAGGACTAACCCATATTGAAGCAGGATCATTTGTATCGCCTAAGTGGGTTCCTCAAATGGCCGACTCAAAACACGTATTGGAAAAAATATCACGCCAACCTAATGTTATTTATTCAGCCTTAACCCCTAATTTACAAGGCTTTGAACAAGCAATTCAGTCGAAGGTCAACCAAGTTGCGATTTTCACATCATCATCTGAAAGCTTTTGCAAAAAAAATATCAATTGTTCTATCGCAGAAAGCCTTAAGCGCTTTGAGCCATTAATAACAGAAGCGAAGAAATACAACATACCGGTTAGAGGGTATTTATCTTGTGTTGCTGATTGCCCTTACGATGGTGCAACAAAACCTGAACAAGTTGCAGTTATCGCCAAAGAGTTATTCGACTTAGGCTGTTACGAAGTGTCGCTTGGTGACACCATTGGTACAGGTACACCACTGCGTATAGGTAGAATGTTAGAAGCGGTACAACGCAATATTCCAATTAATCATCTTGCTGTTCACTTTCATGATACTTGGGGGCAAGCACTCGCTAATATATATCAAGCGTTAACCATGGGTGTAAGCGTGATAGATAGCAGTGTTGCAGGGTTAGGAGGTTGCCCATATGCAGTAGGGGCAAGTGGAAATGTTGCAACTGAAGATGTGTTATATATGTGCCATGGATTAGGCATAGAAACGGGCGTTAATCTGAATGATATGGCTAAAGCTGGTTGGATGATCTGTCATATTTTAAATAAACAGCCCTCATCAAAAGTGTCATTAGCTTTACGTTAAAATTGGCGATAATTATTTATGGAGAACAACAGTTATAAAAGACATCTGATTAATAAATCAAGCTATAACAACAACCTAAAAGCAATTACCGCCTAAAAGCATCCATCATTACTTAATCACTTCTTTGTGTATACGCTCAAAACGTGATTCATACATAGCTAACAATCTGAGCGTAAATATCGCTGTTCCGCTTCTAACTCATTAGCTGCAGTCCATAGTGTTTGCTCTCGACGTCTATGCCTATCTAAATGACAGCCAAGACCTTCAACCTTTAACTCATTCGCCGGGCCAATGTATTGATCTGCATGACTTGAAAAAATAGTTCTAAATTCCTCCATAGTCGGAAGACGGTGATTATCCTCTTCAAAATTCACAAAAATATCATTAACTGTCAATGATATATCCCTTTTTACGCCATCAAAATCCGTACTATTCATCCTATCCTCGCCTAGAATAACCAGTATAAAATATCGTACATTCACGTATGTTTTTTCAGTTAGATTTAAGTGTAGCTGAATTATTTTATTGCACTATTTATCACTCAATAAAATATGTAAAATTTCGTGTCTCTACGTAAATTAATACACACAGCCCCTTTGAAGTACATAACTTAAAAGTGATATTCTTGATACTAAAGTTAAAGTAATCATTGCCTTAGATATTAAGTATTAGTTCTTAGCAATAAGAACTAACCTCACCCACAAACAGTTATAGAGAACTATAATTAAGGTTATATGACAATAAAGTTATTTTATTTCTACCAGAGGTAGTTAAATGAACACTAATTATTACCTTTGGAGGCACTACCGGAAATATTTGTCTTTCGAGCACAAAAATGACCTTCCTTTCATGTGCTTCACTCTTCCTTTTTTTTGTTTCTATACGGCCAGTATTAACGCTAATGAAATCACAAAAAAAAATAATATCAGCCCTTCTAGCCAAATACTGCTAGGGGAAAACAATGAAATTCTAAATGCTGACGATAACACTATTCTCGCGTGGATGGACGATTCAGAAGATAAATTAGCAGATACCATACATGATTACAGTGAATCACTTGATCAGTATGTCGGTAAAGAAGACGAAGATGAACCAATGATGAATCGTAGCTATTTGCGCATTAAGTTTAAGCCGCGTTATTCACACCGTGGTTATTCTGATTTCGATGCTAATGTTTATCTTAAACTAGACCTTCCGCATACCAAACGAAATTGGAAACTGATTTTTGAAACCGACCCCGATGATTTTGATAGTTTAGAAAGCAAACAACGAGGTATTTCTGGTGAGAATGATAGCAGCAGCTCTGCTGTTGGTGGTGTTAGACTTCAAGATAAAATATTGGGAAACTGGAAAACAAATTTTGATATCGGTGTAAAAGTAAGATGGCCACCGGATCCTTTTGTTAGAGTAAATGCAAGTCGAGTTGATATTTTAAGCGAGCGTTGGACAAGCCGTATAAAACAAGAGATTTTCTTCTATCATGAAAAAGGACCAGGTGCTGTCACATACTTCGATTTTTACCGAGCGATGAATGAAGACGAGACACAAATATTTAAGGCTAGTACAAGTGGTCAGTTCCTTGATGAAGATAATAACTGGGAGTTAGTACAAACATTTGAATACTTTGACCGCCTAAATGATAATCACCTTATGGAGTACTCTATAGGTATAAGTGCAGATACACGTGAAGAAGATGAAATATCCAACTATTGGGTATCGGCATCGTGGACACAAAAGCTCTATAAAGATTGGATTTATTTAACAATAGAACCTGAGATCGAATTCCCAAAAGAATATGACTACCATATTAACCCCGGAATAATGTTACAGCTTGAGCTTTTCTTTATAAAGAATGGAAATTATGACCGACTAAATCGATATATACCTCTGCCCTATGAAAAAGATTAATCCTAATCTCATAACCAAGCTACCTCAAGATGCAAGATTAAGGGGAATCTCAGCGAGTATCTTGAGGTAGCTTGGGTATGAATATAACTACAACATAAGCATTAATTAAACGGGATACCAACACCTAATGTAAAGGTATAAGCATCTAAATCATCTAATCCAATTAAAGTACTAGCCTCTGCAAAACCATGCCACCCGTTATTAAACACACTTGATACCCCTAAGTGCGCTCGCCCATATAGTTGGTCATCAGAATTTATAATGATAGGCAAAATCATGCCTGAGTTATCTGCTTTCAACTGACTAATTACTTTTTCTGAACTTGAATCAAAATCATAATGAACATACGAGCGTAAATATGGCTGGAATATACCTAAACTCGAGCGAAAAGAATGCGAAAAACTGGCTCCTGTAATCAACATCGTTGATTCTAAGTTATCAACATCATCCACTTTAGAAATTAGATAATTGGAATTCCCTCTTGATGGCCTTTCTGTATAGCGGTCACTATCCGATAGTGTATGTTGAATGGTACTTTCTAAAGCGATATTCCAATAACCTTGGTTTATTACATAACCACCACCGAACGAAAAAACCCAAATATCAGAATCTGCATCATCAGAATTGTTTATAACATTATCACTATAGTGACTAATTTTACGTTCAATATCGGTATCAACAAGCGCATAGCTCGCTGTAAAATCCATATACCATTGATCTTGAAAATAACTGAAGTAGCCTGATGCAACCAAACCATCAATTTCACTCTCTGCGTTTTCAAGACCTGAATCATAAAAGGGTAAACCCAGTGCCACACCAAATAAATATTTTTCATTAAGTAAGTAATCACCACCTAATGTAACTGAGTAACCTTCTCTCTCAGGGTTACTTTCAAACACCAATGTTTGTTGTTCTATAGTCTTTTGTTCTTGTTCAAAACGTACATAGGCCCCTAAACGTGAATAATTGTCAGTCCCTAACAAGCCATCTTGATAAAATGTTACTTCTGTTAATTTAGGCGTTACATTTTTGGGAGGGTAAGAATTTTTAGCACTATTTCTGACGCTATTTGCTCGTTCCGTAAGATCAGCAGTGTTTAAGTTATTTTGTTGTAATATCTTACTTTTATTGATATTTGATGAACGATCGCCAACGCTTTGATGAGTAAATTTATCACCTCGAATATCTGAGCCTACATCCATGAGAGTTGAAATAACAGCATAAACATCTTCTTTTACGCTTGATGAATTACCATTACTATCTTCAGCTGAAATAGCACAAAATGGTAATACAATCATAATAGGTAAAGTTCTAGCAATTACGATAGATAATGATTCATATCGCATGTGACCCCCTAAATTAAACACACTCACGCTTTATATTATTATTCAGTGTTTGCGTGAAACTTAACTATTTAATAATAGAGAAATGAGACAATTTAGGGTGTCGCAAAAATAAACATTTCAACAAATAAATAAAATAATAAACATAAACAAATTGGACAAAAATAAAGAAGTTAAACATTAATGACTTAAGCTAATAGCAACCATCCACTCAATAGCACTAAGTCATGAATAGTAGTGTTTTTTTGTCTATATAATCGACATTTTAGTACACATAACCAACGCCGAATCTATACCCAACCGCTTACCATGAAATATGACCTGACCGCAGGAAGTCAAAAGCTCCACTTAACTTGTAAATAAACTAAGGTATTCGGTGTTTCACCGAACAGACTATTATTGCTACCATCAAAACGCTGTATAACGGTCAACACTTGCCAATCATTAGATAAAGAATAACTGTTACTCGCCCCAAAAAAATACGAGCCATCATTATAATAAGTGCTTGATAACGTTAATCGACTTAACGGTGTTATATCAAAGCCAATATCGGCATACCACGTATACTCTGTAAAACTCAGCGTGCGTGCTGTAAGCGGCAGGTTTAAGAACAGCTGTGCGTTATTTGGATCTTGAGGATTAGAGATAAACAATAACGAAGCGCGTGTCATCCAATTTCTTTTTCCACCAAAGCTATAATCTGTTTCAATAGTGGCAACCGTTGAGGATTCTAGTGGCTCCCCCATCCACTCGCTTCGTTCAGGCTCAAACCAGCTAATTTCACCACGTAAACCTGCACCTTGAATGTCGCCAGCAAACCCTGCGCCAATAACATGATCTAGCCCAGATTTTCCCACCAGCAACTGCATGTCCCAGCCTTGGTGGTTAAACAAATACCGACCTGCGTAGCTATCCAATTCACTGTTTTTGCTTGGGTTATACACCAGATCAAACGCACTGGCGAAACCCAGCTTACGACTTACTAAGATGGCGTCGGAGCCCGAACGTTCTTCGTAGTCGAAATCATATATAGAGTAAGAGTTGAAAATATCATTTGGATTCCACAATGTTGCCATTGCCCAGTTAATACGAAAACGCCCTGCACGAACCTGCCAATCATTTTCCTGCCAATCGAGATACAAGCGATCAAGCTGACTGTTGCCTACAACGCCATTCTTATCTACCCAATTTTTAGATAAGTCCATATAACCGGGATCAAAGCCCACCAGATCGCCATACCCTGCTATTTCAGCTGAATCACCAAAGAATAATCGATTTCTCATTCCTACATTAACGCGCAGGTGACGATTAAATCGGTATTCAAAATTAAAACGCTGATGGATAAGGTTATCTAGGCTGTTCCCTTGATCCTTAACATCCGTTGTATTCTCGCTTCTACTATCAGGAAACGACCCTGTTGCCATATATTTCACGTAACCCGTTAAATCCCAATTTTTCTCGGGCTCTAATCCTGGTATTTGAGCCAATACGACTGAGCTACACGCACACGAGATAACAACGGCTAACATCGTTTTTAATACGATATGTGATAGCTGACGTTTCACTGACGACGATCCTCTTTCAACTGACCATCTTCAAACACAATTACTCTGCGTGCACGTTTAATGACTCGAGGATCATGAGTCGAAAAAATAAACGTCGTGCCTTCTTGCTGATTTAGCTGCTGCATAATATCCAGCAATTCTGCTGTACTTCTAGCATCTAAGTTTGCGGTAGGTTCATCCGCCATTACAAATCTTGGTCGTGGTGCTAATGCACGAGCCACTGCAACACGCTGCTGCTGACCACCAGATAGCTTTGTCGGTCTTTTATGCCGCTGTTCAGCGAGCCCTACTTGTTCCAATAAGTCACTCGCTCGCTCGCGACATTCAGCTTCTTTATGGCCTTGTAACTGCATCACAAATTCTACGTTTTCTAATGCCGTTAATACGGGTAGCAAACTGTAGTCTTGAAAAATGAAACCAATATTATCGCGGCGAAAAGCAATTAAATCTTTTTCTGATAAATGGCAAATGTCATTACCGTCTATTTTCACTTCACCAGACGTGGGTACATCAATGCCACCAAGCATATTCAGCAGTGTCGTTTTACCAGAACCTGATGGACCCATTACCGCGACAAACTCACCTTGTTCAATGGTTAAATCGAGCGACTTAACAGCATGAACGGGAAAATCAGATTCCGGATTATATGTTTTGCACAATTGATTAATTTGAATGCTCATAATCAGTGTTTCTCCGCCATCGCATCTGCTGGGCGCTGCTTTAATATTTGACGCGCCGGATAAAGTGCCGCCAAAAAGCTTGCGGCAACCACAGTAAGAAAGATTAACTGGTATTCGCCGAATGACATTCTCGGGTATATAGTCGTATCAACGCCGAACGCCCCCAAGCCTTCAGCCATTGAATTTAATGAAATACCGGTTGTTTGTAATAACATCATTAATACAGCACAAATACCTACACCCAATAACGCACCACTCATTCCAAGTAAGCTTGTCTCAAGCATGATCAGTAAGAACACCTTATGCTTCTGCATACCTACGGCCATCAACACACCAAACTCGCGGGTACGCTCAAACACCGACATCAACATGATATTTACAATGCCTAAGCCCATCGCTGATACAAAAATGCCGAGAATAATTGCGGTACTGGTGCCCGTTTGCTTAATCATCGTCGCCATCATAGGCTGAATCTGTTGCCAGTCTCGTATGGTATTCAATTTGCTGGTTTTAGTCTGTAACTGTGCTTTTACCGCTTGAGTAACAATATTCGATGATGGTGTAGCTTCATTAACCACTATGGCTATTTCATGAACACCATCTATATGGGCAAGAGCACTTAAATCACTGCGCCTAACATACACATTGCCGTCATCAAAACTGCTCGACGGACTCTTAAAAATACCGCGAACACGAAACGCCGCCCCCGATACATCATTAGCGGCATCAGTAAACGTTAAAACGACTTTTGATCCTACACGTAAGCGCAAACGTTCTGCGGTTTTACTTGAAACTAATACCGGATTTCGCCCTTGTTCTGATAACCATTCGCCTTCAATAATGTGACTGACTAACGGCGTTACTTTTGCTTCCGCCTCCAGATCAATACCATTGATCTTTACTCCACGTGTCGAACGTGCAGAAGCCACCATACCATCAGCAATAAAGCGTGCCGACCACGCGCTAACGTCTGGCATATCTCGTAATTGCTCGATGATCTGCTCTGACCCAATGATGGTGTCGTTGATCTCGGGTTCATTAATATATTCACTACGGTGGATTTGAATATTACTGGTTTGCCACGCGATGGCATTATCAATCATGTTGCCATACATACCATTCATAAAGCCGATCATGCTTGCGACACCAATCAAGCCAAACACCATGGCGAATAGCATAATGCTGGTACGTAATTTATTGCGCCATAAGTTACGCCAAGCGAGTTTAATCAGCATGGGCACCTCCTTTTAATGCGCTCACAAGATCAAGACGGTAAATGCGCCACATTGGGTAAATCAAACAGAAGAAAAGTAACCCCAATACCAGCATTATTTGTTCTTTAAACAGCCAAGGTGCAATCAATACTTTTAGAACAGGTTCCCAGCCTAACTCAAGTACGGCCTGTGCGAGTTCTCCGGTTAACTCATAAGGGTTGTAATAAAACCACAGTAAAACAGGCAAGGTTAATATCAACCCTAATACCACACCTAATACACCAATAAATGCCGATTCGATACCAATCAGCATTAATAGTTTTCTACGTAATAATCCGGTAGCTAACATGACACCGAATTCACGCTGACGTTCTAATGTCATCATCAAAATCGTGGCAAACAACCCAAAACCAACAATGCCATAAAGCAGATACATCATGAAAATGCCGCCAACTTTATCCATCATAATTTGCTGTGCCATCTCGGGGGATAAGTCTTGCCAATCACGCACTACGGCACGGTTGATATAAGTGCGCGACAACTCATTAACTGTTTGCTCAAGATTGACTAAATCGTCGGTATGCAACACCCAAGCAGTAACTTGACCGCCTGTACTATATAAGGTTTGCGCTTGCGTTAGGGGGAGATAAACCAGCTGCTGATCGAGGGCTGGAATAGGAAACTTCACAATGCCTTTAATCGGATACAAACCCGCAGCGGTCTGACCGCGATAGCCCTGCCCGTATAAAATGATGTCGTCACCCACACTTAACCCTAATGATTTGGCTAAGCCCTCTCCGACTAATACCTGAGAATCACCGTCGGTTAAGTATTCACCAACGACAACCCTTTGCGAAATATGTGAGTATCGGTTTTCGAGTTCAGGTGATATACCTAAAACCATGACACCTTTCGATTTTTCTGCTGCTGCAGCAAGGGCAAAAGATTCAATACGTGGCAATAAATGCGTTATATGTGGATTATTACGAACAGGTTCGATAAAAGCACCTGTGGCAGGTAATAAGTCATCAATACTTTGGCTTTCTTTAAATTCAGGGTGCTGTAGCTGAATTAATCCAGTAAAGAAGCGGGCACTATTGTCAATGTTACTGGCATACCCACCCTCTTGCAGGCTACGCATAAACAAGGATAATAATAGCGCCAGTGCTAAGGCGGATGCTGTTAGTACTGTACGTCGTTTCTGACGCCACAGATTTCGCCACGCTAATTTAACTAACATACATGCTCCGCCAAGTATCAGAATGTTTTAAGCTAATCCCGCTATATTTTAACTAGCCTTTCGATGACATTCGTTAATCTCTCAATTCCTTCATCTGATTTTGAGAAAAAAAGCTGTCTTTGATCGCAAAATTAAACTGCGCCTGATGGGTGATCATCTCTGTCTTATTTCCCGGCTTATCAGCAGGTACCATTTCCATTCTGGTGGCAATATCACGTCCACCAAGTTGCTTAATATCATATGTTTTCATTGTATTAACCAACTCATCAAATTCATCAAAAAATTCCACTTTCCGCTGTAAGTACGTATCTTTCGATATCCACAAACGTACTTTACTCCACACCACGGGGGCATCAGGCTTTGCGATAGCATCAATCACATAAGTATTATCATTATCAAACACTTCTGTACCGTGTATTGCGTGGGTGTAATCCACGACGATAGACGACTGATTAATAAGGTCATCGTTGGTGAAATCTGACCCCATCCAAGATTGTCCGAGCATAGATGGCGCTATCTTGATCACACGTTCAATACTTGGTATCCAATTCCACATTTCGCGTTGACGCTTAAGTGATGCACTACCTTTATCTTTGGCTGGTGCAGTCACTAACACTAACGATAACTCTTTTCCTTTCGTCCAACTTTTCATGCTCATCGAACGCGTCCAATCAGGACGAATAATATTCATTGTTAGTTCGCTGTAACTCGAATCTCCGCGCATTTGCAGATCAGATTGAGTGACAATTTCTGTGGCAGTTTGTGCATGTAGCCCAATAGAAAATACACTCGCCAAACTCAGTAAAATAATCGGTAACATTCGCATGCTTTCTCCCTTTTATGTCCGTTTAACGAATTCATTACGTCGGTATGATTAAATTAGTCCGAAGTTTAGAAGCTAACAATATCAATACATTATTTCTGTGACCAACGTTCTTGTTAGTCATGTCATCGTCTTAAACATAAAAAAACAAAAAAGCAGCTACCGAAGTAACTGCTTTATGTATTCATAAATAATGTAAAACGGGTTATAACAACCAGCCTTTATTCACCATAAATATCAAAACTAAAGTATCCAGCGGCAATCTTGTCGTAAGTACCGTTCTCACGAATCGTTTTAATGGCTTGGTTAAATTTGTCGGCTAATTTTTTATCTTGTAGGCGTAATGCTAACGCAGTGCCTTCGCCAATATAGGCTTTATCTGTTACTGGCTCGCCAGCTAATTCAAAGTTTTTACCGCGTTCTTTTTCTAAAAACGCTAAAACGAGTTGATCAGAGTTACCGAATACGGCATCAAGACGCCCACTTTCAAGATCGAGATACACTTCATCTTGACCAGTATAACGACGAATTTTAGCCACATCACCATAGATATCGGTTACATAACGATCATGAATTGTACCTAGTTGAACACCAATGGTTTTACCGTCTAATCCCGCGGTATCAATAGTAATACCTGAATCTTTACCCGTTACAAAACGTGCTGGTGTTTGGTAATACTTGTCTGTAAACAGAACACGCTTTTTACGTTCTTCTGTAATACGCATTGATGCCATAATTGCATCAGCTTTACGTGATAATAATGCTGGAATGAGTCCATCCCAATTTTGTGAAACCCACTCACATTTTAGCTTCGCTTCGACGCAGAGTGCGTCTGCAATTTCAATATCAAATCCCTTCGGAGTGCCTGATGCATCTTTATAGTTAAACGGCGGATAAGTGAAATCTGACGCGAGACGAACCACTTTTTCATCTGCGGCTTGTGCAGTAGTAAATAGTGCTGACGCCAGAATAATTCCGACACTCATTAGTTTTTTCATCATAAGATCCCTCTTCCTATTGATATTGTTGTAACGCATTTAAGGTTTCAAGCATACTGTTCTTTGAGCCAATGGAAATTCTGACACAGTGTTCAAGCATCGATTCATGAGCTTGGTTACGGGTCACAATGCCTTTTTCTAATAAATAATCATAAATACTGTTTGATGTATTAAAGTGAATAAGCACAAAATTGGTTGCCGACGCATAAACCACATCTACAATCGGTAACACCTGCAATTCGCTAATAAACCATTCACGGGTTGTTATAAGTTCATCTGTTTGGCTACGCATACTCTTTAAGCCTTCAGGAGCAAGGGCTTTCAATGCGATTTCAGCCGTTGGATCAGCAATAGGATAAGGCGCAATCAATCGTGCAATGTACGACATGACACTTTCATCTGCCATTAAGAAGCCACAACGAATCGATGCTAATCCAAATGCTTTTGATAAAGTACGTATCACAATCAGATGCGGGTATTGTCCCATCAAATGCAGCACACTCGTTTCTGGTGCGAATTCAATATAAGCTTCATCAACCACAACCAAAGTTGACGCTTTACTGGCTTCAAGTAATTCCATAATATCGTGATGATGAATGGTATTACTTGTCGGGTTATTGGGTGAACATAAGAAAAGTAAGCTTGTGTCAGCCAGTTGATGTTTAATCGCCGCAACATCAAGTTGGAAGTTATCGAGTAACGGCACAGCTAGCGTATTAACCGAAAAAGCATCGGCACAAAATTCATACATGCCATACGTTGGTGGGCAAATCATAATTTGGTCGTTACCCGGCTGGCAAAATGTACGGATCAACAAATCAATCGCTTCATCAGCCCCCCGTACAGCCACAGTCTCGCAGCTCAATGCACCCGATGCTTGCTCACAGTACGCTTGATACTCTGATGCAATATCATGGGGTAAAAAGTCGGGGTAACGATTATACATATCGTTACGTCCTTTTGACTCGTCACCATACTGGCAACTGCTTTCTAGTTCATTCGCATTCAACCATAGATGACCACTGCCTCCAATGCGTCGTGCCGACTGGTATGGCATGAGTTTTTCTACTGCCTTTGGTACTAATTTTGACGCCAGTGATTTCATTCTCCTTGCTCCCAATACGAATAAACAGGCTGAAAAATGGTCTAACTTCGGATTAAAATGCAAATGGATGGCATAAGTAATCTCTTAATCTCTTTATATTTAGATTAAAGCAGACCTAGCTTGAAATCAGAATCGAAATGTCGGCATACTAGCCATGATTAAACCGCATACCTTAAGTGTCAGTAGCGACAGGGAATAAGTATGATAAATCGACTACCATCAACAAAAGAGCTTCAAGCATTTTTGATCACAGCCCAGCACCTAAATTTCACTGCTGCAGCACATATTTTGAATGTGACACAAGGCGCCGTAAGTCGTCAGGTAATTTCTTTGGAAGAACAACTGAAAGTACGGCTATTTCACCGCCATGCGCGCGGGTTGACCTTAACTAATAAAGGTTCTGAGTTTCTTCCTCTTGTTGAACAAGCAATGAATCAAATTCATCGTGCTGTTGAACAAGTATCGAATGATAAACAATTAGTCAAACTGAAAGCCCCAAGCTGTATTACACCTTGGTTGCTGCCTAAACTGATGACCTTTCAACAAGCCTACCCCGATATAGATGTCGAGCTCACATCCGCCATTAAACATAACGTCAACTTTTCAACCGAACCTTTTGATGCTGCGATCTGTTACGGGCAATCACCACAAGAGAAATCCTTGCTCACTAACTTATTATTTGAAGAATTTTTAACACCAGTATGTTCTGCTTCTGTATTACCAGTCGATAAAACGACATTAAGTACCAATGAAATGAAGGGTTTTACGTGGCTGCATGCCACTCCACAGAAAAGTGACTGGGCGTTGTGGTTAAAGCAGGCTAACAGCTCACACTTAACCGCTGATCAAAACCAGCATTTTGCAACATTAGATTTGTCGGTAAGTGCAGCCATACAGGGGTTCGGTATCGCCATTGGGGATATCACCTTAGCTAAGCTTGATTTAGAATCAGGACGGTTGGTAGCTCCGCATACGTTAACAGTCGCTTCCGGTAACAGTTATTACCTTGTACGCCCGAAAACGATGCAGAACCCTTCTTTAGAATTACTGATTGAATGGCTGATCTAGATTTATTGGTGCTTAGTTATTCATTACTGCGTAAGCGGTAACGCAATGCCAATTACCACAAATAAACCACCACAGACTTGGTTAAAGCGTTGCCCTCTTTTTTCAAGCCAAGGGCCAATATAAACAGAAACACTAGCCAGCATGAACTCAACCGCAAACTCAACCACCGAGAAGGTTAAAGCCATGACAAAGAATTGTGTCAAAAGCGATATTTGAGGATCAATGAACTGCGGTAAAAAGGCCCCGAAAAATAACAGAACTTTGGGATTAGAAACCGCCGCTATAGTACCTTGCATGAACAATGCTGAACGTTTTTTTTCAGCGATGGCTTTTTCTGAAATGATTAAATTAACAGGCAGTGTTCGCCATAATTGAATACCCAACCAAATAAGGTATGCCCCACCTACCCACTTCAATATGTTAAGTGCAGATGGTGATGTTTGAATAATTGCCCCAATTCCAAACATGGATAAAGCAATTACAACCACAAAACCGAGCACACCACCAATAATGGTCCAGATTGCTTTGCTACGTCCGTATAATACACCATGTGTCAGTGCTAACAATCCATTAGGGCCTGGCGCAAAAGCAAGGCCAATAACCGCAATTAAATATAAAAGCCACGTTTGAAGCACCATGAAAATATCACCTATATTATTTTGTTCATGTGTGCCTTTTGATTAAACAAAAGCACAACAACATGAATCATCTATCACCGTTGGAAGTGTGTGAATTTTACTGTGGTAACATAAAAACAAATGGCCTAATTTAGACCTAATACGGTACAATATGGACATTAGTTAAAAGATCTCACAGACATGACAACAACAATAACGCCTTCCAATCAAAATCTAGCTGACGATAAAAGCCCTACCGTGACACCTGACGTTCGTTTCCTGCTATTGCCTTTGCCCGATTTTACGATGCTACCTTTTGGTGGTTTTATCGATAAACTTCGTTTTTCGGCTGACAATGAAGATTATAGCCAGCAACGCCACTGTGGATGGCAAATTTTAGGTTTAGGATCTGGCACAGTTACTTCAAGCAGCAGTGTATCGGTAGAGGTGCAGGTAACACCGGAACAGATACGTTTCGCTGATTACAACTACCTTGTTGTTTTTGGCTGCCGATCGGCACGTCATGCTCAACAAATGGCACCTAGTTATAAAGCATTGCTTAAACAAGCAGCCTCTAATGGCGTTACATTAGTCACAATCGACAATGCTTGTTTCATGCTGGCTGAAACTGGATTATTAAAAGGAAACCAAGTCTCGGTACATTGGCGACATGCACAAGAGTTTATGACGGCTTACCCCGATATTGAAGTACGCACAGAGCAATTATATTGCATCGACAAAAAACGCATCAGCTGTTCTGGTGGCAGCGCTGCCATTGATTTAGCCATAGAGTTGTTAACACGCCATTGTGGTCGTACACGTGCCATGAAAGGATTAGCAGATATGATTATCGATAAGCCTCGTGGGCAATTGCATCGCTTAGAATCATTGGATAATGAAACCAACGCAGGTCGGCATGTTAGCCGGGCTATTGGATTGATGCGCGACTTATTTGCAGAAAGAAAAACAACCGATGAACTTGCTACCATGATAGGCATAAGTCGACGACAACTTGATCGCTTGTTTAAAGATGAATTCTCTAAAACTGCACATGATTACTGGCACGAAATGCGCCTTCAGCATCTACACTGGCGATTAGTCAACTCTAATCATAGTTTGACTATATTAGCGGAAGAAATTGGCATTCAAGATACTAGCTACCTCTGTAAGGTATTTCGCAAACGCTTCGGTCAAAGCCCTGCAACATTACGTCACTCGAATAAATAGACCGTGCTTAATCTTTCGAAATAAACCAGCCAACCACAACACAACCCAGCATCCAACTAGAGCCCAATAGAAAGGCATTGTTCACATTTTCCGGAATTAACAGGCAGGCAAGAATGCCAATGATCATAACAATCGCAAATATTATCTGCCACAAAATGTCATATCTATAACTATCAACAGCTTTCGGATTATTTTTCATTTGTGAAACATCACAATATTGCCATATGATAATTAGAGCAGAAAATACCTAACGTCAGCAATTACAAAAAAGTAACATAATGTAAGGTTGTGATTCACCAATAAACATTAAACAATCAATAATCTACATGAACAATAAATCACGACGTTTACATTTCATCAGGATTTATTATATATGGCGATTTATTATATGAAATTAATGGGGTGCAATATATGTAACAGAGTAACTATAAACCAATGAAAGATTACCACTCATCTTTAAAACATTTAATTACATCTTATCTAATTGAAATTATCGAAGGATTTAAATCATTAATTAATATATAAGAACAAACCGACCACCATCACAACTTCTTAACATTTACATCATTCAACAATGGGCATCAAGTTGCATCCTGTGTATTATTGATTTTTAGAAAAAACACTTAATTACATATTTACTATTTTATTACTGGTGACAATCACTGTATCATCTCCGGCTCGCTAAGGATTGCACTCACTTATGAAAGTACTTTCAGGAGAAGAGCGTAATTGATTTGCAACTGCATATTCTCAAATCTCGAACCGATTAAGAAACGCTCTCACAGAGTAAATATATGCAGGTAGTCATATTACATTTAATTAAATAAGTAATTGCAAAAATAAGCAGTTATTTCATTGTTATCAGGCATATGCATTCAAAAATATTGCTTGAAAGTAAGGTAGAATGAATATTAAATTTACACATATTTTAGCCACACTTGTTGTCGTTTTTTCTACAGCATCACAAGCTTCAACCACTAAGTTTGGTAACTGGTATTATTCCGATGCATACCAGACATTTGTTTCACAAGAAGTGACTCATGAACTGCCTAAGCAAGCTGAGATCTATCAAATTGCTAGCTCTAACGAGCTTAATGTTGGCTTTATTGTTCAAAGCCAAGCATGTATTGGAAAAGTAGGTGAATACGATTCAGCTGGTGCATATTTAATCAATACAAAACGTATAAACATGGCGTATCAATGTATCAGTAATAACACTGTACGTTTATTCCCGGTTATTAAACGTGAGCGTAAGTATGTGATTAATGAATTCAAAACCCAGTCGCTAGTTTGCATCAAGCCAACCAAAGAATTGAAAAACGACCCGAACAGTATTTCACTATGTGTTTCTGGCTCTGGGTTTAGTGACGCCTATCATGCACTTTCAATTGATAGTGATTAAGCAGCAAAATTGACTAAAGAGAGGCACATCTACTTTAATTCAGCTTAGAGCGAGCGCCCTAAGCTGTTGATAGACAGAAAGAGCTCATTTATGAGTCCATCAATAAAGTGCCTCCACCTGTCAAACAGAGAATCGCGACTTCAATGCAGAGGTCACAAAAAAGCAAGCAGTTGCTTTTAAGGCTAAAACCCACTAGTCTGGCAAAGTTATTTCCAGTCTACTGAATTCCCATGACTTCCACAGTCCGCTATACATTACATCATGAACCAGCCATTATTTTTTCGCCAGCCAAAAATCAAATCACAATCAATGGTGAAGACGTCCACTTAGAACCTTTACAGGCACGCCTCTTAACCTTTTTTATTGAGCAACAGGGCAATGTTGTCAATACGCAGCAAATTGCGGATAGAGTGTGGGATAGAAGCCATGTATCAGATAATCTGGTGCGTCAAGTCATCAGCTTGCTTCGCAGCCAACTTCAAGACAAAACCCGCCCCTACTCAATCATTAAAACGATTCCCAAACAAGGCTATCTATTTAATATAGAGGTGACTAAAAATTACCCCCCCAAAACAAATATTAAACATTCGATAGTAACGACTGAAAATTCTGCTGAAGATAATCAACTGGCGATACAAATTGAGTCAAGATTACAATCTGAGTCAGCATTACAAAAAGAACAAATGGTTCATGCAACTCAGCAAGCAACAGCACGCCCGTGCCACACACGAATAAAAAAATCAGTTATTTTTATAGTATTACTGGTAATCAGTGGTCTCGGATTAGGATCGAGTTATCTATGGCAACAATCAGCACACTCACCGACTAAACCACAACAACAAGGTGTGCTTCCCGTTTTCCTACACGAGATTAATCTTGATACAGAGCAAGATTACGAAATGTCGCAAAGTGTCTATAATTACTTGTTCTATGGCCTTAATTCGTCGAAATCTATTTCGGGTTATCACTTTGACCAATTAACCCCTGAAGCAAAACAAAAACTCTCAGAAACAGGCATTGAGATCAAAAGCTGGATCAAAAAAAGCCACGACGAATATTCACTCACCGTCCTATTACAAAATAATCAGCAGCCTGCATTAAACACAAAAATTGAAAAGACCTTTAACAAAGAAGACTTCTTTAATTCCATTGGTGATGTAATCATAGAATTAAAAACAATTATTTCCCCAACTGATCAAGGTTACGAAATAACCAATCACCGCGTTACCTCAGTGACAGACTACAATGATTGGAAAGTGATATCAGAAGGTATTTCACTCTTTTATCAAGGGAAAGGTAAAAAAGCTTTAGATAAAGTTACTGAAAAATTAAATATTATTCAAGTAGAAGGCCGAGGCAACTATCTTGTATCTTCATTATTATCTTATTCTGAATCATTACATTATTTGAAATCAAATAATGACATTCAGAAAAAACAGGCGCTAGTACTCGCTAAACAAGCATTTGAAATGAATCCTCGTTGCGATATTGCCAATTTAACCTTAGGATTAGCTCTGCTATTAAATGGACATAGCGATCAAGCTTTTCCTTACCTTTTCTATGCCGCTGAAAGTACCCCGAGCCCAATCAGTTATTACCTACTAAGTATTGTCGATAAACAAGCTGATAATCAACGCGGGGCCGCATACCATTATCAATGCTATACAGAAATGAAAAAAGAGGTTAATGGGCAACTCTTTGATCTTATGGATTCTTTACAAAAACCAAACCTTTTACAAACCACCAAACAAGCTATTTAACAGCTTCTAACCACACAGACGTTAACCCCTTATATTTAAAGGGATTAGCGTAACTGCTTAGTAATTTGTCTTTACTGAGTCAGCACCAGTTTCTTTGTTTTTTGTTTGTTGCTGACACATATTGCCTTGCATCAATATCACCTTTGACAATGATCACCATAATTCAGAGCAAACCAATACTATTGTTTCTCTAAGGTAAAAATATTATGTTGAAAAAAATCGCTTATCCAATTGTTCCATTACAAATCTTCTTATTTGCATTTTGGTTTAAAAATGGATTCATCGATAAAATAATGGGGATATTGCTTGGAATAGTGACACCAGATACAGCTTATTCTGGTGATACATGGGCTGGATGGAAAGGGTATATTGTCGGTACTTGGGATAAAAGTCAGGTCGGTCATGCTTTACTCAGTCCGACATTTGATTTCATGTTTCCAATCCTTATTTTATTGCAGTGCCTACCTTTTGTATTAATCCTTCGTTCAGTTATCAATGGGGAATTTATGAGCAATAAAGAACGCCCTTGGTTATTTTATGCTGCTGTTTCTTCATTATTTGTAACTAGCTGTATGGCTTTCACTCAAACAATATCTGGTGCAAGTGATAGCCAGTACTTATGGCAGTTCATTGGCTTTAGCATGGTTGCTATTATGTATATTCGTAATGAGCAAGGTAAATAAGTATCAACTATCCAACCACTATAGAATAAACAAATTCATAAACGGATTTACTGCATATTATAAAAAACCTGTTCCAAAAGGAACAGGTTTCATTCATTCTCTAAACAACTTATAGAAATTACTTTTTAACTAAAGCCGAGTTTAGTTCATCAGCTAGACGATAACCAGCCTGAGTAAGACGCTGTTTCACCAGCTCGGTGCCTTTACTGTAATAAGATTCCGACGGCTTTGCATCAATTGCTACACTGTAACCGAAATCAGCCAGCTGGTAGCTTTCTGTTACCCACAAATCAACATCTGCTGTTTTGCCCAGTGTCATTGTTGTACTTGGGTATGCCAACTGAAGATCCGTCGCAAAATCATTGATATTATGTTCCGTATCCAATAGACCCATGCCGCTATCCCACAAGTGATGCAGATCTTTTTGTGGAACATCTAACGTATGCTTATTGGCTCCCAAATCAGTAACACATGTATTTTTGCTCAGGCTTTGAGAGATAGAATGCATTGGCTGATGTGAGTCACCTGCAACATGGCTCATGAACATCATACTGGCAGCTTGTGGATTTTGTTTAAAATCATCAAAAAGGTAGCTAGCAACAAGTTTGATATTTGGAACATGAATAAAATCACACTGGCTCGTTGCTGGATAAGCTTGGTTTATATAGTGCCATGCACCCGTTTCTTTCTCATCCCACTGGTTCAGGCTTGCTGGAATTGTTTCCCCCATTTGTACCCAAATATCTTCAGCCGGAATCTTACGGATCAAATCCGGTACCATTGCCAATTTGGCAAACTGGCTCGCCCCTTCAAAGCTATCCATTTTTTGTTGAATATCTTCAGGCATCGACTGGTAAGCCTTTGCTGCCAGTACATCCACTTGCGTACGAGCAGCTGTGTCTAGATTCTGATAAGCAATTTGTGCCACGGTAACATGCCCTTGATAATTCCAAGCATGGGCAACATTAGGAAGCAGAGCAAGTGAAGCTACTGCAGTTGCGATAAGCGATGTATTTTTCATTGTTGCCTCATTCACACTTTCTTACAAAATTAGTGTAATTAGGCACCCCATGAACGGTAAGGTCAACCCAATATACCAATTAGGAATCTAGTTGCTTAGGCAATCGATTAACTCTATATGTTTCGCCTAATAATCAATCAATAAGGGGGGCGAAAAAATTGAAATACATTTCAGAGCGGGACAGCTTGTATAAAAGAGCCCCGAGCGATACTCGAGGCTTTTTAGTGGCATTGCTGATTATTCTTCCACCAAGCTTCTGGTTAACCCTCTTTAGGTGTAAGCATTGCTTCCATCTGTTGAGTATTCGTACCTATCAGGCGTTCTGATAGTGCATTAACTTCAGCTAATGTCAGTGTCGACATGATTTTCTCAGGATAAATTACCGCTTGTGGGTCAGCACCAAAGAGCACATAGCTACTGAGCATCTGCGCCTGTGCTTGTGGGTTCCTCTGCCACGATTTTAGATCTGCTGCCAATTGCGACTTAGCCGCCGCAAACTCCGTATCGGTAAAGCCCACCCTTGCATTTTGCAGTACCTGTTGAGTACTGATTCGTACAGCATCTAACTTATCAGGTGCCGCATTTACAACAAATGACACCAGCGCCTCACCACTGCCATCAAACCAAACCAACTGGATGTTGGGGGCATAACTCAACCCATGCTCATTACGCAGATTATCACGGTATCTCTTGTCCAATAACCGATAGAACAAATCGGAGGTAAAACGATCTCGCGTTGTTTTCGGCTCTCCCTGAGAAAACAGGTTAACCTCATAATTAATCGTATTATCTACCGCTTCCATCACATTCACCGACGCGATAGAGACCTTTGGTTCAGCCCGATAATCAGTAATTAACTCTGCTGATTCAAATGGAATACCAGCCACATAACGTCTGAGCATCCGATTAAAGTCTCCAACCTCAATATCAGCGCTGACAACCAAAGTAAAATTGCGCTTCTTCTTCATCAAGGTGTCAAAAACAGCCTGAACCTGATCCGGTGTTACTTGATCTAAATCATCCCCAGTTACAACCTTGCTTGAACTATCATCAGGATAAAGTGTACTGGAAACCTGACTGACAAAGTGACCAAACGGAGATAACAACCAGTTATTCTGCTCAACAGTAAGTTCATGCTGTACTGCCGCAAATTGCTGTTCGTCCACTTTTGCTGCTGTCATTAGCTGATTAAGCACAGATAAAGCAAAAGGAAGCTCCTTTTTAGCCGTCTCACTATATAAACCGTGTGAAGTTTTCCAAAGAACGGGCTCAATATAGGTGTTATGGCGAAGCAGTAACTTATTAAATTCCGGCGCAGAAAAACCTGCCAATCCACTGCGGGCAAAGACGGGGCCTACCATTGCAGCTGCATGGTACAATTCTGGTTGCAGTGCCGCAATACCACCAGATGACATCAGATACAGGTACACATCATCACCCGATTCAGGCATCTGCCTTAACCAAACGTCAACACCGTTATCTAATGTCCAGCGGTGTGTGGTTGGTTCAATTGCCTCATAAGACGTTATTTCTCCTCCTTTTTCAGGCAATGGAAAATCACCAGAAGAGGAAGCCATCAAGAGTTCTTTACCCGATGCTGAAAATTGCGTCTGAAACTGAGCAAATGTCGCTTTGGCTTTCTCTGTATTCTCTTCTCTTGTGAGCAATAAAACGGGTTTATTGTTTGCTGCACTAAGGTACTTATTGATCGCTTTATTCAGCCTTGCTTGATCAAGCTGTTTAATAAATTGCTGCAACTGACTTCGAATCACTTCCTTCGATAGTTGTGTTTTACTATCCATTAAAGTGTAGAGACGATCGTCAGAAAAATCGGCGGCTTTTTTGTTTAACCACTGTGTATCTAAGCCATTAACATCATTTCGCCACGTTTCTTTAATCGTCGCTAGCTCAACAGCACCAACGCCATGATCTCGTAAGCTCGCTAATTCTTCAGCGAAAAATTTCTGAGCTGCCAGCCGATCAGATTCGGCAAATTCAACCACTATCTCACCAATATGGCGATTGATAATAAGGCTGTTATAGGCAAATGAATTGAGTAGTGGCGACTGAGTTTCTATGTGCCGATCTTGCAACCTCAGTGCGATAGCCTGAATCACCGTGTCTTCAAGTAGCAAGGTCTGGTATTCAGCATCGGTCCTCACTTGTTTGTCACTCAATTCTACCAGCAAAGCTATACCTGCCTGTTGCCCTGCCGAACCAGAGATAAACAAAGGCTCTGATGTAAGATCCTCAATCCCTTCATCTTCTGACTCTGTTTTAACATCCTGAACGACGGCTTCTTCTGATGCACTAAAATGCTGTGCGATCATAGGCTCTAACTGCTTACGATCAATATCTCCGGTAATAATCAATTCTGTATTTTGAGGTAGATAATGCGCATGATAAAACGACAACAATCCATCACGATTCAGGCTATTGATGCTGCCTGTCGTGCCGAGTACATCTCTACCTTCATAGCGACTACCTTGTAGTAATGCCTCAAAAACTTTAAGATCAGCGGGCTTATCACCACGTTGGGCAAACCGAAATTCGCCTAAAACAGCCCCTTTTTCATTCTCGATAAGGCTTGGATCTAAGGTGAGCTTTCCAGTGGCAATATCACTAAGCCAAGTCATCGCACTCTCTAACCGCTCATTATTCGGTAGATCGATTTGATAAGTCGTTACATCATGTGTTGTAAATGCATTTAGGTCATTGCCAAACGACACGCCGGCATCAACAAACAAAGACTCAACATGCTTTGCACCAAAGCCCGAACTGCCAAGAAACGCCATATGCTCAAGGAAATGCGCATAACCGGCCTGCTCTGCAGTTTCATCAACGGCACCAGCATGCACAAGCAAACGGAGCGAAACAGGCTCTCCGCTAATTGGTAACAAGTGATATTGCATTCCGTTTTTCAATTTTCCTTGCAACCACTGGCTATCCGCCTGAAGCGATTGAGGTTCAGGCACGTGCTGGCAAGCTACCAGCAACAAAGTGGCAAAAATAATTCCCCAAACTCTAACTAGTCTTTTTACTTCCATATACTTACATCCAAACTTACATACCCAACCAAACCATCATCATACAATTATAAATCGCGTGAAATATATAATTATTTTCAATGATTTAAATGAGTTATCACTCAGTAGCAGAGTATAGAACCTTCTGTTCGTTTATCTTGGCTGACCAGCTTGTATTAGTACTGTGTCAGGTAGGGTTTAGAAAAAGCATTGAAAGACAAATTCTCTAATGTGACATTTAATTTATCGGTTGGGTGGCGTTATATACGGCGTCGCACGGTCTTGATGCAACACCGTATGGTCTATTATGTAGTAGCAGAACTTAACCTACTTGTCCGGTGAAATATTCTGATTTAAACGGAAAAAATTATCAGGGTCGTACTTGGCTTTGACCTCGGCAAGCCGTTCATAGTTGGCTCCGTATGCTCCTTGAACGCGATCTTCATCTTCACTAATGAAGTTTACGTATACACCACCAGTGGCGAAGGGTTTAGTGGCATCGTAAAACTCACGAGCCCACTCAAAGCAAGACCCATCTTGACTCGTATTATCCCAACGCGTATGTACATTCATGATGAATTCAACATCACGATGAGGATATGCATTGGCATCAGGTGCAACCCTATTTGTTGCCCCTCCCATTTGAGCAATGAAGATCTCAGACTGTGGCGTTGGTAATTTGGAACCATACTCCACTAACTGCTCAATCAATCCATCACTTAACTCCGTGAAATTGTGTGACTTCCAGTAGTTTCGAGCACCGGGTGTTAATAGAGGGTCAAAAGCTTGCTGAAATCCAACAAATGGATGTGGTGCAAAGCCATTAGCAATCGCTTCGCCAAGCTGGTGTAACGGAGCCAATGCTTGTTTGCCTGCTTCCATGTCACCGCTGTAAAGAGCCACCAAAATCAATACTCGGGTTCCGTGTACATCAGGTTTAAGAAAAGGTAATGGTGGTGCATCGCGAATAACGGCCCATACCGTCAACTCTTCAGGGCAATTAGCACAAAAATCACGATATGCATGCAATACCGAATAAGCCTGCTCAAAAGGAAAAACAATTGGACCAGACATCACTTCAGGGCCAACAGCATGTAGTTTAAATTCGAATGATGTGACAACACCGAAGTTGCCGCCACCACCACAAGAAGCCCAAAACAAGTCAGCATGATGATTTTTATCACACCGCAGACGTTTACCTTCAGCGGTTACCACTTCAATGGCAAGAAGGTTATCAACTGTCATACCATATGTTCGACTTAGCCAACCGAAGCCCCCGCCAAGCGTTAACCCTGCTATCCCTGTCGTAGAGTTAATACCAACAGGGACTGCCAAACCGTAAGCTTGGGTTTCATGATCAACATCACCGAGTGTCGCGCCGGGTTCAACAACTGCAACACGCTCTTGCGGGTCGACTCGAACAGACCGCATATTACTTAAATCTATTAAAAATGCACCGTCGTACAGAGATTTGCCTGCAATATTATGTCCAGCGCCTCGAATTGAGGTAAGTAGCTGATGCTGCTTAGCAAATTGAATCGCATAGAGAACGTCGGCGGTTCCTGTACAGCGTACTATCACAGCCGGATGACGGTCGATCATCGCATTCCATATTTGACGTACCTCATTGTAATCAGGATCACCGGGAACGATAATCTGACCTCGAACTCTTCCATGAAGCTCGCTTAATACCTCATCGTTTAGAATTTTCATGTCGCCATCAAGTGAGCGAACTTGTAATTCAGCCATAATCACTTACCCATAGTTTTTGGCGAATGCACGGTGCATACGCCAGCCTATCTAATGAGCAATCGTTGGAAGTAAACCTCAATCATTGCTTCAGGTTGATTGCTACAACAATGAGTGTAGACGAGGCTTAGATTCAATAGCACAAAACCTAATGAACAGCCATGCTTGGGAGCCTGATTCAAATACTATTATACCCAAGTCACCAATTCCATAAACGAGAAAAACCGTGGCGATATAAGGCTACGGTTTGTTGGAAGACGATCTTTATTTGGATATATTGGCTCTATTTAGAAGCCAAATTTTCCATTATTATTTTTCCAGGCATTTTTCGCTGGAATTGACTCGATAGTATCCCAGTGTTCTACAATTTTATTATTATTAATGCGGAATAGATCATAGAAAGAAACGTGTTCGCCACCAAGGCTACCTTCACTAATACTCAGAACGAAATTGCCTTCACCTAATACGATATGGTTTTCTGTATAAACCATTTTAATGCCTTGCTTTGCCATCTCATCAAGTGCTTTGCCTAAGCCAGTAACACCGTCGGCTATGGCTGTATTGTGTTGAAGATAATCGGCATCACCATCATCAATAAAGCGACCTAGTTGTGCAAAGTCACCTTTCATAAGAATCGTATCAACAAAGTCAGTAACGAGTGCTTTGTTCTCTTTTGTCTTATCTAAATCGCTAATTTCTGTGGGGCCATCTAACTGGGTACGATTACTTGGATTTGGGCCTATTTTTTCAGCCAGATTATCCCAATGCTCAACAATTAAGCCATCTTCAAAACGGAATACATCAAAGCCAACTTTAGGGCCGAAGAAATTATAGTCGGTATGTGTAAATACGTAGTCACCATCAGTAAAGGCACGTTTTACATTAACCTTTGCACTGCCCTCTGGAAGCGCTTGTAGTACTGCACCAAAACCAGCAAGACCATCTCCCACTGCTAGGTTATGTTGAATATATTTATCTGGATTTACATAACTAATCGCTTGCTGATCGCCCGTTTCTATACTGTTAAGTACAGCAACCGCTTTGTCTTTATTAGATAGGTCCATTGTATTTTCCTTCGCTGAGATCTGACTTGCGTATGCTGTTCACACTAAAACTGTTGTAGCTAAAGCGGCTGATATACCTTTTTTCATGATTTTTACCTCTCGTTGGAATGAAGTAATAGTAATGATAAAAGGCAGAACTCACATGGTCAGTACAGGCGGAATAATGGTCAATGACGAACTTCAAACTGTTTCTGAAAG
Organism: Photobacterium indicum; assembly: GCF_003026215.1. Classification (GTDB taxonomy): domain Bacteria; phylum Pseudomonadota; class Gammaproteobacteria; order Enterobacterales; family Vibrionaceae; genus Photobacterium; species Photobacterium indicum. Next base: position 120,086 of record NZ_PYOC01000007.1, read on the forward strand.
CGTGATGGGGTGATCAATGTATGTTTTTTAAAGTACTTTACAAAATTGCTGGCATCTTCAAAGCCAAATTCATAAGCAAGCTGTTGAGTTGGCAACCCATCTAATACAAGTCGCCTTTTTGCCTCCAAAATAGTGTAGGCATCGATGAGTTGCTTAGCAGTTTGATTGGTCGCTAATTTACAAATCTGATTTAAGGTTTTATAGGTAGTGTGCAGATGATCAGCATAATAAGTAGCATCTCTAGAGTGACGGAATTTTTTTTCAAGCAAATCAACAAAATCAGAGAACTTACCGAGTTGATCTTTGTTTAATCTATCATGATGATTCTCTGGCATCACTCGGCGAAGAATTAACGACAATGAAGAAAACAGAAACATGACGATTAAAGGATCTGATTCCTGATGCACAAGTTCTTTGCTGATTTCAGTCAATAGCTTTTCGCTGCTGCTCATGGCTTCTGAGTCAGGAATAAATACAGGCTGATAAGAATACTCTAAGTGAGTTGGCGTAAATTCTGGCAATCTCATGTTCGCAAGGGCTTGATTGATAAACTCTTGCGTAAAGAGCAGTATTTTACCTTTTGGTTTCTGGCTAAAATCAAACGCATGAACTTGATTTTTTTGAATGAAAATAAATGCCCCCGACTCATAAGGGTAGTTCACAAAATCTATTAAATGAGTGCCCTCTCCTTCTTCGATATGAATAATCTGATTGAAGTCGACGCGATGTGGCAAGGTAGGGTTATGATTAAGACTATCTTTACGTTGGTACAGTTGTTCTAAATCAATGATTTCAATTTCGCGGTTTGCCGTTTTTGTGTGGTTGAAGCCAACTTCAGGTATATTCATATTGCGAAAACCATTTATATAACATTCTGATTATACTGAAGTCTAGAGCATATCACTTAAATACTCTATCCCTCTAAACCGTCAGAAGAGATAATACGGAGCCTAACACTCATTTATATTAATAAGCTTGTTACTGTATTAAACTCACGGACTTGCAGACAGTCAGTATCGAGTATACCCCGCTACCTTTAATTTTATGTGTCGCGCGTTATCACTTCATCAGAAGCAAGACCTATAATCAGCTCTCGTAACCATTTATGACTCGGATCGTTATCAAAATGGCGATGCCAAAGTAACGCATATCCACCCGGTTCGAGTTTTATTGGAAGCGGCTTAACAACGAGATTGGCATCCATATTTAACGCTTTAACCGCAGAAAACGGATAACACATCAGTAAGTCACTCTGCTCACATAACTTCACTGCACTCTGTACATCCGACATATTGACCGCACTGTCGAGTTGCTTGCGCTCAATGTCGAGCACCTCTTTTAATAACCAACCGCTAATGCCACCAATGGTGACTTCTAAATGTCGGTATTTCAAAAAAGTGTCTATATTCCATTCTTCTTGCAATGCAGGGTGATCTTTGCGCATCAGACAAACCGAATAGTCCCGTACAAGCTCAGCATAATTAAGCTCATCAGGAATGCTAAGGTAATGAGACTTTGCACGTTCATCCCATTCAAAAATTCCAATACCAAAATCAATTTCACGCCTCAGTAAACGATTGAGACTATCATCACTCCAGGTACGGCTATTGATACTAATGCCGGGCGCTTGCTTAAGTAAGCTCGGCATGAAACGCGAATACGTCACGGTATATGCCGTTTCAACCAAGTCAAATGTAAACGTACGCTGGCTTTTTTCAGGTTCAAATTTTGAAGGTATCGCCAGCTGATCGATCTGACGTAAAATCTCATGAATACTGGGTGCAAGAGACAACGCCTTTGGAGTGGGAAGTAACCCTTTAGACTGACGGTCAAAAAGCGGGTCATCAAAGGTTTCACGCAGCTTAGCTAATTGCTTGCTGACAGCTGATTGGCTAAGGTATAAACGTGATGCCGCCGCTGTTACACTGCGCTCTTCGAGTAATACAGCCAATACCCGTAATAAGTTAACATCAAAGTTCTTCAAGTATGATTACCATCTATCAATAATTACAGCCATTGATTGTATACCGAAGTTACCTCAAGATGCTCGTTTCAACGATAATTTTCAACCTCTTACAAATACGATAAAAAGCTCCTCGTCTCGTTTAACTAATTTAATTCACGCTGCAAATTTTTAATACCAACAAAAACAAGCATAGCGCTTTACCTAAATGGTCAAAAAAACCTCAAAAATAACTATTAATCTTGTTAATATGTTAACCTCAAACCAATTGACAGGGTAATGATATGAAAAATAATGAAACAGATGTACCTACCTAATCGTCGCGTAATTTGTGGAGCATTATTTCTTCTTATAAGCTCAATTGGCATCTATTGGACTCATATTAGCCATACGCTGAACGCCCAAGAACAGCACCTGTTATTAAGTGATATCGTCAATGCACAAGCAAAAGCATTTGAACGCCGTCTATCACAATCATTATCTGCTACGCATATTTTAGCTCTGGAAGTTCAACAACAAAATGGTCGAATCGACGATTTTGATCACTTCTCTGAAGAGGTATTGAGAACAATTGGTGGAATATCTAACCTCCAACTAGCACCTGATGGAATAATCCAAAAAATATACCCACTTTTAGGTCATGAGAAAGCTATCGGACACAACATTCTTAAAGATGATAAACGCCGTAAGGAAGCACTCTCTGCTATCAATGAGCAAAAACTAACTTTGGCTGGTCCCTTCAAACTAATTCAAGGCGGTGTGGCGGTTATTGGGCGTAATCCCGTATTTTTTAGAGACGGTAACAAGCAGATATTTTGGGGCTTTACCGCTGCGCTAATCTATTTAGATGATTTGTTAGCATCAACGGAATTAGACCTCTTACAGTCCAAAGGGTATCGTTATCAACTAACTCGACGCTCCCCTGATACAGGCGAGACGGAAGTGATCGCAGCCTCTAGAGAATCTATCGTCTCTCCTCATCGTACTAGCACAATCAATATTCCAAATGCTACTTGGAAAATAACCATAAGCCGTCCAATGGAAGGAAGTACCTGGCAGGCTGCGCTCGGTTACCTTACCAGTATTACCATCGCTCTATTTGGATCTTGGGCTATGTGGTTTGTGCTTAGGCAGCCCGAAAAACTTCAGAAAATTGTTAAACAAAAAACACATGAACTGGAAAAATTTGCACTTTATGATCACTTGACAGGGCTTGCAAACAGGCGACTTTTAAATGAACACTTAGAGCAAGTCATTCAACAAACAGAATACTGCGGCAACTCGGCAGCTTTACTCTATTTTGACCTAGATGATTTTAAGCGCATCAACGACTCGCAGGGGCACGAGGTTGGTGATGGTGTGTTACAACAAATTTCGCATCGATTGAACTCCGTCGTAAACAAAAGTGATATCGTTGCCCGCATTGGAGGCGATGAGTTTACGGTTCTATTGTCTGCTTCCGGCTCTGCCTTTGATACTGGCCGTATTGCAGAACGACTGATAAACGTTATTTCAGAGCCAATTTTCTTGAATAACAAGGAACTCTCTGTTTCTGCATCGGTTGGAATTACCATGATTCCTTCAGACGGGAATGACGTGTCCACGCTTCTAAGAAACGCGGATATGGCAATGTATTCTGCTAAGAAAAGTGGCAAACGGAATTATCTTTTTTTCAATAAAACACTTCAGAAAAAAGCATTATATAAGATGTCGATTGAAGAAGGTTTAGACACTGCAATCAGTAAAAAACAATTCGTTTTACACTACCAACCAGTCTTTAGTTTTGATAGTAACAAGTTATGCTGTTACGAGGCCTTGATTAGGTGGAATCATCCTAGAGAAGGCCTCTTGCACCCTGAAAGCTTCATTGGTATTGCGGAAGAATCCGGGAAAATTAAAGATATTGGCTATTGGGTTATTCAGGATGTATGTGACGTCATCAAAATGCAGCAGTTACACATAGGGGATAGCTATCGTATAGCGGTTAACTTATCACCAAAGCAGTTCAACGATCCGGATTTGTTGGAGAATATACGCAGAATTATCCTGGATGTGGGTATTGATGCACGCTCTCTTGAAATCGAGATAACAGAATCGACATTGATGGAAAATATTGAGAGTGCGATACATACTTTACATCAGTTCAAGGAGTTAGGCATTACAGTCGCCATCGACGATTTTGGTACAGGCTACTCTTCCTTGGCGATGCTAAAACGCTTACCCGTCGACAAACTCAAAATTGACCGCAGTTTTGTTAAGGATCTGAGCTCAAATAATTCTGATCAGAAAATCGTTCAAGCACTAATTTCCATGGCCCACACTCTGCAAATTAGCGTAATAGCCGAAGGCATCGAGACACAGGAACAATACAATTTACTTCAGCAATATGGCTGTGATTTCGGTCAAGGCTATTTTTTTAGTAAACCTGTACCGATTACTGAATTAACCGTGGCTATGAGCCCAGTAGTTTAACCAACGAGAAAAGAAAAAAGGACGCTACTTATTAACAATAAGCCGCGCCCTTATTAAACAGTTCTATCTCATAAACAAGCTGGTACTCGATGCAAGACATTGAGATGCTAACGTTAGCTTTTACAAATAATTTAGAACTCAGACATTAGCTGTTTGTACTTCATATCGTCTTCATACATCTGATGGAAGATTTGATACTTCATATCATAGAAACGCTTAATTCTGTCTGTTTGTGGTGTTACTGCTTTTCCAATACGACTCATTGCATTCATCGCATCTGGAATATCGGTATAAAAACCTGACGCGACTGAACCTAGCATTGCAGAGCCAAGTAATACTGCTTCGCTTTCTTCTGGTAGTAACATTAAACAGCCAGTTGCATTGGCATGCTCTTGCACAAAAATCGTATTCTTTGTTCCTCCGCCACAACCCATAATAGTATCAATCTCGTATCCCGACTGATTCATTACTTCAATGATATGCCTTGTTCCTAACGCAATTGCCTGAATTGTCGCTAGGTACGCAAGTGCCATATCATCGAGTGTCTTCGACATTTTTAGACCAGTAATCGTACCGGTAAGGTTTGGGTTAGCTCGTGGAGAACGGTTACCATGAAAATATGGCAATACATGAATCTCTTTAGTTAGAAACGCAATATCTTCTTTAGTGCCCGCAAGTTTCAATAAATGATCATTTAGTATTTGATAAACCGTTGATCCATCTTTTGTAGCTTGTGCTTTTAGTTGTTCATATAACGGATTCGACGTGATGATATGGTCAATTAATGCACCTGTAGCAGATTGACCTCCTTCATTTAACCAATGATTAGGGATCATTGCGCCATAATAAGCCCCCCATACACCATCAATAAAGCGGGCTGTTTTTGATGCAGCCATATGACAAGATGAGGTTCCGCCTATTAGTGCCAAACGCTTATTAAAATCGGCAGTCTCGCCAGCCATACCGGCGGCTCCTAGAACACCGATACCACCAGCATGAGCATCGATAATAGACGTACCCACTGGTGTACCCCTTATTAAGCCTAAATCATCAGCTGCGTGTGCGGTTAAGCCTTGCCCTACGGGCTCACCCATTGGCTTAATAACATTACCAATAGACTTTGCACCATCAGCAAGTAAATCATCTAACCCAATGCGTTCGAAGAAGTGTGTATCCCACTTATCTTCATGACCAAGGTATGTCCATTTACACACGGTAGAACAAAGAGAGCGGCTATCATCAAACGTTGCTTTCCATGTTAAAAAATCGGGTAAATCAAAAAAATACTTCGCTTGTGACCAAGTATTTGGCATATTTTGCTTTAGCCAAAGTAACTTCGGGGTTTGCATTTCAGGGGAGATACGATTTCCCACATATGCCAATACCGGATGTTCTGTCGCATTAATACGCTCTGCTTGTGCAATGGCTCGGTGATCCATCCACATAATGATATTTTGTTCACTACGACCTGTTGGGCTTACTGTTAATGGTTGACCTTTCTTATCTAAAACAACTAATGAACACGTTGCATCAAAGCCAATGCCTTTTACTTGAATCGGATCAATACTCGCTTGTGAAACGGCATCTTTTACCGCCATACAAACACTTTGCCAAATATTTTCAGATGATTGTTCAACAAAATCGGCACGAGGTTTGAACATTTGAGTGTCGCGCTTTGCTTCACCGACTTTTCGACCAGAGGCATCGAAAACACCCGCTCTTGCGCTGCCACTACCAACATCAACGCCAATAAAATAAATACTCATTTTGCTCTCTCCACTAAGCTTTACGTTTTTGTAGGGTAATGAATAGAATTAAAATGCCACCCCAAAGAGCCATCGTTAAATAACTGCTGACTCCTAATAAGTTCAGACCGCTTTCTAACGTTTGCAATACAATCAATGCCAAGCCAATACCAATAATTCGACCAAAACCACCATCTGGATTAATCCCTCCTAATACCGATGCTAAGATGGCAATCAATAAATAGGATTCCCCATAGCCTGCTTTGGCCGAGTTGAATTTCGCCATCATAATAAGTGCAGCAACCCAGCAAAGAATCGATGAAATTGCATACACATAGAGAACCGCTTTTTGTGTGTTGATACCTGAGAATCGTGCTGCCTTCTCGTTCGAGCCCATTAAATAGATAGTACGACCAAGGCTGGTGTGCTCAAGTAACCCCCATAAACCAATAGCGAAAAACACGAAGAGGATAAGTGGCATTGGAATACCCAATACTGCGCCATTACCGATTACTAATAATGATTCTGGAAAGCCTGACATAACACTGCCACCAGAAATCAAAACGTTTAGGCCATTAATTAATGTCATCATTCCTAGTGTTGCTAATATTGGAGAAACCCCGACATAAGCAATTAAAGCACCGTTAAGTAAACCAATCACAACCGCTGTAACTAAACCGGCCACCAAAGCTAACAACAGTACCATTCCATTATCGGGTGCCATTGTGATAATGCTTGCCATAACTAAACTGCACGCATTGGTCGTTGCAATAATAGAGAGATTAATACCACCTGTAAGCATGCACACAGCCATGGCGAGCGCTAACATCCCCAGTAATGGCATTTGTGATGACATAGACTGTAAATTAGCCACCGAGAAGAATGTGTCACCACTTGCGACAGCCATGATGGCCATAATGCTGACTAAAATCACTAATAAGTAACGAATATTTCTGTCCGTTGGCAGCTTCAATGCGTTCAATACCTGATCCATTACGCCCCCTGTAATGCTTGTTTCTTTTCATTCAGAGCAGTCATACTGATACTGAATACAATGATGAGACCAGTGACAACCGCATGCCAATAGGAAGGAACCCCCAGCAATGTTAATCCGTTCTTCATAATGGCTAATAAAGCCACACCAAGAACAACTCCCATTAGCGTACCTTTCCCCCCAGTCATACTCGTTCCACCTAATACCACCGCAGCCAAAACTGTAAGTTCAAAACCCATTAATGAATTCGGTGCAACTGATTGTGTAATTTGGGTTTGCACCACAGAAGCGATACCCGCTAATGCCCCCATATAGCCGTATACGAACAAATGAATGCCAAATAAATTAATACCAATCCGGCTCGCGGCATCTGCATTACCACCCATAGCATAAATCTGACGACCTAACCGTGTTTTCGACATTAAGAATGACGTGAATAAAACAACAGCGACAAGCGTTATAATTGGAAGAGATAAGCCATAGTCGTATCCATCGCTCCCCACAAAGGTGAACCACTCAACCCCATCCATAAACCAATCAGGGAAACCGTATAACCAAGCACCATTGCTAAAGTAAATCAGCAATCCAAAAAATAGATTGAGTGTTGAAATCGTAATGATGATGGCAGGTACTTTCAGCTTATACACCAATACGGCATTAATAAGACCAAGCAACATACCCACAGCAGCGGCAATCAGAAACGCAATAAAGAAGTTTCCACCAATAGACAATACATAGGTCGCCATAACGTACTGTGCTATTGCGGCAGTCGCTGGAAATGAAATATCAATACCGCCTGCAATCAGAACAACAAAAAGCCCACAAGCCATGATGCCTAAAATGGCAGAACTCACCGACATATCGAAAATATTGCCCAGCGTTAAAAAATCTTCTGAGCTGATTCCTAATCCAACAACCATGAGACCAATAAGAGCCGCTAGATAAAACTCATGACGCTTTATTAAAGCCCCCCAATGAAAACGAATATGATCACGCATTGACTGCCTCCATGATTTCTTTTTCTGAAGATGTTATTGGATGAAAGTCATGAGAGAAATACCCATCTTTCATAACAATCACACGATGGCTGTTGTAAAAAACTTCAGGAATTTCATCACTCACCATGATGATTGCCATCCCCTTTAATGCGAGATCTTTTGCTATCTGATAAATACTTTCTTTGTTCGCAATATCAACGCCCACGGTTGGAGAATCGAGAATCAACACATCTGGCTCTGCCGCAATCCACTTAGCAATAGAAATTCGCTGAGCATTACCGCCCGACAAACTGGTCACTGGTAACATGGGATCAGCAACTTTAATTGATAACGATGAAATGAGTTTTCTCACTAAACTTGTCGCTTTAACATGGTCAAGAAAACCATTCGGCTTTTTCAATCGAGACAGAACAGTCGCTGTAGTGTTATCTTGTATGGATTGTTCCATAACTAACCCAGTACTCATCCTGTCTTCCGATACATAGCCAATGCCATGAGCAATCGCTTCTCTGTTAGAACTAAATTCAACAAGTTTGCCATTAACCTTCATTTGGCCGCTATCGGGCTTCGTCATACCAAATAATGCCAAACATAACTCAGTACGACCTGAGCCTAATAACCCTGTTATAGAAATAATCTCACCAGCACGAACTTGAAGATTAATATCATTAAATTGGCCCTTTTTAGTCAGGTTAGTTACCTCTAATTTCACGTCTCCTTGCTGTTTATATTCACCTAACGGAGAATACTCAAAACGTTGCCCCGTCATTAAAAAAGCCAATTCATCACTATTCATTTCATCTGCTGGATAAGTACCAATAGTTTTGCCGTCACGAATAACCGTTATACGATCAGAAATCTCCATAACTTCATCCAGTTTGTGGCTAACAAACACAACAGTGATGCCTTTGGACTTTAAATCTGCAACCACCTTAATTAAGCTATTGACTTCAGTGCGAGTCAGAGAAGCCGTCGGCTCATCCATAATGACAAGCTTGGCATCAGACGCCATTGCACGGCAAATAGCAACCAACTGGCATTCTGCAATAGAAAGTTGCTCTACCCGTTTAGTTAAAGGAAGTGATACCCCCACTTTATCCATCGCAGCTTTGGCTATCGCATCTAAACGTGTTTGCTTAACTAAGCCCTTCGTCCATGCCATATGATCTTGCACTGCAATATTTTCAGCGACAGTAAGATTAGGAAATAAAGATAAATCTTGATAGATAACCTGAATCCCATGCTCTATAGATTGCTGCGGATTCAAGCGGGAATAGGTTTTCCCATCAAGTACAATCTCAGCCCCTTTTTCAGGTGCATGTACCCCAGAGATCACTTTGAACAAGGTACTTTTTCCACAACCATTTTTCCCTGCTAAGCAATGCACTTCACCTTTATGAAAAGTTAAGTTGATGCCATCAAGGGCCTTAACGGAACCAAAATGCTTGGATACTCGCTTTAAGGTAATAAATGCTTCGTTTGACATGATGGATTTCCAGCTAAAGGGCAGCATTGCACTGCCCAAAACAAAATATTAATAGTGTGATTAGAAACCAAGGTCGCGAGCGTTTGACTTGTCCACAACGAGGATTTTATTAAATTTAATCACACGCTTTTCTTGATCAATCTCTGCAACACCAAGATTATCAACGGTCACACCATCAACCACTTTTTGACCGTCCAGCATTTGTTTAGCTACCGCAACCATCGCATAACCTGCATCGGCAGGATTCCATAAGAAACCTTTATCAATTTCGCCACGCATCAAGTACGGTGCCGCTTGGCTTGGCATCATAATACCAACGGTACTCATTTTGTTTTTAGCACGTTTCTTCTTAATTGCTTCACCAGCACCAATGGCACCGAGTGAGCCATAAGAAACAATACCTGTCATGTCTGGATGAGCTTTCATTAAGTCATTCGTTGCAGCATACGAAGCATCAATACTTTCTGCGACAGGCATACGACTTGTCACTTCATACATGTCTGGGTAAGCCATTTTTTGGTAATCAATCGCTAAATTTGCCCAGTTGTTATGCAGTGGAACAGTTAATGACCCAACATAAACGGCATAGCCACCTTTTTTGCCCATATTTTTCGCAAGCTCATCCATTGTCGCTTTCGCATAAGCTTGATTATCAATGGTTTCGATATCCCAGTCGGCACTGTGACCATCTGGCGATTCGTGAGTTAGTACAATAATGCCCTTCTCACGTGCTTTCTTAAATACGGGTTCTAATACCGTTACATCATTAGGAACAACAGTTATAGCATCCACTCCTTTAGCAATCAGATCTTCAATGATCTTCACCTGCTGTGCTGGATCGGGAGTAGATGGACCTAGCTGACGGGCATTAACACCAAAATCAGTAGCTGCCTGCTCAATACCCTTGTTCATTTGGTTAAACCAAGGGATACCTGATACTTTCACGACGTTCACAATTTCATAGTCTTTTGCCTGAACACCAGCAGTAGCAAGAGCCAGTGTAAGAGCAGCAACTTTGAACAAGACCTTTTTCATCGTTTCAATCCTTTATTATGTGTATAGGGTATTGGATATTCGATGAGAAGAATATGAGGCATAGACTGATAACAAACTTAAAATCACTCACGCAATGTGACACACACACATTAATGTAACCACACCAAAACATCACGGTTAAATAATTGTTAAACTGAAACCATTACGTAATTTAAGCAAATCAATTCACGCCAAACAACACAATAAAAGATCAATTAAACACAAGGTGGCAACAATACACTTTGCGATTACCTCTACGGTAAAAATTAATTGAGGGAATAGTCATTACTGACTGATGGGAATATTATGATTTATGACCTAGTTCTTATTTATTGATAAATATTGCATTGTTGCACTGAAAAAACAGAGGTTCATCCAGAATTTAAAAGCATCTCGACGAGCCACTTTTAAAATATAAGCAACTCATGATGTATTTTTATTACAAATTGCTCTTTACGAATATACGAGCACCAGCCTCATTCATGATGCTCTCCCCCCTCAATATCACCAATGCATTTTGCCATTCTCATCACGTTTTTAACCTATCAAAGATACTGAATACCTTGGATATCATTGCGGTAGATAACATTTATCTATGTGATATGCATTTTTTCTATGGCTGCCCTTTATAAAAGGCATTTCACCCAATACCACCAACGACCTATGATAAACCTAATGACGTTTAGCTTTATAAACAGACAAACATGTATCGCAGGAAGCACTCTAAGAGACCGCTTAATAAAAAGCATAAGCTGTTGATACCATCGAATTAGTCCAACGTGATTTTATCGACTCAAACCTCTTTATCCCTTTCAGGAGAAACTAAATGATTAAGAAAATATCGCTTGCCGTTTCAACCGCCTTACTATTAAGCAATACGGCAATGGCAGCAGAGAATATTGTAGTCGGTGTAGAAAAAAGCTACGTACCTTACTTCACCGAGTTGGCAGAACAATTCAACAAAGGTAAAGATTTTAAGGTTGAAGTCGCCGCGACAAGTATGTTTGACCTATTGAGTGCATTGCCAACTCAAAAAGGCAACATTGCTGATATTTTCATGATCCCTAATGACCGTATTGGTGAATTAGCCGACCAGCATTTAATTACTTCTACCAACTTCACAATTAACGGTTTTACCGATGCTGCAACTAACGCCGCAACATACAACGGCAAAACGTATATGGTGCCAATGTCTACGGACACTACCCTATTTCTTTACAACAAAGATATGGTAAAAGAAGCACCAAAAACATTGAAAGAAATCCCACCTTCAGATTGGGCTGCAACATTTACTAATTTCTACTTTTCGGGTGGTCTGTTTATGACCAACGGCGGCTACATATTCAAAGACAACAACCCTCAAGACATTGGTTTAAATACCGCCGATTCAATCAAAGCAGGTTTAGCGGCTCAAGGGCTATACGACAGTGGTGTTAGTCACTGGACATTAATGCAAGATGACACTGTCGCTTACGACATCATGATGAAGTACTTCATGGAAGGAAAACTAAAAGCGATCATCAATGGACCGTGGGCGATTGCTGATATTGAAAAAGCCGGCATTAACGTTGGCGCAGCACCAATCCCAAGTTGGGATGGTAGCCATCCATACAAAGCCCTAACAGGGACAAAAGGGATGACCGTTAATGGTTACAGTGATAACAAAGAAGGCGCGAGTGCCTTTCTTAAATTCCTAGCTACGCCTGAAAATGCACAAAAATGGTACGTAGATACACGCGAAGTCTCGCCTAGTTTGTCTGTGAGTTACAAAGAAGGGTCACTGCACAAAGCCATTTTCGATGCGACGAACATTGGTCAACCTATGCCAAGCATTCCTGAGTTCATGAAAGTGTGGGGCCCAATGAAAACAGCTCTTGCTCAAATAGCACAAGGACAAGATGTGAAAGCGGTATTAGATGCAGCTGTTGATACTATCGAAATCGATATTGAAGACATGTAATCAACGTTAATATTCCCTTTCTATGAGCCGCACGATGCCTATGACATTAAGGCATCGTGCAACACAAATAACGTGACATATCTACACAGCACTTATAAATAAGTAGGTTATTTACATGAGTCAACAATTTGTATTCTGGCTCTCTATAGTTATTCCCGGCAGTGGACATCTCCTACTCCGTCGAATGCGAGAAGCCCTATTTGGATTTTCGATACTGGCTTTAGAGATATTGGTATTTATTCAATTCACCCTTCCGAACTTCCGCCTATTAGCTGTCGAGCAACCTAATGGAAAAATCACCATTGGTGCTGAGCGTTTTGTTGATGATTCTTTTCTGATCATGGTCGGTTCAACCGTTGGCGCCATGATGATTCTGGTTTTTTTAGCCCTTCACTACGCGTTTGCTCGTGATGCTAAAGATGTAAAGCGCCAAATAGAAGAAACTGGTTTTGCCATTACGTTTACCGAGAAAGTTCGTGGCCTATCACACGAAATCGTTCCAAACCTAATCACTGCACCTAAATTTATTTTATTGTTTATTTTTGCTCTTTTACCTGCAATTGTCTCTATTATCGTTGCATTTACTAACTTCAAACGCCCTGTACTTCCGCCTGCATTCCTTATTGAATGGAAAGGCTTTACCAACTTCGAACGTTTATTTACCAACGAACGCACCGCAGCTGCATTTCAAGAAACACTCACTTGGACGTTAACATGGACATTTTGTGCCTCAGCACTGACGATTGTTTTAGGCACTGTGCTGGCGGTTGTAGCCAACAATAAACACATCAGAGGAAAGAAATTCTTCCGTACCGTGTACATCTTGCCTTGGGCCGTTCCTGCTTTCTTAACCATTTTAGTCTTCCAACTTTTCTTCTCGAAAATTGGCGGAATGAACACTATGGTAATCCCATTTTTCACGGGTAATGAATACGATGTCAGTACCGCAATTGGCTTCTTCCTTAATGCCGATTACGCCAAGATAACGATCATTTTAATACAAGCATGGCTTGGGTTTCCTTACGTCTTTATCTTAGTCACAGGCGTATTACAAACCATTCCAGACGACCTTTATGAAGCCAGTGCCATTGATGGCGGTAATGCATGGACAAACTTCTTCGACATCACTTTGCCCTTAATATTAATCAGTGTTGCTCCCGTGTTTATTACTCAATTTACCTTCAACTTTAATAACGTCACCATCGTTTATATGCTGGGTGAAGCAACGGTACAAACCGTGGGGTCGATTTATAAACCACTCGATACCATTTCATCGCTTGGTTTCCGTTTAATGATGGATGCCAAATACAACGAAGCCGCGGTGTATACCTTAATCACCAGTACCATTGTCGGTGCGGTTGTCTTGTATTCATGGTTAAAAGCCGGTGCCTTTAAAAATGAGGAGGTTATGTAATGGACAACGCTATCCGTTTAGATCGCCCAGTCAAAGCGAAACGCCTAAATCGTCATTTCATCACCAAAAATATAGGACTGATTTTTAGTTACGCGTTTCTTATTTCAATGGTGATCGTGATTGTTTATCCGATACTGGTCACTCTTATGAGCGCGTTTAATGTGAGTAATTCACTGTATTCAACCTCCTTTTTTCCAGAGAATTTCAGTTTAACTGAAAACTTTGTTCAACTGTTTACTGAAACACCTTATTTAAGTTGGTATCGCAATACCTTCCTTGTGTCGGTTATCACTATGGTGCTCTCTACTGTTATTGTTACGATTTCTGGTTTTGTTTATTCCCGCTATCGTTACCAGTCACGAAAAAGTGCCTTAATATCGCTATTAATCATTCAGATCATCCCCTCTGGCAGTGGCTTAATTGCCCTGTACGCGATTGCAAACTCTATCGGCATTTACAGCTCTTCAAATGCCACGCTTTATACGTATATCTTTATGATCCTCATCTACACCACAGGTGGCATCACAATGAATACGATTTTAATGAAGGGGTATTACGATTCGATCCCTCGAGCGTTAGACGAGTCAGCGAAAATTGATGGTGCAACCCAAATGCAGGTCTTTAAAGAGATATTACTGCCATTGGTTAAGCCGATGATCATGGTTATCGCCATCTTCTGTTTCTTAGGCCCTATTGGCGACATCATCATGCCAAAATTCCTTATCGCCAGTATGAATTCAGAAGCAAAAACACTGGCCGTAGGCCTGATGGGACTCATCAACAACATCAAAGAGTCTAGCTATAACGTATTCGCAGCAGGAGCGGTCTTAGCAGCAATTCCACCTGTCATTGTGTTCTATAAATTTCAAGATTATATCGTGGGCGGCTTAACGTCTGGTGGAGTAAAAGGCTAATGAGCAAGATTTCATTAAGAAACATCAATAAAAAATACCCTAATTCGGATACGTGCTCGGTACGTGATTTCAATTTAGACATTGAAGAAGGTGAATTTATTGTCCTTGTCGGCCCATCCGGTTGTGGCAAATCCACCACTTTGCGCATGATTGCCGGGTTAGAAGACATTACCGATGGTGAGTTCCTCATTGATGGCGAAATCGTGAATGACATCAGTTCAAAAGACCGCGACATTGCAATGGTATTCCAAAGCTACGCCCTTTACCCACATATGTCGGTACGCGACAACATTGGTTACGGATTAAAGCTACGTAGTTATCCTGGCAATGAGATTAAAGCGTCGGTTGATAATATCTCTGAAGATCTCTTCTTAACCGAATACCTTGAGCGTAAACCGAAAGAACTCTCTGGTGGTCAGCGTCAGCGTGTTGCTCTTGGCCGTGCCATGGTTCGTACGCCAAAGCTGTATTTAATGGATGAACCACTAAGTAACTTGGATGCAAAATTACGTACTACAACGCGAACTGAAATCTCTCGCATGCACCGAGATAAAGGCGCAATCACCATTTACGTAACGCATGACCAAGTTGAAGCAATGACGATGGCAGATCGCATCGTATTAATGTCGATGGGTGAAATTCAACAAATTGGCTCTCCAAAAGAGCTATTTACCAACCCTAAAAACTGCTTTGTGGCGACTTTCATGGGCATGCCATCAATGAACTTGATTGAAGGAACATACGAAGGCGGTCAGTTCATATGTCACTCTTTCACTATTACCTTAAATGAGAGTGATCAACAAATTCTAAATGATGCGGGTTATAACGGTAAATCAGTTACTTTAGGTGCACGTTCGAGTGCCATTCGCTCAGGTAAAAAATATCGCGATGCTTTCCCTGATTGCTGCTTTGAAACCACAGCAATGAACAGTGAATACTTAGGAGATGCTATCAATGTGTTCTTCAATGCCGCACCAATGAACCTATTTGTTGGCACATTAGGCACAGGCGAGCCCGATGTGGCGATTGATGAAAAGATCACCTTAGTTATCGACAATACCAAGCTGCATTTCTTTGATACCAAAACCGAAGAATCGATCAAGTATTCAATAAAATCAGCTGAGTTCAAAAAATAATCACATCATAAACATACCTTAAATAAGGTACTTCACTGCCCTCTTACAGTAAGAGGGCAATGAAGAGTATAATCTATTCCAGACAGTTAATGGAAAGGAGTCACACTTTGATTTTTCGCGGCCAACTTCAACGCATTCACGACTATATGTTTCATATTGCCGTCGCTGTCGTCATTTTCATCACTGGATTTATCATTGCGTACAGCACCCTTCCCAAGCCATCTTTTGAGTATTCAACGTTTACTGAGCAACAAAGTAACTTTAAGCAATGCGTAAATAATGATGAGCTATTTCTCTTGGCTGAGCGTTTTGAGAGAAGCTATTTAACACTTCCATTAGAAACCATCCATACCGAATACAACACACTGCGTGATCAGATCCCAAATGATTGTGGAGCATTTCATGTAGAAAGCAGTTATGAGCAACTGCAAGAGATGGCGATTCCTGTATTAGCCGAAGCTCAACGCTTTTATGGTTCTAAAGACGTAAAGGCGGTGAATGCTGTCTACACCACACCATCGCAATACAACGCACTGCTTAAGCAACCTCAGCCGTATCTCTTTTTTATCTCAGATAACGAGCAAGAACGTATTGTGGCAATTAAGGTAATGCCAACCAAAGACGTCTTTGAAATCACCCCTCTTTGGGGATACGAAGAGAGCCAAGATCTCGCGTATACACAAGGTGAAGTGCAAAAACTCTTACTCGTTTATAACGAAATTAAAAGCTAGAAATCAACTATCGAAACTTGAAATATTACGAAGAGACGCTTCACTTACGAATTCGTACCGCAAAGGGTGAAGTTGCTAATAACAGCGAGAATCCCGTTGAAGTGAAGCTTCCTCGTTTACTTTCTGACCATAATGTCATTGATATTTATCACGAAACGCCTTACCAGTTAACAAAAATACTAACATTGGCACTATTTGGCTTCGCTATGTATCAAGATAGATAGATATATACAAATAAGCGTCATAAAATAGCTCTTTCTGTAAAAGCAAAGAGCTATTATGTTTAAGTTAATGATCCAATTCATTCAAGTAGCTAAGACTCAGAACGTAACCCAAGCCGCTAACAACCTCTGCTTAAGTCAACCGACGTTAAGCCATAACATGCAGAAGTTAGAAGAAAAACTTGGCAGTAAACTGTTTAATCGTCATTCCAAAGGGATCACGCTTACATCAAGCGGTGAACTACTTTATGAACAAGCGAAAATGATGCAGAATCTGTACGAGAATACCCTCAATAAATTAGAAAAAAATAAACTGAGGCATCAAACTGAACTTAAAATTGGCTGTGGTGATGCCTGGTGGCACCTGTTTATTCGAGACAGCGTTCAAGACTTTCGAGATACCTATCCTCACAGCAATATATCCATCGATGTTGGCAATCACTTACAGCTGATGAATTTATTATTAAGTGATGAAATTAGCATCTTTGTTGGGCATGAGATACTCGGACTAGCGCAATACGAAGGCATACAGTTTCACCCTCTATTTAGCAGTTGCGAAGAAGTCTATGTCAGGAAAGGGCATCCTCTACTTGAGATCACTTGCAGTAATGAAGATATCGCACGCTTTCCCTCTGTCGATTTAGGCGCGTCTAAAAAACGTTTTTCACACTTAGTTCAACAGCAAAACGAAGAATTAACGTCTTTTCAAAAACGTCACTATTTGCAAGAAAAGGTTATCTATAATACCAACTCACTATTAACCGCAATTGATTTATTACAAAACAGCGATGCAATTTTACCTTACCCGATAGGAATGAGGTCTTACTTTAGTACCTTTGATATTGTGCCGCTTCAAATGCAAGAATGTTTTAGTAAGGCAACTATTGGAGCATACCTACATAAAGATGGATTACAAAATAAACAAAGCATTGCACTGTTAGATCAATTCAAAAGCCTTATTAAAAACAATCCGCATATCAATGGCGATATAGATTAAGTAGGTAATAAAAAGCTAGTTCACTCTATTTAAGCTCAGAAGGGATAACCAGCCTCTTTTTATAAGGCTGGTAACTGCGGACTAACTACCTTGATTAAAATGTCGAAGGATAGCGGTTACTTCAGTGATCCTTCTGATAAAACTACTTTTTGATGCCCGCTCGAATTCAGTATGGTCCCCATCACCATAAGGACCAAAACCATCAAGAGTGGGTAAACCAGCCCCAGAGGTGACATTGGCATCACTCACCCCGCCTCGTTGTTCCGTTTTTAAAGGGTAGCCAACAATTTTCCCTAATAGGTCAAGAAATTGCTGCTGTTCAGGCGAAGGAGTCATAACATCACGTTGCAAACCACCACTCAGGTTGGCTGTCACCCCTTCTATCCCATGATTTTCAACCATGAAAGGAATAGCACTTAACACTCGTTGTTGCTCAATCGCTTGGGTAAATCTAGCTTCCACCATTAACGTGGCCTTGGGGGAAATGGTATTGGTGCTAGTTCCCCCGTTTATTTTTCCTAC
The DNA here is from genome assembly GCF_003026215.1 of Photobacterium indicum. GTDB lineage: Bacteria > Pseudomonadota > Gammaproteobacteria > Enterobacterales > Vibrionaceae > Photobacterium > Photobacterium indicum. Next base: position 138,674 of record NZ_PYOC01000007.1, read on the forward strand.
ATTAACTGTGGTGCCTTCAGAAATATTACTCAGCTCAGTCAATAAAATGAGCAGTTTTGCTGCGGCAAGGTTAGCATCTCTGCCTTGAAGGTAATTATTACCAGCATGCGCCGCGACGCCTTGAAGTTCGATGCCATAAGTCGCAACACCTTTGCGCCCATTAACCACTTCATGATCTGCACCTGCGGCTTCAAAATCTAAACACGCTTGATAGTTTTTGGCTAACTGACGAGTAATAAGCTTGCTGTCATCACTACCCGTTTCTTCATCACTAACCATTAAGAAGTCGATATTACGGATTTCACCACACTTTCTTTTTATATTACGTAGCGCACTGAGAGCAACAAAATTGCCGCCTTTCATATCGCAGGTTCCAGGGCCATAGATCCAGTGTTCATCTTCCCTAAACCCTTCAAATATCCCTGGTGGGAATACAGTATCTAAATGTCCCATAAGAAGCAGCCGAGGTTGGTCTTTTTCTGTTGGGCTACAAAATAACAAGTGGTTCCCAACCTCTTTTCGCTCAAAGACTTCACATTCAAAGCCAAGCATTTTCATCCACACTTTCATCTTTTCACCGTGATAATCAACGCCACTTTTGTTGTTTGTCCAAGAGTTTATTTCAACAATTTCTTTCAAATCAGTGAAATCACTGTAGTCCATAATTTGATTCCTTGCACAGCTTTAGTAATTCGCTGCCATCGTTAATTAGAATTTTCAACTCAGCTCACTGTTACAATCAATATGCAACAATATGATGTGAACATATATTACTATTGTGCCAGTTTTACTGACAATGCCTGAACGGCATATTTTTGATCTGCTCGTGATTAAGGAGATACTCATGGCAAAACATCGAATCGGTTTGTGGATGTATGAGAACTGTGGAGGACAAGACATTGAGCGAAAAATCGTTGCTCAGCTACAAGAAAGAGAAATTGAAGCAATTGGCGGTCTAAACTTAGCGCATGCCTCTGCATATGACAGCAGTATTTTTTGTAATGGTCATATATTAGATGAACTCGATCTGTTCTTTTCGTATAACGCAGGGCAGCAATCACCGTTTCAGGTCTATCTGTATCAGACCCTCAACACCATGATGCCAATGATCAATAACTATGATTCATTCGCTCTGACGGAAGATAAGTTCCGAACTGCACACCGACTCAAGAAAAATAATATCCCAACCACCGATTATATTGTTTGTAGTAAGAACAATATTGAACAGCTCAAAGAACACATGCGTTTTTGGCAGGGAAAAGCCATTTGTAAGCCTGTTGACGGCTGGGGAGGCAACGGCATTATTAAATTAGAACACGAACGTGACCTTGACCTGCTAACGCCCTATATAACCCAGCAGCATGCACCGCAATTCTATTTAGAACGAGTGATAGAAAACGATTTTACCGATTACCGAGTAGACATAGTGGATAACAAATTTGTTGCCTGTTATGGCCGAAAAGCTGCACCCGGTAGTTGGAAAACCAACGTGACCAGCGGTGGCAGCGTGATAATGCGTGAACCTGTACCAGAAGTGGTTGAACTGGCATTAAAAGCCGCGAAAGTGACAGGGCTAGAAGTGGCTGGAGTCGACATTATTTATGACATTGAGCACCAGCAATATGTGGTCATTGAAGTCAATGGCATTCCTGCTTTTGCTACCCCAGAACAAGAAAAGTTCGGACTTAACTTTAATGATACTAAGATTCAATATTTGGTTGATCTCATCGACCGAACAGTAAACAAAAGCAATCATCCAACGAATATTTCTCCTGATATTGCCCTCTCCTTTCATGAGCCTGTAATGAATCCACCCCTCCACACTGAGGTACCTTCCGTATGATTTCTGTAAATACTTCCAATATTACAAGCAGTACTAAAAGCTGCCCTAAAATTGGCTTACTGTACCTTGACCATGTATTACGTTTTTTCAATTGTTCTAACTTTAAAGGCTGGCCAGAAAAAATTGAACAGGTGGTGTATCACTGGGGTAATGATAAACAGCGTTTTATCAATGAAGTGAAGCGCAAAAAAATTGAGGTCTTAATTGGCAATATTCCGGCAACGGCATACGAAACATTCCGCGCTATCGCCCGTGAATTACCGAATGTTCGGTTTATCCCTTCTCTTGATACTCAGTTCAGTAATAAATCAAAAGAAAACGTCACACACTTTTGTGAAAAATATCAGTTGCCCGTTCCGCTTACTAAGATTTTTTATCAAGTAGATGAAGCCTTGGAATACCTAACACATACTGATTATCCAAAAATTGTTAAACGTTCTTATGGTCCATCCAACTATGGCGGTTATTTTGTCCATAAAGTAGATACAGCCGAAGAAGCGTTACGACTATTTTCAGAAAAGCGATATTACCCTGCTTATATTCAAGACTTTGTTCCGATGAAAGCCGATATTCGAGTAATGCTAGTCGGACACCAACCAATGTGCGCATTTTGGCGCCGTCCTCCTGAAGGTGAATGGCTTACCAACACCAGTCAGGGAGGTAGCATGGACTATCAAGATATCCCTGAAGAAGTACTTGAAATAGCAGTAAAAGCATCGAAAGCGGCCAATGCTGAATACTGGGCTTGTGATATTGCCGTCAGTACAGAAGATGAATATACCATTTTGGAATGCGCGACAGCTTTCGCTGCTTTTCCCTATATCCGAGACTGGATTGGCCAATATTTAATGTGGTTATTAAATCCTCAAAAATTCACCAAGCCTCATATTGTTCATAAAAACTGGGAAGAGCTAGGAAAGATTGACTCATCATTATTGCGAACCATGCGTCACATTACATTTGGCCAGCCAGATTTCTCGACAGATACTGGCGAGTATGCGCCAACAGATGAGCACTACCGTCTATTGCAAACGCACTATCAGCCAATTGAAGAGTGGCCAAGCGAAGCATGGAACTTTCAAGATATGCACAACAGTCTGGTCATTGAATCTAAAACATCGAGCGGTGTTTTAGAACAATTAAGCACTGAACCTGTATTAGATTGTACTATTGAAGAAATGGATAGTGGTATTGAGGAACATAGTGTTGTTAATGTCTCGGCACAGCAAGCCTGCTTACATCCTGATGACATAAGTAGCCCTGATATTGATTGCTCTAATGTAGCGGGTTCTGATATAGACGACTCTTCTGTAAAGGAAATACCTTCAATCACTCACGACCAATTAGTAACATTCTTCTTGGGCGTAAAAGGAATTGGGCAAACACTAGCCAACGAGATTGTTGATACGCTTAGTGTAGAAGGCACGTTACACGCTTTAAACAATGCCCCACAGCAACTCACAACGTTTCGAAATTTAAAGCAGAAAAAGCTGAAAACAATCCTTGCCGACTGGCACGCGTATGTTAGGGATTAAGAATGAAAAAACGATATCTTTCTTACCAAGATACTATCGACTTCTTAACAGAAGCGATGGCAAAATATCCTGATTTGATCCGGCTACAGAATATAGGTGACACCCATGAAGGGCGCCCTATTATGATGGTGACTATATCCCAAGATGTAGCCTATGCCGATCTTAAACCAGCCTTATTGTATACAGGTACGATACATGCCAGAGAATGGATAGGTATCGAGCTAGCGGTTAATTTTATTCAATATTTATTGGATAACTACCCGAGTAATCCCGAGGTTGTTGAAGCCTTGACGCGCAACACCTTATATATCGTACCTTGCCTGAACCCAGATGGTTTCGAGTATTCCCGTAATCACTTTTCGTTTTGGCGCAAGAACCGACGTGATAATGGTGATGGAACCTTTGGGGTCGATCTAAATCGTAATTTCGGTATTAACTTCCGTCAATCGACAAACACCCAGTCGAATATTTACGGAGGACCAGCCGCATTTTCCGAACCAGAGACGCAAGCGATTAAGCAGTTTGTCGAGCAACATAACAATATAAAAATTGCACTTGATTATCACTCTCAGGGCAATGTATTTTTTCCTGCTCATAAATTTAATCATGAAGCCGAAATTGAAGGTACGGATCTTAATATTTTGTGCGCCAATATGGCGAAAGAAATACATAAAGTGACTCGCCGTCAGTATGGTATTCACCGAGGAAAGCCACCTGCAAACCTGATCCATGGTAGCGGCCGTGAGTACTATTATGACCGAGGAATTTTATCAACCGTCGTCGAGGTAGGCAGTCGAAATATTCCCGATTACCTGATCAATATGTCACAAAGTGTTGATGAAAATATTCCGGCATTACTGTATGCACTTGGTACTGCCATAAACTATTCAGATTTAGCACCTAAACGCCCAGAAAATTTCACTGTACGTGACATATCAGCTAACCATGCAGAGCTAGTCTGGGATCATAACCCTGAAGATGACGGCTGTTATTATCAGGTTTACCGTAATGAAGCCCCCAAAGACCCCTGCACACGTGACAACCTTATAGCCATTACATCACAAAGTGAATATACCGATAAGCAACTTAAATCTGGGCATCGTTACTATTACAACTTACGAAAAGTTAACCGCGTCAACCGGGTAAAATCACCGTTTGCGCCTGAAGTAAAAATAAAAACGAACCTTGAAAAAGATGAGTTTTCATTCACCTTATTCCCAACGCCCGAAAAAATAGGCTACACCGGAGAGTTTCTTGCCACGCAAAATGCAGAGCACTTTGGTAATAACTCCTTATTTATAGGCGTAAATAAAACCAAGGGGATCTGCTACGGTGTTATTGACTATGATATGAGCCGGATCCCTACCGATGCACAGATCAAAGACGCCGCGTTCTCTTTGTACCCGATGAATCGAGTTGGCGCCAAAATAGAGAATTATGGCGAATGGTCGGTATCCATTCTAGATCCTGATGATATTTCTGACATAACTGATTTCGAACAAATCCATAACGCAGTAGCATTACAAACATTAGGCGATGCAATTGATTCCGATCAGCTCACCCAAGGCATCTGGAAAAATTGGCGTTTCAGTGCCCTAGAAAAACAACTCATTCAAGATCAGTTAGAAAAAGGACGTTTGTTATTACGGTTACAAGGCCCAGATAACTTACCGCAAGGCCACGATTCGCAAATGATGCAATTCGATATCGGCTATGGTCGTTTTGGCGGTGGTATTCATTATCGACCAAACCTCGATCTTATCTATCACCGCCGCCCTAATGCATTAACCTGTAATGCCACTGTGTGCCACACCGTAAGCCATATAGGGGTTACTCAAGGAGAGTTACAAAGTGGTTTTGATGCCGATGGTCAGCGAATATTTGGTCATGTAGAATTCATGCTACCACAGCTATCAGAACGTACAGATATTGTAATCACTGATGCGTATTTTGTATTAGAGAGCGAAGCTACAAACGGTATTTCACAGCCAATACGATTTACCGTTGGGATGGTTGATAATGACAAGCTCAGCTACAACAGCATAAAGTGCAGCGAATTAATCGAATTTCTTGGCTACGAAGTCAGTAGTCACGAACTGGTTAAAACACCAAAACAAACCTTTATGTTTGATAGTTCAGCCCGTCAGCATTTAGAAGATCTACATGATTCAGGGAAACCCATCAATTTAATCATTCGAGCAACCTCAGCCTCTCGTCAACAAGACGCTATTGTGCAATGGAAAACACTCTCAGCTGATGAGACCACCGTTTACCCACAACTGGTTGTGGAATATATTGAGCGACACAAACAGCCAATGGATTCTCCTGAAAACTTTCAAGCCTCATTAGAAGACGGGTTGGTTAGGTTAACGTGGGATAACCCTGATAGTGAAGACTGGGTAGGCACGTATGTGGTGCGAAATAGCTTCCACCCACCCCGTTCTCCCTTTGATGGCGTAAAGTTGTATGCAGGTAAAGACGGATATACGTTAGACCGTTTTGGCAATACGAATATTCCCAAATATTATTCTGTATTTAGCTACGACAATGTACCCAACTATTCTGTACCAGCCACCTTGAAATTCAGTACTGACGAGGTTACTCCCGTTATTTACGATGAATTTGAAGCACAAGACGAGATGGAACAGCGTTATCGAGAAGGTGACTAATTACTCCTAAAGCCTAAGAACCCTAAATCTAATGTTATAAAAATCACTGGCGCTGACGTTATATAAACTAAAGCGCAATGTAAACTAGGCCGTAATAAGTGCCAGTGATTTATACCAACTCTTAAATTTAATATTGAAATACCGCTGAATGTGGTTACAAAGAATTACTGGCGTAGAAAGAGAAATATTATACGAATGTTTACACAGAGGTTACAAACCACCGAATAAAAGCGTTAAGATTGCTATTATTTGCTGCTATTATGCACACTATGAATCGCTTTCAACTTATGGGCTTACTGGTTGTCTTTTGTATCAACGCTTCATCAGCTGTTGCTCAAGATAATACAACAAACCTTCAAACGTTATGGCAACAGTTTTATCAGCAAGCAGGCTTGCTCTCTCCAAAGCAAGATCTTAGCCAAGCCGACATTAACCGCTACCCTAAATCACTACTTCTCAGCAGCAGTCAGTACCCTCTTTTCAGCCAATTCCACTGGCACGAAATACAGCAGCTGTGGCAAATAGGTGATCAATGCCAACAAGATCGCTCCTTAGCTACTAAGCCAGATCGTAAAGAGATTAGGCTACAAAATGCTATCGAATTTGAACTGGCGCGTTGCCAAAAAAAGTCACTAGCAAATAATTGGTTTGATAATAAGGCCTTGCTTCACCCGGCTGGCGGCAGTTACGCAGACCGATACCTAACCTCGCTTGATAAACCGCATCGTGAACTTTTTTTAACTCAGCATCGAAAGCAATTAACGCTCGCTAACCAAGAGCATCCGTTACACGCTTTACTTTCAGAGCTTTCTCCTCAAGGAGTCGATGCGTTGTTATCAGGCTATCGAGCTTACATTACCGAACAGAGCACACTGTGGTTAAACAATGACTCGGGGTGGAAAGCCATCGGCGCCAACCAATGGCAGCCTCTTGCACATTCGATGAAATTAGCGATAGCAAACAACACAGCCGCAATTTGTTCATTTCGGTACAGCAACATTTGTTTAAATGTCGCGACACCAGCGCCTCAACTAACTCGTTGGATCTTGGCCTTTTTAGCTTTAGCTATTGCATTTTTGATAACACGTAACCTTTACCAACGACGACAAAATGCAAAAGAACGACAATTTATCCTCCAGCTTCTAACACACGAGCTAAGAACACCAATTACCAGTTTAGGTTTTACCGTAGAGATGTTTCGCGATCAATTTGATGAGTTAAGTGACAACACACAACAAACGGTTTGGCGCTTAATGGCAGACCACCAAAGGCTGGCTCAATTAGCAGAAACCAGTAAGGGCTATTTGAGTTCTCAACCTGAAGATCAATTTCAACATCAAAGCGCTTATCTCTCTGACTGGTTAGATCACTATTTAGAAAAATATTCACTGGATTACACATTGAACGAAGATCGAGAATTAAACCTACCCTACTATTGGCTTGGGATCTGTCTCGAGAACCTGATAAAAAATGCTCAGCAACATGGTAAAGGTAACGTCGCTATCGATATTCATGTTGATCAAGTACTGCGAATTCAAGTGTCTGATCAGGGTGAATTCCCGAGTATCGCTCAACGCTGGTTAACACTTGTTAGCCCTTCAAAGAGTCAAACCAATATGGGGATCGGTCTCGTTATCGTCTCTCGCCTTATGAAGCAAATGGGTGGCAAGCTTATCTGCCAACGCAAACCAACACGTTGTATTTTGGAATTACCATTATGAACCAAATTTTATTAATTGAAGACGATAAGCTACTTGGTGAAGGGTTAAGTGAATATCTTATACAACAAGGTTTTACCTGCAAATGGCTCACTAACAGCCAAAATATTGAGACACACTGGTATCGTGCTGATCTGGTTATCCTTGATCGTCAACTAGCTGAAGGCGACAGCATTACACTTTTACCACAATGGCTTATGCTAAAGGCACTGCCTGTAATCATCCTGACCGCAAAAATCGAGGTCGAACAGCGTATTGAAGGATTAATGGCTGGTGCCAAAGACTATATGGTGAAGCCCTTTTCTCATCAGGAATTATTGGCGCGTATTTGTGCACAACTTCGTCCGTTGGGTGAGAGTTTGATTCACTACCAACAAATAGAAATTGATGTATCTAATAGAGCGTTAACCGACGATGGGTCTGCTGTCGAACTCAAACCAAAAGAGTTTCAATTGCTACTGATGTTAGTTCAAAATCAAGGACGCGTTTTCCATCGTGAAGAACTACTGAATAAAATATGGGGTTATCAAGCCTTCCCAACAACTAGAACCGTAGATAACCATGTATTACGCATCCGTCAAAAATTACCTAGTATTCATATAGAAACGTTACGTGGTGTTGGCTACCGCTTGGTGAAAGTGTCATGAATAAACTGGTTTCATTGCTTCTGAGCTGCCTATTTATTAGCCCAATCACTCACGCCAAAGCTGACAACTGGTTTGCTGATACCCCACTGCAATCGAGCTATTCAGCTTTATCTGCAGGTCAAACGCTGCTTGCTTGGCAAGAACTTCAACTCAGCTTGAGCCAAAATCAGATCAGTGAGCACTATTGGCAACCGATCAAAGACGCGGTATTGAGTAAAACACAATGTGGGAAGCAACTGATTAGTTCTGTAAGTTTACCAGCCAGCATCGATGTCTCTTTTATCAATAAAAATAGTGTGAACAATCAGGGTTATCAGATAAAAATATCAACAGAGCAAGTCACGCAACCTCTTATTTTAAAACTATTTGACGAAAATAATACGTTACTTGTCACTGCCAATATTCCCCAGCCAACCGAAGAGTATATTGAATTTGAAAGTAACGATTTATTGAGTACACCAAAGGCAGGAATATACCAACTATCGATTAATAACGTTCGCTATCCGCTGGTCATTTCTTCTTTCACAAACACTACATGGGTTCAGCAGAGCACAGATCAAACATCAAAATCATTCATTGTCACACCACCAGCAAATAAAATAGCTTGTGCACCCGTTGTGATGAATTGGCAATGGTTTGATGAACAATACAACCAGATAGGTAAGCATATTTCAATGCAGCTAGCACCTGTTATGCCAATTATATCAGCCGCAACTAATAGCAATTTACAATATGCAGCAAAACGCCCAGCAACCACTCCTAGCAACGCAACATGGCTAAGTGCTGTAGTCAGCCAATTTGAATACCAAGGCGAAGTGAAAGTGGAATATGTCCAGCGCTTTAGTTTGCCTATTTCGACAATAGAGACATATAGGTGACAAAACGACATTGGATTTGCTCTGTAATAAGCGCAAATCCAAACGGAATAATCACCATGAAAAAAACAACGTTTTTATTTACGACCTTAGCCAGTGTTATCAGTTTCTCAGTCCACAGTGCAGACATACAACTTAACCAAAACAATCAGCAAATCTCTATAGATCCTGATAATTTGCAGATTAACTGGCGCAAACAAAATCACAACCTCTCAATAAACCAAGCCGCACTGGCGATTAACGATAAACCACAACATGCGATTCAGCTTGTGCAATCCAGCGACAATCAGGCTCGCTGGCTCCTTAAACCCAGTAACATTGAGGTAGCAGCAAAATTTGATGAAAGCTTAAATCTGGCTTTTACGGTTAACGAAAAAACAATCATCAAACGTAATCAGCCAATCAAACTAACGTGGTTTGATTTAGCAGAGCAAGCCACGCAAACTTTACTGATCCCTTTCAACGAAGGCATGCGTATTCCAACTGATAACAAAACATGGATAAACTACTTAAGCGCAGAATATTCAGGATCTAACACCGCACAAGATCGTAAAATGCCGTTTTGGACCACAGAGCAAAATGGCCAGTTTGTCAGTTACCAATTCGTAACAGCTACAAACAACACACTGCATTTCACCCCATCTAAGCAAGCAGGCAATATATTATTAGACATGCAAGCAACGCATGACTTCACGCCCCTTAATCGATCACAAGCCTTTAATGTACAAATATCCCTTAGTGATGAACCATTAGCGGGCGCAAAACAATACCGAAAGTGGCGTATTAACCATCAGCAAGCTCAGCCCCTTTCAACAAAACGTATTGATAATCCTGAATTGAAAAAATTAATTGGAGCGAGTCATGTCTATTTGTTTGGTCGTGACGTGCTTGCCGTTGAAGATGTTCTGGATTGGTGGGGACTAAAAGATTGGTACTTTAATCAACCGCAATTTACGCCGTCTAAAGAATCGATGAAAGAGCTCAAATCGCTTCATCAAGGTCAAGATTGGCTTAGTAAATACCATAAACATTTACTGGTTGAGAGCATAAACCAGTCAATCAATAATACCATGCCAGCCCTTGACCATCCGCTGGGTAACAACGGTATTAAGGAACAGTACCAAGCTGCTCAGCAACGTAAAGCTTGGCTAGCAATACAGGCAAGGAGCTATTTGATATCTCCCGACCGCTGGGGACAAGCTATTTCAAAAGATATGATCACGAACCTGCAAAAAGTTGGCTTAAAGAAACTTTGGCTTGGCTTAGATAACTGGATGCCTGCGTTTTATCAACCCGAAGCCGTGGAACAAGCAAAAAAAGCCGGGTATCTTGTGGGGGTTTATGATTCCTACAATACTGCAATTGCCCCTGGGGTTAATGACGCTTGGCTTACAGCACAACTACCACAAGCAATGCGCGAAGAGTGTGCGATTGAAAAAGCCAACGGCGATCAACAAAAAGGATTTCGTGGCAATGGTGTATATCTGAATCCAAGTTGTCACCGAGGTTACGTGGAAAATCGCATAAAAGACGTAATTAATTACGGGCGCTTTAACAGTATATTTCTAGATGTCGATGCTACAGCGATGGCACGTGAAGATTACAGTGACTCAAGTGGTGGGATGAATCAGACAGATATGCTCGCTGCGTTTAACGCACGTATGCAGTGGATCGCTACAGATCAGCGTGTGCTATTAGGATCAGAAGATGGCAACGCTTTAACCACTCAGGGAATAGCCTTTGCACATGGTATGGAAACTGTGGGATTTGGTTGGACAGATCCCGATATGAAGAGTAATCGTCAGTCTCCCTATTATTTAGGTGCTTGGTATCCTGATCAGAAGCCTGCTTTTTTCTTTCAGTCAGCCCAAGTCAAAGAACCATACAAAACGCTACTGTTTGCACCGCAATATAGAATACCGCTATATCAAACAGTATTTCATGATGAGTTGATTAACAGCCACCACTGGCACAGCGACAGCCTAAAATTCAGCAACGTGCAAATAGAGCGAGACTTGATTGCTATGCTCTACAACACGCCAGCGATGGTTCATTTAAGTCGTGATGAAGCGAACACTATAAATGAACCTCGTTTACAGGCACTTAAACACTATCAAAGCGGCTTTCTTCCTATTCACAAACAACTATGGGATAAAGCGCTGGTGGGTTTTAAATGGCTCGATAAACAAGGGCTGTTACAGCAAACCACTTTTAGTGATGGCAGCAAAATTATTGCTAACTTCTCTAAACACGCTATGCCACTAACAGTACCCAATACCAAGCACCTACCATCAGGTGCAATTTTGGCAGTACTAAGCAATGGAAAAAACATTCAATGGCGTTCATCAACAAAAAATAATGACTAGCCGGAAACGCGCAAGGTATCAGTAAGTATCAATTTTGTACTATTCATGAAATAGTCGGTGCTTCTTGCATTGACTATTTCATTCGCTCACGCGAGGGTATTTATGATTGGCGCTCTCATGATAAATATCTGCCAAATATGAAGCTAACTCACTATCATTGAGCTCAGCAGAATTAACAACATCGTATATACAAACACGCATTGATATATCTGATTCTAAATACAATAACCAGAATTTACTGAGTAAACAGCATGATGAAATTAGTCAGTGGGCATACACAAACTGCAGGGCGTGTGCTCCATATATGACCACAATGACTACCTTGATGAACAACGAGAGATACACACCAATTGGTGGAATAAGTTCGAAAGGATTCTAGCGAACGCTAATAACATAGTTGAAATCAAGAAGGTGTAATTACACGTATTCTCTTTACTAAAACAATCATTGTCATCCTGCTTCTTTAGGGCTTTCCATTACTACCATCGTTGCAATTGAGTTAACTTGTGGTATTTCACCTAACACGTCGGCGTGAAATCTTTTGTATGCAATTAAATCTTTCGTTTCAACCTTTAACAGATACTCGCTGACACCAGTGATGTTATGACATTCTGTCACTTCAGTAGCATCGTTTATACGTTCTTCAAATTCTAATTGAGCTTGTTTGCTATGATTTGACAATCCAACGGTTACGTAAGCAACAAAGCACAGTCCGAGCTTATTACGATCAAGTACTGCTCGATATCCTTTTATCACACCGTTGCGCTCAAGCTCTTGTACTCGACGTAGTGTGGCTGAAGGTGATAAACCAATCCTATCAGCGAGCTCTACATTCGTTAGTCGACCGTTTAATTTCAGCTCGCGCAATATTCTTTCGTCAAATCTATCCATAAGTGCAACTTATTGTGAATACCTTAGGTTTAATGGTGAAAATAGACACAAAATTCACCCTATCACGCATTAAAATATCAAAATTCAATACACATGGTAAGGAATTGATGTGGAAACACAACAAATTATAGCTTTAGTTACTTTTGCCTTTGTCTCAACCATTACCCCTGGCCCTAACAACATAATGCTGATGACATCTGGTGCTAATGTGGGCTTTACCCGTACCCTTCCACATATACTTGGAATTGTTTTTGGTTTTAACCTGATGATTGTGGCTGTGGGTTTTGGATTGATTGAAATATTCAACTACTACCCGATGATACACAGTGTCTTACAGGTCGGTTGTATAGGATACTTATTGTATTTAGCGATAAAAATCGCAGTAAGTAGGTCGGATTACAATAAATCAGCTGATTATGAACCATTGAACTTTGTGGCTGCAGCTAACTTTCAGTGGGTAAACCCAAAAGCTTGGTCTATGGCTCTAAGTGCAATCAGTATTTATAACATTTCAGGACAGTGGCAAGAAGTTATCATCATCTCATTGATTTTTGCCATAATAAATATCCCAGCAGCTAGTGCTTGGGCTGTCACCGGGCAAAAATTTCAATCAATTTTAACAAGTCAAACTAGTGTTAAATATTTTAACTATGGGATGGCGTCGCTACTTCTTATCTCAGCAGTAATGATGATATGAACGTTAATATAGTTCAACTCTAGTGTAATACAAAGCTCAGCCACCTGAAATTTATATAAAGGAAAATTAGAATGCCCGCTTCATCACATGATAATGAAAAACAATTCGTTGCTATTTTAAACAAAAAAATAGAACAAGGCCGTACACTTAATGTACTTAGTCATTTAAGTGTTGGTATCTCAAATGTACTCGAAGAAGGTGAAGCTATATTCGTTGATTACCAAGACCTAGACAATGGAATTCATCCTAGCTTATCCCATTATCCTTTTATCGTTCTAAAATCAGATAATTCTAACAAGATCAGGAAAATACGAGAGCAAGCGATTGAAAAAGGTATTAAGTTTACTGATTTTACACATACGATGATTGAGGGCGGTTCAACGATTCAGCAACAAATAACAAGTCAAACAAAAGAAGAAGATCTTGAATATTTAGGGATTTGTTTATTTGGCGATGTAAATGTTATAAAAAGCATGACAAGAAAATTTAGTTTATATAAATGACTCTAAGGTGTGTCTTCTTTTTATCTATAAACGTATATCAGGAAGATTTCTTCTTGATATACCAAAGCATCCACAGATACCGAGTTTTTTCCATATACTATATCAAAGCTTTTTTAAATCCTTAACCTTAATAAAATGGCGGGATCGTTGAGCCATCATATTGGTGGTACCTTCCACCAGCAGGGACACCTACTTGCTGACTATCTTCGACAACAACCTCAATTAAGCACCCTATCCAGGTACCATCCACTAGCTAATTTTTTCCATTATATAATTTGTTAATGTCTGCCCTCTTATTTCTACATTTTGCGCTTTTACTGCCTTAAAACCAAAATGCTCATAGAAAGGTTTTGCGGTAATACTGACTTCTGAATAGTAACGGTGAATATTTTTTTTACTGCCACAATTCAAAATATGGGTCATCAATGCTTTTCCAACCCCCATACCTTGGTATTCATAGTGGCAAAAAAAATGGTCAATAAAGCCATCACTCTGTAAATCAGAATAACCCACCACCACACCGTTAATTTCCGCAATAAAGGGATTAATGCTATCCATCTTTTTTTGCCAAAGGGTAAAATCGAACGATTCAGGTGCCCATGCCTTTACCTGTTGTTCAGAGTAGTCTCGCGAGTTGATATCGCGAACAGTATTAAAGAAGATGCCCCACGTTTCTATTGCATCAGATTCAACATAACGTCTAATTAAAATCAATGAATCACCTATCTACAGTTAACATTCAACCGCTGTTTCAGCCGTACCACTAAATCTATTTTCGGTGTAATCCATAAATCGCATGAGTTAAAATACGATCGCCCACTTTCTCGGCATTCGTGATTACGCCTTCTAACTCCATGCCTAAACGCTCACACACAGCCCGGCTTGCAGCATTGTCTACTGCCGCTGAAATTTCGACTTTATTCATATTCAAATGAGAGAAAGCATAATCAATAAGGTATTGGCACGATTGCGTAACAATGCCCTTTCCTTGCATATTCGCTGCTAGCCAATAACCGATTTCAACTTTTTTGATATCGTGATTAATGGTATTAAAGCCCATATTGCCAACAATTGAGCCTTTATATTCAATCGCACAAGTCATCGACTTGTTATCGGCATAATTATGAAGAGAATGTTGAATAAAGGCGTTAAATTCAGCTTCGGTTTTACAAAAGTATGGCCATGATAACCATTGAGACAAATACTCATGATTCTCTTGTGCTAACTCTACATATCGAGGGGCAAACGACGGCTGTAGTAAACATAATTTAATGTCATTATCGACAGTTACTGTAAACATGATCTCTTCCTTGAAATATTTTTGGCAGCTGTAAAACAATCAATACCATTAAAGGCAGCAAACACTTAGCTTCCAATCTTGTATGTATATCATCGTTTACAGTATAAATACTATAACTCACTATTTTTAAATGTGAACCTCATTAAAAATAGACATATAATATTAAATTAATCACGTGCTTACATTTATAGGGACGATAATGACAGCTACTGCCTACCTTAACTCACTCAACGAGCGTTACTTGTCTATTCACCGAACAAAAGAAGATTTCTTTTGGGATACCTACATGGGTATGAGTGATGACCATGATGGCTCGACGAAAGCAGAAACCGCTTGGAATGCTTTTTTAAGCGCCTCTTCTCAAATCTCTGATGTACAAGCGCAGATCAAAATCGCTGAATCTCTTGAAGAATCAGATGAAAAGACACAAAGCTTGATCGGACTAAAAGGATGGCTGGCTACTTTTCAAGCACATGCTCTAGAGTCTGAAGAAGCGCAGCAACTTAAAGCTGAGCTCATTAAGTTCGAAGCCAGTTTGTTTGAAAAAAAGCAACAGTACGTTATGACGTATATCGGTGAAGATGGCGAGAAAGCGGAAGGATCGCTGCCTGTGCTGTCATCGAATATTCGTACAAGTGCCAACGAGCAAGTACGTCAATCATCGCATCAAGCACTATTAGATTTAGAGCAGTGGTTACTACAGAACGGTTTTTTAACCTTAGTAAAGCTGCGTAACAAGTTCGCAAAATCATTAGGCTATAACAGCTTCTTTGATTACTCCATTGTTAAAACAGAACAGATGACTACCGCCGAGTTGTTCACTATTCTTGATGATTTCGAAGTAAGAACAAAAGACAGTCATCAAAATAGCTTAAATAACTTAATCGACTCTCTTGGTCCGCAATCGGTACAAGGGCATAACTTTGTATACTCGTTTTCAGGCGATGCTATGCGAGATTTAGACCCATACGTTCCATTTTCTCAGTCATTACGTCGTTGGGTTGAATCATTTGGCCGTTTAAATATTGACTACTCTGGTGCTGAGTTAACATTAGATCTACTTGATCGTAAAGGTAAGTACCAAAACGGGTTCTGCCATGGGCCTGTGCCGTCGTTCTACGATCAAGGTAATTGGGTGCCGGCGAAAGTGAACTTCACCAGTAACGCGAAGCCCGACCAAATAGGCAGTGGCTATGACGGTATCAATACCTTATTCCATGAAGGCGGGCACGCTGCGCATTTCTCGAATGTAAAAATGAATGCGCCATGTTTTGCCCAAGAATTTGCACCAACTTCTATGGCTTATGCTGAAACACAGTCGATGTTTTGTGACAGCCTATTAGGCGATGCTGATTGGCTAAAACAATATGCATTAGACGCAAAGGGTAATGCCGTACCTGATGAGATTATTAAGGCGATTATTGATAGTAAACAACCGTTTATGGCTTACGGTGAAAGAAGTATTTTGGTCGTTCCCTATTTTGAGCGTGCATTATACCAACTCAGTGATGAAGAACTGAATGCTGAAACGGTAACGAAATTGGCAAGAGACATGGAAAAGAAAATTCTCGGTCTAGATGCTAGTCCACGCCCGCTAATGGCGATTCCGCATCTTTTATCAGACGAAGCGTCATGTGCTTACCAAGGCTACTTACTTGCTCATATGGCTGTCTATCAAACAAGAGCTTACCTAACAGAGAAACTTGGTTACTTAACCGATAACCCAGAAATTGGACCGCTATTAGCAAAATATTACTGGAATAGCGGTAACAGCGTTAATCATAACGGTACCATCGTAAACTTGACTGGCGAAGGCTTTAACGCGAAATACCTAGCCGATGAATGTAACTTATCATCTGAGCAAGCATGGGAAATCGAGCAGAAGAAAATATCAGCGCTTGAGTCGAGAAATCGAGCTGAGGTTGCTTCCTTGAATGCCACCATCAATATCATTGATGGTGCCAACAAATTAGCTAACAATGCCCAGTCTGATAACGACATGTGCAATGAATTTGAGCAATTTATTGTATCAACGTACGGCCGCTGATAACCGCAAACTTACTCATCGTAATTAGAAATCGTAAAATCAGTTACTAAAACAATAACTAAAACAGCTACTCTAGATTCTAGGGTCGCTGTTTTTATTGTGTGTCTATAAAACTGGGAATAATAAGGTAATACGCAAGCCACCCTTCAATCGATTATCTGCTTCTACCTGCCCTTTCATTAAGGCCATCGATTCTTTTACAATCGCCAGCCCTAGCCCGTAACCACCAGATTGCTTATCTCTGGCTTCTTCCAAGCGTGTAAATGGGTCAAAAATACGTTTAAGGTGCTGAGGTTCAATACCTTTACCGTCGTCTTCAATAATTACTTGAACATACTGCTCTTCATGCTCTTGCGACAGTTGAACAGTTAGCGAGATTATTGCCTGCTCTCCGGCATACTTGCTGGCATTAACTAATAAATTTTTAATTACGCGTAATAACAAGCGACTATCTGCAAGTATCAAGGGGGTTTCATTATCAAAGTACCCCGTTAAACTTTGCTTCGGTTTCAAGCCCATCTGGCTTTCTAATACTTGCGCTTGGCAAAAGATCTCAAGCTGTAATGGCTCTAAGCTTGCAGAGTAACTTGCATTCTCAATGCGACTAAACTCTAAAATTTCAGTCACTAGGTTATTCATTTCATCAGATTCATGCTCAAGACGATCTAATAAATGCTGGTTTTCTTCGGGCGTTCTTTTTCGAAGTAAATGTAAAGCCAGGTTATGACGCGCTAGCGGTGTACGTAATTCATGAGAAACATCTCTAATTAGACGTTTTTGCTGTTCTGCCAATGTTTGAATACGAAATGTCATATGATCAAAGTCATGAGCTAACTCTCGAAACTCTTTGACACCACGTCCCACTTCGCTTGTCACTCGAACACTAAAATCCCCTTCAGATAAACGACGACTGGCTTCTTGTAGTTTATTTAATGGTCGTTGTAAATATCGAGCCAGTAATAATGAAAATACACATAGAATAAGAGCGGCAATAAATATTTTAATTAAGCCAAAATACAGTTTAAAATGATGGGCAGGATGCTGATCAAGTGGGAATTGAATAACTAAACGATTACCATCGCGTAACGGTATTTCTATGATTGGTCGATTAACACGACTTTCCAATAATGAATCTATTTGCCTGATATACGCCAATTTAAATTCAAAATGTGGGTGCATGTCTCGCCCACTCAGTGACCTATTTTCTTTATTTAATACAAAAAGGTAATAAGGTTGCCCTCGCTCCCAATCTGCCAATTCATACATATCACCGTCAGCTATCATGATCTCAGCTTGATTTGCAAGATCGCGCATCTGCTCTTGTATTCTATCTGGAATACGTAACATTGCTTTGACTAACGCAATTTCTGCCACGTTTTGTATACCAAGGATCAATAATAGGATAATGGCAAAATAGGAAAAAAGCCGTACAGCTAATCCACAGCGGTCATTAATAGCGTGTAAGGGAGAAAAAACATTAGAGCGAATTAAATTCATTATTCATTAAATCAGTATTGTTACTATTAAAGTGCTAATTAAAAAGTGCAAATAGTGAGCTAGCATTGCCGATAATTAATTAAGCATCAAGTCATCGATTAGCATCAAAACTACGCTGCATTAACACTTTCGTAAAAGCTATAGCCTTTACCACGTACCGTCTTAATGTGTTGCTTTGACAGGCCTGACTGCAGCATTTTCCGTCTAATATTGCTGATATGCATATCGAGGTTACGATCAAATGGGCAAAGATCTTTTTTCAATACTTCTTTTTGCAATTCAGCTTTAGAGACCACAATACCGTCATGCTTAATAAGGTATTCAAGCAGCTCAGATTCGGTGCCCGTTAACGGCAATCTTGAAAACTGTATCGATAAATCAGCCGTGCAGTTATTCAGCCCCTGACGCTGACGTTCAAGCCCGACTCTACGTAATATCGACGTGATTCTTGCCAGTAATTCAGGTACACGAAAAGGTTTCGCGACATATTGATCGGCTCCAGCTTGCAAGCCATCTAGCATAGACGCTTCATCACCCAATGCGGTTAACATCAGAATAGGTGTGGCAAAACGTTGGCAAATGCGACGTGCAACCTGTAACCCATCAATATTCGGTAGCATCACATCCAGTAAGACTAAATCAACAGAGTGTGCTTGCATGTACGTCAGGGCACTTTCACCGTCGTGAATATAGTGGACATCGTAGCCTTCTTCACTCAGCACTTCGGTTAATAACTCGCACAGCATTACATCGTCATCAACAACCAGAATATTTGACACAGCACTCACTCTTAATAAAAACGATTCGTATTCTAGTTAATAAAATCAGATCAATCAATAATAACAATGCTTTTTCTAAGTCACTTAACCTTTCATCTCGCGTATTTGACTAAGATACCGAATCCAACTTGTTGACGCAGCAGAAGACGTAATATTATTCGCTAGCTTGGCATGAATGATGGCACGGTCAAAGTCCTCTAGCTTGTAATAGGCGCGTACTTTTGCAAGCTCAACATCCGCCTTTTTAGCTTTACGTTTCACACGTTCTAATTCTATTAACGCCTTACGATAATGCCCTTCTTGCAACAATAACTGAGCCAACTCCCAGCGATACCTATTATCTAACGCGGCCGCTTTAGCCCAAGTGGAAATCGCTTTATTCCACTCTTTGGCCAACTGCCAATACATCGCTTGATCAGAGAGTAATTTAGCGTCGGTTTCTGCCCCGTCTAACTCACTAAATAAGATAGCTGCTCGTTCAGGAATACCACGTTGCGCATAAAGTTGAGCGAGTGTTTTTAAATCTTGCTGACGAAGTTCGACACCTTGATGCTTGGCTAGAGCTAAAGTATCCAATGCATCATTCGAACGCCTAATTCGAATTTGAATACCAGCCAATTGCTGCCACCATACGGTTTTATTCGGCTCTAGCCCAATCAAACCGTTAAGGGTAACAATTGCACCTTTCCAGTGTTTAAGTTGAAGCTGAGCTCCCAACTTAATCGTCATCGGTTGTACATCTGCTTTTTTGTTGAAAGCATCGTACTGTTTTAAGGCAGAAAGGACTTTTTCCCACTCTTCAATCTGATAATGCGCTTGTGCAATTCTCAGCCATAATTCATCAGCTTTCTGATTATCAGGTATATTTGTCGATAACGTATAATAATGAGGAAGTGCCGCTGTAAACTGCTGCTCTGACAATAGAATATCAGCGAGCATTCGCTGAGTTACCCAAGCTTGTTCATCATCCAATAAACCACTGTCGACAGCATAAGACAGATTAGCAATAGCATTTTTCGTATTGCCTTTTTGCCAATAGAAAATCCCCAGCATACGTTTAACAAATGCTTTGTCGTACGCCCTAGAAGGATTGAGATCAGCCAGTAGCGCGATGGCTTCATTTAATTTTTCGTCTTGCTGCAAATTATGAGCTCGCTGTACTTTGCCAGCTGTAAATTGAGAGAGCTCTTTCGCTTGAACGCTTGTCGAGATACAAAGCATTAAGGTACAGGCAATAACGACGTTTTTTATATTCATTATTTATTTAACTTAAATTCAAGGCGAACAGTTTGACCCTGCTGAGGAATGGACTTTCCATCAACAACTTTAGCCTGATATTTCCATTTACGTAATGCTCGAATAGCTTCTCTTTCAAATAAGCGACGCGGCTTAGCATCTAGTATTTCAACATCGGTCGGACGACCTTGTGCATCAATAGTAAACGACAACACAACAAAACCTTCAGCGCCTTGCTTCATTGCACGAGCTGGATATTTAGGCTCTACACGGTATAGCGGCATGGCTTGTTGGTTCGCCCCAAAGTCTGAGAATTGAGGCACACTAATGGCAAGCCCTGTAATCGCAGTATTCAAACCTAGGCTCGGCATTGATGGCGCAGAGGTAGCTGTAACCGCAGATTGAGAACTTCTTGGTACAGCCTCTGGTGGCGGTTCCGGTGTGTCGGGTTTTTCTGGCACGGTACGCTGACGGCGTTGCGCATCACGTTCTTGTTCAACCATAACGATATCGAACGCCAGAACGTCAGATTTCTCTGGTGTCTTTTTATGTCCATTGTCTACCATCCACGCCATAAAGGTGAACAAACCCAATGCCACAACGGCAGAGAGTGGTAGTGCGACCAATAGCCGAATAAATGATGACTGAAAAATTGAACGAGAAGGCACGGTGGCACTTGAATTCAAAGGCATTAGCGCTTCTCCGCTGCCAACGCAATATTATTAACTCCAGCGCCTTTCGCTGCATCCATCACTTTTACAACAGTGCCATTATAAGCATGTTCGTCAGCTTGAATAACTAATGACGCTTCAGGTTGTTCTAACAATAAGTGTTCAAGTATTGCTTGTACACGTTCTACATCAACCACGCGCTTATCAATGTAAATATCATTCGCAGACGTAATGGCAATGAAAATACCGGCATCTTTTTGACTTACGACATTGCTCGCCTGTGGTCGATTAACCTCAACGCCAGATTCTCGAACAAATGAGCTTGTAACAATAAAGAAAATCAACATGATAAAAACAATGTCTAACATAGATGTCATGTCAATTTGTGCTTCTTCACGAGCAGAAGACGGACGGCTCAGTCTCATCATTGGCTCCTTAATAATTTTTCTAATTTCAATTCACGTAGATGACACGCTTTAGACAAGCGTGCGTGAACAAACATACCCGCGAGTGCCGCAACCATACCCGCCATGGTCGGTAACGTTGCAAGCGAAATACCCGAAGCCATTAACCTTGGCTGACTACTACCTTGAGTTGCCATTACATCGAAGACAGAAATCATCCCCGTTACGGTGCCAAGTAGCCCTAACATTGGACAAATAGATACCAGTACTTTAATCAAATTCAAGTTTTGATTTAAGGCTGTACGTGCTTCATTTAACCAGCCGTCACGTACAGCATGGGCATACCACGATGTTTGATCATCACGGGCATGCCATTTTGCTAACCAAGCTTGTCTCTGGTTTGGATACTGGAAGAACAGGTAGATAACCCGCTCGACAACCAATATCCAGCAAAGCATTACCACGGCAGCCAACCACCATAATATTTGGCCGCCCTGGTTCATAAATTGCGATAATGAGAACCACCAGGCTTGTAAAAGACTGAATTCCATTATGCTGTTGTTCCTACTTTTTCAGCCTGCTCTGCAACAAGGCTGATCCCTTGCTTCTCTAAAATATTTCGAATGGTATCTGCTTGTGTACTCAATATATTATGCACAAGCAAT
This sequence comes from Photobacterium indicum, assembly GCF_003026215.1. GTDB lineage: Bacteria > Pseudomonadota > Gammaproteobacteria > Enterobacterales > Vibrionaceae > Photobacterium > Photobacterium indicum. The sequence continues at coordinate 161,017 of NZ_PYOC01000007.1, forward strand.
AGTGGCATTGCAGCAACCAAACCTAACACTGTTGTAATAAGCGCCATTGAAATACCACCCGCCATGACTTTAGGATCACCATTACCAAACTGTGTAATGACTTGGAAGGTTTCAATCATACCTGTTACCGTGCCTAGCAAGCCAAGCATTGGGGCTAAAGCCGCAAGGAGCTTCAACATAGACAACCCTTTTTCAAGGTGTTGTTGCTCATCGACAATAGTTTCAAGTAGGCGTAATTCCAACGCCTCAACACTTCGTCCTTGTTCGGTATAACGCTCTTTATTATCATAAAATACGCTAAGAACACGACCCAGAGGGTTATTACCAGGAACCTGAGGTTGCTTTAACTGCCCTTTAATTTGCTGACGAATAATGAATAGCTTAGAGCCTCTAAAGAGCGCAATAATGGCACCAATCGCAAGTAGCCCTAAAATGACCTTACCGACAACGCCGCCATTCTCTAATCGTTCTTTTAAAGACGGAGTATTCGCCAATTGTTCCAGCATAATACCGCGTGATGGATCAATCACTACAGGCAACAAGCCTGCCTGATCGATGGTCGATAAATCGGCTAAAACTGGCGCTTGCTGAGGTTGCTTTAAATACGGTTTAGCTACATGACGTTCATTGCTCCATTGCACATAGCCTTGTTCGCCTACTAAACCAAAGCTACCAATACGGAAGGCGTTAATATTTGCTTTGTACCCTTCCCCATTAATATAAGGCAAAGAAACCGCTGCAATTTCACCACTTGCCGTTATCTGCTCTACCATTCCTTGCCATAGTCCAGTTAACTGAACCATTGAAGGCAACGCTTTGGCATCAACGATTTGATTGACAACAGAGGCATATTTAGCGCTATCAATACTGGTTACCGATGTTTCCATTTCAGTATTAAGATCTTTTGCAGACTGGCGCACAACGCCAAATAACTCGCCCAAACTGCCCGTATCCAAACGTAACTGTTCTTCAAGGCTCGATAAGTCCGCTTCGTTTTTACTGAATGTATCACTCAGTTGTTCAGTTTCACTTTGTAATTTCTCGCGCATAGCCAAAAGAGAATCACGTCGCGCCTGAATCGTTTGCTCCGTATGTTTGAACCCCGCTTCACGTTGAACATTATGAGCACGTTGCTCTTTCTGTTCTTGCTGAGTTTTTGATACAAGCGATTCAGATGAAACAGGTGATTCGGCTAACACAGCGAATGGCATAGCCAGTAGACAAGCAGCCGTTACTAACGTTTTGAATTTCATATTAGTGCTGCTCCACGTTAGTTGACGCTGTTACATTTGTTGTTACAGGTGGTTGTTCAGCGACTAGCTGAGCTGATACTGGCAAGGTTATTAAGCTTGGGGCAACCTGTTTGTGTGCAATAGAAAACGCTTTATCGATATTTGAACTTTGACTGCTGTCGACGGCATGCCAACCATTATCGATATCATTCCATGCCCAGTAACGCGTACCATCTAAGCTTCTAGCAACGAAAGAAATACGTCCTAGATACAATAAATCTGTTTCAATAGCCGCGCCATCTTCTACTGTAATTTGACCTTGGTACACACCTAATTTCGTGCCGTAATCCATTTCAATTTGATAGGCTTCAAGAATACGGCGGTATTTTTCAGCGTCACTGATATCAGCTTGCGACATCATGGCGTCTAATTTATTAAGGCGAGCCAAGCGTTGTTCATGACGAATAGGCTTATCATCGGTAATAATTTGCTTCAACCCATCAAGCATTTTATACATCAGGGGTACTACACCCTGCCGTGTTTCTTTAATACCTTGAATTTGCTGATTAATACTGGTCACTTCTTCATTTTGATTGACAACAAGACGAGACAAGTGATCGCGATAAACCGTTAAATTTTTCACTTCTTCTTCAAGTTGCTCAATCTCAGCTTTCATTGTTAATGCAGCTTCTGCACTTTGATCAACTTTTGTCTGGCTCTTAGTAGAAGCAGTATTAGTTTTACTTTCGATTGCACGAGCGGCATCGATATTCGCATATACACTGCTTGCCATGCAGAGCATCAAAATTACTAGGCTAGGTTTTATTGCTTTCATATTGCTCATCAATAGTATTTAGGTGTAGTCAAAATTAAAAATACGCCTAGCAGCCTAGGAGTAAGATGCATCACTCTAATTGAAAATGAATCTCATTTAAAGATGTTTTATCTGTAAATATAGGATTGAAAACACGGTAACTTCCTACCTAGACACATTAAATGTATAAAGTAAGCCATTTTAAGGCGAAACACCCACCAAGTATCCATGAAATTACTACTGTTTTTTTGAAGTTCGATGAATTATTTGAAGATCAATGTATAATGCGTGCGATTTTATTCATAACGCGGTATTAGAAGTGACCCAACTAACTTTAGAAGCAATTCGCGAGCAATTAACCGAATTGAATTTCAATGCTGAAAACATCCGAATGATAACTGTTGAAGCGATGGATGATGCGCTTCTAGAAAGCTGCACCACAAAAGAAGACGAAAGTTTTTATAATAGCTACATGAACGTTATTTACCAAAAAGGTGAACGTTACGTTTTGGGCTATCGCTGCAATGAAGAAAAAATCATTGATCAGGCTATCATTAAAATTGGTGATAAATACTTTGACCCAACAGAACAATCTAAGGGCGACTTCAAGCCTTATCAGTTTGCATTTTTAACTGAATTCAAAGTGTTCGACATGATGAAAAACGCTAAATCAAATAAAGATTTCCCGCCTGATGTGGATTTTTTGTTTACTAGAGCTAAGCACTACAAAAACATCATTAATAAAGCCAAGTAACACACCACGTAAAAAGCATTCTAAAAAAGAGGGGCAACTATACCCAAGTTACCTCAAGATGCTCGTTTCAGCGAGAATTTGTTGGGCTCTAGGCAAGGCGCTTATTTATAGGCCTAGTCATTCTACGTTGAAAATAAGTAACACCGCATAGAGCCCAACAAAACTCGCCCTTCGGGAGTGATTCAGCGTATCTACTTCTGTGTCAAATGAGTTTGAAAGGGAAAGCCATTCCTACCACACATTTTCCTTGAATTAAACACGCTGAGATCACTCTGAATCCTGCATATTGAGGTAGCTTGGGTATACAATTAACCGTAGTTGCCCCTCTTTTTGTTTCGTACTTATGTTGGCGTCAATAATTGCTACTTTGTTACCGTAATAAGTGCATTTGCTAAATAATCTAATTGCTGCTCTTGGAGGCCTGCAATATTAATTCGACCATCACCGACCGCATAAATGCCGTATTCAGCACGAAGACGCTCGATCTGCTCTGGGCTTAAACCCGTTACAGAGAACATACCTTTATGCTGCTCGATGAAATTAAATGCATCTGAACCTTGTGCTCGTACAGCTTTTGTTAAACCAGAACGTAAGCTAAGTAAACGCTTATGCATTTGATCAAGCTCTTGCTTCCATGTTGCGGTTAACGCATCATCTGTCAAAATTGTAGCAACTAATGCAGCACCGTGATCAGGCGGCATAGTATAAGAAGCTCGCGCCAGTTGTAGGATACGTCCTTTCGCTTTTTGTGCTTCTGGCAAAGAATCACTGATAACAATAGCTGCGCCAGTACGTTCTCGGTATAAACCAAAGTTTTTAGAGCATGATGCCGCTACAATCATTTCTTCAACGTTGTCAGCCATGTACTTTAGACTAGCACCATCCTGCTCTAAACCATCACCAAAACCTAAATAAGCAATATCAACAAACGGTAAAAAACCATTCTTATTTGCTAGCGCAGTAATAGCTTGCCAATCAGAAAATGAAATATCTGCACCCGTGGGGTTATGGCAACACCCATGAAGTAATACAACATCTTTAGGGCCCGCTTTTGCTAATTCAGCCAACATTGCATCACTATTTACTTGCTTCGTTGCATGGTCAAAATACGGGTAGTATTTAACGGTTAAGCCAGCCGCTTCCATTACGGGTTTATGGTTAACATAGCTTGGGTTTGTTAACCACACAGTAGTATCTGGCTGCGCGAGGTGCATCAAATCAGCCAACATACGCAGTGCACCACTCGCCCCTGGAGTTTGGACTGCAGCAGCACGGCTATGAGCAGATGTACCACCAAGCAGCAAATCCATCATCGATTGGTTGAAGACTTCACTTCCAGCAAGACCAACGTAAGATTTAGTTGTTTGTGTTGCTAGTACTTGCTGTTGCGCCTGCTGAACAGCTTGCATAATTGGCGTTTCACCTTGGCTATTTTTATATACACCAATACCTAAATCCATTTTATCTGCACGATCATCTGCACGATAGGCAATAGAAAGCGACAAAATTGGGTCAAGTTGTGCTTGTGTAAGCTGCTTAAACATAGAAGAAATTCCATTTTTTACGGTTGATCACATCAAATTATCATTTAGATCACAAAACGTCACGATGAAATCGCGATATTTATTCAGCATTATTCACACCACGCGTAAAGATTCACAAACCCTATTGTAAATAAACACTGATCAAGATTAACATTTTAGAAACTTAACTTGCATGTACGGTTGAAAAGCCTAGATTTATATAAGAAAAGAGATTTTATTTCCCACTCAGTACCCCATTTCGGCACCAAGCCGATGTACGGAGGAATTATGAAAAACAGCGTTGATGTCCGTACCCTATTAAGTGTTTATGAAAAAGTGAAAACCCAAGGTCAACATTTTGAAAATAGCTGCAAGCTAGAAGATATTACCTGTACTGAAAGCCCTGATGGTTACTGTGTAAACTTGGCAGACAACAACGTAAGCCTTGATATTAACTTTCACAATACATACCACTTCCATACGATGAATGAAGACCCAGAGTCTGTAATCAACCAAACAACCACCGAGTTTCACAATAACAATGAAGCGCAAGTACAAGAGTTTATCCACAAATTAATGCAATTAGATAAACGATATTAAGTCAGCCTACCTTATCGCTAAAGATACCATCGTCAATTCAAGCAAGTTGTCGGTGGTACACATCTCGGTTCGCTTATAAATCACCCAAACATTTGCGTATTTTTACTTTAACGCTCATTAAGCCATCAAACGCACTTTTTGACCTTTACACCTAGGTCGTTGCACCGTATTATTCGCTGCGTTGGAGAGATGGCTGAGTGGTCGAAAGCACCGGTCTTGAAAACCGGCAAGGGTTTATAGCCCTTCTAGGGTTCAAATCCCTATCTCTCCGCCACATTTAGAGAAGGGCGCTGATTTATCAGCGCCCTTTTTGCATTTAGCATTTGTAGCTAGAGTGATTTGTTCCAAATCACCTTATACCAAATCCATTAATTACCTGTTCAGTTCAGCGAGAGTTAAAATGCTTTTAGGTAAGGAGATAAATTGAGGATCTAGTTGCTCTAAATTGAAATTTATTAACGCAGTATAAAAGTATTTTAAACTCGCCCAAAGGGAACACCACTGGAAGCCAACTTCTGTGTCTAGTGATTTCAAAAGAGAACCACTCTTCTATCAAACACTATCCTTGAACTCAACTCCCAGTTGTATTCTGAATGGTCAGATAATTAATGGAATTGGTATTAAACAGACTGGAATACTTTAAAACGAATTCATCTGATTTTAGCATCCTTTCTTTCTTTCAAAATGCTGGCATAATATTGCCACAATAAAACTATGGAAAAAGTCCCATGACAATCGAACAAGCCTTAAAGCAACGTAGTGACTCTAAATGTGAACTATGTGCATCTGACTCTAACTTGACGGTACATGCTGTTGCAGCATCACCTGATTCAAGTGCTGGTAACTGTGTATTGCTTTGTGAAACTTGCCATAGCCAGATTGAAAACCCAGAAATAGCTGATACAAACCACTGGCGTTGCCTAAACGACAGCATGTGGAGCCAAGTACCAGCGGTTCAAGTATTAGCTTACCGCCACTTAACTCGTCTTACAGATAAAACAGACTGGGCACAAGACCTAGTTGAAATGATGTACATGGAAGACGATGTTAAAGAATGGGCTGATAAAGGCCTTGTTGATGACAACGCTGAAAAACCACGTGATGTTAACGGTGTTGAATTAAAGAAAGGCGATGACGTAACTATCATCAAAGACCTTCCAATTAAAGGTTCTAACAACGTAATCAAGCAAGGTACTGTTGTTCGTGGTATTAGCTTAAGCGACGATCCTAAATTGGTTTCAGGTAAAGCAAGCGGTCAGTCTATGTACATCATTGCTGAGTACTGCCGTAAGAAATAAGTTATTTTGCACCTTTGCGAAGTAATCTGATTGCTTATTCCAAGCACTTAAAAAGCCCCAATCATCGTCGGAGATTCTCCGATAATGATTGGGGCTTTTTGTTTTATTACTGGTAATTGATGATTATCTAAGCCTATAATCGAACCAAATTTATCGCAGCAGAATATTTTTACTTCTGTTGTGAGCTTGTTAGTCGGGGAGCCTTAGGCTGAGACCACTTCGGTGGGACCCGTTGAACCTGATCCAATTAACATTGGCGGAGGGAACTAATAGTAATGCCCTTCTCTTTTGCCAATAAACATACTTGGCATCGCTTTCAAGGCAGCTGTTAACTCTTCGCGTATCATTTAGGGATTAACACATGACGTCTTTATCAAAAACACCGATTACTCTTACTATTGCAGGTTCTGACAGTGGCGGCGGCGCAGGCATTCAAGCCGACATCAAAGCAATTTCTGCAACGGGTGGTTATGCTTGCTCTGCGATTACTGCGTTAACCGCACAAAATACACTGGGCGTTTCTGGCATATTTCCGATTCCACCAGCGTTTGTTGAACAACAACTCGATGCTGTATTTAGCGATTTAGACATTAAAGCCGTAAAAATTGGAATGTTAAGCGACACAGTTATCATTAAAGCTGTTGCTAATAAGTTGCATCAATACCAACCTCAACATCTTGTTATCGATCCTGTTATGGTTGCTACCAGTGGCGATCTATTATTGCAGCAAGATGCCATTACGACACTTAAAGATGTGCTATTACCTCTTGCCGATATTATTACCCCAAACCTTCCTGAAGCCGCTGCACTATTGGGCTGTAAAGCACCTGAAAATGAAGCTGAAATGGATGCAATGATTCAAGGTTTACGCTCGCTTGGTGCTAAATCAGTACTTCTAAAAGGTGGTCATCTTGAACAAGATGAAAATAGTACCGATATTCTGATTACAGCTGATGATGTTTATCGCTTTAGTACAAAGCGTATTATCACCCGTAATACACACGGTACAGGTTGTACTCTTTCTGCTGCTATTGCCTCTTTCTTAGCACAAGACTACCCACTCGTTGAAGCTGTTACTCACGCCAAGGGTTATATTTCTCACGCTATTTTCCATGCTGACGAATTAAAAATAGGTTCAGGGCATGGCCCTGTTCATCATTTCTTTGCGGGTCATTTTACCCCTGAAGCGTAATTCGACAGATCAATGTGAGAACAACCATGACGACAGATACCGTGATGAAATCAGGTGTTGGGGTTAATTTAGCGAATTGCAGATTACGCTACCTCAGTAGCCCAACAACATTATTTGAAAACTTGAATATACAACTCCCGACAGGGCAATGGACTTGTATTCTAGGTCGAAGTGGTTGTGGCAAAACGTCACTATTACGCTTACTTGCAGGGTTGATAGATGATGAAGTGCAGTGGCAAGGCCAATTAACAACCAATAATGACCAGCAATTATCTAGTCAGGTTGCCTATATGGCACAGCAAGATTTACTGTTTCCTTGGTTGAATGTACTAGATAACGTGTGTTTCAGTATCAAAATCAGTAAAGGGAAGCCAAATACTGATGACAAGCGCCGAGCTTTAGAACTGCTAGAACATGTTGGGCTCAGCGATTATGTAAACGCTTTTCCTGATAGCCTATCAGGTGGTATGCGCCAGCGAGTAGCACTAGCACGTACACTGATGCAAGACAAGCCAGTTGTTTTAATGGATGAGCCTTTTTCGGCATTAGATGCTGTTACAAGGCATAAGCTTCAAAATCTCGCCGCCCAACTTCTGAAAAACAAAACTGTTTTATTAATCACTCATGATCCTCAAGAGGCATTACGCCTAGGGCATCAGATTTTATTAATGACCAGTGCACCCGCAGTCATGCAACATTTACCCGTACCCTCAGCAACGACTCCTCGTCAGTTTGATGCCGAGCTTGCAGGTTTACAGCAAAATATTATCGAACGATTGGAGCAAGATTATGTCTGATCTACAGAGTACCCACCCTCAATTTGCAGCTCAGTCCATTTTACAAAAAAGTGCCCTTAGTCAAGTAACGCCACACCCGATTATTCGATTACTTATTAGCGCCGCCATTATTATTGGGCTGTGGCAAACGGTGGTTATAGTATTTGAACTACCCTCCTTTATTTTGCCGGGGCCGTTAGCTGTTTTTAACAAACTGATTCAACGTTACGATGTACTGCTTAGCCATGCTTGGGTTACAGCATCTGAAGTCATATTAGGTTTGTTATTAGGGCTATCCATGGGCTTATTCTTTGCCCTACAAATGTTGCTATTTAACCCGCTGCGCCGTTGGTTACTACCGATTTTAATTGCGAGCCAAGCCATTCCTGTTTTTGCTATCGCCCCCATCCTAATGCTATGGCTTGGCTATGGTATTGCTTCAAAAATTGTCATGGCTGCGCTGATCATCTTCTTTCCTGTAACAACATGTTGTTACGACGGACTAAGACACACACCTACTGGCTATTTAGACTTAGCAAAAACCATGGGGGCATCTAAATGGCAACTACTTCGCCATGTACGCCTTCCTGCTGCACTACCCGCTTTAGCTTCTGGTATTAGGGTTGCTGTTGTTGTCGCGCCTATCGGGGCAGTTGTCGGTGAATGGGTAGGTTCTAGTGAAGGGCTTGGTTACCTTATGCTGCAAGCAAATGCTCGCATGATGATTGATGAAATGTTTGCTGCGCTACTCATTTTGGCAACATTTTCTATCACTCTTTATTTTGCCGCCGATCTATTACTTAAACGTGCAATACCGTGGCAATCAAAACAGTAAAGAGCACCACTTACCTATTACCTATTACCTATTACCTATTACCTATTACCTATTACCTATTACCTATTATAAAAATACAAAAAGGACGTTAAACATGAAAAGAACGCTATCTAAAAGCTTGCTTGCACTCGCACTTTCAGCCACTACTTTCAGTGCAGCAGCTAAAGATTTGACGTTAATGCTCGATTGGTTTGTAAACCCAAACCACGGACCAATCATTATTGCTCAAGAAAAAGGACTGTTTAAAGAACAAGGGCTAAATATTGAGATTCAAGAACCCGCAGATCCGAGCATGCCTGCCAAGCTTGTGGCTGCCAATAAAGTCGATTTGGCTGTTTCTTACCAAACCAGTCTAACTATTGATGTTGCCGTGGGTTTACCGCTTATCCGTTCAGCAACGTTAATTGCCGCACCACTGAATACCTTGATGGTTCTCGATAATAATAAGATCCATTCACTCGCAGATCTTAAAGGTAAAAAGATAGGTATTGCCATTGCCGGTAATGAAGAAGCAACTATCGGTACAATGCTAAACACTGCGGGGGTTGAGTACAAAGATGTTCAGATTATTAATGTCGGTTGGGCACTTTCTTCTTCTTTAGCATCAGGAAAAGTGGATGCTATTTGGGGGGGATTACGTAACTTCGAAAGTAATCAACTTGAGCTTGAAGGCTATAAATCAAAAGCATTTTTCCCAGAAGAACACGGTGTACCTTCGTATGATGAGCTCATTGTTGTCGCCAATAAAAATAATTACGACAAAGCAACAATCAAGAAATTCAATAAAGCCGTTGAACTGGCGACTCAATACATCATTAACCACCCAGATCAAGCATGGAAAGAGTTTGTTGCTTACAACCCAGACACTCTCAATAACGAATTAAACCGCAGAGCATGGCGAGATACTCTGCCCCGCTTTGCGCTTCGTCCATCAGCGGTTGATTTAGAACGTTATGACAACTTCGCAAATTTCATGTACCAACACAAAATCATCGCTAAAGCACCGAAAGCGATTGATTACGTACCAACACTATAAGCTGTTTGTTATTTATACTCATTTGATAAAAGGTACAATACGATGAACCACTTGGATCTTATTCAGGCTTGCCAGCAAGAATACACAGAATACACCGAGCACGCATTTGTTATGCAGCTTGCTAATGGTCAATTAAACCAAGCCGCTTATTTGCATTATTTAAAGCAAGACTTCCTATTTTTAAAACACTATGCCCGTGCTTATGCTTTGGCTATTTATAAAGCGCAAACCCTTGAAGAAATGCGTGCACCGCTACCAAGCTTACAGGCATTAATTGAAAATGAAACCTGTCATCATGTTACCTATTGCGCACAATGGGGGCTCACTGAAAGTGATATGGAAGCAGAGCCAGAAGCTTTTGGTACTGTTGCTTATACTCGTTATGTTCTAGATACAGGTATGGCTGGTGACCTAACTGATTTGTATGTCGCCCTTGCACCTTGTGCTATCGGTTATGCTGATATTGGTAAAGCATTGATTAATCATCCTGAAACCATCGTTGAGGGTAACCCTTACCATAGCTGGATTGAGCTATACAGCGGTGAAGACTTCCAAACGGGAGCTCGTGCAGGTATGGATCGCCTTGATACTATGATGGCTGATATCGATTTGAATAGCCCTCGAGGTCAGCGTCTTTGCGAGATATTCAAAACAGCGACACGTATGGAAATAGCCTTCTGGCAACAAGGCCTAGATGCAGCAAAAGCATAAACACCCCCTAGTTAATCCAATACGTTAGAGTTTAAAAACAACTTGAGTGTTCGATTTGTCATAGCATAAGTCGAACACTTTTATTCTTTATTGGGTAATACGTAATGCATCTAACATTGCGATTAATACAACCATTGCATCATCAATAAAATTGTATTGGCGCGCTTTACCCAACACACGAATACCTTGCATTTGCAGCACTAAAAATCGGCTCATCTGTTCAACATTTATGTTGTTACTGATTACACCATCCTGCTTTGCATTCTTAAATGCTTGACCCAGTGCGGTATCTAACTCGGTATAAAGCATTGTTCCCGTATTAAGCACTTCATCATCACTATGTGCACGTTCTAGAATCGCATTTTGCATAAAGCAGCCGCACTGTTGTTCTCTTTGCAATAAAGCAAAACGCTGAAGATATACTTTAATCGCTTCTAACCCTGCATCACCCTTCCCTAATTCCGTTAAAGATGGAAAAGAAATCTGAGTTAAATAGTAATCAAGGCATTCGTGGTACAAGGTTTCTTTATCAACATAGGCGTTATACAAGCTAAAACGATTAATGCCTAGATGATCCACCAGATCGGCAATCGAGGTATCTGCATAACCTTTATGCCAGAATAGCTCCATTGCGGCGATGAGTTTTTCTTCACGATCAAAATTTTTGGTTCTCGCCATTTCAGCACCTCGTGCAACACGTTACGTTTTCGATTGATCTTTTTCTTGACTGATCGTTCTGTTATTGCGTAAATTATAATCTAACCGATCGTTCTGATAAAGGCTTACCATGAAAATTTATGAATTAGCACCCGCTCCAAGCGCTCGTAGAGTCAGTATTTACCTTGCAGAAATGGGGATTGATGTTGAACGTGCCAATATTGATATCCGTGGTGGAGAAAACCTGAGTGAAGCCTTTCAGGCGATCAGCTTAAACGGAAGAATCCCTGTTTTAGAGTTGGATGATGGCACTACAATCTGTGAATCTATCGCGATTTGTCGTTACTTTGATTCAGTCACTCAATCAAAAACATCACTTTTTGGTGATACACCAATAGAGCAAGCAAAAATTGAAATGTGGCAACGTATGGTCGAATTTCAAGGGCTTTACGCTGCGTTCCAAGCATTCCGTAATATCACAGGTATCTATGAAGATCGTGAAACGTGCGTTACAAGCTGGGGGCACGAATCTCGCCAGCGAGTTATCGACTTCTTACCAGTTTTAAATAAACAACTCGCAACGTCAGCATACATCGCTGGTGATAAATTCTCGGTGGCAGATATTACTGCGTTTGTAATGTGTGGCTTCATTAAAAACTTAGAAATTGAAGTCGACGACTCATTGCCTAACCTGTTGAATTGGTTCGATCGTGTTAGTCAACGCGCATCCGTTCAAGGCTAAACAGCAGAAATAATAACAACAACGGCAATAATACGAAGAAGGGATTAAGGTTATGATCGATCTATATACCGCTGCAACACCGAATGGCTTTAAGATTTCAATCGCACTTGAAGAAATGGGATTAGAATACCGTGTTCATCACTTAGATTTGATGTCTGCCGAACAAAAGCTTCCAGATTTCCTAGCGATTAATCCTAATGGTCGTATTCCCGCTATTATTGATCGTGATAATGATGATTTCGCCGTATTTGAATCAGGTGCGATCTTACTTTATCTTGCTGAAAAATCGGGTAAGTTCATTCCAGCTGAACCTAAAAAACGTTCGCAGGTGATCCAATGGCTGATGCTCCAAATGGGCGGTGTCGGACCAATGATGGGACAAGCGAATGTCTTTTATCGCTATTTTCCAGAAAAAATCCCAGCAGCAATTGAGCGTTATCAGAATGAAAGTCGTCGCTTATTTGAAGTCATGGATACTCAGCTAGCAAATAATAAATACTTAGCAGGTGATGAATATTCAATTGCTGATATTTCTACATGGCCATGGGTAAGAATTTACGACTGGAGCGGCGTAAGCATTGAAGGTTTACCTCACTTACAACGCTGGGTTGATGAGCTAGCCGATCGTCCTGCTTGCCAGAAAGGAATTGTAACACCTCCACCTTCCGAGCTAAGCGATGAAGATCAAGCAAAAGAAATCCGTAAGATGGTAAGTAAATAGCGAGACTTGGTACTTATATTCAAGCTATTTATACAAAAACTATGTAGGCACAAGCTATTCAGCAAACATTAACACCGAGAGCGAGTTCATTGTCTCGGTGTTTTTTAATACCATTCTTGAGCGGTATAACACGATGTTTAGCTTGCCACATCGATAAGGTGCTCATCAAAACCCAGTGCAACCAAACACTCAAAAGCTTTCCACACATCTTGAGGGATATCTTGCGGAATAGAGTAACCATACTGCGGGTAATATTTAATACGCTGTAAATCCCCTAGCATCACGTTAATCACATCAGAATACGACAGACCTTCGTTTGGGTATTCATCGAATGAAATATCAGGTGATGTCACAATGATCTCTTTTCCTGGCCATTGCCTCATGACTGTCGCAAAGGTTCGGCGTTCCATAAATGGCTTCTGCACTAAAATCATTTTATTGGGTGTCAGATCTTTTGACTCAAGTAGCTCACGAGTGAACTGAACATTCTCTCCCGTGTTCGTTGATTGAGGTTCAATCAGAATCTTTTCAAGTGGTACCCCCATATCTGCCGCAATATGAGCAAAGTACTCCGCCTCAGAGCAACCAAAAAAACCTTTCGTTAACTCACCTTCTCCACCAGAGAATACAATGTAGGGTGCATAGCCTGCCAAATAGATCTTCGCCGCATGCTCTGCAACTCTTACGTCATTGCTGCACAAAACAAAAATACAGTCACTTTTTTCTAACGTTTGATTAAGAAGATGGAAATCCCAGATTTTCTTTGCAAGAACATGTACATGTTTTGGCATAAATGATTCCTTCTTAATTCAAAATAACGTGAATACGCTTTATACAAATCAGCTTTGCGACAAACTAGCAAATAACAACTAGATTGCATAAAGAATGTGAATGGACGATGACAGTAACAATTACTGTCATCGTTTAAACACACTTAATTTAGCAAGAAATTGAGTAAGATTCAGGGTTCAATACTTATATTTCAAAAATAGAAAAGTGTGAGGGAGTTTAGCGGTGCCACCATTCAGGGGTAATTGTGATGCTTGTTTCACCAGAAGTTAACCAAGCTTGCTCACTTTCAATCGTTAGCTGAATCTGCATTGTACGAGCAAGAATTGATTCAAGCTGGCTGAGTGTTTCGTCATTAACGTAAATAACAGAAATGTTATCAGACTGCGTTATTTTACTCTTGTTTTGCTGCCACCAAGCTGTTGCTGCATTATTGCCATAAGCAAAAATGATCACTTTTTTAGCACGATTTGATGCTTTACGGATGCGTTTTTCATCAGGAAGACCAAGGTCAATCCAAAGCTCAATTTCATCACTTAGGCTTTTTGTCCAAAGATCAGGTTCATCTGTCGAACTCATCCCTTTCGTGAAGGTAAGATTTTCATCTGCATTTAATGCCCATGCCAACAAACGCAGCATTAAACGTTGATGCGTTTCTGATGGATGACAAGCAACAGTATGGGGCACATCTAAATAAACGTGACGATCCATATCAGCTACATTGATATGAGCTTTGTAAATAGTGGCTTTTTGTGCCATAGGAAGAACACCTAACAGGTATATTAATAAGTATAGTATCAGTATTGTTATACTACATTTTTTATCTATTTTTCAATGAGATAGACACCAATAGCTCTCAAAAATACAGCTGCATTTTGAAAGATAAAAGTACTAACCATTGATGGTTTGTATAGTTACCAACCAGATTTCGCTGTTTGATTTGGTAACTCAAAGAAAAGATTAAACCAAGCAGAGCAATTCTACGTTATTCCGCAAGTAATGTACGGAATTTTGTTATAAACGCAGTTTTAGGGGAGCAACATTTTTACATTCAAATGCTGAGTAATGATCGCTTCTTTCTTTATTTTAGGTAGCTGTTTAATACGATATTCAATTTGCATCGCAAATCGCTTATCACCGACTTCTTCATGCCATGCTAACGTCAGTGGCCCCTTCCCTTTTAGGTATTTTGCCCCTTTCTTTCCAGATTGGTGCTCAGTATAGCGCCGCTGAACATCTGTTGTGACACCACAGTACAGGGTATTAGATACCGTTCGAATCAAGTAAACCGACCAGGTTGGTTGCTGATTATCTAAAGAAGCAAGCTTGCTATCAACACCCTCTAGAGGCATTACATCTTGATTTTTCATAGTATTCTACACAATATAAATAGTACTCTACACAATATAAAAAGCTCGGCATAAGCCGAGCCACATAGTTGTTGAAGGTATCTTTTCTTTACGACGTAAGCGATTCTAATAATTCCTTCAATTCAGCTATTTCTAACTTCATTGCTTTCACTTCTTCTTCTAACTCTGCCAGTCTTTCGTTATTGACACTGGCAAGCCCAGTAGGAGATGCCAATTTTGCCGCTACAGCTAACGCTTCAATATCAACTTCACCGCTGAATAAATGCATATAACGGCAATCACGCTTACCTGATTCACGCGGTAATTTAACCACATAAGGGCCTTTCGCATGCTCTGCTAAGCCATCTAAAACGGCTTCTACTTCTTTTACGTCACTAAACGTACACAAACGATTCGTACGTGTACGTATTTCACCAGCACTTTGCGGTCCACGTAATAGCATAACGCAAACAGCGGCAAGTTCTTGAGCTGTAAACTTTAAAGAGCCAAATTCAGTATTACAAAAACGGTGTTGGAACTTTGATACACGACTGCCAAAGCTAGAAACATCATTGATTAAACGCTTTTCTTTTAGTTGCTCAACAGTATCAAGTACTGTTGCTTCATCTAACGCCATTACTGGTTCACGATTGCTCTTCTGATTACACGCTGTCGTGAGTGCATTCAGTGTCAATGGGTATTGATCTGGAGTGGTAACTTCTTTTTCAAGTAAACAACCAATCACACGCGCTTCATTTTGTGAAAAGTTAATATCCATGATCTTCCTTCACCCTATTCATTATGATTATTTAATACTTTATCGCACTATGTTTAGTTGAGAATATTTAAAGCAAACATAGTCGCAAAGTCTATTAGCAGATTAGCATGAGATGCTATAACGACAAGGGTTGATAGAATCAAGTGATGGAATTTTAATCATTAGATAAACAAATATCAGACTTACTTCAAAAGTTGCCATTTTGAGGCTATTTTCACAAACAAAAAAGCACAATTCGTTATGCTGTGCTCATGCGTATTCAGCTAACTTTCAAGTTCAGATAGGACCAGCGTTCAATTATGTAAACTCAGCCGCAACAAAACGGTTACGCCCTTGCTCTTTGGCTTTGTACAAGACTTTATCAACAATCTGATACATATTCTCAACCGTTTCTAGCCCTGTCGGCACCCAAGACACCATACCTTGGCTCACCGTTACGATGTTTGATGTTGCTGACTGAAGATGCGGTATTGCTAATCCATTAATACTAGATTTAAGCCTTTCGCACTCTTTCACTGCCCGAGTCTTATCACAATTACTCACTAAAATAACAAACTCTTCACCGCCGTAACGTGCAGCTAATTCCCCTGCGCGACTGAAATTAGCTTTTAATTCACCAGACACTAGCTGTAAACAACGATCACCATCAAGGTGGCCATAATAATCGTTGTAATCTTTAAAGTGATCAACATCAATCATGATCATAGTAAGAGAAAGCTCATGACGACCGTGCCAAGAAATAAATTCAGTCAGTTTCTGATCGAGAAAACGTCTATTAGCAATCTGAGTTAACCCATCTTCATTCACTTGTTGTGATAGCAGCTCATTCGCTTCTTCTAACTTAACAGTCGCTTGTTTTAATTGATGATGCATAGCAGCAATACGTTGCATTGCTTTTAGTTTCGATGCCAATACAATTTTATTTACAGGCTTAACTAAATAGTCATCCCCGCCCATATCAATGGCTTTCGCTATCATTTCAGGTTCATCGTGACCACTTAGGAAGATAATTGGTACCCACTCAGGATGGTCACTTCGAATTTTATGAGCAACTTCCATCCCGCTCATATCAGGCATACTGATATCCAGCAATAATAAGTCAGGATCAAAAAGAGGATATCGTTCAATGGCTTCATGCCCAGAACTGACCGCTTCAACGATATGACCTAATCGCTGCAATCTCATTGCAAGTTGCATGCGTTCTAAATGAACGTCATCAACCAGTAAGATACGCATTGCTTCCATGAAAGTATCCTATCGATATGAATATACTTATATTAATCATAATTTATAGCACACATGCTCTCCAAAAACAGAGCAATAGCAACCTAACCTTGCAAAAAACGTTCACTATCGACTATAAATTATCTAGCGTGATCTAGATTACATATTTAAAACTGCGAGATTTTATCTCTGAATTTGCATGATATGTTGACATTTGATGTTAGAAATATAGGATTCCCCTCCTTAAATCATAAATGCTGTAGGAAATGGCTATGTCTGAGATTGAAACAAAAGACGAGCAACTAGTTAATGAACCAACATTGACTCTTGATGAATGTTCACCAGAATTACGTCAAGTCGTTGCATTCGAAGAAGTACCTGAAGAACTGATGGATATGCTAATCAGTGTTTATATGGTATCCGAGCCTACTTCCCGTGAAGCATGGAATAGCATGCCAGGAAGTGCACAGAATGTTCTCGATAACTTTGAACAATTCCACGCACTTGTTGCACTAAGCCAGAGCTACTCTGGTGTTGATTTCCTTGGTGAAATGCAAGAAACAACACTACCAGATCACATGAGCGAAGAAGAGCAACAGGAATATAAAGCTGTATTGCTTGATAAAGTTCTTCACAACTGTCTAAAAGATCTGTGTAAGCAGCTAAAACAAGCACGTCGTAATCCTCCAATGAAGCGTGAGTTTCAGGAAATTTTCAAGAAGTAATTCTTGCTAAATAAAAAGGGAAGTTCTCGCTTCCCTTTTATTTTCTTCGACAAATACTAAAGTCGAACGTTACTTTTTATTTAAACAAAAGAATGATTGGTTCGATATCGCACAATAAGGACGATATTTGTACACCTCGATCTTTCCCTGCTTCCTTAACGTTTAATTATTGAACACCGCCCATAAGATTTTCTTATTCTATTCATTGCCATTAAAATCAAATCATCCAATTTTTCAAATAGATACAAGCTTTAATTTCTGTGAACTTATGTCATGATTATGTGAATCATTAGCCGTAAAAATGGTTTTTTACTTATTTCGTGATAATATCAATTTCTTATATAATTCAATGAAAATTGAACGTTCTTCATTAGTTAGAGGTATGAATGTCCAGCACTGAGCAGATTAAGTTTCGAACAGATATTTGCTACGTTCCAAGTCTTGGCATCCTAAAATCAGCAGATTCGACTCAGAAACTAAACCTTTCTGAACAGTATATTCTGACGCATCTGATCGAAAATTACGGTCGGCCGGTAACAAAAGATGAATTACTAAAGGCTGGATGGCCAGATCGCATTGTAACCGAAGCATCTTTATTTCAGGTTATCCGTGCTTTACGTGTAAAATTACATGAAGAGAAGAAAGGCGATATCATCGAAACCCTACCTCGCGTGGGCTACCAGGTTCGTGATTTCATACGTGAAGAAGTTAATTTAAATACAAATGTAAAATCAGTAAACTCTGATAAAAAGAAATCACCATTTTTCATTGGTTGTGCCATTTCAGGTACTATTACTATTGCTGGTTTATCTTATTATTTTTTTCCAGAACCAGTGCCAACCCCAGATAAATACATCATCACTGAAGATGTTATAAGCACTAACCAGTTAACATTAATTGGTAAAACAAAAGCTGACATTATTGATCTAAGAACGAAATCAATTGAAATATATAAAGAACACAAAATGTTATTTGATCCATCTTTAATTCTAGAACGAAGAATTATTGGATATAAAAATAACGATCTTTATTCATTTGCATGGTGTCGTCTTAATGATCAAGATGACTGTATCGAGAACAGTGATTTCTCTTATACCGTCACAGCTGAGAATTGGGAACAGTTCTCAGATTTTCTATCTAGGAATATGAAAACATACCGTGAAACGCCCATCATTCAAACTGAACTGGCGCGTGAACCCACAGCGCAATCATTTATGAATTATCTTGATGGCTCAGGTATTCATTCAAAAGTTATCCATTATTATATATCTAAAGAGCAATCTGGCGCATTGAATTACTCATTTATGTCATTCATAACAGAAAACAAAAGTGACTACCACCATGCATTATCTATTCGAGCAGCCTCTGCTCAAGAATATGATAAAACACAGTCTCAATTTTTGAAGACAATAATAATTACACCTGAAATGTTTCATTGGTCGTATCAACCAAGTAAAGAAATCATTGAAAGTAAATCTATAGCCTTAACAACAGAAAAAACCATGCAAGATACCTATTTAAATAATACGCCCACTTTTACGTACCTTGTCTACCAGCAAGATTACCTAAACCTTATCTTAAGCGATGATACGGGATTATATTGGTTGCATAATAGTGAAAAAAACAATAAATCACTTGAATCCACGGTAGACCCAGAAAATACCTACCAAGATTAGTAAGCTGGGGATCAAAACATTCCACATGATCCCTATTCCTACCAGGCCCCAAAGTACGATCGCTGTAATCATAAATACTACAGCAGTTTTGGCCGCAGCCTTCCAATTAGCACTCATTACCATATCAACAATACCAGTAACACCCAGTAAAATGAGTAAACCTGGCCACCACCACCCAGTTAGATAAAGTAACCCAAAACCAATAAGGAAAATGCCTGAAGACACACCATCTCGCCCTGCTACTTTTAGCCCAAACATACTCCCCCCTTACGTACTCATCGCTGTTAGCTTAGCGTTATAAAAATTTCTTATTACAACGACAATACACCAATCAAACTCAGTACGGTTATAGTGTTTTGATATAATTAAATTTAATACTATATTATTTATTCAGTACATGTGTTTAATCAACGTGCTGATCATTTTATATAACTTAATAAGTGCCTTTAAAATCAGTCTCTTTTGTGAAAATTAAGAAAAATTTGATTAGCTAACACCAATAAACAAAAAGTAAATAGGTTGATAATCGATGATGTATAAACCTTTTTTTAAGCACTACAAACGTGCAATTTTAATACTAGCATCCGTTATATTTTCTGGGTGTGCCGCTTACGCGGGTTTAAATTACAATAAGCTATATGGTACACCTGAACCTCAACAGCGTATCTTAGAAGCAGAATCTTTCCATGCTCAACATTATGTAAATGATGTTAAGCCCATAATAGATAACAGGTGTGTCGTCTGCCACGCTTGTTATGATGCGCCTTGCCAACTGAAGATGTCATCTGCTGAAGGTATCGACCGTGGTACTAATAAAGATAAAGTGTACCAAGGCACACGATTGCTAGCCGCAAATACAACTCGAATGTTTATAGATGCACAAACAACCGCAGGATGGCGTGATAAAGGCTTTTCACCTGTATTGAATGAACGCTTACAATCACCAGAAGCCAATACGCAAGCTGGTGTTATTGCCCGAATGCTTCAGTTAAAACAAAACCACCCTTTACCGAATAGTGATATTCTTGATGACACTTGGGACTTTTCTCTCGATCGTGATCAACAGTGCCCTACCATTGAAGAAATGAGCACCTATGAACAAAAATACCCTAAATGGGGAATGCCTTACGGTTTACCGCAAATATCAAGCACTGAAAATGATATTTTAATGCAATGGATTTCGGAAGGTGCGCCAATGACTGGTGTCGCTCCACCTTCAAACACTGAACTTAAAGAAGTGGAAAAATGGGAAGTATTCTTAAATCGAAATTCGTTAAAACAACAACTAACAAGCCGTTATATATTTGAACATATATTCGTTTCACATTTATACTTCGATACAAAAGAAGTACGTACACAAGAAGTGCCAACATTCTTCAAGTTAGTAAGATCAAAAACAGCACCCGGTAAGCCGATTGATTTAATCACAACACGCCGACCTTACGATGCTCCAAAAGTAGAGCGCGTTTACTACCGCTTAAAACAAGTTCGCGAAACAATCGTTGATAAAACGCATATGCCATACGCACTCAACAATGAAAAGCTTGCTCGTATAAAATCATTATTTATTGAGCCTAATTACACAATAACAGCCTTACCAAGCTACAAACCGACAGTAGCTGCAAACCCGCTAACAACCTTCACTGAATTACCAGTTGAGGCACGCTATAAGTTCATGCTTGATAATGCGCAAAATACGATTATGGCGTATATAAAAGGCCCTGTATGTAGAGGGCAGCTTGCACTCAATGTTATTAATGACCGTTTTTGGGTGTTTTTTGTTGATCCTGATATGTCTAATTTCACGCAAGTAAACTCATTTTATCGTTCGCAAGAAAAAAACCTTCATCTTCCTGCGGAAAAAGAAAGCAATACCGTCACTATTGCTAATTGGATTTCATATTCCAAGCAACAAGGTCGATTTCTACAAGCTAAAAATGCCTACATGGCTGAACGATTCAAAAATGGTGAACACTTAACTACTCAACTGATTTGGGATGGTGATGGTACAAATACAAACGCAACCTTGACGGTATTCCGCCACTTCGATAGTGCATCGGTGGTTAAAGGTTTAATCGGTGAGCAACCTAAAACTGCATGGGTCATTGATTATTCGCTATTAGAACGAATTCATTACCTACTTGTCGCTGGTTTTGATGTCTATGGTAATTATGGTCACCAATTAATTACACGTATGTACATGGATCTTCTACGCATGGAAGGCGAATCAAATTTCTTATCATTCCTACCAACCAAAAATCGCCATCAAGAGCTTGCAGATTGGTATCAAGGCGCTAATAAAGATTTAACAACGTATCTTGAAGGTGATATTAATGAGTTCAACCAACCAACAGGGGTTACCTATATAACAAGTAATCCCAAACATGAATTATTACAAATGCTAAAGAAGCGCGTTGAAAATGTAACGCCGACACGTTATTCGCTAGAATCAACACAACTTTCAAATGAGAGTAAGAAGTCTCTTCGCAAGATCAATGAATTACGAGGAGAAGATGCCTCCATATTCCCTGAGCTCACTTTTATTATGGTTGAACCAGAAGATACTTCTTTAGATCCTCAGCTCTTCACCTTAATAAGAAATAGTGCTCATAAAAATATTTCTAGCTTATTTGATGAAAAATCAAACAGGAAATATAAACGCGATACAGTGACTCTCGTTAACGGACTACTGGGAAGTTACCCCGCCGCTTTTTGGCTAATAAAAGAAAGTGAGCTCCCTGCCTTAGCAGCTCAAGTACTAAAAGTGAAAACCAATGGTGATTATGAAAGGTTATTAGATAAATACGGGATTCGTAGAACGAATTCTTCCTTCTGGTCTTTCAGTGATGCCTTGATGAAGCAATATAAGCACAACTACCCTATTGAATCAGGTATTCTTGATTACAATCGTATTCAAAACAGATGAGTAGCTTGTTTTAAGGTACGTTACTCTTATTATACCGTTCTATGTAAATCATTTTAATCCGGTATTTGCCTAGATTCGTATTTTAAGCCAGTAGAAAGTTTCTATTGGCTTTTTCATATAAATTAATTGTAAAAAAATGCAACAAATGTAGTACTAGATTGTTAATTTTGAGAAAATAGCGCGTATGCCGCTAACGTACAAAATTTTCGGTTACATGTTGTTGCTCAACCATAACCGACCTATAACAATCTAATGGAAAGTATTATGAAAGTATCAACAACAGCTATCTGGGATAGCTTTGTTCGTGGTTATCACTGGCTTCAAGTCTTGTGTATTGGCGGTTTATGGTACACGGGTACTGAAGGCCTAATGGACTGGCATTTTGCTATTGCTTACTTCCTATTAACGCTTTTATTAACACGTATTATTTGGGGTTTTATTGGCAGTGACACTGCAAAATTTCTTCTTTTTGTGCGTTCTCCACGTGCTGTTCTTCAATATTTTCAGTCGATGCGTAAGAAAAAAAATGATGAGGTGCATTTAGGCCATAACCCTGCTGGCGGCTATATGGTTTTAGGCTTCTTCATTTTACTCACTACTCAGCTGATCACAGGTCTTTTTGCTAACGACGATATTATATCTGAAGGCCCTTTAGCGATGTACATTACCGGTGAAGAAAGCAGCTTGATGACCGAAATCCATGCATTGAATTTTGATGTTATGCTCGGGGCTATTATTTTACACCTTGTGGCTATTTTCTTTTATCTATACAAGAAAGATAACCTAATAAAACCAATGCTCAATGGCCGCAAAGAAACAGTCACAGAAATCGATACAGATGCGGCTCCGAAAATGGTCAATGGTCTTATTGGCTGGATAGTATTTGCCACAATAGGCTCTGCTGTATATTCATACTTAGCAAAAGACATTGTTGCTTATCTTTTTTAAACCCCATTTTTAAATGTAAATTACAAACAAATACTAAAAAACACCGAAGGCAGTATGATTAAATGTCATTTATCTTCGGTGTTTTACTATCAGAGTTACTGTTATTTCACCAAACGTTTAACGAAACTTGTAATCTGTATGGCAAGACTTACAGTTTTTAGCGGCAACACCAAACGCTTTCTTAGTTGCTCGTTCATCACCTTCTGATGACACATTTGCCAACTGCGCCAAATCACCTTGGAACTTTGTTAATTTACCTGTGAACCCATTCCAATCACTCCAGATCTCGGGCTTCGCTTTCGTATCACCTTTGTCAGAGCCTTCAACATTAAATGCTTCCTCAGGCATCAGTGCTAACTGAGAGATATACTGAGCACGTTGAGCAAAAACGTCTTGGTTCCAATCTTTACGACCTTTTACCATTTCAGCCATATCACCAAAGTTTGCAGCAATCATTGTGAATGCTGATTGGCGATAGTGAATCGCATCTTCTGGTTTTTCAAACGGGCTAGCTACAGCAGTTGTCGCGACTAGTACAATACTGCTTAATAGTAATTTTACTTTCATTGCGTCCATTCCATATTATTGTTATATCAACAAAATGATACCAAACAATAATATATAGTAAACAAGCCCCATCAAGAAAAGACAAATCCACATAACATTTCACATAAATGAACAATTTTAATGCGTATTATTTTTTAATGCCCCTGTTAAGCAGTAACTGTTAAAATGAAGTCATTATAAAAGCAAGATAAATGAGCAAAGTCATGCAAGGTACACTAAGAAAAATGAAGTCAACATTAGGTGATGTGGTTGAATACTACTTACCTGTCGGTGAAGAACAACTAGCATTAAACCCATTAATTGGGAAACATCTCAAATTGACTCACACAGGTAATATCTTTTGTGATGCCTGCGGTAAAAAAACCAAAAAAAGCTATTCTCAAGGTCATTGCTTTCCTTGTATGAAAAAGCTTGCCCGTTGTGACATGTGTATTATGAAGCCAGAAACCTGTCATTACGCTAAAGGAACGTGTCGTGAGCCTGAATGGGGCGTGGCTAATTGCATGGTGCCTCACTATGTTTACTTATCGAATACTTCGGCTTTAAAAGTAGGTATTACACGCCATACTCAGATCCCTACTCGCTGGATAGATCAAGGTGCAACACAAGCACTTGCCATTTTAAAAGTAAAAACTCGCCAAATTTCAGGGTTAGTCGAAATAGCCATAGCTGAAATGGTTGCCGATAAAACGAACTGGCGAACAATGCTGAAAGGCGATAATGACGCTATCGATTTGAAGCAAGAAGCAGAAAGACTGCTACCTGAAATTGAAACACGCATTAAAGAGATAACAGACTTATACGGTGACGATGCTATTGAACGTCTTGATGGTGAAATTATTGACCTTAAATTTCCGGTTACCGAATATCCGACAAAGATAACGTCGCATAACTTTGACAAAGAGCCAGTTGTAGAAGGCACATTAGTTGGTATTAAAGGGCAATATTTATTCTTTGATACGGGTGTGATTAATATTCGTAAGTTCTCAAGCTATGAAGTTCTTGTAGAAGCTTAATAAATTTTGTGCGGATAACTGTAATTTAAAAGCGGCGCCTAAATAAGCACCGCTTTTTTAATAAATACATTTTATATACAGGGCCTTATTTCACTTTAGGTTGTACGTAATTTCTTTTTGGATCACGCACTGCAACGTCGCGAGTAAAGTTTTCTCCCAACGTTACACCAGAGCCTTTAATTAAAATAAACTCTGTTTGTTCATTTAATTCACCTAATTTAGTCCGTAGCTTAATGACGGCTTGCTTATTGTCTTCACCATTAGACTTAATCCAACGAACGACAGGGCGTTCTATCGATTTGCCACCACTTGTAAATTTAACCCAACTTTTTCCATCACGTTCAAAATTTTGTACATCTGAGGATCCAATTGTCGATACCTTACTATTAGTATCAACCTTCACTTTGACATGCGCCTGCACTTCATCAAACCAAACCCACTCTTGTGCACCAAGAATCAACTTCCCATCTTTAGTTTTCGTCACGACAGGCACTGGCTTAGGTTTCTTTTCAGGTACAGGTTTAACCTCTGGCAAAGGCTTAATTTCAGGTTTAACTTCTGGAGTAATCACTTCAGGAATACTTGGCTCAACCATTGGAACCTCTTTACCTACTTCAGGCTGTTTTTCTGGCTCCTGAATACTTTTTTGCTGCGCACAGCCAACAAGTAGCAACACACAAAAACCAGTAACAATCTTTTTCATTTATCGCATCCTTGGCACATTTTAGTTGACCATCTATTAGGTAACAATAATATCTAAAGTCATGATTATCCAGAAAGATTTACGCCTGCTTATAAGCAGTGTTAAATCGATCAAGTTTACTGTTAATCCAAGATTCATCATACCAGCCGATATTACGACTATGTTTAGCGTCGTCCCACAAGCCTAAAAAGTAACGACGAATTTCAAACCCTTCAATTAATGGAGATTTTTCATGATAACGAGCAACTAAGTTTAAATCTTCTCTTACATCAAACAAGTGAAAAATATCAAACTCTTTATGTTTAAAGCCGACATCGCAGGGATCGAGTAATCCTGATATTTTATATGTTTTCGGGTCAAAAAGAACATTTGCAATGTGGCAGTCATCATGAACAAAAGAAGATTGATTATTAATCGGCGTTAATATTTCCGTTTTTTTCTCCCACAAAAACCTGTAAGCATCTTTTAATTCACAGGAAAATGGTGAAGCACTACTTAGTACATACCGTAAGACAGGATACATCCACTGATCAAAAGCATCGATCAAAGATGGCTCAAACTTTTCAGGTGTAACTTCAAACCCTCGGGAGTCAGTGTGCTCATGTAATGCAATTAATATGTTTGTGTAATCTTCTCGGAACGTTTCTATCGCTTTGGGGTTATTAGGTAATTCATAAGCTGATATACCTTCTAGCCATTCAATCAGCATGTAATCGTAGCCCTCTGTACGACCAAAAAAGTACACTTCAGGCACAGGGCAAATCACTTTTTTTTTCAATAATCCAAGAGCTGTAACCTCTTTCTCTATTCGCCCAAATTCACGAGAAAATTTAACTACCACTTTTCCTTTGGGTGAAATAAGAAAAACAACCCAGCCATAGAATGTTTCTTGAATATTACTCACGTCAGGCTTTTGGCTAAACATCGCTTGATAAGCACTTTCAGCAATTCGCTTTAGCTGGAGCTTATTCATAATAATATCCTTATACTAACCTAACATTACTGACCACTTTAAAAATTTTATTCCACTAAAGAATAAACATTAAATATTTTATAGTTTTAATTAACATCAACAAGAGTGCAATAAAACGCATAATAATACTAGTGATTTATTTAAATACTAATTTAGTAATTAAGAAGAAAGAACTATTCGTTAACCATATAAAATAACGGTGACGTTATTTAAAAGAGGTAAATAATACCTCTTTCTATATAACGACATTAATATTTTTGTATAGCAATTCCAATTTCGTTAGACAATTCCTTTAACTGCTCTTCATTGTCTAATCGTATAGACCAGTTTATTCCACTTCCTGTTGCTGTTATTACATTAGCACCGCCAATCAATGTAACTTCATCGACTTGCGCTTGCAGTGTCACTTTTGCAGCGCTTTCAATACGAATAACAAGCTCATGTTGATTGGCTATGATTTTACCTTCTGAAAACGTCATTAACATTTATTGTTCTTTCTTTTTATGTTGCATCACTGCCATAGTAATTCGACTAGTACAAACAAGTCGCTCTCTCTCGTCACTAATTTCAATTTGCCATACTTGCGTTGTAACACCGATATGAAGTGGTGTAGCTTTTCCCGTCACATTGCCTGTTCGCATAGCACGGATATGATTGGCATTAATATCTAAACCAACACAATATTTTTTTTCATCCACACACATATTTGCCGCAATTGAGCCTAATGTTTCAGCTAATACCACCGATGCTCCGCCATGTAGCATACCAAGTGGTTGATGCGTTTTAGGCTCTACTGGCATGGTTGCCGATAGGCTATTATCATCAAACGATGAATATTTAATCCCTAAATGTTCAACCAGTGTATTCAATGATGTTTGGTTTAGGGTATCGAGCGTAAAAGCTTTCTTCCAAATTGTCATTAATTTACCTAACGTTCGGTTCTACTCTGTAGATAGAATACCAGTTAACCTTCGTAATTCCATCGAATTACCACCAGCCATTCAATTTGCATATAAATAACAATTAAATAAGCGCCTTGCCTAGAGCACAACAAATACTCGCTGATACGAGCATCTTGAGGTAACTTGGGTATAGATAGTCGCGTCATAATAGACACATAATTTATAATTAAGGAATGGAAGGAGTCATTCATATGAAACTACAGCATCCTCTATTTTTAACGGTATTAATAGCATCGTCACTTACTCTTACTGCGTGCTCGAGTTCTCCCACTGGCCGCCAGCAAGTTTTACTTTTTTCGGGTAACGATATGTCTCAGCTTGGTGCTCAGTCATTTGAAGAATTGAAAAAGCAAGAGAAGATCAACACTGATGCTAAAACTAACCAATACGTTCAATGCGTTACAAGCGCAATCACAACACAATTAGGTCCACAGCCTGACTTTGACCAATGGGAAGTCGTTGTTTTTGATAGCGACCAAGTTAATGCATTTGCTCTCCCTGGTGGTAAAATTGGCGTCTACACAGGGTTACTTAACGTTGCTAAAAATCAAGATCAATTAGCAACTGTTATTGGTCATGAAATTGGGCATGTAATGGCGCAGCATAGTAATGAAAGGTTATCTCGTAGCCAGCTCGCAAATGCAGGTTTAGAGCTTACCAATATTGCCATGAGCGGTACTCAATACCAAGGTGCAGCAATGGCTGGTTTAGGCTTAGGTGTTCAATATGGCGTACTTATGCCTTATGGACGAGCACAAGAATCTGAATCAGATATTATTGGATTAAGGTTAATGGCTCAGTCAGGGTTTGACCCATACCAAAGTGTTGAGCTATGGAAAAATATGGCAAAAGCATCAGGAGGAAATCAACCTCCAGAGTTACTATCAACTCACCCATCTCATGCAACGCGTATTGATGATTTAAAAGCTGAAATAGCTCAACTACCAGCAACAAATACAAAGCGACAAAGCTGTACGTTATAGACATTACGACTAACACTGAGTAATGCCGTTCAATTAATGTGAGCGGCATTGCTTTACCCTTCTAAGTATCTCTAAAGTTATTAATATTACGGCCGCTATAACAACAAGAGAGCATACCCTAAAGCGATAACTGCATACCTCTAGCGATTGTCACACTCGAATCTCGCAGTTTTAAGCCGTATACGCATATATGTGATGCAATTTTCAACCACTCTTTTCTAGATTAATCACTCTTTATAGTTGGCTGTTATGAACATAAATAACTTAACAATCAGAACAAAGTTCTATCTTTTGATTGGCGTGATTTTGTCAATCTTTGCTATCTCATTGCTTTTTATCAAATCAGCCAATGATCGAATTGCTAACAATTTCAATCAATTCTATACACAAAACTTCGCGGTTTCATTGTTATTTGAAGAAGTCAAAGATACGCAAACCGAGATTATGTTGAATGTTCGAGGATTGCAGATTGCTTACTTGCTGAACCTTTCAAATCAGGTTGATGGCTATGTGTCGAGTATTAATAAAAACATGGCGGATACCCCGCAGTTATTGAATGCCTTATCCAAAGACTTTGCCGGTGATGCAACGACTACAACTAAACTTAGGCAAGTAGTAACAACTTTTCAGAACAATTCATCGGCTTTCATTAAGGCAATGGAAAATGCGCCAGATAATAAAGCCCCTTTTTCTGTATTCTCAGATTACCGTGATGCATATTCCGCCCTTAACGAGTTCTTTAATGATTTTCAAAAAATGAATTATAGCGCAGCGGATACCGCAAATAAGGACGCCAATAATGCAATTAGTTATGCGAATTATGTCTTCTATTTATCCATAATTATTTCAGTTGCCATCGCTGTAATCTTTAGTCAATTCTTATCAAAAAAAATTACTAATAGTATTAAGCATGTAATGGATACTGCGCACGCACTGGCCAAAGGCAAACTGAATGTGTCGTGTGTTGTTGACGGAAAAGATGAAATAGCCGAACTCAGCTGTGCATTGAATACCACGATTCAAAACCTGAACAATACACTTTCTGCTATTAATAGCTCGACGCAGATTGTCGATACCAATAGTCAAACACTACTAGAAGCTAATAATAATATTCAAATTTCAGCTTCTGAAGTGTCTGATCACACTGTACAGGTTGTAACGGCCATTGAAGAATTGACGATCACCAGCATGAATATCGCCGACAATACTTCTGAATCTGCGCAAACTTCAGATACCATGGCGGTGCTGGCTAACAAAGGGATCGACTCTTCAAATCAGACTAAAGACGCAGTTATTAAACTGGTTGGTAATCTGAATGAAACTGCCAATGTCGTTGGCCTGCTAAAAGACGAATCAACAAGAATCGAAAGTATCCTCGATGTGATTCGTAATATTGCTGAACAAACAAACCTGCTTGCCCTCAATGCAGCCATTGAAGCTGCACGAGCTGGTGAGCAAGGACGTGGATTCGCTGTTGTTGCCGATGAAGTAAGAAGCCTTGCTCAACGTTCGCAATCATCCGTTAATGAAATCGAAGCCATGCTGAATCAACTCAGCTCAGCTTGTGAAAATGCAGTTAAAATGATGTTTGACAGCACTGAAATTGCCACTTCAGCTGAAGGAAAAGTGGTAGAAAGTAACCAGATGATTGAAGACATTCTAGAATTGATTCATCAAGTCAATGATCAGACGCAGCAAATTGCCACGGCCGCTGAGCAACAAAGTGCTGTCGCAACTGAGATCAGCGGTAACATGCATACTGTACAAGAATTAACTCAAAAATCAGCAACCATTTGTGCCGAAACAGCAAGCTGCAGTGATGAAATGAATCAGGTTAGCAAGCAAGTATTGAAACAAGTTCAATTCTTCGAACTTTGCTAGCCTACCCTACTTCATGACAGTCCAACTTACTGCATCTCTGGTGATGCAGTGGCTGGATTTGTGGTTAACATTAAGTGGGGTGTAACAGAAGCTTAATCTAAGTATATTGGCGCTATCCGAACAGTTTCTGGCGGCAAGCACATTTTATCATTACATGCTTGTAACCGTATGTTTATTAATAAATAATTAGAAGCTACTGGCTGAACTATATTTCCTGTCAATTTCAGCTCGTCTTCATATAATGATAATTCTTGCTGACTGAAACTAAGCGATTTCAGATGACCGTCAGGGTACTGCATCGTCAGGTCTGCGGTTGTAGGATAAACAAGTTCAACAGTGGTAGGGATCAAGTTGGATTGCAATGGCTGTGTACTATTGATATGCCAGCCATTTGAAATCATCAAGGTTAACGTTAACTGTTTTTTATTCTGTCTAAATTCAGCATGAATTTTAATATTACCTTTTGCCGCATATTTCACAGGCTTGATGTTGGCTTGAAGTGATTCATCAACTGCAGCCAACATGGCGATAAATGCGATTGGATTTTGGTTTATTGTAGACGCATTGTAACTGATAAATTCTTTGATCTGACTCTGCTTAACAAATTGCCCACTTCGCTGATGCAACATGACCATAGCCATAAGCATTGCAGAATTTCCTGAAGCAATGGTGTTATCTGTCACATCTTTATTACGTAAAAAAAACTGTTCATTTTGATCGAACGCTGTATTAAAGAAGCTTCCTGATTTTTTATCCTGGAACATTCTCACTGCTTGAAGATAGATAAGATGCGAGCGCGTTAGCCAAATATCTTTATCGGTAACATCGTATAACGTCAACATAGCCTGAATATAATGCCCATAGTCACCTAACGTCGCAGAAGCAGAACTTTTGTTTGAATCAATTAAACGGGAAGATGATCCTTGATCATTTATCGCATGTTGCCATATTGCTTCAGCACACTGATCTGCAACACGAATATACTCAGGAGTATTAAATACCAGACCACTGTTTGCCAATGCACTTATCATCAAAGCGCTCCATTCAACTATTTGTTTTTTGTCCTTAAAAGGCGGAATGCGCTCAGCTCGTTTTTGATAAAGCTTCTGTCGAATTCCTGCTATTTTTGTTAATAGTATCTGGTAATCAATATCGTTAGCTTCGGCAACTGATTCAAGACCGTTGGGTAAATAAAGGATATTTTTATGGTTAAAATTGCCTTCCTGTCTAATACCATATAATTTCCGTACAAAATCTGTTTCTCCCGGTGTAAATAAAGAAGCAATATCTATGTCATGCCACAAATAAAACTTACCTTCATTATTCTCACTATCAGCATCAGTTGCAGAATAGAAACAAGCCTTATCGGAACGCATTTCATTAAGTACATAATTCAAGGTTTCAATAACGATACGTTTATATTCATTATCACCACTATAAAACCAAGCATTAGTATAAACATCTACTAATAGCGCTTGATTAAATAGCATTTTTTCGAAGTGGGGAATTCGCCAGGCCTTATCAGTTGCATAGCGATGAAAACCTCCTGCAACCTGATCGTAAATCCCACCTTGTAAAAGAGCATCTAACTCTCGGCTAATAAACTCCCACTCTCGACTTAAAGCGAAATAATCAACTGTTTTCAATTTCCGAAGCAGTAACATTAATATTAATTCCCGTGGAAACTTTGGAATGTGATCGACTCCTCCCCACCTCTTATCCTCAGAGCTAAGTATTTTTATTATGGTTTGATCAATCAAAGACGGGGAAATTGTATCCGCCACGCTGGCCACTTTTTGTTGCTCTTGAATTTCCTGATAAATTTCAATGGCTGACTTAAGCAAAAATTGATGATCATTTGTCCACTTATCTTGTACTTGCTCAAGTAAATCGACAAAATCTGGTCGCGAAAAATATGAGGCGGCAAAAAATGGCTTACTATCATGGGTTAGAAAGCTTGAAACCGGCCACCCCGCCTTACCTGAAAAAACTAGAGCCGCTTTGATATAAAAACCATCAATATCAGGACGTAAATCTCGATCAACCTTGATACTAATGAAGTACTTATTGAGTATCCGTGCCACCTCTTCATTATCAAAGCTCTCAGCTTCCATTACATGACACCAATGACAAGTTGAATAACCTATAGATAAAAAGATTGGCTTATTCTCTCGACGGGCAGCATCAAAGGCTTCCTTACCCCATGCATACCAGTTAACGGGGTTATGAGCATGTTGTAAAAGGTAAGGCGAATTTTCCAATATCAGCCGATTGGTGTAGACCGGAGTACCTATTTTTGATAAATATTGAGTTCTAACCTGGTATTGACCTTGCCTACTTAAGCGAGCTTGTTCCAAGTCGAGTTCAAGGGTATTTTCCAACCCTTTGCAATATACGACGGGGCAAAGAAAGATAAGTAATAAAACTTGATAGTGGAATTTAAACATACTGAGAACTCTTTATAATAGCTTTCATTAATAGATAAATAGCTAACAGTTGATATTTAAATGATCCAGATCAATATTTTAAAAGCAGAGAATTAAAATCAATTAAACAGACTGTCACCCATCATTACCTGTTACCAGTATAGTAAATACCAATGTCAACATCATATTAAATAACAGCCTATTCGTTGCAATTGATTGATAACTTTATAATTAAAAATATAGAATTATGTTTACCTCAAAAAAAACACAATTAATTGGCTTGGTCGTTAATTAAAAATAAACCTTAGAATTAGATAATTTATAAGCTGACTCTTTCTTATTTAATAATAACCAACCCCATTTAATATCAACCACGCCCAACAAAACAATAAAGTTGCGCAAGACAAAACATTGACTATATTTATTTTAAAAATAAATAAAGGAGCAGATCGTGAATAGGGAAAATACTTATTTTATCTCGTTGATGGCCTTCTGTGTCAACTTGCTGTTTGGTTCATTTAGCTTTGCGGCAAATAGTGAAAAAATGAAAGAAGGTGAAGCGCTTTATAATCAGAACTGTGTTTTTTGCCATCAGCCAGATGCGATTGGCAAACCGGGGTTTGCCCCATCTTTATCCAATCCTGAGTTACTTTCAATTTCCTCCGACAAATTCCTGATGTCCACAATTCGTGATGGTCGAAAAGGGACTGCCATGGCCCCTTACGCTCATCTTAACCGTGACGGCATTAGCGCCATTGTTACCTATTTACGCAGCCATGAAACCCTGCCCAATCGTTCTGCCTCTGTTGAGGCACAAAGACCTGCACAGGGCGATCCTCGTAAGGGAGAATTATGGTTCAGAGATATCTGCGCGACCTGTCACGGCATTAAAGGGGATGGTTACCTTGCTGGTGGCTCTGGTTCAGCCATAGGGAAGATCGGCTTTTTAAGTAAGGCAAGCGATGGCTTTATTCGTGAAACCATCAAAAACGGTCGTTCCAATACCCGCATGTTGCCATTTTCTGGGCCGGACGGATTGGCAAATCTAAGTGAAACAGAAATCGAAGATATCATTAGTTATATGCGCACATTAGGTAAGTAAAGGAGTTATATACCATGAAGCGAAATAAAGTATCACGCCGAAACTTTTTGAAAGGTAGTGGATTTATTGCAAGTACCGCAGCAGGTGCTGGATTGTTTGTGGCACATAACCCTGAGCTAGAAGCTGCACCACTAACAGGGGAGCCCACCAAAAGAACGACAGCTTTAGCACAATGCCCATATTGTGGCGTTGGCTGTGGCACCATTATCCAGGTTGAAAATGGAAAGATTGTTTCCATGCGCCCAGATAAAGACCATCCAACAAACTATGGTTTGCAGTGTATCAAAGGGTTAACGGCAGCAGAGCCAATGTATGTTGACCGCATGGAAGGTGACCCGTATGTGCGCAAGGATGTGTGGGAGGAATGGAATAAACCGGATCACGGTGATATTGAATATATAAGTAAAACCAAAGGCTCGTTTGATGAAGAGCATTTTATCCGGGTACCCTACCATGATGCTTCCGATATGGTCGCTCGTAAGATCGCTCATTTTGCCAAGAAATACTCAGGAAACTCCATCTCCCTTTATGGTTCTGGTCAGCTAACAATGGAAGGCCAGTACCTAGAAAACCTGTTTATGAAAGGAGTACTGGGGTCAAACACCATTGAAGCGAATGCGCGCATGTGTATGACGTCAGCAGTAACGGGTTATTTTGCTACTTTAGGTTCAGATACCCCACCACTGGCTTACGATGATATCGAATTGGCCGACATGGTGATGCATTTTGGTCATAATGCCCGAGAGTCACACCCGATTATTTTCTGGCGTATTGCCGATCATAAAAAGAAAAAGGACATCCCAACTGTCGTTGTTGATCCCCGTGCCACCGGAACCAATAAGGGTTATGCCGACATCAACGACAAGAACAATATTCATGTGCCGCTGCTCAATGGTGACATCAGTTTTTTGAATGCAATCGCTCATGTATTACTTAAAGAGCATGACGACGTTATCGACTGGAAGTTCCTCAAAGCGCATGTGACTGGCTGGCAAGAATATATTGATGGCGTTAAAAGAAATTATAGCCCAGAGCAGGTTCAAGATCGCATGGGTGGCGTCAACCATGATGTTTCACCAGAAAAAATCCGTCGCGTTGCCGCAATGTTTGCCGATGCAACTCGCAAGCGACTCGCACGCAGCAAGGGCAAGCAAGAGGGTGAAGGGTATGGCGGTGTCATCATCATGTGGGGTATCGGCTATAACCAACATATTCATGGTCAGCACAATGTTATCTCTATTATTAACTTGTTAACATTAACTGGTAATCTAGCCAAACCGGGGTGCGGTCCGTTCTCTATGACTGGCCAGCCGAATGCGATGGGTGAACGTTTTACCGGCGGGCTGACTGGACGCCTGCCCTTTAATGAAGGTTTAGGTAACCTCAAACATCGCGCCCATATGGCTAAAATGTGGCGGGTACCAGAGAAAAACCTAGATAACGCCGCCAGTTCACCCAACCCCGGTTATGCCGTGGGGATGATGGAACGTGCCCTCAAAGACGATCTTAAAGCCATGTTTCTGGTTTATGCGACCCACATTGACTTACCTGATCAATACAATCTGGTGCGCCCAGCACTGGCAAAAACCTTTAACGTCGTGCAGGAGATCTATCGCCATGCGCCGAACAATCTTTATGCTGATGTGATCTTCCCTGCATGTACCTGGGGCGAAGTCAACGGCGTTTATATTAGCTCGGAGCGTCGGATCAATATTACAGAAAAAGCAGCGCAAGGGCCTAAAGGTTGCCGTCCTGATATGGATATGGTGATTGATAAAGGTAAGGAAATAGCTGAGTTACTGGGGATGGATGGCGATAAAATCTTTCCTTATAAGCGAGGAAAAGACGGCGAATACGATGCCGAAGAAGTCTTCAGGGATGTTTGTCGTGCCTCTGTGGGAACGGATGCTGATCTCACTGGGATCCTGGATCGTGAAAAACTCGACGGCATCAGCCCATATGAGCAGCTTAAAACCCTGCGCGGTATACAGTGGCCGGCCCCTAACTATGAAGCGGCGAAAAATGGCGGCACACAACGCCGTTACATGATGCAGGAAGGTCAATGGGAAAATCGCCCCTATGGCTACTTCCGAACTAAAGACGGCAAGGTACATATGAAACTGTGCCAGCAGGATTATAGCCAACGTAAGGAGATCACCGAGAAATTGATGGAATTTGGTGTCAAAAAAGATCATTACACCATTGATAATCAAGATTTAATTATTAAAGCCCGAGATATGGCCTTAACACCGGATCTCCCTGATGAAGAATTCAGGGGCCAGTCATGGCAAAACGTTCCTAAGGACAAATTCCCATACTGGATGGGTCTCGGCGTGGTTTATGAGCACTTCCATACTGCCAAATCAAACCGTAGCCCGACAACGCGACGACTGGTACCAGAGATGTATGTCGAAATGCATGCAGAAGATGCCAAAGATCTCGGGATTAAAGATGGTGAATGGGTGCGTGTTGTGAGCCGTAGAGGTTCGTTAGAAGCCAGAGCACAGGTCGGTGGTACGGATAGTTTAGTGAAACCCGCTCGAAACAGTGTGCCGCGCGGTTATATGTTTGGTCCTTGGAATCTGTCAGTGGCAGACAGTGCCGATCCCAAGAAAAACAAATGGCTGGCAAATGGCATCAGTAACCGTTGCTGGGATCCCGTATCAGGACAGGTCGACTTTAAAAAGCTGGCTTGCCGGATAGAAAAAATATAACAGCAATACCGTGGCAGAGCCTTTGTCACGGTCGACGAGTTAGGCGCAAGGCATGAGTACTAATGTCTTTGGGGAGTTTGTGGTTATTTATACCCAAACGCCTTGGCGTATAGTTACCTGGAGGTAGTCATTTGAATAGACGACGTTTTATAAGGCAGCTTAGCTTATTAGCCTCCGCAGGTGTTTTCTTTAAAACGTCGTTGGTTAAGGCTGCTTTTAAAGCAAAACAGTTCACCCAACGTTATTTACGTCCCCCAGGGGCACTCAAAGAAGAAGATTTCATCAATCGCTGTATACGCTGCAATCAATGTGCAGAAATCTGCCCTAATAACTGTATCAAGTTTTTTGACTCCGAAAATGGACTTGAGTCTCATGGTACCCCCTATATTACACCACGAGAAAAGGCCTGCATTTTATGTATGAAATGTGGCGATGTTTGTCCAACAGGGGCGATTCAGCCGATAAAACGCCAATTGGAACCCATTGTACAACAAGTGAATATGGGGGTTGCTCGGGTCGATAAACAGCTGTGCTTATCTTGGCAGGGAAAATCTTGTGGGGTCTGTTACCGGGCCTGTCCACTATCAGATGTTGCGATAAAAGTTGGCTTCATGGAGCAACCTGAAGTACTCGACGCTTGTGTCGGGTGTGGCCTGTGCGAACGCAGTTGCATTCAGATTCCACAAGCAATTAAAGTTATACCAAGTCATACATTAGATGCCTTGAGGAGATCGTAATGTCGGATGAGATGGATCTTAAGCACCAAAGTCAATCGGCGGGAAAAATAAACCAGCCATTCTTTCTTTGGCGTCATCTGAATAAATTACGCTGGTTATGCCTGGTCATTGTTTTTTTAATGTTGATTTTGATCCCGCTGCTTAGTCTTTACCAACATTTTGTTGCGGCACAGGGCTATAACCATTTAACTGGCTCAGAAAAATTTATCTATGATTCCATGGCGTTTATTACCGCCCCTTTAGTCAGCGATCCTGAGCATGAGCTTGATGCAATAAAGGGGACAACATGGTCTGGTCAGTTATTTGGCCTGAAGTTAACGGATCCATTGGCACTCGTCGGGCAAATTGCGGCTGGAATCGAAATTTACTGGCCATTCGCCCTTACGGCAATGATCCCGATTATCTTTACTCTGCTATTTGGGCGATTTTTCTGCGGCTGGATTTGTCCTGCGACTTTTTTATATGAACTAAACACCAATATGGCTGTTTGGCTTAACAAGATCGGCATACGAACGGGGAATCGGCGTTTTAACAGAATGTTTAAGTACCTAGTTCTGATCGTTGGCATCGTACTGTCAGCTCTGACAGGCAGCATTATTTTTGCCAGTATTTATCCACCAGCTGTGATTGGTCGGGAATTATATTTTTCTATTGCTCTGTCGGGGTTCGGAGGCGGAACACTCTTTTTCATTCTCACCTTGTTATTTGATTTACTCGTTGCTAAGCGGGGTTTTTGTCGATACCTATGCCCGGGTGGTGCGCTGTATTCACTACTTGGTCGTTATCGGGTATTTCGTATCAGGCGTATTGTTGAGAAGTGTAATGACTGCTCTAAATGTAATGCGGTTTGTGAGTTTGGCCTCAATCCAATGGAGGATGACTTCGGGCAAGAATGTAATAATTGTGCAGCCTGCATCTCGGTCTGCCCTAAAAATGCGATGACGTTTACTTTTTCGATGAAAGACCATAAATATCAAGGATATGGTCATCACAGCCGTCACTATCGAAAAAACCAAAGTGATAACAGGTTTGGTGATATCGAAGTAAAAAACCTCAACGATTGAGGAGCGATCATGAACAGAAGAGCAATAGACAGACGATCATTTCTTTACCGTATATTTAAATCAC
Source organism: Photobacterium indicum (assembly GCF_003026215.1). Taxonomy (GTDB): domain Bacteria; phylum Pseudomonadota; class Gammaproteobacteria; order Enterobacterales; family Vibrionaceae; genus Photobacterium; species Photobacterium indicum. The sequence goes on from NZ_PYOC01000007.1 coordinate 199,515, forward strand.
TCTGGCTGACCACCATTGCGGCTATTCCCTATGGTCTCGGCCGTATGCTCATGCCAGAAAAGAATCAGTTAGCCTCTTTGAATAAATCTCAGTTAAACCATGACAAACTAAGACCACCCGGTGCATTAAATGATGACATTGATTTTCAAAAGGCGTGCATCGGATGTAGCTTATGCGCAGAAGTTTGCCCCCCTGCCTGTATTCAGTTTTACCACCTCGACGGTGCCAACAATGCCAATACCCCCTACATAGAACCCGCTCTAAGGGCGTGCATTTTATGTGGCAAATGTATGGAAGTTTGTCCAACGAATGCTCTAACTGTCACAGAAACAAGAAAAGTAAACATGGGCCGTGCTCAAATAGAACGTTTAGCCTGTTATCCCTGGGTTGACCGAGGTATTTGTGGCGCCTGTGTCTCAATTTGTCCTTTGGGTGAGACGGCTATTAGTTTTGAATTTGCCAATATGTACCGTCCTGTCGTTAATGATGGCTGTGTCGGTTGCGGTTTATGTGTTGAAGTCTGCCCCCACCCGAGTTTACCAATACGTATAATTAAAGAAGCCGATGCTATCGTATAAATAGGTGGTCAATGATGTTAAAGCACACTGTTAACTTATTATTTTGCTGTTATTTCCTGATGCTCAGTATCCCGAGTTATAGTCACCATGTATTGGGACGTCCTTCATATAGCCTAAATGAAGACTCGAATACCCCGCCCAGTATGGCTGTTGAAACTCAGATCGGTAATTATTTCATCACCTACATGGTTTTTCCTGCCTTTCCCAAACCGAATGAACCGGGACGGGTTAACTTGTACGCCACCCGTATTGATAACGGCCAGACACTAAATACATCAATTACTTTTTCTGTTCGTGATGACCGTTGGTTTGGTAGTAGAGAACCCAATGAAACTATCGGTTTACAAGAAATAGATGATGGGGTTTACCGGCAAGGTTTTTTATTCAAAAAAGCGGGTGACTACATTATTCGTGCTCATTTTGAAGCGGATGGCGAACCTTACGAAATAGACTTTCCACTTCAAGTTGGCTCTGGCAATTCTGTTGGCCCAATAGGGGCTGCTATTGGTTTTTTAATCTTTTTCTTGATCTGTATAAACATAGTGCAACGTAAACGTATTGCGCGTTCTAAAATTCAGCAGGGGAAGCAAACATCATGATTATGACCCATCCAGGCTTACCCATTGAGCTGGCCATCATCATTGGCATTAGTATGTTACTGTTAGGTTTATGGGCTTTAAAAAGTAAAGCGCCAAGTCACACTACCACTGCCAGCACATCATTAGCCCATGTCCCCATAGTAGGGACATTTTTTAAGTATATAAGCCAACACACCTGGCCGCTCTTGCTACTTAAAATAGTATTTGCGCTTCTATTTGTTTTGATTGTAGTTGCTGGGTTATGGGGCACCCCGATTGTTGAACGTAATCTTGCAACGACATTGACCTGGAATTTCTGGTGGACGGGTATCATTATCGCCATATTGTTCAGTGGGTCAGCCTGGTGCGCTATCTGCCCCTGGGATAATATCGCCAGCTGGCTGGTCAATCACAAATTATGGCATCGCTCCAACTCTAACAGCAGGCTGCAACTGAGAGTGCCCAACGTTCTGCGTAACATTTGGCCTGCCAGCCTATTATTTATTGGGTTTACCTGGCTTGAATTAGGCGTTGGTATTGTAGCCAGCCCTTATGCTACAGCATTACTGGCACTGGCGATGGTCATTTTGGCAACCACGGCTCTGGCGCTGTTTGAAGGCAAAGCTTTTTGTCGCTATATGTGTCCGGTTGGCAGAACCGTCGGCGCCTATTCTCAGCTCGCACCTGTGGCATTGCGCCCCATAAATAGTGATACCTGCAGAAGCTGTAAGACATTAGAGTGTTATCACGGTTCAGAGAGCATTGCTCCTTGTCCAACCCAGCAGATCATGGGACGGTTACAAGAAAATACCTATTGCACCTCCTGTGGGAATTGTACGCAAAGTTGTCCCTCTCATAATATTAGCTGGCAGCTACGCTCGCCAAGTAGCGAGGCGATCAACGATGCCCGTCCTCATACGGATGAGGCATTCTTCATGTTGATCCTTTTGGCTCTGACCCTTTTTCACGGCTTAACCATGCTTGACCACTGGCAAATCTATATTAGTCAGATAGCGCAAAATATTAATGACAGCGGCCAGCTCCTTTTGAGTTTTACCATTGGTCTGATAGCGTGCTTACTACTGCCCATTTTATTGTATGGTGTGAGCATCTGGTTAACGTCAAAGTTATGCGATGAAACTGCCGGGGTCAGTTTTAAAAAGTTATTCTCCGGCTTTGCTTTTGTCTCACTGCCGTTAGCCTTTTCCTACCATATTGCCCATAACCTGAATCACTTTATTCGTGAAAGCAGTAACTGGACAGAATTGCTTAGCAATCCACTTGGTATTGATACCCAGCCATTAAGCATGATGGAAAAACACATTCGTCATATGGCAATGATGATCCCAGAAAATATGTTATTCGCCTTGCAAGGTCTGTTAATGGCTGCTGGTTTCTTTATTGCCGTACAAGTCATTCGTCATCGGGGAAGTCATCTATTTGCAGCCCGAGGCATACAGTTACTGCCCATGCTGTTGTTCGCAGCGCTAGTTTCCGGCATTAATCTGTGGATGCTTGTACAACCGATGACCATGAGAATGTAGAAGGAATTGTATCGTGAATAAAGATAATCCAATGGATCGCCGGAGTTTTTTTAAACATAGCTTTGCAAAAATGGTTCAGACTGGTAACGATATTATCGAACAAAAAGCGATTGAAAAAGCGAAGGGCTGGATCCGACCTCCTTTTGCCGAGCAGGAGCTGGATTTGTTAATCAACTGCAGCCGTTGCGGCGATTGTATCAGTGCCTGTCCACACCAAGTCATTTTTCCTTTACCACTGAAACGCGGTGCTGACGTTGCTGGAACGCCAGCGATGGATATTATTAATAAAGGCTGTCACCTCTGTGCTGACTGGCCATGTGTAACGGCCTGTAATGAGAAAGCGCTGGTATTTCCGATAAATAAAATAGATGAAAAGGATGAAAAGGATGAAAAGGATAGTACGGGTGAAACAGAAAATTCTACGGAAACATCCGTAGGATCAGCAGAAGATAAAAAACGTCCTGATGCGCAGGATTGCCCTCCTATGGCCAAAGCCACCGTCAACAGTGCTACATGTTTACCCTACTCCGGACCTGAATGTGGAGCCTGTAAAGGCAGCTGCCCAATCCCCGACACTTTAGTCTGGCAGAATGAAAAACCCAACATCATACAAGAGAACTGTGTCGGTTGTGGATTATGTCGAGAAGCCTGTATTACCAGCCCTAAAGCCATTGAGATCAGCCCCATTGTAATTAACAGCAAAGAACAGCCGGATCGCAACCTGCGGACTCAAGAGAATGTTTAACCTTTGCAAAAGACTATTGCATCGTAAAATTGTTTTTGGCAGCACCGTTGGCGTCGCCCTTTTTTTTATGTTCATCGGTGTGGTGTGCTGGGGGGCATTCAACACGGCGCTTGAAGTAACTAACGATATGAATTTTTGTATTAGTTGCCATGAAATGGAGGAAAATGTTTATACCGAATATATCAACACCATACATTATAATAATCGATCGGGAGTAAGAGCCACCTGTCCCGATTGTCATGTTCCAAAAGAGTGGCAACATATGCTGCTAAGAAAAATATTCGCCTCTCGGGAATTATTTCAAAAGCTTATCGGCACGATTGATACGCCTGAAAAATTTAACCTTAAGCGATTAGAGTTAGCCCAGCATGTCTGGCAAAGCATGGAACAAACCAATTCCCGTGAATGTCGTAATTGCCACAACTTCAATGCCATGGATATCGCATTTCAAAAAAGCCGTAGCGGCCTGGTTCACACCTATGCACAACAACGAAATAAAACCTGCATTGATTGCCACAAGGGCATAGCCCACCAACTTCCTGATGGCGTACTTCCCTACAAGGGAGGCAATGATGATGACCACCAGTATTATGAACAACAACAAATCGATTGTTATCAGTGTCATGAAGGGATGCCCAAACCCAATACCGATGATTGGGAGCTTTAATCCACTCAACCAAAGCAAACATTCCGCCAATCAAAATGAAGCAGAAGCAAGAGCGTCTGAAGGTTATACCAAATCCATTAATTATCTGATCAATTCAGCGAGAGTTAATGGAATTGGTATTACATAAAAAATCCGGAATCAGTTACTGATTCCGGATTATGTCAGGCTCATAGGATCGTTCAACTGATCAGCATTACCCTAGGGTGCTTTTTATTGTTAGAAAGCGACAGTTAAGATTTGTTACTGACCTTCCATCTCAAAACCAGGTGTAAATACTTCTACACGACGGTTTTGAGCACGACCATCTTCTGTATCATTCGCTGCAACTGGCTCTAGCTCACCACGACCTTGCGCCTGAATTCGACTCTGTTCAATACCAAAGTGTGTTGCTAAATAACCAGCAACCACTGCTGCACGTTCTTCAGATAGGTTTTGGTTATACGCTTCTGCACCACGGCTATCAGTGTGACCGATAACAAATAGTTCCGTTTCTGGGAAGTTAACCAGACGCTGCGCAATAGGCTGTAACTGATCAATGTCTTGCTGAGATAACGTATCGCTATCAAATGCAAACGGCAGTGCAACCGTGATTGGTTCTACTTGAACCATAGCTGGAACAGGTGCAGGTGCTGGTTCAGGTGCTGGTTCAACCACTGCAACTGGTGCAGGAGCGCCCCAACCATACACTAAGCTAATACCATAGAAATGAGTATCCCAGCTAGCGTCAATGCCTGAATCTTTAAGTTCTAGATCATTGTAATATTGATATTCAAGACGTGCCGATAGGTTCTTATTAAAGAAGTATTCAGCACCTACGCCTGCCGTACCAATGATGCCGTCATCAGAGGCATTAATAAGGCCGCTACCATCAGCGAAATAATAGAAACCACCCGCTTTAGCAAACAAATCAATTGAGTCAGTGATATTCCAGGTGAACTTACCAACAAGATCAACACCTTGTTGCTCAACTGATGCATTTGTACCTTTAATGTCAGCTTCACCAAGGTAGGTATAACCACCTTCAACGGCAAACCACGGCACAATGTTATATCCTAAGAATGCACCACCGCCCCAATCCTCTTTATCAACATTACTTGAGCTAATATCACCAGAGAAGCCGCTATAACTCGTACCACCGACTCGAGCGCCTGCATACCACGGGTTTTCTGTTGCAGCATTAACTACACCAGAAATGAGTAACGCAAGCGGAAGTATGTAATTCATTTTAGACATTTTTCAATCCTTTTATTATTTTAGTGCCACTACCATGTACACTATTAGGCTCAGTTCTTATTTTTTACAAGCCGACTTTCTATTTCTTCCATATAGTTCAATTTTTCTTAAATCATTTCAGCGCGATAGTTATTATTGTTCTATACTTTATTTCTGCAATTACTTGAAGCTTATTAACTTAATTGTCAATTATTTACAGCTGATTTTGAATATTACAAAAAACACTTACAATTCAGTGTATTCACCTACTTTATTTAAGCTTAATATATGAGTAACCCTCGAGTTCCCCTATCGTTAGCAAGTCATTAAAAACAAAAAAGCGAGTTTCACTGCACGTTTATTGGCTAATACCGTTTTCTTACCGCTAAAAGTACATTTTTAACAATTACAACTGTCGAAACAGTTTTAAACATGATTAATGCCAAGTAGAATACCCCTTAATATGACCATGTTTGATTTGATCACAGACAAGTAGAATATGAATGTAAATGTTTCAGATACACCTTTTGAAAACATCGATGGCTCAATAAAAACTAAAATCACCGTTGGTGTTGTAGGAGGTGGTGTTGCAGGTTCAACCGTAGCACTTCGTTTAGCCGAACTTGGCATACCAGTGACTTTATTCGAAGAAGGCACGACCTTAGTGAATGGTCCTCCTATATGTCATCTACATGCAGGAGGTAATTTATATCGTGAAATATCGGACGAACAATGCGTCACATTGCTTCGCCAATCGATAGATACACTACGTGTTTTTCCTCATACCGCAAACATCCGACCAACCGTTATCGCTGTGCCATTACGCGATTCAGGTAATCCTGATACATTATTACCACGCTTAAAGTTACTTAAAAATGTCTATAAAAAACTCATCGAGCAGGACACAGGCAATGCTGTACTTGGTGACCCAGATGAGTATTTTAAAATTTATCAACAACAAGATTTGATAAATCTGGCAGCTAAAAATTTACCGTTAATGCCAGTTTCACTGGATGATTGGATGGTTCCAGTGGCTAAAAATTTGAATTTAAATGAATTCAAATACCCTATTATCATGGTGCAAGAATACGGATTAAGCATATTTAGAATTGCAGCCACTGCATCTCTAGCCTTTGATAAATTGCCAGCCTGTAAGGTTTATACTAACGCCAAAGTAACTCATATAGAAAAAAACGATAGTAAGAACCAACAAGCTTGGAATATTTCCTTTCAGCGCTTTAATAAGCAACTTAATGATCATCAGACGGAGAATATAACCGTTGATTATCTCGTAAACGCTTGTGGCTATCGAACAGGATCATTAGATGATATGGCAGCCGTTACACGAAACCGCATGGTTGAATTTAAAGCCGCTTATGTCACTCAATGGCCTGCATGTGAAGGTATTTGGCCTGAGGTGATTTTTCATGGCGAACGTGGTACACCCAATGGTATGGCGCAATTAACACCCTACCCTAATGGATACTTCCAGCTTCATGGAATGACTGAAGACATAACCTTATTCAAAAAAGGGCTCGTCAGTTCAACAAAGCAAAGTGCTCAGCCAAAACTTGAAGAACACTTCATTAGTAAGCTTAAAACACAGTGGAAACCGTTTGAAGTAACAGCTCGAACGCAACGAGCAATCAATCACATGGCACAATTTGTTCCAACGTTTGATGATGCTATTGTAAGTGGAAACCCTCTTTTTGGTGCACAGCAAATTCCGGGGAACGACCCAACATTACGTGCAGCAGATGTTTCTTTCGAAGATCAACATTACGCCCGCTCTGAAATTGTGAAAGCGTCGTCGGCTATATCTGCAGCAGATGCTATTTTAGACAAACTGGTAGAAGAAGGTCTGATCACTAAAGATATATTCGCAGGCTTATTGTCACGTGAAGAACAATTTCAAATGACGCATGCTCTTAACACTGAAGATGTTGTTCGAGTTGCTGAACAATTAGCCGAAAGTAGACATTTTCCGAAAGCGTTAGCTCAGCCAGTTAATATCGCCAAGAATCAAAAATAGTTTCTAAGAACTACAAATAACTAATAATTCTTTTTTAATTCTCAGATAAGTGAAGCCTTTATTCTTGCTTCACTTATCTCATGAATTTTAATATCAAGTTTAAAAAGCGACTTATCATTGCGTTAAATCGGTATCAATCCAATACTTAGAACCAGACACGTTTGCATCAAGCAGCAAACCTTTTTCACCTATTTGATAAATAGCCATTCCACCATTATATTTCGCTGTTAATTCTGCACTTTCAGTACCCGCAACAGCGCCCATTTCTGATGTTGCTTCCCAGCCATCTTTCACAAAACCATCAAATGTTTTTTGATCTTCAAAAAAAATGATTTGCTGGTAGAACTTTCCACCAAGCCCTGCAGCCAAACCCGCACCAAACATTTTCATGTAGGTACGCTTGTTTGTCTTACGATTAACCGCGACACCCGCACCTTGGTTAGTGTGCAGCATCAATGAAAATTTTCGGGAATCAAAAACAGCATAACCATAAGCGGAATCAAACAGCAGCTTTGCCGAGGGTTGCTTATCAAATAAACGAGCAAGTGCAGTATCAGACATTGTATTCAATGCTTTTCGAGCTTCTTCAGGGGTCTCTGGTTCTAACATCTCATTTAGCTTAGCTTCACCAGATTCCCATGTTTCTTTCGAAAAGTCAGATACACTATCCCATGCATCTTTGCTGGTATCACCGATTGCACTTCCTAAATCAGATGCGGAATCTTTTATTTTATCCCAGCTGGCATGCACGGGTAAAACGAATAAACCCAAAGCGATAATAATGGCTCTATATTTCACGATACTGCCCTCATATAAAAACGGTAGCCATAAGGCTACCGACTTGTAAATTAGTTAAGCTGAAGTCATTACTTCTGCTTTGGACGGAAAGGCTTAATCACTTCCTCGTTACACTCAAGGAATGGACCTTCCATCAAATCGATACAATAAGGTATAGCAGGGAATACTGCATCCAGACACTCACGGATAGATTTTGGCTTGCCCGGTAGATTTACAATCAAGCTATCACCACGAAGACCCGCCGTTTGGCGTGATAAAATCGCTGTCGGTACAAACTTCAATGATTCAGTACGCATTAGCTCGCCGAAACCTGGCATCATACGGTCACATACAGCCTCTGTTGCTTCTGGCGTTACATCACGCTTTGCAGGGCCAGTGCCGCCTGTCGTTACAATAAGGCTACAATCTTGCTCATCAGCCATCTTGATAAGCGTTGCTTCAATCACGTCTTGCTCATCAGGGATCACTTGGTATACAGGCTCCCAAGGCGATGTTAAGTAGTCATTCAACGTATCGATAATTGCTTGGCCAGAAATATCTTCGTAAACACCTGCGCTAGCACGGTCACTTACTGTCACAATACCGATTTTCGCTTTACTCATCTGTTATCCCTCAGACCTTAATAGATCTTATTTTGTTAGTTATTGGTGCATTGTAATCCATAACTGCCGCATAAAACGGATTCCATTTATCACAATAACCAAATGAATTATTTGAAATGCAATATTAAGGAATAATCGTGTATGGATAAAGAGAAAGATAAGGTTTCCGTTTTTAAACCTTACAGACCGCCCATTAGCATGTACTTTGTTTCCATGTAATCACAAATCCCCTGTCGAGCACCCTCACGGCCAAGGCCAGACTCTTTTACACCACCAAAAGGCGCAACTTCAGTAGAAATTAATCCTTCATTTATACCTACCATACCGAATTCGAGACTTTCACCCATACGCCATGCACGCTGTAATGATCGCGTATAAACATATGATGCTAAACCTGAATCTGTATCATTTGCACGGGCAATAACTTCATCTTCTGTCGCAAAACTGAATACTGCAGCCAGAGGGCCAAACGTTTCTTCAGTAGCAACACGCATTTCATCGGTAACATGTGTAATAACATGTGGGGGGAAGAAGTTCGTTGATGAATCAGCTTTTTCACCAAATGCTAAGGTTGCCCCTTTTTCTAAGGCATCTGTTACATGGCTTTGTACTTTTTCAGCAGATGCTCGATTAATTAATGGACCAATTGTAGCGCCATCGGTAAAACCGTCAGCCATTATTAGTGTTGATACTCGCTGAACCAGCTTTTCAACAAAGACGTCATACACTGTTTCATGTACATACAAACGGTTTGCACACACACAGGTTTGACCTGCATTACGGAATTTAGCAACCATAACGCCGTCAATAGCTGCATCCAGATCTGCATCTTCAAACACGATAAATGGTGCATTACCACCTAACTCTAAAGACAATTTTTTCACTGTTGGAGCAGATTGCGCCATTAACAACTTACCGACAGCAGTTGAACCCGTAAAAGAGATTTTCTTAACCACTTTACTCTTCGTCAGCTCACCACCAATGGCAACAGCATCACCCGTGATAACGTTGAATAACCCTGCTGGTAACCCTGCACGTTCGGCAAGTTCAGCCAATGCAAAAGCACTAAATGGAGTGTCTGGCGCTGGTTTTAGTACAACGGCACAACCTGCAGCAAATGCAGGGCCACATTTACGAGTGATCATTGCGGCTGGAAAATTCCACGGTGTAATAGCCCCTACAACACCAATCGGTTCTTTTGATACAACAATTCGAGCGTCGGTTTTATGGCTTGGTATTACTTCACCGTATGTACGTTTCGCTTCTTCGGCAAACCATTCAATAAAATTAGCGGCGTAAATCACTTCACCTTTGGCTTCAGCAAAAGGTTTACCTTGCTCTGTTGTCATGATGGTCGCGAGATCATCGATATTTTCTAAAATAAGTTCATACCATTTACGTAACGTATTTGAACGCTCTTTAGCTGACACTTTCTTCCAGCTTTGAAATGCTCGCTGTGCAGCCTCAATAGCATGCAAGGTTTCTTCATGCTCCATTACAGGTACATAGCCGATAATTTCACCCGTCGATGGGTTTGTAACAGGCTCTACTTTGCCGTTTTCAGCGGTTACCCATTGGCCTGCGATATAACACTTTTGTTTAAACAAACTGGGATCATTCAGATTCACTTGGAATTTCCTTTCGACAGTGCACAAGTTAATGGCTTGAATTTTAATAGCATATACATATACCCAAGTTACCTCAAAAGTGAACACTGTTCACAATGCTATGCTATTAGCCCATTTCAGGCAAGCTCACGATCTTATAGCAGCAAAACAATAACGAATATTGCTCATCACGTATGGATATACCCAAGTTACCGCAACTAGCACCAGCGGCGAACTTCACTGCAATACTTTTTGTAATCATCTCCAAATATAGCGGTAAGCACTTCTTCTTCAGGCTCTATTTGAAAGTTATTCATGAAAAAGAAAAAGATACCAAGCATCAAAAAACATGATATTGCACCTAAGTAAAAGATAGCGGCTAATTGAAATAGCACTAATCCTAAGTACATAGGGTTACGAGAATAACGGTATATTCCAGAGGTAATAAGACGAGATGCCTTTTGTGGCTTCCTTGGATCAATCGATGTTCTGGCTTTCGCAAACGACACGATGCCAGCTAGCCCAAGAATAGCGCCTAGAAAACAAAAAATAAGAACGACAAAAGATTGCCCAGGAAAAACGAATACCCAAAGTGGCCAATACATTGCCAATAAATACATTCCGCCAAAAGATAGCAACAGCAATAGCGGTGGTGGTAGTTTAAGACTCATAAAGAAACTCCATATGTATGATTCTGTCTATCGCTGAATTCAATAAATCAGTGCAACTCTAGTACAATAAAGCGACGTTATAAACTAAGTATATAGCGCCATACCCTATCTATTGATGCGCCGTGCAAATAATAACAACCATACAGATTTAGCTAAGGAATACGGTGACAAGTCGCATAAATAGTACAAGTATTTTACCGATATTATATTGCCAGAACTAAGTAAGACTTATAAAATCAGCCCGCTTTCTCATTTACTGTTTTTCATGTGTTATCGAGATAATTTTCTATGCAAGAATTGAAATACCTCCAAGGTTACTCTTCTGATTTAACTAGCCAAGTACAAAAACTGATTGATAGTCAAAAACTTGAAGCATTATTACTAAAGAAATATCCCGATAATCACAACATTAAAACAGAGAAAGCCCTGTATGATTATGTTGTTGAAATTAAAAACCAATACTTAAAAAAGTCGGCCCCCATTAGCAAAGTTGCATACGATAATAAGATCAATGTTATTCACCATGCTTTAGGCCTTCATACATTTATCTCTCGAGTACAAGGTGGAAAGCTAAAATCTAAGCACGAAATCCGTGTTGCTTCAGTGTTCAAAGACGCACCATTGGCTTTTTTACGCATGATCGTCGTGCATGAGCTTGCCCATCTTCGAGAAAAAGAACATAACAAATCTTTCTACCAATTGTGTTGCCACATGGAACCCAATTATCACCAGTTAGAATTTGATATGCGTTTATACCTAACTCAGGTCGATATTTCTCGCAGTTCAAAATACTAGCCTCATTAATACACCAAGTAACCTCAAAGTACATGACTCTGAGTAAGCTTAGCGAGTCTTTTGAGATGGCTTCGATATAAACATATAGAATAACTGAGCAAGAAATGAATTATATCGCACCCTTTTTTACATTGTTCAGTACACTAATTCTACTACTATCCATTAGCCCAATATTGTCGATTTGTGACAAAAACAACCATAAAGGCTGGCGTACTATCGCCGTGTTTTTAATCTTTTTCATTTTTGGTTCAGTCACTTATACAATTCTACTTTTATTGCTTCCTTTCAGCCCATTAGAACTTTTTATTGCTCCTATTTTTGCAATTGGTAGTTTATTTACCCTGCTAGTCATACACCTTAGCTTGAAGAGTATTCACCAATATCAAATCACGGCAATGAATGAGCGCTTTAACGCTCAACATGACGCACTAACAGGGCTTAAAAATCGTCAGTTCATGTGGCAAAACTTAAAGCTTAAAACCCAGAACAAGCAACATTTTGCCTTAATGCTTATCGATCTCGATAACTTTAAACAAGTTAATGATGCATTTGGTCACTTAGCGGGAGATGCTTTACTGAAAGCCATGGCTACACGTATTCAAGCAATATTTAAGAAAAAAAACACAATAAATAATAGTGTCGAGCTCATTCGATTAGGAGGTGATGAATTCGCCATCATTCTAGATTACACAAAGAAAAGTGAAGTTACCGATTGTATTCAGCTACTACAAAACATCTTAAAAAAACCTTTTTTCATTCGTGGAACTATGGTTCATATTCAAATGAGTATTGGTATTGCCTGTTACCCTGAGCATTCTTGCAGTATCACTGAATTAATAAAATCGGCAGATGCGGCAATGTACAAAGCGAAGAAACAAGCATCTGGTTTCTGTTTTTACTCAATAGAGTATGAGCGAAGTTCGATACAACACATTCAGCTTAACGATAAAATTCGTAACGCACTCGCTAAGAATGAATTTTCATTGCATTACCAACCTATTTTTGAAAATGATGGTCGAACAGTTTATAGCTTAGAAGCATTAATTCGCTGGCAACAGCAAGATGGTAGTTATATATCTCCTTCTTTATTTATTCCTGTCGCAGAAAAAGCAGGGCTAATTTCATCTATCACACAATGGGTGATCCACGCTGCTTTTACCCAGCTTGAAATATGGCAAGACTTAGGACATTACCGACACCTTCAGATTAATTTATCTGCGTGCGATTTACAAAATGATGGCATTGTTGATTACTTAAAAGAACAATTAGACACTTTTAATATAAACCCAAATCAAGTCATATTAGAAATAACAGAAAGTGCCATGATTGCTGATATTACCTTGGCAAAAAATGCACTCAGAAAGCTTTACGCACTTGGAATTACACTAAGTGTTGATGATTTTGGTTCAGGTTATACATCATTGACTATGTTAAGTGATATGCCAATAAAACAGATAAAAATTGATGCTCAATACGTGATTGAGATGAGCCGTAAAAATAATAATTTTGCCATCATTTCATCCATTGCTTTTCTGGCGAACAGTATCGGTGCTAAGGTCGTTATTGAAGGTATTCAAAACCAAAAAGTACTGACTAAAGTTTCAACATTAGAAACCGCACTGTTACAGGGTCACTTCCTTAGCCATCCCATGAAAGCAGAACAACTTGAACCGATGTTTTCATCAACAATTAAAATAATGAGCTTACAACCTTAGAAGCCGATTGGAATAATTGGTTTTTTCATGATTTCTGATTGAAAGCCTGACAATAGTTCGGGTTTTAGCCTACAATGTTCAGCTAGAAAAATGATTAGGTGTTTACATGAAAATTTGTGCTGTTGAGTTACGAAGCAACGAGGCAATTATTTGTCTTCTTTCTCTAAAAGATGGTCTGTTCGATCTTCCTCAGTGTCGTACTCAGAAGTTCATCATGCAGGACTCTCTTGATAACGAACAAATGAGAGATTTCCAATTCGCATTTAAAAAGCTATTGGATGATTACAAAGTTGAGCGTGTTGTTATTCGTACTCGTGAAACACGTGGTAAGTTCGCAGGTAGTTCTGTTGGCTTTAAACTAGAATCAGCGATTCAGTTAATTGAAGGTCTTGAAGTAGACTTCATGACAAACGCTGATATTAAGCAAAAGCTTAAGCGTAACCCGATGGGAATTGATTTCCGTGCAACGGGTCTACGTCAGTTCCAAGAAGCTGCATTCACAACAGGTTACGCTTACCTAGGTAAGTACTAATCGATTACATGCTGTGACTGTAAAGTGTCTGTGTTACCGACGCTTCTACTATAAGAACATATGAAAAAGGTACGGCATAAGCTGTACCTTTTTCTTTTGTGAGCACTCAATGATTTGATTGAATTGAACCTGCGACTAATCACACCTCAAAGGCCGAATCACCGATTCTAACCCTTCAATTTTAAACTCCAGCGCCAATGCCATTAGCGTGCCTAACTCTCCCTCTGGAAAGCCTTGCTTTCGAAACCACAGCAAATATTCCTCAGGTAGGTCAATCAATACTCGCCCACTGTACTTTCCAAATGGCATTTTCATATTGGCTAGTTTGATTAGGTGTTCTTTTTGAAACATAAAGTTATTTATCCGCATTTAACTGATGCTAGGGTTCTTTAAGCACTTACACTGCTGTAACTGCTTGTATGCGAAGATTATACGCTTGCAGTCCATTGCTGGCTAACCAGCGTTTTTCCATTTTGTGTCACTGTACCGATATACACATCACCCGCGATTATTTTACCCACGCCTTTGGGTGTGCCTGTCATGACGATATCACCATTCGTTAATGCCATGAAAGTTTGTATTTCAGCTAATATCTCATCGGGCTTATAGAGCATTAATTGAGTATCACCTTCTTGAATTAACGTATTATTGATACTTAACGTTAAACCCAATAAAGACGCTTCAGGTTGTAATGATACAAATTCACTGAATACAGCTGAACCATTAAACGCTTTGCTGCGTTCCCACGGAAGAGATTTCGATTTCAAAACATTTTGTATACTGCGTTTTGTTAAATCAATGCCGAACGCCACGGCACTGAACTTACCATTTTGATAAAGGAAAGAGATCTCTCCTTCATAATGCAGTTCATCGCCATTATGTGATGCAAGTAAGGATGAAGATATAGCAGAGTTAGGTTTTACAAATAGTACCATTTCATTTGGTACTTCATTACCCAGTTCATGAATATGCTCTACATAATTTCGCCCAACACAAACCACCTTGTTTGGTGTTATAGATGATCCATCTAACGTAATTTGATTCATTTTAATCCCTTAATAACGACTGTCACTCTGCTTTAAAGGCAACGATATCACTAAACACATAGATACCAAAGCAAGCGTAAAACGCAAGATTAACCGTCCATTCAGAGTATTGAATACAGAAGAGAGCGTATTGAGTTACTTTGACAGGGCTAGCATCTTGAGGTGACTTGGGTATAGCGATAACAAAAAGCCGCACGCTATTTAGTCAATAAACTGCGGCTTTCTATAACGGGGGTTATATAGTGCTAATTCTTTTTCATAAAAAAAAGCTGCACGTTTACAGGTACGCTTGTTGCGATAGAATTAAGCTTTGCCACTTGTTGTAAGGCTGCAACACCACCATCCAGCTTAAAAGCCGCAGAATCGATCACGATAGAGTTAATTGAATTAACTTGTAACCCACCATTTTCAAGCCCTGTCACTTGCAGGTTAGCCGTTAATAGTTGTTTATTACCGTGTAAATCGAGATCAAATTCAACCTCAACCGGCATCGTCTTTCCAGCAGACAAGTCTGATAATGCATCAGAATCTACAGTTGCACTTAGGGTCGCAACAGGGAATTGCCCGGTTTCAAATAACATCTCTTTCATTCGATCATCACGGATTGATATCGCAGTATCGACGCTAGTAAGGTCTATCGAGATTTTAACGTCACCGTTATCAGTTACTGAACCACTCACATTTCTAAATTGATGCATTTCTGTTACTGCAGCATTTTTCACCGACATAAAGTTAATATTCGAATCTGTCGGGCTAAGTGTCCAATCTGCCAACACCGATGATGAAAAGCTGACTAATGCGATACCTGTTGATAGAAATATATATTTTAAAAGCTTCATAAACCGCCCTGTGATTATTTAAACCGATTTCATGACTATAGGCTAAAAATACCCCATTAAAGTCTTTTCATCTGATTTTTAGAGCTTGCTCTGATTACAAAACCTAAATTTTTACCACAAAAAAGCCTGCAATCATGCAGGCTCTTTATAAACAAAAGATAAGAAACAATAAGCCTTTACTTGAACAAAGCTATTAGCTCGCTTTCTTTAATTCAGATGTTAATGCTGATGACGATAACAACTCATCGACGATCAATTTCAATAAAAAAGTTTCACGTTCTATCGACATGCCTTTTTTATCACTATTGGCTATCGTCTCTTCGTTATGGGCAATCGCCTTATGGATATTCATCCAAACAGGTTTCATCCCATTTTTGATTTCGTAATCTTCAAAGCGTGTCTCACCAAGTTCAGCATCAATGGTACATACAAAACAATATGATTCCATATGAACGATATCAAATTCAGGCTTATACCAAGGTCGGTATTCTTCATAAATACCAAATGCACGAATATCACGAATATTTTGCGCACCAGTTTCTTCTTGAAGCTCTCTAATCAAGCCCATTACTGCATCTTCACCGTCATCAATACCACCACCGGGTAAAGTGTAATCATGATAACGAGCGGTATAAAGCATAAGAATATTTTCACCGTCAAGAATGATACCGCGAGCCGCTTTACGATGAAAAACAGTGCCATCTAAACCTGCAATATCAGGATGCACAGAAGACTTTAATAAACGCATAGCTTGTAATAATGGCATTAATTTTGTCGCCTAATTCAATTCGAAACGAGAAAAGTCGGCTATTCTAACGTAAAAACTCACTCGTTTCAGGTAATCTGTAAAATGCCGTATTACCAATTAAACAATTTTTGTAAAAAGCCTTCCACACTCTTAACGCAACTTGGTTGAAGATTTCCTTTTGGATCCCATGCTGGCAACTTACTTTGCCCCACACAACTGGCTGAATATGTACCATTCTGTGATTGACTGTATGTGAAGTTGGTAATTTGAGCAGGGCGACGTAACACTAATGCTTCAGGATCACGCTGCTTAATATAATCAGAATACAACCTTAAAGCCCCAGAAGAACCCGTTAGATTAATCCCCTTATTGTCATCTCGCCCCATCCAAACTGTCACCACTTCACGTCCATCAATGCCAACATACCAGCTATCACGACTTTTATCTGTCGTACCGGTTTTACCCGCTAAATGTGATGAGGGAAATTGTGCATTCAAATAACGACCAGTACCAGTCGAAACTACTTTTTGCATACCATACATCGTTAACCAAGCAGCTTGTGCAGGTACGGCAGCTGATGATGTTGGCCAATTTTGGTAAATGATATTGCCTTTGCCATCTGTTACGGCGCTTAATGCTGTTAGCTCGGCTTTATGACCACCACTCGCAATGGTTTGATACATCTGGGTTACTTGCAATGGTGTTAATGTAAATGCGCCTAATAACATAGATGGTAACTTGGGCACTTCTTTTCGATCGACACCCAGTTTATCAAGCGTATCAATCACGGTATCAAGCCCAACAGCCAAACCAAGGTTCACGGTAGGAATATTATAAGACTTAGCTAAAGCTTGATACAACGGCACTTCACCACGATATTGACGATCATAGTTACGTGGCGACCAATTCTCACCTTTAGCTCCTTTTAACGTAAGCGGTCGATCTTTCAAGCTTGTTGCGAGAGAAAAACGTTCTGGCTGTTCAAGTGCAGCAAGATAGATGGCAGGTTTAACGATAGAACCAATCTGGCGTTTGGCATCAATTGCACGGTTAAAGCCAGCATATCCCGGACGACTTCCGCCTACCATTGCTCGAATTTCGCCAGACATACGATCGGCAATAACAACGGCAGTTTCTAGTTCTTTACCTGCTTTTTTCTCTAATTTGGGCACCGCCTGTCGAACCGCGAGTTCTGCTTTTTCTTGCGATAAAGGATCGAGCGATGTGAATAATCGTAAACCTTTGTCTGGCTGATAATCATCTCCAACATTCGCTTTTAGTTCTCGTTTAATTTGCTCAAAATACGCAGGCTGTCGATTAGCAATCTGACCTTTTTCTTGTAAATCTAATGGTAACTTTATTGCGGCTTCATAATCTGCTGGCTCTAGCTGTTTTGAATCTACCATCAAGCTGAGAATTAAATCACGACGTTGTTTCGCACGCTCAGGGTATCGCCATGGATTATAATATGATGGACCCTTTACTAGCCCCACCAGCAAAGCTTGCTGATCGACACGTAACTCAGACAAAGGACGTCCAAAATAGAAACGTGATCCCAACGCAAATCCATGAATAGCATCTGCCCCACTTTGTGCTAAATACACTTGGTTTAAGTAGCCATCAAGGATCTGATCTTTGTCATAACGATAATCAATGATTAACGCCATGTACGCTTCTTTGAACTTACGCCATAAACTACGTTCACTACTTAAGAAAAGGTTTTTAGCAAGCTGCTGGGTAAGTGTACTACCACCTTGAACGGTTCTACCCGCTTTTAGATTAGCTAAAAACGCACGCGCAATCGCAACGGGAGAAACACCATCATGCTCATAAAAATTGCGATCTTCTGTCGTGAGCAAAGCTTGAATTAATGGCTCAGGCATTTCATCTTTCGGTAAATAAATACGTTGCTCTTCGGCTTTTGCTTCTAACATACCTAGCATTTTAGGCTCTACACGAAGAAAGCCTAATTCTCGGTTTGACTCGATTTCTGAAATGCGTTTAATCGATGCATAGTCAAAATCAACCACAACATGTCGAGCGCCTTCAATGCCTTCTTTAAATTCAAAAGGACGACGTACAAACTCAACACGCTGACGGCTTACCGAATACTCACCACTTTGCTTTGGTGAGGCAACTTTTCTGTATTTTAAGACCTTAAGTTCGTTAACTAAATCATCAAATCGAATTGGAGCACCCGGCTGAAGAGTCAGTTCACGCGCATAGACAACCGAAGGTAACTGCCAAAGCTGCCCTTCAAATTTTTCACTTACGGTTTGGTTGAGTGAAAAGCCCATCCATACCATGCTAACCGTACCCATTATTACGGCACCAATCAGCGAGCGCTTAATCCACACACGTTTCGTCTTCTTTGGTGACGTAGAAATAGGTTGCTTACCGTCGGAAGACGCTGATTTTGGTGCTGTCTTAGAATCATCAAGTGGTGAGCTTGGTTCGTGCTGTTTGTGTTTATCTGACATCGTCATAAATAGTACTTATTGCTCAGATAACGCCTGAGTCTTACCCTGCTGTGTAATTGGCCCACAATCTTTTGAGAGAGCTCTAATGGGCGCATAATAAGGAATAAGCGCCCTATAAGTGTCATGCTTTTGTCAGAGCGCAATGTTAGCAAAACATGCATAGACCAAAGCATGCACAAACAAAAGCACTTTAACTATAAAGATGGTAATTCAATAGAAAATCCCTCAAAATACGCGCCCGTTTATCGTTAATGCGATAAATATATATTGAACAATTGCTGAGAATAACTATGGAACGCGACTACAAACTTGAATGCCTGTTGACTATGCCACGCCACGAGCTAGAAGAATTTAGTCACCGTGTTATTAGCCGCATGGTACCTGAAGATGTTATGCAGGAATTGTTCACGTTCGATCAAGAAGAAATCGATAGTGACGAGCGTATGCGCTCAGCTCAACTAGATGCCATGTTACGTATGACGTCTATCGCATTAGGTGAAGTAAAAGTTGCGTTCTCTGATTCAGAAAATGCAAATCAGAATGCTATTCGTATGACTCGTCTTATTCTGTGGCATTTTTATGCGATGTCATTCAACCTTGAAGCAGCAGTCACACTTGAACAGCACTGTGAGCAAGTTGAAACTATTTTAGTCGACGCGCCTGATAATGCTTTTGGCTGGATTAAGGTACTGACTGAGTTATTGCACAAATATGCAGAACTCAGCGACAAGAAATAACAATTACTCAATATAACAATCATTTAATTTGTAAGAGCAAACACGCATAAAACAAAAAAGCCGCACTCAGCGGCTTTTTTAATGGGCATCGAAAAATAGTATCGAGTCCTGAAACAGGTATACGTGTTCAGTGCTATAACTAGCTGGCAATAGATGCCTGATGCTGCAAGATCAAATCATTCATTGCAGACTCTGCACGTTGCTGAGCATGCTCAAGCGTATCTTCATGAATCATTGGTTCTACAACTTCGTAGTAGCATTTTAACTTGGGTTCTGTTCCAGAAGGACGTACGACAACACGTGCCCCACTGTCTAAATGGTAAATCAATACATCACTCTCGGGTAAATCTATATCTTCAAACGTCCCATCTTGAAACATTCGCTTAGATGACTTTAAATCATCGGTTTGCAAAACAGTTTGGCCTGCAATCTGCATTACAGGGTTAGCGCGTAACTTATCGCCAATAGGCGGCGCTGATGGGTCGAGTGCAATACTTCGCTGAGCATTAAGGTACAAACCATGCTCACGATAAATCGCCTCGAGTTGATCCCATATTGTTTGTCCGTTACTGGCTAACTCTGCGGTTAATTGTGCAAATGCCACCAAAGCCGACAAACCATCTTTATCCCACACTTCACTACCGACGGTATAACCCAAGGCTTCTTCATAAGCGAATAAGAATTGACTGGTTTCCGTTTCTTGTTTCATGCCTACATTCGTTAACCACTTAAACCCCGTTAGTGTTTGATAATAATTAGCACCAGCAGATTTCGCTATTTGCTCTAATAAGCTTGAAGATACGATCGTCGCACCGACTAAGTTTTGCTCAGATTTTACATGCGATAACAAATAATGACCAAATAGTACGCCGACTTGATCACCCGTTAGCATTTTGTATTCGTCATTATCTAGCTGCACAGCAACGGCAAAGCGATCTGCATCTGGGTCATTGGCACACGCTAAAGTCGCACCATGTTTTTTTGCTTCAGCTATCACCATATCCATCGCACCTGGTTCTTCAGGATTGGGGAAATTAACTGTAGGGAATGCACCATCAGGCTCACGTTGTGCAGCGACACTATAAACATGATTAAAGCCTGCATCGTGTAACAGGGTTTCTGCCATATTCGCACCAACACCATGCATGGCGGTATAGGCAAGGCTGATACCATCAGGTTGAGTATGATTTGAAAGTAATGGGTTTTCATTCATGGTTCGACGGTATTCTTGGTAGAAATCATCATCAAGCCACACTAATAGCCCTTGTTGATGGGCTATTTCTAAATCCATTAAATGCAGTTCTTGTTGCGCGGCAGCATCAATTTCAGCGGCAATACCTGAATCATGCGGTGGAATAATTTGCGCCCCATTGCCCCAATATACTTTAAAGCCATTGTAAGCTGGTGGGTTATGGCTGGCGGTCACCACAATACCAGCGGCTGTGCCTAGGTGTTTAACCCCAAATGCAACAAGAGGTGTGGCCGCAACGCGTATCGTAAGGTAAACCTTTATGCCGTGAGCCGTTAATGCTGATGCCGCATCGCAAGCAAATTGCTTTGAGTCGGGTCTACCATCGTAACCAATTACCACCCCACGATATTCAGCATCATGCTCTTGTGCTTTTAAATAATGTGCTAAACCAATGGCAGTTTCTTGGATCACTAAACGATTCATTCGATTAGGCCCAGCACCAACAATCCCTCTTAAACCTGCGGTACCAAACTCTAAACGACCATTAAATCGATCTTCTAACTCGACTGACTCTTGCGAATCAATCAACCTTTCTAGCTCTTCTCGAGTTTTAGGATCAGGGTCTCTTGATAGCCAACGAGAAATTATAGTCTTCATTCTGTCTGTTCCTACTACGTTAATATCTCACCAAAATACCACAAATGATATTCATTCGCATTTAGTTTCTTTGTATATACATCTTAATAATTGAAACAACAAATTAATTTCGCTAAATACAGTATAGAAGTTATCGTCACAACCAAAAATGAAGATAAAGCTCACCTTACTAATCCGGTACTTTTATAATTGAGCAACGTAAAATAACTTGGCTTTAAAATCTTGCTAAATGACTAAAAAAACAGACAACATTATTAATAAAACCCAGCACCAATGAATTTTTATTAATTAATTCCAACACTTAGCAATACCGCCGCTGGATTCAAATAATAAGTACAAAACGCCTAGCTTTTAAGGCAAATTAATATGAAACTCAACTAATAGTAATTGTGTATGTTTAAATATTAAATAAATATTTTTTACACTTTAAAACATATAGTTAGAATTAATATTATTTAAGTGTCAAAAAAATACCACAAAAAAATATGGGCTGAACTATTGTTAAATTAGCTTGGGTTGTTAGACAAGCAACATTAAAACCTTACAGGAGTATTACCATGCAGAATTTCAAACAGTCTCTAATCGAATTTTGGAAAGACGAAGAAGGACTAACAACGGTTGAATATGCGATTGCAGGATCACTTGTTGGGGCTGCTGTCGTAACGGCATTTACAGATTTAGGCGGCGCTGTTGGTGACGTGATAGACGGTATAACCACTGATATTGGTGGTACACCTACTCCTTAATAATAAATTATAGTATTTAGCGAGTCTGATAATGAATATAGTGATCCTTAGCGTTGTTATTTATTCTGCCCTCTATGACCTTAGAGAGAATAAAATACCTAATCATGCCATTATTGTTTTAATTTTTCTTGGGTTAACTCAAGCAATAATGTCATCATTGGCAATAGGATCACTCGATTTTCATTACCTTACCGACGCCTTATTAGGGCTTATTGTAGGCTTATTGGTTTCTATTATATTGCATTATCTCGGCCTATTTGGCGCTGGGGATGCAAAACTGCTCGCGGCTCTGGGTATTGTGGTTGGCTTCCCTAACATATTGTTATTAATTTCGATGTCTGTCGTTTTTTCCGGGGCATTATCATTACTATTAATGATTTGTAAACATGACTTCATACCCAACTTTAGACGCTGGGCAAATATTATCGTTTATCAATTCTATCAGTCACCTGAAGCTGATTCCATTGCGATAAATGCTGTTCCTATGGGTGGGGCTATTTTACTCGCCACACTCTATTGCGAATTTTATATGTTTTAATTATGAGGCTAATCTATGATGCATTCTGCTTCTTCAGTTATCGCTGAATCAACGAATCCTAATGATTTGCTTCCTAAACCACGAACCATTGAGCAAACGGGCATTCCTTCACGGCTACTTGAAAGTTTACTGTTAAAACATTTATCTCAAGCCATTGATTTAGATGTGCCTCACCTTTCACTGTCGATGGCATTACCCGGTAACCTTATCGATATTTTAGCTCAAAAACTCAAAGCAGAAGCGCTCGTTGAAGTGCGGTCTGATTTAAGAATCGATAAAGGTATCCGTTATGCGCTAACCAAGAAAGGGATGTTATTTTCCCAGCATGAGTTACAACGCGATGGATATCTTGGGCCGACCCCTATTCCTCTTTCACTTTATAAAAAAATTGTTACCTCACAAAGCTTAAATAAAGAATCGGTGACGCCTAAAAGCCTCAAAGAAGGGTTAAGCGATTTAATATTGCCAGAAAAATTGGTTGGTCAGTTAGGGCCTGCACTTAACTCAGGCAGAGCCATATTTATTTACGGTTTGCCGGGCACGGGTAAAACTTATGTTTCTCGTCGCCTTGTAAGAATGTTCAATTCTAACGTCTATATTCCTCATTCAGTGTGTATCGGGCATCAAATATTACAAGTTTACGACCCGATTATTCATGAGAAAGTGAGTTCTACACCCGCAAGCTCAGCGCAAAGTTTACGCCTAGATAGCGGGCATGATGAGCGCCTACTTTTATGTAAACGGCCTGAAGTCGTGGTCGGTGGTGAGCTAACCGATAAAATGTTTGAAGTCTCTTATGATATAGCCCATAAAATAAACCGCGCCCCGCTTCAAATGAAAGCCAATAACGGTATTTTTCTCATTGATGATCTTGGTCGTCAAAGAGTCTCTGTAGATACAATACTCAATCGCTGGATTGTTCCTTTAGAAGAAAAAATCGATTACCTTGCTATGGCTTCAGGTGAACACTTCGACATTCCATTCGAGCAAGTATTAGTTTTTTCTTCTAACATTCACCCAGCCAAGCTTGCCGACGATGCTTTTCTTCGTCGTATTGGTTACAAAATTGAATTTGAACCGATATCGATTAGTGATTATCAATATCTATGGCAACAACAGGGTTTATTTCATGATTTAAGCATTCCAAGTGAAAGCCTTAAGCATGTTATCGACACCCTCCATAAGAATCATAATATTCCGTTATTACCTTGCTACCCAAGGGATCTTGTGACCATGTGTCGCAATCAAATTGATTTTTTCCAGCTTGAAAAACATATAACCCCATCACTTATTGATAGTGTCTGGAGCAGCTACTTTGTTGATCGTGCTGAGCATGATGTATTAGGAGGTACACATGGCTAAAGGCAAGATATTTCTGACCTTATTCATTTCAATCATGATGGGTCTTGGCGCGCTAATATTGGCTAACAACTGGTTACAATCAAAACAAGCCAACCTCAATGCGCAAACTAAACCTGCAGAGCAAGTTACAGAGGTTGAAGTTCAAATAAAAGAAGTCATGAAAGAAGAAGCTAAAGTACCAAGAGTAACGGCTCAACAAAGAATTCCACTGGGCACAAAAATTGAAGCTAAGCATCTTAGCATCGAATACTACCCTACAGATCTAGTAAAAAGTAAAGGGTATGAAACACCAGAACAAGTCGTGGGTATGCTTGCTCAGAATGAAATATTTGAAGGTGACCTATTACGAAAAGAACGCCTTGTAACGCCTGGAGAAGGGACAACGCTTGCCGCTTTAATTTCACCGAATATGCGCGCCGTTACCATTCGAGTGAATGATGTTATTGGTGTAGCAGGATTCTTATTACCCGGTGATTTTGTCGATGTTATCTACACCAAAGAAAAATCAAACAACGCTATAACAGTATTAAAGAAAATTAAAATTCTCGCAGTCGATCAAACAGCCCGAACAGATGATTCAAAACCCGTTATTGTTCGTGCTGTCACATTAGAATTAACCCCGAAACAAGCTGAGTCTTTAGTCACAGCTAAATCTAAAGGTGAATTACAGCTTTCACTGCGTAATCCCAATGATATTGAACAAAAAAAGCGTGTTTATCGTCGCACAACCGATGCAGTAACCATTATTAAAGGGACTGACACAAGTCGTGTCAACGTACGCATATAGTCACATGGAGTCAATAAAATGGAATTTACAGCGATAAAAGCCCTTTACAACAAATGCATGATTTTTATAAGTATTCTGTCTTTCAGTTTATTTTTTTCTACCAATGTTAGTGCGACTAGAACTGAAAGTATCTCAGTACCACACAATAAATCACGTTTGGTTGAAATTCCAGGAAGAGCAAAGAAAATATCTGTTGGTAACCCAGCGATTGCCGATATTTTAATTCTTCGTTCAAACAAGATTTATGTGTTAGGCAAGCAATTCGGCACCACCAACGTCATAATTTGGGATTCAAGAGATCAATTAATCACAGTATTAGATGTCGAAGTTACGCACGACTTGAACGCGTTAAAATCCAAGTTATATGAATTCATGCCCAATGAAAAAATTTCAGTTTATACCAGCCAAAATAAATTAGTGCTAAGTGGTGAGGTCTCTAGCGCTGATAAAATCGCGACCGCGGTTGAAATAGCAAACACCTTCACAGCTGACGGTGAAATTATTAATTTAATGGCTGTTGGTGGCTCACATCAAGTCATGTTAGAGGTTACCGTCGCCGAGGTACAGCGATCATTGGTGCGTGAATTTGATTCTAAATTTGTTTTTGCCCATCAAAGCGGAAATTGGACATGGGGAGGAGCAAGTGGCGGAGCAAGTGTGCCTAGTAATGTAGGTATAATAGATCCCATTATAGATGCCGCAATTTCAAACCCACTAAGCATTGACGATAACGGTTTATTCGCAAGTTTCTTAAGCAGTAACACCCTCTTTGCTGCCGCTTTTGACATAGCAAAAACAAATGGGTTAGCCAAAGTATTAGCAGAACCCACCTTAACCGCCATAAGTGGTGAAGAAGCAGAGTTTATTTCTGGGGGTGAATTCCCGATACCGGTTCCGAATGATGAAAATATTACCATTGAGTTTAAAGAATTTGGTGTCGCTTTAAAATTTATTCCTACCGTAATGTCTGCCGACAGCATCAACCTCGCTTTGAATATCGAAGTGAGTGAAATATCGAACCAAAATGCCGTTTCTATAGCTCCTAGTGGTACTAATACTCAATTTTTTGTTCCTTCCCTTTCAAAGCGTGGAGCCAAAACAACCATAGAACTTGGTAATGGTCAAACAATCGGTATTGCTGGGTTACTCAATGAAAACATTACTGATGTCGTAGAAAAGCTGCCTGGTTTAGGTGATTTACCCATTATTGGTCAATTATTTCGTAGCCAATCATTTCGTAAAGGTGAAACTGAACTTGTCATTCTTGTTACCCCTCGCTTAGCCAAACCTGTACGTAAACAAGATATTACTCTACCAACAGATAATTTTGTTGAACCCAACGATTGGGAATACTACTTACTGGGTCGTATGAGTGAACTAAAACGTAATGCACCAGCAGAGAATAGCTATACACAAACGTCTACCTCTTCAAGTTACAGTATTGCACCTGATGCGGGTTCTGAAGGTCGATTTGGGCATCAATTATAAGGGATAAAATGATGAAAATTATTATGCTTGTGACCTTTGTTATGGCTGTTTCTGTATCAAGTTGCTCGAACGAATTTAACTTGGGTGATAGTCGAAATAAAATGCTCCGCATGCAAACTGTCGATCCATTAGCTGAAAATAAAGTACCGGTGGGTTCTCCTCCTTACAGTGGTAAAAAAGCATCGAAAGCAATCACTTCTGGCAATGAAGGGAAGGAAGGAAAAGACTTAAAAAATAAAACATTAATCGACGAGTCATAAGAAAGCCAATAGATATATTGCAGAGAATAAGGAGTTTCCATGGTTATTAGACGGATTAATGCATCGCCCTACCGCGCTCAGAAAGGCGTAGTGGCCATTTTTGCAACATTAGCCATGGTCGTTTTAATTGGTGCGGGCGCGCTTGCTCTAGATGTCGGTAATTTGATTTTATCCAAAGGTAAACTGCAAAATCTAGTCGATTCGGCCGCCCTTAGCGCTGCAAAAGCGATTGCTTCAGGGGGTGATCAAGCTGCGGCTATTCTGGCTGGAAATGAAGCCATTAATAATAACCTTATATTAGATGGTTTTGGTTCCATGACCATTGATGGCACTGATATTCATTATGAATTTTCAGAATCACTGCCCTTCGATTCATCAACAAGTACTACCACCTCACCGTATGTAAGAGTGCGCATAGAAGATGTTGATGTAGCTGATTACCTTGTTATCATCTTTAATATTGATATGTCAGCAAGATCTTCAGCTGTAGCCGGACCGAGTAGCAGTTTGGGAGGAACCTGTAACATCGTACCCCTCAGTGTTTGCCAAGGGCCGGATACTGGCGAGGATGGCAGCAACATTTCAGGCTATGAACAAGGTTCACTGCACGTACTTAAAGCATCATTACAAAATGACTCCAGTATCGGTGCTGGTAATTTCATGCCAATGGCGCTATACGATGCTGACGGTAATCTAAATAAAGGGGCAGATGCCTATAAAAAAGCTCTGGCCGGTGATTATGACGCATGCTTAGATTTTAGTAATGAAACAATCACATCTGAACCGGGCAACAAGGTTGGTCCCTCATTGGCTATAGATTCCCGCTTCTTTGAGGATAAAATCGGTAACAAGACATATTATCCAGATACACACCCCGAATACGATAAAGCCAACCCTCTTCAGGTCCTCACAGAAACGGATGACAGTGGGGTTGCTAGCTATCAAACTACACAAGCGCCTCTAGATAGTGGAAGCTATTTTGATCAGTATATGGATTACTATATAGAAGAAAAGAATCAAAGCTATGATGCCTGCCTTGATGGTAGTTGCGGGCGTGATTTTCGCCGTATCCTCACCGTTCCGATTATTGACTGTGACGCCATACCCAAACCTGGCAGAACAGCTGTTCCCTTCAAGGGCTTCGCTTGCTTCTTTCTGGTACAGCCTGTAAGTGCAACCAATCACGTTGATAAGAGTAATGGGCAAGGTAATGGTTCATGGATCGTTGGTGAGTTCATCAAAAATTGCCGTAACAATACAGGGGAGCCCGGAATGGCTCCCAATGATAAAGGCCCTTATAAGATTGTACTGTTTAATGATCCTGATAGTGAGGATTCATAATGAAAAGAATACGAGTTCAACAAGGCTTGGCCATGGTAGAATTTACTATAATTCTACCCGTTTTATTAATATTACTTCTATCGATCTTAGAACTGGGCCGTGCCTTTTATCAATATTCAGAATTAGAGAAATTGAGCCGCGATAGCACTCGCTACCTTGCCAATGTGATTGCATCTGGAACAACTGGTGTTTATTCGTTAACAGACTCACAGGTAACTCAAGCCAGTAATCTTATTGTTTACGGTACAATCGGCGTAGGTAACGATAGTTTACTCCCCTTACTAACCACTAATCATGTTTCTGTCACTCTAGATAATAATTATGTACAGGTTGAGGTGGCTTACCCTTTTCAACCTGTGTTATCAGTATTACCTAATTTTTTTTCTGGTGATGATACTTCTCTCAACTTTACTATGACGTCTAGTTATACGATGAGGGTACTGTAATGAAATCATTAACGCTAAATAAAAGACAACGTGGAATAACCATTGTAGAGTTCAGTATTGTCGCAACTTTATTTTTTATCATTATCTTTGCAATCATTGAATTTGGGCGTTTAATGTTTACTTGGCATGTGCTAAATGAAACTAGCAGGCGTACCGCACGATTAGCCAGTGTGTGCCAAGTTACCACCGCAGAGCAAGCCGACATATTAACTGCTGCTATTATTAATGATGTGCCATTACCAAACTTTACGGCAAACAATATCCAGATCATATATTTGGACAGTAGTGGTGAAGAAATTACTGACTCATTAACAGATGAGTCAACATTTCTTACCATTAGGTTTGTCGAAGCAAGAATCATAGACTACGAAATAAATTTAATTATTCCACTGGCTACCTTTGGTGTTGATTTTTCCGCCCCCAGTTTCACAACCCAATTACCTCGGGAAAGTTTAGGCGTTACTCGTACCGGCTTATCTGACTGCTAAAGAATGGTGAAGTATGAATAATTTACAAGCAGTAGAAAATAAAACAAAGAGTGCTAAGCAACCATTAGTGACCCTTTTAAATGGCTGGGTTATTAGTAATAATGTTCAATTCACATCTCACCTTTCCGCTTACATTTCACAGTGGTCGAATGCAAAGTTTATCAGTATCACTAGCTCAGAAGTCGAGCACAGTTTAAGTCAATTAAAAGAATCAACCACACCTGATTTAATTCTAATGGATGGAAAAGATGACTGGCAAGCACTTACCATATCGCTAAAACAGACGCTAAAACAAGACTCACTGATACCCGATATTGTATTACTGGTTGACCATGCAGATACAACCATAATGCGTCAAGCGCTTAAATTTGGCGTTAAGGATGTATTAACAATTCCATTTGGTGAAGAAGAGCTGGATCAGGTATTTTTTGATTGTGCCGCGATAAAGAAAAACAACGTTACATTAGGAAAAGTAAGTGTTTTTATTAATGCAAAAGGCGGAATGGGTGCATCTATAATATCGACAACTGTCGCACATATGGTAACGTTACAGCATACCTCTCCACCAGTACTCATTGATACAGATGCCCAATTTGGCTGTATATCGGATTTACTCTCAACCAGTTCAAAATTCACACTCAGTGACGCCTTAGAACAAACAGACGAACTTGATGAATACGCTTTACAAGGGCTGCTATCAAAACATAAATCAGGGTTACGTTTTATTTCCAGTCGTAAAGACAAATTGTTTGACACTATACCCACACACTCCCCTCTTGCATTTAACCAATTTCTAACTAAATTGAGGGCTAACTTTGAACATATAATTATAGATATGTCGCGCGGTATAGAAAAGTTCACTTTGCCAGCCCTATCAGAAGCCGAATATATTTTTATCGTTGTGCAACAGAATGTACCAGCAATCAGAGAGGCTGCAAATTTAATCAAACAAATAAAACATCTTTTAGGGGTTAATGACAATAAATTTAAGATTATTGTTAATCGTTATTCAAAGAAGATT
Source organism: Photobacterium indicum (assembly GCF_003026215.1). Classification (GTDB taxonomy): domain Bacteria; phylum Pseudomonadota; class Gammaproteobacteria; order Enterobacterales; family Vibrionaceae; genus Photobacterium; species Photobacterium indicum. The sequence goes on from NZ_PYOC01000007.1 coordinate 229,767, forward strand.
GAAATAACACCTGATGAAATAAAAAAATCACTGCATATTGATGAGCTGCTTTTAGTTCCTAATGACTTTCAATCAGTGAGCGCTTCAACCAATTTAGGCGAACTACTTGCCACTCACTCTAGCAAGCAACCGATTATTAAAGAAATGAGAGCAATCTCTAACATAATACTCAATAAGAACGAAAAACAGCTGAAAGGCATGAAACGGTTATTTTCATTCATAAGGAATTAGATATGTTTTTTAAAAAGGAACCACCAGCAGAGCTGATTATAGAAAATAACCCCGTAAAAGTTAATACCGAGGTTAAAGAACAAGAATCAAGACCACAACAGCACTCTATCAGTGAGAGTGATCGCCGAATTAAAAAAAATCTTCTCGAAGAATTATTTAACTCACTTGATTTATCACTGATAGAAACTCTAGATAGAGATCAAGCAAAAGAACAAATTTTTGATGCTGCCTCTACCTTGCTACTTGACCAAAATGTCCCTTTAAACGCAGATGCACGTATAAGAATCATCAACGAAATCATTGATGAAATTCTAGGGCTTGGCCCCTTAGAACCTTTATTAAAAGACCCTACAATTTCGGATATTTTAGTAAATGGCCATAGAAGCATTTATATTGAACGAAAGGGTAAATTAGAAGCGACAGAAGCCCAATTTAGAGATGATGCCCATTTATTAAATGTCATTGATCGCATTGTTTCACTTGTCGGACGTCGTATTGATGAAAGTTCACCAATGGTTGATGCACGACTCAAAGATGGCTCAAGGGTAAATGCCATTATTCCGCCTTTGGCTATCGATGGTCCTTCATTGTCTATTCGACGTTTTGCGGTTGAAAAGTTGGACATAGAACAACTCTTAGACTACGGAAGCCTAAATAAACCCATGGCAGATTTACTACAAGCCATTGTTAAGGGACGTTTAAATGTTTTAATTTCTGGCGGTACTGGTTCAGGAAAAACAACAACGCTTAATATTTGCTCAGGTTTTATCCCCTCGAATGAGCGCATTATTACTATTGAAGATTCTGCAGAATTACAACTTCAGCAACCGCATGTCGTAAGATTAGAAACAAGGCCTCCAAATATCGAAGGCAGCGGCGCAATAACCCAAAGGGAACTGGTTATAAACTCGTTACGTATGCGCCCAGATCGTATTGTAGTTGGAGAGGTTCGTGGCGGTGAAGCCGTTGATATGCTCGCAGCCATGAATACGGGTCATGATGGCTCAATGACCACCATTCACGCCAACACGCCACGAGACGCATTAGGCCGTATTGAAAATATGTTTGCCATGGCAGGCTGGAATATGCCCATAAAAAATGTACGCGCACAAATAGCTTCTGCGGTTCATATTGTTGTGCAGTTACGTCGAATGGAAGATGGTAAGCGCCGTATTACCAGCATTGTAGAGCTGAATGGTATGGAAGGTGAGGTAGTTACCATGACCGAGCTTTTTTGTTTCAAGCGTATGGGTATCGATGAACAAGGTAATGTATTAGGGAATTATCAAGCCACGGGCAATGTTCCTTCATTTGTTGAAGCCTTTAAACATATGGGTATCAACCTGCCTTATTCACATTTCACACCTGATAATAGTTTACGGGGGCAATAATGGGGTTTGATATAAAAATATACTTACTTGTCTTTTTTATAGCGGCCGTTGTAGTTTCGCAAACCGTATTGGTATCTTCTACTGGCTCACGAGCAAAACGTTCTCGCTTGTTAAAAAATAAGCTGGAATTAATCGCAGAAACGGGCAATGGTCAAAATCAACAATCACTATTGCGTAAACATTACCTCGATAAACTGACCCCTACAGAACGCAAACTGGAAAACAATGCTGTGGGTGAATACTTATCTGAACATTTAACATTAGCAGGGCTTGAATGGAAAGCATATAAAACTATTTTTTGGTTAATCATAATGAGTATTGTCGCCGCACTTATCACATTGGTGCTTACAAAAAGTATTACTTTCTCCGTTTTTATGCCATTTATAACAATACTTTCATTTACATTCTGGCTTAGATATAAAGCAGAAAAACGTTTGTGCTTATTTGAGGAACAGTTCGTTGAAGCCTTAGACGTAATGAAACGAGCATTGTTAGTTGGCTACCCTTTTACCGAAGTGATGAAAACAGTTAGCCAAGAGATGCCAGCACCAGTTTCAGTAGAATTTGGAAAAACATTTTCAGAATTAAACTATGGGGTTGATATAAAAGTGGCTTTAGCTAATCTGGCACAACGCAACCCTTCTATTAGTGTATTGGCCTTTAATAGCGCTGTTATTATTCAGAAAGAAACCGGGGGGAATCTAGCCGAAACATTAGAAAACCTTTCCGAAGTCATTCGAGGTCGCTTTCGATTGCTCCGTAAGGTTCGTTCATTATCTGCAGAAGGCAGAATGTCGGCATGGATTCTTATGTGTGTTCCCTTTGTTTTAGTCATCATGATTTATCTCTCTACACCCGATTACTTAGACCCTTTATTTGAATCTGATCGAGGTGCAAACCTATTAATGATTACAGGAGTGTGCATGATATTAGGTATGATTTGGATTCGTAAAATACTGCGTATCGAGGTCTAATATGGATTATATCATTACCCTCATTACAGGCTTAGTCTCTGATGAAAACCTTGCTCGTTGGATCTTTTTAGGGTTTTCATTCATAAGTGTGGTTACTTTTACTCTTTGCTTAGCACTTCTTATTACAAATTCATTTAACCCACTAAAAAAGGAGTTACACAGCCTTTCTCACATAAATAAAGAAGTAAACAAACACAATGCTGAATCCAGCCGTCTTGATACTACGCTAGAATCAATGGACAAATATATCTCTCCTTCCTCGATGAAAGAGCGAAATCAGACTAAAACCCTATTGATGCACGCTGGCTATGAACAGAAACAAGCCTTAACCAACTTTTACGCCATAAAAATAATCTTAGTGATTATTGCCCTCTTCGGCGTCTTAATTTCATCTAAATTTCTACCCGAACTCTCGACTCAAAAAATACTGTTCTATACTTTGCTTGCAATGGCTATCGCAACTTTTTTGCCCAATTTTGTTCTTCAAAAGAAAGCAAAAAAGCGGATTCGAACATTATCCAATGCTTTCCCAGATGCGCTCGATTTGCTTGTTGTAACCACAGAAGCAGGGCTCGGTTTTTTAGCTGCATTAAATCGAGTTGCTCATGAAATTGAGGCTCTATCGCCTGAATTAAGTAGTGAATTGCAAATTGTATGTAGAAAAGTACGACTCGGTGTACCTATGCCTATCGCATTAGCACAGTTTATAGAACGTACAGGGTTACTTGAACTTCAAGGGTTGGTCAGCATCATCAGTCAATCCGTTAAACTTGGCTCAAGTATGGGCGATACGCTACGAGAATATGCCATAGAGTTTAGAGATAGACGAATGCAAAAAGCGGAAGAAGAAGCAGCAAAAATTGGAACTAAAATGATTTTCCCACTCGTTACCTGTATCTGGCCTGGCTTTTTTACTGTCGCTATTGGGCCTGCCATTATCGCGGTACTAGAAGTATTTGGCAGTAAATGAATAATCAATTCAAAGGGAGATATTGAATGACAATATTTAGAAAAAAGACCCAACGACTTATACTTTTAGCGGTACTCGCACCAGTTATTTTACTTGGGTGTGCAAGTAACGAAGATACGGTAGAAACGACTAACCCTAACTTTGACCACGAACTTTATGATGGCAAAGCAACATTAGGGTTAAATGGCGATTTCCCCCCAGAGTCTGCGGCAGAATCCATTGCACGAGGTGATCAGGCTTATTTAAACAAAGATACTGACCTCGCTCTTTATGAATATATTCGAGCTCTCAGCTTCCCTGCCCAAGATAATATCGATCAGGCTTATTATAAAATTGGGTACATTCACCAACAACGCGGTAACTATGAACTTGCACAAATTGCTTATAATCGTGCCGTTATTATTAAAGATGACAACATTCAATATTCTGCAGCATTAGGTATTATTGAACTCAAACAAGGCGAAAAAAAGAACGCAGAAAAGCAGTTATTGCGTGCCATAAGAATGGATCAACAGCGTTTCAAGAATGAAACATGGGATCCAACTAAACCTGATTTTGTACAACAATTAAGGATTAACCAAACATCGCCATTAAATGCCTACATTGCTTATGCCATAATTAAAGACTTGAATGCACGCCATACTGAAGCTCAAGCACTTTATCAAGCCTGTTTGCGCATTAATCACAAATCTCGCCAAGCGCTAACAAACCTCGGATATTCATATTATTTAAGCGGAGATTTAAGACAAGCAGAAGTGATCAATAGACGAGCAACAACCATTTACCAAACAGACAAACGCGCATGGTCAAATTTAGGGTTAGTCTATATTCGCAGTAAACGTTATAGCGATGCACTTGACGCACTTCAAAATGTAATGCCCATGGCAGAAGCACTAAATGATATTGGTTATTTCACTATGTTAGAAGGTGATTATGAAGCTGCTGTTAGTTACTTAGAACGAGCTATCAATGCAAGCCCAACCTATTACGCAAAAGCACACCACAACTTAAAACAAGCTAAAAAACGTCAGATAGCATCTCCACCAGTAAAACTGACAAACAAGTGGGGAAATGAGCAATCTCAGGCAACGGTATATTCAGTCGGAAACTGATAACAGAATAAACATACCTGTGACTCAACGTTAGCTAAAAGCCTAAAAACCCCGAAGTGAGCATATGCCACTTCGGGTTTAGTATTTAAGTCTAACAATAACTAAGTTGCAGTGAATCCTGCAATTAAAATTGTATTACCACATTAAATCATCAGGGATCACGAAATCTGCATATGGGTCATCTTCATCTACATCTTTTTCGTCAACAATATTGTTTAGAACAACAATGTCTTCATCACGTAAGCTAATTTTATCTGCGACAACGCCAGGGATGACTTCAAAGCCATCACCAAAACGAACAATCGCCAAGCGACCTTTTACCAGCTCGTTTTGTGTTGTTTTATCAACATAAATATTTCGAACTAATGCACCGTCAGTGAAATTATAGCTAATATCACCCTTAGTACGATCGATGCGATTCATTTCGATAAGCTGTTTAATCTGAGCAACAAACGCTTTCTTCATTGCTTCATCATCTCTTTGACGATTCAGCTCTTTGTCTTGCTCTAATTGTGCTGTGCGCTTTTCTTCAACGGCAGCTTTTGCTTCTCTTGATTGAACACGAGACTTTTTAGACGTTTTTGCTGCTTTTTTTAGTTTCTTTTTGTCAACAAGACCTGCTTTCAGCATTTGCTCTTGTAAGCTTAGCTTTGCCATCGAGACTCCATAATTTCGATAAAAGTAAATGCCGGTTCATAACCTACATTTCTGTCAATTTGATCTATTGTACGTATTATCGCTGGCGAGGTAGAAATGGGTCAAGAATACATTCCGATTAAACGCTCTAAATAGCCAAAAAATGCACATTATTACTGTAACGCTTGCTTGAGAAAGTCGATTAAGGCTGTAATTCGCTGTGGTGAGAATTTACGATTGGGGAAAACCGCATACATCGCACCATCATCTTGTTGAAACTCGTCTAACACACTCACTAACGTTCCGTCGGCTAAGGCTGGCTTTACATCCCAAACAGATTTCATCGCGATGCCTTTTGATGCCAGCGCCCAATGCTTCACCACTTCCCCATTATTACTGGAAAATGCCGCATTTACAGCAACACTGTAGATTTGATTGGCTTTATTAAACTGCCATTCGGCCTGTGTTTCTCCTTCACGGCTGATCAACAAGCACGCATGATCTGCCAGCTCTTCCACAGTCTGCGGATGCCCATGTTGCGCTAAATATTCAGGTGAAGCCACCAGCACACGATGATTATCAGCCAAACGACGTGCGACCAAATTAGAATCTTTTAGCGCCCCAAATCGAATAGCTACATCAATACTATCTTTAACCAAATCACTGAGCTTATCGGTGAGGTGCAAATGAACCGACAGTTGCGGATACAACACCATAAACTCATCCAGTAAAGGCACTAAAACATTTCGACCAAAATCACATGTACAAGAAATGGTAATACTCCCCTGTAACTGCTGTTGCTTTGACAAATGGTTTAATAACTCATCTTCTTGATCAGCCGCTAATAAACAAAATTGGTAGAAATGTTCGCCTTCATACGTTAACTGTTGGTTACGTGTTGTTCTAGAAAGCAAGCGCGCATCATATTGCTTTTCTAAACGTGCCAACACTGCACTCACATTCGCAGGTGAAGCATTTAAACGACGTCCCGCAGCGGAAATACTCCCACTGTGCACTATTTCAAGGAATGTTCTGTAATCTGCAATACCCGCCACAACACTAACCTTTCTCTGTAATTGTTCAATCAAGCAATATCTTACAATAAACAAAACAAATAAAGTTACTTTCAAATATTTTTTGTAGATGCTTACTGTAAGCACTGGCTTTTCGGACCACTATTTCCTGTCACAATCATTCCATCGAACATTACACGACGGATTATTATTATGACTCACCCACTATTCACACCAACATCGATGTCAAATAACTCTCAGCAGCCAATCACACTCTTAAACCGAATGGTAATGGCACCAATGACACGCGCTAGAACCAGCCAACCAGGCAATATACCCAACGAAATGATGGCTGAATATTATGCTCAGCGTGCATCTGCAGGCTTAATCATTACAGAAGCTACGCAAATTTCAGATGATAGCCAAGGCTATTCATTCACACCTGGCGTATATACCTCAGAGCACATTCAAGGCTGGCGAACAGTAACCGATGCTGTGCATCAGGCGGGCGGTAAAATATTTAACCAACTATGGCATGTAGGTCGCGTGTCGCATACTCACTTTCAGAACGGCGAAGCACCAATAGCCCCATCAGCTATACAGCCTATCGATACACAAGTTTGGATTGTTAAAGACGGTGAAGATGGCACAATGTTTCCGTGTCCGATGCCTCGCGAAATGAACACAGATGATATTAAGCGTGTTATTGCCGACTTTGCACAAGCCGCAGAAAACGCGATAGAAGCAGGTTTCGACGGTATAGAGATCCACGGCGGAAATGGGTATTTAATCGACCAATTCCTTCGTACTAATTCTAACAAGCGTACCGATGAATACGGTGGCAGCCGTGAAAATAGACTGCGCTTCTTGATGGAGGTAGTGGAAGCGGTATCTGCACGTATTGGCGCTGAGCGTGTAGGCGTTCGCCTTGCACCATTTGTCACATTTAAAGATATGGATTGTCCCGATATCGTTCCTACGATTTTAGATGCAGCAGAGCGCCTTAATCAATGTGGTATTGCGTACATGCACTTATCTGAAGCCGACTGGGATGATGCTCCTACCATTCCAGATAGTTTTCGAGTTGCGTTGCGTGAACGCTTCAGCGGAACCATTATTGTCGCGGGTCGATATGATCTTAAACGTGCAGAATACATTCTAGATGCTGGGTATGCCGACTTGGTTGCCTTTGGGCGTGCATTTCTCGCAAACCCAGATTTAGCACACCGACTAGCTAATGATATTGCCTTGGCTGAAGCAGATAACACAAAACTCTTCGGTGGTAATAAAAGCGGTTATAGCGACTACCCTGCGAGCGTGTAATCACCAGAAATTAGACCAATAAAACCAAGTAAAACTAAACAAAAATCAGTAGTAAGAGCCAGCGCTACTGATTTTTCTATTTTTGATAGTTGCTGATAAACAATAATAGCAAAATAAGGTAGGCTTGTTCCTTAATCCATTCAGGCTTAAGAAGATAAACAATGCTTCAAGGTATTCATCATGCTGCAATTATTTGCTCAGATTATGAAAAATCTAAGCGATTTTATACCATAATTCTCGGGCTAACAGTGATTGCTGAAAATTACCGCGCTGAACGCAATTCTTACAAACTGGATTTAGCGTTACCAAATGGTAATCAGATAGAATTGTTTTCTTTTCCAAACAACCCTCCTCGACCTAGTTACCCTGAAGCTAGGGGATTACGTCATTTAGCCTTCATTGTCGAATCGATAAATGATTTCACATTGCACTTACAGCATTCAGGCGTGGAAGTTGAACCCATTCGTACCGATGAATACACAGGAAAACGATATACATTTTTCAGCGATCCCGATGGCTTACCTTTAGAATTATACGAAGCTTAAAATTTAAACTGCCACGTAATGTGGCAGTATTTATCGGCGCTAAAACTCAAATATAAAATAGCAAGCTGTTCTATTTAGGAGTGACATTAAATAACAAATAGGCATCATGCACGCCTTGAATCAACATTTGCATACCTATGACGGTTAAGATCAACCCCATCAAGCGTGTCGTAATATTAATACCGTTTTCACCAATCATATCGACCAATTTAGGTCCATATAAAAAGCATACGAATGTAATAAGGCACAAAATAGCAAACGCAGCGATAGTAACAATAATGTTCAGCATACTGCCAGATGCAGAATAATTCATTGCTGTAGCAATCGTACCGGGACCAGCCAAAATCGGTAAAGCGAGCGGTGAAATGGCAATATCTGCTGGCTGTACTTTCTCGCCCTTGTCAGGGGTTGCCTGTTCATTGGTGTGTAATTTAGAACTGCTACCTTGCAGCATGTGATATCCCACTAAGAAAACTAGAATACCACCAGCTAATCGTAAGGCTGGTAATGTAATCCCGAATATCTCAAAAATACCCTTACCCAAAAGACAAAATGCAGCAATAATACAAAACGCAGCTACTAGTGCTTTAATTGCCGTTTGTCGGCGTTGCTGTGGAGTGAAATCTCCTGTCATACCCACAAAAACTGCCGTATTGGCAATCGGATTCATCATCGCAAAAAAACCCATAAACACGGTAACCGCAACAGTAACAATATCGTGCATAGCACTTCCTTCCTCAACTGTTTACTCAAGTAATTCACACAAGCGAATATTAATATTTACTAAAAACTTTCTTTGCGCGTTAAATACTTATACCACCAGCCTATTGTAATGGCACGCACTTCAATCAACACGAGTCGTTGTGAAAATTTGAAATTTTTTGGACATCTCAAGTAAAAAGCGTATTACAAGGAAAACCTAGCTGGGGCATGTTCTTCTTTCCGCGCGGTAGAACAGTTAAAGACAACTGCTTGGCGTATTATATTTTCAGTGAAAACGGTGAGGAAATAACCTTTCGTGAAGTTTCAACCGTAACAGATGGGTGTTAGCGAGGTTAACTTTTAAAGCAAGCAAAGCTTAACACTGAATAATGGTAAGCTTTGCTCAGTCGTTATTATCCCAGAAAGAGATATTTAATCGGTTACCACTTCCAATGCCCCCGTCCTATCCCTTTCACCTTGCTACCTTGTGGTGCCAAGTACCACGATGAAAACGTATTGTCAGAGCTAGCAACATGATTAAGAAAATCGGTATAAGCTTCTCCTAAATCGGTATTCTCTAATGGTGGTTCCCAATCATCGGGAATGATAATAACGAACGGATATCCACTACTATCTTTAAATCCCGCTCCAGTTTCACTGTTATTGACGGAGATACCTAAGCGAGCAGGTTTGTTCGGCAGATGTATTTCATACCCTGAATTTTTAACATATAAATAAGGATCATACGGTGCGGTATCAAGCTGAGATACATCAATCAAGGCATCATAGTCCATTGAAATACTGAACTTGTGTCCTTGTACTAAGGCTTTATCTGTCAAGGTGTTCACCATTTCAGATCCCACTTGTGTCATTAGAGTTTTCGAACTAATTAAGATTTTCTGGTCAAAATCATTCAGTTGCGTAATGGCTATCGGGTAGCCTTCTTCTTGTTCGGTAGAGCCCGGTTTAAACAAATTAAGTGTACCGCTACCACTTGTACCATCAGGGTACGCAAGGTGAAGATACCAATCATGGTTATAGCTAGAGCCTCGCGCAATAATATAGCCATATATCAACATAGAAGTAACTTGGTCATTATTCATACCAAAGCCTACACGGTACCCTATGACTAAATCATTGAAATCATAATCCCCTTTTACTGGATACAGATCTTCATACGCAGCCAAGAAATACTCAGTTGAAGATGGGTAATACACCCATGCATCAATGGGGTTCAATACTTGCCCTTGCGTTATCACCAGTGGCGCTTCTGTTTGCCCCGCTCCGAGCCCAGTTAAAATGGCATTATCTTCATCACTGATTAATGCCACATCTTCAAAGCCCCCAGAAAAATCATAGAACGCTTCTGGATCTCCCAATGAAATATTGGTATCTAATAATGTGACATTTAACGTAACAGCCGTAGCCGAACTTAAATCTTGACCAACAGTTATGATTAACACTTCATCAAATGAAGATCCATTAACATCACTGTTAGCATTCGGTGTCACTCTTGAAGAACCAGTTTCACCTATAATAGTGTAATACCCCGTTCGTTCGGTAGTTCCCGCTTTAGCTAACATAGACCGCGTCGGCGTTGAAAAATCAGAGAACGTAGTTGTAACTCCTCCACTGACTACCGTAATAGAAGCGCTTTCTACCGCGACCCCTTGGCTCGAGGCTTTTTCGGTTCCATTTGCAGCTTCATTCACATCAACAGCAAACACTAATTTCCCACCATTATTAACACGAAAAGCTTCTAATTCTGCCGCTGTAGGGTTCTTATTTTGTGTTTGTGCTCGAAACACATCAATCGTTCCGCTACCTTGTTTAATCGTGTCTTTCAATTTCACCGAAACACTTTCAGCAAGTGTATGAGTAGAAACAGTTAGTAACAATATCAGAGCAGTTAACAGTATTAATCTCATAATACAAAATCTCCACTTATAGACAGATCATTAGCAGAATCAGTAAAAATGTCATAAGCGACGATAGAGTCACTATTTGGTAAGACTAATTCAATAGAGAAAAGGGCATCTTTATTTATTCTCCCCAAATAAAAGACGTTTCCATCCGTGTCGTAAACTTTAAGATATACATTATTTCCGTCAAAATTAAATGATTGAGGGTCTACGCTAAACGGCTTGTTTTCGAAATTAGAAAATTGAGCATTGCTCGGGGCAAATTGCTCACTCAGTAATGAACTCGTTAGTTCTTCAGCCATATTCGTATTATTGTTATCGTCACTCCCCCCACACCCAACTATAAAAGATACAATAAATAAAATATAAAAATAGCGCATTATCTTTCACTCTTTTTTAATACTTGCAAGGGGACTATCCACATATCATGCCAAAAAAAAACACTTAAATTACATAAGATTAAAAAATCATGTTCGTCTTAATTATTGTTTATTTCAAATTGCAAAGCATTCTTCAACACATCATTAATACATGCATAAACCTGAAAAAGCAGTGACTTAATAATAAGAAAAAAGTAAATCGTCTTTGTAATAATAAGCTCCACACTTACGTGAGTTATAATTTCCCACCCCTCATTTTCGGTCAGTGTTTTGGCAGTTAGAGTATTTTATGACCTTCGTTTTTACAGCGCTAAACCCACAGAATATCTTTATGAAGAATAAATACAAAAAAGTATTTTACTGGTCACATATTTTATAAAATCTGACACCAATAAATAGAAAACCCTGTAGTATCAAGGGATAATCAACGGAGGAGAGCTATTATGAAAATGATTATTCAAGCTTGTGCATTCTTTCTCATCCCATTTGCATCAATGGTTGAAGCGTCTTCAGGAGAGATTCGTTTCAGAGGTATGATTACAGAGCCTACATGTCAGGTCGATGCTAAATCTCAATCCTGCATTCAGGTAACAAATACAAAAATGGAAGTAAAAAAAGATATCAGCGTGGAAGAAGTGGTTCTTCAGAGTGGTTCTACTAATCTGGTTGTGACACACCTGTAACCAATTATTGAACGTAGCAATGTTGTTCACCGCATTATCATCACAGTAAAAACTTAACAAAAAGGGCGATATTACTTATACAGTAATCGCCCTTTTTTGATGTGACTATCTTATATTCAGAAGATTCTTAAGTACCGTTTACAATACCTCAATAAGTACATTTACCGACCCCGAATAGTCCCCCGGTGTTAATACATTCGACGTTGTCTTAACCGGATATGCTTTCGCATCAAAGTGACCTACCTGATTTCTATCAAGAGGCACTTCATTACCTTTCTTGTTTGGTATAACCAAGTTACCATTGCGCTCTATCGCAATACCCACATCTGTATTTGTTGTTGCATAAAAATCAGATAACGTTGAGGCTTTTCCTAACATTGTTAAATCAAGCTTGCCATCAAAGTTACAGTTAAATGTAAGGTTTAAATCGCGCTTGTTATACCCTGTTGGTTCTTTTCCGTAGTTCATGTCTTGGCTAGCAACAGAACCCAAATCAATATTTATGGTTGAACCTTCTTCGATAGAACAAAATGCAGGGGTATTCACTGTAATATTAAGGTATGTCTGTGCAATAGGTTCTTTGGAACTCACATTCTTGTTTAATGACGCATATAGTGTGCTCACTAACCCCGAAAAAGTGGTCGAACCCACCACTTTCTTTTTAAAGCGTAGATCGATTTTTCCTTTTGCCCCCGTATCTGCACTTGGGTTATACGTCCAACCACCACTTTTATGGGCCACTTTTGTACACAATTCAGGATAAGTATTTTTCTCATTCTTAAATGGTACATCCAAATACTCATTCCGCTTACCAATCCAGTAATACATAGCAACTGACAATGAATCATTAAGATCTAAATACTGAATCCGATTATGCTTACTATGCGATAACGGTGTCGTCGCCGTAAAATACGTTGTGTCATACCATTTATCACTGTTGTTTAAAAGACCACCAAGTTTACATTTACATTCACGTGGCACTTTTCCACCATTACTGGTAAATTCGAAGAAACCTTTCGCGATACCACCTGGTTTATTAATCGCTTCATCCACAGAACCTGTAAATTCCTGCGTATAAATTGAAGTCCCTTCAATAGGACGACATTCATTCATCACTAGCCCAGTATTATCGCTCGCATAAACAACATGGGGGGTGAGTAATATAGCCAAAACGAAAAACCGATTTTTCATACTATTTCACTCTTAATTCTTGTGTATTGTAAGCCCCGAAGTCGTCAACATACGTTACCGTTACTGTATCACCACGAACAAATTCCATATTATTCGCAATTTGAAATGCTTTCTTAGGCTTTACAACAGATAAGGCTTTATCTTTAAATTCAGTTTTGCCTTTGATCAATGAACTAACTGCAAAGAAATACGGTGTTGGGTTATTAATTTTCAATGTATTACCCACAGCCGCAACTGTTAGTTGCGATTCTGCACCTTCACGCGCTTCAACTAGATTAGCTGGTCGTGCAATTAACTTTATTTTGGTACGCATCGCAAACTGTAATTGATTTGCCTCTTCCAATGCTGGTGGTAACTCTTGCACGTATAACCAAAATAGCGCCTCTCTATCTGTCGGTAAATTTGCAGACGTCTGCATAATGCGCAAGTTTTGCTTACTGTTGCTTGCTAGCGTAAATAGCGATGGGGAAATAACAAAGCTATTATCAGGGATCGCATCAGCTTCCGATTCAAGCCATACCTGTCCACCGTATTTTTTTTCATTATTATTTTTTATTACAAGGTTGGCGCCTTTAGTACCTTCGGTATACACCACACGGGTAGCATTTAGGGTAAAGGCCGCTTGTGCATTTGAGACCAACAAAACTGAGCTAATTAAGAAAACAGCTATTATTACTAATCTATTCATTGTATTATTCACACTTTGTTGTACCAGTATTCATAATTTGAGTACTGGGTTGATTAATCGTAATCACGCCTTGGCACGTCGGGGTGCTGTATGCGATATCGAGCGGAAACTTGCTTTGTTCGGTGGCGCTGAGTTCAACCATTACACTGCCATCAACCCCGATAACAGATTGTTTATCTTTGGTTGACACAATAGTACCCAGCGGCAAGTACGTTCCCTTGGCGTCCATCATTTGTGTTACTACGCGAATCACCCTGCTCGCATTGAAATCGACATAACTGATCACGCCACGTTCTGGCATTGTCGCAATAATCGATTTCTCCGTTTGAATATCTGTTGGCATAGAGGCCGCGTTCAGGCTCAGTTCATTGGTTTCATAAGGCTGAATATTGGACACCAGCGCATAACCATTTTTATTGGTTTCTTGACCGTTAACTTTTATGCCTTCACGTTCACCGACTTTAGCAATAATGTAGCTATCAGAACGTTTAGCTCCTGCAATAACACCACCGTCAAACCCCACAAAAGTACCGCTTGCACTGGCACTGATCGTGCTGCCATTGCCGCTTGCATTGACACTTACATTCGTCTTATCGAATGAACCCGATAAAGAGGCTCTTGCATAGGCATCGGAATCTGGATTCAACGATGCACCCACTGAATAAGAATACTCATCCACCACGCCAGATTGCCCAACCTCATATGACGTACTGTCAGATGTTGATGTTACTGAGGTGTACACGTTAGAAGCGCTCTTACCGTAATCAATTGGTACACTCATGGTTAGCATCACGGTATGATCATCATTTTCCGTTTGATAATCGGTATACGCCCCTGAAAGGGTGTAGTTCACACGACCAATCGAGCTGCTGTAACCCACCGAATAGGATGTACTTGTATTGCTTTTATTCCAGTATGTTTCATGGGCTAAATTCACATACACACTAGAATCAGCCACATCAAAATTTAAATTCGCGTCTATACGACTTTTACTACGAGAAAGATCAACCTCAGTGTTATAGCTTGGCTCGCTTGTTTCACGATCATAATCACTGCTTACCGCCTCGGAGAAGGTACGGAAATTCTCCGATGAGAAACGATAACCTGCCAATTGAAGATCCATCGAACTCGACAGCTCTTTGGCATACAATAATCGGAGGCTGTGCCCAGAGTGATAATCATCATCCATTAAAGTGTTCGAGTAGCTGTAATCCATACTGACAGCACCCAATTCCCCCATGGTGACACCCGCCCCCGTTGCCATACCATAATACGGGTCGGAGATAGTCACTGCGCCCATCAAGGTCATTTGGTCAAAACCGTAACCATATTCACCGTATAAGAAGCTATTCAACATCTTATTTTTACTGTCACGATACTTACCCGCAGTTAGTTCATATCGGTAGGTATCTTCTGTTAACAGCATTGGTAATTGCGTGATCGTATAGTTATACCGCTTTGATTGACCGTCTTCGCCAATGATTTCAATGTCAACTTGGTTATTGCTTAAATACGGAAGATCCGTAATTGAAAAATTGCCTGCAGCCACATCCTTGGTGTATAGCAGGTACTCTCCTTGGTAGATATTCACCGTTGAATTCGTTTCTGCTACACCACGAATAACAGGGGTATAATCTTGCTTATAACGCGGTAACATTTCACGATCTGAACGCAATGAAACGCCGGTAAAAGGAATTGAATCCACCAAATAACCCTGTGTAATCGACTCTCCCACTACCGCTTCGCTTAATACGTTTGGTAGCGGTTTTGCGACATACGCTTGTTGGCGAACAAAATCATCATCCGTCACATCAGAAGATGCTACATTCGCGCGAAAACGCACATCGTGATAATTAGCTCCAATTTCTGCTGTCAGTGGCATTGCAAACTCATCATCACTATTTCGATTGTTATAACGAGCAGAAACTGAGTAATTCACAAAACCTGCAGTAATACCTTTATCTAAACGACGCTGGTTAAATTCCAAATCTTCACGATTCATTAAATTGGCGTCAGGCACAAAGATATGAAGTGTCAATTCGTTCGCGTTGTAGTCAACTTGCGCGCCAAGATCAGATAAGGTGTTTTCGCACGTCACATTCAATAGCGACAACTTTGCTTCTTGGGTCAAGTTGATACCCAAGTTTTGCAGCGTATCTACGGATAAACACAAACTCGGTTGCCCATCACTGTTTGGGGCAACATTAAAATTCTGATAGCCAATATAGCGTTTATTAACGTACACCCTGTAACTCTGGTTGCCCAAAGGTAGTTCACCATACGCATTCAGCAGCTTTGATATCTCCGTCTGCGTTTTCGCATCACCTTGTAGGAAATCAGTATTAAATTCACTAGCTTGAGCTGCAATCGGTACGAGCAACAGCAAAGGTATAATTTTACGAACCATTGTACCTCTCATCATAAATACAGGATTTGATAAACAGCTGTTGCTTCAACCTTTCCGGCTGTCACTGTCGGCGTCGTCGCATAGAAATTAGCTTTCAACATGACGGCTTTTGTTGTGGTATCAAAATTTACATCAGCCGCTACCCACGACTGATTCAGAACGCGAGTACCATCATTCATCAACACTTCTACACCCACTTGTGTCTCGTCAGTCGCATCCGACTGAATCACATTAGGGAAGTGCTCAACATTTCGGGCCTTTAAACTAATTTGTGCGGTGGTTGCTGGGCAATCAGCTGCATTAATGGGGGCCAAACTGAATGCGGTGTAATCGACATTCGCAGGTCCCGGAACTATGCTGCCCGGCGTGCCATGAACATTTAATTCTTTTGTGAAGTCATTAATTGAAATAACACCTAAATTGATAAATTCTTTTTCTTCACCATTTACAAATATAACGGTGTCACAAGTAATTGTTCCTAATGCTCCTTTTATATAAATTGGCTTTTCATCAATAGCAGCTTCCGTAAAGGCGCTAAATAATAAGCTTGTTAGCAAGCTAGAAATAAATAGTACTTTCATAAAAAAGGAGCCCAGAGAGAATACTCTGGGCATTTCCAATATAAAGATTAAAGGTAAGCGATTTGGTAACTTGCAACAGATGTAACAAGACCGGCTTTTGCGTCTTCAGTCGTTTTAAAATAATTCGCAGATAAATTTACTGCTTTAGTAACTTCATCGAAATTAGTACCAGCATCAACATATCCTTTATTTAACAATGGTGTCTTGTCATCAAACAATACTTGCACACCTACATTCGTTGTTGCTATTTCATCAGACGTAAGTACATCACTAAATCCCGTTACGGTTTGACCCGTTAGGCTTAATGCCGCTGTCGTTGCAGGGCAATCATCAGGATTTAAAGGCGCAATACCAAATGCAACAGGCGTTTCAGTTGATTCAGAGGCACCAGTACCAAAGTCACTAGTTGTAATTACTGGAAGCTCAACAAAAGCCACATCATTACCATCAACAATAATACCGGTATCACATGTTTGCGCTGTAATTGCACCCGTAAAGTTCACCGTACCGCGCTGACCGTTACCCGCGGTTACTGACTCTGCATGCGCTACATTTGTTACAGACATTACTAAAAGAGCAGCAGCTGACAATACTTTCTTATTCATTTTAAACCCTATTAATTGGCACTTCTAAAAACTCTTCTTTTTTATAACCAACGTAAAGTCGCCGTATTACTGAAGAGCATGTCAAATATCTGACAGGAAAGTTAACAATTGAAATGGCGATCATCAACTGAAAAGAAAACATAATTAAATTATCAGAAAACCCTTTATTCACTAATAGCTCACCACTACCTAATGAAGGTATAACGAACATAAAACTTGGCATGAAAAAGATAAAACAACATAAAACAAAAGGCAAAACCACCACAAAATCAATAAGTTAAACCCCATTAAAATCAGGTAAAATCAAACAAAACCATAAGTAACTACTTAGAGGTATGATAAGAAAACACGTTATTTTCTAGGATAGAAAATGGCACCTTTTACATCGGGATAGTTTTAATATGCGATAAAATTAACATACTAAGGCTGGCATCAATTATTAAGGCATTAAAAAAGCAGCCATATAGCTGCTTTTTTAATTTAATGACTGTCTAATCGTTTGTATAACTGTGCTTTGTCAAAAACCATGGGATTGGTCAACAATAAGTACTTATTCGTCTCATCTATAAACATTTCTTGGCTATAGCTTGCATTTTTAAAAAACTTCATTTCGCTTCGCAAATGCCAATAGCCATCATCTCTTTCTATTGAATAGTTCAAATTTGAAAAATAGATACGATTTTCTTTTACTTGATAATCAAACTTACAGTACAACTCAAATGTTTTAGTACTTCCATCAAGCATTTTGTATGTGATATCTATATCGCAGGTACCTGTACTCTTCTTAAATTGGTACTTTCTATTCTCGATATTACTTACAAACTCATCACTCCAATCATCCCCATTTGGTATACGTGCTTTGCTCGTATACCAAGCTGTATTTTCAATCGGGTTTTCATTGTGATTCACTATAGAGTATAGAGCAAACAATATTGATAGAACAAAACTTAAACCAACAAGTGCTTTGTATTTATTATTAACTACCATAGTAACCCTCGCCCACGCATACTTTCTATTTTACTCAAAGCATCGGCAAGCGAGCCATCTTTATTAAACATTCGAACAATAATATAGGTATCATTAAGATCGTTAATTGAAGCAAAAAATGTTTTATGTATGTGGAACACATCAACATACACTGTTTTATAGGCAACACTTTTTGGTGGTAGTATTTGAACAGCATGGTAATACTGAGAAAACTTATCGATTACGTCTTTATATTGTCGTTTTGTTAAGCTACCTCCGCGAGATGAAAAAATAACTTTCACAAACTCTCCGTCTGGATTACTGGTATAAATAATATCATTTTGATTTATCTCATAAGCATCATAGCCATTGTTTTCAGATAAATACTGATAATATCCACCAATTCCTAAGAAAATAATGGTGAGTATGAATAGTACGATCCATAGGTAGCGACTGAATAAATGCTGATAAACTGGCTGAGGGGATTCTGCTATTTCAGACTCAGATAAAACGGGATTTTCTTTCGCCAGCTCTATCCGTATATATTGTACATCTTCAGGGCTGACTTCAAAAACATAGCCTTTTTTACGAATTGTTTTAATCAACTCCCCTTCATCAAACTGTCTAAAGATAGAGCGTAGCTTAGACATTACATTCAAAATGGATTGTTCGTTAAGCTCTTGCTCTTCCCAAACATGTTCAACAAGTGCATCTTTCGTCACAAGTTTCGATGCGTTATCAATCAGGTAAGACAGTACATCTGCCTCTTTAGGGCTTAAACTGAATGTCTTAATCTCGCCACTTGATCCACCATTATGGACAAGGGTATTTTTGGTGGCATTAAACTGCCAGCAGAAAAATTGTATTTGCATTTATATCCACTCAGTTTACAAAAGCATGTAGCCAAGTAAGCACATACCGAATAGAAACGGTGTTGCCTTTATACCCAAGTTTATGGGAAACATTTGAAATGAGGTAGTTATAAACACTGAATTTAGTCACCTTTCATTTTATTTATTGCTATAGAGCATAAAAAAAGCAGAAAGGTGATCCTTTCTGCTTCTTAATGATTAATCAGTCAATCCAAATGATTATCGTTGGAACGCGTAAACAGAACCTAAATCTAAGATTTGAGTTAGCTCATCAAGTGCAGCACGAGATTCAACCACTAGCTGTGGGTCGGCAAGGTCAGCATCAGTTATCGTGTCACGATAATGGCTATCTACCCACGAATTTAAACGATTGAACAGTATATCGTTCATTAACGTAGACTGATTGACGGCTTGAAGTTCTTGTTCATTCAGAACAACACGTAAACGTAAGCATGCCGGACCACCGCCATTTGCCATACTTTGCTTTAGGTCAAATATTTGTACTTTATCAATACCTTGCTTAGCATTAATAATCGTTTGTACGTGCGCCCAAACTCGCTCATTATTTCGGCATTCTTCAGGCAAGGCTAATACTGTTTCACCATTTGGCATTTCAAGTAATTGAGAGTTAAACAAGTAGCTAGTCACAGCATCTTCAATGGTTACTGCACTAGTTGGAACCTCTATAACTTTAAAGTTTCCTCCAACTTTGGCGGTTAACTCGTTATACACATCTTGTTGATTCAAAAAAGCTTGTTCATGGCAGAATAGAACGTTCTTGTTGCCCACTGCAATAACGTCATTATGAAACACACCTTGATCAATAACGTCTGGGTTTTGCTGCGCTATTACAACTTTATCACCATTTAATTGATGAAGACGCGCCACTGCTTTACATGCCTCAAAAGTATGACGTGCAGGGTATTTTTTCGGAGCTGAGTATCGACTATCAAAAGCATGACGACCATAAACAAAAAACTCGACACCTTGCTCATCATATTGATGACAAAAACGGGTATGGTTTGCAGCGCCTTCATCACCAAAGTGCTCTACAGCAGGTAACGCAGGATGATGAGCAAAGTGTTTTTTATCAGCAAAGATTGCCTGAAGGATTCTCCCCGTTGTCTCATGTTCAATCGAGCGATGAAATTTATTTGTTAGATTAGCGGGGGTGAAATGTACTTTACCATCAGCAGTATCAGCTGAAGGAGACACTGTTGCCGCATTCGCCGTCCACATACTTGAAGCCGAACAACATGCAGCCAACACTTTAGGCGCTTGCTTAGCAGCTTGTTCAATAACATTCGCATCACTACCCATAAAGCCAAGTCGACGTAGTGTGTGAACATCTGGCCGTTCTTGAGGCGCTAAAATACCCTGCACTAAGCCCATATCAGCCAGTGCTTTCATTTTCGCTAGCCCTTGCTTGGCAGCTTGCTTGGGGTTGGATTGGTTTGCCTGATTCTTTTCAGAGGCTACATTACCAAAAGATAAACCACTGTAGTTATGTGTAGGACCTACCAACCCATCAAAATTCGCTTCACGTGCTTTCATATACATTCCATGTTCTGATTACCGCTAAAAACATAGCACATAACATAACAAAGTATTTACATTTATGACAAGTACCAAACAAATTACTAGTTGGATCTATAGTAGTAGGTGACCTACTAGCAATTAGCATGTTTATTCAGCAGGAAATAAGGAAGGCTGCTTTGCTTTATTCCCGAATGCCAATACGGGCTTATATCTGAGGTTAAGCTCCCTATTATTAAAAGATTTATCGACGCATGCGTACTGGTCACAAATCAATCAGGTGACATGACTTATCTGGTAAGCACTCGCGAAATCACATAATTACCCACATTTATCTGATAGTTAAACCTAAAAAAGCCAACCGTAAATTGGTTGGCTTTTTTTCATTATGCGTGTTGGATCAAAGGTTAGGGTCGACCTTGAAAGCATCGTGACTGAATAATTGATTCAGAATATCTGCCTGACTAACATCACCAAGGCTAGCAGAGTCAATATTTTCAAGAACGATACTCTGTGTATTCCCAGAGTCACTATTGGTAACAGATAAGTTAACTTTACCGTCGTTATCAAAGCTCGCGGTCAAATCACCAGAGGTGACATGTCCAAGTAGATCATCCATATCAAATTTATCATCACCACCATCTGACAATATTTGAGATAAATCGAGTTGGTCTTGATCCAATTTGAAATCAGTAATCACATCTTCATTGGACAATGTATCATCCCATGTGAACAAGTTATTACCTTCACCACCAGTCAAGAAGTCATTTCCTGCACCGCCAGTTAAGATATCGTTGCCGTCAAAACCATAAAGATTCTCACCGCTATTATCCGCAACAAGGGTATTTTCCCCAGCATCACCAAAGTTGTTAGCCACATCAAGCTGTCCGCTGTTAAGTAACATGCCTAACTTATCTTCATCTGACATACCAGCAGGGTCATTCCCTAGCAAGGCTGTTTCCGATACACCATTGATAACGATATTTTGAACTAAGTCGCCCTGGTCATCGTAAATTTCAAGAGTCGAATCCGTTCCATTGCCCGTCAGTTTTATAAGATTAGTCAAATCACTAAGTGACATTGAATCATACGCGCTGAAGGCATCTGTAAGGTCGATTTTATCGATACCTACTTCGAAGTCCATAATGGTGTCTGTCGCGACATTAGTCGCAGTACCAAAGTCACCAGCTTGCCACTTGAAGATATCTTCAACACCATCGCCAGTTCCACCTTGCTCGCCACCCCACATAATATCGTCGCCAGCACCGCCGACTAAAATGTCAGAAGCTGCGCCACCAATTAAGATATCGTTGCCATCACCACCCAACAATGTCGCTTCAGCACTACTATCAATCACCAAGTTTGCGGCATCAGAGCTAGATGAACCTCCAATCTGATTACCAGTATTGGCAAGATTATCGACCACAACATTGATATCGACAGTTGCTGATTCAGCTTTGCTGCCATCAGTTTCTTCTGATACAGCCACAACTTCTAGGTTGTTGCCCCCTTCAGGCAAGCCAATCACATTTAAGTCTGCAAGGTCTTCTTTGGTGATAATCCAAGTACCATTGCCTTGATTACCCGCAATGACATCACCATTGCTATTGACCAAGTCAGCTCCAGCAAGATTTTTAACCATAATACTCAAGGTTTCAGAACCATCGGTATCGGTTAATACTGCAATCAAGCCAAGCAGAGGAATCATTGTGCCTAGCGAGCCACGGATTGCAGCCGTCTGGATAAAGCTATTATCTAGAGATAATGTCGGCGCATCGGCTTTCGGGGTTACCGTTACAGGAACTTTACTGATTGCCGTCTCGTCAGTACCTGAGCCGACATTACCGCCGTCGTGGGTCGTCATAGTCAGTTCATCAGCACCACTGTAGTTGTTGTCACCTTCATAGGTAACACCGTTGTTCAACAATGCGTTGATATCATCCATTGCTCCCGTGATCACCACAGTGTCAGTTCCCTGACCTGTCACGACAACACTGCTTCCAACAGGAATATCAACACTCAAAATACCGTGCGCTACATTTAACGTGACAGACATGGAACCCGTCGTGCCTGCTTCACCAAAATCGACATCACTGATCTGCATACCTGTAATTACTGTACTGCCGTCTTCTTCCGCAGTTACAGCATTAGGCACTGTATTCACAGGCGCATCATTCACAGGGTTAACTGTTATCGTGATACTGTCGCTGTCAGTCAACCCTTCAGCAGGACCAGTACCAGAGTTCGCCTGATCATTTATTGTCATGGTCAGGGTATCGTCACCATTGAAGTTAGTATCACCCGTATATTCCACACCACTCGCTAATAGCGCATTGATATCATCAAGGCTACCCATAACGATTAATGTCTCCGAGCCTTCACCTGTAACGGTCAACCCTAATGCTGCCCAGTCGAAGCTATCTGGCACATTTAATGTTCCATCGCCGACATTCAGGGTCACCGTCATTTCACTATTAGCAGTTTCGTTAGCATCAACATCCACCACTTTCAGACTGCTAATTAATAGCGGTACATCTTCATCAGCTGTCAAATTGCTTGGAAGCACGTTAACAGGCGCATCATTTTCAGCTTCAACATCAATGTGAATAGTCTTATCAACCGCGATGCTGTTATCGGCAACAACACCGTTATCCACGGCACGAATATCAACCTCGATATTACCGTTCCAATTAACGTTATTCGCATCACCAGGGTGGAAAATCAACTTATCAAGATCTGAAGACTCAACAGTCACGACCCATACACCGCCCCCCATATTAGCCACGGCACCCGCTATACCATCCGGCAAAGCAATAGAACTAGATTCGGGAACATTTGTTAATGTAATTTGTAAACCTTCCGGTCCTTTTTCTGTCACATTTAATGCTGAACCGTCATAACTATTTTTATCATCAAAAGCTTCAACATTTAGAATTAAATCAATCCCTGCGGTGTCGTTCTCTCTACCTGACGCTTCTTTTTCAACGTCTGTATCCACACGGTCAGCCACTGGCTGCACGTCAATAGTGATACTGGTTGAATTCTCAGCTACTTCCGTTAACGAATCTTCTTTACTGTAAACCACTACATTCAATTCAACTTCACCGCTGAAATCTTCAGGTGGAATCACTTTAATATTATCTAAATTGAATGTTGTCTGGCCTGATGGTAACGAAATACTCCACTCGCCATTACTGTTGTTCACCGCGCCTTCAATAATGAAGCCTTCCGGCACACCCGTCAGCTTAATAGACAGAATTTGCTCAGAGCCATCAACATCGATAATCGTTCCGCCGATGCCCGCAAGCGACACACCTCCAGCATCTTCTTGACCAACCACAACTTTATCGGTACCGGTCCAATTCACGGCATCGTTAACTGCCACAACCTCAAAGCTAACATTCGTATTGTAAGAGCCCGTATCCGTTGCTGAACCACCTGTTTGATCGAAGTTCGCCGTATCCGTAATATCAACTTTTACACCAACACTGACTGAACCGCTGAAATCTTCCACTGGACGGAATTGAATATTGCCCAATTCGCTTGCAGGTAGAGTAATTTCAGAAACTAATGAACCGTCAGCTGTAACAAAGAAACCTTTCGTCGAATCAACCGTCAGTGTTACTGACGTCACCGTTTCTAAACCTTCGTTTAAAGAGGTACTGCTATCTGCAAGCACCACACTCAAATCAAGCGTAATATCACCGTCTTCATACGCGACACCAGTATAATCATGATCTGCGCTACCATCGCTGATCGGTTGCTTGTTACCGTCTAGTCCATCGGTCTTAACGACGCTAATTTCGACTTCTGGCGTATGATTGCCCGTTTGTGAATTACCAGGAATATCAACAACAGGGTTCACCTGCACAGGAATGGTGTCAGTTACTTCTTTGACATCACCACTCACTGTATCTGTCGTCACGTATTTAACGTCAAGCTCAAAATCACCGGCAAAATCTTCAGGTAATTTAATACCAACCGCAGACAAATCAACGTGACCTTCTGAGTCAACAGGTACTTTAAGTACATACTCACCCGTTTCGTAGTTATATTCCGCGCCAGTGATAGACACACCATTAGGTAGCGTTGAAGCATCAATGACTAAGGTAAATACATCATTATCATGATGTGGCCCCGCGATGCTGACAGAAATGAATGCATCTAATTGATCACCAAAATTAAGATGATTATCTTCGGTACCTGTAATGACAATATCGGGTTGCGCATCAATATTTCCAGCCTCTTGATCGCCACCCGTTGTACCGTTGAAGTCGAGTTCGATGACAGTATCAATGTCTTTACGAACACCGTCGCTCGAATCGCCTTCGTTGTTATCACCTAGATCGCGAATCTCAGCAGAAATATGAACGAAAACTGTAGAGGTCTGGTCAACTGTTGCAATAATTTGCAGATTACCCAGCTCAGATTGAGGTACCGTCCAGCTACCATCACCATTATTAATCCCCCCTATCACCAAGAACTGATCCAAAATGTCTTGATCAGTAATCGTATTACCATCAGCATCGACCAACGTAATAATGACTTTTTCAATAACTTCAGTACTGCTTAAATCATCTTCGATGAAACTTAAGCCATTGGTAAACGTCTGATCACCCGTTGTATTAATATTGATGTCGATAACACCATTCGCATCACTGGTAATCTTATTCGTCACATCACCGTTATTGTCCACAATCGCTAATTTTCCATCGTCTTCCACAACAGCATTAATATTGACATTGAGTGTGCCTTCTATGTTTTTAACATCAGTTGCCGCTGAATCGACATCCACTTCGGTGACTGTCACTTCCGTCTTCAATGTTAAATCAACATCAGAATCTTCAGGACCTTTCACGCGCAATGATTGTCCGCCAGATGTAATCTGAGCCACCTGAGCTGGCGTCAAGGTAATGTCCCCACCACCAGAAGAAATCAATGTGTTGCCTATGTACAAATCATAATCAGCAGGAAGATCTTTAATCACCAAACCAGTGATTACTTCCTTGCTATCAGTAAGGTCTGGCTGCCAATTCAAGTTAACGTAGTTATCTTCATTTCCGTTTGAGTTTTTGCTGTAATCCGTCGCATCGACCACTGGCTCAACATGGATAACCAAGTTACCGTCAAACGATTTACTGTCACCGTCATTCTCTGTCACGACCAATCGCACATCGAGATCAATATCAGCCGTACTGTTTAATGGTGGAGTTATTGTGATGCCATGCAATGTATCAAGATTCACTTCATACTTAGGGTTACCATTCGCATCCGTACCAACATAGACTAGCGATTGTTCATTACCGTTTGCATCAAAAATCTTAACGCCTTCCGGAATGTTCGAAATAACCAAGCTAAGTGTTTCTGAGTTATCTGTTGGCGCTAACGCGTATTCGCCCGACATGACAGAGAAGTCAAAAACTGCAGAACTATCTTCATCAATCGTAGTTTCAAGACCAGTACGGCCATCGGTTAATTCTGTCCATGATGAATTGTTGAAATCAAAGTCCGGCTTATCAGCAACACCCGTTAAGTCAACTTCAATTGTTTGCTCACCAGTTACAAACTCATTCACCACATCTGTGGTTGTTGTGCCATCAGGATTAGTGACTGTTGCGGTATCTTTTATTACACCTTCAACTTTTATCGTGAAATCAACATTACTCTCTGGCGTTGGTTGTAACTGCAGCTTATCAATATCATCATAAGCCACTTCGTATTTTCCATCGGCATCAGGTACTAATGCTTGTCCATCAAGGAACAATATAGCGCCTGTTGGTAAACCGGAAATGCGAACAAAGAGTTTTTCTGAACCATCAGCGTTGTCGTCTTGAGGTGTTAGGTAGATGTGATCTTTCAAGCTAATCAACTCATCTTCATCTGACTCAATACGCTTCACTTTCATGGTCGCATCATCAGCATCTGGATTGACATTGATGATGATTTCTTTATGAACAGAGTCAGCCGTATTTTGGTTGTCACGCTCTTCACTCTGCGCGTATACATCTAACTTAATGTCGCCACTGAAGTTATCCGCAGGGTCTACTTGTACAGAACCAATATCAGCTGCAGCAACTTTATAGATGCCAGAACCCGTAGGCGTTTCTACTAGGTTGTCACCAACTAACGTGCCTTCACCTTCTTTAATCGTAATGAAGTAATACAGATCTTCCGAGCTAGTATTAGAGCCATCGTCATCTTGAAGAACGGCTGTCAAGTTCAGTCCAACGCTATCCGCATCTTCCGTCACGGTATAGTGATAGGTGGTATTGCTATCATCCCAGGTTGGGATATCCGCCACACCATCGACATGCACAGTAAAGCTACCGTTCATACCTGGGTGCTTGCTGCCGTCAGTATTGACAACTTCAGCACTCACATTGAAGTTCAAGTCACCATTAATGGTTGAGAAGTCTTCATCCGGCATAAAAGTTACGCCATTGAGAGAGAAAGTACCGTCACCATTATCGGTGAAGGCTGCTGACGGGAAGGTAATTGAACCATCGGCATTAGGCGTAATCACAGCACCATTCCACATGAAATCACCATGCATATCACCGACAGGTGTAATGGTAACCGTGCCCACAGATTCACCACGATCTGAGTCACCCACATCGATATCCATGTTGATGACAATACCGTGGTAATCCGAAGCAATCGTGTCTGAAGCACTGCCGCTATCTTCTTGGCCAGTGCTGTTATGTGTGGTTAAGGTGGAATCTTGGTCACTTATTTCTAACGTAATCGTACTCGTGTCAGTATCACCATCACCATCGGTAATTTCCACATCAATGAGTTTCGTTATATCTTCAATTGCATGGTCTAGATCACCATTTGCACTAAAGTACGTTTCACCTTCAGCTGTGATCAACAATATTCCAAGAACAGTGACACCATCTTTAACTTCATACTGATAGTACTCACCAGACTTTGGTAATGTATCTAAAGGAATACGAACACCGTCGACAATCAATGCGGTCACGGTTGCATCATCAGCACCTTCACCTACGATTGATAACACATCCTCCAATGTAGAAGTGCGACCTTCAACCGTATTTAAAGTAACATCACTCGCCGTTGGCTCATCATCTTTGATCGTAACAGGTACATTAACGGTATTACTTTTATCACCATCCTGATCAATCGCTTGTATCGGAAGAGTTATTATCAGTTCATCATCTGTTAGGCCACCTTCTTCGTGGTCAACATTACCTTTTAGAATGAATTCATATTTTCCGCTATCACTCAGCTTGATAACGAAAATAGTCGTATTACCAGCCTTACCAAAATATTTACCATTATTACTATTGTAAGACAGAGTGATTTGCTGCCCATCCGACATTAGTACACCAGCGTTTTGCTGATTAAAGGTAGCAACATCAATAACGAAATCAGTGACCTCATCACTACCACTATCAACAACAATTTGTCCCTTTGCTTTTTCGCCTTTACTTGACGGGTCAGAACCTTGATGGTTTTTGTTATCACCATTCACAGCACTTTCATCAACAGTAATAGCTTTAAAGTCTGTAATCACAGGATTGCTGCCATCGTTGATAGTCACATCAACTGAAATACCTGTATCTAATTTGTCACCGTCGGTATCTGCGACTTGGACAGGCACATCGATGGTAATCTTGTCACCATCAGTTGATACCATGTCATTTGCATTGCCACCTTGGTGATCAAGCGGTTGGTTTTGTGTGATGGTAATGGTGATATCTACATCATGACCATTCGCGGCTTGCACTGCGTCTACAACCACAGTCATCACGACAACACCGGCAGCAACACCCGTTAATGTGCCCGCATTTGCGTTGTAGGTGAACGTAATTGGCTGATCACCCGCTGTTAATTCATTTTGTAGTTCAGTAATTAATGCATCAAGTGTATCGCTATCGATCTCAGCAGAATTAGGATCTAGACGATCGACGCCTGCAGGGACATTGATCGTAGTACTACCTATTACAGGGTAAGGAGACTCACTACCTTCAGGTGTCAAATCACCTTCAGTGATAGTAATAGTACCCGTTTGGCCACCCCCAGCATTGGTGCCGTCATTGACCACGACATTGATATGACCCGGCGCACTGGTATCACCATCTTTATCATCTGCTAATACATCAAGAACAATGTTTTCATTATCACCTGCTTTATCGTCAACCTGATCAATCGGTTGTTTCTGATCAACCGTATAGTTACCGTCGATATCAACCGTGGCTTCCATGACCACCACATTCGGATCACTCACTAAAGTGACAATAATCGTGCTGCCATCTGCACTAACGGTATAAGTGGTTGCTTCACCATTGCTGGTTAGGCCATTTAGCGAAGATTGCATATCGTCAAAGTACACTTTAACAACATCGTCACTGCCTGTGTCGACATCAATTTGACCTGTGCCGGAAACAACACCGTCATCCCCTTCTTCTAGGTTAACAGTGCTGTCAGCACCAAATTTCGGATCATCACCATCAGTAATGGTGACATTCACACTCACTGGCTTTTCAAGATCATCGCCGTCAGAATCCGTCATTTGAACTGGAATATCGACAGTGATCGCGTCGTCACCCACATTCACGTAAGTACCCGAGCCATTAGTGTGATCCAATGGACCACTTTGCTCAATGACCATCGCTACGCTGACATCACCATTCGCTAGCTGCGTTGGGGTCAGTGTTATCTCTAAAATTTCTGCGCTGCCAGCCTGTGTCATGCCCGTAATGGTAATCACACCATTGGCATCAACCGTTAGCATAAACGTCAATGGCGCACCATTTGATGTCAGGCTATTCAACTCAGCTAAGAGGTCAGTTTGCACATCCGCTTCAACACGCATCGTATTTGAAACCAGATTGTCGTTCACGGCTTCAACCGTAAAGCTAGCAGATCCTGTTGATGGGTACGCTCTACCGATAGCCGGATTTTCAAGGTCGCCTTCTACAACCGTTAGGTTTGCAGTAACATTTTCACCTGTCGCATCTTGACCATCTTTGATCGTAATGATGACTTGACCGCTATTACTGACATCACCGTCTTTATCTGTCGCAACGACACCCAAGGTCAGACCAATGTCATCTCCTTGTGTATTATCTTGATCAAGCGGTTCATCTTGCTTAACTATATACGTGCCATCTTTATTCATGGTGATGGTTAGAACGGGAGCACCGTTATTGATACCGCCATCAATCGTTACCGTGATTACATTTCCATTGACGGTGTACGTTGTCGCCTGACCATTAGTCGTTAAGCTAACAAGCGATGCTTGCACCGCATCAAATTCCACCTTATCAATTGCATCACTGCCTATATCAAGGTCAATCGCACCTGATACCGTTTGGCTATTTTCGGTTTCTGTAATGGTTGTGCCACCATCAAGACCGAAGACAGGATCGGCACCATCTTGAATCGTAATATCCACTTTCGCGGCAGTATCTAAATCATCGCCATCAGTGTCTTTCGCTTGTACAGGCACGCTGATCGTAATGTCATCGCCATTGGTTTTGACGAAGCCATCGGCATCTGTTGGGTTATTATGATCGAGTGGCAGATGCTGTTTGAACTCAACATTCACATTGATATCGTCACCCACTTGAGTGCCTGATAGTGTGATTGTTACAGCGACATCACCGCCAGGGGTCGTGGTGCCGACTAAAGTCGAGCCATCCGCACTGAGCAAAAAGACTAAATTTTCACCACCTGATGTTAATTCTGATTCCAACTCGGTAATCAGCGCTGCCACTTTTACTGGATCTACGTTCACTGTTGTTGGATCGAGGCGATCTTCTCCCGCCGTTACCATAAAGGACTCTGACGTTGTTTTAGGATAGGTCGTTCCACCCGTTGAGGTTTCAAGATCCCCTTCAACTGCAGTCATTGCGAGGCTTTCACCGCCTGTCGCATCGCTACCGTCAGCCACTTCAATATTAATGGTACCGCTGGCGGTGTCACCATCACCATCTGTTACAGTCACTTTGATCGGCAAGTTCAGCAGGTTATTAATATCCTGATCCAACTCTCCGGTGATTTTCGCCGTGTAAGAACCATCGTTATTAATGGTGACTTCAAGTACAGTCTTGCCATCACTGTCTTTCAGCAGTAATACATTACCACTCACTTCAACTGTCGTTGCGTGTCCATTACTGGTAACACCATTAAAGCCAGATTGCATATTTGCATCATCAAATTCGATAGATGCAATCGCATCACTACCCGTATCAACAGCAATACTGCCAGAGATAACTTGACCTTCTTGCGTTTCTTCGTTCAGAGAAATTCCAGTATCAACACCGAATGACGGCAATTGACCATCTTTAATTGTTACTGTCACAACCGCAGGGGTATCTAAGCTGTCACCATCGGTATCTTTACCTTGCAGAGGAACATCGATTGCAATGCTGTCACCATTTTCGCTGACATATCCCGTGCTATTACCCGACGCGTTATGATCCAGAGGCAGAAGTTGATCGACTTTAACTGTCACTGTGACATCTTGACCAGCTTGTACCGCAGTCACTGTCACGCTAACCGCAATAGCACCATTCGGAAGCTTACCCACTAACACACCATTTTCGAGTGTGAATGCCAGCGTTTCACCACCAGAAGTGAGCTCCGCTTCCAGTTCAGAAATTAATGCCGCTTGCTGTGTAGCATCAATACCGACAGTTGTAACATCAAGGCGATCTTCACCCGCATTCAGCGTGATATCAGTCTCAGCCGACACTAGGTAGCCATTTGGACTTAAATCCGGCTCTGTAATTTCCACGCTAACAGTTTCACCACCACTGGCATTCGCACCATCAGTAATGCTGATGTTCATTGAACCTGAAGCACTATCACCATCTTTATCTGTCGCTGTGACACCCAAATTCAAATCAGTCGACAAACTTGCTTCTTGATCAATAGGACCTGTTACTGTCACGGTATACTTGCCGTCTGTATCAACAGTTATCACCATGATTGGCTGAGCATTGCTATCAAATAATGTGATGGTGTTATCAACCACATCATAGGTCGTAGGATTACCGTTACTAGTAAGGTTTTCGAGATCTGTTTGGGTCTCCGCAAAGACTAACGTTGCAATGGCATCAGAACCCACATCCAGATTCAGTTGCCCCTCAACAGGAACACCTTTATTCAACGTTTCATTAACGATGATACCCGCATCATTACCAAACGATGGATCGTCACCATCTTTAATGATGATGCCAACAGTCGCTGCAGTCGTCAGATCATCACCGTCAGTATCTTTTGCTTGTACTGGCACATTGATGTGAATTTCATCATTTTCAGACGTTATATAACCCACGGTATCGCCGGTGCTTTTGTGATCCAATGGAACATTTTGCGTGATATCTACAGTCACCGTCAGATCTTGACCGTTTTGTGCCGCAGACAATTCAACCGTCAACGCAACTTGTCCATTTAACCTACCAACAATGTCACCGTCAGCATTTAACGAGAAGGTTAATGCTTGTCCACTTGACGTTAATTCAGACGCCAATTCCACCATCAAGGCATTGACTTGCGCAGGGTCAACTTCAACAGAATCAGGAACCAAGCGATCTTCACCAGCAGTTAGTTCAAAATTACCTGACTTCGTTGCAGGATAAGAAGTATCTGTACCACCGACACCATTGCCGTCAGTATCAAGATCACCTTCGATCAGTTCAATCGTACCTGAATAACCGCCTGCTGCATCATCACCATCGGTGATCGTGATGTCCATTGAGCCGTTCGTTATATCACCGTCTTTATCGGTTGCTGTGACACCTAAATCGACATTGATACTATCGCTCACACCGCTTTGATCAACAGGTCCAGTGACCGTGACTTTGTATGAACCATCGGTATCAATAGTTACTGTCATTACTGGCTTATTCGCGCTGTCAAAAACAGTCAGCGTATTGCCTGTTACGGTATACGTGGTTGGTAGCCCATTACTGGTAATATCGACTAATTCAGGTTGGTCAGCTTGGAAGACAATGGTATCAATCGCATCAGAGCCCACATCCAGTGGGATCTGACCAGAAATCACATCGCCTTTTTGTGCTGTTTCATCAACGGTGACGCCAGAATCAGCACCGAAAGATGGATTGGCACCGTCGGTGATCGTGATATCCACATTGGCTGGCGTATCTAAATCATCGCCGTCGGTATCTGTCGCCTGCACGGGTACATTGATGTGGATTTCATCATTGGCAGAAGTAATATAGCCCGCGCTGTCACCGGTATTCGTATGATCCAACGGGACATTCTGTTCGATGGTCATCGTGACTTTCACGTCTTGACCTTGCTGCTCGCCCGATAAGGTAACGGTTACAGCCACATCACCGTTCGGCAGTTTACCGACCAGATTACCGTTACTATCCACTTCAAACGTCAACGCCTCGCCGCCAGAGGTCAGTTCGTTTTGCAGCTCAGTGATCAAATCACTTTGTAATGCTGGATCAATTTTTACTGAACCCGGTACAAGGCTGTCTTCACCCGCCTTGATAACGAATGAGCCAGATTGCGAGGCTGGGTATGTAGTATCAGTACCACCGACACCATTACCGTCAACATCTAAATCGCCTTCGTTCAGCGTGAGCGCACCTTGGTCACCACCTGAAGCATTGGTGCCGTCAGTGATGGTGATACCCATCGA
The DNA here is from genome assembly GCF_003026215.1 of Photobacterium indicum. Taxonomy (GTDB): domain Bacteria; phylum Pseudomonadota; class Gammaproteobacteria; order Enterobacterales; family Vibrionaceae; genus Photobacterium; species Photobacterium indicum. The sequence continues at coordinate 263,141 of NZ_PYOC01000007.1, forward strand.
ACCATCAGTGGTATCGCCGTCTTTATCAGTAGCAGTCACGTTCAAATCGATATTGGTGGATTCACTGTCACCTTGATCGATCGGACCTGTTACGGTCACTTCATACGATCCGTCAGTCGCGATGGTCACTGTCATCACGGTGTCGCCAGCACTGTCGAGAACCGTCAGGGTATTCCCCACAACCGTAAACGTCGTCGCTTCACCATTACTGGTGATCCCTGTTAATCCAGGTTGAGCCACTTGGAACACAATGGTATCAATCGCATCAGAGCCCACATCCAGTGGGATCTGACCGGAAATAACATCGCCTTTATCTGTTGACTCATTAATCGTCACGCCAGAATCAGCACCAAAGGATGGATTCGCGCCGTCAGTGATCGTGATATCCACATTAGCTGGGGTATCTAAATCATCGCCGTCAGTATCTGTCGCCTGCACGGGTACATTGATGTGGATTTCATCATTCGCAGAGGTAATGTAGCCTGCGCTGTCGCCGGTATTAGTATGATCCAACGGGACATTCTGTTCGATGGTCACCGTAACTTTCACGTCTTGGCCTTGCTGCTCGCCCGATAAGGTAACGGTTACAGCCACATCACCGTTCGGCAGTTTGCCGACAAGCTTGCCATTACCATCGACATCAAACGTCAGCTTTTCGCCACCTGAGGTCAGTTCATTTTGCAGTTCAGTGATCAAGTCACTTCGTAATGCTGGGTCAATTTTTACTGAACTTGGAACAAGACTGTCTTCACCCGCCTTGATAACAAACGAGCCCGATTGCGATGCTGGGTATGTTGTATCTGTATCACCCGGATTAACACCGTCACCCAACGAGTCCAAATCGCCTTCGTTCAGTGTTAGCGCACCTTGGTCGCCACCCGTGGCATTAGTGCCGTCAGTAATAGTGATATCCATTGAACCGTCAGTGGTATCGCCGTCTTTATCAGTAGCAGTAACGTTCAAATCGATATTGGTGGATTCGCTGTCACCTTGGTCAATTGGACCTGTTACGGTAACCTTATATGAACCGTCGGTATCGACAGTTACCGTCATCACGGTGTCGCCAGCACTATCAA
>NZ_PYOC01000008.1 GCF_003026215.1 Photobacterium indicum
GGTAGTTCAGTTGGTTAGAATACCGGCCTGTCACGCCGGGGGTCGCGGGTTCGAGTCCCGTCCACTCCGCCATTATTGAAGAAGCCCTAATCGAAAGATTAGGGCTTTTTTACGTCTATAGAAAATGGAAACTGAATAGATAATGCGGAGTGGTAGTTCAGTTGATTAGGCTTTTTATTTAGAGCTTAGCGGCCTGCCACGCCGAGGGTCGCGCAGGTTTCGAGGTAAATAGAAAGTCCCGTTAACGTAGCCATTATTGAAGAAGCCCCCTCTTTAAGGTAGAGCAGGAAAGATTAGGGCTTTTTTACGTCTATAGAAAATGGAAACTGAATAGATAATGCGGAGTAGTAGTTCAGTTGATTAGGCTTTTTATTTAGAGCTTAGCGGCCTGCCACGCCGAGGGTCGCGCAGGTTTCGAGGTAAATAGAAAGTCCCGTTAACGTAGCCATTATTGAAGAAGCCCCTCTTTAAGGTAGAGCAGGAAAGATTAGGGCTTTTTACGTCAGTAGAAAAATAAAGCTGACTTTATTCTTAACTAGATGGCTTTATATAGCCCCGTGCGCAGAAATTCTTGTTGTTGATTATCTTTTTTCTCTCGCTGTAAAGACCGATATGTTGAAGCTAAATATGTCATTAATACAGAGAATAAGACATAGGCAACGAGAAAGGTAATAGGAGAGTGGATTATATTGCTTGTAAAAACTCCGATAATGCCTGCCACTGTAATGGTTAGCTTACTGACAACTGCGAGTACGAGATAACTCATAGTGTACTGTGGTTTTAGGATCGCTTGATAAGCAATGTAGTAACCTATTGTCACCGCTATCATGGCTAAACTAAACCCGATGACAAATGAATTAAAGTGTTCTGTGAATAAAATGGCCATCATTATGGCTATGAGGGTAAAAGTAACCTTTTTCATATTAACTCCTTGTCATCATAAATGACTAAATGATTTACGGTTAGGTTCTCTAATTGCATTGTGCGCGTTGTTTTTATCTCATGTTGTGATCAATAGATGTTATTTAATAATGGTATATTTATAGGTATACAGTTATTGAAATGTAGGGTAATTATACTAATCTAGCTAATTAAATGATCAGTGAATTGCGTAGGACAAATCAGTAACAATGGCAAAGATGCATATTGACAGGCATAAAGTAGAATGAAAATTAGATTATTATCAAAAGAAAAAGGGTAGTAACTAACTACCCTGGCGCGATAACCTAAATGAATAGATTTGCGAAATGTAACAGCTATATAGCACGTTACGATAGGACCAACAATGAATACGGTAAACAGTGTTTATAAAAGAAAGACTTATACTTTTAAGAACTCTTTCATTTGTAGCAGTACTGCTTCTGCTTTTACTTTATCTTCCATTTCAACGAATAAGCGCAGTAAAGGCTCGGTGCCAGAGAAGCGCGCTAATGCCCAACCTCCATTTTTAAAATACACTTTAGCGCCATCGGCGTAGCTAACTTTGTCTATATCGTAATTAAATTCAGGTAACTCTTTATCAATATAGATTTTGTTATATAGACGTTCGCGATCTGATGCTTTAAATGTACAGTCACCTTCGGCGGTGTAGGCATAACCATATTTGCTGTAGATTTCATCAAGCATTTCAGATAGTTTCTTGTTAGTTACACTGATCATTTCGACCAATAAACTAGATGCAAAAACACCATCTTTTCCTTTAATATGTCCGCGAATAGTCAAACCACCAGAACTCTCTCCGCCAATTAAAGAGTCATCGGCTTCCATTTGTGAGCTGATATGCTTAAAGCCTACAGGCACTTCAAAACATTTTTCGTCATGGGCTGTTGCTACTTTATCTAGTAAATGTGTGGTTGCTATGTTGCGTACAACAGAGCCTTTCCAGCCTTTGTATTCCAACATGTAGTAGTAAAGTAATAGAAGTACTTCGTTGGGATGAATGAAGTTACCTTTTTCATCGATAATCCCGAGACGATCAGCATCACCATCAGTTCCAATCCCAATATCATAACCCTCGTGAGCAACTAAGTGCTTTAGACGATATAGTGTTGCTGCATTTGGTGATGGCATTAAGCCACCAAAAGATGGATTTTGATCATCATGGATAACATCAACGTCGCAGCGACCTGAAATTAACACTGTTTGTAATGCATTTTTAGCGACACCAAACATAGGGTCAATCAATACACGTAAGTTAGCTTTCTTAATCGCTTCGATATCAATAAAGTTAATGATTGAGTCGACAAAGGCATTCATAGGATTAATGATTTTGATTGTTTGTGATTTCAGTGCCTCATCAAAATCTACGCGTTTAATATCACTATTTGTTAGCCCTTGAACTTGTTGTTCAATTTTGTGCGTAATAATTTCATCCGCATCACGGCCACCTTCAATGAAGATCTTAATGCCGTTGTAATCAGCAGGGTTGTGAGAAGCAGTGATACAAGCTGAATATGTTGCACCTGTCTCTTTTGATTCGAACATTACGACAGGTGTAGGGACATATTTATCTATAAAACTAACTGTAATTCCATTTCCAGCGAGCACTTCTGCAAACCATGCTGCTGCTTTATCTGATAAAAATCGACGGTCGTAACCTATAACAAAACCATTATCGATAACATTTTCGTTATGCATAATATTGGCAAGAGCCTGTGCAACTAATCGGACATTTTCACGAGTAAATTCTTCACCAATTAAGGCGCGCCAGCCACCTGTTCCAAACTGAATCATGATGGAACTCCTATTTCTCTCAATCGAAAATTAAAGTGGGGATAAAAGTTATCCCCAAGAATATTTAACCCATTACCACTGTTACAGTATTAACCGTGCCTTCAGCTTGAGGTGCAATTGCCCCATCAACTGTTTCACCGTTTAATGTAATAGAAGCAATGCCTTTGCTAACATGGTTTGGATTTACAACATTGATGTTGTAAGTTGCCCCTCGCCATTGACGCGTAACGTCAAAACCTGGCCAGTCAGTTGGAATACATGGATCGATAATTAGACCGTCAAAGCTTAAACGGACACCGAGAATAAAGTTAGTTGCGGAAATATAAGCCCAACCAGAAGTACCCGTTAACCATGGGTGGTTTGCACGACCATGATCTTGGTGATCGCGTCCCATAATGAACTGAACGTAGGAGTAAGGTTCTGTTATACGCTTTTCAATCATGTCATTTTGGTTATATGGGTTAAGTGCATCGTAGAATTTCATCGCTTGATCACCGCGACCAAGCTTCGCTTCAGCGACCCAAGCCCATGGATTCGGATGAGAGAAGATTGCACCATTCTCTTTTACACCTTGATAAACGCGGGTGACAAAGCCAATGTCATCATTTGGTGTAGCAAAAGAAGGAGCATTTAAGTGAAGGCCATAGTCTGAATAAAGGTACTCATCGACCGCATTCATTGCTTTTTCGCCACGCTCTTGGGTAACTGCACCTGATACAACAGCCCAGGTATTAGACTCTAAATGCACTTTTCCTTCGGTTTGTTCGTTAGTACCTACTTTGTCGCCATGCTTAGTGATACCTCGAATATACCAACCGCCGTCTTCGTCCCACAGGTGATTTTCACAGGCATTTTGTACACCGCCAGCCATATCTGCATAACGTGCAATGTCTTCGTCTTTACCTAAGAATTTAGCGAGGTCGATAAACTCTGTAATTGCCCAGTAATGAAGGAAGGCAACCATTGATGATTCACCGCCACCAAGATTTAAGCAATCATTCCAATCCGCTCGTAATCCTTTAGCAATACCTGTTCGTCCTACATGTTCAGCTGTGAAATCAAGTGCCGCTTTCATGTGGTCATAAACGGTTGCTTCACCACCATCAGCAAAAGGAATGACTTCATTAAAGAAATCAGTTTCGCCAGTTTCCATAACGTAACGACAGATAGTCGGTACTAACCATAAGTGATCGTCAGAGCAGGTGTCTTCGATACCATGGATCTTATCTTCGTCGCTTGGTGTTGGAACGACGGTTGGGGATTTGGATGGTTCAATATTAGCTTTTTCTGGATCAAACCAATCTGGATCAAATAGGTGAAGGCCATAACCTGCTTTTACTTGTCCTCGAAGAAGATCGATCAGGCGTTTCTTGGTCATCTCAGGGTTTGAATGAGGCACTGCCATTGCATCTTGTGCTGTATCTCGATAACCAAGGCCTGTACGTCCGCCGACTTCAATAAAGGAAGCAAAGCGCGACCAAACTACACATGTTTCAGCCTGATATAAGGTCCAGGTATTTAACATGGTATCTAGACCTTCGTTTGGCGATTTTACTTGGAACTTTGCACAGCGCTCATCCCAATGAGCTTTGATACCTGCAAATGCAGCATCAACATTTTCTAAGTTTTGGTATTTAGCGCGCAGCTTAGCACCATTGCCTTTACCTAAACCTAAGATATAAACAAAACGTACTTCTTCACCTGGCTGAATCACAAATTGTTTATGCAAAGAACCACAATGGTTATAACAAGTTTGTGCGGTGTTCGAACACTTACCTTGCTCTACAGCGATAGGGTTTGATTCGTCACGGTATAAACCAAGGAATGAGTCACGTTGACCATCGTAGCTATCAGGATCAAACGTTGAAGCTAGGTAGTAAAAGCCTTCAAATTCACTGGTGTTATAGTAAAGATCGTACTCGATGACACCATCTTCATAAGACGTGCCTGCAGAGTATAAGCTCATCTGGTGGTTTTGGTTATCAGACTCTATGTGACTGAATGAAAACTCAACAAATGAAAATGCGCTGATGGTTCGCGGCTTGTCACTGTCATTTTTAATGACAACATCCCACACTTCAGCATCTTCGCCTTTTGGCACGAAAAGAGTTTTTGACGCTGTAATACCGTTGTATTCACATTTGAATTTTGAGTAAGACAAACCATGACGAACTTCGTAGCTTGCTTCATCAAGACTTTTAGCCACTGGCTGCCAAGAAATTGACCAGTAATCTCCCGTTTCATCATCACGGAGATAGACATAGTGACCAGGGCGATCAAACGATGCATTTGGACGAAATTTGGTTATGCGATTATATTCAGGTGAATTGTAAAATGAGTAACCACCCGCATTATGTGAAATTACAGTACAGAATTTTTCAGTACCAAGATAGTTAGTCCATGGTGCTGGCACATCTGGACGAGTGATAACGTACTCTCTGTTGTCATTATCAAAATAACCGTATTTCATTGTTTCTAATCCTTCTAAATATTTACTTTCCGTGAGTGGTTATTCACAGCGGCGGTAGTTTATGCCCGCTTTATCTAAGTAGCAGAGTTGACCTTTAAGACGTGCTTTAAAGTCATCCCAATTGCGTTGTGTGGGCTGGCTCCAACATACTTCAGCGATTGCTAATAAGCGTGGAAAAAGCATGTATTCGAAACGGCTTTGATTATTGATAAGTTCGCACCACAACCCAGCTTGAATACCGATGATGCGTTGATGTGCTGGATCCTCAGTGCTTAATTTAGAAAATGGTTGATAGCTATAAACAGTTTCGAGAGGGACTTTTCCGGCCCAATCAACCCCAGGTTCATCAGCAGAGAATCCTTGCGCTAAATCGAGATAGGTATATTGAGCTGGTTGCATGATGACGTCATAGCCTTGTTGGGCTGAAATCAACCCTGCGTCTTCGTTTTGCCAAGAGAAGATCATGGTCTCTTTACTGACTTTGTCGCCCTTGGTTACTTCTTCCCAGCCCATCATTCGTTTGCCTTTTGCTTGAATAATACCTTCAGCAAATTTAAGTAAATGACCCTGTAGCTCGATTGGGTTTTGGTATCCGTGTTGCTGCATTAATTGCTGACAACCTTCACTGTCGGTCCATACTCCTTTGGGTACTTCATCACCACCGATATGGATATATGGTGCCGGAAACAAGTCACAAATCTCATTTAATACCGTAGAGATGAAGGTGTAAGTGCCTTCAAGTGCTGGTGATAGCACGTTATCGGAATAACCCTGAATACTGCGATAAACGGAATGATCATTAGGATCGATAAGTAAATCGGGCAATGACTTTATGGCAGCTCGGCAGTGTCCCGGAATATCGATTTCAGGGATGATGGTGATCCCACGATCATGTGCGTAAGCAATAAGATCTCGAACCTCTGCTTTACTATAAAAGCCACCGTAACGTTGATCTATTGTGGTGAATTGAGGCTGGATATCTTCATTCGGACCACGCCATGCACCAATGTTTGTCAGTTCAGGGTAGGCGTCTATTTCGATGCGCCACCCTTCATCGTCGGTGAGATGCCAATGGAAAGTATTGAACTTGTAGCGAGCCAATTGATCAAGTAAGTGCTTGATTCTTTTGGTTGAATGGAAGTGTCGAGAACAATCTAGCATCATGCCGCGGTATGCATAATAAGGTTGATCTTCAATTTCAACCATGGGAATAACATAAGCTGCAGAGGCATCGTGACGAGGTGCTGTTGGAAGTAGTTGCAACAAACTCGATGCCGCATTCACAAAACCAGATTCAGTGCTAGCTTGAAGCCAAACATTATCTTGTTCGATCAGAATACGGTAGGCACCGTTTATGAAATTAGCGTGATATTGAAAATGTATATTACCGTTATCGTTAATTGGCATCGCATCGTGTAACTGCTTTTCTAGCTCGCTTTGTAACCAGTGCACAGCACCTTGCGCCATTGTATCTGGTGTAGTAATTGCGGTGTGTTGAGTGAATGCAAATTCTCCGCCTAATACTTTCAGTTTATTTGGCACAGGAATTAAATTGATTGCTTTTGCCGCTGGTAAGGGGGTTGTCAGTCTTTCTATTGCGGGTTGACCTAAGTCGATGCAAGTGACCTCAACAGCTCGCGGGATGATGGTATGGTCATCGGTATTAATCGCCAGAAAAGCGTCGGGAATACCATCATCATGTAACGTAAACGGGCTCGTCCCCATTGAAAATTCAGTATAAAAATGGCTATTGGGTGCCAAATGCTCAGAAGAATTAGGTGATAAAGTACAGTAACTGCCTAGCTGTGTTATCGACCCATTAGAGATTGATTCTGATTTAATCCAACGGCCAACCGTAAAATGAAGAGACCAATTATCTACTGGTTGATCAGTAAGGTTATGTAATGTGAGAGCAAAGCGAGATTCATTCTCTGTTTTTCTGATTACGGTAAAGTCGACACGATAACTCATAATAACCTCTTAAAGTGGATACAGGTTGTGAGAGCTTTTGGCCATGGCGATAGCACCATCCATCGCATCACCTTGCGGTGTCGCAATACGGTGCTGAAGAGGCGGAGCTAACCAAGCATAAATGCGTTCGGCAATACTGCCCATTAAGCAAATTTTATCGGCACCACGGTGAATCAAGGCATTCATCAACATTGAAATATCTGAGGCAGTTTGCTGTAACATGGAAATCGCAAGTTCATCGCCTTCAGATGCATAAGAAAAAATCGCAGGAGAGAATTGACCATAATCACAAGGTCTTGCTGTTTTAGACCAGCTAACAATCGCGTCAATATCATGGTTAAAATGCGTCAATACATGCTGAGATAGCGCTGTTTGAGGAATAATGCCATCAGCACTTAGTAATACTTGCTGAATAAGACGAAGCCCCATAACAGCCCCGCCTCCTTGATCTGAAATTGGGAATTCTCGACCTCCAACAATGTGCTGTTCGCCATGGTGTAAGAAAATACCGCATGATCCTGTGCCTGCAATTAGAATGGCGCCATCATTACCATTCCAAGCCCCTAAGCAAGCCCCGTAAGCATCGGTATTTAAAGTGACCGTTGCGTAAGGGTGCGGTTGCGCCATAAAGGCATACCAAGCACTCTTTTGTTCAGCACCAGCCAGCGCAAGCCCAACTGACATCAATTGAAAATCAGAGGGTAATAGTTGCGCTTGGGCGGCAGCTGTTGCAATGGCATCTTGTATAGAAGCCATTGCGATATCACCACCTAATAGAATATTGGCACTGCCTGTTTTTGCTTCACCTAAAGTATTACCGTTTAGATCGCAAATACGTGCACGGCAAGATGTACCACCTCCATCGACGCCCACATAGTATTGGACATGACTAAGCATGTTGACGCTCCTTAAATTGCATTGTGATCGCCAGTAAATACCAAGCGCCATGCGGGATCCATTGTTCTCCCCAACGCCAGTTTTGTAGCATGTCATCCCTTTGTTTTTCAGGTTTAAATGCTATGCCTTGTTCATTTTCAAAGCCGGAAGTAATGCCATTACATACGCCGCCTTTTGCATTACTGAAACCGAGTTTTGGTAGATAGTCGGGGTTATTTCGACCATGACCATCAAGCATGCACATATCGAATGGATTTAAACCTAAAATCCAATCAGTTAAGCGATGGGCATAGGTCATTAATTGACTTTTTATGTCCTTATCATTAATGGTGTTTTGTGCCATATAAGCCATGGTAATGAGGGATGCAATACGGGCATTTTCTCCCTGCCACCAATAACCCGTTTCATTATCGTGTGGCATAAAGAAAGCGGATTGTTTGTCTCCATTGACTGCTTTGGTGTATTGGCGAGGATAGCCAAATGGATTGTTCACTTCATGGGTAATTGATAACTCAAACTTCAACGCATTTAGCAATACAGATTGGCACTGCTCAGTTCGCTGAGCATGCGCTTCAATCTGTAAATATTGCATTAAGGCTATGGCTGGTAAACCAGCTTCTGCTGCATGAAAGTACGGTCGGCTGCCATCATCGTTAGCTGCCCAATAGTGAGCAAAATTATAGTCTGACATTTGGCGAGCCATTAATTTATCAGCCCAGATTCGAGCTTCAGCTAAGAAGTTAGTTTCTTGAGTAGAACGATATAACTCAACAGATGCTAATAACGCACAATATTCATCAATAATATTTTCTTGTCCGTTATTGAGATATTGATGATTCATTTCTTTTAGGTGCCAATAGCCTTTTTTAGCAGCATCTAAATACGTGTCTGTTTTAATATCGCCACACTGTGGAATGCGAGAGGTTGATGCTAAGTTTGATAAGCGTGACGCAGCTGCTAGAGCGGCAATCGCGACGCCTGCTCCTTGGCGAAATCCTGCTTGGTAATCAGCAGACTTATGACCATCTTGGGTTGAGAAAGCACAGACTTCACGTTGCTCTGTCGATTTACTCCACTGGTCGAATACTGTCATATAGAAGTAGCCTTGCGGATGTTGCATTAGCAGTAAAAAGTCAGCCCCATAAAGCGCTTCTTCGACTAAACGAACGCGGGTAAAATCAGCAATACTTTCTTCGTCTTCTAGCACCTCGTATGCCGTTAGCATGTTCCAAACAACCATAGGTGTTTGTTGAGGATTGAAATAATTACCATAAGATAAGTGACTGAAATATTTACTTACGTCACCTGATGCATCATACCAGCCACCATGTACATCAACGGTTTCGTTAGTGCCGAATAACGGCACTTTCTTATCTGCACATTCGTAAATTCCAGAACAACGTTGAGATTTAAAATAATGTAAAACATCACTGAAAGTGTCTTGCATTAATAGCCCCTCGGCCACACGAAAAGAGGCTGACTCGGTGTCACCTACACGAATACGATAGTCGCCACAAATATCTAATGCAGTGAAATCGATAGAGTAGGTGTCACCGATATGCCATTGTGCAACTGGACCACAGGCCTGAAGGGGCAGCTGCATAATGGATTGACCGCTTTGGCAACAGATGAGATCTGCATGATGCAATGCAAGCGCTGGCTGCGCCTGCAATATTGCTTGTTTTGCTCCAAGGCGTTCATAACCAAGATGATTTGTTAACAGCTGCATGTATCCTCCGATTTGTAACTTAGTTACTATTTTTAATACGATTAATTTTCAAATAAATAGCAACGTACAAAGTGGTTGTCTGATAATTGAGAAATTTCAGGTAGCTTTTCTCGGCATTTATCCATTGCATGAGTACAACGACCAGCAAACGGACAACCTAGGCTCTCTGGTGTCCACAATGGGATTTCACCTTTATTACCTTTTAACTTGGTATGGATTGATTTACTTGGATCGGGTACAGCTGAAACAAGCAGTTGGGTATATGGATGTTGAGGATCGTGAATGATCTCTTCGGTATCTCCCCATTCAACCATGTGACCGACGTACATAACGGCAAGGTCTTCAGCGATGTAACGGGCTGTGGCAATATCGTGAGTGATATAAAGCAGCGCCATTTCACGCTCAAACTTCATTTCTTCCATTAAGTTAAGTACACCTGCACGGATAGAAACATCCAGCATGGAAGTGGGTTCATCAGCCAGTACGACTTCAGCACCTACTGCAATATTACGCGCTAAATTGACACGCTGACGTTGACCGCCTGATAGCTGGTGAGGGAATTTCGCCGCCGTTGCTTTAGGCGGGATTAGTCCAACCTGTTCAAGCAAGCTATATACTTTTTCTTCCAATTCTTTTTTATTACTTGGCGATACTTTTTTATGGATCAGTAATGGTCGAGCAATGTGATGGAAAATAGTATGGGTTGGGTTTAGTGACCCAAATGGGTCTTGCCATACCATCTGTACACCCTGGCGGAACTGCATTAAATCGCGGTGCTTGGTGATCTCTGCAATATCGCGACCATAATGCTCAATGTGCCCCCCTGTTGGTGGATACATTTTTGCAATCATTTTAGCGGTGGTCGATTTACCTGAACCCGATTCGCCAACCACGGCCAAGCCGCGGCTTTTATACATTTTGAATGACACGTCGTTGATTGCACGCATCTTGGATTTCTTTAATGAGTTACTATTGACCTCAAAATCTTTAATCAGATTTTTACCTTCAATAATTGGTTGTCCGACAGGTTTGTTCATAATGCCTCCCAATAACTTCCTACTTTTTATTTACTGCTTTTATTGAATAGGTGGCAGTTTGATAAACGACCTGGTTCAAGTTGGCGTAATTTAGTGGGCGTGCTGAAACAGGCATCATAGGCTTTGTTACAGCGCGCTTGAAAACGGCAACCTTGAGGTATTTCCAATAAGTTCAATGGATTACCTGGGATGCCAGTGAGGCGCGTTTTAGGACCAGTCAGTGGTGGAAATGAATTTCCCAATCCTTCTGTGTAAGGGTGGAAAGGTTGTTCAAGTATTTGTTTTGATGGTGCAACTTCGATCAATTCGCCGGAATACATGATGCCAATACGATTTGAGAACTCGACCATTAGCGATATATCATGGGTAATGAATAGTATCGAGAAGCCAAATTCTTCTTTTAGTGCATAGATTTTTTGTAGAATTTCACGTTGCACCACAACATCCAAGGCTGTTGTTGGCTCATCCATGATGATCATTTTCGGATTCAGAGCCAGTGCTATAGCGATTACCAGACGTTGACGCATCCCCCCCGAGAACTGATGCGGGTAGTCGCGCAGACGATTAGGGTGAATATCAACAATTTCTAGCAGCCCTTCAGCACGGCGAATCGCTTGTTTACGGCTCATGTTAGTGTGACGCATTAGCACGTCGCAAAACTGCTCTTCCAGTGTGAGTACAGGGTTAAGTGCGTTCATGGCACTTTGGAAAACCATTGACATCTGACTCCAGCGAAACGCTGTCATATCAGCTTCGCTGTGTTTTAAAATGTCACCATGACCGTCAAAGATAACTTCGCCACCAGTGATAAATGCGGGTGGCTTATGTAAACGCATTAATGCCATTGCCACGGTTGATTTACCACAGCCAGACTCACCGGCCAAACCGAATATCTCGCCTTTACCTATGTCAAAGCTGACATTGTTCACTGCACGTACATCGCCAGCTTCTGTGATGTAGTCAACACAAAGGTTACGAATGGAGACTTGTGGATTAGTCATTACTGTTCTCCTCCCTGAAAGGCTGGCTGAGCTGCTTTAAGTGCCGCTTTATGAGCTTTTTTATTCTGTTTCTCCATTTTTTCCCAGCGTCGCATGCCTTTGTGAGAACGCAGTTGTGGGTTTGCAATTTCATCTACCGCAAAGTTAAGCAGAGCAAGACCGACAGCAATAAATATGAGTGCCATACAAGGTACGAATAGCTCCCACCATGCACCGACGAGCATCGAAGAAGATGTTTGAACGTTGTACAACATCATGCCCCAACTGATAGTGCTCGGATCACCTAGCCCTAAGTACGATAATGTTGCTTCGGTCATAATTGCCAACATTACTGAGCCGATGAAGCTAGCACCAACGATAGAAATAAGGTTCGGTAGAATCTCGACAAAGATAATGCGTACACGTGATTCACCTAATACTTCAGCGGCTTTAATAAATTCTTTCTCTCTGATTGATAAGGTCTGCGCTCTAACGACACGTGCACCCCATGCCCAGGCGGTTATCCCGATAACCAATGCGATGGTTTCAGGTCCCGCTTTACCAATGAAGGCGGCGAGAACAAACAATAAGGGTAGCTGTGGTATTACGAGCATGATGTTCATGGCGGCAGAGAGAATGTCATCAACTCGACCTCCGAAGTAACCAGCTGAAACACCTACCAGCGTTGCCAGAAAGCACACCATTAAGCCAGCGCCAAAGCCGACAGCAAGTGAGGTACGTGCGCCGTACACAACTTGCGACCAAACATCACGTCCCAGTCGAGTTGTGCCTAGTACGTGATCGGCTTCTTTTGACATCCGTAAAGTACGAGGGTTATCGGCTAGGTTTTCGGCAACCCAACCATCTGGATTATTTTGTGCAGCCTTAACGACAAACGCTGGGTATTCATGCGGGCTCCCCGTTCTCTTGTTAGGAGCATGGTCTGTAATGAATGGAGCCATAATAGCGGCCAAGACGAATAGGATGATTATGCTTAAGCCGGCAAGGGCTTTTGGGTTACCAGAAAGTAGCTTAATTAAACCTTTCATAATTATTTACCTCCTTTACGTAGGCGAGGGTCAAGTGCCACGATGAGGATGTCGGCCATGAAGTTAAAGAACAGCATAAATAGGGTCATGATAAGTAGCTGACCTTGCAACACTTGATAATCACGCGCGTTAATTGCGTTAAGAAGGACAGTACCTAACCCTGGATAGTTAAAGATCATCTCGATAATTAGCTGACCGCCAATTGCCAGACCGAGTGCCATCGAAAGAGCTGTTACACTAGGCAGCAGGGCGTTTCGTGCTGCGTAGTTGAATACCACGCGGTTTTCACTTAACCCTTTACCTTTTGCCATGGTGATATAGTCTTCATTGAGCAAGTTGATCATGTTGTTACGCATGTTGATCAAGAAGCCGCCAATTTGGATGATAGTGGCACAAAATAGAGGCAACACGGCGTGATAGAGCACATCTTTAATAAATGCAAAACTGGTCCAGTCAGGCGTTGTACCTGCGGTATACGCATAAGTGGAAGGGAACCATTTAGTACCGATTGCAAAGGTGTACAGCACCAACATGGCTACCACCACAGGAGGAACTGCTTGAATAACCATCATCCCTGGTGAAATGAAGGTATCGTATTTACTGCCTCGCTTCCAGGCAGCGAAAATACCGAGGGTCGAACCTAAACAGAAGGCTAAAATAACCGCTGTACCTGCAAGGAATAACGACCACCCTACCGCTCCAGCCATGACATCATTCACTGTCTGCGGGAAGGTTTGAATTGAGATACCTAGATCCCAAGAAAGAATTCCTTGGAGGTAGATAAAGTATTGCTGGTAAATTGGACCATCGACAAAACCCAATAGTTGCTTCATTGCTGCGATACGCTCAGGTGTTACCTGTACCGATGCGTTAGCGAACATCATTGTTACCGGATCACCAGGCATTGCCCGCGGTAAAATAAAGTTGAGCGTCACCGCAAATAAAAGAGCTATCAGATAAAACGATAGCCGGCGTATAAAAAATCCCATAACTCACACCTTAATCATCCAGCATTTGTTCCCTGTGCTAGATTCAGGACAGAAATCCCCCTGACGCAGAGCGCCATTACTTTTAAAGAGTGGGGGGGAAGAGGCGGTGCGCAATGTGTGCACCGCAAGTTAATACCTAAATTATGCTTTAGGCTTTAGGCTTTAGATCAAGTACTTGTAGAAGACGTTCTTGAGTGTTGGTGATAGGCATTGGACGGCCTTTCGGGTTGTTCTCATTCCACCAGCCCGTAAAGCGCGAGGTGTTGTATTGAGAAGTGTACGCACCAGACATGACTGGTACTGTTACTTGGTTTTCAGCAATGATTTTTTGGATTTTGTGAGCGATCTTAACTTGCTCACCGCGGTCTGCTGTTTTGTAGAAACCGTCAAGCAGGCTATCTAGCTCAGCATTTTTCCAGTAATGAAGAGCAAAGCGAGGCATTCCTTCGTTAGCTTGGAAACGTGAGTGATAAGCACTGTCCCAGTAGGTGTATGGATCTGCACCATGGAAGTAGTTGGTGTAAGCAACATCGTATTTAGCATCAAGCATTGCTTGGTTGTAAATTGAGAAGTCAGGGGTACTTGATTCCGCTTTAATTCCCACCTCTTCAAGCATTTCTACACCGAGCTGTACCGTGTTGTTGAAGTCAGTCCAACCACTTGGAGATTGAATTGCTAGCTCAAGCTTTTTACCTGTTGGGGTCTCAACGAAACCGTCACCATCGATATCTTTAAAGCCCGCTTTTTTCAGCAATGCTTTTGCTGCATCAATGTTGTAGGTATTAAATGGCTTGTACTTCTCATGAACAGCTTCATCTGACCATGCCTCAAAGGCCTGACCTAGACCGGAAGCGTAATCGTTTACTACACCACCGCCGTAGAATGCGATATCGATAATGGTTTCACGATCGATGGCCATAGAGAAAGCACGGCGGAAGTCAACGTTGTTAATCGCTTCATTGTTGCCCGCATTCGGCGACTTGTAGTTGAATATAAAGGCCTGGCTACCACCTGCAGGGTACCAGTATTTATTATTCGGATTAGCTGCTGCGTAAGTGCTGTCAACATCAGGGATGAATGAGTATGTCCAGTCGTACTGACCGCTTAGTACCTGCCCCAAGAACTGGTCGTTACCAGCAACTTGTGGTAGACGCAGACAGTCAATATCTAGGTTGTCGTTATCCCAGTATTGAGGGTTACGGCACTGGGTGTATAGTTGCGGAGTGAATGTTTCGATTTCAGTAAATGGACCGGTACCTACAGGGTTCTCATTAGTGAAACGTGTAGGATCTTCTACCTTGCTCCAGATATGTTTAGGAACAACTGATACTTTATTGATCAGGTATGGCACATTCGAGTTTGCTTCAGTCAGGTTGAAAGTAACTTTATCACCAGAAGCGATCACTGATTTCAGGCGTTGGTTGATACCGGTACGGTCAAGTTCAGGGTATTTCTTCAGCATGTCATACGTAAATGCAACGTCTTCAGCTGTATACGCTTTACCGTCAGACCATTTCACTCCATCACGGATTACGAAAGTCACCTGCATCAGGTCGTCAGACATATAGTAGTCTTTCGCCAAACGCATTACTGGCTCGTTACCTTTCAGTTCATTAAATACTACGAGTGGCTCATAGATGAAATCTTGAACGGTATCTAATTGAGTTTGAAGAAACGGGTTAAAGTTACGAACAAATGTAGGATAAAATTTTGGTACCATTGTTAGTTCATTACGTTCAGCAGCAGCGGCAATTGGTGCCGTTAATACTGAAGCGGCTGCGGCAACAACCGCTAACGCTAACTTCGTTTTCTTAATATTGGCAAGCATAGCTGTTCCTTACTTTTGCTTAAGTTTCACTTATGGAAATTGATTGCTCCAAGTGGAGCACTCGAACCTACTTCGAAGAAACTAATAAAGTATCTAGCGAATGGCCTTGTAGGGTCGAAGTAACCCTAGGAAACTCCGAAATTGAAAAAGCGTCAATGTGGTCGCCCGTTAAAAACGTCAAAAACAGTTTCACTGCTGTTAAAAACGTTAATACCGAGTAGTTGAGTGAACCTGCTAATGAGATTGGTTGTGCTTAATGTCACAATTATTTTTAGGCGTTACACTTCTAAAGTTAGTAACTGCAAACCCCTTACTTTAGTTTTTATAGGCTTATAGGGCTAACGCTGAACGAGTGTGATGTAATGCGAATGACATGAATGAGTTAATTCCCTGCGTGAAATTTTACCGTTTGATTTGTTGTGATTCGCTTCTCATATTTAAAAACAAATATATCTTTAAGGATGGACGGCCTTACTTTGTTGTAATTTTAAGCATGACACTGAAGTGTTTAATGATGTTTTTCAGTAAGCGAAATGATAATTTTGCACTGGAAATAAGCTCAATGCAGTGATGGGAATGAAGAAATAAAGGACATACTCTCAGCATACAAAACGTACTTAAAAAGGGAATTATAACCGTATAGATAGACGGTATCAGTAGGACATGGGCATCTTTACATTGGCTTGAATAGTGAAAGAGAGCTCAAGGGGGAGATAGCAAAAGACCTGCAAATGGCAGGTCTTAGTGATAGTGGCTAAAGGGGGGGGGGTTATTGGCTAATAATGTGCTGTAGCTTGTCTCGCATTGTTTGCACTTCATGACGTTCGATGGACGAATCAGTGCAACGTTCCAATACAAAGTCGATAGTGTTAATGACCGTTCGCCAGCGTGGGGTCTTAGGTAAAGTTTCAACATGTAGGTATTTATCTAGAGTTCGCGTTTGTAAGGTACTCCTATCTAAATATACGCGCCATAAGCCACTTTCTTCCGCTAATTCAAACTTTGTTTTTTGCGAAGCGGTTTCCCAATACTTTAGTGTCGCCTTCATGACGTCGACTAATAGCTCACGAACCATATCAGCCTTATTTTTACCGTTATCCCCTAATTTATCTGCTAGGCGAGTGAATTCTCCACCAAGTTCGCGTAGCTGCTGTAAATTGTGTTTGTCGCCATCGAATGCAAAGCTTGATAAAACGTCGATCGCATCTTCTAGCATTGAAATTCGATGCTGAGCAGATGGACCTTCATTATCAAATACAAACATTCGTTTTAGTCCTGATTCTTCAGGTAAGTTGATCACATCAGTATCGAGTGGTTTTAGAACATCGCCAATCCGGAATGTTAAGCTGCCATTGAAATGATGACTTTGACTAATATCATTAGGTAAGTGAGTTACTAGAATATCTTCAATGTTATAGCGTTCTAGCTGTTCAGGTGAGCGTTTGAATAGCTTTCCTGCCGCACTATTGGCATAGCGAATACGCCCTTCATTTTGTACACAAAGGATGGCTTCATTGGTTGATTCTAGTAACCCAAGCAAACGACTTTGGGTCGTCAATAAACCGACTTCAACTTGTTCTCTGCGATGAATTTCTTGTTGAAGTGCTGCATTTTTCTGACGCTGTACTTCTGTTTTTCCAGCCTGAAGGTGGGCACTAATACGGGCTATCAATTCTTCTTTATTGAATGGTTTCGTCAGATAATCATTAGCGCCAGATTCAAAACCTTTGATCCTATCTTGAACTTGCCCTAGTGCTGAGAGCATTATGATGGGGAGCTCTATTAAGGAATATTCTTCGCGTAAAATATGGCATACCTCATAGCCACTCATTTCAGGCATCATAATATCTAGCAGGATTAAAGCTGGCTGTTGTTGTTCAATGATTTTCAGTGCTTGTGGACCACTGTCTGCGGTTAGAACACGATAACCTTCTAAACGTAAGAAGTTATTCAAGACTTGCAAATTGACGGGTTCATCATCAACGACCAATAGTAATTCACCGTCAGGGTTTTCAGGTAAATTTTCGGTTTCACATGTGGTGGTTTCTGATGATGGTGCTTGAAAGTGAATTTTCCCATTGGTGCTTTGGCTAGCCACAATGTCTTCATTTGACGCTAAATTGAGGGTAAAGCTGAATGTTGTACCGACCATTGGTTGGCTACTCACATAGAGGTGACCTCCCATTAAGTCGATTAATTGACGACTAATCGATAACCCCAGCCCAGCGCCCTGACGGTAGTTGGCCAAACCAGTGTTTGCTTGTATTAACGGCTCAAAAATATGTTCCAATTGTTCCGCTGGAATGCCTTGCCCTGTATCGACAACTTGAATGCGTATTTGGTTTTCTAATACGGTGGAAGAGAGGATGATCTTCCCTTCAGAGGTATATTTAATCGCGTTACCAACAAGATTATAAAGAATTTGTTCAAGGCGCTGTTCATCAGCTAATACTAACGGTAAGTCATTAGGTATTTGATTGATAATGCGAACAGGCTTACTCCCCAGCAGGTGACTGGATAATTCGAGTACTAGGCGTACTGCAGAGGGTAGGTTTACAGCGTACTTATTAATATCGAGATCACCGTAGCGCATTTTATGGTAATCAAGCAGATCGTCCACGAGGTTCGTTAAACGTTGACCGCTATTGATGATCATCTCTAATTGACGACGTTGTGATTTTTGAATCGGGCCATTTGCACCCGCTAAAAGTGATTCAGCAATGCCGACCATACCGTGTAGTGGTGTACGTAATTCATGTGATGTTGTTGCTAGGAATTCATCTTTTAATTTATCTGCTGCTTGAAGGTTTTCGTTTTGTTGGCTAATGACTTTTAAGTTTTGTTCTAGCTCGTTATTTTGGTCTCGAATGAGTGTGATCTTCTCTCTGATTGAGCGTTGCATTCGAGCGAAACTGATTGCTAATCGTCCGATTTCATCGCTGCGTTCTGTGCCTTTTATTTCTTGTTCTAAATCGCCAGCAGAGGCGCGCTCTGCTGCCCATGTTAACCGTAGTAGTGGAGCGGTAATAGAGTTTGATAACCAGTGAGAAGAGATAAATACCAACACAATGGCTGTTAACATGGCAAAGAAGAAAAGCTTTTCTAATTGATGGATACGTGCAAAGGCTTCTTTTTCGGGTAATTCAACCAACAGGGCCCAGGTGGTTCCCATAACATTGATCTGCGAGAAGGCACTGAGAACAGAGACATTGTTGTAATTGTTAAAACTACCTACACCACTTTCTCCTGCTAGTGCAGCATCAATTTTTTGGCTTGTTAAAGTCGCTGGAGCGCTTTTCCCGTCAGTGATACGTGATTTATGATCGGGACCAATAAGTAACGTCTGAACGAAATTTGTGCTTAAGTTCGCATTCTTAATTAAGTCACTGATCGTTTTATTCTTTAGCTTAAAAAATACGTAGCTATGTAAATAACCTTGTTGAATGATAGGGGCTGCAAACCAAGCCGTATATTCTTTGCTAAAGGGATCGAGGCTGAAATCAGTGAACACGACAGGGACGACATCGGGCTCCAATTGGTGCTTCTTCGTTTTAGCTTGGATCTTGGTAAAGGTTTCTTTTAATGCATTCGATGGATTGTTATCGTCCAGTAAATTGGAACCAAATTTATTATGCTGAAAAACGGAATACACCACATTGCCGTTTATATCGACCAACATAATGTCACTAAAAGCCGAACGTTTTAGGTACTCTTCATAAGCCCAGTTATAGCGTTTATACATTAGACGATAACGTTCGTGACCAACGAAACTTGCTGAATTGTCGCTAGAAAAGTTTTTATTTTTTGTTGTCAGCGTTTCTTTGAAGTAACGGCTGTTGGTTGTACCTTTTAATAAGGTGTCAATTTCTCCCAATTGATTGAAAGCGCCGACTAAGCCATAGAATCGCCCGCCACTGGCATTTGACAGTTCAGAGCGTGCGAAGCTTTGGACATCCAATTCTCTGGCGGTAAAAAAATTATTGAGCTGTTTTTGCTTATTATCGAGTAAGGATGCGAGATGATTAGTGCTTTGTTCAGCAAGATCTTTAGTGTGAGAATTAAGAAAAAAGAATGCCGAGAGTGTTAGTGGGGTAATACTAAGCACTAAAAAAGCCAACATTAAAGTATGCTGGAGACGTTTAAATCGTTTGGTATTCTGCATTCCTGTGCCTGAATGTATGGTATGTGAACCGATTGAAGTCGTAGTTGGTAAATAGGTTTTGACGTTTATATATGTATTAAAATGGACATATATAGTATTTGCTAATCAGTAAGATCCTATGCAACTTAGTTATACGGCGCTTTTTTCGCGTAATCAAGTAAGTCTAAGTTGAAGCGTGTGCGGAAACACAAAATTGACGGTGTTAACGAGAGAAAGGGGTTATAAACGGGAAGAATTAAGCAGACTGAATGTTTTTCAGCCTGCTAAATATTCTCTTTTTGACAGAATACGTTATTTCTTTGCCGAATAGATCGTGAATTTATTCGTATTGGCGAGAACGTTACAAGTCTCTAAACTTTGTTCAATCAGTTCTGGATACTTGAGAAAGCTATTGGCAACAATGATTAACTGTCCGTCGCTAAATAAGTAGTTAGGTGCTTGAGCTATAAAGTTTTCTGTTGCAGCATAAAAGGTTTTTAAGCCAGCATGGAAAGGAGGGTTACTGATTAAGTAATTGTAAGGGCCTTCCAGTTCAGAATATACATCAGTAGCTGTAAATTTCGCGTCTAACTGGTTAACTTTAAACGTTTCTTTTGCTGATTCTATTGCTAATGCACTGATATCACACAATTCTAATTCAATACGTGGATGCTTGGCTTTCATGATTGCTCCCAGCACACCAGCACCACAGCCAAAGTCGAGTACTTTACCGCGTAGTGCAGGCAAGGTATTAATCAGTAACTTTGACCCGTTATCAAATTCACCATGGCTAAAGACACCGGGCAATGAGCGAACGGTAAGTTCGACACCTGAGACATTGATCGGGTAGCTTTTAAACCAATCATTAAGGTTAAAGGATTTAACCTCATTGTCACAGCGTCCCCAGTAGAAACTGCAACGTCGTGCTGAATCATATTTGGTTAAGGGGCCATAAGGTTGGAACATTTTTTCAGCGCTGCGCACACCACTGCGGTTTTCACCCACAATGCATATCTCTGTTTCAGGACCAAATTTAGCCAGCAACATCGACATTAAGTAATCAGCTTCAGCTTTTGCTTTCGGCCAGTAAATTAATAGCATATCAATGTCGAGCGTAGCGTCTAGTTGTGCACCAAAATGGCAGTCAATGTTAGAATGACGGCTCATAGAGCTGTGGTAACCAAAGTTAGTCGTAAATACTGCGACAGATTGTGCAACGTTAGCTAACTCTACTGGGTAAGCATCGCTTAGCTCGCCTGCAATAAGTACCTTTCGGCCTTCAAAAAACGCTAACTGACGAGCAACCACTTGGCTCGCGGCGGTGTAAGACATAGGTGGCCTCAAAAAATACATCACTGAATAAGGGCGCGAATTGTTCCACAAAATAGCGTGCATGAAAAGGTGAGCGGTGCCGCATATTAATGGCGGCACCTATTTGTTCAGGTTTAGGCTGGAATTAACTCTGATTTTGCTGCTCAAGAAAGTCTTTAAATTCCACTTCATAGAGCTTAAAGAGCACTAATGTGACGGCAAAAATAATCGGGCCATAAATCAAACCGATTAGGCCAAATAAATGTAAGCCGCCCAAAATAGAGAAGAAAATGAGTAAGGTATTCATTCCTGAATTACCTTGCATTAATAATGGTCGTAAAATGTTGTCGATAGACCCCACCACAATAATGCCCCAGCCACTTAAGAATAATGCCCATTCCCATTGATTAATTAGCAATAAATACAGAGCCGCAGGCAGCCAGATCAATGCTGTACCAAAAACAGGAATAAATGAAGCGAAAGCCATCATCGAACCCCAGAATAAACCAGGAAAACCTGCTAGCCACATGGCAAATCCGCCAGCAAAACCTTGTGCTAATGCCGTGAGAAATGAGCCGAGAACGGCAGATTTAGCCACTTGTTCAACTTCGGTCAGTAGTGCATCTTCTTGGCTACGAGATAGAGGCAGTACATGGCGAACCGCATTAACCATTTTGGCGTGATCGCGTAGTAAGAAAAATAACACGAAGAGCATTAGCATAAAGCTGATCACGAAATTGGTTGCATCTCCCAATATTTTTGCACTGATGTTAAGTAGTTGAGCACCAAACTTTGATGCAGCAGAGGCGATTTTTTGTAAAATAGCTTGTGTATCAATGCTTTCAAACGGTGACCACTTATCAATCAGCAGTAGTGCTTTTTGTACATAAGGGTGGGCAAGTAGCTCTTTCGCCCCACCAGAAGAGAACCAAGTGTAACTGTCTTTAGAGAAGGTCGTTCCTTGGTGCACAATGGATGAGAATACGATCAATAATGGGATCACAATGATAAACGTCAGCAGGATACAAGAAAGTATTGCAGTGCTGTTAGGCTTACTTGGGAACTTTGACTCGATTCGCGCGTGCAATGGGTAATAAAGCAAAGAAATAATGAATGCCATAACGATCGGACCAATATAAGGTTCTACCAAGCGATAACTGGCATATACGGCGATACCGAGAGCTACGATTAGCATCCAGTGGCGAGATTCAACTTTAAATGGTTTTGGCACTTTTTTGTCCTTCGATAAGTTAACAATCGTATTGGGCGTTGCTTATAATTGCATCACTTCAATAAAGATCACAATCTTAATTCATGATTAATAATATATTTAATCAAAAACTTACTTCGTAATAACACTATTGGACGAATAACGATGGGCTGTTGTGATTGCGGTACAAAGAAAAAACGTAAACTCCCCTTGGCTGGCATCATTATTTTAGGGCTTGTGGTACTTGGTTTTTTCTTCTGGCAATAGTTTTAAGTATAAGCTGCTGATAAAAAACGCCACTCTAAGAGTGGCGTTGATTATGACTTAATTTTGCTTAACAAAATCTTTATGCGTTAGCTTCTTTTGCTAACGTTGCAAACGCATGTTCTGCAGCATTTAGTGTCGCTTCAATTTCTTTATCGCGATGCGCCAGAGAAGTAAAACATGCCTCATATGCTGAAGGTGCAAGGTAAACACCGTTTTTAAGCATAAGGTTAAAGAAACGCTTAAAGCGTTCGATATCGCATTTAGTCACATCGGCGTAGCTTGCTACGCTTTCTTGCTCGGTAAAGAAGAAACCAAACATGCCACCCACTTGATTGATAGCCAGTGGAATATCATATTTATCAGCTAATGCCTTAAACCCATCAGCCAGTATTTTAGTGGTATTGGCCAGACGCTTCTCATTACCTTCTTCTGTTAGCACGCTTAGGCATGCGTAACCAGCTGCCATTGCAACAGGGTTGCCTGATAGCGTACCAGCCTGATAAACAGGGCCTGTAGGCGCAACATATTGCATTACGTCTTTACGTCCACCAAATGCACCTACTGGCATTCCGCCACCGATGATTTTACCCAGTGTCGTTAGGTCTGGCTTGATGTTGTAATAACCCTGAGCGCCACCTTCTGAAACGCGGAAGCCTGTCATGACTTCATCAAGGATCAGCAAGGCACCAAATTCATCACAAATAGCACGTAGACCTTCAAGGAAGCCAGGAACTGGTGGAATGCAGTTCATGTTGCCGGCAACGGGCTCTACGATAATACAAGCGATCTGTTCTGGGTGCGCGGCAAATGCTTCACGTACAGTCTCAAGGTCATTGTATGTACATGTTAGTGTATGTTTCGCAAAATCAGCTGGTACACCTGGCGAGCTCGGCTGACCCAGTGTTAGAGCACCAGAGCCTGCTTTAACCAATAAGCAGTCAGCGTGACCGTGGTAACAACCTTCGAATTTGATGATTTTGTCACGGTTAGTGAATCCACGCGCTAAACGAATCGCACTCATGGTCGCTTCTGTACCAGAGCTCACCATGCGAATTTGTTCCATTGATGGCACAAGCTTAGAGACTAGCTCGGCCATGGTGATTTCCATTTCAGTCGGCGCACCGAAGCTAAGACCTTGTTGAGCAGCTTTGATAACAGCATCACGAACAGCAACGTGGTTATGACCAAGGATCATCGGCCCCCAAGAACCTACGTAGTCGATGTACGCTTTACCATCAGCATCAAAGATATATGCGCCATCAGCACGTTCGATGAACAGTGGGCTACCACCTACACCGGCAAATGCTCGAACGGGTGAGTTAACACCGCCGGGAATGATTTCTTGTGCTTTAGCAAATAAATCAGCTGATTTGCTCATTGTGACGTCCTATTTTCAAAATTGATTCAGGCTTGAACTTGCCGCATTGTACCGAATAAAAAGGGCGCTTGGCGAGTTTCTATTGCGCTACCTCAGTCACATAACACCATCTTTACCACTGATGGAAAACTAGTTTCCAACAATCACAGTGTAAAAAAATGCGCCTATCAACTACGATAGACACTTACCAAACTCATCACTCCTTTCTGCAACCCTCTCAAAGAATTATACGGCTGAATAATGACTGATAAAAAGCAAGGCACTCCTGCACCTGAACATCTACAACCTAGTGGCCTTGTTCGGCGTTTTTTATCTCGAGATAAAACCCCTGTATCGGTTCTTTTTCTGTCAGCATTGGTTGGTATGATTGCGGGTTTATTGGCGACGTTATTTGAAATCGGTGTTCATTGGGTGTCAGAGCAGCGTACCGAATGGTTAGTGCATGAAATTACTAGTGAATTACCACTATGGTTAACGGCTTTTGTGGTGAGTGCTTCGCTAGCATTTATTGGCTACTTCTTAGTTAACCGTTTTGCCCCCGAAGCGGCAGGTTCAGGTATTCCTGAAATCGAAGGGGCGATGGATGAGATGCGTCCCGTGCGCTGGTGGCGAGTATTACCCGTTAAGTTTTTTGGTGGCTTAGGTGCATTAGGCTCAGGGATGGTTTTAGGCCGAGAAGGCCCTACCGTTCAAATGGGCGGAAATATTGGGCGAATGGTCTCTGATATTTTTCGTCTAAAAGATAAAGAAGGTCGCCATGCGCTTCTCGCATCGGGTGCTTCCGCAGGTCTTGCAGCAGCTTTTAATGCCCCACTCGCTGGTATTATGTTTGTTGTCGAAGAAATGCGCCCTCAGTTTCGTTACAGCTTAATTTCGATTAAATGTGTCACTATTTCAGCGGTTGTTGCTAATATTGTGTTTCGAAGCATTAAGGGGCAGCACGCCGTTATTACCATGCCGCAATATGATGCCCCGACGCTAAAAGCATTATGGTTATTTCTGTTATTAGGCATGTTTTTTGGTGTATTTGGCGTGCTTTTTAATCGCTTAATTACCTTGTCTCAAGATTTATTTATTCGTATTCACCGCAATGAACGTCGCCGCTATTTAATTACCGGAACTTTGCTTGGGGGAACCTTTGGTTTGCTACTGCTCTATCTTCCTGAATTAACGGGGGGCGGAATTTCTCTTATTCCTGATGCAACCAATGGTAAATACAGTATCAGCTTGTTATTCATTTTATTCTTAGCGCGTGTTGCCACGACCTTGTTGTGTTTTGGCTCTGGTGCCCCAGGCGGTATTTTTGCGCCTATGCTGGCATTAGGCACGTTATTTGGGACGTTTTTTGGATCTATTGTTCAGATGTATTTCCCTGAATTAGGGTTAGAGCCGGGTATGTTTGCTATTGCGGGAATGGGGGCTTTATTTGCGGCAACGGTACGCGCACCCATAACTGGTATTTTACTGGTAATTGAAATGACCAATAATTATCACCTGATCTTACCCTTAATCATCACGACAATTGGTGCCACAGTGTTGGCGCAGGTCTTGGGTGGAAAGCCTATCTATTCCCAATTGCTACATAGAACCATGAAAAAAGAAAAATTACGTAATGAAGTGCCATCTGAAGTGAGCAATACTTGAACAAGTTAGTCAGGTATTAGATAATCATGTTAATTACCGCATGTGTTTGAGAGGTCTTTAATGAGCGACGCCAATGTACCGCTGTCTTTTTCTGATGTAGCTGCGAACAAAGTGAAAACGCTTATTGCTGAAGAAGAGAACCCAGAATTAAAACTACGCGTTTATATCACAGGTGGTGGTTGTAGTGGTTTCCAGTATGGTTTTACTTTTGATGAAAAAGTAAATGATGGCGATATGACGATTGAAAACAGTGGTGTAACGCTGGTGGTTGACCCAATGAGCTTACAATATTTAGTTGGCGGTGTTGTTGATTACACTGAAGGGCTGGAAGGTTCTCGTTTCTTTGTAAACAACCCGAACGCAACAACAACCTGTGGTTGTGGAGCGTCATTCAGCGTTTAAATCACCGTTAGCTATCTTCATATAGACAAACAGTGTAAAAAAAGCCGTCATATGAATGACGGCTTTTTTATATCGATAAAAAGAAGGTAGAAAAGAACTTTCGATATTTAGCTGTGATAGTTAGCCTTTATGCGACCCTTGCTCTAAAGGGCCATTGTCTGCAATCAGCTGACTAAACTGTGCTAGCTGACTAAGCCTGTCGTTAGCATGTTTTTTGAAAGCGCTCTTCTCTTTGCCTTTCAATGAATTAGCTTGCGGCAGCTTTACAGTTCGTGGGTTTTTATGTGTGCCGTTTACCAAGAATTCGTAATGCAAATGCGCCCCAGTTACTCGCCCTGTACTCCCTAGTGTGCCCACCGTTTGTCCTTGTTTGACGCGTTGCCCTGTTTTCACGCTACGCTTGGTCATGTGAAGATATTTAGTGATATACGTAGAGCTGTGACGAATGAACACATAGTTGCCGTTGAACTTGTTATAGGCTGATTTCATCACGATGCCATCACCTGCAGCCCAAATTGGCGTGCCTACTGGTGCGACATAGTCAGTTCCGCGGTGTGCTCGTACACGTCCGGTTACAGGGTGTAGTCTTCTAGGGTTGAAGTTAGAGCTTACGTAACGAAAATTAATCGGGGAGCGTAAGAAAGCCTTACGCATGGCACTGCCATTTTGATCGTAATATTTTCCATCTTCACTACGAACAGCAGTAAAGGTTTGACCTAAATTCGAGAAGGTTGCAGCAAGAATATTCCCGCGGCCAATTTGCTCGCCTTCTACAAAACGTTCTTCAAAAAGAACAGAGAAAGTATCGCCTTCTCGAATATCTAATGCAAAATCGATATCCCAACCGAAAATCCCCGCAATTTCCATGATTTGATTGGCGGTTAAACCGGCTCTATCTGCTGCGTTCCAGAAGCTTGAGGTAATGGTGGCTTGAGCAAAATTAAGCTGAGTATCTACTTTTTTCTTTTCAATGTTAGATTTAAAGGTGTCGCCAGCACGGGTAATGATGAGCTTTTCTGTCGGACTTTTGGGTTGAATAAGTTGAATTAGCTCATTTTTGTCATCGATACCAAATTGAAATGTATCACCAGGACGTAATGCGGTGAGCTCTTTTGTACCTTCATCAGCATTGATTAAACGATGAAGAGTGCTTGAGCTTAACCCTATCTTATTAAAGACCACAGCGAGACTTTCACCGGATGCAACTTGGTGTTTTTTCCATGTTAATGCAGGGATATTAGGGCGGTCATCTTCTTGAGCAGGACGAAGTTGATTGGGCTCAAGGTTGATTTCAAGTGGATACATTTTACCAATTTCAAATTTACGGTCCATTTTATCTGCTTTCTTAGGCATAGGCAGCAGGATCAGCACTATCACAGCAGCACTGATGAGAGCGATGAGAATTTGGTGCATCCTTGGCAATTTAGTAAGTTTTGATACTAGCATTGGTATTTTTTTAATATAAAGGAAAAAATAAGACAGCGCTTAGTCTAACTGGTTTCAAAAAACATCTCTATTCAAGTAAGATGGTTGATTATGACTTTTTTGCCAATTCTGTAGGAGCAAACAAGAATGGCCAGCATTGAACAAGCTTTAGCTGAAATTAAGCGCGGTATTGATGAGCTAATTCCAGAAGAAGAGCTGATTGCTAAATTAAAAGAAAACCGTCCATTACGAATCAAGCTAGGTGCTGATCCAACAGCGCCTGATATTCACTTGGGCCATACAGTCATTCTTAATAAGCTACGTACTTTCCAAGAGCTTGGTCATGACGTTACTTTCTTGATTGGTGACTTCACCGGTATGGTTGGTGATCCAACGGGTAAAAATACCACGCGTCCACCGCTAACACGTGAAGATGTTTTGGCGAATGCTGAAACGTATAAAGAGCAAGTGTTCAAAATCCTAGACCCTGCAAAAACTAAAATTGAGTTCAACTCAACGTGGTTATCAGAGCTAGGTGCCGAAGGTATGATCCGCCTTGCTTCTAACCAAACCGTTGCTCGTATGTTAGAACGTGATGATTTTAAAAAGCGTTATAACGGCGGTCGTCCTATTGCGATTCATGAATTTATGTACCCATTACTACAAGGGTATGATTCTGTTGCAATGGAAACAGATGTAGAGCTTGGCGGTACGGATCAGAAATTTAACCTATTAATGGGACGTGAGCTGCAAAAGTCACACGGTCAAAAGCCTCAAGTTGTACTGACTATGCCTCTTCTTGTCGGCCTTGATGGCGTGAAGAAGATGTCTAAGTCGGCGCATAACTACATTGGTGTGAGTGAAGTACCAACAGAAATGTTTGGTAAAATCATGTCGATCTCTGATGATCTAATGTGGAACTACTTTGAGTGCTTGTCGTTCCGTCCACTTGAAGAGATTGAACAGTTTAAGCAAGACATGGCGAACGGGAAAAACCCTCGCGATGTTAAGATTTTACTAGCAAAAGAAATTATTGCTCGTTTCCATTCTGCAGCAGCAGCAGATGCTGCAGAGCAAGAGTTTATTAATCGCTTCCAAAAAGGTGCGATGCCAGAAGAAATGCCAGAGCTTGAATTTGAAGCTGGTATTGCGATCAGCAACTTGCTAAAAGACGCTGGCCTTGTTAATTCAACATCTGATGCAATGCGTATGATCCGTCAGGGTGCTGCGAAGATTGATGGTAACAAGATTGAAGATACTAAGCTTATTCCTGCTGCTGGTACTGCTGTGTACCAAGTAGGCAAGCGTAAGTTTGCCCGTATTACCCTAAAATAATAGGGCTAATTTGCAGTGATGTAAAAGGGCGCTTGATGCGCCTTTTTTATTGGCTGCATTTTTTTATTCCTCTCTGTCACCGAGAAGACTACTATCGAGATATCCCCTTTTCTAATGGCTTGTTATGACATCGCTAGAACATATTATTACTGAGTTAACACCATTGCTTCAACAATATGGTTATTGGATTTTAGCCATCGCAATTGCGGTTGAAGGCATCGGCATTCCTGCGCCTGGGCAATCTTTATTAGTGGTGGCAAGCTTGCTGGCAGCGTCCGGTAAAATGTCGTTGTCTAGCATTTTACTTGTGGCGGGTCTTAGTGGCTTTATTGGTAATTGTTGTGGTTTCTGGATTGGTCGAAAGTTTGGCCATGTATTGGTGAACAAACAATGGATAAAGCCTCGAACGCTTGGAAAGTTACATGCTTTTATTGAGCGTTATGGCACGTTTGGTTTATTGATAAGTCGATTTATTGAAGGGATCAAACAATTCATGGCATTAGGCTGTGGTATTGCACAAATGCCGGTTAAACATTTTTTGATTGGTAATTTACTGGCTATCAGCGTTTGGCTGATGGTATTCGGGGTAGCTCCGGCATATCTGCACGATGAAATGGAACATATTCTGGCTTTTTATCATAACTATCAAGCATTGTGCTGGGCAGTTGTTAGCGCCGTGGTGATTGTGCTTTTAGTGCTAATTCTCCGCTCGTTGAAAAAACGCCGTTTAGGCCTATGAGACGAGTAACACTGATATCGAAAGGCGCGTAATGCGCCTTGAACATATTCAGCCTGACGACTTTTCACTATGCCTTTAAAGGTTAAGTCTTTATAGGTAAATAGTTTACAGGCTATAGTCATTTCGTTGCGCTGGATCGTCTGACAAATATTCAATGAACTCCCATTCAATACCATCTTTATCAAAGAAATAGATCCGTTTACGCCATGGATGATCGGCACCAAGCTCATTTTCTTGATAACCAGCGTCGATTAAACGTGCTCTCGTTTCACTCACACTATCAATGACGATCCCAATATGATTAATGCCAATATCAAGATAGGGTGTTCTGTTGCTCTCTTCGCGTTCAACCACTTCTTGAAGGGCAATATAGCTGTTTTCTGTTCCTAGATGACACCAACGATAATGATCGCCTTGTCCTTGTTTTCTAATCTCAAATTCAGGGATAGCGGTTTGGAGGAAGTGGATGGTGTTTTCCAATTGCTTGATCGTGATATTGGCATGCTCTACATAGGCTGACATTGTGTGCTTCCTTTTCTGTTTGTAAGGTTATTTCTTTATATAGTAGTTTGCCATCTTGATATGTAAAGTTTTTGGTTTATTTATTATTGTTAGATACAAAAAAACCGCCTTGAGTGGCGGTTTTATGCAAGATGTTGTAATAAATAGACTTACCAGTAGCGTTAACTTTTTAGGGTCAAAGCTGGTAAAGAAAGGTGCCAACGAATAGCTGCAAGACGAATCGAAAGTGTTGCGACCACACCTGCAAGAGTTGCTATTGTAGGGTCAATATCTACACTCAAGCCAATGGTGTGAATCATTCCACCAAGAATACATGCAGTAGCATATACCTCAGTTCGTAATACCATCGGAATTTCTCTGGCTAACACATCTCGAATTACACCACCACCACAGCCTGTAATAACTCCCATGATCACCGCTACCATGGGGGATGCGCCGAAACGAAGGGCTTTTTCTACCCCGATAGCAACAAAGACCGCTAAACCTATGGCATCGGCAACAGGTAAAAAATACCATGGCATACGCTGCGGGCGTCGTACGGCGATCATACTAATAAGGCAGGTAAAGAAGATGACCCATAAGTAGTTAGTATCAGTAATCCAAAATACTGGAGTGGCGCCTAACGCCATATCACGAATCGTACCACCGCCAATAGCAGTCACACTGGCAAGTACAACGACCCCAAACGGATCCATCCTTAATCGACCCGCCAGTAACACACCCGATGCGGCAAAAACGGCAGTGCCGAACATATCGAGAATATATATAAGCATGCTTGTCCCTGTTAAATAGAAAGACCATTGAGAGCGGACTGAGATTGTACGAGGAAATTAAACTGGCTCAACTTGATATCACGGCTTTGTGAGCTCATTCACATTGATTGTTGAGACTCTGTTACAGAGTGCCATCCCTGACTTGATCGAATAGACCGCAGACTTGTTTTATCGCATTAATCGTACGTGGTGTAGGCCGATTTAGCCAATCAGCTTGTAATGTAAAAACATGATGATTATCAACGGCTGGCAACTTACCTTGCCAGTTCTGCCAAATGCTGGTTTTAGTATCTGCATGAGGTGTGCCGAAGATAACTTCTGGTTGTCGAACAACAACTTGCTCTTCTGAAACTTGGGGGTAGGCCGCTGGACTATCCCCAAAAATATTTCGGCCTCCGCATAATGAGAATACTTGGCTTGGCCAGCTAGCATCGGCAACGGTAATGATCGGGGAGGTACTTAACTGGTAGAAGAAACTTACTGTACGTTGATTTTCATTGCGGGTTTTAAATGCGTTAATTTCTTGGCGAAATTGATTTGCGGTTTGTATCGCTTGTGTCGGATCTGGTGAATATTGACCAAGTTGCTCGATCGTTGTCGCAATATCTTCCAGTTCGACAGGGTTCGAATAAAAAACATTCAACCCCAACTGTTCTAACTTAGCCATTTCACGTGGGGGATTACCACCCTTCCATGCCAATATTAGGTCGGGTTGTAATGCAACAATGCGCTCTAACTTTACACCACGATAGTTAGCAACTCGTTCCAATTTTTGTGCGGCTTCTGGGTAATCACTGTAATCACTGGCTGCAATTAAAGCGTCACCAAGTCCTGCAGCATAAGCAAGTTCGGTAGTATGAGGAGAAAGGCTAATGACACGTAAGGCAGGTTGTTGGGCAATACTGAACGATGAAAATAGAGCAATAAACAGATAAATAAAGCGCACTTAAAAACTTCCTTGAAAAATAAACAGTAATGCGCTTTCAATGATGACCCAAGCAAGCAGACGATACGTCATCATTTGTTGTATTTGCGCTAAATGAAAGGCTGCAGGTGCAATTTTGCCTCCAATTTGGGGGCGTACCATTTTCTTATTATCGTAAATAGCAGGCCCACCTAAAGACAGTGATAATTTATGTCCTGTCGCACTCAGTAGCCAGCCGGGGCCGGGCAGAAACCAGTGTTCTCCCTGCTCTATTAAACCTTGGAGTGCGGCTTTGCTGTTGTTACCGACAGTAATGAGTAATGCCAGTATGCGCAGTGGAATAATATCTAGCATCGCGAGAATACGTACTGCAGGTAATCCGAATATATTGTATTGATGACGCGATGGTGACCATGCTCGGGCAAGACAAATCGCAACGCGATACATGATGGCACCAATTCCCCCGGCAATGGCATACCAGAATAAAACGCCAGCCACTAAGCGTCCGTAACTCAGAAGCTGTGTTTCTGCTCCTGCTTTTCCTAAACCTAATAAAGAGAGATTTTGGGTGTTACGATTAAGGGGGTATTCCAGTAATTGACGGCAGCGTACTTTGTCTCCTTTGGCATAAGCATTAATGAAATGCTGACTGAGTTTCGCGGTATTACGCCAATCTAGTGCAATCCATAATAAGGTGAGTTGAAACAGAATATCTACCCAAACAAGTTGATAAAGTGCAATCAATAAAATTAACAGCGTGCCCCAAATAAGTGCCCAAGTTAAGGTTCCTGAGAATAAACGTTGCTTGTCGTTGTCGTCTGGGTTGTTGACTTTATCGGCCAGTAGAATCGCGAAACGTTGGCAAATATGGATGGGATGAACAGCGGTTGGTATTGGGAAAAACCAATGTATGACTAACGCCCCCCACAATGCGAGTAGGGAGGCGTTATCGAGCAAAATAGACCAGCTATTCGTCATTACTGATTAATAATCTCAACCATTTTTGCAACCATTACCGACGAGCTTTGTGCTGCTAATGGTAAGAACTCTTCAAAGCTCATTGGTGATTCTTTATCTGCGACATCTGAAATTGCACGAACAACAACAAACGGTACATTGAATTGATGACAAGCTTGAGCGATTGCAGCCGCTTCCATTTCCACTGCAATAACTGTTGGGAAGTTATCACGAATGAACGCTTGT
Source organism: Photobacterium indicum (assembly GCF_003026215.1). Taxonomy (GTDB): domain Bacteria; phylum Pseudomonadota; class Gammaproteobacteria; order Enterobacterales; family Vibrionaceae; genus Photobacterium; species Photobacterium indicum. The sequence goes on from NZ_PYOC01000008.1 coordinate 32,959, forward strand.
TTTTCAGGAGTACATACGAATGCATCACCCGTACAAATTAGACCGCGAACGGCATGCATGTCAGCCATTGAGGCTAGTGCTTGCTCTGCAGTCAGTATCAACTTTTCATCAGAAATGAAAGCTGCTGGTTGCTGTGCCATTTGACCAATTTCATAGCCAAACGCTGTTACATCAGCATCGTGGTAACGTACTTCTGTTGAAATAACCACATCACCAAGTGTTAGGCTTGAATCAAAACCACCCGCAGAACCGGTGTTTAAGACAACATCTGGTTGGAATACTTCCAGTAAAACAGCGGTACCCACAGCTGCTGCTACTTTACCAATCCCAGATTGTAACAAGACAACATCTGCGCCATTTAGGTTACCCGTATAAAAAGTACAACCTGCTTTGTGGTGAGTTTCGCAGTCAGTAAGTTGCTCTTTAAGGATGGTAACTTCTTGCTCCATCGCGCCAATAATGCCGATTTTCATGGATTTGTTCTCTTGTTAGTCAATACTTGCTGCGAGAGTCGCAACCAGAAGTGTAATTATTGACGCAATTGTACCACGCTGTGAGAAAGGTTGAAGTATGAAAAAACGAGAGCTTATGGGGCTAATTTGAGAAATTAGCCCATCAACACTCTCGTTGTATTGTGTATTTGTTGGATGTTAAGTGTTACACCTCAAGGTAATCAAGAATACCTTGAGCTGCTAAACGCCCTTCATTAATTGCAGTGACGACGAGGTCTGAACCCCGTACGGCATCGCCGCCAGCAAAAATTTTCTCGTTAGAGGTTTGGAATGGGAAGGTAGCAGTTTCTGGTGCTTTAATACGCCCATTTTGGTCAATGTCGACAGCGTATTTTTCTAACCATGGCATGGCGTGAGGTTGAAAACCAAAGGCCATAATAACGGCATCGGCTTCAAGTAAATGTTCACTGCCTTCAATCAATTCAGGGTGACGACGTCCTGCTTCGTCTGGTTCACCGAGCTTTGTTTTAACGACATTCACCCCAGTTGCTTGGCCTTGGTCATTAATTTTTATACTTAATGGTTGTAGGTTAAACATGAATTTCACGCCTTCTTCGCGTGCATTTTTTACTTCACGTCTTGAACCCGGCATATTGGCTGCGTCACGGCGGTAAGCACAAATTACATTTTTGGCGTTTTGACGAATAGAGGTGCGTACACAGTCCATCGCGGTATCCCCCCCCCCTAATACAACAACGCGTTTTCCTTTCATGTCAGTAAAATCAATGTCAGTGTTTAGGTTCATCACTTTGTAGGTATTCGATACGAGAAATGGTAAGGCATCGTAAACACCAGCTGCATTTTCGTTTTCTAGCCCTGCGCGCATGTTTTTATACGTTCCGACCCCAAGGAAAACAGCATCATAGTCTTTGAGTAAGTCATTCATCTGAATGTCTTTTCCGATCTCGGTATTGAGTTGGAATTCAACGCCCATTTCAGTGAATATTTTACGACGGTTAACCATCACCTCTTTCTCTAGTTTGAAAGAGGGGATGCCAAACGTGAGTAGACCACCAATTTCAGGGTAGCGATCAAATACCACGGGTTTTACGCCATTGCGCACTAAGATATCAGCGCAAGATAACCCTGCTGGACCGGCACCAATAATAGCCACTTTTTTATCTGTCCATTCAACATGCGACATGTCGGGCTTCCAGCCCATTTCAAACGCTTTATCGGTAATGTATTTTTCAACGTTGCCAATAGCGACGGCACCAAAGTCCTCATTAAGCGTACAAGATCCTTCACATAAACGATCTTGTGGGCATACTCGACCACAGACTTCAGGTAGCGTATTGGTTTGGTGGGCGAGTTCTGCCGCTTCTAATATGCGCCCTTCATTGGCTAATTTTAACCACTGTGGAATGTAGTTATGTACTGGGCACTTCCATTCACAATATGGGTTACCACAGTCAAGGCAGCGATCAGCTTGAGCGCCGGCTTGCTGTTGTGTAAAGGGTTCGTAGATTTCAACGAACTCAATCTTACGGATGTTAAGCGGTTTTTTTGCAGGATCAACACGCGCGACATCAATGAATTGGTATACGTTCTGGCTCATTATTTTTCCCCTCCCTTATTGTGCTTGTACACGCAGCTCTGCAGCTGAGCGGCTTTGGTGACCCAGAAGGGTATTCACATCTGCCGATTTAGGTTTCGCTAAATAGAACTTTGGAATCCATTGGTCGAAGTCGGCCAGAATTTCTTGAGCTCGGCTTGATCCTGTTTCCTCAAGGTGGCGATCAATCAAACCGCGTAAATGCTCTTGGTGGATTTGAAGGTCATTTAAGGGCAATGTTTCAATGAGTTCAGGGTTTACGCGTCCTGCGAAATCACCATCTTCATCAAGAATATAAGCAAAGCCACCTGTCATGCCTGCACCGAAGTTGACCCCTGTTTTACCTAAAATGGCAATAATCCCCCCCGTCATGTATTCGCAGGCGTTATCACCAGCACCTTCAATTACGGCAATCGTACCTGAGTTACGCACTCCGAAGCGTTCACCTGCGGTACCTGCAGCAAACAACTTCCCGCCCGTTGCACCATATAAGCAGGTATTACCAATAATCGTGGCTTCATGCGATTTAAATGCTGAGCCAATAGGTGGTCTGATGGCAATCTTGCCGCCGGTCATTCCCTTACCCACATAGTCGTTGGCATCGCCCGTTAAGTTGAGGTTTAGCCCGCCTGCGTTCCATACTCCAAATGACTGACCAGCAGTACCCGTTAAGTAAAGATTGATGGGGTTCCCTGCCATGCCTTGGTTACCATAACGCAGTGCAATTTCACCGGATAAACGGGCACCAATCGAGCGATCAGTATTACGAATATCGTGATATAAATCGGTACCGCTTCGGCTTTCTATGGCTGGCAAGGCTTCTTCAATTAAGGTACTACTTAATTGAGCGGTATCAAACGGGGTATTGGGTTCGCTGCAATACACTGTTTTGCCTGCGATTGGTGTAGGCGCATGTAGCAGGCTGCTTAAATCAAGTTTGTTTTGTTTCGCGGTATGGCCGTTAATGACAGCGAGCAGATCAGTACGACCAATCAGATCGGTGAGCTGTTTTACCCCTAACTGAGCCAATAATTCACGGACTTCCTGACCTAAGCCGATGAAGTAGTTCATGACTTGTTCTGGTAAACCTTTGAAGAAATCACGACGCAGTTTTTCATCTTGGGTTGCGACCCCTGTTGCACAATTATTTAGGTGGCAAATACGTAGATATTTACAGCCTAACGCCACCATTGGGGCGGTACCAAAACCAAAGCTTTCAGCACCTAGAATTGCCGCTTTCACCACATCGAGACCGGTTTTCAAACCGCCATCGACTTGTAAGCGGATTTTATGCCGTAATCCGTTGGCGACTAATGCTTGCTGAGTTTCTGCTAACCCCAGCTCCCATGGGCTGCCTGCATATTTTACAGAGGTGAGTGGGCTCGCACCGGTTCCGCCGTCGTAACCTGAAATGGTAATTAGATCAGCGTAGGCTTTAGCGACACCTGTCGCAATTGTGCCGACACCTGGTTCTGAAACCAGCTTGACTGACACCATGGCTTTAGGATTCACTTCTTTTAAATCAAAGATCAATTGGGCTAAATCTTCAATCGAATAAATATCGTGATGAGGTGGCGGTGATATTAATGTAACCCCGGGAACGGCAAAGCGCAGTTTGGCAATCTCAGTGGTGACTTTGTGACCTGGCAGTTGGCCTCCTTCTCCGGGCTTAGCACCTTGTGCCACTTTGATCTGAATAACATCGGCATTGACTAAGTAATGCGGCGTGACGCCAAATCGTCCTGAAGCCACTTGCTTAATACGTGAGTTTCGCTCGGTGCCAAAACGACGTGGATCTTCGCCGCCTTCGCCTGAATTTGAGTAACCACCCAAACGGTTCATCGCAATCGCGAGTGCTTCATGGGCTTCGGGGCTGAGTGCGCCAATAGACATCGCGGCGGAATCGAAGCGCTGATAGAGTTCAGAGGCGGTTTCGACTTGTTCTAGTGTTGTCGGGTTATCTGATTTCTTTAATGCTAACAAGTCACGAATAGCCGCGACTGGACGTTCATTAACGATATTGGCAAACGACAAGTAATCGTTGTAATTGCTTGACTTTACAGCCTGTTGCAGAGTGCTAACCACATCGGGGTTGTAGGCGTGGAATTCACCACCGTGAACGTATTTTAGCAAGCCGCCATGTTCTATCGGTTTACGTTTTAGCCATGCTTTACGTGATAGGTTAAATAAATCTTGTTGGAAGTCGTCAAAGTTAGCGCCAGAAATTCGGCTTGAAACACCGCTAAAGCACAGTTCGATGATGTCTTCATGCAGACCAATCGCTTCAAAGAGTTGTGAACAACGGTATGAGGCAACAGTGGAGATCCCCATTTTAGACATGATCTTGTATAGACCTTTATTCATGCCATCGCGAAAATTCACCATCACATCACGGTATGGTTTAGATATTGCCCCATTATCGATCAGCTTACCCAGCGATTCATAAGCAAGGTATGGATAAACCGCGGTGGCACCAAAGCCAATGAGTACCGCAAATTGGTGTGGATCGCGCGCGGTTGCGGTTTCGATAATGATGTTGGCATCGCAGCGCAAATTCGTTGCCACTAGGCGATTTTGCACGGCACCGACGGCCATTGCGGCAGGGATCGGTAACTTATTTTTATCAATCCCACGATCGGATAATACGAGTAACACTGTACCATTGCGCACGAGGCGTTCAGCTTGGTCACATAAATCATTAATGGCTTGTCTGAGATCTTTTTCGCTTGGGTCGTAGTTAATATCGATAATGCTATTACGGTAATATTGGCTATCGAGCTCTAATAGTTGTACTAGATCTGAATATAGTAATATCGGTGAATTAAAGGCAACTCGGTAAGCGTGACCATCGGTTTCACAGAATACATTCATTTCACGACCAATACAGGTGGCGAGTGACATAACGTGCTTTTCACGCAGTGGATCTATCGGTGGGTTAGTCACCTGAGCAAACATTTGGCGGAAGTAGTCGGTAATAGCGCGCTCTTTTGAAGACAATACCGCCATAGGGGCATCATCACCCATTGAGCCTGTCGCTTCTTGACCGTTTTCGCCGACAACACGTAATACCTGATCTAACTCTTCGTGATTGACTCCAAATAGTTTTTGATAAGTATTGAGTTCGTTGTCATCCAACGAGCGGCTGCCGACTTGATCGTCACCCAGCTCAGTAAAAGGGATTAACCGTTTAACGTGGCTGTCCATCCACTCTTTATAAGGGTGTCGCCCCATAAGTTCGTTGTCTATGTCGCTAGAATGCCAGATCTTACCGAACTTGGTGTCGATAACGAGCAGTTCACCAGGGCCAACACGGCCTTTTTCAGAGACTTCATCGGGAGCGTAATCCCAAATACCGACCTCTGATGCAAGGGTTATCAACTTGTCTTTTGTGATCACATAACGTGCAGGCCGTAGACCATTTCGATCAAGATTACAGGCGGCATAGCGCCCATCAGACATCACGATACCTGCTGGTCCATCCCATGGCTCCATGTGCATGGAGTTAAAATCATAGAAAGCGCGAAGTTCAGGATCCATATCAGGATGATTTTGCCATGCTGGTGGCACTAACATGCGCATTGCACGGAATAGATCGAGACCACCAGCTAAAAACAGTTCTAGCATGTTATCTAAGCTAGATGAATCTGAGCCTGTTTCATTGATAAAAGGGGCGGCAGTTTGAAGATCGGGTAATAATGGCGAAGCAAATTTATAAGCGCGCGCACGCGCCCATTGGCGATTCCCCGCAATGGTATTAATTTCACCGTTGTGGGCCAAATACCGGAAGGGTTGTGCCAATGGCCAGCGTGGTTGGGTATTGGTCGAGAAACGTTGGTGGAATAAGCAAATAGAAGACTCTAAACGGAGATCACCAAGATCTGTGTAAAATCGTGGTAAATCTGCTGGCATACACAAGCCTTTGTAAACCGTGACTTGGCTAGAGAGGCTACAGATATAAAAATCAGAATCGTCAGTAATGCGTTTTTCAATGCGTCGGCGAGCAATATAAAGGCGACGATCTATGTCGCGAGGTTTCCAACCGGCTGGTGCATTGATAAATACCTGCTCAATATTGGGTAATGATTCTTTCGCAATAGGGCCGAGAACCTGATCATTGATAGGAACAGTACGCCAACCAGCAATAGACAATGTTTCTTTTGATAGCTCATCATTGATAATTGCGCGGGCTTGTTCGGCTCTAACTGGATCCTGACTAAGAAATAGCATGCCAATGGCAAACTCTCGGGCGAGTTTCCAGTCTTTTTCTTCGGCGATAATACGATAGAAGCTCTCGGGCTTTTTCATTAATAGCCCACAGCCATCACCGGTTTTTCCGTCGGCAGCAATGCCACCTCGGTGGGTCATACGATCCAATGCCGATATGGCGGTACGCACTAGCTTGTGACTAGTATCACCTTCAATATGGGCGATTAAACCAAAACCACAGTTATCTTTTTCCAGCGCTGGGTCATACAGTGTCATTGCAACTCTCCCTTGCTTCTGCTCATTTAAACAGTGTGACTGCATAAGTATGACAATCTTCCTGATCGTCTTTTCTGCTTATTGCGACATTTCAAGTTAACGATAAATTACAAAAAGGTCAAATTATCGTTACAGATCACATTTGAGTGCTACCACAATATATATTTCTTATAAGTGTCTGGTTTTCAATTTTTTCATTTGAAAATCAAAGAATGTATTGGCATTTTTGATGGTGATAACGGTCAGATACTAGCAAGAAAAAGAGCGGGTATTACCGACTTACTTCAAAGGTTCTAATTAGTGATAAAAAGTAAAACTGATTGTTTAAAGAAAGGGGAAGTAGTAAAAACTGTATACCGATAATGGGTATAGGTATAAAAAAACCAGCTCACTACGGAGCTGGTTGTTTAGTATATCTATTATGTTTGTTAATTAGGCTTGAGAGAGCATCAGTGAATCAGCTTTTGCTTCTAGGTTGGAGTTACCCATTAAGAAGTCATCAATTTCACGTGCACATTCACGACCCTCGTTGATACAACGTACCACCAAAGATTGACCAGTACGCATATCGCCTGCGGCAAAAACACCTTTCTGACTAGTTGCAAAACCCGTGGTTGCAACATTACCGCGCTCATCCAACTTAATATCTAGTTGAGCAATAACACCGGTTGGTTCTGGATGTAAGAAGCCCATCGCTAAAAACGCCATATCACATGGAATGATACGCTCAGAGCCTGCGACTTCATCAAAAACAGGGCGTTCACCAGGTTTGGCTTCTTGCCACTGAATATCGGCGATACGCAATGCTTTTACATTACCCGCCTCATCACCGATGAACTCTTTAGTCAGAATATTCCAATGACGATCACAACCTTCTTCATGCGAAGTCGATGTTTTCATGATCATTGGGTAAGACGGCCAAGGTTGATTCGTTGGACGCTGCCCAGGTGGAATTGGCATAATTTCCACTTGAGTAATACTTGCAGCACCATGACGGTTAGATGTACCCACACAGTCAGAACCGGTATCGCCGCCACCAACCACAACAATATGCTTGCCTTTGGCGTGAATTTCTTCGGTTTTTAAATCCATGTCGTTAGCACGGCGATTATTTTGCGCAAGGAATTCCATTGCAAAATGTACACCTTTTAACTCACGACCTGGAATCGGTAAATTACGCGGTACGGTTGAACCGCCTGTTAGTAATACCACATCAAAATCTTGACGTAGTTGCTGAGCATTTACCGTGACACCAATGTGCGCATTAACTTCAAACTTAACACCAGCATCGCTCATTAAGTCGATTTTACGATCAATGATATCCATGCCTAATTTGAAGTCAGGGATCCCAAAACGTAATAGCCCCCCGACCTTTTCATCACGCTCAAAAACAGTTACGCAATGACCCGCACTGTTTAACTGCTCGGCAGCTGATAGACCCGCAGGACCAGAACCGATGATAGCAATGGTTTTCCCTGTACGTGTGCGTGGCGTTTTCGGTTTAGCATACCCTTCACGGTAGGCTGTTTCGACAATGGTTTTCTCGATATTACAAATCGTGATTGGATCTTGGTTGATACCCAATACACAGCCACTTTCACAAGGCGCTGGACATACGCGACCAGTAAATTCAGGGAAGTTATTGGTTGAACTTAAAATGTTCCACGCTTCTTCCCAGCTATCACGGAAAACGGCATCGTTGAATTCTGGGATGATGTTACCAATCGGGCACGCGTTGTGACAGAAAGGTACGCCGCAATCCATACAACGTGATGCTTGAGTATTGATCTTATCGCCAAACTCGTCATTCAGAACAAATTCTTTGTTATCTTGAATACGAACGCTTGGATCTACCTTTTGTGGTAGCTCACGACCAAATTCTAAAAATCCTGTAGGCTTACCCATTTACGGCCTCCAACTCTTCCTTGTTTTCTGCTTCAGCTTTACGCTTTAGTAGTACAGCTTTGTAATCCCTTGGCATTACTTTCACCATCTTCTGAAGGTTTGCTTCAAAGTTAGATAGGAAGGTTTCTGCGACTGTACTGCCTGTCAGTTCAGCATGCTTGGTTAGCATGTCTAATAGCAAATCTTTGTCTTCTTGCTCGAGAGGGTCAAGATCAACAAGTTCTGCATTTAGCTTGGTTTCGAAGTCCTCGAATTGGTCCCAAACATACGCGATACCACCGCTCATACCTGCTGCGAAGTTACGACCTGTTTGACCTAGAATAACGGCAATACCACCAGTCATATATTCACAACCGTGGTCACCGATTCCTTCAACAACCACTTTTGCGCCTGAATTACGTACACAGAAACGTTCACCCGCTAGACCGCGAATGTAAGATTCACCCGACGTTGCACCGTAGAAACAGACGTTACCTACAATGATGTTGTCTTCAGGAACAATATTAGATTTGCTGTTTGGATAAAGCACTATCGTGCCGCCAGATAAGCCTTTACCCCAGTAGTCATTGGCATCGCCTTCGACTTCAAAGTTCACTCCTTTCGCAAGGAATGCCCCAAAGCTTTGACCCGCTGAACCATTAAACTTCACGTTCATTGGCTGTGGTAGGCCTTGGTCTTTATAGATTTTTGAAATCTCGTTTGACAGCATAGTACCCGTACTACGGTCGGTATTGATGATGTCAAATTCAGCATCGACTTGCTTGCCCTGATATAACGCGGGGGCGGCAACATCAATTAACTTACGGTCAAGTACATGTTCAAGATTGTGTTCTTGTTGGCGCTGATTATAGATACCATCGTCTTTACGAGGTGGCTCAATAAATAACACTGGGCTTAAATCAAGATTTTTGTATTTCCAATGGCCAATGTCACTACGGATTTTCAGTTTGTGAGATTGCCCCACCATTTCTTCAATGGTACGGAAACCAAGCTCAGCCATCACTTCACGTAACCCTTCAGCCATGTACTGGAAGAAAGTAACCACATCTTCAACACGACCGTCAAAACGCTCTCGCAGTGTTTTATTTTGCGTTGCGATACCAACAGGGCAGGTATTCTTATGACACTTACGCATCATGATACAGCCTTCAACAACCAGTGCTGCTGTTGCTACTCCCCATTCTTCAGCACCCAGTAGTGTTGCGACTGCAAGGTCGCGAGGGGTTTTCATCTGGCCATCAGACTGAACAACGATACGGTTACGTAAGCCGTTTTTCAGTAGTGTTTGGTGTGTTTCTGCAAGGCCAAGTTCCCACGGTAAACCTGTGTGGCGAATTGATGACATTGGTGATGCACCAGTACCGCCATCAAAGCCTGCAATAAGCACGACATCGGCTTTTGCTTTTGCAACACCTGACGCGATTGTACCTACGCCAGCTTCCGATACGAGCTTGACGTTAACACGTCCTGCGCGGTTAGCATTTTTCAAATCGTAGATCAGCTGTGCTAAATCTTCGATAGAATAGATATCGTGGTGTGGTGGCGGGGAAATTAGACCGACCCCTGGTGTTGAGTGACGTGTTGCACCAATCCAGTCGTCGACTTTGTCACCCGGCAGCTGACCGCCTTCACCTGGTTTCGCGCCTTGTGCCATCTTGATTTGCAGCTCATCAGCATTACTCAAGTAGTATGAGGTTACGCCGAAACGACCTGATGCAACTTGCTTGATAGCTGAACGTTCCCAATCACCGTTGTCTTTCTTATCAAAACGAACAGGGTCTTCACCACCTTCGCCTGAGTTAGATTTAGCACCGATGCGGTTCATTGCAACAGCAAGGGTAGAGTGGGCTTCGTGAGAGATAGAACCAAAGCTCATCGCACCAGTAGCAAATCGCTTCAAGATGCTTTCAATTGGCTCAACGTCAGCCAGTGGTATAGCACCTGTTGGGCTTTTTATGAATTCAAGCTGACTACGCAATGTTGCGGCGTTGTCGCCTTGTGCATCAACAGCATGGCAATACTCTTGGAATTGCTTGTAATCTTTACCGCGTGTTGATTGCTGAAGCAGCGAAATTGTTTCAGGGTTAAACAGGTGTTTTTCACCACGTTGTTTCCACTGATATACGCCACCCACATCCAGCATTTGAATTGGGATTTCGCGAGTAGGATAACCAACACGGTGACGAATTAGCACTTCTTGTGCGATGTCATCAATGGTTAAACCTTGAATACGAGAAACAGTACCTGTGAAGTATTTATCGACAACAGATTTACTGATACCCAGCGCTTCAAATATTTGTGCGCCATGGTATGACTGCAAGGTAGAAATGCCCATCTTCGAGAAGATCTTAAGCAGACCGCCATTTACACCTTTACGGTAATTATTGAATAGTGCATCTGTTGATAACTCAGGGTCTAACTTACGCTTTTTTTGCAGATCAACCAGTGTCTCTGTCACTAGGTAAGGGTTAATGGCATTGGCACCATAACCGACTAGTGTTGCAAAGTGATGGGTTTCACGTGCATCACCGGTTTCGATAATGATGTCACATTTCGCACGTAACCCTTTACGGATTAGGTGGTGGTGAACGGCACCCACTGCCAGCATGGCAGGAATCGCAGCATGGTTAGAGTTAACGGCACGGTCGGTCAGGATGATAATGGAATAACCATCGTTAACCGCATCTTCTGAATATTGGCAAATACGCGTAAGGGCGCGTTCTAGTTTGCCTTGCTCTCCGTTAGCACGGAATACGATGTCGAGCGTTTTAGCTTGTAAGTGCTCTTTATCGATAGCACGCAGCTTTTCAAGTTCAGCATTTGAAAGAACGGGTGATTCTAACTCTACTTTTTGGCAGTGTTCAGGTGTTTCAGTCAGTAGGTTCTGATCTTTACCAAGGTAAGTATTCAGCGACATAACCATACGCTCACGGATCGGGTCGATCGGTGGGTTAGTTACCTGAGCAAAAAGCTGCTTAAAGTAGTTAGATAGATGCTGAGACTGATGCGATAGAATTGCGAGTGGCCAGTCAGCACCCATCGCACTGAGTGGTTCATAACCAGTTTTCGCTAAAGGAACGATAATTTCGTTCACTTCTTCAGAGCTCATACCAAACGCTTGTTGATGATGCAGTAAACGTTCTGGTGTTGGCTGGTGGTGCATGTTGTCGGCTTCAGGCAGAGCCTTTAAGGTCAATAAGTTGTCTTTAATCCACTGCTCATAGGGCTGCGCTGTGGCGATGCTGTCTTTGACTTCTTCGTCAGAGATGATGCGACCTTGCTCTAAATCGGCAACAAAGATACGCCCTGGTTGTAGGCGACCACGGAACTGAACATTTTCAGGATCAATTTTTACAACGCCAGATTCTGATGCCATAACCAAGAAATCATCTTTGGTCACCGTATAACGAGAAGGACGAAGACCATTACGGTCAAGCGTTGCACCTACTTGAACACCATCAGTGAAACAAACAGAAGCCGGACCATCCCATGGTTCCATAACATTTGCGTGGTATTGATAGAAAGCACGTCGTTTGGGATCCATGCTCTTGTTTTCTTGCCATGCTTCAGGAATCAGCATCATAAGCGCATGTGGCAAGCTACGGCCAGAAAGCACTAACAGTTCTAACGCCATATCGAAGTTGGAGGAATCTGAACTGCCTTCCTGACAAATCGGCAATAACATGTCGATTTCTTGTTGGCTGAATAGATCCGATTCAAGAATCGCTTCACGTGCCTTCATCCAGTTCAAATTACCACGTACAGTGTTAATTTCACCGTTGTGAGCAATATAACGGAAGGGTTGGGCCAGACGCCAGCGAGGGAAAGTATTGGTCGAGAAACGCGAGTGCACCAATGCGAGTGCCGTCACCATACTTGGGTTTTGTAGGTCTAAGAAGTATTGAGGTACTTGCTCAGTAGTAAGCTGACCTTTATATACCAAGGTTTTATAAGACAATGAGTTTATGTAGAAGTCATCGCCAATATTTGAAATGCTTTCAAGGCAAACACGCACAGTATAATTACGAAGAACATAGAGTTTACGTTCTAACACTGCGGGGTCTAAGTTTGCGCCACCAGTAATAAACACATGTTCAAACTGTGGTTCAGTGCTAAGAGGGTCTTCACCGATCATGGAGTTATCGACTGGTAATACACGATAGCCAATCACTTCTAGATCAAGTCGCTTTGCATTTCGTTCTAAAATGTCACGACACTGCGAACGTTTGTGCTCATCTTTCGGGAACAGCACAACACCCACACCGTATTTATCAAATGACGGTAGTTTAATGCCTTGTTTTACTGTTTCTTCCAGTAAAAATTCATGCGGCTTTTGTAAAAGAATACCGGCACCATCACCACTACAAGGATCACAACCTTGGCCGCCACGGTGCTCCATACGAGCTAACATGTCGAGCGCTTGTGTTACGATCTCATGGGATTTACGGTTTTTAAGGTGGGCAACAAAGCCGATACCACAGGCATCGTGCTCTAATTCGGGTACATAAAGTCCCTGCGCGTTAAGCTCTTGATCTGACATTGATACATCCTTCCAGTTTCAACAAGCCCTTATCCAAAGGCTTGGTTATCCCTAATTTTATAATCACATTCTCAATGAGCTTTATATCGGACGTCTTGTCCAGCGTCGTTGAGTTGCGTGTTTGCTGTGGGATGAAGTTCTTACTTTCAATAGCAAACTAAATGTTGGAGTGTTTTCATTCTGGTATGTGAAAACACTGCAGTCTTTCCGATTTAGCAACATAAATCACTATTAGAATAGCTGATTACATCACATATGTTGTGCATAAATTGCACACAAGTGTAACTATCCTACAGTTTTGATACTTTAATTACCAACAATAAATAACACATAAAGAGCATAAATTATTTCATTTAGTGCATTTATAATTCGCCAATGTGCGTGTTTATTCGATAATGCTTATCATTGTGAATATCTTACTGAATGATATTGAGCGCGGTGTTTAGAATATTAGACTTTAGTCGGAGAGGGGGACGCACTTTTTGTCGTATTTTATCAACAAAGGGGTAATGACGTGCTAGCTTCTTTGAGTTATACGTTTTTTCTTGTTTTGGCACAAATTCCATTTTGAGGCTTAATGTTAATCTGCGCCGCCGTAAACAGGTTTATCTTTCTTATTGGAACGATAATAAACGCTAGGTGAAATGATGCAACTGCACGAATTAGTCAATACCTTTGGGCAAGATTTACAACGACGTTATGGAGAGAAAGTACATAAACTGTCTTTGCATGGTGGTTTTAGTTGTCCAAATCGTGATGGCACGATTGGCCGAGGAGGTTGTACCTTCTGTAATGTCGCTTCTTTTGCTGATGAGCAAGCACAGTATATACCTATTCGTCAGCAGTTGGCGCAACGTGCAGTCAACACCGATCGTGCTAACCGTTATTTAGCGTATTTTCAGGCGTACACCAATACTTACGCTGAAGTGCAGTTGTTGAAAAACATGTATGAAGAAGCGCTACAAGCAGCCAATATCGTCGGCTTGTGCGTGGGTACGCGTCCAGATTGTGTGCCAGATGCAGTGCTGGAGTTACTGGCGAGTTATTGCGAGCAGGGCTATGAAATTTGGCTTGAACTTGGGTTACAAACCGCGAACGATAAGACATTAAAGCGTATTAATCGAGGTCATGATTTTGCGTGTTATGAGAACATCACCAAACGTGCCCGTGCAATGGGCATTAAAGTGTGTACCCATCTTATTGTTGGCTTGCCGGGTGATACCAAAGAAGACAATTTAGAGACACTGAAACGTACTATTGATGTGGGGACTGATGGAATCAAATTGCACCCACTCCATATTGTCGAAGGCAGTATTATGGCGAAAGCGTGGAAGGCAGATCGCCTCGAAGCGTTGAGTTTAGAAACATATACTGAAATTGCCGCTGAAATGATCCGCCTTACGCCACCAGAAGTTGTTTTTCATCGCGTATCAGCCAGTGCTCGTCGTCCTACGTTACTGGCTCCGACTTGGTGTGAAAATCGTTGGTTAGCCATGATTGATATTGGTAAATACCTTGATCAACATGGTGCGCAAGGCTCTGCATTAGACAATTCATTTATTTATCAGCCGATATTACCTAAAAAATCATAACATATGGTAGATTATTGATAGTTCAAGTAGTTAATAATCATACATATTCGATCTTACTGGCTTGAACATTAACTTTCCCCTTAATGTATTTGGCCGTATTTTTCTGATGTGGATGTTCGATGAATTGCAGTCGTAGGTTTATTCTTCTTATTCTATTTTTTAGCCCATCTGCTTGTTGGGCTTTAATCTCTTCTGCTGACTTCGATAGTCCGATTCTGATGTTTACAGCAGTGATCTTAGCTATTTCTATTGGCGGTGCTTTTTTAGCGCTTATTCTTCATAATATTCGGTTATCTTCATTTAAAAAAATCCAAGCTAATCTTAATTACTTGCCTGTAGGGGCCGTTATTGTAAGAGGTAATGATGGCTCATTACTTTATGCCAATAAAGCGTGCCGTGAATTAATCGGGGTTAGAAAAGTCGGCAATAGTTATATTTATCCAGATCATATCGAGCCCCAAATGCTATATGACTTTTTGCGTCCTTATAGTAATGAAACAGGTTTTAGAGATTGGGGTAAAGAGCTGATATTGTCAGAGCATTTAGGCACGAAGTTAAAAATATCAGGTCAACGTATTCGTTTTAAACGTAAAATGGCATGGTTACTGTATCTATATGAACCGCAACAGCACAATGTTGTTCAAAGTAAAATTGAACAAGAACAACGTGTATTCCAAAGTGTTTTAAACTCCCTGTCTGAATTAGTGTATTTTCAAGATAATGCCGACCGAATAATTGGAACCAATAAAGCCTTCGATCGTTTTTGGCGAGGTAGGCTCAATGATGGTTTGATTGATAGCGAAGAAGCTTCGTTTTCTAGTAACAATTCAACGCATACCTGGACGACATCACCAGAAGGTTGTAGCCGATTATTAGAAACCAATAAAACGTTATTGATTGGTGATAATAGTGAGGTTATTGGTACGCTTGGGATCAGTCATGACGTAACTGATTGGCATGAAATGCAAGAAAGTCTTAAGACTGAAATTGAAAAGCGTGAAGTGACAGAGCAGACATTAGCGCAACGTAATAATTTATTGGATACGATTTTAAGCGCGAGCCAAGACCCAATTGGATTGTTTAACCAGCATTGGGTTTATGTTGGCTGTAATGAGTCGTTCGCCCACTCGTTGGGATACACCACTGAAACCTTACTGGGAAAAGTCGTTTCGGATGTGCTTGACTCTGATAAGTGGGAGCTTTGTCGTCCCATAGATGAAGAAGTCATGGCAAAGGGCATTACCATTAAAACAGAAGATTACGTCATTCTTGAAGATGGCACTCCTATTTGGTACGAAGTGGCAAAATCGCCTTATCGAGATCCAACCGATAACTCCGTCGGTGTATTGGTGATGGCGCGTGATGTAACAGAACGCAAAGCGACTGAACAGCAATTAGCCGATGCAATTATGGACTTACAAGAATTGAGCTTTATCGATAGTTTAACCAAAGTCGCTAATCGACGAAGTTTTGATGAACAATTACGTAAGCTGTGGCATGGCCATGTTCGAGAGCAACAGCCACTTACCCTTATTTTATGCGATATCGATTACTTTAAAGCCTTTAATGATAACTACGGGCATCAACAAGGTGATATTGCATTACAAGAAGTCGCGAAAGTGCTTCGTAATGTGGTACAGCGAGGCACCGATGAAGTGGCACGTTATGGTGGCGAAGAGTTTGCTTTTTTATTACCAAATACCGATTTAAAAGGGGGAGAAATCGTCGCGGCGAATATTCATCAAGAATTAGCCAGCAAAGGCTTAACGCACGGCTATTCTAACGTCGCCAATAGACTAACAGTAAGCTTAGGCATTGCGTCGGTTATCCCTTTACCATCTCAAGATTATGGCGATTTAGTCGGCATGGCGGATGTGGCATTGTATAAAGCTAAAGCTGCAGGCCGAAATTGTTCAATGTCGATATCTGACAGCGATGATTTTTAATCGCGTTAATAAGCCTGCGAGAGCAGGTTTTTTTATGGGTTAAATATAACATTCGAGCATAACTGTGGTACTTATCCTTTGGTTCTGTCACCGCACAAGATATTATTAAAATAAGCACTTCTAGGTTGTGGATTAAATCATGAAACAAATCAAAGTCCTGGCTCAGTTCTATGTCGACTTGTTAGTCAAGTTAGGCATAGTGCGATTCAGCTTATTATTAGCATTGGCGCTTGTGGCGTTGGCTGTTGTTGTTCAAATCGGGGTAACTCTCGCACTACAAGGTGAAGTGCATAACATCGATATTGTGCGTTCGGTATTCTTCGGTCTACTGATCACGCCTTGGGCTGTTTACTTTTTATCGGTGGTCGTTGATCAGTTGGAAGATTCTCGCCAGCGTTTATCTAAATTGGTCAGTAAATTAGAAGAAATGCGCTCTCGCGATATGCAGTTAAATACGCAGCTTCAAGTGAATATTACGCAACTAAATCAAGAAATTGAAGAACGAGAAAAAGCGGAAGAAGCCCGTGAAATAGCCATGCATGATTTAGAAAATGAAGTCTATCAGCGTGAAAATGCGCAGTTAGAGCTTGCAGAGCAAGGCGCATTACTCAAATCTTTCTTAGATGCATCTCCGGATCTTATTTACTACCGTAATGAGAAAGGTGAGTTCTCTGGTTGTAACCGAGCAATGGCAGAGCTCACGGGAAAAACTGAAAAAGGATTAGTTGGGTTAACCCCATGGGATGTATATAGCGAAGAAGCGGCGATAAAAATTGTTGAAACGGATGAGCAAGTTTTTCAGAAAAACGTATCGCTGACTTACGAACAATGGCTGGAATATCCCGATGGTCGAAAAGCCATTTTTGAATTACGAAAAGTCCCGTTTTACCGCCGTGATGGTCGACGTTTAGGCTTGATGGGATTCGGTCGAGATATTACAGAGCGTAAGCAATACCAAGACGCACAAGAAAAAGCGAGCCGAGATAAAACCGCATTCATTTCGACGATTAGCCATGAATTACGCACCCCGCTAAACGGTATTGTCGGTTTGAGCCGAATGTTACTTGAAACGCCGTTAAATGATGAGCAGCGTGGTTATATGCGTACCGTTCACGTGAGTGCAATAACGTTAGGCAATATCTTTAATGACATCATCGATATGGATAAGTCAGATCGCCGTCGTTTAGAACTTATGCCTAAACCGCTTGATTTCAATGAGTTTATCACTGAAATGGAGAATATTTCAAATTTGATGGCTGAACAAAAAGGCTTACGTTTTGACTTGGAACGATTAACTAAACTACCCGCTTTCATCGAAGTCGATAGCACTCGTTTACGTCAGGTATTGTGGAACTTGATTGGCAATGCGACCAAATTCACCAAAGAAGGTGGTGTGATTTTATCGGTGAGCAGCGAAATCTTTGAGCATGAGGCAGAAATTACCTTTGACGTTGAAGATAGCGGAATTGGGATTCCAGCGTCTGAAGTCGATAAAATATTTGCCATGTATTATCAGGTTAAGCAAGGTAGCGACAATTTACACGCGGTAGGTACGGGTATAGGTCTTGCTGTTTCTCGTCAGTTGGTGCAGCTCATGGGCGGCGATATTTTGGTTACTTCTGATATCGGTGAAGGCAGTACTTTTACTGTTACCATTAGAGTGCCATTAGCTGAGGCTGTCGTTGAAGAAGAAATCATGCCTGTGGTGCCTCAAGCCAGTTTAAGTATTTTTATGGTTGAAGATATTGAACTGAACATTACTGTTGCGAAAGCGTTACTGGAAAGCTTAGGGCATGAAGTAACGGTTGCGATGCGTGGTGATGAAGCATTGGCTATGTTCGATCCTGAAGCTTTCGATCTTGTGTTACTTGATATTCAGTTACCGGATATGACCGGGTTTGATGTAGCGCAAGCGCTGCGTAAAAAGTACGATTATTTACCAGCATTAGTCGCGTTAACCGCTAATGTGATCAGTGATAAAAACGAGTACATTGAAAAAGGTATGGATGAGGCGCTAAGTAAGCCTCTGAGTGTCAAAGCTATTACCGATGTTATTCAGCGATTAGTACTGACTTGTCCGCTTGATGATTTTGATGACGATGAAGAGATAGAAACAATTGAGCCGGTTTCAGATGTTCAACCAGCCGTTGTGGTAGAGCATTCAAATAATGAGATGTTTAATCAATTACTCGATTTAGAGATGCTAGAGTCTTATGTTGAGATTGTCGGCACCAAACCAGTACATGAAAGTATTGCGATGTTTGAAAAGATGATGCCAGACTATATAGCAATTCTTGACTCTAATATGACAGCGAAAGACAAAGATGGGATTAAGTTTGAAGCTCATAAAATTAAAGGTGCCGCGGGTTCTATCGGTTTAAAGCATATCCAGCAAGTCGCTCAAAAGGCACAATCACCAGAACTTCCAGCATGGTGGGAAAACATTAATGATTGGGTTGATGAGATTAAAAATGGTTATGCGCATGATCTGAATGTATTACGCGAGTGGGTAGCTGAACAGGAGAAAGCTAAATGAAAAAATGGATGAAACTGAGTGGCATTATTGCATCGACCGTTGTGCTTGCGGCTTGTGCTAATCAAAATAGTCAACAAGACAATACGACTGCTGTGGTCGTACCGATAGAGCAGGCTTATGATGCATTAACGATAGAAGATGTGTCGATTGCTTTATACAGTGAAATTTGGCTAAACAGCATGCCAATGATTGAAGATGAAGGTAGCGTAGGGATTGGCGCTAGTTCTGCAGCTAAAGGTCGTTTACTCGCGTCTATTCAACTACTTTCTCCTCAAAGCGACGCTTTATATCAAGGGATTAAAGTAAAGCAAATCGTCTTAAAGAATGCAGAGCAACAATGGCTATTAACGGCTAACGACGATAATGATTTTGATGTCCATATTATGGAACAAAGCTATTTGCAAAATAGTGTGGGTGAAAATGGTGAGAGCTATCAGAGTGGCGTTGAATTTATGCTGCGTGATGGGCCTAGTTGGGCACCAGAAAGTGTAGTTGATGTGATGGTTACACTGGTTAAAAGTGGCAAGGAATATACGATTACACAACGTGATGTGATGGTTAACCAAGTATTTTAACGGCTGTGTTTTAACGACAAAATGATAAAAAAGAAAAAGGCTCCTATTGGAGCCTTTTTTCGCTACTTGCTGAAGACTTGGTAAAAATGAAGCGCTTTTATCCTTGAGTCTTTGGCACAATAGTCGAATTATTCTTCGTTTAGATCACCGCAGAAACGGTAACCTTCACCATGAATCGTTGCAACGATTTCAGGTGTATCAGCAACAGATTCAAAGTGCTTACGGATACGACGAATAGTTACGTCAACCGTACGGTCGTGAGGCTTAAGTTCACGACCTGTCATCTTCTTCAGAAGATCGCCACGCGTTTGAATTTTGCCTGGGTTTTCACAGAAGTGAAGTAAAGCACGGAATTCAGAACGAGGAAGCTTAAATTGGTCACCACTAGGGCTAACCAAAGAACGGCTGTTGATTTCTAAAGACCAACCATTGAACTCATAACGCTCTACCAATTTCTTATCTTCAGTTGGTAGACCTTGGTTCATCGCACGTGTCAGTAAGTTACGCGCACGAATAGTTAACTCACGAGGGTTGAATGGTTTAGTGATGTAATCATCAGCACCAATCTCAAGACCTAAAATCTTATCCACTTCGTTGTCACGACCTGTCAGGAACATAAGAGCCATATCACCTTGCTCGCGAAGTTCACGTGCTAGTAATAAACCATTTTTACCTGGTAGGTTGATATCCATGATAACAAGGTGAACAGGGTGCTCAGAAAGCATCTGGTGCATTTCAGCGCCGTCATTGGCTTCAAAGACAGTGTAACCCTCAGCTTCAAAAATGCTCTTCAGGGTATTACGTGTTACGTGCTCGTCTTCTACAATTAGAATGTGAGGGGTTTGCATTGGCTGTACCTAATTTACTAAAACGGAATCTGGTCAAAAACAGAATAGTTAAATTCTATAAAAAAAATTCACATACAGGCAAAGTATTAGACAAAATACATAATTTTTCACTTTAAAAGCGGCCTGTTTGGTACGCCATCCATAAATTCAATACGTTTTTGTGTCGCAACTGTGTTGAAAAACCCGATTCTCTGTGGGTACTGGCTACAATCTCCCTTGGATGGCGATGATTGTAAGCACTTAACAGCTCGCTAACAATATAGGGTCTTTGTTTCGATGTCGATTTTTAGATGTTTATTGATTTATATCAAATTGAATGAGGGTGCACTACGTTTGTTTAGAGTGTTTAACATTCGCTACAAATTTCAATGTCATAAAATGAATGAATCAACGTAAGTGTAAAACAAAATCGCTTTGGCGAAAATATCAAAACATTACCTTCGAGGCAAGGCAACACCCTGTTTACCATTGCTTTGCAATTCTAACAGCTTTTAATCCGAGAAGCATTGTTCTTACTCATTCTGATAACGTTAAGAGAAATATTGCGCTGGAAAAGCATCTCATCATGTTAACAGATGCATGGATGCCTATATCTTGTCGCTCTCTGGATAGGTGTTGGACAGAGCCGAGCTTTGCTGTTGATTTACCCTATAAACAAGCATTTGAGTTAGCGGCAATGTTTGAACAAAATGCAATCTATTGGGTTGAAAACAATAGACTTTATCTAGTTCCTGTTTTACTAAAGGGCATTGAAACACAAAATCTCGGTAAATGGTCTACCTTTTTCTACACTTAATTGAGAAATGAGATCTTAAAGTGGCATAAATAGAATAAGAAAATAGGGCTATTTAGTTATAAAAGGAGTTTGAGATGAACGATCTATTACCCGATTTGTGTGATCACTACGAGCAAGATGTCCGCTGGTTACCTCTTGTGTTAAATGATTATGGCGGAAAAAAAATATTTTATGGTGAGGTGGTAACCTTACGTTGTTTTGAAGATAACAGTTTAGTTCGCGATATTGTGTCTCAAGACGGTACGGGGAAAGTACTGTTTATTGATGGGCATGCTTCTTATAACGGCGCATTACTGGGTGATCAGCTAGCATTGCTTGCCGTGAAAAATGGTTGGCAAGGAGTTGTTATTAATGGCACAGCTCGTGATGTAGGCACTCTCGCGACCTTAGATCTTGGCGTAAAAGCTTTAGGTACATGCCCATACAAAACCGTGAAACGTCAAACGGGTGATATGAATGTCACCATGACTGTCGCGCATACTATGATCTATCCAGGCGATTATTTGTATGCAGATCTTAATGGGATATTGCTGAGTAAACAGCCATTAGATTTATCAGTACTTTAATGGTCTGATTTAGGATGGAATGATCCGTTTACAGGTGTGGTGTTTTGCTGGCTGGATTAATAGAAAAGTCATGACTCAAAAGGTGGCTTGATATTGAACTAGAAGCGAAACCCAATCCCCAGTTGATAAATCTGCTCAAGTGCTTCGTAATCAACGGTCGCTCTTAGATTTACTTTGTCAGTCACATCATATTGGCTTGTAATCTCTACGCCATAGACAGTATCACGCTCGACAACTTCAGAGGTAACCGCACTTTGTAAGCTGACCTTTGGGCTCAGGTTATAAGCCACTCCAGATAGCATTCCTCGGCTCGCAGATTTTGTATCATTACCTGATGATAAGCGAGTGCTTAAATAGAGCTGTAAATTCCCATTTAACGAATATGAATATCCGCTATCAATTTGCCAAAGGTCAAATTGTTCGATGGAATTTGACTGAGATGTCATAAACCAGCCTGATGATGAATGTTCATCACCAATTAACCCCAGAAATGCGTTCTTTTCTGCAGCAATTGTTGGTAATGCCACTACCAGCAGGGCTAATGTGATCAACAATTTTTTCATTGCGTCACCGCCACTGTTCTTAGTTTTGATTGTGTTTATTGATATTAGGACAGAATTATCGGTTTTGATATTGCATTTACATTTAAATGCGTTCGAGTGCATAAAACATGATCCTGTCCTAATTGTCAATTGTCGCTTATGCCATTTTGCATGAATTTTTATGTCATACGTAGACGATGTACACTTCTATAGGGATAGACATCTTCATATTGACCGTGCGTTATATTTTGCTGTAAATACTGCCAATATTTAGCTTCAAATAAATCACTGTGTAATTCATTAAATAAGGCTTTTACTTTGGGGTTTATCAGTAAAAAAGTACGGAATTCTTCAGGGAATACGTCGTAAATACCCACGCTATACCAAGGTTCAGCAGACATCTCATCTTCAGGTGTTCGTGGCTCTGGAATTTTACGGAAATTCATCTCCGTCATATAGCTGATTTCGTCATAATCATAAAATACGACGCGTTTATGACGCGTTACCCCAAAATTTTTGAATAGCATATCGCCAGGAAAAATATTCGCCGCGGCGAGTTGTTTAATTGCTTTACCATATTCATCAACGGCATCGCGAAGGTCATCATCATTAGCTTGTTCTACATAAATATTGAATGGGATCATTCGACGTTCCATGTATAGATGGCTAATAATGATTTGGTCTGACGTTACTTTGATTATAGAGGGAGCAACAGCCAATAGTTCTGCTAATAACTCATCACTAAAGCGATGGCGTTCAAATGTAAAATGTCGGTATTCCTGAGTATCAGCCATACGACCAACACGATCATGCTCTTTTACCAGTTTATATTTTTCTTTAACCGTGGCATGACTAATGTCTTTTTGTGGCGCAAATTTATCTTTAATTATTTTAAAAACAAAATCGTAAGATGGCAGGGTGAACACTGACATAACCATCCCTTTGATACCTGGGGCGGTAACAAATTGATCATCAGAATTGTCTAGGTGGGTTAAAAACTCACGGTATAGCTCTGTCTTGCCGTGTTTTTGGCACCCTATTGCCGTATATAACTCTGCATTCGTTTTATTGGGAATAAGGTTCGATAAAAAGCGAACAAGCGCACCTGGAGCAGGTGCGTACACCATGAAGTAAGAGCGCGCAAAACCAAAGATAATACTCGCATCGTTCACATGGCAGATGCAGGCATCGACGTATAACTGTTTATTACTGTTATTGAGTACAGGTAATACCAAAGGAATTGTTTGATATTGTCCACCATGGTTTAGTGTTATTTTTCCAATTAAGTAAGCCGCTTTATTTCTATAAAATGGCTCGCGAATAAGCTCTAACGAGGTGTCATCATTAAATGCCGCTCCGAACTCTTGCTTAAGGTGGTTGATGATGAGTTTGCTATCACGTTGTTTGTCTTCCCATACTTGGGTAAAGGGCGTGTCGTCTAAAACACGATCGAACAAAGACGTTAAACCTGAGTGAGCATGGTAGATGCGAGTCAACTGAGTGGGATAAGTTGGGATCCGGTTTTCTTGCGAGCTATGAACGAAGAGTTTATCTCGGTTGATATTACGATGTTCAAAAATACGACAATAAACGGAGTTGAAAAAACTTTCTGCAATTTCATATCGTGGATAATCTAACAGTAAATTTTCATACGATGATTTAACGGCCATTAAAAATGAGCGATTGGCGTAGCGTTCCCCGAGCATTATCTGAATCTGGCTCGTCACTAACCCGACATGATGGTCATAAAAACTGATTCGTTTTTTTAACGCCAAATGAACGGAAGACCAATCTTGTTGTTCAAATCGTTCTTGAGCACCAGCGGTTACGTCAAGAAATCGACCATACATAGCATCGAAGCCTTGCAAAATGGTATGGGCTACAAGCTGTTCCATTGCTGCTGTCATCCGGTTCCCTCCGAATCATTATTGTTTTTTTGTATTAGATTAACTATGCAACGGGGAGACGCGAACTGCAATTAAATCTGTTTGTTTTTTATACTTTTTCGGTATAACACATTAATATGTATTCAAGCCCGTATTTATAAAGAATTTTAAGTATAAAGTTAAAACATTGTTGACTCTCGATGTGGGGTAAGGTAAATCTAAAGTAATTGAGAGAATTGAGTAATTCAAAATACATTATGTTTAACGTTATCAGCACAACCACAACCACAACCATTATTATTACTGGCACGATTATTCGTGTTGGTGCGGGCTGATACGCATAAGATTCTTAAAAAAAAGCCCGCACTTCTTATTAGATGCGGGCTTTTTTTTTACTTTTTAAAATGAAATAGATTTGAACATTACTGGTGCTGTTAATTAGCGAGGTAATGAATAATTAAGGATATCGGGAGTAGGGAATGCGGGTATTTAAGTTTGGTGGTTCATCGTTATCAGATGCAGAGCGGTTTTTACGAGCGGCAGATATTATTGCCAATAATGCGCAACAGGGTGATGTGTCTGTCGTGCTTTCAGCGCCAGGAAAAGTAACAAACAAGTTAGTTTCGGTAATAGATAGCACCGTAAAAACTGGCGACGCTGATCTTCAGGTCGCTGATTTAGAATCTGTATTTAATGAATTGTTTTCTGGACTTAAAGCGTTAGTGCCAAGCTTTGATAAGGATTTGGTTGATGCAAAGCTGGCGAGTTCGTTAGGTCAACTTAAGCAGTATGTACACGGTATGAAGTTATTAGGTTTATGCCCTGATAATGTGTACGCAAAAATCATCAGTAAAGGTGAGCGTTTATCTATTGTTACGATGAAAGCACTGCTGGAAGCTAAAGGTCAACCAGCGAGCTTAATTGATCCTGTTGCTTACTTGCTTGCCCAGGGCGATTACCTCGAAGCACATGTTGATATCGAAGTGTCGACGCAAAATTTCAAACGAAACCCGCTACCGGAAGGTCACGTTAATATTATGCCTGGCTTTACTGCCGGTAATAGTGACGGTGAATTAGTAACGCTAGGGCGTAATGGTTCCGATTATTCTGCAGCAGTATTAGCAGCGTGTCTTCGTGCTGAGTGCTGTGAAATCTGGACTGATGTTGATGGTGTCTATAGCTGCGATCCGCGCATTGTGCCTGATGCTCGTTTACTTAAATCCCTAAGTTACCAAGAAGCGATGGAGCTATCTTATTTCGGTGCGTCGGTTTTACACCCGAAAACAATCGCGCCGATTGCTCAGTTCCATATTCCTTGCTTAATCAAAAACAGTTTTAGTCCACAAGGTGCTGGTACATTAATCGGTCTTGATACCGGTGAAGATAATTTGGCGATTAAAGGCATTACGACGCTTAAAAACCTGACCATGGTCAACGTATCGGGTCCAGGAATGAAAGGCATGGTTGGCATGGCGGCGCGTGTCTTTGGTGCGATGTCGATTTCTGGTGTGTCAATTGTACTGATTACGCAATCATCATCTGAATACAGTATTAGTTTCTGTATCGAAAGTGACGATAAAGTTTTAGCGCAACAAGCGCTACAAAACAACTTTGAATTAGAATTAAAAGATGGCCTCTTAGAGCCTATCGAGTTTGTCGATGATTCCGCCATAGTGACATTAGTGGGTGACGGCATGCGTACATCGCAAGGGGTTGCTTCACGTTTCTTTACCTCTTTAGCTGAAGTTAACGTGAATATTATCGCGATAGCTCAAGGCTCTTCTGAACGTGCAATTTCTGCGGTAATCCCGGCAACTAAAGTGGCTGAAGCGGTAAAGGCATGTCACGAAAACCTGTTTAATAGTAAGCACTTCCTTGATGTATTTGTGATTGGTGTGGGTGGTGTTGGCGGTGAGTTGGTTGAACAGATTCGTCGTCAGCAAGTAAAACTCGCCGAAAAAGGCATTGTTATCCGTGTTTGTGGTTTAGCAAACAGCAAAGGCTTGCTACTTAACAACAATGGTATTCCACTGGAAAATTGGCGTGATCAGGTGGGAGTGGCGAATGAGCCATTAACACTAGCCCGTATGATCCAACTGGTTCAGCGCCACCATATTATTAATCCTGTCGTGATTGATTGTACGTCTGATCAAGGTATTGCAGAGCAGTACGTTGATTATCTAGCAGCAGGTTTCCACGTTATTACACCAAATAAAAAAGCCAATACCGCGAGCATGGCGTATTACCATCAATTACGTCAGGCGGCACGCTCTACTCGACGTAAATTTATGTACGACACAACGGTTGGTGCTGGTTTACCGGTTATTGAAAACTTACAGAATTTGCTGTCTGCAGGTGACGAACTTTCGCGTTTCTCTGGCATTCTGTCGGGCTCATTATCTTATATCTTCGGTAAGTTAGATGAAGGTATGAGCTTCAGTGATGCAACTACGGTGGCTCGTGAAAATGGCTTTACTGAGCCAGATCCTCGTGATGATTTATCGGGTATGGATGTCGCACGTAAACTGCTTATTTTGGCGCGTGAAACGGGCTTAGCATTAGAACTGGAAGATGTTGTCGTCGAGCAGGCATTACCGCCAGGTTTTAATGCAGAAGGCTCTATTGATGATTTCATGGCTCGTTTGCCAGAAGCGAATGCTTACTTTGAACAGTTATCGGCAGATGCGGCAAAAGAAGATAAAGTATTACGTTACGTGGGAGAAATTGATCAAGGTAAATGCTTCGTTAAGATTGCAGCAGTAAACCCTGATGATCCAATGTTTAAAATTAAAGATGGCGAAAATGCCTTGGCATTCTACAGCCGTTATTATCAACCGATTCCACTAGTATTACGTGGTTACGGTGCAGGTACAGAAGTGACAGCAGCTGGTGTGTTTGCTGATCTAATGCGTACATTAGGCTGGAAGTTGGGAGTATAAAAATGAGTGTTGTTGTTTATGCGCCAGCATCAATTGGCAATGTAAGTGTTGGGTTTGATGTACTGGGTGCGGCTGTATCACCGATTGATGGCTCTTTGTTAGGTGATCGCGTTGAAGTTGCCGCTGGTGAGCAACCTTTTACCTTAAAATGCGTAGGTAATTTCGTTGCAAAACTGCCGGTAGAACAAGAAGAGAACATTGTTTACCACTGCTGGTTAGTGTTTGCTCGTGAGTTAGATAAGAAAAACATCGAATTGAAACCTGTATCGATGACGCTTGAAAAGAATATGCCAATTGGTTCGGGTTTAGGTTCAAGTGCATGTTCAGTTGTTGCTGCATTAGATGCATTAAACCGTTTTCATGACATGCCGTTGAATGAAGTCGAATTACTGGCTTTAATGGGCGAAATGGAAGCAAAAATATCAGGCAGTTTGCATTACGATAATGTGGCACCGTGTTATTTAGGTGGGCTGCAATTTATGGTTCAAGAGCTGGGTATTATTAGCCAGTCAGTGCCTTGTTTTGACGATTGGTATTGGGTAATGGCTTACCCTGGCATAAAAGTACCAACAGCAGAAGCGCGTGCAATCTTGCCATCTCAGTACCGCCGACAAGATGTGATTGCACATGGTCGTTACCTTGGCGGCTTCATTCATGCCTGCCATTCTCAGCAACCAGAGCTTGCAGCAAAAATGGTTAAAGATGTGGTTGCTGAACCTTATCGTGAACGATTATTACCAGGCTTTTCAAATGCACGACAATATGCACTGGAAGCAGGTGCCTTGGCTAGTGGGATCTCTGGGTCGGGACCAACCATGTTCAGTGTATGTAATGACCTAGAAGTAGCAAAACGTATTGCACGTTGGCTCGAAGACAATTATGTTCAGAATGATGAAGGATTTGTCCATGTTTGTCGTTTAGACAGCACGGGATCGAAAGTAACAGGAAGTGAGCTATAACTATGAAGTTGTATAATTTAAAAGAACATCAAGAACAGGTTTCCTTTGGTCAGGCAGTGCGTCAGGGCTTAGGACGTAATCAAGGTCTGTTTTTCCCATCAGAGTTACCTGATTTGGGTGATGTCGATGCATTATTAGAAATGGATTTTGTTAGCCGTAGCAGCAAAATCCTTTCCGCCTTTATTGGTGAAGAGCTTACTTCAGAAACCGTTAACCAGATGGTGGGTAACGCGTTCCAATTCCCAGCCCCATTAGCGAAAGTAAAAGATGGCGTTTACGCTCTAGAGTTATTTCATGGCCCGACATTAGCCTTTAAAGATTTCGGTGGCCGATTCATGGCGCAATCTTTAGCTGCTGTGTCTGACAAAGATGGCAAAGTTACTATTTTGACTGCAACATCTGGTGATACGGGGGCAGCTGTTGCCCATGCATTTTATGGCATGGATAATATCAAGGTTGTGATCTTATATCCGAAAGGCAAAATCAGCCCGTTACAGGAAAAGTTATTTTGTACATTAGGTCGCAACATCACAACCGTTGCTGTTGATGGCACATTTGATGATTGTCAGTCGCTGGTTAAAGCCTCGTTTGATGACGCTCAATTACGCCAAGATGTTGGTCTAAACTCAGCAAACTCAATTAACATCAGCCGTTTAATGGCACAGATTTGTTATTACTTCGAAGCCGTTTCTCAGTTGCCTAAAGCACAACGTGAAAATCTAGTGATTTCAGTACCCAGTGGTAACTTTGGTAATTTGACGGCAGGTTTGTTGGCTAAATCACTTGGTTTGCCAGTGAAGCGCTTTATTGTTGCTACGAATGCGAATGACACCGTGCCACGTTACCTGCAAACGGGTGATTGGGCTCCAACCTCGACGATTCCAACCATTTCTAATGCGATGGATGTGAGTGAGCCGAATAACTGGCCACGTATCGAAGAGTTATGTCAGTTGAAAGGCTGGGGGCTTAACGAGCTTGGCTACGGCGCAGTAACAGACGAGCAAACTGCAGAAACGTTGCGTGAAATGAATGCTGATGGTTACTTATGCGAACCGCATGGGGCGATTGCTTACCGTGTGCTTAACGAACAGTTACAAGATGGCGAAACCGGCTTGTTCTTATGTACGGCGCATCCGGCGAAGTTTAAAGAAGTGGTTGATGAGATCCTTGAGCTTGATATCGATCTGCCAGCCCCGCTTGCTAAGCATGGCGCGATGGAGCTGTTATCACTAGAGCGCGATAATGATTTTGAGCAGTTAAAAGCAGTGTTGCGAAGTGTTCAAGATTAAAATGATCTAACATGTTTTTTAGAAATTGAAAACGGTAGCCGTAATGGCTACCGTTTTTTTATGCGTTAACTTTCTTGTTGAACTTCAATCGCAGGCTGTTGTTTTTCATCTTTAGAAAACTTATTAACCCACAATGCGATAGCTCCATCTCCGGTAATATTACAGGCTGTACCAAAGCTATCTTGAGCCATATACAGTGCAATCATGAGGGCGAGTTCAGCCTCGCCAAAACCGAGCATAGAAGCCATTAATCCTAGAGCTGCCATAACAGCACCACCTGGTGCTCCAGGTGCGGCTATCATGGTAATACCAAGCATCATAATGAAGGGTAACATCTCAATTAATGATGGGATGGCAATGTGCTGACTTAATGCCATAACAGCAGTAGAGCAAGTGACGAGTGTGATGGTTGAACCTGAAAGGTGGATCGTGGCACATAAAGGAATGGTAAAGTTTGCAATAGAATCATCAACACCATTCTTTTTTGTTTGGCGCAGGGTAACCGGAATGGTTGCAGCCGACGACATGGTACCAACGGCGGTGAAATAGGCCGGTAGCATGTTTTTGATTAATTTTATTGGTGACTGACGAAGTACCAACCCCGTTATTGTGTATTGAATGGTAATCCATACCCAGTGCATGATGATGGCTAACGTTAAGACCACACCGAATGTTTTTAACGTAGTAAAAACTGTTCCTTCCGCTGACATTTCAGCAAACACGCCTGCAATATATAACGGTAAAAATGGAATAATGACTTTTGCCAATAACAGGTCAATAACATTGCGCCCTTCATCTGCGATTTTTCTTAAATTTTGGCTATCGGTAATACTGATGCCTAATCCAAATAAAAAGGCTGTCGCGAGAGCTGTCATTACACCAAATAATGGCGGAATTTCTAATGTTAGAAAGCTTGTTAATTTATCAGAACTGCTGGCGACGGTGGCTGTTGATTCTGGTAATCCTGCGATGACAACGCTGGCAACAAGAAAGGCGAGGCTACCTGCAATAATTGTTGAACCGTAAGAGAGTGCGACGGTTTTACCTAATAACGAACCTGAATTTTTAGGTAAGCTGGCAATACCGCTAGTAATGTAAAAAAGAATAATAAGAGGAATGGTAAAACCGATTAGTTGGCCGCCGAGTTGTTTTATTGTTAGTAGTGTTCGAATTATGCTATCCGGCGCAAAAAAGCCGAGTAGGATGCCGACCAAAATACCAGAGATCAATTTTAGTATTAACTTCATAAAGCTGGCTCCTGAAAGGGAATGTTTTAAGAAATTTATGCTGCGTATTGTTCTTTGCCTAACTATCTGTACAAAAAGCAATGATGGCAATGTACGCTAAATTTAGTGGTATTGTCTGTTATTTGGTCGGTATTGAGAGGTGAATATTAAAAATATCCATATTTGTGATATGAATGCCATACTGAAAACTAAGCTGATATTAAAGAGGGAGGTAGATTAAAGGCGGCATGGTTTGATGAATAACAGGCATAAAAAACGGCACCTTAGGCACCGTCCTATTTATACATTTATCTAATAGCTAAATTACAGGCTGCTAGTGAAAGTACGAGCGATTACGTCTTTTTGCTGCTCTGTTGTTAGAGAGTTAAAACGTACAGCATAACCCGATACACGGATTGTTAGCTGTGGGTATTTTTCTGGGTGTGCTACTGCATCTTCCAGTGTTTCTTTCTTAAGTACGTTAACGTTCAGGTGCTGACCACCTTCAATCTTAGCTGGAACTTCGATAGCAACGTCACGTGACTCGTATTCACCTAGGTCTGCTGCTGCGATAACTTGATCTTCTTCAAAGCCAGTTTTTGCTACAACACAGCGAGCTTCATTTGTTTCGCTGTCTAGTAACCAGATACTATTTAGTAGATCATCGTTCGCTGATTTTGTAATTTGAATGCCTGTGATCATGACTTTATTCTCCGAAGAAATGTAGTTAGTTTTTAAGTTTTTTATTGAGCTGTGTATTATATACCTCAGCAATGGAAAGTTGGTATTGATGTAGATCAAATTACAACAAAAAACCTTGTTTTTAATGCGGCTGTTTTTTTGAGCTAGGTCAAGTTAACCTTAATTTATCTACTACTCAGTAGTAAGTTTAAAGTTTAAAAAATAGTTTAAGTGATCATTTGTAGTAAAATTACAACATATCAAAAGGCTCTAGCCCTTGTTTTAACCGGAAAATAGGATATGAATAGGCGTATTTTGTTGTAATTCATGTGAAAAAATAACATAACAAACAGGATAAAATATGAAGTTAATCGGTGCGCATGTTTCTGCGGCTGGCGGGGTATTTAATGCACCGGAAAATGCAGCCAAAATTGGTGCTAACGCCTTTGCGCTGTTCACAAAGAACCAAAGACAATGGGTGGCTAAGCCATTAGAGCAAGATGTTATTACTGCTTTTAAAGCGCGTTGTCAGCAGTATGGATTTAAGAGCGAGGCGATTTTGCCGCATGATTCTTACTTGATCAATTTGGGCAACCCTGAGGCAGAAAAGCTGGAGAAATCTCGTGCGGCATTTATAGATGAAATGCAGCGTTGTAATCAACTCGGGCTCACTTTATTGAATTTCCATCCTGGTAGTCATTTGAAAAAGATCAGTGAATCAGACTGTTTAAGATTGATTGCTGAATCGATAAACATGGCGCATCAAGAAGTACCAGATGTCGTGGCGGTGATAGAGAATACTGCAGGGCAGGGTTCTAATTTAGGTTGGCGATTTGAACATTTAGCTGAAATTATTGAACAGGTTGAAGATAAGAGCCGTGTGGGTGTATGTATTGATACCTGCCATACATTCGCGGCGGGTTATGACTTACGCTCTGAATCTGCTACAGAGGCAACATTTGCTGAATTTGATCAGACGGTGGGAATGTCTTTTTTACGTGGCATGCACTTAAATGACTCAAAGGGGAAGCTGGGCAGCCATTTAGATCGACATCATAGCCTAGGGGAAGGTGAAATTGGCTGGGATTGCTTCCGCTACCTGATGCAAGATAGTCGTTTTGATAATATTCCCTTGGTGTTAGAAACGATAAATCCTGATATTTGGCAGCAAGAAATTATGACGCTACGCTCATTTGTGGCCAATGAATAAAAGCACAGTGATAGAGCAAGTGCGTTGAAATGGTGCTTTTAATTTTTTAATAACAAAAAATACATCAGCGTAACCATATGTATTTAAAGTGTTTATTTGTCATGCTTAAAAGTTGGCATTCTTCTTTCATATCCTTATTCATAGTGGATTTTATTCTTATTGGAGTTAGGATTATGAGCATGACAATGATTTCTCAAACCGCAATTTATGCTGCTCGATTACCTCAAGCAAACCGCCCAATTCAAGGTCGTGGGCATTGGCGCTCACCCGTTACGCCACACCATAAAGATCAATTAGGTAGGGATTAATACCAACCTAAATGAGTATCTGATCATTCTTGCTGGTTAAAATCGATAATAACTACGTTAGAAATTTTATAATTAGAACGACTAGTTATTTCAATTTCTGTCTTGTTCTTACCGATTTTTCCTACGCAAATTTATGACCATTTACTTATCCAGGTTGGTATAAGGTGGTTATTTTGTCGTAGTTCTGAATAATCACTTCTGATTTTAATGTTGAAATCGTTAGAATAACGGTATTACATCGAATCAGGATCAATATGATGAGCCACACAAATACTTGGCAAGACATTATCAATCAAGAAAAACAACAGCCCTATTTTCAGAAAATTGAACAGTTTGTGTCTACTGCCCGTTCTAATGGCAACGTTATTTTCCCTCCTGAGCAAGATGTTTTTAATGCATTTAATTCAACACCATTAGCCCAAGTAAAGGTCGTAATATTAGGCCAAGATCCCTACCATGGCGCTAATCAAGCACATGGTTTGAGTTTTTCTGTTTTGCCTGGCATTAAAACACCCCCATCACTTGCTAATATGTACAAAGAACTAGCTACCGATATCCCAGGATTTCAAATTCCCCAGCATGGTTACCTTCAAAGTTGGGCAGATCAAGGCGTTCTTTTATTAAATACAGTATTGACTGTCGAGCAAAGTAAAGCGCATTCACATGCTAAAATTGGTTGGGAAACATTTACGGATAAAATCATCGATGTGCTTGATCAACAGAGTGCTGGCATTGTGTTCGTATTGTGGGGAGCGCATGCGCAGAAAAAAGGTAAAAAGATTAATACCGATAAGCATCATGTTTTAAAATCGGCTCACCCATCACCGCTGTCGGCATATCGTGGTTTCTTTGGCTGTAAACATTTCTCTCAAGTGAACCAGCTATTATGTGACATGAATAAAGCACCAATTGATTGGCAGCCTAAAAGGATTCAAGAGTAAGTGGCTGGTTTTAAATGATTGATAACAATTGGTGTTAATAAATACTTGTGAAAATGTGAACAATTAGTAATCAGGATCAATATGTATTTTCTTTGATGAATTACACTTAAATAAATGCATTTAAGATAAGCAATCAAGGAGAGGGTTATGATGTTAGATAGTATTCATACCGAGCATGGTTATATAAACCGCTTATTGAATATTCTGCAGCAGAAGCTAGATGCTATTGAAAATGGTCGTACGGTTAATTACAGTTTGATTAAAGATATTGTGGAATACCTTCAACAGTATGCTGAACACTGCCATCATCCCAAGGAAGATATTCTGTACCATTATTATCAATCGCATTATGCAAAAAATGGCGATATGCAAAGCCTCGAGCAAGAGCATCATCAGTTGGCACAGCTTACTGCTGAGTTTGCTGATACGGTTGAAATGGTACTAATGGATGCCGTTATTCCTCTCGATGTCTTTGCTGAAAAGTTGAATGTGTTTGTCGCTCGTCAGAAAGCACATCTAGAGTTTGAAGAAAAAAAAATATTCCCATTAATACGTCGTGATTTTACTGCAGAAGATTGGGTGGCCGTATCAAAAGAACTGCACGTTTATCAGGATGATCCACTCTTTGGTGAGCATGTTGACGCTCGTTATAAAAAATTATCTGAACATATATCAAAGTAATCGGGCTATCGTGTTTAATCGTCGTTACGGATAATTAAAAGAAAGCGCCAATCTGATTGGCGCTGTTTATATCGTTTAGCATGCAGATTGATTAGAAATCAATATGTTCATCTGAAAGGTCTTGGAGCATATCAAGATCTTGTAATTCTTTACGCAGTCTTTGCCTGTCCTTTAATGCCTCAATTTCACGCCATTTCCGTTTCACCGGTTTACTACGTGAACCGCGAGCTGGCTGTTGTGTTGCAAGAATGTCATCGAATGCAAAGCTATCCATAAAGCACCTCTAGTTCTTACATGACTATATAAGTTTAATAGCATATATAGTTTTAAAATAAAATTAATCTGTTTCGTAAATGTTGGCTTTTTATGAATTTTTTATGTGAGTGTTCGTATGATCACAAGCTAGCGGAATAAAAAATGAGCATATTCAATAGGCCATTGATGCAGAGATGAGAAAAAGTGACGTGAATTAATGGGCTATAACAGATGGGTTTCCCTGATTATTATTCAGTTAATTTAATGGATATTTGTATTTAATTTGGATGATTTTGGCGCATTAACGCGATAAAAATTGTTTTCAGTCGTTAAGTAACACAATAATAAAGAAGCTAAAATATGCTTCCAAGGTTAAACATAAGGCATGAAGTATTGCTTTTTGCTATATATCTTTGCATGATCATATATCTTCTATAATGCTTTAGTATCAATGCCTTTTGGGTTTATTGTCTATTGGTATCATAGATTCAGTTTGGTAAACGTAGTTATACCCAAGTTACCTCAAGATGCTCGTTTCAGCGAGAATTTGTTGGGCTCTAGGCAAGGCACTTATTTATAGACCTAGTCGTTCTACGTTGGAAATAAGTAACACCGCATAGAACTCAACAAAACTCGCCCTTCGGGAGTGATTCAAAGTATCTACTTCTGTGTCAAATGTGTTTGAAAGGAAGTGCCATTCCTACACACATTTTCCTTGAATTAAATACGCTGAGATCACTCTGAATCCTGCATCTTGAGGTAGCTTGGGTATAGAGTGATAGCAATTGTTTGACGCTCTATTTCTGTTGTAACTCAATAAGAACAACGAAGGTTGTTAGCAAACAACTATTATTATTTTATCGTGTTTCACTCATGTTTTTTTGAGTGGGTATTTATTCTTTTTTAATGTGTA
Source organism: Photobacterium indicum (assembly GCF_003026215.1). Taxonomy (GTDB): domain Bacteria; phylum Pseudomonadota; class Gammaproteobacteria; order Enterobacterales; family Vibrionaceae; genus Photobacterium; species Photobacterium indicum. The sequence goes on from NZ_PYOC01000008.1 coordinate 68,642, forward strand.
TGAGGTATCGGGCGTGACTAGTCAGATTAATTTTTTAAACGATCTGTTATGGGGCTCTGTGCTCATTTATCTATTGGTCGGTGTCGGTATCTTCTTTACTTACCGTTTAGGCTTTATTCAATTTAAACATTTTGGGCATATGTTCAGTGTGATGCGAAATAGCCGAAAATCGGATAAAGCAGGCATTTCGTCTTTTCAGGCACTTTGTACCAGCTTGGCTGCGCGTGTAGGTACGGGCAATATGGCTGGCGTAGCCGTTGCTCTGACCTTAGGTGGCCCTGGTGCTATTTTCTGGATGTGGTTAATCGCTATGCTAGGAATGGCAACCGCTTTTGCCGAAAGCGCACTTGCTCAGTTGTATAAAACCCGTGATGCAGACGGTAACTATCGTGGTGGCCCTGCGTATTATATGGAGAAAGGGTTAGGCATGCGCTGGATGGGCGTGGTGTTTTCTATTTTCCTTATTATTGCCTTTGGTTTGGTATTTAATGCCGTGCAAGCGAACTCTATTTCGCAAGCAATGAATGTAGCATTTGGTTTTAATCCAACGTATGTCGGTGTGGTGTTGGTGGTAATGACGGGTATTATTATTTTTGGTGGATTACGTGCAATAGCACGTACAGCCGAAATTTTAGTACCGGCAATGGCACTGTGTTACTTGTTGTTAGCGTTATTTATCATGTTTACCAATATGGAAAAATTACCGGGGGTCATTTCACTGATCTTCCGCAGTGCATTTGGTTTAGAAGAGGCGGCGTCAGGCGCTTTAGGTTACACCATTGCACAAGGCATGATTAACGGTCTAAAACGTGGTTTATTTTCCAATGAAGCCGGTATGGGCTCTGCGCCGAATGCCGCGGCATCTGCGACACCATATCCTCCTCATCCTGCTTCTCAGGGCTATGTGCAAATGCTGGGTGTCTTTATGGATACGATTGTTATTTGTTCGGCCACTGTGGCGATTATTTTGATGTCAGGTGAATATGTTCCCCATGGTGAGGTGACGGGTATTGAGCTGACGCAACGGGCGCTAAGTGCTCAAGTCGGTGGTTGGGGTTCAATCTTCATTGCTGTGGCTATTTTCTTTTTTGCGTTTACTTCTCTCGTGGCAAATTACTCCTACGCAGAAACGAATTTGATCTTTTTAGAGCACAACAATAAAGCGGGCTTGAACGTATTCCGTCTTGTTGTACTCGGCATGGTGATGTTTGGTTCAATCGCAGATTTACCAACGGTGTGGGCGATGGCTGATGTGTCGATGGGGATGATGGCGATCATTAACTTGATTGCGATTGTTCTTCTATCTGGCACGGCGGTGAAATTAGCGAAGGATTACAACAAGCAACTTTCGCAAGGTAAGGTACCGACATTTGACAGTAAAGATTACCCAGAGCTGCATGCCCAGCTAGAAGAAGGGATCTGGGATCAGCCTAAATCGAAAGAGTGATAGATATTACCTATTAGATAAATATATTAAGCCACGCGACAATCGCGTGGTTTTTTTTGTTAACAATGATAATCTTCCGTTATCAGCCTTAATGGATAAAGCCTTATGTTAATTGTGGTTTCACCAGCAAAAACACTTGATTATGACTCTCCCTTAGCAACGCAAACTTATACGTTACCAGAGCTAACGGAGCACTCTTCTGAGTTGATGGAAGTGTGCCGCGAGTTAACGCCAATGGATATTGCTAGCCTGATGAAGGTGAGCGATAAAATTGCAGGTTTAAATGCAGCCCGCTTTGCTGAGTGGCAGCCAGAATTTACGACAGAGAATGCGCGTCAGGCTATTTTGGCATTCAAAGGCGATGTGTATACCGGGCTGGCAGCAGAAACCATGACGGAAGAAGATTTTGCCTATACTCAGCAGCATCTTCGTATGTTGTCTGGCTTATACGGTTTGCTACGTCCGCTTGATTTAATGCAACCTTATCGCTTAGAGATGGGTACAAAGCTAGCCAACCCTCGTGGTGCTAATTTGTATCAGTTCTGGGGGAGTGTGATCACTGAAAAGCTTAATGCTGCGCTTGCTGAGCAGGGCGATAATATCTTGATCAACTTGGCGTCAAATGAATACTTCAAATCGGTGAAACTAAAATCATTAGATGCACAGCTCATCACACCCGTTTTTAAAGATTGTAAGAACGGAAATTATAAAGTGATCAGCTTTTACGCTAAAAAAGCACGCGGCATGATGGCACGTTACATTATTGATAATCGTATTAAGTCGGTTGACGAGCTGAAGCAATTTGATGTGGCGGGTTACTATTTTGTGCCAGCAGAATCTACGAGTAAAGAGTTCGTCTTTAAACGTGAAGAGCAAGTGAAGTAACGCCAATAGAGTGACGTGTTGAGCATCGTTTCAGCATATATTACGCTGTTATTATTTAGATATGCCAGATAAAAGAAAGGCAGAGATTTTATCTCTGCCTTTTTTATTTCTCTGTTGTAGAGATAAACCGAGAAGTGATTAAGCTTCAGGCTTGTTCGCTGATGCTTTCTTTTTCTTCTTAGCAGCCTTCTTTTGCTTAGCCACTTTTAGCTTCTTATCGATTTTTACTTTTTTCTTTTTAACTGTTTTAGCTTTTTTACTTGCTGGGCGTAAACCGTTGATGAAGCGTTCTGGCACTTCTTCTTCCATGTAACGGCTTACACGTTCGATCATCGCTTGATCGTGTGCTTCAATCAGTGAAATCGCAATACCTTTCTTGCCTGCACGTGCAGTACGTCCAATACGGTGTAAATACACGTCTGCGGTACGTGGCATATCAAAGTTGATTACGTGGCTGATATCGGGTAAATCGATACCACGAGCCGCAACGTCGGTTGCAATCAGAATATTGACATCACCATCACGGAAACGAGCAATCGCATTGTTACGAGATAGCTGAGCCATTTCGCCTTGAATCCAGCTGCATTTCACGTTCATTGATGCAAGCTGATCACGTAACATAGCCAGACGGTCACGGGTTTTCACAAAGACAATGCTGCGCTCTGCCTGATGCTTCAGGATTTGCTCAAGCAATGCCAATTTGTGACCCATGTCGTCGCAACGTAGGTAAAGCTGATGAATCTTCTTACGTTCGCGGCGCGAAGGTGCAGAGTTTACTTCTACAGGTTCAGTCAGAATCGTTTCTGAAAACTCACGAACGCCTTTACCTTCTAGGGTTGCAGAGAACAGAAGGCTTTGACGACGCCAGCGACATTCATGGTTAATACGCTCAACAATTTTAGTGAAGCCCATATCTAGCATACGGTCGGCTTCATCTAAGATTAAGCATTCAATTGCTCGGCAATCGAAACGCTCGCTTTCAACGTACTCCATTAAACGTCCCGGTGTTGCCACAACGATATCTTGTGTTTTACCTAGAAGTTCTGCGTGGTCATCGTATGAAATACCGCCTGTGATCGTGAAGATCTTTAGGTGAGTATTTTTAGCTAATGCACGTGCATGGTCAGCAATTTGAATCGCAAGTTCACGCGTTGGGGTTAAAATTAATACACGCGCTGGCCCTGGCTTCTTACGAGGGAAATCAAGTAAGTGCTGGATCATCGGTAAAAGAAATGCAGCTGTTTTTCCGGTACCAGTAGGAGCGGAAGCCAATACGTCTCTACCGTCCAGGGCGTGAGGGATAGCCTGTGCCTGAACTTCGGTCGGGCGGGTGTAGCCGATTTCTTCAATCGCGTTTAAAAGTGCGCTATCTAACTCTAACTCGGAAAAGTCTTTCACCAGTTATTTCTCCTCGGACAAGACCAACTCCAATAACAATCGCCACCTTTTCCGGTGCAGGATAATGGATCGATCATTAGTGGTTTTAATATAAGGGGCGGCATTATAGAGGCTATTGCCGCAAGTATCACCGATTAAAGCATAAAAACTTCATTGATTACGCTTACAACGCTTCTTTGGCTAACGTATTCATCAAAGCTTAAGATAAAAATCACGAGTCAAAGACACAAACTGCGCGGAATATTGCCCGCTATTATGGATACATAATGTTTCTTTTTGCGTGTCTAATTTCACCGTACTGGGGGTAAGTTCGATCAATAGCCGACTAACGGGCTTTCTTTCAGTGCTTTTTACTTCGCATAATCGTTGACAATGTAAGCCATATTTTTCAGCAGCTTGAATGATTTTGCGCCCTTCGTATTCTGGCAATATTAAGCTTACGATCCCTTTTGGCGCGAGTAAGTACGTGATGGATTGCAATAACACATCATGGGTTAACGTATCGGTATGCCGCGCTGTCGCTCTTGTTTGGTTGTCGGCTTGTAATCCAAAATTAAAATAGGGCGGATTACATATAATGTTTTCAATATTATTTTTAGGCTGTGTATGGATCCATCGTTGGATATCTTGCTTTACGCAGTGTAAAGAGGATGACCATGGCGAATTAGAAAAATTTTTCGTAGCAGCATCTGCGGCAGAATTATCTAATTCAATCGCTGTTATCGAACATAATGCTGGTGCAATACGCTGCGCCATCATCAAAGCCAGTAGACCACTGCCTGTACCAATATCAATGAGCTTTCCGTGTTTAGGTAGTGTCGCCCATGCTCCGAGTAATACCCCATCAGTGCTGACTGCCATACCGCATCCCCCGTCGTCGACGTGGAACTGTTTGAATGTAAAACCTTTTGCCATTCTGCCTCCTCTATTTACCAACAGTATAATACCAATTTAAGCAAATATTAGATCCTCCTTATTGGTTAAAATTGACATGCAAGAGATTTAAACATCGACTTATCAAACAATGAGATAGAGACAGATAAATACTGTAATTAATATTTAAATTCCGTATCGGTATTGTTATGTAGTTGTAAGTATTGTTTTGCATTTATTGGATTAAAAGCTTTTACTGGCTTGTAGTTCTTATTTTTAAGTTAAAACTGGTGTTATATGCTAGTTATTAGTGCGCGAAGCCAAAGATTATGGTGTTTTTAGTTACCTCGTTGCTAATTGTTAACTTTTTCTTCATTATGCTGCGATAAGTGTCACATTTAGCAACATGTATTGCGTGACATAAATTATAAGAAACAAACACAACTAATAAACAAATACGAGTGGGAAGGTGTAGTTTGAAGAAAACACTGAAAGTAACAGATATCTTGGCGTTAGGTTTTATGACCTTCGCATTTTTCTTAGGGGCGGGTAATATTATTTTCCCACCTCAAGCGGGTCAACAAGCGGGTGATCACCTTATACCAGCGATGCTTGGTTTCCTTTCTACGGGGGTTAGCTTACCGTTGATTGCCATTATTGCCGTTGCACTAGCTGGTGGTTGGAAAGGGCTTACTCGTGACTTACCGTCTAAAGTGGCTACTTTACTTGCGGTATTAATCTTTATTGTTATTGGGCCTGCATTTGCTGCACCTCGTGCTGGTCTTGTTGCTTACGAAATGGGTGTTAAACCCTTTATTGCCGATGCCGGACAGCTTAGCTTAACAATCTTCTCTATAGTCTTTTTTGCTATTGCTCTGTTCCTTTCTCGCTCTCGTGGCAACTTAGTGGATTTAGTGGGTAAGTTTTTAACACCAATCCTCTTCCTTGCTCTAGTGGCATTAGCTGTGGCTGTTGTGGTTAATCCACAAGATGCGATTGAAGCGGCGAAAGGTGATTACGTTGACATGCCTTTCCTTAAAGGATTCGTTGAAGGCTACAACACACTGGATGCCGTAGCTGCATTGCTATTTGGTATGGTGATTGTTGATGCAGTACGTAGCAAAGGCATTACAGATGAAACCGAGACACGTAAATACTTAATCTGTGCTGGCTTAATTGCCGCTGCGGGTTTGGCTTTTGTTTATATTTCACTATTCTACCTAGGCGCAACAAGTGGCGTAATTGCTGGCAGTGCTGCTAATGGTGGCGATATTCTTGCTATTTACGTGGCGGCATTGTTTGGCCCTGCTGGGCAAATGATTTTGTCATTAATTGTTTTATTAGCCTGTTTAACGACGGTTGTTGGTCTATTAACGGCGTGTTCTGAGTACTTCTCTTCACTGACTAAGTGGTCTTACGAGAAGTGGGTAACATTACTGGCTGTAATTTGTTGTGTAGTCGCAAACGTTGGTCTTAATCAGTTAATTACGATTTCGTTACCTGCATTGTTTGCACTGTATCCAATTGCTATGGCATTGGTAATACTGACCTTTATTCGTCGTTGGTTACCAAATCCAGTATTGTCTTACCGTGTAGTAATGATTGTGGCATTGTCGTTCAGCCTAATTGATGCTGCAAAAGTAGCGGGCTTTGATGTGTCGGCATTCAGAATTATCCCTCTGTTTGACTACGGTATGGCATGGTTACTGCCAACAACTATTGCTCTCGTTATTACCTGCGTTATTGGTGGTAAAGTCGCTCAGCAAACACGTCAAACTGCATAATTATTTTTTGTATTAAAAATTGCATTAAAACAAAACGGGATGCCATTATGGCATCCCGTTTTTTGTTGGCTCCAAAGCATTTTGTTGATTGAAGCTAATTCAAGACAAGAGACTTAGAGTGAATCGCTATATTCAGTCAGTATTTGCTCACACCACTGTGTAATGCGTTCATCACTCATTTCAAACTGGCTGTCTTCATCGAGGGCTAAACCGACAAAGAATTCTTCATCTTCTGTTAGTGCTTTCGATGCTTCAAATTGGTAGCTATCATTATTTGGCCAATAACCAACGACGTTAATGCCTGTTGGCAGCAGTTTGTCGTGCAGCATGCCCATCGCATCTAAAAACCACTCAGTGTAGCCTTCTTGATCGCCCATACCGAAGAAAGCCACGGTTTTACCTGCAAGGGTTAACCCATCGAGTTGTTCCCATACCGCTTCCCAATCTTCTTGTAGCTCGCCGAAATCCCATGTTGAGATACCCATGATCAGCATGTCAAAGTTGTTCATTTCACTGATCGGTGTTTCTTTGATGTTGTGCAGTTCAACGAGTTCATCACCAATACACTCGCGGATTTTTTCTGCCGCCATTTCTGTGTAACAAGTTGTTGAACCGTAGAATAGGCCAATTTTCATGCTGATAATCCATTGGTGTATGTAATGGCTGAGAGTTTACCTAGCTTCTTTCTATTCCTCTATGTTTTATCTCGCGGTTTTGTTGTGTTTCAGTGTTATCGGCTGTGATATGACAAGTTACTTTTAGGTCTAAATAGACTACCATGAGAAAAGTACTGTGTTTATATCCATGCATTTCAGTTGGTGTATTTGCATATAGGGTTAGAGGTTGTTGTGGAAAACGACGAAAATATTATTGAACGCTTTCTAGATGCAATGTGGATGGAAAGAGGGTTATCAGAAAATACGCTGATGTCTTATCGCAATGATTTAACTAAATTGCGAAAGTGGACTGAAGAAAAAAGTTATCGCTTAATAACGTTATCTGCTGATGATTTACAGCGGTATCAGCAATGGCTATTTGATGCCGATTTTAAACAAACATCACGTGCGCGCATGGTGTCGGCTATTCGCCGTTTATTCCAGTATCTATACCGTGAAAAAATGCGTGATGATGATCCGAGCAGCATGATGGTGAGCCCACGCTTACCTAAACGTCTACCGAAAGATTTAACCGAAGAGCAAGTCAGTGCTTTGCTTGAGGCTCCAGATACCAATAACCCAATAGAGTTGCGTGATAAAGCGATGTTAGAGTTGCTTTATGCCACAGGGTTACGTGTTACCGAGTTGGTGAGCTTAACCATGGAAAATACGAGTTTACGTCAAGGCGTGGTGAGGGTGTTAGGTAAGGGGGAAAAAGAACGTTTAGTGCCTATGGGGGAAAATGCAATTGATTGGATTGAAGAATTCATTGATAGCGGTCGCCCGCAGTTATTAGGTGAGAAAAGTTCTGATGTATTGTTTCCCAGTAAACGCGCAAGGCAAATGACAAGGCAGACGTTTTGGCATCGTATTAAGTATTATGCGGTGATTGCTGGAATAGATACCGATACATTGTCGCCCCACGTGATGAGGCATGCATTTGCAACCCATTTATTGAATCATGGTGCTGATTTACGTGTGGTACAGATGCTGCTTGGGCATAGTGATTTATCTACCACTCAGATCTATACTCATGTAGCGACAGAGCGATTAAAACAACTACATGCGACGCATCACCCTCGTGCTTAATGATTTAAGTGCTAGTACATATGCGACTTAATAATAAAGATGATCGAGTTCATCTAGTAACTGCTCTGTGACTACCCGTATAATGAACTTTGAAAGTTTTTCGGACTCTCACTGGTCTACTCTTTATATTACTTTTTTAAAGGATCTAGTCGAATGCACTTTTTTGGCCGAACATTACTTGCGACTGTGGTTGCGTTAACTGCTTTTTCTGCAGCAGCAAAGCCCGACGAGGCTGCAATTAAAACGAAATTGGGTGCGCTAGGTTTAGCTCCAAGCTCGATTTCTCCTTCTCCTATTTCAGGCATGAACGAAGCGGTGACTGAGCGTGGCGTTGTTTACGTGTCTGATGACGGCAATTACTTTATTGCAGGGCATTTGTATCAGAATACGGGTGCCGAGCCAGTGAATCTAACCGAACAAAAAATGGCGAAGATTAACAAAGACAAACTGCAAGGCATGGAAGATGAAATGATCATCTATCCTGCGAAAGACGAAAAATATGTCGTGACTGTTTTCACCGATACGACATGTGGCTATTGCCGTAAGCTACACGGTGAAATGCAAGCATATAACGATGCGGGTATCACCATTCGCTACCTTGCTTTCCCTCGTGGCGGCGAGCGCTCTGGTAACTTCGAGCAAATGAGTGCTATTTGGGGTGCGAAAGATAAAGCAAAAGCCATGAATGATGCGAAGGGCGGCACATTTGACGACAATGGTATTAAGTTACGTGAAGACCTTGTTCGTAAGCATTATGAATTGGGTGTTGCTATGGGTGTGAGTGGTACGCCTGCATTAATCTTGGAAGATGGCACAATGCTGCCGGGTTATCAGCCTGCGCCTATGCTGCGTAAAATGTTAGATAACCGTAGCTAATATATGGTTTGCTTATAGACCGTTACTGGTCGCAAGTGCCAAATAATACATCATGAAAGCCCGTAATCTGATTCAGTCAGATTACGGGCTTTTTCATGGTTTGTACCAAAAAATGAGATAGAATGTGATGTATTAATCACACATTACCCATGCCGGAAATTACCTATTATGATTGAAGTTAAACGTCGACCGACTGCCGATATTTCCGGCTTTTCATCTGCGACGCCACCATTATTACAGCGTATTTATGCTAGTCGTGGTATTGCATCAGAGCTTGAACTTGAGCGTGGTGCAAAAGGGCTATTAAGTTACGAACAACTGCATGGTATCGAGCCTGCCGTGCAGCTATTGGTGACGGCGTTGGCTGAAAACCGACGTATTATTATTGTGGGTGATTTCGATGCCGATGGTGCCACCAGTTCAGCCTTATCGGTATTGGCATTACGCATGCTTGGCTGTAGCAATGTCGATTATTTAATTCCCAACCGCGTTGAAGACGGCTACGGCTTAAGCCCAGAAGTGGTTGATCAAGCTGAAGCGCGTGGCGCAGAAGTGATCATGACGGTGGATAATGGCGTATCGTCGATTGCTGGTGTGGCTGCTGCAAAAGCTAAAGGCATGCAAGTATTGGTGACTGATCACCACTTACAGGGGAAGGAGTTACCGATTGCAGATGCCATCGTGAACCCTAATCTCGATGTGTGTACGTTCCCTTCGAAAGCATTATGCGGTGTGGGCGTAGCCTTTTATTTAATGCTGGCATTGCGTGCGGAATTACGAAATATCAATTGGTTCGAACAGCAAGGTATTCCAGTGCCGAACTTAGCAGAGCTGCTGGATTTAGTTGCGCTGGGCACTGTGGCTGATGTTGTTGCACTTGATGGGAATAATCGGATACTCGTGCATCAAGGCCTTCAGCGAATTAGAGCGGGAAAATGTCGCCCGGGTATTCAAGCATTAATTGAAGTGGCAAATCGCGATCCGGCCCGTTTAGTGACGAGCGACTTGGGTTTTGCGCTTGGTCCCCGAATTAATGCGGCAGGGCGATTAGATGACATGTCTTTTGGTGTCGAGTTATTGCTATGTAACCACATTCAAGCAGCACGCCGTATGGCATCAGAGCTTGATGGTCTAAACCAAACCCGAAAAGAAATAGAACATGGCATGAAAGAAGAAGCGCTGGCTATTTGTGAACGCATCTCATTTAATCAGCAAGATATGCCTTATGGTTTGGCGCTATTTCAGCGTGATTGGCACCAAGGTGTGATTGGTATTTTGGCATCACGTATTAAAGATTTATATCACCGCCCTGTTATTGCGTTTGCTGATGCGGGAGAGGGTGAAATTAAAGGGTCTTGCCGTTCTATTCCTGGTTTACATATGCGAGATGTGCTTGATCTTATCGATACGCGAAACCCAGGGATGATTTTAAAGTTTGGTGGTCATGCGATGGCGGCTGGTTTAACCATACCTGAAGACCAACTTAGTGGTTTTAGTAAAGCGTTTGATGACATTGTACGTAGCCAGTTAGATGAAGATGCACTGAAAGGTGTATTTTTGACCGACGGGGAACTCGTTGCGAACGAATTGAATATTGAGACTGCAGAAGTGTTACGCAATGGTGGCCCTTGGGGACAGCAATTCCCTGAACCATCATTTGATGGCACGTTCCGTTTACTGCATCAAAAGCTGGTGGGTAGTAAGCACTTAAAAATGATGGTTGAGCCGATAAATGGGGGCAGCGTTATCGATGCCATTGCTTTTAACGTTGATCTTAAATCTTGGCCTGATGCTTCTGTACAACAGGTCGATCTTGTTTATCGACTCGATGTGAATGAATTTCGTGGAAATCGAAGTGTGCAATTGATGATTGAACACTTGGTTGCAAAATAATCAATATACCGCCATAAAATTGATGCTTAACAAGATGATAAACGGCTTCAAGGTTTATCATCTTCGACTTAATACTGAAGTTGAGACATAGATGATCGCTATCTCTCAACAATTAGGGTAAGAAACCCCATTACAGCGCTGTATATTCTAGAGACAATTCGATAGAATCTTGCGGTTATGTCCGTTTCGGTGATGAAGAGTGGCAATGTTCGAGATTAATCCAATTAAAAACCGACTTGAGGATGTATCAGCACGTACTGACATTCTTAGGGGGTACCTTTGACTATGATGCTAAGAAAGAGCAACTAGAAGAGGTCAATGCAGAACTAGAGCAACCAGCTGTATGGAATGAGCCAGAACGCGCTCAAGCTCTAGGTAAATCACGCGCAGCATTAGAAGCCGTGGTTGAAACTATCGATCAACTAGATCTGGGCGTAGAAGACGTTGCGGGTTTACTTGAATTAGCGGTAGAAGAAGACGATCAAGAAACATTTGATGAAATTGAGCCAGAACTGGCAGAGTTGGAAGCGAAGCTAGCCAAGCTTGAATTCCGCCGTATGTTCTCGGGTGAATACGATTCATCAGATTGTTACATCGACCTACAAGCTGGTTCGGGCGGTACAGAAGCTCAGGACTGGACATCAATGATGTTACGTATGTACTTACGTTGGGCTGATGCAAAAGGCTTTAAAACAGAGATTATCGAAGTCTCTGCTGGTGATGTTGCGGGTCTTAAATCAGCAACCATTCGCCTTGTAGGTGAGTATGCCTACGGCTGGCTACGTACTGAAACTGGTGTTCACCGTTTAGTGCGTAAATCACCGTTTGATTCAGGTGGTCGTCGCCATACTTCATTTGCTTCTGCGTTTGTTTACCCAGAAATTGATGACAACATTGTTATTGATATTAACCCTTCTGATTTGCGTATCGATGTATACCGCGCATCAGGAGCGGGTGGTCAGCACGTAAACACCACGGAATCTGCGGTACGTATTACGCACGTTCCTACCAACATTGTGGTGCAGTGTCAGAATGACCGTTCTCAGCATAAGAACAAAGATCAAGCGATGAAACAGTTGAAAGCAAAACTGTTCGAGTTTGAGATGCAAAAGCAAAATGCTGAAAAGCAAGCTAATGAAGACTCTAAGTCTGACATTGGTTGGGGCAGCCAAATTCGTTCTTACGTATTGGATGACTCGCGCATTAAAGATTTACGTACAGGGGTGGAGAATCGTAACACCCAAGCTGTACTTGACGGCGATTTAGACCGTTTTATCGAAGCTAGCCTGAAATCAGGTCTCTAACCGAATTGGGTTAATAATTAAAGGTTCCCCCCATGACTGATCAAGTACAAGATGAAAACAAGCTGATTGCTGAGCGCCGTGCAAAGCTAGAAATGATCCGCGAAAACTGTAAAGCAAATGGCCACCCAAATGATTTCCGTCGCGACAGCTTAGCTGCCGATCTACAGGCTACTTTCGGTGAGAAAACGAAACCAGAGCTTGAAGAAGAAGGCCACATCGTTGCTATCGCTGGCCGTGTTATGGCTAAACGTGGTCCATTTTTAGCGATTCAAGATGTATCGGGTCGTATTCAGGCTTATGCTGATAAAACGGTACAAAAAGAATTAAAAGAGAAGTACTCAGGTCTTGATATCGGTGACATCATCGGTGTTAAAGGTCAGCTTCACTTATCAGGTAAAGGCGATCTTTACGTGACGATGGATAACTACGAATTGCTAACTAAAGCACTTCGTCCGTTACCAGAGAAGTTCCACGGTCTTACTGACCAAGAAATGCGTTACCGTCAGCGTTATGTTGATTTGATTGTTAACGAAGATTCTCGTAACACGATGATCATGCGTTCTAAAGTTGTGAGTGCAATTCGTAACTTCATGACTAAGAAAGACTTCATGGAAGTTGAAACACCAATGATGCACGTTATCCCTGGTGGTGCAACGGCACGTCCATTTATTACTCACCACAATGCGCTAGATATCGATATGTATCTACGTGTTGCACCAGAGCTTTACTTGAAGCGTCTAGTGGTTGGTGGTTTTGAGCGTGTATTCGAGATTAACCGTAACTTCCGTAACGAAGGCCTTTCTCCTCGTCATAATCCAGAATTCACCATGATGGAATTCTACATGGCGTACGCAGATTACAATGATCTGATGGATCTGACGGAAGAAATGCTAAGCAGCATTGCAACAGACCTACACGGTTCGCCTAAACTACCATACGGCGATGCAATTGTTGATTTCGGTGGTCCATACCCACGTATCAGCATGCTAGATGCAATCAAGCAATACAACCCAGACAACGCTGAAATTCAAGCGCTTACTTACGAGCAAGTAGCTGATCGCGAACTGATGGCTAACATCGCACGTGGTCTTGATATCTACGTTGAAAAATTCTGGACGTGTGGTCAACTTCTTGAAGAAATCTTTGGTGAGACAGCTGAACCTCAGTTAATGCAACCAACGTTCATTACTGAATACCCAGCAGATATCTCTCCATTGGCGCGTCGTAACGATACAAATGATTTCATTACTGACCGTTTTGAATTCTTCATTGGTGGTCGTGAAGTGGCGAATGGCTTCTCTGAGCTTAACGACGCACAAGACCAAGATCAGCGTTTTAAAGCACAGGTTAATGCTAAAGATGCTGGTGATGATGAAGCAATGTATTACGATGCAGACTACATCACTGCACTAGAGCACGGCTTACCGCCAACAGCTGGTCAGGGCATTGGTATCGACCGTTTAGTAATGTTGTTCACTAACACACATACTATCCGTGACGTAATCTTGTTCCCTGCACTACGTCCACAAAACAAAGCATAATCATTGCTTTAGTTTAGTTACGCTACTTTTCGGCGTAATATGGATAAATAGAAGCCACTCAATGAGTGGCTTTTTTATTATGCGCGTTATGCATTTCATGACTTCAGTTTCTTATCCTTATTGGTATTGCCCGCTTTTAAATATCTGCCTATCTAGTAGTGAATTTAGTTTAGAATTTTAAAAGACAGAAGTTTCCAATAGTGGAATTTTGTATAAATAGCACTCATAAGGAAACTCTCGATGTGATTCAATTCACATAACTCGTCATTCAAAATTTGAGCCCTCTTTTGCTTTGCCTCCATACATTCTGCTATTCACACTGCGTATAAGTTACCGTTTTATATATTATTTAGTTTTTTGTACTGTGATTTGTCCGATCTATTAATGTTGTCTTTTGTCGTTAATTTGTAACTATATTGTAAAATATCTTCTTTTATCCTTTCATCATCTATGTAAAATGTCGCTCAACCCACGAGGAACAGTGGGAACACAATGTAAATCTAATATTACTAAGCACAACCAACTGGAGATGGACGATGAATAAATCGTTATCAGGAAAGATATTTGCGGGCCTATTTATAGGTCTGATTATAGGTACAGCAATACAGTACTTATTTAATGGCGTGACGTTGATGGATACATACGTACTTGGCTTAGCGGAAGGCGCTGGCGGTATGTTCGTTTCACTGATTAAATTACTTGTAGTACCTCTTGTCTACGTATCGATTGTTTGCGGTATCGTTGAATTGAAAGACATCACTGCATTTGGTCGCTTAGGTGGTAAAACCTTTGCTCTATACATTATTAATACCATTATCGCGATTGCAGCAGCATTAACTGTTGGTATGATTTTCCAACCGGGTGCCGGTGCTAATTTAGCGGGTACTGTAGAAAAAACGGTTGAATTAACGACAACAGAAACCCCTGATATTTTCTCTCTAATCGTTAATATTGTACCAAGCAACCCAGTACAAGCTTTTGCTAATGGCGATATGCTACAAATCATCTTCATGGCTATTTTGACGGGACTTGCGATTCAAGCGCTTGATAAGCGTGGCGGTCCTGCAATCAAAACGTTCAAGATGGCAAACGAAATCATGATGAAGCTAGTAGGCTTGGTTATGAGCTTAGCGCCATTCGGTGTATTTGCACTGATGATTCAACTAGGTGCAACATTAGACGGCAATACTTTAATGTCTGTGGCTGGTTATGTTGGTCTAGTCGTTGCGATGTTGGTTTTTTGGATTTTCTTCTTCTATCCAATGATGGTGGGTATTACAACTGGCATTAAGCCGACAACTTTCCTTCGTCATACCCGTGAGCAGATTTTATTCTCGCTATCGACAGCAAGCTCAAATGCAACCATTCCAGTAACTATGCGTACACTGACAGATAAGATTGGCGTCTCGAAGTCAGTCGCTGGTTTTGGTGTGCCATTGGGTGCAACAATGAACATGTCTGGTGTCTCTATTTACATTGCACTGGCAACAATTTTCGTGGCGAACGCATTTGGTCAGCCAATTAATACTGCCGACTTATTTACCTTGGGTTTAACTATCTTGTTGCTATCAATTGGCGCTGGTGGTGTTCCGGGTGGTGGTATTGTGATGGTTGGTGTATTGCTTCACCAACTAGGTTTACCGCCAGAAGGTCTAGCAATTATTGCTGCAGTTGACCGTATTAACGATATGTTCTGTACTAGCTCAAATGTTGTTGGTGATACCGCTGTAAACACGATTGTGGCAAAGAGTGAAAATGAAATTGGCGTACCAGCTGATGACGTTGAAGCGACCCCTGTAACTGTTAGCTAAACAATATGCTGTAAAAAACAAAGCTTAATAAGAAGCGCCGAAAGGCGCTTTTTTTCGTTTTATGATTTTTTACCTACTACAATTCTTTATATTATTAATTTTATTGATGGTAATGATCAGATTTCATTCATCTTAATTAGAATATTTCATTATTGAATTGTTTGCTATTTTTGCCATATTAACCGCATTATCCATGGTGTAGATGCATCTATTGTTAGAAAAAACAGGAGCATACCCCACATTTATAGTAAACAAGTTGCAATGGGTTAATTGTGGCATATATCATCAACCGATATGCCTGCATAGCATTGTTGGTCGTGCATTATATTTGGACGTTATATCACATAGTTATTGTTTATTATCTAAAGGCTTAATGATGAAAAGAGGGGTTAATATGGGAGTAATGCCAGGAGCGCTAGTAGTCTTTGGTGGTAGTTCTCAATCATGGTTGCCCTCTTTAGAGCAAGCAGGCTGGGTATGCCATCGTTGTTATGACCTAAGAGCCGCTGAGTCTTTATTATTGGATATTGGCCCTTGTATTGGTGTTGTCGACCTCAGTAAAGATGACTTCAGCATCAATGGTATAGCGACGCTGGTTAACCGTAATAAACAAGTACGCTGGTTAGCTGTTGTGCGAGAAGAGCAGCTTGCTTCAGACGCCATTTGCCAATTTATTGCTAGCTTCTGTATTGATTACTTCACTTCACCGACGCCTGCTGCTCAGTTACAAGAAACCATTGGTCATCAACTGGGAATGTTACAGTTAGAGCGCAAGGTATGGCCTGATTTAGGGCGATTTGGCCAACAAGGTTTGCAAGGTACAACAGAAGTCATGAAGAGGCTTCGTCATCAAGTACAACGTATTGCAGCAAATGATGTGTCTGTTTTTATTGAAGGTGAAATGGGCACAGGAAAAGAGTTGGTTGCTCGGGCTGTTCATCAAGCATCCACCCGTGCCAATAATGCATTTGTTCGGATTAGCTGTGAAACGGTTACAGCAGATTGGTTCAGTGATAGTAACGATGAACAGCATTGTGATATGAATTCTTCCCCTTGTTGCTTTGCTTTAGCTGATAAAGGCATCTTATATCTCGATGAAATTTCAGCGCTGTCAGATCAGAGACAACAAGAGCTCTTACAGTTTATTCAAGATGACACATTCACGACAACTGCTGGTGAAAAGGTAACGTCAGATATTAGGGTTATTGTTTCAACCAGCTACCCTGTAGAGCAGCTAGTCGCAGAGGGTAAATTAAGGCAAGACCTGCTATATCGTTTAAATGTTGTTACGCTTGTCGTGCCTGCATTGCGGGAGCGAGGCTGCGATATCAGCTTACTTGCAGAGTTTTTATTGCTGAAATTTGCAAGACAATACAATAGCGTTGCAAAGCACTTTTCTGATGAAGCCCAAAAAATGTTAATCACATACCCTTGGCCGGGGAATGTACGAGAATTAATTAGCCAAGTAAAACGTGCTGTACTATTGGCTGAAGATAAAAGTATTGAAGCGGATCATCTTGATATACCGCGGCTAAATGACGATAAGCAAAGCTTAAAAACGATCAGAGAAGAGTCGGAGCGTGGGGCCCTGCTAACGGTATTAGAGAATAATAAAGGTCAAATTTCAGCTGCAGCCCGTGAACTAGGGGTTTCTCGTGCAACTATGTATCGGTTGTTGAATAAACATGATCTAGTGCCTGCTCCACGGAATTTTCGTGATAACCCGTAGTTGAATTTATCGATGCAAAGAAACGCTTATGTAGCGTTTTTTATGACGGCTAATTACGAGGTCATACTCGTGAGTATAAGTTGATAACATACTGGCGACCATGAATTCAATGTGATTGAAAAATGGTCACTCATGCTGTTGGCTCATCGACATTAAGATATTTTACAATATATTTAGAATGTACAAAAAATAGTTATAGCATATAACTTTGTTATGCATTCTAGGTTAAATATACGCTTGTCAAATAATTGTAAATGGTTAAAATTAACACTCATTTCAACACTATAACGTCACTTCAGGAGGTACATATGAACACTATCACTATGATGAATTGTACGCGTCCTGCTGTTGATGCCACTCAGCAATTCACTAAACACTAACAGCATCCGCTGTGTCTATGGGCCGCGGGTATCTGTCGCGGTGAGCAGTTGTAAGCAAATTCTCGTCAGTATGCCTGTATCCCTCCTTTAATATCATTAAATGGAGAGCATTCTTATGCGCCAATCAGTTTATTTGCACCTTGCAGTTTTACTTATTCGTCTAGATATTCATCGTGAGCACGAAGCATTTCGTCGTGAGCGCCGCCGTATTTTAGCGAATTTACCTCACCTATCTCAGCATGTATTAAAAGATATTGGTGTCGAGATAGATGGTCGTATGAAGGTAGGCTTAAGTTCTACTCCAGCACAATGTAAAGTTTATAATCTTAGACGAAGGTTTAAATCTAGACTTATAACGTAATGTTAGCGTCTTATTCTACTTTCCTAAGAATAGGGCGCTGTAACTCAGCCTGCATGTTTACGTTGTTTGGCTTTATCGGAAGGATCAAAACGTGTTAATCGAAAGACATGAGTTGTAACAGTTTACAATGCTTTGCTACGAAAACTGTCTCGAGATAGAAAGGTTAATTCGATAAAGTTACCCGTATCAATATAGCCATGTATCTATGTACCACTATAGCTAGATACATGCTGGTTGAGCTAATGTTATTGGCCCCTGTTTTAACAAGCAGGGGCATTTTTTTGTCTAAGGGCAAGGGTTTGAATAAGTCACACCCACTAATTCAAGATCTTTAAGCACATCATTACTCAGTGTTACACCTAGACTTGAAATATTGGATTCAAGCTGACCGAGGTTGGTGGCACCAATAATATTAGAAGCGACAAACGGACGTTGATTAATAAAAGCGAGTGCCATTTGTGCCGGGTCAAGACCATGTTTATTTGCGATATCAATATAAGCTTGTGTGGCTGCGATACCTTGTGGATTGAAGTAACGAGAGAATCGTTCGAACAGTGTACATCGCGCACCATCAGGGCGTGCTCCGTTCAAATATTTTCCGCTTAACGCACCAAAAGCTAGAGGTGAATAAGCCAGTAACTCAACCCCTTCATGATGACTTATTTCTGATAGCCCAACTTCAAAACTACGATTCAATAAGTTGTACGGATTTTGGATTGAAATAACACGAGGAAGGTTGTGCTTCTCTGCTAATTTCAGAAATGACATTACTCCCCATGGTGTTTCATTCGATAAGCCGATGTGACGAATTTTCCCTGCATTGATTAATTCAGCTAATGCTTCGAGTGTATCGGTGATAGTGACGCCTGTTGCATCTTCACTGTACGTGTAATTCAATTGACCAAAGCAGTTTGTTTCACGCTGTGGCCAGTGTAATTGGTACAAATCGATATAATCTGTTTGTAAGCGGTTTAAACTGGTTTCTACCGCATCGTGGATATGACGACGATCAAGTGCCATATCATCACGAATATAAGGGAGCGATCGAGGTCCTGCGACTTTCGTCGCTAAAATGACTTTATCGCGTTTCCCCGATTTCTTGAGCCAGTTACCAATGTAGGTTTCTGTTAGCCCCTGCGTTTCTTGCTTAGGAGGAACAGGGTACATTTCTGCGGTATCAATAAAATTCACACCATGCTCAAAAGCAAAATCGAGTTGGTCATGAGCTTCTGATTCTGTGTTTTGTTCACCAAAAGTCATTGTTCCTAAACAAATTTTACTGACTTCTAATGATGAATGGGGGATTTTATGGTATTCCATAAGCCTTCCTTGGACTGATGTGCTGTCACTTCAATATATCAAGGCAGTAAGATCATGAAAAGTCAGTTTTTGTTGTTTTTGGCAGATCCTAACTTGCCGACAGTCAGAACATGACACATAGTTATATTGACTGAAATATTAATCAGGCTCTAAAAACGAAGCTTAAGGAAAAGCGATGAAGCTATCTCAACTGAAACATTGGTTAAAGTCGAGCGAAGGTCAAATACCTAAATGTGTATTAACCAGTTACGCTGGGCAACCTGGTTATTTAATGGAAATAGAATACAAGCATCAATTGGTTCCATTAAAAGATGATCAAGATGAAATGCTTCATTTTCAATCAATCGAACATGTTCAAAGCTTGTTACGTCCACTAGGTATTACATCGGTCGTATTGCGTGTTATTGATCCGTACGATGAGTTTTCACCTGACGGTCAGTTATCAACATGCCGTGAAGATATGATTATCTCGCTTTGATTATGTTGACTATATAGATCTGATAGCGCAATGAATATTGGTTTGCTGCTGATGAATTAGAGAATGAAATGACGCGCTAAAATGGCAGCTGTGAAGTGGGTTTTTAAATAAAAGCCACGAGGTAAGGTTTTTATTGGTTGACCATTTTCGCCATATGCTTCTGTTAATGCTCGGCTGTTAGCGGCTTTAGGACGAAGTTGAAGTACCTCGCCATGCCGAGCTGTGATATGTTCCACTCGACCTAATACGATCATATCCATCAACTCTTCCCAATCTTGGCGAAGCTGCTGCTCTTCTTCAATAGATGGACTCCAAAGTAAGGGAGAGCCAACGTGGCGATCAGCGAGCGGAATATCACGTTCACCTTCAACAGGAACCCATAATACTCGAGCCAATTTATGGCGAATATGACTGTTTCCCCAATGTAAACCATGTAAGCCAATCAACGGAGCAACACATACAAATGTGGTTTCAAGTGGCTTTCCGCTGTATCCGATTGGGATGGTTTTTAGCTCAATCCCTAATTCAGGAAAATCAGGAATCGGCTTGCTGCCCGCCACTGCACCAAGATGCCACTCAAGTAATTGACCAATCCAACCTTTATCACGCTTAAGATCGGGGGGGGGAATTATTCCTGCCTGTTCTGCAAGTTCTCCTAATGTCGATCCTGCTAGATCTTGGGCGCGTAATAACAGTTCTGATTCTGATTTAGGTGTTGGTTGCATAACATTTTAATAATGAGTTTTGATGAAAAATCGGATTAATAGCTAGGTCGTTGCCAAAATACCAAAATATACGAATTGGTAAAGTGATGTAAGAATATACCCATGATACTTCAAGATGCAAAGTCAGCAAGGCAAATCGTACCAAGATGCTAGGCATAAAATTGAAGTATAGTTATTCTACATCGAGATTTTATATACACTCATATAGTGAGTGAAAAGTATCTGCTGATTGAAAATAAGTGATTATTCAGAGGAAAATGTAGGATATTCACATGATCTCGTGAGGTGAGTGACGAAACAGTAAGGCTATTAAACAATTATTATCAATTAACTATTTGAATTTATTTGCTTTTATTTTATTTATTATTATTGTCCGCGGTTTGTTTTAGTTACATTCTGTCGACTGAAAGAGAAATGTAATGATCTTTAAGAAAGATATCCACAGGCAAATGGAGCAAATATTTTTATTTTATTGAGACTGTATAAGTAAACAGGTGTTTGTTGGTTATTTAGACGGTTTTTAATTGGTTATTTTAGCTTGTATGCATTTATAGTGTGGATAAAGTTGGAATTGGTGGATCTTTAACCGATCTTGTTTTCCTAGTTATAAAGATCACATGATGAACGTTTTTATTAACACATCTAATTATTTATATTGTTGATAATTAAATGTTTATCTTGTTGGTTTCTATTGTGTAATTATATGCCTATTCTTTAGGTAAGTGATGAAACAAGCGTTTATTAATGCTTCTGCACAAATCTATCCACAGAAAGAGTGAATAAATGTGGTGTAGGTCTCATTAGCCTGTTCATAAAGTACTCACTGTCGAAAAGTTATCCATAAAGTGGGGGCTGAGTAGTAAAAAACGTTCATAAACGGGAATGTTTGTTTACCCTCCCCCTCGATCTGTGAAAAAATCACTGTTAATAGATATTTATACTTGAGGTCGTCCAGTGATAGATGGCGATGGATACCGCCCTAATGTAGGGATAGTTATCTGTAATAGCCATGGCCAAGTATTCTGGGCTCGACGATATGGACAACATTCTTGGCAGTTTCCACAAGGTGGCATCGATGAGGGAGAAACGCCTGAACAAGCGATGTACCGGGAATTGTATGAGGAAGTGGGACTTACCAAGAAAGATGTCAGGATTTTAGCTTCTAGCCGTCATTGGCTACGGTATAAGTTACCGAAGCGTCTTGTAAGGTGGGATTCCAAACCTGTTTGTATCGGGCAAAAACAGAAATGGTTTTTGCTCAGTCTGGAATGCGATGAGTCAAGGGTTAATATGCAGCGCGGTAGTACACCGGAATTTGATGGCTGGCGTTGGGTCAGTTATTGGTATCCGGTGAGACAAGTTGTTTCTTTTAAGCGCGATGTTTACCGTCGAGCGTTAAAAGAGTTTGCCGCAATAGCGATGCCGTTTAAAGAACGGAAAGAAAGAAAATTAAAACGTTACAAAAGCAAACGAGGGTAAATCGGAACCATCCTTAATGGTATAGCAGGTAAGGCTACTAACTATGCTGATACAGCTTAGAGAGATCGTTGAGAAAGTCGCAAGCGCTCAAAGCTTAATTGAAGCGCTTGATCAGCTTGTTATTAATACATGTAAAGCAATGAATACTGAGTGTTGCTCTGTGTATATTGCTGATTATGACAGGCAAGAATATACCTTGATGGCGACTCAGGGGTTAACGAAACCTCATCACCAAGTTGGCTTAGGCTTTAGCGAGGGATTAGTGGGGTTAGTTGGCAGCAGAGCTGAGCCAATAAATGTCGCCGATGCAAGTACCCACCCACATTTTAAGCACCTTCCTGATATCGGAGAAGAGTCATTTGGCTCTTTCTTCGGTACACCGATTATTCATCAGCGTAAGGTTTTGGGCGTGTTGGTTATTCAGCAGCGTCAACGACGTGAATTTGATGAAAGCGAAGAATCTTTTATGGTCACACTGGCTGCACAGCTAGCGGTTGTTTTTGCACATGCAAAAGCCCAAGGTATGTGGCCAGATCAACATGATGGAATGCATTTAGTGGGGGCGCCAGCTTCGCCTGGTGTTGCTGTGGCGACAGCATGGTGGGATGACACCCAACCCTTGTTGGAGCATGTACTCCCTGCATCGTGTTTAGATCGTAATGAAGAACAAGAGCGATTAAGTATTGCTATTGACTTGGCGAGTACAGAGTTCCGCCGCTTAAGAAAACGGTTTGATAGTGAACTACAAAAAGAAACCTTAGCGATTTTTGATTTGTTTAATCACTTATTAAATGATCCTATGCTACGTAAAGATCTGTTTGCCAAGATAGCAAGTGGCGATAAAGCCGAGTGGGCAATCCGGCAGGTAGTTGAAGCGTATTCATCGCGCTTTGCCAACATGAAAGATGAATACTTAAAAGAGCGAGCTCAAGATATTCGCGAGTTAGGTCAGCGACTATTATTTTTTCTCCACAATGAAGAATCAACCGAGTATCAATGGGATAAACCCGTCGTTCTATTAACGAGAGAATTAACGGCGGCAATGTTAGCAGCGATTCCGCCTGGTATGTTAGCTGGCGTCGTTGCACAGGAAGGCGCATCAAACTCCCATGCCGCTATTTTATCTCGCGCCTTGGGCATTCCTGCGATTATGGGGGTCGACTTTATTCCAGAAAAGGTACATCAGTGTGAAGTGATCGTTGATGGCTATAGCGGCGACCTTCTTATTAATCCTAACGTACATGTATTGGCTGAATATCGACGTCTACTTGATGAAGAAAATGAGCTCACTAAGACCGTTGAGGGAGAGCTAGGCAAAGCGTCATACACGAAAGATAATGAGCGAATCTACATTCATTTGAATGCAGGCTTGAGTGCCGATACCAATATTGCCGTCAATCGAGGAGTGGATGGTGTTGGCTTATACCGAACGGAAGTCCCTTTTCTACTGCAACGAAGCTTCCCATCAGAAGAAGAACAAACAGCGCAATATCATTCTATTTTAGCCACGTATCCTGATAAATCTGTCGTCATGCGTACACTGGATATTGGTGGTGATAAGCCGTTACCTTATCTGACGATTGAAGAAGATAATCCTTTTCTGGGATGGCGAGGAATTCGCTTCACATTGGATCATCCTGAAATCTTTCTTATTCAAGTACGTGCCATGTTAAAAGCCAGTATTGGTTTGAATAACATGGATATATTGTTGCCGATGATTTCTGGGATTGCCGAGTTAGACGATGCGAAAGTGCTGATTGATCGTGCATTTGATGAAGTGTCTCTGCAAGCGAAAGAGCAAGGGTTTGAACTACAACGACCACGCATTGGTATCATGATTGAAGTGCCTTCTATTTTGTATCAATTACCGATACTGAAAGGGCGAGTCGACTTTATTTCGGTCGGCAGTAACGATCTAACACAATATTTATTAGCCGTTGATCGGAACAATGCACGGGTTGCGAATGTCTATGATGCATTACACCCTGCAGTTTTAAATGCGTTAAAGCATATTATTGATGCGGGAAAGCAAATGGATATTCCTGTTTGCTTATGTGGAGAACTGGCTGGTGACCCTGTGGGGGCATTGTTGCTGGTAGGGATGGGATACCGTTCATTGAGTATGAATACCCGCAATGTAGCGAAAATAAAGTACATATTACGTCATATAACAGTACAAGAAATGGAGTCGTTAGCGAAGTTTGCTTTAGGCTCTGCGTTATCTGTTGATGTACGAACGATGACAACAAAATTTGTTGAAGATCGTGGATTAGGTGGCTTTATCCGTGCGGGTAAATAATAAGCGTGCTAGGCATAAAAGAGGTTACTAGATGTTAGAAGGCACGTTATGGTTATTTGCCATGTGTTTGTTGTTGGGGTCTGTTGTTGGGCTGTTTGCGGGCTTATTAGGTATTGGTGGGGGATTGCTAGTTGTGCCTGCATTAGTTTGGCTATTGCCGCTTGCGGGTATAGACAACAGTTTAGTGATGCATATGGCACTGGCAACCTCATTAGCCAGCATTGTTTTGACGTCTGGCGCTTCAGCGCGTAATCACATTAAACGGGGTAATATTGATTTTTCAATCGTAAAATCAATGGCTCCGGGGATTGTGCTTGGTGGGTTAGGTGGAAGCGTTATTGCTGAAATGGTGCCGACCGAGTTATTACCCAAAATTTTTGCCACTATCGTTTTATTGCTAGCGCTACAAATGTTGCTATCAATGCGAATGACAAACCAGCGTCCTATTCCTAGCTCTGTTGCTTGTGCTTGTAGTGGTGGGGTGATTGGGGTAATTTCAAGTCTTGCTGGTATTGGGGGCGGTTCGTTAACGGTGCCATACTTAAATTGGCACGGTGTTGAGATGCGACGAGCAATAGGGTGTGCATCGTTATCAGGTGCCATTATTGCGGTTGCTGGAATGGTTGGCTTTATTTTTTCAGGCTTGAATGAAGCAGCTTTGCCACCTATGAGTATTGGTTATGTCTATCTACCGGCATTGGTTGGTATTGTATCGACCTCTGTGATTACCACTCGCTATGGCGCTGCATTAGTCAGTCGCTTACCAACAATGACATTAAAGAAAATATTTGCCGTTTTTCTGTTATTTATTGGCAGTAAAATGTTTTTGGGATAAATGGAAAGAACGAGAAACACGCGTTTTAACCTGTCTTCCTATTTAGATTGTTACCCTTTGAAGAGATTATTTTAATGAGCCAAGGCTTTTTAACCTTTCCGACAATTGATCCAGTTTTAATCCAACTTGGTCCTCTGGCGATTCGCTGGTATGGCTTGATGTATTTAGTGGGCTTCCTTTTTGCCATGTGGTTAGCGAACCGCCGAGCAGACAAACCAAACAGTGGATGGACTCGCGATCAAGTGAGTGACTTGTTATTCGCGGGCTTTCTAGGTGTAGTGCTAGGTGGTCGTATTGGCTATGTGCTGTTTTATAACTTTGGACTATTCCTCGATAATCCATTGTATTTATTCCAAGTATGGACTGGCGGTATGTCGTTCCATGGTGGTTTACTTGGTGTAATGACTGCGATGCTTTGGTATGGCCATCGTAATAAACGCACTTTCTTTTCTGTTGCCGACTTTATTGCACCGCTTGTACCATTTGGTTTAGGTATGGGGCGCTTAGGTAACTTTATGAATGGTGAATTGTGGGGACGAGTAACCGATGTGCCATGGGCAATGATATTCCCTACTGGTGGTCCTTTTCCTCGTCACCCATCGCAACTCTATGAAGCATTCCTTGAAGGGTTCGTGCTACTTATTATCTTAAATATTTTCATTCGTAAGCCACGCCCAGCAGGGGCAGTATCGGGCCTATTCCTAATTGGTTACGGTAGTTTCCGCTTTATTATTGAATACTTCCGTGAACCCGATGCTCAGTTAGGTTTGTTTGGTGATTGGATTAGTATGGGGCAAATATTATCTTCACCAATGATTGTTTTTGGTGCATTACTGATGCTATGGGCCTACAAGGCACAGCCTAAAACGGCATAAACGGCGCCCGTTTTAATACATACAAACAAAGGCTGCATCTTACGGTGCTGCCTTTTTTTTGATTTCACTCCCTGTCGCGCGTAATGGGTAACTGGTAAACTTCTTACTATCGAACACAAGAGCACTTGTGAATGAAGCGGGCTAATAGCGAGTAAAACGATGAAACAGTATTTAGAACTCTGTCAGCGTATTGTTGACGACGGCGTTTGGATTGAAAATAAACGCACCAATAAGCGGTGCCTTACCGTTGTTAATGCCGATTTAACGTTTGATGTGGCTAATAATCAGTTTCCGCTTATAACCACTCGTAAAAGCTTCTGGAAATCCGCTATTGCTGAGTTGCTTGGTTATATCCGTGGTTATGACAATGCCGCTGATTTTCGTGCCTTGGGAACAAAAACGTGGGACATGAATGCGAATGATAATTTGGCTTGGCTGAATAATCCGCACCGTAAAGGTGAAGATGACATGGGGCGGGTGTACGGCGTTCAAGGCCGTAGTTGGCAGAAACCAGATGGTAGTACCATCGATCAGTTGCGAAAAATTGTTGATAACCTGTCTGAAGGTATTGATGACCGTGGTGAAATCCTGACGTTTTATAATCCAGGTGAGTTTGATATGGGGTGTTTGCGTCCTTGTATGCATACACACACATTTTCATTGCTTGGTGACACCTTACACCTAACAAGCTACCAGCGTTCATGTGACGTGCCACTAGGGCTCAATTTTAACCAAGTTCAGGTCTATACACTGCTGGCACTAATGGCTCAGATTACTGGCAAGAAGCCTGGTCAGGCTTATCACAAGATTATTAATGCACATATCTATGAAGATCAGTTGCCTTTGCTGCGTGATGTGCAATTAACGCGTACCCCTTTTGCTTCACCTAAACTTATCATCAACCCAAAGATTAAAAGCCTTGAAGATTTGGAAACTTGGGTAACAATGGATGATTTCGAAGTGATTGGCTACGAGCACCATGAAGCGATAAAGTATCCATTTTCGGTTTAAAAGTGTAAGCGTATTCTTCACGATAAATCGGAATGTAAAGATCAGCAAAAAGCCCCGCATTGATAACCAATGCGGGGCTTTTTTTACGTTGGTATTATCAAATAAACGATATACCAGAACATAAGCTATTAGGCGGTAAACGCTAAGATAGAACCAGGAAGAACCAAGAAGATAAAGGCAATATAACCAGCCACTGCCGCTTTACTCTTTGTTGCTAATTCACCTAAGAAGAATGCACCTTTCAATGGTAATTCTCGTAGCATCGGAATACCGAAGATAACAATTGTCGCCAGTAGATTAAAGACTAAGTGTACAAGTGCAATCTGTAGAGCAAATACCGCGTACTCACCAGAGATTGCCGTTGCAGCCAGTAGTGCTGTAATACATGTGCCGATGTTAGCACCTAACGTAAACGGGTAAACATCACGCACTTTTAATACGCCAGTGCCTACTAGTGGTACCATCAAACTTGTCGTGGTTGAAGATGATTGAACAAGGATGGTGACAACGGTACCAGAAGCAATACCGTGTAGAGGACCGCGACCAATGGCACTTTTTAGAATATCACGCGCACGCCCAACCATTAGGCTACGCATTAACTTGCCCATTGTGGTGATAGCCATAAAAATTAAAGTAATACCGATGAAGATAAGAGCAATACCACCGACGTTACCAAATGTTTCTAGTGGCCCTTTTACAATGTCGACTGCTGGTTGAGTTAATGGCTTCATAAAATTCAAGCCTTTCATGCTCATGTCGCCAGCCTCCAACATTGGCGATACCAACCACTGAGAGATTTTATCCAGTAAACCAAACATCATTTCTAAAGGAAGAAAAATAGCAACGGCAAGTAAGTTAAAGATGTCATGTACGGTTGCACTCGCAAATGCACGACGGAATTCTTCTTTACAACGCGCATGACCAAGACTAACGATTGTATTGGTTAGTGTTGTACCGATATTTGCACCCATCACCATTGGAATGGCAGTCTCTACGGGGAGTCCGCCTGCAACTAAGCCAACAATAATTGAAGTTACTGTACTTGAAGATTGAATAAGAGCTGTTGCAATCAAGCCAATCATTAGGCCTGCTACAGGGTGCGATGCAAATTCAAATAGCGTTTTAGCTTGTTCACCGACCGACCATTTAAAGCCGCTGCTCACCATTGATACGGCAACAAGTAAAACGTAAAGCATGAACGCTAGGTTTGCCCAGCGGACCCAACGCATAGAGCTGCTTGTTGTTTCAGCAGTAGTGGCTTGGGTATTCATAATCATATCTCCATGACAGTAGTATGTCGTTTGGGTTTCATTTTGTTGAAATCTGAGGCGATGGTAATTCTGTAATATTTCAGAAATATGACACTGACTGTCATAAAGCGATTTTGTGCTTAATTTGTGAAGGGGATTGGGTGGTGAAAATTTAGCTTTTAATTTAAATTGTAACTTAAGCTGTTGTTTTGTTTCTTTTTATTTCTGTTTGTATCGTTTTTTTTAATTTAAGTTTACTATGCTAAAAATACTGAAAAAAATAGTGATAATTTTCATTTTCATGGCGATTATCCAGTGTTTTATATGACAGTGAACATCACTATTTATTCAATTGTGCGGATATTTCTCGGTTAAATCGTTAATTGCTCGGTTTTGCCGAGCAATTAACGCTGAACAAACGATTTCACAGATAGTAAGTGTGACAGCTACACTAAATTTACAAATCGTAATATTTTTTGTTTTGTTTTAAGGAGTCACGGTCAATGACCGATGCTATACGTAAGTTTTTAAAATTAGAGTCTGCGGGCGGTATCATTCTCATTATTGCCGCAGCAGTAGCAATGGTTATTGCAAACTCCCCATTACAATCTCTATACAGCGGTACATTGAGTTCATATATCGCGGGTTTATCTGTTGAGCATTGGATTAATGATGGCCTGATGGCTATTTTCTTCATGTTAATTGGACTTGAAGTAAAAAGAGAGTTGATTGAAGGTGCGCTAAATACAAAAGAGAAAGCTATTTTCCCTGCTATTGCTGCAGTGGGGGGCATGGTTGCGCCAGCATTAGTTTATGTAGCGTTTAACTTTGCAGATCCTATTGCGCTTCAAGGTTGGGCTATTCCTGCTGCAACCGATATTGCTTTTGCATTGGGTGTAATGGCGTTACTGGGTAATCGTGTACCTGTTAGCTTGAAAGTATTTTTATTAGCGCTGGCTATTATCGATGACCTGGGCGTTATTGTGATTATTGCTCTGTTTTACAGCAGTGATTTATCAACATTGGCACTTGCCGTTGCATTTGCTGCAACTGCAACGTTGTTCGCGATGAATGCGAAGAATGTTACCAAGACGTCTCTGTACTTAATTGTGGGGGCAATACTGTGGTTTAGTGTGTTGAAGTCAGGCATACACGCAACACTGGCGGGTGTAGTACTTGGTTTTGCTATTCCACTAACCGGTAAAGACGGGCGTTCTGATAAGCATTCACCTCTGAAGCACCTAGAGCATGTTTTGCATCCTTATGTCGCTTTCTTAATTCTACCGTTATTTGCATTTGCGAATGCTGGCATCTCTTTAGATGGCGTATCGCTAGAAAGTGTTACAGGCATGCTGCCGTTAGGTATTGCTGCTGGACTATTCCTTGGTAAGCCATTGGGTATTTTCACAGCAAGCTATATCGCAGTTAAAATGGGGTTAGCCACATTACCTGATGGTATTAATCTGAAGCATATCTTTGCTGTATCAGTGTTGTGTGGTATCGGCTTTACGATGTCGATCTTTATATCGTCATTGGCATTTGTAGGTGCCCCTGCTGATTTCAATACCTATTCACGTCTAGGTATATTAATGGGTTCAACAGTTGCTGCTGTTGTGGGTTACTTCTTATTGAGTCGGACTTTGCCTAAAACGGAGGCATAAAATGAAACGTTATCTTCTAAGCGTTGTAATTCTAGCTTCATCATCAGCCTTTGCTGGTTCTGATTATGACGGCTGTATTGATAATATTCAGACTGAAATCTGTCAGGCTTACTTTGCAGGTATTAGTCATGGTAAAGAGAATGTAGATATAGCTGAAGTGGGTGAACTGGAAGATTCCTTTCGCTCTCGTGCATTAGAACAACGTGTAGGAGAGCGTTACCGTAAAACAGTACAAACAGAAAAGAAAAACGTTCAGGTGAGTAATTTGTAACGAATTTTCTGATTGAATTGTAATAAATATTGAAGCCCCAAGATGTGCAGCGTAAGCTGAGTATCTGGGGTTTTTTTTATTTATGAGTAGCAGGATGTCTCATCTCAATTATAACCATCTGTATTACTTCTGGATGGTATGCAAACAGGGCTCTGTTACCAAAGCGGCAGATGCCTTATTTCTAGCACCTCAAACGGTGACAGGGCAGATAAGAGCGTTAGAAGAACGCTTAAAAGGCAAACTAACCAAGCGTGTTGGCCGTAATATTGAACCGACAGAATTGGGGCAGCTTGTTTTTAAATATGCCGATAAAATGTTTGATTTGAGCTACGAAATGCTCGATATCGTTAACTACACTCAGCGAGAGAATCTATTACTCGAAGTTGGGGTTGCTGATGCTTTATCAAAACGGTTAGTCAGTAAAGTATTGCTGGAAGGCGTACCTGATGATGAACGAATCCAATTACGTTGTTATGAATCCACCCATGAAATGCTCCTAGAACAGTTGTCACAGCATAAACTGGATATGATCCTATCTGACTGCCCTGTAGATTCAGGAAAGAGCCCAGGGCTTTACAGTAAGAAATTAGGGGAGTCGAGTATGAGCTTCTTCTGTTCTGTTCCAGCTAAACCTGTCGATTTCCCTGCCTGTATTGAAGATTATAAACTTTTGGTTCCAGGTCGTCGAACTGCCATGGGGAGAAAATTACATCAATGGTTTGATCAGCAGGGCATAACTCCTAATATACTGGGTGAGTTTGATGATGCCGCATTAATGAAAGCCTTTGGTTCATATCACCGCTCAATGTTTGTCGCACCATCGATTTATGCAGAAGAAATTGAAGAGTCGAATACCATTCGCGAATTGAAGCGAGTGAAAGACATAAAAGAAGAATATTACGTAATTTTTGCTGAACGAATGATTATGCATCCAGCAGTTAAAAAAATATGCGAAGCAGATTTTAGTAAATTGTTTAAATAACGTTACGCAAAGTAATGTCTTTTATGGGTGTGAAACTAGTAAACCCTATAAAAGTTAAGTATATTAGCAATAACTTAAATTAATTGGCGGTTAGAGTATGGATCTGCAACAGATGGAGCAAAATGCGCCCAAAGCTGTAGTGTTGCTGAAAGCCATGGCCAATGAGCGACGTTTATTTATTCTTTGTTATTTACTAGAAGAAGAAATGTCGGTAGGGATGATGAGTGAGAAACTTGGCTTGAGCCAGTCTGCATTATCTCAACATTTGGCATGGTTAAGGCGCGATGGGTTAGTTGATACACGTAAAGAAGCGCAAACGGTGTACTATCGTTTAAAAAGTGACGAAGTTAGAGCGATGATAAAGCTTTTACATGGTATGTATTGTGGCTAATCAGTAAGCAAACCCATGTTATTCATTATGTAAATTAATAATTATTTTTCAATAGATAAAAAAAAACCGGCATAAGCCGGTTTTTTTTATGCTAATTCGCAACTCTTTAAATTAAAGAGCTTTGATTTTAGCAGTTAGACGTGCTTTTTGACGTGCAGCTTTGTTCTTGTGGATCAGGCCTTTAGTAGCCATGCGATCTAGAACAGGTTGCATTTCAGCGAATGCTTTAGTTGCATTCTCTTTTTCGCCAGCTTCAATAGCAGTAATAACTTTTTTGAAGAAAGTGCGCATCATAGAACGACGGCTAGCGTTATGCTGACGACGTTTTTCTGAAGTAATAGCACGTTTCTTAGCAGATTTGATATTCGCCAAGGGTGTAACTCCCAAATCTTGGTACGGTGACAATTTTAGGGCGAGGACTATGCCTGCTTAACCAAAACTTGTCAAATGATTTGTGTGAATATCCGCCAAGCCAATCTAGTTGGCACTTGCGGAATAACACGGTTAATATGGCGGCAGATTTTACCAGCATTTGGTCTGGAAGTAACCTTTCTGAGCCATCTTTATGAGGTTTTTTTTGTGAGTAAGCGTCTTTTACGCTCTGGACTGATAGTTAGCGCCATGACTTTGATCTCCCGAGTGCTCGGTTTAGTGCGAGATGTTGTCGTGGCAAACCTTATGGGAGCAGGGGCTGCGGCCGATGTATTCTTCTTTGCCAACAAGATTCCTAACTTTTTACGTCGCCTTTTTGCCGAAGGTGCTTTTTCTCAAGCTTTTGTTCCGGTATTGACTGAATATCACTCATCTGGTGATCTTGACAAGACTCGGCAGCTGATTGCTAAAGCGTCAGGCACACTTGGCGTTATCGTTACCCTTGTCACTTTAGTGGGTGTTTTATGTTCAGGGGCCGTAACGGCCATGTTTGGCGCTGGATGGTTCATTGATTGGTTGAATGGCGGACCTGATGCTGGAAAGTTTGAATTAGCCAGCCTGTTACTGAAGATCACTTTTCCTTATTTGTGGTTTATTACTTTTGTTGCGTTATCTGGGGCAATTCTTAATACCATTGGAAAATTTGCTGTTTCTTCTTTTACGCCTGTATTTTTGAATATCGCTATCATTGGCTGTGCTTGGTTGATCTCTCCGAATTTAGAGCAACCAGAAATTGGTTTAGCCATCGGTGTGTTCCTGGGTGGTTTTATACAGTTTGTTTTTCAGTTGCCCTTTTTGGCAAAAGCGGGATTGTTAGTAAGACCACAATGGGGCTGGAATGATCCGGGCGTAACAAAAATCCGAAAATTGATGTTGCCAGCTATTTTTGGAGTGTCTGTTAGTCAGATAAACTTACTGCTTGATACATTTATTGCCAGTTTCCTTATGACAGGATCCATTAGCTGGCTGTATTACTCTGACCGTTTATTAGAATTTCCATTAGGATTATTTGGTATTGCCATTGCCACGGTTATTCTTCCGGCGTTATCAAGAAAACATGCAGACCAACAAGGCAAGCAGTTTGCGGAAACCATGGATTGGGGAGTACGCATGGTATTGCTTCTGGGCATTCCTGCCATGCTGGGGATGCTAGTGCTTGCAAAACCGATGTTGATGGTATTGTTTATGCGTGGTGAGTTCTCGCTGTATGATGTTAATCAAGCTGCGATGTCTTTGTGGGCTTTATCTGCTGGCCTACTGAATTTTATGTTGATTAAAATTTTCGCCCCTGGTTATTACGCCCGCCAAGATACGAAAACACCTGTACGTTATGGCATTATTGCTATGGTATCGAATATGTTTTTCAATGCTATTTTTGCATATTTCTTTAGCTATGTTGGCTTGGCGATGGCAACCGCTTTATCTGCTTTGATTAACGCAGGGCTGCTATATCGAGGCTTACACATTGCCAATGTTTACCGCATCACGAAAAAGACCTTATTCTTCGTGTTAAGACTTGTGATTGCTGGCGCAGCTATGGTCGCTTCTCTATTGTGGTTAATGCCGAATATCGATTTATGGAGCGAATGGTCAACACTTAATCGTGCTACATGGTTAGGGGGGTTGATTGCAGTTGGTGCATTTGTGTATCTTATTTCTGTGATGATTTTAGGCATTCGACCTCATCATCTTCGTACTGATAGCTGATAGACTGCCTTTAGTAGTATATAATCCGTCAGTTTTTCACATTGCGAATAATAAAAGCGACGCATGGAATTAATTCGAGGCATACATAACATTAAACCAAGGCATCACGATTGCGTGTTGACGATTGGTAATTTTGATGGTGTTCATTTAGGGCATCAGGCGGTATTACGCCAAGTGATTACAAAAGCGCAATCATTAGGCTTACCGGCAACGGTGATGACTTTTGAGCCCCAGCCGCTTGAATTATTTGCGGCAGATAATGCCCCAGCTCGTTTAACTCGCTTTCGTGATAAGTACACACAACTGAAAAAAACGGGCGTCGAACGTTTGCTCTGCGTCAACTTTAATGCTCAGTTTGCCAATATGTCGGCAGAAGATTTTGTTCGTCGCTTGTTGGTAGAGCAATTGGGTGTTAAATTTCTGGTAGTGGGTGATGACTTTCGTTTTGGTAAAGGTCGACGCGGAAATTTTGAAATGCTTGAAGCTGCCGGACAAGAGTTCGGTTTTGTCGTTGTAAGTACTCAAAGTTTTTGTATGTTAGAACAGCGCGTCAGTAGTACCGCTATTCGCCATGCGTTAGTGAATGATCAATTACCGTTGGCGGCCTCAATGTTAGGCCGTTCATATAGTATCAGTGGGCGAGTATCCCATGGCCGAAAACTTGGTCGAACAATTGGTTTTCCAACAGCGAATGTCCCTTTAAAACGCCGAGTATCACCCGTGTCTGGTGTGTATGCGGTTGAGGTGTTCGGTGTTGATGGCGCACCTTTACTGGGTGTTGCCAATGTTGGTCATCGACCAACAGTCAATGGTGTACGTCAGCAATTAGAAGTTCACCTCTTTGATTTTCAATCGGATTTATACGGTTGTCAGATAGAGGTAGTGCTACACCATAAGTTACGTAATGAAATAAAATTCGAATCATTCGATGCGCTAAAAGCACAAATCGAGCGTGATGCTCAAACGGCACGGGTGTGGCTGTCTGAGCGTAATAATGTCCAACTTCGCCCAAGTAACGGAATCGAGAATCAATGAGTGACTATAAAGATACCCTGAACTTACCTGAAACAGGGTTTCCGATGCGAGGCAACCTGGCACAACGTGAGCCAGTAATGCTAAAACGTTGGGATGATGAAGATCTTTACGGTGAAATCCGTAAAGCTAAGAAGGGAAAAAAATCCTTCATATTGCACGATGGCCCTCCTTACGCCAACGGTGATATTCACATTGGTCACGCGCTAAATAAAATTCTTAAAGACATTATTATTAAGTCAAAGACACTTTCTGGCTTTGATGCCCCTTACATTCCCGGTTGGGATTGCCACGGTCTACCTATCGAATTGATGGTAGAAAAAAAGTGGGGCAAGCCAGGACGTAAACTAACAGCAGCTGAATTCCGCCAAAAATGCCGTGAATACGCAGCGGGTCAAGTTGAAGGTCAAAAAGAAAGTTTCATTCGCCTAGGTGTACTAGGTCAGTGGGATAAGCCTTACCGCACAATGGACTTTGCAACAGAAGCGAACATTATTCGTTCTTTGGGCAAAGTTGCAGAAAACGATCACCTATTGAAAGGTTTTAAGCCTGTTCACTGGTGTACTGATTGTGGTTCTGCATTGGCTGAAGCTGAAGTTGAATACCAAGATAAAGTATCACCTTCTATCGACGTTAAATTTAAAGCCGTTGATGAAGCGGGTGTTGTCGCTAAATTTAACTGTGCAGAAGGTCACGAAGGTCAAGGTGATGTGTCTGTCGTTATCTGGACAACCACACCTTGGACAATGCCAGCTAACCGTGCTGTTGCTGTTCGTGATGATCTTGAATATGTAATGGTTCAAGTTGAAGCTGATGCTGCAAATGATAAAGCGGCATACCGTTTAATCGTTGCTGCTGAGCTAGCAAAAGATGTAATGGATCGTGCGGGTATCGAACATTTCCATAATCTTGGCTTCTGTAAAGGTGCAGATTTGGAGCTAATGCGCTTCAATCACCCATTCTACAGCTTTGATGTGCCAATCGTTCTTGGTGATCACGTTACGACTGAATCAGGTACTGGTTGTGTACACACAGCCCCTGGTCATGGTCAAGAAGACTTCGTTGTTGGTCAAAAGTACGGCCTTGAAATCGCGAACCCAGTGGGAAGTAACGGCGTTTACTTACCTGATACAGAGCTGTTTGCTGGTCAACACGTATTTAAAGCTAACGATGTTGTTGTTGAAACATTAAAAGAGCACGGTGCGTTATTACACCATCATGCTTATGAGCACAGCTACCCACATTGCTGGCGCCACAAAACACCTATTATCTTCCGTGCGACGCCGCAGTGGTTCATTTCAATGGACAAAGCAGGCCTTCGCACTAAAGCATTAGGTGAAATCAAGAGCGTTCAGTGGTTACCTGAGTGGGGTCAAAGCCGTATCGAAGGTATGGTTGAAGGTCGCCCTGAATGGTGTATCTCTCGTCAACGTACTTGGGGTGTACCTATTGCCCTGTTCGTTCATAAAGAAACACAAGAGCTTCACCCTGATACGCGCGCACTGATTGAAAAAGTAGCACAGCTTGTCGAGCAGAAAGGTATTCAAGCATGGTGGGATCTCGATCCTGCAGAGTTAATGGGCGAAGCTGATGCGGCTAATTACGAGAAAGTACTCGATACACTAGACGTATGGTTCGATTCTGGTGTTACGCACTTCTCTGTTGTAGATAGCCGTGAAGAATATAACGGCAACTCTGCTGATCTATACCTAGAAGGTTCAGATCAACACCGTGGTTGGTTCCAATCTTCATTGATTTCATCGGTAGCAATGAAAGGTAAAGCACCTTACAACCAAGTATTGACACACGGTTTCGTGGTTGATGGCCAAGGTCGTAAGATGTCTAAATCTGTTGGTAACGTTGTTGCACCAAAAGATGTAACGAATAAGCTGGGTGCTGATATCTTGCGCCTATGGGTTGCGTCAACGGATTACACTGGTGAAGTTGCGGTTTCTGATGAAATCTTAAAGCGTTCTGCTGATGCGTACCGTCGTATTCGTAACACTGCTCGTTTCTTCTTAGCTAACCTAAATGGCTTCAATCCAGAAACAGATTTAGTTGCACCAGAAGATATGGTGGCATTGGATCGTTGGGCTGTTGGTCGTGCAATGGAAGCACAAGAAGAAATCATTAAAGCGTATGACGAATACAACCTACACGGTGTAACGCAGCGTTTGATGCAATTCTGTTCTGTTGAGATGGGTTCTTTCTACTTAGATGTAATCAAAGACCGTCAGTACACTGCGAAGCAAGGTGGCCACGCACAACGTAGCTGTCAAACTGCGCTTTACTACATTGTTGAAGCATTGGTTCGCTGGATGGCACCGATTATGTCGTTCACTGCTGATGAAATCTGGAACGAAATGCCAGCTTCTCAAGGTAATGATGAGCAGCGTGATAAGTTCGTCTTTACTGGCGAATGGTTCGAAGGTTTATTTGGTCTTGCAGACGACGAAGTACTGAATGATGAATTCTGGGCTGAAATTCAACAAGTTCGTGGTGCGGTAAACAAACTGCTTGAACTTGCGCGTAAAGACAAAGTGATTGGTGGTTCTTTGCAAGCAGAAATTACTTTGCATGCAAATGAAGCATTAGCAGCAAAACTGAATACGCTTGAAGATGAACTACGTTTTGTATTGTTAACTTCGAAAGCGGCTGTTGCTATCGCAGACAGCATGCCTGCAGGTGCGCAAGAGACTGACGTTGAAGGTCTATTCGTGACCGTTAACGCATCTGAAGCGGCGAAGTGTGATCGTTGTTGGCACCATGTTGCTGATGTTGGCACTATCGAAGGTCACGAAGAGGTATGTGGTCGTTGTGTGACTAACATTAGCGGTGAAGGCGAAGAGCGTAAGTTTGCCTAATGACACAGCAATCGTCTAAGCAAGGGCTAACGCTTAAACAATCTGGAATTCGCTGGCTATTGCTAGCGGTTCTGGTGTTCATCATTGATATTGGCAGTAAATTCTTGGTTATGAATACCATGGATTACGGTTGGCCCAACCGTATTGAAATTCTGCCATTTTTTAATTTGCTTTATGTACATAACTACGGTGCTGCATTTAGTTTTTTAAATGATGCTGGTGGTTGGCAGCGTTGGCTATTTGCTGCGATTGCATTAGGTGTGTCTGGTTTGCTCGCTTTTTGGATGCGTCGTACGCCACTCCAAAATAGATTGGCAAATGGTGCTTATGCATTGATCATTGGTGGTGCTCTCGGTAATTTGTTTGACCGTTTGTATCATGGTTTTGTGGTTGATTTTCTTGATTTTTATGCAGGAACGTATCATTGGCCGGCATTCAATATTGCAGATACCGCTATTTGTATCGGTGCTGCACTAATCATTATTGAAGGCTTTATGGCTGATAAGAAAGAAACGGCCAGTTAACCACTGAAAATCAGAGTTATGTAATAACCTTAAGCGCTGTCCGTTGATACGGACGGCGCTTTGTTGTAAAAAGGGGCGAGCATTTAGAGCATCGTACCCAAAAAGACAAAAACAAAATACGCATGTTTCTTGAATGCTCTATAAATTTACCTCTTTCTACTAGGATGTTTACATGTCGGTAATAATGGAAAAAAGTGAGGTGCTAATGCACTTCGCCATTAAATTAGAAGATGGTTCTGTAGCTGACTCAACGCAAGCGATGGGCAAGCCCGCCAAGTTTCGTATGGGTGATGGTAGCCTGACAGAAAATTTTGAAAAATGTTTACTGGGTCTATCTACTGGTGAGAAAAGTCAGTTTGAGCTAGAACCTGCAGATGCATTTGGCTTATCTAACCCTGATAATATTCATCATGTAGACTTAAGTAAGTTCAGTGCAGATACACCTGCAGAAGTTGGGACGATTATCGGTTTTGCCGGTCCCGACGGACATGATATACCCGGAATTATAACCAGTGTCGTTGGTGATTCAGTTACCGTCGACTTTAATCACCCTCTTGCTGGGCAGCGTGTTACTTTTGAAGTAGAAGTTGTCGAAATCCAAGATTAAGAGCTGTTTGAAATGAAAATCTTATTAGCAAACCCACGCGGTTTTTGTGCCGGTGTCGACCGTGCGATTAGCATTGTAGAACGTGCGTTAGAAATGTATCAACCGCCGATTTACGTACGCCATGAAGTTGTTCACAATCGTTTCGTTGTTGAAGGACTAAAACAGCGTGGTGCTATTTTTGTCGAAGAACTCAGCGAAGTACCTGATGACAATATTGTGATTTTCTCAGCTCATGGTGTTTCTCAAGCGGTAAGAAATGAAGCGAAAGAGCGTCAATTAACGGTTTTTGATGCAACTTGCCCATTGGTAACGAAAGTTCATATGGAAGTCGCACGTGCAAGTCGCCGCGGTATGGAAGTGGTACTTATTGGTCACGCTGGTCACCCAGAAGTGGAAGGCACAATGGGGCAGTATGCGAGCGAAGCGGGTGGCATGTACTTGGTCGAAAAGCCTGACGATGTTGAAAAGCTTCAAGTGAAAGATCCAAGTAACCTGCATTACGTAAGCCAAACTACGCTGTCAGTTGATGAAACGGCAGGTGTGATCGATAAATTACGTCTGGTTTTCCCTGAGATTCAAGGTCCACGTAAAGATGACATTTGTTATGCCACTCAAAATCGCCAAGATGCAGTGCGTGAAATGGCTGAAAGTGTTGATGTTATGATAGTGGTGGGTTCAAAGAACTCATCAAACTCTAACCGTTTACGTGAATTATCAGAAAAACTCGGTACGCCGGGCTTTTTAACTGATTGCCCTGAAGATGTTCAACCAGTTTGGTTTGAAGGTAAAACCAAAGTCGGTGTGACGGCAGGGGCATCAGCACCAGAAGATCTTGTTAATCAGATTATTGTTCGTATTCAGGCACTGATTGGTGGTGATGTTGAAGAGCTGAGTGGACGAGAAGAAAATATGTTCTTTGAAGTACCGCGAGAGCTGCAAGTAAAGAATATCTAAATTTTCTTACACTAATTAAGAGCCCTGACGAAAGTCGGGGCTTTTTTGTATATAGATTTCATGGTCTCAACACGTTACATTGAAATGATTGATGACATCATTTATCCAGGGAGAATAAACGCAATGGTTAGAATTGCGATTGCAGGTGCGGCAGGGCGTATGGGCCGTCAGTTATTGAAAGCAACGGTAAACTCTGAAAAAGCAGCATTAGGTGTTGCGACTGAACGTTCTGAATCAACGCTCATTGGGGTCGATGCGGGTGAGTTGGCTGGTATTGGTAATGTAAGCATTGCGATTGTAGATGATCTTGCGAAGGCAGCTAACGATTTTGATGTGTTGATTGATTTCACTGCACCCGTGGCGACATTGGCGAATATTGAGCTGTGTAAGCAATATGGTAAGAAAATTGTTATTGGAACAACGGGTTTTTCAGAGGAAGAACGCGCGCTTATCGATTTAGCAGCCAAAGACATCGCGATTGTGATGGCGCCTAACTACAGTGTGGGCGTTAATCTCGTCTTCAAGTTGTTAGAAAAAGCGGCGAAAGTCATGGGTGATTATACCGATATCGAGATTATCGAAGCACACCATCGCCATAAGGTAGATGCACCATCAGGAACTGCCATTGGTATGGGTGAAGCGATTGCGGGTGCAATGGGCAATAAGTTGAGTGATGTTGCTGTATATGCTCGTGAAGGTATTACAGGTGAACGCACACGCGATGAAATTGGCTTTGCAACCATTCGTGCTGGCGATATTGTGGGTGAGCATACCGCTATGTTTGCTGATATTGGTGAGCGAGTTGAAATTACGCACAAAGCCACCGATCGTATGACCTTTGCAAATGGGGCGGTACGTGCTGCGGTATGGCTTGCAGATAATCAATCGGGCTTTTATACCATGCAAGATGTACTTGGGCTTGATGACCTTTAAGCGTTAGCCTGAAACTTGCATTATTCCCTAAAGGCATTTCGTGAATGTTTATGCATCATGTTTATTTTGGTGCATAAACAGTGATTTTTATACCCACTTCCCTCTCGCCTCATTTTGTTATTAACAATTGCTTACTTTTGTGTGAATAGTTTCGCTTTATGGGCGTAATTCACATAAACCCTCCGTTAGTAAGGCTAAACTCGTAATAGCTGATCGTTTGCTTCGCATGTTAATTGTTTTATGATTTATCTTTGGTTGCGCAAACGATAAAGTGTGACTTGCTCATAAAATAAGCCCTGAATTTCATCGTAAATCTTACGGTTTCTATCGTTTGGCTGCGTTTTCTCTCTAAAGTCGATATATTTTACACTTATTTTGGATTGATTCTTGACAGTTTGAGCAGTGATCCATAGAATGCGCGGAATTTGTCAAAATTCAGTTTGACTTGGGTTTCGACTTTGTATGGAATGGGTAGTTGCAAGTTTATCTGTTTTAATTGCATTTTTATTTTTTGGAGGTTGTCTTGAGCAAATCTGCGCTGTTAGTCCTTGAAGATGGGACTGTGTTCCGTGGTATATCCATTGGGGCAGATGGTTCGGCCATTGGTGAAGTTGTTTTTAACACCTCGATGACGGGGTATCAGGAAATTCTCACTGACCCTTCTTATTCCCAACAGATTGTAACGCTTACCTATCCCCATATTGGCAACACCGGAACCAATTCCGAAGACGAAGAATCTACTTCAATCCATGCGCAAGGCTTGGTAATTCGTGATCTACCTCTCCTCGCTTCAAACTTCCGTAATGAACTTTCCCTTTCTGATTACCTTAAATCACAAAACATTGTCGGTATTGCCGAGATTGATACGCGAAAGCTAACGCGTATTCTTCGTGAGAAAGGCGCTCAGAATGGCTGCATTATGGCGGGTGATAACCTTGATGAAGCATTGGCATTAGAAAAAGCAAAAGAATTCCCGGGCTTGAAAGGGATGGATCTTGCGAAAGTGGTAACAACGGCTGAAACATACCAGTGGAAGCAAGGTTCATGGACATTGCTTGATGGTTTGCCTGAGGCAAAAGATGACAGTGAACTGCCATACCATGTTGTTGCTTATGATTTCGG
Source organism: Photobacterium indicum (assembly GCF_003026215.1). Lineage (GTDB taxonomy): Bacteria > Pseudomonadota > Gammaproteobacteria > Enterobacterales > Vibrionaceae > Photobacterium > Photobacterium indicum. The sequence goes on from NZ_PYOC01000008.1 coordinate 110,421, forward strand.
TGCTAAGCGTAATATCTTACGAATGTTAGTTGACCGTGGTTGTCGCTTAACGGTTGTGCCTGCTCAAACGTCGGCAGAAGACGTTCTTGCGATGAACCCAGACGGCGTATTCTTGTCGAATGGCCCTGGTGACCCTGAACCATGTATGTATGCGATTGAAGCGACGAAAACATTCCTTGATAAAGGTTTGCCGATTTTTGGTATCTGCCTTGGTCACCAAATCCTTGCTCTGGCAAGTGGTGCGAAGACAGTAAAGATGAAGTTTGGTCACCACGGTGCTAACCACCCGGTAAAAGATATCGACCGTGATGTGGTAATGATCACTAGCCAGAACCACGGTTTTGCTGCTGACGAAGCAACATTGCCAGATACGCTACGTGCAACGCACAAATCACTGTTCGATGGTTCTCTTCAAGGTATCCACCGTACAGATAAGCCAGCATTCAGCTTCCAGGGACACCCTGAAGCGAGCCCTGGCCCAACAGATGCAGCACCATTGTTTGACCACTTTATCGAGTTAATTAAGCTTTCTGTTAATGAAGCACGCAGCGCCTAAGCCGGAGTAGTAAGAAATGCCAAAACGTACTGACATAAAAAGTGTTCTGATTATAGGTGCTGGTCCGATTGTTATCGGTCAGGCATGTGAGTTTGACTATTCAGGTGCACAAGCTTGTAAAGCGCTGCGTGAAGAAGGTTACCGAGTTATTTTGGTTAACTCGAACCCTGCAACTATTATGACTGACCCAGACATGGCTGATGCAACCTACATCGAGCCAATTCACTGGGAAGTTGTACGTAACATCATAGCTAAAGAACGCCCTGATGCTTTACTGCCGACAATGGGTGGCCAGACTGCACTTAACTGTGCACTAGAACTTGAAAAGCAGGGTGTACTAAAAGAATTCAATGTTGAAATGATTGGTGCTACAGCTGATGCAATTGATAAAGCTGAAGACCGTTCTCGTTTCGACAAAGCAATGAAATCTATTGGATTAGAGTGTCCTAATGCCGATACAGCGAAGACGATGGAAGAGGCTTACAAAGTTCTCGATATGGTTGGCTTCCCTTGTATCATTCGTCCATCGTTTACGATGGGGGGGACTGGCGGTGGTATTGCTTATAACAAAGAAGAATTTGAAGAAATCTGTACTCGCGGTTTAGATCTTTCACCGACTAACGAATTGCTTATCGATGAATCGTTAATTGGTTGGAAAGAATACGAGATGGAAGTTGTTCGTGACAAAAACGACAACTGTATCATCGTATGTGCGATTGAAAACTTTGATGCGATGGGTGTTCACACCGGTGACTCAATCACTGTTGCCCCAGCACAAACACTAACAGATAAAGAATATCAGTTGATGCGTAATGCATCGCTAGCAGTGTTACGTGAAATCGGTGTTGAAACGGGCGGCTCAAACGTACAGTTTGGCATCAACCCGAAAGATGGCCGTATGGTTATCATCGAAATGAACCCACGTGTATCGCGTTCATCAGCGCTTGCTTCTAAAGCGACAGGTTTCCCAATTGCAAAAATTGCGGCGAAACTGGCGATAGGTTACACGCTTGATGAGTTAATGAACGACATCACGGGCGGTGCGACACCAGCATCATTTGAACCGACTATTGATTATGTTGTAACGAAGATCCCTCGTTTTAACTTTGAAAAGTTTGCCGGTGCTAATGACCGTCTAACAACACAGATGAAATCTGTGGGTGAAGTGATGGCAATTGGTCGTAATCAGCAGGAATCATTACAGAAAGCATTGCGTGGCTTAGAAGTTGGCGCAACAGGCTTTGATGAAATGGTTGACCTAGACGAACCAAATGCAATGAGCAAGATTCGTCATGAGCTGAAAGAGCCTGGCGCAGAGCGTATTTGGTACATTGCTGATGCATTCCGTTCAGGTATGTCGGTTGATGGCGTGTTCAACTTAACGAATGTTGACCGTTGGTTCTTGGTACAAATTGAAGACATCGTTAAAGATGAGCAAAAAGTTAAAGATAACGGTTTTGCGGGTCTAAATGCTGTTGAACTACGTAAGCTAAAGCGTAAAGGTTTCTCTGATGAGCGTTTAGCTAAATTGCTAGGTGTTGCACAGAGTGAAATCCGTAAATTACGTGACCAGTATGACATTCACCCAGTTTACAAGCGCGTTGATACTTGCGCGGCTGAATTCTCTTCTGATACGGCTTACATGTATTCATCATACGATGAAGAGTGTGAGGCACAGCCAACAAATAAAGATAAGATCATGATTCTGGGCGGTGGCCCTAACCGTATCGGTCAAGGTATTGAATTCGATTACTGTTGTGTTCATGCATCATTAGCATTACGTGAAGATGGCTATGAAACCATCATGGTTAACTGTAACCCTGAAACGGTTTCAACGGATTACGACACATCAGATCGTTTGTACTTTGAACCAGTAACATTAGAAGATGTGTTAGCCATTGTACGTGTTGAAAAGCCAAAAGGCGTTATTGTTCAATACGGTGGTCAAACGCCACTTAAACTGGCTCGTGAACTTGAAGCTGCTGGTGTGCCGATTATTGGTACTAGCCCAGATGCTATCGACCGTGCAGAAGACCGTGAGCGCTTCCAGCAAGCGGTTGACCGTTTAGGTCTGTTACAGCCAGAGAATGCCACGGTTACAACAATGGAACAGGCAATTGAGAAATCACGCATTATTGGTTTCCCATTAGTTGTTCGTCCATCGTATGTATTGGGTGGTCGTGCGATGGAAATCGTTTATGACGAGCAAGATCTTCGCCGTTACTTCAATGAAGCGGTAAGTGTTTCTAATGAATCTCCGGTATTGCTTGACCGTTTCCTTGATGATGCAGTTGAAGTCGATGTGGATGCTATTTGTGATGGCGAGCAAGTTGTTATCGGCGGCATCATGGAACACATTGAACAAGCGGGTGTTCACTCGGGTGACTCAGCATGTTCACTGCCTGCTTACACGCTAAGTAAAGAAATCCAAGATGTAATGCGTGAGCAAGTGAAAAATCTAGCATTTGAGCTAGGTGTTCGTGGCTTGATGAATACCCAGTTCGCAGTGAAAGATAACGAAGTTTACTTAATTGAAGTTAACCCTCGTGCTGCACGTACTGTCCCATTTGTTTCGAAAGCAACAGGTGCACCGCTAGCGAAAATTGCTGCACGTGTAATGGCTGGTCAGTCTCTTGAATCTCAAGGTTTCACTAAAGAGATTATTCCGCCTTATTACTCGGTGAAAGAAGTGGTTCTGCCATTCAACAAGTTCCCAGGTGTTGACCCACTGTTAGGCCCTGAAATGCGCTCAACGGGCGAGGTTATGGGGTTTGGTGATACATTCGCAGAAGCATTTGCTAAAGCAGAGCTTGGTTGTGGTAAAGAGTACGAAGATGGTGGTCGCGCACTATTATCGGTACGTAATAATGACAAGCAACGTGTTGTCGATTTAGCGTCTAAGCTTGTGAAGCTTGGCTACCAGTTAGATGCAACACACGGTACAGCTGTGATTCTAGGTGAAGCGGGTATTAACCCACGCTTAGTGAACAAGGTACACGAAGGTCGTCCTCATATTCTTGACCGTATCAAAAATAATGAATACTCCTACATTGTGAATACGGCAGAAGGTCGTCAAGCGATTGAAGACTCTAAAGTACTTCGCCGTGGCGCGTTAGCTGAAAAGGTGAATTACACCACTACGCTAAATGCTGCATTTGCAACGTGTATGGCTCACACTGCCGATGACCGTGGTCACGTTACATCTTTGCAAGAGCTTCACGCTCGTATTAAGGCATAATCACTACCATTAAGGTGCAATCTTAACGGTATATTGCTTATATTTTAAAACCCACCTTTTGGTGGGTTTTTTTATATTCGTAAATGAGGCTGGTAGGCGTGGTCTACATCACAATTTGTATCATTTTTAACTCACATAGAGCTTGAACTCAAAATTGAATTGCGTACAATTATCGACGTCGCAACAAGCGGCAAATTTTGGAGATTTCAATGAACGATACCGACCATCCTCCGAGTATGAAGGTGGAAAATCAAACCCTTTAATGGTGTCGGTCTCCTATGTTTCCGATCCTGCCTGGGTTCGGAATAGCTTGTCCTCATTTGTATATTTTTATTTATACCCAATCTGACAATATTTCCTCGATTTTCTTCCTTTATTCTCAATGTTAAATTATGTCAATAAGTCGTGAATGACAGGCATTTTGCTGTTGTTTGTAGCGCTATTTTTTAGTGTTACAGCAAAGAGTAAAAAGCACGTTTACCTTGTATCGTGGCAAAATTTTGATGGTCGTTACTGTAACTATGCCAATCGGGAGATTCGCCATGGCGGTAATGAACTATGCAGCAGATGCTGTAACGGAAAACTATGGTCAGAATGATATTCTGGCTGCACGAAATGCATTTTTAAAATACACCTTTGATGAACAAGCGAAATTATTGGTTGTGATGCCAATGACAGAGGCCACTGGTGTGCTCCATGAGTGCCCACTACGTCATGTCCAAAACCTACTTGATCGCTTAGATGAACTGGGTGAAGAAGTACGTATGCGTCACTTAGCGAGTGGGCTGGGTTTATTGTGCTCTGAAGCTGAGCCTGCTGGCCATTATCTGAAAAATAGTGTGATGAGCCATGTACGTGAACGTATTGGCTGGATTGTGGGGTTGGCTTTACTTGGTATTGTTTCCGGTTTAATTATTTCTCATTATGAAGATACATTAAGCCAGTTAGTATTACTCGCTATCTATATGCCCGTTATTGCGGCTGCTGGTGGTAATACAGGCTCGCAAGCAGCAACCTTGGTGGTAAGGGCGCTCGCGATGGAAGAGATACGGTGTAAAGACTGGCTACTCGTATTGTGGAAAGAATTTCGCGTATCAATCATCATGGCTAGCGTATTAGCCGCGGTGATTATGGGGCGTGTGATGATGTTCAGCGGTAGTACCTTGTTGCCTGTAGGTATGAATTTAGAAGATATCGCAATGGCAATTGGTATGGCAATCTCGCTTCAGGTTGTATTATCAACGAGTGTTGGTGGTGTACTGCCAATGGTGGCACGGGCATGCCGATTAGATCCTGCGGTATTGGTAAGCCCAGTATTGGCCTCTGTGGTCGATATCACCGGTATGATGATTTACTTTACCACCGTCAATTGGATGCTTGGGTTGTCGTAGTATTACGCTAAAAACATAACGAAAGCCCTAACGTATTCGATGCGTTAGGGCTTTGTTTTTTTAACCGCCGGTTTATCTCAATTTTCTTAATATTGGTTGTAAATACTTAGATATAAGGCCTTTTCAAATTCAGTGATAGGTGGCGTGGTGGGCTTATCATTCACATTGTCGGGTAGAAAATAGTTATTTACCAATTGGACAAACAATAGTGCTTTACCTGATTGGGTCTTAATCACTCCTGCTAGATTGTAACTGCCATATAACGATCCACTTTTGGCGACTATATTGCCTTTCAGTGGCGCTTGGCGAAGACTTTGTCGGTAAAGTAACGTGCCACTTTCTCCTGATACTGGCATGTTTTTCAGTAAACCCAGAGAAGGGTTGTTATAGAGGTGAGTGATCACTTGCATCAGTGAGCTTGCTTTTATGCGGTTATTACGCGATAAGCCTGAACCATCGACCATAACAGTATCGGTTAAGTCGATATTGGCGTGCTTCTGTAAAATGGCTTTGATTGCTGCCACGCCATTGTTGAATGTGCCTGCTTGTTTAAAGTATTCTCGACCTAATGTTTTGGTTAAGTTATCAGCGATTAAGTTGTCTGATTTCTTCAGCATTACATCGATCAGTTCCGCCAGCGGTGCCGATTGATGACGTGCAATGCGTTTACCTTTTATATTGTCATTACGTAGAATTTTACCTTCTAGCTGGATCCCCGTACGTTTTAATTCCTGCTGAATCACTGCAGCGGTATAGGCTTCGGTATTTTGCACGGCAAAGTTTAACGGCAGTGGTTTCTTACTTTGTGGTAAACAGCCACTTAGTTGATAGTTGTTACTCGGATTTGCAACTAATTCTAATTCGCAGTGTTGCTGCTTTTGTTGTTCTTTTGTCACTATAAGCGCATTAGATACCGCGTTAATCGGTTGGTGGCTGGGAACATTAATACGCGTTTGCTGACCGATAGCTTTATTACTGTATAAAGCGCCTTGTACACAGTTGTGTTCAAGTGTAATGCTGCTTGATGGCGCACTGTAGCAAACGCCTAAAATATCCCATGGCCAGCCAGCTGCGCGCTCATAACCAGAGAATGCATTGCCGTTTAGGTATAGGTTACCTTTAATTGTTGAAAGGTTATTCTTTTTGAGTACTTTTAACAGCGAGGCGAGCTCAGTACGAGATAGTGTTGGATCGCCATTAAAGCGAAGAATCACATCGTTAGTACTCACTTCAAGATCGGTATTAAAGCGGTAGTTGTCATCGAGATAGAGCTTAGCGGCAAGCGCTGTGATCACTTTCTGTGTGCTGGCTGGGGCTTGTAATTGCTCTGTTCGCTGAGAATAAAATACCTGATTGGTTGCAGGGTCAAGGATCATTAACGCTAAATCGTGCCCGTTAGGCAATTTATTGATGGCGGCTTGGGGGTTGAAGGCCGCTAGTGAAGGCAGACTCATAACGAGCAGCGACAGTGATAAGATTTTTTTAAACATGAGTATGCACAATTATCTGAAAACAGTAGTGCTAATCATATAGTAGATAAACATAAAAAAACGCAGATCTTACGATCTGCGTTTTTTAAAAGTATCAGCGTTAAGTTTAACTAATCCAAGCGGGATTAGAAGTCGTAACGTGCACCAAGAACGAACTCATCTGAAGCTTGTGCTTTAGTAATTGAGCTATTAGCATCAAGTAGGTTGAACTTGTAAGATGCGTAAGTACGGAAGTTCTTGTTGAAGTAGTAAGTACCGTCAATAGCGATTGAATCTTTAAGGTCAGATGCATCGCCTGACGCGTTAGAATCTTCTAGGAAGTTGTAAGTAGTAATGAATACTGCTTTACCGTATGTGTAAGCTGCTGCGAATTCGTAACCAGTAGACTCATCGATTAGCTTGTCGTTAACTACAGTGTTACGTGAATCTTGGTAAAGACCAGAGAAGTAGAAATCGCTGATGGTGTAAGAGATAGCACCGAATGCTTGCTTACCAGTTTTGTCTTGACCGTCTTGACCGTCTTGCTCGCCGTAGCCAGCACCAAAGCCTAGACCCATGTCCATAGCGTACATTGCTGCAGCAGAGTAACCTTCGTTCTCGTCGCTACCGCCAAATACGTAGTTAGCTTTAACTGTTAGGTTGTCGCCATTGATGTCGAAAGAACCTACGTAGCTAAGGTTGTTGTCTGTACGGTCAGCTGCAGCAAGTTTGTTACCTGCTTCGTTACCGTGGTAAGCCATGATATCTGTAAAGTCAGTGATCATACCTAGAGAACCGTCAGCTTTACCGTATACTAGCTGACCGTATTGGCTGCCAACACCAGCGTATGCGTAACGTGTTTCGTCTTTCTTGCTGTCAGCACTGCTGAATTCTTTTTCGAAGAAACCAACACCGTAGAAATCTTCAGTGATGTCTGTTTTACCTGCAACGTTAATACGTACGCGGCTCTTGTCCGACACTTCGCTGTTTGTTTTAGTCTTGTCTGTATTTTCTACGTCAGCTAGTACTGCACGCGCTTCAAAACGACCGCCAACTGCTAGGCTAGATGTTTCGTCTGAGTAAACTTCTGCCGCTGTTGCTACAGAAGAGATAGATGCTGCTGCTACTGCTAGAGCAATCAGTTTCTTGTTCATTGCCGAATCCTTTTTAAAATTATTTTATTTATGTACATTTAAGTTCTAAATGCATGGCGTTCTTTTTACTGATCTATTTTGGTTTTTGTTAGTAAAAAAAACTGAAAAATACTACATGGGGATAATTTGATAGCTATATTTGTATTTATCCTTTTATTTATCAGTGTCTTATTTAATTGTAAAAAAGTTCGATGCTGTCGTGTTGATTTAGTTGTATTTAGAGTTTTGTTGATATCTTTTCGGATGTTTAAATCGTTACTGTTGGTTAAATTGTGAGGTTTAACACATCTTTATGCTGTTTGATTGTGTTACAGGCTGACTTTTGTAAGAGTTCAATAATAATGATTTTCGAAGGTGATCTCTTTGTCATCTTTGTTTAAAATGACAGTAACCCTTTAAACCCTGCTGGTTCAGCCAATGCTGGTCTGGCTTTTTTTCCCCTAAGAGTGACGAGCGTCTTGGGGTGTACTGAGGTAGTGAAATTTATGGAAAAGGTTCCAATGACTGTGCGTGGTGAACAGACTCTACGTGAAGAGCTGGAGGTACTGTTAAAGCGTCGTCCTATTATTTCTAAGGCGATTGGTGAAGCTCGTGAATTGGGTGACTTAAAAGAAAATGCTGAGTATCACGCTGCGCGTGAAGAACAAGGTATTTGCGAAGCACAAATTCGAGATATCGAATATAAGCTCTCTGTATCTCAGGTTATTGATGTCACGAAAATGGAAAATACCGGTAAAGTGATTTTCGGTACGACTGTTAAGCTTATTGATATAAATACTGATGATGAAGTGATGTATTGTATCGTTGGTGATGACGAAGCAGATATTAAGAAAAATCTGATCTCTGTAAATTCTCCGATTGCACGTGGATTAATCGGTAAGCTTGAAGGTGATGAAGTCTCTATCTTTACCCCTGGCGGCGTAAAAGAATTTGAAATTGAACAAGTTCAATACATTTAACCGATAGTGGCTCAAGCGGTTAAAAGTGGTAATTATATTTAACTGTTAGTAAATGTTACATTTGAACGGTTATTTAAAGCTGAGATGTTACAATTTCAAAATGAGTAGATGTAAAAAAGGCCGCATTGGCGGCCTTTTTTATTTGCGAGGAAGTTCGATTTTTCGTTCTTCCGTTGGGCGGTAAAGAACAAGTGTTTTACCTATTACTTGAACTTTGTCTGCTTTCGTTTCGCGAATGATTGCATCAACAATCAATATTTTGGTTTCGCGGTCTTCAGTAGCAACCTTGATTTTGATTAACTCATGGTGATTAAGCGCAATTTCGATTTCAGCGATTACTGCTTCAGTTAAACCGTTTGATCCCATAAGAACAACAGGTTTTAGATTATGAGCAAGGCCTTTTAGGTGTTGCTTCTGTTTGGTGCTTAGATTCATGATGACTCTATTTTGTGAATTAGGGTTGAAAACACGACATTCTAACGCCATCTAGACTAGAAGACTAATTTGTTTAGTATACGCAGAACATTTTCAACGCAGTATACTGGATAAATACATCAACTCATTAGGTTTAGTATGAGTAGAAAAAAACAATCGGCCAGCTCTGGTCGTTGGTTAAAAGAACATTTTGATGATAAATACGTCCAAGAGGCACAAAAAAGGGGTTATCGCTCTCGTGCCATCTTCAAGATTGAAGAGATTCAAAATAAAGATAAATTATTAAAACCTGGCATGACAGTGGTTGACCTTGGTGCTGCACCTGGCGGTTGGTCACAGTACGCCGCTGAAGTGGTTGGTGATGAAGGACAAGTTATCGCATGCGATATTTTGTCGATGGATTCATTACCGGGCGTCAGCTTCTTGCAAGGGGATTTTCGCGAAGAGGCGGTGTTAAGTGCATTGTTAGAACGCATTCAACCAGACATGGTTGATGTTGTCCTTTCAGACATGGCACCAAATATGAGCGGTAACCTTGCTTCAGACCAACCTAGAGCAATGTATCTTGTTGAACTAGCATTAGATATGTGCCGACAAGTTCTTGCTCCGAATGGCAGCTTCGCTGTTAAAGTTTTCCAAGGTGAAGGCTTTGATCAATATTTAGCTGAAATTCGTAACATGTTCAAAGTAGTAAAAATAAGGAAACCGGATTCTTCTCGAGATCGCTCTCGTGAGGTCTATATTGTGGCTACAGGTTACAAACTGTAGTACTCTACATTCATCTTTAAGTTATTGCGGGGCTAACACCTTGAGTGACATGGCAAAAAACTTGATTTTGTGGTTGGTTATCGCTGTGGTTCTGATGTCTGTCTTTCAGAGCTTCGGTCCTAGTGATAGCGCTGGCCGTCAAGTCGATTATACGACGTTTGTCCGTGAAATCGGTCAGGATCAGATAAGGGAAGCACGATTCAACGAGCGTGAAATCACCGTATTTAAGCGTGACAATACGCGATACGTCACTTATCTGCCTGTTTTTAACGATCAGAAACTACTAGACGATCTTATCAACGCTAATGTGAAAGTGTTGGGTACTCCACCTGAAGAGCCAAGCTTACTTGCTTCAATCTTCATCTCGTGGTTCCCAATGTTACTCCTTATTGGTGTTTGGGTTTTCTTCATGCGTCAGATGCAAGGCGGCGGCGGTGGCAAAGGTGCCATGTCGTTCGGCAAATCTAAAGCACGTATGATGAGTGAAGACCAAATCAAAACAACGTTTGCAGATGTTGCAGGTTGTGATGAAGCAAAAGAAGACGTTAAAGAGCTGGTTGATTATCTACGCGATCCAAGCCGTTTCCAAAAGCTAGGTGGTAAAATTCCAACAGGCATTTTGTTGGTTGGTCCTCCTGGTACGGGTAAAACGCTGTTGGCAAAAGCAATCGCCGGTGAAGCGAAAGTACCGTTCTTCACTATTTCTGGTTCTGACTTTGTTGAAATGTTTGTTGGTGTAGGTGCATCTCGTGTACGTGACATGTTCGAACAAGCAAAAAAAGCAGCACCTTGTATTATTTTTATCGATGAAATTGATGCAGTAGGTCGTCAACGTGGTGCTGGTGTTGGTGGTGGTCACGATGAACGTGAACAGACATTGAACCAAATGCTTGTTGAGATGGATGGTTTTGAAGGCAATGAAGGTGTCATTGTTATTGCTGCGACAAACCGCCCCGATGTATTGGATCCAGCATTACTTCGACCTGGTCGTTTCGACCGTCAGGTTGTGGTTGGCTTACCAGATGTACGTGGTCGTGAACAGATTCTTAAAGTTCACATGCGTAAAGTACCGCTTGAAGGAGATGTCGTACCATCTTTGATTGCTCGTGGTACACCTGGTTTCTCTGGTGCTGATTTGGCAAACCTTGTGAACGAAGCTGCATTGTTTGCTGCTCGCGGTAACAAGCGTGTTGTTTCAATGGTTGAGTTCGAATTGGCGAAAGATAAAATCATGATGGGCGCAGAGCGTAAATCTATGGTTATGTCTGAAGACCAAAAAGAATCAACGGCATATCACGAAGCGGGTCACGCAATTATTGGTCGCTTGGTACCGGATCACGATCCAGTATACAAAGTATCAATTATTCCACGTGGTCGTGCGTTGGGTGTGACGATGTACTTGCCTGAAAAGGATCGTGTTAGTCACTCTCGTGAATTCCTTGAATCTATGCTTTCAAGCCTTTACGGCGGACGTTTAGCTGAAGAGTTGATCTACGGTGCTGATAAAGTGTCTACTGGCGCTTCTAACGATATCGAACGTGCGACTGATATTGCACGTAAGATGGTCACTCAGTGGGGCTTCTCTGAAAAGATGGGTCCAGTGCTTTACGCTGAAGATGAAGGCGAAGTATTCTTAGGTCGTTCGGTTACACAGACTAAGCATATGTCTGATGATACCGCTCGTGCTATTGATACGGAAGTTCGTGCTCTTATCGACCGTAACTATGAACGTGCTCGTGAAATTCTGGCTCAAAATATGGATATCATGCATGCAATGAAAGATGCATTGATGAAGTATGAGACGATTGATGCTGGTCAAATCGATGATTTGATGGAGCGTAAATCAGAAATTCGTGCACCGAAAGGTTGGGGCGATACTGATGATGTAATAAAACCATCAGCAGCTAAATCAGAGCCGGCACCAGAAGCGAAAGCAGAAGCTAAAGTTGAAACTGAAGAAAAACCAGTTGCAACTGACAGTGAAGAGCTAAAGCCGAAAACAGAACAAGCACCAAAAGAAGACGATAAGCCTCAAGCTTAATTGCCTTTCAAATATTAAAGCCCCGAACTTGTGTCGGGGTTTTTTTTATTTAAATTATCATGGAGTAATGATTCGTGATTTTGACAAGCAAAGAAAAAACACTCGATTTGTCTTACCCCCATACTATGGGGATCTTAAATGTTACCCCTGATTCATTTTCTGATGGGGGAAAATTCAATCAATTTGATCATGCGCTGCGGCATGTCGAGGCAATGCTAGAGGCTGGCACCAGTATTCTCGATATCGGTGGTGAATCGACTCGTCCTGGTGCTGCAGATGTTTCAGAAGAGCAAGAGCTTGAACGTGTTGTGCCTATTATTGAGGCAATTCGACAGCGCTTTGATTGTTGGGTATCAATAGACACGAGTAAAGCGCTTGTGATGACGGAAGCGGTTACTGCTGGTGCTGATTTGATCAATGATGTGCGCGCATTACGTGAAGAGGGAGCATTAGAGGCAGCGGCAAAAGCCAATGTTCCTATTTGTTTAATGCATATGCAAGGTCAGCCGCGTACAATGCAGGCTCAACCACATTATGGCGATTTAATTACTGATGTAAGTGAATTTCTTGCCGAACGTATTGCTGCATGTGAAAAAGTGGGTATTGCCCGCGAACAATTATTATTAGATCCAGGGTACGGTTTTGGTAAAACCTTGGAGCATAATTATCACTTGCTGGCACATTTAGATAAATTTCATCAATTTGGACTCCCTCTTTTAGTGGGGATGTCTCGAAAATCAATGATTTCAAAATTATTGAATAAACAGCCAAGTGAGTGCCTTGTCGGTAGCTTAGCATGTGCAACAATTGCAGCAATGAAAGGAGCGCAAATAATGCGCGTTCATGATGCACAAGAAACTGTCGATGTGCTAAAAGTGTGTCGTATGACGCTGGCACAAGAATAGAATTAAGCGTGATTTCAATGTGGATATCGATGTTTTTTTTAAACACCGATATTTTTAGAATCATGTTAAAAAATAAAAGAAATTGCTAGGAGCATATAATGGCGGAACGTAAGTTTTTTGGTACCGATGGTATTCGTGGATTGGTTGGCGAAGGCCCTATTACCCCCGAGTTTGTACTGAAGTTGGGTTGGGCTGCTGGGCGTGTTTTATCTCAGCAAGGCACCAAAAAGGTATTGATTGGTAAAGATACGCGCATTTCTGGCTACATGCTTGAATCTGCATTAGAGGCCGGTCTTGCTGCGGCAGGCCTGCAAGCAGCATTTACCGGGCCTATGCCAACACCTGCTGTTGCATACCTTACGCGTACCTTCCGTGCTGAAGCGGGTATTGTCATTTCAGCATCGCATAACCCGTATTATGATAACGGTATTAAATTCTTTTCATCGGAAGGCACAAAATTACCTGATGCGATTGAATTAGCGATTGAAGCTGAAATGGAAAAACCACTGACTTGCGTTGAATCAGCAATGTTGGGTAAGGCTTACCGTATCAGTGACGCAGCTGGTCGCTACATCGAATTTTGTAAGGGTACTTTCCCTTCTCAGTATGATCTTTCTGATTATAAAATCGTTGTCGATTGTGCTCACGGTGCGACGTACCATATTGCCCCTAATGTATTCAGAGAGCTTGGCGCTAAAGTGATTACCATTGGTTGTGAGCCAAACGGTATAAACATTAATGACCAAGTTGGCGCAACCGATGTACGTGCATTACAAGCTAAAGTACTAGAAGAGAAGGCCGACTTTGGTATTGCCCTCGATGGTGACGGCGATCGGGTGATCATGGTTGATAATGAAGGCAACAAGGTTGATGGTGACCAAATTGCTTATATTGTTGCCCGTGATGCATTACGTCGCGGTGAACTAAAAGGTGGCGTTGTTGGTACATTAATGACTAACCTTGGTATGGAAGTCGCCCTGAAGAATTTAGGAATTCCCTTTGTTCGCTCAAAAGTGGGTGACCGTTATGTGATGGAAGAATTGCAGAAGCATAATTGGTTAATTGGTGCTGAGAATTCAGGTCACGTTATCTTATTAGATAAAATCACGACAGGTGACGGTATTGTTGCTGGCTTGCAAGTGATGGCGTCAATTGTTGGTAGTAAGATGACATTGAAAGAACTTAGCGATGGCATGACAATGTTCCCGCAAGTACTCGAAAATATTCGCTTCAAAGGTGAAGGTAATCCGTTAGAGTCTGATGCTGTTATTGCCGCTCAAAAAGCGGTTGAAGCCAAGTTGGGTGATACTGGCCGTGTTCTATTACGTAAGTCTGGTACTGAACCTTTGATTCGCGTTATGGTTGAAGGTGAAGATGCGGATCTAGTACAGCAATACGCACTTGAAATCGCTCAAGCAGTAAAAGACAACTGTTAAGTGTTGGTCGGTTATCATCAGGTTTTATTTCTAGGTGATATTTAATAGTTCCGTGTTGGTTTTTGTTTAAATGTTGTACAAGTGGCTCGCCTTAATAACTATTTGATGAAATAGTGCTTGTCACATCTACATGCATTCGCTAGTATTCTCCCGCTCCTTAGTGATGGGAGTGCGCTGGCAGTACTACAACAAAAGCCGGCACAGCAAAATTGACAATAGGTGGAACCCATGTACGAAATTCTACTTGTGATTTATCTGTTGGCTGCGCTTGGTGTTATTGGCCTAGTACTGGTTCAACAAGGTAAAGGCGCGGATATGGGAGCTTCATTTGGGGCTGGTGCATCAGGAACTCTGTTTGGCGCTAGCGGCTCTGGAAACTTTTTGACCCGAATGACTACAGTTTGTGCGGCAATTTTCTTCATTATTAGTCTTGTTCTTGGCAACATGAGTGCAAAGCAAGCATCTGAAAAAAGTAGCTGGGAAGATCTGAGTGGTAACGTAAACTCAGAGCAAGTTGTAGAAAAAACTGAGACTGCGCCTCTAAATAGCGACATTCCTCAGTAATAAAAGATTTAGCCGAGATGGTGAAATTGGTAGACACGCTAGCATGAGGTGCTAGTGCCGCAAGGTGTAGGGGTTCAAGTCCCCTTCTCGGCACCATTATACTGGTTACTTGTAATAGTAACATCTGAGCGATATAATACGCTTAGATTTCGGACGCGGGATGGAGCAGTTTGGTAGCTCGTCGGGCTCATAACCCGAAGGTCGTTGGTTCAAATCCAGCTCCCGCAACCACTTTCCCGAAAAGCGACTATCCTATTTAATAGAGATGTTGTTTTTCTATCACAGCTTGCTGTGGTAATCAGGGTCCAGTAATAAAAAACCCCGTATTCGGGGTTTTTTATTATCTGAAATATGATAATTCAGATATTCACTGGGCTTTTGGCCCTTTTTTTGTTTTCAGGGGGTTGTCTTGACAGCTTTAGAGATGCAATTAACCGAACTACTTGAGGCGTCTGTCAATGCTTCAGGTTATGAACTGGTAGGCTTGGAGTTTATTCGCGCAGGCGAACATTCTACATTACGTGTTTTCGTGGATCATGAAAATGGTATTAATGTGGAAGATTGTGCCGAAGCAAGCCGTCAAATCAGTGCAGTTATGGACGTAGAAGATCCTATCACTGTGGCTTATCACCTGGAGGTGTCTTCCCCTGGTCTCGAGAGGCCGCTGTTCAAAGCTGCACATTACCAACAATTTGTTGGTCACGAGGTCAACTTGGTGTTGAAAATGGCGATGAATAATCGTCGTAAGTGGAAAGGTGACATTGTTGCTGTTGAGGGTGAACTTATCACTCTGAAAGTCGATGGTAATGATGAAACATTCGCACTTAGCAATATTTCCAAAGCTAACCTGATTCCAAAATTCTAACCGCTAAGCAGAGGCATTAGAAATGAACAAAGAAATCTTGGCTGTCGTTGAAGCGGTATCCAATGAAAAAGCTGTTCCTCGTGAGCGTATCTTTGAAGCACTTGAGATCGCACTGGCAACAGCTACTAAGAAAAAACACGAAGCAGAAATTGATGTTCGTGTTGCTATCGATCGTAAGACGGGCGAAGTTGTAACATTCCGTCGTTGGATTGCTGTTGACGAAGTCACTCAACCGACATTAGAGATTACGATTGAAGCGGCACAATACGATGATGAAACCATCGAACTTGGTGGATTTGTTGAAGACGAAATCGAATCAGTAACATTCGACCGCATTACAACACAAACTGCTAAGCAAGTAATCGTACAAAAAGTACGTGAAGCTGAACGCGAGCAAATTGTTGAACAGTTTATGGATAACGAAGGTGAGCTAATCACAGGTATCGTTAAAAAAGTAAACCGTGATGCAGTAATTATTGATTTAGGTAATAATGCAGAAGCCGTAATCCAACGTGATGATCAGCTTCCTCGTGAAAACTTCCGTTCAGGTGACCGTGTTCGTGGTCTTTTATACGCAGTGCGTCCTGAAGCGCGTGGTTTCCAATTGTTCATGACACGTTCTAAGTCAGAAATGTTGTTAGAACTATTCCGCATTGAAGTGCCAGAAATCGGTGAAGAGCTGATTGAACTAATGGGCGCAGCTCGCGATCCTGGTTCACGTGCGAAAATTGCAGTGAAAACAAACGACAAACGTATTGACCCAGTTGGTGCGTGTGTTGGTATGCGTGGTGCACGTGTGCAAGCCGTTTCTAGTGAACTTGCTGGTGAGCGTATTGATATCGTTCTTTGGGACGAAAACGCAGCACAGTATGTTATCAACGCAATGGCGCCTGCTGAAGTTGCTTCAATCATTGTTGATGAAGATAACCACACAATGGATATTGCTGTTGAGAAAGATAACCTTGCTCAAGCAATTGGTCGTAGTGGTCAGAATATCCGTTTAGCATCACAGCTTACTGGCTGGGAACTAAATGTAATGACTGTAGAAGATCTACAGAAGAAGCACAAAGAAGAAGCACAAGTATCGATTGATACGTTTACTAAACACCTAGACATTGATGAAGACTTCGCGACGCTATTGGTTCAAGAAGGCTTCACAACACTAGAAGAAATCGCTTACGTTCCTGTTAGCGAGCTTATGGATGTTGAAGGTCTTGATGAAGACGCAATTAATGAGCTACGTAAGCGTGCGAAAGAAGCACTGACTACGCTTGCCCTTGCGCAAGAAGAATCATTTGAAGGTGTAGAGCCTGCAGCTGATCTTCTTGGTCTTGACGGTTTAGAGCGTGAATTGGCGTTTAAGCTAGCTGCGAAAGGTATTTGTACGCTGGAAGATCTTGCTGACCAAGGCACAGATGATTTGCTCGATCTCGAAGAGATGGACGAAGCAAAAGCGGGTGAGCTGATTATGGCTGCGCGTAACATTTGTTGGTTTAGCGACGAAGCGTAATAAAAAATTAGCAAGGGAGGAGCAGTATGTCAGAGGTTACAGTTAAAGCATTAGCGGCAGAAGTGGGAACACCAATTGACCGTTTGCTTCAACAGTTTTCCGATGCTGGTATCAGCAAGAAAGCTGAAGATAACGTAAGCCAAACCGAGAAGCAGTCTCTATTGTCACACCTGCAAAAAGAGCACGGTGGTGAGAGTACTGATAGCACTCCAACTCGCCTTACTTTACAACGTAAGACACACAGCACTTTAAGTGTGTCGGGTACGGGTGGTAAAAGTAAAAGTGTTCAAGTGGAAGTACGCAAAAAGCGTACTTTCGTGAAGCGCTCAGCTCTTGAAGAAGAGCAGCGTGCTGCTGATGATGCTAAGCGTGTAGCAGAAGAAACTGCACAACGTGAAGTTCAAGCTCAGCAAGATGCTGAATTGAACACTAAGCGAGAAGCAGAAGAAGCTGCAAAACGTAAAGTAGAAGACGCGCGTTTGGCTGAAGAAAAAGCAAAGCGTGACGAAGAAAATAAGGCTAAACGTAACACCGAGGATACGGTGAAGCGTGAAGCTACAGATAAGCGTAAAGCCGAAGAGAAAGCTAAACGCACCGTCGCTGTCGAACAGGCTAAGAGTGAAACTGAGTTATTGCAACTTCGCCGGGAAGAGGAAGCCAAGCGTAAAGCCGAAGAAGATAGTCAGCGTCAGCTAGAAGAGGCCCGCAAAATGGCAGAAACAAATGAAAAAAACTGGTCAGCTACTGAGCAGAATGCAACAACAAGTATGGAAAAATCAGATTACCACGTAACAACATCTACTCACGCCCGTGCTGCGGAAGATGAGCAAGATCGTAAAGAAGAAACCACTGGTACTCGTCGTAAGAAAAAGCCAGCTGCTAAAAAAGCAGATGACCGTAAAGGTCGTGGTGGTCGTAACCAACGTGGTGGACGTGGTAAGCAAAAACCTCAGGTTAATGCTCCTACTTCAATGCAGCAAGGTTTTGATAAAACAGCGACAGTAGCTAAATCAGATGTTGTGATTGGCGAAACAGTTGTTGTTTCTGAACTGGCTAACAAAATGTCAGTAAAAGCGACTGAAGTCATCAAAGCGATGATGAAGATGGGCGCTATGGTTACCATTAATCAGGTAATCGACCAAGAAACAGCTGCGCTTGTTGCTGAAGAAATGGGTCACAAAGTTATTTTCCGTAAAGAAAATGAACTTGAAGAAGCACTGATGTCTGACCGCGGTGAAGATAAAGCTGCTGAGTCTCGTGCTCCTGTTGTTACTATCATGGGTCACGTTGACCACGGTAAAACATCAACGCTTGATTACATTCGTAAAGCACACGTTGCTTCTGGCGAAGCTGGCGGTATTACGCAGCATATCGGTGCTTACCATGTTGAAATTGGCAACGGTATGATCACTTTCCTTGATACTCCAGGACACGCAGCGTTTACCGCTATGCGTGCTCGTGGTGCTCAAGCGACAGATATCGTTGTTCTAGTAGTAGCAGCAGATGATGGCGTTATGCCTCAAACAATCGAAGCAATCCAGCACGCTAAAGCGGCAGGTGTTCCTTTGATCGTTGCTGTGAATAAGATCGATAAAGAAGGCGCAAACCCAGACAACGTTAAGAATGAGCTAGCTCAGTACGATGTTATTCCTGAAGAGTGGGGCGGTGAGAACATGTTTGTTCACATCTCTGCTAAAGAAGGAACTAACATTGACGGTTTGCTAGAGGCTATCTTGCTTCAGTCTGAAATTCTTGAACTGACTGCAGTTAAAGAAGGTATGGCTAGCGGTGTTGTTGTTGAATCTCGTCTTGATAAAGGTCGTGGTCCAGTTGCAACAGTACTAGTTCAATCCGGTACTTTACGCAAGGGCGATATCGTTCTTTGTGGTCTTGAGCATGGCCGTGTTCGTGCAATGCGTGATGAAAACGGTAAAGACATCGAGAGTGCTGGTCCTTCAATTCCAGTTGAGATCTTAGGTCTTTCTGGTGTGCCAGCATCGGGTGACGAAGCGACTGTTGTACGTGATGAGCGTAAAGCACGTGAAGTTGCACTTTACCGTCAAGGTAAATTCCGCGATGTTAAACTAGCACGTCAGCAAAAAGCTAAACTAGAAAACATGTTCTCACACATGGAAGCTGGTGAAGTTGCTGAATTGAACGTTGTACTGAAAGCTGATGTACAAGGTTCTATCGAAGCAATCGCTGATTCACTAATGAAGTTGTCTACAGACGAAGTTAAAGTGAAGGTTGTTGGTTCGGGTGTTGGTGGTATTACTGAAACTGATGCAGTACTTGCAGCAGCGTCTAATGCAATCATTCTTGGTTTCAACGTTCGTGCTGATGTTCCTGCTCGTCGTATGATTGATAACGAAAACCTTGACTTACGTTACTACTCAATCATTTACCAATTGATTGATGAAGTTAAGGCAGCAATGGGCGGTATGCTTGCTCCTGAATTCCGTCAGGAAATCATTGGTCTAGCTGAAGTTCGTGATGTATTTAAATCTCCTAAGATCGGCTCAATCGCTGGTTGTATGGTTACTGAAGGTACTATCAAGCGTAACAACCCTATTCGTGTACTACGTGACAACGTGGTTATTTACGAAGGTGAGCTTGAATCACTACGTCGTTTCAAAGATGATGTTAACGAAGTTAAGAATGGCTACGAGTGTGGTATCGGCGTTAAGAACTATAATGATGTTCGCGTTGGTGACCAGATCGAAGTATTTGAAATCATTGAGATTCAACGTACTCTTGACTAATCATCAAGGTTGTTACTTATCTAATTAAGTAAACATACAACCCAATGGGGAGCTTAGGCTCCCCATTCTTTCAAGAGCGCTTTCTTCTTTAAGACAGCCCGTTTCTTTAAGAGAGATAGTTAAAATGGCTAAAGAATTCAGTCGTACCCAACGTGTTGCGCAGCAGCTACAAAAAGAACTTGCTGTTATCCTTCAGCGTGAGCTTAAAGATCCACGTGTTGGCATGACAACAATTTCAAGTGTCGAAGTATCACGTGACATGTGTTACGCAAAAGTATTTGTAACATTCTTCACTATCGGTGAACAAACAGCAAAAGGCAGCCTAGCTGTTTTGCGTGAAATGGCACCGTACATTCGCTCACTTCTTGGTAAGCAAATTCGCCTACGCGTAACCCCTGAACTTACGTTTATCTTTGATGAATCATTGACTGAAGGTATGCGTATTTCGAACTTAGTTTCTAATGCTGTTCGTGATGACGAAGAGCGTCGTGTTGATGAAGATAACACGGAAGAAGGTGAGGATAAGTAATGGCACGTCGTCGTAAGGGTCGTCCAATCGATGGAGTTATTCTTCTCGATAAACCAACCGGAATTACTTCGAATGATACGCTGCAAAAAGTAAAGCGTATTTTCTTTGCTCAAAAAGCGGGTCATACTGGAGCGCTAGATCCATTAGCGACAGGTATGCTGCCGATTTGTTTTGGTGAAGCGACGAAGTTTTCTCAATTTTTGTTGGATTCAGATAAGCGCTACCGCGTAATTGCAAAATTAGGTGAGCGTACAAATACCTCTGATTCTGATGGTGAAGTTGTTGAAACGCGTGAAGTGAAAGTTGACCGTGGTCAGCTTGAGCGTTGCATTGCTAAGTTCCGTGGCACGACTGACCAGATCCCTTCAATGTTTTCAGCATTGAAGTATCAGGGTCGCCCTCTTTATGAATATGCCCGTGAAGGTATCGAAATTCCTCGTGAATCTCGTAAAATCACCGTTCACTCTATTGAACTTCTTCGCTTTGAAGGTCATGAAGTTGAAATGGAAGTGCATTGTTCAAAAGGGACTTACATTCGTACTATTACTGATGATCTTGGTGAAATGCTGGGTTGTGGCGCACACGTTGTATATTTACGTCGTACTGGTGTGTCTAACTACCCGATGGAAAAAGTTGTTACCTTAGAACAACTTCAAGCATTGCTTGATCTGGCAAAAGAGCAAGGTATTGAACCTGGCGAATTACTTGATCCACTATTGTTACCGACAGATTCTGCAGTACAAGATTTGCCAGAGGCGAATGTGACTGTAGAGGGTGGCGATGCTATTTTGCACGGTCAACCTGTCAAAGCGAGCAAAGTACCAGAACAAGGTACATTAGTTCGCATTACCGTTGGGAAACAACGTGACTTCATTGGTATTGGTGAAATAGACCAAAACAATATGGTTGCACCTAAGCGTGTAATGGCTAACAAGCAAGATGAAGCATAATCGTTAGCTAACTGTTATTTGAGCAGTTATGCGCCAGATATTTGAATAATAAACGCGATGAAAATAGTCACTATTTTCATCGCGTTTTTCTTTCTATTCTTTTTTCTTGCAGCAACTCTAAGCTGCCAGTATAATCCGCGGTTCGGGTGTCGGCTGAATCAGAGATTGGCGACACAAATTAAAAACATCTAGTATTAGGAAGAGTTATGTCTCTGAATGCAGAAACTAAAGCAGCTATCGTTGCTGAATACGCACAATGCGAAAACGACACTGGTTCACCTGAAGTTCAGGTTGCGCTTTTAACAGCACAAATCAACCACCTTCAAGGTCACTTTGCTAACCACAAACACGATCACCACAGCCGTCGCGGTCTATTACGTATGGTTTCTCGCCGTCGTAAGCTTCTAGACTACCTTAAAGGTAAGAATCTTGATCGTTACCAAGATCTTATCAAGCGTCAAGGCCTACGTCGCTAAGATTGCTTTCGAGAAAGGAGCCTTATGGCTCCTTTCTTTTTATTAGGCTCTATATTTACTGAAATACACCTTTACCCTGATTACGCAGTCGTTTTCCCGACCTTAAGGTCGCGGCTAATGAATGTTATTTGACGAATAAGCGAACATAGTAATTCGATAGATAATTTTCATTAGTCGCGATATGTAAAATCATCGTGAAAGTGGGTTTCATCACATGACGCCTTTCTTTGTGTCAGATATACTCAATGGCGCAAATAAAATGCGAATAATATTAAGGAAATTCACGTGAATCCTATCGTAAAGACTTTCCAGTACGGTAACCATACAGTTACCCTAGAAACTGGTGTTATGGCACGTCAAGCGACTGCTGCTGTTATGGCAAGCATGGACGATACGTCTGTGTTTGTATCTGTTGTTGGTAAGAAAGCGGCTGTTGAAGGCCAAGATTTCTTCCCTCTAACAGTAAACTACCAAGAGCGTACATACGCTGCAGGTAAAATCCCTGGTGGTTTCTTCAAGCGTGAAGGTCGCCCATCTGAAGGCGAAACGCTTACGGCACGTCTAATCGACCGTCCTATCCGTCCGTTATTCCCAAGTGCATTCAAAAACGAAGTACAAGTTATTGCAACTGTGGTTTCTGTAAACCCAGAAGTAAACCCAGACATGATCACTATGATTGCAACGTCTGCGGCACTTGCTATTTCAGGTCTACCGTTTAACGGTCCTATCGGTGCGGCACGTGTTGGTTTCATTAACGACCAATTTGTTCTTAACCCAAGCAACACTGAGCTAGAAGAAAGCCGTCTAGACCTCGTTGTTTCTGGTACTAAAGACGCAGTTCTAATGGTTGAATCAGAAGCCGATCGCTTATCTGAAGAAACAATGCTACAAGCTGTTGTTTATGGTCACGACCAACAACAAGTTGTTATCAATGCAATCAACGAGTTTGCTGCTGAAGTAGCAACTCCTGCTTGGGATTGGACTGCACCAGTAGTTAATGCTGAACTTAAAGCACGCGTTGCTGATAAAGCTGAAACACGCCTTTCTGATGCATACCAAATCACTGAAAAAATGGCGCGTTACGACGAAGTTGGTTCTATTAAGAACGATGTTGTTGCAAGCCTTCTTGCTGAAGACGAAACGCTTGATGAGCGTGAAGTTCGTGGCATGTTAAGCTCTCTAGAGAAGAACGTTGTACGTGGTCGCATCATTGCGGGTAACCCACGTATCGATGGTCGTGAAAAAGACATGGTTCGTGCGTTAGACGTACGTACTGGTGTACTTCCACGTACTCACGGTTCTTCTTTGTTCACACGTGGTGAAACTCAAGCGCTAGTTACTGCTACGCTTGGTACACAACGTGACGCACAAATTATCGACAGCATCATGGGTGAGAAGAAAGATCACTTCCTTCTACACTACAACTTCCCTCCATACTGTGTTGGTGAAACTGGTTTTGTTGGTTCACCTAAGCGTCGTGAAATTGGTCACGGTAAGCTTGCTAAGCGTGGTATTGCTGCAGTAATGCCGTCTGTTGAAGAATTCCCATACACAGTACGTGTTGTATCGGAAATCACTGAATCTAACGGTTCATCTTCAATGGCTTCTGTATGTGGTACTTCTCTAGCGCTTATGGATGCTGGTGTGCCAATTAAAGCGTCTGTTGCAGGTATCGCAATGGGTCTTGTTAAAGAAGGCGACGATTTCGTTGTTCTTTCTGACATCCTTGGTGACGAAGATCACCTAGGTGACATGGACTTTAAAGTTGCGGGTACTGATGACGGTATCACAGCACTTCAGATGGATATCAAAATTGAAGGTATCACTAAAGAGATCATGCAGATCGCTCTAAATCAAGCTAAAGGTGCACGTAAGCACATCCTTAGCGTGATGGACGATGCAATTGGTTCTCACCGTGATGATATCTCTCAGTTTGCTCCTCGTATTCATACGATGAAGATCAGCTCTGACAAGATTAAAGACGTTATCGGTAAAGGTGGTGCAGTTATCCGTGCACTAACTGAAGAAACTGGTACTACAATTGAAATCGAAGACGACGGTACAATCAAGATTGCAGCAACTGAAGGTGCTGCAGCTAAAGAAGCTATCCGTCGTATCGAAGAAATCACTGCTGACGTTGAAGTTGGTCGCATCTATACTGGTAAAGTAATGCGTATCGTAGACTTCGGTGCATTCGTATCAGTTATCGGTGCTAAAGAAGGCTTGGTACACATTTCTCAAATCGCTCAAGAGCGTGTAGAGAAAGTATCTGACCATCTACAAATGGGTCAAGAAGTACAAGTTAAAGTACTTGAAATCGACCGTCAGGGTCGTATTCGCCTAAGCATGAAAGAAGCTGTTGCAGATCAAAATCCTGCGCCAGTACAAGACGAACAGCCACAAGGCTAAGTCTTTCTTCACAAAGCATGTTATAAAGGGGCTGATTAGCCCCTTTTTTTATATCTAAATTATGTACTTCAGGGAGAACAGCATTGATTGCAAACAGGTTAAAGCTCGTATGCATTGCCGCAGTGATGGTACTAACAGGATGTGCATCGTCTCAAGCGAAATGGACCCATCCTCCGATGGCAGTACCATTTCAGCCTACGATTCAACAGCAAATACAATTGGCGCGTATTGATCAATTACTAAAGCGTGATGATCTCGATAAAGCGACTGTTGCACAAATGTTTTATGAGCGTGGTTTATTGAATGACAGCCTGGGCTTACGTGATTTGGCACGCCTTGATTTTAACCAGTCTCTTTCATTGAAGCCAAATCAGCCTGATGTTTTTAATATTCTCGGTGTGTATTTTACCCAAAGTGCCCATTTTGATGCCGCGTATGAAGCGTTTGATTCAACCCTAGAGTTAAACCCTCAGCATCCGTTTGCTCAGCGTAACCGTGGTATCGCTTTATATTATGGTGGTCGTTTAGCATTGGCTCACGATGATTTGTTGGTGCATTACCAACAAGGTGTGAATGACCCTTATCGTGTTATTTGGTTATATTTTGTTGAATTTGAACAAGATTCAGAAACAGCAGCTCAAAAATTAAAGCTACGTTATGATGCCAGTGATAAGCAAGATTGGGGATGGCAAATTGTACGTCTGTATCTTGGTGAGATCACAGAAACTCAATTTTTGAATGAGATTGCGACGGAAAGTGAAAGTAATGATCAGTTAGCAGAGCGCTTGACTGAAGGGTACTTCTACCTTGCGAAGGCGTATCAACAACAAGGTGACTTTTCTGCGGCTGTGATGCTATACAAGTTAGCCTTAGCGGGGAACGTGTATGAGTTTGTTGAGCACCGTTTCTCATTGTTAGAAATCAGTAGAATTATGACAGCTTATGAAGCACAAAATGGACAAAAAGAGACTAACTAGTTTCTTTCTATTGATTGCCACATAACGCTATGAAGAAAAGCCGCGATTTGTCGCGGCTTTTTTGTATCTGATTAAAAATGTTTGAATAACAATTATTTGAATAAAAAATATTACTCGATATTTAGACCCGCAACGCTATGCCAATAACCATTACAATGATGGCCCCCCACAAGTGTGTGGCGAGTGGTGCTCTGTTCATTTAACTTAAAGTCGTTTACTTTGCTTAACGTATCAATACTGAGCGGACTTAAGCGAACGACATCAACAAGATCCTGCATACTTTTCAGATCGTTGACCAAGTTATAACAGTAGCCAGATTGGGTTTGAATACCATTTAGCGTAAAGACTTTTTGGTCTTCTTGGCTATTAACGGTAATGCCTGTTGGATACTTGATACAGCAAGTTTCGCAATCATCTTTGGCTTTATCTTCCGCGCGTGCAGTAAAACAACGAGCTGAATAGGCCAGTGGTAGATAACCGTAGCTGAAAACTTCCGTTTCAAACTTATCTCGAATACCTAATTTTTCGCATTCGACGACAACATTCTGGAGCCACTCTTTAGACAGCTCGACGGGCATACACCAGCGTGTCATGCCTTTCTTCAAAAAAAGATCTAGTGTCTGGGCGTTGTAGCAATTAACCGCGGCACCAACTACAAATGGCACTTTTTTCTCATGAGCGAGTTGAATCGCTGATACATCGTTAGCTTCTA
This sequence comes from Photobacterium indicum, assembly GCF_003026215.1. Lineage (GTDB taxonomy): Bacteria > Pseudomonadota > Gammaproteobacteria > Enterobacterales > Vibrionaceae > Photobacterium > Photobacterium indicum. Next base: position 136,527 of record NZ_PYOC01000008.1, read on the forward strand.
TAATGAAATCGCCGTTATCGATGTACTTTTTCATGATGTTGACTTCGCTAGGTGCTTCTAGCAATGCCATGGTCGACAAGACAACTTGCTTACCGGTAGAAGAGAGATCTTTTGCGATATCAAACCAATGAGCAGGCTTCATTTCACGACGTTTTGAGCAAACCGTCTCACCAAGATAGATAATATCGGTGTCTGTTTCTTTTGCTTGTTGATAAAAATCTTCAACATCGGTTTTTGGCCAAAAATAAAGAAGAGGGCCCAAAGAGTATTTCATGTTTGGCTCCTTTATTGCCATTTGCGGTGATAAGCACCGAGTGTTGTTTGTTTACCTTCAGAGACGTTGCCTAAGCAAGCATTCCAAGCTGGCTCGACGCTGTAGCCTTCAGGGTTGGCTTTATAACGATCAATGGCTGCTCGCCATGTTTTAGTTACCTGCTCAACATAAGCCGGGCTACGTTGACGACCTTCTATTTTTACCGACGCAATATTGGCGGCAAAGAGTTCTGGTAATATTTCTAACGTATTGAGGCTCGTTGGTTCTTCCAAGGCATGGTAGCGCTTATTATCACCCTCAATATTGACATCGAAGCGACCTTTACACAGTGTCGGGTATCCTGCATTTTCACCTGCGGCATAACGATCAATTAACACATCGTTTAATCGAGATTCAAGCCCTTGCGCCGTTTCTTGCCAGCGAACAAATTTAGCCGGTGAACATGCGCCTACCGTATTGGGCGATTCACCTGTCATGTAAGAAGATAAGTAACAACGACCTTCAGCCATAATGCACAAGCTACCAAACGCGAATACCTCTAGATCCATATCGGTATTACGTGCGAGTTGCTTTACTTGATGAATCGACAGTACACGCGGCAATACTACGCGCTTCACATTGAAGTTCTGTTTATAGAAATCAATGGCTGCAGTATTGGTTGCTGATGCTTGAACCGATAAGTGCAGTTCAAGATCAGGATAACGCGTTGCGGCATATTCTAATACCGCTATATCAGCCACGATGAGGGCATCTACCCCCATAGCAACAGCATTGTCTACCGCTTTCGTCCAGCGACTAAAACCGTCTGGGTGGGCAAAAGTATTAAGGGCAACATGCAGCTTTCTGTTGTGATCTTGCACATATTGAACAGCTTTTTCTAGCTTACGACCTGTAAAGTTTAAACCAGCGAAATGGCGGGCATTGGTATCATCTTTAAAGCCGATGTATACCGCGTCAGCACCGTTATCAATCGCTGTTTTTAAGGCTGGAAGGTTACCAGCGGGGCAAAGTAGCTCCATATTATTTTTATCAACCAGTCTTTGATGGGAATAATAAGTAATAGAGCAAATAGTAGGGGGCTTAGTGCCCCCTTGTTTTGATGTCAGGCAGGTTTTTGTTGATTTAGGACAACTTTTTAGTGGTAGATGGACATATAAAAGTGATTAATCTTTACTTCGACTGTTTTTTACTAAAATCGCTTCGAGTTCATTTTTTGGCAACGGACGATAGAAATGGAACCCTTGGATATAGTCACAATTGAGGTTTGACAACAAGGTTGCTTGTTGACGTGTTTCGACCCCTTCCGCGACGATACTCATATTAAGGGCTTTACCCAAGTTAATGATGTTTTCAATTAAGGTTACTTGCTTGGGCACCGTATCGATGTCATTAATAAAGGCGCGGTCAATTTTGAGCTCATCAAGTGGAAAACGTGCTAAATAAGATAATGATGAATAGCCAGTACCAAAGTCATCTATCGATAGTGCAAACCCGAGGTTTTTTATCGCGTTTAACATTTGTATGGTGTGTTCACCATCACTCATTACGGCGCTTTCGGTTAACTCAAAGGTAATATCAGTGGCATTGACGCCTGTGCTTTTGAGTAGCTTTTTCACAAAATCAATGAGGTTTGGGTTACCAAATTGTTGTGGTGATAAGTTGATCGCCACACGTCCAGATAAGATACCTTGTTGTTTCCAGCGTCTTACCGTTGTGAAAACTTCTCGCATAACGACCAAGCCAAGCTGCTCGATTAATCCTGAGTTTTCAGCGACGGGAATAAATTGTGCTGGGCTAATATAACCTTCAACAGGGTGCTTCCAGCGAACTAATGCTTCAGCACCATCAATAGCAAAGTCGCGAGCATTTACTTTAGGTTGGTACCAGACTTCTAATCCATTATTTTGCAGTACTTTTTGAAGTTCTATTTCTAACCACAAGCGCATGCGCGCTTCTTTATTCATGGCTTCATTGAATTTAACTAAACGATTACGCCCACGATTTTTGGCTTCATACATCGCGGTATCGGCATTTTGCAGCAAAATACGTGCATCATTACCATTACCAGGGTAAGACACCATGCCAATTGAGCACGCCAAATGTTTGCTGAAATGGTGCAGATCAAAAGGTTGGTTAATTAACGAGATAACTTGCTGAGCAACGAGATCGCCCGCTCTATCGTGCTCGGGTTCAGATAAAACAATCCCAAATTCATCGCCACCCAAATGACCAATAATGGCATTTTCCGGCAATAAACGGCGTAAGCGTTGTGATATTTCTTGCAGTACCCGATCACCAATATGATGACCTAATGAATCATTAATATTTTTGAAGTTATCGATATCGAGGTACAGCATGACCAGTGGTGTTTCACTGGTGATTAGACTTTCTAATCGACGGCTAAAACCATGGCGATTGTACAAACCTGTTAATGGGTCTGTATGAACAAGCTGTTCAACTTGTCCTTGTTGCACGGTGTGTTCAGCAGCGTCTTGTAGTTTAACCTGCTTAGCGGGTGAGCCCATTAAAGTAATGTCTGATGTGGTAACCAATAATGGACGTTCAGTACAGCAGCGTGGGCTTGTGTGGCATTTTCGGGGAGCGCCACTCGGTATTTGAGACAGAGTTTCACCTAAGATGCGCTGACTATGGCCATCAATCAGTAAACGGCCAAGTTCTTCACCTAATAATTCTTTAGAATTATCGAATCCTAATAAATTCGCCGCAACTTGGTTAGCCGATATAATTATGTCAGCTTCAACAATACACATGCCGTCAGAGATCAATTCGTTCAGCTGATTTAATTGATGTTCAAGTTCTTCTAGTGAGTTAACTAAAACTTGTCGTTCAGACGTATCGACTGAATGCAGTACAATATGGCTAATATCTCCGGTTTTATTTCGCAGTGGTGACAGGCTGAAATGCATGCTGGTTTCATGACGGCTGTCATCCAGAACCACTTCACCTTCAACCGACTCCCCTTGAAAGGCGCGTTCATAAAATGGACGCAGAGAGCGATAGAAGGCTTGCCCTAGAATATCTCTATCATTTTGACCAACAAGATCATCACGCTGAAGACCGCTTATTTCGCAGTAACGATTATTAACGACTAAGTAGTTATGTTGTGGATCTAATACTGCAAACAGAAACGGACTGTTATCTGTGAGCAGAGGAAACCAATAATTAAGTTGCTCTGTCGGCATTAAAGCACCGTATATCCATATTCAGATTGAAAATAGCGCGGGGTTACCAAATTGAATAACCATAATGAGTAGCACTATAAAGGGTGACTATGATTTTAATGTTTCATCTCATGAGTCGTGTTCTGTAATATAACCCGTGAATGAGGAAGAATTCTAAATTTTGCGTTGAGAGAAGCGTTTTTTTTGACTCAAGGCATGAAAATGTTTCCCAAGGTTGCAATACAATCAGGTATTAATAGCGGTAGTGATAGGAAAATACATACAGTGATAACCCAACTTCGAAAGCACATTGTTCAACATGGTCCTGCGTTACTTCGCGTTCCAGCAAAATTGACGCCTTTTACGGTTCAGAAAAAAATGATGTTAGAAGGCTTAACACTCGTTTTTAAGGAAGCGTTAGAAGATGGTGATTTTGAATTTCTTGATGGACGATGGTTAAAAGTCGAAGTCAGGGATTTAGAACTGCACTGGTATATTAGCTACCAAGATGACAAACTAGTCGTCTCTGAACATATCGAGCAAGAAGATGTTAGCTTCAGTGGCGAATGTAATGACTTAGTCTTAATTGCCGCACGTAAAGAAGACCCTGACACCTTATTTTTTCAACGTCGTCTTCGTATAGAAGGGGATACTGAGTTAGGACTGGAAGTAAAGAACTTGATGGACAGTATTGATCTAGATTCTTTGCCTTCGCCACTCAAATTTTTGTTACAGCAATCGGCAGACTTCATTCAAAAAGGAATGCAAGATGCTGGTGCTGAAAAAGAGGTTATGAATGCTCATTAGAACTGAAGCACCTGCGGATATTCTACCCATAGATCGATTGCTGAAGACGGTGTTTGAGACCGATGCTGAAGCTGATTTAGTGATGAGATTACGTGAGAATAGTCACCGTACATTATCTCTTGTTGCGTGTAGCGATGACGGCGAGGTGATTGGACATATTCTCTTTAGCCCAGTTACCGTTGATGATGTGGATGACAATTGGCAAGGCTTAGCACCCTTAGCGGTAAAACCTGAATACCAACGACAAGGTATCGGAAAAGCATTAATGGAAGAAGCAAAATTAATGCTTGCTGATTTTGGTTACCCGGTTGTCGTTGTGCTTGGTCACAGTGAATATTATCCACAAGTGGGTTTCGAGAAAGCCTCTGAATACGGTCTTGGTTGTATTTGGGAAGTACCCGATGAAGCCTTCATGGTGTTAGAAGTGATACCTGAGCATCTAGCTGGTAAATCTGGCGTCGTTAAATACAGTGAAGAATTTTCAGCTCTGTAATTCCGGTAATATCATGGAATATAGCTTGATTCCATATTCATCATAAATACCACCTTAAAAGGTGGTTTTTTATTTTTGATGATGGCTATATTAAACGCATACTGGGTATATCTTGGTGGTGTGGTATGAATTTGATAGGATTGCCGCCCAAAGTGTTTACCACTACTAAAAGCTTATTGTGAGTATTGAATGAAACAGCGTGATATTCAGGTATTGCAAGAAATGGGGTTAACCTATTGGCAGGTACGCAAACCGGAGTTATTCCCTAATATGCAAGTACCTGTCATCGATCTACCTGAAAGTTGCAAACTATTGTTTATTACTGATGATGAACTGAATGAGCATGATGCTTGGTTGTTTGGGCGTATTTTAGGCAGTATGAAATTGACGCCTGAACAAGCGTTATCATTACCTTTAGAAGCGGTAGAGCAAGTTGCAGAACATCATTTAATCTGGTGTTGGTTTGCAGGTTGCCAAGGCGCACACCCTGTTGGTTGCCAAGTGTTGAATTCCAGTTCATTGCAAGCAATGCATTCAAACCCATCCAGTAAAAAAGCCCTATGGCAGCAGATTTGTTCTTATGATAAATAAAATTGTTCCACTTGAAGCGCAACACTATGATGATGTTTGGCGTATAGAACGTGCCGCCAACACTTTTCCGTGGGCTGAATCGATGATTCGTAAAGAGCCTAACAATATCGCGACGAATTTTGTTTTGTTAGTCGATGATATACTCGTGGGCTATTGTTATGGTCAGCTGGTAGCTGGTGAGGCAACATTACTGAATATTGCGGTTGATCCTAATCAGCAAGGAAAGGGTTACGGTAAAGCGTTGTTAGACGGCTTTATTGATATATTACAACAGCGGAATGCTGAAGATATTTGGCTTGAAGTGCGCGCCAGTAATGTTCGTGCTTATAAACTGTATGAAGCGACAGGCTTTAACGAGATAAACCGCCGTGAAGGGTATTATCCTTCTGAAAATGGACGTGAAGATGCGTTAATTATGACGTATTTGGTTATGTAGCCTTTATATCTCCTTTGTTATCTCTGTTTCTTTTCGTGGGATTTGCGTATAATTCCGCCATTATCAGGCTCCTGAGTTCCATCTATTTCCTGCGTACGATTGAGGTCGACATGTAATTTGTTGCTATAACACAATTTTCGCAGTTCCCTGCCTACGCAGGCGATGGCACTTTTCTAGGGTCAGCCCCTATTGGAATCTCTCACAGGATTATCAACACTTATGTCTTTTTTACAAGAAGTGGGTAAACGTAGAACGTTTGCCATCATTTCTCACCCCGATGCGGGTAAAACCACCATTACTGAAAAAGTTCTTTTATTCGGAAACGCTATTCAAAAAGCGGGTACCGTAAAAGGTCGCGGTTCTAATCAACACGCGAAATCAGACTGGATGGAAATGGAAAAAGAACGTGGTATCTCAGTAACGACTTCTGTGATGCAGTTCCCATTCAATGATTGCCTCGTGAACCTTCTTGATACTCCTGGACACGAAGATTTCTCGGAAGATACGTACCGTACATTAACGGCTGTGGACTCATGTCTAATGGTTATCGATGCCGCTAAAGGTGTCGAAGATCGTACGCGTAAGTTGATGGAAGTAACCCGTTTACGTGATACGCCAATCGTTACTTTCATGAACAAAATGGACCGTGAAGTACGTGATCCAATGGAAGTATTAGATGAAGTTGAAACCGAGCTAAATATGGCTTGTGCGCCAATTTCATGGCCGATTGGGTGTGGTAAAGAATTTAAAGGTGTTTACCACATTCACCGTGATGAAACTATTTTGTATGAATCTGGCCATGGCCACGAGATTCAAGAAGTACGCACCATTAAAGGGTTAGATAACCCTGAGTTAGATGTTGCTGTTGGTGAGTCACTGGCTGCAAGCGTACGTGAAGAACTTGAGTTGGTTATTGGTGCTGCGCACGAATTTGATCTTGAGTTGTTCTTGAAAGGTGAATTAACACCAGTATTCTTTGGTACAGCACTGGGTAACTTTGGTGTTGACCACATGCTTGAAGGCTTAACGCAGTGGGCGCCAGCACCACAAACACGTAAAGCTAATGAGCGCGATGTAGAAGCTATCGAAGAGAAGTTCTCGGGTTTCGTTTTTAAAATTCAAGCCAACATGGATCCTAAGCACCGCGACCGTATCGCCTTTATGCGTATCGTGTCAGGTACTTATAACCAAGGCATGAAAATGAACCATGTACGTACTGGTAAAAATATCAGTATTTCTGATGCGGTAACCTTTATGGCTGGTGACCGTACACGTGCAGAACAAGCGTATGCGGGCGACATCATTGGTTTGCATAACCACGGTACGATTCAGATTGGTGATACGTTCACCCAAGGTGAGAACCTTAAGTTTGCTGGTATTCCAAACTTTGCACCTGAACTGTTCCGCCGTATTCGCCTAAAAGATCCATTGAGGCAGAAGCAATTGCTTAAAGGCTTAGTACAGTTATCTGAAGAAGGTGCTGTACAGGTTTTCCGTCCTTTACAAAACAATGATTTGATTGTTGGTGCGGTGGGTGTGCTTCAGTTTGATGTGGTTGTGGCACGCTTAAAAGCAGAATACAACGTAGAAGCCATCTACGAAGGTATTAATGTTGCGACAGCACGTTGGGTTGAGTGTGATGATGTGAAAACATTAGAAGAATTCAAACGTAAAAACCAACAGAACCTCGCTCTCGATGGCGGTGATAACTTAGCATATGTTGCACCAACCATGGTCAATTTGAATTTGGCGAAAGAGCGTTTCCCTGCTGTTGAATTCCATGCCACTCGTGAGCACTAATCACAATTAGAGCCAGCAACGAGTAACATGTTCAGAAGGCCGTCACATTTGTGGCGGCTTTTTTTGTGCTTTATGTCCTGATATCAACCAACAACCTGATATAACTCTGAATCCTGCATCTTTAGGTTGCTTGGGTGTATACTCCCGTTGTGCATATGGGCAACAAGGAGTTAAACAATGGATAATGTAGTACCTGCGGGTGAGCAAAAGAGTCGTGTTGCAAATACTGATGTAGCAAACCGAGATATTTTCACATGGATTGGTGAAGCATCACCTCTAGGGGCTACAGCCAAAGACGACGGCGTTAACTTTAGTCTCTATTCAAAAGATGCCACGAAAGTCACTCTTCACCTGTTTCACCACCAACACGCTGACGCACCTTCCATGTCTTTTGAACTAGACCCTATTCTTCATAAACGTGGCCATTATTGGTTCATGTTCGTAGGCAATATTGGTCATGGTCAGGTGTATGCTTTTCAAGTTAATGGCCCTTGGCAACCCGATAAAGGGCTGCGATTTGATAAAGACAAAGTACTAATCGATCCTTACAGCCATGCAGTTTGCTTCAGTGAAAATTACAGCCGCCAACGAGCGATAGAACCGGGCTCAAACATGGATGCTTGTATGAAAAGCATTGTGGTTGATCATCGCCATTTTGATTGGCAAGAATCACGCGCCCCCAGTCACTCTCTGACTGATACCGTTATCTATGAAATGCATGTTGCTGGGTTTACCAAACACCCATCATCTGGTGTTACCGAGGCCAAACGAGGCACATTTGCAGGCATTATTGAAAAAATACCGTACCTTAAAGAATTAGGCATAACGGCTGTTGAGTTAATGCCAGTACAGCAATTTGATATCCATGATGCACCAGAAGGGCGGCAGAACTATTGGGGCTATAGTCCGATAAACTTTTTTTCGGTACATGCTCAATACAGTGTTGAGCAAAACCCCATAGCTGCCATTGATGAATTCAAAATACTAGTGCGCGAGTTACATAAAGCGGATATCGAAGTGATCTTGGATGTGGTGTTTAATCATACCGCTGAAGGGGATGAAAACGGTCCAACATTTTGCTTTAAAGGGCTACAGAGCAAAGCCTATTATTTGACTGAGGGTAGTGGCAAGTTCGCTAATTACAGTGGTTGTGGCAATACCTGTAATGCGAATCACAGTGTCTTGCGTCGAATGATTATTGATGCATTGCATTTTTGGGTAACTGAAATGAGGGTTGATGGGTTTCGTTTTGACTTAGCATCGGTGCTGGCTCGTGATGGGCAAGGTCATCCGATGAAAGAGCCGCCATTGCTATGGTCGATAGATTCCGATCCGATTTTGAGTGGCACTAAGATCATTGCTGAAGCGTGGGATGCCGCAGGTCTGTACCAAGTAGGATCATTTATTGGTGACCGCTGGAATGAATGGAACGGCAAATACCGCGATGATATACGCGCATTTTGGCGTGGCGATAGTGGCTGTGTAGAAACATTTGCCTCCCGTATTTTAGGCTCGCCTGATATTTACTGTAGCCACCATCACTCGCCACATCGTTCAGTGAACTTCATCTGTGCCCATGATGGGTTTACGCTAAATGATCTTGTGAGTTACAACCAGAAGCATAATTACGCCAACGGGGAAGATAATCGCGATGGCGATAACCACAATATATCCTGTAATTATGGGGTTGAAGGACCGACGCAGCTAGCCGAAATTGATACGATGAGGAATCGGCAATGTAAAAACATGCTGGCAACGTTATTTTTGTCTTTAGGTACACCGATGATCAATATGGGGGATGAAGTTCGTCGTACCCAGCAAGGAAACAATAATGCGTATTGCCAAGATAATGAGTTAAGTTGGTTTGACTGGCAACTTGTCGAACAGCATGCAGATCTTCACCGTTTTGTGAAACAGCTAAGCCAAATAAGACGCGCAGAGCCTACTATTGATTGGAACATGCACATGTCATTAAGCTCGGTTATCAAAAGCGTTGATATTAATTGGCATGGTGTACAGCCCAATCAACCAGATTGGTCGGAGTATTCACATTCGTTGGCGCTTACGGTGAATCATCCTTTAACCAAAAATGAGTTATACGTTATTTGTAATGCGTATTGGGATCCGCTTGAATTTACTCTGCCTAATCGCGAGCAGAGTGATTGGCATTTATTGATAAACACGGGGCAAGCAAGCCCATTTGATATTTATGATATTGATGATGCACCAGCTTATAACCCTGATAGCATTTTAGTCTTAGGACGAAGCATGGTGGTGATGGTTGCTAAAAAGTGAATATACTAAAATAGGTTGAAGTTCAAAAGAGAGAATGAAGATGTTGGCATGGTTGAAAAAATGCATTGTTCAGTATGATCAGTGGTGCGAACGTATGGGCTTTACGCCTGAAAATAGGCGCTGCTGTGCGCCTATTCGTTACGATGAAGATGACGAGCGACACCCCAAACGTCGAGCCGCACATTTTCAACAGAAAAAGTGCAGTTCGCTCTCTGATTTACAGAATAAAAAGCGTTTTTATGTCGATTGATAGCCATTGTCATTTTGATTTTGCCCCTTTTATAGATGCCCCTGAACATTACTTAACATTGGCAAAAGATGTGGGGGTTAAGCGTATTGTTATCCCTTCTGTAGGAGAGAGGAATTGGCATGTAGTTGAGCAGTTAAGTCGCCAATTTGATGAGTTGTATTATGCACTGGGCTTGCATCCTTTCTTTAGCCATGAACATTCGGGACACGCTTTACCGTTACTTAAAGAACGACTCCAAAAAGTGTCTCAATATTCAGACGCTTATCGAAAAAAGTGCGTAGCTGTCGGGGAATGTGGGCTAGACTTTGCCATTGTTAATGCAGATAAAGACCAACAAATAGAATTGCTTAGTGAACAGGTAACGTTAGCCAATCAGTTTGACTTACCCGTTATTTTGCATTGTCGTAAAGCCTTTCCTGAATTAATGGCCGTTTTGAGACAAAATTCACCCATTGCGGGTGGTGTTTATCATGCATTTAGTGGTAGCTATCAACAAGCAGAGCAACTTATTGATCTAGGTATCAAAATTGGCGTAGGTGGAACGATTACATATAGCCGTGCCAGTAAAACTCGCCATACAATAGCTTCTCTACCGTTGGTAGAACTCATATTAGAGACCGATGCACCAGATATGCCGATATCAGGGTTCCAAGGTGAGCCTAATCGCCCTGATAGGATATGTAATATATTGCGAACTTTAGCGAGTATTAGAATGGAATCTGAATCTGTGATAGAAGAGGTAACAACCTTAACTACCGCTGAATTATTTCGTATTTCATTGTGATGTCACTCTCAGATCGAAACGTTTGCGCGAAACGTTTGCGTGAACGAACGAGCTTAGTGTGATTGCTGTCACAATTGCCACTAAACTTACATCTCCTTTCCTTAGAAAGTGTGATGTCCGCATTACTTTATCGTTACCCGCATGAGTATAATGCTGCCGGACTCTTAATGAGCCAAATTGTCGAGACGCCAAACTTAACTATAAAGGGATGCCATAAACTATGAGCATGTTTATGAGCCTGGTTGGGATGGTAGTATTGCTAGGTCTAGCACTTCTATTATCTGATAACCGTAAAGCTATTAATTTACGTACTGTTGGTGGCGCATTTGCCATTCAATTTTTGTTGGGTGCATTTATTCTTTATGTACCTTGGGGCAAGGACGTTCTAGGTGCTGCGAGTAGCGGTGTTCAGAGCGTTATTGATTACGGTAACACTGGTATCGAATTCTTATTCGGTAGCTTAGTTAACTTTTCTGTTGAAGGTATTGGTTTTATCTTCGCCTTTAAAGTACTACCAACAGTAATCTTCTTCTCTGCACTTATTAGCGTTTTCTACTACTTGGGTGTTATGCAAGTAGTAATCAATGTTCTTGGTGGTGGTCTAAGAAAAGTACTAGGTACATCAAACGCGGAATCAATGTCTGCAACTGCTAACATTTTTGTTGGTCAAACAGAAGCGCCACTTGTTGTGCGTCCGTTTGTACCAAAGATGACGCAATCTGAGTTGTTTGCAGTAATGTGTGGTGGTCTAGCATCTGTTGCTGGTGGTGTTCTTGCTGGTTATGCTGCAATGGGTGTTCCTCTAGAATACTTGATCGCTGCATCTTTCATGGCAGCCCCAGGTGGTCTACTGTTTGCTAAAATCATCAAGCCTGAAACTGAAGAGCCTATCGAGCAATTAGCATCTGATGCTGATTCTGCTGACGATAAGCCTGCTAACGTAATTGATGCGGCAGCTGGCGGTGCGTCTTCTGGTATGCAACTAGCACTAAACATTGGTGCAATGCTATTGGCTTTCGTTGGTCTAATTGCATTAGTTAACGGTATGCTTGGTGGTATCGGTGGTTGGTTCGGTATGCCTGAACTAACACTAGAACTTATTCTTGGTTATGTATTCCAACCTCTAGCATTCCTAATCGGTGTGCCATGGGAAGATGCAAACATTGCTGGTTCTTTCATTGGTCAGAAACTGATCTTGAACGAATTTGTTGCTTACTTAGGTTACGTACCGTACCTAGGCGATGCGGCTCCAGTTATCCTTGCTGAGAAGACGAAAGTAATCATTTCTTTCGCACTATGTGGTTTTGCTAACTTATCTTCAGTAGCAATCCTACTAGGTGGTCTTGGTAGCATTGCTCCAAACCGTCGTCACGATATCGCTCGTTTCGGTATGCGTGCAGTAGCTGCAGGTACATTATCTAACTTAATGTCTGCAACAATCGCTGGTTTGTTCTTCTCGCTAAGCGCAATGTAATACCTGACTCTGTCAGCACAAAAACGCCACAGCTTGCTGTGGCGTTTTTTTATGTCTCTTTACTTATCCAAATAGGTGTTACACCAACCAAAATAAGTATCTGCTCATTCTTGCTAGTAAAGTCGATAATGACTACGTTAGAAATTTTATAATTAGAGCCACTAGTTACTTCAATTCCTATTTTTTTCTTACCGATTTTTTCTGTGCAAATTTATGTCTGTTTACTCATCTAATCTAGTATTACCACCATTGTTTCCAGATCATCTTAATGATCAACAGATTTGGTAAAAACTACGTTCACCTTGTTTCTTTCCTTCATAAAATCGATTGCGCTCCGTTTTCTGCTCTATTCTTTTGATAGCATCTTGCATATTGATTCAGATAATACTTGTATTACGACTGTCTACACTTATGAATACACTTATCGGCAGGGTAGTTTATTCATAAGTGGTGAATTAATAAGTCATGTTTCAGTGGTGTGCGTTGTGGATAAATAAACTTAACTTTATTTATTAGTTACTTAGGGTTAGTTCTCAAGGTAAACACATTGTCCACGTGTGGAAACACGACTTTTATGGTGACGTGCATCGTACCTTGGTATTATTGGTGAGCACCATCATAAAGATACGACTGTTGTTTCAGCGTTCCCCCATCGTGATGGAAGTATTGTCACGGTTTTGCTGAACAACACGAACTTGCAAGGCGTTTATTTATTTGTCTCTGTATTACAGTTCAAAAGTATTACAGAAAGAAAAATAGAACGTCTCGCGCGGTGAAAAGGATAGCAATCAAGTAAAACGATCTCGCGTTGTTTGCTTGAGTCTTCAAGGAATCAAGTCCGCTTATCTAACTGTTCGCTGTCAGCGGGCCGTTTGGCGGTATGAAAAGACGTATCGTTAAGCGTATGGAACAGTTTCTATAAGCTTGGTAGAAAATAACTGGACTGGAGATAGTCATGAGCGATTTAAAAGCTGCTGCATTACGTGCATTAAAATTAATGGATCTTACAACTCTGAACGATGACGACACTGATGAAAAAGTGATCGCGCTTTGTAAGAATGCTAAAACAGCGGTAGGCAACACAGCAGCAGTATGTATTTACCCACGTTTCATTCCTGCTGCTAAGAAGCAGTTGCGTGAACAAGGTACACCAGAAGTACGTATTGCAACCGTTACTAACTTCCCACACGGTAACGACGATATTGAAATCGCAGTTGCTGAAACAAAAGCGGCTGTTGCATACGGCGCTGATGAAGTTGATGTTGTATTCCCATACCGTGCATTAATTGCTGGCAATGCAGAAGTTGGTTTTGAGCTAGTTAAGCAATGTAAAGCGGCATGTGGCGATATTCTGCTTAAAGTTATCATCGAAACGGGTGAGCTTAAGACTGAAGCGCTAATCAAGCAGGCTTCTGAGCTTTCGATCAAAGCCGGTGCAGACTTCATCAAAACATCAACGGGTAAAGTGCCTGTTAACGCAACACCAGAAGCTGCAGAAATTATGCTGACAGTAATTAAAGATATGGATGTTGCTAAAACAGTAGGTTTCAAACCTGCTGGTGGCGTTCGTACTGCAGAAGATGCTCAAGCATTCCTTGCTATGGCAGACCGCATTCTAGGCGGTGACTGGGCAGACAACATGCACTACCGATTTGGTGCATCAAGCCTACTTGCAAACTTATTGCACACTTTAGGTGAAGGCGAAGAAGCTGCTCAAGGCGGCTACTAAGTCTGAATAAATAAGGTGGCGTAATGCCACCTTATCTTAGCTCTACCTGTGACTATTCATTGTTTCTGTTAAAACAACACAATACTTGTGTGGATCGCTGCGCCTTAATGCCGGCGAATTATGGGGAATAACTGATATTTCTCATTTAAAAACAGTCGAATAGTTATCTATCCTACGACCAACTTTTGATTGAGGAATACCATGTATTTACCGCAAGAAATAATTAGAAAAAAACGTGATAACGTTGAATTAACTGCTGACGAAATTAACTTCTTCATTCAAGGCATCGCAAAAGAGACTGTGTCTGAAGGTCAAATTGCTGCGTTTGCAATGGCAATTTACTTTAATGATATGACCATGAATGAGCGTGTAGCACTGACCTGTGCAATGCGTGATTCAGGCATGGTAATCGACTGGAGCCACATGAACTTTGATGGCCCAATCGTCGACAAACATTCTACCGGTGGTGTGGGTGACGTAACATCTTTGATGCTTGGCCCTATGGTTGCAGCATGTGGTGGTTTCGTACCAATGATTTCAGGCCGAGGCTTGGGACACACTGGCGGTACGCTAGATAAATTAGAATCAATTCCTGGTTACAACATTACTCCAACCAACGATGTCTTCGGTCAAGTGACCAAAGATGCAGGTGTTGCAATTATTGGCCAGACAGGCGATCTTGCACCAGCAGATAAGCGTGTATACGCTACGCGTGACGTAACAGCAACGGTTGATAATATCTCATTGATCACTGCATCTATCTTGTCAAAGAAACTGGCTGCGGGCTTAGGCTCTTTGGTTATGGATGTGAAAGTAGGTTCGGGCGCATTCATGCCAACTTACGAAGCATCAGAAGACTTGGCTAAATCGATCGTGGCTGTAGCAAATGGTGCTGGTACTAAAACGACAGCATTATTGACAGATATGAACCAAGTATTGGCGTCTACTGCCGGTAATGCTTTGGAAGTACGCGAAGCCGTACAATTCCTCACCGGTGAATACCGTAACCCTCGCTTATTTGAAGTGACCATGGCATTGTGTGCTGAAATGCTTGTAAACAGTGGCTTAGCCTCAGATATTGAGCAAGCACGTGAGCAGTTACAAGCAGTTCTGGATAACGGTAAAGCAGCAACATGCTTCGGAAGAATGGTTGCAGGTTTAGGTGGCCCAGTCGATTTCATGGAAAATTACGACAACTACCTAGAGAAAGCAGAGATTGCTAAGCCAGTGTTTGCTGAAACAACAGGTTACGCTTACGCCATGGATACCCGTGGTTTAGGTATGGCGGTTGTAGGAATGGGTGGCGGTCGCCGTGTGGCGAGTGACAGCATTGATTACGCTGTAGGTTTAAGCGACATGATCCGTTTGGGTGATGAAGTGAATACTGATACCGCGTTATGTGTGATCCATGCTCGTAGCGAAGCCCAGTGGCAAGAAGCGGCAAATGCCGTACGTGCGAATATCACTATTGCTGATGAAAAGCCTACGCCAACCCCTGACGTTTACCGTCGCATTCGCGCTGAAGATATTTAATGGAGTTTAAATGAAACGTTCAATTATCCTAGTTCTTGATTCTTTCGGTATCGGCGCAACAGAAGACGCTGTTGACTTTGGTGACGTAGGTTCAAATACCATGGGTCACATTGCTCAGGCATGTGCACGTGGCGAAGCTGATAACGGTGATCGTAGTGGTCCACTTCACCTACCTAACTTAAATAAACTTGGTTTAGGTAAAGCGTGTGAAGAATCTTCTGGCTACTTCCCTGAAGGTTTAGATCCAAGTGTTGAAATTACTGGCGCTTACGGTCACGCAAAAGAATTATCATCAGGCAAAGATACACCATCGGGTCACTGGGAAATTGCAGGCGTACCCGTATTGTTTGATTGGGGTTACTTCTCTGATCACGACAACAGCTTCCCGAAAGAGCTGACAGATCGCATCCTAAAGCGTGCGAACTTACCTGGCTTCTTAGGTAACTGCCATGCATCTGGTACACACGTATTGGATGCCTTGGGTGAAGAACACATGAAGACGGGAATGCCTATCTTCTATACTTCTGCTGACTCAGTGTTCCAAATTGCATGTCATGAAGAGACGTTTGGTTTAGATAACTTGCTAACACTGTGCCAAATCGCACGTGAAGAGCTGGAAGATTACAACATTGGCCGTGTAATTGCGCGTCCATTTACAGGTCCAGGTAAAGGGCAATTTGAACGCACGGGTAACCGTCGTGATTTATCCCTTGAGCCACCAGCAACAACAGTACTGCAGAAGTTAGTGGATGAGAAAGGCGGCGACGTTATTTCTATCGGCAAAATTTCAGATATCTATGCAGGCTGTGGTATCACTAAAAAAGTGAAAGCGAATGGTATTCCTGCTCTGTTTGAAGCAACGCTTGAGCAAATTAAACAAGCGGGTGATAACAGCTTAGTCTTTACTAACTTTGTTGATTTCGATTCAGCTTATGGTCACCGCCGTAATGTTGCAGGTTATGCTGCAGCCCTTGAATACTTTGATAAGCGCTTACCAGAAGTGCTTGAACTGCTTCAAGAAGATGATGTGTTAATTCTGACTGCGGATCATGGTTGTGATCCAACATGGGAAGGCACAGATCATACGCGTGAGCACATTCCTGTTATCGTAACGGGCCCTAAGATTCCTGCTGGTTCTTTAGGTCGTCGCGAAACATTTGCAGATATTGGTCAAAGCCTTGCAGAGTATTTCGGTACATCTGACATGGAATACGGTAAGTCATTCCTGTAATTCAGGTTAATGATTTCGCATTTTGCTATTTCACTGATTAAGAGGTTATTTATACTTGCCCCTTCGTGAAATAGCAGCTATTAGTAATGACAGAAAACGCGACTTAGTGTTTATAAAAACGAAATAAGGACACAACTATGGCTACTCCACATATTAATGCTGAAATGGGTGATTTTGCTGACGTAGTACTGATGCCGGGTGATCCATTACGCGCGAAGTACATTGCAGAAACGTTTCTACAAGACGTAAAAGAAGTATGTAACGTACGTAGTATGTTTGGTTATACCGGTACTTATAAAGGTCGTAAGATCTCTGTTATGGGTCACGGTATGGGTATCCCTTCTTGCTCAATCTACGCGACAGAGTTAATCAAAGATTTTGGTGTTAAGAAAATTATCCGTGTGGGTAGCTGTGGTGCAGTACGTGATGACGTGAAACTACGTGATGTAGTTATCGGCATGGGCGCATCAACAGACTCTAAAGTAAACCGTATCCGTTTTGGCGGCCACGATTTTGCTGCGATTGCTGATTTCGGTATGGTACAAAATGCCGTTGATGCAGCAAAAGCAAAAGGCATCCCTGTTAAAGTGGGTAATATCTTCTCTGCTGATCTGTTCTACAATCCTGACTTTGAATTTTTCAAAACGATGGATAAATACGGCATCGTAGGCGTAGAAATGGAAGCGGCTGGTATCTACGGTGTAGCTGCTGAGTTTGGTGCTAAAGCACTGACTATCTGTACTGTTTCAGACCACATTCTACGTGGTGAAGCGACAACATCTGAAGAGCGTCAACTAACGTTTAATGAAATGATGGAAATCGCACTTGAATCTGTATTACTTGGTGATGCAGACGAAGCATAATTTATCGATGATTCGATAACATTAAGCCAGATATAAAAAAGACGACCACGAGGTCGTCTTTTTTTATGGCTGTAAGATGGGGTTGTTCATTCTGCTTGATTTAAGCAGGTTATTTAGCCATCAATCTTTAGCATTGGCTGTCAGTAAAAATGGGAAGTGCCAGATATCTTTACGGCGCCCGAAGGTGTAAGCCAGCAAGAAGCCAATGAGTAAGGCTGCAATAATGAGCCCTCGAACAATGCTGGTCATTTCTTCTATTTGGTTATTGGCATTCTCGAGTAGCTTACCGTGCTCCAGTGTAATGCGCATAAAACCAATAATGTTATCGCCAGAAAAAATGGGCTCCACAATTTGTTGGCGTCCAAAGCTTGCTATCGCTAAGGGAGTAGATAGCCCAGTGACTTGCTCAAGTGGCATTGCCTCTTCAGTTTTAGCAAGGGTAATACCTTCTAAATCATAGATGCTGGCATCTAAAATCAAAGGCTCTTGCGAGATCTGTTGAACCAGAGCTTTTAATTTGTCTTGGTTGTTATCAACCACATCCTTTGCAGCGCTTTCAGCTGCTTGGCGAACAACTAGGCGAGACAATGATTGCGTTTGTTCACTTAGCACCTCGTAGTTACGTATATTCACATCAGAGCCGTACTCCAGCATGGTAACTAAACCGCCCAGACTGAAAACTAAGACAAATAATTGCCATACTCGCTGTAATCGTGTTTTCTTTATTTTCATAATTACCAACGTAATTCAGGTATAAGCTTTGTAGAATAAGGTGCATATTGTCTTATTCTACACAGCAAAATCAAACGATTGCCATATTGGGGCTTGCCCAAACAAATTGCAATAGGGTACTTTTATAGTAACAGTAAAGAGCAACTTGGGCGTGAAAGCGTTATAACTGACTATAATAGAATGTAATCACGCGTAACCAGCCATTATAAATTGTATGTGATTATGAATAAATCACAGTCACGCCCAAGCTGTTTTTGAATTAAATGGATATAAATGAACATGGATGAGCAACCACTGCTTAAAATTAAAAAACATACTTCGCTTCACAAGCGTTTTCCTGAAATATTGGCTGTACCTAATTTAGCCAAGCAGAAAGCCTCTTGGTTATTGTACGGTCGGCATATTACTGAGCTTGATGTCTATAAGATAGGAGACAGTGCAGGACAAGAGCTGGATATTGTCGCAGCATGGAAAGTGGGCTCTTATGATGCACTGCTGATAGGGAACGAATTAACGGATGCGTTTGCAATGGCTGTACTTAGCCAAAAGCTGGATTTTTCTCGTACTGCTGATTTACCCGATCTACTTGAGCCTGGGCTGATAGTCATGGATATGGATTCCACCGCAATCCAAATCGAATGTATTGATGAAATTGCTGTTTTGGCTGGGGTTGGCGAGCAAGTGGCAGAAGTAACAGAACGTGCAATGCAGGGCGAATTAGATTTTGAGCAAAGCCTTCGCCAGCGTGTTGAGGCTCTAGAAGGTTCGGATGAATCTATTCTTGAAGCCGTTCGTTCAACATTACCCATGATGCCTGAGCTGCGAGAGTTGGTGGCGACATTGCATAGCTATGGTTGGAAAGTCGCCATTGCATCGGGTGGGTTTACCTATTTCTCTGACTACTTAAAAGATGAATTGCACTTAGTTCATGCCCAGTCGAATACGCTAGAAATTGTGGACGGCAAGCTAACTGGTAAAGTGCTAGGTGATGTCGTTGATGCGCAAGCAAAAGCCGATATTCTGTATGAACTTGCTGATGAATACGATATTGAACCACATAACACCGTCGCTGTTGGCGATGGCGCGAATGATTTGGTGATGATGGCTGCCGCTGGTCTGGGGATTGCCTATCATGCGAAACCAAAAGTAGAGGCAGATGCGCCTGTTGCTATTCGTCATGCAGATTTAGGTGGGGTGCTTTGTATTTTGTCTGCCTCGCTAATGCCGCAAAATGTGAGTTGGTAGCATTTACTTATCTAGAACAGTACAGCTGCTATCTTTGCGTATTACGGCATTAATCATTAAAAGCCATTAAGCATCAATAAACAAAAAGAGGACCATGAACTGTCAGGATCATGGTCCTCTCTCATCGTATTATGTCTGGCTAGCACCTTAATTAATTTCGAGTCTAACCAGTACTTCATCTGTAATATCGAACATCTCACCACTGCCAATTAATGACGTAAACTCGACTTCTAATGCGCGTGCACGGTGCATCGTTAAACGAGCCAGTTGTCCTAACTCTTCACCAATTAATGCCGTCATTGGATTTAAAACGGGTACGGCAGTAATACGAATTGCAATGAACTCACCTTGCTGGCGGGCTTTTTTGACAAAACTTATTCGCTGTTCTAAATCATCAAACTCATCTAACAATTTACTTTCAATATACTGAATTGAATCACCTTGACGTTGAACCCAAAGGTAAACTTCATGTACAAATGGTTGACGAATTTCAACCGGACGCATGGTTTCAGCCAGCATTCGTTGTACCCGATTTTTAAAAATAGGTTGTAACGAAAACCCTTTGCCATCAGTTAATTGATTAAATAATTTCGCGAGAGGGGGCAATGGGAAATTACAGCCAATCGCTTTTACGGTGACTTTGTGATTAATCTTTTCAGCAAAATAAGGCACAGAGTTTAGACGTGTTAGTAGCATTTGGTGCATGGCTAATAATAGCGGGCCTTTGGGGAAAGTTTCTTTAGATAAAAGCAGTTTTTTTTCATTATGATTGATTAATCGTCGTAAAAAATGCTCGCCTTTTAGAGCGTCTTCACCACTGCCAGACGTTAATTGAATATTGAGACAGTCTGGACTAATTCTAATGATGCGGTAAGGCATTTTATCTAATGATGAATTTGTATCTAACTTGTGTAGCTGGGTAAATTTAATAATGACACTGTCGTCTTTCTTCGCGGCTAGTGGCTGGGCAAGACTGAGGTTTAACCCGCGAGTGGAGAAATCGATAGAAGCCCCGAGTACATTACCGAGCTCTGGGTGTTGGATCTCTACTGGGGTTTTAAATTTAAAACGATCTTCACTTCGCTGTGGTTTGGGATCGAAAAATACGCCTTTTGCTTGGCAAATAGGATCGCGTTGGTGTCTAAACACATGCAAGGCTTTTGACGGTAATTGCGATTTAATGCTTAATCTGTAATCTTGCTGTGCTTGGTCATTGGTTAGGTTTTGCATGACCCCTATATGCGTTAAGTGCTGGAATTGTTCCACCATTTCAGGTGCAACATCTTGCAGGCGTTCTAGATCATTCGACCCGATTGGGTATACCGTTATACGTGTGACTCGCCAGCTTTTACGTGTTGCCCCTATTTGCCAAAAGAGCTGTCGTTGTTCTTGATTCATCTCTGGCAGTGCTGCAGAGTAGAAAAATTTCTTATGATTATGCTCGTGGTAAAAGCTGTAAATCAGAGTGCTACATTGCTTCAACCCTGCTTTGCCAAGAGTTGCCATTCGAGCTTCTGACAGAAGGTGGTTGATAACGGGCTGGTTTCGTTCGTCGTGCCAATCTTCCCAAATATTTTGATTATGCTCGGTTAACAGGCTGTATTTTAGTTCCGCACCAGAGAAAAATAATGGCAAGCTGGCGGTATGTTTTAAGAAGCAATGCTCATAGCCTTTAGTTCGGGCTTGAATCACTTTGTCTTCATGATTATTTCGAGAGCGACTCGTGTTCAGGTTTTGATTCAGCTTGATGGTGTCTTTCATTACTTGGTTATCGCTCAGTAGCGTTAAGCGTAACCATTTGAAGCTGTCGTTATCTTTATTATCATCAATGCCAAGAATGCGGTATTCAATGTCTTTCGCAAGGCGAGCATCATGACATTTTTCTGCCAACGCTGGAAAACTAGCTTTCACCGTTTGACCAAGATTATATTTAAAGGCTGATGGCACTTTAAATTTAGCCCCTGAATAGGAGAGATCAGACGTCACCCCATGCACGGCTTGACCAAAAGGAAGACGCAGATTCACTTGCGTCGATATTTGCAGGCGGTTTTCTTCACGTGTTAAATAATGACCAAAACGAATCAGATTGGCATCAAATTGAGTATCTTGTTTTGTTTTTTCGATGGTTTGTGGTTTGAGTTTTTCTTGATGATGCAGCACGCGAAAGTTATTACGCGTATTGATTAAAGCTTCATATAAACCGACCCGAAATTTACCACCGTATACTTTTATGCGTTTGTGATAAGTATTGATCGCGACATCATCTAACCAATGGGTGAGACCGTGAAGATCGTACGGGCGGCATTCTCCTTTTACTCGACCGCGAAGATCAACAATTTGAAGGCAAGGTGCCATCATGCGTTTTATTTCGAGTTTGAGCTGAAGGCGAGTTGGGCCTGTTTCCTCATACGTTAGCATTAAAAAGACATCGTCGAAGTCTTCACTATCGTAAACGGGGATGAGTTGCTCGATTAGTCCTTTATATTCGTCCAGTAACATCTTATTTTCTGATACATTACTTATGCTTCTATTATCTGCATTTTGCAGTAAATCTTAAGCGTGTAGTGATATTAATCGATTAAAAACGGCTTTTAACCGTAATTACAATAAATATTGAGTGTTTGATCAATAAATTAGGATACAAAATGGCAAAAGTGAAGCGCGCTTATGTGTGTAGTGACTGTGGTGCAGATTTTCCTCGTTGGCAAGGACAATGCAGCGCATGTGCGGCATGGAATACCATAACAGAGTTTACGGTCCCTAAAACAAAAGCAGCGATAGGCTCTGTTGGTGCTGCAACCAGCTATGCAGGTGCTTCAACCAAAGTACAGAAATTGTCTGAAGTCGAAACTAAAGATTTGCCACGTTTTAGTTCAGGTATTGGTGAGTTTGATCGCGTGTTAGGTGGCGGCATTGTACCGGGGTCAGTATTACTCTTGTGTGGTGATCCGGGGGCGGGTAAATCAACCTTGCTGTTGCAAAGTATTGGGGCGGTAGCGGCAATAAAATCGGCATTGTATGTGTCAGGTGAAGAATCTATTCATCAGATCTCTCAACGAGCAGAGCGATTAAAAACTCAAAACATTGATAAAATTAATGTTGTTGCTGAAACGTCGGTTGAGCAAGTCTTACATTTAGTGACTCAACTGAACGCTGAATTCGTTATTATTGATTCGATTCAAACCATGACGGTCGCACACAATGATTCAGCGGCAGGTAGCCCAAGCCAAGTCAAAGAATCTGCGGCAGCTTTAACGCGTTTTGCCAAGACGGAAGGCGTTACCTTTTTACTGATTGGTCATATTAATAAAGATTCGAATGTGGCTGGCCCTATGCAGTTAATCCACATTGTGGACGGATTGTTTGCTTTATCTTCGACATCGGATGAAAAGTTTCGCGTATTGCGCACTTCTAAAAACCGTTTTGGTGCTGATTCAGAATCGTGCTTCTTTGCAATGACCGAACAAGGCATGAAGCAGGTAAAAAACCCCTCGGCTATTTTCTTGAGTCGTTCAGATAAGAACCATGCAGGATCAGCCTGTACAACGTTGTGGGAAGGTACACGCCCGTTGCTGGTAGAAATCCAAGCATTGTGTAATAACTCAGTGACAGAGAACCCTCGTCGCTTATCGGTTGGTTATGACTCTAACCGTTTAGCCATGTCGATTGCCGTATTAGCCCGACACGGTGGCGTGATGTTGTCTGATATGGATATCTTCGTGAACTGTGTTGGTGGCATTAAGATTGAAGAAACCTCTGCTGATTTGGCAGTACTGTTGTCTATCTTCTCGAGTTTCAAGAATCAGCCAATTCCACAAGATGTACTGGTGTTTGGTGAAATCGGCTTGAATGCTGATATTCGCCCAGCAGCTAATGGCATGGAACGCATTCGGGAAGCGGCTAAGCAGGGCTTTACACGCGCGATTGTACCAAAGGCGAATGCGAGCCGGAAAATTAACGGGATTGAAATTATTGCAGTAGAAGATTTGCAAGAAGCGTTAGAAGCATTTGATCGAGTGTCTTAGAGTATCTGATGCCGTTATCTGTAATATGGCTTGATAAAGGTTCATCGATAATGACTTATTGATAATCGATGAACAAAAAACGAGAGCAGATGCTCTCGTTTTTTATATGCGTTTTTGGTGAATGCTTTTATCGTCAGCCTTTCTTGCGCAGTCCCCTAGATCTTTCGCTCATCACTTGAAACGACTTGAGTGCTCGCAGTCTCTATTGGCTCTGCCGGCTGAGGTACGTATGTTAGTTGCACTTGCATTGAAACAACGTTGTTGACCATCTCTAACAGTGCTGCCCATTGTACTGTTTTTTCTTTTTCAAACAGATTATCAAAATTATCAGGTGTCCAATCGACAAACGGGCGAGGGTTAATCGCGCGTCCTAAGAAGCGGATTTCGTAATGTAAATGCGGACCTGTCGACATGCCTGTATTGCCTGTCCAGCCAATTAAATCCCCCTTACGGACAAACTGCCCTCGCTTCACATTGAACTTACTCATGTGAGAGTAAGAACTCGTAAAACCAAGGGAGTGACTCAATTTTAAATGATTACCGTAGCCTTTGTTACTTGGGCGAACAAGCTCTATTACGGCATCGGCTGGTGCATAAATTGCCGCACCAGTATTCGCTGCAAAATCTAACCCGCGGTGACTTTTACGTTTACCGGTTATTGGGTGAATACGGGTGCCAAAACTCGATGATAGGCGAACATCATCGGTAGGGTTACCGTTAGGTATTAAGCGAAATAATGTGCCTCTAACGGCAGAGCTAATTGCAGCGCTATCAATACGCTGATCAAGGGTGATGTCTTCAGGGCTATCGCCTTGTAAACCTAAAATCGTCTCTACATCATCCACGCGCTGGGTAAGGCGCAATAATTCTGCGTTCTTATCTGCAAGCTGTTTGGTGAGATCGTCATTTGTGGTGTTTTCAGCTGTCAGCGATTCAGACAGTTGCTCTGCTTGCACGTTTAATTGATTAAGTTGGTGATCAGATAACTGTGTTTGCTGATAGAGAAAATAAATACTGTAGCCGCCACCTATCAAAAGAGAGAGAAGCACGGTTGATAGCAATACGACATAACGTTTTTTAAAACGGTTAATACGGTAATGTGAGGTTCCTCGGTTATCAGAAACCGAGATGCAAATACTGTCAGACATGATGAATAATTCGTTTCTACTGCTCGTTAATAGATCTTTCTAAGTCGGCAAGTTGTTCTAACTCGCGATGTAATAGTTCATCAGTTCCGATGTTCAATTCGACCAGGCGCTTTAAGTGGCTTGCGCTATCAATATCCATATGATGAATGCGCATGCGTAAATAATCGTTACAGTGTCGAACTAATTGGGTGTCCATGACCAATTCGATATCGCATTCATGTAAGCAAAAGCGAACGCTGTAGTGCGTATCGTGATTAGGTTGCCAATCTGTTGGGCGGGTTAATAGTATCCCCTGCAACGAGAGATCACAGACATTAGCAGTCCATTCATCATTGGCCTGAGAAAGCGTTGCTGATGACTGATAAATAATGCGCATGAAATGACGACGTTCAACCATAATCTTCTTATTTCTTGGATTACCGTCACATAAGTCTAAAGAGAAAAGAGATTTATCTCTAGGAATATGATCACAAATTTATTAAAACCAGTTGCTTATTAAGACAAAGTTAAAGAAATCGGCATTATATCTATGGTTAAGTGATAAAACGAAGCGTTTTGTATTGTTCACTTATGAATGGAAAGGGATATCAAAGAGCTATCTGTGCGTCATTAGAAGATTCCTGCATAAAAAAAAGAGCCGCTAGAACGGCTCTTTTTTATCGTGACTCACGGTGACTACATTACTTAGTCATACGCTTGTATTTAATGCGATGTGGTTCTGCAGCTTGTGCCCCCAGTGTCTTCTTTAACCAATCGGTGTATTCGGTGTAGTTACCTTCATGGAAGTTAACTTTGCCTTCATCACGGTAGTCTAGAATATGGGTCGCAATACGGTCGAGGAACCAACGGTCGTGCGAGATAACCATGGCACAACCAGGGAACTCAAGTAATGCTTCTTCCAGTGCTCGAAGTGTTTCAACATCCAAGTCATTGGTTGGTTCATCGAGTAGTAGTACGTTACCGCCTGCTTTCAGCAGTTTCGCTAAGTGAACACGGTTGCGCTCACCACCAGAAAGATCGCCAATGCGTTTTTGCTGGTCACTGCCACGGAAGTTAAAGCGTGATACATAAGCGCGTGCTGGTACTTCGTAGTTGTTGATACGAATAATTTCAGCGCCTTCAGAAATTTCCTGATAAACGGTGTTGTTATCGTTCATGCTATCGCGGAACTGATCAACAGATGCAAGACTAACCGTTGTACCGAGTTCAATCGTACCTGAATCAGGCTGCTCAGCACCACTTAGCATTTTAAACAATGTTGATTTACCAGCACCATTGGCGCCGATAATGCCGACGATGGCACCTTTTGGCATACTGAACGATAGATCATCAATCAATACACGATCACCGTATGATTTCGTTAGGTTGGTTACATCAATAACCTTGTCACCTAAACGCTCACCCGGTGGGATAAACAGTTCATTGGTTTCGTTACGTTTCTGGTGGTCGCTCGTATTAAGCTCTTCAAAGCGCGCCATACGTGCTTTTGATTTTGCTTGACGACCTTTAGGGTTTTGACGAACCCACTCAAGCTCTTTAGCAATTGTCTTTTGACGTGCATTCTCTTGAGATGATTCTTGCTGTAGACGTGCATCTTTCTGCTCAAGCCAAGATGTGTAGTTACCTTCCCATGGAATACCTTCACCACGGTCAAGCTCTAGAATCCAACCTGCGGCATTATCAAGGAAGTAACGGTCGTGGGTAATCGCCACAACAGTACCAGTGTACGCACATAAGAAGTGCTCAAGCCATGCAACCGATTCAGCATCTAAGTGGTTTGTTGGTTCATCAAGTAACAGCATGTCGGGCTTATCAAGCAATAAGCGACAGATTGCCACACGACGGCGTTCACCACCAGACAGTAATTTAATCGGTGCATCCCATTCAGGAAGGCGCAATGCATCAGCCGCACGCTCTAGAGTATTTTCTAGGTTATGGCCGTCTTTGGTTTCGATAAGGGCTTCAAGCTCACCTTGCTCTTTAGCAAGCACATCGAAATCTGCATCAGGTTCAGCATACGCTGCATAAACCGCGTCAAGACGTGTTAAGGCGTCTTTTACGTCAGAAACTGCTTCTTCAACAATTTCACGTACTGTTTTTTCTTCGTCAAGAACAGGTTCTTGAGGCAGGTAGCCTATCTTCAGCCCTGCTTGTGGGCGTGCTTCACCCTCAATGTCATTATCAATACCAGCCATAATACGGAGCAGGCTTGATTTACCTGAACCATTCAAGCCTAAAACACCAATTTTGGCGCCGTGGAAAAAGCTTAATGAAATATCTTTAAGGATTTGACGCTTTGGTGGAACAATTTTGCCCACGCGCTGCATGGTATAAACGTATTCAGCCATAATCAGTTTATGATCTCTAATCTAAAATGAAGAAGGTATTTTACCCAATCTAGACATAAGATTAACAGCATTGTTCATAATTAGCGTTTACTATGAATAAATATCATCCTAAAACCGAAATGGAGTTTTCTTGTGCTTAGTTTTTCAGTCCATAAGGTAGTAACCGTAACCGTGGTGATATTCGGTTTAAGTTGTGTGCCAGCAAGTCACGCCTCTAAGCTTGATCAGCAACGTGAGTGGTATGTACAAGCGGGTAAAGCGTTAGATAAGAAAGATGAAGATGGTTATCGCCAATTACGTGAAAAATTAGATGAATACCCTTTAACGCCATACTTAGATTATCATGATTTTTCTAAAGATCTCAGTAAGAAAACACCCAAGCAAGTGACTGAGTTTGTCGCTGATTATAAGGATCTCCCTTTTAATACGACAGTTAAGGGAAATTACTTAAATTATCTAGCAAAAGCAGAACGCTGGAATGACTTTTTAACGGTTCAGCCCAATGAGCCGAACGGACAAACACTAAAGTGTTACTACTATTATGCGCAAAGCCAGAAGGGCAATAAGGACCTTGCTTGGCAGGGCGCCAATGCACTTTGGCTAACTGGCACTTCTATCAACGATGAGTGTGACCCTTTATTGTCCGACTGGACTAAAGCGGGTAAACGGACGAATCAGCGGGTTCTCGACCGTATGTTATTAGCGTACGAGCAAGGCAGCAGTGGCTTACTGAAATACCTCGATAAACAATTATCAGGTACGAGCCAAGCGATAGGTGACGATGTCTTAGGCTTATTAGATAAACCACAGAACGTCGCTGATTTTGCCAAACGCAGTAAAGTCACCGAGTTTAATCAACAATTAGCGGAAGCCGCTTATAAGCGTTTAGCCCGTAAAGATGTAAAAGAAGCGGTTAAACAATTTCAGCGTACCGTTGATGGGCAACACCTTACGCCATCACGTGCCCAGCACATTGCGGATTACACAGTGCTAAGGTTAATGTCGACAGATAAGCCCGATCTTATTCAGTGGCGTGATAACAAGCTAAAAACCAGTTCCAGCATTAATGCGCTAGAGCGCCGTATTCGATTGGCGTTACGCGAAGCGGATTATGCGGAAGCTGAAAAGTGGGTGAATCGTTTACCACAAGCAGCAAAAGACACCACGCGTTGGACATTCTGGCAAGCCTACTTCCTTGCGCGTAACGGTAAAAAAGCAGAAGCGACTGAACTATACAGCTCGATTTTAGGGCAACGTGATTTCTACAGCGCCGCGGCGGCCACCGTGTTAAATAAGCCGATCGTCTATCCAACCCAAACGGTGCCGGAAAGTATTGCAAAGCAAAGTAAGCAGTACACGACAACCTTGGTGCGTATTCAAGAGCTGATTGCATTGGATAAGTCGCTTGATGCGAATCGTGAATGGTATTACTTATTAAGTGGAAAGACGGCTGAGCAAAAGCGTATGTTGGCCGCTTATGCGGGCAAACATAAATGGCATCATTTAGCGGTACAGGCAACCATTTCTGGACAGTTGTGGGACCACGTTACATTGCGTTTTCCGATGGCTCATAAGTGGTGGTTTGATTTCTTCAGCAAGCAACGCGATCTACCCACCACGACGATGATGGCATTAGCCCGTCAGGAAAGTGCGTGGAACACACAAGCACAATCACCCGTCGGGGCACGAGGTTTGATGCAATTGATGCCAGCCACTGCCAAAGAAACGGCTAAAAAATTGGGGCGTAACTATACTGGGAAAAACAGTTTGTTTGATCCAGGTGTGAATATTCGCCTTGGTAGTGGCTACTTGAAAATGATGCTAGAACGCTACGATGATAACCGTGTCTATTCGTTTGCAGCGTATAACGCAGGTCCTGGTCGAGTGAATCGCTGGAAGGGCCAAAACAGCGGTTCTCGTGATGTTTATACCTTCATTGAAGCGATTCCA
This sequence comes from Photobacterium indicum, assembly GCF_003026215.1. GTDB lineage: Bacteria > Pseudomonadota > Gammaproteobacteria > Enterobacterales > Vibrionaceae > Photobacterium > Photobacterium indicum. The sequence goes on from NZ_PYOC01000008.1 coordinate 165,717, forward strand.
TTTAATGAAACCCGTGGCTATGTACAGAACGTTTTAATGTTTGAAATTTACTACAGCGATTTGATGGGTAAAAAATCGGTATTACTTAAAAAGAATGAATTAACAACCCGTTACTAAAGGGTGTTTGACGGTGATTCTGCAAGGCTGAAATCTTGCAGAATTTATCAAATTAGTGTGCAACAGGATCAGAACAGGTTAACATTCCTTGAAGATTCAAAACGCCTTAATGAGGTTTACATGTCAACAACTCCGGAAACGGCTGATTTTACCGAGTGGCAACAGGTCGTCGATTTACTTCGTCAGGCAGCATTAGAGCAGAAAGATGACGTGATGCTGAAGCTATTACTTACCCCTGATGAAAGAGAAGCGTTATTGGCTCGCGTGAATATTCTTCATGAGCTAATGAATGGGCAGCGTAGCCAACGAAAAATTAGTGAATTGTTAGGGGTTGGGGTAGCAACGATTACCCGAGGATCTAATGAATTAAAGCATCAGAGCGACGATACAAAACAATGGCTGGCTTCTTTATTAAAGAAGCAACAGCAATAAGTTCTCCAATAAGCCAGTCGCTCTGAATACATTAAATCCCGTCACGATACTCTTTTTTTAATAATGAGGATCGTAACGGGATTTTTTAATGCCTGACGTTTTGCACCAGCGCTAGCGGCAAGGAAACCATTGTTCATTCATAAATGGAATTAATGCTAGAATCAGGGCTTGTTGATAGACCGAACTGCGACTGAGCGTATGATTGGTTAACATTGCAATGGCCCCACCTTTTTGTTTAACGTTCTGTTGGTTAAACATATCGTCCATCACATCACCAAGTTCAATGCCTTGTTGGATTTTTTCTAGCGCAATAGGGGGCAAAGGCAAAGAAGCCGAGCGTGCTTCACCGCGTTGCTTATGGTTTTCAATCACCATCCACGCGAAGGTAAAATTTCCATCGATTCCCGCTTCCAGTCCTACGTAAAAATCAGCATCAGCCTGCAACTTTCGTGCATTCTTAACACGGTTTCTTGCACCGAGTAAGGTTTCGTCTGCACATAAAGGCTGATCTCTTACTTCGCTGGCGACACTAATGCCTTCGACAGTAAAAGATTGCTCAGGAAAGGCTTGTGAGAATGCTGAAGCAACAGCAGAAATTTTTGCAGGGTTGGCAGAGGCAACAATAATTTTTGACATGATTTACCACTAGCTAAAGAATAATATCGACGGTTTTTTACCCTCGCTATTCTACGTAGTCGTAAAGTGAATACCAACCTAAACAAGTATCAGACCCGTTGAAATAATCGAAGCAGCCTGTTTTGAAACTCTTTCTAGTTAAAAGCATAGGTTGGTATATAAATCACATACCTATTACAAGCAGAGCTTAACGATCGAAAGCCCAATCTGATTGAATGATGTAACCGTGAACTTTAAATTCATCATTATTGACAAAGAGGTTAGGGAAATCGGGTTGGGATGTCGAAAATATGACACCATCAGCTAATTGAGTCATGTGATAAAAATCAGGCTCACTGTTACGTACCGATGCAAATACTGGTTGTTTAGGGCGGTAAGTCGCTTGCTTGGTGGCTAATGCATAGCTGCCAATAGGTGCACATTGCGAAATATTTTCGTTATCAACAAATAAACCCAAGCAATCATCACGTTCAAGGTGTTGTGGTATTACGCGTTTACTGACCACATTTACTGATTCACCGCCGATGAAAGATCCAAAATCTTTACGGTGAATAATAGGGATGTAAGTACAGGTTGAACCTTGTGAAGACTCATGAGTAATGGCTGTCGTTGCTTGAGTGCCTGTATCGATTTGCCCTGTTAAAAGGTAACCGATAGACGTATTTAATGTCTCAGCGATTCTTTCTAGCTCGCGGACTTCAATACCGTATTTACCCGATAACTTACGGCTCATTGTTCCTTGCTGAAGGCCCAAAGATTCGCCAAGTTGCTTTTGGCTAATTCCTTGGATTTTAGCTAACTGTTTAATTCTTTCTAAATATCCCATTATAAAGCTTCCCGCTACCGTTATACGAATGCAAAGGGCATTCTTAAAAGTCATACCTAATTCTACTGACATCCTTATCAAAGGAATCTATGAGGTATAAAAAGTGCGATTGATTTCGTTAAAGGAATATAGTTTACAATAAGAATGGGTAAAAAATGGAACAAAATTCACGTCATAAATTAAGTTTTTTATCAAGAACGTGTTTTTAGTGAAGGTAATTTATAAAATAAAGAGAAGGTGCAGACCTATAACGGACTTCCTTTTTAACCGTCAGAACAAGGTTATTTATACATTTCCTGTATGATTGGTATCGCTGTTTATCATTGTTATCATATGATTCTTATGGCTATTATATGATTTTAGGTTGTTATTACTGTTTTAGTGATGGTTCTGTTGAGGGGCACTGATGTTTCTACTTGAAATTTGGCATGTAAAATTTCAAGTAATTTACTGGTTTATCAAGAGGCGTCATGGAGAATTCTGCTCGGCGTTTAATGGGTAAAAATAGTGAATACCCCATAGGAATATAAATAGAGGGTTGGTGATACTATCGCGTTATATCTGGATGATGACAAACCTATACACCTCGCGGGCTGATTCTCGTTAAAATGTCTTATTTGTTAGGCTTTTTGTCGTGGTGTTCTTTCGTTTTTATACTCATTTTAGGCTCTTTAAAAAGCTTAAATGATGTTATTTATTAGTGATAAATATGTTTGGGCTTGGTGCGATTAATAACAGTTTATTGTTGGTTCAATCTATCAATCTATCAATCTAACTATTACATTCCTTTAAATAAACTCTGTGCTGTTCGGCTAACAGGCAGCTTTTGCCCATCAATGATGACTGACATTCTTCCTGCTAGATCTTTCTTCACTTTCTCAATGGTTGCGACATTAACGACGGTTGAACGATGTATTTGCCAAAATGAATCTGGATTGAGCTGTGCAAGCAATTCCTTCAGTGATGTGCGAATAATATATTCTTGAGCGGCGTTATTGGGTAATCGCTTAAACACCGATACATATTTGTCTTCCGCTTTAAAATAGATCACATCGGATATCGCAATTAAATGAATGTCATCACCCGCGCTGGCTTTTATCCAAGTGAGGTATTGTGGCTCAGACTGTGTCGATAACTGTTGAATTTGTTGGATTAATGCTGATATGTCGGGTTGCGATTGTGCATTTGATGGGTGTTTTTGTTCTGATTGCTGTACTGAAAGTTGGTGTTGTAATTTAGTGCAGGCAGTCTGTAAGCGTGACTCGGAAATAGGCTTTAATAAGTAATCAACCGCACTTTGTTCAAACGCTTTTACTGCATATTCATCATACGCAGTAATAAAAACAATCAAGGGTGGGGTCGGCATTTTTTTGAGTTTTTTAGCCAGTGCCATACCGTCTAATTCTGGCATGCGAATATCAAGAAATACAACGTCTGGTTGATGCTCATTGATTTTCAACCACGCTTCTTTTCCGTTTTCAGCACTCGCCACTATCTCGAGTTCTGGCCATACTTCGGCTAAAGAACGATTTAAATGATGACGTAAAAGCGGTTCATCATCGGCAATTATCGCGGTTGCAAATTGTGTCATCTTATCCGTCCTTAGATCGTTTAATTTACTAGCGAGCTCATGGCGCTAATCATGTTTTTATATAGGTAGGGTTAAAGTTGAAATGACGCCACCAGAACGGTGCTCTTTTATCGATATACTGGCTTTCCCGTCAAATAACATCTCTATGCGCTGGCGAATGTTTTCTAGCCCTAATCCATGCCCTACTGCATGCGGGGTGGGGCTGAATCCTGCCCCGTTATCCGTTACGCTGATCTGCATATTCCCACCAATATTGACTATATCGAGTGTGACTTTCCCACCCTTGGCTATTGGTGCAATACCATGTGTTAATGCATTTTCGATTAACGGTTGAATTAATAGCGGTGGTAATACTTGGGTTGATGAGATGCCGTCGATATTGATGGCATAATCTAACCTATCCCCAAGGCGTACCTGTTGGATTTTTAAATATGCCTCAACCAATGAGACTTCTTGCTCTACCGTAGTTTGTTGGTGCCTCGTGTTATTGAGGGTTGCGCGCAGTAACTCTGTTAGTTTTTCTAGCATCAATTTAGCTTTATCACTGTCAGTTTCGATCAGCACACTGATTGTGGCTAGTGTATTGAATAAAAAATGCGGTTCGATCTGACTTTGCAGTTGCTTTAGTTGGCTGACTAATAGTACTTTTTCTTGCTCTATTTGCTTTCTTTTAAGGGTTTCGAGTTCTTTATCTGCAATGAGTTTTTGCTCTTTTGAATAAAAGTAGTAATAGCAAAAACCAGTAAAAATAAGCCCAAGTAATATAACGGGTTTTAGGTTGCTCCAACCATCTTCACCAAGAAAATCATTCACCCAATATTGCGCATTTAAGGTACCAAATATCATCGAAAAACTCAGGGTACAGATGATTTCTCGGTGGCGTGAAACTGAAGGGAACACAAGATCAATAAGCTTGGCACTGAAAATAGCGCTATAGCCAAAGCCAAAGCTGATAATGAGGTGTTTAAAAAGCGAACTAGGCCAAACCGATTGAGTTGTTAAGGCGATGATAAAACAAAAAAGACTGGTGAATAAGAACGATTTACCCCATGAGTAATTCGTTTCTTTTTTTACGTCCATTTGTATATTGCTCATTAAAATCGCCCTTTCAGGTTTAGCAAAATCATATGCTTATCTGGCAAGTTAGCATAAGCTGAATTTGATTGCCCAGTCAAAAATCGTGCAGCAAGCTCTAAATCGAGAGATGCACTTCCAGTATCTATCCATTCATAGTTCAGCCACTGTGTCGCGATAATCCCATTATCTTGAGGGGAGTAAAGCAAATCAAAGGTTGGCGTTACGTGTTGAATCCAATTTATTTCTCGACTCCAATCCCATTGTGCCCATGCTGTTGAATTGAGTGACCAATGCAGCATCACATTATGCTGAACAATATTGCTAAGCTGAAAACCTTGCGCATACGATGCACTCAATGCTGTGTTTTGCGATGTTCCAGTCTGAGCTGAATTCGTCGGTGGTGTTGCCATTTTATTTAGGCTGGTGGTGGTATCGATCGCTTGCTGCCATTGCGATGAAGACCAAGCTCGGCTGTCATACCAGTATTCTAAAATAATACTATTGCCCACTTCGTTAGCCCACGTTAACCCCAATAAGGTTTGAAAAGCGTTACCTTGCTCACCTAAAATTACGGGGTGCAGGCTCGAACTTGGTAGTTCATAACCTAGGCTTTGATGCTGGTAAGTGGCGGATCCATGAAATTCCCAAGCGAGATCTAATACCGACACCACGCTGCCACCTATTAATCCATGGCGTACATCGTCATAGTAAGCCAGCCATTGGTATTCTTGTTCGCCCTGCATCCCATAGTGGCGAACGCCCACACCTTGTTGTTGAGATTGCTGTTCTAGGTCATTCAGTGATTGCGATGTCCATGATGAATCGGTGTAAAGCAGCGTCCATTCACCTGTCGCATCGAAAACAGACAATGCCACTACGCCAGCCCCTTCTTCTGCGACTATTCCTACGGGATTTCTGCGATATGGCTTAATGATATCAAGCGGGCGATAGCCGTAACCCACGGCCCAATCTAATCGAATCTTCCCCAGTGTGACATCAATGTACTGTTCACCGAGTGCTTCATTCGCCAAGGAAAAACCGCCTTGCCAGTACAGCTCTCGAATAATGAATTCAGCGCTTGGATCATTGTTTAGGTCATTGCTTGAGAGGGTGTTTTGGTTAGTGCTTGAAGCATCGCCTTGAGTCTCTGAATATAGGTCAGTAGTTTTAAGCGAAATCAATCCGAGCCATTGTTTGTATCCCACTTCCACTTCTAATAATCCATCAATGGTTTGACGGCTATCAGGTTGTGGCGGAATAAATGGCGAGTTTCTTGATTGCACGCTTTCAGCACTGATCATCCAATCCCAATGTAGCGATAAATCACTATTACTGGCGGCTGAACATGGCGTATTCAGTAACACTAGGATCATCAATCCCCCGATGTTTTTGAATGCATTAATCGCCTTATTTTTATTCATGATTATAGCTCTGACACACTATTGCGAGACAAATACGCCGGGTTGTAATATTTATCTTCTAACGTCTGGCGTGAGATTGCTTGATATTCAATGATCGTCTTTTTATTGGGTTGGATCTTATCAAGTAGAGTCATGGCGACAACGCTGGTTGCCCCTTCACGCAAACCTTGAGTAAACCACGCTTGTTTTGCCATTTTGCCCGAACGTAAATACAGCTCCGCTTTGATTGGAAAATCATTATTGGCGTTTAACCACAGATCGATGGTTTGATAGCTGGCCCCTTTGGTTTTGGCGGTCAATTTTAATTGGTGGGTTGTTACTTCTGCACCATTAAGTGTTTTGATGATTGTCGATTTTACCCATTCACCTTGATAATCTTCACTCCAAGTGAGTGTTGAAATATCACCAACGGATGCTTCACCCAGTAATTTTTGCATGGGGGTAATACGAATAGGACGACGACTTTTGGGCATCAATAACCAATAGTTATCTTCAATCATCAGCATTTTTTGCCCAGTTTCCACTGCTGATTTAAATACCACCAGTGATTCGCGATTAGGGCGGGAATACACATTGTACAGACGCGTTTTATCTAACGTGTTTGACTTATAAAGCTTCACCAATGAAACCACTTTCGCAGCGCCGGGCTGAATGCGATAGCTGTCGGCTTTGGTTATCATTGTTGTTACGGCTTGCTGGTTTATGCCTTCAAGTTGATCGATGCTTTCATTGGCAAAAACCAACGACGATATCGGTAATGTAAGTGCCAGTAAAACAGAGCAAACCAGCATTCGTTTACATTGAAAAGTACGTGCCGTGTTAGGGCTGAAATAACCATTAAACATAAATTAATGCCTCGGTAATGGGTTTGTTTACGCCTTTACGCGCAGAGAATAATGCAGCTAATAAGCAAATAAACATCACGCCGATAGTGGTAAACGCGACAAGCTCAAACGAGAAGTTGATATTCAGCGGATAGCCTTCACTTCTTCCTGGCGGCGGGGGCATTTGAACATCGACAAACAGTAACAACACGCACATTAAGGCGTTAGATACTGCGCCTAGCATGCTACCAATGAGTGCTAATAATCCTGCTTCGCATAAAAATCCTCGAACGATCTCTGATGGGTAACTACCAAGGGCCGATAAGGTGCCGATTTCTCGGGTTCTTTCCGTTACTGTCATGGTCATGGTGTTAAATAGAGCGACGAATACCACTAAGCCCATTACTGTTCCCATAATGCCGAAGATGCGGTCGTACAAATCTTTTACTTTGTTGTAGAAGAATGCGCGATCTTGCCAAGGGGTGATTTCAATCGGCTGAGACAGTTGATCTGACGTTTTTGATAATTGATCAGAAGAGCTTAATCGCTGATGTAGTTGTTGAGAGAGCCGTTGGTGCACAGCATTGGTTTGCGCCGTTTCAAATAAGAATACCGATAAAGTGCTGACTTTATCGCTCGCTAATAACTCTTGTGCACTTGTTATATGAATGTATAGCTGACGTTTATCGAGTTCTGGAACGCCAGTTGAATAGATGCCACGTACATTGAAATCGAATGCGTTAAGCGCCCCGTCGCTAGTGGTTGCGAGTAATGTTACCCAATCCCCTACATCGACTTTTAGGTTACGGGCTAAATCGACCCCTAGCATTACTTGTGGTTCGGCAGGGTCATAACGGCTAGAGGTTACATCAGACAGGCTTTGACCTGCTCTGATATCGAGGAACGGTCCTTTCATATCAAATTCACGATCGTTGACACCAGTGCCCATGAATATGGTCGACTTACTGCCATTAGAGACTAAACCACTGAGGTATATACGAGGTTGAATACCGCGTATGGCATCATCGGCGATAATTTGTTTGATCAATGCTTGGCTATTATCCAAACCATTGCTGAGCGGCATGTCTTCATCTCTGGTGAAGTAACCGGGTTGGCTTAATGTTAGGTGTCCGGTGTCTCTGGCGGTCGATTCTTTCAGCGATTCATAGGTGTATAAGCCAAAGCCACCAGCGCTGGTGAGGGCGAATACCGCGATGGCGATAATTAAAATCGACAACAAGCTGCGTCGCCCATTGCGCAATAGGTTCAACCAAGCAAACCGAAGTGATACCGGAAAATGTGGTAACCGTGCAGCTAACTTGCCCATAACATGCCCCTTATATCGCTAGCGTGATTAACAAGCCTTCCATCAAATAGCGCGATGCTTCTATCGCAACGGGTCGCCATGCGAGGATCATGAGTCGCTACGATAAATGTGGTGCCCATTTCATGCCCCAGCTGCTTCATTATATCGATTACTACGTTAGCGCTTTGGCTGTCTAGGCTCGCGGTCGGTTCGTCAGCAATAACCAAGGCTGGCTTATGAACCAATGCCCGAGCAATCGCGACACGCTGTTGTTGACCGCCAGAAAGGTTATCGGGCCAGTGCTGAGTAAAATCGGCCAATCCCACTTTTTCTAGCATTTGTAACGCAAGTTCGTCTTGTTGCTGTTTACTGAATCCATTTAGGTGTAGCGGGTAAGCAACATTTTCTAATGCCGTCATGACTGGCACTAAGTTGAACCGTTGGAACACAAACCCAAGTTTCTGGCGACGGACTTTGGCAGCGGCTAATCGCTCTGTTGGGTAAGCTTTCCCATCCAGTGTGATCTCGCCTTGGTAATCCATGTCCAGTAATCCAAGAATATTCAGTAGGGTGCTTTTGCCTGAACCTGAAGGCCCACATAGAGCAATCATGTCACCTTTTTGAATATGCCCGTCGATACCTTGCAAAGCAGGCACTGATTGATTGCCTAGTTGGTAAGTTTTTTGTATTTGATTAAATCGGATCATCGTTTTCCCCTTTTCCTTAGGCTTCGCTGACCATGTTTATCACGAGTCATCTCTGGTGCTAGGTGCTAGAGATTAGGCAGTAGATATTAGATATTAGGTATTAGTGATTAATGCTTTTGCGGCGATGGTATCGGCATGTTGAGGATCTTTACTCTCCATGATATGTAACCATTGTTTAGCTTGTTCAAGATCGTTAGCACGAAGAGAGGCTTTAATGGCGTAGTGATAAATCCACGCTGTTGCCGCAAAGTGTTGTTGTTCAAATTGAGGCTCAGACAGCAAGTCGATAAACAGATCGTATCCACGTTCGAAGTGATTAAAGAGATCGGGCAGTTGAGAATAAGTTACCGCTGCCATGGCCTGGGTTAAGTAAGCCTCAGGTAGGCCTTGAACGATATCTTGTTGCTCGAGAGGCGTATTAAAATTGCCCAATAAGTTCAGCGCTTTATCTATCGTTGCCAACCCTTTTTCGGTGAACTTCATTTTGTTCCATGGCAGAAAAGCATCCCTTCCTTGCAACGTTTGTGTACTGCCGAGATAAACCAAGTTAAGTGGTGTGGCCCCTTGTTGATTTAAGTTGTCACTCAGTTGCTTATATGCCTCATCAACTTTACTTTCGTCGCCCGAAGCGGCTTGGTTATACAGTGCCAAGGTCTCTACGGAAGGGGTTGCTAGCACAGGGTTGATGGTTGTAATAACAATACTGCTAAATACGATACCAACAATAGCCAGTGAATAACGGGTTGTTTTACTGATGTAATAAAGAGCTGAATGCTGTGCTTGAATTGTCATGGTTGCAGTCCTTTTCATATGTTGATACTGAAAGGTTACTGACAAACATGCTTCTATTCTTATCAATGCGATGAACGGGCGGTATTGCAGATAAACGGTAAGTGGGGTAGATAGCAGGTAAAGTTGCACCTTGAATGTAATTTTACTGTCAGAATTATCAGTAGCGAGTGTTGGTGTCTGTCAGTCGATTTGAATTGAGGCTATTCTTTATTCTCGATAATAAAGAGGGTGAGTAATGAAAAAAGCAGTAATCGTAGGTCTTGTGAGTGCCGCTTTGGCTGGTTGTGGTGGTTCAGACTCGTCAGATAGCAATGGTACAGGTACTTTTTCGTTAGCCTTTTCTGATGCTCCTGTTGATGGCCTAAGTAAAGTATGTGTCGCCTTTGATCAGATTTCAGTTCATCACGTTAATGGTGGCGAATCTAGCTGGGGCACAACATCTTTTGCTGCTGATCAAAGCTCGCCTGAATGTGTACCAGAAGATCTGACAATACCTTCTGATAGCAACGGCAACCCTGATTTTATGGTGATTAATTTGATGGCATATCAAGGTAATCATTCGCAACAAGTATTAAGCGATGAACTGATGGAATCGGGTAAATACACTCAAATGCGATTATCAGTGCTAGAAAAAGGCACTTATAGCGATGGCACACCGTATTCCCATGTGGAAGAAACCGATACCGAGAACAAGGAAGGTATTCGAGTACCCAGTGGCGAGCTAAAATTAGATGGTTTCGATGTTGTTGCGGATGCGACACAAGCTTATACGCTCGAATTCGATTTACGTAAAAGTATGGTACAAAATGCCAATGGTTATCAGCTAAAACCACGTGGTGTACGCTTAGTCAATAATGAAAATGTCGCTGCTATCGATGGCACAGTGAGCAGTGTTGCCTGTAATGATTATACAACTAATAATATTAATGATGCCTTCGTTTACGTTTACCCAGCTTCAACTGATGATCACGGTGACTTAGGATCTGAATTTGAACCGTATACATCTGTTGCTGTTGCTGTCGATCCATTAACTCAGAATGGTTCGTTCAATGTTGGTTATGTTCCATTCGGCACTTATGATCTGGCACTGGTGTGTAATGGCAGCGAAGATCATCCTGAGATAGGCGATGATCAGCTTGAGATTGCAGACCCTATTCAACAAGATTTAATACTGTCTACAACAGGTTTAACGGTCAGTTTTTAAGTTTATAATTGAATGTGAAGAATATCGGCTTGGTTACAAGTTGATATTCTAAGTGACTTATAACAATTTAATATACAGCTGGCGATCATCTTCAGATGGCTTAAAGCCCACCGTTTCAAGATAAGAACGATGTTCGACATTACTTGTACGCACATGAAGCGTGTTAATACCTCGGTTCTTTATAACTTCAGGGTTCGTCTCGAAATAATAAGTCCCAATTTTAAAGTCACGATATTCTTCAGTCACATAATCTAATAAAACGTTCAGCACACCATTTTCATCTTTAGAGCCAACTAATACCCCCGCAATATTATTATTACGCAGCATATAAAAAGCCGTATTCGATAATCTCAGTTCTTCTCTCGACACTTGCAGTTCGATGTCTTTTTTATTCATTTCTATAAAATGTAAAAAGTACTCTGAATCCGTAGAGGCTGTAATTAACTTAAAGCGTTCTTTAACACTGTAAATTTTATATAGGAAATAAACATTAATCCCCGCGATACCAAGATTCATTAACATGGTAGGAAGAGAATCGATAAAGTATGCAAAAGCAGCGAAAAGTAAGCAGCCAGTAAAGTTGATCACCCTTAGTTTTACGATAGAGGTCATCGTTAAAGACACTAACACGACCAGTGACGCGAGATAGCCGAACCATTCCACCCAATCAAATTCCATTTTGATCTCCTTATTTTTTATTATTCGTTAAAGATAGCATAAGAAAAAGAGGTTTTTCTGTAGTGGTGCCAATCAGTATGACATCGTCGGGATCATAACCTGAGATATTTACAAAAATTCCTTTAGCTGCTGGCCAACTGGTCGCTTTGACTGATAGGCATCTTTAATTATGTATAACAATGAAAGATCAACTCATTATATCAATATCCAATATCCATGGTTCGCGGCACTTTCATCTGGGGAAATTTTTCAAGCGTAACGTGGTTGCAGCCTCAATCTTTGTGGCGGTCTCCGTTATTGTTACCGCAATCGTTATCAATTACCTTGTTGGCGAGGTCGATCAATCCCGGCAGAGCCAGCAACAATTAAATGTTCATTCAAAGCAGTTAACATCAGAAATCGAACAGCTAGAAAGGTTCCGCTATACACTCGAGCAAGATTTAGCAGAACGAAACGATGAACTTGAACTAGTCACCGGGCGAATGGGGGAACTGGAACACGTACTTGGTATAGAGTCGGAAGTTGAATTATCGCTCAACAATCGGTTAGATACTGCTGCGGTTAACTCAGCCGTGCGCCTGTCCATGTTACAGCTTATTCCAAATGGCAGCCCGATTGAGTACCGACGAATGTCTTCTGGTTTTGGTAATCGCATTCATCCTATAAAAGGTAAGAAACGTCGCCACCTTGGGATCGATCTCGTCGCTAAAACAGGCACACTGGTACGCGCTCCGGCTGATGGTGTCGTTGAATTGGTTCGCCCAAGCAAAAAAGGCTATGGTAATTTGCTTAAAATAAACCATGCCTATGGTTTTATGACCTTGTACGCACATTTGCACTCATTTAATGTCAAAAGCGGTGATTTTATCCGTAAAGGCGACATTATTGCCGAAACTGGCAATAGTGGCATATCCACTGGACCTCATTTGCATTATGAAGTTCGTTTTCTTGGCCGAGCCTTAAATCCAAAGTCGTTTTTGGACTGGAACTCGACCGATTTTGAAGTACTATTTGACCATGAAAGGAGTATTCGATGGGACTCTTTAGTAAAAATCCTGCAAGATCAAGCCAGCACACATCTTCAACTATCATTGCACAAGGTTGTTCCATCAGAGGAAATATCGAACTAACGTGTAATATTCAAGTTGATGGGTATGTCGAAGGTAAAATTCGTACCGACCAAACGCTCGTGATCAGTAATCAAGGACGGGTGAAAGGTGAAATTATCGCCAACCATATCGTGATTAACGGTATGTATGATGGCACGTGTTACGCGAATAGCATCGAAATACTGCAAGACGGTAAGGCGAGCGGTACGATTCATTGTGATGATTTAAGTATCGAGCGTGGTGGAAGCTTCCTTGGTGAGACGCAGCCAACCAGTGAAGAAACCGTCACTGTGATTAACAGCCAACAAAAAGAAGACAAGGCTGTTAGTAAAAACGAAAAGCCCAAAAAAGTCGCCAACGCAGCTAAATAGTACAAATACGAATTAATTGTGTAACAGTAAAACCCGATCATAGGTCGGTTTTTTTATTGGTATTATATTAATGTATTTATTAGGCATTTTAACTCTCACCGAATAACCACCGATATATGAGAATAAGTATAACTTATGCAAACAGCCGATGAATTCATTCAACTTTTAGAACTGGAACAGCATATTGAAGGGGGATACTATCGCTCCTCTTATAGCTCACAGAGCAATTTCGATCAGACTCGTTCATTATGGAGCAGCATCTATTTTCTGCTTCGTACTGGTGAGGTTTCACATTTCCACCGCTTAACCGCCGACGAAATGTGGTACTTCCATGCGGGAGAATCGCTAACCATCTATATGATCTCGGAACAAGGTGAGTTGACGACGGCGCAACTGGGTCTCAATATTGCGGCAGGTGAACGCCCGCAATTTCTGGTGCCTAAAGGCTGTATTTTTGGTTCAGCAATGAATCAACCTGGATTCTCTTTAGTGGGGTGCATGGTGTCACCTGGGTTTACCTTTAATGATTTTGAGCTGTTTAACCAAGAAACATTAATGGCAATGTATCCACAACATGAAGATATTATTCGTCGCCTGAGTCGTAATGAAGGGTAAGAAACAAACTTTACATTTATAAATACCAACGCCCGCAATAAGGTGCGCCACGATAAACTCCCCAAGCGCACCGAACTCCAAACCAAAACTGTCGAGTGTAAAGCGTCAATATGATGGTTTTATAGGCACGTTTATAATTTTCTCGATATTGAAGTGCCAGAAGGCATATACCCAAGTTACCTCAAGATGCTCGTTTCAGCCACCTGATTATCAAGGTGAAGTGCCTGATGGCTTTTTTGTACCTTACTCATGAGCTCACACGCGTTATTTGAGACGAAAACTATCTTTGGGGCTTCACATTGCGCTGGGGTATGAGATGCCGCTGTCTCTTTATATGAGCTAGGCATACGGTAGAGGTTTTGGCTTTAGTGTTGCCAATGTTGCCGAGTTTCATAGCATATTATACTAATACGATAGTTAATGAATAAATTATGGTCTGTGATGTTGTGGGAAACGAACAAACAACAGGCTTGTATTTCATGAAATTCCTGACCGAATGTTGATTATGTATACATAGTTATACGCAAAGCGTATCGATGGTATCGATAGAGAACAGTATATGGGATTATTAAAAGAATTAAGCAAGACGAATGGAAAGCGTTATGACACCGACAAGTTGCTCTTATTCAAAAGAAAAAAAACAAAATGTCTTTGCGATGTTTTTGAAACATCTACGCCAAAGTAACGAATTATCTCAAGAACAGCTTTGTTTGTATTTACGCCAACATAGTAGCCTATTCTACAATCTCGATACCATAACCGTGAGCCGCTGGGAGCGAAGCGTTAATATTCCATCATTGGCAAAACAAGCTGAAATTGTTGAGCTGTATGATAATGAACTGACCAGTATTTATCGCCATGATCCTCAATTTTTGGAGGAGTGCAGTACATTAGTGTCAATTCCGAATCAGAGTCGGTTCAAGTCCTCTCATCCCTATTACACCAATGATAACTATGATATCCAAGTTATTGATATTAATGACGACAGCTTCTACATAATGCTGAAAATGATTCTGCGTTATGAAAACAACCCAAGCCTTGTCTTAAAGCTACCTTTGGCAGAGTTTGATGGGCTTAAAGATTTAAAGATCCATGTCGCCAATGCATTCAATGATCAGATCATAGGGCATGCACTCTATATTGAAACGTCTTCTCAATATGTATTGGAGTTGGTGAATATCAAGAGCGATTTAAACGAGATCGTTACTAAAAATCCTAAAAAATTGCCCGATACCATGTTAGTGCTATCGTCAGCTGGCGCAACGAAAGAGGTAGAGAACAGTATGATGTCTACCTATATCAACCGTTTCGTTAATCAAAAAAATCTACGTTATCTTTGTTTTAGTGTGTGTGATGAGGGGTTCATCAAGAAGCTTAATGCCGCCAAATTAGATGCCTTTAAGGTGAGAACCATACAGTTAGAAGACAAAACGGTTGCGGTACACTCTTTCTTGCTGAGTCGCTCAGAATTGATGGCGAACCGTTTTTTACTGAAACTTGCCGTAATATCGCCAAAACAGCTTGTAGACTTTCTCAATATCAAAGGTAAGGGATAACCACATTGAAAATATTGATTGTTGACGACCAAACTTTTATTAGGGAAGCAATTAAAAGTGAATTGGTAGGTGTGGATCCGTTACAAAGTTTTATCTTTTTTGAGGCCGATTGCGGTAATTCAGCCATCGAGTTACTAGAACAATCGACATTAAATACTGAACCTGAATTTGATCTTATCATCACCGATCTTAAAATGGAAAATGGTGATGGCCTTGCGATCATCAATTATATGGCAACGACAAAAAGTAAAAATATTCCTTTGGTTATCGTTAGCTCGTCTGATCAACGTACCTTAGATCTGATCGGTAATATTACGAACAGCTTTAACCTTAACCTTGTTGGCGTATTTCAAAAGCCGTTAAATGTTAATGAAGTACTCACTTTAGTGAATACTAAACAGTTTTTAGCCCAAGAGGTGCCGGAATCTAAAGCGGAGCAAGCCAATTGTAACAGCGCCAATATTGCTTCTTTGCTCAATGAAGATAATTTATTTCTCTGTTATCAACCTAAGGTCGATATCAAATCTAACAAACTCATCGGTTTTGAAGTGCTATCGCGGTTAACGGTTCAAGGCGATGGCTTTATCTATCCTGATAAGTTTATCCCTCTGATCGAGCAAGCTGGGCTTAATTGTCAATTTACTAAATTGGTACTTGATCAGGCTATTTCTCATTGGCAACTATTTCCGGCTTTAAAACAGTATGGCCTGTCTATTAATATCAGCGCTAGCGACCTTTTATCAGAAGAGCTCATTAATCACTTGATTGAAAAACATTTAGCAGCGAGTGATATTCAGCTGATGTTGGAGCTAACAGAGTCACAACACACCATCAATCAAGAGCGTTCTTTGCAGGCGATTGCTAAATTGATCATTAATGATATTCCGATTTCTCTTGATGATTTTGGTAAAAGCTACTCCACCTTCGATAGGCTTGACAGCATTCCGTTTGACGAAATCAAAATAGACAAAGACTTTGTTTCGGATCTTGACTCCAATCTTCAGCATCAAGCGATTGTTGAATCGACCATTGCTTTAGCGAAAAAGCTCAACGTTAAAGTGGTTGCTGAAGGGGTAGAAACGTTAGGTGTACTGAATCGATTACAGCTATTAGGTTGCCATACTGCGCAAGGATATTACTTTAGTCCGCCAATAGAAGGGCGTTATTTAATGACGTGGGTAAATGACTATAACCATCAAGGTGAGGTTAAAAATGCTAACCACTAGCCAATGTATTCATGCCAAATTAATCTCGTTTTTTAATCAATATAACGATGAGAGAAAACGTCACATGTATAAGGTATTAACAATAGAACTTGATATATTGTTAACCCAAACGATGGCGTTAGATAGTGCCCAACTTGATCTGGTTGTTGCTCAGCAGCACAAGCTCAAAGGGATTTGCCGTTATCTTAAAATTGAAAATGAAACGATTGAATTCGCAACAGAGAACAAGAGCGAATTGGTTGCTAGCACCCTTATTTTACAACAACTATTAAATGATATCGAAAGTGAGATGTAATCGTGCTGCTGGTATGGTGCTATTGATAGGGGCAGCTGTCACGACGCTGATTAATATCGCTTTCTGGAATTATTCCCTAAATGAGCTTAATAAACAGTATCAATATAAGTCTGATCTTGTATTGGACTCTTCAAGAGAGATGTTGATACAGCACCGTATTATGACCGATGCATTACGCGCATTCTTTAACGCTTCTGACGAAGTTACTGAAGTGGAGTTTGCGTTATTTGCCCAAAATTTATTAAAGATCAAATCGGCGGTGGCTTTCACGCTGAGTCCGGTTTTAACGCCAGTACTGATATCTGATCCCGTATTTAAATCTGCGATAGAAAAAGGCAAAGCGGAAACAGATAAGAACGGTAATATTACCTACCTAATCGATAACTTTTCATCAATAGTGATTAAAATTGATGAACCTAAGATGCCCTATATCGTTTATGCGATATCCCATCAAAAGATCCAACAGCGTATCGATCAGCATAGCGATGTATGTGCCCGCCTTACATTTGGTGGTATTACGCTATTTAACCGTGGTTGCGACAAAGAACAAGACTGGACTGCGATGTTTGGTTTTCATTCCGAGCAATTTGTTGATTTGCCTGAATATGGTACGAGCTTTAACTTGGCCGTTGATTATGTGCCGACGAAGAAGGAATTATTAGGTATAAGCTTGCTTATCTTAGCGATTTCACTGCTTGGCGTTGGCTTGTCGGTCTTATTTTTTATTCTTGTGCAACATCGGATCAATATAAATAAACAGCGCATTGAAACAAATTCAAAATTTGCCTTACTGTCTACCCTCAATCATGAGATTAGAACACCCATTAATGCCGTATTGGGTTATGCCAGCATGCTCAACAACATGGCTTGCGATGATGCGCAAAGGCAAAATACGGTAGAGAAAATTATTTGGTCGGCGAACCTGCTGAACAGTGTCGCGCAAAATACTCTTACTTATACCAAAGCATCTTCAGGTAGCTTGACGCTCTATTATGAGAAGGTCGATTTGATTGAGTATTTGTATCAAATTGATGATTATTACCGAGCATTCGGTAGCACCCATAAAAAACAGCTAATGCTAAACCTTAGGGATGCGACGCCGCCCCACATTCTGTTAGACACAACCAAGTTTTTTCAATTGACCACCAACCTTGTTAACAACGCCTTTAAATACAGTAGCGGCGATACTGTTATTTTAGATGTTAAAGTTAAGGCGATTAAAGACGTTGCTAGTCGGCGTAATGCCGCGCTGTGTTCGCAAGTGGATGGTTTTATTCGGGTGGCAGTAAGAGACTTTGGCAAGGGAATGTCTGCGGCATCTCAGCAAGCGTTAAGTAAGCCTTTTACCACCGACGATAGTTCGCCAACTGCGTTAAAATCTGGCGTTGGTATCGGCTTATATACATGCAAAACTGTGATCGAAAGTGTGGGTGGCGCAATCAAAATCCGCAGCCGAAAAGGAAAGGGCACCTTAGTGATATTTCATTTTCCCTACCGCGTTTGTTCGGAAACTGAAGAGCTCGTTCTTGTGTCGCAAGATAAAGAGGCACCCACGCAGCAACATGATAGGCCGTTACAAGTACATACTGCTCAGTTTATTGAGCAAGCACATAAACCACAAAGCACGGTAACTAAACGGCAAGGGCGCGTATTGCTGGTGGATGATAATCGCTTTAACTTAGAAGTATGTAAGGCGATGCTTGAAGACGAAGGCTTTGACGTTACCACCGCAGAAAACGAACGAGAGGTTTTCTCTGCAATGGCAACACTGAGTGACCATCGCGTTACGCATAATGACGAAGCCGTATACGATGAGCTAATCATCTTAATGGACTACATGCTAGCAGAAACCGATGGCTTCACGCTGATTGAATCGATGAAAGCTAAAGGCTACCGCCAACAGCATTATTTTATCTTATCAGCCCATACTGAAGATGAAATCCAGAAGGTTAAAACATTTTCGGATATAGCATTTCTACAAAAGCCGCTAGACATTACATTGCTTAAGCAAAAATTACCTATAGGTACAATGGTTTAAATAGAAATCACACGTCATCCCATTTATGATGAAATCAATTTAATTAATAAGTCTTCCTCATGTCAGCGACTACCTCTTTTTACGATCAAAATACGACAATGCTCTGTGAGCAATACAACTCTCTAGCATTTGAAACGGTACACCAAAGCTGGAAGGCATTCTGGCCGCATAAAGGCGACAGAGTTCTCGATGTTGGTGCTGGCAGTGGGCGTGATACGAAGTGGATGGCTGAACAAGGCTGTGAAATCATTGCACTTGAACCTTGTGACTCTTTTCGTAAGGTTGGTAGTGCGTATACAGGGGCTGCTGTCATGTGGTTAGACGACGCACTGCCCGCATTAAGCAAAACTGAAAATCTTGGAATGCGTTTTGACCTTATATTGGTTAGCGCAGTTTGGATGCATCTTGTCCCTAGTTACAGAGAACGCGCCTTTCGTAAACTCTCCAACTTGTTAGCCTCGAATGGCAGACTTGTCATCACTCTCCGCCACGGTGAATTTAAAGATTCGCGCCGAAATTATGGTGTGTCTGTCGAAGAATTAGAGCAGTTCGCTAAAAACAGCGCTTTGTTGGTTCGCCACATCAGTAGCAGCGATGACTCACTCAAGCGTGATGATGTGCATTGGCAAACGGTGATAATGAGCTTGCCTGATGACGGATCTGGCGACCTTAAACGAGTACGGCACATTATTGTGAACGACAACAAAGTCGCAACGTATAAATTGGCGTTACTCAGAACCTTATTACGTGTGGCCGATGCCCATGCTGGTGCTGTTATTGATCGTAGCGATGGCAAAGTTACGATTTCTGCCGGCTTGGTCGCCCTTTATTGGATACGCCAGTTTAAGCGCTTGATTGATATTAATATTGATGGTGTTGAAGGTATTCAGCAAAGTGCAAATAGCAGCAAAGGGCTGGGATTTGTTAAAGACGATGGTTGGAATCAACTAAAGCATTTAGTGGCAGATGATTTAACCATAGGTGCGATGTTTCTAGGGATAGAGGCAAAAGCACTACAAAAAACGTTTACTCATACTCTGGCGACGATTAAGAGCGGTCCAGTTACCTTCATTTATCAAGGTGACAAAAACAATCGATTATTTGAGATAATTCCTCCCACGGTAAAACGTAAATCTTTGGATTCGCTAGTTATCGATAGTGAGTTTTTAAGTAGCTTTGGCTGTTTTGTATTAGATGAAAGTTTGTGGGAGTGCTTCCGTCTATATAATTCATGGATCGAACCACTGGTTGTGAACCAATGGATACTGGAAATGCAGCGATTTGAGTTAAATCGTCAGCGTAAGATTACGCTGCAAACCTACCATGATTGCTTAGTGTGGATAGATAAAGACCACGATACGAGAGATATACGTAAGCGGGTGGAACAATTACGCCAGCAAAGTGTAGAGATACACAGTGTATGGAGTGGCCATAAGCTCAAAAGTGAATACCACGTTGATCATTGCCTCCCTTTTGCTTATTGGCCCAACAATGATAAATGGAACCTGCTGCCAACAACGGCTAGCGAGAACCTAAAAAAGAGCGACAAACTGCCCACAGCTTATCGCCTACAAGCCTCAAAAAAACGCATTCTGGATTGGTGGGGTCTAGCTTGGGGGCAAGATGAATCATTACAAACACGTTTCTTTTCAGAAGCTGCTTTAACCTTGCCAAATATCCCACCGAAATGCCAAGACTTTGAACTTGTATTTGAAGCAATGGGGTTACAGGTGCGGGGAGTCAAAAGCAGGTTGTTGGTAGGTGAGTGGTGAGGTCTGTACAAGGATAAAAAGGGAAGATGATTTTACCTTCACCTTTTTAGAGGGGGCCTTAGAACTATACTAATCTAGAACATTCAAAGCGCGATACTCATCATAAGCATATTGGTCAGTCATACCGCTGATATAATCTTGAATTAGTCGAACACGAAAGTAAAACTCCCAAACCTCATCGGAAAAATTGTAGGGTAGATATGGAATATCCAGTACTTTCCCTTTTTCCTCATCTAATGTTTTTATTGCGATTTCATAAGCCTTTAAGTGCTTGTTCGGCAGCTTCTTATAGAGTCTTCTCTCGTATAGTGGAGCGTCTTGAATGTTAGTAAAGGTCTTTTTATTTAGCAGCAGTAAAGGCTTATAGGTTTCTAGTAACCCTGTGATAATCCTATACCCTTGCAACTCACTTCTTTCTACTTCTGGGTCACAGAAGGCATAGTTCATCGCAACGTTTTTTAGTGTTTTAACAAGGGCATGATTGACACTTTGATCTTCAATTAGTGCTCTATTAAATGTGCCGTGAAATACCTTTTCGATATTTTTAATGAATTGTTTGCAAGCATGTTGTGGTAAGCGTTTATTTATTTCTACGCGTAGAGTTACAAAAAAATGGCTATTGGCACAGTAATCAGCCCTCAAAGCACTTTCGTAAGCAATGTTGACGATATTTTGCATTGTCCTTTTTTCGTCTAATCCATATTGTTTAGCGAGTAATTGGAATTCTTTATCAAGAGCACCTTTTAGTTGTTCAATAGTCAGTATGCCTTTTTCTACAGCATCCTCGATATCAGCAATACCGTAAGAAATATCATCAGCTGCTTCCATTATGTATGAAAATGGAGAACGGCAATGAGAATCCATAGATAATACGGTTTTTAGAGATTCAACGTAACGGTGCTCACTTAGGTAATAACCAACTTTTTTCATCAAATAGTTATAGTCTTTGAGTTGATCATTTTCTGGCAGATCTTTCGGAGATACTTGATCTCCACGGCGAGTATATTTAAATACTCCTGAAACTTGGGAATAGGTGAGATTGAGACCTAGAAGGGTGTGAACTAAGCGGATTGCCTGTGCATTACCTTCGAAATTAATAAGATCTTGGTGGATAGGTGCTGGTAAATCAACTCTTGGCTTGCCTTTTCCATCTGTCGTTAAAGATACTAAGTTTTTAGAAAACCAATCGTTTATTGCTTGCTCACCAAAGTGGCCAAAAGGTGGGTTTCCAACATCATGCATCAAACAAGACATTTCAACGATGGATTCTATTTGGCGATCTAATCCAGCCAGCTTGTATTGCTCAAGATCTTTTTCAGGTAGCTTATTGAAAATTAGTTGAGTGATATAACGGCCAACTTGTTGGACTTCTAAGGAGTGAGTTAATCGGCTTCGCACCGCAGCATTTCGCTCTAAGGGGAATACTTGAGTTTTTTGCTGAAGCCTTCGAATTGCAGCTGAATTGAGGATACGACCTCGATCACTTTCAAAGCTTCCTTGTTGAGCTATTTTGTTTGGTTCTTCAAGTGAACGAGATCTAGTAGCTTTTCCGTTGTGATAGACTCTTGTTCCACGTACTTTTTGGTTGAAATTAATAGTCATAACCTACTCTCATTCAATAGCAATGAAAGTAAGTTATATTGAATATGCCTATGTATCCATATTGATCTATCATTAGTGTGACAAGGTAAAGCATTCACTTAAATTTTATCAGTTACTTACAACTTCTAGTTGCTTAGTTCCCGTCACCGAGAGGCTGCCTCTTCTATATGCCCGCTCCACCAGCTCATCATTGGAATTCGTCGTTCTAGATAATCTGTACGGTTATAAGCACTTCGCGCTTGGTTATCATCAACGTGTGCCAATGCTGCTTCAATCAAATCAGCTTCAAAGCCTTGTTCGTTTAGTGTTGTACTTGCTAGCGAACGTAAACCATGACTAACCAACCTTCCCGCAAACCCCATTCGCTTTAATGCCATATTAGCTGTTTGGCTATTACATGGCTTCATTGGATCTCTATCTGATGGAAACACGTATTCTCGATGTCCACTGATAGGCTGCATGACTTCAAGTAGATCTAATGCTTGTTCTGTTAGAGGTATGCGATGCTCTCTACGCTTTTTCATTCTCTCAAGAGGAATAATCCATACTTTGGCTTCTAGGTCTATTTCATCCCAGCGAGCACCAGATGCTTCCGCTGGTCGTGTCATGGTATGTAATTGCCATTCAAGCAAGCAACGTGTTGTACGCTTGATAGAAGCGTTAGCAATGGCACTCATGAGCTCAGGGAGTTCATCAGGTTTTAGGGAAGCCATATTTTCTTTTTTCGGTTTCTTAAACGCATCTTTAATACCACTGAGTGGATTAGAAAATATCAATCCACAGTTAACGGCATAGATCATAACTTCGTTTAACCGTTGGGTGAGTCGCTTTACGGTTTCTAAGCTGCCTTTAGCTTCTATAGGGCGGAGAATAGCGATTACCATTGGTGCTGTTATTTGAGATATAGGGTAGTTAGCCAAGTTAGTCAGTGCGAGCTTCAAGTGTAAGTTGACGAGATTTGGCTAAGGTGAGTTCAGGAAAAGCCCCTAAGCCCATGTTAACGCGCTTTTTAGTTTGAGGATGGCGGTAGTTGAAATTCCATAGGCGAGAACCATTGCTACGAATACGTAGTTGTAGGTCGTCCCCGTCAGAAAGAACGTAATCTATCTCCAATGTGTATGGAATACCAATAGGATTGGAGTTTAGTAAACGTTAATGGATGCTGCAGATACAAAAAAGCCCGATAACTCATTGAGTTATCGGGCTTTCCAAACGTTTGGTGGGCTGGCGTAAGTTGAATTTGTCATTCAAGCTGCTGTTTATTAGTGACTATTGTTGGTTTGATTTTTATTTGGAATACCTTTTGGAATACCATGATGAAAAGTCATTGAAGATTTTTAGGTAAGCGTCTTTATTTTTTGTGATATTTTACATCGCTCAACAATGGTTCAAAAAATTCTCAAACATATATCACCTCTTTGAAATCACAAATTAAGAGGTCACCTAATGTTAAACACACCGAAAAAGCTAATCACACTCAAAGAAGTCATAGCGTTAACTGGTTTGTCTCGCTCCACGATTTACAAGTACATCAGTACACGAGAATTCCCACAACAGATCCCTATTGGTGAACGCTCTGTGCGATGGGAAGATGGAGAGATCCAATCCTGGATTCAAAGAAAGATAGAGTTGCGTTAAGAGTGCTAAGGGGGGAATTAGTCCCCCTATATATCGTTATATATATTATTTACTTGCTGGTGTTTCGTATTGATCAGCTCTTCAATGATCTCATTTTTATGTTTACTAGAACGCTTGGATAAATAGTCTAATTGATCTTTTGTGGCCTGTGATAAATTGAAGCTACAAGGTTTTTTTCCATCGAGCTTATCTCGGTGTTTTTTTTGATTCCAAGCTTTTTTTATTTTAATAAGAAATAATTCTTTTGTGTCATTAGTTGTTTGCCATGAGTCAATACAAGATATAAAGTACTCATAGTACCTTTCAGTGCTTGTCGGGCGTAATCCTGGTGTTGTTTTATATAAATATTCATTTTTTCGGTAATTGTCAATGTAATCTAATGCCCATATGTGTTGTTCTAAATTGTTAATATCAAGCCATGTGAACTTCTCAAAGTTTGATACCTCACCCCATTTTATTTTTAATTTGTCAATTAGTTCTCTTTTGTAATTTGTTGGTATTAATATGAAGTCTAAGAATTTTAATATTAACTCATGCATTTCTGTAATGCTTTGTGGCTTCTGTAATAATCCATATGTCTGATAAATATCATCATTTATTATTGTTCTTATACCTTGGTCATTATTTGCCTTGTGATTTAGAATCTCTAATTTACTGATGTATGGAAGTTGGAAGTCTAAGTATATAGTTAAATTTTGATAGGTGCGATTAGAGTCTATAATCATCCATAGCCAGTTTATTAGTCTCTTTTCTTTTTCATCTATCCAGCTGATTTCTGTATTTTTTAATAAATGTGTATCTGCGGTTTTTATTGTATTTTCAATAAAATCTGTCCGATTTAAATTTCCATTTGATATTTCTAACCCATTATTTATCTCCTTACAAATTCCTTCTAAAGAATTGGGTTGGTTCATTAATGAGCTTCCTCGATAGCGAGCCCACATAATCCAGTAGAATTGAGCCGTTCTTTTATCCTTAGTTTGTATCGTTCTTTTACCTGAACTATGCATCGATTTTTACTCACTTATCATTAACTACTGCGTAGTAATTTACGTAGTTTTCAACATAAATTTTGTGAAGAGTTTCACAAGTATTATTCATAAGTTTTTTCGTAATAAAAGTTGAGATTTGAGCCCGTAAAATAAGGATTCAGCGTTTTTTACTAGGATTGGATAGCTGTTCTATCTCCAGAGTGAATGATGATAGACATTATCAGTGATGTTGAGGTGGAAGTGACGGTGTCTCCGAGGATTTTATTCGAGTGCTATGTCGGTATGTTAATACTACTACTCTCTTCCTGTTAGAAGGTGGTTAGGTAGGGATCTCTATCTAGTAGCAATTATAAATTTACAGGTATCGACTCTCTTATGTAATTAACAGAAGGAGAGATTAAATGACATACCAACCTCAACATCAATTTCAAAATAGAGACCTGTTACCTCATTACACGTTTGTCCCTGCCTACCTTGAAATAATTAATATTGTATTGAATAAAGCATTAGCGGAATATCCTAGAACGCTGGTGGTTAGATTTGATTTACATATGCCAGCGATACCTAGTTGTATCGATTTGCCAATACCTGATGAACCTAATGTTATTTCAAGATTTATGGATTCGTTAAAAGCACAGATAAAGGCAGATCTGATAAGGAAGAAACGTGAAAATATAAGAGTACATAATTGCAGGGTACGTTTTGTATGGGTGAAAGAAAGGAATGAGGCACAGCAACCTCACTACCATGTGGCTATTTTCTTAAACAAAGATACATACCACACGCTGGGGGACTATTTGTCATTCGGTAATAATTTGAGTTCGAAGATACAGAATGCTTGGGCAAGTGCATTAAAGGTTGAGTTCAAAGATATAATTGGACTGGTTCATTTCCCTCAAAATACGCCTTTGTATTACTTAGATGTCAATGCTGTCAATTATAAAATCCAATATCACAGTGTGTTTAAGCGTTTAAGCTACTTAGCAAAAATAGAAACTAAGCAGTATGGCAGTGGTGGGAAAAATATTGGGTGTAGTTTTATATAATTAATGGGATATTTATTAAGTCAGCTAAAAAAGGTCTTTTTTTATAGTGATATATGTTTAAAAAAAGAATGGTGAGATATCGTGATATTAATGAGGTAGGCATATGCCTACCTCATTATATTATTGGATGCTGCACTCTATGCTCAGCTGATCGCAAAGCGTTTGGTAGTGTTCATCTAATGCTACTTTAACAAGCTTGGTACGTTCGTTGAGAGGAATATGATTGCTGACACGGTTTGCTGTTTGCTCGACCTTTCCTAACTCACTGCTATACCAATGATTGACGATAGATTGTATCTCTACTTTCGTCAGTGTCTTGTTGATAATAGCCGTATCAAAACTATCTAACTTATCCATTGCTGCAATTGAGTACGTTGCATAGAGCAGCAGGATAGAGAGTGGATACTTAACAACATGCTCCTTCATGGTTTGTCCTAATTGTCCTGAATAGGTAGATAGCGGATTATTTATCGCAGTTAACATCTTTAGGCTTGGCAATTGCCTTGATGTCTTTACCTTCAGCCTGTGCTTTCTTAATTGCGGCACGATAAGTGACACAAACACCTACGGATGTATTTACCGCGCCAGAGTCAGCAGGAACGTTACCGCCTAATGTACCACCAGCCGATGCAGTAAAAGAGATGATGATTGCAGATAGCGTGAGTAGCTTTTTCATATTGATTCCTTAATGTGGTTTGAATTGATTTCAGAGGAATACTCAGCCAGTTCGAATGACGTTTCTGGCTGCGTATGGGTAGAACCTTTTTGAACGTTGAATACATCTTTCCCGAAACTGTTTAACCAGCGAGTCAGACGTGATGAATCCGTGAGGGTGGCGCTGACCTGTAAGTAGTCACCTTTAATCTCGATGTGTTGATCGATGGATAAAGGTGTTTCATAGAGGTACTGACCTGCCTGGTACGTAATGCAAAACTGAAGTCGCACACGACCAGTGTTATGTTGAGTGCCTGATGTTTCGGTATCACATAACGCCAAATTGAAATCGGCAGGGTATGTGAAAGTGAATGTAGACAGTGTTGCCTTACTGATGCGATGAAGCGCGAGTGATTGCTCGTTATGTCCTCCTTTCAAACGGCAGATGAGAAATAAGCGAGTACCTTGTTGTACTAATCCCAAAGGCATGACGTCATGAGACGCTTGCTCACTGTGTGAATTGAGGTAGTGAAGCGTTAACCAACGGTTGTTGAATAACGCAATACTGACATTCTCAAAGACACGCTGATTGATAAGCGGTGGTAAGAGTGGTTGTGTTTCACTGACAAGCTTTACCTTGCGTAGCCATTGCCTTTCTTTCACGTTTGAATGACTTGGGTACAACTGTTGCTTAGCGTCCAGAAACGTACTTTGAATTGCTTTGGTTAATGAAGCGGGTAATAGGTTGAGCAAGTAGGATTCAGCCAGATTAATTAAAATGGCTTCTTGTGGTCCAATTTTCAGAATGTTGTTAGAGCGGCGTGAGTAACCGTAGGGTTTATCACGATCATCTTTATCAACATCGAAAAACTCAATGAGCAGTTCAAGGTTGCGCTGAATGGTTCTGATATCGCGTTTAATTCCTGAATCACTCAACAGTGTTTGTAGTGTTTTTGCCGTTACCTTGTGGCTTTTTGGAATTCGCTTATAGAGCTCAAGTACCAGTACGATCTTATCTGCTGTTGAGGTCTTGATGGTTTCCATATCTCTATTCCGACACATAGAAGACATTCCTATCCCATAGGCAGTAATGCCGTTAGGGAGAGCGTAGGAATGTCATGGTTGTGATGGCACTGACGCCGCTATTGGATGAGTGATGAGAAGCTGATAGCTGACAAGGTCGTATGTCCAAGTCTAAAGGCATTCAGATCTTTCACTGATCGTTGTGGCGCTATCTTATGGATAGGTGCGGCATTACTTGCCGCATGGATTGTTGGGCTTGGTAGGATGGGATACAGAGTGTTTTATCGTGGCATGTGGGGGAGGGCGAGAGTGCTTATAGTTACCTGTTGGTGTTTAGGCTTGATTGACCTTGATGACATCATAGGCAGCCATTTCAATGTAACTTCGGAAGTTGTTTTCCCATAGGGTGTAAAAATCAGATAAGCCTTTTGATTTCAAGCTTTGCCATCCGCTCCCCGTCATGAACACCATGTCATTCTCTATATCAAAATCTACATCCCGTTCAAGTTCAGGGTAGTAACTACCGAAGAAAGCGAACTCCGTGATGTACATTATTTTCCATTCCCCAGATGCTTGTTGTTTGATTGCGATTTCAATGGGATGGGATCCACCTTGTTCAGCGTTATAACTACTGTCTTTAAAGTGCAAGGTATAGAAGTCTGCTGAATGGTCTTTGGGTTTGGATTGCTGCGTGAAGTGTTCACATAACGTGGTATTCAGTAAGGTATACAATTTCGGGGTTACAGGGAGTGGAACGGAAACGAATGAAAATTCAGACATAGTGAAGCCTCCTGCGGCGACAAGATAAAGGAATGATTGTGTGATGGTTGAAGACTATTGGATCAACGTGATGCTGATATCATCGAAGCGTCGAGATGTTAGTTGCTGACAAAACGCACTTATCCATGTGGTAAAGAGAGCTTTGACTTGGGGATGATTGAGGTTACAGCGTCCACCAGCATCGGGTTGGTAGAACCAATTATTGATGAGGTGAAAATACAGTTCTACTTCCACTGAGGAATGTTGCTCGCTTGGGTAAGAGAAGCTGGCGATGAAAATAACTCGCCACTTTTCATTTTCCTTTTTGAGTTGTATTTCAACCGGATGAGCCCCTTGTTGATCGCGGTAGTAATTTAACGCCCGACAATTGATCACTAGCTTAGAGGTATCAATCGGTATGGAATGATTACGAAGCAGCTTTTCCAAGTTGCGGTGGAAGGCGTTGGATAACGTAATCTCACCATATTCTTGTTCGATCATAGGTAGCCCCTTTCTGCAAAAGACACACAAGTCTCCCCAACGACAAAGTGATCCAGTACTCGTACATCAATTAGCGCTAAGGCATCTTTTAGCTTTTGAGTAA
The DNA here is from genome assembly GCF_003026215.1 of Photobacterium indicum. GTDB lineage: Bacteria > Pseudomonadota > Gammaproteobacteria > Enterobacterales > Vibrionaceae > Photobacterium > Photobacterium indicum. Next base: position 194,628 of record NZ_PYOC01000008.1, read on the forward strand.
TGCGTTTATCGGCATCCGAGGGTTCTGATATGCCTGATGGGTGATTGTGAGCGAAGATCACCGCAGCAGCATTATGATCGAGCGTTAGCTTTATGACTTCTCTTGGATAAACAGAGGCAGCATCAATGGTGCCAAAGAAGAGCTCCTTATATTCAATAAGCCGATTCTGATTATCCAGTAATAATACCGCGAAAACTTCTCGCTCATATCCTCCCATTTTGAACTGAAGGTAGTCTTTCGTGGCTTGTGGGTTAGTAAATACATCACCGCGTAGATAACGACTAGCAACGATCTCTGCGGCTTTATCGAGTACCTGGTCTGCGGTCATAGGGTCGACTATCGCGTATTCAACGTTACTGTGCATAAGGCATGTTCCTTTGGTTTATTTGCGTATGTGCACAGTGGTGATATGTGTTTGAAAGTTTGTTGATTCTAGATTTTAAGGGGGAAGGGCTGGTGGAAGAGATTTAAAAATTACACATCTCGTCAATTGGATGAATGAAAACATAGAAGGAATTCATCATGAGACTCATCCGATTGAAAGAAGTAATGAACATCACAGGTTTAGGCCGTTCAAGTATTTATAAGTTTATGGACGAAGAACGATTTCCTAAGAGTGTGTCGTTGGGGGATAGGGCGGTTGCGTGGGTCGAGAGTGAAGTGGAAATGTGGATTGAAGAGCGGATAGCAGAGCGGGGGGAAGTTTGTTGATTAAGGAATGCGAATATGCCTAATATTAGTTTGTGGAATAATGATTATCATAAACGTGAAGTTACTTGCCACTACAACTAACTTATTAATAGTGGCAAGTTTTAAGAGGGTCGAAATTAACCAAACCTTAGTATATTTAGAGCTCTATCAGATTTTTTGTTCCAGATGGGATACTTATTTGGATAGTACCAACAATTGAACTCTTTGATAGCAGACTCCCCTAAACCGTATAGGTTGAATGGTTCTTTTGGGAAGTCTGTAATTCTCTGTGTGATCGGTTTTGATTCATCGGCCAAGTGCCTTAGTGATGTTGTGACTTTTTTAGGTGTATTCTTTGCAAGAAAGGCATTCCCTTTCAAACATATTTGACACAGAAGTAGACACGTTAAGTCACTCCAAATAAACATTTAGGGTTTCCGGCCTAACTCTTTTTGCCTTTCATTCTGCTCATGTAGTATGAATAAATGAAAAATTAATACATGTAAGAGGATTTCTAATGCTTACATAGCTCGTTTGAATAATTCAGTAATATCTTTAGGGCTAGGTTGCCTCGGGTTACCGCCTAAACATGGATCAGACATGGCTTTATCAATCCAGCCACCAATGTCATCCTCTACAATCCCCAACTCAGCAAGTCCACCTGGTATACCAACTAACTCAGATAGATCCCTGATTTTCTTAACCGAAAGGTTAGCAGCTTCAACATCATTAAGTTTGCTTGTATTAGCCCCCATAGCCTCTGCAATGGCTCTAAAACGTTCAGGGCTTACAGCCGCATTAAATTCACACACGATCGGTAACAATATAGCATTACACACACCGTGCGGCAGATTATGGGTGGCCCCTGGTTGATGCGCCATCGCATGAACCAAACCAAGACCAGCACTGTTAAATGACATTCCCGCCAAAAACTGAGCGCACGCTAGCTTGTCCCGCGCTTCAATATCAGCGCCATCTTTGACCGCTACCGGCAACCATTTAGCAATCAGCTTAATCGCTTCAAGTGCAGTAGGCTCCGTTAAGGTATGAGCCCCTGGCGTGACATAAGATTCAATGGCATGAGTAAGAGAGTCCATTCCTGTTGATGCCGTAATATTAGCTGGTAAACCAATCATTAAACCCGGGTCATTAACCGCAATATCAGGAATTTGCTTCGCATCAATAATGACCATTTTTACTTTATTTTCTTCGTCAGTGATCACCGAGTTAGACGTCATTTCAGCGGCAGTACCCGCAGTGGTATTAATGGCAATAAAATACCCACCCGCGTTAACTACTTTCCCAATACCATTATAATCACAAATATCACCAGGGTTGGCGGACATGATCCTAATTGCTTTTGCACAATCCACAGGACTTCCCCCTCCAACCGCAATAAAACAATCACAGTTATTATCCAAGTAAGCTTGATAACCCGTACGAACCAAATTGGCTGTTGGGTTAGGCGTTACTTGATTGAATACATAATACTCAATACTTTTACTCTCTAGTGCCGCAAACAGAGAATCCAACACACCAAGCTCCAGTAAATTGTTATCCGTCACAATCAACGGTCTTTTAATTGACTGCTGGGCAAGCTCTTCTATTGAATCTGCTACCGCGCCTTGCCCCATAATACTGAGCTTTGGCAGGTTTAATGAAAATGCCATGAAATATCCCTTTTAATAAAGCCCACATTACGCTGTCGTAATGTGGGCACAATACGATTATTTTTCTACACGTAATCCGTAAGATTGGAATTTACCCAATACGACATCCATTTCAGCATCATCCAGTACCGCCACATTCGGAGTTACCGCCAGCGTCTTGAGATACAGCTCAGCCAACACTTCAACTTCATGAGCTAACCATAACGCCTTATCTAAGTTCACTTCTGCTGCGATGAGGCCATGATGCTGCAGTAAGATCGCCTTACTGGCTTTAATGCCTTTCTCAACATAATCCGCTAGCATTGAACTACCAAATGTTGCGTAAGGTACACACGGGATCACTTTCGCGCCCGATGCCGCAACCATATAATGGATTGCAGGAATTGGCTTATTCAAAATAGACACAGCCGCACAATTAATCGCATGGTTATGAACCACGGCATTCACATCTTCACGCACTTGATAACACGTCAAGTGAAACAGCCACTCTGATGAGGGCAATTTACCGTCTTCAAATGTGCCATCACTAGATACATACACGATATGGTCTGGTGTTAATTTTTCATAAGGAATACCACTGGGTGTAATAAGCATGCCACCATCAAAGCGAACGCTGACATTGCCTGCCGTACCTTGATTTAGACCTAGTTGAGTCATTTCAATACAAGTGTCGATGATTTGTTGAGAGATTTCGTTACGTGTCATGATTAACTCCTTAGCAGGTTGTTACACCTTTCTTTAAAATAATGTTTCCGTATTTTGCTGTCTCGCCGGTGAGCACAACTGCGTAGCAAGCTTTAACTCGCTCATAAAATGCAAAGCGCTCAACGCGTTCAATCTCTGGGCATGTCTCTATAACGCGACACATCGCTGATCTATATTTCTCTTCCACACAAGGGTCTAACTTGTCACCCTCAACCGCCGACATCATGACCAACGGTTTGTCGACATACTGATCCAACTCCAGCAAACCAAGCGTACCTTCTAATAAGGTGTCTACCGATACACCGTCTGCTCGAATAACGTTCTTACTGAATGTGTGTGCCGGAAAGTGAGCATCAGCAAACAAGATCTCGTCGCCATGGCCCATCTCACATAAAACCGCCAATAACGTTGGTGACAATGCAGGGTGAATACCTTTAAGCATGGGAATACTCCTTTATCTCTTCCTTAGCGTTAAAATGAGCAGGGTAGATCGTATTAAAGCGTGGCTTCATCGCCTGTTGTGCTTCATAAGGGCTCTCGAATTCTCCCACTCCCGCAAACGCATACATCGCAGCACCAATCACCGTGGACTCAGGCTGATCAACGATCTGAATAGGTCGATTCAAAATATCTGCACGAATTTGATTCCATAAGCGATTGCGAGAACCACCGCCAACAACCATTAAGCTGTCTTCTTTTAGCTGACAGCTGTGTGTCAACTTGTCTACGCTTTCGCATAACTGCACAGCCAAGCCTTCTAACGCCGCACGGTAAATCTCGCCACGAGTTGTTGTGATTGATAACCCCGTTAACTCACCCCCACCTTTATCCAAATCATTGATTAAAAAGTGAGGGTCAAAACGAACGCCGTTACAGCCTGGAGGCACCGATTCCGCCTCTGAAATCATTAATTCATACTTATCTGTGCAATCACTCACGTCCGCATAAAAACGATTCGCCACCCATTCCATAACCGCACTTGATAGCCATTGAATTGCGGGATTGAATAAACCTTCTTTCGAATCAAATTCAACCGTCAACCCTTGCGATAATTCTTTTGCACTTAAGTGCGGTTTTTGTGAACGTGCCATGAGGATTTCCCATGTGCCCGAACTTAAAAACGCTTGTGATTCCTCAGCACCCGATCCAAACAACGCAAATTGTGTGTCATGACCAGCCGAAATCACTGGAGTCCCCACAGGTAACCCCGTCACCAATGCGGCGGCTTCATCTACCACACCAATCACATCACCCGCATTTACCATCGGAGCGAAATGATCAGGGGTTAACCCTAGGTACTCAAAAGCACTCTTGTTCCATCCACCATCAACCAGATCAGTCAACATAGACGTACCTGCCATGGTCCTATCAGTACTAACAACACCAGTTAGCTGTTTGGTGATCATTGACGAGATAAAAATAAACTTATCCATGCGAGCATAAATATCTTGCTCGTTGTCTTGTAACCACTTCAACTTGTACAACGTGTTAAAGCTGTAATTGCCAATACCATTTTGTTGATATAGCGCTTCACGCTTAAACTCTTGATTAACTTGACTCATTACCGGAACTGTTCGTGGACATTTCCACGAAATAATGGGGTAAATCTGATGGCCAGCAGCATCAAAAGGGGCGCCATCAACACCAAACGTTGTCACCGAGATAGCGCTTACCGTCTGCCCATCGAGCTTGCTCATAACCTGCTTGCAGCATAGGCTTAATTTTTGCCAAATTTGTTCAAAATCCCAAGTATGAAAATCAGCTTGTTCCACGCCTTGTACTGTCTCATTACGGGTATAGTGAGAAGCAACAATGTCGCCTTTTTTGTTAATAGCGATAGCGCGCAAGTTCGTCGCACCACAATCTAAAATAATCGCCAAAGACATAATATTCCTTATTCATGGGCACTCGTGATTGAGCACCCATGTAACAATGAAAGTGATGTAGATAAACCTAATACCTACTTGTATAACGCACCGAAGTTGGCACAAGCTCGATAATCTTGACCTTCAACATCTTGACCAAATGCAGACCACGTATGAGGACGGAACACTTCTTTAGCATCGACATTATGCATAGATACAGGGATACGCAGCATGGACGCTAATGTCAGTAGATCAGCTCCAATATGACCGTGTGAAATGACACAGTGATTAGCGCCCCAATTAGCCATAACCGAATACACATCTTTAAATGCACCTTCCCCCGTTAGCTTTGGTACAAACCATGTTGTAGGCCATGTTGGGTTAGTACGGTCATTCAACGTAGCATGCACATCTTCCGGCAAATCAATGGAGAAACCTTCTGCGATCTGCAGTACTGGTCCTACTCCCTTAATCAAGTTAATACGGTGCATAGTGAATGGCATTGAGCCGTGAGTCAGGAAGTTAGACGAGAAACCACCGCCTCGGAAGTATTCAATAATCGCTGGTGGCCAAATGGTCTTATCCAGACAGTTAACTGCATCTTCTGTTGTCATGTCCCAATGGGGCTTAATCACTGGGTTACCATTCTCATCTCGAGCTTCACCCGAACCATCAAGTGCCGCAGAGCCAGAATTAACCAGATGAATAAAACCCGATTCAGGTTTGAAATTACTAACGCGTTCGACAGACTCTTGTGACCAATAAGTACGTACATCACAGAAGACTTGTGCTTTACCCGTTAACATCTTGCCGAACAGCATGTTTATACCGTTTAAACTGTCATTTTCGGTCGCAATCGCCATTGGTTCGCGAATGCCATTCCAATCAAAAGACGAATTCAAGATAGCTTCACTAAAGTCGCCGTTTGGAAGATGATCAGTCCAGTGACGCTGACCTTGGAAGCCACCAACAATTGCGTTATGGCCTAATGACTCTTCACCAAAGCCAAGTGCCGCAAGCTTTGGGTTACCTTTCATTAAATCGCGCATGATCATTGTCATCTTAACAACCGTCGCCCAATCTTCTTCTTTGCGTTCAGTAGAGAGAGGCTCGCCGTTTAAATCATTTCCTTCGACGCAATTCTCTTTCGTCCATGCCAACGCTAATTCAAATTCTTCTTTGTCATATACCTCACGATCTAGGCGGCGTTTAATTTCTGTCATATCGACATATTCATTACGCATCCCTAAATATTCTTGGAAGAATGAAGGATCAATAACTGAACCCGCGATGCCCATAGAAACAGAACCCATCGATAGGTAAGATTTTCCGCGTATCGAAGCAACTGTCAAACCAGCCCGACAGAAACGTAACAACTTAGCTTGTACATCAGCAGGAATAGTAGTGTCGTCAGCGTCTTGTACTTCTTCACCATAGACAGAGAAAGCTGGAAGACCTAGTTGCGAGTGACCCGCCATAGCCGCCGCTAAATACACCGCTCCTGGTCGTTCAGTACCATTGAAGCCCCAAATAGCTTTTGGCATATGCGGATCCATGTCGATCGTCTCAGTACCGTAGCACCAACAAGGCGTCACTGTGATTGTCAGACCAACCCCTTCACGTCTGAACTTCTCACCGCATGCCGCTGCTTCAGCCACACCACCGATGGTTGAATCAGCCACAACACACTCGACAGCTTCACCGCTAGGGTGACGAATATTCTGCTCAATGAACTTGACCAAATTATTTGCCATGTTCATGGTTTGCGCTTCTAGCGACTCACGAACACCCATTTGACGACCATCAATAGTAGGGCGGATACCGACTTTAACTAAGTTGTTCATAATAATTACTCTTGAAAAGGAATGAGATTAATCTGCTTTGTAGCCTTTAAGACCGAAGTAAATAAGGTAAAGAAAGCCAATCAAAGGAATAACAAATGACGCTTGGATGCCAATCGAGTCTGAAATCTGACCCATAATTGCAGTCAGCAATGCACCACCAAGAATGGCCATGATTAAACAGCTACCACCAAATTTTGAATCGCCACCCAGACCGTGCAGTGAAAGGCCAAAAATTGTCGGAAACATAAGAGACATACATGCAGAGATACCCACTAACGCATAAGCACCAGTAATACCGCCAACACCCATCACGACACACACTAATATCGAAGCAACCAACGCTAATACAGCCAGTAGACGCTCAGGGGCGACGTATTTCATTAAGCCCACGCAGATAAAGCGGAAAGCACTAAAGGTCACAATTGAAATCAGTAGGTACGTTGATGCATCAGCTTCTGTGCCACCTACCTGAGTCATGACATAGCGAATAGTCCAAGACCAACAACCAATTTGAGCGCCAATATAGAAAAACTGACCGATAACACCACGTACAAAGTGTTTCTTTTGAAGCAATCGACCAAACGTTGCACGCATCGACTGATCTTCACCAGTTTCAATCACCGCATCTTTTGTCGCGGGCATCTTAGTAAAGGCAATGGCTAACCACACAAGAACAATCACCGCAGCGACAAACAAGTAAGGTGTCATCACTGCATGTAATTCGCCTGTTTGAATCACCCCTAACTCAGTAGAAGTCATAGCTGCGCGTTCTACGTCTGTCGCAGGATTTAATTGCGATAAAATGTAAAACTTACCAATCAATACACCCGTAATAGAACCAACAGGATTAAAAGCTTGTGCGATATTCAGTCGTCTTGTTGCGGTTTCTTGTGGGCCCATTGCAATGATGTAGGGGTTCGCACTAGTCTCAAGAATTGATAAGCCACCAGCCAATACAAATAACGCCATCAGGAACGGCATGTATTCCATTGCTTGGGCAGCGGGATAAAAGAGTAATGCACCAGATGCGAACATACCCAAGCCCAACAGGACACCCGCTTTATAGCTGTAACGCTGAATGAACAATGCAGCTGGTAAAGCCAGCACAAAATAAGCCCCGTAAAACGCAGTCTGAACAAGACCCGACTGCATATCTGTTAGCGTGAATACTTTTCTAAACTGCGCAATAAGCACATCAGTCATGTTGTTAGCTAAACCCCATAGTGCAAAACATGAAGTTAGTAATATAAATGGTATTAAAATGGCTTTTGGTATTACCTCTGCCGTACTTTTTTTATTTGCTCCCGAACCGGAGGCGAGTAGAGTATCAGTCATGGTTACATTTCCTTTAGGTGTAACGCGTCCCATCCATTATTTTAAGGACGCGTTTAGAGTTGTTATGAATATATTTATTATTAAGGAAGGATATTCATCTTTCCTTTTATTCTCATTTCATCCTCATCAGATAATATTGCGTTTGATAAAATCATATCAATATCATCTATTTCGCACACTTTCAGTAAACTGCGTTTTTTATACTTACTTTTATCGGCAATTAGTATCGTCTTTTCAGATACTTCAATTAATATCCTTTTAACATCATAGTTATACTCATTGGAATCCCATACACCACTATCAACATCAAAACCGGCACATGAAATCACACAAAAATCTAAAGCCATCCCAGCAAGAGTGTTATTCGTTATCATTCCGTAAAAGGCCTTATACTTTTCAGAATAACAACCACCCAAACTAATCACGCTAATATTCTTCTTACCAGACAAGGCGCTTATATTATTAATAGAGTTGGTGACAATTGTGCAGCGCATATCTGGCATGTCCTGAGCAAAATGCCAGCTTGACGAACTCGCATCCAAACCAATCACTGCGCCTTCAAAAACATTTGATATCGCCTGGTCTACAAGTTTTCTCTTGTCTTCGACATTACTGCCTGCACGATTTACAAATGAAGTACCAACATCCTGATATTCTTTACTGACAGCACCGCCGTGAACACGAACAAGATCACCTTTCTCATCGAGTGCTTTCAAGTCTCGACGCACTGTTTCAACGGAGACACCCAACTCAATAGATAAGTCGACTACGGTAGCTTGACCTGCCTGAGTGATTATTTTCACTATCTGGTTTGTCCGAGTAAAAGATTTCACGCCACACCTTGTCATCGTTATTATTGCTGCTTGGGAAGAATCATAGAGAACGCCCCAAACAAAACAATGACGCCTATCACGCCACGACCGAAATAACCCGCTAATGTCCGAAATTATGCTGACCGTTGCAAAAATACGGGAAGTTTATGCCCGTATTTATTGAGTATTCACCCGCTTTGTTCCTTTCATTCATTCCCGACACAGTAAAAAAAACATAAAAAGGTGTAATGGCAATTAGTAGGAACATATAAACAAGTTACACTAAGGAACTATAAACGACCGTTATTCCGAGTAGGAACATAAAAACTATTACTACAATTTCATTCAAGCACTTAAAAATATTTTTCAGGGCGGGATTCCGATTAGATAATTTCACATAGCTAGTAATAGAAATATTAGAAACTGTGCAAAATAATAAACATAGAGCATTCCTTATCTATCAATGCTCCATGTTTTTCATATAGAAAAGAAAAAGAGCTAAAGAAGAAGTTGAAACGACCCTATTCCATTGGGCTCTTTTGAAGGTTATATATGAAAATTAAGCCAATATTAAGAATCACTTATCCCTCGACTAAAATGGCTCTGTTGTATCACTAAAGCTATGTGTGTTTTTGATACGGTTATGAGATTCGATAGCTATTGGGCATCCGAGCTAAGTAAAGTGATGTTTGAAACATAGAGATAAAAACGTTGCCGACATCAATGCTCTCGTCTTCATTAGTTGTTGAAGACACAATCATAAAGTGTGATGTCAGTTAACTGAATGCGGGGTTTATGGCTCGCTTACGATTGAAATGTTCGTAGTGTTGAATATCATGGATTTAATAAAGCAACTAATCCCATAACCCCACTTAGATCATTGCCGCTTCCTCTATTTTCCCATATTCTCTCACTATCAATTCTGATGAATTAAACCAATATGAGATAACACTCTGAATGGTAGACCAAATTTTAACATTGAAAGAGGTGGCTGCTTATCTAAAGTTGGCCGAAAAAACAGCATATAGATTAGTAAGCGAAGGAAAGCTTCCTGGTTTCAAAGTCGGCGGTTCATGGCGCTTCAAACGTGAAGATCTTGATGCGTGGATCGCGCAACAAAAGAATGTAGGTGCCTAAATGCTTCCAACTTACCAAGAGTTAATGAAGCCCGTTTTAGAGGCGGCAAAGAATCAAGAAGTAAAACTTAGCTATGTTACTGATTTACTCGCGGAGCAATTCAATCTTTCTGAAGATCAGAGAACCGAGCTACTTCCTAGTGGACGACAAGCAGCTTTTACTAATCGGGTCGGTTGGGCAAAAACGTATCTAGCTAAAGCTGGATTACTTGAAGCCACAAGGCGTGGTCATTTCGTTATAACTGATTTGGGGTGTGAAGCATTAGATAGTGGTGAAGAAGTCAATAATCATTACTTGAAGCGTTTTGATGACTTTAATACGTTCACTAAGCCGAAGAATAGTGATGTAGAGAAAGTTGATGATGTTAATGCAGCTAATAGCGACTCTACTCCGGATGAAGTGCTTAGAGCTGCTTATAAGCAAATCAACGATGCTCTAGCGTCTGACATTCTCTCACGTACCCGCAAAGTTACACCTGCATTTTTTGAACAACTTCTTATTGAGCTGCTTTTGGCTATGGGCTACGGCGGCAGCGATGAAGGAATGGCTCATACACTTGGAAAGAGTGGAGATAATGGTGTTGATGGTGTTATTAACCAAGACCCACTTGGTGTAGATCAGATTTATCTTCAAGCGAAACGCTATGCGGATGGCAATAACGTAGGCGCTGGTGAAATCCGAGACTTCTTTGGTGCGCTTAATCTGAAGAAAGCACAGAAAGGTATTTTTATTACCACTTCAGAATTTACCTCATCAGCTACTCAAACAGCGAAAGACCTTGGTATGCGTATCGTGCTTATCAACGGAAAAGAACTAGCAAAACTAATGCTGCGCTACAACATCGGCAGTAGAGATGAAGACGTATTGCATTTGAAAAGAATTGACGAAGAGTTTTTCGAAGGTTAATCAATTAAACAGAGCTTGGAACTGAACTATGGATATTGACGGACTAAAACCGGAAACGCAGGCGCGCTTATCAATTGATGAGCAATTGAAAGCCTCTGGCTGGAAAATACAGACTTGGCCCAAGGTTAATCTTGGCGAAGGCTTGGGTGTAGCGGTTCGCGAGTATCCAATTGACAGTGGGAAAGGGCAATATACAGATAGTGCCGATTACTTGTTATTCGTTAACCGTTTAGCTGTTGGTGTTATCGAAGCAAAAAAAGATGAAACAATTCTTTCACAGGTGGAAGACCAAACTCTTCGCTATGCCACTAGTAAAATCAAGTTCCGAAAAGAAGAAGCACCTTTATCGTTTCTATTTGAAGCAACAAGCCAAGTCATTCATTTTACTGACCTTAGAGACCCAGCCCCAAGAGCTCGCGAAGTCTTTTACTTTTTTAAGCCTGAAACTCTACAAACGTGGTCCAAACAAGACAACTCATTACGTTACAGTTTAAAAAACTGTATGCCAGAATTGGAGAAAGCGACTCTTCGTGATTGTCAGGTGAGTGCCATTACAGGGCTTGAGAAATCGCTGTCTGAAAATAGGCCACGTTCGCTGATACACATGGCAACAGGCGCGGGTAAAACCTTTACCGCCATTAATGCAGTCTACCGCTTGCTTAATCATGGTGGTGCGAAACGTATACTCTTTCTAGTAGATACTCGAAATTTAGGTAAACAAGCACAACAAGAGTTCCATGCGTTTAAACCACAAGGTACACAAACCTTCTTCCATGAGAATCACATTGTTCAGCGCTTAAACAGCAGCACAATAGACGATGCGGCTGAAGTGTGTATTTGTACCATTCAACGCATGTACTCTATCTTGAGCGGCAAGCCTATAGATGAAAGTGCTGAAGATGTATCACTACATGAAATAAAACAAAATCAACAACAGGGAAAGTTGGTAAAGTACAACCCAGCAGTACCTATCGAAACCTTTGACTTTATCATTGTTGATGAGTGCCACCGCTCTATTTACAACTTATGGAAACAGGTACTTGATTACTTTGATGCTTTCACCATTGGTTTAACCGCTACACCAGACAAGCGTACTTTTGGGTTCTTTAATGAAAACATTGTTGCTGAATACAGCTACGAAGATTCGGTCCTCGATGGTGTGAACGTAGGCTACGACGTCTATGAGATAGAAACAGAAATTGGTAACAAAGGTGCCGAACTAAAAGCTAAAGAGTGGCTCGATCACCGAGATAAACTCACCCGTAAAAAACGTTGGGCACAGGCCGAAGAAGGTAGCAATTACACCAGCAAAGATCTCGACCGTTCGGTGGTCAACAAAAGTCAAATTCGCCAAGTAATAAAGGCGATGAAAAGGGCGGTTGAAATAGAGATATTTCCTAATCGCAAAGAAGTACCGAAAACACTGATCTTTGCCAAAACAGACAGCCATGCTGATGACATCATTCAGATTGTCCGTGAAGAATATGGCCAAGGTAACGAATTCTGCAAAAAGGTAACCTATAGCGCGAAAGACCCTGATGGTATTCTCAATGACTTTCGTAACGACTTTAACCCAAGGATCACGGTTACCGTTGATATGATTGCAACGGGAACTGATGTAAAGCCACTAGAAATCTTGCTCTTTATGCGAGACGTACGCAGCAAAGGCTATTACGAACAAATGAAAGGTCGTGGTGTGCGTAGTTTAAGCTACGAGGATTTACATAATGTCAGCAAAAGCGCGACTACCGATAAAGATCGCTTTGTTCTTATTGACGCCGTTGGGGTAGAGAAATCCCTAAAAACAGAAAGCCGACCATTAGAGCGAGCGCCTAACCTTTCAATGAAAGACCTGTTGCAAGGTGTGGCAATGGGACATAGAGATGATGAGACCATCCAAAGTTTAGCCAGTCGTTTAACTCGGTTAAGCAAACAACTCGATAAGCGCGGTCTAGATAAGGTAGAGAAATTAGCAGGAAAACCATTACCGCAACTAGCTAGAGAACTGCTCACCGCCATTGACCCAGATGCTATCAATCAAAAAGCATTAACCAATGCTAAAGAGGCGGGTATTACACGTAGTGAAGAAACACTAACGGACACCGAGCGCCAAACCGCTAAAGACCAGCTTGTTGATCAAGCCTGCCAAAGCTTTGATAACCCAGAAACTCGCGAAGTGATAGAGTCAGCGCGTAGAGATCACGAACAGCTTATCGACCATATAAACCTCGATACAGTTACGTATTCAGGTTATAGCGGCCAAGCTACTGATGATGCGGAAAAAGTAATTCAAACGTTCAAAGATTTTATTGAACAACATAAAGACGACATTCAAGCATTGAGCTTTTTCTATCAACAACCATACCAGCGTAGGGGTTTAACCTTTGCCATGTTAGAAGAGTTGCACCAAGCGCTAAGCAAGCCACCGTTGTTACTCACCACAGAAAAGTTGTGGACTGCCTATGAACGGCTAAATCAAGGCGGTGATAAAAACACTAAGCAAAAAGCCAACACGCAACGACAACTAACCGATATAATCTCGTTAATAAAGTTTGCCATTGGCCTAGATGCAGAGCTGAAGCCTTTTGTCGAACAGGTGGACGCCAAGTTTAAAAAGTGGATTTTCCGCCACAACGCTCAGCGTTCAACCGCCTTTACCGAGCAACAAACCCAATGGCTGCGTTTGATTAAAGACCATATTTCCGCCAGCTGTTTTATAGAACGCGATGACTTTGACTACAGCCCTTTCTCCGATCATGGCGGGTTACAAAAAGTGTGGGGCTTGTTTAACAACGACGATAAAAACGAATTAGATAGCCTATTGGCTGAAATGAATCAGGAATTAATTGCGTGAGTGAAATAGTACAATTACCGCAAGGTTGGAGTAAGGCTAGTTTACAAGATGTTGCAGTTTGGTCATCTGGTGGAACGCCTTCTAGAAAAGTACCCGACTACTTTAAGGGTAATATTCCGTGGCTCAAAACGGGTGAACTAGGTGACAGAATAGTTTGTGATGCTGAAGAGTTCATTACTGAAGACGCAATTAGAAACTCTAGTGCAAAGGTTTTTCCAAAAAACTCTGTTGTGTTAGCTATGTACGGTGCCACAATTGGCAAGGCATCAATTCTAGGCATTGATGCAGCTACAAATCAAGCCTGTGCGGTTGGCATCACCGATGCTGTTACGCCTGTATATCTTTACTATTACCTCATTTCTCAAACCCAGAAATTTATAGATGCAGGTAAAGGAGGCGCACAGCCAAACATTTCACAGCAGATTGTAAAGGCTTGGCCTATAAATGTTGCGCCAATGAATGAACAAATACGTCTAGTAGAAAAACTCGATGAACTCTTCTCTGAACTCGATGCTGGCGTAAAAGAACTCAAAGCGGCGCAAATCAAACTCATTCAATATCGCCAATCCCTATTGAGAAGTGCTGTTGAAGGCTCGCTCACAGAACAATGGCGAGAAGCTAACAGCGGTAGTATTCGGGAAAGTGGCGAACAATTGTTAGTGCGAATTCTTACTGAACGTCGCGAACGTTGGGAGCAGCAAAAATTAGCAGACTTTCAAGCCAAAGATAAAAAACCACCGAAAAACTGGAAAGAGAAATACCCAGAGCCAGTAAGACCCGACACAGCAGACTTGCCTGAACTACCAGCAGGTTGGGTTTGGGCGAGTTTATCTCAAATCGGCTGGCTGGATCGAGGAAAGTCAAAACATAGGCCTAGGAATGCAGAGCATTTGTATGGTGGTGCTTATCCATTTGTACAAACAGGTGAGATTCGAAGTGCAGATCAATATATAAGACACACAGAAAAAACATACAGTGAAGAAGGGCTCAAACAGAGCAAACTTTGGCCCAAAGGCACAATGTGTATAACTATTGCTGCGAATATTGGTGAAACAGCTATTTTAGATATCGAAGCTTGTTTTCCGGACAGCATTGTTGGATTTTCGACAATTATTGAAGATATGCCAATTGAGTACGTTGAGTATGTGTTTAGAATTCTAAAACACAAGCTTAATGATGAAGCGCCTGCGACAGCGCAAAAAAACATAAATTTGGAAATCTTATATAAAGAAGTTATCCCTTTACCACCAGTAGTAGAGCAATTGACGATTGTTGAGTATCTGAATACTAAATTAGAAAATATAAAGCATCAAAAAAAAGCAACGGCACTTGGCTTAAAACAATCCGAAGCCCAACGAAAAAACATTCTTAAATCAGCATTCTCTGGTCAACTGGTACCTCTAGATCCCAACGATGAGCCAGCTTCGGTATTATTAGAAAAAATAAAAGCCGAACGTGAAGCCTTGGCAAAAATCCCCAAGCCTCGAACGCCGCGTAAACCTAAAAAAAAAGTTGATGTGATGGATACCTTACTAGAAGTTTTAACCGCAGAAGACGGCTGGGTTGATGCCCAAGAAGCCTTTAAAAAGTGTGGCATTGTCGATGAGACCTCAACTGATCGCATCGAAGAGATTTACACAGAACTGCGGAAATTAGAAAAAGCAGGCAAAATTGAAATTGAACGTAATGGTGGTTACGATCAATTAAAGCTGATTACGCAAGAAGTTAAGGAAGATTAATGCGCTTAGCCTCATTTACAATAGGTTCAGACCGAGAGGGTGATCGTCAACGGTTTAAAAACTTAAAAAACGTCACAATCGATTTTGAAGAAGAAGAATGGATCACCTTAGTTATAGGCTGGAATGGCACGGGTAAGTCAAATGTACTTGAGGCGTTGGCGGTACTTTTCCGTGATTTAATCATGGGAAAGAACGACAAAAATGAAAAAGACAAACCTTCGTTTGCTTATACCCTTAGGTATTTTTGTCATGAAAAAGAAATTGAGATCAGCGCAGATCCTGAACGTACTAAAGATGCTTATTTAATCAGTTATCGTGATTTAGGTGGAACTAAAGATGTAGCTACTTTGGAAGTTGATTTGTTAAGCATTTTAGCTGATAAACCCATATTAGCTTCGCTTAAGTTTACTGACTTCAAAAAGCGGCAAGATGAGTTCTTACCGAAATATGTGTTTGGCTACTATTCTGGCCATAGCGACCGCATGCAGTCGGTATTTCGCCCGTATCTTCAGCAATATGATAAAAAACTTCGTAACGCTAAGTCGGAAGACCCAGGTTTAAGGCGGTTGTTTTATGCTTTACCTGTGCACAGCCAATTTGTGCTTTTAGCATTTGTACTTAAACAAGATGATCTAGTCAGGCACTTTCTTGATACGCAACTAGGACTAGAAACAGATGAAAACGCTGAAAGCATAGACTCTGTATTGTTAGAGTTAAACGAACCTTCATGGAATTTGAACAAGAATAAAGACCCTAAAGGTACTTATGGAGCATGTAAGACAGCACCTGATATATTCTGGGGAGCTGAAGGCATTGTTCGTGAGTTTTTGGATCGTGTTCATAAAGTTTCCACCGCACCTATAAAGATAAAAAGAAAAGATGAAGCGACATTATGGAACAAAAAAGGTCGTGAATACCTTTATATGTTTATCAAGGATATCAGCAAGCTGAACGAATTAGTTGGTGATCAAGAACCAAGAGATTTTTTCCGTGATCTAGAAAGTACCTATGTATCAGAGCTGATCAGCGAAGTGCGGATTCGCGTTAAGCTTAAAAAGAATGATGGTAGCGTAACCTTCCGTGAACTCAGTGAGGGGGAACAGCAATTACTGACCGTATTAGGCTTGCTGAGGTTTACCGCAGAAGAAGAAAGCTTGTTCTTACTGGATGAACCAGATACTCATTTAAACCCTAAGTGGAGCGTTGATTACATAGACTATTTGAATAAGTTTGTGACCTCTGGGTCTGATGGTGAAAACAATAGCCACATAGTTCTAACGACTCACAATCCTATAGCCATCGCTGAATTGGCACGCGACCAAGTCCAAATCCTAAGTCGTGATGATGAGACTAGAAGCATTGAGTCTCATAAACCACATTACGATCCTCAAGGGATGGGGTATGCGGGCATTATTACTAGCGATATGTTTGGGCTAGGTTCTTCACTAGATAAACGAACTCAAAAACGGTTAGAAACATACAGAGCATTAGCAAGTATTGATAATAAGACCAAATTTGAAGAGTTGCGTTTTCAAGTCATTTCAGAGTGGTTAGATAATGATAGATTCAGTATGTCACAGCGTGATGATGACTATGAGCGCTACATAAAAATTCGTAATACTCTCCTTTATGAAAAATCTGATGCTGATAGCCTTCAAGAGCTGGTTAACTTTGCACTAAGCCTATCTCAAGAGGATCGTGACGCAGTTGCTAAGCAAGCGATTACAAAGTTACTAGGTGAGGATAATCAGTGAGGTTTGTAGATAACACATTTATCGACTTACCTGATGGTTGGGAAGATAGAGCTGAATCAGCTACAGAAGCATTGGTCGATGGCACTATTGTCGCTGATGACCGTAGCTCGGTCTGGAAGGCACTAAAAGAAAGTTTAGAAGAACTATCAAATGGAAGGTGCTGGTATTGTGAAACTAACATTCCTCGAACAGACAATGCGGTAGATCATTATCGACCCAAGGGAAAAGTGCAAGGAGTTGAATTTTCAGAGGATGAAAAAACTTTAGCCAGATATAACTTAAATCCAGAGCATTCAGGTTATAAGTGGGCAGCATTTAAACATGAGAATTTCCGCTTTTCATGTCAACACTGCAACGAATACAGAAAGGATTTGCAAGGGACCGGGGGCGGGAAGTGGAACTACTTTCCCTTAGTGAATGAGCCTGAACGTGCTTATGATGAGTTAGACGAAGACAATGAGGTCCCCGTTTTACTCGACCCGTGCAAAAGATTAGAATGGCGGCTTCTTTCGTACGATAAGTCTGGAGTTCCATTTTCTAGGTTCGAAAAAGACAGCCCTGAAGATATTAAAGTAAGGCTTTCTATAAGGTTGTACCATCTTGATCAAAAGCGATTAAACGAAGGACGTGTAGGTCAGTGGAGGCTGTTTAAGCCTCTGATCGATGATGCTAAGAAGTGGTATTTGAAAAAACTTCGACAGGACCAAGGTGCTGATGCCTGCTTTGAGAAAGAGTTGCGGAAAGTAGGGATGTGGTTTCATCCAAAAAGCAAAAATACCTATCTGGGGTTCCTTGTTTATCAGTTAGAGCAAGATAAAGATAAAGACACGTTGCATCCATGGATTGGTGAATTAATTAGAACCGTAGGTTGATAGTATAAGTGAGATGCTATACACATGATTATTGAGATTGACAAATGAACGCACCAGCATTAGTACAAAAAGTTTGGAATTACTGTCATACATTACGTGATGACGGCGTTGGTTATGGTGACTACTTAGAGCAGCTCACATATCTATTGTTTTTAAAAATGGCACATGAGTATGCTCAGCCGCCTTACTCAAGGGATACCAAAGTTCCGACAGAGTTCAATTGGGAAACATTGCAGGGTTTAAAAGGCGAGAAGCTAGAAGAACAGTACCGTAAGGTATTAAAAAAATTAGCATCTGAAAGTGGCATGATTGGTGCGATTTTCTACAAGTCTGAAAATAAGATCCCCGATCCTGCTAAGCTGGCTCGTATCGTTAAAATGATTAACGATGAAAACTGGATAAGCTTAGACTCAGACGCTAAAGGCGACTTGTACGAAGGGCTATTGCAGAAGAATGCGGAAGATACCAAAAGTGGTGCAGGCCAATACTTTACGCCACGCGCATTGATTGACGCTATGTTGGCTTGTGTTCGTCCAGAGCCTAAGAAAACAATCTCCGATCCAGCCTGTGGTACAGGTGGGTTCTTCTTAACGGCTAGTGATTGGGTCACCTATGGTGACGAACAGTGGATTGAAAAAGGCATGAGCCATTGGAATCCATCAAAGCATGACGAAAGTACCATAGCAAAATCAAAACTAAACAAAGCCCAAGTGAAGTTTTTGCGTGATCATACTTTCCGTGGTAATGAGATTGTTCCATCAACTCGCCGTATGTGTCTTATGAACTTGTTCCTTCACAATATCGGTAGTATTGATGGTGAACCAGAAGTAGAGCGAGCTGATGCGTTGCTAACTCCTATTAAAGGGGAAGATAAGGTCGACTATGTATTAGCGAATCCTCCTTTTGGTAAAAAAAGCAGCTTGACCATTACTAATGCTGAAGGTGGGGAAGATAAAGATGCACTAACCTATGAGCGTCAGGATTTTTGGGCGACAACCACCAATAAACAATTAAACTTCTTACAGCATATCGTTTCGAGCTTAAAAGACACAGGTAAAGCCGCAGTAGTCTTACCTGATAACGTGCTATTCGAAGGTGGGGCAGGTGAGCGCATACGTCGTAAATGGCTAAACAACTGCGACGTACATACGATTCTACGATTACCGACAGGTATCTTTTATGCTAATGGTGTTAAAGCTAATGTAGTGTTTTTTGATAATGCTGCTCGTGATGAAAAAGTCCATACCAAAGGTATTTGGTTTTATGACTTGAGAACAAATAAGCATTTCACACTGAAACAACGTCCAATGATGTTGAGCGACCTTAAAGACTTTATCCAGTGTTATAACCCTGAAAATCGTCACGCTCGTACAGAGAAGGAGCGATTTAAATACTACAGCTACGATGAGCTAATCAACCGTGACAAAGCTAGCCTAGATGTGTTTTGGCTTAAAGATGATAGCCTAGACAACTTAGATAACCTGCCTGCACCTGATATTTTGCAACAAGAGATCATAGATCACCTAGAGGCTGCATTGGCTGCATTCAAAGAGGTTGCGGCAGGGCTACCAGAATCTAAATAATGGCATAGGGCTAATTTACTGCACGAATCGATTGGTTTGACCGTTAATTTAACCAATGATTTTCATTTGTTTGGTCCCCGTCACTGAGAGGCTGCCTTGTGCGGCCTCTTCTATATTCCCACTCCACCAGCTCATCATGGGAATGCGACGTTCCAAGTAATCAGTGTGATTGTAAGCACTGCGTACTTGATTATCATCAACGTGAGCTAATGCCGCTTCAATTAAATCAGCCTCAAAGCCTTGTTCATTGAGTGTAGTACTCGCAAGTGAACGTAAACCATGACTAACGAGTCTTCCCGCAAATCCCATTCGTTTTAATGCCATATTTGCCGTCTGGCTGTTACATGGTTTCATTGGATCTCTATCTGATGGAAACACGTACTCTCGATGTCCACTAATAGGCTGTATGACTTCAAGTAGATCTAATGCTTGTTCTGTTAGTGGAATACGATGCTCACGACGTTTCTTCATTCGCTCGGGTGGAATAGTCCATACTTTGGCATCTAGGTCTATTTCATCCCAACGAGCACCTGATGCTTCCGCTGGTCGTGTCATGGTATGTAATTGCCACTCAAGCAAACAGCGTGTTGTACGCTTGATAGAAGCGTTAGCTATCGCATTCATTAACTCAGGTAATTCATCAGGCTTTAGGGAAGCCATATTTTCTTTTTTGGGCTTCTTGAAAGCATCCTTAATACCGCTGAGTGGGTTGGAAAATATTAATCCACAGTTAACGGCATAGATCATAACTTCATTTAACCGCTGGGTAAGCCGTTTCACTGTTTCTAAACTGCCCTTGGCTTCAATAGGGCGAAGAATCGCAATCACCATTGGTGCCGTTATTTGAGATATAGGGTAGTTAGCCAGTTTAGGGAAGATGTGTTTTTCTAGGGAGCGCCAAATGTCTTCAGCATAGTTAATAGTGACAATGTCTTTCTTTATCTCAAACCAATCAGAAGTAACATTGGTTAGTGTGTGCTTACTAGCTTTCTGTTCATCTATTTTTTGTTGTTCTCGAAAGGTTTTCGGATCGTTTCCTTCCGTGACCAACGAGCGAGCTTTAAGTGTAAGTTGACGAGCTTTGGCTAAGGTGAGTTCAGGGAAAGCGCCTAAGCCCATGTTAACGCGTTTTTTAGTTTGAGGGTGACGGTAGTTGAAATTCCATAGGCGAGAACCGTTGGTACGAACACGTAATTGTAGGCCGTCACCGTCAGAGAGAACGTAATCTTTCTCTTTGGGTTTGGCGTGTTCGATTTGCTTTTGGTTTAGACGTACTGCTTTAGTGCCCATGCTAACTAGCCTCTAAGCCTATTGGTATTCCAAAATATTACTCCAATTTGTATGGAATACCACTTGGAATACCAAAAGTTGCGGATACTAGCAAACGCTAATGGATACTATAGATACAAAAAATCCCCCTAAACCATTGATTTAGGGGGCTCTCTGGACATCCTAGGATGTCTTCGTATACGAAATTGGTGGAGCTGGCGGGATTTGAACCCGCGTCCAAGAGCAATCCAACCATAGGCGCTACATGCTTAGTCTATCTTTATTCTCGTAAGTACACTGCGAACAGACACGCCATGTAAATACATACCAGAATTCTATTTCGCGGTTCACCTCTCTAGTCAAAGGTTCCCTCGCTATCTCGTTTGGGTTTGAACTTCTATGATTCCCCGTCTTACAAGCGGAAGCTAGGGTAGAAGTGCGCTAGCAGGTTATTAAGCTGCTAGTGCGAAGTTTTCGTCGTTTGCGACTATTTTTTTGCGGCTTTTTACGTGGCCAACCGCCCCACGGCATGCTCCACAAGCCTTCTTGATCCTGTCGAATCCTGAATCAGCCCCAGAGGTGTTTCGAGATGGATAGTAGCATATAAATCTTTCACGTCAACGAAATTACTATTGAACGTGGTGGATGTGTATGAAAATCCATCAGTTTACGTTTTTCTTACTATCGTGTGCTGTGTTTCATGATGCGTTGCTTATCGCGAGCCCAGTCTCGGCTCTTAGAATCTGCGCGCTTATCATGCAGCTTTTTACCACGTGCTGTACCTATCTTTAGTTTAACCCAAGATGCCTTCCAGTACATAGATAATGCAACGATAGTTTGGCCTTCACGGTTTACCGCACCCAGTAGCTTATCGATTTCTTTACGATTCAATAATAGTTTACGAGTACGCGTTGGATCGGCGACAACGTGGGTTGAGGCCGCATTCAGTGGTGTGATTGTTACACCTGAAATAAACGCTTCACCATCACGCAGAAACACATAGCTTTCGGCGATGTTTACTTTACCGTTACGAATTGCTTTTACTTCCCAGCCTTGTAGTTGAAGCCCGGCTTCATAATCATCTTGGATGGCAAATTCGTGTCTGGCGGTACGGTTTTTGGCAATGGTGTTATCTGACTTATTCGGTTTCTTAGCCATGGGGTATCCATTTCTTTATGTTGCTATTCCCAAAACAGATGTTCATCAGTTTGGTCGAGTAGAGTGTAATACAGGTTTCTACGTTGTTATGTCGTTGAAAGTTTAACTGTATTCGCTCTGATTTTGGCTGTTTACCGACTAATGGTATCATTGAGCCACTTCTTCGCATAGATTTTGATTTTATCGCTGTAAAATCTATGCGTGAGGGGTTTGTGAAGCTTAAGGAGAATCTATGCCTCAGATCAGTCGCTCTGCACTTGTACCGTTTAGTGCCCAGCAAATGTTTGAACTTGTTAATGATGTTGAATCTTACCCCGCGTTTTTACCTGGATGTTCAGGTACTAAAATTATTGAACGTTCTGGTGAGCATATGATGGCTTCTGTCGATGTGTCGAAAGCGGGCATACGTAAAACGTTTGTGACTCGTAATCAGCTGATTGATTTTAATACCATCGACATGCAGTTGGTTGATGGCCCATTTCAGAAGTTAGTGGGTGGTTGGAAATTCATAGAGCTTGATGCGACAGCGTGTAAAATTGAGCTGAATTTAGATTTTGAATTTACCAACGGATTAGTGGATGCGGCATTTGGTAAAGTGTTCCGCGATTTGACTAGCAATATGGTAAGTGCCTTTACCAAGCGAGCAAAAGAAATTTATGAGTTCTAATGATAAGTTGATTCATGTAGAGGTTGTGTATGCTCTGCCTAATAATCAGCGAGTGATCAAGCTGGCGATTAACTCAGAAACGGATGTTCAAGAGATCATTGAGCAATCCGGAATATTGGCGATGTTTCCAGAGATCGATTTGAAGAAAAATAAGATCGGTGTGTACAGTCGTAATGTGAAGCTCAATGCGACGGTACGTGATGGCGATAGGATTGAGATTTATCGACCTTTACTGGCCGATCCGAAAGAGATCCGTCGTAAGCGTGCTGAACAAGCCAAGAAAGAAGCATTAAAAGCAAAATCTGAGGCGAAATAAAACGGTAGTAATGTGGTTTGCTTGTCGCTCTTGACGTTATACCATTCTGGATAAGTAAATGGTCAGATAATTGCGCAGGAAAAATTGATAATAACAAGGCAGAAATTGAAGTAACTAGTGGTTCTAATTATAAAATTTCTAACGTAGTTATAAACAATTTAAACCAGCAAGAATGATCAGGTACTTGTCTAGATTGGTATTATAAAGCAGATAAAGAAAAAGCTCGCCAATGCGAGCTTTTTCATTAATTGATGGCAGTTAAGAAGTTTGGTCCAGGCTGATAATCACCTTTCATTCCAAGCAACTTGTTCTGAGCATCAAACGTCAAAATCAAATTCTTTTGTACGCTTTCTTCATGACCTGGTTGTTGGTAATACACGTAATACCAAGTGTCAGGGTAGCTTGGCTCTACAAGCATTGGTGAACCTAGTACATAGCTTACTTGTTCTTTGTTCATGCCCATTCGAAGCGTATCAATATCAGATTGCTCAAGGTAGTTACCTTGGTTGATATCAATACGGTAAACCAATTTCTCAATTACTGAGCAACCACTAAGTAAGCTTAACGCTAGTGTTAGTGCGGCGATATTTTTCCAACTCATAGCATCCTGGCTTTTTAGCTTTAACTGCTGCGATGATAAACAAGGTCAAAGCAGAAGTAAAAAAAGTGGTAAAGAAAAAACTCTAATTGAGACTGCTGTCAGCCCCTATAGTTGCATTTCTACTTAAGTTTATTTCATCTTAGCCAAAATGATTAGCGATATGTCTCATTAATCAGAACATAATGCTAATTTATATCAATATTTATGCTGCAATCAGTAATTCTTTCGCATTTGCTAGTGTACGGTCGGTAATCTCACTCCCACCCAGCAATCTTGCTAGCTCGGCAACACGTGCGTCGTCATTTAAAGGGCACATGCTTGTTTCTGTTTGTCCTTTGGTGCTCTTCTTGGCGACAAACATTTGCTGGTGGCCACAGCCTGCGACCTGCGGTAAGTGTGTTACACACATGACTTGGGTTGAATTGCCTAAAGTACGCAGCATTTTTCCGACAATTGCGGCTGTTGGCCCACTAATACCGACATCGACTTCATCGAATATAAGGCTGGGTGTTTCAATTTTCTGGGCTGTTATCACTTGAATGGCTAACGATATACGCGATAACTCACCACCAGATGCGACTTTACCTAAGGGCTGCAGCGGCTGACCTGGGTTGGTGGATACTAAGAAGGTGATGGTGTCGAAGCCTAGTGGGCTTAACATACCTTCTGCATCATTTTGTACGTCAATTTTAAAGATGCCATGTTCCATGCTGAGTTCATGCATGCTGCAAGAGATCTTTTTATCAAGCTCTTTGGCATAACGGTGGCGACTTTTACTGAGTTTTTCTGCTGTTGCTAAGAATGCTTGTCGTTTATTTTCAACAAGCTCTGCAAGTTCTTCCAGTCGCTCATCGCTACAATCAAGTTGTTCTAACTCTTTGAGTAGATCTTGGTGTTTCTGGAAGAGTTCGTTAGGCATAACGTAATGCTTACGGGCTAACGATAAAATTTTAGCAATGCGTTCTTCTAGGTAGACTAAGCGTTGGGGATCCATATCCAGATTATCTAAATAACCCCGTAGCTCTTGGCTAGCTTCTTGAACTTGGATAATGGCATCTTCCAGCATTTGTGGAATTGCACTCAAGCTATTATCGAACTCACCTAAGGATACGACTTGCTGGCTTGCCATTTGAAGCAGCTGTAAGGCATTGCCATCATCGTTGTCATATAAAATCGATAGGGCGGTTTGGCTCGAAAGTGCAAGTTCACCGCTATTTGATAAGCGTTTATGTTCTTCTTCTATCTCGCTGTATTCGTCTTCGCCAAGTGCCAAATCATGCAGTTCTTTTACTTGGTATTGAATAAGTTGCTTTTGTGCTTCATTTTTTTCACGATTTTGAGTTAGGCGCTTTAATTCATTATTCGTCTGACGCCAGTTTTGATAAGCCTGACGTGTTTTATCCATTAAAAGGTGATGACCCGCATATTGATCCAACATTTGCTGTTGATAATCAGGACGCATTAGTTGCTGATGGGCATGTTGACCATGAATATTGATCAACAATTGGCCTAATGACTTCTGCTGAGAAGCAGGAACAGGGCTGCCGTTAATAAACCCACGAGAACGACCTTCTTTTGTTATCACTCGGCGAAGAATACATTCTTCACCATCGACCAATTCATTGTCTTCGAGCCAGCGGCGCGCTGCTTGGTTATTTTTTAATGAGAATGCGGCAGAAAGTTCTGCTTTATCTTCGTTAGGACGAACCATAGACGCTTCAGCGCGATCACCAAGGCAGAGACCAAGCGCATCAATCGCGATCGATTTACCTGCACCGGTTTCACCAGTAATAGTGGTCATTCCTGACTTGAGTTCAAATTCTAGGTTTTTGACAATAGCAAAGTTAGAGATAGTCATATGAGAAAGCATGTGTTCACCTGTTTAAATCAACACCTGTGTTTTCATACAGTATATACTGTATCTAAGTACAGTAAAGTACTGTGGTGAAATATTTGATGAAAAAGTCGAATATGGTAAGTCGATGAATTTCAGGTAATAAAAAGCCAGCAATAAGATGCTGGCTTTTTGCTTTCAGAAAAAATGCGTGATCAAAACAGTTTACTTGACCAACCTAATTTGGCGCGGAGTACACCGTAGTAGTTATAATTTTTAGGGTGAATAAGCTGTAATTGCTCAGGGCTTTGATAGATATGGACCTCATCACCAGGGCTAACAGGTAGGGAAACCTGTCCATCACAGCTTACTTCTAATGTACTGCCGTTATCGGGCGACACTAGTAATTTAATGCAACGATCACCATCGACCACTAAAGGACGACTTGATAGCGTATGTGGAAACATCGGCACTAAGGCTATTGCATTTAAACTTGGCGACAGAATAGGGCCACCACCAGACAGTGAATAGGCTGTTGAGCCTGTCGGGGTTGCAATGATCAAACCATCAGAACGTTGAGAAAAGGCGAAGTTATCATCAATATACACTTCAAATTCGATCATGTGAGCGATCTTATCTGGGTGTAATACGGCTTCGTTTAATGCGGCGTTCCGGCTTTTTATTTGTCCGTGCCGATGAACTTCTGCTTCTAATAAAAAGCGGCGTTCCGTTACAAATTCACCCTCTAAAACTCGGGTTAATTCTTCTTTGAAGCTTTCTGGGTCAAGATCTGTCAGAAAACCTAAATTACCACGGTTAACCCCAATAACAGCGATGTCGAAACGCGATAGCACGCGCGCTGCGCCTAACATGTTGCCATCGCCACCGACGACAATCGCGAGGTTCGCTTTATCGCCAATAGTAAGTAAATCGCACAAACAGTCTTGAGGCACATCAAGGTCGTTCGCTAATCGATGATCGACTAAAACGTCGTAGCCTTTGCCTGTTAACCAGTCAAAGAGGGTTTTGTGAGTTTGCAGAGCATCTGGGTTTCTTGGCTTACCAATTAACGCGATTGTTTGAAAAATGCGCTTCATGTCCTTGATCCGACAAATGATAGTGAGGCCAGTATAGCCTTAGGTTTAGAGACTTGTCGCGCTTTGTTAGCGAACTCTGCTTGAATCATTGACGTTCATCCCCATAATAGGCACATGAATGTTTTTTTTGAGCAGATAATACTGGTTTATCTACTCAAATTTGTGAACAATTGTATTTAAAATACATCAGTATCTTGGCGGAGAAGTAAAAGCATGAACAATGAAGACAAAAAACTACAGGATGAACAGCTGCAGCAAGAGACTGTAGAAGCGGCTGAGACTGTTTCTGCTGAGGAAGAATTTGTAGAAATTACTGCTGAAGAAATGCAAATCGCACGTATTGCTGAATTAGAAGCAGCGCTACTTTCAAGTGATGCAAAAGTAAAAGAAGCGCAAGATAACGTGCTTCGTGCTCGCGCAGAAGGTGAAAATGTTCGTCGACGTTCAGAAGTAGAAATCGATAAGGCTCGTAAATTTGCATTGAATAAATTTACTGAAGAATTATTGCCTGTTATCGATAATCTTGAACGTGCTATCGAGATGGCAGATAAGAATGACGAAGCGTTGAAGTCAATGATTGAAGGTGTTGAACTAACGCTTAAAACAATGACTGCAACGGTTGAGAAATTCGGTCTGAAGCAGCACAACCCTGTAGGTGAAGCATTTAACCCTGAATTCCATCAAGCAATGTCTATTCAGGAAAGTGCAGAGCATGAACCAAATACGGTAATGCTTGTTATGCAGAAAGGTTATGAGCTTAACGGCCGTATTATTCGTCCTGCAATGGTAATGGTATCTAAAGCTGCTGCTGGCAGTGTAGATATGCAAGCATAACTGTATAAATGCTTTAAAAAGACCCACTACGGTGGGTTTTTTATTTTATTTAAATATTTTTTGGGTGTTGCCCTTGAAATGGGGATGATTGGCCTTATTTAGTAATCATACGACATCGTAAACTTATTTTGTCTGGGTATAACCCATATAGCGACGTTCATTTCGGACGCGCTTGTAAAATTAAATGAATTTCGGAGAAAAGCCTGATGGGTAGAATTATTGGTATTGACTTGGGTACAACTAACTCTTGTGTAGCAGTACTTGATGGCGACAAACCGCGCGTAATTGAAAATGCGGAAGGTGAGCGTACTACGGCATCTGTTGTTGCTTACACCCAAGATGGTGAAACGCTAGTAGGTCAACCTGCTAAGCGCCAAGCGGTAACAAACCCTGAGAACACATTATACGCAATTAAGCGTCTAATCGGTCGTCGCTTTGAAGATGAAGAAGTTCAGCGTGATCTTAAAATCATGCCTTTTAAAATCATCAAAGCTGATAACGGTGATGCATGGGTAGAAGCGAAAGGCCAAAAAATGGCTGCTCCTCAAGTATCTGCTGAAATTCTTAAGAAAATGAAGAAAACAGCTGAAGACTTCCTAGGCGAAGAAGTAACAGGCGCAGTAATTACTGTTCCTGCATACTTTAACGATGCTCAGCGTCAAGCAACGAAAGATGCTGGTCGTATCGCAGGTCTAGAAGTTAAGCGTATTATCAACGAACCAACAGCAGCTGCACTTGCTTACGGTCTTGATAAGAAAGGCGGCGATCGCACTATCGCAGTTTACGACCTTGGTGGTGGTACATTCGATATCTCTATCATCGAAATCGATGAAGTAGAAGGCGAGAAGACTTTCGAAGTTCTTTCAACTAACGGTGATACACACCTTGGTGGTGAAGATTTCGATAACCGCATGATCAACTACTTAGTTGAAGAATTCAAAAAAGAACAAGGCATGGATCTTCGCAACGATCCTCTTGCAATGCAGCGTCTAAAAGAAGCTGCTGAGAAAGCGAAAATTGAGCTTTCTTCTGCACAACAAACTGATGTAAACCTTCCTTACATCACTGCAGATGCATCTGGTCCTAAGCACATGAACATCAAGGTGACTCGTGCGAAGCTTGAGTCTCTAGTTGAAGATCTTGTACAGCGTTCTCTTGAGCCTCTAAAAGTTGCTCTTTCTGATGCTGGTCTATCTGTAAGCGAAATCACTGACGTAATCGTTGTTGGTGGTCAAACTCGTATGCCTATGGTTCAAGCAAAAGTTGCTGAGTTCTTTGGTAAAGAAGCACGTAAAGACGTAAACCCTGATGAAGCTGTTGCTGTAGGCGCGGCTGTTCAAGGTGGTGTTCTTGCGGGTGACGTGAAAGATGTACTTCTTCTTGACGTAACGCCACTATCTCTTGGTATCGAAACCATGGGTGGTGTTATGACTAAGCTAATCGAGAAGAACACAACTATCCCAACGAAAGCGAACCAAGTTTTCTCTACTGCAGAAGACAACCAGAGCGCGGTAACTATCCACGTTCTTCAAGGTGAGCGTAAGCAATCTAGCTATAACAAATCACTAGGTCAGTTTAACCTTGAAGGTATTCAAGCTGCTGCTCGTGGTATGCCACAAATCGAAGTAGTATTCGACCTAGATGCTGATGGTATCTTGCACGTATCTGCTAAAGATAAGAGCACAGGTAAAGAGCAGAAGATCACGATTCAATCTTCAAGCGGCCTAAGCGACGAAGATATCGAGAAAATGGTTCAAGAAGCAGAAGCTAACAAAGAATCGGACAAGAAGTTCGAAGAGTTAGTAACTGCTCGTAACCAAGCTGATCAGCTAATTCACGGTACTCGTAAGCAAATTGAAGAAGCTGGCGAAGCACTACCAGCTGAAGACAAAGAGAAAATCGAAGCTGCTGTTTCTGAATTAGAAGAAGCACGTAAAGCTGAAGATAAAGAAGCAATCGACGCGAAAGTTCAAGCGCTAGTTGCTGCTTCTCAGAAGCTTATGGAAATCGCTCAACAGCAAGCTCAAGCTCAGCAAGCACCAGGCGGTGAAGGCGAGCAAGAAGCAAAGCAAGATGACAATGTTGTTGACGCTGAGTTCGAAGAAGTTAAAGACGAAAAAAAATAAGATAGTTAATTCATAATCTTATTTTCGAACGGGCGTTAGGGGTTACTCTATCGCCCGTAGCTGTATTTAAAGCAGGTGACAGTTAAGTATGTCAAAACGCGATTTTTATGAAGTTCTAGGTGTTGGTCGAGACGCCGGAGAACGTGAGATTAAAAAGGCTTATAAACGCCTTGCAATGAAATTTCACCCTGATCGCAATCAGGAAGCAGATGCGACTGAAAAATTTAAAGAAGTCAAAACTGCGTATGAAATTCTGACCGACCCTCAGAAGAAAGCGGCATACGATCAGTACGGCCATGCAGCCTTTGAACAAGGTGGCGGTGGTGGCGGCTACGGTGGTGGCGGCGGCGCTGATTTCGGTGACATCTTTGGTGATGTATTTGGCGATATCTTTGGTGGCGGCGGCGGTGGTCGACGTCAACAGTCGCGTGCTCAACGTGGCTCCGATCTTCGCTACAACATGGAACTGACATTAGAAGAAGCTGTTCGTGGCTGCTCTAAAGAAATCCGTGTACCAACATTGGTTGGTTGTGATTCGTGTGACGGTTCTGGTGCCAAGAAAGGTTCATCAGCAACAACGTGTGGCACTTGTCATGGCCAAGGCCAAGTACAAATGCGTCAAGGTTTCTTTGCTGTACAGCAAGCTTGTCCACATTGTCACGGTCGCGGCAAGATCATCAAAGACCCATGTAATTCATGTCATGGTCAAGGTCGAGTTGAAAAAACGAAAACCTTGTCAGTTAAGATTCCAGCGGGTGTTGACACGGGTGATCGTATTCGTCTTTCTAGTGAAGGTGAAGCGGGTGAATTTGGTGCGCCAGCTGGTGATTTGTACGTACAGGTACATGTTGCAGAGCATTCAATTTTTGAACGTGATGGCAACAACCTATATTGCGAAGTACCTGTTAGCTTTACGATGGCCGCCGTTGGTGGTGAAGTAGAAGTACCCACTTTGAATGGTCGCGTAAATCTAAAAGTACCATCAGAAACACAAACCGGACGTATGTTCCGTATGCGTGGTAAAGGCGTTAAGTCTGTACGCGGCGGTGCTGTTGGCGATTTGATTTGTAAGCTAGTTGTTGAAACACCAGTTAATTTAAGTTCTCATCAAAAAGAGCTACTTAAAGAGCTAGAAGAAAGCTTTGGTGGAAATGCAGCAAGTAAGCATAAGCCAAAGTCTGAAGGTTTCTTCAATGGTGTGAAGAAATTTTTTGATGATTTAACTGGTTAATGTTTGATTGATTAGTTAGACGAAAAAAGCCGACGAAAGTCGGCTTTTTTGTATCAATAACAAAAATAGTTTCATCTAAAGCATGATAGAAAGTTGTTTGGGTCATAAACTTTATTACCAACAACCAGCTGGTCCGGTTTGACCTGTATTTTTTATTGTTAGATCAGTACAGAAATCATTAAGTTGTGCGTTTTGCCTAGCTGCAGTAATTGTATAGTTGGTTGTTGTTGCGGTAATAGCATAGTTGTAACGCTCCCCACTTATATCGCAGCTTGGGCAAAGGTTTGCCACAGTATTATTTGTATCGTTATAAGTGTGCCCCTTAGTTCGCTTTTCTTCTAATGCGAGCTGAATCATTACTAAATCCCCCATCGCTTGATTGCGATAACTCTTCAAAACATGTGATTGATAAGAAGGGTAAGCAATAGCGGTTAATATGCCAATAATTGCCACAGTGATAAGTAACTCGATCAGTGTCACGCCTTTTTGTTCATTCATTGACGGCTCCTTCCTCTAATATTCGAATTCACTCG
The DNA here is from genome assembly GCF_003026215.1 of Photobacterium indicum. Classification (GTDB taxonomy): domain Bacteria; phylum Pseudomonadota; class Gammaproteobacteria; order Enterobacterales; family Vibrionaceae; genus Photobacterium; species Photobacterium indicum. Next base: position 226,060 of record NZ_PYOC01000008.1, read on the forward strand.
ATAATTATCTCTTTATAATCAGGGGTATTTTGCTCTGGTGATACGATATGAATCAAGTTGAACTTATGCTGTCGACATGTTTATAAAGGGAACTGGGGAATGCCTCGCGGAATGGTTCAATCATTACACCATATACATTTTAATAGCTGGAAGACTCTTGGGTTTACTCTGCTAGAGCTGATTATTACCGTCGCAATCGTCGCTATTTTAGTTTCTGCCGCCGCCCCTTCGTTCAGTCAGTTAATTGATTCAAATAAAGTGAAGCGGTTAGCTACAGAAATCGAGTGGCTGTTGGTTCAAGCAAAATCAGAAGCTGTGATGCGTAATGAAGAGTTGAAAGTGCATTTTGTTCGGGATGATTCAGGTGAATTAACATATCAGGATGATGGTAACTGGGTATTGGCTGTGACATTAAAAGCAGCTGTAATTACAGATCGAGCTTCTGCAAAAAATATAGCTATTGCACTCATCGATGGTCAAGATTTCAAGAGAGTATCGATAAAAGCATCAAATAATTATGTTAGCTATACGATTGACCCTGTTCGAGCCACACCGAGCAATTCAGGGAGTTACTGGTTATATATAGATTCGAGTAAAGACGTGAAAGTTATGATTAATCAGTTAACTGGTCGCGTAAGAACTTGTGGTGAAACAGGGGAGTATTATGGCTATAAATCGTGTGGTTAATCTTGTTTGCCTTCAACGAGGTATGTCGCTGATTGAATTGTTGGTTGCTTCGAGTCTAGGCCTCATTGTTTTAGCCTCTGTAGGGAGCATTTTTCTAAGTGGGCATAATATGGCTGCTGAACGAATAAAACAGTTGATGCTAGCTCAAGATATGAATGATGCAATAAGGATCATGAAAAACGACATACAGCGAGCAGGTTATAATTCGGATAATTCAGGAACTTTGACCTTATCTGGCGCCTCTTCGACCATTGTTGTTAACTCCGCAAATGATTCAATTAGTTATGTGTATGAAGATGAAAATGCTGAATGGCGAATTGTGAAGTTTCGATTTAAGTCGGCATTACCTAATAACGTGATTCAAATGTGTGTTGATATGGTTACACCGTCAGTAGGTGGTATAACCCAGAGTGATGCAAGTTGCGGAGCTGGAACCGTCTTTTCATTAATGGATCAAGCTTACATAAACGTTACTGATTTTGATGTGGTGCCAACTCCTCTATCGACATCATCTGCAACGTCTTCAATTGTCGATATTCGCTTATCAGCGACATTACCAAAAACGAGTTATATAAAAACGGTATCAACAAAAATTAAAACAAGGAATTGGAATTAATGAAGAGTCAAAAAGGAATGGCGACTTTATTAGTAACGGCCATGTTATTAGTGGTGTCGTTATTATTTTCATTAGCATCTTATAAAAATGCTTTTTACCAAATTAAGCGAACGCAAAATGAGGTGTTGGCAAGGCAAGCGCATTGGCGAGCTGAGGGTGGGCTTGAGTGTGCTTTTTCAGAAATGAATGCATCAAGTAATCTGCCAAATGATCCAGCCTATATGAATACTTGTAGTAATAATCTTGTGGATACGGATATACGTTTTTCATTTCCGTCAAGCAATCAGATTAGAATTGTGTCAGAAGCTTCATCTGGTATCGTAGCAAAATCAACTGTCACAAAGACTGCTAAGTTTGGCGGAGGGATAAATAGCACTATTAAGATGAATGCTTCCGTTCTAGAACTTACAGGTTCTCAGCACTTTGTCCCCAATCCGACAGAAACGTTTATTAGCGCTGACAACTTCGCTTGTCAGTCAGTTGTGACGAGTGGGGTTGTTAGCTATATAAGTAGCGCAAGTGGTACAGATGAACACTTTTTAACAACGGATAGCACAGTTAGTCACCATGGTGGAGGGCCGGGAGGGGCAATCACATTTACTTGTGATAGTCGTTATCGTTCTAATCTGTTTGATACAACAAATATACCTACTGGATTTGTTGTGAGTGATTTAGTCAAGGGCTTGGATATTATCGAAAACACCACTGTAGATGTATTTCAGGATATTTTTGGTGTTGACCATGCCGAATGGAAAACAGTTAGAAGTGAAATTGCTCAAGATTCAAAGGGAGATATTATTAGCCCAAGTATAGTCAATGGAAAAGGTGGGGATGCAGTTACAGCGCAAGGATGGATTACAGAATGTTCGAAATTAGTTGAAGCTTCCTTTTTAGCTGGAAATAAAAAGATCTGGGTTGATGGGTCATGTGCATTAGGTGCTAATATTTTTGGCGGTGTGGTTTCTGACAAGTCAATCATGTTGGTGATTCATGATGGTTTTGTGGAGTTTAATGCTTCGGGTGCATTTAATGGGCTGTTATATCAATATGCATCAATAGCACTAAATGCAAAATCAATATGGGAAGACCGAGTTGATAATATTACATTTCCTGTCAGAGCGTTTAATAAATCGGATATAGATCCTAATTTTTTAAATGTAAGCTTTTTTGTCAATGGCTCAACTTATATTGATGGAGCTATTGGTATTGATGCTCCTGATAGAACCGTTAGAATTAATGGCTCTATCATTCCTTCATATAATGCAGGTAAATCAGGTGAGTTTATTAATGGTAAATTAACTTGGCTTGAGGGATCTTGGTATGATCTCTAAATCGAAAGGTTTTAGTCTTATTGAGGTACTGATTTCCTTTGTTGTTCTTACTGTCGGTGTACTTGGTCTTGTAAAGCTTCAAGCTTATATGGAAGTGAAATCTGAAAATGCGCTTCACAGCATTGATACTTTATACTTAGCAGAAGAAAAACTAGAGTTATTTCGGACCCGCTCACAAAGTGCAGGAACTGGCACTATGTTATATAGCGACATAAAGGGTAGTACTGAATCGCTATCAATGGCTGGAACAACAGTCAGTAGAGTCGTTGTCGTAAAAAATGATTTTCCTGTACTTGGTACTAAACACATTAAAGTATCAGTAAACTGGACTGATCGTTGGAATACCCCCCAGACAGTGGATTTAGATACTGTCATATCTAAATATAGCGAGTTTGATTAGCCTTTAAAATTACGTCTTGCGAGTAAGATTTAGCCCACAAAAACCAATCGTGTTCAAATTTTGAACGGTTGGTTTTTTTTGTTTAAAAAAGAGTTGTCACTCGCAAAAATCCCCCTATAATGCGACCTCACTGACACGGAGCACGGCGCTTAGCCAGCAACCTAGTCAGTATGTTCTTTAACAATTTGACCATGCAATCTGTGTGGGCACTCGTAAGATTTTAAGTCGAAAGATTTATCAATGAACTGAGTGACCTTAATCATCGAAAGATGACACAGTCAATTTATGCTTCATTTCTTCGCAAGAAGAATGAAACAAGAATATCAGTAAAAATCATTGAGCCGGTCGCCTTTTAACAAGAGCGGCCAACAAAACTTTAATTGAAGAGTTTGATCATGGCTCAGATTGAACGCTGGCGGCAGGCCTAACACATGCAAGTCGAGCGGTAACAGGAATTAGCTTGCTAATTTGCTGACGAGCGGCGGACGGGTGA
>NZ_PYOC01000009.1 GCF_003026215.1 Photobacterium indicum
CACCATCTTATAACGGTCTGCCAATGTAACGTGACCGTTAGTACAAAATTTGGAGCGACACACGAGGCTCGAACTCGTGACCTCAACCTTGGCAAGGTTGCGCTCTACCAGCTGAGCTAGTGTCGCAATATTATTCTCAAGGAATAATGGAGGCGCGTCCCGGAGTCGAACCGAGGTACACGGATTTGCAATCCGCTGCATAGCCACTCTGCCAACGCGCCATATTCTTTAAAGCCAAAACATCTTAAAGAATTTAGTAATTTTTCAATCACTAACCGTTAGTGGGTTGCCCCGCTGCGGTATGTCGGCCATTCTACAGATTCAAATGATGCTGTCACGAAAAAAATGCAACAAAAGTGTTCGTTCGCTTACCTTTTAGCCAAAGCCACTATAACAACATCAAAGAGATGAATTAATCAGCAAATAAATAAAATTCACTTTTTCATTTGGTAATAAAAAAGCGGCTCATTAGCCGCTTCCGAAATCTATTTTAGAACAAGATAATACCTTGAGACTTAATGATGCTCAGCATTAAGCAAGTCACCTTTTGCGGCTTTAAGGTATTGGTACATAGACCAATAAGTCAATACCATTGCTACATAAAGTGATACATAACCTAACCATGTTACCCATTCGTGTGGGTGCCAAAGTAATAACAATAATGCAAACATCTGAGATGCTGTCTTCACTTTACCGACCCAAGAAACGGCAACACTTGCACGCTTACCGAGTTCAGCCATCCACTCACGTAATGCAGAAATAATGATTTCTCGACCTATCATGGTAACGGCAGGAATGGTTACCCAAATAGAGTGGTAATGTTCAACAACCAACACCATCGCCGTGATTACCATTAGCTTATCAGCAACTGGATCAATAAATGCCCCGAAACGAGTCGTTTGATTCAGTTTGCGGGCAAGGTAACCATCAAACCAATCAGTGGCACCTGCAATAAAGAATATTAACGCAGTTGCAAACGCAGACCACTCATAAGGCAAGTAAAAAGCAATAACAAAGAAAGGGATGAGTATTAGTCTAATGAAGCTTAATATGTTCGGAATTGATAAACGCATAATTCTTAATTCTTATAATTAACGACAGTACCACTACAGATACAAGAGTGCCGCAAAGCTAGCCGTGTTGCAATGCGTCATATATCTTTTCTGCCAAAGCTTTACTGATTCCGGGCACTTTAGCGATCTCTTCTCTACTTGCGCGCTTTAATTCGTGTAAACCACCCATAAATTTAAGCAACGCTTGACGGCGTTTAGGGCCAATACCTTCCACATCTTCTAAAGCACTGCGTTTTCTTACTTTGGCACGTTGTGCACGATGACCACTAATCGCATGATTATGGCTTTCATCACGTATATGCTGAATCAAATGCAATGCGGGTGAATCGCTGGGCAGAGAAAATTCTTCACCCGTGATAAAAATTAATGTTTCAAGCCCTGCTTTGCGTGTTACCCCTTTTGCAATACCAATTAATAGTGGTTGCTTAGGCCATTCATCCATAAATGGTTTTACAACATTATACGCCCTTGATAGCTGACCTCGTCCACCATCAATGAAAATAATATCGGGGATTTTTTCGGGTTCCATCTGCTTGCCATAGCGACGCTCTAATACTTGCCCCATAGCAGCGTAATCATCACCACCAGTGATACCCGTAATATTATAACGTCGATAATCTTGCTTAAACGGACCTTCTTGATTAAATACCACACAAGAAGCCACCGTTTTTTCACCCATCGTATGGCTAATGTCAAAACATTCCATACGAGTTATAGTCTCGAGGTTAAGAGCCTTACGTAGCTCAGAGAACCGTTCATGAATAGTCATCTTATGACTAAGCTTGCTAGTGAGCGCTGTCATTGCGTTGGTTTGCGCCAATTTCAAATAACGTGCACGGTTACCACGAGGGTTCACTTTTAGTTCAATTTTCCGACCCGAAATGTCAGACAATGTTTCAGTAATAACCGCAGCATCATCACCTAAATTTTCACCTAAGATAATAACCGATGGGATCACCCGACCCTCAGCTTGATTCAGATAAAACTGCGTAATAAAGCTCGATAGCACTTCCGTTAGTTCAGCATCGCTTGGCATTTTAGGGAAATAGCTGCGGCTGCCTAAGATTTTACCTTGACGAATATAAAGCGCATGAATACATGCCATACCGTTTTGATGGGCAATTCCAACCACATCAAGATCATCTTCACTATCGTGACTAACAAATTGTTGCTCTTGAATGCGTCGTAGTGCCTGAATTTGATCGCGGAAAGTCGCGGCTTGTTCAAAATTCAAACTTTGGCTAGCTTGCTCCATTTTCTCTACAAGTGAAGCGATTACTTGACGATCTTTACCTTGTAAAAATAAACGGGCAAAACTGACTTGGTCTTCGTAATCTTTCTCGGTTATCAAATTTTTAACACACGGAGCTAAACACCTGCCAATTTGATACATCAAACAAGGGCGGCTTCGGTTTGCGTAAACAGAATCTTCACATTGACGAATAGGAAATAGTTTCTGCATTAAATGCAGGCTTTCACGTACCGCCCCCGCGTCAGGGTATGGACCAAAATATTCACCTTTGCGCTTTTTAGTGCCTCGGTGAATAGAAAGACGGGGATGATGGTGATTACTCAAGAAGATATACGGGTAAGATTTGTCATCACGCAATAGTACATTGTACTTAGGCAAGTACAATTTAATGTAGTTATGCTCAAGGATCAGCGCCTCTGTCTCGGTATGGGTTACCGTGACATCCACTTTACAGATATTTTTCACTAACGCTCTGGTTTTCTCTCCAGCTACGTTAGTTCGAAAATAACTCGATAGGCGCTTTTTAAGATCTTTAGCTTTCCCAACATAAATTACTTCACCAACGGCATCATACATACGATAGACGCCAGGTTGGTGAGTAACTGTTTTTAGAAAGCTTTTTGCATCAAAGCTCTTTTCATCTAATGCTTCTGACACTACAACGTCTCTGTGTCCAACATTCCATGACGAATTGCTAGATGGGTAAGCTCAACATCACCGCCTATATCCAGTTTGCTGAATAAACGGTAACGGTAACTATTCACTGTTTTTGGGCTTAAACTGAGTTGCTCTGAAATGTCAGTGACTTTTTGCCCCTTCGTGATCATCATCATAATTTGAAGCTCACGCTCTGAAAGGTCTTTAAACGGATTTTCAGAATCAGGTGCAAATTGGCTTAATGCCATCTGTTGAGCGATTTCAGGCGAAATATAACGTTGCCCACTATTAACCATGCGAATAGCATTAACCATTTCATCAGGACCAGCACCTTTAGTAAGGTATCCAGCCGCACCTGCTTGCATCACTTTCGTTGGGAAAGGATTTTCAGTATGAATCGTTAATACAATAATTTTGATGTCGGGATTGAAACGAAGAATCTTCCGTGTAGCTTCTAGACCACCGATACCAGGCATATTCATATCCATAAGAACAATATCGGCATGTTGCGCACGACACCATTTTACGGCTTCCTCACCACTGTCGGCTTCTCCTAGCACTTTTATTCCACGGACATCTTCAAGAAGACGTCGGATCCCTGTGCGAACCAGTTCGTGATCATCTACAAGGAATACATTAATCAAGCTGTATCTCCAATATGATTTGGCTCTGCACCCAGCCGGAATTGGCGGGATTGCAATTACTAATTTTACCCTAATTTTACCTTAACTTAAAATCAGTACACATACTGATTTTGTGTGATAGCGCAAAATTTCGAATAAATACAAACAAAGACACTATATAACGAAAATGTTTTTATTGCATGCTTCAAAATAAAACAAGGCAACCAGCAGTATTTACCATATATCAAGAAAAATAAAGTAGAAAATTCAGTATATCCAATTATTTACATTACATACAGGTAAGTTATTTAACAAACAAGGTAACGATTAGAAATCCATCCACACCAATTTCAACGCTATTACTACAGTTTTTACCTAAAGAAGGCTTCTTCACCACATTTCATGATAGCTCTATCAGTAATCACTAACTAAACAGTCAGTTACAGCAAAAACATAACAAATAGAGCACTCATGTACGACAGCTAAATTATGACTAACTCTTAATACAAGATTAGTTTACCCAGCCTAACTTTCACTGAATCTAGACAAAAATGATTATTACATTCTGTAAAATATTCATCACTTCCCTTTTGTAATCATATCTCCTGTTTATATATCAAACATGAAGGCTGTTTAAGCTAGAAATACCGTAAAGTTTATGAGTTTCGCTCAATACTTAGACGTCTAGATGGAAAGTTTTTATTTCTATCACAGCTTCATGTAGTATTGCCGCCGATTAAAGGAACGCTACACATACACCATCATCGCTCTTGCACAATAATGGATTATTCGCACTCAGAATCAGAGTTTTGACGATTTACGTTCTTACCGGTGGTTAGTAGCCATAAAATTAAAGCAGTATTTGCGACATCCATTATAACGAAGATTGTTCACATCAAAGAGGTTATCCAAACTTGCCTTCCCTATGATGAACAATCACCAGAGTTGACTGAAGGTTATATCATGAATCTTTCTGCTAAAACGGTGGTTTTAATCGCCATTGGTGCTGCACTTTACGGCATTGGCGGTTTACCTATGTTTGGTATCCCCGTATTTGCCAACACAACGCTTAAGCCTGCGATGGCAGTATTGGCATTATTTTCTGTTTTATTTGGTCCCCTTGTTGGTTTTCTTGTTGGCTTTATTGGCCATTGGGTCACCGATATGTTTGCGGGCTGGGGAGTATGGCTAACGTGGGTTCTTGGTTCGGGGTTAGTCGGACTAATAATTGGTTTTTACCCCAAGATTACCCGAGATCGTTTAGAGATGGGGAAATTCACTAAATTTGATTTTTCCTTGTTTGTATTCCTTGCTTTCCTCGGTAATGTTATTGGTTATGGCTGCTCTGCCTATTTAGATTCTGTGCTTTATGCCGAACCCTTTACCAAAGTGATGGCACAACTCATCATTATTGCCGCAGGTAACACCCTCTTAATTGCTATTGTCGGTCACTATATTTTGACCGCGGTGGCAAAAAGAAAACAACAAAGCTACAACCTTAAAGAAGCTGATTAACTGATGACTATTGAATTCTCTAATTTCACGTTCAAGTATTGGGCGTTAGAAAAGCCAACCCTAAAAAATATTAACCTAACAATTGGGAAAGGCGAAAAAGTTGTTATTGTTGGTCCAAGCGGCAGTGGAAAATCAACACTAGGCCAATGCTTGAATGGCTTAATCCCCTTTGCCGTTAAAGGCGATTGCTCTGGTAGCCTCAAGATTAACGGTAAAGACACAGAATCATTAGATCTTCATCAATGTACCAATATCGTAGGCACTGTACTACAAGATACTGATGGACAATTTGTCGGTCTAAGCGTGGGCGAAGATATTGCCTTTGCACTTGAAAACCAAATGGTTATTCAAGAAGAAATGCATACTATTGTTAAAAACACCGCAAAAATGGTTGAGCTTGATGACATCTTAGATGTGTCTCCTTTTGACCTTAGTGGTGGTCAAAAACAGCGCGTATCCCTTGCGGGCGTTATGGTCGATGATGTCGATATCTTATTGTTTGATGAACCGCTAGCAAGCTTAGACCCTAAAACAGGCAAAGCCGCCATCGACATTATTGATCACCTTCATCGTGATACAGGCAAAACGGTTATCATTATTGAACACCGCCTTGAAGACGTTCTTCATCGCCCTGTTGATCGCATCATCATGATGGAACAAGGTGAAATTGTTGCCAATATGACACCTGACCAACTCATTGCCAGTGATCTACTGGAACAGCATGGAATACGTGAGCCTCTTTACATATCGGCGTTAAAAGCGGCTGGATGCCAAATAACCGAAGACGATAAACCGGCATATTTCTCGACATTAAATCTTGATAAATTTAAGCCGCAGATCGAAAACTGGTATCGCCAATCAGCAGCTGAAGGCACCCCAGAAAACAGTGAGCGCTTGCTTACTGTCAATAACCTTTCGTACTCATACGATGGCATTAAAAATACGCTTGATGATGTGAGCTTTCATATCAATAAAGGGGAATTTGTTTCCATCTTAGGTAAGAATGGTTCAGGGAAATCAACGATCACACGTTTAATCATGGGGGTATTAGAACCTGATACTGGGTCTATTTTCATGAATGGACAAGATTTAGCACAATGCTCTATTTTTGAACGCAGCCAGAAGATCGGTATAGTGCTACAAAACCCTAATCATATGATTTCGCACCATATGATTTTTGATGAGATTGCATCAGGTTTACGCAACCGAGGAATCGATGAAGCAGTAGTCGAACGTAAGGTTCTAGATATTCTTGACCTGTGCGGTTTGAAAAAATACCGCCATTGGCCAATTGATGCTTTAAGTTATGGTCAGAAAAAGCGCGTGACCATTGCCACTATCTTAGTACTAGAACCTGAACTACTGATTCTGGATGAACCTACAGCAGGCCAAGACTACCATCACTACACATTAATGATGAAGTTTGTGCGAGAGCTTAACCGTAAACTCGGCATTACCATTCTGATCATCTCGCATGATATGCACCTTGTTCTCGAATATACTCAACGTGCCATTGTCATTGCTGATAGCCAATTATTAGCCGACGCACCTGTAAACACCATTTTTAGCCAGCCAGCTCTGCTAGAAAAAGCCAACTTAACCGTAACCAGCCTGTATTCATTAGCACATGTGATGGGGATTGAACGTATCGATAACTTCATTCATTGCTTTATTGAACATGAGGCAAAGAATAAATAATGAAAACAAATAAAATTAAATTTGGCATTAGCTATGTCAATACAGGCTCTGCCTTGCATGCGTTAAATGGTATCACTAAGTTCATCTTATTCATGAGCTGGGTAACCATGGTGCTGATCACCTTTGATTTACGTGTTATTTGCGCAATGATCTTAGTCGGCTTAGCACTATTAAAAATCAGTAAAGTGCCGTTCTCAGTCTATAAGCCTCTTTTAATCGGTACGTCTGTTGTTCTTTTAATGAACGCATTATTTATGTTTCTAATTGCCCCCTTACAAGGTGTCGAGTACATGGGGAGTGAAACAGTACTGTTAACACTCTTTGGTAACTATAAAATCACGGTTGAAACATTATTCTACCTGCTAACTGTCACACTTAAGTATTTCAGTATGTTCCCCATTGCGTTAGTCTTTGTCTTTACCACTCACCCTACTGAATTTTCAGCCAGCTTGAATAAATTAGGGGTGCCTTACAAGATCGCTTACGCCGTCAGTTTGACCTTGCGCTATTTACCCGAAGTAATGAAAGACTTCATGAATATCATGCATGCGCAGCAAGCCCGTGGTGTCGACATTTCAAATAATGTTCCGGTAATGAAGCGCATTAAAAACGTTGCTAAAATTCTAGGTCCATTGATTTTCTCTAGCCTTGATCGCGCCGACGTTATTTCCAACGCCATGACATTGCGTGGTTTTGGTCGCAATAAGCGACGCTCTTGGTACAGCTTAAAGCCAATGACCAAAAATGATTACCTAACTCTATTGGTCATCGCGATTGTTCTGACGTTAGGCTTTGTCAAACGTTATCAATCAGAACAGCTGTTTTGGTATCCATTCTGAGAGTTATTTGCCTAGCATAACCTAGATTACATATTGCCAAACATCATGAAAGCCAGTTATCTCTATAGCTGGCTTTCTTGTTTTCCCCCGCCTCAACCTAACGAATGAAACCAAATCATTCAGCTCAATCGAACACACCTCACCTAAAACACAATATTGATGCTTAATTTTGATAACTAAGTCGATTGCTGTAATAAAAAAGACAATAAAGCTAAGAAATTGTACACAAAACGAGTAATATTAAAGATAACGAATTATAACAAAGTACGCCTATACCCTAGTTACCTCAAGATGCAGGATTAGAAGGTTTATCATCCGAATGACAAGTCTCAGCAAATCAATACAAAAAAAATCAAAAACTAAATCCCCAAATCAGACTCAGGATGATGTTGTTTACTGTCATATTTTTGATGCTATTTTAGAACAACGATTACCGCCAGGCACCAAGCTGAATGAAGAGGCTTTAAGTGAAATATTCAGTGTTAGCCGTACCATTATCCGCCGAGCACTGCTGCGCCTTTCTCTTGAACAAGTTGTTGTGATTCGCCCTAACCGTGGGGCTATTGTTGCTGCACCAACGATTGAAGAAGCAAAGCAAATCTTTAAAGCACGAGAAGTAATGGAACTCGCTATTACTGAATTAGCGGTTGAAAATGCAACTCAAGAGCAAATAAAGCAAATCCGCAAGCTGGTAACAGCAGAATTAAATGCCTTTGAAAAAGGGGATTTTGGTAGTGGTATTCGCCTATCTGGTGAATTTCACCTCAAACTTGCAGAGATGGCAAACAATGCCCCTCTCCTCAATTTTCAACGAAGCTTGGTTTCTCAAACGTCTTTATTAATTGCGCAATACGAAGTAGGTAACAATGCTAATTGTTCTTTAGATGAACACACCATTTTATTGGATGCCATTGAAGCTGGTGATAAAGAAAAAGCCCTATCGTTAATGGCAGAACATTTAAACCATATTCGCTCCAAACTGAGCCTAGATGGTGAAACTGCGTCTAATGATTTGCATGTCGTTTTCTCTAATGTCATTAAGAGTAATGCCTTAAACAAAGCATAATTTCACATAGGCTCTGTTACCATAAACAGAGCCAACTTACCTTCACACTGCTTCCTGTATTTTATGTACTCCTACGCTTATACCAATTCACAAGTATTCCACTTTCGTGTATCTACGGTCTTTTTTTGTTTTAAAAACCTCACCTGACATAATCCTACCCACTTATACCAAATCCATTAATTATCTGATCAGTTCAGCGAGAGTTAAAATACTTTTAGGCAAGGAGATAAATTGAGGATCTAGTGGCTCTAAATTGAAATTTATTAACGCAGTATAAAAGTATTTTAAACTCGCCCAAAGGGAACACCACTGGAAGCCAACTTCTGTGTCTAGCAATTTCAAAAGAGAACCACTCTTCTATCAAACACTATCCTTGAACTCGACTCCCAGTGGTATTCTGAATGGGCAGATAATTAATGGAATTGGTATTTAATAAACATCATGCCAAGTATCAATCAATTATTCTGATAATCCACACAATAGCCATCTATATCTCTGCCATAATTGTATTTAGTAGTGTATGCAATATAAAAAACAAAATGTAACAACTAAACATCTTTAGCATACAAAAGCATTAAAACAATAAATAAAACTCAGAAAATCTAACTTAGATTATTGATTATTAAAGAATTGATAATAAAAGTAACCCCACACGCAATTGTTGCAAAGTTGTAAAATAACAGTTGACTAAAAAGTCAACTTGAACAATATTGACTCAAAGGTCAGAAAAATCGCAACCTAGCCAAGGAGGTCTCTTGATTAAATTCTTACTGAATCAGAAAGTACGAGAAGAAACTCAACTTTCACCTAATATGACCGTGCTCAATTATCTGCGCACTCAGACAAACAAAACAGGAACCAAGGAAGGTTGTGGTTCAGGTGACTGTGGCGCATGTACGGTTGTACTCGGTGAATTAGTGAATGGGCAACTACAATATCGCTCGGTTAACTCGTGTCTTACCTTTGTTTCAGCCCTGCACGGAAAACAATTAATCACGGTGGAGGATTTGCAAAATACAGATAAATCTCTTCACCCTGTGCAACAAGCCTTGGTTGAGTTTCATGGCTCACAGTGCGGTTACTGCACACCCGGCTTTATCATGTCGATGTTTGCACTCAGTAAGAATCGCCCTCAAGCCAACAAAGAAGATATTTTAGAATCATTAGCTGGCAACCTTTGTCGATGTACAGGCTACCGCCCGATTATTGATGCGGCGATGTCACTTAGCACTGATAAACCCATTCTCGATCAGTTTGCTGAACTTGAACTACGTACCATCGAAAAGCTTAAAAGTATCAGTAATGAACCCGCTACACTTTACTATAAGAATCTATCAAGCTTTTCACCAACAACAACAGATGAACTGGCGGAACTACTACTAACCTACCCTGACGCACGCCTACTGGCAGGCGGAACAGATTTGGCTCTGGAAGTAACACAGTTTCAACGTGAAATAAAACAGTTGATTAGCGTAAATCTGGTTGCTGATATGAAAGTATTAGAGGAAACCGATAGCGACATTATCATTGGTGCAAATTTACCAATCAGTGATTGCTACGATGTAATCAGCAAACACTACCCTGATTTTGGTGAATTGCTTCACCGCTTTGCATCGCTGCAAGTTCGTAACCAAGGCACGCTGGGTGGCAATATTGCGAATGCTTCCCCTATTGGTGATGCGCCCCCTTTACTGATTGCACTCAATGCCAACATTACGCTTCGTCGTGGTAAAAAGTCTCGCACTATTCCGATTGAAGATTACTTCATTAGCTACAAAGTGACTGCACAACAACCTTCAGAGTTCATCGAAAAAATCATTATCCCTAAGCCTGAAGCCCGTAAAGAGTTCCGTGCTTACAAGCTTTCCAAGCGACTCGATGATGATATTTCTGCGGTATGCGGCGCATTTAATCTTGAATTAACTAACGGCGTAGTCGCCTCAATTCGTATTGCCTTCGGTGGCATGGCTGCAACACCCAAACGCGCAGCAGCGTGTGAACAAGCGTTACTCGGGCAGAAATGGAATGTAGCCACAGTAAAACTGGCAATGGCGATATTAGAAAACGATTTCGAGCCTCTTTCTGATTTCAGAGCAAGTAAAGAATACCGCAGCCAAACAGCCGCTAATATGCTTTACCGCTTCTTTATCGAACAGCAAAACGTGAATAATCAAATTGAAACAAGGGTGACCTCTTATGTCTAATCATCATGGTAATGCGTTGAGCCACGAAGAGATGGTGGCTCTTGTAAAACAAGATTTAACAACTGGCGTGGGTAAAAGCGTTAAGCACGACAGCGCAGGTAAGCAAGTAACAGGTGAAGCTGTCTATATCGATGACCGTTTAGAATTTCCTAACCAACTTCATTTGTATGCACGTTTAAGCACCCAAGCACACGCCAATATCACCAAAATTGACGTTAGCCCGTGTTACGAGTTCGAGGGCGTCGAGGTGGTTATCACCAGTAAAGATGTGCCTGGGCAACTAGATATTGGTGCAATTTTACCCGGCGACCCACTACTGGCTGATGGAAAAGTAGAATACTACGGACAACCTATCTTGGCCGTTGCTGCCAATGATTTAGAAACGGCACGTAAAGCTGCTCAAGCAGCCATTATCGAATATGACCCTCTTCCAGCGATTCTTGATGTTAAAGAGGCGCTAGAAAAGAAGCATTTCGTAACTGAAAGCCACCAACAAAAACGCGGCGATTCGGCTGCTGCATTAAAGAAAGCCAAACATGTGCTTGAAGGTGATCTGCATATCGGTGGGCAAGAGCACTTCTATTTAGAAACACAAGTCAGCAGTGTAATGCCAACTGAAGATGGCGGCATGATTGTTTATACCTCTACCCAGAACCCAACCGAAGTACAAAAATTGGTTGCTGAAGTTTTGGGGGTGCCAATGCATAAAATCGTTATTGATATGCGCCGAATGGGTGGTGGTTTTGGCGGAAAAGAAACGCAAGCGGCAGGCCCTGCTTGTATGGCGGCTGTTGTTGCTCACCTCACCGGTCGCCCTACAAAAATGCGCTTATTGCGTAGTGAAGATATGCAAATGACAGGAAAACGCCACCCGTTCTACAACCAATACAAAGTTGGCTTTGATGATAATGGCCGTATCCAAGGTATTGATATTACGGTTGCTGGTAACTGTGGTTATTCGCCAGATCTATCAAGCTCCATTGTCGATCGCGCCATGTTCCACTCTGATAACGCCTATTACTTGGGTGATGCAACAGTCACGGGGCATCGTTGCAAAACCAATACTGCCTCTAACACCGCATACCGCGGATTTGGTGGCCCGCAAGGCATGATGACCATTGAACATATCATGGATGAAATCGCCTGCTACCTAAAGAAAGATCCGCTAGAAGTGCGTAAACACAACTACTACGATGATAAAGACCGTAATATCACGCACTACTACCAAACCGTCGAAGATAACTTCATACACGATATAACAGAACAACTTGAAGCCACCAGCCAGTACCACGAACGTCGTAAAGAAATCGACACCTTTAACAAAACAAGCCCAATACTCAAAAAGGGCTTAGCCATTACGCCTGTTAAGTTTGGTATCTCGTTCACAGCAACGTTCTTGAACCAAGCTGGCGCCCTACTTCATATTTATACCGACGGCAGCATTCACCTCAACCACGGTGGTACTGAAATGGGACAAGGTTTAAACACCAAAGTGGCACAAATTGTTGCTCAAGAGTTCCAAGTCGATATCGACCGCATTCAAATCACGGCTACCAATACCGATAAAGTACCCAATACCTCCCCGACGGCAGCTTCATCGGGTACCGATTTGAACGGTAAAGCAGCACAAAATGCCGCGCAAACGATTAAACGCAGATTAGTTGAATTTGCGAGTTCACACTTCAAGGTTAGCGAAGAAGAAGTGGTATTCAAAAGTGGTATTGTAAAAATTCGCGATAAATACATGCCGTTTGAAGAACTGATTCAATTGGCTTATTTCAATCAAATCTCACTTTCAAGTACCGGTTTTTATCGCACACCGAAGATTTTCTACGATCACCAAAAAGCGCGTGGTCGCCCGTTCTACTACTACGCCTATGGCGCATCTTGCTCTGAAGTGGTTATTGATACCTTAACTGGTGAATACAAAATACTGCGTGCCGATTTATTACATGATGTAGGGGCATCCTTAAACCCTGCCATTGATATCGGCCAGATTGAAGGTGGTTTCATTCAAGGCGTAGGTTGGTTAACAACTGAAGAGTTAGTGTGGAATGAACAAGGCAAGCTTACGACTAATGGTCCAGCAAGCTACAAGATCCCAGCAATTGCTGATATGCCTATCGATTTTCGCACTCACTTACTGGAAAACCGCAGCAACCCTGAAGATACCGTCTTTAATTCGAAAGCTGTCGGTGAACCCCCATTCATGCTTAGCATGTCTGTGTGGAGTGCATTAAAAGATGCCATCGCGTCTGTTGCTGTAAACAATGCGATTCCAAAACTGGATACGCCAGCAACACCAGAACGCGTGCTATGGGCAGTGCAAAATGTACAACAGGTTGATCAACCAGAGTTAGAAGTAACAGTAGAGCTCAACGAACAAGAAAAATAATGCAACTGATTGGGAGCGTCAATATGTTCAATGATAACTGGATTCATGAGCTAGCGAGACTGGAAGACAAAGGCGAAGCTTGCATAATGGTCACCGTTTTAGAAGACAAAGGCTCAGTGCCTCGCGATGCAGGTACAAAAATGCTAGTGACTCGTGACGGGCTCATCGCCACTATTGGCGGCGGTCATCTTGAACATTTGGCGACAAAAATGGCACGGGAAATGCTGTTAATTGGCGATAAACACTTAAAAGTGGAACGCTTTAATCTTGGTGCACGTTTGGGTCAATGCTGCGGTGGTATGGCAACACTAAGCTTTGAGCCCATAGGTCAACAGCAAAATCACTTAGTGCTATTTGGTGCAGGTAATGTGGCGAAAGCGCTGCTACATATTGTAGCAACGCTGCCCTTTAAAGTGACTTGGATTGACGAGCGCGAAAATGAATTTCCAGAACATCTTCCAACAGGCATCAATAAGCTAGTGAGTGACGATCCTGTTGCTGAAGTAAAGCATATGCCACCCAACAGCTATTACCTTGTTATGACACACAACCACCAGCTTGATTTCGATTTGGCAAAAGCCATTTTAAAGCGTGAAGACGTCACTTATTTCGGCATGATTGGATCGGAAACCAAGCGCAAAAAATTTGATTACAGATTAACAGAGCGCGGCTATGACCAAGCAACAGTAGAACGCATGGTCTGCCCTATTGGCATCGCAGCGGTGAAAGGAAAGCACCCTGCTGAAATTGCTGTTTCTGTCGCAGGCGAACTGATTGCTCACTATCAAGGTGAAGAACTGGAGCAAAAACGCCCAGTTGATACAGCATTAGCCGTTCGACAGAACAAGCTGGCTTAATCTGAACGGACAATAGGATTGAAAGAAATGACATCACAAAAAATCGCATACCGCTCAGCCATTGTACACAGCGTGGCTGACCCTAAAGATGTCGGACTCGACGATTCTTACCAGTATTTTGAGGATGGCGTTTTGGTTGTCGAAAATGGTCATATTGTTGATATTGGTTCAGCAGAAGACGTATTAGCAAGACAACCTAAACACATCACGGTTAAGGTCTTTAAAGATAAAATCATTACATCGGGTTTTATCGATACCCATATCCATTACCCACAAACGGGCATGATTGCCTCTTATGGTGAACAGCTTTTAGATTGGTTAGAGAACTATACTTTCCCTGAAGAGTTACGTTTTAAAAATCCAATCTATGCCCATCAGGTCGCGACACTGTTTCTTGATGAACTAGCCAGTAACGGAACAACAACCGCACTGGTATTTGGCACGGTACATAAAGAATCTGTTAATGTTTTTTTCGAAGAAGCCGAAAAACGTAATTTACGCATGATCGCCGGTAAAGTGCTAATGGATCGTAATGCGCCAGATTATCTTACCGACACACCGCAATCAGGTTACGAAGAATCTAAAGAACTCATTGAACGTTGGCACAATAAAGGGCGACTGCATTATGCAGTAACACCACGCTTTGCACCTACTAGTACCAATGAGCAGCTCGCCACTGTCGGTCAGTTGTTAAAGGAATACCCTGACGTTTTCATGCACACCCATCTTTCTGAAAATAAAAAAGAAATCGAATGGGTGTTAAATCTTTTCCCAGAACGTGAAAGCTACCTGGATGTGTACGACCACTACGGTCTATTACACAAACGTTCGGTGTTCGCCCATGGAATTCACCTTTCTGATTGTGAATGCCAGCGACTCGCAGACACTGACTCATCCATTGCTTTTTGCCCCACATCTAACCTTTTCTTAGGATCTGGCTTGTTCAATCTTCCTAAAATGGAAAAATTTAATATCAACGTAGGCATGGGAACGGATGTGGGTGCAGGTACAAGCTTTTCATTGCTGCAAACCATGAGTGAAGCCTACAAAATCATGCAGTTGCAACAAGAGAAACTTCACCCCGTTAAATCGTTATTTTTAGCGACATTAGGCGGAGCAAAAGCCCTTCATCTTGACGATAAAATTGGCAACCTTGCGATAGGGAAAGAAGCTGATTTCGTTGTACTCGATCTTCATGCAACACAGCTTATGCGTTTTAGAATGAAGCAAACTACCAACCTCGAAGAAAAGCTGTTTGTATTAATGAGCCTTGGAGACGACAGAACCGTTTC
The DNA here is from genome assembly GCF_003026215.1 of Photobacterium indicum. Classification (GTDB taxonomy): domain Bacteria; phylum Pseudomonadota; class Gammaproteobacteria; order Enterobacterales; family Vibrionaceae; genus Photobacterium; species Photobacterium indicum. The sequence goes on from NZ_PYOC01000009.1 coordinate 15,472, forward strand.
TCAAACTTATATTTATGGCAAGAAAGCTTACGACATTCATGGTGAAACGCCTAAAGCACAAATTGCAGTGTAAGCGCCGTAGAAATACTAATTAATATTAAAAACGATTACCCTCTACCCACAAATTTAAGGTTGTTATGGTTACCTCAACGCAACCATAACAACCTCTATACAGGAGCTCCAATTACTATGGCAGATAATAAAAACGCTCAGACACGCGTTGCCACTGTATTACATCGTATGAGTGAAATGGTTGCAGAAGATGCACGCTATGCTGAGTTGTTTGCTCACGACCTTTCGACCATGCTTGATACGATTCAAGCAAATAAGGGGTTTGGTGAAAAAGGCGAATATGATCCTCGTGGAAATGCGACGCAAGGTAGCTTTTCACTAAATCATGTCGAAGGTGTTGATGATGCTTGCCCACATGGTAATCCAACCACCCATGACTGCGAGCTTCGTATCCAACATGGTGTTTGTGCTGGTTGCGGTCGTCAGACTGTCTATCCTAAATAGACCGTATCCACCTTCAAATCTATATCATAAAATTTGATAAAACTACCCACCGCCTGTTTACAGCAATAAGACATAAACAGGCGATTTTCTACTTCCTTAGATAATTTTGAATATTTGAATAAGTGACCAGTCTTCAGAAGCCATTAGGGTTATCAATTACGTAAAGCCAACCTCCATCAGTGTATTTCATCACTTCAAGTGCCATTCCTGTTTGTACATTCGTAATTTCCCAGTCGGAGCGGATAAGAGCAGTGTCACCATTGATGTGAATAGATACACCGTGTGTGATCATTTCTACGTCACCTTGCATATAGCCTTTCAAAGTCTGCTTGATAGCCTCTCTACCTTTAGCGAGATTTCCTTCAGCGTCTAAGACGAATACTGCATCTTCATGGAATAGCGTACCTAGTCCAGTAATATCATTATTTGAAAAATACTCTGCAAATAACTGGTGTAATTCACGCGGCGTTTGCGGTTTCTTATAATCCATTGATGCATAAGAGAAAAAAGATAGAGTGCTTAAAACAATGAACCAAATTGCTTTCATACTATTTCCTTAGTTTAAATGTTCTGTGGCGATGGAGTGATAATATTGGAGTAAGTAATTAAAAGAAATTAGGCACCCAAAAGTAACTAGTTACCTTTGGGTAACTAGTGTGGGTATAGCAATTTGATTCAAGTTAGATATGATGAAAATTGAAGGAGACAGTATGAATAAACAAGGTAAACAGCCTGAAGGCTATTGTAGTGCTGATAAATACTTAACACTGATCTCTACAAAATGGACTTCTCATATTGTTTGGTTAGTTAGTCAGAATCATGAAATGCGATTTGGGCAAATACAGAAGCAGCTAGCTCTAGTTTCTAGCAAAGTACTCAGTGAGCGATTAAAGCTGTTAAAGGAAGAAGGATTTGTTTGGCGAAGACAAGAAGAAACTGTTCCTGTGACGGTGTATTACGGGTTGACACCAAAAGGTGAAGAGCTTGCTGAAGTTGTTGAAATTATAGTAAGAAAATCTGACGACTGGAAGAAGCAATAAGGATTAAGTGTGAGAGACAGTAACAGGGCGATGCGAAACGATTGAGAAGTGAGTATGACGTTAACAATAGGAAAATTAGCGATCTTCAACGTCTTAAATCTAACCTTAGTCGCCTAATGGACCAATGCTCCAACACCTCTGGCTTATCCTGCCCGATTGTCGCTTCTTTCAAAGAATAGTAACTTGACTGAGAACCATACGTACTAAGAAAGTGATTACTGTTCAGAATGAACAACCTTAACAAGAAACATTTCTATCTTGGAATAAAGCCGGACATCTTAAAGTGAGATAAACATAATAAGTTTCCATTCAGCTTTCATTTTGGATTATGAGTATAAAATAAAAGTAATCAAATTGAGGTATGTAAGATGAAACAGAAAAAATTAGTATCTATACGATTAGCCAAGGAAGCATCGAATCGTACGCGTGATAAATTTTTACGAATAATACTTGAACAATATAAGAGTAATTTAACGCCCGCAAGCTGAATTCAAAAGGTCACCTTTAATACGCCATAACACTCGGTCAAGAATTACCCACGTTGCCAAATTCAACACCGAGCGCTCTCCCTGTAAACTCTCCCTGTAAAACATTTAGTTTCGAGTGAATCTCATACGGAACTCTCTCGGTGTTAGCCCTATAATTTTAACGAATATTTTTCGACATGCACTGGTATCTTCATAACCCACTTGACTGGCTATATACTCAAAAGAATGTTGTGAACTTTCTAGTAAATCGCATACCTTTTGTACTCTTAATCGCTGCAAATAACGGTTGGGGTTATAACCAGTAGCCTTAAAGAAACGGCGCTGCATGGTACGTACGGTAAGGTTAACTTGCCCAGCCAAGGTTTGAATAGATAATGGTTTCGTATAGTCCAAGTTCATTATTTGCTGAATCTTAACTATGGTTTGGTCGCCATGTAAAAAAGAGGGAATGAATTGCTGGTAAAAACGCTGCTCCCTTGGCGCGGTATCGACGACAAGCTGTTTTCCCAATTTGCGCATTACACTTGCAGAGGAGTATTTAGCGACCAGTTCAAAACCTAGATCTAGCCAAGACATCATGCCCCCAGCGGTAATTACATCACCATGATCAATTAAGATTTCATTGCTGTTGACCACGATATGAGGGAACTGTGCACGAAGCGAATCTGACAAGCCCCAATGCGTAGTAACAGCTCTTGTTTCTACCAACTTTGTTGCTGCTAATATAAAAGCACCTGCGCAGGCAGAAGCAAGGATTGCCCCTTGGCTATGCTGTATTCTAAGCCAGTCAATAAGCTCTGTTTTAGGGTTGACATAATCATTACGTTGCAAGCTCGGAGGTAACAATATCACGACAAAAGTCTGCGGTAGCTGTTTTGTGTCTTCAAAGACAACTGGCTCGAATATCACATCAACACTCTGCTCTTTACAGATGTTATTTGCCATTAGGAACATTTCTTCTAGGCCATAAACAGCCGATTTCAAAGCATTAGGATAGTGATAAATACCTATTAATATTCGTTTCATTGACCAAACCACTTTTGTCGTTTTTAACTTGTTTTATGTCATTTTAGACTCTGACGTAAAGCCTGCAAGCTAAGATAATATCCCCTTATACCAATCTGGATAAGTAAATGGTCATAAATTTACTTATTTAGGTTGGTATTAGCATGTCAACATACAAATTGCGGAGAATGAAAATGAACAAGAAAGCGTTACTTGTTATTGATCTACAAAACGACTATTTCCCAAAGGGGAAATTCCCACTTTGGAATACCGAGCTGACACTAAGTAACATCAAAGCAGCGATTGAAAAAGCAAATGCACAAAACATTGCTGTGATTCATATCAAACATGAAGCAGCCCCTGAAAAAGGTATCGCACCATTCTTTAACCAAGGCAGCGAAGGGGTAGAGATACATCCAGAAATCATGGCTGTCGCACCAAATAGCGAAGTAATAGTAAAAACCTACGCAGATAGCTTTGAGCAAACCAACTTAGAAGAGGCCTTACAAAAGCAAGGGATTGAAGAACTACTGATATGTGGAATGATGACGCAAAACTGCGTAACACACACAGCCATCTCAAAAGCAGCTGAAAAATACTCAGTATCTGTATTGATGGATTGCTGTACGACAGTAGATGAAATAATTCATAAAATCGCTCTGAATGCAGTATCAACTCGTATACCGTTAGTGACTACTAATCAAGTGTTCTAATTATCCATAGTTACTAAAGACGGATCCGTTGAAACACCCTCCCCTTAAGTTACTTTTAGACAAAAGTACCAAGCACTGGTTTGAATAATACCAACAAAGGCACCAAAGGATGCTCCCAGAAGCAAAGTGCTTTCATTTGAATTCGGGGTTGTCATTAAATAGCTGGATTAGATGGAGAAAGAAGCGATTCTAAACCCGTTCTGAATTTTCTGCAGTAATGCCTAACTTTGCGACAAACTGTTTTTTTTGCACAACCCTGTCTCAATTGTAAGTTTGGAAAAGATAAATTACTGATTGCTCGATGGATGTAATGGAAGGCCTCTCAGAGGCGACTATGCTGTTTAAGGAGAAAATAAAAACGAAGAATAAAGCACTATAATTCATGCGGGGAATGCTACCAATGAACAGAAATACACTGGGCCAGGCCGTTACAATTGTAACCATATTCGCCTCTGCGACCGTTACTGCTGAGGTCGATTTTCACGGTTATGTGCGTGCTGGTATTGGTATCAGCGGTGAAAACGGCCAGCAGGTGCGTTACCAATCGAATAAAGTAGGCCGCCTCGGTAACGAAGACGATCTCTATTCTGAAATCCTATTGGGCAAAGAACTCTACAGCCAAGATGGAAAATCCTTCTATGTTGACTCTATGATGGCTTTACTTTCTGACGGAAGCAATGATTTCGAAGGCACGAATACATCATGTGAGCTGCTCAAAAATTCAGCAGGTGATGTTGACGATGTCTCCTGTGACAATGATGCGGAATTTGCCCTTCGTCAGTTCAATGTTCAGGCTAAGGGGCTCATTCCAAGCAATCCGGATGCTGTTTCTTGGGCAGGCAAACGTTACTATCAGCGACATGATATTCACATTTCTGATTTTTACTACTGGGATACATCAGGATCCGGTGCCGGTATAGAAAACCTGTCTGTCGGTACGGGCAAACTTTCATTAGCGGTACTTCGTCAAGATAGCGGTGATATCAATGTTAATAACTTCGATATCAGATACGCCGAAATTGCACTTTGGCAAGATGCCAATTTAGAGCTTGGTTTTAACTATGGCCTCATAAACGAAACGGATGAGCAGAAAGCGGAAGTTGGTGAAGACCCACTGATGCTTACCGCAGAAATGACCATGGCCAACGTTATTGGTGGTTTAAACAAAACGATATTCCAATATGCGACCGAAAGCTATGGTGAACAAATGGCCGGATTGGGAGCAGGTAACTCACCTGATGCAACCTCTGATGATGGTATTGACGGCTACCGAATCATTAATTGGGGGGTAATTGCTCCAACAAATACATGGGAAATCGGACATCAGATCGTTTATGCCAATTCAAGTTTTGACAGCCAAGATGATCATTCTATCTTCAATATAGTTGTTCGACCAATGTATAAGTGGGACGAAAATATGCGTACTGTGTTTGAGGGCGGTTGGTTTACAGAAGAGGACAATAAGGTCGATAGCTCCGGTAGCAAGTTTACTGTGGCACAAGCCTGGGCGGCCGGCTCTAGCTTCTGGGCCCGCCCTGAATTACGTGTATATGCCAGTTACCTGACAGACTATGAGAATGATAATGCCTTTGGCATAGGAAACGACACAGAATACAACCTGGGTGTCCAAGTTGAAGCTTGGTGGTAAACCAGATAAGGCTCAAGGAAATGGTAAAGCTAAAAAACGTAATGTTGTACCTATGGGCCATGTTTGTTGCGGGTTGTACCTCGGTGTCTGAAGTCAGCACTCAGGCCCAAAATCCCGCAAACAATAGAACCGTTTCGCAGGCAGAGTTAAACTGGCAGGAGCTAAGCCTTCCGGCAGATATTAATTTTGAATTTAATGAGAAAAGCCAGGTACTGCTAGACAATAACAGTACTGGCCCAGTCGCAAGTTTTGTTATTCCGGCAGACAGAGGCCCCGTAGACATGGTGCTGACTAGCCATGTAGGTAAAGAATTGACCCTTTATGAGCCAAATGTATTGGTCACCGATTCCAAAGGAGGCGTTCTTCACCACATAAAATCAAATGAATTCAAATATATACCGGCAAGACTTTTAGATGGTGATCGCGTTCAGAAACAATTTACCATTGTTCCGCAAATCGGGTCAGATCAGGTCAATGTTTTAATCTACACCACTTCCGAAGATCTAAAAGGCAGTACAACCGTTATTAATCCTGCTAAAGCTTTCGCTATAGGAACTGGCACGCAACCACCGATGATCCCAGATCTTACTGCGTTGCACAGCGAGTATGGTCAACTAAATTTAACCGTAACGGCTATGAGTCAAACTAATCTAAACCCAATTCTACCTACTATTGATTATGTGCCTGAAATCGAAGCGAAAAGTGCTTACTACCTTAATTCTATTCAGAACAGCGTAGAGCAAGGCGATATTGATCATGCCATGACGTTAGTTAGTGAAGCTGAAAAATTGGGTATCCCAAGTGCCAGAGCGACGTTCATCAATGCAGTTCAAAGTCAAAATGAACATAAGTAACAGCGAAATATTTTTGATGAATACACTCTTTGCCCTCCCTGAGAGTAATTGAAAGTTATTCGTTAAGGTTCGGTCTTCTTAACTGTGTACCTTCAACAAGGATACCTGTTATGAAGAGCAAACTTTCGCTACTTCCATTGTTAAGTAGCATTTTACTTATCAGTATTCCTGCCTTTGCCGATTTAAAAGATATTGGTCGATACAATGCCAATGGGCTTTATGAACCGGGTTATGTAAATTACAAGCATGCAAGAGAACGCAGCTCAACACTGAACCAAGGCTCCAACCTGTACGAGATTGGATTTAAGAATGCATCTGGTCATTACGAGCCTAACTACGTAAATTACCCTAGTCCAGAGAGCAAAAATGTTGATAACAAAACAGAGTTAGAACGGCTTTCTGATATGGGATATTACAACAAAAACGGTATTTACGAACCGGGCTATGTAAATTACAACCACACAAGAAAATAAGGACATAGTACTTGTCCAGAATGACATTACATAAAAAAGCCCCAGTAAAGCTCGCAACTTATTACGAATTTCACTGAGGAGCACATTATCGAATGCGAATGAGATTGTATTTACGGATAGTAAAGCTTACATCTAACGCTTACATTTAGCATGGCGCTGTTATTGAATAACAGCCCCCTGCTCGACCCAAGTACCGATGAGGTTGCGCTCATCATCGGTCATTTGAGTAAGGTTACCCAGAGGCATCACTTTCGTTTGCACCGCCTGAGCCATTATACGTGGTATGTTTATTTTAATTTCATCAGCAGTATCTAAAATAACCCCCGCTGGTGCTGTTTTAAATGCTGCATGCGTGGGTGTTGCGGAATGACACACACTACAACGCGCTTGAATCACGGTATTTACCGACTCAAAACTGACACCTGCAGACGCTGCTTCTGTCGTGGACGCCGTCGTAACAGTTGATGACTGAGAACCATAAGGTGATGTCACAAACGCTAAGGCAATCATACCTAGCGCTGCAATCGGCACTGTCCATGCATATTTTTGGCTACCATGACGTGTATTAAAGTAATGGCGAACCAAGATACTAAAGACAGCAAGCCCTGCTAAAATCAACCAGTTATACTGCGAACCGTACGTACTAGGAAAGTGATTACTGATCATAATAAACAACACTGGTAGTGTTAAGTAATTATTATGACGAGAACGCAAAAGCCCTTTTGCAGGTAACGTCAGATCTGGCGCTCGGTTTTCTTCAATCGCTTTTACAAGGTTACGCTGTGCAGGCATGATGACGCGAAATACGTTGCCGACCATAATCGTACCAATGATCGCACCGATATGAATGTAAGCACCACGCCCACTGAATACTTGAGTTAAGCCATATGTTGCCCCAACTAAAAGGAAGAATAAGATGGCCGCAAGCAATACTGGCTTCTTACCTAATGCCGAATCACACAAGAAGTCATAAACAAACCAGCCAGTGATTAAGACACCTAGCCCTAATGCAATTGCAGTCGTAGAATCTAAGCCAGAACCTGGCGCGATAAGATAGATTTCGGCATTTAGGTAGTAGACGACAAACAGCAAGCACATGCCGGTTATCCACGTGAAATACGCTTCCCACTTAAACCAATGCAGATTTTCAGGCATGCTTGGGGGGGCGAGTTTGTATTTTTCTAGGTGATAAATACCGCCGCCATGAATTGCCCACAAATCACCAGTTAATCCTGTTTTAGGGTTAACACGGTTCAAGTTATTTTCTAACCAGTTGAAATAGAATGATGCGCCAATCCATGCGACACCTACTACCATATGAGCCCAGCGGATTGCTAAGTTCAGCCATTCTGTAATATGCGGATCCATAATAAACTCCTCTAATACATTGCTATGTTCATCGCCTGTGGCTTATCAACATATTTAATTAAATTGTCTTCCATGCCTTTTTGTACACCGCTTTCTTCAACTGAGGAGTAAGAAAGAAAGTCGCATATACTAAAGTAACGCTGTCCTTGATGCTAAATCGACACGAGATCATCCAATGTTAATTCAACCTGTACCTTGTCAGAAAAATACACTTCATCACAATTATTGCCGGGGCCTGCTCTATCAACGATCAAGAACTGGTCTTGTTCGGTCAACGCTAAAACAGGATGGTGCCAAACACCTTTGTGATAATTCACGCCTTGCTTACCATTACTGATAAACGCACGTATTGCACTAGGATCTGGCGAGTCATCTTTAGGGGCAACAAGAATCAAATAAGGGTTACCCAAAAGAGGAACAAACGCCTGAGAACCCAGAGGGTGGCGTTCCATCATCTTTATTGATAGTGGATACTGCAATGGCGTTGCTTGAAATATACTGATAATCGGCTCGCCACCATTATCTGCAACATCGACATCAGCCATGCGGTGATAGCGTCGTGTAGATCCATTATTAATCATAAAGAACTCACTGGATTCTTTATCAATTAAATCACCAAATGGCTTAAAGGCTTCTGGTGTTAATGGTTCAATCTTCAATGTTTTATTCAACGTTAACGTTTCGGTTACCGCTGATAGTGCTTCTGTTGATGGCGCTTCTTTCGATTTTTCAGTGATATTCTGCGCTTCCATTACTCTCTCCTTTCAGCTTCTATCGTGTTGTTATTCGCTTTTAAAGCCGAAAAGACGCAGACGACTAATACCACCATCAGGGAAAATATTTAGTCGCACATGCGTGACAGCCCCAAGATCATTCACCTGTTCAACAAACTCATGAATATTATGAGCAGATAACTTTTGCGACGGCATTAATTCACGCCAGAACAAGCTTTGCGTCTCGACCTGATCATCTGTTCCACCTTGAACATACGCGGCTTGAATTGAACAGCTATCAGGAAAGTTGCCTTTAAAGTGTGCGGTATCAACTACGACTTTGCCAATTTTTCCTGGGCGACCTAGAGCAACAATAACCCAATCATTACCTGGCGTACGGCGACGCGCGGTTTCCCAACCATCCCCCATATTTTCACCACGGCCAGGGCCTAAGATATTAGACTTCTTTCCAAAGTGCTCATCACTACAAGCCAATGCACGACCGCCATTAACAACAGCGGCTAAATCAACTTCTTGGCCAGTATCGATTTGATCCCAGTTAACGCTTGGGCGACCATACACACGCAAACGTGCTACGCCACCATCTGGGTAAATATTTAAACGTACATGGGTAAATACTTGGTCATTGTCTAATGCATGTAAATGGTGGCTATCACCTTGCAGGCTTTGTGACGACAGAATCTCTTGCCATTCAGTACTATCAGACGGTTCACCGTCAGGGCTATAACAGGCATCAACAGACGCTGATGGTGGAAAATTACCAGTGAAAAATGAGGTATCAATATCTAGGCCCGCAATTGTTCCTGCAAGACCCAGTCGAACAACACAAAAGTCATAGCCTTCACTACGCTTACGGCGCGATTCCCAACCATCCATCCACTTGCCGTTATCATCATAAAGATCCTCTTTCCATTCCGCAGCTTCGGTACGGATCAAACGGCTTTTATCTGCAAAAAAATCATCGGTTGCAAAGATTGCTTCAGCGCCTAATTTAGGGTCTGCAAGGTTTACGTATTGTTCAAAATTCAATGCCTTTTCCATAATCATCCTGTTTAATTAAGTCCATAAAGAGTAAAGGTGTTATTCGCTATTTCGGGTCATCGATAACACCCAAATGCGAAGCTGTTGTTTTCTTGACTTACATATCCCGCAGACGAAAAAGAGCAATTTTATTGATCTCTTCTATCGCCTTAGCAAATTCAGTTTCACTGTCGTTATTAAGCCGTACTTCAAAAGATTCAAGAATTTGATAACGATTCGCACCTTTCACAGCCATGATAAAAGGGAAATTAAAACGACTTTTGTAGCTATTATTAAAATGCGTAAATTGCTTAAATTCTTCCTCAGAGCATTTATCAATCCCTGCACCCGCTTGCTCAGAGGTTGATGCCTCGGTCAATTCACCATTCACAGCCGCTCGGCCAGCTAAATCAGGGTGAGCACTAATTAATGCGAGTTGCTTGTCTTTGCTTGCTGCTAATAAAATATCTGACATACGCTGATGTAATGATTCAATGTCATCATCTTGTTCTGTTAGTACTGCATCAAAAACAGATTCAGCAACCCAAGGGCTATGCTCATAGACATCAGCGAAGTGAGCAACAAAATCACTACGATTCATTGTCGTTGGCTGACAATGTGAAAAACCTACCATGCTTAAAATTCCTTCATACTTGGATGGGGATGATGTTCATGCCAATGCTTCGCAATATCGACACGACGACAAAGCCACACTTTATCGTGTTGTTGTACATATTCGAGAAAACGCTTAAGTGCAGCAATTCGACCTGGGCGACCAATCAGACGGCAATGTAATCCTACCGACATCATCTTTGGGGCTGTTTCACCTTCTTCATATAAGGTATCGAACGTATCTTTTAGGTACTGGAAGAATTGTTCACCAGAGTTGAAACCTTGCACAGTGGCAAAACGCATATCGTTCACATCAAGAGTATAAGGAATAACCAATTGTGGTTTGCTGCCCTCTTCATGCCAATACGGTAGATCGTCATCGTAAGCGTCAGAGTCATATAAGAAGCCACCTTCTTCAGCTACAATCTTTCGGGTATTTAGCCCAGTACGACCGGTATACCAACCCAGTGGGCGTTCACCCGTAATACGTTCAATGATCTCGATGGCTTTATACATATGATCACGCTCTTCCGAGTAATCCATATGTTTATAATCAATCCAGCGGTAACCGTGGCTGCAAATTTCATGTTTAGCTTCAACCATCGCCTTGGCAACATCAGGGTGACGCTCTAATGCCATGGCGACAGCAAATACAGTTAATGGAATATCGTATTGCTTAAACAGTCGTAATACACGCCATACTCCAGCACGACTACCGTATTCATAGATGGATTCCATGCTCATATGGCGTTCGCCAGCAAACGGTTGAGCGGCAGGGATTTCTGATAAAAAAGCTTCAGACTCTGAATCACCGTGCAAAATACAACGCTCACCACCTTCTTCATAGTTCAATACAAATGAAACAGCGACTCGTGCTTCATTTGGCCAATGTGGGTGCGGTGGTACGGAACCATAACCAACGAGATTACGGGGATAGTCATTACTCATCGAGAGACTCCTTAAACAAAAAAAATGCCAACGTGAACTCGCTGCTACATTTTGCCAAACACGATTCGAGTTAATAGTTTGAGCACGTTTCTGAATCTGTTTTTTCTTTTTTCATCTTATGATCTAAATTTGTACCATGAATTGTATACAATCCACAAGCCAAATGTAAATTAAATGTTTCCAATGTTAATTATAGCGTGAATAAAGGCTAGAAAGCCTTTATTCATCACGTGCCAAGCAGGCTATAGCGGTAAAGGCCGCACAAATTCAATTAACATTTTTATCACAACGCACTTTACTATCAGCCAAATTGTGTACATAGTTAGTAAAACTTAGAAACAATCATTCAGGAGAGCGCATAGCGCTAAATATAAAATGGGCAGATTAACAACACACATTCTAGACACGGCAAATGGTGTTCCAGGTGCTGAGATAAAAGTAGAACTGTTTCGTGTTAACGGTTCTTCACTGGAGCTGTTAAGAACCGTATTTACCAATACTGATGGGCGTACAGATAGTCCAATTCTCGACACTGAAGAATTTGCCACAGGTAAATATCAATTAGTGTTTCATACCGCACCGTACTTTACGTTACGCGGTGTAGAGCTGCCTGACGTACCTTTTCTTGATGATGTTGTTATACGTTTTGGTATTGCAGATACCCATGCACATTACCATGTACCTTTATTAGTCTCGCCTTATAGCTTTTCGACTTATAGAGGCAGTTAGCCTTTCATCAATTAATAACACCACGATCTATAGATACGAGAGTAAATATATAACGCTGTAACAATTACAAATAACTGTGATTGCGCTTTCTCTCACTTTATTTTCAACATTGAAATAAAACTAAAAATATATAAGTAGCTAATTTAAATAAATTTATTTTTAAAACCAACAAAAATAATAAACTCAAGCTGGTATAGATCTTGATATATCAAAAATAAATACCTTTATTTACATAAATGATAAATCAATGAACTAAAGCAAATGGAAATTGTATTCATTTAAATTCAAATATGAGCAAAGAAAGGAAGATTCATAATGAACAATACCAAAGCAGAAGAGCTACACAGTAAGGAAGGTATATCGTCCTCTTTTTTAGAACGATTTTTTAAATTAAAAGAACATGGAACCAATGTTAAAAATGAATTAATAGGCGGAATTACTACTTTTGCAACAATGGCTTACATTATTTTCGTTAACCCCAGCATTATGGCAGCGACTGGCATGGATCCCGGCGCTGTATTTGTTGCAACCTGTATAGGTGCTGCCTTGGGAACGCTACTAATGGGGTTATTTGCTAATTGGCCAGTCGGTCTCGCACCGGGAATGGGCTTAAATGCATTTTTCTCTTTTACTGTTGTTGGCGAAATGGGTTATAGCTGGGAAGTTGCACTGGGTGCAGTCTTTATTTCAGGCATACTCTTTGTTGGCATGAGCTTCTATAAAGTTCGTGAATGGATAATAGAGAGTATACCTGAGAGCCTACGCTATTCGATGACTGCTGGTGTTGGTTTATTCCTTGGATTAATCGGTTTGAAAACGGCGGGTATTGTTGTTGATAACCCTGCGACATTAGTATCACTGGGTGACTTCACCCAACCCGATGCGCTATTAGCTGCAATTTGTTTCCTTATTATTGCAGTACTGAGTGAACGTAAAGTTTTTGGTGCTGTTCTTATCGGCATTATTGGCGTCACTCTGGTTGGCATGATGTTAGGTATCGTTCAGTACCAAGGCATTTTTGCAGCACCGCCAAGTATTGCACCGACCCTCTTTGCCATGGACATACAGGGCGCACTCAATATTTCGATGGTCAGTGTGATTCTAGCCTTCCTATTCGTCAACATGTTCGATACGGCAGGTACATTAATGGGGGTGGCAGATCGTGCCAACTTAATCAATAAAGACACAGGCAAGATTGAAGGCTTAAGTAAAGCACTGAAAGCCGACAGTATTGCAAGTGTTGCAGGTGCATGTGTGGGTTGTCCACCCGTTACCAGTTATGTTGAAAGTGCTGCAGGTGTTGCCGCGGGCGGTCGAACAGGTCTATCTGCGATTGTTATTTCACTACTGTTTGTGGCTGCTATTTTCTTATCTCCTTTGGCTAGTATGATTCCAGCCTACGCAACATCAGGAGCATTGATTTACGTTGCCTTCGTTATGATGAGCAGCATGCAACATATTAACTGGAAAGAGTTTACCGATTCAGCACCCGCCGCCATTACAGCACTGATGATGCCACTTACCTTTTCAATCGCAAATGGTATTGCGCTGGGCTTTATTACTTACACCGTACTAAAACTGGCAACAGGTAAAACCAAAGAAGTCTCAATTAGCATGTATGCGTTAACCGCCATTTTTATCGCCAAATTAGTGTATATCGGCTAACTGAACAGAGACTTTTTGAAATTAGACACACCCTATTTAAGGGGCTGTCGACGTTATTGCAGCTTAAACCGCATCACTCAAAGTAGAAATACGAACCTTAATCAGGAACTCTATTGACGCTACGCAGTTTGTAGAAGGTCAAACTTGTTCATAAACCAGTCAATTCGTAATTAATGGATTGAATTGACAGAGGGAATAACAATGAAACTTCTCTATACACTCAATGAACGCCCACCACATGGGTTAACTTTTTTACTGGCACTCCAACACATGTTGGCTTCTATTGGTGGGATCGTTGCCGTCCCTTTAATCGTCGGTACTTCAATTGGATTACCCGTCGATGAAATCGTTACACTGATCAACGCTGCATTATTAGCATCTGGTATTGTGACCATTGCCCAATGCGTTGGCATAGGCCCTGTCGGTATTAGGTTACCCGTTGTTATGGGGTCCAGCTTTGCCTTTTTAGGTGTGGCTATATCCATAGGTAAAGAAGGCGGTGTCAGTAGCATTATGGGGGCGTCGTTAGTTGGCTCTTTCGTGGTAATTCTGGCCAGTTTTTATATGGATAAGATCAGAAAACTATTTCCAACTGTTGTAAGTGGTGTTGTTGTCACCCTTATTGGTTTAACTATTCTACCCGTTGCGATGAATTGGGTGGGCGACGCACCTGCCGTCAGCGAAGAATTTGCCACACTGCCTAAGCTCTTTTTAGCAATGATCTCATTGGGCATCGTTATTGCGGTATCAGTTTATTGTAAAGGTGCTGTCGCAGCATCAGCCATTGTTATTGGCCTTGCAGGTGGTTACATCGTCGCATTATCTATGGGGATGGTTAACCTTGACCAAGTTGCTTCCGCTAAATGGATCAGTGGACCAGAGCCATTTAAATACGGCTTCACCTTTTCGTTTGGTGCCATCATCAGTATGAGCTTGGTGTACATCGTCGTTATTGCAGAAGCAACGGGCGACTTTATGGCACTAGGCAGTAACTGTCATGCAAAAGTTACTGGTCGAGATTTAAAGCGGGGGTTATTAGGTGATGGTATCGGCAGTACATTATCCGCAATTCTAACTGCGATGCCATTAGCATCATTCAGCCAAAACGTCGGCATAGTTGGTATTACGGGTGTGGCGAGTCGTTATGTTGTAGCAGCAACTGGTGGTTTGTTGATTCTTGGTGGTCTATTTCCAAAATTAGCGGCACTAGCCGTAACAATACCTAAACCCGTTCTTGGTGGTGTTGGTTTTGTTATGTTCGGTATGATTGCTTATGCCGGTATCCGCATGCTGATAAAAGCGGCTGATACGAAACGAAATGCGCTAGTTATTTGTGTCGGTCTAGCATCAGGATTGGCGGTAACATTTGAGCCTCGCCTTATTCAGCACTTACCTCATGAAATCGCCAACTTTTTTCACTCTGGCATCACGACGGGTACGATAATTACAGTGCTACTTCACCAAATTTTGCCTGAATCTTCAGCGAAAGAAGCGCTGGAAGATGATGAAGTCTACGAAGAAGTTAGCTTAAGCCCTGATTCAGATCTCGATGAAGAAGCAAAGCCACTAACAGCACAGAAAAACAGCTAATGTATAATTGTGCGAACAAAGCACATGTAATTTGTTCGCTTTTTAAATACTATTTCAGCAACATAAATCGGTAACTGTTATATACCCCAGTGCTTTTTATAACGTAATAAAAAGCACGTTTACTCACTCAATAATGAAAAAAGACCCTCTTCCCTGAAAAGGCTGAGATGGCTAAGGACAACTATGAATGGAAACAATCTGGCTTAAAAACCCTTTAGCGGTGTACACCGGCACAAATGAGGATGCCCGGGGTGGCATAGTCATTTCTGGCACAACGATTATTGAGCTTATAGCTCTAGGCTGTGAGCCCCAGAATAAGATCAATGTCGTGGTCGATGCTAGCCAGCATGTGGTAACACCGGGATTGATTAATGCCCACCATCATTTCTATCAAACACTCACCCGCGCCTACCCTGACGCACTCAATAAAGAACTCTTTCATTGGCTTAAAACACTCTACCCCGTTTGGTCGGGCTTAGATGAAGAAATGATGAGTTTTGCCACAGAAGTTGCACTGGTTGAAATGATGATGTCAGGTTGCACAACCGCATCAGACCACCATTATCTTATCCCTACGGGGTTAGAAAACGCGATTGATTTACAAGTCGAAGCGGCAAACAAACTCGGTATCCGCGCCATCTTCACCCGAGGTTCAATGAGCCTAGGTGAAGATGACGGTGGTTTACCGCCCCGCAATACTATTCAGACCGAGCAAACAATCGTCGATGACAGTCACCGTTTAATTCATGAATATCATCAACGTGCAGACGGCGCGATGATTCAAATAGCCCTCGCCCCCTGCTCACCATTCTCTGTCACTACTGAGTTGATGAAAGAAACAGCCCGTATCTCGAAGAATGAAGACGTCATGGTTCATACCCATTTATGTGAAACCATTGATGAAGAAGACTTCTGTTTACAGCGCTTTGGTCTACGACCTGTCGATTACCTTGAGGATGTTGGTTGGCTTAATCACCGAACCTGGTTAGCCCATGGCATTCATTTTAATGACGAAGAAATTAAACGACTCGGAAAAGCCCAAATAGGTATTAGCCATTGCCCAACTTCAAATATGATGTTGGCATCGGGTATTTGTCGTAATAATGAACTTGAAGCAGCAGGCGTAAAAGTCGGACTTGGTGTTGATGGTTCGGCATCGAATGACGGTTCAAACATGATTGGCGAAGTACGTATGGCGTTGTACTTACAACGTTTACGTTATGGCTCGGCTAACGTAAGTCATATCGATGCACTGCGCTGGGCAACACAAGGTTCAGCTCAAGCCATGGGACGCCAAGACATTGGTACATTAGCCGTTGGCAAGCAAGCTGATATTGCAATGTTCAAGCTAGATGAAATTCGTTTCTCTGGTTCACACGACCCACTAGCCGCGCTTATTTTATGTGGTGCACATCAGGCAGACAAAGTAATGATTGCTGGAAAATGGCGTGTTAGCGACGGACAAGTCATTGGCTTAGATCTCGAGCAGTTATTGTATAAACACCGTAACGCAGCGAAACGTTTAGCTGAAAAAGCATTAGCCATGCGTTAAGCATTCGTTTTATCACATAGCGCCCTTCCAAGGCAGGCCATCACATATGGACTTGCCTTGGGTATTCTCTTTTTTCTATATCCGATAAACATTGAAAAATAAGACATAAAGAACCTAAATGCGGTATCGAATGCACGTATTATTTGCCACCTTGAAAAAGAAAAAACCTGAACAAACTCAATCACTAGTCTTCAAAATGCTTTACCCACTTCTTTAACAGGCCATTCAACTGTATTTGGTCTTCATTTGTTAATGGCTCATACAGGGTAGCGACTTTATCAAAATACAATACGCTTCCTTTTTGGATTAACGATAACCCAGGATCCGTCAGTCCAACAACTACACATCGTCTATCTTCATCACTATGAGCGCGCTGGATCAGGCCCTTTTTCTCAAGTCTATCCAAACGATTAGTCATCGCCCCTGATGTCAGCAAAGTTTGTTTCACTAAATCACTTGGCATCAGTTTATACGGAGAGCCATTCCGATAGAGTGTCGCCAAGACATCGAACTCTCCCGCATTGATATTTAATGCGCTGTAAACTGTCGCTCGTTTATTTTCTAAATGCTTATTCAACCTTGAAAAACGACCAATTATTTCCACCAAACCATTATCAAGCTCAGAATGATTTTCTTTCCATTGTTGCGATATTTGATCAATATGATCGCGTTGTTTAGTCATCATTTTCTCTCAAGATTGCCACTTAGCCTAACCAGTTAATATACACATTGGTCTTTATTTTTTTGAAACTGATTCTTTCATATTTAGTATGAAAAACACATTAAGATCAGCTTCATAAACGTACCTATGCGGTGCCAATCTTAAAGTATATTGTGGAATGAGCCCATCAATTTCGCAATACTTTGCCTCTATTGTCCTCCCGTTAATAACCCACCAATGCGCTACTGGCTTCTTAACAATTGAATAAAGATAAAAAAGGTGTGTTTCTGAAGAAGATGACGGCGCTCTAACTATTAACGGTTTGCTGATTCCCATACCACCTCACGTTGCTGATATTTTTAAAGTGACTTTACCTTCGCAAAATCTTTATGTAAAGTATCTTTACGTCAAGATAAAATGGAATCATACATGAGAGTCTTTATCGCCCTTTTAGCACCACTTCTCTGGGGAACCACTTACGCAACAGTTTCAGCATTCTTTGCGGGCTGGTCCCCTTTTGCCCTTGCCGCATGGCGTGCGCTACCCGCTGGGGTATTGCTGTTCATCATCAAACCAAGCTTGCCTAAGATGTCAGAAATACCCTCATTGCTGCTGGTTGGTTTCATCAACATCACCTTATTCTTTAGCTTGTTATTTGAAAGTGCGATGCAACTACCCAGCGCTCTGGTTGGTGTTGGAATGATTACACTGCCAGTAATCGGATTGGTTGTTATGGCTGTTGTTCATAAAATGAAACCGAGTGTGATTCAACTTCTCTCTGCAATGGTACTAATTCTCTGTGCATCCTATTTATTCCTATCAAGTCATGCAGATATTAGCTTCGCATCAGTGGGATTTTTGATCGCGGCCATGACAGTGTTGATCGGGGGGAGTGTAGTAACAAAACACGTGATGAAGAAAATTTACTGGTGGAAGTTACTAACTTGGAAATTAATTTTTGGTGGGATAATTTTACTCCCTATTGCTTATTGGCATCTTTATTTCAGTGGCAACAATTACGCAGATCCATTTTCAATGACGTTGCCACAATGGGCGGCACTCATATGGTTGATCGTCGGTGTAACGGCTGTCAGTTATTGCGCTTATGTGTTTTCTATCCCACTGATTACTACTAGTGAACTCAGCTTCTTCGGTACATTTAACCCCATCCTTGCGATGGTAATAGGCGCAACAATAATGGAGGAAGCCTTCAGCCCCCTTCAGCTCTGTGTAATGGGTATGATGATTCTTTGTAATTTAGTGGCTCAGCTGTACGAAAAGCGACACCACCAACGCACAGAACAAACGGTAATTTCTTACTGAAGCTATCGGCAAGGCTGTCGTTCTAATACATTTATTCGTGATAAAAAAGTGGTTTATAAATTCTATAAGACCACTGAGTTAAATGTACCAATTTGATAACGACATATAGACAATTTATGATGCAGTGCTTTTTACCTGACAGCCATTAATCACAAATTGGGTTAAAAAAGTGGCAGCTTCAGCGTAATCATTATTATCCAATGCCGCTTTATCCATTACATTACAAATCTGCCAGCTAAAATCAGCGTAAGTTTGAGTCGCAGCCCAAATAGTAAACATCAAATGCTGGGGTGATAACGGGGCCATTACACCTTCATCGATCCATGATTCAAACTTGGCAATGATCATTTTTGACTGCTGTAATAAGCCATCAGCAATATCTTGTGGAAGATACTTTGCTCCCGACATAACTTCGTTTGCAAACACTTTTGATGCGTAAGGGTGATCACGAGAGATCCGTAGTTTGGTTTTGATATATTCAGTCAAGGCTTCAGCAGGATCGTCGAGCTGCTCTATCGGTTTAGAGGCATCTAATAACGGCTGAATAACACTTTCAAGTACAGCACGGTACAAGTTATCTTTGGTACTAAAGTAATAATAAACATTAGGCTTTGGAATATTCGCGGCTTTGGCAATATCTGCCATTTTTGTTGCTGCATATCCTTGCAAGGCAAATAGTCGACATGCAACCTCAATGATAAGAACTTGATTTTTTTCTCTTATTTTTGACATATATCGACCTTACATCCTTATATTAGCCAATTCATATTAATGCACCGCTTTGATTTGTAAAGGTGTTATACCTCAGTTATTGCAAGAGACATAATTTTTCGCCTAGCGACATGTACCTCACGGATTAAGCAAAAAACGAAACAGCAAACGAATAAAGCTTGCTTAAGATTGACCGTTAAATCATATTCGAAGAAGGGTGATGTTTACTATGCTATTCCCTAACAAGCAGTATACGTTTAGCGTATTAAATCTAAAAAGTGTTCTTTTAGTGTGGAGTAAGTAGATTGAATCAGCATTTTTTAGATGGGAACAACTTTTCACTTATTGTTCAAGGCGGAGGTCAAAGAGGGATCTTTGCATCGGGTGTATTAGATAAATTTCTAGAACGTAACTTCGACCCTTTTTCACTCTATATTGGCACATCAGCAGGGGCACTTAACGTCGCGACGTATGTTGCCCGTCAGCAAGGCCTAGGCTTTAATTTTGTACTGAATTACACCACACACGACCGCTTCTTTAATCTCAATAAATTCATCAGAAAAAAACAGCCGATGGATTTGGATTGGGCATTAAATATGGTGCAGCAAGATGGCGCTATCCCTCTTGATTTCACTACTGCCAATAATGTATTACAGAATGGTAAACATGCACTGGCTTGTGTTACTAATAAATCTGACTTACAAGATTACTACTACCCTATTTTTACCGACCAATGGCTTAACACACTCAAAGCTACGTGTGGTATTCCAATGCTGTATTACAACGACATCACCTTTGATAACCAACAATGGATTGATGGCAGTGTTTCAGCGGCAATTCCGGTGCACGAATCACATCGAAGAGGGTTTAAAAACATCGTCGTAATACGCACCACTCCGATTATTAATGGGATCGAGACTAATGAGGCAACTGATTTTTCCATTAACCAAGTTGAGAAAAAACGGAAAAATTTCGAAGTTAATATGGATCACTACTTAAAACGCATTGGAATGTTTAAAGAAAAACACCACCTTATTCATTTCCACCAAAAACTCTCTGATAAACTCAATGAGTTGAAGCAAAATCATGAACATACAAAATATAAGCTTAATAACCAACGCTGGTTGATGGATGACGATCACTTATATCGTTTAGTCACTTTGCAAGCCAAAGTCTCTCAATTTGGTATGAGTTCTGAAATGCTCGATATCATGATCGCACATTATAAGAATCATAATGCCGTCGAAGGCTTTCTAACCAATCCCCCTGATGACGTTAATTTAATTCAAATAGCGCCAGACAGATCGCTAAGCAGTCGTCCTTTGTTAAGTAAAAAAGATCATTTACTGGAAGACTATGAACACGGGCAAATGGTAGGCGAACGCTTTTTACAGTCGGTAGGCTATATTTAACTGAAAAAAGTTTGATTTGACCTAAATAAAAAGGACCGGTCACTGCCAGTCCTAATACTGTATATTAAGTAATAGTTCTTCTATTGGACATAAGAGTTCGGTCTTATAATCAAAGCGTCTTTGATGTCGATATCTCTAATACAATGCATTCTTGTTCACAAAAGAATGGGCCATGTACTTCACCTGGTGAACGGCTCGCGTAATGACCTTGTTCAAGCCATGCCTTATTAGTTTGGTCATATAACCGACCAGAAATAATAAAAACTTCTTCAGGATGCGGGTGGTGGTCACTACCAAATGAGCTCGTATCTGCCCCTGACTTAAATCGAGTTAAGCGGGTATATTCCCCTGTTTCATCATCTTTGCTTAGCGTCACTTGTTCGATCATACCATTGGTTTGCTCGAGAGCTTGCCACCGATTTCGACTCGATTCTGATAGTACATTCCAATATTTCACTGCATGCTTAGACACTGGATAGCCTCCTTGCTAATCAATATTCACCCTTCAGCGGGTTACGTTTTTTTAATCAGTAACTTAAACAATAGTTCAAATAACACACTAAATGATAACCCATCAGCTTACTCTTTAGCAGGTAAAATCAACAAAGCACGAAAGTCATTTACATTTGTGAGCGTTGGGCCCGTAATCACTAATGATTCCAATGCAGAGAAAAAATGGTAGCCATCGTTATTATCAAGATAATGCTGCGGATTTAGCCCTAATTGATGACCACGAGCAAAGCTATCAGGAGTAATACAAGCCCCTGCATTGTCTTCTACACCATCAATGCCATCGGTATCGCCTGCAAGCGCCTGTATTTGAGGGTGTCCTTTCAGCTCATTATATAAGCTAAGTAAAAACTCACTATTACGCCCACCCCGCCCCATTCCTTTTACTGTTACGGTTGTTTCACCGCCAGATAGCAACACACAAGGTGCTTTAAATGGCTGTCCTTTTTCAGCAATTTGCTTAGCGATAGCTGCATGTACTTTTGCGACATCTCGCGCTTCACCTTCAATACAATCACTCAATATATAAGCAGGAATACCCTGCTGTACCGCTTTATTCGCCGCCGCCTCTAACGCTGATTGCGGCGTAGCAATAATATGGATTTCACTGTTCGCTAAACAGGGATCATTTGGCTTTATTGTTTCGGACTTCGGGTTACTCAACCATTGAAAAACAGCTGTGGGTATTTCAATATCATAACGTTCTAGAATGGCCAGTGCATCAAAACGGGTTGTTGAATCAGCTACCGTAGGACCCGACGCTATCACGCTGGTATCATCACCAGGCACATCTGAAATTGCTAATGAAATCAATTTTGCAGGGTGAACCGCTTTAGCTAGTCGCCCACCTTTAATGGCTGATAGGTGTTTGCGCACACAGTTCATTTCATCTATCGCGGCACCCGACTTCAATAATGCTTTATTAATCGTTTGTTTGTCGCTCAGGGTTAGACCTTCTGCGGGTAAGCTCATCAATGCAGAGCCACCACCCGACATTAAACATATCACGACGTCATCTTCACGAAGATCAGACACTAACGAGAGAATACGCTCGCCAACCGCTTGCCCAGCGGCATCAGGAACCGGATGCGCGGCTTCAATAACCTCTATTTTTGGCGACGTAGAAGCTCTTTTTGATGAAACCGTGTGACCATAACGTGTTACCACAACACCTTGTAACTCACCCTGCCAAACAGCTTCTAATTCTGCCGCCATAGATGCCGCCGCTTTTCCTGCACCAATCACGATGGCTTTACCTGTTTTGTCATCAGGTAAATACTTCGCAATATGCCCATAGGGTAAGGCTTCATCAATGGCGCATTCAAACAGTGATAATAAAAAGGCATTGCTATTGATGTTGCTGTTATTGACGTTGCTCATAAATTGGCTTCCTGCGCGGTCTATTAAACAAAGAGATTAAAATTCAGATGATGTAAATAGTGTAATAAAAACAAAAAATCGATAACAAAAAGAAAAAGGAAAGGATCCCGAAGCTATACACAGATTGCCTGTCAGAGTTTGAGCCTTCAAACCATGTACTCTTAGTTACCTTGGTCTTGGTGTCTAAAAACATGACTTGATAGCCCATAAATCCATGTTGCTTCGGGAACGCGTACTAAGGAGACGTAACATACGCGTTTTATTAATGTGTCTGCTTGAAACTGTTAGCCAGTGAGTTTCCAATGACTAACTATCATCATAATTTGATAATAAATAAACGTTCTATTTACGTATTTCGTGATCGGCTAACTGCTCAATGGCACGGATCATAGCTGAGTGATCCCACCCTTCCCCGCCCATTGCAACACATTGGTCGAATAAGCCTTGTGCCATCACCGTATTGGGTAAGCTCACCCCTAACGTTTTCGCACCGCTAATCGCGAGGTTAAGATCTTTCTGGTGCAACGCAATTTTAAAGCCTGGATCAAACGTACCTTTAATCATACGATCACCATGTACTTCTAGAATTTTCGAGTTAGCAAATCCTCCCATTAGTGCTTCGCGTACACGCGCCGGATCTGCCCCTGCTTTAGATGCAAACACCAATGCCTCTGATACCGCTTCAATGTTTAAGGCCACGATAATTTGGTTGGCAACTTTACAGATTTGCCCAGCACCACTTTCACCTACTAACGTTATATTTTTACCCATAACTTCAAATAAAGGTTTGGCTTTTTCGAAACTTGACTCTTTACCACCCACCATAATGGTTAATGCAGCATTGATTGCGCCCACTTCACCACCAGAAACAGGAGCATCTAAATATTCTGCACCTGATTCTTTCACTCGTGCGGCAAATTGCTTGGTTTCAATCGGCGAAATCGAACTCATATCGATAACAACTTTACCAGCCGTAAGCGCTTCTTCTACACCACTTTTGCCAAAGAGTACTTCTTCCACTTGAGGTGTATTCGGTAGCATTAAAATAATGTAATCCGCTTGCTCTGTCGCTGCTTTCGGCGTTGGAAATGCAATGCCACCAGCCGCAATCAAATCAGTTGGCACTTGATTGAAATGTTCTGAAAAAACTAACTGATAACCTGCTTTTTGCAAGTTTACTGCCATTGGTTTTCCCATAATCCCTGTACCAATAAATGCAATTGTACTCATTGTGTCTCTCCTTAGATTTGGTTGAATGCTTTAAGCCAGCCGATACCCGCTAACGTGGTGGTTTTAGGTTTATATTCGCACCCAACCCAACCTTGATAACCGATATTATCGAGATGCTGTAAAATAAACGGATAGTTAATTTCGCCAGTACCCGGTTCATGTCGCCCAGGATTATCAGCTAATTGGATATGCTGAATGTGATCAATATTCTGGCTTAGCGTTGGGGCAAGATCACCTTCCATAATTTGCATATGATAAATGTCATATTGAAAACGTAGGTTCTTGCTACCAACTTGCTCAATAATATCCAGTGCCTGAGCCGTGTTTGTTAAGTAAAAACCCGGGATATCACGGGTGTTTATGGCTTCAATCACCAAGCTGATCCCTGCTTTCTCTAATTCAGCCGCGGCAAAACACAGATTAGTCACAAATGTTTCTGTGGCTTGTTCTTGGCTAACACCTGCCGGCACAATACCGGCTAAACAGTTCACTTGATTACAACCTAACGCCTTTGCATACGCGATAGCTTGTGGAACGCCTAATCGAAATTCATCGGTACGGGTAGGATCAACAGCAATTCCTCGCTCCCCAGCTTCCCAATTACCTGCGGGTAAATTAAACAGCACTTGTTTCAAATTAAAATTATCTAATCGCAGTTTAATTTCTTCAGGCGTATTGGCGTATGGAAATAAGTACTCCACCCCTTGAAACCCGGCATCGGCAGCAATTTCAAAACGGTCGAGAAAATCAAATTCTGTAAATAACATGGATAAATTGGCAGCAAACTTTGGCATGGTTGATCCCTTCATCTTTATTGATTGAACGTAATAGCAGTCGGTGCATCGGCACTGCCTTCTGCTAGCGGTTCAAATTCGTTAACACCATTTATCTCGACACCCATTGAAATATTAGTTACACGCTCAAGCATGATTTCAACGACTACAGGTACTTTGTGCTTAGCCATTAGCTCTTTGGCTTGAGCAAACGCATTGCCCACTTGGTCAGGATCTCGAACCCGAATAGCTTTACACCCTAACCCTTCAACAACCGCGACATGGTCAACACCATAGCCTTCAAGTTCTGGCGCATTTTGGTTATCAAATGCGAGCTGAACACAGTAATCAATATCAAACTGACGCTGTGCTTGGCGTATCAAACCAAGGTACGAGTTGTTCACGACAACATGGATGTAAGGCAAATTAAACTGTGCCCCAACAGCAAGTTCTTCTATCATGAATTGGAAATCATAATCACCTGATATAGCCACAATAGGACGGTCTGGATCAGCAGCGCGTACCCCCAATGCCGCAGGAATTGTCCAACCTAAAGGACCTGCCTGACCACAGTTGATCCAATGACGCGGCTTATAAACATGGAGGAACTGAGCAGCAGCAATCTGAGACAAACCGATCGTGCTTACGTAGCAGGTATCTTCATCAAATGCTTTGTTCATTTCTTCATAAACACGCATTGGTTTCATTGGTACTTCATCGAAATGCGTTTTACGTAACATGGTCGACTTACGGTGCTGGCACTCACCCGCCCAGTCGCTACGATCTTTTAATTTGCTGGCTTGCTTCCATTCTCGTGCCACCTCGACCAACAGTTCCAATGCAGCTTTGGCATCTGAAACAATGCCAAGATCAGGGCAGAAAACACGCCCAATCTGAGTTGGTTCTATATCGATATGGACGAACTTACGCCCTTCGGTATACACATCGACTGAACCGGTATGACGGTTTGCCCAGCGGTTACCAATGCCCAGCACAAAGTCAGAACCTAGCAAGGTGGCATTACCATAACGGTGTGCCGTTTGTAGCCCCACCATACCCGCCATTAGTTCATGATTATCAGGTATTGACCCCCAGCCCATCAGCGTAGGAATAACAGGAATGCCAGTAATTTCAGCAAATTGCTGTAAGAGTGCAGATGCCCCCGCATTAATAACCCCGCCACCCGAGACAATCACCGGATTGTTAGCATCGTTCAGCATGGTGATTGCTTTTTCAACCTGAGCACGGCTCGCCGTTGGCTTGTAGGCGTCAAGTGGCTCATAGCTATCAATATCAAATTCAATTTCTGTTAGCTGCACATCAATCGGTAAATCAATCAAGATAGGGCCTGGTCGTCCCGAGCGCATTAGATGAAATGCCTGTTGAAACGCACGTGGCACTTGGGCTGGCTCTAATACTGTCGTTGCCCACTTAGTGACGGGCTTAGCTATGGTTTCAATATCAACCGCTTGGAAATCTTCTTTATGAAGTCGAGCACGTGGGGCTTGCCCCGTAATACAAAGAATTGGAATTGAATCAGCCGATGCAGAATACAAACCTGTGATCATATCGGTTCCAGCAGGGCCTGATGTGCCAATACAGACGCCAATGTTGCCTTGGCTGGTTCTCGTATAGCCTTCAGCCATATGAGAAGCACCCTCGACATGTCGAGCCAATACGTGATCAATTCCACCCAACTTTTTCATTGCTGCATACATAGGGTTAATTGCTGCGCCGGGTACACCAAAAGCAATATCTACCCCTTCACGCTTTAATACTTCTACTGCCGCTTCTATTGCTGTCATTCTCGCCATACTGAACTCCATGTAAGATTGTATACAATTTAAGGAACAATTGTATTCTAAACACCAGTTCAAAATTTAAGCAAGTGATATGACACAAATAAATAACATATCGTTTAATGCAATAGACCAGATTGTGCAAATTATCGATTTAAATCAATAAAATAAAAACAGGTCCGATGTGGTTTAATTATTTAAGAAACCAAGGGCATGAAAATAAAATGTTAAATTATCTTTGATGAATTATTAAAAACACGATATATCTATACTTAAATAAGAAGATTTATGTATACAACAATATGTAAGTATTGTTTCAAAGGAGACGGCGAAAATGATTTCAGAAGATATGGTGATTAAACGACAATCAATGTGTATTGATGTACTCGGTACAACGGATAATACTGAGTACAAACAAGTGTTATCGGCAGAAGCACTTCTTTTCCTTGATGCGGTAGTAAAGAAATTTGCTGAACGCCGTAATGAACTATTAGCTTTACGTGATCAGCGTCAACTCGCATTTGATAACGGCGAGTTGCCTGATTTCCGTCAAGATACTAAAAATATTCGTGATGATAAGAGCTGGAAAGTGGCATCGATCCCTACGGCACTTCAAGATCGTCGCGTAGAAATTACCGGTCCTATCGATCGTAAGATGGTGATCAATGCTCTTAATTCTGGGGCAAAAGTCTTCATGTGCTGCTTTGAAGATGCATCGGCACCTTCGTGGGAAAATATGATCAATGGTCAGATCAATTTGCGCGATGCCAATGCAGGCACTATCAGTTATACCGATGACACTAAAAACAAACATTATGCGCTAAATGATAACCCAGCATTACTTATTGCTCGCCCGCGGGGTTTGCATTTGCCTGAAGATCATATTCAATATAACGATCAACCTATTCCCGGTAGCTTGATGGATTTCGCACTGTACTTCTTCCACAACTATCAAACTCGTGCAGCACAAGGTCTTGGGGTGTATTACTACATTCCTAAGCTAGAAAGTATGGAAGAAGCTCAGTGGTGGGATGATGTATTCGACTTTACCGAAAACTATTTCAAGGTTGAAACAGGCACAATTCGCGCCACCGTATTAATCGAAACCTTACCTGCAGTGTTTCAAATGGATGAAATACTGTATGTAATGCGTAATCACATAGTGGCAATGAACTGTGGCCGTTGGGACTATATCTTTAGCTACATTAAAACCCTCAAAAACCATAAAGATCGAATTCTGCCTGATCGCCATGGTGTTGGTATGGATAAAACCTTCTTAAACGCGTACAGCCAGTTACTTGTACGTACTTGCCATCAACGTGGTGCGCTAGCCATGGGCGGCATGTCGGCATTTATTCCCCATAAAGATCCTAAAGTGATGGATCAAGTGTTGGCAAAAGTCGTTGAAGACAAAAATCGTGAATCCAACAATGGTCACGACGGCACTTGGGTTGCTCACCCTCACCTTGTTTCAACCGCGATGGATATTTTTGATAAACACCTTGCAGGTAAAATAAACCAACTCGATTTCGATTCAAGCTATGTCGGCGATATTACAGCCAAGATATTACTTGAACCTTGCGAAGGCGTGCGTAATGAAGAAGGTGTTCGTAAAAATATTCGTATTGCCCTTTATTACATCGAGTCATGGATTCAGGGAGTTGGCTGTGTGCCTATTTATGGGCTAATGGAAGATGCCGCGACTGCCGAGATTTCACGTGCCAGCATCTGGCAATGGATTCACCACGGTGTATCACTCGATGACGGTCAAGTATTCACGGCTTCTCTTTTCCGCAAGTGGCTAAACGAAGAACTCGACACGATTAAAATTGAAGTCGGACAAAACCGCTATAACAACGGTCGCTTCAAAGAAACAGCTGCGCTATTTGACCAAATTTCGACCGCTGACGAATTTGCAGCGTTCTTAACTTTACCGAGTTATTCCCTACTAACAGGACAAAGAATTCAGACATTAACCTAACGCCATCTCGCTAATTCGGCAGATGGCACAGTCAGGAGATAAGATGATTAGTTTGACACTTCAGCAAGCACTGAAAATAACTGAAGGTACTTTTGGTGCCGGTATTTCTCAGCAAAGCGAGCCATTAACTGTCGCAATTTTGGACAGTGGCGGAAAACTTATTTCACTCCAGCGTCAAGATGGCTCAAGTATGATGAGACCAGACATCGCTATCGCCAAAGCCTGGGGGGCATTAGCTCTTGGTTGCTCATCCCGAAAATTAGCGCAAGATGCCGATAACAGACCCGCATTTATATCTGCTATAAATGTTCTCGCTAACGGCAATATGGTACCTGTTCCTGGTGGGCTTCTTATTAGAGATGATACCAACTACGTAATGGGCGCCGTAGGCGTCAGTGGTGATCATTCAGACCTCGACGAGAACTGTGCCATCAAAGGGATTCAGTTTGCAGACCTATATTCTGATGAATACTAGAGCCCGTTAACCTTCAGTAGATTCTACCATTAGCCGTATAGACACAATTTGTTTATGAAAGATCACCACTGCAATCCTCTTGAATAAGCCATCTATTTAAGGGGATTTTTTATCCTTGATACTAGGCATATAAATGATAGGTAAAAAAACGATAATTAACATGCCCTTGAATGCTCTGGCTTCAAGGGCTTTTTTTATAGTAATAAATCACGCCAAAACAGGTCTATATTATGTATTGAGGGGTAAACATCACAAACAACAGTATATTCCCCTTATTCAATCAGAGGATCTACAATGAAAACTCTATTCGCATTGTTCTTATTAACAGCATCTGGCTTTGTTTTAGCCTTTGGTAGCGGTGGCAGTCTTGGTGGTAACCCTGCAATTCTAACGGGTGGAAGCCAGATAGGTACACCTGTCTGCCTAAACAAAAATGGAGATGCTCTTCGTCATACAGAAAGTACAAAACTGAACCGTCAATGTTCTATTACTTGGGTAACAATTATTGATCGTATTAATTACGACGATTTCTACGATAACAAACCCAAAGGCGAAACATTGGCAGATGTTCGTAACAAATATTAAGTCACTCAATATTTGTAAAGTAAAACTACCTACTCAGTATTTAAAGCTTACAACATAATTTTCTCGCCACAATTTTCGCATATAAAACGAGCTTTAAAAAAGAAACGTTGAAAAGCCGTTCTCTTTAAGCGTTTAATTTTAGGTTTTTGGCAACAGTGCATTTTAACATCCCTACTCAATAAGTATTATACTGCGCATCATTATGCATAAAAAACCACCAAAGCATGTGATGCAAATCACACATTATGATTGAATTACAATGGATTGGAATAATTAGTATGGCAAACGTTGCACATTTGTTGCTTATCAGTGTTTTTTAAATGTAACCATTTATGCCTACAAAATATTCATAATGCTTCTAAATGCAAAGTCTAGAAATTAAAAATTCCAGTAGCTTTATCAGCTACTGGAATAGATCTTATAAACCCATTAAATTGTCACTATTTAGTGATCATAGCTTAAAGCCCATATCCCAGTACAAGTTGCGGTAAAAACAGTGTGATTTGTGGAAAAACGATAATTAAACCAAGCACAATAAATAAAGGTACGAGCAGTGGTAAGACACCACGTGTTAATACATGAAATGGAATATTACCGACCTTTGATACAACGTATAGAGCCATTCCCATTGGTGGTGTTAATATACCTATCATTAAATTAAGTATTGCCATCACACCAAAATGTACAGGATCAATACCAACAGCGGTTGCAACAGGAACTAAAAACGGTACAAGCAATAATAACAGCGCTAACGATTCAATAAAGGTACCCAAAAAAAGTAACAACAAATTAATGAGTAGCAATAAAATCAAAGGATTATCACTGATCGACAAAAAGAACTCTGCTAACTGCTGTGGTAATTGTTCGCGAGCAACTATCCAGCCAAATACAGTAACCCCCATTACCATTAAAGCGACAACAGATGTTGTGGTTACCGTTTCTTGAACCAGTTTAATAAACTTGTCCATAGTTAAAGATTTATATACAACAGTACCTAAAAAAAGTGCATATAACGACGAGATAATAGCCGCTTCAGTCGGGGTGAATTTACCAGAGAAAATACCACCAATAATAATGAACGGCGTTAACAAAGATAAGAATGCATCTCTAAATGCGATTAATCTTTCTTTACTTGATGCACGAGGTAACGTCATATAACCGCGTTTCTTCGCGATGAAATACGTCATGATACACAAAGCAATACAGCATAATAATCCTGGTATTGCACCAGCCAGAAATAACGCCCCAATTGATGTATTAGACACAACACCATAAATAACAAGAGGAATAGATGGTGGAACTAAGGGGCCAATAATACAGGATGCCGCGGTTAACCCACCGGCAAAATCATCATCATATTTCGCATCTCTCATTGATTTGATTTCAAGCTGACCAAGGCCACCTGCGTCAGCTAAGGCCGATCCCGACATGCCAGAAAACATCAAACTCGCAAGAATATTTACATGACCTAAGCTACCCGTTATATGCCCCACCATCGCTTTGGCAAAATTAAAAATACGTTCTGTAATACCGGCACTATTCATTAGGTGCCCAGTTAAGACAAAAAATGGTACAGCAAGCAAAGTAAAATTATCCAAGCCTCCGATCATTTGCTGAGCGGCAAAATTTATTCCCGTACTCTCTGTTAAGACTAAAAAGGCAAGACCAACAAATATTAAAGAGAACCCTACAGGCATACCTGCGAAAAGAAGCCCTAGCCAGCCCAATATGGATGTAAACATGAAAAATCCTTATTCATTAATGTCACAGGCAGTAAGATGGGATGTATTTTTATTTTCTTTGATACGCCAATCAATTAATACAAAATACAGTTTTTGGCATTGCCTCACTAACATAAAGCATCCGCCAATAGGCAGTGCGTAAGTCATCCAAGAGCTAGAGATACCAAGTGTGATTAATTCGAAAAAAGCAGTACGTTGAACATGTGCATATCCATAATAGATCATCGCTACAATCGTAATCAGTACCAAGAGCTCTAAAGCAAACAGTAAGCTATAGCGAATATTCCGCGGCAGTTTGTCAGAAAAAAAAGTGATTTTTACATGGTCATCTTTCTTAATGGCTATTGCTCCCCCAATGATTGCCATATGCAAAAAAAGAACTCGTGCAAGCTCCTCACTCCACAATGACGGAGAGTCAAACAACCAACGAGAGGATATTTGCCAAGTTAGAATACACAGTAGAGCAATCATAAGAGGAACAGTGATTATTTCTTCAATATTATCAATGATCTTACGAAACATTACAGACTCCTAGTCTTGGTCGGCTTAGCACCGACCAGACGGTAGTTATACCAACCTGAATAAGTAAGTGTTCAGATGTTAGCTTACGTTGGTATTAAATATCGCTTAGCTCTTCAACTAGTTGCTTGCCTATTTTCTTATCAAAGTCTTTATAAATTGGCAGCATTGCTTCTCGGAATGGTGCTAGATCAGGATACGTAATATTGACCCCTTCCGTTTTAAAGAATGTAATCAGTTCTTTCTCTTGATTGTTTACAAAGTTCGTATGTCGTTTACCAGCAATACTGACCGCTTCAGTGATAGTCGCTTGCTGATCTTTACTTAAGTTCTGCCAACGGTCTTCACTAATGAGTACCATTTGATCATTTACAATATGATTGGTCATTGCCAAGTTTGGCTGTACCTCATAAAACTTCATGGTATTAAATGTAGGTAGCGGATTTTCCTGACCATCAACGGCATTGGTTTGCAACGCTAAGTAAACTTCTGAGAATGCCATTGGTGTTGGTGATGCACCTGCATATTTCGCAAATGCCAAGTTTGCTTTTGCATTTGGCACTCGTAACTTTAATCCCTCAAAATCAGAAATAGTGTTTAAAGGGCGATTTGAAGACGTTTGGCGCGTACCGTTATACCAAGTATCTAATGCTCGCCAATTAAAGTTGGTTAGCATTTCTTCACGCACACCTTGACCAAATTTAGAATTAAAAATACGTTGAATATGCGCGTAATTTTTCACGACGTAAGGTAACATCACGGCTTCAGCACGAGGAATCCATAACCCCATTCTGCCGAATTCAGCAAACGTTATATCAAGATCACCCATACTTAATTGTTGTAGCATTGCTCGATCATCGCCAAGTTGTGCGCCAGGGTATAATAAGAGCTTCATCTCTCCGTCACTTAGCTCTGAAATTTTGTCTGATAATAGTTTTGCGGAATCATATTCAACCGAGCCAACATTGGCCTGCAAGCCCATTTTAAGTATTGTTTCTGCTTGTACAGCAGTAGTAGTAAATGCCATAGCTAGTAAGGAAAGAGTGATTTTATTTATGTTATTCATCTTTATACCTTTTATATTTAATTAGATTTATTAATTATAATATTGGATTTGAAATCTTACCCATCACGTCGAAGAATATTTACACCACAATTATTATCTTTATGAAGGTTTTCTTCAAACCTAATAACTAAGAAGTGTGACAACAAGCAACATAAACTTCACAAACTATCTAGCCTTTATAATCCTCATTAAAAATAACGCTAAATGTTTTATACCCATAATAAAACAACTCAAAATTAATTTATTCCCATGAGAATACAAACATAAAACAAGACATTAAAAACAAAGCACATATAACAAAAAGAAATAAGGTTATCGATATTATTGAAATAGTGCATGACGACTTAGTTACCCCATATTATGTCAACTGGTAAAATAAATCGTCACTATCATTGATATAATTAATAACAACTATCGATAAAAGATGGAATTAAATAGCAATAATTAAATCAATGAACGATGAACTTTAACTACCACCTTTTTTAGCATGTAATTATCACAAGTCATTGATACCTGTTCATCAGTATAACGACATCCTGGTTTATGGGGTTCCTCAGGGAAGAATATTGCAAACATACCAGGTTCAAGCAGCACCTCACATTCATGCTTCATACTCTCGACAAGGTAATAATCATTTTCTCTATCGTATTCTGTTGATATTGGGTTACTTTTATTTGCTAAACCATAACCAATACGTTCAAAGCCTGATATTAAAAACTGCACATCAATATACTCTTTATGAACTTCAGCTAACTTTTGCTCTGCAATCCCAGTTTCAAACTCCATCACATTGGCAAACATCAGCTCACCATCAATGTTATGTCGTCCTAATGGTAGTTTGTCCAATTCTGAAGATTGAACATACTCAAGTGCTTTTTTTAATGCACTAGGAAGAAAATCAAAGTCTTGTGAAGATATAATATTTCCGAAAATCATTATGTTACTCTCAAGAAAGAAGGCTTAAGCATGTAGCACTTAAGCCTTCAGGGGGAATGAAAAGAAGAGGCGTTACCTACTCACTGATTATGAATTTTGTGCAATAAGTGATTTATTCACATCTTCAACTGTATTTTGTTTAAATAATGGTGCAGTTATATAACCAACAAACACGACCATTAATGTTCCAATTACACCGTAGAAAAAGAAGTTAAGATCCGTTGCCGCTCGTACCCACAAGATTGCAATAACACTTGCAACCACACCAGCTAAAGCACTATTAGCATTGGCACGTTTAACAAACACGCCTAGCATAAACAAGCCTGTCATTGGGCCGCCCATCAAACCAATCAAGCTGTTAAATGCATCCCATAATTCACTTTCATTCGACATGATTAGGTATGTCGACGCAATAACACCAAAGACACCCGCAGCAACAATAACTGAACGTGCAACAAACATTGTTTTCTTAGGCGATTTTTCTCCGCCAAGTCGATGGTAAATATCAGATGTAAAACATGCTGAGATACTATTTAAACTACTCGAAATACTAGATTGTGACGCTGCGAATATTGCTGCAATAATTAAACCTGCAACCCCAGCTGGCATTTTTGATATGACAAAGAATGGTAATACCCCCCCCGTATTAAAGTTCTCAGGTAATAAGCCAGGGTTTTGAGTGTAATAAGCATATAATGCAGAACCAACAGCAAAGAAGAATACTGGAATAAATGCAACTAATTTGGCATTAGTGATTAATGCCTTTTTTGTTTCTTCAATTGAGTCAGTCACAATATAACGCTGAACAACATCTTGACTCGCAGTGAATTGTTGTAGACTAGCGAATAAAAAGCCAATAACAAGAACAGGAATCGTACCTTCAGTCCAGCTCCATGCAAATTGTTCTTTAGGGAAATATTTATCTGCTTCTGCAGACATACTGAATATTTCTGTCACCCCACCATCGACATTAAAGCAAATAACAGTGAAAATTAAAATTGCAGCCAAAGACAACATAATACCTTGAATTACATCAGTCCAAATAACACCTTCAATTCCGCCCATAAATGTATATACGATACACAGCACACCAATTAAGAAAACGATGGTTAATGGGTTAATATCAACAAATGGGATCAATGCCAGTGCAGTTAAGTACGTTATAATTGCAATTCGACCAATATGAAATAACATAAATGAAATACTGGCGAATAAACGCATTTTAACATCAAAGCGTTTTTCTAAATATTCGTAGGCAGAAGTCAGGTTTAGCTTTCTAAAAAACGGAATATAATATAAAAAGACAAATGGAAGAATTAATATAGCGACATATTGTCCGATTAAAAATGTCCAATCCCCCGTATAGGCTTTTGCAGGAATAGACATGAATGTAATTGAACTTAGTGTGGTGGCGAATACGCTAATACCTGCTGCCCAACCGGGTATACGACCACCCGCTTTAAAGTAATCATCTGCCGACTTTTGACGTTTAGCAAAATATACTCCAACAAGCATAACTGCAGTCAAATAAACCAGCAGAACTATGTAATTCAAGGTCCCAAATGCGTGCATTTCCATGCGGAGACTCCTTTCTGTTTAGTGTAGGTAAGGGGAATTTGTTATATCTTTTATTTAATATTTTGCTCTGCCCATAGCGCGACACCAAGTAGGCCAGCATCAGCACCAGAGCTTGCTGCAATTACGTCAGGAACATATATATTGGGTAGCCGCTCTAGATAAGTTTTCACCCTTGCTAAATATCCAGATGCCAGCCCAACACTCCCCCCTAATACAACGATATCGAGGTCAAGTGAGATAGTAAGATCAGCAATCAGGTTTGCAATCGTACTGGCAGAGCGATCAACAATGGCAATCGCGTTTTTATCGCCAGCAAGTAAGTGCTGATAAACGGTTTCACCATCGCAATCAGTGCCAAAGAAAGGCTGCCCGGCGACACCAATTGCGGTACCAGATGCAATGCTTTCTACACAACCTTTACGACCGCAACCACATACCGGTCCATTCGGATCTGCCAACATGTGACCAGCATGGCCCGCAATACCTCTAGTACCGGTATTGAGTATTTCTTTCTGCACGAAACCCGCCCCAACGCCAGTCGATACGGTAATAAATGCCATATCAGACACGGCTTGATCAAGTGCTTTATATTCAAACCAAGCAGCAGCTTGCGCATCGTTAATAACAACAACAGGTAACTGGGTTATTTCACTAATGACTTGGTGTAGAGGGAAATGATTTAAACCACCAAGGTTATCTGGGTTTAATGCAGTTAATACTCCATGATTAATAATACCTGTCGATGCAACAGCAACATGATCTGCTTTTAGAGCAAGAGGAGTTAATAAATCTGTTAACGCTACGGTTAATGCACTCGCCTCTTTTGAAGTGGGTGTCGAAATTTGAACACGTGTAACGATAACACTGTCTTTAACCAAAGCCGCGGCAATCTTAGTACCGCCGATATCGACCGCTAAACAGGTTTTCATGCGACAGCCTCAGATTGTGACTGATGAGCAAGTTCAACTGCTGATTGGAACCAGCTACATATATGCTCTACACGGGTAATCGCCGAACCAACTGTAACGCAGAATGCTCCAGCTTCAATGGCCTTGCCTGCTAACTCTGGGGTATTAAAGCGACCTTCAGCCATAACCGTACATCCTGCTTTTTTAAGTTGCTTAATTAAATCAAAGTCAGGCTCTGTGGGAATAGGTCCACCGGTATAACCAGATAAAGTTGAACCAATTATTTGAACGCCTCGCGCTTGGCAGTACATACCTTCATCGAACGTTGAGCAATCAGCCATTGCTAAACAGCCAACAGAGTGTATCGCATCAATCAAATCTTCAACCGAAGTCGGACGAGCACGATGGGTAGCATCGATAGCAATAATGTCTGCCCCTGCTTCTTTCAGCGCATATACATCTTCGATAAAAGGGGTAATACGAACGTCTGAATTTGCCAAATCACGTTTAATAATGCCGATAATAGGTACATTTACGTGAGGTCGAACCGCCTTAACATTCTCTATCCCTTCAATGCGAATACCCGCGGCACCACCCGCTACAGCAGCTTGCGCCATAGCGGCGACAATCATTGGTGAATCCATAGGTCCATCATCAACAGGCTGACATGATGCAACAAATCCTTGTTGCAAAGCCTTTAAAGCATTTTCTTGTGTCTTATTCACTTTAAGACAAGCCTTAGATTGGGTAATCATAAGTCGTACCGCTCCGAAACCAATAACCTAATGAAGTTTGACTCCAATTTAATCACGATGAAGTTTTACTTCAACAGGCAATTATTCAAACAGCGATCCTTACCTCATTTTTCATTGTCATAGGGGTAATAAATAAGATCCAGCTCACCATACAACCTATAATTGCGTACAAACTTACACGGAGTAAGACTCCACAAGTATAAAGAAGATGCATATAAAGGTCCGTGACATAAATAATCAGTTAAGCGTTACGCCATGTATAAAAACATATTACTTACCAAATAGCAGTCACGTCATGAAAGAGAATGAAATATAACTCCATAATGGAAACGTAAATGAAAGAACATATTTTGAAGTGAATTCAGCATAAATAGGCGCGATTATCCAATGGGACATAACAGAAAGTTGAATAACAAGAAGTATATGGACGATGAACAGTGCGTTAATCCAATTAATCAGCGCATATACATCTTTGATAATAGTGGAGTTTAGAGAGGTTGGAGCTCACCCAGAAAAGCGTTATAGCTAGCCAATCTGGGTGGATAAAAGATACGAAGCGTTAGCAAGCCATTGAGCATGAGGTTACTCGTTAGCTTTCAAGCGCATTTGTCGTCTTAATTTTATTTTCTTTAGCACTTTCCGCATCTTCATTAACAAGTAATGCATAGACCAGATCAAGAACAAACAATTGTGATATTTTCGTCCCAATCGAATCCCCTTGCAATTTCCCTTGTCGGTTACCATTCACCAATACAAAATCTGAAAACTCAGTGATAGCCGAACGAGGGTTATGGGTAATAGCAACGGTATCTGCACCCGCCTCTTTTGCGAGTTGAAGAGCTTTTGTCGTTTCTTTCGAACTACCTGAGTGACTAATGCCGACGGCTAAATCACCCTTCTGTAATAGTGATGCCTTCATATACATAAAATGATTATTGGTTAATGCATCAACATTAAAACCAATACGCATAAATTTATTCTTTGCATCTTCAGCAG
Organism: Photobacterium indicum; assembly: GCF_003026215.1. Classification (GTDB taxonomy): domain Bacteria; phylum Pseudomonadota; class Gammaproteobacteria; order Enterobacterales; family Vibrionaceae; genus Photobacterium; species Photobacterium indicum. The sequence continues at coordinate 53,767 of NZ_PYOC01000009.1, forward strand.
TAATGCCCGAAGACCCTACCCCAAAAAAGTAGACTGCTTTAGCTGACTTTATCTGTCTTGCTACTTTTTCCAACGTATCAAAATTCAATAGATTCAATGTCTCTGCCAATACATTATTAATGGTTTTATGTAATTTCTGCCCAATTAACTCTGCATCATCTTGAAGGGTAACATCAGTATCTAAAATTGATTTTTCTTGTTGATTCAAACTGGAAAGCTCTATTGCTAGCTCCATTTTAAATTCTTGAAAGCCTTTAAAGCCAAGAGTACGGCAAAATCGAATTATCGTCGCTTCACCGACATTCGCAACTTGAGATAGCTCCGCAATAGATAACTTAGTAACTTCAGATGAATGAGCAAGTACGTAATCAGATATACGCTTCGCTGAAGGCGTTAAGCTATCGTATAGACTGCCTAAGGTGTCGATTACCTTTCCTGCTTTAAGAAGTGTTTGTTGATCTGTCATCCTTATTACCTCTATTTTTGCTTATCTCAATTCTAAAAAGTAATTTTACACGCTTACATCTTCATGTGAAGCTAAACTCCATATAATTCAATAAACAATATCAATATTGAAGCTATCTCGCTCTTAATAAAAGTGATTGATTATTGGAAACATAAAATTTACCGTGATCATTAGCAGAAAAAAACAATAAGATATTCAAAAAAGACCGCTAAAAATAAGGTTTGTAGACAAGGTCACAATTTTAAATTCTGGTTGTCTAAATCAGTAATCGTCAATTGCCTCTCGGAATATTACTCCATACAATAACCCCAACTCCACTTAAGACGAATAATTTGAAGTTTAACTTCACTGGTTATTATAAGGGCTACTATGGAAAAGCTTACTGGCTTGATTGCTGCACCTCACACCCCATTTGATGCGAAAGGTAATGTTAACCTGCCGATCATTGATAAAATTGCAGAGCACTTGATCAAAGATGGCGTCAATGGTGTTTATATTTGCGGTACAACTGGTGAAGGTATTCACTGTTCTGTAGAAGAACGCAAAGCAATCGCAGAGCGTTGGGCTGAAGTATCTCAAGGGCGTTTAAAAATCACCGTTCATACTGGCGCACTAAGTATTGTTGATACGCTTGAATTAACTCGCCATGCCGACACCCTTGATATTTTTGCTACTTCAGCAATTGGTCCATGCTTCTTCAAACCAGGTAGTGTTGACGATCTTGTCGACTACTGTGCTGCCGTTGCTGCTGCTGCACCATCAAAAGGGTTCTACTACTACCATTCAGGTATGTCTGGCGTAAATCTGGATATGGAGCAGTTCTTAATCAAAGCTGAAAACCGTATTCCAAACCTATACGGCTTAAAGTTTAACAGCGGTGATTTATACGAATACCAACGTTGCCTTCGGGCCTGCGACGGAAAATTTGACATTCCATTTGGCGTTGATGAATTCTTACCTGGTGCACTCGCTTTAGGTGCTATCGGCGCAGTAGGCAGTACGTACAACTATGCTGCTCCGCACTTTAATCAGATTATTGAAGATTTTCATAACGGCAAACATGCTGACGTTATTACAGGCATGGATAATGTTATTTCACTCATTCGAGTATTAGTTGAATACGGTGGGGTAGCCGCGGGTAAAGCAGCAATGGCATTACATGATATTGATGCTGGTGATCCTCGCCTTCCACTGAAAGCATTAACGCTTGAACAAAAACAAAATGTAATCAATAAAATGCGCGACGCAGACTTTATTAAGCACTAATTCCCCAAAGCAGTTAAGCAATAATAAATGCCTGTTAGTTAAACGCTAACGGGCTTTTTTTGTTCTATTCATATTTTTCCAATTCATAATAGTAGAGAACGTTAAAATAACATCAAAGTAACTGGATAAGTAAACGTTCAGGTACTTATTTTAGTTGGTATTAAATCATTTAGCTCCCTCGGTTCATCCCCTTCATAAAGCATTCCCCTCTTCTCAATGTGCATTTTTATTGTGCATTGATACTTTTTGAGCATATAACTAAAGAGCAAGGCTATAGATATGAAGCAGCTATACAAAATAATTATGCGCTTATTGCATTTAAAGTTGTATCGCTCTTTACTTCACCACCTGTAGCAGAATAACGCTTTATCGACAGTATTGCGTTTCAACAAAATGATAAGGACCTATAAAGATATACCCCAGCGTTTATAAAATCACAATCTTACATATAGTATGTAAAGGGCAAACTAGTCGAAAGGCTAGGACGCAAAGCTACCGGTTTAAGGGTTATAAAAACCTATGACAGCGGAGCCGCCATAGCTTTATTAACAGTTTTGAATAAACCCACAACTGTTATAGTTTTCCTGCTTGGTTGCAGCCCTTTTCGTTGATGACTCCTAACGAATAAGGATATACAACATGTTACACCAAACACCGTCACTGGTTTCCTCGGAACGACGCAACTTTTCATCCACTCACTCACGTTTAAAAGTCACCTATATCGTAAGCATAGTCGCTAGCCTTTTAGCCTCTGGAGCTGTCTATGCTGCCGAGCAAACAACAGAATCGTCCACAACATCTTCAACTTTAATGGTATTTAATAGCAATGACTTACCGAGTGATTTAGCTGGTAGCTTAGAAGCGTCGGTATCATTTGCCCAAAGCCAGATCATGCCATCAAAACATGGAATAGAGGGTGATGTTCAGCCTTACTTGACAGCCCTGCGAACGTCACTGCTTATGGTCAAACCTAAGCGAAGTGATCTAAATGTTGCCACACCATTACGTGTTACTGCAATTGATAACCAAGGTCGTAACCTAGGTACAATGAGTCTTAATCCCCCTAGCCAATTACCTAAAACAGCTTATGCCATTGATGGTGCGCCTGAAGGAGAACTTGATTTTACGCCGATTGAAGGAGCCTCTACTGCCATCAATTCAGCGGCAGCAATGACCAAGCTTAATGATCCTAGTGCAGCGTTTCTTCAAACAACATTAACAACCAATAATTTAGTTGAGATTAATACAGCAGATGGCGTGTGGACCAGAAATATTTACCTGCCAAATTCAGCATCAATGACAGATAAAGTCGTAAGAGTGACGTCAAGGGCTGGGTACTCGTCAAATATACATTACAGTGGTCGTTCTACGACCATTACCCGTGGTAACACACTCGTATTTAAACATTTAAATGGTCAATGGATTCGTGATGGTGAACTAGAGAACAATAAGCTAGTTTACGCCGATAACACTTGGAGCCTTAGGCTGCCACCAAACTGGATAAAACCTGGCATCAAGATGAAGTTCACTCATGGGGATCTTTCTGGTGAGCTAAGCGGTATTAAAGTCGGCGCACCTTCAGAGTTACTTATCCATACTATTGATATTGGTATGTTAACTAAGCCTCGTGACGCTTTTTACTTTGCGAAAGATACCTCAGCACAGCGTGAGTATTTCCAAACCGTACCAGTTAGCCGTATGACAGTAAGCCAATATGAATCACTTTATTTACCTGAAGTTATGTTGCCGAACGGTACCTTACTGACCGACTTCGACCCAAGCACCGGCGGATGGCATGGTGGTACGATGCGCCAACGAATTGGAAAAGAACTCATTTCTATCGGCATTGATAACGCCAACTATGGCATCAACAGCTCTATTGGTGAAGGTGAAAGTGGACATCCCTATTTAGCGTCACAGTTAGCAGCTCACAACAGCCGCGGTAATTATGAGAACGGTGTAGTGACTCACGGAGGTTCTGGTGGCGGCGGGATTGTGACTTTAGATGCCTCACTAGGTAATGAATTTAGCCATGAAGTTGGACACAACTTCGGCATGGGTCATTACCCCGGTGGGTTTAGTGGTTCGATCCACCGTCAAGCTGATGCCGTTAACTCCACTTGGGGCTGGGATGCCGATCTGAATAAGTTTATTCCGAACATGTCATCGAAGAAAAGCAATCAGAGCGCCTGCCTCAATGGTGAGTGCCAAGCACCTTTCGACGGTAGAAAGTTTGGTTCCGATTCCATGGCAGGGGGTGCGCCCATGTCGACGATTAATCGGTTCACTCTTTACACGCCTTATACTGCCGCCAACATCCAGCGTAACTTAGAGTCAAAAATCGTTTTTTCAGCAGATTCTGATACTGGTTTTAGAAAATGGGACCCAGTTACCCAAACTATGGAACCCTATCAGCACAGGGTAATGGATGGAGAGCAAGTGAATGCGTCAATCAACGATTTATCGGAAGATTATCTAACGGGTTTATTTGAAGATTATTCCTTAGTTACCATTGGGATGTACAACGGTAACTGGACCAAGTATATCAATGTTCCTACGGCATCAGAGAGTAATAAAGGTCGTACTATCACGATCAATCATAGAGCAGGTTACAATAGCCACCTTCAGATTAATGACAATTCTGTTCTTATTTATAATGGATTGAAAACATCTTATACCTCTGACGGTATAACTTGGAATGAAGACGAAGCCCCAGATCTTACGATAGCAAGAGTACCAACTTCATTTGGTATTCCAGTTACCACTCTTGTGGGTTATTACGATCCTAAAGGGATATTGCCTAGTTACATTTACCCTGCCCTACATGGTTCATATGGCTTTACTTACAGCAATGATAATGAACGCCTTTCTGCCAATAATTGTCAATTGCAGGTAGAGACGAGCAATGGCCAGTCGTTGAACTTTAAGCTCTCTGATGTACGCAGCAATAGAAATACGATGAATAAATTCCATGTAAATATACCTGAAGCAGATCTTCCACAAAGTGCTGCGATTGTATGTAAAGGGAATGCATTAGTCGAAAGAGCAATTGATCCGGTTAAAGCACCTTTGTCGTACACCGTAAATGGATATGATAAAGATGAAACCTATCACCAATGGGGAGACTATGACCGAATTGGAACCATTGGAGACATGTATGTATACGATAATCCTTACAATGGAGATAAGGAATTATTCAAGCTTTCAGGATTAGGCAGTGATGGCCGCTATTGGTATTACCCAACTAATAAAACCAATAACAGGTTCTGGACATACATCTCAGATATAAATTAACAGTCTATTTGTTAGTTTTATAAGAGAAGAGTATTTGAAGAACCCTGCTTTCAAGCTGTGGTTCTTTTTTTAGGATTCTGCATCCCTATCGGATTGGTAAACTACAGACGTAAAAAGCCGCTAACAATGTAGCGGCTTCTTTGAATATGGCGGAGTGCTCTGGGTAAGGCGGATTTGGCACAAATTACTCTAACCACAAACGCTAGATGCAAAAAAGGCGCTGATAAATCAGCGCCTTTCTCTAAATGTGGCGGAGAGATAGGGATTTATTACTCGCAAGCTCGTACCCTTCGGGCTATTGCCTTTTCGCACCTTCGGCACGGGCAATGTGCTTTCGCTTCGCTCAGGTGAACCCAGTCTAGGATTCTGCATCCCTATCGGATTGGTAAACTATAGACGTAAAAAAGCCGCTAACAATGTAGCGGCTTCTTTGAATGTGGCGGAGAGATAGGGATTTGAACCCTAGAAGGGCTATAAACCCTTGCCGGTTTTCAAGACCGGTGCTTTCGACCACTCAGCCATCTCTCCAACGCGGCGAATAATACCTATCCCCTAATGGGTTGTAAATACCTTGCAACGCTAACTGGATGGTTATTGAGCAGTATCGTAATAAAAACTTATATCAGGGTAAATAACATACAAAAACGATCAAAAAATGCCTTTAAATCAAGCATTGCACTCTTAGAACAACATGCGATACTAAAATCTATGTAGGTATTAACGGAGCACAGGCTGTAAAAATGCACATTCCCTCTTCGCTTTTCTTCTTCACCCTAATTATGGGTATATTTTCGGTGCATGCCTCTTCTTCTGATGCGTGGGAAGAATTTGAGCAAGCAGTTAGAACACAATGCAGTATTCAATTTGACCGTTCTTTTTCTCGTTATCATATCTACATCGACCCATACGGCACAGAGTCATATGGTATGGCAATAGCCAGAGGCAAACTGAAAAGTAGCACAGGATTACGCGCCCCCGATTCATCAATGGTTTGTATTTACAATAAACAATCTAAGCAAGCAGAGGTAGGCCAGAGCTTTAACAGTAATCGTCTTGATTAAGCCGTTGATCTACTACTTGTCTGGATTGGTATTATAATGCTGAGCTTTTTACCGTTGAGCCAGCCACTGTATTTAGCTTTGGCTTTCGTGTCACAAGGAAAACAGCGCAAGCGGCAAGCATAAAACCAATCACGCCGTAACCATCAAACTTTTCGCCAAATACCAACCATGCTTGGAATGCTGTCATCGGTGGTACAAGGTAAAACGTTGATGCAACTTTAGACGACTCGCCATGCTTAACCATATACAGCAGCAACATAATCGCCACCACAGACAACACAAAGACTAGCCATAGTAAGGTTAACGTAAATTCAGTGGTCCACTGTACCACCATTGTTTCAGTTGAAAGGGCAATAGGAACAAACAACAGCGCAGCCGCTGTATATTGCCACACTGCTCCACCAACCATATCGACACCCTGACAAAACTTCTTCTGATACAAGGTGCCCAATGTAATACCCAGCAGTGCCAAAACAGCAAAACTATAAGCCGCTTCGCGTTGACCTTCTTGCTGCCATTCCATATTACCTTGCAAAACAAAAGTGATACCGATAAAGCCAATGACCAAACCAACCCACTGTGATAAACGTAGCTTCTCAGAACTGAAACTCACTAATAATACGGCAGTTAAAATCGGCTGAAGTCCCACTAATAAAGCACATAGCCCTGCAGGCATACCCATCGAAATGCCTTCATAAGTGCCCCCCAAATAGAAACCATGAATCAACAGACCTGCAACCATTGAGTGTCCCAAGTCTTTACCTCTGGGTAAACGGGCACGCAGCAGCACCAATAGCACCAAAAAAACAGCCACATTGGCTAACATACGCATTAATAAAAATGTGGCGGGTTCGGCATAATCCAAGCCTAAGCGAGCACCAACAAAGCCTGAGCTCCACAGCACTACAAAGATAAAAGGAGCAAAGCGAGCTAACATGAAAACCTCTGTTCTTTTTGTTTATTTGCCTTTACTTTAATGGGTACAGTATTTTTAAAAAGGGACAGTTTACTTTCTTTTTATGGGTACAGATTGGTTGGAGTGGTCAGTGCTAGCCACACTCATTATTTTTTAAGAAAGGACAAACTTGAATGACAGCCTCTATCAGTAAAAAATACCACTCTGTAGAACGGTATATAACCCAACGTATCAGCCAAGGTAGCTATCAAGTTGGTGACAAATTACCGTCTATTAGAGAGCTAAGCGAACAATTGGCTGTTAGCAAAAATACGGTTATTCGTGCTTACCAAGAATTAGAAGCTATTAGTATCATTTCATCACTGCCGCGTTCGGGCTATGTTGTATGCCAACCGACCCAACCTGTATCACAACCAGCTAACGAACCTAGCTATGTCGACTTAATGTCAATTAGCAAAACTATTCTCAAGCACCCTTTAGAACAATATTCAATGCCTGCAGGTTCTGCACATCCGAATACCGATTTCCCTGCAATTCGTTCACTGTATGCTGAAATTGGTCGCCATAGTCGCTACCAAACGGCTATTCCTTGTCATTACCAAATGCCACCGGGTAATGAAACTCTGGTCAAGCAACTAGTACATATCAATGAAGAATTAGGGATAATCACATCACCCAATGAAATATTGATTACCCATGGCGCACAACAAGCCATTAGCCTGAGTTTACAAGCTTTAACTCAACCGGGTGATATTGTATTGGTAGATTCACCCTGCTATTTCGGTACCTTATTATTACTTGAATCACTTGGCTTAAAAGCATTGGAAATTCCGACCAATACCACCACAGGTATCGATTTGGTGGAATTATCGAAAGCCCTTAAACAATGGGCAGTCAAAGCCATTCTATTAAACCCAAGCTACAACAACCCAACAGGGGCAGTAATGCCCGATTCTGCACGGCATGCCCTACTCAATCTCACGACAGGCATTCCCATTATCGAAGATGATGTATTCGGTGGTTTGGCTTACCAGAACCGTCCGCAAACCTTGAAAACCTTGGATACTGAGGGACGCGTTATTTACTGCAATTCTCTTTCAAAAACCCTTGATTCACGTTTACGTCTTGGATGGGTTCTAGCGGGGAAATACCAGCACCAAATAGAAAAGCGCCTAATAAGCGATAATATGGGCAGCTTGAATTTGATGCAGTCGGCTGTGGGTGAATTTTTGACAACCGGAAAATATCGCCAACACTTGAATAAAATTCGTCGCACTTATCGTGTGAACCAACGTGACTTTACTACCAGCTTAACCCAAGCTTTCGACCGTTGTCCGTCACTCAAAGGGCAATACCATTTGTCTAAACCCGAGGGTAGTTTTTTATGTTGGCTAACCCTACCCCAACATGCCGACGGCTTTGTAATTTATCAAACAGCACTGGCTGCTGGTATCAGTCTGTTACCTGGTAAAATGTTCTCTACCCAAGGGCAATATAATCACTGTGTGCGGTTTAGCTTTGCAAGTTTTCAAAACAATGCACAGTGGCAACAAGGACTCACATTACTGGCGGGAATTATTGCAGCTCACTTAGAAGGAATTGCACACACAAGGAAGGAAAGTAGCGCAAGATAATTACCGATGTTGGTGTGTAAACACACCAACATCAATTTTTAATCTCGGTTAATTAATAGTAAAATAAATAGCATTTTTATACTGTGAGAAATATTAGCTATCGACACCTTCAATAAGAAGATCAAAACGTTCATTACCAAATAACGTTTCAAAATCAGCTTCTTCCGCTGCTAGCTCACGTAATGATTCACTGCCAACAATGGCACGCTCAAGATCAGAAATGGCCTGCTCTTCTACCCCAAGTCGTGCATACGCACAGGCACGCTGATACAGTGCATGCGCATTGGTATCATCCACTTCTAACACCCGATTACACAAGCTGAGTGCCCAATGAAATTCTTGAATTTCCATAGCAGCATCCGCTTTATAGGTTAAAGCTTCTAAATCGCCAGGACGTATTTTTAAAATTTCATCGTACACTTCAATTTTCTGTTCAGATGTCTGAGCACTTTGCGCACGTAACCATAAGTTATGAACTTCGTTAATGCGTTCAATTTCTTTATTGTTCTCACTGATATTGCGTGTTTTACGTTTAAGTTCACGCTCTAGTGCTTGGAACTTATTCTCGTATGACTCTGCAATTTCTTGCAATTTTTCATCTGCATCTTTTAGCTGCTGATCTGCCATTTTCTTGGTATTAGTGCGTAATTCACGTAATGATTGCCAACCAATCATTGCAATTAACGACGCAACACCCGCGATAATGTAGAAGAAATACGTCACGGTTACATTGGCATAGTTCAACGATTTATCGGCTACCGCTAATTCACGATCAGTAATTTGTATTATTAATCGACGTTCGAGATCTTGCTGATCGGTTCGAAGCGTTTTCAATTCGTCGAGTACGTATCGCTCCATTAATGGTTTATCATATATGCTTTGTTCTGCATATACCTGCTCTTGCGCCAATCCGGGCAAAGCAGTGCACAGCAAGGTCAAAGCAAATAAAATTCTAGGGAGCATAATACGGTCGTCCTTCGGTCATGATGTGGGTATATCTTTCGCACTGTAAGCAATATTGCATAAAATATGTAGCCACACATATCTCATACGATAAATCGATGTACACCCTAACAGATCTAAAGCTAGTTAATCCAACACTGCTTCGCAATATTGTAAGCAAATAACACCATCGATTCATTAAGATAAGTCATTGCCTTATAGCTTTACCTATACAACAAAAGCTCATCACCGATGTGATGTATTAAAGTAAATTGTATCGAGTTCAAAGGGTTTATCGCCTCTTAGCACGACAGTAAGGTCCAACATTAACTTTAAATAAGAATTCCACATAAACCACTGATAAATATTAAATTGGATCATCGCTATCAATCTAGTTCACATTAATAACAATTAAGTTACAAGTTTTTATTGATTTAATAATTATTAGAGTAATAATGAACACTGTTTTCAGTTATCAAGCTAGGTTCTACAAGGCTTGTTTGCTGAAACATTGGATCAACATTCACCTCTCATTAACGGATCTAAGGAGAGACTATGAAAGCAGATGATAAACATCTATGGCTTATTCCAACAGGTATTAGCATTCTCATGGCAGTATTGGGTGCCTTTATCTTGCAGCCATTTCTATAAACGTTATTAACATGCACAGCACACCACGCCGTTTAAAGGCAATGAAAAAGGGACAGCCGTTATCGACTGTCCCTTTATTTTTTGCCCAGTATCAGTGGCTTAATCCAAACTTTTCTTAAAGCGCATCGAGGCTACAATAATACCAATAACAGTAAAAACAAATAGCCACAAAGCATCACGCCATAAGTCCATTAAATCCGCACCACGTAATACAATGCCACGAATCATTCGCATGAAATGTGTCGCGGGCAATATCTCTGAAATCCACTGTGCGGCGACTGGCATTGCTTCATAAGGGAACATAAAGCCAGACAATAAGATGGACGGCAACAAGATAAAAATGGTCATTTGCATCGCTTGCAATTGCGTCTGTGCTATTGTCGAAATTAATAACCCTAACGTTAAACTCGCAGAAATAAACAATAGCGTGCCGAAAAGAATCTGAGTGAGCGCACCATTTATAGGCACCGCAAAAATATAATGCCCAAGGCCCAGAATGATGCACACTTGCAGTAACCCAACGAAAATATAGGGGATGATTTTCGCAACCATTAATTCGAGTGAATGTACTGGTGTCGTGATTAATAGCTCTAAATTTCCCCGTTCTCTTTCGCGTACAATCGCAGCTGACGTAAACAGAATCATTGTCATCGTTAAAATCACACCCAGCAAACCCGGCACAATATTTACCGCAGACCGTCGCTCTGGATTAAAAAACAAGGCGACCTCAAACGTTGAAGGCCCTGTAGGTTCATAATTCACCAGCTCTTGCAACGGCATGTCTCTCAATTGCAATAACGCTGCACTGACCATGGTATCGGAGCCATCGACCAGCCATTGACCCACGGTACGATCTTGGGCAATACGCTGTGCAAGATCCGATGGCAGCACTAACGCGCCACGTACTTCACCCGCTGTAATTGCCTGCTCTGCTTCACCAACCGTTGCATAAGCTGCTTTAACTGTGATCACTTGCGTCGCTTTAACCGATTCGGTGATCATTCGCCCAACAGCAGATTCACTTTGATCAACCACTGCGATGGGAATATCACGTACATCGGTATTGATCGCGTACCCGAACAATAACAGCTGAATTAATGGGATCATCACCACCATGCCAAATGTAATACGATCCCGCGACAGCTGACGGATCTCTTTGATCATGATGGCCTTTATACGAAAAAAACTTCCCACAACGCGTTGATGTAAAGTAAGCCTCGACATTATTGACGCCCCTTACCCGTACTGGTTACAAAAACATCTTCTAAACTCGGTCGAGCAATACTCAGTTCTGGTGCTGTATTTTGAGGGAAATTCGTTGCTAACCATGCTGTTAACCAACCTATAGGATCAACAACCGAGGCTTCAATCAATACTCGCAATCGAATACCTAACTGCGCCGCAGAACGCACTTCTGGTAATAGCAATAATGCCTCTTTAATATGACGTAACTGTTCTGCTTGCAGTTCCACCACCGTCACACCCATGTTCTCCATCAATTGTTCAGGTGCACCATCGGCACGTACAACCCCCGACTCCATAATCGCCAAACCATGACAGCGTTCAGCTTCATCCATGTAGTGGGTTGTCACCAAAATAGTCGTGCCTTGATCACTAAGATCGAATAACTGTTCCCAGAAATCACGCCTGTTCTCTGGATCTACCGCTGAGGTTGGTTCATCTAGCAGTAATAAATCAGGTTTATGCATGGTTGCAGCCGCCAAGCCCAAACGTTGTTTCTGACCACCACTCATGCTGCCAGCCCGCTGCTTGGCACGTTGGTCTAGCCCATAGGTTGCCATCTGTTCATGAATACGCAGGGTTAACTGTTTATTCGGCATACCAAAAATTTGCCCTATAAACTGCAAATTTTCATACACGGTTAAATCTTCATACAGGGAAAATTTTTGCGTCATATACCCAATACGCAAACGTAACTTTTCTGCCTCTTTGGGAATTGATAAACCCAACACATCCACTTCGCCTGAGGATGGACTAAGTAGCCCTGTTAGCATCCGTAGAGTCGTTGATTTACCGCAGCCATTGGGGCCTAAAAAACCATAGATACTGCCTTTCGGGACAACTAAATTTAAGCCATCTACCGCAGTAAAATCGCCGAATTTGCGCGTTAATTGCTTAGCGATAATTGCCGTATCAGTATGTTCACTAATCTTACTGCGACTATTTAGCATTGACAGGCATCTCCACTTGCGCTGGTACACCAGCAGGAAGATCTTTCCCTTCAATCGGTAAATCAATTTCGGCTAAATATACCAAACGAGCACGATCTTCTTCATTTAGCGCATAGTAAGGTGTAAACGACGGCTCTGTTGCAATCCAGCGTAATGTGCCTGTGAATGTGTTATCTAAGCCATCTACGTGCACAACTAAGTTATCACCCGCTTTTAGTTTTACACGATAAGGTTCAGGTACATATACACGCGCATAAGGAACAGTGTCCGCTTGAATTGCAGCCACAATACCATTCATAGGCACACGTTCGCCCACGTTGTAAGGCAGGCTATCGAGTACCCCATTGCGTGTCGCAGTAACTGTTAAGTCACTAAGAATTTGCTGTTGAAGTGCCACTTCCGCATTGGCTGCAGCTAATGACGCTTGTGCTTGCTTAATATCTTCTGGACGTTCGCCATTTGTCATCTTGGCATAATTCTCTTTGGCTGAATCATAGTCAGCTTGAGCCCCATCATTTTCAGCGCGTGCTTTATCTTTTTCAGCAAGGCTAGCAAGCTTTTGCAGCACCAGTTTACTGGTACGTTGGTAGCTTATTTTAGCTTCAACCAGCATGGCATTAGCACGTGATAATTTAGCCTGTGCCGCGGCAATATCTTCTGCTCGCTCACCATTAGTTAACCTTAATAAATATGCATCCGCTTTTGCTTCATCGGCCATTGCTCGGGCAAGGATTGCATGTTGCTGGGTGGTATCCAGCTTAACGAGCACATCGCCTTTTTCGATGTATTGCCCTTCTTTAATTGGCAATTCTCTAACGATTTCATTTGCCGTTGCTGTTAATGTCACGCGATCACGCTCTAATGTGCCTAGCGCTTGCGAAGGGGCATTTTGATCACAGCCTATAATGGACAAAGCAATCAACGAAATGAAAGCGAAACGCATGCTATTCACAATAAGTAATCCAATTATTAATTTGATGAAACAATTAGGCCGTATTGACGTTTCAAGATTCGGCCTGCTGAGAGCGATTTTTTCAGATAACAAGGCAGAAATTGCAGTGACTAGTAGTTCTAATCATAAGATTTCTAACGAAGTAAGGTGGAAAAATAGCCTCAGCCCAAAGGGTGAAGTCTGAAAAAGCTTTATACTGCGTTACTCAAGGTGCATTTAGGTGACTAAACATTACATTTCGTGCCTTGTCTAAAGACGTTTTCAGACTTCACAGGCTAGAATTTGAAACGTCAACACGCCCTAGTTAAAAGTCTACGCCTCTTTTCTTTGCATACAATTAAAACAATTCAACCAAAGTTCAGAATTTGAATAACTTCACGTTTGTATAATCAAAAAAAAAGCCCGCTAAAAATTAGCGAGCTGTTTATTTGTATATAAAAGTCTGTATATAAAAAGCTTATACCAAGCTAATCACATATTAATTAGTTTTCAGCATATCGAGTGCAACGGCTTCGGCAATTTTAATACCATCAATACCAGCAGATAAAATACCACCAGCGTAACCAGCACCTTCGCCAGCTGGGTATAAACCTTTCGTGCTTAAACTTTGGTAATCGGCACCACGTTTGATTTGCACAGGTGAAGAAGTACGTGTTTCAACACCAGTTAGCATTGCATCATCTTGTGCAAAGCCACGGATTTTCTTGTTGAACGCAGGCAGTGCTTCACGTATTGCTTCAATGGCAAAATCAGGCAGACTTGTGCTTAGATCTGTCATTGTAACTTCCGGCTTGTATGACGGTTCAACGTCGCCGTATGGCTTAGCTTCTGCACCTTTTAAGAAATCCCCTACACGTTGTGCAGGTGCTTGATAAGTGCTGCCACCTAAAATATAAGCATTACGCTCTAGCTTACGTTGTAATGCGATACCTTGAAGTGGATCATTATCAAAATCGCTTGGCGCAATACCAACAACAATCGCACTGTTTGCATTACGCTCACTACGTGAATATTGGCTCATGCCATTTGTTACAACTGCTTCTGTTTCTGAAGTAGCTGCAACCACCACACCACCCGGGCACATACAGAAGCTGTATACTGAACGTCCATTTTCACAGTGGTGAACCAGTTTATAATCGGCAGCACCTAAGATTGGGTGACCTGCATTAGTGCCAAAGCGTGCTTGGTCAATCAGTTCTTGTTTGTGTTCAATACGGAAACCAACAGAGAAAGACTGCGCTTCAAGGTAAACACCTTTATCATGCAACATTTGTACGGTATCACGCGCACTGTGCCCAATAGCTAACGTTACATGCTTCGAGTTAATGACTTCTCCGCCATTTAGCGTAACACCCGTTACTTGGTTATCTTCGATATTGATTTCGTCAACACGTGTTTCAAAACGAATTTCACCACCAAGCTCTATGATTTTGCGGCGCATGCGCTCAACCATAGTCACCAATTTGAACGTACCAATATGTGGTTTGCTCACATAAATAATTTCTGCAGGTGCGCCTGCGGCAACAAACTCTTCTTTTACTTTTAAGCCTAAGAACTTTGGATCTTTCACTTGGCTGTATAATTTACCGTCAGAGAATGTACCTGCACCACCTTCACCAAACTGTACGTTTGATTCGGTATTTAATTCACCTTTACGCCAAAAACGGAACGTATCTTTTGAACGTTCATGTACCGATTTACCACGCTCTAAAATAATTGGGTTGAAACCCATTTGAGCAAGAATTAAACCAGTAAATAAGCCACATGGTCCCATGCCAATAACGATTGGACGCTCTGTTAAATCAGCAGGTGCTTGTGCAACATACTTATACTCTGTATCAGGTGATTGCCTAACTTGCTGATCACGCTCAAAACGGCTTAATAGCTCATCTTCATCAACATTGGTTAATGTTAGATCAAGAGTATAAATTAGAGTGATCACATTACGTTTACGAGCATCATAACCACGTTTAAAGATATGGATGTCGACAAGTTGCTCTGCCGTAATCGACAGTTTATTGAAAACAAAATTGCGCAATGCATCTTCATCATGATCTAACGGTAATTTAACTTCGTTTAGACGTATCATCGTGTGTTCACCTAACAGGACATATGGTTCATAATCTATGGCGCGCAGTTTACGTGATCTAGATCTAAATTGAAATTAGCAAGGCAAGCACAACATACTAAATAACCGTGTATTTTCATCATTACTTCATTTGATCAAAAACAGGACAATATGAACCCAATTTTAAAGCAGAAAATCATTGATGTGTGTAATACCGACGATAACCCTGAATTATTAATGGAAGCCGCACAATGGTGGATAATGACGCATCAATTAGATCATTTTGAGAAAGCAATAAAAATAAAATAAATAGTTAAAGATATGCATCTAGTCTAGTAACAGTACAGGCTGAGTTGATGACTAACGCATAATTGAGTTGCGTCTACGTGCTACCATTGTTATAAGCTCTCCATAAATATCGACACTGTAGTAGTTTATGACGATAGAAATTAAAGTAATACCGGAACCTGAAATAACCTGTGCTAATTGTCAGGCTTGTTGTTGCCGTTTAGAGGTCATGCTAATTACCGATACTGGCGTACCTAAAAAGTACATCGCAACAGATGATTGGGGTGGTCAAGTAATGAACCGTCTTGATGATGGTTGGTGTGCCGCGTTAGATCGCGACACATTAATGTGTTCAATTTACGAAGTTCGCCCATTTATCTGCCGTGAGTTTGAGATGGGGGAATACGAATGTATCGATGAACGTAACGCTAATTTATAATGCGACTCCTTCTACAGAACATATTTAGTCAATATTTCAATTCACGGCAGACAAAAAAGGGATAGTACAGGCTGAACTTAATACGTTTAAATAAACATTGAGCCAATCAGCCACCCTGCGATCCCAAATGATACGACTATTAATAAAAAGCCTATGTTCTCTGATAGTTCAGAAAGTGTGAAATTAATAAACCAATCTTTCATTTTTATTCGCCAGTCATTGTAGGAAGCTGTACTTTCGAACGGTCGTTCAATATCTAACGGAACCATATTTCGCTTAATCCACTCAATGTGAATATACGCATTGTTATACCACTGAATAACACGGTTATTGACCGAATAAGAGTCACGCCGATCATCAGCAAGAACCTGTTCAAACAACACCTGCTGTTTAGCCAATGACATACAGTTAACCACGCCTCTTTCGCCACTACTCAATTCAATATACAAGGTGAAATCTTTTATGTAGGTGGCTGTAGTTATATGGTCTAGCCTCTTAATTCTTTTTATTAATTCCATTTTTATCAACCTTTCACTCTTTCATTGTGAATAGAGCGAGTTATATCAACCTAATGTTGGCATTAATAATCAAACCCAAAGAGAGGGATTAGAACCTCTCTCTTTGAGTTATCATCTATATAGCCACTAAGGTTACCCTGTCACAGGAGTTGCATCTTTCATTGTTTCTTTTTGCTTATTTGGAATTCGGAAAATAAGCACGTAGCTCACTGGTAACACAATCAATGTGAGCAAAGTGGCAAAACCTAGACCAAATATAATCGTGACGGCCATTGATTTAAAAAATGGGTCAAACAATAACGGGATCATACCAAGCATTGTCGTAATGGCCGCCATACACACAGGACGAACACGACTCACTGAAGATTCAAATACGGCATCATACGGATCTTTACCCTCAGCCAATTCAACCTGGATTTGATCAACCAATACAATCCCATTTTTAATGACCATACCGCTTAAACTTAATGTACCCAGTATCGCCATGAAGCTAAATGGTGCATCGAATATCAATAAGCCAGCAGCAATGCCTATAAGCGCTAAAGGCACATTGAACCAAATGATCAGCGGGAGTCTTACGGAATTAAACAGTACAACAGTGATCAAGAACATCGCTAAATAACCCAATGGTAAAGAGCTAGCAATACCTGCTTGTGCTTCACCTGCTGTTTCATATTCGCCTCCCCACTCCAGTTCATACCCTGCAGGCAGAGGGATCGCTTCTATTTTAGGGCGTAATATCTTTAGCACTGAATCTGCTGTTTCATTACTACCTAATAGTGGGTCAGCTAATACGGTTAATACCCGTTTGCGATCGCGACGCATAATAATAGGATTTTCCCACTCAGTATCGAATGACGATACAATTTGGGTTACTGGTACAAACGCACTATTTTCAGCACTCCACACCTGCAGCTTTAATAAACTATCGGCATCAAGGCGCTCTTGCTCTGGTGCACGTGCAACAATGGGCAATAAATGCGATTGTTCACGATACGTACCAACCGACATACCACTAAAGTTAATCAGCATGGCTGTATCAAGATCTTGTTTACTGATACCCACTTTTTTGGCTTGAGCATTATTCACTTGTGGACGAACAACATTCACCTGATTACGCCAATTATGACGAATATTTTCAGCTGTCGGCTCATCAATCATGATCTGCTCTGCCTGAGTAGCAAGCTGACGCAGTACAACGGGATCTTCACCATAGAATCGCGCTTCAATTGCAGCGGCTGGTGATGGGCCATTACTCAGCAACTTCACGCGAAACTCAGCTTCAGGATAATTGTCACGCAATACTTTCGTGAGTTCAGGTACGCCTGCATTCAACGATTCTAAATCTGTCATTTCGATAATTAACTGCGCATACGCGTCGTAGCCTTTTTCTGGCACATACGGTAAGACGAATCTTTGTGCACCTTGGCCTATCACCGAAGTGACATTTTTAAGCCCAACGCCAACCTCTTTGTCGGTTGCGATAATTTTCTCTTCAAGTTCGCGTACAAAACCTTCTGTTGATCGAATATCTGAGCCTTCTGGCAACCATACATCAACAAAGAAAATAGGCGTACTTGATGGAGGGAAGAATACATTTTTCACATGCCCCATACCCACTATCGCTACAAACAACATGGCAATAACTAAGCCTAAACTGAGCACACGAAATCGCATGGCTAACGAAAGCATTGAACGATAAGCCGTAAAGAACCAGCCTTTATATAAGTCTTCAGTCGTATCGCTAACGTCGCCATCTTTAAATAATAAATTACAGAAAAATGGCGTAATGGTAATCGCTGTAACCCAACTGATAAACAGTGAAACTAGCAGCACTTGAAATAACGATTTACAGAATTCACCGGTGGCATTTTGTGACAACCCAATCGGTGCAAAGGCTAAAATAGCAATAATTGTCGCGCCCAATAATGGCCATTGGGTTTGCTTAACTACCTGACCTGCCGCTTCATAACGGGTTTGACCCCGTTTTATACCGATTAAAATGCCTTCAGTGACCACAATGGCGTTATCGACCAGCATACCTAATGCAATAATGAGTGCGCCCAATGAGATAATTTGCAGCTGAATATTCAATATACTCATCACAATGAACGTACCAAAAATAGTCAGTAACAGCACTGCACCCATTAATAGCCCAGAGCGCACGCCCATGAATACCAATAGCACCACGATCACAATTGCCACAGACTCAGCAAGGTTGATCAAAAAACCCGTAACAGACACATCAACCATTGCACCTTGGTCATACACGGTGTTCAAGCTCATTCCTATCGGTAAACCTGATTCAAACTGTGTGATCTTTGCTGATATTTCATTCGAGATATCAACAACATTGACACCTTGGCTAAAGGATATTCCTAAAGACAGCGCATTCTCGCCCATATTGTGATAAATCAGCTTTGGTGTTTCAGTTTCCGTTTTATAGACATTAGCAATATCACCCAGATACACCATGTCTTTGCTAGTTGGTGGGCTCACCAGTAAGCGTTTCATATCAGTAACATCGATAAACTCGCCCGTAGGATGAATACGAATTCGCCCTTCACCTACTCGAATTTTTCCGGCGTTAGATACACCATTTTGATTCTTTATTTGGCTGTATATCGTATTTTGATCAAGCCCTAATGTGGCCAATTTCTGTTGGCTAATTTCGACAACGACTTGCTCTTGCGGATCGCCGACGACAGAAACCTTTTTAACACCCTTAATTAATACCAATTCTCGACGTAGGTAATTGGCATAATTTTTAAGTTCTCGGTAGCTATATCCTTCACCTGTGATGTTCATTAAAACACCGTAGACATCGGAAAAATCATCAATCACTTGCGGCATTACAGCGCCTGGCGGTAAATCGGCAACCGCATCATTCACCTTACGACGTAGCTCATCCCAGATCTGTGGCAGGGCTTTCGCGTCGTACTGCTCTTTCATCTCGATTTCAATTTGAGATAAACCCGCACTATTGATCGATGTAATATGCTTTATCTGTGGCATCTGCTGAATAGCATCTTCCAACCGAAGCGTTACTTCTTCTTCAACTTGTTCAGGTGAAGCCCCTGGGTAAGCCGTAATAACAAGGGCATTTTTTAATGTAAATTCAGGAAATTCTAATTGGCCTAATCCCGTAAATGAAATTCCACCACCAATTAACATCAGTAAAATAAACATCCAACTGATGACTTTGTTTTTGATACTGTAATGCGCGATATTCATCAATTACACGCCTCTTTCCCAGCGAAGGGGTTTTACTTCCATGCCTGATTTAATCGCATTCGCCCCCACACTGACGATTTGATCGCCTTTGTTTAATCCAGATAACACTTCAATACCATTCGTTCGCACTTGCCCTAACGTCACGATCACAGATTCAACTCTGTTACTATCTTGATTGTATCGCCACACTTTGATCTGGTTATCGTTATCCGCTTTCACGATGGCTGATTGCGGCAAAATAGTGAGAAAATCGCTTATCCCATTATCTTGAGAACGACGGTGATCGATTGACATATCGAGTAATAATTCAGCACTCATACCCGGAATCACGTTCAAGCCATCTTCGGGTTTAAAACTAAAGGTAACGGCATAAGTTTGTGTACCAGGGCTAACTTTACTAGAGCTCTCTTTAAAACGAACAGGATAAGTCGTCACACTTTCACCTTGAGAAACAAAGCGCACGCGTGGCATGTAATGTTCATCTAAGTTCTTTTTATTTAAACGTATGATGAGTGATTCAGGCACTTGAATAGTGACATCCATAAGCTGATCACCTTGCAACGATAATACGACCTGCGATGCTTGAATCATTTGATAGTTATCAGATTCAACTTTGGCAACAATGCCTGAAAAAGGGGCTGTTAAATTGGTATATTGCAGTTGGTCTCTAGCTGAATTCAATGATGATTTAGCAGACTTTAATGTGGCTTTTGCAGAATCAAACTCTGCTTTCGAAATAAGTTTTCGGGCTAATAACTGTTCTTTACGGTTGTAATCGGCATTGGCTAAATCGTAATTTGCTTCTGAATTTAATAGCGCATTCTTAGCATCTCGATCATCCAGTTTCGCCAACAATTGCCCTTTGTTAACTTTCTGACCTTCAATTAAATCTAATGTAACCAGTTCACCACTCACACGGAAAGCTAAATCTGCTTGTTGATTGGCCACCAATTCAGCAGGAAAAATTCGACTTTGTTCAAACGCTACATCACCAATTGTGATTAATTTTACCGGACGCACGGTGGCAGTTTCTACCACAGCACTCTCTGCAGAGTCACACCCTGTCAGAACTGAGCTCATTAAAACAGTTCCTAGCACCAGTGCTAACAAACTCGGTTTGGCTGACATCATTGAATTATTCCTTAAAGTTATCTTTCACCGCAAACTATAACCTGATAACGTGTTCTGAATAACCGAACGATATAGAACTGAGAGTTTCACTTTATGGAACGCTTAATCTATTGATCTATCATTAACTCTGTGAGCAACATCATGAAAACAGAAGATCTCAAGCTCTTTCACCAAATTGTGGATACGGGTAGCTTAAATCGCGCATCTGAAATTTTCGACTTACCAAAATCAAACATTAGCCGACGTATCAAATCACTGGAAGAAGAGCTGAATATTCTGCTGTTTCATCGCCAAAACCGCGCTTTGCAGCTAACAGAAGCAGGTACCAAGTTCTACACAAAAACCAAAGCGATGCTGATTGATTTGGAAGCGAGTATTCAAGAAATCACTGCACCGACTTATGAAGTATCTGGGCACCTACGCATTCAATTACTGCCCTTTCCTGAGATTCTTGATATTGGCCGAATGATTTTCACATTCATGGATATGTACCCGAAGATCAGTGTCGAGATCATTACCAGTGCAGAAGACAAAAATATGGTCGAGAATCACATTGATATTGCGCTGCGTGTTGCTGAAGGCAAAACCCTTGAAGATTCCAGCTTGGTGGCTCGTCCATTCAAACATGCCTCTTTCGGATTTTTCTGTACACAGGAATATGTAGAACAACACGGCATGCCACAAACTGCTGACGATTTACGTAAACTGAATGTTATTCGCTTTCGTTTTCCCAACGGACAAATATACGGCAACCTGCCTTTTGGCAAAAATGAAACGGTAGAAGTGTCGGGTAACTTAATAACGAACAGCGTGTCACTGTGTATGGAGGCTTGCTTGCAGAACCGAGGCATCATCTTTATTCCAGAAGATATTGGTAATTATTATCTAGAACGTGACATGTTAATACGCTTATTCGAACATATAGAACCGTCTATTAATTATGGTTGGCTGGTGTATCCATCGCGTAAAAACCTGACCTTAGCTGCTCGTACTTTTGTGGAATTCATATTAGCTGAAGTCGAAAAAGAACCAATTTGCGGGCTTATTAAAACCGATGTACGTGGAATAGTAGTGTGATTTTTTATTCATCGGCTGTCGTAAGATCTATCATCATCAATATATTGTGTTAAACCCACCAACAGCGTAATGCATATTTTGGAACAAACTGTCATCAGTTACCCTGAATATGCTCACTTCCCTATCAAAGTGCATATTATGCATAACCGTCCTGATTTTTATTCATTTGTGTCATGCCGCTGAGTTACCTATTATCCGCGCTCGCTAATTTTGGCGATTGGAGGCACTGATGTTTTCACAATCATTATTTGCGCAGCTATTACGCATGCTAGTACTGCTCATAATCACACTTTTTGGCGTGCATCACTGTCAACCTTTACTCGATGCGTTGGCGCAACACGCCACCAGTGGTGGTTGCCACCAATAATCATCTATCGAACACGACAATAAAGAGCACCATTAATGAGTATTTTTCGTTTTCCACTACTAGTATGGTTGGGAATAGGGACGCTAATTATTAGTCTTGGGATAAGACAATCTTTCGGCATTTTCATGATGCCGATTTCTGATTCATTCAATACCGGTCGAGAGTTCTTTAGCTTTACGATCGCACTGCAAAACCTGCTTTTTGGTCTGTTCCAACCTTTCGTTGGTATGGCAGCCGATCGCTGGGGATCACGCCGTATCATTACCGTTGGGGCAATATCGTATGCGGCCGGCTTGTATCTGACCTCTTTAGCGACTGAACCTAGCATTCTTTATGTCACCTTTGGTGCTTTGATCGGTTTTGGTTTAAGTGCCACCAGCTATGTGATTATTTTAGGAACTATTGCTCGCGTAGTACCCGCAGAACATACGGCAAAAGCTTTTGGTTTAACCACAGCCGCTGGCTCATTTGGCATGTTTGCCGTCATACCTGGCGCACAATCACTCATGAATATATACGATTGGCAAACAACGTTACAAATTTTTGCTCTAGCATGCTGTGTGATCATCGCTTTTGCCAGCTTCATGAAAACGGCCAACAAAGAAGCTAAGTCTTCATTAAAAGCAGTGTCTACTGCACCGAAAATAGATGATACACAAACCTTACGCGAAGCATTGAAAGAAGCCTTTAACAATAAAAGTTACTGGTTAATTCATGCGGGATTTTTTGTTTGTGGCTTTCATGTCATGTTTATTGCCACTCACCTTCCTAGCTATTTAGCCGATAAAGGGCTGCCGGGATCAACAGCTGCGATGGCGCTCGCCTACGTCGGTATTTTTAATATTTTCGGGTCGTACTTTTGGGGCGTGATGGGTGACAAGTTCGATAAACGCTATGTAATGACATCGCTATATTTAATACGAACTGTTGTGATTGCAGCTTTTGTGACATTACCTGTAACAGTTGATACCGCGGCTATTTTTGGTGGTGCTATTGGTTTTTGCTGGCTAGGCACAGTGCCACTAACCTCGGGCTTAGTACGTCAAATGTTTGGAGCTCGATACATGTCGACACTATATGGGCTCGTATTTTTCACTCACCAGGTAGGTAGTTTCTTAGGGGCTTGGGTCGGTGGTCGTATTTATGACTATTACGGCAGCTACGAACCAATTTGGTGGTCTACTGTCTTTCTCGCCTTCTGCGCAGCATTAATTCACTTGCCGATAAATGACAAGCCCGTTCCTCGTTTAGCTACATTGAGTGCAGCGGCATAACAAGGGTAATACCACATCCAATAAAAAACCCTTTTGCCCTGTTACTCGTCGTAACATAAGGTCAAAAGGGTTTGCTTTATCTATAATCAAATAAGATCATCTATAATCAAATAACGTAACGTTTATAAACGCTTAGCTATTCTTGATTAAAGGTGCTCACCACGGCGCAAAGCATCAATACGCTTGTCTAGCGGTGGGTGAGTCATAAACAATTCAGACAATGATTTTTTACCATTGATACCGAATGCCATCATAGAGCCTTCTAGCTGTGGCTCATGGCTCACTTTCAAACGCTCTAACGCTGCAATCATCTTTTCTTTACCGACTAAGTTCGCAGAACCCGCGTCCGCTTTAAATTCACGGTGTCGGCTATACCACATTGTTAGAATGCTTGCTAAGAAGCCAAACAGTACTTCCATAATTGAAGATACGATGAAGTACGTTATGTAGCTGCCGCCTCCGCCTTCCTCATCACTGTTATTAACACCACTGATTGCACCCGCCACTAAACGAGAAACAAAAATGACAAAGGTATTCACAACACCTTGCATCAAGGTCATCGTTACCATATCACCATTAGAGATATGGCTGATTTCATGAGCAAGTACCGCTTCAGCTTCATCACGTGTCATGCTGTGAAGCAAACCCGTTGATACCGCAACAAGTGAATCATCACGCTTAGCGCCTGTTGCAAATGCGTTGATATCAGCAGAGTCATAAACAGCAACGGTTGGCATACCAATGCCCGCTTGTTGCGCTTGACGAGAAACTGTTTCCATCAACCAGTGCTCTGTTTCATTGCGAGGGTGTTCAATAACTGAACCACCGACAGAACGAAGAGCCATCTTCTTTGACATGAAGAGTGAGAATAGCGAGCCACCAAAACCGAACAGCGCAGCCATTACCAATAAGCCAGATAGGCTACCAGGCTGCATACCTGTTACAGCATAAACAACATTCAAGACAACGCTGAATACCAGCATTACGGCAAGGTTGGTTGCCAAGAACAGAGCAATTCGCTTCATATTTCCAATTATCTCCAATAAATAAAAGAAGCTTCAAATACATAATAGATGGTATGTGCCACCTACAGTTTAGTTAATATATGGTCGTTCAAAGCAATTACAAGTGAAAGAACATAATTGTTACCATTCGTATCAAAGTAAAAAATGACTATTAAATTTAATGCGTTGATATTACATAGCTAAATTCAAGGATTACAGCCCTTGTTATTAAAACGTTACAATTCCAGTGCGGCATAATGTCAATGTTTATAATTGTTACCACTCAGATGTTATAACAATCACGGCTTACTTAGAGCTGAACACCGTACAATACAATGAATATTTGGCCTACATACGCACTTGTTTCTTCCAATCTTTATCTCTACAATGTGCGCCTACACATTTTGTGGATATAAACTTTTGACGATCACTCCGCCTTAGACAATCACTTCGGAACACTCTCGTTCCACTAAATCACTATCTAGGTAGCACTCTTGCTGCCCATCTTGCTGTGCGTTTTTAATCGCTAACAGCACCCCCTATAAAATTTGTCGCTACATTTTTATCAGGTTATTACCTGATGGTTTCCGTTCGCGCAAATTTTAATAATTTGAGTATATTGAATGTTAGATACTGTAAAAAAAGACTGGTTCTTCAATGTGAAGGGCGATCTTCTTGCTGGCCTTGTTGTTGCTTTGGCACTTATTCCTGAAGCTATTGCCTTCTCAATTATTGCTGGTCTCGATCCGAAAGTCGGTCTTTATGCGTCATTTTCTATGGCAGTTATTATTGCATTTACAGGCGGCAGGCCTGGCATGATTTCAGCTGCAACCGGTGCAATGGCGTTACTGATGGTCACGTTAGTAAAAGATCATGGGTTAGAATACCTCTTAGCGGCAACCGTGCTCACTGGCGTTATACAAATAGCCGCTGGGTATCTTAAACTAGGCAGCTTAATGCGTTTTGTTTCTCGCTCGGTTGTCACTGGTTTTGTAAATGCGCTCGCCATTTTAATTTTCATGGCACAGTTACCAGAGCTGACGAATGTAACTTGGCACGTTTACGCAATGACAGTTGCTGGTTTGGGTATTATTTACCTGTTCCCCTACCTACCCGTTATCGGAAAATTATTACCTTCTCCTTTAGTGTGTATTGTTTCTCTCACCATTGTTTCTATCTTGCTCGGTTTAGATATTAAAACCGTGGGTGATATGGGGCAGCTTCCCGATACACTTCCTATTTTCCTTTGGCCTGATGTTCCTTTAAACCTAGAAACATTGATGATCATTCTTCCCTACTCGCTTGGGTTAGCGGCTGTTGGCTTACTTGAATCCCTAATGACAGCAACCATTGTTGATGATCTTACTGATACAGAAAGTGATAAAAACCGTGAATGTAAAGGTCAAGGCTTAGCGAATATTGGCGCGGGTTTGATGGGTGGTATGGCGGGCTGTGCAATGATCGGCCAGTCAATAATCAACATTAAGTCAGGCGGTCGTAGTCGGTTATCGTGTTTATCGGCAGGCGTGTTCTTATTAGTGATGGTGGTTTTCCTCGGTGATTGGCTCAAGCAGATCCCAATGGCTGCGTTAGTTGCCGTCATGATTATGGTATCAATTGGTACATTCTCATGGGATTCGCTACGAAACCTAAAAAAGCATCCGCTTTCGAGCAATATTGTGATGGTGGTTACCGTTGCTGTGGTAGTTGCCAGTCATAATCTCGCTATCGGCGTTTTTGTCGGTGTATTACTCGCGGCTTTATTCTTTGCAAACAAAATCAGTCGTTTTATGGTGGTGAAAAGTGCTGACAACACCGCTAGTGCATCACGTCACTATAAAGTGATAGGACAAATATTCTTTGCCTCTTCAGAGCAATTTTTGAAGTCATTTGATTTTAAAGAAGTATTAGATCACGTCACTATCGATCTTTCTTCCGCCCACTTTTGGGATATCACCTCAGTATCAGCACTTGATAAAGTCGTTATCAAATTCCGTCGTGAAGGTGCAACCGTTGAGTTAATTGGAATGAATGAAGCAACAAATACCATTGTCGATAAATTTGGTATTCACGACAAACCTGAAGAAGTTGAAAAACTAATGGCTGGTCACTAAGGAATTTATAATGAAAAATATTATCGCGTGTATTGATGGTTCATCCATGTCGACATCTGTGTGTGATGCTAGCATTTGGGCAGCCAAGCACTTAGACATCCCTTTAAAAATACTCCATGTATTAGATAAATCAGAATACCCTGTAACAAGCGAGTTATCAGGCAGTATTGGATTAGGCAGCCGAGAGCAACTTCTTGAAGATTTAACCGCGTTAGATGAACAACGCAGTAAATTGGCCCTTAAGCATGGGAAGTATTTACTTGCCGATATGATGGAAAGAGCGAATCAGCAAGGTTTGCCTAACGTTATTAAGCAACAAAGACACGGTGACTTTGTTGAATCTTTGCTTGATATTGAAGCTGAAACTCGCTTACTGGTTATTGGGAAATCAGGTGAGGCACATCAAAATCAAACCACCGCTATTGGTTCTCAACTTGAAAGTGTTATTCGCTCTATAAAGGCACACACCTTAGTCGCAATAAAACCGTTTAACGAACCAACGTCGTTCATGATTGCGTTTGATGGTAGTGATATCAGCCTAAAACTCATCGATAAAGCGATAAAAACCCCATTATTAAATGGATTAACTTGCCACTTAGTGATGGTGAAAGACGAGAATGATCGCACAGAATCTTTCCATGTAGCCGCTAAGAAATTACGTGCTGCAAATATCGATGTCTTGGAAAAAATCATTGAGGGCGATATCCACTCTGCACTGGTGCACTATCAAACACACAATGATATTGGTCTTATTGTGATGGGCGCTTATGGGCATTCACGCGTTAGGCAGTTTTTCTTAGGCAGTAATACCACTGAAATGCTAACCAAAAGCCAAGTGCCGCTCTTACTCATTCGCTAAAAATGAGATGCAGATATGATAAGGCTAAATCTTAGACTTTAGTCTTATTGCATCGAGTGCGCATATTGATTATTGTTGATGTCAGGTGTTTTAAACACCAGTCTATTTATCAAGGAGGAATGATGGCCGACAAAGAGAACTACAAAGTTGCGATTGATATTCTTTGCTGTCATCTTGGTATGTCAGTTGATGAAGCTCATAAGGAATTAGGGCTTGATGCATCAGGTAAACCTAAACTGACAAATACCCAAGAAGCACTTATCGGATTAACAGGCGATAACAGCTAAGATGATTTAGTTTTAGAGAATTGAATTATAAAAAGGCACTTTTCAGTGCCTTTTTTCATGTCTAGTATTTACTAACTTACACACTAAACAACGCTATAAACCTAACGCACTTAAATCAATATACTTTGATAAGTCACGTTTTTTAATTGCTGGCATGTATGGGATTTCGCCCATCTTTTTACCTGGCAGATTGTGCTCTAGCATTTTAATAATATCAGCATAGTTTTCTGTGCCTGGATTGATACGATTAGCAACCCAACCAACTAACTCTAAACCATCATTTTTAATCGCTTCTGCAGTAAGCATTGCATGGCTTAAACAACCCAGCTTTATACCCACAACCAAGATAACAGGCAGCTTTTCACGCTTTACCCAACTTGATAGAAAATCGGTATGAGAAATCGGCACACGCCAGCCACCAGCACCTTCGATAAGGACGGCTTCTGATTTACTTTTAAGATGCTCTAAGCCTGCGCTTAATACATCAAAATCTATCACCTGCCCTTCTTGCTCTGCCGCAAGGTGGGGAGAAATGGCGGCTTCGAATGCGTATGGATTAACTTCTTGATAGTCCAGTTCAACCACTGAAGCACCTTGAATATACAATGCGTCTGAATTACGCATCCCTTCATCTGTTGGTTTGCTATCTGATGCTACAGGCTTATAACCCGCCATCTTAATATTCGCGCTACCAGCTGCGTGTAAAATTGCGCGAGAGGCTACAGTTTTACCTACTTCGGTATCTGTACCTGTAAGAAAGAAAGCGTTAGTCATTTATTATTACTCCAAAACAGACTTGATATGTAGCAGGCAGTTGACCATTCTCATCTCGAAACTCATTGTAGGCGCTCTCTAATGCCATGATCGTTTTACGACCGGCCAAGCCTGCTTTGCGCCCTTGTGGTAAATGAGTCGCCCCTATCCCTTTTAGGTCCTTCATGAGTCCAACTGCCGCTGGGTAATTCACCCTAATTGGTTTGAAGTCTAGGGTATCGATTGCCCCTCCCGCTTGAGCCAGCGCAAGTTTTATCGCCTTTTGCGAAAGAAAATGATTCACATGTTGATATCGATCAACCTCTTGCCATGCCTGTGAAAGCTCAAATAACGAACCCTCTACTAAAGTGGTAAACATAATTCGTCCACCTGGCTTTACCACACGCCGCAACTCTTTCAATGGTACAGACAGGTCATCACACCACTGCAGGGCAAGGCTGCTGAACGCAACATCAAACTGATTATCTTCAATCGGTAAGTTTTCAGCATCCGCTTCTAAATAGGTAACACAATCCCCGCAACGAGACTTAGCCTGTGCCAGCATTTCTATCGACAAATCAGCGGCAGAAACATCATAACCACGTTGCATTAATTGTTCTGAAAAATACCCCGTGCCGCACCCTAAATCTAATACGCGAGTACCTGTGGGAATAACGGCAGGTAAACGCTCAAGCAACTGATGACCAACAATGCGCTGAAAAGCAGCCGCTTTATCGTAATGCTTAGCTGCACGGCCAAATGCTTCTGCCACGGCTTGTTTATCAATTCGAGGAATGTTGTTTGTTTTAAATTCTGCTTTGTCATGGGTGACAGCATTAACTTTATTCATCATTAATCACCTCATTTAACGTTGTTGCTAATCGTTTAATATCTTGTTCTGTGTGTGCGGCTGTTAACGTTATTCTTAAACGTGCACTATTTACGGGTACGGTTGGTGGTCTAATTGCACTTACCCATAAACCTTTCGCTTTTAATGCATTGGAAACCGATAACGCTTTATGACTATCACCAATAATTAAAGGCTTGATAGGCGTGTGCGTATCAACCAGTTGTATTGAGTTCTCGACACTTTCAAAGAGTAAGTGCCCTAAATCGTGCAATTTTTCACGACGCCAATCATCTGATTGAATAAGACGACAAGCTGCACTTAACGCGTGAGCTTGTGATGGAGGCATTGACGTCGAATAAATGAAATGGCGAGCAAATTGAATCAAGTATTCAGCAGTATCGTTATTGCACATGACAGCAGCACCTGATAATCCAAAGGCTTTACCAAATGTCACAATAAGTATGTCGGCTTTCACCCCTGAAAAGTCACAACTGCCTCGCCCTTTATCACCCAATACCCCACAGCCATGTGCATCATCAACCATTAACCACGCATCATGCTGGCTACATTGCTCAGAAATTGTAGCCAACGGTGATAGATCACCATCCATGCTGAAGACCCCTTCAGTAATCACTAATGGGTTAATAGACGGAGATTTATCATTGGTTTGATGAAGTAAGCGAGTTAATGCAGAGAGATCATTATGAGCGAATCGGCGCATGGTTGCAGGTGATAACAGGCCAGCTTCCATCAATGATGCATGGTTCAATTTATCTTGAATTAATACATCATGCTTATCTGGAATCGTAAACAAAACTGCTTGGTTCGCACTGAAACCGCTATTGAATAATAACGCGCGCTCGTAACCCAGCCAGTCGGCGAGTTGATCTTCTAGTGCTTTGTGAGCGGAATGAAACCCCGTTACTAAAGGTGATGCACCACTACCGGCACCGAACAGGGTTAAGCCCTCTTGCCATGCCGATAGTATGGCGGGATCTTGCGCCAGTCCAAGATAGTCGTTACTTGAAAAGTTAAGTAACGATTTACCTTGATGCTCAACACTTTGATCAGCACGAGACAAACAAGCACGCTGGCGATATAACCCTTGGGTTTCTCGTGCTTCCAGCGCGTGTTTTATTTTGTGGTTAAAACGACGATTAGACAGTGGCATCGTAGAATAAATCATCTTTACCCGGACGCGCAGCAACACGTTGTGCAACCTGCCCTAATAGCTCATGTTCTTGCACTTCATCAGGTTTCGACGCTTGTTCTTGGCTATTAATACCTAGCTTAGCAAACAACTGCATGTCTTTATCTTCACCTGGATTTGGTGTCGTTAATAGCTTACAACCATAGAAGACTGAGTTAGCACCCGCCATGAAGCATAACGTTTGCATCTGTTCATTCATGTCTTCACGACCTGCTGACAAACGTACTGAAGACATTGGCATGATGATACGTGCAACGGCAATGATACGAATGAAATCAAACGGATCGACATCTTCCACATCTTCCATTGGTGTGCCTTTTACTTTCACCAACATATTAATTGGCACACTTTCAGGGTGGGTTGGCAATGTTGCAAGCTCTACCAATAGACCTGCACGGTCACGTGAACTTTCACCCATACCGATAATACCGCCAGAACAAATTTTCATGCCCGCATCGCGCACATGGCTTAATGTGTCTAAGCGATCTTGGTAAGTACGTGTTGTAATAACCTGACCGTAATATTCTGGCGACGTATCAAGGTTATGGTTGTAGTAATCTAAACCTGCATCCGCTAATTCATCGGCTTGACCACCAGTGATCATACCGAGTGTCATACACGTCTCAAGGCCTATATCTTTAACACCGCGGATCATATCCATTAAGTACGGCATATCACGTTCTTTAGGATTCTTCCAAGCAGCGCCCATACAAAAACGCGTAGCACCCGATGTTTTCGCTTTCTGCGCAGCATCCAGTACTTTTTCAACTTCTAATAAACGCTCACGTTCGACATCTGTACGATAATGCGCACTTTGTGGGCAGTATTTACAATCTTCAGGGCATGCACCCGTTTTGATTGAAAGTAATGTACTCACCTGCACCTTGTTAGGTTCATGATATTGGCGGTGTACTTGCTGAGCTTCAAATACAAGATCCATAAACGGCTTTTCAAACAAGGCTTGAACTTCCGCAACTGTCCAATCGTGACGTACTTCCACAGTGTATAACCTCTTTATAGTAATAATATTGTTGCTCTCACTAGAATCCTCTTTTTAAGAAAATATCTGGACCCTAGCGGCTTTCTATACTTGGCTAGTCTACTGAGAGTTAGTAGACTGTCAACATACAATAGACATCAAGGTTTACATCTGTGCAAAAAACAACCAGCAATATTGATTTGGAATTTGACCAACAGCATGTTTGGCACCCCTACACATCAACGATAAATCCGCTGCCTTGTTATCCGGTTGAAAGTGCCAGCGGGGTCTATCTCACATTAGAAGATGGTCGTAAGCTTATCGATGGTATGTCTTCATGGTGGTCAACAATCCATGGCTATAACCACCCAGCTCTTAATCAGGCAGCAAAAAATCAAATCGACAAAATGTCACATGTTATGTTTGGTGGTATTACGCATGAACCTGCTGTCGAACTTTGCCGTAAACTTATCGCCATAACGCCTGAACCTTTACAGCATGTTTTCTTAGCTGATTCTGGTTCTGTTGCGGTTGAAGTCTCGTTAAAAATGGCATTGCAGTATTGGCATGCAAAAGGGCAACGTCGCCCTAAATTCTTAACCGTTCGTCACGGTTACCATGGCGATACATTTGCTGCGATGTCGGTTACCGACCCTGATAATTCCATGCATAGCCTATACAAAGGCTTCTTACCTGAGCACATTTTTGCAGAATCATCAGAACGTGGTTTTTACGAAGAATGGTGTGAAAGTGACATTAGCGATTTCAAAGAGAAGCTAAACAATAATAAAGAACAATTAGCCGCTGTTATTATTGAACCCATTGTTCAAGGTGCAGGAGGCATGCGTATTTACCACCCGATGTACCTCAAACGCATTCGTGAATTATGCGATGAACATGATGTATTATTAATTGCAGACGAAATTGCAACGGGCTTCGGTAGAACAGGAAAAATGTTTGCCTGTGAACATGCAGGAATTAGCCCTGATATTATGTGTGTCGGCAAAGCTCTCACTGGTGGGTACATGACATTGTCGGCTACGCTAGCCACCAAACACGTGGCAGATACAGTATGCAGTGGTGAAGCCGCTTGTTTTATGCACGGTCCCACTTTCATGGGTAACCCGCTAGCATGTGCCGTTGGTAATGCCAGCCTCGAGATTTTAATGCAGAATGAATGGCAGCAACAAGTCTTAAGCATTGAACAACAACTGTCAGAACTATTGCCAGAAATTGGTCAACTTGATTGTGTTAAAGCTGTTAGGTGGTTAGGCGCTATTGGCGTAGTCGAACTGCACGAACCAGTCAATATGGCTGAAATTCAAAAAAGTTTTGTCGATGCTGGAGTATGGATTCGCCCATTTGGCAAACTGATTTACATTATGCCCCCTTTTATTATTACACCACAAGAGCTTAGCTGTCTCACTGTAGCAATAATGCGATCGTTAAAACCATAATAAATTCAGGGGATGATTACTCTTTCGTATTATCGAAAAGCAGACAGATTCCTATATTTGTCTGCTTATACTGAATACTGATCGTTAAAGAAACATCATACGTAATACAGGTATAACGACAGTAAGGGTGACCGATGATACAACTGCCCCTTTTTCCTATGCAAATGTATTTGTTACCAGGTGGTATCAGTAAGCTTAGGATTTTCGAACCACGCTACATACGTTTAGTGAAGCTTGCGATGGCTTGCAATAACGGTTTTGGCTTGTGCATGAAAAATAATGAAACGCTTTGCCATTTTGGTACTCGTGTCATCATTACAGATTTTGAAGCGCTTCCTGATGGGTTACTTGGTATCACTATCAAAGGTGTTGAAAAATTTATAATTAACGACCACTGGGAAGAAGAGGATGGTTTAATTCTCGGCGAGGTAACTATGTTAGAAAATTGGTCAAAATCCGACATTAAATTTGTTGACCGCGATATAGCTAATAGCTTAAAAACCCTTTTTAAGGAGTACCCTGAACATGGTGAGTACTATCAAGAACCTGATTTCAATGACATGACCTGGGTATGCCAGCGATGGTTAGAAATATTACCTCTCGAGACAAATCAAAAACAATGGTTCATGAGCAGAGTTGATAATCGTGCCGCCATGTCTTTTCTTCATACTGTGATTGAAGAAGAATTGAAAAAAAGATAAAACCTACTTTTTATTTGTATATTCAAATAAAAAAACGCAGTTATTCACTGCGTTTTCTATTTTGGGTACAAACGCCTAACCATCAACTAACTTCATTAATAAGTGGCCGTCATACATTGCTTGTTTAACCAGAGCAGCACCAGGCATCGTCGCTTGTGTATAAAAACAACTTTCTTCAACAATTAAATCACGATTATAAACAGGTAAAGATTGATTACGAATACACTCTAATATCGCAGGGTATAACACGCTTTTCGCACGATTAAACTCCCCTCCGATTAAGATTTTATCTGGGTTAAATAAGTTCACCATAATCGCAATAGCTTGCCCAAGATGATGGCCCAGTTCAATAATAATCTGACGCGCTAACGTGTCTCCAGCAACTGCTGCATCACAAATACTTTCAATTGTAAGTGTTGTGCCATGCAAACAAGAAGGGTGACCTTCTTTTAATCGCAGTTCAACTTGTTCTAAAATCGCTTTTAAGCTAGCAACAGTCTCTAAACAACCGTGATTACCACAGAAACAGCGTTTGCCATAAGGCTTAATTTGAATGTGCCCTAACTCACCAACATTACCCGTTTTGCCTTGTAATACTTTGTCATCTAAAATAATACCAGCACCAACACCATTATGAATCGACACTAAAATGGAGTTGGCAACACCTTGGGAGTTACCAAATAACTTCTCAGCCAGCGCCCAAGATCGGGTATCGTTACCAATAAATACTGGTAACCCCGTCGCTTCATGAATAGTCGGACCCAACGCCAAATTTTTCACATCGTAATGTGGCATCTGTAAAACAATACCTTCTTGTGAATTCACCAAGCCTGGCAATGTTAAAGCAATTGCGGTAATTCGATCTAATTCACTGACATGGTTAGCAAAAAATACGTTTATTTCACTAAGTAGTTTATCAATAACAGCATCTTGCTGCAGTTCTTCAATATCTTGGCGTTCTTCCACCAAGATATCGCCACCTAATTCATGCAAAGCAATGGTTAAATAACCACGCCCCAATCGCATTGATAAAAATTGCCAGCCTTCATTAGCAGGCACTAAACCAATCGCAGGACGACCACGACTTAATTTTTCTTGGTACTGCGTTTCTTTGATTAAATGCGCATCTATCAACTCACGCGTAATCTTTGTAATACTTGCAGGTGCTAACAGACTTCGTTTAGATAATTCAATTCGCGAAATAGGCCCAAATAAATCGATGAGTTTGTACACGCTGCCGGCATTATTACGTTTAATGTGGTCAATATGTCCAGGCTGAGCGACATACATGCCATTACTCCCGTCTAAAAATAAAAAATCGATACTTTAAAAAAACAAAAAATAACATTATTTTTCGTTGCGAACTAATTTTTTTACTTTGCGAACTAATTGTGAAGACTATTCTTCTCAGTACGTGATACAAGTCACGAGGAATGAGTAAAGACAAGCACTTTTTGTTCTGACATAATGCCCCGCTTATGTGTTTTGCACATTTAATTTTGAAAATGAAATTTATATTTTTTTGAATCAGAATCCTTCATCACAATTCTGATTCGCCATGAGGTTATACGGTGTACAAGATAAATGAAGTCTTCGAGACAATTCAGGGTGAAGGTACTTTCACTGGTGTTCCTGCGATATTTGTTCGTTTACAGGTTTGTCCTGTTGGTTGCTCATGGTGTGATACCAAGCAAACATGGGATGCAGAACCA
This sequence comes from Photobacterium indicum, assembly GCF_003026215.1. Taxonomy (GTDB): domain Bacteria; phylum Pseudomonadota; class Gammaproteobacteria; order Enterobacterales; family Vibrionaceae; genus Photobacterium; species Photobacterium indicum. Next base: position 89,463 of record NZ_PYOC01000009.1, read on the forward strand.
ACTGATTACGCATCGTTAGATGACATCATGGCAAAAAAAGGGGACTCCCCTCTTTGGACGAATATTGACGCCCAAGGCATTGTCACGTTACTGCAAGATCAAGGCTACACAGCAAGGCATGTGGTTATTACTGGTGGCGAACCTTGCATTTATGACCTTGTGCCATTAACTGCAGCATTAGAAACTGCTGGATTTAACTGCCAGATAGAAACCAGTGGTACATCTGAGGTTCTGGCAACTGAAAACACATGGGTGACGGTTTCCCCTAAAATCAATATGAAAGCGAAGCTGCCCGTTTTAGCTTCAGCACTTTCACGTGCCGATGAAATCAAGCACCCTGTTGGCACAAGTAAAGACATTGAACAGCTTGATGCACTTATTGACGGTGTAACATTAAAACAAAACGTGACCATCGCCCTGCAGCCGATCAGTCAGAAACCGAGAGCAACGGATTTATGTATCGAAACCTGCATTAAACGTAACTGGCGGTTGTCTATTCAGACACACAAATATTTAGCTATTGCTTAAATTCTGACGTTTATATTTTTGTCTACAACGATCGCCAAGTATCACAATTACTGCATATTAAGAAGAACGGTGGCTCATAATGAGGCACCGTTTTTCTTTAAAAAACATCATCAGCCAGATCGTAAACCCGCTTCTCACTACCTGTCTCACAATAATCTCAAATATTAGAATTCGTTCCATAGCCAAGATCGACTCTCTCCTTTTACACAAAATAATTCCCCTATATCTATACTCAGCAAAAATAAAGACACATAAAAATTTACCAATTAGGGAAGTCAGCATGCGCAATTATCTGAGTCTATTACTCTGTGCTGTGGCATTGGGTTTATTACAAGCCTGTGGCGGCGGAGGACCTGAAGATCCTGTTGCAGCAGCACCTACAGAACAAGCACCAATATCTACCCGCTTCAATATCAGTGTCGATGTACCGATTGGTGTTAACACAGCCTATCAATCAACGCCTGATATCATAAATAGTGCCTATGCCGATGCACTCACGAGTCTTAGTGAACGTAATTTTGCTATTGTTCTGATTGATGCTGAAGGTAAAATCTATCGACAAGCTGATATAACCCATTGGGATGAAGACCCAGTAGGAACGTATATTATCGATGCCGATACGCTTACACGTTTCAATGCTGTTGTTCTTGTTAGCCGCTTCAATACCCCTGATTTTACCATTGGTGAAGCACTGCCTGATAATGTCTTTATTGCGCCACTCCTCTCTACCGATGTTGCTGTCACGCTCAGCTCAACACTTGCCTACTTATCTGTTGCACAAAAAGTAGTTAATGATGAAGATTGGGGAATATTTAGTGAGGTCGTTTCTGATCCTGGCTTTATCGAATTACGCACTGCCACAGAAATGTTTGATGAAATAGGTGCCGAACTCAACAATATTTTAGTTTCTCAAATTGGCTTAAGGGGAATAACCGTTGAAGAGATGATGTCATTAACCCTTGTTAAAGCAATGACATCAGGCTTAATTGAACGTAAATATACTGAGCAAACTAGCGCAATTTCAGACGTACAAGCGATTTTAACGGAAGGATTCTGGCAGCTAAAAAGTCAAGCATCTAACGATGGTAATAACATCAATGCCGACCATACCTCTTATGACGGACAAGAGAGCATAACCGCTCAATATAAGTGGGAGAAAAATGATGATGCAGACATCGCATTGAATGAATATTTCACCTATTTCAGCGGCACAACCGCATTCAGTGACAATGATATTACGGAGCAAATTCTTACCACTGAAGGTTGGGTTGGGCTGTACGATTATTTACAAGTGCTGTTTATTACACCAAGAACCGCTATTTTGACCAATGCAGCACTCAATAACGATGATGATAAAGGGCTGACACTTGAAGTTAATGCTTACTCGCTAACTGATAAAAAAATGTATGACTACTTAGCGACAGAAGAGAATCATCGACTGACTAAATACATAAAAGAAGATGGCGTGTTTGAAGAGGGTGCATACGGCTTTTATTTCACATGGAAGCCTCAAACAGACCAACACCTATTATGTAATAACCGAAATGATGTTGCTGATTGCCGTGTTGCACCTATCATCGCCCCGCTTCTTTATTACACAGACCTTGACGATATCTTTACCAACGAGCCTAGCGAAACATTCTTAAACGTTAATGGTTTTAAAATCTCAGATAATATCGTGGCTGAATTTATTAGTAATGAGTTCAATACCGTCTTTTACTGGTACAAGATTGCAGGTGATAATTGGCAAGTTCAAGCCGAAGGTACATGGGGCTCAGTCAATACATTTGGTAAAGAGCTCATTCGCTTCGAGGTCCCCAATCTTATTACCCAACTTGATGCAAGTTATGACTTCGATACACGCCAACTGTTCTTAGTGAATGATAAGAATTACATCAATATCGGTGAAACACTCCTCGATGGTGAACAATCTCATTTTTCAGCATTTAACGTTGCAGCTAAGGAACAAATCTTTGCCCTAGCGACACGAGACAACCTTCCAAGTTTTGGTCTGTGTGATTATGGCAATACATCTAATGCGAATGAAGATAAATACCTTAATGCTGTGACTGAATGTGGTGGCGATGATCGTTTTAATACTCAAACCATTAGCGAATTAATCGATCAACATATTGTTCAAATCACTTCTGAAGGTGAAATAAGTACCATCATTTTAAAGGAAAATAATAATTGGGAATTTTACAAAAATAGCGTTAAAGAAGACATTGCCAGAACATGGTCTTTAACAGACGATGGCTATTTACGTATGGATTGGACATCACCAGCCAGTGATGAAGATTTCGATTATTGGGCAAGAACGAACCGCGCTCTAAACGATAAATTACATGTGATAAAGGCCTATTCAATTAACGATGACGGTGTCGGGTCCCCCTCTAAAACGGTTTATTCTAAAATAGTAAAAGAATACGCACCCGATCAGCTTTTAGCCTGTGATACCAATGATTCTGGTTGGAGCTTTGACACCATAGCCCCAATCACCAAACAATCACTGACTCAATACACAACGCAAACAGCAGCCTGCCTTGTTAGCTGGGAGCAAAAGACCACTCGTTTTACAGAAAATATGTTGCTTAATGATGCTGGTGTTACCGGCGATGACCTTGCTTTAACGTTTGCTAGTGATAGTTCACGGTATTTAAAACTCACAGACAATTTTGACGGTGACTACTTCAAAGGTTCATACGGCGATACTGATGGTTGTGGTTTTAACTTCGAAATCAGGTGGCAAATTGAAGATGATGGCACCCTTTATTATCAAGCACTTGATGGTTCAATGAATGAGCGAATTAAAGTCACAGAATCTGATGGCCTGCACTTTGCGATTAAAGCCTTTAATCACCAAACACGTTGGCAGAGTGATGAAGCCTTAATGTACACCACGCAAGAAGGTGAAATGTGGAGTGATATTGTGACCTTAGTCCGCGCTGATGACATACCTGAAGCAGTCATCATTCCACCACCTCCTCCACCTGAGCCTGAAGTGCCAGCAGAAGGAGAAACACCAGTTGATCCGCCAGCAGAACCTGAAGTCCCCCCAGTACCTGCAAAAGGGACTATTTTGAATGACGGTCAAACCTGTGAATACCTTAACCAAGCCTAAGCCACTTAAATGATAATGATCAGGCAAGGATACTTGCCTGATTTTTTTATCTATATTTATTTCGCAACTCGTTATACCTACCTGATTGGATGACGCCAGCCTCAGTATCACCATTTCTGGTTAAATTACGCACAATAACCTCAACATTAAGAGATTCGTGCAATTATTAGGCAGCAATCATAGCGTCTAGAGCGATTACTTTCGCTATTTACGCTTTCAAGTGATAACAAAGCTTGATGCCTGACGTAAGAAAGGTAATATTGATTATTCGGAATGTATTTTAAAGCACGACTTATCTTTAATGATGAAGTATGAGTGCCTTAACGGAGAATATTTTAAACATGACTTACGCGCCTGTAACAGACGTACTAAGCGGAAAGCTAGCAGTAGACAGTGAAGTTACTGTTCGAGGCTGGATCCGTTCACGTCGTGATTCCAAAGCTGGGATCTCTTTTCTTGCCATTTATGACGGCTCTTGTTTCGACCCGATTCAGGCCGTGGTCCCGAATGAGTTAAATAATTATCAAGAAGAAGTCCTAAAACTAACTACTGGTTGCTCTGTTGAAGTAACAGGTAAAATTGTTGAGTCTCCAGCTAAAGGTCAAGATTTTGAGCTTGCTGCAACTGACGTTAAAGTTGTAGGTTTAGTTGAAGACCCAGACACATACCCAATGGCGAAAACTCGTCACTCAATTGAGTACCTTCGTGAAGTTGCGCACCTACGTCCGCGTACTAACATGATTGGTGCTGTAGCGCGTGTACGTAACTGTCTGTCTCAGGCAATTCACCGCTTCTACCACGAGCAAGGTTTCTTCTGGATGTCAGCTCCACTTATCACAGCGTCTGACTGTGAAGGTGCGGGTGAGATGTTCCGTGTATCAACACTTGATATGGCTAACGTTCCGATGACGGACGCTGGCGAAGTTGATTACGATAAAGACTTCTTCGGTAAAGAAACATTCCTGACAGTTTCTGGTCAGTTGAACGCTGAAACTTATGCCTGTGCATTAAGCAAAGTATACACATTCGGCCCGACTTTCCGTGCTGAAAACTCAAACACCAGCCGCCACCTTGCGGAATTCTGGATGGTTGAACCTGAAGTTGCTTTCGCCGATCTTGATGACGCAGCGAAACTGGCTGAAGACATGCTTAAGTACGTATTCAAAGCCGTACTTGAAGAACGTCGTGATGACCTTGAGTTCTTTGCACAGCGTATCAACAAAGAAGCAATCACTCGTCTAGAGCAGTTTGTAACATCTGACTTTGCACAAGTTGATTACACTGATGCAATCCAGATCCTACAAGATTCTGGTCGTAAGTTTGAGTTTGATGTTGAATGGGGCATTGATATGTCTTCTGAGCACGAGCGCTACCTTGCAGAAGAGCACTTCAAAGCACCTGTAGTTGTTAAAAACTACCCGAAAGGTATCAAAGCATTCTACATGCGTATGAATGACGACGGTAAAACGGTTGCTGCAATGGACGTTCTAGCACCAGGCATCGGTGAGATTATCGGTGGTTCTCAGCGTGAAGAGCGTTTAGATCTTCTAGATAAGCGTATTGCTGAAATGGGTATCGATGCAAGCCACATCGAATGGTACCGCGACCTACGTCGTTACGGCACCGTTCCTCACTCAGGCTTCGGTCTAGGTTTTGAGCGTTTGGTTACTTACGTTACTGGTATGCAAAACATCCGTGACGTAATTCCGTTCCCACGCGCACCACGTTCTGCAAACTTCTAATTTGAAATTGCAACTAACGTAAATTAAAAGGCTGCCTTCTGGTAGCCTTTTTTGTAGGTGTTATTGTTGGTTAGTAATAAGCCTTAGTTGGTAATAAACACTGGCTAGTAATAAACAAAAAGGAATGGATGCATGAAAAAGTGCGACCTCGATTACACGCAGTCTATCTGCGATGCATTAAATACGCTGCGCCAACAAAAGCCACTCGTGGTCAATATTACTAATTACGTCGTCATGAATAATACCGCCAATGCTCTGCTAGCGATTGGTGCCTCTCCTATCATGGCGCATAGCCAAGAAGAAATGGCTGAGATGATGGGCTTTGCAGGCAGTTTAGTGATCAATATTGGTACCTTAGACTCAGTCTGGATTCCTCGTATGATCTACGCAGTAGAACAAGCCAACGCCAATAATAAGCCCGTCATACTCGATCCTGTCGGTTGTGGGGCAAGTGCGCTACGTACTAATACCGCACAGCAGATTGTGGCATTAGCCGATCAATTGACTATTCGTGGTAATGCATCTGAAATTATTGCTCTTGCAGGCGAACAAGCTCAATCGAAAGGCGTAGATGCACTCGATAGCAGCGATAAAGCCGTTCACGCGGCACACCACCTTGCGACACAAAATAACTGTAGCGTCGTGATCTCTGGTGCTACAGATTATATTGTTACCACAACAGCAACCATTGCGCTTAACAACGGCCATGAAATGATGCCTTATGTGACAGGGATGGGCTGCTCTCACACAGCTCTTACTGGCGCATTCGCCGCTATTGGAGAGCCTACAGGCTTAGCTGCAACCGCTGTATTGGGTATTGCAGGAGAGATAGCAGCTCGTGACGCAGCAGGACCAGGTAGCTTACAAGTAAACCTATTAGATACGCTCTACCATCTTGATGAAGCTGTATTACGAGAATACATTCGCATTAATCTTGTTGAAGACGGATGTCACTAAAAGGTCATGCTATCTTCCCGACGCCAACCAAAACCGACACCGTCTATGCGTGGGGAATCAATAGCTTAACCAAAGTTGTTAAAACCAGTAAATTACCGCTGGTCGCCATTGGTGGTATTAACAAAGAGAACATTCAAACAGTCGCCAAAACACACGTGTACAAAAAAGGTTACCCATAATAGGTAACCTTTTTATCTGTAATACTTACGTATTTACTTTCTCTTTATTCAGCTGATTCTGGACGAATATCTAGCTGAATACCTTGTAAGAAGTTACGTAAAATTTGATCTTTACATTCACGGTAGTGCTTATTGTCTGGCTTGCGGAAGAACGAGCTAAGCTCATGCTTACTTACATCAAACTCAACTAACTTCAAGATATCAATGATATCTTCAGCTTTAAGGTTTAAAGCAATACGCAGCTTCATGAAAACCATGTTATTTGTTAGGCGTTTTTCAGGCTCAACTTGAGGACCTTCTTTTTTACCGCGCTTAACATTGATCAAACCATTTAAGAAAGTTGCTAATTCAATATCACGAATTTTTACAAAATCTGAATCATCATCTTTCTTCAACCAATTGCTGACCTGCTCGCGCGTCACCTCAAGTTCAGCAGAGCCGAAGATTTCAATCATCTTGCTGTCGTTAAAATCAAAGGTAAAGCGAATACGGCGCAAGATATCGTTATTGGTCACAAATATGTCCTAGTTCAATGGCAGCAGCATCACAATGATCCACTGCAAAGTTAGTAGCCGAGTATTTTAACAGATTTCACCACAACCTCACCACTTTCTCGTCTTCCAGCGATTAAATTATCAAATTAATAGATAAGAAAAACGCATTACAGCTTATTGATCGCGTCAATATCTGGCTGAGGTAGCGTTACCGATGTAACTATAAAGTTAAACGTATGTTTGAATTTGTGCCAAAATAGTGAGGGTGAAATAAATTATAGAATGGAAGCTTACTATGTCTAACTTTATTAGCGTTCAATATGACCAACATATTTATACTATTTCAATTGATCGCCCTAATGCTAAAAACGCACTCAATATCGACATGTACACAACCTTAGCGAATATACTCATTGAGGCTAATAACGACGATAGCGTACGAGCAATATTATTAACCCACACAACCGAAGTATTCTGTAGCGGTAATGACATGCATGATTTTTTACACATGTCTCAGGGTACTTTAAACAATAGCGACAGCCGCCAACAGGTTGAGCGCTTTATGGTTGCCCTACTCAACTGCCGTAAGCCCATTGTAGCAGCCGTGAATGGCGCAGCTATCGGTATTGGAACTACCCTACTCCAATATTGCGATTTTGTGTTTTGCTCGCCTCACACTCGCTTTCAGACCCCATTTACGCCCTTGGGCTTATGCCCTGAATTTGCTTCTAGCATTCAGCTCGAAAAAATCATTGGCACAAGAAAAGCCAAGGCAATGCTCATGATGGGTGAGCCAATGATGGCAAGCGAAGCTGAAGGCCTCGGTTTCGTTAATCAAGTGGTTGATAGTCCATTCCACAAAGCGCAAACCTACGTCAAACAATTAGCGAGTCTTCCCCCTAATGCCATGCGCAATACGAAAGCCTTATTAAACGCATCATCAATCGAGCCATTATTAGCCTGTATTGAACTAGAAAATCAGCTGTTGTTTGATTTATTAGCACAACCGGAGGCAAAAGAAGCCATTTCGGCATTCCTTGAGAAACGCGCGCCTGACTTCAGTCAATTCTGAGCCAGCGCTTCTCAAACTGAGTATTCACAACACCGAACGTGCTTAGAAATAGACAAGCCGACGAATCGTCGGCTTGTTTGAGTGTTATAGCGAAATAATTTAAGCCGTTGTAGCTTGCGACTTCAGCATTGAACTACGCTGGGTTGCTGACGGTATTTTATTTGGTTCATCTTCATCTTTCACGAAAACAACCAACATACCTGCAAATACCATTGATGCCCCACCTAAGACGATTGCCATCATAGTGTCACCGTTAAAGGCCCAGCGAGTAAAGAAGCCCAGAATACCAGCAGCTAGAATTTGAGGTAATACGATAAAGAAGTTAAACACTCCCATGTAGAATCCCATTTTCTTTGCAGGCAACGCACCAGCAAGAATTGCATAAGGCATACATAGAATACTTGCCCATGCTAACCCTATACCCACCATGTTTAGCATCAACATATTAGGTGATTCAACTAAAGACACCGTTGCTAAGCTGATACCACCAATAATTAAGCTCAGGCTATGTACAAACTTACGGCTTGTACGTCTTGCAAGCCACGGCAGTGCAAATGCAGCCAGTGCAGAAATACCGTTATAAGCCGCGAAGCATAACCCCACCCAGTCAGCACCTTCGTTGTAAAGTGCAGAGCTGCTATCTGTTGCACCAAAAATTTGAGAGGTTACCGCTGAGGTGGTGTAAATCCACATTGCAAATAAAGCAAACCAAGAGAAGAATTGCACCAAGGCTAGCTGCATCATGGTTTTAGGCATAGCACGAAGATCAGTCAGAATCTCTTTCATACTTGCTTTTTCTTCGGGTTCAGATGCCATTTTCACATCCGAAATATCTTCACCGTTGAATACAGCTAATTCTTTCGGGGAATATTCTTTGGTGCGATAAACCGTCCATAAAATAGAACCTAAGAACACCACTGCGCCACAAATGAACGAGATTTTAACAGACGGTGGTACTTCACCAACAGGTGCTGTATTCGCAACATTGAATACGTTACTCAGCACATATGGCATTGCAGAAGCAATAACAGAACCCACACCAATAAAGAAGGTTTGAACCGCAAAGCCTTCGGTACGTTGATCGGATGGTAGATTATCAGCAACTAACGCTCGGAACGGTTCCATCGACACGTTAATTGATGCATCTAAGATCCACAACATACCAGCCGCAACCCAAAGATAAGGTGAATACGGCATAACGACTAACGCTAGCGATGATGCTATTGCACCAAATAAGAAATATGGACGTCGACGCCCTAGCGGCGTCCAGGTTCGATCACTAAAATAACCAATGATAGGTTGTACAAGTAAGCCTGTAAGTGGTGCTGCAATCCATAGGATAGGGATTTGATCAATACTCGCACCAAGGGTTTCGAAAATTCGACTGACATTGGCATTTTGTAAACCAAAACCGAATTGAATCCCCATGAATCCAAAGCTCATATTCCATATTTGCCAAAAAGATAGGCGTGGCTTTTCCATTTCTCTTTCCCAAAGTAATTCCAATTCTCTTAAATGATCGTCTTTTACTTTTCGACAATCACTTAAGAGAATTGGAGCATTCCTTTCAATCTAACCACTCTTAATATTCACTTAAGTAATGATCTAACAGTAAACAAAGCTTTTTTATACTTTGGATACATAACCTGATAAAAATCATTGTATTAGAACGATTTCTTTCGGGGTGCAATCCTATGACAGACACTAGCCTACCAACCGTGATCAGACTCACATCAACAAGTTGCAGTTGTAATTATTTTGGTTAAATAACTACATTTATGGTAACTCTTCGGCGAATTGAACGCTAAATAGCCATTTGAGTGGTAAAGTTTCAACAAGAAAGGAGAGGGGAAATATTGATGATATGTAGTAAAAGTTAAGCAAAAGTTCTAACTAAGGCGTGCTACAGATTTTTTTACCGCCAAATTGTTACAATTTCTTGTCAACAATCCACTGCAAAGGGTATAAATAGACTACTAAACAAATTATTTCTTAGCATGGATGATCACTAATGTTTGAAAAAATCACTGCAGCGCCCGCCGACCCTATTCTTGGCTTAACTGATGAGTTTAAAAATGATGCTCGCCCAGAGAAAATTAACTTGGGTGTCGGTATCTATAAAGACGAGTCAGGAAACACGCCAGTACTTGCTACAGTAAAAAAAGCAGAAGCTATTTTGCTGGAAAAAGAAACGACTAAGTCATACTTAGGCATTCCTGGTACAGCAGAGTACGGTCTTGCCGTTCAGCAGTTATTATTTGGTACTGACGCTACTATTATTTCAGACAAACGTGCTCAAACAGCACAAGCTCCAGGTGGTACAGGCGCACTACGTGTTGCTGCCGAGTTCATTAAACGTCAACTTGGCGATATGAAAGTATGGATCAGTAACCCAACATGGGCTAACCACATCGGTGTATTCGCGGCTGCAGGGTTAGAAACGGCCTCTTACTCTTATTACAATGCAGAAACTAAAGATATCGATTTTGATGCCGCTTTAGCTGATCTTGCAAACGCAAATGAAGGCGATATCGTTTTACTACACGGTTGCTGCCACAACCCAACAGGTATCGACCCTGTTGAAACTCAGTGGCACCAGCTAGCGGCGCTGTGTGTAGAGAAAAAGTTACTGCCAATGTTCGACTTTGCATACCAAGGCTTCGCAGTGGGCGTTGAAGAAGATGCACAAGGTCTGCGTATTTTCGCCGAGCAATGTTCAGAGCTATTAGTCGCTAGCTCTTTCTCTAAAAACTTCGGTCTATACAACGAACGTGTTGGCGCATTCACTCTTGTGGGTACGACTGCAGAGCAAGCTGCAACAGCATTTAGCCAAGTGAAAAGTATTGCTCGTGTTATTTACTCGAACCCGCCGGCGCACGGTGCTGCAATTGTTACCCAGATTCTAAATGATGAAGCATTGCGTAATGAGTGGGAACAAGAAGTCGCTGATATGCGTGATCGTATTCAAGAAATGCGCACGCTTTTTGTCCAAACATTAAAAGACTGTGGTGTTGATGCTGACTTCAGCTTTATTGAACGTCAGAATGGTATGTTTTCGTTTTCTGGTCTAAACAAAGACCAAGTAAATCGCCTAAAAGAAGAGTTTGGCATTTACATTGTTGGTTCTGGCCGCATTAGTGTTGCTGGTATGACAAAGAACAACATGCTGCCATTATGTAAAGGTATTGCCGCAGTACTTTAAGAGCTCTCTATTACTCTAAATAATCGGGTAAATAAAAAAAGGCGCTAATCAGCGCCTTTTTTACATTTTTACGAATAACCTAACTGCTTTATTATAATCGTTTTGTTGATGCGACTGCTGTAGCGCACATTAGCCAGATTTACCTAAAGGTAGCACATTACAAAAAAGTTCCCTTTCATACTGAGTCTCTAATTGTGCTCGCCAAGGTTTTGTTGATATAGGTACTAAATAAAAAGTTTCGCGTGTTGTATCTGTAACAAACGCCATGCCATGTCTCATTAACTCGTAATGAATATCATGAACAAATCCAAGCGAGAAGCTCTGCCTTCCCGTCAATTGATTAATATCATCGCGCGTTAAACATACCCCTTGCTCATCTTCAGCAAAACGATTACGAAGCCAGTCAGAAAATTCTCTAGCACTTATCATTGTCATAAAAGATTGCCTCCGAGTGTCATGGCTAGGTACCTGATAAATTTCACTTCGTTATCAATAGTTATAGCAGAGAGACAAAAAATAGTCATTTTTGTGACATAGCTAAAGGTATCAATCAATAAAACAAGGAAATGAATAGAATTCTAATTAACAAGAAATAACGAGGTAAGCCGCATGATAGAAGGGACGAATAAGGATAACAAGCACAGGGATTATGCCAAAGTCTTATAAGTAAGAATAATGAAAAAAGATTGGAATTTAGAGGTTGAAAAAGAATGGGGACACCCGCTTCTTAAAATTAAGAAGCGGGTTTAGCTATAATTAAGCCGCTTTATAAAGCACTTTATTACCTGCTAATTGGATACGCTCAACTAAGCCTTCTTCAGCTAGTTTTTTAAGCGCACCAGTGGCCCATGAAGCCGCTTTCGCATCTTCTTGGCCAGCCTGAAGACCAATACCTTTCGGATTTAGGCCTTCTGGATTGCTAACAACAATATCCAGTACTTGTTGTTGCTTTGGAGTTAAAGACACTTGAGCCGCAGCAGGTGCTGTAGCTTCAACTGGCTTTTGCTCTTCAACAACTTTTGACGCTGGTACAGCAGCTTTAACTGTTTCTGCAGTTGATGCTTTTTTTACAACAACTTTCTCAGCTGTTGGCTTTGCTACCGCTACAGTCGCTTTAATACGCTTTTGTAACTTAAGCTGAACTTTACGTTTGTGAGAGATTCTCATTAAATTTCCTACTCCGTTGCACTACTTTCAGTCACCACTGTTCCAGCGGGAAAAAGTAAGCGCGTGTTATACCAAGTATGTTAGAGGAATGCCAGCAAACGGTTATTTAACATGCAACAAAGCCTGACTTTACTCAAAAATAGAAGAGAAGTTCTCACTTTTAACAAAAAGATCGCTCAATTAGTGACAAAATCATTCCTACTGCTGTGATGTTTTTCTGTTGTAAAAATGATAATCAAATAGGGTAAACCATTGTGAAATGGTTAATTAATACGATAAGAATGAAGATGAACAGCCTATTAATCGACCTGTTGCATAGTTTACTTGCTTTAGAGGCTATTTCTCGGAATATTTCATCTGTAATTGAGATTCGGTTCGATTAGGCAGATATGCCAAGATTACACCATACTATTTAAAGTGGTTATTTTAATCGTATAACCCCTAAATACATGATATCGGCTACTTTAAAAACTCTGATTCAAACATAAGAGAACGCGATTGAATACGGTATATATAAAACCACCAGTCCCTAAATCAGGGGCATACTTGATGATATTTAGCCTTGTGGCATTAATGCTGCTTGGTGTTGGTGTGTTTTTATTTCCACAAGCCAATGGTGCCGCTATAGCCATTATTCTTATCATATGCATTACACTTCTTATCATCGCGTTCAAACAAGCTAATGATACCGAACTGTCTTTCACCCTTACTTTTATGCATTTGCAATACCATAGTCCAACGGGGGGATGGGTAACAAGGTGGCAGAATATTAGCGAAATTGGTCCTGCAACTATTTCAAAAGAAGGTTGGCATCAAGCCTTGCCATGGGCGGGGGTGAAAATTAAAGATTACGACGAATTTTTAAATACAATTTGCCCTCGGATCGCCAGTGAAATACTGATAGAGCAGCGAGGGCTATTGATATTGGCGTACAAGCAATTAACGCCCCCACCCCATGAAATCGAAGATATGCTTTTTGATGATACCCATTACATTACTTCCAGCGGTAAAAGAATGAAGGGATTGCTAGCCATGTTGGCAAATAGGATGCGATACAACCGTGAATTACTTGGTTACGATTTTTTTATTTCAGAAGACGTACTCGATAGACCAATAAATGATTTTATTGGTCTGACGCGGCAATATATTGCGCACTCTCGCTAATCACACTATCTATATTTGGGTATAGCTGCAGCACTTACATCTGACGTTTGTGCTTTTAAGAACGGTAACAACAGTAACCCGACGACTGCTGCGGCACATGAAATAACCGTAAAAAAGCCAGCCCAATGGTATTGCTCCATAACTAACGCTAGAGGATACCCAGCTAAAGCCGCCCCCATATAAGCAAAAAGGCCAACAAAGCCTGTAGCAGCGCCTACAGAGTCTTTATGTGAGCATTCTGCAGCAGCCATACCGATCAACATCTGAGGTCCGAAAACAAAAAAGCCAATTGCAAAGAAACATCCCGCTTGAAGCACAAACCCAGTCATCGGCATTAACCACAAAGCCGCAACCGATAAAAAGATCCCAATGGCAAAAATCAGGTTCATGGGACCACGGTTTCCATCAAATAATTTATCTGACCCCCAACCAGCAACTAAAGAACCAACAAAACCACCGACTTCGAATAACGACAAAGCAGCATTCGCGGTAATTAGACTGTAATGATGTTGCTCAGTCAGGTAGAGGTTACCCCAATCATTGATAGCGGTTCGCACGATATAAACAAGAACATAGCTAAAAGCGAGCAACCAAATGTACTTATTATTTAAAACGTATTTCTTCAATATTTCAGCGTTAGTTAAGCCTAATCCTTCATTTTCTTGCGCTAGCTCTAGCGTATCATTACGCCAATGCCCAACAGTAGGCAACCCCAATGTCACAGGTTTATCACGCAAGCGCCAACAAAGAAACAGTCCTACAAAAACCGCTAAGATACCGGGAATAATAAACCCATATCGCCAGCCGTAATGCAGCGTTACAACACCCACAAGTAAAGGGATCAGCGCTCCCCCTACATTATGTGCGGTATTCCATAAAGACCACCAAAATCCACGTTCTGAACGGGAGTACCAGGTTGTCAGTAATTTGGAGCAAGAGGGCCAGCCCCACCCTTGAAACCACGCATTAACCATCCACAATAAGGTGAACATAACGATAGAACTAGAAAAGCCAAAAAGAATATTCACGATACCCGTCATAACCAATCCTATTCCCATAAAATAGCGAGGGTTTGACCGATCAGACACGATGCCAGATAGAAACTTAGAAACACCGTAAGTAATATAAAAGAGTGTACCCATTAAGCCAATATCTGACTTATCGAGCCCTAAATCAGCGATCATTGCTGGCATCGCGTAATTAAAGCTTTTACGAGTGAAGTAAAACAAAGCATAACCCGCATACATGGTAAACATAATATGAAAGCGCCAGTACTTATAAAGCTCATCAATTTGCTTTGGATCTTTCACTGGCTGTACATGCTGTTCCGACTTTAAAAAACCGATCATATATTCAGGTCTTCATTTGGAAAATAAATAATGTGTCATAAGAAACGTATTGAACGTTCATGATTTAAAGCTTAGGTAATACAACATGTAATGCTGTACCGGGCTGTTGGGTGCCAGAATCACTACTAAGGGTAAATTCCCCTCCTAAGGCTTGCACCCTTTCTTTCATTCCACGTAAACCAAAACCACGTAACGTCTCTTCAGGTTTAAACCCCACACCATTATCTTTTACGGTTAAGTAGACATCTTGCTCGAAGGTTACTGTGATTCTGGCTTCAGTCGCTTGTGCATATTTCACCATATTATTTAATGCTTCTTGGCAAATTCGGTAGAGTGTTACGCTGGTCGCATCGCTTAAATCTAAATCAACATCCGTCGGTTCATTCCAAATAATGGTTGTCGAAATCCCATTGGCTTCGCACTCTAACTCGCGCACTAACTGGTGAATTGCTTCTTCTAAACCAAGGTCGTCTAATGTTTTAGGCCGTAACTGCGTTAATAACCCTTTCGTGGTGTCATAAATATTCAATGACAGGCTTTCAATGGTTGATGCGCAACTCTCACCCATAGGGGTATTTTCAACCCGCTTTAAAATGCTGGCTTGAGTACGAATAGCGGTAATATTTTGCCCTATTTCATCATGCAGTTCTCGGGCGATATCTCGACGCACAGACTCTTCAGCTTTTACTAACTGACGGGATAAATTGTGATTACGATTTAGCTCATGTCTGAGTTTTTGATTCAATTCACGCTGGCGTTGAATACCCATACCCAACAATATTCCCGTTAAACTTTGCGCAGAAAGTGATAATAACAGGTCTGTTATTTCCATATTACTCACGCCACTACGGGCAGCAATTAAGGCGACACTGTTCAGTAATGTACCCAATAATGCTCCCTGCCATCCGTAACGAAAAGCGAGCAAAATAATAGGTATGGCTAAACAAAATGGCGCAAAGCGACGTAATTCTTCGGGTAATCCAACTTGAGCGGCAATACTTAATGCAAACAACACAACATAGATAACCACGTGTCTGCTTCTTAGCTCAATGGGTTTAGATACAAGATTAACCGTTAAGGGGACCCACGATTTCTGGAACAAATAGCTCCAGATTAAATAGCAGCTTGGCACCAGCATTAGACCGCCAGTCACGCTTACAAGAAATACCATCCATAATGAATACAGTGGTGCAGTGTTCAATACGGCGTCTTGTGCACCCAGCACCTGTAAGCTAGGCATTTGTAAACTAAGTATTTGTGAACTAAATACTAATACATTCAATAGTGCCGTTGACAAAATGACCGCGCCCATAACGCACAACCGACGCCATTGAGAGCCATAATAATATTGTTGTGCAAACCAAATAATTGGCACACTTATCACGCTGGCCACAATCACTGATAGCCATTGCGACTGTTCAAGTAAAATAGCCAATGACACCATTAGCCACCATTCGGCACCGTAAACCGCCAACCAATAACGTTTGGGGGTATGTAACACGGTGCCAAGGCGCAGAGCAAAAGGAAAAAGTAAAATCGCAAGCTCTGGATCCATGATGAAATAATAGGAAAGCACCCATAAGCAAAACCAGCTACAAGATATCAGTAACCAGCCACATAAGGATGTGATGCCGAAATTACGCATTACACAGTTTCACTCTCGAAGCATTTCGCAAGCTCTACATTGTTTTTGACATTCAACTTATCCATGGCATTAGCGCGGTGCACATGAACCGTTTTATGGCTTAGACCAAGACGAATAGCAACAGCTTTAACATCTAAACCTAGTGCTAACATTTCACCTATTTGACGCTCACGTTTGGTCAGTTGCTCAATGGGCTGTCGGCTACGATTAGGAGTCACAAGTTTCATTGTAAGATCGGGCGTTAAATAACAGCCCCCACTCGCCACCGTTCGAACGGCTTGTATGAGCTCGTCAGGACTACACCGTTTGGTTAAATATCCTCTCGCACCCGACTCTAACGCTTTTTCTACAATTGCCGCTGAATCATGAACGCTTAACATAATGCAAGATATACCAGAAGGAAGATCGGCTAATAATGAAAGGCCACTTTCATCAGGCATCGAGATATCAAGAATACACACATTAGCGTCTGAACCCGGTAAACCTTTGCGCGCTTCTAAAGCAGAACCAAACTCGCCAACAACATCAATATCAGCTTCCAGTGATAAGAGTTGAGCAAACCCTGAACGGACAATAATGTGATCATCAACCAATGCAACTTTGATCATCTGAAGATACCCAAGAAAATGAAAAAGGAGGCTAAACTACATCCATCCTACATCGCAAGCAAGGTAGAAAAGAGACAACTGAACAACCAACATGATATTTCACGGTTTTATTTTTGGTTGCTCTTTATTATCAGTAACCATTTTGTTCTAAATACAAAAATAACCCATACAAAAAAGCCACCCGTTAGAGGTGGCTTCTTTTTATGTATTCTTCAAATTACGCAGCGTCTGTTGCTAACTGCTGTTGAAGACGCTTTTCACGGCGAATTTTTTTCTCTTCGGCAATTGCCACGAAAAGTAATAACCCGATACAGATCGCTGCTGACGTATCTAATGCAGCAAATGTACCTTTCCAACCTGTTAGACCAAAAATAGGCGTGCCATCAGCAATCATACCTAAGCCTAATTTTGCAAAGCTATCACCAATTAGGTATGCAAACGTGCCTTTTACACCATCAGCTACACTGATTGCTTTTTTCGGTACAAAGCCTACAGCAGCAACACCGATTAATAGCTGAGGACCAAATACTAAGAAGCCAAGAGCGAATAATGAACCAAGGTACATGTATTCGTTCGTTGCATTCTGGTAAAACTCAAGTGTAAAGATAATGAGTACTAATGAAACACAAGCAACGATTGCACGGCGACCGTTTGCCAAGTCAGATAAGTAACCCCACATTAACGTACCAACTAATGCACCGACTTCAAATAAGGTAAATCCTGTGATTGCAGTTTCTTTCGATAAACCCAATTCTTGATAAGCATATACCGTAGACCATTGATCGATACCAATACGTACCACGTATAAGAAGATATTCGCGAAACAAAGTAGCCAAATCACTTTATTTTTCAGCACGTATTCCATGAATATTTCGCGCTTCGTCATTTGGTTTTCTTCAGCTTCTAGATCTTCTGCACTCGCCTCTTCACCAAATAATTCTTCTGCGGTGCCTAAGCCATAAGCTTCAGGTGAATCATTACCGTAACGTAGACCAATAAAGCCAACAACTAGCGCAATAATAGATGGGAAGATGAACATACCAATAACGTGGCCGTCAAATAGGTAATTCGAACCAAATAATGCAACACCCGCAGCGGCTGCACCACCGACATTGTGAGACATATTCCACAGACCAAGGTACGAACCACGCTTGTTACGCGGAGTCCATTTAGTGATTGTAGAATAACTTGAAGGGCCACCCGTACTTTGGAAAAAGCCGCTTAAGCCATAAAAGGCAATCATCAAGAATAAGCTAACACCTGAACCGCCCATGCTGACACTGAAGCCCAGCATTGCGATACCTGACAGAATCAACATGAATGGAAGAAACTGTTTTGTATTCTTTCCGTCAGCGTAATAAGAAACAACGGTTTTACCTATGCCGTAAGTAATTGAGAAACCAAGGCCAATTAAACCAAGCTCTGTCATCGACAGGCCATAGGTAGAGATCATGTCATTTTGGGCAACGTTAAAGTTCTTACGAATTAAATACATTGCCATGTAGCCAATAAATACAACCAAGTACGATTGAATAAATGGCTTAAACCACATTTTACGGCGTTCATCTACAGGCAGATCTAAGGTCGGTTTTCTGACCTGTTCCAACAATTTAAACATGTGAAACCCTCTACAAATTTGTTCAAAATAAGCCTGCTTACTGAATGTTATGAACATTACGTAGCATTCAGTAAGCAGAATCGCTGGATATCATCAGGGCTAGAATAATTATTATTTGTCCAGCGGTGGCAAATTCAAAACAGAACACATATCGGGGGAAAGTGTTCTATAACAAAAGCCAAAAGCAATGATGAACCAGATATGTTGAGAATTTTAAAGAGTACGAAGAAGGCTGGCTTGAGAAGGCGACCTAAAACAATTAGGAATAATTCCTAGTTCTAGATGTTTTGTCAGAAAAGCGTGAAAGTAATCACACTTTCATTGAGGATAAGTAACACGGCGAAACACATGATAAAAAAAGTTGATACGAAAGTAAGGAGATTCTACGTGCTCATCCCCTTATTTTTAGATACTTGTCTAAATTGGACCTAGTACAATGGCATCTCATCAGCAACAAACGGGTTAGATACACGCTCATTACCAAAAGTAGACAACGGTCCATGACCCGGAACAAAAGTCACATCATTACCAAGCGGCCACAGTTTGCCTTTGATGGAATCGATCAATGTTTGGTAATCACCTTGAGGGAAATCTGTACGCCCTACACCACCTTTAAACAGCACATCACCCACAAATGCCACTTTTGCATCATCATTAAACAAAATAACATGACCTGGGGTATGGCCTGGTGTGTGAATAACCTGAAGCTTCTGATTACCAATCGTAATTTCATCGCCTTCAGATAGCCACTGAGTTGGTGCAAAAGCTTCAGTTAACGGGAAACCAAACATCTCACTCTGGCGAGGTAAACCTTCAAGCCAGAATGCATCATCTTTATGAGGACCAATAATAGGAACATCTAATTCAGCGGCTAATGGTGCAGTACCGCCAACATGATCGAGATGACCATGGGTCAACAACAGTTGTGTCACATCCAAACCAAGCTGCTGAATTTTTGCTTTAAGAAGGTGGATATCGCCACCTGGATCCACAATCGCCGCGTCTTTAGTTTCATCGCACCAAACAATAGAACAATTCTGTTGGAATGGGGTAACAGGAACAATTTCAAACTGGAGACTCATACGTCCTCTTTTCCTAAACTGATACCATTCTTGATAAGTACTTGTCGAGATTGGCATAACATAAAAACTAGGGGCAAGAATGCCATGGTTACTGCCAAAAGGGAATGAAGAGTAGTTATATCGAAGGCTTAAAGAGGCGAAGAAACATTAAATATATTGAGAGAACAAAGAAAATAACATCAGAAAAAAGCGTATAAAGCGAGAGAGTTATCCCTCGCACTCAAGCATGAATAGGCTATATTACCAGCGCCGAACGGGGCCTGTATCAATATGAACAAAATTACTTTTAGGGTAATAACCAACACCACCGAGTTGTAAATCGATGGCAGCTTTGCGCACTTTAGATAAAGACACGCCTTCTAGGTTAAAATCTATCGCTTGACCTTTCATGTGATAGCTCTTGGTTGCCACGCCACCTTTCTTTTGTAACATCTTATTGGTTGCCGGAGAGCGGTAACCTGAAATTATACGCACTTGGCCTTTATGACCTAAGTTTGCTTGAATTTCAGTAATGGCATCAAAAAGACGTTTATCCATTTTAGCCACTTCATTTTGTCGGAAATCACGGCAGATATTATCAATACGTTTTAACTCAGTTTTGATGTAGCTTTCACCGTTAAAAAACTCACTATCTATATCTTCACCAGTATGAATATTACACAGTGAAATCTTACGCGGATTGGTGGCTTTAAAAGGGCTCGCAATCGCCATACCTGGCACTAGACATGCACCTAACGTGAGTCCACCAGCAATCAAAAGCTGACGGCGCATGTAATCAAAATCAGACATCGAAACAAAACCAAAATCAAACGAATAAAAAGGTGTACTACTTAAGTAGCTCAAGCAAGATAACGTTCAGGTAAGGTTCAGTCAAATAGCAAAATGACAAAAAAACACTGCTTTTTTATCAAAGCAGTGTCTAATTATTGAGAAATAAGTAATTTAATGATTGTAAGCAGATGTATATTTTTGATCGCTTTGCGAACTACCACTCACTTTATCGTATAAATACACATCATCACGGAAGTTCACAAGCCCACCGTCATCAACCCAAGCCGTCTGATAAATGAGGTGTACTTGCACCTTATTCCGAAGCCCTACTGTCTTGGTTTGCTTACGTCCAGATAGCTCATAAAAACGCTGATCTGTAACGCCAGAATAATTGAGTAAGATCAACGCCAAAACATCAGCATTCTCGACCCTTACACAACCAGAACTAAATGCCCGATCATCTTTATTAAATAAGCTTTTGGCTGGAGTATCATGCAGATAAATTGAATTATCGTTCGGAATATTAAACTTATACAAACCCAACGCATTCTTATTGCCAGGCTTTTGACGTAATCGATACGGGAACGTTTTTGCATACAGCATGCTTGGATGAATCGTATGTATTGGAATTTGCTCTGAACTGTTCCAGCTTCGAATGACCGCATAGTTATGGCGATACAAGTAACTTCTATCTCGACGAGCTTTAGGCAAGATGTCTTTTCGCATAATAGATTTAGGGACATTCCAGTAAGGATTAAATACCACTGAATTCACCCTTGATGATATTAAAGGGGTGCGCCGGCTTGGGCGACCTACTATCACTTTACTATCAAATACATGTTTATTATCAAGCCATAAATTAAGCTCATAACCCGGAATATTTACAATTAACACTGAATTATATTCTACAGGCCATAAACGCACTCGTTGAGCGTTTAACGCCAAAACACGAATACGTTCTTTTGGCGTTATGGCAAGCCAGTATCGCGTTTTAGGTCCAATAACGCCATCGACCTTTAATCCATGCCGTTTTTGAAATGTTTTAACCCCAAGAGAAAGCTCGATAGTCAGTGTGCGGAGTTGAGACGCCCGCATTCTATCAGCATCGTATTCTGTTATATCTCCCATTCTTTCAAGAATAGTAATAAGACTGTCAGGATCTTTAAGGCGATCGCCCAGTCGGATAATCCCCTGCTGATAGAACCCAGGCCAATGTTCAGACTCTGATGATTCTAGTGTCTGCATTGCCAGTATCATTTTATTGTAATTATCATTTACAGGCTTAAGCGAGGTAACAAAATAACGCATGCGATTATTGTCAATCGCATCCAGCAAGCGCCCTGTTTGCATCTCGGTAGGCAACGGTAATGGTACATCGACGCCAGTTCCAAATAGCCATCCACGACCAAATTCAGGCAAATTTTCGATATAACTCATATACGCTAACAATGTATCTGTCGCCAATAAATCATACTGGCGCCAATCATTCGCTAATTTGTAATGATTAAGTTGAGAGTAGCGGCGAGACAAGTCAGAACTAACACCCGAAAGAGCGACAATACGTAATTGCTCTTCAAGTTCAGTGGCTGCAAATGCATCTTGCCAGATGGGAGTGTAAGCAAAAGAGGCATAAAGCTGTGCGAGTTTATCAATATATTGGATAGATGAGAGATCATCGGCAACTTCTTTCACCCAAAGTCGCGACTTTTGCTGTTGCAATGCGGCTTCGGGCGACACCACTGGCTCAGATATAAATTGTTGCTGTGTGCTAATGCCTTGCTCAGATAGAAGAGCTGGTGTTGGCGTTAACACTGGCTCATTTGCTGATACACTAACGCTGATGATTGCGCTAAGAAGTAAAGAAATACATGATTGCCGTATCATTGCCATTACTATTTCCCCAAGGATCACCACATAAGTATGGCAAATACACTTGCCTTTGGGCTTAAATGTAGCTTGTACTGGCAATTTTGTGTGTTTCAAAACTACAACAACGTCTGAGCGCTTACACGTTATTCTCAAGTTTAAAAGCTATCATACTGATAGATAAAGGCTCACTTCAGCGAGAATTCTGCATCTTGAGGTAACTGGGGTATATATTAAAAACAAGGCATAAAAAACGCCCCTGCATCAGTAAAACATTTGCATATTTAAGCATTTTCTCTTCAAAATACACCGACAAATACATGCCGTACATATCATTGAGATAAAAATCGTTTAGTGCACTAAACTTTTTATATCAAACGAATATCGTAAAATGTACCGATATAATCGTTCTGAGCGTGTCGCTATTTTAATCAAGTATATCTGAGTTATAAAAAATGTCGTCCAGAGCAAAAACTAAAGCTTCCATGTTAGTTCAGTTTGTTGTACTTTCGCGGCAATTATCTTTGGAGAGTTAAATGGACAAGCACGAAGAAGTTCTCATTGCCCTTCGACAAATTATCCGAGCAATCGACCTGCACTCAAGAAAACTGAATAAAGACGCAGGTTTAACTGGACCGCAACTTGTTTTGATGCGTGCTATCCGTGATTCCGGAGAAGACGTCACTATTCGCCAGCTTTCAAATAACACCAATATGAGCCAGGCGACGGCAACTACCATTCTAGATCGTCTTGAAAAACGAGAACTAGTGGTACGAGAAAGAAGTAAGCTAGATAAACGAAAAGTACACGCACACTTAACTGAAAAAGGTATAGAGGTCATCGCAAAAGCTCCTCTTCCTTTACAAGACAGTTTTGTCTCTCAATATCAAGATCTTGATGATTGGGAACAATCTTTGTTGTTGTCATCAGTTCAGCGTATCTCTTCGATGATGAATGCAGAACATTTAAATGTTGCGCCGCTTTTAGAAGTAGGCAGCATTACGCAGCAAGAAACAACGACAGAACAATAAGTAAGCCACTCAGCTTATTCATTTTGTGCATTGTTATTGCTCAATAAAGAAAGTCGATTTTTATTGGCTTTCTTTATTTATACCCAAAACACCTTCTTGTGGTACGCCCACAGTGAACGCATTACTCCCTTCTATCACTGTATATCAAGTAATAATCTTCCAACCCCTAGCTTTCAACCTAAAGCATGATTATATTAATTCCAATAATTCAATGATTGGATAACAGTGTGCTATTAGAAGGAATCGAAACATTATTGGTGTTGGCTAAAGAAGGCACCATGAGTAAAACAGGTAGCCGTCTATATATAAGCCAATCAGCCGTCAGTAAACGTATTGCAAGACTAGAGAAGAGATTAGGCAAAAAATTAATCGAACCTGCTGGTCGTCATATCAAACTAACAGCCGATGCCATTACGCTTATTGACAATGTCGGACCAAGCTATAAAGAAATAAAAGGGCTGATCTTTGATCAACAACCTTATCAAGACCATACCCTCATTAATCTCGCCTGTTCCGAAACCTTAGTCGCTGGCTATCTGGGTAATATGATGGGGGCTTACATTCAGCATGACCCATACATTAGCATTACGACTCACCATACCCCGTTCATCATCGAGAGAGTGCAATCTGGCGATGCAACAATTGGCTTTTGTGCTGGGCATTTAACCCCCCAACATGGCCTATCGACTCGTCACCTATTCAATGAACCTTTCTCTGTTATTAGTCACCAACCATTGCGACAGCAGCCCCAGCAGTTACTGGTTAATGACTTCAATAATCCATCAAATGCTAACCAAGCCAGCTTGCTTCAAAAAGCAGGCATTATTCCGTTAATGGAGATGGACTCTTATACAGCAGCTGCACAACTGGCATTAGGTGGTGTTGCACCTGCATTAGTACCTGTTTCGATCATCAAAACCTTAAAAATCGAACCAATTTACTGCCATCATTTTGAGTTTCTTGATGAGCTCACCCGTCCGGTTCATTTATGCTACCGCCCGAAGAGCTATCAATCAGATCGTGTTAATAAGCTTATTGAAACCATTGCGGATTCTGTTCCCAAAGCAATTTAATCGCCATTACCATCGAGATAATCACGACCATAGGTCGGATAAGTTTCTGCCCTTTAGAAATGACTACCTTTGCCCCCATACGTGCACCAATAAAGCCACCAACCGCCATCAACAAACCTATTTCCCAAATCGGTAGCCCAGCCATTATAAAGAATAATAATGCTGCAAAATTGGACGTAAAATTAAGAATTTTTGTTCTTGCCGTTGCTTCCACTAATCCAAATTGAGCAATAGCAACAAAACAAACCGTAAACAAAGAGCCCGCACCTGGCCCAAAAAAACCATCGTAAAATCCGATACTTGTACCAACGGTGAAAGCAAAGGCATTCTCTGACAGCTTCGGAGTGCCTCCTCCCTTACCCGTTTGAGGGGCAAATAGAAAATACAACGAAATACAAACCAGTAAAGCAGGGATCAGACTTGTTAGCACCCCAGCATCAATACGCTGAACAAGCAAAGCACCAATGGCAGAACCAATAAACGTAAACACAATCGCGTTACGCATTTCCTTCAAACTGACAAAACCGTTGCGAACAAAATATAATGAAGCAGAAAAGCTGCCAAACGAACCTTGAAGTTTATTTGTGGCCAATGCCTGAGCTGGCGGTACACCAACGGCAAGTAAAGCAGGTACGGTTATCATTCCGCCGCCGCCAGCGATCGCATCAATAAAACCTGCTACACCTGCCACCAAAAACAGTAACCCAAGAATTTCAAACGACAAGTCCATTTAATAATGTCTCTTTTAACAACCAGTAAGAGCGATGACGGTAACACTACGCACGAATAACGAATAGCGAAAGATAGGACGACAACCCATTCCACCTAGGAATTGGTAGTAGAATGTAACCAATGAAATGAAGTCACATCTTTTCCCGAAATTTAAGAGTTCGTAAACTCACCGGTATAATTTCGTCGATTCATTCACCGTTCAAGTTGCGCAATGTTTGCCATACTTGCTCACCTGCTGGGTGTAAACGAGCCTGGTAGCGATAAGCATAATAGGTGATCGGTAATCTAAGATAGGGTTCACCGACAACCGCCACTTTCCCGCTCGCCAATTCTTCCTGTATAGCATAATCCGGTAACCAAGCGACTCCCTGCCCTTTGAGTACCAGTACTTTAAGTAAATCTGTCATCGATGATAAAAATACTGCCTTCAGGTTAACCTGATCACGAATAGCTTCAATTTGACGCCCCATATAAGAACTCGGACTGTATGCCAGCCATGGCACTTCTGTGTCTTTGGTGAGCTGATAAAGTGGTTGCCCCTCACTATTACACGCACAAACTGGCAACAGCTCCGCCTGTCCAATTTGTAATGATTGATAGGGTGGTAACCGAAGCAACTCATCATCAAATGCTAATAACAAATCACAACTACCTTCTTGCAGCTCCTCAATTGCCTGATCGACATCGATCGCTTCAACACTCAATAAGGGGCTATGCTTACCCGCCAATAACTTAGGCTGAATAGACGGTACAAGGCTAGTTGCTAATGAGTGTGCAGCCGCCACCCGAACCATATTACCGCCAAGTTTCGATAAATCAGACAATTGACCAATTCCATCCACCATTTGGTTCATCAGGCTACGGGCTGTTATCCGAAATAATCGACCACTGGGCGTAAGAGAAACAGGCGTCTTGCTTCTATCTACCAATTCCGTACCCACCATATGCTCCAATGCTTTAATCCGTCGACTAAAGGCTGGCTGGGTCACATTGCGTATTTTTGCTGCCAAAGAAAAATTTCGAACATCCGCGAGAGCCAGAAAATCTTCTAACCACTTACTTTCTATATTCATAAGATTTGAGCTAAAGATAAAAAAGTAGTATATCGAAACGAGCAAGCTATCCAGATATATTTCAACCACTCATGATCACAGTTTAATTATTTAGTCATACGGATTCGGCATAATAGCTTCAGCAACGGCATTTCTAATCGAACTACCGTCATCTTATAGTAATTGCAGTTAATAATACTGTAGGAACAATAACATGAGCAGAAAATTAGGAATTCTTGGTGGTATGGGTCCATTAGCAACTGTTGAATTTATGCAGAAAATTATTTCACGTACCCCTGCTCATAATGACCAACAACATATTCCGATGCTTGTTAGTAATAATCCACAGATTCCAGATAGAACCGCGTATCTTATCAGTAACGGTGAAGATCCATATCCAGCACTAAAACAAGGTATGGAACAATTACAGCAAGCTGGCGCCGAATGTATTGTTATGCCCTGTAATACAGCCCATTATTGGTACACTCGCCTAAGCAATAGCTGCAACGTACACACCATCAGCATTATCGACAGTGTTGTTGACGAAGCGAAACACCGTCGCTACCGCACCGTCGGTCTGCTCGCGACAACCGCTACAATGATGGCAGGCATGTACCAAACAAAACTGGCTCAACAGCAAATCAATGCTATCGAAACTACCGATTCGGAACAGCAAGCAATAATGAACGGGATCTACGCGGTCAAAGCAGGGAATGTAGAACACGGGAAGCAACTTATGCAACCCGTCTTTGAAGCAATGCTAAACCGTGGTGCTGAAGCCGTTATTTTTGGTTGTACCGAAATACCTGTCGCGCTTGCAAAACAGACAATTTCTCAGCCACAGCACTGTTTAGATTCTCTCGACATTTTAGCTGAGCAGTGTGTTCATTGGGCCCAAGCAGATACGCCAGAGCTCGTCGCATAATCTTGTCTTAAATCGTAAATATGTAGAGAAAGTTTACAACAGGAAATTCATCAAACCCCATGTAATGTCGTAACTTTACGACATTACATTTCTTCTGCGATATCCCTCTCCTTTGTCATTCAGTAAAAACACCCTAATCCGCTATTAAACACACACTTCTATTGGTGCATTGCTACAAAATTATTGTTTCCAATACTGCTCCAATCAGTTATCAGCAAAAAGACCAGAAAAAAAGTAAGTGATTGAAAGGTACTGAATTAATGATACAGGGTTGATTTAACATCTAAACATCAATCACAAATTGATGATTTGTCTGATGAAACCATCAATAAAAAAACATAGCGCCAATCCGCTTGATACTTAAAATATTCTACTCACGACGTCGTCATTGCAATTTCGTTAAACAAAATTACAAAGCAGAAAAGGTCATTCCTGCCTTCTTTATTAAGAAATAGCTTTCTATAACAATAAGATTCACGATGGAGTGAAAGTACCCATGTTAAACCTGATTATTTCGGTAGTCCCTATTTTGCTATTGATATGGATGATGACCAAGCGTAATGCTTTGCCATCCCACATAGCTTTACCTACAACAGCGGCACTCATTGGTATATTACAACTTTTTTATTTTGGTTCGGATTTCACCCTTCTTGGTGCCAATATTATTGCTGGAACCTTGTCAGCTATTACGCCAATATCCATTATTGCTGGCGCTATTTTGCTTAACCGTACTATTGCTTTATCTGGTGCAGAAGACGTCATACGTCAATGGTTGGAAACAATCAGCCGAAATCAAGTCGCCCAATTAATGATCATTGGCTGGGCTTTTGCCTTCATGATAGAAGGAGCATCAGGTTTTGGTACCCCAGCGGCGATTGCTGCACCTATTTTAGTCGGCCTTGGATTTAATCCTTTAAAAGTAGCAATGCTTGCCTTGGTTATGAACTCTATACCTGTTTCTTTCGGGGCTGTGGGTACACCAACATGGTTTGGCTTTGGCAATCTTGGGCTTACAGATGCAGAACTATTAATTACAGGCCGTAATTCTGCATTAATGCATGCTATTGCTGCTTTTGTTATTCCCGTAATTGCCCTTCGCTTTGTCGTAAGCTGGCAGCAAATTCGTCGTAACTTTCTTTTTATCCAGTTAAGCGTATTAGCCTGTACTATTCCGTACTTTCTACTTGCTCAGTGGAATTATGAGTTCCCATCACTCATTGGCGGCGCCATTGGTATGGCAGGCTCCATTTTACTTGCGCGTTCTAATATTGGTTTAGAAACACCAAACGAAAGTAATCTAGATAAGCCTAAACACATTCCACGGTCTCAAATTATCAAAGCCATGAGCCCGACACTGATTCTAATCAGTATTTTGATTGTCACCCGTATTCAACAGCTAGGTATCAAAACCATGCTGAACGATGCCACGCCATTATTCAACTTCCAGTTAGGCGCATTCGGTGACCTATCTATAAGCCAAGCCCTGATCATCAAGCTAACCAATATTTTAGGTACAGATACGGCATGGGCCTATAAAACCCTGTATGTACCCGCGCTGATCCCTTTCTTATTGGTTGTGTTGATTTCAATTCCAGTATTAAGCCTAACCAAGCCAATGGTGAAGCAAGTCTTCAGCGAAACGGCAAGCCGAATAAAAATGCCATTAATCGCCCTTATTGGTGCTTTGATTATGGTCAAGCTCATGATGATGGGTGGCGACAATTCACCAATAATGACAACGGGGCGCGCTTTCTCCGAACTAACGGGCGCTAACTGGCAGTATTTCGCCTCATTCTTGGGCGCACTTGGTGCCTTTTTCTCTGGTTCGGCAACCGTGTCTAACCTCACCTTTGGTGGGATCCAACAAACCATCGCTCACACTGTCGACCTACCACAAACCACCATTTTGGCACTTCAGTCAGTGGGAGGGGCAATGGGTAACATGGTCTGTATCAACAATATTATTGCCGTCTCAACCATTTTGGGAATTGCCAATAAAGAAGGTTACATCATTAAACGCACAGTCATTCCTATGATGCTTTATGGGGCGATTGTCGCGGTGGTGAGTGTGTTTATCTAACCCTACAAAATACGCACCGCTATAACAATAAATCCGGCAGCAATGACTGCCGGATAACCTACGGCCCCGAGAGTTAATCGACAAGGGCGAGTACAGCAACTTCGGTTGCCAAAACGAAATACATGGCGGATCACCGTCAACTGGAGCAATTATGAAGGTAAACTTTTTCGTCACCTGCTTATGCGATACCGTTAAAGCCGAAGTGGCCAAAAAAACGGTCATGCTACTTGAACAGCTTGGCTGCGAAGTCATTTTTCCCGAGCAACAAGGATGCTGTGGCCAACCTTCGCTAAACAGCGGGTATATCGAAAGCAGCAAGCCGGCCATGAAAAATTTAATCAAGGCATTTGAATGCAATGACCTGCCAATTGTCACGCCTGCAGGATCGTGTGCGGCATCGATCAAACGCTACCCTGAATACCTCGCCGATGAACCCGAATGGGCAGAACGTGCACAACATGTTGCCGATCGCCTGTTCGAGTTAACGCAATTTATTGTCAACCAGCTAGGAACAGTCAATGTAGGCGCTCGTCTTGAAGGCCGAGCGGTCTACCACCCATCATGCAGTTTGATCCGCAAACTCAATGTACGAGAAGAACCATTAGCCCTACTTGCTAACGTTGAAGGATTAGAGATGCTACCCATCGAAAATCAGGAAACCTGCTGCGGTTTCGGCGGCACGTTCTCCGTCAAAATGGCTGATATCTCTGCAGAAATGGTGAAAGAAAAGGTCCATCACATTTCAGCAGTTGAGCCTGATTACTTAATCGGTGCTGACATTAGCTGTTTGGTTAATATTGGTGGACGTATTAGCCGTGAAGGCAAACCTATAAAAGTATTGCACATTGTCGATGTGCTGATGAGCCGCTAAGGAGATCACACTATGTCAATGAAAACCAGCAAACTAAAATTCAAAGAACGCATCAAAGTTCAAATGAAAGATGACTTTATGCGTGAATCTGTCGCCAATGCTCAAACCCGCATGTACACCAATCGCCAGATAGCGGCTGATAAACTGGGTAACTGGGAGCAGTGGCGAGAAATGGGCATGGATATTCGCGACCATGTGCTAGAAAACCTTGATTACTACCTCCACCAGCTTAGCGAGAACGTGAAAAACAATGGCGGACAAGTTTTCTTCGCCCGTACAGCCAGTGATGCTACCAACTATGTAGAAAGCATTATCAAAGCGAAAAATGCTAAAAAGGTGGTGAAGTCCAAATCAATGGTCACAGAGGAAATTAACCTTAATCAGATCATTGAACGTAATGGCTGTGAGGTCATTGAAACAGACTTGGGAGAATACATTCTACAAGTTGACGATTGCGATCCTCCATCGCACATCGTTGTACCTGCTTTACACAAAAACCGTTACCAGATCCGCGACATATTTAAAGATAAAATTGGTTATGAAGGTAGTGAAGATCCTGAAGAGCTGACTCGATATGTCCGAGATTATATTCGCCACGACTTCTTGCAAGCCGACATTGGGATCACTGGGTGTAACTTCGCGGTTGCCGAATCAGGCACTGTAACACTGGTGACCAACGAAGGTAATGCACGATTAGCGACAAGCCTACCCAAAACCCATATCGCTGTTATGGGGATGGAGCGTATTGTTCCTACCTTTGAAGAGCTCGATATTGTCATCAGCCTACTATGTCGTAGTGCGGTTGGTATTCCGCTCACGGGCTATGTAACTGCACTAACCGGTCCTCGTGAGGAAGAGCACCTTGATGGCCCAGAAGAGTTTCACCTTGTCATCGTCGATAATGGACGCTCTGATATTCTAGGCTCAGAATTTCGCGACATTCTACGTTGTGTACGTTGTGCAGCTTGCGTTAACACTTGCCCTGCTTATCGCCATATCGGTGGTCAGTCATATGGGTCTATATACTCAGGTCCCATTGGTGCAGTTCTGTCACCCCTATTAGGTGGCTACGATGACTTTAAAGATCTGCCCTACGCCTGTAGCTTGTGCCGAGCCTGTCATGATGTTTGTCCGGTCAAAATCCCTCTTTCCGATCTGCTACTCAAGCACCGCCAGAAAATGGGAGAGGAAAAAATCACCCCGCTTGCCGAGCGAGCTGCAGTAGGTGCCTTTAACATCATAAATGCTCACCCACTCTTGTGGGATAAGACGGTAAAAATAGGGGCAACTGTAGCAAGTGGTTTGATCCGAAACGGTAAACTGCCTTTGCAAATGGGAGCTATTAGCGAATGGACTGAAGCGCGTGATCTACCGCAGCCTGATGGTCAATCTTTCCGTAGCTGGTTCAAAAACCGTAACTAATTTTAGGAGTGGTAACCATGAGTCAAATTCATAACCGCGACAGCTTTCTCGATAATATAGCGAATAAACTAGGGCGCCCACGCCAAACTGAACCAGTTGAGCGCCCTAAGCTAAAGCACACTTGCCACCATGAAGTAATGGCTGAGTTTAGTGTCGATGAACTCAAAGATGTGCTCGTTAATTACGCCCGCACGGCTTTGGGTTCACAGGCTATTGAAACAACAAAAGCAGCACTTACCACTACCCTTGCAGACGTCTGTAAAAAATACTGCACTGATGAGGATAACAGTACTGATGCCACTCAGGTACCTTGCGAGACAATAGTCTCTGCAGACCCTCGTCTGCTGGCCATATTTGACCCAGAACAACTTGATACTCCTGAGCATATTGTTCATATTTGGGATACAAAACTTGGATATGGTCCGAATATTGAGGTTGCCGAGCGTGCAAAAGTGGGGATTGTTTTCGCCGAACAGGCTTTAGCCGAATCTGGCACTATGGTGCTATACAGCCAGCCAGCGCAAGGTCGTGCCATTAGTCTATTACCGGAAGCATCTATCTTTGTCGTGCCCAAAAGCCACCTCGTTGCACGACTCACTCAGGCCACTGCGGTTTTACATGAAAAAGCCAAGAAAGGTGAACGCCTACCTTCTTGCGTTAACTTTATTTCAGGTCCAAGTTCAACCGCCGACATTGAGCTAATCAAAGTTATTGGTGTACACGGCCCTATTTACGCAACCTACGTCATCATTGACGACATGTAAGTGCGAAGCCTAATCGCGGTATAACCGTCTAAGGTCAGCCTTCTAGTTATTCATATCATAACTAGGAGACTGACCTTTTCCTCTTTATACTTATATCAACCCCGTACTTATACAAACCCAACGACGAGAAACATCCAAATGCCTCAAATCGATGATCTGGTTCTTTTTACGCAAGTTATAGAACATGCCTCTTTTAGCAAAGTGGCTGAGCTAAACAAAATCACTAAATCAGTCGTCAGCAAGCGGATCAGCAAGCTTGAAAATCAACTTGGGGTACAGTTGATTTACCGCACCACGCGTAAACTCACGCTCACCGAACCAGGCTCGATACTTTATCACCGTTCAAAAGATATTAACCAAGTTGCCCAGTCAGCCTTTGATGCCATCACCGGTTATAATGAAGCTCTATCCGGTAATATAAGAGTATCCGTTCCAACCATTTCAGGAGAACTATTACTTGCTGAAGCTCTTTCTGATTTTTGCCAGAAGCACCCTGGGCTAACAGTAGAAATGTCGATGGATAATCACTTTGTTGATTTAGTCGCTCAAAACTATGACTTAGTAATACGCACAGGCTACCTTGAAGACTCAAGCTTAATTGCCCGCCACATATTCAATTCTCGCTGGGTGATCTGTGCTTCAACCGATTACCTAGAAAAAAATGGCATTCCGGAAACACCAAAAGCCCTTCAACACCATAACTGCCTGGGGTATACCCAACAAAGCACAGGTCCATTTGATTGGCTATTCATTCGCAATAACACTGAAACTTATACGCTTAAAGTAAACGGCAACTTTTCTTCGGATAACGCCGTCGCCCTGCGTAAAGCAACATTGGCGAATAACGGGATTGCTTACTTACCCACTTGCTTGGTCTTTGATGATCTTAAGTCAGGAAAGTTGATAGAGGTGTTACCGGAGCATTCCGGTAAAGTGGTGGGAATTTACGCTGTATACCCTTATACAAAAAAGCCATCGAAGCGAATTCAAGCGCTCATTGAACATATTCGCGATCGCTATATCACAATGAAAGAACGATTTTAACGCCTTGTACGACACGTGCTATTGCCTGCAATAAAGAACGATAAAACAACGCTCTTTATTGCAAAGAAAAGATTAACTTCTGTTACGACACATTTCAGCAGGGAAAGAAAGTTGTACCATAACGTAACGTTTAAAAACATCATCATAACCTTGCTCATCAAGTGCTTTTTGCATACACAATAACCACGCTTCTTTTTCTGCAATACCAATGGAAAGATGACGATGAGCACCAGGGATATTCATGCTGCCATATTTTTCAGCATAACGAGATGGACCGCCCATCCAGCCAGTTAAAAACGTAGTGAGCTTTTCACGAGAATCAGTAAGATCGGGCTTATGCATCGCACGTACAATCTCAGCTTCCGGCAATATGTCCATGTAATCATAGAAAGCATCAACCAGTTTTTTAACCCCATCTTCACCGCCAGCGGCTTGTAACGTAGCGTCTCCCATGCCATAAACTGGTGCTGGTTTTTTGGCTGGTGCAACATTCTCTTCTTGAATCGCGTCTTGTGTTTCACTGACTTGTGGGCTGCTAGATTGATCTGTTTTCATCATGGTTTCTTTTTGTGTTTTCGATAATATGCTCTTTATACCAAAGCATAGCGTATTTTATTAAATACTTATTCGATTGGCATTAAAATAAAAAGAGCTGCCAAAGCAACTCTCAGTATTGTTAAAGATGAACCTTAACTTTCAAATATTGGACCACCAAATGATGTTACAGGCGGTACTTCACCTTTAAACTTCTCAATCTCTACGATAACGGTATTAGCACAGGTTGCCTGAGCAAGCTCAGATGACCCGATATCTTGCGTAACCGTATTAGGGTCGCCATAGGTATCAATCGCACCAATTTTTTCATTTAGCGGGCCATACCAAGCACCTTCATGAATACGAATAACGCCTGTTGGGTAGTTATCTGACACTTTTGCACCCGCTAACAGTTGCCCTCGATCATTAAATACTCGCACCAGATCCCCATCTTTAATGCCACGTGCTTTCGCATCTTCAGGGCTAATGTAAACAGGCTCTCGATCTTGCACCGTATAGGTCGCTCGATATTCATCTGACTCACACATTTGTGAATGTAAACGCTGATCAGGGTGGCAAGATTGTAACCACAGTGGGAATTTATCTGAATGTGGCCCACCATGAGAACGTTCTGATTTTTCAAACCACATAGGGTGACCTTGGCAGTGCTCATAACCATAGCGATCAATCTTACGGCTGAAAATTTCAATAAAGCCAGAAGGCGTACCTAATGGATTTATTTCAGGGTCTTCACGGAATCCGGCGTGTTGAATGAAGGGTTTTCCGGGGCCAAATTCAACAATGCCATCCGCCCAAAACTGATCAAACTCTGGCATAGGGAAATTGGCTTGGTTCGCTTTTTTGCAGTCGGCGTACAACATACGCACCCACTCCATTTCATCCATACCACGAGTATATTGTTTCTGGCGACCAAATCGTCGCGTTAGTTCAGTAAAGATATCAAAGTCAGTTTTCGACTGATAAAGCGGATCCACCAGCTTATGCATCGCCAAAATACCACTTGCCGAATACGCACCATATAAATCAATATCGTTACGTTCAAACTGAGTACAGGCAGGCAAAACGATGTCAGAGAATCGACATGTTGCTGTCCATGCAAACTCAATAGTCACGACCGTTTGTAACTTTTGAAATGCTTTCTTCATTCGATTGCGATCTTGGTGATGATGCCAAGGGTTACAGCCGCTCACCACCAGCATCTTAGTATCTGGCAGGATCACTTTACTGCCGTTGTATTTAATTTCTTTGCCCGGCTCTAAAATCGCATCAAGCCATCGTGCAACAGGAATGGTTTTACTGTACCCATTAAAATCATCGTTATCCCATTTAGGCTTTTGACCTTCATCCACATTACGCGGAAAGCCCCCGGGACCTGCACCGCCTGTAGGAGGAATTCCCACCCCACTATAATGGTGTGAATAAGAAACACCGCCACCCGGTAAACCAATTTGCCCCAACATTGCAGCAATAACGGCTCCCATCCAGTAAGGCTGCTCACCATGTTGCTGACGTTGAATCGACCAACCGAACATTATCTGTGTACGATCTTTTACTATTAGGCGTGCCAGTTCGCGCGTCTGATCCGCCTTCACACCACAAATTTTTTCGGCCCACTCAGGTGTTTTTTCTACGTTATCTTTCGATTTACCCAGTACATACGGTAAGAAATCATCAAAGCCTAACGCATAAGTCTCTAAAAACTTTTTATCGTAAAGATCTTCTTTATAAAGTGTATGGGCAAGGGCCAACATGAATGCCACGTCTGTTTGCGGGTTCACATAAAGCTGATCACAATTCAGGTAATTCTGCGTTTTTGATTTAACAGGATCGATAGAGATCACTTTGATCTCGCCTTTTGCCACTTTCTCTTTTAACTGCTCATAATACTCATACGAGCCATGTGTTTCAGCTTGCCAGCCTACCTGTGTATTTTTGAAGGGATCGTTACCCCATAACACAATCGTTTTACTGTTCGATAAGATTTCGGGCCATGATGTTGCTTGCGCGTAGACCTCTGTTGAACCTAACACGTAGGGTAAAATAGTTTGACCAGCGCCAGTTGAATAATCACCGACTTTCGTCATGAAATTACCGTGCATACCAACAGCACGTTGCATATGTGATGTACAGCTGTGGAACTGCCCTGTTTGTCGCCAGCCTGTCATGCCGGCATGTAACGCCCAAGGGCCATAATCTTTCTGAACCCGTTCTAGTTCTTGATAGAACAGATCTAATGCTTCATCCCATGTCACCCGAATAAAGCGATTATTACCCCGTGTTTCACCGCTGTATTTGTGCTTTTTCAACCAATCAAGCCGCACCATCGGGTACCGAACACGAGAAGGGCTATAGATAATGCCTTTAATACCTTTCAACATATCAGTCGGATATTTATCTAATTCTAAGGCCTTAATCTCTTGCACTTTACCGTTATAAATACGGGCACGAAAAGCCCCCCAATGAGAACCCGATACCTTCCAGACCCCATCGGCAGTAGTGGCTGCACCTTCTGTCGCAGCATTAGCAGCTTGCACCAAAAGGCTTGGTCCAATCACAGACACTGCACTTGTCGTTGCTAGCCCTTTCAAAAATTTACGTCGACTCAGAGACATAAAAAATCCCTCGCTCTATTACACCACCCTAGACAAACAACTGATTATCAACTTATCCAGAATGGTATTATTTAGTGACCAGAATCAGAAAAATCTGATGAATGTTTTTGTAGGTATTTAAGCACTAACGCTTCACTATCACGATCGAGGTTAACGAACGCTAGCATGCCGTTAAACATACCTGGCCACGTATTGGCGTCGAAGTGGTTTTCTGCTGGCTGAGTATGACAAACACTACAGTTGGTTGTGTAAGCAGACTTAGTTTCACTCCAGATCATATCTACATTGTCTACTAACGATTCTTTTGGCATCCACAATTTCACTGTTACGCGCTGCCAAGGAAGACCGGTTAAATCATCTTCTTTTTCTTCAAATTTCTGTACTAACGTATTATTTTGCGCAGCATCTTTGCTTAAGGCAGCAGTCGGAATATTCATCCCAAAGTCTTCAGATATAACCCGTCCAAATCCTTTCGTTTTACGCCAGCCATTAATTTCAATTTGTATCGCATTGCCTTTTACTGCCACAACTTTTACTTCAGAAGCAGGATTCAGTTCTCCGCCACTTTGGGTTAATGCTTCATCTTCATACATAGGTAAGTAACGAACGCTGAAATAATTACTCCCTTCGGTGTAGCTGGTATTCTGAGATTGCGACACTAACTGCGATACCATGCCACCAGAAGTATCCATATTGTCGGGTAAGCTGTGAGCAATACCTTTATGACAATCCAAGCAACTTTGATCTTTCTCGGCCGCCTGTTTCATTTGCGATTGTGCCAAAGGAGACATTTCCTCCCACTTCATGCTTTCATATTGGTGACAGTTTTTACATTCGAGTGAACCATTAGAAGCAAAGCGTTTCCATTCATGTTGTGCTAACTCCCCACGTTTTGCTAAGAATTTTTCGCGGGTATCAATCGTGCCAAAAATAGCGCCAAACACTTCCTTACTAGCCTGCATCTTCCTTGCTATTTTATCCGTCCAATTATGAGGGACATGACAATCGGGGCATGTTGCTCTTACACCAGCATTATTCGACCAATGCACCGTTGTTTGTAATTCTTTGTACACGTTATCTTTCATCTCATGACAGCCAATACAAAACTTTTCTGTATTGGTAATTTCTAGTGCCGTATTAAAACCACCCCAGAAAATCACCCCAGCAACAAAGCCGCCTAACGTGAGTATACCTAAACTAATATGCACCGCAGGACGCCAAAAAGTGCCCCACAGCTTTTTAATAAAACTCATCATAATCTTAACCTGTCTGTTTATTGACTGTGATTTGAATTAGCCGTGGCCAGGAGGGCCGAGGAAGAAGATTTGTAGTGCCCAGACAATGAAGCCATAACCACCAACAAGCGCTACAGACAAAATGGGGAAGAGAAAAACAGTGATGAAAATAAATGATCGCCACTCATATTTTGATTTATCATTATCGGCAACATTATCGACGCTACTCATTGCTAATATCCTATTCTAAATATGCCACCCACCTCACCTTACGACTCATGAGGTAACCGTTAAAAAAGTATAGTTAACAATGTTACAAACACACATATTTTGAAGCACATCTGAGCTGCATTACAATTTTAAGCATTGTCGATTATCGTGAAAACTAACAAAAAACAAACATCCTGAAGTTGCTTGTAAAATTCAAATCATTAATTGTTTATAAATCAACCTCTCGAAACATCAGTTCATTTACCGTTCAGAAATGCTGTGCTTTTATGGTGAAATTTTGTGCCTATTTGGCGCAAATACAACACAAAAAAATAATAATGATGAGCACTTCTATTTATGTCGACGTTTAAAATGACAGTATTAAGTAAGTTTATTAACTATAAATTACTAAGCATTGCGGGATTATCTTTGGTCACTGTTGCGACAGTTTTATCTTTTCGTTCTAGTCCTATTCAAGACATCGAATTAGATATCGCATCATTCACATCAGTAAACACAGCCCCCGCTTCGGGCCCTCGCAACGACTCAATAAAAGACATTGTAAACCCGCCTAGCTATGAATATCAGATTCAATCAGGTGATACGCTAAGTGAGATTTTTGCAAAACTCGGCATCCCCCTATCTGATATGCAACAGGTGATGGAAGCTGACTTGGACAATTTACGTATTGATACGTTACGACCAGGCCACCTTTTACGGTTCTGGTTAGATGACTCGAGGCAGCGCCTCGACAAATTAGAATTAGAATTTAATGCAGCTCAGCGCGTTGACTATCAACGAGTGAATGAGGGTGGGTTTGAGTTTGTTGAAATTACGTTACCAGGTACATGGAAGTCATCTGTTGCTGCTGGTAGCATTTATGGCAGCTTCTCGGTATCGGCTCAAAAAGCAGGACTGGATTTCAGTGAAATTAACGAAATCATTAACTTGTTAAAAGATAAGGTTAATTTTTCGCGGGATCTTAAGGCTGGCGATACCTTTGAAGTTGTCGTTGCTAATCAATACATCGAAGGCAAAGCCACCGGATTGCACGACATAAAGGCTATTCGGCTTGAAAACCGAGGAAGAACAATATCAGCCTATTTACATGAAGACGGTAATTATTACGATGCAAACGGTGAAAGCCTGCAACGTGCTTTTTTACCTTACCCTTCAGCTAAGCGCTGGCGTATTAGCTCAAGCTTTAACGCGAATCGCCGCCACCCTGTTACTGGTCGCCGGGCACCACACAACGGTGTCGATTTTGCGGCACCAAGCGGAACTCCTGTATTAGCTACCGGTGATGGTGTCGTAGTAATGACCACCAACCACCCTTATGCTGGGCGTTATATTGTTATTCAACACGGGACAAATTACCGAACGCGATATTTGCATAACAGTAAAATCTTAGTGAAAAAAGGGCAAAAAGTATCTCGAGGACAACAAATTGCACTCTCGGGGCAAACTGGCCGAGTTACCGGTCCACATATTCATTATGAATTTTTGATTAGAAATAAACCCGTAAACCCAATGACGGCTAAGATTCCAATGGCGTCATCGGTTCCAACCAAAGAAAAAGTCCAATTCGAACAGACGGTCGCAAAGTATAATAAATTAATGCGACTAGAAGACACAAACCCCATCGAAATTGCTAAGCAATAACGATGAATTTATATCTTTTTAAAAGTCGCTAGTCATTTTTCATAGGCTTCTTGTCACGAGAATAAGCTGCGATCAAAAAGGGCTGACTTCCATAACTCGTTAGAGTATTAGAAGTCAGCCCTTTTATAAGGAATCTATTTATAGGCGATTAAATCATGATTAAAGTGAAGCGCTATAAAGTGTTTGGCTTTGCTTATAAAGCTGTAAGCGCTGCTCGAATTTAGCAATACGCTGTGTATTTACTCGCTCAGCTTTATTACTCGGCACGGCTTTTTCTAACTTACCAATCGCTTCTTTTTGTGCGTTTACTGCCTTTGAAAATTCACCACATGCTGCATACGCGGCTGCAAGATTATCATAATCACCCGCATCACCCGTTCCAGAACGGCTTAATACTTGCTTCGCTAACTTAAGAGCACGTTCACCATCACGCATACGTTCGTCGGTGCAGGTTGCATATAACCATACTAAATTACGCTTAGATTCTAACGACCCACCATTTGATGCATCATTGAACCATTTAATCGCATTAGCACAATCAACTGAGCCCGTAGCCCCTGACGCATAATATGAGCCTAGCTCAATCATTGCAGGTACAGAACCCTCTTTTGCAGCTTCTGTATACCAATATAAAGCTTGCGACGTATCTTTAGGTACAAGCTGACCTGCTTTAAATAAATCAGCAATCATAGTTTTAACTTCAGGCATATCAACAGCTGCTTTCTGTAACCAATACATACCTTTTAGTCGGTCAACCTTAAGACCATTAGTTCCTTCTAAATAAGCACGCCCGAGAAAAAGCTGCATATTTGTATCACCCTGATCAGCTTCAAGCTCAACATACTTCAATGTAGAAAGTAGGTGATTAGCTGGAGACGTGGTAACTGACGCATTGGCAGTTGAAATACCATATCCAGTGACAGCAAAGCCGAACATTGCACTGATAACAACTTTTTTTAGGGTCATAACTGCTGGCATAAAAATGTCTCTTTCAAATGACTGGGTGACGTTGAGAAGAGAAGTTATAGAACTGGCGGTTAAAAAACAACCACAAAAATACAGCATACGTGACCATTTACCACGACATTATCATTTAATTACAGCTTGGTCAGAAGGTTAAGTTAGCTAGCATTTTATTCTAGGATTTTAATAATGAGAGATCGATCGAATTAAAAAGGACCATAATGACCCAGCTTAACTGAATAACCGCTGAATAAATCACCAACAAAAACCCGATATAGTATGACCAAAAGCTGAAAAGCCGAGAAACTTTTTAAGATTTCTCGGCTTTTATCTCGTACAACAAATGCTCAGTTAGAAAGGCTTATAGTACTCTTGCCCACCACTAACAGATTGATCGTTATGCATAGAGTCTTCATCTAGATCGATATCCAAATCAATCTGATTAGGTAAATCAGCTAAAGCATTACACGCTAACAGAACATCGTATGTTCCTTCTGGTACGTAGCCCATTGAATATTGGTTATCAATAACTTTTGCTGTACTAACGGGTGGGTTATCAGACCCTAAATCACCATAACCTGAGTCGTCATTATCATAAAGATACACATACGCATTATCTGAAGAGTCACATGTTGCCGGATCAACATCACCATAAATAGTTGCGGCCATTAAATTATCAACTAACCGTAATCCTTTATTTTTCAAGTAATACGCATTTTCGAGCATCTGCAACATGCTTCTAAGATCAAATGTCATGGTATAAGTCGTTGGCACATCGATATTAATATCTAGCCCATCAAAAGACAGCTCATCCACCACTTCCATATATTGTTTATTTAAAGCATCACCAACATAAGAGTAATATTGTGGCTGACCAAGAGTGTCCCCTATTAGTGAATCATACGTACCCTGAATAACAGACAACGACATACCGGTATATTCTCCAGCTGCCACTAACTGATCAGAAATTAACTGAATGATATCCACACCAGTTAAGTCATGAAGATCGATCACAATAAATTTTGGGTAACCATCATTATCAACCGGAATAGAGGAATCAGCAGGAATACATTGCTTATTACTGATTTCATCTGGGTTGTTCATACTTTTGGTTGTCCACTTTGTAATCGTGCCGGCTATATCCGTCACACTTACAGCATCGATAGCAACACAAGCTTGCAATTCATCACCATCAGGTACTTCTGTTGGCGGTACGACGACATCAACAGAGATTGGCACATCTGCTTTCGCACCGTCACTGCTTGTTGCTGTTCCGCCACCAGAATCACTATCAGAAGCCGATGTTGTACTAGAATCACCGCCACCGCCGCACCCAACCACCACAAACATGGTGAGCACCATTAAAATTATTTTTTTCATGTCATCACCCCTACGAGATTACAGAAATTGTTATGTTGGATGGCCGAATCCAACATTAATACCCACCTAGCAAATCAGATTGGTAATGAAATTTTAGGAGTTATTTGAGGTGTGAAAAATTTATCGGAGCCGTTATTAAACATTGAGAAAATGATCTTACAAACAAGACAATTCTAGGGGGAGAAAAAAGGAATTACGTGGCAGGGAGAAAGCCAAGAATATATTTGAAGTATAAAAAAGGCCAGATTTCTCTGGCCTTTTCAATACATAAGCTATTATGCAGGATTAAAATCTAACATCTCTTGTATGTTTGTTTCGCTCTTTGGTTCTTGTCCAAAACCACGAAGACCCACCACATGTACGTGCTCTCGATCTTTGAAAATCTTACGCACTAACTTGTAGGTCGTTCCCTTTTCAGGGCTAATATTTTCTGGTGCTGCAATTAATAATTGCATATCCAAACGCTCACAAAGTTCGAATAGTGTCGCGATGGATTTACCATCTAAACGTGCAGCTTCATCCAAGAACAATAAACGACATGGGATAAGATCTTTACCGCGTAAGCGGCGCGATTCTTCTTCCCAGCTTTGAATCACCATCAGTAGAATTGCCTGGCCCGTACCAATGGCTTCACCCGTGGATAACGCGCCAGATTCAGCCTGTAGCCAACCGTCTGTACCACGGTTTACTTCAATGCTTAATTCTAGGTAGTTACGGTAATCCAATAATTCTTCACCTAAGATTTGCGGCGAACGCTGCCCCATATCAATATGAGGATTCAAACGCTGGAACAA
The DNA here is from genome assembly GCF_003026215.1 of Photobacterium indicum. Classification (GTDB taxonomy): domain Bacteria; phylum Pseudomonadota; class Gammaproteobacteria; order Enterobacterales; family Vibrionaceae; genus Photobacterium; species Photobacterium indicum. The sequence continues at coordinate 132,433 of NZ_PYOC01000009.1, forward strand.
CTTCGCAATAGCTTCAGAGAAGGTTAAGCGGTTATTACCAAATAAGTCTTGGTGTTGGTCTTGCTGCTCAGCCAAACCACTCAGCAATGATTCGTGCGTCTCGCGTACTTTAACGTTTAGACGTACACCATTAACCTGACCAAAACCGATATTTTGCAAACCTTGGTTTAGCATACGAATACGGTTTTGCTCACGCTGAATCGTTTTTCGAATAATGTTCGCAACAGAGTCAGAACTGATAGCCAAACGTTGTTCACGTGCTGTTAGCTCTTCAGTAAGGCGGGCGAGCTCTACCTCCATCTCTTCAATCGCTTCAACCGGATCATCGGTACGAATAATATCGTGACGGATACGTTCACGAAGATGTTGATAAACAGCAATGTAGAACAGTACTTTACGCTCAGGGCGCGAAATATCTTCAGAAGCACGTAAGGCATCACGCAAGTCTTCGTTATCTGCGACGGCAAGACGTAAAGCACCTAATGATTTATCCGATAATGAACGTAATTCATCAGCAGACATATACGCCATTTCACGGCGGTGTAAACGGCGCTCAACATCATTTTCGCGTGCTAGGCGTAATACTGCACACCAGCCTGCTTTCGCATTCACGACCAACTTACGAATTTCTTGGTACTCTTTGCCTACTTTACGCAGACGTTTCACCAATGCCTTCATTTCAAGTTCAATGGAGGTAATCGCTTTTTCTAGCTCACTACGACGGCTACGCGAACTGTGTAGACGTTCATTAAGCTCATCACGGCGAATACGTGCCCGCTCTTCTGCTTCAACATCAGCACGAACACCCAGCTCTTGCAGCTCACGTTCAAACTCCAGCACGGTTTCACGTTTGGCTTGATGCGAACTCTTTAACGACGCCATTAACTGGTTGTACTGGTTCGCTTGCGCACGAGCTTGTTTAAGGGCATCACGACAACGTGTACGTTCACGCTCTGCTGCTACCAATTTCGCTTTAAGCTGCTCATTAAGCTCTGAGCTTTTGTTCACTAACTCAACAGAATCGATATACGTGAAGTGATGACGACGCTCTACCAAATCGGCGACAGCAAATATCTGCTTCTTAAGAGCCTGTAGTCGACTATCAGCATCAACATAACTTGTTTGTAGTGCATCAAATTGCTCTGGATCCGCATCTAGCGCAGACACTAAACCTTCAAGCTCTGTAATGGCTCTACCGTGACGATCTAAGTAATTACGCGCTTCATCAAGTTGTGAAAGTTGCTGCTCTACTTCTTCAAAACGAGCAGTTAAGGTTTCATCTTCTAACAAGTTAACAAGCGGGTTCAGTTTACCTAATAACGCTAAGCCTTCACGCGCTGCGACAAGCTGGCTACGTTGCTGTTGTTCTTTAGCCGCTGCATCGGCTAATTGACGGGTCGCTTGATTTCGCTTTTCTCTCGCAAGCTTTAATTCCGCTTCAGGATCAGCATTGAATGCTATCGACATGTGTGTCGCGACAAAACTGTTAAAGCTCTGATATAAACGCTGGAGCTTTTGCGAATCAAATGCCGATTTCGCGTGGTCTTCAATCAGTTGATCACGTTCTTCACGTAATTGCTCTAGACGTTGTTCACGAGCTGCTCGCCCAAATAGAGGCACCTTCGGATAACGAGAATAGCGTAATTGACGGTCGTTTAAGTGAACGCATATCGCCCCGTCTAATTCATCAACATCAAAGCCGCTGTCATCAAATGAATCAACATCGCCTTCAATGATATAGAGATCGTCGGGGCAATCTTCTAATGCGATGAGCTTATCTTTAATATCTTTAAGGTCGGGTACAACAATCGCATGACGAGCAGGACCATACATCGCGCTAAAATACGGTGCATCAGCTAAAGTAATGTCATCATAAATTTCAGACAGTAGACTGCCGCCAAGTGTATCTGCTAAGCCACTTAAACGTGCATCATCACTGCCACCAGGCTGTGCAAGACGTTCAATATCAAGCTCCAGTTGTTTCTTGCTCAAGGCAAGCTGATCACGATGAGCAGAGACTTCACGTTCATTGTCTAATGTTTGTTGCATTGCATTCATAACAGACTGACTATCTGTTAATTCTGCATCTACCTGATCAGACAGTTTTTCAAGTGCATCAGATGCGGCAATCCATGCGGGTGCCGACGCTTCTAAAGACTTAATTTGAGTACCTAGTTGCTGCTCTTGACGACGCAAATCGTTGCGTTGATCAACTAAAGCTTCTTGTTCTTGCTCAAGACTTTCGAATGTAGCTCCATGACGAGCTTGCTCTTCTGCTAACACTAACTCGCTATCAACAACAGTTGCAAAACGCTTGCTGTAACTTTCTGCCAGCTCAACCGCTTGACGTTGATTACGCACACTGCGTTCAAGATCACGGTACTGACCTTTTAGCTGATCGCCTCGCTCTGAAACTGCACGAAGTCGACGAGCATGTGTGATCAATTCACGGGCTTTTTGACCAGCCGTTGCTCGGTCAATGGCACCCGCAATGGTCTGGACAATTTTAAGGCCTTTCTCAAATTGTTCAGCCGCCGCAGACGACATATCCAACTTGTGTTTAAGTGCCAATAAAGCGGTGGTTTGTAATTCTTGGTCACGCTTTAGTTGCGACAAATATGCAGGTGCGTTATCAGCCAATAAATCATTAACATTCGACAGTTCACGTGCTTTTTCTAAAGCATGAACCGCTTGTTGATATTGTAAAGCACGGGTTTGCTGCATATTCAATGCTTGCTGGTAGTCAGCAAGCTGCGTCTTCAAGCTATCAACTTCTTCTTCAGTTAATACAGCTTGTTCTTCAGCCATTGCAAGTTGTTCAGCCGCTTCTTCAACGACCATTACCTGCTCTTCAAGACGCTCGGTTAATTCTTCTAGATCTTCTTTATAACGTTCGATCTTTTCTTGTTGACGTACTGCATTTTGTACAAGTTGCAGATGATCAGACGCTGCTTGATGATCTTGCTCTAAAGCACTTTCACGATCATTTAATTCGTCTAGCTCGCCTGACATGTTAGTCAGTGAGTTATTTTGATCGCCCAGTATCTTGCGTGAACCTAATAATTCGCCACGTAATTTCAGCGTTGTTTCTAACTTATTACGACGTTCATTAGCATGACGCATATAATCAGCCGCAACATAGTGTGTTGCTTCAGAGATCAAATGCTTAAATAAATCACGATCGCTTTGAGTCAGCTTAATCGCTTCTAATGTCATGCGGTTTTCACGTAATGCCGCTTCCATATCTTGGAAAGCTTTTTTCACACCGGAGTTATGTGGTAATAAGTAGTCACGTAACGAACGGGTAATGGCACTTGAAATACCACCGTAAAGTGATGCTTCAATTAAACGATAGAATTTAGAGCGGTCTTGGGTATTACGCAATTTCTTGGGTAATACACCAAATTCAAACATTTGCGTGTGATAATCCGTAACAGAATTAAAGGCTTTAAATTGTACGCCTTCATATTCACCCGCAATTTCTTTCACTTCATTAATTTGACGAACACGAGCCTGATTTTCAGACAAGGTTTCAACCAATAATTCAGTCGGTTTAACGTGTGATGGCAAACCTTGAATAAGGAACGGTTTAATATCGACTTTTTTATCGCGACCCGCTACTTGCTGCAGTTTTACACCAAAAATAATACGCTGCTTTTTCGAGTTAACGACATCCAATGCCGCATAACACGCACCCGGTTTTAACTTACCGTGCAAGCCTTTATCACGAGATGCGTTTGAACTACCCGCTTCTGTGGTATTACGAAAATGCAGAAGACTTTGATCAGGAATTAAAGTCGTGATGAACGCAGCCATGGTGGTGGATTTACCCGCACCATTACCGCCAGATAATGTGGTAACCAAATTATCGATATCAAAAGTACGAGCAAAAAAGCCGTTCCAGTTGACCATTGTGAGTGATTGATACTTACCGCGTTCCATCAGACTTCACCCTCTTGCATTGTCTGCTCTGAATCATGATGTTCAGTATCATCCGCGTCAAACCCATCAAGTAAGCTTGATTGACTTGGTTCTTGTTGATGCACAACAGCTTCACCGTCACGAATTAGGCGTAATTGCGCTTCGCGCACATCATCACCTGTTCGTACATCAGCACCAAAACGGAATACCGATTCACTGATACGGAATTTACCATTTTCACCAATTGGGATAAGCATACCGATACGACGTAAACGACGAAGCGACGTTTTCACTTTGTCGTACAGTTTTTCACGATCAAGATCGGAACCCGATGCACGGTGTGTAACAAACTTCATTAGCTTTTTTTCATCAGCCAACACTAAAAGTTCATCAAACAGCTCTTGATTGGTAAAAATACCTTCATGGGCAAGGCGCTCAGGGCTAAGGTATAAGAAACACAGCACTTTACCGACCAGCATGTCGATTTCAGACAAGACTGAACGACCAATCAATGACGTAGAACGTGGGCGCAGATAAAAGAACCCCTCTGGTGCGCGAATAAGTTCGGCATTGTAACGGCGGTAAAACATACCTAACTCACGCTCAAACTCGATCAGTAAAGCGTGGTTATCTAAATCTTCGCTAGAAACATGACGACCAGATCGGAGCGCATTATCTAGCGCCGGAAAAAGTGGGTTAGCTATCGCTTTTGCCAGTTTTTCAGGCATATATTCTTCAATATTTATCGATGACATTGGCTTGTACCTTGGCTCCATGTTCATTAATCGCTTCCCAATCAGGCTGAATGGCATTGAAGTCAGATTCGGAATACCCAAGTCTTACTGCCTGATCAATTACAATTCGCGTTACATCAAAATGTCGCGCTTGCGGGTGTTGAGCCAAATAATCTTTCAGAAGCGAGCTCAAATTAATGGCTGCACCTGTTTCTTTATGGGCTTTTAGCATTTCAGCAACTTGATCAGAAAGCTGATCATTGACTAGGCTAAGTTCTTCAAATTCCATTTCTTCAGGTACGATGCCTGTTACTTCATCATCACGTAAAACTAAGGTTTCATCGCGCATATCAAGTAAACGTTCGGCATCGGCATATGTAAGAAGCCATGGGTTATCGAAGTAATCTGTTACCGATTGGCGCAAACGCTGGCTAAATGCCCGGTTCTTATCCATATCGATAGCTGTTCGAATAAATTTATGTACGTGGCGATCATAACCAATCCACAAATCAATCGCTTGCTGACCCCAATTAATAATACGGTCTAGCTTCATTTGTAGAATAAAGATCATGCCATCAACGAAATCCAGTTCAATATTGCCCTGAATTTCTTCTTGGATAATCAGCAACTGTGTTTGCAATTGGTCACCAGCAGCTTGCAAGGTGTCTTGCAATTCACGTAACGTGCTTGATGTTTCGTTAAGCAATGCTTCACAGTTAGTAATTGCCGCGCGCCAATCTTGAGTCAACAATTCAGCGATATTGGTTTTCACCTGCTGTTGCTGCTCATCCATAGTGCGTTGGTTTAAATCAATGCGGTCAAAAATTTCTGCCACTGAATATTTCAACACTGCGTGAACATTCAGTCGCCAGTGCTTCTCGTCACCGCCTTTTTGCGCTGCATCTGCTGCTTTGTTAATTTCATCAGCGACCATCGCTAATTGAATTGACAACTTCAGCGTCGAATACTCTCGTTGACGTACGTAGTAGTCTGTTATACCTAGCGCTAATGGACTTAAACGGTAAATACTTGCACCGTCGTTCATTTCACTGGTAAAGCGCGTAATTAAGCGCTGACGTACTAATTCATTTATGGCGTTGTTGGCACGAAAGGCTAGAGTTTCTTTTGATTGATCAAATAAATCGCTCACAATACGGAACGCATCAATCAACTCTCCTTCCCCTAATTCTTCATCAAAGCGATCGCCACTTAATACAGCAATCGCCAACAAGAACGCCAGCCGTTCGGTTGGTAAGTTAAGCGAGAAATCATGCTGCTTAACCCAAGTCACCAACTCAGGAACGGTCTGGGAAACTTCACTCATCCGTTGTCCTTATTGCTGTTATGTTATGTTCTTTTCTATGGGTAATATGTTCTTTTATAAGGGTAAATAGTGCTTATTCACAGTTACTGCCGTTCACTTGCATCTCTTCGCACAAGGGTTTACGTGCATAAACGTGAATATAACGCCCCAAAGACAAATAAGGCTCCTGACGACAAAGCTTTTGCTCCATCTCAAGAACTTGTTCAAAACTGTAATCACCAACCATCGCATTTTGCATGTAATCGTGAAAAGTGCGTACGCCAGTTTTGCCTAAAATAGTTAATCCCGCGTTTATCAGGCAACTATACACCTCATCAGGCTTAATGCCTTGCTGCGGTTGCAGCTTAAAACGCTTACGATGAGGCATACCTTCTTCTATGTGCGTCAAATTACCACAAATTAGGTTTTTAAATAGCAAACCATTGTAGTTATAAAACATCACTGAAATGACACCACCAGGTTTGACTTGTTCCAATAATTGGTCAAGTACCGTTATTGGATCCGATAGCCACTCCATCACTGCATGAAAAAGCACCAAATCGACAGGTTCATCAAGATGGTCACCAATATGCTGAACAGGACTATGAACTAAGCGATATTGCTTAAGAAGTCCATTTTTAGCAATTTCCTGCTCGGCTAGTGTCAGCATTTCACCAGAAAGATCACATAAAGTGACATGATGACCTAACTCTGCAACTTTTTGTGACAATTGTCCGATACCCCCACCAGCGTCTAAAATACGCAGCGGAATATCACCGTCGAACCCAGATAGAATCTGCTCTATATCCTGCCAGACAACTGTTTGTCGGATCTGCCCTTTGGCAGTGCCATATATGTTTTTCGCAAATTTTTGCGCTAAATCATCAAAATTTCGATCTTCGATCACGGCAACTTTACGTTATGATAGTGGTTCAAAAAAAGTGAAGCTTATTTTCTCACAAGCGTTATAGGAATAAAGGCTTGTGATGCTTTTTCAAGCTTGATTGCTGAAATTTCGGACGACATTACATGTTTGAACTAAAAAAAATGATATCTGCCTTACTTATGCCCCTACCCGCGATGCTTATTCTTGGGTTTATCGGGTTATTGATTTTATGGTTTACCCGTCGAAAAGGACTTGCTTCTTGCTTTATCGCTTTTGCGTTCTTAGGAATTTTCATGGTCTCTTTCCAACCGATTGCGACCAGTTTATTACGCCCATTAGAAACTGAAAACCGACCGTTTGTACCTTCATCCACACCGGTTGATTACATCATGGTACTGGGAAGTGGGCATGTTATTGACAAGGCAATGCCAATAACATCCGAATTATCTCGTGCTGCCCTAATGCGCCTATCTGAAGGCATGCGCATTTATCGGCTCTTTCCAGGCTCTAAATTGATTCTATCCGGTTATGGTGGAGGCAGTGATATAAGCCAAGCACGTATGATGGCAAAAGTCGCATTAGCGCTAGGGGTGAACAAATCTGATATTTTATTACTTGAAACGGCCCGTGATACTTGGGAAGAAGCATTTCAAGCAGCCTCTGTTGTGGGTGATAAGAATATGGTGCTCGTTACCTCGGCAAGCCATATGACACGCGCATTGTATGAGTTTAATCAGGCAGGGCTAACCCCAACACCCGCTCCCACTAACTTCTTAGCCAGTAATAAGATTAAGCAACCATGGGACAGATACGCGCCTAAAGCAAAGTATCTCGAGCAAACTGAGCGCTATTGGCATGAGACCATGGGGCAGATTTGGCAAAGAATACGCGATACAGCAGCAAACGTTGAAAAAGACAAAGCGGATGAAACCAATAAAAATGCAAATATCAGCCCTGTCGAAGTATTGGATGAAAACGACAGTACTGCCACGCCATAAAACAAAGTAGTAAAATCACACAAAACCAACATAAGGCTAACATTCATTGTTAGCCTTTTTTATTCACCAAGCAAATACCTCTTTTACTTAGCTTTTCTGCTTGAAGTACACATTTCAACCCTTATTACTAAAAGTTTTATTATGTGCGATTTTCATATAGGAAATTCACCTAAAAGTACTAACGGTTTTGCAACTCACGTCATATTATCTACGCCCTAAGCATATTGATGCTTCTGTCGGTATTTCTTAAACATATTTTAGACACAACACACTTTTGTAATAAGTAAGTAAACGGACTTACGGCTTAACTTCTCTTTTTTTAGGATTCCACCCATGATTTATCCCATTATCAACTTGGCTTTTTTTGCCCTACTCATTGCTTTATTGCTGAAGCAACAACGCACAGAACAAACTCTTTCTAAGCGCGTGTTTACTAGCCTTGGCTTAGGGGTACTTTTTGGTGGCGCATTACAACTCATTTATGGTGGTGGCAGCCAGATAGTTGCAGACACACTTGAGTACGTGAACATTGTTGGTGCCGGTTATGTCAGCCTACTGAAAATGATCATCATGCCGCTAATCATGGTGTCTATCATTGGCGCTATCGTGAAAGTGAAAGACTCAGGTTCACTGGGTAAAATATCAGGATTAACCATTGGTATTCTGCTGGCGACAACAGCGGCTTCAGCGTTAATTGGTATTCTAGTTAGCAATATGTTTGGCTTATCTGCAGATGGTATTGTGCAAGGCGCACGAGAAATTGCACGTGGCGAAATGCTTGAATCACGCTTAACGAACATTGAAGCTGTGTCGTTTGCTGACATGGTTATTTCTTTCTTTCCTGGTAACCCATTTGCTGACTTAGCAGGTAGCCGTGCTACATCGACTATTGCCGTTGTTATCTTCTCTGCTTTCATTGGTGTAGCAAGCCTGAGTGTTATGCGTACTCATCCTGAATTGGGTGCAAGCTTCGAAAAGTTCATTAACGTTGCTCAAGAAATTGTTCGTACATTAGTACGCATGGTACTTAGCCTAACGCCTTACGGTGTTCTTGCGTTAATGACCAAGGTTGTCGCAGGCTCTAACTATGCTGATATTCTAAGCCTAATTAATTTTGTGGTCGCGTCTTACGTTGGCTTAGCACTAATCCTTGTTCTGCATTTAGTTCTTGTTTCATTCGTAGGTGTTAACCCAATTCGTTTCTTGAAGAAGATTCTTCCGGTACTGCTGTTTGCTTTCACTTCGCGTTCAAGCGCTGGCACTATCCCACTAAATATTGATGCGCAAGTTAAGCAACTGGGTAACGGTGAAGGGGTTTCAAACTTCTCGGCATCATTCGGGGCGACAATGGGCCAGAATGGTTGTGCAGGTTTATACCCTGCGATGCTTGCAGTAATGATTGCACCAACTATTGGCATAAATCCACTAGACCCAGGCTTCATTGCAACACTTGTAGCGATTGTAACGATCAGTTCATTTGGCATTGCAGGTGTAGGTGGTGGCGCAACATTTGCTGCGCTAATTGTTCTTTCTGCTCTTGATATGCCTGTTGCGCTTGCTGGTCTACTTATTTCAATCGAACCTTTGATCGATATGGGCCGTACTGCTGTAAACGTTAGTGGTGCCATGACGGCCGGTACTATTACTTCTCGTGTACTGGGGCAAGCTGATGACACCATCTTCAATCAAGACCTTGAAACAGATACAACGACTGATACTGCGAAAGTGTAATCTGTTTTAAAGTTGGCTTTTCAAAAGATAATATAAAAAATCCGAGTGCATGATTACACTCGGATTCTGACATCCCTAGAGGATCGTTCAACTGATCATTTTTCGCTAACTGATCGTCATTAGAGCTAATGCTCCCTTTTATTTACACGTAAACAATATCAGTGAAATTAAATTCTAAAGTAAGAAAGCAGTGCTTTTTGCTCCTCAGAAAGCCTTGCTAGTTCTTCACTTGCCTGTGAACTCTGTGCAATCCCCGCAACATTTTGGTGAACCATATCAGAAGTCGATACGATGTTTTGAGAGATATCCTGTGTAACACCTGACTGCTCTTCGGAAGCAGTAGCTACTAGGGTGTTTAGATCGGATATTTCACTAACAGAATGAGAAATTGTTTCAAATGTATTAGATAGCTTTTCATTAATAGTGAAAGCCTCAGTGATTAGCACTGTATTGTTTCCCATGAACTGATCTGCTTTTAAGGCTTGCTCTTGAAGGCGAGAAATCAAGCCTTGTATATCAACAGTAGATTGTTGGGTCTTCGCGGCTAGCGATCTAACTTCGTCCGCAACTACAGCAAACCCTCGACCTTGTTCTCCAGCTCTAGCTGCTTCAATTGCCGCATTCAAAGCTAATAAGTTTGTCTGCTCTGAAATGCCATTGATAACGTCAACTACTGTTCCAATTTCAGTAGAGAAGTCTCGTAGTTGACTAACAATTTGTGTCGATTCCTGAATAGACGAGGCAATTTCGTTTGAAATTCTATCTGATTCAACTAGTGCAGTTTTTCCATCGTCTACGTTCACATTAGCTGTATTAGCTGCTGTTTCAGCATTGGAAGCGTTTATGCTCACTTCATTAGCCGTACTTGATAGCTCACTAATTGCTGTCGCTACTAGCTCTACTTGAGTTAATTCCATTTCCGAGTTTGCTTTAGACTCGTTCATCACCGCAGATAGCTCAGAGGAGGCAGAAGAAACATTTTCTGAGACTGAGTGCAGCCCAGATAATATTCTTCTTAATTCGTGATGCATGTTGAGAATATTTGCGTAAATACCGGTTTCATTACCTGTCATTGAGAGTTCAGTTTTCAGATCTCCTTCTGAAACCATCTTCACCATATCAGCAATTTCACTTGGCTCACCACCTACAACTCGCATAATACTTCTGTAGATGTAAACTGCTGATGCCAAACTTGCAACAACTGCTATAACTGACAGCAAACTTAGTAGTATTTTTGCATTGCTTATCTCGCTTTGCAATTGAGGGCCAATAATGTTTTGGCGAGAAGAAGTATCTTCTTCTATTTTCTCAATAGACGCCGCAGTATCATCGCCAACTTTATTAAGAACTTCGTAATTTACTTTGTTCCGCTCTTTAATTGTTTTTGATAGATCTAAAAATGCAGATTGATATAAGTATAACGATCGCTCATATCTATTTAATAATGCCACTCGTTTAGGGTTTTCTATTTTATCTGTTAGAGTTTTTAGCCTTTTCTTCATGCTGCTAAACTCTAAAAGTACTCTTTTTTCGTCGTTACTGCTGTTGCTATCTAAGAATTTCATAATATAAAGTCTAGACAGCAACGTACTTTCTTGTAGCAAACCAGAATAATAGCCAGCTTCAAAGTCTAGATCATCACGAGCTGTTCTTGTTATGTCTGTTAGTGACTCTTGCATTATTAACCCATTAGGGTCAAGAATATCATTTACTATTTCAGTTCCGTCCTTTAACAGAGTGTCAATTCTCAAAAAACCATCATTATATTTTATTGCCGAGTTTTCTATTTTTAAGAACTTGTCTCTCAATCCCGAATACTGCGGCAAGTCAATTACTCCGCCAACAAGGCTCTTTAGTTCTCCAATATTTTCATGAATAACCCCCTCTAGTTCAGGAGATTGCTTTCTTATGTATTTGCTGGCAGCTAGCCTAGTTTCTAGGATATTTGACTGTATTTCGCCAGAAGTAACGCTGGCAATAGCTAAATTACGGTATTCAGTAAAACCGTCTAGTGTCACGCTGAGTTTATAAAATGAAGATGTTGCCAATAAAAGTAATAACACCAAACACACTCCAAACCCACCAATTAACTGATGCCTTAATTTCATACACTTGCCCTTTAAAATATTAACAACTTTCTAATTATTAGGTTTACTGCACTCGGTAACTAATTCTTATTTAAAGATTTATACCTATGCCGCCCTCTATATACGCCTAGCGCATGGATATTAAAGGATGACGTCCTTAATAACTAGCATAAGAGGCTATTACCTGTGCTTCATATCACAGGCGTATGTTCTTAATTGTTTACAGTTAGTATTGATTTCTTTGCTACTTGGGGAAAATTGAGGTTTTAAAATCTATTATGAGAGAAAAATTTCTGTAGATTGTGTTATTTATATCTTTGTGATACATGAGCCCCTAAAAGGGTAATGCCGATCAGTTAGCGAAAAATGATCAGTTAAACGATCCTCTAAGGATGTCAAAATCCGAGTGTAATCATAAAAGGAATATGGCAGAGAGCTTAATACTCGAAAGGTGGAGAGAAAGAACATTCCCGAGAACGGTTAAGCCTCGGCCTCAGCGATATGCCAAAAATAAAAAAACCGTTCACCTTAAGTGAACGGCATTAACTCAATATAGTGGCCTTTTTATTTGTCTATCAACGTCTTATTGATAAAGAAATGAAACGTGGATAACGGCTATTTACAGCTAGCGATGAACGCTTGCTACTCTTAGCCAATTAAAGCACGTACTTTCTCTAAATCTTCCGGTGTATCAACACCCGCGGGAGGCGCATCAATAGCAACAGCAACATGGATCTTTTCGCCATACCAAAGTACACGAAGCTGTTCTAATGCTTCCACTTTTTCAAGTGCGCTTGGTTCCCAGTTGATGTAAGTATTTATAAACCCAGCACGATAAGCGTAAATACCGATATGACGTAATAAATTATGATGAATTTCCTTTGGTGATTTCGCATAGTTATCACGATCCCAAGGAATAGATGCTCGGCTGAAATACATCGCATAGCCATCTTTATCCAACACCACTTTCACCGCGTTTGGATTAAACACTTCATCTTCGTGATCAATCTCGACACCTAGCGTTGCCATTGGGGCATTGTTGTTTGCTAGATTATCTGCGACTTGTCGAATAATGGTGTCAGGAATTAATGGTTCATCACCTTGTACATTAACGACAATATGATCATCTGCTAACTGATATTTTTCAACCACTTCAGCAAGGCGCTCTGTGCCTGATTCATGATCATTTCGCGTTAAACAAACTTCTCCGCCGAAGGCTTTAACGGCATCAACAATACGCTGGTCATCCGTTGCTACGATCACGAGATCTGCACCGGCTTTACTAGCTTGCTCGTACACCCACTGAACCATTGGCTTGCCACCAATATCAGCCAAAGGCTTACCCGGCAGGCGGGTTGATTGATAACGCGCTGGAATAACTACCGTAAATGACATTACTTTACCTCGTCTGAACTCAGCGTTCGCGCTTCAGGTTCGATCAATACAGGGATACCATCTTGAATAGGATAAGCTAGACGATCAAACTTACAAATCAGTTCATTTTTTTCTTTATCGTAGTTCAATTTACCCTTACATACTGGGCATGCTACGATTTCAAGCAGACGGTGATCCATATTCTTCCTTTACCTTAATTATTCGATTAATAATGGCATTTGCATTCGATGTTGGTATCACTGCATCTACAGGTACATACCACCAATTCGACTGCGCAAAAGCGTGGCATTTAACCGCATCTTTTTCTGTCATCACTAAATGTTGTCCCTGTTGGGCCAAATGTTTTAATTCCGTTTCTGAGAATGCCTGATGGTCAGTAAATGGCTGACAATGTACAGGTGTTACTCCCAGTTCTTCTAATGTTTTAAAAAAACGGGGGGGATGACCAATACCAGCCATTGCCACAATATTCTCTAATTCATTAATTGAACATCGCTCGCCCGTTTTAACATTAATTAATGCTGAGGGCTGCAGGTGCATCGGTGCTTCGTTTTTTTTCGCCTTTCCACCGTTACAAATCAAGAAATCAACTTCGGCTAAGCGATCACACGTTTCACGCAATGGTCCTAATGGCAGTAATTGCTGATTACCAAAGCGGCGTTGACCATCAATAACAACAAATTCGATGTCTCTTGCGAGTGCATAATGCTGTAGACCGTCATCAGTAATAATCACATCAACATCATGTTCGAGTAACATCATTACGGCATCAGAACGTTTAGGTGATACTGCAACAGGTGCACCCGTTCTTCGACGAATCAATACAGGTTCATCACCGACGAGTTCAGTGGAAGTCTTATCTTCCACCAAATAAGGGTAATGTGGCGCTTTACCACCATAACCACGAGAAACAACCCCCGGTTTAAGCCCTTTCGCTTGTAGCTGTTCAACGAGCCATACAACAACGGGCGTCTTACCATTACCTCCAGCTGTAATATTACCAACAACAACAACAGGAACCGGTGCCCGATAAGCGACCTTTTCACCCGTTTGGTACTTATTACGGCGACGAACACTGATAAAACCAAAGAGTTTACTCAATGGCCAAAAAAGTGGCCAAAAAAGTACATTCAGTAACAGCATCAAACCTTTCGGATGATGCCCAAACCAAAACTTTTCAATAAGTGCAGCCATTAATCACCAAACTGAATGCGGTGAAGTTGCGCGTAAGCACCATCATGTTTGATCAATTCACTATGCGTACCACGTTCAATGATTTCACCATCATCAACCACTAAGATTTGGTCGGCACCTTCAATAGTTGATAGGCGGTGGGCAATCACTAAAACCGTACGATCTTTTTGCAATTCATCCAATGCCGACTGAATAGCACGTTCAGATTCAGTATCAAGGGCTGAGGTTGCCTCATCTAAAATCAACACTGGCGCATTACGTAATAGTGCGCGAGCAATGGCTAAACGTTGACGCTGACCACCAGAAAGGCTAACACCGTTTTCACCAATAATTGTATCTAAGCCTTGTGGCATGTCTTTAATGAAATCCATCGCATAAGCAAGCTCTGCTGCTTTTTCAATATCAGCACGACTGAAGTTATCACCGCTTGCGTAAGCAATATTATTTGCAATGGTATCGTTAAAAAGGTGCACATTTTGAGAAACAACTGCAACCTGTTCGCGCAGATTCGACAATTGATAGTCTTTAACCTCGCGACCATCTAATATCAATTCGCCTGAATCAATATCGTAAAAGCGCGTTAATAGATTCGCAATCGTACTCTTACCCGACCCCGAACGTCCAACAAGTGCCAGTGTTTTACCTGCAGGTAAATCAAACGACACGTTACGCAATGCTGGCGTATCTTTGGTTGGATAAGTGAACGTAACATCTTTAACTTGAATATCACCGCTTACACGCGCAACTTCATGCTTACCGTTATCTTTTTCAGTTTCAAGATCCATCAATTCAAACAAGGTTTGACAAGCAGCCATACCGCGTTGGAATTGCGAAGTAACGTTGGTTAATGCTTTTAAAGGACGCATCAAACCAAACATTGCACCAAAGACAACAGCGAATGTACCAGGAGTAAGCTCGGCACGTAATGCATCAGAGTTAGCCAAGACTAATACAACCACTAAAGCAAACGATGCAATTACCTGAATCACAGGGTTGGCAATCGCCTGCGCAGACACTAACTTCATTGTTTGCTGGCGCATATGATTACTAACAGAATCAAAACGTTTCTTTTCAACCTCTTGACCACCGTAACTTAATACGACTTTGTGTCCTTTTAGCATTTGCTCTGCAGATGATGTAACAGAACCCATTGCATCTTGCATATTTTTTGAAATCTTACGAAAACGCTTAGAAACCAAACGAATACTGAACGCCACAACAGGGGCAATAACCAATAAAATGGCCGAAAGCTGCCAGCTGTTCCAGAACATCAATGCCATTAAGCCAATGATAGATGCACCTTCACGTACCATGCTCACTAGCGCGCTACTTGTCGCAGAAGCAACTTGTTCTGAATCATAAGTAATTCGAGAAAGTAAGGCTCCAGAAGATTCTTTATCAAAAAAGCTCACTGGCATTTTCATGAAATGATTAAACAAGCCACGGCGTAAATTCATTACGACTTTGCCAGATACCCAAGACAAGCAATATGTTGATACAAAGCCACTCGCGCCACGTAGTATCATTAATCCGACTAAATAATATGGCATCATAGAAAGAAAGTCTGATTCGATGGTCTCTAATCCACCGAAGCTTTCATCAAGAAGAGGCTTAATCATCGATAACATTAGGGTATCACCCAATGCATTAATGATTAGCGCAACGACCGCGACTGATAAGCCAGCCTTATAGAAACTGATATACGGCCAAAGTCGTTTGTACGTTTCCAGTGTTGATTGTTCAGTAGATTGCGTCATTAAAATTCATTTTTCTTAAAAACAATTCCTATCATTCTACTCTGATACTAGGATTGCGCCAAATAAGTTAAGCCATTGATGCATGTCTTATCTACTTTTTGCTTATTGATTATACAGCTGTATTTATTCTAAAAAGCCCATCGACGTTATCAGACTAACTTCTCACATATTCACGCCTAAAGAGCATCATTCATCCGAAAATAAACGTCGATACCAAGTATCATCAACATCTTGTCGATAGCGTTGTGTTTTTCTGCTGCCAGCTTCAATATCTATGGATATTTGCCCAGTTTGTGCGGTATCTAACCACCTTGTGCCTTTATCTATATAACGCTGCTTGATTTGTGTTGATGGTAAATTCCAAGGGTTATATTTAGCACTCGATACCAGAGCAAGTTCAGGAGACATACCTGCCAGCCACGTATTGGTCGACGATGTTTTACTGCCATGATGAGGAACAAATAAGATATCAGGCGCAAGATCTGGGTATTGGCGAGCCAAAAGTAATTCAGATATCGCATCAATGTCACCTGTCAGTAGTGCGTTGGTTGGCTTAACTGTATGAATATTTCGATCGCTTATTTGCACGACACAAGAATGAGGATTAGCCGCCCGCTTAACGATTTTAGGTGGCCACAACACCTCGAAGTTGAGCCCTTCCCATTGCCAGAGGGCTCCTTGCACACAGGGAAGAAAACCATCTCGACGATCACTACTACGCTTCCAAATTGGTTCAAACTGCTGAGATATAATATCGAAGCCACCAGCATGATCACTGTCTGCATGGCTCAAAATTATCCCGTCTAACTGATTAATGCCTTTCTTTCTCAGCACGGGCTCTATGACAGATGTAGCAATACTGCCTTGTTGCCAACGGTTTCCCGTATCATACAAAACCGCTTTCCCATTACGCTCAATTAACACTGCAAGACCATGCCCCACATCCAGCATATTGACTGTCCATAACGGTGACGCAGCATCACCTATTGAAGATTTATAATGATTTACATCAGCATCATTGGCTAAAAACGACTGATTAAAAGTCACCAACGTAGACATCGCTTGCTGGAAAAATAAAGGGATTCCCCAAGATACGAAGACAATCAAAATTGAGATGTGTATCCATTTGAAGTTACGCCAAGAAACAAACCACCCTAGCGCTGCCCATGCCATTCCCCCTATTAAGAAAGGCAACCATGCGGATGATAATGATAACCACGTACCAACAGATTGCTCAGCCAACCAAATAACTGGATATAAGGTCCAATCGGCTAATTGCCAAAAAACATTCGATAACCAAGGAAACCACACCGTCGCAATGGCAGCTAAAACCAAAGGCACAGTCAATGTACTCACCCAAGGGACAGAAACAAAATTGATCAATGGCGCGAGTAGCGATGTCCCACCAAACCAATACCATTGAAGCGGTAACATAAATAGCAATAACACACACTGTAACTGTGCTAATACTTTCATCTTTTCCCACAATAGGTCTTTCTGATAGTCAATATTGTTTTCAGTCGGAACTGTGCGCTGTTGCCTTACACCACTCAAATTCGCAAGATATAAAATGAAGACTGCAGAAAAAGACATCCAAAAGCCCGCGGCATAAGACGCTAACGGGTTGAGCATTAAACAAATAGCCAGAGCAACAATAAAAATTTTCCAGCCAGGCCACTGAATGCGTAACCTGATTAAAATCATCACAATTGCACACATTAATACTGCGCGTACCGTTGGTAAACTAAAACCCGCTAACCATGCGTACCCTAGCGCACACGCAAAACCACTCCATAACGGTAACCATATAAAACGATGCAGCTCCGGCAAAAGCGCACATATTTTACTGCCAAGCCACCAGCCTAATAACATCGCCAAACCGATATGTAGACCTGAAATTGCCATTAAATGGGCTAAGCCACTGTCTCTTAGCCGTTGCCAATCATGAAGCTCTAACGCATCCCGTACGCCAAAGCCTAAAGCCATTAAATAAGCTTTATGGGTTTTATCAGCCAATTCTGCCATTGCCTGAATGAAAATACGCTGCCGTAAGGTAATAGCCGAACTATTGTCACTCGGTGTTCGTGCTGTTTGTTCTACACTAAGGCTATCGATGTAAGAGCGGCCTACAATCGTTCCGCTTAAAACGGTGCCTCGCCCATGAATACCGTTTGCAACGAAATACTTTTCGGCGTCAAAGCCTGCACTATTCAATCGCCCATACGGACGGCGAAGTTTCACCGTTAACTGCCAAATTTGGCCTTGATACATTTCAGGAGGCTGTAGCCAATTTAAGCGGACGTTTAAAGGATAATATGAATCTATTGGATAAGAATTGAGCGTTAAGAGTTTGAAATCTATTGTACTAGTGGAGATCTCGCTATTAAGTAGGCTACTTACCTTAGCAACTATGGTAATATTCTCGCGGTCAATGGGTATTTCTTTTACTGAATTTGTATAAATATTTACACTTAAAGCTGCCATAGCGGCACCTAACGCAATCCAGATCAATAAATGAATACGTAAAAAATAAGAAACTACGGCACCTAGCATTACGGCAGTCACAAACCAGAGATAATCTGGAATGGCATGCCACCAATGAAGAAACAAAAGCCCTATTGCAATGCCAGTAACCGCTTGGTTCATTGTGTATTGCCTTAAGCCTGTTGATTTAAAATAGTATTTTCATGCTTTATGTTTTAATACTTAGTATTCGCAATTAATGACTTTCAGTTCATTGTTTTCAAAGCGTATGTATATCGATGCCAAGACAACTTATTAAACGTTTTTTACCAAATCACGAAACAATTAAGCGCCAAAAAGCACTTAAAATTTTCGGTAATGTGCTTTATAACCCGAACCTATGGTGCCTTAATCGCCGCTCTGCTTCGGGTGCTTTTGCTGTGGGTCTGTTTATGGCGTTTGTTCCACTGCCCAGCCAGATGATAATGGCGGCCGGACTCGCCATTCTGTTTGGTGTAAACCTCCCTCTTTCTATTGTATTAGTGTGGATTAGCAACCCTATTACGATGCCCGTATTATTTTATGGTGCGTATAAGGTTGGGGCTTGGTTGATGAACTCACCACCACAGCCATTCCATTTTGAGCTGTCTTGGGAGTTCCTGCTTCACCAAATGAGCCAGATAGGTCCACCTTTTATGCTTGGCTGTTTTACTACTGGCATTGCTTTTTCTTTAATCGGTTACTTTGGTATTCGCGGTTTATGGCGTTACTCGGTAGTAAGAAGCTGGAAGAAACGTAAATTTCGCAACTAAGACTCATTTAGAAACCCAATAAGTATTGAATGCTGCATTTCACTAAAACCTCGTTCGCGGGGTTTTTTTACGTTTATATAAATAATGCAGCAAGCAAAAAGCCACCCATTCTCTTAAAAATGAGAGTGACCACATTTACCTTAAATATGTTTGTTTTCACTACAATTATATTTTAGAGCGAGTTCACTACTGTCTATGGCTCTCCAACTCAAACGCCTCAATGGGTACTCTTTACACCCAAATACTTCATTCTATTGCAGCCCGCCCCATAAACAGATTGCTTTTATTTTCAAACTTGAGTAAAAGACATGAGGCTTTCATTTCTGAGCAATTACCTTGCGTAAAATATTTAACTATTTTTTACTCAGTACTTTTTTAGTATTGGCGATAACAGTCAATGTCACGGAAAGCAGCCAGCAAGCAACAAGCAATCCAGTACATTTTTCGCATACTCTTATTCAGAATGATAATCACGACGCCTATATTTCAACCCAGCGTAGCTTTCGTGTTGAACAAAAAAGACAATGGAGGCCTCTCCCGGCATCGTTGCACAATATTCAGTACTATCTCTACTTTTCAGCTCGATTATCGGCGGCGAATAAAATAGCAGAGCAAACGCTAACAAAGTTGTTCTCCTTGTCTGAGCGGCGACATGTACTTAACGGCCAGCATTTTAACAACCTACAGTACAAATTTATTCACACACGAGCATAACGCCCCCTTTCAACTCGCTATTTATTTATAAATTTAATTAATAACAGAAAGGTAACCCGTATGTTCGAGTCATTCATGGCTATTTTCTCGGCACTATGGCATCAAAATTTTAGTATTCTAGAAAACCCTGAAAGCATCGCAATGATCTATTTTTGCGTAACATTTGTCATTTTCTTAGAGAGTGCATTATTACCTGCAGCACCTTTGCCGTGCGACAGTATCGTCATTTTAGCTGGCACATTAGGTGCGATGGGAATCATTGATTTTAAGGTTATCGTCTTACTGCTTACACTCGCAGCTGCAATTGGAAGCTGGGTTGCTTATATGCAGGGGCGATGGCTAAAGCATTTGCCTAAAGTACAGTCTTGGGTAAATTTAGTTCCGGCACACCGAATGAAAACGGTTGATAACCTGCTTTTTCGTCACGGTTTAATTGCACTCTTTATAGCCCGCTTTATTCCTGTCGTACGTTCTCTATTGCCTTTGATGATGGGAATACGGATTAAGAATCAAGTGCACTTTTTTCGCTTTGCTTGGTTAAGCGCCATCGCCTGGGTGTTACTACTCACTGGCATAGGTTATTCGCTCACCTTCTTACCCGAGAAAGTTGCCCATATTGCAACGGTAGGACTCATGTTAGCGCCATTTGCAACCCTAGGATTGGGCATTATGACTCTCATCATCAGCTGGGTTATAAAGAAAGATAAGAAGCCCACTTCAATCTGAAGAGATTAATCAACCTTCTCCTTAAACAAAAAAAACCGTCGCAATGACGGTTTTTTACTCATAGCAACCTAGATAAGTATTACGAGCTAAAACAATATGTTACTTAGCGCTCAACACCAATGCTGGTTGTAAGGCGCTTGCCCTGCGTGCGGGGTACCAGGTCGCTAGTAAACTTAAAATAATGGCCGTTATAGCAACAACTACAACATCATTAATCGCCAACTCGGTTGGTAAAAAATCCACAAAGTAGATGTCACCTGATAAAAACTGGTGTCCGATCAGCGTTTCGAGCCCTTTAACCAAGCTCGTCAGGTTTACTGCCACTAAAGAACCAATAATCGACCCAACAAGGCTACCGACAACACCGGATAATAAGCCATGCCAAATGAAGATGGATTTCACCAGACCATCAGTGGCCCCCATTGTTCGAAGAATCGCAATGTCTGGCGCTCGATCTTTTACAGACATCATCAAGGTTGAGATAATATTAAAGCAGGCAACACCAATCACAAGTATCATCACCAAATACATAATGGTGCGCACCATCTGAATGTCTCGATACAAGTAGCCATATTTCTGTGTCCAACTTTTTAAATAGACGTACACAGGCAAGGTAAAGCCGACTTCTCTAACAATAGATTGAGCATCAAGCACATTATCGACATTCAACGAAATTCCCGAGACTCCCTCGCCCATCGATAAATACTGCTGAGCATCAGCTAACGGTATAATCGCAAAGTTATGATCAATCTGACCACCAAGTGCTAATAATCCAGACACTTGTAAACGAATACGATGTGGTGAACGGAGCTTTTTCTCTGGGTCGGAATTAGGGATCATCGCTGTAATCCAATCTCCCACGCCGATCTGCAATTTTTGAGCAACACCTTGCCCTAAGATAATCTGCTTATTCCCCGCAGCAAAATTCTGCCAAGCATTATCTTTTACATACTGTGGTAACGCACTGACTTGTATTTCATCTTCAGGTTTTACGCCACGCACTTCTACCGCTTTTAGATTAATGCCTTTTTCAAGTAAAGCAGTAAATGAAACATACGGCGCCGCACCCGTTACTCGCGGATGTTTTTTCACCGTTTCAAGTATGGGCTGCCAATCGTTCAAAGGGGCTTTGACTGCTTCTAGTTCACCATGAGGAATAACCGCTAATACGCGGTTTTGTAATTCACGTTCAAAGCCATTCATTGCCGATAACCCAATGATAATGACAGCGACACCAACAGCGATACCCAAAATAGAAGAGATTGAAATGAACGATACCATGCGGTTTCGTTGTTTCGCTCGGCTAAAACGGCTACCGATATAAAGAGATAAAGGTCGAAACATTAAACTACCTCAACCTGAACCAAGTTACCGTCTTGCATATGCATACAACGATCTAGCTTCGCCGCTAATTCATTATCATGAGTAACCACTAAAAAGGCCGTACCCGACTCTTTATTTAACTTACACATTAGATCATAGATTTCGAGTGCCGTTTTATGATCTAGGTTACCCGTAGGTTCGTCAGCCAATACAATTGATGGGTTATTGACTAATGCACGAGCAAAGGCAACACGTTGACGTTCACCACCACTCAATTCGGAAGGTCGGTGCTCATAGCGGTGACTAAGACCAACCATGTCTAAAATAGATTTTGCTTTTGACTCAGCTTTATCTGTAGCCATGCCGCCGATTAATAGTGGCATGGCGACATTTTCCATCGCACTAAAATCGGCAAGCAAATGATGAAACTGATAAACAAATCCTATTTCCTGATTTCGAATTTTCGCTTGTTTATTCGCGCTCATCGAATTCAATTTCTGACCTTTAAAAAACACATCACCGTCACTGGGTTCATCAAGTGCACCTAGTAAGTGTAATAACGTGCTTTTTCCTGAGCCTGAAGAGCCAACAATTGCGACTAATTCATTGGATTCAATGGCAAAGCTCACCCCTTTCAACACTTCAGTTTCAAGCTGAGCTTCGCGATAGATTTTACGTAAACCATGACAAACTAATAACGAATTACTCATAACGCAATGCCTCAGCAGGACGAACAGATGCCGCACGATAAGAAGGGAAAATAGTGGCAATAAGACTTAACAAAATAGCACCTAAAATAACAAATATAACCTGTAACGGTTCAATTACGACTGGTAGAGACCCACCCGCCATAAGATATTGCACACCAAAAACGGACATAACCGTGTTCAAATTCGCCGCCAGTAATATGCCTAGCACACCACCACTCACGGCACCAATAACACCACTACTTGCACCTTGAACCATAAATACCATCAGCACTTGGCGGTTAGTCATACCTTGGGTTTTTAAAATGGCGACTTCTGCTTGCTTCTCCATCACCACCATAATCAGGGCTGAAATGATGTTAAATGCAGCGACACCAATGATCAGCCCAAGCATTAAGCCCATCATATTCTTTTCCATTTTAACGGCTTGAAACAGCTCACCGCGTTGTTCTCGCCAATCAGACCATTGCCAATCATTCGGCATAGGTACTTGAGCAAGTTCAGTCACAGCAAAAGGATCATCGAGGAATAATCGCCACCCCGTCATTTGATCAGCTTTATAACGAAGTAATTTTCCTGCGTCTTGCATATTGGTAAGAATAAGTTGCTTATCAACATCAGAGCCCGTGTCGAAGAAACCTTCAATAGTAAAGTTACGTTGGCTAGGAATACGCCCTAATGGTGTGTACTGGCTCGCACTGGTTACCATAAGGCGAATTTTATCACCCACTTGCACCCCAAGCTGATTGGCTAACGCTTGACCAATAATAACCCGATAGCTACCCGGTACTAGGTTATCTAGTTTTCCTACCGTCATGTGCATTGCTATAGGCTCAAAATAACTAGGATCAATCCCTATCATATTACCAGCCGCTAAAGACGATGCACTTTGCAGTACCGCTTCACCGCGGGTGATCGGCGTAACATGAGTAACATGGGATAATTGTTGCAATGATTGGGGGGCGGTATCTGATACAGGCATGCGCCCATCATCTTGAGAAATAACAGCTTGAGGTAAAACACCTAAAATTCGGTCTTTTAGTTGTTGCTCAAAGCCATTCATAACGGAAAGTACAGTCACTAAAGACAGCACACCAATGGTGATACCTGCAGTGGACATATATGATACAAAGCGACTGAATCGGTCACCTGAACGACCACGCAGATAGCGTAGACCGATAAAGAAAGATACTGGATGAAACATAGGTTAGAGAAACCATCCCTTGTCTAGAGTAAAGAAAGAATACCCGTTGCTGCCTTTGATTACCATGCAACAACGTAAAACTAATGTAAAAACAGAGAGTAAAAAACGTACAGTCAGATGTGTTTACTTGCTCGAATGCAATACCTAAGTAATAATCGAGTAATTATGAATAAATACTAACACTCGCATAGCTGTTCGACCTGTAATACAGGGAATAGTTGCGAATGTTAATTAATAACGAGAGCGACATGGAACAGGACGAATATTTTTCAGTCCATACAGGGCTAACCATAAACGTAGAACCTCTGGCTAGCGATGAGTGCTTGCCTGATGAACAAACGTTTATTCAGGAAATCCCCCCTTTATTTCGTGTCGCCAGCGAGTGCAGCGGTTTAGAAGAAAGTGCAGAGCGCACGCTTAAGGGGTTTGGTAAAGAAGACAGTAAAGCATTACTGACTTACCTTGCAGCCCAAAACAGTAAAATAAATTTACTGCTTTCTTTTGTATTATCTCAACAAGATAACCCTAATTTTCGTTATATTACCGACAGTTTTGGTGCTAGTCAGCTTACCTTTGTTTCAGGTTCTCCTTTTACTGTTGGCACATCTGTTAGAGTAAAGCTGTTTCTTGAGCAGCCACCCGCTGCAATATACTGTTATGCAAACGTAACAGCATGTGGAACTAAAGTGCATGAAGACGACTCAGATGAAAAGCAAACTCAATATGAGATCACTCTGCGCTATAACCGTTTACAAGAAGATGACC
This sequence comes from Photobacterium indicum, assembly GCF_003026215.1. Lineage (GTDB taxonomy): Bacteria > Pseudomonadota > Gammaproteobacteria > Enterobacterales > Vibrionaceae > Photobacterium > Photobacterium indicum. Next base: position 157,153 of record NZ_PYOC01000009.1, read on the forward strand.
GTGATCTTCTGATCCGTGCTGCTTTGCATATTCAGCAAAAATTACTGCGCATACGCGCCCAACAGCGAACAGAATCATAAGTTAATCACATGAAAGCATTATCATTACTCTCACTGCCCCTGCCGAGTAAAAAAGGGGATAACCGTTTCATTGGTAACCTATCTGGTGCTGCTTTGGCACTGTCTGTCGCTGAACTGTCTCACGCACATCAAGGCCCTGTCCTTGCTGTTGTGCCTGATACGCAAACAGCGCTGCGCCTACAACCAGAAATTAGTCAGTTCACGTCTGTCGACGTGAACGTATTTCCTGATTGGGAAACACTGCCATACGATAACTTCTCGCCACACCAAGATATTACGTCTGATCGTCTGGCGCGTTTATACAAGTTACCCACTCAGTCTGATGGCATTATTCTGGTGCCTATTAGTACCTTATTGCAGCGTTTAACACCCCGTGATTACCTTCGCAAGCATGCTTTAATTGTACGTAATGGTGATCGCCTATCACTTGATAAGCTTCGTTTACAGCTAGAAGCATCTGGCTATCGCCATGCCGAACAAGTAATGGAACATGGCGAATATGCCAGCCGAGGTTCATTACTCGACCTATTCCCAATGGGCAGCAATCAACCCTATCGAATTGACTTTTTCGATGACGAAGTCGACTCCATTCGTCAGTTCGACCCTGAAAATCAGCGTTCAACCGGTGAAATTGATAGCATCAATTTATTACCCGCTCACGAGTTTCCAACCGATGAAATTGCAATCGAAAATTTCCGGATGCGTTGGCGTGAACGTTTTGAAGCTCGCCGTGAACCCGAATCTATCTATCAGCAAGTGAGCAAACGCACTTGGCCTGCTGGTATTGAGTATTGGCAGCCGCTGTTTTTTGAGAAAACTGAAACACTCTTCGATTATTTACCTGATGAAACCTTATTAGTAACATTAGGGGAATTAGAGCCTTCCGTTGACCATTTCTTGGCAGATGCAGACTATCGCTTTGATCAACGTCGTGTTGACCCATTGCGTCCTTTGCTAGAACCCAAAGAATTATGGCTAACAAAAGATGAGATGTTCCGCGGTTTTAAAACGTTACCGCAAGTTCGGATTCGTAATGAAAACGAACCCGATAAAGCAGGTCGCTACAACCCGACGTTAACGCCAATACCAGAAATAATCATTAACCAGCAACTTAAAGAACCTTTTGCAGCCCTGCGTCGTTTTACCGAGCAATTCAAAGGCAAAGTTGTCTTTTCCGTTGCATCTGAAGGCCGACGTGAAGCACTACTCGATCTATTAGCGCGTATAAAAATGCGCCCAATGGTGTGCGCAAACCTAGAAGAAGCCATTAAAGCACCAAGTGATTACACGCTGGTTATTGGTGCTGCAGAGCAAGGCTTTATTCTTGAATCGCCTTCTGTCGCGTTTATTTGTGAAAGTGATTTACTCGGTGAGCGCGTTAATCAACGCCGTCGTCGTGATGAGAAAAAAAGTGTCAATGCCGATACCATTATTCGTAACTTGGCTGAATTACAAATCGGCCAGCCCGTAGTACACATCGATCATGGTATTGGTCGCTATCAAGGTCTGCAAACATTAGAAGCCGGTGGTATAACAACCGAATATGTCATGCTTGAATACCATGCTGGCGCAAAGCTCTATGTACCTGTTGCATCGTTACACCTGATTAGCCGTTACTCCGGCGGGGCTGATGAAAGTGCGCCGTTGCATAAACTGGGTGGTGAAGCATGGGTAAAAGCACGTAAAAAAGCCGCTGAAAAAGTACGCGATGTAGCAGCAGAATTACTCGATGTTTACGCAAAGCGAGAACTAAAACCTGGCTTTAAATTCACGTTAGATCGAGAATCCTATGCTGATTTCTGTAGTGGCTTCCCTTTTGAAGAGACCCACGATCAAGCCTTAGCGATTAATTCCGTACTTTCAGACATGTGTCAGCCTAGAGCCATGGATCGCCTTGTGTGTGGTGACGTTGGCTTTGGTAAAACAGAAGTTGCTATGCGTGCTGCATTTGTTGCTATTGATAACAACAAGCAAGTCACGGTATTGGTGCCCACAACATTGTTGGCACAGCAGCATTTTGAAAACTTCCGCGATCGTTTTGCCAATACGCCTGTGCGTGTTGAAGTGCTTTCTCGTTTCAAAACAGCCAAAGAACAAAAACAAGTTATGCTTGATGCCGAAGATGGCAAAATTGATATCCTCATCGGCACACATAAATTGCTTAACGCATCAGTCAAATACCATGATTTAGGCTTGTTAGTTGTTGATGAAGAACACCGCTTTGGGGTACGTCAAAAAGAGAAAATTAAAGCCATTCGTGCTGATATTGATATTTTGACTCTAACAGCAACACCGATCCCTCGTACGCTCAATATGGCAATGAGTGGAATGCGTGATCTATCTATCATTGCAACACCGCCTGCACGTCGCTTAGCCATTAAAACCTTTGTACGAGAACGAGACGACGCCATTGTTCGTGAAGCAGTATTACGTGAAATAACACGTGGTGGTCAAGTTTACTTCCTGCACAATGAAGTCGATAGTATAGAGAAAACCACCGATGAATTAGCCAAGCTGATCCCAGAAGCGCGTATCACTTTTGCCCATGGGCAAATGCGGGAACGTGAGCTCGAAAAAGTGATGGGCGATTTTTATCATCAGCGCTTCAACCTGCTCGTCTGTACAACCATAATCGAAACCGGTATTGATATTCCGACAGCAAATACGATCATCATGAATCGTGCAGACAACCTTGGTTTAGCACAGCTACACCAACTTCGAGGGCGTGTTGGACGATCGCACCACCAAGCCTACGCCTATTTATTAACACCACACAAAAAGCGTATGACGAAAGATGCAGTCAAACGTTTAGAGGCCATCGAATCACTGGAAGATCTTGGTGCAGGGTTCACACTCGCAACGCATGACCTTGAAATTCGTGGTGCCGGTGAATTATTAGGTGACGAACAAAGTGGGCAAATTCAATCCATTGGGTTTTCACTATTCATGGAAATGCTAGAGCAAGCGGTTGAAGCATTGAAAGAAGGTAAAGAGTCATCACTTGATGATCTGCTACGTAAGCAGACGGAAGTAGAGCTACGTTTACCCGCGTTACTGCCTGATGATTACATTCCAGATATCAACATGCGCTTATCATTGTACAAACGTATTGCCAGTGCGATTGATGAGCAAGATTTAAACGATTTAAAAGTCGAACTGATTGATCGGTTTGGTCTATTACCTGAAGCAACAACCAACTTGCTAACGGTAAACAATTTAAAATTAAAAGCAGCTGCAGTCGGTATTCGTCGTATTGAGGCGGGTGAAAAAGGTGGATATCTTGAATTTGAACAAGATGCCGCCATTAACCCTGTTTTTCTCGTCGGTTTACTGCAATCAAAGCCTCAACATTACCGTATGGAAGGTCCAACCAAACTAAAAGTCATGGCACCAATGACAGATCGCAAAGAACGCATCAAGTTTGTGGACCAGCTACTAACCCAATTATCAGAAAACACAATATAATCCAAAACATACAAACCAAACGGCTGACTTTACTAAATCAGCCGTTTGTATGAATTGGAAATACAAGCACTGAAGTGCGGAGATTACCTTGAAAAAACTGATTTATTTGCTTCTTCTGGCCGTTAGTTGGCCATCATTTGCGGCGAGACAGTTTGATGTAGAAGTTATTCTATTCAAGCGAAACATTAACCCTGAACAGGTTAACGAATCTTGGCCCGAACAACTCAAACAAGTTGATATGCAAGGCGCTCTATCTTTAGAAGATACCGCAGCATTAAAAGCGAAAGGGGTAACTATTCTACCGTCTAGCCAATATGCACTTGATACCCAGTATAACAAACTTAAAAAACACGCTGGCTTTACGCCTCTTGCACACATTGCATGGCGCCAAGGTGATCAGAATCAGGCTAATGCACCTAAGTTATATATCACAGCGGGGCGTGATTTTTCTGAGCAGTTTTTACCTGATGGCCGCTCAAAAAAGGATGTTGAACAACCTACGAACGCCATTTCAATTGACAGTGATACCAACAATGCTGGCATTTCTGTCGTAACAGATAACAGCACATCTCTGCTATCAAATTCCAATAACGATGTAGATGCCGATGCAAGCTCAGATTCGCTATATCAATTAAACGGAATGCTACAAGTTTATGTTCAGCATTATTTATTTTTAGATGCCAACCTCGATTTACGAGAGCCAAGTCGTCGTGAAGTTATTATGACGAAGCCATTACTTGAAAGCATTGTTAATGAACAGAATGCGATGAATACTGATACTGCCACAGAAAATGGCATTGACGTAAACAGTAATGTTCAAATTGGTCACCTACAAGAAGTGAAAAAGAACATTAAGGTTGAAGAGTTTTTGAAGCCTTATCGATTATCACAACAGCGCCGCATGCGCAGTGGCGAAATACATTACTTAGATAACCCACTACTAGGCATTATTATTCAAGTACGCCGAGTAGGAAGCTAAATTATACTACCAACTAGCCCTCGCACTGCGGGGGCTTTTTATACCATTCTAGGTAAATAGTAGATCATAATGTTGCGCTAATTCAATGCTATGCTTCGATAGAACACCTCGTTTTATCACACCATAGAAAAGAGTAGGTAAACAATTATAATGAAAATGGACTTTGAGCTATCAACTCAGCGATTAATTTTACGTCCTTTTAAAACTGTCGATTTACTCGCTCATCTTACTGCTGTTCAAGAATCGACCGAACAATTAAGCCCTTGGCTTGAGTGGTGCACGCCCTATTACGATCAGCACGACGCCCATGAATGGATTGCGTCTAGCCGGTTAAGCTGGCAAACAGACATGAGCTATGAACTTGCTATTTTTGACCGTTTTGACGATACCTTTGTTGGTAGTGTTTCTATCAGTGCATTAATTCCTATGTGTAATTCTGCCAACCTTGGTTACTGGGTACGGACGTCATACCACCGCCAAGGTATCGCATCAGAAGCCTGTTTAGCACTCGCCCAGTTTGCTTTTATGACTTTAGGGTTAACACGATTAGAAATCATCGTTCACCCAGATAACTATCCAAGCAAAAAAACAGCCATTGCCTGTAATGCACAGTTTGAATGTGAAGCAAGAAACCGAATATTTACTCATGGAAAAACCCAAAATGGGCTTGTATATTCTTTGATTCCTGAAGATCTGTTTCCACGCTAAACCAGTACATTTCCAAGTTTAATTACAGTAAACTTATTTAAAATCTAACCGTTAGGAAAACACCGTGTTTAAAATTATTGTTACCATTGCCCTTATTGGCTTAGTGATCTTCTTTGTACAGCGTTCTTACAGCAACAAACAAGCAGCAGGCGAAAACATCAGAATAGGTCAGGAGTTTCTAGCAGAAAATAAACTCAAAGACGGTGTAAAAACAACAAATTCAGGTCTTCAGTACTTAGTTTTACAAGAAGGTACGGGAACGGAACACCCTAAAGCTTCAGATAAAGTAACCGTTCACTACCACGGCACATTAATTAATGGTTCGGTATTTGATAGTTCTGTTGATCGCGGCAAAACAATTTCTTTTGGTTTGAATCAAGTAATCAAAGGTTGGACGGAAGGTGTGCAGCTGATGGTTGTGGGCGAGAAAACACGCTTTTTCATCCCGTCAGAATTAGCATATGGCAACGGTGGCGCTGGCAGTATTCCTCCTGGTTCGGTGTTGATATTTGATGTGGAATTATTCAAGATTAACTAATGTGAATCTAAACAAATATCGACGATCAGAGTGATAGGCAACTTATTTAGGTTGCTATTATTGAATCGGCATGACTGAAACAGCATAAAAAATGCCAGCTTTGTTATAACAAGGCTGGCATTTTTATTTAAATCAATACGTTATAAAAGCGCGATTAGTGCAGTTTTAAGTTAGGACGAAGTACACGGTTAATACGGCCAACCAACATCATCAAACTGGTTTTAAATACACCATGAAGCGCGACTAAATGCATGCGATATAGAGAGATATACACGATACGTGCAATGCGCCCTTCTACCATCATCGAACCTTTCGTCAGGTTACCCATCAAGCTACCAACGGTAGAAAAACGACTCAGTGATACCAGTGAACCATGATCACTGTATATATAAGGTTTTTGCTCGCGGTTTGTAATTTTAGCGACAATATTAGAGAAACAACGACTTGCCATTTGGTGTGCAGCCTGCGCGCGTGGCGGTACAAAACTACCATCTTCTTGCACACATGATGCAAGATCACCAATTGCGTAAATGTCGTCATCACGCGTTGTCTGTAACGTTGGCTTAACCACTAACTGATTAATACGGTTAGTTTCTAGCCCTGCAATATCCTTCATGAAATCAGGTGCTTTAATACCTGCAGCCCATACCATTATATGCGCTGGAATGTGTTCACCATCTTTAGTTGTTAGGCCAGTAGAATCAGCTTTTGTCACCATTGTCATGGTGCGAACATTCACGCCCAATTTGGTTAATTCGCTGTGAGCTGCAGATGAAATACGTGGCGGTAATGCAGGTAGAATACGCTCACCAGCTTCAATAAGATTGACGTTCAAACGTGAACTGTCTAAATCACCAAAGCCATATGTACGCAATTCAGCAACAGCATTATGCAGTTCAGCAGATAGCTCAACGCCTGTTGCTCCAGCACCAACAATCGCAATATCGACTGTTTTTAATTCTTTATTCGCATGAAGCTTCAAAAATTGGTTATTCATTTCAGTACGGAAACGATGTGCTTGCTCCGGACTATCAAGGAAAATACAGTTATCTTTTACACCTGGAGTGTTAAAGTCATTGGATGTAGATCCAATCGCCATAACCAAAATATCGTAATCAAGATTACGTTCTGGCATTAGCAGTTCGTTGTGCTCATCATGGAGCTCAGCTAACTTTATCACCTTATTTTCACGATCAATCTCTTTCAAACTACCCATCTGAAAGTCGAAATGATGATTTTTTGCATGAGCACGGTAACTTAAAGCATCAACACCGGCATCCATGGAACCTGTTGCAACTTCGTGCAAAAGCGGTTTCCATAAATGGCTGGCTTTACGATCAACTAATGTGACTTGAGCGCGCCCTTTACGACCTAGTGTTCTTCCAAGCTTTGTAGCAAGCTCTAGACCACCAGCGCCACCGCCTACAACGATAATACGCGTCACAATAACTTCCTCTTTATTTTATAGAATTTTTTTGGATATACAGACTGACTAAATCTGGCAGACGGATCTGTGATCCGTCTGAGGTGTAGGAGGGCTTAAGACTATTCTTTAAACGCTTTTATAGCTTGTAGATGCTGCGAGATCTTTTTAAATTTATGATTTTGTGTCTCATCCCAAATGATTTTATAGAAATCACTGAGCGCATCACTTGTGAGCTGATTATCTAACACTTCATCATTAGTTGAAAGTACACAGAGGCAATTACCTGCATTTTTTTCACGAAAATCGGTAACACACTTAGTACCGATATCGATATATTCTTCAGGGCGATCGATCCTCCCTTCCATATTGACGCTAGGGTTTAGGTTTGGGTTAAAAATAACCTGCTTAATGCCGCATAAAAAACCAATTCGCTCAGCCCAATATCCACCTAGCCCAACCCCACAAATCAATGGCGTAGTATCGTCTGACTCTTCTATGAGTTTATGCACTTCCTTAATTAAATGCTGCATATCATGCTTAGGATGCAAAGTACTGTAGTTAACGAAACGAACATCAGGGTCAATGAATTGCAGTTGTAACACTTTCTCGTGATTACCTGGGCTATTTGAATCAAAGCCGTGCAGATAAATAATCATATTTTCTCCCTCTTGCTCTTAACAAAACATCACCATATGGTGTGTAATTATGCATTTTTTCGTTACAATAATTTAATCTACCATGTTTTATAAGGTTTAAAAGGCTGAAATTGAAAACTATGACTCCGTTTGCAAAAACATCATTTTTCATTGATCAACATAGCGATATCTTTTCGCATATCAACCAGCCTACTATTCAAATAACGTGTCTGTTTACTACTTAGAGTATGATTTAATCGACGTAATACATCGAAGCGCCTCGTTAAATAAACATTAATATCAAGTTGTACACTGGCATTTTCGAAAGCGATCAACTGCTGTAATAACACATTCAGTTTAGATTCGAAATCTGGATTATCTCGATTTTTTATTAGTTCTTTCCAATCACGAAGAAAATCACGCCATATTGAAAAGAATATAGGCTCCATTTCAACCTGATATTCAGTCAATTCAAGTAATATCGCTTTTTGTTTATTAGACAAAGAGCCTATCCAACCACGGGTGGCATCTTGTAATTTATCACGCCGTATAACTATTTTTTCCTTGAGTGATAATTTCTTTCTTTTTGCTATTACCTGCTCTATTTTTTTCTCTAAATTCTGATTTAACTCATTAATTTGACTTGCACTGAGCGATTGAATCATTACAGCAAAAGGTTTAGATAAAACACTCGTAGACTCTTTACCAGCCTCCGTGAACTTTAAATAGTAGCCGCGAATTTGATTAAAGCTAAGCGGTTTAGCCAAGTCAGCTTGCAGTTCATCAATTAAGCGGTGGAATTTAGGCAGCTCTTTGGTGCGGTGAATCACCAAAGCGATATCGAGGTTTCTTTCAAATGTACGTTCTTGCGTTGAGTTAAGGCTGACATAATCTGCAAGGTAATAGGTAACCCAAAAATTCAATGTATTGTAGCCAAGCCGTAGCGTACACCCAGTAAGCAATATAATCATAACGGAACAACACACCCATCGGGTTCGATCTTTAGTCATTCGTAGATAATACCCAGCTCAATTGATATATAAACTATATACCCAAGTAAGCTCTAGATACTCGATTCAGAGAGAATTGATTCAATAAGCAATCGTTATTATACGGTAAGCGCAGTAAGCAGCTGCAATGCTTGTTCAGTGTATGTCTCGTCCTGCCAAAGTTCAGCCCCGACAAGAAACCACAATAAAGTCAAAAATTCACACCACGGTTGCCACAATGCTACCGCTTTATGCCATGCCTGAGTGCCTGTTATCTGAAGCGCTGAACAATATGCATTAACAGCCATAAAAGGATCGAGCCCGTTGGCATTAATGGTTAACGCAAGATCTAATGATGGGTCACCAGCCGCGGCATACTCCCAATCAATGATCTTATACCCACCATCTTCTGTTTGAATAATGTTGTAACGGCCTAAATCATGATGGCAACATGTATCAGCAAAGCCAATTGGCAATGCTTTATTTTGGAAATCAGCATATACAGACTGAAGAAGAGGCGTTTTTACATGTTCAGGTATGAACTGCCAATAATGTTCAAGTTTGGATTTTACATCTAACCGCCAATCAGGCACTGGGAGTTGATGCACCCTCGCTTGCAAAGCCATTAAATCGTCATCAGATAACAGCGGAGTTTTTTTTGTATTACCGGTAGGCTCAGTTTGTTCTTCCTCAACAACCTGCCCAACAACCCATTCAACTAATAGGCCGCTCTCTAATAACCGATACGGTGCAGGAGCGACATGCTGAGACTGAATTAATGACAGTATTTGGTATTCGTGTTGACGAGACACCCCAAAAGCACGGGATGACGCCGCATTCGGGCGCCAGACATACTGACGAGCTGTTGAGCTAACTAGCTGAGATGTAGAACGTGAAGACGAGTCAGGTTTGTGTAGCGGGATATGATGCCGTAATTCAAGTAACCAACATCGATTACTAAGACCGCCAGAAAGCGGCCTTGCTGTAATAAATTCAACATTGGCTAGAGCACTAAGCACTGATTGATCGAATGATTCCACTTAGTACCTTTTTAACTAGTACCTTTCTAATAAAATTAGGTTATTCCTGCTCATTGATATCGACCGACAAAACGAACAAGCAATAACCTAAATCATTTATCACTGATGTGAATTAACTGATATTACCAACCAAGAAAGCTTTTTGCTTCTTGCTTACGGATCTCAGTTTCATCTGCCCACTCAATAAGACCTGTTTTCAGATCCATTAGACGCATTGTCATTTTGTAGTAAACATCTTTATCGCTACCCGCTTGCTTCACAATGCTTGATAGATTGCCGTACAACATGTACTGAGCACCAACCATTTGACCAAACTGAATCGCAGTGCTTTGGTTCACTAGCTCGTCATCATTTTGAAAGTTAAGTTGCTTACGTACTGCTTCAACACGCGTCATATCAACAAAACGGAACTTACCAGAGTTAAGTAAACGTGTACTGATCGAATCGGTTACAGATTCGGTATCAATGTGCTCACTGGTTTTGTTTTTGATGCTATCAACAACGATAATTGGACGCTGATTCGCACCGGTAATCGCCGCAACAGAGCCAGAAGCTAGCATGCTATCTGTCATCTCTTCTGCAATCTTCTGCAGATCAGTTGAACCAAACTCAATCGTTGTTGTTTCTGCCTGCTGCGCATCGCCATAGCTAACCTTTTGCGCACAACCACCTAATAAAACAGCGACACCCAATACAGCAATAATGCTTTTTTTCATTTTCTTACCTTCAATGGTTGTAATTAATAACTAGCTTCTCGAATATAAATACGGTATTGCTTGGCTTCTAGGCTTCTTGCCATTGCTTGCAATGTCATGGTGTCTTTGCCGTGTAAGACAAACTGGCGCCAAGGTGAATCACTACCACTGATCTCTAAGCCTTGACCGTCATACCAGTAAAAACGATATTGTAGCTCTAAATCACTACTGATTTTGCTTGTTACAGGTACGCCTGCTTTCATTAAGCCATTATTATGACCAACTGTTGCACGTTCAATGGATAAGCGATTCGCCAGTGATGAATTACCAATAACGACATTTTGGTTACTACTTTCAATACTGATGCCCGATGTAGTTGTACTACAGGCAGTGAGTGCGAAAGCGAATAACAATATGGATAAATATTTCATTAGATTCCTCCTAATAGCGTCGACCACCAGCTAATCTGATTACCTTGCCGAGACACCCAAACCATGGTTGTTCGATTAGCTTTCACATCGACATTCAATTGCTGTCCATTCCAACTTAAGTTATGCGCTCCAGCACTTAAGTCCTTATGATAGATATCCACATTTGCAGGTAACGACTGCCAACTTCGGGTATCTGGTTGCTCTGTTAAGGTATTAAAGATATTGGCTAAAATATTGCCAACATCATTTCCTTTACTTGATGCTGTTTTACGTACTTCATTTTTAGCCAATACGCGTAATGATTGTCGAACAACAATGGCGGGTAGTGCTTCGTTTAAGCTATTTTTTGCCATATCGTTCACGCTCGTGACTTGCCCGCCATTCACTGGCTGGTTGTCTAACTTTAACGGTGTAAAACGTTTAACTGGTTTATTCGAATAATATGGCAATGCTAAATTGTATATCGCACCATCACCACGGCTATCAGGTAACCACAATGGCAACCGCCAATTATCAAGCGCTTGTACCACACCTTGCTCATCAAAAATAACAACACGACCATTGCCTTGCACTGGCTTTTCATACTTGCCATAACGTGCTTGCAAGGTCGGTAAATCGTTTGTCATATTCAAAGCGGTTGCTACACGTAAAACAGTATTTGCTATAAAGGTATTATTCGGTGCAACGGCAAAAGCACGCTTGTAATCAATATAGGCGTCGTTCAAATTGCCATCGGCTTCATACAACACCCCTGACAAATAGAATAAGTAACCATTTTGCACCTGCCCAAGCTTTTTTCCTGCATCAGGGTAACGAGCGAGTACAGCGCCAACATTATTGCTAATGCCTTTTTTCTGTACTTCTTTTTCTGCACTCTTTAATTGTGTCTCACGCTGCTTACGTGCCGCTTCTTGCACCTGATTGGCACGACGAACTTCAATTAAGGCGCCTTCAAGCTTTTTTTGCTCAAGATAATTCAATGCTAAATAAAGGTGTAAAAAGCCCAGCTCATAATCGGCAGGCTCATAGGTGATCATATTATCGTTTGTTAACAAAGCTCCCGCCTGATTCAAGCCTTCCGAAACCTGAATAGTTGCTTGGCGTTGCTGCTCTTTCACTGCCATATCGGCACGCTGAAAAGCACCAAAACTGGTTGGGTATTGCTGAGCAACAAAACTTATTCGACCGCGCTCCATGCCATCAAGAATATCCCCTGCTGGAGCATCGGGTAGTGCATCAACAGCTTTACTATATAAACCTTGCTCAAGCGCCAAGTGCGAATCAGCATTTGCAGCACTATAATGGCTAAATAAATTCTGAGTAGATAAGTTAGCACAGGCCATCAAACTGAAAGAAAGCAGCACTACTGTGGCATGTTTAAACATGAATTTGATAACCACATCCTATGAAAAATCCTGAGATATTAGAATACTAGCCCTGTTTCGATTAAAACGAAAAAGACTCGCTAATATACCCAAGTTTTGCAATATAAAAACAGAATCACTGTTCTCCCCCTTTACTGGTTTATCGTTAGTTAAACGACCAATACACAACAAACCGTAAAATAGACAACAGTGTTATTCTTTAGTTGCACCTAGGCCTGTTTATATTGAATCATCAAACAGACCAAAATCTACCAAAGCCACTTAAAGGCATATGCTGCTCCTAAAGTGGCCCAGATATTACATTTACCCGACTAACATCGGCCCTAATGGGCGACCGCCCAGTAAATGCATATGAACATGGTAAACTTCTTGTCCACCATGTGGGTTACAATTCACAATTAAACGGTAACCATTTTCTGCAACACCCTCTTTCTCTGCTAGCTTGCGTGCAACAGTAAACATGCGCCCCATCATTACTTCATCATCAGCTTCTACATCATTCACTGTAGGAATAAGCTTATTAGGAATAATTAAGATATGGCTAGGTGCTCGTGGATTGATATCACGAAAAGCCGTGACCAAATCATCTTGATACAAGACATCTGCTGGAATTTCTTTGCGAATAATTTTACTGAAGATAGTTTCTTCTGCCATATCAAGCTCCGTTTAGATTAAAACTAACGTCATCAGTATGCTTGAGTAAAACGCACAGGGCAATATTGGACACTGTTTTAAACGTATTTACCAGTGAAATTTGCATCAAATAATTTTTTTTTTGATGCAGCCGTCAAAGTATGCGTTCAATCAATTACTTATTATCAAGGATGATAATAACGTTCTTAAAAAGACTGATAGAGTAATGAAAGGTCGATTTCCCCTTGTTTTTAACGACTTACTTCAGTGATTGAAAATTCAGCAGCAAGAATGATGAAAAGCCAATACAGACAAGTTCATACAATGTAATTAATAAAGCCTCATTCTAAATTAACGTTGTGAGTCAGCATTGAATGCTCACCTTGAAATATACTCTTTAGGGATATTATGAAATCAAAAAAACAAACCTCAGTGATACAACGAATATATGCTGGGTTTGCGCTAATGGTCGCACTACTTATTGCCACCATTGTTCTGATGCTTGATGGAACAAGCCGCATTCATCAACAACTTGAATCTGTTACGACCAATGCACTCCCACTTGTTTCCACTACAAACCAAACAAGTGTCAGTCTGCTAGCTGCCGATAAAATTTTTAAGGACTACCTTACCACGCAAGATCCCACTCGGATGCAAACCTATGATACTAACTTTACTCAAGCCCAAGACGCGTTTGTACAAGCAAGAGAGCAACTTGCTAAAGTGGCAAAAGGCAACCCAACGTTAAATGCTTACCTTGAAGACCTCTCGGCATTAGAAGAGCGTTACTTCAACGAAGCACACAGTGCAATGAACAACTATCGTGTTCAATTACTCGCCCAAGAAGAACGCCAACAATCCACGCGCCGCTTTCAACAGCTACACACTGAACTCAATGTTCGTATGAAAGAATACATTGCTGATCAAGATAATCTTTCCGTAAAAATGATCGCAATGAGTTACTTTAATCAGCTAGCTAAAACGGAGACGATCACATCAGATGCCCTCGCAACTGAAGATATCGCTAAAATTGAAAAGGCGCTTAAAAATAACAGAAAATTCGTTAACCACCTTGGCCAATCATATCGAGCTCTTACATCCCAATTACCGGAAGTAAAACGCATTTTTGATAAAACCGTCGCTCAATACACGCTAGATATTGGGCAAAAAGGTGGAGTACTTGATCAGCACTATGAATATATAGAAGCAAGAAATCGTCTATACGACAATATTGCAGTGCTAGCCGCTGAAATTGATCAAGCAATGGTGTTACTTGATAACTTCAGAACGCTTGCGAATTCGCAAATGGATTCAGCCATAGAAAGTGCCAATAATACCTACAGCCATGGCTATACCAACTCTATTTTAATCGGCATCTGTGTATCATTGCTGGCCATATTCATTGGTTGGTATCTTGCTGGTTGTGTTCGTAAACCTCTTGTATCAACGTTAAAAACATTAGAAGCCTTAACCAATGGTGATATGACCCAGCGAATCAACGGCAATACTTTTATTGAATTCGATAAATTAAGCCACCACATCAATACGCTGGCTGATAATTTACAAGAAATACTCAGTAAACTAAGCCAGGCATCGGAAGGGTTAACAAAGGTTGCAGCAGAGAACCAAACAACCACAACAGAAGCAAAACACAGGTTGAATGAACAACGTCAGCAAACAGCATCTGTTGCAACGGCCATGACCGAGATGGAGCAATCTGTTACCGATGTATCGTTAAGTGCACAGCAATCGATGGAGCGCGTACACGCAGTAGAAAAAGCATCTGAAGTCGGTCGTGATGTGATGAGCAAAAACATTCACACCGCACACCAACTTTCAGACCGTTTAGATGAATCCGTTCTTGCTGTCTCTAAATTACAAGAAATGAGTAGTAATATCGGTTCAATTCTTGATGTGATCCGAAACATTGCCGATCAAACCAATTTACTTGCATTGAATGCGGCAATCGAAGCAGCACGAGCTGGTGATCAAGGGCGAGGTTTTGCAGTCGTCGCCGATGAAGTCAGAGTGCTGGCTAAACGCACCACTGATTCAACGTCTGAAATTGAAAAGATGATTCAAAGTTTACAATCTAGTTCGGGACAAGCGGTTAGCGTCATGCAAACTTGCGTAACTGAAATGACAAGCAGTATTACACAAGCCTCTGATGCCAATGGTGCAATGGAAGAAATTCAAGCGCTTATCATGGAAATCAGTCAGATGAGTGCGCAAATAGCTCAAGCATCTGAAGAACAGCAATGTACTACAGGTTCTATCGCACGCAGCCTTGAAGACATCAGTCATATTGCCGATGCAAACTTTAGCTCAATGGAAGAAGTGGCAGAGGCCAGCTCTAAACTTGATGAACTTGCCAATCAGCAAAATACACTGGTACACCGATTTAAACTCTAAAACCAGCAACACATCATAAACTAAAAAATACCACTATTAAGGTCAGCATATGCTGACCTTTTTACTTTACAGCCACCATAAATATACCCAAGTCACTTCAAGACACTCCCGAAAAGCGAGTTTTGAAGTGACTGGGATATAAATTGGAATTATGCTCATTCAACTAAACTTATAGTAGGTTAAAGCCAAACGATTGCGTTATTAATCAACAATTGCTGGTTAGTGCGATAATTGACCTTTACTTAGTACGTGTATGCTTTTAGAATCGGGCGAATTTTTTGGGAGGGAAGAAAATATGACAACGATTACAATTACACGTCCTGACGACTGGCATGTGCATTTACGCGATGGCGACGTATTAAAAGATACTGTTCGTGACATCAGCCGGTATATGGGACGAGCGATAATCATGCCTAACTTGATCCCACCCGTTATTGATACAGAATCTGCACTATCTTACCGCGAACGTATTATTGCCCAAGCCCCTCAAGGCAACTTCTCCCCGCTAATGGTTATCTATTTAACCGACAATACTTCCGCAGAAGAAATCCACAAAGCCAAAGCATCTGGCCATGTATACGCTGCCAAACTTTACCCTGCTGGTGCAACCACCAATTCAGATTCAGGCGTAACATCCATTGATCACATTCGCCCAGCGCTTCAAGCAATGCAAGAAGCTGGTATGCCATTGCTTATTCATGGTGAAGTAACCGCTCACGATATTGATATTTTCGACCGTGAAAAAGTCTTTCTAGAGACAGTTTTAGCACCGATTGTTGAACAATTCCCAGATCTTAAAATGGTATTGGAACATATCACAACAGCAGATGCCGTTGAGTTTGTAACCCATGCAGGCCCTAACGTTGGGGCAACGATTACCGCTCATCATCTTATGTTTAACCGTAACCATATGTTGGTAGGTGGCATTCGCCCGCATTTTTATTGCTTACCGATTCTAAAGCGTAATATTCATCAAGACGCACTGGTTAAAGCAGCAACAAGCGGCAGCCCTAAATTCTTCTTAGGTACCGACTCTGCGCCGCACGCGCAAGGGCGTAAAGAATCAGCTTGTGGTTGTGCAGGCTCTTACACGGCACACGCGGCAATCGAACTGTATGCTGAAGTGTTCGAAGCAGCAGACGCACTAGATAAATTAGAAGCATTTTCAAGTTTTAATGGTCCTGACTTTTATAATCTTCCACGTAATACAGACACCATTACACTCAAAAAAGAAAGCTGGAACGTGCCTGAAACAATGGCCTTTGGTGGCGATGAAGTTGTGCCAATCCGTGCTGGCGAAGCAATGCTATGGAAAGTTATCTAGCCTATAACCATAATATGGCACTGCCGTTGATATTAAAAAATTTCGATTGATATAAAATTCACAGATACAAAAAGGGCTCCTGAAGGAGCCCTTTTTATTGCTTCAATATAAAGTGCTAAGCACTATTGCACTTCAGGCACTTTGAGTTGATGGAACATGCGGTACAACACTGGAACAACAATCAGAGTAAGTACTGTAGCAAACCCAAGACCAAACATAATGGTAACGGCCATAGGCTTAAAGAACACATCAGGTAATAAAGGGATCATACCCAGTACCGTTGTTATCGCAGCCATACATACAGGACGAACACGGCTCACCGCCGCATCAACCACCGCTTGGTATTTATCTTTACCACTGCTAATTTCAATCTCGATTTGATCCAGCAGTACAATTCCATTTTTAACAAGCATTCCTGATAGACTCAAAAAGCCCAGCAACGCCATAAAACCAAACGGCGTATTCAAGATAAGTAGCCCTGTTGTTACACCAATAATGGCAAGCGGAACTGTTGCCCATACAATCACAGCCTCTTTAACCTTGTTAAACAAGAAGATAGTAATTAAGAACATGAACAAATAACCCATTGGCATTGTTTGGAATAACGATGCTTTGGCATCTGCCGATGATTCATATTCCCCGCCCCATTCTAGTGAATAACCAGAAGGAAAATCTAACGCTTCAATTTTTGGTTGAATTCGAGCTTGCAGTGTCGCTGCCGTTTCATCGCCCAGAGGATCAGGATCAGCCATAATGGTTAGCATTCGTTTACGGTTTTTACGTACCACTAGCGGATCTTCCCATTTAACATTGACGCCTAGCATCACTTGTTGCAGTGGAACATAACCTTGAATTGCAGGGCTCCAAATCTTCATGCCTTCAATACTACTTACATCAACACGTTCTTGCTCAGGTAAACGTGCAACAATCGGCATTAAATTAGTGCCATCACGATATATACCTACAGATAACCCTGAAAATGCCATTTGTAATAAATCATCAACATTTTCTTTAGTTATGCCATAACGACGTGCTTGGCTTTCATTAAAGATAGGTTCAATCACTTTCGTACGTTCACGCCAGTCATGACGTACGTTGAAAGCCCCCGGATCTGCTCTCATAATATCAAGCGACTGCTGGGCTAAACTACGAAGAACGGTTGGATCGGGCCCCACTATACGCGCTTCAATTTTAGAACCAGATGAAGGACCTAATTCAATCCGTTTTAGTTTGTATTCAATATCAGGATGATTAGCGTCTAACTCAGCACTCACTTTACGCAGCATCGGCATCACTGCATCATAATCATCGACACGTATAATCAGTTCACCGTACGACGAGTAACTCTTCTCTGGTGAATAGGTCAACATGAAACGCTGGGAGCCTTTACCTGCACTTGAAGAGACATAACTTACGGTATCTTGCTGATTAACCCACCCTTCCAGTTCTTGTAGCTTGTCGTTCGTTGAACGAATATCGGTGCCTTCAGGTAACCATACATCAACCATAAACATGGGTGTTGTTGATGACGGAAAGAACGACTGTTTCAATTGCGTAAAGCCATATAGGCTTGCACCTAGCATCACAATCAATACGATCACAGTTGTCCATGCGTACTTCATGCATTTTTCTAGCGATTGCTTGTATAAAACAAAGACAAGACCTTTATAAGGATCACTCTCTTCGCCATCGCTATTATGTTTAACACCTTTGAAGAACATATCAGCAAAAAATGGCGTCAACGATATAGCAGTAAACCAGCTAAGCATGAGTGATATTAACAACACACTAAATAGCGTTGCACAATATTCACCCGTAGAATCTTGAGATAAGCCTATCGGTGCGAATGCTGTAACGGCAATCACCGTCGCCCCTAGTAGCGGCCATTTGGTTTGGGTAACAATATCAGATGCAGCTTGCATCCTTGTTCGCCCTTTTTGTATTCCAATGAGAATGCCTTCGACCACTACAATGGCATTATCCACCAGCATACCCAGCGCAATAACCAATGCCCCCAAAGAAATACGTTGTAGATCTATTGCCATTATGTTCATGAATACAAACGTACCCAATACTGTAAGCAACAGGATCAAGCCGATTAAGATACCTGAGCGCATCCCCATAAAGAAAAGCAGTACAACAATAACAATCGCGACCGCTTGACCAAGGCTGACAATAAAGCCCTTTACAGATTGGTCGACTTCATCGGGTTGACTATAAACAGCACTAATATCAATACCAACAGGCTGTTGTTCTTTTAGCTCATTTAGGCGCTGATAAACACCCTTACCTTTTTCTACAACGTTCACACCGTCAATGAAGGATACACCTACATTAAGTGCAACTTTACCGTTATAGCTTACAAGGTTATCGGGCACCTCTTTAAAGCCACGCGTAATCGTTGCAACATCACGTAAGTAAATTAAACCTTCAGCACCTGTGTCTGTAATAATTAAATCACCAAGGGCATCAACATCTTTAAATTCACCAGTAGGATGAACGCGAACATATTCCGTCCCTATTTTTACTGCGCCCGCACTGGTTACCAAATTCTGGGTGGCTAAGGTGCTATAGATTGTCTCCAGTGAGATACCCAGATTACTCAAACGCTGCATTGAAATTTCAATGAATACTTGTTCTTGCTGGGCCCCCGAAACTGAAACCTTTCCCACCCCATCAACTAATTCAATTTCTCTGCGAAAATAATCAACATAATCATTAAGTTCTTTATACGAATATCCGTCACCCGTTATCGCCAGCATGATGCCATATACATCACCAAAATCATCAATGATTGAAGGATCAGCCACGCCGGGTGGTAAGTTGGGTCTGATATCATTCACTTTTCGACGTAATTCATCCCAAATTTGGGGTAAATCATCAGGACCATAATTATTTTTCATGGTCACGGTGATCTGCGATAGACCTCGACTGGATACAGAGTTAACTTCATCAACATAGGTTAATTGCTGAATGGCTTTTTCTATTGGATAAGTGACTTCTTCTTCAACTTGAAGAGGTGTGGCACCAGGGTATGCTGTTACCACCATCGCGTCTTTGATCGTAAACGCGGGATCTTCCAATCTTCCTAGCCCGAAGAAAGCCATTGTGCCGCCGATCAAAAAGATCAGGGTAATCATCCAACTAACAACTTTATTCTTTATAAAATAGGCTGCGATATCTTGCTTCATTATTGTCCAGCCTCCATGCTAATAACTTTAATTTGCTGTCCGGCACGTAAACGATTACCACCCGCTACAACAATGGTTTCACCCTGCTCTATTCCAGATTGTACTCGAGCACCTTCTGGTACAACTTTGTCGGTTGTTATACGGCGTTTCTCTACCGTCATGTCTTCTTTAACGACCCATACAAACTTATCGGTAAGCACTAAATCATCACCGTCTTCATTAAAAATGGCTTCTAACGGAATAACTGGTTCGCCTTTTTTGTAGATATTCAACTTTTGAGCATCAGCTCTTACTTCAACAGCCATACCATCTAGAATAAAGTTATCAGCAGGCATCGGCATGGTTAACGTCACAAGAAATGAACCAGACTCTGGATCAGGTTCTGTCGTAAATTCTTTCAACTTTGCTTTATATTCGTTACCATTTGACGTAATAACTCTAGCGTCAGGCTTTGACACATCAATATCGATTGCAGAGCTTTTTGAATAGATTAAATCGGGCGCTTGAATATGGATATCCACCATTTTGGCACTGTGAATATTCATGACCTGTTGACCTGCTTGCACGTTCTCAAATTGTTCAATTGGTACACGAGAAATAACCCCATTAAATGGGGCTTTAATTTGTGTAAATTTCAAATTCAGTTTTGCTATATTCAACCTTGCACGTTCAATACGGCGTTGCGCTTTTAGTTCATCGAATTGTGATTGGGCAATGTATCCGTTTTCAACAAGTTTTGCCGAACGTCGATACTGGCTATCAGCCACATTATATTTAGCCTGCGCATTATCAACTTCTAATCGATAATCAAGAGGGTCCAGTTCTGCTAATAGCTGCCCCTTTTTTACCAAATCACCCGGTCTTACTAATATATGGGTAATTTCACCTTGGATTCTAAAAGATAGGCTCGATTTATCAGCGGCCGCAGCAACGGCAGGGAAGGTCAATTGAGGCGCTTCTGTAGCCAATGCCACTGTCTCAACATAAACGGGTTGAACACGCTGTATACTCTCGGTAACAGTTTTTTCGCACCCCTGCAAAGCCAATGCAGATCCTATTGCTAGAACGATAAAGGATAGTTTTTTCATATTATAATCCTCGCTCCTTAATCCATTCCCGCACTTTCTGACCTTCTTGCAGTTCATTAATACCTGACGTTGCAATTGAATCGCCGTCATTTAGACCTTTAATAACGTGCCTTTTATCATCTAATTCAACTTGCGTTTTATGAACGATACCGTCTTTATCAACAAGCCAAACATACATTGCATCTCCATCTTGCATGATGGCACGTTTAGAGATAGCACCTAAATTGCCTTGCGGAATTAAGACCTTGACTGCACCTGCCATACCAGGAAGAATATTTTTCCCTGTTGGGCGTTCCATCGATAAGGTAACAGTATAACTTGACGTTTTTTTATCGGCTTCTGTATCTATTTCTTTAAATTGAGCAGGGTAAGTTTCACCAGGTATGGTATCGAAGATAACGCTTGGGTTTTGATCGTATTGACCTTGAAAACGACTAAACAGGTGTTCAGGTAATTGAAAAGTGACATTAATGATACCAGCACTTTGAATATGTAAAACGGGCTCTTTCATCATCACATATTCATAATTTTCAATAAGTGATAACGATAAAGTACCATCATAAGGCGCGACAAGTGTGGCATAACCTAAGTTAGATTGCTGCTTACTTAATGCTGCTTTTGCTTGCTTCAAGGCTGCTTTAGAGGTGTCATAATCAAGCTCTGAAACAACATTGGTTTTACGTAGTTCTTCATCACGTTTAAATTGAACATACGCGAGTTCATAATTTGCTTGCGCTTGTTCAACCAATAATAGAAATTCATCTTGATTCAAGGTGGCAAGTGTTTGCCCTCGCTTAACGTCTGTACCCGGTTTTACATCAACAGATGAAAGTTGCCCTGATACACGAAAAGCTAATACTGCTTTATCTCCAGCCTCAACAACGGCGGGGAATGTACGAAATGTCTGATTATCACCAACTGACACCGTTTGTAACTTTACCGGTCGAGAGTCCGGTTCAGGAACCTCTACCTGTTTTTCACCACACCCTGTCAAAATGAAACATGACAATAATGTGGCTGTTATTATGCGTCCCATAAACCTCTCCATCCTTATAATTTTTAGGCAATTCCTAATGCTTTATCTTATATGTCTCTAATTAGCCAAAGCTCAACACGAGCTTAAAATTCCATTCGTTAATAAAAAGACTACAAACACGTAGTGTAGTCAATAAAGCCTAACAAAAATCCAACAAGCTACTAAAAAATAAGAAAAACAATAAAAGCTGGGAAGGTTAACAAGTTAAATGGGCGAATTCGATCTTAAGGTGGGTTTATTCAGTAAAAATCAGAAACAAATAAATGACAAGATACAATACAATCGAATCGTATAAAAAAGGAGCCAATCGGCTCCTTTAAAAAAGTAAATTAGTATCAATTAACGTAATAGCTAGAGATTAAGCATCCATTTCAGCTATTTTGACCTTCCAAGTGTCTGGACCCGTCTCATGTGCATTAGTGCCAGCAGAATCAACCGCAACAGTTACAGGCATATCTTCGACTTCAAATTCGTAGATAGCCTCCATACCGAGGTCTTCAAATGCAACGACTCGTGCTTTCTTAATCGCCTTCGCAACCAAGTATGCAGCACCGCCAACAGCCATTAAGTAAACAGCTTTATGTTCTTTAATCGACTCAATCGCCTTAGGTCCACGTTCAGCTTTACCTATCATGCCCGTTAAGCCAGCTTGACCTAACATCATATCGGTAAACTTATCCATACGCGTTGACGTTGTAGGACCAGCAGGGCCAACAACCTCATCACCAACGGCATCCACAGGACCCACGTAATAAATAAAGCGGTTATTGAAATCTACAGGGAAATTTTCGCCGCGAGCCAACATATCTTGAATACGTTTATGCGCAGCATCACGACCTGTTAAGATTTTACCTGACAATAAAACCGTTTCGCCTGATTTCCATTCCTGAACATCAGCTTTAGTAATTTCATCAACGTTAACACGGCGAACACTCTCGCCCACTTCCCATGTCACTTCTGGCCAGTCTTCTAGCTTCGGTGGGGTTAATTCTGCAGGGCCGGTACCATCGAGTGTAAAATGCACATGACGCGTAGCCGCACAGTTAGGGATCATGCAAACAGGCTTAGACGCCGCATGGGTTGGTGCTGTTTTAATTTTCACATCAACAACTGTGGTTAATCCGCCCAGCCCTTGTGCTCCAATACCCAATTTGTTCACACGATTATAAATGTCTAAACGTAGTTCTTCTTCTGCGTTTTGTGCGCCACGCTCTTGTAGCTCATGGATATCAATCGATTCCATCAACGACTCTTTTGCTAATACTGCCGCTTTTTCAGCCGTACCACCAATGCCTATGCCAAGCATGCCTGGTGGACACCAACCAGCCCCCATCAATGGCACTGTTTTTTCAATCCACTCAGCCACATCATCAGAAGGGTTCAACATCACCATCTTGGTTTTATTTTCAGAACCGCCGCCTTTAGCTGCAATTTGAATATCAACCTTATTGCCTGGCACCATATCAATGTGAACAACTGCTGGCGTATTGTCTTTCGTATTTTTACGTGTGCCAGCAGGATCGGCAACAACAGACGCTCGTAGGGGGTTGTCTGGGTTGTTATAAGCTTGACGGACACCTTCATCGACCATTTGCTGAACAGTAAGATCACTCTCCCACTGCACATTCATTCCGATTTTAACAAAACAGGTCACGATCCCCGTATCTTGACAGATAGGACGTTTACCTTCTGCAGACATACGTGAATTAATCAAAATCTGTGCGATAGCATCTTTCGCAGCTTGACTCTGTTCTTTGTTATAAGCTTTTTCCAATGCTTGAACAAAATCAAGTGGATGGTAATAAGATATGTACTGTAATGCATCAGCAACACTACTAATCACATCTTCTTTACGGATGACGGTCATAATTGCCCTCGTTGATTATTATAATTCCATGGCGCCCAGCTTTAATTCGTCACTACAAAAAGCTTCCAGTGTAGTGTGTGATTCTCATTCATGGCTGCAGTATATTGATTCGTATAACCAATATGACTCACCCAAATGCTATCACGCGGCCATGCTCCACATGGCAAATGTCCATCTCACTTTATTTCTGTGTACCCTTTAGAAAATAAAACGCGATGGATCGTCCTTGGGCGTCGTAATAAAAGCTGTGGTTATGATACTCTTGCGCTCAACTTCGCGCTATGCGCCAATTGAATACCTGTCACAAAAAAGAAAATGATTTGTAAATCACATCCCAAACTAAGCATTGAACAACTCGATTACAGCCCAGAAATGACTCTTGAGTGGTTTTCACCCTTATCACGTCTGCCATGGGCGATGATATTACGTTCTGCTGCCAATAATCACCCAGATAATCGCTTTGATATTCTAGTTGCTGATCCTTTAGCCACTTTGGAGACACAAGGTGAAATAACCTGTATTAAATTTTCAAATGGCGATGAAAAAACTAGCACTGATGATCCGTTTTCTCTGCTTCAACATATTCAACAGGATCTACTACCCCCACTTAACCCTATGACTGGTGTGCCATTTATTGGTGGTGCACTGGGCTATTTTGCATACGACCTCGGTCGACGGGTTGAAAAAATTGCCTCACTGGCTAAGCATGATATTTCTGCACCTGATATGGCTGTAGGCATTTATGATTGGGCACTGATTGCTGATCACCAAGAAAAAACGCTTTTTTTAGTCTCTCCTTCTGGTAGTCAACGTTTAGAATGGCTAAAACAGCACCAAGAAAACAGTTTAACGCAGCACAAAAAGGACGTGTCACAACAAGCTGAACACTTTGCATTAACAACTGATTGGTCTTCAAACATGACAATTAGCAGTTACTGCAACAAATTTGATCAAGTCCAAGAGTATTTACTCTCTGGTGATTGTTATCAAATTAACCTTGCACAGCGTTTTCAGGCTTCTTATCGCGGTGATGAATGGCAAGCTTACTTACGTTTAGAGCAAACGAATGGTGCGCCTTTCTCTGGTTTTATCCGCACTGAACACGGTACTGTCTTGTCTGTATCACCAGAACGTTTTCTACAACATAACCAAGGTTACGTTGAAACAAAGCCGATCAAGGGTACGCGCCCACGCTCAGACAATGTAGAACAAGACCGAGCCTATGCCGACGATTTACGTCATGCTGAAAAAGATCGCTCAGAAAATTTGATGATTGTTGATTTGCTACGAAATGATATTGGACGAGTGGCAAAACCCGGTAGTGTCAAAGTACCCAGCATTTTTGAAATCGAAAGTTTCCCCGCGGTTCATCACTTGGTTAGCACCGTAACAGGCGAACTAGACCAACAGTACTCGGCAACGGATTTATTACGTGCTTGTTTTCCCGGAGGCTCAATTACAGGCGCCCCGAAAGTACGAGCTATGTCTATAATTGAAGAATTAGAACCGCATCGCCGTAGTATTTACTGTGGCAGCATTGGCTATATCAGCCGCTGTGGTCGCATGGATACTAGCATTACGATACGAACATTAGTCACTCAAGAGCAGAAGATATACGCTTGGGCTGGCGGTGGAGTGGTTGCAGATAGCAAATCTGACAGTGAATATCAGGAAACACTGGACAAACTAAGTAGAATTCTGCCAATCTTAAGACAGTAGTCTATTTTATTAACTACTCTATTACCAAATGACTTGGAATAGTAAAATTGTAACTGCTTAGATCTCGTTCATCGCGAACAAGATAAGCAGTTACAGTAAACACGGACAGTTTATGATCAGTCAGCAACAAATATTAAGCCGCTTTATGCTTGCGCCAACCACGAATTATGACAAGAGTCATAATGAGCGTGTACGCCAGCATGTATCTGCTACAGATACTTTTAAGCCCGCGGCTGTGCTGATCCCTCTCGTTCCCCGTAATAACACCTACAATATTGTATTAACTCGCCGTGCAAACCACTTAAAACATCACCCAGGCCAAATTGCTTTCCCTGGTGGTCGTCATGAAAGCTTCGATCAAGATTTAGCGGCTACAGCACTCCGCGAAACAGAAGAAGAAACTGGAATATTATGCAGTCGAAATCATATACTTGGACAGCTGCCAGCTCTGCCTACAATAAGCGGATATATGGTAACGCCATTCCTTTCAACAATAGCAGCAGATTACCAGCCAAAGCTTGACCCCAGCGAGGTTGATGAGTTATTCGAAGTGCCAATTCAATACTTATTAAACCCAGTGAATATGCACAGTCAGCAGTTTCAAATAAATGGCCACCTACACAATATTTATTCAATTCCATTCAGCAATTATTCAATTTGGGGAGCTACTGCCCAAATGATTAAGTTGTTATCAAAACAGCTTTGGTATTAAAAATTCGCCTTCTAACACGTCATTTTCCCTAACTTCTTCGTAACACCCCCTGTGATCAAGATCACCTTTAATTGTATTGCAAATATCACCAATTACATAACGGGATCAAGATCAAAGTTTTACTTCTGGAAATAGCGAAAATGCGCCCCGTTCCTAATTCCCGTTCCGTAAAACACTTTGGATAGATAATCATGCAAACCACTTCGAATACAGCAGCGACTACCGCAGCAAAAGCAAGTTGGACGTATAAAGATTTCACTTGGGCACTATCACTATTTGGCACAGCAGTAGGCGCTGGTGTTCTTTTTCTTCCAATTAAAGCAGGCGCTGGTGGCTTTTGGCCTCTAGTTATTCTGGCTCTTATTGCACTACCAATGACTTGGTTTGCACATAAAGGTCTTGCTCGCTTCGTTCTTTCAGCAAAAAACCCTGAAGCAGATATCACTGATACTGTTGAAGAGCACTTCGGTAAGTCTGGCGCAAAAATCATCACTTTCGCTTACTTCTTTGCTATCTATCCGATTGTTCTAATTTATGGTGTTGGTATTACAAACACTGTCGACTCTTTCTTAGTTAACCAAATGGGTATGGAGTCAATTCCACGTTGGTTGCTATCTGGCGGCCTAATCATAGCAATGACTGCTGGTGTTGTGTTCGGTAAAGAACTGATGCTTAAAGCAACGTCTGCAATGGTTTACCCTCTAGTATTTATTCTACTAGCACTATCTATCTACCTAGTGCCTGAGTGGAATACAACAATGGTTTCTGTTAGCCCTGATTGGAGCTCTATGCCTTCTGTTATTTGGCTAGCAATTCCAATTATTGTTTTCTCTTTCAACCACAGCCCAATCATCAGCCAGTTCTCTAAAGAACAGCGCCGCGTTTACGGTGAAGATGCAGTTAAAAAGACTGACATGATCACTGGCGGTGCAGCAATGATGCTTATGAGCTTCGTTATGTTCTTTGTATTCTCTGTTGTTCTTTCTCTATCACCAGAGCAACTAGCTATCGCACAAGAACAAAACATTAGTGTTCTATCGTACCTAGCGAACATTCACGAATCTCCGCTAATCTCAATTCTTGGTCCTCTAGTTGCTTTTGCTGCTATCACTTCAAGCTACTTCGGTCACTTCCTTGGTGCACATGAAGGTCTTGTTGGTCTAGCGAAATCTAGCTCTAAGATGCCAGTTAAAAAGATTGAGAAAATCTCTCTTGGTTTCATCGTTATTACAACTTGGATGGTTGCGGTAGTTAACCCAAGCATCCTAGGTATGATTGAAACAATGGGTGCACCGATGATCGCTGCAATCTTGTTCCTAATGCCTGTTGTAGCAATGTACAAAGTACCAGCAATGGCTAAGTACAAGACATCTGCACCGGTACAACTTTTCACTGCTCTATGTGGTATTGCTGCAATTACTTCAGTAATCTACGGCGCATTGTAAAAGATTCATCTACTCTAGCCGTAATGAATGTTCATTTACGGCTTTTTCTTCCGAAAAAATGTGCTACAACGCATAGTCTTCTAAGTCAATTAGAGTAGAATAGACAACACAAAAGAGCAGGAAGTATTTGCCTACTGCTCTTTTTGCTTTTCTAGTGATCTCGCCAAGGAAGGGGCGGGAATTATAAAAACTATGACAGTCTTGGCCGGAGGCAAGATCGCTTCCCCCGACTGAGGTAATACGCATGATCAGTGTTTTTGATATCTACAAAATTGGTGTGGGTCCTTCCAGTTCACACACTGTTGGTCCAATGAAAGCAGGTAAGGAATTTATTGATGACTTACGCGCGATGGGCAAATTACGAGATATAACCAAAATTACCGTTGACGTTTATGGCTCACTTTCTCTTACCGGTAAAGGTCACCATACAGACATCGCTATCATCATGGGTCTTGCAGGCAACAGTCCTGAACATGTTGATATTGACAGCATCCCCGGTTTTATCGCTCGTGTAGAAGAAACAGAACGCTTACCTGTTGGCATGCACTGCCACACAGTAGAGTTTCCTCGTGAAGGAGGTATGAATTTTCATACAACTAATCTTTCTCTTCACGAAAATGGTATGACTATCACCGCTTGGATTAGCGATGAAGTGTCGTACACTAAAACTTATTATTCAATCGGTGGTGGTTTCATCGTCGACGAAGAAAACTTTGGCAAAGAGCAAGTTTCAACAGTCAAAGTACCTTACATGTATACTAAGGCAGAAGGCCTTCTTGCACATTGTAAAGAACATGGCCTTTCTGTTAGTGCACTTGTTATGGCTAACGAACGTGCAATGAATGCAGAAGACGAAATTAATACTTACTTCGCAAACATCTGGAAAGCCATGCGTGAATGTATGGAACGAGGTATGAACGAAGAAGGTATTCTACCAGGTCCACTACGTGTTCCACGTCGAGCAGCGGCACTTCGCCAACAACTGATAACGACAGAAAACCTAAGTACTGACCCGATGACGGTTGTTGACTGGGTTAACATGTACGCATTTGCTGTAAACGAAGAAAATGCAGCGGGTGGTCGTGTTGTTACTGCACCAACAAATGGCGCGTGTGGCATCATTCCAGCGGTACTAGCTTACTACGATAAGTTCATCCAGAATGTTGGTCCTAAAGATTACACGCGTTATTTTGCAGCTTCTGGTGCAATTGGTGGTCTTTATAAGCGCAATGCATCTATCTCTGGTGCTGAAGTAGGCTGTCAGGGTGAAGTGGGTGTAGCATGTTCAATGGCTGCAGCGGGTCTTGCTGAACTTATGGGTGGTAGCCCTGATCAAGTTTGCATCGCAGCTGAGATCGCAATGGAGCACAACTTAGGTCTAACATGTGATCCTGTTGCTGGTCAGGTACAGGTTCCATGTATAGAGCGTAATGGTATTGCAGCGGTTAAAGCGATTAACGCATGTCGTATGGCACTACGTCGTTCTTCTGAGCCTCGAGTTTCACTTGATAAAGTAATCGAAACAATGTTGGAAACAGGTAAAGACATGAACGCTAAATACCGTGAGACTTCTCAGGGTGGTCTGGCTATTAAAGTTATCTGCTAAATCCGTCACTGTTTAATATTAAAAGCCATCCGTTACTTATCAGAAACGGGTGGCTTTTTAGTTTCAGCCATAGCGATTACATTAGTTACCGTGCTTTATTCGTTTATAGAGGCTAACTCTTTGCAGCCTTCAGCAATGCCTCAATATCTTCAGCGAGAGCCTCTCCACTTTGCAACGTGGTTAGCCACGAGATAGGTATCCCCTTTTCATCACCAAAGCCATAACACGCACCCGCAAGTGCACCAATCAAGATCCCCCGCCCGCACGTATCACCTGAAACCAGAATATTTTTCATTATCGCTTCAGTATAGCTTTCACTGTTTTGTAAAATCCAAGCAGCCATCGGAACACTATCTTCTAAATGGCATGCTGAACTGATAAGTGAAAAAACATGAGTGAGATCGTTAACATCTCCATCCAATAACCGTACTTTTTCAATCTTATCTTGAATTTCAACAGGTGATTTCACCTTTAACACATTAAGCACAGGTTCCATCCGTCGAGAACGCAGTGCTTCATTCAATGCACTCGCAAATGCTTTGGCTGTAGCTAACGCTAGTTCATTTTGATGCGTAATCCCTACGATGCGGTCGATTTCTTGCTCTAACTGTTCTGACGGGTATTTAAGCGCAACCAATGCAGGAATAGCACACAGTGCTGGGTTTTGATCATCTTCACTACTGCCAGAGTCTTCGGGCCAATCATCAGGTTCGAGTGAAAATAAGGTCAATAATAACGCTTTCGTTGGGCTATCAACGTAGCCAATGAAATCACCACCAGGACCAAAGTAATCAAGAATATGTTGCTGAATTTGATGCGTACTTATCTCTGGTTCCGCAAGTAAACGTATATACAATGCCAACCATTCACCGTAAGCGGTTAACTCACCCGCCGTTAAGCTATCATGAGCGTAATAGCCTTCAACGTCTTTGTAATGCAGTACATTGGGTTCAATAAAGGGAAAGTGTGATAATTCAGATAGCGTTTTAATTCGTTCTGGTGAATAAATCCAATGCGTCCCCATACTTGCAGCATCGGCAACTAGCGCACCAATAAGGGCAGCGTAACGCTGAGCCATAACTCCTCCTTAAATTTGCTTTAGGCATGGCGCTTTTCTGATTGCTTTCTTATCGCATACCGATCGTTTGCTGTAAAAAGCACCAATTTATCGTTCAACAGCTCTAAGCATAGCGTATTGAATAATCGCATTCAGAAATTCATCCAATATCTTAAGAGCAACCCACTAAGTGAGCTTAAATTGATATAAAGCACTTCTATACTCTATTCTCAGTTTAGATTTCGCCCTATACTCCAGACAACAGCAAGGATGGCAACAGTTAAAAAGGCGCTTTCAGTTACCGCTACTTTTCGAGAACTATCTACAAGATGAAATACAAACATATCCTTTCTCAAAGCCACATTTCACTCAAAGAGTTTTATATTGATAATCACCTTATTGCCAAAATCAAGAACAGTACTGGCATTATAAATATCAACGGTGTTGAGATTAGAATAAAGAAAGATTCAACATTTATCATTCCAAAATTTAGTCATATATCTTGTTCTGTAACCCAACAAAGTAATGCACAGATCGAGCTTGAGTTATTACTCATCAGTGAAAAAACATTAACCGATGCTTTCACTAATTTAAGCGCGATAACTCATATGGGTACTCAAGCAAAAACAAATACGCCCAATTACTTTGTAGAAACACCTGAAACTATTGCCAATAACTTCACACTGTTCCAGCAAGCATTGCCTGTATTGGGCGATCCGCAATTAGAGCAATGTTTCTTGAAACAATCTTTAGTCTTTATTCTAATGGCATTAGATGAAGCAAATGTCGATGTTTTTAATGTGTTTCGATTTAATTATGATGAACCTAAAGAGCGTATGATTGCACGTTTAATCACACTAGATCCGAAGCGTAAGTGGAGTGTCGATGGTATGGCGAAGGCGCTCTTCACGACACAATCAACATTGCGCCGTCACCTTGCCAAAGAAGGGGTATCATTCAGCCAATTACTGCTGGATATAAGAATGGGGATAGCATTAAATTATTTAACGTTTGCTAATTACTCTATTTCTCAAATTAGCCATTGCTCAGGGTTTGGCAGTGCCGCTTACTTTTGTGATGCTTTTAAACGTAAATATGGTATTACACCATCGCAGTTTCGCACCAACTCACGCGAAAATAACGACATGTCTGTGTTAAATAGGCTCACTCCAACGCAATAGTCAGTACTGCTTAATTGCTGGAGGCAGCGCTTAAAATTAAATAGCGCCAAAAATTAGACACAAAAAAACCCCGCCTAGTTAATCACTAGTACGAGGTTTTTATCGTGAAAGATTAAGCAGCAGCTTTTAGGCTTACTTTTTCTTTCTTCAATTCACCAACAGGTAGAATTGTACGACCGTATTCGTTGTTTAATACTTGTGCCATTGCAAAGTAAATTGCACTTGCGCCACAAATAATACCTTCGAAACCAGCAATTGTACCGATTAACTCGCTACCCGTGAAATCACGTGCAGCAAGAAGGAAGAATAATACCGTTAAAGAACCAAATACGAACTGCTTAGCACGTGGGTAGCAAAGAGAACCAACGAACATAAATGCAGTGAATACGCCCCAAAGGCCTAAGTACCAACCCATGAAGTGTGCAGGACTTGCATCAGCTAGACCCATCTTAGGCATAACTATAAGGCCAACAAGTGTTAACCAGAATAGACCGTAAGAAGTAAATGCTGTAGTACCAAATGTATCACCACGCTTAAAGCACATCATGCCAACAAGCACTTGACCGATACCACCGTAGAAAATACCCATAGCAAGAATCATTGAATCAATCGGGAAAAAGCCCGCATTGTGGATATTTAAAAGGATTGTGGTCATACCAAAACCCATTAAGCCTAATGGCGCTGGGTTAGCTAGTTTTGTGGACATTTAGTTCCCCTACAGGAGTAAAATTCAAAAAAATCAATAAAATTTCAAAAATGGATGCATTACAAATGCGCCGCGCATTCTAATGGATGCTGAAGAGTAGATCAATCCCAAGAATGGCGAAAATTCAACCAAAGATAAAAAAAATAGGTTTAGAAACACGAGAAGGAAACCGCCAGCGTTAACGGCACGTTGCGCAAACGTAACAACAGTTGATTTTCGCAAAATAAGTTAACATAAA
Organism: Photobacterium indicum; assembly: GCF_003026215.1. Lineage (GTDB taxonomy): Bacteria > Pseudomonadota > Gammaproteobacteria > Enterobacterales > Vibrionaceae > Photobacterium > Photobacterium indicum. The sequence continues at coordinate 189,739 of NZ_PYOC01000009.1, forward strand.
CGCATGTTAAACAAAATAAAAAAACGAACCAAATAAAATTACCACCCACGATAAAGTAACAAAAAAAACACATTTAAAGCGCTGGGTTTATCATTTTTTTTGTTACTAATTTTAAATACAGGCTGTCGTTAATGAGTAACATAAGAAAGTTGATAATACGTAGATACAAAAAAAGTAGCCATTGGCTACTTTTCTGTTCATATTTGCACAATCATTTACTCTGAAATTTCAACCTCTGCATTCTTTGCTGCATTAATTGGTATTTCAAGTTCTGCATTGCCATTTTGCTGAGTAGCTACACTTTCATCAATGCTTGATGCAGGCTTAGCTTCTAGCCGTAATTGTTGAATCTGCTGTTTCTGAGCTTCCACTAGCTTTGTTAACGCTGTTACCTGCTCTATAGATGTGTCGTTACTTTTATCATCAGCGTAATATGGCTGTGTTTGAATAAAATTACTCTTGCGTGCAGATAAAACGCCTTCGGTAATCAACTTCGCTTGTGATCTTATTGGCTGATTGCGCAGATCTTGATTATCTAGAGCACGAGAAATACGCAGTAACTTATTTTCTATTTCTAGAATGAAATTTTCATAGTCATCTTTGCTGCGATCTCGTAGACCTTTCACTTCAAGCGCAATATGAGCGGCATGATCAAGTTCAAATTGAATCTCGATAACTTTCTTATCAATGGCTTTAAAATTTCGAGGCGTTAAATCAATAATACGATTACCGTCAGTAATTTCTGTTTCAACACGAGAGTAACTTAACGGCGCATAATAGCGCACATCATTTCTACGTAGTTCACGTAGCTTCGTCTCAAGAGGTGCAATATAAATCTTCTTTACTGTTTTAATTTCTAAGCTAAAGCTACGCTCTAAAAATTCTTCTTGCTCTTCTCGTGCATCAGAAACATCATCATTATCTATATAATTGAACAGCTTGGCATAAAAACGGTTTAGCCTTGTATATTCACTACGATAATAACGCGCAGCATCTAAAGAATTAAGGTAAGCCATTTGCTTTATCGCTGGTGCAAGAACCCTGTCTGACTTAACTTTTAGTTTATCTAGCTTAGTCAACGTTATCTGTGCTTGATTAATTTCGTCTAAAAAACGTTCAAGATAAGTCGCCGATGAAAAAATAGAGTAGCTTTTAAATGCTGTCTCAGGTGAACCAGCAAAGCTTTGATAAATCGAATCTGCTTTTTTCCAATGCGCTTGAACAACACCATATTTATTGGGTGAATAGAGCTGTAAATGCTCAATACTTTGTATTTTTTCCTGCCAATTTTGGTGAATATTTTGTGCATTTTTGACTGCGTCGCCAGTATTGATGGCCGATGTTACACCTTGCCCATTGTCAGGAGTGCTTCCGCAAGCACTAAGCAATGCTGTCAACACAAGAGCAACTGCCACTTTTCCCATATAGTTCATATTCTTTATCCGATATTCTTACTTATTATTATCTTCTGTGTAATCTATTGATTATATAAACTAAACCTATTGATAAGGTTAAAATAAAGTCAAAAATTAATGCTATCACACATGATATTTATTGTGTATTAAGTGTATCTGACTATCACTTTGTACTAAAGCCTTTACTATTAATAAAGTCTTTCATAAAAGGTCGAGCCTCTTTATTTAAGGCATCAGTAATTTGTTCTGACCAAGATATTTCTTTATTTCCACCAGTACGGGTTCTGTAATATTCACGCACTTCTTCATCGTAATTTTGTAATTCAGGCTGATTAAGCACCTGTTGATACTGCTCTTGATGCACGATAATCGATTGCGGTAAACGCGGTTTAATTTCCGGATTTTGAGATGGGTAACCCAGGCATAAGCCAAAAAGTGGAAGCACATGCTGAGGCAGCGCTAAAACGTCAGCCACGGCTTCTGGATTATTACGAAGTCCGCCAATATACACGCCGCCTAACCCCGTAGATTCAGCAGCTAATAAACAATTTTGAGCCATCAGAGCTGCATCAACAGCCCCAATAAGCGTTTGCTCTGTAAAACCTAACTGCGCTTCTGGGTGAATTTGTTGGTGGCGATTAAAATCTGCACAAAAAACAAGAAACTCAGCAGCAGTCTCAACATAAGGTTGGCCACCCGCCAAGTGTGCTAATTTTTGACGCGTATCAGATTGAGTAACACGAATAATACTGACACATTGCATGAAGCTCGATGTCGATGCTGCTATTGCACAATCGAGTAGAAACGATAGTAGTTCTGCATCAATAGCTTGATCGGTAAACTGACGAATAGAACGGTGTTGCAAAATAGTGTCGATCGTTTGATTCATGGACATCCTTATCACATTTATAATGGCACTTTAACAAGATATAAACGACCAATGATTCATTAACGTTTACATCCACCAGCTGAATCTTTCTTCCCCCAAAGAATAAGACTAGTGATAGATCAATTAATTCAACTTAATCTATCACAAATACAAATAAATAGGATTATTGAGCGAATTATTTGCCTATATTGCTCATTATACTTGGTTCGAGATATCAACTTTGCATTCCTGACATATTTGCTCAAGAATCCCTTGTAAGCGCTCTTTGTTTAGCGGTAACGGATTTCCTTTTATGGCATTGGATAATAATGCGTCTTCTGCCACCTCATTAAACATCGTGTCGCATAGCCCATAGTCCGAAACAGGTGGTAGATTTAAACGTCCTAGCGTTCGCTTGGTCCAAGTGATGCCATCTGCAATATCAGCATCCATTCTACCAGTAAGAATACAAGCCAACTGTCGATAACGATTAAGTACATCGGCTCGTCCAGCCTCTCTTGCTGCCAACACATTCTCTTGCATAACATACGGCGCAAGTTGTGCGGTAATCAAGCCATGCGGTGCGCTCAGCCTGCCCCCCAACGATGAGGCTAATCCATGTGCTGCACCAAGCTTGGCATTAGCTAATGCCATTCCTCCTAACATTGCCGCAAATGACATATCAGAGCGCGCGCGGGGATCATCATCTTCACAAGCTGGCACAATGGCACCCGCTAATCGCCGTAATCCTTCTTCACAAACCATATCGGTGAGTGGATTAGGCGCGCCACAGACATAAGCTTCCATTAAATGAGTGAACGCATCCATACCGCAGCATCCCGACAGGACAGGATCCATACCGTAGCTTAATGTCGGATCGATGATCGCTAAGTCGGGCAGCATATCAGCGCTTCTTAGGCTAGCTTTCACATTTTCTTGTGCTGAGCGAAGCACGGCATTTTTACTGACTTCAGATCCGGTACCTGAGGTAGTGGGAATCGCAATAAATGGCAAGGGTTTAGCTTGAAGCGGTACATTACGTCCAACCACTTCCACATAGTCATACACACTGCCTTGGTTTGGTATCAATGCGGCAAGGGCTTTACCAGCATCAAGAACGCTACCACCACCGATAGAAATCACCATATCAGGTCGAAAACGCCTACCCATTGCAGCCATTTCTTCAATCATTGCAATAAGAGGCTCACCCAATACAGCCACTTGCTGATAACGCATGTTTTGTTGCTTTAAATAATTAACTAAAGGCTCAGAGCGCTGACTATCTTTCCCTGTTACCAATAAAACACTGTAACCAAATTGATTGAATGTAGAGAATGAGTTGATTAACGCCCCTTCACCAAAAACAATCCTTGACGATGTCATAAACTGAAACATAGGTACTCCATTACACAAACTACAATACAAATTTGAATAATCACCCGAAACTCAGTCGTGTAAATAACATTGCATGTACTACCTGACGGCTTTACTTAACTGAAAATAAGTGAGTATTTAAATTGATACGCATATACCCAAGTTAGTATTACGGAATATTGGTTACTCATTTTGATTCTGAACAATATTTGACCGCTATAAAATTTCAACTTGAAGGAATAAGTTCTTCGTCACATAACGTGCTGATAAAACACATAAGAACATGTCATAAAAGTGACGTTTAATTAGCATGTTAGCGTACACACTAAATCCGTTCATTTTCCAAGGTGACTACAACGTAAAAAAACAGACTCTTTAGTCTAGTTTCGTCGTTTATATACAAAAAAGCGTCAATCGCTTTTATCTATCAGAGTAAGAGATAAAACCCGCTTTCTCATCGGTCGTTGGCAAGTTATAGTAAACACAATAAATTTGAGGAGAGATATTATGTTCGTTGTTATTTTTGGTCGTCCTGGTTGCCCATTCTGTGTTCGTGCAAAAGACCTTGCTGAAAAACTAAAAGAAGAGCGCGATGATTTTAATTTCCGTTATGTAGATATTCACGCGGAAGGCATCAGTAAATCAGACCTAGAAAAAACGGTTGGTAAACCTGTTGAAACTGTTCCTCAAATTTTTGTTGACCAAGAGCACGTTGGTGGCTACACAGAATTTGAAGCATACGCAAAAGAAAACCTAAGCCTTTTTCAATAATGGCGAACAGTAAATAACAGCGTAATAGTTGTTAGATGAATCAATAGGGCTGATCTTTCAGCCCTTTTTAATACCTTTATTTCCTACCTTCGACTTTACCCCCGCGAAACAATACGAAGATATAAGGGCTATAACACACGATGAACGATGATACTTATTTTCAACGTAGAACAACTAGATCTATAAATAAGTACCTTAAATTCTCGCTGAAACGAGCATCCTGAGGCAGCTTGGGTATAAGATGTGCAGAAGGCATAACTTTATCTAATAGCTATTCTAAGAAAAAAATAATCGAATAAATGTGGAATTCTGATATGACAAATCTCTAAAATCAGCTAGAATTTCGTCACTTTTGTTGTGTTCCCCTTCCCGGAAAATATGTTGTGAATATCGATGTAGCATCCCTTCTCCATCAGAATGATATTCTGTTGCTTTTTGTTGTTCTCGCTGTTGGTCTAAGTTTTGGTAAAATTCGTTTTGCTAAGATGCAAGTAGGCAATTCTATTGGTGTTTTACTTACGGCCATACTGTTCGGTAATGCCGGATTCACTTTCAATACTGAAGCATTAAATATTGGCTTTATGCTGTTTATTTTTTGTGTGGGTATAGAAGCTGGCCCCAACTTTTTTGGTATTTTCTTCCGAGATGGTAAACACTACCTTTTACTCGCACTTGTTGTGCTGCTTTCCGCCATAGCTATCACTTTAACCATGACTCATTATCTTGGGCTTGATATAGGTTTAGCGACAGGCTTAATGGCTGGTTCATTGACGGCAACGCCAGTTCTTGTAGGTGCAAAAGACGCATTGAATTCTGGATTATCTGGCATTAGCGATCCTGATATCATTAAACAAACCATTGATAGCCTAAGCGTTGGCTATGCCATGTCTTATTTGATGGGTTTAATCAGCCTTATTTTTCTCGCTAAGCTAATGCCTAAGTTACAGAAACAAGATCTTGCTGAGTCGTCGCAACAAATTGCGCGAGAACGCGGTATTGGTGAAGTTTCTCAGCGTAAAGTGTATTTACCGATTATTCGTGCTTATCGCGTTGGTCCTGAGCTTATTAACTGGATTGATGGCCGTAACCTGAGAGAGTTGGGTATCTACCGTCAAACTGGCTGCTACATTGAACGCGTACGACGAAACGGTATATTAGCAAACCCTGATGGTGATGCTATTTTACAAGAAGGTGATGAGATTGCCTTAGTGGGTTACCCAGACAGCCATGCACGCTTGGACCCTAGCTTTCGAAACGGCAAAGAAGTTTTCGACCGTGATCTTCTCGACCTTCGGATTGTTGAAGAAGAAATTGTGGTTAAAAATGACAATATCTCTGGCAAGCGCCTATCTGAGCTAAATTTATCAGAATACGGTTGTTTCTTGAACCGTGTTGTTCGCGCACAAATAGAAATGCCGATGGACCACAATATTCTTTTGAATAAAGGGGATATTTTGCAAGTCAGTGGAGAAAAAAGCCGAGTACTTGGTCTTGCTGAACGTATTGGTTTTATCTCGATTCACAGCCAAATTGCCGATCTATTAGCATTCTGCTGTTTTTTTATCATCGGGTTACTTATCGGTTCGATTACATTGGCATTTGGTCACGTTGCATTTGGCTTAGGTAGTGCTGCAGGGCTTCTGATTGCTGGTATTACATTAGGATTCCTACGTGCTAACCACCCTACTTTTGGTTATGTACCCCAAGGTGCGCTTAATATGGCGAAAGATCTTGGCTTAATGGTCTTCATGGTAGGAATTGGTTTGAGTGCGGGTTCTAATTTATTCGATTCATTTGCACATATTGGCCCTATGGTCTTAGTCACTAGCTTAATGGTGAGTGTGATCCCTGTTGTATTGGCATACCTGTTTGGTGCTTATGTACTGAAGATGAACCGTGCACTTTTATTTGGTGCCATCATTGGTGCTCGAACTTGTGCACCTGCAATGGATATGATCAATGAACATGCTCGAAGCACAATTCCAGCTTTAGGCTATGCTGGTACTTATGCCATTGCCAACGTACTGTTAACAATTGCCGGTACGTTAATCATTATTATGAATTAATGATGGGTATATGATTTCACGGCTCTTCTCTCTTAATTCACACATTGTTTTAATAGAAAGAGCCATGATTTAAGGGCTGAAACTGTTGCGAAACGATGCAAAAATGATTTGTTCTCGCTAAAATTTAATGAGTCAGCGTCTATTCAGTCACATTCCCTACACTTAATCTCGCAAGCTTCTTTTCTATTAAGTATATTCATTAGATATATTTATCTTTGGTAATCAAAATTATGCGAATCCTAATTGTCGAAGATGATCAAATTCTGAGTCATCACCTAAAGTCTCAACTCAGTGAATTAGGTCATCAAGTCCAATGTGCAGGCACAGCCGAAGAAGGTCTGTTTTTTGCACAAAATTATCCGAATGATATTGCGGTTGTCGATATAGGTCTACCTGATCGTGACGGAATAAGCTTGATAAAAGATATGCGAAAAAAAGGGCTTCGCTTACCTGTTCTCATTTTAACAGCACGTGCCAATTGGCAAGATAAAGTAACTGGTCTAGAAGCGGGTGCTGATGATTATTTAGTTAAGCCGTTTCAAAAAGAAGAGATGGTTGCACGTTTAAGTGCTTTAGTTCGTCGTAGTTCTGGCTTTGTAAAACCAGAAATGTCAGCGGGTGATATCCGCGTCGATTTACTAGCAAAGCAAGTGTTTGTTGGTGAGGCCCTACTTGAGCTAACAGCATTTGAATATGACTTGCTTGAATACCTTATGCGCCATAGCCGTCAGGTTGTTTCTAAGCAACGTTTACTTGATGTGCTTTATGAAGATCAAGAAGGTGATCCAAACACAATCGAGGTCATGATAAGCCGACTACGTAAGAAGTTCATGACAACAGGACAAGATAACCCTATTACGACCATTCGTGGTCAGGGTTACATTTTTGAGTTGCAAGCTCAATGAAGACAGTCATTCTTCAACCCCGCCTTCGACGCCGGGTTTTAGTGACATCTGTAGCTATCATTGTATTAATAACCTCTGCACTTGCAGGGGTTATTAACCAGCTCTACTCACAAAGTTATATGGCTTCTTATTCTTCAGAGTTAGTGGCCCAGATGCCAATGGTTGTGGCACAACTTAATCGAGCTGGGTTGATTAAAGATGTCGATAAGTGGATAGATTCTGTCGACCCTTCAGACAGTGATTACATGTCTGTCGTTTGTGATCAAAATGACAATACCGTATGGCTTTCTGATGAAGCTAAAACCATAAACCTCGCAGATATATGCCGTAATCTACCAGAAGAAATACCCACACCGACATTAATTAAACTACCCGATGATAGCAGCTACATTGCCTATAACCTGAGTCGAGATAGAGAACGTGGCACTATTTATCAATTAGTAGTGCTTCGCCCTGCAGGACCCTACGAGGCATCGCTCACGCAACTGCATAAACGCACGACCTTTTATTTAGGTTTATTTGTTCTTATTGCCATTGCATTTTTAATTGCCGCATTTCATTGGAGCTTCCAGCCATTACGTCGACTGGCTACACAGCTTGATCAAATGACTGATGCTAAGCGCGAAAGCCTTGATAGTAACTTCCCAATGGAGTTACAAGATATCACCCTTGCCTTAAACCGCTTAATTCGAATCAGTAACGACCAAAAAGGACGTTATCGCCATTCGATGGATGATTTAGCCCATAGCCTCAAAACACGTCTTGCGGCAACCAATGCCTTACTAGACGACAGAGAGATTTCGCGCGCTGAATTAAACCAGCGAGTACTCGAACAGATCAGTCAAATGGATAATTTGGTTCAGTACCAGCTTAAACGTGCAATGATGGGCCAGCAAGGGTTACAGAAAGACAAAACAGAGCTTAAACCCGCTATAGATAGCTTTTCTCGTATGCTCAGTAAGATATACGCCGATAAGCAGGTGACATTCTCCGAGAGCTTCGACACATCGTTAAAGTTACCGATTAATCGTGACGATCTCATGGAGCTACTCGGTAATATTTTGGAAAATGCTTACCGTTTTTGTATCAGTGAAGTACGCATTAATGTCGCAGAGTATAGTGACCATTATATCATTCGAATTGAAGATGATGGGCCAGGTGTGACACCTGATATGCGAGAAGCAATCTTCCAGCGTGGTGTTCGTGCTGATCAACTCAATCCCGGTCAAGGTATTGGTTTATCGGTTTGTCATGAGATAATAGAAAGTTATCAAGGACAAATTCATGTAGAGACAGCAAGCATAGAAGGCGCTGCCTTTATTATTCATTTACCTAAAAACTGATGCTGTTACTCTTATAAAAAAACCGCCCAATGAGGCGGTTTTTTTTACTCATTAAATATGATTAGATATTTTCTACATCAAATTCAACCAGTGTATTAACATCGATATCATAATCAATTGAATCAATGCCAAAGCCGAATAGCTTAATGAACTCGTCTTTATATTCTTGGTAATCAGCAACTTCAAACAAGTTTTCATTGGTTACGCTAGACCATAAGTCACGGCAGTGCTTCTGGATATCTTCACGCAGTTCCCAATCGTCAAGACGTAAACGATTCTCTTCGTCTACTTCAGGTGCTGTACCGTCAGCCTTGTACAAACGTTGAGTGAACATACGATAGATTTGCTGCATACAACCTTCATGCACACCTTCTTCACGCATCTTCTTAAAGACCATCGCGATATAAAGTGGCATGACTGGAATAGCAGAACTTGCCTGAGTAACAACGCTCTTCAATACGGCAACATTCGCTGAACCGCCAGTAGCAGATAGCTTGTTATTTAATTCTGATGCTGCACGATCAAGGTCCATCTTCGCCTTGCCTAGTGCGCCATGCCAGTAGATAGGCCAAGTAATTTCAGTACCAATGTAGCTGTAAGCAACGGTCTTACAACCATCAGCTAAAACACCCGCTTCAGATAAAGCATTAATCCAAAGCTCCCAATCCTGACCGCCCATTACGGTAACGGTATCAGCGATTTCTTGCTCGGTTGCAGGCTCTATGCTTGCTTCAATTAATACATCTTTGTTCGTATCAACGGCTGTTGCTGTGTATGTTTCACCCATTGGTTTTAGGCTTGAACGTACAACTTCACCCGTTTCAGGCATTTTACGAACAGGTGATGCTAACGAATACACCACCATATCAATCTGACCCAGGTCAGCTTTGATCAGATCAATTGTTTTCTGTTTCGCTTCATGAGAGAAAGCATCGCCATTCAGGCTCTTAGAATAAAGACCTTCTTCTTTAGCCAGTTTGTCGAATGCTGCTGAGTTATACCAACCTGCTGTACCTGGTTTTTTCTCTGTACCTGGCTTTTCAAAGAAAACACCAATAGTTGCTGCATCACCACCGAATGCCGCAGCAATACGTGATGACAAACCGTAACCACTAGAAGAGCCGACAACAAGTACACGCTTAGGTGCATTTGCAATTGGGCCTTGAGCTTTAGTGTATGCGATTTGCTCTTTAACGTTCTCTTCACAACCCACTGGGTGCGTTGTTGTACAAATAAATCCACGAATTTTAGGTTTGATGATCATCTTCAACTTCCCTTACATAATTGACTGTAGGATAAAAGGTTACTGGCAACTTCGCATTATTTTTATGTATAAAAACCATAAAAAATGCAGTGGTTGGAGGTGTTAACACTAAATTTAGACAAAAAAAAGTGCCATGCAATCGATTTTTCAATCCTTGCATGACACATGGGAGACACCAGGTTTATTATTCTTTTAAAAAATTACTGAACACAAATGGCACAATAACTCTTAAGCCGCCTTTCCTGGTTGCAGACCACTTTTTTTGAATTTATCAGCATCAAAGTTATCCACTTGGATCGCTTGCTGTCTCAACTGGTCAGCATTGTGCATTTTTTCAACTTCTACTTCTGTGACAATACCCGCACCCAGCGCGATTTGTAACTTTTCTGTTAATGAAACTTTGCGCGGGATCTCACCCGACTTCGTTGCTTGTACCAATTTACGCTCAATATCTTTCACGCTGTACATGGCAACAAACGCACGTTCCATAATCGCAACCGGATCTGACTCTTTATCGCCCACATAGCAGAGACTCGTTAAACGCTCACGGTGCGCACCTGGAGTCATAAGTAGTTTTGCAATCTGAACCGTTACTTCATCACTCGGTGCGTCATAACGAATACCAAGCGGGAATAGAATGGTACGCAATGTACGACCTACCCCTTTACGTGGGAAGTTGTTAAGCACTTCATGAAAGGCAACACCACACTGGTGTAAACAATGTTGTAGCGCGTAATGTACCATCGGAAGATCTTGCTGTTGACGACCTTCATCTTCAAAACGCTTCAAGGTTGCAGAGGCTAAATACAAGTGGCTGAGTACGTCACCCAATCGTGCAGATACCAGTTCACGACGCTTTAACTCACCACCAAGACTCAACATTGCAAAGTCAGCAGCAACGGCTAGTGCCTTACTCATGCGTGATAAATGGCGATAATAAACTGCGGTTTCACCACTAACAGGTGCCGAATTGAATCGTGAACCTGTAAATGCATTCAATACTGACTTCGCAACATTACCCACCGCAAAACTGATGTGTTTCGATAACAAGCTATCAAATTCTTTTGCACCTTGCTTAGCATCAGGGTTCGCAGCAGATTCCATTTCTTTCAGTACAAATGGGTGACAACGCGTAGCCCCTTGACCAAAGATCATTAAGTTTCGGGTCAGAATGTTTGCGCCTTCGACGGTAATCGCAACAGGGATACCAAAGTAATGGTGACCTAAGTAGTTCATTGGCCCAAGCTGAATCGCACGCCCGGCATGAATATCCATCGAGTCATTCAAAATTGTACGTGCCATTTCTGTCATATGGTACTTAGCAATCGCCGTAATAATTCCGGGAGTTTCACCTTGGTCCAACGACGTTGTAGTTAGCGTTCGAGACGCTTCTAACATATAGGTGTAACCACCAATACGCCCCATTGCTTGTGCTACGCCTTCAAAGTTACCAATCGACATCCCGAATTGCTTACGCACGTAAGAATATGCCCCCGTAGTACGTGCTGTTAGGTGACCAATTGCGGCACCTAACGCAGGCAATGAAATACCACGACCAGCTGATAGACACTCCACCAGCATACGCCAGCCTCGACCTGCGAACTCTTGTCCGCCAATAACCCAATCCATCGGAATAAAGACATCTTGCCCACGAGTAGGACCATTCATGAATGCCATATTCAGTGGATCATGACGTTCACCAATCTCAACACCTTGGTGATCAGCAGGGATTAAGGCACAAGTAATACCAATATCCGTTTTATCACCAATCAATCCATCAGGGTCTTGCAGCTTAAACGCAAGACCTAATACAGTTGCAACGGGTGAAAGGGTGATATAACGCTTGTTCCAGCTAACCTTAATACCCAGTACTTCTTTACCTTGGTGTTCGCCGTAACAAACAATACCCATATCAGGTATACCACCAGCATCTGAACCCGCTTCAGGACCTGTTAACGCAAAACAAGGGACTTCTTCACCATGCGCTAGGCGTGGCAACCAATAGTCTTTTTGCTCTTGCGTGCCGTAATGAGACAATAACTCACCAGGCCCTAACGAATTAGGCACCATAACAGTAACTGCAGCACTTAAACTACGCGTAGCAATTTTTGTTACAATCGTAGAGTTTGCCAGCGATGAAAAATTCAAACCGCCATATTCTTTACTAATAATCAGCGAGAAAAACTTTTCTTTTCGTAGATACGCCCATACCTCTGGCGAAAGATCTTTGTCTTCCTGAACAATTTCATAATCATTCAGCATCTCCAATAAAGTTTCGAGCTTTGTATCGATAAACGTTTGCTCTTCATCCGTGAGCTTTGGCTTGGGGTAAGCCAGCAAAGTATTCCAATTAGGCGAACCACTAAACAACTCTCCATCCCACCACACACTACCTGCTTCCATCGCTTCTCGCTCTGTATCAGATAATGGTGGTAGCACTTTTTTAAACATTTTAAAAGCGGGATCACTGATGTAGCGTTGACGCAAATTAGTTAAAGTGCTCATTTTTCAGGTCCTTTTGTTTCATTTATCGTTATTATTAATGTAGGGATTCGTTAAATCATTCGAGTTACTCTGTGCCGGTTTTAGGAGATGAAACTAAAGACAAACCTTGATCGATAGGTGCAGCAACACCCGCCGCTAAATAAGGGACTAAACGATCAATAAGATCTTCGGTTTCAACTTTGCAGGAAAAATCATTTTCAGCGATTTCGCACAATGCTTTACTTGATGCCATGGTAAATACTGATGCACCCAGCGTGAAATGCAGGCGCCAAAAAAGCGTTTCAGGATCAAGTGAAGGATTTGCACGACATACCGCGCTCGTAAAAAGGGTTAACACATCGTTGTAACGCGTTATGATAAACCAGCGTAAGTGGCCTTGAACATCGGTGTAACCTCGTCCAATCAACGACATAAAGATAGTAGTGCCACAAGGGCGGTAATCATTCAATGATGATAAAGGCTGTTTTGCACAACGAAAAACATCTTCCATTGTAATTTCATCGTGCTTGAGTAACGCTTCCAATTCATTTTTAAGCGAAGGCATGAATTGTTCTAAATAGCGACTAAGTACAGCTCTAACCAGAGTTTTCTTATCACCATAATGATAATTAACTGAAGCTAAATTAACGCCAGCTTTACTTGTTATCGTTCTTAATGAGGTTTCTTTGAATCCATGCTCAGCAAATAGCAGTTCAGCAGCATCCAAAATACGACCTTTTGTTTCTCCCTTTCCTGCCATTTCATTCACCCGTATTAAACACATGTTTGAACTTTACATCCCGACAACATGTTTAACAAGTTAAAATCAATTAAATAACGTTAATTTTACGTACTAGATATTGGAATACATCCTAAAATGTGACAGTGATCCTTCATTACCTTTCAATGAAAGATGTACAGAATTTTAGAACTTGATGTGTATTTTATTTATACAAATGGAAAGAAAGACCTGAGTTCAAGAAATGGTAAACCAACTATTAATCAATAAGTAATGATTGCACTTATCCCTTACAGAACTAAACCTCACTTTAAAAATCATCTTTTTTGAAAAAAGATCACATTTTTGGGAACAAATACTAGACTAGCGGGTCTTATATTATGCCACTGCTTTTTCTTAGAAGACATTCTTCATAACCCGTCCCTTTATAGAGATGGGTTTTCTTTATTTAGATGTATCTAAATAACCTCAGCTCGAGATAATTGAAGCCACTCAGCATTGTTCTTTTCGCGCCTTACTGCGTTAAAATCGCCGCAATAGACTAGACTATTTGATTTTTAGATTTTCTTATCCCGAATTGAGGTTAAATCAAAAAGCCTCTAAAAAGAGGCTTTTCAATAGTTTATACTTAGATAACGTATTAGATACGTTTTAATACATTGGCTAATAACTGGATACGAGGCTGAATTGAATGAATCAGCAAATATTCTTTATCGCTATGGAAGCCTGCCCCCATAGGCCCAAAACCATCTAACGTCGGAATGCCAAGAGCGGCAGTAAAATTGCCATCAGAGCCACCACCTGCATCTTCCCAACCGTACGTTATTGCTAATTTATCCGCCTCTTCACTCACCAATGTAATGAGTGCTTCGGTGTCTGCTGTTGGCTGCATCGATGGCTTAAAAGTGACATGATTTACAGTTACGCTTGCCCCTTTTTCAAAAGGGTTTTTCGCCATTTCACGTAACGTTTTATCGATCGCTTCCGCTTCTTCTGTATTCCAGAAACGCAGATCAACAATGGCTTTTGCGTAATCGGGCACCACATTAACAGCCATACCCCCTTCAATAACCCCCACATTCATCGTGGTACCAGTACTCAGATTAACCATATCCCTAATTGCCAACGACCAATGGCTTAGCTCATAAATAGCAGAAATACCATCAGCTAAAGCGGAACCAGCATGAGAAGCAACCCCATGAAATTCAAGTTCATATTTAGCGTTACCCTTACGTGATCGAATAAGGTTTCCAGTCGGTCGTGACGCTTCACACACTAATACTTGGCGACTTTGACGTGCAATGCTTTCTAACCATTCGCGAGAATATAAAGAGCCGATCTCTTCATCGCAATTTAAAGCAACGACAATTGATAGGCGGTCTAACTCTTCAAGCGTCATCGCCTGTAAAGCATACCACGCACTCAATATGCCAGATTTCATATCGGTGACACCAGGGCCGTATGCTTTCTCGTCATCATATGTCATCGGACGATTAGCGACAGTACCTTCAGGAAAGACGGTATCCATATGACCGCTTAACATCACGTCATAGAATTGCGCGTCAGGCTTATTGGTTATTTTTAAGCAAGGACCTGCATCATTATGTAATTGAAAACGCTCAACATGAAAGCCAATTTGTTCAAACATTGGTGTCAACACATCTGCAATTTTAGCTATGCCAGATGGTGTACTCGTACCACAATCGATATTTACAAGTTGTTTTAGCTGATTTAAATAGGTATCTAGGTCAAAATTCAGAGCCACTTTGCTCTCCTTCAATACGTCGTAGACCACGACTGGCACATTTAATTGTAGAAAGGCAGTGCCAGACAGATAAAGGGATTTAGAACATCATAGAGATATGATCCCCAAGTTACCTCAAAGTGCTCGTTTCAGCGAAACTCTGAATCCAACGTATTGAGATAGCTTGATGATAATGTGCCAGAACACTCGTTGCGATGCTCTGATTTGCATCATATGTTTCCAATAAAAAACACCTCACCTAAATGAAATGACAATATTAATTAAATCGTAAGATCAGTACTTTATACTAACTGCTAAATTTAAATAGAACTAATTTGAACTAACCCTGAAAACACGAGTCCTATATATTGACATTAAGATTAAAGAGTTATTTGTGAGCTGGCCGCCCACACGAATAAATCATTCCTTTAATCAGCAATGCTACTGCTGAAACTCCTACTTATTGTGTTTGAATACTTTAAACTTCTACTCGCTGATATTCAGCGAGTTTTTTTGCATTATCTTCAGCCAAAATATTTTTATGGCCCCCCTTCCACTGGCATTATTATCAGTAGGATTTATTTATCTTATAAAACACAATAAAACACAATAAAACACCCAAGCTATCATTTTTCAGCGGGTAAAAAATAAATAACCCATTTTTTTTAAAAAAAATTTGAACTAACTAAGCAATAGACACTCTTATTACTATGATTGAGATTACTGGTTTGCATCCTTACCGAAAGGGTGACTACGTTACATTAACCTTAATAGTCTGAATTACCACTGCTGCTACAAACTCCTAATTGTTTTATGGAACATTCCTCCCGCTGACATTATTCTCAGCGGGATTTTTTT